>NZ_FNJO01000021.1 GCF_900104095.1 Ralstonia sp. 25mfcol4.1 | reverse complement strand
CAGCAGCGCCGGAATAACACCCTCCTCGAAGTCGGGGTGACGGACCGCCATTACTTCGGCCCGTCGCAGCTCGACGCCACGCTGTCATTCCGCCAGGGCATTGGCGCCTTCGGCGCGCAGGACGACACGCTGGCGTCGTTCGATGGCCCGACCTGGCGCTACCGCATGATGGTGCTCGACGCCAACCTCTCGGTGCCTTTCAAACTGGCAGAACAGCCATTCCGCTACGTCACGACGATCCGGGGGCAATTCACCAATGACCGGCTCTATTACGAGGATGACTTGACGATTGGCAGCCGATATACCGTAAGAGGCTTCGATGGCGAGAGCCAGCTTGCGGGCGAGCGTGGCTTCTATTGGCGCAATGAACTGCAGGCGCCGCTAGGGATCAGCGGCCAGGCGCTTTACGTCGGCCTCGATTATGGCCGCGTGTACGGACCATCGACCCAGGCACTAGTCGGCACGCAACTGGCCGGCGCGGTGATCGGCATGCGCGGCGGCGTCGGCTCGCAAAAGTTCGGCGGCGTCTCGTATGACGTGTTCCTGGGCACGCCCGTTTACAAGCCGGAGCAGTTCAATACCGCCGGGGTGACGGCGGGGATGCAGGTGGTTTATCAGTATTAGGCGAACTGCGCCGTCCAGCTATCCGATAGACGATAGACCTGTCTCACTTGGCCTTCGATTTCCCAACCCAGGGCAGCACAGACTGCCCGCTCTCAATGCCCGCAAGGGGTCAACTATCCATGAAGAAGACGCTCGCATTAACGCTGTTGGCATCCGCTGCCGTCATCGCCGCCTGTGGTGGATCGGACGGAGAAAATTCGAACAGCGCCGGTACTAACGGCGCCACCACCGGTTCCAATGCAAACGCGATGGCGCCGCTCGATGCGCCTTGCCTGACGCCGCTGGCAAATGGCAAGAAGATGACTGTCTCCGCGAATGCCGGTCCGGTGACGGAGGCGGTCACCTTCGAAGGCAAGCACATCGGTCAGACCACGTTCGATGGCAAGAGCCTCGATACCATCGACGTTCAGGCCAGCGGCACGCTGTTCCACGCCGTATCGTCCAACTTCCGGATCTATCTGGATCCGGAAACCGTGCTGTTTCCGCTCGGCGTGACCGAGTTCGGGCACCGTGGCTATCCGGATGGGCCGTGGGTCAAGTATCGGCGCTTTACGTATGAGGATGCTGCGGGCAAACCGGCCAGGCTGTCGTTGCTGGGCATGCAGCCCAACGAGACGCGCACCGTGACGATGGCGGAGGAGCGCGAATCCGCGTTGGCCACGGATCCGCAGCCGGCGTTTAGCCGTGGCGTTGATCGGAAGGTCCAGCTGACGGTGCAATACATTGGCCGCGAAGATGTGACCGCGATGGGCAAGTCCTACGCCAACACGTGCAAGGTCAAGATCCGGTACGACCGTGAGCCGGGGAGCTACTTCCCCAACCTTGAGGCAACGGTCTGGCTGGCGCCGGGCCTGGGCCCGGTCAAGCTGAGCGGCTTGCCGCTGCTGCGCGTGGATACCTTGTCGGCCGAAACGTCGGGCATCGTGGCCAACTGATCGGCCGTGCATTGCCTCCCGGCGATGCCTCAAGCAAAACACCCCAGCCCTGTCTCCAGGCGCTGGGGTGTTCACCTCCGTCCTTCCGGCGGTTCCCATCAAGGCAAGCTGGCCAGCCAGCTATCCCATCGTTACGGCTTCAGCTTCGACCGATAGTCCACCGCATACGGCAGCTTGCCAGGCTTGGACGAGCCAACCGGTTGCGACAGCGCCGTGAATTCCGTCTCGTTGAACGTGTCCAGGCGGCCCAGCGTGGCGGCAGTCTTGCCGGTGCTGACAATGGCGTCGGGCGACAGGGCCACCATCGCTTCGGCGGCCTTGCGCACGGCCGCCAGATAGGCCGTGGAGTCGCTCAGGTTCACCTGCTTCAGGTCCACGACCTTGCGCAGCCAGTCGCCCCAGTAGAACTCGGTGAATTCCGTGGCGCCGGCAGGCTGGCTGTAGCCGATATCCCGCGTGAAGTAGACCAGCGAGCGGTACTGGTCGTTGCCCAGGCCGTTCGAGAGGCCCAGCTGGCGCGGCAGGTCGGCCGGGTAAACCGGGCGGTTGTCGCCGTCCTTGAGCCAGACCAGCTTGCGTGCGCGCATCGTGCGGAAGAACTGGGCACGGTTCAGGTTCGACAGGTTGTCCTGCACGCGGATCCACATCTTGGCTTGCGGGCCGCCGGTCGGGGCTTCCCAGACCGTGGTGAAGGCGTGATGGCCATCGGTCAGGTACGGTTCGCCATACGGGCCCACCACCAGCGTCTTCATGTCCTCGGGCTTGTCGCCGACGGCCTTCGTGCAGGTGAACGAGTTCAGGTTGTCGATGCGCGAGTCGGTCTTGATGCCGTCCTTGGCGGTCTTGTTCTGGCCGTTGTTCTCGCAGGCGTCGTCGAAATTCTTGGCCGAATCCACGGCGTAGCGGCCCAGCTTGTAATAGATCTGGTCGCGACCGATGGCGGGCTGCGTCGGGCGCAGGTCGGCCATTGTCACCAGGATGTTCTGCTGGGCCGTGGCCTGCAGATAGGTGGAAATCGGAGTCGGCGCCGGCAGCGGCGTGCAGACGGCCGGCAGCACGCGTTGGGACCCCGGCACCTGGCGCAACTGGTAAGCCAGCTTGGCGCTGACCGGCAGCCAGGCGAGCGTTGCGGTCGGCATCTGGCCGGCCACCGGTTCCTGCCACGTACCCGAGATCAGGCCGAAGGCGGCGCCGCTGGCAAAGCCGTTGTAGATCAGCGCCACGTCCGATGGGATATTGTCGGCGGCCAGCACGTTGCCGCTCACCGAAATGATGTTGCGGCGCGTGCGGCCGGTGGTGGCGTTGGCATTGTCGAGCTCGGGCTCGGCGCAGACCCAGTCGCCGTCTACCGCGCTGGTGGGCAGCGACGTCGCGGCGCGCACCACCCAGTTACCGGTGGCGGCCGTGGCGCTGGCGCCCGTTTCGTCCACGAACAGGGCCGTGCTGCCTTGCTGCTTGCCGACGAAGACGCGGCCCACCTTGCTGCCGGCGATGGTGAGCGCGAAGGCGCCCGGATAGCGCGCCTGGTCGGCGTCGGCGCTGAGCGTGCCGGTCTGGCCCCCCGCGCAGCTGGCGCTGTAGCCCTGGCCCGCGCACACGCGCACCGCGCCGTCGGCCTGGATCGCCAGTTGGCCGGCCGTGGCGGTGTCGCCTGCCTGGCGCAGATAGGTGTAGGTGCCGGCGATGTCCTTCAGCTGGGCGCCCCGGTTGGCGGCGGAGATATAGCCCTGCAGCAGGCCGCCGTTGCCGGCCTTGACGTTAGGCACCTGGCCCAGCGCGCCAGAGAGCAGGCCGTCGTCCAGCGTGAAGCTGAACGTGATCGTAGCCGCGGCGGCGGCCAGCGCGGCCGGTACGTCGGCGCCGGAGGCGGTCAGGTTCGATACGCGATAGGTGTCGCCGATCTGCGTGTACTGGCCCACCAGCGCGCCGGCCAGGCCGAAGCGGGAATCGAGGAAGCGCAGGGTGATCTGTCCGGCGGCGGGCTGATCGAGCTGGACCGACACCGTGTCGCCGAAGCTCACCGAACCCATATAGAGAGAACCGCCTGCCAGCGGCCTGACCTGGGCCGGCGTCGCGCCGGTGCTGGCGCCGCCGTTGGTGCCGCCGCTGGCCGTGTTGCCGTCATCGCCACCGCCGCACGCTGTCATCGCCGCCGAGGCCAGCAATAACATGACTGCCGTGCCGGCGCTGCGTTGCATCCATTGCCCAGGTTTCCTAGTCCTGCTTTCCATTGTTCTTCCCCGTTGTTGTTGTGGTGTCGGTTGTTGGGTACGTCGCGCGCAGCCGGTGCGGCGTGTGCGGCACGTGGCCGCGCGACAGTTTATGAACCGGGAATGACGTACCTGTGACAGCCTGACGTCACGGCATCCCCGGCTTTTTCATGGGGATTCGCCTAGAGTGATCGGAGCGGGACAACGCGGAGGGCAGGCGATGACGCACGAATTTCAACGAATGTCGCACGGGCGGCGCAGGCTTATGATTGCCGGCGGGTGGTCCATGCTGCTGGCGCTACCGGCCTGGCACGCCGTGGCGCAGCCGGTCCATCGCAAGACGAAATCGAAGATCGGCGTGGTCGGCTCGGGCCGGCTGGGCGGCGCGGTGGGCAGCCTGCTGGTGAAGGCGGGACACCCGGTGATGTTCGCGTCGCGCCATCCCGAGGAACTGAAGGCGCTGACCGATTCCCTCGGGCCGCTGGCCCAGGCCGGTACCGTCGCCCAGGCCGTGGCATTTGCCGACGTGATCCTGCTTGCGGTGCCTTATGGTGCGGTGCCGGATGTGGGCCAGCAGAACCGCTGGCAGGGCAAGATCGTGCTGGACGCCACCAATGCCGTGGCGGCGCGCGACGGCGCCATCGTGGACGAGGTCAAGGCCAACGGCATCGGGCCCACCACGGCCAAATACCTGGCCGGTGCGCGCATCGTGCGCGTGTTCAATTTCACGGGGGCGGCGGAGTTCACGCGTGAAAGTCACCGCAAGCCGCCGCTGATGGCGGTGCCGATGGCCAGCAACGACGCCGAGGCGCTGTCCGTGGCGGCCGGGCTGGTGCGCGACGCGGGGTTCGATCCAGTGGTGGTTGGGGGATTATCGAGTGCCGACCGGTTTGCGCCCGGTGGCAAGCTGTTCCGCCAGATGGGAACTGCCGAAGAGCTTCGCCATGCGATGGAACAGTAGCCGGACAGCGCCGGCAGGGGGAGCCGCCGCGCCTTAGCGCCGGCGCCACTCCATCGCCACCATCGATGGCGTGAAGCCCAACTGGCCGAAGAATGCGGCTTCGGAGGAGCGTGCTGCGCGCAGAACCCAGGTGATGTCCGGGTCGTTGCCCATGACATGTCGCAGCAATGCGCGGCCGATGCCGCGGCGGCGATGCTGTGGCGCCACGGCGACCATCGAGATGTAGCCGTTGGAGATATCGTCGCAGAGCGCCCGGGCAAAGCCGATGACCTCGCCGTTTTCCACCGCCACCGCCACGCGTTGGGAGTTGGCGATCAGTTGCGCGAACCGCTCGGGATTGCCGACCCGTTGTTCCCAACCGTTGGCCGCCAGCAGCCGCCGGGCCGCCTCCACCTCTGCGGGCAACGGATTACGGATTTCCATCGACAATTCCTCCTGCGTGATTCCGGGGCGCATGCATGCAGACCCTCCAGAAGTGGGGGGCGCAGAGCGGCTGCGCCGCGTTTTCGCGCGATGTGTCGCGCAATTCGTCGCGCATTTCGGCGCAGAGTGTAGCGAAGCCGATGCGGCGGCGTCAAACAACTTTGTCCGGAAAATGCGACCGTCCGCACGCACGGGCAATCCCGGCGCGGGGCGCGCAACGGCCTGTCGCGCGCCGGAAGCTGGCGGTATGATGGCTGCCATGAACGCCCCGATCTTCTCCTCCGCACACCCGGCCGATCAGCTGGCCGAGTTCAGCGATGCCGATAGCGCCATGGCGCGTATCCGCGAGATCTACGACAGCTCCGTGGCAGCCGTGCGTGCGCGCTTCGACGCGTTTGCCAAGGGCAAGCCGCTGCCATCGGCGGCCCACGCGTGCTACCCGTATCTCGGCATCTCCGTCAACCTGGAAACCATGGTCACCGACAGCCGACCGTCGTGGGGCACGGTGGCCTATCCCGGTGTGTACGGCACCACGGTCACGCGGCCGGATCTGCTGTGCGACTACTACCGCGACCAGATCGAGCGGCTGATGCGCTATCACCGCGTGCCGGTGGTGGTGGGCCTGTCGCGCCGGCCGATTCCGCTGCCGTTCGTGATCGAGGCATCGACCACCGACATCAGCTATACCCAGGCCCGCGAACTGGAAGCCTCGTTCGTGCTGCCTGAGCTGAGCCGCATCGACGATTCGATTGCCAACGGCACCTACGAGCCGACACCGGGCGAAGCCTGGCCGTTGTCGCTGTTCCCGGCCGAACGCGTGGACCTGGCGCTGCAGCGGCTTTACCACTACACGGGCACGGCGCCGCATCACTTCCAGCGCTTCGTGCTGTTCACGAACTATCAGCGATATGTCGACGAGTTCGTGACATTGGGCCGCAACCTGATGGCCGGCGACGGTGGCGACGGGTACGTGCGGTTTGTCGAACCGGGCGATGTGGTGCAGGACCTGGGCGGCGTCGAACCTGACGACGCGTCGCGCCCGAAGGCGCTGCCGCAAATGCCGGCCTATCACCTGGTGCGCGAGGACGGCCTCGGCGTGACGCTGGTGAACATCGGCGTGGGCCCGTCGAACGCCAAGACCATGACCGACCACCTGGCCGTGTTGCGGCCGCATTGCTGGCTGATGGTGGGCCACTGCGGCGGCCTGCGCCGCTCGCAGCAACTGGGCGATTACGTGCTGGCACACGCCTACGTGCGCGACGATCATGTGCTGGACCACGACCTGCCACCGTGGGTGCCGGTGCCGCCGATCGCCGAAATCCAGGTGGCGCTCCAGGAAGCGGTGGCCCGTGTCACGGGTTTGTCCGGCACCGAGATGAAGACGCGCATGCGCACCGGCACGGTGGTGTCGACCGACGACCGTAACTGGGAGCTGAAGTCGAAGGCGCTGTACGCGCGCTTCAACCAGTCGCGGGCGATTGCGATCGACATGGAAAGCGCGGCCGTGGCTGCCAATGGCTTCCGCCTGCGCGTACCCTATGGCACGCTGCTTTGCGTATCCGACAAGCCATTGCATGGCGAGTTGAAACTGCGTGGCATGGCCAACGCGTTCTACCGCCAGCGCGTCAGCCAGCACATGTCGATCGGCCTGGAAGCCATCCGCATCCTGCGCGAGAACGGCGTCGAGGAATTGCACTCGCGCAAGCTGCGCAGCTTCGACGAACCGGCGTTCCGCTAACGCCAGGGCGCCAGCACATGGCCCGCCTCACGCCCTCCGAGGCGAATCAGAAATAAAAAAGCGCGCGGGGTTGCCGCGCGCAGTGAGGCGGGAAGGACGTCGGTTAGGCGGCCTTCCTTCGAGGAGACAAAGTGGAAAGTCTCGGAAAAACCGTAATTTCGTTGGCGGTCAGAAGCGATAGCCCACGCCGGCGCTAAACAGCCACGGGTCGAGGTTGACAGTCGACACCTTGACACCATTGGCGTAGACGTTGCTGGAAATCCAGACCTTTTTGGCGTCCACGTTCAGGAACCAGTTCTTGTTGAGCTTGTAGTCCATGCCGATCTGCAGGGCCGGACCCACGCTCCACTTGTCCAGACCCAGCGTGCCACCGGCCAGATCGGCGCCATAGATGCGTGTCGCGTTCACGCCGGCACCGACGTACGGGCGGAACGTGCCGTTCGGCAGGAAGTGGTACTGCAGCAGGATGCTCGGCGGCAGGTGCTTGAACGTGCCGATCTTCGTTCCGTCAAGGCTCACGTCCTGCTTCTGCGGGATGGTCAGCACCAGTTCGGCCGCGATATGCGGCACGATGAAATACGTGATATCGACTTCCGGAATCCACTTGTTGTTGACGTGGATGCGATCCGATGCCCCAACGCCGCCTACGGGGTCCGACTTGTTGGCCATGTCCAGATAGGTGCCGCGCAGGCGCACCATCCAGTTGCCCTGCGCTTCGTCAGCGGCGACGGCAGGCGCGGAAATGGTGCCGATGGTGGCGGCGGCGAGCGCCATGCCAATCGAGGAAACGAGGGTCTTGCGGCGGGGAGAAATTGCAGTGGTCATGTTGGTCAGGCACAAAACATCGAAAAAGTGCGACCAGTGTGTCTTGTGCGAGGCACCCAAACCTTGATGCAGGACAAGTGAAGTGCAGCCCACGCAAATTGGATGGAACTGCGTCGTCAATGCGCGACACCGCTGCGGCGTCGCCGCCCCGCGCGGGCTTGCGACACAAGGTGAATGCTTCTATGGACATGCGGATTTATTCGTGGCGCAGCCGCTTTGCGGCCCTTACGCTGTGGGCTCGTGGTTGTGCACCGCGCATGTCGTGGGCGTCCGTCAGGACGTCTTTTCAGGTGTGCCCTGTGGGGGCAGGGCACACCGTTTTTCAGCCAGATCAGCGGATCAGTTCAACCCGCGGATCACGCAGCCCGGGCCTGGTCGTGGCCCTGCGCCCGCAGATGCCGGTTGACGCCCGACACCATGGCCTTCAGCGATGCCGTGACGATGCTGGCGTCCACGCCGGCGCCAAATCCCGTCGGCGAATCGCCAACCCGCACTTCCACATAGCAGGCCGCATTGGCATCGGCGCCGGTGGTCATGGCGTGCTCGTGATAGTCCATCACCCGCACGGCAATGCCCAGGCCGCGTGAAAACGCATCGACGGTGGCATCGATGGGCCCGTTGCCCGCACCGCGCACCCGCACCGGCTGCCCGTCGCGTGTCACTTCCATCTCGATTTCCACGGCGTTGTCGCTGGTCGACACCATGCGGTGCGACACATAGCGCAGCGGCGCATCTACGTCGAGGTACTCGCGGCGGAACAGTGCGTAGAGGTCCTCGGCGCTGGCTTCCAGCCCGGTCTCGTCGGTCATCACCTGCACCGCGCGGCTGAACTCGATCTGCAGGCGGCGCGGCATGAAGATGCCATGGGCCTGCTCCAGCAGGTACGCCATGCCGCCCTTGCCCGACTGGCTGTTCACGCGGATCACCGCGTCGTAGCTGCGGCCCAGGTCGGCGGGGTCGATCGGGAGGTAGGGCACTTCCCAGATGGCGTCGGGCTTCTGTTGCGCAAAGCCCTTGCGGATGGCGTCCTGATGCGAGCCCGAGAAGGCCGTGAAGACCAGATCGCCCACGTACGGATGGCGCGGATGCACGGGCAGCTGGTTGCAGTGTTCCACGCACTGGCGCACTTCGTCGATATCGGAAAAATCGAGTTCCGGATCCACCCCCTGGGTGTAAAGGTTCAGCGCCAGCGTGACCAGATCGACGTTGCCGGTGCGTTCGCCATTGCCGAACAGGCAGCCTTCCACGCGGTCGGCGCCGGCCATCACGGCCAGTTCGGCGGCGGCCACGGCGGTGCCGCGGTCGTTATGCGGATGGACGGACAGCACGATGTGTTCGCGTCGCGCCAGATGCCGGTGCATCCATTCGATCTGGTCGGCAAAGACGTTGGGCGTGCTGCATTCCACCGTGGTCGGCAGGTTCAGGATCATCGGGCGCGCAGCATCCGGCTGCCAGACGGCCGACACCGCATCAGAAACTTCCAGCGAGAAATCAAGTTCGGCCAGGCTGAAGGTCTCCGGCGAGTATTCGTACGTCCAGGCCGTTTCCGGCATGGCATCGGTCAGCTCGCGGATCAGGCGCGTGCCGGACACGGCCACCTCCTTGATCTCGTCGCGCGACGCATTGAAGACGATGCGGCGCCAGGCCGGGGCGATCGGGTTGTAGAGGTGAACGGTGGCGCGCCTGGCGCCGCGCACGGATTCCACGGTGCGACGGATCAGGTCTTCACGCGCCTGCGTCAGCACCACGATGGTGACGTCGTCCGGAATGCGGTCTTCCTCGATCAGCATGCGCACGAAATCGAAATCGGTCTGCGATGCCGACGGGAACGCGACCTCGATTTCCTTGAGACCGACCTTCACCAGCTGTTCGAAGAAGCGCAGCTTGCGGGCGCTGTTCATCGGCTCGATCAGCGCCTGGTTGCCGTCGCGCAGGTCGGTGCTCATCCAGCGCGGTGCGCGGGTGATCTGGCGCGATGGCCACGCACGGTCAGGCAAATCGACAACGGTGGCGGGACGGTACTTGGCGGCGGGGTTGCGCAACATGGGCATGGCATCTCCTTCCTCGCTAAGGAAGCATCAGGAAGCGGCTCGGCATACGAGGGCTTCGCGTGAACGGAAAAAACGGAAAGACGGAAAAAAGTGGCGAACGGCTGCCGAACTGCCACAGGGCACTAGGCCCGGCAACCGATCGGTAGGCCTAGCAGTAGCGAGGAAGCGCCCAGCAGGGCGCGGCACGACGTCAGGGCGGCCAGCGAACCATCAACACGCGCGCGCACGGCGGCACCGATGCGCGAGGCATCTGCGGCGTGGCGGAGGATGAGGGCGTTGGCTGGCATCGTGCGAGAAGGATATCGTCGCGCCATCTAAGCGCGGACGAACAGGAGGAGGGTAGTGCAAAACGCACCACAGCGTCAACCGTCGGCATGTCGTCTGACAGGTCTGATTCGGCCGGCAATGCGGGGCACCGCACGTCAGAGCTTTACCCCGAACGGATGAGTTCCACCCGATATGTGGGTTGGCGCTCAATCCTCTGGCCAGTACATCGCCATTCACTTCCCGCCTAGGCTGGCAGCAGCAGGAACGGGATCGATAACGACAAGGGGGCAATCATGCGTACACGTACGTGGACGGGGTGGATCGCGTGCATGGCGACGGCCATGCTGATGGCGGCATGTGGCGGCGGTGGCGGCAGCTCGGGCGCCGGCACGACGGCCCCCGCGGGCACCGGAGGCGATGCCGGCGGCAACGGCGGTGGCGGCAGCACGGCCGTCGCCAAGTCGTACACGCTGGTCATGAACCGTACGTCGGGGCAGGTAGCCGTGGGCAGCACCATCTCGCTGACGGCATCGGTCGTCGACGATCTCGGCAACGATGTCACGGGCGCCACGACCTTCGTCTGGAACAGCGGCAACGGCTCTGTGGGGGCGGTGGCCAACGGCACCATTCCTGGCAGCGCCGTGGTGACCGGCGTGGGCGTGGGCACCACGTCGGTGAACGTGGCGGCAACGGTGGCCGGCGCCAATGGCACCACCACCGTGCTCCCACAGGTGGCCGCCACGATCACGGTGGTGGCACCGGGCGTGCGGACGTACAGCCTGGCGCTGCCATATCCGGTGCTGTCGATGACCAATGGCCAGGTGCTGCCGGTAACGGCATCGCTGATCGACAGCGACGGCGCGGACCGCTCGGGCGCAGCCACGGGCTGGACATGGCGCAGCAGCACGACGGCCGTCCAGGCCACCGGCACCACCAACGTGGGCACGCTGCGCGGCGTCAATACCAGCGACACGACGGCGCAGTCCTTGGTGACGGTGCAAGTCACCGCCCCCGACGGCAATACCTTGACCGCCGCCTTCCTGGTGTCGGTATTCAAGACCAGCGTGTCGACCTATCGCCTGGTGCTGTCGCAGTACGGCAAGCAGATCAACGCGTTGAACGTGCTGAACGGCTACCCGCAGACCTACGACTCGCGCGTGCTGCGCAATGACGAGAGCGATGCCACGGCCGCCTTCACCGGGCTGTGGACGTACATGACCACCTCGCCCTCGCTGGCGGTGGTGCCGAACTCGGCCACGCGCGTGACCACGGTGACCACCAGCCGCCCGACCGGCATCGCCCCGCTGCAGAGCGTGCTGGAGGAAATGGCCGGCAGCCTGACGCTCACCGCCAAGCCACGCGCCCAGCTGCTGGTGACCGAGCAGCCGACATGGGGGCTGATCTATAGCGGCCCGGACCCGTTCATCGTGCCGGGCGGCGGTGCGCCGGTCTCCGCGCACCTGCTGCACCGTGGCATCGACGAAGGCATCATGGGATGCAATGGCACGTGGAACTGGGAGGTGGGCAGCGGTCCGGTGTCGATCGTGCCGCATGGGGGCAACCTGGCGTCGGTGGTGCCCACCGGCTCAGGACCCTTCACGGTGATCGTCTCGTGTACCGCCGGGACCGAAGCCATGCCGGTGTCGCTGACGATTCCGGGCGTGGCGCAGTAGGGCCGGTTGGACGCGAAGAGTGTCCGCCGGGGGGGGGGCGGGTTGTTTCGTTGGGTGGGCGTACCCGTTTCTGCGTAGCGACCCCCGACATCCGGTTATGCGCTCCGCTCTCCCATGAATGGGAGAGGGGTTGGGGGAGAGGGCAGGCGTTTCAACAAGGATCGGCGGGATTTGAACCTCCGGACCCTCTCCCCCGGCCCCTCTCCCGCGCTGCGGGAGAGGGAAGCAAACAGGCGGGGTCCAGTGCAAAGCGTACCCGTTTCTGCGTGCGGTCCAATCAGGTCCCACCAAAACAAAACGGCGACCCCAAGGGATCGCCGTTGTCATTGCCGAGCCGCTCGGGCCGGTGCCGCCATCAGGATTTGCGTACGAAGCGGATGACCTGCTCGTTGCTGCCGCCGGAAGCGGCACTGCCCGTACCGCCAGAACCGGCGCCCGACGTGTTCGAGCCGCACGTGCCGCAGCCGCTGTTCGTATCGCAGCCGCTGGCGCACCCCGCGGCCTGTGTCGGGGCCAGACGCCGCGCCAGCCATCCGCGCCAGCCGCGGGCAGCCACGCCGCCCAGCATCGCCGCCAGACGCGCCTTCGCGCGCTCCCGTGTGCGTGGCATATAGCGCCCCGCGACGTGGATGGCGCAGCCCAGCACGATCAGCGGAACGATCAGGGTTTCGAAGGCGTGATAGAGCGTCATGGCCGTTGGACTCGAAGGTGGCGAGTCAGTTTCCTCGCAATCAGGTGAGCGCCAGCGCCACGCGGTACGTGACGAACGACGCGACATAAGCCAGCCCGGCCAGGTAGGCGGCCGAGGCGGCCATCACCTTCCAGGAATTGGTCTCGCGGCGGATCACCGCCAGTGTGGAAATGCACTGTGGCGCGAAGACATACCAGGCCAGCAGCGACAGCGCCGTGGCCAGCGACCATTGCGCCGCGATCATCGGCGCGAGCTGCACCGCCACGGCATCGTCGCTGCCCGACAGCGCGTACACCGTGGCCAGCGCACCCACCGCCACTTCACGTGCGGCCAGGCCCGGCACCAGCGCGATGCAGATCTGCCAGTTGAAGCCGATCGGGGCAAACACATGCTCCAGTGCGCGGCCGATCATGCCGGCGAAGCTGTAGTCGATCGGCGGCATGGTGGCGCCTTCGGGCGGCGACGGGAACGTGGCCAGGAACCACAGCAGCACGGTCAGCGTCAGGATCACCTTGCCAACGCGCGACAGGAAGATGCGCGCACGCTCCCACAGGCCGATGCCGATATCGCGCGGATTCGGCACGCGGTACGACGGCAGTTCCATCAGCAACGGATGGTCGGTGCGGTCGCGGCGGAACCACTTCAGCACGTAGGCCACCAGCAGCGCGCTGACGATGCCGGCCACATACAGCACGAACAGCACCAGGCCCTGCAGGTTGAACAGGCCGGCCACGGTGCGCTCCGGAATGAACGCGCCGATCAGTAGCGCATACACGGGCAGGCGCGCCGAGCAGGTCATCAGCGGCGCCACCAGGATGGTGGTCAGCCGGTCGCGCGGGTCCTGGATCGTGCGGGTGGCCATGATGCCCGGAATCGCGCAGGCAAAGCTGGACAACAGCGGGATGAACGACCGGCCCGACAGGCCCGCGCCCATCATTAGGCGGTCCAGCAGGAACGCGGCGCGCGGCAGGTAGCCCGATTCCTCGAGTGTCAGGATGAACAGGAACAGGATCAGGATCTGCGGCAGGAAGACGATCACGCTACCCAGGCCGGCGATCAGACCATCCACCAGCAGGCTCTTCAGCATGCCGTCGGGCATCAGGCCGCCGATCCATTCGCCGAAGAAATGCACGCCGGCCTCGATGCCGTCCATCATCGGCTCGGCCCACGAGAACACGGCCTGGAACATGAAGAACAGCAGCACGGCCAGGATCACCAGGCCGAACACCGGGTGCAGCACCACGCGGTCCACGGCGTCGTCGAAGCGCGCGGTGCGGGTGGGCATCGTCACGGCGGCGTCCAGCAGGCGCTTGACCTCGGCGTGGGTGTCCAGCTCGGACACGCTGTCGAGTGCCTGCGCCGGCGGTGCCGGGGGCAGCGTCTCGTCGAACAGCTTCACCAGCGCGGCGGCGCCGTCGCGCTTGACGGCCACGGTCTGCACCACGGGCACACCCAGCGCCCGCGACAGCGCATCGCGGTCGATCACGATGCCACGGCGCGCCGCCGCATCGCTCATGTTGAGCACCACCACCATCGGCAGGCCCAGGCGGCGCAGTTCCAGCACGAAGCGCAGGTGCAGGCGCAGGTTGGTGGCGTCGACCACCGAGACCAGCAGGTCGGGCCGCACCTCGCCGGGACGCTGGCCCATGCAGACCTCGCGCGTGATGGCTTCGTCCAGGCTGGCCGAATGCAGGCTGTACGCGCCGGGCAGGTCGAGGATGCGCACGGTGCGGCCGGCCGGCGAGACGAACTGGCCTTCCTTGCGCTCGACGGTCACGCCGGCGTAGTTGGCCACTTTCTGGCGGCTGCCGGTCAGGCGGTTGAACAGTGCGGTCTTGCCGCAATTGGGGTTGCCTACCAGCGCGATGCGCAGGGCGGAGGCATTCTGGGCAACTGACATGATGGATTAGGGTCAGGCGACGCGCGGGCAGGCCTTCAGGCGATGCGCTGGGCGTCGGAATCGGAAGCGTCGGTCGTATCGGCCGTTCGGGCCATATCGGCCTGGCTTGCCGGGGCGATGCTCGACACGGTGGCGCTGGCTACCTCCACGGCAATGCGATCGGCCTCCGAGCGGCGCAGTGCAAAACGCGTGTAGCCCACCTGGGCGACCAGCGGATCCTTGCCGAACGGACCGAAGGTGACAATCTGCACGGATTCGCCCGGCACGAAGCCAAGATCGCGCAGACGTCGCGCGACAGGGTCGCCAGGGGTGGCATCGTCCACCGATTTCACAATGGCGACCGTGCGCCGGGGCAGTTCAGACAACCGCATATGCTTCCAGTCCAAGGGCGGATCGCCGCCACGCGGCAGGGAAAATCCTGCCGGGTACGTAAATAGAAATCGTTCTCGATTGTATAGCATTCGCGCCATTTGCGCGCTGAAGCCACACCGTTGTTAGCCGTTTGTAATGTGGACGGAATAATTCGCCCTGCCGGACGTTTACGTGTAACGACTCTCTCCCTTGCCGCGCCCTGGCGCCCCGATACCGATGGACAACGATTTCTCAGACGATGCGCTGCGCGAAGTGATTCCGAGGCTGCGCCGCTTTGCGGTGTCGCTGACGCGGAACGAGGCCAGCGCCGACGACCTGGTGCAGGCGTGCCTGGAACGCGCCCTGTCGCGCCGTGTGACGCGGCAGGAAGGCGGCGACCTGCGCGCCTGGTTGTTCTCCATCCTCTACCGGCTGTTCATCGACGGCCAGCGCCGCGCCAAGCGGTACGCGGGCTTGCTGACGCTATTCGGGGTCGGGAGTGACGAAGACAGCGTCCCCTCCACGGAAGACGTGGTGCTGACCCGCTCGGCGCTGGACAACTTCAACCGGCTGTCAGCCGAACAGCGCGCCTTGCTGATGCTGGTCACGGTGGAAGGGCTCAGCTACCAGGAGGCCGCCGATGCGCTCGACGTGCCGATCGGCACCGTCATGTCCCGCATTTCGCGGGCGCGCAAGGCGCTGCGCGAACTCACCGACGGCAAGGTCGTCCATACACCCCTGCAGGTGCTCAAATGAATACCCTGATGCCCACCGAACCGGAACTGCACGCCTACGTCGATGGCGAACTGGACGAAACGCGCCGACTGCAGATCGACGCACTGATCGACAGCCACCCGGACCTGGCGCGCCAGGTGCAGGAGATCCGGCTCGACATGCAGCGCCTGCGCGCCAGCATGGAGCCGCCCCCGGCCGACACGCCGGCCCGGCTCGACCCATTCCGCATCCGGCGCGGCCTGCGCGACCGCCTGCGGCACCGCGTGGCCATTGCCGCGTCGCTGGTCATGGCGCTGGCCGTCGGCGGCATGGGCGGCTGGCAGTCGCGCGAGATCGCGCTGCGCCAGAGCTATCCGCCGATGGCCGACGCGATGTCGGCCTATCGGCTGTTCGCCGTCAGCGCCACACCGGAGATGGTCGACGTGAAGGTCGATGCCACGGCCACCGACGCGCGCGAACTCCAGACATGGCTGAATCGCCATTTCGTGCAGCCAGCGCCGCTGCCCGATTTCTCGGCCTATGGGTTCCATCCCGTGGGGGGCCGGTTGATGTCGAGCGAACAAGGCCCGGCGGCGATGATCCTGTACCGGAACCCGCAGATGCAGGCGATTGTTTACTACGTGCGGCCGCAGGGCGAACTGCGCCTGCGTAACGGGTCGCGCACCGAAGGCAACCTGATGGCCCAGTACTGGCGCAATGGGCGCTATCTATATGCCGTGGTCAGTCCAACCGACAATCCGGCCGCGTTGCCCGTGCAGCGCGCCGTTGCGCCGGGCGATACCTGAAAAGATATGCAGCGAGGAAATAGCGGCCGGGTGTCGATCGTCATACTGGGACACAGAGCATGACCGCAGTCCCATGCATGTGCTCCAGGATGAAAGGATCGATGATGAAACGGAACCACCCCCTGCTGGCCGCCCTGGCCACCGCCGCCGCCTTCACTTTCGCGCAAGGCGCGATGGCGCAGGTCACCCCCGCACCGCAGACCCCGGCCGCTGCCGCCGCTGCTACCGCCCCTGTCAGGAACATCGTGCTGGTCCACGGCCTGTATGCCGATGGATCGAGCTGGGAGAAAGTCATCCCGCTGCTGCAGGCCCGCGGCTACCACGTGACGTCGGTGCAGAACCCCACCACGTCGCTCGATGCCGATGTCGATGCGGTCAGGCGCGCACTGGCGCTGCAGGACGGCCCCACGCTGCTCGTCGCGCACTCGTATGCGGGCATGGTGATCAGCCAGGCCGGCGACGATCCGAAGGTGGCCGGCCTGGTCTATATCGCCGCCCGGGCTCCCGATGCCGGCGAAGACTATCCGGCGCTGACGCGCAGGTTTCCGGCCGCGCCGGCCTCGGCAGGCCTGCAGTGGTCGGCTGACGGCTACGGCAAGCTGTCCGAGCAGGCGTTCGTCAATGACTTTGCCGGCGACCTGCCGAAGGCGGAGGCCGAAGCCTACTACGCCGTGCAGCAGCCGATGGGCAAGGCCGTCACCATGGCCCGCACCACCGTGGCGGCGTGGCGCCACAAGCCGACGTGGTACGCCGTGTCGACCCAGGACCGCACCATCAATCCCGACCTGGAGCGTTTCATGGCCAAACGCATGGGCGCGTTCACGATCGAGATTCCGGCAAGCCACGTGTCGCTGATCTCCCATCCGAAGGACGTTGCCGACCTGATCGTGCAGGCGGCCAGCGGGCAGGGCTCGGCCAAGGTGGCCAGCACCGGGACGGACAAGGCTCTTCACGCCGCGATCGCGCCGCGCGACCCGTTTGCTGATGGCGCCTAATCTAAGGGATTACCCCGGCCGGGTGGGGGAATCAGCCTGCCTGAGCACCTTTCTCCCGTGAATCCCGCGTGAATAACACGTTTGCGGTATTGGTGCGGCGCACCCGCCGGCCCTAAGCTTCACGCACGCTGAACACCCCGTTCCACGCGTACTTCAGAGCCGCTGGCCCCCTGGGCCGGTGGCTTTTTCTTTTTCCCCGGGCCGGCTCGCCCGGCTAGACGGCCGACTGCGCCGCCGCTGCCCTGACTGTGGCCACGAAGTGGTCTCGCGCGGGATGATCGGGCGCCTGCTTCCACACGCAGTAGACCTCCGATGGCACCGTGGCGTCGGCCAGCGGCCGGAACGCCGCCCCCGCCATGCCTGAGCGCGCCATGGCGGCCGGCACCACGGCCACCCCCATGCCCTGCGATACCAGCGACACCACCGACAACCAGTGGCGCACCTCGTGCCGGATGCGTGGATAAAAGCCGTGTGCCGCGCACATGTCGAAGATGCGGCTGTAGTAGTCGGGCGAGGCCTCGCGCGAAAACAGCACGAACGGCTCGCCGCGCAGGTCGGTCAGGGCCACCGTATCGCTGGCCGTCAGCGGGTGGTCGGCCGGCATGCAGCAGACGAACGGTTCGGAATGCGCCAGCGTGGCCGCCAGTTCATCGGGCACCCGGCTGGTGTGGACAAAGCCCGCATCGAGTTCGCCATGCAGCAGGGCATCGATTTGTTCCTGCGAATTGAGTTCGGTCAGCGCCACATGGATGCCGGGATAGCGGCGCTGGAATTCCTGCAGCCGCTGCGGCAACCCGCGATACAGCATCGACCCGACAAAGCCCACCCGCAGGCGGCCCACCGCGCCGGCCTCTATCTCGCGCGCCAGCAGCCGTGCCGATTCAGCTTGCGCCAGCAAGGCGATAGCCGATTCCTGAAATGCCCGGCCGGCGGCGGTCAGGCGCACCCCGCGGCTGTCGCGCTCGAACAGCCGGGCGCCTACCGACGCTTCGAGCTGCTGGATGTTCAGCGAGAGCGGCGGCTGTGAAATCGACAGGCGCCGGGCGGCGCGGCCGAAGTGCAGTTCCTCGGCCAGCACGAGAAAGTAACGCAGGTGGCGGAATTCCATGGCGATACAAATTTTGTATTGATCAAGCCAATTTTAGAATTGGACGCGAATCGTTGGCGATCAAATAATGGATCCCAAACCATCCCGCCCGCCGTTCTGCAGGGCAGGGAGCCAACGGAGACACCGCATGCCGACCAGCGCCACCCGCCCCGCCGCATCGCCGCCCGCGCCACTTTCCCCGCCTTACGGCCAGCCAGACGCCCATCCGGTGCCCGACCGCCACGGTTCGAGCCTGTTCGCGGCTGACCCCGACCTGCGCGCGCTGCTGCCGCTGTACCTGCCAGCCGACCTGTTCAATCACCTGCTGCCGCACCTGGAGCGCATGGGCGCGCTGGCCGGCGGCGTGCTCGACGAACTCGCCAACGTGGCCGACCACGCCCCGCCGACGCTGTCGCATCGCACGCGCACCGGGCTGGACGGCCAGCGGATCCACAAGCATCCCGCCTACGTCGAACTGGAACGCGTGGCGTTTTCGGAATTCGGCCTGGCCGCCGCGTCGCATCGCGGCGGGGTGCTGGGCTGGGACAAGCCGATGCCGCCGGCAGCCAAGTACGCGCTGACCTATCTGTTCGTGCAGGCCGAATTCGGCCTGTGCTGCCCGCTGTCGATGACCGACTCGCTGACGCGCACGCTGCGCAAGTTCGGCGACGCGGCACTGGTCGACCGATTCCTGCCCAACCTGACCACGCAGGTGTTCGACGACCTGTACCAGGGCGCGATGTTCATGACCGAACAGGGTGCCGGCTCGGATGTGGCCGCCACGGCCACGCGGGCGATCCGCGACGACAGCGCCGAAGGCGGCTGGCGCCTGGTGGGCGACAAGTGGTTCTGCTCGAACCCCGACGCCGCACTGGCCATGGTGCTGGCGCGCGTCGAAGAGGCCGATGGCACGGCCGTGGACGGCATCAAGGGCGTGTCGCTGTTCCTGCTGCCGCGCACGCTGGCCGATGGCAGCGCCAACCACTACCGCATCATCCGTCTCAAGGACAAGCTGGGCACGCGCTCGATGGCCAGCGGCGAAATCCGCCTGGAAGGCGCGCACGCGCACCTGGTGGGCGAACTGGGCCGTGGCTTCGTGCAGATGGCCGACATGATCAACAACTCGCGGCTGTCCAACGGCGTGCGGGCGGCCGGCCTGATGCGCCGCGCGCTGACCGAGGGCCAGTTCATCGCCCGCGAGCGCCGCGCCTTTGGCAAGCGGCTGGCCGACATGCCGCTGATGCGCCGCCAGTTGCTCAAGCTCACACTGCCCACCGAGCAGGCCCGCACGATGGTGTTCCAGACCGCCGAGGCGCTGCGCCGCGCCGACGCGGGCGAGGCCGACGCCTATCCGCTGATGCGCATCCTGACGCCGCTGATCAAGTTCCGCGCCTGCCGCGACGCCCGCAAGGTGACCGGCGATGCGATGGAGATCCGCGGCGGCTGTGGCTACATCGAGGAATGGAGCGACCCGCGCCTGGTGCGCGACGCCCATCTGGGATCGATCTGGGAAGGCACCAGCAACATCGTCGCACTCGACGTGCTGCGGGCCATCCGACGCGAAGGCTCGCTGCCGGTGCTGCAGGCGCATCTGAGCGGTCTGCTGCACGACACGCCGCTGCAGGCGCAGGCGCGCGAAGTGTTTGCCGCAGCCATCGCCAATGCCGCCGCACTGGCCACGCGTGCGGCCGAGGCCGGTGCCGATGGCGACGTGCTGGCCCGCCAGGCCGCGTCGGCGCTGTACCACGTCACCAGCGCCGTCGCCATGGCCTGGGAAGCGGGCCGGATCGGCTCCGTGCGTCGCATGCGCCTGGCGCAACTGGTGCTCGTGCATCGCGTGCTGCCGCAAGACCCGCTGGGCGGCGGCACAGAGCCCGACTGGCTGGCCGATACCGTGGCCCCGCCGGCCGATGGCGCGGTGCGCGCGGCCGGTCCGGTCGATCAGGTCAACGTGTTCTGACGTTCGGCAATCTGCTGTTCTGAACGGGCGCGCCGCCAACCCGAATCGCGCGCCCAATATAAAAAAGCTTCACCGGAGACAACGCATCATGCCCCAATGGCACCGCCGCGCGGCCCTGGCCGCCTTTGCCTCGCTGGCCGCCTGCACGCTGTTTGCAACGGCCACCCCCGCCTTCGCGCAGAAGGATTTCCCGAGCAAGCCGATCATGCTGGTGGTGACCTACCCGCCGGGCGGCCCGACCGATGCGATGGCCCGCACGCTGGCCGCCGCGCTGAAGAACAGCCTGGGCCAGCCCGTGGTGGTGGAAAACCGCGCCGGCGCAGGCGGCAACATCGGTGCCGAGGTGGTGGCCCGGGCCGAGCCTGACGGCTACACGCTGATGTTCGGCACGTCGGCGCCGCTGGCGATCAACGTGAGCCTGTATCGCAAGATCAACTACGACCCGGTCAAGAGCTTCGCGCCGGTGATCCAGATCGGCCAGTTGCCCAATGTGCTGGTGGTGAATCCGGCCGTGCCGGCCAAGAACGTGCAGGAGCTGATTGCCTATGGCAAGGCGCATCCCGGCAAGCTCAGCTATGCGTCGTCGGGCAACGGGGCGTCGTCGCACCTGGCCGGCGTGCTGTTCAACAACCTGGCCGGCACCGACTTCCAGCACGTGCCGTACAAGGGCACCGGCCCGGCGCTGAACGACCTGCTGGGCGGCCAGGTGAGCATGACCTTCACCGACGTGCTGACCGCGCTGCCCTTCATCAAGAGCGGCAAGGTGCGCGCGCTGGGCGTGACCACCAAGGGCCGCTCGCAGGCGCTGCCCGATGTGCCGACCGTGGCCGAGCAGGGTGTTGCCGGGTTCGATGTTTCGGTATTCTTTGGCGTGGTGGCACCGGCGGGAACGCCCCCCGCCGTCATCGGCAGGCTGAACCATGCGTTCGCCGACGCGCTGCAGCAGCCCGAAGTCCGCAAGACGCTGCTGGCGCAGGGGCTGGAACTGGCGCCGTCCACGTCGCCAGAACAGCTGGGCAACTTCGTGAAGGCCGAGGTCGGCAAGTGGCGTACCGTCGTACAGAAATCCGGCGCACAGCTGGACTGACATCACGACAACAGCATCACAAGGAAGAGACATGACGCCATCCCAAACCGGCACTAGCGGCAAAAGCGGCGCGCTGGCCGGCATCCGCGTAGTGGATTTGTCACGCATCCTGGGCGGTCCGTTCTGCGGGCAGATCCTGGGGGATCACGGGGCCGACGTGCTCAAGATCGAACCGCCACAGGGCGACGACACGCGCACCTGGGGCCCCCCGTTCCGCGACGGCGTGGCGTCGTACTACTTCGGCCTGAACCGCAACAAGCGCGTGATGAAGCTGGACCTGACGGCCGACGCCGACCGGGCCGTGCTGCTGGCTTTGCTGGCCGATGCCGATGTGCTGGTCGAGAACTTCAAGACGGGCACGATGGAGAAATGGGGGCTGGGCTACGACGCGCTGTCGCAGCGTTTTCCACGCCTGGTGCATTGCCGTGTGTCGGGCTTCGGTGCCGATGGCCCGCTGGGCGGCCTGCCCGGCTACGACGCCGCCATCCAGGCGATGGCCGGCATCATGAGCATCAACGGCGAACCCGACCGCGACCCGCTGCGCGTGGGTTTGCCGGTGGTAGACATGGTGACGGGCCTGAACGCGGCGCTGGGCGTGCTGCTGGCCCTGCAGGAGCGCGAGCGCAGCGGGCGCGGGCAGTTCGTCGAGGCGGCGCTGTATGACTCCGGCCTGTCGCTGCTACATCCGCACGCGGCCAACTGGTTCATGAGCGGCAAGACGCCGGGCCGCACCGGCAACGCGCATCCCAACATCTACCCGTACGACACGGTGGCCACGGCGACCGATCCGATCTTCCTGGCCGTGGGCAACGACCGGCAATTCCGCATATTCTGCGAGCACATCGGCGTGGCGGAACTGGCCGACGACGAACGCTTTGCCACGGCCGGCGCGCGCTCGGTCAACCGGGCGCAGCTGAAGGGCACGCTGGAATCGAAGCTGGCCGCGTGGGATGGCAAGGCGCTGGCCGACGAACTGTCGGCGGCCGGCGTGCCGTGCGCGCCTGTGCTGTCGGTGCCCGACGCGCTGACGCATCCGCACACCGCGCACCGCGGGATGGTGGTGGAGATGCCCGGCGGCTACAAGGGCCTGGGCGCCCCGGTCAAGCTGAGCCGCACGCCGGCCACCTACCGGTTTGCACCGCTGACGGAGGGCAATGCGTTCCTGCCGAGAGAAGCGGCGAACGATTGAGGTAGCTGTTGCCCCCCTCTCCCGCACGGCGGGAGAGGCGTTGGGGGAGAGGGCCAGCAGTTCAAACAACGACAAATCGCAATGTGAACCTCGACGCCCTCTCCCCCACCCCTCTCCCATAAATGGGCGAGGGGAGCGCATGACAAGCGGTGTCGCTCACCCCGGAATCATCCCCGTCAGCCAGTAAGCCTGGATCATCGTGATCACGCCCACGATGAACGCGAACAGCAGGCTGTGCTTGACCGTGAAGCGGAACAGCTCCGATTCCTTGCCGACCAGGCCGGTTGCCGCGCAGGCCACGGCGATCGACTGCGGCGAAATCATCTTGCCCGTCACGCCGCCCGTGGTGTTGGCGGCCACCAGCAGCGTGTCAGACACGCCGATCTGGTGCGCCGTGGTGTGCTGCAGCGAGCAGAACAGCGCGTTCGACGACGTATCGGAGCCGGTCAGGAACACGCCCAGCCAGCCCAGCAGCGGCGAGAAGAACGGGAATGCGGCGCCGGTACCGGCCAGCAGCAGCGCCAGCGTGGACGACATGCCCGAGTAGTTGGCCACGAAGGCAAATGCCAGCACCAGGCCGATCGACAGCACCGGGCGGCGCAGCTCCAGCAGCGTTTCGAAGAAGGTGGCGATGGCGTCGCGCGGCTTCATGCGTAGCAGCACCACCGAGATGACCGCCGTCAGCAGGATGGCGGTGCCGACGGCGGACAGCAGGTCGAGCTTCAGCACGGCCTCGTAAGGCTTGGGCGCTGCCACGATCGGCGCGGCCTTGATGACGAGCTGGTCCAGCATCGGCACCTTGAACTTGAGCACCGTACCGGCCAGCGCGCCATTGGCGGCAAACAGCGCCTTGAACGACGGCAGGCTCCACACCGTGACGATGCCGGTCAGGATGCCGAACGGCGCCCAGGCGCGCACGGTCTGGCCGAACGTGTACGGCGATGGCTTGCGGTTCGACGGTGCACCCATGCCGCCGCCAAAGCCGGCCATGGCGACCGTGCCGCCCGACATCGTGCCGGCGGACGAACCACGTGCCGCCTGCGATGCCGAACGCGGCTGCCACACGCGCAGGAACGACGCCAGCGCGATCAGGCTGACCAGTGCGGACGTGATGTCCGGCAGTTCGGGCCCGATGTGATTCGACGTGAAGTACTGCGTCACCGCGAAGCTGCCGCCCACCACGAACGCGGCGGGCCATGTCTCGCGCACGCCCTTCCAGCCGTCCATCATGAACACCAGCCAGAACGGCACGGCCAGCGACAGCAGCGGCAACTGGCGGCCGGCCATCGCGCCGATGTGCATCGGGTCGATGCCGGTGACCTGGCCGGCCACGATGATCGGGATGCCCATCGCGCCGAAGGCCACCGGCGCCGTGTTGGCGATCAGGCAGAGCCCGGCCGCGTACAGCGGGTTGAAGCCCAGGCCCACCAGCAGCGCGGCCGTAATGGCCACCGGCGCGCCAAAGCCAGCCGCGCCTTCCAGGAACGCGCCGAACGCAAAGCCGATCAGCAGCATCTGCAGGCGCTGGTCGTCGGTGATCGACAGCACCGACGCGCGGATCACGTCGAACTGGCCGGTCTTCACGACGATCTTGTACAGGAACACCGCCGTGACGATGATCCAGGCGATCGGCCAGAGCCCGTAGGCAAAGCCGAAGCCGGCGGCGGCAAACGCCTGCTGCGCGGGCATGCCGTAGGCGAAGATCGCCACGACCAGCGCCAGCGCCAGGGTGACGGCGGCCGCCACGTGGCCCTTCATGCGCAGCACGGCCAGCGCGACGAAGAAGAAAAGGATGGGTACCGCCGCTGCGAGCGCGGACAGCCAGAGGCTGCCCAGCGGCGTATATAGCTGGGTCCAGGGTTGCACGGGATGTCTCCTCGTTGGTGTTTAAGTTCTTGAATTCTTGTGGGTGGCGGCGCCGGTGCCGGCGCGGCTACCCGGGCTGGTTCCGTTCGGCCAGCAGGTCCGACAGGCTCTTGGGCGCGGGGGTCAGCGGCTGGCGATGCTGGGTCCAGCCCATCTGTGCTGCCGGCGTGAAGGCGCGCAGCCGCGTGGCGGCCCAGCGGAACACGCGGTAGGCGGCCGGATGCGCGAACGCCCCGCTCCAGAAGCGCCACACCAGGTGTTCGCGCCTGCTGTACTTCGCGCCCTGGCCCTTCAGCGGATGCGGCACGGCCTCGTCGGGGTTGCGGTTGGCCTCGGTACGCAGCCGCACCAGCAGCTGCGGAATCGGAATGCGCACCGGGCATACCTCGCCGCAGGCGCCGCACAGGCTCGATGCGGTGGGCAGGTCGGCCGTGGCGTCGAGACCCAGCAGGTGGGGCGAGATGATCTTGCCGATCGGGCCCGGATAGGTCGTGCCGTAGGCGTGGCCGCCGATGCGCGTGTAGACCGGGCAATGGTTCATGCAGGCGCCGCAGCGGATGCACTGCAGCGTGGCGCGCAACTGCGCGTCGGCATAGGCCTGGCTGCGGCCGTTGTCGAGCAGCACCAGGTGCACTTCGTGCGGGCCGTCCTGCTGGCCGGGCTGGCGCGGGCCGGAAATCAGGTTGAAGTAGGTGGTGATGGCCTGGCCCGTGGCCGAGCGCGTCAGCAGGCTCGACAGCGGCACGATATGCGCCAGGCTGGCTACCACCTTTTCCATGCCCATGACGGCCACGTGCACGTTGGGCACGGTGGTGGAAAGGCGGCCGTTGCCCTCGTTCTCCACCAGCCAGAGCGTGCCGGTGTCGGCCGCCGCGAAGTTGACGCCCGACAGGCCGATGTCGGCTTCCACGAACGCCTGGCGCAGCGCGCGCCGGCCGGTCTGGATCAGCGCGTCCACGTCCTCCGTGTAGGGCGTGTCCGGGATGTGCTGCTCGAACAGCGTGGCGATGTCGGCCTTGGTCTTGTGGATCGCCGGCATGACGATGTGCGACGGCTTTTCGCCGGCCATCTGGACGATGTACTCGCCCATGTCCGATTCGATGCAGTCGATGCCGCGCTCCGCCAGGTAATGGTTCAGCTCCATTTCCTCGCTGGCCATCGACTTGCCCTTGATCACGCGTTTCGCGGCGTGGTTCTGGGCGATGCGATGGATGATCGCGTTGGCCTCGTCGGCCGTCTCGGCCCAATGGACCTGCACGCCGGCCTTCGTCAGGTTGGCTTCGAGTTGCGTCAGCAGGTCGGGCAGGTTGGCCAGCGCGTGCTGGCGCACCGCTTCGCCGAGGTCGCGCAGGTGTTCCAGTTCGTCGCCGTCCGGAAACTGCACGGCGCGCTTTTGCTGCAGGAAGTCCATCGCGCCGCGAAAGCTCTGGCGCAGCTTGAGGTCGTCCAGCGCCTCGCGCGCCCGGGCGCGGAAGTCGGCGGCGGGAACGAAGTGAAGGGTCTGCTGGCTCATTGTGCGGCACCTGCGGCGTGATCGTTGACGATGACGACCCAGAGCTGGCGCGGGCCATGGGCGCCGTAAGCCAGCGTCTGCTGGATGTCGGAGGTCTTGGACGGGCCCGACACCATCACCAGGTTGGTGGGCATGCCATCGGTCCAGCGCTCGGCACGCACGGCGCTGTGCAGGTCGGGATGCAGCGTCGACGCGTAGACCAGCGCGATATGGATCGGCGGCACCAGCGACATCGTGCGCGGCGATCCGGCATCGGGAGCCAGCACCAGCGTGCCGGTTGCGGCCAGGCCCGAGCGGGCCACCGTGAAGCCGGCGTCGACGGTATCGAACAGCTCGGCCTTCCATGCGTCGATTGGACGGTCGAAGTCCAGCGTGGCGGTGCCGGCGCGCAGCGCGCGCGCCAGCGCGGCGCCTTCGGGGCGGGCCGTGTCCAGCAGCAGCCGGCGCACGCCTTCGGCGGCGAGCCGGGTTGCAACCCAGGCGGGCCAGCCAGCGGCGTCGGTACAGCACACCTCGGCGTGCGACGCGCTCAGCGCGGCCTGCATCGACGCCACCATGGCGTCAACCGGCGGGCGCTCGCCGCGCCGCGTGTCGAAATGTGCGTCGATGCGGCGGTCCAGTTCGGCGGTGTCCGCGGCCAGCGTCGATCCGGAAGTCGGCACGGCGGCGCGCAAACGGCCCAGCATGCGCTCGCGGGCGGTCATGGCGGTCATGCCGCGCCTCCGGTACGGCGCCAGAGGAACGACGCCAGGTGTTCCACCGGCAGCGGCGCGCCGGCATGGGCGGCCGCGTGGCCGATATTGAGCAGGCAGCCGCAGTCGGCGGACACGAGGCGGTCGCAGCCGGTGGCGCAGGCGGAAGCCACCTTGTCGCGCACCATGGCGCCCGAGATATCGGCGTGCTTGAGCGAGAACGTGCCGCCAAAGCCGCAGCATTCCGATTCCCGCACGTGCTCGACCCGCGTCACGCCCGGCAGCGCATCGACCAGCGCCACGCCATGGGCACGCGTACCCATTTCTCGACGGGCGGCGCACGACGTGTGCAGCACCACGCGTTCATGATCGCCGGCCGGCACGTGGTCAAAGCGCACATGCAGCACATTGAGCAGGAATTCCGCCAGTTCGTAGACCCGCCCGGCGATGTCGCTGGCCAGCCGTGCGGCCTCCGGATCATCGGCGAACAGCGTCGGCCAGTGGTGGCGCATCATGCCGCCGCACGACCCCGAGGGCACGATGATCGGCCAGGGTTCGCGGAACAGTTCCAGCTGCGCGCGCGCCACCTTGCGGGCCTGCTCGGGATTGCCGCTGCTGTAGGCCGGCTGTCCGCAGCAGCTTTGGCCGCGCGGAAAGTGGACGGTCAGGCCCTCGCGCTCCAGCAGACGCACGGCGTCGAGACCGGCCTGGGGCACGAACAGGTCGACGAGACAGGTGCCGAACAGATAGACCTGTTGCGGGACGGTCGTGGGGTATTGCCTGGATTGCATTGTCTGCCTCCGGTATGGCGCCGGCGCGGGTGACGCGCTTTACGGCATTTTTGAGCGCATAATTCCCGCTCCCGCGCCGGAGTACAAATTGGTTGGACCAATCCGCCGGTGGGGGCCGAAAACAGGGGACGGGGAAGGGATCGATGGGCGGCAGCGCACGTAACCGCGTGGAAGACATCATGCGCAGGATGGAGACCGCGTTGCTGGACGGCACGTGGCCCGTGGGCACCCGGCTGCCCGCCGAACGCGTGCTGGCCGAGCAGTACGCGGTGGCGCGCAACACGATCCGGGAGGCAATCCAGCGGCTGGCGGCGCGGGGGCTGCTGCAGAGCCGGCGTGGCGCCGGCGTATACGTCACCGATCAGCTGCGCACCGGCATTGCGTCGCCCTGGGGCCAGCTGGTGGCCGACCACCCGGCGCTGCGCGACGACATCCTGGAGTTCCGCCGGGTGCTGGAGGGCGCCACCGCCTACTTTGCCGCGCTGCGCGCCGACGCTGCCGATCTGAAGCGTATACGTGCCCTGCTCAAGGAACTGGAGCGGTCGCGCAAGACCGACGACAAGGCCGCCGAGGCCGAGGCCGACGCGAAGCTGCACGACGCGATTGCGCAGGCGTCGCACAACACCATGTTCCTGCACCTGCATACGAGCGTGATCGGCATGTTGCGCGAACACATCACGATCAACGGCACCGGCCTGCGCGAGGCCGACGGGGAGTCGTCGGACCTGCTGCTGCGCCAGCACCGCACGCTATGCGAGGCGATCCTGGCGCGTCGGCCCGAAGAGGCGCGCACGGCCATGCAGACCCATATCGATTTCGTGCGCAGCAAGGTGGACGGCGAAAGCGCCTGAGCGGCGCTGTCCGGAGAGGGGGCCGGACGGGCTGCCTGCGCCGCCGGCCGCAATTGGTCGTACCAGTTGCTGCGTACCCGTTCCCAATGGAATCAGTGACTTGGCGCGGCGGGTTACACCAGCCCCGAGTTCGTCAGCTCGCGCTTCACGTAGGCGTAAAAGATCGGTCCGGCAATCACGCCGGGGATGCCGTACAGCGTTTCCATCACCAGCATCACGGTCAACAGCTCCCACGCGGCCGCCTGTATACGCGCGCCGATGATGCGGGCGTTCAGGAAGTATTCGAGCTTGTGAATCACCACGAGGAAGAACAGCGACACGATGGCGATCGGCAGCGACACCGACAGCGACGCGATCACGATGGCCGTGTTCGAGATCAGGTTGCCCAGCACCGGCAGCAGCCCGGCAATGAAGGTGATGGCCACCAGCGTCTTGGACAGCGGCAGGTGCTGGTTGAACAGCGGCAGCGCCACCAGCAGGTAGATCGACGTCAGGATGGTGTTGATCGACGAGATCTGGATCTGGGCGAAGATGAACTGGGCGAACGACTGCTGCAGCGTGCGCGCGCGGTTGATGAGCGCGCCGGCCAGCGGCCGGCGGTTGGGCCGCGAAATGGCGCGGTACAGCGCGACCATCGCGCCGATGATCAGGCCCAGCACGATGTGCAGCAGGGTGCGGAGGATATCGGTGCCCAGCCGCTGCGCCATCTGGGCATGCTCGCGCATGGCGCCTAGCAGCGTGGTGACCAGCTCCTCGGTGCCGCTGGGCAGGTAATCGCTCAGCCAGGTGGGTAGCTGGGTACGGGACTGGTCGATGATGTCGGCGGCATGGTCCAGCAGCCGCTCGACGGTGGCGCTGTCCACGTTCAGGAAATGCACCAGCGCCCAGATGCCACCAGTCAGGGCCAGCAGGATGATGGCGGACAGGATGGCCACGGCCAGCGCATCGCGCCGGGAATGGGTCAGGCGGGGCGCCAGCACGTCGACCAGCGAATACAGCAGCAGCCCCGCCAGCAGGGCCGCCACCAGGTTCGCATGCATGACCAGCAGCAGCGCGCCGGCGGTCAGGACATATGACACCACCGTGACGCTGAACCAGCTTCCTGGTGGCAGGCGCGGGCAGGCCGATGACGGGGAGGTTGAGGATGAGGACGCGGCGTCGTTCAGGGCGCCATCGTTGGCGCGGTCTTCCGGGTTTTCCAGCTGCGGCATGTCTCGGCTGAGCACGATTGAATTGGAATGAGTAGGCGGATTGTCGACGTGGCGCGTAACAATGGCAAGACAGCTTGCGCAGACAAGCGATCTTGCCGGCGCCGGGCGCGGAACTTGCGTCGTCGCCGTGGCCTATATTGGGGAGCAGAAGACGGCGCTGCCGCGCCAGGAGACCGCCTGCCATGGCCTTTACCCAGACCGTCGGCGTCCGCCGGCATGTGTTTGCCGACCTGCGCACGCTGCTGGCCCGTGCCAGCCCGGCGCGCTCGGGCGACGCGCTGGCCGGCATCGCCGCCGCCAGCGAGGAGGAACGGATGGCCGCCCGCATGGCACTGGCGGACATGCCGCTGGCCCACTGCCTGACCGAGGCGCTGATTCCCTACGAGGACGACGAGGTCACGCGGCTGATCGTCGACAGCCACGACGCGGCGGCCTTTGCCGAGATCGCCAGCCTGACAGTTGGCGACTTCCGCAACTGGCTGCTGCGCCACGAGACCGATTCGGCCACGCTGGCCCGGGTGGCACCCGGCATCACCCCGGAAATGGCGGCGGCCGTCAGCAAGCTGATGCGTAACCAGGACCTGGTGGCGGTGGCGCGCAAGTGCCAGGTGGTGACGCGCTTTCGCGGCACGATCGGCCTGCCCGGCCGCCTGTCCGTGCGGCTGCAGCCCAACCATCCGACCGACGACCCGCGCGGCATCGCGGCGTCCATCGCCGATGGGCTGCTCTACGGGTGCGGCGACGCCACGATCGGCGTCAATCCGGCCGGCGACAACCTGGGCGCCATCGTCACGCTGCTGAAGCTGATCGACGATATCCGGACGCGCTACGACGTGCCCACGCAATCGTGCGTGCTGACCCACGTCACCCATACGCTGCGGGCCATGGAACAGGGCGCGCCCGTTGATCTGGTGTTCCAGTCGGTGGCCGGCAGCCAGGCCGCCAACGCGGCATTCGGCATCTCGCTGGCGCTGCTGGATGAGGCACGCCAGGCGGCGCTGTCGCTGGCGCGCGGCACGGTTGGCAACAACGTGATGTACTTCGAGACCGGCCAGGGCAGCGCGCTGTCGGCCAACGCTCACCATGGAATCGACCAGCAGACCATGGAATCCCGCGCCTATGCCGTGGCGCGGCGTTTCGAGCCGTTGCTGGTCAATACGGTGGTGGGTTTTATCGGTCCCGAGTATCTCTACGACGGCAAGCAGATCATCCGGGCCGGCCTTGAGGACCATTTCTGCGGCAAGCTGCTGGGCGTGCCGATGGGCTGCGACGTCTGCTACACGAACCACGCCGAGGCCGACCAGGACGACATGGACACGCTGCTGACGCTGTTCGGCGTGGCCGGCATCAACTTCATCATGGGCGTGCCGGGTGCCGACGACATCATGCTGAACTACCAGAGCACGTCGTTCCACGATGCGCTGTACCTGCGCGAGGTGCTGGGCCTGCGGCCCGCCCCCGAGTTCGAGGCGTGGCTGCAGCGCATGGGCATGCTGGACAGCGCCGGCCGCCTGCTGCCGCCCACCGCGCGCCAGCCGTTGCTGACGATGGCCGAATCGCTCTGACCAGACCGAGGACACGCCGATGCCGAACCACCCAGCCCCCCCGGAGCATCCCCCTCATGCCGAAGATCCGTGGCAACGCCTTCGCCAGTTCACGCGCGCCCGCGTGGCCATCGGCCGTACCGGCCATGCCCAGACCACCGAAACCGTGCTGGCGTTCGGCCTGGCCCACGCGCAGGCACGCGATGCGGTACACCTGCCGCTGGATGCCCATTCCATCGAGGCGGCGCTGCAGGCTGCCGGGCTGGCCGCTGTGCATGTCCACAGCGCCGCGCACGACCGAGACCAGTACCTGCGTCGCCCGGACCTGGGCCGCCGGCTCGACGACGCCAGCCGTGCCGCGCTGGCGGCCGATACCGGGGCTGATACCGAGGACGATACCCGGGCCGATACCCAACCGTACGACGTGGTGTTCGTGATTGCCGATGGCCTGTCCGCGCTGGCGGCGCAACGCCACGCGGTGCCGCTGCTGCAGGCCGTGCTGGCGCGGCTGCCGGCCTGGCGGACCGGCCCGGTCGTGGTGGCCCGGCAGGCACGCGTGGCCCTGGGCGACGAGATCGGCGAACGGCTGCAGGCGCGGCAGGTGGTGATGCTGATCGGCGAGCGCCCAGGGCTCAGTTCGCCGGACAGTCTCGGCATCTACCTGACCTACGATCCGCGCGTGGGTCGTACCGACGCGCAGCGCAACTGCATCTCGAACGTGCGCCCGGAAGGGCTTCCCTACGCGCAGGCGGCTGATCGTCTGGCGTTTTTGCTACGTGGGGCCGTGGCGCTGGGGCGGTCCGGGGTGGACCTGAAAGACGACAGCGCCGCCGGTGCGGCGGCGCTGCCAGGGACGTGATGCGCCAGGGGGAAGGGCTACGACATCATCACGCGCGAGAACCTGCCGCGCTGTGCGTCCTCCATCAGCATCATGAACTGGTCGCGGTCCATGTGAACCAGTTCCAGGTGGTCGCCCGCCTCGAACCAGACTTCGGGCTCGGCGAACAGGCTTTCGTCGACATAGGTCTGCATGCCGTACGACATCGCGCACGGCGGGATGGCGCCAAGATCGCAATCCTTGAAGACTTCGCGGATTTCGTCCTCATGCGCCAGCACCAGCTTGCGGCCCGTCATTTCGCACAGGACCGATAGCTGCAGATGGTGGTTCGACGGGATCACGGCGGCCACGTAGCCGCCTTCATCTTCCAGCAGCAACGTCTTGGCCAGACGGTGCCCCGGTACATGTGCCGCGTGCGCCGTGGCCATGCTGCTGAGACTGTAGGGGTGACGAATGATGTCGAACCGGCTGTTCATGCGGCTGAGCCGGCCAGCCAGGGTGCCTGCCATTGCCATGATCGTCTTCCTTCCCGCGCGGGTGGGCGCGGTTTAGTCCTGAGTGTTCTCACTATAGGCACTGTCGCCGCGCATGCGAGGCCAGATTGCCTGCAGCTCGGTCTTGAGGAAGGTCAGCAGATAGCGCGTGGCCATGGTCTGGTAGCGGTTGGGCATGGTCAGCATGTAGAGCTTGCTGCCGAACACGCTGATGCGATAGTCGGGCAGCAGCGGCACGAGCGTGCCATCCGCGAGATCCTTGCCCACCGCATAGAGCGGGAAAATGCCGAGGCCGAGCCCGCCAACCACGGCATCCTTCAGGAACGCGAAGTTCTCGGAACTCAGCGTGGGCGCCAGCACCACCTGTTCGCGCTCCCCGGTGGCGTGGCGGATACCCGAAGCTTTCAGCTTCTGGCCAATCGGCGATGCGCAGACGATGGCATGGGCGCCAAGGTCGGCCAGCACCGCCGGCTTCGGCCGGCCCGCCAGATAGGCGGGCGCGCCGCAGACAATCCAGTCGACCGTGCCGATCTCGGTGGCCACGACCGAATCTGGCGGCGTCGAAATGATGCGCAGCGCCACCTCGACATCCTCGGACACGAGGTTGTGGATGCGGTTGTCGAACACCACGTCGAGCGTGATGTCGGGATAGCGTTGCTTGAACTGCACCAGCAGCGGCGACAGCATGGCGTGCCCCAGGCCGGTGGGTACCGACAGCCGAACATGGCCCTGCAGGCTCTTGCCCATGCTGCTGATCAGCGCGTTGGCGGCGGCGACTTCGCCCAGGATGTTGCGGCCGTGCTCGTAGAGCCCGGCGCCGACGGGCGTGGGCTCCACGTGGCGCGTGGTCCGGCGCAGCAGTTGCACGCCCAGTTCCTCCTCCAGCGCCTTGAGGTGGTAGCTGACATTGGCGCGCGTCATCTTGAGCTTGCGCGCGGCGGCGCTGAGGTTGCCCGCGTCGACGATATCGACGAACAGGCGCAGGGCGTTGAGATCCATGACGAGACAGGCGCGGGAATGAAAAAGGGGCCCGAAGGCCCCCCAGTTTGCCATGACGGCAGCGGCGCGCGTCCCGGCGCCGGCGTCAGTGCTCGTGATGCAGGTACTTTGCCTGGCGCGGCAGGCGCAGGCTGACCAGGAATGCAATAACCATCATGCCGGTCACGTACCAGTAGAACGCGTCCTCCTGACCACCCTTTTTCAGGGCCAGCGCCACGTATTCGGCCGTACCGCCGAATAGCGCATTGGCGATGGCATAGGCCAGGCCCACGCCCAGCGCACGTACTTCCGGCGGGAACATTTCGGCCTTCACGATGCCGCTGATCGACGTGTAGAAGCTGACGATGGCCAGGGCCACGCAGATCAGCAGGCCGGCCATTTCGGGGCTCGATACCGTCTTCAGCGCGGTCAGGATCGGTACCGTGGCAATGGAGCCCAGCGCGCCGAACAGCATCATGTTGTGGCGGCGGCCGATGCGGTCGGACAGCGCGCCGAACAGCGGCTGCATGCACATGTAGAGGAACAGGCAGACCGTCATCACGTAGCTGGTGGTCTTGATCGGCAGGTGGGCCGTGTTGACCAGGAACTTCTGCATGTACGTGGTGAACGTGTAGAAGATCAGCGAGCCCCCGGCGGTATAACCGAGCACCGTGAAGAACGCGGCCTTGTGGTGGCGGAAGATCTCGCTCACCGTGCCGGCGCCCTTGCTGTTGCGCTGCTGCGCGGTGGTGGTCTCATGCAGCGTGCGGCGAAGCAGCAGGGCCACCACGGCGGTGATGGCGCCGACCACGAAGGGGATGCGCCAGCCGTAGGATTTCAGTTCCGCTTCGGTCAGCATTTGCTCCAGCAGCACAATGACCAGTACAGCCAGCAGCTGGCCGCCGATCAGCGTCACGTACTGGAACGACGAGAAGAAGCCGCGTCGGCCCTTGAGCGCCACTTCGCTCATGTAGGTGGCGGTGGTGCCGTATTCGCCGCCGACCGACAGGCCCTGCAGCAGCCGCGCCACCAGCAGCAGCGCAGGCGCCCAGTTGCCGATGGTCTCGTAGGTCGGCAGACAGGCGATCAGCAGCGAGCCGAAGCACATCATGACCACCGAGATCAGCAGCGAATTCTTGCGGCCGTTACGGTCCGCGATACGGCCAAAGAGCCAGCCGCCGATCGGTCGCATCAGGAAGCCCGCCGCAAACACCCCGGCAGTGTTCAGCAGTTGTGCCGTGGGGTCGCCTTTCGGGAAGAAGGCCGGCGCGAAATAGATCGCGCTGAAGGCATAGATATAGAAGTCGAACCACTCCACGAGGTTGCCCGACGACGCGGCCACGATGGCAAAGACGCGTTTTCTGGTTTCTTCGGGGGAGGGTGCCGTGCCGTTGACGGCGGAGGAGGCGATGTCTGTCATAGGACCTTCTGTTCTTGACTTGGCGGCGGGGGCGCCGCTGGATACGGACGAGGAGAGCGAGGTACGACGAAGGCCGGCAAAACCGCCAAGCCGGCCTGGGGGCGTCGCAGGTCGGGCCCGTGTGCCCGGCTAGCGTAGCGCGGAACGGCCAGCCACCCAAGGGGGGCGGCTTTCGCAATTGCCCTGGCATATTGCAAATGCCTTGCCACCAGCGGTTTTGCGCCGCATTGTCCGATTGGCTGGAAAGAGTTTTTACAAAGCGCGCCCACCCGACATGAAAATCCTGGCCGGTGTGACCTCCGTCACCAAGCCAACTTGCGTGGGCCGCGCGGCTGCGCAATCATGCAGGGCGATTCTGAACGCCGTCTTTCAACGCCCCTGTCCATGTCCAATCCGCGCCTCCTGCCGTTCCTGCTGGCACCTTTGCTGTGGCTGGCCGCCGCGGTGGCACTTGCCGAGGGCGATCCCAACCTCGTGCAGTGCCAGCGCATCAACCAGGCGCAATTGCGGACGGCTTCCGAGGAGACGCTGCTGTTCCTGCGCTGCCGGGCACGGCAGATTTCCTATGACGCCCCGCGGCTCAAGGGCGTGACCCAGAAATTCCGCGACGACCTCGTGTTTTCCTGCCTGGACCAGGCCGACGAGATCGAGCACCAACTGCGGGTGGGCCATGGCTACACGCGGGAAACGCTGGCCCGCAAGAAATGTGATCATTAGGGCTTGTCGGGCGATTGTCAAATTATCTTGACGGTTCTGTACAAGTTGGCGTGGATTGTCAAAATCGATGGTCGGCGTACCATTGGCGGCCATTGTTGTCGTACCGACTCACCCGGAGACTGTCATGGCCCTCGACGCCGAATCCTTTTCCCTGCTGCGCGCCTCCGTGCAGCGTTTCATCGATGAGCGCCTGAAGCCGGCCGAAGACACGCTGGAGGAAATCGACGACGTGCCGGCCGACATCGTGGCCGACATGAAGGAGATGGGCCTGTTCGGCATCTCCATTCCGGAAAACTACGGTGGCATCGGCCTGTCGATGTCGCAGGAATGCGATGTGGTCTATGACCTGGGCCATACGGCCTTCGCGTTCCGCTCCGTCTTCGGCACCAACGTGGGCATTGGCTCGCAGGGCATCCTGATGGATGGCACCGAGGAGCAGAAGCAGACCTACCTGCCCAAGATCGCCAGCGGCGAGCTGGTCATCTCCTTCGCGCTGACCGAGCCGAACGCAGGGTCGGACGCCGCATCGCTGCAGACGCGTGCCGAGCTCGATGGCGACCACTACGTCATCAACGGTACCAAGCGGTTCATCACCAACGCGCCGCGTGCCGGCGCCTTCACGCTGATGGCCCGCACGGGCGGCCAGGGTGCCTCGGGCATTTCGTCGTTCATCGTGCCGGCCGACACCCCGGGCATCTCGCTGGGCAAGCCTGACAAGAAGATGGGCCAGCGCGGCACCAAGACGTGCGACGTGGTTCTGGAAAACGTGCGCGTGCCGGCCGCAAACATCATCGGCGGCGTGCCGGGCGTGGGCTTCAAGACCGCCATGAAGGTGCTGGACCGTGGCCGCCTCCATATCTCTGCGCTGGCTTGCGGCATGGCACATCGGCTAATTACCGATGCCGTCGCCTACGCGAAGGAGCGCAAGCAGTTCGGCAAGCCGATTGGCGACTTCCAGCTGATCCAGGCCATGCTGGCCGACAGCCAGGCCGAACTGTACGCCGGCCTGTCGATGGTGCGCGATTGCGCGCACCGCTACGACGCCAAGCCGGCCGGCCAGAGCGACCCCGAGGTCAGCATGCTGGCGTCCTGCACCAAGATGTTCTGTACCGAAATGGTGGGCCGCGTGGCCGATCGCGCCGTGCAGATCCACGGCGGCGCCGGTTACATCGCCGAATACAAGGCCGAACGGTTCTATCGCGACGTGCGCCTGCTGCGCCTGTACGAGGGCACCACGCAGATCCAGCAACTGATCATCGCCAAGCAGCTGCTGCGCGACTGATCCGGCTGACAGCAGCGGACCGACCCGAGGGGATAGGAGACAGGATGAGCAAGATCCAGGTTGCGGCCCCACAGGGGACGGCCGCTGCAGACCACGGCGCGGTGCATCGGCTCCGGGCCGTGGTGGCCACGTATCGCACCACGCTGCAGGCCTACACGCTGGTCGTGTCGGCCGATACGCTGATGGCACTTTCGACCGGCCCCGAGCCGGCGCACTCGGCCCGCGACTATCGCGCCCAGGCACATCTGGACCGCCTTCACCAGGCGGTACGCGATTGCGGGCTGGCGCTGCCCAGTGCCATCGTCGTGGCGGTGGCCGGCGGCACCATGCGGTGCGAATGCGACCATCTCTATTCGCTGGACCTCGATCCGCGTGCGGGCGACAGCCTGATCGTGCTCGATGGCTACGACCGCCTGGTCGCGCTGGCCGATAGCGGCCGCGGCCATATCAAGACGCTGGTCACGGCCGTGCTGTGCTCCAACGTGACGACCGCTGCCGAGCCTCCGATGCCTGCCACGGAAGCCGACTGTGCGCTGATGCACGTGTCCGCAGCCGCCCGCTGGGCCGGTGCCACGCGCGTCTGGCAGTAAATCCGGCAGTCAGCCCGGCAGTCCAGCCGGGGCAGTCCACCCTTGGCAGTCCAGCCGGGCAGTCAGCGGGTCATCTGTCATCGCGCGGTGACGCTGCCCGCGCAGAATCCGGGCTCAGGCCCAGACCGTGTCGACTTCGCGTAGCAGATGGCCCGCGAGGATGTAGTCGCCAAAGCGCGTTGCCTTGGCTTCCAGATCCAGCAAGTCCCGGTCGGCCAGCAGGCCAAGGTCGAACTGGCAGTACAGGTTGCGTTGCCGGAACGTGGTCTTGGGCCTGCCCAGCCCCGCCTGCAGGGCTTCAGGTGTGCGGACGGCGATACTTTCCTGTCCGCGGTATTGCACCTTGATGCCGCGCTTCTCGCCAAGCCGGCCGAGCTCGATGGCGTCCTGCCACCCCGTCTCATAGTCCAGCTCAAGCCCAAGCGCCTGCTCCGAGGCCAGAAGCCTGAGCGCTTCCGCCTTGCTGCCAGCTCGCACAATTGACATCCACACCTCAAGTCTCAAGAAAGACTGTATAAATATACAGTGTTCGAGCACTTGTCTCAAGGGCACGTAAGGCAAGGGCACATGAGGCAGGGGCCCGTAAGGCAAGGGCACATGAGGCAGGGGCCCGTAAGGCAAGGGCAGGTGAGGCAAGGGCACGTAAGGCAGGAGCCCGTGAGGCCATCGCACGTGAGGCAAGGGCCCGCGAGGCAGGGGCACGTAAGGCAAGGGCAGGTGTGGGGCCAAGCGCACATAAGACGCCAGCGGCTCACACGGCCCCGGCGGCCTGTGCAAGCTGTGCGGCGCGTGGCGCCCCGCCGGCTCAGGGCTTGCTGGCGTCCGGCGGTGCGGCCGCCGCCGGCGTCCCGGCCTCGGCAGGAACCGCGGTCGGCGCCGTCGCAGTCGCGCCGAAATCGCCGGCGAATGCCTGCGTCAGCATGGCCGGGCCCAGGTAGCGGCGGATCGCGGCGTTGACGGCTGCGGGGGTGGCCGTGCGGATGGCTTCCTCGATGGCCGCCGTGTGCGCCATGGTCCGGCCCAGGTACGCCTGGTTGGCCAGCGCGCCGGCCAGTGCGCCGTCGCGCGTGCGGCTGACCATGCCCTGTTGCAACAGCCCGCTGGCGGCCTCGGCCACTTCGCTGGCCGTGACGCCGTCGCGGACAAAGCGCGCCATTTCTTCGTCGACGGCCTTGCGCAGGCGGGGCAGGTTCTGCGGGGCGTAGGCCGCCCAGAGCCCGAACCGGCCGGCGCGGTCGAGCGCGCCGACCGACAGCGAGCTGGACACCCCATAGCTGATGCCGTCGAGCTGGCGCAGGCGGTCGGCCAGCCGGCTACGCATGCCGGTGCCGCCGAACACCCGGCTCGCGATCAGCATCAGCGGGTAGTCGGGTGAATCGCTGACCAGGTCCACCGGCTGCGAGGCCAGGTAGACCGCATTGGCCTTGCCCGGCGTGTCGAGCGTGAAGTCGGTGGCGGGAATCGCCACGAACGGCCGGTCCACCCGCTCGAACGGTACCTGGGCGCGCCAGTCGCCAAAAAGGAATGCGGCCTGCCGAATGGCGTCATCGGCGTCGAAATCGCCAACGATGGCCAGCTGCGCATGCTCCGCGCCATAAAAGCGCGCATGGAAATCGCGCAGGTCCGCCACCGATACGGCGCGCAGTTCGGCCACGCTTTCGTCAAACGTTGGCGTGTAGCGCGGGTCGCCCGGCGGATACGGATTGCCGTGACGCCCCAGGGCATTCGGCGCCAGCGCGTTGGGCTGCTTGCGCTGGCTTTCGATGCCGGCGACGCTGCTGGCCCGCAACGTCTCCAGTTCATTACCGGGGAAGGTCGGCATGCGCAGCACGGTGCGCAGCAGCGCCAGCAGGTCGGGCAGGTATTCGCGCCGCGTGTCGAAGCGCACGGTCACACGTTCGTCGCTGCCCGAGATCGACACGTTGGCTTTCAGCGCCTCGAAGCGGTCGGCGATCTGCTGCCGCGTGAACGCACCGGCGCCGCGGTCGAGCATGGCGCCCGTCATGGATCCCACCGCATTCTTGCCCTGCAGTGCCTGCAGGTTGCCGATGCGCAGGATCAGCGTGCCGTTGACCGCGCCGCCGCGCGTGGGCTTGGGCAGCAATGCGAGCTGCATGCCATTGGGCAGCGTCTGGCGCACGGTATGGGCGTCGATATTGGCCGGGGCCGGATCAAAGGTGGCCACGGCCTGCGCCGCCGGCTTGCCCGTGTAGTGCTGCGTCAGCGCAGCCAGATCGGGCGCGGCGGGGATGGCGGCCAGCTGCGGCTTGTCTCCCGGCACGAACTCGCCCACCGTGCGGTTCGCGGGGCGGAAGTAGTTTTCGGCCACGCGCTGCACGTCGGCCCGGGTGGTGGTCTCCACGCGGTCGCGGTTGATGAAGAACAGCCGCCAGTCGCCCTTGGCGATGGCACCGGACAGCGCCACGCCGTAGGCGGCCGGATCATTGAGCGTCTTCTCGTAGGCATTGCGCAGGCGCACCCGCGCGCGCTCCACTTCCTCGTCGGTGACGGGCTGCGTCGCGATGCCCTCCACCGTCGCGATCAGCGCATCACGCACCGGCCCGATCGGACGGTCCCTGCTGGTGCCCGCCGCAAACTGGATCACCCCCGGGTCCTTCATGGAGGTGAAGAACGACCCCTGCCACGCGGCCTTGCGGGTGTCCACCAGGCTGCGTTCGAGCCGGCCTCCCGGCGTGTCCGCCAGGATGACCGCCAGCATGTCCAGCGCCGTGATGTCGGGGTGCGCGCCCGGCGCCACGTGATACATCGCCGACACGATGCTGCTGTCGCCCGGCCGCACCAGCGTCAGCTCGCGCGCGCCTTCCTGGGCCGGCTCGACCGTGTACTCGGGCGGCAGCACGCGTGTCGGACGCGGAATCGCGCCAAAGGCCTGTTCGATCCGGGCCAGCGTGCGCGCCGCGTCGAACTGCCCCGTGACGACCAGCACGGCGTTGTCGGGCTGGTAGTAACGGCGATAGAACGCCTGCAGGTTGTCGATGCCCACGCGCTCCACGTCGCTGCGCGCGCCGATCACCGCCTTGCTGTAGTTGTGCCAGCGGTAGGCGGCCGCGTACATCTGCTGCTGCAGCATGCGCATGGGATTGTTCTCGCCAATCTCCATTTCGTTGCGCACCACGGTCATCTCGCTGTCCAGGTCCTTGCGCGCCACGAAGCTGTTGACCATGCGGTCGGCCTCCATGCGCAGCGCCCAGTCGAGGTTGTCCTCGCTGGCCGCGAAGGTCTCGAAGAAATTGGTACGGTCCTGGTTGGTGGTGCCGTTGTACTGCATGCCGCGCCGCGCGAATTCGGTCGGAATGGTCTTGCCCGGCAGCGACGGCGTGCCCTTGAACAGCAGGTGTTCCAGCAGGTGCGCCATGCCCGTTTCGCCGTAGTTTTCATGGCGGCTGCCGACCAGATAGGTCATGTTGACCGTGGTGGTGGGCTGCGCATCGTCGGGCGCCAGCAGGATGCGCAGTCCGTTGGGCAGCCGGTATTCGGTGATGCCTTCGACGGTGGTGACGGGTGTGGCGCGTGCCGCCGGCGCGGCGGCCGGGGGGGCAGCCAGCGGACCGGTCCGCGCCGCGTGGACGTCGGGGACGCTCAGGCCGCAGACGATGGCCACGGCAATCCCGGCGATTCGGGTCATGCCGGCAACGGGACGACGACGGTTCATGCAGACTCCAGAGGCGGCATGCAACGCCGCAGGTGAGCAGATTCTAGCCTCAGCGGCGCGCCGTGCAACGCGGCCGACCGCACTTTCAGAATCGGGCGCAAAGTGACGTCGTCTTTCCTTCAGAATGGCTTCAGGAGAATGTCCGATTCCAGCGCATTCAAGGCGCCGCACTGGCGTAGGATGCGTGCCATGGAACTCGATCCCGACACCTGCTACAAGGCCATTGCGTCACATGACCGCCGTTTCGACGGACGCTTCTTCGTAGGCGTGTCGTCCACGGGCGTGTACTGCCGGCCGATCTGCGCGGTGCGCACGCCGAAGCGCGAAAACTGCACGTTCTACGAGTCCGCGGCGGCCGCGGAAAAGCATGGCTTCCGGCCGTGCCTGCGCTGTCGGCCGGAACTGGCCCCGGGCCATGGGCTGGCGGACATCTCCGGAAGGCTGGCGCAGGCCGCCGCCACGCTGATCGACGAAGGCTTCATGGCCGGTGCCGGCGTGGCGCAGCTGGCCGCGCGCATCGGCGTGACCGAGCGCCATCTGCGCCGGCTGTTCGACGCGGAGTTCGGGGTGTCGGTGCATGAGTACGCGCAGACGCAGAAGCTGCTGCTCGCCAAGCGCCTGCTGACCGATACCGCGCTGCCCGTGACGGAAGTGGCGCTGGCGGCCGGGTTTGGCAGCGTGCGGCGCTTCAACGACGTGCTCAAGGAGCGGTATGGGCTGACGCCACTGGCCATGCGCAAGCGCGCGGCCGATGGCATGGCCGATCGCCTGGTTTTCGAACTGGGCTATCGTCCGCCGCTGGCCTGGGCCGAATGGCTCGGATTCCTCGCCGTGCGGGCTGTTGACGGCATCGACCAATGCCACGCCGGGGTCTATACGCGCACGATTGCCATCGACGCGGGCGGCCACCGGCACCTTGGCTGGGTGCGGCTGGAACACGTGCCGAAGCGCACGGTGGTGCGGGTAACGTTGTCCGGTTCGCTGGCGCACGTGATTCCGCAGGCTTTGGGAAAGGTGCGCCGCCTCTGCGATCTGGGCTGCCGTCCCGACATCGTTGACGCGCACCTGGGCGAACTGGCGGCCGGCACGCCGGGCATGCGGCTGCCGGGCACCTTCGACGGGCTGGAGATTGCGGTGCGGGCCGTCGTCGGACAGGTGATTTCGGTGATCCAGGCGCGCCGTATCCTGGCGCGGCTGGTGCGTATCGCCGGCGAGCCGTTGCCGCCGCAGGCGCTGGCCGGCCTGGCGAGTTCCGCCGATGCCACCCAGGCGGCGCCCGTGACCCATGCCTTCCCGACCGCACAGGCGCTGGCCGCGCTGCCCGATGCCGATTACCAGGCGGCCGGCGTGTCGGTGCCGAAGATCCGCGCGATCCGGGCCCTGGCGCGACAGGTGGCGGCCGGGGAGATCCGCCTCGACCCGCACGCGGCGCCCGAGGACACCGTCGCGCGGCTGTGCGCGATCGACGGTATCGGCGACTGGACGGCGCAGTACGTGGCCATGCGGGCGCTGGGATGGCCCGATGCGTTTCCGGGCACCGACTACGCGTTGCGCAAGGTGCTGGACGTCAGCACCGTGCGGGCGATGCAGGCCAGGACCGCGCAATGGGCGCCGTGGCGCGCCTATGCGGCGATCCACCTGTGGCATCGCTACGAGCAAATCAAGGACGCTGCGCAGACGCCGGGCGCCGGCGCCGACAGCATCGACATCCGGAACAGCAACATCGAGGACAGCGAGGAAGAAGCAGCATGAACAGCTATCAGATCATCGACAGCCCGCTGGGCGACATCCTGCTGCGCGCGCAAGACGGCCTGCTGACAGGCGTGTTCTTCGCGGGGCAGAAGTACCACCCCGGCCAGGCACGCGCCACGGCGCCGGCATCCGATGCCGATGCACGCGTGCTGGCGCAGGCGGCGGAAGAACTCGACGCCTACTTCGACGGCCGGCTCCAAACGTTTACCGTGCCGATCCGGTTTGCCGGCAGTGCGTTCCAGCAACGAATCTGGCAAGCGCTTTGTGACATCGAATTTGGCGAAACATCGACGTACGGGCAACTCGGCGCCGGTCTCGGCCTGCCGCCGAGCCATTCACGCGCGGTAGGTGGGGCGGTGGGCCGCAATCCGCTGTCGGTCATCGTGCCGTGCCATCGCGTGCTGGGCGCGTCGGGGGCGCTGACAGGCTACGCCGGCGGGGTCGATCGGAAGCGCGCGCTGCTGGGACTGGAGGGCGTGCTGCAAGCGGGCGACGATGGCAATGGCCCGGGTCAGCCCGGCCACGCGCGCGCGGCTCAGGCGGCGTTGGCGCTCTATTGAACGGTGCCGCGGCTTTTCATCGCGATCGACACACCGGCCGCGCTGGCGCACGCGCTGCTGCAAACCCTGCCGGCCCATCGCGATATCCGGCCCACGCCAGCCGCGCAGTTGCATCTGACGCTGCGATTTCTGGGCGAGTGCGATGCAGCGGTCACGACGGCCATCGCGCACGCGCTGCGGGGCGTGGCCGTCGAACCCATGGTGCTGCAAATCCGTGGTGTGGGCCGTTTTCGCGGGCGGCAGGGTTCGATCCTGTGGGCCGGGCTGGCCGAGTCGGCGCCATTGCAAGGTATGGTCGATCAGACCAGCGCGGTGCTGGAAGCCCACGGCATCGCGCCCGATCCGCGTCGCTTCCGCCCGCATCTGACCCTGGCGCGCTGCCGTCCGCGCGCGCCGGAGCCGCTGCTGCGCGATTGGCTCGGCGCGTTCCGCGACCTCGCGGCGCCACCGTGGCAAGTCGATCAATTCCTGCTCTACGAGAGCTTTCTTGGCAAGGACGGCGCCCGGCACGTTGTGCGCGACACCTATCGGGCCGTCAGCCCAGGTTGCTGACGCCCAGCGCCACCCCAAGTCCGCACAGCGTGGTACCGATGACCCGGTCCAGCAGCCGCTGGCGCTGCAGCATGGCCGCGCGGAGCGTCGGCGAGCCGAAGCACCACGCGACAATGCCGAACCAGACCAGGTGCGCCAGCGACATGAACAGGCCGTAGCCGAACTGCGCCGCCAGCGGGGTATGGGGGCTGACCACCTGCGTGTAGGTGCTGACCACGAACAGCGTGGTCTTCGGGTTCAGCGCGTTGGTCAGGAAGCCCATGCGGCATGCCGCCGTGCCGGAAATGTCAGGCGCGGCCGTGGTGTCCACCGTGATCGCCTTGCGATTGCGTAGTGTCTGGATGCCGATCCACATCAGATAGCCGGCGCCCAGCAGCTTGATGACCGACAGCACGCCATGGGCGTGGGCAATCAGCAGCGACACGCCGAGCATCGTATAGGCCACATGCACCTGTACGCCCAGCGCAATGCCCAGCGCGCACAGCAGACCGGTGCGCCGGCCGAACAGATAGCTGTTGCGGGTGACCATGGCGAAATCGGGCCCGGGGCTGATGACGGCGAGAACGGTGATCGTGGCGACGGCGGCAAGTTCGGCGAGGGGGGTCATTTCTGGTTAGTTTTCGTTGTGGAAGGCGGCCGCTGGGGGTGCGCGGCAGGCGCCATTCTGTCTCGCAGAAATGGGTACGCAAAGCGATTTATACTGGCGCAATTCCGTGAGTAAAACTGACTGATCGCATGGCTTCGATGCACTGGCTGGGCTGGATCCGCTTTTTCGAGGCGGCGGCGCGACACCAGAATTTCGCGCGCGCGGCCGAAGAGCTGCACCTGACGCACGGCGCGATCAGCCGCCAGATCCGGCAGCTGGAAGACGCGCTGGGCGTGCCCCTGTTCGAGCGGCGCAACCGGGCGGTATTCCTGACCGACGCTGGCCAGACGCTGCATGCGGCGGCCACGCAGTCGATGGATCTGCTGGCGGCGGCAGCCGAACGGATCCGCGCGCCGACGCCGGCCGCGGCGCTGGTGCTGTCGTGCGAGCCCACCATCGCCATGCGCTGGCTGATCCCCCGGCTCGGCCGTTTCTCGGAAGCGCATCCAGACGTTCCGCTGCACCTGATGGCGGCCGGCGGCCCCGTGGACTTTGCCGCGCAAGGCATCGATGTTGCACTGCGGCGTAACGACTTTGCATTCGATCCACGCTGGCATAGCAGCGAACTGGCGCCCGAGCGGGTGGGGCCGGTCTGCCGTCCTGATCTGGCGCAGGCGGGGCTGGCCGATGCGGTCAGGCTCCATACCCGTACGCGCCCCGATGCCTGGCAGCGATGGGCCTGCAGCGCCGGGGAGGCCTTGCCAGGCGCGCCGGACGGGCCCGGCAGCCAGCGCGACGCCTGGTACGAACACTTCTACCTGAGCCTGCAGGCCGCCGCTGCCGGATTGGGCTGGGCCGTGGCATCGGAGTGGATGGCCGCCGACGAACTGGCCGATGGCCGGCTGAGCGCGCCCCGGGGATTCGTGCCCGACGGGTCGGCGTACCACCTGATATCGCCAGTGCCGTTTGCCAGGGACCCGCGCCGCGCGGCCCTGTTGCACTGGCTGCGAGCCGAACTGGCGCGGGCGCCTGGGGGGCAAACCGACGCGCCGGCCGGCCGATGAAACAACGCCGCACCCGCCATGGGGCAACGGCGCCGAAAGCGCAGCGGAAGCTACCCCACCGAAGTCGGTTCCTAAAGTTACGTCGTATTTTGCCGAAGGCCATGGCATATGCTTGCGCCGCTTGGGTGGCGCGCTTACCATGCGGCGGCTGGCGCGCCGCGCGCTGACAGATCCATTGCCCGCCCGCCCTGGCGATCCGCGGCGCAACCACTATTAGACGTAGCGTATTCCATGAGTCTTCAAGATCCCCGCGGGCCGCAGGCAGGCCAATCCTTGTCCCAGTTCGAGGACGAGTCCGACGAGCGGGACGCTGCGCAGTCGGATGAACGCTACCGGCTGACGCACAGCTCGCAGATCGGCACGGTGTTGCGCGACATGGCGTGGCAGAAATGCCTGCTGAACGTGCGCTCGCGCAATGGCTCCGAGATCGTGACGTCGATCCTGCACGTCGATCCGGCCAACAAGACGTTCATTTTCGACTGGTGCCGCGCCGATGGTGAGCGCCAGGCGCTGATGGGGTCGGAGCAGAATGCCTTTTCCGGCCTGCTGCGTGGCGTACCGGTGAACTTCGTGGTGGGCACGCCCGGTGCCACGCGTTTCGAGGGCGGCCCGGCGTTTATCGCCGACTTCCCCGAGAAGCTCTACCACTTCCAGCGCCGCCGCCATTTCCGCGCGCGCACGCTGCTGACCAAGGGCTATCGCTGCGAGGTCGTGCTGCCGGCGTCGGCCGACAAGACCACGCTGCAACTCGATATCGCCGATCTGTCGCTGTCGGGCGTGGGCCTGCGCTCGCGCCAGGTGGGCGCCGACCAGCTGCCGGTGGGCACGGTCATCAAGAAATGCCGGCTCGATTTTGCCGAGCTGGGCCGCCTGGAGCTGGACATGCAGGTGGTAGGCCACTGGCTGGTCGGGTTTGACGACAACACCGTCCACCACTACGGCTGCGCGTTCCTGAATCCGGACGGGCGCATGGAAAACTTCCTGCAGCGCCTGGTGTTCCAGCTGGAACTGGCGCACCGGGGCTGAGCCCCGGCGGGGTCAATCAGCTTCCTACCAGCTTGCCGATCGCGGCTGCCGCCTCGCGCATGGGGCCGAGCAGCCGCGCGATCATTTCGGATTCCGACACCTTGTTGGCCTTCACGCTCACGCTGATGGCCGCCACCACCATGCCCGTCTGGGCGCGCACCGGCACGGCAATCGCCCGCAGGCCCGGTTCCAGTTCCTCGTCGATCAGCACATAGTCCAGTTCGCGCGCGCGCTGGAACGCCGCTTCCAGTTCCGGCCGCGAGACCTTGGTCAGCAGCGTGCGCGGGCGCAGCTCGGCATGTTCGAAGAATGCTTCGAGCACGGCGTCGGGCTGGTGGGCCAGCAGCAGGCGGCCCGTGGACGTGCAATAGGCCGGCAACCGGCTGCCCATGCCCAGCGCATGGGTCAGCACGCGATGCACCTCGGAGCGCACCAGGTACAGGATGTCGATGCCGTCCAGGATGGCCAGCGCCGACGTCTCGTGGACGCGTGCGCTCAGCGTGTCGAGGATGGGCTGCGCCGACGAGACGAGCGACGTCGACGAGAAATAGGCATGTCCCAGGTGCAGCACGCGCGGCCGCAAGGCAAAGTGCCCGTCCTGCTGGCTCACGTATCCCAGTTGCTCCAGCGTATAGAGGCAGCGCCGCACCGAGGCGCGCGACAGCTGCGTGCGCTGGGCCACCTGTGAGATCGTCAGCGGCCGCTTACGCTCGGAGAACGCCTCCAGCACCGTCAGGCCGCGCGCCAGCGACAGCATGAAATTCGGATCCCCGGCAAAGCTGTTGAGAATATCGGCCGGCGGATGGGCGGCGCGGACGGTGTCGGCCTGGGCTGGCTTGAGATGGATGGGATTGGGGGCGTCCATGGCGGGGGGCGATGCGCTGTTCGATAATCGCGCATCTTAACGCCCCGGCACGCAGATTTCCGAATTCCAGACAAAAAAATGTCGCCGATTGGAGCGGCGACCGGGGAAGGGGGTGTCAGGAGGACGGGGGTCCAACCAACAGGATCGAGTATAGAGAGCCGCACAGAGACATTACATACAACTAACGTGGGGGTTCGGTGCGCCGCACTTTGTGGCGCAGGCACTACCCAACCGGGCAGGCTACGGCTTGCCCAGGAACAGGTAGAACGCGTAGTGGCCCCCGGCCGCCCGCCCGTAGGCGAGGTAAAGCGGGCCGATCGGGCTGTCCACGCCCAGGAACAGCGATCCCGATTTCAGCGCCCCGGTGGGGCTGCCAGCCACCAGCGGCGCGCCCACGCGCCCGATTTCCGCCGACGCCCCGGCATAGACGCCTTCCAGCAGCGTCTGCTTGACGAGCTTGTTGTAGTAGACCAGCCGGGCAAACTGGATATTGCCGCCGATCAGCTGGCCGGTGCTGTAGCCGGACTGCTGCAGGAAGCCGCCCCACTGGAACAGGTCGTAGCGGGGCAGCCCCGGCCCGCCGATATTGCTGCCGGCGCGGATGCCCAGGTTCACCGTGCTGCGCCCGAACGAATACGCGCCGGTCGCCGTGAGTTCGCCTTTCGTGTAGGTATCGGTGGCGCCCATGCCGGCCTGCGACGAGAACACGTTGATCGATCCGCCATAGCCAAAACGCGGAAAGTTGATGCTGTCCAGCTGATCGAACAGCAGCCGGCCCGTGATGGCCCGCCGCTGCACGTCGCTGCCGGCGGTCGGCGCCAGCGATTCCGGCCCGGTGGACAGCGACACGTTCTGATGCCCGATCACCACGCCCAGCCGGGCTTCGCCGTACTTGGTGAACTGGCTGCCCACATCGAACGCGAAATCGGTGCGGCGCAGGTCGTATTCGGCGATCTTGCTGTCGCCGCTGAACACGTTGACCGGCCGGCGTTCCAGTTCGATGCGCGGCGCCACGAAGAACAGCTGGCGCGTATCGAGCGGCTGGTAGAACTCGCTGACCAGGCTCGATGTCTGCCCCACCTGCACGTCGTTGCGCCATTCGGCGCCGAGCGAATTCAGCCAGGTGCGGCGATAGCTGGCCAGCAGGTTGAAGTAGGCGTTGCCACGAAAGTCCGAACTCAGGCCCAGCCCGAAGCGCAGGTAGTCGGGACCGTAGCTCTTTTCGACGGCATCCACGTTCAGCACGCGCTTGCCCGGTTCCTCCAGGAAGCGATAGTTCACGTGCTCGAAGTCCCCGGTGCCGAACAGGCGCCGCATGTCGCGGTCCAGCGTGGCCTGCGTGATCGGCTCGCCGGGTCGGGTTTCCATGGTGGCGGCCGCAAAGGCCGGGTTGACGCGATCCAGCGGGGCGAAGCGGATTTCGTCGACCGGGCGCAGGTCGGGCGGCGGCAGGGCGCGCTGGGCGACGCGCAGGGCCGCGTATTTGTCTTCCGGCAGCGACAGCGCCGACAGCCGGTCGGCCACGCGTCGGGCGGCCGCTTCGCCGATGGGGATGGTCTTGGGCAGGTGGTTGAAGTCGCCCGCCGAGAAATCGCCCAGGGCCGGTTCGATCAGGATGTCGGTCGGCTTCAGCGACGCCAGCGACGTGCGCACGTTCTGCTCGGTCAGGATATTGAGCATCTGCCCGGTGACGCCGATCAGCGAGGTCAGTTCCTCGCGCTTCATCAGCGGTGTGCCCAGGTTCACGGCGATGACGATGTCGGCGCCCATGGCACGCGCCACGTCCACGGGCAGGTTGTCGGTGAGCCCGCCATCGACGAGCAGCTTGCCTTCGTACTCGGTGGGCGCCACCGCGCCAGGCACCGACATGCTGGCGCGCATGACGTTGGCCAGTTCGCCCTCGCTGAAAACCACCGGCGTGCCGGCCACCAGGTCGGTGGCCACGGCGCGGTAGGGAATCGGCAGCGAGTCGAAATCGCGATAGCCTGGAGCGTTGGCAAGCTGGCGCAGCACGGTTTCGAGCTGCACGCCCGATACCGCCCCCTTCGGCAGCAGCAGCCCGTCCGACCGTACCCCGATCTCGGGCGTCACCAGGTTGGTGTGATCCTCGATCTTGCGTCGAATGGCCAGGTCCTGGCGCGGCGGCCGTTCCTTGAACAGCGCATCGGTCGACAGGCTGCCGACGAGCTTTTCCATATCGGTGGTGCTCATGCCCGTGGCGTATGCGCCGCCAACCAGCGAACCCATGCTGGTGCCGGCGATGCAGTCCACCGGCACGCGTAGCGATTCCAGCACCTTCAGCACCCCGATATGCGCCGCGCCGCGTGCGCCGCCGCCGGACAGCACCACGCAGATGCGCGGCCGTCCATCCGGATGTGGCGGAAGCGCCGGGCGGGCGACAGGTTGGTCGGGCGTGGCGGGAGTCAGCACCGGCGGGGCGGTGGGGGCCGGGTTGGGCGGCGGCAATAGCGCGCGGCCAGCGTCGGCCGCGATGGCGGCCGCGCAGGCCAGCATGGCCGCCAGGCCTGCGGCGGACCGATGCAATGCGGAAGTGACGCGCGTGGCAGTGACCATGGCAATTGGCAGTCCGCCGTGTACCGGTTCGGCGCACCACACTAGCAGCAGCGCCCAGCCCGGCACAGCCTTGTCGAAACAATTCAATATCGCCCCGGTTTCCTGCATATCAGGGATTGCCTCGCCATGCATTGGACCAAAGACCCTGATCGGGGCGGGCGTCATATACTGGCGCGGTTCTGTTCTTCCACTGTCCTGCCGTGTCCGCCGCCGAGTCTGCCGCCGATTCCTTCCCCCCGCCCGATGATCCCAAACCGCTGCCGCCCGAACGCCCCGGCGACAACGAGTGCTGCCAGAGCGGCTGCGATCCGTGCGTGTTCGACTTCTACAACGACGAGATGGATCGCTACCGCCAGGAGCTGAAGGCGTGGGAAGCGCGCCAGGTCGGGCGCGTCAAGGTGAATCCGTGAGCCACGCCGCAGACCGCGACCACCGCGACCACCGCGACGGCCCCGGCGCGGCATTGCTCGACTTTGTCGAACGCCATCCGCGGCTGTTCGTGCTGACGGGCGCCGGTATCAGCACCGATTCCGGCATTCCTGGCTACCGCGACGAACAGGGCCGTTGGCAGCGTTCCGCGCCGATGACGATCACGGCGTTCCTGAGTGGGCATCCCGCGCGCCAGCGGTACTGGGCGCGCAGCATGGTGGGCTGGCCCGTGGCGGACGCCGCGCAGCCCAACATCAGCCACCGGGTGGTGGCGCGCCTGGGCGATGCCGGGCGCGTGGCGGGTCTGGTCACCCAGAACGTGGACGGCCTGCACCAGCGCGCGGGCAGCCGCGATGTGACCGAACTGCACGGCAGCATCGGCCAGGTGGTGTGCCTGTCGTGCGCCACGCCATATCGGCGCATCGATATCCAACGCTGGCTGTGGCTGCACAACCCCGATTTCCACGATGTATCCGCGCTGCCGGCGGCCGATGGCGACGCGCATCTGGAGTCGCCGCTGTTCGACAATTTCGCGGTGCCGGATTGCGAGCGTTGCGGCGGGGTGCTCAAGCCGGACGTGGTGTTCTTTGGCGAATCGGTGCCGCGCGAGCGCGTGGACGCGGGCCGCCGGGCGCTCGATATGGCCGATGGCATGCTGGTGATCGGTTCGTCGCTGACGGTGTTCTCGGGCTACCGCTTCTGCCTGTGGGCGGCCGAGCGCGGGTTGCCGATCGCGGCGCTGAACCTGGGCACCACGCGTGCCGATCCGCTGCTGGCCGCCAAGATCTCCGCCCCGATCGGGCCGGCCCTGGCCGCGCTGGCCGTGTCGCTGGGGCTCGAAGCCGATTGACCGCACGAGCCGGCACGGCTAGGATCTGACCGTTGCCGGCGCCTGTGCGCCGCCCTTGCTTCCGCAAGGCTGACATCCGATCTACCGATCACGCCATGACGCCCCGAGCCCTCTCCACCATCGCTGTTGCTGCCGCCGCCGCCGAACCGTGCGGCCTGCCAGCGCGCGAGCGCGGTCTGCTCGGTGCCGGTCCTGTCGCGCCTCCCCCGTTCGCGCCGCCCATGGCGCCTCCGACGGCGCCCCCTCGCGGCTGATTTCCGCCGCCTTTTGTCCCCGGCTTTCCTGATGGATCACGTGCCGACGCCCGCTGCGTCAGCACGCGCCGGGGCCTGCGTGGTTTCGACAGGACCCAATCATGACTTTCCAGAAAGATGCCGTGGCGGCAGGGGCTGCCACGCAAACGCGTGCGTGCCTGCTGGCCGCACATGGCGCCACCCCGTTGTTCGTGCTGCTGTGGAGCGGCGGTGCGATCTTCAGCCGCTGGGGCCTGGCCCACGCCTCGCCCTTCGCCTTCCTGACGTTGCGCTTCGTGATCGCGCTCGGCGTGCTCGCGTCGATCGGGCTGCTGCGGCGCCGGCTGCTGCCGGCTGCCGGCACCCGTGGCCGCGTCGCGCTGGCGGGTGCGCTGATGATCGGCGGCTATTCGATCTGCTACCTGCTGGCGCTGGATTTCGGCATGACGCCGGGGGTGCTGGCCACGGTGCTGGGCGTGCAGCCGATCCTGACGCTGCTGTGGTCCGAGCGGCGCGTCTCGCCGGTGCGGATGGCCGGACTGGTGCTGGCGCTGGGCGGGCTGGTCATGATCGTGGCCGACAGCCTGATGGCGGCGCGGCTGTCGGCCGGCGGCTGGGTTTGCGCACTGGGTGCGCTGGCCTGCATGACGACCGGCGCCGTCTGGCAGAAGGGCGTGAAGCAGGCGCCGATGGAGGTGCTGCCGCTGCAATACACCGTGGCGCTGCTGATGTGCGTGGCGTGCCTGCCTTTCCAGCCGTTCCGCTTCGAAGTGGTGGCAGGTTTCCTGGTGCCGCTGCTATGGATGGGGATCGTGATCTCGGTGGCAGCCACGCTGCTGTTCTACCGGCTGATCCAGCGCGGCAACCTCGTCAACGTCACCAGCCTGTTCTACCTGGTGCCGCCGGCCACCGTGCTGCTGGACTACCTGTTTCTCGGCAATCGTCCCGCGCCGCTGGCGCTGGTCGGCATGGTGGCGATACCGGCGGGCCTGGCGCTGGTGTTCCGGCCCGCGCGTTAGCGCGGGGATCGCGCAGGATCAGCGCAGATCCACCTTCACGCTGATGCCGGCGGGTGTCACGGTGATGGCGCCCGGCTGCACATCCTTGCCGTTGAAACGCAGTTCCTCGGGCTTGAACGTGTAGAGCGGATAGTCCTTGAGCAACTGTTCGGCCACCACGGCGCCGATCGCGTTGAGCTGCTGCGTGTACTGGCTCATGCCCTGTACCTGCACGTCCTGCACGGTGGGATTGTCCAGCAGCACGGCGCGGCGGGTGGGGTCGTACTTCACGCCGCTGTTCAGCGACATCGTGCCGTTGACCGGCGGCGCCGGAAGGATCGTGTTGGACATGGCCGCGTCCATCTGCGTGGTCACGCGGTTGGTGGCCTGGTCGAGCACCAGCCGTGGATTCGACAACTGCACGCTGACCAGCTCGCCATAGCGCAGCGTGGTCGGAAACTTCTTGTCGACGGCGCTCTGCAGTTCGGCCTTGGTGAAGGTGTACTCGCCGGTCCAGACGTTGTAGCCGGCGTGGGCCGTGCCAAGGGCTGTGGCGGCGATGGCCACGGCCAGGAAATGGCGCAGGTGACGAGCGGGGCGCAAAGACGGGGCGGTCAGGGGCATGGATGCGGAATGGTCGGTCGATAGCCGGTGTGACCCGGTCATCGCGAAGTTCGTTCCGGATTGTGCCTCATGCGCCGGTCAGACTCAGTAGTGCGGCGGGATCTCGTGCTGCGGGTTGCCCTCGGCGCCCAACGGTGCGGCGGCGCGCACCTGCTGGTAGAGCGCACGAAACTGGGCCTGCAGCAGGTCGAGCTGCTGCTGCTGGCGGGCAACGGTCAGGTTGAGCGTCTCGATCAGGTCCTCCTGGAAGGCGACCTTGATTTCGAGATCGGTCAGGCGGGATTCCATCAGCGATTCTCCGGTTGGGTGCGGCATTGTAGGGGATGCTACGCCGTGCCCAGCCGGAGGCCGATGGATCAGACGCGCGACGCCGTTACTGCTTGGGTGCGACCAGCACCATCCACGTGATGCCGAACTTGTCGGCCACCATGCCGAAGCGTTCGCTGAAGAACGTGGGGGCGGCCGGCATCACCACGTTGCCGCCCTGCGACAGCGCACCGATGGTCTTGTCCACTTCGGCCGCGCTGGCCACCGTGATCGACAGCGCAAAGCCCTTGAATTCGGCCTGGCCCTTGTTCTCGCCGTCAGACCCCATGATCGTGGTATCGCCAATCTGCAGGGCCATGTGCATGACCTTGTCGCCGCTGACGGCGGCCGGGCCGCAGCCAGGGCCCGCGTCGGGCGGGGCATCCTTGAAACGCATCAACCCTTCCACCCTGGCGCCAATGGCGGTCTTGTAGAACTCGGCCGCTTCCTCTGCGCGACCATCGAAAAACAGGTACGACTGGACTTTCGAAGACATCGACATCTCCTGCTGGGTTGGGCCCGGCAGCCCCGGGCGTTGTGCGAAGCGGCGCTTGTGTACGCCGTCCACAAAAGACTAGACGACGGTCTGTACGATGTCCACATTTATTTTCGGCGGCCCCGCGTTTGGCGCTGACGCCGTGCCATGTCACAATTCAAGGTTACGAGTTTCGGGCGCCGGACCGGCTCGCCGCACGGCCAGTTCGTGTGGGGGCGCCCCAAGAGCCGACAAATTCACCTGGTTTTCTGGCGATGACTACCATCCTGCAGCACATTCCTTCCGGCCAGCGCGTCGGTATCGCATTCTCGGGCGGCCTGGACACCAGCGCCGCGCTCCTCTGGATGCGTCAGAAGGGCGCCATTCCCTACGCCTACACCGCCAACCTGGGCCAGCCGGACGAGCCGGACTACGACGACATTCCGCGCCGTGCCATGGCCTACGGCGCCGAAGCCGCCCGCCTGGTGGACTGCCGCGCCCAGCTGGTGGCCGAAGGCATCGCCGCGCTGCAGTGCGGTGCGTTCCACATCTCCACCGCCGGCGTGACGTACTTCAACACCACGCCGATCGGCCGCGCCGTGACCGGCACGATGCTGGTGGCCGCCATGAAGGAAGACGGCGTCAACATCTGGGGCGACGGCAGCACGTTCAAGGGCAACGACATCGAGCGTTTCTACCGCTACGGCCTGCTGACCAACCCGGGCCTGCAGATCTACAAGCCGTGGCTGGACCAGCAGTTCATCGACGAACTGGGCGGCCGTGCCGAAATGTCGGAATTCATGCGCCAGCACGGCCATGCGTACAAGATGTCGGCCGAAAAGGCCTACTCGACCGATTCGAACATGCTCGGCGCCACGCACGAGGCCAAGGATCTGGAGCACCTGGATTCGGGCATCCGCATCGTCCAGCCGATCATGGGCGTGCAGTTCTGGCGCGACGAAGTGGAAGTGAAGCGCGAGGAAGTGACCGTGCGCTTCGAGGAAGGCCAGCCTGTGGCGCTGAACGGCAAGACGTTCGCCAACGCCGTGGACCTGTTCATGGAAGCCAATGTCATCGGTGGCCGCCACGGCCTGGGCATGAGCGACCAGATCGAGAACCGCATCATCGAAGCCAAGAGCCGCGGCATCTATGAAGCCCCGGGCCTGGCGCTGCTGTTCATCGCCTACGAGCGCCTGATCACCGGCATCCACAACGAAGACACCATCGAGCAGTACCGCGACAACGGCCGCCGCCTGGGTCGCCTGCTGTACCAGGGCCGCTGGTTCGACCCGCAAGCCATCATGCTGCGCGAAACCGCACAACGCTGGGTGGCGGGCGCCATCACCGGCGAAGTGACCATCGAGCTGCGTCGCGGCAACGACTATTCGATCCTGAACACCACCTCGCCGAACCTGACGTACAAGCCCGAGCGCCTGACGATGGAAAAGGGCGAGTCGATGTTCACGCCGCTGGACCGTATCGGCCAGCTGACGATGCGTACGCTCGACATCGTCGACACGCGCGAGAAGCTCCAGACGTATGCCAAGACCGGCCTGCTGTCGTCGCAGACCAGCGCCGCGCTGCCCAAGCTCGAAGACTGAGCCGCCGCAGCGGCCGCGACGGCACGCTGAAACCAAGAACCGGCACGAGCAATCGTGCCGGTTTTTTTTTGGCTCAGAACAGTTGCGCGGTATCGATGGCTGCCGCCATGGCCGCGTAACCCTGGTCGCCCGGGTGCAGGTGGTCACCGCTGTCGAAGGCCGGCAGCAGGCGTTCGGGGTGGGCCGGATCGCGCACGGCGGCGTCGAAATCGGCTACCGCGTCGAACGTGCCGCTGGTGCGGATCCAGTGATTCACCCGCTGCCGCAGGGCCTCTTTCTCCGGCGAGGAATAACCGTGGATCGGGCTGCCATCGAGCGCACCCGCAAAGGGCGTGATGGTGGCGCCGATCACGCGCACGCCGCTGGCGCGGGCCTGCGCGACCAGCTTGCGATATCCGCCGGCAAGTTCGTCCACGGTCGGCAGCTTGCGGTCCGGTGCGAACGTCGAGCCGGGCCAGGCGATGTCGTTGATGCCCAGGGCCACGACCACGCTGCGTACGTGCGGCACAGCCAGCACGTCATGACCGAAGCGTCCGAGGCCCGATTCGCCCATGCCGTCGCGCAGCAACTGCCCGCCCGAAATGCCGGCATTGAGCACGGCGGTGCGCTGGTGCGCCAGCCGGGTTGCCAACTGGTCGGGCCAGCGGCGATCGGCATCGGGTGTCGCACCATTGCCTTCGGTGATGGAATCGCCGATGGCCACGACGGTCGGATAGGGCGCCGGCGTTTCGACTTCGATGGCCGCCAGGAGGATGCGTGCCTGGAACGTGCGTGCCTCGCGCGTCGCCGGCTGGCCGGCCCGATCGACCTGATTGCCGGGCACGATGTATGCCGTCTGTCGGCCATCCCAATGGAACGATGCCAACGTCGTGGGCCGGGGCAGGTAGAGGCCCACGGCCAGGGTATCGAGCGCCGGCACGTCGAGGTCCACTGGATCGCTCGTCACGGTACCGCCGGCCGGCACGGCCACCGCGGCATGGCCGGCAAATGTGACCGGGCGCCCGAGATGGGCCGCCTTGCCCTGCATGCCCGCCGCTTCGATGTGGACGGCCTGCCGGCCATACCGGTTCGACAGCACCAGTCGCACGCGTCGGCCGCCCGCGCTGATGCGCACGCGCTGCACGACTGTGGCGTCGTGGATCGGTTCGGGCAATCCAGTGGGCAGCGGCTGGGCGCCCGGGGCCCAGACCGGCTGCTGGCTGGCGACCCATGTCGTGGCCCAGCTGGTGGTCAAGTTGGCGGCGGGGGCGGCGTCGGGCGAGGCCTGTCCGGCAATTCCGGCACCGGAAAGCAGGCTGCCGGACATCGCCATCGCGCGCATCCATGACGTTGAGAACATCGGAGACTCCTGAAGTCGTAAAGAGGATCCCAATGTCACTCATTCCGATACTTGCAGGTAGGTGGCAGAATGGCATATCACTCATGCCAATAGAGAATGGGCTGCCATGGATACCCTCAAGGCAATGCGAGTCTTCGCCCGGGCGATGGAACTGGGCAGCCTGTCGGCGGTGGCGCGTGAAATCGGCACGTCGCAACCCACCGTCAGCAAGACCTTGGCCGCGCTGGAGTCGGACCTCGGCGTCCGGCTGATGGAACGCACGACCACGCGGCTGACGGCCACCGAAGCGGGCCGCCGGTTCTACGCGCAGGCGCTGACCGTGCTCGATGCCTATGGCGAAGCCGTGGGCGAGGCGCGCGGGCTGGCCAACCATCCATCCGGCCGGATCATCGTCAGCGCGCCGGTCAGCCTGGGGGTGCTGCGGCTGAACGCGCTGGTGCTCGAATTCCTGCAGGCCTTTCCGGATGTCGATATCGATCTGCGGTTCGACGACCGCTTTGTCGATCTGGTGGAGGCCGGCGTCGATGTGGCGCTGCGTCTGGGCGCGTCGCTGCCGCCCAACGTGGTGGCGCGTCGCATCGCCGTATCGCCACGCATGCTTGTGGCCGCGCCCGGCTATCTGGCCCGTCATCCGCCGCTGCGGCAGCCGGCCGACCTGATCGACCATCGGTTACTGCGCTTCACGTGGCTGGCGGCTGGCGAAGAGATCGTGCTGACCGATGCACGTGGCCGTACCGCCAGTGTCGAGGCGATCTGCCGCTATCGCGTCAACAACTCGCTGGCGATGCGCGAGAGCTTTCTGGCCGGCGCAGGGCTGGGCCTGACGCCGGCCTGGCTGGTGCAGGACCTGCTGGACCGTGGCGACCTGGTGCCCGTGCTGCCAGGCTGGCATGGCCTGCCGCAGGAGGCGTTCCTGGTCTATCCGTCGCGCCGATACCAGCCGGCCCGCACGCGTGCCCTGCTGGCGTTCCTGGCCGAGCGCCTGCCGGCGCTGCCTGGTTTCGCCCCGGCCGATACATAGCGGAAATGCGAGCCCGCCCTGCAAGCTGCGCCGCAACGCGGCACAATGCGCGATGCCGGCCCGGATGGATATCAGGGCCGCTTGCCTTTTCTGCTTCGGCTTCGCTAATCGGGGAACCTCGTCATGCCAGATTTCACCATGCAGTACCGCCGCCTGGGCGCCAGCAACCTGAACGTATCCACCCTGTGCCTTGGCACGATGATGTTCGGCGACCAGACCGATGAAGCCGAGGCGGGACGCATCGTCGCCAGCGCCCGCGCGCACGGCGTCAACTTCATCGATACGGCCGACGTGTACACCAAGGGCGCGTCCGAATCAATGGTAGGTCGTCTGCTGCAAGGGCAGCGGCACGACTGGGTGCTGGCGACCAAGCTCGGCAACCCGATGGGCAGCGGGCCGAACCAGCAGAATTACTCGCGCAGCTGGATCCTGCGCGAGGTGGAAGACAGCCTGCGCCGGCTGGATACGGACTTCATCGACATCCTCTACCTGCATCGCGACTTCGCCGGTGCCAACCTGGAAGAGCCGGTACGCGCGATGGGCGACCTGATCCGCGCCGGCAAGATCCGCTACTGGGCCGTGTCGAACTTCCGCGGATGGCGGATTGCCGAGATCGCCGCGCTGTGCGACAAACTGGGCGTACCGCGTCCGGTGGCATGCCAGCCGTACTACAACCTGCTGAACCGCATGCCCGAGGTGGAAATCCTGCCGGCGTGCCAGCATTTCGGCCTGGGCGTGGTGCCCTACAGCCCGATCGCGCGAGGCGTGCTGACCGGCAAGTACCTGCCGGGCCAGGCGCCGCAGGCGGACTCGCGCGCCGGCCGCGCCGACCGCCGCATGATGGAAACCGAATTCCGCGAAGAGTCGCTGGTCATCGCCCAGACGCTGAAGGCGCATGCCGAAGCCCGCGGGCTCACGCCGGGCCAGTTCGCCACCGCCTGGGTGCTGGCCAATCCGATCATCAGCTCGGTCATCGCCGGCCCGCGTACGCTGGCACAGTTCGAGGACTATTTTGGTGCGGTGGGCGCGGTCATCTCGGCGCAGGAAGAGGCCTTGGTCGACGACCTCGTTCCGCGTGGCCATGCATCCACCCATGGCTACAACGACCCGAACTATCCGTTCGGCGGACGCCCCGTCACAGCAGCCTGAACTCGCCCGTCATGGCGTAAAAATGACAACGGCAGCCGGCATTGCCCTCCCGGAATACACAGGGGTGTGATGCCCAAGCTGCCTGTTGCGCGCCGCGCACGCCGGTGCGTTTGAATACGTGCGGTTGCCAACTTCCGTCGCACATTCCGCAGCGATCCGCGTAATATAAATACACGCGGTGGCTTTCGAATGAAGGTCATGTGGCGCAGGCTTTGAGCCGGCGATGCCTGCCGAAACGGTAGGCCCGGCGCAACCGGATGCGAAACGTGTCACGTCGTGGCTGGGTCCTTGCAGGGATGGCAGTCGCCGTATGCGGCGGCGCGTACATTGTCGTGAGTCTCGTCTCCAACGAGGCTCAGACCTCTCAATGGCAGGCTCGCTATATGAGCCGGCTGGGCAAGTCATTGACCTTCGAAGTTTTGCCCGGCCCGAGCGACAGCATCCGCTATCCGCACTCCGGCCCCTACGATCTGCGTCTTGGCTACGAACGCCTTGGCGAATTCGGCGAACGGTTACTTCGGGAAGGCTATGTCACGACGTCGCAGTCCCGCATGTCATATGACATGGTCCGGCTGATGGACCAGGGCATTTTCCCGCCGTACCGGGAAAAGACCCAGGCCGGGTTGCTGATCCGCGACTGCAATGCCCTGACGATGTCGTACGACCGCTATCCGCAGCGGCAGTACGAGAATTTCGATTCGATTCCGAAGGTGCTGGTCACGTCGCTGCTGTTCGTCGAAAACCAGAACCTGCTCAATCCCGAGTACCCCATGATGAATCCGGCGCTGGACTGGCGCCGGTTTTCGCGCGCGGTCATGGACCAGGGCATCCGCCTGGTCGATCGAAGCCACCGCCAGCCCGGCGGCAGCACGCTGGCCACGCAGATCGAGAAATACCGTCATTCGCCCGAAGGCAAGACCCAATCGATTGCCGACAAGCTGCGGCAGATGACCTCCGCTTCACTGCGTGCGTACCACGACGGGCCGGACACGCAGCGGGCGCGCGAGAATATCGTGGTCGACTACGTCAACACGGTGCCGCTGTCGGCGCGGTCGGGTCATGGCGAAATCGAAGGCGTCGGCGACGCGCTGTACGTCTGGTATGGCGAAGACTTCGCCGAAGCCAACCAGCTGCTGCGCGAGATGGATCCGCGCAATCCGTCGCCGCGCGCGGCCCAGGTGTACAAGCGCGTGCTGTCGCTGATCATCTCGCAGCGGCGCCCGTCATATCACCTGAGGCGCGACGACACCAACCTGGATGCACTGACCGGCAGCTACCTGCGCCTGCTGGCGTCGGCCAACGCCATCACGCCGGAACTGCGCGACGCCGCGCTGGCGCAGTCGCTGGACAAGGCGGCGCCGCCGAAGCGGCCCGCGCCCGACCCCTGGGTCACGCGCAAGGCGATCAACCAGGTACGCAACGACGTGCAGCACATGCTGCATGTGGACAGCCGCTACGACCTCGACCGGCTCGACCTGACCGTGGACAGCACCGTCAATCGCGAGGCACAGCGCAAGGTGACCGAGACGCTGCTGCGCGTGGGTACCAAGGATGGCGCCCGCGAGATGGGGCTCTACGGCAAGAACCTGCTCAAGGAAGGCGACGACCCGTCGCGGCTCGTGGCCAGCTTCACCCTGTTCGAGCGCGTCGGCAACGCGGCCGTCGTGCGGGTGCAGACGGACAACGTCGACCAGCCGTTCGACATCAATGCCGGCGCGCGGCTGAACCTGGGGTCCACCGCCAAGTTGCGCACGCTGGTCACTTACCTCGAAGTCATCAACGAACTGCACGACCGCTACGCGGGCATGAGCGTAGCCGACCTGAAGGCGGTGCAGGTGCCGCGCCAGGACGCGCTGACACGGTGGGCCGTCGACTACCTGATCAAGGCCAAGCCGGCCGAACGCGAGCGGGCCGCCATGCTCGATGCCGCGATGGAACGCAAGTATTCGGGCAATCCCGGCGAGGCGTTCTATACAGGCGGTGGCATGCAGAGCTTCACCAATTTCGAGAAGTGGGAAGGCGAGCGGCCGATGACCGTGCGCATCGGGTTCCAGCATTCGGTCAACCTCGTGTTCATCCGCATGATGCGCGATATCGTGCGGTACGAGGTGTTCCTGGCGCATCCCGAGGCCGGCTCGCTGATCGAGGATCGCAACGACCCGGGCCGCCGCCCCTACCTGGAACGCTTTGCCGACGAGGAAGGCAGCGCCTTCATGGTCAACTTCTGGCAGCGTTACCGTGGCAAGACCAACGACGAGCGGCTGCAGGTGCTGCTCAGCCGCGTGAAGCAGCCCACGCCGCATCTGGGCGCCGTGCGGCTGTCGGTGGCGTTGCTGAGCGCGCGGCCCAACATGGACTACGAGACCTTCGCGCGCACGCTGCGGCAGTGGATGCCCAAGCAGAAGTTCGATGACGAGGATCTGCAGAAGCTCTATGCCAAGTACGGCCACGACAAGTTCAACCTCAACGACCGCGGCTACCTGTCCCGGATCCATCCGCTGGAACTGTGGATGGTCGAGTACCTGGGCACGCATCCCGACGCCCCGCTGAAGGACGTCCTGCAGCAGAGCGCGCAGGAGCGGCAGGCCGTGTACGTGTGGCTGTTCAAGACGCGCAGCAAGCTGGGGCAGGATGGCCGCATCCGCACGCTGCTGGAGCGCGAGGCCTTCGAGAAGATCGCCCGGCGCTGGCAGCGGCTGGGGTATCCGTTCGATACGCTGACGCCGTCGTACGCCACCTCGATCGGTGCGTCGGGCGACCGGCCTTCGGCATTGGCCGAGCTGGCCGGCATCATCCTGAACAACGGCGTGGATGCACGGCCGTCCACGGTGCGCATGTTCGCCTTTGCGTCGGCCACGCCGTACGCCACCACGTACAGCCTGCAGCCCAGTCCGGGCAAGCCGCTGATTGCGCCTGAAATCGCAGTGCTGGTGCGGCAGTCGATGCTGGACGTGGTGCAGCGGGGCACGGCCAAGTCGATCAACGGCGCGTTCGTGCCGCTGAACCGCAAGGGCCAGCCGCAAGGCGGGCCGCTGCTGGTTGCCGGCAAGACCGGCACGGGCGAGCAGGTGTTCCAGACCTACGGGCCGGGTGGACGCGTGATCGCGTCGCGCACGGTGAACCGCTCGGCGACGTTCGTCTTCCTGGTAGGCGATCGGTACTTCGGCACGGTGACGCTGCACGTTCGCGAGCCGTATGCGGCGCGTTACTCGTTTACCAGCGCGCTGGCGGTGCGGGTGCTGCGGGCGCTGGCCCCGCAGATCACGGCCATGGCCGCGCCGGGCAGCGACGCCACGTTGCTGCGCTGCCAGGACACGACCCTGATGGCGATCCAGCCCTCGACAGCCTCGCTGGCGCCAGCCGCCGAGGACCCGGCGCCGGCAAACCTAGCGCTTGCGGCGGACCGCGTCGTAAATAAATAGCAGGGCGATGGCGCCGATGATCGAGGCGATCCAGCCTACCGGCTCGCCTGCCCGGTAGAACCCCATCGCGCGACCCACATAGCCCGCCAGCAGCGCGCCCAGCACGCCCAGGACGATGGTCATGATCCAGCCCATCTTGTCGTCGCCGGGCTTGATCGCCCGCGCAATCAGTCCCACGACCAGGCCAACCAATACCGTACCGAGAAATGCCATCATGATGCGCTCCTTCCATTGCGAAGAGGGACCGGTGGCCTATCGTGCCACCGTCATGTGACGAACCGGGGTACATCGGCGGCGCGCCAGCGGACCGGCGCGCCGCGCTCCCTTCAGGCCCGCAGGCCCCGGGCAGCTCAGGTCTTGCGCGAACTGATCACGGCCTCGGCCACATTGGCCGGCGCTTCCGCGTAGTGCTTGAATTCCATCGTGAACGTCGCGCGGCCTTGCGTCAACGAGCGCAGCGACGTGGAATAGCCGAACATCGTCGCCAGCGGCACCTCGGCGCGCACGATCTTGCCGCCGCCGCCCGCGATGTCTTCCATGCCGTGCACGATGCCGCGCCGCGACGACAGGTCGCCCATCACGTTGCCCGTGAATTCCTCGGGCGTTTCCACCTCGACGGACATCATCGGCTCCAGCAGCACGGGCTTGGCGCGGCGCATGCCTTCCTTGAAGGCCATCGAGCCGGCCATGCGGAACGCGTTTTCGTTCGAGTCCACGTCGTGGTACGAACCGAACACCAGCGTCGCCTTGACGTCGACCACCGGGTAGCCGGCCAGCACGCCGGTCTCCAGCGTTTCCTTGATGCCCTTGTCCACCGCCGGGATGAACTCGCGCGGCACCACGCCGCCCTTGATCGCATCGACGAATTCGTAGCCGCCGCCCTGCGGCAGCGGTTCGACATTGAGCACCACGTGGCCGTACTGGCCGCGCCCGCCCGACTGCTTGACGAACTTGCCTTCCACGTCCTTGGCCGCGCTCTTGATGGTCTCGCGGTAGGCCACCTGCGGCTTGCCGACCGAGGCCTCCACGCCGAACTCGCGCCGCATGCGATCCACAAGGATTTCCAGGTGCAGTTCGCCCATGCCAGAGATGATGGTCTGGCCCGATTCCTCGTCGGTGGCCACGCGGAACGACGGATCTTCCTGCGCCAGGCGATTCAGCGCGATGCCCATCTTTTCCTGGTCGGCCTTGGTCTTGGGCTCCACCGCCTGCGAGATCACGGGCTCGGGGAACGACATCCGTTCCAGGATGATGACCTTGTCCGGGTCGCACAGCGTGTCGCCCGTGGTGGCTTCCTTCAGGCCGACGGCGGCGGCAATATCGCCGGCGCGCACTTCCTTGATCTCGTTGCGCACGTTGGCGTGCATCTGCAGGATGCGGCCCAGCCGTTCGCGCTTGCCCTTCACGGGGTTGTAGACCGTATCGCCGGAATTGACCACGCCCGAATACACGCGAAAGAAGATCAGCTGGCCGACGAACGGGTCGGTCATGATCTTGAAGGCCAGCGCGGAGAACGGCTCGTCATCGCTCGGATGGCGCTCGGCTTCCTTGTCGTCCTCGGTGTGGCCCAGGATGGCGGGCACGTCCACTGGCGAGGGCAGGTAGTCGATCACGGCGTCGAGCATGGCCTGCACGCCCTTGTTCTTGAACGCGCTGCCGCACAGCATCGGCTGGATCTCGCCGGCTACCGTGCGCTTGCGCAGCGCGGTCTTGATCTCGGCCTCGCTCAGCGCCTCGCCGCCCAGGTACTTTTCGAGCAGTTCCTCGCTGGCCTCGGCGGCGGCCTCGATCATCTTGTCGTGCCATTCCTGGGCCAGATCCTTCAGGTCGGCCGGAATGTCGGTGTATTCGAAACGCACGCCCTGGCTGGCGTCGTCCCAGACGATGGCCTGCATCTTGACCAGATCGACCACGCCGCGGAAGTTGTCCTCGGCGCCGATCGGAATCTGGATCGGCACGGGATTGCCCTTGAGGCGGCTCAGGATCTGGTCGCGCACGCGCAGGAAGTCGGCGCCAACGCGGTCCATCTTGTTGACGAAGGCGATGCGCGGCACGTTGTACTTGTTGGCCTGGCGCCAGACGGTTTCCGATTGCGGCTGCACGCCGCCCACGGCGTCGTAGACCATGCAGGCGCCGTCGAGCACGCGCATCGAGCGTTCCACCTCGATCGTGAAGTCGACGTGGCCCGGCGTGTCGATGATGTTGATGCGATGCTCGGGATAGTTGCCGGCCATGCCCTTCCAGAACGCCGTGGTGGCGGCCGACGTGATGGTGATGCCGCGCTCCTGCTCCTGCTCCATCCAGTCCATGGTGGCCGCGCCGTCATGGACCTCGCCCAGCTTGTGATTCACGCCGGTATAGAAGAGGATGCGCTCCGTCGTCGTCGTCTTGCCGGCGTCGATATGGGCGCTGATGCCAATGTTGCGGTAGCGTTCGATGGGGGTCTTGCGGGGCACGGTGTTTCTCCTGGTTCGGCACCACGGGCCGACAAGCGTAGCACTTCCGCGATATGCGCGTATTTCCCCATGCCGCATAAGGCATAGCGGGGCAATCAGGGCCAGCTTTCGCGTGCGTAGACGCCTGCGGCGGCGCGCGCCAGTGCTGCACGCGCGGCTGCCTGAGTATCGGTATAGAACGGCGGGTCTGCCAGTGGCAAGCCGTTGTCGCGGGCGGTTTCCACCAGGATGCGCAGGTATTCCGTCATGTGCGATGCCGTGAAGCCGTTGGAGTCGTGGAAGGCCACGATCACTGGCGTCACGCCGTCCACGGCGGGCAGGCGGTGGGCCACCATCGCCTGGCCCACGTTTTCCAGTTCGCGGCGCATGTGCGGGCGTCGGCGCAGGCTGATGGTCCAGCCATAGATCTTGCCGTCGCGCGCGCTGGCGTCGGCCATGAGCATCCCCAGGCCCGCCTGGGCATACACGGCCTGCGTGCTGGCACTGTAAGCCCAGTTGGGCGGCCGTACCACGGCGAGCGCCTGTCCGCACTGGGCCGCGATGTCGGCCTGGCCGCGCCGCAGCGATGCCGCCAGGACGTCGGGCGCCAGCTTCGTATGGGAAATATGGCCCCCCACCATGCCGCTGTGGACGGCCATCAGCTGGCCCTGTGCACAGGTTTCGTGCATCTGCGCGCGGCCTTCCGGGCCACCGCCCCGGCGCGGGTTTTCAGTCTGGACGAAAAAGATGCCCTTGACACCCGGCGTGACCGGATTGTCGGCGAACTGGCGCAAGATCAGCGGCGTCCCGCCAAAGGGGCCGGAGTCCGGGCCATCGTCCAACGTCAGCAGGAAGCGCACCGGCGCCAGGCGGGCGGCGGTGTCGGGCGGCAGGGGTTTGTCTGGGCCCACCGCGCAGCCGGACAACGCCAGCGTGGCGGCCATGGCCGCTGCGACGAGGGGACGGAAAATGGGCAATACGTAGGGGCGCAAAGTAAAAGTGATCTTCAAGGCAATTTCAAAACAAAGACCACGGCGATGACCGTGGCGATCAAACCAGCAAAGGCTGTCAACTCGGCGTCGACATGGTTGTCGGGCCCCCGCCAGCGGCCGGGATAGCCCCCGAAGGTGATGGCCATCAGCACCACCCAGCCGATGGCATAGAAGACCCCGTAGAAGATCAGTTCCATGAACAGCCAGCCGATGGCTTCGATCAGCAGTCCCATCCCAACATTCCTTTCCCATCGTCCAGGGGATGTCAGCGCGCGTCCGATCGTGCAATCAGTCGCCGGCTCACGGCACGTTGCCGGCAGGCTACCTAGAATGATGAGGAATTCGCGACGCTTGCGCGAACCCTTTCACCTGAACACGAAGGCCGTCCCATGGTCCGCCCCCCTATTGCAGCCGCTGTCCTGCTGTCCGCCCTGCTGTGCTGCGCCGCCCTGCCGGCGTTGGCGGACGGCCCCGGCGTTTCGTTTTCGGCCGGCAAGCCCGGCGGCGCCCTGCCCGATGGCTGGCAGAACCGCCCCGTGGTATCCGGCAAGAAGCTGACCCGCTATGCGCTGGTCGCCGCGAACGGTACCACGGTGCTGCAGGCCGATGCCGCCGGCGCCGCGTCGGGCCTGGTCCACGAAGGCGATATCGACCTGTCGAAGACGCCGGTTGTCGAATGGCGCTGGAAAGTTGCAGCGGCCATTCCGGGTGCCGACAACAGCGTGGGCGCCAGGGAGGATGCCCCGGCCCGCCTGGTGTTCTTCTTCGACGGCCGCAGCAGCAACCTGTCGATCGGCGACCGCGCCGAGGCGCTGGCCGCCGGTGTGGCAGGCGAAAAGCTGCCCTATGCCACGCTGATGTACATCTGGACCAACAGCGCGCCAGTGGGCACGGTCATCGCCAATCCGCATACCAGCCGTGTGCAGATGATCGTGGTGGGCAACGAGGCCGGCAAATGGCAGACCTTGCGCCGCAACGTGGTCAGCGACTTCCAGAAGGCGTTTCACGAAGCGCCGGGCAAGCTCACCGGGTACGGCATCCTGACCGACACCGACAACACCGGCGCCACGGCGCGGGCCTGGTACGGCGATATCGGCTTCCTGCCCGGCAAGTAGCACTGGCGCGCCGCACCTAGCAACCCGGCGGCGTGGAGGCCGCAATGGCCGCCTGGATCGCCGATGACACGCGCGCGGTGAGGCCGCTGGCATCGTCCAGCCCGGCGGCTTCCCTGACGCTGACTACCTTGGCCGGGTCATAGTGCCGGCCGCTGCCGATGGCCGCTTCGAACGCATTGGCGCGCGCGTTGATGTCCTCCGGATCGGCATCCACCAGCAGGATGGCGTGCGCCAGGACCAGGTGGCGCTGGCCGTCGGGCGTCTGCACGTCGGAGGGCGCCCGCCGCCAGTACTGGGCGGTGCCGGCGATCTTGCGTGCCCTGTCGCCGGGACCCCAGGCCAGATTGTACCGGCCATCGCAGAACGATCCTTCCACGGCCTGCCAGTGCGTTTCCACACCCACCTGGCGCAGGCCGACGGCGATGACCTCGCACAGGTGCAGGTAGACAGGTTCCATCCAGCTGGCGGCGCCCTTCGGCAGGGCATAGGCCAGGCTGACATTGAGGATGCCCGGCCCCTGCGGCACCAGGCCGCCGCCCGACATGCGCAGCCAGACCGGACACCCCTTGGCGGCAAAGTCGGCGCGGGCCGCCTCGATGCCGGGCTGGCGCAGGTAGCTGCGCGGGATCACCAGCGAAAGTGGCGCTTCCCACAACTGGGCTACCGGGCCCGAACGGGCCGCGTGGTCCAGCAGCGCCAGTTCGCCCTGCAGCGGATCGGTCCCCGCGGGGTCGGCATCGGCAAACGAAAACGTCGTGGCGTGCATCAAGGTCATGGCAGCTCGAAAGGTTGGCCCGGCAACGTCCGATCACGGATCTCGCGTGCAGCTTACGCCATGCGCCAGTCTGGTGCTAAAAAGCCGCGCCGCAATTGCCGTTATCTCTGAGGCGAACGAAGACCTCCCGAAGCCTGTCCCGCGAAGTTCTCCCATATACCTCAGCCTGTCGCATCATGAACCGACTTACCCTCAATGCCAAACTTTGGGCGGCGCTCGCCGTCATGTGGGTGCTGCTGCTTGCGCTCGGCGCCTGGAACGCCTTCCACACCAAGTCCGTGATGATGGCCGAGCGCCGCGACGGCCTGCAGTCGCTGGTGGCGACGGGCGAGGGCATCGTCAAGCTGTATGCCGAGCGTGCCGCCAAGGGCACGATGTCGAAGGAAGACGCCCAGAAGGCCGCCAAGGACGCGCTGCGCGCCATGCGCTTCGGCCAGAACGGCTATCTGTTCATTGTCGACTCCAGGCCGCAGGTGATCCTGAATCCGGGCCTGCCGCAGACCGAGGGTAACCAGGTTGGCGAGTTCAAGGACCCGGACGGCGTGTACGTGTACCGCGCCATCATCGAGGGCGCGCGCCGCACCACCGGCGAGGACGCCGGCTTTTCCACCTATCGCGGCCGCCTGCCCGGCACCGAGAACCCGCAGCGCAAGCTGACCTATGGCCGCTACGTGGCCGACTGGGACTGGTTCGTCTGCACCGGCGTGTTCCTGATCGACATCGAGGACGCCTTCCGCGCCAACCTGATCAACGCGCTGCTGAGCACGCTGTTGATCGGCGCGCTGATCGCCGCCGTGATGGGTATGATCATGCGTACCGTCAAGCGCAGCCTGGGCGGCGAGCCGGCCTATGCCGTGGAAGCCGTGGCGCGCATCGCCGGCGGCGACCTGACCGTGCCGGTGCAGGTGCGTGCCGGCGACCACCACAGCGTGCTGGCCGCGATGCAGCAGATGCAGCACCGCCTGTCGGCCACGCTGGGCGATATCCGCGGCGCGGCCGGTTCGATCGCCACCGCGACCAACCAGATCTCGGCCGGCAACCACGACCTGTCGCAGCGCACCGAGGAACAGGCCTCGGCGCTGGAACAGACCGCGTCGAGCATGGAGGAACTGACGGGCATCGTGCGCCAGAACGCCGACAATGCGCGCCAGGCCAGCGCGCTGGCTGTGAACGCTTCGGAGATCGCCAACCGTGGCGGCGAAGTGGTCAGCGAGGTAGTGGCCACGATGGGCGAGATCAACCAGGCATCGCGCCAGATCGTCGACATCATCGGCGTGATCGAAGGCATTGCCTTCCAGACCAACATCCTGGCGCTGAACGCCGCCGTGGAAGCCGCCCGCGCGGGCGAACAGGGCCGCGGCTTTGCCGTGGTGGCCGGTGAGGTGCGCAGCCTGGCCCAGCGCAGCGCGAACGCGGCCAAGGAAATCAAGACGCTGATCGACAATTCGGTGGCGCAGGTCGACAACGGCTCCACGCTGGTGACCAAGGCCGGCGAGACCATGCAGGAAGTGGTTGGCGCCGTCCGTCGCGTGACCGACATCATGGGCGAGATCAGCGCCGCATCGGCCGAACAGAGCACCGGCATCGAACAGGTCGGCCAAGCCGTCACGCAGATGGACTCGGTGACCCAGCAGAACGCCGCGCTGGTGGAAGAAGCCGCCGCCGCTGCCCAGTCTCTGGCCGAACAGGCCGACTCGATGATGCGCGCAGTCTCAACGTTCCGCCTGGCACGGGCCTGAAGCAACGCGGCGGCATCGCCGCCCTCGGCCCGATGAAAAAAACCGCGGCTTCGGCCGCGGTTTTTTGTTTGAGGGTGCCGATCAGACGGCTTGCCCTCGATCTACTCGCCCCCTGGCCCTGACGGCGCCACATAGGCATAGCTTTAATCTGCATGGCAATTGCGCTAGATCGTGAACGAATCTGAATTCGTGCAGTGAAGGTTTACCACGCCCGGACAGATCGCTTACTGTGCGCCGCTAGGTATTCCGCCGGCGACAGTATTCGGACGAAGTCGTCGGCTCTCGACATCGAGGGCGATATGAATTCTGGAATCTCCAATTAAGGCGGACAATGTCGAACAGCAAGCCGACTACGCCGCGCCTGCCACCGTTGAAGCCGTTGCGCTTCACTTTTCCGATGCGCAAGAAGGGGCATGGGAACAATGCCTCTGCGGTCGAGATTATCGACGAACATGAATTCCACAGGCTGCTGAAAAACGAGCCATCCGGTGGCTATTCGGTCAGCCGCAGCGGCATGTGGCATGGCGGTATCCATATTTCGGAAGCAGGGGCGGGCCAATTCCTGGACATCAGGCATGGCGTACGGTGCATAGCCGATGGCGAGGTTGTGGCCTGGCGTCTGAACAAGGCTTATCCGGTCAGCGAATTGCCCGCAGGTGACGACAACCCGGCGGTCAATGCCCCCTATAGCACCGGCTTTGCCCTCGTCCGCCACGCGATGGAGTTTCCGCGCGGCACCACGCTGACGTTCTTCAGCCTGTACATGCACTTGCAGGACCTTAGGGGGTATGAGGACGATACCAGGCTACCGCGGCCGGCGTACTGGTCGCCCGAGTTCAAGGTCACGCCGTTTGCTCGGGACAAGCCTTCCAGAGGCAGCCACGGACAGCCGGCCCCCGCAGAGCAGCAAGGACTACGCGTGCGCGCGACCCGCCCTTATGGCAGACCGCTTTGCATCCTGCCGCAGGGCACCCAGTTCAGCATCAGCGAGCGCACCGGCAATTGGGGCAAGATCAAGAATATCCACGCGGCGCGGCCGTATCCGCCCAAGGCGGGCGCGTTTGCGACGCCGACTGCCGCCATTGGGGGATGGGCCTTCCTGGGCAAGGAACACGGCGGCCATGTCGTCGAGGAAGTCATGCCGGAGGATCACCTCGACAAGGTGGTCGTTCCGACACCACCCGTCAAGATCAAGGCAGGCGAGCTGATTGGTTACCTTGGGCGCTACGATTCTCTGAATCAGAAAACCTCCAGCCGGATGACGCATGTCGAGGTGTTTTGCGGGGATGACATCAAGTCGTTCCTTGCGAAAGGACGAGAGTGGATTGCGGAGAAGTCTACTTACCCCAAGGAATGGAAGGCGCTTGGGCTGCCGGCGGAACCAACGATCCTGCGTGTGGGAAAAGGAACCAAGCTGTACAAGGCAGCATTGCACGAGGGAAAGGACGCACCCCGCACCGATGTCATTGTCGTTGAAAAATTCTCGGAACTGTCTCGGAATTCGGAGAACCGCTATGCGGAGTTAGCACCGGGAACCGACAACCTCAAGCTGAACTGGTGGAAAGTGGGCGGTGCAAACATGCTACGCAACCCCATCAGCGGTTGGGTGCGAGAGCAAAACTTCGCCGGTGGTCGCGTGACCCGTGAATTCCCACAATCGTGGATCGACTTTGACACATTGGAACACGCGCATGACCCGACGCATACGTTGTTTTCGGCTACCCAGTCATACGTCGACTATGTAACGGGGGCGGACGTGCCGGAGTCTGCGGCACTCTCCAAACTGAGCCCGCTGATGACTGCAATCTATCGCGCAATCTACCCCGCGCACGACGACAGGCGCGCAGCCGATGAATTATGTTGCGTGGCTAACGACCCGTGGCGTGCTCTGACGATGTCGCGGCTCATCATCAAGCACGAAAGCGAATGGGCTAATCCCGCCAAATGGAAGCGGCTCGTCACGGCCCTTGGAGAAGCGCGACAACACGAGGCCGAGCAAAAACGAATCGAAGACCTCGTCTGGTGGGATGACGTGAAAGCTGCTCCGTCCGACCTGCCGGGGCCGGAGGTGTTTCATATTCATCCTGTCGCGCTGGTGGGGAATTTCATCCGCCAGAGGCAGCTAATCACGTTAGATATGCTCGTGGCAGCCGAGCCAGGAAATTCCGATGAATATAACGACGATATTTTACCGCACTTGAACAAGTATGCCGAAATCTACAACGTGAACACACCGAAAAGGATTGCGCATTTCTTGTCGCAAGCGGCGCACGAAAGTGGCTTTCGCATTCGCGAGGAGGCGCTAAATTACGGCGCTCGTCTCATGCGGAAGACCTTTGGTTGTAGAGGCGGACCGAAACAGTACGATAAAGTCGCCGATGACTGCGTAAATGGCAGGTTGCGGGAAAAGCTGTGGAGCCAGGAGCTCCAATATGCACATAATGCAATTAATCTCGGTAGCTACGTTTATGCGGATCGGATGGGTAATGGGGATGAGTCAACCGGTGATGGATACAAGTACCGAGGTCGAGGAATTATTCAGGTTACCGGGAAGAGCGGATATCAATCATTCCAGGACGAACATAATCGTCGTTTCCCGGAGGACAGTCAAAACTTCGTCGAGAATCCAGGCTTGTTGTCTGCGAATTTGGGGTATGGCATTGAGTCGGGATTCGTGTTTTGGGTAAAAAGCAACCTGAACTCTATTGCTGAAGTTGGAAGCGTTCGGCGTGTGACGCAGGTCGTCAATGGGGGCCAGAACGGTTATGGTGACAGGCGTAATCGATACAACCGAGTGGCTCCCTTGCTTGGACTGCCGGCGGATCAATAATGAGTAACGTTAGTCGCTTCTTCATCGTTATGATGGTATTGGGTGGGCATCATTTTCCGCAGGTGCACGCCGAAAGTCTTTGTGTAGATCACGAGACAATATTCTTCAACTGCAAACTCCACTCGAAAACTGCTTCTTTATGCAAGTCAAAAAGTGAAGATGTCGTGACGTATCGATTCGGGGATAAGTCGCGTATCGATCTGGAGATCTCCGATGCCGACGTGCGTCAGCGAAAGATTTTTTATTTCAGTAGCACGTCTTATGCTGGTGGCGGCGAGGCGCATATTAGATTTTCAAGGGCGCGATACACATACTATCTCTACGATAAAACGGTCAAGACGGATGGTGGTTATGATTTTTCCGCTGGCATTGTCGTGTTTCGAGGTCGCGTGAAAATTGCCGATCATATATGCACTAACGTAGGTTCTATACGTGGTAGTGCCTATGTCGAAATGACTCGCGAGAAGTATTCCGATATTTCCGGTAAATGATGTGGTTCTTCGAAGTAACTCGGGAAGGAAGATGTTGTTTAGTATGGCCTCAAGAAAATTAATGTGTCGGCTGGTTCTCCTTTCAGTAGGAACTTCTGTGCCTGTTCCTGTGGAAGCGAAGGAGTCGACATTATGCCGTTCTTACGAGGAGGTGTACTTCAGCTGTCAATTAGATAAGAAGGCCGGTAAAAAAATCGTCTCGCTATGTGCGTCCGGAAATATATCCCCTGGTAATGGATATGTTCAATACAGATTTGGAATGCCGGAAGCGATTGAACTTCAATATCCTGAACTTCCTTTGCCGCCGAAGAATATATTTTCAATCAGTGACATCGCCGCAGGAAACGTCAGTTTCACTCATGTGAAATTTCGCTCGGGAGCTTATGATTACGTGCTGTATCAGGGTCACCCAAGCGGAGTCTACGTAGTGAAAGGTCGGCGTCTTGTTGGGAACCACGTGTGTCAAGCGGGTGATTATGTTTCTATTAGCCCGCGCGCTTTTCGTGGCATCGAGACGGTGGACCCTGTCGACGGAATCGAATTAGTTCAGGGCCCACAGCCCTCAAATCACCGCCGTCCTCTGCACGGCCTGCATCGCGTCCGCTGCGATCTCGAAGGAGTGCAGGCGTGCCGGGTGGTCATAGATCTGGCCGGTCAGCATCAGTTCGTCCGGGCGCAGGTCGTCGACAAAGCGCTGGATACCGTCGCGTACCGTTGACGGGTCGCCTACCACGGAACAGGCCAGCGAGCGGCGGATGTGATCGGCTTCGCTGGCGTCCCACAGGCGGCTGATGTCGTCCACGGGCGGCTTGAGCTGGCCGGGCGTGCCGCGCACCAGCGACAGGAACTGCTGCTGGAGCGAGCTGAACAGGCGGCGCGCCTCGTCGTCGGTGTCGGCGGCGAACACGTTCAGCCCCAGCATCACGTGCGGCCGGTCGAGTTGTTCGGATGGCCGGAACGTGCGGCGGTACAGGTCAACGGCCTGGCGCATGAAGCCCGGTGCGAAGTGCGACGCGAACGCGAACGGCAGGCCCATCGCGGCCGAGAGTTGGGCGCTGAACAGGCTGGAGCCCAGCAGCCACAGCGGCACCTTCAGGCCGGCGCCGGGCACTGCGCGTACCCGTTGGCCCGGACGCGCCTCTTCGAAGTACGCCTGCAACTCCTCCACATCCTGCGGAAAGCTGTCGGCGGTGTCGTGATTGAGGTGGCGACGCAGGGCGCGCGCCGTAGCCTGATCCGATCCCGGCGCGCGGCCCAGGCCCAGGTCGATACGGCCCGGATAGAGCGACGCCAGCGTGCCGAACTGCTCGGCCACCACCAGTGGCGAATGGTTCGGCAGCATGATGCCGCCCGAGCCGACACGAATGGTCGACGTGCCCTGCGCCACGTAGCCGATCAGCACGGCGGTGGCTGCGCTGGCGATGCCCGGCATGTTGTGGTGCTCCGCGAGCCAGAAGCGGCGAAAGCCCAGGCGTTCCGCGTGCCGGGCCAGGTCCAGCGTGTTGTGCATGGCCTGGGCTGCGGTGCTGCCTTCCGCGATCGGCGAGAGATCGAGCAGGGAATAGGGGATCATGGCTTGCCACGCGCGGCGTATGCCGCACGACTTGTGAATTCAGGGACGGGCTATGGTAGTCACACCTGAACGATCGTGCTGGCGCCACGCAAGAGGCCATGCTGACCGTGGGGCCTCATGGAACCCGCGCGAACAGTCGTGCGCCGATTGGCCCCGTGGCGATGCGCAGGCCAAGCGCCCGCCCCAGCGCGCGATGGTTTTCCCATCGCATTTCTCCTAGAAATGCTTCCGTTTGGTTTCCGGGCGGGGATGTCGGATGCCGCGCGTCGTATTGGCGTACCGCGTCGGGCGTCGAGGCGGCCAGGCACGGCCTGATGACGATGATGCGTGCCCGGGGTGGGCCGGCCTGTCCCGCCTCGTAGACATTCAGAAGGATTGCGAACTTGTCGCCGGCGTCGGCCGGGGCGTTGCCGGAAAGGTCGTCTGGCGCGCAGAAAGCCGTGCCCAGCACGGGGTCGCAGGCGGCAGCGGTGTCTACCTCGATCCTCAAGCCAAGATCTCCGCGCGCACGTGCGATCAGGTTGGACAAGTCGGCGAAGCGGTTGCCCCCACCACCGCCCCCACCACCGCCGCCAGCCATATCGCCGCCCATACCGCCGCCCCCACCGCCGCCCATACCGCCGCCCATACCGCCGCCGCCATCGCACAGGACGATGAGTCCCACCAGCCGCTCGGGCCGCAGCAGCTCGTAGACCGCCGTGTTGTCGAAGTGGCCGCCGTCCGACAGATACTGCCAGCCGCCACGCATGCCGTGGAAGCGCCCAAGCAGTTCGCAGGCCAGATGATATTGGGTGCGGAACAGCCTGCCGAACCGGCCGGGATGGGGTGGATCACTGGCGCCATGGGCCGTCATGCGACCCTGCCACCATATCCCGGGACGCAGATTGGCCAGCCCGACCAGCAGCGAAGCGCCCGGCGTTGCGGCATTGCCCGGCCCAATGGGCACGGCCCCGCCGGAAAGCGCAATCCAGTCGCCGACGGTGCGTAGCTGCGCGCCGCCTGGCATGCCGTCTGGCTGCCCGAGCGCGCCGTGGCACGGCTTGCCATCGACAGTGATCCGAACATGGTGGCCGGCCGGGGCGGGTCCCAAGGCAGGCAGCGATGCCAGGGGGGAGCCCGGTCCGACGCAAAGCGGCCGATCCCGCAGGCCGTGCGGAATCCGCTGCCCGGCCAGGTCGATCGACTCGTTCAGCGTCACATTGATCAGATGGAGCGGCGCCAACGTGCGCGGATCGTAATAGGCGTCGAGTGCCAGCGCGTCGTCGGGCGCCGGGGCGGTCCGGCTCGCCGCATCGATGGCGGCATGGCGCTGCCCGTTGGATGCACCCAGATAAGCACGCGTGAGCCGCGCGGCATGAAGCGGCTGCAGCGTCGAAAGGTTCACCAGGCCAACGCCGCGCCCCACGCCGATGGCAATGGCCAGGGCGATCAACGCGAGCCCGACCAGGGACGACGTGGTCCATGCCTTGCCGTACACCAGCCAATCGACGGGTTCCCCGCCGTCCCAGCGCACCCAGAGCACGATCCACGACCACAGCGCGACGAGCAGAAGCGCCAGCGTGGCCGCGGCGGCGCCTGTCAGCAGTGCGGCAAGAGACGGCGCGGGAAGCCGGCGCCATGTCCACGTTGTCGCGGCTGAAGCGCGCGGGACGGGGTCGCGGCGTATGGCGCCGTAATGGACCACCCAGGCCAGCGCAACTGCCGCCAGGGCCGGGCCGGCTCCGATCCAAGGGTGCGCCGCCATCGATCCATACAGATACCAGCTGCGCGCGATGGTGTCGGCCACACCCAGCGCCGCCAGCGCGGCTGTCAGCGTGGCGGCGGCGCGCAACGCACGCGCGGCACGGGCCCGGTACATGCCGACGGTGCGCGGCGCCGGCAGCAGGACGACCAGTCCCGCGGCCACAACCAGCCAGATCAGGATGGCCGTCTTGAAGGTCTCCATCAGCACGAGCGCGCTTGCGATGCCGGTCAGCAGCACGGGCCGCGTCAAGGCATGGGCTGGCTGGCCGGCATCGTCCGTGCGCGGGGACAGGAGCCCGCAGGCCATGGCCGGCGGTACGGCCAGCAACAGCGCCGATGCGATCGGCAGCCACAGGTATTCGCTCCACCAGACGGCTGGAAGGTTTTCGTTGAAGGCCCGGCGCGCGGCGTAGAGCAGCGTCATCTCGTCGCGGCCGACGCCGGGCCAAGCGCCGATCATCAGATGCAGCCCAAGCGCCAGCAGGGCAAGTACCGCCAGCAGGATGCTGCCGAGGATGCATTGCATCGCCAACCAGTTGCGCACCACGACGATGGCCGCCAACAGACCGTCGCCGGCGTCGGCCCATGTCAGCGCGCGGCCACTTTCGCGCAACCACGCCATGGCGCGGCGCCCGGCCGGGGCGTAGGCACCGCTTTGCAAGGTGCCATAGGCGGATTCGGCGGCTTGCCGGGGGGTACTCCCGGGCACCAGTCGGCCAGGTACGAACAGGCTGGCAAAGAATGCGCCGATGAAACTGCCGCTGCCAACGGTCGACAGGTAGTCGACACGGGCCAGCAACGATTGGCCCGGCGGCGTCGCCGGGGGAATTTCGCTGTTAGTGGAGGGGGACGACGGGGGGCAGGGGGACTCGGCCAGCGCCTGCATGACGCCCAGACAGAAGGCGGCGCCCCGCTGGCCGCCGCCAGACAACGCCAGGGCCACGCGCGTGCGCGCGGCCGGCGCGACGGGCAGGTGCAGCGCGCGACGACGATGCGCCACACGGGCGGCTTCATCGTCCCACCCGGAATCGTCCCAGCCCTGGTTAACTTCCGGCATGCCCGCCCCTTTCGCGCACAGACCGTCTGGGGCCAGTATAGGAGCGGCGGCAGAACGAAAAAGTGGCGATCGGACGGGGCCGGGCGTGGCCGCTAGTGCGCGGCTGCCTGGGTCGGCGCGTCCGGCGTGGTGGCCGACAGTGGACTCAGCGCGCCTTGCAGACGCTTCCATTCATCGAAGCCGCCGGCCAGCGCCCAGGTGTTCGGGTAGCCAGCCGAACGTAGCCGCTCCGCGAGCACGGCCGCCGACATTTCATGCGGGCAGGCGCAGTAGACGACGATGTCGGTGCCTTTGTCGTGATCGGCCAGCGCGCTGAACGGTCCACGCATTTCCAGGACCACGGCGCCGGGAATACGCTCGATCGGCGTCGCGCCATGCGCCCGGACATCGACCACCACCATCGGGCGATCGGCCGCGCCACGGCGTTGTTCCATTTCCATCACGGTCATGCGGGGGATGCGCCCCGTGCGGCGCAGCAGGCGCCAGCGTTGCCAGAAGCGCCAGACGATAAACAGCGCGAATCCGCCCAGCGCAACCAGGACAGCGATGTGGCCATAGGCGCTGAACGCCGCCAGGATCGTATCGACGAAGTCGCTGAAAACCACGCCGGCCAGCAGCGCCCCGCCGGCCCAGACCAGTGCGCCGAGCGCGTCGTAGAACAGGAAAGTCAGGAAGGGCGTGGCCGTCATGCCCGCCATGGCCGTGGAAAGCGCACCCGCACCTGGCAGCAGCTTGGCAAATACCAGCGACCGCGGACCGACCCGCAGGTACAGCGACTGGGTCTGGCGGATGCAGGTATCGGGCGACAGGGACACCCGGCAAATCGTGCGCAACATGGGCTGGCCCAGCCGCTTGCCGGCGAAGTACCAGGCGGTGTCCGCGATCAGGCAGGCGGCGATGACCGCGAACAGTACCGCACCGATCGACGGGCCGGTTTCCTGCATCGACAGTGCGCCGGCCACGAACAGCATCGGATAGGCCGGCACCGGCAGACCCGCCTGCTCGGCCAGCACGTTAAGGAATACCAGACTCAATCCATGGCCATCGAGCAAGGCCTGCAGATCACCCACGACATGTCTCCCGCGTTTGGTCATTGCCGGCGGCGTTGAAGAAAGGGGGCACCGCCGGATCGGTGTGTAGTGTGCCAGCGCACGGCACGGCTTGCACGCGACGGAACCGCTGCACTACTTCAAATTCGTTGAATGGGAGGCGTCCGGGCCGTGCTCGCCAGCGCCGCCGTGCGCCGGACGCAATGCCAGCAGTGTGTCATTGAATTCCTTCAGGATAGCGGTGTATCGCGGAAACAGTGTGTTGACCACCGCGGCATTGCCTTGGCCGGCCGCCGATTCCAGTGACTTGCCAGCCGCCACCAGCGTGTTGCAGCGCGCCAGGGCCGCGCTGCCCTTGATGCGGTGCAGGCTGCGCTGCACGGCGGCCCAGTCCCGCAGGGCCACGGCCTTGCGCAAGGCGCTCGCGTCGGTGGCATTGCCGTCCAGCAGGCGGGCCACCAGCATGGCTTGTACCGTGGTGTCGTGGCATGCCGCACCCCGCACCGCGATGCCGATGGCGTCTCGTTCTTCGGCGGTGAGATGGGTGCATGCCCTGCCAGCGTTCATGGAACCAGCCGGCAGCGGCGCGCAAAGTCGACCAGATCGACCAGGGATTCGGCGCCGAGTTTGTTCATGATGCGTGTCTTGTAGCTGCTCACGGTCTTGTTGCTGATGAACAGGGCCTTGCCGATGGCCTTGTTCGTCATGCCGCGCGTGAGCATCCGCAGGATTTCCATCTCTTTGTCGGTGAGCTTTCCCAGCCCTTCGGTGTCGTTGGGAGACTGGCCGTCGCGCTGTGGGTCGCGAGGCATGTCGCGGGGCGTGCCCGACGGAAACACCGTAAATCCGCCAAGTACGCTTTGTACGCAGCGCACGATGGCTTCCAGATCCTGGGTCTTGCTGACAAAGCCTTGCGCCCCCGCCTGCATCGCACGGGCAGCGAACGGCACGGCATCCTGCGCGGTCAGCACCAGCACGCGCACCCCGGGGTGCGCTGCGCGCATGCGCGGTACGGCGTCGAGTCCGCTCATGCGTGGAATGTCCAGATCCAGGATGACGAGGTCGGCTCCATATTGCCTGACAAGATCGACGGCGGTCTGGCCGTTGTCGGCCTCGGTGATGCGCTTGATGTCCGGCAGTTGCGACAGCTGGGCCCGCAGGGCGAGTCGCAACGCCGGGTGGTCGTCGACAATCAGGATGGTTGTCATGCCTTGCTCGCATGGCCAACGGGATGGGCCACTGTTTCACATGGCGACCCAGTATAAGGAGGGCTCCCGCTGCCGAAAATGCGACGCTTCCGCAATTGCTGTGGGAAATTTCCGCAACTCGTCTGAAAGTTGCAGAAAGTCCGCGTTACGTCAGTCGTCCTGGCGTGGCACGGCATTGCGCCGGCCAAAAAAATAGCGGCCCGCCGTGCTTACGGGGGCCGCAAATCGGGAATGCGAGGAGGTCAGATTCCTCAAGGAGAGTTATCGACACTTCGCAGGTCCGCTGATCCCCACCGAGGTGGGGCATGACGCACAAACGCAGGGGGCCGGCGCAGGCCGCGCGCTGCCCGTCATGCGATCAGCCGGTCGGGCCGGATGGCTGGCGCCGCGCGTGCGCGCAGGCGGCGAACCCCGTCTTCGATCTCGGCGTGAGCGGCATCGAGCCAATCGATCCGATGCCGCACCGGATCGTTGGGCGAAAGGTCGTTCTCGCTGATTTCGCGCAGAAAGTAGCGCACCATGCTGCCCGCCCGTGCCGGCACGGGCATCATGCCCAGCAACTGGTCGCGCGCGAGCAACCCCTGGCCGGCCGCATACTGCAAGGCGGCCCATGCCATACGGCCCAGGGCGACATACATGGCATCGGGGCGGCATTGCCCCAGCGCCCCGAGGAACAGGTTGTCGAACACCACCCGCAGCATGGGGGCATCGAGCAGGTCGTCCAGCGTGCCATCGAACACCAGGCCTCGCCGGGTGGTGGCGTACGGCAATACGGCCAATGGCTGGATCGCTTCAAATCCATCATTCCAGAGGGCGGCGGCGTGGGGCTGGCCGATCAGTTCTGGAATCCGGAAGTGGTCGAGCATCCGGATCAGGTTGGGCCGAACCATGCGCCCGCCCAGTTCCACCCGCCGTTTGTGCTCGCGCTGAATGACGCGGCCGGGCGTGTGCGCGCGCAGCAGCTCGTCGGTCACCGTGGCAGCCAGCTGCACGTGCGCATGGCCCGGCGTTGCACTGACCAGTATCAGTCTGGCATTCTCGTTTCGATGCTCGAACGGAACGTACTTCATGACATATGTCCCGTCCTGATCCACAACGACTGGCTTTTCTGCGATAGCGCGAATGCCGCCACGACGGATTCGCGCGCAATACTCTTCTAGGTAATTCGCCAAGATGTCCCCGCTCCCGATGCTTCCCTGATTTGAGCAACCGATGTTCTTTTTTGGGTCCATGTTAAGCCCCGATGAAGTGCCAAGAAAGCGAATTAGTGCGCAATACGTCGCATTGCGACGCGGCCTTCGTGGGCCATCGAACAAAGTCTGAAAACGTGCCCCACGTTTGCGGGATGCGAATTGGGACGGTTTTGTATCGCGCTGCAGGAGAACGGTGCGCGAGTTGCAGGGCAGAAAGATGACGAGCGGGATGCGAGCCGCTCGCGTGGGCAAGGGGAAGCGGGGAAAAAAGGCCGGACACGAACGTGTCCGGTAACCCATTTGCTGACTCAGGTCGTGTCAAAACCCGAGGGTACAAATGATAACCATTATCATTTGTGCGGTCAATTCTTCCTATTGGAATTCAGACGCCAGCGTGGTGTCGATCGTGATCTGCGCGCTGAGCGCCTTGTGTACCGGGCATTTGTTCGCCACGCGAAGCAGGTCTTCACGCACGTTCGGCGCCAGTTCGCCACGCAGTGCAATATGACGGATCAGCTTGTATGAGCCAGGCGTTTCCTCGTGGGCCACGCTGACATGAATCTCCTGAAGATCGTAACCCTTGCGCTTGGCGTAGATCTGAAGCGTCAGGGTGGTGCAGGCAGCCAGTGCCGAGTCCAGCAGGTCGTGTGGGTTTGGAATCGCCGGGTTGCCCATTGGCGCATCAAGGTCAGCCTGCCACTGCGCCGTACCGTTGCCGAGTTCGCACACGCTTGAGCCGGAATCGGCCAGCCATTTGGCTTGGATTGTCATCGGTAGTGTTCCTGGTTCCTGTGTTCTCATGAAAACGACGGGCTGGCAGCCCGGCGACTCTGATTCTATACATGCACCGCCGCAACTGCGTTGTAAGTGGCTCAATAGTATCTTCAAGGGTTTTTTAACGGATTTATGACAAGGGGCTTGCGTACCCGGCCAATCCCATCTAATATTCGCCCCCTCGCAACACAAAGCGCGCTGCAAACGCAGCAGTGACAAGGGTTGCGGGGTTGGCAGAGGGGTTGGGGTTGCGAGGTTTGCAGCGCTGGCCGGCAGAAAAAAGTTCTGCGAAAACTGTTGACGAAACGTTGAATGCTCTGCATAATCTCGTTTCTCCGCTGCAACGAAAGACGCAGCGACAGCGAACGGCAAAGCCGGTTGCTGGGGTTCTTTAACAAACAAACAACCGATAAGTGTGGGCGCTTGATGGCGAACGCCACGG
>NZ_FNJO01000002.1 GCF_900104095.1 Ralstonia sp. 25mfcol4.1 | reverse complement strand
TACACCTACCCCGAACTGCTCGACGTCTTCCCGGGCAAGGAAACGCTCGAACGCACGTCGATGAACTCGTGGGACGACCAGAAGGTGCGCGACTCGCTGGCCGCCAACGGCCGCAAGAAGATCGTCGTGGCCGGTCTGTGGACCGAGGTGTGCAACACGACCTTCGCCCTGAGCGCGATGCTCGAAGGCGACTACGAGATCTACATGGTGGCCGACGCCTCGGGCGGCACCACCAAGGAAGCGCACGACTACGCCATGCAACGCATGATCCAGGCCGGCGTGGTGCCGGTGACGTGGCAGCAGGTGCTGCTGGAATGGCAGCGCGACTGGAAGAACAAGGAAACGTACGACGCGGTGACGGGCCTGGCGAAGGAACACTCGGGCGCCTACGGCATGGGCATCGACTACGCCTACACGATGGTGCACAAGGCCGCCCAGCGCACGCAGAGTGCCCATCCGTCGATCGCCCCGGTGCATGCGCCGGTGATCGAGTACTGACATCCACGGTGGGTGGCGCGGCATCGGAGCCGGGCCACCCGGAACAAGCGCACAAGGCCAAAGACGGCAACCGCTATGACACGCCATCAACAACTCGGTCGTAAGCTGGAAATGGCCGCCGTCGCCTTCGCGACGGGATTCTCATCGCATGGGCACACCTCTTCGTCCCTGGGCATGTTGGCCGGAACGCTGGCGGTGTGCGCCCTGGTCGCACGCAGCGCGCTCAACCGCCGCCCCGCCACGGCGGAACTGGCCTGGGCAGCGCATTGATCGCATGGCCGGGCGCGTCCCCGGCTTGTAGAGCTTGTGACAGACTTGAAGTGCATGTTGCGGCAACCTACGATGCCCGGCATGGACACTTTTCCTTCCGCCACCTGGCGGCTCCTGATCATCAGCCTTCCGACGTCGGCAGCCACGGCCCGCATGCGCTTCTGGCGCGCGATCAAGGCGCTGGGTGGCGCGGCGCTGCGCGATGGCGTCTATCTGGTTCCTGACCGGGCTGAACTGCAGCCGCCCCTGCAGGCACTTGCCGACGATGCGGCGGAACAGGACGGCAAGGTCTGGCTGCTATCGGTCGTGGCCACGCAGGAACAGGAAGCCGACTATCGGCGACTGTTCGACCGTTCGGCCGAATATGCCGACTGGACCGCTGAACTGGCGGCCGCCCGCGAGGCCATCACCGGCCTGAACGAAGCCGAGCTGTTGCGCGCAGCGCGCCGGTTGGGACGTGGTTACGACGCGATCCGCAAGATCGACTTCTTCCCCGGCGAGCCCGCCGCGATTGCCGAGGCAAAGTGGCGCGATTTCAATGCCGCGGTGGATGCCGCGCTGTCTCCCGGCGAGCCGCATGGCGTCTCCGGTGCCATCGCCAGGCGCGACCCCACGCAGTACCAGGGGCGCTGCTGGGCCACGCGCAAGCACCTCTGGGTGGACCGCGTCGCGTGCGCCTGGCTGATTCAGCGTTTTATCGATCCCCATGCCCGGTTCCTGTGGCTCGATGACGTGCGGCAGTGCCCGGACGATGCCCTCGGCTTCGATTTCGACGGCGCGACGTTCACGCATATCGGCGACCGCGTGTCGTTCGAGGTGCTGATGGCGAGCTTCGGGCTGGACGAGGACAAGGGGCTGTCGAAGCTGGCGCAACTGATTCACGTACTCGATGTCGGCGGGGCGCCGGTCGCGGAGGCCAGCGGGTTCGAGGCCGTGCTGACCGGGGCGCGCACCCGTATGCCGGACGACGACGCGTTGCTGCGCGACATGAGCCCGGTACTGGATTCCCTTTACACCCACTACGGCAGCGCCAGCCGCCGCAAACGGTAGCACCCTGGGGACATTGCACATGAATCCGCAAGACACACCTCCCACTGGGGACATCGGCCAGGACGGCCCCCGTTATGGCCTCTGGCAGCTGGTCTGCTACATGCTGCGCCTGGGCACGCTCGGCTTTGGCGGGCCCGTGGCGCTGGCTGGCTACATGCATCGCGATCTGGTCGAGCGCAGGCACTGGATCACCGATGGGGACTACAAGGAGGGCATCGCGCTGGCGCAACTGGCGCCAGGGCCGATGGCCGCGCAGCTTGCCATCTATCTGGGATATGTCCACTACCGCATCGTCGGCGCCACGCTGGTCGGCGTTGCCTTCGTCCTGCCGTCGTTCCTGATGGTGCTGGCGCTGGGCTGGGCCTATACGAAGTTCGGTGGCCTGACGTGGATGCAGTCGGTGTTCTACGGCGTCGGCGCGGCGGTGATCGGCATCATCACGCTCAGCGCGTACAAGCTGACCAACAAGAGCGTGGGCCGGGACCCGTTGCTGTGGGGCATCTATCTGGTGCTGGGCGCGGTCACGGTCATCACCGAATCGGAAATCGCGTGGCTGTTCCTGGCCGCCGGACTGCTGGTGTGGTTCTGGCGCGCGCCGCCGAAGTGGCTGCGCGAGCGGGGCGTCAATGCCGTCGCCGCCGCGCAGTTGCCGATGGCCGGCGGATTCGCCAGCAGCCTGGACTGGCCGCTGCTGATGCAGATCGGCGTGTTCTTCGCCAAGGCCGGGGCATTCGTATTCGGCTCGGGGCTGGCCATCGTGCCGTTCCTGTACGGCGGCGTGGTGACCGAGCACCACTGGCTCAATGACAAGCAGTTTGTCGATGCCGTGGCCGTGGCCATGATCACGCCCGGCCCCGTGGTGATTACCGTGGGCTTCATCGGCTATCTGGTGGCAGGCCTTCCCGGCGCGGTGGTGGCCGCGCTGGCCACGTTCCTGCCTTGCTATCTGTTTACCGTCATCCCGGCGCCCTACTTCAAGAAGTACGGCAAGCGGCCGGCCATCATCGCCTTCGTGGACGGCGTGACGGCGGCGGCCGTGGGCGCCATCACGGGCGCCGTGATCGTGCTGGCCCGGCGCTCGCTGGTCGATGTCCCGACCGTGGCGCTGGCCCTGGTGACCGTGCTGTTGCTCTGGCGTTTCAAGAAACTGCCAGAGCCGGTGATCGTGCTCGGTGCGGCCGTTATCGGGCTGATCGTCTATCCGCTGCTGCGGGGCTGATGTCGGCCGGCGTCGGCGGATGTTCAGGAGCCAATCATGAAATGGATCACGCGGGAACGCCCCAAGATCGACCGGATCGCCTGTCCCTGGCTGGTGGCCCGGTTTATCGATCCTTCGCCAGAGTTTCTTTATGTGCCGGCCGGCGACGTGCTGGCCGAGGCCCAGCGCAGCGGGGCGATTCCCTACGACATCCCCGGCGTCGAACTGTCGCACGAAGGCGACCTGTGCAGTTTCGACGCCTTCCTGAAGAAATACGGCCTGGACGACCCATCGCTCGACCAGCTTGCCGCCATCGTCCGGGGTGCCGACACGTCGCGGCTGGACCTCACCCGCGAGTCCGGCGGCCTCTATGCGATATCGCTGGGCCTGTCGAAGACCTTCGCCGACGACCACGACATGCTGCGGCAGGGCATGGTGATGTACGACGCCCTGTATGCCTGGTGCAAGCACTGCCAGGCCGAGACGCACAATTGGCCGCCGATCATGCCGGCTTGAACGATCGCCACGAAAAGTGCCTTTTAGATATCAATCGCGGGGCGGATGACATCAGGCGCGGCGCCGATCACGGCCTGCCGCGCCTTGCGTCCCTGTAGAATGTCGGCCTGTTGGCTGGTCACCCGGCGCTGCCCATCGGTCAACCCGGTTGGCCAGGACGCCAGATGGCCAATTGCTCACGCGTTCAGCGATCTCTGCGGATCGCCTTGCCGAATCGCCTGATCCGCGCCCACTTCCCGAAGTTCATACCATGCCGGCGCACAACCCGGCGCGGCGGGGCAATTGTGCGCGGCGCCGGGCGTTGCCTGGCCGTGAGCCCCAGTTGCGCCCACGGGCGCGAATGGTGCCGGTGGCGGCGATCCTGCCATCGGTGCGGCGGCACGCGTTGCCGCACCCTTAATCTCTCCTCGACATCATGAAAAAAATAGCAGCCGTTCTCCTGATCTCCGGTCTTTCGTTGCTGGCCGCCTGCGGCAAGAGCGACCCGACGCCGGCGGCGAAGCCCGCCAGCGCCAGCACCAGCATCGTGGTGGGCCTGGACGACAACTTCCCGCCGATGGGTTTCCGCGATGCCAACAACCAGCTGGTCGGCTTCGACATCGACATGGCGAAGGAAGCGGCGCAGCGCCTCGGCATGACGGTGGATTTCAAGCCGATCGACTGGAGCGCCAAGGAAGCCGAACTGAACGGCAAGCGCGTTGACGTGCTGTGGAACGGCCTGACGATCACCGAGGACCGCAAGAAGAACATCAGCTTCACCGCGCCGTACATGACGAACCACCAGATCGTCATCGTGACCGAAAAGTCGCCGATCCAGACCAAGGCCGACCTGGCCGGCCGCATCGTCGGTGCGCAGGACGGCAGCAGCGCCGTGGACGCGATCAAGAAAGAGGCCGCCGTGGCCGCCAGCCTGAAGGAACTGAAGTCGTTTGGCGACAATGTGACGGCGCTGATGGACCTGTCGGCGGGCCGCCTCGATGCCGTGGTGGTCGACGAAGTGGTGGGCCGCTACCTGGCCAGCAAGCGCGCCGGCGAATACCGCATCCTGGCCGAGAACTTCGGCACGGAAGACTACGGCGTGGGCGTGCGCAAGGACGACGGCGAACTGCTGGACAAGCTGAACAAAACGCTGGCTTCGATGAAGCAGGATGGCACCGCCGCACGCATCGCCACCCAGTGGTTCGGCGCGGACATCACGAAGTAAGGACAGCCACCTTGCAGGTGGCGCAGGGTTCGGGAAAGCAAGCAAATTGCACCGGCCCTGTTGCACCTGCATCGTAATGTTTGAGCATGGACTACGTTCTTTCTCTCCTGCCTCCGATGATGGAAGGGGCCAGGGTCACCCTGACCCTGTTCGCCATCACGCTCGGGCTGTCGGTGCCGTTGGGCCTGGCGCTGGCCTTGCTGCGGATCTCGGCGTGGGCGCCGGTCAGCGCCCTGGTGAATGGCTATATCTGGCTGATGCGCGGCACGCCGCTGATGCTGCAGATGCTTTTCATCTACTTCGCGCTGCCGTTCGTGCCATATGTCGGCATCCGGCTGCCCGATTTCCCCGCGGCCGTGGTCGCGTTTGCGCTGAACTACGCGGCGTACTTCGCCGAGATCTTCCGGGCCGGCATCCAGTCGGTGGAGCGCGGCCAGTACGAGGCCAGCAAGACGCTGGGCCTGAGCTACTTCCAGACCATGCGCCGGATCGTGCTGCCCCAGATGATCGGCCGCGTGCTGCCCCCGGTGAGCAACGAGACCATCACGCTGGTCAAGGACACCTCGCTGATCTACGTGCTGGCGCTCAATGACATCCTGCGCACGGCGCGTAGCATCGTGCAGCGCGATTTCACGACAACCCCGTTCCTGGTGGCCGCACTGTTTTACCTGGTGATGACGCTGGTTCTGACGTGGCTCTTCCAACGCCTCGAAAAACGCTATGCAAGATACGATCAATGAGAACGCCGGCGTGCGCGAGCGCCCATTGATGGTGTCGGCCCGCGACATTCACAAGTCCTTCGGCGCGCTGGAGGTGCTGAAGGGCGTGTCGCTGTCGCTGCGCAAGGGCGATGTGACCGCCGTGATCGGGCCGTCGGGCTCGGGCAAGAGCACGCTGCTGCGGTGCATGAACCATCTGGAACTGATCGACCGGGGCACGCTGGAAATCGAAGGCGAAGCGCTGGCGACCACCGACGCCAGCGGCGTGCACTACGCCAGGGGTGCCGATCTGCGTCGTATTTGCGCCAGAATGGGCATGGTGTTCCAGTCGTTCAACCTGTTCCCGCACCTGACCGTGCTGCAGAACCTGATCGAGGCCCCGATGACGGTCAAGCGCATGTCGCGCGACCGTATCGTGCCGCTGGCCGAGGATCTGCTGCGCAAGGTCGGCCTGTTCGACAAGCGCGACAGCTATCCATCGCGGCTGTCGGGCGGCCAGAAGCAGCGTGTGGCAATTGCCCGCGCGCTGGCCATGGAGCCGGACATCATGCTGTTCGACGAGCCCACTTCGGCGCTCGACCCCGAACTGACCGGCGAAGTGCTGCGCACCATGCGCCAGCTGGCCGACGAGCACATGACGATGCTGGTGGTCACGCACGAAATGGGTTTCGCGCGCGAGGTGGCCAACCATGTGGTCTTCATGGATGGCGGCAAGGTGGTGGAGGAAGGCCCGCCGGCGCAGTTGTTCGGGGCGCCCGTCCAGGCGCGGACGCGGGAATTCCTGACACGCGTGTTCTGAGGCGTGCGCCGGCCCGCCCGGCCCGCCCGGCTGGCACGCCAGGCACGTGTCCTTTTGTCGCGTTTGCATCAAATCTGTTGCAGGTAGAATGCGCACCGCGGCACACGGTCCTCGTGTGCCGACCGTGACTGCAGGTGCCGGCGAGCGACTCGCCGGTTAAACGGGAAACAGGTGCGCCGTCGATCGTCCAGATTTCGACGAAAACGGCCATGCCTGTGCTGCCCCCGCAACGGTAAGCAGGTTGGGAACCGTCAGGCCGATCCCTAGCGATCGGCGGTCACTGTGCCAGCACATGGCGCGGGAAGGCGATGGCATCCCCGGCGCGCGAGCGCCGCCCTGCAAGCCCGGATACCGGCCTGTTGTCATCATCGATTCCTATTGTCCGGGCGGGGTCGTCCGGCTTCACGATGACACACAACCTGTCCGCGCCTTCCGCCGGCCGCCCGCGCCCAGCCCAGTTTCGCTCAGGCTCGGCGCCTGCGCGTCGACCGCACCTGCTGGCTGCCTCGCTTGGCGCCGTCGCCAGCCTCAATTTCCCTGGTGCATGGGCCCAGGAGGCCGCTCCCGACCGGAAGGCAGGCACGCTGCCGGCTGTCACGGTCAGCGGGTCGGCTGGGGCCGACCAGCCCGGGCTAGCCCTGTCCACGCCCGAATACACAGGCAGCCGTCTGGGCCTGACCCCGCTGGAAACACCGGCCAGCGTCGAAGTGCTCAGCGGCGAGACGATCCGTGCGCGCGGCGACCAGTCCGTGCGCGAGGCGGTGACGCGCGCCACCGGCATCACGGGCAACCCGGCGCCCGGCAACGGTGGCACGTCGCTGACGGCCCGTGGCTTCTCCGGCCAGGGCTCGGTCATGCAGCTGCTCGACGGCACGCGCATGTACGTGGCCTCGGGCACCGTCACGTTCCCGTTCGATACCTGGTCGGTGGATCGCATCGAAGTGCTGCGCGGGCCGGCATCGGTCATGTATGGCGAAGGGGCTATCGGCGGCGTGGTCAACGTGGTGCAGAAGAAGCCGATCCGCGGACCCATCGAGAACGAACTCCAGCTCACCGGCGGCGCCGAGAAGACCGCACGCGTGGCGTTCGACAGCGGCGGCAGGGTCAACGACAACCTGTCGTACCGCTTCGCCACCGCCTACAACCGCTCCGCCGGCTGGGTCGATCGCGGGGATTCGAACAACCTGATGGTGTCGGCGTCGGTACGGCTGGACGTCAATCCGGACTTCAACCTGACGCTGTCCTATGACGACGGCACCCAGCATCCGCAGCAGTACTTCGGCGTGCCGCTGGTGAACGGCAGCCTGGACACGTCGCTGCGCAAGAAGAACTACAACGTGGGCGATGCCCAGATCAGCTACCGCGACCGCTGGACGCGCCTGAGCGCCGAATGGACGCCCAACGACCGCGTCACGGTGCGCAACCAGTTCTATTACCTGACCAGCCACCGCCACTGGCGCGACAGCGAGACCTACGCGTTCCAGCCGGCAACGTCGCAGGTGCGCCGCACTGACTATCTGGAAATCCTGCACGACCAGGAGCAGGTGGGCAACCGCGCGGACCTGACTGTCAAGAGCCGGCTGTTCGGGCTGGAGAACGCCACGACGGTCGGCTTCGACATCAACAAGATCAACTTCACCCATTCGAACAATTCGCCGTATGGCGGATCGTCGACGGTCAATGCGTACGACTTCGATCCGGGGATGTTCTTCAGCCCGCCGGGCATCGTCACCTCGCCGCGCCTGCGTACCAATACCACGCAGTACGCGCTGTTCGGCGAGCATCGTATTTCCTTTACGCCGCAGTGGTCGGTGATCGGCGGCGTGCGCTTTGACCACGCCCGGCTGTACCGCACCGATCTGGTCGCCGACACGGGCTGGGAGAAGACCTTCGCCAACACAACGTGGCGCGTGGGCACGGTGTACCAGTTCACGCCGGCGCTGTCGGTCTACGCGCAGTACGCCACGGCCACCGATCCGCTTGGCGCGCTGGTGACGACGAACGACGCGCAGCGCAATTTCGAACTGGCCACCGGCAAGCAGGTGGAAGTGGGGGTGAAGCAGGCGTTCTGGGGCCGTCGCGGCGAATGGACACTGGCGGCCTACGAGATCCGCAAGAACAACCTGCTGTCGCGCGACCCGGTCAATCCGACGGTCACCCAGCAGGTGGGCCAACAGTCGTCGCGCGGGCTGGAGGCATCGGCCAGCGTGGAAGTGCTGCGCGGCCTGCGCCTGGACGTCAACGGCACGGTGCTGCGCGCGCGCTACGACGACTTCACCGAGTCGGTGGGCGGCGTGGCGGTGTCGCGTGCCGGCAATGTGCCGGCCAGCGTGCCCCAGCAGGCCGCCAACGCCTGGCTGAGCTGGAATGTCATGCCGCAATGGACGTTCGCCGCGGGCCTGCGTTACGTGGGCGGCCGCTATGCGGACACGGCCAACAAGGTGCGCGTGCCCAGCTATACGACGGTCGATACCGCGCTGTCGTGGCGCGTGACCAAACAGGCGGCGCTGACGCTGCGCGTCTACAACCTGTTCAACCGCGACTACGCCGAATCGTTCTCCAACGGCGGCCAGCAGCGGCTGCTGGGTCGTCCGCGCTCGGCGGAACTGTCGGCGAACGTCTACTTCTGAGTGGGGGAGGGCATGACTGTCACGGAAACGTCACATCGCGCGCTTACATTTTCGTTCGACCATGCAAAGTGAGCGAATGAACGTCGATGAGCCTGACCCTGCGGCAACGTGAAATCTTCGGCTGGCTGAACGATGCCGGCTACCTCAGTACCGAACAACTGGCCAGCCGCTTTGGCGTCAGCAGCCAGACCATCCGGCGCGACATCAACGAACTGAGCGTGCAGGGTCTGGCGCGACGGATGCACGGCGGGCTGAGCCTGCCGGCCAGCCAGCACAACATCAGCTACCTGCAACGCAGTACCGCGCATGTCGAGCGCAAGCGGCGCATTGCCGAGGTGGCCATCGGCATCGTCGAGGCCGATGCCACGGTCTTCCTGGGCTATGGCACCACGGTGGCCGACTTTGCCCGCGCACTGCCGGACGACCTGCCCCTGCGCGTGATCACCAACAACCTGGGCGCCGTCCATGCGCTGGCCGACAAGCCCCGCATCGAAACCTGGGTGTCTGGCGGACGGCTGCGTGGCGGCGATTTCGATGTGATGGGCAGTGCCACCTTGGATTTTGTACGACGTTTTCGCGCGCATGTGGCGATCTGCAGCGCCGCCGGCATCGACGCTGACGGCACGTTCTACGAATTCCAGCCGGAAGAGGCCGAATTGAGTCAGGTGCTGCTGTCGCACAGCCATTTGCGCGTGCTGCTGGCCGACAGCAGCAAGTGCCTGCGCAACGCGCCGTGCCGTGTGGCCGGTCTGGACCAGATCGACCACCTGTTCACGGACGCCGAAGCCACCGAAGCGCTGCCGACGCTGCCGCACCTGTGCGAGCGCGCCGGCGTGGCGCTGCACCTGTGCTGAGCCCGCCACCGCCGATCCACATGGCGTCGTCCTTTATCGTCGATCGAGGCGCGCCTGAGGGTGGCCTTGGTTGACGGCGTGATCGCCCCGGCCCGGCTGTCGGGGCCGTAGGGGTGCCGGGTGCCGGGCGGGAAGGTATGTCACGCGCCACATTTGCGCGCTTGCTTTGGCGGATGCGAGACCTATGCTGAATCACACCGATCTCCGGCGTGTCACTACCAACAAAAGGGTCCCATGGCATCCACCGCGCCTACTCCAACGCCCGCCCACGCGCCGGCCGCCCACTGGCTGCGCTGGCTGCCCGGACTGGCCATGCTGCGCACCTACGAGGCAGCCTGGCTGCCGCGTGACCTCGCTGCCGGGCTGGTCCTGACCACGATGCTGGTGCCGGTGGGCATCGCCTATGCCGAGGCGTCGGGCGTGCCCGGCGTGTACGGGCTCTACGCGACGATCATCCCGCTGCTGGCCTATGCGCTGTTCGGGCCAAGCCGCATCCTGGTACTTGGGCCCGATTCCGCGCTGGCCGCGCCGATCCTGGCGGTGGTGCTGGGCATGTCCGGCGGAGACCCGATGCGTGCCGTGGCCACCGCCAGCCTGATGGCCATCGTCGCGGGCCTGTTCTGCATCGTGCTGGGCCTGCTGCGGCTGGGGTTCATTACCGAACTGCTGTCCAAGCCGATCCGCTACGGCTATATGAATGGCATCGCGCTGACGGTGCTGGTCAGCCAGCTGCCAAAGCTGTTCGCGATCAAGATCGACGATGCCGGGCCGCTGCGCGAGCTGTGGTGGCTGGCGCAGGCCATCGCCGATGGCAAGACCAACTGGTACAGCTTCGCCGTGGGCGCTGCCAGCCTGGTGTTGATCCTCTTTCTCAAACGATTCGAGCGCGTGCCGGGCATCCTGATCGCCGTGGTGCTGGCGACGCTGGCGGTCAGCGTGTTCCGATTGGATAGCCAAGGCGTGAAGGTGCTGGGCGAGATCCCGCAGGGGCTGCCGACGTTCGCGCTGCCGTGGTTCAGCGGGGTGGATATCGTCCGGATCGTGCTGGGCGGCTGTGCCGTGGCGCTGATCGCCTTTGCCGATACCAGCGTGCTGTCGCGCACCTATGCCGCGCGCACCCATACGCGGGTGGATCCGAATCAGGAGATGGTGGGCCTGGGCGTGGCAAACCTGGCGGCCGGGCTGTTCCAGGGGTTTCCGATCAGCAGCAGCGCGTCGCGCACGCCGGTGGCCGAGGCAGCCGGCGCCCGTACGCAGCTGACTGGCGTGGTTGGCGCCATTGCCGTGGCGGCCCTGCTGCTGGTGGCGCCGAACCTGCTGCGCTACCTGCCCAACAGCGCGCTGGCCGCCGTGGTGATCGCCGCGGCCATCGGCCTGTTCGAGTTCAGGGACCTGCAGCGCATCTATCGCATCCAGCAGTGGGAGTTCTGGCTGTCGATGCTGTGCTTTGCCGCCGTGGCCGTATTCGGCACGATTCCCGGCATCTGCCTGGCCGTGGTCCTGGCCGTGATCGAATTCCTGTGGGACGGCTGGCGGCCGCACTTCGCGGTACTGGGCCGGGTGCCGGGCCTGCGCGGCTACCACGACCTGAAACGCTATCCCCATGCGGCGCTGATCGACGGGCTGGTGTTGTTCCGCTGGGACGCGCCGCTGTTCTTTGCCAATGCCGAACTGTTCCAGCAGCGCCTGACAGAGGCCGTGGAGGCGGCGCCGAAGCCGGTGCGCTGGGTGGTGGTGGCGGCCGAGCCGGTCACCAGCGTGGACGTCACGTCGGCCGACATGCTGCGCGAACTGAGCCAGAACCTGGCGGCGGACGGCGTGGCTCTGCATTTCGCGGAAATGAAGGACCCCGTCCGCGACAAGCTGCGGCGCTTCGAGCTGACCGAGACATTCCCCAACGATTGCTTCCATCCCACCGTGGGGAGCGCCGTGGACGACTATCTGGCCAGCATCGGTGCCCGGAAGCTGGACGAATGACGATGGAGCGAGGCACGGCACACGGCGGGGCGGTACGCCGCGTCAGCCCCCGCTGGCGCCCATCGCCCCGAACCGCCACGACAACCGCCGCGCCGCCTGCCTGACCAGTTGGGCCACATCGCCGTCCAGCGCGCTGTCGAAGCTGCCGCTGCTGCCCATCACGGCGATGACCAGCGCCAGCGCGCCGGTGTGGTCGAACACCGGGGCGGCCAGTGTGTCGATGCCGGGCACGGGACGGCTGACGGCGTTGTCGATGCCGTCGTCGCGGATATTGCGCCAGCGCGGGATGGCGGCCTGCTGAATCGCCGTATCCACGGGCGCGCCCGCCATGCGGATCGCATCCTGCGCCAGCGCCTGGGTCAGTACGTCGTCGGGCAGATGGGCGGCAAACGTGCGGCCGATGGCCGTGTTGACCATCGACAGCACCGTGCCCACGCGCAGGCTGACGTGCTGCGGACGCGACGCTTCTTCCAGCCGGATCACCGTGGGCCCCAGGGGGCCGAACACCGCCATCGCCACCGACAGCCCGGTGGCATGCGCCAGCGCCACCACCTCGGGCTCGGCCTCGCGCGTGGGCGACAGGCGCTGCAGCGCCACCAGGCCCATCTCCAGCGCCAGCATGCCGGCCTCGAAATCGCCGTCGGCATTGCGCGTCAGCAGGCCGATCTTCTGCAGGCTGACCAGATGCGGGAACGCCTTGGCCGGCGCCATGCCGGCGGCGCGCGCCAGTTCGCCCAGCGACAGCGGACGGCCGGCGTCGGCCAGCGCATTGAGCAACTGCCCGGTATTGTCGAGCGACTGGATGCCGCGCTGGGGTTTGCTGTCTTCCAGTTCGGTCATGTCGCCACCATTGCCTGCGCGATGTCGTCGATGGCGCTGCGCAGCGCACGTGCCACCGGGCCCTGCCAGTCGACGTCGATGGCGCCGGTGGATCCGATGGCGGTCAGCACCAGGTGCAGCGTGCCATCGGCATCGACCAGCGGCATCGCCAGGCTGCTGACGGCCGGGCTGGGCGAATCGATGCTGCGTTCCATGCCGCGCTGGCGCACGGCGGCCAGTTGATCCATGAAGGCGGGCAAGGCATCCGCAGCGGCGCCGGCCTGCTGCTGGACCCAGATCGGCTGCCAGTGCGCTGGCGGCTGAAACGCGCAGTACGTGCGGCCGGTGGCCGTGGTGGCCAGGGCCATGACCGTCCCCACATGCAGGTTGACGTGCAGCGGCGAGCCGGCGGACGCGTAATGGACGATGGTCGGCCCCTGCGGCGTGGGCAGGCTGACGGCCACGTTCCAGCCGATGGCCGACGCCAGTGCCTGCACGTGCGGCACGGCCGCGCGGTACGCGGGCGTGTGATCGAGATGCAACATGCCCAGGCGCAATGCCAGCGGCCCGGGTTCGTAGCTGCCGTCGAGATGATCGCGCTTGATGAGCCCGAGCCTCGTCAGGCTGACCAGGTAGGTATGCGCCTGCGCCGGCGCCAGTTGCGCGGCGGCCGCCAGTTCGGCCAGGGCCAGCGGCCGGCGTGCATCGGCCAGCGCCTGCAGCAGGCGGCCGCCAACCTCCACGCTCTGGATGCCGCGCTGTGTCTTGCCGGCGGATTCGCCCGGGGGTCTTGCCATGCCTGCTTGCTGCCCTGTCTGTCGGAAAGAGCCCAATGGTACGCGATGCATCGCCCGCGGGCGGCCTGTCAGGCGCTTGAGGCGGCCCCTGGGCATCGGGGTTTTCCCGCGTCGCCCACGCTGCGTCAAGGGCTGGCGGGTAATTTAGCAAATAGCAATTGTATTTGCCATTGACTAAAAATAGCCGTCTTCCTAAGATTCATTCACGCCGATCCCGCAGCGTGATCGCCCCATCCATCCCCATACCGAAGACAACGAGGCAGACATGGCAAAAGCATTCGCATCCCAGGCCGACCTGGAAGCCAAGCAGATCACCTTCACCCAGCTTTCCGAAAACGCCTGGGCCTATACGGCCGAGGGCGACCCCAATTCGGGCGTGATCATTGGCGACGACGGCGTGATGATCGTGGACACCACCGCCACGCCGGCCATGGCGCAGGACCTGATTGCCCGCATCCGCGAGATCACCGACAAGCCGATCAAGTACGTGGTGCTGTCGCACTACCACGCGGTGCGCGTGCTGGGCGCGTCGGCCTACTTTGCCGAGGGCGCGCAGCAGATCATCGCCAGCCGTGGCACCTACGAGATGATCGTCGAGCGCGGCGAGGCCGACATGAAGTCCGAGATCGAACGCTTTCCGCGCCTGTTTGCCGGCGTGGAAACCGTGCCGGGCCTGACCTGGCCGACGCTGGTCTTCGAGCGCGAGATCACGCTGTTCATGGGCAAGCTCGAAGTGCGCATCGCCCACCTGGGCGCCGGGCACACCAAGGGCGACACCGTGGTGTGGCTGCCCCAGCAGAAGGTGCTGTTCTCGGGCGACCTGGTGGAGTACGACGCCGCCTGCTACTGCGGCGACGCCCAGCTCGAACAATGGCCGGCCACGCTCGATGCGCTGGCCGCGCTGCAGCCCGAGAAGCTGGTGCCGGGCCGCGGCCCCGCGCTGACCACCCCGGCCGACGTGGCCAAGGGCCTGGCCTACACCAAGGATTTCGTCACCACGCTGCTGCAGGCCGGCCGCGAAGCCGTGGCCGACAAGCTCGACCTGAAGGCCGCCATGGCGCATACGCGCAAGTCGATGGACCCCAAGTTCGGCCACGTGTTCATCTACGAGCACTGCCTGCCGTTCGACGTGTCGCGTGCGTTCGACGAGGCGTCCGGCATCACGCATCCGCGCATCTGGACGGCGCAGAGGGATCAGGAAATGTGGGCGGCCTTGCAGGCGTAAGCAAGCGCAAGCAGGCGCAAGCCGGTGCGATGGTTTTCTCCCCTCGCCCGCACGGCGGGGGAGGGGCGGGGGAGGGCGGGGGAGAGGGGCGAGGGAAGGGCAGGGCAGTCCCACTGGCCAAGGGTAGCAGCCAGAACCGCCAGGTCCTCTCCCCAACCGCTCTCCCACTGCGCACGAGAGCGGCGCAAAAGAACGCAACCACATACAAGTGGACGGAGACACCATGAGCAGTACCGAAGTCGACATCGACTACCAGAAGCAGACGTACGCCTACGTGCCGTGTGCCGAGCAGCAGGCGGGCCACCGGGCCGAGGGCCCGCATCCCGTGATCGTGGTGGGCGCGGGGCCGGTGGGACTGGCCACCGCGATTGACCTGGCGCGCCACGACGTGCCGGTGGTGCTGGTCGATGACGACTGCACGCTGTCCACCGGATCGCGCGCGATCTGCTTCGCCAAGCGCACGCTGGACATCTTCGACCGCCTGGGCTGCGGCGACCGCATGGTCGACAAGGGCGTGCGCTGGCATGTGGGCAGGGTGTTCCTGCAGGACCGCCAGATCTACGCGTTCGACCTGCTGCCCGAGGCCGGCCACCAGCGTCCGGCGTTCATCAACCTGCAGCAGTATTACGTCGAGGGCTACCTGCTCGATTGCGCACGGGCGATGCCCAATATCGACATCCGCTGGAAGAGCCGCGCCGTGGCCGTGGAACAGCACGCCGACCACGTGGCGCTGACCATCGAGACCCCCGACGGCTGCTACACGCTGTGCGGCCGCTACGTGGTGGCTGCCGACGGGTCGCGCAGCCCGCTGCGCAAGATGCTGGGGCAGGAAAGCCATGGCCATACGTTCCGCGACCGCTTCCTGATAGCCGATGTGAAGATGGAGGCGCCGTTCCCGGCCGAACGCTGGTTCTGGTTCGACCCGCCCTTCCATCCAAACCAGTCGGTGCTGCTGCACCGCCAGCCCGACAACGTCTGGCGCATCGACTTCCAGCTGGGCTGGGATGCCGACCCCGTGGCCGAGAAGGCGCCCGAGCGCGTGATCCCCCGCGTGCAGGCGCTGCTGGGCCCCGACGCGAAGTTCGAACTGGAATGGGTCAGCGTCTACACGTTTGCGTGCGTGCGCATGGACAGCTTCCGCCATGGCCGCGTGCTGTTCGCCGGCGATGCCGCGCACGGGGTCTCCCCGTTCGGCGCGCGTGGCGCCAACAGCGGCGTGCAGGACGCCGAGAACCTGGCCTGGAAGCTGGCCTATGTGCTGCAAGGCAAGGCGCCCGACAGCCTGCTGGACACCTACGCCAGCGAGCGCGAATACGCGGCCGACGAGAACATCCGCAATTCCACGCGCGCCACCGACTTCATCACGCCGAAGAGCGCGGTCAGCCGGGTGTTCCGCGATGCCGTGCTGACGCTGGCGCGCGATCATGCGTTCGCGCGGCAGCTGGTCAACAGTGGCCGCCTTTCGGTGCCGGCCGTGCTGCACGATTCGACGCTGAATACGGCCGATGCCGATGCATTCGGCGGCGCCATGGCGCCGGGGGCGGCATGCGTGGACGCACCCGTTGCCGATGCGGCCGGCAAGCCGTGGCTGCTGCAGCACCTGGGCAACGCGTTCGTGGTGCTGGTATTCGGCCCGCCGGCCGGGCTCGATGCCGCGCAGGCCGAGGCGCTGCGCACGCTGCAGCAGGGCGGCATTCCGCTGCGCGTGGTGTTTGTCACCGACGCGGCCATTTCGGCATCGGCACAGGCCTGGCCCGGTGCCACGGTGCTGCGCGATGCCGAGGGCCTGGCGGCCAGCCGCTACGACGCGCGCGCCGGCACCTGCTACCTGATCCGGCCGGACCAGCACGTATGCGCGCGCTGGCGCGGTGTCGATGCGGCGGGCATCGCGGCGGCGCTGGCCCGTGCCACCGGCAACGCCCCGGCATCCCATGTCCTGACGCCATCCGCCCCGGTACAGGCGGCGGCGCTGGCCTGAAGTCCGAACGCAGCCATCCGAAGGAGACAGGCCCCATGCCGCTCAATACCGCCCCCAACCTGGCGCGCCCCGACGACTTCTACGAGGCGCTGATCGACATGCACCGTGACCTCGACGATGCCGCGAGCCAGGCCGTCAATGCGCGGCTGATCCTGCTGCTGGCCAACCATATCGGCGACCACGACACACTGGCCGAGGCCATGCGGCTGGCCCGTGCGGCAGCCGAAGCGCCCGCGCCAGCCTAGTCGCGCCTGGCCGCCACCCGACCCGCGATCGACCTCCGCAGGGGCGCAATCCGACGCCCCGGGGGCGACTCGCGCCTGCCACCCTGCTGAATCCGGAGACAACATGCACACCCAGAGCCTGGGCGCCGCCCCCGCCTTGCCAGAAATCCCATCCGAACCCCTGCCACACAGCCTGCCGCTGCCGCAGGAAGACGCGCTGTACCGCAAGGTCTGGCTGCGCATCATCCCGTTCCTGTTCGTCTGCTACGTGGTGTCGTTCCTGGACCGCATCAACATTGGCTTCGCCCAGTTGCAGATGAAGCAGGACCTGGGCTTCAGCGACGCGATGTACGGCCTGGGCGCCGCCGTGTTCTACGTGGGCTACGTGCTCTGCGAGGTGCCCAGCAACATGCTGCTGGCGCGTTTCGGGGCGCGACGCACATTCACGCGGATCATGGTGCTGTGGGGCGTGGCGTCGGTCGGCATGATGCTGGTGTCGCAACCGTCTCACTTCTATTTGCTGCGCTTTCTGCTGGGCGTGTTCGAGGCGGGCTTCTTCCCGGGCATCGTGCTGTACCTGACCTACTGGTTTCCCGCCCGCCGCCGGGCAGCGGTGATGGCGATCTTCTTTGCCGGCGTGGCGGTGGCCGGGGTGCTGGGCGGGCTGGTGTCGGGCTGGATCATGCGCGACATGGCCGGCGTGCTGGGCATGCAGGGTTGGCAATGGATGTTCGCCATCGAAGGCGCCCCGGCCGTGCTGCTGGGCCTGGTGGCGGCGTTCTGCCTGGTCGACGGCCCGCGCCAGGCGCGCTGGCTGACGCCCGCCGAGCAGGACTACCTGGTGGCGCAGCACGCGGCCGGGACGCAAGGCAAGGGCGGCCACGCCCATTCGCTGCGGGCGCTGGGCCAGGCGCTGCGCAACCCGCGCCTGTACCTGTTCGCGTTCATCTATTTCGCGCTGACCTGCGGATCGCTGACGCTGTCGTTCTGGATGCCGCTGATGATCCGGGATTTCGGCATCCGCGACGTGATGGCGATCAGCCTGTACTCGGTGATCCCGAACGCGATCGGCGCGGTGGGGCTGATCCTCATCGCACGCCGCTCCGACCGGCTGGGCGAGCGCCACGGGCACTTCCTGTGCTGCACCGCCGGCGGCGCGCTGGCGCTGGCCGCGCTGACCCTGCACGTGCCGAGCCTGGGCGTGTCGCTGGCGATTCTCTCGGTGGCGGCCGTGCTGATCTTCGCCGCCTTGCCGATCTTCTGGTCGCTGCCGCCCAGCCACCTGCCGGCCCATACCGCCGCCACGGGTATCGCGTTCATCTCCAGCATCGGCATCACCAGCGGCATCGTCAGCCCCTGGGTGATCGGCCAGATCAAGACGCACACGGGCAGCATGGACAACGCGCTGTACCTGCTGGCGGGCCTGCTGCTGGCCAGCGGACTGGCCATGTGGAACGGCATCCCACGCACCCCGGCGGCGCACTGACCGTTACGCCGCACCGCCGCATTTCCCCAAAGCCGGGCGCCGCATGCCCGACTTCGGGGAAAATCCATTTGTTTCATGGTTATCCATGATGGAACACTTGTTGCTCAATGACTAGCATTGCAACAGCTGACGCTTTCATTCAACAGGAGTGTTTCCATGACCCAGTCCTTCCCGATCCGTGCCGCGGTGCTGCTGGCCGCGTTCAGTGGCGCCGGTTCGGCGCTGGCCGCCGACGCAGCGGCGGTGGCCGCCAGCCCGACGCTCAGCAAGATCAAGTCGTCCAATACGATCTCGATCGGGCACCGCACGTCATCGATCCCGTTCTCGTATTACGACGCCAACCAGAAAGTGATCGGGTTTGCCCAGGACATCTGCGACCGCGTCGTCGATGCCGTCAAGAAGGAAACCGGTTCGCCGAACCTGCAGGTCCGCATGGTCCCCGTGACATCGCAAAATCGCCAATCGCTGGTGCAGAACGGCACGGTGGACCTGGAATGCGGCGTCACGACCAACCTGAAGTCGCGCCAGCAGCAGGTGGCGTTCTCGACCACTTACTTCGTGGCCGGCACCCGGCTGCTGGTCAAGAAGGGCAGTCCGGTCCACGACTTCCCCGACCTGGCCGGCAAGTCCGTGGTGACGAATGCGGGCACGACGTCGGAGCGCATCCTGCGCCGGCTCAACGACGAAAAGGGCGCCAACATGACGATCCAGAGCGCCAAGGACTATGGCGAATCGTTCCTGATCCTGCAGTCCGGCCGCGTGGCGGCGTTCATGATGGACGACGTGCTGCTGTCCGGCGCGCGTACGCTGGCTCCCAGGCCAGACGACTGGGCCGTGGTCGGCACCCCGCAGTCCTTCGAGGCCTACGGCTTCATGATGCGCCGCGACGACCCCGGCTTCAAACAGGTGGTCGACAACGCCATGACCGGCCTGATGCGCAGCGGCGAGATCAACACGCTCTACGCCAAGTGGTTCCAGAAGCCGGTGCCGCCGAAGAACATCTCGTTCGACCTGCCGCAGAGCGAGCAGATCAAGAAGGCGTATGCAAATCCGAACGACGAGGCGTTCGAGTAAGGTGGGTTAGCGCCCCGCCGGCAAATAAGCCCCCGTGCGATGAAGCTGCCCCTCGGTCTGCTCCAGCGCGCGGATCGCCCCCTTGCCTTTCCGGGCCAGCAGTTGTTCGACCAGCGCCTCCACCATCGTCACGCCGGATGTAATCGACGGGAAGAACGATGGGCTGTCGATGGCGAACAGCAGCGTGCAGTCGGCCTCCAGGGCAATCGGGGCCACGGTGCTGTCGGTCAGGGCGATGACCTTGCAGCCGGCTTCGCGCGCGGCCTGGGCCACGCGCAGGCTTTCGTGCGAGTAGGGCGCGAAGCCGGCGACCAGCACGGCGTCGCGGGCGTTGAGCGCGCGCAGTTCCATTTCCAGCGTGCCGGCGTCGCCGCGGATCAGTCGCACCGAGCTGCGGAACAGCCCGTAGATGTAGTGGAACGTGAACGCGATCGGAAAGCACGAGCGGAAGCCGGCCACGTGCACGATGGGCGCGGCGGCCAGCAGGTCGGCGGCGCGGGGCAGGGTGTCGGCATTGTTGGCCAGCAGGGCGTCGAGGTTGTGGTGCTGCACCTCGATCATCTCGGCCAGCATCTTGCCAGGGCCGCTGGTCTTGTCCGAATCCTTGACCACCTTGCGCGCGCGCCGCGCGTACGGCTGGCTGCCGCCCTCGCGCACGGCTGTCACGAACAGCTCGCGCAGCCCCTGCCAACCCTCGAATCCCAGTGACTGCGACAGGCGCACCAGTGTCGCCGGCTGCACGCCGGCATTGGCAGCCACCTTGCGCATGGACTGGATGGCGATGTCGCGCGGGTGGTCCAGCAGATAGCGCGCGCCGCCCTGGAACTGGACGCTGAGATGCGGAAATTCCGTACGCAGTTGTTCGAGCAGGGCGTCGAGCGATTCGGGAGGGCTGGGCTGGTCGGCGGACATCGATGTGATGAAAAAGCGGAGTTTGCAACGATTGTTGCATAGGTCGCCGGCCGGTGTCGGCGGAATTGCGGGAATCGTATGTTTCGCGAAGCGGCGCCAATGAAACAGTTGTTGCGTTAACGGTGTGTTGTTCCTATACTGGCTACCTGTTTCGCGCGCCACGCGCTTTCCTGCACGCCGACCATGACGCACGTCTTCCATCGCAATCCCAAGCAAACCTTGCCTGTCGCCGTTGGCGGCAAGGGTATCGAGCTGTTCGACAGCAACGGCCGCGCCTACCTGGATGCCTCGGGCGGGGCGGCGGTGTCGTGCCTGGGTCACGGCCATCCGCGCGTGATCGAGGCGATCAAGCAGCAGGTGGATACGCTGGCCTATGCCCACACGTCGTTCTTCACCACCGAGGTGTCGGAAACGCTGGCGCAGACGCTGGCCGATGCGGCGCCGGGCGATCTGAACCACGTGTATTTCGTGTCGGGCGGTTCCGAGGCCGTTGAGGCCGCGCTGAAGCTGGCGCGGCAGTATTTCGTCGAGACTGGCCAGACGCAGCGCCGCCATTTCATCGCGCGGCGCCAGAGCTATCACGGCAACACGCTGGGTGCGCTGGCCATTGGCGGCAACGCCTGGCGCCGCGAGCCGTTCCTGCCGCTGCTGGTGCCCGCGCACCATGTGTCGCCGTGCTATGCCTATCGCGACCAGGCCGCCGGTGAGACCGACGTGCAATATGCGCAGCGCCTGGCCGACGAGCTGGAAGCCAAGATCCTGGAACTGGGGCCCGATTCGGTGGCCGGCTTCGTGGCCGAGACCGTGGTCGGGGCCACGGCCGGTGCGGTGCCGCCGGTGGCGGACTACCTCAAGCGCATCCGCGCTGTGTGCGACAAGTACGGCGTGCTGCTGATCCTGGACGAGGTGATGTCCGGCATGGGCCGCACCGGCTACCTGTTCGCCTGCGAGGAAGACGGCGTGGTGCCCGATATCGTGACCATCGCCAAGGGCCTGGGCGCGGGCTACCAGCCGATCGGCGCGATGATGTCGACCGCGCGCATCTACGATGCCATCGTCGGCGGCAGCGGCTTCTTCCAGCACGGACATACCTATATCGGCCACGCCACCGCGTGCGCGGCTGCGCTGGCCGTGCAGCGCACGATTGCCGGGGACAGGCTGCTCGACAACGTGCTGGCGCGTGGCGAACAGTTGCGAGCACGGTTGCGCGAGGCGCTGGGCGGCCATCCGAACCTGGGCGACGTGCGAGGCCGCGGGCTGTTCGTCGGCGTGGAGTTCGTGGCCGACCGCGCCACCAAGGCCACGCTCGATCCGGCGAAGAAGACCCACGCGGTGCTCAAGCGCACCTGCATGGAGAATGGCCTGCTGGTCTACCCGATGGGTGGCACGGTCGATGGCATCCATGGCGACCACGTGCTGTTCGCGCCGCCGTTCATCTGCACGCCGGCCGATATCGACAACATCGTCGACCGCTTCGTGCAGTCGGTGAACACCGTGCTGCCGGCCTGAGGAACGACGCATGACGATCGATACCCTGCGCCGTCCCTTCGCCCTTGCCGTGGCGCCCAACGGCGCGCGCAAGACCCACGCGGACCACGCCCGGCTGCCCATCGCCCCCGACGAACTGGCGCAGTGCGCACGGGATTGCGTGGAGGCCGGTGCGGCAATGATCCACCTGCACGTACGCAAGGCCGACGCGTCGCACAGCCTCGAAGTTGCGGACTACGAGCCCGCCATCGCCGCCGTGCGCAAGGCCGTCGGCCAGCATCTGGTGCTGCAGTTGACCACCGAAGCGGTGGGTATCTACCAGCCGGCCCAGCAGATCGCGATGGTGCAGGCGCTGCGGCCGGAGGCTGCGTCGGTGGCGGTGCGCGAACTGGTGCCCGACGATGCGGCGCTGCCGGCGGCCGCGGCGTTCTTCCAGTGGATGCATCGCGAGCACGTGGTGGCGCAGTACATCCTCTACGATGCCGACGACGTGCGTCGCTATGCCGCGTTGCGGGCCAGCGGCGCCATTCCGTCCGGCCGGCACTGGGTGCTGTTCGTGCTGGGCCGCTACTCGGCCGGCCAGAAGTCGTCGCCCGCGGACCTGCTGCCGTTCCTGGCCGCATGGCACGACGTGGGGCTGGAGCAGAGCGGCGTCGAATGGGCGGTTTGCGCGTTCGGCAAGCAGGAAGCCGATTGCGCGGCGGCGGCCGTGATGCTGGGCGGGCATGCGCGCATCGGCTTCGAGAACAACATGACGTTGCCCGACGGCAGCACGGCGCCCGACAACGCCGGGCTGCTGCGTGCGGTGCGTACGCCGCTGAACAGTCTCGGCTATGCGGCGATGACGGCCGACGACCTGCGCGCCCGCTTCGCGTAATCCCCAGTGCATGCCCGCCGGCAGGCCCGGCGGGATTCCGGTACGCTAGGCGCTTCATCCGCTTTTCGTTCCAGGAGTGCCGATGTCCGCCAGCCCGTCTCGCCTGCCTTCTTCCAACGAAGCCGTGCCGCTGGCACGGGACATCGTCCACGGCCTGCGCGCCTCGCGCATCCGTGAGGTGGCCAACGCGGGCATCGGCCTGCCGGATGTCATGCCGTTCTGGTTCGGCGAGTCGGATCAGGTGACTCCGGCTTTTATCCGCGACGCCGCCGCCCAGGCGCTGGCCGGCGGCGCCACGTTCTACACGCACAACCTGGGCATCGCGCCGCTGCGGGCCGCGCTGTCCGACTACGTGACGCGGCTGCACGGCGCCACGCCGGTCGACAATATCGCCGTGACCAGCGCCGGCGTCAACGCACTGATGCTGGCCGCCCAGCTGGTGGCCGGCCCGGGCGACCGCGTGGTCTGCGTCACGCCGCTCTGGCCCAACCTGGTGGAAATCCCGCGCATCCTCGGCGCCACCGTGGACACCGTATCGCTCGACTTCGGCGACGATGGCTGGACACTCGATATCGACCGCCTGTTGCGTGCCCTGACGCCCGGTACGCGGGCGGTGATGATCAACTCGCCGAACAACCCTACGGGCTGGGTCATGCCGCGCGCCCAGCAGCAGGCCGTGCTGGACCACTGCCGCCGCCACGGCATCTGGATCATCGCCGACGAGGTCTACGAACGGCTGTACTACGGCAGCGAAGGCGGCAACGCGCCGTCCTTCCTCGATATCGCCAGCCGTGACGAACGCGTGATCGCGGTGAACTCGTTTTCCAAGGCGTGGCTGATGACGGGCTGGCGGCTGGGCTGGATGGTGCTGCCCGCATCGTTGATGGACGACCTGGGCAAGCTGATCGAATACAACACGTCGTGCGCGCCGTCGTTCGTGCAGGAGGCCGGCATCGTGGCCGTGCGGCAGGGCGAGGCGTTCACGCAAGACCTGGTGCAGCGGCTGCGCACGTCGCGCGATCATCTGGTTGGCGCGCTAGCCAGCCTGCCGGGCGTGGAAGCGCACGCGCCAGACGGCGCCATGTACGTGTTCTTCCGGCTCGCCGGCGCCGCGGACAGCTTGGCGCTCTGCAAACGCCTGGTGCGCGAGGCGCACCTCGGGCTGGCCCCCGGCAGCGCGTTCGGCGACGAGGGCGAGGGCTTTGTCAGATGGTGCTACGCGTGCGATGTGGCGCGGCTGGATGAGGGGGTGAGGCGGTTGCGCGCGTATCTACGGTCATAGCGCTTCCGGTACCGACACCCTCTATTTCAGGCTCCCCACCGTCGCCTCTTCCCCCCACCACCCACCCCCCAGCGCCTGCATCAGCGCCGCCGAATCGGCCAGTCTTGCCGCGCGGGCCTGCGACAGGTCGAGCGCGGCCTGGCGGGCCTGGCTTTCGGCGTCGATCACCGTGAACTGGCTCACGCCGCCCAGCCGGTATTGTTCGCTGACGATGGCCAGCGTGTCGCGCGTTTGCCGGGCGTTGTGGGCGCGGGCCTGCAGGGTGCCGGCGTCGGCGTCGAGGGCGCGCAGCGTGTCGGCCACGTTTTGCAGCCCCTGCAGCACGGCCTGCTGGTACGCGCCCAGCGATTGCTCGTAGGCCGCTTCCTTGGCGCGCTTCTGCGCGCGTAGTTCGCCGCCGTGGAACACCGGCTGCACCACGCCGGCGGCCAGGCTCCAGACGTTCATGCTGCTGAACAGGTCGCGGGCGCGCATCTGCTGGGTGCCGCCGCTGGCCGTCAGCGTGATCTGCGGATAGAGGTTGGCCGTGGCCACGCCGATGTCGGCGGATGCCTGGTGCAGCAGCGCCTCGGCCGCGCGGATGTCGGGGCGGCGCCGTGCCAGCTCGCCCGGCAGGCTGACTGGGAGCGTCTCGGGCAGGTGCAGGTCCTCGAGCCGGAACTCGGGCAGTTGCGCGCTGGCCGGGGTCTGTCCGGTGTAGACGGCCAGCTGGTGGCGTGCGGCATCGAGCTGTTGCGACAACGCGGGCACCAGCGCCTGCGTCTGCGCCAGTTCGGATTGTTGCCGCTGTACGTCCACACGGGCCACGCCGCCTGCCTTGAGCCGCTGCTGCATGATGCCAAGCTGGCGCTGCTGCGCTTCGGCGATGGCCACCGTATCGGCCAGTTGCGCACGCAGCCCGGCTTCGCGGATCGCCGTGGTGGCCACGTTCGCGGCCAGCGACAGGCGGGCCGCCTCCAGTTCGTAGCGTTGATAGTCGACCGCGGCGCGCAGGCCTTCGAGTTCGCGCCGCTGCCCGCCGAACAGATCCAGCGCGTAGGACACCTGCACGCTGGCGTTGTAGAGCGTGAACGGGCCGGGGCTCGGAAACTGGGTGATGCCGACGGAGGTCAGGTCCACCTGCTGGCGGGTGGCGCTGAGCTTGGCATCGACCTGCGGGAACTGCGTGGCCCCGGAGCGCGCGGCCAGGTTCTCCTGGGCCTCGCGCAGTCGGGCGCGCGCCTGCGTCAGCGTGGGGCTGCCGGCCAGCGCCATGCGTATCGTCTCGTCGAGCTGTGGATTGCCGAACAGCGACCACCATTGCGCGGGCACATCGCCGGGCTGCAGCGTTTGCGTCGGGAAGCCCTCGGCCGGCATCTGCAGCGGCTGCGGGCCGGCGGTGTATCGCGCGTCGGTGGGCGCGTCGGGGCTGTGGAAGTCGGGGCCTACCGCACAACCGCCGACGAGCAGCGCGGAGAGCGAGGCGACCGAGGCGACCGAGGCGAGCAGGGTGGGGAACGTACGCATGGCGGGGCTCCGCTTGTCAGTCCAGCGTGCGCTTGTAGAAGCGCACGGCGATACCCATGACGATGACCGTGAACAGCGCCACGGGCCAGACGTTGGGCCAGAGTTCGGTCCAGCCGCTGCCCTTGAGCATGATGCTGCGGACCATCCGGTTGAAATAGGTCATCGGCAGCACGTTGCCGATCCACTGCGCCCACACCGGCATGCCGGCGAACGGGAACATGAAGCCAGACAGCAGGATGTTCGGCAGGAAGTAGAAGAACGTCAGCTGCACCGCCTGCAGCTGGTTGCTGGCCAGCGACGACAGGGTGATGCCCACCGTCAGGTTGGCCGCGATGAACAGCAGCGTGGCCAGGTACACCGCCAGCACCGAGCCCAGGAACGGCACCGAGAACACGTAGTGCGCGGCCAGCACGATGATGGTGGCCTGGATCAGGCCGATGAAGATGTACGGGACGATCTTGCCGGAGATCACCTCGATGGGCTGCACCGGCGTGGCCAGCAGGTTTTCCATCGTGCCGCGCTCGCGTTCGCGCGTCATGGCCAGCCCCGTCATCATGACCATCGTCATCGTCAGGATGGTGCCCATCAGCCCCGGCACGATGTTGTACTGGGTGATGCCCTCGGGGTTGTACAGGCGATGCACGTTCACGTCGAAGGCCGGTTTGCCGCCGGCCAGTGGCGCCAGCGCGCCCTTGAGGTCGATGCGCGCGACCGTATCCGGCAACTGCGCCAGCGCCGAGATGGCCGGGCCCGTGGCGGACGGGTCGGTGGCATCGGCTTCCACCAGGATCTGGGGACGGTCGCCATGCAGCAGCCGCCGCGAGAAGTCGTGCGGGATGTTGACCACGAACTGCACGTCGCCCCGCAGCAGCGCCTCGCGGCCCGCGGTCTCGTCGGGCATCGTGCGAACCACCCGGAAGTACGTGGTGTTTTCCATCGCCGCGATGAACGTGCGCGAGAAATCGCTGTGCTCGGCAACGATTACCGCCGTGGGCATGTGGCGCGGATCGCTGTTGATGGCGAAGCCGAACAGCAGCAGTTGCACGATCGGCAGGGCCACGATCATGCCGAACGTGATGCGGTCGCGGCGCAACTGCAGGAATTCCTTCAGCACGATGCTCCACCATCGCTGCAACGAGAACGATGTGTGCGTCGGCCGCGAAGGATTGCGGGCAGGCGGGCGCGCGGCGCTCATGGCGCGTCCTTGCGGCCGTGCGCGGCCTTGTTTTGCGGCGGGGCGGCCATGTTGTCCTGCGCGCCGCCCATCATGTGGATGAACACGTCCTCCAGGCTGGTTTCGGTCTGCAACAGGCGGTGGTGGGCGCCCGCGTATTGCCTGAGCGTCCGCTCAAGCTGGTCGGCGTCCTTGCCGGTCACATGCAGTGCGGTGCCGAATGCCACGGTCTGGTCCACGCCAGGCTTGCCCTGCAGTTGCTCGGACAGTTCGGCAAGGTTGTCGCCCTCGACGCTCCACGTGCTCAGGTGCTGGCTGGCAACGACTTCATCCGACGTGCCCTGCGCCAGCAGCGTGCCGTAGGCGATATAGGCCAGCTTGTGGCAGCGTTCGGCTTCGTCCATGTAGTGCGTGCTGACCAGCACCGAGATGCCGCGCGCCGCCAACTGGTGCAGCTGTTCCCAGAAGTCGCGGCGCGCCTTGGGATCGACGCCGGCGGTCGGTTCGTCGAGCAGCAGCAGTTGCGGCTCGTGCAGCAGGCATGCGGCCAGCGCCAGCCGCTGCTTCCAGCCGCCGGACAGCGAGCCGGCCAGTTGTTCGGCGCGCGACTGCAGGCCCAGGTCTTCCAGCGCGCGCGCCACCACGTCCTTGCGGTTGGGCATGTCATAGACGCGGGCGACGAAGTCGAGGTTCTCGCGGATCGACAGGTCTTCCCAGTACGAGAACCGCTGCGTCATGTAGCCCACGTTGCGCTTGATGTCGACCGCCTGCTTGAGGATGTCGTAGCCCAGGCAGGTGCCGGAGCCGGAATCGGGCGTCAGCAGCCCGCACATCATGCGGATCGAGGTGGTCTTGCCGCTGCCGTTCGGGCCGAGGAAGCCGAAGATCTCGCCGCGCGCCACCTGCATGGTCAGGTTGTTCACCACGTGCTTGTCGCCGAAGTGCTTGTTCAGGTCGTGCACGTCGATGACGAGTTCGCCGTTGCGGCGGCCGTTGGCGTCGGTCTTCCCGTTGCCGTTCCCCTGGTCAGGTTCCGGCCTGCTGCGGGGCTGCGTGTTCATGATTGCGTCACCTCGACCGGCTGGCCCGGGCGCAGCTTCGGCGCGTCGGCGGCGCTGGGTCTGGCCTCGATCAGGAACACCAGCTTGCGCCGCGTTTCGTTGCTGTAGATGACGGGCGGCGTGTATTCGGCCTCGTTGGACACATAGGTGATCTTGGCACCCACCGGGGCCGCGCAGCCATCGCAATGGATCGTGATGGCCTGGCCGTTCTTCAGCGATCCCACCACGGCCTCGGGCACGTAGAACCGCACCTTGACGTTGCCCGGCGGCAGCATGCGCACCACGGCGCTGCCCGCCGGCACCCATTCGCCGGGGCGGAACGGCACGTCGTAGACCAGTCCGGACACTGTCGCATTGACCGATTTGCGCGACAGCTTCCACTCTGCCTGGGCCAGCGCGGCGCGCGCGGCTTCCACCTGGGCTGACTGGGCGGCCAGCTGGTCCTTGCGGCCGGGCAGGCGGGCCACGTCGATATCGCGCTGCAGTTCGCGCACCCGGGCGGCATCGGCGTCGGCCGTGGCGCGGCTTTCGTCAAGCTGCGCCTTCGAGATGCCGCCGATGTCGAACTGCGCCTCGTCGCGCTTGCGCTGGGCGGCACTGCGTCCGGCCTGCGCCTGGGCCTGCACCAGTTGCGCCTGATTGACGGCCACTTCCACGGGGCGCTTGCCGGTCTGGATATCGGCCAGTTGGGCCTCCGCCACGCGCACCTGTTCGGCGGCCTGCTGGCGCGCGGCGCGTTCGTCATCGGATTCCAGTACGAACAGCGGCGCGCCGTTGCTGACCTGCTGGCCGCGATCGACCGACAGCGTTTCGAGCCGGCCCGCGAATGGCGAGGCCACGGCAACGAATTCGCCTTCGACGTAGCCCTGCCAGGTGGGCGTCTTGTCTTTGCTGCAGGCAGCCAGCATGGGCAAAGACATGGCGGCCAGCAGCAGGGGCCAGGTGCGGGTGGGGACGGGAAGCATCGTGCGGGCTCCGGGATACGAGGTTCAGGCGGGGGCATCGGGCGGCACGGACAGCCCGTGACCCAGCAGGGCGGTAACGTGGCGCACCAGCGTGTCGGTGTCGATGTCGGCGGCGCCGGGCAGCGCGCGCCAGATATGCGTGGTGGCCAGCGGCAGCAGTGTCAGGCCGATCAGCGACACCATCACCAGCGCCGGCGCCAGGCCGGGGTTGAGCTGGCCCTGCGCATGGGCGGCCGCCAGCGGGCTGGCGATCAGATGCGCGCGCTGTAGGGCCACCCGCTGCAGCAGGCGCTCGCGCAGTTGGCCCTCGATGCCGACGATCTCGCGGATCCACAACCCCGGAAACCATGGCGTGGCCGATGCCGTGCGGATCAGTTGCTCCGCCAGCGCCTGGATGCGGGCGATGGGGTCCGGCGGGCCAGCCTGCAGCGTGCCGAACACGCGCTCGATCAGCGGTTGGAGCCGTTCCTCGAAGATCGCGTCAAGCAGCGTGTCGCGGTCGCGAAAGTAGTAATGCACCAGCGCCGGCGTGACCCCGGCTTCCGCGGCGATGGCTTTGGTCGAGGTGGCCGCCACGCCATGGCGGGCGAACAGCGTGACAGCGGCATCGATCAGGTGGTCGCGCTGGCCGGCATCGGATGCCTGCGCCGCAGGGCGGCCGGGACGGCGCGGGGGATCGGTCGGTGGGCGTGCGGGCATCGAAACAGTCCGGAGACATCGGATGAGCCAGAAAAGGGGCCCGGCTTCCGATCCATATTAATTTTCGAATTAATTAATACAAGGCCGGTTACAACGTCGGCTTTGCGCCACCGCAAAGCGTTGATGACACAAGCGTGGGCGGAATGCTGCGCCGCAACAAAATAAGGTAGACATGTCATGTCTGCTTGGCTATGCTCGCGCCTGTCCAGAAGGGTGCCCGTGGGTGGTGCATCCGCATCCCGGGTTTCCTATGCAGCGTTTCCGTTTCCTGGCCGCCGTGCTGCGGCCGCGCCCGCGCTTTGTCCGTCAGCTTGCCGCCTGGATGGTGGCGAGTACGGCGCTGCCGTGGGCGGCGCACGCGCAGGAAACGACGCCCGCGGACGTCCCGGCCGCCAATGCGCCCGCCGCGCCGGCCGCCGGCGTGCCGCTTGTGAACGATATGGAGAGCCCGTTCGCGTTCCACGGGCAGACCACCTATATCTGGCAGCGCAAGCCTGCGTTCAGCGCGCCCTATTCGGGCGAGAACAGCCTGACGCCGAACCGCGCCAAGAGTTATTCGTTTACCGCCACGTTCGACCTGGGCCTGCGGCTGTGGAAGGGGGCCGAGTTCCACCTCAACCCCGAGGTGGCGCAGGGCGTGCCGTTTTCCGATCTGCACGGCATGGGCGGCCTGTCCAATGGCGAACTGGCCAAGACGGCCAGCACGAGTCCGAAGGTCTATCGGGCCCGCGCCTTTATCCGTCAGTACTGGGGCATGGGCGGCGGCGATGAAACGCTGGACTCCGATTTCAACCAGTTCGCACGCACGGTGGACAAGCAGCGGCTGGTACTGACCGCCGGCAACTTCGGCGTGATCGACGTGTTCGACCAGAACCCGTATGGGTCCGACCCCCGCACCCAGTTCATGAACTGGTCGTTCATGACGCATGGCTCGTGGGACTATCCCGCCGACTCGCGCGGCTATAACTGGGGCGCGGCGCTCGAATACATCGGCGACGGCTGGTCTGCGCGCGTGGGCCATTTCCTGCAGCCGGTCGAGTCGAACGGGCGCGAGCTGGATACCCGGCTGTTCAAGCACTATGGCCAGATGCTGGAGCTGGAAAAGCGTTACACCATTGCGGATCGGCCCGGCCAGGCGCGCCTGCTGCTATGGCGGAACAAGGCGCGCATGGGCGCGTTCAACGACGCCCTCGCGTTCGGTCAGGCCAACGGCGTGACGCCCGATGTGGGCGATGTGCGCCGCGAGCACAGCAAGTGGGGTGTCGGGGTGGCCTTCCTGCAGGAAGTGGCCGACGACGCCGGCGTGTTCCTGCGTGCCAACTGGTCCGACGACAAGACCGAGACCTATGCCTTTACCGAAATCGGCCGGCAGGTATCGGCCGGCGGCACGATGAAGGGCGCGCGCTGGGGTCGCCCCAAGGACGAGGTGGGGCTGGCCGTGGCCGTGAACATGCTGGGATCGGGACATCGCAACTACCTGGCCGCCGGCGGCCTGGGAGCCTTCCTGGGCGATGGCGCGCTGCGCTACGGGCCCGAGCAGATCGTGGAGATCTACTACAGCGTGGCGGTGTGGAAGACGCTGACGCTGAGCCCGGATTTCCAGTTCGTGCGCAACCCGGGCTACAACCGCGACCGCGGGCCGGCCAGATTCATCGGCATCCGCGCGCACGCGGAGTTCTGACGAACCGGCCCGGCCGGCTTCGGGCCGGCAGCCTTACTGCCGCGCGTTGCGCCGGTTGTCCGGCCAAGGCGTGTTGAAGTTGGTGCGGAACGGGTTGATGTCCAGCCCGCCGCGGCGTGTATAGCGGGCGTAGACGGCCAGCTTCACCGGCTTGCACATGCGCATCACGTCGGTAAAGATCCGCTCCACGCACTGCTCGTGAAATTCATTGTGATTGCGGAACGAGATCAGGTACTTGAGCAGCCCTTCCTGGTCGATCGGTGCGCCCACATAGCGGATCTGCACGCTGCCCCAGTCGGGCTGCCCGGTCACCAGGCAGTTCGACTTCAGCAGGTGCGACACCAGCGATTCCTCCACCGGCGATTCGTCCTGGTCGGCCTTGAGCAGCGTCGGATCGGGTTCGTAGACGTCGGTCTCGATGTCCAGGCGGTCCAGCAGCAGGCCGTCCAGTTCGCCCATCTTCTGCGTGCCCAGGTCCGATTCGGTCACCAGCCGCACCTGCACCGTGCCGCCCGTGGCGTCGGACAGGTCGTGTTGCAGCAACTGCTGCAGCGCCTCGGCCGACGCGAGCTTGCTCTGGTTGAACGAGTTCAGGTACAGCTTGAACGACTTCGACTCGACGATGTTCGGCGTGTCGGCCGGAATGATGAAGGTGGCCAGCGCCACCTGGGGCTTGCCCTTGAGGTTCAGCCACGACACCTCGTAGGCGTTCCAGATATCGACGCCGAAGAACGGCAGGGCCTTGCCTTCGGGCAGGCCGATCTCGGTGCGCTTGGGCTGGCGCGGAATCGGGAACAGCAGTGTCGGGTCGTATTCGGTCTTGTAGGCCGAGGGCTTGCCCAGCGGCGAGTGCTCAGGAAGCGTCATGATCGGTCTCAGGACAGGAACAGCTTGTAGACGGGGTTGTCGGTCTCGTCCCAGTGTACGTAACCGAGCGTGGAAAGGAACGTGCGGAATTCGCGTTTTTCGTTCCTGGGCACCTGGATGCCGACCAGGATGTTCGACGTGTCCGCACCCTGGTTCCGGTAGTGGAACAGGCTGATGTTCCAGTTCGGGCTCATGCTCGACAGGAACCGCATCAGCGCGCCCGGGCGCTCCGGGAATTCGAAGCGGTACAGCAGTTCGTCCTGCGCCAGCGGCGAATGGCCGCCCACCATGTAGCGGATGTGCTGCTTGGCCAGTTCGTCGTTGGACAGGTCCAGCGTGTCGAAGCCATGGCGGCGGAAGTTGGCGGCGATCTTGTCGCTTTCCGCGCGGCTGGCGATCTGTACGCCCACGAAGATGTGCGCCACGCCGGTATCGGCGATACGGTAGTTGAATTCCGTCACGCTGCGGGTGCCGACCTGTTCGCAGAAGCGTTTGAAGCTGCCGCGTTCCTCGGGGATGGTGACCGCGAAGATGGCCTCGCGGGCCTCGCCCACCTCGGCACGCTCGGCCACGAAGCGCAGCCGGTCGAAGTTCATGTTCGCGCCGCAGGCGATGGCCACCAGGTGCTGGCCCTTCAGCTTCTCGCGCTCGGCATAGGCCTTCAGGCCCGCCACGGCCAGCGCGCCGGCCGGCTCCAGGATACTGCGCGTGTCCTGGAACACATCCTTCAGGCCCGCGCAGATCGCATCGGTATCCACCAGGATGATGTCGTCCACCAGCTCGCGCGTGATGCGGAAGGTCTCCTTGCCGACCAGCTTCACGGCGGTACCGTCCGAGAACAGGCCCACGTCCTTCAGTTCCACGCGCTTGCCGGCGTCCACCGAACGCTTCATCGCGTCGGAATCCAGCGTCTGCACGCCGATCACCTTGATGTCCGGGCGCACGGCCTTCACGTAGCTGGCGATGCCCGAAATCAGGCCGCCGCCGCCGATGGCGACGAAGATCGCGTGGATCGGGCCCGGGTGCTGGCGCAGGATCTCCATGGCGATGGTGCCCTGGCCGGCGATGACATCGGGGTCGTCGAACGGGTGGATGAAGGTGAGCTTGTGCTTCTTTTCCAGTTCGGCCGCGTGCAGGTAGGCGTCGCTGTACGAATCGCCATGCAGCACCACCTGCACCCACTCGCCGCCGCGCTCGCGCACAGCGTCGATCTTCACCTGCGGCGTGGTGGTCGGCATGCAGATCATGGCCTTGCACTGCAGCCGGGCGGCGGACAGCGCCACGCCCTGGGCATGGTTGCCGGCCGACGCGGCGATCACGCCGCGCTTGAGATCCTCGGGGCGCAGCGACGCCATCTTGTTGTACGCCCCCCGCAACTTGAACGAGAACACCGGCTGGGTGTCCTCGCGCTTGAACCAGACCGCATTGTTGGTGCGCGCCGACAGCGCGGGGGCGTAGGTCAGTTCGGTCTCCTGGGCCACGTCGTACACCTTGGCGGTCAGGATCTTCTTCAAATAGTCGGGCTTGGCGGGGGTGCGGGTCATGGTCTGCGGGGCGCCACGCTGGCCGTGGCAAAAAAAGCCGGAAAAATCGGCGGAAACCGCCAATGATAATGGATGGCGCACATGCGGGCCCCGGCAGCGTGTGTTGGCGCCCCAGGTGCCGCAAGGGCCACTGTTGTAGGACAGCGCCCGGTGGACGCTCGTCAAATCGGCGTGCTACGGTTTCACGCGATGCCCCCCCTACCACTCATCGAACCCAACACCGCGTTGTTCCTGGACTTCGACGGGACGCTGGCCGACCTTGCGCCACGCCCCGACCTGGTGCAGGTGGAGCCCGAGCTGGTTGGCACGCTGCGTGCGCTGCACACCTGCCTGGACGGCGCGCTGGCCATCGTCTCCGGACGTCCCGTGGACGAACTCGACTATTTCCTGCAACCGCTGCGCTTGCCGGCCGCCGGCGTGCATGGCGCCGAATTCCGCCATGGTGCCGAGAGCATCGTGCGGCCGCCCGCGCCAGGCATCGGTCCTTTGCTGCCGAAGCTGGAGGCGCTGGTGCTCAAGCACCCCGGCCTGCAGCTGGAACGCAAGTCGGTGGCCGTGGCCATCCACTACCGCCAGGTGCCGGAACTGGAACCGCTGGTGCGTGCCGCCGTGGCCGATGTGCTGCGCGATGCGGTCGGGCTCGACGCGCTGCCCGGCAAGATGGTCATCGAGATCAAGCCGGCCGGCGTGGACAAGGGCGGGGCGATTGCCACGTTCATGCGCTCGGCGCCGTTTGCCGGCCGCTTGCCGCTGTTTGCCGGTGACGACGTGACCGACGAGGCCGGCTTCACGGTGGTGCGCGAACTCGGCGGCGTGGGTCTGCTGGTGGGCCAGCGGGCCACGGCGGCGTCGGTCAGCGTGCCTGCGCCCGCCGTCCTGCGCGAATGGCTGCATCGCTCCGCGCACGCGCTCACCCATCTGATGGCGCGCCGCGACGAACCGGCCGATCCCCTCTCATCCCCATCGCCTGCAAGGGAGGAACCGTTGTGAGTGACCCTGCCAACTTCAACCCCGCCATTGCCACCGAGGCGCCGGCGGTCAATACGGATTCGGACAGCTCCTGCCGCCAGGCCGATCCGTCGCTGTCGCTCGGCATGATCGGCAACTGCGCGTTCTCGGCGCTGGTCGATGGCCGCGGCCGCATCGTCTGGTGCTGCATGCCGCGCTTCGACGGCGATCCCGTCTTCAATGCGCTGCTCGATACCAGCGAGAACGCCGGCCACTTCAATATCGAGATCGAGGACTTCCAGGAGGCCACGCAATGGTATGAGCCGAACACGGCCGTCCTGCGCACGCGGCTGATCGACCAGCACGGCAACTGCCTGGAGATCACCGACTTCTGCCCGCGCTTCTTCCGGCTGGGCCGCTACTTCCGGCCGTTGACGCTGGTGCGGCGCATCCGCCCGATCCGGGGGGCGCCGCGCGTGCGCGTGACGGTGGCGCCGCGCTTCAACTGGGGCCGCATCCAGCCGCAAGTCACGCGCGGCAGCAGCCACGCGCGTTTTGTCGGCGACGACATGACGCTGCGGCTGACCACCGACGCGCCGCTGGCCTACGTGCTGTCGAAAACGCCCTTCCTGGTCACGCGCAGCTACAACTTCATCCTCGGCCCCGACGAAACGCTCACGCACGGGGTGGACGACATCGCCCGCGACTTCGAGCAGGAAACCACCTCGTACTGGCGGCTCTGGAGCCGCCGGCTGGCCGTGCCGCGCGAATGGCAGGACGCGGTGATCCGCGCCGCCATCACGCTGAAGATGTCGCTCTACGAGGAAACCGGCGCGATCGTGGCGGCGATGACCACCAGCATCCCCGAGGCGCCCGGCAGCGGCCGCAACTGGGACTACCGCTTCTGCTGGCTGCGCGACGCGTTCTTCGTGGTGCGGGCGCTGAACAGCCTGTCCGAAGTCGGAACGATGGAGGACTACCTGCGCTGGCTGTCCAACGTGGTGATGCAGTCGCAGGACGGGCATATCCAGCCGCTCTACGGCATCGGGCTCGAGCGCGAACTGCCGGAAAGCATCCTCGATCATCTGGGCGGCTACCGCGGCATGGGGCCGGTGCGCGTGGGCAACCAGGCGCAGGAGCACTTCCAGCACGATGTCTATGGCAACGTGGTGCTGGCCGCCGCGCAGGCCTTTCACGACCACCGCCTGCTCTATCGCGGCGGCCCCGCCGAATTCCGGCGGCTGGAAGACGTGGGCGAGCAGGCCGTGCGCGTGTTCGGCACCCCCGACGCGGGCATGTGGGAACTGCGCACGCGCGCCCGCATCCACACGTCGTCGGCGCTGATGAGCTGGGTGGCGTGCGACCGCCTGGCCAAGATCGCCGTAAAGCTCGAGCAGCCCGCGCGGGCCGCCTACTGGCACGACCATGCCAGCCACATGAAGCAGCGCATCCTGGACGAATCGTGGAACGAGAAGCGCCAGGCGTTCGCGGAAAGCTTCGGCGGCAAGGAACTGGACGCCAGCGTGCTGCTGATGGCCGAAGTCAATTTCATCGATCCCAAGGACCCGCGCTTCGTGTCGACGGTGAAGGCGCTGGAAGAATCGTTGTGCGACGGGCCGTACATGCGGCGCTACGAGGCACCTGACGATTTCGGCAAGCCCGAGACCGCCTTCAACATCTGCACTTTCTGGCGCATCGACGCGCTGGCGCGCATCGGGCGGCGCGAGGAGGCGCGCGAGATTTTCGAGGCCATGCTGGCCGCACGCAATCCGCTGGGATTGCTGTCGGAAGACACACACCCGGTCACCGGAGAGATGTGGGGCAACTTCCCGCAGACCTATTCGATGGTCGGCCTGATCAACGGTGCCATGCGGCTGTCGGCACCCTGGGACACCGTGATCTGAAGAAGGGATTGGCAACAACAACAAGCGATATATGGGCAGACTAGTAGCGGTATCGAACCGGGTCGCGGACCCCCGCAACCACGCGGCGGGCGGGCTGGCCGTGGCACTTTCCGAGGCGCTCAACAAGACGGGCGGCCTCTGGTTCGGCTGGAGCGGCAAGGTACTGGAAACCGCGCAGGGCGGCACGCCGGGCGAAGGCGAGGTGCACCAGGTGCAGGCGGGCAACGTGACGCTGGCCACCGTGGACCTGTGCCGCGAAGATCATGACGCGTACTACCTCGGCTACAGCAACGGCGTGCTCTGGCCGGTGCTGCACTACCGCGTGGACCTGGCGGACTTCGACGCCGGCGGCAATCTCAACGCCTACCGCCGCGTGAACCAGCTGTTCGCGCGCAAGTTGGCGCCGCTGCTGAAACCCGACGACGTGATCTGGATCCACGACTATCACCTGATCCCGCTGGCGGCCGAGCTGCGCGCCATCGGCTGCGGCCAGCGCATCGGGTTCTTCCTGCACGTGCCGCTGCCGCCGCCGCTGATCCTGGCGGCCATCCCGCAGCACGAATGGCTGATGCGCGCGCTGTTCGCCTACGATCTGCTCGGCTTCCAGAGCCAGGCGGACCTGGACCATTTCTCGCGCTACGTGCAGGGCGAGGCCGGGGCGGAGCCGATGGGCGAATACCGCTTCCGCGCGTTCCACCGCACCGTGCGCGCGCAGGCGTTTCCGATTGGCATCGATGTCGACGAGTTTGCCGAACTCGGACGCGGCAATGAGGCCGTGGAAACCTACGAGATGATGCGCGGCCAGTATGCGCGGCGCCGGCTGCTGCTCGGTATCGACCGGCTCGACTATTCGAAGGGCCTGCCGCAGCGGCTCAAGGCGTACCAGACGCTGCTGGCCGAGTATCCCGAGAACCGGTCAAGTGCCACGCTGATCCAGATTGCCGCGCCATCGCGCGAATCGGTGGATGCCTATGCCGACCTGCGCCGCGAGATGGAAGGTATCACCGGCGCCATCAACAGCGAATACGGCGAGCTGGACTGGATGCCGGTGCGCTACATCCATCGGTCCACGTCGCGCCGGCGCTTGCCGGGCCTGTGCCGCGCCAGCTGCGTGGCGCTGGTCACCCCGTTGCGCGATGGCATGAACCTGGTGGCCAAGGAATACATCGCCGCACAGGATCCCGACGATCCGGGCGTGCTGGTGCTGTCGCGCTTTGCCGGCGCCGCCGAGCAGCTGAAGGAGGCGCTGCTGGTGAATCCCTACGATACCCGCGCCACGGCGCAGGCGATCCAGCAGGCGCTGCACATGCCGCTGTCGGAACGCCGTGCCCGGCACCAGAAGCTGCTGGAACGCATCCGCCAGCAGGACGTGCACTGGTGGAGCAGCGAGTACCTGCGGGCGCTGATGGAGACGGAGGGGGGCTGATGGCCCGGAACGTCGAGGTTTTCGCCCCTCTCCCGCTGGCGGGAGAGGGGCGGGAGAGGGGCGGGGGAGGGCGGGCCATCCCAGATGCGACGGATCGGCAAGCAGAACCTCAAGGCCCTCTCCCCCCAACCCCTCTCCCATTGCATGGGAGAGGGAAGCCAGAAAGCAGCGGACGGTATGTCGTCCGCTAGACCAGATCCCCCGGCAGGTCGATATCCCGGAACGCCCCGTCATCCTCGGTCAGGATGCGCGTGACCGGCTGCGACTTCAGCAGCGCACGCGCGCCTTCGTCGCCATCGAGCTTCAGCAGTTCGTCTTTCCACGCCGCGCCGAATCCCACGGGGTGGCCGCGTTGCCCGTCGCGCCACGGCGCGGCGATGGTGTCGCGCGATGTGATTGTGAGGGCCACCGCTCGCACCAGTTCCATCGACAGCCACGGCATGTCGGCCAGGGCCACCACCCAGCCGCGCGCATCGGCGCAGGCTGCCACGCCCGCGCGCAGGGCCGCACCCATGCCGGCTTCGGCTTCCGGGGCCTCGATCACCCTGCAGCCGCCGCGCCGCAACTCCTCGGCCAGTTCCGGCATGCCGGGGCGCACCACGGCAATCGAATTGGGCAGACCGGCTGCCAGCGTGCGCGCGCTGCGCCAGGCCACGGTGCGGCCATCGGGCAGTGTTTCGAGCAGCTTGTTGCGCAGGCCGGCAGGATCGAAGCGCCTGCCGAAGCCCGCCGCCAGCAGGATGCCCGTGGGCAGATCGGTCTGCGTCAGCGGGGCACGGGCGTGTCTGCTCATGGCTGTGCGGCGGGAACGCCGCCGGGCAGGATCGGACACTCGACTTCGCCGGCCGCGATTTCGCGGGCGGCCTTGGCGCCTTCCACCTGAAGGATGTCGGGCAGCGACACGTGGTTCTTGGCGGCAACCACCTCGGCCAGGATCGAGATCGCGATCTCGGGCGGCGTGCGGCTGCCGATATAGATACCCACCGGGCCGTGCAGGCGGGCCAGCTGCAGGTCGGTCAGGTCGAACTCCTTGAGCCGCTCGCGCCGCGCCTGGTTGTTGCGGCGCGAGCCTAGCGCGCCCACGTAGAACGCGGGTGTGCGCAGGGCCTCCATCAGCGCCAGGTCGTCCAGCTTCGGGTCGTGCGTGAGCGCGATCACCGCGCAGCGTTCGTCGAGCTGCATGGCCTCGACCGTGTCGTCGGGCATCGTGCGCACCATCGTCACGCCGGGGATGTCCCAGGTCTCGGTGTATTCCTCGCGCGGGTCGCAGACGGTGACCTGGAAGCCCAGGCCCACGGCAATCTGGCACAGGTACTTCGACAACTGGCCCGCGCCGATCACCAGCATGCGATAGCGCGGCCCGTGGATGGTCATCAGCGTCTGGCCGTCGAACGCCAGGCCGTCGGTCGCCACGGCGTGGCCCAGCGTGGCCCGGCCGGTGGCCATGTCCAGCGAACGCGCCACCAGCCGGCCGCCTTCCACCGCCTGCAGCAGTTCGGCAAGGCCGCTGTGCGGTGCCAGCGGTTCGGCCACCAGTTCGATGGTGCCGCCGCAGGGCAGGCCGAAGCGATGGGCTTCCTCGGCGCTGATGCCGTACTTCATGGCTTCGGGGCGCGTGGCCCGGATGCCTTCCTTGTGCACGCGATAAATGATGTCGTCCTCGATGCATCCGCCCGAGACCGAGCCGACCACAAGGCCGTCGTCGCGCACCGCCAGCATCGCGCCTTCAGGCCGGGGCGACGAGCCCCATGTCCTGACCACCGTCACCAGCAATACGCCGTGTCCTTCCTGCTGCCACTTCACGCTGCTTTTCAGGACTTCGAGATCCACGCTGTCCATGATCGTTTCCGCTTCTTCGTCTGTTCCTCGCCGCCGTCGCCGTTGTCGGCCCCGGCGGCCCCGTTGCTCTGGGTGTTGTCGTTGTTGTCACTGTCCGGCGCGTCATCGTCGCCGGGGCTGCCGCCCACGGCCTCGGTGAAGCGCACGAAAAACGCATCGGCCATCTTGCGCGCCGCGGCATCCACCAGCCGCGAGCCGATCTGCGCGATCTTGCCGCCCACCTGCGCCTGCACCACATAAGTGAGCAGCGTCTCGTCGCCCTCGGGCGTCAGCGTGACCTGGGCGGACCCCTTGCCAAAGCCGGCCGCGCCGCCCTGTCCGTCGAACTGGATCGTGTAGCGGTCCGGCGCCTGGATGTCCTGCAGGGCCATGCGTCCCTTGAAGCGCGCCTTGACCGGCCCCACGGCGGCGGTCAGCGCAAGCTGGTAGGCGTTTTCGCCATCGGGCTCGATGCTCTCACATCCGGGAATACATTGCTTGAGCAGGGCTATGTCGTTCAGCGCCTCCCATGCCACCTGTTGCGGCACGGGCAGGCGCTGGGTCTGGTTCATTTCCATGGCGGATTTCCTTGTCGGGGGGCGGTTTGTCTGTCCGATGGCGGGGCCGGGGGCCTGCCGGTGTCCGCCAGCAGCGTTTCCAGTGCCAGCAGGCTGTCAAGGTTGTGGGCCGGGCGCAGCGCATCCACATGCGGCAGGATGGCCTGGATGCCGCGCGCCTGGGGCGCGAACTCAGCGTAGCGCAGCAGCGGATTGAGCCACACGATGCGGTGCGCGAAGCGGCGCAGCCGCGCCATTTCCCGTTCCAGCAGGTCGATGTGTTCCAGGTCGATGCCGTCGCTTGCGAACAGCACGGTGGCGCGGCCGCTCAGGGTGCGGCGTGCCCACTGCCGGTTGAAGGCGGCCAGCGCGGCGCCGATGCGGGTGCCGCCGGCCCAGTCGCGCACCTGTTCGGTAATCAGCGTCACGGCGTCGTCGGGGTCGCGTTCGCGCAGCGCACGGGTAACGTTGGTCAGCCGCGTGCCGAACAGGAATACGTGCATGCGCTCGCGCGACTGCATCAGCGCATGGCAGAAGTACAGCACCGCGCGCGAGTACTGGCTCATCGAGCCCGAGATGTCGAGCAGCAGCACCACGGGCGGCTTGCGCTCGGCACGTTTGCGATATTTCCAGCGCAGCCATTCGCCATGCTGGCGCACGGCCAGCCGCGCGCTGGCACGCAGGTCGGCATGGGTGCCGCAGGCGGCGGCCCGGAGCCGGCGCGTGCGTTGCAGCGCCAGGTGGGCGCGGCGCGTGCGTACCAGATGCTGCAGGGCCCGCCATTCATCGGCGGTCAGCGTTTCGAAGTCGCGGCTTGCCAGACGCTCGCGGTCGGAGAAGGTCAGCGGGGCGGTGAAGCGTTCCTCGCGCATCGGCTGGTCCGGCCTGCGGGCCGCCGGCTGGCGCGCCGCCAGTGCATCGGCAAGGCGATTGCTGCGCCTGGGCGGCGGCGCGCCGGCGTCCACGCGCGGCAGCAGCATCGCGCGCAGCTTGCCTTCCCAGTCGGGATCGCGCCAGAACAGGTCGAAGGCGGCATCGAACAGCGGCCGCTGGTCGGGCCCGGACAGCATCAACGCGGCCAGCGCGGCACGGACTTCGCTGCGCGCGCCGATGTCGATGTGGCGCAAGGCGTCCAGCGCATCGACGGCATGGGCCGGCGACAGGCCAAAGCCCGCATCGCGCAGCAGCCGCGTGAAATGGGTCACGTTGCGAGCCAGCATCGGCAAGGCAGTGCGATGGGGCGGCACGTCGGGCGGCATATCAGGCGGCCGGCGCGGCGCCGGCCAGCAGGTCGGCGATGGTGGGGCCATCGGCGCGCGCCAGGTCGTCCTGGTACTTGAGCAGCACGCCCAGCGTGTTGCGTACCGACTGCGGATCGAGTTCGGTCACGCCCAGCGCGGCCAGCGCGCGGCACCAGTCGATGGCTTCGGCAATGCCGGGTGCCTTGAACAGGTCGATGCCGCGCAGCCGGTGGATGAAGTCCACCGCCTGCTGCTGCAGCGCCGCGGCGGCTTCGGGCGCACGGGCGGCCACGATCTGCAGTTCCCGGTCGCGGCCCGGGTAGCCCATCCACTGGTACAGGCAGCGGCGCTTGAGCGCGTCGTGTACCTCGCGGGTGCGGTTCGACGTGATGACGATCAGCGGCGGGCGTTCGGCGCGGATCACGCCGATTTCGGGGATCGACACCTGATACTCGGACAGCACTTCGAGCAGGAAGGCCTCGAACGGCTCGTCGGCGCGGTCGATCTCGTCGATCAGCAGCACGCGCGGCACATCGGGCCGGGCGGGGTCCGGCAGCAGCGATTCAAGCAGCGGCCGCTTGAGCAGGTAGTCGTCGTGGTAGAGCGATTGCTGCTCGGGCCGCTCGCCGCGCGCTTCGGCCAGACGCAGCGCCATGATCTGGCGCGGGTAGTCCCACTCGTAGAGCGCACTGGCGGCATCGAGCCCCTCATAGCACTGCAGCCGCAGCAGGCGCGTGCCGAGCATGCCAGCCATGGCCTGTGCCAGCGCTGTCTTGCCAACGCCGGGCTCGCCTTCCAGGAACAGCGGCCGGTGCATGCGCAGGGCCAGGTACAGCACGGTGGCGGTCTCGCGATCGGCGAAGTACTGCTGGGCTTCGAGCTGGGTGAGGGTCTGGTCGATGGAGGTGGGAAGCATTGTCACGGCAGCAGGCAGGTTAACGAAGCCAATTCAACGAAGCCAATTCAACGAAGCCGATGGTTGTTTAACGGCCACTGCCGCGAGCCACGCCCAGGTGGACGCAGACACTGGTGTCCTGGCTCCCTCTCCCCTCATGGGGGAGGAGAGGGGTGGTACAGCAAGCGGCCACATCCAGCGAAGCCGTCGGTGTGATCCGGCATGGTGGTGCCTGATATGCCGTGCCCTCTCCCCCGGCCCCTCTCCCGCCTGCGGGAGAGGGTAGCCAACCAAAGGGGCGGGCGAAGCCGTCGGTGTGGTCCAGCATGGTGGCGTTTGACATGCCGTGCCCTCTCCCCCGGCCCGCTCCCGCTTTGCGGGAGCGGGAAGCAAACCAGAGGGGCGGGTGAGCCGCAGGCGACACTATCCCTTCAGCGCCTGTTCCACGGCCCTGGCCGTCAGCACCGGAATCAGGTGCGCGCGGTACTCGGGCGAGGCATGCAGGTCGCGGTTGAGGCCGGATGGATCGACCTTCACCGCGCGTGCCGCCGCCACGGTGAAACTGGCGGTCAGCGCCTGTTCGAGCGCCGGCGCGCGGAACACGCTGTCGGCCGCGCCTGTCACGGCCACGCGTACGGCCTGGCCGGTGCGCGCCACCATCACGCCCACCAGCGCGAAGCGCGACGCCGGGTTGCGGAACTTGATGTAGGCAGCGCGGTCGGGCACGGGGAACCGTACGGCCGTGATCAGCTCGTCAGGCGCCAGCGCAGTCTCATAGAGGCCCTTGAAGAAGTCATCGGCGGCAATGCTGCGACGGTCGGTGACGACGGTGGCGTTCAGGCCGAGCACTGCCGCCGGGTAGTCTGCGGCGGGATCGTCGTTGGCCAGCGACCCGCCAATCGTGCCCATCGCGCGCACCTGGCGGTCGCCGATGCCGAATGCCAGCGCGGCCAGCGCCGGAATGCGCCGCATGACCTCGGCGTTGGCGGCCACGTCGGCGTGGCGCGCGGCGGCGCCGATCACCAGTTCGTCGCCTTGCACCGTGATGTCCGCGATGCCCGGAATGCGCGAGATGTCGACCAGCGTCGATGGGGCGGCCAGGCGCAACTTCATCGCGGCCAGCAGGCTTTGCCCGCCGGCCAGGAACTTGGCCTCGCCATCGGCCTTGAGCTTGGCCACTGCGGCGCCGGCGTCCGTGGCGCGTTCATACTGGAATGCGTACATGGTCGTCTCCTCCGTTATGCGGCGCTGCCCTGGGCAGCCTGGATGGCCTGCCACACGCGGTGCGGCGTGGCGGGCATCTGCACGTCGTGCACGCCCAGCGGGGACAGCGCATCGACCAGCGCGTTGATGAACGCCGGCGGTGACCCGATGGCACCGGCCTCACCGCAGCCCTTCACGCCCAGCGGGTTGTGCGTGCACGGCGTGCCGCTGGCGGTTTCCACCGTGAAGTCGGGCAGGTCGCCGGCGCGCGGCATGGCGTAGTCCATGTAGGAACCGGTCAGCAACTGGCCGCTGTCGGGATCGTAGATGCACTGCTCCAGCATGGCCTGGCCCAGCCCCTGGCCGATGCCGCCGTGTACCTGGCCCTCGACGATCATCGGGTTGATGACGTTGCCGAAGTCGTCCACCGCCGTGAACTTGACGACGTGCGACTCGCCCGTGTCGGGGTCGACCTCGACCTCGCAGATATAGGCGCCCGACGGATACGTGAAGTTGGTCGGGTCGTAGAACGCGTTTTCGTTCAGGCCCGGTTCGAGCTTGTCGAGCGGGTAGTTGTGCGGCACGTAGGCGGTCAGCGCCACCTCGCCGAAGGTCTTGGTGCGATCGGTGCCGGCCACGCGGAACACGCCGTCCTGGAACTCGATGTCGGCGTCGGAGGCTTCCAGCAGGTGCGCGGCAATCTTCTTGGCCTTGGCCTCGATCTTGTCCAGCGCCTTCATGATGGCCGAACCGCCCACGGCCAGCGAGCGCGAGCCGTAGGTGCCCATGCCGAACGGCACGCGGCCGGTGTCGCCATGCACGATCTCCACGGCATCCATCGCAATGCCCAGCCGGTCCGCCACGATCTGCGCGAACGTGGTCTCGTGGCCCTGCCCGTGGCTATGCGACCCGGTGAACACGGTTACCGTGCCGGTCGGGTGGACGCGGATCTCGCCCACTTCGAACAGCCCCGCACGCGCGCCAAGGGCCCCGGCGATGTTCGACGGGGCCAGCCCGCAGGCCTCGATGTAGCAAGAGTAGCCAAGCCCGCGCAGCTTGCCGCGCTGCTTTGCGGCGTCGCGGCGCGCCGGGAAGCCGGCCACGTCGGCCAGTTCCTGGGCCCGCGCCAGGCAGGGCTCGTAGTCGCCGGTGTCGTAGGTCAGGCCCACGGGCGTGGCGTAGGGGAAGGTGCGGATGAAGTTCTTGCGGCGCAGCGTGGCCGGGTCGGTGCCGGTCTCATGCGCGGCGGCTTCGACCAGGCGTTCCACCACGTAGGTGGCTTCGGGCCGGCCCGCGCCGCGATAGGCATCGACGGGCGACGTGTTCGTGAAGACGGCCTGCACCTCGGCGTAGATGGCCGGGGTGGCGTACTGGCCGGCGAGCAGCGTGGCGTAGAGAATCGTCGGCACGCTGCTGGCGAACGTGGAAAGGTACGCGCCCATGTTGGCCACCGTGTGCACGCGCATGGCCAGGAACTTGCCGTCGGCATCGAGCGCCAGTTCGGCCTTGGTCACGTGGTCGCGGCCGTGAGCGTCGGTCAGGAACGATTCCGACCGCTCGGCCGTCCACTTGACCGGGCGGCCGACCTTCTTCGACGCCCAGGTCAGCGCCACATCCTCCGGATACAGGAAGATCTTCGAGCCAAAGCCGCCGCCCACGTCGGGCGCGATGATGCGCAGGCGCGATTCGGGCAGCCCCAGCACGAAGGCGCCCATCAGCAGGCGTTCCACGTGCGGGTTCTGGTTGGACACGTAGACCGTGTAGCTGTCGTCCTGGCGGGTGTAGCTGGCATTGACCGCGCGCGGCTCGATGGCGTTCGGGATCAGCCGGTTGTTGACGATCTCCAGCGTGGTCACGTGGGCGGCCCTGGCGAATGCGGCGTCGGTGGCGGCGCGGTCGCCGTGGCCCCAGGTGTAGCAGGTGTTGGCCGGCACGTCGTCGTGGACCAGCGTGGTCGCCGCGGCGGCGTCGGCCGGGCTGACCACGGCGGGCAACTCGTCGTAATCGACCACGACCTTCTCGGCCGCATCGCGCGCCTGCTGCAGCGACTCGGCGACGACCAGCGCCACCTGGTCGCCCACGTGGCGGACCTTGCCGTGCGCCAGGGCGGGGTGGGGCGGCTCCTTCATCGGCGAGCCGTCGATGCTGTGGATCAGCCAGCCGCAGGGCAGGCCGCCCACCTTGTCGCCAGCCATGTCGTCGCCGGTCAGCACGGCGATCACGCCGGGCGACGCCAGGGCGTCCGCCGTATCGATGGACCGGATGCGCGCATGCGCATGCGGCGAGCGCACAAAGTAGCCGTAGCTCTGGTGCGGCAGCGTGACGTCGTCGGTGTACTGGCCATTGCCGGTCAGGAAGCGGTAGTCCTCCTTGCGGCGCACGGGCGTGCCGATGAACGGGTGCTTTTCGGGTGCGTTCATGACGGGCCTCCCTTATTCGGCGCTGACCGTGGCGCGGTCGCCCTGCATGGCGGCCTGCCCCTGCTGCACCGCACGCACGATGTTGTGGTAGCCGGTGCAGCGGCACAGATTGCCTTCGAGCTGCTCGCGGATGGCCTGGGCATCGGCATGCGGCTGCTGCTGCAGCAGCGACGTGGCCGCCATCACCATGCCGGGCGTGCAGAAGCCGCATTGCAGGCCGTGGCATTCGCGGAACGCCTGCTGCATGGGGTGCATCTCGCCGTTGGCCGCCAGGCCTTCGATGGTGGTCACGCTGGCCCCGTCCGCCTGGACTGCCAGCAGGTTGCAGGACTTCACGGCACGGCCGTCCAGATGGACGGTGCAGGCCCCGCACTGGGCGGTGTCGCAGCCCACGTGGGTGCCGGTCAGGCGAAGCTGCTCGCGCAGGAACTGGACCAGAAGGGTGTTGGGTTCGACCTGCGCGTCAACGGGCTTGCCGTTGACCGTCAGGCGGATCGGAATCGCCATGCTTGTCTCCATGTGGGGTGGTGCGCGCATGGCCAGCTCCGCCGATCCCCGAATGAAAGACTGCGCGGGACGGGCCACGACGCGGTACTGCCGCTTGGTTGAGACGGCTATTTCGTGATATTGGTGCTGCCGGGTTTGCCCGGTCTTGCGGCGGAATGAACGATCCGCCGCCACAGGCTCTAAAAGTAAATCACAAAACCATCGGTGCTGCCATGCGGGTTCCCCTGCCCTGAGCGGCCTGTCCAACGTCCCCGCGCATGGAAGCCTTCATCGACTGGCTGTTCGAGACCGTAGCCCTGCCCAAGGTCGGGCTGCCGGCCATTTTCGTGGTCAGCCTGGTGTCGGCCACGCTGCTGCCGCTGGGGTCGGAGCCCGCCGTGTTCGGCTACGTGAAGCTCAATCCGGACATGTTCTGGCCGGCGATCCTGGTGGCCACGGCCGGCAACACGCTGGGGGGTGCCATCGACTGGTGGCTGGGCTACGCCGCCAAGCTGGCGGTGGTGCGTTACCGCCAGCGGCGCCAGCACCACGAGCATGAGCGCGAACATGCCGAACATCGCAAACACCCTCGCAAGCGGCACAAGCCGGGGCTGGACGCCAGATATTTTCGCTGGATGCGCCGGTACGGGCCCCCGACCATGCTGTTTTCGTGGCTGCCTGGTATTGGTGATCCATTGTGCACTTTGGCGGGTTGGCTGCGCATGCCGTTCTGGCGCAGCCTGTTCTATATGGCAATCGGCAAGTTTCTGCGCTACCTGGCCATGACAGCCAGTCTGCTCTGGATTCCCGATTCGTTCTGGCATGGCGTGGGCGCGGCAATCCGGCAGTGGTTCTAGGCGTGGGAGGGCAGGCGCCCGGAAATGCCTGAAATGCGCGAAATTGCATGCAATCCATGCCGATCCCGGACATTTTCAGGGGTTATTCCCCCAAAACGGGCTTGCTGCGGTGCGGCGAAACTGGGCGTTGCAGTACAATCGCCCTTTAATGACGAAAATCGCGCACCGTCCCCGTGCGCAGCTTCGAAGCGGTCCCGCCCATGAACGCCCCACTCGTGCTCGATGCCAAGCTCGCCACGCAGGACGCCCCGCCGCGCCTGCGTGAGATCCCCTATAACTACACGTCGTTTTCGGATCGCGAGATTGTCATCCGTCTGCTGGGCGAAGAAGCCTGGCGCATCCTCGACGAACTGCGCGGCGAACGCCGTACCGGCCGGTCGGCCCGCATGCTTTACGAGGTGCTGGGCGATATCTGGGTGGTCCGCCGCAATCCCTACCTGCAGGACGACCTGCTGGAAAATCCCAAGCGCCGCCAGATGCTGGTCAGCGCGCTGCACCACCGCCTGAACGAAATCGAGAAGCGCCGCGCCGCCGACCGTGCCGAGCACGCCGAGCCAGCCGCCGAAGACCGTTCGCACCGCGTGGAGCAGCTGGTCGCGTTCGCCAAGCAGGCGATCGAGTCGTTCCAGCAGGAATTTGCCAATGCCTACGCGCTGCGCAAGCGCACCCAGCGTGTGCTGGGCAAGGTGACCCAGAAGGACAACATCAAGTTCGACGGCCTGTCGCGCGTGTCGCACGTGACCGACGCCACCGACTGGCGCGTGGAATACCCGTTCGTGGTGCTGACGCCGGACACCGAGGAAGAAATCGCGGGGCTGGTCAAGGGCTGCTTCGAGCTGGGCCTGACCATCATTCCGCGCGGGGGTGGCACCGGCTACACCGGCGGCGCCGTGCCGCTGACGCCGTTCTCGGCCGTCATCAACACCGAAAAGCTGGAGCAGCTGGACGCGGTGGAGATGTCCGACCTGCCCAACGTGTCGCACAAGGTGGCGACGATCTTCTCGGGCGCCGGCGTGGTGACGCGCCGCGTCGCCGATGCCGCCGACCGCGCTGGCCTGGTGTTCGCCGTGGACCCGACGTCGATCGATGCATCGTGCATCGGCGGCAACGTGGCGATGAATGCGGGCGGCAAGAAGGCCGTGCTGTGGGGTACGGCGCTGGACAACCTGGCGTGGTGGCGCATGGTCGATCCCGAGGGCAACTGGCTCGAGATCACCCGCATGGACCACAACCTGGGCAAGATCCATGACGTGCCGGTGGCCACGTTCGAGCTGAAGTGGTCGGACGGCAACCGCAAGCCGGGCGAGAAGGTGCTGCGCACCGAGACGCTGGCCATCGAAGGCCGCAAGTTCCGCAAGGAAGGCCTGGGCAAGGACGTTACCGACAAGTTCCTGGCCGGCCTGCCCGGCGTGCAGAAGGAAGGCTGCGACGGCATAATCACCAGCGCGCGCTGGATCCTGCATCGCATGCCGAAGCACATCCGCACGGTCTGCCTGGAGTTCTTCGGCCAGCCGCGCGACGCCATTCCCAGCATCGTCGAGATCAAGGATTTCCTCGATGCCGAATCCAGACGCGAGGGCGGCGCCATCCTGGCGGGGCTGGAGCATCTGGATGAACGCTATCTGCGCGCGGTCGGCTACGCGACCAAGAGCAAGCGCAATGCCTTCCCGAAGATGGTGCTGATCGGCGATATCGTCGGCGACGACGAAGACGCCGTGGCGCGCGCCACCTCGGAAGTAATCCGCATGGCCAACGGCAAGAGCGGCGAAGGCTTCATCGCCGTGAGCCCCGAGGCCCGCAAGAAGTTCTGGCTCGACCGCTCGCGTACCGCCGCCATCGCGCGCCACACCAACGCCTTCAAGATCAACGAGGACGTGGTGATTCCGCTGCCCCGCATGGGCGAGTACACGGACGGCATCGAGCGCATCAACATCGAACTGTCGACCAAGAACAAGCTCAAGCTGCTGGACGAGCTGGAAGCATTCTTCGCGCGCGGCAACCTGCCGCTGGGCCGCAGCGACGACGCCAACGAGATTCCGAGCGCCGAACTGCTGGAAGACCGCGTGCAGCATGCGCTGACGCTGCTGCGCGAGATCCGCGCGCGCTGGCGCTATCTGCAGGACCACCTCGATACGCCGCTGCAGACCGCCCGCGCATCGCTGATCGGCCATGGCCTGGGCCTGCTGGGTCCGGCCTTCGAGCAACGCCTGCAGAGCCAGCCGGACGCCACGGTGTTCCACCTGATGCAGGACCGTACGATCCGCGTGAGCTGGAAGAACGAGATCCGCGCGGAACTGCGCAAGATCTTCAACGGTGGCGAATTCAAGCCGATCCTGGACGAGGCGCAGAAGATCCACAAGCAGGTGCTGCGCGGCCGCGTGTTCGTGGCGCTGCACATGCACGCCGGTGACGGCAACGTCCACACGAACCTGCCCGTCAACTCGGACGACTACGACATGCTGCAGGACGCGCACCGCGCGGTGGCCCGCATCATGGACCTGGCGCGTTCGCTGGACGGCGTGATTTCGGGCGAGCACGGCATCGGCATCACCAAGCTCGAATTCCTGACCGAAGACGAGATCGGCGAATTCCGGGAGTACAAGCAGCGCGTGGACCCGCAGGGCCGCTTCAACAAGGGCAAGCTGCTGCCGGGCGCCGACCTGCGCAATGCGTACACGCCGTCGTTCGGCCTGATGGGGCACGAGTCCATCATCATGCAGCAGAGCGACATCGGCGCCATTGCCGACAGCGTCAAGGACTGCCTGCGCTGCGGCAAGTGCAAGCCCGTGTGCGCCACGCACGTGCCGCGCGCCAACCTGCTGTACAGCCCGCGCAACAAGATCCTGGCCACGTCGCTGCTGGTCGAGGCGTTCCTGTATGAGGAGCAGACGCGCCGCGGCGTGTCGATCAAGCACTGGGACGAGTTCTCGGACGTGGCCGACCACTGCACGGTCTGCCACAAGTGCGTGACGCCGTGCCCGGTCAAGATCGACTTCGGCGACGTGTCGATGAACATGCGCAACCTGCTGCGCAAGATGGGCCAGAAGAAGTTCAACCCGGGCACCGCCGCGTCGATGTTCTTCCTGAACGCGACCAATCCGCAGACGATCAACATGACCCGCGCGGCCATGATCGGCTGGGGCTACAAGGCGCAGCGCCTGGGCAACGAGGTGCTCAAGAAGTTCGCGAAGAAGCAGACCCAGCATCCGCCCGCCACGGTTGGCAAGCCGCCGGTGCAGGAGCAGGTGATCCACTTCATCAACAAGAAGATGCCGGGGAACCTGCCCAAGAAGACGGCGCGCGCGCTGCTCGATATCGAAGACAACGAGATCGTGCCGATCATCCGCAACCCGAAGACGACCACGGCCGAGACCGAAGCCGTGTTCTACTTCCCGGGCTGCGGGTCGGAGCGCCTGTTCTCGCAGGTGGGGCTGGCCACGCAGGCCATGCTCTGGCACGTGGGCGTGCAGACCGTGCTGCCGCCGGGCTACCTGTGCTGCGGCTATCCGCAGCGCGGCGCCGGCCAGTATGACAAGGCCGAAAAGATGGTCAGCGACAACCGCGTGCTGTTCCACCGCGTGGCCAATACGCTGAACTACCTCGATATCAAGACCGTGGTGGTCAGCTGCGGCACGTGCTACGACCAGCTGGCCGGGTACGAGTTCGACAAGATCTTCCCGGGCTGCCGCATCATCGACATCCACGAGTACCTGCTCGAAAGGGGCGTGAAACTGGAAGGCGTGACCGGTACGCGCTACATGTACCACGACCCCTGCCACACCCCGATCAAGACGATGGACCCGACCAGGCTGGTGAACGACCTGATGGGCGGCAACCAGGGCGGCGGCAAGATCGAGAAAAACGAGCGTTGCTGCGGGGAATCGGGCACGCTGGCCGTGACGCGTCCGGATGTGTCGACGCAGATCCGTTTCCGCAAGGAAGAGGAGATGCGCAAGGGTGCGGACAAGCTGCGCACCGACGACTTCAACGGCGACGTCAAGATCCTGACCAGCTGCCCGTCCTGCCTGCAGGGCCTGTCGCGTTACAACGAGGATGCGTCGGTCACGGCCGATTACATCGTCGTGGAAATGGCCAAGCACCTGCTGGGCGAGAACTGGATGCCCGAGTACGTGGCCCGCGCCAACGCCGGCGGCATCGAGCGCGTGCTGGTGTAAGCCATTGCCATGAGCCGGGTTCCGAACTGCCCGCTCTGCGAAGCCGACGGCGGCGAGCTGGCCTGGATGGGCGACCGCGCGCGCGTGATCCTGGTCGAGCACGGCCGCTTCCCGGGATTCTGCCGCGTGGTCTGGAACGACCATGCCGCCGAGCTGACCGACCTGGACGATGCCGACCAGGCGTGGCTGATGCGGCTGGTGGCGCGCGTCGAGCGCGTGGTGCGCGAAGTCATGACGCCGGACAAGGTCAACCTGGCCGCGTTCGGCAACATGGTGCCGCACCTGCACTGGCACATCATCCCGCGCTACCGCTGGGACACCCATTTCCCGGAAGCCGTCTGGGCGGCGCCCCAACGGGCCGCCGATGCGGCGCGCATTGCCGAACTGGGCAGCCGACTGCCGGCGCTGCGCACGGCACTTTCGATGCTGACCGATCCGGACTGACGCCGGTTGGGCCACCGGCCGGCAACCGGCCGCGGCCTGCTGCCGGCGACTGCCGACCGTTATTGACCGGCTCCGCTGCAATTCTTCCCGTCCCCTTGTAAAGTGCCGTAGCAGTCTGGTACGGAACCCGCCCGCCGGGCGGTGCGTCTGACTCCGGTCGAACAACAACATGCCCGCCGGCCTTGCGCGGTGGGCCAACCGCTGGCGCCATGTCATCCACACCGTCGTCCGTTATCGTGCCCGGTCCTGCCGTACCCGCCGAGGCCCTCAAGAACCAGAGCCGGCTGCGCCTGGCCGCCACCTGGGCGCTGATCAAGCCGTACTGGGGCTCGGAAGACCGCAAGGCCGGCCTGGGGCTGCTGACGCTCGTCGTGGCGCTGAACCTCGGCATCGTCTACATCAACGTGCTGCTCAACGAGTGGAACCGCGTGTTCTACAACGCCATCGAGCAGCGCGACTTCGTCTCGTTCAAGGCGCTGCTGCTGCGTTTTTCGTGGATCGCGGCCTGCTTCATCGTGCTGGCGATCTCGCGCCAGTACTACCAGATGATGCTGCAGATGCGCTGGCGCACCTGGATGACGGGCACCTTCATGCAGCGTTGGCTCGGGCACCAGGCTTACTACCGCATCGAGCAGACCCATTCGACCGACAACCCCGACCAGCGGCTGGCCGACGACCTGCGCCAGTTCACCGACGGGGCGCTGACGCTGTCGATGGGGCTGCTCAATTCGGCGGTGACGCTGGTGTCGTTCATCGGCATCCTCTGGGTGGTGTCGGGCCCGATCACGCTGGCACTGGGCGGCACGGACCTGACGATCCCGGGCTACATGGTCTGGTTTGCCATCGGCTACGCGGTGGTGGGCTCGCTGATCGCCCACTTCGTGGGGCGGCCGCTGATCGGGCTGTCGTTCCAGCAGGAACAGTACGAGGCGAACTTCCGTTTCATGCTGGTGCGCCTGCGCGAAAACAGCGAGCCGGTGGCGCTCTATCGCGGCGAGCCGACCGAGCAGGCGGGCCTGCGCGCCCGTTTCGAGCGGATCCGGGCAAACTGGAACCAGCTCATGCGCTACACCCGGCGCCTGACGTTCGTGAATTCAGGTTACGGCCAGTTCGCGATCATCTTCCCGCTGCTGGTGGCCGCGCCGCGCTATTTCTCGGGCAAGCTCACGCTGGGCGGCCTCATGCAGATCAACTCCGCGTTCGGCCAGGTACAGGGCGCGCTGTCGTGGTTCGTCGACAGCTATTCGACGCTGGTGGGCTGGAAGGCCGCCGCCAACCGTCTGATCGATTTCCAGGATGCCATGCGCGTGGCCGAGCGCCAGGACCTGACGCACGAAGGCCCGGGCGATATCGAGGTGGTGCAGTCCGCCAGCCCGTCGGAGGGCGATATCTCGATCAGCGGCCTGGCCCTGGCGCTGCCGGTGCGGGGCGGGCTGGGCGTGGACGACGAAGGTGTCGATCCCGACAGCCATCCGGGGCAGCGCCCGCTGGTGGCGCCGTTCTCGCTGTCGATCGCGCCGGGCGAACGCTGGCTGGTGCACGGGCCGTCGGGCTGTGGCAAGAGCGTGCTGTTCCGCGCGCTGGCCGGCATCTGGCCCTATGGCAGCGGCCGTATCACGGTGCCGCACCGGCGCATGCTGTTCCTGCCGCAGCGCAGCTACCTGCCGATCGGCACGCTGGCCGATGCGCTGTCGTACCCCGACGCCGGCAACAGCCATTCGCGCGAGACGCTGGTGGCCGTGCTGCGCAAGGCGCGGCTGGGCATGCTGACGAAGCATCTGGACGTTTTCGACAACTGGTCGCTGCGCCTGTCGCCCGGCGAGCAGCAGCGCCTGGCCTTTGCCCGGGCGCTGCTCCAGAAGCCGGATTACCTGTTCCTGGACGAAGCCACCAGCGCGCTGGACGAGGAAACCGAGCGCGCGATGTATCAGCTGATGGTGGACGAGCTGCCTGGCGCCGCCATCGTCAGCATCGCGCACCGCAGCACCGTGGCCGCCTTCCATGGCCGGCGTCTGCGCTACGTGCCGGTGAACCGGGGCGACGAAAGCGGCGGCGGCCCGCGGGATGGGCAAGGCGAGGGGGGTGGAGTAAGCTATCGGGTCGTACAAGACGCATGACGGCGCCGCTGTAACGGTCCTCCGGGATCGCCCAGGCGGGCACCGCGACCATTCATCATGGCAGGCCTCGACAAAGATACTCCTCACCCCACCGCGCTGACCGTCCACACGCAGTCGCGCGTACTGGAAGTCGGCTTCGACAATGGCCGCACCTGGCGGTTGCCGTTCGAGTTGCTGCGCGTATACTCGCCGTCCGCCGAAGTCCAGGGCCACGGCCCCGGCCAGGAAACGCTGCAGACCGGCAAGCGCCACGTGGGCATCGCGGCGGTGGAGCCGGTGGGCAACTATGCGATCCAGATCCGCTTCGACGATGGCCACGACACGGGCATCTATACGTGGGAGCTGCTGTACCGCCTGGGCGACCAGCAGGACACGCTGTGGGACGGCTACCTGAAGCGGCTGGAAGCCGCGGGGCTGGACCGCGATGCGCCGATGCCGGCGGCCGGTGGCCACGCCTGCGGCCATCATCACTGAATCTAGTACCTGGAGTCTGAGAATGAGCGAAACCCACTTCGGGTTCGACAAGGTCGACGAATCGGAAAAGGCCGGCAAGGTTGCCGGCGTGTTCCACTCGGTGGCCAGCAAATACGACGTGATGAACGACCTGATGTCCGGTGGCATGCACCGCGTCTGGAAGATGTTCACGATCGCCCAGGCCAATGTGCGGCCGGGCCACAAGGTACTGGACATCGCCGGCGGCACGGGCGACCTGGCCAAGGCGTTCGCCAGGCAGGCCGGCCCGAAGGGCGAGGTCTGGCTGACCGACATCAACGAGTCGATGCTGCGCGTGGGCCGCGACCGCCTGCTCGACAAGGGCATCGTCACGCCGGTGGCGCTGTGCGACGCCGAGAAGATCCCGTTCCCGGACAACTATTTCGATTTGGTCACGGTGGCCTTCGGCCTGCGCAACATGACGCACAAGGACCGCGCCCTGGCCGAGATGCGCCGTGTGGTCAAGCCGGGCGGCAAGGTGATGGTGCTGGAGTTCTCCAAGGTCTGGAAGCCGCTCGAGAAGTTCTATGACGTCTATTCTTTCAAGGTGCTTCCCTGGCTGGGCGAGCGCGTGGCTGGGGATGCCCCGAGCTATCGCTATCTTGCGGAATCGATCAGAATGCATCCAGACCAGGGCTCACTTGTACGCTTGATGGAACAAGTTGGGCTCGAACAAGTCGAATACTTCAACCTGACGGCCGGAGTCGTGGCGCTCCACGTCGGGAGAAAGTACTAATTCGCCATGTTCGGCCGATAAAGGCCGAAAATGACAGGGGAAAAGCTCAAATGTCTTCTTTTCGTGGAAAATTCCTGGCGGCCGCGCTGATCATGACGGTGGCCATGGGGGCAGCACTCGACGCCAATGCGAAACGCCTCGGCGGGTCGCGCAGCGTCGGCAAGCAATCGTCGAGCGTGACGCAGCAGCGTCAGGCCACGCCGCCGCAGCAGAATGCGCCGGCCCAGCAGCAGCCCGCGCAGCAGCAGGCTGCCCCGGCGGCCGCCGGCGCCGCGGGTGGCGCGGCGGCTGCGGCGCCGAAGCGTAACTGGGGTGGCATGCTCGGCGGCCTCGCGGCTGGCCTGGGCCTGGGCTATCTGCTGTCGCACTTCGGTCTCGGTGGCGCCGCAGCCAGCTTCCTGGCCAATGTGATCATGTTTGCCGTGATCGCGATGATCGCCCTGTGGCTGTTCCGCAAGTTCCGCGGCGGCTCGGCACGTTCGCAGACCCCGGCCTACGCCGGCATGGGCGGCAACGGCAACAATTCGCCGTTCGGCGGCGCGGCGCGCGATGCCGAGCCGACGCTGCGTCAGGCCGAACCGGTGCAGCCGGCCGGCTACAACGGCGCCGCAGCCAACCCGGTCATGGGCGGCGCGTCCGCCGGTGCAGCCGCCGCGGCGGTGCAGCAGCCGTGGGACGTGCCGGCCGACTTCGATACCGAAGCCTTCCTGCGCAACGCCAAGGTGCATTACGTGCGCCTGCAGGCTGCGTGGGACGCCGGCAACCTGGACGACATCCGCGAATTCACCACGCCGGAAATGTTCGCCGAGATCAAGATGGACCTGTCCGAGCGTGGCCAGTCCGTGAACAAGACCGACGTTGTCACGCTGGACGCCCAGTTGCTGGGCATCGAGACCACGCCGGCGCAGCATATTGCCAGCGTGCGTTTCTCGGGCATGATCCGCGAGACGGCCGGGGAAGCGGCGCAGCCGTTCGGCGAGGTCTGGAACCTGGCCAAGTCCGCATCCGGCGGCGGCTGGCTGCTGGCTGGTATCCAGCAGGAATCCTGAGCGGCGCGTCCGCCGCCGCATGGATGACATGAAGCGGCGGCCGAGTAGCTTAGAATGGAGGCCCACGTACGCGTGGGCCTTTTTTGTTGGGCAGACCTGCCCGGAACCGGACGCCATGAACGCCTTGCCGATACCCCTGGCCGCGCCGATCGTCGCCGCACTGAATCACCTGATCGAACAGGAGCCCTGGGCCTGCGGCCTGCTGGCGCCATTTGCCGGCCGCGTCATCCGGTTCGACGCCGCGGCATTCGCGCTGTCCCTGCGGATTACGGATCCGGGCGGCATCGAGCAGGCCGCCGAAGCCGATACGCCCGCCGTGACGCTGCGGGTGCCGTTGCAGCAGTGGCCGCTGGTGGTGGCGGATGTGGCCGAAGGCGGCCAGGCCGCCGCCATGCGACATGTCCGGATCGATGGCGATGCGGAACTGGCCAATGCGGTGTCGACGCTGGCGCGCAATCTGCGCTGGGACGCGGCCGAGGACCTGTCCCGTGCGCTGCGCGGCGTGATGGGCGGCCCGGTCAGCGACAGCGTGGCCCAGCGCATGGTGGACGGCGCGCGCCAGGCGCATGAAAGCGCCACCCGCGTGGGCCGGGCGCTGCTCGACAACGTGACCGAATACCTGCTCGACGAACGGCCAACCCTGGTGCGCCATGCCGCGCTGGACGGGTTCGGCGCCGACGTGGCGCGTGTGCGGGACGACCTGGCGCGGCTGGAAAAGCGGCTCGAACGCCTGGAACGCTCGGGTGGACAGGGGGAGGGGGCTTCGGGCCAGCTTCCGTCGGCCCACCGTTAATCGCCATGTCACTCTTCGCTGCCGCTTCGCGCGGCGCCGTCTTTTGAAAATCCCCGCATGACCCGCCTGCTGCGTCTCTGCAAGATTATTTTCGTCATCCTGTACTACGGGCTCGACGAGCTTGTGCTGTCCGGCTTCAAGAGTCGGCGCATCAAGTTTCTGGTGCGCGTGATCACTATCGGCCGCAAGCTGGAACAGCCGCGCGGCGAACGCCTGCGCCTGGCGCTGACAACGCTGGGGCCGATTTTCGTCAAGTTTGGCCAGGTGCTGTCTACCCGGCGCGACCTGATGCCGCCCGATATCGCCGACGAACTGGCCAAGCTGCAGGATCAGGTGCCGCCGTTCGATTCCGCGGTGGCGGTGAAGATCATCGAAAAGTCGCTGGGCCGGCCGCTGGCGCAGCTGTACGAGAACTTCGAGCACCAGCCCGTGGCAAGCGCGTCGATTGCGCAGGTTCACTTCGCCACGCTGCGCGGCGGCCCGAACCATGGCCGCGAGGTGGCCGTAAAGGTGCTGCGGCCCGGCATGCTGCCCGTGATCGACAGCGACCTGGCGCTGATGCGCGACATGGCCACGTGGCTGGAGCGCGTGTGGGTCGACGGCCGCCGCCTGAAGCCGCGCGAGGTGGTGGCCGAATTCGACAAGTACCTGCACGACGAACTGGACCTGATGATCGAGGCGGCCAACGCCAGCCAGCTGCGCCGAAACTTTGCCGACAGCGACCTGCTGTGCGTGCCCGAGGTGTTCTGGGACTGGTGTACCAGCACCGTCTTCACGATGGAGCGGATGCACGGCATCCCGATCTCGCGCACCGAATCGCTGAAGGCCGCCGGCGTCGACATGCACAAGCTGGCCGAGGAAGGCGTGGAGATCTTCTTCACGCAGGTATTCCGCGACGGCTTCTTCCACGCCGACATGCACCCGGGCAACATCCTGGTGTCGGTGCAGCCGGAGACCTTCGGCCGGTATATCGCGCTGGACTTCGGCATCGTCGGCGCGCTGTCCGAGTTCGACAAGAACTATCTGGCACAGAACTTCATCGCCTTCTTCCGCCGCGACTACCACCGTGTGGCGCTGCTGCACGTGGAGTCGGGCTGGGTGCCGCCGGAGACACGCGTCGAGGAGCTGGAATCGGCGGTGCGCGCCTGCTGCGAACCCTATTTCGACAAGCCGTTGCGTGAGATCTCGCTGGGCATGGTGCTCATGCGCCTGTTCCAGACGTCACGCCGGTTCAACGTCGAAATCCAGCCACAGCTGGTGCTGCTGCAGAAGACGCTGCTCAATATCGAAGGACTGGGCACCCAGCTGGACCCCGATCTGGACCTCTGGAAGACCGCGAAGCCGTTCCTGGAACGCTGGATGTACCAGCAGGTCGGCTGGCAGGGCGCCTGGGAGCGCGTCAAGGTCGAAGCCCCGCAATGGGCCAAGATGCTGCCTGACTTCCCGCGGCTGGCGCACCAGTTCCTGGAGCGCCGTGCGCTGGTGGACAACGGTGAGCAGGAGCGCCTGCTGACGCAGCTGGTGCACGAGCAGCGCCGCACCAACCGCCGGCTTTCCACCGCGCTGATGCTGATGGGCGGCTTTCTGGCGGGCATCGTGATCGTGCAGGCGCTGGCCTGGGCGGGCTACTGGTAAGGCTGCGCCAGGTGCCGTGCGCCCCGCGCTGCACCGTGCCGGTGCGAGTGTGGGGATTTGACCGCGCCCCGGGGAATTTTTTTCATCCCGGGGAGTCTGCGTCGCTATAATCCGCGTTTTGATTCGGCTACGACCGCCTATGCCCCCTCCCGGGCGCCAGCGGCCCCGACCGATGAATTGGACTCCGGGCGGGGTCTGCCTGGCTCGTTCCAAGGCATCCGGCCGGCATTCGGTTTTTCGCCACCAGGGCATTTCTGGCTATTTGGGATGGGCAGCGGCATGCTGATCTGGTTCGTCATCATCTATTGGGTTATCTCGGTCGGCATCGGCCTGTGGGCGGCACTGCGCGTCAAGGGCACCGCCGACTTCGCCGTCGCGGGCCGCAGCCTGCCGTTCTACATCGTCACCGCCACGGTGTTCGCCACATGGTTTGGCTCTGAAACCGTGCTCGGCATCCCGGCCGTCTTCCTGAAGGAAGGACTGTCGGGGGTGGTGTCCGACCCCTTCGGTTCGTCGCTCTGCCTGATCCTCGTCGGTCTGTTCTTCGCCCGGCCGCTGTACCGGATGAACCTGCTGACGATCGGCGACTACTATCACAACCGCTACGGCCGGCTGGCCGAAGTGCTGACCACGCTTTGCATCGTCGTGTCCTACCTGGGCTGGGTGGCGGCGCAGATCAAGGCGCTGGGCCTCGTGTTCTATACCGTGTCGGACGGCGCGCTGTCGCAGGAAGCCGGGATGATGATCGGCGCGGCCAGCGTGCTGGTCTATACGCTGTTCGGCGGTATGTGGTCGGTGGCCGTGACCGACTTCATCCAGATGATCATCATCGTGATCGGCATGCTCTATATCGGCTACGAGGTGAGCGGCCAGGCCGGCGGCGTGACGGCCGTGGTGTCGCACGCGGCGGCGGCCGGCAAGTTCGAGTTCCTGCCGTCGCTGGATCTGGTGCAGATCATCGGGTTTGCTGCGGCCCTGTTCACCATGATGCTTGGCTCGATTCCACAGCAGGACGTGTTCCAGCGCGTGACTTCGTCGAAAACCGAGCAGATCGCCGGCCGCGCCTCGGTCCTGGGCGGCGTACTGTACTTCTTCTTTGCCTTCATCCCGATGTTCCTGGCCTATTCGGCCACGCTGATCGACCCGCAGATGGTCGAGAAGTACATCAATTCGGATTCGCAGCTGATCCTGCCGCAACTGATCCTGAACCACGCGCCGATGTTCGCGCAGGTGATGTTCTTCGGCGCGCTGTTGTCCGCCATCAAGAGCTGCGCGTCGGCCACGTTGCTGGCGCCGTCCGTGACGTTCGCGGAGAACATCCTGCGCCCGTATTTCCGCCATTTGAGCGACAAGCAGTTCCTGCGCGTGATGCAGGCGGTGGTGCTGGTCTTTACCACGCTGGTAACGCTGTTCGCGCTGAATTCGCACCTGTCGATCTTCCACATGGTGGAAAACGCCTACAAGGTGACGCTGGTGTCGGCGTTCGTGCCGCTCGCTTTCGGCCTGTTCTGGAAGCCGGCCACGCGCCAGGGGGGGCTGCTGGCCATCGTGCTCGGCCTGACCTCGTGGCTGACCTGCGAGGTGGCCTTCGCCGACGCCACCGTGCCGCCCCAGATGGTGGGGTTGCTGTTCTCTATTAGTGGCATGGTGTTCGGGTCCCTGCTGCCGCAATGGATCAGCGACCGGCCCCCCGTCCGCGAAGTGCATATTGCTTAACTTTTAAGCGCGGGTGTGAAATCGTGACGATTACGCCCCCGAAACCCCGCATTTCCTGCCGGTAGACGCCTCGCCGACGGTTTATAATCAACGGCTTTGCACCGCCGCGCGGGTATTTTCGTGCGCAGGCCCTTGTCGATCCGACGGGGCGCAGCCACTTACCTGCTTTACGTTTCAGATTCCACGAAAGAACCATGCCGATCTATGCCTACCGTTGCGACGCCTGCGGCCACGGGCGCGATGTGCTGCAGAAGATGAGCGATGCCCCGCTCACGGACTGCCCATCCTGCGGCACCGCCGGGACCTTCAAGAAACAACTGACCGCAGCCGGCTTCCAGCTCAAGGGCTCGGGCTGGTACGTGACGGATTTCCGTGGCGGCAGCGGCGGCACCAGCGCCCCGGCCAGCGCCCCTGCTGGTTCGGCGGCAGCCGATGCCGCGCCGGCCGCCCCGGCTGCCGCGCCTGCGGCACCGGCCACGCCGGCCGCCAGCAGCAACTGAGCGCCGGCAAGCCGTGGCTACCAAGAAAACGTCCGCCATCAAGACCTGGTTCCTGACCGGTCTGCTCGTGCTCGTGCCGCTGGGCATCACGCTGTGGGTGCTCAACCTGATCATCGGCACGATGGACCAGAGCATGGCCCTGCTGCCGCTGGCGTGGCAGCCCGAAAACATCTTCGGGCGCCGCATCCCGGGGCTGGGCGCCATCCTGACCCTGCTGTTCATCCTGCTGGTGGGCGTGCTGACGCACAACTTCATCGGCCAGCGCCTGGTGCGCTGGTGGGAAGCGTTGCTGGGCCATATCCCGGTGGTGGGGCCGATCTATACCAGCGTGAAGCAGGTGTCGGACACGCTGCTGTCGTCGTCGGGCAATGCGTTCCGCAAGGCGCTGCTGGTGCAGTATCCGCGCGAAGGGTCGTGGACGATCGCGTTTCTGACCGGACGTCCGGGCGGCGACGTGCAGAATCACCTGCAGGGTGAATACGTCAGCGTGTATGTGCCGACGACGCCGAACCCGACGTCGGGCTTCTTCCTGATGATGCCGAAGGCAGACACCATCGAACTCGACATGACCGTTGACGCGGCGCTGAAGTACATCGTGTCGATGGGCGTGGTGGCGCCGACCGACCTGCCGCGCCGCACCGGCGGCGATGCCCGCGCGGACGACGGCGCGCTGGTTGCCGACGAAGTCGCCGACACCCATACCAACTGAATTTGCGCGCGGCTGCCTGGCGGCCGTGCATTACAGGGACTCTCTCCTATGTCTTCCATGCGTACACATTACTGCGGTCTGGTGACCGAACAACTGACCGGCCAGGAAGTGGCCCTGACGGGCTGGGTGCAGCGCCGTCGCGACCATGGCGGCGTGATCTTCGTCGATCTGCGCGACCGTGAAGGGCTGGTGCAGGTGGTGTGCGATCCGGACCGTCCGGAGATGTTCAAGGCCGCGGAAGAGATCCGCAACGAATTCTGCATCCGCGTGGTGGGCAAGGTGCGCCCGCGTCCGGCCGGCACCGAGAACAGCAACCTGACCTCGGGCAAGATCGAGGTGCTGTGCCACGAGCTGACCGTCCTGAACCCGTCGGTCACGCCGCCGTTCCAGCTGGACGACGACAACCTGTCGGAAACCACGCGCCTCACGCACCGCGTGCTGGATCTGCGCCGTCCGCAGATGCAATACAACCTGCGCCTGCGCTACAAGGTCGCCATGGAAGTGCGCAAGTACCTGGACGCACAGGGTTTCATCGACATCGAGACCCCGATGCTGGGCAAGAGCACGCCCGAAGGCGCCCGCGACTACCTGGTGCCGTCGCGCGTGAACCCGGGCCACTTCTTCGCGCTGCCGCAGTCGCCGCAGATCTTCAAGCAGATGCTGATGGTCTCGGGCTTCGACCGCTACTACCAGATCACCAAGTGCTTCCGTGACGAGGACCTGCGCGCCGACCGCCAGCCCGAATTCACCCAGATCGACTGCGAAACGTCGTTCCTGACCGAACAGGAGATCCGTGACCTGTTCGAGGACATGATGCGCACCGTGTTCAAGAACGCCATCGACGTGGACCTGGTCTCCAAGTTCCCGGTGATGGAGTTCCGCGAAGCCATGGCCCGCTTTGGCTCGGACAAGCCCGACCTGCGCGTCAAGCTGGAATTCACCGAACTGACCGACGTCATGAAGGACGTCGACTTCAAGGTGTTCTCGGGCCCGGCCAACAGCGACAACGGTCGTGTGGTGGGCCTGCGCGTGCCGGGCGGCAGCGCCATCTCGCGTGGCGAGATCGATGCCTACACCCAGTTCGTGGCGATCTACGGCGCCAAGGGCCTGGCCTGGATCAAGGTCAACGAAGTGGCCAAGGGCCGTGACGGCCTGCAGTCGCCGATCGTGAAGAACCTGCACGATGCGTCGATTGCCGAAATCCTGAAGCGCACCGAAGCCAAGGACGGCGACATCATCTTCTTTGGCGCCGACAAGGCCAAGGTGGTCAACGACGCCATCGGCGCGCTGCGCCTGAAGATCGGCCATTCGGAATTCGGCAAGAGCACCGGCCTGTTCGAGGACACCTGGAAGCCGCTGTGGGTGATCGACTTCCCGATGTTCGAGTACGACGAGGAAGACGCCCGCTGGGTGGCCATGCACCATCCGTTCACGAGCCCCAAGGACGAGCACCTGCAGTACCTGGAAACCGACCCGGGCAAGTGCATCGCCAAGGCCTACGACATGGTGCTGAACGGCTGGGAAATGGGCGGCGGCTCGGTCCGTATCTACCGCGAGGACGTGCAAAGCAAGGTGTTCCGCGCGCTGAAGATCGGCGACGAGGAAGCCCGCGCCAAGTTCGGCTATCTGCTGGACGCACTGCAATATGGTGCGCCGCCGCACGGTGGCCTGGCTTTCGGCCTGGACCGTATCGTGACGATGATGGCCGGTGCCGATTCGATCCGCGACGTGATCGCCTTCCCGAAGACGCAACGTGCCCAGGATCTGCTGACGCAGGCCCCGAGCTCGGTCGACGAGAAGCAACTGCGCGAACTGCATATCCGTCTGCGCGCGCAAGAGCCGAAGACGACTGCCTGATCGCCCGACCCGCAGCCGGATCATTCCGGTTCCGGTACGAAAAGCCGCGCGCCCGCGCGGCTTTTTTGTTTTCGGCGCAAGGATGCGTTTCCATTTGTTACCACCCGGAACGAAGCGATCCCCGATGATGTCTTTCTGCCTGATGCGCGCGAAGCCGGCCCACCCGAAAGGCCGGTCGTGACGTGGGAGGACAACACCAGATGCTGCAACTCGATACGGAAATGATCCGGGCCTTCGTGCTGGCCCATGCGGAAACCATCCTGACCTGGCTGGTGGCCGGGCTGCTCATGATGCTGCTGGCGCGCTTCGAGCTGCGCCGCGCGGTGCGCAAGTCGGCCCAGGCCATGTCGGAATCGGTGGCGACAACCGTGGCGGCGTGCGTGCCCGATATCGCGCATGCCGTGCAGAACGCGCAGCCGCTTTCCGATTTCTCCCAGCCCGTGCAGGGCGAGGGCCCCGTGGCCGCGCAGCGTGCCGATGCCCTGCGCAAGCTGGCGCTGGACACCGTGGCAACCGTGATGGCCCGCGGCCGCTGGCTGGAAGATGTCGGCAACCTGCGGCTGGCAGAGGACGCGCTGCTGTCGGGCCGGCGCGCCGGCGGTGCTGACCCGCTGCTTGTGGTGGCGCCGCAGCCCGTGGTGCAGGCCTACCTGACCGCCCAACGCACGTTTGACGACGAAGCGACGCGCCTGCAGACCCATCGGCGCGAGGCGCTCCGCCTGCAGGAAGCCCTGCAGCAGGTGAACGCCGAGGCCGCCCATGTCGAGCAGGAAACGGCGAGCATCGTGCTGCGCTTCGAACAGGTCAATGCCCAGGCCGCGCAAGGCGTGGAGGCGGGCGATTACCAGCGGTTCCTGATCCAGAAGTACAACCAGCTTGGCATGCGCGAGAAGGAAATCGGCCAGGAACGCGCGGAACTGGCCGCCCAGGTGCGTGAAAGCACCGATGCGCTGGCCGAACATGCCCATGTGGCCTCGCAGCGCTATACCCAGGCGCTGGCGCCGCTGATGCAGCAATTGCGCGCCGCCTGGGGTCACGGCGATTCGCCCGAGGTCTTCGATACCTGGCTGGGCAGCCTGCCCGGCACGGGGCCGGACGGCGTTGCCAGCCCGGTCCCCGGCGGTCACTACCTGACGCCCCGGGCCGCGGGCGAGCAGACCGTCGCCTGATTCCACATCGCGGTATTCAGACAGCGGATGACGCCGGAGGCGGCGCCGCTGCGCTATGCTTGGGGTCTGTTGCCTCCACCGCCCCATGCGCTACAAGATTCCCGAATCGGTACTGGTCGTCATACATACGCCAGACCTGCAAGTCCTGTTGATCGAGCGTGCCGACCGGCCAGGCTTCTGGCAATCGGTGACGGGCAGCCTTGATGCCGAAGACGAGCCCCTGATGGCGACCGCAGCCCGCGAAGTTGCCGAGGAAACCGGCATCGTGGCCAGCCACTACCGGTTGACCGACTGGCGGCATACGATCGACTACGAAATCTACCCCCAGTGGCGCCATCGTTATGCGCCCGGCGTCACCCGTAATACCGAGCACTGGTTCGGCCTGTGTGTACCGGAGCCGCTGCCGGTGACGCTGGCGCCGCGCGAGCACCTACAGTTCGAGTGGCTGCCATGGCAGGCAGCCGCCGAACGCTGTTTTTCCAGCAGCAACGCGGAGGCGGTGCGCCAACTGGCCTGGCGTATGGCCGGGGCGCAGGGCGTGGAAGCCGGGGCCGTACGCGGGGATGCGCGATGAAACTGCGCGTCGTGACCTACAACATCCACAAGGGCGTGAAGGGGTTCTCGGGCAAGCCGCGTATCCAGAGCGTGCGCACGGGCCTGCAGTCGATGAACGCCGATATCGTGTTTCTGCAGGAAGTGCAGGATCGCAACGACCGCCTGATCGCCGCCGAACTGTTCGACCCCGATCACACCCAGCTCAACTACCTGGCCACCGACGCCTATCCGCATTCGGTCTACGGCCGCAACGCCGTGTACGAGCACGGGCACCACGGCAACGCAATCCTGTCGCGGCATCCGATCCTGATGTCGGAAAATCTCGATATTTCGGATCACCGCTTCGAACAGCGCGGGCTGCTGCACGCCGTGGCAGACATCAACGGCGTGGAGGCCCATCTGATTTGCGTGCATTTCGGGCTGTTTGCGCGTAGCCGGGTGCGGCAGGCCAGCGCGCTGGTGGACCGGGTGCGGTCAGTGGTGCCCGACCACGCCCCGCTGGTCATTGCCGGCGACTTCAACGACTGGAACCACAAGCTCGATACCCGTATCTGCAACACGCTGAATGCCGTGGAATCGGCCCATGCCAAGAACGGGCGCATTCATACCTTTCCGAGCCATATGCCGTGGTGGCAGCTTGACCGCATTTACGTGCGCGGTTTCGATATCGAACGCACGCAGGCGCTCACGGGGCGCGAATGGGCGCAGCGATCGGATCATGTGCCGCTGATGGCCGAGCTGGCGCACCGCGTGGCGATTCCGGAAGCGTAAGGCGGAAAGACAGCGCAGGGGCCGGTACACCCCCTGAATCTGGCGTCAGTGCGATGCCAGGTAGTCGCGGATCCAGCGGTAGATGGCCTCCGCGTCGGCCAGGTCGATCACGGGGAGCGTAGTCTGCCCGGCCACCTGGTCCATCGCATCGGTGGCCACGGCCACCACGCCCGGCACTTCGGGCCAGAGCGGCGCCTTGCCGTTGGCAGGCCGATAGATTTCGAGCTTGGGGAAATCGCTCCATTTGTAGCCCTCGACCATCACCAGGTCGGTATCGGGCGGCAGCACCGCCAGCGCTTCGCCGATTTCGGGCGACGGCTTGTCTTCCGGATAGTGGCGCATCAGCGTCAGGTGGCGGGCGCCCACCAGTACGACGTTCTCGCAGCCACCCTGGCGCATCCGCCACGAATCCTTGCCTGGCGTGTCCGGATCGAAACCGTGGTGCGTGTGCTTGATGCCGGCGACGCGCTGGCCGGCGGCCACGAAGCGGGGGATCAACTGGTCCAGCAGCGTCGTCTTGCCGCTGCCCGAGGAACCGGCGATACCGAATACCTTCACAATGCTTTCCCTGTTGGGCGTCACAATGGCCCGACAATAGCAGAGTTCGGCCGGGCCATGTGCAGGAGCCGCCCGTTGCCCGATAATCGAGCCATGTCACGGATCTACGATCGCGCCGAACCCGAATTGCCCCGGAACCCCGATGCGCCCGAGGTGCCCGGGGTGCCCGGGGTGCCCGAGGTGCCCGAGGTGCCCGAGGTGCCCGGGGTGCCCGATGGGCGGCAGGCGCCCGCGGAAGCCGCCGCGCCGCCGCCCGCGCCGCCCGGCCTCAGCGGGTCCGTCCACGAGTTGCGCACCGCCGGCGCCCATGCCAAGGCCAGGCTGATGCGCTGGGTGCGCCGTCGTGGCAGCCCGGTGCCGGACAATCTCGTCGATCTCCTCTGTAACGGCCAGGAGTTCTTTCCGGCGCTGATTTCCGCCATCGATGCTGCGCAGGGCCACGTGGTGGTGGAGACCTATATCTATGCCGACGACGACGTGGGCACACGGGTCGGCGATGCGCTGATTGGCGCCGCCCGGCGCGGCGTCGATGTGAGGCTGGTGGTGGACGGGTTTGGCGCCGGCGACATGCCCGCCGCGCTGCTGGACCGCCTGCGCACCGGCGGCGTCAATGTCGAAATCTACCGACCGATGCGCGGATTCAAGTTTGCGCGGCGCCACCTGCGGCGGCTCCATCGCAAGATCGCCGTGATCGACGGCAAGGTGGCGTTCGTCGGCGGCATCAATATCATCGACGACCACAACCACGGGCCGATCGATCTGCCGGAACTGGGGCCGCGCTACGATTTCGCGGTGCGCGTGCGCGGGCCGCTGGTGGCGCAGATCGCGCTGGCTTCTGCCCGCCTCTGGTTTCGCATCGCACAACGGCGCGGCCTGCGTGAAACCGCGAACGCGTTTGCCGAAGTGGAGGCGCTGACGCGCGGTGCGCGGCAGGCGCGGAGTGACGTCCAGGCCGACGGGGTGCCGGCCGCCTTGCTGCTGCGCGACAACCTGCGCAATCGCCGCACCATCGAACGCGAATACCTGTACGCGCTGGGCTCGGCGCGCCACGACGTGATCCTGGCCAATGCCTACTTCCTGCCCGGCCACAAGATGCGGCGCGCGCTGCTGGCCTGCCGCGAGCGCGGCGTGCGGGTGCGGCTGCTGCTGCAGGGCATGGTCGAATACCGGCTCCAGCACTACGCCACGCACGCGCTCTATGCGCGGCTGCTGGAGGCCGGCGTCGAAATCTACGAGTACGAGGAAAGCTTCCTGCACGCCAAGGTGGCGGTGGTGGACGATACGTGGGCCACCGTGGGGTCGAGCAACATGGACCCGTTCAGCCTGCTGTTGGCGCGCGAGGCGAATGTGGCGGTCTATGACGCCGCATTCGCCAATACGCTGCGCGTCCGGCTGGAGCGCGCCATGGTCCAGCGCAGCGCGCGGGTGATGCCCGAGGTGCACGCCCGGCTGCCGCGTTTGCGACGCTTTGCCAATTGGGCGGCCTACTACGTGTTGCGTGTCGGCGTCGTCATCGCGGGCGTGACGGGGCGCTACTGAGGCGCCGGCAAGGCGTCACACGGTAACATGGTGCCCTGCCGCGCTGCTGCCATGGCCGCTCGCGCGGATGCCGCGATCCCAGGCGGTTTTTAAGCCGTTGCTGCAATGCGTCGCAACGTGCGCCCGGGCCGGCGCCATCGGGGCCGCGTGTTTAGAAACACGGGTCTAATTAAATACTTGATGCCAGTCGGCCTCGCCAGAATAATCTGAACGACCGTTCTTTTTTGGCTTAGACTTCGTGCATTTGCGATGGCGGTTTGCTGTCGCGGCGCCTGCCGAAAGCAGCGTCAAGCCAGGAAACGGCATCCGCGGGATGCTGCAGAGAACGGAGAGAAAACCATGCGACACCAGTCAGTTCGTCTTGAATCCGCCGCCGCGCCCACGCCCTTGCGAAAGGGTGAGATGACGCGCGTGGCGATTCTCGATGCCGCACTGGAACTGTCGTCCCGCGACGGGCTGGAAGGTCTGACCATCGGCCTGCTCGCGGAACGCATGCAGATGAGCAAGAGCGGCGTGTTCGCGCATTTCGGTTCGCGCGAAGACCTGCAGGTGGAAGTGGTGCGCGAGTATCACCGACGGTTCGAGCAGGAGGTGTTCTACCCCTCGCTGCAGGAGCCGCGCGGTCTGCCTCGCCTGTGGTCGATGGTGCGGCGCTGGATGGAAAAGCGCATCCAGGAAGTCACCACGGGTTGCATCTACATCAGCGGGGCGGTCGAGTACGACGACCGCGCGGAAAGCCCGGTGCGTGACGAGCTGGTCAAGAGCGTCACCATCTGGCGGGCCGCGCTGTTGCGTGCCATCGATCAGGCCAAGGAAGAGGGGCACCTGCGCGCGGATTGCGATCCGCGCCTGATGCTGTTCGAGATGTACAGCCTTGAACTAGGCTTGCATCATGACGCCCGATTTCTGCGCCTGCCGGACAGTGCCGAGCTTGCCATGGTCGCGCTCAACAAACTGATTCAGTCTTACCGTACCTGAGCCGCCCCCGGGCAACGGTCGCACGCGTCCCCTCCAGGGCGTGCGGCATGCGCGTGTGGCGGCACTAAGCAAACCTCCAAGGAGTCTTTGATGGGCCAGTACACCGCACCGTTGCGCGACATGCAGTTCGTGCTCCACGAACTGCTCGGCGCAGAAGCCGAACTCAAGGCGATGCCGCGACACGCGGACATCGACGCGGACACCATCAACCAGGTTATCGAAGAAGCCGGCAAGTTCTGCGCGGACGTGGTGTTCCCGCTGAACCAGCCCGGCGACCGCGAAGGCTGCACCTACGTCGGCGACGGCGTGGTGCGCGCACCCAAGGGCTTCAAGGAAGCCTACCAGCAGTATGTCGAGGCCGGCTGGCCCGCGCTGGCCTGCGACCCCGAGTTCGGCGGCCAGGGCCTGCCGATCATCGTCAACAACGCGCTGTACGAGATGCTGAACTCGGCCGGCCAGGCATGGACGATGTACCCCGGCCTGTCGCACGGCGCCTACGAGGCGCTGCACGCGCACGGCACGCCGGAACTGAAGCAGACCTACCTGCCCAAGCTGGTGTCGGGCGTGTGGACGGGCACGATGTGCCTGACCGAGCCGCACTGCGGCACCGACCTGGGCATCCTGCGCTCGAAGGCCGAACCGCAGGCCGACGGCTCGTACGCGATCACGGGCACCAAGATCTTCATCTCGGCCGGCGAACACGACCTGGCCGAGAACATCATCCACCTGGTGCTGGCGCGCCTGCCGGACGCCCCGCAAGGCACCAAGGGTATCTCGCTGTTCGTCGTACCGAAGTTCATCCCCGACGCCAGCGGCAACCCGGGCGAGCGCAACGGCATCAAGTGCGGCTCGATCGAGCACAAGATGGGCATCCACGGCAACGCCACCTGCGTGATGAACCTGGACGGCGCGCGCGGCTGGCTGGTAGGCGAGGCCAACAAGGGCCTCAACGCCATGTTCGTGATGATGAACGCGGCCCGCCTGGGCGTGGGCGCGCAAGGCCTGGGCCTGACCGAAGTGGCCTACCAGAACTCGCTTGCCTACGCCAAGGACCGCCTGCAGATGCGCGCGCTGACCGGCCCCAAGGCGCCCGAGAAGGCGGCCGACCCGATCATCGTGCATCCGGACGTGCGCCGCATGCTGCTGACGCAGAAGGCCTACGCGGAAGGCGGCCGCGCGTTCAGCTACTGGACCGCGCTGCAGATCGACCGCGAACTGTCGCACCCCGACGAGTCGGTGCGCAAGGAAGCCGCCGATCTGGTGGCGCTGCTGACGCCGGTGATCAAGGCCTTCCTGACCGACAACGCCTTCACGTCGACCAACGAAGGCATGCAGGTGTTCGGCGGCCACGGCTACATCGCCGAATGGGGCATGGAGCAGTACGTGCGCGATGCGCGCATCAACATGATCTACGAAGGCACCAACACGATCCAGTCGCTGGACCTGCTGGGCCGCAAGATCCTGGGCGACATGGGCGCCAAGCTGAAGGCCTTCGGCAAGATCGTGCAGCAGTTCGTCGAGGAAGAAGGCACCAACGAAGCCATGCAGGAATTCGTGAACCCGCTGGCCGACATCGGCGACAAGGTGCAGAAGCTCACGATGGAAATCGGCATGAAGGCGATGGGCAACCCCGACGAGGTGGGCGGGGCAGCCGTGCCGTACCTGCGCGTGGTGGGCCACCTGGTGTTTTCGTACTTCTGGGCCCGCATGGCCAAGATCGCGCTGGAGAAACAGGGCAGCGGCGACAAGTTCTACGTCAGCAAGCTGGCCACCGCGCGTTTCTACTTTGCCAAGCTGCTGCCGGAAACCGCCGCCGAAATCCGCAAGGCGCGTGCCGGTTCGGCCACGCTGATGGCGCTGGACGCCGATCTGTTCTGACGGTCTGCATTGACTGATGGTGTCGCTCCCCGCTCCCGCCTCGCAGGAGCGGGGAGAAAACCGAACGCACGCAAAACTCTCTCCCAAACGCTCACGACTCTAGGAGCGCGCATGTCCAATTTCATCGTCAAGAAAGTCGCCGTGCTGGGTGCCGGCGTCATGGGGGCGCAGATCGCCGCCCACCTGGTCAACGCCCGCGTGCCCGTGGTGCTGTTCGACCTGCCGGCCAACGAAGGCCCCAAGAATGGCATCGCCCTGCGTGCCATCGAAAACCTCAAGAAGCTGTCGCCGGCGCCGCTGGGCATCAAGGACGAAGCGGGCCTGATCCGCGCGGCCAACTACGAGGACGATATCGAACTGCTCAAGGAATGCGATGTGGTGATCGAGGCGATCGCCGAACGCATGGACTGGAAGCACGATCTCTACAAGAAGGTGGCGCCGCACCTGGCGCCGAACGCGATCTTCGCGACGAATACATCGGGCCTGTCGATCACGGCGCTGTCGGACGGTTTCGACGCCGGCCTGAAGGCGCGCTTCTGCGGCGTGCACTTCTTCAATCCGCCGCGCTACATGCATCTGGTGGAACTGATCCCGACCGCCACCACGAAGCCGGAAATCCTGGACCGCCTGGAAGCGTTCCTGACCACCACGCTCGGCAAGGGCGTGGTGCGTGCCAAGGACACGCCGAACTTCATCGCCAACCGCGTGGGGATCTTCTCGATCCTGGCGGTGTTCGCCGAAGCCGAAAAGTACGGCATTCCGTTCGATATCGTCGACGACCTGACCGGCACCAAGCTGGGCCGCGCCAAGTCGGCCACGTTCCGGACCGCCGATGTGGTGGGCCTGGACACGATGGCGCATGTGATCAAGACCATGCAGGACGGCCTGGGCGGCGACCCGTTCGCGGCCGTCTACAAGACGCCGGCCGTGCTGAAGGGCCTCGTGGATGCCGGCGCGCTGGGCCAGAAGACCGGTGCGGGCTTCTACAAGAAGGAAGGCAAGGCCATCAAGGTGCTGGACGCCAAGACCGGCCAGTACGTGGATTCGGGCAAGAAGGCCGACGAGATCGTCGTGCGCATGCTCAAGAAGGATCCTGCCGAGCGCATCAGGCTGCTGCGCGAATCGACCAACCCGCAGGCGCAGTTCCTGTGGGCCGTGTTCCGTGACGTGTTCCACTACATCGGCGTCTATCTGGAACAGATCGCCGGGTCGGCCGCCGACATCGACCTCGCGATTCGCTGGGGCTTCGGCTGGAACTCGGGTCCGTTCGAGGACTGGCAGGCCGCCGGCTGGACGCAGGTGGCGCAGTGGGTCAAGGAAGACATCGACGCAGGCAAGGCGCTGGCCAATGTGACGCTGCCGGCCTGGGTGATGCAAGGCCCGGTTGCCGACAACGGCGGCGTGCATACGGCACAGGGCTCGTGGTCGCCGGCGACCAGCAGCTTCGTCAAGCGTGCCGCGCTGCCGGTCTACGAGCGCCAGGTGTTCCGTGCCGCCATCAAGGGCACCGATGCCGCCGACCCGCGTCGCGCCGGCAAGACCATCGAAGAGAACGACGGTGCGCGCATCTGGACCAGCGAAGGCGCCGACGATGTGCTGGTCATCTCGTTCAAGAGCAAGATGAACACGATTGGCCCGGACGTGCTCGACACCATCGTGCGCGCCGTGGACCTGGCCGAAGCCGGGTACAAGGGCCTGGTGGTCTGGCAGCCGACGTCGCTGCAGCTGGGCGCGCCGGGCGGTCCGTTCTCGGCCGGTGCGAATCTGGAGGCCGCGATGCCGGCCTTCATGATGGGCGGTGCCAAGGGCATCGAGCCGTTCGTGAAGAAGTTCCAGGACACCATGATGCGCGTGAAGTACGCGGCGGTGCCGGTGGTGCCGGCCGTGTCGGGTATCGCGCTGGGCGGCGGCTGCGAACTGATGCTGCATTCGGCCAAGCGCGTGGTGGCGATGGAAAGCTACGTGGGCCTGGTGGAAGTGGGCGTGGGCCTGGTGCCGGCCGGCGGCGGCCTGAAGGAAGCCGCGATTGCGGCGGCGAAGGCGGCGCAGGCTGCCGGCAGCACGAACTACCTGAATTTCGTCACCAACCGCTTCCAGGCGGCCGCGATGGCCAAGGTGTCGACGTCGGCGCTCGACGCGCAGAAGATGGGCTACGTGCAGCCGACCGACACCATCGTCTACAACGTCCACGAACTGCTGTACGTGGCGCAGAGCGAGGTGCGCGCGCTGGCCAATGCCGGCTACCGCGCGCCGCTGCCGGGCCAGCTGATTCCGGTGGCTGGCCGCTCGGGCATCGCCACGATCAAGGCATCGCTCGTCAACATGCGCGACGGCAACTTCATCTCGGCGCACGATTTCCTGATCGCGTCGCGCATTGCCGAAGTGGTGTGCGGTGGCGACGTGGAGGCGGGCTCGCTGGTCAGCGAAGACTGGCTGCTGGCGCTGGAACGCAAGGCGTTCATCGACCTGCTGGGCAACGGCAAGACGCAGGAGCGCATCATGGGCATGCTGCAGACGGGCAAGCCGGTGCGCAACTAATCCGCCAACGAGGAACCGACATCATGAAACAACTGCAAGACGCCTACATCGTTGCGGCTACCCGTTCGCCGATTGGCAAGGCCCCGAAGGGCGCGTTCAAGAACACCCGCCCCGACGACCTGCTGGCCTCGATCCTGAAGGCCGCGGTGGCCCAGGTGCCGGGCCTGGACCCGGCGCTGATCGAAGACGCCATCGTTGGCTGCGCCATTCCCGAAGCCCAGCAGGGCCTGAACGTGGCGCGTATCGGCGCGCTGCTGTCCGGCCTGCCCAATACGGTGGGTGGCATTACGGTGAACCGCTTCTGCGCCTCGGGCCTGTCGGCCGTGGCCATGGCGGCCGACCGCATCCGCGTGGGCGAATCCGACGTGATGATTGCCGCCGGCATCGAATCGATGAGCATGGTGCCGATGATGGGCAACTCGCCGTCGATGTCGCCGTCGATCTTCGAGCGCGACGAGAACGTGGGCATTGCCTACGGCATGGGCCTGACGGCCGAGAAGGTGGCCACGCAATGGCAGGTGAGCCGCGAAGACCAGGACGCGTTCGCGCTGGCGTCGCACCAGAAGGCCATCGCCGCGCAGCAGGCCGGCGAATTCAACGACGAAATTACCCCGATCGAGGTAGTCGAGAGGTTCCCGGACCTTGCCACTGGCCAGGTCAGCGTCAAGACGCGTACTATCTCGCTGGACGAGGGTCCACGCCCCGATACGTCGGTGGAAGGCCTGGCCAAGCTGCGCCCGGTGTTCGCCAACAAGGGCAGCGTGACGGCCGGCAACAGCTCGCAGACGTCGGATGGTGCCGGTGCGCTGATCCTGGTCTCGGAAAAGATCCTCAAGCAGTTCAACCTGGTGCCGCTGGCCCGCTTCGTATCGTTCGCGGTGCGCGGCGTGCCGCCGGAGATCATGGGGATCGGCCCGAAGGCTGCGATTCCGGCCGCGCTGAAGGCCGGTGGCCTGACGCAGGACCAGATCGAGTGGATCGAGCTGAACGAGGCGTTCGCCGCGCAGTCGCTGGCGGTGATGCGTGACCTGGAACTCGATCCGGGCCGCGTGAACCGCATGGGCGGCGCCATTGCGCTGGGCCATCCGCTTGGCGCGACCGGCGCGATCCGTTCGGCCACCGTGGTGCACGCGCTGCGTCGCCACAACCTGAAGTACGGCATGGTCACCATGTGCGTGGGCACGGGCATGGGCGCCGCCGGAATCTTCGAGCGCGTCTGAACGCGCCGCAGGGACAGCCCGGGGCAGGGCTGTCCCAACCTTCGATCAGATGAAGAAATGTATGGACACGAAGATGCCAACACGTTGACGCACTGACCCGGAGGAGAACAACAACATGCAGGAGACCGCCATTCTGGCCGACGCGGCATGCGACATGCCGCGTTCGATGATGGACGCGCTGGGCGTCCGCACCATCCCGTTCCGCATCCGCGCCGGCGACCGCTTCGTGGTCGACACGCGCGACGAGGCCGCGCTGCCGGACCTCTACCACCAGTACCTGGTGGGCAAGCAGGACCACTACGCCGAATCGATCCCGCTGCTCGAACGCGAACTGGAAGACCATCTGCTGAAGAACGTCGTGGCCGGTTGCGACCGCGCCATCCTGCTGACCATCGCCAGCAGCCGCAGCAAGCTTTACGCGAATGCCACCGGCGCGGTGGTGGGCACCGTTGCCCGCAGCTTCAAGCTGCGCAAGGACGCCGGCCGCAGCGGCCTGTTCGACCTGACCGTGATCGACACCGGCGCCATCGGCCCCGGCCAGGAGCTGATCGTGCGCGAGGCGGCCCGCATGCTCGCCAATGGCGCGAAGGCCTCCGACGTGGTCGGCGCCGTGGAGAGCCGCCTGCGCGACGCGGCGCACATGTTCCTGATCCCCGACGAGCTGCTGTACATGTACACGCGCGCCAAGCACAAGGGCGAGAACAGCATCACGTGGAGCCGCTACATGCTGGGCAGCGCGTTCAATATCCGCCCGGTGATCCGCATGCACCAGGGCGAGACCGAGGCGATTGCCAAGGTGCGCGGCGCAGAGGAGGGCATGCGCCGCCTGCTGGGCCATGTGGAAGCCTGCATCCGGGCGCGGTGCCTGCTAACGCCCGCCGTGGCCGCCGCCTATGCGGGGGATCTGGACGAGGTGGAATCGTGGCCGGCATGGCAGTCCCTGGCCGAGACCGCCGCGAAGTATGGCGTGGAGCTGATGCTCGCGCCGATGAGCCTGACCGTCGCGCTCAACGTGGGCGCCGGCGCGTTCGGCCTCAGTTATCTTTCCGACATGCCGCCACCGTTTGTGTGAGCGGCAGTCTGCATCACGACCGAGACGAGGAAGACATGAGCATTGCCACCCGCATCGACCAGGGCATCCTGACCATTGGTTTCGATCGCATCGACAAGAAGAACGCCATTACGGCCGCCATGTACCAGACCATGGCCGACGCACTGCGCGCCGCCGAATCCGATAACGCCGTGCGCGTGATCGTGATCGAGGGAAAGCCCGAAATCTTCACGGCCGGCAACGATCTGGAGGACTTCATGAAGCGTCCGCCGACGCAGGGCAGTGACGGCGCCCAGCCGCCGGTGTTCCAGTTCCTGCACGCCATCAGCCATGCCACCAAGCCGGTGGTGGCGTCGGTGAGCGGCGCGGCCGTGGGCATCGGCACCACGCTGCTGCTGCATTGCGACCTGGTCTACGCATCGGACACCGCCAAGCTGTCGTTGCCGTTCGCGCAGCTCGGCCTGTGCCCCGAGGCCGCGTCGAGCCTGCTGCTCCCGCGACTGGTCGGCTACCAGCGGGCCGCCGAGAAGCTGCTGCTGGGCGAGGCATTCAGCGCGCAGGAAGCATTCGCGATCGGGCTGGTGACGAAGGTGCTGCCCGTGGCGGAGCTGTCGGACTACGTGCGCCAGCAGGCGGCGAAGCTGGCGGCGCTGCCGGCGTCGTCACTGCGCGAGACCAAGCGGCTGATGAAGGGGGACGATGTGGCGACCATCGAGAAGAAAATGGCCGAAGAGGGCGAGGTGTTTCGCCGCATGCTGGTGGCCCCGGAAGCCAAGGAGGCGTTCACGGCGTTCTTCGAAAAGCGCAAGCCGGATTTCTCGAAGTTCGACTGAGGCGTGCTCCCCGCTCCCGTCTTTCGGGAGCGGGGAATCCAACCCGTCCCATCGGCCCGATCAGGCCGGCAACACGCGCGGTTGCCGGCTTTCGTCGGTGGCCACGTACGTCAGCGTGGCTTCCGTTACCTTGACGATCTCGTGGCTGTGGCGCATCCGTTGCGCGTAGACCTCCACTGAGACCGTGATCGAGGTGCGGCCCGTCTTGACGATGTCCGCGTAGAAGCTGACCAGGTCGCCCACGAACACCGGGTGCTTGAACAGGAACGAGTTCACCGCCACCGTGGCCACGCGGCCCTGGGCACGCTCCACCGCCGGAATCGAGCCGGCAATGTCCACCTGGGCCATGATCCAGCCGCCGAACACGTCGCCGTGCACGTTGGCGTCGGCGGGCATCGGCACGACACGCAGGGCTGGGTTCTTGCCGGCTGGCAGTTCGGAGAGGGGGGAGGAAGTGGACATGTCGGCGATCGATGAGAGCGGGAAATACGGGGAATTCATAAGGCAATAAGGCGGCGGTCTGCCGTACCTGGCGATCTCTGCGACAATCGCGGCATTGGCACGAATTCTAACGTATGCGCCGCTATTCCACGACCGCCGAGCCCGCCCCCGCCGAGCCGGCCAATGCATTGTTCAAGGGCGCCGGTGCGCCCCGCAGCGACTGGCAGACCGTCCGCAACCTGCTGCCCTACGTCTGGCACTACAAGTGGCGCGTGATGCTGGCGCTGGCCTGCCTGGTGGCTGCCAAGGTGGCCAATCTGGGCGTGCCGGTGCTGATGAAGAAGCTCGTCGACGCGATGGACATCAAGCCCGGCGACGTCACGGCGCTGCTGGTGGTGCCGGTCGGCCTGATCATTGCCTACGGGGTGCTGCGGCTGTCGGGCTCACTGTTCACCGAGTTGCGTGAAATCCTCTTTTCGAAGGTGACGCAGAGCGCGGTCCGGGAGATCGCGCTGCAAGTCTTCCGGCACCTGCACGCGCTGTCGCTGCGGTTTCACCTGGAGCGGCAGACCGGCGGCATGAGCCGCGACATCGAGCGCGGCACCCGCGGCATCCAGTCGCTGATTTCGTACTCGCTGTACAGCATCCTGCCGACGCTGGTGGAGATGTCGCTGGTCATCGGCTTCTTCTTCCTGCATTACGACATCTGGTTCGCGGCCATCACGCTGTGCGCGCTGGTGGGCTACATCACGTTCACGATCGTCGTGACCGAGTGGCGCACGCGCTTCCGGCGCAAGATGAACGAACTGGATTCGCGCGCCAACCAGAAGGCCATCGACTCGCTGCTGAACTTCGAGACGGTCAAGTATTTCGGCAACGAGGAATACGAGGCGCGCCGCTACGACGAGAACCTGCGCACCTACCGCGCGGCGGCCATCCGCTCGCAGAATTCGTTGTCGTTCCTGAACTTCGGCCAGCAGGCCATCATCGCCACGGGCCTGATCCTGATCCTGTGGCGCGCCACGGTGGGCGTGGCGGCGGGCAAGCTCACGCTGGGTGACCTGGTGCTGGTCAATACGCTGATGATCCAGTTGTACATCCCGCTCAACTTCCTGGGTGTGATCTACCGCGAGATCAAGCAGGCCACCACCGACATGGACCGCATGTTCGTGCTGCTGGGCACCAACCAGGAGGTGGCCGACAGCCCCGACGCCCCTCCGCTGCGCGTCAAGGGCGCCGAGGTACGCTTCCGCCACGTCGGTTTTGGCTACGAATCGAATCGCGTGATCCTGCACGATGTGGATTTCACGATTGCCGCCGGCACCACCACGGCCGTGGTGGGCCACAGCGGATCGGGCAAGTCCACGCTGGCGCGGCTGCTGTTTCGCTTCTACGACGTGACGCAGGGCGACATCGAGGTGGACGGCCAGGACATCCGCCGCGTGCGCCAGTCCACGCTGCGGGCGTCGATCGGCATCGTGCCGCAGGACACCGTGCTGTTCAACGACAGCATCTACTACAACATCGCCTATGGCCGGCCCGAGGCCACGCGCGAGGAAGTCATCGCCGCCGCGCAGGCTGCCCAGATCGACCATTTCATCCGCGAACTGCCGCAGGGCTACGACACGCCGGTGGGCGAGCGGGGCCTGAAGCTGTCCGGCGGCGAGAAGCAGCGCGTGGCCATCGCCCGCACGCTGCTCAAGAACCCGCCGATCCTGGTGTTCGACGAGGCCACCTCGGCGCTGGACTCGCGCACCGAACAGGCCATCCAGGCCGAACTGATGCGGCTGGCGCAGAACCGCACCACGCTGCTGATCGCGCACCGGCTGTCCACCGTCGTCCACGCCGACCAGATCCTGGTGATGGACCACGGGCGCATCGTCGAGCGCGGCACCCATGCCGACCTGATGCGTGCCAACGGCCGCTACGCCGAGATGTGGCAGATCCAGGCGCGCAACGCCGCGCAGGGTTCGCCCGATGCCGACGCCCGCGACATCGAGGTCGGCGACGCCACGCAGGACGCCTGACGATTGTCGACAATTGCTGTCGGCAACGGCTGCCGACAGCGGGCCGCGCACAATCATGGTTCGTCAATGCACCGCGCGCACGCCTCGTGCCGGTGCATGAGGGGATGGTGAAAAGCTGGCACGTCCCTTGCGAAAAGCCCCCTCCAGAGAGATCAACTACTGGAGAAGGTCCATGCCGCAATCCCCCGTGCGCCGTCATTTGCTGAAGCTGTGCACCGCGTTGGGCACCACGATGGTGCTGTCGACACTCTGCGCAGGCACCGCGCAGGCGCAGGCCGCCACAAAGATCCGCTTCCAGCTCGACTGGCGCTTCGAAGGCCCGTCGGCGCTGTTCCTGCTGGGCGAGCAGAAGGGCTACTACAAGGCCGAGAAGCTGGACGTGGCCATTGACGCCGGCAACGGGTCGGGCAACGTGGTCAACCGCGTGGCCTCTGGCACGTACGACATGGGCTTTGCCGACCTGGCGTCGGTGATGGAGTTCTACGGCAACAATCCCGACGCGAAGAACCGCCCCGTGGCCGTGATGATGGTCTACAACAACACGCCGGCCGCCGTGCTGGCGCTGAAGAAGTCGGGCATCAAGGCGCCGAAGGATCTGGCCGGCAAGAAGCTTGGCGCCCCGGTGTTCGATGCCGGCCGCCGCGCCTTCCCGATCTTCGCCAAGGCCAACGGCCTGCAGGCCGGCGCATTCAACTGGCAGGCGATGGACCCCACGCTGCGCGAGACCATGCTGGCGCGCGGCGATCTTGACGCCATCACCGGCTTCTCGTTCACGTCGATCCTGAACCTGAACGCGCGCGGCGTGAAGGACGAGGACATCGTGGTGCTGTCGTACCCGCAGTACGGCGTGAAGCTCTACGGCAACGCGATCATCGCGTCCGAACAGTTCCTGAAGAGCAACCCCGAGGCCGTGAAGGCCTTCCTGCGGGCGTTCGCGAAATCGGCGAAGGACGTGATCGCGCGGCCGGAAGATGGCGTCAAGGCCGTCAAGGCGCGCGACGGGATCATCGACGAGAAGCTGGAGGTCCGCCGCCTGAAGATCGCGCTGGACAGCGTGGTGAAGTCGCCCGACGCCAAGGCCGAAGGCTTCGGCCGCGTGAGCAAGCCGCGCCTGTCGCTGATGGCCTCGCAGGTGGCCGACGCGTTCGGCACCAAGGGCCGCATCAATCCCGATGCGCTCTGGACCGACGCCTACCTGCCTTCGGCCGCCGAACTGGACGTATTGCGATGATGGCACGCGAAGCGCTGATGCCCGCCTCGGGCACCCCGGTCGGCGACAAGCCGGCCAGGCCGTTCGTCGATTTCAACCGCGTCTGGCTGGCCTACGACGACGAACTGGCCCGCCGCGGCGAGTTCGCGGTCGAGGATATCTCGCTGCAGGCGCGCGAAGGCGAATTCATCGCCATCGTCGGCCCGTCGGGCTGCGGCAAGTCCACGTTCATGAAGCTGGCCACGGGGCTGCGGCCGGCCACGCGCGGCGCAGTCAGCATCAACGGTGCCAAGGTGACGGGGCCGCTCAAGCAGGTGGGGATGGCCTTCCAGGCGCCCACGCTGCTGCCGTGGCGCACCACGCTCGACAACGTGATGCTGCCGCTGGAGATCGTCGAGCCGTACCGGTCGACCATGCGCAAGAAGCGCGCCGAATATGTGGAGCGCGCCCGCGCGCTGCTGAAGACGGTGGGCCTGGCCGGCTACGAGGACAAGTATCCGTGGCAACTGTCGGGCGGCATGCAGCAGCGGGCGTCGATCTGCCGCGCGCTGATCCACGAGCCGCGCATGCTGCTGCTGGACGAGCCGTTCGGCGCGCTCGACGCCTTCACGCGCGAGGAACTCTGGTGCGTGCTGCGCGATCTCTGGCAGGCGCAACGCTTCAACGTGATCCTCGTCACGCACGACCTGCGCGAGGCCGTGTTCCTGGCCGACACCGTCTACGTGATGAGCGCGCGCCCGGGGCGGATCGTGCTCCGTCGCGAGATCGACCTGCCGCGTCCGCGCCCGCTGGACATCACCTATACCGAACCGTTTGCCGAACGCGTGCACGAACTGCGCGAGAAGATCGGCCACAAGCCTGGCAACCACTCTGACAACGCGGGACGGCCCTGAACATGACCACGATGTCCTCTCTCCAGGCGAAGCGCGTCCAGCGCGTCGCCCCCTGGATCCTGCTTGGCGCCTGCCTGCTGTTGTGGCAGGGCGCGTGCCTGGTCTTCGACGTATCCGACTTCATCCTGCCCAGCCCGTCGTCGATCGTGACGTCGCTGGTCGAGTACGCCGGGGTGATCGCCGGGCACGCGTGGCGCACGTTCTGGACCACCATGGTCGGCTTCGGCGTGGCCATCGTGGTGGGCGTGGTGCTGGGCATGCTGATGGGTTCGTCACGGCTGGCCTACGCGGCCACGTACCCGCTGATGACGGCATTCAACGCGCTGCCCAAGGCGGCCTTCGTGCCGATCCTGGTGGTGTGGTTCGGCCTCGGTGCCGGCCCAGCCATCCTGACCGCGTTCCTGATCTCGTTCTTCCCGATCATGGTCAACATCGCCACGGGGCTGGCCACGCTGGAACCCGAATTGGAGGATGTACTACGTGTGCTGGGCGCCAAGCGGCGCGACGTATTGCTGAAGGTGGGCCTGCCGCGCGCGCTGCCGTTCTTCTTCGCGTCGCTCAAGGTGGCCATCACGCTGGCGTTCGTGGGCACCACGGTGTCGGAAATGAATGCGGCCAACGAAGGGATCGGCTATCTGCTGGTGTCGGCCGGATCGGCGATGAAGATGCCCCTGGCGTTTGCCGGCCTGGTGGTGATCGCGGTGATGGCGATGGTCATGTACGAGCTGTTCGCCGTGCTGGAGAAACGGATGACCGGCTGGGCGCATCGGGGCTGATCGCCGCGGCCGTCTCGCCGGCGCATGGGCCGACCTAGCGTCCTGGACGCCGGGGCGACTCGCCCCGGCCGTCCATCGTCCCGAGGCGCTAGGCGTAGTCCAGCGGAAGCGCCGTCGTGTACTTGATCTGCTCCATCGCGAAGCTGGAACTGACATCGGCCAGTTCCACGCCCTGGATCAGCTTCTTGTACACGGCGTCATAGGCGGCGATGTCGGGCACCACCACGCGCAGCAGGTAGTCGGTGTCGCCCGCCATGCGGTAGAACTCGGTGACTTCCGGAATCGATGCCACGAGGTCGTGGAAGGTCTTCAGCCATTTCACGTTGTGCTGGCTGGTGCGGATCGAGACAAAGACGGTCACGCCCACATTGAGCCTGGCGGCATCGAGCAGCGCCACGCGCTTGCGGATGACGCCGGACTCTTCCAGCTTCTGAACGCGGCGCCAGCAGGGCGTGGAGGTCAGGCCGACGCGTTCGCCGATGTCGGCAACGGGTACGGAGGCATCTTCCTGCAGGATGCCCAGGATCTGGCGGTCATAGCGGTCCATCGTTGTCAGGTCCGGTAAGGGTGGTGGGCGCCAGCGGCTGGCCACCCTGGCAGGGCGGATGTCAGCTGACGACGTCCCAGGTCGCCGTATATTGTAAGAGCATTCCAATAAATGCCGACTTTCTGGAATTTTTTTGCCAATTGCGCCGGCGCTGCTCCGGCAGGCGATAATCCGCGCCATGGAAATCAAATGGCTTGAAGACTTCGTCAGCCTGGCCGAGACGCACAGCTTCTCGCGCTCGGCGGAACTGCGGCATGTCACGCAACCAGCGTTCTCCCGGCGGATCCAGTCGCTGGAGGCCTGGGTGGGCACCGAGCTGATCGACCGGTCGAGCTATCCCACCAGCCTGACCGAGGCCGGCAAGGTGTTCTACGAACAGGCGCTGGCGATGCTGGCGCAGGTCAGCGAAACGCGCGCATTGATGCGCGGCCAGCGGTCGGCCAACGCGCAGGTGCTGGAATTCGCGGTGCCCCACACGCTGTCGCTGACGTTCTTCCCGGAATGGCTTAAAGGGGTGGAGCGCAAGCTGGGCACGCTGCCATGCCGCTTGCGCGCGCTAAACGTCCACGATGCGGTGCTGATGCTGGTGGAAGGCGGCTGCGACCTCGTGATGGTGTACCACCATCCGCGTCAGGCCATCCAGCTCGATCCGGCGCACTACGACATGCTGGTACTGGGCACGGAACGGCTGTCGCCGTACAGCGTGCCCGACGCCACGGGCCGTCCGCTGTTTCGGCTGCCGGGCACCGACAAGAAGCCGGTGCCGTTCCTCAGTTACACGCCCAATGCGTTTCTGGGTCGCATGGTGGACATGCTGCTGGCTGAATCCACCGATTCGCTGAAGCTCGACAAATGCTACGAGACCGATATGGCCGAGGCGCTCAAGGTCATGGCGCTGGCGGGCCACGGCATGGCATTTCTGCCAGAAAGCACGGTGCGCGAGGACGTCGCCGCCGGCCGCCTGGTGCGGGCCGAGGCCGCGCGCGGCCTGCCGCAATCGATCGACATGGAAATCCGGCTCTACCGCGAGCGTCCGGCGGACGGCGGCGAACGGCGCGGCAGCCAGCTACGGCGCAAGCGCCAGCTTGTGGACAAGGTATGGGCGACACTGGTTGCCCCATCAACGACCACCTGAAAGGGCCTGGCCGGTGCGCCAACGTTATGCAAGTCTTGCATAACGGTCGTGTGGCGGATGAGCAAACGGCATTGGATTCGGGGAAGGGGGCGCCGATATGCTCCGTGTCACCTTCACTCGGAAACCAACGATGTCTTCCGCAGCACCGACGCAAAACGTCTCCAATGCTCACGCCCTGCCTTCGTACCTGAACGCCGACAATCTCGGTCCCTGGGGCATCTACCTGCAGCAAGTCGACCGTGTCACGCCCTACCTGGGCTCGCTGGCACGCTGGGTTGAAACCCTGAAGCGCCCGAAGCGTGCGCTGATCGTCGACGTACCCATCGAACTGGACAACGGCACCATCGCCCACTTCGAGGGCTATCGGGTGCAGCACAACCTGTCGCGGGGTCCGGGCAAGGGCGGCGTGCGCTTTCACCAGGACGTGACGCTGTCCGAAGTGATGGCCCTGTCCGCGTGGATGTCGGTGAAGAATGCGGCCGTGAACGTGCCGTACGGCGGCGCCAAGGGCGGCATCCGCGTGGATCCGCGCACGCTGTCGCAAGGCGAACTGGAACGCCTGACGCGCCGCTACACCAGCGAAATCAACCTCATCATCGGCCCGACCAAGGACATTCCGGCGCCGGACGTGAACACCAACGCCCAGGTCATGGCCTGGATGATGGATACCTACTCGATGAACTCGGGCAGCACGGCCACCGGCGTTGTGACCGGCAAGCCGATCTCGCTGGGCGGCTCGCTGGGCCGTCACGAAGCCACCGGCCGCGGCGTGTTCGTCGTGGGTTCCGAGGCCGCCCGCAACCTGGGCATGGACGTCAAGGGGGCGCGCGTGGCCGTGCAGGGCTTCGGCAACGTGGGCGCCGTGGCCGCCAAGCTGTTCCATGAGGCCGGCGCCAAGGTGGTGGCGGTGCAGGACCACCGCACGACGCTGTTCGACCCGGCGGGCCTGGACGTGCCGGCGATGATGGAATACGCATCGCACAGCGGCACGATCGAGGGTTATCGCGCCGAAGTCATCAAGGGCGACCAGTTCTGGGAAGTGGACTGCGACATCCTGATCCCGGCCGCGCTGGAAGGCCAGATCACGGCCGAAAACGCGCCGAAAATCACGGCGAAGCTGGTGATCGAGGGCGCCAACGGCCCGACCACCCCGCAGGCCGACGACATCCTGCGCGAGCGCAATATCCTGGTCTGCCCGGACGTGATCGCCAACGCCGGCGGCGTGACGGTGTCCTATTTCGAATGGGTGCAGGACTTCTCCAGCTTCTTCTGGACCGAAGAGGAAATCAACGAGCGCCTGGTACGAATCATGCAAGAGGCCTTCCGGGCGATCTGGCAGGTTGCCCAGGACAACAAGGTCACGCTGCGTACGGCCGCGTTCATCGTCGCCTGCTCGCGGATCCTGCAGGCGCGCGAAATGCGCGGTCTGTATCCATGATGCAGGCGGGTCAAGGAACGGGACGCCAGTGCTGCTGCAACGCAGCAAATCTGGCGCCCATCCTGATTCACTGAGAAACGGCCACCGGACTTGTTCCGGTCGCCTTTTTTTTTCTGTTGGCGTCCCTTCCCGAAACTTGCAATCCGACGTTCGCAGTTGTGTCTCATTTTGGCGCATTGCCGCGAAACACTGCCTGGAATGGCACCAGTTAGGGGAAAAACCCGTTGTCTTGGGTGACGAGCTAAGCAATACTGTTTCGCCGGCGGGACTGTCTGTTACAGTCGCGCCTTTCTCTCTTCATGGTCAAGGAGATGTTATGAATGTTGCCAAGTTGGCCGGCCTGATGATTGCGGCAGGCATGCTGTGCGCGAGCGCACAGGCAGCCGAGCCGCTGACGGGTACGCTGCAGAAGATCAAGGATACGGGTGTCATCACGCTGGGTGTGCGGGACTCTTCGATTCCGTTCAACTACAACCTGGGCGGTGTGCGCCAGGTCGGCTATTCCTACGATATCAATATGAAGATCGTGGAAGCCATCAAGGACCAGCTGAAGCTGCCGAACCTGCAGGTCAAGGAAATCCCGATCACCTCGCAGAACCGCATCACGCTGCTGCAGAACGGCACGATCGACATCGAGTGCGGCTCGACGACGAACAACCTCGAGCGCCAGAAGCAGGCATCGTTCACCACCAGCATCTTCATCATCGGCACGCGCATCATGGTGAAGAAGGACGGCGGCATCAAGGACTGGGCCGACCTGAAGGGCAAGAACGTGGTGACCACGGCTGGTACGACGTCGGAGCGCCTGCTGCGCAAGATGAACGACGACCAGAAGCTGGGCATGAACATCATCAGCACCAAGGACCATGGCCAGTCGTTCCTGACGCTGGAATCGGGCCGCGCCGTGGCGTTCATGATGGACGACGCGCTGCTGTACGGCGAGCGCGCCAAGGCCAAGAACCCGAACGACTGGATCGTGGTGGGCAAGCCGCAGTCGCGTGAATCGTATGGCTGCATGATCCGCAAGGACGACGTGCCGTTCAAGAAGCTGTCCGACCAGGTGATCACCGGCCTGATGAAGGAGGGCTCGATCAACCAGATGTACACGAAGTGGTTCCAGCAGCCGGTGCCTCCGAAGGGCCTGAACCTGGACTTCCCGCTGTCCGAAGACATGAAGGCGCTCTTCAAGAACCCGAACGACAAGGCACTCGACTGATCTGCGTGATTGGAGCAGTGCGAAACGGAAGGAGCAGTCCTTCCGTTTCTTTTTGAGGACGCACTATGGATTACATTTTTCACTGGGGAGTCTTCCTCGAGCAGGCCGCCTCCAACGAGACGTACCTGGACTGGATGATTTCCGGTCTCAAGGTCACGATCGCGCTGGGCCTGTCGTCGTGGGTGATCGCGCTCGTCATCGGCTCCGTGCTGGGTGTGCTGCGCACCGTGCCGAACAAGTGGCTGTCGGGGTTCGCCGCCACGTACGTCGAGATTTTCCGGAACATTCCGCTGCTGGTGCAGCTGTTCATCTGGTACTTCGTCGGTCCCGAGCTGCTGCCCGGCGGCGAGGCCATCAAGCAGATGAACCCGTTCACCCAGCAGTTCCTGGCCGCCATGATCTGCCTGGGCACGTTCACCGCCGCCCGGGTTTGCGAACAGGTGCGCTCGGGTATCAATTCGCTGCCGCGCGGCCAGAAGAACGCCGGCCTGGCCATGGGCTTCACGCTGTCGCAAACGTATCGCCACGTGCTGCTGCCGATGGCGTTCCGCGTCATCGTGCCGCCGATCACGTCCGAATTCCTGAACATCTTCAAGAACTCGGCCGTGGCGTCGACCATCGGCCTGCTGGAACTGGCTGCGCAAGGCCGCCAGCTGGTGGACTACACCGCGCGCCCGTATGAATCGTTCATCGCGGTCACGCTGCTGTACGCGCTGATCAACTTCACGGTGATGTTCCTGATGCGCTGGGTGGAACGCCGTACCCGCGTGCCGGGCTTCATCGGCGGCAAGTAAGGAGCTGGAACATGGCATACGAATTCGATTTCAGCTCGATCAACGCATCGACCATCCACGTGCTTGGCGAGGGCATGATGGTGTCGCTGAAGATCACCGTGACCGCGGTGATCGTCGGCATCGTCTGGGGCACGATCCTGGCGATGATGCGCCTGTCGTCGAGCAAGCCGCTGAACTGGTTCGCGCAGGGGTACGTGACGCTGTTCCGGTCCATCCCGCTGGTGATGGTGCTGTTGTGGTTCTTCCTGATCATCCCGCAGCTGCTGCAGAAGGTGTTCAACCTGAACGCCGCGTCCGACCTGCGCATGACGTCCGCGCTGATCGCGTTCTCGCTGTTCGAGGCCGCGTACTACTCGGAAATCATCCGCGCCGGTATCCAGAGCGTGTCGCGCGGGCAGATGTTCGCCGCGCAGGCGCTGGGCATGACCTATGGCCAGACCATGCGCCTGGTGGTGCTGCCGCAGGCGTTCCGCAACATGGTGCCGCTGCTGCTGACGCAGGGCATCATCCTGTTCCAGGATACGTCGCTGGTCTACGTGAGCGCGCTGGCCGACTTCTTCGGCCAGGCCTACGGCATTGGCGAGCGTGATGGCCGCATCGTGGAGATGCTGCTGTTCGCCGGCCTCGTGTACTTCATCATTTGTTTCTCCGCTTCGCTGCTGGTCAAGCGTTATCAGAAAAAGGTGGCCGTATGATCGAAATTAATAACGTTTCCAAGTGGTACGGCGCCTTCCAGGTGCTGACGGACTGCACGACCAAGGTCGCCAAGGGTGAAGTGGTGGTGGTGTGCGGCCCGTCGGGCTCGGGCAAATCGACGCTGATCAAGACGGTGAACGCGCTGGAACCGTTCCAGAAGGGCGACATCCTGGTGGACGGCACGTCGGTGGGCAATCCGAAGACCAACCTGCCCAAGCTGCGTTCGCGCGTGGGCATGGTGTTCCAGAACTTCGAACTGTTCCCGCACCTGTCGATCACCGAGAACCTGACCATCGCGCAGATGAAGGTGCTGGGCCGCTCGAAGGAAGAGGCGACGGCCAAGGGCCTGAAGTATCTGGAACGCGTGGGCCTGAAGAGCCAGGCCTCGAAGTATCCGGGCCAGCTGTCGGGCGGTCAGCAGCAGCGCGTGGCCATCGCCCGTGCGCTGTCGATGGATCCGATCTGCATGCTGTTCGACGAGCCGACGTCGGCACTTGACCCCGAAATGGTCAATGAAGTGCTGGACGTGATGGTGCAGCTGGCGCAGGAAGGCATGACGATGATGTGCGTGACCCACGAAATGGGCTTCGCCCGCAAGGTGGCCAACCGCGTGATCTTCATGGACGCCGGCAAGATCGTCGAAGACTGTCCGAAGGAAGAGTTCTTCGGCAACATCGACGCCCGCTCGGAACGCGCCCGCCAGTTCCTGTCGAAGATCCTGCACCACTGAAGCAGACCGCTGGTTTGCTCCCCTCTCCCGCTGCGCGGGAGAGGGGTTGGGGAAGCGGGCGAGGGGGCGCAAAACCGACAGCCTTCTCCGGGGCTTGCGTGCGGAACAAACCGACGGCTTCGCTCAGCGTGGCTCGTTGTTAGCCCACCCCTCTCCCGCACCCTCTCCCCTTGAGGGGAGAGGGACCCAAGACCTCACCATCTGTCACCGCTTGGGCGTGTTCGACGGCGTTGGCCATCCAACAACAAGCAGCCCCTCAATCGTGAGGGCAGCTCGCGGACACGCAAGCAGTTCAAGTACACGCCGTATTGGCCGCGTTTTTCGCCTGTACCTCGGGCGGGATCGGCACCGTCCAGGTCATGGTGGGCCGGCCGTCCTCGAACATGATCAGTTCGCCCGGGGCAAACTGCGTCCACGTCTCGTTGTCGGTCAGCGGCGCGGTGGCAATCACCGCCACGCGGTCGTCCGGCGTGGTGACCTGCGAGAAGTCGATCGACAGGTCGGCATCGATCAGATGGGCCTTCGAAAACGGCCATTGCCGCACGATGTAGTACAGCCGCGTGGAGCAGTGCGCAAACAGCGCCTGCCCGTTGCATAGCAAAAAGTTGAAAACGCCATGCAGCGTGATATCGCGGGTAATGTCGGCCAGGGCATGGCCCAGCTCGTTGAGCGGCGGCTGCGACCCAGGAAACCGCTTTCTCAGCCCCTGCATCAGCGTGCAGAAGGCCAGTTCGCTGTCGGTATCGCCCACGGGCTGGTAGACGCCGGACAGGAACGGCGTGAAGCCTTTCAGGTCGCCGTTGTGGGCAAAGATCCAGTGCCGGCCCCATAGCTCGCGCATGAACGGGTGGCAGTTCTCCAGCAGCACCGTTCCCTGCGTGGCCTTGCGGATATGGGAGATGACGTTCTTCGACTTGATCGGATAGCGTTTGATCAGGTCGGCCACCGGCGACGTACCGGCCGACTGGTTGTCGATGAACAGCCGGCAGGCCTTGTCCTCGAAGAACGCCACGCCGAAACCGTCGGCGTGATGGTCTGTCACGCCGCCGCGGGCGGCGAAGCCGGTAAAGGAAAACGTCACGTCGGTGGGCGTGGCGCAGTTCATGCCTAGCAGCTGGCACATGGCAAGGGCACCGTGCGGCAGGGGGCTGCCGCTTTGCAATAGAATGCAGACATTATCATGCGCGTGCCCGATGCTGCCAAGCCGGGCGCCGCGCCCCCCGCCACCTCGCCCTTCCCAGCCATGAGTCAATACAAGATCGCTGTCATTCCCGGAGACGGAATCGGAACGGAAGTGATGCCGGAAGGCATCCGTGTCATGGACGCCGCGGCGCGGCGCTTCGGCATCGACTTCCAGTGGGACCACTTCGACTTTTCCAGCTACGCCTACTACGAGCGCCACGGCAAGATGCTGCCGGACGACTGGTTCGACACGCTGGTCAAGTACGACGCCATCTACTTCGGCGCGGTGGGCTGGCCGCAGAAGATCGCCGACCATGTGTCGCTGTGGGGCTCGCTGCTGCAGTTCCGGCGCTCGTTCGACCAGTACGTGAACTTGCGGCCCGTGCGCCTCATGCCCGGCATCAAGAGCCCGCTGGCCGACCGCAAGCCCGGCGACATCGACTTCTACGTGGTGCGCGAGAACACCGAGGGCGAGTATTCCAGCATCGGCGGGCGCATGTATCCGAACACCGACCGCGAGATCGTGGTGCAGGAAACGGTGATGAGCCGGCACGGCGTGGACCGCATCCTGAAATTCGCGTTCGAACTGGCGCAAAAACGGCCCAAAAAGCATCTGACGTCGGCCACCAAGTCCAATGGCATCTCGATCACGATGCCCTACTGGGACGAGCGCGTGGAGGCCATGGCCGCCAACTACCCGGGCCTGAAGGTCGACAAGTACCACATCGACATCCTGACCGCGCATTTCGTTCAGCACCCGGACTGGTTCGACGTCGTGGTGGCCAGCAACCTGTTCGGCGACATCCTGTCGGACCTGGGCCCGGCCTGCACGGGCACGATCGGCGTGGCGCCGTCGGGCAACATCAATCCGGACAAGATCTATCCGAGCCTGTTCGAGCCGGTGCATGGGTCGGCGCCGGATATCGCCGGCAAGGGCATCGCCAATCCGATCGGCCAGATCTGGTGCGGCGCGATGATGCTGGAACACCTGGGCCATGCCGAGGCCGGCGCCGCCGTGCTGCAAGCCATCGAGAAGGTGCTGGCCGCCGGGCCGGGACACGCGCCGCTGACGCGCGATATTGGCGGAACCGCCTCCACGGCCGATCTCGGCCAGGCCATCGCGGAGGCACTGTGAACTTCCAGGGCTGCCCCCGTACCTTGCTGCTTGAGAGCTTCCGCGCCGCCGTCGCGGCTGCCGATCCGCTGGAAATCGTCGCCAGCCACCTGCCGCCGCCCCATGCCGGCGGCCGCACGCTGGTGGTGGGCGCCGGCAAGGCGGCCGCGTCGATGGCGCTGGCGGTGGAACGGGCCTACGCCGGCCGCGCCACGCTCGAAGGCGTGGTGGTCACGCGCTACGCGCACGGCCTGCCGACCGAACATATCCGCGTGATCGAGGCCGGCCATCCGGTGCCCGATGAGGCCGGCGAGCAGGCCGCCGCCGACATCCTGGCCCGGGTGCAGTCGCTGGGCCCCGACGACCGGCTGATCGTGCTGGTATCGGGCGGCGGATCGAGCCTGCTGTCGCTGCCGGCCGAAGGCATTCCGATGGCTGACCTGAAAGCCACCACCCGCGAATTGCTGCGCTGCGGCGCGCCGATCACCGACATGAATATCGTGCGCAAGCATGTTTCGCGCATTCAGGGCGGACGGCTCGCGCAGGCCAGCCGGGCGCCGGTGACCACCCTGATCGTGTCCGACGTGGCGGGCGACGACCCCAGCGCGATCGCATCGGGACCGACGGTGCCCGACCCCAGCACCTACGCCGATGCGCTGGCGATCCTCAAGCGTTACGGCGCCAAGGTGCCGGATACCGTCCAGGCGCACCTGGATCGCGGCGCACGCGGCGAGATCGCCGAAACGCCAAAGCCGGGCGATGCACTGTTCGCGCGCGTGGACAATCGGATGATCGCCACGGCCCATGGCAGCCTGGAAGCCGCGGCCGCGCAGTTCCGCCGCCAGGGCATCCAGCCCGTACTGCTGGGCGATACCGTGACCGGCGAGGCGCAGGAGGTGGCGCGTGTCTACGCGGCACTGGTGCGCGAGATTCGCAAGTACAATGCGCCGTTCTCCGCGCCGGTGGTGCTGATTTCGGGCGGTGAATGCACGGTCACATTGCCGAGCGGTGCCTCGGAACGGGCGCGCGGCGGCCGCTGTTCGGAATTCCTGCTGTCGCTGGCGATCGAACTGGACGGCGCGCCCAATATCCACGCGATCGCGGCCGATACCGACGGCATCGACGGGTCCGAGGACAATGCCGGGGCGCTGTTGGCGCCCGATTCCCTGGCTCGCGCCGAAGCCGCCGGTGTCTCGGCTCGGCAGAAGCTCGACACGCACGATGCGTGGGGCTTCTTCGACGCCGTGGGCGACCTGGTGGTGACCGGCCCCACGCGCACCAATGTGAACGATTACCGCGCCATCCTGATTCTCTAAGTTTTGCTTGTCCCCATGACCCAGACGCTTACGATTACCCGCCCCGACGACTGGCATCTGCACGTGCGCGACGGCGCCGCGCTGTCGGCGGTGCTGCCCGACACGGCGCGCCAGTTCGCGCGCGCCATCATCATGCCGAACCTGAAGCCGCCCGTGACCACGGTCGAGCTGGCGCGTGCCTACCGCGACCGCATCCTGGCCGCGCTGCCGGCCGGTGTGGCGTTCGAGCCGCTGATGACGCTGTACCTGACCGACAACCTGCCGCCCGAGGAAATCGTCGCGGCCAAGGCCAGCGGCTTCGTGCATGCGCTGAAGCTTTACCCGGCAGGCGCCACCACCAATAGCGACGCCGGCGTGACCGATATCCGCCGCTGCTATCCGACGCTGGAAGCGATGCAGCGCGAAGGCATTCCGCTGCTGGTGCACGGCGAGGTGACCGATGGCGACATCGACATCTTCGACCGCGAAGCCGTGTTCATCGACCGTGTGATGAAACCGCTGCGCCGCGACATGCCCGAGCTGAAGGTGGTCTTCGAGCACATCACCACGCGCGATGCCGCCCAGTACGTGGCCGAGGCCGAAGGCCCCATCGGCGCGACCATCACCGCGCACCATCTGCTCTACAACCGCAATGCCATCTTCACCGGCGGCATCCGTCCGCATTACTACTGCCTGCCGGTGCTCAAGCGCGAAATCCACCGCGACGCGCTGGTGAAGGCGGCCACGTCGGGCAGCGAACGCTTCTTCCTGGGCACCGACAGCGCGCCGCACGCACGGGGCCTGAAGGAACACGCCTGCGGCTGCGCCGGCTGCTACACGGCACTGCACGCGATGGAGCTGTACGCCGAGGCGTTCGACACGGCCGGCGCGCTGGACAAGCTCGAAGCGTTCGCCAGCTTCAACGGTCCGGCGTTCTACGGTCTGCCGCGCAACACCGGCACGCTGACGCTGACGCGCGAAGACTGGGAGTTGCCCGCCGAACTGCCGTACGGCGATACCACGCTGGTGCCGCTGCGCGCCGGCGAAACGCTGCGCTGGAAGGCGAGCTGAGCGGCTTGCTGTCCGCCATCGACTGGACGCGGCCGTGGTTCCGGCCCTTTGCGGGGTTCGCCGCGTCCGCCCCGGCCCGTAGTGGCGGGGATTTGCGCCAGGCGCTGAACGCGTGCGCCGCGCCTCTGCCTCATCTGCGGAACGCCCAAGGGCTGCCGCTGCGGTTCGTGCCCCAGGCCGACCTGCCCGAGGGCGTCGCCTACGAGGCCCATATCCACGCCACCGGCCATGTGCCGACGCGCGATAACCTCCACGACGCGTTCAACGCACTGGTCTGGCTGCAATTTCCCGAAACCAAGCGCCTGCTGAACCGGCTGCAGGCCGAGGCCATCGCGCGCGACGGCGTCGGCCAGGTGCGGGGTGGACTGCGCGATGCAGCCACGCTGTTCGACGAAAACGCGGTCATCTTCGTGAGCCGGGATGCCACGCTGTTCGACGCACTGCGCGGGTTTGCGTGGCACGAGCTGTTTGTCTCGCAGCGCAACGCGTGGCACGCCCGATGTACCGTGGTGCCGTTCGGCCATGCGCTGCTGGAAAAGCTGGTCCAACCGTACAAGTCGGTCACGGCCCATGCCTGGTGGATTCCGGCCGCGCCCGATACCCCGTTAGACCGACTCGACCGGCTGCTGGCAGGCTCGCTCGCCGATGCGGCCAGCGCCAGCCGCCTTGCCGGCGGCCGCAGCTTCGCGCCATTGCCGGTGCTGGGCATTCCGGGCTGGTGCGATGGCAACGCCGATCCGGCGTTCTACGCCGATACCAGCGTGTTCCGGCCGGGCCGCCGCACAGCCGCGCCGGCCACGCAGGGCTGACCGTCGCCCACTTCGGTGTTAGACTGCGGCCCGCAAAGCAGGCCAGACAATCGCTGCTTGCCCTCGCAAGGGGGTGAGGGGAGGAAAGTCCGGACTCCACAGGGCAGGGTGTTGGCTAACAGCCATCCACGGCAACGTGCGGAATAGGGCCACAGAGACGAGTCTTGCCGCCGGCTTCGGCTGGCGGGAAGGGTGAAACGCGGTAACCTCCACCTGGAGCAATCCCAAATAGGCAGACGATGAAGCGGCCCGCCGAGTCTGCGGGTAGGGAGCTGGAGCCGTCCGGTAACGGCCGGCCTAGAGGAATGGTTGTCACATGCCGTGCGCCTGTAAAGGCACGCGGCGTGCACAGAATCCGGCTTATCGGCCTGCTTTGCTCTTTCGGATACAAAAAACGCCCGGCGCAGGGGCTCTGCGCCGGGCGTCTTGCTTTCAGGGCGGCGTTGAAGGCGGGGGCGGTCTGCCGCGCGGGCCGGTCAGCCTTCGATGATCTCGGTGGTGTGGGTAATCTCGGCGGTCTTGGCCAGCATGATCGATGCCGAGCAGTACTTTTCGTGCGACAGCTCGATGGCGCGCTCCACCTTGGCGGGGTCCAGGTTCTTGCCCGTCACCGTGAAGTGGAAGTTGATCTTGGTGAAGACCTTCGGGTCGGCGTCCGCGCGTTCAGCGTCGAGCTTGACCGAGCAGCCGCGCACGTCCTGGCGCCCGCGCTTGAGGATCAGCACCACGTCATAGGCGGTGCAGCCGCCGGTGCCCAGCAGCACCATCTCCATCGGACGCGGTGCCAGGTTGTTGCCACCGCCGTCGGGCGCGCCGTCCATCGCCACAAGGTGTCCGCTGCCGGTCTGGGCGATGAAGCTCATGCCTTCCGGGCCCGACCATGTCACTTTGCATTCCATTTTTTTCGTTCCTCGTTTCCTGATGGTGTTTTTGCGCTCGCACCGGCGCGCGTCGTGCCGCTTGCATTCCGCGAGTATAGGGCAATCGCCACGTGGGCTTTGGGTGCGGGATTACCCCTAATATTCCGAAGGTTTCCTCTAGTGTGGCGTCTATGCGCCACATAAGGAATCATGTCAAGTCATTGAATTATATGAATATTGCCGTGTTGCGAGCGGTGTCTTCTTCATTTCATATTATGATATGCGATTTCGCAGTGCAAATTTTCTTGCATCCCGGAGGCCCGTATGTATAATTCAATCCATCGAACGACGGCGCTGATGAGCGCGCCAGAGTGCGAAAGCGAAAGCCGGTAACGTACCCGAATCGCTCGCCGCACCGCCCGCCCTGACCGGCCCCGTCGATCGCCCGGTGTCTCCTCCACCCTCCTCCTTTGGTGGATTCAAACCCAAGTCCAATACGACTTGGGTTTTTTTTCGTCGATTGCAAGGGCCTATCGCCGGCCCGCAGCCCGTCATTGCGGCGCAAGCGGCGCTTTGGCCTGGTGTTCGGCGCTGCCTGCTTGACGAAAAGCCACAACTTTGCTTGTGCGATCGAGAGAACGCCCAGTATAATCGTCGGCTTTCCGGTCATTGCCCCCGGAAAAAGATTCAGGGAGAGCCTGCAGATACAAGCAGGAAGGCCAGGTCCAAAGGGCCGGCCGCTGACAGGACGCTAAAACGGCGACCGTCATCTCGGGCAGTTTTCAAAATCAGGAAAAAATCATGAAGACCTTTTCCGCCAAGCCTGCAGAGGTAAAGCGCGACTGGTACGTGATTGACGCGACGGACAAGGTCCTCGGCCGTGTTGCCAGCGAAGTGGCACGCCGACTGCGCGGCAAGCACAAGCCGGAATTCACTCCTCACGTCGACACCGGTGATTTCATCATCATCGTCAATGCAGCCAAGCTGCGCGTGACGGGTACCAAGGAACAGGACAAGAAGTACTACCGTCACTCGGGTTACCCGGGCGGTATCTACGAAACCACGTTCGGCAAGATGCAGCAACGTTTCCCGGGCCGCGCCCTGGAAAAGGCTGTCAAGGGCATGCTGCCGAAGGGTCCGCTGGGCTACGCGATGATCAAGAAGCTGAAGGTTTATGCCGAAGGCGAGCATCCGCATAGCGCACAGCAGCCCAAGGTGCTGGAAATCTAAAGGGGCCAATATCCATGATCGGTAACTGGAATTACGGTACTGGCCGCCGCAAGAGCGCTGTGGCTCGTGTCTTCATCAAGTCGGGCAAGGGCGACATCATCGTCAACGGCAAGCCCATCAAAGAGTATTTCGCTCGCGAAACCTCGCTGATGATCGTGCGCCAGCCGCTGGAACTGACCGCTCACGCCGAAACGTTCGACATCAAGGTCAACGTGACCGGCGGTGGCGAAACCGGCCAGGCCGGTGCTGTTCGCCACGGCATCACCCGCGCCCTGATCGACTACGATGCAACGCTGAAGTCGGCCCTGTCGAAGGCTGGCTACGTGACGCGTGACGCTCGTGAAGTCGAACGTAAGAAGGTCGGTCTGCACAAGGCACGTCGCCGGAAGCAGTTCTCGAAGCGTTAATTCGCTGTTGTCCCGATCTGGCATCGCCGGATCTGGCAGCCCAAAAAACCGCACGATTCATCGTGCGGTTTTTTTTCGTCTGTCGCGCGCGCAGTCCGCCCGCGATATCGTCTCAACCCTGATGCAGACTTGCCATTTCTTACACTTTTCATTCGCGCAATGATCGCCCGGCGATACAATCACGGGCCTGCAGATCGGGGGAATAGACGATGGGTCACAGGATTACCTGGCGGATATCGCGATGGGGGTGAAGTACCGGCCGCTGCGTGCACGCGGCAAGCTGCGGGCAGGGCGAGCCATTGTCCGGACCCACCGGCCATGGCGAAACTGGCTATTGGTTGCAGTGCTGCTGTGCGTGGTTGGAGTGCTCACGGGCGTGTCAGCGTATGAAGCAGGGCGCCGTTCGGCGCCGCCGCGCGCAACGGACGCCGGTCTGGAGGCGGCCCATCAACTGTTGCGCCAGCAACTGGCAGAGGTGTCCGCCGAGCGCGACAGCCTGCGGCAGAGCGCCAACACGGCCGAGGCCCGACTGCAGATCGCGCGTGCCGCGCAGGAACGCATGGCTGAACAGGTCAAGTCGGCCGAGGCCGAGGTGGCACAGCTGAAAGAGGATCTTGGATTCTTTGAATCCCTGCTGCCGGCTTCCGGGGACACGTCCGGTATCCACGTGCGGAGCTTCCGGGTGGCCATGGATGAAACGCAGCCCCGGGCCCTGCATTACCGGCTGCTGGTCATGCAGGGCGGGTCAAAGGCCTTTGTCGAGCAGCCCGAGTTCCGGGGTGAAGTGCAATTCACAATTTCGGGTAATCGTCACGGCAAGCCGTTAACCTTGATGTTGCCGCAACCGGGCGATGCTCCGCTGCCGGCAATCCGGCTGACGCATTACCAACGCATCGAAGGCGACCTGGCGATTCCGCAGGATGCCGAAGTCCGTGCCGTATCGGTCCGCATCGTCCAGAACGGCCAGGTTCGGACGACGCAGACTGCCACGCCGTAGTACGCGCAAAGAGGGAGTACAACATGCTGTTTTCGAAGAAGAAGGCGCTGTCCATCGACACGCTGGTGGGCCAGGACGCCGCCATCGAAGGCGATGTGACCTTTTCCGGGGGATTGCGTCTGGACGGTCGCGTGCGCGGCAATGTCGTGGCCGCCGAGGGCAAGTCGAGCATGCTGGTGATCAGCGAGAAGGGCGTGGTGGAGGGCGAGGTGCGCGTGGATCATCTGATCCTGAACGGCACCGTAACCGGCCCTGTTCATGCCGCCGAACTGCTCGAACTGCAGCCTCATGCGCGGGTGTATGGTGAAGTGCGTTATGCGGCGCTTGAAATGCACCAGGGCGCCATTGTCGAAGGCCGGCTGGTGCCGTTGGTGCAAAGTGAAATTCGGGCCTTGCCGAACCATGTGCCGCCCGCCGCGGTCAAGGAAGCGCAGGCCGATACAGCGGAAGTGACGCAGGAAGCGGAAACGGTGAAAGACAAGGTGGCTGAGGACAGGACGGCTGAAGACAAGGCGAGCGAAGCCAAGCCAAGCGAAGACAAGGCGACCCAAAGCGCCAGCGTGCCCGCCTGAGGTGACGCACCCGCCCAGAGACCCTTGAAAACACAGGGCTTCGGCACGATTTGTGAGTAGCCCGTAGAATACGGGCGTATCTAACCAGGAGAATTCCCCATGAACGCAGTCGCAGAGGCACCTGTTACCGAGGAAATGCCGGCACCGTTCGTCTTTACCGACAGCGCCGCCGACAAGGTCAAGCAGCTGATCGAGGAAGAGGGCAATGCCGAGCTGAAGCTGCGCGTGTTCGTGCAGGGCGGCGGTTGCTCCGGCTTCCAGTACGGCTTCACGTTCGATGAAGACGTCAATGAAGACGACACGACGCTGGTGAAGAATGGCGTCACCCTGTTGATCGACTCGATGAGCTACCAGTACCTGGTGGGCGCCGAGATCGACTACAAGGAAGACATCAATGGCGCACAGTTCGTGATCAAGAACCCGAACGCCTCGACCACCTGCGGTTGCGGCTCGTCGTTCTCGGTCTGAGCGATCTCGCCAAAGAAAAAGCGCACTCCGGTGCGCTTTTTTTATGCCCGAAAGAGCGGCCAGGCCGCAGGTCAGCGCGGATAGATGGCGCCCAGCACGCGCGGCCCCGCCGCGCCCGTGACCGTCGGGACGTTCCCCGGCGCCCTGCGCACGCACTGCCGCGCCAGCCACGCAAAGGCGATGGCTTCCACCTGCGATACCGGCACCCCGAAATCCTCGGTGGTCTGGACCGTGATCCCCGGCAGCAACCGGCCCAGCGTCGCCATCAGGTAGTCATTGCGCGCGCCACCGCCGCAAACGATCAGGCGCCGCGCGTTGCCGGCATGCGTCCGCACGTCGTGGGCGATGGCCGTGGCCGTCAGCGTGGCCAGGGTCGCCTGCACATCGGCGGGGGCGATCTGGCGGGCCAGGCCGTTCAGCACCGCTTGCAGCCATTCCGGATGGAACAGGTCACGCCCCGTGCTCTTGGGCGGCGGCGCGCCGAAGTAAGGCTCCGCCAGCAGGCGTGACAGCAGGTCGGAATCGACGCTGCCGCTGGCGCCCCACGCACCGCGATCGTCGAACGGCTGGCCGCGATGCTGCTGCACCCAGTGGTCGAGCAGCGCATTGCCGGGACCACAGTCGAAGCCCGTCACCGGGCGGCCGGAATGGGCGGCCGGCAGGATGCTGATATTGGAGATGCCGCCGATATTGCAGACCACGCGCGTTTCATCGCGGGCGCCGAACAGCGCCGCGTGGACGGCCGGCACCAGCGGCGCACCCTGGCCGCCGGCTGCGATGTCACGGCTGCGGAAGTCGGCCACCACATCGATATCGGTCAGCTCGGCCAGCAGGGCCGGATGCTGGGTCTGTCGCGTGTAGCCCGTCCCGTCATACAGGCCGGGACGATGGCGGATCGTCTGGCCGTGCGCGCCGATGGCGGTCACGTGCTCGGGCGCGACATCGGCCACGCGCAACAGCTCCGCCACGCATTCGGCATACACGCGCGCCAGCCCGTTGGCAGCCAGGGCCTCGCGATGGATCTCGTCGTCGCCGGGCTGCTGCAGCGCGCCGAACGCTTCGCGCAACGCCGGGGGAAACGGCGCGTGCGCGGCAGCCAGCACGACGGGATGGGCGCCGGAGAAATCCACCAGCACACCATCCGCGCCGTCCATGCTGGTGCCCGACATCAGGCCGATATAGCAGTCGCTGGGCACCGAAGGCAGGGACATGGATCAGTTGCTGGCGGTCAGGACGTTATAGGTGCGCAGCATGTTGATGCGGCTCAGCATGGCGCTTGAATAGTTCAGGAATTCGGCGCGCGACTTGCCGGTGAGCGTCGGCGCTTCCATCAGCGTCGTCGTCAGCGGGTTCTGGGGCACGTCGTTATAGCGGAACTCGTAATGCAGGTGCGGCCCGGTGGCCCAGCCTGTGGAGCCCACGTAGCCGATCACCTGGCCCTGGCTCACATGCTGGCCCTCGCGGATGCCCGCGAAGCCGGACAGGTGGGCGTAATAGGTCGAATAGCCGCCGGCGTGCTGCAGCACGATGATGTTGCCGTAGCCGTTCTGCTGCCCGACGAAGTCCACCGTACCTTCGCCCGACGCCAGCACCTTGGTGCCCTGCGGCGCGGCGAAATCCACGCCCTTGTGCTGCGCCCATTTGTGGTGGAGCGGATGGTCGCGGCCGCCGAAACCCGACGACACGCGCGAGAACTCCACCGGCGAACGCAGGAACGGGCGCTTCATGCTGCGGCCGTCGAACGTGTAGTAGGCACCCGGCTCGCCGTCCTGCGGCGCGTACCAGAGCGCCTGGTACAGCGTGTTGCGATTGATCAGCTCGATCGCCACCACGCGGCCGTTGCGCACGAACGCGCCGTCGCGGAAGCCGGCTTCGTAGACGATGCGGAAACGATCGCCGCGCGCAATGTCGTGGTGGAAGTCGATCACGCCCGAGAAGATCGAGATCATCTGGCTGACCACTTCGTCAGGCACGTTGGCGGCGTCCATCGACTTGAAAAAGCCGTTGGTATCGATGGCGCCCGACGCCATTTCGTAGTGCAGGTCGTTCTCGACCGTGGCGATGCGGGCCTTGTACGTGTAGTCGCCGCCTTCCTTGGCCGGCGCCACGCGCTCGATCACCAGTTCGCGCGATGCCGCGGCGTCGCCGCCCAGGTTGGCCTGCAGCGACACCAGCAGGTTGCTGTCGTCGATCTCGGCCTGCACGGTCTGGCCGGGGTTCAGGTTGAACAGGCCCCGGGCGGTGGAATTCTTCAGGATGAAGGACTGCGCGTCGGGATCTTCCACGCCAAGGCGGCGCAGCAGCGTGGCGATGGTGTCGCCGCGCTGCATGCGTTCCTGGCGCACGTAGACGCTGTTGCCGTCGACTTCCGTCAACTGTTCAAGTTGCTCGCGCACGTCGGGCATGCGCAGCGGCTGCAGCACGCGCGGGGCGAGCGGATCATCGTAGGCGTTGCGGGGGGCAACGCCCATCGCAGCCGCCATGCCAAGCGTGAAGACCGTGCCGACGGCAACGGTCAACTGCTTGCGGCGGCGCGTATGCTGGGGATTCGTAGGGTCAACAAGGACCACCAGCTCACGCGCGAAAACTTCGCGGAGACTAGACCACATCACGTAGAATTCAAGCTTTCGGTATTGCCAAGGCCGCTGCCGCGACGATATCTCTCGTCTGCCTTCCTCCCCCGAGGTGCGGTGCGGGCGTTGTCTGATTGCCGCCTGGAGTGGCGGTTGGCCGACGGATGACCCGTCTGGCACGAAGCGCGGATTATACCAGAACCGCTCCGGCCGTCCGTCGCAATTTCCTTATAGATTTCAAAGACTTACGTCATGAGTGAAGTGTCCTCGGCCGCCGCGCCCAATTATCCACTTACGCCGTCGGTGATGCGCGCCCTGGAGATCACCAAGCGCGGCTGCGACGAGCTGCTGGTTGAAACCGAGTGGCTCCAGAAGCTCGCCCGCAGCGAAGCCACCGGCGTGCCGCTGCGCATCAAGCTGGGCCTGGACCCCACGGCACCCGATATCCACCTCGGGCACACCGTGGTGCTGAACAAGCTGCGCCAGCTCCAGGACCTGGGCCACCAGGTGATCTTCCTCATCGGCGACTTCACGTCGACGATCGGTGATCCGTCCGGCCGCAATTCGACCCGCCCGCCGCTTACCCGCGAGCAGATCGAGGCCAACGCCCAGACCTACTACAAGCAGGCGAGCCTGGTGCTCGATCCGGCGAAAACCGAAATCCGCTACAACAGCGAGTGGTGCGACCCGCTCGGCGCGCGCGGCATGATCCAGCTGGCAGCCAAATACACGGTGGCCCGGATGATGGAGCGTGACGACTTCACCAAACGGTTCCGGTCTGGGATTCCGATTTCGGTCCATGAGTTCCTTTATCCGCTCATGCAGGGCTACGATTCGGTGGCGCTGAAGTCCGATCTCGAACTTGGCGGCACGGACCAGAAGTTCAACCTGCTGGTGGGGCGCGAGCTGCAGAAGGAGTATGGCCAGGAGTCGCAGTGCATCCTGACCATGCCGCTGCTGGTGGGTCTGGACGGCGTCGAGAAGATGTCGAAGTCCAAGAACAACTACATCGGCGTGACCGAGGCCCCGAACGACATGTTCGGCAAGCTGATGAGCATCTCGGACGACCTGATGTGGCAGTACTTCACGCTGCTGTCGTTCCGCCCGATGAGCGAGATCGACCTGATGAAGGAAGAAATCGCCGCGGGCCGGAACCCGCGTGACTGCAAGGTGTTGCTGGCGCAGGAAATCGTCGCGCGCTTTCACAGCCAGGCCGCTGCCGAAGCCGCGCTCGAGGCCTTCAACCACCGCGCCCGCGGCGGCATTCCCGAAGACATCCCCGCCGTGACGCTGGAAGGCGCCCCGCTGGGCATCGGCCAGCTGCTCAAGCTGGCCAACCTGGTGCCCTCGACGTCGGAGGCAAACCGCAATATCGAGCAGGGCGGCGTGAAGATCGATGGTGAGACCGTCAGCGACAAGGCGGTCAAGGTCGCTGCCGGCACATACGTCGTGCAGGTGGGCAAGCGCCGCTTTGCGCGCGTGACGCTGGCCTGACGCGGCCATGATTGCCCTGATCCAGCGCGTATCCCAGGCGCGCGTGACCGTGGACGGCCGCACCACCGGCGAAATCGGCGCCGGCCTGCTGGCGCTGGTCTGCGCCGAGCGCGGCGACACCGAGGCGCAGGCCGAACGGTTGCTGGCCAAGCTGCTGTCGTACCGGGTGTTTTCCGATGCCGAGGGCAGGATGAACCTGCCCGTGCAGAACATCGACGGCCAGGGCACGGCGGGTGGCTTGCTGGTGGTGTCCCAGTTCACGCTGGCCGCCGATACCAACAGCGGCACGCGCCCCAGCTTCACCCCGGCGGCGGCACCGGAAGACGGCCGCCGCCTCTATGATCATTTCGTGACCCGCGCACGCGCCGCGCATCCGTCGGTCCAGACCGGCGAATTCGGCGCCATGATGCAGGTCAGCCTGACCAACGATGGTCCCGTGACGTTCTGGCTGCGCGTGCCGCCGGCCGGAACTGCCTGACATATCGAAGGAGATCTTCATGAAACTCTGGAGCAAGGCTTTTGCCGACAACGCGCCGATTCCCGGCGAGTTTGCCTTCTGCGTACCCGATGCCGCCAGCCATGTGGCGTTGTCGTCGAACCGCAACCCGGACCTGCACTGGGAAGACTTCCCGGCCGGCACCCGGTCGTTCGCGCTGATCGTCCACGACCCCGATGTGCCCAGCAAGGGCGATGACGTGAACCAGGAAGGCCGCGAAGTGCCGGCGTCGCTGCCGCGCGTGGACTTTTTCCACTGGGTGCTGGTCGATATTCCGCCCGGCCTGAGCACGATCTCGGCCGGCACGCATAGCGACGGCGTGATCGCGCGTGGCAAGCCAGGCCCCGAGGCGCTGGTGGGCACCGCCACGGCCGGCGGCCTGCGCCACGGCCTGAACGACTACACGGGCTGGTTCGCCAACGACCCCGACATGAAGGGCGACTACTTCGGCTACGACGGCCCCTGCCCGCCGTGGAACGATGCCATCGCGCACCGCTACGTGTTCACCGTGTATGCGCTCGACATCGATCGTGTGCCGGTGGAGGGCAAGTTCACCGGCGCCGACGTGCGCCGCGCGATCGACGGCCATGTGCTGGCGCAGGCCAGCTACACCGGCACCTACACGCTGAACCCGAAGCTGGTGAAGTAAGCCGGCAGTCGCCGCGCCACACTCCGCCAAATCCGTCGCCCCCAAGGAACCGGCATGTTGCAAAGTAACGGCCCGCAGTCGCTGGCCTACACCCACCTGATCGTGATCCGCCATGGCGAGACGGCCTGGAACCGCGAACGGCGGCTGCAGGGCCAGATCGACATTCCGCTGAACGACACGGGCCGCGCCCAGGCCCGCGCGCTGGCCGAAGCCCTGACCGGCGAGCCGATCGATGCGGTGTACACCAGCGATCTGGGACGTGCATTCGAAACGGCCACGCCGCTGGCGCAGGCGCTGGGTTTGTCCGTGCGCGCCGAGCCGCGCCTGCGCGAACGCTGCTACGGCGAGCTCGAAGGCATGACGTATGCGGAAGTGGCGGAAAAGCGGCCCGACGACTTTGCGCGCTGGCAGGCGCGCGTGCCCGACTACGCGCCGCCGGCCGGTGAATCGCTGCGCGAATTCCACGAGCGGGCGGTGGAGGTGGCGCTGTCGCTGTCGCGCCGCCATCCGGGCGAACGGATCGCGCTGGTGGCCCACGGCGGTGTGCTCGATTGCCTCTATCGCGAGGCTACCGGCATGACGCTGGAGGCGCCGCGCTCGCACGAGCTGCTGAACGCCAGCGTCAACCGGCTGCGATGCGACAGTGCCAACCTGACGCTGCTGCAATGGGCCGATGTCAGCCACCTCGAGGCGCTGACGCTGGACGAGGTCGATCGCCGCGTACCGTGATACGCGGTGCGCGCTATCAAGGCCGAACGCCTACACGCGCAGCCGGAACGGCGTGAAATCGGTGTTCCGGTCGTACCAGTCCTCGTTCTCCGCCCTCTTCAGGAATCCCACCACCTTGTAGGTCACGGGGGTCATCACGACCTCCCAGCCGGTCTTCAGGATGTACTGGGCGATGGCCACCTGGATGACCTTTTCCAGCGGCCAGATGCCGTAGAACGCAATCACGTAGAACAGCGATGAATCGACGAGCTCGCCCGCCAGGGTCGAGCCGATCGTCCGTGTCCAGAGCCAGCGGCCGCCGGTCCAGAGCTTCATCTTTGCCAGGGTGTAGCTATTGGCGAAACTGCCACAGCAGAACGCGATCAGGGATCCCAACGCAATGCGCCAGGTGTTGCCGAACACGTCTTCCAGGCTTTTCTGGTAGTCGATCATGAATGGCGCCACGGGCATGCGCAGCACGACGAAGGCCATGAACGTGGCAAACGCCAGTGCGGCAAAGCCGGCCCAGACCACGCGCCGGTCGCGGCCGTAGCCGTAGACCTCGGTGAGCACGTCGCCAAAAATGTACGAGACCGGGAAGAACAGCACGCCCGCGCCGAACGTGACCGGCCCGATCACCGGCAGCGTGACCTGCGCCGCCTTGGCCGCACCGATCAGGTTCGAGCACAGCAGCACCGTGACAAAGGCCACCATCACGAGGTCGTAGTAGCGATAGACGCGTCCGGAATGGCCGGAGGCGGCGGTGGCGGCAAGCGGTTCTTGCATGGGTGGCATCCGGAGGCGGGCAGCGCGGGGGCGTCGCAATTCGCGCGATTATGCCAGTGGCGACGCGTGCGCGTGGCGCGCCCATGAAAAAGCCCGGCCGAAGCCGGGCGTTTCCCATCTGCCGCGTGCCTGGCCGCCCCGGCAAGGCGGGGCGGGAGCCAGGCCGGTCAGATGTCGAGCTTGCTGATCTTCGCGCCGTTCAGCGACACGTCGACCATCGCCCCCGCGTTGGTCTGGACGAAGGCAATGACAGGCTGCTGCGCCGTCACGGTGTCGATCGTGCCATTGGCGCCCACCTTGGCCAGCGCCACGCTGGCATCGGCCCCGACGGTCCAGCCCTTCGACTGCACGAACTTGTCGTACGCCTCGGGCGTCATGAACATGATGATGACCGAGCGGGACTGGCCGCCGGCGGTCAGGCCGATGGAACCCGCAATCGTCCGGTAGTAGCCGTGCGTGGCGCCCTTGCTGCGCAGCGCGCCATCGCCATACTCGCCACCGATCACGAGTCCGCCGGACAGCACGCGCGGGAACACCAGGATGCCTTGCGCACGGTTGCCCAGCTCCTGGGCGCTCTTCACCGAAGAATAGAGCCGGTTCAGCGCCCCATCGACGCCAGCGTCGATTTCTCTGCGCTGGGCAGCCGCATCGGTACCCGCTTTGGTGCCCGTCGTCGTGCAACCGGCAGCAAAGGCGGCCGTGGCGACCAGCAGGCCCGACCCGGCAACCCGGGTGACAAACTGACGTCGATCCATTTGTTGTTCTCCTGGAGGGGAAAGGTACTGCGTCAGAGGCGATGCGGCAGGGTTGCCGGACCGGTCAGCCAGCGGTTGGTGCCTTGACCGTGATCGCCACGACTTCCTTGATCACGAACTTGGCCATCTGGCCCTTCTTGATACTGGCGAGATCGATGCCCGGGTCCTGGACCTTTACGGTGCGCAGAGTCTCACGCGGGCCGCGGAACGTGACTGTGCGCTTGGCAACATCCACATTGGTGACTTGTGCGGTAATGGTGGTCGTGATTTCGCGCATGACGCCGGGCTTGCCGCCCTCGGGCGCGTGAGAGATGCGCTCGACCTGTTCCATCAGCGCGGTGTCCTTGCTGCCGATCGGCTCCAGCCCGGCCACCACGGCCGCGCCACGTGTCAGTGTGACGATGTCGCCCTTTTTGACGTTGCCGATGTTCTTGGCTTCGTCTCCCGCGATGATTTCGACGAGGTTGCCGCCCGGGCCCTTGACCAGCACGGCCTTCGAGTCGGGATCGACATTGACGACCCGGCCGCTGACCACCGCTTCCTCGGCCACGCCGATGGGCGCGGGGGTCGATGGTTTCTGGGCCTGGGCGGCGCCGCCCCAGGCGAACATCATGCAGGCGGCAATGGAAAGGGCGTGCTGGGCTCTGATTTTCATGGCTGTCCTTGTTGGCGCGGGCGCGCATTTTGTAAAAAGGATGGAGCCATTGTGGACAACTGGCCATAAGCCATCAATCCACTTCGAAAAAACTTGCAGGGGTTTCCGAAAACGTTTAATTGGCGCACGGCCGCACGCGCGGAGGCTTCGGGGCCTGGGTCAGACGGCCGCGCGAACGGGCTGCGAGGGCGGCTGTTGCACCGCCGGGTGCCACCGGGGCCACCGGGGCCGTGGTGCCTGTCAGAGTAGGGTGCCGTCGCCGTCGCCGCGGTCGCTCTGCGGCGACGCCAGTCCGAAATGGCGATAGGCGGCGGCGGTGGCTACCCGGCCGCGCGGGGTCCGCTGCAGGTAGCCCTGCTGGATCATGTAGGGCTCCAGCACGTCCTCGATCGTGTCGCGGGCTTCGCCGATGGCGGCTGCCAGGTTGTCCACGCCCACCGGGCCGCCATCGAATTTGTGCAGCACGGCCTCCAGCAGCTTGCGGTCCATCAGGTCGAAGCCGACGCTGTCCACGTCGAGCATCGCCAGCGCCGCGTCGGCCAGTTCGCGCGTGATCGTGCCGTCGCTCTTGACCTCGGCGAAGTCGCGCACGCGGCGCAGCAGCCGGTTGGCGATACGCGGGGTGCCACGCGCGCGACGTGCGATTTCGAGCGCGCCGCCAGCATCGATGGTGGCGTTGAGCAGTTGCGCCGACCGCGTGACGATGCGCGCCAGTTCGTCGGCCGTATAGAACTCCAGCCGTGCCACGATGCCGAAGCGGTCGCGCAGCGGGTTGGTCAGCATGCCGGCGCGCGTGGTGGCGCCCACCAGCGTGAACGGCTGCAGGTCGAGCTTGACCGAACGCGCGGCCGGGCCCTCGCCGATCATGATGTCGATCTGGTAGTCCTCCAGCGCCGGGTACAGGATTTCTTCCACCACGGGCGACAGGCGGTGGATTTCGTCGATGAACAGGACGTCGTGGGCTTCGAGGTTGGTCAGCAGCGCGGCCAGGTCGCCGGGCCGCTCCAGTACGGGGCCCGACGTCTGACGCAGGTTCACGCCCATTTCGCGCGCGATGATGTGGGCGAGCGTGGTCTTGCCCAGGCCCGGCGGGCCGAACAGCAGCACGTGGTCCAGCGCCTCGCGACGCTTGCGGGCCGCATGCATGAAGATGTCGAGCTGGCCACGCACCTTTTCCTGCCCGACGTATTCGTCGAGCAGCTTCGGGCGCAGCGCGCGCTCGAAGGCTTCTTCCTGGGTGGAGGCGGGGGTGGCGGAGATTACGCGCTCCGGCGGGCGCTCGCCGGTCAGCTTGTCGGTTTCGATCATGGCAGTGGAAGGCTATATGACGCCATTCTACGCTGCCGGTGCTTGCGGCCCGGCGGCAACGCAGCGTCATCCCGTGCGGGCAGCGTCATCCCTTTGACAGTGCCTTGAGCGCGAGCTTGATGCCCTCGGACACGCCTGTGCCGGCCGGCACCTGCTTGATTGCCTGCGCGGCTTCCTTCTCCGAATACCCGAGCGCCAGCAAGGCGTTGAGCACGTCGACGGCGCTGTCGGGCACGGGCGCGGCACCGGGCACGTGGCCCTGGTCGGCGCCCAGCTTGCCCTTCAGCTCCAGCAGCAGGCGCTCGGCGGTCTTCTTGCCGATGCCGGGAATCTTCGTCAGACGTCCGGCTTCCTGCATCGTCACGGCCTGTGCCAGTTCGGGCACGGACAGGCCGGACAGCACGGCCAGCGCCATGCGCGCGCCGATGCCGGTGATCTTGATCAGTTCCCGGAAGGTGTTGCGCTCGGTGGCGCTGCCGAAGCCGAACAGCAGGTGGGCGTCCTCGCGGATGATCTGCTGCGTCAGCAGCACCACGGGCTGGCCCGTGGCGGGCAGGTTGTAGAAGGTGCTCATCGGCACATCGATCTCGTAGCCGACGCCGTGGCAGTCGACCAGCAGATGCGGGGGATTCTTTTCAAGCAGGGTGCCGGCGATGCGTCCGATCATGATGGATGTGTTCAGGTGCGAATTTTGGCCGCCAGTGTAGCGCGGCCCGTGGGGTTACTGGCCGGCCGGCGTGGCCACGGCGCGACGCCCCAGCGCGGGGTCGTCCGTGAAGAAACCGTCGATGCCGGCGGCCAGGAAGGCCTGTACCTCGCGCACCATGCCGTCCGGGTTGCGGGTGGCATCGTCGCCGGGGGCGCGCAGCGTCTTCGGCAGGAAGCTGTTCTCGGGACGGAACGTGTACGGGTGCACCACCAGCCCGGCGGCATGCGCGTTGGCTACCAGCGGTGTGGGCGCCGCCAGGCCGCCCCGGGCGTCGCGCGGAATCACAAGGTTCTTCTCGGGGCCGATGCCGTTGGCGTAGGTGGCCACCTCGCGCAGCCCCAGCGGCGTCAGCATCGACGCATAGGTGCGGCTGTCGCCGGCCAGCCGCCAGTCGGCGGGGCGCTGCCTGGCGTTGCCGATCAGCTGCACGATCTTCACGTTCGGCATGGCGCTGCCCAGCAACCGCTTCATGGTACGCAGCGGGCCCACTTCGAACGACTGCACGTACACCGGCGCGGTTTTCGCGTAGGCATTGCCCTGCAGCGTGGCGGCGAGCTTTTCTTCGAGCGGCAGGCCGATGCCGCGGAAGTAGCTCGGATGCTTCAGTTCGGGATAGATGCCCACCGGGCTGCCGCGGCGGCCGGACGCCTGCGCCGCCAGCTTCAGGATTTCGTCGAAGGTGGGGATTTCGAACTGGTCGTCGAGCTTGGCGTTGTAGGGCCGCAGCTTGGGGATGCGCTCGCGGGCGCGCAGCGTCTTGAGTTCGGCCAGCGTGAAATCCTCGGTGAACCAGCCGTCGATGCGTTCGCCGTCGATGACCTTGATGCGGCGGCGGCCGGCAAACTCGGGCACCTCGGCCACGTTGGTGGTGCCGGTGATGTCGTTCTCGTGGCGGGCCACCAGCACGCCGTCTTTCGTGGCGACGAGATCCGGCTCGATGATGTCGGCGCCGTCGTCGATGGCCTTCTGGTACGACGCCAGCGTGTGCTCTGGCCGCACGGCGCTGGCGCCGCGATGACCGATGACCAGCGCCGGAGCGGGTGCGGGGGCCGGGGCGGCCGGTGCGGGCGCCGCGGCGGGCGGTGTCGCGGTGGAAACCGGCGCGCGCGGCGCGGTGACACAGCCGGCGACCAGCGTGGCCGTGGCGGCAGCCAGTGAAAATCGGAAAACGAGGGATTGCGGCATCTGGGGCGTTCCTGAGCGGGCTCTCGAACGCCGATTCTAAGCGACGCAGGCTTCAGGCCCGTCGCATCCGAAGGTCAGTCGGCCTGGCAGGTGTGTCAGCCGGATCAGCCGATCAGCCGATCAGCCGGCCGCGCCGCACGCGCAGCCCCTTGCGCGCCAGTTCCGGTGCCATCGTGGCCAGCGTGCCGAGGGTGTCGCCGCCGTTGGCATGGCAGATCGCCACGCCCAGCGCGTCGGCGGCATCGCTGCTGGGGCGGCCGGACAGCGCCAGCAGGCGCATCACCATCTCCTGCACCTGTTCCTTGTTGGCGCGCCCGTAACCGACCACGGCCACCTTGAGCTGCAGTGCCGTGTACTCGAACACGGGCAGGCCCTGGCCCACCAGGCCGCAGATAGCCGCGCCGCGCGCCTGGCCCAGCAGCAGTGTCGATTGCGGATTGACGTTGACGAAGACCTTCTCGATGGCCGCGCAATCGGGCGCATAGGTGCGCGCGATCTCGGCAATCCCGTCATAAAGCGTCTTCAGGCGCTGAGGCAGGCTTTCGTCGCCATTGCTGCGGATCGTGCCGGAGGCCACATAGGCAAGCTTGTTGCCGTGCTTTTCGAGCACGCCAAAGCCGGTGGTCCGCAGACCGGGATCGATGCCGAGAATGCGCATGAAGCGGGGGAGGGAAGACAGATGGCGTAGTGTACGCTGCCCGCGCCTGCAATGCTGCAGGTTTGCGCCCCCCTCCGCGCGAAGCGGGAGAGGGGGCCGTCCAAGCTTAGTGGCGGAAGTGGCGCGTGCCGGTCAGCACCATGGCGATACCGCGCTCGTCGGCGGCGGCGATCACTTCGTCATCGCGCATCGAACCGCCCGGCTGGATCACCACGGTGGCGCCAGCGTCGACCACCACGTCCAGGCCGTCGCGGAACGGGAAGAACGCGTCCGATGCAACGGCCGAACCGGCCAGTGTCAGGCCGGCGTTCTGGGCCTTGATGCTGGCGATGCGGGCCGAATCCACGCGGCTCATCTGGCCGGCGCCGACGCCCAGCGTCATGCCGTTGCCGCAGAACACGATGGCGTTCGACTTCACGAACTTGGCCACGCGCCAGGCGAACATCAGGTCGTCCATTTCCTTCGGGGTCGGATGACGGCGCGTCACCACGCGCAGTTCGCCCGGCTGCACGTTGCGGGCGTCCGGGCCCTGCACCAGCAGGCCGCCGCCCACGCGCTTCAGGTCATACTGGTTTACACCCTTGCCCAGCGGGATTTCCAGCAGGCGCACGTTCTGCTTGGCGGCAAACACGTTGCGCGCGGCGGTGCTGAACGACGGGGCGATCAGCACTTCCACGAACTGCTTGGCCACGGCCTGGGCAGCGGCCTCGTCCAGCTCGACGTTGAAGGCGATGATGCCGCCGAAGGCCGAGGTCGAATCGGTCTTGAAGGCCTTGTCGTAGGCTTCCAGCGCGTTGGCGCCGATGGCCACGCCGCACGGGTTGGCGTGCTTGATGATCACGCAGGCGGCGCCGTTGGCGGCGTCGAACGACTTCACGCATTCCCAGGCGGCGTCGGCATCGGCAATGTTGTTGTACGACAGTTCCTTGCCCTGCAGCTGCACGTAGTTGGCCAGCGCGCCGTCCACGGTCTTCAGGTCGCGGTAGAACGCGGCCGACTGGTGCGGGTTCTCGCCATAGCGCATTTCCTGCACCTTCTCGAAGGCCAGGTTCAGCGTCTGCGGATAGCTGCTGCGGCCCTGGTGCGACTTGTCGGCGCCAAGGCTGGTCAGATAGTTCGTGATCGCGCCGTCGTACTGGGCGGTGTGGGCGAATACCTTGGTGGCCAGGCGGAAGTTGGTATCGTAGCCCACGCTGTTGGCGTTGGCGCGCATTTCGTCGAGCACCACGGCGTAGTCGGCCGGATCCACGATCACGGTCACGTCGCGGTGGTTCTTGGCCGCCGAGCGCAGCATGGTCGGGCCGCCGATGTCGATGTTCTCGATGGCGTCCGGCAGCGTGCAGTCATCCTTGGCCACGGTCTGCTGGAACGGGTACAGGTTCACCACCAGCAGGTCGATCGTCGGGATGTCGTGCTCGGCCAGGGCGGCCATGTGCTCGGGCAGGTCGCGGCGCGCCAGGATGCCGCCGTGCACCTTCGGATGCAGCGTCTTGACGCGGCCGTCGAGCATTTCGGGGAAGCCGGTGTAGTCGGCAACTTCCGTGACGGGCAGGCCGGCGTCGGCCAGCAGTTTGGCGGTGCCGCCTGTGGACAGCAGCGTGACGCCGAGCGCGTTCAGGTCGCGGGCGAAATCGACGATGCCGGTCTTGTCGGAAACAGAGAGAAGGGCTTGCTTGATCATGGCTTGGGGGAACGCTTCAAAGTAATCCGTGTTGCTGCAGCTTCTTGCGAAGGGTATTGCGGTTGATGCCGAGATACGCGGCCGCCAGCGACTGGTTGCGCTCCGCGCGCAACATCACGGCTTCCAGCAGCGGCCGTTCCACGGCCTCCAGCACCATGTTGTACATGTTCGACGGCTCTTCGCCGTCCAGGTCACGAAAGTAGGTATCCAGGCTGTCCCGGATACATTGGTCGATAGCGTTGCGGCTCATGCGGCAAGCAGTTCCCGTTTCTTTTTGTTGTGGATGTGTTCTTCTTCGTCCGTGGCGGCGTCATCGACATAGACCAGGCGATCCGAGATGGCCGCCTGCTCGTCGAAGAACGCATTGACCGCTTCCAGCTGCGCGCCGGTGGTTTCCAGCGTGTTCATGCGATGGCGGAACAGGTTCGCGCCCTTCAGCCCGCGCGTGTACCAGGCAATATGCTTGCGTGCGGTGCGCACGCCGGTGAATTCGCCGTAGAACGCGTAGTGATCCGCCAGGTGATGGTTCATGATCGCGCGGATCTCGGCCACTTCGGGCGCCGGCAGCAGTTCGCCGGTCTTCAGGAAGTGCTCGATCTCGCGGAACAGCCACGGACGCCCCTGCGCGGCGCGACCGATCATGATGGCGTCGGCGCCGGTTGCTTCCAGCACCAGCTTCGCCTTGTGCGGCGACGTGATGTCGCCGTTGGCCACCACCGGAATGCGCAGCGCCGCCTTGACCGCGGCGATGGTCTCGTACTCGGCGTCGCCGTGGTACAGGTCGGCGCGGGTGCGGCCATGGATCGTCAGCATGCTGATGCCGGCGTCTTCGGCCATGCGCGCCACGCGCAGCGCATTCTTGTGCTCGCGGTCCCAGCCGGTGCGGATCTTCAGCGTGACCGGCACGCGGTCGCCCACGGCGCCCACCACGGCCTCGACGATGCGTACCACGAGCGGTTCGTTCTGCAGCAGCGCCGAGCCGGCGGCCACATTGCAGACCTTCTTGGCCGGGCAGCCCATGTTGATATCGATGATCTGCGCGCCACGGTCGACGTTGTAGCGCGCCGCCTCGGCCATCATCGACGGCTCTGCGCCGGCAATCTGCACCGAGATCGGCTCGACCTCGCCCGCGTGATTGGCGCGGCGCATGGTCTTTTCGCTCTTCCAGAGCTGCGCGTTGGACGCCACCATCTCGGACACCGCGTAACCCGCGCCCAGCTGCTTGCACAGCTGCCGGAACGGCCGGTCCGTCACCCCGGCCATGGGGGCGACAAAGAGGTTGTTGCGGAGCTGGTGGGGACCGATCTGCACGGTGACGACGCTGGAATCTGGCTGGGGACTGGCAAAAACATGCCCCTGCCGGAACAGCTGTCGGCGTGGTCGGGGTCATGGGCGAGGCCGGGATTTTACCGCCAAACTGGTACGGTTGCCCAATAAATGAGCAAATATCGTGGAATGGGAGGGCGTCGCCCCCCACCAGTGGCGCTACCGGCGTGCCCCGAACATCATTTGCCGGGCCAGCGCATGCTTGAGCGGGGCCACGCAGGCCAGGGCGGCCAGCGACGCGCCGCGCGCATGAGCCGCCAGCGGGCCGCCGATACCGAACACGCGAGGCAGCAGATCGGTAATACCGATCGTCATGGCGCGGTCCAGCCGGTGGCGACTGGCAAATGTCTGCAAGGCCTGCGGCGTGCAGCCGGCCCGTAGTGAGTCGGCCAGCGCAAAGGCATCGCGCAGCCCAAGGTTCAGGCCCTGGCCGGCTACCGGATGTAATGTTTGCGCCGCATTGCCAACGGCCACCATCCGGCCGCTGACGGTCACAGGCGCGGCATTGAGTCCCAGCGGGAAGGCGTGCCGCTTGCCCACCAGCGCGAAGCGGCCAAGGCGCGTGCCGAAGGCCCGCCCCAGTTCCTCGGCGAACTCGGCGTCGGACAGCGCCAGGCGTCGCTGCGCCTGTTCCGGCGCGCAGCACCAGACCAGCGCGTAACCTGGCACGCCATGATCCTCGTGCGGCAGCAGCGCCAGCGGCCCTTCGTCGGTAAAGCGTTCCCAGGCCCAACCCGGCTGCGCCTGCGAACAGGTGACATGGCCAATGATGGCCGTCTGGCCATAGTCGCGCCGCCGTGGGGCATGGGTAGTGCGCGACTGGCGCTGCACCTGCTGGTGGAACAGTCCCCCTTCGGCCTGGATGGCGATACGTGCCGCATAAGTCACCGGCAGCCCATCGTGGTCGACATGGGTGGTGCCGCGCAGCCGCACGAGGTCGGAGCCACTGCGGTCGCCCCGGTCGCCGTCCTGGTCGATATGCTCGATGCGGGTCTCGAAAACGCGTTCGAGGCGGCCCGGCGCGGCGTCGGCGGCACGGGCAAGCGCGCGTTCCAGCGTCAGGCACAGGTCGCCGTACTTGACCACGTGGCCCAGTGCCGGCACGCCATAGTCGTCGTGATGCAGCTTCACATGGCCGAAACGGCCGCGCTGCGACACGTGAATGTGCTCGATCGGTTGCGCGGGCACTGGCCAGGCGCCAATCTGCTCCAGCAACTGGCGGCTGCCGTGCGACAGCGCGATGGCGCGTGGATCGCGCGCCGCGCGGGCCGGCGTGGCCGCGTCGATCAGCGTCATCCGCCAGGGCGTCGTACGCAGCAGCTGGCAGGCCAGCGCCAGGCCCACCGGCCCGCCGCCGACGATGGCAATATCGCGCGGCTCGGGGTCCGTCACCGGTGCCGCACCGGCAGTGTCAGGGCTGGCCGCTTGTGTCATGGCGGGCTTCCTCCTGCACGGGCGCCACCTCGGCCGCGCCGCGCTTCCACAGGTTCGCGTCGGTGCGCGACTTGCCGGCAGCGGCGTCGCGCATCGCGTTGTCGAGCTTCTGCTGGCTGAAGCCCGGCAGTTGCTGCAGCCGTTCGATCAGCGCGTCGTGGTTGGCCGCGGTCATCGGCACCACACAGCCCTGCTGGCTGTCGGCGTCCCCGGCCAGGATCAGCCAGGGCGTGCCTGCCCAGGGCGCGCGGTCGGACACGCGCACTACCACGCGTTCCAGCCCGTCCCACGCCAGCTCTTCGCGCTGGCCATCCGGGCGGTGCACGACCAGTCGGTCGTCATACAGGTTCACCACGAATGGCTGGTTTGGGTCCACGGGGTGGACGGTGCTCCGGTGCTTCGGTACGCCCACGCCAAACAGCTTGCTCAACAACGCCTTCATCGCGACGATTCTCCATTGCCGCGCATCAGTGCCTCGATGTCGTCGGCCTTTACCGGCACGCCGCGCGTAATCAGTTCACATTCACCCGAGGTCACCACGGCGTCATCCTCGATGCGGATGCCGATATGCCAGTAGCGTTCGGGCACGTCTTCGGCCGGGCGCACGTAGATGCCCGGCTCGATGGTCAGCACCATGCCCGGTTCCAGCGGACGCCACGGGCGTTCGCCCTCCTGGCCGGCCGGCAGCGGGCCGGGCACGCGATACTCGCCCACGTCGTGCACGTCCATGCCGAGCCAGTGGCCCGTGCGGTGCATGTAGAAGCGGCGATAGCTGCCGCTGGCCAGCACGTCATCGAGCGTGCCTTCCTTGTTGCGGTCGAGCAGGCCCGTGTCGAGCATGCCCTGCGCGAGCACCTTCACCGCCGCGTCGTGCGGCACGTTGTAGGGCACGCCGGCGCGTGTCTCGGCGATGGCGGCATCCTGCGCGGCCAGCACCAGGTCATACAGTTCGCGCTGGGCGGGCGTAAAGCGGCCTGACACCGGAAAGGTGCGCGTGATGTCGGACGCGTAGCCGTCCAGTTCGCAGCCGGCGTCGATCAGGCACAGGTCGCCATCGCGCAGTTCGGCCGGACCGGCGCGATAGTGCAGCACGCAGGCATTGGGACCGGCCGCCACGATAGAGTTGTAGGCCACGCTCTGCGCGCCATGCCGGCGGAATTCGTAGAGTAGTTCGGCTTCCAGGTGGAATTCGCGCAGCCCGGCACGCGACGTGCGCATGGCCCGCACATGCGCCTGGGCCGAAATCTCGGCGGCGCGGCGCATCGTGGCGATTTCTCCGGCATCCTTGAACAGACGCATTTCGTCGAGCAGCGTGCGCACATCCACGGCCACCGATGGCGACGACACGCCGGCGCGGCCTTGCATGCGCACGGCGTCGAGCCAGCGGCGCACGTTCGCGTCGATGTCGGCGGTGGCGCCCAGCGGATAGGCCAGTTGCGCGCGGTTGGCCAGCAGCGGCGGCAGCAGCTTGTCGATCTCTTCGACCGAATGGGCCTCGTCGAAGCCGAAGGTCGCGCGGGCACTTTCCGGGCCAAAGCGGAAGCCGTCCCAGATCTCGCGCTCTTCATGCTTCGGACGGCAGAACAGGATGCTCCGGTCGCCGCCTTCGCCCGTTGCGCCGGCCACGAGCACGAGCACGGCCTCGGGCTCGGTGAAGCCGGTCAGGTAATAGAAATAGCTGTCGTGCCGGTATGGATAGTCGCTGTCGCGGTTGCGCATGGCTTCCGGCGCGGTCGGCACGATGGCCACGCCGCCGCCATGGGCGCGCAGGTGTTGCAGCACACGGGCACGGCGGTCGCGGCACGCGCCAAGGAGAGCGGAATCGGGTGCGGACATGGAAGGAAGCCGGTGAGGGGAATGTGCCGATTCTAAACCCGACGGCGCGCGATACGGGCGCGACATGCGATCTGAAAGGCGCTTGAAAGGCTGCAACACGGTGCGCGCCGTGCGAATCCGGACGTTCAGGCGCGCAGCGCGCGGTCCAGGGCAGCCAGCTGCTCGGGGGTGCCGACGTTTTCCCAGCGGCCATCGAAGCGTTCGCCGGTTGCCGTACCCTGGCGGATCGCGTCGCGGTAATACGGCGACATGGCCACCTTCTGGCCCGGCGCGACATCGCGGAAAAGGCGCGTGTCGTAGAGCCCGATATTGCCGAAGGTCAGCGCCTGTCCGGCCACGCCGTCGGCAGGCATGCGCAGGTGGCCGTCATCGCCCAGCACGAAGTCGCCGTGCGGATGGAAGGGCGGGTTGGGCACCATCACCAGATGCATCTGGGGGCGCGCGGCGGCCGCCATGGCACGGGTGCGCGGCAGCAGCCGCCGGTAGTCGAAATCGCAGAAGATGTCGCCCGACACGGCCAGGAAGACCCCGTCGCCGCCATTGGCGGTCAGCAGCGGCAGCGCGTGGGCGATACCGCCCGCGGTTTCCAGCGCGGTGCCTTCCGCAGACCAGTGGATACGCACGCCGAACTGCCGCCCATCGCCAAGCGCCGCTTCGAGCCTGTCGCCCAGCCAGGCATGGTTGATGACGATGTCGCGGAACCCGGCGCGGGCCAGCGCCTCGATCTGCCAGACGATCAGCGGCTTGCCGCCCACGGCCAGCAGCGGCTTGGGCGTGGTATCGGTCAGCGGGCGCATGCGGTCGCCGCGCCCGGCGGCAAAAATCATCGCTTTCAAAACAGGGTCTCCAGGCCGATCAGCGTGGCCATGCCGCTGGCAATCGTCCAGCCCACGCTGCGGGTGCGGGCCGCCACGACGATGGCCACCAGGCCAGCCATCAGGCGGGTGTTGTAGGGACTCAGGTACACCGCGCCGTCGTGCATCAGCAGGTCGGGCGCGATCAGCGCGGACAGCATGGCGGCCGGCACGAACTGCAGCGCGGTGCGGAACCACGGCGGCAGGCGCACGCGGCCTTCCACGGCGATGAACGACAGCCGGATCAGGTAAGTGGCAAGGCCCGCGCCCAGGAACACCCACAGCAGGGTCAGCGAACTCATGCCACGTGCTCCTTGCTGTCGGGCGCTGCGGCGGCATGCTGCCCGCCGCGACGGTTGCGTTCGAGCAGCAGCATACCCGCGGCAATGCCGCCCAGCGCCGCCACCATGATGCCGAGCTTGTGCGGCATCGTGTAGCAGGCCACGGCCAGCGCGGTTGCCACGAGCGCCGCCGCCACCTGTGCGCGGTGCTTGAGGTTCGGCACGATGATCGCGATGAAGGTCAGCGGCAGGAAGAAATCGAGCGGCCAGTCGCGCGGCACCTGGGCGCCCACCAGCACGCCGGCCAGTGTCGACAACTGCCAGCTCGACCACAGCGCGATGCCGGCGCCAAAGTAGAACCAGTGGCGGTAGCGGGCACGCGGGCCGGTATCGCCGAGGCGCCGCGTCATCGCGGCAAATGCCTCGTCGGTCAGCAGGTAGGCCACCAGGGCTTTCCAGCGGCGGGGCAGCGGCGCCAGCGACGGCGCGATGGTGGCCGAATACAGCGCATGACGCAGGTTGACCATGGCCACCGTGAACGCGATGATCAGGGCCGGGGTGCCGGCGGACCACAGCTGGGTCAGGATCATCTGCGACGCGCCGCCGAAGACAATGGCACTCATCGCGCAGGCCAGCCCGGCCGGCATGCCGGCGTTGACGGCCAGCACGCCGTAGATCAACCCGAACGGCACCACGCCCAGCAGCATCGGCGCCAGCGCGCAGACACCGGCCCACCACTCGCCGCGGCGCGTGATGGAGGAGTCCGGGGGCGTTTCAACAGGCGCGGCCACGTTCAGAACGTCAGGCCGGTGGGCCGCTCGGTGCCTTCCAGGGCGTCAAGCAGACGCACGAGCTTGCGCATTTCCGAATAGCGGCCCGCCACGCTGCGCGTGTACTTGAGCACCAGCGGCATGTCGGCCAGGTAGCCGTCCTTGCCGTCGCGGTGGTACAGGCGCGCGAAAATGCCCAGCACCTTCAGGTGGCGCTGCAGGCCCATCCATTCGAAATCGCGGTAGAAATCGCCAAAATCGGCAGCCACCGGCAGGCCCGCCCTGCGTGCCTGTTCCCAGTAGCGGATCAGCCAGTCGAGCTGCTGCTCTTCTTCCCATTCGATATAGGCGTCGCGCCAGAGCGATACCGCGTCGTAGGTGATCGGGCCGATCACGGCGTCCTGGAAGTCCAGGATGCCCGGATTGGCGCCCGCCGTGGCGCCTTCGGGCAGCACCATCAGGTTGCGCGAGTGGTAGTCGCGGTGGACGTAGACCTGCGGCTGGGCCAGGTTGTTGGCCAGGATTGTGTCGAAGACCTCGCGCAGGTCGGCCTGCTGGCGGTCGTCGAGCGTGGCTCCGAGGTGTTTGGCCACATACCACTGCGGGAACAGGTCCAGTTCGCGCTGCAGCAGCGGGCGATCGTACGCCGGCAGTTCGCCGGGGCGCGTGGCCAGCTGGATACGCACCAGTGCGGCGGCGGCGTCACCATACAGCGGACGGGCCGAAGCGGCGTCCAGGCGCGACAGGTAGGTCTGGCTTCCCAGGTCGGCCAGCAGCAGGAAACCCTGCGCCAGATCCTGTTCCAGTACGGTGGGCACCGTCACGCCGGCATCGCCGAACAGCCTCGCCACGTGGATGAAGGGCCGGCAGTCCTCATGGGTCGGGGGTGCGTCCATCACGATGGCGGTCGGATGCCCGGGATGGCCGGTCCGCACGCGGAAGTAGCGGCGGAAGCTCGCGTCGGCCGATGCCGGCGCGCACGAGGCGGGGTCGATCGACCAGGTTGTGCCGAGTCCGGCAACCCACGATTTCAGTTGTTCGATACGCGGGTCGTGACCCGGGTCGTCAATAAGTGCAGCCATGCCGGAAAGGGAGAATACGATGCCCCGTATAATACCCGACCAGACCCGGGCGCCGGGTGGCCCTCGGGAGGGGCCTTTGTCGCCCCGCAGCCCGCTCCGGCATTGGGCTGGGGGGCGCGGGAGCCGCATTGCGACGCCCCCGCGCAGCGCCCGCCGCCGAGCCGACCGATAACCGTTTGCATGACCGAACAACGACAACCGCATCATCCGGCCACCCGACCGCCTGCGCTCCAGGGCATGCCCCGCCGCGCCCGCGTGCCCGCCAGCGCCCTGCGACCGCTCGTGCTGGCCATGGCCGGCCTTTCGGTCAACGCGCATGCGCAATACGGCGCTGCGTCCACCATTCCCAATATCGAGATGATCGAGCCGGTGGTCACCCAGGCTGCCGAGCCCGAGCCGCCGCCGCCCGAGGCAGGCGAGCTGGTGCCGCGGCTGACCGAACCCCCGCCCCAGCCCGCCAATGCGGGCAGCAGCACGCTGGGGGTGACGCCCTCGGCGACGCCCTCGAATCCGAATGCGCCGGCTTATGTCTCGGGCGACCGGATGACCGGGTACAACGAGAAGGGCGTCGAGCTCGAAGGCAACGCCGAACTGCGCCGCGACGGCGGCGTGGTCAAGGGCGACAAGCTGACCTACGACCAGGACACCGACGAGGCCCACGCGACGGGCAACGTGCGCTTGTCCAAGAGCGGCACGCTGGCCGTCGGGCCGGAGGCGAAGCTGCGCGTGCAGGCCAATGAAGGCTACATGCTGTCGCCGGACTACTATTTCAACCAGACCGGGGGATCGGGCAGCGCCGAGCGGATCGACTTCATCGATCCGGACCGCAGCACGCTCAAGAAGGCGACTTATACGACCTGTTCGCCCGACAATGCCGACTGGTATTTCAGCGCGCGCAAGCTCGACCTCGATAGCGATCGCGAGGTGGGGGTGGCGTACGGCGGGGTGCTGAACTTCTTCGGCGTACCCGTGGCAGCCGCACCGGCGTTCTCGTTTCCGCTGAACAACGATCGCCGCAGCGGGGTGCTGCCGCCGCTGTTCGGCTACAGCTCGAAGTCGGGCGCGGACATCACCGTCCCGTACTATTTCAACCTGGCGCCTAACCGCGACCTGACCGTGTATCCGCGTATCCTGTCGTCGCGCGGGGTGCAGCTGGGCGGTGATTTCCGCTACCTTGGCGATGGCTACAGCGGCCGCATCCGCGCGGAATTCCTGCCAGACGACAAGAAGGCCGGACGCGACCGCTGGGCATACTCGATCCAGCACAGCCAGCGAATCATCCCGGGCATGACGGCGTACGCCAACGTCAGCAAGGTCTCGGATGACCAGTACCCGGATGACCTCACACGTACCGTATCGCAGTCCACGCTGCGCCAGTACACGCAGGAAGGCGGTGTGGTCTACGGCTGGCAGAACTGGACGTTCCTGGCCCGTGTGCAAAAATTCCAGACACTCCGTCCAAGCGAGCCTTCGTACGAGCGCGAGCCGCAGATCAATGCGAAATACACGCGCTATGACCTGGGCGGATTCGATATTGCGCTGGACACCGACTACACGCGGTTCAAAATCCCGCTGACGTCGACGGGATTCCAGCAACCGGAAGGCAGCCGCGCCTACTTCAACCCTTCGATCAGCTATCCGATCATCCGGCCGGGCTGGTATGTGACACCGAAGGTCATCTTCAACGCGGCGCAGTACAACATGGACGCGGGCACGAACACGACCGGGGCGTCCAACACGCTGAGCCGTGCGATTCCGACCGTTAGCGTCGATTCGGGCATGACGTTCGAGCGCGATGCGCCAGGCCTGAGCCGGCTGTTCGGCGTGAACTACACACAGACGCTGGAACCGCGCCTGTTCTACGTCTACACGCCGTTCCGCGACCAAAGCCAGTTTCCGCTGTTCGACACCGTACAGTCGGACTTCAGCTATGGCCAGATCTTTACCGAGAACCCGTTCAGCGGTAATGACCGGATTGCCGACAACAACAAGCTGACCGCGGGCCTGACCACCCGCCTGATCGAATCCGAGACCGGCGTCGAGCGGTTCCGCGGCACGATTGCGCAACGGATCGACTTCACCGGCCAGCGCGTGCAGATTGGCGGCACGCTGAACGATACCAAACCGACGTACTCGGACCTGCTGGCCGCGACGACCATCCAGCTGTTCCGCGGCTACTACCTTGACGCGGGCATCCAGTGGAATCCGGACCAGAACCGTGTCAACTACTCGAACGTGGCGTTCCAGTGGCGTCCGGAGTCGCGCAAGCTGCTTAATGTGGGCTATCGCTACCGCCGGCCCACCTCGGTCACGGACAATACCGCGATCGACCAGTTCGAGGTTTCGGGCCAGTGGCCGATCACCCAGCGCGTCTACGGCATTGGCCGCGTGGCGTACGACCAGTCGGCCAACCAGCTGGTGGATGCGCTGGCCGGCTTTGAATACACGGCCGACTGCTGGGTCGGCCGCTTCGTGTACCAGCGTTTCCGCAACACCACGAACGGATACACCGGCCGGGTCTTCCTGCAGGTGGAATTCCGCGGATTGTCGAAAGTCGGCTCCAATCCGCTGGACATGCTGCGCCTGAACGTGCCGGGCTACGAGCCCGTGACCGCGCGACCGGTGCCCACGTCCCCGTACGATCACTATGAATGACGGACCAAGATGAAACGTCAAGCCTTTTCGGTTATGTCCCGCCTGAAACCCTGGCAGCAGGTGCTGCTCTCCGCGGTGCTCGTCACGCTGGCCGCGCCGGCCGCCGCGCAACTGCGCGCCCCGGGCGCGCGCACCCAGGGCATCTTCGTGCCGCAGCAGAGTGGCCAGACGAGCACGGTGGCGCCCAGCCAGCCGCAGATGGGCATTCCGCAGCCGGCGCAGAAGCGATCGCAACTGGTGGACGAGGTGGTTGCCATCGTCAACAACAGCGTGATCACGCGTCGCGAGCTGCTTGACCGGGCCGACGAGATCGAGAACCAGCTCCGGGCCGCGAATCGCCCGATTCCGGAGCGCCCCGACCTGCTCGGCGAAGTGCTGGAGCGGCTGGTGATGGAGCGCGTGCAGACGCAGGCCGCGCAGGACGCCGGGATCAAGGTCACCGACCAGGAAGTGGACCGGGCGATCGAATCGGTCGCGCAGCAGAACAAGATGTCGGCGACCGATCTGCGCAGCCGCGTGGAAGCCAGCGGCATGAGCTGGACCAAGTACCGCGACGAACTGCGCAAGCAGGTGCAGGTGATCCGCCTGCGCGAACGCGAAGTGGACTCGAAGGTGCAGGTCTACGACGGCGAGATCGACAACTTCCTGGCGGCGCGTAGCGGTCAGCCCGCCGCCGTGGGCCCGGCCGAATACAACGTGCAGCAGATCCTGGTGCGCGTGCCCGATGACGCATCCGAGGCCCAGAAGGCACAGCTCAAGGCCAAGGCCGAAGGCCTGCTCAAGCAGGCGCAGGGCGGCGCGGACTTTGCCGAACTGGCCAAGGCCAATTCGGATGCGCCGGAAGCGTCGCAGGGCGGCTCGCTCGGCTTCCGCGAGATCGGTCGCCTCCCCGCGCTGTTCGCCAATGCCGTGGTCGATCTGCAGCCGGGCAAGGTGGTGCCGGACGTGGTGGAATCGGCCAACGGCTTCCATGTGCTCAAGCTGGCGGCCAAGCGCACGGCGGCTCCGGCGCAGCAGGCCACTGCCGATCACATCACGCAGACGCAGGTGCGCCACATCCTCATCCGTACCGGCCCGAACATGCCGGAGGCGGAAGCGAAGCGCCAGATGACGACGCTGCGCGACCGTCTCACGCATGGCGCCGATTTTGCCGATGCGGCGCGCCGCTATTCGCAGGACGGTTCCGCCCAGCAGGGCGGCGAACTGGGCTGGGTGTCGCCGGGCGAACTGGTGCCGGCGTTCGAGCAGGCCATGAACCGCCTGCGTCCGGGTGAAATCTCCGAGCCCGTGGTCACGCAGTTCGGTGTGCACCTGATCCAGGTGGAAAACCGTCGCGAGACCGAGGTTTCCGCCGAGAAGCAGCGCGACTTCGCCCGTCAGGAAGTGCGGGAACAGAAGCTGCGCGCCGCCTATGATGACTGGGTGCGTCAGCTGCGCAGCGCGGCGTACGTGGAATACCGGATCAACCGACAACGCTGACGCGCGTCGCTCCTGCCATGCCTGACCCTGCACCCGCACCACTGGCGCTTGCCATCACCACCGGAGAACCCGCCGGCATCGGCCCCGACATCACGATCGGGGCCCTGCTGCAGCTTGGCGGCGCGGCCAATGGCATGGGCCATGGCGCGTACCGCTTCCATGTGATCGGCGACGCGCGCCTGCTGGCGCAGCGGGCCGAGGCACTGGGCGTGGCGCATGCGTGGCAGCGCCGGCTCGCCGATGGCGACGTGGTGGTCGAGGATGTGGCACTTGGCGTGGCCTGCGAGGCCGGCCAGCTCGATGCCCGCAATGGCCGCTACGTGCTGGCGCTGCTCGATACCGCCATCGACGGGCTGCAGGCCGGTCGCTTTGCGGCCATGATCACCGCGCCGGTGCAGAAGAGCACGATCAACGACGCCGGCGTGCCATTCACCGGCCATACCGAATACCTGGCCGCGCGCGCCGCCGTGCCGCGTGTGGTGATGATGCTGGCCGGGCCGCAGCCCGCGCATGACAACGCCATGCTGCGCGTGGCGCTGGCCACCACCCATCTGCCGCTGCGCGCCGTGCCCGACGCGCTGACCATTCCGATGCTGCAGCAGACGCTGAAGATCGTCGACCACGATCTGCGGCGCCACTTCGGCATTGCCCGCCCCCGTATCCTGGTGACGGGTCTCAACCCGCATGCCGGCGAATCGGGGCATATGGGCCGCGAGGAGATCGACGTCATCGGCCCGGCGCTGGCGCTGGCCTGCGACGCCGACATCGATGCACGCGGGCCTTATCCCGCCGACACGCTGTTCCAGCCGCGCCACCTGCGCGATGCCGATTGCGTGCTGGCGATGTACCATGACCAGGGTCTGGCGCCGCTCAAGTACGGCACCTTCGGCCACGGCGTCAATATCACGCTGGGCCTGCCCTTTATCCGCACATCGGTGGATCATGGCACCGCGCTCGACCTGGCCGGCACCGGCCGGGCCGAGCACGGCAGCATGATCGAGGCCATCCGGTGTGCCATTACCATGGCCGGCCATGCCAGCGGACGCCACGGCAACGGCGCGTCCGCCAACGGCCGGCACTGACTTATGCGTCCAAACGTGCATCAGGGCCATGTGGCCCGCAAACGATTCGGCCAGAACTTCCTGGTCGATGACGGCATCATCTACGGCATCGTCAACGCGATCGATCCGCAGCCGGACGACGTCGTCGTCGAAATCGGGCCCGGTCTGGGCGCGCTGACGAACCCGCTGCTCGAGCGCCTGCCCAGCATGCAGGTGGTGGAGCTTGACCGCGATCTCGTGGAGCGCCTGCGCAACCGCTACAACGACCGCCTGACCGTGCACGCCGGCGACGCGCTGGCGTTCGACTTCGGCAAGCTCAAGGAGCCGGCCCGCGCGCTGCGCATCGTGGGCAACCTGCCGTACAACATCTCGAGCCCGCTGCTGTTCCATCTGATGGATTTCGCCGATCACGTGCGCGACCAGCATTTCATGCTGCAGAAGGAAGTGGTCGAGCGCATGGTGGCCGAACCGGGCAGCAAGGCGTTTGGCCGGCTGTCGATCATGCTGCAGGTGCGCTACCACATGGAACACGTGCTCGACGTGCCGCCTGCGTCGTTCAACCCGCCGCCCAAGGTCGATTCGGCCGTGGTACGCATGATTCCCTGGCCGCGCGCCGAAGACGGTACGCTGCGTTCGCCCTATCCGGCGTGCAACCCCGGTGTGCTTGGCGACGTGGTGACCGCCGCGTTTTCGCAGCGCCGCAAGGTGCTGCGCAATACGCTGTCGTTCCTGCGCGACCAGGTGGACTTCGACGCGCTTGGCTTCGACCTGGGCCGCCGCGCCGAGGAAGTGCCGGTGGCCGAGTATGTCGAACTGGCGCGCATCGTCGGCAACAGTGCCGTGCCGCCTGCGCGCGGCGCGGCCTGACTCCACGGCGCCACCGCAGCCGATACCGATTTCGAATTTCCCGCTGAATCTCCGAACATCCTGAAGCAATCGCGACGCTCATGACCGAACAGACCAAGACCGATCCGCGTCCCGTCATCCTGACTGGCGATCGTCCCACCGGCCCGCTGCACCTGGGCCACTACGTTGGCTCGCTCAAGAGCCGCGTGGCCCTGCAGGAAACGCACAAGCAGTACGTGCTGCTGGCCGACACGCAGGCGATGACCGACAACGCGCATGACCCGGACAAGGTGCGCCGCAACGTGCTGGAAGTGGCGCTGGACTACCTGGCCGTCGGCATCGACCCCGCCAAGACCACGATCACGGTGCAATCGCACCTGCCCGCGCTGGCCGAGCTGACGCTGATGTATCTGAACTTCGTCACGGTGTCGCGCCTGGAGCGCAACCCGACGATCAAGGAAGAGATCCAGGCGCGTGGCTTTGGCCGCGACATCCCGGCCGGCTTCCTGTGCTATCCGGCCTCGCAGGCCGCCGACATTACCGGCTTCAAGGCCGTGCTGGTGCCGGTGGGCGAGGATCAGGCGCCGCTGATCGAGCAGACCAACGAAATCGTGCGCCGCATCAACCATCAGGTGGGCCGCGACATCCTGCCCGAGGCCGCCGCGCTGATTCCGAAGCATGGACGCCTGCCGGGCGTCGATGGCAAGGCCAAGATGAGCAAGTCGCAGGGCAACGCGATTCCGCTGGGCGCATCGCCGGACCAGATCCGCGAGGCCGTGCACAAGATGTACACCGATCCGAACCACCTCAAGGTGTCGGACCCGGGCCAGGTCGAAGGCAACATCGTCTTCACGTACCTGGACGCGTTCGATCCGAACGTGGAGGAAGTGCAGGCGCTCAAGGAACACTACCAGCGCGGCGGCCTGGGCGACATGGTGCTCAAGCGCCGCGTGGAAGGCATCCTGCAGGAAATGCTGCGCCCGATCCGCGAGCGCCGCGAGCAACTGGCACAGGACCCGGGCTACGTGTTCGATATCCTGAAGAAGGGCACGGAAGCCGGCCGCGAACTGACCCAGCAGACGCTGGACGAAGTGCGCGGCGCGGTGGGCATGTTCTCGTTCCCGAAGTAATCCGGCCCGTTTCACGCGCCATGCGTCCCTCCCGCCAGCCGGGAGGGACGAACACCGAAGGCCGCTCAGGCCTTCCGGTTCACCAGCACGATCCCTCCCAGCACCATCACCGCCGCCATGGCGAATCGCATGCCGACGTGATCGTGCATCAGCAGTACGCCGAAGGCGACCCCGAACAGCGGGGTCAGGAACGAGAATACCGATAGCCGCGATGCGAGATACTGGCGCAGCAGCCAGAACCAGATCAGGTAGCTGGCAAAGGCGATCAGCACCGACTGGTAGAACAGGCTGGCAACCACGAAACCCGTGACTTCCACGCGATGGACCTGGCCCGCCGCCACCGCCATCGCCAGCAGCAGCGCCGCCGACACGGCCAGCTGATAGAGCAGCGTCTTGCTGGCCGGCGCGTGAGACAGCCTGCTGCCCCGTACCACGATCGTCGTGGCGGCCCACAGGGCGCCGGCCACTACGCCCAGCGCGTCGCCCAGCAGGGTGCTCGACTGCGTGGATGCGGCGGCGATGCCATCCGCGAAGGCCAGCACCATGCCCAGGAACGCCAGCGCCACGCCGGCCCACTGGCCGCGCTGCAGGTGTTCGCCCGGCACGAACAGGTGCAGGCCCAGCGCGGTGAAGATCGGCGCCGTGTAGAGAAACACGGCCATGCGCGATGCCGTGGTGTGGCCCAGCCCGACGAAGATGCAGAAGAACTCGGCGCCGAACAGCAGGCCGGCAACCAGCCCGGCGCGCAGCGTCCCGTCGCGTTCCCAGAGCGGGGTGCCACGCCACGCGGCAAACGCGAACACCAGCAGCGCGGCGATCGCGGAGCGGACGCCGGCTTGCAGCACGGCGCCCATCAACGGAGCGGTGACCTTGATGACCACCTGCTGGAGTCCCCATGCGGCGCACAGCAATACCATCAGTCCGATGGCCATGCTGTCCAGCGGGCGCCTTGTTATAAGTTGTGTGGACATCGCCGCGTCGCTTACGGACGGGCGGCGTCGCGGGTCGAATTGCGCTCGATCAGTTCGATCTTGTAGCCATCCGGGTCTTCCACGAAGGCGATTACCGTGGTGCCGCCCTTGACCGGACCGGCCTCGCGCGTGACCTTGCCGCCGGCTGCGCGGATGCGGTCGCAGGCTTCCGCGGCGTTGGGAGTCTCCAGCGCGATATGGCCGTAGCCGGTGCCCAGGTCGTACTGGTCGACGCCGTAGTTGTAGGTCAGTTCCAGTACGGCCGTTTCGCTTTCCGGGCCGTAGCCGACGAAGGCCAGGCGGTACTTGTACTCGGGGTTGTCGCTCTCGCGCAGCAGTTGCATGCCGAGCACGCGCGTGTAGAAGTCGATCGAGCGTTGGTAGTCGCCAACGCGCAGCATGGTGTGGAGGAGTCGCATAGGGGGACCTTCTGTGGGTTGTTGAGACAACAGAGTCCGTCATTTTAGTCCTGCGCGCGCCATCGTGCCGGATTGCCCGCCGTGGCGCCGCTAAACTCGCGGCAAAGAAAATTTCACATCGACGGCGCCGGCGCGGAGGCCCGGCGGTTGCTACATTGCCGATTGCTTTCGACAGCTGCACGAATGCCTACGCCGGTCCATCACGGCGCGGCAGCGCCGAAGGTCGCGCGACAGGCTTTCTCTGACAGAGGGGAAACTGTATGACGCGATGCTTCCCGGGCAGTACCTGCGGCACACTGGCGTGCGTGCTGGCCATGGCGCTGGCGGCGCCGCCGGGCCACGCCGCGGACTGCGCGCCACCCTCGCCGACCGCGAGGTCCTACGCCGCGAACAACTGCGACGGGACGGTCGCCGGCGGCACGTTCGACACCGGCGCCAGCGGCTACGCTTCGGTCCTTCATGCATCCAACAACGGATCGATCACCGTCACGGGGCCGGTGACCCTGCACTCGGGCGGCAACGAATCCACGGGCGCCTACGCCGAATCGGGCGGCGCCATCCACTTCAACGCGCCCGGCAGCACCCTGACGATGCTGGGTTCGCATTCGAACGGGGTTCATGCCTTCGGCAGCGCGACCGTCACCGGGCAGGTCAATATCTCCACGTCGGGCGAGCGCGCACACGCCCTGTTTGCCGATTACGGCGGCGTCGTGCAGATGCATGATTCGACGATTCTGACCCAGGGCGCGGAGGCGTCCGGCATTACCGTGGCCACGGGCTCCATTTCACTGCTCGGCGCCAGTTCGATCACCACGACCGGCGATATCGCGCCCGGCGTGGCCCTGACTTCGTCGAATTCGAATGTCACCGTCGACGGGCAGGGCGCGCGCATTCCCATCCAGACCCGCGGCAAGGAATCGCCGGGCGCCGGATCGGCGAACGGATCGGGCACGATCGTGCTGCGCGGCGTGGATATCGCGACCAGTGGGCTCGTTGCCTTCGGCGCGCTGGCGCAGGGCGCCACGTCCGTGCGGGCCGAAGACACGACGATCGTCACGACCGGGCTGGGGTCTGTCGGTGTCGAGGCCATCAACGGCGGCACCGTGACGATGACCGGCGGCAGCGTCACCACGCTGATGCGCGGCGCGCACGGACTGTCTGCGCGCGGCACGGGTAGCCATATCGCGGCCGATGGCACGGCCGTGACGGTGTCGGGCGTGTCCACGTCGGCGATGCAGGTCATCGACCAGGCCCATATTGCGTTGCGCAACGGCAGCGCCCTGAGCACCGGCACCGGTGGCAGTGCGCTGTCGATGTACAGCACCGACGATTCGATGCTGCAGACCGCCGAGATCACGCGCAGCACGCTTTTGGCAAGCCGGGGCAGCGCGCTGTCGTTCCTGGGGGGGCCCGCAGCGGTGGCGATCACTGGCAGCAGCGTGGCCGGCGGCTACATTCTGATCGTCGATTCCCGGACTGCCCCGATCGTCGTCGATGTCACGGCCAGCGCCTCGGCGTTGCGGGGCGCCTCGCTGGTGCTGCCCGCCGACGGGGGCGGGCAGCACGCGGTACGGCTGGCCCTGCGCGACAACTCGGCCTGGCTGGTGACAGGCGACTCCAACCTGACGCGACTGGAGAACATCGGCAGCACGGTGGCCTTCGTGCCCCCCGCGGACGGCGTGTTTCATTCGCTCACGGTCAGCCAGTACCACAGCCAGGGCGGCACTCTGGGGCTGACGGCGGCGCTGGCGGGCGACGGATCGCCGGCGGACAAGCTCGTGATCGACGCCGGCTCGGTAACCGGCGCGACGGCCTTGCGCATCGTCAATGCCGGCGGCAAGGGGGCGCTGACGAGCGAGGGGATCCGGGTGATCGAGGCCATCAACGGCGGCAGCGCCCCGGCCGGCACGTTCGCGCTGGCGGGCCGTGCCGTGGCCGGGCCCTACGAATACCGGCTGTATCGCGGCAGCCCGCAGGCCCCCGCTGACGGCAACTGGTATCTGAGGTCGCAGCAACTGCCGACACCGCCCGACCCGCCCACGCCGCCCGATCCGCCGCCCACGCCGCCCATTCCTCCCGATCCGCCGGCGCCCCCGGGCCCGCCCCGGCCGATGTACCGGCCCGAAGTGCCCGCCTACATCGCCAACGAGCACGCGGCGGCCAGCCTGTTCCTGCACAGCCTGCATGACCGGATGGGCGAGCTGCCGTTCTCTGATGCACCGGCCGGCTGGCTGCGGGTGGTGGGCAAGACCGCCCAAAGCGGCAGCCGTGGCAACGACTACAGCGCCCGGGCCAATACGGTGATCCTGCAAGGGGGCGGCGACTTTGCGCGCGGCTCGCTGTTCGGCGCGGCCGACCGGCTGCACGTGGGCGCGATGTTCGGCTACGGCAACGTGCGGACCGACGGCCTGGCTGCGGGCAACACCGCCCGGGCGCAGGGCGACGTGAACGGCTATGGCGCGGGCGTGTACGCCACGTGGTTCGGCCAGGCCGCCTCGGACCTGGGGCCCTATGTCGACACCTGGTTCCAGTACGCCTGGTTCGACAGCAACGTGCGCGGCGACCAGTTGCCCAAGGTCGGCTATCACAGCCAGGCGTGGAACGTGTCGCTCGAAGGGGGATGGGCGCTGCCGCTGGCGGCGTCGTCATGGCGCGTCGAGCCGCAGGCGCAGGTGGCATGGCTGCGGCATCGTGGCGTCAGCGTGACCGAGCCCGGCGGCACCGAAGTCAGCGGTGGCGATACCAATGGCGTGGTGACACGGCTCGGCGTGCGGTTCTTTCGCACGCTGGACCGGAACGATGGCGGGCGGCTGCAGCCCTATGCCACGCTGAACTGGTGGCACGACCAAACCAGTACATCGGTCGGATTCAGCGAGACGGTGCTGGGGCAGTTGTTCCCGCGCGACCGCTACGAACTCAAGCTCGGCATCGACGCCAGGCTGTCACGCGGCTGGAGCAGTTGGGGGAATATCGGCGGGCAGTGGGGCAGCCAGGGCTACCGGCAGTACGCGCTGCGGCTGGGCGCGCGCTATGCCTGGTGAGCCTGGCAGGGCCAGTCAGCCAGCCCCCCGGGCGGTCAGAACGTCGGCAGCAGTTCGGGCGGATGCGCGCGCAAGCGGGCGCGTACGTCGCGGAACTCGGGAAAGATCGATTCGACGGTTTCCCAGAAGCGCGGGCTGTGGTTCAGTTCCTTCAGGTGCGCCAGTTCGTGCGCGGCCACGTAGTCGATCATCGACAGCGGGAAATGCATCAGGCGCCAGTTGAGCCGGATCTTGCCGTCGGCGGTGCAGCTGCCCCAGCGCGTGGCCGCCGACGTCAGCGCAAAGCCGGTATGGCGCACGCCGAGCTTGGCGGCGTAGATGTCGAGGCGTTCAGCCAGCAGGCGGCGGGCCTGGTTCTGCAGCCAGCCCTGCACGCGGTCCTTGATCTGCTGCTCTTCGGCGTGTGCTGGCAGCGCCAGATGCAGCACGCGCGTATCGGCATCGAAACACAGCACGCCAGCCGGCGATTCGAGCCGCAGCGTGACCGGCTGGCCCAGGAACGGCAGTTCGGCGCCGTCGCGCCACTGCACCGTGGGCAGCACGCGGCGCGACTCGCGATGGCGCCATTCGCCAAGCTTGGCAAAGATCCAGCGTTGTTTCTCAAGGATGGCCGACTCGATGTCGACCAGCGTCACCCAGCGCGGCGCGGTGATCGACAGCCCGCGGTCATCCACGGTGAACCCGATGGTACGGCGCGACGATCGCTTGAGCGAATAGTGCAGCGTTCGCTCGCCGACCTGCAGCGTGCGGCCATTGGGCAGTATCGGCGGCCACATATCGCCACCCCGGTCGCCACCCCGGTCGCCGGTCCGCTCGCCCGCCCGGTCGGCACCCGGCTGCGCGTCGGGCGCCGGCGCAAGCAGGTTCTGCTGCACCGGCGGAACGGGCGGCGTGGCGTCGGCCAGCGGCAGTTCCAGCTGCGCGTTGGGGTCGGCGGTCGGGCGCAACAGCTTCATGCGGTGGCCTGGCTCCCTGCGCGGCGGTAGCTTTCGGGATCGATGCGGCGCATCTCGGCCTCGATCCAGGCTTCCACTTCCTGGTTCAGCACGTCGGCGGTCTTGTTGGCCGACGGAATCGCGTCGCCAATCGAGATCGTGATCATGCCCGGGTACTTCAGGAACGAATTGCGCGGCCAGACGCGGCCCGAGTTGACCGCCATCGGGAAGACCCAGGCGCCCGTTTCCACGGCCAGGCGGGCGCCGCCGCTCTTGTAGCGCGGGTTTTCCTTGCCGGCAGGGGTGCGCGTGCCCTCGGGGAACATGATGATCCAGGCGCCCTCGTTGAGCCGCTCGCGGCCTTGCCGGGCGGCCGAGGCAAACGCCCGGGTGCCGTCCTTGCGGTTGATGTGGACCATCTTGAGCATGCCCAGCGCCCAGCCGAAGAACGGCACGAACAGCAGTTCACGCTTGAACACGAAGCACAGCGGCTTGGGCATCAGCGCCACATAGGCCACGGTTTCCCAGGCCGACTGGTGCTTGGACAGCAGCACCACGGGCTTGTCCAGCATCGCGAGCATCTTCTCCATGCCTTCGATGCGGTACTGGATGCCGCAGATCAGGCGCGCAGCCCAGATCACCAGGCGCGGCCAGCCGCGCACGAAGCGGAAGCGGTTTTCCGCGTTCATGAACGGGAAGACGATGAAACACATGCACGCGTAGGGCGGGGTCAGCACCACCAGGTACAGCGCGAACAGCAGGGAGCGGATAAATGTCATCGATGGGGGCGAAAAATCATGAGGCGGGCGGGCCTCAGGGAGCGGGCTGCGCCGCGTGGGCGCTCGGGGCCGGGGTCTTGTGCGTCCCTTCGGCGATCAGCCAGCGCGCGAACGCCGCCAGGTCGTCATGCACGCGCGTGCCGGCCGGCAGGCCGCCCTTTTCCAGCGTGCGCAGGCCCTTGCCGGTGCGCACCAGGTGCGGCACGCAGCCCACGGCCACGCCGGCTTCAAGGTCGCGCAGCGAATCGCCCACCGTGGGCACGTTGCGCAGTTCGATGCCGAACCGCTCGCCGATCTGCTCGTACAGGCCCGACTTCGGCTTGCGGCAGTCGCAGTTGTCGGCGGCCGTATGCGGGCAGAAGAACACCGCTTCCACGCGGCCGCCCAGCGCGGCCAGCGCCTTGTACATCTTTTCGTGCATCGCGTTGAGCGCGCTCATCTCGAACAGTCCCCGGCCAATGCCCGACTGGTTGCTGGCAATGACGATGCGGTAGCCGGCCTGGTTCAGCATGGCGATGGCCTCGAGGCTGCCGGCAATCGGCACCCACTCGTCGGGGGTCTTGATGAAGTGGTCGCTGTCCAGGTTGACCACGCCATCGCGGTCGAGGATCACGAACTTGGGCTGGGACTGTGGCATGGCGGCTCCGGGGCGGCTTGAAAACAGCTTAGGCGGCAAGCTTCGAAATGTCTGCCACGCGGTTGGCCAGGCCGTGCATCGTGGCCAGCAGCGCCAGGCGGTTGGCGCGCAGCTTCGCGTCCTCGGCCATCACCATCACGTCGTTGAAGAAGCGGTCCACGGCATCGCGCAGCTGGGCCAGGTCGCGCAGCGCGGCGGTGAAATCGCCACCCGCGAAGGCGGCTTCCACGCCTGGACGCACCCGTTCGATGGCGTCGAACAGCGCGCTTTCGGCGGCCTCCTGGAACAGGGCGCGGTCGACCGTGTCGATGGCCTCGTCGGTCTTCTTCAGGATGTTCGTGATGCGCTTGTTGGCGGCGGCCAGCGCCTCGGCCTCGGGCAGCGCGGCAAATGTGCGCACGGCTTCCATGCGGGCCAGGATATCGTGCAGGCTCTGCGGACGCAGGCTCACCACGGCTTCCACCTCGTTCGTGGTGTAGCCCTTGTCCTTCAGGTACCCGCGCACGCGGTCGTACAGGAAGTCGGAGATCGCGTCGCGCGCCGGCTTCACGGTGGCGATGCCCGCGAACGCCTGTTCGGTCAGGCCCAGCAGCGTGTCGATCGACACCGCCAGCGGCTTTTCGATCAGCATGCGCAGGATGCCCAGCGCGTGGCGGCGCAGCGCGAACGGATCCTTCTCGCCCGTGGGCTGCAGGCCGATGCCCCAGATGCCCACCAGCGTTTCGAGCTTGTCGGCCAGCGCCACGGCGGTGCTGACGTTGCCTTCGGGCAGCGCGTCGCCGGCAAAGCGCGGGCGGTAGTGCTCGGAGCAGGCCAGCGCCACGTCCGCGGCTTCGTCGTCATGGCGCGCGTAGTACGTGCCCATGGTGCCCTGCAGCTCGGGGAATTCGCCCACCATGTCGGTCAGCAGGTCGGCCTTGGCCAGTTCGGCGCCGCGCATCGCGGCGGCCTTGTCCACCTGGGCGCCGGTGGCGTTCATCGCGTCGGCGATATGGCCGGCAATCTGCTGCAGGCGTTGCACGCGGTCCAGCTGGCTGCCGATCTTGTTGTGGTAGACCACGTTGCCCAGCTGCGGCACGCGCGACGCCAGCGTCTTCTTGCGGTCCTGGTCGAAGAAGAACTTGGCATCGGCCAGGCGCGGGCGCACCACGCGCTCGTTGCCCGAGATGATCGACTGCGGCGTGTCGGTGGCCAGGTTCGACACGATCAGGAAGCGGTTGCGCAGGTGGCCGGCGGCGTCGGTCAGCGCAAAGTACTTCTGGTTGGTCTGCATCGTCAGGATCAGGCACTCCTGCGGCACGGCCAGGAAGGCTTCCTCGAAGTGGCACGGGTAGACCACCGGCCATTCGACCAGAGAATTCACTTCGTCCAGCAGCGACTCGGGCATGATCACCCGGTCGGCGCCTGCTTCCTTGAGCAGGGCGGTGCGGATGCGTTCGCGGCGGTCGGCATAGCCGGCGATCACGCGGCCGCGCGATTCCAGCAGGCCCGCGTATTCGGCGGCGTGCGGAATCTCGATGGCGCCCTGCGACAGGAACCGGTGACCCTGCGTGACGTTGCTGGCCGGCAGGCCGAGCGCCGACACCGGCACGATTTCGGCACCGTACAGCGCGATCAGGCTGTGCGCGGGGCGCACGAAATGCACCGTGCTGCCGTCCGGGCGCTGGTAGCTCATCAGCTTCGGAATCGGCAGCTTGCCGAGGGTGTCGTCCAGCGCGGCCTGCAGGCCGTCGGCCAGCGCGGCACCCCTGGCGGTGTAGCGGTAGAAGAACGCATCGGCCTTGCCGTCGGAGGCACGCTCCAGCGTCTGCCAGTCGATCTCGGCCACGCCCACCGACTTGGCCAGGGCGGCCAGCTTCTTGGCCAGCGGGGCGGTCGGGGCGCCGTTGGCGTCCAGCGCCACGGTCAGCGGCAGCACCTTTTCGCGCTGTTCGCGGTCCGGCGCGGTGCGGCGCACGCCGGTCACCAGGGCGGCCAGGCGGCGCGGCGTGGCAAACGGCGTCACGGCGGCGCCGGCTTCGAGCAGATCGCGCGCGCCGAGGCCATCGAACAGCCCTTGTGCGAAGGCGTCGCCCAGGCGGGCCAGCGCCTTCGGCGGCAGTTCTTCGGTGAACAGTTCGATCAGCAGCGAATCGGTCATGGGTTGCGACATGAATCTATCCAACAGGTATGGGCGCGCGCGTCAGCAGCGCGGCGCGAGATTGGGTTCCACGCCAGACAGCAGCCACAGGCCGTTCTGCTGGCGGAATTGCAGCGTGGTGTAGGCGCATTGCACGGCCACGCCGGAAGCGCCGCGGGTGCCCGCGGCCGGGAAGCGTGCGTCGATGCGATGGGACCGGCGGTCGTAGCGGATCTCGTCGATGCGGCCGCCCACCCAGAAATCGATCTTCGCGGGCAGCTGCGCGGCGGAATAGTAGGTCCGCACCGTGCGGCGCGAGCGCCCGCCGTTGTCTTCCCATTCGACCCACTGCAGCGGGTAGCGGATGGCGCTCTCGTAGGCGCGCAGCGGCACGCGGTGCCAGCCGAGGTCGCGCGACCCGGACAGGTCGCACGAGAACGAGCGCACCAGCTGCGTCCACTGGTCGATCGACGACAGCGACGGCCGCCAGTGCCGCGTGATGGCCTGCTGCAGCGCCTGGCTATCCGCCTCGCAGATATTGGCCAGGTCGGCCGGCAGGTACAGGGCCTGCGGCGACGGCGGGGGCGACGTCCGCGCGGCGGCAAGCGCGCTGCCGGCGGGCGACAGCGCAACCGGCACGGCAAAAGCCAGCAATGCCAGCGTGCCGCGCACGCGGGCCGTCATGCGCGGGCCCCGTTGTTGCACATCGGGAAGCCCAGCGCCTCGCGCGAATCGTAATAGGCCTGCGCGACCATGCGCGACAGGTTGCGGATGCGGCCAATATAGGCGGCGCGCTCGGTCACCGAGATGGCGCCCCGAGCATCGAGCAGGTTGAACGTGTGGGCGGCCTTCAGCACCTGTTCGTACGCCGGCAGCGCCAGGCGGGTGTCGGTCAGCTTCGGCGTGCCGTCTTCGTTCTTTTCGCCGGCGTCGCCCATCAGGCGGCGCGCTTCGCCCTCGTGCTCGGAAAAGTGACGGAAAAGTATCTCGGTGTTGCTGTGTTCGAAGTTGTAGGTGGACTGCTCCACCTCGTTCTGATGGTAGACGTCGCCATAGGTCAGGCGGCGCGTCACGCCGTTCTCTTCCCACTCGGTCCACACCAGGTCGTAGACGTTTTCCACCTTCTGCAGGTACATCGCCAGGCGTTCGATGCCGTAGGTGATCTCGCCGGTAATCGGCTTGCAGTCGATGCCGCCCACCTGCTGGAAGTACGTGAACTGGGTCACTTCCATGCCATTGAGCCAGACTTCCCAGCCCAGGCCCCAGGCGCCCAGGGTCGGATTTTCCCAGTCGTCCTCGACGAAGCGGATGTCGTTCTGCTTCAGGTCCAGGCCCAGCGCCTCCAGCGAGCCCAGGTAGAGCTCCAGGATGTTCTCGGGCGCCGGCTTCAGCACGACCTGGTACTGGTAGTAATGCTGCAGGCGGTTCGGATTTTCACCGTAGCGGCCGTCCTTGGGCCGGCGCGACGGCTGCACGTACGCGGCGCGCCACGGCTCGGGGCCGATCGCGCGCAGGAACGTATGCACGTGCGATGTACCGGCGCCGACCTCCAGATCGATCGGTTGCAGCAATGCGCAACCCTGCCGGTCCCAGTAGGCCTGCAGGGTCAGAATCATTTGTTGGAAGGTCAGCATAGGAAGACGAAATGAAAGCTGGCGGCAAGTGCGCGAAGCGTCTCGCGCCGGGTTTGCCAAACCTTGGATTCTATCGGGTTTTTGGCCTGTCTCAGCCGGGTTACCGCATGAAAACGGTGTCGCAGGGCACGAATCGTGCATGCGGCGGGTGTCGGCTTGGCGCAACGGGTCGGGTAAATCCTGACATGAGTTTCAGAACTGTCCGATACGTGCCGATACCGTTTTTGTATACAGTTAAAGCACGCGGTCACCGAATCAAAAACCAGATGGCCGCCAGGCCGGATTGCAGGGCCCGGGCAAAGCATCAGCTTTCGTCCCGGGCAGCCGATAACGCGATGCGGGCTCGAAACAACAACTTAGGGGATTGGTCATGTCGCTGCTGTCTCGCAAACCTTATATCGTCGCCATCGCCGTGATGGTGGCCGCGGCCGCCGTGTCGATGGCGAGCGCGCTGGTCGGTTAGTCCGGCAACCGGCGCCGCACCCGCAGCGCCAGCAACAACACGAGCACGCTGCCGGCCAGTGCCGGCACGTTGCCCACGCGGATGTACGGCGTCAGGCCCTGCATGCCCTGCACATCCGCCGTCAGCGTACCCACTTCGAACGTCGGCAGCTTTGCCTGCACCGTACCGTCCGGCCGGACCACGGCCGTCATGCCGGTGTTGGTGGCGCGCAGCATCGGCCGGCGCATTTCCAGCGCCCGCATGCGCGAGATCTGCAGATGCTGGTCCAGCGCGATGGTGTCGCCGAACCAGGCCAGGTTGGTCACGTTGGCCAGCAGGTTGGCAGGCGTGGCCTGCTGTCGCAGCGTGGCGGCGATTTCCTCACCGAACAGATCCTCGTAGCAGATATTGGGTGCCACATGGATGCCGCGCACCGGTACGGCCGGCTGGTCCAGCGTGCCACGCCGGAAGTCGCCCAGCGGCATCTTCATCATGTTGACGAACCAGTGGAAGCCGAACGGGATGAATTCGCCGAACGGCACCAGGTGATGCTTGTTGTACCGGTAAAGCGCCTCCAGCTCCGGGCCGATGGCAAACACGCTGTTGGTGAAGTCCACCGGCGAATCGGCGCCCGCCGCACCAAAGACGACCGTGGTGCCGGTCTTCTCCATATAGGTGCGCACATCCCTGGCGATATCCACCGGCAGGTCCTGCAGGATCACCGGGAACGCGGTTTCTGGCGTAACGACGAGGTCCGCCGGCGCCGCCGTAATCATGTCGCGGTACAGTTCCAGCGACCGCTGGATGCCCACCGGCTCGAACTTGATGTCCTGCGCCACGTTGCCCTGTAACAGCCGCACGCTGACCGGCTTGCCGATCGGGGCGGTGTACGCCACGGGTATCAGCGCCAGGCCGCCGACCAGCGTGGCGGCCACCAGCCCGGCCGACCAGCCGGCGATGCGCGTGGCGCCCGGCTCGGTACGGTGCAGCGCGGCGCGTACGGCGGCGACCAGCAACGCCGATGTCGCCGCCGCCAGGAATGTGATGCCGTAGACGCCCAGCAGCGGCGCAAAGCCCGACAGCGGGCCGTCGGTATGGGGATAACCGCTACCGAGCCACGGGAAGCCCGTGAACACCACGCCACGCAGCCATTCCGACAGCGTCCAGGCCGCGCCGAATGCCAGCGCGGTCAGGACGCCGCCATGGCCGCGGCCAGTCAGCCAGTGCCAAACGCCGGCGGCCAGCGCCGGCCATAGCGACAGGTATGCGCCGAACAGCACCACGGCCAGCGCGGCCATCCACGCCGGCATCTCGCCGTAGACGTGCATGCTGATGTAGAGCCACCAGATCCCGGACAGGAACCAGCCCATGCCGAATGCGTACGCCGTGGCGGCCGCCGCACGCGGGCGGCCCGCATCGGCAACCAGTGCCACGAGCCCGGCCAGCGACAGGATCTGCAGCCACCACCAGTCATGGGGCGCGAAAGCCTGCGTATGAGCCACGCCCAGCGCGGCGGCGATCAGCAGCCGGAACAGCATGCCCTGGCGCGATGCGCTGCGGGCGCCAGCCGGCGCGGAGGAAGGGGAGGATGGACCGGCGCCGATCAGCGGATCGGCGCGGCGGGTACCCACGGCGTCGGGCGCGCCGGCGCGCTTCATGCGTCGGCCACGCCGTTGGTGTCTGCCGGAGCCTCGCGGTGTACCTGCAGCAGATGCACCTGGCGCGCGTCGGCGCGCAGCACTTCGAAGCGGATCGGCGGCAACGTGATGACCTCGCCGCGATGCGGGACGTGGCCCACGTGGTTGGTCAGCAGGCCGCCCACCGTATCGACGTCATCGTTCGGGAAGGCCGTGCCGAATGCCTCGTTGAACTGTTCGATCTCGGTCAGGCCACGTACGCGCCAGGCGCCGTCCGTGGTCGGCAGGATCATGTCCTGGTCTTCGTCCAGATCGAATTCGTCCTCGATGTCGCCCACGATCTGTTCCAGCACGTCCTCGATCGTGACCAGCCCGGCCACGCCGCCATACTCGTCGACAACGATCGCAATATGGTTGCGATTGATCCGGAACTCGCGCAGCAGGATGTTCAGGCGCTTCGACTCCGGAATGAACACGGCCGGGCGCAGCGTTTCGCGCAGGTCGAAATTCTCGTCGGTGTAGTAGCGCAGCAGATCCTTGGCCAGCAGGATGCCGATGATGTTGTCACGATTGCCCTCGTACACCGGAAAGCGCGAGTGCGCAGTCTGCTGCATGTAGGGAATGAACGCTTCTGGCGTATCCGCGATGTTGACCGCATCCATCTGGGCACGGGGCACCATGATGTCGCGCGCCGTCAGCTCCGACACCTGGAACACGCCCTCGATCATCGAGAGGGAGTCGGCGTCGATCAGGTTGCGCTCATGCGCGTCCTGCAGCACTTCCAGCAGTTCGGCGCGGGTGTCCGGCTCGGGGGAGATGAAATCCGAAAGGCGTTCGAGGAGGGATCGGGGCCGATCCGGCTGCCTGTAGCTGGCAGGCTTCGAACTGGGATAGGGGTCGTTCATGTCGCGGCTAGCGCGTGGTGGAGATCGTCTGAAGCATACACTAAAAGGCTTGCAGCCCCGTGACGCCAGGATTGCAATGGCGCCGGCATCACGGGGAACAGCCCTTTGTGCTTATTCGCGCACGGGCTGGTACGGGTCGCTGAAGCCCAGCGCCTGCAGCGTTTCGGTCTCGATGGCCTCCATTTCCTCGGCCTCGGCGTCGTCCTCGTGTTCGTAGCCCTGCGCGTGCAGCACGCCGTGGACGATCAGGTGGGCGTAGTGCGCCTCCAGCGGCTTCTTCTGCTGCCTGGCCTCGGCCTCCACCACCGGGCAGCACAGTACGATGTCGCCGGTCACGGGGTCGTCGGCGCCCTCGGCATAGGCAAATGTCAGGACATTGGTCGCGTAGTCCTTGCCCCGGTACGTGCGGTTCAGCGCCCGGCCTTCTTCCTCGTCCACGAAACGGATGGTCAGCGCGGCATCGTCATACAGGGCCGACTTCACGCATTTTTCGATCTGCTTGCGCGTCGGTACGCCGGGGCGCTTGCGCGTGCCGTCGCCGAACTGGATGTCAAGCTCCACCTCGGCCGGCGTGGCCGGCGTGCCCGTGGTCGTCACGATCGGCGTGGCCGTCACGGCTACCGACAGCGCGTCGCCGTTGTCGGGGCGCACCAGCAGGCCGGCCTGCTGGCGGGTGTCGGTGTGCTCGGCCAGCAGCGCTACCACGCCGTCATTGGCCTGCGACAGGTCGAGCGTCAGGCTGCGGCCGTCGGCCAGCTGGATGCGCAGCGCGTGCGCCGCCGCCTTGCGGGCGCGGCCGTCGGCATCGAACAGGACAACGCGGGTGGCGTCGGGCGTCTTGGTGGCGGGAGACTTCTTGGTCAAGTTCAGGCGTCCTTGTGCTGGGCGTGATATTCGTCGTAGGCATCCACAATGCGCGCCACCAACGGATGGCGCACCACGTCGATGCTGGAAAAGCGGGTAAAAGCGACGCCGCGCACTTCGCGCAGCACGTGCTGCGCCTCCACCAGGCCGCTCTTCTGGCCGCGCGGCAGGTCGATCTGCGTGGTGTCGCCGGTGATCACGGCCTTGGAGCCGAAACCGATCCGCGTCAGGAACATCTTCATCTGCTCCGGCGTGGTGTTCTGGGCTTCGTCCAGGATGATGAAGGCGTGGTTCAGCGTGCGGCCACGCATGTAGGCCAGCGGCGCGATCTCGATCATCTGGCGCTCGAACATCTTCTGCGTGCGATCGAAGCCCAGCAGGTCGTACAGCGCGTCGTACAGCGGGCGCAGGTACGGATCGACCTTCTGGGCCAGGTCGCCGGGCAGGAAGCCGAGTCGTTCGCCGGCCTCCACGGCCGGACGCGTCAGCACGATGCGCTTGACCGCGTCGCGTTCCAGCGCATCGACGGCGCAGGCCACGGCGAGGTAGGTCTTGCCGGTACCGGCCGGCCCGATGCCGAGCGTCAGGTCGTGCGACAGGACGTTGCGCAGGTATTCGCGCTGCATGGCCGTGCGGCCCTGCAGCCCGGAACGGCGCGTGTGCAGCACCGGCGAATCGTCTTCAAGATCCGACGATGCCTCGTCGTTTTCGTTGCCGGGCAGGTAGGCGCCGTGTGCGGCGATCTGGCGCGATTCCACCAGGCCAAGCTGCACGTCGTCGATCGACAGCGTGACCTTGGCGTCGTTGTAGAAACGCTCCAGCGCCAGCGCCGCGTCCTGCGCGCGCTCGCCACGCACGGTCATGCGGTGGCCGCGACGCTGGATCGTCACGTCCAGCGCCTGTTCGATCTGGCGCAGGTTTTCATCCAGCGGCCCGCACAGGTTCTGCAGGCGGGTGTTGTCGTCCTTGGGGGCGACGAATTCTGCTGTCGGAATCTTCATAAAGGCTTATTGGCGCACAACGATTTCGCCGCGCAGCGAGTGCGGGAACGCCTGCGTGATGCTGACGTCCACCATCTGGCCGACCATGCGGTCGCGCTGGGCCTGGGGGACGCCCGGCAGCGCGAAGTTGACCACCCGGTTGTTCTCGGTGCGGCCGTGCAGTTCGGTCGGGTCCTTGCGGGCCGGACCCTCCACCAGGATGCGCTGCACCGTGCCGACCATGCCCTGGCTGATCCGCACCACATTTTCTTCAATTGCGGCTTGCAGGATCTGCAGGCGGCGCAGCTTCACGTCATGCGGCGTGTCGTCGTGCAGGTTCGCGGCCGGCGTGCCGGGGCGTGGACTGAAAATGAACGAGAACGACGTGTCGTAGCCGATTTCGTGCACCATGGCCATCAGCTTGTCGAAATCGGCATCGGTTTCGCCGGGGAAGCCGATGATGAAGTCGGAAGACATCGACATGTCCGGGCGGATCGTGCGCAGGCGGCGGATGATGCTCTTGTACTCCAGGACGCTGTAGCCGCGCTTCATCGCCATCAGCACGCGGTCCGATGCATGCTGCACGGGCAGGTGCAGATGGTTCACAAGCTTGTCACAGCGTTCGTACAGTTCCACCAGCCGCGAGGTGAATTCCTTCGGATGGCTGGTGGTGTAGCGGATACGTTCGATGCCGGGAATCTCGGCCACGTATTCGATCAGCAGCGCGAAGTCGGCGATCTCGCTGGTGCCGCCCATCGTGCCGCGGTAGGCGTTCACGTTCTGGCCCAGCAGCGTGACCTCGTGCACGCCCTGGTCGGCCAGGCCGGCCACTTCGGCCAGCACGTCCTCGAACGGACGCGACACTTCCTCGCCGCGCGTGTACGGCACCACGCAGTAGCTGCAGTACTTCGAGCAGCCCTCCATGATCGATACGAAGGCGCTCGGGCCGTCCACGCGCGCCGGGGGCAGGTGGTCGAACTTCTCGATCTCCGGGAACGAGATATCGACCTGCGACAGGCCGGTGGACTGGCGGCGGTTGATCAGGTCGGGCAGGCGGTGCAGCGTCTGCGGTCCGAACACGACGTCCACGTACGGGGCGCGCGACACGATCGCCGCGCCTTCCTGGCTGGCCACGCAGCCGCCCACGCCGATCACCAGACCGGGCTTGGCGGCCTTCAGCGCCTTCATGCGGCCCAGTTCGGAGAACACCTTCTCCTGGGCCTTTTCGCGGATCGAGCAGGTGTTGAACAGGATCACGTCGGCGTCTTCGACGTTGTCCGTGGGCTCCATGCCCTGCGTGGCGTTCAGCACGTCCACCATCTTGTCCGAGTCGTACTCGTTCATCTGGCAGCCGTACGTTTTGACAAATACCTTCTTCATGGTGCCGGTCTCAGTGGTTTACCTGGGGGCATCAGGGCACAACAGGCTGATTCTTAAAGGGTCAGTGCGCGGCCTTCCAGGCCTTCACTTCCGCGTCGGTCAGTACCCATGCGGTCAGCAGCTGGCCATAGAGGTCGAGCTTGTATCGCACGTCGAGCTTCTTGCCGGCCACCGTGTTGGGATTCATCAGCAGGGTGTCGGTGCTGAAGATCCGCAATCCGGGGGCCACGCCATGGGCCTTGCCATCGAGCCTTGCCTGCAGCGGGTCGGTGGCCGTCGGTCGCGCTAGCTCCAGGCGGGCCATCGGGGCGTCGGCCGGTATCACGCGCACGGGGGCGCCGGCCACCGCGAGGTTCGTCACCTGGGTCGTGACCGGGCCAGTGGTCTGGCTCATGGTCTGGGCGGTCTGCGCCATGGCAGGGACGGCGGACAACAGCAGCACTGCGGCGCACGCGACGTGCGACGAACGCGACAACGGCTTCAGCATGAAGGCTCCCGACAAGAAATACGCCGATCGTTCTTGGAATACCGCCGGCGCCGGACGCCATCACGCTTGCAACCATCGCGCAGGCAGGGTAACCCGCGATTTTACCCGTTTGCGCCGTGGCCGGGGGAACCGCGCGCCCGGCATATGTGGCGTAGCCGCCTCAGAACAGGCAGGCTGCCTCCTGCAGCACACGCTGCTTGGACACGGTGCCCATCAGTTCCCGGCTGGCGGCATCGCGCACCAGTGGAATGCGGTTGATGCCGTGCTCGGAGAAGATGGCCAGCGCGTCGCGCAGACGGGAGTCGGGCGTCAGGGACGGGAACGCCAGATCGCCCAGGGAAATCAGCGTGGCGTCGGGGGCCTCGCGCTGCGCGCGCTGGATGGCGTGGATCGAGATGGCGCCCAGCAGCGTGCCGGCTCCGTCCACCAGATACAGGTAGCGCGTGCCGGTCTCGGCGAACTTGTCGGCCGCCTGGGCCACCGTGGCGGTGGGATCGATGACCGTGCTGGTCGGATCGCACAGGCCGGCCAGGCGCAGGCCCCGCGCGCGTTCCGCGGCCGCAGAGGCCTGCGCGCGCTCCACCACCACGCTGTAGAGCGACAGCGTCTGGCAGCGCGACGCCGTGTAGTACGCCGCCACCGCGCCGATCATCAGCGGCAGCAGCAGCGTGGGTGCCAGCGTCATCTCGAAGACCATCAGGATCGACATCAGCGGTGCCTGGCTGGTGGCCGACAGGAAGGCCGTCATGCCGACCAGCGGCAGCACCGGCGTGGACGTGCCGCCCGGAATGCCCAGCGCCACGAGCTGGCCCAGCGCCGCGCCCACGAACATCGATGGCGTGAACACGCCGCCCACGGCGCCCGAGCCCATGCTGACCACGGTGGCCAGCAGCTTGGCCAGCAGCACGCCCCAGACCGCCACCGAAAGCGGTTCGTTGCGCAGGATGGTCTGGATCGTGTAGTAGCCGTTGCCCACCACTTCGGGCACCACGATGGCCAGCAGCCCGACCAGCAGGCCGCCCAGCGCCAGGCGCGCCACCGGGCCGCCGGGCACGTGCCGGAAGCCGTTGCGGGCCAGCGTGTTGGCGCGCATGAAGACCGCGCCCGACACCCCGGCGATCAGGCCGATGCCGGCGGCGGCCAGCAGCAGGTGCGGTTGCTGGAGCAGGTCGGGGCCGATATGCAGGCCCGTGTAGAGCGGTTCGAGGCCGCCGTGCCACTGGCTGACCATGGTGCCGGCCACCGACGCCAGCAGCAGCGGCATCAGGCGCTGCACGGCCAGGGCGCCAAACACCACTTCGGCCACGAATACTGCGGCCGACAAGGGCGTGTGATAGGCGGTGGCCAGGCCCGCCGCCGCGCCGCACGCGGTCAGCATGCGGCGCATGTTGCTGTCGCCGGCGGCCTGGTCGGCGCGCCCGGACGGAAAGATCGATCCGGCCAGCGCGGCCAGCTGGATCATCGCGCCTTCCTTGCCCACCGAGCTGCCCGAGACGATCGAGCAGAACGACGACAGCGCACGCAGCAGCGTGATGCGTACCGGCAGCCGGCCCGTGCCGCGCGCCACGGCTTCCATGTATTCGCTGGGCAGGGTCTCGCTGCGGGCATAGTGCCGTGCCGCCATCAGCAGGGCGCCGGCCAGGGCGCCGCCCGCCACCGGGATCACGACCCGCCAGGCCAGCGCCAGGCCCGCGAAGATCAGCACGATGTCGGCGTCCCTGCCAAACATGACCAGGCCGCTGGCCTCCAGCGCGTCCTTGAACAGCGTGGTCACGATGCCGGCCAGCAGCCCGACGGGGATGGCCGCAAAGAGCGTGACTTCCTGGTCTTCGACGAAACGGAACCGCATGGCGATGGGGAAGGGCGATGGGAGCGGGCTGGGCGCGCCGGCACCGGGTGGCCGTCATGATAGCGCAGCGCCACCTGGCGCCGACGAGCGGCGCGCCAGTTTCCACAGACTGGTACACTACGGGCCTTTCCAGCCCGGGAACGGGGGCAATCGACCCATCCCGCCGGCCCTGACCCTCAGGTACGGTTCTCTACCCGAGCTGCCCCACGATTGGCGCACATCTGCTGCGCAACGGGCAGCCGAAGCGTCATTTCATGTCTTTTTCCGATCTCGGCTTGTCCGACAAGCTGGTGCGTGCCGTGGCCGAACAGGGCTACACCACGCCGACCCCGATTCAGGCGCAAGCCATTCCCGCAATTCTGAAAGGTGGCGATCTCCTCGCCGGCGCCCAGACCGGCACCGGCAAGACCGCTGGCTTCACCCTGCCGATGCTGCAGCTGCTGGCCGAGGCCGCGGCGCACAATCCGGCGCCTCGCGGCGGCCGCCCGCAGGTGCGCGCCCTGGTACTGACCCCCACGCGCGAACTGGCCGCCCAGGTCGAGGAAAGCGTGCGCAACTACGGCAAGTACCTGAAACTGCGCTCGATGGTGATGTTCGGCGGCGTCGGCATCAATCCGCAGATCGATGCGCTCAAGCGTGGCGTGGACATCGTGGTGGCCACGCCCGGCCGCCTGCTCGACCACGTGTCCCAGCGCACCATCGACCTGTCCCACGTGGAGCTGCTGGTGCTCGATGAAGCCGACCGCATGCTCGACATGGGCTTCATCCACGACATCCGCAAGATCCTGAACGTGCTGCCGGCCAAGCGGCAGAACCTGCTGTTCTCGGCCACGTTCTCGGACGATATCCGCGCGCTGGCCGACCGCCTGCTGAACAATCCCGCGTCGATCGAGGTGGCCCGCCGCAACACCACGGCCGAAACCGTGGCGCAGCGCGTGTTCCCCGTGGACCGCGACCGCAAGCGCGAACTGCTGGCCCATCTGGTGCGCCAGCACGACTGGCACCAGGTGCTGGTCTTCACGCGTACCAAGCACGGCGCCAACCGCCTGGCGGAACAGCTGACCAAGGACGGCCTGTCCGCGCTGGCCATCCACGGCAACAAGAGCCAGTCTGCCCGCACCCGTGCGCTGACCGAATTCAAGGCCGGCACGCTGCGCCTGCTGGTGGCCACCGACATCGCCGCGCGCGGCATCGATATCGACCAGCTGCCGCACGTGGTGAACTTCGACCTGCCCAACGTGCCCGAGGACTACGTCCACCGTATCGGCCGCACGGGCCGCGCGGGCGCCGAGGGCGAGGCGATCTCGCTGGTCTGCGTGGACGAGCATGGGCTGCTGCGCGATATCGAGCGCCTGATCAAGCGCCAGATCGAACAGGTGACGCTGCCCGGGTTTGAAGTGGACCCGAGTATCGCCGCCGAGCCGATCCAGAAAGGCCGCCAGCAACGTGGCGGCGGCGCGCAACAGGGCCGTGGCGGACAGCCGCGCGGCAACGGTGGCGGCGGTGCCAATGGCGGCGAGCGCCGCGCCCCGCGCGCCCCGCAAGGACAGCGCCAGGAATCGGCGGGTCAGCCGAGCCAGCCGCGCCAGCCGCGTCCCGCCCAGGGCACGCAGCCGGCACGTGGCGAAGGCCGCAACGGCAATGGCAATGGTGCGGGCAAGGGTGCAGGGAACGGCGCTGCCAAGCCGGCCGGCCCGCGTCCGCAGCAGGCCCGGGCGCAACAGCAACCGCGTCAGCCGCAGGCTCGCCCGCAGCAGCCGCGTCCCGCACAGGACGCCGTGGCTGCGGCACCGGCCCGCAATCGCCGTCCGGCGCCGCAGGCCGCACTGCTTGGCGGCAGCCGCAAGCCCGCTCCCTGATCGGACCCGACCATGGCCCACCCGGATAACCCGCTGTCAGACGACGATGTCCCGTACGCGGGTCTGACGCCCGAGTGCATCCTCGATGCGCTGGAGGCGGCGGGCTTCTATCCGGATGGCCGTCTGCTGGCCCTGAACAGCTACGAGAATCGTGTCTGGCAGGCCGGCATCGAGGATGCCTCGCCCGTGGTGGTCAAGTTCTACCGGCCCGGCCGGTGGAGCGACGCCGCCATCCTCGAAGAGCATGCCTTTGTGCAGCAACTGGCCGACGCGGAGATTCCCGCCGTGCCGGCGCTGCCGCTGCGCATGGGCGAAGCGCCGGCCAGCACGCTGCTGGCGCACGCGGGCTTCCGCTTTGCCGTGTTTCCGCGCTGCGGCGGCCGCGAGCCGCCGCTGGACCAGGCCGCCACGCGCACCTGGCTGGGCCGCTTCATCGGCCGCATTCACGCCTGCGGTGCGGCCACGGCATACCAGGCACGGCCGGCGCTCGATGTCGACACGTTCGGCGTGGCCCCGCGCGACTATCTGCTCCATCACGACTGCATTCCCGCCGATCTGCTCGCGCCCTGGCGCGCAGCCGTGGACCTGGCGCTCGATGCCGTGCGCCGCTGCTACGAGCGCGCCGGAGACGTTCGCCTGCTGCGCCTGCATGGCGATTGCCATCGCGGCAATGTGCTGTGGATCGACGAAGCCGATGCGCGCGGTCGCGGCACGCCGGGGCCGCACTTCGTCGACTTCGACGACAGCCGCATGGGCCCGGCGGTGCAGGACATCTGGATGCTGCTGGAAGGCGATCGTGCGGCGATGCAGGACCAGCTGGCCGACATCGTGGCCGGCTACGAGGACTTTGCCGATTTCGATACGCGCGAGCTGTGGCTGGTAGAGGCGCTGCGCACGCTGCGCCTGCTGCACTACAGCGCGTGGCTCGCCAGCCGCTGGCGCGATCCCGCGTTCCCGGCCGCGTTTCCCTGGTTCGGCACCGCGCGCTACTGGCAGGATCGCATTCTGGAACTGCGCGAACAGATCGCGCTGATGGACGAACCGCCGCTCTGGGCGGCCTGATCCGTCCGCACCGGCCCGCCTGGGCCGGTCATCGCGTCAAGCCTGCGGCTTGACCTTTTCCTCCGCCTTGACCATCACCACCGGACAGGTGGCATGTGCCAGAACGCGGCCGGCTACCGAGCCGAGTACGGCGTCGAAGAACGACCCACGCCCGTGGGTGCCCATGACGATGGCGCTGGCATTCACCGACTTCGCATGACCCAGGATCTTTTCGGGCGGATAGCCATGCAGCGCATGGCGCTCGAACGGGATCTTCGCGGCCTCCAGGATGGCGCAGACCGACGTCATGGCCTTGTCGCTGGCCTCGTTGTGCCATGCGTCGATGGTTTCCTTGCTGACGAAGGCACGCACCTGGCCCGTGACGTCGGGCGACACGTGAACCACGTGCACCGTGAAGCCGGTCTGCAGCAACTTGCCATCGGCCAGAAAGCGTGCGGCGGCGTCGCTGAAGGCGGAACCGTCGGTGGCAAGCACGATATTGGACATCGGGGGCATGGCGCAATCTCCTAGGTTGAAACGCTACGGGCGCACGGCGGGCGCGACGTGATCATCATGGCACGCAGACCGTGCTCACACCGTAACGTAGATCAAATCAACGCCAAATTTTTAAGGGTTTCACGATTGTCATCTGCGCAGCAATATGTTCCAGCGCTTCGCCGACACACGCGCTTCGGCCCGTTTGTGGACGCAACGGCTCAACATCTGAAATTTCCGTAAGAAAACCCGGAAATTTCAGCATGCATTTTCAGCCCGTTCTGCCGCTGGCAAGGCGCAGGAAAGCCTAAGCTGCCCGCTGTTCGCATTCACGGAGACCTGGCATGCCTAACGCAATCGTTATCGATCCGCATATCGCCGTTCGCAAGACCGTCTGCAACATACTGGAGACCGCTTCCGGCTTCCAGGAAGTCCGCGTTGCCGCCGGCGGCGCCCCCGGGCTGCTGGCGCTGCGCGACCGCCCGGCCGATCTGGTCGTCATGGACCTGCAGCTCGACGACCTGCCCGGCGACGCCGTGCTCGAGGAAGTGGTGTCGACCTGGCCCGTCACCTGCGTGCTGGTGCTGTCGGCGCAGCGGCGGGCCGCGGAGCGTGCATTGCTGGGCGGCGCCCATGGATTTATCGACAAGGGCGCCGGGCTGGAAGGGCTGGCCGACGCCGTGCGCGCGCTGATGAGCGGCTACGCGGCGTTTCCGCTGAAGGCGTTGCCGACCTTCCGCCGCGTGGCGGCCAACCCGGCGGATCCGAAGGCCCTGCTGAGCCGCCGCGAGCTGACAGTGCTGCGTCTGCTGGCGGTGGGCCATTCCAACAAGGCGATTTCGGATGTGCTGGAGATCAGCAACAAGACCGTCAGTTCGCACAAGGCCAGCATCATGGACAAGTTGGGGCTGGGCTCCCTGATCGATCTGGCGGAATTTGCGCGCGTGCATCGGCTCTTGCCCACGGAGGGCGAGCCGGGCCCGCGCGCGCCCAAGCCGCGCGTCAGGCGCAACGACGCCGCGGCGTTCTAGGCGTGTCCCGCGTAAATGGCGGCGTTCAGCCCCGCGTCCCGCAACGACACGGCCCCGATGTGGTTGGCCGCGAGGATGCGGTTCCCGGGATGCGCCGCCGCGAAGCCACGCGCGCGAAAGACGGTCCACAAGAGGACCGGCACTTGCCCGGTCCTGGCGGTCCCTTATCCGGCATAATCCCAGCCACACCGCGCCGCATCCGGGGCGGCACGGTACTGACTGGGTTTTGCAAATGAACGCGCCGAAGACGGAGACGTCAGACAACTCGCACGAACGCCAATTGGACGACGACTGTCCGCTGCACTGGTTCGACGCGGACCGGGGCGCGTTCGAAGACCTTGAGCGACGCATCGCCGAGCATCCGGCCGACTTCTTCGCCAGTCAGGATTTCGATCCGGTTGGCGCGTGCGCCACGCGCGAGGCGCAGTTCTCCTCGGTAGACCTGCCTGAGGATCCGACCGCGCCGCAGGCGCACGCCGACCATCTGTTGCACGATGTGTTCCGTCACGTGATGCCGGTGGCGTCGCCGACCTTCGTCGGACATATGACGTCGTCGCTGCCGTCTTTCATGCCGTCGCTGGCCAAGATCGTGGCGGCGCTGAACCAGAACGTGGTCAAGCTGGAAACGTCGGGCGCGCTCACCGGTCTGGAACGCCAGGTCATCGGCATGCTGCACAAGCTGGTCTTCGCGCGCGACGGCGGCTTCTACGCGCAGTGGCTGCACAACCCCGAGCATTCGCTTGGCGCGTTCTGCGCGGGCGGCACCACGGCCAACCTGGCGGCGCTCTGGGCCAGCCGCAACAACGTGCTGCGCGCACGCGGCGACTTCCCGGGCATCCACAGTGCGGGCCTGATGGCGGCGCTGCGCCACTACGGCTACGACGGACTGGCGATCGTGGTGTCCGAGCGCGGCCACTATTCGCTGCGCAAGGCCGCCGACGTGCTGGGGATCGGCCGCGACAATCTGGTGCCGGTGGCGGTCGATGGCGATGGCCGCATGCGAATCGACAAGCTCCGCGAAACGCTCGCGGACCTGAAGGCGCGCAATGTCCGGACGATGGCCATCGTCGGCATCGCCGGATCGACCGAGACTGGCGCAGTGGACCCGCTGGACGCGATGGCCGACGTGGCGCAGGAAGCTGGCTGCCACTTCCATGTCGATGCCGCCTGGGGCGGCGCGACCTTGCTGTCCGAGCGCGAACGCGGGCGCTTTGCCGGCATCGAACGCGCCGATTCCGTGGTCATCGACGCACACAAGCAGTTCTATGTGCCGATGGGCGCCGGCATGGTGCTGTTCCGCGATCCGGCCTGGACGCAGGAGATCATCCAGCACGCGAACTACATCGTGCGCAAGGGCTCGGTCGACCTGGGCCGCCACACGCTCGAAGGCTCGCGCGGCGCGGCGGCCGTGATGCTCTACGCCAACCTGCACCTGCTGGGACGCAAGGGCCTGGCCAGGCTGATCGATACCGGCATCGACAACGCGAAATTCTTTGCCGGACTGATCGAGCAGCAACCCGATTTCGAACTCGACAGCCGCCCGCAGCTTTGCATCCTGACGTACCGCTACGTGCCCGAAGCCGTGCGCGCGGCGCTGGTGTCGGCGTCAACCCCGGCGCAGAAGCGCGAGCAGCTCCAGCAGGCGCTGGACGCGCTGACCATCAGCATCCAGGAGATGCAGCGCGACGCGGGGCGGTCATTCGTGTCGCGCACGCAACTGACATCGTCGCAGTGGGGCGGCAGGGCGATCGCGGTCTTCCGCGTGGTGCTGGCGAACCCCGATACGACGTACGACATCCTGAAGGGCGTACTGGCCGAACAGCGCGCGCTGGCCGTGCAGAGCCCGATGATGGCGCCGCTGATGGCGCTGCTCTGATCCGTTGGGCGGCAACCGCCGCTACCGCTGGCGCAGATACGTTGCGACTGCCCGGGCCCGGAGACGGGCCGTTGCGCGCGCCCCAAAGCAAAAAGCCGCAATCCCGTGAAGGACTGCGGCTTTTTAAATAGATGGTGGCGAATCAGGGATTCGAACCCCGGACCTGCGGATTATGATTCCGTCGCTCTAACCGACTGAGCTAATTCGCCAACGAAGATCGAAATTATACCTTTGGTTTTCGGCCTGTCAACACCTTTGTGACAATTTTCTGCAAGCTTCGGCGATTGCCCAAAAAAATGGCAGACCCGAGGGTCTGCCTGGAAGGAGCGGCTGGCCGGTAGGCCAGCCATCCTGAGCGAGGGTTACCGGTTGTATCCCTCCGGTGAATGCCTGGATTGCCTGGTCGTTGTCGTGTGGCCGCTTAGTCGTTGGCGTAGATGTCCACGTCCTTGGTCTCGCGGACGAACAGCGCGCCCAGCACGAAGGTCATGGCAGCGATGATGATCGGGTACCAGAGGCCGTAGTAGATATTGCCGTTCTGGGCCACCAGCGCGAACGAGATGGTTGGCAGCAGGCCGCCGAACCAGCCGTTGCCGATGTGATACGGCAGCGACATCGACGAATAGCGAATGCGGGTGGGGAACATTTCCACCAGCATGGCCGCGATCGGGCCGTACACCATCGTGACATAGATGACCAGGATGACGAGGATCACGAGGACCATGATCGTGTTCATCTGGGCCGGGTCGGCCTTGGTCGGATAGCCGTGCGCCGTCATCTCGGTGCTGACCGACTTCTTGAAGTCGGCGATCTGCTTCTTGCTGGCGTCGTCGAACGCGCCGTTGCCCACGGTGGCGTTGAAGGCCTTGATCTCCTTGTCGCCGATCTTGACCGAAGCCACGGTACCGGCCGGGGCGTTCACCACGTCATAGCTGGCCGATGCCTGGGCCAGCGTCCGCTTGACGATGTCGCACGAGCTGCGGAAGTCGATCTCGCGGGCGATCGGGCTGCCCTGGAACGAGCAGGTGGCCGGGTCGGCCGTCACCACGATCTGGGCCGACTGCTGGGCACGCTCCAGCGCCGGGTTGGCGTAGTGGGTCATCGCCTTGAACAGCGGGAAGTAGGTCAGCACGGCCAGGGCGCAGCCCAGCATGATGATCCACTTGCGGCCGATCTTGTCCGACAGCGAGCCGAAGAAGATGAAGAACGGCGTGCCGATCACCAGCGCGCCGGCGATCAGCAGGTTGGCCGTCTTGGCATCGACCTTCAGCACCTGGGTCAGGAAGAACAGCGAGTAGAACTGGCCCGTGTACCACACCACGGCCTGGCCGGCGGTCAGGCCCACCAGCGCCAGGATCACGATCTTCAGGTTGCGCCATTGGCCGAAGGCTTCGGTCAGCGGTGCCTTCGACGTCTTGCCCTCGGCCTTCATCTTCTGGAAGGCCGGCGACTCGCTCATCGACAGGCGGATGTACACCGACATGGCCAGCAGCAGGATCGAGACCAGGAACGGGATACGCCAGCCCCATGCGTCGAAGTTCGGGCCGGTGGCTTCGCGAACCAGCAGGATCACGATCAGCGACAGGAACAGGCCCAGCGTGGCCGTGGTCTGGATCCATGCCGTGTAGGCGCCGCGCTTGCCGTGCGGCGCGTGTTCGGCCACGTAGGTAGCCGCGCCGCCGTATTCGCCGCCCAGTGCCAGGCCCTGCAGCATGCGCAGCAGGATCAGGATGATCGGGGCCGCCCAGCCGATGGTGGCGTAACCGGGCAGCAGGCCGACGATGAACGTCGACAGGCCCATGATCAGGATGGTCACCAGGAAGGTGTACTTGCGGCCGATCATGTCGCCGAGGCGGCCGAACACCAGCGCGCCGAACGGCCGCACGATGAAGCCCGCGGCAAAGGCCAGCAGCGCGAAGATGAATGCCGAGGTCGGGTCCAGGCCGGCGAAGAACTGCTTGGCGATGACCGCCGCCAGCGAACCGTACAGGTAAAAGTCGTACCACTCGAACACCGTGCCGAGGGAAGAGGCCAGAATGACCTTTTTCTCTTCCTTCGTCATCGGCGCATTGTGGGCCGCAGGTACGGTCCCCACGTTTTGCGCGTTTGCCATTTGTTGTCTCCTCCGTTTCCGTTCTTCCGTCGAAAATCTTCAGGTCCCCGCCGTCAGGCCCGTCTGCGTGTGCGCGTACCGGCCCATTGCGCCAAGGTTGGAACGATTGTGGGAGGCGAAACTTACTGAGTTCTGACAGATTCGAGGCAAACCGGGTGGAATCCGTCGGGGTATACGCTAGGCAAATCGGGCCGTTGCCGGGCCCGGGGCGTGCTGCATTGCGAGGCATTCCGGGCGCGGCCCGCCAGCCGCGGCGCCGGGGCGGCGTCTTGCGCCGCAGCAAAGGGCGCGACCCGAGAGGAAACCCTTAGAAGGGCGCGCGGCGGGGTTTTCCGCTGGCGTTGTCAGGCTCGGCGGGAGGCGCCGGATGGGCGTCGATGTCGGCGTCCGTGCGGGCCAGTTCGTGCTCGCGGGCGTGCATCTCGTCGTCGGCGCGATTCATGCGCCAGGCGTACAGCGCCGCCATCAGCACGTAAAGAATCAGCGATCCCTGCGCGGCCATCCAGAACGAAAAGGGCCAGCCCATGAAGTCGAAGCGCAGTTCGCGCGCGAACCAGCTCACGCCGAACGTGATCAGGAACCAGGCCGCCAGCAGGCCCACGATCCATCGCACGTTGTGGTGCCAGGCGCGCCGCTCCAGCGGCGTCATGCGGTCGCGGGGCGTTTTCCTGCTCATGCCGGATTCTCGTCCGGGGCGAGGCGGCGCAGCGTGATGCGCAGGCGCGCGCCGGCCAGCCGCGGCGACGCCTGGTACACGTTGTCGTCGATGGCTACCTCGCCGCCATGCTGCTGCACGATCTCGCGCACGATGGCCAGCCCCAGCCCGCTGCCCTCGGTGTTGGTGCCCAGCACCCGGTAGAAGCGTTCCATCACCCGTTCGCGCTCGGCAGGCGCGATGCCCGGCCCGGTGTCTTCCACGTCCAGGTATGCGAACGGCTCGAAGGCGTCGCTGGCCACGCGCACGGTGGCATGGCCGCCGGCAGGCGTGTAGCGGATGGCGTTGTCCACGAGGTTGTTGAGCATTTCGGTCAGCATCAGGCGGTTGCCGGTGATCATGACCGGGTGATCGTCGGCCTCCAGCCCCAGGTCGATATTGCGCGCCCACGCCTGCGGCAGCCAGTCCTTGACCACGTCGCGAGCCAGCGCGGCAAGGTCCAGCGGCGCCATGCCACCGGCGCCAGCCAGGTTTTCCATGCGCGCCAGCGACAGCAGTTGCGTCACCAGGTGCGCGGTGCGCTCCGAACTGCCGGCGATCTGCGCCAGCGACCGCCGCAGTTCCTCCGGCGACTGCTCGCGCTGCGCCAGTTCGGCCTGCATGCGCAGGCCCGCCAGCGGCGTCTTCATCTGGTGCGCGGCATCGGCAATGAATCGCTTCTGTGTCTGCACGGACTGGTCGAGCTGGGCCAGCAGGTCGTTGAACGACGCCACCAGCGGTGTGATTTCCTGCGGCGCCGCGCGTTCGTCGATCGGGCTCGTATCGCCAGGGTTGCGCGAGCGGATGCGCTGCTGGATGGCGGTGAGCGGCGCCAGCCCTCGTGTGAGCCCGAACCACACCAGCACCACGGCCAGCGGCAGGATCACGAACTGCGGCAGGATCACGCCCTTGATGATCTCGTTGGCCAGCCGGGCACGCTTGTCCAGTGTCTCGGCCACCTGCACCAGCACCGGCTGGTTGCCGCCGACGTTTTTCAGATCGACATAGGTATAAGCCACGCGCACATCGTTACCGGCCACGCGGTCGTCGCGCATGGACACCAGCCCGGCATGGCCCTGTTCCTCTTCGGACGGCAGCGGCAGGTCGTGGTCGCCGGCCACGTACTCGCCGCGCTTGCCCACCACCTGGTAATAGATGTTGTCGGTCTCGTCGGCCCGCAGGATCTCGCGCGCCGACAGCGGCAGCTGCAGCGTCACGCGTCCGTTCACTTCGCGCACCTGCTGCGACAGCACGATGGCGCTGGCCTCCAGCGCGCGGTCGAACGGCCCGTTGGCGATCGACTTGGCCACCAGGTAAGTGACCGCGATGCTCATCGGCCAGAGCAGCAGCAGTGGCGCCAGCATCCAGTCCAGAATCTCGCCGAACAGCGATCGCGGGGCGGGATGGGCCGAAGTTTCCTCGAGATGGGGCAGGGCGTCCGCCAGCGCCGAATCCTCGGCGGCGGCATCGGCCAGCGTGGGGCGCGCGGCCTCGGGCAGCGGGGCGGCGCCTGCGGCGGGATGGCGTCGCCAGGGCAGGCGCAGCAGGCTCATGGGCGGTTCGCGTCAGCCGTGGGTAGCCATGGCCGGCTGGAATTTCTCCAGGCAGTAGCCCAGGCCGCGCACGGTAGCGATGCGGATGCCGCCCACCTCGATCTTCTTGCGCAGGCGGTGCACGTAGACTTCGATGGCGTTGTTGCTGACTTCCTCGCCCCATTCGCACAGGTGGTCGACGAGCTGTTCCTTCGACACCAGCCGGCCGCTGCGCGTGAGCAGGATTTCGAGCAGGCCGATCTCGCGGGCCGACAGGTCCAGCATCTGGTCGTTCAGGAAGGCGATGCGGCCGACCTGGTCGAAGGCCAGCGGGCCGTGGCGCATCAGCGTGGCGCCCCCGCCGGCGCCGCGCCGCACCAGCGCACGCACGCGTGCCTCCAGCTCGGACAGCGCAAAGGGCTTGGCCATGTAGTCGTCGGCGCCCAGGTCCAGCCCCTTGACGCGCTCGTCCACGCCGTCGGCCGCGGTCAGGATCATCACCGGCAGCATCGCGCCGCGCGCACGCAGCCGCTTGAGCACCTCCAGGCCGGGCATGCGGGGCAGGCCGAGGTCCAGGATCAGCAGGTCGAAGCTCTGCGTGGAAAGGGCCGAGTCGGCTTCCACGCCATTGGCGACGTGATCGACGGCATAGCCGGAATGGCGCAGCGACCGAGTCAGGCCGTCTGCCAGCACGTCGTCATCTTCGGCGATCAGAATCCGCATGGTTTGTCTCCACCCTTGTCACCTTTTTTGTGCCGGCATCGCCGGCCGCCGGTTTGCGGTGCCGGTGGGGCTTGCCAAGCATACTGTTTTTTTATACAGTACCCGACATTCCGCGCGAGTCGTCCCGGAAGGGACTGCGCAGGGCCGGGACTGGCGAGTCCAGGCGCCAAAAAACCTTCGAAAGCCCGCCGAAATGGATCGGAAAAGGCTTGAAAAGCAGGCGCCACGCCGCATGCGGCCTATTTATACACCAATTGACCACCCATTGACTGAAGGACGACCATGGACGACAAGAAGGCCGGCGCCGGCGTAAGTGCTGAGAAGCAGAAGGCGCTTGCCGCCGCGCTCTCCCAGATCGAAAAGCAGTTCGGCAAGGGCTCGATCATGCGCCTGGGCGATGGCGACGTCGAACAGGATATCCAGGTGGTGTCCACCGGATCGCTGGGCCTGGACATCGCGCTGGGCGTCGGCGGCCTGCCGCGCGGCCGCGTGGTCGAGATCTATGGTCCGGAATCGTCGGGCAAGACCACGCTGACGCTGCAGGTCGTTGCCGAAATGCAGAAGCTGGGCGGCACCTGCGCGTTCATCGACGCGGAACACGCGCTGGACGTGCAGTATGCCGGCAAGCTGGGCGTGGACGTGGGCAACCTGCTGATCTCCCAGCCGGACACCGGCGAGCAGGCACTGGAAATCACCGACGCGCTGGTGCGCTCGGGCTCGATCGACCTGATCGTTATCGACTCGGTGGCCGCGCTGGTGCCGAAGGCCGAAATCGAAGGCGAGATGGGCGATTCGCTGCCGGGCCTGCAGGCCCGCCTGATGAGCCAGGCACTGCGCAAGCTGACCGGTACCATCAAGCGTACCAACTGCCTGGTGATCTTCATCAACCAGATCCGCATGAAGATCGGTGTGATGTTTGGTTCGCCTGAAACCACCACGGGTGGTAACGCGCTGAAGTTCTACGCCTCGGTGCGTCTGGACATCCGCCGTATCGGCTCGATCAAGAAGGGCGACGAAGTGGTCGGCAACGAGACCAAGGTCAAGGTCGTCAAGAACAAGGTTTCGCCGCCGTTCCGCGAAGCGTTCTTCGACATCCTCTACGGCCAGGGTATCTCGCGCCAGGGCGAGATCATCGACCTGGGCGTGGACGCCAAGATCGTCGAGAAGTCGGGCGCGTGGTACAGCTACAACGGCGACAAGATCGGCCAGGGCAAGGACAACGCGCGTGAATACCTGCGCGAGAATCCGGACATCGCCGCCGAGATCGAAAACAAGGTGCGTGCGGCGCTGGGTGTGGCCCCGACGAACACCGCACTGGGCGCGCCGGCCGAGATCGAAGACTGAGGCTGACGCCTGCCGGCAACAAAAGCCGTCGCATGACAATGCGGCGGCTTTTTTACTTTTCGTCCCCCTCCTTGTCCCCGAAACGCTCTCCCGATTCCTGATGGCCGGAACCCGTCCCCCGCTTTCCCTCAAGGCCCGCGCCGTTGGCTATCTCTCCCGCCGGGAACACAGTCGCGTGGAACTGGCACGCAAGCTGGCGCCGCATGCCGAATCGGCCGAGGAAGTGGAAGCCTTGCTCGATGCGCTGGAGCGCGAAAACTGGCTGTCGAATGATCGCTTCGTCGATAGTCTGGTCCACCGGCGCGCCAGCCGGTATGGCGCGGCGCGCGTGATGCAGGAGGCGAAGACTCACCAGCTTGGTAACGAGCAACTGCGTGATCTCCAGGACCGGCTGCGCGATACCGAAGTGGAACGGGCTGCCGAGGTGTGGCGCAAGCGATTCGGTGTGCCGCCCGATTCACCCGAAGCGCGCGCCAAGCAGATCCGGTTCATGATGGCCCGCGGATTCTCGCGGAGCGTGATCGCCAAGATCATCCGGGGCGCCGAGGACGAACACGAGAGCGAGTAGCAACGGCGAGTAGAAACGCCGAGTACCAACGCCGGGTACCAACGCCGGGTACCAACGCCGGGTACCAACGCCGGGTACCAACGCCGGGTACCAACGCCGGGTAGCCATCTGCATACCTGCGTACGCATAATGGGTATTCGTGCGCGCGTCAAGCAGGTTGTCGTACCACTGATGCAACGCAGCGCGCGGCCGTCTCGGGGGCTGGAAGCCCAGGTGTGAGGCCGGTTTGCCGCCTTTGTCGTTGCAACAATCCGGGCCGGACAGGCTGTCGCGCAGGATGTTCCCGGTCAAAGCAGCGCGGCATGTTAAACTCCACGAGTTATCCGGCCCAGACGGCCGTCCGGCATGCGCCGGGCCGTCCGGACGGAAGAGAATCCGCGAAGTTCGCCATAGCGAACCTCCCGTAAGTACCGCCCCGAATTCCGCCACGTTCAGCCTGCCGCTTCAGCCCCGCTGTCATGCCGCTTTCCCCACCTGTCAACCGTGCCTTGCGTCATCGCCGTGCCATCACGGCCGAAGCGTATTTACGGGATGATGGCCTGTGGGACATCGAGGCGCGCCTCACCGACACGAAGCCGCGCGATATCGAGCTGGCCGGCAACCGCATCCGCCCCGAGGGCCAGCCGTTGCATGACCTCTGGCTGCGCGTGACGATCGATCTTCGCCTGAACATCGTGGACGCCGAGGCGTGTTCCGACTGGGTGCCATATCCGACGCATTGCGACACGATCGGCCCGGCCTACCGCCAGCTGATCGGCCTGAACCTGACAAAGGGGTTCCGCAAGGCCGTGCGCGACCGGCTGGGCCATGTCGCTGGCTGCACCCATCTCACCGAACTGGCCGGCGTGCTGCCGACCGCCGCCATCCAGGCCTTCGCGGGCGACGTGTTCAAGATTCGCGACGGCGCCGACGATCCCAATCCCGAACCGCCGATGCAGCTTCATGGATGCCACGCGCTCCATTTCGAGGGCGAGGTGGTTCGCCAGTTTTACCCGCGCTGGTATGGTCACCAGCCGAAACCGAAAGCCGGCGCTGCGGCGTCGTCCCCCCAGACCGCGTCACGCGCCGATGCCCCCGCATCAGGTGGCGAAGACACCCTGGCCCACCGGCCCAACGGTACGTCGGGCTGACCGTCACGGTCGGCTCAAGGAAACAGGCGCAAGCCCTTCGTCTCCAACTATTTTTCCAATCCCTTTACGCCTACCCGAAAGGAAACACGCATGAATATCCATGAGTATCAAGGCAAGGAAATCCTGCGCAAATACAATGTGCCGGTTCCGCGCGGCATCCCGGCTTTCTCGGTCGAAGAGGCCCTGAAGGCGGCTGAACAGCTCGGCGGCCCGGTGTGGGTTGTCAAGGCACAGATCCACGCAGGCGGCCGCGGCAAGGGCGGCGGCGTGAAGGTGGCCAAGAGCATCGACGAGGTGAAGACCTACGCCAGCAACATCCTCGGCATGACGCTGGTGACGCACCAGACCGGCCCGGAAGGCAAGAAGGTCAACCGCCTGCTGATCGAAGAAGGCGCCGACATCAAGAAGGAACTGTACGTTTCGCTGGTAGTGGACCGCGTGTCGCAAAAGGTGGCCCTGATGGCATCGAGCGAAGGCGGCATGGACATCGAGGAAGTCGCTGCCCACACCCCGGAAAAGATCCACACGCTGATCGTTGATCCGGCCGAAGGCCTGAAGGACGCTGACGCCGACGACATCGCCCGCAAGATCGGCGTGCCCGACGCCAGCATCGCCCAGGCTCGCCAGGCACTGCAAGGCCTGTACAAGGCGTTCTGGGAAACCGACGCTTCGCTGGCCGAAATCAACCCGCTGATTCTGACTGGCGACGGCAAGGTCATCGCCCTGGACGCCAAGTTCAACTTCGACTCGAACGCACTGTTCCGTCACCCGGAAATCGTTGCGTACCGTGATCTGGACGAAGAAGACGCCAACGAAATCGAAGCCTCGAAGTTCGACCTGGCCTACATCTCGCTGGACGGCAACATCGGCTGCCTGGTGAACGGCGCCGGTCTGGCCATGGCCACGATGGACACCATCAAGCTGTTCGGCGGCGAGCCGGCCAACTTCCTGGACGTTGGCGGCGGCGCCACGACCGAGAAGGTGACCGAAGCCTTCAAGCTGATGCTGAAGAACCCGAATGTGCAGGCCATCCTGGTCAACATCTTCGGCGGCATCATGCGCTGCGACGTGATCGCCGAAGGCGTGATCACCGCGTCGAAGGCCGTGCAGCTGGGCGTGCCGCTGGTCGTCCGCATGAAGGGCACGAACGAAGAGCTGGGCCGCAAGATGCTGGCTGAGTCGGGTCTGCCGATCATTTCGGCCGACACGATGGAAGAAGCCGCCCAGAAGGTCGTGGCCGCTGTCGCTGGCAAGTAAGGACAACTTTCGTTGCCGCCTGGCCACAGCCAGGCGGGGCGACTAAAAGGACTAGCAAATGAGCATTCTGATCAACAAGGACACCAAGGTCATCACCCAGGGCATCACCGGCAAGACCGGCCAGTTCCACACCCGTGGCTGCCGCGACTATGCCAACGGCAAGAACGCGTTCGTTGCCGGCGTGAACCCGAAGAAGGCCGGCGAAGACTTCGAAGGCATTCCTATCTACGCCAGCGTGAAGGACGCCAAGGCACAGACCGGCGCCACCGTGTCGGTGATCTACGTGCCGCCCGCAGGCGCAGCTGCCGCCATCTGGGAAGCCGTTGACGCCGACCTGGACCTGGTGGTCTGCATCACCGAAGGCATCCCCGTCCGCGACATGATGGAAGTCAAGGACAAGATGCGCAAGCAGAACAAGAAGACGCTGCTGCTGGGACCGAACTGCCCGGGCCTGATCACGCCGGACGAGATCAAGATCGGCATCATGCCGGGTCACATCCACAAGAAGGGCCGCATCGGCGTGGTGTCGCGCTCGGGCACGCTGACGTACGAAGCCGTGGGCCAGCTGACCGCGCTGGGCCTGGGCCAGTCGTCGGCCGTGGGCATTGGTGGCGACCCCATCAACGGCCTGAAGCACATCGACGTGATGAAGATGTTCAACGACGATCCGGATACGGACGCCGTGGTCATGATCGGTGAGATCGGTGGTCCGGACGAAGCCAACGCGGCTTACTGGATCAAGGAAAACATGAAGAAGCCGGTGGTTGGCTTCATCGCTGGCGTGACCGCGCCTCCGGGCAAGCGCATGGGCCACGCCGGCGCGCTGATCTCGGGCGGTGCCGATACTGCCCAGGCCAAGCTGGAAATCATGGAAGCCTGCGGTATCAAGGTCACCAAGAACCCGTCGGAAATGGGCCGTCTGCTGAAGGCAATGCTGTAAGCAGCCCGCCCGATGCCGTGCATGTGGCCTGGCTGACACATTGCGCGGCATGCCGTCTTTGCGGGGTGCGGGGTCGACATGACGCCTCGCGCACCGCTTTTTGCCCCCGTCCTTGTGGCGGGGGCAATGTCGTTGTGGCGTGGCAATGTCCTAGGGTATATCCCGAGACATGAACCACCCCGGTTGAAACCGAATCGAAAGGTTCGTACGATAAATCTTCATGTCTGGTAGTTCAGACATCCGAAAGTCCGCAGTCGGCCGCAACCGGCAGCTTCCGCGGGCACGGAACATAACTTTGGAATTTCGAGGAGTCTAGCCGTGGAATTGTTGTCCAGCAGCACGTTCTGGATTGCGCTGGGGTCGATCATCCTGACCAATATCGTCCTGTCGGGCGATAACGCCGTGGTGATCGCGCTCGCATCGCGCAACCTGCCCCCCGCCCAGCAGAAGAAGGCCATTTTCTGGGGTAGCGCCGCCGCCATCATCATGCGCGTGGTGCTGACCGTGGCAGCCGTCAAGCTGCTGAGCCTGCCGTACCTGAAGATCGTGGGCGCCGTCCTGCTGGTCTACATCGGCGTGCAACTGCTGACCGGCGATGACGACGAAGATGGTCATGACGCCAAGGACAATATCTGGGCAGCCATCCGCACGATCCTGATCGCCGACCTGGTCATGTCGCTGGACAACGTGGTGGCCGTGGCCGCCGCCGCGCAGAAGGGCCCCGAGGGCAGCCAGCTGATGCTGCTGATCATCGGCCTGGGCCTGTCGATTCCGCTGATTGTCTTCGGCAGCACGCTGCTGCTGAAGGTGATGGAGCGTTTCCCGATCATCATCGTGCTCGGCGCCGCGCTGCTGGGGTACCTGGCTGGCGAAATGCTGGTCAGCGATCCGGTGGATGCCGAATGGTTCCAGGTCCACGTGCCGCATGCGCATCTGGTCTTCGGCGTGATTGGCGCGGTGCTGGTCGTGCTGATCGGCAAGCTGATGCGCCGCAGAAGCGCACAGACCGCCTGACGATTGCATCGGGCAGTATAGAAGTCGTATCGCGAGCCTGAAACGGGCGACCCACTACGGGTCGCCCGTTTTGTTTTTACAACACCCGAATTGCAGCGTCCGCACCACGGACTCCTGCGAATTTCCAAACAATTCCCACATTTCTGTGGGAATTGTCCGAGGTCATTGGAGCCTCCCCAGCGTTCTTCCGATCATGACCCCGGTCACGCGCCACATGCCTTCGGGCACGCGGCACGTGGCTGAACTTCCAATCCACACGTCGGCTCGACGACGAAAACGAAAGGGTCAATATGCAACGCACAATCCACGCCATCCATCACGGCTCGCACCGCACCAGCGGCCATGCCGCGCCCGCATTCCAACGAGGCTTCACGCTGATCGAACTGATGATCGTGGTGGCCATCATCGGCATCCTCGCGGCTATCGCCGTTCCGCAGTATCAGGACTACGTGGCGCGCTCGCAGTTCTCCGAAGGGGTCAATCTGGCATCGGGGCAGAAGGCGCCGGTAACCGAGGCGTTTTCCAACACGGGCAGTTGTCCCAACAACACCAGTGGCGCGGCCAGTGGCATTCCTGCTTCAACGTCCATTTCCGGTAGTTACATCGCCAGCGTGCAGGTCGGCGGCACCGCGACCGAAGCGGGCGGCTGCACGATCACGGCGAACTTCAAAGATAGCGGTATCGCCAAAGGCCTGACTGGCAAGTACGTGACCCTGACCATGGGCAACGCCGACAAGGGCTCGGTGACGTGGAAATGCGAATCGTCGGCCGACAAGAAGTATCTGCCGCAAGCGTGCACGCAGCTCTCGAAGTCGACAGCGGAATGAGCGTCTGGACATACCGCGCCCGCGGCGGCTAGCTGTGCCACCGCCGGAAGCGGCTCGGAGCGATCCGAGCCGCCTCCGGGACAAGGCTGACTGTGGCGATACGTGACGTCTTTGTCGCGCCTGCCTGCAATTGCGACATTGCCTGCCGCCTTGCCCTGTATCAATCCGTAGGCGCCGTCACTCCCTTGAAGATTGCCGTGCCGATTGCCCTGACGGCTGTCGGCGCAATGCCATTCCAACAACTTCTTCAGAAGGGGGTCAACATGCACTATCAACACGGTCGCCACGCCGGCTTCACGCTCATCGAACTGATGATCGTGGTCGCAATCATCGGCATTCTGGCATCGATCGCCATTCCGCAGTACCAGGACTACATCGCACGGGCGCAGGTGTCCGAGGGGCTGACGCTGGCGTCGGGACAGAAGGCGTCGGTCACGGAAACGTTCTCGCAAACCGGGACTTGCCCGAACAACGCAACCGCGATGGCCAATGGCATTCCCGCTGCTGCTGATATCAATGGCAAGTACGTGGAGCGCGTGAATGTTGGCGGGACGGCCAATGACAGTGGCAACTGCACCGTCATCGCGACGTTCCGGCAGTCTGGAGTCTCCAAGGAACTGAAAGGCAAGGCCCTGACGCTGACGATGGAGAATGCCGACAAAGGCTCGATCAAATGGAAGTGCGAGTCAGACAAGATCGCACAACGTTTCCTGCCGCAGTCATGCGTCGGCCAGGGCAAAAAGGCATGATGCCGGCCCCGGATGCCGCCCCGTGCCGTCGTGCATGCCCGCACCCGGGCTGTGGCTTCACCGTGATCGAACTGATGATCGTCATGGCGGTCATCGGCGTCCTCGCCGCTGTGGCCATGCCAATGTACCAGGTGTACGTTGCCCGGGCGCAGTTCGCCGAGGCACTGCAACTGCTGGCGTCGGAAAAGAACGAGGTCGCCGCCAGGTTCGAAGAGACAGGATCCTGCGTGCACAATCCGAGACTTGGGGGCGCACGCGATATGGTCACGGGGCTTCTTGACACTGAAGTCTCGGGAGCATCGGGGCGGTACGTGCAGCCGATTCGCGTAAGCGAGACCGCGCGCGGTCATCGGTGGGTAAATCCGGACCGACCGCAGCAGCCAGGCTGGGAATACTCGCGCGGCAGCTACGCGGTTTACGAAAGAGGGTTTTGCCGGATCGAGACCACCTTCAAGCAGGATGGCGTCGCAAAAGTCTTGCAGTCCAAGAAAATTGAACTCGAGACCAACGGCGACTGGGAAAAATACGCGGACACAAGCCGGACCCTGGGGCGTGTGTGGGTCTGCAAGACGAACGTGGATGCACGCTACAGAGTCGCCGAATGCGAAGGCATGTGAGCCAGGCGGCGCCACGGGGCCGGGGGCACGCTATCATGGCGCCTTTGCCCCCTTGAGCCCCTGCGCGCATGCCGCTGCACCGAGCCACGCTTCCCGCGACGGCGATTGTCGTCGCCTTTACCCTTCCGTTTCTGGTGTCGCGGCATACCCTGCCGCTGGCGACGTTCTTTGGCGAATGGACCGCCGCGCTGCTCGGGGTGGCCCTGGTGGCCGTGCTGGCCCTGGTGCGCGTCGATGTGTCGGGCTCCCGGCCACGCAAGGCGTTTCCGTGGGTTGCGGCATTCCCGCTGTGGCTGATGGCGACCACGGTGCTGCAGGCGGCCTCGGGCATGGCCGATGTGTCGGGCAGCCGCCTGACCACGCAACTGGTGCTGGGGCTGGGCACGGCCGTGATGGTGGGCGCGTGGCGCATGGGGCAGGCGTCGTCGGTGGATCGTCGGGCCAGTATCGTCGATGCGCTGGCGATCGCCTTTCTGGTGGCCGGGCTGCTTGGCACGCTGGCGCAGTGGGTACAGGTCTTCCATTTGGAGGAGCAGGCGTTCGGGCTCGTCTCGGAATATTTCTATGACACCAATCGCCGGCTGTGGGGCAACCTGAATCAGCCGAATCATCAGGCGACGCTCAACGGGCTGGCGCTGGCCGCCGCCATCTGGCTGGCGACGCGCAGCTGGCTGCAGTTTCCGTCTTGGCTCGTGGCGACGATGCTGCTGGAAAGCGGCATTGTGTTGTCCGGATCGCGGACCGGCCTGGTACATGTCGGGCTGACTGTGGTCTACGCGCTGCTGGCGGCCGCCATGGCGCGCGGTACGCCGCGGGGAGCCAGTCCGATGCACCGGGCGCCCGGTCTGGTCGCCGCTGCGGTGCTGCTGGTCGCGGGCATCGTGGCACTGCAGCCGGCCATCAAGATGGCGGGGCAGGCGTTCGACTGGCGGCTGTTCGATACCGTGTCGCAGTTGCAATCGGGCAACCAGATCTCGTATCGCGGCGCGCTGTGGTCACAGGCGCTGGCGATGTTTCATGCGCATCCGTGGCTCGGCGTCGGCTACGGCGAATTCGGCTGGGCACAGTTCCAGGTGGCATCGCAAGCGCAGGTCGTCGCAGAAATGTCGCTGCATGCGCACAATGCGATGCTCGATCTTCTGGCGAAGACCGGGGCGGTGGGCACGGTGGGAGTCGTGGTCGTGCTGGCGGCCTGGTTCTGGCGCGTGATCCGCGACCGCGTCTGGCGTGGCACGCCGACCGAACGAAGCATGGCGGTGCCGGGCCTGATCTGGCTGGCCATGCTCGTGGCGCACTCGATGCTGGAGTATCCGCTGCACTATCTGTACTTCTTCCTGCCGTTCTGCTTTCTGCTGGCTTGGCTGGAGCCGTCGGGCCTTGGCCGCCCGTGGCCGCGCGCCGGCGCTATGCTGGCGAGCCTGGCGTTCGTGGCGGTGTCGGCGGTGGCGCTCGTTACCCTGTGGCAGGACTACAAGCGCGTCGAGGCGCGCGAGTACGCGAGTGAAGCGCATCGCGACGCCTTGCCGATGCCCCGTTTCTGGTTCCGTCAGCATGCGGCATCCGACGTCGCCGAGCACACGACCATCACACCCGATAGCGCGGCCGGCCTGCTGCCGGCCCATATCGACGCGCTGCACCTGCTGCCCACGCCCAACCTGATCCGCCGCAGTGCGTGGCTGCTTGCGCTGACTGGCGAGCAGGACAGGGCACGGCTCTGGATGGAGCGCCTGCGCTATTACTATCAGGGGGATGAGGCGGCACAGTTTGGCGTGCTGTCACGCGATTGCGATGCACTGGGCGCCGATAGCCGGCCGCGCGAGTTCTGCGCGTGGGTCCACCTGCGCGCCCAGCGCGGTCAGCACCGGGCGACGCAGGACAGGACACAGGACAACTAAGGCAGGAATCAGCGTACGTAGCCCGGCGGAGGCGGGGGCGGATAGTACGGCTGGTAGTTGGACGGCGGCATCGCGGCGCGCACCGGCGGCTGTGCCGTCACCATCTGTCCATAGACCGGCACGCGATTGCCGCTGGCGTACATGCACTGGACATAGGCAGCGTCATAGGCGCGCTGCGAGCCGTATCCGGCGTTGTACGAGTTGCCGGCCCCGACTGCGGAGCCGGTCAGCAGGCCGACACCGGCACCCACGGCGGCGCCCTGACCGCCACCAAACGCCGCACCCGCCGCCGCGCCCAGCGCGGTGCCCACCACGGCGCTGCCCACGGCCGCCGCGTTGGCGTTCTGCTGCGGCGTGGTGCCGCCCACCTGCCCGAAAGCGAACTGCCGGCAGTTGTAGTCGTCACCACGGAACTGGTCAAACGTCTTGTTGGTGCCCGGCAGCGCCATCACGCTCGGGCCCGACGGCATCACCGCGCAGGCACCCAGGCCCAGCGACGCGGCCATCAGCAAACTCAGCGAACGCAATCTCATGAGGAGGCTCCAGGAGCAGGGACGGGGGCCGCGGACGACGGCGCATGGGGCTGCTCACGCTGCCAGCCGCCGGGGCATTCCTTCACGTATGGAAAGTAGCCTTCGGGCCGGGCGCAGTGATACCACCAGGCGTTGGGCGACGACCCGTCGGTGACGGTGGGATTGCCGTCGCTGCCCTGTTCGATGTATTGCGGCGGTTCCGCCGGAGGCGCCGCCACGACGGCCGGTGCCGGATAGTAACCAGGGTAGTAGCCCGGTGCGTAATACGGTCCATACGGATACCAGCCGGGGCCCCATCCCGGCCCCCATCCCCAGCCCGGCCCCACGTAGACACCTACGCCCACGTGTCCGTGCCCGTGCCCGCCACGGTAATACCCATGGGCCAGAGATGTCGTGCTGTACCCCGCCGCGCCCATCGCGGCCAATGCCAGAACGATCTGGCAGAGCTTGCGCCCGTTCATGATGTGTACCTCGAGTTCCTGCCTGTGCTTAACGTCCGAAGCTGGCGCCCGGACGACTGGCGGCGGCCGCCATGTCTTGCATTGAATATCAATTTGCCGCCGGCAGGGACCTTTCCGGGCATCCGGAAATGTGGCGTTACCTTCATTACGGGCGGGACGAAGAAGGGGAATGTGGCGGCACGGGCGCGCGACAGGGCGCTACAACCCCGACTTACGGCGCCACCCAATCCCCCGACTTCCCGCCATGCTTTTCCAGCAGCTTCACATTGCCCATCACCATGCCCCGGTCCACCGCCTTGCACATGTCGTAGATGGTGAGTTGCGCCACCTGCACACTCCTTATAAATCAGAGGCTTACGAGCATTGGAGTGTTCGATCTCGACCAAATTCGTTGATCAAATTGGACAGCGCTTGGACAGAACTTGGACAACATTCATCTGTAGCCAAACGCGCCAGTGACAAGTTTACGGGATGCAACGGCGCTTGGCGACAGGTGGTGTACTCTTTGCTGTTGTGAGAGTAATGGATTGCAGGTAGGCATGCCGCACGTGGTTTTACGTACCACAGGGTCTTAGGCGGCTATTGCCCCATCGTCGTTCGCCGCTGCTTCCTGCGGTCGTGTGGCGAATTGCCTGAGGACCTCGCGCATTTCTGGGTTCTTTGACAGCTCGTCCACAAATCCAGCGAGACATGGGTAGCCGCCCATCTTCACCGTTACGTTGTAGAACCATGTCCGTACTAGCTCGGCTAGCTCGCTGCTGGTGTACTCGTCGGGGTTGATCGACCGTCTCTGAGTCCTCTCAACGACCGTGGCGAGGTTGGCGATACTACGGGGAGTGCGAGGCTCCCTGTCAAGCTCTTGTCTCTTTACCGTTTGCTCTGTGCTGGCAAACCGCTTTGCTTCATCGTCCAATTGCTGGAACTCTCCGATGCTGATGTTTCTGAGCTTGAGCAAGGTGACCAGAGGAACCTCAACTCCACCGACGCGAATGCAGAGGTCGTTCCAAGGCGTTCCCGTGGGAGTCGTGTTCCGCTGACGGTATTTGTAGGTGGTCCCATCGATGGAGACACCATCAGCAAAGAATTTCGTGGGTTCCGGCTGGGATGAGCTATCTCCTCCCTTTACGATTCGCTTGATATCGGTGCCTGTAACCAACCCAGCGGCCTCGTATCCATGACGGCCAAGGATGTCAGCAGCGTAGGACTGCTGTTGCGCACTGAGCTTCCTTGACATGATCTTGGGATCGAAGCCAGTCTTGCCTTCATGCTCTTCGATGAGAATGCTCAGCTTGTGGTTGGGTTCCTTCGCAAGCTCGGGGTTCTGGCAGAGGATCTTGGCTAGCGTAGTGGCCCAGTTTGGGAACTCACTGACAGGGAAGACTACGACCTTGGCGACCGCTTCGACCCCCTGCGAGGCAGCGATAGCTACTTGCTCCTTGGCAACTCGTTCGGTTTCTGTGCGGACTGACTCCAGCACGGCTAGTTTTTCGTTGTACATGTGTGAAAGTTTTGTTTTCTGACCAACGGCAGATGATGATTGCGTTGGCAATTGATAGGGCTGAAAGCGACACGCCCCTAATTCACTGTGGAATTCACAGTAGTTTGGTGACCCCCTAACAGACCTATGAAGATCTCAGGTGGGTATGTTTGAATAAGAGGAAGGGTCCTGTTATGGACATAATCCATAATGTGAAATATTAATCACTATCAATATCTCCCTGCTTGTACCTTGCTACGGCGTTTCCTCATCCTTATCCAGTCCTCCCAGAGCTTTACGGGAATAGTGTCGATGTATATGTCCCATGACTCATCAGAGCTGGGCCATCGACCATAACTCCAATAAAAATTGACATCACACTTTGCTGTTGCTTTGGCAAAGGCTGCTTCAATATCTCTGTCTTTACGGTTCCATCCATTTGCGACGCCTGGAGGTCTGCCTATGGGCTTGCCACGTTGCTGTGCAATGCGATGAGGCTCATTCCCCTTTGGTAGGGTCCTTTCGGGATGGTCGGTCCTTACCCTTTGGCCTTTTTTGTGGTCGATGGGTTTGGCTAATCCTGCTGCCGCTAGCCATACCTGTTGCTCGGCTTCCGATACTGTCATTCCGTCTCCAAGGGCAGTGGAGTTTTGACGGTCAGCTGAGCGGGGAATGTCTGGGATGTTTGGAAAGTCGCCTGTGCTGGAAACGCATTGGGCCATCGCTGCAATAACGCAGGCTCCAATTCCTCGCGATAATGGGTTTCATACGCATTTGCCTCCTGGTCCAACCGGTCTCTCAGCACCTCCAACGAGAAATCTTGCGGTGTCCCAAGTGCTTCGGATTCTCGAATAAGCTTCCATTCGTCTTCAGTCGGGCAAGGATCAAAAGCACCTCCAGGGCCACGGTTGGCGGGTCGCTGCCTACGGTAATTCTCGGGTGAGAAATAGGTGCCTTTCGATCGGTTCAATGGCATAGCGATTGCAGCAAGGTTTGCGAAACAGTGAAGGCCTGTTGCCACGTGGACACCGTCTCCGTCTTGCGCCCGTTTGGGAACGCCATGGTCGATTTCCATTCCCTGCCGCACGCCTGTGTAACTGCGCTGTACAGCCGGGCGCTCAATGTCGTGCCAACCGTGCATTACTCCGCCGGTTGTCTCGCGCCAGTTCGCAGCAGCGTTGGCCTCCCGCGCCCTTCCAGCGAATTGCTCATCGGACTTAAGCTTGGTTGCGCGGTGTTCCCGTGCATGGGCGTTCATCTCTTCGCGCTGCCCTGGGGTTGCCAAACGCTTCTCTAAGGCTTCTTCAATCTGTCGTCGCCTGGACGCGCGGTAAGCATCGTCAGAGTGGTATTGCTCCTTCGCTTTAGCATTGCTGCGGCCATTGCGTTTGTCGTTACATGCCTTGCATATGCCGCGACCGCCAGCCACAAGATGTGTCGTCCAGTCGTGCGCCTTGCAGTACCAATCTATGGTCTTAAGACCGGCTTGATGAGCTTGGTCGAATGCCTTTTTCTTCTCGCCCCGTTTTGGGATGGGTCTGTCCGTTTTCATGTATTCATTCCTGACATTTTGGGTGTGGTTCTCTCTGATATGAGGGGTCATTGATAAGTGCTTGATTCGTAAGGGCCGGCGCTCGTGAACTCTGGGGCGATGCTTGCCCAACCAAGCTACATGCGCTGGCTGGCGGGCCGCTCGTTTCCCCGCAGTGAAGGGTCATTGCTAACCCTTTGATTTGGCGGGCATTTCATTAGATAAAATCTAAGTGGCGCTTGGGCCTCATCTAATCGAGTGGTAGGGCTAAAAGGTGGGGAGAAACGAGGAAATGACGCCTGAGGACTGCTAGGCGGGGAGTACCCTTTGGAAGGAACGGGAGCCCCTGCGCGTTGCTGACCCAGTCAGGGGTGTCGCAGTGGGGGCACTGTGGCGGACATGCAGGCTTGGGAGCACTTTCCCGACAGCCGAGCGTGGCGAATTGGGGTTAGCACTTTCCCCAATATGGCAGGGTATTGCTAAACCTCTGATTTCATTGATATTGCATCAGATAAAATCTAAGGCTTCGGGAACGCTCTCAATTGGCGCGACGGGGACGTTATGTAGGCCGCTAGGCCGATCTGCTGAACCCCGACGAGGGACCTTCCACAGGTGGCCGCGAGAGCGAGGACTGTAGTCTTTTTCTCGTAGTGGGCGGGTATTAATAAGCCCCTGAATTCATTAGGATTGCATCAGATAAAATCTAATGCTTATGGAGGGAGCAGAGCAGTCAGAGACGATGCTCGGCAAGTAGCAACCTCAGACATTCTTAGAACTTGCTTGGACCCTGTCTCGCAGACGCATGATGGTTTGACGGCTGGTGCCGAAGTCCCTTGCAAGCTGGGCCACAGAAACGCCTTGGGTGAGCTGTGAGCGCACAGCTTCCTGATCCGCCAACGACAGCGCTGACGGCCTTCCAAAGGCCTTGCCTTCGGCCTTCGCCCTACTGATGCCTGCGGTCGTGCGCTCGATGAGCAGGTCCCGCTCAAACTCAGCCACGGCGGCAAGGACTTGCATGGTCATCCGTCCCGCTGCACTCGTCAGGTCCACGCCCCCCAGAGCCAGACAATGGACCCTGATGCCATCAGCAGCCAGCCTATCAATCGTGCTTCGCACGTCCATGGCATTGCGGCCCAGTCGATCCAGCTTGGTCACTACCAGCACATCCCCGCTCTCCATCCGATCCACCAAGCGAGAAAAGCAAGGGCGCTCAAACGCTGCGACGGACCCGCTTACTACCTCAATCTCAACGCGCTTAGCCTGTATGGCGAAACCTGCCGCTTCGATCTCCCTGGCCTGGTTGTCGGTGGTCTGGTCGGATGTGGAGACGCGGCAGTAAGCGAAGACTCTGGACATTGGGCACAGTGATGTACGAAAAGGATGTACGTATCATACGCGCTGTACGAAAGATGTCTAGGGTTACTTTCGTACATGCCATTTGAGTACAGTCCGAATGGGGTCGGTTTCGTACATCCGTATCAAGCCAGACCTTTTGTCCCTCTTGCACGGGTTTCGATTGATTGAGACCGCCAGGGGACGTGGGGCTTGGCAATTTTTCAACCGGATTGGAAAAGTACCCCCCCCTACGTAGCGGGGCGTACATGATTCAAAAAAAGTGTTAAACCTCTCGCTGTCTTCGTTGTTGTTCGAGCACTCGTTGAGCAGCGGACCATCAAAAAATGGCTGAGCAGACGAAAGTCTCAGCGGTATCGCCTGGATACCCCCCGGAGGTCAGCTTTGACACCCACAAACGCGGATGCAACAATGCCAGCGCCGCGTACCGTTCCTTGGAAAATGAGAAGAATGAAAGGTAAGGAAGTTCTTGATGCTATCGGCGTGAGAGACACCTTTTCGGTGTTCGCCAATGCATTTCGTCAACATGAATTGGACGTAATTGGGCAGGGGTGGAATCGGACACGCGCTAAGCTTGAAGCTCGCCTTGCAGACCCGAAGCACTCCGAGGCTACCTATGATGCGCTGCTCAAGTCTTACGTCGATAACGTGCTCTACACCCACAAGGCGGTCATGCTGTGGGCAGTGGAGCGCAGTCTGGCTCAGGCTTTGGCCAATGAACTCGATGCATTTGTGGCGCAGGATAGTCCCTATCGCGCCTCGTATCCTTTGCCTCTGCCAAGCACTTTGCTGAATGAACCCCTCCCTCTTGGGGTGCCGACCGCAGTGGATCGATCTGATGGGCGTCACACGCTTATCTATGCATCTAAAAGGTCCATCACGGAAGAGGAAGTGCTGCCCCAAGAGAGTATCCCTGAATCCCTTAAAGGGGCAGGATTTACTGAGCTAGTGGCAAAGAAGAAACGGATTTTTCCTGTTTTCGATAGCATTTCGGTGAGTCCCGAGAGGGGGTTGGTAGAAATGCGAATTGATCAGGCGAAAAGCATGTCTGAAAAAGACGTGTTCAAATATCGCGAGACGCTCCGTGCACGTTTCAATGCTCGGGCGAGTGAGTTACTCGGCGTTGACAATTTGTTGGGTAATGCGCTCAATCTTGTAGATGCATTACATGTACTTTACTCAGGAAAAGACTGGGTAGTCCAAAGAATTGGTCACGTTAATGAAGGGGGCTATATTAACTCCAACCGTGGTCGTCATCGAACCAGTGACGTTCGCGTGGACAAGTACCATAAGAATGGCGAGGCGGCGATTGATCATCTTCAATTGTGGAGTATTAGTGCCGTATTTAACTCTCCATCCAAGGGCAGTGCTCCTGTTCTAATCTTGGAGGGTCATTCAAGCATGTTGAGCGCCGTGGAGCCGTTCATGGACTTGGCGAGAGTGATTGATTGCACGAGTCAGCAGGATTACGATCTTGTGTTGGGTACGCTCTTGAATTGCTTGCGGCCGGCGACTGCAACGGCACCAGTGTTGCACACACTCTCAAATGCTCTTGCAAGTGAGCCTCAATGAGCTCAGCCCAAATAATGCGTGATATTAAAAGCCTGGGCATTTCTCAGCCTGAGGTTGCACGCATTTGTGCGGCGATAGTTATTTATCTTGAGGGCGGTGAATTTGATCGCCAACTTCACCTTACGTATTCTATTTTCAAGCGACTTGTTTCTCCAAGGACGGATTCGGATCTGTTGGCGGCCGTGCAATATTTGACTGGAGCTAAAGCTAATCTCTTAGAGATGCGGTATGAGTTTCTTGATGAAGATGGTGAATACCATCCAATCTCCAGGTCGGTGGTATCTACCGCGGCGAAGCTCAATGCCCTTGAGCATCCGGTTAGTGGCGAGTTGGTACAAGATTATCAGGCCTCCGTGCTTGTGTATTTTACTCCGACGGAGCACGCCCGCAATAGCCTTCAGAAGCGAGGAGGTTGAGTGTTAGGAGAGGACTCGCTTGCTAAGCTTGCCGCGCTTGCCGCTGTCGATTCACGTACCGAATTGTTCATTAAGAGGGAGCTTGTTGAAACATACGATGATTTTATCGATGTCCTATATCGAGACCTAGATCGCGTTATTGGAAAGCTGCAAGAAAGAAAACAGCTCTATCACGATTCGACGGAAGATCCCATTACGATGTACATCGTGGATTTACTCGACGAACGAGGCTACTCCGTGGCGCACGACACCAAAATTGGGGGGCATGTTGATATCGTCGTGCGAGGCCGCGACCCCTCTTTCTTATGGCTTTGTGAGGCCAAGCGAGATAAAGGGCCTGAATGGTTGGCGGAGGGCTTCGAGCAATTATGCTTACGGTACTCGAATGGAGGGCACAATCATCGTCACGGAGGGATGTTGGTCTACTGCCAGGGAAAGTTTGCGGCCAGAATCATGACAAATTGGCGGCGGCATCTCGTGAGTTTGGTGCAGTTTGAAGAGATCGACGTAGAGGATTGTCCGAGGAGCCCTCTGGCATTTGTGAGTGAGCATATCCATGATACAAGCGGACTTTCGTATACCGTTCGGCATATGGGCGTGGCCTTATATCATAATCCAACGGTATGATGGATTAGTTAGTTTTTCATGATTTCATTGTGTGAGAACTGTGGCGTAATGATGGTTATGGAAGATGGACGATATCGAGCTGTTTTCAATGGACAGGGTGCGGCACCAAAGTTCCAAGAGGGATGTGGAGCGCTCGTTACGCCGGTTCGCACTCGCCTTTGACGTGAAGGACCGAACATCAGGCGCTTACAAGGCCTGGAAAGACAAGTCCATTTCGCTGGACGTGATCAATAGAATGTTCGGGTCATTCGCGAACGCTTGTTCTGCGTTTGGTATTGATTGTGGCGGGAAAAAAGTCCGCTACACAGATGACGAGTTACTGGTTTTCTTTGAGGAGCTTTGGCGCTGGCGCGGTCACAAACCAGCTTTGGGGGATTTTGCTCGGTTCAAAGAAGAAACGGGAAAGGGAATACATTATGATGTAATTCGTCGACGTTTCGGTCCTTATATAATATTTCAGCGCCTTTTTTCAGAGTACAAAAGAAAAATCATAACTAAGGAGGTGCTTTTAGCCGAGGCGAAGCCGACGCAATGCCGCCGCACCGCAATCGGTCAGCGGGTTCGCTATGATGTCCTCAAGCGAGACGGATATCGGTGCACACTTTGCGGAGCATCGCCGGTCGAAGATGCTGAGACGGTGCTAGAGGTTGATCATAAAGTCCATGTAAGTAAAGGCGGGGGCTCAGAACTCTCGAACTTACGTACCCTCTGCCGCCAGTGTAACAATGGACGGGGTAATCGGGATTAGATACCGGTGGCGGACGCATCGGTCTCACGGTCTGTAGCATAGTCAGCCCGGTCGTATGCGGCAGCCGGATCGGCGGCACCCTCCAATGCCTGTTTTCTGCAATGTTTCATTCCCATTTCTCAGTGATTTAGAAGCGCCGTAGGTGCCCTCAACGCGCCCAGCGATCATCTCAGAGATACATTCTGCAGTATCGCGTCAAAGTAACAGAGCACAAGGTCGGGCTTTGCGATTTCGACTGCCTCCGTTGGATTTTTCTCCACATCACGCCGACTCCGATGTGGGGCTCTGATATTATCTTGGACAGCAGGGCGGGTAGTAACGTATTGCGGGGAGTACGGTTTTACTTTCGAACGATTACCGTTAGGAGTGAATATGTTTGCGGATGCAGAAGTCCAGTTGGAGAAAATTCTGGCTTTGGTCGCGAAATGTCCGGAGAAACTGCAGGAAAGATGCTTTGAGATGCTGCTCAGTGCCTATCTCGCTTCGCTGAGTACGCCTCCCGGCGATGCTTTGGGGGTTGCTACATCAACCGCTGTGGGAGGTGCTTCTCCCGTGCGAACTGCTGTCGAAGCGAATGGCGGCGATGTCATCCCAGAACAGTTGCGGACACGTTTTATGGCAACCGCGACCCGGCTGAAGGTTCCGTCCGAAAGACTCGCGGCGCTTTTTGACTTCCAACTAGACCCGTACAACTATCACGCGCTCGACGTTCCCGGCTCAAATAAGGCCGACAAAGCTCGAAACGTTGCATTGCTTCTCTGTGCAAAGTCTTATTTGACTATGAGCACCTGGATTGCGGACTGGAAGGAGTTCCGAGCTGTCTGCTTGGATCATGGTTGCTGGGACAAGGCCAACGTGGGACGGCATTTGGGTGGACCGATGTTTAAGGTGGCTGGAGCAGCAGACGGTATTGCCTTAGCCCCAGCGGGCGTCTCCGCAGCCGAAGGACTGCTTGCTAAATTGGCTGGCTCGGGCGAGGCGCAGGCATGAGCCCAACTAGCGAAGATCTGGAGGATTTCCACGACAAGGTCAAAAAGATGGATTTGGTCCTGTCAAAGCTAGGCACGACAGAAGTCAATCGATCGGAGATTTTGACTGGCCTAGCCAGCCTCGCAAAGGATTGGTTAAGAGTTGCGTCGGAGTTGAGAAACACAGCAGACGGGTATCTGCCGTCGCTTGACCCTTATGACAAAGCCATGGCTGAGGTGCTGTCGCTTACAAAGCAACGTACACGGGTCTCGACTTTCCGAGCTCGGCTAAAGCCATTTGTTGGGAATCTTCTTGACGACGTTGTAGTGCCTTTGATGAGATTCGAAGGAAGTCCATCTCAAGCCGCAGCCAGACAGCTTCAGGAGCTGTTCGCAACTTCAGTATCGCAGGAAGAGATGGCGTATGTTCAAGAGGCTGCCCGTTGTTCATCCGTTCATGCACACCGAGCTGCAATAATTATGCTATGGGCAGCTGGGGTCGCCAGATTGCACAATCAAATTCAGCTAGTTGGGTTCGCTGCATTTAACGCTGCAGCCGCAGCGGCGTCCGCGAAGAAGGGGGCACCCTACAATCGCATTACGAAAGGCTTAACTGTAAACAGCGTCGCAGAACTTCAACGTAGCAGGGACGCGGATATTCTTGCAGTTGGCATGGAACTGTGGTTGTACGATCTTCAAGCATTCGAAGAGCAAGATCGCCTGCTCAGTATTCGAAATAGTGCTGCTCATCCAGGGATGTTCATGCCTGTGGCACTCGATGTTAGGCAATTCGCAGAGAAGCTGCGTCGATACATATTTGACTTGGTGAAGTGACGAGGCCGGTCGAGACGGACAACCCCCGCGACAGCCTCGATGTTGGCCACTTCGTGATCTATTGGTCTTGGCCGCTCATGGCTTAAGCTTGGTCGTCGTGTACGGCATTTCACGAGGCTCAATTAACCGATCTTCTTCGCTAGGTCGGCCGCAGACGGATGGTAGTACCGCTTCAGCATGGTCAAGCTGCGGTGTCCCGATACTGCCGCCAATTCAATTAAATTCGGCAGCTTGGTCGCCAGTCGGGTAATGGCCGTGTGACGGAGGTCGTGCCAGTGCAGGTCGACCAGTCCGGCCCGATCGCACGCTCGTTTGAATGCTTTGTGATGGGCAGGTGCATTGATCGGGAATACGCTCCCATCGATGCAACGCGGCAGATCGCGCAGTAGGCTCACTGCCTTCCGGGATAAGGGCACGGCCCGTGCTGCTCCATTCTTGGTCGTCGGCAAGAACGCGGTCTGATCTTCAAGGTTGATGTTCGACCAGCGAAGGGCAAGTAACTCACCGCGCCGCAGAGCCGTTTCCAGGCTCAAGATAGCCATGGGTCGAAGCCAAGGATTCCGGCGACCGGTTGCGACCAATGCAGTCAACAATCGGCACTCCTCTTCCGCCAACAGCACCCTGTTTCGTCCCTGCGGAGTTGGTGGCTTGCGAACCGATGCTACGGGGTTTGGGACATTGATACCCCATTCGCGCCGGGCGTGGTTGATGATCGCCGACAGATAAGCCAGTTCGCGGATTACCGTCCCCGCTCTTACATGCTGCAGTCGCTCATCGCGGTACGCAGCGATTGCCATCGGGGTCAGCGCGGCCATGCTCAATTTCGCAAGTCTCGTCCGACACATCGCGCGTAGCCTGATAGTGTCTTCAGTGCCACCCCGCATCGATGGGCACACATCGACTATGTACCGTTCGAGAACATCCCCAAGGGTGGTCGCTTCGGCCTCGCTTCGGCTGACGTAGCTACCCCTGTCCATCTCCGATTCGATAGACCTTGCCCATCGTTCCGCGTCCTGCCGTGTGTCGAAGGACTTAACTTCGGACGGGAACCCGACCCGTGTTACCCGCGCCTGCCACTTGCTTCCTCGATGTCTAATCGATGCCATCTCCCATCCTCACTTGGACAGAATTTGGACAAGATCGATGTTTCGTCACTCCGTAGCGACGTCGCAGGTCAAGCCAGCGATGCTTTGCGCAACTGCGGTAGCCGATGGTGGTGTCGGGCCAAGGCTTACAAAACAATCACTTAGTGCCGCCCGCCACCCAATCCCCCGACTTCCCCCCATGCTTTTCCAGCAGCTTCACGTTGCCCATCACCATGCCCCGATCCACCGCCTTGCACATGTCGTAGATGGTCAGCAGGGCCACCTGTACGCCGGTCAGGGCTTCCATTTCCACGCCGGTCTGGCCGTGGGTTTCGGTGCGCACCACGCACGCGATGGTGGAGCTCGGTTCGTCGAGCGCGAAGTCGACGGCCACGCGGGTCAGGCCGATGGGGTGGCACAGCGGGATCAGGTCGGCCGTACGCTTGGTGGCCATGATGGCCGCCACGCGGGCAATGCCTAGCACGTCGCCCTTTTTGGCGGTGCCGTCGCGGACCAGCGCGAACGTTTCGGGCAGCATCGTGATCGTGCCGGTGGCCACGGCCACGCGATGGGTGCTGGTCTTGTTGCCAACGTCGACCATGTGGGCCTGGCCGGCGGTGTCGAAGTGGGTGAGCTGACTCATGGGCGGCAAAGGGAGATAAGGGGCAAAGGTCGGCGGGCAGCGTGATCGCATGGGGCCGGAACGTGGTGCAAAACAACGGGGGCCCGCGCTGGGGCGAGCCCGATGGGAACGGCCTCCAGAGGCCGCTATCATAGCAACATGCCCAAGACATCATGGACTCGCCGCCTGCCCGCCCGGTCGAGTGTCCGCGCCCCGGCGCCCACCGTGCCTGCCGTCCGTGCGTCACATCTGACGCGCGCCGTCGCGGCTGCGCTCGTGCTGACCATGGCCGCCCCGGCATGGCCGCAGGGCACGTCGCCGACGCCCCCTTCCACGACGACGGCGCAGCCGGGGCGAACCAGTGCCGCGGCGGCCGCCAACGCGAAGCTGGCCACGGCAACACCGGGGGTATCCGCATCCCCCACCACGGCCACGCTGTCCCCATCGGTGCCGGCGCCAGTGCCCACCCTGAACGGCGCGGTCAGCGACCAGGTCTATGACAACCTCAACCGCAGCGTTCGCGCCGGCCAGAAGTCGGAATTCGGCCTGCGCAGCGGCAACACGGTGGTGGAAAGCGCCGGCATCCAGTTGCCGGACCTGGGCGATCCGTCCACGGCGTCGCTGTCGCCGGACATGGAAAAGCGGCTGGGCGACCGCATCATGCGCAGCATCCGGCGTGATCCGGACTATGTGTCGGATGCCCTGCTGAACGATTACCTGAACGCGCTCGGCTATCGTCTGGTGCAGGCCGCGCGGCGCATGAACATCGCCGGATCCAACGGCGCGGGCACCTTTGCCACCGGGTTCGAACTGTTCGGCGTGCGTGACCGGTCGATCAACGCGTTCGCCATGCCGGGCGGCTATATCGGCGTGCACACGGGGCTGCTGGTGCAGTCCGATACGGAATCCGAACTGGCGTCGGTGCTTGGCCATGAAATCGGCCACGTCATGCAGCGGCATATCGCACGCGGCATCACCAGCCAGGACCAGTCGATGTGGATTGCGCTGGCGTCGATGGTGCTGGCCGGCCTGGCCGCCACCAAGAGCGGCGACGCGGCGGCGGCCCTGGCCATGGGCGGGCAGGGCGCGGCCATCGCCAACCAGCTGTCGTTTTCGCGGGGCGCCGAGCGCGAGGCCGATCGCGTCGGCTTCCAGATCATGACCGCCGCGGGCTTCGACCCGCAGGGCATGCCCGATTTCTTCCAGCGCCTGCAGCGCGTGATGGGGATCTCGGACAATTCCGTGCCCGCCTACGTGCGCACCCACCCGCTGACTTCCGAGCGTATCGCCGACATGCAGGATCGCGTGCGGCACGTGGCCGCGCACAAGGTTGGCAATACGCCCGACTATGAATTCGCCCGCGTGCGTGCGGCGGTGTTGCAGTCGCCCACGCCGAACGACCTGCGCAACCTGCTGGCCTCGTTCCAGGCGCAGGTGTCCAAGGCCCCGCCTGTCCGGCTGCCGGCGGTGTACTACGGCATCGCGTTCGCCAACCAGCAGCTCGGCCGCTTCGTGGATGCCGACAAGGCCCTGGCCGAGGCACGTCGCCTTTACGGCACGATTCCGGGCGCCACGTCGGGTACGCCGATGCTGGATGTGATGGCGGTGGAACTGGCGCGCAGCGCGGGCCGCCATCAGGACGCGCTCACGCAGGCGTCCGCTACGCTGAAGGCCTTCCCGCTCTCGCACGCGGCCGCGCTGACCTATGCCGACACGCTGCTGGCCACCAACCGGCTGGATGACGCCGTGACCTTCCTGCGCTCGCGCACGCGCGAGGAAACGGGCCGGTCGGAATGGTGGGAATTGCTGGCGCGTGCCTATGCCGCGCAGGGCAAGCGGCTGCAGCAGCATCAGGCACTGGCCGAGAAATATGCGATGGACGGCTCGTACCAGGCAGCCATCGAACAACTGCAGATAGCGCGCAAGGCCGGAGACGGCGATTTCTATACGCTGTCTGAGGTCGATGCCCGCCTGCACCAGCTCCAGCTGCAGTTCAAGGAAGACCGGCAGGACAACAAGGGCATGCCAAACTAGCGCCCGGCGGCGGGGGGTGACTTCGCCACCAGCGTCCCGGCGGCGGGGGGCGACTCCGCCGTGTTTCGCCTTCCTCCACCGTGTTTCGCCCTCGTCCGCCTTGGTCCGCCCTAGTCCGCGCTGGTCCGCGCTAGTCCGCCTTACTCCGCCGCCGGCGTCCGCACGAAGCCGAACCGCTTCGGCACTTCCGCTTCCGCGATCGGCTCGATGTCGAGATCGCGCCCGGCGTAGTGAAAGACGCCCAGTACCGCCGCGCATGCCTCGCCATGCCAGTCGCTGGCCGTGCTGAAGGCGTCCAGGTCGTGATCGTGCAGCAGCGCTGCCTGCTCGCCCTCCACCCCTTCCACGATTCCGGACAGCACGACATTGCCGTGCTCGTCGGCAAAGCACGCGGCCGGCGTGAATGCCCGGCCGGTGGTCGTGGTCAGCGCGCCGTTGTGCAGGCGCGCGATCCACGGTGCATACGCCAGCGACACGAACACGCGCTGCGGGCCGTTCTGGAAATACCAGCCGCCGCGCCCGTCGTGCGTGTAGTTGCGTTCGATAAAACCGATCAGCGCCTCATGGCGGATCGGGTCGCCGGAAAGCCCGTGCTGCTGCGCGAATTCGTTGCGCATGCGCCATTGACCGCGCCGGTCCAGCGCCAGCCAGCCGAAGCAGTTCGGCACGTTCGGCCAGCGTGCCATGGCTTGCTTGACCACTTCATCCATGGTGTCTCCTTTATATGCCGATGCTGTCGAAGAAGCCCAGGATCCGCTCGGGCAGCCATTCGATATGGCCGGCGCGCGGCAGCAGCGGCAGTTGGCCCAGCAGGCCGCCGCGCGGCGTCATGAAGCCGACGTGGCCGCCGTACTCGGGCTGCTCCAGCAGCACGTCCGCGCTGACATCGGCGGGGCCGGGCAGGTGCCGGGCGGGCAGGAACGGGTCGTTCCGGGCATTGAGCACCAGCGTCGGAATGCGGATCTCGCCCAGGATGGGTTTGCTGGCGGCGCGGGCCCAGTAGTCGTCGGTATCGCGAAAGCCATGCAGCGGCGCGGTCACCACATTGTCGAACGCGTACAGGTCGCGGCTGCGCAGCATGGTTTCGCGGTCGAACAGGCCCGGAAACTGGTCGAGCTTGGCCAGCGACTTGCGCTTGAGCGTCTGCAGGAACATGCGCGTGTAGAGCATGTTGAAGCCGCTCGACAGCGCGGCGCCACCGGCCGCCAGATCCAGCGGCGCCGAGATGGCTGCCGCACCGCGCAGGAAGCTGGCCTCGCTGCCATCCTCGCCCAGGAATCGCAGCAGCGCGTTGCCGCCCAGCGAGATGCCCACGGCCAGCATCGGCCGGCCGGGCCCGGTGGCCCGCTGCTGGTCGCGCAGCCGGTGCAGTACCCAGCGGATCTCGGCCGAATCGCCCGAATGATAGAAGCGCGGCGCCTGGTTCAGTTCACCCGAGCAGCCACGGAAATGCGGAATCACGCCTTGCCAGCCACGGTCGTGCAGCGCCGTCATCAGCGTCTGCGCGTAGTGGCTGCTGGAGTCGCCCTCAAGGCCGTGGAACATCACCACCAGCGGCGCTTCGGGCGCGGTCGGGTGCGTGGTCCAGTCGAGGTCGATGAAGTCGCCGTCCGGCGTGGTCCAGCGTTCGCGGCGGAACGCGATGCGGCGGTGCCGCGTGAAGCGGGCCGGCAGGATGGTCTGGGCGTGGCCGCCGCGCAGCCACCAGGGTGTCTGGAACGTGTCGCCGAACAGCATGGCCCGCGCAGCCGTCAATGCAGGGCCTGCCCCGGTGCGGCGGCCACGGCGGCCACCTGCACGGCGTTGGCCGGGCTGCAGTGGATATGGGCCAGGCGCCAGCCTTCGTGGTTCTGCATCAGCACATAGGTGGTGTGGACGAACAGGTCGGCTTCCACACGGCCTTCGCCAAAGCGCAGCGCCTCGGTGACGTCGAAGATCGACACGCCCAGCGACGCGTGGCTGCTGGTCTCGATGGCGTCGATCAGCACGGGCTGCTCTTCCAGCAATTGCGCAAAGGCCAGGCGCAGGTTCTCATGACCGATCAGGCGCTGGCCGTCGGGCATCACACAGGTGACCGAATCCTCGTCCAGCCAGAGGCGCAGCGCGCCATCGGCGTCGCGCAGCTTCATGGCTTCACGGAAGGCCTCGACGATGTCTTCGGCGGAATCGAACAGACGGGCGAAACGGGGCATGTTGATTGGGTCAGGGACGGTGCAGGAGCTTGCGCAACTCGACGAACACCATTTCGGGTTCGATTTCCTTCAGGCAGCGCAGGTGGCCCAGCGGGCACTCGCGCTTGAAGCAGGGGCTGCACTCGAGTTGCAGCCACATGATACTCGCAGCCTGTGACAGTGGGGGCGTATGGCGGGGGTCGCTCGAACCATAGACGGCCACCTGGGGCCGGTTCAGCGCGGCGGTCACATGCATCAGGCCGGAGTCGTTGCAGACCGCGGCCTCGGACAGCGCCAGCAGGTCCACGGCATCGTCCAGCGATGTCTGGCCGCACAGGTTGCGCACGAAGGGCGCGCCCTGCACGATCTCTTCGGCGATCTCGGCATCCTTGCTCGACCCCAGCGTGACGATCTGTGCATACGGATAGGACCGGCGCAGCATCTGCGCCAGCGCCGCGAAGTGCGCGGCGGGCCAGCGTTTGGCCGGGCCGTATTCCGCTCCGGGACAGAACGCGATCACGCGCGTGCCAGGGGCGATGCCGAAGCGCCCGGCGGTGGCGGCCACGCGCGCCGGATCCACCTTGAGACGCGGATCGGGAATCGATTCGGGCAGCCGGGCGCCGGGCTTGAGCGCCAGCCGGGCGTAATGCTCGACCATCGGCGGACGCTTGTCGCGCGGCGGATTGGCATGGCGCACGTTGAGCATGCCGAAGCGCGCTTCGCCACGATAGCCGACGCGCAGCGGGATGCCGGCCAGGAACGGAATCAGCGACGATTTCAGCGAGTTCGGCAGCACATAGGCCACGTCGTAGCCTTCGTGCTTGAGCTGCTGGGCGAACATCAGCCGCGCGCTGAGCTGCAGCTTGCCGTGCGCCAGATCGCTCGGGAACACCTTGCTGATCTCGGGCATGCGCGCCAGCACCGGGGCCACCCATTTGGGTGCCAGGGCGTCGATGACCAGGCGTGGATGGCGCGCCTTGAGCAGCGCGAACAGCGGCTGCGCCATCAGCGCGTCGCCAATCCAGTTAGGGGCGATGACTAGGGCTTTTTTCATGTCTGTGGGTATTGCCTGGCCCTTTGTTGCGTGGCCCTGATTTGCTTGCCCGGGCATGTCAACGCCCCGGGGCGCGGGGCGGCCCGGGGCGTCAGGTCGAAACGGCAGGAAGAGGCGTTGGCCGGGCGGGTCAGTGGTGACCCTTCAGCACGGTGCCCGGCTTGAGCTTGTACACGGTGCCGCAGTACGGGCACTTCACTTCGCCGGTATCCACCACGTCCAGGAACACGCGGGGGTGGTAGTTCCAGGCCGGGGTGTTGCCGGTGGGGCAATGCAGCGGAATGTCTTCTGCGCCGATTTCGACGACGGTTGCGGTTTGCGTCATGGTCTTGCGGTTGTTTTGCAGGGATGGATGCGGATAGGTGCCGATGGCACCGGATCAGACCGGCGTCAGCCACTTCCCGTACTTCTCGTCGGTACCGCCCACGGCCGCGAAGCACGCGTGGCACAGACAAAAGCCGTAAAGGCGCCATTGTAAGCCGGGGGGCCTTGCGTGCCAACGCGGCGCGGCACACACAGCGTTCTACAATCGCACCTTCGTCCCGACCAGCGCGCCGCCTGTTCCCAGTGCCCCAGCCCGATCCCACCTCCCACGAACCTGACGATCCGACCAGCGGCGACCGCTGGCAGGACGCGCTGGGCGCGCTCGCGGCACTGGCTGGCGGCGAACCCGCCCCGGACGCCACCGGCACGGGCCGCCGCCTGGTGTGGGCGCTGACGCTCGACGCGGACGGCGAGATCGGCACCATCGAGCCGATGGAGCAAAGCTGGGGCGCGCGCGGCTGGACGCGCCCGCGCCCCGTGACGCTGGCGCGCGTGGCCGACGACGACACCCTGCCGCCCTGGGATGCCCGCGTGGCGCGCGCCATCCGGCGCGACGGTTCGCGCAATCGCCGTCTGGTGCTGGACCGCGCGGCCGCCATCATGGCGCTGGTCGGCCACCCTGCCGTGGTACTGGCGCACGCGCCTACCGTGCCGATGGAGGTGCTTGAGGCGACACCCGCGCTGGAGGCCGTGCGCGAAGGCGACCGCTTCCAGCTGCGCATCGCGCCGCCCATGCGCGCGCCGAAGTCGATGGAGGACTTCCTGCCGGCCGCCGCGAAACAGGAAGCCGAAGCCCTGCGCCAGGTGACGGTGCTGCAGGACGGCGCGCGCCGCCTGCGGGTGATCCGCTTCACGCCGGCCCAGCAGGAGGCGGCCAAGCTGATCGCCGGCGGCCTGACCGTGCCGGCCACCGCGCAGGCGCGGCTGGACAGCACCTTGCGCACGCTGGCGGGCCACTTCCAGATCCACGCGGACAGTTCGGGCGAAGCGCGCGAACGCGACCCCGAATCGCGGCTGCGGGCCGAAGTGGCGCCGGTCGGGCGTGGCATCAGCCTGCGCCTGGTGGTGACGCCGCTCGGGCCACTTGGCCCGCGGCTGGCCCCTGCCCATGGCCGCGCCCAGTTGATGGCGACGATTGGCGGCGACACGCTGGTCACCCATCGCGACCTGGCCGCCGAGCAGGCCCATGTGGCCGAGGTGTTCGATGCGCTGCCGTTCCTGGTGCAGCAGGCGCCCGCCGGCGGTGAACATAGCTGGACGCTGGACGACCCCGAAGACGCGCTGACCGTGATCGAGACCCTGCCGGGCCTGGCCGGCGTGATCGACCTCGAATGGCCGCGCGGCCGCGCACTGCGCGTGCTGTCCGCCGACCTGCCGCAACTGGCGGTCAGCGTGGAAACCGGCAGCGAATGGTTCAAGCTGGTGGGCGAACTGCACGTGGCCGAAGGCCTGGTGCTGTCGCTGGAAAAGCTCGTGGCCTGGGCCCATGGCCATGCGGGCCGCTTTATCGCGATGGACCACGGCGTGTACGTGGCGCTGACCCGCCAGCTGCGCGAGCGCCTGCGCGATCTGGCCGCCGTGGGCGACGGCGTGCGCGATGGCATCCGCGTGCCGCTGGTGGCCACGCCGTGGCTCGACGACGTGCTGGCCGGCGTCGGCATCGATCCCGACGCGCACTTCCGCACGCGCGTGAAGCGGCTGCACATCGCGCGCGAGGCCGATGCCCCGCTACCCGCCACGCTGGCTGCCGACCTGCGCGCGTACCAGGCGGAAGGCTATCGCTGGATGATGTCGCTGGCCGACGCCGGGTTCGGCGCCTGTCTGGCGGACGACATGGGCCTGGGCAAGACGCTGCAGTCGCTGGCCGTGCTGCTGGCGCGCGCGGCGGGCGGCCCGGCGCTGGTGGTGGCCCCCACGTCGGTGTGCGGCAACTGGGCGGCCGAGGCGCGACGCTTTGCGCCCGCGCTGCAGGTGCGGGTCTACGCCGAAGGCGACCGGTCGGCAATCGTCGAAGAGGCAGGCGCGCACGATCTCGTGATCGTCTCGTACAACCTGCTGCAGCAGGCGCGCCGCGCGTTCTGCGAGCGGTCCTGGCATACGGTGGTGGCTGACGAGGCACAGTCGTTCAAGAACCCGTCGTCGCGACGCGCGCAGGCGATGTTTGCGTTGCAGGCCGACTGCCGTATCGCCCTGTCCGGGACGCCAGTGGAAAACCGCCTGGCGGAACTCTGGGCCGTGATGCGCTTCTGCAACCCGGGTCTGCTGGGATCGCTGGCGCGCTTCAACGAGCATTTTGCGAATCCGATCGAACGCAACGGCGCCCGCGACCCGCGTACCCGCTTGCGTCGAATGATCGCGCCATTCGTCTTGCGCCGGACCAAGGCGCAGGTTCTGGACGAACTGCCATCCCGCACGGAACTCGTGATCCGTGTGGCCCCTGAACCGGCCGAGGCCGCGCACTACGAGGCGCTGCGCCGCCAGGCGCTGTCAGAGGCCGAACGCGCGCTGTTGCGGCCGAAGAAGGAGCGCAAGGCGCGCGCCACGCTACCCGAGCCGCAGGCGCGCATCCACGTGCTGGCGCAACTGATGCGCATGCGCCGCGCGGCCTGCGATCCGCGCCTGGTCACGCCCGAGACCGCCCGCCCCGGCGCCAAGGTGCGTGCCTTCGCCGAACTGGCGGCCACGCTGGCGGCCAATGGCCACAAGACGCTGGTATTCAGCCAGTTCGTCGATTTCCTGCAGTTGCTGCGCCAGCCACTGGACGAGGCCGGACTGGTCTGCCAGTACCTCGACGGCGCCACGCCCGCCGCCGAGCGCACCCGGCGCGTGGCGGCCTTCCAGGCCGGCGAGGGCGACGTGTTCCTGATCAGCCTGAAGGCGGGGGGCTTTGGCCTGAACCTGACCGCGGCCGACTACGTCGTGATCGCGGACCCGTGGTGGAACCCGGCCGCGGAAGACCAGGCGATGGGCCGCGCGCACCGCATCGGCCAGCAGCGGCCGGTCACGGTCTACCGGCTCATCACCGCCGGCACGATCGAGGAACGCATCGTCGATCTGCACCAGGGCAAGCGGGCTCTGGCCGAAGGGGTGCTCGACGCGTCCGCCGATGAAGCCACCGGCCGCGACGTGCCGCTACCCGATATCGACGAACTGGTGGGTTTGCTGCGGCGCTGAGCTTGCCGATCCGGCAGTTGGCTCCCCGCATCGCGCGGGAAGGGCAGGAGAGGCCGAGCAGAGGGGCGGGCGGGTCCACAATCGACACGCCTGCACCAAACGGTATACAAATTCCTCACAATTTTGGTGCGGGCGCACAATCGCAGGTCTTTCCAGTCAGCCATGCTTTTTGGGCGTGGCGGGCGTGCGATCAGCCCGCCATCTCCCTCCAGGCTCTGTGCTGCAACCGCTGGAGGGAACCCTTCCCGCGCTCGCCCCGCCCTTGCTGCGGTGCATCCAGACTTGGCATAAATACTGCCTTGAGATTCCCCGATTACGGAATATAGTATACCGAGCTGTCGATCCAAGACGCCTCCCTTCCAACATGCCCCCACAGGTGCGGCCACACCTCATGCGCCGCACCCATGACAAAACGGAGCCACTGTGACGCTGCCTGACCCCATGCCGGTCGATCCGTCCCGGCCAGATGTCCGCTGGATGCCCGCCCACGTTGCCGCCGCGCATTTGGCGCGTGGCGAGACCACGGCGGTGGCGCTGGTCGATGCGTGCAAGGCGGCCTGGGACGCCGATCACGGCCAGGTCAATGCGATCGTGCTGGCGGATTTCGAGGCGGCCCGCGAGGCGGCCGCGCAAAGCGATGCCCGCCGGCAGGCGGGCCGTTCGCGCGGGCCGCTCGACGGCGTGCCGTTCTCGATCAAGGAATCGTTCGATGTCGCCGGATGGCCAACCACGTGCGGCGTGCCGGCGCGCGCCGCCCATCGCGCGGGTGCCGACGCCGTGGTGGTGGAGCGCCTGCGCGCGCACGGCGCCGTGCTGCTGGGCAAGACCAACGTGCCGCTGGGCCTGCGCGACTGGCAGAGCTACAACGCGGTCTACGGCACCACGCGCAATCCGCACGACCTGTCGCGCACGCCGGGCGGGTCGTCGGGCGGCAGTGCAGCGGCCGTCTGCGCCGGCATGAGCTATTTCGATATCGGCTCGGACATCGGCTCGTCGCTGCGCAACCCGGCGCATTACTGCGGCGTGTTCTCGCACAAGAGCAGCCACGGCATCGTGCCGTTGCGCGGCCATGGCAACGCCCGCGCCGGGTTTGCGGAGCAGGACATCAACGTGGCCGGCCCCGTGGCCCGCAGCGCGCGCGACCTGGAACTGGTGCTGCGCGCCATCGTCGGGCCAGATGCCGCCGACGCACCGGCATGGCAGCTCGACCTGCCATCGTGCGACCACACCCGACTGTCCGATTTCCGCGTGGCTGTGCTGCCGAGCCACCCGCTGGCCGAAGTCGACGACACGGTCAGCGGCGCCATCGGGCAACTCGGACGCCAACTGGAGGCGGCCGGCGCCCAGGTGGCCTGGAACGTCCGTCCCGACTTCGATGCCGCGCAGCTGTGGCGCATCTACGTGCTGCTGTTGCGCGCGACGACGTCGCTGCATATGGATGACGCCGCGTTTGCCGATGCGCTGGCACGTGCCGGCAACCCTGACGGCGACGACGCCGACTACGCCTTGCTGCAGTTCACCGGTGCCGCGCTGAGCCATCGGCACTGGCTGCTGATGCAGCATGCCCGTGAGACCTTCGCCCGTGCCTGGAATCGTTTCTTCGGCGACTTCGACGTATTGCTATGCCCAGCCGCGTCCACCACGGCCTTTCCGCTCGACGAAGAAGGGGAGCCGTGGCAACGCACGATCACGGTCAATGGCCAGCCGTGGCCGCTGACGTCGCAGCTGTTCTGGGCCGGCCATTCGGGGCTGTGCGGTCTGCCTTCGACGGTAGCGCCAATCGGCCCGGCGCGCGACGGCTTGCCGGTGGGCGTGCAGATCGTGGCGCGCCGCTACGGCGACCTCACATCGCTGCGTTTCGCGCAGTTGCTCGAAGACGCCGGCCATGGCTTCCGGCCACCGCCCATTGCTGCATCGCCAAATCGTTAAATCACCACATCTCAAGTTACGACATCGCTGCATCGCAAAATCGCTAAAAGGGGAGGGCGATCATGCTGGACTGGTTCAAGGAGTTGTCGCGCGCCGAGCGCAAGGGGTTCTACGGGGCGTTCCTGGGGCATGCTGTCGACGTGTTCGACTTCATGATCTATTCGTTCCTGATTTCGACGCTGCTGGCGCAGTGGGGCATGAGCAAGTCGATGGCCGGGGCCATCGTCACATGGACGCTGGTGTCGTCGCTGGTGGGCGCCGTCGGCGCGGGGCTGCTGGCCGACCGCTTTGGCCGGGTACGCGTGCTGCGCTGGACCATCCTGGTGTTCGCGGTGTCCTGCTTCCTGTGCGGCATCGCCAATTCGCCAGAACAGCTGATGGTATTCCGCATGCTGCAGGGCTTGGGCTTCGGCGGCGAATCGTCGCTGTGCATGGTGCTGGTGACCGAACTGATCCGCAATCCGGCGCATCGCGGCAAATACTCGGGCTTCACGGCCAGCAGCTATTCGTTCGGCTGGGGCGGCGCGGCTATCGCCTATGCCATCACCTTCAACCTGTTCGAGCCGGAAACGGCGTGGCGGGTCTGCTTCTTCCTGGGCATCCTACCCGCGCTGGTGGTGGTCTACCTGCGCCGCAACCTGGAGGAGCCCGAAGTCTTCCTGAAGAGCCGGGCGGAGCGCGGCAAGGTGTCGGCCACCGCGGACCTGGCGCGCGTGTTCCGCAAGCCGCTGCTGAAGAAGACGCTGCTGTGCAGCCTGCTGTCGGGTGGCATGCTCGGTGCCTACTACGCCATTGCCACGTGGCTGCCGACGTTCCTGAAGACCGAGCGCGGGCTGTCGGTATTCGGCACCAGTTCCTATCTGGCCGTGACGATCCTGGGATCGCTGGTCGGCTACGTGGCCGGCGCCTATGCCACCGATCGTTGGGGCCGGCGCCTGACCTACATCGCCTTTGCGGCCGGCGCGTTCGTGATGGCCATGATCTACATGGTGATCCCGGTATCGAACACGTCGATGCTGTTCCTTGGCTTTCCGCTCGGGGTGCTGATGCAGGGCGTGTTCTCGGGCATCGGCGCCACGATTTCGGAGTCGTACCCGAGCAGCGTGCGGGCCACCGGCTACGGCGTGGCGTACAACATGGGCCGCGTGATCGGATCGTTCTTCCCGCTGGCCGTGGGCTGGCTCAACAGCGGCCGCACGTCGCTGGCACTGGCCATCGCCATGGTGGCCGGCGTCGGCTACGCGCTGGTGATGGTTTCGGCGGCGTTGCTGCCCGAGACCTCGGGCATCGACCTGGGACAGGCCGGAGGCGGCGACCACGACGATGCCACCGACCCCGTGGGCGCCACCGCCGTGCCGCTGGCGCCTGCCGCGCCAGCCAGCAAGCCCGCCTGAACCGGACCGGATTCGTCCGCACGGTGCGGTCAAAGGGGCGACGTGTGCGGCCGGAGCCGGGTGGGGGCGGCCGATCGACCATGTGACGGCGGCGCTTTGACCTTGAAACAACAGTCGCCCCGCGCGCAATTAAGCCGCTGCTTACCAGCGGCGCCAGCGGCCCTATAATGGCTGTTCCGCCATCGGCCACGCGTTTCGAGCGTGGCCGTTGGTCCTTCCTGACGGCAATGCCGCACACAAGACGGCCTGCCGTACCGTCTCTTCTCATCTCGCCATGACACCCCGACAGTCGTCCCCGGTGTGGTTGCGCCTCTGGCATCGCTTTGCCGAGGTGGAGCGCAACGCCTTTCTCGACGGCGCGCGATTCTTCGCGCCCTCGCTGCCCGCGGTATTTTCCTGGGGCCTGGTCACCGGGGTGGCCATGAGCAAATCGGCGCTGACGGTGCCCGAGGCCATCGGCATGTCGCTGCTGGTCTATGCCGGGTCCGCGCAGCTGGCCGTGCTGCCGCTGTTCGCGGCGGGCATGCCGATCTGGACGGTCTGGCTCACGGCCGCCGTCGTCAACCTGCGCTTCGTGATCTTTAGCGCCGCGCTGCAGCCGCATTTCAACTATCTGCCGGGCTGGCGCCGTACGCTGCTGGGCTTCTTCAACGGCGACCTGCACTTTGTCTACTTCATGCAGCGGTACGCCGAGCCGGGCTACGCGCCGGGCAAGGAGGGGTATTTCTGGGGCATGGCGCTGATCAACGGCGCCACGTGGCAGGTGTCGTCGATCATCGGCATCGTGCTGGCCAGCCTGTTCCCGGACAGCTGGGGCCTGGCGCTGGCCGGCACGCTGGCGCTGATTCCGGTGATGATCGCGACGATCAACTCGCGCTCGACGCTGATGGCCGTGGTGGTGGCGGCGGTGGTGGCGCTGCTGTGCTTCGACCTGCCGTACCGGCTGGCGCTGGTGATTGCCGTGGTGGCCGCGATTGCCGCCGGCATGGCCAGCGACGAGATGGCGGCGCGCGCCACGCTGCGCGGTATCCGCGCCCGCAAGGGCCGCCAGCCGACCGGAGACCAGGCATGAGCCATCTCGATACCTGGATCGCTATCCTCGGCATGACCGTGGTAACCGTGTTCTCGCGGGCGCTGTTCCTCATGGCGGGCGAGCGCGTCACGGTGCCGGACCGCATCCAGCGCGCGCTGCGCTACGCGCCGGCCGCCGCGCTGGCGGCCATCATCCTGCCCGATCTGCTGACGTTCGAAGGCCATTTCACGATCGGCCCCGGCAACGACAAGCTGATGGCGGGCATTGCCGCCACGGTCTGCTATGTGCTGACCAAACGCATGGTCGGGATGATCGTGGTCGGCATGGCGGTGTACACCGCGCTGCGACTGCTGGGCTAGACGGCCTGCGCTTCCCGCTCGGCCGGCTCGGCCAGGATGCTGCTCAGGCGGGTCAGCAGATGGGCCAGCTGGGCCTGGGTGCTGGTACCGGTCTTGGTGAAGATGGCCTTGAGCTGCGAACGCCCGGTTTCGCGCTTGATCCCGAGCTGGATGCACGCATCGGGCAGGCCGATGCCCGTGATCAACAGCATGGCAAGCCGGTTTTCGGCCGGCGTCAGGCCATAGAGATCGCGCAACACCGCCGGCACCGCACGCGGCGGGTCGTGCATCTCGTGGATGGCCACCAGGATTGGCTGTCCTTCCCATTCCGACGACAGGTAGAGCGCCGGCGTCAGCGCCACGGAGACGATCTGTGCCCCGCGGCCATCGGCGCCGGTGGCGTGGATAGCCTGCGCCGGCTGCAGCGTGTTGGGGTCGCACAGCGCGCGCACGACATCGGCGAACGGCCGCGACAGGCGCCAGCCATTGCCATTGCCATGGATGCCGGCGTTGCTGTCGGCGACCTCGCCGGCCAGCAGCCGGCGCGTCCAGGGTTGCCCGGCGGCATTGGCCAGCAGGACCTTGCCCGATTCCGAAAAGACGACCACCCCGAACGGCAGCCGGTCGAGCAGGTCGGCAGAGACGTGGCCGCGCGCCGCGACGGCATGCGTGCGGTCGCGCAGGGCCATGGCTTCGCGCAGGTGCGGAATGGCCCAATCCAGCGCGCGTGCGTCGGCCTCCGCATAGCCCTCCTCGCTGGCCGGACGCTGGAGCACCAGGTAGATCTCATGTGCTGGACGGCGGTCGACCAGACAGGCCATGACCTCTGTCAGCGCCACGTCGTCGAACGATTCGCCGCGAAAGGCCTGGTGCTGCGCCGTGGCGCCGGCGGTGCCGCGCCGGTCGATATACCACCCGCCCACCGCCATGGACCCGGACACCGGCATGCCGCCGTGCAGCCGGTAGGGCGGGGGCAGGATGGCCAGGTTGTCGGGGGCCCGGTTGACCAGGTGGCGAACCTGCACGGTCTGCTGCACGGTATCCAGCACCAGCAGCGACGCCTGAATGCTGCCGCTTTGTTCGCACAGGGCATGAAGACTGCGCTGCCACGCAAGGGGCTCGAAGACGCCGAGATAGAGACCGCGAATGGTCTCATGCATGTCAGATGTGTTCATTACGTTACTTCCTTTGTCCTTTTCGACGACGAGCGCGCGAGCGAGGGCGTCGTCGTGCTTCGCGACCCTCCAAAAGGGGCGACGTGGTCGAGGCGTGGTCGGCGCTGCGGCGCGGAATTGCGCGCGGCGGAGGCGGAAGGGGCGTCAGCCCCCGTCCAGCGTGGCCGCCAGCTTCGTCAGCAGATGGGTGAACTGCGCCTGGCTCGTGCAGCCGGTCTTCAGGAAGACGGCCTTGAGCTGGGTGCGCGCGGTCTCGTGGCGAATGCGCATGTTCTGCGCTGCCTCGGGCAAGCCTTCGCCAGTGGCCAGCCGCGACGCGAGCCGCGTTTCGGCCGGGGTCAGGCCGTAGAGGTTGCGCAGGACGGTGTCGAGGAGGACGGACGGCGCGCCCGGCTCGTGCACCACCACCAGCGCCGCCGGCTGCTGCCACTGCGACGCAAACGCGTGCGTGGGCGGCAACGGCAGGACCAGCACTTCGGCGTGGTTGCCGTGATCGTCGCTGGCGCGCGCGGCTTGCGCGCCTAGCGGATTGCCGGGGTCGCAGGCCGCCTGCACCATCTCGGCAAACGGCCGCGACAGGTGCCACGCCGTGGTCTTGCCCGATGGTTCGAGGCGGCGCGCCCAGCGTTCGCCAGCCGTGTTGGCCAGCAGCAGGCTCCGGTCCGGCGTGTAGACGCCCACGGCGAAGGCCAGCCGTTCGAGCAGGCGGGCCGAGATCGAGGCCATGGTCGACAGCGCCAGCGTGCGGTCGCGCATGGCAATGGCGCTGCGCATGTGCGGGATGACCCAGTCGAGCCGGCGCGTGTCCTCGCCCGAGAAGGCGTCCTGCGACAGCGCGCGCTGCATCGAGAAATACACTTCGTAGTGCGGCTGCCGTTCCACCAGGCAGGCCACGTACGAACGAAGGTCGAACCGGTTGAAGAAATCGCGATAAAACGGATGGCGCGCCATGGCCTGCGGGCCCAGGTCGCGCGCGTCGATGTACCACGCGCCCGGCACCAGCCGGGGCGCGAAGGCCTTGGCCGGATCGATGGCCTGGAAATCGTTCTCATAGGTGGTGAACAGCTCCGCCACCGGGTTGACCACTTCGTTGACGGTCACCTGGTCGCGCACCGTGTCCCACACCATCATCGACGCATGCGCCGTGTCGGCAATCTCGGTCAGCGTCCGCAGGCTTTGCTGCCACGCGGCGGGATCGAGGACGCCTTCATACAACCCGCGAATAGCGCCGTGAATGGCGGCGGCTTGTTCCATCTGACTACCCCCTTGCATTCGCCAACATCGGTTCCTTTCCACGTATCCGTTGCGCACGTCCGTGGAAATGGCGGAGCCAGTCTTTGCCGGCTGTCGTCTGGTGTCATGATGTACCAAAACTGTCAAAAATAGTTCGAGTGTCTGACTATGCATACGTTTAGTACATTAGGGCGTACATTACCGCATACGGGCCGGAAGTTGTTAAGACAACATCCCCTCCTTAAGTAGGGGCGGGGTCAGGCCGCCATGTGATGCGTCAGCGGTACGGGCGCGGGAGGCGCAAATCCGTCACGGCGTTCAGGTAAAATGGCGGTTTTCCCGACTTCTGTGGACGGTTGTATGCCGTCCCCGTCCCGCTCTTATCGCCATGACCTCTGTCCTGCGTCTTACCGATCTCATTTCCCAAGGCAAACTCACCGGCAAGCGTGTGTTTATCCGCGCCGACCTGAACGTGCCGCAAGACGACGCAGGCAATATCACCGAGGACACCCGCATCCGCGCGTCGGTGCCCGCCATTCAGGCCTGCCTGGAAGCCGGCGCTGCCGTGATGGTGACGTCACATCTGGGCCGTCCGACCGAGGGCGAGTTCAAGCCCGAGGATTCGCTGGCCCCGATCGCCACGCGCCTGTCGGAACTGCTCGGCAAGCCGGTGAAGCTGGTGCAGAACTGGGTCGACGGCGTGGAAGTGGCGCCCGGCCAGGTGGTCCTGCTGGAAAACTGCCGCGTCAACAAGGGCGAGAAGAAGAACAGCGACGAACTGGCCCGGAAGATGGCCAAGCTGTGCGACGTCTACGTCAATGACGCCTTCGGCACCGCGCACCGCGCCGAAGCCACCACCCACGGTATCGCCAAATTCGCCCCGATCGCCTGCGCCGGCCCGCTGCTGGCCGCCGAGATCGACGCGCTGGGCCGTGCGCTGGGCCAGCCGGCCCGTCCGCTGGTGGCCATCGTGGCCGGTTCGAAGGTCTCCACCAAGCTGACCATCCTGAAGGCCCTGGCCGACAAGGTGGACGGTCTGGTGGTCGGTGGCGGCATCGCCAACACGTTCATGCTGGCGGCCGGGCTGAAGATCGGCAAGTCGCTGGCCGAGCCCGACCTGGTGGGCGACGCCCGCGCCATCATCGAGATCATGGCCGCGCGCGGCGCATCGGTGCCGATTCCGGTGGACGTGGTCTGCGCCAAGGAATTCAGCGCCACGGCTGCCGCCACGGTCAAGGACGTCAAGGACGTGGCCGACGACGACATGATTCTGGACATCGGCCCGCAGACCGCTGCCATGCTGGCCGACCAGCTCAAGGCCGCCGGCACCATCGTCTGGAACGGCCCGGTCGGCGTGTTCGAGTTCGACCAGTTCGGCAACGGCACCAAGGTGCTGGCCGACGCCATCGCATCGTCGAAGGCGTTTTCGATCGCCGGTGGCGGCGACACGCTGGCTGCCATCGCCAAGTACGGCATCGCCGACCGCATCGGCTACATCTCCACCGGCGGCGGCGCCTTCCTGGAGTTCCTGGAAGGCAAGAAGCTGCCGGCGTTCGAAGTGCTGGAACAACGCGCGGCCGGCTGAAACCCGACCGGGCCGGCGGCGTGAGCCGGCCGGCCCGCAGCCATGCCTTGGAAGCCCAGAAGCCCACACGCCAGCTAACCCCCAGGAAACCGCCAGCATGACCCGTTCCACCAAGATCGTCGCCACGATTGGCCCCGCGTCCAGCTCGCTGGAAGTGCTGACCCGCATGATCGGGGCCGGTGTCGATGTGGTGCGCCTGAATTTTTCGCACGGCACGGCGCAGGACCATATCGACCGCGCCGCGCTGGTGCGTGAAGCCGCCACGGCCTGCGGCCGCGAGGTGGCCATCATGGCCGACCTGCAGGGCCCCAAGATCCGCGTGGGCAAGTTCGAGAACGGGAAGGTCACGCTGAAGGCCGGCGACGCGTTCGTGCTGGATTCGAACTGCGAGACCGGCAACCAGGAGCGCGTGGGGCTGGACTACAAGGATCTGCCGCGCGACGTGGGCCCGGGCGACGTGCTGCTGCTCAACGACGGCCTGATCGTGCTGGTGGTGGATCGCGTGATCGGCACCGAGATCTTCACCACGGTGCGCGTGGGCGGCGACCTGTCGAACAACAAGGGCATCAACCGCCAGGGTGGCGGGCTGTCGGCGCCGGCGCTGACCGCCAAGGACATGGAGGACATCAAGACCGCCATGGCCCTGCACGCCGACTACGTGGCCGTGAGCTTCCCGAAGAACGCCACCGACATGGAAATGGCGCGCCAGCTGGCCAACGTGGCCGGCCAGCCGCACAACCACAAGGCGCGCATGATCGCCAAGATCGAACGCGCCGAGGCCATCCGCCCCGGCGTGCTCGAGGAAATCCTGAATGCGTCGGACGGCATCATGGTGGCCCGTGGCGACCTGGCCGTGGAAGTGGGCAACGCGGCGGTGCCGGCGCTGCAGAAGCGCATGATCCGCCTGGCACGCGAGGCCAACAAGCTGACGATCACGGCCACCCAGATGATGGAAAGCATGATCGTCAACCCGGTGCCGACGCGCGCCGAGGTGTCGGACGTGGCCAACGCCGTGCTGGACGGCACCGACGGCGTGATGACGTCGGCCGAGACTGCCGCCGGGCGCTATCCGGTGGAAACGGTCGAAGCCATGGCAGCGATCTGCCTGGAGGCCGAGAAGTCCGAGGTCGTGCAGCTCGATACCGATTTCCTGAACCAGACGTTCTCGCGCATCGACCAGTCGATTGCCATGGGTGCGCTGTTCACGGCCTATCATCTAGGCGTAAAGGCAATTGCCGCGCTGACCGATTCGGGCGCCACCGCTTTGTGGATGAGCCGTCACCGCATCCATGTGCCGATCTATGCCATGACGCCCAATCTGGCGTCGCAGCGCAAGATGCAGCTGTACCGCAACGTGGTGCCGCTGCCGCTGCAGTCGAGCACCGACCGGGACGAGGCGCTGGAACAGGCCGAGGAGCTGCTGCTGGCGCAGGGTGCCGTGCAGCATGGCGATTTCATTGTGCTGACGATCGGCGAGCCGATGGGCCAGGCCGGCGGCACGAACACGCTGAAGATCGTGAGGGTCGGCAGCAAGTTCAAGTAAAGATTACGTCCGATGTGGTGCGCTGCACGGACGGCGCACCGCGGATGCGCGAACCTGCCCGGCGCAGCATCGAAAAAATACTAGATACCGATTTTTTATTCAGGAGTTTGACATGCCACTCGTATCCATGCGCCAGCTGCTGGACCATGCCGCCGAGAACAACTACGGTCTGCCGGCCTTCAACGTGAACAACCTCGAACAGGTCCAGGCCATCATGCAGGCCGCCGACGAGGTCAACGCCCCGGTGATCATGCAAGCCTCGGCAGGCGCGCGCAAATACGCTGGCGAGCATTTCCTGCGTCACCTGATCGAAGCCGCCGTGGAAGCCTATCCGCACATCCCCGTGGTGATGCACCAGGATCACGGCCAGTCGCCGGCGATCTGCAAGGCCGCCATCGACCTGAACTTCTCGTCGGTGATGATGGACGGCTCGCTGAAGGAAGACGGCAAGACCCCGTCGGACTACGAATACAACGTCGACGTGACCCGCAAGGTCGTGCAGATGGCCCACGCGCTTGGCGTGACCGTGGAAGGCGAACTGGGCTGCCTGGGCTCGCTGGAAACCGGTGAAGCCGGCGAGGAAGACGGCATTGGCGCCGAAGGCAAGCTCGACCACTCGATGCTGCTGACCGATCCGGAGCAGGCCGCCGACTTCGTCAAGGCGACCCAGCTGGACGCCCTGGCCATCGCCATCGGCACCTCGCACGGCGCCTACAAGTTCACCCGCAAGCCCACGGGCGACATCCTGGCCATCGGCCGCATCAAGGAAATCCACGCCCGCATTCCGAACACGCACCTGGTGATGCACGGTTCGTCGTCGGTGCCGCAGGAACTGCTGGCCGAAATCCGCCAGTTTGGCGGCGACATGAAGGAAACGTACGGCGTGCCGGTGGAAGAGATCCAGGAAGCCATCAAGTACGGCGTGCGCAAGATCAACATCGACACCGACATCCGCCTGGCGATGACCGGCGCGATCCGCCGCTTCTTCGCGGAAAACCCGAGCAAGTTCGACCCGCGCGAATACCTGAAGCCGGCCCGCGAAGCCGCCAAGCAGGTGTGCAAGGCCCGCTACATCGCCTTCGGTTGCGAAGGCCAGGCCAGCAAGATCAAGGCCGTGTCGCTGGCCGACATTGCCAGCCAGTACGCGTCGGGCAAGCTCGCCCAGGTCGTGCAGTAAATCGTTTCACCGCCCCGCCCGCCCGGCGCGCGGGGCGTTCGTACTTCATGGGGCTTCGCCAACCGCACGAAGCCCCGCTTGTTTTCAGCCGCAGCCGCTTTCACACCATGTCTGACGCCCTCTACGAATCCTCCATCCAGTCCCTGCCGCTGCTCGGCCACGGCAAGGTCCGCGACAACTACGCCGTCGGCGACGACAAGCTGCTGATCGTGACGACCGATCGCCTGTCGGCCTTCGACGTGATCATGGGCGAGCCGATTCCGGCCAAGGGTCGCGTGCTGAACCAGATGGCCAACTTCTGGTTCCGGAAGCTCGCGCACATCGTGCCGAACCACGAGACGGGCGTGACGGCGGAAAGCGTGGTGGCGCCCGACGAAGTGGCGCAGGTCAAGGGCCGCGCCGTGGTGGTCAAGCGCCTGAAGCCGATCCTGGTGGAAGCGGTGGTGCGCGGCTACCTGGCTGGCAGCGGCTGGAAGGATTACCAGGCCACGGGCAAGGTGTGCGGCATCGAACTCCCGGCCGGCCTGCAGAACGCGCAGAAGCTGCCCGAGCCGATCTTCACCCCGGCGGCCAAGGCCGAGATGGGCGAGCACGACGAGAACATCTCGTTCGACGAGGTGGTGCAGCGCATCGGCCGCGAACTGGCCGAGAAGATGCGTGACATCTCGATCCGCCTGTACAAGGAAGCGTCCGAGTACGCGGCCACGCGCGGCATCATCATCGCCGACACCAAGTTCGAGTTCGGCCTGGACGAAGACGGCACGCTGACGCTGATGGACGAAGTGCTGACCGCCGATTCGTCGCGCTTCTGGCCGGCCGATTCGTACCAGGTGGGCACCAACCCGCCGTCGTTCGACAAGCAGTTCGTGCGCGACTGGCTGGAAGCCGTGCGCATCGACGGCAAGCCGTGGCCGAAGACGGCGCCGGCGCCGAAGCTGCCCGACGACGTGGTGCAGAAGACCGCCGACAAGTACAAGGAAGCACTGACCCGCCTGACCGGCGAGCAGCTGCAGTAAGGCGGAAGGGAAAAGAACATGAGCAATGCAGCAAAGCCGGTGGTCGGCGTGGTGATGGGCAGCAGTTCCGACTGGGACGTGATGCAGCACGCCGTGGCCATGCTCAAGGATTTCAACGTGGCATTCGAGGCGCAGGTCGTGTCGGCGCACCGCATGGCCGACGACATGTTCCGCTACGCCGAGTCGGCACGCAGCCGTGGCATCCGCGCGATCATCGCCGGCGCCGGCGGCGCCGCGCACCTGCCGGGCATGATCGCCGCCAAGACGATCGTGCCGGTGTTCGGCGTGCCCGTGCCGTCGAAGTACCTGCGCGGCGAGGATTCGCTGCTGTCGATCGTGCAGATGCCCAAGGGTGTGCCCGTGGCCACCTTCGCGATCGGCGAAGCCGGTGCCGCCAACGCGGCGCTGCACGCCATCGCCACGCTGGCCACCACCGACGACGCGCTGGCCAGCGCACTGGAAGCATTCCGCGCGAAGCAGACCGAAGCCGCGCGCGCGATGACCCTGCCTGTCTAAGTTTCAGCCGTAACAAAAGCCCGAGCCATGCCGACCGATATCCATCCCTACCTGTCCGAAGCCCATACGCCGGAGTCGCGCGCCGAATTTGGCGTGGACGCCCCCGGCGCGCCCATCCTGCCCGGCGCCTGGCTGGGCATGCTCGGCGGCGGCCAGCTGGGCCGCATGTTCACGCACGCGGCGCAGTCGATGGGCTATCGCGTCTGCGTGCTCGATCCCGACCAGGACAGCCCGGCGGGCAACGTGGCAGACCGTCATATCTGCGCCACCTACACCGATGACGCCGCGCTGGCCGAGCTGGCCAGCCTGTGCCAGGCCGTGAGCACCGAGTTCGAGAACGTGCCGTCGATCTCGCTGGACCGCCTGGAGCAGGCCGGCGTGTTCGTGGCGCCGCGCGGCTACTGCGTGTCGATTGCGCAGAACCGTATCGGCGAGAAGAAGTTCTTTGCCTCGTGCGCCGAGCGTACGGGCGTGCCGCCGGCCCCGCACTGGGTGATCCAGCATGACGCCGACGTGGACAACGTGCCCGACAACGTGCTGCCCGGCATCCTCAAGACCGCGCGCATGGGCTACGACGGCAAGGGCCAGGCCCGCGTGAAGACGCGCGAGGACGTGCGCGCCGCCTGGAAGGCCATGCAGCACGTGCCGTGCGTGCTGGAGCAGATGCTGCCGCTGGCCTACGAGGTCTCCGTGCTGGCGGCCCGCGCCGCCGACGGCACCACGGCCACCTGGCCGCTGGCCGAGAACGTGCATCGCGACGGCATCCTGTTTTCCACGACGATGCCGTCGATGAGCGTGTCCGACGACATCGCCACGCGCGCCCGCGCCGCCGCCGCCACCATCACCTCGGAAATGGGCTACGTCGGCGTGCTGTGCATCGAGTTCTTCGTGCTGACCGACGGCACGCTGGTGGCCAACGAGATGGCCCCGCGCCCACACAATTCCGGCCACATCACGATGGATGCCTGCGAGACAAGCCAGTTCGAGCAGCAGGTGCGCGCCATGGCCCGCCTGCCGCTGGGCAGCACGCGCCAGCATTCGGCCGGCAAGATGCTGAACCTGCTGGGCGACTGCTGGTTCGAGTTCGGCCTGGAGCGCACGCCCGCATGGGACGAGGTGCTGGTGCAGCCCGGCGCCAAGCTGCATCTGTATGGCAAGAACGACGCGCGCCCGTCGCGCAAGATGGGCCATGTAAACTGCGTGGGCGATCGGGCGGAGGCCGCGGCCGCCGCGTTCGACGCCGCCGCCACCGCCCTGCATATCCCACTCTGAGATTCGATGTCTTCACGCATGCCCACGGCCGCCGAGCTTGACGAGGCGGTTCGCCTGCTCGAAGCCGGCCAGCTCGTGGCGTTTCCGACCGAGACCGTCTACGGCCTTGGCGCCGACGCCGAGAACCCCGAAGCCGTGGCGCGCATCTTCGCCGCCAAGGGCCGTCCGTCGAATCATCCGGTCATCGTTCACGTGGTGGATGGCGGCGACGTCAGCTACTGGACCGATGAGGTGCCTGACGCGGCGCAGAAGCTGATCGACGCTTTCTGGCCCGGTCCGCTGACCATCATCCTGAAGCGCGCCGCGCATATTCCGTCCGCCGTGGCGGGCGGGCAGGACAGCATCGGCCTGCGCTGCCCGTCGCACCCGGTGGCCCAGGCGCTGCTGTCGCGTTTCAAGCGCGGCCGGGGCGGCATTGCCGCGCCGTCGGCCAACAAGTTCGGCCAGGTCAGCCCGACCACGGCCGAGCACGTGCGCGATGAATTTGGCGGCGCCGTCTACGTGCTGGAAGGCGACGGCGTGGATGTCGGTATCGAATCGTCGATCATTGACCTGTCCCGCCTCGATACGCTGGGACCGGTGCTGCTGCGCCCGGGCGCGATCACGGCGGCAATGATGGCCGATGTGCTGGGCACGCTGCCGCTGCCGCCCGATGCCGCCGCGCCGCGCGCGTCCGGCACGCTCAAGGCCCACTACGCGCCGCGCACCACACTGACGCTGGCGCAGGCCGAGGCACTGCCGCAACTGCTGCACGGCTTGCCCGAGGGCGGACGGCTGGCGTTTGTCGGCAAGACGTCCGCCAGCGCCGATCCGCGTTGCGTGTTCGTGGAAGCGCCGGCCACGCCGGACGCCTATGCCCAGGCGCTGTACGGCCTGCTGCGCAAGCTCGACAAGGAAGGCTATCAGCGGCTGGTGTTCGAGCCGGTGCCCGATTCGCACGAGTGGGACGGCGTGCGCGACCGCCTGGGCCGCGCCGCGGCTGCGTTCGAAGACAACTGAGATGTAGACGCTGGCCCTCTCCCCCGGCCCTGTCCCGCAGGGCGGGAGAGGGGAGCAGACCGGCGGTGTTTGTATTTTCTCTTCGCAAACCAAGCAGCCGGGCGCTCATGATGCCCCCTGGTTTTCTCCCCTGTCCCGCCCGCGGGGAAGGGGCGGGAGAGGGGCAGGAGAGAGGGCAGGCGTGTCAAATCCTCGCCACGCCCGGAGCCGACCTCACGGCGCGCCCTTGTAGACCCACTGCATCAGCGCATCGTGCGCTTCCTGCGCACCCGACGCGTTGGGGTGGTTGATATAGGCCACCACCACATAGCGTTCGCCATTGAGCGCATCGACATAGCCGGCCAGCGCGCGCACATCGGCCAGCGTGCCGGTCTTCAGATAGGCGTTGCCTGCCGCATTGGCGCGCGTCAGGCGGTTGCGCAGCGTGCCGTCCACGCCGAGGATCGGCAGCGAATCGATCAGCACCGGCCCCACGTTGCTGGCCAGCGCCTGCTGTAGCAGGCGGGCCATGTCGTAGGCGCTGATGCGCTCGTCACGCGACAATCCGGAGCCGTTTTCCAGTACCAGGTTCGGCATGTCCAGGCCCTGCTTGGCCAGCCACTGATGGATCACCCGCGATGACTTGTCGGTGCTGGCCGGGCCCTTGCGGTCCATTTCCGCCCCGATCGTGAGGAACAGCTGGCGGGCCATCACGTTGTTCGAGAACTTGTTGATGTCGCGCACGATGTCGCCCAGCGGCTGGCCGTAGTGGCGGGCCAGCAGGAAGGCGTTGCGCGGCACCGGACCGCTGCGCAGGCCGGGCGGGCGTGCGAAGCGGCCGCCGGCGTTCTGCCATTCGGCGACGAAGCCGCCCCAGATGAAGTCGCTGTGGCTCAGCGTGGCCAGGTTGACGATGTGTTCGCCGCAGTCGGCCGAGTAGCTGCCATCGAACGATGCCACGACCGTGCCGTCCGGCTGGGGCATGATGCTGGGCGTGGCGCGCGACTTCCAGTCGCCGCAGCGGCCGTTGGCCAGCGTCATCCGGTTATCCACGCGCAACTGCGCCAGCGCGGGCGTGACGGCCACGTCCACGGTGCGGTTGGCGGCGTCCGGGGTGATCGTGAACGACAGGGTCTTGAACGCGTAGAGCAGGGCGTCCGGATTCACGTTGTAGGCGCGCTGCGTCTCGCCGTCGATCGTGTAGCTGCCGTCCATGCCATCGGCAAAGAAGCTGCGGTCCAGCACGACGTCGCCATTGATAGTGGTGGCGCCCGCGGACCGGGCCGTGGCCACCAGCTTGGCCATTTCCTCGGGCACGAGCTTGGGATCGCCCCGGCCGCGCAGATAGACATTCCCATTGATCGTGCCGTCGGGGCCGGGCTGGTTGTCGGCATAGAGCGATGTCAGCCAGCGGAATTCGGGCCCGAGCAGCTGCAGGCCGGCGAAGGTGGTGACCACCTTCATCGTCGAGGCCGGATTCATCGGCGTCTCGGCGTTCCAGCTCACGCGTGCCTGCGGGGCGCCCACCTTGACCACGTAGAAGCTCGCGGCGGACAGCGGCACATGGGCGCGGCGCAGCGCGGCGGTCACGGTGGCGGGCAGGCCGCTGCGCGCGGCGGCGGGATCGGCGGGTTCGGCCTTGGCACGGGTGGCACCGGCAGTCGCGGCTACCGCCGTGGCGGCCGTGGCGGCGCGCGCGGCCTTGGCATTCTTGACGGGTTTGGCCTGGGCTCCGGACAGACCGAGGATGAGCAGCGTGGCCGCAACGATGGCGGGCGACAGGCTGCGGCGGAGCAGGGGCGGGCGGATGGGCATGGCGAGCATGTTAACGCATGGCCCCTGCGTGCCGGGTGACGTCATGCGGCCGTTTCCGGCCGCTTTTCGTGAGCGAGGTCGACTACGCGGCGCTCGGTCCGCTCAGTTGGCCGACTGGCAATCGGACGCCGACGGCGCGGCATTCGGAATCGGGAAGATGGCGTCGTAGGCCCAGTTGTAGAAGAACGCGTAGACCATGTAATAGCCGGCCACGGCGATGTCCATGATGAAGGCTTCCACCAGGCCGATCTTCAGGTACCACGCCACCGAGGGCAGGAACACGATCAGCAGGCCGCCCTCGAACAGGATCGCGTGCAGCACGCGGATCGGCGTCGACTTCTTGAGCTGGCCCGTGAAGCGCAGCATCGCGCGGTCGAACAGGATGTTATAGATGTAGTTCCACGTGGCGGCGATCAGGGCAGCCACCGCGCCGACGATGCCCATCTGGTGCAACTCGTACCCGAACACCAGACTGGCCAGCGGCGCGAATGCGATCAGACCGATCACCTCGAAACCGACGGTGTGACGAATACGGTCTGCAGTGGTACGCATGAGGCCCTCCAATTTCAATGAATTTCAACGATGGAGGGCATTCTATCGGCGCGACAGCTGATCGCAAGTTGGATACCATCTGAAAATCCGATAGATGGCGGCGGGACGCGCCGCATATCCCTATGTCTCTCTCTCTAGATCAGCTCCACGCGTTTGCGGCCGCCGCCGAAACCGGATCGTTCTCTGCGGCCGCCCGCCAGCTTGGCAAGGCCCAGTCGGTCATCAGCGCCGCCGTGGCCAACCTGGAAGTCGACCTAGACGCCACGCTGTTCGACCGCAGCGCCCGCTACCCGGTGCTGACACCGGCTGGTGAACGGTTGCTGCTGGAAGCGCGCGTGATCCTGGAACGCTGCGAGCATTTCCGTGGCGTGGCCAAGAGCCTGGGCGAAGGGGTGGAGTCGCGCCTCACGCTGGCCGTGGACGAGCTGTATCCCGAGGAAACGCTCGGCGAGCTGCTGACCGAGTTTTCCGAGCGATTCCCGTCGGTCGAACTGGAAATTCTGTTCCCGCTGATGGAGGACGTCAGCCGCCTGGTGCTGAGCCAGTGCGCGGACCTGGGCATCATGTGGCGCCAGGAAATCCTGCCGCCGGAACTGGGCTTCCACGCGCTCGGCTGGGTGGCGATGCCGATCATCTGCGCACCGGACCATCCGCTGGCCGCACAGCCGCGCGTGGATTTCGAGGAACTGAAACGCTACCGCCAGCTGATGGTGGCCACGCGTAGCGACAGCGAGGAAAAGAAGCGCCTGCGCGTGGCCGCCGAAGTCTGGTGGGTGGAAAGCCAGTGGGTCATCGTCGAACTGGTGAAGCGCCGCCTGGGCTGGGCCTTCGTGCCCTGGCACGTCGCCGCCAACTCGCCGGCCGCGGCCGGGCTGGTATCGCCACAACTGACGTTCCAGGACCAGGACTGGCCCGTCGCCATGGAAATCGTCTGGCACAAGCAGCGACCACTGGGCAAGGCCGCCACGTGGCTGAAGGAACGGGTCAGCCAGCAGGCGCTGCCGGTGCCGGAGGGGCGGTAAAGGACGGCGGCCAACGCTATCTGTCGAGGAACAGTCGGGAGAAGTTGGCTGCCCGCCAGTCGGCCGAAGTGGTGGCAGCTACCGCCGTTCGCGCCGACGAATGTCGCGTACGCCAAAAGCAACCCTGGCATTGCCGATCACGCCATATTTGATAATTCGCATGAAACGCTGAATTTGGATTGCCTACGGCAGACGGCTGGTCGCCGCATCGATATAGATACTTGCATTTCAACGCAAGGAGGTAACGATGCGGGTATCTGTCTTGTCGTACATGCGCGCGGCCATGCTGGCGGCGATGTTGATGCTGGTAGTCGGGTCGGCATTCGCCGCGCCGCCGGCCTTTGTCTATCGCGGTTCGAATTTGCCGCCGGAGCAGGTGTTCCAGAATGGATTCCCGAGTCCGGGAATCAACAACGACGTGTACGAGCACGTGGGCGGCAACTCATGCATGGAGAGAACATCTGCGTTCGTTCCGACGTCGGCGCAGGAATCCGTTGCGCATCAGTTTGCCAGCCGATGGCTGGTGGGGCGCGGCAGCCGCAGTTATGTGTATCGCATCCGGGCGACGGCAAGGTTCTATAGCGCCTATGCGTCGTTGCGGGACGCGTACACGCGGCTGGGGAACGTGATTTTCCGAACCACCGCCGAGCGTTTTCGGCACGAGGACGAATGGATGGCCTTCAGCGGCGTGCCGAACAACCTGGTGGAATCCGTCCAGATATTCGAGCGCAATGCCGACACGGGGCAAATGGAAGTCGTCGCCGAGCAGCGGAATCCGGCTTACGTCGCGGGGAACACGGTAGCCAACCAGGATCCGTTCCCGATTCGCAGGGCCCCGACCACTACGGTGCAGCTTGTAGCCCCAGCGTTGGCCGGCACATCGGGTGCGCTTGCGTCGGTGTGTTCGCTGTGCAACATCACCGAGGAAGAAGAAGAGGATCGCCGCCGCAAGCGGTCGGTGGACGTTTCCACCGGTGCCAAGGCCTGCAATTACTTTTCGATTCGCGAGGACGACTCGCCAGCGGCGGTTGTCGATCCGATCACCGGCGAGGAAGTCAAGCGTTATGTGCCATGGCAGACGCGCGTCAAGCGCGAGGGCTATTCCAGCATCGAGACGCCTCTGGGGTGTCAGACGGTGACGGGCGCCGCACCGCTGGCCGATCTGGTCGCCGTCAAGTGTGATGGCCTGCGCAATGTCAGAAGATTCCGGGTTTCCATCGGGGCAGGAGGTAACGCCAACACATGGGTGGACAAACGCTTCGACGATGGTGTCGAGGGCGAATGGTGGGGTCGCAAAAGCTCGGAAATTCCGGTCGTCAATACGCGTTACACGCTGGCCGACTACGGCTATTCGATCTATGACGTCTTCGGCAATACCACCGGCAACTGGTGGTCGGGGCTGACGGTACGGCCGTTTTACCCCGATCTGCCGTACACCGAATCGGGCGTGTGTGCCTATGACGCGGCCCGACACAAGACCTTGCTGCTGTGTCTGCCGCCGAGTGGCATTGTTGCCCGGCTGGAAGGCCGCAGCAACAATGCGATCAGCTCTATCGAGGCGCCTGCCGATCATGCCTACAAGATCTGCGAAGACGCCGGCTTTGCCGGGCGATGCCATATCCTGAGAGGCGACGCGAGTCAGACAGATTTGGGCCGATTGGGCATGAACGACAATATCTCGAGCATCCGGGCCTGCTACAAGCCCGTCCCGAACAGCTGGCGGCCTGCCCCGGACAATCGGGGCCTGATCGGCACGGTCTATTACCAGGTCAACGCAACGTCCGGGCTGCGCGAGTACTACCAGCTCAACAAGAGCAGCTATGGCCCGATGCCGGCCAGCCAGCGCAGCAACGCCGACTGGACCTACCTCCCGGACTACGACGAGTGCTGATCCGGCGCGGGTGCCGATGACGCCGGCGCGGGCTGTTGCTGCGCCGCCTCGGCGTCATACCCATGCCATCCGCCCCCCAGCGCCTTGATCAGTGTGATGGCGGCCGTGTACTGGCGATCCATGATGCGCAGCGTCGTGGTTTCGGCGGTGTAGGCCGCCGTCTGGGCGGTCAGCACGTCGAGCAGGCCCGCTGTGCCGGCCTTGTAGCGGTTGTTGACCAGCGACAGCGCCTCGCGCGCCGAGCGCAGGGCGTCGCCCTGGACCACGGCTTCCTGCTCGAGCACGCGTGCCGAGGCGAGGTTGTCCTCGACTTCCTGGAAGGCGCTCAGCACGGTCTGGCGATAGTTGGCCACGGTCTGGTCGTAGGCGGCCACGGCCTGGGCCTTGGCGGCGCTGCGCAGGCCGCCGTCGAACACCGTGCCGGCCAGGCCGGCGCCGACCGACCACACGCGGTCGGGTAGCGACAGCCAGCGCGCCAGCGTGCTCGCCGTGAGGCCACCCGTGGCCGACAGCGACAGGGTGGGATAGTAGGCCGCTTGCGCCACGCCGATATCGGCATTGGCCGACGCCATGCGGCGTTCGACAGCGGCGATGTCGGGGCGGCGTTCCAGCATTTGCGAAGGCACCGCCACTGGCACCACGGGCACCGGTGTCTGCAGATCTGCCGGCGCGATGTTCAGTTCCGAAGGCGGCCGTCCCACGAGGATGGCGATGGCATGTTCCAGCTGCGCGCGGCTGATCTGGATATCGAGCTGCTGGGCCTGGGCCGACTTGAGCTGTGTTTCCGACTGCAGCACGTCAGAGCGTTGCGCGGTGCCGGCCTTGTACTGGTTCTGCACCAGTTGCAGCGACCTCGCATAGTCGGCCACGGTCCGATCGAGCAGCGCGCGCTGGGCGTCGGCCACGCGCAGCGAGAAGTAGCTCTGCGCCAGCGTGGCCTGCGTGGACAGCAGCGTCGATGCCAGGTCGGCCTGGCTGGCCTGCGCGCCCGCTTCGGCGCTTTCCACCTGGCGGCGGATGCGGCCCCAGATATCGATTTCCCAACTGGCCGACAACGTGGCGTTCTGGCCGTCGATCACATGTCCGGCCGCGCTCGACTTGCCGCGCGATACGCCGACGTTGGCACCGACCGTAGGGAAGTAGCCGGCGCGTGCGGCCGCCAGCGATGCGGTGGCCTGGCGGTAGATCGCCTCGGCTGCCTTGATGTTCTGGTTCGACACCTGCACCTGCGATATCAGGTCGTCCAGCGTGGGGTCGTTGAACACGCGCCACCAATCGGGGCGGCCGGCGGCGTCCTGCGGCTCGGCGGTCTTCCAGTCGCCGGTCCAGACGGGCATGGCCTCGCCGGCTTCCTTGAAGGCCTTGGGTACGGGCGCGTCGGGGCGCTTGTAGTCGGGGCCGACCGCGCAGCCGGCCAGCAGGGCACAGGCCAGGGCCACCACCGAAAGAGAATAGGAGCGTCGGAACATGGCAGATGCCTTCTTCAGTGTTCGAGTTGCGGCGCGGCGCCGCGTTGCTGCCGGCGTGCGCGCCAGGCATTGACCTTGAGGCGCCAGCGGTCCAGCGTCAGGTAGACCACCGGCGTGGTGTACAGCGTCAGCAACTGGCTGACCACCAGGCCACCGACGATCGAGATGCCCAGCGGCGCACGCAGTTCGGCGCCATCGCCGCGGCCCAGCGCCAGCGGCACCGCGCCCAGCAGCGCCGCGGCCGTGGTCATCATGATGGGCCGGAAGCGCAGCAGGCAGGCGCGGTAGATGGCGTCGCGCGGGCTCAGTCCGTCGCGTCGTTCGGCGTCGATGGCGAAGTCGATCATCATGATGGCGTTCTTCTTGACGATGCCGATCAGCAGGATCACGCCGATCAGCGCGATGATGCTGAACTCGGTCTTGAACAGCAGCAGCGCCAGCAACGCGCCTACGCCCGCCGAAGGCAGTGTCGACAGGATGGTCAGTGGGTGGACATAGCTCTCGTAGAGAATGCCCAGCACGATGTAGATGGTGATGATGGCGGCCAGGATCAGCAGCGGCTGGCTCTTGAGCGAATCCTGGAATGCCTTGGCGCCGCCCGCGAAGTTGGCCTGCAGCGTCTCCGGTGCGCCGATCTGCGCCATCGCCAGCTTGATGGCGTCGGTGGCCTGCGACAGCGAATAGCCCTCGGCCAGGTTGAACGAGATGGTGGACGCGGCAAACTGGCCCTGGTGATTCACGCCCAGTGGCGTGCTGGTGGGCGTCACGCGCGCGAAGGCCGATAGCGGCACGCGCTTGCCGCCGCCCGTGACCACGTAGATGTCCTGCAGCGCATGCGGGCCCTGCAGGTATTCCGGGCTCAGTTCCATCACCACGCGGTACTGGTTCAGCGGGTGATAGATCGTCGACACCAGCCGCTGGCCGAATGCGTCGTTCAGGATGGCATCGACCTGCTGGGCCGTGACGCCGAGCTTGGATGCCGTATCGCGGTCGATGATGACCGACGTTTGCAGGCCCTTGTCGTTGGTGTCGGTATCCACGTCTTCCAGACCCTTGATGTTCGAAATCGCCGCGCGCACCTTGGGTTCCCACGCGCGCAGCACATCGAGATCATCGGACTGCAGTGTGAACTGGTAGGCCGAACTGCTCTGCCGCCCGCCGATGCGGATGTCCTGCACCGGCGTCAGGAACAGGCTCGCGCCGGGTTCCCTGGCCAGCTTGCCGCGCAGCCGCGCGACGATCTGGTCGGCCGTCTCCTTGCGCTCGGACAGCGGCTTGAGCGTGACGAACATCTGGCCCGTGTTGCGCTGCGACCCGCCCGTGAAGCCCGTGACGTTGACGACGGCCGGGTCCGACTGGACGATCTTGATGAAGTTGTCGAGCTTGCTGCGCATCAGCTGGAACGACGTGGCCTGGTCCGCACGGATAAAGCCGATCAGCCGCCCGGTGTCCTGCTGCGGGAAGAAGCCCTTGGGCACGATCACGTACAGGTAGACGTTCAGCGCGATGGTCAGCAACAGCACGATCCAGACCACCGGGCCATGGCGCAGCGCCACGCCAAGCGTGCGCGCATAGCCATTCTGCAGGCGCACGAACAGGTGTTCCGTGGCCCGGTGGAAGCGGCCCTGCGTCTCTTCATGCACGGGGCGCAGCAGCCGGGCGCACATCATCGGCGTGGCGGTCAGCGAGACCACCAGCGACACCAGGATGGCCACCGACAGCGTGATCGCGAATTCCTGGAACAGCCGGCCCACGATGCCCCCCATCAGCAGCAACGGAATGAACACCGCAATCAGCGACAGGCTCATCGACAGCACCGTGAAGCCCACCTCGCGCGCACCGCGCAGCGCGGCGGCCATCGGCTTCATGCCTTCCTCGATGTGCCGGGAGATGTTTTCCAGCACCACGATGGCGTCGTCGACCACGAAACCCGTGGCGATCGTCAGCGCCATCAGCGAGAGGTTGTTCAGCGAAAACCCGGCCAGGTACATGATCGTGAACGTGCCCACCAGCGACACCGGCACGGCCACGCTCGGGATCAGCGTGGCACGCACGTTACGCAGGAACACGAACACGACCATGATCACCAGCGCCACCGAGATCATCAGCGTGTGCTCCACCTCGCGCAGCGACGCGCGAATGGTGGGGGTACGGTCCATCATCACGTCCAGCGAAATCGTGGCCGGGATCATCTTGCGCAGCTGCGGCAGCATGTCGTTGACGCGGTCCACGGTCTCGATGATGTTGGCGCCCGGCGACCGGTTCAGCACCAACAGCACCGACGGCTTGCCGTTGGCCGAGCCCGCGTTGCGGATGTCCTGCACCGAATCCACCACATTGGCCACGTCCTGCAGCCGCACCGGTACCGCGAACGAGTTCGGGCCGCCGCTGTTGACGTTGCCCCCCGTGGCACCCGTGCTGATGGTGGTGGTGCCGCTGCTGGTGGTGATCGTGGTGGTGGTGACGCCGTTGACGGTCTTGGTGCTGACATTGCCGCCCGCGGCGGCGTTGGCCGTGCTGGCGATCAGCGCGCCGGCCGATGTCGACGAATAGGTGCCCGGCGTGGCGTAGCGGATGATCAGCGGCATGTAATCCTTGGCCGCCATCGCCTGGTCGTTGGCATAGACCTGCCATGCCGTGTTGGGGTTGTCCAGGATGCCCAGCGGCCGGTTCGCGTTGGTGGCGCTGATCGTGTTGCGCACGTCCTCCAGCGAAATGCCGTAGTGGTTCAGCGCGGTCGGATTCAGTTCCACCCGCACGGCCGGCAGCGACGAGCCGCCGATCGTCACCTGGCCCACGCCTTCGACCTGCGACAGCTTCTGGGCGAGGATCGTCGACGCCGCGTCGTACAGCTGGCCGCGCGTCATCGTCGGCGACGTCAGCGCAATGATCATGATCGGCGCGTCGGCCGGGTTCACCTTGCGATAGGTGGGGTTGTTCGGCAGGCTGGTGGGCAGCGTGGCGCGCGACGCATTGATGGCGGCCTGCACGTCGCGGGCGGCGCCGTCGATGTCGCGCGACAGGTCGAACTGCAGCGTCACGCGCGTGGAGCCCAGCGAACTGCTCGACGTGATCTCTGTCACGCCCGCGATGGCGCCCAGCGCACGCTCCAGCGGCGTGGCCACGGTGGCGGCCATGGTCTCGGGGCTGGCGCCGGGCAGCGACGCGGAGACCGAGATCGTGGGGAAGTCCACCTGCGGTAGCGGCGACACCGGCAGCAGCCGGAACGCGGCGATGCCGGCCAGCAGGATGCCGATGGTCAGCAGCGCGGTGGCTACCGGGCGGTGGATGAAAGTGGCCGAGAGGTTCATCAGGCGTTCGGCTCCTGCGGACGCGGCGTCACGCGGTGGCCGCCCTCGTCACCGTCGTTGCGGTCATCGTCGCCGTCATTCGGGTTGCCGAACCTGCGGACGCGCCAGTCCTTCAGGCGGTACGCCACGCGGTCGAACGCCAGGTAGATCACCGGCGTGGTGAACAGCGTCAGCACCTGGCTGACCAGCAGGCCGCCCACCATCGTGATACCCAGCGGCCGGCGCAGTTCCGAGCCGATGCCGGAGCCCAGCATCATCGGCAGCGCCGCCAGCAGCGCGGCCATGGTGGTCATCAGGATGGGCCGGAACCGCAGCAGGCAGGCCTGGAAGATGGCGTCGTACGGCTTCATGCCGTGCTCGCGTTCGGCTTCGAGCGCGAAGTCGATCATCATGATCGCGTTCTTCTTGACGATGCCGATCAACAGGATGATGCCGATGATCGCGATGATGCCCAGGTCCTGCTGGAAGACCAGCAGCGCCAGCAGCGCGCCGACACCCGCCGACGGCAGCGTGGAAAGGATCGTTACCGGGTGGATGGTGCTCTCGTACAGCACGCCCAGCACGATGTACATGGTGATCACGGCGGCCAAAATCAGCCACAGCGTGTTCGACAGCGATGCCCGGAAGGCCAGCGCAGCGCCCTGGAATTCGGTGGCCATCGAGATCGGCAGGCCGATTTCCTGCTCGACCTTGGTGATCTTGTCGACGGCGGCACCGAGCGATTCGCCTGGCGCCAGGTTGAACGAGATCGTGGCCGCCGGGAACTGCCCCTGGTGGTTGATCACGAGCGGGCCGGTGCGTTCGGAAATCCGCGCGATGGAGCCCAGCGGCACCTGGCCGCCCGACGACGACGGCAGCCGCAGCTCGGCCAGCGATGCGGGGCTGGTGCGGAATTCCGGCATCGTCTCCAGCACCACGCGATACTGGCTGGCCTGGGTAAAGATGGTCGAGATCAGGCGCTGGCCGAACGCGCTGTAAAGCGCGCTGTCGATCACGGCCGTGGTGATGCCGAAGCGCGCGGCGGCGTCGCGGTCGATCTCCACGAAGGCACGCAGGCCGTTGTTCTGCTGGTCGCTGGCCACGTCGCGCAGTTCGGGTTCCCGCTGCAGGCGTTCGACCAGCTTCGGCACCCATTCGGCCAGCACGGTCGGGTCCGGGTCTTCCACCGTGAACTGGTACTGCGTGCGCGCCACGCGGTCTTCGATCGTCAGGTCCTGCACGGGCTGCATGTAGAGCGACACGCCGCCCAGCTTGTGCACTGCCTCCTGCAGGCGGTCGGTTACCACGGCCATCGAATCGCGGTCGCCCTTGGGCTTGAGGTTGATCAGCATGCGCCCGGCGTTGACGGTCTGGTTGGTCCCGTCCACGCCGATGAACGACGACACGCTGGCCACCGCCGGGTCTTCCAGGATCACCTTCTGCACGGCTTCCTGCTTGCGTCCCATCGACTGGAACGAACTGGTCTGCGCGGCTTCGGTGATGGCCTGGATCACGCCGGTGTCCTGCACCGGGAAGAAGCCCTTGGGCACCAGCAGGTACAGCAGGCCGGTCAGCACCAGCGTGCCGATGGCCACGACCAGCGTGGCGGTCTGGCGCGCCAGCACCCATTCCAGCGCCTGGCCATACCGTTCGATCACGTTGTCGAAGAAGCGGCCCGTGGCCAGGTGGAAGCGCGACTGTTCGCTTTCCGGCACATGGCGCAGCAGGCGCGCGCACATCATCGGCGTCAGCGTCAGCGACACCACGGCCGAGATCAGGATCGACACCGCCAGCGTGATCGCGAATTCACGGAACAGCCGCCCGACCACATCGCCCATGAACAGCAGCGGAATCAGCACCGCCACCAGCGAGAACGTCAGCGAGATGATCGTGAAGCCGATCTGCTTCGACCCCTTCAGCGCGGCCTCCATCGGGGAATCGCCTTCCTCGATGTAGCGCATGATGTTCTCGATCATCACGATGGCGTCGTCCACGACGAAGCCCGTGGCGATGGTCAGCGCCATCAGCGTGAGGTTGTTGATCGAGAAGCCGGCCAGGTACATCACGCCGAACGTGCCCACCAGCGACAGCGGCACGGCCACGCCCGGGATGATCGTTGCCGACAGGTTGCGCAGGAAGACGAAGATCACCATCACCACCAGCGCGATGGCCAGCAGCAGTTCGAACTCCACGTCCTTGACCGAGGCACGGATCGTCGTGGTGCGGTCGGTCAGCACCTGCGCATGGACCGAGGCCGGCAGTGCCGACTGCAGCTGCGGCAGCAGCGTCTTGATGCGGTCCACCACCTCGATCACGTTGGCGCCCGGCTGGCGCTGGATATTGACCACGATGGCCGGCTTGGCATTGGCCCAGGCGGCCAGCCGGCTGTTCTCGGGGCCGTCGATGATGTCGGCCACGTCGGTGATGCGGATCGGCGCGCCGTTCTGGTAGCCGATGATGATCTGCCGGTACTCGTCGGCCGACTTGAGCTGGTCGTTGGCGTCGATGGTCGACGCGCGCGACGGGCCGTCGAAGCTGCCCTTGGCGCCGTTGACGTTGGCGCTGCCGATGGCGGTGCGCAGGTCGTCGATCGACATGCCCAGGTTGGCCAGTGCGGTCGGGTTGGCCTGGATGCGCACGGCGGGGCGCTGGCCGCCGCTGATGGTGACCAGGCCCACGCCCTGGATCTGCGAGATCTTGGCGGCCACGCGGGTGTCGACCATGTCCTGCAGCTTGGGCAGCGGCAGGGTGTCGGACGTCATCGCCAGCGTCATGATCGGCGCGTCGGCCGGATTGACCTTGCTGTAGACCGGCGGCATCGGCAGGTCGGCCGGCAGCAGATTGCCGCCGGCGTTGATGGCGGCCTGCACCTCCTGCTCGGCCACGTCCAGCGACAGCGTCAGCTCGAACTGCAGCGTGATGACCGACGCGCCGCCCGACGACGACGACGACATCTGCTTGAGGCCCGGCATCTGGCCGAACTGGCGCTCCAGCGGCGCCGTGACCGACGAGGTCATCACGTCGGGGCTGGCGCCGGGGTACAGCGTGGTGACCTGGATGGTCGGGTAGTCGACCTCGGGCAGGGCGGAGAGCGGCAGCAGCTTGAATGCGACCAGCCCCGACAGCAGGATGGCCAGCATCAGCAGGGCCGTGGCAACCGGCCGCTCGATAAAGATGCGTGAAGGATTCATGCCGCTTCCCTGTCCTCTTGCTTACTGCTGCGGCCGCTGGCCCACGCTGGCGCCCGGGTTCGCCGGCGTGCTGGTGGCCGGATTCGGGCTGGTGTCGGCGTCGCGCATGCGACGGCGTTCGCCCGGTGCGCCCGCCGCTGCCGAGGCGCTGGCGCCATCACTGGCCGCGCCTGGCGCCGCGTGGGGGCCGCTTGCGCCACCATGCGCCCCGCTGGCCCCGCCCCAGTTGCCGCGGCGGCCACGTGCCCGCGGCGCGCTCGACGGCTGCAGCTGCGCGGCGCGCGCGGCGGGGTCCACCGCTTCCACGACCATGCCTTCCTTGAGGCGGTCTGCGCCGTCCACCACCACGCGCTGGCCGGGCTCCACGCCCTTGAGCACGGCGGTGCGGGCGCCATCGCTCGGGCCCAGCGTCACCACCTGAACCTTCACGGTGTTGTCGTCGCCCACCACGTAGACAAAGGTGCCTTGCTGGCCACGCTGGATGGCGGCCACGGGAATCACCGTGGCGTCTTCCATGGTATCCACGCGGGTGCGCACGTTCACGAACTGGTTCGGGAACAGCATGCCGTCGGTGTTCTGGAAGATGGCCTTGAGCTTGACCGTGCCGGTGGTGGTGTCGATCTGGTTGTCGGTGGTCAGCAGCGAGCCCTCGGCCAATTGGTTGCGCATCTGGCGGTCCCACGCCTGCACCTGGAGCTTCTCGCCGGCGTTCAGCTTCCTGAGCACGGCGGGCAGGTTGTCCTCCGGGATCGTATACAGCACGGTGATCGGCTGGATTTGCGTGATCAGGGCGATGCCATTGGTGTCGCCGGTGCTGACGATGTTGCCCGGATCCACCTGGCGCAGGCCGATGCGGCCCGAGGTGGGCGCCACGATGCGCGTGTAGCCCAGGTTCAGCCGCGCGTTGTCGACGTTGCCCTGGTCGGTCTTGACCACGCCTTCGTACTGGCGCACCAGCGCGTCCTGCGTGTCCACCTGCTGCTTCGAGATCGAATCCTGCGCGAGCAGCGTCCTGTAGCGTTGCTGGTCCAGCCGGGCGTTCTGCAGCAGCGCCTGGTCACGGGCCAGCTGGCCCACGGCCTGGTCCACCGCGGCCTGGAACGGGCGCGGATCGATCTCGGCCAGCACGTCGCCGGCCTTGACCATCTGGCCTTCCTTGAACAGCACCTTCAGCAGCGGGCCCGAAACCTGCGCACGCACGGTGACATTGGCCACCGGCGTCACGTTGCCCAGGCCGTTGAGCACCACATCCATGTTGCGCTTGCTGACCGTATTGACCACCACGGGCGAGCGCGGCATGGCGTTCGGCCCGCCCTGGCCGCCGGGCCCGCCCGGCCCGCGTCGGCCGGCCCCCATGCCCGGCGCCCCGCTGGCGGCGCCGGGAGCGGCGGCCGCTGCATCCTGCGCCGCCTTGCGGTGGCTGTGCCAGTACCAGCCGGCGCCAGCCAGCACGACAATGACCGCGACGGCAATCCAGGTGCGGCGGCGCGAAGGGACCGGGCCGCGCGGCGGGGTGGGGGGAATAGGCTGACCTTGTTGTGGGTGGGACATGAACGGAATCCTGGGAACCGGCACGACATAAAAGGAGCGCGCGCCAAACGGTATTCGCACAGCGACTGTGACGGTGAAGTGGCAGCAGTATGCCGCATCGCGAGGGCAGGGCGACCCGCCGTCAGGTGGGATGGCGCCCGGCGGGGCGCGTCATGGATGCAAGCATAATGTGCAGCCGTGGCCCCACGTATTTCGCGGTTTCCCGCTTTTATTACAGCGGGTTACGGGCGGCGTGGGTGTAACGTCCAGAAACAAAACCGTCCCGGGCATTTGCAAAGTTGGATGCCCGTCCTGACTATCATGTGCCTATGCGTACAAACCAGCCCACACAGATTCTTGTCGTCGACGACGATCCCGAATTGCGCGACCTGCTGCGCGAATACCTGACCTCGCAAGGCTTTGCGGTGTCGGTGCTGCACGATGGCGATGGCCTGCAGGCCCGGCTGGAGCGCGAGCGCCCCGCGCTGATCGTGCTGGACCTGATGATGCCCAAGGTCGATGGCCTGACCGCCCTGCGCAACCTGCGTGCCAAGAACGACGACATCCCGGTGATCCTGCTGACCGCGCGCAGCGACGAGATCGACCGCATCGTCGGGCTGGAGATCGGCGCCGACGACTACCTGGGCAAGCCTTTCTCGCCGCGCGAGCTGCTGGCCCGCATCAACGCCGTGCTGCGCCGCAAGCTGGCCCGCCCGGCCGCCGCGCCGGAAGACCGCGAATCGATTGCCTTCGGCCCGTTCCGGGTGAATTTCCGCCAGCGTTCGCTGGAACGCAGCGGCCAGGCCGTGTCGATCAGCGATACCGAATTCGCGCTGCTGAAGCTGCTGCTGATGCATCCGCTGGAAGTGCTGTCGCGGGAGCGCATCGTCGAACTGATGTATGGCACCGCCAACGGCATCAGCGACCGGGGCATCGACGTCCAGATCTGGCGCCTGCGCCGGCTGCTGGATGAAGACGCGCAGCGCCCGCGCTATATCCAGACCGTACGTGGCCGGGGCTACACCTTTGTGCCCGACGAAGCCGAGGACAGCGTTCCGCAATAAGGCTCCCGCGACGGAACCTCCGCATGAAACCAAGGCATGAAGCTAAGAATTGATACCCTGTTCGGCCGCATGGCGCTGCTGATCGCCGCCGTGCTGATGATCAGCCATTTCTCGTGGCTGGCCATCCTGCGCATGGACCGGCGCCAGCAGCAGATCGATTATTCGGTCGAGCAGATGCTGTTCCAGCTGGACAGCATCCAGCGCGCCCTCGATGCCAGGCCGCCCGTGCCGTTGCCGAGCCTGGTCGAAGTGGCCGATACCGCCGTGGCGGACGAGCACGCCGGCCCCCCGCACGGAGGGCGTCCGCGCCGCCTGGTGGACCAGTTCACGCGCCGCCTGCCGCCGGGCTCCGAGGTGCGGCTGGAAGACGAACTGTCCACGCCCCGGCTCTGGATCAAGCTGCCCAACCGTAACCGCTGGATCGCCATGCCGATCCTGTTCGTGCATAACCCGCCGCCCGACAATCGGCTGATTCCGGGCGTGGTGCTGGTGGTAGGGGTGGCGATCGTCTTCGCGCTGTTCGTGGCGTGGCAGATCCAGCGCCCGGTGCGCGATATGGCCGAAGCGGCCGAGAAGCTGTCGCGCCAGCAGGCCGTGCCGCCGCTGCGCGAGCGCGGGCCGCACGAGTTGCGCCAGCTGATCGTGCGTTTCAATCGCATGGTGGCCGACCTGTTCCGCATCGACCAGGAGCGCAATACGATGCTGGCCGGCATCGCGCACGACCTGAAGACGCCGCTGGCGCGCCTGCGCCTGCGGGCCGAGATGCTGTCGGACCCCAAGGCGGCGGCCGGCGTGACGCGCGACGTGGATTCGATGTCGGCCATCGTCGAGCAGTTCCTGACCTTTGCGCAGAGCAGCGAGCCCACGGCCCGGCCGGTGCCGGTGGACAAGCGCATTGGAGAGCTGGCGGCGTCGCTGCAGGAGCAGGACAGGCTGGTCGTGCTGGAACTGACCGCCGGCGACGGCTTCCGCATGATCGCCACCCAGCTGGACCGCATCATCGGCAACCTGGTGGACAACGCGTATGCCTACGGGGCCCCGCCGGTCTATGTGGCGACGTCGCGCACAACCGACGGCTGGTGCCTGACCGTGGAAGATCAGGGCCCGGGCATTCCGGCCGATGCCATCGAGCGCGTGACCATGCCGTTCGTGCGGCTGGATCCGGCACGTGGCGGCAATGCACATTCGGGACTGGGCCTGGCCATTGTCGACCGTCTGGTCAGGCAGGGCGGCGGCAGGCTGACGATCAGCAACCGCGATGAAGGCGGCCTGCGGGTGGAGATGGTGTTCCCCTTCACGGCGCTGGCGCAGGCGGCCTGAGCGCGCTTTGGCGCGTTGTATTTCGTCCCCTCTCCCAGCAGCTGGAGAGGGGCGGCCCCCACCGGCGGCTCTGCCTCAAACCTTCTTCTTTTCCCCGATCCGGCTTTCCTTGCCGGCCAGCAGCTTGGCGATATTGCTACGGTGGCGGGCAATCAGCAGGACGCCGATGACCAGCACTGCCCCGGCGATGATATCCACGCCAAACATCAGCACGTAGAAGAACGGCGCGAAGATCGCGGCCACCAGCGCGGCCAGCGACGAATAGCGGAAGAAGAACGCGATGATGAGCCAGCTGGCCAGCGTGCCGGCCCCCAGCAGCGGGTCGATGGCGAACAGGATGCCGGCTGCGGTGGCCACGCCCTTGCCACCCGCGAAGCGGTGGAATAGCGGAAACAGGTGGCCCAGGAACACGGCCAGCGCCGCCAGCGCGATGCCGGTATCGTCCACGCCGTAGCCGGGGCCCAGGTGCTTGACCAGCATGACCGCCACATAGCCCTTCAGGCCATCGCCGATCAGCGTCAGGATCGCGGCCTTCTTGTTGCCGGTGCGCAGCACGTTGGTGGCGCCGGGGTTGCCGGAGCCGTAGCTGTGCGGGTCGGGCAGGCCCATGACCTTGCTGACCACGACGGCGAACGACACCGATCCGATCAGATAGGCGATGACGGCAAATATCAGGTTGACCATTGTGTGGGAATAGGGACAAGGAATTTCAGGCTGGCGCGATTGTAGCGCGGCACGGCGCCGGCGCACGCCGTGGTTTCCCCGGCGTGCGCCAATCCGGCATCCGGCCTGATCGCCATCAGTCAGGCAACGCGCAAGCCACCGGCCTGGCGTCCAGCAGGTCGGTCAGCACGCCCGGGGCGATGCTGACCAGGTAGCCGCGCCGTCCGCCGTTGATATAGAGGGTGTCCAGCGCCAGCACGGTGCCTTCCACGTAGACCGGCATGCGCTTCTTCGTGCCGAACGGCGACGTGCCGCCCACCATGTAGCCGCTGTGGCGCTGTGCCACCTCGGGCTTGCACGGCTGCACGCTTTTGGCGCCGATCTGCCGCGCCAGGTTCTTGGTCGATACCGAGCAGTCGCCATGCATGAGCACGATCAGCGGCTTGGCGGCCTCGTCTTCCATCACCAGCGTCTTCACCACGTTGTGCTCGGGCACGCCAAGCTGGCGCGCCGATTCCCCCGTGCCGCCGTGGTCGACATAGTCGTAGGTGTGCTCGCCGAACGCCACGCCCTGCTTGCGCAGCATCTGCGTGGCCGGTGTCTCGGAGATGTGTTTCTGCTTGCTCATGGAACGGAATGTCAACGCCGGCTCAGCCGCGCGGATGGTGATGCTGGTGCAGCTCGCGCAGGCGCTCGCGCGCCACGTGCGTGTAGATCTGCGTGGTGGAGATGTCGGCATGGCCCAGCAGCAGCTGCACCACGCGCAGGTCGGCGCCGTGGTTCAGCAGATGCGTGGCAAAGGCATGCCGCAGCGTATGCGGCGACAGCGGGGCGTGGATGCCGGCATCGCGCGCATGCTTCTTGATCAGGTGCCAGAACGTCTGGCGTGTCATGCCTTCGCCGCGCTGGGTGACGAACAGTTCGTCGCAGGCGCGGCCGGCCAGCAGCGCGGGCCGGCTCTCTGCGAGATAGCGGCGCAGCCAGTCGCCGGCCTGGGCGCCAAACGGCACCAGCCGTTCCTTGTTGCCCTTGCCGCCCACCACGCGCGCCACGCCCTCGTTGAGCCCGATCTCGATCGTCTTCATGTTCGTCAGCTCGGACACGCGCAGCCCGCTGGCATACATCAGTTCGAGCATGGTGCGGTCGCGCAGGCCCAGCGGGGTGCCCTCGTCCGGCGCTTCCAGCAGCGCCTCGACCTGACCTTCGGACAGCGTCTTCGGAAAGCGCGGCGGCTGTTTGGCCGGGCGCAGCAGCAGGCACGGGTCAGCGTCGATCATGTGCTCGCGCAGCGCCCACTGGTAGAACCGGCGGAACACCGTCAGGCGACGGTTGGCCGACGACGCGCGGGTTTCGGTGTGGCGCGCCGCGAAATAGCCGGACAGCGCCGTGTCGTCGACGGCCAGCAGCGCGCAGGTGTCGCTTTCGTGCAGCCAGCGCGCCAGCAGCGCCAGATCGCGCCGATAGGCGTCGATGGTGTTCTTCGACAGCCCGTCTTCGAGCCACAGCGCATCGCAGAAGCGGTCGACCAGCGCCAGGTCTTCGGCCAGTCCCGCGCTCATAGGAGCATCGCCCGCTCGTGGCGCAGCAGCCATCGCTTGACGCCCAGGTGGAAGCCTTCCTCGCCGTGATGGGCGAAGCCGCCCAGCCCGTTGGCGGCCACCACGCGGTGGCACGGGATCACGATCGGGAACCAGTTCTGCCCGCACGCCTGGCCCACCGCGCGCGGCATGCTCTGCAGCGACCTGGCGATGGTGCCGTAGGTGGTCAGCCCGCCGCGCGGCACGGCGCAGATGGCATCCCAGACCTTGCGCTGGAAATCGGTGCCGCGCGTGGACAGCGGCAGGTCGAAGACGATGTCGGGATTGTCGTAGTAGGCCGCGAGCTGTTCGGCCACGCGCCGCGTCAGCGCGTCGGCCGGCGCGATGTCGGCAAACGAATCGGGCAGGTAGACGATCTCGTGGACCTGCGTGCCATCGACGCGCACGCCGACCTTGCCGAATGGCGCGGGCAGGACGGCATCGAAGGGACGTTGCATGGTGGGGGGAAGCTGTGGCGGACAGACAGCGATTTTATGCCCATTTGCCAGGCGTGCCGCCAAAAGATAAAGGACCACCAAAGTGGTCCTTCCGTCCGGCAGGTCAAACCGCGACGCTGGCTTACTGCTCCAGCTTGATGTTCTGAACCTTCACCAGGTTCTTCATCTTGTCGAATTCCTTCTTGATTTCGGCGGCGTGCTGGGCCGGCGTGTTGCCCGACGGCTCGGCCCCAGCGGCTTGCAGGCGATCCACGAAGCCCTTGTCCTGCAGCGCCTTGACCACCGCGCCGTTCAGCTTGGCGATGACGTCGTCAGGCGTGCCGGCCGGGGCCACCAGGCCGTACCAGGCCGGATCGTTCGGCTCCTTCAGGCCCATTTCGCCGAAGGTCGGCACGTTCGGCAGGCCCTCCACGCGCTTGTTCCAGGCCACCACGATCGGGCGCAGCTTGCCAGCCTTGATGTAGGGCATCGACGACGGCAGGTTGTCCACCATGATCGGCACCTGGCCGGCCAGCACGTCGTTCAGCGCCGGACCCGCGCCACGGTACGGAATGTGCACCATGAACGTCTTGGTGGACACCTTGAACTGCTCGCCCAGCATGTGGCCAAAGCCGCAGGTGCCCGACGACGCGTACGAATACTTGCCCGGGCTGGCCTTCAGCACGGCCAGGAATTCCTTGTAGTCCTTGGCCGGGAAGTTCGGGTTCACCGCGATCACGTTGGCCACGTTCGCCACGTTGGCGATGGGCTTGAAGTCCTTGATCGGGTCGTACGACAGCTTCGGGTTGCAAGCCGGGTTCACGGCCATCGTCGACACCGTCGAGATGCCGATCGTGTAGCCGTCCGGGGCCGACTTGGCGATGGCGTCGGCGCCGATCGAGCCGCCGCCGCCGGCGCGGTTTTCCACCACCACCGGCTGACCCAGGATACGGCTCATCTGGTCGGCCACGCCGCGGCCGACGATGTCGGTCGTGCCGCCCGGCGCGAACGGAATGATCAGGCGGATCGGCTTGGTCGGATAGTTGCTCTGTGCTTGTGCTACGGATGCCACGGAGGCGGCGGCCGTGAAGACCGTCGAAGCCAGGATCAGTGCTTTCTTGTGAGCTTGCATTGAGGAGAGTCTCCCGTCGTTGAAGCCGGGCGGATCGCGCCCGGGGAGGTCATGAAACACCGGCGTGCCGCTGCGGTTGCAGCGGTGCGCCGGCGTGCTTCGGAATCAGCCGCCCAGCAGGCCGCGCTTCAGGTTGCGGTCCACCGGGTGTTCGCCCAGGAAGATGCGCAGCACGGCCTGGTAGAAGTCTTCGCCCGGAATGGCCTGGCCGCGCGGAATGCCGTTCAGCGTCACGGCGGTGCCGCCACTGGGCGTGAAATCGAAATTGATGATGTCGCCGCGCTGGGCCGTGCCCAGCTGGCTCATCGTGCGTTCCAGCTGCGTCACGCGGTCGGAGAGCAGCTGCATCTGCAGCGCCGAGTGGTTTTCGCGCAGCCCCTCGTTGAGGGCTTTCACGAACTGCGCCGATTCCACCTCGCGCAGCGGGCGGATCTGCAGCCGCTTCGGGCCCGGCGAGCCCAGCACCACGGTGGCGTTGCGGGCCCGCTCGGGCAGGTACAGCCCGGCCGCGTAGCCCTTGATCACGAATACCTGCCGCAGGCCCGTGCCGTTGAGCGGCAACTGCCGGCCGCCCAGGCGCGCCATGTCGTCGAAGCGCACGCCGTCGATCTCCATCGCCGATACCGACGGCAACAGCAGGCCGAGCGCCAGCGTCGCGCACAGCGAAACGGCAAGGCGGCGGGGAAGCGTGGCTCGGCGGGACGAAGACTGCGTGGACTTCATGATGCGACAGGCGGCGGCAAAGCCGCGGGCAAGGCGAAATTCAGCGTGCCATGTTGGGGGAATTCTGAAAAAATACCCATCCGGATCTGCCCTAGGCTTCACTTTTCGCGAAGCCTGCCGTCGGGCGCCACGATAACGACAAAGCATTCGAGACATGTCTGCCGCCCTGCTGCTGGTGCCGGACTTCAGCCTGATCCTCATCGGCTGGCTGCTGGTTCGATTTACCCCCTTTGACCGCGCTTTCTGGGCCGGCGTGGAACGGCTGGTCTATTTCGTTCTGTTCCCTGCGCTGCTGTTGCAATCCACCAACAGTGCGAAGTTCGATGTCTCGTCGACCTCGGCCATGCTCGGGCTGGCGCTGGCCACGATGGCCTTCGGCATGGCCACCGGCTATCTGGTGCGCTACGTGCTGCGGCCCGCCCCGATCGACTTTGCCTCGGGCTTCCAGACCGCTTTCCGCTTCAATTCCTATATCGGGCTGGCCCTGGCCGTGCGGCTGGGCGGCGGAGAAGGGCTGGCGCTGATGGCGCTGGTGGTGGGCGTGACGGTGCCGCTGTGCAACGTGGCGGCGGTCTGGGCGCTGGCCCGGCATGGCGAATCGAAGCTGCTGCGCGAACTGGCGCGGAACCCGCTGATCCTGGCCACGGCCATCGGCCTGGCCACCAACCTGCTGGGCCTGCATCCGCCCGAGGTGATCGGCATGACGCTGGACCGCCTGGGCTCCGCATCGACCGCGCTGGGCCTGATGACCGTGGGCGCCGGCCTGCAGATGAGCGGTGCCACGGGCTCGGCGGGCCCGATGGCCTGGTGGAGCGGCGTGAAGCTGCTGGCCATGCCGTGCTTCGCGTGGCTGGTCGGGAAATACCTGCCGCTGACCGCGCTGCAGTACCAGATCGTGGTCATCTATGCGTCGCTGCCGACGGCGTCCAGCGCCTATATCCTGGCCGTGCGGATGGGCGGCAACGGGCCGATGGTGGCCGCCACCATCTCCGCTATGACGGTGGCGGCCGTGTTGACCACGCCGGTCTGGCTGTCGCTGGTCAGCTAGGTTCCTGGCTCCGGGGCTCTGGGCTTCCGGGCTTCCGGGCTTCCGGGCTTCCGGGCTCCGGGCTCCGGGCTCCGGGCTCCGGGCTCCGGGCTCCGGGCTCCGGGCTCCGGGCTCCGGGCTCCAGCCCTCGGCCGTCCAGGTCGTTCGGACCGTTCAGCCGGCGGTGTCCTGGGCCAGGGCCCAGTCGATATGCTCGCGCACGAGCGGCGTGGCGGTGTCGCGCCGGGCCAGCAGGGCGGCGCGAATGCGCTGTGCCAGGGCCGGATCGCTGGCCGATGCCGCGCGCAGGCTGTTGCCGAGCCCCACCGCCAGGTTGCGCAGCCAGCGTTCATGGCCAATGCGACGGATCGGGCTGCCTTCGAGCCGCTGGTTGAATTCCGCTTCGGTCCAGCCGAACAGTTCGGCCATGTCGGGCGCGTCGAAGCCATTGCGCACGTCGAAATCGGGCAGCGTCGCACGGTGCGCGAACTTGTTCCACGGGCAGGCCAGCTGGCAGTCGTCGCAGCCGTAGACGCGGTTGCCCATCGGCGCGCGCAATGCCTCGGGGATCGCGCCCTTGTGTTCGATCGTCAGGTAAGAAATACAACGGCGCGCATCGAGCCGGAACGGTTCCAGGATGGCCCCGGTGGGACAGATGTCGATGCAGCGGCGGCAGTTGCCGCAATGGGGCGCTTCCGCCGGGTCCGCCGGCAGCGGGATATCGACCAGGATCTCGCCCAGGAAGAACATCGACCCGCCGTCGCGGTCCAGCAGCAGCGTGTGCTTGCCGCGCCAGCCCAGCCCACCCTGGCTGGCCAGCGCCACTTCCATGACCGGGGCCGAATCGGTGAACACGCGGTAGCCGAACGGACCGATGGCGGTCTCGATGCGCGCCGCCAGCTGCTGCAGCCGGTTGCGCAGCACCTTGTGATAGTCGCGGCCGCGCGCATAGAGCGAGATCACGGCGGTGGCGGGATCGTCGAGCCGCGCGAGCTCGTGGCGACGCCAGTCGTCAGGCCCCTGCGCCGGCAGGTAGGGCATGCGGGCGACGATGGCGCGCACCGTGCCGGGCACCAGTTCATGCGGCCGGGCGCGCTTTGCGCCGTGGTTGGCCATATAATCCATGTCGCCGTGGTAGCCCGCCTGCAACCACGCCAGCAGGCCCGCCTCGGCGTGCCGCAGATCGACATCGGCAATGCGGATTTCATCGAATCCGAGCGCGCGGCCCCAGCCGCGCAGGGACGCCGCCAGCGACGCCAGGTCCACGTCCGTGGTGACGGAGGCGGAATCTGGGCGCGCCGGAGCGGAATCTTCTGCGGGGTGCGCGGTTTGCGCGGGGGTAGGGGCGGGCACTGCACGGTCGATCATCCCTGAATTGTACGCAATGCCCCTGCTCGAAGAACGCATCCTGCCGCTGCCCGACGAAATCGCCACCGAACGGTTTGGCGCGGCCCTGGCCGGGGCGGTGCGCAACATGCCGCCGCGCACGGTGCATGTCCAGCTGTCCGGAGACCTTGGCGCGGGCAAGACCACGCTTTCACGCGCCGTGCTGCGCGCGCTGGGGCATGCCGGCAAGGTCCGCAGCCCTACCTACACGCTGTGCGAGCCCTACGACGTGCAGCGCGCCGATGGCTCGCCGCTGACCGTCTACCACTTCGACCTGTACCGTTTTGCCGACCCCGAGGAATGGATCGACGCCGGTTTTCGCGACTGTTTCGCCGAGCCGGCGTTCAATCTGGTGGAATGGCCGGAGAAGGCCGGACGCCTGCTTGGGGAACCCGATCTGCACGTGTTGCTCCAATCGGACAACCGCGTGCCACAAACTGCCGTTAATGGGGACGAAGATGGCGCGGATCGCCGCATGGCCACGCTGCGCGCCTATACTCCCACTGGACTTACCCTGCTGAACGCATGCTGATCAAGCGACTTGCCACCGACCGACCCGATGGACCCGACGGACTGCTCCAGGCCCGCCGAAAATGGATGGCGCAGGCCCTGAAGGCTGGCGCCGGGACGGTGGTGCTGTCGCTGGCCGGCCCGCAGATCGCCTTCGGCGCCGGCATCGTGGCCGTGCGCGTCTGGCCCGCCGAGGATTACACCCGCGTCACGATCGAATCGGACGAGAAGCTCGTGGCCGTCCACCAGATGATCCGCAACCCCGACCGGCTGGTGGTGGACATCGATGGTCTGGACCTCTCGCCCACGCTGCGCGAGCTGGTGGCCAAGATCACGCCGAACGACCCCTATATCCAGTCCGTACGGGTGGGCCAGAACCGGCCGCGCGTGGTGCGGATGGTGTTCGACCTGAAGGAGGACGTTTCTCCGCAGGTGTTCACGCTGCTGCCGATTGCCGAGTACAAGAACCGGCTTGTGTTCGACCTGTATCCGGTCAATCCGCCCGATCCGCTCTGGAAGCTCGTGCGCGACACCGAAGACAAGCAGCGCCGCTTTGCCTCGACCACGCCGCCCGCGGGCAGTGACGCCACGGTTGCCGGCGCGCCCGCCGGGGCCGAGGAAGACGCCATTGGCGCCATCGTGCGCAAGTTTGAGGACCGTGGCCAGCTGCCGCCGGCCACCACGGCACCGCCGCCCGCCATCGCCGCCGTGAAGCCGAAGCCGTCGGCACCGTCCACGGTGGACAAGCCGGCCGCGCCGCCCGTGCCGCCCCCGATCGCCCAGACCAATGTGCCGCCGCCGAGCCAGTTCAAGATGCGCCGGCTGCTGACCGTGGCGCTGGACCCCGGCCATGGCGGCGAAGATCCCGGTGCCATTGGGGCCGCCGGGTCGCGCGAAAAGGACGTGGTGTTGCAGATCGCCTCGCGCCTGCGCAAGAAGATCGATTCGGAGCCCAATATGCGCGCCATGATGACGCGCGATTCGGACTTCTTCGTGCCGCTGAACGTGCGCGTGCAGAAGGCGCGCCGCGTGCAGGCCGACCTGTTCGTGTCGATCCACGCCGATGCCTTCGTGTCGCCGGAAGCGCGGGGGGCGTCGGTATTCGCGCTGTCCGAGCGCGGCGCATCGAGTTCGGCCGCGCGCTGGCTGGCCAACAAGGAAAACAATGCCGACCTGATCGGCGGCACCAACATGGGCAACAAGGACGCCCAGGTGTCGCGCGTGCTGCTGGACCTGTCCACCACGGCGCAGATCAACGACAGCATGCAGGTGGGCAAGTCGGTGCTGCAGGAAATCGGCGGCATCAACCGGCTGCACAAGGGCAGCGTCGAGCAGGCCGGGTTTGCGGTGCTGAAGGCGCCCGATATTCCTTCGATCCTGATCGAGACGGCGTTTATCTCGAATCCGGAAGAGGAGCGCAAGCTCAACGACGACGCACATCAGGAGCAACTGGCCAACGCCATCCTGCGCGGCATCAAGGCGTACTTCGCCAAGAATCCGCCGCTGTCGAAGAACCCGTCCGTGTAAGACATCGGAACGCAACAAAAAACGGCGCCGAAGCGCCGTTTTTTGATTGTCTGGACGAACGGCGATCAGGCACGCACCGCGTTGCGGGCTTCCTTGACTTCGTCGCGGCTGGCATAGCGCGCGGCAATCACCGAGCACACGATCAGTTGCAACTGGTGGTAGACCATCAGCGGCAGCACCAGCAGGCCCAGCGCCGGGTGGCCGGCAAACAGGATCTTGGCCATCGGGATGCCGTTGGCCAGGCTCTTCTTCGAGCCGCAGAATACGGCGGTGATTTCATCCTCGACCGAGAAGCCCAGGCGACGCGCCGTGAACGTGGTGGTGCCCAGGATCACGAACAGCATCACGGCAGCGATGCCCATCACCGCGCCAATGGTCTGCCAGGAATACTGGTGCCACAGGCCGGCGGCGGTGGCATCGCAGAACGACGAATATACGATCAGCACAATCACGCCACGGTCGACCTTGTTGGTGATCTGCTTCTTCTTGGCCAGCCAGTTGCCGATCAGCGGGCGGAATGCCTGGCCCAGTGCAAACGGCAGCAGCAGTTGCAGCGCCACGCCCGTCAGCGCGCGGCCCAGCGGCATCGAGGCACCGCTGGCGCTGATCACAAGGCCCATCAGCAGCGGGGTCAGCGCCATGCCGATCAGGCCCGAGATGGTGGCGTTGAAGATGGCGCCCGGCACATTGCCGCGTGCCATCGACGTCATGGCCACCGACGACGACACCGTGGACGGCAGCGCGCACAGGTAGAACACGCCAAGCAGCAGTTCGGGCGGGAGCGTGTTGCGCAGCGACAGCATCAGCAGTACACCCACGATCGGAAACACGATGTACGTGAACGACTGCACGAAGACGTGCAGGCGCCAGTGCTTGGCCCCGGCGACGAGCTTGTCGCGCGACAATGCCGCGCCGTGCAGGAAAAACACCAGCGCGACGCCGAGACTGGTGACGATGCCGAGATGCAGCGGGCCGTCGCCGGCGCCGATCTCCGGCGCAAGCAGCGCAATGCCGATGGCGCACAGCATGATGAGAACGAACCCGTCGATCAGGTCGTAGATCTTTTTGAATGGGGCGAGAAGGGTAGACATCGGGGATAGTGCGTAAGGGTTTCCGCTTGGTATTGGACGCTTGTCTTGCTTAGAATGCAAATTCATTTATCGCATTTATTCATTTTTTAGTTGCATGAATTACACACTTCGGCAGTTACGGGTCTTTCTTGCGGTGGCGGCGCACGGCAGTTTCAGCCGGGCGGCGGACGCGGTTGGCCTTACCCAGCCCGCCGTCAGCCGGGGTGTGGCCGAACTGGAAGAGGCGCTTGGCGTCCGTTTGCTGGACCGCACCACGCGTGAAGTGGTGCTGACTGACGCCGGCACCGCGTTGGTCCCGGCATTGGAGCGACTTTTGGGCCAGCTCGACGACACACTCGAAGAAACCCGGCAGTTAGGGGAGCGCTATCGGGGGAGGGTAGTGATAGCCAGTGCGCCGACCATCTCGGCGCGGCTCATGCCGATGTATGTGGCGGCCTGCGCCAGCCAGTACCCGGAGATCCGGTTGTTTGTGCGCGACAACGTCCAGGCCGACGGGCTCGAACAGATCCGCGCCGGGGCGGTGGACTTCGGGGTGCTGATCGATCCGCTGGCGCGGGAAGGGCTGACGATTGCCCCGCTGGCCACCGATCCATTCTGCTTCGTGTGCCGGCGCGATCACCCGCTGGCCGGTGCCGATTCGGTGCCGTGGAGCGCCCTGCATGGCGAGCGCCTGGTGCTGCTGGACTTCGCGTCGGGCAGTCGGCCGCTGATCGACCGCATTCTGGCGCGCCACGGCGTGGCGCCGCAGGTGGTGCAGGAACTTGGCCATTCGGCCAGTGTGTTCGGGATGGTGGAGGCGGGGATCGGCGCCTCGGTGCTGCCATCGTTCTCGCTGCCGTTGCCGGCAGCGTCGCCCTTGGTGTCGAAGCCGCTGACACCGCGCGAGGAACGCCGCATCGTCATGGTGCGGCGCGAAGACAGATCGCTGTCGCCGGCCGCCGCCGCGGTCTGGGAAATGGTCCAGACCATGCCGATCCCGGCCGAAGTGGTGACTGACTAAGTCACCAGTGGCCCCATCGCCGTGAAGCTGCCGCGCATCAGCCCGCCGGCACGGCCGTGACCAGCGCGGCCTCCAGCGCGAAGCTGCCATCGGCCTGCACGCGGTAGCGGTCGCGCACTTCGGCAGGCGCCTTGTCCCACAGGTGGAGAATGGCGGCCTGCGCCACCTCGGGGGTGCGCATGCGCGACACCCAGCTCTGGAATTCGATCTCGATGCGCCAGACCGGCGACACCTCCACCTCGAATCCCGCCTGCCCGAACAGGCGCGCCCAGCCCACCGGCGTGTAATCGCGGATATGCGACGGATCGCGCAGCAGTTCCACCGATTGCAACCAGGTGTCGCAGAGTGGGTCTTCGGCGCCGACGATATCGATCAGCACCACCTTGCCATTGGGCTTCAGCACGCGGCGGATTTCGCGCAGCGCGGCCGGCACGTCGCGCCAGTGATGCGCGCTCATGCGAGAGACCACGGCGCAGAAGCTGGCGTCGTCGAACGGCAGGCGCTCGGCCGCACCGTGCCGGGTGCTGATATTGGACAGGCCACGGTCCCGGGCGGCAGCGGCCACGACGTCGAGCATTTCGGCCGACAGATCGTAAGCCACCACTTCGTTGGCAACCGTTGCGGCGGCAAAGCTGGCATGGCCGGCGCCGCAGCCCAGGTCGAGCACGCGGCTGTGCGCCACCGGCTTCAGGTGCGCCAGCGCCTGCTTGAGTTGTTCCAGATCCGCGCCCTGGGCGTGGACGGTGCTGGTGAGATACGCACTGGCGGTGGCGCCGAACTGGGCGGCGACGAGTTCCTGCTGTTGCATGAGGGGTGCCTCGTTCTTTTTGGAGGGATGAAAGGGAGGGGGATTGCCCGGGCCCGGGGGTTCACGTACTGTAGACGCCGTGTTTTCCCGGTACAAGTCACTCATTTATCCTGGTATAAGCGCCACCACCCATGTCCGTCGAGCCACTTCCCACTGCATCACGCGAAGCCGAACTCGGTGCTTTCCTGCGCAATCATCGCGAGCGGCTGAGCCCGGCCGACGTTGGCCTGCCGCCTGGCCGGCGGCGCCGCACACCTGGCCTGCGCCGCGAGGAAGTGGCGCAACTGGCCGGACTCAGCGCAACGTGGGTAACGTGGCTGGAGCAGGGGCGTCCAGTGGCGATGTCGGCGCGGGCGTTGGCAAGCCTGGCTCAGGCCCTGCGCCTGTCGCGCGCAGAACGCGCCTACCTGTTTGCGCTGGCCGGCAAGCCCGAGCCCCGGCACGACGCCGAGCCGGCGGTCCCTCCGGCGCTGCTGGCCAGCGTGCAGGCGATTGCAGCGCCGGCCTATCTGCTCGATCGGCAATGGACGGCCCTGGCCTGGAACGATGCGGCGGCCGATCTGTTCGTGGGATGGCTCGACGATGCCAGCACCGAGCGCAATCTGTTGCGGGCCATGTTCCTGTCGCCCGGCCTGCAGACGCTGGTGGAGGACTGGCCGCACCGGGCGGCGCGGCTGGTGGCGGAATTCCGCGTGCACAGCCTGCGCCATGCGGAAGATCCGGCCACGCGCGCGCTGGTGGAGCAATTGATGGCGGACAGTCCTGCATTTGCCAACGCCTGGCGGTCGCAGGATGTAGAGGAGCGGCAGGGCGGCCGGCGCGGCTTTCATCATCCCGCGCACGGCATGGTCTATCTGGAGCAGCTGACGCTGGTGCCGCCGGCCGTGCCGGGCCTGATGCTGGCGATGCTGCTGCCGGCGGCGGCGTAGGGCCGGGTTGCCTTACTTGGGCTGCATGCGGATCGCGCCGTCGAGGCGGATCACTTCGCCGTTCATCATCGTGTTGCCGATGATGGCCTGCGCAAGCCTGGCGAACTCCGCCGGACGGCCCAGACGGGGCGGGAACGGCACCATCTTGCCCAGCGCGTCCTGCACTTCTGGCGGCATGCCCAGCAACATCGGCGTTTCGAACAGGCCCGGCGCGATGGTCATGCAGCGCACGCCGTCGCGCGCCAGGTCGCGAGCGATAGCCAGCGTCATGCCGACCACGCCGCCTTTGGACGCCGCATAGGCCGCCTGACCGATCTGGCCGTCGAATGCCGCCACCGACGCCGTGTTGATGATCACGCCGCGTTCGCCTTCGGCATCGGGCGTGTTTTCCACCATCGCCGCCGCCGCCAGCCGGATCATGTTGAACGTGCCGATCAAATTCACGCGGATGGTCTTCTCGAACGCATCGAGCGGATGCGGGCCGTTCTTGCCCACCGTCTTGGCCGCCACCGCAATGCCGGCGCAGTTGACCAGGCCGGACAGCCGGCCGAGCTTGCGGGCTGCATCGACGGCGGCCTGGCCATCCGCCTCTGACGTGACATCGCACTTCACGTACTGGCCGCCCAGTTCCTGGGCCAGCGCGGTGCCGGCCGCCTCGTTGAGGTCGGCGATCACGACCTTGCCGCCCGCCTGCGCCAGCATGTGCGCGGTGCCCGCGCCCAGCCCCGACGCGCCGCCGGTGACAATGAATACGTTGCCCTGGATGTCCATCGGTCTGTCTCCTCGTGGTTGGGGTGCGGCGATCCGGGTGCCGCGATGTGTGTGCCCCGATTTGTGTGCCGCGATTGTGTGCCGTTTACGTTAACGTAAATCGTCGCCCCACGTAAGCCGGGTCAGCCCCAAAAACAAAAACGGCCCAGGAATGCCTGGGCCGTCTCCGGTGTACTGCAGGGCAGGGCTGATTACTTCAGCGCCTCGAATACGCTTGCCGTGATCTTGTCCACGTCGCCCACGCCCGAGATCTTGCGATATTGCGGCGGCGAAACCTTGGCCGACGGATCACCCTTGGTGGCCCAGTCCGAGTAGTAGTCCACCAGCGGGCGCGTCTGCTGCGAATAGACTTCCAGGCGCTTGCGCACGGTGTCTTCCTTGTCGTCGTCGCGCTGGATCAGGGGTTCGCCGGTTTCGTCGTCGACGTTCGCCACCTTCGGCGGGTTGTAGCGCACATGGTAGGTACGGCCCGACGCCACGTGGACACGGCGGCCGCTCATGCGCTCGATGATGGCATCGAACGGCACGTCGATTTCCAGCACGTAGTCGATGGCCACGCCGGCTTCCTTCATGGCCTCGGCCTGCGGAATCGTGCGGGGGAAACCGTCGAAAAGATAGCCCTTTTCGCAGTCCGGCTGCTTAAGACGGTCCTTCACCAGGCCGATAATGATGTCATCCGACACCAGTCCGCCCGCGTCCATCACTTTCTTCGCTTCGATGCCCAGCGGCGTACCGGCCTTCACCGCGGCGCGCAGCATGTCGCCGGTGGAGATTTGCGGAATGCCGAACTTCTCGCAGATGAACTTGGCTTGCGTGCCTTTGCCGGCGCCAGGCGCGCCCAACAGGATCAAACGCATTTACGGGTCCTCAAGGTATTTGAATTCGGTCTGGCGGGATCTATGGAAGGAGGGTACCGCTGCAACTTGACGCGGGACTTACGTCCGGCCATGCCTCGACGTCTTCACGTGAAGGCCAAGGCATATGCCGGCGTCCGCTCATGCGCGGCGCCCGAAGCGCAGCGTCGTCCGACGGTCGTGCGAAGGTCCTGCAATCGCGGCGACGGGCCAGCGGCGCGCATCCGGGCGGCTCGATCTCTATCTCCCCACCGAGCCTTTGCAGACGTGTTGCGCACGGCTGCGGGCTCTGTATCGGCAGGCATTATGCCATGGGCAATGCCGGTTCGGCCTTCGTCCAGGTTGCAGCAGTATGAACTCCAGCGGGAAACCGGGGTCTACGGCGCCGGCCGTGTGAATCTCACGGGCCGTCCTGTGCCATGCCCTGCGCCCAGAGGGCGCGTACACGCTCCAGATCGGCCGCGGTGTCCACGCCCGGCGCCGGCGCCGCCGCCGTCACCAGCACGCCAATGCGCTCGCCGTGCCACATGGCGCGCAGCTGTTCCAGCGCCTCCACCTGTTCGACCGGCGAGATCGCCAGCGTCGGAAATCGCCGCAGGAAGCCGGCGCGATAGGCGTAGATGCCGATGTGGCGCAGCACGGGCATGGCTGGCATCGGCACCTGCGCGGTGGCGGCCGGCTGCGTCGGCACGGCGGCCCACGCGTCGCGCGCCCAGGGTATCGGCGCGCGCGAGAAGTACAGCGCGCGGCCCGCGTTGTCGCACACCACCTTCACGACATTGGGATTAAAGACCTCGGCCGCATCGTCCAACGGATGGGCGGCGGTGGCGATGGCGCAATCGGGGTGCGCGGCCAGGTGCAGGGCCACCTCGTCGATCAGGTTCGGATCGATCAGCGGCTCGTCGCCCTGCACGTTGACGACGATGGCGTCGTCGGCCAGACCGAGCTGGGCGGCGACTTCAGACAGGCGGTCGGTGCCCGACGGATGGTCGGCACGCGTGATCACGGCCTCCACGCCGCGCGCGGCGCAGGCTGCCGCCACTTCAGGCGCATCGGTGGCCACCACGGTGCGATGCGCCGACGACGCGTGCGCGCGTTCGGCCACGCGCACGATCATCGGATGACCGCCAATATCGGCCAGCGGCTTGTTCGGCAGCCGGGTAGAAGCCAGGCGCGCCGGAATGACGACGGTAAATGCGGGAATGCTCATGATGGTTGCCTGACTGCGCCGACGTGGGGCGGCGCGGGGGGACGCTCAGTTGTCGGACGGTTCCACGGGCACCACGCGGCCCGGCACCGACTGGCGCGCTTCGTCGGCCAGCATGACCGGGATACCGTCGCGAATCGGGTAGGCCAGCTTGTCGGCGTGGCAGATCAGTTCCTGGGCGGCGCGGTCGTATTCCAGCTTGCCCTTGCACAGCGGGCAGACGAGGATTTCAAGCAGCCGGTTGTCCATCCTGGTGTTCCTTGTCGAGTCCGGTCGCCGCGCCGGAGGAATGTCCCGTGGTAACGGGGGTGGCGACGGCCGGGTTGCGCGCCAGTACGACGCGCCGGATTTTGTCGATCAGGCCCGCGTCGATCACGGGCGTGGTGGGGACGACCCAGATCCTCGGGTCGTCGAAACGCTCGCATTTTACGGCATCCTTCTCGGTGATCAGGATCACGTCAGCATGGAGCGCATCGTCGTTGCCGGCGAACGGATCGTCGGCGAAGTCGTAGTGATCGGGCAGCGGCATCGTTGCCGTGGGCATCAGCCCCGCGCGGCGCAGGCTGGCAAAGAACCGTTCCGGGTTGCCGATGCCGGCTGCGGCCAGCACGCGCTTGCCCGCGAACTGCGCGACCGGGCGTGCCATGGTGGGGTCGTCGAGCTGCCAGGCGTCATCGAGTTCCAGCCGCATCCCATAGACATCGGGCTTGTCCGGCGTGGCCTTGAAGTTCGGGTCGTTGATCAGCGTGGCGTCGCGCGGGCGGCTCAGCGGCTCGCGCAGCGGCCCGGCCGGCAGCAGCATGCCATTGCCGCCCATGCGCGAATCGAACATGACGATCTCGAAGTCGCGCTGCAGCCGGTAATGCTGCAGCCCGTCGTCGAGCAGCAGCACGTTGACCCCGGGGTGCGACACCAGCATCGTCTGCGCGCACAACGCGCGGTCGGGGAACACCCACACGGGCACATCGGTGGCGCGCGCAATCAGTAGCGGTTCGTCGCCCACGTCCACGGCCTTCGAGGTCGGCTTGACACGGCGCGGGTGCTTCAATTCCACGCCGTAGCCCCGCGATACCACGCCGGGACGCAGCCCGGCTTCGCACAGCGCATGGGCCAGGGCGATCACGGCCGGCGTCTTGCCGGTGCCGCCCACCGTCACGTTGCCCACCACGATCACCGGCATCGGCAGGCGCGTCGACTTGAACCACCCCTGGCGGTAGCCGTAACGGCGGATGCGCGCGATCAGGCCGAACAGCAGCGACAGTGGCCACATCAGCCAGGCGAACCAGCCGCGGCGCTGCCACTGGGCGGTGACGAAGTCGGCAAGGGCGTGTCGGGGAGCGGGCATGAACGGGAGGATGGAAAAAGGCGATGCCACCCTGGGGTGGCATCGGCCCGATGCAGACATTATGGGCACTGCGCAGCGCATGCGGCAAGTTTGCCGCCCATCCGGCCCTGCGCGCCCGGAGCAGGCGTCAGCGTTGCGGCGTGCTCTGCGTGGCGAAGGTCAGGCGCGACAGGCCGGCCACGCGGGCCGCTTCCATCACGTTGATGACCGCCTGGTGGGTGGCCTGGGCATCGGCATTGACGATGACCACGGGCTGCTGTCCGCTGCCCGCCGGGCCGGCGGCGCTGCGCAACTGGTCGGCAAGGCTGGTGACATCCTTCTGCTCCAGCACCTGCTTGTTGACGGAGTAGACCCCGCGTGCCGATACCGATACGACGATCTCGGTCGGATGTTGCTGCGCGCGGTCGGCATCGGCCGTGGGCAGCTGGATCTGCAGCTCGGTAAAGCGCGAGTACGTGGTCGTGATCATCAGGAAGATCAGGATCACGAGCAGCACGTCGATGAGCGGGATCAGGTTGATCTCCGGCTCCTCGCGCCGCTGGCGGGAACGGAAACGCATGGCGTGCTCCTGGCCGCGTCAGGCCCTGCGCTGCGGCAGGATGGCGTCCAGGAACGCGGTGGCGCGGAATTCGAGCTCGGCCACGTAGTCGTCCACCAGGCGCCGGAAGTAGCGCCAGAAGATCAGCGCCGGAATCGCCACGATCAGGCCGAAGGCCGTGTTGTACAGCGCCACCGAGATGCCGTGCGCCAGCTGTTCGGGGTTGGCGCCGGTGCCGCCCTGGTTCCCGAAGATCTCGATCATGCCGATCACGGTGCCCAGCAGGCCCATCAGCGGCGCCACCGAGGCAATCGTGCCCAGCGCGTTCAGGTAGCGTTCCAGGTCGTGCGCCACGACGCGGCCGGCTTCTTCCACCACGTCCTTGGCGGCGTCGCGCGACGTCTGCGGCTGCAGCACCACATGGCGCAGGCCGGCGGCCAGCACGCGGCCCAGCGGGGAGTTCTTTTCGAGATTGTTGACGACCTCGGGCGTGGCCTTGCGCTGCTGGGCGGCGGAGAGTGCCTCCTCGTACAGCTTCGGCGGCAGGATCTTGCTGCGCTTGAGGGAGACGAAACGTTCGACGATCAGCGCGAGCGCAATGACCGAGGCGAGCAGCAGCGGCCAGATCGGCCAGCCGGCCGCTTGAATGATGGAAAACACGTGGACCCCCGAAATTCTACGAAAGCGACAGACCCGAAATGGAACGGCTATGACGACAAACTGCGCGGCAGCCTTTGATGCGCGCGCTGGTTCCGCGTGCGCAGCGGCGATGCTCGAAAAATTGCAGGCGCCACTCTAACCCGCTCCCGGCCAGCCCGGCAAGCCGCGTCCGGTGCGGCTGTCTGCGGCTTTCCACACTGACGCGGGACAGCATTGTGGAGCACTTGTGGAAAGCCTTCGGAAAAATGCGATAACCCATTGATTCGAAAGGATTGCGGCGCCGTTGCCTGTTTTTTGTGCAGGACGGGGAAAGCACGCGGGACCGACAGGATTTGGCGTTTCGACGGCCGCCATCGAGCGTTTCCGGCGTGACTTTCCACACTCCGGCGGGACAGTGTTGTGGATCGGCTGTGGAAAGCCGTCGAAAAAAGTTGGCAAGCCATTGATCTGAAAGGAAAAGCGTTGTGGTGCTTAATAAACGGGCAACGCGGCGGCGATGAGGGCGCCACTTTCGGGCCGGCAAGGGGGTCAACTTTCCACATCGGCGCAGGACAGGATTGTGGATCGGTTGTGGATAAGGCCGGGAGAAGCCGGCTAACTCCTTGATCCCTATGGCGGTATACGTATCTGCCCAAAAAATAGGCAGTCAGACCACCTGGGCGGGCCGTGCGGTGAGGTCGACTTCGGACCCGTCCAGGCGTTGCCACAGCGAGCTTTGATACGCAACGTATACGTTGTCCACAGGCAAGACCCTTGACAAATCCATTATCCAAAGCTTCTGTGGATAACTTTGTGAACAAGCCTCGGCTCGTTTTGGTAAGTCGTTGACGCGTAAGGTTTTCTCTTACATTGCCTGTTTTTTGGTCCAGTCAGAAAGCTCAAATGAATCAATAGCTTGTACCGACTCATGCGGATTGCGGGCGAACACCGCGACCCTGCCCAATGGCTCTTGACATAGCGGTTATGCTGTGGACATGTCCATCTCACGCCGCCTGCGCGGTTGTGCACCATGCCAGAGAACGAGAACCTTTCGCGTTTTGCGCCGTCTCAGCCGCCCTCGCGCACGCGCGACGTGATTCCGGTCAGCGAACTCAACCATGCGATTGCCGGCGTGCTCGAACGCAGCTTTCCGTTGGCGTGGGTCAGGGGCGAGATCTCGAACTTCACTCGCGCGGCCAGTGGCCACTGGTATTTCTCGCTCAAGGATGCCCGGGCGCAGATCCGTTGCGTGATGTTCCGGGGCCGTAACCAGCACGTGGATTTCGCGCCGCGCGAGGGCGAGGCCGTCGAAGTGCGCGCCGTGGTGTCGATGTACGAGGCGCGCGGCGAGCTGCAACTGGGCGTGGAAGCCATGCGTCGCGCCGGCCTGGGCAATCTCTACGAAGCATTCCTGCGGCTCAAGGAAAAACTTGCGCAGGCCGGTATGTTCGATCCCGCACGCAAGCGTCCGATCCCGTCGCATCCGCGCACCATCGGGGTGATCACGTCGTTGCAGGCCGCGGCGATGCGCGATGTACTGACCACGCTGCAGCGGCGTGCGCCGCACGTCAACGTGATCGTATACCCGGTGCCAGTCCAGGGCGCCGGCGCTGCGGACAAGATCGCCGCCATGCTCGATACGGCCAGCGCACGCGATGAATGCGATGTGCTGATTCTCTGCCGCGGCGGCGGCAGTATCGAAGACCTGTGGTCGTTCAACGAGGAAGTGGTCGCGCAGGCCATCGCGCGCAGCCGCGTACCGGTGGTGTCCGGCGTGGGTCACGAAACCGATTTCACGATTGCCGATTTCGTGGCCGATGTACGAGCCCCCACGCCGACTGGCGCGGCTGAAATGGTCAGCCCGGACCGCGCGCATCTGCTGCAGGCCGCCCGCCGCGCACGCGAGTCGCTGGCACAGTGCATGGACCGCCAGCTCGAACGTCGCGCGCAGCATCTGCAGTGGCTGTCCCGCCAGCTGCGCAGCCCGCAGGCGCAAGTGCAGGAACGGCGCGCGCAGGTCGACAATCTGGCCCGACACTTGCGTGCGGCACTGCGGGATACGGTGTCCGCCCAGCGTCATCGGCACGACATGCTGGCCATGCGCTGGCGGGCCTGCCAGCCCGACACCGGTGCGGCACAGGCGGCGCTGGATCGTACGGCGGCGCGGATGGACGCCGCGCTGGAACGCCGTCACGAACGTGAAACACAGCGGCTGGCGCGCGCAGCCGGGGCGCTGGAACTGCTGGCCCCGCAGCGCACGCTGGAACGTGGCTATGCCGTGCTGCTCGACAATCGCGGGCGCGCCCTGCGGTCGCCCAGCGAACTGCGCGCCGGCAGTATTGTCGAGGCGCATCTGGCGGACGGCACGGCGGACCTCGAAATTGCCAATGTACAGGCCAAACTGGCGGCTTTCTGAGGGTTCGCGCGGCGCGTGCGCCGCCCTGGTTGCGACTGATTCTCAGTCGATTGGAATTGCTCCCCTGAGCGGCCGCAGGGGAAACTAACATGAGGTCAGGGGGCTTTCCGGGGCCGTTTGCGCGGGTCTGGCAAGTCACCTACAATCGGCCATTCTCCCCACCAAAACCGTAGAGACAGAACAATGGAACACACGCTCCCTCCTCTCCCGTACGCGCATGACGCCCTGGCTCCGCACATCTCCAAGGAGACCCTGGAGTTCCATCATGACAAGCACCACCAGACGTACGTCACGAACCTGAACAACCTGATCAAGGGCACCGAGTTCGAGAACGCTTCGCTGGAAGAAATCGTCAAGAAGTCGTCGGGCGGCATTTTCAACAACGCTGCCCAGGTGTGGAACCACACGTTCTACTGGGAATCGATGAAGCCGAACGGCGGCGGCCAGCCGACCGGTGCCCTGGCTGACGCGATCAACGCCAAGTTCGGTTCGTTCGACAAGTTCAAGGAAGAATTCACGAAGACGGCCGTTGGCACCTTCGGTTCGGGCTGGGCCTGGCTGGTCAAGAAGACCGACGGCTCGCTGGACCTGGTGTCCACCTCGAACGCCGCCACGCCGCTGACCACCGACGCCAAGCCGCTGCTGACCTGCGACGTGTGGGAACACGCCTACTACATCGACTACCGCAATGCCCGTCCGAAGTATGTCGAGGCATTCTGGAACGTCGTGAACTGGGACTTCGCTTCGAAGAACTTCGCCTGAGCGCCTGCGCTGGCCGCACGGGCGGCCAGGTGCCTGCCCCGGCAAAAGCCCCGGAAATTCCGGGGCTTTTTCATTTGGGCGGGGAGTGACGTGCGGGGTTACGGTTCGCGCGCCCAGCCCGCGCGCCGCCACACTACCGGCCCAACCGACGCCAGCATCACGCCTGCCACGATGAGCGCGCAGGCCAGAAAGATCATCGACCAGTCGCGTTCGGTGACCTTGCCCGCCAGCGCCAGGCACAGCATCGACAGCACGGGTGTGCCGTAGCCGAGGATGCCGATCTGCGCGGTGTTGCCATGCCGCATGGCGTAGTCCCACAGCACGAACGAGATACCGAGCGGCCCCAGGCCGATCGCCGCGACCCATGCCAGGTCGCTGGCCGATGGCACGAAGCGCGGCTCGATCAGCAGGTGACTGGCAATGGCCAGCAGCCCGGCCCCCAGGCAGAAGCCGCCGACGGCCCACGACGAGAACGGCGGCAACCAACGCGCGCCCAGCGAATAGACCGCCCAGACGATGGCGGCCAGCAGCGCCAGCGCATAGCCGGCCATATGCGTGCCGCCTCGGCCGCCAAGGCCCGCGCCGAATGCGTCCGCGCCCGAGCCCGCCGTGATGGCCACGATGCAGCCGCCAAAGCCAACGAGCGCGCCGGCGACCTTCGTCATGCAGTCGATGCCGCGCCAGAGCGTGGTGCCAAGCAGCACCAGGATCAACGGCCAGAGGTAGTTGATCAGGTTGGCCTCGGCAATCGGCGCCAGCCTGAACGCCATGACCAGACCCGCGTTGTACACGAACAGGCACGTCACGCCGAACGCCAGCGTGCGCGGCGGCACACGCCATTCGCGTACGCGGTGCAGGCAGGTCGCGCTGCCCAGGCACAGCGCCAGACCCGTCAGCAGCAGCGGCGGCACGCCGGGTGCGTGGGACACCAGCGTTGCGAACGACGCCCAGAGCAGGATCGCGCCAGCGGCGCAGAGCCATGCGGCGGGCTTCATGCCGCCGCTCCCAGGGCGGTGCCTTCGCAGTCGTCCGTCACGTTGAAGTCCGTCAGGCAGTTCAGCTTCATGGCGCGGATCTGCTCGGTCATGAAATCGATGAAGACGCGGATGCGCGTGGGCAGATGCTGGCGGCTCAGGTAGCAGATGTAGTGGCCCCGGTCGTCGGGCGCATGGCGCGCCAACGAGACCACCAGTTCCCCGCGGGCGATGTGGTCGCTGATCTGGTAGCCGGCCATCTGCGCGATACCCCAGCCCTCCAGCACCGCGTGCAGCACCAGGTCGGCGTCGTTGAACGTCATGCGGGCGCGCGGCAGGAACTTGCGTACGATGCCGTCGCACTTGAACTCCCATTCGAAGATGCGCCCGCTGGAAAAGCGGAAGTTGATGCATTCGTGCTGCGGCAGGTCGTCCAGCGTCTGCGGCAGCCCGTGGCGGGCCACGTAAGACGGCGCGGCGCATAGCGCCATCTGCATCGGGATGAGCTGTTTGGCGATGATGCTCGAATCCTCGATCCGCCCGTTGCGGAAGGCGACGTCGATCTGTTCCGACGCGAAGTCCGTGGGTCGGTCGTCCAGCAGCAGGTCGATGGCGATGTCCGGGTAGAGCTGGACGAACTTGTCGAGCAGCGGCGCCACGATCTTGCGGCCGAACCCCACTGTGGCACTGATGCGCACCAGGCCGCGGGGCGGGCCCTCGCGCAGTTCCAGCATGTCGTTCATGGCCTCCACGATATGCGTGACGCCCTGATGGCAGTTCTCGAAGAAGCGCTGGCCTTCGCGCGTGAGTTGCGTGGTGCGCGTGGTGCGCAGGAACAGCCGCGTGCTCAACTGGGTTTCCAGCTTCTGCACGTTGCGGCTGACCGCCGAGCGGCCGATGCCCAGGCGCTCGCCAGCCTTGGCGAAGCTGCCTTCGCTGGCCACGGCCATGAACGCCATGATGCCGGCGTAGCTGGCGGCAAAGCTCGTCGACAGTGCGTCGGCGCGGTTTGGCAGGCTGAGCCTGAAATTGCGGTCCGACGTGTCGGCCGGCTGTATCGATTCCATGGTTTCCCCTGAGATTCCCGGCGCTACCTTGCTGCGGCGCGGGAAACCGTTTTTTGATCCTGCCGGGGCAGGCGAATTTCGAAGCACGCGCCGCCTTCGCGGCAGCTTTGCGCGCGGATGCTGCCGCCGTGGTCGGTCACGATGCGATGGCAGATGGCCAGCCCGACGCCCAGCCCTTCGTCCTTGGTGGTATGGAACGCGTCGAACAGGCGTGGCAGGTCGTCGGCTGCGATGCCGCAACCCCGGTCGCTGATGGCCACCACTGCATCGTCGCCGTCCACCCACTGATCCACGGTCAGATGGCGGTCCTGTATTGGCGTTTCGGCCATGGCTTCCATCGCGTTGACGATCAGGTTGCCGAACAGTTGCTGCAGCGCGGCGGGCTCGGCCATCACGACGACATCGTCGTGGCGCACCTTCGCCGCCACGTGGATACCTTCACGCCGCAGGTCGTCGTCCAGCCAGTGCAGCGTGTCGCGCAGCACCGCGTGGAGCGGCACCGGCTGCAGTGGCCGTTCCACGGGCGACGCCAGCGCCCTGAGGTCGGCCAGCAGCGTGCCCGCGCGCTGCGCGTCGGCCACCACGCGTTCGAGCGAGGCGATGGCTGCCTCCACGTCGGGCGGGTCGTGTCGCAGCCAGCGCAGCGCCGACTGCCCCCGTGTCACCACCGAGGCCACCGGCTGCACGGCGTCGTGGACCACCATCGCCATGCACCGACCCAGCAGCGCCAGCCGGTCCGCGTGCACGGACGGCGGCTGCAGGCGCGCGTGTCCATGGTCGCCCGTGCACCCCTGGGCGCCGCGAACTGGTTCAGTCATGTTCTTCTCGCTGTCGATATGACCGCCGGCACCCCTGACCACCCCCTGGCCGACCTGCACTTGATGTTAATTACCGCTTAATAGACCGTAAATGACAGCGTTCCCGTTTTTTCTGCCAGACTGCCAGCCGCTCGCGGCACGTCGGGTGAACGTCATGCGCGATTGGTGCATTTGCGGAAACAGCGCTGCGCGTGGCGCTGGCTTGTGACTGGCCCACTCACTCACTAGACTCGCGCCCAACTTGCCTTGCCGCCACGATTCCCGCCGGACCTAGCCGTCGCGGAGATGTCGGGCCCAAGCCCCGGGCGCCGCGCCAGGCCCCCTACGTGACACCGAGCCCGTGATACACGGGAGGAGACGAGAAATGACCGCCTTGCCAACGCTCACGCGCATCCTGCCGGGTGTGCCGGCGGTGAAACGGCCGTGCCGCCCGCGCGCCGCTTCACGGACGGGGCGCAAGCTTGCAAGGGATCGTCCCATTGACATAGCATCGTTTGTCTACCGCAATACCCCTCATGCTTCAGACGCAGCCGCCCCCCTCCGCAGGAAACATTGAAGACATGCCGCGCAACATCCTGTTCGTGGCGTACCCCGATGTCAGCCTGCTCGACCTTGCCGGACCCCAGACCGTGTTCTGGGCCGCGTCCAATTACGCGCGTGCGCGCGGGCTGGCCGGCTATCGCTGCCACACGACCAGCTTCGCCGGCGGCATGGTGGCGACGGTGGAGGGCACCGCGATGAGTTCGGTGTCGCTGGCATCGTTCGACTTGCGGGAGATCGACACCGTGGTCGTGCCGGGGTCGCCGATCATCCTGGAGGTGGCGAAGAACGAGACCGCGCTGCTCGACTGGCTGGCCAATGCGTCCGGGAAGATACGCCGCATGGCGTCGGTGTGCAGCGGTGCCTTCCTGCTGGCGTTCGCGGGTCTGCTCGACGGCAAGCGCGCTACCACGCACTGGGCCATGGCGGACCGTTTCCGGCAACTGTTTCCCACGGTGGACCTCGATCCCGAAGCGATCTTCGTGCGGCAGCAGAACCTGTGGACATCGGCCGGCGTCACCACGGGCATCGACCTCGCGCTAGCCATGGTGGAAGCCGATTATGGCCACGAGGTGGCGCTCAATGCCGCCAAGGAGCTGGCGGTCTACATGAAGCGGCCCGGGGCGCAGCCGCAGCTGAGCGAAATCCTGATCTCGCAGAGCCGGCAGGTGCCGGTGTTCGAGTCGCTGCACTTGTGGATCGTGCAGAACCTGGCAACAGAGGAATTGTCGGTCGAGCAGCTGGCCGGATACGTCGGCATGAGTCCGCGCAACTTCGCGCGGGTCTACAAGGAAAAGACCGGACGCACGCCGGCCAAGGGTGTGGAGCACTTCCGGCTCGAAGCGGCGCGGCGGCAGTTGCAGGACCCCGGCCGGCCCATCGACGTGATTGCCCACGAGTGTGGCTTCGGCAGCGAGGAGCGCATGCGCGTGACGTTCCAGCGCCATTTCGGGCTGTCGCCCAGCGAGTACCGGCTCAAGGTCAACCGCTAGCATCGCGCGCGGTCCGCTCCGGCGTTCTTTCCGATCCGATTGGTGCAAATCGGGAAACACCGTGCGCCAGGCGCCGGGCTGGTGGCCGGCTGCGGCCGCACCTAGCATGCAATGCATGTGGACCCGTTCCACTCCCAAAGCATGGAGATGCATCATGAAGATCGTTGTCGTAGGTGGTACCGGCCTGATCGGCAAGAAGGTGGTGGCGCGGCTGGCCGCGCAGGGGCACGACGTGCTGGCGGCGTCGCCGGGCACCGGCGTCAATGCGCTGACGGGCGAAGGCCTGGCGCAGGCGCTGGCCGGGGCGCGGGTGGTGGTGGACGTGGCCAATTCGCCATCGTTCGAAGACCAGGCAGTGCTGCACTTTTTCGAAACCTCGGGCCGCAACCTGGCGGCTGCCGAGAAGGAAGCCGGCGTGGCGCACCACGTGGCGCTGTCCGTGGTGGGCACAGACAAGCTCGCGCAAAGCGGCTACTTCCGCGCCAAGATCGCGCAGGAAGCGCTGATCCGGCAGGCAGGCATTCCATACACGATCGTGCGCTCGACACAGTTCCTCGAATTCCTGGGCGGCATCGCCCAGTCGGCAGGGCAGGCGGACACGATCCACCTCACTCCGGCCCTGATCCAGCCGATCTCATCAGACGACGTGGCGGATGCGGTGGCCGATGCCGCGCTGGCCGCCCCCGTGAACGGCATGATCGACATCGCCGGCCCCGAACGCTTCCGCATGAGCGACCTGGTGCAACGCTACCTGCAGGCCACGGGCGACCGCCGCACGGTCGTGGCCGATCCCGCCGCGCGCTACTTCGGCGCCGATCTGCAGGAAGGCACGCTCGTGCCCGAAGGCGAGGCGCGTCTGGGCCACATCCGCTTCGAAGACTGGATTCGTCAACAGCAGAAATAGCCTGGGGACGACGCAATGGAGAACGAGAGGTTGCAACCTCCGCCATTGACGCTGCTCGACAGATACCGGGGCCAGGGCTTCACGGCGCTGTACACGACGATCGTCACGGTCGCCGGAGGCCAGACCGCGCATGGCCGCGCATCTGGCATCGCCAGGTCCGACGATGGGAATCTCGTCCTCGATCTGCGGTTGCCGGCGGCCATGGGTGGCCCGGGCGGCGGCACCAATCCCGAGCAGTTGTTCGCCGCGGGCTTCGCCGCCTGCTTTCACGGCGCGCTAAGCCTGCTGGCCAGACGCGCGCAGGTGGATACCGCCCAGGCCACCGTGGCGGCCGAGGTCTCCTTCGGCCGCGATCCCGTTGACGGCGGTTACGCGCTGATTGCCGAGATCCGCATCCGCATGCCCGGCGTGGCCCGGCATGTGGCCGAGGAACTGGTACGTAACACCGAACGGCTGTGTCCGTACGCGAAGATGGCCCGCGAGGGCATCTACAGCATCGTGCGCGTGATCGACTGAGCTTTGGGTGGACGCATGACGTCCCGCCGCACCGGGCAACGCGCGATTGGTGCCCGCGCGGCAACAGACTGGGCACCTTGGCGGTACTACCGGTACGGCGGGCCGCCCACTACGATCTAAAACAAGCCGATCCCGTTGCGCAACGCGCTGCGGCGGGTCGGCGAACGTATTCCCCTTGGTTCCGCAGGAGAGACACATGTCACAACGTTTGAACTACTTCCAGCAATCGCCGGAACTGACGAAGAAGCTCGTCGAACTCGGTACGCTGTTCCAGAAGACCACGCTCGAGCAGCACATCCGCGAGCTGGTGGAAATCCGCGCGTCGCAGCTCAATGGCTGCGCGTTCTGCGTCGATATGCATGTCAAGCAGGCCAAGATCCACGGCGAGCGCGAACTGCGCCTGCATCACGTGGCCATCTGGCGCGAGTCGACGCTGTTCTCGCCGCGCGAACGCGCCGCGCTGGCCTGGACCGAGGCGCTGACCCAGCTGCCCGCCCACGGCGTGCCCGACGATGTGTTCGAGCGCGTACGCAGCCAGTTCTCCGAGAAGGAGCTGTCCGACCTGACGTTCCAGATCGGCGCCATCAACGCGTGGAACCGGCTCAATGTGGCGTTCCAGATGGTGCCGGGCTCGGCCGACAAGATGTTTGGTCTCGACAAGGCCGGACTGGAGTAAGGCCATGAGACGCGTCCTGTCCATCGCGGCCATGCTGGCTGCCTCGTGTGCGCTGCTGGCGCCGCCGGCCCTGGCCGCGGCGCCCGAGGTGAAGGTCACGCCGCTGACCACCGAACCGCTGCCCGAGTATCCGGGCAAGGAGGTGCAGATGATCATGGTGGAGTACCCGCCGGGCGGCTACGACCCCGTGCATCGCCATGACGCCCACGGCTTCATCTACGTGCTGGAGGGCACCATCATCATGGGCGTGAAGGGCGGCAAGGAAGTCACGCTCAAGCCGGGCCAGACCTTTCACGAAGGCCCCAACGACATCCATACCGTCGGACGCAACGCCAGCACCACCAAGCCGGCCCGGTTCATCGTATTCCTGATCAAGAACCAGGGCGCGCCGATTCTGACGCCCGTGAAGTAGCCGGGTCCATCGGGCCGGCAGGCGTGCCAGATTCGTGCGCGCCTGCCGCACCGTCGTTCCACCCGTCGTTCCACCCATCCCCGCAGCGATCCGCCGGCGCCTGCTTGCCAGGCGGCTGGGGTCGCTCGTCCTGTGCAACCGTAGAAGTGAGGTCATCCAAATGAAGCGAAACATCCTGATTGTCGGCGGCGGATTCGCCGGACTGTGGGCCGCCCTGGGCGCGGCGCGCGTCGTCGACCAGCAAGGCGCTGCCGCCTCGGACGTGGCAATCACGCTGGTGTCGCCCCAGCCCGCGCTGCATGTGCGCCCGCGCCTGCATGAAGCCCATCCGGAGCAGATGGCCGTGCCGTTCCAGCCGCTGCTGGACGCGGTGGGCGTGAAGTACATCGAAGGCATGGTCGAACGCATCCATCCGAACGATCGCAGCGTCGATATCGTCCTGGCCGCCGGCGGCGACACATCGGTGGGCTATGACCGCCTGGTGCTGACCAGCGGCAGCCGCCTGTTTCGCCCGCCGCTGCCGGGCCTGGTGGAGCACGCCTTTGCCGTCGACCAGATCGACGAGGCCGTGAAGCTGCGCCAGCACCTGGAGGGGCTGGCATCGAAGCCCGAGACGGCTGCCCGCAATACGTTCGTGGTGGTGGGCGGCGGCTTTACCGGGCTGGAGGTGGCCACCGAACTGCCCGAGCGGCTGCGCGCGATTTTTGGCGATGCCATGCACCCGCGCATCGTGGTGGTCGAGCGCGCCGAGGCTATCGGCCCCGATCTCGGTCCCGGCCCGCGCCCGCAGATTCTCGAAGCCCTGGAACACCTGGGCATCGAGACGCGTGTGGGTGCCGGTGTCGTGTCGTTCGATGCCAACGGCGTGGTGACGGGCACCGGCGAGCGGATCGACGCCAGCACCGTGATCTGGACGGGCGGCATGGTGGCCAGCGCGCTGACGGGGCAGATCGGGCCGCAGGTGGATCGGCAGGGCCGCCTGGAGGTATCGGGCGACCTGCGCTTGACCGGCGCGAAGGACATCTTCGGTGCCGGCGACGTGGTGCGTGCGCTGACCGATGACGAAGGCCACTACTCGCTGATGTCGTGCCAGCACGCGCTGTTCATGGGCCGTTTTGCCGGCCACAACGTTGCCGCCGACCTGCTGGGCCTGCCCACGCTGGAATACCGGCAGCCGTTCTACGCGACCTGCCTCGACCTCGGCGCATGGGGCGCCGTGTACACCGAAGGCTGGGATCGCGAGGTCAAGCTGACGCACGCCGAAGGCAAGGCACGCAAGGTACTGATCAACACCCAATGGATTTATCCGCCCGCACCTGAGCGCGCCCAGGCACTGGCCGCCGGCGATCCTCATATCAGCTACGCGTAACGCGTATCGATCGTTGTTCGGTCCCGTTGGCCGACGCTTTCCACCTCCGGGGGCGTCGGCCTTTTTTGTTGTAACGGTGGGCCGCGATTGGTGCGTATGCGGAAACGCGGCTTCCTGCACCGGCGTCTTGTTGGGCCATGGCACGCTGTCTAGACTCCGAGTCATGCCGTCGCACCGGCCCTGGCCCTGGCCCGGCGCGCGGTTCCGCAAGGCCATACCCGCAGAGATACCGGAGTCCATCGTGAACGCCATGACGTCAAAGCCCAGCCGCCGCGGCGAGGCCATCGAACCCGTGGTCTACATCGTCGACGATGATGTGGACATGAACGACGCGCTGGCCGACCTGCTGCGGTCGGTTGGCCTGCGGGCGCGTTCGTTCCTGTCGGCCGACGCGTTCCTGAAGACGTCGCTCGAACCCGTGCCCGGCTGCGTGGTGATGGACGTGCGGCTGCGCGGCGCCAACGGCCTGGAAGTCCAGCGCGAGCTGATCCGGCGCGGCATCTGCCTGCCGGTGGTGTTCATCACCGGCCATGGCGATATCGAGATGACGGTGCGGGCCATGAAGGCCGGTGCGCTCGATTTCCTGGCCAAGCCGTTCCGCGACCAGGACTTTCTCGACGCCGTGACCGAGGCGATTGCCGTGGACCGCGGCAACCGGCAGGCACTGCAATGCGGCGACGATCTGCGCGCGCGCTTTGCGACGCTGAGCAGCCGCGAGCGCGAGGTGATGGCACTGGCCGTGTCGGGCCTGATGAACAAGCAGATTGCCGGCAAGATCGGCATCAGCGAAGTCACGATCAAGATCCACCGCAGCCGCGCCATGCGCAAGATGGCCGCGCGCACGTTTGCCGACCTGGTCAAAATGGCGATCGACCTCGATCTGCAACTGGATGCCGAGACCGCCCATATGGCCGCGACGCTGGCCGCGCCATCGCCCGCCCTGTCGGCGCGCGCCAGCCGGGGCGAGGTGGCCCAGCCGATGGTCGCGCACTGAGGACGGCGCCCTACGTGACCGCCTGCCCGGCCACGGCCGTGCGGTTCCGGCCCGCCTGCTTGGCCTGGTACATCAGCGTGTCGGCCTCCTTCAGGGCTTCGGCCAGCGACGCGGCGTCGCGGGGCCAGGTGGTGACGCCCAGCGATATGGTGATGTGACCGACCGGTTCGATGGCGGTCTGCTCGACCAGCCGCCGCAGGCGCTCCGCGGCCTCGCGTGCGGACCCGGCATGCATGTCGGGCAGCAGCATCAGGAATTCCTCGCCGCCCACCCGGAACGCCAGGTCGGTGGAGCGGCTCACCTGTCGCATCATCTCTGCCAGCCGTTGCAGCACGACGTCGCCAACATCATGGCCGTAGGTGTCGTTGACCCGCTTGAAGTGGTCGATGTCGAGCACAATCACGGCCACCTGCTGGCCGCTGGCCTCCAGGGCCGCCATGCTGGCTTCCAGCGCGCGGCGATTGAGCAGTCCGGTCAGCGGGTCTGTCTGCGACGCGATCTCGAGCCCCGTCACTTGCGTCCTGGCCAGGTCGATGCCGTGCAGCAGCGCCTGCTTCAGATGGCTGGCCTCGAAGTACCAGGCATTGACCTGCGCCACGGAGCCGGTGCTTTCGATCAGGCCCGTGGACGTGGTGCTGTCGGCCAGCTGGCGCAGCGGCCTGGCAATGTATCGCGTCAGGATCCAGACCAGCACGAAGCCGATCGCGGCAATCGGCGCGCTGGCGACCAGAAACCGTTTCATCAGCATGTCGACCGGTGCCAGCACCGAAGCCAGCGGCTGCTGGCTCACGATGGCCCAGTGCGCGGTGGGGATGCTGGCATAGCCCGCCAGCATGGCGTGGCCTGCGGCGTCCACCGTTTCCACGCTGCCTTGCCCGGCGCTCAGCGCATGTTCGGTGGCCGGATTGGCGGCCGCGACCGAACCGATCCGCGCCGTGGCCGGATGGAACAGCAGCTGGCGCCGGCCATCCACCACGTAGACTTCGGAATCGGTCAGAAAAAAATGGTGGCTCATCAGTTCATTGAGCCGGCCGCCCTTCAGCAGGTGGATCGATCCGCCGATCAGCCCCAGATAAGTGCCATGGCGGTCGAAGATCGGCACCGAGACAAAGATCACCAGGTTGCCGGCAATCGACTGATACGCGTTGCTGACCATTGGCTTGCGCCCACGGACCGCGCTGATCTGTTCCGGCGACTCGACCGTGCGTTGCTCAAGATGCAGTGTCTCGGGCAGGGCGGCGACGATGCGGCCCTCGGCATTGACGATGGCGACGGCGTCGAAATCCTGGCCCAGCGAAGTCAGCCGCTCCAGGGCGTCGTGGCGGGCTTCGGGGTCGTCGAAGCGATCGGCAAGCCGTTCGCCGGCTTGTTGGAACCGAAACTGCGCTTCGCGCAGGAACCCGTCGATCGAGGACGCAACGCGCGCACTGTAGGCGCGGTTGGCCTCCAGCGACCGCTCCACCAGCGTTTGCCGCTCGATCCGGTACGCGGCGTAGAGGCAGTTGGCCAGCGTGACCACGCACGCTGTCAGCGTCAGGCCCAGGATCAGGGTTCGCAGGTCGATTTTCTGGCGTGCCATGGGCGTGCGGAGGTTACGTTCCGACCGGGGAGCGCTTGCCGCAGCCTGCGCAGGCTAACGGCCAACGGGGGGGACTGACGCCAGAAGCATACAAGCTGGCAGCCGATTATGCGAAAAAAATGGCCCCGGCGGGGTGCCGGGGCCATCGATCAGGCGACGAGGGGAGCAGACGGCTATTGCGCCGTCCAGCCCCCATCCATCGCCCAGGCGGCGCCGCGCACCTGATCGCCGAACGGCGAGCACAGCATCAGCACCAGATTGCCCAGTTGCTCGGGCGTGACGAATTGCCCGGAGGGCTGCTTGTCCGACAGCAGGCGGGCCTGCGCGGCCTCGGCGGTGATGGCGTCGCGCTGGGCAATCGCGTCGATCTGGGCGGCGACCAGCGGCGTCAGGACGAAGCCCGGGCAGATCGCGTTGCAGGTGATGCCGGTGGCGGCCGTTTCCAGCGCGGTGACCTTGGTCAGGCCCACCAGCCCGTGCTTGGCGGCCACATAGGCCGACTTGCCGGCGGAGCCCACCAGCCCATGCACCGAGGCGATGTTGACGATGCGGCCCCAGTTGGCGGCGCGCATGCCCGGCAACGCCAGGCGCGACGTATGGAAGGCCGACGTCAGGTTGATCGCCAGGATGTCGTCCCACTTCTGCACCGGGAAATCCTCGACGGGCGACACATGCTGGATGCCGGCATTGTTGACCAGCACATCGACACCGCCGAATCGACCGGTCGCCAGCGCGAACATGGCCTCGATCTCGTCGGGGCGACGCATGTCGGCGGCGTGGTGGATCACTTCGGCACCGAGGGTGCGGATGCTTGCCAGGGCGGCGTCGATGTCGCCGAAGCCATTGAGCACGATATTGGCGCCGGCCTGCGCCAGCGCCTGGGCGATACCCAGGCCGATGCCGCTCGTGGAGCCGGTGACCAGCGCGGTCTTGCCATGCAGATTGACCATGATGCTTTCCTGGGTGCGGTCAGACCAGACCGGTCGCGTAGAACACGAAGATCACGAAGAACACGGCCATCGTCTTGATCAGCGTGATGGCGAAGATGTCGCGGTACGACTCGCGGTGCGTGAGGCCGGTCACGGCCAGCAGCGTGATCACCGCGCCGTTGTGCGGCAGCGTGTCCATGCCGCCGCTGGCCATCGACACCACGCGGTGCAGCACTTCCAGCGGAATCTGCGCGGCCTGCGCGCCCTGGATGAACACGTCGGACATGGCAGCCAGTGCAATGCTCATGCCGCCCGATGCGGAGCCGGTAATGCCGGCCAGCGTGCTGACCGACACGGCGGCGTTGACCAGCGGATTCGGAATGCTGCGCAGGGCGTCGCTGACCACCAGGAAGCCCGGCAGCGCGGCGATGACGCCGCCAAAGCCGTATTCCGATGCCGTATTCATCGACGCCAGCAGCGCGCCCGACACGGCGCTCTTGGTGCCCTCGGCAAAGCGGGCCTTGACGGCGCCGAATGCGGTCAGCAGCACGATGACGATGCCCAGCAGCAGGGCGCCTTCCACGGCCCAGATGGCGGTCACGCTGGCGATCTTGGTTTCCACCGGCTTGGGCAGGCCCGGCAGCGACACGCTGTTGGACTGGCCGTACCAGAGCGGGATCATCCGCGTGAGCCAGAAATTGGACACCCCCACCACTACCAGCGGCAGGATGGCCAGCAGCGGCGGCGGCAGCTTGCCGCCTTCCACGCGCTGCGGCTCGTTCAGCAGGTTCGTGCCGTAGCCCTCGCCACGGGCGGCAGCCGCGCGGCGGCGCCATTCCAGATACGACAGGCCGACGATGATGATGAACAGCGAGCCCGCCACGCCCAGCGCAGGGGCGGCCCACGAGGTGGTCTTGAAGAACGTGGTCGGGATGATGTTCTGGATCTGCGGCGTGCCCGGCAGCGAATCCATCGTGAACGAGAACGCGCCCAGCGCGATGGCACCCGGCATCAGGCGCTTGGGGATGTTGCTCTGGCGGTAAAGCTCGGCGGCAAACGGGTAGACCGCGAACACCACCACGAACAGCGACACGCCGCCGTAGGTCAGCAGCGCGCAGACCGCCACGATCACCGCGTTGGCGCGCGAGCGGCCGATGTAGCGAATGGCCGCGGCCACGATCGACTCGGAGAAGCCCGACAGTTCGATGACCTTGCCGAACACGGCACCGAGCATGAACACCGGGAAGTACAGCTTGACGAAGCCGACCATCTTCTCCATGAAGATGCCGGAAAACACGGGCGCCACGGCCGACGGGTCGGTCAGCAGCACCGCGCCCAGCGCAGCCAGCGGCGCGAAGAGGATCACGCTGTAGCCGCGATAGGCGGCGAACATGAGAAAGGCCAGTGCGGCGAGCACTATGACAAAAGACATGAGGTCTCCATTGCTTGTTCTTGAATGCGGTCGAGCCGTGGCAGGTTACCCCGGTGCCGTGTAATGCGAGGGTCCCCTGTGCAGATGACAGGGGACCGCTTCATTAGCAGGCTCCGTGCCACATTCAAAAGTTAAGAATACGGCGCAAATAGTGTAGTCTGCCTCCCCTTGTCTCATCATTGAGACAAAGCAAGCGATACGCACGGCGTCGGAGTCTCCGTTGTGAGACACTTCGCGTCTACAAATCGAGACAACCCTTCCCGGACCCGCAGCCATGCACAAGATCGCCGACCCAGGTGGCGCCCTGCTGTTCGACTACGACTACGTGGCGCGACGCGCCATGGAGTCGCTGTTCCGCACCTTTGAAAACTTCAGCGAAGGCACGTTCGTGGTGGACGAGCACGCGCGCGTGGTCTGGATCAACAAACGCTATGCGGCGCGCTTCGGGTTCACCAACCCGCAGGACGCAATCGGACTCGATTGCGAGCAGGTGATTCCGAACAGCCTGATGCGCGAGGTAGTGACTACGGGCAAGCCGATCCTGCTTGACCTGCTCGAAACCGACCGCGAACCGATGATCGTCACGCGCCTGCCGATCAAGGACGACAGCGGCCGCACCATCGGCGGGGTAGGGTTCGCGCTGTTCGATGAACTCAAGGCGCTGACGCCGATCTTTGCGCATTACTCGCGGGCCCAGGCCGAACTGGCGGCGGCGCGCCGTTCGCTCGATCACGCGCGCCGGGCCAAGTACACGTTCGCCAGTTTCGTCGGTGCCAGCCCGGCGGCCCAGGAGGTCAAGCGCCAGGCCCGGCGGGCCGCGCTGGTGGAGTCGCCGGTGCTGCTGCTCGGTGAAACGGGCACGGGCAAGGAACTGCTGGCGCACGGCATCCACGCGGGTTCGGCGCGTGCCGAGCGGCCGCTGGTCACCGTCAACGTGGCAGCCATCCCCGATACGTTGCTGGAAGTGGAGTTCTTCGGCGCTGCGCCGGGCGCCTACACGGGCGTGGACCGCAAGGGGCGGGTCGGCAAGTTCGAGCTGGCCGACGGCGGCACGCTGTTCCTGGACGAAATCGGCGATATGCCGCTGGCGCTGCAAAGCAAGCTGCTGCGCGCCCTGCAGGACCGCGAATTCGAGCCGCTGGGGTCGAACCGCATCGTGCGTAGCGACGTGCGGATCATCGCGGCCACGTCCGCAGACCTGCCGGCGCTGGTGGCCGAAGGCCGCTTTCGCGCCGATCTCTATTACCGGCTCAATGTGCTGTCGATCGACCTGCCGCCGCTGCGGCAACGCAAGGCAGACCTGCTGCCGCTGGTTTACGCCATCGTCGAGGAGCTGAGCATCAAGGCCGAGCGCCATCCGATGGGGCTGCGCGACGACGCCCTGCGGCTTCTGTACGACTATGACTGGCCCGGCAATGTGCGCGAACTGCGCAACGTGCTGGAACGCGTGGTGATGCTGTGCGACGAGGATTCGGTGGACGCGGCCACGCTGGCGCCGCTGCTGGGCGCGCGCCGCAACAGTCCGGCGCCGGTGGCCGAGGCCGCGACGCCGGCGGGCGAACCTTCCGCCCCGTCGGCGCCTTCCGTACCCTCTGTACCTTCCGTACCTTCCGCACCCTCCGTACCTTCCGCACCTTCTGCGCCGTCCGCGCCCGCAGCCGAGACCCCTCAGGCCGTCATGTCCGTGCCGGCGCCGGCAGCCCCCGCGCAGACCTACGCGGAGGCCATGGCGCAATTCGAGGCCGCGTTCCTGGCCCAGGCGCTCGATGCATGTGGCGGACGCGTCGCAGAGGCCGCTGCGCGCGTGGGCATCAGCCGGGCCGCGTTCTACAAGAAGTTGGCCGCCTCGCGCAGCAGGCTGTGATAAGGTCGCCGGCAGAGAGGCTCCGCCCTGGTGTTGATCGCGGCGAGAGCGCCAGCCAGGAGACCGCCGATGCGCAATGCGCTGACATTCCAGGATGCCCTGCAGGCCGACGTGCTTGCCGCCGGACACAATGACGTGGCCGGCCGCAGCGAACTGCTGCGGCGTGCACACGGCCGCTCGGCCGGTTTCGGGCTCGACGCCACCCAAGTTCCCGACTATCACCCGCTGAGCCGCCGCGCGCTCGGCGAACGCGTCGATGACAACCGTGCGCTGTACCGCCTGGCGCTGCCCGTGATGGCGGACCTGTACCGGCAGGTGGCCGGCACCGACAGCCTCGTGCTGCTCAGCGACAGCGGCGGTGTCATCCTGCATAGCGTGGGCGACGCCGATGGCGGCGGCTTTGCCGCGCGTGCGCGCGACGTGGCGCTGGCGCCCGGCGTGTCTTGGTCCGAGGCCAGCAAGGGCACCAACGCCATCGGCACGGCGCTGGCCGAAGGGCGCTCGGCGATCATCCATGGCGACGAGCACTTTCTGCACGCCCATCGCCAGCTCACCTGTTCCTGTACGCCGATTGCCAGCCCAACGGGTGACTGGCTGGGCGCGCTCGACGTCAGCGGCGACCCGCGCAGTTTTCATCCGCATACGATGGCGCTGGTGCGCATGTCGGCGCAGACCATCGAGAACCAGCTGTTCGCCGCCCAGTTTGCCGATGCGCTGCTGGTGCGCTTTCACGGCCGGCCCGAACTGGTCGGCACGCTGTTCGAGGGCATGGCCGCGTTTGCGTCCGACGGCACCTTCCTGGCCGCCAATCGCAGCGGGTGGTTCCAGCTTGGCATGAGCGCCGATGTGCTGGCCGGCGCCACCTTCACGGAGCTGTTTGGGCTGCCGATGCCGCCGTCGGGTACCGCCGATACGCTGCTGCGCGACCTCGCGCTGCCGAGCGGCGTGCGCATCTACGCGCGGTTGTCGCATCGCGCCGAAGCTGCAGCCCCGTTGCGCGTGCCGCAGCCGGCGGTGCAGCCGTCGTCCGCGCTGGCCCGCCTGGACACCGGCGATGCCTGCATGGGCGCCGTGCTGCAGCACGTGGCGCGACTGCGCGGGCGCGATATCCCGCTGCTGATCCTCGGTCGTACCGGGTCCGGCAAGGAATGGCTGGCGCGGGCCGTGCATGCCGATTCGCCACGGGCCAGCGGCCCGTTCGTGGCGGTCAACTGCGCGGCCATTCCCGAGACGCTGATCGAGGCCGAGCTGTTCGGCTACGAAGAAGGCGCATTCACCGGCGCGCGGCGACGCGGTCACGCCGGGAAGATCGCGCAGGCGCACGGCGGCACGCTGTTCCTGGACGAGATCGGCGACATGCCGCTGGCGCAGCAGGTGAGGCTGGTGCGCGTGCTGCAGGAGCGCGCGGTGACGGCGCTGGGCGGCACGCACAGCACGCCGGTCGATATCCGGATCATCTGCGCCACGCACCGCGACCTGCGCGCGCAGATGGCTGACGGCACGTTCCGCGAGGATCTCTACTACCGCATCCACGGGCTCGCCGTGACCTTGCCGCCGCTGGCCGGGCGCAGCGATTTCGACGCGCTGGTGTTACGCATCCTGCAGGACGAATGCGAACACGGACCGCAGGCGATCTCCGCGCCGGCGCTGGCGCTGCTGCGCCGGCATGCGTGGCCGGGCAACCTGCGCGAACTGGCCAGCGTGCTGCGTACCGCTGCATTGATGGCGGAAGGCGAGGCGAGGATCGGCGTCGAGCATCTGCCGGACGACTTTGCCGTGCAGGCGGCAATGCAGCCCGCGCCGGCCGACCGGGCCACCGGCGATGCCGAAGCCGTCGCGGGCTGCATGCGCGATTGGGAAGCGGCGCGCATTCGCGAAGCGCTGGCGCGCCACGGCGGCAACGTCAGCGCCGCAGCGCGCGAGCTTGGCGTGTCGCGCAATACCATCTACCGGCGGCGCTAGCACCGGGCCGGCCCGCGCCGCCGCGCCTCGCGGGTCAGAAGAATCCGAGCGGATTCGGGTTGTAGCTGACCAGCAGGTTCTTGGTCTGCTGGTAGTGGTCCAGCATCATCCGATGGTTTTCGCGGCCCACGCCCGACTGCTTGTAGCCGCCGAACGCGGCATGGGCCGGATAGGCGTGATAGCAGTTGATCCACACGCGGCCGGCCTCGATGCCGCGGCCCATGCGGAACGTGCGCGCGCCGTCGCGCGTCCACACCCCGGCGCCCAGCCCGTAGAGCGTATCGTTGGCAATCGCCAGCGCCTCTTCCTCGTCCTTGAAGGTCGTGACCGAGACCACGGGACCGAAGATTTCCTCCTGGAAGATGCGCATCTTGTTGTGGCCCTCGAAGATCGTCGGCTTGACGTAGTAGCCGCCGGCCAGATCGCCCCCCAGGGCCTTGCGCTCGCCGCCGGTCAGCACGCGGGCGCCTTCCTGCTTGCCGATGTCGATATACGCCAGGATCTTCTGCAGCTGCTCTTCGGACGCCTGCGCGCCGATCATCGTCGACGTGTCGAGCGGATGCCCCTGGCGGATCGCCTCCACGCGCTTGACCGCACGCTCCATGAACGCCTTGTAGATCGACTCCTGGATCAGCACGCGCGACGGGCAGGTGCAGACCTCGCCCTGGTTCAGCGCGAACATCGCAAAACCCTCCAGCGCCTTGTCGAAGTAGGCGTCGTCGGCCGCCATCACATCCTCGAAGAAGATGTTCGGCGACTTGCCGCCCAGTTCCAGCGTCACCGGGATCAGGTTCTGCGAGGCGTACTGCATGATCAGCCGGCCCGTAGTCGTTTCGCCAGTAAAGGCCACCTTGGCGATGCGCGGGCTCGAGGCCAGCGGCTTGCCCGCTTCCACGCCGAAGCCGTTGACGACGTTGATCACGCCCGGGGGCAGCAGGTCGTGCAGCAGTTCCATCAGCACCAGGATCGATGCCGGCGTCTGCTCGGCGGGCTTGAGTACCACGCAGTTGCCGGCCGCCAGCGCCGGGGCCAGCTTCCATACGGCCATCAGCAGCGGGAAGTTCCACGGAATGATCTGACCCACCACGCCAAGCGGCTCGTGAAAGTGATAGGCAATGGTGTCGTGGTCGATTTCCGAGATGGTGCCTTCCTGGGCGCGGATGCAGCCCGCGAAGTAGCGGAAATGGTCGACGGCCAGCGGCAGGTCGGCAGCGGACGTCTCGCGCACGGGCTTGCCGTTGTCGATGGTCTCGGCCACGGCCAGCAGCGTAAGGTTGGCCTCGATACGGTCGGCGATGCGGTTCAGCAGGTTCGCGCGCTCGGCGGTGGACGTGCGTCCCCACGCGGCGCGGGCGCGATGGGCGGCGTCCAGCGCGGCTTCCACGTCCTTTTCGTTCGAGCGCGGTACGCGCGTGAACGGCTTGCCGGTGAGCGGCGTGACAGCTTCGAAATACCGGCCGTCAGCCGGCGGCACCCAGGCGCCGCCAATGTAGTTGTCGTACTGTTCCTTGAACGGGTAGGGCACGCCCAGCTGGGCAATTTCAGCCATGTTCATGTCTCGCTCCACTTGTCGATCGGATCGATCGGATGCTTTCTGGAATGTCGTTGGTCGTGCCATGGGCACGCCGGGACCGACTGCAAGCGCCGTGCCGGGGCTGTGCCCGACGCTGCCATGCGGGATGGCGGACAGCGCCCGCGGGTGGCCGGGGCGGCGGGGTGTTCCAGAATGGAGCAGGTGTTGCAGGCAGGTACAACGGGCGCGGCCGCCGCACCGGGCGTCATGGCGGCGTGATAACGTCACGCGAGGCAACGTGAATGGAGTTTGCATGCAATCGGGCATTGTCGAAGCCGGCTATGGTTCCGACCCGGTCGGTCTGGTCAGCGGTTTCCTGTTCGAACCGGGGCGGCCGGGGCGCGAGATCGATTCCAGCGCCGCCGCCGCCTGGCTGCGCGAGCATCCGGCGGCGGGCCCGGACGACGCGGTGGAGCAGACCGAGCGCCCGTTCGTCTGGCTGCACTTCAACCTGTCGCACAGCGCCTGCGAGCGCTGGATGCGCGGCCAGCTGGGCTTGCCCGCCGATTTCTTCGAGGCGCTGCGGCAGGGTTCCCATTCGACCCGCATCGAACGCCAGGATGCCGCGCTGCTGGCCGTGGTCAACGACGTGATCTACAACTTCGGCGTGGCTTCGACCGACATTTCCACGCTCTGGGCGCATGCCGACCACCGGCTGGTGGTGACCGCCCGCGCGCGCCCGCTGCGCTCGGTGGACCGGCTGCGCGCCGCCGTGCGGCGTGGCGAGCGGTTCCGGTCGCCGCTGAACCTGGTGGTGCACCTGCTGCAGGACCAGGCCGACGTGCTGGTACAGATCGTGCGCGAGACGGGTGTTAGCGTAGACCAGATCGAAGACCAGCTGCTGTCGCAGCGGCTGCAGTCGAACCGGGCGGACCTGGGCGCCATGCGGCGCGGCCTGGTGCGCCTGCAGCGGCTGCTGGCTCCGGAGCCCGGCGCGCTGTTCCGGCTGCTGAACCGGCCGCCCGCGTGGCTGCTCGAAACCGATTTGCAGGAATTGCGCGAATCGACCGAAGAATTCTCATTGGTGCTCAACGACCTGGCCGCGCTGGTGGAACGCATCAAGCTGCTGCAGGAAGAGATCGCCGCCAAGCTCAACGAACAGACCAACCGCACGCTGTTCACGCTGACGCTGGTCACGGTGCTGGCGCTGCCGATCAACATCGTGGCCGGCTTCTTTGGCATGAACGTGGGCGGGGTTCCGCTGGCCGGGCATCCGCACGGGTTCTGGGTGCTGGTGGTGCTGGTGGCCAGCTTCACGGTACTGGCCGGGCGCTGGGCGTTCCGCAAGCAGGAAATCGGCATGATGTGATGCATGATGCCTCTGTGACAGTTCATAAAATTGCCATACTGCAGGCGTACGATCGGTCACCAAGGCGCACGCCGTTCGGCGCGCGCAATGGAGGAAAGCCATGGACTACAACGACGAAGCCCTGATCCGGCGCATTCACCGCGAGGTGGCGGACTACTACGACGAAGAGCTCGAACTGGAGCTGGAAGACCGCGATCCGCTGCTGGTACAGCGGGTGCTGGCGGGCGAGGCAGGTGGCCCCGGCGACAACAGCAATCTCAACGGCGACGAAGCCGAGCGCGCCGAGCGTCATCTCTATTTCCGCGAACTGTTCCGGCTGCAGGGCGAACTGGTGAAGCTGCAGAGCTGGGTGGTGGCCACGGGCCACAAGGTGGTGATCCTGTTCGAAGGGCGCGACGCGGCCGGGAAGGGCGGCGTGATCAAGCGCATCACGCAGCGGCTGAATCCGCGCGTCTGCCGCGTGGCCGCGTTGCCGGCGCCAAACGACCGCGAGCGCACCCAGTGGTACTTCCAGCGGTATGTGTCGCATCTGCCCGCCGCGGGCGAAATGGTGCTCTTTGACCGCAGCTGGTACAACCGCGCCGGTGTGGAACACGTGATGGGGTTCTGCACCGACGAGCAGTACGAGGAATTCTTCCGCTCCGTGCCCGAGTTCGAGCGGATGCTGGTACGTTCGGGTATCCAGGTGATCAAGTACTGGTTCTCGATCACCGACGACGAGCAGCACATGCGCTTCCTGAGCCGCATCCACGACCCGCTCAAGCAGTGGAAGCTGAGCCCGATGGACCTGGAGTCGCGCCGACGCTGGGAAGACTACACGCGCGCCAAGGAGATCATGCTGGAGCGCACGCACATTTCCGAGGCGCCTTGGTGGGTCGTGCAGGCCGTGGACAAGAAGCGCGCCCGGCTGAACTGCATCCACCACCTGCTGCAGCAGATGCCTTATGTGGAGCCGGCGCAGCCGTCCATCGTACTGCCCGAGCGCGAGCGGCATGCCGACTATGTCCGCCAGCCGGTGCCGGACAACATGATCATTCCCGAAGTCTATTGACGGAGGACACGGGCGCACGCGGCCGGCCTGCGTGCGTATCACGACAGATTGAAACGGCTGTTGGCTCGAACCATCGCTGAAAAGCGATGTAACGGCGCTAAACCTGCTGCGTTCCGCGTCGTTATTGGGTGACCACTCCGATCGGGCGCGATGCGCGCGCCCGGTCCGGGAGACCGCTTAGTTTCGGAGCCACCCAATGCGTCGCATGACCCCGCGTGCCGGCACGCGCCATCGTTTTCCTACCGGATTGACCTGCCTTGCGGCCCTGGCCGCGCTTGCCCTGGCCGCTTGCGGCGGGGGCGGTGACGGCGGCGACAGCGCCGCCTCCACGCAGGCCGCGACCACCAGCACCGCCACAACCCCGCAGCCCGTGCCCGTGACCGGCCTGGACCTGTCCTGCACCGCCTGCGGCGCCGCCAGCGTCAGCAGCTACGCGGGTTCCAGTGCGGGAATCTGGGGCTACTCGAACAGAACCGGTTCGCCGGTCGACGTGCAATACGCGATCTCCGGCGTGGCCGGCAGGTCGATCTGGCTGCAACTGTCCAATCAGGGCGATGCCGCGGTGGCCATGCCGGCCGGCCTGTCGTCGCAGGTGGCGGCGGAGATGATCGCGCCGCAGGCGCTGAGCCAGGCGTCCGCCGACGAAACGGCCCAGCGCGCCATTGGCGAGTACAACCGCAAGGGCTGGGTCGATGCCACGCGCTCGTCGGGCGATCCCATGCTAAGCACGCTGGGCGTGCCGGCGCCGCTGGCGGCGTCCATCGGCACCGCGGGCCTGGCGGAAGGCGCCACCCGCAGCTGGTATCACACGGACGGTACCCAGCGTGCCGCCACGCTGCGCAAGCAGGTCACCGCCAGCGACGGCACCATCGTCAACGTCTGGGTGGAAACCGCCGAGGCGGCCAATGTGCCGGATCCGACCGTAATCGAGCTGGCCACCGCCTTCGCGGGCAGCAGCATGATCTACGATCGCCTGCTCAACGTGGGCGGGCGGGTCTGGGGTGCCAATGCGTTCGGTACGTCGATGCTGCCGGCCGGCGTGCCGGTGGATATCGTCGTGCTCAACTTCAACCGCGACGGCAAGCCCTACGGCACCGTGGGCTACTTCTGGGGCCTGCACAATTTCCTGAAGACCAAGGAAGCGAACAGCAACGAGTCGGTCTCGCTGTACCTCGATAGCGAAACGCTGTCGCTGGGCAATGCGGACGGCCTGCGGTCGGTCAAGACCACGATGGCGCACGAAGGCACGCACATGCAGAACTTCTATCGCCGCCAGATCAGCATGGGCGCCGATTACGCCTACGACACCTGGCTAGAGGAAATGACCGCGATGCAGATGGAGGACTTCCTGAGCGGCGCCATCGTCTCGAACTACAACCCGATCCGCGACGTCCGCCTGCCGGACTACTACCGCTACAGCGACTACAACTGCAACCTGACGGCGTTCACGGGCTTCGGCGTGTCGTGCGAGAGCTATGCGGTGTCCGGCAGCTTTGGCGGCTTCCTGAACCGGCAACTGGGCATCGGCTTCTTCCGCGACCTGCTGACCCGCCAGCGGGCGGGTTCCAAGGCGGTGCTCAGCGAAGCGATCAGTTACGCCGGCGGTGGCTGGACCTTCGATCTGGCCCTGACCAACTGGCGCGCCACCACCAACAGCAACATGCCGCTGGCGCGCACGCCAGGCGGCTTCGGCTATCCGCAATGGTCTGACGGCACGTACACGCTGCCGGAAATCGATCCGTCCGGCGCCGCGTACACGGCGCTGCGCAAGTTGCCGGCCACCGCACCGTCGATGATCCAGAGCTACGGCAGCTACATCGCACCGCGCAGCGCCAGCGGCGGCGTGTACAGCGACAAGGTGCGCCTGCCGGCCGGCGTGGTGCTGTCGGTGGTGGTGTATTGATCCGGAGGCGGATCCGCGCCATGGAACAGGGCCCCGGAGACGGGGCCCTTTTTGTTGGCGATAGCCGGGGAACGCGCGTTGCGGCCTACAACACCACCCCGGGAAACGCCTCGGCGAACGTCTGCACCGTGCCGGTCAGTTCGCCGTCGTAGCCGGGCAGGGCATTGACGCGTTCGCGGAAGCTGCCGCTCTTCATGGCCGATACCGCGCCCTGCAGCGCCGGGCTGTGCAGGGCTTCCGTTTCCAGTGCGAAGAAGTAGCGTTCCTTGAGCACCGGCACGAACTCCAGGTTGAAGCGCCGGGCCGCCGTTTCCACGCCGAAGCCCACATCCGCCATGCCGCTGCCGATGTAGGCGGCCACGGCCGCGTGCGTGAATTCGCCGTTGCTGAAGCCTTCGATGCGGCTGCTGTCGATGCCGCGCCGCGCCAGCATCAAGTCCAGCAGCAGGCGGGTGCCGGACCCCAGTTGCCGGTTGACGAAGCGCACGTCGGCGCGCGTCAGGTCTTCCAGCGAGCGGATGTTCAGCGGATTGCCGGGGCGGACGAACAGCCCCTGCTGGCGCGTGGCCAGGTGGATCAGGCAATGCTTTTCGGGGTGCAGCCAGCGCGAGAAGCCGCGCAGCGTCTCTTCCTCGAACTCGCCCACCGGCACGTGGAAGCCAGCCACGTCGCAGGCGCCCTCGGACAGCGCGGCGGCGGCCTCCAGGCTGCCGCAGTACTTGAGGTCGTGGCGCACCTTCTGTTCGTCCAGGAAGTCGCGCAGCGCGGCCACGGCAAAGCCATGGCTGGCGTGGATGCGCACGGCCGGATCGCTGGCCGCCATCAGCTTCTTGAGTTCGATCTCGAGTTCGGAGGCCAGGCTGTCGAGCGTGGGCGACAGGCGCGCGGCAATGCGCTTGCTGGCCCACACCAGCTGTTGCGCCAGCGGTGTCAGGGTAGACCCTCGGCCCCGCGTCTTGGCGATCAGCGCGCCGCCGAAAAGCGTCTCGGCATCGCGCAGGATGCCCCACGCGTAGCGATATGACAACGCCATGGCCTCGGCCGACTGGGCGATATTTCCCGTGGATTCGATCAGGCCCAGCAGGGCCACCAGGCGCGATACATCCAGTGCTGGCGCGGGTGCCGGGGCGGCGTCGTCGCGGATCTGCAGGTGCGGAAGGATCGAAATGCGTAGCATATGCGGAAAATAGCATATTGAACGGTGCAAAACACGGTTCTATAGTCGCATAAAGAGGCCAAAAAGCCCGTTGTGATGTTCCGGAATATGAATAAAAAAGCCGGTTTCGGAACCGACAGAACAAAATGGAGACAGCATGCCAGACACCGCCATCCCCACGGCGCCAGCCGGCAATGGCCGGACGGATTCCGCAGATATCGCGCGCATCGTCGCAGCCAGGCGTGACATGCCTGGCGCGTTGCTGCCGATTCTGCACGAGATCCAGGACACCCAGGGCTATATCCCGGCCGATGCCGTGCCGGTCATCGCCAAGGCCCTGAACCTGTCGCGTGCCGAAGTGCATGGCGTCATCACGTTCTATCACCATTTTCGCGAGCAGCCTGCCGGCCGCCATGTCGTGCAGGTGTGCCGAGCCGAAGCCTGCCAGTCGGTGGGTGCCGACGCGCTGGCCGAACACGCCTGCCGCAAGCTTGGCTGCGACTTCCACGAGACCACGGCCGACGGCCAATATACGCTGGAGCCGGTCTACTGCCTGGGGCAGTGTGCCACCGGCCCGTCGATGATGATCGGCGACCGCATCCACGCGCGCGTCGATGCCAAGCGGTTCGACAAGCTTGTCGATGCCGTCCGCGAAAGCGAGGAGGCCCGCGCATGACCACCACCATCTTCGTTCCGCGCGATTCCACCGCGCTGGCGCTGGGTGCCGACGAGGTCGCGCAGGCCATCGCCGCCGAAGCCGCACGGCGCGGCGCCGACGTGCGCATCGTGCGCAACGGCTCGCGCGGCATGTTCTGGCTGGAACCGCTGGTCGAGGTGCAGACCGCTGCCGGACGCACCGCGTACGGCCCGGTGACGGAAGACGACGTCGCCGTGCTGTTCGATGCCGGTTTCCTGACCGGCGGCCAGCACGCGCTGGCGCTTGGCCTGACCGACGAGATTCCGTTCCTCAAGCAGCAGGAGCGCCTGACCTTTGCCCGCGTGGGCATCACCGATCCGCTGTCGCTCGACGACTACATCGCCCACGAAGGCTATGCCGGCCTGACCCGGGCGCTGACCATGGCACCCGGGCAGATCGTGCAGGAAGTGCTGGACTCGGGCCTGCGCGGCCGGGGCGGCGCGGCGTTTCCTACCGGCATCAAGTGGAAGACCGTGCTGGCCGCGCAGTCGCCGGTCAAGTACATCGTCTGCAACGCCGATGAAGGTGACTCGGGCACGTTCTCGGACCGCATGGTCATGGAAGACGACCCGTTCATGCTGATCGAGGGCATGACGATCGCGGGCCTGGCCGTGGGCGCCGAGTCCGGCTACATCTACACGCGTTCCGAATACCCTCACGCGATTGCCGCCACCGAGGCCGCCATCGCCACCGCCACGCAGGCCGGCTGGCTGGGCGACAACATCCGGGGCAGCGGCAAGCGGTTCACGCTGGAAGTCCGCAAGGGCGCCGGCGCCTATGTATGCGGCGAGGAAACCGCGCTGCTGGAAAGCCTGGAAGGCAAGCGGGGCGTGGTGCGTGCCAAGCCGCCCCTGCCGGCGCTGAAGGGGCTGTTCGGCCAGCCCACCGTGATCAACAACGTGATTTCGCTGGCCACGGTGCCGGTGATCCTGGCGCGGGGCGCCAAGTTCTACCAGGACTACGGCATGGGCCGCTCGCGCGGCACGCTGCCGTTCCAGCTGGCCGGCAATATCCGGCAGGGCGGTCTGGTGGAAAAGGCGTTCGGCGTGACGCTGCGCGAGTTGATGTTCGACTTTGGCGGCGGCACCCGCAGCGGCCGTGCCATCCGGGCCGTGCAGGTGGGCGGCCCGCTGGGTGCCTACCTGCCCGAGTCGCGCTTCGATGCACCGCTCGACTACGAGGCGTATGCCGCGTTCGGCGCGGTGGTGGGTCACGGCGGCATCGTCGTGTTCGACGAGACCGTCGACATGGCAAAGATGGCGCGCTACGCCATGGAGTTCTGCGCCATCGAGTCTTGCGGCAAGTGCACGCCGTGCCGGATCGGATCGACGCGTGGCGTCGAGGTGATCGACCGCATCATCGCCGGCGACCAGCCCGTGAAGCATGTGGCGCTGGTGCGCGACCTGTGCGACACGATGCTGGCGGGTTCGCTGTGCGCGATGGGCGGCATGACGCCGTACCCGGTGCTGTCCGCGCTGAACGAATTCCCCGAGGACTTCGGGTTGTCCGCCAAGCCTGCCCGCGCGGCCTGAACGGTATTCAAGAACGACGTGCCTCTCAGGGGCGCGCGCATCCACAAAAAGCAGTGCATTACGGGAGACATCCCTTGAACGCTCGCGACGATTTCGACTACGGCACCCCGGCCATCGATTCCGACACTCTGGTCACGCTGGAGATCGATGGGGTATCCGTCACCGTGCCGGCCGGCACCTCCGTCATGCGCGCCTCTGCCGAAGCCGGCATTGGCGTGCCCAAGCTCTGCGCCACCGATTCGCTGGAACCGTTCGGCTCCTGCCGGCTGTGCCTGGTGGAGATCGAAGGCCGGCGCGGCTATCCGGCCTCGTGCACCACCCCCGTGGAACCGGGCATGAAGGTGCGCACGCAGAGCGGCAAGCTTGGCGAACTGCGCCGTGGCGTGATGGAGCTTTATATCTCCGATCACCCGCTGGACTGCCTGACCTGCCCGACCAACGGCAACTGCGAACTGCAGGACATGGCTGGCGTGGTGGGCCTGCGCGAAGTGCGCTACGCGGACGGCGCCGGCGGTGCCGCCCCGATCGCCACCCACACGCACATGAAGAAGGACGAGTCGAACCCGTACTTCACGTACGACCCGTCCAAGTGCATCGTCTGCAACCGCTGCGTGCGTGCCTGCGAGGAAACCCAGGGCACCTTCGCGCTGACCATCAGCGGCCGGGGCTTTGATTCGCGCGTGTCCGCCGGCACCAGCCAGCCGTTCATGGAATCGGACTGCGTGTCGTGCGGCGCGTGCGTGCAGGCCTGCCCGACCGCCACGCTGACCGAGACCTCGGTGATCCAGCTGGGCCAGCCGTCGCACAACGTGGTGACCACGTGTGCGTACTGCGGCGTGGGCTGCTCGTTCAAGGCCGAGATGAAGGGCAACGAGGTGGTGCGCATGGTCCCGCACAAGGACGGGGCGGCCAATGAAGGCCACGCCTGCGTGAAGGGCCGCTTTGCCTGGGGCTATGCCACGCACAAGGACCGCATCCTCAAGCCGATGATCCGCGCGAAGATCACCGATCCGTGGCGCGAAGTGTCGTGGGAAGAGGCCATCGGCTACGCCGCCTCGCAGTTCAAGCGCATCCAGGCCGAGCATGGCACCGATTCGATCGGCGGCATCGTGTCGTCGCGCTGCACCAACGAGGAAGGCTACCTGGTACAGAAGCTGGTGCGGGCGGCGTTCGGCAACAACAACGTCGATACCTGCGCACGGGTTTGCCATTCGCCGACCGGCTACGGCCTGAAGACCACGCTGGGCGAATCGGCGGGCACGCAGACATTCCGCTCGGTGGCCAAGTCCGACGTGATCATGGTCATCGGCGCCAACCCGACCGACGGTCACCCGGTGTTCGGCTCGCGCATGAAGCGCCGCCTGCGCGCCGGCGCCAAGCTGATCGTCGTCGATCCGCGCCAGATCGATCTGGTGGATTCGCCGCACATCCGGGCCGACTATCACCTGCAGCTGCGCCCGGGTACCAACGTTGCCGTGGTCACGGCGATGGCCCACGTGATCGTCACCGAAGGCCTGCTGGCCGAGCAGTTCATCGCCGAGCGTTGCGAAGACCGCGCGTTCCAGCAATGGCGCGACTTCGTGGCACTGCCCGAGAATTCGCCGGAAGTGCTTGAGGCATCCACCGGCGTGCCGGCCGAAACGCTGCGCGGCGCCGCGCGGCTCTACGCCACCGGCGGCAATGCGGCCATCTACTACGGCCTGGGCGTGACGGAACACGCGCAGGGCTCCACCACGGTGATGGGCATTGCCAACCTGGCCATGGCCACGGGCAACGTCGGGCGCGAAGGCGTGGGCGTGAACCCGCTGCGCGGCCAGAACAACGTGCAGGGTTCGTGCGACATGGGATCGTTCCCGCACGAACTGCCGGGCTATCGCCATGTGTCGGATTCGACCGTGCGCAGCAGCTTCGAGGCCGCCTGGGGCGTGGGCATCAATCCCGAGCCGGGCCTGCGTATCCCGAACATGTTCGAGGCCGCGCTGACCGGCACGTTCAAGGGCCTGTACTGCCAGGGCGAGGATATCGTCCAGTCCGACCCGAACACCCAGCACGTGGCCGAGGCGCTGTCGTCGATGGAATGCATCGTCGTGCAGGACATCTTCCTGAACGAGACGGCCAAGTACGCGCACGTGTTCCTGCCCGGTTCGTCGTTCCTGGAAAAGGACGGCACGTTCACCAACGCCGAGCGCCGCATCTCGCGCGTGCGCAAGGTGATGCCGCCGCAGGCCGGGTATTCGGACTGGGAAGTGACGCTGCTGCTGTCGAAGGCGCTGGGCTATCCGATGGAATACAGCCATCCGTCCGAGATCATGGACGAGATTGCGCGCCTGACGCCGACGTTCTCGGGCGTGAGCTACCAGAAGCTCGACGAACTGGGCAGCGTGCAGTGGCCGTGCAACGCCGAGGCGCCGCAGGGCACGCCGACCATGCACGTCGACGGCTTCGTGCGCGGCAAGGGCAAGTTCATCATCACCAAGTACGTGCCGACCGACGAGAAGGTGACGCAGAAGTATCCGCTGTTGCTGACCACCGGCCGCATCCTGTCGCAGTACAACGTGGGCGCGCAGACGCGGCGCACGCACAACGTGCACTGGCACGACGAGGACCGGCTGGAAATCCATCCGCACGATGCCGAAGAGCGTGGCATCAAGGATGGCGACTGGGTGGGCGTCCAGAGCCGGGCCGGCGAGACCGTGCTGCGGGCCATCGTCAGCCAGCGCATGCAACCGGGGGTGGTCTACACGACCTTCCACTTCCCCGAGTCGGGCGCCAACGTGATTACCACCGACAACTCGGACTGGGCCACGAACTGCCCCGAGTACAAGGTGACGGCGGTGCAGGTGATGCCGGTGGCGCAGCCGTCCACCTGGCAGCGCAACTACCAGGCGTTCAACGAAGAGCAGCTGGGGCACCTGCGCGCGGCCAGCGAGACGGCGCAGGCGGGCTGACCCAGGGAGCGGCGATGAAACGCGACGTGCCATCTCCGGACAGCGCGGCCGGCACCGACGAGGTGCCGGCGCAGCGCACGTTCCCTGTCAGCCGCTGGCGTCACGGCGTGATGACGGCCGAAGTGGACCATCTGGCCGAGGAAGTGCCGGTGGCGCTGGAGTTCAACGGCATCTCCCACGCGGTGATGCTGGCCACGCCGGCCGATCTGGAGGACTTCGCGCTGGGCTTCAGCCTCAGCGAAGGCATAGTGCAGGCCGCCAGCGACATCTACGGCGTCGACCTGGAGGCCAGCACGCAAGGCATCACGGTCAAGGTGGAGATTGCCACTGGCGCCTTCGTCGAACTCAAGGGCCGCCGGCGGGCCATGGCCGGGCGTACCGGGTGCGGACTCTGCGGCACCGAATCGCTGGACGAGGTCGTGCGCATGCCGGAACCGGTGCGCAGCCAGGCCGAGTTCGATCCGCGCGTGTTCGAGCATGCGTTCGCGGTGCTGCACAAGCGCCAGGCGCTGCTGCGCGACACTGGCGCCACGCATGCCGCGGCGTGGATGCGGCCCGATGGCGAAATCGCGCTGGTGCGCGAGGACGTGGGCCGGCACAACGCGCTGGACAAGCTGGCCGGCGCATTGGCCCGCGGCGGCCAGGAAGACATTGCGCGCGGCGCGGTCATCGTGACCAGCCGCGCGAGCTACGAGATGGTGCAGAAGACCGCCGCCATCGGCGCGGGCGTGCTGGCGGCGGTGTCCGGCCCGACGGCCATGGCGGTGCGCCTGGCCGACACGGCAGGCATCACGCTGGCCGGCTTCGTGCGGGGCGGCACCATGGTGGTCTACAGCCATCCTCACCGACTACATACTGGATAAGGGTCTGGCATGCATATCGAGAACCTGGTCAAGATGGCCAACCAGATCGGCAGCTTTTTCGAGGCGATGCCCGATCGTGAAGAGGCGCTGGCCGATATCGCCTCGCATATCAAGAAGTTCTGGGAGCCCCGCATGAAGCGGGCGTTTCTGGCGCATATCGAAGCCGGCGGCGAGGGGGTGCACCCCATCGTCGTGGAGGCGGTGGCGCGTCATCCCGAAATGCTCCAGATCGTCCTGCGGGCGGCGGCCTGAGTTCCGTCTTCGCGGCGCGTCCCTACTTCTTCAGCCGGTAGAGCAACTGCAGGATCGCCAACCCGAACAGGGTGGCGATCACGGCCGTCGCTTCGCGGCCCAGCCCGCAGGCGACGCCGATGGCCGCCACGGTCCAGATGCTGGCCGCCGTGGTCAGGCCGCGCACATCCTCCTCGCTGTTCAGCTTGATGATTGCGCCGGCGCCCAGAAAGCCGATGCCGGACATCAGGCCCTGCAGCACCCGGCTCATGTCCGGCAACGGCACGCCCGCCTGCATCGGCACCAGCACGAACAGCGCCGAACCCATCGCCACGAGCATGTGCGTGCGCAGGCCGGCCGGCTTGCCCGCCGCTTCGCGCTCGTAGCCGATCAGCCCGCCCAGCAGCACGGCCAGCGTCAGGCGCAGCAGGATGCGCGTGAGTTCCTTGATGTCGGGCACGTCGGAAAATTCCGAGCGCAGCGTGCCGTAGATTTCGCCCCAGATTCCTTCCATGGCTGTCTCCACCCGGCGGTGTTTGGCTCGGGGCAGGCTAGCATGCGAAGGCCGGGCGGCGCCGTCGGGCGCCCGCTGACAAGACGGTCAGCGCAGACGCAGCGGCTCCAGCAGCGCGGCGTCGTACTGGGCACGCGTGATACGGCCCAGTTCCATCATCCGCAGCAGGATGTAGCTCTGCCGCTGCCGTGCCCGGCGCGGGTTCACCACGGGATTGTTGGCCGAAGGCGCCTTGGGCAGCCCGGCCAGCATGGCGCATTCGGCCAGCGACAACTGCTCCACGGGCTTGCCGAAGTAGGTGTCGGCGGCTTCCGAGAAGCCATAGGCGCCCTGGCCCAGGTAGATCTTGTTCAGGTAGAGCTCGAGGATCTCGTCCTTGCTCAGCGCGTCTTCGATGCGGTACGCCAGCAGGATTTCGTAAAGCTTGCGCGTGTAGGTCTTCTTGCGCGACAGGAAGAAGTTGCGGGCCACCTGCATGGTGATGGTGGACGCGCCCTGCGACAGTTCATCCGACAGGTTGGCGATGCCGGCACGCATCACGCCCACGTAATCGACGCCATCATGCAGATAGAAGCGGTCATCCTCAATGGCCACGACGGCCTCGGGCAGCGTATGGGGAAAATCCGCGAGCCTGACGTAGCCCGGCGTCTGCCGGAAGGCCAGCATTGCGTCGAGCGACGGCAACTGCCGGTTGGCCATCAATACGGCAAAGGCAACCAGCAACGAGCCGCCCACCACGGCGAGCAGCACGAACTTGACGAAGGCGGACCAGATACGTTGCATGGCGCGTATTGTGCCATTGCCGGGCGCGATCCCCGATTTTCCGGCCGCTTCCAGGTGGGGCACGGGCGCAGGGGTGGGCACATGGTGGTAATCAGGGTGTCGCCGCCGTTGGCGATCTGAAATAATGGACGCTGATCCCGAACATTTCCGAATGCGTATCGTGTGATGCGCCAAAGAGCCATGCAGACCGATATTGAACATAGCGCAGCCGCCACGATGCGGCCCTGTCTGGACCTGGAGACCATTGCCAACGCCCGCGACCTGGGCGGGCTGACCGCGCATGCCGGGCGCCAGATTCGCCAGAACAAGCTGTATCGCAGCGCCAATCCCGCACTCGGGTGCGCTGCGGATCTCGACAAGCTGCACGCGTTGCAGCTCGACATCGTCGTCGATTTTCGATCGTCGGGCGAGAAGTCACCCGGCGAGGAGGCATTCGGCGAGCGTTTCGAGTGGCTGGCGGTGCCGGTGCTCGATGGCGCGATGTCGATGGACGTATTGCTGCCGCGCCTGCGTGCCAGCAACGCCGCGCAGATGCACGGCTTCATGCTCGACGTGTATCGGGATTTTCCGGTGCGCTACCGCGACGCTTTCCGCACATTCCTGCGCCACGCCGAAGCGGGCAAGACGCTCTACTACCACTGCACGGCAGGCAAGGACCGCACGGGCTTTGCGTCGCTGCTGCTGCTGAGCGCACTCGGCGTGTCCCAGGACGATATCGTGGCCAACTACCTCGAATCGAACCACTGGAACCAGCGATTCAATGAAAAGATGCTGGCCGGCGTCGGACAGATCGGCGTGACGGCGGAGGCGATGCTGCCGCTGCTGGAAGTGCGCCCCGAATACATCGAGGCATCGATGGATGCCATCACCGCGACATACGGCAGCCTGGAACGCTTTCTGTCCGACGACCTTGGCGTGGACACCGCACTGCTGCGGGCCCACTACCTCGCGTCGTAGGCTAACGCGCCATTCTCAGAGCCCGCCGCTCTCGCGAAGGATACGCGCCGTTGACAGCGCGATCATGCCTTCCTCGTCGGTGGGCAACACCAGTACCGGAATGCGGCTCGCATCGCGGCTCACGCGCTGGCAATTGTCGCCGTTGGCGGTGGGGTCCAGCGAAACGCCGAACAGTTCGGTCAGGTGCGCGCAGATGCGGGCGCGAATGTCGGGCGAGTTGGCGCCCACCCCGGCCGTGAACACCAGGGCGTCCAGGCCGCCCAGCGTGACCGCCAGCTTGCCGATTTCCTGGGCCGCGCGATAGGCGTAGAAGTCGACGGCCAGCTTCGCACGCGGGCTGTCGCTGGCCAGCAGTGCGCGCATGTCGCTGCTGATGCCTGAGATGCCCTTGAGGCCCGACTGCCCGTACAGCATCGACTGGATCGCGTCGGTGCTCATGCCCTGCGCGGCCAGGTACAGCACCGCGCCGGGATCGATCGACCCACAGCGCGTGCCCATCGGCATGCCGTCCAGCGCGGTCAGGCCCATGGTCGAGTCCACGCTCTTGCCGCCATGCATCGCGCACAGGCTGGCGCCATTGCCAAGGTGGGCCACGATGACGCGGCCTTCGGCCAGGTCGGGCGCCACCTGTTTGAGGCGGCGCGCGATATACGCGTATGACAGCCCGTGAAAGCCGTAGCGCCGCACGCCCTGCTCGTAGTATTCGTAGGGCAGCGCCATCAGCTGTGCCAGTTCGTCGCGGCCGACGTGGAACGCCGTGTCGAAGCAGGCCACCTGCAGCAGTTCCGGTGCCGCGGCGCGGATGGCGCGGAGGGCCGTCAGGTTGTGGGGCTGGTGCAAGGGCGCCAGCGGCACCAGTGTTTCCAGCCTGGCAATCACCGCGTCGTCGATGCGCACCGCATCGGCAAAGTCGCTGCCGCCATGCACCACGCGATGGCCGATGGCTACCGGCGGCGTGTCGCGCAGCGCCACGCTCAGCGTCAGCCGGATCAGCCGGAAGGCCGCGTCGTGGTCGGGTACCTGCTCGACGGGAAATTTCTGATCGGTCACTTCGCGGCCGTCGGCCATGCGTGCCACCAGGCGCGGTGCCACGCCGATGCCTTCGATCTGGCCATGGGCGGCCAGCGACGGCTGGATATCGACGTTCTCGTGCGCCGCGTCGGGCACCACGTAGATCGATACCTTGACGCTCGACGAACCGGCGTTGACGACGAGAATGACGGGATGTGGTGTGCTCACGCCAGGGTCTCCTCAGGCCGGTACGGCGGTTTGCGCGGTGCGCCGCGAATGTGCCAGCAGCACCGCGATGGCGCAACTGCCGATGCGGGCGCGCACGCTGTCGGCGCGGCTGGTCAGGATGACCGGTACGCGCGCGCCCAGCACGATGCCCGCGGCTTCGGCGCCGGCCAGGAACGTCAGCTGCTTGGCCAGCATGTTGCCCGCTTCCAGGTCGGGCACCAGCAGGATATCGGGGTCGCCCGCCACCTCTGACTTGATGCCCTTGGTGTCGGCGGCGGCCTTGCTGATGGCGTTGTCGAACGCCAGCGGCCCGTCGAGCAGTCCGCCCTCGATTTGCCCCCGCAGGCTCATCATGCAAAGCGCAGCGGCTTCGATCGTCGACGGGATCTTGTCGGTGACGGTCTCCACGGCGGACAGGATCGCCACCTTGGGCCGATCGACCCCGAGCACGCGCACAAGGTCGATGGCATTGCGCACGATGTCGGCCTTTTCGTTCAGCGTGGGGAAGATGTTGACGGCGGCGTCGGTGATGAACAGCGGCTTGTGATAACTCGGCACATCCATCGCGAACACGTGCGACAGCCGCCGCCCGGTGCGCAGGCCGCTGGCGCTGCGCGCCACCGCATGCAGCAATTCGTCGGTGTGAAGGCTGCCTTTCATCAGCAGTTCGGCCCGGCCCGTGCGAACGGCCTCGACCGCACATTCCGCCGACGCATGGCTGTGCGGCGCGTCGATGATCTCGGTGTCGCCCAGGGCCAGCCCGTGTTCGGCGGCCACGACGCGGATGCGGGCCTCGGGGCCGCACAGGATGGGCACGATCAGCCCGAGCCGCGCCGCTTCCAGCGCGCCATCGAGCGACGAATAGTCGCAAGGATGGGCCACGGCGGTCGGGATCGGGGGAAGGCCCTCGCAACGTGCGAGCAGCCGGGCGTATTTGTCGTCGGACGATGGTGTCGGCATGGGCAGGTACCTGGAAATCCATCGGACAGCATCCGGCAATACATGGATGCTGCGTTGCGCAAACGTTCCGAGCCAGTATAGGCCAACGCGAGCGCCGTATCGATGACTTGCACCTGTCACACGCGAAGCGGTCCGACGCATTGGACTTTGGTAACGGTTGTCAGGGCGGGCCCAGGCTGGTAGATTTTTACTGTTGCATCGCAGCAAGCGATGTCCGCGCCACGCTGCACGCCATCTGACTCCGCCAATCCCCAAGGAGAAACGGAAATGAATGCACGCCAACCTGTCCCGGGGCAAGCATCCGGACAGGACGCCTCCGCCCCTGCCGCCCCGCAGGGCACGCCGGCTGATCCAGCCGCCTCGGCTGCCCAGGCCACCTTCCCCGCTTCACCATTCCCGTCCGCCATGTTCCCGCCGGTGCCGATGAATCCGGTGGCGCAGGCTGCGTGGGAATACGGGCTCGACGCCTGGCAACGTTCCATCCTGTTCCTGGACGTGCTGCGCCAACGGGGCAACGAGACCGGTGAGCACGAGCGCGGTGGCATGCCGCCCGTGCTTGTCTTCGACTACGAGGTGCTGATGGACGGGCGCGATCTGCCCCGGCCGGTGAACTACGCGCTGTTGCGCATCGTGCCGCCGGCCGCGCATCCCACCGACATGACCCGGCGCCCATTCGTGGTGATGGACCCGCGCGCGGGTCACGGTCCCGGCATCGGCGGCTTCAAGGCCGACAGCGAGATCGGCAACGCCATCCGCACCGGCCATCCGTGCTACTTCATCACGTTCTTCCGTGACCCGTGCCCGGGCCAGACGATCGAGGATGTGGCGCGTACCGAGGGCAAGTTCCTGCAGGCGGTTGCCGAGCGCCATCCCGATGCGCCGGGCAAGCCGTTCGTCGTCGGCAATTGCCAGGCCGGCTGGGCATTGCTGATCCTGGCGGCCGCTTCGCCGGAAGCGACCGGCCCGATCCTGCTGGCCGGCGCGCCGGTGGCCTACTGGTCGGGCGTGCGCGGCAAGAATCCGATGCGCTATTCGGGCGGCCTGCTCGGTGGCACGTGGCTGTCGTCACTGGCGGCGGACCTGGGCAATGGCCGTTTCGACGGCGCCTGGCTGGTGCAGAATTTCGAAAAGCTGAATCCGTCGAACACGCTCTGGGAAAAGCTGTACAACGTCTATGCCAAGGTCGATACGGAAGGGCCCCGCTTCCTGGAGTTCGAACGCTGGTGGGGCGGCCACTTCCTGATGAACCGCGGCGAAATCGACTGGATCGTGCAGAACCTGTTTGTCGGCAACCACCTGACGGCGGGCGAGGTGCGCAGCAGCGATGGCCAGACCGTGATCGACCTGCGCAACGTGCGCTCGCCGGTGATCGTGTTCGCCTCCTGGGGGGACAACATCACGCCGCCGCAGCAGGCGCTGAACTGGATTCCCGATCTCTACGCGAGCGTGGACGAACTGGTGGCCAACGATCAGACCATCGTCTATTGCCTGCATCCGTCCATCGGACACCTGGGCATCTTCGTCTCGGGCAGCGTGGCCAACAAGGAGCACTCGGAGCTGTTCTGCGCGCTCGACCTGATCGACGTGCTGCCCCCGGGGCTGTATGAAGCGAAGATCGAGGACGTTGCACCCGATGCCCCGCACACCGACCTGATCGAAGGCCGCTACCTGGTGCGCTTCGAGCGACGGACCATCGACGACATCCTGGCGCTGGACGACGGCCGCGAGGACGAGAAGCCGTTCGAGGTGGTGCGCCGCGTGGCGGAGATCAACCAGCATCTGTACGACACGTATGCATCGCCGTTCGTCCGCGCCATGGCGAACGAGGCCACGGCCGAGGGCATTCGCGCGATTCACCCGTCTCGGCTCGAACGCTCCCTGTTCGCCGACAGCAACCCGTGGATGCAGTGGGTGGCCACGATGGCGCCGGCCGTGCGCGATGCGCGCCAGCCGGTGTCCGCCGACAATCCGTTCCTGGCGATGCAGCAGGCCGTGTCCGACCAGATCGTGCGCTCGCTGGACCAGTATCGCGATGCGCGCGACGCCTGGCAGGAGCGCATGTTCGAATCGCTCTATGCCACGCCGTGGCTGCCGGCGATGCTCGGCATGACGGCCACGCCGAAGGCGCCGGAATCGCCCGCCATCACGGCATTGCGCAAGGAAGTGGCCGAGCTGCGGCGGCGCGAGGCGGAACGCGAGATCGACACCGGCACGCCACTCGATGCCTTCCTGCGCGTGCTGTCCTATGTGACGCAGGGCCGCTCGGCCATCGAGGAGCGGCCGTTCAACCTGCTGCGCAAGCTGGCGCGCGAGAACCCGCCGGAACAGCGCATCACGCTGGCGGAATTCAAGGACGCGGTGCGCCGGCAGAGCTATATCGTCAGTCTGGACCCCGAAGGGGCCATCCGGGCGTTGCCGGCACTAGTGCCCGAGATGAAGGAGCGCCGCCGCATCATGGTGCTGGCGCATCGCGTGCTGACCGTGGGTGGCCCGCTCGATGCCGAATGGCTGGCCCGTTACCGCGAGGTTGCCGAGATATTCGGCACCGACCACGGCAACGGCAAGGCCACGCAGGAAGCGAAGGCGTAGCGCTATGTCGCTGGCTTCCTGCCTTTCCCGCGAAAGCGCAAGAGGCGAAGCCAGCAGAGAAAGCAAGCAACGGGAGGTTTGCCCATGCTCCAGGTTCCTAGTCCCCCGCTGTCCGGCAACCGCGTGCTCGTCGTTGGCGTCGCCAACGAGGATTCCATCGCGTGGGGCTGCGCACGTGCGTTTCACGAGATGGGCGCCGAGGTGGCCCTGACCTATCTGAACGACAAGGCCTATCCGCATGTGGCGCCGCTGGCGGAGCAGATCGGGGCGCCGATCCTGATGCCGCTGAACGTGGAAGACGATGCCCAGATGGATGCGCTGTTCGCGCGCATCGGCGAGGTGTGGGGCCATCTCGACTCGGTGGTGCATTCGGTGGCTTTCGCGCCCAAGACCGACCTGCAGGGCGGGCTGCTGCAGTCGTCGGCCGCCGGTTTCGCGCGGGCCATGGATGTGTCGTGCCATTCGTTCATCCGCATGGCGCGCCGGGCCGTGCCGCTGATGGGGCAGGGCGGCACGCTGTTCGCGATGAGCTATGACGGCGCCAACCGCGTGGTGCCGAACTACGATCTGATGGGGCCGGTCAAGGCAGCGCTGGAGGCCACCTGCCGCTACCTGGCCTATGAACTCGGGCCCAAGGGCATCCGCGTGCATGCGATTTCGCCGGGGCCGCTCAAGACGCGCGCGGCGTCCGGGCTCAAGGATTTCGATGTCCTGCTGGCCGAGGCGGCCGGCCGTGCACCGTTGGGCGAACTGGTCGACATCATGGATGTGGGCTTTACCACCGCTTACCTGGCCACGCCCTATGCCCGCCGCGTATCGGGCAATACGGTGTACGTGGACGGTGGCGTACACATCATGGCGTGAAACGTGCGATTGCCGCATCGGCCGGCCGCCAGGAGGCAAAGCGCGGCCTAGAATACATGCATCACCACTTTCCAATGCGGGAGAGGCTGCCATGCAGGTGTTGATCCGCGGGCTGCATCGTGATGTGACCGAGGAAATGCTGCGCGACAAACTCAAGGACTATGCCAAGGTGAACTCCGTCGAGATCGTGCGCGACGGCGACGCCGATCATCCCTGGGCGTGGGTGGACCTTGCGGTCGACCCGTTCACCTGCTGGCGTCTGCTGCGGCAGTTCGACAAGCAGTACTTTGCCGGCAGCATCATGCGCTGGTACATCCCGGCCCACCAGAGCTGACACCGGACCACGGCCGGTCACGCACCGCGTGCGTCTGGCGGTACCATACGCGTTCCCTTCATTACACACAGGTCAGCGCATGCTCGAACTCCAGGGCGCCATCTGGTTTCGCGCCGGCAAGCAGGACTGGGGCGGCCGCGACCGGATCGCGCTGCTTGCGGCCATCGGCGAACACGGCTCGATCACGGCCGCCGCGCGTGCCGTGGGCATCAGCTACAAGGGCGCATGGGATGCCATCGACGCCATGAACAACAGCGCCGGCGAGCCGCTGGTCGTACGCGCCGCCGGCGGCAAGGGCGGCGGCGGCACACGGCTGACCGAGCGGGCCGCGCGCCTGATCGCCACCTACCGCGCGATGGAAGCCGAGCACGCCCGGTTCATCGCCCATCTGGAGCGGGCCGGGGCGATGTCCGATGCCAATCCCGAAGATATCCACCTGATCCAACGCATGATGATTCAGACCAGTGCGCGCAACAAGCTGTTCGGCCGCGTGGAGGCCGTGCGGGCCGGCGCCGTCAACGACGAAGTCACGCTGGCGCTGCCGGGCGGTCTGCGTATCGTGTCCACGATCACGCATGAGAGCGTGGAAACGCTGGGCCTGACGCCGGGCGCCGAGGCGTTCGCGCTCGTCAAGGCGTCGTCGGTGCTGATCGGGCTGCCGGACCCCGCCGCGCGGCTCTCCGCTCGCAACCAGTTGCCTGGCACGGTCGCCCGTGTGGTGCCCGGCGTCGTCAATGCCGAGGTGGTACTCGAACTCGATGGCGGCGGCACTGTGGCGGCCATCATCAACAACGGGGCGCTGGCCGACCTCGACCTGAAGGAAGGCGTGCGCGCGCTGGCGATCTTCAAGGCGTCGAGCGTGATCCTGGGCACGATGATCTGAGCCATGGCACGCAATGTGGAAATCAAGGCGCGCATCGACAGCGTCGACGCGCTGGTGCCGCGGGCGGCGGCCATCGCCACCGAGGGCCCGGAACGGATCGAGCAGGACGACACCTTCTTCCCGTGCCCGAACGGGCGCCTGAAGCTGCGCGCGTTCGACGCGACGTCGGGCCAGCTGATCTTTTACGCGCGGCCCGATCAGGCCGGGCCCAAGGAAAGCTTCTATATCCTGTCGCCCACCGCATCACCCGACACGCTGCGCGACGCGCTGACCGCTGCGCACGGCTCGATCGGCCGGGTGCGCAAGGTGCGCACGCTGTTCCTGGTGGGCCGCACCCGCGTGCATCTGGACCGCGTGGAAGGACTGGGCGATTTCCTGGAGCTGGAAGTGGTGCTGCGCGACGGCGAGGCGGTGGATGCCGGCGTGACGGAGGCCCACACGCTGATGGCCCGGCTGGGCGTGCCACCCGATGCCCTGATCGAGGGCGCCTACCTTGACCTGCTGCGCCAGCAGGGTGCCTGACCGCTAGATGGCGTGGGCGCTCACGGGCGCGTAGACCGGCGGGTGGCGGTGCGCGCGGCCGCTGGCGTGAATGCGTCCATCGCGGATTTCCAGCACGTGGTCGCCCAGCACTTCGACGTCCTCGGGGTCGTGCGAGATCATCAGCATCGGCACGTCCAGGCTTTCCTGCAGCGCGCGCAGTTCCTCGCGCATCCTCGCGCGCAAGGCGGGGTCCAGTGCCGAAAACGGTTCGTCCAGCAGCAGGATGTCGGGCCGCGCCACCAGTGCGCGGGCCAGCGCAACGCGCTGCTTCTGCCCGCCTGAAATCTGCGACGGATACTGGTTGACGATTTCCCGCAGGCCGAATGCCTCGACCCAGCGGGCGGCTTCGGGCGGCAGCGCGCGGCGTGCCGGATTACGCCAGCCCAGCTTGAGCCCGAACGCGATGTTCTGCGATACGGTCAGGTGCGGGAACAGCGCGTAATCCTGGAACAGGTAGGCCACGCGGCGCTCCTGTGGCCGTACGTCGATGCCGGTGTCGCTGTCGAACAGCGTACGGCCATTGAGCACGATGCGGCCGCTGTCGGGTGCCATCAGTCCGGCGATAGCCCGCAGCGTCAGGCTCTTGCCGGCCCCTGACGGGCCGAACAGCGCAATGCGCCCGCTATCCGATTCGAAGGAAATATCGAGCGCGAATTGGCGATCCTGCGATGCCATGCGTTTCCGGACGGTGATCTGCATGCTCATGTCGATCTCACCCGGTGATGGCGTCGCGCCGGAACTTGCGGCGCTCGAACACGTTGCCGGCGCCGCGCTGGGCCGGCGGTACCAGGCGCGCGGCCACCACCAGCAGCACGATGCAGGTGAGCGACGTCACCAGCACCAGTAGGTTCGCCGTGTCGTCGTTGCCGGCCTGTACGGCCTCGTAGATGGCTACGGAAAGGGTTTGGGTGCGGCCCGGAAGGTTGCCAGCCACCATCAGCGTGGCACCGAATTCGCCCAGCGCCCGCGCAAAGGCCAGCAGTACGCCGGCGACGATGCCGGGCAGTGCCATGGGCAGCGTCACGCGGAAGAAGATGGCGGATTCGGAGACGCCCAGCACGCGGGCTGCATTTTCAAGCTGGTGATCGACGCCCTCGAACGCGGCGCGCGCCGACTTGAGCACCAGCGGAAACGCCACCACGGTCGAAGCCAGGACCGCGCCCTGCCAGGTGAATACCAGCTCGATGCTCAGGGTTTCGAGCCAGGCCCCGAACACGCCCCGCCGTCCTACCAGCACCAGCAGGTAGTAGCCCAGCACGGTTGGGGGCAGCACCAGCGGCAGCGTCAGGATGGCATCCACCACATCGCGCGCGCGCGAGCGCCAGCGCGCGATGGCATAGGCGGCGGCCACGCCAAGCACGGCATTGAGCAACGTGGCCCATCCCGCTACCTTGAGCGACAGCAGCAGCGGAACCCAGACAGCATCCATGGCGATGGCTTCAGACAGTGAGTTGGGTGAACGAGGTTACCAGAGCCGGCCGCGGTGACTCAGGGCTTCTGGAAACCGTACCTGGCCAGCGTGGCCTGGCCTTCGGGCGATAGCACATACTGCACGAACGCGTTGGCCTGAGGGGCCTGCCTGCTCTGCGTGGTCACGGCGATCGGATAGGTCACCGGCGTCGGGGTCGGCACGCGCGTGGCCACCTTGACCTTCTCCGGCATCACGGCGGCATCGGTGGCGAACACGAAGCCCGCATCGACCTCGCCGCGCGCCACATAGTCCAGCGCCTGCCGCACGTTCTGGGCCGGTACGCCCTTGGCCTCCACTGCACCCCACAGCCCCTGTGACTCCAGCGCGCCCTTGGTGTAGCGGCCCACCGGCACCGACGACGGGTTGCCGTAGGCAATGCGCCTGATATCGGCGCGGCTCAGGTCCTTCGGCGCGGCGATGTTCAGCTTGCTGTCATGCGGCACGATGAGCACGATCGCATTGGCCGCGAAATCCTTGCGCGTGGCAGCCTGCACCACCTTTTCGGCCTCGGCCTTGTCCATGGCGCTCTGGTCGGCCGAGGCGAACACGTCGGCTGGCGCACCCTTGACGATCTGCTGCATCAGCACGTCCGACGCGCCAAAGTTCAGCACCACCTTCGTCTCGGGATGGACGCGCTCGAATTGCTCGCCCAACTGCTTGAACGCGTTCGTCAGGCTGGCGGCGGCAGATACCACCAGGTCGGCGGCAAAGGCCGACGGCGCGGCCAGGGTCAGGGCAACCAGGGCGGCGCCCGCGGCGGCACGGCGCGCAAAGGGATGGAGGCTCATGGCAGAGGCGTCAGATGGATGAGGAGGGCGCGATGGGCTGGATCCGCAATATAAGCGCCTATATAACGCACCGTCAATTGCGCGAACGGATAAGGGACTTCAGCCAACCGGAATAGTCCTGCCCGCCCCGGCGTCGGGCAAATATGACGTTTTTGCCATATATGTGCGGCTTGTCACGGTAATGACGCGATTTCGCCACTTCCCTGCCATCACGGCTGCCGACAATTCCCCGGGTTGCGCCATAAACAGAAAACGACAGGGAATCCGAGACCATGCAGAACCATCGCATCCGGGCCGCCATGCTGGCGGCCGTGGCCGCCGCGGCGCTGGCCGCCTGCGGCTCCGACGACAATAGCAACGCGGGCAACGCAAACAACGGCGGTGACGGCAACAACGGCAACACGTCGATCCCGGCCGGCACGAAATCCACGCTGGCGCTGCTGGAAACCACCGATCTGCACACCAATGTGCTGAGCTATGACTATTTCAAGCTCGCCGAGGACAAGTCGATCGGTTTCGAGCGCGTGGCCACGCTGATCAAGGCGGCACGCGCGGAATTCCCGAACAGCATGCTGCTGGATAACGGCGACACCATCCAGGGCACCGCGCTGTCCGACTACCAGGCGCTGGTCAAGCCGGTCGGCTGCGGCGAGACGCTGGCCATGTACAAGGTAATGAATGCGGCCGGTTTCGACGGCGGCGGCATCGGCAACCACGAATTCAACTATGGCCTGCAGTACCTGAGCCAGGTCACGGGCAACCGCTTCAATGTCGACGGCCTGCCCGATCCGTCGGCGCAGCAGTCCTGCGCCGGGCCGAAGTTTCCGCAGGTGCTGGCCAACGTCTACAGCGTGAAGACGCGCCAGCCGCTGTTCCAGCCGTACGCGATCCTGAACAGGACGATCACGGCCACCGGCCCGGACGGCAAGGCCCTGTCGGCGCCGATCAAGGTCGGCATCATCGGCTTCGCACCGCCGGCCATCCTGAGCTGGGACAAGCGCTGGCTTGACGGAAAGGTCTACACCGAAGGCGTGGTCGAGACCGCGAAGAAGTACATCCCCGAAATGCGCGCCAAGGGCGCCGACCTGGTGGTCGTGATCTCGCACGGCGGGCTGGACAATTCCACGTATTCGCCGACGATGGAGAACGGTAGCTATCACCTGTCGAAGGTCGATGGTGTGGACGCCATGCTGATCGGCCACTCGCACCAGATCTTCCCCGACGCCACGAGCACGGTGGGCCAGTTCAACCTGCCGGGCGTGGACAAGGCCCGCGGCACGGTCAACGGCGTGCCGACCGTGATGGCCAACTACTGGGGCAAGCACCTGGGCGTGGTCAACCTGGCGCTGAACTACGACGGCAAGAACTGGAGCGTGGACCGCGCCAACACCAGGGTGGAGGCCCGTTCGATCCAGAATGCCGACAAGAGCTACGTGGCCGCCGACGCCAGCGTGGCGCCAGCCGTCGACACCGAGCACCAGGCCACCATCCAGTACGTGAAGACGCCGATCGGCAGCACGAACTACCGGATGACGAGCTACTTTGCCGATGTGGGCGACCCGGGCGCGATCCAGATCGTGAACCAGGCGCAGGCGAAGTACGTGAAGGACTACATCACCGCCAACCTGCCGGCGCTGGCCTCGTTGCCGGTGCTGTCGGTCTCCGCGCCGTTCAAGAGCGGCTTCGGCGGCGGCAACGACTATACCGACGTGGCCTCCGGCAACCTGGCCATCAACAACGCGGCCGATCTCTACCTCTACCCGAACACGGTCTACGCGGTGAAGGTCAATGGTGACGAACTCAAGGCCTGGCTGGAGACCGCGGCCAGGCGATTCAACCAGATCAACCCGGCGCTGGCCACCGAGCAGCAGCTGATCAGCACGTTCCCCGGCTACAACTTCGACATGTTCAACGACGCGGACATGCAGTACGAGATCGACGTGACGCAGGCAGTCGGCAACCGCATCAAGAACCTGACCTACAAGGGGGCGCCGGTCACGTCGGCCATGGATTTCATCGTGGCCACCAACAACTACCGCGCCAGCGGGGGTGGCAACTTCCCGGGCCTGGACGGCACCAGGACGGTCTACGCGTCGCCGGACGCCAACCGCGACGTGCTGATCCAGTACGTGAAGGCCGTCGCCAACGTGACCCGCGCCGCCAACGGCAGCGCCCGCAGCTGGCACTTCACGAAGGTGGCGACCGCCGGCGACGTGGTGTTCAGCTCGGGCGTGGGCATGCTGGCGCAGGCAACGGCGGGCGGCGTGGCCGGCGTGTCGCTGGTCGCGGCCGACGACGGCTCTGGCAAGAACCTGTCGAAGTACAAGATCGACCTGAACCAGTAATCCATCCACGATGCAAGCCACCGCTTCCGCCACGCTCGCGCCCACGCGCGCCGCATCGCGCCGTCTGCCGCGCGTTCATCCGCTGTTCGCGGCCGCGACACTGGCGGTCACGGTGGCCGCAGCCGGCGTGGCCGGCGCAGCGGTGTGGCGGCACCAGTCCGACACGCGCCACGCCGAACTGTCGCAGTGGCAGTTGCTGGCGACATCGGCCGGCGATGCCGGGGCGCTGGATCAGCTACAGCAGGCCGCCCGCGCTGGCGAAACCGCCGCGCGGGCCGCACTTGGCGAAACGATGATGTCACGCACCGACGCGACCACCCGTGCAGATGGCGAACGCTGGCTGCGCATGGCGGCGGACAGCGGCCATGTGCGTGCCCAGTTCCTGCTCGGCAAGGCGGCGATGCTGGGCACGCTGGCCAGCGGCCGGGCAGACCAGTCGCTGGCGTGGCGGCTGCTGGATGCGGCGGCCAATGGCGGTGACATCGGCGCGGCCTACTACCTGGGCCTGTTGTATCGCGGCGGCCATGGCCGCATGCCCGATCCGGCCAGCGCGGCACGCTGGTTCAAGGTGGCGGCCGACGGCGGGGTGGCGCAGGCCATGTTCCTGCTCGGCAATGCCTATCGCGAAGGCGACGGTGTGGCGCAGGACGATGCCCGTGCGGTGGCGTGGTACGAAGCCGCAGCCGAACGCGAGCATCCCGCGTCGATCCAGACGCTGGCCATGGCCTATCGCCATGGCGAACTGGGGCTGGCGCAGGACGACCGCAACTACCGCCAGCACATGGCAGAGGCCGCGCACGCGCTCAAGCATCCGGCCATCAATCCCTGATGGACGCCTACCGGCCCGCCCGCCTCACGGCGGGCTCGGGCTATTGGTAGCTCATCGTGAACGTGGCCACGCCACGCACGGTCCCAGGTGTGACGTTGCCGGTCGATACGTACTCGGCACTCATCCGGATGTTCATGGCGCCGCTGGTTTGGCCGACACGCCATTGGTTTAACGTTCCTGCCGTGGCCGAGTCGGGCCCGAACCTGACAGGCTCGTTGTCCGGATTGCGGATGCGCAGGCGAACGCCTTGTGCCGTGGAATCGTTGGTGAGCGTGAGCAGTTCGGACCGGTTGCCCGGCATCGTGGCGTCCGTCAGGGTCATGTAGACGTTCGCGTCGTTGTCGCATTGCAGGCCGATAAAGAAGGTGGTGTTTCCGGTGGTCGAGCCCACATCGCCCAGATCGTAGGCGTGCGCGGCCAGCAGCGGGACGCTGACGTCGGGGGTGGTTACCCTGCACGACCGCGCGGCCGGCAATGCGGTGCTCGGCAGTGCGGTCTGCGCGGACGGCACGCCGTAGGTCGACAGGCTGGAAGCAGAGTATGTGTAGAAGGCCAGCATGCTTTGCCTTCGAACCTGCGTGCTGGATATCGTGCCGGTCTTGACGAGCTGGAAACTGAGCTGCGTGGTCATGGAGCCACCGCGGACCATGGACGGACCGATCACGATGCTTGCTGGGGTGCCGATGTTCGACACGACTCTGTCGCCATACGAGTCAGTGACGCGTATGCCAATCCCCGGCGTACCGCTTTCCCACGCATCCGGAACGGTCGCGGATACGGGCAGCGAGACGTGCCCGCTCGCCCGGAATGGCCCTGCGTTCCGCTTGTTGCTTTCGCATCGAAACGAATAGGTCAGCGTCTGCACCTCGCTGATCGGCGCCCCGATCGGCGTATCGCGGGCCAGCTGGAGGGTGCGGAACGCGAGTTGCCCCGAAACCTGTCCAGGGCACTGATTGAGCTGCCGGGTGGTCTGGGCATGGGCGGTGCCGGGCATCGAGACCAGCAAGCAGGCCGCAAGCCAGATCGGCCCCGGTATCGCGAACCGGCCGATGCGCTCGGTGCGGCCTGAAAGTGGTTGGATGCGGCGCTGGTGTGACTTCACGCTTTTCACTCCTTATGGGGCTGAGGCTGGCATACGGCTCGCACGTGGGCGTACGTCGTGGCGCTCGGGTCTCTCGGCGGCAGTTCGTATGCAATGGTGCAGCGTTGGCTGTTGTCCGTGCCCCAGGTGACCCGCAACTGCCCGGCCTGCTCGATGCCCCGCGCGAAGATGATCCCGCTCTGACCCACCACGCCGATATCGGCCTGCTTGTCGTCCGACACCGTTGCTCCGAACGGCAGCGGCTTGCCGTTCGGCAGGGTGGCGGACACGATGGCCGAACGGCCGGTCAGCGCGGCAAACCGGATCTTCACGGCGGCGTTGGCACGCGGCGCCACCTGGGTGCTGGTGGCTTCGAGCGAAACGTCCAGGGGCAAGCCTTTCGGATTCAGTTCGATCGTGTTCATGTTGTATGGCTGCAGGTACGGCACGATGGCGTAGCCGAACGCGTCGATCCTGACCCCCGGCGCGTTGGCGACCCGCGCGCCGGAGGCGCCCTTGGCCTCGACGATGCCGATCGTGTCGCCCAGGTAGTTGGCCAGCGTGACGCCGCCCGCGTGGGCCACGAGTGCCCCTTGCAGTCCGCCCGAGTACTGGGTGTACCGGCTGCCGCCGCTGACCGACGCCGATACCGTGGTGTACGGCGTGCGGTACTGGACATTGCCGCCGCCGGTTGTCGCGTGCGGCATCCGGTCGACGTTCAGGCCATAGGTCACCGCGTTGTCCTCCAGCGCCGTGCCGCTCAGCCGCATCTGCTGCGACGCGTCGCTGCCGCTGTCATGCGTGCCGGAAAAAGACAGCATCGGGGCATGGCCGCCCTTTCCCAGCGGCACGGTCAGGCTGGCGAACACCTGCGTGCTGAACCGTCCGGTCATCAGCTCGCGCTGACGCGATGCCGAGATGTTGTAGGCGACCGGCAGCCCCAGCAGGCGGGCCGCGTTGGAATAGCCCACCTGGAACATCAGCGCGGTGCCGCGCCGATTCCAGTACTCGGCCGACGTGCCGGTCAGATAGAGACTGCCCCATCGATCGCCCAGACTCTGGTTCAAGGTGAGCTGGATCTGGCTGCGCTGCCGGTCCGCCGCGCGGGCGTTGCCGCCGCTGGAACGCGCGGCAAATGCATCGCGCATCGTCCAGAAGCCGCGGGTTGCGTAGCGGTATGCCGCGATGGTCATGTTGGTGCTGGTCGTCGGCACGAACTTGCTGTAGCTGATGCGCACGCTCTGCCCGCTGTTGTCCTCGAAGCCGGGGATCATGGCGCGCGCATGCGTGGCGTCCAGTGCGAAGGCGCCCACGGGCAGGTTGAAGGCCGCGCCGAGCAGACCCGCCTGGTATCCCTCGGAGAGCACCAGCCCCGCGTAGCCGGTAACGAGATTGTTGAAGCCGTGCTGCACCGTGCCTTGCACGAGCTTCTCGCGCCGCTTCCGGATGCCGGAGCCGTTGCGGTATTCGCCTGCCGCCGCCGAATAGCGGGTGATGCCGGGGCGCAGGAGTTGCACGACCGATGCATAGGGCACCGTAAAGCTGCTCTGGCTGCCGTCGGCCTCGGTCACCGTGACCAGCAGGTTGCCGCCGTAGCCGGTGGCGTAGAGATCCTTGATTTCGAACGGGCCGGGGGCGACGGTCGTCTCATAGAGCTTGTTGCCGTTCTGCGATACCGTGACGCGCGCATTCGAGCGCGCCACCCCGCGCACCAGCGGCGCGTAGCCGCGCGAAGAGTCCGGCAGCATCCGGTCGTCGCTGGCCAGATTCGCGCCACGCACGGAGAAACTGTCGAAGACGGCGCCATCGGTATAGGCATCGCCCAGCGTGAGCTGGCTGCGCCAGGCGGAAATGTCCCGCTGCACATAGGTGGCGATGTTCTGGTAGTTGTAGCTGTCCTTGCCGACAGACTGCCAGCTCATCGACGATCGCTGCCGCAGGTGCCAGGGCCCGATGTTCAGGCCTGCGTCGAGACCCAGGTACGTGAACGTGCCCCCGCCATGCCCCGTGGTGTGGAACGTGTTGAGGTTGTAGGCAACCGTGGCCGAGGGCACGCCGTGATCCAGCAGTTCGGGGCTGACGCTGCCACGCGGCGTACGGCGCAGCAGGGCCTGGGCAATGCTGATGTCGAGGCGCAGGTCGTTGAGGTTGAACGACCAGCCGATGTCCTCCGAGATCGCTGACGGTTGGGTGCATTGGCCCCGGATGGCCCGGGCAATGGCGTTGCGGTTGGTGGACGGCAACGCCTGTTCGTCGAGGTTGAGCCGGGCAATGACCGCGCCGTCCATGCAGGGCGCCACGCCGGTGTCCAGCGGACGGAACCGCACGGTCTCGCGCGCGATCCAGGCGCCGTTCAGGTAGATGTCGACGGGGTAGTCGCCGGGCGAGACCGGGTTGCCGCTGGCGAAACGGCTGACATCGACCGTGGAGCCGTCCGGCCGCTTCAGGAACTGCGCGTTGAAATGCACCGTCGCGACCGTGGCCGCCTTGCCGGACTCGCCGGCCAGTGCTGCCACGGGCAGCGACGTGACCAGTACCCAGTGCGCGGCCAGAATGCGCGACGCCCGTGGCCTTGGCTTGTGCATCGTCATTGCCCGGTGACAGCTGGCGAGGCAGGGCGCTTCCTCTGGATGCCCGTGACGGGGGCGCCAAAGTCGTTGATGAATGTGTATCGCACCTCGTCAGGCTCGCCCGAGGCGGCGGGCGTGCCGTCGATGGCGAACTCGACCGTCGCGCCGGGTTTCGCCATGGCACCGGCGGCAACGGCGTACACATGGCCGCGCGCGGTGGCCTCCACCTTGGTGTAGGTGATGTGATAGGGCGTGGGGTTCAGGGCGGTCAGCACCTGGCTGCCGTCGTCCTTGCGCACCAGGCGCCAGGCGACCTGCGCGGGCGCGCTGGACGCGTCGCCGCGCAGGCCGGTGGGACGGAACAGCAGCTTGATGCGCGTCCGGAATGCGAACTGCAGCGAGCTCTGCTGCGCGGCGGCGCCCGACGCGACCGGCGGTACATCGAGCACGTTAAGCCAGAACAGCGATTCGCGATCGCCTGGCAGCGGCTGCTGCAGGTGGATGATGCGCAGCGTCTGCCCCTTCTTCGGATCCAGTCTGAACAGTGGGGGCGTGAGCGTGAATGGCGATTTTGCTTGCTCCGGCGAGGCGCTCGCGTCGCCGTCGTCGATCCATGCCTGCACCAGCGACGGCGTGTCGCCCTCGTTGGTGACCTTGAGGGTTACCTCCCGTTCCGATTCCGGATAGACGACGCGGGTCCCGTTCAGGACCACGGACGCAAGGGCGCCGGGCGCGGCCAATGCCAGGAGAACGGCAGCCATGGCTGCGCGGTGGCGAGATGTCTTGAGCATGATGACGGCGGGCTTAAGACCGGCACGAGGCCGGCCGGTAGTGCTGGCATGCGACGGGGCATGCCGGCGTACGCGAGAACGGATGGGCGCCCCGGGTTACGGGTACACGACCGAATACGTCAACGCGGAGGTGAAAACGCCGGCGGTGGCCGCACCGCCCGTTGCCACGTACTGCGCGTAGTACTGCAGCGAAGCCGTGCCGCCGGTGATCGCCACCTCCTGGGTGTTCTGCGAGGCAAACGCGGAGCCCACGGCGACGTTCGTGAGGTCGGCATTCAACACACCGATCTGCACGTTGGTCGCCGCCACAACTGCAGGGGTGGCGCCGACCGCGGGCGCGCTGACGGTGGTGTTGATCAGGCGTCCCGTGGCCAGGTCCACGGCGGCGCCCGGTTCGAAGTAGACCGCCACGTCGGCGGTGGCAGGCGTGCAGCCGGTAAGCTGGAAGTTGAACGGCGTACGGCCGGCGATATTGCCCGCGGTCGCGAGGGTCGACGCCGAGACGGGCGGCAATGCCACCGTGAAGTCGGTGCCCCCGCCATTGCCGGAGATCGTGCAGGTATTCGTAGTGATCCGGCCGGTAAAGCTGATGGTGCCGTCGGAGGCCGATGCGGCCGGACTCAACACGGCAAGCAGCAGGGTCGCTGCGAGGATTTTCGTTCGATGGTGGTTCACTGTTGACCTCATGTCATGGGTTGAGAGGGATCGCTGCCAGGCCGGACCGGGGAAGGTCGGGCGAAACGCCAAGACAGCCAAGCCGCGAATCAGGCGCAACCATGCAAAAGGCATCCGCCCCGGCACGGCGCGCATGACGCCGCTTGCGCGTCGCGCTTTCCTGACGGGGCAAACAGTACCGATAGGGATAATCCTGCTGAATCGTTATTTTCTGGAATTTGGCGAAAATAATTCTTTGATTTTTGGGAGTGTTTCTATTGATTTTCGGAAGTTTCCGAGACGGCCAACGTGCCGTGGTTTTACGGGTCTGAGCGGATAATCAATGTCATGGCGGTATTCATCGTCCGGCATTGAATCGAATGCCGATTTCCGATCAGAAATTTCCCTAATTCGCGCCGAAGGAGACAACCCGACAAAACGGTGATGCCGCCTGCGGTATGCTTCCGGCGTGCCCCCAACCGAGGACCTGCCATGAAGACCGTCTACCTCGCCGGCTTCGACGTATTTCGAAAGGATGCGCTCGCCTGGGGCGAGCATCTGAAGGCGCTTTGCGCCCGGTATGGCTTCGAAGGGTGCTATCCGCTGGACAAGGCGGCCCCGAAGGGGTTGTCGGGGCCCGACACCGCGCAGTGGATCTACGAGGCCAATATCGCGCTGATCCGGCGCGCCGATGTCGTGATGGCGAACCTGGACGACTTTCGCGGCCCCGGCGAGCCCGACAGCGGCACGGCCTTCGAGGTCGGCTTTGCCGTGGCGCTACAGAAGCCGGTGTGGGGCTACGCGGCCGATGCCGGCACGCTGCTGGACCGCGTGCGCGTGTCGACCGACGACGATGGCGATGCGCGCGACGCCAACGACTTCGTGGTGGAGAACTTCGGCCTGCCGATGAACCTGATGCTGGCCTGCAGCGTGCGGCTGGTGAAGGGCGATGCCGAGGCTTGCCTGGCCGAGATGGCCGGGGCCGACCGGCGCCGCGCCGCGCGTCGCGCGCAGGCGCAGGCCGATGGGGATCCCGAGGACTAGCGGCCTACTTGCCCGCCTGGCGGGCCGGTGAGGCCGGGGCGGGGGCCGAAGCGGGGGCCGGAGCGTGGGCCGAAGTGGGGGCCGAAAATGCGGCCGTGCCGCCCTGCACGCGCAGCGATTGCACACCGGCGGCAATATCCGAGGCCGTGGTGGCCACGATCTGGCGATAGGCGCCGACCACGCCATCGACCTGGCCCGGCGCGGGCAGGTCGGCTTCGGTACGCCCGCTCAGCACGCGGCCATCGGGCAGGCGGCGCACCGTCCATGCAATCGATGCCCCCGCGCGCTGGCCCGGATCGGCGTCCAGCCGCACCACTTCGGTCGTGATGCGGAACACCGGCGATACATCCGAGATCCCTTGCTGGTAGGTGTCGACGGCGCCCAGGTTGCCCTGCAGCTGCTGCGACAGCGCATCGCGCAGTTCGTCGGGCAGCGGCGACGACCAGCGCGACTGGTCGAGCAGCTTCACATTGCCGCTATTGCCATCGGTCACCACCAGTTGCGCGCGGTTCAGGCGCTCGGGCACGCGCACCGGCGCCACCTCGATCCATACCGGGTGCGTGGCGGTGGCGGCGGCGTTGGCGGCCGGGTTCGGCCCACTGGCCGGTGCGGCGGCACCGGTGGCCAGCGTGTAGTAGCGGGGCTCGGGCGAGGCACAGCCGGCCAGCCATGCCGCCGCCAGCAGCGTCGCGCCAAGTGTCAGCGAACGTTTCATCATTTGTCCTCCGTCTTGCCGCGCAGCAGCGCCTCGGGGTGGCGTTCCAGATAGTCGGTCAGCGCGCGCAGCGACACCGCCGTGCGCGTCAGTTCCTGCAGCATGCGCCGCGTGTCCTGCTGCAGCGGCGCATCCGACGCCAGCGTGCCGTTGGCCGCCGTCAGCGTCCGGCGCGCATCCTGCAGCGCGGCCAGCACCTGCGGCGCCACGTCGCCGTTGAGCTGCGCCACAAGCTTGTCGGCCGTCTCCAGCATCTGGTTCATCGACACGATGGCCGTGCGCGCGTCCTGTCCGATCTGCTCGAACGGCACCTTGTCGATCTTGTTGACGATATCGCCCAGCTTGGCCTGCAGTTCGTCGAACGTGCCCGGCGTGGTCGGGAATTCCGGCATCGGGGCATCGAGGTCGATGTCCTTGGCCGGCGGCGCCTTCGGGAAGAAGTCGAGCGCCACGTACAGCTGGCCGGTCAGCAGGTTGCCGGTGCGCAGCTGCGCGCGCATGCCGCGTTTGACCAGCGCCTGCACGATGGTGCGCTTGCGCGCCTCGTCAGCCACGTCGCGTTCCCGGAAGCCCATGCGCGACGGATAGAGCTCCACCACCACCGGCATGCGGAACGCCTTCCTGTCGCGCTGGTATTCGATGCCGATCGAGCGCACCTGGCCCACGATCACGCCCCGGAAATCCACAGGCGCGCCCGGCGACAGCCCGCGTACCGACTGGTCGAAGTTCAGCACGGCCAGCGTCGGCGCCAGTTCCTCGGGTTCCTTCATCGCCTCGGCCTGGTCCGATGCCAGCAGATACTGGGTATTTTCGGCGGCGGCCTCGTGCGCGCTGGTGTTGTCGGGCGCCTGGAATGCCACGCCGCCCAGCAGCACGGTAACCAGCGACTGCGTGGACAGCTTGAGGCCGCCGGCATCGAGCTTCAGGTCCACGCCGCTGGCGTGCCAGAAGCGGGTATCGGCCGTCACGAGCTTGTCGTAGGGCTTGTTGACGAACACGCGCAGCGTGATATCGCGCCCGTTTGGCTCCAGCTGGTAGGCCACCACCTGGCCGACCGGCACACGCCGGTAGTAGACCGGCGAGCCGATATCGAGCGATCCCAGGTCCTGCGCGCGCAGCACGAACTGCCGCCCCGATGCATCGGCGGTGACCACCGGCGGCACTTCCAGGCCCGTGAAGCTGCGCGTGCTTTCGGTGGACTTGCCGGCATCCACGCCGATATAGGCGCCCGACAGCAGGGTTTCCAGCCCCGACACGCCGCTGACGGCAAAGCGCGGCCGCACCACCCAGAAACGGGTGTCCTTGACGGCGAAGTTCTCGGCGTCCTTGGTCAGCTCGATCGAGGCCACCACGTGAGACCGGTCAGGCGCGAGCCGCACCGACTTGACCAGCCCGATGTCCACGTCCTTGTAGCGCACGGCGGTCTTGCCCGGCGTCAGGCCTTCGGCGGTGCGGAACCTCACCGTGATGTCGGGGCCGCGCGACGTCAGCGTGTTGACCAGCAGTGAGATGCCCACCACGGCCGCCACGATCGGGATCAGCCAGACCAGCGATGGCAGCCAGCGGGCGCGGCGCTTGCGCGCGGGCTGGGGTACGCCGGGCGAAGGGGTAGGGGTATCAGGATCGGGCATTGTCGGATTCCGGCAATTTCGAAGGGGCGGGCGCGTCGAGCGAATCCCACAGCAGGCGCGGGTCGAACGACAGCGACGCCAGCATGGTCAGTACCACGACGGAAGCAAAGGCCAGCGCCCCGCCCCCGGGAATGATGGTGGCCAGCGCACCGGCGCGTACCAGCGACGCCAGCAGGGCCACCACGAAGATATCGAGCATCGACCAGCGGCCGATGATTTCGACCAGGCCATAGAGCCGGGTCTGCTGGCGGATGCGCCACGTCGATTTGAAATGGACCGATGCCAGCAGCAGCGTCAGGATCAGCATCTTCAGCAGCGGCACGATGATGCTGGCGATCAGCACCACGCCGGCCAGCATGTGCGAGCCGGACAGCCACAGGTAGATCACGCCGGACATGATCGTGTCGCGCTGCGTGCCCAGGATCGATTCGGTCACCATCACCGGCAGCAGGTTGGCCGGGATGTACAGGATGAACGCCGACAGCAGGAAGGCCCAGGTGCGGGCCAGGCTGGCCGGCTTGCGCTGGTGGAGCGTGGCGCCGCAGCGCGGGCAGGGCTGGCCTTCGAGCGCGATCGGGCTGACCAGGTCGCAGGCGTGGCAGGACAGCAGACCGCGCGATGTTGCCGTGGGCACCTGCGCCAGTGGCGTGCGCTCGTCGTCGTCGGTCAGTTCGGCCACCACGTCGGCAGCCATGCGGCGCGAGCGGGCCAGCTGTTCGCGCGCCTGGGCCGTGCGCGAGGGGCGCGGGCCGGTCACGCGGTGTCCTCCCGGGGCGGTGCCTCGTCGGCGCCCGCCGGCTCCAGGTAGTGCCAGAGATCGCGCGGATCGAACGACAGCATCGCGGCCAGCACCACCACCAGCGCGCCGAACGACCACAGCGCCACGCCCGGAATCACCTGCGCCATGGTCGACAGCTTCACCACGGTCACCAGCACGCCGATCATGAAGACCTCGATCATGCCCCACGGCCGCGTCTGGCGGATGCCGCGCACGATCCGGTCGAAGCCGGACGGCATGCGATGGCGCGCCATCGGCACCAGCAGGTAGCACATCATCAGCATTTCGGAGAGCGGGAACAGGATCGTGGTGCCGAACACCAGCATCGCCACCAGCGTCATGTGGTCGCTGTGCAGCGCCTGCACGGCCCCCCAGAGCGTGGTCTCGGTGCGCACCCCTTTGAGGTCCATCTCAACGATGGGGTACATGTTCGATACCAGGAACAGGATCAGCGCGGTCATCACCAGCGGCAGCAGGCGCCGGTAGGCGTGGCTGCTCTCGCGGTACAGCACGCCGCCGCAGCGCAGGCAGGTGGCGCGCTCGCCGGGCGCCAGCGCGGTGCGCTCGTAGAGCGCGTCGCAATACTCGCAGGCCACCAGCCGGTGCAGGTCCTGCGCCGTGGGCTGGGACGAGGCGTGCGTGTCCGGCGTCATGCGTCCGGCGTCAATTGCGAGGGCGGCGCCGGTGTCACGTCGGTCACGCCAGGGCGTTCCTGCGACCCGATGGTCCAGTCGCGCAGCAGCGCGTAGGCCACAGCGAGCACGGTCGGGCCCAGGAAGACGCCCAGGAAGCCGAAGGCCAGTGCGCCGCCAAGTACGCCCATCATGATCCAGATCAGCGGCAGGCCGGTGCCCTTGCTGATGAGCAGCGGCTTGATGACGTTGTCGGCCATGCCCACCACCGCGCCGCCCCACACCACCATGAAGATGGCCCAGCCGGTCTCGCCGCTGTGATAGAGCCACAGCGCGGCCGGAATCCACACCAGCGGCGGGCCCATCGGCACCACCGACAGGAAGAACGTGATCAGCCCCAGGATGGCGGCGCCGGGCACGCCCGCGATCCAGAAGCCGATGGCGGCCAGCACGGCCTGCACGAACGCGGTACCCAGCACGCCGTAGACCACGCCCTTGATGGTGCCGCCGGCCAGCGCCATCAGGTGGTCGGCACGCTCGCCGGCCACCCGGCGCATGCCGCCACGCAGCCAGTCCACGGCCAGTTCGCCGCCGGTATAGAAGAAGAACGCCAGGATGATCGACAGGGCAAGTTGCCCCAGGCCGCCGCCGATGGACAGCCCCGCGCCCAGCACGGCATGGCCGACCGGCGCGATCAGCTTGCGCAGGTTGGCCACCATTTCGGAGTCGGCGTGGATGATCTGGTCGTAGCTCGATTGCAGCTGCGGCCCCACATAGGGCAGGCTGCTAAGCCATTCGGGCAGCTGCGGGATGCCGCGTTCGGCATAGCGGTTCACCAGGCCGGTCAGTTCGTCGATATGCGCCGAGAAGCTGGCGCCGGCATAGACGAACGGGCCCAGCACGATGATCGTGGCGATCAGCACGCAGATCAGCGCGGCCAGCCCGCGCCGGTTGCCCAGCCACCGCGTGAGCACGGTGTAGGGATACCACGAGCTGTAGGCCAGGATCGCGCCCCAGACCAGCGCGGTGGCAAACGGGGCCAGTACCAGCAGGGATCCGCCGATCAGGGCGATCAGCGCGAAGACCGCGGCGAGCTTTTCAATCAGTTGTCCGGAACTCATCGTTGCACGCCAGTCCGGCGCCCATGTTGCGAGAACGCCGTAAGCATAGCGGAATTCGATGCGGGTTCCGGGTAATCCCTTGCCGGGTCAACGATCGCCGGGCGAGGGCGCCCGGCGCGGGGCAGCCTGCCGGCGCGGGTCAGCCTCGCGGCTTGCCGGCTTCGGCCATGTCCATGGCCTGGTCGCTCTGGCGCAGCAGCGCGGCCACGAGGTCCGATTGCGTGACCATGCCCACCACGCGGTTGCGATCGTCCAGCACCGGCACATGGTGCAGGCCGCCGTCCGAGAACGCCTGGGCCAGGCTGACGATCGGATCCTCCGCGCGCGCGGTGACCACGGCACGGGTCATCAGGTCGCGCACCGCACCATTCACGCGACGCGAATTCACGCGGTAGGCGCGGAAAAAGTCACTTTGCGTCAGGATGCCCAGCAGCCGGCGCTGGCGGTCCACCACGGGCAGCGCCTTGATGTGATGGCGCGTCATCAGCGCGGAGGCATCGGCGGCAAGCTGGCCGGGACGCACCGACACCACGTCGCGCGCCATGATGTCGCCACACAGTACCTCGCCAAAACGGCGCGAATGGGCCCGCAACTCGGCGGCCACCAGGATGGCTTCCAGATCGTCTTCCTCGATATCCAGGAATTCACCGCGCGCGGCCAGCACCGCATCAAGATCGGCCCGGGTGAAGCCCACCCGCTTGCTGGGCGGCAAGTCCCTGGTGTGGTGCTGCGCCGCCGGCTCGGGCGGGCGGTGCGGATAGCGGCGCCGGGCGATGTTGTTGAAAGCCAGCGCGGTCAGCAGCAGCAGCATCGAATTGATGGCCACCGGGATCACCACGAAGCCGAAGCCCAGCGCCTGCACGGCCGGCCCGCCAAATACGGCAGTGACGGCCACCGCACCGCTCGGGGGGTGCACGCAGCGCAGCTGGAACATCAGGGCAATGGCGCCGGCCACCGCCACGCCGGCGGCCAGGCCGGGGTCCGGTATCCATTTCGCGCAGGCCACGCCCACGGTGGCCGCCACCATATTGCCGCCGATGATCGACCAGGGCTGCGCAAGCGGACTGGATGGCACGCCGAACAGCAGGACGGCCGAGGCGCCCATCGGCGCGATAAACCATGGGTTGAATCCCAGCAGGAACTGGCGGCAGATCCATTCGGTCAGCGCCAGGCCGATCAGGGCGCCCAGGCAGCTCTTTAGCCGCTCGCGCCAGCTGGCGGCGATGGGCATGGGGACAAAAGTGCGCAGCCAGGCACGGGCCTCGGCGACGGAAGCGGTCGGGTCGAATGCAGCGGGCATCGAAAGCGGGGGCGGCTTTTGAGGGTTGGGGGCGACACGGCGCATTGGCCGAGCGGGCGCGTCGTGGCGCATTGGCCAAGCCCGGCAATGTATCACAGCATGATATATTGCGCAGGCTGTACCCCCGCATCATCCCAGCCGCCCCCGGCTTTCGTCCATGTCAAATCATTCCGCATTGCACCATTCCGTCAGGCGCGACTACGCCGTCAACGGCCGCCTGCCCATGCTGGCAGGCATCGCGCTGGTCATCGGCGGCATCAGTACCGGTGCAGCATTTGTGCTGGTCAACCTGATCCGCTTTTTCACCAACCTGTTCTTTTTCCAGGTCCTTTCGTTCGCGGAGCGCTCGCCGGCGCACCATGCGCTGGGGCCGTGGGTCATTGCCGCGCCCGCCCTGGGCGGGCTGATCGTCGGCCTGATGGCACGCTACGGCAGCGACAAGATCCGGGGCCACGGCATTCCCGAGGCCATCGAGGCCGTGCTGTTCGGCAAGAGCAGGATGTCGCCGAAGGTGGCGGTGCTCAAGCCATTGTCGTCGGGCATCGTGATCGGCAGCGGCGGCCCCTTCGGTGCCGAAGGCCCGATCATCATGACCGGCGGCTCGATTGCATCGCTACTGGCGCAATACCTGCACCTGACCGCCGCCGAGCGCAAGACGCTGCTGGTGGCCGGTGCCTGCGCGGGCATGACGGCAATCTTCGGTACGCCCGTGGCGGCGGTGCTGCTGGCCGTCGAGCTGCTGCTGTTCGAACTGCGCCCCCGCAGCCTCCTGCCGGTGGCGCTGGCCTGCGCCGTGGCAGGGTTCCTGCGGACGTTCGTGTTCGAATCGGGCCCGCTGTTCCCGCTGCAGACCGCGGCGGCCGGCACCGTGGCGCTGGGCTCGTGCGTGCTGGCGGGGCTGTTGTGCGGCGTGCTGGGCGCAATTCTGACGCTGGCGCTGTATCGCACCGAGGACGCCTTCAGCAAGCTGCGCCTGCACTGGATGTGGTGGCCGGCCATCGGCGGTCTGGTGGTGGGGATCGGCGGCTACTTCGAGCCGCGCGCGCTGGGCGTTGGCTACGACGTGATCGGCGACCTGCTCAACAACCGGCTGGCGATCGAGGTGGCCGTGGCGCTGCTGACAGTCAAGGCCGTGATCTGGATTGCCGCGCTGGGCTCGGGCACGTCGGGTGGGGTGCTGGCGCCCTTGCTGATGCTCGGCGCCGGCCTGGGTGCGGTGCTGGGGCCGTTCCTGCCGGGCGGCTCGCCCGGGCTGTGGGCGCTGGTCTGCATGGCCGGCGTGCTGGGCAGCGTGCTGGGCGCGCCGCTGACGGCCATCGTGTTCGCGTTCGGCCTCACGCATGACAGCGAGGCGCTTCTGCCGCTGCTGCTGACCACCGCCGTGGCCTACGGATTTTCAGTGCTGACGATGAAGCGCGGCATCATGACCGAAAAGATCGCGCGGCGCGGCCTGCACATCTACCGCGAATACGGCGTCGATCCGCTGGAACGCGCGCATGTGGAAGACCTGATGACGCGGCATGTGGTGACGATCGACGCCGCCATGCCGGTGGCCGTGGCCCGGGAGCGCCACTTCGGCGACCACGCCGCGCATCGCGCCTATCCGGTGGTGGCCGATGGACGGGTGCTGGGCATGCTCCACCGGTCGGCCATCACGGCCGCCCATGCGGGCGATGATGCCGGCCTGCGTTGCGGCGACCTGATCGCGGACGCCGGCAAGGGCGTCGAAAAGGGCGTCGAAAAGGGCGTCGAAAAGGGCGTCCCAAAGGGCACCCCTGCCGTGCTGCTGCCGGCGCAGACTGGCCGTGCAGCGGCTGGCCAGATGGCGGCGCTGAGCGTGGCACGCATGCCGGTGGTCGACAGCCTGGCCAGCATGCGGCTGGTCGGCATCGTGTCGCTGCGCGACCTGCTTGCGCCCAGCGAGCAAGCGCTGCACGAGGAAACGCACCGCGAGCGGCTGCGCGGTCCGGGGCAGGCACCGGTGCGTCAGGGCGTCTGATCCGGCCCTACAGCTTGTAGCTCGACAGCAGGATGCTGGTCTCGGTGGCCGAAATGCCATCGACCAGCCGGATCCGGTCGAGCGTGCGGTCGAACTGCTCCAGCGTATCGGCGCGCAGTTCGGCGATGATGTCCCAGCGGCCGTTGGTCGTATGCAGCGTCTGCACGTTGGGATCGCCACGCAGCGCCTGCAGCACCTGGCGCGCCTTGTTGCCCTCCACGGCCACCGTCATCCATGCGCGGATGCGGTGCGGTTCGGCCTCTGGCTTGAGCCGAACCGTATAGCCGACGATCTGGCCTTCCTTCTCCAGTTTTTCGATCCGGTTCTGCACCGTGGCCCGCGAAACGCGCAGCGCACGGGCCAGCGCCGTGACCGGCGTGCGCGCGTTGTCGCGCAGCAGACCCAGCAATTGTCGATCGGTCGCATCCATTGCGGTCTCTCCGGCGGAACGTGGCAGATTGCCAGTCCATGTCGGCAAATTGTCAAACGTCCATAGCAATTTGTCCAGTTTGCTAACTATTCGTTGGCATGGGCGGGCAGGAGAATGCACTCAGGACATCGCCATTCGTTGAGAACAGAGGAGAGCCGCCGTGACCAATCGCCCGACCATCCGTCCATCCATCCGCCCGACCATCCTGCTGGTTGCCCCAACGTTCTACGACGTGTCGTACAGCATCAATCCGTGGATGGACCCAGACGCCTGGGCGCGCGACCCCGGCGGCATGCATCGGCGCGCGCTGGCGTCGTTCGACGCGCTGCACGACGCGCTGGGCCGCGCCGGGTTTGCCGTCGAAGTGGCCGAGGGTGTGGCGGGGCAGCCCGACATGGTGTTCCCGGCCAATGCCGCCGTGGTGCTCGATGGCAAGGCGGTGCTGGCGCGCTTTCGCTACCCGCAGCGGCGCGGCGAGGAACAGCCGTTCGCGGCGATCTTCGACGACCTGCGCGCGCGCGGGCTGATCGACAGTGTGGCGTTGCTGCCCGACGGCTGTTTTCAGGAAGGGGCCGGCGATTGCATCTGGGATGCGCGGCGCGGCCATTTCTGGGCCGGCTACGGGCCGCGCTCGTCGCGCGAGGCTGCCGACGCCGTGGCCCGCGAGTTCGATCAGGAGGTGGTGGCGCTGGAACTGGCCACCGAGCAGAGCTATCACCTCGACGTGTGTTTCTGTCCGCTATCGGGCGGCGAAGTGCTGTACTACCCGCCGGCCTTCACCGAGAACGCACTGCGCACGCTGCGCGCCCGCGTACCCATGGCCCAGCGCATCGAGGCCACCGAGGACGACCTGCGCCACTTCAGCGTCAACGCGGTCAATCTGGACGACCACGTGGTGATGACGCGCACGACATCGCATTTACGCCATGAACTGGGCCGGCGCGGGTATTGGCTCCACGAGGTAGACCTGACGCCGTACATGCTGTCGGGCGGTGGCGCGTACTGCATGACCTTGCGGCTCGATCGCGCCAGCACGCCCATGCGGCGTGCCGCTGCGGCATGAAGGAGATCCGCCATGAGAACGAACACGGAATTGACCCGGGAAGCGCACGTGCTGACGCGCTTTCTCGATGCAGGCGATGTCGCCGCGCTGGTGCGCGACGTGGGCGTCCGGCAGGCCATCGTGCAGATGGCCGGCTGTGTGCGCGAGGACTTCCTGCGCTGGCAGGAATTTGAGAAATCTGCGAGGTTGGCGAGCCATTCGGCAGTGGGCGTGATCGAACTGATGCCGGTCAGCGATGGCACGCGGTTCGCGTACAAGTACGTCAACGGGCATCCGCGCAACGCGCAGTTCGCGCTGCCCACGGTCATGGCGTGCGGCATGCTGGCCGATGTGCAGACCGGCTTTCCGCTGCTGTTGGCCGACCTGACCCTGGCCACGGCCCTGCGCACCGCCGCCACTTCCGCGCTGGCCGCACAGGCCATGGCCCGTCCCGGGGCACGCACGATGGCGCTGATCGGCAACGGCGCGCAGGCCGAGTTCCAGTCGCTGGCGTTTCACGCACTCGTGGGTATCCAGACCGTGCGGGCGTTCGATATCGATCCGTCGGCCACGGCGCGGCTGGTGCGCAATCTGGCGAAAGTGCCAGGTCTGGAGATCGTGCCGGTACGGTCGGTGCGCGATGCGCTGGCGGGCGCCGACATCGTGACCACGGTCACCGCCGACAAGACACGAGCGACCATCCTCACGCCTGACATGGTGCGACCGGGCATGCATCTGAATGCCGTGGGTGGCGACTGTCCGGGCAAGACCGAACTGCACGTCGATATCCTGCGTGCCGCGCGGATCGTGGTGGAGTATGCGCCGCAGTCACGCATCGAAGGCGAGATCCAGCAGTGGCCGGAGGCGCCCGTCAGCGAGTTGTGGCAGGTGCTCTCGGGTGCGGCGCCGGGCCGCGAGCGTGCCGACGATGTGACCGTTTTCGATTCGGTCGGTTTTGCGCTGGAGGATTATTCGGCGCTGCGGTGGTTGCATGCGGCCGCTAGCGAACGCGATGCCGGCCGCTTTGTGGCGCTTGTGGCCATGCCCCCGGACCCGCGCGATCTTTACGGCTGGATGATGCAGGGCGAGGGCGGGGCGGTGGCCGAGCAGGCGCGCGAGACCGTCGAATCCGCCTGACGGCGCGCATATAAAAATGGCCCGGACGCGATGTCCGGGCCGTTGCACGTCGAACCTTAACGAAACCTTAAGCGCCGGTGCGCCCCATCATCAGCTGGGCACGCAGGAAGCCCTTGATTTCCTCCAGTGACGGTGTCTTGAGGAACACCATGATGCCCCATTGCTGCAGGGCGTCAGCCACGCCGTCGTAGGCCTGGCGATTGGTGATGACCGCAAAGATCACGCGCTGCCGCGAGAAGAAATTCTGCAGTTTTTCGATCGTGGCAGATTCCGCGTCATTGAGTTCCTCCACGTAGTAGAGCACCACGCGAGGTCGTGAATCGACGGAAGTAATGACCGTGTCCACCACGTCCTCCAGTACCTGGGTCTTCAGCGGCAGCGACCATTTGCCCAGCTGGGCACTGATGCGTTGCGCTTCATTGTGGTTCGGGTGGAACACCACGAGGTCGAGATTGTGCTCGATGCCGACATCCGGCATGGCGCGGTTTGCCAGCAGGCGGTGCACGGTTTCCTTGTGGATGCGCCGGTGGCCGCCATTGGTTTTCCAGGCGCCAAGTTCACCGCGTTCCACCATTTTCTGGACGGTGCCCAGCGATACGTTGAGAAGTTTTGCAGCGGTTCGCGTGCTGTAGTACGGCTTTTCAGCCAGTTCTGGATCCAGTTTCATCCAATCACCCGTAGTGTCGATCAGCAGCACAGCACGACAGGCGTACTGCACGGGCGTCCTCGGACACGCCACGTCGGTCAAATGACCGGGCTGCTGTTTTTACTGACCCTGATGCTGTCGACCCGCTCCCCGGCCGGTCTTTGTTGCTTTGTTCGTGTTGACGTAGCAACGGCTTCAGGTGGCCGTGCCCGCTTGCTGCAGCGGCGATCTTTGTCGCCTGGCCGGCCATCGCGGCGTTGCTTGTGGCGTCGCCCGGTTGCCGGATGCCAATAGTATGGCTTCAAGATGATTCGTTGCCACAGGGAAAGCAATGATTGGCGTCACACTTTTGTTGTTTAACGAACATCGTTGCAATTCGGTAGACAACGATGGACAAACGGCATGACGCCCGACATTTATGCCGCAGGCGTCGCGTACCGGATCAACAGACTGCGCATGCGACGTGCTGGTTCCCAAGTTATATACATTTGACACATTTGAGCCAGGGTCATTGCACTTAGCTGGCCCCGCCGGTCGACAGGCCATACTTGCGCACCTTGTCGAACAGCGTGGTCTTGGCCACGCCCAGCGCCTCGCCGGCACGGGTCAGGTTGCCGGCGTGACGTCGCAAGGCATCGGCGATCAGTGCACGTTCGAACTGCTCCACGGCCTGGGGCAACGGCAGCGCCTCGGGCGCGGCGCCGCCCTGCGCGGGATCGCAGCCCAGCCCCAGCACATGGCGTTCGGCCAGGTTGCGCAGTTCGCGCACATTGCCGGGCCACGGGTAGGCCACCAGCGCCGCCATTTCGGCCGGCGTGGGCGGTACGGCGTCGCGCTCGAAGCGCAACGCGGCCTGCGCCAGAAAGTGTTCGAACAGCAACGGCACGTCTTCGCGGCGTTCGCGCAGCGGCGGCAGTTCGAGCGTGACCACGTTCAGGCGATAGTAGAGATCGGCACGGAATTGACTGGCATCGGCCAGCGCGCGCAGATCGGCCTTGGTGGCTGCCACCACGCGCGTGTTCACCGGCACCGGCTGGTTTGACCCGAGCCGCTCGACCACGCGCTCCTGCAGTACACGCAGCAGTTTGATCTGCATCGGCATCGGCATGCTCTCGATCTCGTCGAGGAACAGCGTGCCGCCTTCGGCGTGCTCGATCTTGCCGATACGGCGCTTGGCCGCGCCCGTGAAGGCGCCGGCCTCGTGGCCGAAGATTTCGGACTCGAACAGCTGTTCGGGCAGGCCGCCGCAGTTGATCGGCACGAAATGTTTTGCCCGGCGCCCGCTGGCTTCGTGCAGGCAGCGCGCCACCAGTTCCTTGCCGGTTCCGGTTTCGCCATGGATCAGCACGTTGGCCGCGGTGTCGCCAATGCCGGCGATCATCTGGCGCAGCCGCTCGATGGCCGGCGAATGGCCGATCAGCCGCGCGGACAGGCCCTCGCGGCCTGCCAGGCGTGCGCGCAGGTCGGCCACTTCCAGGGCCAGCCGGCGCTTGTCCAGTGCACGGCGGCAGGTGGCCACGAGCCGCTCCGGCGAGAACGGCTTTTCAAGGAAATCGTAGGCGCCTTGTTTCATGGCCTGCACCGCCAGCGATACGTCGCCATGGCCGGTAATCATGATCACGGGCAATGCCGCGTCGCGTGCGCCAAGTTCGCGCAGCAGGGCCATGCCATCGGCGCCGGGCAGGTGGATGTCGCTGACGACGATGCCGGCAAAACCCGCCTCTACCTCGCGCAGCGCGGCTTCCGCGCTGCCCACGGCCCGCGTGGCGATGCCTTCGAGCCTGAGCGCCTGTTCGCAGCCAAGCCGCACGTCGGCATCGTCTTCGACCACCAGCACCGTCAGCGCGGCGTGGGCGCCGGCCGCTTCCATGACGTCGATCGGTTCAGCCGACATGGCGAAGTTCCTCGGTAACGCGCGGCAGTGCCACCGTGAAGCAGGCGCCGCCGTCGGGATGATTGATCGCGGTCAGGGTGCCGCCGTTCTCGCTCAGGATGCCGGCCGACAGCGTCAGCCCCAGCCCCAGGCCTTCGCCGGCGGGCTTGGTCGTGAAGAACGGCTCGAACAACCGCGCAAACGCGGTCTCGGAAAGCCCCGGCCCGTTGTCGCGCACGGTCAGGTGGACCATGCCGCCCGACTCGTAGGCGTGCAGCGACAGATGGGGGTCTCGGCGGTCCTTCAGCGCGTCCAGCGCATTGCCGATCAGGTTCACCAGCACCTGTTCCAGACGGTTCGGATCGCAGCGCACGGTCAGGCAGGCATCGATATCGCGCTCGATGCGCGGGCCCACGTCGGCCACGCGCGTTTCCAGCAGGAACAGCGCGTTGTCCACGGCATCGGCCAGCCGGGCGCTGTGGCCCTGGCCGGCGGCGGGATTGCGCGCGAACGATTTCAGCGCGCCGGTGATACGGCCCATGCGCTCCACCAGGCCGATGATCCGCTCGAGGTTGCCTTGCGCGGTGTCGTAGTCGCCGTGGGCGATGAACTTGCCCGTGTTGCCCGACAGCGTGCGCAGGGCCGCCAGCGGCTGGTTCAGTTCATGGGCGATGCCGGCGGACATCTGTCCCACGGCAGCCAGCTTGCCGGCCTGCATCAGCCCGTCCTGCGCCTGGCGCAGGTAGGTTTCGGTCCGGATCCGCTCCGCCACCTCGGCCTGCAACTGCTGGTTGGTGGCGGACAGGTCGGCGGTGCGCTCGGCCACCTTGCGTTCCAGCTCGCTGTTGGCAGCTTCCAGCGCGGCGCGGGCCGCCAGACGCTCGCCCACGATGCGCCGCCGCACGTTCCAGGCGGCGCCCAGCAGCAGCACGAAGGCGGCCAGCACGCCGGCCAGCGCGGCGCTGTTGAGCGCGGCCACGCGCGCCTGGGACGTATTGGTCAGCAGGGTCAGGTCCCAGTCGGTGCCCGGCAAGGCCAGGTGCTGGGCCAGCATCGGCGGGCCCTGGCGCAGCCGCACCAGCGCGTCGCCACCCTGCGACGGGCCATTGGCCAGCGGCCGCATCGTGCTGAGCGCCAGTTGGGGCAGCGGCGCGCGGTTGTATTGCAGGCTGCGGTCCAGCCGCGCGCGCTGTTCGTCCGACAGCGGCCGCAGGGCCGCGAGCTTCCACGACGGATCCGATGCCAGGATCACCACGCCGTTCTCGTCGGCCAGCAGCATCTGGCTGTCGTTGCCCTGCCAGCGGTTTTCCAGCGGTTCCAGCCCGATCTTGACCACGGCCACCCCCACGGGGTGATCGCGGTCGCCCAGCGGGGCCGACAGGTAGTACCCCGACTCGCTGCGCGTGGTGCCCACGCCGTAGAAGCGGCCCAGCTGGCCCTCGATGGCGGTGCGGAAGTACGGGCGGAAGCTCAGGTCTTCGCCCAGATAGCTGTCCGGCCGCTGGAAGTTGCTGGTGGCCAGCACCTTGCCGCGCGCGTCGAGCAGGTAGATGACCCGGGTGCCGGCGCGGCCGTTCAGGGCCGCCAGGTAGGCGTTGGCCTGCGACACGCGCTCGGGCGAGCCGGGATGGCGCAACAGGGCGTCGATGCGCGCGTCCAGCGACAGCAGGCTCGGCACGTAGTCGTAACGGGCCAGTTCGCTTTCCAGCGCCTGGGCGTACAGCCGCATCTGCACCTGGCCGCGCTCGGCCTGGCGGGTCAGCGCGGCATCGTAGGTATAGCGATAGCCCAGCCAGCCGGCCCCGGTGACCAGCACGGCCAGCGCGAGCAGGGCGACGAAGGGGGCAATGCGGCGCCAGGGCGAGAGGGACGCCCGGTCGCCGTCGGAGGGGGACACGATCATGCGGATTCGGGAATGCGGACGCTGCCGTGTGGCGTATCGGGCGGGTTTTGTGATCGGAGAACCACTCGCGAAATGCCCGGTGCGGTTCGGCAAGGCGACGTTTTACCACAGCCGGCGGTGCGGCCGTCCGAAGCGGCGCCCGGCGGGTTCACCCGTTCGGGTCACGATGCCTGCCGCCGCGCCCGTATCCGTAAACGCAAAAAGGCCCGGCTGCCTGATCGGCAGCCGGGCCCCTGGCACGCCTCCAGCCAGCTTACTTGCTGGCCAGGGCCTGAACGGGTGTCAGGCCGGCGTCGTCAGCCGAGGTATCTGCCTCGTCAGACAGTTCCGGCGCGCCAATCGCGTTCTCGCTTTTGGCGACAACGGTTGTGGCAATGGCGTTGCCAAGCACATTGGTCACGGTGCGGCCCATGTCCAGGACATGGTCGATGCCCAGCACCAGCAGGATGCCGGCCTCGGGCAGGCCGAACATCGGCAGCACGGCGGCCACCACCACCAGCGATGCGCGCGGCACGCCGGCGATGCCCTTGCTGGTCACCAGCAGCACCAGCAGCATCGTGATCTGCTGCGACAGCGACAACTGGATACCGTACACCTGCGCCACGAACAGCGCGGCGAACGACGTGTACATGATCGAGCCGTCCAGGTTGAACGAATAGCCCAGCGGCAGCACGAAATTGGTGATGCGGCTCTTCACGCCGAAGCGGTTCAGCTGGTCGATGACCTTCGGATAGGCCGATTCGCTGCTGGCCGTGGCAAAGCCGATCATCAGCGGCGCGCGCAGCTGGCGGATCAGCTTGAAGATGTCGCGGCCCAGGAAGTAGTAGCCCCCGGCGATCAGCGCGATCCACAGCAGCGCCAGCGACAGGTACACGCTGCCCAGCAGCTTGGCGTACACCACCAGCACGCCCAGGCCCTGCGAGGTGATCACCGCCGCCACGGCGCCGAACACGCCCAGCGGCGCGAACGCCATCACGTAGTTGGTGACCTTCAGCATGATGTGGCCCAGGCCGTCGATGGCGGCCAGCACGGGCTTGCCCACGCCGTCCTTGAGCGTGCCCAGCGCGAAGCCGAAGAACAGCGAGAACACCACGATCTGCAGTACCTCGTTGGTGGCCATGGCCTCGACGAAGCTCTTCGGGAACATGTGGGCGACGAAGTCGCGCAGGTTCAGGGCGCCGGTCTTCAGGTTCGACGCGGCGTCGGCGGCCGGCAGCGGCAGGTTCATGCCATGGCCCGGGGCCAGCACGTTGGCCATCAGCAGGCCCAGCAGCAGCGACGTGATCGACGCGGCCATGAACCACGCCATGGCCTTCAGGCCGATCCGGCCGACGGTCTTGCCGTCGCCCATGCTGGCAATGCCCGACACCAGCGTGGCGAACACCAGCGGGCCGATGATCATCTTGATCATCCGCAGGAACACGTCGGTCAGGATCGACAGGTGATCGGCGATCGACTTGGCCGTGGCCGCGTCGGGCGCCATGTTATGCGCGGCACTGCCGACGATCACGCCGAGCAGCATCGCAACAAAAATCAGGGTCGGTAGTCGTTTTGTCATCGTGGGTACATCCTCCTTTGTGCCGGACCGGGCGCACGAACGACCCTGGGGGAGGGCTGCGCTGCCGGGCCGGATGTCGTACGGCGGCGGCTAGATTGCACGAGCCGTGCCAGCCCGGTTGCAACTGGATACAGATGTAAAACGATGAATACAAAGGGATTTTTGAAGCGGCGCCGGCGCACTGTTCGGAAATCCGGACGCCGAACGCAAAACGCCGTCCGGATTTCCGAACGGCGTTGAAGGGGAATGTGGTGTCGGGCGCATGCTGCACTGCGCAAGACCTGCGCCGTGCGCGCTCCGGATCAGGCCGGCAGGCCCTCGCAGGTGTCGAGAAAGGCTTCCAGCGGCATCGGCTTGCCGATGGCGTAGCCCTGCGCGTAGTCCACCCCGATGGCCCGCAGCGTATGGAGCGTGCCTTCGTCCTCGACCCATTCGGCCACGGTGCGCACACCCAGGCGATGGCCGATGTCGTTGATCGAGCTGACGATCTCGCGGTCCACGGCATTTTTGGCGAGATTGCGAATAAAGCTGCCGTCGATCTTGAGATAGTCCACCGGGAACTGCTTCAGGTAGGCGAACGACGACAGGCCGGCGCCGAAATCGTCCAGCGCGACGGTGCAGCCCGCGCTGCGCATGTCGGCCACCACGCGGCTGGCGGCGGTCATGTTGTTGATCAGCGCGGTCTCGGTGATTTCCAGCCGGATGCGGTCGGCCGGCAGGGCCGAGTCTTCCAGTGCGGCGTGCAGGAAGGGCAGCAGGAACGGCTCGCCCAGCGAGTTGGCCGACAGGTTGATCGACACCGACAGCCCCGGCACGCTGGCCAGGCGGTCGCCGTACTGCTGCAGCACGTTGCGGATCACCCAGCGGTCGATATGGCCCATCAGGTCGTAGCGTTCGGCAGCCGGGATGAACGCGCCCGGCATGATGAGCGTGCCCTGTTCGTCCACCATCCGCACCAGGATTTCCACGTGGCGCGAATCGTCCTGGCCCGGACGCAGCGAGCGGATTTCCTGCGCGTACAGCCGGAAGCGGTTGGCTTCCAGCGCCGAATGGATGCCGGCGGCCACCTCCAGTTCGCGATGATGGCGGCGTGCGTCGCTTTCGTCACGGCGATAGACCGACACGCGGTTGCGGCCGGCGGCCTTGGCGGCGTAGCAGGCCACGTCGGCACGGCTCATCAGTTCGCTGACAGGCGGCACGTCGCTATCGATGGCGGCGATGCCGATGCTGGCGCCCACATCGTAGACGCGGCCGTTCCACGGAAAGCGCCGCTCGCGCACGGCGTCGATCACTTTCATGCAGACCTGCTCGGCGTGTTCGATGCTGCAGTCCTTGAGCAGCAGCGCGAATTCGTCGCCGCCCAGGCGCGCCAGCAGGTCGTCCGGCCGCACCTGGTGGCGGATCACGTAGCCCAGTTCGCGCAGCAGCACGTCGCCGGCACCATGGCCGGCCGTGTCGTTGACGATCTTGAAGCGGTCCAGGTCGATAAAGCAGAGCGCGGCGCGATGGCCGTGCAGCCGGGCGCTCTCGCAGGCTTCGCGCAGGCGCTTTTCGAACCAGGCGCGGTTGGGCAGGCCGGTCAGCGCGTCGTGCGTGGCCGAGTGGGCCAGTTCGCGCTGCAGCGCCCGCGACGTGGTGATGTCCTGGAACACCAGCACGGCGCCCAGCACGCTGCCGTCGTTGGCCAGCACGGGCGCGGCCGAATCCTGCACGTCATGGCGTTCGCCGGTCAGGCTCTGCAGCACCGCGCCTTCCTGAAGGTAGGCCGGCCGCAGCGTTTCCAGGCATTGCTCGACCGGGCTGGGGATGACCAGGTCGGTGTCTTCGTCGACGATCCGGAACACCTGGTCCAGCGGCTGGCCCATGGCGGCGTCCAGGCTCCAGCCGGTCAGCTGCTCGGCAATCGGGTTCATGAAGGTCACGCGCATGACGCGGTCGGTGCAGATCACGGCATCGCCAATCGAGCGCAGCGTGATGTGCAGGCGTTCCTTTTCCTCGAACAGCGCCCGGTTCAGGTTGCGCTGCTCGGTGATGTCCCAGTTGGTGCCCACCAGCGCCCGCGTCGTGTCGTCCTCGTGGCGCGAAATGGTGGCCATGGCGCGCACGTGGCGGATCTCGCCGGTGGGCCGCACCACGCGGTATTCGGTGTCGAAGCGCCGCACGCCACGGATGGCCTGGCGCATTTCGGTGCTGACGCGGCTCACGTCCTCGGGGTGGACCATCGCGATCCACTGGGCCAGCGTGGGCGGCCCCAGCTCGGGAGCGGTGCCGTGCAGCGCGTGCATGCGGGTGTCCCAGGTTATGGCCGCCTGCGTGAAATCCCATTCCCAGATGCCCACGCCGCCCGCTTCCACGGCCAGCTGGGTGCGGCGCGTCAGCTGTTCCAGCTGTTCCTGCGCCAGCTTGCGCGTGTGGATGTCTTCCACCTGTGCGATGAAATGGTCGGGCTGCCCGGTGTTGTCGTCGCGCACCAGCGACACCGCCAGCAGCGTCCACAGGTAATGCCCGCTCTTGTGGCGGTAGCGTTTTTCCAGACGATAGGAGTCGATCTCGCCGGCCAATAGCCGTTCTACGAGCCTGAGGTCGGCTGCGAGGTCGTCGGGGTGGGTCATCAGCTGGAACGGCAGGTCGCGCAGTTCGTCGGCGCTGTAGCCCAGCAGGTCGACCATGGCGTGATTGACCATCTGCCAGCGCCCGTCCATGCCCACCAGCGCCATGCCGATGGCCGAGTGCTCCAGCGCCTGGCGAAAGCGCCGCTCGCTGCTGCGCAGTTCCAGCCGACCCTTGCGGTTCTGCTCGGTCATGAACGCGATGCAGACCGGGAACACCATCAGCAGCGCCCCCGACAGCGGCACCGAGCGCGAAGCCAGGAATTCCGTGCCCGAGACCAGCCCGATGCATTCGGCGGCCACTGCCGACAGCAGCGTAAGCAGCGCCGTGGCAAACGGGTTGCTGGCCAGCGCGACGATGACCAGCGGCAGCGACATCACCACGAACGGGTCGTGCCCGGCGCGGATGGCGCCCGCGCCGATGGCCACGCACAGCGCGAACAGCCCGGTCAGGCGCAGCAGCATCGGGCGCTGGCAGGTGGCCCGCACGCGCTCGCGCGACAGCGACACCATCAGCGGCAGCAGCATCACCATGCCGATGGCGCCGGCATTCCACCAGTTCCACCAGACCTTGGGAAACGGCGTGCCATAGCGCGCCGAGATGACCGAGGCGCCCAGCAGCCCGCTCAGGGCCGGCCCGACGGTCGACGCAATGCCGAGCGTCAGCGCGAAAGTCGTCAGTTGGCCGGGACGGGCCAGCGCCTGGCGGCCTACCATGACCTGCAGCAGCACGGCCGACCCGGCCAGTTCGGCCAGGTTGGCGGCCGACAGCAGCAGCGCGGCGCCCAGCGGATGGCCGGCGACGACCACGTCGGCGGCGATGTTGGAGGCCAGCATGGTTGCCAGCAGCGCCGGCGCCTCGCGGGTGGGGCGGTGCAGGAGCATGCCCAGGCCAAAGGCGTTGGCCAGCCACACGGCCGCCGCGTGGCCCGGCATGCGCGCCAGCCACAGGCCGGCCAGCGCCAGCAAGAAGTAGCCCGCAGCCGCCAGCAGCAGCGGGCGCCAGTTGCCGAGGCGTGCCATGGGCGGAAGGTTCGAAGGGGGCGCGGCCCTGTCAGGCGTCATCAGTTTCGGGTTTCCTGGGGCGCGCCTGGCGCGCCGAAAGCCATGCCGGCAGGAATGCAATGGCCGCACCCTGCCCAGCGTAGGTGGCACTGTAGTCGCGCCAGGCGGAATCTGACGGCCGGGATAGGGGCATCTGCATGGCTTTGTTGGGACTGGCGCCGCAGGCCGAAAGCTGGTATGGCGGGCGGCGCCTTGCGGCGTGGGCGGCGCCTGGCGGAGGAATCGTGGCGATTACCTGAGGCGTAATCGTGCTGCGGCCGGCGGGCATCCATGATGAGGCCATGACGTGATCCACCCCTGCAGGTCCTCAACCACAAGGAGAAATGCCATGACCGCCGCCATCGCCCCGAACGCCAGCGCCGCCACGACCGACCTGGCAGAACTGGCCGACCGTTACCTGGCCGCCTGGAACGAAACTGACGCCGTCCGCCGCCGCGCCCTGATCGGCCGGACCTGGACCGAGTCGGCCGTGTACGTGGACCCGCTGATGCGCGGCGACGGCCACGCCGGCATCGACGCCATGATTGCCGGCGTGCAAGCCCGCTTCCCCGGCTTCGTGTTCCGCCGCGTATCGCCGGTGGACGCCCACGGCGCCAACCTGCGCTTTACCTGGGAACTGGGCCCGGCCGGCGAAGCCGCGCTGGTGGTGGGCACCGACTTTGCCACGATTGCGGACGATGGCCGCCTGGCCGGCATGACCGGCTTTATCGACCGCGCCCCGGCCGGGCTGGCGGCCTGACCGCCGCGCGTATCCCCCGGGCTGGCGGCGCCGGCGCAGCTTCTGTACGATCCCGCACGGAACACGAAGCGCGCGCCCGTTTCAATCGGGTGGCGCAACCTGCGCTTTCTCGATGGCCGCTCACGGGGGATACCCATGGACGTCAAGCGATTCTTCCGCATTGCCAGCTCCGCGCTGGTTGCCTTCGTGGTGTTCGTGGTGCTGGCCGTGGGCAGCACGTACTGGTGGGGCGGGCGCAAGCTCCAGCGCAAGATCGACGTGGCCGTGCAGCCGGTGACGATCCCGACCGACGCCATGGCCATCGCCCATGGCAAGTATCTGTTTGAGTCGCGCGGGTGCGCGGACTGTCACGGCGGCAAGGGCAACGGCCGCCAGGTGTTCGATGAATCCAACGGATTCCGGGTATTCGCCCCGGACCTGACCCGGGCCAACCCCGATATCGCCAGGTTCCAGCCCCAGGACTGGGACCGTGCCATCCGGCATGGCGTGGCGCCATCGGGCCGGCCGCTGCTGGTGATGCCCAGCGAGGATTACAACCGGCTGTCCAACGAAGACTTCGGCGCGCTGGTGGCCTATGTCCAGAGCCTGCCGCCCGGCCCGGGCCGGCCCGGCGAGGTGCACTTGCCATGGTTCATCCGGGGCATGTATGGCGCCGGCGTGATCAAGGACGCCGCCGAGAAGATCGACCACAGCCTGCCGCCCGCCGCGCCGGTGGTGGCCGCCGTGAACGCGCAGTACGGCGCGTACGTGGCCAATTCGTGCAAGGGCTGCCACGGGGCGGAACTGCGCGGCGGCCATATCCCCGGCGCGCCGCCCGACTGGCCGCCCGCCGCCAACCTGCAGCCGGGCGGGGCGATCAAGCACTACCCCGCGGCCGAGCAGTTCGTGGCGATGATGCGCACCGGCAAGCGGCCCGACGGCACCGACGTCAGCCGCGTGATGCCGTTCACCGCCTTCGCCAAAATGAACGACACCGACCTGCAGGCGCTATATCTGTTCCTGAGCCAGAAATAATCCCGGTTATGGTGCTCACAGCATGATGTGAGCGGGACTGCGCAAGCTTTTCATATTTCTACTATGCTCCACGGGTTCGCCGGGTGGCCAGGGATCGTTTTTGCCATTGGCCTGGCGTGACGCGCGAATAACCGACTGGGCCAAGCACCCAAGGAGCATCCCCAAATGACGACCCTCACCCTCAACGGCAAGACCGTGGAGGTGGACGCCGATCCGTCCACGCCACTGTTGTGGGCCCTGCGCGACAACCTCGGCATGACCGGCACCAAGTTCGGTTGTGGCATGGCCGCGTGCGGCGCCTGCACCGTCCATATCAACGGCCAGGCCACGCGCAGCTGCGTGATGCCGATCTCGGCCACGGCCGGCAGCAAGATCAGCACGATTGAAAGCATGGGCGACGACCCGGTCGGCAAGGCCGTGCTGGCGGCATGGCTCAAGCACGACGTGGCCCAGTGCGGCTACTGCCAGAACGGCCAGGTGATGAGCGCCGTGGGTCTGCTGCGCAGCAAGCCGAGGCCCACCGATGCCGACATCGATCAGGCCATGGCCGGCAACGTCTGCCGCTGCGGCACCTATCAACGGATTCGCGCGGCGATCAAGGACGCCTCGCGCGCCATCGCCGTCAAGGCATAAGGGGCTGCCATGCGTATTCGAGGTATCGAGGCCCTGGCGGGCGGCAGCGGCGCGCCCGCTGCGCAACCGGAAGCGGCAGCCACGCTGTCGCGGCGCAGCTTTCTGAAGATGTCGGGCCTGGCGGGCAGCGGGTTTGCGCTCGGCATCGTCGGCGTGGATGCCGCGCTGGCCCAGCAGGCGCCGGCCAAGCCGGTGGCGCCGCCGCAGGCATTCCTGACGATCGCGCCGGACAACACGGTGACCATCGCCGTGAACCGGCTGGAATTCGGCCAGGGCGTGCATACGGCGCTGCCGATGGCGCTGGCCGAGGAACTGGACGTCGACTGGAAGAACGTGCGTGCCATCCTGGCCCCGGCCGGCGATGCGTACAAGGATCCGATGTTCGGTATCCAGATGACCGGCGGCTCGACGGCGCTGAACCACTCGTTCGAGCAGTACCGCGAACTGGGCGCGCGGGCACGGGCCATGCTGATCGGCGCCGCCGCGCAGAAGTGGGAGGTCGATCCGGCCAGCTGCACCGCGTCGATGGGCGTGGTCACGTCGGGCAACAACCGCGCCACTTACGGCGAACTGGCGCAGGCGGCCATGGGCCTGCCGGTGCCGGCCCAGGTCAGGCTCAAGGACCCGGCGCAGTTCCGCATCGTCGGCAAGCCCACGCCGCGCCTGGACGCCGCATCTAAGCTGCACGGCGACCCGGTGTTCGGCATGGACGTCCGGCTCAAGGACATGATGGTGGCCGTGGTGGCTCACCCGCCGCGCTTTGGCGGCAAGGTCAAGTCGTTCAACGCAGACCGCGCACGCAAGATCAAGGGCGTGGCCGATGTGATGCTGGTGAACACCGATCGCGGCGGTTCGGGCGTGGCGGTGGTGGCCGACGGCTACTGGCCGGCCAAGACCGCGCGCGACGCGCTGGACATCGTCTGGGAAGACGCCGGATCGACGGTCAGCACCGCCGCGCTTTTCGACCAGTTCAGCAAGCTGGCCGCGCAGCCGGGCATCGTGGCCAGGCCGCTCGAAGGCGGCAATATCGACACGGCGCTGTCGGGCGCGGCCAAGGTCATCGACGCCGAGTATCGCGTGCCTTACCTGGCCCACGCGCCGATGGAGCCGCTGAACTGCACGCTGCAGCCCGAGGTGGCCGGCAACAAGGTGACCGCCGTGAAGGTGTGGGTGGGCTCGCAGTTCCAGACCATCGACCAGGGCGCCATCGCGCGCACGCTGCAACTGTCGCCGGAAAAGGTCACGCTGAACACGATGATGGCCGGCGGTGGCTTCGGCCGCCGCGCCGTGCCGACGTCGGATTACCTCGTGGAATCGGCCAACGTGCTGCGCGCCTGGGTGGCCAATGGCCATACCGAGCCCATCAAGGTGATGTGGAGCCGCGAGGACGACATCAAGGGCGGCTACTACCGTCCGCTGCACGTCCATCGCGCCCGTATCGGCGTGGACGCCCAGGGCAAGGTCGTTGGCTGGCAGCACACCATCGTCGGCCAGTCGATCATCACGGGCACGCCGTTCGAGCCGATGATGGTCAAGAACGGCGTCGACGCCACGATGACCGAAGGCATCGTCGAGAACGACTACGACCTGCCGCTGCAGGTGCACGTGCATCATCCGAAGGTGGATGTGCCGGTGCTGTGGTGGCGCTCGGTGGGCAACACCCATACGGCATTCGTCAAGGAAACGCTGGCCGACGAAATGGCCACGGCCGCGAAGCAGGACCCCGTGGCCTGGCGCCTGGCGCGTCTGGACGAAAAGAAGCACGCGCGCCATCGCGCCGCGCTGCAGCTGGCCGTGGACAAGTCCGGCTACGGCAAGAAAAAGCTGCCGAAGGGACATGCCTGGGGCGTGTCCGTGCACGAGTCGTTCGGCTCGGTGGTGGCGTATATCGTCGACGTATCGGTGGTGAAGGGCGAGCCGCGCGTGCATCGCGTGACGGCCGGCGTGCATGCGAACCGCGTGGTCAATCCGCTGACCGCCGAGGCGCAGGTCCAGGGCGGCTGCGTGTTCGGGCTGTCGATGATCAAGCCGGGCTTTGCCATCGAGATGGAAAACGGCATGGTCAAGAACAGCAACTTCCCCGACTATCCGCCGCCGCGCATGCCTGACGCGCCGGTGGTGGACGTGTTCTTCGTGCCGTCGAACGACAACCCGACCGGCCTCGGCGAACCGGGCACGCCCGGCATTGCCCCTGCCGTGGCCAACGCGCTGTTCCGCCTCACGGGCAAGCGCCAGCGTCAGTTGCCGTTCGTGACGGCCTGATGGCGGTTGGCTGCTGAAGGCCCGCTTCCCTCTCCCGCGACGCGGGAGAGGGAGCAAAACCGGCGCTGCTCACCGCCTCACCGCCTCACCGCCGCTCCCCATCCTCCGCATTGCGCCACGCCTGCACGAACTTGCGCAGGTCGCCGGCCGACGCGTCGGTGATCGCCACGTAGCGCATGCCGCCGGCCGTCCAGCTTTCCAGCTGGTATCCCTGCCGGACCCGTTCTCCCACCCCGGCGCCTGTGCCCGGCAGCACGAAGACGTCCACCGGATGCTGGCGGCGCTGATAGACCAGCACGGCCACGCGCTGCCCGTCGACAAAGTCCACCCGGCCACCGACCAGCGGAAAACCGGCCGAAGCCAGGTCGCGTACATCGGGCGCGTAGTCGATGCGGCCGTTGAACCACGGCTTGACCGTGTGCTGGTCGGTCGAGACCACGTCGCTGGCCCGGTTCGAGATCAGTCCGCGCACATGGCTGGCGACGATGCTGCTGGCCAGCAGGTCGTCCGGCGACGGCCCGGTGTTGTACTGAAACAGGCTCAGGCCCACGGCGGCTGCCGTCACGGCGGCCAGCGCGGCATTGACGGGGGGCGACCATGCGAACCAGCGGCGCCAGCCGGCCGGTGCGTCGGATGAAGGATCGGCGAGCGCGCTCTCGGCGGGTTCGGGCAGGGCGTCGAGAATGCGGGCGCGCAGTTCGGCCGGGGCGCGGTGATAGGTGGCACCGCGCCGCGTGGCACGATGCAGCGCCTGCAGGTGGCTCAGCGCCTCCACGCAGCCGTCGCAGTCTTCGAGATGCCGTTCCAGTCGGACGCTGTCGGCCGCGCCCACCTCGCCGTCGGCGGTGGCCTGCAGCAGGTGGCGGGCTTCATTGCAATCCATGGCGCCGGTCTCCTGCGGGGGGAATGGGGTCGTCGGGGTTCAGGCCGGTGGCGGCCGGCAAGCCGGTGGCCGCCTGCTGCGGCGTGCCGTCGCGCAGCGCCACCACGGCGGCGGCGAGCATGCGGCGGCCGCGCGCCAGCCGTGACATCACGGTGCCTACCGGAATGTCGGCAATGCGCGCGATGTCGCGATAGTGCAGTTCCTCCAGTTCGCGTAACACCAGCACCTCCCGAAACGCCACCGGCAGCCGCTCCAGCGCCGCGTGGACCAGCCGCACGTCTTCGTCGCGCAGCAGCCACTGCTCCGGATCGCCGGGCGCGCCGTGCCAGTCGGGCAGGTCGGCATCGAGCAGCGATTCGTCGTAGCCCGTTTCCGCAGCCGCGCGCCGCTTCTGCCAGGTGGTGAACCACGTGTTGCGCACGATGGCCAGCAGCCAGGGCCGGGCCTGGTCGCCCCGGAAGCCGCCGAACAGCCGGAACGCGCGCAGGAAGGCCTCCTGCACCACGTCGTCGGCATCGCCCGCATTGCCACACAGCCAGCGGGCGAGGTTGTACGCGGCATCCAGGTGCGGCAGCACCAGCGTGTCGAATCTGCGGCGCGTGTTGGCGGCGTCCAAGTCAGTCCTCAAGGGGCGGATCGGCAGGGCACTGCGGCATGGGGCGTCTCCCGTGTATTACCGGCGCTGGGCCGATTCTATTCCCGCCGGCCGACGCGCGCCAACGGGGTAGACCCGCAGGGAATAATCGCCGGGCCGCCCCGGTATGACAGTCACCATCCACCCAAACGGAGACGGTCATGAATGGAAACTGGAGCCGGCGCGACATCCTGCGCCTGGCAGGTGCGGCCGGCGGCGCCGTGTTCGCATCGGCCCTGCCGGGCTGGGCAGCCGGGCGCGATGACGACTTCGTGTTCGTCCAGCTGTCCGATGCGCACTGGGGGTTCGAGGGGCCGCCCAATCCCGATGCGCGCGGCACGTTGCCCAAGGCCGTGGCGGCGGTCAACGCATTGCCGCAGCCGCCCGATTTCGTGATGTTCACGGGCGACCTGACCCACACGACCGACGATCCGTCCGAGCGCCGCCGCCGCATGCGCGAATTCCGCGACATCATCGCCCCGCTGCGCGCCGGGGCCGTCTACCTGATGCCGGGCGAGCACGATGCCAGCCTGGACAACGGCGCGGCCTACCAGGAGCTGTTCGGGCCCACGCACTACACGTTCGACCACAAGGGCCTGCACGCGATCGTGCTGGACAACGTGTCAGACCCGGCCGGGCAGGTGGGCGAGGCCCAGCTTGCGTGGCTGGCCGCCGACCTCGCGAAGCAGCCGCGCGACGCGCGTATCGTGCTCTTCACGCACCGGCCGCTGTTCGACCTCTATCCGCAATGGGACTGGGCCACGCGCGACGGCGCCAAGGTAATCGACCAGCTGATGCCGTACCGGAACGTGACGGTGTTTTACGGGCACATCCACCAGGAACATCACCGCATGACCGGGCATATCGCGCACCATGCGGCGCGCTCGCTGATGTTCCCGCTGCCGGTGGCGGGATCGCAGCCACGCCGCCTGCCGGTGCCTTGGGACGCCGCGCATCCGTACCAGGGTCTTGGCTGGCGCGAGGTGAACGCCACGGCGTCGCCGGGCAAGGATGCATTCAAGCTGGCCGAGCAGCCGGTGATCGGGAGGGCGTGATGACGAACCATCCGACCGATCCGGCCGATCGCCCCGTGGTCGCGGGCCGGCGCCGGATGCTGGCACAGGTCATGGGCCTGATGCTGGCCGCCGCCGTCGTGCCGGTGATGGGCGGGGCCGCCGCGCCGCGCGTGATTCCGATGCGCGCGCGGCGCTTCGTGTTCATCCCCGACAAGTTGACGCTCAAGCCCGGCGAGACCGTGGTGCTGGCGGTGACCGCCGAGGACGTCGTCATGGGCTTCTCTGCACCGGATTTCTCGGTCCGTGCCGACCTGCCGCCGGGCAAAGCGGTGGAGGTCAGGCTGACCGCACCGAAGGCGCGCGGCACCTACACCTTCCTGTGCGACATCTTCTGCGGCTCGGGCCACGAGACCATGAGCGGCACGATCAGCGTGGCGTAGCGCAGCCATACACGCGAAGGGGAAGGGAAGCCATCCGGGGCGGCGCCGCCCAGGCCGATATCCACCGCCCGATGCCTGCCGTAGCCGTGCCGACCACCACCCCCGGCGGCACGGGCGGGATGGCGCGGGCGCGGGAGCCGGTACAGCCCCCGGGCGGCCACCAGCACGACGACGATGGCCAGCGCCACGGCCGGCGGCGAGGCTAGACAATCGCGGACATGGGTTCGACATCCATCACTTGACTCGACAAGGATAGTTCGCGCACCTTACCGGCGACATGCGGGGATACGCCGGGCCTATTCCTGTTTATTTCAGCGTACGATGCCAGCGCAGTCGTGCATCATCGGGCTTGCGGCCAACTTCTCTCAGGCAGACCACCATGGAAACCCAGGAAAGCACCCTGACCCTCGCATTGCTGACGGTGCCGGCCCGCGCGGCCATCTGCCGTGCCTTGCTGGAAGCCGACGAAGATTGCCTGCCCGCCATTGCGCTGGCCGAGGTGTCCGGCGTGACACTGCGCCGCGCCGCCCACCATTTCCAGGAGATGGTCCAGGCCGAGGTGCTGGCCCTGGTCATCCGCGACCACCAGGTCTGCTATTCGCTCAAGGCCCGCCGCGCGGTGCGTGAGGCGCTGGAATTCGTCGATCGCAGCGGCCTGAACTGACTGTGCCGTTTCAGGCGCTTTTTTAAGGCGCCGGTCAACTGGCCGGCGTGGTTCGCCGTTCATTCAGGGCGACCGGCCTTTGCCGGGTGCGCCTTGCATCAGGAATCCACCGTGAAATTCTCGAACCGGATCGTGACGCTGCCGCTGTGGGCGATCCTGTATTTCGTCTTTGGCTACGCGTCGCACAAGATCAACGGGCCGTTCTCGGCCACCGGCTATATCTGGCTGCCGGCCGGCGTGACCGTGGCCGCCTTCATGCTGGCGCCCGCCCGCCGCTGGGTGGAACTGGGGCTGGCGTTCCTGGCCGCGCAGATGCTGCTGGGCGTGGTGGAAGGACGCGAGGCGTTCCGCATGCTGCTGTTCTCGCTGGACGAGATCGGCTTTGCGGCGCTGGCCGTGGCACTGGTCCACATGATGCGGTTCTCGCTCGAAGGACTGGCCTTCCTGCGCGGCGTGCTGGTGGCCGCGGTGGTCAGCAGCGTGGGCGGCGCGGTGTTCGGGGCGGGCTGGTTCTGGCTGTTCCTGGACGTGCCGTTCTGGGCTACGGCCAAGGTCTGGGCCGCCGCCGACTTCGTGGGTGTGCTGATCGTCACGCCGGTGTTCGCGGGCTGGGCGCGCTTCAGCGCGGCCCGTTCCGGCGGCCGGCGCCGGGGCGAATTCCTGGCCGGCATCGCCGCGCTGCTGGCCGTGCTGGTGACCGCCGCAGTCGTGTTCGACGGCACCCGCATCGTGCAGCTGTCGTTGGACGTGGCCTATGCGCTGACCTATATCCCGCTGTTCTTCGTGGCGATCGCGGCGCTGCTGCTGGGCGGGCGGGGCGGATCGGTGGCGGTGGCGCTGCTGTCGGCGCTGGTACTGGTCAACACCGCCCAGGGAGATGGCCCGTTCGCCGACACGGCGGTCTACCACGGCAATTCGCTGCTGGTGGCCCAGCTCTACCTGGCCGTGGCCGCGCTGCTCACGCTGCTGATCAGCACGCTGCGCACCGCCCGCGAGCAGCTGCACGAGGCCGCGGCGAGCCGCCAGAACGACGTGGAGCTGGCCCTGGCCGCCAGCGGGCAACTGGTCTACAACCTCGACCCGCATAGCGGCCGGCTGCGCTGGAGCGGCAGTGTCGAACAGGCGTTTGGCGTGGTCGAGCCGGCCTTCTCCACGCTGGACGACGTGCTGGCCTGCGTGCATCCCGACGACCGTGCCGAGGTGCGCCGGCGCTGGCTGCGCGAAAGCGATGGCGAGGTGCGCGGCGATCTGACGTTCCGGCTGCTGCTGCCGGTGGGCGCCACCACCACGGTGGTGGACATGAGCGGCCCGCTGCTGGACGGCGACGACTCCGTGGCGCTGATCGCCGGAGCCTGGCGCATCGTCGCCAGCCACGATACCGAGGGGCGGCGGGCGGCATGACGACCGAACAGGCGCCGCGCGTCGGGGCCTTGCTGATCCACGGCCTGGGCGGCACCCAGTACGACCTCGGACCGATGCACAAGGTGCTGCGGCGCGGCGGCATGGAAACCCACGCCGTCACGCTGCCCGGCCACGGCGGTACGCCCGAGGACCTGCTGCACGTGCGGGCCGAGCAGTGGATCGAGTCGGTCACGCAGGCTTACGACACGCTGGTGGACCAGTACGACACGTTCCACGTGATCGGCATGTGCATGGGCGCGCTGCTGGCGGTGGCGCTGGCCGAACGGCGCCAGCACAGCAAGGGCAAGCTCGTGGCGCTGTCCGCGCCGGTCTATATCGACGGCTGGTCAACCCCGCCGTACCGCTGGCTGCGGCACGTGGTCTACCACCTGCCCGTGCTGCCGGGCCGCATCAAGGTCGAGGAAAACGAGCCGTTCGGCATCAAGAACGATCTGGTGCGCGCCATCGTCAAGGCCAAGTTCGAGCGCGGCGACAACTTCCACTATCGCTGGGTGCCGCTGACCTGCATCCGCCAGGTGGATCGCCTGCGGCGCTGGGTGCTCGATGGCGCACGGCGCGTGCGCTGTCCGACGCTGGTGGTGCATGCGCGCGAGGACGAACTGACGTCGGTGCGCTCGGCCGACTTCCTGCTGGCGAACGTGCCGCAGGTGCAAGGTGTGGTGGTCGAGAACAGCTACCACATGATCTGCGTGGACAACGACCGCGAGCAGGTGATGGCCAGCGTGGCCGGATTCCTCGGGCTGGATGCCGCCGCGGGGCGCGTGCGGACGCGCCGCGCCGTGGAGGCGCCGATGGCCGTAGAGGCCGTGCAGGCGCTGGTGCAGGATTACCTGGCCGCGCTGACCTCGCGCCATTTCGAGGCGATCTATCCGCAGCTCGATCCGGCCATCGTCTGGCGGCATGTGGGCGATCACCCGCTGGCGGGCGAGTATGGCGACCGCGATGCCGTGATCGGCCTGTTCCAGCGTCTGGCGCAACTGGCCGGCGACACGATCCGCATCGACGTGGCGGGCGCGCCGCGCATCGACGGGCAGACCGTGGAGGTGGATATCGGCGTGTCCTATCTGTTCGACGGCACGCCGATGCAGGGCCATGGCACCCAGACGCTGCAGCTGCGCAATGGCCGCATCGCCGCCGTCGAATACCGCTCGGCGATGGCGGTCGTCGGCCCGGCGGCGCTGGCCGGCCAGGGGGTCTGAACCCGCCGGCCGGCGCCCGTCAGAACACGCGGCCCAGCTGCAGGTAGATGTTCCAGACGCCCGCCGGGGCCGCCGCGAAGCCGAAGTAGAGCGGCCCGATCACACTGTTTCCCCCGATGAACGCGCTGGCGCTGGACTTGTACGGGCCGCTGCCGAAGTTGCGTCGTCGTAGCCAGACATCGCCGATTTCGAGGCTGGTGCCGAAGACCGTGCTGCGCAGCCCGGGCAGCGTGAACTCACGCAGTTCGTTCAGATAGGTCAGCCGCCCATACAGCAGGTAGTTGCCCGAGAACTGGTCCGGCGCATAGGCGGACAGCCGCTGGAAGCCGCCCAGCGTGAAGCCCAGGCCGCCGCTGACGCTGTTGTTCGAGCGGTGGTCGTTGTACGTCATGGCACCTTCGGCGGCGAGGTTCAGCGTGTGGCGGCCGTAGCTGCCGGCCCACAGCGCCTTGGCGTGGACGTCGTCGAAGCTGTTGTCGGCGCCGCCGAACGACAGCTGGTTGACCGCGTACAGGTAATAGCCCTTGCGCGGGAAGAGCGGGTCGTCGAGCTGGTCGATGGTCAACTGGGCGCGCACCACCGGCTGGCGCACCCGGGCACTGAACCGGCCGTTGGGCGCGCCGGCCAGCAGGTAGTCGGAGTCATAGCGCACCTGCTGATAGTTCGCGCCGAGGCGGAACTCGCCCAGGCGGCCAATCGGCAGGCCGAAGTCGATGCCGGCCTGGGCGGTGTCCACGCGCACGGCGGTCAGCGGCGTGGCATTGCGCTTGTCGCCGTTGTCCGGATAGATGTCCACGTGCTTGCGGGCATATTCCAGATAGGGCGCGATATAGAAGCCCAGCCGGTCGAATACGGGCTGGCGCAGTTCGGTATGCCATTTCGCCTGGTTGCTGCCCAGCACGATGTCGTTGCGCCATTCGAGCCCGCCCTGCGTGAGCCACGGGTAGCGGTGGCCGAGCTGCAGGTTGAAGGCGCCCTTGCCGTCGAACGTGGTGGACAGGCCGAAGCCGAACAGCAGGAACTGCGGGCCCCATGACTTTTCGTGCGCATCGACCTTGAGCACCGAGCGGCCATTCTCGGTCACCAGTTCCTGCGTCACGCTCTCGAAATCGCCACTGGTCGACAACTGGGTCAGGTCGTGGTTGACGGCGGCCGTGTCGTAGCGGTCGCCCTCGCGCACACGCAGGTACCGGCGCACGTACGACGCTGGAATGCGGCCCGAGGTGTGGACCTCGATCGCGTCGACACGGCGGAGTTCCGCGGTGGCAACGTGCGTGGCTCGCGACGCGATGTACTGGTCCCAGGCCTCGCGCGGCAGGGCCAGCCCGGCCAGCCGGGGCGCAATGGCGCCGGCTGCGGCATAGCCCAGCCCGATACCGTCGCCGGCGTGCGAGAAATCGGTGAAGGACAGCTTGCCCAGATCGGGCTCCAGGAGCACGTCGCGCGGGCCCAGCAGCGCCTTTTGCGCTGCCACGTTCTGGTTGGTCAGGATCGTCACCATCTGCTGGGTGACGGCCGCGGGGGAGTCCAGCGTGGCCGGATCGTCCAGCGGCGTGGCCACGTTGACGGCGATCACGATGTCGGCGCCCATGTCGCGCGCCATCTGTACCGGCAGGTTGCTGACCAGCCCGCCATCGACCAGCGTGCGCCCGTCCACCGCGAACGGCGCGAACAGGCCGGGCACGGCGGCGCTGGCGCGGATCGCGCGGGGCAGTGAGCCGTGGTCCAGCACCACGGGCGCGCCGGTGCCAAGATCGGTGGCGATCGTGCGGAACGGCACGGGCAGGGTATTGAAGTCGATGTCGCCGGGCCAGGCCGACGTCCAGTCCTGCAGCAGCGTCAGCAGCTTGTTGCCCTGCACCAGGCCAATCGGCAGCTTGACGCCATCCTTGCCAAGCCCCGCCGAAATGCCGATCGGATACTGGAAGCTGTCCTCCCGGAGCGTCTGCGGCAGTTGCGCGCGCTCGTTGCGGTCGAACACGATGTCGCTGAGGTTGACCCGGGACAGCCGGGTTTCCAGCTCGTCGGCGCCGATGCCGCTCGCGTACAGCCCGCCGACCACGGCCCCCATGCTGGTCGCGGCAATGCAATCCACGGGAACATGCATCCGCTCCAGCGCCTTGAGCACCCCGATATGGGCGTAGCCGCGCGCGCCGCCGCCGGACAGCACCAGGCCGATGCGCGGCCGGGCCGCCGGGACGCCATTGGCGCCATCGAGCCCATTGGCCGGGTCGGCGCCGCATGCCGCATGGACGTGCTGCCAGGACAACAAACCGACCAGGAACAGACCGAACAGGACAGCCCACCCCGGCGGGGCGCGGTGCGGCGCAATGGGTTGGCGAAACATGACGGTCAATTCGGTAAGGGCGGACAACGGTGGAGAACCCGTCTGCCAACGTCGCAGCGGGACTTTTCGTGGACATTGTCAGGGGATGCGGCCAGAAAGTGGCGATCTGGCGCCGAGAGAGGAAAAAAACCACCGGGTACGGGAAAACCCCCATTCAGCCCGCGTCTTGAAAACGAAATACCCCGTCCCTATAATTAGCACTCGCTGGGGGAGAGTGCTAACAGCCAGTTGGCGCCCGCCCCTGCGGTATACCCAAAAACCTGATGGCCGTTGCCAACCCGGTGCCGTGCACCCCTGATAACGGCTGTTTTGTGAATTAAAACTCACTTTTTTTGTATTTAGGAGTCCGTATGAACCTGCGTCCTCTGCACGACCGTGTGATCGTGAAGCGTCTGGACAATGAAACGAAGACCGCTTCCGGCATCGTGATTCCCGACAATGCAGCCGAAAAGCCGGATCAAGGCGAAGTGCTCGCCATTGGCCCGGGCAAGAAGGATGACAAGGGCAACAACATTGCCCTCGACGTGAAGGTGGGCGACCGCGTGCTGTTCGGCAAGTATGCCGGCCAGGGCGTGAAGGTGGATGGCCAGGAGCTGCTGGTCATGCGCGAAGAAGACATCATGGCTGTCGTCAACAAGTAATCGACGCCCGTCCTTCCAGACACACCCAGATTCCTGACCGCTCAGCCCGATGCGCGGGGCGGTCTTCCCAGATTCGGAGATTCAGAACATGGCAGCAAAAGACGTAGTGTTCGGCGACGCCGCACGTGCCAAGATGGTTGAAGGCGTGAACATTCTCGCCAACGCAGTGAAGGTGACGCTCGGCCCGAAGGGCCGTAACGTGGTGCTGGAGCGCAGCTTCGGCGGCCCGACGGTGACCAAGGACGGCGTGTCCGTGGCCAAGGAAATCGAGCTGAAGGACAAGCTGCAGAACATGGGCGCCCAGATGGTCAAGGAAGTGGCTTCCAAGACCAGCGACAACGCCGGTGACGGTACCACCACCGCTACGGTTCTGGCCCAGTCGATCGTCCGCGAAGGCATGAAGTTCGTCGCCGCCGGCATGAACCCGATGGACCTGAAGCGCGGCATCGACAAGGCCGTCGGTTCGGCCGTGGAAGAGCTGAAGAAGCTGAGCAAGCCGACCACGACCAGCAAGGAAATCGCCCAGGTTGGCGCGATCTCGGCCAACAGCGACGCCTCGATCGGCGAGCGCATCGCCGAAGCCATGGACAAGGTCGGCAAGGAAGGCGTGATCACGGTTGAAGACGGCAAGTCGCTGGCCGACGAGCTGGAAGTCGTGGAAGGCATGCAGTTCGACCGCGGCTACCTGTCGCCGTACTTCATCAACAACCCGGAAAAGCAGGTTGTTCAGCTGGACAACCCGTTCGTTCTGCTGTTCGACAAGAAGGTTTCGAACATCCGTGACCTGCTGCCGGTGCTGGAGCAAGTGGCCAAGGCTGGCCGCCCGCTGCTGATCATCGCCGAAGACGTGGAAGGCGAAGCCCTGGCCACGCTGGTGGTGAACAACATCCGTGGCATCCTGAAGACCGCCGCCGTGAAGGCTCCGGGCTTCGGCGACCGCCGCAAGGCCATGCTGGAAGACATCGCCATCCTGACGGGCGGCACGGTGATCGCCGAGGAAATCGGTCTGACGCTGGAAAAGGCCACGCTGCAGGACCTGGGCCAGGCCAAGCGCATCGAGATCGGCAAGGAAAACACCATCATCATCGACGGCGCCGGTGACGCAGCTGCGATCGAAGGCCGCGTGAAGCAGATCCGCGCCCAGATCGAAGAAGCGACTTCGGACTACGACCGCGAGAAGCTGCAAGAGCGCGTGGCCAAGCTGGCCGGCGGTGTTGCCGTGATCAAGGTTGGCGCTGCCACCGAAGTCGAAATGAAGGAAAAGAAGGCCCGCGTGGAAGATGCACTGCACGCTACCCGCGCTGCCGTGGAAGAAGGTATCGTCCCCGGCGGTGGTGTGGCCCTGCTGCGCGCCCGGGCTGCCATCTCGGCTCTGCAAGGCGACAACCCCGACCAGAACGCCGGTATCAAGATCGTGCTGCGCGCCATGGAAGAGCCGCTGCGCCAGATCGTGCTGAACGCTGGTGAAGAAGCTTCGGTCGTGGTGGCCAAGGTTATCGAAGGCAAGGGTAACTACGGTTACAACGCCGCTTCGGGCGAGTACGGCGACCTGGTGGAAATGGGCGTGCTGGACCCGACCAAGGTGACCCGCACCGCGCTGCAGAACGCTGCTTCGGTGGCTTCGCTGATGCTGACGACCGACTGCGCTGTTGCCGAAACGCCGAAGGAAGAGTCGGCTCCGGCAATGCCGGGCGGCATGGGCGGCATGGGCGGCATGGACGGCATGATGTAAATCACGCCGGACTGCCGGGCCAGACGGCCTGACTGTCAAAAAAAACCCCCGAGGGCTCGCGCCCTCGGGGGTTTTTGTTTGTGGAGCCGTCAGTGAGCGCGGGCTGCAATCGCGTGCGCAGCGTCTTGCCGCTGACGTAAGGACGAAAGCAATTCCGCCTTCAGCCATTGCATTGCTGTGCCGGTCGATACGGCAGCGTGCCGTTGCCACACGCCGGCGCGCGCAATGCCGGCGTTGGGAAGTAGGGGAGCCGCGGCAAGTGCGAGCAGCACCCGCCGGCGTGAGCGGTTCGCTTTTGTCGTGGGTGTCACGGGCTGGGCTGTATCCATGATCAGACGGCTCCGGGTCGCAGGCGGATGGAATCGATCAGCCTGTCCCATAACTCCAGGGCTTCCTCGTCGCTGGAGAATGATTCGTTATTGGTTTTGTAGACGCTTTCGATGACGTCGAGCTCGGCATTCAGCTGCGGCTCCGCGAGCGAATGCGCTTTGCCGGAGGCTTCCCATTTGAAGGCGTAGAGCCGCTTTCCCTTCTCCGTCCCCGCGATGAGGATCTCGTCGGCCTCGATGGGGCCAACGGGCCGCCCACGGTTGCGCAGTTGATGCATCCCGGCAATGGACCCTAGCAAGCTGGTCAGCAAGCCGCCGGCCCGCTTGCGCAGGCTGGGCTCTACGCGATATTGAGCGAAGGCCGACACCTGGATCCATGCGTCGGGCTTGTTGGGGAGCTTGATGGTCAGGGACCAGCTTTCGCGGTTGAATCGGGTGTCTTCCAATATGATGCTGCTCGCCACGAAGCCTTTTCGCCGGGGCACCGATGCGCCATCCACCGGCCGCAATTTGTCGGCAATCTCCGCGCAAAGCTTCAGTTGCGAGTCGCGACGGTCGTTCGACACTTTCCTGAGATAGGCTACTGTCCGGCCGCCAATGCGGAAGTATGAGTCGAATTGGTACATGATCGTGCCGCCCGGCCGATTCCATGACACCAGTGTGACGCCCCGATTGGTTATATGGTCCACTCGCTGAACGAACAGACTGCCGTATTGCTCGTGTGGAGCAGCACGCAGGGCCTGCTCACGCTGGTTGATCATGGCGTCATACGCCATGTCTGTGCGGATGTCGTTGCGGAAAACTAGAGGGTCGGTGTTGTACCTCCATTGAGGCACGAGGGTTGCATCTTCCGGCACGTCCACGAGGTGTCGGCCGATGGGCACGGTTCTCCAGCTTGGGGTCATGCGGACTCCTGTTCGAGCAACGGATACCATTGGGCGTCCTGAGAGATCTTGATGATTGCGTAGAGGGTGGCGTATAACGCTCGTTCATCCTTATAGCTATCCTGGTGGTCATAGCCGAACGCGCGATTCTTTTTGCCGGGATTGCCGTGCCGGTCGATACGGCAGCGTGCCGTTGCCACACGCCGGCCTGCGCAATGCCGGCGTTGGGAAGCAGGGGAGCCGAGGCAAGTGCGAGCAGCACCCGCCGGCGTGAGCGGTTCGCTTTTGTCGTGGGTGTCACGGGCTGGGCTGTATCCATGATCAGACGGCTCCGGGTCGCAGGCGGATGGAATCGATCAGCCTGTCCCATAACTCCAGGGCTTCCTCGTCGCTGGAGAATGATTCGTTATTGGTTTTGTAGACGCTCTCGATGACGTCGAGCTCGGCATTCAGCTGTGGCTCCGCGAGCGAATGCGCTTTGCCGGAGGCTTCCCATTTGAAGGCGTATAGCCGCTTTCCCTTCTCCGTCCCCGCGATGAGGATCTCGTCGGCCTCGATGGGGCCAACGGGCCGCGCACGGTTGCGCAGTTGATGCATCCCGGCAATGGAGCCTAGCAAGCTGGTCAGCAAGCCGCCGGCCCGCTTGCGCAGGCTGGGCTCTACGCGATATTGAGCGAAGGCCGACACCTGGATCCATGCGTCGGGCTTGTTGGGGAGCTTGATGGTCAGGGACCAGCTTTCGCGGTTGAATCGGGTGTCTTCCAATATGACGCTGCCCGCCACGAAGCCTTTTCGCCGGGGCACCGACGCGCCATCCACCGGCCGCAACCTATCGGCAATCTCCGCGCAAAGCTTCAGCTGAGAGTCGCGACGGTCGTTCGACACTCTCATCAGATACGACAATGTCCGGCCCCCAATGCGGAAGTATGAGTCGAACTGGTACATGATCGTGCCGCCCGGACGATTCCAGGAAACCAATGTCACGCCGCGATGGGCCGAGTGGTCCACTCGTTGAACGAACAGACTGCCGTATTGCTCGTGTGGGGCAGCACGCAGGGCCTGCTCACGTTGGTGGATCATGGCGTCATACGCCACATCTGTACGAATGTCGTCGCGAAATGCGAGTGGGTTGTTATTGAATCTCCACTGAGGAACAATCACGGCATTGTCGGGCACATCTACCAAATGACGGCCGATGGCCATAGTCGTCGAGCTGCTCATGCGGACTCCTGTTCAAACGTCGGATACGAGTCGGCACAATGAGTCGAGATCGAAGTGGACGGTGTAGTGCCCGTCCTGCGTCAGGTAGGCATACTTGTATTGGCCCGGCGTGGTAACGCGACCGCTCAGCGTGCCGGCGATGCGCGGCCATTTGGCTTCGTCGACCGGCAGGCGGAAGCGCCGGTCCGACGGAATCGCCTGATAGGTATTCCGATAAGCCTGATCGCGGGTGCCCGTGTGGATGACTTCGGTGATGACCTGGCCGTTCGGCGCATCCGGCAGGGTCGTATCCATGCGCAGGATGCGCGCCGGGCGCAACGCCAGCACGTTGCTTTCGCCCTGATAGACGACCTGCCCGGCGATGGCCGCCTCGTGGCGCAGCAACGCCTCCCACTTCGCGCCGGCCATATCCAGATGATGCGTGCCATGGATGTATGGCTCGCCATAAGTCGTCCGATCCTTGTATGCGATGTTGGCGTCGGCCATGAGCCGCTCGTAGGCGTGGGCCGGGTTGTAGTCCGATGCCAGGACCGATCTGGCGACGGTTTTCGTATTGGTACGCATCGAAAAGACGGCTTCGGTGCCTGACTCCAGCCCTGCCGTCTCGCGATAGGGCACCCGCAGTTCGGGCTGATAGATGTAATGGTCGATGTCGTCACCGAACACCACAATTTCGCCAAATTTCCCCGGCGCGAAGTAGCAATACATGCCTTCCTGCTCCATCAGCAGGCGCACGTAATCCCAGTCGGACATCTGGTACTGCAGGCGGAACTTGTGCTCGGGATACTCGCGCCGTAGCCGAAAAGCGAACTGATGGCCTTCGAGTTCGTGGCTGCGCAGGATCGCCTCGATGATCTGCGGCGCGGTCTTGTGCTGATAGACGCGGCTGCGTGGTGTCAGCCGCAGGCGTGTCACCGGCGGTTCCACGACCATCTCGTAGCCATGGAAGTCGCGCGTCTGGCGAGTCTTCGAGAACGCCGGAATCCAGCCGGCAAAACGGCGCGGCTCGCTGCCATCGCAGGGGTCGATGACGAAGGTCGCCGGACGATTCAGGTAGTCGGCACGGTCGAGTTCCAGCGGATGGGTCAGCTGGACGGTGACCCGGTAAGGCTTGCCGAGTGTCTCGACGGCCTTGAACGAGACCACCGACAGTGCGATGGCGGTGGGGGCGGCGGGGACTTCGAGGCGGTAGGTGGGCCGCCCTGCATTCTGGAGAAACCACTGCCCGCCGGATACCAGAGCGTCTTTGTCGATCATCGGTTTACGCCACGCGCTGTTTGCTGTGCGTGGCACGCTACACCGACTTATTGCCGAGCGCGTCAACGAATCGGCAGCGAACTAATCCGACGCAACCTGTCGTCACAATCGCCGCGTTGCGATTGACAATTGTGCGTGCTGAACGAGACCTGTGATCGGGCCGCCGTATAGGCAGGGCCGGCGAATTTGTCGCTCAGAAAAGCCCGGAGCCGCCTCAGACTTCGACGACCTTGGCCCAGTCGAACATGGCGTTCTCGGGTACGCCGGTTCTGCGCGAGATATAGCCGCGCGGGTTGCAGACCACGCGCGTGTCGTCGATCCAGTAATCGAAGCTGGTGTGCGTGTGGCCGTGGATCCAGAGATCGGCCTGGGCCACGAGGTCGGGACGCCGTGAGATAAAGCCGGCGGAGACGATGTCGTGGGCGTAGCGCGCATCGAGGCTGCCGAGGTCGGGGCCGTGGTGGGTGACCACGACGGTCTTCCCGTCGAAGGGCTGCGCCAGCGTGTCGGCCAGCCAGGCCGTGGCCGCCTGGTGGCGCGCCAGGGCGTCGGCCGGCGTGTACGGGCGGAGCAGGCCGTCGTCGCCAGCGGTGGCGATCAGCCGGTGGTCGACCATCACCTTGGCGCAGGCGGCCATGGCCTCGTCGATGCGGTTCTCGCCGTACAGCGCATAGTCGGTCCACCACGTGGTGCCGATTATCCTCACCGGGCCGCCCGGGGCGTCCGAAAATTCCGCCACCGCGCCATTGAGCAGCGTTACATTGCCGGACGCGGCGGCGCCTTCGGCCATCTGTCGGTCCACGGGATCGAACGCGCTTTCGTAGTATTCGTGGTTGCCGGGGACATACAGCACGGGGCCCGCGAACGTACGGGCGGCCCAGTCGATACCGTCGCGGCCGTTGGCGATGTCGCCGGCCAGGATCGTCAGATCCGCACTGCAGCCGGGGACATCCTCCGGCATGTGGTGTTCGATGTGGAGATCACTCAGGATGCGGATTTTCATGGGGCTGCCCCCCGTATCTGCATACGGGCGCGAATTGGTCTGCAAGCATTCTTAAGAAGACTTGCGCATCGGTCAAGCTGCGCGGTTGCCTTGGCGGCGCGTTGGCGGCGCGCCAAGCAGAAAAGCCCGGACTCGTCCGGGCAAGACTGTCTTCCTGGTATTGCACCAGGGGAGGACAGCCGGGGGAACCGCTATGACAATGCGCCGCTTGATGTGGCGTTAGTTGCCGCCCGCCATGGTGGGCAGCAGAACCCGGTAGATCTGGATGAACGCCGGCCCCAGCAGGACCAGCAGCAGCGTGGGGAAAATCGTGAAGATCAGCGGGAACAGCAGCTTCAGCGCGATCTTCGCGGCCTGTTCCTCGGCACGCATGCGGCGCTTGGTCCGCAGCATGTCGGACAGCACCCGCAGGGACTCGCCCAGGCTGGTGCCGAAGCGGTCGGCCTGGATCAGCATCGATGCGAACTTGTCGACATCTTCCACGCCGGTGCGCAGCGACAGATTGCCGAGCGCCTTCTCCTTCGAGAATCCGGAGCGCAGTTCCAGCAGCATCAGCTGCAGCTCATCGGCAAGCACGGGGCAACGCAGCGCCAGTTCGTCGGCCACGCGCATCAGCGCGGCGTCGAGCCCCAGGCCGGCTTCCACGCAGACGGTCAGCAGGTCGATGACGTCCGGGAATTCCTCGAACACCGTCCGCTGGCGCGTGGCGACCTTGCGCGACAGCAGGATGTTCGGAATGTAGTAGCCGATGGCCGCCAGCACCGCGAGCATCGCGAACATTGCGCTTTCCTGCTGGAATGCCGGGGTGCTGGCCGTTGCCACCAGTCCAAGCATCGGCAGCGCCACCGCCAGCAGCGTCTTGGCCGCGAAGTACAGCGGGGCGGCATTCGCGTTGCGCCAGCCGGCGTTCATGAACCGGACGCGCAGCTGCGAACTTTCCCAGCCCTCCTTGGGCAGCGACAGCCGCGAGACAGGCTGGGCCCATCGGACGATGGTCTCGATCAGGGCCTGATGTTGCCCGGCGTCGCCGGTGAAGCCGCCGGTCTCGCTGGCAATCTGCTCCATCCGGCCGCGCACCCGGTCGGGCGAAAACGCGTAGAGCACGCCGAATACGGTGCCGAACGCTGCGACGAAGATCAGCGCCAGCACGATCCACTGATCTATCCGAAACCCCTGCATGATGTCTTGCATGACCAAACTCCCCCTCAGGTTGACCGTCGAAGCCTGCCTGTTGTTATCCGACTCATACCCGGATGCGGATGATCTTGCGCATCCACACCACACCGAAGATCATCGACGTGATGGCGCCGCCAATCATTCGCCATCCAAGCGGGTCTTCCCAGAGCACCTTCATGAAGTCGGGGTTGACGACGAGGATCATGCCGGCCGTGCCGAACGGCAGCAGGCCAAGAATCCAGGCGGAGAGCCGGCCCTCCGCCGACAACACCCGAATCTTGTCGAAGAGCTTGAGCCGCTCGCGCACCATCGTCGCGATGGTGTCGAGGATCTCCGCCAGGTTGCCGCCGCTCTCGCGCTGGATCAGCACGGCGATGACAAAGTAGCGGAGGTCGGCCACCGGCACCCGGATGGCGAGGTTCGTCATGGCCTCGTCAAGCGCAACACCGTAGTTGATCTCTTCGAACGTGGTGCGGAACTCGGGGCCCAGCGGCGCCTTGATTTCCTGTCCGACCATGCCCAGCGCACCGGAAAACGAGTGGCCGGCGCGCAGCGCCCGACTGATCATGTCCACCGCGTCGGGCAGCTGCAGTTCCAGCTGCTTGAGTCGCCTGGCGCGTTGCCGCATGACATGCAGGAAGGGCAGGATCCACGCGAACGCCGCGCCGCCGAGCATGACGGACATTGGCACCGGCACGACGGGAATCAGGGCCACCGTGCAGAGCACCACCAGTCCGCAGTAGCCGAGCAACTGCGCCACCGACCATGAACTGCCGGACTGTTCCAGCCAGCGGTCCAGCGCGCCGATGCGCGGCACGTTCATCAGCCAGCGTTGCATGCGCGGCGAATCGCTGAGCAGCCGCTTCTTGAGAATCGACAGGCGCTCGGCGCTGACATGGCCGCCGGCCGACAGCGCCCGCAGGCGCGCCTCGATGCGCCTGGCCGCGGGGCCGTGGGCGTTGTTCCACCATAGATAGATGGCTTCGACACCGAGCACCACGGCGACGAACAGCAGGATGCCGAAGGCATAGAAGATCGTGCTCATGTGTTACCCCCCGGGGATGTTGACGTTGGCGCGTGCGCGGGCTCAGACCTCGAAGCGGCGCGCGGGATCGTAGATTTCGTCCGGCAGGCCGACGCCGAATACACGCAGCCGCTCGGCGAACTTCGGATACACGCCGGTGGCCTTGAAGTGGCCCCGGACCGTGCCATCCTCGGCCACGCCGGTGCGCTGGAAGTTGAAGATCTCCTGCGTGTTGATGATGTCGCCTTCCATGCCGGTGATTTCCTGGATGCTGATGATCTTGCGCCTGCCGTCTGTCATGCGCGCGGCCTGGACGACGACGGTAATCGCGGAGGCGATCTGTTGCCGCATGGCCTTGGCGGGCATCGTCAGGCCGGCCATGCTGACCATGTTCTCGAGCCGGGTCAGTGCGTCGCGCGGCGTATTGGCGTGGATGGTGGTCAGCGAACCCTCGTGGCCGGTGTTCATCGCGTTGAGCATGTCCAGCGCCTCGCCGCCACGGATTTCGCCGAGGATGATGCGGTCGGGCCGCATCCGCAGCGCGTTGCGCACCAGGGCGCGCTGCGTGATCTCGCCCTTGCCCTCGATGTTGGGCGGCCGGGTTTCCAGCCGCAGCACATGGGGCTGGCGCAGCTGCAGCTCGGCGGCATCCTCGATGGTCACCACGCGCTCGTCTTCGGGGATGAAGCCGGACAGGATGTTCAGCAGCGTGGTCTTGCCGCTGCCCGTGCCGCCCGAGACCAGCACGTTCACCTTCGCGTGCGCCAGCGCCTGCAGCAACTGGGCCATCGGTTGCGTCAGGCTTTTCAGCGCCACCAGGTCAGCCACCTGCAGCGGATTCACCGAGAACCGGCGAATCGACAGCAGCGGCCCGTCGATGGCGGAGGGCGGGATGATGGCGTTGACGCGGGAGCCGTCCGGCAGCCGGGCATCCACCATGGGGCTGGTCTCGTCGATCCGGCGGCCCACGCGCGACACGATCTTCTCGATCACTTTCATCAGATGGGCGTCGTCATAGAACACCACGTTCGTCAGTTCGAGCTTGCCGCGCCGCTCCACATACGTCTGCCGCGCGGTATTGACCAGGATGTCGGACACGGTGGGGTCGTTCAGCAGCGGCTCCAGCGGGCCGAAGCCGAACATTTCGTCGTAGATCTCCACGGTCAGCTGGCGACGCTCGTTGTCGTTGAGCAGCACCTTCTGTTCCTCGATGATGAGGTTCACCAGTGTGGAAATCTCCTGACGCACCTGCTCCTGCGGAAAGTGCGCCAGGCGCTCCAGTTCCACGCGGTCGAGCACGGTCTCGTGGACATCGCGCTTGAGCGCGTGGTATCCGGGTGAGTTCGTGTTGGCGGCGACGCCGAAATGGATCGCGGCATGGCCGTTGGCCGTGAAGGGCGTCCCGGCATTGGCGAGCTGTTCGCGGATTGACATGATGGGCTCCTGGCTTGGCGGGTTCGGTTCCGGGGGATCGGCGGATCAGTCTGACTGGGGCCGGCGGCTTCAGGTGCTGCGGGCGCGCAGCATCAGCTTGCGCAGGGGCGACACGCTTTCCTGCCGGCTGCGGCGCTCGGCCTCCTGGCTGGGAGCCAGCTGCATGGCCATCGACTGCAGTGCGCGCGCAATGCTGCTGCGCTTGCTCAGCTTGGCCACCGGCTCGCCGTGGCTGACGGCCTCGTCCACGGTCGCGGGGTCGTCCGGCAGGGTGAACGCTACCTTCATGCCGAAGATCTCTTCCATCGTGGCGCGCGGCACTTCGTTCTTGCGGCCCGTGCGGTTCAGTACCACCCGGATCTTGTCGTCGGGGTAGTGCAGCGCGCGCAGGATGTCGAGCAGCCGCCGGCTGGGGCGGCCGAAAGCGATGCTGGGTTCGGTCACCACGCAGATCCGGTCGCTGTGGTCCAGCATGCTGATCGACAGCGGATCGATGCTCTGGCCCACGTCGAAGATCACATAGTCGTAGTTTGGCTGCATGACCGACAGGATCCACTCCAGCTTTTCCTTCTGGATCTGGCTGGCCCGCACCGGGTCCGCGGCGCCCGCGAGCATGTCGAAGCCGTCGCCGACGCGCACGAGGCAGGCCTCCAGGAACGCCGCGTCCATGCGGTCGATCTGGCTGCAGATTTCCGACAGCGTGCTAGGCGGCGCCTTGTCGGTCACGATGTAGGTGAGATCGCCGAAGTGCCGGTTCAGGTCCACCACCAGCACGCGCTTGCCAAAGTGGCGGGACAGCGCATCGCCCAGGTTCGCGGCGATGAAGCTGGTGCCTGCGCCGCCCTTGCAGGAGATCATCGACACCACCTGGGCCACTTCCTGCGACCGCGGCACGTGCGTGGCTTCGACGCGTTTCAGGGCTTCGGCCAGCTGGCTCTTGTCCAGCGGCCAGGAAAGCACATCGCGCACGCCGGCGCGCATGGCCTGGATCAGCACGCTGGAATCGTGCGATTGCGTGATCAGGATGCACGGCAGGTCGGGATGCTGCTGGCGCAGGGTCTCCACCGCGAACATCTGGGCGGGCCCGATATCGGGCAGCTCCAGGATCAGCAGGTCCGCCATGCGCAGCCGGCTCGCCTGCAGCGGCAGGCGGGCCAACCCTTCCTGCATCGACATGGTCTGGAAGTTGCCGGCGTTGGCCGTGAGCCGGTTGACCTCAGCCAGCCGTTCGGCGTCGTCGGATGCGATCAGGATCTTGAGCATGGTGTCCTCGCGATGTTCGGGTCGGATGGAGCGAATGGGTGTCTGGGCGTCAGCTGCAAACCGACCCGCCGGTCGATGTCTGCATGCTTTCGCGTGTCATGGTCGTGGTGAACGCCGGCATGCCGATACGCAGGCGCATCACCGGGATCACCGTGGCAATCGTCACGTTGGTCACGCTGACGGTCACGGACTGGCAGCTGGCGCGCGCGGTGGCCGGATCGCTGTCGCAGCCCGTGGGCGAGTAGGCCACGCTGATGTTCGAGTTCTGCAGCAATGGCAGCATGTTCTCCATCTTTGTCTTGATGATGCCGGCGTTCGAGTCGCAGACCACGGCCGACCGGGCGGCCAGGCGCGTGACCTCGGCGGCGGTGTTCCAGTAGAAGAGCACACGCGAGAATTCGATGATGCCGATCAGCAGCGTGAAGAACACGCCCGCGATCAGCGCGAACTCCACCGCGGCAACGCCGCGCTGCCGGGCAAACCTGAGGGGGTGGGCACGATGTTTCATAGCACTTGCCTCATGACGGTGGTGATGTCGCCGAACTTCATCCCGGAAAGGTTGATGAACGACTGCAGCGGCGAGTAGGCGAAGCCGCTGATCCGGACGGCCACCAGGTTCACGGTGCCGGCCTGCGTGCCGGTGCCCGCAGGGTTGTCGTACGTAGCGACGTTGCTGAAGGCTTGTCCCGGGCACCCGGTGCCATCGACGCGGTCGCAGATGACGACCATCGCCGTGGTCAGCCCCGGCGCCAGCGGCTGGCCGGAGCAGCCGGTGTTCCCATAGGCGGCCAGGCACTTGGTCGCCGCCGTGGGGTACGTGACGTCGTCCGGCGAGAATTGCGACAGATACCGGGCCGCCGAGCGCGTGGCCTTGGTCAGCGTGTCGTACTGATAGACCGCGCGTCCGAATTCGGCGACGCCGCAGGCCATCAGCACCATCGGCACGAGCAGGATGCCGAACTCGACGGCGGCCACGCCGCGCTGGCGCCTGCGGGTGTGGGGTCGGGAGTGTGTCAGCCGTTTCATGATCGGCTCCTATTGCACCAGCACGGGAACGAGCGGACCGACGCCGGTACTGGCGCCTGGCATGCCCTGCGTGGCACAGGGACTGCCCGGCAAGCTAGAGTCGCCGCGATACTCCAGGTGTACCGTGTCGTTGGCGCCGCCCTTTTGCATCGGGTCGAGCATCAGCAGGCAGGCCCAGCCCGTCACCGGAACCTGATGCGTGCCCGGCGTGCTGAGCGAAGAGCAGTCGACGACCGGGGCCAGCACCAGGCGCCGGTCGGCACCGCTCTGATAGGTGGCGGCGCTTGCCGTGTTGCCTTGCGTGGTCAGCCCTGCGGCCGAGTCGCCCTGGTACGGCTTGTACGCCCTGCGGGCGGTCAGGAAGTTCGACTGCGGGACACCTGTGGTGTTGGACGACGCGCCGTTGTAGGCATTGCTTTTTGCCGTCCACGACGTCGGCGTATAGGCGAAGCCCGTGAAGTCCGTCACGCCCACGGTGCTGCCCTTGACGATGCCGAAGCGGCTGTTCCATTCGTCGGCGATCGACGCCTTGTTGCCGGTCGTGCCGATCATGGCACCCGTCGCCGGCAGGTTGCATTGCCCGGCCCCTTTGAGCTGGTTGGCCAGGTCCTTGGCGTTGCTGCCGCCGCTCAGATCCGCCCAGCCGAAGTTACCGCCTCCGTAGGACAGGTCCTGCACATCCGATGTGCCGGCCTTGGTTGTCAGCCATTGCCCGATCGTGTATCCGCCGGGCACCGGCGGCGTAGCCGTGTCGGCCCGGCAGACGAACACCGGAATCGCGCAGGTGGTCTGCGCCGAGGTGGTGGTGGCCACGGCAAACGCGGCGACCGTGCTCGGACCGATGTTCGTGCCGGGCAGGGCGTTGAGCACCTGCGCGAACCAGTTGGCGATGCCGGCGCGCGAGACTTCGCACTTCACGTACTTGATGGTGTTGAGCGGGTACGTGACCGAGTTCTTGTCGAGGAAGGGGTTCGCCAGCGAATCGGTAAAGGTCACCGCCTCGGTCGACGTGATGCCCGGCTGCTGTTCCAGCTTGCCCTGGAACAGCACCAGGTTGCGGGCCCCGGCCGTGAAGCCCGCGGCCTCCGACACCGTGAGCGGGGTGGCGCCGGTCAGGTCGCGCGCCGCGGCCAGCGCGCACGAGTCTGCCCGGTTCTGCAGTTCGCTCTTGCTCACGTACAGCTTGCCCAGATCGAGTGCCAGGCCGATGAAGCCGACCAGCACCGCGATCATGAGGCCGACGATGATGGCAACGGCGCCGCGCTGCCGCGCATGGATGCGAGGCAGAGACTTGCCGCGAGGCCTGGTTCTGGACATGATGGCACCCTCCCGGAAAGCGTTGCGTTTGCCTCAGCGTTGGCCGCCGCCCATGCCGACGCCGCCGTAGCCGCCGCCCGAGCCGAAGTCGATGCCGAACACGCTGGGCGAGCTGCCGGCGCCCTGCTGCGTCCGCATCAGCGAGCGGTCGAAATTGCGCATGGCGGCCACGGCCGTCTTGCCGTCCGTGCCTTCGACGGTGGGCAGTCCGGCCGGTGCATCGGGGTTGATGATCTGCTGCTGCTTGATGGCGGCCAGCGCCTCGCCCCGGTGATGGTCCCAAACGGGGGTCGAAGTCATGCAGGCCGACAGCCCGATGCAGGTGAGGGTGCCGAGCACCAGCGTGGCGGCGCTGCGTGAAAGCTTGCGTGTCTTGTTCATGATCGTTCTCCTGGTGGCGCGGCGGATCAGTTGCTGCCCGTGGTGCCGGGGCCGGTGGCCGTCGCAGCCCGGGCCTGGGCCAGGCGCTGCGCGGTGGCTTCGATGCGCGCGACGCGCGCGCTGTGGTCCTCGACCGTGACGGTCGGTGCGGTGCCGGTCGCGGGCGCCCGGGGTGGCCGTGATCCGGCTGCAGCCACGGGTGCGACCGGGGACGCGCGGCCCGACGGCGCCGGTTCGTCCAGCACCTTGCCGACCGGGACCGTCGGGACCGACGTGCCCGGGGTGGTCTCGGTGCGCGGTGCCGAAGGGGCGGGTGCCGGGGCCGTGGCCGGTGCGGCGGGTTGCGAAGGGGCCGGGGCGGGCTGCTGCGGCGGCTTGCCACGGCCTTCCATGTTGCCCATGAAGTAGAGCGACAGCGGGTCGGGCGTGGTGAAGCCGTCGGTCGGCAGCGGGTAGTTCTGGTTCGCCATCGGCTTGACCAGGCGCGGCGTGATGATGAACACCAGCTCGGTCAGGTCCTGCTGGAACTGCGTGCTGCGGAACAGCGTGCCAAGCACCGGCACTTCGCCCGCGCCGGGCAGGGCCTTCAACGCGCCACGCGCGCTGTCCTGCAGCAGGCCGCCGATCGCGAAGCTCTCGCCATCGCGCATCTGCACGGTGGTGGATGCGCGCCGCGTCGTGATGAGCGGCAGGATGGTCTGGCCGGTCAGGGTGCTGCCGCTGACCGTGGCGCCCGTGGGCGACAGTTCCGACACTTCCGGCGACACCTTCAGGTGGATCCGGCCGTTGGCCAGTACCGTGGGCGTGAACTTGAGCCCGACGCCGTATTCCTCTTCCTGCAGCGTGATGGTCGATGCGCCGCCCAGCGCGTTGCTCTGCGCCACGGGGATGTAGATCTTGCCGCCCGCCAGGAAGCTGGCTTCCTGGCCGCTGATGGTGACCAGGTTCGGCTCGGCCAGCACCTTCACGAGGCTGTCGTTCTTCTGCGCGTCGATGGCCAGGTCGAACGGCCTGTTGTTGGCCTTGCTGCCGAAGAAGCCGGCCGCAGCGCCCGTGAGCAGGTTGGTGAGCACGCCGCCGGTCCACGATCCGAAGCCGCCCTGGATGTTGACGGCCGATCCCAGCTGGTTCAGCAGCGTCTTGGAGACCTCGGCAACCTTCACTTCAAGCATCACCTGCTGCGGGGTATCCACCGACATCATGTTGAGCACGCCGCCCTTTTTGGTATTGGCGCCGTCGCCCTGGGCCGCGTTGGCATAGGCCTGGGCGATGTCCATGGCCTGCAGGGCCGCCTGCGAGCTGGACACGCTGCCGGTCAGCACCAGGTTGTCGGCGGCGGTCATGACGCGGATGCCCGATTCACCGGGCAGCAGCTGCGCCAGCGATGTCTGCAGACCGTTCGAGTCCGCGTTGACCACCACGTTGATGATGCTGCAGGCGCCGCTGCGGCCCTGCACGATCATGTTGGTGGTGCCCACGGTGCGACCCAGCACATAGAGCGTTTGCGGAGACACCATCGTGGCCTGCACGACGTTCGGGTTGCCCAGCGTGCGGTTGCGAACCGGCTCGGGCAGCGGAATCAGCTGCGACTTGCCCACCGGCACGATCACGCTCGATTCATTGCGGATCGCGCCGGAGCAGTTCGGCCCCCGGGCGTCGGCCGCGACCGACGGCGCGGCCGGAACCGGCGTCATGCTGATGGTCATCTGCACGGGGCCGCCCGTTGCCGGTACCTTGACCCCGGGTGCCGCGGCTGCCGCCGGCGTGGTGGCCTTGGCGACGTTGCCGGCATCGACGGCGACCTGGGCCGCGGAGGCCAGCGGTGTGCAGAGGATGGCTGCCAGCACGACCAGGCGTGTGCCGCGTGCTGCTTCGGATGTCTTCTCGTTCATTTTGGGTCTCCCCCCGGAGATGGATTCGGATGGATGCGTTGAGCGTCTCGTTAGTCACCGTTCATGTTCAGAAGCACTCAAGGCTGCCCTGGACACCTGCCAGCACCCCGACGCAGTTGCCCGGGCGTGCCGGCGCGGCCACGATGGTGCGGGTCTTGACCACGGTGCGCGGTGCGGCGGCCGGCGCGGCGGCCGGAGCCGGCGCGGGCGGATCGGTCCGGCCCAGCAGCGTGTGCTTGGTGGCGCCGCCGGTGTTGATGTCGGCCACGTCCATCTGGTTGCGCAGCACCAGCGACAGCGTGCCCACGCTGCGTGCCACGTCGAGCTTTTCGGCCTGGTCGGGGGTGACCTCCAGCGTCACGGCGTTGACCACCTTCGGCTGCGTGTCGTCGCGGCTCACCTGCTGGGCCACGGCCAGCACCAGGATCTTCTCGAGCACGATCTTCGAGATATTGCCGTTCTGGGCGCTCTTGGCTTCCTCGTTCGTGTTGACGATCACGTCGACGTAGTTGCCGGGCAGCGCGAAGCCGGCCACGCCCACCACGTCGTTGACCCGAACCGTGATGGCGCGCTTGCCGTCGTTGATGACCGCCGACAGGCCGCCCTTGGTGCCGATCGGCGCGAGCTTGGCGTCGAGGATGGGCTCGCCGCGCTGCAGGCTGGTACGTACCACGCGCCCATCGAGGGCCTTGAGGTCCTCGAATGCGCCCGGCGGCACGCTGGCAGCCGGCCAGCTCACGAGCTTGAGCTGGCTGCCATTGAGCGGCTGCCCAAGGTCCAGGTCGTTGGCAGCCACCACCACCTGCCTGATCGAACTCGACGACTGCTGGAGCAGCCATCGGGATGCGGATACCACCGCTGCCGCGCCGGCGACCAGCGCAACCAGCAGCATCAGGATTGCTCGCGTGTTCTTCATGATGACTCTCCCCTACGTATGGACGTGCTTCCTGGTTGGGCTGGTTCAGCCCGCCGCACGATGGCCGACTGGCCAGCGGTGTTCGCTGGTGACGGGTGACGACACTTCCGGCCTGGCACGCAGGCCGTAGTAGCTCTGCCAGGCCCGGCAAAGCCCCTCCGCGGTTACGTGCGGGGCATCGTCGTGGTAGCGCAAATGCGACGCCACGAGCCGCAGCAGGTCGCGCGGAATGCAGGCCAGCAACGGGATGTCGCTGGAGAAGTGCAGGCTCTCCAGCAGGAAATCGAAGGCCGGTTCGGGCCAGGCGAGGCCCAGGTCGGCGGCCGTGCGCAGGCAGACCTCGCGATAGTCGTCGACCGACAGCGGCCCGACGTAGAGCTTGCTGCCCAGCCGGCGCAGGAACGCGTCGTCGCTGAGCTGGCTCGGTTCCAGGTTCGTGGAAAACACCGGCCATACGTCGAAGGGCACCGAGAACCGCACGCCGCTGTGCAGCGTGAACATGTCGATGCCGCGATCGAGCGGCACGATCCAGCGGTTCAGCAGCTGTTCCACACCCACCATCTGGCGGCCCAGGTCGTCCACGATGTAGATGCCGTTGTTGGCCTTCATGTGCGGCGGCGCCTGGTAGAAGCCCGAGGCGCTGTCGTAGCGCAGGTCCAGCATCGACAGCGTCAGCTCGCCGCCGGTCAGCACCACGGGCCGATGGCAGACCACCCAGCGGCGGTCCATGGCGCGGTGGGAACCCGGTGTGTCGCCGGCGGCAACCGGCGTATGCACCAGCGGGTCCAGCACCTGGATGATCTCGCCCGCCACCGTGATCGCGTGGGGCACGGGCACGGCGCCGGGCAGCAGCGCGCCAAGGCGCTGCGCCAGGTAGGTCTTGCCGCTGCCCGGCGGGCCGTAGATCATCAGCGCCCGTGCGGTGTTCAGGGCCATGCCGATCGATTCGAGCAGCGCGCCCGGCACCACCAGGTCCTGGAAGGCGCGGGCCACGTCGGTCCTGGTCACCGACGTATGGTGGATCGAGTGCAGGGCGATGGCATCGATGTAGGCCTGCAGCGTGACCGGCGCGGCGCCCGTGTAGCTGCAGCGCGCGGTGGTCTCGGCGGCGCGGGCGTAGCCGGCGTCTGTGAGGCGGAATCGCACGTCGATGTCGCTGGCGCCACGATGCGCCACCTCGAGCAGCCGTTCGCGCACGCCCAGCGCCGCGACCTCGTTCACCACCGAAGCGGGCAGCCTGAGCGTATCCATCAGGATGGCCAGCGAGACGCTGCGGTGCAGGTAGGCAGCCTTCAGCAGCAGGCCCAGCAGCAGCGACACCTCCAGCCCGGTATCTGCGATGGTACGCGGCGGCACGGCCCAGGCGGGTGGCGGCGCCTGATCGATCTGGGCGTGCCGGACCACCGAGGCGAGTGCCTCGGGGAGTTGTGTCGCCTGGTCTTCGTGGTGTTCTGACATTGCCATTCCCCTTGAGTGTTGGTCTGCAATTCCGTTGCGTTGCGTGGCGCCGCCCGGTGGCATCGATTGGCCCGTCATGTCCGGGCGAACAGCATGGTCAGCGTGCCGGCGGCGATTGCCACGCCGTAGGGCAGCGAGCCCACCGACGGGCCCGCCTGGCCGGTGAGCGCGATGCCGCCGAGGTTGCGCAGCAACTGCCGGCCCTTGCCGGTCGCGAGCACCAGCATCAGCGCCCAGGCGCCGCCGATCACGAAACAGGCCAGCGCGATCCATGCGGCAAGACTGGCGCCCAGCCAGGCGCCCACGGCGGCCATCAGCTTGACGTCGCCCGCAGCCATGCCGCGGAGCAGATATACGGGCAGGAAGATGCCGAATCCGGTCAGCCAGCCGAGCGCCCATGCGGAGATTCCCGCAGCCGGCCCGTGCACCATCATCTGGACGGGCAGCGCCAACAGCCATGCGCCGAACGTCAGCCAGTTCGGGATGCGGCGGCGCTGCAGGTCCGTGGCGGCGGCAGTCAGTACCACCGCGATGGCGATGGGGCCGACAAAGGGCGAGAGCGATGGGATCGTGGACATGGCGGACTCGGTTCGTCTGGGTTGGCGTGGCCGTTTCAGGGCATCTCCGCTGCAATGAATTCGTAGAGCGTCTTGACGTTGCCGCCCAGGACGCTCACGGCACCTATGATCACCATCGCGATCAATGCGCCCAGCAATGCGTATTCGATTGCCGTCACACCGCGTGTATCGCGCCGGAAGGTCCGGGTCCGGCAGAAGATTCGAATGCCGCGCATGGTGGTCTCCTCACAGGGGCCGTTGTCCGTTGACGGTTCGGTCAGGTCAGCTCCGAGCCGATGAAGCTGAAGACGGCGCTCAGGTTCGTGCCGACGATCTGCACGGTGGCGATGATCACCACAGCGATGAGCGCGGCGATCAGGCCGTACTCGATGGCGGTGACACCGTCGTCGTTGCGAACAAAGGCATTCAGGCTGGCGATGGGGTTGCGCATGGTCTCTCCTGGATGGGGGGCGGTGATCTCTGGCGTCGCAGGTTCCGCAGCGTGGGGCACGCACGCGCCACGCCGCGGAACCTGCGGTCCGTCAGGCCAGCTCGGCGCCGATGTAGCTGAACACGCCGGACAGGTTGGTGCCGACGGTCTTCACCGTGGCGATGATCACCACCGCGATGAGTGCGGCAATCAGCCCATATTCGATGGCGGTCACGCCGTCGTCGTCACGGACAAAACGCTTCAGGTTTTGGGTCAGTCGTTGCATGGCAAGCTCCTTCTGTTGTGGAACAAACGCTTCGGTGGGAATTACGTAAGGACAATCGGAAACTCAGATACCGACACGGCAACAGCGCGGCGGCGCGCAGATGGCGCAGCAGTGGAATGGCCACCGGCCGGCGCCTGTGCCGGGGCCCTGCGGGCTGCGTGCCTGCAGACGGCGTTCGGCGGAGGCATGGATACACCGTGCCGCATGTTGTGCGTGGCTGGCGCGTGCCATGCAGCGGAAGGGCACGCTGCCGCCGCCGCGGGCGGAGACGGTGCGACCCTGTGCCCGGTGCAATCTCACGAGCGGACCGATAGCTGGCATGGTGTGGCTCCCCGAATCGTTGTTGTCGTCTGCCTGCAATCACAGTCCTCGCGGGCAGTGCGGCAGTCCGGTGAATCGGTGCCGCATGCCAGGCATAGGCAAACCGCAGGCCAGCCTCGGCCAGATCCTTATGCCGCAAGGCTTTGCGGGCAGGTGTGTCCGTCGGCGGGCGAGGCGATGCGCGCTGCAGCGCCGTTTCGGGCCTTCGTCGTTGCCGGCCGGAAACGCTGGCAGGCGATTTTTTTTGGATGAGGCCGCGCAGGGTTGAGTGCGGTCCGACCGGCTTTCCGGTGTCACGTGGTTGCGGGGCGGCCGCGTTCATCCGAAAGCATGAGGCGGACGAGGCCGATGGCCGGCCCTGGTCACGCAGTTGGATGACAACCGCCGGGGTGGATCCATGCGGCGCATGGCATGGCCCGTCTGATGGATGAACCGCCCGGCGCCGGGGGCGACGTTTCCGAATGGAATCATCCACGGCGCCGTCGTGTGCCGGCCAACGCGCGCGCCGGCTGTTCGCGTGGGCCGCAAACGCTTGCGCGGCGCCATTTCCGGTCAGGAACCCAGCCGTGATTCAGAACGGAAACGTTGTCGGCGGCCAGCGGGTTTCACGCGGCCTCCAGGCCGTTTTTGCCGCCTGGCGCGGCTTGCGCAAACGTCCTCGCATGACAAGACTTAGGCAACGCCAGGCATTGCCGAGGTTCATGGAACGGCGACAAACGGCCTGCAGGACAACAACGGAACGGGGCAAGTCATGAATCAGGAAGCGGTCCGGACAGACACCGGGAAGCATGGCCAGCACGCCGGGCGCGCATGGCTGGATCTGGACCGGGCGCGCGCCTACAGCGCGGCGGTGCTGGTCCTGTTCGTCCTGCTGATGGTGACCTGGGCCTGGTACAGCCGTGGCTTCACCGACAGCCATGTCAGCCGGCCCGGCATCGACTTTGCCGTGTTCTGGAGCGCGTCGTACCTGGCACTGAGCGAAGGCGCGGTGCATGCCTACGACGTGGCCAGGCACCTCGATGTGATGGCGGCCTACGGGCCGCTCGGCGCCGACAGCACGGCCGTGCTGCCCTGGCTGTATCCGCCCACGTTCCTGCTCGTCGTGCTGCCGCTGGCGGCACTGCCACTGGCGTTCAGCTATGTGCTGTTCGTGCTGGCAGGCGCCTGCGCCTACCTGCGGGCGATCGCGGGGCTGGTGGGCGCCGGATCACTGCTGCGGCGCGGCCTGTGGCTGCCGGTGCTGGCGTCGCCGGCCGTCCTGATTTCCGTCATCCTGGGCCAGAACTCGCTGCTGACGGCGTCGCTGATCGGCGGGGCGGTGTGCCTGGTGGGCAGGCGTCCGGTGCTTGCCGGCGTGCTGATCGGGCTGCTGGCCATCAAGCCCCAGCTGGCGCTGCTGGTGCCGGTGGCGCTGATCGCGGGGCGCCATTTCCGGACGCTGGCGAGCGCAGCGGCCACGGCCGCGATCTTCGCGGCTGTCAGCGTGGCCATATGCGGCTGGGAAACCATCCCGGCCTTCCTGCGCAGCATCGCGTGGGCCCGCGCCAATCTCGTGGAAGGCACGCCCGAGGGCTGGTACGGCATGCCGTCCGTTCTGGCGGCCGCGCAGCTGGCCGGATTGGGCACTTCAGCGGCCTATGCGGTGCAGGGTCTGGCTGCCGCGGCGGCGGCGGCATCCGTGGCCTATGTCTGGTCCCGCACGCGGGAGGTGCCGCTCTGCGTGGCGGTACTGGCCGCCGGCGCGTTGCTGGCCACGCCGTACGTTCGCCACTACGAACTGACATGGATGGGGCTTGCCGCGGCGGGTCTGGTCGGTGACGGCATCCGCCACGGGCTGGGCGGCCGCGAGCGCGCGCTGCTGCTGGTGGTGTGGTGGCTGCCTGTCTTCGAAAATCTGAATCCCAAGCTCGGCATGCCGCAGATCGGCCCGGTCGTATCGGCATTGCTGGTGCTGGTGGCGGTGCGCCGGGTCATGGCTCGCACCGCTTCCGCGCCGGTTCCGGCGCCTGTGGGGACCTGACATGGCCACGGTACACGCCGCCGCCCACCGCAGCGGGGCCGCTGCGTCGCCGGCGCATTGGCTCGACCAGCGGCGCCTGCGCCTCTACGCAAGCGTGGCGCTGGGGTGCTACGCGCTGTATTTCGGCATCTGGCTGCTTCGCGCCTGCGTGCTGAAGCGCCCTGGCGTGTTTGCGCCGGGCGGCGACTTCGTGGTGTTCTGGAGTGCGGCAAAGCTGGCACTGTCCAGCGGGGCGGCCGCACCGTACGACTTCGGCGCGCTGCGGCAGATGGAGCTGTCCGCCGTGCCCGGCCTTGCCATTGGCGACGGGGTGCTGCCGTGGCTGTATCCGCCCGCATCGCTGTGGTTCGTGCTGCCGTTCGGGCTGCTGCCCTATGGGCTGGCCACCTTTGTCTTTCTGGCGGGGGGCGTGGCCTGGTACGCATGGGCCATGCACCGCACGCTGCCCTGGCGTGATGCGCGTCTGGCGGCGGTGGCGTTTCCGGGCATCGTCGTCGTGCTGGCTACCGGACAGAACGCACTGTGGCTGGCAGGCTGCACTGGACTCGCGCTGACCTGCCTGCAACGGCGTCCGGTGCTCGCGGGCGTGCTGCTGGGCGTGGTGGCGATGAAGCCGCAGCTTGCGCTGATGTTTCCGGTAGCGCTGCTTTGTGCGCGCGCCTGGCGTGCGCTGGGCGCCATGGTTGCCACGACGCTGGTGCTGACGCTGATGTCGCTGCTCGCGTTCGGCACCGAGCCGTTCGCCGCGTTCCTGCGCAACGCCGCCATGGCGCGCGCATCGGTGGAGCAGGGCGCCGCGCTGTTGGCCCGCATGCCCACGGTGTTTGCGGCGGTGAAGCTGATCAGTGGCGGCGTGCTGCTGCCCTATGCCGTCCACGGCGTGGTGGCGGCGGCTGCGCTGGCATCGGTCATGTACGCGTGGACCGGGACCTGCAGCTTTGCACTGCGCGCGGCGGTGCTTGTCGCCGGCGGGCTGCTGCTGCCTGCCTACCTGTACGACTACGACCTGGTGTTTCTCGGGCTGGCCATTGCGTGGCTTGGCGTGCATGGACATCGGGCGGGCTGGCTGCGTGGCGAGCGGGAACTGCTGGCCGTGCTGTGGCTGATGCCACTGTGGACCCGCGTGACCGATGCGGAGATCGGATTCCAGCCGCTGCCGCTTGGGCTGATGCTTGCCCTGGGCCTCGGCGTGTGGCGAATCCGGATGGAAAGGATGGGGGGCATCGCCTGATGCCGGGAGACGTGGCGCGCGACCAGACGCGCCGGGAGGAAAGAGATCATGGCTGACTATGACGAAAACCAGCTCTTGTCGCTGGTGGTGCCGTTCTACAACGAGGGTGACGCCTTGCAGGCATTCTTCGCGCGCGTGGTGCCGGTGCTGGAATCGGTGCCGCGGACGCGCTTCGAGATTGTCTGCGTCAACGACGGGAGCAGCGACGACACGCTGGCGCGGCTGATCGCGGTATCGCGACGCGATGCACGTGTCCGCGTGATCGATCTGACGCGCAACTTCGGCAAGGAGGCGGCGCTGACCGCCGGCATCGACGAGGCGTTTGGCGACGCGGTGATCCCGATCGACGCCGACCTGCAGGACCCGCCCGAGCTGATTCCCGCGCTGGTCGAGAAATGGCGCGACGGTGCCGAGGTGGTGCTGGCGCAACGCGCCAGCCGCGCCAGCGATACCTTCCTGAAGCGCGTGACCGCCACCGCCTACTACCGCGTGCACAACTGGCTGTCGGACCTCAAGATTCCCGAGAACGTCGGCGACTTCAGGCTGATGGACCGCTCGGTGGTCAACGCGCTGAAGCAGCTGCCCGAGCGGCACCGGTTCATGAAGGGCCTGTTCGCCTGGGTGGGCTTCACCACGGCGATCGTGCAGTACGAGCGGGCCCCGCGCAGCGCTGGCGAGTCCAAGTTTTCCGGCTGGCGGCTCTGGAACCTGGCGCTGGAAGGGATCACCAGTTTCAGCACGCTGCCGCTGCGCAGCTGGACCTACGTCGGCTCGTTCGTCGCCATGATCGCGTTCTGCTACGGCTCGTTCATCGTGGCCCGGACGATTGTCCTCGGTGTCGATGTGCCCGGCTATGCGTCGGTGCTCTCGCTGCTGCTGTTCTTCGGCGGGCTGCAGCTGATCGGGCTGGGCGTGCTGGGCGAGTACATCGGCCGCATCTACGATGAATCGAAGGCGCGCCCGATCTACCTGGTCAAGCGCCGCTATCAGGACCGCCGGCCGCAAGGGCGCTTCGGCAGCGGCGGCCGGGTGATCTCGATCGCGGCGGGCGGCAAGCGGCAGTAGGTTTTCCGGGGTTTTTTCCGGGGGGGCGCCGCCCGGTCCGCTCAGGATCGGGCGGCGTTGCTTTGATGCCGCGCCACGATCAGCGCAAGCAGGCCGGCCAGCACGAAGGGAGTGAACTGCGGCATGACATCGATCACCAGCGGGCTCATCGCCTGCGCCGGGACCAGCCACGTGATCGCCAGCAGCAGGCGCTCCCACGCACGGCTGCCATGCCGGACCATGTCCACGCACAGGAGCGCCAGCGGTATCGCCAGCCAGGCCAGATCGTAGTGGATCAGATAGGGCTGGACGATCAGGGTGCCCACCACCAATGCCGACGCCCCCAGCGCAGGCCGCGCCCGGCCACACCACATCCACACGCATGCGGCCACCGCGCACAGCGCCACGGTGGCATGTACGGCGTAGGCCAGCGGCACGTCGATGCCGGCCACACGCAACATGCCGAAGATCGTCGGCGCGAGACGCAGGATGCCGCTGTTGACCGCCACCGCCTCGCGGAACATCGCCATGCTGCGGAAGAACGCCGGATAGACGTCCACGCCGAAGGCAGCGATAGTCAGGCCGACGAACAGCGCCGTACAGCCCGCCGCCGCCGCAAACGCCACCCAGCGCCGCTCGCAAAGCAGCATCAGCGGAAACAGCACGCCGAGTTGCGGCTTGGCGCACAGCAGCGCGATGCAGGCGCCAGCGGCAATGGGGTGGCGGCGCAGCAGCCAGAGCGCCCCGCCGGCGGCCACGGCGGTGAACAGCGAGTTCTGGCCCGGGATCAGCGCCCCCCACACGCCGGGGAAGGCCAGTGCCGGCACGAACCAGTAGCGGTGTATCCCGCCAATCACGGTACGCAGGTAGCCGAGGTACACCGCGATGCCGGCCAGCGAGAACAGCACCAGCGCCAGCCCGAACGGCAGCAGGGCCAGCGGATAGATCAGCAGCAGGAACGTCGGCGGATAGGCAAACGGGCCGAAGGTGTTCGGCAGCAGCGAGCGCTCGGCGGCGCGCAGCAGCTCCCAGTCATAGGCTGCCGGTGCGCCATGCAGGTGCCCGAGCGAAGCCGCGCACCAGTACACCACGAAGTCCCATCCCATCCCCGGCACGGTCGGGTTGGCGATGATCGCGTGGCTGTACCACCATGCGCCGGTCACGATGCACTCCAGGACCAGCAAGGTGGCTGCATAGAGGCAGATCCGTCCGGGCGTCAGCCAGCGGGCGGGTTGCGCGCCGTCGTGTGTCGCGGGCGTGGGAATGTCGGTGGCCGCTGGCATGGGGGCTCCTCTTGATGGGCCGGTCCGGCCGGATGGAAGTGAGGGCCGGCCCGGCTAGCGATACGTCCAGGCCCGGTGCAATACGAAGGTGACGGCCGGGACCACCGACAGGATCATGGCGAGGCCGGCCCAGTAGCCGAGCCCCAGCGCCTGCGCGCCGGCCGATATGGCAAGCGTCAGGCCCAGGCCCAGCAGCGATACGATCAGAAAGCGCGCGTAGCTGTCGCGCGAGGGCGTGGCGCCGAAGCTCCACAGCGTGTTGAGCAGGTACGACGCGATATTGGCAACCACGAATGCCACGCCGTTGGCGCTGACCTGCGATGCATGCAGCAGGTAGATCAGCGGCGTAGCCACCGCCACGTGAATGCCCGTGGCGATGACGCCGGACACGCCGAAGCGAACCAGCCGCGCGAAGGTGTCCCGCGACGGCATGCGCTGCCAGATCGTCGGTCTGACCGTCGTCTGGCCTGGCGCACCGCCGTCGCGGAGGCGCGATGGAGACTGGGCGTGCTGCATGGTCGAACTCCGTATCGGCTGCCGGCTACCGAATGCCGGCTGATCCGCTGATCTGTTCAGTTCTGGACGCAGACCAGTCCCACGTTGCCCTTGCGCACCTGCAGCTTGTAGTCGCGCATGAGCCGGAACAGCGTGACGCGCGAGATGCCAAGCTCGGCCGCCACGTCGATCAGGCGCTCGTGGTGCCGCTGCAGGGCTTCGATGATCGCGTTCTGCTCGGCTGTTTCCCGAATCGCCGCCAGCGTGGGCGGTTTGGTCTCCACGGGTGCGCCCAGTTCGAGATCCGACGGCTGGATCACGCCGTTCTCGCACATGGCGGCGGCCAGACGAATGCGGTTCAGCAGTTCGCGCACATTGCCGGGCCAGGAGTGGGCTGTGATGGCGCGCAATGCCAGCGGCGAAAAGCCGCGGATATGCTCGGGCGAATCCTTGCGCACGGCCTCCAAGATGTGCTCGGCCAGCAGCAGCACATCGGATCCGCGTTCGCGCAGCGGCGGTTGCTTGACGCGCAGCACGCACAGGCGGTGATACAGGTCGCCACGGAACCGCTCGGCCGCCACGGCCGCTTCAAGGTCGACGTGCGTGGCCGAGATGACCCGGACATCGACCGCCACCGATTCCGTGCCGCCCAGCCGTTCGATGCGCCCGGTTTCCAGGAAGCGCAGCAGGCTGGTCTGGCTTTCGAGTGGCATGTCGCCGATTTCGTCCAGGAACAGCGTGCCGCCTTGCGCCATCTCGATCCGGCCCGGCTTGCGCTTGGTGGCGCCGGTGAAGGCGCCGCGCTCGTAGCCGAACAGTTCGGACATCAGCAGGGTGGGCGGGATGGCCGCGCAGTTGACCGCCACGAACGGCTGGCTGGCACGGCGCGACGCACGGTGGATGGCCTGTGCCGCGAGTTCCTTGCCGGTGCCGGACTCGCCCGAGATCAGCACCGGCGTGTCCCACCTGGACACCTTATCGATGCTGCGGTACAGCGCCTGCATGGCGTTGCATTCGCCGATGATGCCGTGCGGACGCGCCTCGGGCACTGCCGGCTGCTCGCGCCCCGGCCGCAGGGCCGCCATGCCGACCGCGTGACCGAGCGCGCGGCTCAGATCGGCCGTGTTGAACGGTGCCGTGTAGTAGTCGATGAAGTACAGCGTCAGCAGCTTGCGCGTGGTGTCGGTCAGTGCGTCAGCGCTGCTGATCGCGCCGATCCAGCCGATGTGGCGCGCGGCCAGCCACGGCTCCATCAACTCGATTTCGGCGTCGCCGAAGCCGCTGTGGAAATCGAACAGCCCCGCCGAGAACGGTCCGTCAAGCGGCAGACCGGCCAGATCCTCGAGGCTGTTGGCAAATACCAGCTTCCATCCCTGTCCGGACAGAAAGCGGCACAACGACGCATCGTGATGCCTGGACAGATACAGCAACGGGCGGTTGACGTAATAGCTCATGATTTCCCCCAGCATTTTTTGTTTTTTCCAACTGCCGTGGCGACGAGTCAAATACGGACTCCACCACCTGGCTTGCGGGAGAAAAGGAAACGTTGAATCGCTGGAGGCACGCCCATCCGGCGCGGTGGCGCCTGATCGAGCATAGCGGCGGTAATGCGTGACCCATGCCGCTGCTTCGTGATGAGTATCCCCCGGTTCCGGCTATGAATTCGCCGATTCCCGTTTTCCCGCAAACTTCCCGGCCGGCCCGCCGGATACACTGCTCACCCCATTCGGCCGCATGCAACAGAAGAAAAAACCCTGGGCATATATGTCGTGGCGGCAATCCGGCTCGTTGCCCCGGATGCCGCCACGCGGATTGGATCTGCACATTGCTGCATCAGTCCATCACTGGTTGCGGGTTTGGCTCGCCTGGGAACGCTCCAACTCCGCAAGACCGACCCGTCCCTGGAATCAGCCCTTTGATGGCAATATAGTCACCCATCGTCATCATGTGTTAAGTCTTTGATTTATATCGTGTTTTTTTCTTGACTGAAATTTCCGGACGCGTGAGGAAGCAAAAGTGTTCCATTTATGAAACTCGGCCCCCGGCTGGCCGGGGTGGAAGGGCCCTCATTTTCCGGGGGCACCCCTCATGAGTGACAAAATCGCCCTCTCGCTATTGCATCATTCGCCCCACCGAAGTTGGGGTGTGGAATGTTTTCGGCACTTCCCGAGAGGCGGATCGTGGATGACATTTCTGTGGAAGGATGTCTCTCCTTTGATACTTTGACTGGGCGGCACCCGTGCGGCGCGTTTTAGACCTGTGCGGTTGCCTTAATGAAGGCTAAAGAAACCGCGCGGGGGTTGAAAATCATTATCGATATCAAGCCTCCGCAGGAGAGGACGCCGCGGTTCCCGTCGGTCATTTGGTCGATTTTCGGCGTTCGGCCTCGCCTGTACGGATGAGTTTGGATGGGATTTGCACTCGCCTTCCAACCTTTGCGCCAAATGGTTGCAAACGTGAAACAAGCGGTCAGGCGTTATGCGCAGTCTGTTTCACTGCTGTAGTTCCTCAGCAGGCGCAATCCCCGCAATCTGCTCCTTGAGCCACGCGTGAAAGCGATGGATGGCCTTTTCGCGCGGATTGCCTTCGCGCCAGGTCACCCAGTAATGCAGGCTGGACGGAATACGCGTGGTGCCGATCTGCACCAGTTGGCCGCTCGCCAGGTAGTCGTGCGCCAGTTGCGCGCGGGCCGTGGCCACGCCCAGGCCGGCCACGGCCGATTGCAGCATCAGCCCGGCGTCCTGAAAGATCGGGCCGCGCTCGGGTTCCTCGGGTGGCAGCCCGGCCATCAGCAGCCAGTCGCGCCACGGCCGCAGCGCAAATCGCAGCATCGGCAACCGGGGCAGGTCGGCCACGGTAAAGCCGGGATACCTGGCCAGCAAGGCCGGGCTGGCCACGGCAATCACATGGTCTTCAATGAGGTTGTGGCACTCGAAGCCGGGCAGGTCCACGCGCTGGTGCCAGATGCCGACATCCACCGAATACGGGTCGGGTGGGGAAATTTCCGCATGCAGGCGCAGGTGCAGATCCAGTTCTGGCGCCTGCGCATGGAGGCTGGGCAACCGCCGGATCAGCCACGCGTTGGCGAGGTCGGCCATGACGCTGACCTGCAGCCGGACCACGGGCGGGGCCGCCACGTCGCTGGCTTCGCGCAGCGCCACTTCCAGCTGGTCCAGTGCGCCGCGCACCTGTTCGGCCAGCCGGGCGCCGGCGCTGGTCGGCGTCATTGTCAGCCCGGTGCGCCGGAACAGCTTGGTGCCAAGGTTGTTTTCCAGGGCGCGGATGTGATGGCTGATGGCACTGTGCGTCAGCGCCAGTTCTTCGGCGGCACGCGAGAAGCTGCGGTGCCGGGCGGCGGCTTCCAGCGCGCGCAGCGCCTGGAGCGGGGGCAGGTGAGGGGGGCGACTGTTGACCATGGCAGGGCGGGATGTCGTCAAATTCTACTCACAATTGCCGCGGGTATCTTTCGCTGGTCTTGCACCACGCTGGTGATCACAATGCAGGGCATGAACACTTCCACCGCCCATTCCACGCAACCGGCTGCCGCGGCGGCGCAGCCGAAACATGCCTCGCCGGCGCGCTGGCGTGTCATGGCGTTCTTTTCGCTCGGATTTCTGGTGTCGTACATCTTCCGTGGCGTGAACCTCGGTTTCGCGCCGTTCCTGACGCGCGAGCTGGGACTGACCGCCGGCGACCTGGGTTTGCTGACCAGTTTCTACTTCCTTGGCTTCGCCTGCGCGCAATTGCCCGCCGGCATCCTGCTGGACCGTTTCGGCCCGCGCCGCACCGAGGCCGCGCTGCTGATGCTGGCGGTGGCCGGATCGCTGGTGTTTGCCTGGGCGCCGGGCATGGTCGGCCTGGCCGTGGGCCGCGCGATGATCGGCGTAGGGGTGTCGGTGTGCCTGGGCGCCGCCATCCAGGCGCTGTCGATGTGGTTTCCGCTCTCGCGCATGCCGCTGCTGAACGGGCTGGTGATGGCCATTGGCGGCCTGGGCGCCGTGGTGGTGGGCGCCCCGCTGTCGTGGCTGCTGTCATGGACGGACTGGCGCACGCTCAGTGCCGGCCTGGCGGCGATTTCGTTCGGCATGGCCGTCGTGCTCTGGTTCGGCGTGCCCGACGTCAAGCGCGTGGGCAAGGAGAGCTTTGCCGAGCAGCTGCGCGGTACACGGACGATCCTGAGCAGCGAACGTTTCTGGCGCGTGGTGCCGCTGACCCTGCTGAACCAGGGCATCTTCCTGGCCGTGCAGACGTTGTGGGTCAGCGCCTATATGCGCGATGTGCAGGGCCTGACCGCGGGCGCGGGCGCGCGGCTGGTGTCCGTGATCGGTATCGCGATGATGGCCGGCTGCGTGGGCGCGGGCTGGGCGGCCCGCCATCTGGAACGGCGCGGCATCAGCCTCTATGCCTTCGCCGGTTTCGGCATGATCGGATTTATCGTGATCCAGCTGCTGCTGATGGCCCGCCTGCCGTTCATCCCGCTTGCCGTGCTGTGGGGCGCCTATGGCGTGTTCGGCTCCAGCGGCATCCTGACCTATGCGTTGCTGGCCAGGCGCTTCCCCGATGCGCTGATCGGCCGCGCCACCACGGCCATGACGCTGACCGTGTTCCTGGCCACGTTCGTGTTCCAGGTGGGCATCGGCTTCGTGCTCGATTTCTTCCCGGCCACGGGCGGCCACTATCCGGCAGCGGCCCATTTGTGGGTCTGGGCCGGGCTGGTGGCGGTCCAGGTGCTGGCGGCGATCTGGTATCTGATGGAGACGCAGCCCTAGGGCGCGGCCCGGCACTGGCGGCGCGCGGTCACAGAACGATGGGCCGGTCGTCGAGTTCGTTGGGGTTGCGCCCGCCGTGGGTGGGAAAATGCGTGGTCAGCAGCGCGTGGATCTGCGCGATGGCGTCGAGCACGGGCTTGACCGACAGGTCGCTGGCCAGCCCCTGCGCCAGCTGCGCGCAGATCTGTTGCCATTGCCTGGACGTGACGCAGGCGTCGATGCCGCGATCGGCGAGCAGTTCCACGGCATGATCGGCCAGATTGATATACAGCAGCACCCCCGTATGGTCCTCGGTATTCCAGACCTCCAGCGCGCCGAATAGCGCCCGCGCGCGTTCGCGTGCCGAGGTGCCGCGCCACGCCAGTGCCAGCGGCAGACTGGCTTCGATCACGACGCGCACCTCGCCACGATGATGCTGCTCGCCCTTGTGTACGGCCACCTGGAGCTGATGGCGCGCTTCGTCGGGAAAGGCCTTGCGGGCCGTGCCGGGGCCGGTGCCCAGATGGCGCAGCGCGCGCCTGAGCGACCGCCTGGAGGCGGGGTGCGACGCCTGGGGTTTGTGCATCGGATCTTCGTTACCCACGATTAGCCACCGTTATCCGCCGTTACCAGTTGCCGGACGCGCCGCCGCCATCGAAGCCGCCGCCACCGCCGCCGCCAAAGCCACCGCCCCCGCCGCCCCCGCCGCCAAAGCCGCCGCCGCCGCTACCCCAGTGGCGTCCGATCTCGTAGCCGGTCATGCCGCCCAGCCCGCCAGCCGTGCCGGTTGGCCAGCCGCGGCGGCCCGTCACCACATATGGGCTGCCGCCGCGCCGCAGCATGGCCGACAGGAAGAAGAACACGATGATCGCCAGCGGAAACAGCACCGGCAGCCAGTCGCCGATATCGACATTGCCCTGCGGCTTGCGGCGGTCCGGCGCGGCCAGGCCTTCCTTGTCGATGGCGGCCTGGATGGCCGAGATGCCGGCGGCCAGCCCGCCATAAAAATCGTTCTGGCGGAAATGCGGCGCCATCACGTCGCGCAGGATGCGCCCGGACATGGCATCGGTCAGCGACCCCTGCACGCCGCGCCCTGCCTCGATGCGCATCTTGCGCAGGCCGGGCGGATTGTCCTTGGCGACGATCACGATCACGCCGTCGTCGATTCCCTTGCGGCCCGCGCGCCACGCTTCCGCCACGCGGATGCTGTAGGCGTCGATCGTCTCGGGGTCGGTGGTGGGCAGCATCAGCACGAAGATCTGGCTGCCGCGCTGCTGCTCGTACTCGGCCAGCACGTTTTCCAGCGCGTTGCGCTGGTCGGCGCTCAGGGTGCCGGTCAGGTCGGTCACGCGCGCGTTCAGCGGCGGAACGGCCACGAAGCCGTCGGCGGCCCGGGCCGGTGCCGCCAGCACGATGGCCAGCATCCATGCCAGGAACGAGAGCGTGACCAGTCTTCGCATGATGCCCTTCCGGGTTTCGCGTTTCAGTGCCGGGCGCTCAGAACTTCACGGCCGGCGGGGTGGAAATGGCTTTCTCGTTTTCCACGGTGAACGATGGCTTGACCGGGTACTTGAAGATCATCGCCGTCACGTTGGTCGGAAAGCTGCGCGCCAGCACGTTGTAGTCCTGCACGGCGGCGATATATCGCTGCCGGGCCACGGTGATGCGGTTCTCGGTACCTTCCAGTTGGCTCTGCAGGTCGCGGAACGACGCGTCGGCCTTCAGGTTCGGATAGTTCTCGGACACCGCCAGCAGCCGTGACAGCGCGTTGGTCAGCTGGCCCTGCGCCTGCTGGAAGCGGGCAAACGCTTCGGGGTCGTTCAGCGTTTCGGGCGTGACCTGGATGCTGGTGGCCTGCGCGCGGGCCTTGGTCACGGCCTCGAGCGTCTCGCGCTCGTGGCTGGCGTAGCCCTTCACGGTGGCCACCAGATTCGGAATCAGGTCGGCGCGCCGCTGGTACTGGTTGACCACTTCGCCCCAGGCGGCCTTGACGGCCTCGTCCTTCTTCTGGAAATCGTTGTAGCCGCAGGCGGAAAGCAGGCTGGCCAGCAGGCCGAGCAGCAGCCAGCGGAACAGGGCGGGGGTGGTGGCAGGGGCGGTGGCGGTGCGCATCAAGGGACTCCTCGATCTCCGGAATGGCAATTCTGCAGTGTAGCGCAGCGTTGTCATGCCGCCGGGCAAAGTACGTGCCGCTTGACGACGGTCGATGCCGGCCGGTAGATTGCATGCCCATGCCGCGCGCCAACCGCCTTTCCTTTGTCCTGTCCGTACCCGTCCTGGGCGCGATGGGCCAGGCCGCGCGCGCCAAAGCCAAAAAACAGTCGCTCGTCTGACCGGAGCGCGCTGTTCCGTCAGATGGGCGACGGAACAGCACCCACCGGCTGAGAGGGCGGACCCGCCTGGTTTTCATCCCCTTGCCGCAAGTCCTGCCTCGTCGCGCATCGACGGTTTCCTGAACCGGTCGATCCGGAGTGTATGGATGCAAGCCACGCAAACTTCCTTCCAGGGCATCTGGCTGCCGCTGGTGACCCCCTTTATCGACCATGCCGTCGATCATGCCGCACTGCGCCGCCTGGTGATGCACTACCGTGCCACCGGGCTGGCCGGGTTCGTGGTCTGCGGCAGCACGGGCGAGGCAGCCGCGCTCGACGCGTCCGAGCAACTGGCCGTGCTCGATACCGTGCTGGAAGCGGCCGCCGGCCTGCCGGTGGTGATGGGGCTGGCCGGCAACCACATGGGGCATGCCATGGCGCGGCTGGAGCGGCTCAATAGCTGTCCGCTGGCCGGGGTGCTGGCGCCCGCGCCTTACTACATCCGCCCGTCCCAGGCGGGGTTGCGCGACTGGTTCATTCGGCTGGCCGATGCCGCCCGGGCACCGCTGGTGCTCTATGACATTCCCTATCGCACTGGCGCCACGCTGACGCTGGATACCCTGCTGGCACTGGCTGACCACGACAATATCGTCGCCATCAAGGATTGCGGCGGCAATGCGCAGACCACCCAGGCGCTGATCGCGGACGGCAGGCTGTCGGTGCTGGCGGGGGAGGATCACCAGCTGCTGGGCACGCTGGCGTTGGGCGGGAGCGGGGCGATCATCGCCTCGGCGCATTTCCGGCCCGAACTGTTCGTGGAGATCTGGCGCGCGGTGCAAGCAGGACGTCTTGCCGACGCGCGCCGCCTGTTCCATGCACTGATGCCGCTGGTGCAGGCGCTGTTCACCGAGCCTAATCCGGGACCGGCCAAGGCGCTGCTGGCCCGGCTTGGATGGATGCGCGACGAACTGCGCGCGCCGATGACCGGGGCATCGCCAGAACTGGCGAACCAGCTCGCGGCGCTGCACGGCAGGATTTCTGGTTGACGGTCTGCTCCCCGCTTCCGCGAGGCGGGAGCGGGGCTGTGGGAGAAGGCGGGCGTATCAAGCCCCGCCGCGCCGGATCCAACCGGCAGCCCCTTTCCGGTCGGGGTTGTCAGCCCGCCTTGAACGCCTTTTCGGCGGCCTTGATCGTTGCGTCGAGGATGGCGTCGTCGTGCTTTGCCGAGACAAAGCCGGCCTCGAAGGCCGACGGCGCGAGGTACACGCCTTCGGCCAGCATGGCGTGGAAGAAGCGGTTGAAGCGGCCCACGTCGGCCTGGGTGACCTCCGCGAAGCTGGCCGGTACGGCGTTGGTGAAGTAAAGGCCGAACATGCCGCCGATGGCATCGGACGAGAACGGCACGCCGGCCGCGCGGGCGGCGGCGGTCAGGCCGTCGGTCAGCTTGCGCGTCTGCGCGGCCAGGCGGTCGTAGAAGCCCGGTGCCTGGATCAGCTTCAGCGTGGCCAGGCCCGCGGCCACGGCCAGCGGGTTGCCCGACAGCGTGCCGGCCTGGTAGACGCCGCCCAGCGGGGCCAGCCTGGCCATGATGTCGCGCCGGCCGCCAAACGCCGCTGCCGGCATGCCGCCGCCGATGACCTTGCCCAGGCAGGTCATGTCCGGGGTGATGCCGTAGTGCGACTGCGCGCCGCCCAGCGCCACACGGAAGCCAGTCATCACTTCGTCAAAGATCAGCACGCTGCCGTGTTCGCTGCACAGGTTGCGCATCGAATTCAGGAAGGCCTCGCTGGCGCGCACCAGGTTCATGTTGCCGGCCACGGGCTCGACGATGACCGCCGCAATCTCGCCCTTGTGGCGCGCGAACGCTTCTTCGAGCTGGGTCACGTTGTTGTACTCGAGCACCATCGTATGGCGCGTCACGTCGGCGGGCACGCCGGCCGACGACGGCGCGTTCTGCGTGGTATCGGCAAACGTGAGCAGGCCCGAACCGGCCTTGACCAGCAGGCTGTCGGCGTGACCGTGGTAGCAGCCCTCGAACTTGATGATCAGGTCGCGGCCCGTGAAGCCGCGCGCCAGGCGCAGCGCGCTCATGGTGGCCTCGGTGCCCGACGACACCAGCCGCACCTGCTCGATCGACGGCACGAGCTTGCAGATTTCCTCGGCCATCACGATCTCGGCCTCGGTGGGGGCGCCGAACGAGAAGCTCTGCACGGCGGTTTCCTGCACGGCGCGCACCACGTCCGGGTGCGCGTGACCGACGATCATCGGACCCCAGGAGCCGATGTAGTCGATGTACTGCTGGCCGTCGGCATCCCACATGTACGCGCCCTCGGCACGGGTGATGAAGCGCGGCGTGCCGCCGACGGAACGGAAGGCGCGCACGGGCGAGTTGACGCCGCCGGGAATGGTCTGCTGGGCGCGGTCGAAGAGCTGCTGGTTACGGGACATGGGAATCTGGCCAAAAGAGAAGACTCGGGTAAGACAGGCGTCCGGCCGGGGGGCGGCTTGCTCGTGCCTGCGGCGGTCTGCCCGAAATGCGGGCAATCCTGGCCGAAAGGGTGCCGTTCAGGCGGCATCTGCACGTCAAATTGCACGAACGCAGCGATATTGGGCCGATTGCGCCGGCCCATGGGTGGCGTCATCGGCGCCGATTGGGTACCATCATGCGCTGGATTTTAATGGAGAGTGGCAAGAGCCTGCATATGGAATACAAGACTTGGATGTGCCTGATTTGTGGCTGGATCTATGACGAGGCCACCGGCGCGCCGGAAGACGGCATCGCCCCGGGTACCAAATGGGAGGACGTGCCCATCAACTGGACCTGCCCGGAATGCGGAGCACGCAAGGAAGATTTCGAGATGGTGGCCATCTGAGGCCTGTCGTCCGGAAATGGCCGTGCGTCGCGCCAAAGCGACAGAACGGCCCGTGACGCCGGGGTGTCCGGATTGACGGCCCCCCCACGAGTTGTCACACTCTGCGGCAAAACTGAACATCCGTCCGGCCGCGCCGCCACTGGCAGGCTGAAGACGGGGTGCCGCGGCACAAGAGCATTGCAGTAACGGGCAGGCGCGGACAAGAAGCGCGCCGCCACCGGCCGGGTTGCCGGGTATTTTTTTGACTGGGAATTGGAAAATCGGGGGCCGCCGGCCAGCCATTCATGGCGCCGTGCGGAAGTTCTCAAGTGAATGCCTACGCCTGTTGTGTCATGCAGGACGTGGGTCGCGGGAACAAGATGCGGGTCACTCAAACAGAACAAGACACGTCTGTCGATGGGGTCAACGCCGGCGGCACCGCCGGTGCCAGCGAGGCATCCACAGCGCGCAAGGCCGCTGTGAAAGTGCTCGTGATCGACGACTCCAGCACCATCCGCCGGACGGCGGAGATCTTTCTGACGCAGGCAGGCTTCCAGGTCATGCTGGCCGAGGACGGCTTCGAGGCGCTCGCCAAGGTGGGCGACCTGCATCCGGACGTCATCTTCTGCGACATCCTCATGCCGCGGCTCGACGGCTACCAGACCTGCTCCCTGATCAAGAAAAGCCCACGCTTCCACGCCATCCCCGTGATCATGCTGTCGTCCCGCGACGGCGTGTTCGACCGCTCGCGCGGCAAGCTCGTCGGCGCGCACAACCATCTGGCCAAGCCGTTTTCCCGCGAAGCCCTGCTGCAGGCAGTGCAGGCCTGCCTGGCGGGCTGCGTGCCGGAAGAGGGTGCGGCCGTGGCGGCATGACGCATGCCGCCCGAAGTATCCAGGAATGAAACAATGACCATCAGCAAAATCCTTATCGTCGACGATTCGCCCACCGAAGCCCTGTTCATGTCCGACCTGCTCGGCAAGAAGGGTTTCAAGGTCTCAGTGGCCGGCAACAGCGAACAGGCCATGACGCGCCTCGAGGCGGAAACCTTCGACCTGATCCTGATGGATGTGGTGATGCCTGGCCAGAACGGCTACCAGGCCACCCGCGCGATCAAGCGCGACGACCGTTTCAAGGACATCCCCGTCATCATGTGCACCAGCAAGGGCCTGGAGACGGACCGCATCTGGGGCATTCGCCAGGGCGCGTCCGACTACATCGTCAAGCCGGTGGACGGCGAGGAACTGCTTTCGAAGATCGCCGCGCTGGCGCACTGAGCGCCGCGGCAGCCTAGGGGCCGGAGTGGGCGCGGGTGTCCTGTCAGGGACGCCGGCGGCGCCCGCGCACGGCCATGACAACCGGTCTCACCACTGGTTTCCAGGATTCACTGGTATCCGATCATGAACGCGCCGCGCCAAGACATCCGAACCCGCCAGACTCGCCAGACCCGCCTGCATGACTATCAGGCCATGCTGGCGCGGCGCCTGCGCGAGGCGCGCAACCTGCCCGCCGTCGACAGCTACCTGGGCGTGCTGGTGGGCCAGCGCAACTGGCTGCTGCCGCTGATGGACACCGGCGAGGTGCTGGAAATGCGCGCGCCGGCCGCCGTGCCGCTGACGCAGCCGTGGTATCGCGGCCTGGTCAACGCGCGGGGCAACCTGCTGGGCGTGATCGATTTCGGCATGTTCTGCGGCGACGGTCCGACCCCGGTGCAGCCGGGCAGCAAGATCGTGGTGCTGTCGCGCCACGTCGAACGTGCCTGCGGCATCATCGCCACGCGCGTGGTTGGGCTGCGGCACGCGGTGGACCTGACACCGGCCGGTGGCGCCGAGCCCGAGGCCTGGCGCGGTGCCGCCTTCGCGGACCGGGACGGGCGCGACTGGCAGGTGCTGGACATCCGCCAGTTGCTGGATGCCCCGGCATTCCTGCAGGCTGGCCGCGATGCGGCCTGAAGCCTGACGTCTGAGCACAAGAACCAAACAGAAAACGAACGAACAGAGGGGTTGCCATGGGAATCAAGAAGATCAGCCTGGGCCGTCGCACCGCTACCGCCGGTGCCGCTGCCGACGCGGCGGCGCCGCGCGCATCGGTATTCGCCAAGGCCGGCACGGGCAAGGGTGGCGCGGGCCGGACGCCGGTGGAAATGATGTCGGGCTGGCTGACGCGCATGCCGTTCTCTTCCCAGCAACGGTTGCTGACCGGCGGCGTGGTGGCGTCGCTGCTGGCGCTGCTGGCATCGGTCTATCTTGATAACCGCCAGGCCAACAACGGCGCGGCGCAGATCGAGATCGCCGGTAACATGCTGATGCACTCGCAGCGTCTGGGTAAAGCGGTGCCGGTGGCGCTGCTCGGTAACGCGCAGGCGTTCACGCAGCTGCGCCAGTCCAAGGAGCAGCTGACCGCCGACTTGCTGGCGCTGCAGAACGGCAGCGACGAAAAGCACGTGCGCGCCACGTCCGGCCCGGCCGAGCCGCTGCTCGAAAAGGCATTCGGATCATGGAAGCGATCGGAAAAGAGCGCGGCCGACGTGCTGGCCCAGCAGCCCATCCTGACGACGATCGGTCAGACGCTGCAGATCTTCAACGCGTCGAACCCGGAACTGCTCGAAGCGGCCGAACAGGTGGCCGCCATCAAGCTGCAGGCTGGATCGAACACGCGCGAGGTGGCCGCTTCCGCGCAGCTGGTGATGCTGACGCAGCGCCTGGGTAAGAACCTGAACGAATTCCTCTCGGGCGAAGGCGTCAACCCCGAAACCGCGTTCCTGCTGGGCAAGGACACCAACACCTTCCGCGAAACGCTGGACGGCCTGACCAACGGCTCCGAAGCCCTGCGCCTGGCGCCGGCCACCGACGCCGAGACGCGCAACTACCTGCAGCAGCTGTCGCAGCGTTTCGAGGCGGTGCAGAAGACCACCCAGACCATCCTGCAGAACCTGCCGGGCCTGATCGCCGCCAAGCGCGCGCAGCAGCAGATCTTCAACGACAACGAGGCGCTGCGCGGCGAGCTGGCCGAACTGCAGACGGCATACGCCGAAGGGGCGCGGTTCCGCCCGTGGACGTTTGGCGCGATGGTGATATCGGCCGTGGCCACGCTGCTGTGCCTGGCCGGGCTGGCGGCGCTGTACCTGCGCGATTCGCGCGTGCGTGCGCTGGAAGCCGAAGCGCGCGAGCGCGAGGCCGAAGCGCGCCGCCTGGAGGAAAAGCGCAACAACGACGCCACCCAGAAGGCCATTCTGCAGTTGATGAACGAGCTGCAGGACATCGCTGACGGCGACCTGACGCGCCAGGCCACCGTGACCGAGGACATCACCGGCGCCATCGCCGACTCGGTGAACTATACGGTGGAAGAACTGAAAGAGTTGGTGGGCCGCGTGCAGCAGACCGCCGGGCAGGTGCAGCACGCTTCGTCGCAGGTGCAGGACACCTCCGTACAGCTGGCGGCCACCACCGAAGAGCAGTCGCGCCAGATCCGCCAGACCGGCGAGTCGGTGGTGGAGATGGCGGACCGCATCACGCAGGTATCGCGCGGCGCGGCCGAATCCGCCAACGTGGCGCGTGCGTCGCTGTCGGCTGCCGAACAGGGCCAGCAGGCGGTGCAGAACGCCATCGCGGGCATGAACGACATTCGCGACCAGATTCAGGAAACCTCGAAGCGGATCAAGCGCCTGGGCGAATCGTCGCAGGAGATCGGTGAAATCGTCGAGCTGATCTCGGACATTACCGAACAGACCAACGTGCTGGCACTGAACGCCGCCATCCAGGCGGCTTCGGCAGGTGAAGCCGGGCGCGGCTTCTCGGTGGTGGCGGAAGAAGTGCAGCGCCTGGCCGAACGCTCGGGCGAGGCAACCAAGCAGATTGGCGCGCTGATCCGCACGATTCAGACCGACACGCAGGACGCCGTGCACGCCATGGAGCAGAGCACGGCGGGCGTGGTGGAAGGGGCGCGGCTGTCGGACAATGCCGGCGCCGCCCTGGTGGAGATCGGCCGCGTGTCGCGCCAGCTGGCCGAGCTGATCGAGCAGATCGCGCAGACCACGTCGCACGAGGCGGGCCTGGCCACCAACGTGGCCCATCACATCGAAGGCATCCTGCAGGTCACCGCGCAAACGACGGCGGGCACGCGCCACACCGCCGCGTCGGTGCGTCAGCTGACCGCGCTGACCGAAGAGCTGCGTAACTCGGTGTCGCGATTCAAGATCGCCTGACGCCCGCCCGTACGTTGACGGCCGCACCGGAACTGGTCATGTCCCTGAATTCCATCCTCACCAGCGACGAGGCCGCCACGGCCGCGCCGCAATCGCATGCCACGCCGGATACGGCCGCAGCCGGGGTTCCGGCTGCCCCGCAGCGCGACCTCTCGGTGCTGGCCTGGCTCGCGCCAAGCCTGCGTACCGCGCTGGACGACGCCGCGACCGAGCTGGGCCACTATGTCGACGAAATCCGGCAAACGCCGGAAGCACTGGGCGCCCGGGACACCACATCGCTGCGCCTGGCCGGACAGCACCTGCACCAGGCTGCCGGCGCCGTGCATATCGTTGGCCTGCGCGGGGTGGATGCCTATTGCCAGGCGCTGCGCCGCCTGCTGGAAGCGGTCGATGCCGGCACGGTGGCCGCCGACGCCGCCATGCTGGCGGTGTTCCGCACCGGCGTGCAGGCACTGGCCGAATACGTCGACGACCTGATGGCGGGCGACGCGGAAGACCCGCTGCGCCTGTTCCAGCCCTATGCCGCCGCGCTCTCGATGATGAAGGACGAGCGCGTGCATCCGGCCGACCTGTGGCTGGACGAGCTGCAGATGCTGCCCGGCATCGTGCTGCCCACCCGCTCGGCGTCCGCCGTGACCCGCGCGCGCCAGCGTTTCGAGGCCGCGTTGCTGAAGGCGCTGCGCCTGCCCACGCCGTGCACCGAAACGTCGCTGCTGCGCGAGGCCTGGCTGCCGCTGCAGTCGGCGCTGGACGACGTGCGCAACCACGAGCAGGACGCGCGCCGCACCACCGACACGCCCGATCGCGGCATCTGGCACACGCTGGCCATGGTGTTCCGCGCGCTGGCCCACGGCCTGCTGCCGACCGATCTGCTGGCCAAGCGTTTTGCCGCCCGTACCCACCTGCTGGTGCGCCAGTACCTGCAGGGCCAGGTGCGCGTGCCGCAGGCGCTGCTTAACGACGCCGTCTTCCTGCTCGTCAGCACCGGCCTGACCCCGGACGGCCCCGAGGACACCACGCCGCCCGTGGTGCAGGCCGCCGTGCAGGTGCTGCGCGTCGATATCGCGCGCAGCCTGCAGGCGTACCGGGTAGACCCGGCGCACGTGGTGGCGCGGGCCGATTACCGGCAACGCTACTACGGCTGGCTCGATCCGATCGATACGCGCAACCTGCAGCACGCGGCCACCGCGATCGAGCGGGCCGCCGCCGACGACCAGTCGGGATGGGAGCTTGCGCTGGCGTCGCTGGCCGAGGCCGCCATGCCCCTGGCACAGCCGGCGCTGCAGCAGTGCCTGACCGCAGCCGCCGCCTACGCGGGCCAACGGCCGGCGGGCGATGCGCTGGGCCGGGGCGGCGTGGCGCTGTTCCTGTCGCGGGCGCTGGCCATGCCCTGGCGCGTCCACGGCAAATCCGGCCACGCATCGGCCGCCGAGTTCGCCATGCGCTGCGAGACGCTGACCGCCTGCCTGGCCGATGCCGATGCGGCAGCGCCCGCGTGGCTGGCCGAACTGGTGCAGTCCGCTGGTGCCCAGGCGCAGCGCACCGAAGCCGTGGCGCAGGTGCGTGCCCAGCTGGACAGCGGCGAATCGTGGCTCGATACCTATGACCGCAATGCGGCGCGCGCCGATGGGGGCAATGCCCTGGACGACGCCGCGCACGCCTTTGGCGCGCTGCTGGCCTCGATCGAACGCATCCACGGCAGTGCCGCGCTGCCCGAGGGCATCAACGACGAGACCGAAGCCGCGCTGGCGTCGGTGCGCTCGGTGCTGCAGCGCCTAGGCGTGCTGCGTGAAACCACCGACCACGCCGCGCGTATCGATCAGTTGTCGGATATCGCCGCCGAACTGGGCACGGTCCATGCGTTTGCCGACCTGCTCGAATTCGGCCGCAAACAGAACGATGCCGCCAGCGACGATCCGTTCGCGCTGCGCACGCAACGCCAGGACGCCGCCCCGCAAGGCGCGCTGGGCGCGGCGCGCAGTGCAGCGATGGATGCCATTCGGGTGGCCGCCACCGCCGATTCTCCCGAGATCCAGCGGCTGCGTGCCGCGCTGCAGGCGGTAGCCGATCAGGCTGCCATCGACGACGACGCCGCGCTGCGCCGCCAGGCCAGCGAGGCCACGACGCAGCTGCACGCCTGGCTGGCCGGCAGCGAATCGGCGGCCGAGCGCATGGTGGTGGCTCTGGCCGACCCATTGCCAGCCGCCGTCGCGCCGGTGACGGCTGCGCCCGCCGCCGCGTCGATGCCGTCCGATGCGGCCGCGATCGACGCCGAACTGCTGGAAATCTTCCTGTCCGAAGCCGAAGAGGTGCTGGGCAATATCGCCACCGACCTGGCTGGCGGCCTGGACGCCCTGCGCGATACCGACGTGCTGAGCCGTCTGCGCCGCGCCTTCCATACGCTCAAGGGATCGAGCCGCATGGTTGGCCTGAACCGCTATGGCGAAGCGGCCTGGGCCGTCGAACAGGTGATGAACCTGTGGATCGCCGAGGCGCGCGAGCCGGTGCCCGAACTGCCTGCCTTGCTGCAACAGGCGCAAGACCTGCTGCGCGAATGGGCGCTGGCCCTGCTTGAGGATCCGTCGACGCTGCGCGAGATCGATCCGCTGGTGGATGCCGCGCAGGCGCTGCGCGAGCCGGGCGGCATGGCATCGGGCGAGGCCGATGGCGGCCAGATCGATTCGCTCGATGCGCTGCTGGCGCAGGCGTCCGCGCCGCTGGTACCGGTGAACAGCCGGTTGTCTTCCGCCGAACCGGCAGACCTGCCGGCCCCCGTCGATCTTGCCGGGTCCGCTGCCGCCGACCCGCTAGATGCCGCCGACCCGCTGGATGCCGCCGGGGCCGCGCCGGCCGACGACAACGTGCTGCCGTTCCGGCTGTCCGGCGGGCTGGCCGACGAGGACGAGGGCTACAAGGTCATTGGTCCGGTTCGCATCGGCCTGGCGCTGTACAACGTCTACCTGCAGGAGGCCGACGACCTGCTGCGCCAGTTCGCCACGGACCTGTCCGAGTGGCGGCACGAAAATCATCCGTGTCCGAGCGAGCTGGCCATGCGCGTGGCGCACACGCTGCAGGGCAGCGCGTCGACGGTCGGCCTGGAGCCGGTGCGCGAGATTGCCGAGGCGCTCGAACATCTGCTGTTGCTGCTGGGCCGTCATCCGGTGGTCATGCACCCGGCGGACTTCCGCCTGCTGGACATGGCCGTGGAGCGCCTGCGCGCGATGCTGCACCAGTTTGCCGCCGGCATCTGGCCCGATGCCGATGCCTCGCTGTGCCGCGACCTGAACGATTTTGGCGAGCGCGCGCTGGTACGTCCGCGCGCCGCGCTGCCGGCCGCCCAGTCCACCGGACAGGAAGGCTCGGTGTCGCAACTGTTCGGTCAGAATTCGACGACGTCCCAGCCGCTGCCCGAGATCGACGCCGACGCAAAGGCGCCCGTGGCGGAACTGCCGCCCGTGAAGCTGACGCCGATCACGTCGCTGCCGCCGGTGTCGGTGCCGACGGGCCCGGTGCTGACACCCGTCACCCCGGTGCAGGACGCCGTGGTGATTTCGCTGCCGACCGCGCCGCGTCATGATTCGATCGCCGTGGCGCACGTCACGCCGCATTCGCCCGACGCGCCCGATACGCCCGATACGCTGCCCGAGGACACCTCGACCGATGCCTCGGCGCTGGACCCGGCCCTGGTCGAGATCTTCCTGGAAGAAGCCCATGGCGCGCTGCCCGATCTCGGTAAGCTGGTGCGCACGTGGGAAGCCTCGCCCGACGATGCGCAGCACGGCGGCCTGATCCTGCGCGGCCTGCACACGCTGAAGGGCAGTGCGCGGATGGCCGGGGCCATGGCGCTGGGCCAGGCGGCGCACGAAATGGAAACGCTGCTCGAAGCCAGCGTGCGCGGCCAGCGCGTGTCGCCGGACCTGTTCGGCAAGCTGTACGCGTGGTACGACCGCATCCTGGCGCACGTGGACGCGCTGCAGAACGGCCGCCTGCTGCCGTTGGACGATGCCGACGTCGTCAACGGGCTGGTTGCCGCGCCTGCTGGCGCCGCCGCGCTGGCGACATCGGCCGAGGCGATGGACGCGTCCGCTCCGGCAGCGCCGCAGCACGCGGCAGTCCCGGTGGCGCCGCTGATGCCCGCTGCGCCGGCCGCCTTGCCGACCGACGCCGACCGCCAGCGCGCACTGGTGCGCGTGCAGGCCCGCGCGCTGGACACGCTGATCAACGACGCCGGCGAAGTGAGCGCGACGCGCGCCCGCCTGGACAGCGAACTGGAAGCATTGCGCAGCTATCTGGGCGAACTGAACGACAACGTCGCCCGTCTGCGCATGCAGCTGCGCGAGATCGAAATCCAGGCCGAAACGCAGATGGCATCGCGGATCGCCGACCAGCAGCACAACCAGGAATTCGATCCGCTGGAATTCGACCGCTTCACGCGCTTCCAGGAGCTGACGCGGATGATGGCGGAGTCGGTCAACGACGTGGCCACCGTGGAGCAGAACCTGCAGCGCGGCTTCGACCGCGCGTCGGGTGACCTGGCGGCGCAGGCGCGGCTGACACGTGGGCTGCAGCGCGGCCTGATGCAGGCGCGCATGGTGCAGTTCGATGCGCTGGCCGAACGTCTGTACCGCGTGGCACGCCAGTCGGCCACCGAAACCGGCAAGGAAGTGCGCCTGCTGATCAAGGGCGGTACCGTGGAGATCGACCGCTCGGTGCTGGACCGCATGGCCGGGCCGATCGAGCACCTGATCCGCAACGCCGTGGTGCATGGCATCGAGCCGGCCGATGTGCGACGTGCGGCGGGCAAGTCCGCCACCGGCGCGCTGACGCTGGAAGTGCAGCAGGAAGGCAACGAAGTGGTGCTGACGTTCTTCGACGACGGCAGCGGCCTGAACCTGCCGCGCATTCGCGAGCGTGCCGTCGCGCGCCAGCTGATGGCCCCCGACGAAGACGCCAGCGAGGCCCGCCTGACCGAAATGATCTTCGCGCCGGGGTTTTCGACCGCCGACGCGGTGTCGGAACTGGCGGGCCGTGGCGTCGGGATGGACGTGGTGCGTGCGGAAACGGTGGCGCTGGGCGGCCGTATCACGCTGTCGACCGAGGCCGGCCGTGGCACCAGCTTCACCGTGCACCTGCCGCTGACCACGGCGATCACGCAGGTGCTGCTGGTGTCGCTGGGCGGACGCCTGTTCGCCATGCCGAGCGGCATGATCGACCAGGTCCACCAGTTGCGCGAGAAGCCGCTGCTGGAGGCCTATAACGCCGGGCGCTTCAGCGCAGCCGGCATCGAGGTGCCGTTCTTCTATTTTGGCGCGCTGCTGGAGGAAGCCGCCGGCATGGCGTCGGGGCGCAAGTATTCGCCGGTGGTGGTGGTGCGCTCGGGTGCCGAGCGCGTGGCCGTGCATGTGGACGACGTGCTGGGCAACCGCGAAGTGGTGGTGAAGCACATCGGCCCGCATCTGGCACGTATGGAAGGCATTGCCGGCGCGACCACGCTGGGCGATGGCGAGATCGTGCTGATCTACAACCCGGTGGTGCTGGCCCAGCGTTGGGAGCGCGAGCGCGGCGCCACGGCGCCGGCCAGGCCGGTGCTGGCCGCGCTGCAACACAGCGGCCAGACCGGCGCAGTTGCAGAGTTCGTCGACGCCGGCGCGGCAGTGCCCGTGCCGGGGCTGATGACGCAGCCGACCGTGATGGTGGTGGATGATTCACTCACCGTGCGCAAGGCCAGCCAGCGACTGCTGACGCGTGCCGGCTACCAGGTGGTACTGGCCCGCGACGGCGTGGACGCGCTGCGTCAGCTCCAGGAAGTGATGCCCGACGCGATGCTGGTCGATATCGAGATGCCGAACATGGACGGCTTCGACCTGACGCGCAACGTGCGGGCCGATGCCCGCACCAGCCGCATGCCGCTGGTCATGATCACGTCGCGTACGGCGGAGAAGCATCGCCGTTATGCGGCGGAGATTGGCGTGAACGTCTATCTGGGCAAGCCGTTCAACGAGGACGAACTGCTGCGCACGCTGCAGCAGTTGATCGGCGAGAAAGCCGCCGCCACCGCATCGTCAGTGGCGCAGATGCTGGGCGAGGCGTAAGCCGGCATTACCCGGTTTATTGGCCCCTCTCCCACTTGTGGGAGAGGGGGCGCTCCAACTTTCGCGCTCCAACTTTCGATCAACCAGCCTTCTTTCCCACCATCCTGGCCGGCACCGACAGCGTCAGGGCCGCGCCCACCACCATGCAGGCGGCCAGCAGGTACATGCCCGAGTCCGTGCTGTGCGTCATGTCCTTGAGCCAGCCGACCGCATAAGGGCTGATAAAGCCCGCCAGGTTGCCCAGCGAATTGATCAGTGCAATGCCGGCGGCGGCGCCGGTGCCGGCAAGGAAGGCCGTCGGCAGGCTCCAGAACAGCGGCAGCGTGGTCAGGATGCCGATGGTGGCCAGCGTCAGCGCCACCATGGCCATCGTCGTATCGCCATGCCACTGCACCGACAGCACCAGCCCCAGCGCGCCCAGCAGCGCCGGCACGGCGATATGCCAGCGGCGCTCGCCCCGGCGGTCGGCGCTGTGGGCGAACAGGATCATGCCCACCACGGCGCAGCCGTACGGAATGGCGGTGAGCAGGCCTACATCGAGTGCGCCCTTGACGCCGGTCTGCTTGATGATCGTCGGCAGCCAGAAGCTCACGCCGTACAGGCCCATCACGAAGCTGAAGTAGATCGCGCTCATCAGCCAGACGCGCGGGCTCGACAGCACCTGCATGACGGGCGGATCTTCCTTGTGCTGGTCCTCGGTCGCGATATTGCGCTGGAGCAGCGCCTTTTCGTCGTCGCTCAGCCACCTGGCGTGGGCGATGCGGTCGTCCAGGTACAGCAGCACCCAGATGCCGACCAGGATAGACGGGATGCCTTCCACCAGGAACATCCACTGCCAGCCGGCCCAGCCATTGTGGCCGTCGAACGACTGCATGATCCAGCCCGACAGCGGGCCGCCGATCACCCCCGAGAGCGCGATGGCCGTCATGAAGAACGTGGTGGTGCGCCCGCGCCGGCTGGCCGGATACCAGTAGGTCAGGTACAGGATGATGCCGGGGAAGAAGCCGGCTTCGGCGATACCCAGCAGGAAGCGCAGTACGTAGAACATCGTCGGCGTGGTGACGAACATCATCGCCGCCGAGATCAGGCCCCACGTGATCATGATCCGGGCGATCCAGATGCGTGCGCCCACCTTGTGCAGGATCACGTTGCTCGGCACTTCGAACAGGAAATAGCCGATGAAGAAGATGCCGGCGCCCAGCCCGTAGATGGTTTCGCTGAACTGGAGGTCGTTGAGCATCTGCAGCTTGGCAAAGCCCACGTTGACGCGGTCCAGGTAGGCCACGACGTAGCAGAGCAGCAGAAACGGCACCAGGCGCCACGTCACCTTGCGGTAAGTGGCGTCCTCGAAGCCGGCGTCGTGCGCGCCGGCGTTGACTGCGGTGGTTGTCATCGGTGTCTCCTCATTGGGATGTGGTTCTAGTTGTGTTGCGGATGCCCGCGGATGGTCAGACGCAGCGGCCGCCATCCACCTCGATGCAGGTGCCGGTGATGAAGCTGGCGTCGTCCGACGCCAGGTACAGGCAGGCATTGGCCACGTCCTGCGGCGTCGACATGCGTCCCATGGGGATGGTCGCCAGGAACCGCGCGCGGTTCTCGGGGGTGTCGGGCACGCCCATGAACTGCTCCAGCAGGCCCGTGGCGCCGATCACCGGGTTCACGCAGTTGACGCGGATGTTGTCGGGGCCCAGTTCGGCCGCCATGGCCTTGCTGGCCACGATCACGGCGCCCTTGCTGCCGTTGTACCAGACCAGGCCGGGGCGCGGCCGGATGCCGGCCGTCGAGGCCACGTTGACGAAGTTGCCGCCGCCCCGCTGGCGGAAGTGCGGGATGAAATGGTGCGCCGACCAGTAGATGCTTTTCACGTTGACCGCGTAGACGCGGTCGAACTCATCCTCGGTGACTTCCAGGATCGGCTTGTTGCGATGGGTGGTGCCGGCGTTGTTGACCACGCAGTGGACGTCGCCAAAGGCGGCCAGCGTGGCATCGCGCATGGCGGCCACGTCGTCTCCCCGCGATACATCGGCGCGCACCGCGTCGGCCTTGCCGCCCGCATCGCGGATGGCCGCGGCCACGCGATGGGCGGCGTCGAGGTTCAGGTCGGCCACCATCACGCTGGCGCCTTCGCGCGCAAACGTATGCGCGATGCCTTCGCCAAATCCCGAGCCGCCGCCCGTCACTACCGCTACCTTGCCAGCCAGTCTGGTCATTGCCTTGTCTCCAGTTGCGTGAAGCCCGGCGCGGTCTGTTGCCGCGCTACGGGCGGAACATCGGAATTATCGGATCAGTGGAAGGGGCCTTTGTTCTGCAGGGCGTTGGCCACCATCATGATGCCGAGCAGGAAGGGCAGGGCCACGTAGAGGCACCAGTGGACGCGGTCGCCCACGGTGTCGCCCCACTTGCGCTTGAACACCTGCAGGCGGGGCATGCCGGACGGATTGGTGGCGCGCTTGTTTCGCACATGCCACGCCATCCAGAAAAAGAAGATGGCGAACGTGACCGATAGAAAGTTGATGCTACCCATGTTGAATGGCGATGGTTTTCAGAGTGGTGAATCCGTACAGGGCCTCGAAGCCCTTCTCGCGGCCATAGCCCGACTGGCCGGTGCCGCCGAACGGCAGCTCGACGCCGCCACCGGCGCCATAGTTGTTGATGAAGACCTGGCCGGCCCGCAGCTTGCGCGCCAGCCGCATCTGGCGGCCGCCGTCGCGCGTCCAGACCCCGGCCACCAGGCCATACGCGGTGCCGTTGGCCAGGCGGATGGCCTCGTCCTCGGTATCGAACGGCATGGCAGCCAGCAGCGGGCCGAACACTTCTTCCTGGGCCAGCCGGTGCGTGGCGGGCACGTCGCGGAACAGCATCGGCACCTGGTAGTAGCCGGACTCCGGCGCCTCGCCCACGATCTGGCCCTGGGCCACCACGGCGATGCCGGCGTGCTGGGCATCGGACACGAAATCCCACACGCGCTGCTGCTGCTTGCGACTGATCAGCGGGCCGCATTCCAGGTCGAGTGCCGACGGACCCACACGCAGCGACTCGAACACGCCTGACAGGCGGTCGAGCAGGGCCTCGTAGACGGGCCGCTCCACCAGCAGGCGGCTGCCGGCCGAGCAGGTCTGGCCCGCATTCTGCACGATGCCGTTGACCACCACGGGCAGCACCGCGTCGAGGTCGGCATCGGCAAACACCACCTGGGGCGACTTGCCGCCCAGTTCCAGCGTCACCGGCACGTGGTTCTCGGATGCCAGTTGCGATACGAGCTTGCCCGTGTCCGGCGACCCCGTGAACGAAATATGGTTGATGCCCGGATGGCGGGCCAGCGCGGCGCCGGCCTCGTGGCCATAGCCCGTGACGATGTTCAGCGCGCCTTCGGGCAGCCCGGCCTCGGCGGCCAGTTCGGCCACGCGCAGGATCGACAGGCAGGCGTCCTCGGCCGGCTTGACCACGCAGGCGTTGCCGGTGGCCAGTGCCGCGCCCACGCTGCGGCCGAAGATCTGCAGCGGGTAGTTCCACGGGATGATGTGGCCGGTCACGCCGTGCGGTTCACGCACGGTGAGTACCGTGTAGCCGGTGGTGTAGGGAATGGTCTCGCCGTGCAGCTTGTCGGCCGCGCCCGCGTAGAACTCGAAATAGCGGGCCACGGCGCGGGCGTCGGCGCGGGCCTGGCGCAGCGGCTTGCCGGTGTCGCGCGCTTCCAGCGCGGCCAGTTCGTCCTCGTGCTCGATCAGCTTGAGCGCCACGCGGTTCAGCAGGCGCACGCGGTCGGCCGGGTTCATCGCGCCCCATTCGCCTTCGAAGGCCTGGCGGGCGGCGCGGACGGCCACGCTGATATCGGTGGCATTGCCGCGGGCGATCTCGGCGAACGGCTCGCCGTTGGAGGGATCGAACACCTTGATGCGCAGGCCGGAATCGGCGGCGATCAGGCGGTTGGCGACGAAATGCTGGGCATGCATGCAGGTCTCCATGGCTCCGGTTATGGAGCAAATGCTGAAATCGGGAATGCCGCATTATCGCGCACCGCGCCCGGCGCGCAAGGCATTAACCGCCACTCGGCGCAGCGACGGTTGTCAGGCTGCGGTCAGGGCCGACCCGCTATAATGCCGCCCATCCCATTCCACAGGTATTCGGAGAACTCGCATGAGCTTCAACCTCGTCTCCCCGGGCAAGGACCTTCCCAACGATTTCAACGTCATCATCGAGATCTCCGCGCAAAGCGATCCGGTGAAGTACGAGGCCGACAAGGAAACCGGCCTGCTGTTCGTGGACCGCTTCATCGGCACGGGCATGCGCTACCCGGCCAACTACGGCTTCATCCCGCAGACGCTGTCGGGCGATGGCGACCCCGTGGACGTGCTGGTGCTGACCCCGTTCCCGATCCTGGCCGGTGCCGTCGTGCGCTGCCGCGCCCTGGGCATGCTGAAGATGACCGACGAGTCGGGCGTGGACGCCAAGCTGGTGGCCGTGCCCGTGGACAAGCTGAGCCCCGCCACCGCCCACATCAAGGGCCTGTCCGATGTGGCGCAAAATACGCTCGACCAGATCAAGCACTTCTTTGAGAACTACAAGGCACTCGAAGCAGGCAAGTGGGTGAAGGTCGAAGGCTGGGCCGGCATCGAGGAAGCCCACAAGGAAATCACCGACGGCGTGGCGAACTTCAAGAAGTAATCGCGTCGCTGCCGATGGTCCGAGGAAAACCCCGCCCGATGGCGGGGTTTTTTGTTGGGGCGATGACCGGCCGCAAGGCGAGGCACCGGACCAGGCCCTAAGCTTCCGGCGGATCCCCACAACCAAATGGAGTACCGATGCCTGTTCTCAAAGGCACCGCGGCCGCGCCCGACGCGGCCGCGTTCGCCCGCTATGACGCGGTGGCCATTGCGTTCCACTGGCTGATGTTCGTGCTGGTGGCCGTGGCGTACGCCGCAATCGAACTGCGCGGCTTTACCGACAAGGGAACCGCCGCCCGCATGGTGGCCATGGAAGTCCACAAGTGGTCGGGCGCGCTGGTGCTGGCCTTGATCGTGCCGCGCCTGCTCTGGCGTGCGGTGCGCGGTGCGCCGGCGCCCGAATCGTATCCGCGCCTGGGCCAGCTGGCCGGCGCGGCCGTGCATGGCCTGCTGTACCTGTTCCTGGTGGCGCAGCCTATCCTGGGCATCCTGATGATGAACGCCGCCGGACGCGAATTGATGCTGCCGGGCACGGGCATCGGACTGCCGCCGCTGATCGCGCCCGACGCCGGGCTCAAGGACTTGCTGGGTGAGATCCACGAGATAATCGGCAAGGCCTTCTATCTGGTGATCGGCCTGCACGCGATGGCCGCGCTGTTCCACCACTACATGCTGGGCGACAACACGATGCGGCGGATGCTGCCGCGCCGATAGGACGCCTTGCTGGCCCGGTGTGCCTCAGTCGCCGCCGGGCGGCCGCGCAAACGGGTTGCGGTCGTTCAGCTCGTCCAGGTAGGCATCCATGCCCTGGCGCTCGCGCGCCAGGAAGCGTTCCACGGCGTCGGCAAAGGACGGATGGGCCAGCCAGTGCGCCGAACGGGTGGCCACGGGCAGGAAGCCGCGCGCCATCTTGTGCTCGCCCTGCGCCCCGCCTTCGAACGTGCCGATGCCCTCGGCGATGCAGAATTCCAGCGGCTGGTAGTAGGCCGTCTCGAAGTGCAGGCAGGGGTGGTGTTCCAGCGCGCCCCAGTAGCGGCCGTACAGCGTGCTGACAGCCGGATCGGCATCGTAGACCAGCAGGGAGCTGGCGATGTCCGCGCCGTCGCGCGTGGCGACGACGAGCAGCAGGTTCTCCGGCATCGCCTGGCCAATGCGCCGGAAGAAATCCAGGTTCAGGTAAGGCGTGGAATGGTGCTCGCGGTACGTCTGCCGGTAGCAGCGGTTGAAGAACTTCCAGGCCGCGTCGTCGATCGCGGCGCCGCGCAGCTGGCGGAACGTGATGCCGGCCTCGGCTACCCGGCGCCGTTCGGCGCGGATGTTCTTGCGCTTCTTCTGCGACAGCGTGGCCAGGAAGGCGTCGAAATCGGCGTAGCCCGGGTTGGTCCAGTGGAACTGCACGCCGTGGCGCATCATCATGCCGGCCTCCTGCATCAGGTCGGCCTCGTGGTCGGACGGAAACAAGATGTGCAGCGACGACAGCTGGCTTTCCTCGGCCAGCGCCAGCGCGAACCGCAGCAGCACCGTGCGCGCCAGATCGTCCTCGGCCAGCAGCCGGGCGCCGCGCACCGGCGTGAACGGCACCGCCGCCAGCCACTTCGGGTAGTAATCGAGCCCGTGCTGGCGATAGGCGTCGGCCCAGGCCCAGTCGAAGACGTATTCGCCATACGAGTGGGACTTGGCATAGAGCGGCATGGCTGCCGCCAGACGGTCGCGGCCCGGCTCGTTGCCGTCGGGGACCCAGAGCGTCAGGAAGCGGGGCGACCAGCCGGTGTCGTCGGTGGCGCTGCCGCTGGCGTGCATGGCGTGCAGGAAGGCGTGGCGCAGGAACGGCGTGGGTTCGGCCTGTGCGGCCAGCAGCGCGTCCCAGGCCGCGGCATCGATGTCGGCAAGGTCCAGCACGATTTCCGTGCGGTAGTTGGGGCGCGAATCACTCATGGACGGGTTGGCGTAGGTGCCGGGCGAGTCTACCGGAATTGAAATTGTGCTGCAGGCGTCGTCAGCGTGACGCTGACGCCGGGCTGCCGCAGGGCGTCGTAGAATGCGCATATCCGTTTTCCGATGTCCACTCCCCCGACGTGCCTTTCCGGTACGGGTCCAGACATGACGAACCCCTCGCACCCCTTCTTCAACCTCTATTCCCACGGCTTTGCGCGCGTGGCCGTCGGCGTGCCCGAGTGCCGCGTGGCCGATCCCGCCTACAACGCCGAACAGACCATTGCCCTGGCGCGCCAGGCGGCCGACGGCGGCGCCGTGCTGGTGGCGTTTCCCGAGCTTGGCCTGCCGGCCTACACCTGTGACGATCTGTTCCACCAGCGGGCGCTGCTGCGCGAATGCGAACTGGCGCTGCAGGCCATCGTCGAAGCCTCGGCCGGCATCGGCGCCGCCATGATCGTCGGCATGCCCGTGCTGGTGGAGCACCAGCTGTTCAATTGCGCCGTGGTGGTGGCCAACGGCGCGGTGCAGGGCGTGGTGCCGAAGACCTACCTGCCGAACTACTGGGAATTCTACGAGGCGCGCCAGTTCAGCAGTGCCGACTGTGCGGCCGTCGACACGGTGTCGCTGCTGGGCGCCGAAGTGCCGTTCGGGGCGAACCTGCTGTTCGACATCGAGAACATCCCGTTCTTCCGCTTCCATGCCGAAATCTGCGAGGACGTCTGGGTGCCGATTCCGCCGTCGTCGTTCGCGGCGCTGGCCGGCGCCACGGTGCTGGTGAACCTGTCGGCGTCGAATATCGTGGTCGGCAAGTCGGGCTACCGCCACCAGCTGGTGTCGCAGCAATCGGCGCGCTGCCTGGCGGCCTACCTCTACACGTCGGCCGGCAAGGGCGAATCGACCACCGACCTGGCCTGGGACGGCCAGGCGCTGATTTACGAAAACGGCGAGCTGCTGGGCGAATCCGAGCGCTTTGCCGACACCTCGCACCTGCTGTTCGCCGATATCGACCTGGAGCGGCTGTCGCGCGAACGCATGCACCAGACGTCGTTCGGCCAGTCGGTGCGCCGGCACAAGGAAGAGGTCGAGAAGTTCGACGTGGTGGCTTTCCAGATGGAACTGCCGACGGTCCAGGCGCTGCCGCTGGAGCGCAAGGTCGAGCGGTTCCCGTATGTGCCGGCCGACCCGCGCCGCCGCGATGAACGCTGCATGGAGGTCTACAACATCCAGGTGCAGGCGCTGGTGCAGCGGCTGTCGTCAAGCCGGATCCAGAAGGTGGTGATAGGCGTGTCGGGCGGGCTCGATTCCACGCATGCGCTGCTGGTCTGCGCCAAGGCAATGGACCGCCTGGGCCTGCCGCGCGCCAATATCCTGGCCTATACGATGCCGGGCTTCGCCACCAGCGACCGCACGCTGAAGCAGGCGCGCGAACTGATGCAGGCGGTGGGCTGCACGGCGCGCGAGATCGACATCCGGCCAAGCTGCCTGGCCATGCTGAAGGATCTGGATCACCCCTATGCACGCGGCGAGCCGGTCTATGACGTCACGTTCGAGAACGTGCAGGCCGGGGAGCGTACCAATCACCTGTTCCGGCTGGCCAACCACAATGGCGCCATTGTGATCGGCACCGGCGATCTCAGCGAACTGGCGCTGGGCTGGTGCACCTATGGCGTGGGCGATCACATGTCGCACTACAACGTCAACGCCAGCGTGCCCAAGACGCTGATCAGCCACCTGGTGCGCTGGGTGGCCGAAACCAGCCAGATTGGCGAAGGCGGCGAGGACGTGCTGCTGGCGGTGCTGGATACCGATATCAGCCCTGAACTGGTGCCGAGCGCCCCCGCCGCCAGCGGGCAGGACGAGGCGCCCGGGCAGAAGACCGAGCAGATCATCGGGCCGTACGAGCTGCAGGATTTCAACCTGTACTACACGCTGCGCTATGGCTATGCGCCGTCCAAGGTCGCGTTCCTGGCGCTGCACGCCTGGGGCGACGTGGAGCGCGGCACGTGGCCGAACGGCCCGCATGTCGCCCGGAACAGCTATCAACTGCCGGAAATCAAGCGCATCCTCGGGATTTTCGTTGACAGGTTCTTCCGGACCAGCCAGTTCAAGCGGTCGTGCATCCCGAACGCGCCCAAGGTGGGGTCGGGTGGCTCCCTGTCGCCGCGCGGCGACTGGCGGGCGCCGAGCGACGGCGAGTCGGTCGTGTGGGTGCGCGATCTGGCCCGGATTCCGGACCAGGCGGGCTGATTGTCACGGCGTCTGGCACGCCGATTGCGGACAATGTGGGTCTTCCCGCAATCGGCGTGTGGTGTTTCGGGCTAGAATCTGACATCTTCCGACACCTTTAGAGACAGAGGCCAGCCATGAAGCAGATTACCGCCATCATCAAACCGTTCAAGCTTGACGAAGTGCGCGAAGCACTGGCCGACGTGGGCGTGACCGGTCTGACGGTGACCGAGGTAAAGGGGTTTGGCCGCCAGAAAGGTCATACCGAGCTGTACCGCGGCGCCGAGTATGTGGTCGACTTCCTGCCGAAGATCAAGATCGAAGTGGTGGTGGCTGAGAACCAGCTGGACACCGTGCTCGATGCCATCGTCAAGGCCGCCCACACGGGCAAGATTGGCGACGGCAAGATCTTCGTGACCGAAATCGAGCGCGTGATCCGCATCCGTACCGGCGAACAGGACGAAGCGGCGGTCTGAGCCCCACCATGTTCGAAGAAAAGCCGGCCTCTGGGCCGGTTTTTTTATGCCTGTGCGTGGCTAACTCGGCAGCTTCCACCCGAACTGGACCGACAGCAGCCGCATTCCCATCGTCACCAGCGCGCCGGACAGCAGCGCCACCTCCTGGTCGGCGCGCAGCCACGTCAGCCCCACGTAGACCCAGCAGCCCACGAACGAACAGGTGGCATAGGGCGAGCGGTCGCGCAGGATCATCGGCACTTCGTTGCAGAGCACGTCGCGCAGCACGCCGCCGAACACGGCGGAGATGATGCCCATCATGACGGCCACGGTCGGGGTCATCTGCGCCACCAGCGCCAGCGACGTGCCCGTGACCGAGAACAGTCCCAGGCCGACGGCATCCGCCACCAGCATCGCGCGGTCGGACGCCACGGTGCTGACCACCCGGAACACCATCGCCGCGCCAATCGACATCGCAAAGATCAGCAGCACGTAGTATTCGTGCTCGACCCAGTAGAACGGCCGCCGGTCCAGCAGCACGTCACGTACGGTGCCGCCGCCAAAGGCCGTGGCGAAGGCGACGATGAACGTGCCCACCGCGTCCAGCCTTTGCTTGCGGGCGTCCACCACGCCCGACACGGCAAACGCCAGTACCCCGGTGATCTCCATGACATGGAGGATCAGGGGCAGCCGCCCCATCAGCAGATCGAACGGCAGGTGAAGGTGCATAGGGGGGCGTCAGGGTTTCGGCTGGCGCAGCAGGACCATCAGGGCGCCCGCGCCGCCTTGCGACTCGCGGGCCTGGACGAATGCGATCACTTCTTCCTTCTGCACCAGCCAGCTGCGGACCTTGCCCTTGAGCACGGGCAGCTTGTCCGGCGAGCCGATGCCCTTGCCGTGGATCACCCGCACACAACGCACGCCGTTGCGCACCGAGCGGCGCAGGAAATTGGCCAGCGCCTCGCGGGCTTCGTCGCTGCGCAGGCCGTGCAGGTCCACCTTGTCCTGCGGCACCCACTCGCCACGGCGCAGCTTCTTGATCACATCCTCGCCGATGCCGGGCCGGCGGAACGACATGGTCTCGTCGATATCGAGCAGGTTCTCGACGTCGAATTCGTCCGACAGCGATGCTTCGAGCACGGCCTTGTCGTTGAGCTGGGTCTGTACCGGAATAGGGGCGGGTGCCTTGGCGGCGTGCTGCACGCGGTTGCGGTCGCGCAGGGAACTGACCGAGCCGATACTGGACCGGAAGACATTGGCTTCTTCCTCGGCCCGCTTCGCAGCAGCCTCGGCCGCCTTGCGTTCGGCTTCGCGGCGCTCGGCATCGGCCTTGAGGCCGTCACGCACCGCGGCCAGATCGTGCAGGCCGAATCGCTTGGGAGGGGTTTTGGCGCCTTGCGACATAGCAGAAATCTCTGAAAGCTCGGCACCGATTATAAGGAAAACGAGGACGGCCGCTGCAAGGCGGGCGTCCCCGTGGGCTTTGCGCCAGGGCCGGCCAGCGGCCGGCCTGCTGGAAGTTACTTCAGTGCTTCCACATAACGCTGGGCGTCCAGCGCGGCCATGCAGCCCGTGCCGGCGCTGGTGATGGCCTGGCGGTAGACGTGGTCCTGCACGTCACCGGCGGCGAACACGCCCGGGATGCTGGTGGCCGTCGCATCGCCCGACAGGCCGCTCTTGGTCACGATGTAGCCGTTCTTCATTTCCAGCTGGCCCACGAACAGGTCGGTGTTCGGCTTGTGGCCGATGGCCACGAACAGGCCCGAAAGCTTCAGATCCTCGGTCTTCGTCGTGTCCTTGGTGCTGCGGATACGCAGGCCGGTCACGCCGGACTGGTCACCCAGCACTTCGTCCAGCGTATGGTCGTAGCGCAGTTCCACGCGGCCTTCCTTGACGCGCTGGAGCAGGCGGTCCACCAGGATCGGCTCGGCGCGGAACTTGTCGCGGCGGTGGATCACGGTAACCTTGCTGGCGATATGCGACAGGTAGAGCGCCTCTTCCACGGCCGTATTGCCGCCGCCGATCACTGCCACCTCCTGGTTCTTGTAGAAGAAACCGTCGCAGGTGGCGCAGGCGGACACGCCGCGGCCCATGAAGCTTTCTTCCGACGGCAGGCCGAGGTACTGTGCCGAGGCGCCGGTGGCGATGATCAGCGCGTCGCAGGTGTACTCGCCGGCGTCGCCGACGAGCCGGATCGGCTTTTCGGTCAGGTTGGCCGTATGAATGTGATCGAAAATGATTTCGGTGTTGAAACGCTCCGCATGCGCCAGGAACCGCTGCATCAAGTCCGGGCCCTGGACGCCGTTAGCGTCAGCGGGCCAGTTTTCCACGTCGGTCGTGGTCATCAGCTGGCCGCCCTGGGCCAGGCCGGTGATCAGCACCGGGTTCAGATTGGCGCGGGCCGCGTAGACGGCGGCGGTATAGCCGGCCGGGCCGGACCCGAGAATCAGCACTTTTGCGTGTTTTGCGGACATGATGCGTTCCTGTAGACAGCAAGTGAGCCGGTGCGGCATTCGCCCCGGTGTCACTCGAAACCGCCATTATATGTGGCGCGGCGTTTGCCGACTGTTGCAAATTCCAATGAAGGCGATAGGGGCAGGCGAGGTTAAAATGGCCGCCATCGTCCACTTCGCACGATCGAACAGACCCTGACGCATGGCTCGCGCAACCACGACTACCCGGACCGACCCGTCGGCACTTCCATCGCGCATCGGCAAGCTGCTTGGCGAGGTGCGCTGGTTCCTGCTGCTTGCCGTGACGCTCGGCTTCCTGTGCGTGCTGGCCAGCTACAGCAAGGCCGATCCAGGCTGGTCGCATGCCAGCCAGGTGTCCGATATCCGCAACCTTGGCGGCCGCGTGGGCGCCTGGGTGGCCGACATCCTCTTCTTCATCTTCGGCTTTTCGGCCTACTGGTGGAGTGTGCTGCTGATCCGCCGCTGCTGGCGCGGCTGGCGCGTGCTGACCGCCGAACTGCCCGAGCGCGTGCCGGATCCCCAGCACAGCACCGCCATCAGCTGGATCGGCTTTGCGCTGACGCTGGTGTCCAGCATGGGCCTGGAAGCCATCCGCATGTACCCGCTGCGCGCGGCCCTGCCGCGCGCGCCCGGCGGGGTACTGGGCGACCTGCTCGGCGGCTGGCTGCAGCTGGCGCTGGGGTTCTCGGGCGCCACGCTGTTGCTGCTGCTGATGTTTGCCATCGGCCTGTCGTTGTTCTTCCATTTCTCGTGGCTGTCGGTGGCCGAGCACGTGGGCGGCTTTGTCGAGACGATGTTCATGGGCTTCAAGGCCCGCCGCGAGAAGAAGCAGGACCGCATCATCGGCGCGGCCGCCAAGGTGGAACGCACCGAAACCGTTGAAGTGCAGCGCGTGAAGCAGGAAGAAGCCGCGCCAGTGCAGATCGTTCGCCCGCAGGCCGTGCCCAAGCACGAGCGCGTGGAGCGCGAAAAACAGCAGCCGCTGTTTGCCGATATCCAGGATACGGACCTGCCGCCGCTGTCGCTGCTGGACGCCGTGCCGGCCCATCAGGAAACGGTGAGCGCCGAGACGCTGGAATACACGTCGCGCCTGATCGAGAAGAAGCTCAAGGACTTTGGCGTCGAGGTCAAGGTCGTGGCCGCCTATCCGGGCCCGGTGATCACGCGCTACGAGATCGAACCGGCCACGGGCGTGAAGGGCAGCCAGGTGGTGAACCTGGCGCGCGACCTGGCGCGCAGCCTGTCGCTGGTGTCGATCCGCGTGGTCGAGACGATCCCGGGCAAGAACTACATGGGCCTGGAACTGCCGAATCCGAAGCGCCAGACCGTGCGGCTGGCGGAGATTCTGGGCTCGCAGGTCTACAACGAGAGCGTGTCGAACCTGACCATGGCGCTGGGCAAGGACATTGCCGGCAAGCCCATGGTGGCCGACCTGGCCAAGATGCCGCACTGCATGGTGGCCGGTACCACGGGCTCGGGCAAGTCGGTGGGCATCAACGCGATGATCCTGTCGTTGCTCTACAAGGCTCGCGCCGACCAGGTGCGCCTGATCCTGATCGACCCGAAGATGCTCGAAATGAGCGTCTACGAGGGTATTCCGCACCTGCTGTGCCCGGTGGTGACCGACATGCGCCAGGCCGGCAACGCGCTGAACTGGGCGGTGGGCGAGATGGAGCGCCGCTACAAGCTCATGAGCAAGCTGGGCGTGCGCAACCTGGCCGGCTACAACAAGAAGATCGACGAGGCCGCGGCAAAGGAAGAGAAGATTCCGAACCCGTTCAGCCTGACGCCGGACGCCCCGGAGCCGCTGGACAAGCTGCCGACGATCGTCATCGTGATCGACGAACTGGCCGACCTGATGATGGTGGTGGGCAAGAAGGTCGAGGAGCTGATCGCCCGCATCGCGCAGAAAGCCCGTGCCGCCGGCCTGCACCTGGTGCTGGCGACGCAGCGGCCGTCGGTGGACGTGATTACCGGCCTGATCAAGGCTAACGTGCCGACGCGTATCGCGTTCCAGGTCAGCAGCAAGATCGATTCGCGCACGATCCTGGACCAGCAGGGTGCCGAGGCGCTGCTGGGCATGGGCGACATGCTCTACCTGGCGCCGGGTACCGGCATGCCGGTGCGGGTGCACGGCGCGTTCGTGTCCGACGATGAAGTTCACCGCGTGGTCGAGAAGCTCAAGGAAGGCGGCGAGGCCAACTATATCGAGGGCATCCTCGAAGGCGGGCTGGTCGATGGCGAAGGCGCCGGCGACAGCCTGGGCGGTGGCGCCGGCATCGGCGGTTCGGGCGGGGGCGAGGCCGATCCGCTCTACGACCAGGCCGTGGAAGTGGTGATCAAGAACCGCCGGGCATCGATTTCGCTGGTGCAGCGGCATCTGCGCATCGGCTACAACCGCGCCGCACGGCTGCTGGAAGACATGGAAAAGGCCGGCCTGGTCTCGGCCATGTCGGGCAACGGCAACCGCGACATCCTGGTGCCTGCCGGCAGCAGCGCCACGGCCGAAGACTGACGCCCGAGCCTTCCGCACAGGCTGAAGTGACGGGTAATATACCGTTACGCCCGTCACAGCCTGTCGCGGAATTGCCGATCCGCGGCGTGTTCTAATCGGACATCAGCCGAATCATAAGGGAAGGATCCATGCGACATCGCATTCTTGCGCCGCTTTGCGCGTCGTTGGCGTTGCTGGCCGCCGTGCCTGCCGCGCACGCTGCCGCCACCGACCAGCTTCAGACCTTTGTGACCAGCGTGAAGAGCGCGCGTGGCGAATTCACGCAGAAGCAGATCAAGGGGCAGGGGGGCGATGCCAAGGTGGCCGGCACGTCGAGCGGCACCTTCGCGTTCTCGCGTCCCGGCAAGTTCACGTGGCGCTATATCAAGCCCTATGACCAGCTGCTGCAGGCCGATGGCCAGACGCTCTATATCTACGACAAGGACCTGAACCAGGTCACCGAGCGCAAGCTGGACAACGCGCTGGGCTCCAGCCCGGCCGCCATCCTGTTCGGCAGCAACGACCTGTCGAAGAACTTCGACGTGAAGAACGGCGCCACGCGCGATGGCGTGGAATGGCTGGAACTGACGCCGAAGTCGAAGGACACGCAGTTCGAGCGCATCGGCATCGGCTTCAAGAGCGGCAACCTCGAAGCGATGGAGCTGCGCGACGCGTTCGGCAATACCACGTTGCTGACGTTCACGGCCATCCAGAAGAATCCGTCGCTGCCGGCGGACACCTTCCGCTTCACGGTGCCCAAGGGCGCCGACGTGATGAAGCAGTAAGGCGCGAGCCCGAGAAGCCAGACAGCGCGAAACAGAGCCAGAACGACGCCAGAGGACAGCCATGAAAGACGCCCCCGCCTTCCCCCGACTGCCGAGCCTGCGCCCGGTATCCCGCCTGGCCGCCCCTGGTGGCGCGCTGGCCGCCGCGCTGGTCCTGTCCGCCTGCGCGCACAGCCAGGCCAGCAAGTTCGACGTCGATGCGTTTCTGCGCGGCTCGGACACTGCGCTGCCCGAAGTGCTGGGCAATACCGACTTTCTGAAGGCCACGCGCATCGCGCAGAGCGAGTGTGCCTCGCTGCTGCAGTCTCCGCACAACGGTGTGCTGGAAGACCTGCCGGCCAGCAACACGGCGCGCGGCCCGGCGTGGGTGCTGCACCCTGCAGGCTCACCGGAGAAGGTCTGGCTGATCGTTGGGCAGGCCAATGGCGAGCGCAGCTGCCACGGGCCGCTGCCCGCGGATGCGATGAAGACCCTGACCGACCGGGCCAGGGGCTGACTGCTCCTCTCGCCGCGGCGTCGTCAGGACACAGCGCGCGAGGCTGGCGCCCTACGCCGCCAATGACTCGCGGGCGTAACGCTGGCGCGGCTTCGGCAGCGCCTGCAATTGTTCGCGCCGGATGCGGATCGCCTCTTCATTGCCTCGCTTGATGGCGGCGCGCAACTTGAGCACTGCTTTCTTGTATTGCTTCTTCTTGCGCATGCGGGTGGTGATGGCCATGGCAGTGGTGTCCTCGTGATCCTGTCAGGCCGGTGCGGTCGCGCCGGCTGCCAGCCATGGTACGGCGACCCCATCCCGGCGCGCCCCATTTCAAAAGAATTCAGATCGGACCACGAGCGCGCTCATTGCTGCGCCGCGCAATGACTCCCGCCTGGCGTGCCCGTCAGAGCAGGAAGCGCCGGTTGTCGTTTTCGTCGTAACGCGGTTCCACCTTGCGGAACTTGAGCCTGGTGCTGCTCTTGAGCTTGCGGCCCGCCAGCTTGCGTTGCAACTGGCGGTGGACGGCGCGGATATGACCGACCGAATCCTGAGCGTATGGCTTGCCATCGGTGGCGCCGGCAAGCCCGCCCCCGGCGGCCAGCGCCTCGTTGTGAGCGGCCGCGGAGCGCGCGATCAGCACATCCAGATACTGGCGGGCGCGCACGGCCGCATGCAGCATGCCGTCGGCGGGATTCTGCTTGGCGCGCACGGCGTCCTGCGGCAGCTTGACATTGGCCGCGATGCGGCGCAGCGAGGCGCGCACTTCGGCGCCGTCCATGTCGGCTTCCTGAACAATCCAGACCGCGTCATGGCGGATCCAGCCTTCCACGTCGATCATGCGGCGCAGCAGCGCCGCCTGCAGCAGGCGGCCGCCGTAGCGCCGGGAGCGGCGGATGGCGGCAAGGCCGATGCGGCGCACGTGGGCGTTTTCATGCTCGAACAGGTCGGTGATGACCTGATCTGCCTCTTCCTGCGATTCGATCAGTTCGGCAAACTGCCCGGCCAGCGAGATTTCTTCCACGCCGTTGAGCTTGTTCTTGCTCGCCAGCCGGTTCAGCTTGAACATCAGCATGCGGTATCGCAGCATACAAATCCCCGAATTTCGCAAACAGTGAGTGGTTCTGAAGTGAGCCGCCGGTCGTTGTGCCGGCGTCGACCTTCCCGCGCGCGTGAAACGCGGGCCATTGGACGTTATCGGCAGATCCGGAGCAGACTTTAGGGGCGGGCGCAAAATTATCGGGCCGGCCCCGATCGTCTACACTGTGGCGTTCCGTGCCGCCTGTGGCGGCGCTACCACACGACAAAGGCTACCGTACCGTGGCGGATTCGCTGTTCTCCGACCCTCCTGAACGTTCCCGACAGCCGCTGGCCGAGCGCCTGCGCCCGCGCAATATCGACGAGGTCATCGGCCAGCAGCACCTGCTGGGCGCCGGCCGCCCGCTGCGCGTGGCCTTTGCCTCTGGCGAACCGCATTCGATGATCCTGTGGGGCCCGCCCGGGGTGGGCAAGACCACGCTGGCGCGGCTGATGGCCAATGCGTTCGACGCGGAATTCATCGCGCTGTCGGCGGTGCTGTCAGGGGTCAAGGACATCCGCGAGGCGGTGGAGCGCGCCGAACAGTACCGCGCCCATGGCCGCCGCACGCTGGTGTTCGTGGACGAAGTGCACCGCTTCAACAAGAGCCAGCAGGACGCGTTCCTGCCGCATGTGGAAAGCGGGCTGTTCGTGTTCATTGGCGCCACCACCGAGAACCCGTCGTTCGAGGTCAACGGCGCCTTGCTGTCGCGGGCCGCGGTCTACGTGCTCAAGACCCTGGACGAGGCCGAACTGAAGCAGCTGGTGCAGCGCGCCAGCGAGGAGCTGGGCGGCGTGCAGTGGGACGACGAGGCGATGGGCCTGATCGTCGCATCGGCCGACGGCGACGGGCGCAAGCTGCTCAACAACGTGGAAATCGTGGTGCGCGCCGCGCGTAATGCCGGCGTGCAGACCATCGACACGGCCCTGCTGGGCAGCGCGCTGTCCGAGAACCTGCGGCGCTTCGACAAGGGCGGCGACGCGTTCTACGACCAGATCAGCGCGTTGCACAAGTCGGTGCGCGGCTCCGACCCCGATGGCGCACTGTACTGGTTCTGCCGCATGCTCGATGGCGGCGCCGACCCGCGCTACCTGGCGCGCCGCATCGTGCGGATGGCGTGGGAAGACATCGGCCTGGCCGATCCGCGCGCCGCCCGCATCACGCTTGACGCGTCCGAAACCTACGAGCGGCTGGGATCGCCCGAAGGCGAACTGGCCCTGGCCCAGGCATTGATCTATCTGGCCGTGGCGCCCAAGTCGAATGCCGGATACAACGCCTACAACGCGGCGCGGGCCTTTGTCTCGAAGGACAAGTCGCGCCCGGTGCCGGTGCATCTGCGCAACGCGCCGACCAAGCTGATGAAGGAACTGGGCTACGGCCACGCCTACCGCTACGCGCACGACGAGCCCGAAGCCTATGCGGCCGGCGAGCACTACCTGCCGGACGACCTGCGCCGCCAGGACTGGTACCAGCCCACGCCGCGCGGGCTGGAGGGCAAGATTGCCGACAAGCTGCGTCATCTGCGCGACCTGGACGCCGCCTGGCATCGGGACAACCGGGGCAAGCCGGAAGACGGCAACAAGGGCTGAGCGGCCCTTTACGGGCAGGATCCGGCGCCGAATGCCCGAAAAGCATAGGAAATCCGGCCAGATTCGGTGCTGTGCGGCCATGCCGGTGCAGTAAAATGTCGCGTTCGCCGGCATGTCGCCGGCACTGCACACCGATTGCAACATGCTCGACATCCAGCTTTTCCGCAAAGACATCGACGCCGTGGCCCAGCGCCTGGCCACGCGCGGCTTTCAACTCGACGTGGCCACGTTCCAGGCCCTGGAGGCCGAACGCAAGCAGCTGCAGACCCAGACCGAGGACCTGCAGGCGCGCCGCAACACGCTGTCCAAGCAAATCGGCATGCTCAAGGGCAAGGGCGAGGACGCCTCGGCCCCGATGGCCGAAGTGGCCGGCATCGGCGACACGCTGAAGGCGTCGGCCGAGCGTCTGGCCCAGATCCAGAGCCAGCTCAACGACGCGATGATGTCGATCCCGAACCTGCCGCACGAGAGCGTGCCGGTGGGCAAGGACGAAACCCAGAACGTGGAAGTGCGCCGGGCCGGCACGCCGCGCACGTTCGATTTCGAGGTGAAGGACCACGTCGACGTTGGCGCCCGGCTGGGTCTCGACTTCGAGACGGCCTCGAAGGTGACCGGCTCGCGCTTCTCGTTCCTGCGCGGCGGCGTGGCGCGCATGCATCGCGCGCTGGTGCAGTTGATGGTGGATACCCACACGCTGGAGCACGGCTACACCGAGATGTACGTGCCGTACATCGTCAATGCCGCGTCGATGCGTGGCACGGGCCAGCTGCCGAAATTCGAGGACGACCTGTTCAAGGTGCCGCGCAAGGTGGGCGGCGAGGACGGCCAGGACACGATCGAGAACTTCTATCTGATCCCGACCGCCGAAGTGCCGCTGACCAACATCGTGCGCGATGCGATCGTCGCGGCCGAAAAGCTGCCGATGCGCTTCGTGGCCCATACCCCGTGCTTCCGCTCGGAAGCCGGTTCGTATGGCAAGGACACGCGCGGCATGATCCGCCAGCACCAGTTCGACAAGGTGGAGATGGTGCAGGTGGTGCCGGCGGACCAGTCGATGGATGCGCTGGAGCAGATGACCGGCCACGCCGAGGCGATCCTGAAGAAGCTTGAACTGCCGTTCCGCACTGTGGTGCTGTGTACCGGCGACATGGGCTTCGGCAGCACCAAGACCTATGACATCGAGGTGTGGATCCCGGCGCAGAACACCTACCGTGAGATCAGCTCGTGCTCGAGCATGGGCGATTTCCAGGCTCGCCGTATGCAGGCGCGTGCGCGGGCCGGCCAGGGCAAGCCGGAACTGGTACATACGCTGAACGGTTCCGGCCTGGCCGTGGGCCGCACGCTGGTGGCCATTCTGGAGAACTACCAGAACGCCGACGGTTCGCTCACCGTGCCCAAGGCACTGCAGCCCTACATGGGCGGCATCGAGCGCCTGGAACCGGAAGCATAAAAATTTCTGCGAAAGGGGCTTGCGCAGCGGGTAGCAATGTCCCTATAATCTTGGTTTCGCTGCTAACGCAACGACCAAGTTACCGGAGAGGTGGCAGAGTGGTCGAATGTACCTGACTCGAAATCAGGCGTACCGGCAACGGTACCGTGGGTTCGAATCCCACCCTCTCCGCCAAACAAGAAGCTGCCGACTGATTCGACCACCGGCAGACAAAAACAGCGTAGTAAAACTCAAGCCGACGTACTGTGAAAACAGACGTCGGTTTTGTTTTTGTGCGTTCGAATCCGGCGTGTTACCTTGCGTGCAAACAACAAGAGGGATAACGACATGCGCGCGGTGCGGGGATTTTCCGTGATGGTCATCGCCATGCTGGCCGCCCTTGCCAGCGGCGGGGCGCTTGCCATGACCAAATGCCAGAAGGGCGCCAGCACGCTCTATACCGAGTCGGCGACCTGCCCGACCGGCTATGCCAACGTTACCAACTCGATGGGTGGCAATTTCTCCACGATTGGCAAGGACGATTCGGTGCTTCAGCAGGAGCAGTCGATCCTCGACAGCGGCGCGAAGGCACGGGCCGCAACCAAGGCCAGCGCCGCGCAGGCCGAACAGGCCGCTGCGCAACAGCAGCCAGCATCGAGGGCGTTGATGTGCGGCGCGATTGCCGACCAGATGCGCGCGCTGGAGACCGACATGCAGCAGCGCCACACCCGGCAATCGATCGAGCAGGCCAGCGATCAGTACCAGCGGCTGCGCGAGCAGCAGTTGCGCGGCCAGTGCTGAGCCTGGCACGGGGAGCGGCAGGCTGCGCGGTCAGGCAATGCCGCGCGGCGGTTCTCCGGTTTGGCCCTGCTGTGCACCCAGCCGCGATACCAGCAACTGGTCGATCTTGTGATGGTCGATGTCGAGCACTTCGAAGCGGAAGCCCGCCACGCTGATCGACTCCGATTTCTTCGGAATCCGCTTCAGCGAATAGATGACCAGCCCGGCCGCGGTGTCGACATAGTCCTCGCCGGGCAGCGTATCGAGTTCCAGCGCCTTCTTCAGGTCCACCAGCGGCGTCAGGCCGTCCACCAGCCACGACGTGGCATCGCGCCGCACGATCTGTTCGTCTTCGGCCGAGTAGAGGATGTCGCCCATCACCGCGCCGACGATGTCGTCCAGCGTGACGATACCCACCACCAGCCCGTATTCGTTCATCACCACGGCAAAGCTCTCGTGCATCTCGCGAAAGCGCGTCAGCGACTCGGACAGCGTCAGGGTGTCCGGGATCACCAGCACGTTCTTGTCATAGTGCTTGCCGATGTCGTCCAGCACCGACGCGTTCTCGTTGGCCAGCAGCAATTGCAGGATGTCCTTGGAATCCATGCAGCCAAGCACGTCGTCGATGGTCTTGCCGCAGACCGGGTACTGCGCGTGCGGCTGCTTGACCAGCTTGCGCCGCACGCTGTCGGCCGATTCGTCGAGCGTCAGGAACACCACGTCGTCGCGCGGGGTCATGATCGCGGTGATCGGTTTCGAGTCCAGTTCGAACACATTTTCGATCAGGTGCAACTCGTGCTTGTGCAGCACGCCGGCCTCGGCCCCGGCATCGACCATGGCCGCGATGTCTTCGGTCGTGATCTGGTCCACCGGCTTGGTCGGGATGCCCAGCAGCTTCAGCATTGCGTCGGCGGCCGCATTGAACACCCACACCACGGGCTTGAACAGCCTCAGCATCGTCAGCATCGGACCAATCACGTTGACCGCGCAGGTCTCGGGAAAGGTCATGGCCACGCGCTTGGGAATCAGGTCGGCAAACTGGATGAACAGCAGCGTCACCACCAGGAACGATCCGATATTGGCCACGCGCTGCGCGATGTCGGGGCTGAGCCAGGGCAGCAGCGCGTCGAAGAGCAGGTCGGAGACGTGTTTCTCCCCCAGGATACCGGCCAGGATCGCCACGCTGTTCACGCCGATCTGCACGACGGTGAAGAAGTTGCCGGGCTCTTCCTTGAGCAGCAATACCTTGGTGGCGCGGCGGTCGCCGCGATCGGAGAGGACTTGGAGCTTGGTGCGCCGGGCCGCGGTCAGGGCGATCTCCGAGATCGAGAAGAACGCGCTCACCAGCACCAGCAGGACTAGGGTCAGGACGAACATAGGAAGGTCACGCGCCCGTCGGGGCGCATTGATGATGGTGTACGCCGTGGTGCGCTGTCAATTGACTGCGCAATGTCCGTTCCGCGTTTGTTCGATGTCATGGCGCCTGCCGGACCGTCGCGTCGAACTGCGCGGCCCGGGCTTCCAGCCGGTGGTCCAGCGTTGCATCCAGGGCCTGGGCCGCCGCGGCGAACTGGGCGTGCATATCGTCCACCAGACTCGACGCACCCCGATGGCTGGCGCGCAGCATCTGGATCTCGAAACCCAGCTCGGGCTGGACATCGTGCAGCGCCACATTGGCCGGATTGGCACTCAGCGCCGTGTACTGATCCAGCAGCGTGAGGCCGAGGCCGGCGTCTACCAGGGCCAGCGCCAGCGAATAGGTTTGCACCTCCAGCGTCGAATGCGGTTCCAGCGCGTGGCGGGCCAATGTCTGGCGCACCAGCAGGCCCAGCGAACTGTCGTCGTCATAGCCGATGAACGGCCGCTCCAGCACCTTTCGGATGGGCACCACGCCGCGTTTGCCGCCGGCCGGCAGTGGCTGGGCCCGCGGAACGGCCAGCAGCATGCGGCCGGTGGCCACGGGCACGCTGGATATCGCCTCATGCCGGGGCGGCGAGAACGCGAAACCCACGTCGATCTGGTTGGCCAGCAGCGCCGCCACGATTTCATTGGTGTGGTGGGTCAGCACCTGCACCTGGGTATCGGGGTGCCGCGCGCAGAAGCGCCGCACGGCGGGCACCAGCAGCGGGTTGGCCAGACTGGGCGTGGCGGCCACGCGCAGGCGTCCCGCGCCCTTGTGGCGCAGGCTTTCCGATACACGGCGCACCCGTTCGATCTCGCCATATAGCCTTTCGACATCCCCATACAGGGCCTGGGCTTCCGGGGTGGGCTGCAGACGGCCGCGCTGCCGATCGAACAGCCGGAAGCCTAAAGAGGCCTCGGCATGCTGCAGGACGCGCGTCACCACGGGCTGGGAGACATGGAGCAGGCGCGCGGCCTCGCTGACAGTGCCGGTCAGCATGACGGCACGAAAAACCTCGATCTGACGCAGACGCATCGTTGTGGTGCCCGAAAAAGGCCGGTTTGGTGCGAAAAATGGTGCTTTGCACTACGGGTAGACCCGGGTGGCGCGACCTATAGCCTGGGGACATATTCTGGCACGTATTGGCATTGGGCAAGCCGTGCACAGTGTTCTACGCTCTGTCCCATCGTTTGAAATGGGAAGGCAAGGGCGAAGTCAGATGCGCGTAGCGATCGTGGGTGCCGGTGTGGTCGGCATGACTACCGCGTGGCGGTTGGCCAATGACGGTCATGAGGTGACGGTGGTCGAGCGCCACGACGGTCCCGGCGAGGAAACCAGCTTTGCCAACGGTGGCCAGCTCAGCTACAGCTATGTGGCGCCGCTGGCCGGGCCGGGCGTACTGTCGAAGGTGCCGGGCTGGCTGCTCGACCGCGATTCGCCGATGCGCTTCCGGCCGTCGATGGACCCCGACCAATGGCGCTGGCTGATGGCCTTCGTGCAGGCGTGCAATGCCACGACCAGCGAGGCCACCACGCGCAAGCTGTTGCGACTGGCCTTTTATTCGCGCGACCTGATGCAGGCCTTCGTGAACCGGCCCGAGGCGCGCGAGGAAGGTGGCGGATTCGATTTTGCGCGGCGCGGCAAGCTGGTGGTGCATCGCGACGCATCGGCGTACGCGTCGGCATGCCGCTTGCTGGACTATCAGGCCAGCCTGGGCTGCGAGCAGCAGGCGCTGGACCGCGACGCCACCGTGGCGCTGGAGCCGGCGCTGGGGGGCATCCGCCAGGACATCGCCGGGGCCATCTATACGCCGAGCGAGGAAGTGGGCGATTGCCACCTGTTCTGCGTGTCGCTGGCCCATCTGTTGCAAGGCAACCCGGCCGTGACGCTGAAGTTCGGCACGCGGGTGACCGAACTGGTGCGCAGCGGCGACCGGGTGACCGGGCTGCGCACCGACCATGGCGATATCGTCGCCGATGTGGTGATCGTGTCTGGCGGTATCGGCAGCGTGCCGCTGCTGAGGCCGACGGGCATCCGGCCGATGTTGTGGCCGCTCAAGGGGTACAGCATCACGGTGCCGATTGCCGATGGCGCGCGGGCCCCGCACATCAGCGTGACGGACTTCGCCAACAAGATCGTCTACGCGCGCATCGGCAATACGCTGCGTGTGGCGGGGATGGCCGATATCGTGCGCGGTGGGGCGGTCATCGACCGCGAGCGGGCCCAGACGCTGGTCACGCAGACGCGCTCGGTGTTCGGCAACGTGATGAACGGCGCCGACCTCGATGGGCTGCAGCCCTGGGCGGGTTTGCGCCCCGCCACGCCGACCGGGCTCCCGATGATCGGCGAGTCGCGGCTGCGCGGCCTGTGGCTGAACCTTGGCCATGGCGCGCTCGGCTTCACGCTGGCCATGGGCAGCGCGGGCCTGCTGGCCGACCGGCTGGCCGGTCGCACGCCGGCGATCGACGCGGAAGATTTCAGTGCAGCGTCGGCCTGAGGCCCTCGGGACAGGCTGCCGCAACACGGGTTGCGCTGGAAGTTGAGTAGTACGTTGGGTAGTGAGATTGCCTCAAGTTCGAAGTCTATTAAACCAAGCCCCTTGAAGGAGCGAACCATGAAGTCACTGTCTGTCCGTTCGACCCCCATCCACCGCCTGGTGGCTGCCGCCGTGCTGGCCGGTGCCGCCGCCGGCGCCCACGCCGCCGATGGCGACACGCTCAAGAAGATCAAGGACAGCGGTGTGATTTCGCTGGGCTATCGTGAATCGTCCATTCCGTTCTCGTATTCGGACGGCAGCCAGGTGATGGGCTATTCGCACGACTACCTGCTGGCCATCGTCGACAAGGTGAAGTCGACGCTGAACATGCCGAACCTGCAGGTCAAGATGACGCCGATCACGTCGCAGAACCGCATTCCGCTGGTGCAGAACGGCACGATCGACATCGAGTGCGGCAGCACCACCAACAACACCGAGCGTCAGAAGCAGGTGGCCTTCTCGAACAGCCTGTTCATCTACGGCATCCGCATGCTGACGAAGAAGGACTCGGGCGTGACCGACTTCCCGCAGCTCAAGGGCAAGAACGTGGTGACCACGGCCGGCACCACCGGCGAGCGCCTGCTGGTGAAGATGAATGGCGAAGGCATGAACATGAACCTGACCAGCGCCAAGGACCATGGCCAGGCCTTCCTGATCCTGGAATCGGGCCGCGCGGTGGCCTTCGTGATGGACGAACCGCTGCTGTATGGCGAACGCACCAAGGCCAAGAACGCCGCCGACTGGGTCGTGGCCGGTACGCCGCTGCAAACCGAGAACTATGCCTGCATGTTCCGCAAGGACGATCCGTCGTTCAAGAAGCTCGTGGACGGCGTGGTGACCGATATCCAGAAGAGCGGCCGTGCCGAAAAGCTCTACACCAAGTGGTTCCTGCAACCGATCCCGCCGCGCAACATCAATATGAACTACGCGCTGTCGCCGGAGATGAAGCAGCTGTTCGCGGAGCCGAACGACAAGGCATTCCAGTAAGTCGCCAGCCGGCCGGTGGCCCGCCCCCCGCCTTCGGCATGAGGGGCGGGCGGCCCGCTGTGCAGAATCGGTTATATAGCCATATCGAATCGTTATTTCGCCATCGATAGTATTTGCGGTACCTTGGAGCCCGTTATAGGCTCATAGAACCGTCGGATTTCCCTCAAAAGGGGCACCGGCACGCAAACCGCATCCACTGGAGAAGATATGCGAACGATTCGATCGGGTTGGTTCAAATCCCTGCTGGCTACTGCCCTGGTAGCTGGCGCCACTGGCCTTGCCGCGACGGCTGCGCAAGCCGCCGACCTGCTGGACACGGTCAAACAGGCTGGCGTGCTCAAGGTCGGCCTGGAAGGAACCTATCCCCCGTTCGGATATCGCGGCGCCAACAATGAACTGGACGGCTTCGACGTCGAAGTCGCGCGCGCCGTGGCCGGCAAGCTCGGCGTCAAGCCCGAATTCGTGACGACCGAATGGAGCGCGATCATCGCGGGCCTGCAAGCCGGCAAGTTTGACATCATCGTCAACCAGGTCTCGGTCACACCCCAGCGCAAGCAGGTGCTGGATTTCTCGACGCCGTACGTTTATTCGGCCGCCCAACTGATCCAGCGCAAGGACGACAAGCGCGAGTTTGCATCGCTCGACGCGCTGAAGGGCCACAAGCTGGGCGTGAGCCTGGGCAGCAACTACAACGACCTGGCCAAGTCGGTGCCGGGCATCGACGTCAAGACCTATCCGGGCGCCCCCGAATACCTGCGCGATCTGGCCGCCCAGCGCGTGGACGCTGCGCTCAATGACCGCCTGATGGTCAACTACCTGATCAAGCAGGCCAACCTGCCGCTGCGCCCCGGTGCCGTTCTGCCGGGCGCAAACAGCGAAGTGGCCATCCCGTTCCGCAAGGACAACCCGAAGTTCGCCGCAGCCATCGACAAGGCGCTGGACGACCTCCGCAAGGATGGCACGCTGGCCAAGCTGTCGAACAAGTGGTTCGGCTCGGACGTGACCAAGCCGCTCAAGTAAATAGCAGCCGAAACCGCCGGAAGTCGTAGGCCCGCTTGCGGAGCTTCCGGCTCCGGATCCACTTCCCGTCAGCGTGATACGGGCGGATGAGGATGTTGCATTCCTCTGGCGCGATCATCGACGGCACGCCCCGGATTGCCGAGCGAGCCTCGGCAGTCCATGGTTCGCCAGAGTCGTGGCGGGTCTTGCCCGGCGGCACGGCGTCCCGCTGCGGTCCGAATCTTCCCCAAGCCGGCTGCACCGTCTCTGCTGACGTCGTCCGCGAGGTGCGACGTCGCTGCCGTGGCAGCTCCATACGGTGATCCTGGGCACATCATGTCGAGCATGTGCCCCGAACGGTTCGTTCTGCCGCCCGGCGCCGCGTTTCACGTATGATCGCGGCATTCCAGCCCCAGATTGACCGATCCCAGCCCCGCCATGTCCGCGCTCCAGCTCGTCATTGATTCGCTTCCCGTATTGCTGCAGGGCACGCTGCTCACGCTGAAGTTCGCCGTGTTGTCGATGGCTTTCGGCCTGGTAATCGGGATTTTGGTGGCGCTGATGGGGATCGGTAATCAGCGGATTCTCAAAGTGATGGCGCGCGTGTACGTCAGCATCATGCGCGGCACGCCGCTGCTGGTGCAGATCTTCGTCGTCTATTACGGCTTGCCGGGCATCGGCATTGCGCTGGAGCCCACGCCGGCCGGCGTGCTGACGCTGAGCCTCAACGTGGGCGCCTACCTGTCGGAGAGCATGCGCGGGGCCATCCTCGGCGTGCCGCGCGGGCAGTGGCTGGCGGCCTACAGCCTGGGCATGACACCGGTGCAGACGCTGCGCCATGTGGTGGGGCCGCAGGCATTGCGGCTGGCCGTGCCGAGCCTGTCGAACAGCCTGATCAGCCTGATCAAGGATACGTCGCTCGTGTCGGTGATCACCGTGACGGAACTGCTGCGCACTTCGCAGGAAATCATCGCGGCCACCTACCAGCCCTTGCCGCTGTATCTGGCGGCCGCCGCGATCTACTGGATCCTCAGTACGGCCCTATCGGCGTTCCAGCACGTGCTCGAACGGCGCCTGTCGCTGCCGACGCGTCACTGATCCTGCATCGCCGGCGACTGCGCCGAGGGGGCTGGCGGCGGCTTGGGCGCCTCGACATTGAGCTGGCGCCCCGTTTCCAGCAGCGTCTTCAGGCCGGCCAGGATCAGCGGCCAGCCGTTGCGCCCGCCCTGCAGGATCTGTTCGTCCAGCGGTTCCTGATGCAGTTCGCTGACCGTCAGCCGCACGGCCTCGTCGCCCAGCGCGTCGATCTGCCAGGTGACGACCACCTCGGGCAACAGGCGGAACGCTTCCAGCCATTCCACGCGCCACGTGACCGACAGCCGGTAGGGTGGCTCGGCGGCCAGTACAACGCCCTGCGAATCGACCTTGCCGTCGTCCATCCGCAGCACGAAGGGGCTGCCTACCTGCCAGTCGGATTCGACGCGGCGCCCGAAAAAGTACTTCACGCTTAGCACGGGATCGGTCAGGGCCTGCCACACCTGTTCCGCGGTCGCGGCGATATAGGTGACGACAACGGTTTGCGGTGTAGACATATGCGGTCTCCTCGTCGACGGACGGGGCGGCGGCCGTTGGCGTGGCGATGGGAGTCGGTACGGGATACTGTCGCACCGAATGACGGTGGACGGCAAGGGGTGGGGCAGGGGAGAAAACCCCCTCCCGGCGGGTGGGAGAGGGCAGCGGAGCGGGCTGGATTACTGCCCGGCGACGCGTTTGGCGATGTGGTCCAGCGCTTCCTCGACCTGGTCGATCAGGATCAGGCACAGGTCGCCCGGCTGCAGGCGCGCCAGCCCCGTGTCGATGGCCAGGAATTCGCCGCGGATTTCCTCGGTATGGCTGGTGCGTTGCGCACCGACCAGGCCTTCGCGCAGCAGCGCCAGCACTTCGCCGTCTTCACGGCCGCGCTGGCATTGGTCCTGATACAGCAGCACGTCGTCGAACACGCCGCCCAGGATCTGGGTTTGCTTGCGGATGTCCTCGTCGCGACGGTCGCCCGCCCCGCTGATGACCACCACGCGCTTCTTCGACGGCATGGTCTCCACGGCGTTGCACAGCGCCTGGATGGCATCGGGATTGTGGCCGTAGTCGGCAATCAGCGTGGCGCCCTTGTAGTCGAACACGTTGAAGCGGCCCGGCGCGGTGGCGGCGTCGTTGACGAACGTGGTCAGCGCGCGGCGGATCACGTTCCAGTCGATGCCCAGCGCCCAGGCGGCGGCAATCGACGACATGGCGTTTTCCACCTGGAAGCCGATCGAGCCGTTGCGCGTCAGCGGGATGTCGGCCAGCGCAAAACGCACGCTGGTGTCCCCCTCGGTGGCCACGATCTCGCCGCCCTCGACAAACACCACGCGCTTGCCCTGGGCGCGGTGCAGCGCCATGGTCGGCAGCCCCGCATCATGCGCGAAGAACGTGATCGAACCGGGGCAGGCATCGGCCATGCGCGCCACCATCGGGTCGGCCGCGTTCAGCACGGCCATGCCATGCGGTGCGACGTTCTGGACGATCACGCTCTTGAGCACGGCCAGGTCTTCCACGGTGCTGATGTACGACAGCCCGAGGTGGTCGCCTTCGCCCACGTTGGTCACCACGGCCACGTCGCAGCGGTCGAACGCCAGGCCTTCGCGCAGCAGGCCGCCGCGGGCCGTTTCAAACACGGCGGCGTCCACGTCGGGATGCAGCAGCACGTTGCGCGCGCTGCGCGGGCCGCTGCAGTCGCCGGTGTCGATGCGCTGGCCCTGGATATACACGCCATCGGTGCCGGTCATGCCCATGCGCAGGCCGTTGGAGGCCAGGATATGGGTGATCAGGCGCACCGTGGTCGTCTTGCCGTTGGTGCCCGATACGGCTACCACGGGAATGCGGCCATCGTCGCCGTCGGCGAACATGGTCGAGATGATGGCTTCGCCGACCGCGCGGCCCTTGCCATACGACGGCTGCAGGTGCATGCGCAGGCCAGGCGCGGCGTTCACTTCCACAATGCCGCCGGCCTGTTCCTCGAACGGCTTGAGCATCGTCTCGCACACGGCGTCCACGCCGCAGATATCGAGGCCCACCATCTGGGCGGCCGCCACGGCCCGTGCGGCGATGTCCGGGTGGACGTCGTCGGTCACATCGGTGGCACTGCCGCCGGTGGACAGGTTCGCGTTGTTGCGCAGTACCACGCGCGCGCCCTTGGCCGGCACGGCGTCGGCGCTCAGGCCCTGCTTGGCCAGCGTGGCCAGCGCGATGTCATCGAAGCGGATCTTGGTCAGCGACGTGGCGTGGCCCTCGCCGCGGCGCGGGTCACGGTTCACTTCCTCCACGAGCTGGCGCACCGTATGCGTGCCATCGCCAATGACCTGGGGCGGATCGCGGCGCGCCGCGGCCACCAGATGCTTGCCAACCACCAGCAGACGGAAGTCGTGGCCCGGGATATAGCGTTCGACCAGCACGTCCGACGAAATGTCGGCGGCCACTTCGTAGGCCGTCATTACTTCCTCGCGCGTGCGGATGCGCACGGCCACGCCCTTGCCCTGGTTGCCGTCGCGCGGCTTCACCACCACCGGACCGTTGATCTCCTGCGCGGCAGCCCAGGCTTCCTCGGCGCTCCGCACCGAACGGCCCAGCGGCACGGGCACGCCTGCCGCATGCAGCAGCGCCTTGGTCAGTTCCTTGTCCTGGGCGATCGATTCGGACACCGCGCTCGTCATGTCGGTCTCGGCGGCCTGGATGCGGCGTTGCTTGCTGCCCCAGCCGAACTGCACCATCGAGCCCTGCGTCAGGCGGCGATACGGAATGCCGCGCGCCACGGCGGCGTAGACGATCGAGCCCGTGCTGGGCCCCAGGCGCACGTCTTCGTCGAGTTCGCGCAGCCGATGCAGCGCGTCTTCCAGGTCGAAGGGCTTGTCGTCGCGCGCGGCCAGGCACAGCTGCTCCGCCAGTTCGAAGGCCAGGCGGCCCACTTCTTCCTCGCTGTACTGCACCACCACCTGGTAGGTGCCCGGTTCCAGCGTCGGCGCGGCGTGGCTGAACGTTACCGGGCAGCCTGCGGCGGCCTGCAGGCCCAGTGCGGCAGCCTCCAGCGCGTGGGCCATCGAGGGCGAGCCGGCCTCGTCGTCGGGGCGCATCGGGGGGATGGCCGGAAAGCGGGCGCGCAGGCGGTCTTCGAAGCCCGGCAGTTCGGCCAGCAGATGCGATTGGTCCGAGCACGCCACGATGGCTTCGATGGCGGTATGCCGGCACCAGAGATTCGGGCCACGCAGAGCCCGGATACGAGAGACTTCCATAGAATCGTTTGTCCGTTGTTCTTCCGGGCGGGATTACGCGCGGCGTCCGCTGCGGCCCATCCACTGGTGTACCTGCTCGACGGTGCTCTCGGTCGAGGTCTCGTCGCACTGCAGCACCAGCAGGTCACCGGCCACCAGTTGCGACAGCGCGGCTTCCACCGCTTCGCGCCGACCGGCTTCGTCGATGATCTTCGTCACGCGGCGGCCTTCGTACAGGCCCTTCTTCAGCAGCGCGCGGGCTTCGGCATCGGGCAGGTCGCGGCGCACGCTGCGGTCTTCGCACAGGAACACGCGGTCGAACGTCTTGCCGATGACCTTGCCCTGCTGCACCAGGTCTTCGTCGCGGCGCTGCACGCCGGCACCGAACACCAGCATGCGGCGCTCGGCCGGGAAGCGGTCCAGCGCGGCGGCCACGGCTTCCAGCGCCGGCGCATTGTGCGCGTCGTCGACGATCACCGTGGCGCCCTGGCGCTCGAACATCGTGAAGCGGCCCGGCACATCCACCTGGCCCACGTCGAAGGTGACGATGCCGGCGCGGATCAGGTCGTTCGAAATGCCCAGCGCCCAGCCGGTAGCCACGGCGGCCAGCACGTTCTCGATCTGGAAGGCGACCCGGCCGGCATAGGTCAGCGGAATGGCCGACACGTCGGTCAGCGCGCTTTCGCTGGCGCCTGTGGCCATCACCACCTTGCCGTCGCGCACGAACACGGCACGGCGGCCCGCGGCGCGATGCTCGACGATGGCGGGCAGGTCGGCGGACAGGCCGAAGAAGATCACGTCGCCATCGCACAGTTCGGCCATTTCGACCAGGCGCGGATCGGCGGCGTTGAGCACGGCCGCGCCGGTCTTGAGCACAACGTCGATCTGCGTGCGCAGCACGTTGTACATGCGGTCTTCATCCTCGACGTAGTAGTCGCCGAGGTGATCGGGCTGGCCGAAGTTCGTGACCACGCCCACCTGGCAGCGGTCGTACGGCAGGCCCTGCGACAGGATCATGCCGCTGTCGTTCTCGAACACGGCGGCTTCCACCGCGCGGTTCATCAGGATGCGGTGGCCGGCGTCCCAGGTAGCCTTTTCGCCACGGTCGCCCTTTTCCACCTGGCGGCGGTCCAGGAACAGGCCATCGCTGCACGACAGGCCCGTATGCTTGCCCGACAGCTGCAGCAGGCGCGCCACGAGCTTGGCCACCACGGTCTTGCCGTTGGTGCCGGTGATGCCCACCACGGGAATGCGGCCGTCGTCGGCCACGCCGTTGCGGGTCGGGAACAGATGCTCGACGATGGCGGGGCCCACCGGGCGCGGTTCGCCGTCGGCGGGCTTGATGTGCATCAGCAGGCCGGGACCGGCGTTGACCTCGACGATGGCACCGCGCTGGTCGGCCAGCGGGCGCGAGATGTCCTCGGCCACCAGGTCCACGCCGGCGATGTCCAGCCCGACGATGCGCGCGGCCAGCGCGGCATGCGCGGCCACGCTCGGGTGCACGCGGTCGGTCACGTCGAAGGCCACGTTGCCGTTGCGCTGGATCAGCACGGTGCGGCCCTCGGGCGGTACGGCGCTGCCATCGGCATAGCCCTGGCGCTTCAGTTCCAGGCGGGCGGCCGAATCCAGCCGCACGCGGTTCAGCGGATGATCCTCGGTGCTGCCACGGCGCGGATCGGAATTGATCTGCGATTCGATCAGTTCGTCGATGGTCTGCTTGCCGTCACCCACCACGGAGGCGGTCTCGCCCATCGCGCAGGCCACCATGCGGCCGCCCACGATCAGCAGGCGGTGCTCGTTGCCGGGCACGAAGCGTTCGACGATGACACCGTTGCCTTCCTCGATGGCCACGGCGTAGGCGGTCTGCACTTCGTCGCGCGTCATCAGGTTGGTGAACACGCCACGGCCATGGTTGCCGTCGTACGGCTTGACCACCACCGGCAGGCCGATGCTTTCGGCGGCGTCCCAGGCGTCTTCGGCGCTATCGGCCATGCGGCCTTCCGGCACGGGCACGCCGCACGATTCCAGCAGCGACTTGGTCAGGTCCTTGTCGCGCGAGATCGATTCGGCGATGGCGCTGGTGCGGTCTGTCTCGGCCGTCCAGATGCGGCGCTGGCGCGCGCCGTAGCCCAGCTGCACCAGGTTGCCGTCGGACAGGCGGATCGACGGGATGTCGCGGTCGTCGGCGGCATCGACGATGCAGGCGGTGCTGGGTCCCAGGCAGTGTTCGTCGACGAGGTCGCGCAACGTTTCCACGGCCGCGTCCACGTCGAACGGGCGGTCCTCGATGGCGGCCATGACCAGGTCGCGCGCGGCAAACAGCGCGGCGCGTGTCACCTGCTCGTGCCAGGCCCGCACGATGACCTTGTAGACGCCGCGGACCGGGGTCTCGCGCGCCTTGCCGAAACCGCCGGGCATCCCGGCCAGGTTCTGCAGCTCAAGCGTGACGTGTTCCAGGATATGGCCGGGCCAGGTGCCTTCCTTCAACCGCATCAGGAAGCCGCCTCGCACGCCCGGGCTGCAGCGGTGCTCGATCAGCGTGGGCAGCCACGCCGACAGGCGCTCGTAGAACCCCGGAATCTTGTTGGAGGGGAAATCCTCCAGTTCGCCGATATCGACCCATGCCTCCAGCACTGGCCGATATGTCCACATATTCGGGCCGCGCAGCGACATGACATCGAAAATCTCAATGTCCTTCTTTTTCATTGAATTTGCTTGAGGCAGTGGGCGAGTGCCCGGGAAATGGAAAGCTAATCTTTCGTTAACGTTACTGTAGCCTCAGGGTTGACCCTTCGTTACCCTTTGAGACCGGCAACGCATTGTGCAGCGCACCAAGATGCCCGCTTGTTTGCGTTATGTATACTTGCGGGCAAAATTGCGGGCCGCCAGCCTGGCGAACCGCTTAAATTGTTTCAAGTTATGTCCGTTTTTGATCCATTTTTGGGTCTGCGGACGCGCTTTTATCGCTTTTTGCGCCAACAATGACCCAGTCCTCCCCGTCTGCTTCCAACCACCCCGGCCCGCAAGGTCCCTGGGCTGCCGAACTCGGCGCCGGCCTGCTGCCCGGGGAAACCGTCCTGGCCGGGCTGACGCTGGACCTGGACGCAAGGCTGCATTTTACCCAAGGGTGGCTGGTTGTGACGGATCGTCGTCTGATCTCTCGCGCCCCCGGCGAAACCGCGCTGCAAAGCTGGGACATCGCGCCTGACCTGACGCTTGCCCACGGCGATCATGCCGGCGTGGGCACGCTGGAACTGGGCGATGGCCGGGAGCGCCTGGCCACCTGGCGCTACACGCTTGGTTACAATCCTGACGCATTGCGGCTGGCCGACCAGTTCGATGCGCGCCGCAACCTGCTGGCCACCGGGCACGCCGCCGAGCCGGATGCCGAAATCTGCCCGACCTGCAAGGCGCCCATCCCGCCGGGCGAAGAGCAGTGCCCGCAATGCAGCCGCGAGCTGGAGACGCCGCCTTCCACCTGGGCGCTGCTGCGCCTTTGGCGATTTGCACGGCCCTATCGCTGGGAACTGCTGGGCGGCTTCGCGCTGCTGCTGCTGGGTACGGCCGCCACGCTGGTGCCGCCTTACCTGACCATGCCGCTGATGGACAAGGTGCTGATCCCGTATCAGAACGGCGTGCCGATCGACTACGACCTCGTCAAGCTCTACCTGGCCGGCCTGCTGGGCGCCGCGCTGGTGGCCTGGGCGCTGGGCTGGGCCCGTACCTACCTGCTGGCACGCGTGTCGGAGCGCATCAGCGCGGACCTGCGCACCACCACTTACGAACACCTGCTCAAGCTGTCGCTCGAATACTTCGGCGGCAAGCGCACCGGCGACCTGATGGCCCGCATCGGGTCCGAGAGCGACCGCATCAGCGTGTTCCTGTCGCTGCATCTGCTCGACTTCGCCACCGATGTGCTGATGATCGCCATGACGTCGATCATCCTGATTTCCATCAATCCGTGGCTGGCGCTGGTCACGCTGGTGCCGCTGCCGTTCATCGCGTGGATGATCCACATGGTGCGTGACCGCCTGCGTCACGGCTTCGAGAAGATCGACCGCATCTGGTCCGAAATCACGAACGTGCTGGCCGATACGATTCCGGGCATCCGCGTCGTCAAGGCGTTTGCGCAGGAAAAGCGCGAGGTGGTGCGCTTCCGCGAGGCCAATCGTCACAATCTTGCGATCAATGACCGGGTGAACGCCGTGTGGTCGCTGTTCACGCCGACCGTGACGCTGCTGACCGAAGTGGGCCTGCTGGTGGTCTGGATCTTCGGTATCTGGCAGGTCAGCCACAACGCGATTACCGTCGGCGTGCTGGTGGCCTTCCTGACCTATATCAGCCGCTTCTATACGCGCCTGGATTCGATGAGCCGGATCGTGTCGGTGACCCAGAAGGCCGCGGCCGGTGCCAAGCGGATCTTCGATATCCTCGATCACGTGTCGAGCGTGCCCGAGCCGCAGAAGCCCGTGCGTCTGGAAAACGTGCGCGGCGCCATCGAGATGCGCGACCTGGGATTCCGCTATGGCAATCGCGCGGTGATTCGCGGCCTGAACCTGAGCATCGAACCGGGCGAGATGATCGGCCTGGTGGGTCACAGTGGATCGGGCAAGAGCACGCTGGTGAACCTGATTTGCCGTTTCTACGATGTCTCGGAAGGCGCGATCCGGGTGGACGGTGTCGATATCCGTTCGCTGCCGGTATCGGATTTCCGCCAGAACATTGGCCTGGTGCTGCAGGAGCCGTTCCTGTTCTTCGGCACGATTGCGGACAACATCGCCTATGGCAAGCCCGAAGCCACGCGCGAGGAGATCATCGCCGCGGCACGCGCCGCGCACGCGCACGAGTTCATCCTGCGGCTGCCGCACGGCTATGACTCGCTCGTGGGCGAGCGCGGCCAGGCGCTGTCGGGCGGCGAACGGCAGCGTATTTCGATTGCCCGCGCGCTGCTGATCGATCCGCGCATCCTGATCATGGACGAGGCCACGTCGTCGGTGGATACGTCTACGGAAAAGGAAATCCAGAAGGCGCTGGACAACCTCGTGCAGGGTCGCACCACCATCGCCATCGCGCACCGGCTGTCCACGTTGCGCAAGGCCGATCGACTCGTGGTAATGGACCGCGGCCAGATCGTCGAGGTGGGCAGCCACGACGAACTGCTGGCGCGCGAAGGCGCGTACTACAGGCTGTACCAGGCGCAGGCGCGCAATGTCGATACCGACCCGGATGACACGAGCGCCGGTAATCGTGCCGAAGTTGCGGAGGCCGTCAGTGCCCAGTAATCCATCAGTTCAAGAAACGGCTATGCAAACGCCCGAATTCCACCTGTCCCGCAACAGCTTCGGCAAGCTCGTGCTGATATCTGCCGACGGGGCGCAGCACGAGGGCGTGGTGCCCGTGCGCGCGTTTCCGATTTCCGCCGCCGACGATGGGGTAGGGATGATGAGCACCGATGGCAAGGAGCTGGCGTGGATTCCTCGTCTGGACACACTGCCGGCGCAGACCCGTGAACTGATCGAGGCGGAGCTGGCATCGCGCGAGTTCATGCCGGAGATTCGGAAGATTCTGGGTGTATCGACCTACGCCACGCCCAGCGTGTGGACCGTGCAGACGGACCGCGGCCAGACCGACCTGGTATTGCGCGGCGAAGAGAACATCCGGCGGCTGACCGGTACTACGTTGCTGATTTCGGACAGCCACGGCATCCATTACCTGATCCGCGACCAGTTCGCGCTGGACAAGCACAGCCGCAAGATTCTGGATCGCTTCCTCTGATCGGACGTCCGGACACATGCAAAACGGCACGCCTGGGCGTGCCGTTCTTGTTTGAGGGTGCGGTCAGTGCAGGACGGTGGGCGCGTCGTCGTCTTCCTCGTCGTCCCAGTCCTCGTATTCGAGCGGCGCATCGGGTGCCATGTCCCAGACCATCGAATGAAAGCGGACAGTGAACCAGTTGCGGAACATGGCCAGCGACAGGGTTTCGGGCCAGACCGAATCGTCGAACCACTCGCCCAGCATGAATTCGAAAAACGGGCGCCACCGCTTTTCCACCCAGCGCAGCGCGTTCTCGGGCGTGTCGGCCACCTCTGCGGGCAACAGGAAAACGCTCGCGTCGTCGCGCACGTCACTGAGTGACAGCGTGGGGACGGGGTCGGGGTCCACTGCCTGGATCCAGTCAAGAAAGGGTTGCTCGGGCAGGAGCATGACCATGGATCGGCTGACAGTGAAACGCGGGTGATCGGACATGAGGGCAGGGCGTAAGACATCGACGGCCTATTGTAGCGTTCAAGCCAGCGGTAGCCGCATGGATTCGTTTTTACCGATGGATTGATCGCCGGCATGGCAACGACCAGTTTAGGACGATTCCGATTTCCAACGTGTTTTGGCGCGCGTCAAATCGCGCAGCCGTTCTCGACCCACGGCGAGGACCCTGAACCACGTTTTCAAGGAAGATCGCGATGTCCCATAAAGCAATCGGAATCACCTGCCTGGCGCTTGCCGCCGCCGCGCCGCTATCCGCGCACGCACACGGCACGATGGAGCTGCCCGCGAGCCGGGTGCTGACCTGTTACAACGAAGGCGCCGAGCAGCCGAAATCGGGAGCCTGCCAGGCCGCCCGCATGGTAGGCGGCGCGCAGCAGTTCTACGACTGGAACGGTGTGCGCCAGGGCAATGCCGCCGGCAATCACCGCGCATTGATCGCCGACGGGGAGCTTTGCTCGGGCGGATCGGCAAGCTTCCGGGGGCTGGACCTTGCGCGACTCGACTGGCCGCAGACGTCGATCGTGCCCACCGCCAGTGGTGACTACACATTCGTCTGGCGAGCTTCCGCACCGCATGCCACGCAGTATTTCAAGTACTACATCACCCGCGACGACTGGGACCCTGGCATGCCGCTGCGCTGGAGCGATCTTGAAGAATTTGCGACGGTTTCTGGCGCGCAGGCGGTGCAGATAAACGGCAAATACCGCATGAAAGTACAACTGCCGCACGGCAAGAGGGGCAGCCACATCCTCTACAGCATCTGGCAGCGCGGCGACAGCCCCGAGGCGTTCTACGCATGTGCCGACGTCAAGTTCCCCGGGGACGGTCTGGCGGTGCGCGAGATTGGCTGGGAGGATCAAGGTGCGCTGGCGGCCAAGGGCGACCTGGTGGTAGGCACGAAGCTGACGTTCCGTGCCATGGACGGCATGGGACGCGATGCAGGCAAGCATGTGCTGACGATCACCGCCGCCAATGCCAGGGCCCGGACGTGGGCGTATCAGCTGGCGCAGAAGGTCAACGTCGAGTCCCAGATCTTCCGCATCGGCGAGTTGCAGGCGCGCAATGGCGCATCGAGTATCGTGCCGCTGAGTTCTGCCACGGCCAACCGCGTCTATCTGAGCAAGTCGTATCCCGGATATCGCTTCGAGATCGACAAGGAAGCGCCTAGCGCAAGCGGCCGTTCGGGCAGCGGCGGCGGTGGCGCCGCTTCAACGGGGCAGCCGGACGGGAGCACGCTCAATACGTGGCGCGAAGGACCTGCCTATGAGATCGGTCAGGCCGTCACGTACCAAGGCAAACGCTACGTCTGCCTGCAACGTCATACCGCCTGGCGCGGTGCAGGATGGGCCCCTGCCGTGACGCCGGCCCTGTGGCGTTTGATCCGCTAAGTGTTGTTTTTTCGCCGGAACTGTTCGAATCTGTTCCGATTGCTTCAGTTTTCGGCGAAATTGGCCGTCATTGTTGGCATACGGGGTTAGGAGCCGTCTGATGAGTTTTACCTTTCTCCCGCCCGGCGACGCGTTCATGCCGACCATGACGGAACGGTTTGCCGAGGCGGAAAAAATTGAAGATCGCGCCGAGCGTTGGACTGCCCAGGCAGAAATCGCGCTGGATACGGGCGACATGTACCTGGTTGGGCTGGTGCTGTTCAAGGCCATCCAGGAATTCGGGGTCGATGCCTTCGCGGCACACTCGGGCGAGTCGCACGCGCGACTGCAGCGGCTATGGATGCCGGGCATGGTCGGCTCGGTGGATCACGCGAAAAGCCTGTACGCGCACCTGGGCGTCCGCCTGCCGGTGGACCGCTACTACGCCGCCCGGCTCGAAAGCATGCCGGTCGACGGCGTGGTGGTGCATTGAACGGAGCAGCGAAGCATAAAAAAACGGGCCCCAAGGCCCGTTTTTCATTGCCCCGGACGTGCAGCGTGTCCGGAGTGCTGCGGTGTACTGGTGGAGCCGGCGGGAATCGAACCCGCGTCCGCAAGCCCTCCACAGAGAGTTCTACATACTTAGTTCTGTCATTTGATTTAACCGGCGCATCGCGGACGAACACGCTCTACGACGGCGAGTCACTAGGTTTTCGTCCTCGGGCCCGTGACACTCCCGAGGCTTATCTGACGTAAATGACCTCGCTGGTTCTTGCGAACCCTAGCCCGTCAGCGAGCCAGTGCGAGGACGGCGGCCCTTAGGCTGCCAGTGCGTAACGTTCGTCGTTAGCAGTTATTGCATTCCCATTGATTAACGAGGTGACGGGTCCTCGGTATGCCCTCACTGCTTCGTAACCCACGTCGAAACCAGGTCGGCCCCAATGTGCGCTGTGAAACGCGAAGAAAACGGATTGTACCCGGTTTCGACGCCTGTGGCGTGCCTCCGGTTCCGTAGTCCAAGCTGGGGGCTTAGCCCAGCAATTCAAGCAGTTCGGCCGGGTGATGGATCAGGTAATCCGCGCCCCAGGTATCGGGCGGCTCACCTTCGCCGCAGTAGCCATAGGCGGCGGAGACCGTCGCCATGCCTGCGGCCTTGCCGGCCTGGATGTCGCGCAGGTCGTCGCCGACATAGAGGCAGCGCGCCGCAGCCACGCCGCTCAGTTCGGCGGCGTGCAGGAGCGGGGCAGGGTGAGGCTTGGCGTGGGGCGTGGTATCGCCGCTGACCACCGCCGAGGCGCGTGGTGCGAGACCGATGGCGCGGACCAGCGGCACCGTGAAACGCGCGATCTTGTTCGTGACGATGCCCCAGGGCACGCCATCGGCCTCGAGCTTGGCCAGCACCGCATCCATGCCGTCGAACAGCCGCGTATGCACGGCGATGTCGGCCTCGTAGTAATCGAGGAAGGTATCGCGCAGCGCGGGGAATTCGGGGTCTTCCGGCCGTTTGCCAAAGGCCGCGCCGATCAGCCCGCGCGCGCCGTGCGAGGCCACGGGACGAAGCTTCTCGTAGGCGACGGGTGCCATGCCGTGGTCCATGACCAGCCGGTTGGCCGCTGCCGCAAGGTCGGGCGCCGTATCGGCCAGCGTACCGTCTAGATCAAAGAAAACTGCGTCAAACTTCGCCATCGTCATGCCACCTTCCGGAACGCCATCATGTAGTTCACGTCGGTATCGCGACCCAGCGAATAGACCTGCGTCAACGGATTGTAGGTCATGCCGCGCATCTCGACCATCTCCAGGCCGACGTTGCGCGCGAAGCGTGCCATCTCGGAGGGCGTGATGAATTTCTGATAGTCGTGCGTGCCGCGCGGCAGCATGTTCAGCACGTATTCCGCGCCGACGATAGCCAGCAGATAGGCCTTCAGGTTGCGGTTGATCGTCGAGAAGAACACGTGCCCACCGGGTTTGACCAGTGTCATGCAGGCGCGAACGATCGATTGCGGATCGGGCACATGTTCGAGCATTTCCATGCAGGTCACCACGTCGACGCTGGCTGGCGCGCGGGCTGCCAGGTCTTCCACGGCGATTTCCTCGTAGGTAACTGGCACGCCCGATTCCAGGCTGTGCAGGTCGGCCACTTTCAGCGCCTTGCTGGACAGGTCGATGCCCCTGACCGTGGCGCCGATGCGCGCCATGCTTTCCGACAGGATGCCGCCGCCGCAACCCACATCGATGACCTGTTTGCCCGACAGGTGCGCGATGCCGTCGATCCAGCCCAGGCGGAGCGGATTCAGATCATGCAGCGGCTTGAATTCACTGTTCGGGTCCCACCAGCGGTGGGCAAGCTCGCTGAACTTGTCGATCTCTTTTAAATCGGCATTGCGGCCGGTTTGGGACGAGGCGTTGAGGGTGGTCGAATGCGACATCGTTGGCGCCGCGCGGGCGGCAGTCTGATGAGAAGGCTGCGGCAACTTTACCAAAAAAACAGTGCCGCGCCGAATATGGCGGGTCTGACGCGCTGCCGGCAAAACCTTCGGGGGCAGGACGAAAAAAAAGCCCAGCATACGCTGGGCTTTTCTTCATCGGAGAGGATCCGATTAACGTGCGCTGCGGGTGCCGACCACTTCGACTTCCACGCGACGGTTCGGCTGCTGGCAGGCGATCTGAGCGGTGCGGTTGCCCTTGCACGACTTCGGATCAACCTTCAGCTGACGCTTGCCCTTGCCTTCGGTGTACACGCGGTTGGCTTCGACGCCCTTGCTCACCAGGTAAGCCTTGACCGATTCAGCACGACGGATCGACAGGCGATCGTTGTACTTGTCCGAACCGAACGAGTCGGTGTGACCCACGGCGATGATGACTTCCAGCGTGATGCCTTGCAGCTTCGAGACCAGGTCGTCCAGCTTGGCCTTGCCTTCGGGCTTCAGAACAGCCTTGTCGAAATCGAACAGGGTGTCAGCAGCAAAAGTGACCTTCTCGCTGGACACAACCGGCGGAGCGACCGGGGTCGGTGCCGGAGCCGGAGCAGCAGCCGGAGCCAGTGCGCCATCGCACAGGGCATTGGCCGTTGCCGGGGTCCAGGAGCTGTCGCGCCAGCAGAGCTCGTTCGTGCCATTCTTCCACACGTACTCGCTCGTACCGTTGCCCCAGTTATCGTTCACTGCCTTCTTTTCGTAGGGGACGGACTGGGCTTGAGCGGATGCAGCCATTACTGCGGTAGCTGCAACGAGCGCGAGCTTGGCAAATTTTTTCATATTTCTCCTCTCAGGATGAGATCACCGCAGGGTTACTGCGAGCAAATGGACGAAAACAAGTCATACATTCTTCGGAGTATAACATTCTCGATGTGGTGGATGCTCCACTTCGAACAATGTCTGGCTCTTCGCTGGGGAATTGTGCCACAAGGCTCGTTTCCTAAGAAGTAAATATATTCGATTCAACCACGTGGTTTTAGGCCTGTGGTGTTTGTGCAACATCGGTCTTGCGGCGCCTGCAAACCCTTGTCCTGTATGGGTTGCAGGGCATCGGGGGTGAGCGCGTGGTGCGCCGGCGGGGGCCGTGGAGGGGTGGTTCCGGCGGGGGCGGGAAGGGGTTCCGCGCGTGATAGAATGCCATGTTCGCCCGTCGCCGGCATGGCCACTTCATGCCGGCAGATTCACGGGCTTCATTTGCTTAAACCCGCCGCATAAACCACGCCGCAATGGATCAATTCGCCAAAGAAACCCTTCCGGTCTCGCTGGAAGAGGAAATGCGCCGCTCATACCTCGATTACGCAATGAGCGTTATCGTGGGGCGCGCGCTTCCCGACGTCCGGGACGGCCTGAAGCCGGTACACCGGCGCGTGCTCTTTGCGATGCATGAGCTGAATAACGACTGGAACCGGGCCTATAAGAAGTCGGCGCGTATCGTCGGCGATGTGATTGGTAAGTATCACCCGCACGGAGATACTGCCGTCTATGACACGATCGTCCGCATGGCGCAGAATTTTTCGCTGCGCTATATGCTGGTCGACGGCCAGGGTAACTTCGGTTCGGTGGATGGAGATAACGCGGCGGCGATGCGTTATACCGAAATCCGCCTGGCGAAGATCGCCCATGAAATGCTTCACGATATCGACAAGGAAACTGTCGATTTCGAACCGAACTATGACGGTTCGGAGAAAGAGCCCGGTATTTTGCCGGCGCGAATCCCGAATTTGCTGATCAATGGTTCGTCGGGTATTGCCGTGGGTATGGCAACGAATATCCCGCCGCATAACCTCAATGAGGTTGTCGACGCCTGTCTGCATCTGCTCCGTAATCCCGATACCACGATCGATGAACTGATCGAACTGGTACCGGCGCCTGATTTTCCGACCGCCGGGATTATTTATGGCATCCAGGGTGTACGCGAGGGTTACCGCACGGGTCGGGGCCGCGTCGTCATGCGCGCGCGCACGCACTTTGAGGATATCGACCGTGGCGCGCGCCAGGCGATCATCGTCGATGAACTGCCGTACCAGGTGAACAAGCGGACACTGCTCGAGCGCATCGCCGAGCTGGTGACCGAGAAGAAGATCGAGGGCATCTCCGACATCCGCGACGAATCTGACAAGTCAGGCATGCGCGTGGTGATCGAGCTCAAGCGCAACGAGGTGCCCGAGGTTGTGCTGAACAACCTATATAAGAACACCCAGCTGCAGGACACGTTCGGCATGAACATGGTGGCGCTGGTCGATGGCCAGCCGCGCCTGCTGAACCTGAAGCAGATGCTGGATGCCTTCCTGTCGCATCGCCGCGAAGTGGTGACGCGCCGCACGGTGTTCGAGCTGCGCAAGGCGCGCGAGCGCGGGCACGTGCTGGAAGGCCTGGCCGTCGCGCTGGCCAACATCGACGAGTTCATCGCGATCATCAAGGCTGCACCGACGCCGCCGCTGGCCAAGCAGGAACTGATGGCCAAGCCCTGGGATTCGGGCCTGGTGCGTGAAATGCTCTCGCGTGCCGAAAGCGACACGGCCGGTGGCCGCGCCTCGTATCGCCCGGATGGCCTGCCGGCCGTGTTCGGCATGCAGCCCGATGGGCTGTATCGCCTGTCCGACGGCCAGGCGCAGGAAATCCTGCAAATGCGCCTGCAACGCCTCACGGGCCTGGAGCAGGACAAGATCGTCCAGGAATACCGCGAAGTGATGGGCCTGATTGCCGATCTGCTCGACATCCTGGCCCGCCCGGAGCGCATCACCACGATCATCACGGAGGAACTGGGCGCCATCCGTGCCGAGTTCGGCGATGAGCGCCGTTCGCAGATCGAGCACAACGCGACCGAACTCGATACCGAGGACCTGATCACCCCGCAGGACATGGTGGTCACGCTGTCGCACTCGGGCTACATGAAGAGCCAGCCGATTTCCGAATATCGCGCGCAGAAGCGCGGGGGTCGTGGCAAGCTGGCCACGGCGACCAAGGAAGACGACTGGATCGACACGCTGTTCGTGGCCAACACGCACGACTACATCCTGTGCTTCTCGAATCGCGGCCGTCTCTACTGGCTCAAGGTCTACGAAGTGCCGCAAGGCTCGCGCAACTCGCGCGGCCGTCCGATCGTGAACATGTTCCCGCTGGCCGACGGCGAGAAGATCAACGTGATCCTGCCGGTGCGCCAGTTCGACGCCGAGCACTTCATCTTCATGGCCACCGCGCGCGGCACGGTCAAGAAGACGGTGCTGACGGATTTCTCGAACCCGCGCAAGGCCGGCATCATTGCGGTCGACCTCGACGAGGGAGACTTCCTGATCGGCGCCGCCATCACCGATGGCCAGCATGACGTGATGCTGTTCTCCGATGCCGGCAAGGCCGTGCGTTTCGACGAGAACGACGTGCGTCCGATGGGCCGTCAGGCGCGTGGCGTGCGTGGCATGAACCTCGACGAGGGACAGGCCGTGATCGCCATGCTGGTGGCCCCGGCGGAAACGCCCGAGGGCGAGGGTGAGGCGGCCGAGGGCGTCTCGATCAGCGCGGTGGGCAGCGTGCTGACCGCCACCGAGAACGGCTACGGCAAGCGTACCCCGATCTCCGAGTACACTCGACACGGCCGTGGCACCAAGGGCATGATTGCGATCCAGACGAGCGAGCGCAATGGCCGGGTGGTGGCCGCGGCGCTGGTTTCGCCCGAGGACGAGATCATGCTGATCACCACGGGCGGCGTGCTCATCCGCACCCGCGTGGCCGAGATTCGCGAGATGGGTCGCGCCACGCAAGGCGTGACGCTGATCAACGTGGACGAGGGCACCAAGCTGTCGGGTCTGCAGCGCATCGTCGAGTCGGACGCCGATAACAGCGGCAACGGCGAAGATGAAGACGTGGCGGACGAAGCCGGCGGTGCGACCAATGCCGATGGCGATACCGGAGCGGGCGCCGCCGACGCGGACGCGAATTCGTAATTTGTTGCAACAACGGGACGACGGCCGGAACTCGCCAGACGGCCGTTCGGACTAATCCGGACGTATTTACCAGGGAGTCATAATGCTCAAAACCTATCGACGTATCGCTGTTCTGGCTGCTTTCGCTCCGATGATGATGCTGGCGCAGGGTGCGCACGCTCAGGAAGACAAGGACAAGACCGCGGCCATCAAGGAACTGCTGACCGTCATGCAGGCTGACCAGGCTGTGAAGGGTCAGGCCGACAACTGGCAACAGGGCGCCAAGCAGGAAGCGCCGCTGGTGCTGGAGCAGGTTCTCGTGGAGAACAAGACGCTGAACGACAAGCAGAAGCAGGCCGCTGTCGACAAGCTCAAGAAGAACGGCGCCGTGCAGCGCATGGTCGACGGCGCCGGTACGGCGTTCAACACCGACGGCTTCCGTCAGGACGCCATCAAGGCGCACTACGATGCCTTCGGCAAGTACTACTCGACCCAGGAAATCAAGGATCTGACCACGTTCCTGAAGTCGCCGACGGGCCAGAAGTTCATGGCCAACCAGGGCAAGGCCACCCAGGAAATCTGGGGTTCGATGATGCAGAAGTACGGCCCGCAGGTTGGCAAGTCGATGCGCGACGCCGCCGAGAAGGAAATCGCCGCCGCTTCGAAGTGATCGACGGCTGACCTCTCCGGGCCTTCGGGCTGGGGAGGTCGCGTGTCCGGGCCCGCTCCGGATGCCCCTGGTGTCCAAGGGGCGCGGGTTTTGGGCGATAATGGCTGCCTGGTTCCATCCGGCAGCCATTTTTCTTTTCTCCCTCCATGAACGATCCCCAGAACCCCGCCCTCGCCGGCCTGCAACGTTCCCTGGCCGAGCGCGTCTTCAATTTCTCGCCTGGCCCGGCCGCGCTGCCGACCGAAGTCCTGCAGCAGGCCGCCGAGGAAATGCTGTCATGGCGCGGAACTGGCGTTTCGGTGATGGAAATGAGCCACCGCAGCAAGGAATTCGACAGCATCCACCAGCAGGCGCTGACGGATCTGCGCGAACTGCTGCATGTGCCGAAGAACTTCAAGATCCTGTTCATGCAGGGTGGCGCCATTGGCCAGAACGGCATCGTGCCGCTGAACCTGGCCAATCGTGTCAATGCCGCCAAGCCGAAGATGGACTTCGTGGTGACCGGCACGTGGTCGGTCAAGACGGAGCAGGAAGCGCGCCGCTATGGCGAGGTGAATATCGCCGCGTCCAGCAAGGATCAGAAGTGGCACAAGATTCCCGACGTGAAAACCTGGAATCTGTCGGACGATGCCGCCTACGTGCACCTGTGCACGAACGAGACCATCGTCGGCGTGGAGTTCCAGGACATTCCTGACATCGGCCAGACCGGCACGCATGACAAGGGCCGCATCGTCGTGGCCGACGCGTCGAGCCATATCCTGTCGCGCCCCATCGACTGGTCGCGCGTGCAGGTGGTGTATGGCGGCGCGCAGAAGAACATCGGCCCGGCCGGTGTGACGATCGTCATCGTGCGCGAAGACCTGATCGGTTTCGCGCACCCGCTGTGCCCTTCGGCGTTCAACTGGCGCCTGGTGGCCGAGCACGACTCGATGTACAACACGCCGCCCACCTATGCGATCTACATCGCCGGGCTGGTGTTCCGGTGGCTCAAGGCCCAGGGCGGCGTGGCCGGGATCGAACAGCGCAATATTGCCAAGGCGCGCGCGCTGTACAGCTTCCTGGACCAAAGCGACTACTACCGTAACGAAATCGATCCCGGCAGCCGCTCGCGCATGAACGTACCGTTCTTCCTGCGCGATGAATCGCGCAATGAGGCGTTCCTGACCCAGGCGCGCGCGAACGGCCTGGTACAGCTCAAGGGCCACAAGTCCGTGGGCGGCATGCGCGCCAGCATCTATAACGCGATGCCACTCGAAGGTGTGACCGCGCTGGTGGAATTCATGCGCGAGTTCGAGCGCACCGCCGCCTGACGGCGGTGCTTTCTGTCGCGGTCCTTGCAGCGCGAGGGCCCGGCATCAGCCCAGACTTTTCGCGGCTGCGCGATGCGCGGCCCACAGGCCTATGACACAGCAAGACAAGCCGGAGGTGGCAGCCTCCGGCAATGACAATGGCGCACCAAGCCCACAGGAGCAGGCGCTGTCCGCCGACCTGGCGCCGCTGCGCGACCAGATCGATGCCGTCGACCGCGAACTGCTGGCCCTGCTGAACCGTCGCGCGCAGCTGGCGCTCGACGTGGGCGAGGTCAAGAAGAAGTACGGCGCGCCGGTGTTCCGCCCCGAACGTGAGCTGCAGGTGATCCGCAAGGTGCAGGGCGCCAATCCGGGCCCGCTGCTTGGCGAAAGCGTGGCGTCGATCTGGCGCGAGGTGATGTCCGCCTGTCGCGGGCTGGAAAAGCCGCTGGAGATTGCCTTCCTGGGCCCGGCCGGCACGTTTTCCGAGCAGGCGCTGTACGCGCACTTCGGCCACGAGGTCTCAGGCGTGCCCTGCCCGAGCATCGACGAGGTGTTCCGGTCGGTGGAATCCGGGACGGTGGAATATGGCGTGGTGCCGGTCGAGAATTCGACCGAAGGCGCCGTGTCGCGCACGCTGGACCTGTTCCTGCAGACGTCGCTGAAGATCAGCGGCGAGATCGCGCTGAAGGTCCATCACAACCTGATGGCATCGTCGCCCGACATGAAGGGCGTGACCGTGGTGCGCGCGCATGCGCAGGCGCTGGCGCAGTGCCAGCACTGGCTGACCGCCAACTACCCGCATCTGGAGCGGCAGGCCGTGTCGAGCAATGCCGAGGCGGCGCGCATGGCCAGCGAAGACCCCACGGTGGCGGCGATTGCCGGCGAAACGGCTGCCAACCGGTATCACCTGCATATCGTGCGCGCCAACATCCAGGACGACCCGCACAACCGCACGCGCTTTGCCGTGATCGGCCGCTACGAGACCGAGCCGTCGGGCAGCGACCAGACGTCGATGATCCTCTCGGTGCCGAACAAGGCCGGCGCCGTGTACCAGCTGCTGGCGCCGCTGGCTGACAACGGCGTGTCGATGTGCCGTTTCGAGTCCCGGCCCGCCCGCAGCGGCGCGTGGGAGTACTACTTCTATGTCGATGTGGAAGGCCATCAGCACGATCCGTCCGTGGCACGCGCAATCCAGTCGCTGCGCGCCAACGCCGCGTACCTGAAGGTGCTCGGGTCCTATCCGTCGAGCAAATAACGCAGGCAGGAGACACGCATGGCACAGCAGGGAAGCGGGGCGGCGAGCGTAGCGGCGAATGCGGCTGCGAATGTGGCCGATTATTTCGGCCCGACCTACGTCCGCAAGATTTCTCCGTACATCGCAGGAAAGCCAATTTCAGAAGTCGCACGCGAGTTCGGGCTCGACGAAGCACGCATCGTCAAGCTGGCCTCGAATGAGAATCCGCTCGGCATGCCGGCATCGGCCAGGACCGCCATCGCGGCGGCCACGGCAGACCTGGGGCGCTATCCGGACAGCAACGGCTTCGAACTGAAGGCCAAGCTTTCGGAAAAATTCGATGTCCCGGCCGAATGGCTGACACTGGGCAACGGCAGCAACGACATCCTGGAGCTGGCCGCGCATGCGCTGGTGCGCGCCGGCGAGTCGATCGTCTACGCCGAATACTCGTTCGCGGTGTACGCGCTGGCCACGCAGGAAGTGGGCGCGCGGGCGATCGAGGTGAAGTCGCGCCAGTACGGCCATGACCTGGAGGCGATGGCCGCCGCGATAGCGCCGGATACGAAGCTCGTCTTTATCGCCAATCCGAACAACCCGACCGGCACCTTCGTGTCGGCCGCCGAGATCGAGGCGTTCCTGGCCAAGGTGCCGCCGCACGTGGTGGTGGTGCTGGACGAGGCGTACAACGAGTATCTGGACGCCGACCAGCAGTACGAATCGATTGCGTGGGTGCGCAAGTATCCGAACCTGATGGTGTCGCGCACGTTCTCGAAGGCCTACGGCCTGGCAGGGCTGCGCGTCGGGTATGGCGTGGCACAGCCGCCGCTGACGGACCTGCTCAACCGCGTGCGGCAGCCGTTCAACGTCAACAGCCTGGCGCAGGCCGCAGCCGTGGCGGCGCTGGGCGACGCGGCATTCCTGCAGCGCAGCGCCGAGCTCAATCGTGCCGGCAAGGCCCAGCTGGTAGCGGCCTTCGAGCGCATGGGCCTGGAGTACGTGAAGTCGTCGGGCAACTTCGTCATGGTCCGCGTGGGCACGGACGACGGTGCCGGCGCCCGTGTGAACCTGGCCATGCTCAAGCAGGGCGTGATCGTCCGCCCGGTGGCCAACTATGGTCTGCCGCAGTGGCTGCGTATCACGATTGGTCTGCCTGACGAGAACGCCACCTGCATCGCGGCGCTCGAACAGGCATTGAAGTGAACCCGAATCGATCTGAAGCCGTGAGTGCTCTGCATTTTTCCCGTGTTGTGATTGTCGGCGTCGGCCTGATTGGCGGATCGCTGGCGTTGTCGCTCAAGCGTGCCGGCGTGGTAGGCACCGTGGTGGGGGTGGGCCGGTCGGCGGCGTCGCTGGAAAAGGCGAAGATGCTGGGTGTCATCGACGAGGCCGCCGAGTCGTTGGCGGAGGCCGCGCGCGGCGCCAGCCTGATCGTGCTCTGCGCGCCGGTGGCACAGAACTTCGCGCTGCTCCATGCGCTGGAGCCGCATCTGCAGCCCGGCACCATCGTGACGGACGCCGGCAGCACCAAGTCCGACGTGATCATGGCCGCCAAGACCGCGCTCGGTGACAAGGTGGCGCAGTTCGTGCCGGCTCACCCGATTGCCGGCCGCGAGCTGCATGGCGTGGAGGCCGCGCTGAACGACCTGTACCTGGGCAAGAAGGTGGTGATGTGCCCGCTGCAGGAAAACAGCCGCGTCGATGTGGCGGCGGTGCGCGCCATGTGGGAGTCCACGGGTGCCGATGTCCACGTGATGTCGGCCGTGCAGCATGACGCCGTGTTCGCATCGGTCAGCCATCTGCCGCACGTGCTGTCGTATGCGCTGGTGGCGCAGGTGGCCAATGCCGAGGACGCGGCACTGAAGCTCGATTTCGCGGGCGGTGGCTTCCGCGATTTCACGCGAATCGCGGCGTCGTCGCCCGAGATGTGGCGCGACATCTGCATCGCCAACAAGGAGGCGCTGCTGCGCGAGATCAACACGTACGAAGCCGTGCTTGGTCACCTGAAGGCCCAGATCAAGGCGGGCGACGGTGCCGCGCTGGAGCGGATCTTCGCGCGCGCCAGCGACACGCGCCTGAAGTGGGGCGCGGCGCGTGCCGCCACCCATAACGTAGAACCCTGAAGCCGTGGCGCCTTTCCCGGGCGCCACGCCGACGTTGCAAAGACCATGGAACATCTGACCCTCGGCCCTCTGACCCGCGCATCGGGCACCGTGCGCCTGCCTGGCTCGAAAAGCATCTCCAACCGCGTGCTGCTGCTGTCCGCACTGGCCACCGGCGAGACACGCGTGCGCGATCTGCTCGATTCCGACGACACCCAAGTCATGCTAGAAGCGCTGAAGGTGCTGGGCGTGACTTGGCGCCGTGAAGGCGGCGACTGCATCGTGACCGGCGTGGGTGGCAATTTTCCGAACAAGGCCGCCGACCTGTTCATGGGTAACGCCGGTACGGCGATTCGTCCGCTGACGGCGGCGCTGGCGCTGCAGGGCGGCACCTACAGGCTCAGCGGCGTGCCGCGCATGCACGAGCGGCCGATCGGCGATCTGGTGGACGGCCTGCAGCAGGTTGGCGCCGCCGTCGAATACCTGGGCACACCGGGCTATCCGCCGCTGGAAATCAAGCCCGCGCAGATCCGCATCGATACGCCGATCCGCGTGCGTGGCGACGTGTCGAGCCAGTTCCTGACCGCGCTGCTGATGACGCTACCGATGGCGTCGGCGCCGTCGGGCCGGATCGAGATCGAAGTGGTGGGCGAGCTGATCTCGAAGCCGTATATCGAGATCACGCTGAACCTGCTGGCGCGCTTTGGCATCGAGGTCGAGCGTCAGGGCTGGGAGCGCTTCATCCTGCCGGCCGGCGCCCGGTACCGTTCCCCGGGCGAGATCTATGTCGAGGGCGATGCCTCGACGGCATCGTATTTCCTGGCCGCCGGCGCGATTGGCGGCGGTCCGGTGCGGGTCGAAGGCGTGGGTTTGTCGAGCATCCAGGGCGATGTGCGCTTTGCCGATGCGCTGAACCGGATGGGCGCCAATGTGATGGCCGGCGACAACTGGATCGAGGTGCGCGGCACCGAGCGCGACGACGGCCGGCTCAATGGCATCGAACTCGACTGCAACCACATCCCGGACGCCGCGATGACGCTTGCCGTGGCGGCACTGTTCGCCGAAGGCACGACCAAGCTGACCAATATCGCCAGCTGGCGCGTCAAGGAAACGGATCGTATTACCGCCATGGCGACGGAGCTGCGCAAACTGGGCGCCACGGTGGAAGAGGGCGCCGACTACCTCAAAGTGACGCCTCCGGCATCGAGCGCCTGGCAGACGCCGGCCGACGGCATTGGCACCTATGATGATCACCGGATGGCCATGTGTTTCTCGTTGGCCGCTTTCGGGCCGCTGCCGGTGCGGATCAACGATCCCGGCTGCGTGGCGAAGACGTTCCCGGAGTATTTCTCGGTGTTTGCCGGGGTAGCGCGGTAAGCGGCCACTCCGGTTCAATGGCAGTTTTCAGGCGGCGGCCAGGTGGGGCGCCGCCGGCGCTTCGGGGCTGACTTCGCCCCTCGCGGGATTTCCACGACGTTCACGGCGCTCCCAGTACTTGTCGAAGAAATAGTGGGCTACCGTGTTGACGGCCGGTTCGATGAAGGTGATGGCGCCGCTGATGGCCAGGCTGCCGGTCAGCGCGTAGGTCACGCTGAAGGCGATGCCCAGGTGCATGATGCCGAAGGTCAGGGTTTTGGCCATGGTGAATTGCTCGCGTCGAAAAATGTCGGGATGGTCGCGCAGCGCCTTTTGTGGGGAGCGGGAACGCTGCAGCCGCGCAACCATGGATCAAATGATAACGACTCTCAATCAAAGTCGAAAATCAATAGTTTCAAGCTACTCAATTAAGAATGACTATCATTGACGTCATCACCATAGATGGGCCAACCGCTTCCGGCAAGGGGACGGTGGCGCACAAGGTGGCAGATGCTCTGGGCTTCCATCTGCTGGACAGCGGCGCGCTGTATCGGCTGGTGGCGCTGGCCAGCGACCGTGCCGACGTGGACATCGGCGACGTCGATACCCTTGCAAAGATCGCCCTGCGCCTCGATGTGAAGTTCGGCCCGGACCGGGTCTGGCTCGAAGGCGAAGAGGTCAGCCAGCTGATTCGCCAGGAGGCGATCGGCAACCGGGCGTCGGCGCTGGCCGTCCATCAGCCCGTGCGTGATGCGCTGACGGCACTTCAGCGCGGCTTTCGCAAGCTGCCTGGCCTCGTGGCGGACGGCCGCGACATGGGCACGGTGATCTTCCCGGAGGCCCGCCTCAAGGTGTTCCTGACCGCGAGTGTGGAGGCGCGCGCCCGCAGGCGCTATAAACAATTGATTGATAAGGGAATTTCTGCTAATATCGAAGACCTTTTGCGTGACCTCGAGGCGCGCGACGCGCGGGACCGTTCCCGTGCCGCCGCACCGTTGCGTCCCGCGGAAGACGCGCATCGCCTGGACACCTCCGAAATGACGGTGGACGAGGCGGTGGCGCAGGTGCTGGAGTGGTTCGCCGCGGTGCGGTGAGTAAAACCATGAGGCACCGAACCGGACCTGTATCGGAACCCAACCCGTCCGGTACAAGTTGTTCAACCTGACCCCGCTGCGTGAGGCAGACTGTGCACGATAAGCGTGCCGGCCCACGTACTGCGGATTGCTACTTTACGTTTATGTCCGACCTGCAAACTAACGAATCCTTTGCCGCACTGTTCGAGGAATCGATCGCCCGCTCCAATATGAAGGCTGGCGAAGTGATTTCCGCTGAAGTCGTGCGCATCGACCACAATTTCGTGGTCGTCAACGCCGGCCTCAAGTCCGAAGCATTTGTGCCGGTGGAGGAGTTCCTGAACGACCAGGGCGAACTCGAAGTGCAGGCCGGCGACTACGTCTCCGTGGCCATCGATGCACTCGAGAACGGCTATGGCGACACCATCCTGTCCCGCGACAAGGCCAAGCGCCTGGCATCGTGGCTGAACCTCGAGAAGGCGCTGGAAGACGGCGAGATCATCTCGGGTACCGTGACCGGCAAGGTCAAGGGCGGCCTGACCGTCATGGTCAACGGCATCCGTGCCTTCCTGCCCGGTTCGCTCGTCGACGTGCGTCCGATCAAGGACACCACGCCGTACGAAGGCAAGACCCTGGAATTCAAGGTCATCAAGCTCGACCGCAAGCGTAACAACGTCGTGCTGTCGCGCCGCGCCGTGGTGGAAGCCACGCTGGGCGAAGAGCGCCAGAAGCTGATGGAAACGCTGAAGGAAGGCGCGATCGTCAACGGTATCGTCAAGAACATCACCGACTACGGCGCGTTCGTGGACCTGGGCGGTATCGACGGCCTGCTGCACATCACCGACCTGGCATGGCGTCGTGTGCGTCACCCGAGCGAAGTGCTGTCGGTTGGCCAGGAAATCACCGCCAAGATCCTCAAGTTCGACCAGGAAAAGAACCGCGTCTCGCTGGGCGTGAAGCAACTGGGCGAAGATCCGTGGGTGGGCATCTCGCGCCGCTACCCGCAAGGCACGCGTCTGTTCGGCAAGGTGACGAACCTGACCGACTACGGCGCATTCGTGGAAATCGAAGCCGGTATCGAAGGCCTGGTCCACGTGTCGGAAATGGACTGGACCAACAAGAACGTGGCCCCGTCGAAGGTTGTCCAGCTGGGCGACGAAGTCGAAGTCATGGTTCTGGATATCGACGAAGACAAGCGTCGTATCAGCCTGGGCATGAAGCAGTGCAAGGCCAATCCGTGGGACGATTTCAGCCGCAACCACAAGAAGGGCGACAAGCTGACGGGCCAGATCAAGTCGATCACCGACTTCGGCGTGTTCATCGGTCTGCCGGGCGGCATCGACGGCCTGGTTCACCTGTCGGACCTGTCGTGGCAAGAGTCGGGCGAAGAAGCCGTGCGCAAGTACAAGAAGGGCGACGAAGTGGAAGCTGTCGTTCTGGGCATCGACGTCGACAAGGAACGCATCTCGCTGGGTATCAAGCAGCTGTCGGGCGATCCGTTCAACAACTTCATCTCGGCCAACGACAAGGGTTCGCTCGTCAACGGCACGATCAAGGCTGTTGATGCCAAGGGCGCCGTGGTGCAACTGGCTGACGACGTGGAAGGCTACCTGCGCGCATCGGAAATCTCCGCTGACCGCGTGGAAGATGCCCGCAACGTGCTGAAGGAAGGCGAGCAGATCACCGCCCTGGTGGTGAACGTCGACCGCAAGTCGCGCAACATCAACCTGTCGATCAAGGCCAAGGACAGCGCAGAGCAGCAGGAAGCGATGCAGAAGTTCCAGGCTGACACCGGCACGGCTGGCACGACCAACCTGGGCGCGCTGCTGAAGGCCAAGCTGGGCCAGGAAAACCAGTAATTTAGAGCGCCGCGCGAAGCGAGACCGCCCATGACCAAGTCCGAGCTCGTCGAAAAACTGGCTGCCCGTTTTCCGCAGTTGCTGCTGCGGGATGCGGACATCTCGGTGAAAACGATTCTCGACGCAATGTCCGAAGCCCTGGCCGATGGCCATCGCATCGAGATCCGCGGCTTCGGCAGCTTTGGTCTGAACCGGCGGCCGCCTCGCGTGGGCCGCAACCCCAAGTCCGGCGAACGCGTGCTGGTGCCCGAAAAGCGGGTGCCGCATTTCAAGGCGGGCAAGGAGTTGCGGGAGCGGGTAGACCGCCCTGTATCGCCACAAGGTGGCGTCGCGACCGTCAACGGTCAGGCGCCGCACGGCAAGGCAGGGCAGTCGCTGGCCCCGTCGCAACCGGCTCCGGCCGGCCTGCACGAGGACAATCAGCTCAATCTGGTCCGTTCCTGATGCATGCTCGCCATACTGGCAAGTCTGTTGAAAAACGCCCCTTCGGGGGCGTTTTTTGTTTGCGCGCGGATGACGGCCGCTCACTGCGTTGGGCGGCGCGCGTGGCGACCAATCGTTACGGTCTGCGAGAAGTGATTCCGCTACAATGCCGGGAATCCTTGGCCGGGCGCGCCGGAGCGCTGTCGCGTGACCGGTTGTGCACCCCTGATCCGATCGCATTCACCGCATGAAACTCATCACCTGGATCTTTCGCATCGTCCTGTTCGTGCTCCTGTTCGTGCTGGCACTGCGCAATACCGGCGATGCCGACCTGCAGCTTTTCTTCGGTGCAGTCTGGCACGCCCCGCTGATCCTGATCCTGCTGGCTGCGTTCGGGCTGGGCATCGTGGCCGCTTTGGCAGCCGTGGCGCCGGGGCTGATGCGCCAGCGCATGGAAGCATCGCGCCTGCGTCGTGCCCTGGGCGCGGCGCGTGCCACGCCGGCGGTGGATGTCGTGCCGCCCGAGGCCAAGCCGGGCGTACCTTATAACGTAGTCGGTCCGAAAGTCTGACCCATGATGTTTGAAACCTGGTGGCTGCTGGCGCTGCCACTTGTATTTGGCCTTGGCTGGATGGCGGCGCGCTTCGACCTGCGCCAGCTGATGAGCGAACAGGGCGCATTGCCGCGTTCGTATTTCAAAGGCCTCAATTTCCTGCTCAACGAGCAACCCGACAAGGCCATCGATGCCTTTGTCGAGGTGGCGCGTCTTGACCCCGAGACCACCGAACTGCACTTTGCGCTGGGTGCGCTGTTCCGCCGGCGTGGCGAGACCGAACGCGCGATTCGCGTGCATCAGAACCTGGCCACCCGGCCAGACCTTCCCGAGCCCGAACGTGAGCACGCACTCTATGAGCTGGGGCAGGACTTCCTGCGCGCCGGTCTGCTGGACCGCGCCGAGGAGTCGCTGCGCCGGCTGATGTCCGGCCCGTACGCGGCATCGGCCAAGCGCGTGCTGCTGGAACTGTACGAAGTCGAGAAAGAATGGTCGAAGGCCATCGACGCCGCACGCGAACTGCAGACGCTGGACCAGAAGGACTACCGCGTGCAGATTGCCCAGTTCTGTTGTGAGCTGGCGCAGGACGCGCTGCAGAAGAAGAAACCCGAAGAAGCCATGGAATGGCTGCGTCGCGCCCGCGAGGAAAACCCGGCCAACGTGCGTGCGCCGATCCTGCTGGGCGACGTGGCCGCCGCGGCCGGCGACCAGACCGGCGCGCTGGAGCACTGGCTCGGGATCGAAAGCCAGGATGCCGCCTATCTGCCGCTGGTGGCCGACCGCGTGGTCAAGGCCTACGCGACGCTGGGCGAGCAGGGCAAGGCCCTGCAGTGGCTGCGCGAACTTCTCAAGACCAAGCTGGCGCCGGAGCTGCTCGATACCGCCTATCGCACCGAACTCGAAGCGAACGGCCCCGTGGCCGCCACCGCGCTGATGCGCGACCAGTTGCGCCGCCAGCCGACGCTGCTGGCGTTGACCCGGTATTTCGAGGCGCAGGCGGACGAGATCAAGGCGCAGCAGCCTGTCGGTGCCAATGGCGAGGCGCCGGCCGATGGCGCGGCCGCGGACGCCGATCCGGACGACCAGACGAAGGAAATCGCGGCGATCCGCGACCTGCTGCAACTTCGCACCCGTAACCTGGCGCGCTATACCTGCCGCGAATGCGGCTTCCGCGCCCGGCTCTTCTACTGGCAGTGCCCCGGCTGCAATCGCTGGGAGACCTATGCGCCGCGCCGCTCCGAAGCGCTTGGCTAATACATCTCAAGCGACCCTGAATTCCCTGGAGCTTCCGCAATGAAAGTTACGATTATCGGCAGCGGCTATGTTGGCCTCGTTACCGGTGCCTGCCTGGCAGAACTCGGCAATTCCGTGTTCTGCCTCGATGTCGACGAAAAGAAGATCGCCCTGCTGAACGCCGGTGGCGTGCCCATCTACGAACCGGGCCTGAAGGAACTGATCGACCGCAACCGCGCGGCGGGCCGGCTGACGTTTTCCACCGATGTGGCAGCCAGTGTCGAGCATGCCGACGTGCAGTTCATTGCCGTGGGCACCCCGCCTGACGAGGACGGCTCGGCCGACCTGCAGTACGTGCTGGCCGCCGCGCGCAACATCGGTCGCCATATGACCGGTTTCAAGGTGGTAGTGGACAAGTCGACCGTGCCCGTGGGCACCGGCGACCGCGTGGCGGCCGTGATCCGCGAGGAACTGGCCGCGCGCGGGCTCGAAGACCTGCAGTACTCGGTGGTGTCCAACCCCGAGTTCCTGAAGGAAGGCGCCGCCGTGGAAGACTTCATGCGTCCGGACCGCATCGTGCTGGGCTGTGCGCCTGACGTCGCCGGCCGCCACGCGCAGGCCATCATGCGTCAGCTGTACTCGCCGTTCAACCGCAACCACGAGCGCACGTTCTACATGGACGTGCGCTCGGCCGAATTCACGAAGTACGCGGCCAATTCGATGCTGGCCACGCGCATCTCGTTCATGAACGAGCTGGCCAACCTGGCCGACGAAGTGGGCGCCGACATCGAGCTGGTGCGGATGGGCATCGGCTCCGATCCCCGCATCGGCTACAGCTTCCTGTATGCCGGCGCGGGCTACGGTGGCTCCTGCTTTCCCAAGGACGTGCAGGCGCTGATGCGCACGGCCAGTGCCTACGGCAAGCCCATGCGGGTGCTGGAGGCCGTGGAGGCCGTCAACGATGCACAGAAGCAGGTGCTGGGCCGCAAGGTGGTCAATCGCTTTGGTGACGACCTGACCGGCAAGACTTTCGGCGTCTGGGGCCTGGCATTCAAGCCCAATACCGACGACATGCGCGAGGCGCCCGCCCGCGTGCTGGCCCGTGAGCTGGTATCGCGCGGCGCGTCGTTGCGCGTGCACGATCCCGTAGCGATGCACGAGGCCCGCCGCGTGCTGGAAGCCGACCTGGCCGACATCCCCGGCGGCATGGATCGCCTGCAATTCTGCGACGCCCAGATGGACGTGCTGAAGGATGCCGATGCGCTGGTGATCGTGACGGAGTGGAAGGTTTTCCGCAGCCCCGATTTCTCGCAGATCCGCGCGTTGCTCAAGACGCCGGTCATCATCGACGGCCGCAACCTCTATGAACCGGATGCCATGGCTCAGGCCGGCATCGAATATCACGCGATCGGGCGCTCCACCGCCGCGCACTGATTCGTTTCAACCGCGTAACCAGACCGACCCGCCGCACCGTCACGGCACGGCGCGTCGCAAAGGGAAGTTCATGAGCAAGAACACGATTCCGCAGGACCAGATCCGCCAGTCCCAGGTACTGGTGGTGGGCGACATGATGCTGGACCGCTACTGGTTCGGCGATGTGGAGCGCATCTCGCCGGAAGCGCCCGTGCCCGTGGTGCAGATCAAGCGCAGCGACGAGCGCCTGGGCGGCGCCGCCAACGTGGCCCGCAACGCGGCCGCGCTAGGTGCCCGCGTGGGCATGCTCGGCGTGGTGGGCGACGACGAGCCCGGCCGCACGCTGGAAGCGCTGCTCAACGAGAGCCACGTCCAGCCGTACCTGCATCGCGACGCCAGCCTGAACACCACCATCAAGCTGCGCGTGGTGGCGCACCAGCAGCAGCTGTTGCGGGTGGACTTCGAGAACGCCCCGGCCAGCGAAGTGCTGGCTTCGGTACAGGATCGCTACCAGACCCTGGTCAACGACTATCAGGTGCTGGTGCTGTCGGACTATGGCAAGGGCGGGCTAACCCATGTCGGCCGCATGGTCGACGCGGGCCGCGCGGCCGGCCGCACCGTGCTGATCGACCCCAAGGGCGACGACTACTCGCGCTACCGTGGCGCCACGCTGATCACGCCGAACCGCGCCGAGATGCGCGCCGTGGTGGGGGCCTGGAAGACCGAGGCCGACCTGACCATCCGCGCCCAGAACCTGCGCCGCGAACTGCAGCTCGAAGCGTTGCTGCTGACGCGCTCGGAAGAGGGCATGACGCTCTATACCGAGGCTGAAGTACTGCATGTCTCGGCCCAGGCGCGCGAAGTCTATGATGTATCGGGGGCCGGCGACACGGTGATTGCCACGCTGGCCACCATGCTGGGTGCCGGTGTGCCGCTCAAGGAAGCCGTGCAGCATGCCAACCGCGCCGGCAGCATCGTCGTCGGCAAGCTGGGTACCGCCGTTGTCACTTATCCCGAATTGTTTGGCGCTGCCTGAGGCGCGCCTGCTAGCCTGAATCTGCCATGACCATCATCGTGACCGGCGCTGCCGGCTTTATCGGCAGCAATATCGTCAAGGGCCTGAACGAACGCGGCGAATCGCATATCGTCGCGGTCGACAACCTGACGCGTGCCGAGAAATTCAACAATCTCGTGGACTGCGAGATTGCCGACTACCTGGACAAGGCCGAGTTCGTCGAGCGTTTCAAGCGCGGCGATTTCGGCAATGTGCGCGCGGTATTCCATGAAGGCGCCTGCTCCGACACCATGGAAACGGACGGCCGCTACATGATGGAGAACAACTACCGCTACACGCTGGCGCTGATGGAAGCCTGCCTGGAGCAGGGCACCCAGTTCCTCTATGCGTCGTCGGCCGCCACTTATGGCGCTTCTACGATGTTCCGCGAGGACCGCGAGTACGAAAAGCCGCTGAACGTCTACGGCTATTCGAAGTTCCTGTTCGACCAGGTGGTGCGCCGCCGGCTGCCGTCCGCGCATTCGCAAATCGTTGGCTTCCGATACTTCAACGTCTACGGCCCGCGCGAGTTCCACAAGGGCCGCATGGCATCGGTGGCGTTCCACCATTTCAACCAGTTCCGCGCCGAAGGCTCGGTCAAGCTGTTCGGCGAGTACAACGGCTACGCGCCGGGCACGCAAAGCCGTGACTTCGTGTCGGTGGAAGACGTGGTCAAGGTCAACCTGTACTTCCTGGATCATCCGGAAAAGTCCGGCATCTTCAACCTTGGCACGGGCCGTTCGCAGCCATTTAACGATATTGCGGTGTCGGTGGTGAATGCGTTGCGCGAGTCCGAAGACAAGCCGCCCCTGTCGCTGGAAGACATGGTGCAGGAAGGGCTGGTCGAATACGTGAAGTTTCCGGACGCGTTGCGCGGCAAGTACCAGTGCTTCACGCAGTCCGACGTGTCGCGCCTGCGCTCGGCCGGCTACGAGGCACCGTTCCTGACGGTGCAGGAAGGCGTGAGCCGCTACTGCAAATGGCTGCTCGACCGTAGCTGAAACGGGCGCCCGCCCACGGCCGTGTCGCGCCCGCGCCACGGTCTGCGCTGGCCGGACTCGTAGAAGTCCGGCAGTGCATCGCCAATATCGCGCTTGGACACACAAACGCGCGGATATTGTGAACTCATGTGTCCAGCCATTTCCGACGTCCGATCGGACTCCTATCCTGACCGCTTCCGTTGCCATCCGGCGGCGGACAGCAACCCGAAAGGAAAGGAGTTTCATCGATGCAAAAGATGTACGACGCTGGCCAGGCGCACGCGCCGGCGGCCCGGACCGGCAACTTTCTGACCAGCACATCCCGAAGCGCGCTGCGCGCATGGCGGCGCGCCGGCCTGGCGCTGGCGTTCACGCTGGCCATGGCTGGCACGGGGCCGGCCCATGCCGAGGTCGACGTGAATAGCGCCGACGAGGTGGCGCTGACCACGATCAAGGGCATTGGCCCGGCAACGGCCAAGCGGATTCTGGCGGAGCGCGACAGGAACGGGGCGTTCCAGGACGCTGCCGACCTTGCAGACCGCGTGCCGGGAGTGGGCGCGAAGTCGGCGGCCAATCTCCAGGAAGCGGGCCTGACGTTCGGCAAGTCGCCCGCCACCACGGCCGGAGCCCGCAAGGATGGCAAGCCCGCGCCGAAGCCGGCGCCGCAGGCGGCTCCGAAGACCACGCCAGCGCGTTGACGCGGGCGCCCGCTCCGGGTCAACAGCCCGGGGCTGGTATGCGTTGTGCTTCGCTGGCGTGGTCTTCGCGCGGCAGTCCCGATTTGCACCACCGGGGGTGCGGGGTATCATGCGCATCGCCGTTGCGGGCCGACGCCTGGCGCCGGCCCGCAACCCCGGATTTTCCATACCGATAATTCAACCGGCAACGCAGCCGTACCGCTGACAGGGAGAGAACAACATGGCGAATGGCCAGGACAGCATTGACGACGGGAGTTTCCTGCCGAAGTGGCGGCTCAAGACCGAGGGGGTGATCGCCCCCGACGAACGCCTGCCGGCAGGTCAGACGATTCTCGCGGGCATTCAGCACGTGGTGGCGATGTTCGGCTCCACGGCGATTGCCCCGATCCTGATGGGCTTTCCTCCCAATATCGCGATCCTGTTCTCGGGCATCGGCACCTTGCTGTTCTTCCTCTGCGTGCGCGGCCGCGTGCCCAGTTACCTGGGATCGAGCTTCGCGTTCATTGCGGTGGTAATCGCGGCGACCGGCTACAGCGGTAGCGGCCCGAACCCGAATATCCCGGTGGCCCTGGGCGGCATCATCGCCGCTGGCGCCGTGTACACGATCATCGGACTGATCGTGCAGACCGTGGGCTACGCGTGGGTGGAAAAACTGATGCCGCCGGTGGTGACGGGTGCCATCGTCGCCGCCATCGGCCTGAACCTGGCGCCGGTGGCCGTCAAGGCGGTCAGCGGGGCGCCGCTCGATACCTGGGTGGGCCTGCTGACGGTGCTGGCCGTGGGGCTGATCGCGGTACGGGCGCCGGGCATGCTGGGGCGCCTGCCGGTGCTGCTTGGCGGCCTGACGGGCTACCTGGCGTATTTCGTGGCGACCAACCTGATGGGCCTGGGCCACGCCATCGATTTCTCCGGCGTGGCGGCAGCCAGCTGGTTCGGCATGCCCGCGTTCACCGCGCCGGTCTTCCAGGCCAACGCGATGCTGCTGATCGCGCCGGTGGCCATCGTGCTGGTGGCCGAGAATCTCGGCCATATCAAGGCCATTGGCGTGATGACGGGGCGCAATCTCGATCCGTACATCGGCCGCGCATTCATCGGCGATGGCGTGGCCACGATGCTGTCGGCGTCCGGCGGCGGCACCGGTGTGACCACGTACGCCGAAAACATGGGCGTGATGGCGGTCACCCGCATCTATTCGACGCTGATTTTCGTGGTGGCCGCGGCGGTGGCGATCCTGCTCGGTTTCTCTCCCAAGTTCGGCGCGCTGATCCTGACGATTCCCGGTCCGGTCATCGGGGGCCTGACCATCGTCGTGTTCGGCCTGATCTCGGCCACGGCGGGGCGCATCTGGGTGCAGAACCATGTGGACTTCTCAAGCTCGCGCAACCTGATCACGGTGGGTGCGACGCTGACCGTGGCCGCTGGCGATCTGACGCTGAAATTCGGCGGCATGACGCTGGGGGGCATCGGGACGGCCACGTTTGGCGCGATCCTGCTGTACCACCTGCTGGGCAACCGCCATCCGGAAGACCAGGGCCTGACGCACTGAACCGGCGCGCGCCGGCACTGGGCGAATGGCCCGGCCGCCGGTGCGGGTAAGGTTGGTGCATTACAATGGCCGACGAAAACCGACCTCCCCGCACCATGGCCTACAAAACGATTGAAGACACCATCGGCAACACGCCGCTGGTACGACTGCAGCGCATTCCCGGCGCCGCCATCGAAGCGCGCGGCAACGTGATCCTTGGCAAGCTCGAGGGTAACAACCCCGCCGGCTCGGTCAAGGACCGCCCCGCGCTGTCGATGATCCGCCGTGCAGAAGAGCGCGGCCGGATCAAGCCTGGCGACACGCTGATCGAAGCCACCTCGGGTAACACAGGCATCGCACTGGCCATGGCGGCCGCCATTCGCGGCTATCGCATGGTGCTGATCATGCCAGAGGACCTGAGCCTGGAGCGTCGCCAGAGCATGGCGGCCTATGGCGCGGAAATCATCCTGACCCCGGTCAAGGGCGGCATGGAATATGCGCGCGACCTGGCCGATGCCATGGAGCGCGAGGGCAAGGGCGTGATCCTGGACCAGTTCGCCAACCCGGACAATCCGCTGGCACACTACGAGTCCACGGGGCCGGAACTCTGGCAGGACACCGAGGGCCGGATTACCCACTTCGTCTCGGCAATGGGTACGACCGGCACCATCACAGGGGTGTCGCGCTTCCTCAAGGAAAAGAACCCCGCCATCCAGATCATCGGCGCTCAGCCCGCTGAAGGCTCGCGTATCCCGGGTATCCGCAAGTGGCCCGAAGCCTACCTGCCGAAGATCTACGATCCGAAGTTCATTGATCGCCAGGAGCCTGTCACCCAGGCCGATGCCGAGCACATGGCACGCCGCATGGCGCGCGAGGAAGGCATATTCTGCGGCATCTCGGCCGCTGGCGCGCTATGCGTGGCGCTGCGCATCGCCGAGGAAGTGGAGAATGCGACGATCGTTTTCGTGGTGTGCGATCGTGGCGACCGCTACCTGTCGACGGGCGTCTTTCCTGCCTGATTGCAGCGCCTGGTTCCCAGGCGCCACCCAATAAAAAGCCCCGCCGGCATCGCCGCGGGGCTTTTCTTTATTGGCGGGCGAGTCAGTTCATCCCATCGCTGCCTTGACCGCCTCGCCCAGCTGATACACCGCGAGCGCGTAGAAGAAGCTGCGGTTGTAGCGCGTCAGGACATAGAAGTTGCGCAGGCCGATCATGTACTCGGTCGGCTGCTCCGGCGTGGGCAGATCGACGACCAAGACGCCTGTTTCGCCTTCGCGCTGCACGTCGATCGGTTCGTCCACGCGCAGCCCGGCCTTGGTCAGCTGGTTCAGGGTGCGCGTCGGCCAGGGTTCGCCGTCGGCCGCTGCCGTGGCGACGCCAAGGCTGCCGGCGTCGCCGGCAATCCGCCAGACCACGGGGCGGCCCTGCTCCCAGCCATGCAGTTGCAGGAAGCGGCCAACGCTGCCGATGGCGTCAGTGGGGCTGTTGCGCAGATCGACATGGCCGTCGCCGTCGTAGTCGACGGCGTATTCGCGCAGGCTGGTCGGCATGAATTGCGGAATGCCCACGGCGCCGGCGTATGAGCCCAGGACCGAGAACACGTCCGTCCTGGTGTCGCGGCACCAGACCAGGTAATCGGCCAGCTGGTTGCGGAACAGCGTCGTGCGGGCGTCGCGATTGGGCGTGTCGGGGTAGTCGAACGCCAGGGTGGACAGCGAGTCCAGCACGCGGAATGTGCCCATGTCGCGGCCGTAGATCGTCTCCACGCCGATGATGCCGACGATGACCGATGCCGGCACGCCGAACTCGGCCTCCGCGCGGCGCAGCGCGTCACGGTTCTGCTGCCAGAAGCGGACACCGGCATTGATGCGGATCGGTTCGATAAAGCGCGACCGGTACGCACGCCAGCTCTTCTTGCCCGGCGTGGTCGGCGGCATGATCAGCCGCGAGACCGTGGCCGAATACATGGCCTGGCTGAAATACGACTCCAGTTCGGCACGCTGAAAGCCGTTGCGCGCCACCATCTCGTCGATGAACGCCCGCGTCTTCGGATGGTTCTGATAGCGGCCCGGTTCGATTTCCTCTTCCCGGACACTCACGCGGCGACGGCCGGCGGCCAGGAGCCCTGGAGAAACGCCGCACAGGCCCAATGCGGCAGCGGTGAGTGCGGCGCCCAATAGCGGGCGGCGCAAGGAACGCTGTTGGTCGGTCATGATGTCCTTTGCAAGTCGCACCGAGTATAGCGGATGCGATACACGCGACGCCCCGTTCCGGGGCGATGGTTACGAAGTTCCGGCGTCGCAAGTCCGGGCACGTCCTGTGCTAACGTAACGGCTGGAGACAAACTTGACCCACAATCCAAAATGCCAACGGGTTATTACACGCATCCGTCGTTCCTGCAGCACGAGATGGGATTTTTCCATCCCGAATGCCCGGAACGTCTGCAGGCCATCGAAGACCACCTGATTTCGCATGGGATGGACGGCCTGCTCGACCGGCGCGATGCCCCGGCCGCCACCGCGCAGCAGATCGAGCGCGTGCATCGGCACGAGTATGTTGCCAGCCTGAGCGCCAACAGCCCGTCGACCGGCTACTACCCGATCGACCCCGACACGTCGATGAACTGTCACACCCTCACCGCCGCCACCCATGCGGCCGGTGCAGCCGTGGCCGCCACCGACGCGGTGATCGCGGGCCAGCTCGAAAACGCATTCTGCTGCGTGCGTCCGCCCGGCCATCACGCCGAGCCCGACCATGCGATGGGTTTCTGTTTCTTCAACAACGTGGCCATTGCGGCCCGGCACGCCATCGCGGCCCATGGCCTGCAGCGTGTGGCGGTAGTCGATTTCGACGTCCATCACGGCAACGGCACCGAAGCGGCCTTTCGCGACGACCCGCAGGTCATGATGTGCAGCTTCTTCCAGCATCCGTTCTATCCGTACAGCGGCACGGAGCACCTGGCGACGAACATGTCGAATATTCCGCTGCCGGCGTACACGAATGGTATGGCCGTGCGCGAGGTGGTGGAAACCATCTGGCTGCCGCGTCTGAACGAATTCAAGCCCGAGATGATCTTCATCTCGGCGGGCTTCGACGCGCACCGGGAGGACGACCTGGGCCAGATGGGGCTGGTCGAGCAGGACTACAGCTGGATCACCGAGCAACTGGTGCAGGTGGCCAAGACCCACGCCCAGGGTCGCATCGTCAGTTGTCTGGAAGGCGGCTATAACCTCAGCGCGCTGGCGCGTAGCGTCTTTGCCCATCTCAAGGTGCTGATGGAAGCCTGAATATGACTTATGCGATTCACAAAAGCGTTCTATATGACGTGAGCGCATAAAGCCATCGAAAAAATCTCGTTTGAGGTATGAAGCGGATCGCATAAAATGCGGGCTCCATAAAAATAAGACCGGCAACACCGCAGGAGACCCCGCGCTGTTGCCGTTTTCTTTTCTCTCTTCATGATCGAACTGCAAGGACTCTCGCAGCGGTTCCCCGGCGGGTCGGGGGAAGTGCATGCCCTGCGCGATGTCAGCCTCTCCATCGCCGCCGGCGAGATCTTCGGCATCATCGGCCGAAGCGGCGCCGGCAAGAGCACGCTGGTGCGTGCCATCAACCTGCTGAACCGGCCGTCCAGCGGCCGCATGATCGTCGACGGCCAGGACCTCACCGCGCTGAACAACGGCGCGCTGCGCGAGGCCCGTCGCGAGATCGGCATGATCTTCCAGCACTTCAACCTGCTGTCGTCGCGCACCGTGTATGACAACGTGGCGCTGCCGCTCGAACTGGCGGGCAAGTCGAAGCAGGAGATCGCCGCGACCGTCGAGCCGTTGCTGGAACTGGTCGGCCTGTCGAAGCTGCGGGACCGTTATCCGGCGCAGATCAGCGGCGGACAGAAGCAGCGTGTGGGCATTGCCCGGGCGCTCGCCAGCAAGCCCAAGGTGCTGCTGTCGGACGAAGCCACGTCGGCGCTCGATCCGGAAACCACGCGCTCGATCCTGGAACTGCTCAAGCAGATCAACAAGGAACTGGGCCTGACCATTGTCATGATCACGCACCAGATGGAGGTCATCAAGCAGGTCTGCGACCGCGTGGCGGTGCTCGAAGCCGGGCAGGTCGTGGAATCGGGCCGCGTGATCGACGTGTTCCTGCGTCCGCGGCACGAGGTGACCCGCGCGATGATCGGCGACGTAATTGCGCAGGAACTGCCGGCCAGTGTGCTCAAGCGTGTGGAAAGCCGTCTCGGCAATGGCCGCGACCACGTCTACCGCCTGGCATTCACCGGCGAGAACGTGGACCAGCCGGTGCTGGCACAGGCCATTCGCCAGCACGGTCTGGACTTCAACATCCTGCATGGCCATATCGACGAGATCCAGGGCCAGGCATTTGGCTCGCTGGCGATCATGGCCACGGGCGAACCTGCCGCGGTGCGCGCGGCGATGGACTATCTGCAGACGCAGGGCGTGGTCGTGGAGGAGATCGAACATGTGGTCTGAAATGTTTGACCTGTTCCTGTCGTCGTTCGGCGAGACCTTGCTGATGGTGGCGATCTCGGGCGTGGTCGGTTCGCTGCTGGGCGTGCCGCTGGGCGTGCTGCTGCACCTGACCAATCGCGGCGGCGTGCTGTCGCATCCGCTGTTCAACCGCACGATTGGCGTGGTCGTGAACGCGGTGCGCTCGATCCCGTTCATCATCCTGCTGGTGGTGGTGATCCCGTTCACGCGCTTTATCGTCGGCTCGTCGATCGGCACCACGGCGGCCATCGTGCCGCTGACCATCGCCGCCGTGCCGTTCATCGCGCGCCTGGTGGAAGCCGCCCTGCGCGAGGTAGACAAGGGTCTGGTGGAGGCCGCGCAATCGATGGGCGCCACCACGGGCCAAATTGTCTGGAAGGTGCTGCTGCCCGAGGCCATGCCCGGCATCGTGGCGGGTTTGACGATCACGTTCGTGAGCCTGGTTGGCTATTCGGCCATGGCTGGCGCCATCGGCGGCGGCGGGCTCGGCGACCTGGGCATCCGCTACGGCTACCAGCGGTACATCACCGAGATCATGGTGGCCGTGGTGCTGATCCTGATCGTGTTCGTCCAGGCCGTGCAGAGCTTTGGCGACTGGCTGGTTCGCCGGATCAGCCATCGTTGATTCACAACCATTCATAAGCAGGGAAACTCAGGGGTAAATCGCAAATGCAACGTCGTAGTATGATCAAGAGCGCCATCGTCGCGCTGGGTGTGGTGGTGTCGGCTGGTGCGTTCGCGCAGGACAAGCCGATCAAGATCGGCGTCACGGGTGGCCCGCACGCGCAGATCATGGAGCAGGTCAAGAAGGTGGCGGCCAAGGACGGCCTGAACATCCAGGTGGTGGAATTCAGCGACTATATCCAGCCCAACGCGGCGCTGGCCGCCGGCGATCTCGACGCCAACAGCTACCAGCATCTGCCGTACCTGGAAGCCCAGATCAAGGATCGCGGCTACAAGTTCACGCATGTCGCCTTCACGGTGACGTTCCCGATGGGCGTCTACTCGAAGAAGATCAAGTCGCTCGACCAGATCAGGCAGGGCGCCCGCGTGGGTGTGCCGAACGATCCCACCAACGGTGGCCGCGGTCTGCTGTTGCTGCAGGCCAAGGGTCTGATCAAGCTGCGCCCGGACGCCGGCCTGAAAGCCACACCGCTGGACATCGTCGAGAACCCGAAGAAGATCAAGATCGTGGAACTGGACGCCGCCCAACTGCCGCGTTCGCTCGACGACCTGGACGCCGCTGCCATCAACGGCAACTATGCCGAGTCGGCCGGTCTGTCGCCTACGCGTGACGCCATTGCGATGGAAGGCCCCAAGGGTCCGTACGCCAACCTGATCGCCATCCGTGCCGCCGACAAGGACAAGCCCTGGGTGGCGAAGCTGGTGAAGGCTTACCACTCGCCCGAGATCAAGCAGTACGTGCAAAGCACTTTTAAGGAATCCGTGATTACCGCTTGGTAATTTCTGGAAGTTTTCATCCAAACTATGGGCCCGCAGGGCATCCTGCGGCACAATCGGGATGAATTTTTTGGATTGCCGGCTATGCCCGGCAATTCTTTGTCTATAAAATAGTACGATCGTTCGAAAAACAAGAGAGTCGCCACCCCGGTGGTTATAATGGCGAGCGATTCAAAAACTTTGGAACTATCAGCTATCAGTGGAGTGAGCGCATGAAAGTACTCGTCGCAGTCAAGCGGGTGGTGGACTACAACGTCAAGGTCCGCGTGAAGTCGGATGGCTCGGGCGTTGACCTGGCCAACGTCAAGATGAGCATGAACCCGTTCGACGAAATCGCCGTCGAAGAGGCCGTGCGCCTGAAGGAAGCCGGCGTCGTCACCGAGGTAATCGCCGTGTCGTGCGGCGTGGCCCAGTGCCAGGAAACCCTGCGTACCGCGATGGCCATTGGCGCGGACCGCGGCATCCTGGTGGAGTCGAACGAAGACCTGCAGCCGCTGGCCGTGGCCAAGCTGCTGAAGGCACTGATCGACAAGGAACAGCCGAGCCTGGTGATCCTGGGCAAGCAGGCCATCGACGATGACTCGAACCAGACCGGCCAGATGGTGGCCGCGCTGGCCGGCCTGCCGCAAGCCACGTTTGCCTCGAAGGTGGTGGTGGCCGACGGCAAGGCTTCGGTGACGCGTGAAGTGGATGGCGGTCTGGAAACGCTGTCGGTCAAGCTGCCGGCCGTGGTGACCACCGACCTGCGCCTGAACGAGCCGCGCTACGTGACGCTGCCGAACATCATGAAGGCGAAGAAGAAGCCGCTGGATACCGTGAAGCCGGAAGACCTCGGCGTCGATGTGAAGCCGCGCCTGCAGACCGTCAAGGTTGTCGAGCCTGCCAAGCGCAGCGCCGGCGTGATGGTGCCGGACGTTGCCACGCTGGTGCAAAAGCTGAAGTCGGAAGCCAAGGTTATCTGAGCGCGGGGGAGAAAAGAACATGACTGCACTTGTCATTGCTGAACACGACAATCAATCGATCAAGGCCGCCACGCTGAACGCCGTGACGGCTGCCGCCCAGTGCGGCGGCGACGTCCACGTGCTGGTGGCCGGTTCCAACGCCAAAGCTGCCGCCGACGCCGCCGCGAAGATCGCTGGCGTGGCGAAGGTCCTGCTGGCCGACGCACCGTACTTTGCCGACGGCCTGGCCGAAAACGTGGGCGAGCAGATCCTGGCCATCGCCAGCGACTACTCGCACATCGTCGCCCCGGCGACGGCTTCGGGCAAGAACATCCTGCCGCGCGTGGCAGCCAAGCTGGACGTTGCACAACTGTCGGACATCACCAAGGTGGATTCGCCCGATACGTTCGAGCGTCCGATCTACGCCGGCAACGCCATCGCCACGGTCAAGTCGGCAGACAAGATCAAGGTGATCACGGTGCGTGGCACGGCATTCGACCCGGCCGCCGCCGAGGGTGGCTCGGCTGCGGTGGAAACGCTGCCGGCCGTGGCCGACGCGGGCATCTCGCAATTCGTGTCGCGTGAAGTGACCAAGAGCGACCGTCCGGAACTGACCGCCGCCAAGATCATCGTCTCCGGTGGCCGTGGCGTGGGTTCGGGCGAGAACTACACCAAGGTGCTGACGCCGCTGGCCGACAAGCTCGGCGCCGCGCTGGGTGCATCGCGTGCCGCAGTCGATGCCGGCTTCGTGCCGAACGACTACCAGGTGGGCCAGACCGGCAAGATCGTGGCCCCGCAGCTGTACATCGCCGTCGGTATCTCGGGCGCGATCCAGCATCTGGCCGGCATGAAGGACTCCAAGGTGATCGTCGCGATCAACAAGGACGCGGAAGCTCCGATCTTCTCGGTGGCGGACTACGGCCTGGTGGGCGACCTGAACACCGTGGTGCCCGAGCTGGTGGCAGCACTGGGCTGACAAAGCCCGACCGGCCGGTTCGACATCGCATTGAACCGGCCGCAAGCAGAACTACTATAAAGCCGTTCCGGGTAGCTTCCCGCGAGCGGCTTTTTTGCAGGATCGTGGAGACATACGATGACCTATCGCGCACCACTCAAGGACATGCAGTTCGTCATGAACGAACTGGCAGGGCTTGAACAGATCAGCCAGTTGCCCGGCTATGAAGAGGCAACCCCCGATACGGCGCAGGCCGTGCTCGAAGAAGCCGCCAAGTTCAACGAACAGGTGGTGGCGCCGCTGAACCGTCCGGGCGACCTCAACCCCAGCAGCTGGAAGGATGGCGTGGTCACCACCACGGCCGGCTTCAAGGACGCGTTCCGCCAGTTTGGCGAAGGCGGCTGGCAGGGCGTGCTGCATCCGGCCGAGTTCGAAGGCCAGGGCCTGCCCAAGCTGGTGGCCACGCCGTGCATCGAAATGCTGAACAGTGCGAACCTGTCGTTCGCGCTGTGCCCGCTGCTGACCGACGGCGCCATCGAGGCACTGCTGACAGCCGGGAGCGATGAACAGAAGGCCACTTTCCTGCCCAAGCTGATCTCGGGCGAGTGGACGGGCACGATGAACCTGACCGAGCCGCAGGCCGGGTCGGACCTGGCCGCGGTGCGCACGCGCGCCGAGCCGCAGGGCGATGGCACGTTCAGGATCTTCGGCACCAAGATCTTCATCACGTATGGCGAGCACGACATGGCGGACAACATCGTCCACCTGGTGCTGGCGCGCACGCCGACCGCGCCTGAAGGCGTGAAGGGCATCTCGCTGTTCATCGTGCCGAAGTTCAAGGTGAACGCCGATGGTTCGCTGGGCGAGCGCAACGACGTGCAGTGCGTGTCGATCGAGCACAAGCTCGGCATCAAGGCCAGCCCCACGGCCGTGCTGCAGTTCGGCGACCATGGCGGTGCCATCGGCACGCTGGTGGGCGAGGAGAACCGCGGCCTCGAGTACATGTTCATCATGATGAACTCGGCGCGCTTCGCGGTAGGGATGCAGGGCATTGCGATTTCCGAGCGCGCCTACCAGCAGGCCGTGGCGTACGCGAAGGATCGCGTGCAGAGCCGGCCGGTGGATGGATCGGCGCGCGAGGCGGTGACGATCATCCATCATCCTGACGTCAAGCGCATGCTGATGACGATGCGCGCGCTGATCGAAGGCGCCCGCGCCGTGGCCTACGTGGCCGCCGCCGCCAGCGACATCGCCCACCAGCATCCCGATGAAGCCGTGCGCCGCGAGAACATGGCGCTCTACGAGTTCCTGGTGCCGGTGGTGAAGGGCTGGAGTACCGAGCTGTCGATCGACGTGACGAGCCTGGGCGTGCAGGTCCACGGCGGCATGGGCTTCATCGAGGAAACGGGCGCGGCGCAGCACTATCGCGACGCCCGCATCCTGACGATCTACGAAGGCACGACGGCCATCCAGGCCAACGACCTGGTCGGTCGCAAGACCGTGCGCGACGGCGGCGCCGTGGCGCGTGCACTCTGCGCGAAGATCGCCGAAACCGAAGCCGAACTGGGCAAGCATGGCGGCGCGTCGTTCAAGGCCGTGCAGGCGCAGCTGAAGCTGGGCCGCGAGGCGCTGGAAGCCGTGGTGCAATTCGTGGTGGAAAATACCAAGGGCGACCCGAACGCGGTGTTTGCCGGCAGCGTGCCTTACCTGAAGCTCTGCGGCATCGTGCTGTCGGGCTGGCAACTGGGCCGCGCCATGCTGGCGGCCGATGCGAAGCGTGAGGAAGATCCGGCGTTCTACGACGCCAAGATCGCCACCGCGTACTTCTTCGGCCAGCACATCCTGTCGCAGGCCTCGTCGCTGCGCGCGGCCATCGTGGAAGGCGCGGAGCCGATCAAGGCCATGACGGCCGACCAGTTCTGACGCGCGTCACGCCATCGTAGCAATACGAAAAGGGCGACCCGCGGGTCGCCCTTCCTGTCTCTGCAGCCCAGGAAATCAGGCCGCCACCGGACGGGGCACATGGTGCGTGCGCGTCGGCTTGCGATAGCGATCCACCGACAGGTCGTCGGCGCGAATCGCCGGGCGCGTGCCCGATACCAGGTCGGACAGCAACTTGCCCGAGCCGCAAGCCATGGTCCAGCCCAGCGTGCCGTGGCCGGTGTTGAGCCACAGGCCGCGAATGCCCGCAGGGCCCACCACGGGCGTGCCGTCCGGCGTCATCGGACGCAGGCCGGTCCAGAACGTGGCACGGCTCACATCGCCGGCACCCGGGAACAGGTCGGTCACCACGTGTTCGAGCGTGCGGCGCTTGTTCGGATCGAGCGAGCGGTCGTAGCCGACGATCTGTGCCATGCCGCCCACGCGGATACGGTCGTCGAAGCGCGTAATCGCCACCTTGTACGTTTCGTCGAGCACCGTCGACACCGGGCTCTTGTCGGCATCGAGCAGCGGCACCGTGATCGAGAAGCCCTTGAGCGGATAGACCGGCAGATTCGAGAGGCCCGGCAGCACCGGCTTCACGAACGGCGTGGACCAGCTGCCCAGTGCCACCACCACGGCATCGGCCAGCATCGGCTCGCCGCCGACGATGGCGCCGGTCACGGCGTCGCCCTGGGTCAGCAGGCCGTCGATCGACCGGTTGTACTGGAACTGCACGCCGATCGATGCAGCCATGGCTGCCAGCCGTTCGGTAAACAGCTGGCAGTCCCCGGTTTCATCGTTCGGCAGGCGCAAGCCGCCCGCCAGCTTTTGGCCAGCGGCGGCAAGGGCCGGTTCGCTCGCGCCGAGTTCGTCGCGCGAGAGCAATTCGTAGGGCACGCCCGCTTCTTCAAGCACGGCGATGTCGCGCGCGGCGGCTTCCATCTGCGCATCGGTGCGGAACACCTGCAGCGTGCCCTGCTGGCGGCCTTCGTAGGCAATGCCGGTCTCGGCGCGCAGCGTGCGGATGCAGTCACGGCTGTACTCGGCCAGGCGCACCATGCGTTCCTTGTTCACGGCATAGCGGTCGGCCGTGCAGTTCTGCAGCATCTGCCACATCCACTGCAACTGGAACAGCGAGCCATCAGGCTTGATGGTCAGCGGCGCATGTTCCTGGAACATCCACTTGATCGCCTTCAGCGGCACGCCCGGAGCGGCCCATGGCGACGCATAGCCCGGCGAGATCTGGCCGGCATTGGCAAAGCTGGTGCCAAGTGCCGGGCCGCCTTCGCGGTCCACCACGGTCACTTCGTGACCGGCACGGGCCAGGTACCACGCACTGGTGACGCCAATCACGCCACTGCCAAGAACAAGAACGCGCATTTTCGGGGGCTCCGTACTGCCAAGTAAGGCTATAGAAGAATTCGCTTCTATACTATTGACTTCGAAGCAGTCTTAGTTCGCGAATTTCTTAAAAAAACAGGAAAGATTCATGAGAACGAGCCGCCAGCCGATCCGCTCCCTGGACCGCCTGGATCGCAAGATCCTCGGGGTGCTGCAGGGCGATGGCCGGATATCGATGAAAGACCTGGCGGAGGCCGTGGGACTGACGATCACGCCCTGCATCGAGCGCGTAAAGCGGCTGGAGCGCGACGGCGTCATCATGGGCTACTACGCGCGGCTGAATCCGGCCCTGCTGGGCAGCGCGCTGCTGGTGTTCGTCGAGATATCGCTGAACAACAAGTCGGGCAACATGTTCGAGCAGTTCCGGCGCGAGGTGCTGCGCATCCCCGAAGTGCTGGAGTGCCATCTGGTGTCCGGCGATTTCGATTACCTGATCAAGGCACGCATCCGCGAGATTGGCGAGTACCGCCGGCTGCTGGGCGACATCCTGCTGCAACTGCCCGGCGCCGCGCAGTCGAAGAGCTACGTCGTGATGGAAGAAATCAAGGAAACGCTGGCGATTGCGGTGGACGCCAAGGAAAGCAGCGTATCCGGCACGGCCTGAAATCGCGCTTGGGTCCCGGTCATCGATACTGTATATTCATACAGTATTTCATCGCCCCCAGACCCGCCCATGCCTCCGATTCCCATGCCGCCCCGAAAGGGCCGCGGCGCTGTCAGCAACCTGCAGGGACGCTTCGAGCGAGATCAGCGCGAGGCGTTCGACGATGGCTGGCTGGCGCCCGAGGAATCCACAGCCGGCGATGGGACGGGTCCAGACGCGGCGCTGCCGCCCAGACTGGTTACGCAGGTGACGCGCGAGCAGGCCAGATCGATCCTCTCGCGCAATGCATCGCCCGATATCCCGTTCGATACGTCACTGAATCCGTATCGCGGCTGTGAACACGGCTGCATTTACTGTTTTGCGCGCCCGACGCACGCCTACCTGGACCTGTCGCCGGGGCTCGATTTCGAGACGAAGCTGTACGCCAAGGCCAATGCCGCGGAGCGCCTGCGTGACGAATTGTCCCGGCCCTCGTATCGCTGCGAGACGATTGCGTTGGGCGTGAACACCGATGCCTACCAGCCGATCGAGCGCGAGCAGCGCATCACGCGCGGGGTTCTGGAAGTGCTGCATGAGACCGATCACCCGGTGGCGCTGATCACGAAGTCATCGCTGATCGAACGCGACATCGACCTGCTGGCGCCGATGGCTGGGCAGCGGCTGGCGGTGGCGGCCGTAACCATCACCACCCTGGATGCCGGGCTGGCGCGCACGCTGGAGCCCCGCGCCGCCACGCCGTCGCGCCGGCTGCGGACGATCCGCGCACTGACCGATGCCGGCATTCCGGTGGGCGTGAGTGTGGCGCCGGTCATCCCGTTCATCACGGAGCCCGATCTGGAAAGAATTCTGGAAGCCGCGCATGACGCGGGGGCGGTCTACGCGAACTACATCGTGTTGCGTTTGCCGTGGGAAGTGCGCCCGCTGTTCCAGGAATGGCTGCAGGCGCATTTTCCCGACCGTGCCGAGCGGGTCATGAACCGCGTACGCGACATGCGCGGCGGCAAGGATTACGACGCCGATTTCGCTTCGCGCATGCGCGGCACGGGAATCTGGGCCGATCTGATCCGGCAACGGTTCTACAAGGCCGCGGATCGGCTCGGGTTTCGCTATAACCGCTTCGAGCTGGACACGTCGCGGTTCAGGCCACCGCCCAGACCGACGCGCTCCACGCGGCCGTGCGGCGGCGAAGACAGGCAAGGCTCGCTCTTCTGAGTTTCCTTGCGTGCAGTGGCCGGTGCATCCAGGCTGTCGTCGATCATGCGGCAGGCAAGTTCCAGTGCCGCCCTGGCACTGGTGGGCGGCAAGCCCGACGACATGGCCAGGCGCACCGCAATCGCGGCCAGGCGTCCTTCCTCGTAACTGGGATGTTCCATCAGCGTCTCCTTCGCAGCGCTGCAGCGGTGCAGTGCCGCCTGTCATTTGGACCTAAGCAGTATGGTCGTTTTACGAGTTATCGACAGGCTTATTGCGAGCGGGCTTGCGATCGGTCAATGCCATCCATGGACAACACGGCGATGTCGAGCGGATCGAAGGGCATTGCCGGACGGATGCCGCGGCGGGGCGTTATTCCTGTGACAGCGCCTTGGCGGCCTCGACCTGCGATTCGAAGAAGGTCTGGAAGCTGATCGCCAGCCCGGCCATCAGCAGGCCCGTGCCAATCATCAGTGACAGGATGACGAGAATTACCACCGGCCAGCCCGAGCGCGTGGGCGTGCCGTGCGCGTTATAGCGGGCATCCCATTTGTCGTCGGGCCGCAGCCCGAACACGATGGCGGTCAGGAATGCGCTGATGACCGATACGCCACCCGCCACGGCAAAGATCCAGTTCAGAACCGGACTTCCCGTGCCCACAATCATCGATGCGACGCCGATGGCACCCGCCGTCGTGGCCAGCAGATGGGTCCAGCCGAACGGGTCACGCAGGCCCTTCAGATAAAAGCGATGCGCCCCGAGGCTGCCAAGCAGGAAGGCCAGCGCGACGGTGATCAATTTGGATTTTCCGCCACGCGTTGTGGGTGGGCTGGCGGGTTCACGGGCAATGGCGGGGGCTTGGCTGGCGGCAGGCATCGTAGGCGAGGCTGGGCGAACGGAAAATCCCTTCGATGCCGGCGGCATCGGCGCCCATTGTAGCGTCAGGACGGCCAGATCGATGCCAGCGCGCCGGCCACCATTTTGGAGATATGCGTTTCGCTGTACAGCACCACGGTCAGCATCAGCATGAACAGCAGCGACAATGACAACTGGCCCGCGTGTCGGGCCAGGTCGTGAAGTAGGGGGTACATGATGAACCTCGACAGATCGTTCTTGTGGAGGCCGCGCCCAGCCTCCGGGGCCCGGACAGTGGGTGCCGGGCAGAGGCAGGTCAATTTGATTGCCGTCTGCGCAACAACGGCACGCTGGACGTCCCCGGACAGCGCCGGGCGGCAGCCTGTGCGGCGTTTTCTGGCACGCACATCAAGACTGACCATGAAAAAAGGCCGGAAGTTCCGGCCTGGGGGATGGGCTTGCGGGAAAGTGCGTCAGCGTCCGCCGTCGCGGCCGCGCGCCTGCCAGCCGGGACCGACATGGGCGGGGCGCATCTCGGTGCCGCGCATCGAAGCATCGCCACCGCTGTTGCGATCGGCACCGCCAGCCTGGCGTGCGGACCGTTCATCGGTCTGGCCGCCAGGGCCGGGCGGCCGGCCGCTCAGGCGGTCGTCGTTACGGGCGCGCTGTTCCATCCGGTCGATCTGGGCCTGTACGTGGTCGCGGTTTTCCGCGCGAACGCTGGCAACGTCCCAGCCGGCGCCCACACGGCCCATACGCACCGGCTGCTCGGCGAAGGCGCGCTGCCAGAAGGCAACTTGTGCGTGGCTGGTGGCAACTGTGCCAACCAGGCCGATGACGGCCACGGTACCAGCCACCAGATGGCGCAGGTGGGGGCGGGTAAGCATGCGGAATCCCAATGTCCTGTAGCAGGTGATGAGTCAGGCGTTGGATTCATGGTACGCAGCGAGGCTGTGATGGCCTAGGCGAAACCCGTTACTGGTGTAACGGATTGTTTCGTCATTTTTGCCACGTTTGGCGCGTCCGCCGGGACCCCGCGCCGGGCCTCGCCTGGCGGCGATTAGAGGCCTGTTTCAGGGCGCATAGCGGATGCGGTAGATGGCATCGGCCATGTCGTCGCTGACCAACAAGGAACCATCGGGCGCGACCTGGACATCGACCGGGCGGCCCCACGGAATGCCGTTGTGCAGCCATCCTTCGGCAAACACTTCCTGGCGCACGGCTCGGCCTTTATCGTCCACCACGACGCGCACGATGCGATAGCCGCTGCGTTCGGAGCGATTCCAGCTGCCGTGTTCGGCGATGAAGATGTTGTTCTGGCGGTATTCGGCCGGAAACTGGGTGCCCGTATAGAACCGCATGCCCAGCGCCGCAACGTGCGCGCCCAGCTTGGCCACGGGCGGCACGAAGGTCGAGCAGGGGCGCTGCTTGCCGAACTCGGGATCGGCGATGTCGCCGGCATGGCAATAGGGAAATCCGAAATGCTGGCCCGGCTGCGTCAGCCGATTCAGTTCGTCATCGGGCTGGTCGTCGCCGAGCCAGTCGGGCCGTTGTCGGTGAACCAGAGTTCGTGCGAGGCCGGATGCCAGGCAAATCCCACCGTGTTGCGCACGCCCTTCGCCACGACCTGCAGATCGGAGCCATCGGGCTTCATCTTCATGATGTTGGCGTAGCGGTTTTCGTCGCGCGCGCAGATGTTGCAGGGCGCGCCGACCGGTACGTACAGATAACCATCGGGCCCGAAGGCAATAAACTTCCAGCCGTGATGCGTATCGGTGGGAAAGGTATCGTTGACTATCGCCGGCTTTGGCGGGGAATCGAGTCGTGTCTCGATATCGTCGAGGCGAACGATACGTGATGTGGACGACACAAAAAGCGAGCCATCGCGGAACGCCACCCCGGCGGGCATGGTGAGTCCGCTGGCAATCACACGCGGTTTCGGGTCGGGTGCCAGGGGCGATGCCAGCGCATAGACCTTGCCCTCGCCGCGCGATCCAACGTAGAGGGTGCCCTGCGGCGACATCGCCATGCCGCGGGCACCGGGCACCTTGTCAGTCAATACGTCGATCCGGAAGCCGGGCGGCAGCTTGATATGGCTGATCGGCGGCGCAGCCTGTGCAGGCTGGCTCCATGCGAAAATGCCAAGGGCGAGCACGGCCATCGCCCGGCACAGGCCCCTCGCGCCAGAAAAGTGTCGATTCGGGCTCACGGCATACCTCCGGTTCGCGGTTTTCGCCACGATGCTATGCCGCAAGTGTTGCGTCAACTGCGCTCCGCAGGGGCGGTATCGTGCAGGAAAGCCCTAAGTGTTTGTTTGGACTCGGGAAGTGGGCTATACTCTTGCGTTTCGTGTTCGCACACCCCGTTTTTTCGAGGAATTAACATGGTCGTAATCCGTCTGGCTCGCGGCGGCAGCAAGAAGCGCCCGTTCTTCAACATCGTTGCTACCGATTCGCGCAACCGTCGCGATGGCCGTTTCATCGAGCGCGTTGGCTTCTACAACCCGCTGGCTTCCGACAAGGAAGAAGGCCTGCGCGTTGCGCAAGACCGTCTGGCCTACTGGCAAGGCGTTGGCGCCCAACTGTCGCCGACCGTTGCCCGCCTGGTCAAGCAAGCCGCCGTCAAGGCTGCTGCCTGATAGCTGTTCAGGCGCACCTGCATGTGGTGCGCGCTGACGCGTAAAGACGCTCCGCCAACGTGACTGGCAACGCCACCGGCCGCAAGCCGCTGAACCTGTCGACTGCCGCCACGCAAGGTGGTGCCGCCGGCCGGCCAGCAAAGCTGCCTGCCACGCTGCTGTTCACGGACAGCCTGCCCGACGATCTCGTCGAGGTTGGCTACGTGGGCGCCGCATACGGCATCCGGGGCTGGATCAAGGTCCAGCCACATGCGGACGACGCCTCCGCATTGCTGCATGCCCGCCGCTGGTGGCTGCTGCGTGCACCGGCTGCCGGCGTGGTAACGGCGCCTGCCGAGGCGGCGGAAGCGGTCAGCGTCAAGATTTCCCAGTCGCGGGAACATAGCGGTACCGTGGTGGCGCAAGCCACCGGCGTTTCGGATCGCAATGTGGCGGAAATGCTCAAGGGCCGCCGCGTCTGGATCCGGCGTGCGGATTTTCCCGCGCCGGAAGAAGGTGAGTTTTACTGGGTCGACCTGATCGGTTGCGCCGTGGTCAACGAGCAGGGCGAATCGCTCGGCGACGTGACCGGGCTGATCGACAACGGCGCCCACCAGATCCTACAGGTGGCGTACCAGCTGCCGGACGGCAAGGCCGCTGAGCGGCTGATCCCGTTTGTCGACGCATTCCTGCGCGCGGTCGATACGTCGGCCCGGCGCATCGTGGTCGACTGGGGGCTGGACTACTGACGTTCCTGAATTGCCGTCGAGGGAGGCGCTGATGCAGTTCGATGTAATCACGCTGTTTCCCGAGATGTTTCGCGCGCTGACCGACTGGGGTATCACCAGCCGGGCGGCGAAGCAGCAGCGTTATGCGCTGCGCACCTGGAATCCCCGCGACTTCACGGTCGACAATTACCGTACGATCGACGATCGCCCCTATGGCGGCGGGCCTGGCATGGTGATGCTGGGCAAGCCGCTCGAAGATGCGATCGATGCCGCGAGCGCGGCGCAGTCGGACGCTGGTGTCGAACGGCCGCACGTGGTGCTGATGTCGCCGCAAGGCGCGACGCTGAGCCATGGCAAGGTCATGGAACTGGCGCAGCGTCCGGGGCTGGTGCTGCTGTGCGGACGGTACGAGGCGATCGATCAGCGCCTGATCGACCGTCGCGTGGACGAGGAAATCAGCCTCGGCGATTTCGTGCTGTCGGGTGGCGAACTGCCCGCGATGGCGCTGATCGACGCGGTGGTGCGGCATCTGCCTGGCGTGCTGGGCGATGCGCAGTCGGCGGTGCAGGACAGCTTTGTGAACGGCCTGCTCGACTGTCCGCATTACACGCGGCCGGAAGAATACGAAGGCGTGCGGGTGCCCGATGTGTTGCTCGGGGGCCATCATGCCGAGATTGAAAAATGGCGGCGCCAGCAGGCGCTGGCCAATACCGCGCGCAAGCGTCCCGATCTGATCGTGGCGGCGCGCGCGCAAGGGTTGTTGTCCAAGGCCGACGAGAAGTACCTGTCGACCCTGGCGGCGAAAGCAGGGCAGGAGTTCGCTCCCGCCAAGTGAAACCCCATCCTCTGCCGGGGCCCCGAATGTGGGTATTAACGCCGGTAAGATGGTTAAGGAGAAAACGATGAACCTCATCGAGCAAATCGAGAAGGAAGAGATCGCGCGTCTGACCGCGAACAAGACCATCCCCGCATTCGCACCTGGCGACACCGTGATCGTCAACGTGAACGTGGTGGAAGGTAACCGCAAGCGCGTGCAGGCTTACGAAGGCGTGGTGATCGCCAAGCGTAACCGTGGTCTGAACAGCTCCTTCATCGTGCGCAAGATCTCGTCGGGTGAAGGCGTGGAACGTACGTTCCAGCTGTACTCGCCGCTGATCGCCGGCATCGAAGTGAAGCGTCGCGGTGACGTCCGTCGCGCGAAGCTGTACTACCTGCGCGAGCGTTCGGGCAAGTCGGCACGTATCAAGGAAAAGCTGGTGACGAAGGCCAAGGCCGCTGCCGTCGCCGCGGAATAAGCTTTTCCGCGCCAGGCACCGGGCGACCGGTGCCAATCCGGCATTGCGAAGGACACCCTCGGGTGTCCTTTTTGCACTTCCGGTGGCGTCGCCCTACATTATGCTGCAATGCAACATTCTGACGTTCTGTCATACTTGACGACGTTATGCGCCCCAAATTCGATCCCGAGGCGCTGCCGGTTATCGAGACCGACAGCCGCCGCGCGCCGCTCAGTGCGCCGCGCATGCAACCCGATTTCATCCGGCACCGGCTGCTCTCGCCCCCGGCGTGGGAGCCTGAACTGACCGACGAGTCACGCGTCTACGATCGCACGCGCGGGCTGCGGCAAGCTTCGGTACTGGTGCCCCTGGTCGAGCACCCCGACGGCCTGACGGTGCTGCTGACCCAGCGCAATGCCAACCTGACCGCGCATGCCGGGCAGATCAGCTTTCCGGGCGGCAGTCAGGAAACCTTCGATGCCGACCGCATTGCCACGGCCCTGCGCGAGACCGAGGAGGAAATCGGCCTCAAGCGTGATTTCATCGAGGTACTGGGATCGTTGCCGGACTACATCACCGGCACGGGCTTCCACGTAAGCCCGGTGGTGGGCCTGGTTCATACCGGCTTCACGCTGCAGCCCGATGCGGGCGAGGTGGCCGAAATCTTCGAGGTGCCGCTGGCGTTTTTGATGGACCCCGCTCGGCACGAGCGCCGCATGCTGCGCTGGGAAGGCGGGGAGCGCCAGTTCTATTCGATGCCGTATCCGCGCGAGGGCGGCGGGCATCGCTTCATCTGGGGCGCGACGGCCGGGATGCTACGCAACCTCTACCATCTGCTGGCCGCCTGACAATCACGCCGCGGCAACCGCGGCAGCCGTGTCGGCGCAGTGCGGGCAGCACTGGCCCACGACATACTTCGGATGCTGCTGCTCCTCGGGCGTCACCACGGCGCGGCAGGCAAAGCACTGGACCGGGCCGGCGGGCTCCAGGTTCGGATTCAGCGCGGTGCGGTAGTCGAACACGAAGCAGTCGCCGTGGTAGTGGCTGCCGCCGACTTCCTCGAAATACTTGAGGATGCCGCCTTCGAGCTGGTACACGCGCTCGATGCCCACTTCCTGCATGTGAATGGCTGCCTTTTCGCAGCGGATGCCGCCCGTGCAGAACGACACCACGGTCTTGCCGTCGAGCGCCGCCCTGTTTTCGGCCACGGCGGGCGGAAATTCGCTGAATTTCGAGATGTTGTACTCGACCGCACCGTCGAACGTGCCCACTGCCACTTCGAAATCGTTGCGCGTGTCGAGCATCACCACCGGGCGGCCTTCGTCGTCATGGCCCTGGTCGAGCCAGCGCTTGAGATCCACCGGGCGCACCGACGGCGCTCGGCCGGCTTCCGGGCGGATCAGCGGCATCTTCATGGTGATGATTTCCTTCTTGGCACGCACCAGCATGCGCTTGAAGGGCTGGTTTTCCGACAGGCTTTCCTTTGGGGCGATATCGGCGAAGCGCGCATCGGCGTGCAGCCACGCCATGAAGCCGTCGATCTGCCCGCGTGTGCCGGCCAGGAACATGTTGATGCCTTCCGGTGCCAGCAGGATCGTGCCTTTCAGTCCCGCCGCCTCGCAGCGCTCGCGCATGGCGGGGCGCAGGGTCTCGATATCCTCGAGCGTGACGAACTTGTAAGCCGAAATGTTGACGATCTGCATGGAATGATGCCGCCGGGCCGGGCGCCGCAGGTGACTGCGGGACGCGCCAGCGCGCTCGGTAACTGCCTGATTGGAAAGGCGAAATTATAGCCGCTTGGCGCCGTCCCCGATACCCGCCCAGTGCAGGTCGGACGAGTGGCGCACGGTGCATGCCGCGGTGTTACTTTGCGAAAACTCTCAGAGTGAGCGGCGGGGGGAGCCGGTACAATGGCGCCCTATGTCTGCACCCCGCTTTGTACACCTTCGCCTCCACTCCGAATACTCGGTGGTGGACGGCATCGTCCGTCTCGATGACGCCGTCAAGGCTGCTGCCAAGGATGGCATGGGCGCGCTCGCGCTGACAGACCTGGCGAACGCCTTCGGCCTGATCCGCTTCTACAAGGAAGCCCGTGGCGGCGGCATCAAGCCCGTGGTCGGCGCCGATGTCTGGCTGACCAACGCCGATGACCGCGACAAGCCGGCTCGCATGCAGCTGCTGGTGCAGGACCGCGTCGGCTATCTGAACCTCTGCACGCTGCTGTCGCGCGCCTGGCTGGGCAACCAGTATCGTGGTCGAGCCGAGCTGGAGCCGGGCTGGTTCGAGGAGCCGGGCGAGGAAGGCCTGCCGCTGGCCACCGGGCTGATCGCGCTGTCCGGCGCGATGGGCGGCGATGTCGGCCTGGCGCTGGCGAACGGCAATCCCGACGGGGCGCGCCGCGCGGCACGCCATTGGGCCACGGTGTTCCCGCAGCGGTTCTATATCGAACTGCAGCGCGCCGGGCATCCAGGCACCGACGCCTATGTGCAGCAGGCCGTGCAACTGGCCGCCGCGCTGCAACTGCCGGTGGTCGCCACGCACCCGGTGCAGTTCATGACGCCGGACGATTTCACCGCGCACGAGGCGCGTGTCTGCATCGCCGAAGGCGAACTGCTGGCCAACCCGCGCCGCACCCGCAAGTTCACCACCGACCAGTACTTCAAGACGCAGGACGAGATGTGCGCGCTGTTCGCCGACATCCCGTCGGCGCTGCAGAACTCGGTCGAGATCGCCAAGCGTTGCAACCTGACGCTGGAGCTGGGCAAGCCGCGCCTGCCGCTGTTTCCGACGCCCGATGGCATGTCGCTGGACGACTACCTCGTGTTCATGGCCAAGGACGGCCTGGAAAAGCGCCTGGCCGTGCTGTTCCCCGACGAGGCCGAGCGCGAGAGCAAGCGCCCCGAGTACTACGCACGACTCGAATTCGAGACCGGCACCATCATCAAGATGGGCTTCCCGGGCTACTTCCTGATCGTGGCGGACTTTATCAACTGGGCCAAGAACAACGGCGTGCCGGTGGGGCCGGGCCGGGGTTCTGGCGCTGGCTCGCTGGTCGCCTACGCGCTTGGCATTACTGACCTTGATCCGCTCAAGTACGCGCTGCTGTTCGAGCGTTTCCTGAATCCGGAGCGGGTGTCGATGCCCGACTTCGATATCGACTTCTGCCAGCACGGCCGGGATCGCGTGATCACGTACGTGAAGGAAAAGTACGGCAAGGAAGCCGTGTCGCAGATCGCCACCTTCGGCACGATGGCCGCCAAGGCCGCGGTGCGCGACGTGGGCCGCGTGCTGGATCTGGGCTACGGCTTTGTCGACAGCGTGGCCAAGCTGATTCCGTTCAAGCCGGGCAAGCTGGTGACGCTGGAGGAAGCCAAGAAGGAAGAGCCGGCGCTGGCCGAGCGCGAACGCAACGAGGAAGAAGTCCGCCAGCTGCTGGAGCTTGCCCAGCGCGTGGAAGGCATGACGCGTAACGTCGGCATGCACGCCGGCGGCGTGCTGATCGCGCCGGGCCGCCTGACCGATTTCTGCCCGCTGTACACGCAGGGCACCGACGGCATGAGCGGTGTGGTGAGCCAGTACGACAAGGACGACGTGGAAGCGGCCGGCCTGGTCAAGTTCGACTTTCTGGGCCTGACCACGCTGACGATCCTGGACTGGGCCGAACGCTACATCCGACGCCTGGATCCGAGCAAGACCGACTGGAACTGCAGCCAGATCCCGCTCGACGACGGCCCCGCGTTCGAGATTCTCAAGAGCGCCAACACGGTGGCGGTGTTCCAGCTGGAAAGCCGCGGCATGCAGGGCATGCTCAAGGACGCCAAGCCTGACCGCTTCGAGGACATCATCGCGCTGGTGGCGCTGTACCGTCCGGGCCCGATGGACCTGATTCCCAGCTTCTGCGCCCGCAAGCACGGCCGCGAGAAGGTGGAATATCCGGACCCGCGCGTCGAGCCGGTGCTCAAGGAGACCTACGGCATCATGGTCTACCAGGAGCAGGTGATGCAGATGGCGCAGATCATCGGTGGCTACTCGCTGGGTGGCGCCGACCTGCTGCGCCGGGCCATGGGCAAGAAGAAGGCCGAGGAAATGGCCAAGCATCGCGAGCTGTTCCGCGAGGGCGCCGCCAAGAACGGGCTGAGCGCGCAGCAGGCCGACGACATCTTCGACCTGATGGAGAAATTTGCGGGCTACGGCTTCAACAAGTCGCACGCGGCCGCCTATGCGCTGCTGGCGTACTACACGGCGTGGCTCAAGGCGCACCATCCGGCCGAATTCATGGCAGCCAACATGTCGCTGGCCATGGACGATACCGACAAGGTCAAGATCCTCTACGAGGATTGCCGCCTGAACAAGATCGCGGTCCTGCCGCCGGACGTCAATGCCAGCGAATACCGCTTTGCCCCGACCGATGCGAAGACCATCCGCTACGGCCTGGGCGGCATCAAGGGATCGGGCCAGGGCGCCATCGAGGACATCCTGCGCGCGCGCGAAGAAAAGCCGTTCGCGGACCTGTTCGATTTCTGCGAGCGGGTGGACCGCCGCCAGGTCAACCGCCGCACGATCGAGGCGCTGATCCGCGCCGGCGCGTTCGACAGCCTTAACGACAACCGCGCACAGTTGCTGGCCTCGGTGTCGATCGCGATGGAAGCGGCCGAGCAGAAGGCCGAGTCGGCCAACCAGGTGTCGCTGTTCGATCTCATGGACGATGCCGGCGACGCCCATCGCCCGGCCCTGATCGACGAACCGCGCTGGACGGCCAAGCGCACGCTGCAGGAAGAAAAGCAGGCGCTCGGCTACTACTTCTCGGGCCACCTGTTCGACGCCTCGCGCGACGAGGTACGCAAGTTCGTGAAGGGCACGCTGGCCGCGCTGGAAAAGGAAGTGCAGGGCAACGGCGGCGGCTACGGCCGCGACGTGCGCGGCAAGGTGGTCGCCGGCGTCATCATGGGCGTTCGCACGCAGATGACCCAGCGCGGCAAGCTGATCATCGTCATGATCGACGACGGCACGGCCCAGATCGAAATGACCGTGTTCAACGAACTGTATGACGCCAACCGTCACATGTTCCGCGAGGACGAGCTGATCATCGCCCAGGGCAATGCGCGGCACGATACATTCACGGGCGGCGTGCGCTTCACGGCCGAGTCGGTGATGGACCTGGTGACCGCCCGCGCGCGCTATGCCGATGCGGTGTGCCTGGGCTTCAACGGCAATGCCTCGACCGAGCGCCTGCGGGAACTGCTGACGCCGTTCCTGGCCAATGGGGCCCAGGTGCCGGGTGTGCCGGTGCGCATCCGCTATGTCAACAAGTCGGCCCAGTGCGAAGCCACGCTGGGCGACCAGTGGCAGATCACACCCTCCGAGGAGGCACTGACGACCCTGCGCGATGCGCTGGGCGACAGTGTGCGCATGCTATATGCCTGAGCGAGCGACGGCTGGCATGCGCAGGCAGCGCATTCTGTTTCACGTCACCCATTTCCTCCATGGTGGCATCGAGACCTCGCTGGTGTCGCTGCTGACATCGCTGCAGGACAGGTTCGATCTGGCGCTGACGGTCACCTATCCCTCGCCGGAGCTGGCGTCGCACTTCCGCACCCGGCTGCCCGCCAGCGTGGAAGTCCACGTGCTGGCGCCCGAACGCTGGCTGTCGCATTGCCGCCAGCTGAAGAAGCAGCGCAAGCTGGGCGTGCTGGGCAAGATCTACGAGGAAGCCCTGCTGCCCCCGGTGCGCAAGCCGATCGTCCGGCGCCGCTTCATGGCGATCCTGGAACAGGGCTTCGACATGGTCGTGGACTACGACATGTCGCTATCGCGCATTACCGGGCCGCTACCCGTGCCGATGATCGGCTACCAGCATTTCAGCGTGGCGCACCTGGCACGCGGCCATGGCCGCAAGCTCCGCAAGCTGCGGCATCAGTGTCAGGTGGATTACGACGCGGTGGTCATGCTGACCGACAGCATGCTGGCCGATGCCCGCGCGCTGATGCCCGAGGCGGCGCCCCGGCTGGTGCGGCTGTACAACGCCATCGACCTCGACAATATTCGCGCGCGGGCTGCGCAGCCGCTGGAGACCGGGCTGGTCCCCGCCGAGCCGTTCATCGTCTCGGTCGGGCGGCTGGAGGAAAGCCAGAAGGACTTTACTTCGCTGCTGCATGCCTATGCGCGGCTGGTCGAACAGGGGATTGGCGAGCGGCTGGTGCTGGTGGGCGATGGTGCGTCACGACCCAGGCTTGAAGCCCTGGCGCAATCGCTGGGCCTGGCCGGGCGGGTGACGTTCGCCGGTTTCCAGTCGAACCCCTACGCCTGGATTCGCCAGGCGCGCCTGATGGCGTTCAGTTCGAAGATGGAAGGCCTGCCCAACGTCCTGCTGGAAGGGCTGGCAGTGGGCCAGGTGGTGGTGAGCACCGACTGCCCGACCGGGCCGCGCGAGATTCTCGACGATGGTCGCGCCGGGCTGCTGGTGCCGGTTGGCGATGTGGAAGGGCTTGCCGAGGCGATCCGCAGCGGCCTGCAGGATGCCGCGCTGCGCCAGTCGCTGCTGACCCACGCCGCGCGCCACATCGAACAGATGGGCTTCGGCCCGACGGCTCAGGCGTTCGGCGCGCTGGTCAATCGGCTGACGCAGGCGGATGTTTCGCCTGCTGGTGCAGCAGCCAGAGCTTGATGTACTTGTAATAGCTGGCCTGGCCGTTCATCAGCGCGACCGCCAGCCCCTGCGGGCCGTCCAGAAAGCCGCGCCGCAGCAGCCAGGTGCGCAGGAACGCCCAGCTGCCGTGCGTCCAGGCGCTGAACACCGTGGCGCGCTTGCCGCGCTGGAATGCCTGTTGGGCGCCCAGCGTGGAGTAGTGGTCGATCTTGCGCAGCACCTGCGAGAAATCGTCGTAGGTGTAGTGCAGCAGCGGGGTTTGCAAATGGCCGATCGGGCCGTCGGTGACCACGTTCTCGTGGACGATATCGTCGGTAAAGCGGGCGCGGCCGGTGCGGAACACCCGGGTCAGGCGGTCGGGATACCAGCCGCTGTGCCGCATGAAGCGGCCGCAGAAACGCGACAGGCGCGGCATGTCGTAGGCGTCGGCGCGGCCGGAGTCGATGGCGGCCAGGATTTCGTCGCGCAATGCGGGCGTGACGCGCTCGTCGGCGTCGATCGACAGCACCCATTCGCTCTGAACCTTGGACAGGGCGAGGTTCTTCTGGGGGCCGAACCCGGGCCAGGTGGCCGTTTCATGAACTTCGGCACCCATGGCGCGGGCAATCTCCAGCGTGCCGTCCGTGCTGCCGGAGTCCACTATAATCGCGCGGTCGCACCAGGAGACGCTTTCGAGGCAGTCCCGGATGTTGTGTGCCTCGTTCTTTGTAATCAGTACGACAGAGATTTTCATAGACATGCTTGCGATGGATCCCGCAGACCGGAATTGCCCGCCATTCTAGCGGCAGTCGTTGCGGGCCCCGATCGGCAAGTGGAGCCAACGTGAAAGACAGCAAAAAGCAAACGCCCCAGGAAACCGACACCCTCAAGCGCGTCTGGGCGTACCTGAAGCCCGAGATGCGCAATTTCGTGCTGGCGATTCTGGCCATGGCACTCGTGGCGGCCAGCGAGGGCATTATCCCGAAGGTGGTCAACGACCTGCTCGACAAGGGCTTTGGCGGCAGCTACGCGGGCAAGCTCTGGCATGTGCCGGCGCTGCTGGTCGGCGTGGCGCTGGTGCGCGGCGTCGCGCAGTTCGCGTCCGGGTATTTGCTGTCGCTGATCTCGAACAAGGTGCTGCTGAAGATGCGCATGCAGATGTTCGAACGCATGCTGCATGCCCCGGCGCTGTTCTATCACCGCAATACCGCCGCATCGCTGATCAACGCCGTGATCTTCGAGGTCAACCAGGTCATGCAGATCCTGACCGGCGTGCTGATCACGCTGGTGCGCGACTCGCTGACCGTGCTGGCGCTGCTGGTGTACCTGTTCTACACCAACTGGCGCCTGACGCTGGTGGTGGCGGTGCTGCTGCCGACCATCGGCTTCGTGATGTCGAAGGTGAACCGCCGCCTGCGCCGGCTGAACCGCGAGCACCAGGCGCTGACCAACACCGCGGCCTACGTGGTGGAAGAAGCGGCTGGCGGCTACAAGGTCGTCAAGCTGCACGGCGGCGAGGCATACGAAACGGCGCGGTTTGCCACGATGGCCGAGCGCCTGCGCGGCTATTCGATGCGCATGGCCGTGGCCGGTGGCCTGAACCAGCCCGTGACCGCGTTCCTGGCGTCGCTGGCGCTGTCGGTGATCCTGACCATCGCAATGATCCAGGCCCAGGGCAACCAGACCACCATCGGCGGGTTCACCGGCTTCGTGATGGCCATGCTGCTGCTGATTTCGCCGCTCAAGCACCTGACCGACCTGAACCAGCCGCTGCAGCGCGGCCTGACCGCCGCCGAGATGATCTTCGGGCTGATCGACGAGCCGATCGAGCCGCAGACCGGTGGGCTGCCGCTGGATCGTGCCCGGGGTGACCTGGTGTTCGAAAACGTCGGCTTCCGCTATGGCGATGCCGCCCGTCCGGCGCTGAACCGTGTGAACTTCCACGCCGCACCGGGCGAGGTGGTGGCGCTGGTGGGGCCGTCCGGCAGTGGCAAGACCACGCTGGTGAACCTGCTGCCGCGCTTCTTCGACCCGACCGAAGGCCGCATCATGCTCGATGGCAAGCCGATCGACCAGTTCGGCCTGAACGACCTGCGCCGCCAGATCGCGTTCGTGAGCCAGGACGTGGTGCTGTTCAACGATACGGTGGCCGCCAATGTGGCCTATGGCATACATCCGCGTGAGAAAATCGACATGGCGCGCGTCGAGCGCGCGCTGGCGGCGGCTTACCTGACCGATGTGGTCAAGGGCCTGCCCGAGGGGCTGGAGACCAATATCGGCGACAACGGCATGAAGCTGTCGGGCGGCCAGCGCCAGCGTCTGGCCATTGCGCGGGCGATCTACAAGGACGCTCCTATCCTGATACTGGACGAAGCCACGTCGGCGCTCGATTCCGAATCGGAGCGCCAGGTGCAGGCGGCGCTGGAGTCCCTGATGGTGGGCCGAACCACATTGGTGATTGCCCACCGCCTGTCGACGATCGAAAACGCCGACCGCATCGTGGTGCTGGAGCACGGCCGCGTGGCCGAATCGGGCAGCCACGGTGCCCTGTTGGCCGCCAACGGGCTGTACGCCGGCCTGCACCGGATCCAGTTCGCCACGGCGGCGGAGTAAGCGACTCACGGTTTTGACGGCCATGGCGCCCTGCCGTGGCCGGGCATGTACACACGGGAAACATACCCGGAGGAGACAGACATGACCCAGGCATCACCGTCCACCCGACCACCCATCAGCCGCTATCCCGTTCCGGAGATTGCCGGCCTGCCCGACGACCTGCGCCAGCGCGTGCTGGAAGTGCAGGAAAAGGCGGGTTTCGTCCCCAATGTATTTCTCGCGCTGGCGCACCGGCCCGACGAATGCCGGGCCTTCTTTGCGTACCACGACGCGCTGATGCTCAAGGAGAGCGGCAGCCTGACCAAGGGTGACCGCGAGATGATCGTCGTGGCCACTTCGGGCGCCAACCAGTGCCTGTACTGCGTGGTGGCGCATGGCGCCATCCTGCGCATCTACGAGAAGAAGCCGCTGGTGGCCGACCAGGTGGCGGTCAACTACCGCAAGGCCGATATCGCGCCGCGCCAGCGCGCCATGCTCGATTTCGCGATGAAGGTGTGCGAGGCGTCACATACGATCGGCGAGGCCGATTTCGACGCGCTGCGCGCCCATGGCTTCGACGACGAGGACGCTTGGGACATCGCCGCCATCACGGCGTTCTTCGGCTTGTCGAACCGCATGGCGAACACCATCGGGATGCGTCCGAACGACGAGTTCTTCCTGATGGGACGCGTGCCCAAGGCGAAGTAGCCCGACCTGGCAGCCAGTCGGGCAGGTCGGGCGCGGCGGGCGGCCCGGTCGCAGGTCTTCAGCGGATCTGCGCGCAATCGCCGTTACGTGGATCGAACAGCACCGGCCAGGCCTGCTCGTAGATCCCCGGCGTGCAGTGCTTCTCGCACCGTGCGTGGGCCAGCGTGATGCGGCGCGGGTCCTGCCACACCATCAGCTTGCAGCCGCTGCCGTCGATGGCATGCAGTTCGATGTGCGGCGTCTGCTGTACCTGCTTGAATTCGCCCAGGTCGAAGTGGCACGACCCCTTGCGCGACACCCACAGTTTCCAGCTCAGCGTCTGCACGGCGTTGTGCGATACGCGTACCACGGCATCTTCACGGAAGCCGTCTTCCTCGGTGCGCTTGCAGGTGCCCGTCATGTTGATCTCGTGCGGCGGAATCGGCGTGGGGCGCGCCAGCGGGGCAGGTGGGTAAGTCGTGTCGGCATTGACCTGCGGGCCCGCCAGCGGCGGCGATCGATCGACCTTCTGCGGCAGCAAATCGGCGCATCCCGCGCATAAAAAAATGGCCAGCATCGCTGGCACCGTGATCCGCATTGACGTCATGTCGACCCCTTCAAGCTCCCGCCACCTTCATCTCCAGAGTAGGGGATAGCGGTGCAAAGGCCAGCGGCCAGTGATGAGGACTAGCCCTAGCGTGCGAGCGCCCCGTGTAGCGCCTATATTCAATGAATGTGGCCGCGCGACGATGCGCGGCCTTTTTTGTGGAATGGCGTGTGACGTGGCCGAACGCGCGTTGGATCGCGCGTCGGCATGGGTCAGGCCACGGCTCGCGCTTCGGCCGCGCGCGAAGCGGTATGCGAGGCGGTATGCGAGGCCGCATGCTGCACGGCCGGATAGCCCGCCGCAAACACCAGACGGCCGGCCGACCACGTATGCGTGACCAGCGGCTGGCCCGCCACGCTGGCCACGGCGATCACGTCGGCGCGCTTGCCGGGCAGGAGCCGGCCTCGGTCTTCGAGCATGCATGCATCGGCCGGGTTGGCACTGACCAGCGCCAGCGCTTCATTGAGCGGCAGCTCGGCCAGGCGCGCGGCCGCGAAGGCGGCGGCGATCAGCGTCGATGGCTGGTAGTCCGAGCAGAGGATGCTGCCGACCCGGGCGTGGATCGCTTCGATGGCGCGCATCGATCCGCTCTGGCTCTTGCCACGCAGCACATTGGGTGCGCCCAGGATGGTGGGCAGGGCGTGCGCGGCGGCGGCCTGCGCCGTTTCCAGGTTGATCGGGAACTCGCTCATGCGCACGCCCAGCGCGTGCATGGCGGCGATGCGCTGTGGCGAATCGTCGTCATGGCTGGCCGTGGGCACGCCAAGCGCGTGAGCCTTCGACACCAGGCGATTGACGCGCTCGGTGGCGCCATCAAGTTCGGCAGCCTTCTTCGCGGCGGCGTCGGCCGCTTCGTCGCGGCTCATGCCGTGGTTGCCCATCATGTACGACAGGTAGGCGTCGAGCGTCTTGAACTGGCCCTGGCCTGGCGAGTGATCCATCACCGACAGCAGGTCCACCACGCCTTCGGCCATCAGCATTTCAAGCACCGGCACGGCGGCCGCGTCGGTCACTTCGTAGCGGCAGTGGATGCGGTTGTCGACCAGGCTGTGCTTGCGGTACCCAGCCACCGTGCGCACCAGCGTGGCGGCGGTGTCGTTGTTGCGCACGCCGAACTGGTTGCTGGCGAACGACAGCGCGTGGTACGGCGTGGTGATGCCGGCGGCGGCATTGCGGCGGTCGACCTGGGCCACGGCAAAGTCGAGCGGGAACAGCACGTTGGCGCGTGGCTCGGCTTCCTTTTCGATGGCATCGCAATGCACGTCGATCAGGCCCGGCATCACGGTATGGCCGCGCAGGTCGATCACGGTGGCGTGGGCCGGAGCCGATGCGGGTTCGATGGCGGCGATCTGGCCATCGGCGATCAGCAGGGCGCTGTCGTGCAGCACGCCGTCGGGCAGAACGAGCGTGGCGTGCGTCAGGTAGGTGGTGGACATGTCCGGTTCCGTTTCAGGCTCAGGGCAGGTTTGTCGGGGGCGGTGTCGGTGTGGCAAGCGTCAGGCGTTGGCGGCCACCACCGGCTGCAGCGGCAGCGCACGTGTGGCCACGGCATCGCGCACGGCCTCGTCGTGGAAGATGCCGATCAGCGCGCGGCCCTCGGCCAGCGCTTCGCGGATCAGCGCGATCACCACCGCGCGGTTGTCGGCATCGAGCGAAGCGGTCGGCTCGTCGAGCAGCAGGATCGGATGGCCGCCGATCAGGCCACGCGCAATGTTCACGCGCTGCTGCTCGCCGCCCGAGAACGTGGCCGGCGGCAGGTCCCACAGGCGGCGCGGCAGGTTCAGGCGTTCGAGCAGCACGGCGGCGCGGGCCCGGGCTTCCTCGTGGCTGGCGCCACGCTGCTGCAGCGGATCGGCCACAACATCGAGCGCCGAGACACGCGGGATGGCGCGCAGGAACTGCGACACATAGCCGATCACGTCGCGGCGCAGCTTCAGCACGCGCTGCTCGGGGGCATTGGTCAGCTCGACCCACGGCTCGCCCGCTTCGCTGGTGTCGCGCAGCCGGATGGTGCCTTCGGTCGCCAGGTAGTTGCCGTACAGGCAGCGCAGCAGCGTGCTCTTGCCGGTGCCGGAGCGGCCCGACAGCACCAGGCATTCGCCGCGCGACGCGTCGAAGTCGATCGCCTGCAGCACGGGCAGGCGGATGCCGCCCTGGTTGTGCAACGTGAACATCTTGCCGAGGCCCCGGACCTCGATCAGCTTGCGGGTATCTGCTTGCATCATGGTCATCCCTGCAGGATGGACGAAACCAGCAGCTGGGTGTACGGATGCTGCGGGTCGTCCAGGATCTGGTCGGTCAGGCCTTGTTCGACCACGCGGCCGCCCTGCATCACCAGCGTGCGGTGGGCCAGCAGGCGCGCCACGGCCAGGTCGTGCGTGACGAGGACGGCGGCCAGGCCCAGGTCCGTCACCAGCCGGCGCATCAGGTCCAGCAGACGGGCCTGCACCGAGACATCCAGCGATGCGGTGGGTTCGTCCATGAACACCAGGCGCGGATGCGTGACGAGGTTGCGCGCGATCTGCAGGCGCTGCTGCATGCCGCCCGAGAACGTGCCGGGCACATCGTCCAGGCGGTCCAGGTCGATTTCCATCTTTTCGAGCCAGGCGCCGGCGATCTCGCGCAGGTCGCCGTAGTGGCGGTTGCCCACGGCCATCAGGCGCTCGGCGATGTTGGCGCCGGCGCTGACCTGCATGCGCAGGCCGTCGCGGGCGTGCTGGCGCACGAAGCCCCAGTCGGTGCGCGCCAGCAGGCGCATGCGCGCGCTGGACAGCGAAGCCAGGTCGGTCAGGCCGCTTTCGCGCATGTCGTAGCTGACGCTGCCGCGCTGCGCGCGCACCTGCATCGACAGCGCCTGCAGCAGCGTGCTCTTGCCCGAGCCCGATTCACCGACCACGCACAGCACTTCACCGGGGTACAGATCGAAGCTGACGTCGTGGCAGCCGTGCACGCCGTCCCAGGTGTGCGTGAGCTGCCGGACGGAAAGCAGTGGCGTGGCGTTCATGGTTGGCCTCCGGCGGCGGTCTTGACGGCCTGGGCCGCCTGACGATCGGCGCAGTACTCGGTGTCCGAGCACACGAACATGCGCGTGCCGGCATCGTCGGTGATGATTTCGTCCAGGTAGCTGTCGGTGGCGCCGCATTGCGCGCAGCAGCTCGACCATTTCTCGACCGTGAACGGGTGGTCGACAAAGTCCAGGCTCCTGACCGACGTGTACGGCGGCACGGCGTAGACGCGCTTCTCGCGGCCGGCGCCGAACAGCATCAGCGCGGGGCTGCGGTCGAGCTTGGGGTTGTCGAACTTCGGGATCGGCGACGGGCGCATCATGTATCGCTGGTTGACGATCACCGGGTAGTCATACGTGGTGGCGATGTGGCCGTGGTGCGCGATGTCCTCGTAGAGCTTCACGTGCATCGATCCGTATTCGGCCAGCGCGTGCATCGTGCGCGTCTCGGTCTCGCTTGGCTCCAGCCAGCGCAGCGGTTCCGGGATGGGCACCTGGTACACCATGGTCTGGCCCGCGCGCAGCTTCGTCTCCGGAATGCGATGGCGCGTCTGGATGATGGTCGCCTCGGCGGTGCGCTCGGTGGTCCGCACGCCGGTCACGCGGCCGAAGAAGCGGCGGATGTTGATGGCGTTCGTGGTGTCGTCGGAACCCTGGTCGATGACCTTGAGCACGTCGTGGCGGCCGATGATGGCGGCGGTCACCTGGATGCCACCGGTGCCCCAGCCGTACGGCAGCGGCATTTCGCGGCTGCCGAACGGCACCTGGTAGCCGGGGATGGCCACGGCCTTCAGCAGCGCGCGGCGCAGCATGCGCTTGGTGGATTCGTCCAGGTAGCCGAAGTTGTAGTGGTCGTCGCGCGCAACGGTTGCGGTGGTGGCGGCGGTGTGGGCGTTGGCGGTGGTCATGCCAGCGACTCCTCTTGCGATGGCGACGGTTGCGGCGCGCCGGTGGATGCGGTGGCCGGTGCGGCCTGGCCTGCCTGCTCGGCGCGCAGCCGGCGCAGCAGCTCCAGGTTGGCCTGGAAGTCCACGTAATGCGGCAGTTTCAGGTGCTGCACGAAGCCGGACGCTTCCACGTTGTCGCTGTGGTACAGCATGAATTCGATGTCGTTGGCGGGGTTGTCGGCGGCTTCGCCAAATTCTTCGGCGCGCATTGCGCGGTCCACCAGCGCCATCGACATGGCCTTGCGCTCGTTGTAGCCGAACGTGAGCCCGTAGCCGCGCGTCAGGCGCGGCGCCTCGTCGGCGTTGCCGGCGAACTGGCTCACCATCTGGCATTCGGTCAGTTCCACCTCGCCGATGGTCACGGCGAAGCCCAGTTCCTCGATGAACATTTCCACCTCGGTGCTGCCATAGCGGATCTCGGCTGCGAACGGGTGCGAGTTGCCGTAGCCGCGCTGTGTCGAGTAGCCCATGGCCAGCAGGAAGCCTTCGTCGGCGCGGGCCAGATTCTGCAGGCGCGCGGGGCGATCGGCCGGGAAGGTGAGCGGCTCGCGCGTGAGGTCGGGCGGCGTGGGGTCCCCAGCGGGAATCGTGTCGGCTTCGACCAGCGATTCGGCTTCGAGCAGGCCGGTCACGCGCGGCATGTTCGACGCCAGCGGTTCCGGCGACGGCGCCAGCGGGGCAGGGTCGCGGCCTGCTTCAAGCGTGAAGTCGAGCAGGCGCTGCGTGTAGTCGTACGTCGGGCCCAGCACCTGGCCGCCGGGCACGTCCTTGAACGTCGACGAGATGCGGCGCTGCAGCTTCATCGTGCCGGTATCGAGCGGCTGGGTGTAGCCGAAGCGGGCCAGCGTGGTGCGGTAGGCGCGCAGCAGGAAGATCGCCTCGATCTGGTCGCCGGCGGCCTGCTTGAGGGCCAGCGCGGCCAGGTGCGGGTCGTAGAGCGAGCCCTCGGCCATCACGCGGGCCACGGCCAGCGGCATCTGCTCGCGGATCTGCGCCAGCGTGAGTTCCGGCACCGACGTGTCGCCTCGGCGGAACGCGTCCAGCATCTGGTACGAATTGAGGATGGCGCGCTCGCCACCCTTGACGGCTACGTACATGTCAGTCCTCCACGCGTGTCGTGCGCGTCAGGGCGCAGAATTGCTCGCCGCTGGCCAGCAGCAGGTCCACGCCCAGCGGAAAGCGGGCGTTGTTGGCGCGCCAGGTCGGCCGGAAATCGGCGGGCAGGCCGCGCACGTGGAGTGCCTGGGTGGTCTCGATGCCGGGGCCGCTCAGCGTCAGCGCGTCGCCGTCGTGCAGCGAATCGACCTCGACGATCAGCGTGGCGGAGCGGTCCGGATAGGCGGGCAGGCCCTGCGCGCAATCGGTCAGGGCCGGCATGGCATGCCCGGCCGGCACGCACACGAAGGTGGCGTCGGCGACGGCATCGACCAGCGGGCACCCGCAGTGGAAGCGCAGGAAAGCGCGCGCGGCGGCCGGCGCGTTGGCGGGCAGCCACACGGGCGTATCGGGATCGGCCAGCGTCAGCAGCAGCGCGGTCAGCGCCGGGGACAGGCCTTCGGGATGGCCGCTGCTGACGGGCAGCAGTTCCAGGCGGCCCGGATGCGCGAACGCTTCGAGCGTGGCCCGGAACACGGCCTGGGCGTCATCGACCGGGTTGTCGAAGCCGGGCAGCAGCGACGTGGCTGGGGTAGAACTGGGAGCAAAGGCCTGTATCGTGGTCTGGGGGGACGACATCTCAATCTTCTCCGCGGGCCATCGTGAAGAATTCCACGCGGGTTTGCGCGGCGATGGCGGCCTGCCGCGCGGCGCGTTCGGTCAGCGCCTGCGCCAGCGGGGCGACGACCACGTCCTGCACGCGCTGGTGCCAGGCCGGCTGTTGCAGCAGGGCATCCAGGACGGCTGCCTGTTCGGCGTGGCGCTGGCCGCGACCCTGCACATACGACACGCCTGCCGTCGCCGCCACGTCGTGGGATTCGTCCAGCACCACGGCGCAGCGTGTGACCGACATTTCACCCAGATTGAACTGGGCCCCGGTGCCGCCCGCCCGGGCCCGGACCATGGCCATGCCCGATTCGGGCTTGCGCAGCAGGCGGTAGCCGGGCAGGGTGGCCTGTTCCCGCAGGCGGATGTACGCCGCATCGAGCGCATCCGGCTGGGCCAGCGCCAGCACCCGCAGCCAGGCGGCACGTGCCGCGTTGGCCTGGTTGGCGGTTTCACTTTGCATGATCACCCCTATACGTCTATACGTTTAGATGTAAACTAACACAACACGGCGATACTAGACCACAGCCACATGAATGTTTCATGACGGGTCGGGGACTTGCTCGGGCACGCTACCGGCGCGCCGGGACTCGGGCACAATCGCACGGCAACCATTAAGGCTTGATGACACAGGGCAGAGCGAAAGATGTCTGATCGGGAAGTGGAACGGGGCTCCGGCGTGGCGGTGTGGCGCCAGATTGGCGAGGCGCTGGCGGAGGACATCCGCAACAAACTCTATGGCCCCGGCGAGCAGCTGCCGCCGGAGCCCGAACTGGCCACGCGCTTTGCCGTGAACCGGCACACCATCCGCCGTGCGATGGGTGAACTGGAACTAAGCGGTCTGGTGCGCATTGAGCAGGGCCGCGGCACCTTCGTGCAGGAGCATGCGATCGACTACGCGATCGGCCGCCGCACGCGCTTTTCACAGAACCTGGCCGCTCAGGGCATGCGCGGGCATCTGGAGATCGTCGACAGTCAGACGCTGCGCGCGCCGGAGATTGCCAGGCACCTGGGCCTGCCGCGCACGGCCGACATCCTGCATATCCAGATGGTGGGCAAGGCCGAAGCGCGCACCATCGACGTCGCCGAACATTATTTCGATCCGAAGCGTTTTCCGGGCCTGGATGATGCCGTGCGCGAGACGCAGTCCATTTCGCGTGCGTTGGCGCGGTTCGGCATTGCCGACTACACGCGCAAGTGGTCGCGCATCACCGCGGCCATGCCCAGCGCCCCGGTGGCGCGGCTGCTGAACCAGCCCAAGACGCGCCCCGTGCTGCAGGTGGAGGCGCTCAACGTCGATATCGACGGCGTGCCCGTGCAGTACAGCATGACGCGATTCGCCGGCGACTGGGTGCAGCTTACGGTGTCCGACAACGACTGACAGACGGGCCGCGTGCCCTGGCGGCACAGTCGGCCTCATGGCTTGATCCCGGCGCGCGACCACATTGGTCTAGACATATGTATGTCATGTGCCGGCGCTAACTTCCCGGGGAACCCGTAACGCCCATCATGCAAACGACATCCCAAACCTATTCGCTCCCGCTGCATGGCATCACTGGCCGCCGTGTGCTGGGCGCCGGAACCATCGCCCCCGCCACGCTGGGCTTCGAGCAAGGCAACATCGCGCAGCAGGCCGGCGGCAGCGGCCCGTGTATCGACGCCGGAGACCTGCTGGTGCTGCCCGGCATCGTCGACATCCATGGCGATGCGTTCGAGCGTTCGGTGATGCCGCGTCCGGGCGTCAGCTTTCCGTATGGCCCGGCGCTGCTCGACGTGGACCGCCAGCTGCTGGCGCATGGCATCACCACCGAATTCCATGGCGTGACGCTGTCCTGGGAAGGCGGCCTGCGCGGCGAAGCCTACGCGGTGCGCATGTTCGAGGCGCTGTCGCAACTGGCGCCGGTGCTGGGTGCGTCGCACAAGGTGCACCTGCGTTTCGAGGCCTATCACCTGGCCGGCGTGGAGACAGCCCTGCAATGGATGGCCGATGGCCGCGTGAGCCTGCTGGCCATCAATGACCATCTGCCGACCATGGCGCGCCGCATGAACGACGAACGCAAGCTGGCCCAGTACGCCGAGCGCGCCGAATGCGACATGGAGGCTTTCCGCGGCCGCCTGCGCACGGCCAGCCGCCACGCGCAGGATGTGCCGGCCGCCGTATCGCGGCTGATCACCGCCGCACGCGAGGCTGGCCTGCCGGTGGCGTCGCACGACGATCCCGATGTGGCCACGCGCCAGCACTACCATCGCCAGGGCTGCGCCATCGCCGAGTTCCCACTGACCGTGGAAGTGGCCACGCTGGCGCGCCAGATCGGCGACGAGACCGTGTTCGGCGCCCCCAATGTGCTGCGCGGCCAGAGCCACACCGGCGCGCCCAACGCCACCGAAATGATTGCCGCTGGCCTGTGTACCGTGCTGGCTTCGGATTATTACTATCCCGCGCCGCTGCAGGCTGCGTTCAAGCTCGTGCAGCTGGGTGTTTGCAGCCTGCCCGAGGCCTGGCATCTGGTGTCACGTAACCCGGCACGCGCCGCTGGCCTGCGCGACCGGGGTGCGCTGGTGCCGGGCATGCGTGCCGATGCGGTGCTGATCGACGACAGCCTGCCGGGCCTGCCGCGCGTCTGCGGCACGATCGTCAATGGCGAACTGCGCCACGCCGCCGTGGCGCTGCCGCTGATCGACCTGGCTGACGAAGCCGCGGCGGCAAGCCAGCCGGCGCAAACCAAGCGCGAGAATCGAGCCCGGCGCAGCCTGGCCGCATGAGCCAGGCCAACCGAGCTTCCCCATCGGCCCATCGCTATGCGATCTACCTGGCGCCCGCCGAGCCATTTCGCAGCTTCGGCGCGCAATGGCTGGGCCGGGATGCCGATACGGGTGCCGCGCTGCCGCTGCCCCAAGGCATCGCAGAGCGCCCCGCCGCGTGGGTCAAGGCCCCCGCGCACTACGGGCTCCATGCGACCCTGAAACCGCCGTTCCGGTTGGCCCAGGGCACGGACGCGGCCATGCTCGATGGCGCCATGCGCGCCTTCGCTGCGACGCGCCAGCCGTTCGACGCCCCGCTGACGCTGCGTGCGCTGCGCGGCTTCCTGGCCTGGTGTCTGGACGATGCCGACGGGGAAGGCGGCCGGCGGATGCATGCGCTGGCCGATGCCTGCGTCACGGAATTCGACCGTTTCCGCGCGCCGCCCACCGAAGCCGAGATCGCGCGCCGCAACCCGGCCCGCCTGAGTCTGGCGCAACGGCGGCATCTCGATGCGTGGGGCTACCCCTATGTATTCGACACATTCACCTTCCACATCACGCTGACCGGCATGCTCGACGCGGCCGGAGAGGCCGCGGCTTTCGACATGCTGTCGGCGGCGGGCGGCGGGCTGCTGGAGCAGCCGCTGCACGTGGATGGCGTCAGCGTGTACGTGCAATCCCAGGCCGGCGCCGACTTTGTCGCCGCGCGTCACTATCGCTTCGACGGCACCACGGTGGACGGTGCCGGCGCGGCCTGGCTGGGCTGACATGCGTATCCGACCTGAGACCGACGGCAACGGCCTGTTCTATGTGATGGGCCCGTCCGGCAGCGGCAAGGACTCGCTGCTGCGCGCCCTGCGCGAACGGCTGAAGCCGGCCGACCCGGTGGTCATCGCCCACCGCTATATCACGCGCGCCGCCGATGCCAACGAGGCCTCGGTGGCGCTGACCACCGATGAGTTCACGCGCCGCGTCGATCTGGGCTGCCTGGCCATGCACTGGCAGAGCCACGGCCTGCATTACGGCATCGGCGTGGAGATCGAGCAGTGGCTGGCGCAGGGCCTGAAGGTCATCGTCAACGGATCGCGCGAATACCTGGCCGATGCGGCGGCGCGCTATCCGAAGCTCTGTGCCGTGCATGTGCGCGTGAAGCCCGAGGTGCTGGCGGTGCGCCTGCGCAATCGTGGCCGCGAAACCGAGGCGGCGATCGCCAGGCGGCTGGCACGCGCGACGCAGCCCTTCGATGTGCCGGCCGGCTGCCGGCTGGTCGAGATCGACAACAGCGGTGAACTGAAGGATTCGGCTGACGCGTTCGCCAGCCTGATCGCTGGGTGACCGGCGGGCGCCTCGCCCCCGTGAAGCGCCAGGCGCCAGCCACCGCGCGCATCACGCGTGGCGCAGGCAGCGCGCCGCCATGTCCAGATAGTGCGACAGCGGCGGCGTAGCCAGGTCGATCACCTTGGCCAGATCGTCATAGCGGCGCAGGCGCACCGCCTCCAGTGCATGGGGTTTGGCGGCAAACGCTTCGGCCTGGCCGTTGTCGTACACGCCGCCCTGCAGCTGCAGGCTGTGGACCGAGGTGGGCGACAGCGTATCGAAGTAGCCCGGGTCGATGGCGCAGAGGTAGCGTTTGGCGGCCACGTGCAGGCGGATCGGCTCGGTCACAGCGGCGTCGAAAAGGCTGGCCAGCGCATCGGCGGCGGCCTCCTCATGGCGCATGTCTGTCGTGCTGCTTTCGGCCAGCATCAGATGGCCCACGTCGTGCAGCAGGGCAGCGACGATCAGTGCTTCATCCTCGCCGGCCCGCTCGGCCAGTTGCGCGCACTGCAGCGCATGAGCCGTCTGGCTGATCGCCTCGCCACCGTAGTAGGCCGTGCCGTGGTGCGCGAACAGCGCGGCGATGCGCGGCAACGTCAGGGCGGCGGCGGAAGTCGGGGACGTCATACCAGCACCTTGCGGATCTGGGCCGACATCATGTCGATGGCCACCACGAACAGGATGATGATGATCATCACCGCGCAGGTCTGGGCGTACTGGAAGCTGCGGATGATCTCCCACAGCACGGTGCCGATGCCACCGGCACCGACGATGCCCACCACCGACGCCGAGCGCACGTTCGATTCGAAGCGATACAGCGCGAACGACAGCCACAGCGGCAGTACCTGCGGGATCACGCCGTAGACGATTTCCTCGATCGGGCCGGCGCCGGTGGCGCGCACGCCTTCCACGGGGCGCGGGTCGATCGCCTCGACCGCTTCGGCAAACAGCTTCGCCAGCACGCCCATGGTGTGGATCCAGATGGCCAGCACGCCGGCGAACGGACCCAGGCCCACGGCGACGATGAACAGCATCGCGAACACCATTTCATTGATGGCGCGGCAGGCATCCATGATGCGGCGGGCCGGCTGGTACACCCACACCGGCACGATATTGGCCGAGCACAGCAGCCCCAGCGGCACGGCCATCAGCACGGCCAGTGCGGTGCCCCACAGCGCGATCTGTACCGTCACCAGCATCTCGTCGAGATAGTTCTGCCAGTCGCGGAAGTTGGGCGGGAAGAAGTCGGCGGCAAACTTCGCCATGTTGCCGGCATCGCGCAGCAGGTCCAGCGGGCGCATGTCGGCGCCTTGCCACGACATGGCGAGCAGGGCCAGGAGTACCGCCCAGATCATCATCACGGACAGGGACGTGCGCGGCGGCCGGACGGTACTTTGGGGCAGGCCAGGCTTGGCGGTGGCGGTCATGGGGCAATCCGGTATGGGAGGCTTGAAACGGGAAAGACCGGCAACGCCCTATCGGACATCGCCGGTCTCCGGTACGGCTTACTGCTGCGTGGTGGCGGCGGCGGCCTTGTCGAGATCGGCCAGGCGACGCGTCACGTCGGCCAGCTTCTTTTCCTTGTCGGCGGCGGCCAGCGTGGTATCGGTCTCGATCTTGGCCTTTTCCTTGGCCAGCTCGATCTGGCGGATCGGCACCAGCTGGGCATCGCTCGACGGGCGGAAGCCCTGGTACGTCAGCGCGGCCAGCGTCTCCTTTTCGCGCGCGGCGTTGGCGCCCTTGCCGTAGTTGACGAAGAAGGTCTGGATCTTCTTCTTCATCTCGGGCGACAGGTCCTTGCGGTAGACCAGCGGATCGGCCGGGATCAGCGGCGACTTCCACAGCACGCGCACCTCGTCATAGGCGTTCTTGCCCGTATTGATGCGATAGCGTTCGAAGTTCTCGGTGTTGTTCACGGCCACATCCACCTGCTTGTTCAGCACCGACAGCAGGTTGGTTTCGTGGTTGCTGATGCGCACGGCCTTGAACAGCGCCTTCGGCTCCACCTTGTTGGCGGCCCACAGGTAGTAACCCGGCACGGCCGTGCCCGACGTCGAATTCGGGTCGCCGGCACCGTACGACAGATCGCGGCCGCGCTTGATCACGTCCTCGACCGACTTCAGGTCGCTGTCCTTGCGCACGATCAGCAGCGACCAGTAACCCGGGTTGCCGTCCTTGTCGATCACCGACGCGAACACTTCGCCATTGGCGCGGTCCACGGCTTCCATGGCCGACTTGTTGCCGAACCAGGCGATCTGCACCTTGTTGAAACGCATGCCTTCGATGATGCCTGCGTAGTCCGAGGCGAAGAACGGCTTGACCTGCACGCCCAGCGTCTTGCTCAGGTCGTCGATGACCGGCTGCCAGGCATTCTTCAGGTTCGACGACGACTCAGTCGAGATGAAGCCGATGTTCAGGGTCTTGGCATCCTGGGCGAAGGCCGGCAGCGCCACGACACCCGAGGCCACCACGGCGAGGAAAGTTCTGCGAAGCATCGAAAACTCCGTTTGGAAAGACTGATGGGAAACGCGGTCTGGGTAATTCGTAAAAATACGATCAGGCGGTGGCCAGCTCCATCCTGACCATGGCCGGGACGGGCAGGCCTTCGGCCGGCGCCGGCTCGTCGGCCACGCTGTCGTGCAGCAGCTCGTCGGCCTCGGTGCCGTACAGGTCGCGCAGCATCTTCGGCGTCAGCGCGGCCGACGGGCCGTCGTAGACCACCTTGCCGTTGCGCAGGGCCACCACGCGCGGGCAGTAGCGCATGGCCACGTCGACCTGGTGCAGCGACACCACCACGGCCACCTTGCGGGTGCGATTGATCTGGGCCAGCAGCGACATCACGCGACGCGACGACTCGGGGTCCAGCGACGCGATCGGCTCGTCGGCCAGGATCACGCGTGCGTTCTGCACCAGCGTGCGGGCGATGGCGGCGCGCTGCTGCTGTCCGCCAGACAGCGTGGAGGCGCGCTGAAACGCATAGTCGTCTATACCAACCTGGGCCAATGCATCCAGGCCGGTCTGAACTTCCTCCGCCTTGAAATAGCGGATCAGGCTGCGCCACTTGGGCACGCGCGTCAGCAGGCCGACCAGCACGTTGGTGATCACGGGGAGGCGGCCTACCAGGTTGAACTGCTGAAACACGAATCCAATCTCTGCGCGCACCTTCCGGACATCGCGCGCCAGACGACCGTTGCGCTGCACCGTCCGGCCGTTGACGAGAATCTCGCCCGAACCGGTGTCGCCAGCCACAAAGCCGGCCACGTGGCGCAGCAGCGTCGACTTGCCCGAGCCCGAGGCGCCCAGCAGGGCAACCATCTCGCCGGGGGCGACGTGCAGCGTGACGTCGTCAAGCGCCTTGCGGTCCGCGCGGAACGATTTGCTCAGGCCGCGGACTTCGATTGCATGCGTCATGTCGACTCCCTTGCTTGAATGACTTGCGCATTCTGGCGAGGGCGGATGACAGAACGATGACGTCAGGCAGAGGTTTTTCGATGCGAGGGAGGCGAGTGCGCGATGGGACGCAGGGCAGGGCGGGAGGCGGGAAGGCCGTCGAGGCGGGGCGCAGGCGGCCCCTGAAACACGATTCCAGGCCCGGAATGCTGCCCCGGCTCCGTGCCGGAGCCGGGACCAGGCCTTACATCAGGATGATGTCGTACTGTTCCTGGTGGAACGTCGATTCCACCTGCAGCGAAATCGGCTTGCCGATGAAGTCGCCCAGCATGGCCATGTGCTGGCTTTCCTCTTCGAGGAACAGGTCGATCACTTCCTGCGAGGCCAGGATGCGGAATTCGCGCGGATTGAACTGGCGCGATTCGCGCATGATCTCGCGCAGCACGTCGTAGCAGACCGTGCGCGCGGTCTTGACCTGGCCCTTGCCGGTGCAGACCGGGCATTGCTCGCACAGCACGTGCGCCAGCGATTCGCGCGTGCGCTTGCGCGTCATCTCCACCAGGCCCAGCTGCGAGAACCCGTTCACGGTGATGCGCGTGCGGTCGCGCGACAGCGCGCGCTTGAGCTCCGAGAGCACCGCGTCGCGATGCTCCACATTCTCCATGTCGATGAAGTCGATGATGATGATGCCGCCCAGGTTGCGCAGGCGCAGCTGGCGGGCGATCGTGTGCGCGGCTTCGAGGTTGGTCTTGAAGATCGTGTCGTCGAAGTTGCGCGCGCCGACGTAGCCGCCGGTATTGACGTCGATCGTCGTCATCGCCTCGGTCTGGTCGATCATCAGGTAGCCACCGGACTTCAGGTCCACCCGGCGCGACAGCGCCTTCTCGATCTCGGCATCGATATTGAACAGGTCGAAGATCGGGCGCTCGCCGGTGTAGTGCGACAGGCGCGACAGCACTGCGGGGGTGTACTCCTGGGCAAACTCGACGAGCTTCACGAAATTCTCGCGCGAATCCACCTGGATCACCCCCGTGGCGTCGTTGATGAAGTCGCGCAGCACGCGCTGGGCCAGGTTCAGGTCCTGGTACAGCAGGCTCGGCGCCGGCTGCGTGGTGGCGTTCAGCCGGATAGACGCCCAGATCTTGCGCAGGTAGGCGATGTCGTTGCTCAGTTCCTCGTCGCTCGCTTCCTCGGCGATGGTGCGCACGATGAAACCGCCGCGCTCGTCGGCTGGCACCAGACCCTGTACGCGCGAGCGCAGCGCCTCGCGGTCGATTTCGCCTTCGATGCGCTGCGAGATGCCGATATGTGGATCCTGCGGCAGGTACACCAGCGTGCGGCCCGCGATGCTGACCTGCGTGGACAGCCGCGCGCCCTTGGTGCCGATCGGGTCCTTGATCACCTGCACCATCAGCGCCTGGCCCTCGAACAGGGTCTTCTCGATGGCCATGTGGCCGTTCTTCTCGCCGTCGCGCGGATGCCAGATGTCGGCCACGTGCAGGAACGCCGCGCGCTCCAGGCCCACGTCGATGAATGCCGACTGCATGCCCGGCAGCACGCGCACGACCTTGCCCAGATAGATGTTGCCCACCAGCCCGCGCGTGAGCGTGCGTTCGACGTGCAGTTCCTGCACGGCCGCCTGCTGCACGATGGCCACACGGGTCTCTTGCGGCGTGATATTGACGAGGATGTCTTCGGTCATAGCCATGGATGCCGTCGCCGGTCTGCCGGCGCTTGTTGTTGTCGCCCGGGGAGACCGGGCATCTGACCCCTGCATGCCCTGACCGGATGCGGCGGAGGGGGCGGGGTCAGAAGCGCAGACCCGCCTCGCGCAGCAGCGCCGCCGTCTCGAACAAGGGCAGTCCCATGATACCCGAATAGCTCCCGTCGATACGCTCGACGAACTCGGCCGCGCGCCCCTGGATGCCATAGGCCCCGGCCTTGCCGAGCGGCTCGCCGCTGGCCACGTAGCGATCGATCTCGGCGGCGCCCATGGCGCGGAATGTGACGTGCGAGATCGACAGCGCATGGCGTTGGCCCAGCGCCGAGACCACCGTGACTGCCGTCAGCACGCGGTGCGTGGTGCCGGACAGCGTGGCCAGCATGCCTGCGGCATCCGCGGCGTCAGCCGGCTTGCCGAGGATGTCGCCACCGCGGCAGACGGTGGTATCGGAGGTCAGGATCGGCGCATCGGGCAGGCCGCGCCGTATGCGGCGCTGCAGTGCGGCATCGGCCTTGAGCGCGCAGACACGCTGCACGTAGGCATCGGGCGATTCACCGGGCAGCACGGCTTCGAGCGCCTCGGCGTCTTCGCCGGCATCGGCCAGCAGCAGTTCGTACTGGACGCCAAGCTGGGTCAGCAGCTCGCGGCGGCGGGGGGACTGGGAGGCGAGGTAGAGGATGGCGGTCACGAGATCGACGTGCAAATTCGGGTGGCGCCGATTGTACTCGTGAGCAGTGATGGACGAATCGATGCTGCCTTTCCCGTCTTGCGGCAGAGGCGGGAGCACCTTCGTAACGGCTCAGGCGCGATGGTAGGGGTGGTTCTGCGTGACCGACCAGGCGCGATACAGCTGTTCGGCCAGCAGCACGCGCACCATGCCGTGCGGCAGGGTCAGGCTGGACAGGCGCACCAGCGTCTGGGCACGCGCCTTGAGCGCCGGGTCGAGTCCGTCGGCACCGCCGATCAGGAAGGCGACGTCGCCGCCTTCGCGCTGCCAGCCGGTCAGCTGGTCGGCCAGCTGCACGGTGGTCCAGTCCTTGCCGCGCTCATCGAGCGCGACAATGCGCAACTGCTTCGACAGCGAACCCAGCACGGCCTCGATGCGCGCCGCTTCGCGCTGCATCACCGTGGCGGCGTTGTTGCTGGACGACCGCGCTTCGGGCTTGACCTCGCGAAGCTCGATGCGCAGCTCGGGCGGCATCCGCTTGGTGTACTCCGCAAAACCGGATTCGATCCACGCGGGCATCTTGTGGCCAACGGCCACGATCACGAGTTGCATGTGGGATGCCCGCTGTAAATACCTTCAGTACGGCCGGCCGCCTGCGCTCAGGCCGAACGCGTGGCGCGCTTGCGCGGCGCGGCGGTCTTCGCGGCTGCGGTCTTGCTGGCGGCCGTCTTGCGTGCCGGTGCCTTGGTGGCGGTGCCGGCGGCCGTCTTGCGTGCCGGGGCCTTGGTGGCGGTGCCAGCGGCCGTCTTGCGCGCCGGGGTCTTCGCGGCCGTGCCGGACGACGTCTTGCGGGCCGTGGTGGTCTTGCGCGCCGGGGCCTTGGCCGCCGTGCCAGTGCTGCTGGTCTTGCGGACCGGCTTGCGGATCGTGGCGATGGCGTCCGGATCGGTGTCCTCGTGGCCCATCGGCGGCGACGGCTCCTTCATGCCTTCGGGCAGGCGGGCCAGTGCCGGGCGCAGGTTCGACGCACGGCGCACGCGCGGTGCCGGTTCGGCATCCTCGTCGTCCATCGGCTCGCTGGCCTTGGCCAGGCCCTTGGTAGCGGCCAGCTTTACGCGGACCGGCTTGTCGCCCCAGATTTCCTCGAGGTTGTAGTACTGGCGCAGTTGCGGCTGCAGGATGTGCACCACGGCGTCGCCGCAGTCCACCAGCACCCATTCGCCAGTCTCCAGGCCTTCCACGGCCACGATATGGCCGCCGGCGTCCTTGACCGTTTCCCGTACCGATGCCGCCAGGGCCTTGGTCTGGCGGTTCGAATTGCCGCTGGCGATCACCACCCGGTCGAACAGCTCGGTCAGGTGAGTGGTGTCGAACACCTTGATGTCCTGCGCCTTCACATCCTCGAGCCCGTCGACGATCGCGCGCTGCAGTTTACGAATATCCATGGTGTCTTTCTTGTTCAGCTTCATTCGGGTAGGGGCGCGTCGGGCGAGGGGTGTCGGTACAACCCGTGACGCGCGATGTAGTGTGCCACGCCGGCTGGCAGTCGGTCATCCGTCTGGTCCGGCAACAGGCCTTCGGCCAGGTGCTCGCGCAGGCCGGTGGACGACAGGTCGACGGCCAGCGTCTGGTCGATCCACATATGTCCGGAGGGCGAGCATTGTATCAGGTGCGTGTCCGCCAGGCGTTCCTGCAGCGCGGCAAGCACCGGCCCGCCCAGTTCTTCCAGGTGAAAGCCCGGCCGCGTGGCGATGCACAGGTGCACCTGTTCGAACAGCGCCTCCCAGCCATGCCAGGTGTGCAGCCGCAGCAACTGGTCGGCGCCCATCAGCCACGCCATCGACGTATGCGGGCCGTAGGCGTCGCGCAGGTGGCGCACGGTGTCGATCGTGTAGCTCGGGCCGTCGCGGTCCACTTCCATGCGGCTTACACGTACCTTGGCGCGGCCCGGCACCAGCGATGCAGCGGCCAGTTCGGTCATCGCGAAGCGGTCGGCGGCCGGGGTCACGTTGTCCCCCTTCTGCCACGAATGGCCGGTCGGGATCCAGACCAGTTCGTCCAGGTCCAGGTGGTCGATGCACAGTTGTGCCAGCGCGACGTGGCCGCGGTGCGGCGGGTCGAAGGTGCCGCCGAGGATACCCAGGCGGTAGGGGCGCTGCGGGTCGTCGATGCGGGCGGAGGCTTGGGGGGCTTCGGTCATCAGGATCAGGCCCACGCGCGCGCCGGCAGGAAATCGGTATAGAGCGCCGCTTCCGGCGTGCCAGGCTCGGGCTGCCAGTCGTAGCGCCAGGTCACTTGCGGGGGCATCGACATCAGGATCGACTCCGCGCGGCCGCCCGACTGCAGGCCGAACAGCGTGCCGCGGTCGAATACCAGGTTGAATTCGACGTAGCGCCCGCGACGATAGGCCTGGAAGTCGCGCTCGCGTTCGCCATAGGGCGTGTCCTTGCGCGCGCGCAGGATCGGCAGGTAGGCGTCCAGGAAGGCATCGCCCACGGAGCGCATCATCGCAAAGCTCTGGTCGAAGCCCGGCGCGGAGAAATCGTCAAAGAAGATGCCGCCGATGCCGCGCGCCTCGCCGCGATGCCTGAGGAAGAAATACTCGTCGCACCACTGCTTGAAGCGCGGGTACAGGTCGTCGCCAAACGGTGCCAGCGACGCCTTGCAGGTACGGTGGAAGTGCGCGCAGTCGTCGGCGACGCCGTAGTAGGGCGTCAGGTCCATGCCGCCGCCAAACCACCAGACCGGCTCGGCATCGGGCTTCACGGCGATGAAGCAACGCACGTTCATATGCACGGTGGGCACATGCGGGTTGCGCGGATGGAATACCAGCGACACCCCCATGGCCTCGAAGCTGCGCCCGGCCAGTTCTGGCCGGTTGGCGCTGGCCGATGGCGGCAGCGTGTCGCCGCGCACGTGCGAGAAGCCCACGCCGGCCCGTTCCATGACCGCACCGCCCTCCAGGATGCGCGTGCGGCCGCTGCCGCGCAGGCGTTCGGTGGGTGGCTTCTCCCAGCTGTCGGTCAGGAACGCCTGGCCGTCGATGGCGGCAACGGCGTCGGTGATGCGGTCTTGCAGGCCGAGCAGATAGTCACGGACTGCCTGGGAATCGATCATGATGGGCGGGTGAGGGTGGCCGGTGGCAAAGACGGCCGGGCGGGGCCGGCCGTCATCGCGGTGTCACGATTGTACCGGCTGGATTCGCCCCACGGCGAGCGGGGCGAATCCGGGCAAAACCGGTCTGACGGCGGCCGCGGGGCGGTCAGCGCTTGATGGCGCGGTAGCCGATGTCGGTCCGGAACTGCATGCCGTCGAAGTGGATCTGCTCCACCGCGGCGTAGGCGTTCTTCTGCGCGGCCCTGACCGTGTCGGCCAGGCCTACCACGCACAGCACGCGGCCGCCGGACGTACGCAGCGTGCCGTCCTGCAGCGTGGTGCCCGCGTGGAACGTCACGGCGTCGTCGGTTTCGGCGGGGATGCCGGTGATGACGTCACCCTTGCGGGGGTTCTCCGGATAGTCGTAGGCGGCCATGACTACGCCCAGCGCGGTGCGGCGGTCCCAGTCCAGCTCGATCTGGTCCAGCTTGCCATCCACGGCGGCTTCCATCACGTCGACCAGGTCGGTCTTCAGGCGCGCCATGATCGGCTGCGTTTCCGGATCGCCCATGCGGCAGTTGAATTCCAGCGTCTTCGGATTGCCGTCCTTGTCGATCATCAGACCGGCGTAGAGGAAGCCGGTGAACGGAATGCCGTCCTTTTCCATGCCGCGCACGGTCGGCAGGATGATCTCGCGCAGCGCGCGGGCGTGCAGGGCCGGCGTCACCACCGGGGCCGGCGAATAGGCGCCCATGCCGCCCGTGTTGGGGCCGGCGTCGGCGTCCAGCAGGCGCTTGTGGTCCTGGCTGGTGGCCAGGGCCAGCACGTTCTTGCCGTCCACCATGACGATGAAGCTGGCTTCCTCGCCTTCCAGGAATTCCTCGATCACCACGCGGGCGCCGGCATCGCCCAGCTTGTTGTCGGCCAGCATCATGTCCACGGCGCCGTGCGCTTCTTCCAGCGTCATCGCCACCACCACGCCCTTGCCCGCGGCCAGGCCATCGGCCTTGATCACGATCGGCGCGCCCTGCGCGTCGATATAGGCGTGGGCGCCGGCGGCGTCCGAGAACGTCTTGTAGAAGGCGGTCGGGATGCCGTGGCGATGCATGAACGCCTTGGCGAAGTCCTTCGACGATTCCAGCTGCGCGGCAGCCTTGGTCGGCCCGAAGATGCGCAGGCCGCGGGCGCGGAACACATCGACGATACCGGCGGCCAGCGGGGCCTCGGGGCCCACCACGGTGAAGGCCACGCCTTCACGCTCCACAAAGGCGGCCAGCACTTCGGGATCGGTCAGCGGCACGTTCTGCAGGCGCTTGTCGAGCGCCGTGCCGCCGTTGCCCGGCGCCACGTAGACGACCTGCACCTTGGGCGACTGGGCCAATTTCCAGGCCAGTGCGTGCTCACGCCCACCGGAACCGACAACCAAAACTTTCATGATCCACTGCCAGAAAAGAAACGCATGCGAAAAGCGGCAGCTGGACTGGGATCCGGGCTGCCGCCGTGGGGCGCGGCGCGAGGACTTATTCCTCGATCACCGCGTTGGTGAAGACTTCCTGTACGTCGTCCAGGTTTTCCAGCGCGTCCAGCAGCTTCTGCATCTTGACGGCGTCGTCGCCGGTAAAGCTGACCTCGTTCTGCGGCTTCATCACCACGTCGGCCAGTTCGGCCTTGAAGCCGGCCGCTTCCAGGGCCGCCTTGACCGCGCCGAAATCGTTGGGCGGGCAGGTGACTTCGATCGAGCCGTCGTCGTTGGTCACCACGTCGTCGGCGCCGGCCTCGAGCGCGGCGTCCATCAGCTTGTCCTCGGGCGTTTCCGGCGCGAACAGGAACTGGCCGCAGTGCGTGAACATGAACGCCACCGAACCCTCGGTGCCCATGTTGCCGCCGTGCTTCGAGAACGCGTGGCGCACTTCGGCCACGGTACGGGTGCGGTTGTCGGTCAGGCAGTCGACGATGATCGCGGCGCCGGCAAGGCCGTAGCCCTCGTAGCGGATTTCTTCGTAGTTGGCGCCTTCCAGGCCGCCCACGCCACGCTGGATCGCCCGCTGGATGTTGTCCTTGGGCATGTTGGCGTCCATGGCCTTTTCCATGGCCAGGCGCAGGCGCGGGTTCGAATCGATGTCGCCGCCGCCGAGCTTGGCGGCCACGGTGATTTCCTTGATCAGGCGTGTCCAGATCTTGCCGCGCTTGGCGTCAGCGGCAGCTTTCTTGTGTTTGATGTTGGCCCATTTGGAATGACCGGCCATGTTTCTCTCCGAAGCGGAAAACGTGTCGTGTGGTGTGGGAACCCGGCGGCATTGCGCCGGCGGGGCCGGAGCCGGACGGGTCTCTGGGACGAATCCAGCCGATCCGGCGGCCACGCCATGTGATTGATGTGCCAATCTGCTGGCTATAATCAGCGCAGGATTTTATCACGCGCCCCTGCCGCCCCGCAGTGCCATGTATGGGTTGTTTGCCCCGCCCCGACCCGTTTCATATCCGTTTCGCACCTGTTTCCTGCCCTGACCGCCGACCGACGAGACCCCGCCATGGCCGATCCCATCCTCATCGCCAAGAACGCCGACCACGAACTGGTGCTGCTGCCCGAGATGGGCAACCGGCACGGCCTGATCACCGGCGCCACCGGCACCGGCAAGACCGTCACGCTGCAGACCCTTGCGCAGGGCTTCTCCCGGCTGGGCGTGCCGGTGTTCATGGCCGACGTCAAAGGTGACCTGACCGGCATTTCCCAGCCGGGCCAGCCATCGGACAAGCTCAAGGCCCGCCTGGCGGAACACGGCCTGCCCGAGCCGGCATGGGGCGGCTGCCCGACCACGCTGTGGGACGTCTTCGGCGAAAAGGGCCATCCGGTGCGCGCGACGGTGTCGCACATGGGCCCACTGCTGCTGTCGCGCATGCTGGAACTGAACGACACCCAGCAGGGCGTGCTGAACCTGGTGTTCCGCATCGCCGATGCCGGCGGCCTGCTGCTGCTCGATGCCAAGGATCTGCGCGCGATGCTGCAGCATGTGGGCGACAACGCGAGCCAGTTCACCACCGAGTACGGCAATATCTCGTCGGCGTCGATCGGCGCCATCCAGCGCGGCCTGGTGGCGCTGGAATCGCAGGGCGCCGACAAATTCTTCGGCGAGCCGATGCTGAACCTGGACGACTTCATCCAGACCGAGAAGGGCCAGGGGGTGGTCAATATCCTGGCGGCCGACAAGCTGATGAACGCGCCGCGCCTCTATGCCACCTTCCTGCTCTGGATGCTATCGGAATTGTTCGAAAAGCTGCCCGAGGCCGGCGATCTCGACAAGCCCAAGCTCGTGTTCTTCTTCGACGAGGCGCACCTGCTGTTCAACGACGCGCCCAAGGCGCTGCTCGACAAGATCGAGCAGGTGGTGCGGCTGGTGCGGTCCAAGGGCGTGGGCGTGTATTTCGTGACGCAGAACCCCGTGGATATCCCCGACACCGTGCTCGGCCAGCTGGGCAACCGCGTGCAGCACGCGCTGCGTGCCTTCACGCCGCGCGACCAGAAGGCCGTCAAGGTGGCGGCCACGACCATGCGGGCCAATCCCGGGCTGGATCTGGAGCAGGTGATCGGCGAACTGGGTGTGGGCGAGGCGCTGGTGTCGTGTCTCGATGCCAAGGGCACGCCGGGCGTGACCGAACGCGCCTGGGTGTTGGCGCCGGGCAGCCGGATCGGTCCGATCAACGAGGACGAACGCAAGGCGCTGATCGCCAGTTCGCTGGTGGCCGGCACGTACGAGCAGACCATCGACCGCGAATCGGCCTACGAAAAATTGCGTGCCGCCGTGGCGCCGGCACCCAACGGCGGGCCGGCCGATGCGAAGGTTCCCACGAAGCCTGGCGCCCAGCCGGGCGGCGCCCCGGCACAGGAAGAGGGCGGCTGGGTCGGCGAAGTCTGGGGCTCGCTCACGCGCGGCACGGGCAAGACCGGGCGTGGCGATTCGATCCTGGAATCGGTGGCCAAGTCGGCGGCGCGCACGGTGGGGTCACAGGTCGGGCGCGAACTGATTCGCGGTGTGTTGGGCAGCCTGCTGGGCGGCGGCAAGAAAAAGTAGTCATCCGTCCAGGGCCACCATGTGGAAACGCCCGCATTGCGCGGGCGTTTTTTATTGCGGTCGACCGGATGATTCCGAGCCGCGCCTGGCGGCTTCCGCATCCTCGCGCGCCTTGCGGGCGAACAGGCAGGCGTAGAAGGCCGCCATGCCGATGATGAATGCGATGACGGCGAGGCTGGCCAGGCCGGTCGCCGTCGAGGTCAGGATCTTCAGTGCTTCCATGGGGTGGCTCCTTGCTTGAATATGCCGTAGACGGCATTCCAGTCTGGATCACCCCGCCCCCATCAATATTGAGGCGCATCAAACGCGGCCGGCTCAGTCGACGCCTGTCGGCGTCGATGGGGCATCAGTTCTTGGTGCCGAACAGGCGGTCGCCCGCATCGCCCAGGCCCGGCACGATGTAGGCGTGCTCGTCCAGATGGCTGTCCAGCGAGGCCACGAACAGCTTCACGCCCGGATGCGCCTTTTGAAACACTTCGACACCTTCCGGCGCGGCCACCAGCGCCACGAACGTGATGGCCTCGTCGGGTACGCCTCGGCGCTTGAGCACGTCCACCGCATGCGCGGCCGAATAGCCGGTGGCCACCATCGGATCGCACAGGATGAACGAGCGGTCTTCCAGGTCCGGCAGGCGCACCAGGTATTCCACCGGGCGGTGTTGTTCGTCGCGGTACACGCCGATATGGCCGATACGCGCCGACGGAATCAGCTCCACCAGGCCATCGCTCATGCCCACGCCGGCGCGCAGCACCGGCACGATCGTCAGCTTCTTGCCGGCGATGACGGGCGCGTCCACTGCCACCAGCGGGGTGTCGATGCGGCGCGTGGTCAGCGGCAGGTTGCGCGTGATCTCGTAGCCCATCAGCAGCGTGATCTCGCGCAGCAGCTCGCGGAACGTGCGCGTCGACGTTTCCTTGTCGCGCATGTGCGACAGCTTGTGCTGGATCAGCGGGTGATCGAGGATGAAGAGGTTGGGAAAGCGGGGATCCTGTTTCATGGCGGGCTCGGCAGATACGGTAGGGGCCCTCCCTGAGGCGAGAGGGCCCGATGCAGCGCGATTGTAATGGATGCGCGCCGGGCCGAGCGAGGCGGGCAGGCGGTCAGTCCACCGTGATGGCGGCCGATTTTGCGACCTTTCCGAACCGCTCGTACTCGCTTTGCGTCAGCGTCTGCAGCTCGGCGGCGCTGGATCCCTTCGGATTGAAACCGGCCTGGGCCAGCTTGTCGCGCACGTCGGGGCGGGCCAGGGCCTCGACGAAGGCCGCGTTCAGGGCCTGGGTCACCGGCGCGGGCAGGTTGGCCGGCCCGTACACGCCAAACCACGGTTCCACGGCATAGCCGGGCAGGCCGGCTTCGGCCAGCGTGGGCACGTTGGGCAGCGACGGCGAGCGCGTCTTGCCCGCCACGGCCAGCGCGCGCAGCTTGCCGGCCTGGATATGCGGCAGCGACGCGGGCAGGTTGTCGAACATCACCTGGATATGACCGCCCAGCATGTCGTTGATGGCCGGGCTGCTGCCCTTGTAAGGCACATGGACCAGCCCGGTCTGCGTCATCTGCGAGAACATCGCGCCGGCCAGGTGCATCGACGTGCCGGTGCCGGCCGTGGCATAGGTCAGCCCCGGATGCGCCTTGGCATAGGCGATCAGTTCCGGCACCGTCTTCACGGGCAGGTCGTTGTTCACTTCCAGCACGATGGTCGAGGTGCCCAGCAGGCTGATGGCCGTGAAATCGCGGCGCGGATCGAACGGTACGTGCTTGTAGATGTGCGGATTCAGCGCGTTGGTCGAAATGGCGCCGAAGCCGATCGTGTAGCCATCGGCAGGCGCCTTGGCCACGGCTTCCATGCCGATGTTGCCGCCGGCGCCGGGCCGGTTCTCGATCACCACGGGTTGCCCCAGCTTCTCGGCCACGCGCTGGCCGACGGTACGTGCCACCAGGTCGGTGGTGCCGCCCGCCGCGTAGGGCACGACGAAGCGGATGGGTTTGCTCGGGAAGGCGTCGGCGGCCAGGACACCGCCGGCGCCGGCCAGCATCGACAGGGCGGATGCGGCCAGCGCGGTACGGACGGTGGCGGACAGGAAAACGCGACGGCGCGCGGCAAGGCGATGGAGCGGCATGGCTCGGGAGTCTCCGGAATGTTGTTATGTGGCCAGGTTACGCACCATGACGGTGCGTGGCCCGGCGCGGCCCATTGTATGGGAAAGCAGGCATTGCCGCAGGATGCCCCGGCGCGCCGGGCCGGCACCCGAAGCACTGGCGCCTTTTGACATACAATCGGCGGGTTCCGCCGTGCCGCCTGCGCTGAGCGTGGGTGCGGCCCGGCGTCAAGATTCCCGCGTCCCCGTGCCCGCTTCCCAGAAGTCCCTCTCCCCGTCCGCCGAAGTGCCTGTCGCACAGCGCGTCGGACTTGCCACCGCGGCCGTCGGCGCCGTGCTGTTTTCCGCCAAGGCCATCGTGGCCAAGCTCATGTACCGCTACAGCGTGGATGCCGTGATGGTCATCACGCTGCGCATGCTGTTTGCGGTGCCGCTGTTCATGGCCATCGGCTGGTGGCAGGCACGCAAGCTGCCGGCGCTGTCATGGGCCGATCGCGGCCGGGTGGTGTTCCTCGGGTTCATCGGCTATTACCTGTCGAGCTTCCTGGATTTCCTGGGCCTGCAGTACATCACGGCCGGGCTGGAGCGGCTGATCCTGTTCCTGACGCCGTCGTTCGTGCTGCTGGTCACGGCGCCGGTGTTCCGTCGGCACATCCATGCGCGACAGTGGATCTCGCTGCTGCTGGCCTATGCCGGGATCGTGCTCGTCTTCGCGCACGATCTCGACGTGAGCGGCGGCCAGGTCTGGCTGGGCGGCGCGCTGGTGCTGGCCAGCGCGATGTCGTATGGTGTTTATCTGATTCTGAGCGGCGAGCTGGTCAAGCGCGTGGGGTCGCTGCGGCTGGTGGCGTATGCGATGTGCGTCTCCACGCTGTGCTGCGTGATCCAGTACGTGGCGCTGGGACGGCCGCTGGCCGAACTGGCGCAGCCGGCGCCCCTGCTGTGGCTGTCGGTCATCAACGCGGTATTTTGTACCGTGCTGCCTGTGTCGCTGACGATGATCGCCGTGGCACGCATCGGGGCGCCGCTGGCATCGCAGGCCGGCATGATCGGCCCCGTGTCCACGCTGGCGCTGGCGTTCTGGGTGCTGGGCGAGCCGGTCACGGGCGTGCAGCTGGCGGGCAGCGCACTGGTGCTGGGCGGCATGTACCTGCTGTCGAGCCGGAAGGCCTGAAACAAGTCATTCGAAGAGAACCAACCAAGGAAGGAGAGAGAAGCCATGGATTTTGGACTGCGCGGTAAGCATGCGCTGGTGTGTGGCGCCAGCAAGGGGCTTGGGCTGGCGTGTGCCGATGCGCTCGCGGCGGAAGGTGTCGATGTGGTGATCGTGGCCCGTGGCGCCGAGGCGCTGGAAAAGGCCGCCGCCGACCTGCGCGCCCGCCATGGCCGCCGCGTGATCGCGGTGGCGACCGACATCACCACCTCGGAAGGCCGCAAGCTGGCCCTGGACGCCGTGGCCAAGCTGGGCGACCTGGACATCCTGGTGAACAACGCCGGCGGCCCGCCGCCGGGCAACTTCCGCGACTGGGGCCGCGACGAGTGGATCGCCGCGCTGGACGCCAACATGCTGACGCCGATCGAACTCATCAAGTCGACCATCGACGGCATGATCGCGCGCCGCTGGGGCCGCATCGTCAACATCACCAGCGGTGCGGTGAAGGCGCCGATCGACGTGCTGGGCCTGTCGAACGGTGCCCGTTCGGGCCTGACCGGCTTCGTGGCCGGCCTGGCGCGCGAAGTGGCGCAGCATGGCGTAACCGTGAACAACCTGCTGCCGGGGCCGTTCGACACCGACCGCCTGAAGAAGACGATGGAAGGCGGCGCCCAGAAGGCCGGCATCAGCATCGAGGAAATGGCCAAGCGTCGCGCTGCCGCCAACCCGAGCCGCCGCTTCGGCGACCCGGCCGAGTTCGGCGCCACCTGCGCGTTCCTGTGCAGCAAGCAGGCCGCCTTCATGACAGGCCAGAACGTGCTGCTGGACGGCGGCGCCTACCCGGGGACGTTCTGATGGGTACGTCGGAAATCGTGCAGGAGCCCCGGCCGCGTATCGCGCTGATCGCGCACGATCACAAGAAGGACGACATCGTGGCCTTTGCTGGCCGCCATCGCGACTTCCTGGCCCGGTGCGACCTGCTCGCCACCGGCACGACCGGCGGCCGTATCGCGGCCGAGGTCGGGCTGGATGTGACCCGCATGTTGTCCGGCCCATGGGGCGGCGATCTGCAGATCGGCGCGCAACTGGCCGAAGGCAAGGTCACGGCGGTGATCTTCCTGCGTGACCCGATGACCCCGCAGCCGCACGAACCGGACATCAACGCGCTGGTGCGTGCGTGCGACGTCCACAATGTGCCGTGCGCCACCAACCTGGCCACGGCCGAGTTGCTGGTGGTGGAACTGGCGCGGCACTGCTTCGTGCCGAAGACCTGATCCCCAGCCGGTCACGCGCCCATGAAAAAACCGCTGCTTCGGCAGCGGTTTTTCTTTGGGTGAACCGGCAGGAAGCCAGCGTCAGCGCGGCCTGACCGTGGTGGCGGTGGCGCGCATCCCGGCCTGGCGCAGGATGTGCGGCGGCAGGCGCTTCAGGATCAGATGAACGGCCAGCGGAATGATGACCACGTCGTCCACGATGCCCAGGCCGGCAATCACGTCGGGGATCAGGTCGATCGGCGAGATCGCGTAGAACAGCAGGCCGAACGCGGCCGGCTTGAGCCAGGGCGGCGCGTCGGGGTGGCGCAGGGCAAACCAGAACAGCCGGCCGTCGCGCCGTATCAGCGTCCACAGGGCTGACAGTCGCTTCCACATGATGGGCCTCCTTGGTCACACGTTCAGCAGGACATGAAACACTAGCTTGGGCCGATGCGTGGCGATTCAAGTTCCATGGTTTTTCACGGCCGGATCGGTGGCGGCGGTACGGCCCGGGCAAAAAAAACGCCAGCCCGGAGGCTGGCGTCTTCATCGCGCAAGGTTCGGCGCAGGGTAATCAGCCCGGCACGTTGCCTTCCACGCCTTCGACGTAGAACTTCACGTTGTGCAGGAAGGCGTCGTCGGCCACGGCGCCGCCGGCAACCTGTTCCTTGCCGGCGTTGTCCTTGATCGGACCCTTCCAGATCGGCGCGCTGCCATCGACGATGCCCTTCTTGCGCTCTTCGACCAGCGCCTTGACGTCTTCCGGCACCACGGCGTTGAAGCCCTTCAGGTCGATCATGCCTTCCTTGAGGCCCCACCAGATGGTGCTGTTCTTCCACTGGTTGTTGAGCACGTCTTCCACCACCTTGTTGTAGTAGACGCCCCACGAGATCACCGATGCCGCCAGGTGCGCCTTCTCGCCGAACTTGCTCATGTCGCTGTCCCAGCCGAACGCGTACACGCCTTTTTCCTGCGCGGTCTGCACCACGGCGGCGGAGTCGGTGTTCTGCATCAGCATGTCCACGCCCTGGCCGATCAGCGTCGTGGCGGCTTCACGTTCCTTGCCCGGATCGAACCACTTGTTGACCCACACCACCTTGACCGTGGCCTTCGGGTTCACCGAGCGCGCGCCCAGCGTGAACGAATCGATGTTGCGGATCACCTCGGGAATCGGCACCGATGCCACCACGCCCATCTTGCCGGACTTGCTCATCTTGCCGGCCACCACGCCCGCCAGGTATGCGCCTTCATAGGTGCGCACGTCGTACTGGGCCAGGTTGTCGGCGGTCTTGAAGCCCGTGGCGTGCTCGAACTTCACGTCCGGGAATTCCTTGGCCACCTTCAGCATCGATTCCATGTAGCCGAACGTGGTGCCGAAGATCAGCTTGTTGCCCTGGCTGGCCAGGTCACGGAACACGCGCTCGGCGTCGGCGGCGGATTCGGGCACGTTCTCGACGTACGTGGTCTTGACCTTGTCGCCGAACTTGGCTTCCACGGCCTTGCGGCCCGTGTCGTGCGCGTACGTCCAGCCGGCGTCGCCCACCGGCCCGATGTAGACGAAGGCCACCTTCAGCGGTTCGCCGGTGGCAGCAGCGGGGGCGGATGCCGGCGCGGCAGTCTCGGCCGGCTTCTCGGCTTCCTTCTTGCCGCAGCCGGCCAGGGCCAGCACGGCGGTGGCGGCCAGGGCTGCCAGCGTGGTCCTGCGTGTCACGATCATTCGATCTCTCCTAGTAAGACGTCTTCTGTGATGTGGTTGTACTTCGGATACTGCTTTTTTTTTAAGACTTCGGTGATGCGGTACGGCGATGTCGGGGCAAGTTCAGGCATTACCCGGACGGAACGGCTTGCCCAGCGACGCGGGCATGTTCAGGCGAATCCAGGCCGGGTTGCGCGAAATCAAGGCCAGCACGACGATGGTGGCGGCGTAGGGCAGCATCGACAGGAACTGCGACGGCACCGATACCCCGATGCCCTGCAGGTAGAACTGCAGGATCGTCACGCCGCCGAACAGCCAGGCGCCCACCAGCACGCGGCCCGGCCGCCAGGTGGCGAAGGTGGTCAGCGCCAGCGCAATCCAGCCACGACCGGCCACGAGGTTTTCCACCCACATCGGCGTGTACACCAACGACAGGTAGGCCCCGGCCAGCCCGCAGCAGGCGCCGCCGAACAGCAGCGCGCCAAAGCGGATCCAGCGCACCGGATAGCCCAGCGCGTGCGCCGATTCTGGCGATTCGCCGATGGCGCGCAGCGTCAGGCCGGCGCGCGTGCGGAACAGGAACCACATGATGGCGAAGCACAGCAGCAGGCTGAAATACACCATCCAGTGATGCTGGAAGAATGCCGGGCCGATGAACGGAATGTCGGCCAGCCCCGGAACGGCACTGGCCTTGGCCGGCATGGCGTAGCCGACGAACCGCTGTGCGATGAACGCGGACAGGCCGGTGCCGAAGATCGACAGCGCCAGGCCGGTGGCCACCTGGTTGGTGGCCAGCACCAGCGCCAGCCACGAAAACAGCGTGGCCATCAGCATGCCGGCACCCGCGCCGGCAACGAAGCCGAGCAGCGGCGACTGGGTCTGATAGCCGACCATGAAGCCGAAGGCGGCCGCCACCAGCATCATGCCTTCGGCACCGAGGTTCAGCACGCCCGCGCGCTCGTTGACGAGCAGACCCAGCGCGGCCAGCAGCAGCGGGGTGCCGGCGTTGATCGCGGTGGCGATCAGGGGAGCAAGTTGTTCCATATTGTTGTCGGCTCCGGATCAGGCGGCACGCGCGCGCCAGCGCAGGTGGTTGTCGATCAATGTGTCGCAGGCCAGCAGGAAGAACAGCAGCATGCCCTGGAACACCCAGCCCAGCGCCGACGGCAGTCCCAGGCGCGACTGCGCCATTTCGCCGCCGATATAGAACAGCGACATCACGATGCCGCCGAATACGGCGCCCACCGGATGCAGCCGGCCGACGAAGGCCACGATGATCGCGGTAAAGCCATAGCCGGGCGAGATCGACGGCAGCAGCTGCCCGATCGGCCCGGTTACCTCGAACGCGCCGGCCAGGCCCGCGAAGGCGCCCGAGATCATCAGTGCCGTCCACAGCGCGCTGCGCGACGAGAATCCGGCGTAGCGCGCGGCCAGCGGCGCCGTGCCGCCCACCTGCAGGCGATAGCCGGCAAAGCTGCGGAACACGAACACGGTCATGATGGCCACCAGCACCAGCATCACGGCAAAGCCCATGTGCAGGCGCGAACCGGGCAGCAGGTTCGGCAGCAGGAACATCGACGAGAACACCTTCGATTGCGGGAAGTTCATGCCGTTGGGGTCTTTCAGCGGACCGTTGACTACCCACAGGAGCAACTGCTGGGCGATATAGGTCAGCATCAGCGACACCAGGATCTCGTTGGCGTTGAAGCGGTCCTTGAGCAGCGCGGTCAGCGATGCCCACAGCATGCCGCCGATGCAGCCGGCAATCGACGCCAGCACCAGCACGGCCGGGCCGCTCCAGGAGTTGCCGGGGGTGTCGAACCAGAGCACCGTGGCGCCGGCCAGGATGCCGCCGGCAATCAGCTGGCCATCGGCGCCGATATTCCAGACGTTGGCGCGGTAGCAGACCGAAAGCCCGAGCGCGCACAGCACCAGCGGCACGGTCTTCAGGAGCACCTCGCCAATCGCGCGCTTGTCCTTGAGCGGATCGACCAGGAATACCTTGAGGCCCGCCACGGGATCCTTGCCCAGCGCCAGGAACAGCAGCGCGCCGAACAGCAGCGTCAGCACCAGCGCGAACACGGGCGAGGCATAGGCCATCGGGCGCGACGGCACGCCGCGCGGGGCCAGCACAACGGGAGATAGCACTTTAGCCATGGCTCGGCACCTCCGCGTCGGCGTTGTCGTGCCGGCTGGCCGGCCCGCCTTCCCACAGCCCGCTCATCCACAGGCCCACCTGCTCGCGCGTGGCGATATCCACGGGAATCGACGGCGACAGCTGGCCCTTGGCGATCACGTGCAGGCGGTCGCAGATGGCGAACAGTTCGTCGAGTTCTTCGGATACCACCAGCACCGCGCAGCCGGCAGCCTTGAGCGACAGGATTTCGTTGTGGATCTGCGCGGCGGCGCCGACATCGACGCCCCACGTGGGCTGCGCCACGATCAGCACCTTCGGGCCGGCCTCGATCTCGCGGCCGACGATGAACTTCTGCAGGTTGCCGCCCGACAGGCTGCGGGCCAGTGCCGCAGGCCCGCTCGCCTTGACGCGGAAACGGCTGATGATGCTGGCGGCCAGGCCTTCGGCGGCCCTGGGCGACACCATGCCGCCCTGCACGTAGGGCGGCGTCTGATGCGACAGCCACACGTTCGACGCCAGGCTCATGCCCGGCACGGCGCCACGGCCGAGCCGTTCCTCTGGCACGAAGGCCAGCCCCGCTCGGCGGCGGCCGCGGGCATCGAGCCGGCCCACGGGTTTGCCGTCCAGTTCGATGGCCGCGCCGGCCGTGCGTGCATCCTCGCCGGACAGCGCAGCCAGCAGTTCCTGCTGGCCATTGCCCGACACACCGGCGATGCCGACGATCTCGCCGGCGTGCACGTCCAGTGCGATGTCTTGCAGTTCCGTGGCGAACTGGTGTGCGCGCGGCATCGACAGGTTGCGCACCGCCAGCTTCACCGCGCCGCGCTCGGCGGCCACCCGCGCTTCGCGCGGCGGTTCGCCACCGATCATCAGCCGCGACAGCTCGGCCGCGCTCTGCTGGCGCGGATCGCAATTGCCGGTTACACGGCCCATGCGCATCACGGTGGCGTGGTGGCAGAGGGCTCGGATTTCGTCCAGCTTGTGGCTGATATAGAGGATGCTGGTGCCTTCGGCCGCCAGCTGGCGCAGCGTGACAAACAGGGTTTCCACGGCCTGCGGCGTCAGCACCGAGGTGGGTTCGTCCAGGATCAGCAACTGCGGGTTGGCCAGCAGTGCGCGCACGATTTCCACGCGCTGGCGCTCGCCCACGGACAACGTATGCACGTGGCGTTGCGGCTCCAGCGGCAGACCATACCGCTCGGCCGTGGCGCGGATGCGTTCCGATAGCTGCTTCAGGTTGCCGGCATCGGCGGGCGACAGGCCCAGTGCGATGTTTTCGGCCACGGTCAGCGTGTCGAACAGCGAAAAATGCTGGAACACCATGGCGATGCCCAGGTTGCGGGCGTCGTGGGGGCTGGCGATGGAAACCGGCGCCCCGTTGAAGTGCATCTCGCCGGCGTCGGGACGTACCGCGCCGAAAATGATCTTCATCAGGGTTGACTTGCCTGCGCCGTTTTCGCCAAGGACGGCGTGGATCTCGCCCGGCGCGACGGTCAGGCTGACGTCGTCGTTGGCAGTCACGCCGGGATAGCGCTTGGTGATATGCGCAAGCGCCAGCCTGGAGGGGGATTGTGATGTCACTGAAGCGGCTCGAATTGTTGTGGCAGCAACGTTGTGGTTTTCAGGCACGTGACAACGGCTGTGCGTGGCGCAGCATCGCCGCGAGGCAGATCGTCATCATCATGATTGCGTGATGCCCGGAATTTGGAGTGGATTATATAAGTGCGTGGGGGCTGGGCGGACCACTTTGGCCCTCCAGCCATGCCCCACAACGGATACCGGGAGGTTGCAAGTCGCGTGCCGGCCACAGCCGCAAAGAAAAACCGCCGCGCTGCCGGTCAGGGCAGGGCGGCGGTCAGGGTTGACCCGCGTCAGTTGCGCGCGTCAGGCGGCGCTGGCAGGGATCGTCGCAAATCGGCCGTCTCGGAAATCGGCCAGGGTCTGGTAGATCTGGTCCTGCGTGTTCATCACGAACGGGCCGTACTGCGCGATGGGCTCGTTCAGCGGCTGGCCCGCGATCAGCAGGAAGCGGGTGTCCTCGTTCGCGACGACCACCACGCCGTCGGACGCCCCGGCGTTGTCCAGCACGCCCATGCGCTGGGCTTCCACCACTGCGTCGCCAATCGTCACAGCGCCACGATAGACGTAGACAAACGCGTTATGCCCGGCGGGCAGGGCCTGCGCGAACGACTGGCCAGCCGGCAGATGCACGTCCAGGTACAGCGGTTCGGTGACCGGGCGCGTCACGGCACCGGCCACGCCATGCGAGGCACCGGCCAGCACGCGTACCGTGCCACCTGACGGCAGTTCCACGGTGGGAATTGCCGCCGCCGGCATGTCGCGATACCAGGGCGTGGTCATCTTGTCCGCCGCCGGCAGGTTCAGCCAGAGCTGGAAGCCTTCCATCCGGCCGTCTTCCTGCTCAGGCAATTCGGAGTGCACCACGCCGGAACCGGCCACCATCCATTGCGCGCCGCCGTTTTCCAGCAGGCCCTCATGGCCGGCGCTGTCGCGGTGGCGCATGCGGCCGGCCAGCATGTAGGTGATGGTCTCGAAGCCGCGGTGCGGGTGATCGGGGAAGCCGCCGATATAGTCGTCCTTGTTGTCGGTGCCAAAGGCGTCGAGCATCAGGAACGGGTCCAGCCGGCGTTGCAGGTTCTGCGTCAGCACGCGGGTCAGCTTGACGCCGGCGCCGTCAGACGTGGCGATGCCGCGAACCACGCGATCCACGGCGCGCGAACGCTGCACGGTTTCCGTGGCGGTGGCCGGAACGGTGGCGATACGGGTGGTCATGTGAAATCTCCTGTTAAGACGGTGTGGAAGCCAGAGGCCTCTGGCCGTCGTGTCTACCCCCTCAATTTAAGGGTTTGGCGCGAAAGCGGTAGAGGGCGGGCAGGCAACAGATTGTTCTGCCGATGGAACGAGATGGCCTTGATCGATTGCATCAATGCAACGAAACCGGAGTGCGAAATTTCCCGCGGAACACCGTTATTTCGGAGATGGAAACGGTGAAGATGACAGGATGGCAGAAGTTGTGTAGAATAGCGGTCTCTTTGTCATCCGTTGCCAATAATTGCAGTGGTCGGGGCTGCACCCCGAACCCGGCAATCCGTTGTCTGGCAACGGCCGATTGACCGGCGGCGCCATACCGACACGACATCAGTCGGGCATCAATCGCCGCCACTGGCCAACCTTTTCACGGTTGCGCCGCTCCTGCGGGTTTGGGCTTCATGCCTGGACCCCATCAATCGGGTGTTTCGCTGGCCTCCGGGCTGGTGCCGCGCCCAAAAGTCCGTCCGCTGGCAATCGTGCCGGTCATGGCGGCAAGGCAATCTGAACCAGGGCCCCGGCGGGCACCCCCATCGACATTTCCGCCGGCCCTTTTGTTTTCCGCATCCGGGATGTGGTGATTCATGCATTTCGCATGGTTTGCCGCACCGGGGTTGGAGAGGGGAAATATGTCAAAACGAACCATCCGGGCGTTGGCCTGGGGGGGCGTCGTTGCCGCTGCGCTGGCCGGACTGGTCGCGTGGATCGGCGTTGACGTCATCCATCAGTACCAGGACCGCCTGTTCTATGACGTGGCCGACCATCTGCGCCTGGTGACGATCTCGATGGCACTGGCCCTGCTGACCGGCGTGCCGGCCGGCATCGCGCTGAGCCGCCCGTGCATGCGCCGCTGGGCCGACCGGCTCATGCAGGTGTTCAACGTCGGCAACACCGTGCCGTCGCTGGCGGTGCTGGCCCTGGCGCTGGCCGTGCTGGGCATCGGCGAGCGTCCGGCGATCCTGGCACTGTGGCTGGCCTCGCTGCTGCCGATCGTGCGCAACACCTACGAAGGGCTGCGCACGGTATCGCCCGCACTCAAGGAAGCCGCGCGGGGCATTGGCATGACGCCGTGCCAGCGCCTGGTGCGCGTGGAACTGCCCAACGCGCTGCCCGTGATCCTGGCCGGCGTGCGCATCAGCCTGGTGATCAACGTGGGCACCGTGCCGCTGTCGTTCCTGATCGGCGCGAACAGCCTGGGCGAACTGATTTTCCCGGGTATCTACCTGAACAACCAGCCGTTGCTGTTGCTGGGTGCCGCCGCTACCGCGCTGCTGGCCCTGGTGCTGGACGCGCTGTTTGCCGCCGCCGGCCAGATCTACCTGCGTCGTCGCGGACTGGCGCAGTGAGGAATCGTATGAAATTCAAATCCGTGAACCGTCTGATGGAGGGCCGCGTGTTCTGGCTGGCCGCCGCCATCGGCATCGCGCTGGCCGCGCTGCTGCTGACCACGGCCCCGGCGCGCGCGCAGGAAGGCGCGGGCCCGGTGCGGGTGGGCGGCAAGAACTTCACCGAGCAGCTGATCCTGTCGTCGATGACGACGCAGTACCTGAAGGCCAAGGGCATCGATACGACGCTGACCTCGGGGCTGGGCAGCACGCTGATGCGCCAGGCGCTGGAATCAGGCCAGCTCGACGTGGTGTGGGACTACACCGGCACCGCGCTGATCGTGTTCAACAAGGTCGAGGAAAAGCTCGACGGCCCGGAAAGCTACAAGCGCGTGAAGACGCTCGATGCCGCCAAGGGCCTGGTCTGGCTCGATGCCTCGCAGGTCAACAACACGTACGCATTCGCCATGCCGAAGGAGCGCGCCGGCGATATCCGCACGCTGTCGGCGTACGCCGCGAAGATGCGCGCCGAAGGCGAGGATACGAAGCATCCGCTGGCCGTGGACATGGAATTCGCCGCGCGCCCCGACGGCCTGGAGCCGCTGAAGGGTGTGTACAAGCTGCCGTTCACACGCAAGGACGTGATCCAGCTCGATCCGGGCCTGGTGTACACCGCGCTCAAGAACAACCAGGTGGACCTGGGCCTGGTCTACACGACCGACGGCCGCGTGAAGGGCTTCGACCTCGTGCTGCTGGAGGACGACCTGCATTACTTCCCGCCGTACAACGCGGCGCCCGTGGTCCGCCGCGCGGTGCTCGACGCGCATCCGCAACTGGGCGGCCTGCTCAACGCGCTGGCGGCAAAGCTCGACAACGCGGCGATGACCGACATGAACTACAAGGTCGACATCGACCAGCAGCCCGTGGACAAGGTGGCAGGCGACTTCCTGCGCAGCCACGGCCTGATCTGAGGAGCGCCGCATGGATCTGCTGACTTACCTTCACCATAGCTGGCCGACGCTGCTGCGGCTCACCGGCGAGCATCTCGCGCTGGTGGGCTCGGCGGTGGGCATGGCCATCGTCATCGGCGTGCCGCTGGGCATCCTGATCACCCGCCACCGTTTCCTGGCCACACCGTTGCTGGCGCTGGCCACCGTGGTGCTGACGCTGCCGTCGATCGCGCTGTTCGGGCTGATGATCCCGGTCTTCGCCCGCTTCGGCCACGCGCTCGGCTACGTGCCGGCCGTGACGGCGGTGTTCCTGTACTCGCTGCTGCCGATCATGCGCAACACGTACACCGCGCTGACCAATGTCGATGCCGGCATCCAGGAAGCGGGGCGCGGCATCGGCATGACCACCTGGCAGCGCATGCGCCTGGTGGACCTGCCGCTGGCCGTTCCGGTGATCCTGGGCGGCGTGCGCACGGCAGTGGTGATGAACATTGGCGTGGCCACCATTGCCGCCATCATCGGCGCCGGTGGCCTGGGCGTGCTGATCCTGCAGGCGATCAGCCAGAGCAACATGAGCAAGCTTGCCGTGGGTGCCGTTCTCGTGAGCCTGCTCGCCATCGTGGCCGACGTCGCGCTGCAAAGCCTGCAGCGTGCCCTGACACCGAAAGGAATCCGACAATGATCGAACTCGACAAACTCACCAAGGCCTTCCCGCAGAAGGACGGCGCCGAAGTGCGTGCCGTGAACGAGGTCAGCATGACCGTGCCGCGCGGCGAGATCTGCGTGTTCCTGGGGCCGTCCGGCTGCGGCAAGACGACCACGCTCAAGATGATCAACCGGCTGATCCAGCCGACGTCGGGCACCGTGCGCATCGACGGCGAGGACACCACCGGCATCGACGGCGTGACGCTGCGCCGCAAGATCGGCTACGTGATCCAGCAGATCGGCCTGTTTCCGAACATGACCATCGAAGAGAACATCATGGTCGTGCCGCGCCTGCTGGGCTGGAACAAGAAGCAATGCCGCGAACGTGCGCGCGAACTGATCCGCATGGTGCAGCTGGACCCGGACAAGATGCTCAGACGCTATCCGCGCGAGCTGTCGGGCGGGCAACAGCAGCGGATCGGCGTGATTCGCGCGCTGGCTGCCGACGCGCCCGTGCTGTTGATGGACGAGCCGTTCGGCGCGGTGGATCCGATCAACCGCGAGAGCATCCAGAACGAGTTCTTCCAGATGCAGCGCCAGCTGGGCAAGACCGTGATCATGGTGTCGCACGATATCGACGAGGCCATCAAGCTTGGCGACAAGGTGGCCGTGTTCCGCGCCGGCCGGCTGGTGCAGTTCGACCATCCCGACGCGCTGCTGGCGCATCCGGCCGACGACTTCGTGCAGGCCTTCGTGGGCCACGACAACACGCTCAAGCGCCTGCTGCTGGTGCGCGCCGGGGACGCGGCCACGCTGCCGCCAAGCTGCCGCCCCGACATGACGCTGGCCGAAGCTTTCGGTGTGATGGACGATGCCGACGTGCGCCACCTGCCCGTGGTGGACGACGCGCAGCGCGCGCTGGGCTACGTGACCCGCCGCGACGTGCGCAACGCGCTGGCCAAGGGCGGCAATTGCGCGGACGTGATGCGCCAGTTCACCACCACGGCCGCGTTCGACGAGCACCTGCGCATCGTGCTGTCGCGCATGTACCAGCACAACACAAGCTGGCTGCCGGTGATCGACGGGGACGGCGTCTACCTGGGCGAAGTCACGCAGGAATCGATTGCCGACTACCTGAGCTCGGGCCGCTCGCGCGGCACCGCGCCGGTGATCCAGCCGCCCGCCAGTTCGCCGGTGACGACCATCGGGCCGGCGCCGGTGCAGGCACCTGTGAAGGAACGTGCCGCGGCGTGAGAGGATAGCGCGCGCTGCACGACACCATGAAAAACGGCCGCAGACGCGGCCGTTTTTCATTAGGGCAGATACCGGGACATCAGGCGTGGCCCAGCTCGCCGTCCTTCAGGCGCCACACGTTCAGCGGATTGCCGTCCTTCAGCGCCTCCGGCAGCAGGGCGGCCGGGAAGTTCTGGTAGCAGACCGGCCGCAGGAAGCGGTCCAGCGCCGTGGTGCCCACCGACGTGGTGCGCGTGTCCGACGTAGCCGGGAACGGGCCGCCGTGGACCATCGCAAAGCACACTTCCACGCCGGTCGGGAAGCCGTTGAACAGGATACGGCCCACCTTGCGTTCCAGGGCCGGCAGCAGCTTGGCCGCAACGTCGTGGTCGCCGGCGTCGGCCTGGACCGTGGCGGTCAGCTGGCCTTCGAGGATGCGGGTGACATCCACCAGCGCGTCGGCGTCCTTGCAGACCACCAGCACGGTGGACGGGCCGAACACTTCGGCGTGCATGCGGTGGTCGGCCACGAACTTGTCGGCCGACGTTTCGAAGAACACCGGGCGAGCCTGGTTCGGGCCCGTGGCGTCAACGCCGCAGGCGGCGCGGGTCAGGCCCGAGATTTCCGACAGTTGCGCCACGCCACGCTCGAAGGCGGCGTGGATGCCCGGCGTCAGCATGGTGGCGGCCGGCTTGCCGGTCACCGCGCCGTGCGCCGTGGCGCGGAATTTCTCCAGCGCCGGGCCTTCGATGGCCAGCAGCAGGCCCGGGTTCGTGCAGAACTGGCCCACGCCCATCACCAGCGAATCGACCAGGTCACGGGCGATCTGCTCGCCACGGGCCGCCAGCGCCTCGGGCAGCAGGTACACCGGGTTGATGCTGCTCATTTCGGCGTAGACGGGGATCGGCACCGGGCGGCTGTTGGCCACGTTCATCAGTGCCAGCCCACCGGCGCGCGAGCCCGTGAAGCCTACGGCCTGGATGACCGGGTGTGCCACCAGCGCCGTGCCGATGGCGTTGCCCACGCCTTGCACCAGCGAGAACACGCCTTCGGGCAGGCCGGCATCGGCCACGGCCTTCTGGATCACGCGGCCCACCAGTTCCGACGTGCCCGGGTGTGCCGGGTGTGCCTTGGCGACGACCGGGCAGCCAGCGGCGAGCGCCGAGGCAGTGTCGCCACCGGCCACGGAGAAGGCCAGCGGGAAGTTGCTGGCGCCGAACACGGCCACCGGACCGACGGCGATGCGCTGCATGCGCAGGTCGGGGCGCGGCGGGGTGCGCTCGGGCAGGGCGCTGTCGAGCGTGGCGTCTTGCCAGCGGCCATCGCGCAGCACGCGTGCGAACAGGCGCAGCTGGCCGGCGGTGCGGCCGCGCTCGCCTTGCAGGCGCGCGATGGGCAGGGCGGTTTCCAGGTGCGCGCGCTGGATCAGTTCGTCGCCCAGGGCCTCCAGGCCGGCGGCGATCGATTCCAGGAAGGTGGCGCGCTGTTCGGGGGACGTGGCGCGATAGGTGTCGAACGCGGCTTCGGCCAGCGCGCAGGCCCGGTCCACATCGGCCGAGGTGCTGCCCTGGTAGGCGGGTTCGAGGCTTTCGCCCGTGGCCGGATTGATGCCGTAAAAGGTGGTTTCGGTGCCGCGAACGGCAGAGGCGCCGATCAGCATTTCGCCAGTCATCGTCATGATCTTGGGTCCTGCGGGAAATTGGGAAAGGACGGCCAGAACACCGTCACGCCAAGCAAAGGCAGCCACGGGTGGCTGTCATGAAATTGCTGCAGCAGTGCGTCTCGCCCCGGAATTATCGTCAAGATACTTGTCGTAAGACATCATATGACATCGCGGGGCGTCTCGCAACCGCATCGCCAGACCCGGAAACGGTCAGGCGATGCATGGGGCTCAGGCCGGCGATCCGGCTGCCGCCGACGCCTTGCGCAGGCGTTCGCGGCTGTTGGTCAGGTGCATGCGCATGGCCGCCTTGGCGGCTTCAGGATCACGCCGCTCGATCGCATCGAAAATGCTCTCGTGCTCGAAGTTCACGCGCTCCAGATATTGCTCGCGCTCGGGCTGGCTCACCTGGAGCCGGCTGCGGGGGATCACCATGGTGCCCAGGTGCCCCATGATGTCGGTGAAATAGCGGTTGCCGGTGGCGCGGGCGATCGACAGGTGAAATTCGAAATCCGAACCCACCGCGTCGCTGCCCTCGGCGGCGTTACGCTTCATGTCGTCCAGCGCGCGGCGCATGGCGCGCAACTGGTCGTCGCTACGGCGCGTGGCGGCCAGGCTGGCGGCTTCGGCTTCCAGGCTCACGCGGAATTCGAGCATGGCAAGCACGTCCATGGCCGTGACCATCGCCGAAGGATCGATGCGGAACGGCGAATGGGTCTCGATGGGGCGGTTCAGCACGAAGGTGCCGATGCCGTGGCGCGTTTCCACCAGGCCGCTGGCCTGCAGGCGCGACAGGGCTTCGCGTACCACGGTGCGGCTCACGCCGAGCGTGGCCATGATTTCGGATTCGGTCGGCAGCTTGTCGCCCGGCTTGAGCTGGCCTTGCTGGATGCTTTCGGTCAGGTTGCCGACTACTTCTTCAGCAAGCGTGCGGCCACGGCGGCGCAGGGGAGCGGGCGAAGTCATCGAAGCGTTGGACATGGGCGGGCAGGTGTTGGAACCATTGTGGGGATGACCCTGACGGCGGCACTGTTGACCGCGCAGGTACGCGCTCATTATACTGCGTCATAAGTCATACGACGACCGATAACGCACAGGAACTTGCAGCCATGGAATCGTTGTGGCAGCCGGACGGCGGGGTAGCATAGGTCGACTAATATATTAGCGTATGAGCAGCAGACAGCAGGGCGCACTTCCGCAAATGAAGGGGAGCGCGAACCCCACGGCCTAGACATCAGGACTCGGAGACCATCCACATGAACGCAACTTTCCAAGCCGCGGGCGCCTTGCCCGTCACGTCTGTCACGCCCGTCGTGACCGAACTGACCGTGGTGCCCGTCGCTGGCCACGACAGCATGCTGATGAATCTGTCGGGCGCGCATGGCCCTTACTTCACCCGCAATATCGTCATCCTGAAGGACAGCGCGGGCAACACCGGCGTGGGCGAAGTGCCCGGCGGCGAAAGCATCCGCCAGACGCTGGAAGACGCGCGTCCGCTGGTGGTGGGGCAGGGCATCGGCCAGTACCTGGCCATCCTGAACAAGGTGCGCGAACAGTTTGCCAGTCGCGATGCCGGTGGCCGCGGCCTGCAGACGTTCGACCTGCGCATCACCATCCACGCCGTCACCGCCCTGGAAGCCGCGCTGCTGGACCTGCTGGGCAAGCACCTGCAGGTGCCCGTGGCGGCGCTGCTGGGCGAAGGCCAGCAACGGGAAGCCGTGGAAATGCTGGGCTACCTGTTCTATGTGGGCGACCGCAAGAAGACCACGCTCGATTACCGCACCGAACCGGGCGCCGATAACGCGTGGTTCCGCGTCCGCAACGAAATGGCGATGGATGCCCAGGGCGTGGTGCGCCTGGCCGAAGCCGCCTATGAGCGATACGGCTTCAACGACTTCAAGCTCAAGGGCGGCGTGCTGAGCGGCGACGAGGAAATGGAAGCGATCATCGCCCTGCACGAGCGGTTCCCCAAGGCGCGCGTCACGCTGGACCCGAACGGCGGCTGGCTGCTGAAGGACGCGATCCGCCTGTGCCGCGACAAACACGGCATCCTGGCCTACGCCGAAGACCCGTGCGGCGCCGAGGACGGCTATTCGGGCCGCGAGATCATGGCCGAATTCCGCGCTGCCACAGGCTTGCCGACCGCCACCAACATGGTGGCCACCGACTGGCGCCAGATGGGCCATGCGGTGCGCCTGCAGTCGGTGGACATTCCGCTGGCCGACCCGCACTTCTGGACCATGCAGGGTTCGGTGCGCGTGGCCCAGATGTGCTCGGAATGGGGCCTGACCTGGGGCTCGCATTCGAACAACCACTTCGACATCTCGCTGGCGATGTTCACGCACGTGGCCGCCGCCGCGCCGGGCCGTGTCACGGCCATCGATACGCACTGGATCTGGCAGGACGGCGAACACCTGACGCGCAATCCGCTGAAGATCGAGGGCGGCCTGGTGCAGGTGCCGAAGACCCCGGGCCTGGGCGTGGAGCTGGACATGGACGCGCTGGCGCGCGCCAACCGCCTCTATCAGGAAAAAGGCCTGGGCGCGCGCGACGACGCCATCGCCATGCAGTTCCTGATCCCCAACTGGAAATTCAACAACAAGATGCCTTGCATGGTGCGCTGATCGCCGTATCGGCCGCACATTCAGAGAAGCCGCACAGCTTTCGTTCAAAAGCAGGAGACAACAACATGATGCACACCTTCACGGCCGCCCCGCGCGCGGCTTTCGCTTCCACGTGGCTGCGCCGCCTTGCCGGCGTGGCCGTCGCGCTGGCGGCCGGCATGACGGTCAGCGGTGCCGCCATGGCATCGGGCACGGCCTGGCCGCAACGCGCGGTCTCGGTCGTGGTGCCGTTCCCGGCCGGCGGATCCACCGACACCATCGCGCGCCTGCTGGCCCAGCCGCTCAACGAGAAGCTTGGCCAGCCGTTCGTGGTGGATAACCGGCCGGGCGCTACCGGGGCCATCGGTGCCACGTTCGTCAAGCGCGCGCCGGCCGATGGCTACACGATGCTGGTGGCCTCGATTGGCGTTTTTGCGGTGAATCCGTTCCTGCAGAAGAACCTGCAGTACGACCCGGCCAAGGATTTCGACCTGCTGACGGTGGCGGTGCGCGCACCCAACGTGCTGGTGGCGAATCCGAACTTTCCGGCCGGGTCGCTGCAGGAACTGGTGGCCTATATGAAGAAGAATCCGGGCAAGGTGTCGTTTGCCAGCTCGGGCGCCGGCTCGTCCGACCACCTGACCGCCGCGCTGTTCTGGCAGAGGAGCGGCACCGAGGGCCTGCACGTCCCGTACAAGGGCGGGGCGCCGGCCATCTCCGATCTGCTGGCGGGTCAGGTGGATGTGTCGTTCCAGAACATCAACGCAGTGCTGCAGCACATCCGTACCGGCAAGCTCAAGGCACTGGCCGTGACCTCGGACAAGCGTTCGTCGGTACTGCCGAACGTACCGACCATGGTCGAGGGCGGCGTCAAGGACGTGGATGTGTATTCGTGGCAAGGCGTGGCCGCGCCCAAGGGGCTGCCGGCTGACGTGAAAACCCGCCTGCACGGCGCCATCGTCGGCGCGCTCAAGGACCCGGGCATGCAGAAGAAGCTCAGCGAGCAGGGCTTCGAGGTTGTCGCCAACACGCCGGAACAGTTCGCCGAGTTCGAGAACCAGGAACTCAAACGCTGGAAGACCGTGATCGAGCAAGGCAAGATCACCGCCGAGTAATGGCGCCGCCGTCCGGCCGGCATTGCAATACCGCATCTCTCCACGGAAGTCGTTGGACATCGGCCCCGCCTGCATGGCGGGGTTTTTCTTTGGGCGCGTGATGGCCTGCGGGATGTCCTCATGCCCCGACTGAAGAGGGGGGAAGCCAGCTTCGCCCTAAACAATCGCAGGACATTTCCGATAACGATTTGGGCAGTAATAGGCCTGCGGCATGCCGAAAATCTGACAGATTTGATCTGCGTCAGTAAAATTTTGCGCTTTTGCTATTGATGAATCTGGGCCGCTGGTCCATTTTGCCGAGTCGGCAAATCGCCGACCATTGACGCTATCTGGAGAAAGTGAAGTGAGGAATCTGAAGAGCTGCTGCCTGGCCGGGATCGTGGCCGCGATGGGCCTGGCCGGTTGCGCGACCGAAACGTCGACCGCCCTGCCGGTGCAGAAGGTGGAAAGCGCGAGCCGTCCGTTCAACGGCGTGCGGACCCCGATCGCCGTGGGCAAGTTCGATAACCGCTCCAACTACATGCGCGGCGTGTTCTCGGACGGCATCGACCGCCTGAGCGGCCAGGCCAAGACCAGCCTGGTGACGCACCTGCAGCAGACCAACCGCTTCAACGTGCTGGAGCGTGAGAACCTCGACGAAATCAAGCGCGAAGCCACCATCAAGAACCAGGCCCAGAAGCTCAAGGGTGCCGATTTCGTGGTGACGGGCGACATCACCGAGTTCGGCCGCAAGGAAGTGGGCGACGTGCAGCTGTTCGGCATCCTGGGCCGTGGCCGCGAGCAGGTGGCCTACGCGAAGGTCAACCTGAATATCGTCAATATCACCACGTCGGAAGTCGTGTACGCCACGCAGGGCGCGGGGGAATACAAGCTGTCGAACCGCGAGGTGATCGGTTTTGGCGGAACGGCGAGCTTCGACTCGACGCTCAATGGCAAGGTAATGGACCTGGCCATGCGCGAAGCCGTGAACAACCTGGTCAACGCGATCGAAAGCGGGGCCTGGAAGCCCGTTCAGCAGTAAGCCGTTACCAACAAAAAGCGAGAAAAACATGAAGCAATGGGTCACGCTGCGCAACGCGGCGTTTTTGTCGGCGGCCGGCCTGCTGGCTGGGTGCGCCGGTCCGCAGTCGATGTACCAGTGGGAAGGCTATCAATCGCAGGTCTACGAGTACTTCAAGGGTGAGTCGAAGGAAGCGCAGATCACCGCGCTGGAAAGCGGCCTGGAAAAGATCAAGGCCAAGGGCGGTTCGGTGCCGCCGGGTTATCACGCCCAGCTTGGCATGCTCTACCTGAACGTGGGCAAGGGCGATCAGACGGTCAAGGAATTCCAGACCGAAAAGACGCTGTTCCCCGAGTCCACGCCGTACATGGACTTCCTGATGCGCAATATGAAGACCGACGAGCGCAAGGAAGCGGGCGCCACCGCCGCACCGCAGGCCAAGTTGCTGGAAACCACGGCCGCCGCCAAGTCTGACGTCACCGCAGGGAGCACCAAATGATGCGTCGCCTTCTGACCTGTATCGCCACCCTTGGCACGGTTGCGCTGTTCGCCGGCTGCGCCGTGCCGACCAGTCACGTGAATTACGCGGCGTTCAAGCAAGCTCGCCCGCGTTCGATCGTGGTGCTGCCGCCGCTGAACGAGTCGCCTGACATCAAGGCCACTTACGCGATGCTGGCGCAGGCCACGTATCCGCTGGCCGAATCGGGCTACTACGTGCTGCCGGTGGCGCTGGTCGACGAAACGTTCCGCCAGAACGGCCTGACCGTGCCCGGTGATATCCACACCGTGCCGGTGCCCAAGCTGCGCGAGATCTTCGGGGCCGACGCGGCGCTGTATGTGACCGTGACCGACTACGGCTCGCGCTACCAGGTGCTGAGCAGCGTGACCCGCGTGGCCGCGAATGCGACGCTGGTGGACCTGAAGACGGGCGATGAACTCTGGAGCGGCAGGGCGGTGGCGGCGCAGGACAGCAGCAGCAGCGGCGGCGGCCTGATCGGCATGCTGGTCACGGCAGCCATCAACCAGGCGATGAACCACCTGACCGACGCCAGCTATCCGGTGGCCGGCACCGCGAGCGCACGCCTGCTGTCGGCCGGGATGCCCAACGGCATCCTGTACGGCCCGCGTTCGCCGAAATATCAGTCGGACTGAGGCGAGCTGAGGCGGACTGATCTGGCCGCCTCTGGGCGGCCAACAAAAAAATGCCGCAGCACTGGCTCCAGATCGGAGCGGTGCCGCGGCATTTTTCATTTGTCTTGGCGGAAGCGGTGAGATTCGAACTCACGGATGGGTCACCCCATCGGCAGTTTTCAAGACTGCTGCCTTAAACCACTCGGCCACGCTTCCTTTCGGATTGGATACCGGGCGCGGCGTGTCATCCGCCATGCCCGGCCGCGCATTATACAAGGTCGCAGGGCCGTGCAGTGTGCGGCTTGATGGGCGCATACCAGGCCGCATGGTTGACTGGTCCATCATTTCGTCGGCCCGAATGCGTCAGGCACTGGCGCAATTGTCGGTCTTTGTCGGACAGCGCGGAACCATGTTGTGGCGGTAAGGTTCCTAGAAAGGACGATTTGCGGGCGCTCGCCGCGCAGGTCCACCTTTCCAAACGCCTCAATCAGCTATCAGAGGAGAATTGATCATGCAGGGACAACACAAGGACAACAAGGACACGCCCAGGTCGTGGCTGGCGCTTGGCAGCCTGGGTGCACTGGCGCTGGCCGCTGGCCTGGCCGGCTGCGCACAGCCTGGTTACGGCGGCTACGGCAACTACAACACGGCTCCGCCTCCGCAGGCGTATCAGCAGCCGGGCACCAACAGCTATCAGGCGCCGAGCGGCTCGGTCTTTACCGGACGCGTGGAATCGATCGAGCCGATCCAGACGACGCAGGGCAGTTCGGGCCTGCTGGGCACCGTGATCGGCGGCGCGGCTGGCGGCCTGCTGGGCCACCAGGTCGGCGGCGGGCGCGGGCAGACCGCCGCCACGATCGTCGGTGCCGTGGGTGGCGCCGTGGCAGGCAACCAGATCGAGAAACGCGCCGGCAGCAATACGTCCACCGCCTACCGCGTGAACGTGCGGCTTGACGATGGCCGCGTGGCCACGGTGACGCAAAGCAATCTGGGCAACCTGCGCGTGGGTGACCGCGCACGCGTGGCCAACGACATGGCGACGCCGTACTGATCGTCGGTCAGTCAGCGCAGCACATGGCAAAAGCGCCACACCTGTTCAGGGTGTGGCGCTTTTGTTTTGACTTGGCCGAACTACCACGAGCCACGCCGGCTCAATCCTTGAGGAACATCTCCTGCAGGTCATTGAGGAATCGGCGGCCAAGTTCGGTCGGCTTGATCGTGGTGGGATCCGCTTCGAGCAGCCCCTTCTTTTCCGCCGCGGCCAGCTGCTTGCTGATCGTGTGCAAGGGCAGGCCGGTGTAGTCGTGGAAGCTCGATGCCGGCACGCCGTCGGTCAGCCGCAGCGCATTGAGCATGAACTCGAATGGCAGTTCGTCCGCGCCAACCTCGCGGGCTTCCTGCACGGCGTTGCCGGCCATGGCCTGTTCCATATATGTGGCCGGATGCTTGTGGCGCATCTGGCGCAGGATACGGTTCGGGAACGACAGCTTGCCGTGCGCGCCGGCGCCGATCCCCAGGTAATCGCCAAAACGCCAGTAATTGAGGTTGTGCCTGGCCTCGCGATGCGTGCGGGCATAGGCCGACGTTTCGTAATGGCGGAAGCCCGCCTGTGCCGTGCGCGCCTCGATGATGTCCTGCATCTCGTAGGCGATGTCCTCGTCCGGCAGGGCCGGCGGATACTTGGCGAACAGCGTGTTCGGCTCCAGCGTCAGGTGGTAGAGCGACAGGTGCGTGGTGCCATAGGACAGCGCCGCTTCCAGATCCCGCACGCATTCGTCGATGGTCTGGCCGGGCAGGGCGTACATCAGGTCCAGATTGACGTTGTCGAAGTGCTTCAGCGCGATGTCGATGGCCGCCCGCGCTTCGCGCTGGCCGTGGATACGCCCCAGTGCCTGCAGGTGCCGGTCGTCAAAGCTCTGGATGCCGATCGACAGCCGGTTGATGCCGCTGGCCCGGTAGTTCGCGAAGCGTTCGGCCTCGAACGTGCCCGGGTTGGCCTCCATCGTGATCTCGGCGTCGGCATCGAGCGGTAGCAGCGCGCGGATGTCGGACAGCAGGCGGTCCATGCCCGCCGCCGACAGCAGGCTGGGCGTGCCGCCGCCGATGAACACCGTATGCACCGGCCGGCCCCACACCAGAGGCAGCGACTGCTCCAGGTCGGCACGCAGCGCATCGAGATACATGTCTTCGGGGATGTCGTGGCTGTCGTTCTTGCCCGGCGCCGCATGCGAATTGAAATCGCAGTACGGGCATTTGCGCACGCACCAGGGGATATGGACATACAGCGACAGCGGCGGCGAGCCGGGCAGGGTGATCTGGCCCGGTTTGAGCCAGAGCTGCTGGTTGCCGGCCGGCGACACGTCAGCCGGCTTGCTGCTGCCGGCAGGGATGATCGGGATCATGTGCCTACCTTGAGGCTTGCGGCCTGCAGCCGTGCCACCAGCCCTTGCAGGGCCAGCGCGCGATGGCTGATGCTGTTCTTCTCTTCCGCGCTCAGTTCGGCGGCCGTCTTGCCGATCCGGGGCAGCAGGAAGTGCGGGTCGTAGCCGAAGCCGCCCGCGCCGCGCGGGGCGTCCACGACTTCACCCGCCCACGTGCCTTCGGCGATGATCGGACGCGGATCGTCGGCATGGCGGACCAGCACCAGCACGCAGTAATAGTGGGCGCGGCGGTTCAGCTTGCCGGCCAGCTGCGAAATCAGGTGCGCGTTGTTGGCAGCATCGGACTTCGGCTTGCCCACCATCTGCGCGTAGCGGGCCGAATAGACGCCGGGCGCGCCATCGAGGGCGTCGACGCAGATGCCCGAGTCGTCGGCCAGCGCCGGCATGCCCGACAGGCGGCTGGCATGGCGGGCCTTGGCCAGCGCGTTTTCGACGAACGTGACGAACGGCTCCTCGGCTTCCGGGATGCCCAGTTCGCCCTGCGGCACGACGTCGAATCCGAGCGGCGACAGCAGCGCGCTGAATTCGCGCACCTTGCCGGCGTTGTTGGAGGCCAGGACCAGGCGTTGCATCGTCATTCCCTCCCGCGCGTCAGGCGCCAAGCGCCTGCTTCTGATGGCGCACCAGTTCGGCGATGCCTGCTTCGGCCAGACGCGTCATGGCATCGAGGTCCGCGCGGCTGAAGGGCGCGCCCTCTGCCGTGCCCTGGACTTCGACAAAGCCGCCGCTGCCCGTCATCACCACGTTCATGTCGGTGTCGCAGGTGCTGTCCTCGGCGTAGTCGAGGTCCAGCACTGGCACGCCATCGACCATGCCGACCGACACCGCGGCCACGAAGTCGCGGATCGGGCTGGCCTGGATCGCGCCGTTGCGCAGCATGGTGCCGATGGCGTCATGGGCGGCCACGAAGGCACCGGTGATGGCGGCCGTGCGCGTGCCGCCATCGGCCTGCAGCACGTCGCAATCGAGGTGGATCGTATATTCGCCAAGCGCGGACAGATCGAACACCGAGCGCATGGCCCGGCCGATCAGGCGCTGGATTTCCTGGGTGCGGCCGGTCTGCTTGCCGCGCGCGGCCTCGCGGTCCGACCGCGTGTGCGTGGCGCGCGGCAGCATGCCGTATTCGGCGGTGACCCAGCCTTCGCCGCTGCCCTTCTTGTGCGGCGGCACCTTGGCCAGCACGCTGGCCGTGCACAGCACCTTGGTATCGCCAAAGGCACTCAGTACCGAACCTTCGGCATGGCGGGTGTAGTGACGGGTCAGGCTGATGGGTCGCAGCGCGTCGGCCGCGCGTCCGCTGGGTCGCATGGGGAATCTTTCGTTGGAATCGGGTAAGACCGCGATTCTAACGCCGGCGGGCGCATCGCGCGCCTGCCGGCGTCTCCCGGTGCCGTCAGCGCATCAAATTGGAGGTCTTGTCGATGGCCGCGCGGATCTCCGCGATCGAGCGTTCGATTTCTTCTTCTGACAGCAGGTCGGTCTCGGTGCCGGTGCGTTCCAGGATCGACGTCGTGAAGGCGTTCAGCGGCAGCGTGTCGGTCAGCACCGCGTCCTCGTTGGGCACGGTGGCGTCGGCTTCCCACATCATGGCGATGGCTGTGGTGTTGTCGGCACCTTCGCCGGCGTTGGCCAGTGCCTGCTCGATCAGGTCGGGGATGGCGTGGACCACCGACAGGTGGGTCACCTTGTCGACGATGACCTTTTCGTCCAGCACGCCCCACAGGCCGTCCGAGCACAGCAGCGCCACATCGCCAGGCTCCAGCCGCACCGGGCCGCCGATATCGATCAGCGGCAGGTTGGGCGACCCGAGGCAGTTGTAGAGCTTGTTGCGCTCCGGGTGGTTGGCCACTTCCATGGGCAGTACCCGTTCCTGCTGAAGCAGATTCTCGATCTTGGAGTGGTCGCGCGTGCGGGTCAGCAGCGCGGCCTTGCGCATCAGGTAGAAGCGGGAATCGCCGGCGTGGGCCCAGTGGATCTGGCCGTTCTGGATCAGGCAGCAGACCACCGTGGTGCGGGGTACATCGGCCAGCTTGTTGGCTTCGGCGTAGCGATGGATCTCGCGGTGCGCCAGCATGACCGTGTCCTGCAGGAAGTCTGCGGGGTTGCGGATCGACGGGCGGGCCTGCGACTGGAACTGGCGTGCCAGCGTCTGCAGCGCCTGCTGCGCGGCGACTTCGCCAAAGGCATGGCCGCCCAGGCCATCGGCCAGCACCATGAGCAGGGCATCGCGTGTGAAGCAATAGCCCATGCGGTCCTGGTTGATCCGGCGGCCGCCTTTCCGGCTTTCCTGGTAGACGGAGAATCGCATTGCGGTAATTCGTGTCGGGTTCGTGCGTTAGTCGCCGCTTCGGCCGGTTTCTTCGGCGTGAACGGGCTTTGCGGCGGTCGGCTTGTCGATGTTCTTGTCGTCGCGGCGGCGCAGCAGCGTCATGAAGCGGCTGGTGGCATTGACGCGCTCGCCGGCCGTCGCCACGGGGGCGCTGGCCGCCGCGGCGGCCGATTGCTCACCGAGCGCATTGCTCTGGTCCCGCAGCTCCTTCTGGAGCCGGAACACGCTCTGCGGCCGTTCGGACGGCGTCAGGCGCAGACACCATTCGACCAGGTCGACCAGGCCGTTGGTGTAGGTGGCGCGCAGCCGCGAGAAGGATTCGGCCATGCGGTCATCCTTCTCGCGCTGGTTCGCCTCCTGCGGCGGCATGCCGGCCATGCACGCGTACAGCGTGGCGCCCAGGCTGTAGATATCGGTCCACGGGCCCAGCTCGGAATGCTTGCCATAGAGTTCGGGCGCCGCGAAGCCGGGGGTATACATCGGCTGGAAGCGCGCGTTCTCCATGGTCAGGATCTGCCGGGCGGCGCCGAAATCGAGCAGGATCGGCGATTCGTCCTCGCGCAGATAGATGTTGCCGGGCTTGATGTCCAGGTGCAGCAGTTTGTGAATATGCACTTCGCGCAGGCCGCTCATCAGGTCGTGGAAGACCTTGCGGATGAACCGTTCGCGCAGCACCTTCGGCTTGCCTTGCTGCCGGGCCTGCAGGATATGCTCCTGCAGCGTCTTGCCCAGCTCGTAGTTCATCACCATGTAGACGGTGGAGTTCTCGCGGAAGAAGTTCACCACGCGAACCACGCTCGGGTGTGAAATACGCGCCAGCGAGCGGCCTTCCTCGAAGAAATACTTCAGGCCAAGGCGGAACGAGGCGGCGTTTTCGTCGGGGACGACCGGAATCAGCTCGCCGGGGTTGCGGCGCGCCAGAGAAGACGGCAGGTATTCCTTGATGGCAACCGGTGCGCCGGTCTCGTCGGTGGCGAGGTAGACGAAACTGAACCCCCCGCTGGCCAACTTCTTTACAATACGGTAGTTGGCAAGCAGCGTGCCGATAGGGAGCGGCGCGCTCTTGGGTTGGTTGGCGCCCTTGGACTCTGTCATAGGATTCGGGACCTCATTTGCTCCCGGATTCTCCGGTCTAATCGGTCACTTGTAAAGAAATCATTAGCGGGGAGTGTTGCCAAAACTCCGCGCTTTCCGACCGCCGCTTTCCCATTGATTTTTCGGGCGATTTACCGCCTGTACGGCCGCGCTGGCCGGGCCCTCGGCCCCCGTTTTCGTACCGAATCCTGATTTTTCGACTCTTTCGCGAGATTAACGACGATGATCCACAGCATGACAGGCTATGGCCTGGCCACCCGCCAGGCACCGCTGACCAACGCCCAGGGCGAACCCAGCGGCCGCACGGCTTCGGTTTCCGTGGAATTCCGCACTGTCAATTCGCGTTTTCTCGACCTCCTGTTCCGTGCGCCGGAAGAGTGCCGCGCCTTCGAGCCGGCACTGCGTGAAATGCTGATGGGCGAGCTGTCGCGCGGCAAGCTCGAATGCCGAATCAACCTGCAGCGCACCGACACCGGCGGCGCCACGCTGGCGCTGAACCAGGGCCTGCTGGACCAGATCCGCGCCCTGGAATCCACCGTGGCCGGCACCTTCGCCGGCGCCGGCACCATGCGCATGGGCGAGATCCTGCGCTGGCCGGGCGTGCTGGTGGAGCCCGAGCTGTCGCAGGAAGCCCTGCGCGAAGCCGTGACCGGTGCCGCGCGCGAAGCCCTGAAGCAACTGCTGGAGGCCCGAAGCCGCGAGGGCGCCGCGCTCAAGGCCACGCTGGAGGAGCGTATCGACGCCATGCTGGCCATCGTCGAGCGCCTGACGCCGATGATTCCCCAGCTGATCGCCCACCATCAGGAAAAGCTGACCGAGCGCCTGCAGGAGGCCTTCAACCTGGCCGCGCCGAACGGCATGCCGTCGATGAGCCGCGAAGAAGTGGCCGAGCGTATCCGCCAGGAAGCCACGGTCTACGGCATCCGCATCGACATCGCCGAAGAGCTGTCGCGCCTGCAGGCCCACCTCAATGAAACGCGGCATATCCTGAAGAAGGGCGGCCAGGTCGGCAAGCGCCTGGATTTCATGATGCAGGAGCTCAACCGCGAGGCCAACACGCTGGGCTCGAAGGCCGCTGCCAAGGAACTTGCCGATGCGTCGATGGAGCTCAAGCTCCTGATCGAGCAGATGCGCGAACAGATTCAAAACCTCGAATAAGATCATGAGCGACACCACCCACACCGCCATCGATACCGCCTATCCCGGCAACCTGTTCATGGTGGTGGCACCGTCAGGGGCCGGCAAATCCACGCTGGTCAACGCGCTACTGGCGCAGGACCAGTCCATCCGCCTGTCGATCTCGCACACCACCCGCAAGCCGCGCCCCGGCGAGCAGAGCGGCCGCGAGTACCACTTCACCACGGTCGAGGAATTCCGTGCCGCGCGCGATCGCGGCGAATTCCTGGAATGGGCCGAAGTGCATGGCAACTACTACGCCACCTCGCGCGTCTGGATCGAGGAGCAGATGGCCCAGGGCAACGACGTGCTGCTGGAGATCGACTGGCAGGGCGCGCAGCAGGTCCACAAGCGTTTTTCCAACGCCATGGAGATCTTTATCCTGCCGCCGTCGCTGACCGCCCTGGAAGAGCGCCTCAAGAAGCGGGGCCAGGACGAGCCGAACGTGATCGTGCGGCGCTTGCTGGCCGCCGGCAGCGAAATGGCCCATGCTTCGGAGTCCGATTACGTGATCATCAACGAGGTTTTCGAGGACGCGCTGAAGCAGCTCCAAAACGTCGTTCACGCGACCCGTTTGCGCTTTTCGTCGCAGAAGGCCCGTCACGCCGAGCTGTTTATCGAGCTCGGCATTCATTGATTGCAGGCCCGTCGCCGGAAGGTTCCGGCGGCGTGCTGTAAAATACCGGCCTGTCGAACAGGTTTTATCCCAAGGTGGATTTGATATGGCGCGTATTACCGTCGAAGATTGTCTGAAACACATCCCGAACCGCTTCGAGCTCGCGCTCGCCGCGACTTACCGGGCACGTCAGCTCGTGCAAGGCCACACGCCCAAGGTTGAGGCGAAGGACAAGCCCACCGTGGTCGCGCTGCGCGAAATCGCGACCGGCCAGGTGGGTATCGAGATGCTCAAGAAGGTACCGACCTGATTGCCAGGGCGGCCCGTGGTTCATTCATGCTTCGCGTGCGTACGCATCCCGCCGCGCATCCGGTTGAATTCCAGGGGCTGCCATGCCTTCGTCGCCGACCGATCCCGCCATTGCTCCCCCGGCCAACGCCGGGGCCGGGCTTTCGCGTGCATTGCCGGCGGCGAAGCATCCTGGCGCCGTGCCGGCTCCGGCCGGTGCGGTCGCCACGCCTGTGGCGCCCGGCGCACCGCTGCCCGGTGTCGTACCGGTTTCCACATCCCTGCCTCCGGCGCCTTCCGCGCCTGCCGGCCGTAGGCGTCCCGGAATTCCTCCCGTGACAGCCCGTACCGGTGCTCCCAATTTGCCCGATCCGCTCGGCGACAACGTCGTCGGCGAGCGTGCCGTCGTGCCTCCCATCCAGCAGGGCAAGGCGCGCGCGGCGCTGGCCAATGAACTGGTAGCCGAACCGGTGGCCGGTACCGTGCCGGCCACGCCGGGCGGAGACCTGTTCATCGATGCGGTGCTGGCGCAGTCATACCGGCATTTCTTCGGTCCGACGTCGCAGCCGGCGGTGCCGCCGAGGCAGCAGGTCATCTCGATCGCGCGGCTGATGGAAAAGCTGGCTTACCTGAAGCCGGCTGACCAGGCCGTGGTGCGAGAGGCTTTCCAGTTCTCGGACGAGGCGCACCTGGGGCAGTACCGCCAGAGCGGCGAGCCGTACATCACGCACCCGGTGGCCGTGGCCGAGCTGTGTGCGGACTGGAAGCTCGACGTGCAGTCCATCATGGCGGCGCTGCTGCATGACGTGATGGAAGACCAGGGCATCACCAAGAGCGAGCTGGCCGAGAAGTTCGGTCCGAAGGTCGCGGAACTGGTCGATGGCCTGACCAAGCTGGACAAGCTCGAATTCCAGAGCCGCGAGCAGGCGCAGGCGGAGAGCTTCCGCAAGATGCTGCTGGCGATGGCGCGCGATGTGCGGGTGATTCTGGTCAAGCTGGCCGATCGCACGCACAACATGCGCACGCTTGATTTCGTGCCGCCCGAGAAGCGGCGCCGGATCGCGCTGGAAACGATGGAGATCTACGCGCCGATCGCGCACCGGCTGGGTCTCAACACGATTTACCGCGAGCTGCAGGAGCTGTCGTTCAAGGTTGGGTCGCCATTCCGCTACGCCACGCTGGAAAAGGCCGTCAAGGCCGCGCGCGGCAATCGCCGCGAGGTGGTCCGGCGCATCCTGGAGGCGGCGCAGGGCGCGCTGGGCGATGCCGGTATCGTGGCCGAGCTGTCGGGGCGCGAGAAGACCCTGTACAGCATCTATCGCAAGATGCACGACAAGCAGTTGTCGTTCTCGCAGGTGCTGGACGTCTACGGGTTCCGCGTGGTCGTGGAAACGCAGATGCACTGCTACATGGCGATGGGCGCGCTGCACGGCCTGTACAAGCCGATGCCGGGCAAGTTCAAGGACTACATCGCGATTCCGAAGATCAACGGCTACCAGTCGCTGCACACGACGCTGGTGGGTCCGTTCGGCACGCCGGTGGAGTTCCAGATCCGCACGCGGGGCATGCACCAGATTGCCGAGGCCGGCGTGGCGGCACACTGGATGTACAAGCACCAGGCCGACCATGCCAACGATATCCAGCAGCAGGCCCACCAGTGGCTGCAGTCGCTGCTCGATATCCAGAGCCAGACCGGCGATTCGCAGGAATTCCTGGAGCACGTCAAGATCGACCTGTTCCCGGATGCCGTCTACGTATTCACGCCGAAAGGCCATATCCGTGCGCTGCCGCGCGGCGCCACGGCGCTGGACTTCGCATACGCGGTACACAGCGACCTGGGCAACCAGTGCGTGGCGGTCAAGATCAACAACGAACTGCTGCCCCTGCGCACCGAGCTCAAGAGCGGCGATATCGTCGAGGTAGTGACGGCGCCGTACTCGAAGCCGAATCCGGCCTGGCTGGCGTTCGTGCGGACCGGCAAGGCACGCGCGGCGATCCGCCACTACCTCAAGACCACCAAGCTCGACGAGGCCATCCAGCTCGGCGAGCGCCTGCTGGACCAGTCCGCGCGCCAGCTCGGCATCGAACTGAAGGCCGTGCCGCAGTCGGTGTGGGAGCGCATGATCCAGTGGACGGGCAACAAGGTGCGCGAAGACATCTTCGCCGACCTGGCGCTCGGCCGGCGCGTGCCGGCAGTGGTGGCCCGGCGCATGGAGATCCTGCTGCAGGAGCTGTCCGGCGATGTGGACAGCGCGTTGCTGGCTGCGGTGCAGACGTTCGCGGGGGAGGAAGCCCCGGCCGTGCCGATCACCGGCGACGAAGGCATGTCGATGATCTTCTCGGCGTGCTGCCGTCCGATTCCGGGCGACTCGATCGTCGGCTATCTGGGCAAGGGCGAAGGTCTGCAGATCCACGTGCAGGACTGCAAGGTGGCCAAGCGCCTGCACAGCAAGGACCCCGAGCACTGGATCGAGGTCATGTGGGCCAAGAAGACCACGCGTGCCTTCGACGTGTCGATCAAGGTCATGGTGCGAAACGTGAAGGGCATCGTCGCGCGCGTGGCAGCCGACCTGACCGCCGCCGACGCCAACGTGGCCCACGTGGCGATGGAGCAGCAGCAGGTGGCGGGGCATCAGGAAGCCACGTATATGCAGTTCGTGATCCAGGTGCAAAACCGTCTGCACCTGGCCAACGTCATGCGTACGCTGCGTCGGAATCCGGATGTGATCCGCATTTTCCGCGACCGGAACGACGGGTAAGAGACGCCAGGACAACGATCCCGGCGATTCTCGCGATTCCGGCGTCCTCTGCGTTACTGCACGGTCCTTTCCGGGTATTTCACTTCCAGAATGTCGATCTGTTCGATGCCGGCCGGCGTGCGCAGCGGCACGGTGTCGCCTTCGCGCGCCTTGATCAGGGCCTTGGCGATCGGTGAAATCCAGCTGACGTGGTTGCTGTCCAGGTCTACCTCGTCCATGCCGACGATCGTGATCGTGGTTTCTTCGCCCGACTGGTTTGCGTACGTGACCGTCGCGCCGAAAAAAATCTGGTCGTTGTCGCCCTGCAGCGATGGGTCCACCACCTCGGCCTTGTCGAGCCGCCGTGTCAGGAAGCGGATGCGCCGGTCGATCTCGCGCAGACGCTTCTTGCCATAGAGGTAGTCGCCGTTTTCCGAGCGATCGCCATTGGACGCGGCCCATGACACGATCTGGACGATATCTGGTCGCTCCACATCGATCAGGTGCATCAATTCGTCGCGCAGGCGCTTGTAGCCGGCGGCGGTGATGTAGTTCTTGGTGCCGGCGGGCAGCGGTGTCGCGCCCTCGGGAAGATCGTCGTCGTCATCGTTGGACGACTCTTTGACAAATGCCTTGTTCATGTTCCGGATCACTTCATGAATCTTCGATTATAGGAAGTTGCGTTCCTCGCCCCCCGCCGATGAAAAAAATGCGCGAAGGGGCTTCACAAAACTGAAAACTTCTATATAATCTCTTTTCTCGGTTGCGGCTGTAGCTCAGTTGGATAGAGTACTTGGCTACGAACCAAGGGGTCGTGGGTTCGAATCCTGCCAGCCGCGCCAACCTATACGAGAGAAGGGCTTCCGGAAACGGAAGCCCTTTTTTCATTTCCCCTTCCCGTTCCCCTCCCGCTCCTTCCTTCCCCCTTCGCGCCTCTTCGCTGTCTATGCTGTATGCATGGTCGGCCGGAACACCTGCGCACTGGCCGGCTCCAACTTCAATCCTGATCGCTACTCACGGAGGCAACACATGCAACAGGACGACTGGCGCGTGGAAGGCTATCGCGGCATGGACGCATACGTACTGGTGACCTCGCATCACGATGCCGTCGCCGGCAGCGTGGGCGATACGCAGACATGGGGGTACGAAGTACGGGTGGCGCAGGAGGGCATGGACCCGGCCGATGCCGGCGACACCGAGCGGCTTGCCAGTGGTGCGCACGTCTTCGCCACGCGCCACGCTGCGGAAGTGGCGGCATTTGCCGCAGCCTATGCGCTGATCGACAAGCTGGTGGTTTCAGGGCGATAGGCTGGGCTTGGCCGCCGGTCGCCCGCTGCAAAGTTCCTTGCGATACGTGCAATGGCGTATCACAGGCCGATTCCGGCCTCATTGGTTTTGACTTGATCCAGGTCATTCGTGGATCGGGGGGTAGCTCCTAGTCTGGTACTGAGGCGCGCCGCGGTGCGCGCCAGCAGTAGAAAACAAGGAGCGCGCCATGCCTGAATACGAAGGATTAAAGATCGTCTACGAAGTGATCATCCTGCCCAAGGACAAGTGGGCCATCATGATCGAGATCATTCGTCGCGAGGATGGCGAGGTTCTGATGGCGCGTCACAACCCGTTTCCGCGCCAGCCGTTCGATACCAAACTCGAGGCGCTCGATCATGTGAACCGCTATGTGGCCGAGGCCGTGAAGAACCTGGAACGTGACAACGTGAAGCCGTTGCGGCGTCGCGCATAAGCGTCGTCATCGGAGGATGCGCGGCACATTGCGCGACATCACTGGGGATGAACAGAGGCCTCCAGGTATCTGGAGGCCTTTTTCTTCGTGCTGGTGCATGAAACGCTTGCCATGTGCCCCAGATTACTGCATAATCTCTTTCTTCAGACGCGGGGTGGAGCAGTCTGGCAGCTCGTCGGGCTCATAACCCGAAGGTCGCAGGTTCAAATCCTGCCCCCGCAACCAGATACTCGAAAGGGCTACACATGATGTGTAGCCCTTTTGTTTTTCCGCCTCCGGCTTTTCCCTTGGGAAAGGGAATCAGGCCTTGACCAGCGACGCGGCGCGCTGGAACGTATCGCGTACCTGCGGCTGGCCTTCGCGTTCGGCAGCTTCGGCGCGGTCCTTGAGTCGGGACGTCAGCACGGCAAGATTGCCACCGCCGCCGCAAGCGCGTGCGGCCTCGTTCATCACCTGCGTCAGTTCCTGGTTCACGTCGGCGCCATCGAAAGCACTGACGGACAGGGCCGACACGCGCTCCAGAAAGCTGTTGACCAGTGCTTCATCATGTTGCGGTTCGGGCATGGCGGCTCCTTGGCGAACAACGAAAACACTGAAATTGGAATTCCGGGACGTCCGGACCGACCCTCGTCGTGCGGATCAATGCCGCGGGGGCAACTGCGGCGGCGCGATACGTCGTCGGGCTGGCTTCAGCACGCGCGTCGGCCACAACACGTAGTTGGTGTGCGGATCCATCGGCTTGCCGAAATAGGAAACCCATACCTGCACGCCGTGTTCGGTCTCGGACACGATGGCGGCCACTGCACGGGCCGCGACAGACGGGGATTTCAGCAGGTCGGCCAGGGCTTCGACGCCCTGGACCACATGGTGCTTTACCCCCTTGAACCACACGTATTGACGCATGGCAGCAAGAAATCGCTTGGTCATGAATGCTGCTCTTCTCGTTGGCGATGCGAATTGAGACCACAGCTTACACGGATAGTCGTGACGGTTTTGTAGGCTAGCGTCTGATTTTCTCTCGGCGCACGATCACATGTGACGTGTGCGCTCCATCGTGACACTGTCGCCGCTTCTGTCATGTACGGCGGCAAATTGACAAGCTGTGACAGTTGTCTTAGCGTGGTTGCATATGCTGCACAAAATCTAACGTTGTCCTGGGCCCGCTGGGCGTGGAGGCAAGTGTGGAAAACGTGGCAGAGCTTGAAGAGCGGCTCGCACGCGGCAAGGCCTTGCGTCAGCAGGTGCCGCGACGCACGCAGGAATCGGTCGGCAATGTCGATCGCGATCCGGTTCGCCTGCTGGAGGAAAGCAGCGCCGGGCGGGTAGAGCGCCTGATCCCTCTGCGCTACGGACGCATGATCGCGTCGCCATTCACCTTCTATCGCGGCAGTGCCATCATTCAGGCACACGATCTGGCCGGCACGTCGAACACGGGATTGATCCATCAGATCTGCGGCGATTGCCATCTGTCGAATTTTGGCGGATTTGCGACGCCCGAGCGCGCGCTGCTGTTCGACGTCAACGATTTCGATGAGACCAGCCCGGGCCCCTGGGAATGGGACCTGAAGCGCTTGACCGCCAGCTTCGTGGTAGCGGCGCGCCATCTGCGCCATGGCACGGCGGCCGCCGACAACCTGGTCTTCGAGGTAGTCACCAGCTATCGCGAACGCATGGCCGAGTACGCGGAGATGGGCATCCTGGAAACCTGGTACGACCGCATCACGTTCGAGCGGCTGCTGGAAAGCACGGACGATCCCGATATTCAGAAGCGCGTCAGACGCGCCATGGAGCGCGCCGCGGAGCGCACGCATGAAAGCCTGCTGCCCAAGCTGTCCGAACACGATGGCGAGCGTTGGCGCATTCTCGACGCGCCGCCCGCCGTGTTCCATGTGCGGGGCGCGCAGACGCTGTTCCGTGCCGAGGACGATTGGCTGGCCGTCGACAATCCGCGCGAGATCGTCGAAAAGTGCTTTGCCGACTACGTCTCGACGCTGGCCCGCGACAGGCGCGAACTGCTGTCGCATTTCAAGCTGCATGACATGGCCTTCAAGGTGGTGGGCGTCGGCAGCGTCGGCACGCGCTGCCTGATCCAGTTGATGATCGACAGCCACGGCAAGCCGCTGTTCCTGCAGGTGAAGGAGGCCACCCGTTCGGTGGTGGCGCGCTACTTCAAGTCGGCGGCGGTCTCGCATGAAGGGCGCCGGGTGGTGGAGGGGCAGCGCCTGATGCAAGCCGCCAGCGACCTTTTCCTGGGCTGGTCGAAGGGGCCGTTCGGACGCCATTTCTACATCCGCCAGCTGCGCGACATGAAGTTCTCGGCCGACATCGAACTGATGGACGTCAACGTGCTGTCCGCCTATGCCCGCGTGTGCGGCTGGGTGCTGGCGCGTGCCCATGCCAAGGCCGGCGGCCTGGCGGCCGAGATCAGCGGCTACCTGGGCAGCAATGACCGCATGGCCGAATCGATGATCGCCTATTCGAATGCCTATGCCGACCAGGTGGAGCGCGACTACGACCTCTTCGTCAAGGCGTGCCGCTCGGGCCGGCTCGAGGCCCGCACGGACGCCGACATGGCCGCCGATTTCCGCGTTTGACCCGGCCCGACCCAACCGAACCCGTTAATCCCAGGAGTGCGCGATGACCGAAGATCTGCTGCTGCAACTGATGGTGGAGGTGGAAAAGGCCGATCCCATCGACTACGCGAACCTGCCGTTCGATGACGAGAAGCTGCGCGCCCTGGCCTGCAGGATCATTGCCGAACGCTCCACCGAACTGGAAACCTCGGGCTTGTCGCAAGAGGCGCTGCTGGCCACGCTGTGGGCGTCCACGGCCAAGCTGGTACTGGAGAACATCGTGCTCAATGCCCGGCTGCTGACCCTGCAAGGCAAGGCCGAGGATGCGCGGGTGCTGATCGACCGTATCGCCCGGCAATCGCGCGGCAAGCCCTGAACGCGCCGGCCTTCGGCGCGACTCATGCATCACACGATGCGTGGGCGTCGCCGTTTGGCTAAAATAGCGCGTTTTCCGCTCCCAAGCCGTCCCCCGACGGCCAGCCGGTCACGCCGGGGGCGGGGGGTTTGTCGTGGAGGGATTTCGGGTGATCAAGTGGATAATCGTCGCCGCCTACGTGGGTGCCATCCTGTATGTGCATTTCCGCGGCAAGGTACGGCTGCCGTTCATGCGCCAGGTGCTTGACCATTCGGCACTGGTGGCACCGGTCAATTGCTTCATGTACATGTTCTCGGGCGTGCCGCGCACGCCGTACATCAGCGTCGACCGCTTTCCTGAGCTGGAGAAACTGCGCGCCGCGTGGCCGCAGATTCGCGACGAGGGCATGGCCCTGATCGCAATGCGCAAGATCAAGGCCGCCGACAAGAACGATGACGCTGGCTTCAATTCGTTCTTCAAGTACGGCTGGAAGCGGTTCTATCTCAAGTGGTACGAGGCCCAGCATCCGTCGGCTGAAACGCTGTGCCCGAACACCGTGGCGCTGCTGCGCGAGATGCCGTCGGTCAAGGCGGCGATGTTTGCCGAACTGCCGCCGGGCGGCAAGCTCAACCCGCACCGCGACCCGTTCGCCGGTTCGCTGCGCTACCACCTGGGCCTGTCCACGCCGAACGACGATCGCTGCTTCATCGAAGTGGACGGCGAGCGCCACAGCTGGCGCGACGGGCAGGGCGTGGTGTTCGACGAGACCTACCTGCACTGGGCCGAAAACAAGAGCGAGACGGACCGCCTGATCCTGTTCTGCGACATCGAACGCCCGATGCGCTATCGCTGGGCCGCCGCGGTCAACCACTGGATGGGCCGCAAGGTGATGACGGCCGCCAGCTCGCCGAACGACGAAAACGACCAGACCGGCGCGATCAACAAGCTGTTCCGCTTCGTATGGCTGGGCGGCCAGTATCGCCGCCGCTTCAAGTCGTGGAACAAGAACCTGTACTACGTGACCAAGTTCGGCCTGATCATCGGCGGTGTGGCACTGATCGTGTTCCTCTGATCCTCGGCTTGCCGCTACCGCTGAACTGGCGGCAGTGCAAACAAAAACCGGCAGATGACTGCCGGTTTTTTTTTCGTCCTGGGGTTTTCGTGCTCGGCGCGTCAGCGCGACTCGGATTCGCGCTGACGGCGCTCGTTGCCCAGTTCCTCGTAGTGCGCCCGCTTGGCCTCGTACATGCGATGGTCGGCCAGCTTGACCGTGTCGGTCAGCCGGTCGCCCTGGGCGCACGTGGCCGTGCCGATCGAGAACGACAGCCGCGCGCCGGGGTAGAACTGGTTGTTCAGCCCGACGACTTCCTGGATCTGCTCGACCACGGTCGCCGTGCCGCGTTCGTCGCGGCCGGGCAGCAGCACCATGAATTCGTCGCCGCCGATGCGCGCCACGCAAGCCTGCTCACCCACGGCCTTCTTCAGCACCTCGCCGGTGCGGCGCAGCAGCGCATCGCCATCGCCGTGGCCGAACTGGTCATTGATGGCCTTCAGGCCGTTCAGGTCCACCGCCACCACGCTGACCGGCCACGGGCCCTTGCGGCCCAGGCGGGCCAGCTCGTCCTCGTAATAGGCGCGGTTGTAGAGCTTGGTCAGCACGTCGTGCTTGCCCAGGAACTCCACGTAGGCCTCGGCCTTCTTGCGCGCGGTGATGTCGGTCAGCGACACCAGCACCTGGTCCCAGTCGGCCTCGCGGCCAGGGAAGACCGACCACTGCATGAAGACGTCCACGGACCGACCGTCCAGCGCGTAGTTGATGACTTCGCGCTGCTGCCAGAGCTTTTCGTGCCACAGGTCGATCAGCTGCTCGGCAAAGTGGATGCGCATGTCGTCGCGGAACACGTCGCCCAGGCGCGACAGCAGGATTTCCTTGCTGGGCGCGCCGAACATGGTCAGCGTCTGCTGGTTGACGTCGAGCACGCGGATTTCCTGCATGCAGCGCGAGACGAAATCGGGATGCACGTTCAGGAAGGTGCGGAAATCCGTGATGCCGGCCGCGCGCACTTCGTCCAGCAGCATCTTCACGGCGCTGAAGTCTTCCACCCACAGCGACACGGGCGAATGCTCGAACAGCCCCACCGCATATTGCTGGGCGCGGCGCAGGTCGCGCTCGGTGCGCACGCGGGCCGTGATGTCCTCGATCGACAGCAGCACGCGCGACCAGTCGGCCTCGTGGCCGGGCATGACCGTGGCTTCCAGGCGGATGTCGAGCCGTTCGCCGTCCAGCGTGTAGTTCACGGTCTGGCTGGAAAAGTGGTTGCCGCCGTCCCAGAGCTGGCCCAGTTCCTCCACGTGCTGGTCGAACATGTCGTCGCGGAACACGGTGTCGAGGTTGGCTACCAGGTCGGCAAGGTCGCTGGCGCGGAACAGGTCCAGCGTGCGCTGGTTCACGTCGAGCACGCGGATCAGCGCCGAGCAGCGCGCCACGTCGTCGGGGTTGTCGCGCAGGTGGCGGCGCAGGTCGGTCACGCCATCGGCTCGCAGTTGTTCAAACGCCCGGCGCACCGCGCTGAAGTCTTCCAGCCAGAGCGACACGGGCGCCAGCTGGAACAGGGTTTGATAGTCGTTGTCGAGCCGCGAGGCGGCGGTTGCGTGCCCCAAGTTGTTCTCCCTGTTTATGATGGATGGCGTATCGCGCACTAGGATAGGCGAGCGCGCGCCGCTTGTGGGGAGAAATCTAAAGAAACGGCGATGGATCCGGCGCGGATGTGGTTGGCGCGCGCCAGGCGCCGGGTGCCCCCCGGCCGCCAGTCCACCAGTCCACCAGTCCGCCACCCGGGCCGTCAGCCCGCCAGCCTGCGCGCTGCCGCGGCCACGGTGTCGAGTGCCCGCTCCAGTTCCGGCGTGCGCAGGTTACCGCAGTTCAGCCGCAGAAAATGGTTGAAGCGGTTCGAATTCGAGAACATGGCGCCCGGCATCACGCGGATACCGTCGCCGATCACCTGCTCGAACACGGCCTCGGACGACACGCCGCCGGGCATTTCGACCCACAGGTGCAGGCCGCCGCGCGGCAACGTGAGCCGTGTGCCGGCCGGGAAGGTGGTGGCCACCCGCTGCGCCATCCATTCGCGCTGCACGCGCAGTTGCGTGCGCAGCCGCCGCAGGTGGCGGTCGAACGCGCCGGTGCCCATGTACTCGGCCACCGCGATCTGCGTCAGCATCTCGTTGGGCCGCGACAGGCCGAATTTCAGCATTTCCACGCGCGCCTGCCACTTGCCGGCCGTGATCCAGCCCAGCCGCATGCCGGGCGCCAGCACCTTGTGCAGCGACGCGCAGTGGATCACCGTGCCGGTGGTATCCCACGCCTTGGCCGCCGGCAGCGGGGCATCGTCGTCGAACGTGGCCGAACAGCAGTCGTCCTCGATCATGGCGATGCCGCGCGCGGCGCACCACGCCACCAGCCGCTGCTTGTGCGCGTCGGGCATGACGCAGCCCAGCGGATTCTGCAGGTTCGGCACCACGCAAACGGCCTTGATGTTGGCGTAGGTCTGGGCGGCCAGTTCCAGCGCCTCGAGCGAAATGCCGGTCTGCGGGCTGCACGGGATCTCCAGCGCGCGCATGCCCAGGCTTTCCAGGATCTGCAACAGACCGTAATAGGTCGGCGATTCCACGGCGATCACGTCGCCGGGGCCGGCCACCGCGCGCAGGGCCAGTGTCAGCGCCTCGGTGGCGCCGTGCGTGACGACGATTTCCTCGGGCGACACGTTGATGCGCGACCGCAGCGCGTGGCGGGCCAGCGCCGCCCGGAAGGCCGGATGTCCATCGGAATCGACCGAGCTGCCGAACAGCTCCGGGTAGCGGCGCAGGGCCCGCGTGGCCGCGTTGCGCAGCGCATCGGTGGGGTACAGCTCGGGCGCCCCACAGGCGCCGCCAAGGTTGATCCGGTGATGCTTGCTGCGGGCCAGGATGGCAGAAATGCGCTGGTGGATGCCCACGTACTGCGCCGGATCGGGCAGGCCGGGCACCGGCTCCTCGATGGGCGCCAGGGCCGGTTGCGCCGGCGCGCAGACAAAGTAGCCCGAGCGGGGCCGCGCTTCGAGCAGGCCGGCCGCCTCCAGTTCGCGGCACGCCTGCAGCGCGGTGGACAGGCTGACGGCGTGCAGCCCCATCAGCGCCCGCACCGACGGCATGCGATCGCCCGGCACCAGCGTGCCCGCCGAGATCGCCTGGCGATAGTGGCCCGCCAGCTGCTGGTAGAGCGGGCCGGACGCGGGCGGCGGGAGGGGGCGGGCGGCGGAGGCCGGGGCGACGGCAGGGGCAACGATGGACATGGCGGCATCTTCGCGCAGGCGCGACGGTTGGAACAGATACAGATGGTACGCCGCTGTATCGTAACAGCGCCAAAGTTTCGGATCTGTTCTGGTCGCGAAAGGCACGCTTGTGCCTGTTGCCCCCGCGGGCGCGCCGATACGCTGGTGGCACGTTTTTCATTCGCGAAGGAGTGCCGCCATGTCATCCCCCGACACCATTTCCAGAGACGTCCAGACCATCGTCCTGGCTGCCGGCCAGTGCCTGAGTCTGCACCTGAAGGCCGGCGCCGTCGTGCATGTGCAGCAAGGCCGGGTGGCGGTGGCGGGCGCGCCGCGCTGGCTGGCCGAGCAGATGTGCCAGGTGCCGCGGAATCTGTGCGCCGGCGGTGTCTGTGTGATGGATACGGCAGGTTGGCACCAGCTCGTGGCGCAAGGGCCGGTGCAGCTGCGGATCGTGACGCCGGCGGCGCGCCCGGGGCTGTGGTCGCTGCTAAAATCGCGGCTCGGCCGTTCTGGCCTCCTGCTGGGTAACGCCCGGCCACCAGACATCCAGGCCGCAGAAGAATCGGTACCCCATGCTACGTCTCAGTGAAGTCAAACTGCCGCTCGACCACGTCGAGAGCGACCTCGAGGCTGCCGTGCGCAGCCATCTGGCCCAGATCGGTGTCAAGGGCGACGGCCTTGTCGGATTTACGGTGTTCCGCCGCGCGCATGATGCCCGCAAGCGCGACGATATCAAGCTGACCTACATCATCGACATCGAAGTCAAGGACGAGGCCGCGGCAGTCAAGCGCATGCAGCGCAAACCGAACTGGAGCGTCACGCCGGACATGGCGTACCACTTCGTGGCGAAGGCGCCCGAAGGCGGCCCGAAGTCGCGTCCGGTGGTGATCGGCCTGGGACCGTGCGGGCTGCTGGCCGGCCTGCTGCTGGCGCAGATGGGCTATCGCCCGATCATCCTGGAACGCGGCAAGGAAGTGCGCGAACGCACCAAGGACACCTTTGGCCTGTGGCGCAAGAGCGTGCTGAACCCGGAGTCGAACGTCCAGTTCGGCGAGGGCGGCGCGGGCACGTTCTCCGACGGAAAGCTCTACAGCCAGATCAAGGACCCAAAGCACTACGGCCGCAAGGTGCTGGAAGAATTCGTGCGCGCCGGCGCGCCCGAGGACATCCTCTACAAGGCGCGGCCCCACATCGGCACGTTCCGGCTGGTGAGCATGGTCGAGAAGATGCGCGCCGAGATGCTGGAACTGGGCGCAGAAATCCGCTTCGAGACGCGCGTGGACGATATCGACATCGACAACGGCCAGGTGCGTGGCCTGAAGCTGTCCAACGGCGGCTACCTGCCGTGCGACCACGTGATCCTGGCCGTGGGCCACAGCGCCCGCGACACGTTCCACATGCTGCATGACCGGGGCGTGTTCATGGAAGCCAAGCCGTTCTCGCTGGGCTTCCGCATCGAACACCCGCAGGGTCTGATCAACCGCAGCCGCTTCGGCAAGTTCGCGGGCAACAAGCTGCTGGGCGCGGCCGACTACAAGGTGGTGCACCACGCCAGCAACGGCCGTGCCGTGTACAGCTTCTGCATGTGCCCGGGCGGCACCGTGGTGGCGGCGGCGTCCGAGCCGGGGCGCCTGGTGACCAACGGCATGAGCCAGTATTACCGCGCCGAGCGCAACGCCAACGCCGGCATCGTGGTGGGAATCACGCCCGAGGAGGACTTCCCGGGCGGTCCGCTGGCCGGCATCGCATTTCAGCGAAAGTGGGAAGAGCGCGCGTTTGAACTGGGCGGTAGCGACTATCGCGCGCCGGGCCAGCTGGTGGGCGACTTCATTGCCGGACGTGCGTCCACGTCGCTGGGGTCGGTCGAGCCGTCGTACAAGCCGGGCGTGACGCCCACCGACCTGAGCACGTCGCTGCCTGACTACGTCATCGACGCGATCCGCGAGGCACTGCCCGAGCTGGACAAGAAAATTGCCGGGTTTGCCATGCACGATGCGGTGCTGACGGGGGTGGAAACGCGTACGTCGTCGCCGTTGCGCATCCGCCGCAATCGCGACGACTACCAGAGTGTCAACGTGCGCGGCCTGTATCCGGCCGGCGAGGGGGCCGGCTATGCGGGCGGCATCTATTCGGCGGCTATCGACGGCATCGAAGTTGCCGAGGCCGTGGCGCTGCACATCGAGAACGGACGGTGACGATGCGCGACCAGGCCGTCGGCCCCGAAGACGAGCGCGTCGTTGCCGACGTGCGGCACTGGCTCACGCGTGCCGTGATCGGCCTGAACCTGTGCCCGTTCGCCAAGAGCGTGCATGTGAAGGGGCAGGTGCGGTATGTGGTCAGCCAGGCCACGCGCGACGAGGACGTGCTGGACGACCTGGAGCGCGAACTGCGGGCGCTGGCCGAGGCCGATCCGGAGCAGGTGGATACCACGCTGCTGATCGTGCCCCACGCGCTGGCCGATTTCCTCGCCTACAACGACTTCCTGTATTTCGCAGACCGGCTGCTCGGCAGTCTGCGGCTGGAAGGCACGCTGCAGATCGCGAGCTTTCATCCGCAGTACCGGTTCGAGGGCACCGGGCCGGACGATATCGAGAACTACACGAACCGGGCGCCGTATCCGATCCTGCATCTGCTGCGCGAGGACAGCATCGCCCGCGCGGCGGAAGCGTTCCCCGAGGCCGAGGACATCTACGAGCGAAACATGGAAACCCTGCGCCTGCTTGGCCACGCAGGGTGGCTCAAGTGGATGGCGGGCCAGAGCGATCTCTGACCGGCGATCGCTCAGGCGATCCGCGCCCGCTTAAGCCGAGGTGGCGGACGTGGCGGACGTGGCGGACGTGAAGAAGCGTTCGCCCAATTCCTCCAGCCCCACCGACTCCAGCACCTGCTGCAGCCGCTCGGCCGGCCGCCGGCGCGGCAGGTCCTTGTACTGGGCGATGATCAGTTCGTTCTTCATCGAGTGTTCCCAGCCCACCAGCTCCGTCACGCTGACCTGGTAGCCGTGCGCTTCCAGCTGCAGGCAGCGCAGCACGTTGGTCAGCTGGCTGCCGAATTCGCGCGTGTGCAGCGGGTGGCGCCAGATTTCCGTCATCGGATTGCCGGCCAGCAGCCGGCCCTTGTGCTTGCGCAGCACCGTTGCCACTTCAGCCTGGCAGCAGGGCACCAGCACGATGTGCTGCGCGCGCTTGGCCAGCGCGAAGCGGATCGCATCGTCGGTGGCGGTATTGCAGGCGTGCAGCGCCGTGACGACGTCGATGGTTTCCGGCAGCGCCGGCGACGTGATCGAATCGGCCACGGACAGGTTCAGGAACGACATGCCCGGGAAGCCCAGGCGCTCTGCCAGCCCGGTCGAGCTGGTGACCAGCTCCTCGCGCGTCTCGATGCCGTAGATGTGCGAGCCGTCCTTCAGATCCTTGAAGAACAGGTCGTAAAGGATGAAGCCCAGGTAAGACTTGCCGGCGCCGTGATCCACCAGCGACACGGCGCCTTTGGCGTCCTTTACCTCGCGCAGCAGGGGCTCGATGAACTGGAACAGGTGGTAGACCTGCTTGAGCTTGCGGCGGCTGTCCTGGTTCATCTTGCCGTCGCGCGTCAGGATATGGAGTTCCTTGAGCAGCTCGATGGACTGGCCGGGACGGACTTCGTGGGTGCTGGACATCGGGGAACTGGGCTGTGGATGCTTCGGAAAGGCCGACAGTTTACCGAAAACACCGCGTAAACACCTGCACCCCACTTTTGTGGGCTAAAGCTCACTCGTGTGCCTGCCGTTAATCCTTCGATCACGACAAGCAGAGTTGGCGCAGGTACGGCCGTCCAAGCGGAAGGACCCGGGGCACGAACCCCAGCCGGCATGGCGCCATGCAGAACGAGAAAGCGGGGAGCCATGAACGCGGACGTGGGATTACGCCTGGAACTCAACCAGCCGGGCGATCAGGTGAGGGCATGCTTTACGCCGGAAACCGGCCGGATGCCGCCGGACCGGGCGGCGCTGGAAGCATCGCTGGCCGAGCACGGCTGGCAGGGGGCGCGCCTGGACCAGGCCGCCGTGACCGGATTTCTGACCCAGTGCCAACTGACCGACCGCGAAATCGACGCGGTGATCGGCACGGTGCTCGATGGCGCCTTCGAACTGGAAATCTCCGCCGACAAGCTGCAGCTCCTGCTGACGCTGATGCCGCCTGAAGGCGGCCGTAGCATCGAGGAAAGCGATATCGCGGCCGCCGCGGCATCGATGGGCGTGGTGGCGCTGCTGGATTCCGCAGCCATCGGCGTGGCGCTGGAGGCCGGCAGTTGCGAAGGCCGCGAGATCGCACGCGGCGTGGCGCCCGTGCAGGGCGAAACGGCGCGTTTCGACAGCCTGGTGCAGCAGAAAAGACCGGCGCAGGCCGACAACGAGGACGAGCGCGTCGATCTGCGCGACCTGGGCAGCCTGCTGCTGGTGAATCCCGGCACGGCGCTGATGCGCCGCACCCCGGCCAGGTCCGGCAAGGATGGCATGGACGTGCTGGGCAAGCCGATCGCGGCCGAGCCGGTGGTGGACACGCCCTATGCGGCGGACCTGACCGGCGTGGCCGCCGACCCCAACGATCCGAACCTGCTGCTGGCGGTCATCGCCGGGTCGCCGCGCGTGCTGCCCAACGGCGTGATCGTCAGCCCCGTGGTGGACGTGGATGCGGTGGACCTGCATTCGGGCAATGTCAATTTCGATGGTTCGCTGCGTGTGTCGGGCGATATCCGCACCGGCATGTCGGTGCGCGTCACGGGCGACGTGGTGGTCCAGGGCACGATCGAGGCGGCCCATGTGGAAGCCGGCGGCGACGTGATCGTCAAGGGCGGCATCATCGGCAAGGCCGACTCGGCCCACGGCGGCGACCCCAACGAGGTAGCCAGCGTGCGCACCAAGGGTGCGGTGCATGCGCGCTATATCCAGAATGCGATCGTCGAGGCCGCGACCGAGGTGGTGGTCGAAAGCGGCATCCGCCAGAGCGACGTGTCGGCGGGCGAACGCGTGGTGGTTGGCACGCCCACGTCCCAGGGCAGCATCAGCGGCGGCCGCACGCGCGCGCTGCAGTCGGTCAGCGTGGCCACGCTGGGCGCCCCGGCAGGATCGGCCACCGCCGTGCAGGTGGGCCTGAACCCGTTTGCGGACCAGCAGAAGGGCGAGCTGGAGGAGCGCCGCCGCAAGGTGCTGGACGACCAGGCCAAGCTGCAGCAACTGGTGGCGTTCTTTGCCAAGAATCCCGAGCGTGCGCAGGGCGACGTCCGCGAGAAGGCACGCGCCACGATGTACAAGATCAACCGCGACCTGTTCGAACTCGATGCCGAAATCGCGAAGCTCGCCGAGCAGATCAAGCCGTCGGACGATGCCGTGATCGCCGTGGGCCGCCGCATTCACGGCGGCGTGACCCTGCAGGTGGGCCACAAGGTGCTGAAGGTCATGGAAGACAAGGCTGGCGGGCAGGTACGGGTCATCGAAGACCGGATCACGGTGACCTGATTCCGCCGAATACGGACGGGTTGCCCGAGGGCTGGCAGCCGGGTCGGCATTCCGGTCCGGCGGCCGGATGTGACGGGTTTCGTTACGCTGCAGCGTGACACGTTACGTCAGCCGTAACATTGTGGCGCCATCACGCATGGCGCCATGTCTTCCGCGCGATGGCGCGCGCAGCCGCCAAATCCCTTCTTTCGTATAGCATTTCAGCCAATTTTGCAGTGGCGCGCGCTTCGTGTGTGGGGCCCGAAATTGTCTGGCACGCCGTTTGCTCGGTCTCCCGTATTCAAAACGAGAGACCAGGGGAGACGCACCATGACCGCACTCGTGATCGAAGACCAGCCGCTGGTGAGCCTGGGCATGCAGCGGTTGCTGGAACGGATGCCGGGCATCGGCGCCGTGCGGGCCCTGGAGCCGGCCGGCATCCTGACGCTGGAGCCGGGCCCGGAGACGTCCATCGTTGTCTATGGCATGTCCGGCGACAGCAGCGACAACTGGTACCTGCTGCGCCAGCTGCATCAGACGCTGCCTCACGCGCGCATCCTGCTCCTGTCCGACAACATGTGGCTGCGCGTGCCGGCATCGCTGGAGACGTGCGGCGTTGTCGAGCAACTGCCCAAGTCGGCATCGATCGAGCGCATGGAAGCGGTGGTGCTGCAGATGCTGGGCTGCGATGGATTCCTGCCCATGCGCGGCGGCTTTGGTGAGGCGCGGCAACCGGCCTATCACCCACGCGTGGCGTCGTAGCTGGCCGGCATCGTCGCTCAAACTTATTGAGACGAATCCGATTTCACTGAGGGCACGGTTTTTCGTGGCGTTTCGTGCCTAGAATTTCCGTCATCCAGTCCGGATAGCCAACGACAAGGCGGATGCGATGACGGGAATGGTGAGGGACGCCGCGGTGGCTGCAAGCGCGGATGTGGATGCGGCCGGCACCGTGGCGCGGTCGTCCGCATCGTCTTACCTGCATGGTGACGCGCCGCCCGAACCCCGGCGCGGCAATGCGCGCGACGCGGCGGCGCTGGAGGCATTGCATCTGGATGCCGCGGACGCACTGCTGCACCGGCACGGCCGCGCGCTGTCGGATTGCCAGGTATCGCGCGAATGCGCCGGCCTGGACGCGGAAGACGATGCGGTGCTCTACGTGGTGCAAGTGGGGGAGGGCATCGATACCTACACGCTGAACGAGGCACTGACCGCGCCAAAGCGAAAGCCCCAAAGCAAAAAGGGCAACCCGAATGGGCTGCCCTTTCTACTTCAAGTGATGGTGCCGGAGATAGGAGTCGAACCTACGACCTTCGCATTACGAATGCGCTGCTCTACCAACTGAGCTACACCGGCGAATCCTGACTTGTAAAACCTGTTCCTATCGCTGCGATCGCTGCAATCCGCGCTGTTGCTGCGTTTGCGTCGAATCGGATAGAGCCAGCGATAATATCAGCGACTTCCGGGTTTGTGAAGCCCCCTGTGCAGTTTTTTAACGAATCCTGCGAGGCGGGCTGCCCGGGTACGCCGCTGTGGCGGCAGGAAGTGCGCGGCCACAACAGGCGTAAGGATCGCACAGGCGCGGCCGATCGCTTGACGCGAAAAAGGGTCGAAGCTGCCCCCTGTTCCGCATTGACCAGGCGCCCCGCGGCGACCCGGCGATCAGAACTTGTGGCGCAGGCCGGCCATCACGCCCACGCGGCTGCCGTGGCCGTAGAACGGCGTCTGGAACGTCGGCTGCGCGCCCAGCGTGCGCCACGCGTCGGTCAGCGTCGTGTAGTCGGCTTCCAGGTAGACGTCGGTGCGCTTGCTGAACGCGTAGTCGAGCATCATCGCGCCGGTGAAGCGGTTGCCCGAATCGCCGGCATGCTTGAGGTGGTCGTAGGTGCCCAGGGCGATCAGCGACCATGCCGGATTGAACTGGTACTTGGCGCCCAGGTAGCCGGCCTGGTTCTTGTAGCCGGCGTTGTCGACGTTGCTGTTCGTGTAGCCGAGATAGATCGTGGCCGGACCGGCGGTGTAGGTGCCGCCGAGCGTCCAGACCTTCTGGTCGCTGTTCGGTACGGTCACGCCGTAGTAGCTCGTGGTGTCCTTCATGATCTGGTAGCCGCCGGCCACCATGAACGGACCCGCCGCGTACGTCAGGCTGCCGCCTGTCGACGACGACCGCGCCACGCTGCCCGGTTGCTCGCCGAATGCGTGCTGGGCTGCAATCGTAAAGCCGCCAAATTTTCCGGCGTACTTGACCATGTTGTCCTGACGCACGCCGCCGGTGTAGTTGCCGCCCTGGAAGCCGACGATGGCGAGGTTGGCCAGCGCCATGGCGTCATAGCTGGCGATGACCTCGTGGATCACCGTGAATTGCCGGCCCAGCGTGATGGTGCCGAAGTCGCCCTGCATGCCGACATACGCCTTGCGGCCGAACAGGCGGTTGCCTTGCAGGCTCTGTCCGGCATCCGGCGAGAAGCCCGATTCCAGCACGAACAGCGCCTGGTAGCCACGCCCCAGGTCTTCCACGCCGTAGAGGCCCCAGCGGCTGCCTGTCAGCACGCCATCGGTCATCTGCACCTTGCCGTTGCCGGCAGCACTTTCGTTCGAGGTGTAGCGGATCGTGGTGTCGACGATGCCGTAGAGCGTGACGTTTGACTGGGCCTGGGCCGGTGCTGCGGCACCGAGGGCGGCTAGGGCTGCCGTCGTGACGAAGGGCGCAAGGGCTCGCTTCATGATGTGAGTCTCCATCCTGGCTTGTTATTTCGTTTTTGCTGCGGAAGAGCCGGTGCCAAATGCTTGTTCGACTTCTTGCCGACGTGGGTCGGCTTGTGCATTTCCCTCACCGGCTGGCATGGGAGGCGCGCAGGGAAGTCATTCCCAGGCGCCGGGACAGGCAGTCCTGATCGATTGGGAAAGGCAATCGATGTGATCTGATGTCCTATGACATCGTACCTTACAGAAAAATAACGAAGCAAGACATACGACGAGACATTGGGTGGATCAGCAACACTAGAGCGCAATATCAAATGCCATCCCAATCGGTGCCGATTTGGGGTATTTCGGATTTCTGTATTCGCTTAATTTGCAATGCAGCAAATCGATGTCAGTTTCACGTAAGTTATTTAAAATGCAACGGAAAGCCTGTTCCACGGCCGGTTGAGGCGGGACGTGGAATGCGGTATCACGGCGTTAGAAACGCCCGATTTAACGCATTTAAGTGAGAAACATCTGCAGAGCAGCAATTAACGTCTGCATGTATGGATCTTAAAACTTCTAGGGATTTTACTGAGGCGATATCACCTTGACCGCGGTCGGGGAGGCGATTAGATTCCAGTGGCGTTGTATGACGACAGATCAATAACACCCTAATCAGTCATTGGTGCGCGCCAAGTTGGACCCGCGCGCCTGTGCCGCCCGACACCATGTCTCAGACCTCCAAAGACCCGCTCGACGGCGTCACCACCCGTTGCCATCGCATTCTCCTGACCGGCGCCGCCGGTAATCTCGGAAAAGTTCTACGTGATCGGCTCAAGCGTTATGCCGATGTGGTGCGCGTGTCCGATATCGCCAGCCTGGGCGACGCCCGCGAGCAGGAAGAGGTGGTGACGTGCGACCTATCCGATCCCAAGGCCGTGCATGCGCTGGTGGAAGGCGTTGACGCGATCGTCCACCTCGGCGGGGTGTCGGTGGAGCGTCCGTTCGAGGAAATCCTGCCCGCCAACATCCAGGGCACATACAACATCTACGAGGCGGCGCGCCGCCACGGGGTGCGCCGCATCGTGTTTGCCAGCTCGAATCACGTCATCGGCTATTACAGGCAGGGTGAAGTGCTCGATGCCGATACGCCGGCCAGGCCCGATGGCTACTACGGCGTCAGCAAGGCGTTCGGCGAGCAGATGGGCAGCTTCTACAGCGACCGCTACGGCATCGACACCGTGGCGCTGCGCATTGGATCGTCGTTTCCCGAAGCCAAGGATCGCCGCATGATGGTGACGTGGCTCGGCTACGACGACCTGGAACAACTGATCAAGCGTGCCATCTTCGTGCCGAAGGTCGGTTTCCTGATTGTCTATGGCGCTTCGGCCAATCGCGATAGCTGGTGGGACAACAGCAAGGCCGCGCGACTGGGGTTCAAGCCCGTCGAGTCTTCCGAGCAGTTCCGCGCCAAGGTGGAATCGGTGCCGCCGCTGCCGGCCGATGATCCGGCCGGTTGGTACCAGGGCGGGGCCTTCGTCAAGGCCGGCCCGTTCGGCGACTGATAGGGCCTCACGCCATGACCGATACCTTTGAACGGATTGGCGACATGCGCTGCGGCGTGGGCGAAAGCCCGGTCTGGCACGCATCGGAAGCCGCCCTGTACTGGACCGATATCCCGAATCGCACGCTGTGGCGCTTTGATCCGGCCAGCGGCCGCATTGACCAATGGGCCGTGCCCGAGATGGCCGGCTGCATGGCCATGACCGCCGACGGCGGCTGGCTGCTGGCGATGGAGACCGGAATTTTCCGAATTGGCCGGCTGGTGGCGGGGCAACCGGCACCCGAGCCGCGGCGCGTGGCAGCCGTGGTGCACGCGCGTGACGGCATGCGGTTCAACGATGGCCGTTGCGACCGCCAGGGCCGCTTTTGGGCGGGCACGATGGTGATGGACATGTCGCTGGCCGCCACCGACGGCAAGCTGTATCGCTTCGACGCCCGCACTGGCGGGCTTGACGTGATCCGCGGCGAGATGATCACGCCGAACGGCCTGGCCTTCAGCCCCGATGGCCGCACGATGTACGTGTCGGATTCGCATCCGGCCCGGCAGGCCGTGTGGGCCTATGACTACGACATCGATACGGGCACGCCGTCCAACGGCCGGGTGTTCATCGACATGAACCTCTACCCGGGGCGGCCCGATGGCGCGGCGGTCGATGCCGATGGCTGCTACTGGATCTGCGGCAACGATGCCGGCCAGGTGCATCGCTTCACGCCCGATGGCCGGCTGGATCGCAGCGTGGCGGTGCCGTTCGCCAAGCCCGCCATGTGTGCGTTCGGCGGCGCCGACCTCGATACGCTGTACGTGACGTCGATCCGCACCGACGACACCGATCCGCTGTCCGGCGCCGTGGTGGCGCTGCGCCCGGGCGTGCGCGGCACGCCCGAGCCCGTGCTGCGTGACTAAGCCTGTTCCGAAGACGGCGCGCCGAGCCGGGCGGGCCGGGCAATGTGTTGACTTGAACGACGAATAACTCTGATAACGCTGGAGGCAAGACACATGTTTCAAAAACACTTCGCACGTACCCGCCTGGGTACCCTGATGGCCGCACTTGCGACAGCCGTGGCGTTGCCGGTCGGCGCGCACGCCGCGGATTTCCGCTCCGCCGACATTCATCCCGACGACTACCCGACCGTGCAGGCCGTGCGCTACATGGGCGACCTGCTCAAGCAGCGATCGAACGGCAAGATGTCGATCAAGGTCTTCGCGCAGGGCTCGCTGGGCAGCGAGAAGGACGCCATCGAACAGACCAAGATTGGCGCGCTGTCGATGGTGCGGGTGAACTCGGCCGCGATGAACAACATCTGCGAAGCCACCATCGTGCCGACGATGCCGTTCCTGTTCCGGTCCACCGACCACATGCGCCACGTGCTGGACGGCCCGATCGGCGAAGACATCCTGAAGTCGTGCGAAAAGAACGGCTTCATCGGGCTGGCCTGGTACGACAGCGGCTCGCGCTCGATGTACACCACCAAGCGCCCGATCAAGACCCTGGCCGATGCCAAGGGCATGAAGATCCGCGTGCAGCAGTCAGACCTCTGGGTGTCGCTGCTCGAAGCCATGCATGCCAATGCCACGCCGATGCCGTGGGGCGAGGTCTACACCGCGCTGAAGACCGGTCTGGTCGATGGCGCCGAAAACAACTGGCCCAGCTACGAAAGCTCGCGCCAGTTCGAGGTGGCCAAGTACTACTCGCTGACCGAGCATTCGATGGCGCCTGAAATGCTGATGTTCTCGAAGGTCGCGTGGGATCGACTGTCGAAGGAAGACCAGGCCATGGTGCGCCAGGCCGCCAAGGATTCGGTGCCGTACATGCGCAAGCTGTGGGACGAGCGCGAGCAGAAGTCGCGCAAGCTCGTCGAGGCTTCCGGCGTGCAGATCATCCAGGTGGACAAGGCCTCGTTCCAGGCCGCGATGAAGCCCGTGTACGACCGCTTCATTACCAGCGCGCAGATGAAGGACCTGGTGCGCCGCACGCAGGAAACGAAGTAAACCGCCGACCTCAGGTTGCAGGGAATTCATCATGCTTTCGCCATCTCCCACGCCGGCCACGCCGGCGGATGGCGCGCGCGAGCCCGCCGCTGAGGCGGGCGCCGCGCGCGCCCATGTTTACACCCGGTTCTGCGCCGCCCTGGCCCGTGCCTGTCTGGGCCTGGGCGTCTTTGGCCTGCTGCTGCTGGTGGTCGCGGTGCTGTATCAGGTCTTCGGCCGCTACGTGCTCAACGACACGCCCACCTGGGCCGAATCCATCGCCATGCTGCTGGTGCTGTATGTGACGATGCTGGGCACCGCCGTGGGCGTGCGCGACGCCGGCCACATCGGCCTGGAATCGCTGCTGATCCTGCTGCCCGATCATCTGCGCACCAAGCTGGAGATCCTGATCCATGTGCTGGTGGGCGTGTTCGGTGCCGTCATGGCCTACAACTGCGCGTTCCTGGCGCATTCGGTGGCCGACTACAAGCTGCCGACGCTGGGCATCTCCGAGGGCTGGCGCTACCTGCCGCCCGTCATCGCCGGCACGCTGATCGTGCTGTTTTCGATCGAACACATCATTGCAGTGCTGAAAGGCACGGAAGTGGAGCCGGCATGGCACTGATCATTCTTACCGTCTGCTTCTTCGGCTTCCTGATCCTCGGGGTGCCCGTGGCATTCGCCATCGGCCTGTCGGCGGTGGCTACCATCCTGTACGAAGGGCTGCCGCTGGCGGTGGTGTTCCAGCAGATGACATCGGGCATGAACGCGTTCTCGTTCCTGGCCATCCCGTTCTTCATCTTCGCCGGCGAGCTGATGCTGTACGGCGGCATCGCCGACCGTATCGTCAACTTCGCCAAGTCGATGGCCGGCCATGTGCGCGGCGGCCTGGGCATGTCCAACGTGGTGGCCTGCACGCTGTTCGGCGGGGTGTCGGGGTCGCCTGTGGCCGACGTGTCGGCCATGGGCGCGGTGATGATCCCGATGATGAAGCGCGAGGGCTATCACGCCGACTACGCCGTCAACGTGACCACGCACGCGGCGCTGGTGGGCGCGCTGATGCCGACCAGCCACAACATGATCATCTACACGCTGGCAGCGGGCGGCAAGGTGTCGATTGCCGCGCTGATCCTGGCGGGCGTGCTGCCGGCGCTGATCCTGACGATCTGCAACCTCGCCGCCGCCTACTTCGTGGCGCGCAGCCGCGGCTATCCGTCCGGCAAGTTCCCGGGCTGGGAGATCGTTGGGCATTCGCTGGCCGCCGCGCTGCCTGGCCTGTTCGTGGTGGTGCTGATCCTGGCCGGCATCCTGTCCGGCGTGTTCACGGCCACGGAGTCGGCCGCCGTTGCCGTGCTGTATGCGCTGACGCTGACCGTGTTCCTGTACCGCTCGCTGACGAAGGAGCAGTTCATCAGGGCCGCGGCCAAGGCGGTGAAGACCACCGGCGTGGTGCTGCTGCTGATCGGCATTTCGGCCACGTTCGGATACATGATCAGTCTCTACGGCGTGGCCGAGCTGACGGGCCAGTTCCTGAGTTCGGTGTCCACCAGCCCGTGGGTGATCTTCCTGATGGTGAACCTGCTGCTGTTCATCCTCGGCACGTTCCTGGACATGGCGGCCACCATCCTGATCTGCACGCCGATCTTCCTGCCGATCTGCATGCACTACGGCATGAGCCCGGTGCAGTTCGGCATGCTGATGCTGATCAACTGCGCGCTGGGGCTCAACACGCCGCCCGTGGGCACCACGCAGTTCGTCGGTTGCGCGATCGGCGGGGTGTCGGTGGGGCAGGTCATGCGCACGATCTGGCCGTTTTACGGTGCGCTGGTGGCGGCGTTGCTGCTGGTGACGTATGTGCCGGCGTTCTCGCTGTGGCTGCCCGAGGTGCTGCTGAAGTAGGCGGTTTTTCCCCTCTCCTGCGCGCAGGAGAGGGGCGCCGACGCGTCGAGGACCGACATGCCGTGGCTTTCATCTGGCCCCCTTCATACGCTGCACGCGGGCGCGCATACGCTGACGGTCGCGCCGGCCGCCGGCGGGCGCATGGCGACGTTCAGTACCGCGCATGCCGGCGGCCATGTCATCGACTGGCTGGCACCCATGCCTTGGCAGGCGCTGGAACAAGGCTTCGACGGGCGCCAGTGGCCCAAGGCCGGCAGCTATCCCTTGCTGCCGTTCTCGAACCGCATCCGCGAGGGGCGTTTTCGCTGGGACGGGCGCGATATCGATCTGCCCGCGCATCCGGGGCAGGCCCATGCGATGCACGGGTTTGGGCATGCGCGCCCCTGGACAGTCGTCGAACAGGGTAGCGACCGCATCGTCATGGCGCTGGTCCATGTGCCAGCCGGCGGTGACTGGCCCTGGGCGGTCAGCGCCCGCCAGACGCTGCGGCTGACCGAAGATGGCCTCGATGCCGAGCTGACGATCCGTAATGATGGCGAAACAGCTATGCCGGCGGGCGGTGGCTTTCACCCCTTCTTCGCGCGGCTGCCGGGCATGCGGCTGCAGTTCGATGCCATGCACATGTGGCCGGCGGACGCGGGTGGCGTGGCCACCGGGCGGACCGTGGTGGGAGATCGCGAACGCTTCCTGCGCGAGCGCCACCTGCCCGATGCCGGTCTGAGCGTCTATTACAGTGGCTGGAAGCGTGCGGCCACGCTGAAGCGGCCCGATGGCGCCGCGCTGACGCTGCTTGCCGGCGACGGGCTCGACCACCTGGTGCTGCACGCACCGGGCGGCTGCGATTTCGTATGCGTGGAGCCGGTGTCGCATGTGGCCGATGCGGTCAACCTGTCCGCTCGCGGCTGGGAGGGCACCGGGCTGCGCCGCCTGGCGCCGGGTGACACGGCCGCATGGCGCATGCAATGGCAGGTCGCCCTCTGACGGCCGCGGAGGCAGGGTAGGGGATGAGGAAAAGAAAACAGGGCGCCGAGGCGCCCTGTCTGCATGGAAGTTTCCGCCGAGATGCCGGGGATCAGGCCTTGCTGGCCGCTTCCTGGTGGTAGCGCGTCACGCGATCCACCTCGTTCTTGGAGCCCAGGATCACCGACACGCGCTGGTGCAGCTTGGTCGGCGCCACGTCCAGGATGCGCTCGTGGCCGTTGGTGGCCGCGCCGCCGGCCTGCTCGACCAGGAACGCCATCGGGTTGGCTTCGTACATCAGGCGCAGCTTGCCCGGCTTCTCGGGCTCGCGCTTGTCCCACGGGTACATGAAGATGCCGCCGCGCGTCAGGATGCGGTGCACATCGGCCACCATCGACGCGATCCAGCGCATGTTGAAGTTCTTGCCGCGCGGGCCTTCCTCGCCGGCCAGGCATTCGTCGATGTACTGGCGCACCGGCGGTGCCCAGTGGCGCATGTTGGACATGTTGATCGCGAATTCCTTGGTGTCTTCCGGGATCTTCACGTCCGATTGCGTCAGCACGAAGCTGCCGGCCTCGCGGTCCAGCGTGAACATGTGCACGCCGTTGCCGACGGTCAGTACCAGCGTGGTCTGCGGGCCGTACACGGCATAGCCGGCCGCCACCTGATGCGTGCCCGGCTGCATGAAATCGTTCTCTGTGACGGTCTCGCCCGGCTTGTGCATGTGCAGCACCGAGAAGATCGTGCCGATCGACACATTCACGTCGATGTTCGACGAGCCGTCGAGCGGATCGAACAGCAGCAGGTATTCGCCCTTCGGGTAGCGGTTCGGGATCTCGTAGAACGAGTCCATTTCCTCGGACGCCATGGCCGCCAGGTGGCCGCCCCATTCGTTGGCGTCCAGCAGCACTTCGTTGGCGATCACGTCGAGCTTCTGCTGCGTTTCGCCCTGGACGTTGCCGGTGCCGGCCGAGCCCAGCACGCCGGCGAGGGCGCCCTTGCTGACGGCGTTGGAAATGGCCTTGCAGGCGCGCGCAACCACCTCGATCAGCAGCCGGAGCTCCGGCTGGATCGTGTTGTGCTTGCGCTGCTCCTCGACCAGATAGCGGGTGAGGCTGATGCGTGTCATGGTGGGTTCTCCTTGGATGGCCGCCATTCTACAGGGCCGGCGCCGCGGACAGGCCGTTTTCGGCCCGTCGAGCGCCTTGGGGGACACATCAGCTTGCCAGCGCCTTGCCGACGATCTCGCGCACGTCGCGCGACAGCGTGGGGGCCGCCGCCACCCGTTCCAGCGCCGCGCGCATGCGGTCGCGCAGCGGGATCTCGTACTTTTGCCAGCGGTCCATTACCCGTGCCAGACGCGCTGCCACCTGGGGGTTGATCGCGTCGAGCGCCAGCACCTGGTCGGCCCAGAACGCGTAGCCCGAGCCATCGGCGGCATGGAACTGGGCCGGATTGCCCGAGCAGAAGCTGAAGATCAGCGACCGTGCCCGGTTCGGGTTGCGCAGATTGAAGGCCGGATGCTCCATCAGCGCACGCACCGTGTCGATCGTGCGCTTGCCGGCGTGCGGACCCACCTCGCCGCGCTGCATGCCCTGCAGCGAGAACCACTTGTCGATGACCAGCGCGTCGTCCTCGAATCGCTCGTAGAAATCGGCCAGGGCATGCTCGCGGCCCGGCGCGAAGCTGTTGACCAGCGCCGACAGCGCGGCAAAGCGGTCAGTCATGTTGTCGCTTTGCCGGTAGTGCTGGTCGGCCAGCGCCTGCATGTCGGCGTCGCCGCTGTCGGCCAGGTAGCCCAGCGCCAGGTTGCGCAGTGCCCGTTTGGCCATGGAATCGGCATCGGGGCTGTAGTTGCCCGGTGTGGCGTTGGCCTGGTAGGCGGCCAGCCACTCGGCCTTGAGCGCGCGAGCCAGGCCTTCGCGCATGAACAGGCGGGCGCGATGGATCGCGGCCGGATCGGCCACGCCCATTCGCTCGGCCAGATAGGCTTCGGCCGGCAGCATCAGGGCTTGCTCGCGGAATGCCGGGTTCAGCGATCCATCGGTCAGCACGGTCCGGAAGGCCGCCACCAGCGCCGAATCCAGCTTCAGCTCGCGCTGGGCCTGCACCTCGCCGACCAGGTGCAGCAGGGCGCGCGTGGCCAGGCGCTGGCCGGCTTCCCAGCGGTTGAACGCGTCGCTGTCGTGCGCCAGCAGGAAGGTCAGTTCGGCATCGGAATATTCGTAGTCGACGATCACCGGCGCCGAGAAATTGCGCAGCAGCGACGGCAGCGGGGCCTTTGCGCCCCTGGGCAGGCCGACGAAGCGGAAGGTCTGCTCGGCCTGCGTGAAATCGAGCACGCGCGTGGTGCCGGCGGCCTGGGCTTCGCCGTCGAGTTGCAGCGGCAGGTCGTTGCCCTGGGCGTCGATCAGGCCCAGTGCGAACGGGATGTGGAACGGCTGCTTGTCCGGCGTGCCGCCCTTGGTTTCGATGCCCACCTTCGGGCAGTTCTGCGTCAGCGTCAGCGACAGCGCGCCGGCGGCGCCATCCCATTGCGTGCGGGCAGTCACCACCGGGGTGCCGGCCTGGCTGTACCAGAGGCCGAACTGCGTGAGGTCGCGGCCGTTGGCATCGGCCATGGCGGCGCGGAAGTCGTCGCAGGTCACGGCCTGGCCGTCATGGCGCTTGAAATACAGGTCCATGCCGCGGCGGAAGCCGTCGCGACCCAGCAGGGTCTGATACATGCGCACGACCTCGGCGCCTTTCTCATAGACCGTGACCGTGTAGAAGTTGTTGATTTCCTCGTAGCTGTCGGGGCGCACCGGGTGGGCCATCGGGCCGGCATCCTCCGGGAACTGCACCTGGCGCAGCACGCGGACGTCCTCGATTCGCTTGACCGCGCGCCCCGATTCCGAGCCCATCATGTCGGCCGAGAACTCCTGGTCGCGGAACACGGTCAGGCCTTCCTTGAGCGACAGCTGGAACCAGTCGCGGCAGGTCACGCGGTTGCCGGTCCAGTTGTGGAAGTATTCGTGCGCCACCACCGATTCGATATTGGCGAAGTCCACGTCGGTGGCGGTCTGCGCATTGGCCAGCACGTACTTCGTGTTGAAGATGTTCAGGCCCTTGTTTTCCATCGCGCCCATGTTGAAGTCGCTGACGGCGACGATCATGAAGCGGTCGAGATCCAGTTCCAGGCCGAAGCGGCGCTCATCCCAGCGGATCGAATGGATCAACGAATCCATGGCATGGCGGGTCTTGTCCAGGTCCTGCGGCTCCACCCAGACCTGGAGCAGCTTTTCCTTGCCCGACGCCGACACGATCTTCTCTTCGATGCGTTCGAGCTTGCCTGCCACCAGCGCAAACAGATAGGACGGCTTGCGGAACGGGTCTTCCCAGACGGCTTCGTGCCGGCCGTCCGGCAGGTCGGCCTGCGACAGGAGGTTGCCGTTGGACAGCAGCACCGGGCAGGCGGCGCGGTCGGCGCGCAGCGTCACGCGGTATGTGGTCATCACGTCCGGGCGATCGAGGAAGTACGTGATGCGGCGGAAGCCTTCGGCCTCGCACTGCGTAAAGAAATTGCCATTCGAAACGTATAGGCCCGACAGCGTGGTGTTGGCTGCCGGATTGCAGGCTGCCGTGATTTCGAGCGTGCCTTGCGCGGGGAGCCTGTTCAGCGTGAGCGTGTCGTCGTCGGCGCGGTAGCTGGTGAACGGCTGGCCGTCGAGCTTGATGCCAATCAGTTCCAGTGCTTCGCCGCTGAGTACCAGCGGGGCATCGGCGGCGCCGGTGCGCTGCAGCTTCAGCGTGCTGGTGACGATGGTGCGCTGCGGGTCGAGGTCGAGCACGAGGTCGGCATGGTCGATGGCAAACGCGGGCGGAGTATAGTCCTTGCGATAGACGGTAACGGGCGTGTCGGTACGCAGCATGGGGAGATCCTGTCGTCGGGTGACCGGGGGCGGCGGGCCGTGAACAGTGACAACCGGCCCTGAAGCCCCCATTGTAGCCAAGCGGTTTCAGGCCTGCGTCGCGCCAGTGCCGGCGCGGGAATTCGGCAGCCCCGATCGTGTCTGAGGAAACGTGACCGAATCAAAAATAACGAGGTGCGCGATGTGGCAAGCAGCGGTTTCTTGGGGAAAACGACGTGGGCTGGGTGTGCTGACGGCGCTCGCCGCGCTATGGCTGGCGGGTTGCGCCAGTACCGTCACCACCGAGGTGACCGCGTTCCGGGACGCGGGCTGGACCAACGACGCGCCGCGTACCTACGCATTCGATCACGCGCCGCAGCAGGACGCGCAGCTCGATCGACAGACCTACGAACTGTGGCTGTCCCAGGCACTGTCCGCCATCGGCTTCGAGCAGACGGCTCCCCGGCAGGCGCGGTATCTGGTGACGATGGACTATGACGCCGCGCCCGGTTTCGTGCGGGTGGCGGAAACCGTCTATCCCGATCCCTGGTATGGCCCGTGGGGCCCGTACTGGGGGCCGTACGGCGGGTATCGCCCGTGGGGGCCCTACGGCTGGGGGCCGGGCTACTGGCCCCCGCAGACCGTGGTGCGCGATGTGCCGGTGACGTTCTCGAACCTGCGGGTCTTCTTCAAGGATGCCGCCAGCGGCAAGCGGGTCTACCAGGTGACGGCGCGCAACACGACCGAAGGCGGCAACCTGACGGCCGTGATGCCCTACATGATCCGTAGCGCGTTCACCGATTTTCCGGGCGAAAGCGGACGACCGCGGCGCATCAAGCTGGAAGTCCAGAAGGACCAGAAGTAGCGGAAGGCCGGCATGCATTCGTCGACATTCGTCCACCGGTATGTTCCGCCGGTGGACGGATCGCACTCACTACCGTGAGGTAAAAGGAGTTTTTCGACACTGCGCCGTAAAAACACTGTCCGGACCGTGGCAAAGGCCTTCCGGCAGGGGAAGGGTGGGCATAGAATGGCTGCTCGATTTTTTTCGCCTTCTCTTTCCGGACAAGCAGAATGAGCAGCAAGACCAGCGGTGATGCACCGCAACACGCCCCGAACAGCCCCGAAGCGCAACTGCGTCTGGCCGCGCTGGAATACCACCGCAGCCCGACCAAGGGCAAGATCCAGGTAACGGCCACCAAGGCGCTGTCCAACCAGCGCGACCTGTCGCTGGCCTATTCGCCGGGCGTGGCCTACGCCTGCGAGGAGATCCACAAGGATCCCGCGATGGCCGCCGAGTACACCTCGCGTGCCAACCTGGTGGCGGTGATCACCAACGGTACTGCGGTGCTCGGCCTGGGCGACATCGGGCCGCTGGCCGGCAAGCCGGTCATGGAAGGCAAGGGCTGCCTGTTCAAGAAGTTCGCTGGCATCGACGTGTTCGACATCGAACTCGATGCGCGCGACCCGGACAAGATCGTCGAGATCGTCGCCGCGCTGGAACCCACGCTGGGCGGCGTGAACCTCGAAGACATCAAGGCGCCCGAATGCTTCTACATCGAGAAGAAGCTGCGCGAGCGCATGAACATTCCCGTCTTCCATGACGACCAGCACGGCACCGCCATCATCTCGGCCGCGGCCCTGCTGAACGGCCTGAAGGTGGTCGGCAAGGATATCGCCAAGGTCAAGCTGGCGGTGTCGGGCGCCGGCGCCGCGGCCATCGCCTGCCTGGACACGATGGTGAGCCTGGGCGTGAAGCGCGAGAACGTCTACGTGGTCGACTCGAAGGGCGTGATCTTCCAGGGCCGCGACGCGAACATGGAAGCCAACAAGGCCCGCTACGCGCAAGACACGGCGGACCGTACGCTGGCCGATATCGTCAAGAACGCCGACGTCTTCCTGGGCTGCTCCACCGCTGGCGTGCTGACCGGCGACATGGTCAAGACCATGGCCGACAAGCCGATCATCCTGGCGCTGGCCAACCCGGAACCCGAAATCCGCCCGGAAGTGGCCAAGGCCGCGCGTCCGGACTGCATCATCGCCACGGGCCGTTCGGACTACCCGAACCAGGTGAACAACGTGCTGTGCTTCCCGTACATCTTCCGCGGCGCGCTCGACTGCGGCGCCACGAAGATCACGGAAGAAATGAAGCTGGCGTGCGTGAAGGCCATCGCCGAGCTGGCCGAAGCCGAGCTGAACGATGCCGTGGCTGCGGCCTACGGCGGCCGCGAACTGAAGTTCGGCCCCGACTACATCATCCCGACGCCGTTCGACCAGCGCCTGATCGAGAAGATCGCGCCGGCCGTGGCCAAGGCTGCGGAAGAGTCGGGCGTGGCCACGCGTCCGATCAAGGACCTGGAAGCCTATCGCCAGCAGCTGACCAGCTACGTCTACCACACCGGTCTGATCATGAAGCCGGTGTTCTCGGCCGCCAAGGCCGCGCCGAAGCGCGTGGCCTACGCCGAGGGCGAGGAAGAGCGCGTGCTGCGCGCCGTGCAGGGCGTGGTGGACGAAGGCCTGGCCCGTCCGATCCTGATCGGCCGCCCGCATGTGATCCAGATGCGCATCGAGAAGGCGGGCCTGCGCCTGCGCCCCGGTGTCGACTTCGAACTGATCAACCCGGAAGACGATCCGCGCTACCGCGCCTATCACGAGGAATACCACGCGCTGCGTGGCCGTGATGGCGTGACGCCGGACATGGCCAAGGTGGCCCTGCGCCGCTCGAACACGCTGATCGGCACGATGCTGATGCACATGGGCGATGCCGATGCGCTGCTGTGCGGCACCGTCGGCCGCTTCGAGGCTCACCTGGAACACGTGCGCGACGTGATCGGCCTGGCGCCGGACGCCAAGGTCTTCGCCGCGATGAATGCGCTGATGCTGGAAAAGCATACGCTGTTCATCACCGACACGTTCGTGAACGATGACCCGAGCGCCGAGGAACTGGCTGCGATCACGCAACTGGCGGCCAAGGAGATCGGCCGCTTCGGGCTGCATCCGAAGGTGGCCATGATGTCGCACTCGATGTTCGGTTCGTCGAACCGTCCGTCGGCGCGCAAGATGCGCGAAGCGGCGGCGATCCTGGCCCGTGTGGCGCCGGAGCTCGAAGTGGAAGGCGAAATGCAGGGCGACGCTGCCCTGGATGAAGACGTGCGCCGCCATTTCCTGCCCGGCACCAAGCTGGCCGGCAGCGCCAACCTGCTGGTCATGCCGACGCTGGATTCGGCCAACATCGCGTTCAACCTGCTCAAGATGACGGGCGGCCAGGGCGTGACGGTGGGCCCGATCCTGCTGGGCGCTGCCAAGCCGGTCCACATCCTGAATCCGCAGGCCACCACCCGCCGCATCGTCAACATGACGGCCGTGGCCGTCGCGGAGGCTGGCGCGATCCGCTAAGCACTGCATCGAGATCTGAGAGTTTTGCAGATCTGATGGTCGCAAAAGAAAACCGGGCCGCGAGAGACTCTCGCGGCCCGGTTTTTTTGTCGGTGCGCTGGCACGTCTGCCGGGGTGTCAGCGCGTCGGCGGGTCAGTACGCACGAGTGGCGTGCGCCCAGCCAATCCCTTGGCTATTGCAGCACGTTGTACTGCTCCCGCATCACCACGATGATCGAACGGGCCGCGGCCATCTGTTGTGCCAGATCGTCGAAGGTGTCCTGGCGAAAATCGACCTCAGCACTCCAGTTGCAACCCGTGTGGTCCGGCGAATGCACGCGCATCGCATGCAACTCCACCTCGCCGCATTCCGGGTTGTTGTCCAGGCACTGGCTCAGGATGGCCATCAGTTCCGATCGGGATTTCACATAGCGCCGCATGCGTCACCTCACTCGTCCTGGTTTACGTGGTCCGGCACACAGTCCGGAAGACCAATCTAGGTAGAACAGGGGGGAGTCGCCAATTGAATCGCCCTATGGAGCAATGGCTTCCGATCCTGCTGCATCTGCGCGGGATCGCGCTGCGGCGCAGCATTGTGGCGCAGGGATGACGGCTGCGAGCAAGAAAAAAGCCTGCCGCGAGGGCAGGCTTCAGTTCTGCAGGTGTGGCCGATCGCGGCGCTCAGAAGCGGTGGCGAACGCCCACGCCGAAGGTGTCGCCGTGCTCCACGCCCGTGACCTTGTCGTAGTAGTACGCGGCGTACACGTCGGTGCGCTTCGACAGGTTGTAGTCGTAGGCCACGCCAAACGTGTTGCGCTTGATGCTGGTCACTTCGTTCAGCACGCGGCCGAACGTGTACGACGCCAGCACGTTACCCGCGCCGACGGGCACCGACACACCGGCCTGGCCGTCGATGTGCTTGATGTCGCCCGTGGTGCTGGTCGTGAAGTTCGTCTTGATGTACTGGCCCTGCAGGTACGCCTTCACGAACTTGAAGTCGTACGACACGCCAGCCTGGACGGCCGACTGCTTGTCGAGGTTGGCCAGCGCCGGGTTCTGCGGGTCGAACGGTGCAACGTCGAACTTGACCTGCTGGAACGCCACCGTGGCGGCGAAGTTGCCCGAGAAGTAGGTCAGGTTGCCGCCCCACTTGTTCTTGCTGTTGCTGCCAGCCGATTCGCCCATGCCGTAGATCAGGTTGGCAGTCAGGCCGCCGAAGGTCGGCGTCGAGTAGACCAGCGAGTTGTTCCAGCCCGAGTCACCGATGATGCCCGGATCGTACAGGCCCGTGCCCGGCGTACCGAAGTACGTATGGAAGATCATCGGGCTGAAGGTGTACGAGTCCACCAGCGGGTTGAACAGGATCGTCGACACGAAGTAGGGCGTCGTGTTGCGGCCCAGCTTCAGCGTGCCGTACCTGTCGTTCGTCAGGCCGACGAACGCGTTGCGGCTGAACATCGAGTCGCCGGTGAAGCGGCCCGTGCTGCCGGTGTCAGGGCGGAAGAAGCCGTTCAGGTCGAAGATGGCCTTCGTGCCCATGCCCAGGTCCTCGGTACCCTTGATGCCCCAGTACGAGGTTTGCATGCCACCCGAATTGACAACGTAGGCACGGTCGCCCGAGCCCGGTGCCTTGACACCTCCGACAAAAGCGTCAGCCATGCCGTACAGCGTGACGCTGGACTGGGCCATGGCTGCGCCGGAGAAAAGAGTGGCCGCGATTGCCGCCAGCTTGATAGCCGGCTTGTACTGCTTCGTCATGTAAGACCTCCGTGGTTGTGATGCTGCTCAGAACGTTTTCTTGTGTGCCGGGACCCTGGCGGGGTCTTCTTCTGCTTTGTCCCTCGGCCGCGCACGGAAGTCTGCCGGAGCAGTGGCCGGCGCGGCCGGGGACTTTTTTTACAGCGATGCTGCGTCGCTGAACGTTCCTGAATTTCTCTCTCTTTACTGCCGTGGATTTTTTTTCAGGCGGATACTAAGTCGTTCAGGCGGAACTGCGCAATGCGATGAATCTGGTTGATGCATGTTTGCAACTCCACCGCCGGCTCGTTTTCGATGCGCATTGCAAAAGCGTCGATGATCCCGTGCCGGTCGTAGCCGCGCACGGCCAGGATGAACGGGAAGCCGAACTTGCGGTTGTAGGCCGCGTTCAGGTCCTGCAGGCGCTGGAATTCCTCGGCCGTGCACTGATCCAGGCCGGCTCCGGCCTGCTCGCGCGTGGATTCGGCGGTCAGCTCGCCCCGGACGGCGGCGCGGCCGGCCAGCTCCGGGTGGGCGCGCACCAGCTTGACCTGGGCTTCCTCGCCAGCCGCGTCGACGGCGCCGCGCAGTGCGGCAGCCAGTTCGGCCACGTTCGCAAACGGGCGCTGCTTCGCGGCCGCTTCGGCAAACCACGGCGAGTGTTCGTAGATGCCGCCGAGTACCTGGACGAACTCGGCTTCGGGCATCGCATTCAGTTGGGTGATGGTGTAAAGGTTCTGGCTCATGCCTGGCTCCGGTACGGGTGGGTGTCGATCCAGTGGCGCGCGATGTCCACGCGCCGGCAGATCCATACCTTGTCGTGCGACTGCACGTAGTCCAGGAACCGCTGTAGCGCGCGGAAGCGTCCAGGGCGGCCCAGCAGGCGGCAGTGCATGCCGACCGACAGCATCTTCGGCTGATCGAGCCCGCGCGGATCGCCTTCGGCGTACAGCACGTCGAACGCGTCCTTCAGGTACTGGAAGAACTGCTCGCCCGTGTTGAAGCCCTGCGGCGTGGCAAAGCGCATGTCGTTGGAGTCGAGTGTGTAGGGCACCACCAGGTGCGGCTTCTTTTCGCCGCCGGTGACTTCCACCTCGGTCCAGAAGGGCAGGTCGTCGCCGTAGTAGTCGGCGTCGTACAGCAGGCCGCCATGTTCCACCACCAGCTTGCGCGTGTTGGGGCTGTCGCGGCCGGTGTACCAGCCCAGCGGCATCTCGCCGGTCAGTTCCTTGATGATGTCCATGCCGATGCGCATGTGGTCGCGCTCGGTGGCTTCATCCATGTTCTGGTAGTGGATCCAGCGCCAGCCGTGGCAGGCGATCTCGTGGCCGAGTTCGACGAAGGCGCGCGTCAGTTCCGGATGACGCTGCAGGGCCATCGACACGCCAAAGATGGTCAGAGGCAGCTTGCGCTGCTCGAACTCGCGCAGGATGCGCCAGACGCCGGCTCGCGATCCATATTCATAGATGCCTTCCATGCTCATGTGCCGGGCGGGATAAGCCGCGGCGCCGACGATCTCGGACAGGAACTGCTCGGACGCGGCGTCGCCGTGCAGCACGCAGTTCTCGCCGCCTTCTTCGTAATTGAGCACGAACTGCAGCGCGATACGCGCACCGCCCGGCCAGCGGGCGTGCGGTGGCTGGGCGCCATAGCCGATGAGATCGCGTGGATAGTTATCGTGTGTCATCTCGTTGTGTCTGCTTCAGGAGAGAAATCCAAACTGCTGCCCCCGACCCGCTGTTCGGGCGGAGGTTGGCCGGAACCTGGAGCGCACTGGCTTACGCAAAGCGCGTGCCAGATTTCCGGCGAAAGACTTGACAACCGTGCGCAACGTGGTGTGGATTGTCCGTGCGCAATTGTCGGGTCCGATTGTCGAGCGTTGATTGTTCGTCGTTGGCGTGTGGCGTTACTCCGTGCCGTGGGTGTTCGCGGCGGCGTTGCGCATGGCTTCCTCGGCCGACTGGATGCCGTTGAAGAACAGGTTCAGCGCCACGGCCACGATGGTGCCCAGCACGATGCCGCTGTGCGTGAACGGGTCGGTCCACTTGGGCAGGTACTGGAACAGCGTGGGCGACAGGGTCGGAATCATGCCGAATCCGATCGAGATCGCCACGATGAACAGGTTGTGGCGGTTGCGGTTGAAATCGCACGCACCCAGGATACGGATGCCGGTGGCCGCCACCATGCCGAACATCACGATGCCGGCGCCGCCCAGCACGAACTGCGGCACCGAGGCCACCACGTGCGCCATCTTCGGGAACAGGCCGAACGCGATCAGGATCAGGCCGCCGGCTGCCGCCACGTAGCGCGAGCGCACGCCAGTCACCGTGACCAGGCCCACGTTCTGCGAGAACGACGTGTACGGGAACGTGTTGAACACGCCGCCGATCACCGTGCCCAGGCCGTCGGCGCGCAGGCCGGCCGTCAGGTCCTTGGTGCTCAGCTTGCGGCCGGTAATGTCGGACAGGGCCAGGAACATGCCGGTCGACTCCACCAGCGTGATCAGCATGACGATGCACATCGACAGGATGGCGGTCAGCTGGAACGTCGGCATGCCGAAGTGGAGCGGCGTGATGACGGCCACGAAGCTGGCGTCATGGAGCCCGTCGAACGACACCTTGCCGAATGCCATGGCCACGAAGGTGCCGATGATGATGCCGAGCAGCACCGCGCAATTGGCGACCAGACCGCGGCCATAGCGGGTCAGCGCCAGGATGACCAGCAGCGTCAGGCCCGCGATGGCCAGGTTGCCCAGGTCGCCATAGGCCAGGTTCGGGACGTCCTTGACCACGCCGTCGATCACCGCGCGCGTGGTGGGCTGGCCGCCCCCCGCCCAGTTGATGCCCACGCGCATCAGCGACACGCCGATCAGCGTGATGACCGTGCCGGTCACCACGGGTGGGAAGAGTCCGAGCATGCGGCCCATCATCGGCGCAATCAGTATGCCGAACACCCCGGACGCGATCACCGCGCCGTAGATGCCCAGCAGGCCGACGTTGGGATCGTTGCCGATGGCGATCATCGGGGCCACCGACGCAAACGTGACGCCCATCATCACGGGCATGCGGATACCGAATTTCCAGAAGCCGATGGCCTGGATCAGCGTGGCCAGGCCGGCCGCGAAGAGGTCGGCGTTGATCAGGAAGGCCAGCTGGTCCTTCGGGAGCTTGAGCGCACCGCCGACGATGAGGGGAACGGCAACCGTGCCGGCATACATCACCAGCACGTGCTGCAGGCCCAGCGCCAGCAACCGCCCGGAAGGCAGCCGCTCGTTTGTCAGATCCGTGGGGACCGTGGTGCTTGCGGAATTCATGGGTGTGTCTCCTCTCCTTTGGTTTCGATGGGAACGCACGCCGGGTTCCACCCTTGACCGCCTTGTCGTTGCCTCTTGTCGCGGGCGTTTGTTGGCGGTTCTTGTCCGGTTTCAGTCGCGCCTCTGGCGGGCTTGATCAGCGACGGAAAGCCGGCGGGATGGCATCGGCAACAGGGGGATTGTGTTGCCCGGCGGCGGGAACATCGTGCTAGGTGGAGCGGCCCAGCACGGTGCGAAGATCGAAGTTGCCGGGTTCGTCCGGCTGGACGCGGTCCGCGCAGGCGCCAAGGTGGTGCGCCATGCGCGACTGGGCCAGTGCGGCGTCGCCCTGTTCCAGTGCGTCGAGAATGTCGTCGTGCTCGTCGAACGAGCAGGCGTTGTGGCCAGGAGCTTCGACGCTGGCAATCATCAGCGTGGTGCGCGACACCAGCCGGCGCATCATCGTCACCAGCAGTTCGTTGCCGGAAAGATCGGCCAGTGCGGTGTGGAATTCGGCGGACAGCCGGATCCAGGTGGGACGCTCGTGGGTCAGGAAGGCCTGGCGCTCGTCGTTGACCATCTTGCGCAGCGGGGCGATCACGCTGCGCACGTTCGGCATGGCGGCCAGTTTTTCCAGTACCGCGCGTTCCAGCATCTGGCGCAGCTCGAACATGTCATGGGCCTCGTCGGTGGACGGGCTGGCGATGAACGCGCCGCGATTTGGCTCCAGATCGACCATGCCGTCGGCGGCCAGGCGCGACAGCACCTTGCGCACCGTGTGACGGGCGGTGGCATAGATTTCGCAAAGCGAATGCTCGGTCAGCTTCGTCCGGGGCGGCAGCCGGTGCTCCATGATCGCGTCGTAGATCTCGTGATACATGCGCTCTTCCACCGACCCCTTGCGGGCGGGCTTGTTATCGGTGGACGCGGGCAGTGCGTCGGCGGCGGCAATCAGCTTGAGATTCTTGGACATCCTGGGCGCTCGCAAAAGCAGGAGAGGCAATGGTCAGCGATCGTAGCGAGCCGTTCACGCATCAACATCAAGGGTCTTGATATCGATCATTTAGCTACGCCGATCTAAAAATTGTTGACAATTATTTGGATATGCAAGCACCATTGTCAACAAAACCGACCCAGGTTTTCGACAACTACGGGTATTTACCGAGTTGTCATCAGGATAGGGCAGGCGCATTGTCGCCTCGCACCAATCCAGCGCCGGGATGCGTTGAAACACGTACCGAGCGGGCACTATTTCCCACAAATGGTGCTAGTGAAGGCAGCGGCGCCCCTCACAACCCACACTCCAAAGGAAGAACAGGATGGGACGCTTGACCACTCACGTTCTCGACACTGCCGCCGGTACGCCCGGTGCCGGCATGTCGGTTACCCTGCATAAAATTGTCGACAATCGCCGCGAGACCCTGAAGTCGATCCAGACCAACCACGACGGCCGTGCCGACCAGCCCCTGCTGGAGGGCGCGGATCTGCAGCCGGGCGTCTACGAACTCGATTTCGGCGCTGGCGCCTACTTCCGTGCACAGGGCGTGACGCTGCCCGAGCCGGCATTCCTTGATGTGGTGACGCTGCGTTTCGGCATTGCCGACACGAACGCGCACTACCACGTGCCCCTGCTGGTGTCGCCGTGGTCGTATTCGACCTACCGCGGCAGCTGAGTCAAGGCGGACGGGAACAAGGAGACAAGTCATGGAAGGCTACATTCTCGACTGGGCCAATCTGCTGTTGCGCTGGCTGCACGTCATCACGGCGATTGCCTGGATCGGTTCGTCGTTCTACTTCGTCTGGCTCGACAACAGCCTGACGCGCCCCACCGATACCGGCCTGAAGGACAAGGGCGTGGACGGCGAGTTGTGGGCCGTGCACGGTGGCGGCTTCTACAATCCGCAGAAGTACCTGACCGCGCCCAAGTCGCTGCCCGAGAACCTGCACTGGTTCTACTGGGAGTCGTATTCCACGTGGATGAGCGGCTTTGCGCTGCTGGTGGTGCTGTACCTGTTCAACGCCAGCACGTTCCTGATCGACAAGAACGTCTACGACATGTCGCCCGGCGCAGCCGTGGGCTTTGCCGTGACGTACCTGATCGTCGGCTGGGTGGTCTATGACGCGATCTGCCGCATTTTCGGCAAGAGCGACCGGACCGTGGGCATCCTGGTGGCCGTGTACGTGGCCGTGGCAGCCTTCGCGGCCTGCCACATCTTCTCGGGCCGCGCGGCATTCCTGCTGACCGGCGCGATGATCGCCACGATCATGAGCGCGAACGTGCTGTTCTGGATCATCCCGGGGCAGCGCAAGGTGGTGGCGGCACTGAAGGCCGGCCAGCCGGTGGACCCCATCCACGGCAAGCGCGGCAAGCAGCGCAGCGTGCACAACACCTACTTCACGCTGCCGGTGCTGTTCGCGATGCTGTCGAACCACTACAGCATGACGTACGCGGCCAAGAACAACTGGCTGGTGCTGATCCTGGTGATGCTGGCTGGCGTGCTGATCCGTCAGTTCTTCATCCTGAAGCACAAGGGCAAGATCAACTTCGCGTGGCCGACCGCTGGTGTGACGTGCCTGGGCCTGGTGGCTTTCCTGATCGCGCCGCAGCCGCGTCCGCAAGTGGCCAAGGGCGCCGACGGCGACGCTGCCGCCACGGCGGTGAGCTTCGTGAAGGTGCAGGAAATCATGAACACCCGCTGCGTGCAGTGCCATGCCGAGCAGCCGAAGATGATGCCGACGGCCGCCAAGGGCATCAAGCTCGATAGCGCGGATGGCATCAAGTCGCACGCCCAGCTGATCTATCAACAGGCCGTGCAGCAGAAGGCCATGCCGCTGGGTAACGTCACCCAGATCACGGACGACGAACGCGCCCTGCTGGGCCAGTGGTTCGAGGGCGGCGCCAAGACCACCAACTGATTTGACCGGGCATCGGTGATCGACGGTCCGGAGGCTGCGCAGTCAGCAGCCGGCTGTACCGGACCGGCGAGGGTTTGAGCGGGGCTTCGGCCCCGTTTTTTTATGGGCCAGCCGATGTGGGTCAGCCGCCCACGTTGAACAGCGCCAGCAGGCCCAGCGCCAGGAAGATCGCCGCGGCAATCTTGTGGACCAGTGCGATCGGCATCTTGTTGGCGAAGCGGTCGCCCAGCAGCACGGCCGGCGCATTGGCCAGCATCATGCCGAACGTCGTGCCGGCCACCACGGCCAGCACTTCACCATGGAAGCGCGCCGCCAGGGCCACCGTGGCGATCTGCGTCTTGTCGCCCATCTCGGCGAAGAAGAACGCGACGATCGTGGTGCCCAGGATGCCTAGCGCGCCCTTGACCGGCTTGGCTTCCTCAGCGTCGTCGAGCTTGTCCGGAATCAGCATCCAGCCCGCCATCGCAATAAACCCGAGGCCAAGGATCCAGCGCAGCAGGTTGGCGCCCAGCACACCGGTGATCCAGCCGCCCAGCGCACCGGCAAAGCCGTGGTTGACCAGCGTGGCGATCAGGATGCCGAGAATGATGGGAAGGGGCTTGCGATACCGCGCGGCCAGCACGAGCGACAGCAGCTGCGTCTTGTCGCCCATTTCGGCGAGCGCGACGATACCTGTGGAGACGAGGAACGATTCCATTTTTATAGGTGCATGAACCGGGCCGCAAACGCATCTCGCGAGATGCCAATGACGCACACCTTTCCCGGCCCGGCCAGAAAGGTATGGTCATCGGTCTCGCCAGGCGTCGGACGCAAGGTCCTTGGCTGCGCACGCCATAACCGCCTGCCATGTCGGCATTTGGTCAAGTCTGTTGACGTACGCCCCTGTCTTCCGGGTGCCGCATTGCGCGGCGCGGTGAGATCAGGGCGGCTACTCCCCAATGGAGGGTAGGAGTGTACCATTACCGGCGCACTCCCCCCTAAGAACCGTACGTGCGTGTTTCCCCGCATACGGCTCAAGCCCCTGCTAAGTGTCGATAAAATCAAACACCGGTTTCACAACGGTTCTTCCGTGGTGGTGAACCTGGATATGGCAGTTCGGATGCAACAGCACGCGATTTCCTAGAGCGTCGGACCCACCATTGACACGGTAGGTGATGTGATGGTCGTCCCATCCTGTCTCTTTGGTTATCTTGCACTGACACACCGCACACAAGCCTCGCTGGGCCATGTACAGCTTGATCCATTGCTTTCGGTGCGCCATGTTTTCCAACAGGCGTTCCTTGCGTAGATTTTCGCCGTACAGTTCCTGCGCGGGGTCGAAGGGATGGTAGGCCCCCCGGACTTTCTTGTGTCGCCGGATGGGTGTGCCGGTAAGCGAATAAACTTGCCGCCAGCGCGATTCACCATCTCCGCTAACAACCTCTGTGCCGAACACCCAGCTTCGTTCGCCTAAGGATGCGAAGTACTTCTTCCGTACCCATTCAGCGTTCTTTGCTGGGTGCCGCCGTTTTGCCCACCAGAGCAGAGCCCGAAATATCTGGTGCTCCATCCTGTTGAACACTTCTTTGGCCACCACCGGGCTGTGATACTGCGCCCAGCCCCTCAGCATCGGGTTTAGCAGGCGAATCAACACCTCCTGCTTCACCGTCTTATTGGCACTGATGACGTCCTTCACCTTGCGATAGAACGCTTGCGCGTTTTTCTTGCTTGGCTTAATGAGTAGCGTTCCAGAGTATTTCCGGAAATTCCACCCTAAGAAGTCAAAGCCGTCGGTCATGTTCACGATTCGCGTTTTCTCCGTGGAGAGCGATAGCCCCCGAACTGCGAGAAACTGTTCCACCCACGGCTTCACTTCGTGCTCTAAGACCTCCGGCGTGCAGCCGGTGATCACGAAGTCATCCGCATAACGTACGACGTTGACCTTCAACCGTTTCGTGTTGTTGACCCCCAGCTTTGTCCGCAAGAACGCCGCCAGTTGTCGTTCCAACCCATTCAGTGCCACGTTTGCCAGGGTCGGGGAGATGATGCCTCCCTGTGGTGTCCCGGCGTCGGTCGCCTGAAACTGGCCCTGAAATACCACGCCAGCCTTCAGCCATTTGCGCAGGATCGCCGTGTCCATCGGAACATTGCGCTCCAGCCAGTCATGGCTGATATGGTCAAAACACCCTTTGATATCCGCCTCCAGCACCCATTGAGCCGAAGCCTTTTGAGATAGGGAGACAAATAGCTGGGACATGGCGTCCGCCGTAGAGCGGTTGATCCGGAACCCATAAGAGTTCGGATCGCTCGTCCCTTCGGACACCGGTTCCAGCGCCAGCAGATACAGCGCTTGCATGGCTCTGTCCAACATGGTTGGGATGCCCAGAGGACGCTCCTTTCCGTTGGCCTTGGGAATGAACACGCGCCTTAACGGCAGCGGGCGGTATCCCCGGCGCTTCAACCGTCCGATGGCGAGCCACCGGATTTCAGGCGAGTCCCAGAGTTCACGGTCCACACCTGCTGTCCGTTTACCTTGGTTCTCCGTCACCCGTCTTACCGCCGATGCTTTGGCCGAAAACGAGCGGGTCAGCGTCCGTTGCAGGGCTTTCACCCTGCGCCAGTTGCCGGCCTGTGTTGCCTTCGCAATTCGAATCTGCATTCCCCTGACATTCCGTTCCACGCGGCGCCAATCAATATCGCCCCATTTCTGCGGTGTGCCGGAAAGCGCAGACCTGACCTCGCGGTCTGGTTCTTCCATGCTGCTCTCCTTTCTGAAAAAGATCGAACGATCCCCCAGGTACGAGAGCACGGTTTTCCCCCTTGCGGGAGAAAACTGCACTCCCGCCGGGGATTCATTCATTCTGTGTCGGAGGGCTTGCGCCATCCTGCACAGCAGGTTGTATAGAGGTCAAACAGCCGTCTTGCGACGAAGGACCAGTTGGAAGTCTGCCCGCTTTCGCGTGGGGAACGAGCCCCTATCCGAACCATTACAGCCCGGCTTTCGCTTTTTCCAACCTCCCATACCCGCACGGCCAACAGCGTCCCTTGCGGTTCGCCTGCCAGAGTCATACCGACCTCCGGCGGCCATACGGGCTTACCACGTTCCCTACGCGTTACAAGACCGGGTTAGGGCCCGCCTATTCACCGGTGGTCTGATGACGACGTATTCCGAGCTTCCAGCGGAATATCCGACCACGTACCTTTTGGTTGATGCCGCTCAGCAGCTTAGGCATCGCAATGCTCACGGTGTTTATCAGCAGTTCACATATGTTGCCCATACCGGCCAGCCTGGCTCCTCGACCCCATTGCTGCTCGGAGTCTCTGCCCACTTACCTCACGGCAGGTGAACACCCAAACTTCGGGGGCTACGTTGTCAGGAAAGCTTCGTACCCCACCGTTACCAGTGACGCACGTTTCCCTAGGCTACTGCTAGTCGCATAGCAGGTTCGCTGTCCGAGGTGCCTCACGGCATTGTTCGGATCGAACCATAACGCGTAGAGCTTTACGCTCCTTGAACCTCTTCTGGATTTGCATGTGCCCCTGTACCAGCGAGCGCCTGACGAATGGCAAGCCATCCGTCCCATTGGCATAGTGATTGAGCGCCGCCAGGAGTGGGGCGCGCAAAGGGAATCCGCCAAAGGCGGTTTCCCCGCCTTTGGGCAGTGGCTGAATGAACATTCAGCAGATAAGCAGGCCATCTGTGGGACCGATAAGTCTGGTCCCCGATGACAATGGACGTTCGGCCGGAGCCTACTTCGTCAAATCACATATGTGTCGGTTTGATACAACGGTCGCCAGAGGCTGGCGTTGTATTCCGACTGAGGTCGATGCCCATTGGGACTTTATTTAGGTTGTTTTAAGAGGGCCTGTCCCTCTACACGGAGCGTGCCGTGTCGCACGGAAGCCCGCATTGTAGCCAGACCGATGGGTAATGTCCATCAATCTGGCGTTTTTACGATGATTTTGCGAATGATTCTCAGGTCGGGACCGGGCTGTTCTCGCTGGTCTGGCGACCGCGGAAATCGGTCCAGCAGAGGGCCTTGAAATCGTAGAGCTTGCAGCGGCGCGCGGTCCGGAAGTACCAGCGCCACGAGAAGTTCTCGATGATGATGCGACCCGGAAGCGCGTGCTCCAGCAGCGCCTGGGCGCGCTTCAGCTGGTACAGCGGCACGCTCATGTCCACATGGTGTGCCGTGTGCTCCATGATGTGATGCAGTGCCGCGCCAATGCCCATGCCGAAGCGCAGATGCACGGTGGTCGACACGAACGGCTGGGCCTTGGCCCACATCGGCTTGGTGTCGTACCAGGCCACGCTCGTATGCGTGTGGTGCACGTAGAGCACGAAGCCGACCGTGGTATTCCAGACCAGGAAGGGCAGCACGAAGCCGGTGCCGACCATCAGCAGCACGGACTGGTCCGTGGCAATGGCCAGCCACGCCAGCGCGCCGATCCACAGCGTGCCGAAGGCCGCGACCAGCGCGCAGTCCCACATGAAGATCGCGCGGCGCGTGGCCATCTGGCGCTTGCTCGGGAAGAACAGCTTGAACCACCAGATCTCGATCAGGTAGTAAAGCCCGGCGCCAAAGCCGTTGCGATAGATGCGCTCCATCACGCGCCGACGGCGCGGCAGCGCACGGAATTCCTCAAGCGAGTAGGGTGCCCAGACGAAGTCGAAGCCCTTCAGGTTCGTGTAGCCGTGATGCACGACGTTATGGCCGACTTCCCACAGGCTGTATGGCGTCAGCGAAGGCAGGAAAGTCAGCCGGCCCAGCCATTTGTTCAGGCCGCGATGGTCGGTCAGGCTCTGGTGGCAGGCATCGTGCCCGATGATGAACAGCCGCGCGATGATCAGGCCCGCCAGCACACCCAGGCCAACCTTGGCCCACCATGCCGACAGCAGCACCACGCCGGCCAGCACCGCCGCGAACAGCGCGTAGTCGAACGCGAACAGGAACAGCGCGCGCGATGTGCTGCGGCGGCCCAGCGGGATCAGCCAGCTGCGGATGGTCTTGCGATTGGGAAATGGTGCCTCGAAGGCGATAGGCTCCGGCAGTGGAACGTTGCCGGAAGGGCGGGTCTGTCGGGTGGGGCCGGGGTTGGCCGCCGTGCCGATGTCTTGGGCATCGGCAGCGGAGAGGGTGTCGGATCGGGCAGTCATCGATGGTCCAGCAAGTCGGAATGCGGTGGCGCCCAGTCCTGGAGGGCGCACGGATGCGACAGGCTAGAAGGGTTTGATGACGATTGTGTTGATTCCGGTCAATACAACACCTCTAAAAGGGGCCTTTCGTTCGCGTGCGACCGGAAAGCCCCTTGTCGAAGCGGTCAGGCGTTGTCAGGCTGCCACCGGCGCATCGGCCGAGGTCTGCTCGCCCATGATGTAGACGCTGTCGATCACGCGGTCGTCGCCCAGCATCGCAAACGCGAACAGCTGCTCCTCCAGCGATTCCGAGCGATGGCTGCGGCGCGCGATCAGCGGCGTGGCCTCCGGGTCCAGCACCACGAAGTCGGCCTCGCAGCCCGGCTCGAAGCTGCCGATTCGATCCTGCCAGCCCAGCGCCTCGGCGGCGGCGCGCGTGGCCAGGTAGAACATGCGCAGCGCGGTCAGGTGATAGCCGCCCATGCGGGCCACCTTGTGGGCCGCGTTCATCGTGCGGAACATCGAGAACGAGGTGCCGCCGCCCACGTCGGTGGCCAGCGTCACGTTCAGGCGGTTGGCGTCGGACTGGTGGAAGTCATAGAAGCCGCTGCCCAGGAACAGGTTCGAGGTGGGGCAGTGCGCCACGGCGGCGCCGCTGTCGGCCAGCCGGCGGCGGTCTTCGGGATCCAGATAGATCGCGTGGCCATAGAATGCGCCCGGACGCAGCAGGTTGTAGCGGTCGTAGACGTCCAGGTAGCTGCGCGCATCGGGAAACAGCTCGGCTACCCACTTCACCTCGTCGCGGTTTTCGGCCACGTGCGTCTGAATGAAGACGTCGCCGTGGGCGCGGGCCAGTTCGCCGCAGGCGGCCAGTTGCGCTTCGGTCGATGTCGGCGCAAAACGCGGCGTGATGGCATAGGCCAGGCGGTCCTTGCCGTGCCACTTCGAGATCAGGTCGGCCGATTCGCGCGCGCCGGATTCGGCGGTGTCGCGCAGGAAGTCGGGGCAGTTGCGGTCCATCAGCACCTTGCCCGTGATCATGCGCATGTTACGCGCCTGGCTGGCGGCGAACAGGCCGTCGGCCGACGCGGCGTGCACGGTGCTCCAGACCATTGCCGTGGTGGTGCCGTTGCGCAGCAGTTCGTCGGTGAAGAAGTCGGCCACGCCGCGCGCGTAGGCGGCGTCGCTGAAACGGCGCTCCTCGGGGAACGTGTAGGTGTCGAGCCAGTGCAGCAGGCCCGGCGACGGCGACGCGATGATGTCGGTCTGCGGATAGTGGATGTGCGTGTCGATGAAGCCCGGCACGATCAGCTTGCCGCGATGGTCGATCACCTCGGCGCCGGCGGGAATTTCGCCCGCCAGGCTGTCGTACGATCCGACGGCGGCAACGCGGCCGGCCGTCACGATCAGCAGGCCGTCTTCCCAATACTGATAGGCATCGTCATGAAACTGCGGGTCGCGCAGGAAATGAAGGATGCGGCCGCGGATGGCGCGGGTGACGGCACCATGGGTGCGGGAAGCAGGGGAAGTCGTCGTCATCGTCTTGTCTCGGGGCGGCCGGCGCCCCGCCCGTGCCTGTCTGGCAGCGGGCGCGGCATCCGGCGTTCTGGGTATGCGCCCGCTTAGCTCGTGGAAGTCACGTGGGCCGTCGCGGGCGGGGACATGGGCGCGGCCGACCAGAAATGGTCGACCTCCGCCAGGAATTCGGCCTTCTGCACGGCAGGCAGGAAGGCCGCTTCAAAACTGTTGCGGGCCAGCCTGTGGGCGTCGGCGGCATCCAGCGGCAGCGCGTCGAACGTGGCTTCCCAGTTGGCGTTCATGTAGCCGCCAAAGTAGGCCGGATCGTCCGAGTGCAGCGTCACGGCCACGCCGGCATCGAGCAGCTGCTTGAGCGAGTGGTCGCGCAGGTCCGGATACACCTTCAGCTTCTGGTTCGACAGCGGGCACACGGTCAGCGCAATGCGTTCGCGCGCCAGCCGCGCCACCAGTGCGGCGTCGTCGATGGCGCGCACGCCATGGTCGATGCGCTCGACCTTGAGGATGTCCAGCGCGTCGGTCACGTACTGCGCCGGGCCTTCCTCGCCAGCGTGCGCCACCAGGTGCAGGCCCAGCGTCTTCGCCTTGGCAAACACGCGCGCGAACTTCTCGGGCGGGTTGCCGCGTTCGGACGAATCCAGGCCCACGCCGACAAAGCGGTCGCGGTAGGGCAGCGCGGCCTCCAGCGTGGCAAACGCGTCCTCCTCGGACAGGTGCCGCAGGAAGCACAGGATCAGGCTGCTGGAGAAGTCGTATTCGGTGCGGGCCTGCGCCAGCGCGTCGGAAATGCCGTCGATCACGGTGCCGATCGGCACGCCGCGCTCGGTATGGGTCTGAGGATCGAAGAAGATCTCGGCATGGCGCACGTTGTCGGCCACGGCGCGCTTGACGTAGTCCATCGTCATGTCGAAGAAATCTTCCTCGGTCAGCAGCACGCTGGCGCCGGCGTAATAGATGTCCAGGAACGATTGCAGGTCGGTGAACGCGTAGGCCGCGCGCAGCGCCTCCACGTCGGGGTAGGCCAGCTTGACGTTGTTGCGCTGGGCCAGCCGGAAGATCAGCTCGGGTTCGAGCGTGCCTTCGATATGCACGTGCAATTCGGCCTTGGGGGTACGGCGGATCTTGTCCGCCAGCGCGGCATCGATGGTCATGGGGCCTCTTTTCTATGCTGACAGCCGGATCGCGGCTGTGCTGTTACGGAAGCACCGCCTCCAGCCGGTTGGCACGCAGCGCGGCGATGCGCTGCTCGCGAACCTGCAACAGCTGGGCGACGATGGCAACCGCAATCATAGCCGGAGCCTTGTCGGTGATGCCCGCAACCCCCATCGGGCACGTCATCTCCGGCAGGCGTGCCGGGTCCACGCCATGCTCCACCATGCGGTGCTCGAACCTGGCGCGCTTGGTCTTGGACCCGATCAGCCCGAAATACGCAAAATCGGTGCGCCGGAAGATCCGCTCGCAGAGTTGCTGGTCCAGCGCGTGGCTGTGCGTCATGACGATGAAATACGAGCCGGGCGGCGCCTGGTCGACCACGGACTCGGGCGTATCGGTGGCCTCGGCCTCCACGCTGTCGGGCAGCCCGCCCGGGAACAGCGTGTCGCGTTCGTCCACCCAATGCACGCGGCAGGGCAGCGTCGACAGCACCTTGACCAGCGCATGGCCCACGTGCCCGGCGCCGAACAGGACGATGTGCATGTCGTCGGGCACCAGCGTGTCGGTCCACGTACCGTCCGCGTGCAGCACCGCCGTATGCAGCATCGCGCGACTGGCTTCGACCGCGACCGCGCCGGCCGGCGGCACCGTGCGTTGCAGCGCGCGACCGGCCCGGAAGGCGTCTTCGACGGCATCGAGCCACGCCAGGTCGGCTTCGCCCAATACCTCGAAGGCCAGCTTCACCACGCCGCCGCAGCACTGGCCCAGGGCCGGACCCAGCGGAATGCGCTCGATGCGGCGATGCGGATTGCCGCGCACATGGCGGTTGGCCAGCATCGCCCGCGCGATATCCATGCCGCGCCATTCCAGATGGCCGCCGCCGATGGTGCCCACCAGGTCGCTGCCCGTGACCAGCATGCGGATGCCGGGCTCGCGCGGCGCGGACCCCTTGACGTCGACGATGGTGACCATCGCCACGGGCACGCCGGCGCGCACCCAGCGGGCGGCGTCGGCGAAGCGGAACGGTTTGAGCGGGGCGTCCTGCATGGTGGTCTCTCTTGCTGTCTGGCGTGCCTGGCGTCAGGCGGGTACGGCTTCGGTGCGGGCGGCCCGTGTGGCCATCGTGGCCTGCACGGCTTCCACCGCATCGAGGATGGCTTCGCTGGTGGCGGGCGCGCGCAGCGGCGGGTTGACCTGGTAGTCACCCACGGCGGCAATCGCGTCGCGGATCGCGAAGAACACCGAGAACGGCAGCAGCAGGGGCGGCTCGCCCACGGCCTTCGACCGGTGGATGCTGTCCTCGACGTTGCTGTTCTGGAACAGCCGCACGTGGAAGTCTTCCGGGCAGTCGTTGATCGTCGGGATCTTGTACGTCGACGGTGCGTGCGTCATCAGCTTGCCGTTCTGGTTCCACCACAGTTCCTCGGTGGTCAGCCAGCCCATGCCCTGGATGAACGCGCCCTCCACCTGGCCGATGTCGATGGCCGGATTCAGCGACTTGCCCGCGTCGTGCAGCGCATCGGCGCGCAGCAGCTTCCATTCGCCGGTCAGCGTGTCGACGATCACCTCGGAGCACGCGGCACCGTAGGCGTAGTAGTAGAACGGCCGGCCGTGCAGCGCCTTCTGGTCCCAGTACAGCTTGGGCGTGGTGTAGAAGCCGTCCGACCACAGTTGCACGCGCGCCACGTAGGCCTCCCGCGCCAGGTCGCCAAACGGCAGGCGCAGTTCGCCGGCGATCACCAGATCGTCGTTGAAGCGCACCGCATCGGGCTCCACGCCGGCCTTGCGGGCGGCGAACGTGGCCAGGCGCTCGCGGATCTGGCGCGCGGCGTCCTGCGCGGCCTTGCCGTTCAGGTCGGCGCCCGTGGAGGCTGCCGTGGCGGACGTGTTGGCCACCTTGCTGGTATCGGTCGCCGTCACGCGCACGCGCTCCATGCGGATACCCAGCTCGTGTGCCACCACCATCGCCACCTTGGTGTTCAGGCCCTGGCCCATTTCGGTGCCGCCGTGGTTCACCAGCACCGACCCGTCGTTGTAGACGTGCACCAGCGCGCCGGCCTGGTTGTAGTGCGCGACGTTGAACGAGATGCCGAACTTCACCGGCGTGATGGCGATGCCCTTCTTCAGGACCGGGCTCTTAGCGTTGAACTCTCGCGTGGCCGCGCGACGGGCCTTGTACCCGGATGTGGCCACGAGTTCGTCGATCAGCTCGTGGATGACGTTGTCTTCCACGGTCTGGCCATACGGCGTGACATTGCGCTCGCCCTTGCCGTAGAAGTTGGCGCGGCGGACTTCGAGCGAATCCTTGCCCACGTTGCGCGCCACGTTGTCGAGGATGTACTCGATCGCGAACGCGCCCTGCGGGCCGCCAAAGCCGCGGAAGGCGGTATTGCTCTGCGTGTTGGTCTTGCCGCAGTAGCCGTCGATCTGCACGTTCGGCAGCCAGTAGGCGTTGTCGAAGTGGCAGATGGCGCGCGTCATCACCGGGCCGGAGAGGTCGGCCGAGAAGCCGGCGCGCGACACCATTTCCACGCGCACGCCCTCGATGCGGCCCTCGTCGTCATGGCCCACGTCGAAATCGAACGTGAAGTCGTGGCGCTTGCCGGTGATCATCATGTCGTCGTCGCGGTCCGGACGCAGCTTGACCGGGCACAGCAGCTTCCAGGCCGCCAGCGACGCGCAGCACGCGAACATGGCCGACTGCGATTCCTTGCCGCCGAAGCCGCCGCCCATGCGGCGGCATTCCACCAGCACCTGGTGCGCGTGCCAGCCCAGCATATGGGCCACGGCGTGCTGCATCTCGGTCGGATGCTGGGTCGAGCACCAGACGTGCATGCCGTCGTTTTCGCGCGGGGCGGCGTAGGCGATCTGGCCTTCCAGATAGAACTGTTCCTGGCCGCCGAGCTGGATCTTCGCGCTGTCACGGTGTCTGGCGGCGTCGAGATGCCGGGCCGGCTCGCCGCGGGTCAGGTGCATCGGCGGCAGCACGTAGCTGCCGGCTGCGTGCGCGGCCTCGGGCGTCAGCACCGGGGGCAGGTCTTCGTAGTCGATATCGGCCAGACGGGCGGCGCGGCGCGCGGCGTCGTGCGACGACGCCACCACCACGAAGATCGGCTGGCCGATGAACTGCACCACGTCCTTCGCCAGGATCGGATCGTCGTGAATGATCGGGCCGCAGTCGTTGACGCCGGGGATGTCGTCCACGGTCAGCACGGCCACCACGCCGGGCGCCTTGCGCACGCGGTCCAGGTTGACATTTTTCAGCCGTGCGTGGGCCTTGGTGCTCATGCCCAGGGCGGCGTGCAGCGTGCCGGCCAGTTCGGGGATGTCGTCGGTATAGGTGGCGGTGCCGGCCACGTGCAGGTGGGCCGATTCGTGCGGGCGCGAAATGCCCACCACCGGGGTGGATTCGGCGGCCACGCTGGCGTCGAGCAGGAAGGGTTCGGTTTGCTTGTTCATGCGGGCTCTCCTCAGGCGCTCACGGTTTCACCGGCGCCCATGGCGCGGACGTTGACCATGGCGGCGGGCAGCGCGCCATCGCGCGTTTCCAGCCAGAAGCGATAGAGCAGGTTGGCGGCGCCACGGCTGCGATAGGCGGCAGTGGCCCGCATATCGGTCAGCGGCGTGTAGTCCTGGCCCAGCGCGGCCATGCCGGCGCGGGCGGTGGTTTCATTCCACGGCTGGCCGGTCAGCGCGGCCTCGGCCAGCGCGGCGCGCTTGGGCGTGGCGGCCATGCCGCCGAAGGCGATGCACGCGGCCGTGACGATGCCGTTCTCGACCGTGATGCCGAAGGCGGCGCACACGGCGGAAATATCCTCGTCGAACCGCTTCGACAGCTTGTAGGTGCGGAAATGCTGCGGCCCCTTCACGGGCACGCGCAGCGCGGCCACGAATTCGCCTTCGGCCATGGCCGTCTTCTGGTAAGCCAGGTACAGGTCCTCCAGCGGCATCGTGCGGCGCACGTTGCCGTGCTGCAGCACCACTTCGGTGCCCAGTGCAATCAGCGCGGGCATCGAATCGCCGATGGGCGACCCGTTGGCAACGTTGCCACCCAGGGTGCCGGCATTGCGGATCGGCAGCGACGCAAAGCGTTTCCACAGCTCTTCAAGCTCGGGATGGGCGACGTTCAGCGCGGCGTAAGCCTTCTCCAGCGTCACGGCGGCGCCGATCTCGATAAAGCCATCGCGCTCGGTGACCGTGTTCAGGTCTTCCACCTGGCCGACGTAGAGCAGGTTGCCCAGCTCGCGGAACTGCTTGGTCACCCACAGGCCCACATCGGTGCTGCCGGCCAGGATGCGGATGTTCGGCTCGGCGGCCTTGATGGCGCCGAACTCGGCGGCGGTGCGCGGGGCGTAGAAATGCTGGCCGCCCGCGTTGTAATGGAACGTCTCGCCACGCTTCAGGTTGCGCAGGGTGTCGGCGATCTGCTTCGGATTCAGGCGGCTGGCCGTCGGGGCGGGCAGCGCCATCATGCGCTGGCCGGCATCGACGATCGGGCGGTAGCCGGTGCAGCGGCACAGATTGCCTGTCAGTGCATCGCAGATGTCCTGGCGCGCGGGCGGTTCGCCGCCGGGCGTGTGCTGCTGGTAGAGCGCCCACAGCGACATCACGAAGCCCGGCGTGCAGAAGCCGCATTGGGAGCCATGGCACTCGACCATCGCTTCCTGCACCGGGTGCAGGGCGCCGTCGGCCTGGCGCAGGTCCTCGACCGTGATCAGGGCCTTGCCATCGAGCGTGGGCAGGAACTGGATGCAGGCATTGACGGCCTTGAATTCGACGTCGCCGTCGGCCTTCAGGTCGCCGATCACCACGGTGCAGGCACCGCAGTCACCTTCGGCGCAGCCTTCCTTGGTGCCCGTGCAGCGTACGTCTTCACGCAGGTACTGCAGCACGGTACGGGTTACGGGGGCGTCGGATACTTCCTGGACCTGGCCGCGGTGGAAAAAGCGGATGGTTTGCGTCTCCATGGTCTTCTCTCTTTCGGGGATGGCTGCAAACATAGCATCAGGCCTTTTCCTGCAATATTTGGCCCATGTGATATGCCCCATCAAGGCGCGCGCCGGTGGGCGGCGCGTCCCCGCAATCGCTGCCCCGGGGCGGCATGGCGCCGATCTACGGGTCTACCCGTAGTGCATTGGGATGACTGACCGGATTTGACCGCATCCGGGGTGGCTGTCTTACACTATGCGCCGTTCCCTTCCCCCACGCCACCCGCGCCCGCCACAAGAGCGCGGTGGCATCTGCCATGCACGGACGCGACCATCTCGATACTTATTTGCTGCGGGTACTGCACACCCTGCTGACCGAGCAGAGCGTGACCCGCACCGCCGTCCGCCTGGGCCAGTCGCAGCCGGCCATCAGCAACACCCTCAAGCGGCTGCGCGAAATCACCGGAGACGCCATCCTGGTGCGCGGCAAGAGCGGCATGGTGCCAACCGAGCGTGGGCGCGAGCTGCTGCTGCTGGCCGAGCAGAGCCTGGCGGCGATGGATCGGATCGCCCGTCCGCCGCAGCAGTTCGATCCGGCCACCACCACGCGCACGTTCCACCTGGGCGCCCCCGACTACCTGGACGCGTTCTTCCTGCCCAATATCGTCGAGCGCGTGCGCCGGCTGGCCCCCGGCGCCAAGCTGTTCGTGCACCCGATGACGCAGTCCACGGATTTCCTGGATGCGCTGGAGCAGGGCCATCTGGACATCGTGGTCGGCAACTGGCTGTCGCCGCCCGAGCACCTGCACATCTCGCCCCTGTTCGACGACGAGGTGGTGTGCATGCTGGGCGCCCAGCACCCGCTGGCGCGCCATGGCCTGACGCTGCGCCACTACCTGGAAATGCCGCACCTGGCGCCCGCGCCATATGCGTCGATGCAGCGCAGCATGATCGACCAGGCGCTGGCCGAGCAGGGCTACAAGCGCAATATCCAGGTCACCCTGCCGTATTTCGGACTGGTGCCCTATGTTCTGATGAAGACCGACATGGTCTTCACCACGGGCCGGCAGTTTGCCGCCCACTACGCGCAGTACCTGCCCATCCGCATGGTGCCGTCGCCGGTAACGTTCCCGCGCATGCGCTTCTACCAGCTCTGGCACGAACGCTGCCATGCCGCCCCGGACGTGATGTGGCTGCGCCGCATGATCGCCGAGGTGGCCTCGGACCTGCCCCAGCTTCCCCGCCTGGAGTCCGCACCGGCCAGCTAAACCCTTGCGAAGTGCCTTGCGCTTTGCTTGGGAAGGCATGGTTCGTCCGGGTTTTATGCGGGAAGTATCACAATTGCCATCTCCACGATCGCCCGGGGAGCATGGCCGGAATCGTCGTGGAAACCATGGCCAACGCCGCTGAGCCGGCCGGCGTCCTCACGTCCCGGAAGGCGTTGCCGTGGGATGGCCCCGGACGGCAAGGAGGCCGCTGACTGCCGCTGGCGTTACACTCACCGGACGTTGAACGCGCGCTCGGTCGCGAGGAGCTTCCATGCTGGAAACCGCTGCGCTGGCTGCGGGCATGTCCTGGGCCAGCGGCCTGCGTCTGTACCTGGCCGTGCTGACGGCGGGCGTGCTGGCCCGCCTGGGCTGGCTTGACCTGCCATCGGGTCTGCAGGTGCTGTCGTCGTGGTGGGTGATCGGCGTGGCTGCGGCGATGACGGTGGCCGAGTTCGTGGCCGACAAGGTGCCCGGCTTCGACACCGTCTGGGACGGCATCCAGACCTTTATCCGCATTCCGGCCGGGGCGATCCTGGCCGCCGCCGCGTTCGGCCACATGGACCCGCAGTGGACCGTGGCGGCCGGCCTGATCGGCGGGACGCTGGCCGGCACCGCCCATGCCGCCAAGGCCGGCACGCGGGCGCTGATCAATGTGTCGCCCGAACCTTTTTCGAACTGGGTGGCCTCATTCACCGAGGATGTCGGCACGGTGGGCGGGCTGTTGCTGGCGTTCTTCCTGCCGGTCGTGTTCCTGATCCTGCTGGTGCTGTTCCTGGTGCTTGCCGCGTGGCTGGTGCCAAAGCTGTGGCGCGGCGCGCGACGGCTGCATGCCAGCCTGCGCGACAAGACACAGCCGGCGTCCCGGCCACCGGCGAAGCAGCCGCCCCATCGTCCCTGATTCCCTTTTCCCAACTGTCAGCCGAACATGTCGACTGCCTCCGATCCCGTTGTACCCCAAGCAAGGTTTTCCGCGTGGCGCCAGGCGCTGCGCATGGCGCGCCGCGACTGGCTTGCCGGCGAGCTGACGCTGCTGCTGTTCGCGCTGGTGCTGGCCGTGGCCGCGCTGACCAGCGTGGGCTTTCTGGCAGACCGCATGCGCCTGGGCCTGGAGCGCGACGCGCGGCAGATGATTGCCGCCGACGTGCTGCTGATCTCCGACCAGCCGTTCGACGCCGCCTTCAGCGACCGCGCCCGGCGCGACGGCCTGCAGGTGGCGCAGACGGTGACGTTTCCGAGCATGGCCACGGCGCGTGCCAGTGGCGCGCCCGCGCAGGGTGAGGCGGCGAGCCAGCTTGGCGCGCTGAAGGCCGTGACCGACGGCTATCCGCTGCGCGGCCGGCTCAAGGTCACACAGACGCCCGGCGGACCGGAATCGAATGCCGAGGGTATTCCGGTACCCGGCACGGTGTGGGTGGACGAGGCACTGCTGATCGCCCTGAACCTGCGGGTCGGCGACGGGCTGCAGCTTGGCAGCAAGACGTTCCGCATCGACCGGATCATCACCCAGGAACTGGATCGCGGCGCCGGCTTCATGAACTTCGCGCCGCGCGTGCTGCTGCCGATGTCGGATCTGGATGCCACGAAGCTGATCGGCTGGGGCAGCCGCGTGACCTACCGACTGCTGGTGGCGGGCCCCGATGCCGCCGCCGACGCCTATCGCAAATGGGCCACGGCCGAGATCGAACGGCGCCACCTGCGCAATACGCGCGTGGAATCGCTGGAGTCGGGGCAGCCGCAGATGCGTGCGACGCTGGATCGCGCCGAGCGGTTCCTGTCGCTGGTGGCGGTGCTGTCGTCGATGATCGCGGCGGTGGCCATCGCGATGTCTGCGCGCCGCTACATGCAGCGCCACACCGATGCGTGCGCGGTCTACAAGTGCCTGGGACTGTCGCGCGGCCAGATCCTGGCGGCATTCGGCATCGAATTCCTGTTGCTGGGCCTGGGCGGCGCGCTCGTGGGTGTGGCGCTGGGCTACGCGGCGCACTACGGGCTGCTGATGTCGCTGGGCGGCCTGCTGCAGGTGTCGCTGCCGCATCCGTCGTGGGTGCCGGCACTGGTTGGCGTGGCGGCCGGACTGGTGCTGCTGACGGGGTTTGCGCTGCCGCCGCTGCTGGCGCTGACGCGCATCGCGCCGCTGCGCGTGTTGCGGCGCGACGTGGGCGTACCGCCGATTTCCGCCTGGGTGGCCTATGCATTGGGCCTGGGTGCGTTCGTGGCGCTGCTGATGGTCGCGGCCCGCGACCTCAAGCTGGGACTGACCACGGCGGGCGGATTCGCTGGCGCCGGCGTGGTGTTTGCGTTGCTGGCCCTGGGGCTGCTGATGGCGCTGTCGCGGACCATGCGCGGACGCGCCAGCGGGAGCGTGGGCTGGCGCTTTGCGCTGGCAGTGCTGGAGCGGCGCCGCGGCGTCACCGTGTTGCAGACCGTGGCGCTGGCGGTGGGGCTGATGGCCTTGCTGCTGCTGGGCATGACGCGCAACGACCTGGTCGATTCCTGGCGCAACGCCACGCCGGCCGACGCGCCGAACCGCTTCATCATCAATATCCAGCCCGATCAGCGCGAGCCGCTGCGCGCCATGCTGGCGAAGAGCGGGGTCGATGACCTGCTGTTCCCGATGGTACGCGGACGCCTGATCCAGATCGGCGACCGGCCGGTGCAGGCCAGCAGCTACCCCGACGGCCGCGCGCGCAACCTGGTTGAGCGCGAGTTCAACCTGTCGTACATGGACAAGATGCCCGACGGCAACGAGGTGGTGGCTGGCCGGTGGGAAGGCGGCGCGTCGGTGGAGGAGGGCATCGCCAAGACGCTGCATATCCGGCTGGGCGATACGCTGCGCTTCGACGTGGCGGGCCAGATCGTCGAAGCGCCGGTGACATCGCTGCGCAAGCTCGAATGGGGCTCGATGCGCGTCAATTTCTTCGTGATCCTGCCGGTGGCGAAGATGCAGGGGCTGCCCGAGACGTACATCACATCGTTCTACCTGCCGCCGGCCAAGGCGGCGCTGGGCAACCAGCTGACCGCCGCATTCCCGAACATCACCGTGGTTAACACCGACCTGATCCTGCGGCAGATCCAGAACGTGCTGGACCAGGTGATCGCGGCCGTGGAGTTCCTGTTCGTCTTCACGCTGCTGGCCGGCGTGACAGTGCTCTATGCCGCACTGTCCGGGGCGCGCGACGAGCGCAAGCGCGATGCCGGCCTGCTCAAGGCGCTGGGCGCGCCGGCGTCTCTGGTGCGGCAGACCCAGTATGCGGAATTCCTCGTGGTGGGCGGGCTGGCGGGGTTCCTGGCCAGCCTGGGCGCGATCGGCGTGGGCTGGGGGCTGTCGCAGTTCGTGTTCGACTTCCCGTATCGCTTCAACGCGTGGATTGTGCCGGTCGGCGTGGTTTCTGGCATGCTGTGCGCTTTTGCCGGCGGCTGGCTCGGCCTGCGCGAGGTGCTGCGGCAGCCGGCGCTGGCGACGCTGCGCGATGTGAACTGATTGGCCATGATTACCGAACCTGCAGAACCCGAAGACAACCGCGAAGACATCACCGCCTACGAACTGATTGGCGGGGAAGGGCGCGTGCGCGAGCTGGTCGACCGCTTCTACGACCTGATGGACCTGGAAGCCGAGTTCGCCGGGCTGCGCGCGCTGCACCCGCCCACCCTGGACGGCTCGCGCGACAAGCTGTTCTGGTTCCTGTGCGGCTGGCTGGGCGGCCCGAACTACTTTATCGAGCGATTCGGGCATCCGCGCCTGCGGGCGCGCCATCTGCCGTTCGAAATCGGCACCAGCGAGCGCGACCAGTGGATGCGCTGCATGGCGCTGGCCATGCAGGACGTGGGGCTGCCGGAGTCGCTGCAGATGCGCCTGATGCAGGCGCTGTTCCAGACCGCCGACTGGATGCGCAATGTCCAGCGGTAAGCCGTTGCCGGCGGCGGCGCTGGCCGTGCTCGCGTTCTGGTTCGGCACGCCAGGATCGCCCGAATGGGATGTGGCGCGGCGCGAGTGGTTCGCGAAGTCGGATGATTTCGATGCCCGGATCCGCGAGCAGTTCCTGCCGGTCTGGCAGGCCGCGCACGACGGCGCCGAGGATGACTGGTCCGTGACGCCCGAGGGTGCCTGCGCGCGCATCGTGCTGCTGGACCAGTTCCCCCGCAACATGTTCCGTGGCGACGCACGCAGCTTTGCCACCGATGCGGGGGCGCTGGCCGTGGCGCGGCGCATGCTGGCCAACGGCTGGGACCGGCAACTGCCGACGGCCTGGCATCGCGTGTTCTGCTATCTGCCGTTCGAGCATGCCGAGTCGCTGGCCGACCAGGATATCTCCGTGCGCGAAACCACGGCGCTGCGCCAGGACACGGCAGGCCGGGTCGATGTCGTGGAATGGGCCATCAAGCATCACGAGATCATCGCCCGCTTTGGCCGCTTCCCGCACCGGAATGCGGTGCTGGGCCGCGACAGCAGCGCCGACGAACTGGCCTTCCTGAAACAGCCCGGATCGCGCTTCTAGGCACTTCGTGTGCCTGAAGCGCCGCTCGGGGCGGGGGTGCCCGCCCCGGTGTGCTTATAATCCCAATCCTGCCGATCAGTCTTTCCGATACCCATGGAAGCCAAACCGCAAGCCGGTCCGCGCCGTACCCGAGACCGCATCCTCGACGTGTCGCTGCGCCTGTTCAATGAACTTGGCGAGCCCAACGTCACCACCACGACGATTGCGGAAGCCATGGAAATCAGCCCTGGCAACCTGTACTACCACTTCCGCAACAAGGACGACATCATCAATTCGATCTTCGTGCGCTTCGAGCAGGAGATGGAGCGCCGCCTGAAGATGCCGGAAGACCACAAGGCCACGCTGGGCGAGAGCTGGGGCTACCTGCAGTACATGTCCGAGTTCCTGTGGAACTACCGTTTCCTGTATCGCGACATCAACGACCTGCTGGCGCGCAACCGGATGCTGGAGACCAACTTCAAGCGCATCGTCGACCAGAAGAAGCGGTTCGCGCTGGAAATCTGCCGCCAGTTCCAGGAAGACGGCGACATGGAAGCCACGCCCGAGCAGGTCGATGCGGTGTGTACCAATATTGTTGTAATTGCCACGTACTGGTTGTCGTTCCAGTTCGTGCAGCATCCGCGCCAGTACAACGATCCCGAGCAGATCCGCGGCTACCTGCATGGGTCGAGCTATCACATCTTCTCGATCCTTGCGCCGTACCTGCGCGGCAAGGCCCGCGAGGCGTTCGACCAGCTGGCGCGCGAGTACGCCGCTGAAAAGGCGGCTGCCGAAGCGGCCAAGGCCGAAAAGGACAAAAAGTGAAATCGGTTTGCGTGTATTGCGGTTCGAGTCCCGGCTTCCGGCCGGAATACGCCGAAGCGGCCAAGGCACTGGGCCGGACCATGGCCGAACAGGGCCTGGCGCTGGTCTATGGCGGCGGCAAGGTGGGACTGATGGGCATCGTGGCCGATAGCGTGCTGGCGCACGGCGGTACGGCTATCGGCGTGATCCCCGACGCGCTGATGCAGAAGGAAGTGGGCCATCGCGGCCTGACCGAGCTGCACGTGGTGCGCAACATGCACGAACGCAAGCAGATGATGGCTGACCGGTCCGACGCCTTCATCGCCATGCCCGGCGGTGTGGGCACGTTCGAGGAACTGTTCGAGACATTCACGTGGGCGCAGCTGGGCTATCACGACAAGCCGGTGGGCCTGCTGAACGTGGCCGGCTTCTACGACGGCATGCTGGCGTTCCTGAATCACGCCGTGGGCGAGGGATTCCTGAAGCAGGTACACGCCGACATGCTGCACGTATCGACGTCGCCGCAGGACCTGCTCGGCCAGCTGGCCGCCGCGCCGCGCGTGCGCGTGGACAAGTGGCAGGAGGGGCGCGAGAAGACGTAAGCCTGACAGAGCGCCGCGATGAAAAACGCCGCCAGGGATGGCGGCGTTCTGCATTCTGGCGAAACGACTAGCCGAAACGCGGCGAGTCGAACTGGCGGGCCGAAGTGGCTGGCCAAAAGTGGCTGGCCAAAAGTGGCTGGCCGAAGGGGCGAGTTCAGGGGCTTAGCTCATCAGCATCCCGGTCCATCGCACCACATGCGGGCCGCCGATCGCTAACCATGTGCCGCCGCAGAGAATCAGCGCCAGCATCACCGCCGCACTGCCGAAATCCTTGGCGCGCTTGGACAGGCTGTGGCGTTCCAGCGAGATCCGGTCGATGGCCGCTTCCACGCTCGAATTGAGCAGTTCCACGATCAGCACCAGCAGCAGCGTGCCCAGCAGCATCACGCGTTCGACCACGGACACCGGCAGGATGAACGCACACGGCGTCAGGATGACCACCAGCGTTAGTTCCTGGCGAAACGCGCTTTCTTCCAGCACGGCATAGCGCAGGCCCGACAGCGAGTTGATCGCCGCGTGCCAGGCGCGCGTCAGGCCGCGATTGCCCTTGTGCGGATTGTTGGCGATCGAGTATTCGGTTTCCACTTCAGCCGCCACCCGGGTGGCGGTCGGCCGGTGCAGCGACGGATCGGGCGGTAGCGTGGGTTGGGGCTTGGCCATGATCGGGTGCGACGGAAGATTCCGGATGATCGGTTCGGCCCGCCGCGCTGGGCAGCGGACGCAGATGCGCAAGGAACTGTTCGGATGCCGCGCGCCACGAGAATTTCTCCGCATGGGCACGGGCGGTGGCGCGGTCGATGCGCAGCGCCTCCAGGCAGGCCTCCCGCAAGTCTTCGTGCATCACGCCGGCCGGGCTGTCGCCAAGCACGTCGATCGGACCCGTCACCGGGTACGCCGCCACGGGCAGCCCACTGGCCAGTGCTTCCAGCAGGACCAGCCCGAAGGTATCGGTCTTGCTGGGAAACACGAAGACGTCTGCCGAAGCATACACCTTCGCCAGTTCCGGCTGCTTCAGCACCCCGAGGTAGTTGGCCGTTGGATAGCGCGCCTTCAGCGTGGCCAGCGCCGGGCCATCGCCCACCACCCACCTGGAGCCGGGCAGGTCGAGCTGCAGGAACGCTTCGACGTTCTTTTCGACGGCCACGCGGCCCACGTACAGGAAGATCGGATGGGCGGTGTTTAAAACGTTCGCTCGCTGCGCCGTGAAGACGTCCAGGTCCACGCCCCGCGTCCACAGCACGCCATGCGTGATGCCGTAGTCGTGCAGGTCCTTCAGCACCACCGGGGTGGGAGCCATGACGGCACGCGCCGGGCCGTGGAACCAGCGCAGGAAGCGATAGGTCCAGGCCAGCGGCACGCCGAAGCGCGCCTGCACGTATTCGGGGAACCGCGTGTGATAGGCGGTGGTGAATGGCAGCTTGTGCTTCCGGGCATAGGCGCGTGCGGCCAGCCCCAGCGGGCCTTCGGTCGCGATATGCAGGGCGTCCGGCCGGAACGTGTCGATGCGGCGGCGCACCTTGGCGGCGGGCAGGATCGACAGGCGGATCTCCGGATAGGTCGGGCACGGCACCGTGCGGAATTCCAGCGGGGTGAGCAGATCTACCGTGTGGCCCATGGCTTCGAGTTCGCGGCGGGTCGACTTCAGCGTGCGAACCACGCCGTTGACCTGCGGTTCCCATGCGTCGGTGACAATCATGACTCTCATTGAGGCTCCTTGGGGCGGCAGCGCCGTGGTGTTGTGGGGATGGCGGGTCCGCGCCGGGCGGGCCGGCGCGGGGCGCAGCGGATGGGCGGTGGCCCGGCCCTTGTCAGGCCGCGATCTCGGCGGTGCGGCGGCGCCGGCGGGTGGCTGGCATCGGCGGATCGACCAGCGTGGTCCAGTAGACGATCTTCAACTCGCCTTCCATGGTTTCCACCAGCGCCGAAAGGCTCTCCACCCAGTCGCCGTCGTTGCAGTAGAGCTGCCCGTCCACCTCGCGGATCTCGGCCTTGTGGATGTGGCCGCAGACCACGCCATCGCAGCCACGGCGACGCGCCTCGTCCACCATCGCGTGTTCGAACGAATTGATGTAGCTCACCGCGTTCTTGACCTGGTGCTTCAGGTATTGGGACAGCGACCAGTAGTCGAATCCGAGCCGGGCGCGTACGCGGTTGAAGTGGCGGTTCAGCGCCAGGATCATCGTGTAGAGCGAATCGCCAAGGTAGGCCAGCCATCTGGCATGCTGCACCACCCCGTCGAACAGGTCGCCATGCACGACCCACAGGCGCTTGCCCGTGGCGGTGACGTGCACGGCGTCTTCGCGCACGCTGACGTCGCCGAAGGCCAGGCCGTCGAACTGGCGGGCGCCTTCGTCGTGGTTGCCGGGGATGTAGATCACCTCGGTGCCCTTGCGCGCCTTGCGCAGCAGCTTCTGCACCACGTCGTTGTGGCTCTGCGGCCAGTACCAGCCACGGCGCAACTGCCAGCCGTCGATGATGTCGCCAACCAGGTAGAGCACGTCGGAATCGTTGTGCTTGAGGAAGTCGAGCAGGTAGGTGGCCTGGCAGCCCGGCGTGCCCAGGTGGATATCGGACAGCCAGATGGCGCGGTAGCGGTGCGCCGAAGGTTCGGCAGTGGCCGCGGGGCGGTGGCCGGCGTCGACGGGGTCGTGCGGGGGCGTGGCGCGGGCAGGGGACAGATCGGCTTGCGGTGGCATGAACGCCGCGAAGGCGGCAGACATCGAGAGCGTTGTGTCAGGCTTGCCGCGCAGGCGCTGCGCAACCCTCGACAAACTCACGCGTGCAGATCGGATGGCTTGAACCATGGTGGCCCCGGTATCGGCGATGGCTGCATTGAGCCAGTGCCGCATGACGGCGCCGTGACGGAAACATGAATGTCACATGAAGCTTGCCGGCCGCGGCGGGCCGCGATGGCTAGTGGGGCGCGACGATGGCGGGGGTGACAGGGTGCCGCTGGAGCATGGCCAGCGCCGTGAGCGTGGCCTGCACGGCACGGGGGTCCCGCAGCAGCGACACATGGCCGATGCCGTCGAGCGCCAGATGCTGGGCGCCGTCGAGCCACGACGTGCCCGGCGGGCCTGCGATCGAGTCATGCCAGCTGAAGACCGATACGATGCGCGCGCGCATCGGCGCGGTCTCGGCGGCGGCCAGCGCGGCCAGCCACGGGCTCTGCCACCGCATCTGCCATGCATTACGTCCACTGCCGAACCGCGCCAGCGCGCAGCCCTGGTGGGGGCTGCCCAGCGTGACAATGCCCGCGCAGGGCGTATCGCCACCCGCCTGCGCAGCCAGCGCCTGCGCGGCGCGCGCGGCCAGTCCGCCCATGCTGTGGCACACAAGTAGCGGTGCCTGACCCGTACGCGCCTGCATCTCGCGCATGCGCGCCAGCAGTTGCGGGGCGTAGTCGTCGATGTCGCCAAGCACCGGCGTCAGGTCGATGGCTTCGCAGCGGTAGCCGGCGGCGGCCAAGGCCGGCGCCATGTCGAGCCAGACCGCGTGGTTGCAGCCGTAGCCGTGTACCAGCAGTACGTGAGGGGCTTCGGGCAGGGGATGTGTGGGCTGGGCAAGGCAGAGCCGTGACCGGAACGGCTGCAGCCAGTTGAACATCCGGAAGACGGCGCGGCATTCGGCCAGGAAGCAGTGCAGTGCTGCGCCGGCGTCAAGACGTTGCCGTGCAGGCGCTTGGTCGGGAAGCGGCGGCCGGTTCCGGCGCGGGATACCAAGGCCGCCAAGCGTGGCACCGAATGCCATGGCGACGCTGGCGCCGAAGGCGAGCAGCACGATGGCCAGGGCTGCGGCCAGTGCCGGCATCCATGCCCAGCCGTGGCCCAGTGCCAGCCAGGCTGCCAATCCGCCCACCGCCGTCGTCTGTACCAGCACGGCGACGCGACGCAGGGCGGCAGCCGTCAGGCTCATGGCTGCAGCGGACGCAGGTCGGTCAGGCGGGTGCCGGCCAGGCGGTCATGCAGGAACTGGCGGCGCGGATCGAGCCAGGCCAGCGACATCCAGATCAGCAGCCCGGCGGTCAACACGCCGATAAACGGCCACAGCGTGAGGCCCATCGCATGCCCCACGGCTGCCGCGGGCGGCAGCCACAGCCAGGCCAGCACGTAGCGTAGCAGCGCCTTGCGCCAGCCCGGCGGCTGGCCGGCGGTCGTCTCCAGGCGGATGCGCCAGGTCTGCATCGCCAGCGTCTGGCCGTTACGCTGCCAGAACCACGAGAAATAGACGCCAAGCACGATGAACATCCATACCTGATCCACGTACACGTGGTTGAGCCCAAGCTGCTGCAGGAGCGGACGGGCCAGGACCGAGAGGGCGCTGGCGAGCATCAGCACGCCAAACAACAGCACGCCTTCGTAGAGCATGCAAAGCAGGCGACGGCCCAGCGTAGGTGCGCGCGGCGGCGTGACGGGAGTCTGGGCGGAGGCGGCTGGCGTAGCGGCAGGCATGGCGCGTGGTGGATCGGGGGAAGCGGCCATTATGCCAAACGGCGCACAGGTGGCCATTGCCGATTATCCGGGGCAGCGGGGTCGCGACGGATTGCGCTGGCGGTTCCAGCGCGACCCGCTTGCGTGACGGGAAATTCGTGGCGGGCGAAGGTGGCCCTGCCGAGGGGAAGTTACGGACGCGTTTCGGTCTGGTTGAAGTCAGTGGCCGCTTCGCCCGTCACCGGCGGCGAAAGGGTCGGCGCCTGGGCAGGCGAGGCCGGCATTGCTGCAGCCGGTGCGGCCGGCGCAGGTGCCGGAGCCACCGGGGCGGTGGCTGCGGAGGCGCCGGCCAGGGTCGGAGCCGCGGGCGCCGATGCCGGCGAAGCTTCCGGTGCACTGGCCGGCCGGCCCTGATGGTGCAACTGCCGGCTCGTATCGGCCGGCGGGCGCTTGCCCGAAGGCAGCGCGCTGACAGCGCCCGGGCGGCGCGGCACCTTTTCGGCGGCGGCCAGCTTCTTCTTCTGCTCTTCCGGCAGCTGCTGGTAGCGATCCCACGCTTCCGCCTTCTTTTCCGGCGGCAACTGGCGCGTGATCTGGTAGTTCTCGCGGGCCAGGCGGCGTTGCTGTGGCGTCATCCTGACCCACTCGGCCATCCGTTCCTGCAGGCGCTGCTGCTCCTCGGGCTTGAGCGTGGGATACAGGTCGGCAATGCGCTGCCACTTGCGGCGGTTCAGTTCCGGGATGGTGTCCCAGAGCGGCTGCAGCGGCGCCAGAATCTGACGATGCGGCGCAGACAGTTCCTGCCACGTCGGGTGGGCGTTGATCACCGGCCGCGCTGCCGGCTGGCTGGCCGGCTGCGCCTGCTGGCCCTGCGCGTGCGCTTCTGCCATCACGAAATCGATGGAAAGTGCGGCCAGGGCCGCGCCGGCGGCGCAAAGAGCGGCGAGCCGGCGACGGAATGCGTCGGTACGGGAAGGTGCGCAGGCCATCTTATTGGTCGCGATCCCGCTTCAGGAAGACGTGGAAGCCCTGGTCGGCATAGGCCGTCGGCGGCAGGTCGTCGAGCAGCATCGCCGCATCGACATCGGCGAGTTCCTCGACGCGTTTCTGCTGCTGCCAGTGGTAGATGCCCATCAGGCCGGCACCCAGCGCGACCAGCGTCCACACCAGCGCAAGCTTGCGCAGCCACGCACCGGCACGGTGCAGCGGGGTGTCGTCCTCATCGTCGAAGGCGTAGCCGTGCGGTGCATTCGGCAGCACGAGTTGCGGCACGTGAGCGCGCACTTCGGCCTTCTTGGCGGCCAGCGCCATGCGCCGCGCGGCGGCCAGCCGTTCGGAAATGTCCCGCGGCAGCGCCTCCGTGGAAGCATCGAGTGCCACCCGGATCTCATGGGCGAAGCGCCGTTCCTGGATATCTCGTTCGTTTCTGCTCATAGTCGGACTCCCCGCGCACGCAACGCTTGCGCCAGCGTATGCGTGGCGCGGGAACAGTGCGTCTTGACGCTGCCTTCCGAACAGCCCATCACGGCTGCGGTTTCGGCTACGTCCATATCCTCCCAGTAACGCATCAGGAAAGCCTCGCGTTGACGCGTGGGCAATCGCTGGATTTCCTGCTCGATGATATGCATGACCTGTGCCCGTTCGACCTTGTCGGCGCTGCTTTCGGCCATCTCCGTGCCGCTTTCGGCTTCCAGGGTGTCCAGCAGATCGCTGTCGTCGCCTTCGCGGTCGTCGCGCAGGTTGGAGAACAGGGTGACCCAGGTGTTCCGGACCTTCTGGCGCCGGAACCAGTCGTGAATGGTGTTCTGCAGGATGCGCTGGAACAGGGGCGGCAGTTCGTTGGCCCCCTTGTCGCCGTACTTTTCCGCCAACTTGATCATGGCGTCCTGCACGATGTCCAGCGCAGCTTCATCGTCACGCACGGCGAACACGGCCTGTTTGAAGGCGCGGCGTTCGACGCTGGCGAGAAAGTCTGAGAGTTCCTTGTCGGTGGCCATGCAGGCGAAAACAGCAGTTAGGCGGTCAGGCCAGGCCGAATGTGCCGGACTCGTCCTGTGGCACCCCGGAAATGTCTGCGATCCTAACAAAAAACACGTGCCTTCTGCCACTCCTGTATTCAAGTGCAGACATGCTCGCTTGATTGCGCAACGCACGACCGGCGTGTCTGTGGCCGGGGCTGGTGCCACTGTGCAAAAAGTTCCGCCGATTCATTTACCGCGCTGGTGCATTGCAGTATCATCGACGGTTCACGACATCAGTGGTTGTCTCATCAGACCGCTTATAAGGCGGTCTCTTCATGCAGACGCGCACCGCTTGAACCCGAGCCACAAGCCCGGTAGAGAGCATCCAAACAATTTTTTGCCGAAAATTGCAAAGGACAGAAATGAACATGCCCAGCGCGGAATTCTCCCACGCAGACAGCAATTCATCCTCCGGTCGGGAAATGATCGGAGCGGAAATCCTCGTCAACGCACTTGCCGAAGAAGGCGTCGAATACGTCTGGGGCTATCCCGGCGGCGCAGTGCTCTATATCTACGACGAGCTCCACAAGCAAACGAAATTCGAACATATCCTGGTGCGCCACGAACAGGCCGCCGTGCATGCCGCTGACGGCTATGCCCGCGCGACCGGCAAGGTGGGCGTGGCACTGGTGACTTCGGGCCCGGGCGTGACCAACGCCGTGACCGGCATCGCCACCGCCTACCTCGATTCGATCCCGATGGTGGTGATTACCGGCAACGTGCCGACCCACGCCATTGGCCAGGATGCGTTCCAGGAATGCGACACCGTCGGCATCACGCGCCCAATCGTCAAGCACAACTTCCTCGTGAAGGACGTGCGCGACCTGGCCGCGACGATCAAGAAGGCGTTCTTCATTGCCGCCACCGGCCGTCCCGGCCCCGTGGTGGTGGACATCCCGAAGGACGTGTCGCGCAACGCCTGCAAGTTCGAGTACCCGAAGGCCGTCGACATGCGGTCGTACAACCCGGTGAACAAGGGTCACTCGGGCCAGATCCGCAAGGCCGTGGCGCTGCTGCAGGCCGCGGAGCGTCCGTATATCTATTCGGGCGGCGGCGTGGTGCTGGCCAACGCCAGCGACGAGCTGCGCGAACTGGCCGCACTGACCGGCCATCCGGTGACCAACACGCTGATGGGTCTGGGTGCATTCCCAGGCACTCACAAGCAGTTCGTCGGCATGCTCGGCATGCACGGCACGTATGAAGCCAACATGGCCATGCAGAACTGCGACGTGCTGATCGCCATCGGCGCCCGGTTCGACGACCGGGTGATCGGCAATCCGTCGCACTTCACGGCGCAGGCGCGCAAGATCATCCATATCGACATCGACCCGTCGTCGATCTCGAAGCGCGTCAAGGTAGATATCCCCATCGTCGGCAACGTCAAGGACGTGCTGCAGGAACTGATCGCCCAGATCAAGGCCAGCGACGTCAAGCCCAAGCGCGAGGCGCTGGCGAAGTGGTGGGACCAGATCGAACAATGGCGTTCGGTGGACTGCCTCAAGTACGACCGCAGCTCCGAGATCATCAAGCCGCAATACGTGGTGGAAAAGATCTGGGAACTGACCAAGGGCGACGCGTTCATCTGCTCCGACGTGGGCCAGCACCAGATGTGGGCCGCGCAGTTCTACAAGTTCGACGAACCGCGCCGCTGGATCAACTCGGGCGGCCTGGGCACGATGGGTGTGGGTCTGCCGTACGCGATGGGCATCAAGAAGGCGTTCCCGGACAAGGAAGTCGTCACCATCACGGGTGAAGGCTCGATCCAGATGTGCATCCAGGAACTGTCGACCTGCCTGCAGTACGACACCCCGGTCAAGATCTGTTCGCTGAACAACGGCTACCTGGGCATGGTGCGCCAGTGGCAGGAAATCGAATACGACAACCGGTATTCGCATTCCTACATGCAGGCGCTGCCCGACTTCGTGAAGCTCGCTGAATCGTATGGCCACGTGGGCATGCGCATCGAGAAGTCTTCCGATGTCGAGCCGGCTCTGCGCGAGGCATTCCGCCTGAAGGACCGTACCGTGTTCCTGGACTTCCAGACCGACCCCACCGAAAACGTGTGGCCGATGGTCCAGGCCGGCAAAGGGATCTCCGAAATGCTGCTCGGCGCGGAGGACCTGTAATGCGTCACATCATCTCGGTCCTGCTGGAAAACGAACCCGGCGCGCTGTCGCGCGTGGTGGGCCTGTTCTCGGCCCGTGGATACAACATCGAGACGCTGACGGTGGCCCCCACCGAAGATGCGTCGCTGTCGCGGATGACCATCGTCACCACCGGCTCGGACGACGTGATCGAACAGATCACGAAGCACCTGAACCGCCTGGTGGAGGTGGTCAAGGTGGTGGACCTGACCGAAGGCGCGCATATCGAGCGTGAGTTGATGCTGGTCAAGGTCCGTGCCGTGGGCAAGGAGCGCGAGGAAATGAAGCGCACCGCCGACATCTTCCGTGGCCGCATCATCGATGTGACCGAAAAGACGTACACCATCGAGCTGACCGGCAACGGCGGCAAGCTGGATGCGTTCCTCGATGCCATCGACCGCACCGCGATCCTGGAGACCGTCCGTACGGGCGGCTCCGGCATCGGCCGTGGCGAGCGCATCCTGAAGGTCTGACCGGCGCCCCCGGCAACAGAGCACGGCCACAAGCCGACACGCAGTATCCCGAAGCGGCGCGACGACCCCAACAGTCAGGCGTTGCGCCGCCACCCCTATACGAAGATTTGAGAAATTGAAGGAACTATCATGAAAGTGTTTTACGACAAGGACGCCGACCTCTCCCTCATCAAGGGCAAGAATGTCACCATCATCGGCTACGGCTCGCAAGGCCACGCCCACGCGCTGAACCTGAAGGAATCGGGCGTGAACGTGACGGTCGGTCTGCGCAAGAGCGGCGCGTCGTGGAACAAGGCCGTCAACGCCGGCCTGACGGTCAAGGAAGTGGCCGAGGCCGTGAAGGGCGCCGACGTGGTCATGATTCTGCTGCCGGACGAGCAGATCGCCGACGTGTACAAGAACGAAGTGCACGCCAACATCAAGGAAGGCGCCGCACTGGCCTTCGCCCACGGCTTCAACGTGCACTACGGTGCCGTGATTCCGCGCGCCGACCTGGACGTGATCATGATCGCCCCGAAGGCCCCGGGCCACACGGTGCGTTCGACGTACTCCCAAGGTGGCGGCGTGCCGCACCTGATCGCCGTGCACCAGAACAAGTCCGGCGCCGCCCGTGACATCGCGCTGTCGTACGCCACCGCCAACGGCGGCGGCCGTGCCGGCATCATCGAGACGAACTTCCGCGAAGAAACCGAGACCGACCTGTTCGGCGAGCAGGCCGTGCTGTGCGGCGGTACCGTCGAGCTGATCAAGGCTGGCTTCGAGACGCTGGTGGAAGCCGGCTACGCGCCGGAAATGGCCTACTTCGAGTGCCTGCACGAGCTGAAGCTGATCGTCGACCTGATCTATGAAGGCGGTATCGCCAACATGAACTACTCGATCTCGAACAACGCCGAATATGGCGAATACGTCACCGGCCCGCGCGTCGTGACGGAAGAGACGAAGAAGGCCATGAAGCAGTGCCTGACCGACATCCAGACCGGCGAATACGCCAAGAGCTTCCTGCTGGAAAACAAGGCAGGCGCCCCGACGCTGATCTCGCGCCGTCGCCTGACGGCCGAGCACCAGATCGAGGAAGTGGGTGCGAAGCTGCGCGCGATGATGCCGTGGATCGCCAAGAACAAGCTGGTCGACCAGTCGAAGAACTAAGTAATACGGGCAGAAGCGGGGCACCCGGCCGATGCGGCCAGGTGACTCGCCAGTGCCGCAGCCGCCCAGTCGGCCGCCGGTCTTTTGTGATTGCACAAGACATTTCGGCGGTGACTGGGCGGCTTTTTGTTATCCTTGTCGGACTTTTTCAGGCGCCGGCCTGAATTTTTTCTTATCTCTCGCGCCGACATATCCTGAATGCATGCCACGCGGTACGCTGCGGGCTGGCTTTTCGACAGGATGTGCACACGCTGTGCGAACAACAGAACAACGCTTGCATGAACTATCCTCATCCGCTTATCGCCCGTGAAGGCTGGCCGTTCCTGGCCGGCGCTTTCATCATCTCGCTGCTGGTGCATGTCAGCGCGGGCTTCTGGTGGGCGTTGCCGTTGTGGATCATCACGATCTTCGTGCTGCAGTTCTTCCGTGATCCGCCGCGGCCGATTCCGTCGGCCCCGAACGCCATCCTGGCGCCGGCCGATGGCCGCATCGTGGTGGTCGAAAAGACCCAGGACCCCTATGCCGGTCGCGAGGCGCTGAAGATCAGCGTGTTCATGAACGTGTTCAACGTGCATTCGAACCGCGCTTCGCTGGATGGCAAGGTCGAGAAGCTCGAATATTTTCCGGGCAAGTTCGTCAATGCCGATCTGGACAAGGCATCGCTCGAAAACGAACGCAACGCAGTGGTGATCCGTCGCGCGGCGGACGGCCAGCTGGTTACGCTGGTGCAGGTTGCCGGCCTGGTGGCACGCCGCATCCTGTGCTACACGCGGGTAGGCGACACGCTGTCGCGCGGCCAGCGTTACGGCTTCATCCGTTTCGGCTCGCGTGTCGACGTGTATCTGCCCGTCGATGCCCGCCCGCGCGTGACGATCGGCGAGAAGGTGTCGGCCTCGTCCACCGTGCTCGCCGAGCTGGACGTCCAGGTCTGAGGCCGGACCGGTCAGCGACAGGAGACCTGGCATGGGTGCCTTCAACCGACGCAACAAGCGCGTGAGCAACGGCAACGTGACGCATCTGCGTCCGTTCCGCCATAACCAGCTGCGCAACGACGCCGCCTACGAGGCAGACGAGCACGACATCGACTACGTGCGTCCGCGCAGGCGCGGCATCTATCTGCTGCCCAACGCGTTCACCACGGCGGCGCTGTTCGCGGGTTTCTTCGCGATCGTGCAGGCCATGAACATGCGCTTCGACGTGGCGGCCATCGCCATCTTCGCGGCCATGGTGCTCGATGGCATGGACGGCCGCGTGGCGCGCATCACCAATACGCAGAGCGCATTTGGCGAGCAGTACGATTCGCTGTCGGACATGACATCGTTCGGCGTGGCGCCGGCGCTGGTGATGTACGAGTGGATCCTGCACGACCTGGGCAAGTGGGGCTGGATTGCAGCCTTTGTCTATTGCACCTGTGCCGCGCTGCGGCTGGCGCGTTTCAACGCCAATATCGGCGTGGTCGACAAGCGCTTCTTCCAGGGGTTGCCGAGCCCGGCCGCGGCCGCGCTGGTGGCCGGCTTCGTCTGGCTGGCCATCGACAACAAGCTGCCCGTGAAGGAACTGTGGATGCCGTGGGTAGCCTTTGCGATCACGCTCTATGCGGGCCTGTCGATGGTGTCGAATGCGCCGTTCTACAGCGGCAAGGCGCTCGACGTGCGCTACCGCGTGCCGTTCGGCATGATGGTGCTGGTTCTGGTGCTGTTCGTCATCGTGTCCTCCGATCCACCGGTTGCACTGTTCGGCCTGTTCGTGGCCTATGCGATCTCGGGCTATCTGCTATGGGCCTGGCGCGCGGTGCATGGCCAGCCGGGCGGGGTGGCCAAGGCGCGTGCCGGCGGTAGCGGCAACGGCGCGGGCAGCGGCAACTGACCGGATTTTGAAGAAAAGGGCGCTCATTGGGCGCCCTTTGTTTTTCCGTTCCACAACCTCAGGAGAATGTCATGGGCATGTTCGACTTCATCAAGGAAGCGGGAGAGAAACTGTTCGGCAAGGGTGAGGCGAAGGCGGCACAGGAGGCTGCCAAGGCCGATCCGTCCGCAAGCGACAAGGCCGAGGCGGCCAACCGCGCGGCCGGCGACGCGATCGAGGCCTATATCGCCCAGATGGGGCTGTCCGCCACGGGCTTGACCGTCACCGTGGATGGATCGCAGGGCAAGGTCACCGTATTCGGCGTGGCGCCGGACCAGGCCACGCGCGAGAAGATCATCCTGTGCTGCGGCAATGTGGAAGGTGTGGACTCGGTCGAGGACAAGATGTCGGTCAATGTGGAGACCGCCGAGTCGCAATGGCACACCGTGGTGAAGGGCGATACGCTCTGGGCGATTTCCCAGGCTGCGTACGGCAATGGCGCCGAATACAACAAGATCTTCGAAGCCAACAAGCCGATGCTGACGCACCCGGACAAGATCTACCCGGGCCAAAAACTGCGCATTCCTCCGAAATAACCCGGTTGCGCAGGCGCAGCAAACCAGCTATAGTCGCCGACATGATTTCGCACCAGACCCTGATCGCCCGCACCACCCTAGGTGGCCTACTAGGCCATCAGGTCGGGACGCGCGCGCGCTAAGGGACTCGGTTACCGCCCTGGCGCGGAAATCACCAGGATTTTGAAAACGCCCCGGCCTGCATTCATGCACGCCGGGGCGTTTTGCATTCCGATTCGAATGCCCGGTGTCGTGATAGCGGGACGGCGGACCAGTACATAAGGCACAGCCCAGGAGCTCCACAAAATGTCTGACAAACTCATCATTTTCGACACCACCTTGCGCGACGGCGAGCAGTCACCCGGTGCGTCCATGACCCGCGAGGAGAAGATCCGCATTGCGCGTCAGCTGGAACGTCTGAAGGTCGATGTGATCGAGGCCGGTTTTGCGGCCAGCTCCAATGGCGATTTCGAAGCGATCCGCTCGATTGCCCAGGTCGTCAAGGATTCGACGATCTGCTCGCTGGCCCGCGCCAACGACAAGGACATCGCGCGTGCGGCCGAGGCCCTGAAGCCGGCCAACTCGTTCCGTATCCACACGTTCATCGCCACGTCCGCGCTGCATATGGAGAAGAAGCTCCGCATGACGCCGGACCAGGTCTACGAGCAAGCCCGCCTGGCCGTGCGCTTTGCGCGTCAGTTCACGGACGATATCGAGTTTTCGCCCGAAGACGGCAGCCGTTCGGACATGGACTTCCTGTGCCGCGTGCTCGAAGGCGTGATTGCCGAAGGCGCGACCACGATCAACCTGCCGGATACCGTGGGTTACGCCGTGCCGGAAGGCTACGCGGAACTGATCCGTTCGGTGCGTGAGCGGATTCCGAATTCGGACAAGGCGGTCTGGTCGGTGCATTGCCATAACGACCTGGGCATGGCCGTGGCCAATTCGCTGGCTGCCGTGAAGCTGGGCGGCGCGCGCCAGATCGAGTGCACCATCAACGGCCTGGGCGAGCGTGCCGGCAATACGAGCCTGGAAGAAGTGGTGATGGCCGTGAAGACGCGCCGCGACTACTTCAATATGGACGTTGGCATCGACACCACGCAGATCGTGCCGGCATCCAAGCTCGTGTCGCAAGTCACCGGATTCGTGGTGCAGCCGAACAAGGCCGTGGTGGGCGCCAATGCGTTTGCCCATGCCTCGGGCATCCACCAGGACGGCGTGCTCAAGGCGCGCGACACCTACGAGATCATGCGCGCGGAAGATGTGGGCTGGACCGCCAACAAGATCGTGCTGGGCAAGCTCTCGGGCCGCAATGCATTCAAGCAGCGCCTGCAGGAACTGGGCATCGAGCTCGAAAGCGAAGCCGAAATCAACGCCGCATTCGCCCGCTTCAAGGAACTGGCCGACCAGAAGGCTGAGATCTTCGACGAAGACATCCTGGCGATCGTTTCCGACGAAGAGCAGGAAAACGCCAACGAGCACTATCGCTTCGTGTCGCTGTCGCAACGGTCGGAAACCGGCGAGCGTCCGCATGCCCGCGTGGTGTTCAACATCGATGGCGCGGAGCAGGCGGGCGAGGCAGAAGGCAATGGTCCGGTGGATGCGACGCTGCACGCCATCGAAGGCCGCGTGAACAGCGGCGCCGAACTGGTGCTGTATTCGGTGAACGCCATCACGGCCGGTACGCAGGCCCAGGGCGAAGTGACCGTGCGCTTGTCCAAGGCCGGCCGCATCGTCAACGGCGTGGGCACCGATCCGGACATCGTCGCCGCATCGGCCAAGGCCTACCTGGCCGCACTGAACAAGCTGCACGACAAGGCCGTGCAGAAGATCAATCCGCAGATCTGACCTTTATCTGACCTGATTCCTGCGATGCGATGGCGGGGCTCACGAGGCCCCGACCGTCATGAACCGCCCGCCCCGATGCGTATCCCGCAGGGCTGGGCGGTTTGTCTTTGTGCACGCTCAGCGGGGGTCCGGGCGGTCGCGCAGCGGATCGGGGGTGACCAGCGTGCGGCGCAGCACGCCCGCATCGTCGAACATGAAGTTGAACATCGAATACCACTGGTCTTCGTGCAGGAAGCGGTAGCTCCAGGCTTCCTGTTTCAGGCGCGGGTAGTACTCGATCGGCTCGCGCGGGGCGCCGAAGTGTTCCAGCACATCCTTCTTGGTCCACTCGTTGACCTTGGCCTTGTAGAGTTCGGTCGTGGTGAGCATCTGCCGGAAATTGGTCAGCCTGCCGTCGCGATCGAAATCGGCAGCATAGGAATATTCGCCGAGCGGTTGTTTCGAGTAGAACCAGCGGGTGGTGCCGTCTTCGAGCGGGTACACATCGGTGGGTTTGCCGAAGGTTGCCTCCACGGCGCTCTGTGGTTGGCCGACGAGCTTCAGGCCGGTGTTGACGGGTGCGAGGGCGGGCCCGAGGCTGCTGCAGCCGGCCAGGGCCCCGGCAGCCAGCGTCACGGCGGCGATCCAATGCCGGGCGACTTTCGGAAATGTCGTCATGTTCATTGATTTGCTGCAAAAAAGTGCACGACTCGTAGTGTAGCGGGCCCCGGCGCAATGTGTGTACCATCGCGGCTTTTGCGCAGAAGAAGGGAAGTCGAATGGGCGGAATCCGAACAAGCGGGCGCATGACCCGGCTGCGGGCGTGGCTGGCGGTAGCGCTGTGCTGCGTGGCAACCGCGGCGGCGGCACAGCAGCCGGCTGGTGCGCCGATCCGGCTCGGCATGATCGACGGGTTGTCCGGCCCCTTCGCCAACGCGGGCGAAGCCGTGGTGCGCAACCTGCGGATCGCGGCCGATCGCATCAATGCCCGGGGCGGGGTGAAACTGCCCGATGGCGCCCATCCGCTGGAACTGGTGACGTTCGACAGCAAGGGTAATGTCGATGAAAGCCTGATCCAGTTCCGCAGCCTGATCGACAAACGCATCCCGTTCGTCCTGCAGGGCAACAGTTCGGCCGTGGCCAGCGCCCTCGTGGCGGCGATCAATCGCCAGAACCAGCGCCAGCCGGATGCGCGCGTGCTGTTCCTGAACTATTCGGCGGTGGATCCCACGCTGACCAACGAGAGTTGCAGTTTCTGGCATTTCCGCTTCGACGCGAGTGCCGACATGCGCATGCAGGCGCTGACCGAGGCCATCCGCAGCGAACACGCAGTGCGCAAGGTCTACCTGATCGACCAGGATTACAGCTTCGGGCACCAGGTAGCCCGATCCGCGCGCGAAATGCTGGCGGCCAAGCGACCCGATATCCAGGTCGTGGGCGACGAATTCCATCCCATCGGCAAGATCAAGGACTTCGCGCCGTATATCGCCAAGATCAAGGCCAGTGGCGCCGACGCCGTGATTACCGGCAACTGGGGCAACGACCTCACGCTGATGGTCAAGGCCGCGCGCGAGGGCGGCCTCAACGCGCGCTTCTACACGTTCTACGGCAACGGCCTGGGCGCTCCCGCTGCCATGGGTGACGCCGGTGTGGGCCGTGTGCTGGCCGTGGCGGAATGGCATCCGAACGTCGGAGGGGCGGCGTCCGACGCGTTCTACCAGGCGTTCCGCGCCCGCTATCCTGACCCACGCGACGACTACGTGCATCTGCGCATGCAGATGATGGTGGAAATGCTGGCACGCGCGATCGAGCAGGCCGGCAGCACGGACGCCGTGGCGGTGGCCTACGCGCTGGAGGACATGCGTTTCACGAACGGTTTCCACGAGGCCACGGTGCGGGCGGACGACCACCAGGTGCTGCAGCCGCTCTACGTCTCGATGATGGCGAAGCAGGGCGGCGAGGTGCGATTCGACAACGAGGGGTCGGGGTACGGCTTCCGGACCGTCAGGAAGCTCAAGACGGCGCAGACCACGCTGCCGACCACGTGCCGGATGGAGCGCCCGGCGCGAAATTGAGCCATAGCCCGGTGGCGGGCTTCGCCGCCGGACGGAATTCGGCTATAATGCGCGGCTGTCGTCCGCAAGCCACCTGGCTGCGGAAGGCGGATGCCGAGTCAAAAAGCAAGGCACGACGCAGGCGGCGCATCCCGTGCTGCAGCGTTCGCAAGTGAAAGGAAAACATCATGGCAATTGCCAACAAAACCGAAGTCATCCAGAAGTTCGCCCGCGGCGCCAACGACACGGGTAGCCCCGAAGTCCAGGTCGCACTGCTGACCACCCGCATCAACGAACTGACCCCGCACTTCAAGGCCAACATGAAGGATCACCACAGCCGCCGCGGTCTGCTGCGCATGGTGAGCCGCCGTCGTCGCCTGCTGGACTACCTCAAGTCCAACGACGCTGACCGTTACCGCGCCCTGATCGAAGCCCTGGGCCTGCGCAAGTAAGGTCTGCGGATGGCAGCACGGATCCTGCAAGCGTTGTTCAAGCACGATTTCACGTGAGGCCACGATGCCTGCGCCAGCACTGCTGGGGCAGGCATTTTGCTTTTCTGCACCGGCGATTTTTTAGCTGTGCAGCGATGGATGTGATGTTTATTTCACACTAAATTCGGGCGAATTTGCCCGTACGCCGTTGCGCCATGCCGTGCGACGGAGTAAGTTACCTCGCTCTTTCTGACACCGGAACTGGCCAAGGAAACGGGGTTTTGTGTCATTCCATCGCGTATCGCATCGTCCTCATGTGGGCCGGACGGTGGCGCGATGGAATGGCATAGCACTTCCCTGAGACTGCGGACCGGGCAAATTCCGGCAGTCCGCCTGCCGCTGCGAGCGCAGGCGTCGGCCCGCTGTATCTGTTTACGGCAGGCAAGCATGAATCAAGGAACGCTCATGACCATGTTCAACAAGATCGTCAAGGAATTCCAATGGGGCCAGCACACGGTCCGCATGGAAACCGGCGAAGTCGCCCGTCAGGCATCGGGTGCCGTGATCGTCGACGTGGAAGATACCGTGGTGCTGGCCACCGTGGTGGCAGCCAAGAGCCCGAAGGCGGGCCAGGACTTCTTCCCGCTGACCGTCGACTACATCGAAAAGACCTACGCCGCCGGCAAGATCCCGGGTGGCTTCTTCAAGCGTGAAGGCCGTCCGTCGGAAAACGAGACGCTGACCTCGCGCCTGATCGATCGTCCGCTGCGTCCGCTGTTCCCGGAAGGCTTCTACAACGACGTGCAGGTGGTCATCCACGTGCTGTCGATCAACCCGGAAGTGCCGGCCGACATTCCGGCCCTGATCGCCTCGTCGGCCGCGCTGGCCGTGTCGGGCATCCCGTTCAGCGGCCCGGTGGGCGCCGCCCGCGTCGGCTACAAGGACGGCCAGTACCTGCTGAACCCGACCCGTTCGCAGATCACCGCGTCGGAGCTGGATCTCGTCGTCGCCGGTACCGAGCGTGCCGTGCTGATGGTGGAATCGGAAGCCAACCAGCTGTCGGAAGACGTGATGCTGGGTGCCGTGGTCTATGGCCACGAGCAGATGCAGACCGCCATCAACGCGATCCACGAACTGGTCCGTGAAGGCGGCAAGCCGGAATGGGACTGGGCGCCCGCCGCCAAGAACGAGGCGCTGATCGCCAAGGTGAGCGAGATCGGCCTGCCGCTGCTGCAGCAAGCGTACCAACTGCGTCAGAAGTCGGCACGCAGCACCAAGCTCAAGGAAATCTACGCAACCGTGCAGGCCCAACTGGCCGAAGCCGGCGTGGAAGCCGACAAGGTGGAAGTCGGCAACGTCCTCTTCGACCTGGAAGCCAAGATCGTGCGTGGCCAGATCCTGGCCGGCGAGCCGCGTATCGACGGCCGCGACACGCGCACCGTGCGCCCGATCGAGATCCGTTCGTCGGTGCTGCCGCGCGCCCACGGTTCGTCGCTGTTCACGCGTGGCGAAACGCAGGCACTGGCCGTGGCCACGCTGGGCACCAAGAGCGACGAGCAGATCATCGACGCGCTGGCCGGCGAGTACCGCGACCGCTTCATGCTCCACTACAACATGCCTCCGTTCGCCACCGGCGAAACGGGCCGCGTGGGCAGCCCGAAGCGTCGTGAAATCGGTCACGGCCGTCTGGCCAAGCGCGCACTGATCCCGGTGCTGCCGAAGGAAGACGAATTCGCCTACACGATCCGCCTGGTTTCGGAAATCACCGAATCCAACGGCTCGTCGTCGATGGCATCGGTGTGCGGCGGCTGCCTGGCACTGATGGACGCTGGCGTTCCGGTGAAGGCGCACGTGGCCGGCGTGGCCATGGGCCTGATCCTGGAAGGCAACAAGTTTGCCGTGCTGACCGACATCCTGGGCGACGAAGATCACCTGGGCGACATGGACTTCAAGGTGGCCGGTACCGATACGGGTATCACGGCACTGCAGATGGACATCAAGGTGCAGGGCATCACCAAGGAAATCATGCAGGTGGCACTGGCGCAAGCCCGTGAAGGCCGCATGCACATCCTGGGTAAGATGCAGGAAGCGATGGGCCACGCCCGTACCGAGCTGTCGGAGCACGCTCCGCGCATGATCACGATGAAGATCCATCCGGACAAGATTCGTGAAGTGATCGGCAAGGGCGGTTCGACCATCCAGGCGCTGACCAAGGAAACGGGCACGACCATCGACATCCAGGAAGACGGCACGATCACGATCGCCTCGACCTCGACCGATGGCATGGCCGAAGCCAAGCGCCGCATCGAAGGCATCACCGCCGAAGCCGAAGTGGGCAAGATCTACGCCGGCACCGTGCTGAAGCTGCTGGACTTCGGTGCCATCGTGAACATCCTGCCGGGCAAGGACGGTCTGCTGCATATCTCCGAGATCGTCAACGAGCGCGTCAAGGACATCAAGGACTGGCTGAAGGAAGGCCAGCAGGTGCGCGTGAAGCTGATCCAGGCGGACGAGAAGGGTCGTCTGCGTCTGTCGCTGAAGGCTGCGCTGGCCGAAGAGGGCGGCAGCATCAGCCCGATCGCTCCGCAAGGCGATGCGCCGGCTGCAACGACCTCGCCGGAACAGCAGCAGTAAGCTGAACGGCAGGCAGTAACGATAGCAGTACCTGCGAAAGCGGCTGGCGATGTCCAGCCGCTTTTTTGTTTACACTGCCGGTCAGTCTTTTACCTGCGCGGCGCGCGCATTCTTGCCGCGCGCGATGCGACATACGACATTGATGAGGAGCGATCATGAAAGCCATCGAGATCCGTGAATACGGCGGCCCTGAAGTTCTGCAGGAAACGAAGCGTCCCGACCCGGAGCCGAAGGCCGGAGAGATCCTGATCCGCGTGGCGGCTGCGGGCATCAATCGCCCCGACGTATTCCAGCGTACCGGCAACTATCCGGTTCCGCCGGGCGCGTCGGACCTGCCGGGCCTGGAAGTGGCCGGCGTGGTGGTGGCTGGCGATCTGTCGAATCCGGCGAACCGCTTCGGCCTGAAAGCGGGCGACCGGGTTTGCGCGCTGGTGCAGGGCGGCGGCTACGCCGAGCTTTGCACGGCGCCGATCGAACAATGCCTGCCGGTGCCGGAGGGCCTCAGCGATATCGAGGCGGCGGCACTGCCGGAAACGTTCTTCACCGTGTGGAGCAACGTGTTTGACCGTGGCCAACTGGGCAAGGGCCCGCGCGGCGCGGCGGAGACGCTGCTGATCCAGGGTGGGTCGAGCGGCATCGGTACCACGGCCATCCAGATCGCCAAGGCGATGGGATTCAAGGTGTTCGTGACGGCGGGCAGCGACGACAAGTGCAAGGCCTGCGAGGCGTTGGGTGCCGATCGCGCGATCAACTACAAGACGCAGGACTTCGCCGCCGAGGTCAAGGCTTTGACCGAAGGCAAGGGCGTTGACGTGATTCTCGACATGGTGGCCGGTTCCTACCTGGCTCGCGAACTGTCGTGCATCGCTGACGACGGCCGCATCGTCATCATCGCGCTGCTGGGCGGAGGCAAGGCCGAGATTCCGCTGGGCGATATCCTGCGCCGGCGCATCACCGTGACAGGTTCGACGCTGCGTCCGCGTCCGGCATCGTTCAAGGGCGCGATTGCGCAGGCGCTGCACCAGAACGTCTGGCCGCTGCTGGCATCGGGCAAGATCAAGCCCGTGATCTACAAGGTCTTCCCCGCCGCGCAGGCCGCCGATGCCCATCGCCTGATGGAATCGAGCGAGCACACCGGCAAGATCGTACTGACCTGGTAATCGGGTTCGCCGGCCGCACAATTGCGCCATTGCCGGTGCAATTGTGGGCCGACCACCACTGGCCTTCCGCAATTGTCCGCCGTGCGCTGGCGGGCCCCCCTTGACCACGCTACAATAGCCGGTTTGATTTAAGAGGGGACCCTTGTGAGACAAAAGCTGGTCATCGGCAACTGGAAGATGCACGGCAGCCTCGCCGCCAACGCGGCCCTGCTGGAAGGCATCAAGGCAGCGCCGGCCAAGGCGAAACTGGCCGTCTGTGCACCGTTCCCCTATCTTGCCCAGTGCCAGTCGCTGCTCACCGGTACCCAGGTGTCGTGGGGCGCCCAGGACACGTCCGCCGAAGCGCGCGGCGCCTTCACGGGCGAAGTCGCGGCGCCGATGCTGGCCGAGTTCGGCTGCGCGTATGTGCTGGTGGGTCACTCCGAGCGCCGTACGTACCACGCCGAGACCGATGCGACGGTAGCCGCGAAGGCGCTGCGCGCGCTGGAATCGGGTCTGGTCCCCGTGGTTTGCGTCGGCGAAACGCTGGCCGAACGCGAGGCCGGGCAGACCGAGGCGGTGGTGGGCCGTCAGCTGCAGGCTGTGCTTGATGCACTGTCTATCGAACAGCTGAATCGCATTGTTCTGGCCTATGAACCGGTCTGGGCCATTGGCACCGGGAAGACGGCCACCAGCGAGCAGGCCCAGGCCGTGCACGCCGCGCTGCGTGCGCAGGTCGCCGCCAAGGATGCGGGCGTGGCGCAGCGTATCGCCATCCTGTACGGCGGCAGCGTGAAGCCGGACAATGCGGCGGAACTGTTTTCCATGTCCGATATCGACGGGGGGCTGATTGGCGGCGCCTCGCTGAAAGCGGATGATTTCCTCGCGATCGGCAACGCCTGAATGCCGGATGCGACTGTCTGATCAGGCAAGTACGAAACGAATTTAACCAAATGGCAATTTTCAAGACTCTGTTGGTCGTCGTGCAGGTTCTGTCCGCGCTGGGCGTGATCGGCCTGGTCCTGCTGCAGCACGGCAAGGGCGCCGACGTTGGGGCGGCGTTCGGCTCTGGCGCGTCGGGCAGCCTGTTCGGTGCATCGGGCTCGGCAAACTTCCTGTCGCGCACCACGGCCGTTCTGGCGGCGCTGTTCTTCGCTTGCACGCTCGGCCTGACGTTGCTGGGCAACTACAAGCCGCAGGCTTCGCTGGGCGTGATGGGCGCAAGCCAGCAGTCTCAGCCTGCCCCGGCTTCGGCATCGTCCGCATCGGCACCGGCAGCCGCTGCCGCGTCGGCGCCCGCCGCCCCCGCAGTGCCGAAGTAAGCTGCGGCATTGACGCAATAATCGAACAGTGTGTTCACGGATTCCTGATTTAATTTGTAGTTGTGCATTGAACAAATCAGGAATCATGAGTTAGAATGCAAGGCTTGAAACGATTCCCCAGCGCGGGGCGAAAGCCAGAGGACAGACTCCCCTGGCAACGCTTCGTAGGGTGTAAAAACCCGGCGCAAGGCAATATTGTTTCTCCCCCAGCCGACGTGGTGAAATTGGTAGACACGCTATCTTGAGGGGGTAGTGGCGAAAGCTGTGCGAGTTCGAGTCTCGCCGTCGGCACCAAACAATTGATCGGAAGTCAATGTCGCATCCGTGTCATGCACGGATCGCATCATTGGTTCTCCGGCAGTCCGCAAGGCGGCGCCGTGCTAAGACGGGATGGCGCCTGGGGTGGGCAACAGGTCGCCGCTAGCTGGTGCTGTTGACAACATTCCAGATAAGGCTGGCCGTACCTTGACACTCGAAGCCTACTTCCCCGTCCTCGTCTTCATCCTCTTTGGCATCGTGCTCGGTGTGGCACTGATGTCCATTGGTCGGATTCTCGGTCCCAACAATCCTGACGCAGCGAAGCTGTCGCCGTACGAGTGCGGCTTCGAGGCATTTGAGGATGCGCGCATGAAGTTCGACGTGCGCTACTACCTCATCGCCATCCTCTTTATCCTGTTCGATCTCGAAACTGCCTTCCTGTTTCCGTGGGGTGTTGCCCTCAAGGACATCGGTTGGCCGGGATTCATCGCCATGGGCGTGTTTCTGCTGGAATTCATCGTGGGCTTCGTCTACATCTGGAAAAAGGGCGCGCTCGATTGGGAGTGATGTGAAATGGCAATCGAAGGCGTTCTCAACGAAGGCTTTGTCACGACGACCGCTGACAAGCTGATCAACTGGACCCGTACGGGTTCCCTGTGGCCCATGACGTTCGGTCTGGCCTGCTGTGCAGTGGAAATGATGCACGCCGGCGCCGCACGCTACGACATGGACCGTTTCGGCGTGATCTTCCGCCCGTCGCCGCGTCAGTCCGACGTGATGATCGTGGCAGGCACGCTCTGCAACAAGATGGCCCCCGCGCTGCGCAAGGTCTACGACCAGATGGCAGAACCGCGCTGGGTGATCTCGATGGGCTCGTGCGCCAATGGCGGCGGCTACTATCACTACTCGTATTCGGTGGTGCGTGGCTGCGACCGTATCGTGCCGGTCGACATCTATGTTCCGGGCTGCCCGCCGACCGCGGAGGCGCTGATCTACGGCGTGATCCAGCTCCAGAACAAGATCAAGCGTACCAACACCATTGCGCGCAAGGGCTGACATGGCGAACCTCGATACCCTCAAGGCCGCCCTCGAAAAAGTTCTGGGCAAGCGCGTGCAGAACCTGACCGAGGCCAACGGCGAACTGACGCTGATCGTCAAGGTTGCCGACTACCTCGACGCTGCACGCCTGCTGCGCGACGATCCGTCGCTGCATTTCGAGCAGGCCATCGACGTCTGCGGCGTCGACTATTCCGACTACGCCGAAGGCACCTGGGACGGCCCCCGCTTCGCGGCGGTCACGCACCTGCTATCGGTCAAGCACAACTGGCGCCTGCGCCTGCGCGTGTTCGCGCCGGACGACGACATGCCTGTGGTGCCCTCGCTGATCGACGTGTGGAACTCGGTGAACTGGTTCGAGCGCGAAGCGTTCGACTTCTACGGCATCGTGTTCGAAGGCCACCCCGACCTGCGCCGTCTGCTGACGGACTACGGCTTCGTGGGCCATCCGTTCCGCAAGGACTTCCCGGTCTCGGGCTACGTGGAAATGCGTTACGACCCCGAGCAGAAGCGGGTCATCTACCAGCCGGTGACGATCGAGCCGCGCGAAATCACGCCGCGCGTGATTCGCGAGGAAAACTACGGCGGCACGAAGCACTGAGAACGGCGTCATGGCAGATATCAAGAACTACACCCTCAACTTCGGTCCCCAGCACCCTGCGGCACACGGCGTGCTGCGTCTGGTGCTCGAGCTGGACGGCGAAGTCATCCAGCGTGCCGATCCCCACATCGGCCTGCTGCACCGCGCCACCGAAAAGCTGGCCGAGCAGAAGAGCTGGATCCAGAGCGTTCCCTACATGGACCGTCTCGACTACGTGTCGATGATGGTCAACGAACACGCCTACGTGATGGCGATCGAACGGATGCTCGGCATCGAGGTGCCGATCCGCGCGCAGTACATCCGCGTGATGTTCGACGAGATCACCCGGCTGCTGAACCACCTGATGTGGATCGGCGCCCACGCGCTGGACGTCGGGGCGATGGCCGTGTTCCTGTACGCGTTCCGCGAGCGCGAGGACATGTTCGACATGTACGAGGCGGTGTCGGGTGCGCGCATGCACGCGGCCTACTACCGTCCGGGCGGCGTCTACCGCGACCTGCCGGACACGATGCCGCAGTACCGTGCGTCGAAGATCCACAACGAGAAGGCCATCAAGGTCATGAACGAAAACCGTTCGGGCTCGCTGCTGGACTTCATCGAGGACTTCACGAACCGTTTTCCGACGTACGTGGATGAATATGAGACGCTGCTGACCGATAACCGTATCTGGAAGCAACGTCTTGTGGATATCGGCGTGGTCACTCCGGAGCGTGCGCTGCAAATGGGTTTCACGGGCCCGATGCTGCGAGGTTCGGGCATCGAGTGGGATCTGCGCAAGAAGCAGCCGTACGAGGTCTACGACAAGATGGACTTCGACATCCCGGTGGGCACGGCGGGCGACTGCTATTCCCGCTACCTGGTGCGCGTGGAAGAAATGCGCCAGTCGAACCGCATCATCAAGCAGTGCGTCGACTGGCTGCGCCGCAATCCGGGTCCGGTGATTTCCGAAAACCACAAGGTGGCACCGCCCTCGCGCGTGGACATGAAGTCGAACATGGAAGAGCTGATTCACCACTTCAAGCTCTTCACGGAAGGCATCCACGTACCGCCGGGCGAAGCTTACGCGGCAGTGGAACACCCGAAGGGCGAGTTCGGTATCTACGCGATCTCGGATGGTGCGAACAAGCCGTACCGCCTGAAGATCCGTGCACCCGGCTTTGCCCACCTGGCCGCGCTCGACGAAATGGCCAAGGGACACATGATTGCGGATGCGGTCACGATCATCGGGACACAGGACATCGTGTTCGGCGAGATCGACCGCTAAGGGATACCGGCAGAAGGGTATCCCGTCACAGGCCGTTGTCCGGACGACGATCCGGGCGTGTTCGGCCGGCCCCGGCGGTAATGGTGGCAGCAGGCTCCGGCCTGCGACGGACTGGCAAGGAATGCGCTGGAGCGTTCCGGGCCGGCAGAACATGGCAGCGACGGCTGCAAACCAGCGAAGCCCGGCATACAAGGGCAGGGCTTCGCCGTATTACTGCAATGACCATGCTATCAGCAGAAGCTCTCAAGGAAATCGATCGCGCGATCGCGAAGTATCCGGCCGACCAGAAGCAGTCGGCCGTGATGGCGGCACTCGCCGTGGCACAGGGCGAGGTGGGCTGGGTTTCCCCCGAAGTCATGCAGTTCGTCGCCAGCTACCTGGAAATGCCGCCCGTGTGGGTGGAAGAGGTGGCCACGTTCTACAACATGTATGACACCAAGCCGGTGGGCAAGTACAAGCTCACCGTCTGCACCAACCTGCCGTGCGCGCTGTCGGGCGGCGACCGGGCTGGCGAATACCTGAAGCGCAAGCTCGGGATCGACTACAACGAAACCACCGCTGATGGCTGCTTCACGCTGAAGGAAGGCGAGTGCATGGGCGCTTGCGGCGACGCACCGGTGATGATCGTCAACAACACCCGCATGTGCAGCTTCATGAGCGACCAGAAGCTCGACGCCCTGGTCGACGAGCTCAAGGCCGAAGCCGCCGCCAAGGGGGACAAGTAACATGACCTCTCTGCACGACCGTCACATCAAGCCGCTGATCCTGGCCGGCCTGGACGGCAAGAACTGGCACCTCGAGGACTACGTCAAGCGCGGCGGCTACACCCAGCTGCGCCGTATCCTCGAACAGAAGGTAACGCCCGAGCAGGTCATCGCCGACGTCAAGGCCTCGGGTCTGCGTGGCCGTGGCGGTGCCGGCTTTCCGACCGGCCTGAAGTGGAGCTTCATGCCGCGTTCGTTCCCGGGCCAGAAGTACCTGGTCTGCAATACCGACGAGGGTGAGCCGGGCACGTTCAAGGACCGTGACATCATCCGCTACAACCCGCATGCGCTGATCGAAGGCATGGCCATCGGGGCGTACGCGATGGGTATCACCGTGGGTTACAACTACATCCACGGCGAAATCTGGAACGAGTACAAGATCTTCGAGGAAGCCCTCGAAGAGGCACGCCGCGCCGGTTTCCTGGGCGACAACATCCTGGGTTCGGGCTTCAACTTCCAGTTGCACGCCCACCACGGCTACGGCGCATACATCTGCGGCGAGGAAACCGCGCTGCTCGAATCGCTGGAAGGCAAGAAAGGCCAGCCGCGTTTCAAGCCGCCTTTCCCGGCCAGCTTCGGCCTGTACGGCAAGCCGACCACGATCAATAACACCGAGACGTTCGCCGCGGTGCCGTTCCTCCTGGCCGTAGGCCCGGACGAATACCTGAAGATGGGCAAGCCGAACAACGGCGGCACCAAGATCTTCTCGATCTCTGGCGACGTCGAGCGTCCGGGCAACTACGAAATCCCGCTGGGCACGCCGTTCTCGACGCTGCTGGAGCTGGCGGGTGGCATGCGCGGTGGCAAGGCGCTCAAGGCGGTGATTCCTGGCGGTTCGTCGGCACCGGTGGTGCCGGCAGACCTCATGATGGCGTCGACCATGGACTACGACTCGATCGCCAAGGCCGGCTCGATGCTGGGCTCGGGCGCCGTGATCGTCATGGACGAAACGCGCTGCATGGTGCGCTCGCTGCTGCGCCTGTCGTATTTCTACTTTGAAGAATCGTGCGGCCAGTGCACGCCGTGCCGTGAAGGCACCGGCTGGCTCTATCGCATGGTGAATCGTATTGAACACGGAGAAGGCCGCCAGGAAGACCTGGACCTGCTCAATAACGTCGCGGAAAACATCATGGGTCGCACGATTTGCGCGCTCGGCGATGCCGCGGCGATGCCGGTACGCGGCATGCTCAAGCACTACTGGAAAGAGTTCGAATATCACGTCGAACACAAGCAGTGCATGGTCCCGGCCCATTCCTGAAGCGTGGCAGAACATGGTTGAACTCGAGATCGACGGCAAGAAGGTAGAGGTTGCGGAAGGCAGCCTCGTGATGGAAGCGGCCCGCAAGCTGGGCACCTACATCCCGCACTTCTGCTACCACCGCAAACTGTCCATCGCGGCGAACTGCCGCATGTGCCTGGTCGAAGTGGAAAAGGCGCCGAAGGCGCTCCCCGCCTGCGCCACCCCGGTGACGCCCGGCATGAAGGTCTTCACGAACTCCGAAAAGGCCGTCAAGGCCCAGAAGTCCGTGATGGAATTCCTGCTGATCAATCACCCGCTTGACTGCCCGATCTGCGATCAGGGCGGCGAGTGCCAGCTGCAGGATCTGGCGGTGGGCTACGGTGCCTCGGAGTCGCGCTACAAGGAAGAAAAGCGCGTGGTGTTCCACAAGAACGTGGGCCCGCTGATCTCCATGGAGGAAATGACCCGCTGCATCCACTGCACCCGCTGCGTGCGCTTTGGCCAGGAAGTGGCCGGGGTGATGGAGCTGGGCATGCTGAACCGCGGCGAGCACTCGGAAATCACGACGTTCGTCGGTCAGACCGTGGATTCGGAACTGTCCGGCAACATGATCGACCTGTGCCCGGTGGGCGCGCTGACCAGCAAGCCGTTCCGCTATTCGGCCCGTACGTGGGAACTGGGCCGTCGCAAGTCGGTGTCGCCGCACGACGGCGTCGGCGCCAACCTCGTCGTCCAGACCAAGAACCAGCGCGTGATGCGCGTGGTGCCGCTGGAAAACGAAGACGTCAACGAGTGCTGGATTTCCGACAAGGACCGCTTCTCGTACGAAGGCGTGAACAGTGCCGACCGCCTGACCCGCCCGATGCTCAAGCAGGGCAACCAGTGGATGGAAACCGACTGGCAGACTGCCCTGGAATACGTGGCCAATGGCCTGGCGAGCATCAAGCGTGACCATGGCGCCGACCAGATCGCCGCCATCGCCAGCCCGCACAGCACGCTGGAAGAACTGTTCCTGCTGGGCAAGCTCGTGCGTGGCCTGGGCAGCGACAACGTGGACTTCCGCCTGCGCCAGACCGATTTCTCGGCCGCGCTGAAGGGCGCGCCGTGGCTGGGCATGCCGATTGCCGACGTCACCACGCTGCAACGCGCGCTGGTGATTGGCGCTTCGCTGCGCAAGGATCAGCCGCTGCTGGCCTCCCGCCTGCGTCAGGCCGCCAAGAAGGGTGCCCGCGTGGCCGTGATCGGTACCGGCGGTGAAGACCTGCTGATGCCGCTGGCCGCACGTATCGACGTGGTGCCGTCGGGCTGGGCTGCCGCCCTGGCCGGCGTGGCCCGTGCCGTGGCCGCCGCCAAGGGCGTGGCCGCTCCGGCGGGCACCGATGGTTTCGACGGTGGCGCTGCCGCCAAGGCCGTGGCCGATGCGCTGCTGTCGGGCGAGCGCCGTGCCGTGTTCCTCGGCAACGAAGCCGTGCGTCACCCGCAGTTCTCGGCACTGCACGCGCTGGCTCAGTGGATCGCCACGGAAACGGGCGCGACGCTTGGCTTCCTGACCGAAGCGGCCAACACCGTCGGCGGCTATATCGCCGGCGCGCTGCCCCAGCAGGGCGGTGCCAATGCCCAGGCGATGTTCGACGCGCCGCGCAAGGCCTACATCGTCCTGAACGCCGAGGCCGAATTCGATACCGCCGATGCGCGCAAGGCCTTGGCCGCGCTGCAGCAGGCCGGTACCGTCGTGGTGCTGTCGCCGTTCCGCTCGGAGGCGGCCATGCAATACGCCGACGTGATCCTGCCGATCACGCCGTTCACCGAGACCGCTGGTACGTTCGTGAACGCCGAGGGCCGTGCGCAGAGCTTCAACGGCGTGGTGCGCGCGCTCGGTGAGTCGCGTCCGGGCTGGAAGGTGCTGCGCGTGCTGGGTAACCTGCTCGACGTGCCGGGCTTCGACTTCGAAACCGCCGAGGCCGTGCGCGATGCCGCGCTGGTCAAGCTGGCCCCGGCGCAGCTGAACAACGCTACGGACGCCCCGATCCGCGTGACGGCAGCCGCCGCCAGCGGTATCGAGCGTATCGCCGATGTGCCGATCTACCACGCCGATCCGATCGTGCGTCGTGCCGATTCGCTGCAGCTGACTGCTGCCGCGCGCCGCGCGATGACGGTGGGCCTGTCGTCGGAACTGTTCGCCAAGCTGGGCGTGCAGGCTGGCGACCCGGTACGGGTGACGCAGGACGGTGCCAGCGTGGTGCTGCCTGCGGCGCTGGAAAAGACGCTGCCGGCCAATGCCGTGCGCGTGCCGGCCGCCACCGTGGCCGCCGCAACGCTGGGCGCGCTGTTCGGTACCGTCACCGTTGAGAAAGCCATCGACCTGTCGGCCGGCCAGGGTGCCGCCGCGACGGCCACCGTATAAGAAGAGCGAGATAGCAACATGATCGATCTCATTACCTCGCAGGGCCAGGCCATCTTCGGCAGCGCTTGGACGCTGATCTGGATCCTGATCCGTGCCGTGGTCATTGTGGTGCCGGTGCTGCTGTGCGTGGCCTACCTGATTCTGTGGGAACGGAAGCTGATCGGCTGGATGCACGTCCGTATCGGCCCGAACCGTGTGGGCCCGCTGGGCCTGCTGCAGCCGATTGCCGACGTGCTGAAGCTGCTGCTCAAGGAAGTGATGTTCCCGTCGCAGATCAACCGGATGATGTATCTGGTTGCGCCGCTGATGGTGCTGGTGCCGGCAGTGGCCGTCTGGGCCGTGATTCCGTTCCAGCCCGAAGTGGTGATGGCGGACGTCAACGCCGGTCTGCTGTACGTGATGGCCATCAGCTCGGTGGGCGTGTATGGCGTGATCCTGGCTGGCTGGGCATCGAACTCGAAGTACGCGTTCATCGGCGCCATGCGTGCCGCGGCGCAGATGGTGTCGTATGAAATCGCGATGGGCTTCGCGCTGGTGACCGTGCTGATGGTGGCCGGCAGCCTGAACCTGTCGACCATCGTGAACAGCCAGAACGTGGGCTACTTCGCGGACATGGGCATCAATATCCTGTCGTGGAACTGGCTGCCGCTGCTGCCGATGTTCGCCGTGTACTTCATCTCGGGCGTGGCAGAAACCAACCGCCATCCGTTCGACGTGGTGGAAGGCGAGTCGGAAATCGTGGCCGGTCACATGATCGAATATTCGGGCATGACGTTCGCGCTGTTCTTCCTGGCCGAGTACATCAACATGATCATCATCTCGACGATGACCTCGCTGATGTTCCTCGGTGGCTGGGCGCCGCCGTTCTCGAGCGCGATCACGAATGCGATCCCGGGCTTCTTCTGGCTGGTGATCAAGGTTTTCCTGCTGCTGTCGGTGTTCATCTGGATTCGTGCCTCGTTCCCGCGTTACCGCTATGACCAGATCATGCGTCTGGGCTGGAAGATCTTCATTCCGCTGACCGTGGCGTGGCTGATCATTGTGGCGATCTGGATCAAGTCGCCGTGGAACATCTGGCACTAAGAGGCCAGGCGATGGCGCGCCGCCCGGACGGGCAGGGCGCGCCGCGCGGAAATACTTAGGAAGCAATCGTCATGCTGATCGCCATCAAGGACTTCTTCAACAGCCTGCTCCTGAAGGAACTCTTCAAGGGCATGGCACTTACCGGCCGCTATCTCTTCGCCCGGAAGGTGACTGTCCAGTTCCCGGAAGAGAAGACGCCGATGTCGCCGCGTTTCCGCGGCCTGCACGCACTGCGCCGCTACCCGAACGGGGAAGAGCGTTGCATCGCGTGCAAGCTGTGCGAAGCGGTGTGCCCGGCAATGGCCATTACGATCGAATCGGATGTGCGTAACGACGGCACCCGCCGCACCACGCGCTACGACATCGATCTGACCAAGTGCATTTTCTGCGGCTTCTGCGAAGAAGCCTGCCCGGTCGACGCGGTCGTCGAAACGCATATCTTCGAATACCACGGCGAAAAGCGCGGCGACCTGTACTTCACCAAGGACATGCTGCTGGCAGTGGGCGACCGCTACGAGCCGCAGATCGCCGCAGCCAAGGCCGCGGACGCGAAGTACCGCTAAGCGGACCGGCAGGACGGGAACAGGGCACCCGGTGTGCTGTTCCCGGCAATGAATTTGAAGTGGCCCCGCAAGGGGCACAACCAAGAGAAGCAAGTCGCGCAAGGGCGGCTGCCCCGATGGGCAGTCCGGACCGGCGCGGCCCAAAGAGGATCCGATAGGGACCATGGAACTCACGACAGCCATCTTCTATGCCTTTGCCCTGGTGCTGGTGCTCTCCGCACTGAAAGTCATCACGGCAAAGAACCCGGTGCATTCGGCACTGTTTCTCGTGCTGGCATTTTTCACCGCCGCGGCGATCTGGATGATCCTGAAGGCCGAGTTCCTCGCCATCCTGCTCGTGCTGGTCTACGTAGGCGCGGTCATGGTGCTGTTCCTGTTCGTGGTGATGATGATCGATATTGACATCGAGCATCTGCGCCGCGACTTCTGGACATACGTGCCGATGGCGTCGATCGTTGGCGCGCTGATCATCGCCGAAATGGCCATCGTGCTGGTGCGCAACTTCATCGGCACCACCAACGCCGTGCTGCCGCCGGGCGCGCAGGAGCCGAACTACTCGAACACCGCCGCACTGGGCAAGCTGATCTACACCGACTACGTGTACGCCTTCGAAGTGGCGGGCATCATCCTGCTGGTGGCAATCGTGGCCGCCGTGGCCCTGACGCTGCGCCGCCGCAAGGACGTCAAGGCGCAGGACGTGGGTGCCCAGCTGCGTGTGCGCCGCGACGAGCGCGTGCGCATGGTGAAGATGCCGGCCGAGGGCCGGGCCGAAGCGGATGCTGCTGCGTCCGCCAACAAGAACTAAGCCCGGAGAACCCGCTGTGCTGTCTCTCGCTCACTTTCTCGTCCTCGGTGCCATCCTGTTCGCGATCAGCATCGTTGGCATCTTCCTGAACCGCAAGAACGTCATCGTGCTGCTGATGGCGCTCGAACTGATGCTGCTTGCGGTGAACATGAATTTCGTCGCCTTCTCGCACTACATGGGCGACCTGGCCGGACAGGTTTTCGTTTTCTTCATCCTTACGGTGGCCGCCGCCGAGTCGGCAATCGGTCTGGCAATCCTGGTCGTGCTGTTCCGTAACCTGGACACGATCAACGTGGACGACATGGATACCCTCAAGGGCTGACATGAACGCTCACGACATGAACCAAGACTGCATCCCGACCGCACACCAATAAGCGTCCTATGGCAACCACGCTCAACCCCAACCTGCTGCTGGCGATCGCGCTGGCACCGCTCGCCGGTGCCGCGATAGCCGGTCTGTTCGGTACCAAGTTCTTCGGCACGTTCTCCTCGGAGACGCGCGGCGGCCGCATCGTGGCCCACTCGGCAACGATCCTCGGTGTCGCCATCTCGTTCGTCCTCTCGGTGATGGTGCTGCTCGACGTGATGAACGGCGCCGGCTACAACGCCACCGTGTATGAATGGATGGCCATCGGCTCGCTGAAGATGGAAGTCGGCTTCCTGGTCGATTCCCTGACCGCGATGATGATGGTCGTGGTGACCTTCGTCTCGCTGATGGTGCACATCTACACCGTCGGCTACATGGACGGGGACCCCGGTTACAACCGCTTCTTCGCCTACATCTCGCTCTTCACCTTCTCGATGCTGATGCTGGTGATGAGCAACAACTTCCTGCAGCTGTTCTTCGGTTGGGAAGCCGTGGGCCTGGTGTCGTACCTGCTGATCGGCTTCTGGTACACGCGTCCGACCGCGATCTTCGCCAACCTGAAGGCGTTCCTGGTCAACCGGGTGGGCGACTTCGGCTTCATCCTCGGTATCGGCCTGCTGCTGGCGTACAGCGGCAGCATGAACTACACGGACGTGTTCGCCCAGCGCGAGCAGCTGGCAACCGTGATCTTCCCGGGTACCGACTGGCTGATGATCACCGTGGCCTGCATCTGCCTGTTCATCGGCGCGATGGGCAAGTCGGCGCAGTTCCCGCTGCACGTGTGGCTGCCTGACTCGATGGAAGGCCCGACCCCGATCTCGGCACTGATCCACGCGGCAACCATGGTGACGGCAGGCATCTTCATGGTGTCGCGCATGTCTCCGCTGTTCGAGCTGTCGGACACCGCGCTGTCGTTCGTGATGATCATCGGCGGGATCACCGCACTGTTCATGGGCTTTCTGGGCATCATCCAGAACGACATCAAGCGCGTGGTGGCGTACTCCACGCTGTCGCAGCTGGGCTACATGACCGTGGCGCTGGGCGCTTCGGCCTACTCGGTGGCCGTGTTCCATCTGATGACCCACGCGTTCTTCAAGGCTCTGCTGTTCCTTGCGGCCGGTTCGGTCATCATCGGCATGCACCACGACCAGGACATCCGCAACATGGGCGGCCTGCGCAAGTACATGCCGATCACCTGGATCACGTCGCTCGTGGGCTCGCTGGCGCTGATCGGTACGCCGTTCTTCTCGGGCTTCTACTCGAAGGACTCGATCATCGAGGCCGTGGCCGAGTCGCACCTGGCGGGTTCGGGCTTTGCGTACTTCGCTGTGCTGGCTGGCGTGTTCGTCACCGCCTTCTATTCGTTCCGCATGTACTTCCTGGTGTTCCACGGTGAAGAGCGTTTCGGCAAGCCGCACGCGCACCACGACCACCACGAGGAAGAAGAGGAATCGCACGGCGACGACCATCACCATGGTCTGGCCCCGGGTCAGAAGCCGCACGAGTCGCCGTGGGTCGTGACGCTGCCGCTGGTGCTGCTGGCCATCCCGTCGGTGATAGTTGGCGCCATCGCCATCGAGCCGATGCTGTTCGGCGACTTCTTCAAGCATGGCCTGGCGTTCAAGGACGTGATCTTCGTCGGCGAAAACCATCACGCCATGGAAGAACTGAAGGAAGCGTTCCACGGCTGGGTGCCGATGGCGATTCACTCGCTGACGACTCCGGTGCTGTGGCTGGCCATTGCCGGTGTGGTGCTGTCTTGGTTCTTCTACATGAAGCGCCCGGATATTCCGGCCGCCATCAAGCAACGCTGCTCGGGTCTCTACAACCTGCTCGAGAACAAGTACTACATGGACGCGATCAACGAGGCCGTGTTTGCCCGTGGTGCGCGCCTGCTGGGTACCGGCCTGTGGAAGGGCGGTGACCAGAGCTTCATCGACGGCCTGTTCGTCAATGGTTCGGCCCGCGTGGTGGCGTCGTTTGCCGCGGCCAGCCGTTACCTGCAGTCCGGCTACATCTACCATTACGCTTTCGCGATGATCATCGGCATGCTGGTGCTTTTGACGCTGACGATCACTGGCGTGATAGGCACCAAGTGATAGGCACCGAGTAAGGAAAACAAACAAATGGTTCTGTCTCTCGCAATCTGGCTGCCTATCTTCTTCGGCCTGCTGGTATTGATGTTCGGCTCCGACAACAGCAAGTGCTTCGTGCGCTGGATGGCGCTGTTCGGTGCCATCGCCAGCTTCGTCGTGACGCTGCCGCTGGTCTTCCATTTCGATACCTCGACGGCTGCGATGCAGTTTGTCGAGCAGGCGAACTGGATCGAGCGTTTCAACATCGCCTATCACCTGGGCGTTGATGGCATCTCGATGTGGTTCGTCGTGCTGACGTCGTTCATCACCGTGATCGTCGTGATCTCGGCCTGGGAAGTGATCACCGAGCGGGTGGCCGAGTACATGGCCGCGTTCCTGATCCTGTCGGGTCTGATGGTGGGCGTGTTCTGCGCGCTGGACGGCATGCTGTTCTACGTGTTCTTCGAAGCCACGCTGATCCCGATGTACATCATCATCGGTGTCTGGGGTGGCCCGAACCGCGTGTACGCTGCGTTCAAGTTCTTCCTCTACACGCTGCTGGGCTCGCTGCTGACGCTGGTTGCGCTGCTGTACCTGTACAACAAGACCGGTACGTTCGACATCCTGTCGTGGCACCAGGCCAAGCTGTCGTTCGAAGAGCAGGTGCTGATCTTCCTGGCGTTCTTCATGGCCTTCGCCGTGAAGGTGCCGATGTGGCCGGTGCACACCTGGCTGCCGGACGCCCACGTGGAAGCGCCGACCGGGGGCTCCGTGGTGCTGGCCGCGATCATGCTGAAGCTGGGCGCCTACGGTTTCCTCCGGTTCTCGCTGCCGATCGCCCCGGACGCCAGTCACTACATGGCACCGTTCATCATCACGATCTCGCTGGTCGCGGTGATCTACATCGGCCTCGTGGCGCTGGTCCAGGCCGACATGAAGAAGCTGGTGGCGTACTCGTCGATCGCCCACATGGGCTTCGTGACGCTGGGCTTCTTCATCTTCAACGATCTGGGCGTTGAAGGCGGCATCATCCAGATGATCTCGCACGGCTTCGTGTCGGGCGCCATGTTCCTTGGCATCGGCGTGCTGTACGACCGCGTGCATTCGCGCCAGATCGCCGACTACGGCGGTGTTGTGAACGTGATGCCGAAGTTCGCCGCGTTCTCGGTGTTCTTCGCCATGGCAAACTGCGGCCTGCCGGCTACCTCCGGTTTCGTCGGCGAATTCATGGTCATCCTGGCATCGGTCAAGTTCAACTTCTGGATCGGCCTGCTGGCTGCTACGGCCCTGATCCTGGGCGCGGCCTACTCGCTGTGGATGGTCAAGCGCGTGATCTTTGGCGATATCGTGCATCAGCACGTGCGCGAACTGGTGGACCTGAACAAGCGCGAATTCCTGATGTTCGGCCTGCTGGCCATCCTGACGCTGTACATGGGTCTTTACCCGAAACCCTTCACCGATGTGATGCACGCCTCGGTGGTGAACCTGCTGTCCCACGTGGCACAGTCCAAGCTGTAAGCGGGGGAGAGAAATCAACATGCAATCGTCCTCTAGCCTGGCCCCGGTGGCGCCAATCATTTTCCTGGCGGTCGCCATCGCGGCGATCAACTGGATCGACCTAGCGCGCGGCAAGGGCCGCACCAGCGTGGCATACCCGCTGGCACTGCTGACGACGCTGGTGCTGACCTTCTGGTTCGCGCTGGACGCCGCCAATGGCGAGACGCACTACGTGTTCGCCAACCTGGTGGTCGTGGATCCGATGGCCAACGTGCTGTCGGCGTTCTGCTCGCTGGGCATGTTCCTGACGCTGATCTACACGCGCACCTACCTGAGCAACCGCGACATGTTCGCGGGCGAGTTCTACATGCTCGCGCTGTTCACGCTCGGCGGGCAGCTCGTGATGATCACCGGCAACAACTTCCTGACCCTGTATCTGGGCCTGGAACTGCTGTCGCTGTCGTCGTACGCCCTGGTGGCACTGCGCCGCGACTCGCGCGTGACGTCGGAATCGGCCATCAAGTACTTCGTGCTGGGTGCGCTGGCCTCGGGCTTCCTGCTCTATGGCATGTCGATGATGTACGGCGCCACCGGTTCGCTGAACCTGGGTGAAGTGTTCCGCGTGGTGGAGTCGGGTCGCGTCAACACGACGATGCTGGCCTTCGGCGTGGTGTTCATCGTCGCCGGCGTGTCGTTCAAGCTCGGCGCCGCACCGTTCCACATGTGGATTCCGGACATCTACCAGGGCTCGCCGACCGCGGTGACGCTGCTGATCGCAGCCGGCCCGAAGGTTGCCGCGTTCGCGCTGATCATGCGCCTGCTGGTCGAAGGCCTGCTGCCGCTGGCCGGTGACTGGCAGATGATGCTGGTGGTGCTGTCGGTCGTGTCGCTGCTGATCGGCAACCTGACCGCGATCGTGCAGACCAACCTGAAGCGGATGCTGGCGTACTCGACCATCTCGCACATGGGCTTCATCCTGCTGGGCATGCTGTCCGGCGTGGTGGCGAACAAGGCGGACGGCGCGGCCAACGCCTACAGCGCGTCGATGTTCTATTCGATCACCTACATGCTGACCACGCTCGGCACGTTCGGCCTGATCCTCATCCGTACGCGCAAGGGTTTCGAGGCCGAGACGCTGGACGACCTGAAGGGCATGTCGCGCCGTCATCCGTGGTTTGCGCTGCTGATGCTGGTGATGATGTTCTCGATGGCCGGCATCCCCCCGACCGTCGGCTTCTACGCCAAGCTGGCCGTGCTGTCGGCCGTGGTCAAGGCCGGCATGAGCTGGCTGGCGGTGGTGGCCGTGGTGTTCTCGCTGATCGGCGCGTTCTACTACCTGCGCATCGTGAAGCTGATGTACTTTGATACGCCGGCTGGCGAAGAGCCGCTGGAAGCGTCGGTTGGCGTGCGCTCGTTCCTGAGCCTGAACGGCCTGGCCGTGATCCTGCTGGGCCTGTTCCCAGCTGCGCTGATGAACCTGTGCTACCAGGCCATCCGCGCCACGCTGGCTTCGTAACGTAATAAGGTGACGAAATGAGTTCCTCGGCGGGCGGTTGGTTTGTCATTTTGCTGGCACTGGTTTGTGCCAACCTGCCGTTCGTCAACCAGCGCCTGTTCGCGGCGGTGGGCCTGAAATGGGCTCGCAAGCCGCTGTGGCTGCGGGCCGTGGAACTGTTCGTCTGGTACGTGGTGGCCGGTGTTGCCGGCTTTGCGGTGGAAGCGGGCCTTGGCAACGCATTCCCGCAGGGCTGGCAGTTCTACGCCATCACGGCCTGCATGATGCTGGTGTTTGCCTTCCCTGGCTTCACCTGGCAATACCTGGTCAAACATCGCACGGCCTGAGGGCTTGCCTGCTCCGGTCCGTGTCATCTCCGGAGCGCGTATGACCGACAAGACTCTTCCCGTTTCCTCCCAGTCATCCGAAGTCTCGGACGACCATCTCCGCGAAACGCCGGTCGCTTCGGCAACCATCCACCGCGGCAAATTCCTGACCCTCAAGCAAGACATCGTGCGTCTGCCCGACGGCAAGCAGACCGGGCGCGAGTACGTGCTGCATCCGGGCGCGGTCATGATGATCCCGCTGTTCGACGATGGCACCGTGCTGATGGAGCGCCAGTTCCGCTACCCGGTGGGCGAAGTCATGCTCGAATTCCCGGCCGGCAAGCTCGACCCGGAAGAGGGCGCGCTGGTGTGCGGCAAACGCGAACTGCTGGAAGAAACCGGCTACACGGCGACGCGCTGGGACTACCTGACACGCATCCACCCGGTAATTTCCTATTCGACGGAATTCATCGACCTGTTCCTGGCTCGCGATCTGACGGCCGGCGAGTCGAAGCTCGATGACGGCGAGTTCCTTGAAACCTTCGTCACGCCTGTCGGCCAGGTCATTGACTGGGTGCGGCAAGGCCGTATTACCGATGTGAAGACGATCATCGGCGCATTCTGGCTGGAGAAGATCGTCTCGGGCATCTGGCAACCCGGTGAACAGGCCGAGCCACCGTTCCCGGCAGCCCGGGCGGCGGGCTAGAACGTCGCTTTGCTGCTAAGCTTGGCGAGGCGCGACCCGCGGGTTTTCCCTTGATTTTTCAGGGCCCTGCGCCCAAATAGGCGGCTATCGGCGGGATTGTGTTTCCGACGCATCCTGCCAGGCAAAAACGGCTGCAAAAAAATTAGCACGACCGTTCACAAAATTTCGATTCACAGCTAACATTGCCCCGACGGGCTGGAAAGATCATGAAGGTGCTCGACCTGCGCTGTGCGCAAGACCATCGTTTCGAGGGCTGGTTTGCCTCGGAGGAAGATGCGCAATCGCAGATTTCACGCGACCTCGTCCAATGCCCGGTCTGTGGCGACCATGCGGTCAGCCGCCTGCCCAGCGCGCCGCGCCTGAATCTCTCAGGTGCTACCGCGAAGCCGGCGCTGACGCAGGGCCGCGATGGCGAGCCAGGCAAGGCCGAAGCCCAGCAGATGATGCAGGCGCTGCAGGCCCACTACCTGAAGGCCGTGCGGCGGGTGCTGGCGCAGACCGAGGACGTGGGAGACCGCTTCGTGGAGGAAGCGCGGCGCATGCATTACGAGGAGGCGCCCGAACGCGGCATTCGCGGTTCGGCCACCGCCGAGGAAGTGCAGGCGCTGGCTGAAGAAGGCATCGACACCTTTCCGCTCATCGTGCCGGACGCATTGAAGCAGACGGCCCACTGAACAAGCATCCTGTGCCCGGTTTTACCAGCGCAGCGATGCGCAGGTAAAACAATCGGCCGGCGCCCGCCGGCACCACCTATGGAGACGGGCATGGATCTCAACTACTCGGCGGCGGACAACGCCTTCCGTCAGGAAGTGCGCAGCTGGCTCGAAGCCAACCTGCCGGCGGAAATCAGCGAAAAGGTGCTCAACCACCGCCGCCCCAACCGCGACGATCTGGTGCGCTGGCACAAGATCCTGGCCGGCAAGGGCTGGTCGGTGCCGCACTGGCCGGTGGAGTTCGGCGGTACGGGCTGGAACGCCACGCAACGCCATATCTGGGACGAGGAAAATGCCCGCGTCGGCGCACCCGGCGTACTGCCGTTCGGTGTGGCGATGGTCGCGCCCGTGATCATGAAGTACGGCAATGCCGAGCAGAAGTCGTACTACCTGCCGCGTATCCTCGATTGCACCGACTGGTGGTGCCAGGGCTATTCCGAGCCTGGCTCCGGTTCTGACCTTGCGTCGCTGAAGACGCGCGCCGAACTGACGTCGGACGGCAAGCACTACATCGTGAATGGCCAGAAGACCTGGACCACGCTGGGCCAGCACGCCGACATGATCTTCTGCCTGGTGCGCACCGACCCTGAAGCCAAGAAACAGGAAGGCATCTCGTTCCTGCTGATCGACATGAAGACGCCCGGTATCACCGTGCGACCGATCATCATGCTCGATGAAGAGCATGAGGTGAACGAAGTCTTCTTCGACAACGTGAAGGTGCCGGTCGAAAACCGCGTGGGCGAAGAGAACCGCGGCTGGACTTACGCGAAATACCTGCTGGGCCACGAGCGCACCGGCATCGCCCGCGTCGGCAACTCCAAGCGCGAACTGGGCTTCCTGAAGCGCGTGGCGCGTCAGCAGCAGAAGAACGGCAAGCCGCTGCTGGCCGATCCCGTGTTCGGCGCCAAGGTGGCCGCGCTGGAAATCGAGTTGATGGCGCTGGAAATCACGGTGCTGCGCGTGGTGTCCAGCGAAGCCGCCGGCAAGGGTCCCGGTCCGGAAGCCTCGATGCTCAAGATCAAGGGTACCGAGATCCAGCAGATGCTGACCGAGCTGATGGTGGAGGCCGTGGGCCCGTACGCCCAGCCGTTCGACACCGCCTACCTCGAATGCGAGCACGACCATGCCGTGACCGGCTACGACGATGCCGCGCCGCTGGCCGCCTACTACTTCAACTACCGCAAGACGTCGATCTACGGTGGTTCCAACGAAATTCAAAAGAACATCATCAGCCAGATGATTCTGGGGCTGTGAGGAGACACGCGACATGAACTTCAATCTCAGCGACGAACAGAAGCAACTGGCCGACGCGATTCGCCGTTTTGTCGAAAAAAGCTACGACTTCGAATCGCGCAGGAAGAATATCAAGACCGATGCCGGGTACGGTGAGCAGGCCTGGGGCGCCCTGGTGGAACTGGGCCTGACCGCGCTGCCGGTGCCGGAAGCGCAGGGCGGTTTCTCGGGCACGGCCGTCGACATGATGGTGGTGCAGGAGAAACTGGGCCGTGGCCTGGTCGTCGAGCCGTACTTCGCCACCGTGGTGGCCGCGCAAGCGCTGAAGCTGGCCGGTGGCCAGGAGGCGGTGCTGGAACAGGTGGCCGGCGGCGAGGTGAAGCTGGCCACGGCGTTCAACGAGCCCCAGGCGCGCTACGAACTGAACAACGTGACGGTGACGGCCAAGGGCGGCAAGCTCAACGGTCGCAAGGTGGTGGTGATCCACGGTGCCCAGGCTGACAAGCTGGTGGTGTCGGCCCGCACCAGCGGCGCCCAGTCCGATCGTGATGGCATCTCGCTGTTCCTGGTCGATACGAATGGGGCCGGCGTCAGCGTCAAGGACTACCGCACGATCGACAACCTGCGCGCCGCCGACGTAACGTTTGCCGACGCCCCGGCCACGCTGCTGGGCGCCGAGGGCAAGGGCTTCGACGTGCTGGAGGCGACGGCCGACTACGCCGCCGTGCTGCTGTGCGCCGAGGCCGTTGGCGTGATGGATACGCTGAACGCCGCCACGCTCGAGTACGCCAAGACGCGCCAGCAGTTCGGCGTGCCCATCGCGCGCTTCCAGGCGCTGCAGCACCGCATGGTGGAAATGTTCATCCACGCCGAGCAGTCGCGTTCGATCACGCTGCTGGCTGCGGCCCGCTTCGAGGAATCGTCGCCGGAAGACCGCCGCCGCTACGTGTCGGCTGCCAAGGCGCGTGTGGGTCAGGCGGCTCGCTCGGTCGGTCAGGAGGCCGTACAGATCCACGGCGGCATGGGCGTGACCGACGAACTGCCGGCCGCGCACATGTTCAAGCGACTGACGCTGATCAACACGACGTTCGGCGACGTGGACCATCACCTGGGCCGCTTCGCGAGCCAGCCGGGCTTCCAGGAAGCCGCCTGATCGTAGCGTTTGACCTGAACCGCGCCGGCGACCCCGAGCGCGGTTTTTTGCTTTGGAGCCCACGATGTCCAACAAGATGTACTTCGAAGACTATGTCGTCGGCAGCGAGATCCCGCTCGGTAGCTACCACGTCACCGAGGAGGAGATCCTCACGTTTGCGCGCCAATACGATCCGCAGCCATTCCATATCGACAAGGCCGCGGCGGAAAGCAGCATCTACGGCGGCCTGATTTCAAGCGGCTGGATGACCTGCGGCATCATCATGCGGCTGCTGGTACAGTCGATGGGCGACCGTTCCACCAGCATGGGGTCTCCGGGCGTGGACGAGGTGCGCTGGATCAAGCCGGTCTATGCCGGCGACACGCTGACCGCCGTGCTGAAGATCCTGGAGACGCGTCCGTCGAGTTCGAAGCCCGACCGCGGCGTGGTGCTGACCCAGTGGGTTGGCACGAACCAGAAGGGCGAGGTCGTGTGTACGGTCAAGGGCATGGGCATGTACAAGCGCCGCCCGGCCTGAGGCCCGTGCAAGCGCGGCAGCAAGCCGTGGCAACAAGACGATAAGACATTAGGAGACAAGTCATATGCGCACCATTGCATCGCTGGAAGAGCTGGAGTCCCTCCAGGGCCAGGAAGTGGCCGTCAGCGACTGGTCCGAAATCACGCAGCAGCAGGTGAACCTGTTTGCCGAGGCGACGGGCGATCATCAGTGGATCCACGTCGATGTCGAGCGCGCCAAGCGGGAGTCGCCGTTTGGCGCCCCAGTGGCGCATGGTTTCCTGACGCTGTCGCTGCTGCCCCAGTTCATGCAGAACGCCATCCACATGGAAGGCGTCAAGATGGGCGTCAACTATGGGCTGAACCGTGTGCGATTCACCTCGCCGGTGCCGGTCGGCAGCAAGCTGCGCGCGCGCGTGAAGCTGCTCAAGGTCGAGCGGCTCGATCCGTTGCCGAACGGCCTGCTCGGCGCGCAGTCGACCTGGGAGGTTACTATCGAACGCGAGGGCAGCGATCGGCCGGTCTGCGTGGCGGAATCGATCAGCCGGCGCTACTCGTAGCGCCTGGCAGGTGGGCAGGGCAGAGGGGCCGCTAGAACGCGGCCCCTTTCTTTTGTCCAGAAGAATCGCATGACAAATACGTTCACGGCGTGATCTGTTTCCTTTGCGCGACATCAAAAACATTGTCCGGTTAAAAGAACAGTGTTTCCGTTGTGTTTGGGTTTACCCGCAATGTTGCGTTGCGGTACATTCGCGCCCAACGATGTTTTAAGTAATGCGATATCCGCTCGGAGACCGTGCTCGCTGCGCTGGCGGGTCGGTCAAAAGCAGGCGGAAATCGCGTGAGCATCGTGACACAACGCTTGTCCCGGTGGCTGCTCCGAACCGGGAACGATCGCAGTTCAGGCAGTCGGTTACCTCAGCGCACGCTTCCGCCCCCGGCGTTTCGCGCACGCAGTCGTCAGTTGCTGTCCAGCCGCGCTCACGGCGTTGCCCGGCCGCATGGTCCGCCGGTGCTTGCTCGCCCCATCAACGCTTGCGCCTGCTTTGGACACGTCCCCGGTTTTTCCCAGCCCAGCCAGCCCGTTGCCTCGTGCAGCAGGCGGCAGTGCCTCGCTTGTGCACAGGCGTGGCGCAACCAGACCGTCGTGACATGAACACATCAACAATGCCGCGCCTGATGCGGTACCTGCCTTGCCTTGGCCTGCTCCTGCTGGCTGGCTGCGACTACGCGCTGATGAACCCGAAAGGGCAAGTCGGCGTCGACATCAAGGGCATCATCCTGATTGCCACCTGGCTGATGCTGCTGGTCGTGGTGCCGGTGATCATCCTGACGATCGTGTTCGCGTGGAAGTATCGCGCCAGCAACACGTCGGCCACGTACGACCCCGACTGGTCGCACTCGACCAAGATCGAAGTCGTGGTCTGGCTGATTCCCTGCCTGATCATCATTGCGCTGGGCATCATCACCTGGAAGTCGTCGCACGATCTCGACCCCTACAAGCCGCTTGAGTCGAACGTCAAGCCTGTGCAGGTCGAAGCCGTGGCGATGAACTGGAAATGGCTGTTCATCTATCCGGAACTGAAGATCGCGACGGTCAACCAGCTGGCGCTGCCGGTGAACACGCCGGTGAACTTCAAGATCACGTCGGATTCGATCATGAATTCGTTCTTCATCCCCCAACTGGGCAGCCAGGTGTACGCCATGGCCGGGATGGAGACCAAGCTGCACCTCATCGCCAATGAAGCCGGCACGTACGACGGCATGTCCGCCAACTACAGCGGCGGCGGCTTCTCGGGCATGAAGTTCAAGACCATCGCCATGTCGAATTTCGATTTCGACAAGTGGGTGGAACAGGTGCGCGCGTCCAGCAAGCAGCTCGGCGCCGAGGACTACAAGGTCCTGGCCAAGCCGAGCGAAGCAGATCCGGTGACGTACTTCGGCAAGATCGAAGACGGCCTGTTCACCGGCATCCTGCATCAATACATGGGGCACGACGGCCGTGCCATGGCCCGCGAAGGTTTCGATGGCGGTCCGGTCTGCACGTCGCGTAACACGCTTGGCGAAGAGCGTGTATCCATGACCACGCCGGCCAAGCCGGCCGTGGGCGCGCAAATCTAGGAGCAATGATGTTTGGCAAATTGAGTTTGTCGGCGATTCCGTTTCATGAGCCGATCATCATGATCACGCTGAGCTGCGTGGCCCTTGGCGGGCTGGGGCTGCTCGGTGCGATCACGTATTTCAAGAAGTGGAATTACCTGTGGGTCGAGTGGATTACCTCGGTCGACCACAAGCGCATCGGCGTGATGTACTCGCTGGTGGCGCTGATCATGCTGCTGCGCGGCTTTGCCGACGCCATCATGATGCGTACCCAGCTGGCGGTTGCCACCAACGGCGCCACCGGCTTCCTGCCGCCCGAGCACTATGACCAGGTGTTCACGGCCCACGGCGTGATCATGATCTTCTTCGTGGCCATGCCGCTGATGACGGGCCTGATGAACCTCGTGGTGCCGCTGCAGATCGGCGCGCGCGACGTGGCGTTCCCGTTCCTGAACACGCTGAGCTTCTGGCTGTTCGTGGCCGGCGCGCTGCTGGTCAACATCTCGCTGGGGGTCGGCGAATTCGCGCGTACGGGCTGGCTGGCCTATCCGCCGCTGTCGGGCCTGGACTACAGCCCGGGCGTGGGGGTGGACTACTACCTCTGGTCCTTGCAGATTTCAGGGTTGGGCACGCTGCTGACCGGCGTGAACTTCCTGGTGACGATCCTGAAGATGCGCGCCCCGGGCATGACCCTGATGCGCATGCCGGTGTTCACGTGGACGGTCTTCTGCACGAACGTGCTGATCGTGGCCGCCTTCCCGGTGCTGACGGTGTCGCTGGCCCTGCTGGGTCTGGACCGTTACTTCGACATGCACTTCTTCACGAACGACGGTGGCGGCAACGCCATGATGTACGTGAACCTGATCTGGATCTGGGGCCACCCCGAGGTCTACATCCTGGTGCTGCCGGCATTCGGTATCTTCTCGGAAATCATCGCCACGTTCTCGGGCAAGAAGCTGTTCGGCTACAAGTCGATGGTTTATGCAACGAGCGCGATCATGGTGCTGTCGTTCATCGTGTGGCTGCACCACTTCTTCACGATGGGCTCCGGCGCCAACGTGAATGCGTTCTTCGGCATCACGACGATGATCATCTCGATCCCGACGGGCGTGAAGATCTTCAACTGGCTGTTCACGATGTACCGTGGCCGCGTGCAGTTCACGTCGCCGGTGCTGTGGACGCTGGGCTTCATGATCACGTTCGTGATCGGCGGCATGACCGGCGTGCTGATGGCCGTGCCGGCAGCCGACTTCGTGCTGCATAACAGCCTGTTCCTGATCGCCCACTTCCACAACGTGATCATCGGCGGCGTGCTGTTCGGATACCTGGCCGGCATCACCTACTGGTGGCCGAAGGCGTTCGGCTTCAAGCTGAACGAGCGTCTGGGCAAGTGCGCCTTCTGGTGCTGGATCGTCGGTTTCTACTTCGCCTTCATGCCGCTGTACGTGCTGGGCCTGATGGGCATGACCCGTCGTCTGAACCACACGAACAACCCGGAATGGACGCCTTGGCTGCATCTGGCCGTGGTGGGCGTGGTGTTCGTGGCGCTGGGCATCTTCTTCCAGGTGCTGCAGATCGTCGTATCGATCCGCGACCGCAAGAAGCTGGCCGACGTGACGGGCGACCCATGGGGTGGCCGCACGCTGGAATGGGCTACGTCGTCGCCGCCGCCGTTCTACAACTTCGCACACACCCCGGTGGTGCGTGACCTGGACGCGTTCGCCGACATGAAGGCCCGTGGCGAGAAGCTGCCGACCAGCGGCTTCGAGCAGATCCACATGCCGAAGAACACAGCTGCCGGCTTCTACATGGGTGCCTGGAGCCTGGCGCTGGGCTTCGCGCTGATCTGGCACATCTGGTGGCTTGCCGCCGTTGGCCTGGTCGGCATGGTGGTGGCGTTCATCCGCCGCGCCAACGATGACCACATCGACTATTACGTGCCGGCCGCCGAGGTCGAGCAGATCGAAACCCGCTACCAGCAGCGTGTGGCTGCACAGGGCTGATAACGATGTCGACAGAAGTTCTTGACCGCTTTGGGGCGCAAGCCCCCGCGCATGCGCACTCGCACGACGAGTCGCACGACCACGCCCATCACGACACCAGCGAGAACACCATCTTCGGTTTCTGGCTGTACCTGATGAGCGACTGCATCCTGTTCGCGTGCCTGTTCGCCGCGTTCGCCGTCCTGCGCGGCGAAGTGGCGGGTGGCCCGTCGGGCAAGGAGCTGTTCGAGCTCAACTACGTGCTCGTGGAAACGGCAATCCTGCTGTTCTCGTCGATCACCTACGGCTTTGCCATGGTGTCGATGCAGAACCAGCAGCGCGGCCGCGTGATGTTCTGGCTGGCCGTGACGTTCCTGCTGGGCGCAGGCTTCATGGCGATGGAAATCAACGAGTTCGCGCACCTGATCCATGAAGGTGCCGGCCCGAGCCGCAGCGCCTTCCTGTCGTCGTTCTTCACGCTCGTGGGCACCCACGGCCTGCACGTGGCCAGCGGCATGCTGTGGATGCTCGTGCTGATGTACCAGCTGTCGAAGAAGGGCCTGACCCCGGCAGTGGCCAAGCGCCTGAACTGCCTCAGCCTGTTCTGGCACTTCCTGGACGTGGTCTGGATCGGTGTGTTCACCGTGGTCTACCTGATGGGAGCAATGTAAATGGCACAGCAACACGCAAGCGCCGCCCATGGCGCGTCGCACGGCCACAGCAGCGTCAAGTCGTATGTGATCGGCTTCGTCCTGGCGGTGATCCTGACCGTGATCCCGTTCAAGATCGTGATGGACGGCTCGATCGACCGCGCCACCACGCTCTGGATCATCCTGGGCATGGCGGTTGTCCAGATCATCGTGCACCTGAAGTACTTCCTGCACCTGGACGGCTCGGATGGCCAGAAGTGGAACGTGATGGCACTGCTGTTCACTGTCCTGATCCTGTTCATCGTGCTCGCCGGTTCGCTCTGGATCATGCACAACATGAACGCCAACATGATGCCGTGGATGAGCAAGTGACCGTCGTCACCGGTATCTGAAGAAACGGGGCCCCTGCGGCCCCGTTTTTTATTGCATTGTCCTGGGGTGGCCCCAACCCCCGGCGCGTGGGCGACCCCACGCGGCCCAGCCCGGAATCTTGCCTCTGGTGCGCTGCGCACCGATCCCTTCCAGCCATGCACCGCATCGGGCCGATGCACGACGCCGGTGCATGCGTCCGTTCCTGCCCCTCCGCAAGCCTGGCACCTAACTGGTGCGCCTCCGAACCGTCCCATCCGATTTGTCTTGCCGCCGTTGCCCGGCAACGGTCTGCGGTCGTCTCTGCCCTTGGCACGCTAGTTGCAGAAGCGTTACCCGGGGTGCGTAGTCCCTGACCACATACGACAAATTGGACAAAATGGGAGCTGCAATGAAACGACGTGACATGCTGAAGCTGTCGGCGGTAGCCGCCGCGGCGATGATCGGTACCAGCCCGCTGATGGCGCAGACGAAGGAACCGATCAAGGTCGGCATCCTGCATTCGCTGTCGGGCACCATGGCCATCTCCGAGACTTCGCTCAAGGACGTGGCGCTGATGACGATCGACGAGATCAACAAGAGCGGTGGCGTGCTGGGCCGCAAGCTCGAGCCCGTGGTGGTCGACCCCGCTTCCAACTGGCCGCTGTTCGCCGAAAAGGCCCGTCAGCTGATCACCAAGGACAAGGTGGCTGTCACGTTTGGCTGCTGGACGTCGGTGTCGCGCAAGTCGGTGCTGCCGGTCTATGAAGAGACCAACGCGCTGCTGTTCTACCCGGTGCAGTACGAAGGCGAGGAAATGTCCAAGAACGTGTTCTACACGGGCGCCGCGCCGAACCAGCAGGCCATCCCGGCCGTGGAATACCTGATGAGCAAGGAAGGCGGCGGTGCCAAGCGCTTCTTCCTGCTGGGCACCGACTACGTGTATCCGCGCACCACCAACAAGATCCTGCGCGCGTTCCTGAAGAGCAAGGGCGTGGCCGACAAGGACATCGAAGAGGTCTACACCCCGTTCGGCCATAGCGACTACCAAACCATCGTCGCCAACATCAAGAAGTTCTCCCAGGGCGGCAAGACGGCCGTGATCTCGACGATCAACGGCGACTCCAACGTGCCGTTTTACAAGGAACTGGGCAACGCCGGCCTGAAGGCCAAGGACGTGCCGGTGGTGGCCTTCTCGGTGGGCGAGGAAGAACTGCGCGGCATCGATACCAAGCCGCTGGTGGGCCACCTGGCCGCCTGGAACTACTTCATGTCGGTCAAGAACGGCGAGAACGACGCGTTCAAGAAGCAGTGGGCGGCATGGGTCAAGGCCAACAACCTGCCCGGCGGCGACAAGCGCGTGACCAACGACCCGATGGAAGCTACCTACGTTGGTATCCACATGTGGGCCCAGGCCGTGAAGAAGGCCGGCACCACCGACGTGGACAAGGTGCGCGCCGCCATGTACGGCCAGACCTTCAAGGCGCCGGACGGCTTCACGCTGACCATGGGCGACAACCATCACCTGTTCAAGCCTGTGATGATCGGCGAAGTCAAGGGCGACGGCCAGTTCAACGTGGTCTGGAAGACGCCGAAGCCGATCCGCGCCCAGCCGTGGAGCCCGTTCATCGCGGGTAACGAAGGCAAGGCCGACAAGGTCGGCGGGAATTGATTTGCTGCTTTCCGCGGATATGCGCTCCCCTCTCCCATGAAATGGGGGAGGGGTGGGGGAGAGGGCGTTGAGGTTCAAGTTGTGTCATGTGCCGGTTTGAACCGTCGAGCCCTCTCCCCCAGCCCCTCTCCCGCAAGCGGGAGAGGGGAGCAAGGCCAGAACAACCCCAAGACGCGATCCATCGCGCGAACCAGGCTCCTGAATGCACCGACCCCATATCCGTTCATGGCTGAGCGCCATGCTCGCCGCGTTGCTGCTGGCCGCTGCCCCGCTCTGGGCCGCCACGCCGCTCACGCAGGCCGACCTGAAGCCACTGGCCGAAGACGACTTCGACGCCAAGACCGCCGCGCTCGCCAAAGTCACGCAGGCACCGGCCGACCAGGCCGGCCCGATCCTGAAGGCACTGCAGGACGATGCGCTGCAGTACGAGCCATCGGTCGGCATGGTGCGCCAGGACGGTGACAAATATCTCGATGCGATCAGCGGCAAGCCCGTCGCCGTCAAGAGCGACGCGCTGGAATCGCTGACGCTGAACAACAGCCTGCGCACCATCGTCGACAGTGCCGCCAGCAGCCTGCTGCTGCAGTCGCCGGACATCGCGGTACGCACGCAGGCCATCAACACGCTGTTCGACCAGCCCGAGAACGCGTCGCGCGAGGCGGTCGAAGCGGCCCGCAAGGCCGAGGCCGATGCCGGGCTGCGCGCCCGCCTGGATGTGATCTGGGCCAATACCGTACTGGCGCAGGGCACCGAGGCCACACGCGATGCACGGCTCGATGCCATCCGCATCCTGGGCAGCGACCGCAACCCGCAGTCGCGCCAGAAGCTGATGCCGCTGATGGAAAAGGACGATGCCGGCAAGTACAAGGAGCCCGACGAAGACGTGCGCGTGGCCGCCCAGCAGGCCATCGACCAGTTGCGCAGCGAACAGCGCCGCGCCGAACTGCTGGGCAACCTGTTCGCCGGCCTGAGCCTGGGCAGCGTGCTGCTGCTGGCGGCGCTGGGCCTGGCCATCACGTATGGCTTGATCGGCGTCATCAACATGGCGCACGGCGAGTTTCTGATGATCGGCGCCTATGCCACGTACGTGGTGCAGACGCTGTTCCGCGCCTATGCGCCGAACGCGTTCGACTGGTACCTGGTGGCGGCGCTCCCGGCGTCGTTCCTGGCGGCTGGTGTGGTCGGCTTCGCGCTGGAGCGCATCGTGCTGCGGCACCTGTACGGCCGTCCGCTCGAAACGCTGCTGGCCACGTTTGGTATCAGCCTGCTGCTGATGCAGGCCGTGCGCACGATCTTCGGCGCGCAGAACGTGGAGGTGGCCAATCCGGTGTGGATGAGCGGCGGCTTCGATGCCATGGCCGGGCTCGTGATCCCGTACAACCGCGTGGTCATCATCCTGTTCGCGCTGGCCGTGGTGGCCGTGGCGTGGGCCGTGCTGAACCGTACCCGTCTGGGGCTGTTCGTGCGCGCCACCACGCAGAACCGAACCATGGCAGCGTGCGTGGGCGTGCGCACGTGGAAGGTGGATAGCTACGCGTTTGCCTTTGGCGCCGGCATCGCCGGGCTGGGCGGCTGCGCGCTGTCGCAGATCGGCAACGTGGGCCCCGACCTCGGGCAGGCGTACATCATCGATTCGTTCATGGTCGTGGTGCTCGGCGGGGTGGGGCAGCTGGCCGGGACCATCGTCGGGGCGTTCGGCCTCGGCATCATCAACAAGTTCATCGAGCCGTTCTACGGCGCGGTGCTGGCCAAAATCTTCGTCCTCGTGCTGATCGTGCTGTTCATCCAGAAGCGGCCGCAGGGACTTTTCGCGCTCAAGGGGCGCAGCGCGGAGGCCTGACATGAGCAGCTTTTCTTCTTCATCCCGCAAGGCGTTCAAGCTGTCGGTGCCGGAGCGCCAGCCGCTGTTCTCGGGCCGCGTATGGACGCTGCTGGTGCTGCTGACCGTGGTCGTGGCCATCGGCGTGCCCATCTGCGCGCTGGTGCTGCCGGAGTCCCATCCGCTGCACCTGTCGGCCTACGCGCTGACGCTGTTCGGCAAGATCATGTGCTTTGCGCTGGCGGCCATCGCGCTGGACCTGGTGTGGGGCTACTGCGGCATCCTGAGCCTGGGCCACGGCCTGTTCTTCGCGCTGGGCGGCTATGCGATGGGCATGTACCTGATGCGCTCGATCGGCCGCGAGGGTGTCTACAAGAGCGACCTGCCCGACTTCATGGTGTTCCTGGACTGGAAGGAACTGCCCTGGTTCTGGCATGGCACCGAGCACCTGCCGTATGCGCTGCTGCTGGTGGTGCTGGTGCCCGGCGTGCTGGCGTGGCTGTTCGGGTTCTTCGCGTTCCGGTCGCGCATCAAGGGCGTGTACCTGTCGATCATCACCCAGGCCATGACCTACGCCGCGATGCTGCTGTTCTTCCGCAACGAGACGGGTTTCGGGGGCAACAACGGCTTCACGGACTTCAAGCGCATCGCCGGCTTCGCGGTGGCCGCGCCGCAGACCCGCGCCGCCCTGTTCGTGCTGACGTTCCTGGCATTGGTGGCCGGCTTCGTTGCGTGCCGCTACATCGTCACGTCGAAGCTGGGCCGCGTGGTGACCGCCGTGCGCGATGCCGAAACCCGCGTGATGTTCTCGGGCTACAACCCGCTGGGCTACAAGCTGTTCGTCTGGACGTTCTCGGCCGTGCTGTGCGGCATTGCCGGCGCGCTGTACGTGCCGCAGGTGGGCATCATCAATCCGGGCGAGATGTCGCCGGCGAACTCGATCGAGATGGCGGTGTGGGTGGCCGTGGGCGGCCGCGGCACGCTGATCGGCCCCATCATCGGCGCATTCCTGGTGAATGGCGCCAAGACCATGTTCACGGCCTACTTTGCCGAGTACTGGCTGTTCCTGCTCGGCGCGATGTTCGTGCTGGTGACGCTGTACCTGCCCGATGGCGTGGTGGGCCTGATCCGGCGCCTTCGCGGCGAGCGCACCGCCGCTGAAAAGATCGAGGCGGCCGCCGAGGAACCGGCGGTGGCGCCGCAACAAGGGAGCAACGCATGAACGCCGCGCTGGGACTGCAACAGGCAGAGAGCGGAGACGCCACCGGCCTGGGCCGCATCGTCGAACCCGGTGTCATCGACACCACGCACGGGCCCATCCTCTACATCGAGGACCTGACCGTGCAATTCGACGGCTTCCGCGCGCTGAACAAGCTGTCGCTGTCGATCGACCATGGCGAACTGCGCTGCGTGATCGGCCCGAACGGCGCCGGCAAGACGACCATGATGGACGTCATCACCGGCAAGACCGGCCCGCGCAACGCCAACGTCACGGGGCGCGTGTTCCTGGGCCAGACCATCGACCTGATGCGGATGACCGAGCCGAAGATCGCCCAGACCGGCATCGGCCGCAAATTCCAGAAGCCCACCGTGTTCGAGCAGCACGCGGTGTGGGAGAACCTGGAACTGGCGATGAAGGCCGACAAGCGCTGGTGGTCGTCGCTGCGTGCGCGGCTGACCGGCGAAGGGCACCGCCGGATCGAGGAAACCCTGGCGCTGACCGGCCTGGAGGACGAGGCCTACCGGCCCGCCGGCCTGCTGTCGCACGGCCAGAAGCAGCGTCTGGAGATCGGCATGCTGCTGATGCAGCAGCCGCAGCTGCTGCTGCTCGATGAACCCGTGGCCGGCATGACCGACGAGGAAACCATGCAACTGGCGGCGCTGCTCAACAGCCTGCGCGGCAGCTGCTCGATGATGGTCGTGGAGCACGACATGGAGTTCGTGGCCGCGCTGGCGGGCGACGCCGGCCGCGTGACGGTGCTGGCCGAAGGCAGTTTGCTGGCCGAGGGCACACTCGACGCCGTCAAGCGCGACGAGCGCGTGATCGAATCCTACCTGGGAAGATAACCATGCTGCAGGTCAATGTACTGAACCAGTTCTACGGCGGCAGCCATATCCTGCGCGATGTGTCGTTCGAAGTGCCGCACGGCAAGCTGACAACGCTGCTGGGCCGCAACGGCGTGGGCAAGAGCACGCTGCTCAAATGCCTGATGGGCGTGGTGCCCACACGCAGCGGCAGCGTCAGCTGGGACGGCAAGGCGCTGGAGAAGAAGGCGCCCTATGAGCGCGTGTCGGCCGGGCTGGCCTACGTGCCGCAGGGACGGGAGATTTTCCCGCGCCTGACCGTCGAGGAAAACCTGCTGATCGGCGCCGCCAGCCGTGGCAAGCCGGCCGGCGTGCCCGACCGCATCTACGAACTGTTTCCCGTGCTGCGCACGATGCGCCAGCGTCGGGGCGGCGACCTGTCGGGCGGGCAGCAGCAACAGCTGGCCATCGGCCGCGCGCTGATGAGCGAGCCCCAGCTGCTGATTCTTGACGAGCCGACCGAGGGCATCCAGCCGTCGATCATCCAGGACATCGGCCGCGCGCTGCGCCTGCTGGTGGACGAGTTCGGCATGACCGTGCTGCTGGTGGAGCAGTACTACGAATTCGCGCGCCATCTGGCCGATCACTACGTGGTGATGAGCCGGGGCGAAGTGGTGGCCAAGGGCGCGGGCGCGACGATGGAACAGGACGGCGTGCGGGAACTGATCGCGGTGTGATGCCTGCCAGTGGCATGCGTGCTGCCGCGCCTTCCGGTGACGGCGGCCGCGCGCTATGATCCGTGGGATACCTCCGCGCGCCCCGCGCCTGCCTCTTTCATCATGCGTCATCCGGATTTTCCTTCGTCACTCGCCATGCCCGTGGGTTGGCACGCCAGCCTGCGCCTGCGCTTTGCCGAACGCGCGGGCCGCACCGCCATGGTCGAGCGCCGGCACGAGGGTCCGCTGCGCGTGCAGAAGCCGCTCTACCCGGAAGGGGCCATCTGCCATGGCGTGGTGCTGCACCCGCCGGCCGGCGTGGCCGGGGGCGACCTGCTCGATATCGACATCGCCGTGGAAGCCGGTGCGCACGCCGTGCTGGCGACGCCTGGCGCCACCAAGTGGTACAAGTCGCAGGGCCGTGACGCGGCGCAGCAGGTGCGTATCGAAGTGGCCGAAGGGGCGCAGCTGGACTGGCTGCCGCAGGAGAACATCGTGTTCGACGATGCCCGCGCGCGCCTTGCTACCGACGTGGTGGTGGCGCCCGGCGGCAGCGCCATCGGCTGGGACGCGGTGGTGCTCGGCCGGCTGGCTTCAGGCGAACACTGGGCCCGCGGCTCGCTGTGGCTCGATACGCGTATTGCCGGCCCGGATCGCGCGCTGTGGATCGAGCAGTCGCATCTCGACGCCGCGTCGCCGTTGCGCGGCGCGCTGGCCGGCATGGACGGCCTGCCCATTATGGCCACGCTGTGGGCCGTGGGGCAGGGCGCCACGCAGGAACTGGCCGAATCGCTGGCCGAGCGGTTGCCGTATCGCCCCGACCTCCGGGCCGGCGTGACCTGCCTGGCGGGCCGTGGGCAACCGGCGAGCCAGTCGATGCTGCTGGTCCGCGTGCTGGGCCGCGACATGGAGGCGGTGCGCCACGTGATGATCGATTGCTGGAACACCCTGCGCATGCCGATCCACGGCGTGCCGGCCCGCCCCCTGCGGCTCTGGGCCACCTGACGGCACATCAACAAGAACGCCAACAAGAACGCCAACAAGAACGCCAACAAGAACGCCAACAAGAACACCAGAACGGAAAAGCCAACATGGAACTGACGCCGCGCGAGAAAGACAAGCTGCTGATCTTCACCGCCGCCCTGCTGGCCGAGCGCCGCCGGGCGCGCGGGCTCAAGCTCAACTACCCCGAGTCGGTGGCGCTGATCACCGCCGCCATCATGGAAGGGGCCCGCGACGGCCGCACCGTGGCCGAGCTGATGCACGAAGGCACCACGGTGCTGCGCCGCGAGGATGTCATGGATGGCGTGGCCGAGATGATTCCGGAAATCCAGGTGGAAGCCACGTTCCCGGACGGCACCAAGCTGGTCACCGTGCATCACCCGATCGTCTGAATCCATTACCCGGCCCATCGCCCGAACCGAACGTTCAACAAGAAGAGGACCAACCCTATGCAACGCCCGACTTTCGCCCGCGTATTGACCGGCGCCACGCTCTCGCTGGCCGCCGTCTCCGCCTTCGCCCATCCCGGTCACGACGCAGCCACGGTGGGCGCCAGCCTGTTCGCGGGCCTGGCCCATCCGTTCACGGGCGCCGACCACCTGCTCGCGATGGCGGCCGTAGGTGTCTGGAGCGCACTGATCGCCACGCCGAAAGGTGCCTTCGGCCAGGGGGCGTCGAAGCTGGACATGCTGCGCCTGCCGCTGGCCTTCGTCGCGATGATGCTGGTGGGTGCCGCGCTGGGGCTGGCCGGCGTGACGCTGCCGGCCGTGGAGCCGATGATCGCCGTCTCGCTGCTCGTGATCGGCCTGCTGGTGGCGATGCGCGCGAAGCTGTCGGCGCTGTCCGGCATGGCCATCGTCGGCGGCTTTGCGCTGTTCCACGGCTACGCGCACGGTGCGGAGCTGCCGGCCACTGCGGCCGCGCTGGCCGGCGTGCTGGCCTATGTTGGCGGCTTTGCCGTCAGCACCATGACGCTGCATGTGATGGGTATCGGCGTTGGCGCGTTCCTGCGTCGCCATGCGGGCTGGATGGCGCGCGTGGCCGGGGCGGGCGTGGCGCTGTACGGCGTTGGCCTGCTGGTGGCCTGACGTTCGCAAAGGAGCCAGGCGATGATTCCCGGTGAACTGATGCCGCTGGACGGCGAGATCGAACTGAACGCAGGCCGCGCCACGGTCAGCGTGACCGTGGCCAATACGGGCGACCGTCCGGTACAGGTCGGGTCGCACTTCCACTTCTACGAAACCAATGCGGCGCTGTCGTTCGACCGCGAGGCCGCGCGCGGTTTCCGGCTCGACATCGCGGCCGGCACGGCGGTGCGCTTCGAGCCGGGCCAGTCGCGCACGGTGCAGCTGGTGGCGCTCGACGGCGATCGCATCGTCTACGGCTTCAACGGCAAGATCATGGGAGCACTGTGATGAGCGTGAAGATTTCACGGCAGGCCTACGCCGAGATGTTCGGCCCCACCACCGGCGACCGCCTGCGGCTGGCCGACACCGGCCTGGTCATCGAGGTGGAAAAGGACTTCACGATCTATGGCGAGGAGGTGAAGTTCGGCGGCGGCAAGGTGATTCGCGACGGCATGGGCCAGAGCCAGCGCATGTCGAAGGATTGCGTGGACACCGTCATCACCAATGCGTTGATCATCGACCACTGGGGCATCGTCAAGGCTGACATCGGCCTCAAGCACGGCCGCATCGCGGGTATCGGCAAGGCCGGCAACCCCGACATCCAGCCGGGCGTGACCATCGTCGTGGGCCCCGGCACCGAGGTGATCGCGGGCGAGGGCATGATCGTCACGGCGGGCGGCATCGACACGCACATCCACTTCATCTGCCCGCAGCAGATCGACGAGGCGCTGATGAGCGGCGTGACCACGATGATCGGCGGCGGCACCGGGCCGGCCACAGGCACGTTTGCCACCACCGTCACGCCGGGGCCGTGGTACATGGAGCGCATGCTGCAGGCGGCCGATGCCTACCCGATGAACATCGGCTTCCTGGGCAAGGGCAACGCCAGCCAGCCGGGGCCGCTGACCGAACAGGTGGAAGCGGGCGCCATCGGCCTGAAGCTGCACGAGGACTGGGGCACCACGCCGCAGGCCATCGACACCTGCCTGTCCGTGGCGGACGATACCGACACGCAGGTGGCCATCCACACCGACACGCTCAACGAAGGCGGATTCGTCGAGGCGACCATCGCCGCATTCAAGGGCCGCACGATCCATACGTACCACACCGAGGGCGCGGGCGGCGGCCATGCGCCGGACATCATCAAGGTGTGCGGGGAATCGAACGTGCTGCCGTCGTCGACCAACCCCACGCGGCCGTACACGGTGAACACGCTGGACGAGCACCTGGACATGCTGATGGTCTGCCATCACCTGGATCCGGCCATCGCCGAGGACATCGCGTTTGCCGAATCGCGCATCCGGCGCGAGACCATCGCCGCCGAGGACATCCTGCACGACCTGGGCGCGTTCTCGATGATTTCCAGCGATTCCCAGGCCATGGGCCGCGTGGGCGAGGTCATCATCCGCACCTGGCAGACCGCGCACAAGATGGCGGCCCAGCGCGGCAAGCTGCCCGGCGACCCGCACGACGCGCGCGGTGGCCACGACAATTTCCGCGTGCGGCGCTATATCGCCAAGTACACGATCAACCCGGCGCTGACGCACGGCATCGCGCACGAGGTGGGCTCGATCGAGGTGGGTAAGTGGGCCGACCTGGTGCTGTGGAAGCCGGCGTTCTTCGGCGTGAAGCCGAGCCTGATCATGAAGGGCGGCATGATCGCGGCGGCGGCCATGGGCGACCCCAATGCGTCGATTCCGACGCCGCAGCCGGTGCATTACCGGCCCATGTTCGCGTCGGCCGGCGGTGCACTGCCGAAGTCGTCGCTGACGTTTGTCTCGCAGGCGGCACTGGCGGCCGATGTGGGCGGGCGCTACGGTCTGGCCAAGACACTGGCCGCCGTGCGCGGATGCCGCACGGTCAGCAAACGCGATATGGTTCACAATGACTGGCAGCCGCACGTGACCGTGGACCCCGAAACCTACCAGGTGGTGGCCGACGGCCAGTTGCTGATGTGCGAGCCCGCCACGGTGCTGCCGATGGCGCAACGCTACTTCCTGTTCTGAAGCTGAAGCCGTGATCAAGATCGACAAAGTCCTGCCCGCGCCGCACGGTATCGCACCCGTGCTGGTGCGGCGCGCCCCCAAGCTGGTCCTGCCGTTCGGCGACCGCAGCAAGAGCCGCCTGCGCGCGGCGCTCGACAACGGCGCCGAAGCGGCGCTGTTCCTGCCGCGCGGCACCGTACTGCGCGGCGGCGACCTGCTGGTGGCCGAAGACGGTACCTTCGTCGAGGTGCAGGCCGCGCCGGAATCGGTGCTGCAGGTGACGGCCACCGACCCACTCGCCCTGATGCGCGCCGCGTATCACCTCGGCAACCGCCACACGCCGGTGGAAGTGGGGCGCGACTACCTGCGCCTGGAATACGATCCGGTGCTGGCCGACATGCTGACGCGCCTGGGCGTGCAGATCGAACGCGCCGAACAGCCATTCGAGCCCGAGGCGGGCGCCTACGGCGGGGGCCACAAGCACGGCCACGACGCGACCTTCGCCGAAGACTACGCGGCGGCCCAGGCGGTGTTCCACGAGCATCACGGGCATGGTCACGACCACGACCACGACCACGACCACGGGCACGACCACGCTCACGGGCACGATCACGGGCACGGTCACGACCACGGCCATGTGCATGACGAACACTGCGGGCACAAGCATTAACCGGATGGCATCGTGAATCAGACGCTTGCCCTCTGCCCCGACCCCTCTCCCGCGCGCGGGAGAAGGGAGCCGACCGGCTGCCATGCCAGCGCAGCGGTCCCCGATGCCACCGCTGCGGGTTCTCTCCCCCCTCCCGCGGGCGGGAGAGGGGCTGGGGGAGAGGGTAAGCCCGCCACGTTGCCAACAACATGCAAACGGAGCCATTCGCCATGACCGCGCTCCACCAACTGATCTCCCTGCTGCACCTGGCATCGCCGGCATTGCCCATTGGCGGGTTCAGCTATTCGCAAGGGCTTGAGGCGGCCATCGATTGCGGGCTCGTCAGCGACGCGGCAACGGCCGAGCACTGGATTCGCGACAACCTCGTGCAGGTGCAGGCCCAATGCGAGGCGCCGGTCTGGCTGCTGTTGCATCGTGCCTGGCGGCAGCGGGACGCGGCGGAGGTCGCCCGCTGGAACGACTGGTTCCACGTGACCCGCGAAACGTCCGAATTGCGGCTCGAAACCGAGCAGATGGGCTGGTCGCTGGCCAGGCTGATCGGCCAGATGGAATGGGGCGATGCGGCGCTGCGCGACACCCTGCGCAGCCTGTCGCCGCTGTGCCTGCCCACGGCCTTTGCCGCGGCGTGCGTGGCGCTGGATATCGATGCCCGCGAAGGGCTGGCCGCCTACGCCTTCAATTGGGCCGAGAACCAGGTGGCCGCCGCGCTCAAGGCGGTGCCGCTGGGCCAGGTGGCCGGCCAGCAGATCCTGCGCGGCCTGCACCGCCATGTGCTCGACACCGTGGACGAGGCGGCCCGTCGCGCCGATGCCGACCCGCCGCAGCTTTCCACGTTTTCTCCCATGCTGGGCCTGCTGTCCGCGCGACACGAAACCCAGTATTCCCGGCTTTTCCGCTCCTAGCGTTCCTGGACCGAATCATGACCCGTACCAAGAAGAATCCTCCGCTGCGCGTTGGCGTGGGCGGCCCCGTGGGCTCCGGCAAGACCACCTTGCTGGAAATGCTCTGCAAGGCCATGCGCGACCGCTATGACCTGGTGGCCATCACCAACGACATCTACACCAAGGAAGACCAGCGCCTGCTGACCATCTCGGGCGCCTTGCCGGCCGAGCGCATCATGGGCGTGGAAACGGGCGGCTGCCCGCATACGGCCATCCGCGAGGACGCTTCGATCAACCTGGAGGCCGTGGACCGCATGCTGGCCAGGTTTCCGGATGCCGACGTGGTGTTCATCGAATCGGGCGGCGACAACCTGGCCGCGACCTTCAGCCCGGAACTGTCCGATCTGACGATCTATGTGATCGATGTGGCGGGGGGGGAGAAGATTCCTCGCAAGGGCGGACCGGGGATTACGAAGTCCGACCTGCTGGTGGTCAACAAGACCGACCTGGCGCCCTACGTGGGGGCGTCGCTCGACATCATGGAAAGCGATACGCGCAAGATGCGTGGCGATCGTCCGTTCGTGATGGGCAGCGTGAAGTCAGGGCAGGGCCTGGACCAGGTGATTGCCTTTATCGAGCAGCAGGGCATGCTCAACGTCTGAGCCTGCGTGCGCCCCGCCCTGGGCGGGGCGTTTCAGCGAGCGTGCCGCCGCGCCAGCGCCCGTGCCACGCCAGCCACGACATCGCGATCGACATCGCTGAGGTCTGCCATATAGCGCAGCGTTGCCTGTACCGAGGGTGACTGCTCGGCGTCGAACGGCGAGCGGGCGGCTTCCTGCGCCTCTTCCGGTCGATGCTTCGAAAAGTCAAGCATCTCGGTTGGCGAAACACCGAGCGTGTCTGCGAGGGTACAAATGTTATAGAGCGCAACATTGCGCGTGCCGCGCTCGATGCCGCTGAGGTAGGATCGGGCCAGGCCGCTTTCCAGCGACAGCGCTTCCTGAGACCAGCCGCGCTGCTTGCGCAACCAGGTCAAATGTCGCCCGAACAGCTTGAGTGGGTCTGCTGTCATATGCTGCTGTGTGGATACTAAGTCGCTAAGTCGATCGAGACTAAGGGCTCGATCTATGCGGAACGACAACTTATAGTTGGTCGTTCTATCGGTGCCAGTTCCTCATCGTAAGCGATACACCTGTCGCCAATGCGGCACAGTTGCGGCGCCGGGCAGTCACCACAGACGCCCTCCCACGGGATGCCCAAAATCCGTCCGTGGGCGGAAATCCGCGCCACGCGGTCCATTGGGCATCCGGCCAGCCTTCAGCGCACGCTCCGGTTTCCACCCATTGCGATACCGATATTCGCGCGCCCCTGCCGGGACGGGCGTTGTCACCCGAGCCCGACACCCGATGCCATATGCGGCATCGATTCTCATTTCTGTGTCATTCCGGCAACGGCCGGACCCGTCGGGTGGCGTGAATCCGTGCCGGACACGCCACCCGTACGGGTGACGCCATGTCCCTAGCGCCGCTGGTACTGCGTGGCACCGAACAGGATCTCGCGTTCCTTGTCCGACTGCAGCGGCTTGCGCTCCTTGGCCAGCACCTCCACGCCGCGCTTCACGGCCGGACGCTCTGCAATTTCGTTGAACCAGCGTTTGAGGTGCGGATAGTCGTCCAGTTCCACGCCCTGGTTCTGCCAGCTGCGCAGCCACGGGAACGTGGCAATGTCGGCGATCGAATAGCTGTCGCCGGCCAGCCAGGCGTGTGCCGACAGCTGCTTGTCGATCACGCCGTACAGTCGCCTGGCCTCGTTGGTATAGCGGTTCACCGCGTACTCGATCTTTTCCGGTGCATAGATCCGGAAGTGGTGCGCCTGGCCGAGCATGGGGCCGACCCCACCCATCTGGAACATCAGCCACTGCAGCGCGTCGTACTTGCCGCGTACGTCGTCGGGCAGGAACTTGCCGGTCTTGCCGGCCAGGTACAGCAGGATCGCGCCCGATTCGAACAGCGAGATCGGCTGGCCGTCGGGGCCGTCGCTGTCGACGATCGCCGGAATCTTGTTGTTGGGGCTGATCTTGAGAAAATCGGCGCCGAACTGGTCGCCGGCACCGATATTGATGGGATGGACCTTGTACGCCAGGCCGCATTCCTCAAGCATGATATGGACCTTGTGGCCGTTCGGAGTGGCCCAGGTGTAGACGTCGATCATGTGCAACGCTCTCCATGGAAGATTGGCCGGGGCATTTAAGCACAGAGTGAATAACCCTGCTGGCAGCACATGAAAAAGCCCGGCACGAGGCCGGGCTTGTCGCTCGGGGCAGGCCGCCGGGCCTGTCAGGAGCCGCGCGTCACGGGCATCCGGATGCTGTCGGCGCTGACGTTCATGTGCTTGGCCAGTTCCAGCTTGGCGATGGCGTTGCGGTGCACCTCGTCCGGGCCGTCGGCCAGGCGCAGCGTGCGCTGGTGCGCCCACCAGTTGGCCAGCGGGAAGTCGCCGGACACCCCCGCGGCACCGTGCACCTGGATGGCCCAGTCGATCACGCGCAGCGCCACGTTCGGTGCCACCACCTTGATCATCGCGATCTCGGCCTTGGCCACCTTGTTGCCCACGGTGTCCATCATGTAGGCCGCCTTCAGCGTCAGCAGGCGCGCCATCTCGATATCGCAGCGGGCTTCGGCGATGCGCTCCTGCGTCACGCCCTGACGGGCCACTTCCTTGCCGAACGCCACGCGCTCCAGGCTGCGCTTGCACATCAGTTCCAGCGCGCGCTCGGCCACGCCGACGCTGCGCATGCAGTGGTGGATACGGCCCGGGCCCAGGCGGCCCTGCGCGATCTCGAAGCCGCGGCCCTCGCCCAGCAGGATGTTGCTGGCCGGCACGCGCACGTTCTTCAGTTCGATTTCCATGTGGCCGTGCGGCGCGTCGTCGTAGCCGAACACGGGCAGGAAGCGCTTGATGGTAATGCCCGGCGTGTCGGCCGGCACCACGATCATCGACTGCTGCTCATGGCGGCCCGCCTGGGGGTCGGTCTTGCCCATCACGATGTAGACCTTGCAGCGCGGGTCGCCGGCGCCCGACGACCACCACTTGGTGCCGTTGATCACGTAGTGGTCGCCGTCGCGCTCGATGCGGCATTCGATATTGGTGGCGTCCGACGATGCCACGGCCGGCTCGGTCATCAGGAACGCCGAACGGATCTCGCCGCGCAGCAGCGGTTCGAGCCATTGATCCTTCAGTTCCTCGGATGCGTACCGCTCCAGCGTTTCCATGTTGCCGGTGTCCGGCGCGGCGCAGTTGAACACTTCGGCCGACCAGGGCACCCGGCCCATGATCTCGCACATCGGCGCGTATTCCAGGTTCGACAGGCCTTCCGGGGCCCGCTTCGATCGCGGCAGGAACAGGTTCCACAGGCCGGCTTCGCGGGCCAGCGGCTTCAGTTCTTCGACAACCTTGGTCGGCACCCATGCGTTTCCGGCCTCGCGGTTGGCCTGCACCTCGGCGTAGAAACGCTTTTCGTTCGGGTAGATGTGCTTGTCGAAGAAAGCCAGCAGCCTGGCCTGCATCTCCTTGACCTTGGGCGAATATTCGAATTGCATGGGGTCTCCTCGGGGTTGTTCGATAGGCACGCCGTGCCGACTGTGGCTACTCTATCGGAACGTGACTAATAAGAAAAATGAATTTTCTGGATTGGTCAGTATCAATCTTGTGCATTCCGTGCCAGAATGCGCGACATTGATGCCTCAGTAAAGCACGCGTGCGGGAAGGTGCCATGCAACTCAGCCGGATCGACCTCAATCTCTTCGTCGTGTTCGACGCCATCTACAGCGAAGGCAGCATCACGGCTGCGGCGCGGCAGCTGAACCTGACGCAGCCGGCCGTGAGCCATGCGCTTGGGCGGCTGCGCACGCTGTTCGACGATCCGCTGTTCGAGCGGCGCGGGCAGGGCATGGCGCCCACGCCGCTCGCGCGGTCGCTGGCGGGCGAGGTGCGCGGCGCGCTGCAGTCGTTTGCGCGGACACTGCAGGACACCCCGCACTTCGATCCCGCCAACACCACGCGGCGCTTCACCATCGGCATGCGCGACGCGCTGGAAAGCACGCTGCTGCCGCCGCTGATGGCGCGCGTGACCGCCATGGCGCCGCACGTGGAAATCGCGGCAATCCGCTTCGACCGCCGCGAGATGGAGTCCGAACTGCTGGCCGGCACGCTGGATACCGCCATCGACATCCTGCTGCCGGTGTCGCCGGCCATCCATCACAGCGCCTTCATGTCTGACCCGATGGTGGTGCTGGCCCGCCGTGACCATCCCTTGGTGAAGAAGGAACTGACGCTGGAACGCTATCTGGCGGCCGAACACGTGCACGTGTCGTCGCGCCGGCGCGGGGCGGGGCTGGAGGACCAGGCGTTGCACCGCATGGGCCTGACGCGCCGTGTGCGGCTGCGCTGCCAGCACTATGCGGCCGCCTGCCGCGTGGTCAGCTGCACGGACCTGCTGGCCACGCTGCCGCTGCGCTACGCGCGCATCGCCAACGAGCCCTATGCCAACCGGCTGCTGTCGCTGCCGTTCAAGGTGCCGTCGCTGGAACTGCACCTGTACTGGCATGCGGGCGGCGAAAACGATGGCGCCAACCGCTGGCTGCGCGAACAGCTGATGGCGGTCATGACGTCGCTCGGCAGCGGCATGGGCGATGTCTCGACCGCGCCCGCGGCCTGATTCACCACTGGCGGCGCCGCGCGCGTGCAGCGCGCTCGGATCACAGCGTAAGAAAGTGTTCGAAAGGTGGACGATGGTGGCGGGCGTCCCTACCATCACTGCGTTCCATCTGTCCCCGACGCCTCATATGGCGGCGCAGCAGCGCCCAGGCGTCGTCCCGGCCCACACACCGGGATGCGGGCAGTTTCCCCAATCCAGACCTATCACATCGAGGCACGCTGACATGCCAGGGAAACTCTTGCGCACTGCTTTCATCAACGGACGGCCCATTGCACTCGGCGCCATCGCCGCCTGTGCGGCCCTGACACTGGCCGCCTGCGGCGGCGGTGACGGCGGCGGCTCGGCAACCGCTTCGGGCGGCAGCGGCAGCGGCAGCGCGGCCCAATCGGGGGCCGCCGCCCCGTCGGCCGCCAGCGGCCAGGCCGCCGCCGCGCCGACTGCCGGCGGCACCGACCGCGCCTGCTACACCGTGACCGGCGCCGCGCCGGCACCGGTGACCGGCTCGGTCGCGCTGCTGCCCGCGCGTGGCACGGGCGTATCCGGCTACAAGGTGCTGGCCGATGCGCGCAGCGCCGGCCTGTGCTACGCCAACTATCGCCGCGAGCAGGTGGGCCTGGCCCCGCTGACCGCGCGCGACCCGCTCAACACCGTGGCCCAGAACCACACGGCCTACATGCTGGCCAACAACACGCTGACGCACGATGAGCAATCGGGCAAGACCGGCTATACCGGCGCGGCCCCGAACGACCGCATCCAGGCCGCGTACCCGAGCAACGCCACGGCCGAAGTGGTGGCCGGCGCCAATCGCTGGACGTCGCAGGCGGGCGCCAGCCTGTCGATGACGCCGAAGGATCAGCTCGTGATCGATCTGGTCGATGCCCCGTTCCATCGCGCGGCCCTGCTGGGCAGCTACGGATCGGCCGGCAGCGGGTTTGCCGAAAGCGTGGGCGCGGGCAGCAGCGGCGGCACGCAGGCGTACTACTTCCAGACCATCGACCTGGCCGACCGCAGACAGGGCGGCGCCGACAACCAGATGGTGGCGTACCCGTACAACGGCCAGGCCGATGTGCCGGTCAGCTGGGTCAACAACGAAAGCCCGAATCCGGCGCCGGCCTACGCGGGCAAGACCATGGGCTATCCGGTGACGGTGCAGGCGGTGAACACGTCGCTGGCGTTCAATGCCGACACGTTCTCGATCACCGATGCAGCAGGCAACAGCGTGCCGTGCGAGAAGGTGGATGCGCGCACCTCGGGCATGTCCAGCGCTGCGGGCGGCCTGGCGATCTGCACGCCGACCGCGCCGCTGGCCGGCAAGACGCGCTACAACGTGACCGTCAGCGGTACGCTGAACGGGCAGGGCGTGAACCTGAACTGGTCGTTCACCACGCTGTAACGCGGTGGTCCATCGGGCCCGGAACGCGCCCCGATGCGCGGCCGGAAAGGAAGACGGGAGGCATCGGCCTCCCGTTTTTCGTTTCAGCGCCTATTTGACGCCAGGCGGGTCGGCGCCCGGTTCGATGCGCAACTGGCCGCGCGCGAGTGCGTCGTCGCGCTGGATATCGTAAGGCGCCACGGGACGCACATCGGCCGGCATGGCCGCCCACAGCCGTGCCACCCAGTCGCGCACGGCCGCATTGTCGGGCTCGGCGCTCCAGACGTGCAGACCATTGCCGGGGCGCCACTGCATGGCGACCGAAGCGGGATCGTCCTCCAGCGTGACGATGGCCGCTTTTCGCGCTTCCGGCACAGCCGCCTTTGCCGTGGCCGTTGAAGCGGCGGGCGATTCGGCCGGCGCCGGCGCAGGCGCCGCCATGTACGCCGACTGCGGCACGCGCCGTGCGCGTGCTTCAGCGCCCCCGCCCGGTGCGGGGGCCGGTGCGGCTGCGGACGGGGGTGCCGGTGCAACGTCGGTCTGGACCTGCGCGGATGCCATCGGCGGCGGCGCGGCCAGGATAGCCGGTGCGGCAGGGGCAGCCGGTGCCGGAGGCATGGATTCCGCAGCGGCGGCTGCCGGTGCGGGCAAAGGTGCAAAAGCGGGCGCTGGATCAGGCGCCGGCGCCGGTGCGGGTTCCTTGCGGGCCGTGGGCGATGGCGTGGTCGGCCGACGCACAGGCGCCGCGTGTGGTGCCGCGCGCTCCGGGGCGGCAGCCGGCGGCGCTTCCGCGGTCTGCGTGTGCTGCGCGGCAGCGGGGGGCGGTGCTCCGATTGCAGGCGCGGCGCTCGACGAAGGTGCGGACGCCAGCGCCGGGTCGTCTCGGGTTGCGGGTTCTGCGTTGTCGGCGATGACGACATTCGACGATAGCGAGGCCGTCGTTGGCGTGCCGTCATCGAGCTGGCTCAGCACGATCCTGGTGGCCAGTCCCGCCACGGCAAACGCGGTGGCCGCGACGCCGAGCGACCGCCACCAGCGCGACACGGCAGTGGCGCGCGCGGCAGGTGGCGGCGCGACGGCCGCCGCGGAAGCCGCACCGTCACGATGCTGTGCGGCCTGCGTCTGCAACCATGCCTCGGTCGGCGCGGAGACCGGCGCACCCAGGACATCGTCGGCGGGCTTGCCCTGCAACACCTGATCGAACACGACATCGCGGCGCGCGGCCTGTGCGGCCTGCAATCGCGCGGCCTCGCGCAGCACGCTGCCGGACAGCGTGGGCGGCGCGGTAAAAGTGGGTGGCGGCGCGGATGCCCGCACCGCATCGCGTTCGGCCTCGGCCGCCATGCGCGCCTGCACCGCGCGGGCGGCGGTGGTCACGGCGCTGGCCAGGCTTGCGGGCGCGCCAAAGCGCGGCACGTCGCGCAACAGCGCGGACAGCCGGTCTTCGCCAGCGATAAAACGTTCGGCGGCGCCGTGGCCAGATTGGCCGGGTTGCCGTGTCGTCATGGCCGGGGCTCCCCGGGCACCATGCTGCCATCGGCCAGCACCGTGCGCAGCCGGGCAAACGCATAGCGCAGCCGGCTCTTCACCGTCTCGAACTTCTCGCCCAGCATCGCGGCGATCTCCTCGACGCTCATCTCGCTGAAGAAGCGCAGCACCACCACCTCGCGCTGTGCCACGGGCAACTGCAGCAGTGCCTGGCGTACGCTGGCCAGATGCTCGCGCAATTGCGCCTCGGTCTCGGGTGTCAGGTCGTCGACCGGCATGGCCGGTTCGTGTTCGTCGATCGATTCACGCAGCCGGGCATGCGCGCTGCGCACCTGATCCAGCCAGGCATTGCGTGCGATCTGGAACAGGAAGGTGCGGAATGCGGCGGTGGGCGTGTAGTCGCCGCAGCGGGTCATCAGCTGGATCCACGTCTTCTGCGCGATATCCTCGGCCTCGCCGGTGTCGCCCCGGCACAGCCAGGCAACATAGTTGAAGAGGCCGCCGTTGTGGCGGCGGAACAGTTCGCCGATCGGGGCCTCGATGACGCCGCCGGCCACCAAGCGCATCAGGTCGGCGTCGGGCAGCGCAGCGATATCGGGGGCGGGGCTGGCAGGCGTCATGGCATCGAGTATAGATCGCCGCTCAGCGCACGGCGGCCTCGCGCAACTGGCTGCAGTCCTGCGATGCCGCCGGCTTGCCGGGCTTGTCCGCCGGGGGCTGCAGGATGTACGGCGGCGTGGGCGCGGGCACCGGGGGCGGCGACGGCTCTGCCGGATGCGCTGCGGGCCCGGCGGGCGGCAGTCCGCTGCATGCGACCAGTACCAGGACGGCGCACAGCGCGGCCGTTCCCGGCGTGAGGAATGCGGAAAGCCCGTTGCGCATGGTGTTCTCCTGTGGCATGCAACCGGCGCGAGGTGCGCCCTGGCCATGAAACGGCGCAGGCGGGCAGATGGGGTTGAGCTAAATGGACAAAATATGGTGCCCCGCTGGACATGCCACGCCGCCGCGCCGGCTGGCGTCGGCCGCATAGGAAAAAATGCCCCGAAACGCAAGACCGGCTTTCAGACGATTCGCACCGCCGTCAGCCTTTTTCGCCGCTACAATCGCCGGAGATTTCCACCAGGAGACACGGCATGACTGAAGCAGTGGCACCCCGTTCCGCGGACCCGACCGCGCATCATTCCGATTCACTGCGCTGGCGTGGCGCGCTGGCCGTGGCGCTGACCGCGTTGCTGGCGGCCTGCGGAACGCCGGACAAGGGCGCCGGCACACCCGCCGCCTCGGCCACGCCGGCCTCTGCGCCCCCCGCGCAGGCGGCGATGCCGCCGGCGCCCGAAGTGTCGTCGGGCTATCGCCCGGACATGACTACCACCTACGCGCAGAAGCACATGGCGGCGGCCGCGAATCCGCTGGCCACCGAGGCGGGCCGCGAGATCCTGCGGGCCGGCGGGTCGGCCATCGACGCCGCCGTGGCGATGCAGGCCGTCCTCACGCTGGTGGAGCCGCAAGCCACGGGCATCGGCGGCGGCGCGTTCATCATGTACTGGGATGGCAAGCGCGTGCAGGCCTACGACGGCCGCGAAACCGCGCCGGCCGGTGCCACCGAAAACCTGTTCATGCGTGCCGATGGCAAGCCGATGGAATTCTCGGAAGGCCAGATTGGCGGCCGGTCGGTGGGTGTGCCCGGCGTGCTGCGCGCGCTGGAGATGGCCCATCGCGAGCACGGGCGGCTGCCCTGGGCGCGCCTGTTCCAGCCGGCCATCCGGCTGGCGGACAAGGGCTTCCCGATGTCGCAGCGGCTTTACACGCAGGTGGCGGCAGACAAGTTCATGGGCGGGTCGCCCGAGATGACGGCCTACTTCCTGGACGCGCAGGGCAAGGCGAAGCCGGTCGGCACGATCGTCAGGAATCCGCAACTGGCGCAGACGCTGCGCGAGATTGCGAAGAGTGGTCCGAACGTGTTCTACAACGGGCCGATCGCGCGCGATATCGCGGCCAGGGTCAACGGCCATCAGAACCCGGGCAGCCTGTCGGAGGCGGACCTGAAGGGCTACAAGGCCAAGGTGCGCGTGCCGGTGTGTACCGACTACCGGCAGTACAAGATCTGCGGCATGCCGCCGCCGTCGTCGGGCGGCATTGCCATTGCGCAGATCCTCGGCACGCTGGAGGCGCTGGAAAAGCGTGACCCGCGCTATGCGCTGGCCAGCCTGAAGCCGACGAAGGTCGACCTGCCGTCGCTGATGGAGCCAAATCCGCTGGCCGTCCACGCCATCGCCGAAGCCGACCGGCTGGCCTATGCGGACCGGGGCCTCTATGTGGCCGACGCCGATTTCGTGCCGGTGGACGTGGCCGCGATGGTCAGTCCGGGCTACCTTGCCGAGCGCGCGGCGTTGATCGGCGACCAGAGCATGGGCAAGGCGCAGCCGGGCACGCCGCCGGGCGTGAAGGTGTCGTTCGCGCCGGATCGCTCGCCGCCGCGTATTTCCACGTCGCAGATCGTGGCCGTGGACAACCGTGGCGGTGCGTTGTCGATGACGACCACCATCGAGTCGTATTTCGGCTCGCACATCATGGTGCGCGGCTTCATGCTCAACAACCAGCTGACCGACTTCTCGTTCACGCCGACCGAAAATGGCAAGCCGGTGGCCAACCGCGTGCAGCCGGGCAAGCGTCCGCGTTCGTCGATGGCGCCGACGCTGGTGTTCGACCGCCAGAGCGGCAAGCTGGTGGCCGCGCTCGGTTCGCCGGGCGGCTCGCAGATCATCGAGTACGTGTCGAAGACGCTGGTGGGCCTGCTCGATTGGGACATGGATGTGCAGCAGGCCGTGGGCATGGCCAACTTCGGCAGCCGCAATGGCCCCACCGAGGTGGAGCGTGGCCTGGTCACGCCGCAGCTGGTGCAGGCGCTGAAGCAGCAAGGCCATCAGGTGGCCGAGATCGAGATGACCAGCGGCACGCAGGCCATCATGCGCAAGACTGTCAACGGCAGGGCAGTCTGGGCCGGTGGCGCGGACCCGCGCCGCGAGGGCGTGGCACTGGGCGACTGAGTCGCGTGGCAGGCCGCGCGGCTGCCACGGCAGCCCCAGCCGGCCAGCAATAAAGAACGGGCGCGAAATTCGCGCCCGTTTCAGTTCTGCTTCTTGTGACTGCCGGATTTATGCGTCCAGCTTGACCCCAGCCGCCTTCACGACTTGTGCCCAGCGTTTTTCCTCGGCCTGGAACCACTTGGTGGTGTCGGCCGGGGACATCGTTACGACCTCGGCGCCCTGGCCGGCCAGGTTGGCGCGGATCTCCGGCGTGCGGATGATCTTCACCAGCTCGGTGTTGATGCGCTGGACCAGCGCATCGGGCATGCCGGCCGGCGCCATCACGCCTTGCCACGTCCCGGATTCGAAGTTCGGCACGCCGCTTTCGGCAATCGTCGGCGTCTGGCTGACCAGCGCCATGCGGGTGCGTTTGGACACGGCCAGCAGCTTGAGCTTGCCCGATTGCACGTGCGGATAGGTCGCCAGCATGCCGTTCATCAGCACCTGGGCGGTACCGCCAACCGTATCGGCAATCGCCTGCGCGCCGCCCTTGTAAGGCACGTACTGCCAGCCGGCCTTGGTGGCCTGCTGCACGGCCACGCCTGCCAGGTGCGGAGCGCTGCCGATGGCCGTGACGGCGAAGTTGAGCGCCTGCTTGTGCGACAGTTCGACCAGTTCCTTGAGGTTGTTCGCGGGCACGGACGGATGCACGACCAGCAGGTGCGGCGAATAGGCCAGCATGGCCACGCCCTTGAGATCCTTATCAGGGTTGAACGTGAGCTTGGTATAGACCGACGGGGTGATCGCCAGCGCGCCAACGTCGCACAGCAGCAGCGTGTGGTTTTCCGTGCCGGCCTGCGCCACCATGGCGGCGCCGATGTTGCCGTTGGCACCCGGGCGGTTGTCCACCACGATTGGCTGGCCCAGTGCTTCGCCCAGCTGCTTGCTGATCAGGCGCGCGATGATGTCGGACGAGCCGCCGGCGGGATAGGGCACTACCAGGCGGATTGGGCGGCTCGGCCACTTGTCCTGCGCCCACGCCGAAGCGGGCGCCAGGATGCCGGACGTACCAACGGCACCAAGAGCCGCGAGGCCCGGAAGCTGGCCAAGGAATTGGCGGCGAGAAGAGGTCATGCTGTGTCTCCAGTCAACACTTATCATCAGTCGTCGTACAACGATTGGATGGGAGTGTAGGCCCGCTTTGAGGTTGGGTCTATCGGGAAAACACGTAGTCGGATGCCGCTAAATGTAGCAACAATGCGGCCGTCAGGGAGGGAGGTGCGGCGCCAGGGCAGATGGCAGACGAGCGCGGGTGAGGTGCGGGTTGGTGCTCAGTTGTCTGATGACGTCATCAATATGTGATCTTCGCTCCCCCTTCCAACGGGCGGGCAGGGGGAGCAACACATCACATCGGAGGCGGCCTTGCTCAAGCCGCCGACTTCTTCGCGTACTCCCAGCCCATCTCCGCCATCGGGCGTGCGCGCTTGCCGGCGTCGAGGGCCTGCGCCGACGATGCCGTGCCGTCCACCACGCGCTTCATGATGCCCTGCAGGATGCCGGCGATCCGGAACATGCTGAAGGCGAGGTAGAAATTCCAGTCGCCGGTGATCTGGCGGCCGGTGCGCTGCTCGTACAGGCGGCGATAGGCGGCCTCGTCGGGAATGCCCAGCCCCTTGTGGTCCAGGCCGGCGATGCCGCGGAACTGGCCCGGCGCGATATGCCAGCTCATGCAGTGGTAGCCGAAGTCGGCCATCGGGTGGCCCAGCGTCGACAGTTCCCAGTCCAGCACCGCCAGCACGCGCGGCTCGGTCGGGTGGAACATCAGGTTGTCGAGCCGGTAGTCACCATGGACGATGCTGGTCAGGTCCAGGTCTTCCTGCGGAATATGATCGGGCAGCCAGGCGATCAGCTGGTCCATGGCCGGGATCGATTCGGTCTCCGACAGCTTGTACTGCTTGCTCCAGCGTTCGATCTGGCGCTGGAAGTAGTTGCCGGGCTTGCCGTAGTCGGCCAGGCCGATGGCCTTGTAGTCCACCGAGTGCAGCGCGGCGATGACGCGGTTCATCTCGTCATAGATCGCGCCGCGTTCGGTCGCGGTCATGTCGGGCAGCGACTGGTCCCACAGCACGCGGCCGCTGACGAATTCCATGATGTAGAACGCACGGCCGATCACGTCTTCGTCCTCGCACAGCGCGTACATGTGAGCCACCGGGACGTCCGTGCCGGCCAGCGCCTTCATCACGCGGTATTCGCGTTCGATGGCGTGGGCGGACGGCAGCAGCTTCGACTTCGGGCCCGGCTTGGCGCGCATCACGTAGGTCTGGCCCGGCGTGATCAGCTTGAACGTGGGGTTGGACTGGCCGCCCTTGAACTGCTCGACGGTCAGCGGGCCGGCAAAGCCCTCGACATGCTCGCGCATCCAGGCTTCCAGCGCGCCCACATCGAAACGCTGCTGGTCTGCCACGGGGCGTGTACCTTCAAAGTGCGATACGTTGCTGCTCATCTTTGTCTCTCTCCGCAGTGTCTTTATTTTGTGATCGTTGTCGAAGGTGCGTTACAGGTGTGGCGATTACCTGTAATTCGGCTTGCGCTTCTCAAGGAACGCCGTGATGCCTTCACCGCCGTCCTTGTGATGAAGCGCGGCCACGAAGCTGTCGCGCTCGGCGGCAAGGTGTTCGGTCAGCGTTGCAGTGCCGGCATGGTTGATCAGCGATTTCATGCCGCGCACGGCGTTGGGGGATTCCTTGGCCAGGTTTTCGGCGATGCGCAGTGCCTCGGTCAGGGCATGGCCCGGCTGCACCACGCGATTGACGATGCCGAAGTGTGCCAGCCGGGCCGGGTCCACCGGCTTGCCTTCCATCAGGATTTCGCTGGCCAGCTGGCGCGGCAGCATCCGCGCGATTTCATACGAACCACCGCCGTCGGGGGTCAGGCCGACCTTGACGTAGGCCATCACGAACTTGGCGTCGCTGGCGGCCACCACGTAGTCGCAGGCCAGCACCAGCGAAAAGCCGGCGCCGGCGGCGGGGCCTTCCACGGCGGCGATGATCGGCTTGGGAAAGGCGTGGAACGATTCGATCCACTGGTGCAGCGTATCGATGCTCTCGGCCTGCACCGACGGCGGTTGCGAACGGTTGCCCAGCAGGCGGTTCAGGTTGCCGCCGGCGCAGAACACACCGTTGGCCCCGGTCAGCACCACGGCGCGGATCGAGTCGTCGCGGGCGGCCACTTCGAGGGCTTCCTGCGATGCGGCGTAGATGTCCGGATGCAGCGCGTTGCGCGCCTCCGGGTTGGAGATGGTCAGCACGAGCGTCGCGTCGACGCGTTCGGACAGCAACTGGGCAGTCATGGCAGCCTCGTTATCTCGAAACGAATTCTTGATGCAAATGCAAAAAGGGCGCCCGGTGTCTGTTTCGCGGGGCGCCCACTCGATCAGGCTTCTTCGGTCAGCAGCGACAGGCCCAGGCCGGCGCGGCGCCACAGCCACGGGCTCGGACGGTAGCGCATGTCGCCGGTCAGGCGGTTCATGTTGCGCAGCACTTCCAGGATCACAGCGGCGCCGATCGTGTCGCCCAGCGCCAGCGGACCCTTCGGATAGCCCAGGCCCAGGTTCACGGCCAGGTCAATATCGGTCGGCGTGGCGATGCGCTGCTGCGCGATGTCGCTGGCGATGTTCACGATGCAGCCGATGATGCGCTGGGCGATGAAGCCTGCCGAATC
>NZ_FNJO01000020.1 GCF_900104095.1 Ralstonia sp. 25mfcol4.1 | reverse complement strand
CGCTTCGAGACCATGAATGCCCTGCTCGGCTATCTCACGGAGAACTGCTGTGGTGGCAATCCGTGTTCGCCGGTGTCCTCTTGTTCCGTCGCCACGGAGTCCTGAACCATGAAGCGCTTCCACGTCCACGTCAGCGTGGCCGACCTGCCGGCCAGCATCCGCTACTACTCGGCCCTGTTCGCTGCCGAACCCACTGTCGTCCGGGACGACTACGCCAAGTGGGCGCTCGACGACCCGCGCGTGAACTTCGCGATCTCCAATCGCACGGAGAAGCTCGGCGTCGACCATCTCGGCATCCAGGTAGAGACCGACGCGGAGCTGGCCGAGACGCAGACGCGCCTCGCCAGCGCCGACCTGCCCCTGCAGTCCCAGTCCGAGACGAACTGCTGCTACGCGACCTCGAACAAGCACTGGTCAGTGGACCCAACGGGGATCGCTTGGGAATCGTTTCACACGCTTGGTGGCGCGCCGACCTATGGTGAGTCACGGGAGCGGAGCGCCGAGGCCGCCGCGTGCTGCGTGCCGGTCCAATTGAGCGCCACGCCGAAGCCAACCGCCAAGACCGCCTGCTGCACGCCGGAATCCGGCTGCTGCTGAGCACTCCCTGACCCGCCTCCCGCATCGGGACCTCGCGCGAGGAGGCACCCGCTCGCCCCAACGTCGCTCAATCGCCCAACAACCACCATGTCCGACAAGACTTTCAACGTGCTGGTGCTGTGCACCGGCAATTCCGCCCGCAGCGTCATGGCCGAAGCGCTGTTCAATGTGCTCGGCAAGGGACGCTTTCACGCCTACAGCGCCGGCAGCCATCCCTCTGGCACGGTCAATCCCTTTGCCATCGAGCGCTGCCAGTCGATCGGCTACGACACCTCTGGCCTGCGCAGCAAGAACTGGGATGAGTTCGCCCTGCCCGACGCACCCAGGATGGACTTCGTCATCACCGTCTGCGACCAGGCCGCGGGCGAGATCTGCCCGATCTGGCCCGGCACGCCCATCACGGCACAAGGGGGCTTCATGGACCCCGCCGCCATCCAGGGCTCCGATGACGAGAAGCGCAAGGTGTTCGACCAGGTCTTCCGTCAGATCCTCAATCGCGTCAGCCAGTTCGTGAACCTGCCGCTGCACGTGCTGGACCATAACGCCATCCAGAAGGAGATGCGCGCCATCGGCGAGCAGCCTGTGGAGGCCGGGCAATGAGCACGGCGCAACGGTCCGCCGCAGCGGCACAACCCAGCGCCATTGGCTTCTTCGAGCGCTACCTGACCGTCTGGGTGGCGCTCTGCATCGTGGCGGGCATCCTGCTCGGTCAATGGCTGCCACCGGTCTTTCAGGCCATTGGCGCCATGGAGGTCGCACAGGTGAACCTGCCGGTCGGCGTGCTGATCTGGATCATGATCATCCCGATGCTGATCAAGATCGATTTCGGTGCCATGGGCCAGGTCGCGGGACACTGGCGCGGCATCGGCGTGACGCTCTTTGTGAACTGGCTGGTCAAGCCGTTCTCCATGGCGCTGCTGGGCTGGATCTTCATCCGACACCTGTTCGCTGGCTGGCTGCCAGTGGATCAACTCGACAGCTATATCGCTGGCCTGATCCTGCTGGCGGCGGCACCCTGCACGGCGATGGTGTTTGTCTGGTCCCAGCTCTGCAAGGGCGATCCGTACTTCACGCTGTCGCAGGTCGCGCTCAACGACGCGATCATGGTCGTCGCCTTCGCGCCCGTCGTCGCGCTGCTGCTGGGTCTGTCGTCGATCACGGTGCCCTGGGATACGCTAATCACCTCGGTGGCCCTCTACATTGTGGTGCCGGTGCTGATCGCACAGGTCATCCGCAAGGCACTTCTGGCACGGGGCGAAGCCACCTACAAGCGTGTAGTTTGCGCGCTGGGTCCCTACTCGATCACCGCCCTGCTCGCGACGCTGGTGCTGCTGTTTGGCTTCCAGGGCAATGCCATCGTCGAACAGCCATTGATCATCCTGCTGCTGGCCGTACCGATCCTGATTCAGGTCTTGCTGAACTCCGGCCTGGCCTATCTGCTCAACCGCAAGCTCGGCGTGGCCCATTGCGTGGCCGGCCCATCCGCCCTGATCGGCGCCAGCAACTTCTTCGAACTGGCCGTGGCCACCGCCATCAGCCTGTTCGGCTTCCAATCCGGCGCGGCGCTCGCCACCGTCGTCGGCGTGCTGATCGAAGTCCCCGTGATGCTGTTCGTCGTGGGCGTGGTCAACCGCTCACAGCACTGGTACGAATCGCACTGAGATACCCCATGACCGTCACCATCTATCACAACCCGGCGTGCGGTACGTCGCGCAACACGCTGGCCATGATCCGCAATGCGGGCATCGAGCCCACCGTCATCCAGTACGTGAACACGCCACCCGACCGGCAGACCTTGCAGGCGATGATCCGCGATGCCGGGCTCACTGTGCGCGAAGCGATCCGCGAGAAGGGTACGCCCTATGCCGAGCTTGGCCTTGGTGATCCAGCACTCACCGACGACCAGTTGCTCGATGCCATGCTGGCCCATCCGATCCTGATCAACCGGCCATTCGTCGTCACCGAGTTAGGCGTGCGGCTATGCCGGCCGTCGGAACTCGTGCTGGACATCCTGCCGGCGCCGCAGCAAGGCGCCTTCACCAAGGAAGACGGCGAGGCCGTCATCGACGCGCAAAGGCGGAGGGTCCGATGACCGCGGGTCTGCCCAATATCGTCCATGCGGTGCTCGGATACGCCCGACCTCTATAAGCTGGAACCGCCACGCGCCGGCACCCACCCGCCGCGCATCCTGCTGCCCTACGGCTCGCTGCGCGAAACGTCGCCACCCGCATGGCGTGGCTACCCAAACCACCGCCCCAAAGAAAAACCCCGCACGGAGGCGGGGTTTTTTTCTTTGCAGAGACTGCCTGCAAGGCACGGGGTCAGAACGGAATATCGTCGTCCATGTCCTCGAAGCCGTTCGACGGGGCTTGCTGCTGACGGCGCTGGCCGCCCTGCTGGCCGCCACCGCCACCTTGGCCGCCCTGAGCGCGGCCGCCACCGTAGCCACCGCCGCCGCCTTGCGATTCGCGGCTGTAGCCACCGCCACCGCCGGCACCACCGCCGTAGCCGCCTTCGTCGCCGCCGCCGCCGCCCTGGCGGGCGCCCAGCATCTGCATCTGGTCAGCCACGATTTCGGTGCTGTACTTGTCCTGGCCGGACTGGTCCTGCCACTTGCGGGTGCGGATGCGGCCTTCGATATAGACCGACGAACCCTTGCGCAAGTATTGACCGGCGATCTCGGCCAGCTTGCCGAAGAAGGCGATGCGGTGCCATTCGGTCGCTTCCTTGAACTCGCCACTCTGCTTGTCCTTGTAGCGGTCGGTCGTCGCGAGCCGGATGTTGGTCACGGCGTCGCCGCTGGGCATGTAGCGGGTTTCGGGGTCGGCGCCCAGATTGCCGACGAGGATGACTTTGTTGACCGATGCCATATAAGAGTTCTCCAAGGACCGCGCCCTTTCAGCGCGGCGTTAAACGTAGTGCGAGATTCGCAAGAAATAACCGGGCCCGCGACCGTCACCCGGCACAGGCCCATGACCGGACGACCGTAAACGACATCACGCGCCGTTCGGAACACTCCGTCGGGCGCGTGTCGAATGCTACCGCCGATGTCAGGAAAAAGCGTGTCGGGCTTTTGCGGATAGGTGAAAAAGTGTGTCTAAGCCGCCACTGCCGGGGCGCCATCCTTGCTGCGAGCCGGCGGCGCCTTCATGCTCCAGGCGATTATAAGCCAGAGGAGCAGCACCGCCGCGCAGGCCACGAACACCGCCGGACGGCCCTGGTGCTTGAGCAGCCAGCCGCCCGCGACACCGCCCAGGGCAAGGCCCAGCGACTGCGTCGTGTTGTAAACGCCGAGCGCGGCGCCGCGGCTGGCGGCCGCGTAGCGCGACACCAGCGACGGCTGCATGGCCTCCAGCACGTTGAACGCGACGAAGAACAGCAGCAGCACGCCGACGATCGGCCACAATCCGTGCACGGTGGCAAACATCAGCTGCACGGCCGTCATCAGCGCGACCGACGCCAGCAGCACCGGCCGCACCTTGCCGTAGCGTTCGGCGGCCATCATCGGCGCCAGCATCAGCAGGAACGACACCAGCACCACGGGCAGATAGACCTTCCAGTGCTGGTCCAGCGGCATGCCGGCGTCGCTGAGCATCGTCGGCACCACCATGAACATCGCCACCTGGCTGGCATGCAACGCCAGCACGCCCACGTTCAGGCGGATCAGGTCGGCATTGAGCAGCACCTTGCGGAATGGCATCTGCACCGGATGGGGCGGCGGCGGGTTGGGCACCACGAACAGGGTCACGCCGATGGCCAGGACACCCAGCACGCCCATCAGCCCGAAGATGCCCGACATGCCGATGCTGTGCAGCAGCGGCGAGGCAATCACCAGCGACAGCGCAAACGTCAGTCCAATGCTGCCGCCGACCATCGCCATGGCTTTTGTACGATGCCGTTCGCGTGTCAGGTCGGCGATGCAGGCCGTAATGGCCGCCGAGATCGCGCCCATGCCCTGCAACGCGCGGCCGACCGTGATGCCGGTCAGCGTATCGGAAAAGGCAGCGACCAGCGCGCCGGCCACGAACAGCAGCAGGCCGGCAACCATGACCGGCTTGCGGCCCACGCGGTCGGACAGCCAGCCCAGCGGGATATGCAGGAAGGCCTGCATCAGGCCGTAGATGCCCATCGCCACGCCGACGCGCTGTGCGTCGTGCCCGTCGGGCAGCGAACGCGCGTATTCGGCGAAGACGGGCAGGATCAGGAACAGGCCCAGCATGCGCAGGGCAAAGATGCTGGCCAGCGACAGGCTGGCGTGCAGCTCGCCGCGGGTCATGCGGTCGCGCACGGGTTCGGCGCGGGTGGGCTCGTTGGAAAGGCTGGGTGAGGAAGGGGGGATCGACGGCATTGCGGTCGTAGGTGGAATTCTGGCTCGGTCGCTGGCTCGGTCAGCCTGGCAGCTTCGACACGCGCTGGCGCCCGGAAGTTGCCCGGACGTTGCCTTGTCTGGCATCGCAGACATCCACGCAACAGACGCGGCCGCGATGCCTGCGGCCCCGCCGGCACGTCGCCGTCTTCAGTCCGTTTGGCGCCGGGTAACCCCGGAAACCGAAGTTCGGTATATTAGCAGGTTTGCTTCTCGCGCTTGTTCCATCACGTCCGGCTTTGGATCGGCGTGAAATGTGCGCGAAGCGGCAGGCTGGCGCCCTTGTCCGGGGCGCCCCAGGCGTCTGGCCAGGCACATCGAATTTCCGCGGGACCGACCTGCTCGCAGGCCGCCCACCGGGCGAACGAACGGTATATGGAAGAAATCAAGATCCGTGGGGCGCGTACCCACAACCTGAAGAACATCAACCTGGACCTGCCGCGCAACAAGCTCGTGGTGATCACGGGCCTGTCCGGCTCCGGCAAGTCCTCGCTGGCGTTCGATACCCTCTACGCCGAGGGCCAGCGCCGGTACGTGGAATCGCTGTCCGCCTACGCCCGCCAGTTCCTGCAACTGATGGAAAAGCCAGATGTCGACCTGATCGAAGGGCTGTCGCCCGCCATTTCGATCGAGCAGAAGGCCACCAGCCACAACCCGCGCTCCACGGTCGGCACGGTCACCGAGATCCACGACTACCTGCGCCTGCTCTACGCCCGCGCCGGCACGCCCTACTGCCCCGACCACAACATCGCGCTGCAGGCCCAGAGCGTGTCGCAGATGGTGGATGCCGCACTGGCGCTGCCCGAAGACACCAGGCTGATGATCCTGGCGCCCGTGGTGTCCGACCGCAAGGGCGAGCATTCCGACCTGTTCGATTCGATGCAGGCGCAGGGCTTCGTGCGCTTCCGCATCCGCTCGGGCGGCGGCACGGCGCACGAGGCCGAGGCGAAGGTCTATGAAGTGGACAGCCTGCCGAAGCTCAAGAAGACCGAAAAGCACTCGATCGACGTGGTGGTGGACCGCGTGAAGGTGCGCGCCGACATCAAGCAGCGCCTCGCCGAATCGTTCGAGACCGCCCTGCGCCTGGCCGACGGCCGCGCGCTCGCGCTGGAAATGGATACCGGCCGCGAGCACATGTTCAGCTCGCGCTTTGCCTGCCCGATCTGCTCGTATTCGCTGCAGGAACTGGAACCGCGCCTGTTCTCGTTCAACAACCCGATGGGCGCCTGCCCGAGCTGCGACGGCCTGGGCCAGATCACGTTCTTCGACCCGAAGCGCGTGGTGGCCTTTCCCAACCTGTCGCTGGCCTCGGGCGCCATCAAGGGCTGGGACCGCCGCAACCAGTTCTACTTCCAGATGCTGCAGAGCCTGGCGGCGTTTTACGACTTCGACACCGAGACGGCATTCGAGGACCTGCCCGCCGAAGTGCAGCAGGTGGTGCTGCACGGCTCGGGCGAGCAGGAAATCCCGTTTACGTACATCAACGAGCGCGGCCGCACCACGGTACGCTCGCATGCGTTCGAGGGGATCATTCCGAACCTGGAACGCCGCTATCGCGAGACCGATTCGGTGGCGGTGCGCGAGGAACTGGCCAAGTACCAGAACAACCAGGCCTGCCCGGCCTGCCACGGCACGCGCCTGCGTACCGAGGCCCGCCATGTGAAGATCGGCGAGGACGACCAGGCGCGCGCGATCTACGAGATCAACGGCCTGCCGCTGCGCGACGCGCTCACGTGGTTCCTGACGCTGAACCTGCACGGCGCCAAGCGCGAGATCGCCGACAAGATCGTCAAGGAGATCTCGGCGCGGCTGAACTTCCTGAACAACGTGGGGCTCGACTACCTGTCGCTGGAGCGCAGCGCCGACACGCTGTCGGGCGGCGAGGCCCAGCGCATCCGCCTGGCCTCGCAGATCGGCTCGGGCCTGACCGGCGTGATGTACGTGCTGGACGAGCCGTCGATCGGCCTGCACCAGCGCGACAACGACCGCCTGATCGGCACGCTCAAGCACCTGCGCGACATCGGCAATTCCGTGCTGGTGGTGGAGCACGACGAGGACATGATCCGGGCCTGCGACTACGTGGTCGACATCGGCCCCGGCGCCGGCGTGCATGGCGGGATGATCGTGGCCGAAGGCACGCCCGCGCAGATCGAGCAGTCGCCGGCGTCGCTGACTGGCCAGTACCTGTCGGGCCAGCGCAGCATCGAGGTGCCGAAGAAGCGCGCCGCGCCCGACCCGGAGCGGCTGCTGCGCATCGTCAATGCCACGGGCAACAACCTGCGCAACGTGTCGGCCGAGATCCCGGTGGGCCTGCTGACGTGTATCACCGGCGTGTCGGGCTCGGGCAAGTCCACGCTGATCAACGACACGCTCTACAACGCCGTGGCGCGCCACCTGTATGGCTCGACGGCCGAACCGGCGCCGCACGACCAGATCGAGGGGCTGGAAAACTTCGACAAGGTCATCAACGTCGACCAGAGCCCGATTGGCCGCACGCCGCGCTCGAACCCGGCCACCTACACGGGCCTGTTCACGCCGATCCGCGAACTGTTCGCGGGCGTGCCGGCAGCCAAGGAGCGCGGTTACGATCCCGGCCGGTTCTCGTTCAACGTCAAGGGCGGCCGCTGCGAGTCGTGCCAGGGCGACGGCGTGATCAAGGTCGAGATGCACTTCCTGCCGGACGTCTACGTGCCGTGCGATGTCTGCCACGGCCAGCGTTACAACCGCGAAACGCTGGAGGTGCTGTACAAGGGCAGGAACATCTCCGAGGTGCTGGACCTGACCGTGGAGCAGGCCCACGAATTCTTCAGCGCCGTGCCCGTGGTGCGCCGCAAGCTGCAGACGCTGCTGGACGTGGGCCTGGGTTATATCCGGCTTGGACAATCGGCTACGACGCTGTCAGGCGGCGAGGCGCAGCGGGTGAAGCTGTCGCTGGAACTGTCCAAGCGCGACACGGGCCGCACGCTGTACATCCTGGACGAGCCGACCACCGGGCTGCACTTCCACGACATCGAACTGCTGCTGGCCGTGATCCAGAAGCTGCGCGACCATGGCAATACCGTGGTCATCATCGAGCACAACCTGGACGTCATCAAGACGGCTGACTGGCTGATCGACATGGGCCCCGAGGGCGGTGCGGGCGGCGGCCAGGTCATCGCCAAGGGCACGCCGGAAGCCGTGGCGGCCAGCAAGGCGAGCTTTACCGGCAAGTACCTGGCGCCGCTGCTGAAGCGGAAATAAGGCGCCCGACGGTTCAGGCGGGCGGCGTGCCTAGCGCGCCTCCGCCACGTCGCCGATCTTGTCGGGCGTGTCTTCCTTCATGCGGCTGCGGTTCATCAGCCCGGCCTGCTCCAGCACCGGGTAGGCAGTGGCGCAGAACAGCGAATTGAGCCGCTTCATTTCGCTGATCACGTCCAGGTGCAGCGAACTCGTCTCGATACTTTCGACGGTCTGGACAGCCACGCGCTGCAGGTGCGAGCGCGCGTACTTGCGTTCCAGGTCGCGGAAATTGGCCTTCTCGGCCATCAACTGCTGTGCGCTGCGGATATCGCCGGTCAGGAACACCGACAAACCCAGGCGCAGATTGCCCACGACGCGCGCGTGCATCTCGGCGATTTCCTGCATGCCGGCCTCCGAGAACGACAGGTTGTGCGCGATCTTCTTCTCCCGGGCGTCGACGATGACACGCTCGATCAGATCCCCCGCATGCTCCAGGTTGATGGTCAGCGAGATGATTTCCGTCCAGCGCTGGCCGTCGCGTTCGTCCAGCGCCTCGGTGCTGATCTGGGTCAGGTAGAGCTTGATCGCGGTGTACAGGTCGTCCACCTCGTTGTCGATCCGGCACGTGGCGTTGGCCAGCTTCAGGTCGTTGGTGCGCAGCACGCGCAGCAGGTTGTCGAGCATCTGCTCCACGCGGTCGCCGATGCGCAGCACCTCGCGCGCGGCATTCGACAGCGCCAGCGTGGGCGTGGACAGCGCGGCGGGGTCCAGGTGGCGCGGCGTCACCTGGCTGTCGCCGGTGTTGCGGCCGGGCAGGATGGCTTCGCACAGGCGCGCCAGCGGCGCCGTGGCCCCCAGCAGCACCACGGCCAGCGCCACATTGAACAACAGGTGGAAATTGACGATCAGCCGTTGCGGATCGGCATCCAGATGGGCCAGCAGGTCCTCGGCCTGGGTCAGCAGCGGCAGAGCGATCACGCAGCCCAGCAGCCGCGACAGCAGGTTGCCCAGTGTCACACGCTTGCCGGGCTGGTTGTTGCCCGACGTGGTCAGCAGCGCGGAGATGCCGGAGCCCAGGTTGGCGCCCAGCACCAGCGCCAGCGCCACGTGGATCGACACCACGCCGGCCGACGCCAGCGCGCCGCAGAACAGCACCACGGCCAGACTGGAATAACAGAGGATGGTCAGGAAAGCGCCGATCAGCATGTCCAGCGCCGCGTCGCCGGTCAGCGTGCTGAACAGCACCTTGACGCCGGCGGCCTGCACGACCGGGCGCGTGGCAATCGAAATCAGCTCCAGCGCCAGCGTGATCAGGCCCAGCCCGATCAGCACCCGGCCCACGTGGCCGGCCTTGCTGCCCTTCCAGCTCAGATGCAGGATCACGCCGACAAAGATCAGCAGCGGCGACAACCACGACAGGTCGAGCGAGAACACCTGCACCATCACGGCCGTGCCCACGTTCGCGCCCAGCATGATGGCCAGCGCCGGGGCCACGGCGATCAGGCCCTGGCCCACGAAGGAGCTGACGATGACGGCGGTGGCATTGCTGCTCTGCACCAGCCCGGTCACGCCCAGGCCGGCCACGAATGCCTTGAAGCGGTTCGACACGCTGGCGGATAGCACATGGCGCAGATTGGCACCGTACACGCGCAGGATGCCGACCTTGACGATATTGGTGCCCCAGACCAGGAGCGCCACGCCGGAGAGGAGATGAAGCAGTACGCCCATTGTGCGTCCCTTGTGACCGGTGCCGGCGGGTGGCAGGAGGCGTGCCGCCCGGTCATCGCGTTGTTATCAAAGGGGCATTATGCGCCCCGCTGTCATACGGGGCAATTGGACGGGGTCCGACGTCCGCCGAAGCGTTGCGTCGAGGTCAGTGGCCTTCGAACTTGCAGACCGTAAACAGCGGCAGGCCGCTGCCGTGCAGCAGCTTCGAACCGCCCAGCTCGGGCAGATCGACGATTGCCGCGCCCTCCACCACCGTGGCGCCCAGGCGTTCCAGCAGCTTGCGGCCGGCCATCATGGTGCCGCCCGTGGCGATCAGGTCGTCGATCAGCAGCACGCGGTCGCCGGCCTTGCAGGCATCGGCGTGGATTTCCACGGTGGCGCTGCCGTATTCAAGCTCGTACTCCTCGGCCACGGTCTGGAACGGCAGCTTGCCCTTCTTGCGGATGGGCACGAAGCCCAGGTTCAGCTCGTACGCGATGATCGAGCCCAGGATGAAGCCGCGGGCGTCGATGCCGGCTACGAGGTCCAGTTGCTGGTCCATGTAGCGGTGGACGAACACGTCGATCAGCACGCGCAGCGTCTTGGGGTTTTGCAGCAGCGGGGTGATGTCGCGAAACTGGACGCCGGGCTGCGGCCAGTCCGGCACGGTGCGGATGCGGTCACGCAGGTAGCCGGTGACATCGCCGAGATCGGGGGACTGGATGATGGGATCTGCCATGGGGAATCTGTCTGGAAAGAGTTCATGCGGTAACGGGCTACCACCCGCGATCCGCCTGGCCGCCGCACAATGGCCTGGCCGCTTGGGCGTCCGCAACCCGTAACCATACAGGAGACAGCTATGGCAAAGAAGATTCTGATGCTGGTCGGCGATTTCGCCGAGGACTACGAGACCATGGTGCCGTTCCAGGCACTGCAGATGGTGGGCCACACGGTGCACGCGGTCTGTCCCGACAAGAAGGCCGGTGACGCCTGCGCCACCGCCATCCATGACTTCGAGGGCGATCAGACCTACACCGAAAAGCGCGGCCACAATTTCACGCTCAATGCCACCTTCGCCGACGTGAACCCGGCCAGCTACGACGCCCTGGTGATTCCGGGCGGCCGCGCGCCCGAATACCTGCGCCTGAACGACCGGGTGATCGAGATCGTGCGCCACTTCGCCCAGGCCAGCAAGCCGATCGCGGCAGTCTGCCATGGCGCCCAGCTGCTGGCGGCCGCCGGCGTGCTGGAAGGCCGCACCTGCTCGGCCTACCCCGCCTGCGCGCCCGAAGTACGACTGGCCGGTGGCAAGTACGCCGACATCCCCGTGGACCAGGCCCATACCGACGGCAACCTCGTGACCGCCCCGGCGTGGCCGGCACATCCGGCCTGGCTGGCACAGTTTCTTGCCGTGCTGGGAACGCGGGTCGTAGAGTAGAGGCTTCCGAACGCGGCCAGCCCGGCCGCGGCGCACGGGAGTTCGCATGTGTGAGATCTTCATCCGAGCCAATCCGGATTCGTACCAGACCCAGTCGCGGTCGCTGCGCCTGCACGGCGTGGCGACCAGCATCCGCCTGGAAACCCTCTTCTGGGAAGTGCTGGAAGAACTGGCGCAGCGCGACGGCATGAGCGTCAACCAGCTGCTGGCGCGCCTGCACGACGAACTTGCCGAACATCGCGGCGAGGCCTCGCTCACCGCCAACTTCGCGTCGTTCCTGCGCGTGTGCTGCATGCGATACTTATTGCTGCAGAACGAAGGCCGCATTCCCGCCGATACCAACGTGCCGATCCGGTCGCTCGACGCCCGGGCGGTCTTGAGTGATTTGCCCGCGTCCTGGGTGGATGGCGCCAGCGCCCGCCGACCGGCCAGCCAGGGCGGACGGCAAACACACCCCGCCTGACGCAGCCGCCTACTGCCTCACCAGCCGTTCTTCGGCCGATTCCAGCGCCTCCGGCGTGCCACGCAGCACAACGATGTCGCCCGGCTCCAGTACGGTTTCGGGCTGGGGATCGAAGGCCCGGATGCCGCGCCGGCGCACCGCCGTGACCTCCACGCCGATCCGCTCCAGCCCAAGCGTGCCCAGGCGCCGCCCCACGGCCGTATGCTCGGGCCCGAGCGATACCGAATGCAGCCGCACGGTATCGCGCTCCACCATGTCCTCCTCGTCGTCGCGGCCATGGAAGTAGCCGCGCAGCAGGCTGTAGCGCGCGTCGCGCGCCTGCTGCACGCCGCGCACCACCCGGCGCATCGGCACGCCCAGCAGCACCAGCGCGTGCGACGCCAGCATCAGGCTGCCCTCGATGATTTCCGGCACCACCTCGGTGGCCCCGGCCTTCTGCAGCGTGTCGAGTTCCGAATCGTCCACGGTGCGCACGATCACCGGCATCGCGGGCGCCAGTTCCTGCACGTGGTGCAGCACCTTCACCGCCGACGCCGTATTGGCGTACGTAATCACCACCAGCGCGGCCCGGTGGATACCGGCGGCGATCAGCGATTCGCGCCGCCCGGCATCGCCATAGACCACGGTGTCGCCGGCCGCGGCGGCCTCGCGCACGCGGTCGGGGTCGAGGTCCAGCGCCACATAGGTAATGCCCTCGCGCTCCAGCATGTGCGCCAGGTTCTGCCCGCTGCGGCCGTAGCCGCAGATGATGGCGTGTTTTTCGGTCTGCAGGCTCTGGGCCGCGATGCGGGTCATGTTCAGCGACTGCATCAGCCATTCGTTGGCGGCAAAGCGCAGCACGATAGCGTCGCTGTACTGGATCAGGAAGGGCGCGGCCAGCATCGACAGCAGCATCGACGCCAGGATCACCTGGATCAGCACCGGGTCCACCAGCCCCATGCCGTCGATCTGGTTCAGCAGCACGAAACCGAATTCGCCGGCCTGCGCCAGCCCCAGGCCGGTACGGATGGCCACGCCCTGGCGCGACCCGAACAGCCGCGCCAGGCCGGTGATCAGCACCAGCTTGAACAGGATCGGCAGCACCAGCAGGCCCAGCACCAGCCAGATATGGTCGAACACCACGCGCACGTTGAGCAACATGCCGATGGTGACGAAGAACAGGCCCAGCAGCACGTCGCGGAACGGCTTGATGTCTTCTTCCACCTGGTGGCGGTACGGGGTCTCGGAGATCAGCATGCCGGCCATGAACGCGCCCAGCGCCATCGACAGGCCCAGCCGCTCGGTCAGCGCGGCCATGCCCAGCGTGACCAGCAGCAGGTTCAGCATGAACAGTTCCTGCGACCGGCGCGCCGCCACGATGTGGAACCAGCGGCTCATCAGCTGCTGCCCGACAAAGAAGATCAGGCCCAGGGCCACCACGATCTTGACCGTGGCCAGCCCCAGCGCCCAGGCCAGGTCGCCGGGGTCGCGCGACAGCGCCGGGATGATGATCAGCAGCGGCACCACGGCCAGATCCTGGAACAGCAGCACGCTGATGATGTTGCGGCCGTGCTCGCTTTCCAGTTCCATGCGCTCGGACAGCATCTTCACGACGATGGCCGTCGACGACATGGCCAGCGCGCCGCCCAGCGCCACCGACGCCTGCCAGCTCAGCGGGAACGCCCAGCTGAAAAGCCAGCTGGCCGGCAGCACGGCCAGCAGCGACAGCGCCACCTGCGACCCGCCCAGCCCGAACACCTGCCGCTTCATGGCGCGCAGCTTGCTCAGGCTGAACTCCAGGCCGATCGAGAACATCAGGAAGACCACGCCGAATTCGGCCAGGTACTTGGTCTGACCCGTATCGCTGGCCAGCCCCAGTGCGTGGGGGCCGATCAGGATGCCAACCGCCAGGTAGCCCAGCATGGGCGGCAGTTGCAGCATGCGGAAGGCCACCACGCCAAAAACGGCGGCGGCCAGCAGCACGAGGGTCAGTTCCAGCGGAGAATGCATTCGGCAGGCTTCAAAAACGACGGCCGGGCACGCGCCTGAGCCGGCATCTGCACCCCGCCGGCAAAAGACGGCAAGCGCGGCGGTCGTCCGGGCAGCCGGGCGGGTTGCCGGGCCAGACGCCATCGCATTCGTTGGTATACTCCAGCGCCATGATAGCCAATTTCGATGCGAATCGAGCACTCGCGCTCGCTCGCCACACCCTCCAGATCGAGGCCGACGCCGTTTCGGCGCTGGCCGGCCGCCTGACCCCCGCCTTCACCCGGGCCGTTGAGATGATTCTCGGCTGTACGGGCCGCGTGGTGGTCTCGGGCATCGGCAAGTCAGGCCATATCGGCCGCAAGGTGGCCGCCACGCTGGCGTCCACGGGCACGCCATCGTTCTTCGTCCATCCGGCCGAGGCCAGCCATGGCGACCTCGGCATGATCACGCGCGACGACGTGCTGATCGCCTTCTCGAATTCCGGTGAAACGGCCGAGCTGCTGTCGATCGTTCCGATCGTCAAGCGCATTGGCGCCGGGCTGATTTCGATCACGGGCAACCCCGAATCGAACCTGGCCAAGCTGTCGGACGCCCACCTGGACGGCGCCGTGGCGCAGGAAGCCTGCCCGCTGAATTTGGCCCCCACGGCCAGCACCACGGCCGCGCTGGCCCTGGGCGACGCCCTGGCGGTGGCCGTGCTCGACGCCCGCGGCTTTGGCGAGGAAGACTTTGCCCGCTCGCACCCGGGCGGTGCGCTGGGCCGCAAGCTGCTGACCCACGTGCGCGATGTCATGCGCACCGGCAACGCCGTGCCGGAGGTGCGCGAAAGCACGCCGCTGGCCCAGGCGCTGATGGAAATCACGCGCAAGGGCATGGCCATGACCGCCGTGGTGGACCCCGACGGCCGGGCCGTGGGCGTGTTCACCGACGGCGACCTGCGCCGCCTGCTGGAAACCCCGCGCGACTGGAAGACCGTCCCGATCGGCGAGGTCATGCACCACAACCCGCGTACGGTCCATCTGGACCAGCTCGCCGTGGAAGCCGTGCAGATCATGGAAACGAACCGCATCAACCAGTTGCTCGTCGTCGATGGCGACGGCCGCCTGGTGGGCGCGCTCCATATCCATGACCTGACGCGCGCCAAGGTCATCTGAACGATGCCGGACTTCCTGTCCAGACTCACCGGCATGATCATGCGGCTGCTGCCGCTGCTGCTGATGGCCATCGTCGCCGGCAGCACGTTCTGGCTGGTGCAGCTGAACTCGCCGCGCGAGGCCAGCGAGCAGTCGCGCGCCAAGCGCCATGAGCCCGACTACTGGATGGAGCGATTCTCGGCCACCGAACTGGCCGAGGACGGCACCACCAAGCTGCGCTTCACGGGCGTCAAGATGGTGCACTTCGAGGACGACCAGACCTACGAGGTGACCACGCCGGCGATGCGTTCGTACGAGCCGGACCGCCCGCCCGTGACGGCCAACTCACAGCGCGGCACCATGAACGCCGAAGGTTCGATCATCGATCTCTACGGCAATGCGTTCGTGGTCCGGCAGGCCGGCATCGACCCGTCCAAGGATCCGCGCATGACGGCGGCATCGCAATACTTCCAGCTGCTGGTCAATGACGACATCGTCAAGACCGACAAGGCGGTGGAGCTGACGCGCGGCCCGTCGGTCATGACAGCCAACGGCATGATCTTCAACAACGTCACCCGCGAAGTACAATTGCTGGGTAACGTACGCGGCACCATCATCATGAACTCGCCGCAGGGGCAGGCCAGGACCCAGTGACCCCGGGGGACGCAAACGCTCCGGCGCATCCTGGCCGCCGTCTTTATCTCACCATTCGCCAACCATGACTGCATCCCTGACGACATCGCCCTGTCGCCGCCTCGCGCCCGCCCTGCTGGCGACCATCGCCGCCCTCGGCCTGACGCTGGCCGCACCGGCCTTTGCCGAGCGCGCCGACCAGGGCAAGCCGCTGGTGCTCGAGGCCGACAACGCCAGCTACGATGACGTCAAGCAGATCTACACCCTCACCGGCAACGTGGTGCTGACCAAAGGCACCATGGTGCTGAAGTCCGACGCGGCCGAACTGCGCACCGACCCCGAGGGCTACCAGTACGCCATCGCCACGTCCAAGCCCGGCCGTCAGGCGTATATCCGCCAGAAGCGGGACGGCGTGGACGAGTACATCGACGGCTGGGGCGACCGCATCGAATACGACGGCAAGTCGGAGATCAACAAGCTGATCGGGCACGCCCGCGCGGCGCGCGTGTCGGGCGTCGGCGCGAAGATCATCGACGAGATCCGCGGCGCGGTCATTACCTACGACAGCCGCAACGAGTACTACACCGCCGCTGGCGGCGACAACAACACCACGGCCGGCAATACCTCGGGCCGCGTGCGCGCGGTGCTGTCGCCGCGCTCGGACGCCAGCGCTCCCGCCGCGGCCGGCGCGCCGCTGGACCTGAAGCCGTCCACCACGCCCAAGCCTTAACGTCTTACTCCAGCCAGTCCTGATGAACGATTCCGCCACGCTCGCCGCCTCTGCCCCGTCCTCCGCATCGGCCGTCCGCACCGACAGCAGCACGCTGGTCGTGCGTCACCTGAAGAAACGCTACGGTACGCGCACGGTGGTCAAGGACGTGTCGCTCGATGTGAAAAGCGGCGAGGTGGTGGGGCTGCTCGGCCCCAACGGCGCTGGCAAGACCACGTCGTTCTACATGATCGTGGGGCTGGTGGCGCTGGACGAAGGCGACATCGTGCTCGACGACGAGCACATCAGCGGACTGGCCATTCACGAACGCGCCCGCATGGGCCTTTCCTACCTGCCGCAGGAAGCGTCGGTCTTCCGCAAGCTCAACGTGGAAGAGAACATCCGCGCGGTGCTGGAACTGCAGGTGGAAAACGGCAAGCCGCTGCCCAAGGCCGAGATCGAACGCCGCCTGGATTCGCTGCTTGACGACCTGCAGATCGCGCACCTGCGCAATAATCCGGCGCTGTCGCTGTCGGGCGGCGAGCGCCGCCGCGTGGAAATCGCGCGCGCGCTGGCGTCGTCGCCGCGCTTCATCCTGCTGGACGAACCGTTTGCCGGCGTGGACCCGATCGCCGTGGGCGAAATCCAGCGTATCGTCAGCTTCCTGAAGGCGCGCAATATCGGCGTGCTGATTACCGACCACAACGTGCGGGAAACGCTGGGCATCTGCGACCACGCGTACATCATCAGCGAAGGCACCGTGCTGGCCGCCGGCCAGCCCGAGGAAATCATCGCCAACGAGTCGGTACGACGCGTCTACCTGGGCGAAAACTTCCGCATGTGAGCCCGCGGCCGCCTCTCCGGCCGCACTTTCGGCAGGTCACCGGCAGGTCATTTTTACCGCACTTGCCCACGGTTATTTCAAAGCCGTTTCCGATCAGGACGCCGAAGCGATAGGTTGTAGCAAATTCCGTTCCAACAACGGAAAGATGCGCATAGAATAGGTCGCATGAAACCTTCGCTTCAGCTCCGCCTCTCCCAGCATCTGGCCCTGACGCCGCAACTGCAGCAGTCCATTCGGCTGCTTCAGCTTTCCACGCTCGAACTGCAACAGGAGGTGGAACAGGCACTGACGGAAAACCCGCTGCTGGAACGCGAGAACGACTGGATCGAAAGCCCCTTGCGCGTGGCGGCTGACGGCTCGGTCAACCTGCAGAGCGCCCCCGCGCCGGCCCCGGCCGAGCCGCAGGCCAATGGCGACGACCGCAGCGAGCGTGCGTCCGGCGGCGACGAAGAAGGCTTCAGCGATTCCGGCGGCGAGGACTACGGCAACGACTGGAGCCTCGACGACTTCGCGCGCCGTCCGCAGAACGACGAAGACGAAAAGACGCCGATGCAGTTGCGCGATGCGGACCCGACGCTGCGCGAATACCTGATGGAACAGCTGACGCCGCTCAAGATTTCGGCGCGCGACAAGGGCCTCGCCATCTTCCTGATCGAATCGCTCGACGACGACGGATACCTGAGTGCGTCACTCGAGGAAATCTGCACCGAGCTGCCCGAAGAACTGGAATTCGAGGTGGAAGAAGTGCAGGCCATGCTGACGCTGCTGCAGAGCTTCGATCCGCCGGGGGTGGGCGCGCGCAATGCCGCCGAATGCCTGAGCCTGCAGTTGAAGCGGCTGCAGCATCCGCAGCGCGAACTGGCCCTGTCCATCGTCAATCATCATCTTGAGTTGCTGGCAGTCAGGGATTACACGCGCCTCAAGAAAGCACTCCAGGTTGACGAAATTGCACTAAAGGCGGCGCACGATCTGATCCGCTCGCTGGCACCGTACCCAGGGCATGCGTACAGCCGGCCCGAGGCCGATTTCGTGGTGCCCGATGTGTTCGTGCGCAAGAGCGGCAGCGGCTGGATTGCACAGCTGAATCCGGACGTGATGCCGCGCCTGCGCATCAACGACATGTACGCGCAGATCTTGCGCGGTGCAAAAGGAGAAGCGGGGGCTGCGGGACTGCAGCAGAAGCTGCAGGAAGCCCGGTGGCTTATCAAGAACATCCAGCAGAGATTCGACACGATCCTGCGTGTGGCGCAGGCGATTGTGGAGCGTCAGAAGAACTTTTTTTCGCACGGCGAAATAGCGATGCGCCCCTTGGTTTTGCGGGAAATTGCCGATACACTCGGTTTACATGAGTCGACCATTTCCCGGGTGACCACGAACAAATACATGGCCACGCCAATGGGTACTTTCGAGTTGAAGTACTTCTTTGGTAGCCACGTCTCCACGGAGACGGGCGGCGCGGCCTCTTCCACGGCGATCCGCGCGCTGATCAAGCAACTGATAGGAGCCGAAGAACCCAGGAATCCTCTTTCCGACAGCCGCATCGCCGAATTGCTGGGCGAACAGGGCTTTGTGGTCGCACGCCGCACGGTGGCCAAATATCGCGAAGCACTGAAGATCCCCGCAGTCAATCTCCGCAAGTCTTTGTAGCCGAGCCGCAACCGCCTGCCTGGTGCGGCTCTTTCAGAAGGAGAAGCGCTATGAACTTCAAGATCAGTGGACACCACCTCGACATCACGCCGCCGCTGCGTGAGTATGTGGAAACGAAACTGGAGCGAATTGTCAGGCATTTCGATCAGGTCATTGGCGTGAGCGTGCTGCTATCTGTCGACAACCACAAGGAAAAGGACAAGCGTCAGTACGCGGAAATCAATCTGCATCTCAAGGGCAAGGACATCTTCGTCGAAGCGCACCATGAAGACCTGTACGCGGCGATCGATTGTCTGGTCGACAAGCTCGACCGGCAGGTGATCCGCTACAAGGACCGCGTGCAAGGTCATGACCGGGAAGCGGTCAAGTACCAGATGGCTGAAGCCCAACTGCAGCAACAATAGGCTGGCAAATCCTTAACTGCCCCTTGTGGCGGACAACAGCGTCCACCGAGAGGACTGACAGGAAGAGAGCAAAGCCGCGCATCTGCGCGGCTTTTTTGATGGCCGCCCGCCCTGGCCGGGCTGAAATTCTCCGTTACCTTAGCACCACGGCGGAAACCATTTGATTCGCCGGAGGTGTTCGCATCTGGCGCGGCTCGGTGTATGCTGCGCCATACAAGAACGACAGGCAGAACGGTCCCGGTGACTCGCACGGCATACCGCATGACGGAAGATCATGCACGCGCCGGCGGCAATATCCGGGTGGGCAATCCGGCCGGCCGATCCGCGGCACCACCCGCGGCGCCGGCGCTGCAGTGCACAAGCGCGCTGTGGCCCTGCTCTATAATGAGCCGGACGCTCCAATGCGGGCGTCCACCAAGCACTCGATATCCTGAATTGCCCCATCCGGCGGGACGGCGTTTGTGCGCCGTATCGCCAACCTGACTTCTCGTGCATCGCCCATGAATCGTTTGGCCAAATTGCTGCCACCCGGCAACATCCACCTCGACGTCACCGTCACCAGCAAGAAGCGGGTCTTCGAGCAAGCCGGGCTCCTGTTCGAGAACAACCATGGTGTGGCCCGCGCCACCGTCACGGACAATCTTTTCGCCCGCGAATCGCTGGGCTCGACCGGCCTGGGTGCCGGCGTGGCCATCCCGCACGGCCGTATCAAGGGCCTGAAGCAGCCACTGGCCGGCTTCATGCGCCTGGCCGAGCCGATTCCGTTCGAATCGCCCGACGGCAAGCCGGTCTCGCTGCTGATTTTCCTGCTGGTGCCCGAACAGGCCACGCAGCAGCACCTCGAAATCCTCTCGGAAATCGCACAATTGCTGTCGGACCGCGAGATGCGCGAAGGCCTGGCGACGCTGCCCACGCCCGAAGCCGTCCACCAGTTGCTGACCGAATGGCATCCGTGACGATCCGCAGGCCGGCCTGGCTGGCCGCCTGAAGCCATACCGCCCCCCTCGTAGAAAGCATCCCGAATGGAACTCACCGGCGTCACCTCGCAGTCGATCTTCGACGACAACGCAGCCGACATCAAACTGTCGTGGGTCGCCGGTCTGGAAGGGGCCGACCGCGCCTTCGACGTCGAATTCGCTCGCGAAGCCACTTCCGCCGCCGATCTGGTGGGCCACCTGAACCTGATCCACCCGAACCGGATCCAGGTGCTGGGCAAGCCGGAAATCCAGTATTACCAGCGCCTGGACGACGAACCGCGCAAGCGCCAGATGGGGGAACTGATCCTGCTGGAGCCGCCATTCCTGGTGGTGGCCGACGGCATGGAGCCCCCGCCCGACCTGGAACTGCGCTGCACGCGCTCGTCGACCCCGCTGTTCACCACGCCGGTGTCCTCGGCGGCCGTGATCGACCATCTGCGCCTGTACCTGTCACGCATCTCCGCGCCGCGCGTGACGATGCACGGGGTGTTCCTCGACATCCTCGGCATGGGCGTGCTGATCATGGGCGAATCGGGCCTGGGCAAGAGCGAACTCGGCCTGGAACTGATTTCACGCGGCCACGGCCTCGTGGCGGACGATGCCGTCGATTTCGTCCGGCTGGGGCCCGACTTCATCGAAGGCCGTTGCCCGCCCCTGCTGCAGAACCTGCTCGAAGTGCGCGGCCTCGGCCTGCTCGATATCAAGACGATCTTTGGCGAAACGGCGGTGCGCCGGAAGATGAAGCTCAAGCTCGTGGTACAGCTGGTACGCCGCAACGATGGCGAATTCGAACGGCTGCCGCTCGATTCCCAGTACCTCGACGTGCTGGGGCTGCCGATCCACATGGTGAAGATCCAGGTGGCAGCCGGCCGCAACCTGGCCGTTCTGGTCGAAGCCGCCGTGCGCAACACGATCCTGCGGCTACGCGGCATCGATACCCTGCGCGACTTCATGGATCGCCAGCGCGCGGCCATGCAGGCGGACGTGGTATCGCGCGGCCAGGGTCGCCTGCTCTGAGCCGTTGCCGCGACCGCGTCATGCAAACGCCCGCTTCACGCGGGCGTTTTTCATTTGCTTACAAGCCCGGCGTCGCCCTTCGTCAACGAACTGCGGGCGGCCGCCGTTTTGTGCTGTAATGGGCGCCGAGCCCATGTTCCGCCAGACGCCAGCATGGCGCGCGGCCACGATGTGTTTCCACAGCCAGGAGAGAAGCATGAAGAAGCTGATCGCGATGTGTTTGCTGGTTACCCCCCTGTTCGCCACGGCCGCGTTTGCCCAGGGCGCCTCGGCTCCGGCCGCTGCCGAGAAGTCCGGCAAGACCGCGCAGCAGGAAAAGATGGCTGCCTGCTCCAAGGCCAACAAGGGCAAGAAGGGCGACGAATACAAGAAGGCGCAGAGCGAGTGCCTGTCGGCCAGCGGCCCCGCAGCCGCCGCCGAGCCGAAGACCCAGCAGGAAAAGATGGCCGCCTGCTCCAAGGCCAACAAGGGCAAGAAGGGCGACGAATACAAGAAGGCACAGAGCGAGTGCCTGTCGGCCAAGCCGGCAACCTGATCGGACCCGATTACGGCGATTTCCCCTCGAAAATGGCGAATCCTCTGCGATTCGCCATTTTTGTCTGCGACAACCTGTCATGACGCGGTTATCTTGCGGTGCTATCCTTGCGTCGCTATGCGGATCATTCTCATCACCGGAATTTCCGGTTCCGGCAAGTCTGTCGCCCTGAACGTCCTGGAAGATGCAGGCTACTACTGCGTCGACAACCTGCCGGCCCAGTTCATCCCCGAACTCACGGCCTATCTGGCCGACCAGGGGTATTCCCATCTTGGCGTGGCCACCGACATTCGCAGCCGCGAGTCGCTGGCGCGGCTGCCGGACACCGTCCGCGAGCTTTCCGCCCATCATCAGGTGCAGGTGCTGTTCCTGACGGCCAATACCGATGCGCTGGTGCAGCGGTATTCGGAGACGCGGCGCCGCCACCCGCTGTCGCCCCGTGTCGACGTGGGCGCGGGCGGTGTGCAGCCGGGCGTCCAGGAGGGGGCCGACGCAGGCGCCCCGGGCGCAACGGGCAGCACGTCGCTGATCGAAGCCATCGAAATGGAACGCGAGCTGCTCAGCCCGTTGTCCGAGTCGGCCCATCGCATCGATACCAGCAATGTGCGCACCAACACGCTGCGCAGCTGGGTCAAGGAGCTGATTCGCAACGACAGCACCAGCGGCCAGTCGCTCACGCTGCTGTTCGAATCGTTCGGCTTCAAGCACGGGGTGCCAAGCGACGCGGACATGGTGTTCGATGTGCGCTCGCTGCCAAACCCCTACTACGACCTGGCCCTGCGCCCGCTGACCGGCCGTGACGCGCCGGTGGTGGACTTCCTGCAGAGCCAGCCGATGGTGCTGGCAATGGCCGAGGACATCCGTGCCTATGTCGAGAAGTGGCTGCCGAGTTTCATTGCCGACAACCGCAGCTACCTGACCGTGGCCATCGGCTGCACGGGCGGCCAGCATCGGTCGGTGTTCATCGCCGAACGACTCGCCAACTATTTCCGGGCGCATGGTAATGTGCTGGTCAGACACCGCGAATTGGCCCCGGCCGGCTGACACGCGGGCTTGAGGGGCGGCCCCGGCGCCGTCCCGCCACTGGAGCGGCCAATCGCATGTCGACACTCCCCCCAGACACCGCATCCCCCGGCGCCATCATCGAGGCGCTGCCGCTGTTTCCCCTCAACACGGTACTCTTCCCCGACGGCCGCCTGCCACTGCGTGTGTTCGAGAAACGCTACGTCGACATGGTGCGCAACTGCATGCGCGATGGCACGCCGTTCGGCGTCTGCCTGATCACCAGCGGCGAGAAAGTGGCACGAGCCGGCCACGAAACGGTGCCCGAGGAAATCGGCTGCCTGGCGCAGATCGTGGACTGCAACATGGAGCAGCTGGGCGTGCTGCTGATCGAGACCCGCGGACGGCGGCGCTTCCGCGTGCTGTCCCACGCCACGCGCGACGACGGACTGCTGGTGGCCCAGGCCGAAGTGCTGCCCGACGATGTCATCGACTGCAAGCTGGAGCTGCTGAGCGAGTGCCTGGAGGCGCTGCGCCGCATCGTGGCTTCGGTGCACAGCGAACAGCCCGACAAATCCCGGCTGCCGTTTGCCGAACCCTATCTCTGGGACGACCCGACCTGGGTGGCCAACCGGCTATGCGAACTGCTGCCCGTGCCGCTCAAGGCCAAGCAGATGCTGATGGCGCTGCCCGATGCCGGCATGCGCATCGAAATCGTCCACCGCTACATGCGGCAGCACCACATCGTCTGACGGCACTGGTCGCCGGAACGCCAGAAACTCAGGAATTCAGAAAAGTCCGATGCGCGCCTGGTCTTCGAGCAGGCGCCGCACGGGGGCGGGCGTGCCCAGAGCATCAAGATCGTCCAGCGACAGCCAGCGCCGCGCGTCGCCCATTGCGCCGTTGGCAGGCCGCGTTGCCGCGTCCAGGTCCACACGGACCGCACGGATCAGCAGCCGGAAGTGCGTGAAGACGTGCGTCAGTTCGCCAGCGAGGTGCGCGCGCACGGGCTGGCCGAATTGCCGCGCCGTTTCCAGCGCGGCGTCCTCGGCGGCTTCCGCGTCGAACGGCAGGCTGTCCACCGCTATCTCAGGCAGGCTCCACAGCCCGCCCCAGATGCCGCTGTCGGGCCGCAGGTTGACGAGCACATCCCGGCCATGGCGCACGATCAGCATCACCGTGCTGCGTTCGGGAATCGCGGCACGCGGCTTGGGCGTGGGCAGCAACGCCGTGAGGCCGTCCCGGCGCGCCACGCAGTCCACGGCGAGCGGGCAACTGTCCGCATCGCCCAGGCACGCCGGCTTGCCACGCGAGCAGATCGTCGCGCCCAGATCCATCAGCCCCTGCGTATAGGCCACCATGTCTTCGGCCTGGTTCGGTCCGGCCGGCGGCAACGCCTGCCCGGCCAGCGTCCACATGCGCGTCTCGATGGCGCGCTCGCCAGGGTAGCCGTGGATGCCGAACACGCGCGCAAAGACGCGCTTGACGTTGCCGTCGAGGATTGGCGAGCGTACGCCCGCGCTGAATGCGGCGATGGCCGCCGCCGTCGAGCGCCCGATGCCGGGCAGCGTGACGAGCACGGCGGGATCGGTGGGAAACACGCCGCCGTGGTCTTCCATGACCACCTTCGCACAGCGATGCAGGTTGCGCGCACGCGAGTAATAGCCCAGGCCGGCCCACAGCGCCATGACCTCGTCGGCTGGCGCGGCAGCCAGCGCGGCCACGGTGGGCAGGGCCGCGACGAATCGTCGGAAGTACTCGATCACGGCCGCCACCTGGGTCTGCTGGAGCATGATCTCCGAGAGCCAGATGCGGTACGGATCGCGCGTGTTCTGCCACGGCAGATCATGCCGGCCATGCTGGCGCTGCCATGTGACCACACGCATGCCGAAATCGGCGGGTACGGCGGTTTCATCGTGGAGCACGGGCACGGCTGAAGGCTTGCGGGGCATTGCGGGGTGTCTGGAAAAGAAAAGGCGCCGCTCGAAGGCGGCGCCACATGATACCAACGATGGCGGAACGGCTATGCAGCGCGCGCCGAAGCCTCGACCGGCACCTCCACCAGCTTGCGCGTGAAGGATTCGATCCTGGTGCTGCGCTCGTCCAGGCCGTTCAGCACGTCCTCCAGTTCGGCGATGCGGCTTTCCAGCGTGTCGGTGGCCTCGTGGATCCGCTCGATCGAATCCACGCGGCGGCGCAACTGCTTCTGGTGCTCGCGCACCTGCGCCTCCAGCGGCGTCATTACCGACTTGAGCCAGATCTCGATGTCGCGGTTCAGGTCGCGGAAGTTTTCCAGCACCCGGCTGGCCATCGTCGCGAACGCATTCTGCACCAGTTGCGGACGCGAACGCGTCAGCATGTTCACGGTGCCGAAGTGCGCGTTGACCAGCGCCAGCGTCTCCTGCAGCTCGGCCGCGTAGCGCGAGGTCACGAACTGCATCGGCGACGGCAGCGTGAAGCCATGCTCGGCGTTGAAGCGGCGATACATGCTGTCCACCAGCTGATGCAGGCCGGCAATCTTCTGGTCGGCGTCCTGGATCAGCCCGGCCAGCTGGCCGAACAGCGCCTCCATGTCCTCTCGCAGGCCGCGCGAGAAGAATCGCTCCTTCATCTGCTCGCGCTTGTCGCGCATCGTGCGGCGCACGTCGCGCAACTGCAGGCTCTTGATGATGTCGGCGCTGTGGCGGCCGAACACCAGGCGCAGCGCCTGGAACTTGGCGATGCTCTGCTCGAACTCTTCCTTCTCGCTCTGCACGCGCATCAGCATGTGCTTGACCATCGCGTGGTTCTTGCCGCGCAGGCCGCGCAGTTCGAACAGCTGCTCGACGATATCGCGCCGGCGGCTCTGCAGCAGCTGCTGCGCACCGCGCGACATCTCCTGCACCAGGCGATGCACCTGGTCGGACACGATCTCGCGCCGCTGCGGGATCAGCTGGTCGGACAGCACGTTCTCGAACTGCATCAGGTTGCTGCGCACCAGCAGGGGCTGGTCGTGCGTGACCTTGGCCACCAGGCCCTTCTGCGCCGACACCGGATACACGCGGCGCTCCTCGATGCCGAGCGTCTGCGCCGTGCTGCGAACCTGGCGCGCGATCTCGCCCGCGATCTCGGGCGACGACTTCAGCGGATCCCACAGGCCGTCGATCTTGTTGAGCACGGCCAGGCAGCCGCGGCGATGGCCCGCGCCCACGTGGCTGCGCCACAGCGCAAGATCGCTCTTGGTCACGCCGGCGTCGGCGGCCAGCACGAACACCACCACGTGCGCATCGGGAATCAGCCGCAGCGTCAGTTCCGGCTCCGTACCGATCGCGTTCAGGCCTGGCGTGTCCAGGATCACCAGGCCCTGACGCAGCAGCGGGTGCGGGAAGTTGATCACCGCATGGCGCCAGCGCGAGATTTCGACCATGCCGTCGGCGTCCACCGAATACGCGGCATCGGGATCGTTCTCGTTGTACAGGCCCAGCGATTCGGCCATGGCCGGCGTCACGCGCGTGGTTTCCACCACGTGCTGGAAGGCGGCCAGCATGCCCTCGGGGGACGACGGGTCCAGCGGCACCGTGGTCCAGTGCGAATTGGCCGAGCCGGGCTCCATGAAGTCGGCCGTCGAGGCGTCCTGCAGGCGCGTTTCGATCGGCAACAGCCGGATGCAGGGCGGTTCGTGCTCGTCGTAGCGCAGCTCGGTCGGGCACATCGTCGTCCGTCCGGCGGACGAAGGCAGGATGCGGCGACCGTAGTCGGCAAAGAAGATGGCGTTGATCAGCTCGCTCTTGCCACGCGAAAACTCGGCAATGAACGCCACCTTGAGGCGGTCGCTCTTGAGCACGTTCTGGATGCGCTGGGCGCGGTCGTCCGCGGTGGCGTCATGCAGATCGTACTGTTGCAGCCAGGACTGGAATTCGGCGAGTGACTGAAGGACCCCGGTTCTCCAGGCGCCATATTGTTCGAATTGTTGGGCGAGGCTCGTCATGAGTGATTCGCTGTATCGGCTCGGATTTATGGTTTTGGGCGCGTACTGCACGACTGGCACCGGGCTTTGTCCGTTGACCCGCGGACCCGAAGCCACTCGTTCCGCCGGATGCCGTTGTCATAGGGGCGAATCCGGCAGTTTTTGTAACTTTTTATGACTGCGCACACGATACAGGTTTCCGGACACATTTTGTGGAATTCACGTCCCTTGTTGTGCTTCTGTGACCGGAGTGTTGCGCCGACCCATCGGCAATGGATTGCGACAATATTTCGCCATCGGATTGCCATGGTCGGCCCCGAGTCAGCGGGCGCCGAATGTTGCCGGCTCAACACCGCTGGGAGCGGCCTTGGGCGACAGGTCAGTGCTGGCAACGCGGGCAGTAAAAGGTCGAGCGTTGACCCTGGACGATTTGCCGAATCGGTGTGCCGCAAACGCGACATGGCTCGCCTGCGCGGTCGTAAACCAGGCAGTCGAGCTGGAAGTAACCGCTGCTGCCGTCGCTGCCCACGAAGTCGCGCAGCGTGCTGCCACCCCGCGCGATGGCTTCGGTCAGCGTTTCACGCACGGCGGCAGCCAGTTTCTCGTATCGGGCCAGGCTGATCTTCCCGGCCGGCGTAGTGGGACGTATGCCGGCGCGGAACAGGCTTTCCGAGCAGTAGATATTGCCCACGCCGACGACGATTTCCCCGGCCAGCAGCGCCTGCTTGATCGCCACCGAGCGGCCGCGTGTGAGCCGATGGAACCAGGTGCCGTCGAAACGCGGGTCGAACGGCTCGATGCCGAGCCTGCGCAGCAGCGGGTGTGCGGACAGCGCCGCTTCGGCCAGCGGCGTCCAGACGATCGCGCCAAAGCGGCGGGGGTCCCGGAATCGCAGCACCATGACGGGGCCGGCTTCCGCTTCATCCGATGCGTCGGCCGGTGCCAGCGCGAGGTCGAGATGGTCGTGGGGGCCCGCCGGGGGCGCGTCGGGATACACGCGGAGCGTGCCGGTCATGCCCAGGTGGACAAGCAGCCAGCCTGCCGAATCGTCTCCGGGCCCAGGGCCCTGCCCGCCAGTGGGCGCCGGCAGGCATTCCAGCAGCAGGTATTTGCCTCGCCGTTCGATGCGGCCGATCACGCGGCCGGTCAGGCGCGCCTCGAGTTCGGGCTCCACGGGCCAGCGAAGTCCGCGATGACGCACGGTCACCTGGACGATGCGGCGCCCCACCACGTGCGGCAGCAATCCGCGCCGCGTGACTTCGACTTCCGGTAGTTCTGGCATGGCACCCCGTGATTTTCGGCCGGAATCCGGCCCCGCTTTCCCAGCCTCGCAGAACCTATGGGCTGCTTTTGCGCTCCAATGACGCAGGGAATTCCCTGCCGCCAGGCCTGCATTGTGCGGGTTCCCATACGTAAGCGCCCCGCGGGGCAAGCAGCGCATTGTAGCGGCAGGCTACAATGCCCCCATCCATTCCCACGCCCCGTGCGCCGGAGCTTTGCTTTCATGCCGGACAACATCTTGCCCTCTCAAGCCATGCGCCCGGAACCCATCCAGATGAACACATTCCGTTTCCGTCGCCATGCGCGCGCCCTGGGCGTGGCCGCGTGCCTGGCGTTTGCTTCGCTGGCCAACGCCGCTCCGGCAACGGTCGCGCAGAACGATGACGAAGTCATCGAAGTGCCTGCGCCGTCAACCGCCGCCAAGGCCGCACGCACGCCGCTGCCGAACGTCGCGCTGACACCGGAGATCCTGTACCGCGTGCTGGCTGCCGAGATCTCGATGCAGCGCGGGCTGGTGGGACCGGCCTACCGCACCTACATGGATCTGGCGCGGGAAACGCGCGATCCGCGCCTGGCGCAACGGGCCACGGAAATCGCCTTCAATGCGCGCGTCGCGCAGCAGGCACTCGACGGTGCGCGCCTCTGGGCCGACCTGGCGCCGAAATCGCCTGCCGCGCGGCAGGTCCTGTCGACGCTGCTGGTACTCAACGGTCGCTGGGAAGACGCCGAACCGCTGCTGGTGCAGCAACTGGCGGCGGCGCCGGCCAACCATCGCGGCGAAGCGATCCTGCTGCTGCAGCAGCAGATGGCCCGTACCAGCGATCCGACGGGCGCGGTGGGCGTGCTCCAGCGCATCACGGCCAACGACGCGAAGCTGGCCGAAACGCACCTGGCATTGGCGCGTGCACGCGAGGCCGCCGGCGACAATGCCGGCGCGCTGGCCGAACTGGACCAGGCGCTGCGCATCAAGCCCGACCTGGAGCCCGCCGCACTGATGGCGGCCGAACTGCAGGCCGAGTCGGCCACCGACAAGTCGATCGAGGTGCTCAAGCGGTTCCTGGCGAAGTCGCCGTCGTCGGTCAATGGCCACATCACGCTGGCGCGGCTGTATCTGCAGAAGAACGACATGGAAGCCGCGCGCGCCGAATTCGAGGTGCTGCGCAAGGTGGCCCCGAACGATCCGCGCGTGCCGCTGGCGCTCGGCCTGACCAGCCTGCAGGCCCGCAGCTACGACGACGCCGAACGCTATCTGAAGGAATACCTGCAGATGGCCGAGAAGTCGCCGGCTGCCAGCCCCGACATCGCGTACCAGTACCTGGCCCAGATCGCCGAGGAAAAGAAGGACTACGCGGCGGCCATCGGATGGCTCGACAAGATCGAGGACGGCCGCCTGGCCACCGCGGCGCAGGCCAAGCGCGGCCAGTTGCTGGCGCGCATGGGCAAGCTCGACGACGCCCAGGCCGTGTTCGGCGACCTGCTGGCCGATGCCGAGGATATTTCCGATCCGTTGCAGCGCGCCCAGCGCATGACCGCGATCCGCCAGGCCGAAGTGGGCGCACTGCTCGAAGCCAAGGCCTACGATCGCGCGCGCAGGGTGCTGAACGAACGCGTGAAGGTCGAGCCCGAGAATGCCGACTGGCTCTACGAGCTGGCCATGCTCGACGAACGCGAAAAGCGTTACGACAGCATGGAAAAGGGCCTGCGCAAGGTCATCGCGCTGCAGCCCGAGCAAAAGCAGGGCTACAACGCGCTCGGCTATTCGCTGGCCGATCGCAACGAGCGCCTGCCCGAGGCGCGCAAGCTGCTTGAACGTGCATCGGAACTTGGGCCAGACGATCCGTACATCATGGACAGCCTGGCGTGGGTAAAGTATCGCCAGGGCGAACTGCAGCCCGCCGCCGACCTGCTGAAGACTGCCTACAGCAAGGCGCCCGAAGCCGAGATCGGCGCGCACCTGGGCGAAGTGCTCTGGCAACTGGGCCAGCACGAGGAAGCGCGCAAGACGTGGACCGAGGCGGCCAAGGTGGAGCCCGAGAATCCGACGCTGATCGACACGCTGCGCCGTTACAACCAGAGCGTATCGCTGTCCAAGTAGCCCCGCATTGGTATCATGCCTAGCCGCCCGGGCCCTGCGCCCGGGCGCTGCGTTATGGCGATCCATCCGATGTAAAGCCATCGCCCCGACCGCCGCCTTGTGTCGCCAGCAAACATCGAACGCCGTCCAACTCCCGACATCTTGCACATGCTCCGATCCCGACGCCTGGCCCTGCTCTGCGTGGCTGCCCCGCTCTGGCTTGCCGCGTGCAGCACCATCACGCCATCCCGTAGTTTCGACGCCAGCGAGACCGCGCGCAGCGAGCACTACACCGGGCGCTTTGCCGCCAACTACACACGCTACGGCCGCAGCGAGGGCGTGCAGGGCAGCTTCCGCTGGCAGGAACAGGGCCGCAATGTGCGGCTCGACCTGATCTCGCCGCTGGGTCAGACGCTGGCCGTGGTCACCAGCACCCCGTCCGGTGCCACGCTCGACCTGCCCAACGAAAAGCCGCGCAATGCACCCGAGGTGGACAGCCTGATGGAGCAGGCGCTGGGCTTCTCGCTGCCGGTCTCCGGCATGCGCGACTGGCTCCATGCGCGGCCCGCGCCTGGCGCGCCTTCCAGCGTCACGCGCGACACCAGTGGACGGCCCGACACGCTGAAGCAGAACGGCTGGACGGTGCGCTACGTGACCTGGCAGGACGCGCCCGAGGGCACCCCTGCCCCTTCCGCCCAGCCGCGCCGCATCGACATGGCGCGCGACGGCAACGAAGCGCCGCTGTCCGTGCGGCTGGTGATCGATCCCAAATCCGAACAATGACGCAAGCCATGACCGCAGGCACCGCCCTGCCACCCGCCGAACTGCGCAACTGCCCCGCGCCGGCCAAGCTCAACCTGTTCCTGCATGTGACGGGCCGCCGCCCTGACGGCTACCACACGCTGCAAACGGTATTCCAGTTGATCGACTGGTCGGACACCCTGCACTTTCGCCGCCGCGACGACGGCGTGATCGCGCGGGTCACGGACATCCCCGGCGTGCCTGCCGATACCGATCTGGTGGTGCGCGCGGCACGCGCGCTGCAGCAGGCCAGCGGCACGCGGTTCGGCGCGGACATCGCCATCGACAAGATCCTGCCGATGGGCGGCGGCATCGGAGGCGGATCGTCCGACGCGGCCACCACGCTGCTGGCGCTGAACCATCTCTGGGGCACGGGCGTGCCGCGCGAAGAACTGATGCGCATCGGTCTTGCGCTGGGCGCCGACGTGCCCGTCTTCGTGTTCGGCCAGAACGCATTCGCCGAAGGCGTGGGCGAGGAACTGACGCCCGTCGACCTGCCCGAAAGCTGGTTCGTGGTCATCCATCCGCGCCAGCATGTACCGACTGCAGCAATTTTTTCCGATGAACGCTTGACAAGGGATTCCCCGATCTCTATAGTTGCGGACTTCGCTGCTTGCACAAACAAATTCGCTTTCGGTCGCAACGACTTGCAAGCGATAGCAACAGCGAAGTTCGGCGAAGTTGCCCGAGCCCTTGAATGGTTGAGACAATATAGTCCGCATGCAAGGATGACCGGTTCCGGAGCCTGCGTATTTGCCCGTTTTGAAGACGAGCAGGATGCGCAGAAGGTGATGGAAAGGTTGCCGTCCGATTGGGATGGCAGGTGTGTGAAAAGTTTGTCTCACCACCCGCTCGCAACATTCGCATAGCAGGTTTTCGTTTGGCGAAGTACTGAAGTAAAGTTCGGTTCGGCGACAGACGTTAAAGGTTGTGTAGGGGAGTCGCCAAGTTGGTCAAGGCACCGGATTTTGATTCCGGCATTCGAAGGTTCGAATCCTTCTTCCCCTGCCATTACTTCCTATAGTGTCCAACGGACATGCAGATATCGCTACCGGCGCTGGCCGGTGGCGCAAAGCTCCCCCAGCAGCAAGACAGGTGCCCCGAATGAGCGTCGAAGGCTTGATGGTATTTACCGGCAATGCCAACCCTAAACTCGCGGAGGCTGTCGTACAGCACCTCGGCATTCCGCTGGGCAAAGCTCTGGTCGGCCGTTTCTCCGACGGTGAAGTCCAGGTAGAAATCCAGGAAAACGTTCGCGGCAAGCACGTCATCGTGCTGCAGTCCACCTGCGCGCCGACCAACGACAACCTGATGGAGCTGATGGTGATGGTCGATGCGCTCAAGCGCGCCTCGGCACGCAGCATCACCGCCGCCATGCCTTACTTTGGCTATGCGCGCCAGGATCGCCGTCCGCGTTCCGCCCGCGTGGCCATCTCGGCCAAGATCGTGGCCAACATGCTCGAAGTTGCCGGTGTGGACCGCGTCCTGACGATGGACCTGCACGCTGACCAGATCCAGGGCTTCTTCGATATCCCCGTCGACAACATTTACGCCTCGCCGGTTCTGCTGGGCGATCTGCGCGAGAAGAGCTACGGCGACCTGCTGGTCGTTTCGCCGGACGTCGGCGGCGTGGTGCGTGCCCGTGCGCTGGCCAAGCAGCTCGACTGCGACCTGGCCATCATCGACAAGCGTCGCCCCAAGGCCAATGTGTCCGAGGTGATGAACATCATCGGTGAAGTGGCCGGCCGCAACTGCGTGATCATGGACGACATGATCGATACCGGCGGTACGCTGTGCAAGGCTGCCCAGGTGCTGAAGGAACGTGGCGCGCTGAAGGTGTTTGCCTACTGTACGCACCCGGTGCTGTCGGGCGGTGCCGCTGCCCGCATCGCGGCTTCGGAACTGGACGAAGTGGTGGTCTGCGACACGATTCCGCTGTCCGACGAAGCCCGCCAGTCCGGCAAGATCCGCCAGGTTTCGACCGCCCCGCTGCTGGCCGAGACCTTCACCCGGATCGTCAAGGGCGATTCGATCATGTCGCTGTTTGCCGATCACTGATCGGTATACAAGCGCAGGACAGGCAAAAGCCTGCTAGAATTTTAGGTTTACCGCATTGGCCACCTCAGGGTGGCCAATGTGATTCATGCGGTACGGTTTGATTGTCGTATCGTCAGTCGAGGCTGTCTGGTCGCGGACGGCCTTCTTCACATCTGGAGTTGAACATGAAAGTAGTCGCTTTCGAGCGTAGCGTACAGGGAACGGGTGCGAGCCGCCGCCTGCGCAATTCGGGCAAGACCCCCGGCATCATCTACGGCGGCGCCGCCGAGCCGAAGATGATCGAACTGGATCACAACGCCCTGTGGCACGCCCTGAAGAAGGAAGCGTTCCACTCGTCGATCCTGGACCTGGAAGTGGCTGGCAAGGCTGAAAAGGCCCTGCTGCGCGCATTCCAGATGCACCCGTTCAAGCCGATGGTGCTGCACGTCGACTTCCAGCGCGTGTCGGCCACCGAAAAGATCCACGTGAAGGTGCCGTTGCACTTCATGAACCAGGAAACCGCTCCTGGCGTGAAGCTGGGCCACGGCATCGTGAACCACATCCTGAACGACCTGGAAGTGTCGTGCCTGCCGGCCGACCTGCCCGAGTTCATCGAAGTGGATCTGGCTGCCGCCGAGCTGAACCAGACCATTCACCTGTCGGACCTGAAGCTGCCGAAGGGCGTGACCGCCATCACCCACGGCGACGACAACCCGGCCGTGGCCAGCATCTCGCTGCCGGCTGGCGCCCAGTCGTCGGAAGCCGCTGAAGGCGAAGGCGAAACGCCGGCTGCCTAAGCTGCCCGCGCTTCACGAAAAGACCGCCGGTTCGCCGGCGGTTTTTTTTCGTACGCGGTTTTCGCGTATCCTTTCACGCCTGCTTTTTCGCTTTCTTCAGCCCATGATCAAGCTCATCGTCGGCCTCGGCAATCCCGGGGCGGAATACGAGGCCACCCGCCACAACGCCGGTTTCTGGCTGGTCGACCAGCTGGCCCGCGTGGGCAGCACCACGCTGCGCGTGGAAGGCCGCTTCCATGGCCTGGCCGGCCGCGCGCGGCTCTGGGACCAGGACATCTGGCTGCTCAAGCCATCCACGTTCATGAACCGCTCGGGCCTGTCCGTGGTGTCGCTGGCGCGCTTCTACAAGATCCTGCCCGACGAGATCCTGGTGGCGCACGACGAGATGGACCTGCCGGCGGGCTCGGTCAAGCTCAAGCGCGGCGGCGGTTCTGGCGGCCATAACGGCCTGAAGGACATCTCCGCCCACCTGACTACGCAGGACTACTGGCGCCTGCGCCTGGGCGTGGGCCATCCCCGCAACACACCGGGCGGTTCCGCCGGCGGGCGCGAGGACGTCGTCAATTTTGTGCTGAAGCCGCCACGCAAGGAAGAACAGCAAGCCATAGACGAAGCGATCGACCGCTGCATGGGCCCGCTCGGGGCACTGGCGCGCGGCGAGAGCGAGCGCGCGATGATGGAACTGCACACGAATCGCTAGACCCGCCGCGCGGCAAACCGCCATGAAAAAAACCCCGCCGACCTTGCGGTCGTGCGGGGTTTTTCGTTTGCCTGTCTGCTTGGTGGGGCCGGAACGAAGTGGCCGGATGTGTCTCCGGCTTCAGGCCACATGCTTGGCTGCTGTCAGCAGCCGGTAGCGTTGCATCAGCACCTCGTGTGTTTCGACGCGGTTCGGATCCTTCGGAATGCAGGCCACAGGACAGACCTGCTGGCATTGCGGTTCGTCGAAGTGGCCGACGCACTCGGTGCACTTGTTGGGGTCGATCTCATAGATCTCGGGCCCCATCGAGATGGCTTCGTTCGGGCACTCGGGTTCACAAACGTCGCAATTGATGCAGTCGTCGGTGATCAGTAGCGCCATGATGGTTCCTTCCTGCGATCCCACCCGCGCCCGGACTGGCCACGGCGGCGGAATCGAAGCCCGTATTTTATTCCGGTTTGCCGATCTTCTCCTGAAGCCAGCGCTCCACGGAGGGGAAGACAAACTTGCTGACATCGCCGCCAAGCAGGGCGATCTCGCGCACGAACGTGCCGGAGATGAACTGGTACTGGTCGGACGGCGTCAGGAACATCGTCTCGACATCGGGCAGCAGGTAGCGGTTCATGCCGGCCATCTGGAATTCGTATTCGAAATCCGACACCGCGCGCAGGCCCCTTACGATCACGCGCGCATTGTTCTTGCGCACGAAATCCTTGAGCAGGCCCGAAAAGCCTTCGACCCTGACGTTCGGATAGTGGCCCAGCACCTCGCGGGCAATGCCGATGCGCTCTTCGAGCGAGAAGAACGGGCGCTTGTTGGGGCTGTGCGCCACGCCGACCACGAGTTCGTCGAAGATATTCGACGCACGACGGACGAGATCCTCGTGTCCCCGGGTCATGGGATCAAAAGTACCGGGATAGACGGCGACGACCATGTTTCCTCCTTTGGGGCTGCCCGTTGCCGGCCCGCGATGCCGGGGCCGCTCTCGAATACTGTCTGCGTGACGGGCGTTGGACAAACAACAGCGGCGTAGTGTAACCCCAAACGCAGCTTTTGGAAGTGCGCCCGACCGGCTTTTTGCCGCATTGCAGCAGGCCGCAAACGCTTGCCCGGCGCGGCAACCCGCCAGGCAGTCGTCATATGACCGGCGTCATCCAACGAGGCTGGTTTCCTAGTCCGCCCCGTTGCCCGTGCGGTGCTGCAGCAAGTGAAAATGCACGGCGCCGGCGCGCGCCTGGCGAATGATTTCCAGCGAAGCCGGCACGGGCGCATCGGCGCCGACGAGTGCCTTATCCGACTCGACATAGACCACGCCGCCCGGCCTGGTCAGGCGCGCAGCGTGCTCCAGGGCGGGTCCGATCCAGTCCTCGGCAAAGGGCGGATCCAGGAACACCACGTCGAAACCGCTGGCGGGCATCTGTGCGGCCGCGGCGAATGCATCGGCCTGGACGATCCGCACCTGCGAGGCGTCGAGCTTGTACTGGTTGTCGCGCAGCTGCCTGGCCACGCGCGGATTCGCCTCGACCATCGTCACCGCCGCCGCGCCGCGCGAGGCGGCCTCGAATCCCAGCGCGCCCGAGCCCGCGAACAGGTCCAGGCACACCAGGCCGGCCAGGTCCTGGCCCAGCCAGTTGAACAGCGTTTCCCGAACGCGGTCGGGCGTGGGGCGCAGCCCTTCGGCTTCCAGCACCGGCAGCAGCGAACGTTTCCAGCGGCCGCCGATGATGCGCACCTGGGCCGGTGTCTGGCGGGACAGAGAAGTTCGCCCGCGCGGTGCGGGCGAAGGTCGGGATTGCGGATTCATGCCGTGATTGTAGAGCCTGACACGCCCCGGCACAGGGCCGTGGCGTGTCCTGCCCCACGATCCGGCCCGAAGATCACTTTTCCGGGCCGCCGACGATGACCGTGGCCATGGCATCCGGGTGCACATGACGCTGGAAGGCGGCACGCACCTGATCGCGCGTCACCTTGTTGATCTGCGCGGTCCATGTATCCAGATAGTCGAGCGGCAGCCCGTACCAGCCGATATTGGCCACGTTGGTCAGCAGCTTGCGGTTGCTGTCGATGCGCAGCGGGAAGCCGTTGACCAGGTTGTCCTTGGCGGCCTTCAGTTCGGCATCGGTCGGGCCCTGCGCCACATACTGGGCCAGGATCTGACGCACCAGCCCCAGCGCCTCGTTGGTGTTTTCCTTCTTGGTCTGCAGCGTGATGCTGAATGGCCCCGGCTGCTTGGACGGCGCAAAGTAGCTGTCAACACCATAGGTGAGCCCACGCTTCTCGCGCACCTGGTCGGTCAGGCGCGAGCTGAAACCGCCGCCGCCCAGCACGTAGTTGCCCACCAGCAGCGCAAAGTAATCGGGGTCGCCACGCGCGATGGCTGGCGCGCCGATGGCCACGCTGGCCTGCTGCGCGGGGTGTGGGATACGCTTCTCGCTGGCCGGAATCGTCATCTGCACGTCGGGCAGCTTCGGCGCCGCCGTGCCCTCGGGCAGCCCGCGCGTCATGTCCTCGGCAATCTGCTCGGCCTGCTTCCGGTCGATGGCACCAATCAGGGTCACCACCGCGCGCCTGGCCGTGTAGTTGTCACGCCAGAACTTCAGCAGGTCGTCGCGGGTGATGGATCCCACCGATTCCGGCGTGGCCGCCACGCCATACGGATGGGTCGGGTAGATCGCTTTCGACAGCGTCTTGTCGGCGATCACGCCGGGGCGCGTATCGCCCTCGCGGATGGCGGTAATCAGGCGCTGCTTTTCGCGAGCCACCACGGCGTCGGGATAGGCCGGTGCCTTGATCAGCTGCCCCGCCAGACGCAGTGACTGCTCACGTTCTGGCGAAGCCGTCAGCGTACGCAAGCCGATGCCGCCGCGGTCGCCCCCGGCTGCGCCGCCAAAATCGGCGCCGGTATCGGCAAAGGCGTCGGCAATCTGCGCCTCGTTGCGGGCGGGCTGGCCATCCTGCGCGTTGGCGCCCTTGTCGAGCAGCGCCGCCGTCAGCGTGGCCAGCCCGGACTTGCCGGGCGGGTCATAGCGGCTGCCAGCGTCAAAATCGATATTGACGTCGAGCATCGGAATCGACGGGCTCGGCACGAAAAACACCTTGGCGCCTGTGGATGCCGTCCAGCTTTCGATGGGAATGGCGGCTTGGGCAACCGAGCCGGCCAGCAGCGAGGCCGCCCCGAAGGCGGCGGCAGCCAGGCGGCGCAGCAGACGTGGGGATGCGATGGTCATGGCGGACAGGGACATTGTTTCTCCTTGGACTCTGTCCTCAGTGGCGCAGCCCTTCGGGCGCGGCGGTCTTGGGCTTGTTCGGGTCGATCGGCTGCGGCAGCAGCGTGGCGACGGTCAGGTTGTCGTCGCTGAAATATTTGGCCGCAACTGCCTGCACCTGAGCCGGCGTGACTTCCTTGATCTTGTCGAGCATGCGGTCGATCTGGCGCCACGAGATGTTCGAAATCTCGGCCACGCCGATTTCCATGCCCTGCCCGAACACCGAATCGCGCTTGTAGATCTGTCCGGCCACGACCTGCGCCTTGACGCGCTTGAGCTCTTCCTCGGACACCCCGCTCTTCGCGATGCGCTGCAGTTCCTCGCGCAGCGCCTTCTCGATTTCCTCGGTGGTGTGGCCGCTGGCCGGCGTGCCGTCGAGCACGAACAGCGACTCGTTGCGGTTGATGCTGTCGTAACCGACGTTCACGTCGTCGGCCAGCCGCTGCTGGCGCACCAGTTCGCGCGTCAGGCGGGCGTTGTCATAGCCGTTCAGCACCGCCGACAGCACCTCCAGCGCATACGGATCGACGTCCTTTTCCACGTCATGCAGGCGCGGAACCTTGTAGGCCAGCACGATGTACGGGTTCTCGGCCGGTGCCTTGACCCAGATCCGCTTGATACCCTGCTGGGGCGCCTCTAGCTGTGTCTTGCGCAGCGGCAGCGGGCGCGCCTTGAGCTTGCCGTAATAGCGTTCGGCCATCGCCCGTACCTCGTCGGCCTTCACGTCGCCGGTCACCACCAGCAGCGCGTTGTTCGGCACGTACCAGGTCTTGTACCAGTCCTGCACGTCTTCCACGCGCATGTTGACCAGGTCGTCCATCCAGCCGATCACCGGGTGCCGGTACGGCATGGCCGTGTAGACCGTGGCCAGCAGCTGCTCGTAGACCTTGCCGCGCGGGGAATCGTCGGTCCGCAGGCGGCGTTCTTCCATCACCACCTTCATCTCGCGGTCGAACTCTTCCTTCTTGATGATGAGGTTGGCCATGCGGTCGGCCTCCAGCTCCATCATCTTCGGCAGGTACTGCTTGGCGATCTGCTGATAGTAGAGCGTGAAATCGCGGTTGGTCAGCGCATTCTCGCGGCCGCCCAGCAAGGCGATCTGCCGCGAGAACTCGCCGATCGGCACCTTGGGCGTGCCCTTGAACATCATGTGTTCGAGCATGTGCGCCACGCCGGTGGTGCCGCTGACTTCGTCGCTGCCGCCGGCCCGGTAATAGATCTGGTGCGCCACCGTGGGCGCGCGATGGTCTTCCTTGACGATCACGCGCATGCCGTTGGACAGCCGGAATTCCGTGGTGCCGGCCTCGCTCTGGCCCACCTGGCCGGCCGTGGCCATGCCGGAGGGCGGCCCCTGCGGGGTGGTTGCCCGGGCGGTCTCTCCCTTGGCCTGCGCCCAGGCGGTGCCCGCCAGCGGGCCGGCAAGCGAGGCGACGATCAGGGTGGAAAGAAGGCGCCGCGAGAACCTGGCGGTGCCGGTGGACGGCGATGCAATGCGGGCGGCGCCCGCCTGGGACAAGTCAGCGCAATGGTTCATGCGACCCCGTCTGCTAGAATTTTGGCGATTGATTCTACCGGGGTATTGACCCCTTTCCCAATGTTTAGTTTCTGGAAGAAGCGCAAGGCCGAGCCGGCTCCCGCGCCCGTCGAGCCGCCGGCGGCTGCGCCTTCGCCCGCGCCCTCGCCCGCGCCGGCCCCCTCGCCGGCGCCTGCGCCCGCACCGCTTCCCGCCCCGGCTCCTGCTCCTGCTCCGGCACCCGTGCCGGTGCCCGTTCCCGTTCCGGTCCCGGTCCCCGTGCCGATGCCCGCGCCCGCCCCGGCTCCTGTTCCCGTCCCGGCGCCCGTGCCGGTGCCGGTCCCGGTGCCGGTCCCGGCCCAGGTGCCGCCGCCCCCGCCCGCCCCGGTTGCCTACGAGCCGCCCGTGGTCGAGGAATTGGAACTGGTGCCGCCGCCCGCGCAGACGGCCGAGGCCAAGCGCGGCTGGATGTCGCGCCTGAAGGCCGGCCTGTCGAAGACCAGCCGCAACATCGGCGTGCTGTTCGTCGGCGTGAAGGTCGACGAGGCCCTGTTCGAGGAACTGGAAACCGCGCTGCTGATGTCGGATGCCGGCGTCGAAGCCACCGAGTACCTGCTCGGCGAACTGCGCCGCCGCGTCAAGAGCGATCGCATCGAGACCGCCGAAGGCGTCAAGGCCGCGCTGAAGGATCTGCTGGTCCAGTTGCTCAAGCCGCTGGAAAAGACCATGGAGCTGGGCCGCGAACAGCCGCTGGTGATGATGATCGCCGGCGTGAACGGCGCGGGCAAGACCACCAGCATCGGCAAGCTCTGCAAGCACTTCCAGAGCTACCACCAGTCGGTGCTGCTGGCCGCTGGCGACACGTTCCGCGCCGCCGCGCGCGAACAGCTGACCATCTGGGGCGAGCGCAACAACGTGACCGTGGTGGCCCAGGAAAGCGGCGACCCGGCCGCCGTGATCTTCGACGCCGTGAACGCCGCCCGCGCCCGCAAGATCGACATCGTGATGGCCGACACCGCCGGCCGCCTGCCCACGCAGCTGCACCTGATGGAAGAACTCAAGAAGGTCAAGCGCGTGATCGGCAAGGCCATGCCCACGGCCCCGCACGAATGCCTGCTGGTGATCGACGCCAACACGGGCCAGAACGCCCTCGCACAAACCCGCGCCTTCGACGACGCGCTGGGCCTGACCGGCCTGATCGTGACCAAGCTCGACGGCACGGCCAAGGGCGGCATCCTGGCCGCCATCGCCCGCCAGCGCCCGGTGCCGGTGTACTTCATCGGCGTGGGCGAGAAGGTGGAAGACCTGCAGCCGTTCAAGGCCGAGGAGTTTGCGGAGGCGCTGCTGGGCTGATACCCAGGCGGCAATCCGGCACGACCGATCGCCCAAGAAAAACCCCGGCATCGCTGCCGGGGTTTTTCTTTCTGGCAACCGAATCGCCGAGACCTACTCGCTATCCGGCTGCGCCGCCGGTGCCGCCTTCTGGAACGCCTCGAGTTCCATGCAGTTGGCGTGGATCTTCGCGATGGTCGGGAACGGGGTCAGGTCCACGTTGAATCGCTGCGAGTTGAACACCTGCGGCACCAGGCACAGGTCCACCAGCGTCGGCGTATCGCCAAATGCGTAGCGGCCCACGTGGCCCAGCTGCTGCAGGTTGATCTCCAGCGAGGCGAAGCCCTGCTCGATCCAGTGCCGGTACCAGGCGTCCTTGGCCTCATCCGGCACCTTCAGTTCGTGCTTCAGGTACTTCAGCACGCGCAGGTTGTTCAGCGGATGGATCTCGCAGGCGATTTCCTGGGCCAGGCCGCGCACCACGGCGCGCTCGAACGGGTCTTTCGGCAGCAGCGCCGGCTCGGGATGGGTCTCGTCGAGGTACTCGATGATGGCCATCGACTGGATCAGCGGACGGCCGTCGACCACCAGCGTCGGCACTACGCCGTCGGCGTTCAGCGCGCGGTACTCGGGCTTCAGCTGCATGCCGCCGTCCTTGAGCAGGTGCACGCCCTTGTAGTCGTAGGGCAGCCCCTTCAGGTTCAGGGCAATGCGTACGCGAAACGAGGCCGAGCTGCGGAAGTAGCTGTGGAGCGCGAGCATGGCGTCAGACCACCTTGACGGTCAGGTCGCCCACGCCGGCCACGTGGCACTGCATGACGTCGCCCTTGACCACCGGGCCCACGCCTTCGGGCGTGCCGCTGTAGATCAGGTCGCCCGGCTGCAGTTCGAACAGCCTGGACAGGTACGACACCATTTCGGGCACCGACCAGATCAGGTCCGACAGGTCGCCGCGCTGTTTTTCCACGCCGTTCACGGCCAGCGTCACCGCGCCCTTTTCGGGGTGGCCGATGGCGGACACCGGCACGATCGGGCCGATCGGTGCCGACTTGTCGAACGCCTTGCCGGTTTCCCAGGGACGGCCGGTCTTCTTCGACTCGTTCTGCAGGTCGCGGCGCGTCATGTCCAGGCCGATGGCGTAGCCGTAGACATGGCTGGCGGCCTGTTCCACGGGGATGTCCCTGCCGCCCGTGCCGATGGCCACGACCAGCTCCACCTCGTAGTGGCAGTTGCCGGTGCCCGGCGGGTACGGGAACGTGCCTTCGGTGTTGTCGGGCACGTAGCTGACCGCGTCGGACGGCTTGCAGAAGAAGAACGGCGGTTCGCGGTCGGGATCCGAGCCCATTTCACGTGCATGCGCGGCATAATTGCGGCCCACGCAATAGACCCGGCGCACGGGGAAGCTTGCGCTGCTGCCGCGAACCGGCACCCCGACGGGGGCCTGCGGGGCGAATACGAACTCGGTCATCCAAACTCTCCTGCTTTCTCTTTTTGATGGGACGCCGCGCCGGTGCATTCGGCGTGCCCCGGTTTCGATGCGGAAACCGGGGGCGCGGCAGGGGCAAAGCATACACCCGGCGTACGGCGGCATACAGTGGAGGCATCCCCGGCGCGAATCTTGCATATTGCACTGCAACCCAGCGACCGCCATGAACCGCCGCACCTCGCCCCCACCTGCCAGTCCACCGCCGGCCGCAGGCTCCCGCACCCTGAGCATCCTGCTGGTGCGCGACCCGCACGACGCCGATCCGCTCAATGTGGAGACAATCCGCGCCGGATTGGCGCAGGCCGGCTTCACGACGGTGCAGACCGTGGACGCCGACCTGCGGCTGCCCGATGTGATCGCGGCCACGCTGCCCGACCTGGTCATCATCGCGTCCGAGTCGGCCGCCCGCGACACCATCGAGCATGTCTGTGTGTCCACCCAGCACGCACCGCGCCCGATCGTGCTGTTCACCGACAACGACGATTCCCAGCGCATCAAGGCCGCGCTGTCGGCCGGCATCACCGCCTATATCGTCGACGGCCTGCGCGCCGAGCGCGTCAAGACCGTGCTGGACGTGGCCTATGCGAGGTTCGAACTCGACCAGCAGCTGCGCGCCGAACTGGACGCCACCAAGCTCAAGCTGGCCGAGCGCAAGATCGTGGAGCGCGCCAAGGGCCTGCTGATGGAGTCGCGCAGTATCGCCGAGGACGAGGCCTACAAGCGGCTCCGTTCGATGGCGATGGAGCGCGGCATCAAGCTCGTGGAAGCCGCCCAGCGCGTGATCGACGTGATGGGCTGACGGCACCGGCCGCCTCGACTCCGTCATCCCGTCAACGCCCCGATACCCGCTGGCGCCCGCGCCCGCCGTCGGCCTCGCTCGCACAGCCCCCGCTTGCCTGGGCGCGCCACGCTCGCGACACCTTCACGCCAGCCCGGTGCATGCACGGGCCTGCGCTGCACCACTCCCGCCACCCGCACTGTTTTCCAACCCCTTCCGCGCACGATTTCGAGCCTTTCGTCCGAGCCGCCGGTCCACGCCGCCAGCTCCGCCGCGCACCGTCCCTAAGCGTGGCGCCTCTGCCTGGTGAAAAGCGCCGCCGGCCGCACGGTTTGTGCACCGCAACGAGCATGGCATGACGCTTGCGTAGTGGCAGGCAAGGCCAACGACGGCCGGCATCACCCTGTATTGCCCGGTATCACCCAAAACATGCATGCCCCGCGCCAACGACGGCACGCGCGGCATCGGACAACGGCGTCCTGCACCGCACCTCCCGGCTTCTGGCGAATCCGGGGGCTGCGGTCGGGACGCCTTTTTTTTCTCGGAGCCATCGCAATGCCCTCTCGCCTCAAGATTGCCAAGCCCAACGTCGCCGCCAACGCCGCCGCCGACCACGCTCCCGCCAGCCATGGCCGCCGCCGCGCGCTGGCCACCATTGCCGGCGCCAGCGTGATGACACTGGTCGATCCGCTGGTGCGCAGCGGTGCCTGGGCGGCCGGCTCCGACGCCCCCGAGAAGGCCGAAGTCAGGATTGGATTCATCCCGCTGACCGACTGTGCCTCGGTGGTCATGGCATCGACGCTGGGCCTCGACAAGAAATACGGCATCAAGATCACGCCGAGCAAGGAGGCGTCGTGGGCGGCCGTGCGCGACAAGCTGGTCAATGGCGAACTGGATGCCGCGCACGTGCTCTACGGCCTGGTCTACGGCGTGCAGCTCGGCATCGGCGGGCCCCGGAAGGACATGGCGGTGCTGATGAACCTGAACCACAACGGCCAGGCCATCACGCTGTCGCAGAAGCTGGCGGAAAAGGGCGTCAAGGATGGCGCCAGCCTGAAGGCACTGATGACCCGCGAGAAGCGCGAGTACGTGTTCGCGCAGACCTTCCCCACCGGCACGCACGCGATGTGGCTCTATTACTGGCTGGCCGCCAACGGCATCAATCCGATGCAGGACGCCAAGGCCATCACCGTGCCGCCGCCGCAGATGGTGGCCAACATGCGCGTGGGCAACATGGACGGCTTCTGCGTGGGCGAACCGTGGGGCGCGCGCGCCATCGCCGACAAGATCGGCTTCACGGCCGAAACCACGCAGGCCATCTGGAAGGACCACCCGGAGAAGGTGCTCGGCACCACATCGGATTTCGTCCAGAAAAATCCGAACACGGCGCGCGCGATGGTGGCGGCCATCCTGGAAGCATCGAAGTTCATCGACGCATCGGCCTCGAACCGCCGCAAGACCGCCGAGACCATCGCGGCCAAGTCCTACGTCAACACCGACATGGACATCATCCTGGACCGCATGCTGGGCCGCTACAGCAACGGCCTGGGCAAGACCTGGGACGACCCCGATTCGATGAAGTTCTATCAGGACGGGCTGGCCAATTACCCGTTCCTGTCCGACGGCATGTGGTTCCTGACGCAGCAGAAACGCTGGGGCCTGCTGAAGGACCACCCCGACTACCTGGCCGTGGCCAGGCAGGTGAACCGCATCGACGTGTTCAAGCAGGCCGCCGCCGCCGCGCAGGTGCCGCTGCCCAAGAGCGATTTCCGGACCGCGAAGCTGATCGACGGCGTGACGTGGGACGCCGCCAGGGACCCGAAGGCCTACGCCGACGGCTTCAAGATCAAAGCCGGTGCCCTCTGACCCTCACGCGTTGTCCGCGACCTGATCGCCCTCTGGAAAGGAGCCTGCCGTGAATGCCCTCGCCTCTGCCGTTACCCCCACTTCTCCGCAAGGAGCCGCCATGGATGCCGATGTCCTCGATACGGAAGCCAAGGAACAGACACGCCGCCGCGCCCAGGAGCTTGCCGTCCAGGCGAAGCAGGCCGCGCGGCGCGAGGCCGTAGCCGGCTTCGTGCTCAAGTGCGTGCCGCCGCTGGCCGGCTTCGTGCTGTTCCTGCTGGTCTGGCACGGCGTGGCCACGCTGATCCCGGCACTGCCCACGCCCGGCGCCACCTGGAATGCCGCCGTGCCGCTGTTTGCAGACCCGTTCTATCGCAACGGCCCGAACGACCAGGGCATCGGCTGGAACGTGCTGGCGTCGCTGGCGCGCGTGGCGGCCGGCTTCGGCCTGGCGGCGGTGATCGGCATTCCGGCCGGCTTCCTGCTGGGGCGCTTCGCGTTCCTGAACGCGATGGCCGCGCCGGTCATCAGCCTGCTGCGGCCGGTGTCGCCGCTGGCGTGGCTGCCCATCGGCCTGCTGCTGTTCAAGGCGGCCAACCCGGCCGCGATCTGGGCCATCTTCATCTGCTCGATCTGGCCGATGATCATCAACACGGCGGTGGGCGTGACCCGCGTGCCGCAGGACTACCTGAACGTGGCGCGCGTGCTCGACCTGTCCGAATGGAAGATCTTCCGCAGCGTGCTGTTCCCTGCCGTGCTGCCGTACATGCTGACCGGCGTGCGGCTGTCCATCGGCACCGCGTGGCTGGTGATCGTGGCGGCTGAGATGCTGACCGGCGGCACCGGCATCGGCTTCTGGCTGTGGGACGAGTGGAACAACCTCAAGGTCGAGCACATCGTCATCGCCATCTTCATCATCGGCGTGGTGGGTCTGGTGCTGGAGCACCTGCTGCTGGCCCTGGCGCGCCGCTTCAGCTACGGCAACACCTGATCGGAGCCCCGTCATGGAAAAATTCGTCAGCATCGAAAACGTCGGTCAGACGTTCAAGACGCGCAAGGGCCCGTTCGTGGCATTGCGCGATATCAACCTGTCGATTGCCGAAGGCGAGTTCATCACGCTGATCGGGCATTCGGGCTGCGGCAAGTCCACGCTGCTGAACCTGATCGCCGGGCTGACCACGCCCACGGCCGGCGCACTGATCTGCGCCGGGCGCGAGATCGCCGGGCCCGGACCGGAGCGCGCCGTGGTGTTCCAGAACCATTCGCTGCTGCCGTGGCTGACGTGCTTCGAGAACGTCCACCTGGGCGTGGAGCGCGTGTTCGGCGCGAAGGAAAGCAAGGCGCAGCTGAAGGCGCGCACGCACGACACGCTGGCGCTGGTGGGCCTGACCCACGCCGAAAGCAAGTATCCCCACGAGATATCTGGCGGCATGAAGCAGCGCGTGGGCATTGCCCGCGCACTGGCGATGCAGCCCATGGTGCTGCTGATGGACGAGCCGTTCGGCGCGCTCGATGCGCTGACCCGCGCCCACCTGCAGGACGAACTGATCAAGATCGTGGCGCGTACGAAGAGCACCGTCGTCATGGTCACGCACGATGTGGACGAGGCCGTGCTGCTGGCCGACCGCATCGTCATGATGACCAACGGCCCGGCGGCCACCATCGGCGAGATCCTGAACGTCGACATCCCCCGCCCGCGCGACCGCGTGGCGCTGGCCGACGACAAGACCTACCACGCCTGCCGCACGGCCGTGCTGGACTTCCTGTACCGCAAGCAGCGCAACCCGGCGCTGCAGGAAGCCGCGTGAGGCCCTGCGGGACGCATTGCCGCGGAATCGTGGGCTATCATGAACCCCACCCCCACGATTCCGGCAGTCATCATGACCACTGCAGCAGATTCGCCATTTCTGGCGGCAAAGTACATCAAGGAAATCGGCCGCGGCGTCAACGGCGCCCGCGCGCTGCCGCGCGAGGATGCCCAGGCGCTGTTCGACGCCATGCTGGCGGGCCGCGTTTCCGATATCGAACTGGGCGCCGTGCTGATGGCGTACCGCATCAAGGGCGAGGCCCCCCACGAACTGGCCGGCATGCTCGAAGCCGCGCACCAGCATTGCCAGCCGCTGGCGGCGCCGCCTGACAAGCCCGTGGTGGTGATCCCCAGCTACAACGGCGCGCGCAAGCAACCCAACCTGGTGCCGCTGCTGGCGATGCTGCTGGCGCGCGATGGCGTGCCGACGCTGGTGCACGGCGTGCGCGGGTTCCATGGCCGCGTCACCAGCATGGCCCTGTTCGACGCGCTGGGCGTGCCGCTGTGCGCCACCACCCAGGCCGCGCAGGACCAGCTGCGTGCGGCATCGAACCCGCTGGCCGTGCTGCCTATCGACGTGCTGTCGCCCGCGCTGTCCGCCCTGCTCGACAAGCGCGCCATCATCGGCCTGCGCAATTCGTCGCACACGATCGTCAAGATGCTGCAGCCGGTGGGCGCCCACACGCCGGCCGAAGCCTTGCGCCTGTACAGCTACACCCACCCCGAGTATCGCGAGACGCTGACCGATTATTTCTCGCACGAGCCGGCCAATGTGCTGCTGGGCCGGGGCACCGAGGGCGAGGTGGTGGCCGATGCCCGCCGCAGCACGCGCATCGACTGGCTGCACGACGGCCATCAGCGCACGATGGTGGACCCGGTGGCCGGTTCCATCGCCGAAGTGCCGGCGCTGCCGGCCGGCACCGACGTGGCCGACACGGCGGCCTGGATCCGCAAGGTGCTCGATGGCGCGGAGCCGGTTCCCGCCCCCATCGCCACCCAGATCGCCACGATCAAGGACTGCCTGCGGCAGGCCACGCGCGTGGCCTGGGCCAGCCCGGTCTGACCGCCGGCCCGCCCAAGCAGCCCAAGCCGCCCAAGCAGCCCAAGCAGCCCTAGCCGCCCTAGCCGCCCAAGCAGCCCTAGCCGCCGAATGGCGGCCGGCACCCGTCGGCCCGCCTGCGGCCTAACGCCGCACTGGCAGCGGGATGCGTTCGGTTTCGCCGGGCACGTGCGGGAACTTGTCGTCCTGCCAACGCTGGCTGGCCTCCTCGATGGCCTCCTTGCTGCTGGCGACGAAGTTCCAGAAGATAAAGCGGCGGCCGTCGGTCGGATCGCCGCCAAGCAGCATCACGCGCGACGGCATGGTCGCCGTGATCGTCACGGGCTCGCCCGGCGTCAATACCACCAGGTGCTCGGCGGGCAGCGTCTCACCATCCATTTCCAGGTTGCCGTCCACCGGATAGACGCCGCGCTGCACATGTTCCGCCGGAATCACCAGGCTGGCGCCAGCATCCATTTCGATGGCCACGTAAAGCGTGCGGCTGTACACGCGCACCGGGGATTCGGCGCCGAAGGCATCGCCGGCAATCACCGTCATCCGCACGCCGGGCAGTTCCAGCTTGGGCAGCGTGGCGCCCGGATGGTGGTGGAACGACGGCGGATCGTTCTCATGGGCCAGCGGCAATGCCACCCAGGTCTGGATGCCATGCAGGCGTGGGCCCGCCTCGCGGGCGGCGTCCGGCGAACGTTCGGAATGGACGATGCCGGTGCCGGCCGTCATCCAGTTCACGTCGCCCGGCCGGATCACCTGCTCGCTGCCCAGGCTGTCCCGGTGCATGATCTCGCCCTCGAAAAGGTACGTCACCGTGGCCAGGCCGATATGCGGATGCGGGCGCACATCCATGCCCTGCCCCGGCGCCATCTCCACCGGGCCCATGTGGTCGAAGAAGATGAACGGCCCTACGGTCTGGGTCGTGGCAGCCGGCAGCAGGCGGCGGACGGTGAACTCGCCGATATCCCGCACGTGCGGCTTCAGCAAGTGTTCGATAGCAGACATGGAAACGTCTCCAAGGAATGGTGCAATGCGGCTGTAAAACAACTTCAGTGTAGCGAATCCCGCAATTCACCATCCCGAAATTGCGGTGAATTCGTCGGAAACCGATTGACCACCGCCCTCTCTAATATTCCTGTCGAGGGCACGCAACCCGCCAGGCCATGTGGGGACTGGGGCCGGAGCCAAAGCCGACATCGATCCGATACTATCGGAATCGCGGCCCCGATGTGACGGAACTATCAACCCCATAGACCCTCTAACTTAGCACTCGTCCGGTTCGAGTGCTAATATGCGTTGCAATGCGGTGTCCTTCCGGGACACACCGGCAACCCACCGCCGGATGCGAAAGGAGTCATAGTGAACGCAGTCATGTCTGCCGATCAAAACCAAGTTTCCCGCCGTCTGCCGACGGCGCCCCAGAGTGCTGCCGCGAACAGCCTTGCGCTGACGTTTCCCGGCACGCTGGGCAATCTGGATAGCTACATCCAGGCGGTCCATCGGATTCCGCTGCTTACCCCCGAGGAAGAGCTGCGCCTGGCCCGCGACCTGCGCGACAACGAATCCGTCGATGCCGCCCGCCGCCTGGTGATGTCGCACCTGCGCCTGGTCGTGTCGATCGCCCGCCAGTACCTGGGCTACGGCCTGCCGCACGCCGACCTGATCCAGGAAGGCAATATCGGCCTGATGAAGGCCGTGAAGCGCTTCGACCCCGAGCAGGGCGTGCGCCTGGTGTCATACGCGATGCACTGGATCAAGGCCGAGATCCACGAATACGTGCTGAAGAACTGGCGCATGGTCAAGGTGGCCACCACCAAGGCCCAGCGCAAGCTGTTCTTCAACCTGCGCAGCCACAAGCAGGGTGCGCATACCTTCACGCCCGAGCAGATCGAAGCCGTTGCGCGCGAGCTGAACGTGAAGCCCGAGGAAGTGATGGAGATGGAAACCCGCATGTCGGGCGGCGATATGGCGCTGGAAGGCCAGATCGACGATGGCGAGGAAGAATTCGCCCCCATCGCCTACCTTGCGGACAACCACAACGAGCCGACCAAGGTCATCGAGGCCAAGCACAACGACCGCCTGCAGGTCGAAGGGCTGGAAGAAGCGCTGGGCAAGCTCGACCCGCGCAGCCGCCGCATCATCGAGGCGCGCTGGCTGGACGTCAACGACGACGGCTCGGGCGGCTCGACGCTGCATGAGCTGGCCGACGAATTCGGCGTGTCGGCCGAGCGGATCCGCCAGATCGAGGCGGCCGCGATGAAGAAGATGAAGGGTGCGCTGGCGGCATTTGCCTGATCCGCGCCCGTGCGGTAGCGCGGAACGCAACAAGCGCAACAAGCGCAGCAAGCAAAAGGCCGGTCGATTGACCGGCCTTTTTGTTTGCCCCGGCGTTCCGGCATCGCGGCCGCACGCCCGGCATGCCCATCAGGACATCAGCGCCTTCAGGTCGTGGGCGATCGGCTCCGGCCCCTGGCCGTGCCGGATGAACAGCCGCAGCTGGCCGTTCTGGTCGAATACGTAGCTGCCGGCCGAGTGATCCATCGTGTAGTTGTTCGGCGACGAACCCGGCACCTTGGCGTAGTACACCTTGAAGTCCTTGGTCACCTGCTTGAGCGCGGCCTCGTCGGCCGGGCGCAGGCCCAGGAAGCGCGCGTCGAAGGCCGGCACGTACTGGCCCAGCAGCGCGCCGGTATCGCGGTCCGGGTCCACCGTGACGAACAGCACCTGCACCTTGTCGGCATCGGGGCCCAGCTGCTCCATCACCTGTTTGAGCTCCACCATGGTGGTTGGGCAGACGTCCGGGCAATGGGTGTACCCGAAGAACATCAGCACCACCTTGCCCTTGAAGTCGCCCAGCGTGCGGGTCTTGCCGGCGGGATCCTGCAGCGCAAAGTCCTTGCCGAAGTCGCTGGCGCCCGAGATATCGACGTTTTTGAACGACGGCTTCGGCTGCCCGCAGGCGGCCAGGAGCGCGGTGCACAGGGCGAGCAGGCAAAAGCGGCGGAATGTGGCGAGGAAGCCAGAGGCGAAGGTCGGCATGCGTCGGAGCGATGGGAAGCAAGATACGCCCGAAAGTATCGCCGATCACGCCGGCCGTGACCTCCGGGCGCGGCAAGATGCCGCAGGCAGAGCGGTCAGACCTGCGGCACGAACTTGAAGTAGTGATCCACCAGCAGCGCCGCGAACAGCAGCGACAGGTACAGGATCGAATAACGGAAGGTGCGCTGCGCGAGCTGGTCCGAGTAGTTGCGGAACAGCTTCCAGGCGTAGCCCAGGAACACCAGGCCCAGCGCCAGCGCGGCGACCAGGTAGATGACGCCGCTCATGCCGTAGACGAACGGCAGCAGGGTGGCCGCGATCATCACCAGCGTGTACAGCAGGATATGCAGCAGCGTGTAGCGTTCGCCGTGGGTAATGGGCAGCATCGGCAGGCCGGACTTGGCATAGTCCGCGCGGCGATACAGCGCCAGCGCCCAGAAGTGCGGCGGCGTCCACGTGAAGATGATCAGCACCAGGAACCAGGCCTCGGCCGGCACGGTGCCCGCCACGGCGGCCCAGCCCAGCGCCGGCGGCATGGCGCCAGACAGGCCGCCGATCACGATGTTCTGCGGCGTGGCCGGCTTCAGCAGGATCGTGTAGACCACCGCGTAGCCCAGGAACGTGGCGAAGGTCAGCCACATCGTCAGGTCGTTGGCGAACACGTGCAGCAGCCACATGCCGGCCCCGCCCAGAATGGCCGAGAAGACCAGCGTCTGCGTGGTGGTGATCTCGCCGGTGGCGGACGGGCGCCAGGCCGTGCGGCGCATCAGCGCGTCGATCTTCTGTTCCACCAGGCAGTTGATGGCGAAGGCCGCGCCGGCCAGCAGCCAGATACCGGCGGCGCCGCCGATCAGGACCGACCAGGGCACCATGCCCGGCGTGGCCAGGAACATGCCGATGACCGAGCAGAACACGGCCAGCTGCGTCACGCGTGGCTTGGTCAGTGCGGCGTATTGGCGGGCCAGGTGACGAATCCGGCCCACGGAAGAGTGGGGGTGGGTAGCGGTAACCACGGGGGGCATCTTGTCCTTCATGTGGCGCGCGCCGCGATTGCGGATTGGGCGGCGGCGCCTGCGGAGCGGGTCGCGAGGCCGATATTGTAGTTGAGACGGAGCAACAGCATCAGCAGCAGGGCTGCTCCGCCGTTATGTGCCACGGCCGCCACCAGCGGCCAGTCGAACACGATGTTCGACATCCCGGTGGCCAGTTGCAGCGCCAGCACGGCCAGCAGCCACTTGCCATGACGCGCCAGCCCTTCCATCCGGCGGGCGCGCAGGCCGAACCACAGCAGGTAGCCCAGCACCACGAACGCGAAGCCGCGATGCACCCAGTGGATGGCCACCAGCGCCGCGTGGGGGATGTAGTCGCCATCGGCCGTCATGCCCAGCTGGCGCCACAGCGTGAAGCCATGGCGGAAGTCCATCTCGGGCACCAGCTGGCCGTTACAGAGCGGGAAGTCGGTACAGGCCAGCACCGCGTAGTTGGTGCTGACCCAGCCGCCCAGGAAGATCTGGACCGCCAGCAGCACGATCGCCAGCAGCCCCGCCCAGCGCAGCGACGCCGCCTGCGGCGCCACCGCGTGCGGCTGATCGTTGCGCGAGCCCAGCCAGATCAGCGATGCCAGCAGCAGCATGGCCAGCATCAGGTGCGTGACCACGATGATCGGCTGCAGCTTCATGGTGACCGTGAACATGCCGAACGCGCCCTGCACGCAGACCAGCACGAAGACGCCCGTGGCAAACCATGGCGACTGCCTGAGTTCGCGCCGCTTCACCCACGCCAGCACCATCAGGGAGATGATCAGCACGCCAACCGCCATGGCGAAATAGCGATGGATCATCTCGATCCAGGCCTTGACCAGCGTTACCGGGCCGCTCGGCAGCGCCGTCTCGGCCGCGCGGATCGGCTCCATTGCCGCGTGCGGGTTCGAGTGGCCATAGCAACCCGGCCAGTCCGGGCATCCCAGGCCCGAATCGGTCAGCCGCGTAAAGCTGCCGAACATGATCAGGTCCAGCGTCAGGAACGCCGTGATCCACACGAGCTTGCGATATTTGTCACGGCTGCCGCGCACCATCACATAGGACAGTGGCAGCAGGGCGATCAGGATGCCGATGATGGCGAGCTGGAGCAGCATTTCGGTACAGCCGGTAATTCAATGAAAAAACGATCGGGATGGATCGGTCGGTGCGACAGGATGGTTCAGCGTGCGTCAGCCGATGCGCGAATACTTGAGCAGCTTCTTCAGGTCCCCGCTCACCTTCTTCGGGTCGGGATCCTTCGGCCAGCGCATCATCAGATTGCCCAGCGGATCGACCAGGAAGATCGCGTCCTCGACGCGGCCGCCTTGCTCGGCCGGCAGCCATTGTGCGATGGCTGCACGGTCCATGCGCAGGAAGCGCACGCCGGCATACGGTTCGTTGTAGGCGGTAGATAGCCGATCGTCCACTTTACCGGCGTCCTGGATCAGCCAGACCGGCACGATCCGCTCGCGGTCCTCGCCCTGCCCCGCGCGGATCTGGCGCATTGTGAACAGCTTGCGCGCGCAGGCTTCGCCGCAGGCCGACGGATCGGTCATCAGCATCAGCCACTTGCCGCGCATCGACGTCAGCGGCACGGCCTCGCCGCGTTCGTTGACCAGTTCGACGGCCGGCATCGGGCGCTGCGGATCCACCAGCGCGCCATAGTTGGTGCTGGCGCCGGTCGGCTTGATCACGTAATAGGTGAAATACGAGAACAGCACCGGCGATGCACACACCAGCAGCAGCATCAGCATTTGCAGACGGCCACGGCGCGTGCGGGCATCGATGCGGGGGTCGGGCGTGGCCGAGGGATCTTGCTGCGGCATGGGGGATGTCTGTACGTTCATCGTTCGATCAATCTGATCACTCTCGGGTCATTCGGCGGCCGTGGCCGGCCCGGCATCGCGCCGGGCGCGGCGCCAGCCCAGCACGGCCACCAGCACCACGGTCAGCGCGGCCAGGCCGAACCACTGCGCGGCGTAGCCATAGTGGCGGTCGGCGCCAAAATCGGCCGGCGCCCAGTCGCGCGCCAGGCCATCGCCCGTATCGCCCGACTGTTCCAGCACCACTGGCAGCAGTGGCGTACCGATCTCACGCGCATACGCGGCGAGGTCGATATTCTGACGTATCTTGCGGCCGGCCTCCGCGGCGGGGTCCTGGCCCAGGCTGTACACGCGCGGCACGGCGGCAAGCGCGGTGCCTTCGACGGTGACTTCGCCGGCCGGCGTCGGGAAGGGCGCGATGCGCGTGCGGTCCTGCGCGTCGCGCGGCAGCCAGCCGCGCAGCACCAGCACCTGCCCGCCATCGACCAGCCGCAGCGGCGTCAGCACCAGAAATCCGGCACGGCTGTCGGCGCCGTTGCCATGCGGCCGGTTGTCCAGCAGCACGGTGCGACTGTCGTCGAAGCTGCCCCGTGCCCGCACTTGGCGATCCACCAGCGCGGCGGCGTCGGCCTGCCCTGCCTTCAGATCGTCCGGCGCCTGGGCCGCCAGCGCCGCCAGCCGCGCGGCGCGGTCGGTCTTCTCGTGCGCGCGGCCCAGTTGCCAGTTGCCCAGCGCGCAGGTCACCGCGATCACGACCAGCGCGGCAATCATCGGCACCGCGCCCGGCGCGCGCCACCGCCTGCGGGTCGTCACGGGTTTCCTCCGGCGGCGGCGATGCCATAATGGGCGCTTGCCGAAAAGAGCCCCCACATGCGCTTTGTCATCATCGTCGCCTTCATCCTGATCATCGGCAGCCTGGCGTCCGCGCTGTTCTTCATGATGCGCGACCGTGGCCGCACCCCCAACATGATGCGCTCGCTGATGCTGCGCGTCGGCTTCTCGATCGCACTGTTCCTGTTCATCCTGTTCTCGCACTGGATGGGCTGGATTCAGAGCACCGGCATCCACATGTCGCCCTGAGCCGCCGGGATACCAAACAAAAAGCGCCGCTGAGACTGACCTCACGCGGCGCTTTTCGTTTGTGGCTGGCTGGCTTCGCTCTCCCGCCGCGCGGGAGAGCGGTTGGCGGAGAGGGTAGAAAACCCACCCGGTCCTACAACCAGTACACGACCACGTACAGGCCCAGCCAGACCACGTCCACGAAGTGCCAGTACCAGGCGGCGCCTTCGAACGCGAAGTGGTGATCCGGCGTGAAGTGGCCCTTGAGCACGCGGCCCAGCACCACGGCCAGCATGATCGCGCCCATCGTCACGTGGAAGCCGTGGAAGCCGGTGAGCAGGAAGAACGTCGAACCATAGACGCCCGACGTGAGCTTCAGGTTCAGCTCGTGGTAGGCGTGCATGTATTCGTAGACCTGCAGGCACATGAAGATCGCGCCCAGCAGGATGGTCAGCACCAGGCCCTGGATCAGCTGGTTGCGCTTGCCGGCCAGCAGCGCGTGGTGCGCCCAGGTCAGCGTCACGCCCGACGTCAGCAGCAGCGCCGTGTTGATCGTCGGGATCGGCCACGGCCCCATGGTCTGGAAGGTCTCCACGGTGCCCGCCGGGCCCGTGTTCGGCCACACGGCCGAGAAGTCCGGCCAGATGATCTTGTTGTTCAGGTCGCCCAGCCACGGCATGGCGATGGTGCGGGCGTAGAACAGCGCGCCGAAGAACGCCGCGAAGAACATCACCTCCGAGAAGATGAACCAGCCCATCGACCAGCGGAACGACACGTCGATGTTCTTGCCGTACAGCCCGCCCTCGGATTCGCCGATGGCATCGCCGAACCAGCTCTTGAGCACGAACAGGAACCAGATCAGCCCGAAGCCGCACAGGTACGGCGCCCACGGCTGCCCGTTGACCCAACCGGCGGCTCCCGCGCCGGTCATCAGCAGGCCGAATGCCGCCGTGATCGGATGGCGCGACGGGCCCGGCACGAAGTAGTACGGGGCGTTTGCGCGATTCGCACTCATTCTTCTATCTCCAGCTCAAAGTCTCGATTCATGTTTTTCGCCCGTCCGGCCCCGACATCTGGCCGGCGGCGTGCTCGCTTTGTATCTGCTGCCCTGCTATGCCTGGCTGACCACGACGCGCACGATGGCGATCAATACCGCCACGAACACCGCTGCCGCGATCAGCCCGGCGATGATCACATGCACCGGGTTCAGCCGCGCCATGTCGGATTCGTGCTCCGACCCCTTGCGCAGCCCGATGAACGACCACAACACCGCGCGCACCGTCTGGACGAATGACGCCTTGCGATGTACCGGATCATCCGTCGCCATGCCCAGCCTCCTCAACTGCCCTGCTGCGTTGCCGTCACCCCGGCTTCCGGCGCCTGCGCCACCGGCGTGCCGATCTCGAAGAACGTGTACGACAGCGTGATGACCTTCACATCCTTCGGCAGCTTCGGATCCACCACGAAGACCACCGGCATCTCGCGCGCCTCGTTCGCCTTGAGCGTCTGCTGCTTGAAGCAGAAGCACTCCACCTTCTTGAAATACTCCGTGGCCTGCTTGGGCGCGTAGCTCGGGATCGCCTGCGCCGAGATGTCGCGCGACTGGCCATTGGCCACTTCGTAGACGATCGTCGTCAGCTCGCCCGGGTGCACCTCCATCGAATGCCTGACCGGCCGGAACGCAAAGGGGCCGCGCGCATTCGAGTCGAACTCCACGGTAATCGTGCGGGTCGTGTCGACCTGGGTATTTTTTACCGCGGCGCCGGCGCCATACAGGTCGCGCGTGGTCACCACGTTCAGGCCGGTGATGTCGCAGATCGCCTTGTACAGCGGCACCAGCGCGTAGCCAAAGCCGAACATCAGCGTCACCACGACCAGCAGCCGCATCATCATCCCGCGGTTGAAACGCTTTTCGAGGGCTTTGTCCTGCGCGTCCACGCCTTGTCTCCGGCTATTGCCTTGTTTTTTATCGGATCAGCCGCCAAGGAACTTCATCTTGGCTACAAATCCCAGGAAAAAAACCAACGCCACTGACAACAGAATCCATCCCAGGCGCCGGTTGGCGGCTTTCTGGCTGGCTTGGCGTTCCAGTTGCGACGGGCTTTTTGCTGAGGGCTGCATGATTCGGGTCTCGCTGGCCGGACACCCGTGGGCGCCCGGCCGGTTCGCGCTACTTCGCAATATTTCGTAAAACTACGACGCGCCTGCGCTTACTTCACCACCGGCGGCTCTTCGAAGGTGTGGAACGGGGCCGGCGACGGCACGGTCCACTCCAGGCCTTCGGCGCCATCCCACGGCTTGTCGCCGGCGGCCTGGCCGCCACGGTACGACGGCAGCACCACGGCGAAGAAGAAGTACACCTGCATCAGGCCGAAGCCCAGCGCGCCCAGCGACGCCACGGCGTTGAAGTCCGTGAACTGGGTCGGGTAGTCGGCATAGCGACGGGGCATGCCGGCCAGGCCCAGGAAGTGCATCGGGAAGAAGGTCACGTTGAAGAAGATCAGCGAGCCCCAGAAATGGATCTTGCCGCGCATCTCGTCGTACATGAACCCGCTCCACTTCGGACCCCAGTAGTAGAAGCCCGCGAACAGCGCGAACAGCGAGCCCGCCACCAGCACGTAGTGGAAGTGCGCCACGATGAAATACGTGTCCTGCAGCTGGATGTCGATCGGGGCGACGGCCGGCATCAGGCCCGTGAAACCGCCGATCGTGAACACGAAGATGAAGCCGATCGCGAACAGCATCGGGGTCTCGAACGTCATCGAGCCGCGCCACATCGTGGCAATCCAGTTGAAGATCTTCACGGCCGTGGGCACCGCGATCAGCATCGTCGCGTACATGAAGAACAGCTGGCCCGTCACCGGCATGCCCGTGGTGAACATGTGGTGGGCCCACACGATGAACGACAGGATGGCGATCGACGCCGTGGCGTACACCATCGAGCTGTAGCCGAACAGGCGCTTGCGCGCGAAGGCCGGCACCACGTGCGAGATGATGCCGAACGCCGGCAGGATCATGATGTAGACCTCGGGATGCCCGAAGAACCAGAAGATGTGCTGGTACATCACGGGGTCACCGCCGCCGGCGGCCGAAAAGAAGCTCGTGCCGAAGTGGCGGTCGGTCAGCACCATCGTAATGGCGCCAGCCAGCACCGGCATCACGGCGATCAGCAGGTAGGCGGTGATCAGCCACGTCCAGCAAAACATCGGCATCTTCATCAGCGTCATGCCGGGGGCGCGCATGTTGAGGATGGTCACGATGATGTTGATCGAGCCCATGATCGACGACGCGCCCATGATGTGCATGGCGAAGATGGCCATGTCCATGCCGGGGCCCATCTGCACCGACAGCGGCGCGTAGAGCGTCCAGCCTGCGGCGGTGGCGCCGCCCGGGGCGAAGAACGAGCCCACCAGCAGCAGCGCGGCCGGCGGCATCAGCCAGAAGCTGAAGTTGTTCATGCGCGCGAAGGCCATGTCCGAGGCGCCGATCTGCAGCGGGATCATCCAGTTCGCAAAGCCCACGAACGCCGGCATGATCGCGCCGAACACCATGATCAGGCCGTGCATCGTGGTGAACTGGTTGAACAGTTCGGGGCGGAAGAACTGCAGGCCCGGCTCGAACAGCTCCAGGCGGATCAGCAGTGCCAGCGCGCCGCCCGACAGCAGCATCGTGAACGAGAACAGCAGGTACAGCGTGCCGATGTCCTTGTGGTTGGTCGCGAACAGCCAGCGGCGCCAGCCATGCGGATGATCGTGCGCGTGATCGTCATGGCCGTGACCATGGTCGTGATCGTGCGCGTGGTCGTGCGGATGGCCCAGTGTCTCCGGGGTAGCGGTACTCATCGCAATGACTCCATCAATTCCTGAATGCGGGGCTGCCGCGGGTCAGCCTGCGACGCGGTTGCCCGCGAGGCTGGCCTGCTTGTCGTTGGTCGGCGTGGCGGCCTTCTTGGGGGCCGTGTCGCCGGCTGCGGCCTGTGCGCCGCCGCCTTCCGGGAACTTGCCTGCGCGGGCTTGCGAGAAGTCCGCCGGCTGGATCACTTCGCCGGTCTTGTTGCTCCAGCTGTTACGCGTGTACGTCATGACCGCGGCCAGCTCGGTATCCGAGAGCTGCTTCCACGACGGCATGCCGCCCTTGCCTTCCAGCAGGATGTGCATCTGGCCAGCCTTCGGGCCGTTGACGACCTTGGAGCCGTCCAGCGCCGGGAACGCGCCCGCGCCCTTGCCGGTCGGCTGGTGGCAGACCGCGCAGTTGGCGGCGTAGACCTTCTCGCCGCGCACCTTGATCTCGTCCAGCGTCCAGGTCTTGTTGGGATCGTCGGCGGCCGCGGCCATCAGCTTCTTCTTGTCGTCGACCCACTTGGCGTATTCGCCATCGGACACCACGCGCACCACGATCGGCATGAACGCGTGTTCCTTGCCGCACAGCTCGGCGCACTGGCCACGGTAGACGCCGGTCTTCTCGGCGCGGAACCAGGTGTCGCGCACGAAGCCCGGGATCGCATCCTGCTTGACGCCGAACGCCGGGATCATCCAGGCGTGGATCACGTCATTGGCGGTCGTGACGATGCGGATCTTCTTGTTGACGGGCACCACCAGCTCGTTGTCCACCTCCATCAGGTAGGTGTTCGACTTTTCCTGCTGGTTGTTGATCTGCTCGCGCGGCGTGGTCAGCGTGGACACGAACGAGATGCCCTCGCCCTGGCCCTTGAGGTAGTCGTACCCCCATTTCCACTGGTAGCCGGTGGCCTTGATCGTGATGTCGGAGTTCGTGGTGTCCTTCATCGCCACCACGGTCTTGGTCGCCGGCAGCGCCATGGCGATCACGATCAGGAACGGCACGATGGTCCAGACCACTTCCACGGTGATGCTCTCGTGGAACGAGGCCGACTTCGCGCCCTTGCTCTTCCGGTGCTTGAAGATGGAATAGAACATCACGCCGAACACGGCGATGAAGATCACCGTGCAGATGATCAGCATCATCCAGTTCAGCCAGTGAATCTGTTCGGCGATCTTTGTAACGGGTTCGGCCAGGTTCAGCTGTCGGACGGCTGGGCCACCCGGCATGTCACTGACCGCGGAGGCCGCCTGGCTGACAAGCAGGGACGTGCCTGCAAGACATGCTGCGGATGCCTTCTTCCACATTTTCATTGTTTATCTACCCAATTTACAGATTCAAATCTGTCCCCGCCCTGCCCCGCACCACGTCCGGTCCGGACGTCATGCAGGGCCGCCGCGAGCTCCTGCGCGAACTTGCGCCGCCGGTGCGGGTCCAGATACGACCCCACCCGCACGGTGCGCTTGCCCGACCGCAGAATCACGAGCGCCCGGAACGATTCACCCAGTTCAATCCGCACCCACTGTGGATTGAATACTTCCCGCGTGACCCGACTGGCGCTGGCTGTCTCCACGACCAGCATGCCGTCGGTCACACTCACGCGTTCATGATCCGTCGCATGGCGCGCATACGCCAGCAGGGCAATCCCCAGCCCGGTCAGTTCCAGGCCAGCAAACGGCAGCACGAGCCAGGCCCCATGCCACACGGTCAGAAACGCCGCGATGGCAATGGATAAACATGCGATGGAGAAGTAGAACCAGCCGACCTGGCGCGGAGAGAGCGAACAATTCCGCTTCATCAGCCAGTCATTGTCCGGCAAGGGGGTGCGTCCGCCGGGATTTCCGCCGGTGTCACCTACTGCCGTCTGGAATGCGATACCCAAGTCTTGCATCGCCAACCACTCTGCATCGGATGCACGCCCGGGACGAAATCCGCCCCAGGAGCGCACGTGCGGAGTGCCTTCCAGGAACGTTCTTGTGCCAGGGGACCACTGCGACAAACCGGCCCATTATATGGCGCTTCGCATACTCGAACAACATAGGATTTGACCGAAGTGCTTGCCATCCGCACAAATTTGTGCATGAGCTTTTTAGCCCCGATAGGCAACACAAACGACAAGCCCCGATTGTCGGGCAACCGTCCTGCTGGCGCGCTTCAGCGGCGCGTCTGGGCGCGGCCGATCTTGTCGACGGGGATGATCGCGCGGCCCTGATCGTCGGTTGCCTGTTTGCCACGGGCCGGGATCTTCCATGCATGGCCGTAGACAATCTCGAACGTCAGCGGGATCACGCCATCCGCGTTGCGCATGCGATGCAGGGCGGCGATCACGGCGCGATGCCATTTGCGGCCGCGCAGCCCCACCGGGCCCGGACGGCGCATGCCGCCGAAGGCGCGCACTTCATCCAGCAGCTTTTCGGGCGATTCGTAGGTGACGGTCAGCGTCTCCATGTCCATCACGGGCGTGGACCAGCCGCTGTGCACGAGCATGTCGCCGATGTCGTGCATGTCGACGAAGCGCAACGTGTGCGCGTCGAGGTCCACGTCGGCGAATGCGGCCCGCAGTTCCTTCAAAGTGTCGGGGCCAAACAACGAGAACATGACGAGCCCGTCGTCGGCGGTGACCCGATGCCATTCCGGGAACACGCGGTGCGGCTCGGGATGCCAGTGCAGCGCCAGGTTCGACCACAGCAGGTCGAAGCTGGCCGCGCCAAAGGGCAGTGTGGCAAGATCGCCCTGCACCAGGTCGAACACTGGGCGCTTGCCCAGCAGGCGCCCCACCCAGCCGGGCCGGCGCTGTGGGTCTCGCCCGGCGGCCTGCTGCAGCATCGCGCCGGAGATATCGATCCCGGCAATCTGCGCATCGGGAAACCGCGCGCGCAAACCCGCCAGACCCTGGCCATGGCCGCAGCCGATATCGAGCGCGCGGCCCGGCGACAGCTTGACCACTTCCATCCGCTCCTGCATCCGCTGGCCTATCTCGCCAAGCAGGAAATCGAGCTGGCCGAAGCGCGGGCTACGGCGATCGAAGGCAAGCCGGGTCAGCCGCGCGGGCGGCAACCAGGCATCTGGGGAGTCGGAGGCATGCAGGGACACGGACAGACGAGGCGGCAAGAGTCGAATCAGCAGGTGCGGCAAAGTGTCGCACCCCCGGAGACCGCACGGAGCGGGCCGGCGGAAGTATACGCGCCGGGGCCCCTGCGTGCCCGAAGGGTCTTTGCCGGGCCGGCGGCGCAGTTGTGGCGCGCGCTGTTGCCATCGGCCTGTCTGGTCTGCGCGGCCGTGCAGCGCGACGTGGTATGCGCCGCATGCGCCGATGCGTTGTCGCGGCCCGTATCGCGCTGCCCCCGGTGCGCCACGCCGGGCAGCCACGGCGCTTGCGGGCTGTGCGCGCACGACGATCCGCTCGATGCCACGCTGACGCTCGGCGACTACGCCGCACCGTTCGACCAGCTGGTCCTGCAACTTAAATTCGGCGCCCGGCTGCCCGCTGCGGGATGGATTGCCGCCCGCCTGGCCATGCTGGCGCGCACCGGTCACGCCCCGCCCGATCTTCCCGACCTGCTGGTGCCGATTCCGCTGTCACCATCCCGCCTGGCAGAACGCGGTTACAACCAGGCCTGGGAAATCGCGCGGCCGCTGGCGCGCCACCTGGGCATCCGCGCATCGGCCACGCTGCTGTCGCGACGTCGCGACACAATCAGCCAGCGCACGCTGGACCTGACCGCGCGCCTGGCCAATTTGCGACAGGCGTTCGTCGTGAGCCACGACACGTCACCGCGCGGGCTGCATGTGGGGCTGATCGACGATGTGATGACCACGGGGGCCACGCTGCGCGAAGCCGCCCGGGTGCTGAAAAGGCAGGGCGCGGCCCGCGTCACCGCGCTGGTGGCCCTGCGCACTCCGTGACACGACGGGGCGCACGCGGTAAGCTGCGCACCGGTTTTTTGCTGCCATCCCATGTTCAACGTCGTCCTTGTCGAACCCGAAATCCCGCCGAATACCGGCAATGTGATCCGCCTGTGCGCCAATACGGGCGCGCAGCTGCATCTGGTCAAACCGCTGGGATTTCCGCTGGAAGACGCGCGCATGCGGCGCGCAGGGCTGGACTATCACGAATACGCGACGATGCGCGTGCACGAAAGCTGGGACGCGCTGATGGCGGCCGAACAGCCCGACCCCACCCGTATGTTCGCGCTGACCACGCACGGCTCCACGCCGTTCGGCCAGGTCAGCTTCCAGCCGGGCGACTGGTTCGTGTTCGGATCGGAAACGCGCGGCCTGGCGCCCGAGCGGCGCGAGTGGTTTCCGCCCGCGCAGCGCATCCGCCTGCCGATGCGACCCAACAACCGCAGCCTCAACCTGTCGAACACAGTCGCCGTGGTCGTGTTCGAAGCCTGGCGCCAGAACGGCTTCGCGGGCGGCGCCTGAGCGCGCCCACGCCGGACATGTCCCGCGTCAATCCTCGGCCTGCACGTGAGCCGCGCGGATCACCTTGTCCCAGCGTGCCTTCTCGCTGACCATCGTCTGCCGCAGCGATGCCGGCGCGGTACCGGCCGGCACGAAATACTGCGCGCGCATCTTGTCACGCACGTCGGCGCTGCCGATGATCGTGACCAGTTCGCGATAGAGCCGGTCCACGATCGGCGCGGGGGTCCCGGCCGGCGCCAGAATTGCCTGCCACGAGATCGCCTCGAAGCCGGGATAGCCCGATTCCGCCACCGTCGGTACCGATGGCAGCAGGCCGGTGCGCCCCGACGACGTCACCGCCAGCAGCCGCAGCTTGCCAGCCGTCACCAGCGGCATGGCAATCGCCGGCACCATGAAGCCCGCCTGCACCTGACCGCCCACGATGGCCGTCGTGATCTGCGGAAATCCCGCATAGGGCACGTGCTGCAGGTCGATGCCGGCCATGGCCTTGAGCTGCTCCATCGCCAGGTGCGCCGCGCTGCCGTTCCCGACCGATCCATAGTTCATCACCCCCGGCTTCGACTTCGCCAGGGCGACGAACTCACGCAGGCTATGCACCGGCAGCCGGGCATCGATGACCAGCACGTTGGGCGACGTGGCCACCAGCGTCACCGGCGCCAGCTGCTTCATCGGGTCATAGCTCAGATGGCGATACAGCGACGGCGCCGTCACCAGCGGGCCGTTGATCGTGAACAGCAGCGTGTAGCCATCGGGCACAGCCTTGGCCACCAGCCCCGTGCCGATATTGCCGCCCGCACCGGGCCGGTTCTCGACCACCACGGCCTGACCCAGGACGGCAGCCAGTTTCTCCGTGACGATGCGGGCGATCAGATCCGGCGACGATCCCGCCGGAAACGGCACGATCATGCGGATCGGCCTGGCCGGCCAGGTGTCGGCGTGGGCGAGCGCGGGCCACGCGAGCGCGGCAGCGCAGGTGGTCAGGGCCTGAAGTACCCGGCGGCGAGTGAATATGTCCATGCGGTTCTCGATGCGCTGGCCTCTCCCCCGGCCCCTCTCCCGCCAGGCGGGGGGGAGCGAACCGGCAGCCTTTGCTATGTGTTCGGTATGGCGGAAAGCGAGCCAGCAGCCGTTGCCATGCGTGCTGTGTGCGCCCCTCTCCCGCGCGGGGGAGAGGGGCGGGGGAGAGGGCCGGCCGTTCCATCACTCGATGCGTTACTCGTCCCGGGCGTCGCGCTGCAGCAGGCGGTCCACGGCATCGGCCGCCGGCAAGCCGTCGAACAACACCGCGCAAACCGCACGCGTGATCGGCATCTCCACGCCCTTGCGCGCGGCCAGGTCGGCCACCGCCCGTGCGCAGCGCACGCCTTCGGCCACGTGGCCCAGGTCATGCAGGATCTGTTCTAGCGTCTTGCCGCTGGCCAGTTGCTGACCCACCTTGCGGTTGCGCGACAGATCGCCCGTGGCGGTCAGGATCAGATCGCCCATGCCGGCCAGACCCATGAAGGTTTCCATGCGGCCGCCCAGCGCCAGGCCCAGGCGCGTCATTTCGGCCAGACCCCGCGTCACCAGCGCCGCGCGCGCATTGAGGCCCAGCCCCAGCCCGTCGCTGGCGCCCGTGGCGATGGCCAGCACGTTCTTGACCGCACCGCCGACCTCGACGCCGATCAGGTCGTCGCTGCCATAGATGCGCATCGCGTGATGGTGAAACGCCGTCTGCGCCAGATCCGCCAGTGCGTGCGTGGAACCCGCCACGGTCAGCGCGCACGGCAGGCCCTGCGCCACCTCCCTGGCAAAGCTGGGCCCGGTCAGCACGCCGTATTCGATCTCGCGGGGCGCCACGCCCAGTGCGTCGAGTTCCTCGCGCACCATCTGGTGCGGCAGCGCGTGGGTATTGGCCTCGAAGCCCTTGCACAGCCACAGCATGGTCAGCGGCCCGCGCCGGCGCGCCGCCAGCCGGCGCGTCATCTCGCGCAGGCCCGATACCGGGGTGGCCACCACCAGCAGGCCTTGTGCGTCGGCCAGCGCATGGTCGACGGCACGGTCGAAATCGGCTTCGCAGGCCAGCCGGGGCGACAGTGTCACGCCGGACAGGTAGGTGGCGTTGGTGCCTGTGGCGGCGATGTCGGCCAGCTGGTCCGCATCGCGCCCCCAGAGCACCACGTCGTGGCGGGTATCGGCGGCAGCGTGGCTGGCCAGTGCGGTGCCCCATGCACCGGCGCCCAGGATGGTCAGTTTCATGGCAGATCGAGGATCGGGCCGCACGGATGCGCGGTCATGCAGACAGTATGGATGTCACGGGACCGTGGGTCGTCAGAAAGCGCAAACGGGGCCGAAGCCCCGTTTTTCGTCTAATCCGGCCGTGGCGCGGATCAGTGGCGAGCCTGGCTGCCGTCCGGCAGCACGATGCCCGAGTCGCCGCCCTGGGCTTGCGCCTCTTCCATGGCAGCCTGCAGGCGTTGCTCGTACAGCGCCTGGAAGTTGATTTCCGACAGGTGGATGGCCTGGAAGCCGGCACGCGTGATCACGTCGGCGATGTTGCCGCGCAGGTACGGATACAGGATGGTCGGGCAGGCGATGCCCAGCAGCGGGTCCAGCTGCTCGGCCGGCACGTTGCGGATATCGAAGATGCCGGCCTGATGGGCTTCCACCAGGAATGCCACCTTGTCCTGCACCTTGGTCGTCACGGTACCCGTCACCACCACTTCGAAAATGCCTTCCTGCAGTTGGGCCGCGCCCACGTTGACCTGCACTTCGACCGACGGGGCTTCCGATTCGAGGAAGATGGCCGGCGAGTTCGGCTGCTCGAGCGACATGTCCTTCAGGTACACGCGCTGGATGTTGAAGAAGGGCTGGTCGTCCTGCTGGGTGGCTTGTTGCTGGTCGCTCATGAAAGGCTTCCGGATGGATCGGTTTGGGCGCGCTGCGCCATGCGCAGCCGGATGCCGTAGCCCCGGCGGCTGTTTGGAAAGCGCATATGGTACATGACGCGGATGGCGAATTCACCGTGCCGCGCCATTATCAGAATCGCCGCTTGATCTGCTGCAGCGCAGCGAAGCCGGGCACGCCCGGCACCCGGGCGCGAGCTTCCGGCCGGCTCAGGCGGCCAGCAGCGGTACCAGGCCGCCCTGGCGATCCAGCGCGGACAGGTCGTCGAAGCCGCCCACATGGGTTTCGTCGATATAGATCTGCGGCACGGTACGACGGCCCGTACGGGTCATCATTTCCTCACGCCGGCCGGGCTCGCGGTCGATCAGGATCTTCTCGATCGTTTCCACGCCACGCTGCTTGAGCAGGCGCTCGGCCATCTGGCAATAGGGGCACACAACCGTGCTGTACATGACGACGCGGGCCATGCGGAATCTCCTTGACTGAAAAAACAGCGGCGCGGACCGCCCAGGGCAGTACCGCGCCGCGTGCTGCATGTTGAATGGGGCTGTTGTATTACTTGATCACCGGCAGGCCGGCCTGCTGCCAGGCAGCCATGCCGCCTTCCAGCGCATAGACCTCACTGTAACCGGCTTCCTTGAGGGCTGCTTGAGCCTTGCTCGAACGCTGGCCGTTCTGGCACACGACGATGATGGGGACCGCCTTGTCCTTTGCAAGGCCGGCGGCGCGGCTGCCGATATCGGCAAGTGGCGCACTCTTGGCCTGGGGCAGGTGGCCCTTGGCAAATTCGGCGGCGTCGCGGATGTCCACCACCACGGCGTTGCGCTTGTTGATCAGCTGCGTGGCCGCAGCCGTATTGACGCGCTTGCCGCCCGTGCCGGCCTTGATTTGCGGCCAGGCCAGCAGGCCGCCCGAGACCACGGCGATCGCGATCAGGGCCAGGTTGTTGTAATCGGCGAAGAAATTCACGTTGGCATTCCGTTGGGTTGGGTCGGCGGCATTATAAAATACGCGGTTTCGCGCCAGCGCCGATTATTTCGGGTGGCGGCTGCCACGCCCGGGCGTGACGCAGGCGCCGCGCGCCGCAGGTTACTTACTACCCTGGAAGCTGCAATGTACAAGCTCGTCCTCATCCGCCACGGCGAATCCACGTGGAATCTCGAAAACCGCTTCACCGGCTGGGTTGACGTCGACCTGACCGACACCGGCGTGGCGCAGGCCAAGCAGGGCGGCCAGCTCCTGAAGGAAGCCGGCTTCACGTTCGACGTGGCCTACACGTCGGTGCTCAAGCGCGCCATCCGGACGCTCTGGCACGTGCAGGACGAAATGGACCTGATGTGGATTCCGGTGCGCAACGAATGGCGCCTGAACGAACGCCACTACGGCGCCCTGGCTGGCCTGAACAAGGCGGAAACCGCCAGGAAATACGGCGACGAGCAGGTGCTGGTGTGGCGCCGCAGCTACGACACCCCGCCGCCCGCGCTGGAGCCGACCGACGAGCGCGCATCGTTCAACGACCCGCGCTACGCCAATGTGCCGCGCGAGCAGGTGCCGCTGACCGAATGCCTGAAGGATACGGTCGCCCGCGTCATGCCGCTGTGGAACGAATCGATCGCCCCCGACATCAAATCCGGCAAGCGCGTCGTGATTGCCGCCCACGGCAACAGCATTCGCGCGCTCGTGAAGTATCTGGATCAGATTTCGGATGACGATATCGTCGGCCTCAACATCCCCAACGGCACCCCGCTCGTCTACGAGCTGGACGCCGACTTGCGCCCCCTGCGCCACTATTACCTGGGCGACCAGGAAGCGATTGCCGCTTCGCTGGCCGCCGTGGCCAACCAGGGCAAGTCCCGCTGACCGCCACCGGTGCGCAAACGCGCCGGCCCGGGCTGCATCCGGGTAGGCGCGCCACGGCCTTTTGTGGCCGCCCCCACCATGGTGTGGTGGCCCGCAGGTCTTTTTCTGCGCACCCTCTTATACTGTCGGTCAATCCAGCCGGGGCGTAACCCGTCCGGCCGGGCATTTTCCTTCCGCATCATCCACAAAAGCTCAGGCAGCCCTCATGCGTAAGACGCTCAAGAACATTAGCCTCGTCTCAGTCGGCGTCGTCGCCGGCGTGCTGGCCACGCTGCAAATCTCGGCCACCGCGCAGAACAGCTCGGGACCGCTGCCGCTCGACCAGTTGCGGCTGATGTCCGACATCTTCGGGCAGATCAAGCGCGAGTACGTGGAGCCGGTCGACGACAAGAAACTGCTGACCGAAGCCATCAAGGGCATGGTCGCCAGCCTCGACCCGCACTCGGCCTACCTGGACGAGAAGGACTTCAAGGAACTGCAGGAAGGCACCCGCGGCCGCTTTGCCGGCCTGGGCATCGAGATTTCGCAGGAAGAAGGTCTGGTCAAGGTCATCAACCCGATCGAGGACACCCCCGCCTTCCGCGCCGGCATCCAGCCGGGCGACCTCATCACCCGTATCGACGACAAGCCCGTGCGCGGCCTGCCGCTGGAACAGGCGGTCAAGCGCATGCGCGGCGAGCCGGGCACCAAGGTCACGCTGACCATCTACCGCAAGAGCGAGGAACGCACGTTCCCGGTCTCGATCACGCGCGCCGAAATCCGCGTGCAGTCGGTCAAGACCAAGATGCTCGACAACAACACCATCGGCTGGGTGCGCCTGACGAGCTTCCAGGAACGCACCGTGGCCGACCTGGGCCGCCGCCTGAAGGACATGGCGGACAAGAACCCGAACCTGAAGGGCATCATCCTGGACCTGCGCAACAACGGCGGCGGCGTGCTGCAGGGCGCAGTGGGCGTGGCGGCAGCCTTCCTGCCGGACGACGCGACCGTGGTGTCGACCAACGGCCAGGTGCCCGATGCCAAGCGCGTCTACAAGGCGACGTTCAACAACTACCGCCTGTCGTCGCTCGAGGACGATCCGCTCAAGGACCTGCCCGCGCAGTTCAAGAAGCTGCCGATGATCGTGCTGACCAATGCCTACTCGGCATCAGCCTCCGAAATCGTCGCCGGCGCGCTGCAGGACCACAAGCGCGCGCTGATCATGGGCAAGACCACGTTCGGCAAGGGTTCGGTGCAGACCGTGCGCCCGCTGACCAACGACACCGGCATCAAGCTGACGATTGCGTACTACTACACGCCGTCGGGCAAGTCGATCCAGGCCAAGGGCATCCGCCCGGACATCCCGGTCGACCAGAACCCGGAAGGCGATCCGGATGACGCCCTGATCACGCGCGAGATCGACACCGAGCGCCACCTGCACAACAAGCAGGAGTCGGAAGAGCCGGAAATGAACGAGCGCGAACAGCGCCGCGTGGACGAACTGCGCCGTCTGGAAGAGGAAAACTCGAAGAAGACGCCGGAAGAACGCGAGAAGGATCGCAAGAAGAAGCCGGTGGAATTCGGTTCGGCCGAGGACTTCATGCTGCAGCAGGCCATCGCCCAGCTCGACGGCAAGCCGGTGCAGAAGTCGAAGTCGCGTCTGGAAGCCACCGGCACGGCCGGCAAGCCCGACACCAAGGAAGAAAAGGCAGGCAAGCCCCCGGCCAAGCCGGCCGCCAAGCCCGCGCCGGCTCCGGCCAAGCCCGGTCCCGCCAGCCAGCCGCCGGCGAGCGCGCCGATCGGGCAGCCGCTGGGCACGCCGACCGGCCAGAAGTAACGGATCCGCGCCGCCCGCCCCGGCGCGCGGCGCGCTTTCCCCTCACCCTGCGGCCCGCGGCATGCCACCGTCGGGCCGTTTTTCATTTGCCGCCGAACCATGAACGACGATCAGCTGCTGCGCTATTCGCGCCATATCCTGCTGGATGAACTGGGCATCGAGGGCCAGGAGCGCCTGCTGGCTGGCCACGCTCTGGTGATTGGTGCCGGCGGGCTGGGTGCGGCCGCGCTGCCCTACCTGGCGTCGGCCGGCGTGGGCCGCATCACGATCGTCGACGACGACGACGTCGACCTGACCAACCTGCAGCGCCAGATCCTGCATACCACTGCCAACGTGGGGCGGCCCAAGGTGGAGTCGGCCCGGGAAGGGCTGCTGCGCATCAATCCGGACGTCGATATCCGGCTGGTGGCGCAACGCGTGGGCGATGTGGAACTGGATGCGCTGGTGGCACAGGCCGATGTCGTGCTCGATTGCTGCGACAACTTTGCCACGCGCCAGGCCGTCAACCGGGCCTGCCTGCAGCATCGCCGGCCGCTGGTCTCGGGCGCGGCGCTGCGCTTCGACGGCCAGGTCAGTGTGTACGACCTGCGCAACCCGGAGGCGCCGTGCTACGGCTGCCTGTTCCCGCCATCGGAACCGGCTCCGGAAGCGGCCTGTGCCACGATGGGCGTGTTCGCCCCGCTGGTCGGCATGGTCGGCACGGTGCAGGCCGCCGAGGCGCTGAAGCTGCTGACCGGCGTGGGACAAACGCTGGCCGGCCGGCTGCTGATGGTCAATGCGATGACGATGGAATGGACCACGATGCGCCTGGCGCGCACGCCCGGCTGCGAGGTCTGCGGACAGGCGCATTAGGCCCGGCGAGGCAGAGCGCGCAGGAAACGCGAAGGGCGCAAAGAGTCGCGGATAGTCGCGGATAGTCGCAGAAATGTCGCCCGGAAATCCTGGCGACCCGCGGTGGAGCCCCCTCCCCCCGGGTCGCCATTTTTTGGCGCGATGTGACTGGATGGAGACAAGAATCCGAATGAGAAGGGTTACTAACCCGCTCCGTACGGGGCGCGGCGCCATCCTGCGCCACGCGCTTGCCCGGCCGCGCCTGCCAGTGATCGGTCAGGCCGCGGCGGGGTCGGATGCCAGCGCGCTTATTGCTCGCCCGGCTCCAGTTGCGACTGCAGGTAGTTCTGCAGGCCGACCTTGTCGATCAGGTCCAGCTGCGTCTCCAGGTACTCGATATGCTCTTCGGTGTCCGTGAGGATATCGACCAGGAGTTCGCGGCTGACGTAGTCGCCAACGGATTCGCAGTACGCAATGCCTTCCTTGACCGTGGCGTGCGCGGTCTGCTCCAGCTTCAGGTCGCACTTGAGCATTTCGGGCGTGTCTTCGCCGATCAGCAGCTTGTGCAGGTCCTGCAGGTTGGGCAGCCCGTCGAGCATCAGGATGCGGTCGATCAGGCGATCGGCATGCTTCATTTCGCCGATCGACTCCTTGTACTCGACATCACCGAGCTTCTTCAGGCCCCAGTGGCGGTACATGCGTGCGTGGAGGAAATACTGGTTGATCGCGGTCAGCTCGTTCTTGAGCTGTGCGTTCAGATGCTGGATGACCTTCTTGTCACCTTTCATTCGGGGCTCCTGATGCGGATGTTGCAGACAACAAACGGACCCGGCGAATGGACGAAGGTGATGGAACGCAACGAATGACAACGGTGGGGAACGACAAAACGCGCCGCGGACGAATCCGTGGGCGCGCTTTTCAATCCACGCGTTGTTCGGTTGAGAACGCTATGCTGACTCAGGCAACCAGCGCGGTACGCTGGTCGTTCGCGACTGCCGGGTCACGAGCGTCCATTATGGCATGTGACGCAGCCGGCGAACAGGCTGAAATGTCGACGACCTGGATGGTCGAGATGGCGGAGGCCTTGATCGTCTGGACGGCGGCAACGCCTTCGCAAAGCACTTGCTTCGCGCAGTCGCGGCAACGGCCGCAGCAGGTTCCCACGCCTAGCGTTTCGGCCAGCTCGTCGAGCGTGGTCACGCCAAGATGAGCGGCACCATGAATCTCATGGTCGGTAACCTGATTGCAGATGCAGACGTACACAACTTGCCTCCTGAGGGCTGGCGGCACCGGCATGCCGCACGCGATGAGAGGCAGAATAACAGAGATCGAAAATGATAACAATTCCCATTAATCCACATGGGAAGCGTCGTGCACAGCGTCGGTGAAGCGATCTGCAAAGCCGCTTGAAAAGCCACTTTTTGTGCGAAAAAGTGGCGTTATAACCACCAACATCAAGCCAAAAACCCTAAGGTTTTAAGGGTTGTGCTATGCCGACAAGAGCTTCAGCGCCGCTGCCTGTTCTTCGGGCTCGTAGCAGTTCAGGATCTGGTCCACGACCTTGCACAGGCGCTCGCAGTCGGCGTGGATGACTTCCTGCTTCACCCGCAGCAACTGGGCGGGATGCATCGAGAATTCGCGCAGGCCCATGCCCAGCAGCAGGCGGGTCATCGCGGGATCGCCAGCCATTTCGCCGCAGACCGCCACCGGCACGCCGGCGTGGTTGGCATCACGGATGGTGCGTGCAATCAGCTGCAGCACCGCCGGATGCAGGGGGTCGTACAGGTGGGCCACGGCGTTGTCGGCCCGGTCGATCGCCAGCGTGTACTGGATCAGGTCGTTCGTGCCGATCGACAGGAAGTCCATCCGCTTGAGAAACAGCGGCAGCAGCAGCACGGCCGCCGGGATCTCGATCATCGCCCCGATCTTGATGCCCGGATCGTACGGCTGGCCGCGCTCGTCCAGCTGGCGCTTGGCCTGCGCGATCAGGTCCAGCGTCTGGTCGATCTCGCTCGCGTGGGCCAGCATCGGGATCAGCAGCCGTACCGGCCCGAACGCCGACGCCCGCAGCAGCGCGCGCAACTGGGTCAGGAACATGGCTGGCTCCGACAGCGACCAGCGGATGGCCCGCAGCCCCAGCGCCGGGTTCAGCGCGGTCTCGAAGTCGTCGCCCAGGCCGTCGAGCGGCTTGTCGGCGCCCACGTCGATCGTGCGGATCGTCACGGGCAGGCCGTGCATGGCCTCCACGGCATTGCGGTAGGCCTGGAACTGCTCGTCCTCGTCGGGCATTTCGTTCCGGCGGTTCATGAACAGGAATTCCGAGCGGAACAGGCCCACGCCGACCGCTCCTGCAGCCAGCGCGGCACCGGCATCCTCGGCCAGTTCGATATTGGCCAGGAGTTCGATTTCCAGGCCGTCCAGCGTGACGGCGGGCATGTGCCGCAGTCGCTGCAGCCGCTTTTTCTCCAGCGCGCGTTCGCTTTGCCGGTGGCGGTATTCCTCCAGGATGATGGCCGACGGATCAACGATGACCAGGCCGGCATCGCCGTCGATGATGATCCAGTCGTCCTGGCGGATCAGCTCGCTGGCGCTCTTGACGCCCACGGCGGCCGGGATGTCCAGGCTGCGCGCCACGATCGCGGTGTGCGACGTGCGCCCGCCCAGGTCGGTCACGAACCCGTGGAACACCGTGTGCTTGAACTGGAGCATGTCGGCCGGGCCGATGTCGTGAGCCACCACGATCACGCCCGGCGCGGCCTCGCCATCGGGCGCCAGGGCCGGCACCGGCGCCGGGGCCAGCACGGGCGCGCCGGCCAGCACCTTCAGGATCCGCTCCACCACCTGCTGGATGTCGGCCTTGCGCTCGCGCAGGTACTCGTCCTCGATTTCGTCGAACTGGCGCATCAGTTCTTCAAGCCGCGTGGTCAGCGCCCACTCGGCGTTGTAACGGCGCTGGAGGATCAGTTCCTCGGGCTCGCGCGACAACGCCTCGTCGTCGAGGATCATCGCGTGGACGTCCAGGAACGCGCCCATTTCCTCGGGCGCGTCGCGCGGCAGGTCGCGCTTCAGGGTCACCAGTTCCGCCCGTACGGCCGCGCGCGCGGCGCGTAATCGCTCCACCTCGGCGTCCAGACGGTCTTCGTCAACCAGGTAGTGCGAAACATCCAGCGCAGCCGGCGCCAGGATATGGGCCCGCCCGATGGCGACCCCACGAGAAACCGGAATGCCGTGCAAGGCAAAGGGCATGACCCGCTCCGTCAGGAACGTTAAGGAATTCTGGGTGTGGCGCCAGGCCTCACTCGCCTTCGCCGAAGCGGTTCGCAATCAGCGCCAGCACGGCGTCCATCGCCTCCTGCTCGTCGGGGCCGTCGATCTCGATCGTGACCGTCGAGCCAATGCCGGCGGCCAGCATCATGACGCCCATGATGCTCTTGGCATCCACCTGGCGGCCGTTCCGCGACATCTTGACCTGGCTTTTGAAGTTGCCCGCCAGCTGGGTCAGCTTGGCGGATGCACGGGCATGGAGCCCGAGCTTATTGATGATGGTTGTGTCCCTCTGCAGCATATTTGTCGGGATGATTTGCGGTTTGATTCTGGACTGCAGTCGTGCCGATCTGCAGCACCCCTTGCGAGCCGCCGGCCAGTGCCTTGGTGGCCAGCTGGTCAAGCTTTTCGGCGCGATAGCAGATCGCACGCACGAGCATCGGCAGGTTCACGCCTGCCAGCACCTTGACGCGGCCCGGCTCGGCCAGGCGCGCGGCAATGTTGGCGGGCGTGGCGCCAAAGATATCGGTCAGCACCAGGGCACCGTTTTCTTCGCATACCGCGGCCAGGCTGCGCTGGGCCTCGGCCAGTACCGCGGCCGGATCGGCGTCGGCGACGACATCGATGGCTGCCAGCCGGGGCGGCTGGCCACAGTAGACGTGGGCAGCGCAATCACGCAGCGCCGAAGCCAGCGGCGCGTGCGCGATGATCAGAATTCCTGCCATGATGGTGAATCCGTTGGACTGCCCAAATTGTAGCAGGCAGCCTTGCGGCCTCTCCCGTGTTTGTGCGCGCCTCCGGGACTGTGGCGCCTTCGCATCAACCCCGGCGTGCGGTTCCCTGCCTGCCAGCTCAGCGGCGGTCGCTGGCCACGGCTTCCTCCAGCGCGTCGATGAACATCGCGCCTACGTTGAAGCCGGTCTGCTGGGTGATTTCCTGGAAACAGGTCGGACTCGTCACATTTACCTCGGTCAGGTAGTCGCCGATCACGTCCAGGCCCACCAGCAGGAGGCCCTGCTCGAACAGCCCCGGCGCCAGCGTCTCGGCGATCTCGCGGTCGCGCGCGCTCAGTTCCTGGGCGCGGCCCACGCCGCCCGCGGCCAGGTTGCCACGGATTTCGCTGCCCTGCGGAATGCGCGCCAGGGAGTACGGCACCGGCTTGCCGCCGATCAGCAGGATGCGCTTGTCGCCCGCCTTGATTTCGGGGATGTACCGCTGGACCATCAGCGTCCGGGCGCCGTTGTCGCTCAGCGTCTCGACGATCGAGCCCAGGTTCATGCCATCGGCGCCCACGCGGAAGATGCCCATCCCGCCCATGCCATCGAGCGGCTTGACGATGATGTCCTTGTGCTCGGCGTGGAAGGCGCGGATGCGGCCCGCGTCGCGCGTGACCAGCGTCGGCGTGACGAACTGCGGAAACTGGGCAATCGCCAGCTTTTCGGAATGGTCGCGGATGGCCTGCGGCTTGTTGAACACGCGCGCGCCCTGCTTTTCCGCCAGTTCCAGCAGCCAGGTGCTGGTCACGTATTCCATGTCGAACGGCGGATCCTTGCGCATCAGCACCGCATCGAAGGTGGCCAGCGGCAGCAGCGCGGCCTCGCCCAGGCGGAACCAGTCGTGCGCATCGTCGAGCAGCGTCAGCGGCCGCGCCACGGCCTCGACCACGCCGGCCGACAGCGACACCTGCGGCTGCAGGCAGAAGAACAGCTCGTGCCCGCGCGCCGCCGCCTCGGTCATCATGGCGTAGGTGGAATCCTTGTACGTCTTGAAGGTTTCCAGCGGGTCGGTGATGAAAAGGATGCGCATGATGGCTCGTCGCGTTGGCGTCAGGTGAAAAGCGTCCGGCGGGTTCGGATCGACCTCGCCGGACCGGGGGCGTGCGTGACAGGCGGCGGGCGCCGCAGGTCAGAGGATCGGGTTGGGATCGGTCTTTTCGAGCTCCACCGAGGCCGCCAGCAGCGCCAGGCGAGCCACCACGCCATACATGTAGAAGCGGTTCGGTACCGCCGCGCCAGGCTTGGCGTGGCTGTCCGGAATGCCGTTCGGGGCGAACGCCAGCGGCACGAAGTGCATGCCCGGCGCGTTCAGGTTCTCGTCGTTGCCGCGGCCCGTATGCACGCGGTAGAAGCCGCCCACCACGTAGCGGTCGATCATGTAGACCACCGGTTCGGCCACGGCCTCGTTGACCTTCTCGAACGTGTGCACGCCTTCCTGGATGATGACGTCGGAGACCTCCAGGCCTTCCTTCACGACGCTCATCTTGTTGCGTTCCTTGCGGTTCAGGCCCTTGATCTCGGACGGATCGCGCACGGTCATGATGCCCATGCCGTAGGTGCCCGCATCGGCCTTGACCACCACATACGGCGTTTCCTTGATGCCGTACTCGCGGTACTTCTTGGCGATCTTCTTGAGCACGCCTTCCACGGAATCGGCCAGTTCTTCCTCGCCGATGCGCTCGTGGAAGTTCACGCCCGACTGGCGCGCGAAGTACGGGTTCACCATCCACGGGTCGATGTCGATCAGCTTGGCGAACTTCTTGGCCACTTCGTCGTAGGCGGCAAAGTGGCTGCTCTTGCGGCGCGTGGACCAGCCGGCATGCAGCGGCGGCAGCAGGTACTGCTCGTTGATGTTCTCCAGGATCGGCGGAATGCCGGCCGAGAGGTCGTTGTTAAGCAGGATCGAGCAGGGATCGAAATCCTTGAGCCCCAGGCGGCGGCCCTTGGTGCCCAGCCGCGCCAGCGGCTCGACCACCAGCGTCTGGCCGTCGGGCAGCTCGATCGGGGTCGGTTCGGTGATTTCCTCGGACAGCGAACCCAGCCGCACGTTCAGGCCGGCCTGGCGCATGATCAGCGACAGCCGCGCCACGTTCTGCAGGTAGAACATGTTGCGGGTGTGGCGTTCCGGGATCAGCAGCAGGTTCTTGGCGTCCGGGCAGATCTTCTCGATCGCGGCCATGGCAGCCTGCACGGCCAGCGGCAGCATCTCGGGCGCCAGGTTGTTGAAACCGCCCGGGAACAGGTTCGTGTCGACCGGAGCCAGCTTGAAGCCGGCATTGCGCAGGTCGACGGAGCAGTAGAACGGCGGGGTATGTTCCTGCCATTCCAGCCTGAACCAGCGCTCGATGGACGGGGTGGCGTCCAGGATCTTCTTTTCCAGTTCGAGCAGCGGACCGTTCAGCGCGGTGATGAGATGCGGGACCATATCCATCCTAAGGAATCAGCTTTATTGTCCGCCCCGATTGTAAGGGAACGGCTATCTGGCTGCAGGCTCGCCTTGCATAACCTTATACGGAGTCTGGCCAGGGATGGGGGATATGGGGCCGATCGAGGGTTTTCAAACCCCGACCGCCGGAATGGCCGGCCGGGAGTGGCCGCGCCGGGCCCCGAATGGCCGCGGGTAAAAAAAAAAGCGCGGCGTGGTGCCGCGCTTTCAAATGGCCTGACAGATACGGGGAGCGTTCTGCAGGTGGAGGAAACTGCCTCATTGGCACTCTATGCGCGCACCCCATTAAATACAATTGAGACTTTTTAAGATCCGATTTAAGCACCCTGCGAATAACGCCGCCAGCCCTTGTCCCCATTGGGTTCGTGCAAATCGGGCGGTCCCGCAGCGCGGAATGTTGGTCGGCCATCACACACGGATTCCGCGTGCCGGGAATAAAAAAGCCCCGGCACAAGGCCGGGGCAAAACTCCTGAGAGAAGATTCCCAATCAGCTCTCCAGCACAACTCTGTTGCGGATATCAACCTTCATAGGCCGTTTCGCCATGCGAAGTGATATCCAGGCCTTCGCGCTCTTCCTCTTCCGGCACGCGCAGGCCGATCAGCATGTCCACCAGCTTGTAGGCCACCAGCGAGACCACGCCCGACCACACGATCGTGGTCAGCACGCCTTCGAACTGGATCCACAGCTGGCCCGCGATCGAATAGTCGTCAGCCACCTTGTTGGCCACGTAGTCGTAGATGCCCACGCCACCCAGGCTCGGCGCCGCAAACACGCCGGTCAGCAGCGCGCCGACGATACCGCCCACGCCGTGCACGCCGAACACGTCCAGCGAGTCGTCCATGCCCAGCATGCGCTTCAGGCCGGTCACGCCCCACAGGCACAGCAGGCCAGCGACCAGGCCCATCACGATCGAACCCATCGGGCCGACGAAGCCGGCTGCCGGGGTGATCGCCACCAGGCCGGCCACGGCGCCCGAGGCACCGCCCAGCATCGACGGCTTGCCCTTGCCGATCCACTCACCGAAGGTCCAGGCCAGCACGGCGGCGCAGGTGGCCAGCAGCGTGTTGACGAAGGCCAGCGCGGCACCGCCGTTGGCTTCCAGGCCCGAACCGGCGTTGAAGCCGAACCAGCCGAACCACAGCAGCGACGCACCCACCATCGTGAAGGTCAGGCTGTGCGGGCGGATTGCCTCGCGGCCGAAGCCGATCCGCTTGCCGAACATGAAGGCACCCACCAGGCCCGCCACGGCGGCGTTGATGTGCACCACGGTACCGCCGGCGTAATCCAGCGCGCCCTTCTGGAACAGCCAGCCCGACTTGGCCGTGGCTGCGGTTGCGGCAGCGGCGTCGGTGTAGGCGTCCGGGCCCGGCCAGAACCAGACCATGTGAGCCATCGGGATGTAGGCGAACGTGAACCAGAGCACCACGAACACCAGCACGGCCGAGAACTTGGCGCGCTCGGCGAAGGCGCCGATGATCAGGCCGCAGGTGATGCAGGCGAACGCGCACTGGAACGCGAAGAACACCAGTTCCGGGATCACCACGCCCTTGCTGAAGGTGGCCGCCACGGCATCCACGTTCAGGCCCTTCATGAACAGCCGGTCGGTGCCGCCGAAGAACGCGTTGCCTTCGGTGAACGCGAAGCTGTAGCCGTAGATGGCCCACAGGATCGCCACCAGCGAGAAGATCACCAGGCACTGCATCAGCACCGACAGCATGTTCTTCGACCGGACCAGGCCGCCGTAGAACAGCGCCAGGCCGGGCAGCGTCATCAGGATCACGAACGCCGTGGCCACCAGCAGCCAGGCGGTATCGCCCTTGTTGGGAACGGGGGCCGGCGCGGCGGCGGGCGCGGCTTCAGCCGGCGCCGCGGCTGCCGGAGCCGCTGCCGCCGCAGCCGGGGCCGCTGCGGACGCGGCGGCCGCTGCCGGGGCCGAAGCCTCGGCGGCGGGCTTGTCCTGCGCCACGGCATGGGTGGACAGGCCGAGACCGGCCGTGCCGAGCGCCAGCGCCATCGCGCCAGCCGTCAGGAATCGCTTGAACCAGGTTTTCATGGGTCTAACCTCTGTCTCTCGTAGTTCTGTCGTCACAGCGCGTCGCCGCCGGTCTCGCCGGTGCGGATGCGGATGACCTGTTCAACCGGGGCGACAAAGATCTTGCCGTCGCCGATCTTGCCGGTGCGGGCCGACTTCTCGATGGCCTCGATGGCGCGTTCCACCACATCGTCGGGCACGGCCACCTCGATCTTCACCTTGGGCAGGAAGTCGACGATGTATTCGGCGCCCCGATAGAGTTCGGTGTGGCCCTTCTGGCGGCCAAAGCCCTTGACCTCGGTAACCGTGATGCCCGACACGCCCACGTCCGAGAGGGCCTCGCGCACCTCGTCGAGCTTGAACGGCTTGATGACTGCAATGATCATTTTCATTGGGGTTCTCCTTGAGGCAGCCCGATGGGCTCAGGCCGCCCGGCTGGGATGTGTGCTGTTCGAGTTAGAAAGTCTTGGTAATCGAAGCCCAGGCGGCTGCCTTGCCCAGGTAGCGGCCACGGTTGGCGCTGGTGTAGAACGACTCCTTGGCGTTGGTGTCCACATAGGCCACCGACAGCGCGAAGCCCTTGCCCAGGTCCTTGGTCAGGCCGATCTTCCAGTCGGTGTACGACGCGTCGCTGTGATGCGTCACGCCCTGGTAGCCCACGTGCGCGTTCAGCGTCAGGTCCCAGAAATTCAGCGGCACGTTGGCGGACAGGTCGACGTAGTAGCTGTTCTTGCTGTCGTCGATGCCGAACAGGTTGGTCACCGCGTGCGAGTACTTCAGGAACACCGGGCCCCAGCCGATGCCGGCGTAGAGCTCGGTCGTGTACGGGCGGGTGGTCGTGTAGCCGCCCGGGTAGTAGTACTGCAGCACGCCGACGTCGTAATTGAATTCCTCGCCGCCTACCCCGAACTTGTTCTTGTAGCCGCCGTAGAAGTCCATTTCCACGGGCGCCGAGACCGACGAGTCCGCATCCTCGAGCCAGCTGATGCTCGAGTTCCAGTTGCCGACATAAAAGCCGCTCTCGTGCGAATAGTCGAACCCGCCCTGGATGGCCGGACGCAGGTTGGTCTGGCTGATACCGCGATAGCGGTAGTCAGACACCAGCGACACGTTGGCGCTGAACGTGTGGGGCGATGCCGGCTCGGCGGCGGGTGCGGCTGCGGGCGCGGCGGCGTCCGGGGCGGTCTGCGCGAACGCCATCGGGGCTGCCAGGCTGAACAGGACCGCAGCGGCGCTGGCTGCGAGGCTCGACGTCTTCATCTGGTTCTCTCCTTTTCCTTGAAATCTTCGCGGGCTCGTTTTGAGGATCTGCTGCTTTATTGCTTTGTGGTGTTGACGCTCCTGGCAATCGATACTGCAACTGCCGTGCCAGCTCTCCTCGCCCTGCGGCGGCGCATGTCGGCAGTGGCCTTCGCGGGGCTCCGGAACCACATGGAAGGAGAGCGGGCGGTCCCATCGCCGCGCCCGGAAAGCGTTAAAAGATGTGACCAGCCCTTGTCAGAGCTTTCATGGCGGGCGCCGAAGCGCCATAATCCGCGTCATGAAGGGTCAAGTGCTGCGTGCTTGGCGTACCAGTGAGAAAGCCGGGCCGGCCCGGCGGGCAAGCGGCGCGATACGCCCCAGTCGGGTGCATCGACCTGCCGGTCCGGTGTGCCGGATGCCCCTGGCTACCGCCCCAATGCGGTGCATGACTGGCCGAATCGCCACAGCCGGGCGCCCGGCGAATGCCTGCCCCGGCGCGGCCTGACCCGAACGATCCAAATTGGTCACAACAGGAGCTTCACCATGAAACCGACCGATCTCTTCAACGACCTGCAGCAAAAGGTCAGCGAGGCGCTGCGCAATTCGCCGGCCAAGGACATCGAGAAAAACGTTCGCAGCATGATGACCCAGGGCTTTGCGCGCCTGGATCTGGTCACGCGCGAGGAGTTCGACGTGCAATCGCAGGTGCTGGCGCGTACCCGCGCCCGGCTGGAGGAACTGGAGGCTCGCGTGGCAGCCCTGGAAGCCCGCGCCGGCATCAATCCGCCGCCTTCGACCGGGGTATGACCCCAAGGCGCCAGCCGCCTGCCCCGCATCGCCAGAAAGGCCACCGTCACCCGGTGGCCTTTTTCTTTAACAAATCCGCAAACGTATGAGCCTTGCAGTCTTGCGCAGCCGCGCGCTGAGCGGCATCGACGCGCCGCCCGTGTCGGTGGAGATCCATCTTGCCAATGGCCTGCCCGCGTTCAACATCGTCGGGCTGGCCGATACCGAAGTGCGCGAAAGCCGCGAGCGCGTACGGGCGGCGCTGCTCAACAGCGACTTCGAGTTTCCGAACCGGCGTATCACGGTCAACCTGGCCCCCGCCGACCTGCCGAAGGAATCGGGCCGCTTCGACCTGGCCATCGCGCTGGGAATCCTGGCCGCTGGCGGGCAGTTGCCGGTCGAAGGGCTGGATGCCTTCGAGTTTGCCGGCGAGCTGTCCCTGGCCGGCGACCTGCGGCCGGTGCGCGGCGCCCTGGCCATGGCGATGGGTCTGGCGCGCGACAACCGGGCGCGGGTGGCCGCCGGCCAGCCTCCGCGCGCGTTTATCGTCGCCATGGAAAACGGTCCCGAGGCCGCGCTGGTGGAGGATCTGACAGTGCATGCCGGCACCACGCTGCGCGAGGTGTGCCACCACGTGGGGCTGCTGCCGGAGCAGGCGTTGCGGCGCGCCCGGCCGCCGCAACGGGTGGCCGATACGGGCGATTCGCCCGACCTGCGCGACGTACGCGGGCAACTGCAGGCCCGGCGCGCCATGGAAGTGGCCGCGGCGGGCCAGCATTCCGTGCTGCTGGTGGGCCCGCCCGGCACGGGCAAGTCGATGCTCGCCCAGAGATTTCAGGGGCTGCTGCCGCCCATGACCGAAGCCGAGGCGCTCGATGCCGCCGCCGTGCTGAGCCTGACGCCGGGCGGTTTCCAGCCTTCGCAGTGGGGCCGGCGGCCATTCCGCAGCCCGCACCACACCGCGAGCGGGCCCGCGATGGTTGGCGGCGGCGGCAATCCCCGCCCCGGAGAGATCTCGCTGGCCCACCATGGCGTGCTGTTTCTGGACGAATTGCCAGAGTTCGACCGCCGCGTGCTGGAAGTCCTGCGGGAGCCGCTGGAGACCGGCCACATCACGATTTCCCGCGCGGCGGCGCAAATCGACTTCCCGGCGCGCTTCCAGTTCATCGCGGCAATGAACCCGTGCCCGTGCGGCTACCTGGGACACCCCACCCGCATGTGCCGCTGCACGCCCGACCAGGTGCAACGCTATCAATCGCGGATCTCCGGCCCGCTGCTCGACCGCGTGGACCTGCAGATCGAGGTGCCCGCCCAGGGCCAGCGCGAAATCCTGGACGGCCCGCCCGGCGAACCCAGCGAAACGGTCCGCGCCCGCGCCGTGACCGCGCGCGACCGCCAGCTGGCGCGCCAGGGCATGCCCAACAGCGAACTCTCCGGCCGTGCCATCGACACCCACTGCCCGCTCGACAACGCCGCGCAGACCCTGCTGCGCGGGGCGATGGACAAGCTGGGCTGGTCTGCCCGCGCGTACTTCAGGGTGTTGAAAGTGGCCCGCACCATCGCCGACCTGGAAGGCGCCGAGGTGCTGACGGCCGCCCATGTGGCGGAGGCGATTCAGTATCGGCGTGTGCTGCGGTCGGCTTAGCTTGGGGATTGAACAATGACTACTTTCGTTGCATTCGAATGGTTTTCTGAGTTCTGGTGGTGGATCGTGTTCGCGACGATCTGCGGCAACCCCCACGACGGCGCTGGCCATCCAGCCGGGCTCCAGGGTTCCGATTAGCGTGCGATAGCACAATATTCAAAAGGAATGCCACATGAGCGACACCCCTCCGACCCATCAAGCAGGACGTATCCACAGACAAAAGGCCCGCTACGCGGGCCTTCGTCATGTCACACCGGCGGTTCCAGCGGCGGCGGGGGCGGTTCCTCGATGGGCGGCTGGTCCGCCGGGAAGCCCGGCGGGGGTGGCTCGTCGGGGGGCGGTTCGCGGTGGGCAGTCAGGGGGACATCGTGCATCGGGGGCTCCATGTACGCCGGGTCACTCCCCATTGAAGCAAACGCTGCCGCACTACGCCAGGCATTCGGCCGCCGGGGTGGCTTCAGGTGTGATGCCGTCGCACGAAGAACAGCGCCGTGCCCACGGCCACCAGCACGCCGCCGAAGAAACGGTTCTGCCAGCGTACGGCACGCGCGTTGCGGAACAGGCCCTGCATGCGCGACGCCAGCAGCGCGTAGCCGTGCATTACGATCAGGTCCACGAAGCACATCGTGGCGGCCAGGATGGCCAGTTGCACGCCCAGCGGGTGGCCCGGGTCGATGAACTGCGGCAGTACCGCCACCATGAAAATGATGCCCTTGGGATTGGTGACATTGGTCAGCAGCCCCGTGGCAAAGCGGCGCCGACGGCTCATGACCGCTGTGCGTACCGCCCCGCCCTGGCCGTCGGCGCCGTCCTGCGGACCGGTCTCCACCTTGGATCGCCATTGCTGGACGCCCAGGTAGATCAGGTACATCGCGCCAATCGTCTTGACGACCAGGAAGGCTTCCTCGGACGCCAGCAGCAGCGCGCCCAGCCCGCCGCCGGCCACCAGCAGGATGATGACCAGGCCGGTCTGCAGGCCCATGATCGTCGTCGACGTCTTCTTCAGGCCATACGACAGGCCATGGCTCATCGACAATACCGCGCCCGATCCTGGCGAAACGGCGATCACCCAGCACGCGGCAAAATAGGCCAGCCACACTTCCCAACGCATCACGGCACTCCTGAAGGAAACAACGGTTAACGGTTAAAAGCGGTTCAATCGGATCAGGCGGTCGGATCTGCCTCAGAACGGGTGGAATCCGGTCAGGAACTGTTCGACCTGCTCGGCCTGGCGCGTATCGCGGGCGGCATCGCCCGCTTCCAGCACCACCGCCTGGTAGACGCGGGCGCCCGACGCCACCAGGCGTGCTGTCAGCCGGCGCGGCGCCTTGTCCTGCGGCGATACGCCGGCCACCGACACTTCCACGCCGTCGAGCGTCACGGGCGGCTGGGCCGCCGACATCATCGTGACGGGGTGCGCCTGGGCCGGTGCCTCGGGGTGTGCGCCCAGATTGGCCACCAGCCCCGCCTGCATGGCTTCGATGGCTTCGCGGCGCATTGCGGCATCGTCGCTGGGCAACGTCACCACGCCCACCGCGAACAGCGTGCCGTCGATGTTCGCGGCATCCATGGTCATCGGCAGCTTGTGGCCGGCAATCGATACATCGCGCGCGGCGCTGGTCGGCTTGGCCGGATACAGGGCGGTGTACTTGCCGTCATTCGACACGATGGTGCGCCAGTCATAGCGCGGCGAGCAGCCCGCCAGCGCCAGCCACAGCAGGGCGAGCAGCGGCAGGAGACAATGACCGGGACGAAACAGGCCGGGACGGGACGAATTCGACGTACTGGACGTACTGGACGGACGGGGGCGGAGCGTGGGCGGGGGCATCGGCATGGGCGGCGCATTCGTGCGCAAGCCGGTATTATCCCGGAAGCCGCCCGCCCGCGCATGTGCGGCCCGTGGCCGGCATCGCCCCATCGTCCCTTGCCCCCCACCCAGGCGCCGGCCCGCCCGTTTTTCCGTGAGGTGACCATGCCCTTCCGTTCCCTGCCCCGCCTTGCCGCAGCCTGGCTGACCAGTCTGGCCGCAGTGGCCAGCCTCCGCGCCGTGGCTGCCACCGAACACCTGCCGCCGGTGACCGATATCGGCGCCCAGTCGGCCGCAGCGGCCAGTCAGGGCGAGCCGCTGGTGGTGCTGGTCAGCCTGCCCGGCTGTACCTATTGCGAGACGGTGCGCCGCAACTACCTGGGCCCGCAGGTGGCGGCCGGGGACATTGCCGCGCGGGAAATCGACATGACGGCCGATACGCCGATCCGTGACGTCGATGGCACCATGACCACCGCCAAACGCTGGGCGCAGGCCCGTAACATCTCGGTCGCCCCGACCGTGCTATTCCTGGACCCGCACGGCCGCAACCTGGCCAAGCCGCTGCGCGGCATGCAGCCCGATTTCTATGGTGCCTACCTGGAGCAGGCCATCGACGAGGCCCGTGCCAGGGTGGCCGCCCGGTCCGGCGCGCCGCGGTAGCGCCGGCCACCGCTGCAATATTGCGGCGAATTGCCGCAGCCCCGGCGCGCTTGACCGCCCACGATGCCGGCTTCCACGCCCGGCAGTAGAATAGCCGCTGTCCGATGGCTGTCCCGGTACCGTTATCCCATGTCCAATACTGCTGCTTCCGCCACCTCCCCGCGCAAACGCTGGCCGCTCGCCGTCGCGGTCGTGATCGTCGCCCTGCTCGGCTTCTTCGGCTATCGCGCCATGTCGCCGGCCAGCAAGGTGCCCGACGCCACTTTCACGCTGCTGTCGGGCCAGAAGGTCAGCACGGCCGATCTGAAGGGCAAGGTCTACCTGGTCAACTTCTGGGCCACCAGCTGCGCCACCTGCGTGAAGGAAATGCCGCAGATGATCGACACCTACAAGCAATTCAAGGACAAGGGCCTGGATTTTGTGGCCGTGGCCATGAACTATGACCCGCCGATGTACGTGGCCAACTACGCCAAGACGCGCGAACTGCCGTTCAAGGTGGCCATGGATTCGGACGGCTCGGCGGCCAAGGCCTTCGGCGACGTCCAGCTCACGCCCACCACCTTCGTGGTCGACAAGAACGGCAAGATCCTGAAACGCTACGTGGGCGAACCCGAGTGGGATGCGCTGCACAAGCTGCTGGACGGGGCGCTGGCCAGCGCGGCCTGATTTCCTTCCATTCCCGTCGAAAAGGTGCCCATGCGGCACCTTTTTTGTTGCCCGGACGCCGCGCAGGCACGTCCGGCTTGCCAGTCGAAGCTGTATGGATATACAGTGGGCGCCAGATTTTTCTCAATCCTTCCCCTCTGCCTTCCCGCTGTGCTACCGGATCTCGCCCCTGAAGCCGACGTGCCCGCCGACCTCTCCCACGAGACGGGCGACGCGGCTGCCTACCTGTCCAAGCTGAATCCGGAGCAGCGCGCCGCCGTGGAATATGCGGGCGAGGCGCCGCTGCTGATCATTGCCGGCGCGGGCTCGGGCAAGACCAATACGCTGGCGCACCGCGTCGCCCATCTGGTGGTGGGCGGCGCCGATCCGCGCCGCATCCTGCTGCTGACGTTCTCGCGCCGCGCGGCGGCCGAGATGGGCCGCCGCGTGGAGCGCATCGTCGACCAGGCACTGGGCGTGCAGTCCGGCGCAGGGCGTGCGGCGCTGCAGTGGTCGGGCACCTTCCACGCCATCGGCGCCCGGCTGCTGCGCGAGTACGCCGAGACGCTGGGCCTGGCCCCGAGCTTCACGATCAGCGACCGTGGCGATTCGGCCGACCTGATGCACGTGGTGCGGCATGACCTGGGGCTGTCCGAGCAGACGTCGCGCTTTCCGCGCAAGGAAACCTGCCTGGCCATCTATTCGCGCGTGGTCAACACCCAGCTGCCCATCGAGGTGGTGCTCAAGACCCAGTTTCCGCGCTACGCGATGTGGGCCGAGGCGCTCAAGGCGCTGTTCGCCGGCTATGTCGAGGCCAAGCAGAAACAGCAGGTGCTGGATTACGACGACCTGCTGCTCTACTGGGCGCAGGCCATGACCGAGCCCGCGCTGGCGCAGGACATGGGCGCGCGCTTCGACCACGTGCTGGTCGACGAGTACCAGGACACCAACGCGCTGCAGGCGTCGATCCTGCTGGCGCTGAAGCCGCAGGGCCATGGCCTGACCGTAGTGGGGGATGACGCGCAGTCGATCTACGCCTTCCGTGGCGCCACGGTGCGCAACATCCTAGATTTCCCGACGCAGTTCACGCCGGCGGCCGAACAGGTCACGCTGTCGCAGAACTACCGTTCCACGCAGCCGATCCTGCAAGCCGCCAACGCAGTGATCGGCCTGGCGGCCGAGCGATTCACCAAGGACCTCTGGTCGCTGCGCGAGTCGGCCGAAAAGCCCGGCGTGGTGGTGGTCAACGACGAAGCCGACCAGGCGCGCTTTGTCGTCGAGCAGGTGCTGGCGCGGCGCGAATCGGGCCTGGCGCTGATGCAGCAGGCGGTGCTGTTCCGCGCCGCCGACCACAGCGCGCAGGTCGAGATCGAACTGGCCCGGCGCAACATTCCGTTCGTGAAGTTCGGCGGCCTGAAATTCCTCGAATCGACGCACGTGAAGGACGTGATGGCCGTGGTGCGCTGGCTGGAAAACCCGCGCGACCGCATGGCCGGCTTCCGCACGCTGCAACTGCTGCCCGGTATCGGGCCGAAGACCGCCGCGCGCGTGCTCGAGGGGCTCGAAGCGGCCACCGAGCCGCTGGTGGCGCTGGAGGCGTTCGAGGCCCCGCCGGCCGCCGCGCCCGCATGGGACGACCTGCTGGCGCTGGCCCGCACGCTGATGGCGCCCACGTCGCCGTGGCCGTCAGAGTTCGAGCAGGTGGTGGCGTGGTACGTGCCGCATCTGGAGCGCATGCACGACGATGCCGCCGCGCGCCAGGCCGATCTGCAGCAGATCGAGCGCATCGCGGCCACCTATGCGTCGCGCGAGCGTTTTCTGACCGAACTGACGCTGGACCCGCCCAGCGCGTCCAGCGACGAATCCGGCGTGCCGTCGCGTGACGAGGACTACCTGATCCTGTCCACCATCCATTCGGCCAAGGGCCAGGAATGGAAGGCCGTGTACGTGCTCAACGCCGTGGACGGCTGCATGCCGTCAGACCTGGCCACCGGCACCACCGAGGAAATCGAGGAAGAACGCCGCCTGCTGTACGTGGCCATGACGCGCGCGCGCGACCACCTCGACGTGATCGTCCCGCAGCGGTTCTACGTGCACAACCAGGTGGGCTTTGGCGACCGCCATGTCTACGCGTCGCGCACGCGCTTCCTGCCGAACCGCGTGATGCCGAATTTCTACAGCCGGTCGTGGCCGCCCCCGCCGATGCCGGGCGAGGGGCAGGACGCCAGGCCGGCGCTGCCGCAGGTCGATCTCGCCAGCCGCATGCGCAACATGTGGAAGTAGGCTGGCCTCAAGCCAGCGCCACCCCCGCCTGACGCACCACGTCCACCAGTGCCCCGTCGCGCAGCAGCGCGGCCACGCGTTCGATCTCGTCGGTCATGTAACGGTCCATGTCCAGGAACGGCACGTGTTCGCGCACGAACGCGAAGACGGCGCGGCCGGCTGGCGACAGGTGCTCGACCGCGCCGGCCAGTTCCGCCGCCTGGCAGGCGGCCAGCAGTTCCAGCGCCAGGATGTACTGGTTGTTGTCGAGGATGCGGCGCGCGTTGCGGGCCGAGATCAGCCCCATGCTGACCACGTCCTGGTTGTCGCCATTCGACGGCACGCTCTGGATGCTGGCCGGGCTGCAGATCGTGCGGTTCTCGGCCACCAGCGCCGTGGCTGGGTACTGGGCGCCGGCAAAGCCGCAAGACAGCCCTTCGTTGGCGGCGGCCAGGAAGGCCGGCAGGCGGTTGTTCAGGTGCGGGCTCAGCAGCCGGTTCAGGCGGCGTTCGGCCATCACGCCCAATTGCGTGGCGGCGATGGCCAGGAAGTCCATCGCGAAGGCCACCTGCTGGCCGTGGAAATTGCCGCCGTGGAACAGCGCGTCATCGTCAAAGAACAGCGGGTTGTCGTTCGATGAATTGAGTTCGCGCGTCACCACGGTGGCGCAGTGATCCAGCGTATCGCGCACGGCACCGAGCACCTGCGGGATGCAGCGCAGCGTGTAGGCCTTCTGGATGAACACGCCCGTGCCGGTGTTCTTTTCGTCGCCGGCACGATGCTTCATCTCCGCGCTGAGCGTGTCGTGCCCGGCCAGCCGCGTCGAACCGGCCAGCAACGCGCGCAGGTTGGCGGCCGAGCTGATCTGGCCCGGGTGCGGCTTGGCGATGTCATGGCCGTGTGCCATGAACGCATCGGCCGATGCCGACAGCCCTTCCAGCGCCAGCGCCGCAATGGCTTCGGCCTGCCGGACCTGCGCGCGCAGCGTCTCCAGCAGCAGGCACGACACGCCGGTCATGGCGGAAGTGCCATTGATCAACGCCAGCCCTTCCTTGTACGCCAGCGTGATTGGCGCAATGCCGTGCTGTCGCAACACGTCGGCAGTAGGCGCCGTGCCGCCATCGGCGGTCAGCACCTTGCCTTCGCCGATCAGCGTGATGGCCACGTGCGACAGCGGTGCAAGGTCGCCGCTGGCACCGAGCGACCCCACCTGCGGCACGGCCGGCGTGATGCCGGCGGCCAGGTATTTGAGCAACTGCTCGATCACCACCGGGCGCACCGCCGAATAGCCACGCGACAGCGCGTTGGCGCGCGCCACCATCATGGCCCGCACCTCGTCGCGCGAGAACAGCGGCCCCACGCCGGCGCAGTGGCTGCGCAGCAGGTTTTCCTGCAGCGCGCGGCCGTGTTCGATATCGACCCAGTTGTGGACCAGTTCGCCGAACCCGGTGGACACGCCGTAGATCGGCACATTGGTGGCCGCGACTTGCTCGAAGCGCGCGCGGGCATCACGCACCTTGTCGAGAACGTCAGCCGGTACTTGCGCGGTCAACTTGCCGCGGGCGATGCCCGCGACGGATTCGGGGCTGAGCTGGTAGCCGTCAATGGCGGCTTGGCATACGGTGTGGGTCATGGGGCGTGCGGTAGGGATCGAGGCCGGGCGAGAGTGTACCGCGCCCGATTCGTCCTGCCGCAGCCGTTACAGTCCGTAGCGTTTGATCTTGTCGTAGAGCGTCGCCTTGCCCACCTGCAGCAGATCGGCGGCCTGGCTGACGGCGCCGCCCGTGCGCGCGAGCGTATCGGCGATCACGGCGCGCTCGTAGCGTTCCATCCGCTCGCGCAGCGGGATCGAATCGTCGCCGCCTTCCACCTTGCCGGCATGCCCGCCTTCGGGCACGCCCAGCACGAGCCGGTCTGCCGCATTGCGCAGCTCGCGCACGTTGCCGGGCCACGGGCGCTGCATCAGTTGCTGGCGCTGCATCTCGGACAGGATCGGCGCGGGCCGCTGGTAGCGCACGGCGGCCACCAGCATGAAGTGCTCGAACAGCGGCACGATATCCTCGCGGCGCTCGCGCAGCGGCGGCAGCGGAATCGTCACCACGTTCAGGCGGTACAGCAGGTCCTGCCGGAAAGCGCCCTGCGCCACCAGCGACTCCATGTCGCCCTTGGCGGCAGCGATGATGCGCACGTCGATCGGCAGCGATGCGTTCGAGCCCAGCCGCTCCAGCGTGCCTTCCTGCAGCACGCGCAGCAGCTTCACCTGCAGCGCCAGCGGCATGCTCTCGATCTCGTCCAGGAACAGCGTGCCGCCCGACGCATGTTCGAGCTTGCCGATGCGGCGCTTGCCCGCGCCCGTAAACGCGCCGGCCTCGTGGCCGAACATTTCGCTTTCGAAGATCGATTCCGGCACCGCGCCACAGTTCAGCGCGATAAACGGCGCGTCGCGGCGCGTGGACAGCGCGTGCAGGCTGCGCGCCACCAGTTCCTTGCCGGTGCCGGTCTCGCCGTTGATCATCACCGGCACATCGGTTTCGGCCACATTGGCGATCAGGTCGCGCACCCGCGCGATGGCCGGCGACCGGCCGATGATGCGCGTGCCGGCCGCCGGGCCAGCCAGTTCACGGCGCAGCGCCACGTTTTCGAGTTCCAGTGCGCGGCGCTCCAGCGCCCGGCGCACGGTGTCGGTCAGGCGGTCCGCGCCGAAGGGTTTCTCGATGAAGTCGTAGGCGCCCTCGCGCATCGCCTGCACGGCCATCGTAATATCGCCATGCCCGGTCACCAGGATCACCGGCAGGCCCGGCGCCACGTTGCGGCAATGGTGCAGCAGGTCCAGCCCCGACGCGCCGCCCAGGCGCACGTCGGTCACCAGCACGCCCGGGAAGTCGGCGCTCAGGTGCGGCATCGCGGCCTCGGCCGACGGCAGCGCCAGCACCGCGAATCCGGCCAGTTCCAGGCTCTGTGCCGTGGCCTGGCGCACCAGCGGTTCGTCTTCGACAAACAGCACGCGCAGCCCGTCTTGCATCGCAATCATTTCGCTTTTCCTCATCACGCCGCCACGGGCTGGCGCGCCCGCCGCAACGTCACCACAAATTCCGCGCCGCCACCTTCGGCATCGCCCGCCACCAGCTGGCCGCCGAACTCGCGCACGATCGACGACGAGATGGCCAGCCCGAGCCCCAGGCCCTGGCCGATTTCCTTGGTCGTGTAGAACGGCTCGAACAGGTGCGGCAACGCGTCTGGCGCAATGCCGGTGCCATTGTCGCGCACCGCGATGCGCACCTGCTCGTCGGTGGCGACGACGCCGATTTCCACCCGGCCATCGGCCCGGCCCACGGCGGCAATGGCATCGAGCGCGTTGCCAACCAGGTTCAGCAGCACCTGTTCGAGCTTCAGTTCGTCGGCCCACACGGCCAGGTCAGCGGCCTCGCCGTCCAGCCCGCGTACGCGCAGCATCACCTGGCCCAGGCGCGGCGCGATCAGCTGCAGCACATGATCCAGCGCGGCACGCACGCGCACGGCATTGCGGCGCTGGCGCGCCTTGCCGGCAAACAGCTTGAGCTGGCCGGTGATCTTGCCCATGCGCTCGGTCAGGTCGGCGATGGCCGACAGGTTGCCCGTCGCGGCATCGAGCTGCCCGCGCTCCAGCAGCACCCGGGTGTTGTCGGAGAACGTGCGCAGCGCCGCCAGCGGCTGGTTGAGTTCGTGCGTGATGCCCGCCGCCATCTGGCCCAGCGCGGCCAGCTTGCTGGCCTGCACCAGTTCGTCCTGGGTTGCGCGCAGTTCGCCTTCGGCGCGCGTGCGCTCGGCCACCTCGCCTTCGAGCTGTTCGTTGATGGCCATCAGGTCGGCGGTTCGGGCCTCGACGCGGCGTTCCAGTTCGTCGTAGGCGGCTTCCAGCAGGCGGCGGCTGTACAGCATGTCGCGCGCGCGCTGGCGGCGCTGGCGCAGGTTGACCAGCAGCAGGCAGATGCAGGCGTACGCCAGCGCGGCGCCGATGGTCGCACTGCGCGCATTGGCCAGCACCGGGTCCAGCGGCGCCATGACCTGCATGTTCCATCCGGCCGGCCCCACGGCGCGGTTGATTTCGAGATAACGGTCGCCCCCGGCGTCGGCCAGGCCGAAGTTCAGGCCGGCACCCTCCACGCCATCGGGCGCGCCCTCGCCATCGCGCCGGTCGGTAGGGCCTACCCGCACCAGCCGCTGGCCATCGGACAGCGTATTGTCGGCCAGCCAACGCATGACGGGCGACGTCAGCGACTGCATCGGCAGCGGCGTGACATCCACATCGTGGTACTGGCGCGTACGGTGCAGTTCGGCCTGCAGCGCCGGCGGCAGCGGCCGCAGCGTGCGGTACTGCCAGCCGGGCACCGACGACAGGAAGATCACGCCGTGTTCGTCGGACACCATCAGCGGCTCGCCCCGGCCCGAGCCGGCGCGCTGGAACCATTCCAGGTTCAGCTTGACCACCGTCACGCCGATCACCTTGCCACCGGCCTCGATCGGCTGGGCGATGTAGTAGCCCGGCTCGTCGCTGGTGACGCCGATGGCATAGAACCGGCCCACCTCGCCGCGCGAGGCCATCTGGAAATACGGACGGAAGCGATAGTCGGTGCCGACGAAGCTGCCCGGCTCGCCATGGTTGCTGGCGGCCAGCGCCAGGCCGTTCGCCGCAATCACGTAGGTGGCGGATGCCCTGGCGCGCCGGTTGACCTCCACCAGGTAGTCATTGACGGCCGCGATGCGTGCCGGGTCTTGCGGCGATGCCAGCAGCGCGCGCACGGACGGGTGAAGCGACACCAGCGCAGGCAGGAATTCGTAGCGGTCGAGCGTGGATTCGAGCGTGCCCGCGTAGCGGTCGGCACGCATGGCCGTGGATTGCTGCAACGCGACGATGCCGCGCTGCACCGACAGCAGCCAGGTCAGCGTGCACAGCACCAGCAGGCCGGCCAGCAGCGCAACGGCAAAGCCCCACCAGCGCGAACTGTGCTCCGGCGCGTGCACGGAGTCAGGCGGTGCGGGGTCATGCACGGCAAGGAAATCGTCGGAATGGGGCATCGGCGCGGGCGAAAGCTCTCGCGCCGATGATACCCGCTGGCCGCCCCGGGGGTCTGTGTGGCCAGCGGGAGGATCGTGCGGGGTGCCCGCGACGCCGTCCAGCGGGTCGGCGGGCACCGGGCCAGACATGTCAGGCGCTGGCGTCGGCGAGTTCGACGTTGTCATCGCCACCACCACGCAGCACGCGGTTCAGGCGGGCGCGGTCAAGCTCGCGTTCCCAGGCCGACACCACCACGGTGGCCACGCCATTGCCGATGATGTTGGTCAGCGCGCGGCATTCGCTCATGAAGCGGTCGATGCCGAGGATCAGCACCATGCCGGCCACCGGGATGGTCGGCACCACGGCCAGCGTGGCCGCCAGCGTGATGAAGCCCGAGCCGGTCACGCCGCTGGCGCCCTTGGACGTCACCATGGCCACGGCCAGGATGGTCAGCTGCTGCATCAGGGTCAGCTCGATGTTCGTCGCCTGGGCGATGAAGATCACGGCCATCGTCATGTAGATGTTGGTGCCGTCCAGGTTGAACGAGTAACCGGTAGGCACCACCAGGCCGACCACCGACTTCGAGCAGCCCAGCTTTTCCATCTTCTCCATCAGGTGCGGCAGCGCGGCTTCCGACGAGCTGGTACCCAGCACTATCAGCAGCTCTTCCTTGATGTACGCGACGAAGCGGATGATCGAGAAGCCGGTCAGGCGCGCCACGGTGCCCAGCACCACCAGCACGAACACGATGGCGGTGAAGTAGAACGTGCCGATCAGCTTCAGCAGCGGAATCAGCGAGCCCAGGCCGTACTTGCCGATCGTGAAGGCCATGGCGCCGAACGCGCCGATCGGGGCCACCTTGGTGATCACGTGCACGATGTGGAAGAACACCTTCGACACCTGGTCGACCATGTCGTGGATGATCTGCGCGCGGTCGCCGATGATGGCCAGTGCCGAGCCGAAGAACAGCGAGACCAGCAGGATCTGCAGGATGTCGCCATTGGCGAACGCGCTGAAGATCGTGTCCGGGATGATGTGCATGAAGAACTCGACCGTGCTCTGGCCGTGGGCCTTCGACACGTACTGCGAGATCGACTTGGTGTCCAGCGTGGCCGGATCGATGTTGAAGCCCACGCCGGGTTTCAGCACGTGCGATGCCATCAGGCCGATCAGCAGCGCGAACGTGGACACGATCTCGAAGTACAGCAGCGCCTTGCCGCCCACGCGGCCCACCTTCTTCATGTCGCGCATGCCGGCGATGCCGGACACCACGGTACAGAAGATGATCGGGCCGATGATCATCTTGATCAGCTTGATGAACGCGTCGCCCAGCGGCTTCATTTCCACGCCGGTGGCCGGCGCGAAATGACCCAGCAGGATGCCCACGGCAATCGCGAACAGGACCTGCACGTACAGGATCTTGTAAAAGGGTTTCCTCATGATGTCGTCCTCGGTGTTTTGACCGGTGCCGGGCGCTCGGTAGGCGCCCACGTTGCACGCCTGGCCCAAGGCAGCGGGCGGCGCGTCTGAAGGTAACTATTTGCAACAGCCGTGCCACAGGGGCCGGCGCCGCCAAGCCCTTGATTTGCAAGGGAAGCCATCGGGGGCGGCGGGCGGATCGATCCGGGATTCCGGAAATCCGGAATGGGCGCCTCCGGGAATTCGGACGGCTTCAGGCGGATTTCGAGCCGAAAAGTGCGTCGTTCGCCATGTGGAAGGCCGTTTCGGGCCGCCGGGTCCTCCGCGCGACGCCCATGCGCATCGCGATTTCCGGAATTCCGGGCAGCGCCGCTGCGCGGAACGCGGGGCGCGACCACGTATAATTCCGAGCTTCCTCGATTCATGCCGCGCCAGTCGCCCGCGTTACCACGCCGGTGGGCCCGGCGCCACGCAGTCCAGTTCGCCGCCATGAGCAGCTACTACAAACACCACGTTTTCTTCTGCCTGAACCAGCGCGACGACGGCAAGGCCTGCTGTGCCGACCACAATGCCAAGGCCATGCAGGAATACGCCAAGAAACGCTGCAAGGAGCTGGGCATCGCCGGCGCCGAAGGCCGCGTGCGCATCAACAAGGCCGGCTGCCTGAACCGTTGTGAACTTGGTCCGGTGCTGGTGGTCTACCCCGAGGCCGTCTGGTACACCTTCGTCGACGAGCAGGACATCGACGAGATCATCGACAGCCATCTGATTCACGGCAAGCCCGTCGAACGCCTGATGGTCGATCGCTGATCCGGTACCCGCCGGGCCGCGCCGGGCCGCCTGCCCGGTTTTTTGTTGTGCCGCTTTTGTCGTGCCGCTTTTGTCGTGCTGTTGTTGTCGCCGAACCTTCCTGCCTCCTCGCCATGAACGCGCATACCCAGGTCACCACCATCGCCGGCCCCGTCGGCGCCATCGACATCTCGATCGATCTGCCGCAGAACGAGCCGGTGCGTGGCCTGGCGCTGGTGGCGCATCCGCACCCGCTGTTTGCCGGCACCAAGGACAACAAGGTGGCGCAGACGCTGGCGCGCACGTTCGTGGCGCTGGGCTATGCCACGGTGCGGCCGAACTTCCGCGGCGTGGGCGGCACGGCCGGCGAGCATGACCAGGGCATCGGCGAACAGGACGACCTGCTGGCCGTGATCGACTGGATGCGCACGCAGACCGCGTGGTCGCCCGACGTGGCCGCGCTGCCGCTGGCGCTGGGCGGCTTCTCGTTCGGCAGTTTCGTGCAGACGCACGTGGCACGCCGCCTGGCCGAAGCGGGCACGCCCGCGCAGCGGCTGGTGCTGGTGGGCACGGCCACCAGCCGCTGGGAAGTGGCCACCGTGCCGGCCGACACCATCGTGATCCACGGCGAACAGGACGACACCGTGCCGCTGGCCAGCGTGCTGGACTGGGCCCGTCCGCAGGAACTGCCGGTCATCGTCATTCCTGGCGCCGACCATTTTTTTCACCGCAAGCTGCACCTGATCAAGCAGCTTGTCGTCAACGCGTGGGAACGGTGAACCGTCCCGCCCGCGCCATCCCTTTATTGTTGGAACACTACCCATGCTGAACAGAGCCACGCCGCATTTCGCATCCGCCCTTGCTCCCGTCGCCGTCGCCGCGACGCTTGCCACCGTGCTTGCCGCCGCCCCCGCCGCCGTCCTGGCGCAGGGCGTGCCGATGCCGCAGGTGGCCGCCAAGTCGTGGATGCTGTACGACGTGACCAGCGGCCAGGCCCTGGCGTCGCAGAATGCCGACCTGCGCATCGAGCCCGCGTCGCTGACCAAGCTGATGACCGCCTACCTGGTGTTCGAGGCGCTCAAGGAAAAGCGCCTGACGCTGGACCAGACCGTCACGCCGACCGAGATCGTGCGCAAGGTCAAAAGCGATGAGTCGCGCATGTTCATCGAGGCCGGCAAGCCGGTCAGCGTGAACGACCTGCTGATGGGCCTGATCGTGCAGTCGGGCAACGACGCGTCGCTGGCGCTGGCCGAGGCCGTGGGCGGCTCGGAAGAAGGTTTCGTGGCGATGATGAACCGCGAAGCGCAGCGCATGGGCATGAAGGGTACGCACTTCACGAACACCGACGGGGTGCCCGATCCGAACCACTACACCACGGCCGTCGACCTGGCCACGCTGTCCACGCGCCTGATCAAGGACTTCCCCGAGTACTACGGAATGTACTCGCAGAAGGAGTTCACCTATAACAAGATCAGGCAGCCCAACCGCAACCGCCTGCTGTACATCGACCCGACCGTCGACGGTCTGAAGACCGGCCACACCAAGTCCGCCGGCTACTGCCTGATCTCGTCGGCCCAGCGCCCGCTGGCCAATGTGCCGAATGGCACGCGCCGCCTGGTGTCGATCGTGATCGGCACGGCCACCGAGCAGATCCGCACCCAGGAAAGCCTGAAGATCCTGAACTACGGCTTCCAGTTCTTCGACACGCTGCGCCTGTACGATAAGGGCCAGGTCCTGGCCACGCCCGATATCTACAAGGGCCGCGCCAGCATCGTGAAGATCGGCGTGGCCAACGAGACGTTCGTGACGGTGCCCAAGGGTACCGGCGGCCGCCTGAAGCCGGTGCTGGAGCGTCAGGAACTGCTGATCGCCCCGATCGCCGCGGGCCAGCAGGTGGGCACGGTCAAGCTGATGGACGGCGCCAACAAGGTGGGCGAGTTCCCGGTGGTGGCCCTGGAGGAAGTGCCCGAGGCAGGCTTCTTCGGCCGCCTGTGGGATACGATCCGCCTCTGGTTCAAGCGCAAGTAAGCGCAAGCAGGCGCAATTGAGCGCGCACAAGGTTACGCAAGATGACGACAGATTCCAGCAACGGTCCGCTGATCCCGGGTGACATCCCGCCCGAGCAGTCGCTGATCGAATACCCGAGCGAATTCCCGATCAAGGTCATGGGCGCCATGCAGGACGGCTTTGCCGAGGCCATCGTGACGCTGATCCAGGAATTCGACCCGAACTTCCACGCCGGCAAGATGGAGATGCGTCCGTCGCGCAACGGCAACTACCTGGGGCTGACCGTGACCGTGTACGTCACGAGCCGCGAGCACCTGGACAGCGTGTACCGTGCGCTGACGTCGCACCCGATGGTCAAGGTGGTGCTGTAACCACATGAACGTCGTTACCCTGAAGCCCGGCAAGGAAAAATCCCTGCTCCGGCGCCACCCGTGGGTCTACGCCACGGGCATCGCCTCCACCGAAGGCCGCTGCGAGGCCGGCTCGACCGTGGTCATCCGCAGCGCGGACGGCCGCTTCCTGGCGCGCGGCGCCTACAGCCCCGAATCGCAGATCCGGGTGCGCGTATGGACGTTCGACGAAAACGAGCCGGTCGACCATGCGATGTTCAAGCGCCGCGTGTCGGCCGCGCTGGCGCACCGCCAGCGTTGGGTCAGCGACACCAGCGCGGTGCGGCTGATCTTCGGCGAATCCGACCGCCTGCCCGGCCTGATCGTCGACTACTACGGCCAGGGCGAGACCGGGCAGCTGGTCTGCCAGTTCAACGCCGCCGGCGTAGAGCAGTGGAAGGACGCCCTGGTACAGGCGCTGGTCAAGGAAACCGGCTGCCCGAACGTCTACGAACGGTCCGACGCGGCCGTGCGCCAGCGCGAAGGGCTGGAACTGGTCACCGGCGTGCTGGCCGGTGCCGAGCCAGATCCGCAGCTGTCGGTGACCGAACACGGTGTGCGCTACTACGTGGACGTGCGCAACGGCCACAAGACCGGCTTTTACGTCGATCAGCGCGACAACCGCAAGCTCGTGGGCGATCTGGCCGAAGGCCGCGACGTGCTGAACTGCTTCTGCTACACGGGCGGCTTCTCGCTGGCCGCACTGCGTGGCGGCGCGAAGTCGGTGACGTCGATCGATTCGTCGGGCGAGGCGCTCAAGATCGCGGCCAGCAACGTGACGCTGAACGGCTTCGACGCCGGGCGCGCCACCTGGCTCGATGCGGACGTGTTCAAGATGCTGCGCGAATTCCGCGCCGAGGGCCGCCAGTTCGACCTGATCGTGCTGGATCCACCCAAGTTCGCCCCGTCGGCCCAGCACATCGACCGCGCCGCGCGCGCCTACAAGGAAATCAACCTCGTCGGCATGCAGCTGCTGCGGCCGGGCGGCCTGCTGTTCACGTACTCGTGCTCGGGTGCCATCAGCATGGAACTGTTCCAGAAGATCGTGGCCGGCGCCGCCACCGATGCCCGCGCCGATGCCCGCATCCTGCGCCGCCTGTCGGCCGGCACCGATCACCCGATGTCGGCCGCCTTCCCCGAAGGCGAATACCTGAAGGGCCTGCTGCTGGAAAAGATCTAGTCCGGGCCGGAAAACCCGTCAGCTCACGGGTTTTCCGGAATTGCCGCGGAACTGCCTTCTGGTGGTCATATTCGCCCCCTAAGATTCGTCTCACGGTAAGGCATTGGCAGGTGCCTGACCGTCTCTTCTTATCAGTCTTCGTGGTAATCGCCCCGCTAACCCAGCGGGGCTTTTTTTCGCCCCGGCCACCACCGAGGCCGCGCTCTACCGTGACGCCACGGCAGGCGAAACTCCCTATAATCGAACGACCGTGCATTTCGCACCGCTTGTCCGCGTCATTTCATCAGACGGATTCGAGGAGACACCATGCCTGCCGCCAAACACATTCCGCCAGCCCTGCAGAACCTGGCCCTGCCCGTCATCGCGTCGCCGATGTTCATCGTCAGCTACCCGGAACTGGTGCTGGCCCAGTGCAAGGCCGGCATCGTCGGATCGTTCCCCGCGCTCAACGCGCGCCCGGCCGAGTTGCTCGACGAATGGCTGACGCAGATCCAGGAAGAACTGGCGGCATTCCGGGCTGCCAATCCCGGCAAGCCCGTCGGCCCGCTCGCCGTGAACCAGATCGTGCACGCTTCCAACGCGCGGCTGGAACATGATGTGAAGGTGTGCGTGGAACACAAGGTGCCGATCTTCATCACGTCGCTGCGGGCGCCCCCCAAGGAAATGATCGACGCCGTGCACAGCTACGGCGGCATCGTGCTGCACGACGTCATCAACATCCGCCACGCCGAAAAGGCCATCGAGGCCGGCGTGGACGGGCTGATCCTGGTAGCGGCCGGCGCCGGCGGCCATGCCGGCACGCTGTCGCCGTTCGCGCTGGTCGGCGAAGTGCGCAAGATCTTCGACGGTCCGATCGCACTGTCCGGATCGATCGCCACCGGCGACGCCGTGCTGGCCGCCCAGGCCATGGGCGCCGACTTCGCCTACGTGGGCACCCGCTTCATCGCGTCGCAGGAAGGCCATGCCAGCGCCGAGTACAAGCAGTCGATCACCAGTTCGGCCGCTTCGGACATCATCTACACGAACCTGTTCACGGGCGTGCACGGCAACTACATCCGCGAGAGCATCGTCAACTCGGGCCTGGACCCCGAAGACCTGCCGGTGGCCGACAAGAGCAAGATGGACTTTTCGAGCGGCAGCTCGAAGGCCAAGGCCTGGAAGGACATCTGGGGTGCCGGCCAGGGCGTGGGCCAGATCCACGACATCCCCACCGCCGGCGAGATCGTGGCGCGCATGAAGGCCGAGTACGATGCGGCGCGCGCCCGGCTGGGGCTGGTAGCATAAGGGCGTTTCTGCGCCCCTTTTCCTGCACCGTTGCCTTCTTCCGACCCCGAAACACCGACCGACCCCACCCACCTGGCCGGCACGCTCACGCACCGGGAGCGCGTGATCCGCGCGTTCTGGGTCACGCTGGGCATCATCAGCCTGGTGCTCGGCTTTATCGGCATCTTCCTGCCGCTGCTGCCGACCACGCCGTTCGTGCTGCTGGCGGCGGCGTGCTTCGCGCGCGGGTCGGAAAAATTCCACAACTGGCTGATCACGCACGAGCGATTCGGGCCCCTGGTGCGTGACTGGCAGGCCCACCGCAGCATTCCGTTCCGCGCCAAGTGCCTGGCGCTGTCGATGATGTGGACGTCGATGAGCATCACGGCCTGGCTGCTGCGCGCACGGCCGGTGTCGTCGCTGACGCTGATCGCCATCGGCGTCGCCGTTACGGTCTGGATGGTACGGCTGCCCACGCGGCCGCGCGGCGGCTACCCCGAGGCCAGCGACGGTCCGTCGTCGCAAGCGTAGGGCCGCCGTCGCCGGCCTTCACCCCACGGCGATCAGTCGTAGCTGCGCGCGTCCTCGATCGATTTGCCGTCCTGCGGCAGCGATCCCGGCGCGGCGAAGCGCACCTCGCCACGCAACCGCATCACCTCGCGCATCGAATCGGCCACGGCAAGCGCCAGGCCCTCGTCGATGCGCGTGGCATCGCAATGGAGCGTCATCACGTCGGCGCCAATCGTGCCCGTCACCACCAGCCGCGCCGCGCGGATTTCCGGGTGACGCCGCACCACTTCGGCCACCTGCCCCGGATGCACGAACATGCCCTTGACCTTGGTGGTCTGGTCGGCGCGTCCCAGCCAGCCTTTCAGCCGGATATTGGTGCGGCCACACGGGCTGGCGCGGTGCGAGGACTCCGCCACGATGGCCGAGAGGTCGCCGGTGCCAAACCGGATCAGCGGGTAGTCGACGTTGCCCAGCACGGTAACCACCACCTCGCCCACCTCGCCCTCGGGCATCGGCTTCGTACCGCCCGGCTCGACGATCTCGACCAGTACGCCCTCGTCCACCACCCAGCCGTCGCCGCCGTCGGTCTCGAAGGCGATCAGTCCGACATCGGCCGTGCCGTACATCTGGCGCGCCGTGACGCCGTGGTCCTGCAGCCAGCCCCGCAGCGCGGGCGGGCATGCCTCGCCCGACACCAGCGCCTTGGACAGGCTCGCGCACGGCAGCCCCATCTCGTCACCTTTCTCGATCAGCAGCTTCAGGAACGATGGCGTGCCCGCGTAGGCGGCAGGCTGCAGGCTGGCCAGCGCCTGCACCTGCGATTCGGTCTGGCCGACGCCCGCCGGGAACACGCAGCACCCCAGCTTGTGGGCGCCCGATTCCATCATCATCCCGGCCGGCGTGAAGTGATACGAGAACGTGTTGTAGACCAGCTCGCCGGACCGGAAGCCCGCCGCGAACATCGCGCGCGCCGTGCGCCACCAGTCGGCGGCAAAGCCATCGGGCTCGTGGATCGGCCCTGGCGACTGGAACACATGGCGCAGGCCCCCCAGCGCCGTGGCATTGAGCCCGCCCAGCGGCGGCACCACGCGCTGGCGCGCGCTCAGTTCGGACTTGCGCGTGACCGGCAGCAGCGCCAGCGCATCGCGCGAGGTGATCTCGCGTGCGTCGAAGTCGCACAGGATTTCGGCAAAATACGGTGCATGTGCCCGCGCATGTGCGACCTGGCGCGCCACGGCGGCAAGCAGCGCGGCCTCGCGCTCCGCAGGCGCGCGCGTCTCCAGCGAATCGAAGTATTCAGCCATATCGGTGTCCAGGGGAGATTCAGGCCAGCCAGCGTTTGCGCCGGCGATAGCTTTTCACATCGCGGAACGATTTGCGCGCGCCGCCTTCGGCGTCGTTGGCGGCCACGCCCAGGTAAAACTCCTTGACGTCCTCGTTGGTGCGCAGCGATTCGGCTTCGCCGTCCATCACCACGCGGCCGTTTTCGAGGATGTAGCCGTAGTCGGCATAGCGCAGCGCCACCATCGTGTTCTGCTCGGCCAGCAGGAAGCTCACGCGCTCGCGCGCGTTCAGGTCGCGCACGATCTCGAAGATTTCCTCCACGATCTGCGGCGCCAGGCCCATCGACGGCTCGTCCAGCAGGATCATCGACGGCTTGGCCATCATCGCGCGCCCGATCGCGCACATCTGCTGCTCGCCCCCCGAGGTATAGCCGGCCTGCGACTTGCGGCGCGTCTTCAGGCGCGGAAAGTAGTCGTAGATCTTCTCCAGCGCGTCGCGCGTTTCACCACGCGACAGGCCGCGCGTGTAGGCCCCGGTCAGCAGGTTTTCCTCGATGGTCAGGTGCGCGAAGCAGTGGCGGCCTTCCATCACCTGGATCACGCCGCGCTTGACCAGGTCGTTGGGCGTGAGCTGGTCCACGCGCTGGCCGCGGTACTCGATCGATCCCTTGGTGACATCGCCGCGCTCGGCGTGCAGCAGGTTCGAGATGGCCTTGAGCGTGGTGGTCTTGCCCGCGCCGTTGGCACCCAGCAGCGCCACGATGCGGCCCTCCGGCACATCGAGCGAGACGCCCTTGAGCACCAGGATCACATGGTCGTAGATGACTTCGATGTTGTTGACGGATAGAAGGGTCATGTCTTGTCCCTGTACTGTTTTTACTCCCCTCTCCCACTTGCGTGAGAGGGGTTGGGGGAGAGGGCCCGGCGCATCAAGACTCGGCATGTCGCAATTTGAGCCTCAATACCCTCTCCCCGGCCCCTCTCCCGCGCAGCAGGAGAGAGGAGAAAACCGTTGGTGCTTCAGATGCGGGCAATCCACTGTAGTGGTCAAGTTTTTTCAGACAGGTGTTAGGGTGGTCTGTTGGAACTTGTCCTCGTAGTCTGTTGGCGACGCGTAGCCCAGTGTCGAATGCAAGCGCACCGGGTTGTAGAAGTCCACGATGTACTGTGTGATGTCGCGCCGGGCTTCGGCCCGGTCGGTGTACCGCCTCTGCCAGACCCGCTCCATCTTCAGGTTTAGGAAGAAGCGTTCGGCTACGGCGTTATCCCAGCAATCGCCCGACCGGCTCATGCTACAAACCAGGCCGTGGCGCGCCAGCAATCCCTGGTACTCCTCGCTTGCATACTGGCTGCCCCGGTCCGAAT
>NZ_FNJO01000011.1 GCF_900104095.1 Ralstonia sp. 25mfcol4.1 | reverse complement strand
GAGACGCAGCGCACACAGGCCACGATGGTGTCCTTGTGGACGTCCAGCCCGGCACAGCGGGGATAGAGTACTTGCATGGAGCCTCCTGCCAGAGTCAACGGCGTCGGCGGCAGCCCTCGTTGTCGAAATCTAGTAGACGTGCTTCGGGGTGTTGCCACCCACGGTCACAATTCGGGGTGCTCGCAGGGCTGCGGGTCCAACTAGTCAACGGGCTCGGGGCACCAAGCGGGAGCCGACCTCGTTACCGACACCGTCTATCATCTTATTCCTGTCACCGCGCAATTCACCGGCCCCAAGCCCGCTTCATCCTTCGGGGTCCGGCCCGCCCGATGGATAACTAGTCAGGAACACCGCCCCCATGACCTCCACGAAAGTCCTGGATTACTTCGCCAGCCTCGTGGCCGACGACGATGCGATCCCGCTCACCGAGACCGCGCTTGCGATCGCCCAGGACGCCTACCCTGACCTGGACCTGCAAGCCGAACTGGCCGCCCTCGACGTACTGGCGGTGCGCCTCAAGCGGCGGATCGCCGAAGGCACGCCCGCCATCCAGCGCCTGCGCCTGCTGAACCATTTCTTCTACCGCGACCTGGGTTTCGGACCCAACGCCAACGATTACTACGACCCGGACAATTCGTACCTGAACGTGGTGCTCAAGCAGCGCCGGGGCATTCCGATCTCGCTGGCCGTGCTGTACATGGAGCTGGGCCAGCAGATCGGCCTGCCGCTGAAAGGCGTGTCGTTTCCCAACCATTTCCTGGTGCGCATGACGATTCCCGCCGGCGAGGTCGTGCTTGACCCGCTGACCGGCGAAACGCTGTCGAAGGAACAGTTGCAGGAAATGCTCGACCCGTTCCTGGAGCGCGAGGGCATCACGGGTTCGAATGAAGTGCCGCTGGGGCTGTTCCTGCAGGTGGCCGGCCATCGCGAGATCGTGGCGCGCATGCTGCGCAACCTGAAGGCCATCTATCTGCAGGAATCGCGCTGGCAGCGGCTGCTGGCGGTGCAGAACCGGCTGGTGATCCTGCTGCCCGATTCGATCGAGGAAGTCCGCGATCGCGGCCTGGCATATGCCAACCTGGAGTGCTTCCGGCCGGCGCTGGAAGACCTGGAAGCCTATGTCCAGGCGCGTCCCGATGCCGCCGACACCACGCAGATCCGCGACCGCATGCCGGCCCTGCGCATGATGAGCCGCAGCCTGAACTGACGTCCGGCCGCGGCGTTCCGCGCCAAGCGCGGCTTAGCGGTCAGCCGGGGCGCGCGTGCGGCCCTTGCCGCGTACCAGCTTCCACAGCCCGCCCAGCACCAGCGGTACCACGGCCGCGCCGATACCGGCCAGCACGATCAGGTTGAGGTACTGCTTGATGAACGGCAGGTTACCGAAGAAGTAGCCGGCGAACACCAGGCCGAACACCCATGTTGCCGCACCGATCACATTGAACAGCTGGAAGCGCGCAAACGTCATCTGCGACACGCCCGCCACGAACGGCGCGAACGTGCGCACGATCGGGATGAAGCGCGCCATCACCAGCGTCTTGCCGCCGTGGCGTTCATAGAAGTCGTGCGTCTTGCGCAGGGCCTGCTGGTCCAGGAAGCGCCAGTGCTGGTCGAATACCTTGGGCCCGATCCAGCTGCCCACAAAGTAGTTGACCGTGTTGCCCGTGACGGCGGCCACGAACAGCAGGCCCGCCAGCATCCATTCGTTCATGGCGCCTGCCGCGCACATGGCGCCGGCAATGAACAGCAGCGAGTCGCCCGGCAGGAACGGCAGCACCACCAGTCCGGTCTCGGCAAAGACGATGGCAAACAGGATGCCGTAGACCCAGACCCCATAGTCCAGGACGAACTGCCCCAGGAATTTGTCGACATGGAGCACCATGTCGATCAGATGCAATACGGTATCCAAATTAGCCTCTCTCCAAAGAAGGCCCCCATCATACAAGAGCCACTACGACAATCCGTCACCTCCTGCCGGGACTTGTGCCGAAAACGTGTCCGGCCGCACGTATAATCGCCGGCATGCCTGCCGACGCCGCCCTGCCTGAAGCCTCAAACCCCCTTCGCACCACCCAGCCTGGCCGCCCGATCCGTCCGTTGCCGGATCAACTGATCAGCCAGATTGCGGCCGGCGAGGTGGTGGAGCGCCCCGCTTCGGTGGTCAAGGAACTGCTCGAAAACGCACTCGATGCCGGCGCTACCCAGCTTGGTATCCGGCTGGAGGAAGGCGGCGTGCGGCGCATCGTCATCACCGACAACGGCTGCGGCATTCCCGCCGACGAACTGCCCGTTGCGCTGATGCGCCACGCCACCAGCAAGATCGCCTCGCTCGACGAACTGGAATCGGTCCTGACGCTCGGTTTCCGGGGCGAGGCCCTGGCGTCGATCGCCTCGGTCTCGCACCTGGTACTGACCAGCCGCACTGCTGCGGCCGCGCACGCCACCCAGATCAGCGCCGACAGCGGCCAGCTGCAGCCCGCCTCCGGCGGCGTGGGCACGATGATCGACGTGCAGCACCTGTACTTCAACACGCCAGCGCGTAGAAAGTTCCTTAAATCGGAACAAACCGAGCTGGGCCACTGCCTGGAGATGATCCGGCGCGCGGCGCTGGCGCGGCCCGATGTCACGATTTCCGTCCACCACAACGGCAAGCCGCTGGAGCACTGGAATGCCGGCGACGTGTCCGCGCGCACGGCCCAGGTGCTGGGTAGCGACTTCGCGCGGTCGCGGCTGGCGCTGGACGAAGACGCCGATGCGCTGCACCTGTACGGTTTTGCCGGCCTGCCGACGGCGTCGCGCGGACGGCCCGACCAGCAGTACTTCTTCGTCAACGGGCGCTTCGTGCGCGACAAGCTGCTGAACCACGCCGTGCGCAGCGCCTACCAGGACGTACTGCACGGCGACCGCTTTCCGTCGTACGTGCTGTGCCTGGACCTGCCGCCCGAACTGGTCGACGTCAACGTCCACCCGTCGAAGATCGAAGTGCGCTTCCGCGAATCGCGCGCGGTCCATCAGTTCGTCTATCACGCCGTGCAGCGCTGCCTGGCGCGCCAGGCCGGCGAACAGGGCGACAGCCTGCATTCCGATACCGGCGACGGTGCCGGCCTGATGCCGATGCCCACGGCGCGCCCGGCCACGCCCGCACCCGGCGTGCCCGGCGCCTCGCCGCAATGGATCAACTACTCGGCAGGCCGCCAGACCGAACTGGGCATTGCGCAGCCGCGCCAGGCCTATCTGGGCATGGTGCGTGACGCCACCTCGCCGGGATCGGCCAACCCGGGATCGTGGCAACCGTCGTCGCGCCCGCCCGCGTGGCTGGCCGACGCCCAGGCCGCCCGTGCCGACGAGCCGCCCAGCCTGCTCGACCGCCTGCCGCCGCGCGTCCCGGAACAGCCGGGCGCCGATGCCGGATCTGGCGAGGTCGATCATCCGCTGGGCTACGCCATCGCCCAGTTGCACGGCATCTACGTGCTGGCGCAGAACGCGCGCGGGCTGGTGCTGGTGGATATGCACGCGGCGCACGAACGCATCCTGTACGAACAGATCAAGGACGGGCTGGCCGCGCGCCAGCTGGCCGTGCAGCCGCTGCTGATTCCGGTCACGCTACCGGCCAGCCCGGTGGAAATCGGCGCGGCCGAAGAGCACCAGGAGACGCTGCAGCTGCTGGGCTTCGATATCGCGCCGATGTCGCCCACCACGCTGGCCGTGCGCGCCATTCCAGCCCTGCTCGAGCAGGCCGATGCCGAAGCACTGGCGCGCGACGTGCTGCGCGACCTGCAGTCCTACGGCGGCTCGCGCGTGCTGGCCGAACGCCAGAACGAACTGCTGGCCACGCTGGCCTGCCATAGCGCCGTGCGTGCCAATCGCAAGCTGACCGTCGAGGAAATGAACGCGCTGCTGCGCCAGATGGAACAGACCGAACGCGCCGACCAGTGCAATCACGGTCGTCCCACGTGGGTCCAGCTGACCGTCACCGAACTCGACCGCCTGTTCCTGCGCGGCCAGTAAGCCCCTGTTTCCCGTTGGCCGTTTGATGATGTCATCGCAGTTTTCCGACTTTCCGCCCATCGTCTGTCTGCTGGGGCCCACCGCGTCCGGCAAGACCGCTGCCGCGCTGGAACTGGCCGCGCGTCGCCCGGTGGAGATCATCAGCCTGGATTCCGCGCTGGTCTATCGCGAGATGGATATCGGCACGGCCAAGCCCACGCCGGCCGAACTGGCCAGCGTGCCGCACCACCTGATCGATATCATCGATCCGCTCGCCAGCTACTCGGCCGCGCAGTTCGTGGCCGATGCCGAACGGCTGATCGACGAGATCCGGTCGCGCGGCCATACACCGCTAATCGTCGGCGGCACCATGCTCTATTACAAGGCGCTGACGCAGGGCCTGAACGATCTGCCGCAGGCCGATGCCACGGTACGCGCCGAACTCGACGCGCTGGCCGCCGAGCGCGGCTGGCCGGCGCTGCATGCGATGCTGGCCGAGGTCGACCCGGTCACGGCCGCACGCCTGGCGCCCAACGATGCGCAGCGCATCCAGCGTGCGCTGGAGATTTACCGGATCGGCGGCCAGCCGATGTCGGCGCTGCTGGCCCGCCAGGCCGATGCGCGCACCTTCACCGGGGCGGCCGATGCGCGCTACCGGGTGATCGCGCTGGAGCCCTCGGATCGCGCCGTCCTGCACGCCCGTATTGCCGACCGCTTCGACGCGATGCTGACCGGGGGGCTGATCGACGAAGTGCAGCGGCTGCGCGCACGCGGCGACCTGCATCTGGGGCTGCCGTCGATGCGCTGCGTCGGCTATCGGCAGGTGTGGGAATACCTGGACGGCAACTGCGACGCCGCCACCATGCGCGAGCGCGGCATTGCCGCCACGCGCCAGCTCTGCAAGCGGCAACTGACATGGCTGCGCAGCACGCCGGAGCGCATCAGCGTCGATGCCCTGGCCCCGGACTACGTCGCGCAGGTGGCCCAGGCCGCGGACTGGTGATCGCGCGCCGGGTGACCGATAATCATCGCTTCCGTTTTTTAAGCGAATTGCGATGACCGCCTTCTCGATCCGCCCCGCCACGCCCGCCGACAGCGCCACGCTGTTCCGCCTGATCTCGGACCTGGCCGAATACGAAAAGCTGACGCACCTGGTGGAAGCCACGCCGCAGAAGATTGGCGACGCGCTGTTCGGCCCCCGGCCCCATGCCGAAGCGGTGATCGTGGAAGTCGACCAGGATGGTGCGAAGCAGGCCGTCGGCTTTGCCCTGTTCTTCCACAACTTCTCGACTTTCCTGGCCAAACCCGGCCTGTACCTGGAAGATCTGTTCGTCGAGCCAGCCTGGCGCGGGCACGGGCTGGGCAAGGCGCTGCTCAAGCATCTGGCGGCGCTGGCCGTGGAACGCGGCTGTGGCCGCTTCGAGTGGTCGGTGCTGGACTGGAACCAGCCGTCGATCGATTTCTACCAGGCGATGGGCGCCGACGTGATGCCGGACTGGCGCATCTGCCGCGTGACGGGCGATGCGCTGACGAAGCTGGGGACGGAGTAACAGTGCCTGGAGTTGGCTCCTCTCTCCCGCACAGCGGGAGAGGGGTTGGGGGAGAGGGTCAGCGATTCAATCAACGACAAGTCGCAATTAGAACCTCAACGCCCGCTCCCCCGGCCCTCTCCCACGTCGGGGAGAGGGGGAACAGCAAACAGTCAGATCAGACCACCACGGTCTGCGCCTGGCCTTCGGCGCGTTCCTGGATCTCGCCGATCTGCCACACAGCTTCACCGGCGGCCTGCAGGTGGCGGATGGCGCGTTCGGCGTCTTCCCTGGCCACGATCACGACCATGCCGATGCCGCAGTTGAACACGCGGTGCATTTCGGCGTCGGCCACGTTGCCTTGCGCCTGCAGCCACTGGAACAGCGGCGGCAGCGTCCAGGCGTCGCGCTGGATCACGGCCGTCAGGTTGTCGGCCAGCACGCGCGGCACGTTCTCGGTCAGGCCGCCGCCGGTGATGTGGGCCATGCCCTTGACCGGCAGCGTGTCGATCAGCGACAGCAGCGGCTTCACGTAGATGCGCGTCGGCGCCATGATCGCGTCCTGCAGGCGCTGGCCGTGGAAGTCGGCATTCAGGTCCGGCTTGGCCACTTCGATGATCTTGCGCACCAGCGAGTAACCGTTCGAGTGTGCACCCGAAGAGGCCAGGCCCAGCACCACGTCGCCCGGGCGGATCGTGGAGCCGTCGATGATCTTCTTCTTTTCCACGGCACCGACCGCGAAACCGGCCAGGTCGTATTCACCGTCCGGGTACATGCTCGGCATTTCGGCGGTTTCGCCGCCGATCAGCGCGCAGCCCGACAGTTCGCAACCATGGGCGATGCCCTGGATCACGGTGGCGGCGGTGTCCACGTCCAGCTTGCCGCAGGCGAAATAGTCCAGGAAGAACAGCGGCTCGGCACCCTGCACCAGGATGTCGTTGACGCTCATGGCTACCAGGTCCTGGCCCACGGTGTCGTGGCGGTTCAGCTGGAAGGCCAGCTTGAGCTTGGTGCCCACGCCGTCGGTGCCGGACACCAGCACCGGCTCCTGGTACTTCTTCGACAGTTCGAACAGCGCGCCGAATCCGCCGATACCGGCCATCACGCCTTCGCGCATGGTGCGCTTGGCAAACGGCTTGATCCGGTCGATCAGGGCGTCGCCGGCATCGATGTCAACACCGGCATCGCGGTAGGAAAGGCCTGCCTGGCCGGCGGTCGGGGATGCGCTCATGAGAACCTGCTTGTCTTGGATGAGGGTGAAGTGCGGAATCCGTCGCTTTTTCGCTGCGTCCCTGGGCCGGGGAGGCCAATCGGGCACGGAGCACGGACGCGAGTCCAGTAAAATCGCGATTTTAACGGATACAGGCTCCCGGCGACCAGTGATCGCGGACGAATCCACCTGCCACACTGCCAAGCCATGACGCGCCGGCCCCTCCGATGACCGCTCCCCTGCTTTCCCAAGACGCCAGGCGCATCCTGTTGTGGATTGTTGTCGCCGCCGCCCTGTTCGCCGTAATCCTGGCGCTGGCGCCCGTGCTGACGCCGTTTCTGGTCGCATTCATCTTTTCGTACATCCTCAATCCGGGGGTGGACTGGCTGCAACGGCGCCGGGTGCCCCGTTTCATTGGCGTGGCGCTGATGATCGGGCTGCTGGGCGTGGTCATGGTGCTGCTGGTGCTGCTGCTGATCGCGGTGCTCCAGCGCGAGATCCCACAATTGCGCGAACAGGTGCCGATCCTGCTGCAGAAGCTCAACAGCGTGCTGGCGCCGAAGCTGGCGGAACTTGGCGTGCGGGTGCGTTTCGACTTCCCCGGCCTGCGCAGCATGCTGCAGAACCGCTTCGCGGCCAGCCCCGAAGACCTGATGCAGGTGCTGTTCGACTACGTGCGCGTGTCGGGTTCGGCGCTGATCGAGCTGGCCGGGCTGCTGTTCATCGTGCCGATCCTGATGTTCTACCTGCTGATGGACTGGCACATGGTCATGCGGCGTATCGAGCGCCTGGTGCCGCGCCGCTGGGTGCCCAAGGTGCATGAACTCTCGGCCGAGACCGACGCCCTGCTGTCCCAGTACCTGCGCGGGCAGATCCTGGTCATGGTGATCCTGGCCGCGATCTACTCGATCGGCCTGACCGTGGCCGGCTTCGATGTCGGCATCCCGGTGGGCGTCTTCACCGGCCTGGCCGTGTTCATCCCGTATATCGGTTTCGGCATCGGACTGACGCTGGCGGTGCTGGCCGCGCTACTGCAATTCGGCAACTGGTATGGGCTGGGCGCCGTGGCGGTGGTATACGGCATCGGCCAGTTCGTGGAAAGCTTCTACCTGACACCGCGGCTGGTGGGCGAGCGTATCGGCCTGCACCCGCTGGTGGTGATCTTCGCGCTGCTGGCGTTCGGGCAGCTGTTCGGCTTCTTTGGCGTGCTGCTGGCATTGCCAACCTGTGCGGTGCTGCTGGTCGGCGCGCGTCAGCTGCGACGCGTTTACCTGTCCAGCGACCTCTATCGGCACTAGGCCGGCACTGGGCATACTGCAGGCACGTATCGCGCAAGTAACGGATTCGTCATGTCACCGCGTCAAAGTCATAAGCAGCTGTCGCTGGAACTGGGCAGCCCGCCCCCTTCCACGTTCGACAATTTCTTCGTGTCGGCCAATCGCGAGCCGGTGCAGCGCCTGCGCGACCTGCCCGGCCTGGTGGCGCGCGAGCAGGCCGACGACCGCCTGTTCTACCTGTGGGGCGACATGGGCTCCGGCCGTACCCACCTGCTGCATGCCGTCTGCGACGCCGCGATCCACGCCGGCCTGAACTGCCGCTATCTGAGCCCGCACCACGCGCTGGCCGACTTCATGTTCGACCCGGCGTGCCAGATCTATACCGTCGACAACGTCGATCTGCTGGACGAAGCGCGCCAGATCGCCGTTTTTTCGCTTTATAACGAGGTGCGCGCCCACGTGCGCTGCGCGCTCGTGGTGGCGGGCAGCCTGGCACCGCGCGCCATGCCGGTACGTGAAGACCTGCGCACACGGCTGGGCTGGGGGCTGGTCTACCAGCTCCAGCCGCTGTCCGACGAGGACAAGATGGCGGCGCTGGTGCAGGCCGCCAAGGAGCGCGGGCTGCAGCTTTCGCCCGAAATCCCGCACTGGCTCGTGACGCGCCACTATCGCGACATGCCCAGCCTGATGGCGCTGCTTGACGCGCTGGACATGTATTCGCTGGAGCGCAAGCGTGCGGTGACGCTGCCGCTGCTGCGCGAAATGTTCGCCGAATTCCGGGAGTAATCGCCGGACCCGCACGCTCCCTTCGTGGGGCCGGCGAGACGCCGCCCCGCTCGTCCCCCGGGCCCGGCCGACCGCCCGGGGCACCTTAATGTAAAATCGCGCCCCATGAATCTGGCACTGTTTGACCTCGACCACACCCTGATCCCGACCGATAGCGACCACGAATGGGGCCGCTTCCTGGTCCGCATGGGCGTCGTCGACGAGGAATCGTATCGTCGCAAGAACGACGAGTTCTACAGCCAATACAAGGCTGGGACGCTCAATATCCAGGAATTCCTGCGCTTTGCGCTGGCCCCCCTGGCGGCCAACCCGCGCGACCGCCTGGATCAATGGCGCGTGCGCTTCATGCACGAGGTCATCGAGCCGGTCATCACGCCGCAGGCGAAGGCCCTCGTGTACAAGCACCTGGAAGCCGGCGACCTGTGCGCGGTGGTGACGGCCACCAACAGCTTTGTCACGGCGCCGATCGCCCAGGCCTTCGGCATCAAGCACCTGATCGCCACCGATCCGGAAACGATCGACGGCAAGGCCGAGAGCGCCTTCACCGGCGAAGTGGCTGGCGTGCCCAGCTTCCGCGAAGGCAAGATCACCCGCGTGGAAAGCTGGCTCAAGGGCCTGGGCGCCAAGTGGGACGACTTCGGCACCACCACGTTCTATAGCGATTCGGCCAACGACCTGCCGCTGCTCGAAAAGGTCAGCGAGCCGATCGCCGCCAACCCCGACGATCGCCTGCGCACCCACGCCGCGGCCGCTGGCTGGCGCATCATGGACCTGTTCTGACGTGATCAAGAAGCTCATCACCCGGCTGCTGGGCAAGCCGGGACCGAAACAGCGCCGCACGGGCCGCGCCCATACCCCACGCGTGGTTGGCGTGGAAGAACACAGGATCGACCCGGCGCTGATCTCGCGCAACGCGGTCAAGGTCACGTCCACGCTGCAACAGGCCGGGTATCAGGCCTTCATCGTCGGCGGGGCCGTGCGCGACCTGCTGCTCGGCATCAAGCCGAAGGATTTCGACGTGGCCACCAACGCCACGCCGGAACAGGTGCAGGCGCTGTTCCGCCGTTCCCGGATCATTGGCCGCCGCTTCCAGATCGTGCACGTGACGTTCTACGGCGGACGCGAGCAGGAGATCATCGAGGTCTCGACATTCCGCGCGCTGGTGGACGCCGTGGCCAGCGAGACGCTGCCCGAAGGGCGCCGGCTGAAGCGGGCCGAGCTCGACAGCAAGACCCATGCGATAGACGCCAGCGGCCGCGTGCTGCGCGACAACGTTTGGGGATCGCAGGCCGAAGACGCCGAACGCCGCGACTTCACCATCAACGCGATGTACTACGATCCGGCCGCGCAGACCGTGCATGACTACCATCACGGCATGGAAGACATGCACGCCCGCACGCTGCGCATGATCGGCGACCCGGTCACGCGCTACCGCGAGGACCCCGTCCGCATGCTGCGCGTGGTGCGCTTTGCCGCCAAGACCGGCTTCGGCATCGACGAGGACACCCGTGCGCCGATCGCCGAACTGGCACCGCTGATCCACAACGTGCCCAGCGCGCGCCTGTTCGACGAGATGCTCAAGCTGCTGATGTCGGGCCACGCCTGGGCATCGCTGCAGGAACTGCGCAAGGCCGGCCTGCACAAGGGCCTGCTGCCGCTGCTGGACGTGGCCATCGAACAGCCGATGGGCCAGCGTTTCGTGCAACTGGCGCTCGACAACACCGACCTGCGCGTGCAGGCCGGCAAGCCGGTGTCCCCGGGCTTCCTGTTCGCGTCGCTGCTGTGGCACCACGTGCTACAGCGCTGGACCAGGCTGCGCGACGAAGGCGAGCATCCGATTGCCGCGCTGAACACGGCCATGGACATGGTGCTGGAAAAGCAGACTGGCCAGCTGGCCATCCAGCGCCGCTTTGTCACCGACATGCGCGACATCTGGGGCATGCAGCCGCGGTTTGAAAAGCGCGTGGGCCGCATGCCGTACCGCCTGCTGGAATCGCCGCGCTTCCGCGCTGGTTACGACTTCCTGCAACTGCGTTGCGAAGCCGGCGAGCAGCCGGCCGAGGTGGGGCAGTGGTGGACCGACTTCCAGAACGCCCACCCCGACGAGCGCGAGGCGCTGATCGAGGCGGCCCGGCCCGCGCGCGGCAACGCCCGCGGCAAGTCCGCCAAGGGTTCACGGGGCGGTTCGGGTGAGAGCCACGACGGCGACCAGGACGCCGGCCACGACGGTGGCGCGGAAGGCGCCGAGGACGGCACCGGCCACGATGGCGACGCGCCGGCACGCAAACGGCGCCGCCGACGCGGTCCGCGGAAATCGGATAAAGTGTCTTCCCGCAGCGAGGCGCAATCGACTGACGGGGCCGATGGAGGTCAGCCCGAGCCAGGACCGCGCCGCGCCCAGCCGGAGGAATAACATGACGCTTGCCTTCATCGGCATCGGCGCCAATCTTGGAGATGCGCGCCAGGCGTTGAAAGACGCCATCGTGTGCCTGGCCCAGCAGGTCGGGATCACGGTAGTTGCGCGGTCGTCGTTCTACCGCACGGCCCCGGTCGACGCCTCCGGCGACGACTACTTCAATGCCGTGGTCAAGGTCGAAACGACCTTCACGGCGTCGCAACTGCTGCGCATCTGCCACCACATCGAAGACCAGTTCGGCCGCGAGCGGCCGTTCCGCAATGCACCGCGCACGCTCGACCTGGACCTGCTGCTGTTTGGCGCCGAAGCGATCAACACCGAGGCGCTGACCGTACCGCATCCGCGCATCACGGAACGCGCATTCGTGCTGGTTCCGCTGATCGAGCTGGACGCCACGCTGGACATTCCCGGCCGCGGCCGCGCAGCGGACTTCCTGCCTGGCGTGCAGGACCAACGCATCGAGAAGCTTTCCACATGCAAGTGCACGCGCCTGCAGGAAGGCAACCCTCCGTCCTGAGCGCACCGCGCACCTGACGCATGCTCGACCATCTGCGCCGCATCGTCGTCGAAGGCCCGGTCGGATCGGGCAAGTCCGCGCTGGCGCAGCGCCTGGCGCAGTACCTGCGGGCCGGCGAACTCGCCGACGGCGCCCGCCACAACCCCTTCCTCGAACGCTTCTATCGCGAGCCGCAGCGCTACGCGCTGCCGATGCAGCTGGCCTGCCTGAACCAGCGCGCCACCCAGTTGCAGCAATGGCAGACGGCGATGCTTGCCGGCCATCGCATGATTACGAATTTCCTGCACGCGCGCGACCGTCTCTACGCCGCGCTGACGCTGGAGGCCGATGAGCTGGCTCTGTACGACGCACTGGCGGCTCGGCTGCAAGTGCCGGCGCAGCGCGTGGACCTGGTCATCATGCTGCAGGCCACGCCGTCGCTGCTGCGCGAACGCATCCTGCGGCGTGGCCTGCCTGGCGAAACCGCCATCGACGAGACTTACCTGCAACGGCTGCATGACGCCTACGGCGAGTTGTTCCATCGCTATGACGACGCCCCGGTGCTGATCGTCGATACGGCCCACTTCAATCCGGTAGACAACGACGGCGATTTCCGTACACTACTGTCGCGCATCGAGAACATGCGGGGCCGCAAGGCTTTCCTGAATCTCGCTGCCCGCTGATCTGCTCCACAGCCGCTGCAAAGACGCGCCTAAGGCCCCCGGCAGCACAACACGATAACGACAACGGCCGCCGCCGAAGCTTGTTCGTGCGACACACGGCCGCCACTCCTACGGGCACTGCCATGAGTTACCTCCTCGACCCCTCCCGCAAGACCGTCACCGCGCCCAGACTGCAGGCCATGCGTGACGCCGGCGACAAGATCGCCATGCTGACCGCCTACGATTCCAGCTTCGCCGCACTGCTCGACTACTGCGGCGTCGAGATGATCCTGGTCGGCGATTCGCTGGGCAATGTGATGCAAGGCCAGCAGACCACGCTGCCGGTCACGCTTGAACACATGGCGTATCACACCGAATGCGTGGCACGCGGCAACCAGACCGCGCTGCTGGTGACGGACCTGCCGTTCGGCACCTATCCCACGCCCGAAAAGGCCTTCGAAAGCGCGGCCACGCTGATGCGCGCCGGCGCGCAGATGGTGAAGCTCGAGGGCGGCGAATGGCTGGCACCCACCGTGAAATTCCTGGTCGAGCGCAGCATCCCGGTGTGCGCCCATATCGGCCTGACGCCGCAATCCGTCCACGCATTCGGCGGCTTCAAGGTGCAGGGCAAGACCGAGGCCGGCGCCGCGCAGCTGAAGCGCGAGGCGCGGGCGCTGGAGCAGGCCGGCGCGCAGGTGATCCTGATGGAAGCCGTGCCCGCCAAGCTGGCTGGCGAGGTGACGGCGATGCTGAAGGTGCCGACCATCGGCATCGGCGCCGGCGCTGACTGCTCGGGCCAGGTGCTGGTGCTGCAGGACATGCTGAACATCTACCCCGGCCGCAAGGCCAAGTTCGTCCGCAACTTCATGGACGGCCAGACCTCGATCGAAGGCGCCGTGCGCGCCTACGTGGCCGCCGTGAAGGACGGCAGCTTCCCGGCGGTGGAACATACGTTCTCGGCTTGAGAAAACAGGCAAGCCCGGGGGTGGTCTGCCCTCTCCCATTTATGGGAGAGGTGCGGGGGAGAGGGCCGGCGATTGCGGTACCAAGCGAGGATCTCGCAGCCGAAGCGTTTGCCGTCTCCCCAACCCCTCTCCCGCGTGCGGGAGAGGAAGTCAATCAGTAGACTGTGCGTCACGCAGCCGCGCCAGCATCGTTCCCCGCAACGCATTGGCGATAACGATCGCCTCGGCCCCCAGCACCATCTCGCGCGTCACCGTCGTCTCGGCCACCGGGCCGTCGATCAGTGCATCGCCCTCCTCCAGCACCACCGCACGCATCACGCCCGGCAGGATGTCGGCAGACAGCGGCGGCGTCAGCCACTGCCCATCGACCTTGACGAAGACCGAGCTGCGCCCGCCTTCGAGCAGTTCGTCGCGCGTGTTGAAGAACAGGCAATCGAAGGCCCCGGCACGCTCCGCCGCCTGCCAGCCCTGATCGAACGTACTACGCGCGCTAAGCTTGTGGCGGCGCAGCGGATCGGCCACAGGCAATCGCAATTCCGCCATTTCGAGGTCGGCCGTTGCGGCCGGCAGCGGTGGTAGCGGTCCGCTGGACATCGCGATGGTGCCGCGTTTGTCGACGCTCATCCGCAAGCGCCAGTCGCCATCGCCCAACCGCGCCGCCTCGGCCTGCAACGCTGCACGTACGGCCGGCATGTCGAAGGCGAATCCACAAATTTTTGAAGATTTGGCGATGCGTGCGAGATGCCGTTCGCGATGCTGCACCACGCCGTCGCGCGCGTGCATGGTTTCGAACAGCGTGAAGCCCGGATCATGCGCCGTCAGAAAGCGCGCCTTCCAGCCGCATTCGGCGAATTCGTCGTCGGCCACGCTGTCGTGCACAATGCCGCCGCCCACGCCCATCTCGCCGCGCCGCAAGCCGCCTTCATCGGCAGCGCCGAGCACCAGCGTGCGGATCGCCACCGACATCCCGAAAGCGCCCAGCGCGACACCGGCGCGCGGCGCATCGAGCCAGCCGATCGATCCCGTATAGAGCCCGCGCGGCGACGATTCCAGTTCGGCAATGATCTGCATGGTGCGGCGCTTGGGCGCACCCGTGATCGACCCGCACGGAAACAGCGCCTGCATCAGCCCGCCGAACGACGTGCCGGTCTGTGCAGTGGCGGTGACGGTCGACGTCATCTGCAGCACGCGCCCGAATGGCTCGACCACGAAGCGATTTGGCACCGCCACGCTGCCAGGCACGGCCAGGCGACCCAGGTCGTTGCGCAGCAGGTCGACGATCATCACGTTCTCGGCACGATTCTTCGGATCGGCGGCCAGGATCCTGGCCGATCGTGCATCCACGTCAGCATCGCCGGTGCGCGGTGCCGTGCCTTTCATCGGGCGCGCCACCAGATGGCCCGCGCCGTCGTGCGCCACGAACAATTCCGGTGACAAGGACAGCACCCAGCCATCGCCGGGCAATCGCGCCAGCGCGCCGAACGGCACGGGCTGGGCATCACGCAGCGCGGCGTAGAACGCCACCGGGTCGCCGAATGCCTGGAAATGCAGCCGCTGGGTGAAATTGACCTGGTAGGTATCACCCGCCTCGATGTACGCATGGATCCGCGCGATGGCGTCGGTGTACTGTTCGCGCGACAGGTTGCCGGCCACGTCGAGCACGCCAGCCGGGCCGGGCCGGGCCTGGGCGTCTACCCACTGCTTCACCTGTCCGACGTCGAGCAGCGTCAGCGTACGGAACCACAGCAGGCGCAACGCGCCATCGTGGAACGGTAGCCGCTCGTCCAGATGAACCGGGGCGCCGACGAGATGGCCGCCGAATTCGTACGGCGCAAACAGTGCAACGTGCAGGCCGTCGCGCCAGCCTTGCGCCAGCAGTGCGTCGAGCGCGGCGGCATCGGTGCCGGCCGGCACGATGTCTTCGCGCACGAAGCCGGTGTACAGGCGCGATGCGGCGACGCCCGGCGCGTGGGCATCGTCGAGCAGAACGAAGGGATCGGTGAGAGACATCAGTCTGGCGAACGTGGTCTGGATACGGACCGAGCCGTTCCAGCACCAACGATACATAAAAAAACCGGCCACGTTGCTCACGTAGCCGGTTTCTGTTTCCAGCGGCGCGAAGGCTTAGCTGAAGAAGCTCTTCACCTTGTCCAGCCAGGATTGCTCCTGCGGGCTGTGGCGCGAGCCGCCCTCGTGCACCGAACGGTCGAACTGGCGCAGCAGTTCCTTCTGGGCGTCGGTCAGCTTGACCGGCGTTTCCACGTTCACATGCACGTAGAGGTCGCCGGGATAGCCCGAGCGCACGCCCTTGATGCCCTTGCCGCGCAGCCGGAACGTCTTGCCGCCCTGCGTGCCTTCGGGCACCGGGAAACTGGCCTTGCCGCCCAGCGTCGGCACTTCCAGCTCACCGCCCAGCGCCGCCGTGGCGAACGAGATCGGCATCTGGCAGTGCAGGTCGTCGCCGTCACGCTCGAATACTTCGTGCGGCTTGATATGCACTTCGACGTACAGATCGCCCGGGGGGCCGCCGTTGATGCCCGGCTCGCCATTGCCCGACGAGCGGATGCGCATGCCTTCGTCGATCCCCGCCGGAATCTTCACTTCGAGCGTCTTCTGCGACTTCAGCTTGCCCTGGCCGTGGCACTTGGTGCATGGCTTGGGGATGAACTTGCCGCTGCCGTGGCACTTCGGGCAGGTCTGCTGCATCGTGAAGAAGCCCTGCGACACACGGACCTGGCCCACGCCGTTACAGGTCGGGCAGGTTTCCACCGACGACCCCGGCTCGGCGCCGTTGCCGTGGCAGTGATCGCAATCGTCCCAGTGGGGCACGCGGATCTGCGCCTCGTGGCCGTGCGCGGCCTGCTCCAGCGAAATCTCCATGCTGTAGCGCAGGTCGGCGCCCCGGTAGGCCTGCGGGCCGTTGCCGCGCCGGCCGCCACCGCCGGCCGCCTGGCCGAAGATGTCGCCGAAGATGTCGCCGAACGCCTCGGCAAAGCCGCCGCCGCCAAACCCGCCGGCGCCGAAGCCGCCGGCCATGTTCGGGTCCACGCCCGCATGGCCGTACTGGTCATAGGCAGCCTTCTTCTCGGGGTCGGAAAGCATCTCGTAGGCTTCCTTGGCCTCCTTGAATTTTTCCTCGGCTTCCTTGTTGTCCGGATTGCGGTCCGGGTGGTACTTCATCGCGAGCTTGCGATAAACCTTCTTGATCTCGTCTTCGCTCGCGTTCTTGCCTACCCCGAGCACTTCGTAGTAGTCACGTTTTGCCATGGTGGCTCAATACCTGATGGGCCCGGCGGGTCATGAAAACACCCGGCGGGCGATAAGCAAAAAAGCCGAGCGCGGTGTCCGACCGTGGTTTGCACCGTGAGTCAGACCACCGTCGCCCGGCGTCGGGAACGGGCAGCGGCGCCGGCATCACCCGCGCCGCCGCCCCCTTCCCGCTTACTTCTTGTCGTTCACTTCCTTGAACTCGGCGTCCACGACGTTATCGTCCTGGGGCTGGGCCTGCTGCTGGCCGGCACCGGCCGCGCCTGCACCTGCCGCGCCGGCTTCGCCGGCCTTGGCCTGCATGTCGGCGTACACCTTCTCGCCCAGCTTCTGGCTGACTTCGGACAGCGCGTTGACCTTGGCGTCGATCTCGGTCTTGTCGCCGCCACGTGCGGCGTCTTCCAGTTCCTTGATCGCAGCTTCGATCTTTTCCTTCTCGCCGGCCTCGAGCTTGTCGCCATGCTCGGTCAGGGCCTTGCGGGTCGAGTGGATCAGCGCATCGGCCTGGTTGCGGGCATCAGCCAGCTCGCGGGCCTTCTTGTCTTCCTCGGCGTTGGCCTCGGCGTCCTTCACCATGCGCTGGATCTCGTCTTCCGACAGACCCGAGTTCGCCTTGATCGTGATGCGGTTTTCCTTGCCGGTGGCCTTGTCCTTGGCGCCCACGTGCAGAATGCCGTTGGCGTCGATGTCGAACGAGACCTCGATCTGCGGCATGCCGCGCGGCGACGGCGGAATGCCTTCCAGGTTGAACTCGCCCAGCAGCTTGTTGCCGCTGGCCATCTCGCGCTCGCCCTGGAACACCTTGATCGTCACGGCCGGCTGGTTGTCGTCCGCGGTGGAGAACACCTGGGCGTGCTTGGTCGGGATGGTCGTGTTCTTCGAGATCATCTTGGTCATCACGCCGCCCAGCGTCTCGATGCCCAGCGACAGCGGCGTCACGTCCAGCAGCAGCACGTCGGTACGGTCACCCGACAGCACCGAACCCTGGATGGCGGCACCCACGGCCACGGCTTCGTCCGGGTTCACGTCCTTGCGGGCTTCCTTGCCGAAGAACTCGCGCACCTGCTCCTGCACCTTGGGCATGCGGGTCATGCCGCCCACCAGGATCACGTCGTCGATGTCGCTGACCTTGACGCCGGCATCCTTGATCGCGGTGCGGCACGGTTCGATCGTGCGGGCGATCAGGTCTTCCACCAGGGCTTCGAGCTTGGCGCGCGTGATCTTCAGGTTCAAGTGCTTCGGACCCGAGGCATCGGCCGTGATGTACGGCAGGTTGATCTCGGTCTGCTGCGAGCTCGACAGTTCGATCTTGGCCTTTTCGGCGGCTTCCTTCAGGCGCTGCAGGGCCAGCACGTCCTTCGACAGATCGACGCCCTGTTCCTTCTTGAACTCGCCGATGATGTAGTCGATGATGCGCTGGTCGAAGTCTTCGCCGCCCAGGAACGTGTCGCCGTTGGTCGACAGCACTTCGAACTGCTTCTCGCCATCAACGTCGGCGATTTCGATGATCGAGATGTCGAACGTGCCGCCACCCAGGTCATACACGGCGATCTTGCGGTCGCCCTTCTCGTTCTTGTCCATGCCGAACGCGAGCGCCGCGGCGGTCGGTTCGTTGATGATGCGCTTGACTTCCAGGCCCGCGATGCGGCCGGCGTCCTTGGTGGCCTGGCGCTGCGAGTCGTTGAAGTACGCCGGCACCGTGATCACGGCCTCGGTCACCGGCTCGCCCAGGTAGTCCTCGGCGGTCTTCTTCATCTTGCGCAGCACTTCGGCCGACACCTGCGGCGGGGCCAGCTTCTGGTCGCGCACGCCAACCCAGGCGTCGCCGTTGTCGGCCTTGACGATGGCGTAAGGCATCAGGCCGATGTCCTTCTGGACTTCCTTCTCTTCGAACTTGCGGCCGATCAGGCGCTTCACGGCATACAGCGTGTTGCGCGGATTGGTCACGGCCTGACGCTTGGCAGGGGCGCCTACCAGGATCTCGCCGTCTTCCATATAGGCGATGATCGACGGCGTGGTGCGCGCGCCTTCCGAGTTTTCGATGACTTTCGGCGTGTTGCCTTCCAGGACCGACACGCAGCTGTTGGTGGTACCCAGGTCGATACCGATGATCTTACCCATAGTGTTCTCTCCTATTGCCCTGTCTCTCAGTCAGGGACTGCAATCTCGACTGAGAGCGAAATGTGGCCGTCCCGGGCCATTTCAAGGGCGTAATCTGCAAATCCGACTAATTTTCTCGGTTTATCCGGCCAGACCCGCCAGCCGCCAGAAAGTTATCAATTAATCACAATCAGGACTTCCGCTCGCGCTGCCACAGCACGTCGGTGCCGCCGCCCACCCGGTTCAGCACGCGGGCCAGTACGAAAAGCAGGTCCGAGAGCCGGTTCAGGTACTGGCGCGGCGCCTCGTTGAGCGATTCGGCGGCGCCCAGCTCCACCAGGGAACGCTCGGCGCGCCGGCACACGGTACGGCAGACATGGGCGTGGGCGGCGGCGCGGCTGCCACCAGGCAGGATGAATTCCGCCAGGCGCGGCAGGCTGGCGTTGTAGTGCTCCAGCCAGGTGTCGAGTTGCGCCACCTGGGGTTCCTTCAGCAAGGTGTACCCGGGAATCGACAGTTCGCCGCCCAGATCGAACAGGTCGTGCTGGATATGAAGTAGCGCATCGCGCACGTCGGCGGGCAAGTCCGGCTCGGTCAGCAGCAGGCCGATCTGGGAATTCAGCTCGTCCACATCGCCGATGGCGGCAATGCGCAGGCTGTTCTTGCCCACGCGGCTGCCGTCGCCGAGGCCGGTGGTGCCGGCATCGCCGGTGCGCGTGGCAATCTTGGACAGGCGGTTGCCCATGCCGGTCTCCTCGTTTTCAGGGGTTGGTCCTTCGAAGTGGCGCAATTATGGCCTGCTTCCGGTCCGTGATGGCCGTTTATCGGCCGGCTGGGGGCCGCTGCACGCCCATCAGGTGGCGCACACGACGTAGGCGAGTCGTAGAATAGCGGCATTCCACTGCATACAGAGCCATACGGCCCGCCCGGAGACCCGCATGAACCACCCCACACCTGCCGCCGCCCTGGCGCGCCGCCCGTTCCCGTCCGCGCTGGCCGATGCCCTGACCGCCCGTTTCGGCGACCGCTTTTCCACCTCGAACGGCGTGCGCGAACACCATGGCCGCGACGAATCGCCGTTTCCGCCCGCCCTGCCCGATGCCGTGGTCTTCGCCCACAGCACCGAGGAAGTGGCCGAGGTGGCCAGGCTGTGCAACACCCATGGCGTGCCGCTGATTCCCTACGGCGCCGGTTCGTCGCTCGAAGGCCACCTGCTGGCAGTCGCCGGCGGCGTCAGCCTGGACCTGTCGCAAATGAACCGCGTGCTGGCCGTCCATCCCGAAGACCTGACCGTCACCGTGCAGCCGGGCGTCACGCGCAAGCAGCTGAACCAGGAAATCAAGGACACGGGCCTGTTCTTCCCGATCGACCCGGGCGCGGACGCGTCGCTGGGCGGCATGTGCGCCACGCGGGCGTCGGGCACCAACGCCGTGCGCTACGGCACCATGCGCGAAAACGTGCTGGCCTTGACCGTGGTCACGGCGGATGGCCGCGTGATCCGCACCGGCACCAACGCGCGCAAGTCGTCGGCCGGCTACGACCTGACCCGCCTGTTCATCGGCAGCGAAGGCACGCTGGGCATCATCACCGAGGTCACGGTGCGCCTGTATCCGCAGCCCGAGGCCATTTCGGCTGCCGTGTGCGCGTTCCCGAGCATGGGCGACGCGGTGCGCGCCACCATCCAGACCATCCAGCTGGGCGTGCCGGTGGCGCGCGTGGAATTCGTCGATGCGCTGGCCATCCGCGCCATCAACCGCCACGACAACCTGACGCTGCCCGAGACCCCGCATCTGTTCTTCGAATTCCACGGCACCGAGGCCGGCGTGCGCGAGCAGGCCGAGACCGTGCAGGAGATCGTGGCCGAACATGGCGGCCAGGGCTTCGAGTGGGCCACTCGTCCCGAAGACCGCACGCGGCTCTGGAATGCACGCCACACGGCCTACTTCGCGATGCTGCAGCTCAAGCCCGGCTGCCGCGCGGTGACCACCGACGTCTGCGTGCCGATTTCGCGCCTGGCCGATTGCGTGACCGAGACCGAACGCGACCTGAACGCATCGTCGCTGCCCTGCCCGATCGTGGGCCACGTCGGCGACGGCAATTTCCACGTGGCGATCCTGGTCGATACCAGCAAGCCCGAGGAAATGGCCGAGGCCGAGGACATCAACCGCCGGATCGTCGAGCGCGCGCTGTCGATGGGCGGCACCTGCACCGGCGAGCATGGCGTGGGGCTGCACAAGATCGGCTTCCTGGTGCAGGAACACGGCGAGGATGCGCTGGACCTGATGCGCGCCATCAAGGACGCGCTGGACCCGAACCACATCCTGAACCCGGGCAAGATCTTCAGCGCGTCGCGCTGAGACCACGGCCATGGCATCGGTCTTTCAACGCGTTCCGCCGCTGCACCTGCTGATCGCCTTCGAGTCGGCGGCGCGCCTGGGCAGCTTTGCCCGCGCGGCCGAGGAACTGTCGGTCACGCCCAGCGCGGTTTCGCATCGCATCAAGAATCTGGAGGAGCTCTGGGGCGAGGACCTGTTCGTGCGCTCGAACGCCGCGCTGCGGCTCACGGCGGCCGGCACGCGCTATCAGCGCAACGTGCAGGATGCGCTGAAATCGCTCAACGAACTGGCGCGCCCCGAGTACAACAAGCTGCGCACGCGCCTGCGCGTGGCCATTCCGCCCACCTTCGGACGCCAGCACCTGGTGCCACGCCTGCCCGAGTTCAGCGCGCTGTATCCGCATATCGACCTGGAACTGCACCTGGCCGTGCCGTTCCTCGATGTCAAGGCCGAGGATACCGACATCGAGATCCGCTACGGCACCGGCCGCTATCCGGACCTGAAGACCACGAAGCTGCTGGTGGAGCCGGTGTTCCCGGCGTGCGGCCGCGAATACTACGAGCGCGTGAACGGCTTTGCGATCACCCGGCCCGAGGACCTGCACAACCTGACGCTGCTGCGCAGCCCGCTGGAACCATGGCGCCCGTGGTTCGAGACGGCGGGCCTGGACTGGCCCGAGCCGCAGACCGGCGCCCAGTTCAACGACATCGGCCTGATGCTGGAGGCCATCGTGTCGAACCAGGGCGTGGGGCTGGTGCGCCAGCGCATGGCGCGCCAGTGGCTGGCGGCTGGCCAGATGGTGAAGCTGCTGGATGTGGAATCGATCTCGCCGCACGGCTATTACATCGTGGAGCGCGAGCAGGCGCCGATGATGCCCGAGGCGCGCTACTTCATCGACTGGCTGCTCGGGCTGGACTGGTAGCGCCGGAGCCACTACGCTGAAAGCGCCCCCTGCCCGACGACGGTGTGCGCCGGTGCCCAACCACACTGCCCGCGCCGGCATGAACCATTTTGATCGGGTCGGCATGCGGAATTCACGTGCCCGGGCGCCCGCCTGGCCAGGTGCCTGCGCTATAGTCTGCCGTCCCGGCCGCGTGCCTGCGAAGCAGCATGCGGCGCCCGGTCCGTCACAGGAGTTGCTGCCATGAACGCCCCGCAAGACGCCCACACCGTTGCGGATGTATCCGCCCAGGCCGCAGATGGCCGCCGTGCCGCGCTGCTGGCCCGGCTGTCGGCCATCCTGCCCGACGCAGCCGTGCTGTGGCGGGCCGAAGACACCGTTCCCTACGAGTGCGACGGCCTGGCCGCCTATCGGCAGGTGCCCGACGCCGTCGTGCTGCCCGACACCGAGGACCAGGTCTGCGCCGTGCTGCGCCTGTGCCACGAACTGGGCGTGCCCGTGGTGCCGCGTGGGTCCGGCACCAGCCTGTCCGGCGGCGCCATGCCGGTCGCGGGTGGCCTGGTGCTGTCGCTGGCCAAGTTCAAGCGCATCCTGTCGGTCGATCCGTATTCGCGTACCGCGGTGGTCCAGCCCGGCGTGCGCAACCTGGCCATTTCCGAAGCGGCGGCGCCACACAATCTCTATTACGCCCCCGACCCGTCGTCGCAGATCGCCTGCTCCATCGGCGGCAACGTGGCCGAGAACTCCGGCGGCGTGCACTGCCTGAAGTACGGTCTGACCATCCACAACGTGCTGCGCGTGCGCGCGGTAACGATGGAGGGCGACGTGGTCGTGTTCGGCTCCGAGGCACCCGATTCGCCGGGCCTGGACCTGCTGGCGACGATCATCGGCTCCGAAGGCATGCTGGCCGTGGTCACCGAGGTCACCGTCAGGCTGATCCCCAAGCCGCAGCTGGCGCAGGTCATCATGGCCAGCTTCGACGACGTGGAAAAAGGCGGCAATGCCGTGGCCGACGTGATTGCCGCGGGCATCATCCCGGCGGGTTTGGAAATGATGGATCGCCCCGCCACGGCCGCCGTGGAGGAATTCGTCAAGGCTGGCTATGACCTCGATGCCGCCGCCATCCTGCTGTGCGAGTCCGACGGCACGCCCGAGGAAGTGGCCGAGGAAATCGGCCGCATGAGCGAGGTGCTGCGCGCATCGGGCGCCACGCGCATCACGGTGTCGCAGAACGAGGCCGAGCGCCTGCGCTTCTGGAGCGGCCGCAAGAACGCCTTCCCGGCCGCCGGCCGCATCTCGCCCGACTACTACTGCATGGACGGCACCATCCCGCGCAAGCACATCGGCACGCTGCTCAAGCGCATCGAACGGATGGAGCAGAAGTACGGCTTGCGGTGCATCAACGTGTTCCACGCAGGCGATGGCAACATGCACCCGCTGATCCTGTTCGATGGCGGCGACGTCGATGAATGGCACCGCGCCGAGCTGTTCGGCTCCGACATTCTTGAGACCTGCGTCGAACTGGGCGGCACCGTGACCGGCGAGCATGGCGTGGGTGTCGAAAAGCTCAATTCGATGTGCGTGCAGTTCTCGCGCGGGGAATGCGAGGCGTTCTTCGGCGTGAAGGCGGCGTTCGATCCCGCGCGCCTGCTCAATCCGGACAAGGCCATCCCGACGCTGGCGCGCTGTGCCGAATACGGCAAGATGCACGTCAGGCGCGGCCTGCTGCCCCACCCCGACATCCCGCGATTCTGATCGACGCGCAGGGCCCGGCCGGGATGGCGGCACGCCGCTGTTTATCCACCCGCCCACCGCTTACCCGTTTCGTCAGACATGCCACAACGCCACACCAACGCCATGATCCGCCAGCGCCTGGGCCAGCCCGAATCGGGCTGGCGCCAGCACTGGTACACGATCATCTTCGAAGCCGACACACGCCCGGGGCGACTGTTCGACGTCGTGCTGCTGATCGCCATCGTCGCCAGTGTCGGCGTGGTGATGCTGGACAGCGTGCCGTCCGTCCACGCACGGCTGGGCACGGCGTTCACGGCGCTGGAATGGATGTTCACGCTGCTGTTCACGGCCGAGTACGTCATGCGGCTGTGCGTGGTGAAGCGCCCGCTGCGTTACGCGCTGAGCTTCTACGGCGTCATCGACTTCATCTCGATCATGCCCACGTGGGCGTCGTTCTTCGTGCCCGAGCTGGCGTTCCTGATCGACGTGCGGCTGCTGCGCCTGCTGCGGGTGTTCCGGATCCTCAAGCTCACCGTGTATTTCGAGGAGGCCGAGATCCTGGCCCGCGCGCTGTCCAACAGCCGGCGCAAGATCTTCGTGTTCCTGGCCACCGTATTCATCATCACGGTGATCCTGGGCACCGTGATGTACGTGGTCGAAGGCCCCGAGCACGGCTTCACCAGCATTCCGCTCAGCATGTACTGGGCCATCGTCACGCTCACCACCACGGGCTTCGGCGACATGGTGCCGAAGACGCCGATCGGGCAGTTCATCACGTCGCTCACGATCCTGCTGGGCTACGGGATCATCGCCTTCCCCACCGGCATCGTTGGCGCCGAGCTGGCAGCCAGCATCATCAAGCGCCCGCTGACCACGCGCTCGTGCGAGCACTGCCTGACCGAAGGGCACGAGCCGTCCGCGAAATTCTGCCAGCACTGCGGCAGCGCGCTACCGGAGTACCGCAGCGAACCCGGCCTGGAGGGCCGGCTCGAAGGCGCCGTGGAGAACCGGCCGCCGCCAAAGCCGCCGCGCACCTGATTTGCCCGATGCGCCGCTGACCGACTCACCCTATAACGACACGTCCTCATGCAAGCCACCCTCGACGCCACACTCGCGACCTTCCGTGATGCGATTCGCCAGGCCGGCGACAGCCGCACCCCCCTGCGGCTGCGCGGCGGCGGCAGCAAGGATTTCTACGGCCAGGCGCTGGTCGGCACCGTGCTCGACACGCGGGCATATCGCGGCATCGTCGACTATGACCCGGCCGAGCTGGTGATCACCGCGCGCTGCGGCACGCCGCTGGCCGAGATCGAGGACGTGCTGGCCGAACGCCGCCAGATGCTGGCCTTCGAGGCGCCCCATTTCGCCGCGCGCGGCCAGGCCAGCACCGCCACGCTGGGCGGCGCCTTCGCGGCGGGGTTATCGGGGCCGCGCCGCCAGTCGGTGGGTGCCTTGCGCGATTTCGTACTCGGTGCGCAGCTGATGGACGGCAAGGGCGAGATCCTCAACTTCGGCGGGCAGGTCATGAAGAATGTGGCCGGCTACGATGTATCGCGCCTGCTGGCCGGCTCGCTCGGCACGCTGGGTCTGGTCACCGAGGTATCGCTGAAGGTGCTGCCGGTGCCTTTCGACGACGCCACGCTGCGCTTTGCGCTGTCCCAGGCCGACGCCATCGACCAGCTCAACAAGTGGGGCGGCAAGCCGTTGCCGATCGCCGCGTCGGCCTGGCATGACGGCGTGCTCTGTGTGCGCCTGAGCGGCGCCACCGCCGCCGTCTGCGCGGCCCGCGACAGCCTCGGCGGCGAGGTGGTCGATGCCAGCCACGCCCGGCAGCTGTGGACCGCCCTGCGCGAGCAGACCTATCCGTTCTTCGCCCCGGCGCGCGACGCCGGCCGCGCGCTGTGGCGCATCGCCGTCCCGCCGGTGACAAAGCCGCTGGACCTGCCCGGCGAGCAGCTGGTGGAATGGGGTGGCGGCCAGCGTTGGTGGCTGGCACCCGACGACAGCGCCGCGTGGGCCGACCGGGTCCGCGCGACCGCCCAGGCCGTGGGCGGCCATGCCACGCTGTTCCGCAACGGCGACAAGGCCGTGGGCGTATTCACGCCGCTCTCGACGCCGCTGGCGGCGATCCACCAGCGGCTGAAGGCCAGCTTCGATCCAGCGGGCATCTTCAATCCGCAGCGCATGTACAGCGGGCTCTGAGCCACCGTCCGGACAACGCGGTCCCCAACGATAACGATCCCCCACCATGCAAACCACACTGGCCGAATTCCTGCGCAACACGCCCGAGGGCGAAGAGGCGAAATCGATCGTCGGCAACTGCGTGCACTGCGGCTTCTGCACCGCCACCTGCCCCACCTACCAACTGCTGGGTGACGAACTGGACGGGCCGCGTGGGCGCATCTACCTGATGAAGCAGGTGCTCGAAGGCAGCCCGGTGACCGAAAGCACGCGCCTGCACCTGGACCGCTGCCTGACCTGCCGCAACTGCGAATCGACCTGCCCGTCGGGGGTCACGTACGGGCGCCTGGTCGACATCGGCCGGCAGATCGTCGATGACCGGCTGGCCGAGCAGGGGGTGCAGCGCCCGGCCAAGCAGCGCATCGCGCGGTGGATGCTGCGCGAGGGCCTGACCCGGCCAGGGCTGTTCGGCCCCGCGCTGAAGCTGGGCCAGATCGTGCGGCCGCTGCTGCCGCAGACGCTGCGCAACAAGGTGCCGGCGCACCCGACGCCCCCGGGCACCTGGCCGCGCAACGAACATCCGCGCAAGATGCTGTTGCTCGACGGCTGTGTGCAGCCCGCCATGTCGCCCAACATCAATGCCGCGACGGCACGTGTGCTCGACAAGCTCGGTGTGCAACTGGTGTTGGCGCGCGAGGCCGGCTGTTGCGGCGCGATCCGCTTCCACACGGGCGACCATGCGGGCGGACTCGACAACATGCGCGCCAACATCGACGCCTGGTGGCCCCATATCCAGGCCGGCGCGGAGGCCATCGTCATGACGGCATCGGGCTGCGGCGCGATGGTCAAGGACTACGGCCACCTGCTGCGCAATGATCCGAAGTACGCCGAACGGGCCGCGCGCGTGTCGGCGCTGACGCGCGACCTGTCGGAGCTGCTGCCCGATTTTGCCGACGACCTGCACCGGCTGGCCGGCGCGGTGCCGCGCGATGGCCGCCGCGTGGCATGGCATCCGCCCTGCACGCTGCAGCATGGCCAGCAGATCCGTGGCAAGGTGGAATCGCTGCTGACGCGCCTGGGCGTGGACGTGCGGCTCTGCGCCGACAGCCACCTGTGCTGCGGCTCGGCGGGCACGTACTCGGTACTGCAGCCCGATCTGTCGTACAAGCTCCGCGACGACAAGCTGAACAAGCTGCAGGCCACGTCGCCCGATGCCATCGCCACGGCCAATATCGGCTGCATCACGCACCTGCAAAGCGGCACGGAAACCCCGGTGATCCACTGGGTGGAACTGGTGGACCGCATGCTGGCGCCGACAGTGGCGGCGCAGGCGGCGCAGGCGTCGTAAGGGATGTTTGCTCCCCTCTCCCGCAAGGCGGAGAGGGGTCGGGGGAGAGGGGCGAGCGCCTGCATCGCGAGGGCCGTGTTCCCGGCGCAACGGCCCGGTGCCTCATCTTGCACGCATCTTGTCCGGGAGTAACATGGCGGCACATCGGATTCTCCCAAGCTGCCCCCATGCTCCAGACGTTTGCCATCCTGCTGGTCTTCCAGACCGTGGGCGAAGTCATCAGCTACGCACTGCGCCTGCCCGTGCCCGGTCCCGTGATCGGCATGCTGCTGCTGTTCGGCTGGCTCGTATTCGACAACCGGCTGCTGCCCGTGATCCAGGGTTCGGCCAATGACCTGCTCAAGCACCTGTCCCTGCTGTTCGTGCCGGCCGGTGTCGGCATCATGGTGCATGCCAACCGCATCGGCAGCGAATGGCTGCCGATCGTCATCGCGCTGGTGATCTCCACCTGGGTGGCCATCGCCGTGACCGCGCTGGTCACGCGGGCCCTGATGCGCAAGCCGCCGGCCGATGCCGTGGATGCCGGAGCCCAGCCATGATGTCGCCGCGTCTCAATGAAATCTGGGTGTACCTGGCCGCCAGTCCGCTGATTGGGCTGACCGCCACGCTGATCGCCTATGTGTTCGCGTTCCGCATCTACGAACGCGCGAAGTTCTCGCCGCTGGCCAATCCGGTGATGATCTCGGTGGCCATCCTGGTCACGGTGCTGACCGTGACCGGCACGCCGTACAAGACCTACTTCGATGGCGCGCAGTTCGTGCACTTCCTGCTGGGACCGGCCACCGTGGCGCTGGCCGTGCCGCTGTACACCCAGCTGCCCAAGCTGCGCAGCCATGTGCTGCCGCTGCTGGCCGGCTTGCTGGCGGGTTCGGTGGCCGCCGTGGTGTCGGCGGTCGGCATTGCGTACCTGCTGGGGGCCTCGCCAGAGGTGGTGCTGTCGCTGGCACCGAAGTCGGTGACGATCCCGATCGCGATGGGCGTGTCCGAGAAGATCGGCGGCCTGCCGTCGCTGACCGCCGTGCTGGTGATGGCCACGGGCATCATCGGGGCGGTCAGCGCCACCGGCCTGCTGAACCTGCTGGGCGTGCGCGACTACACCGTGCGCGGCTTTGCCACCGGCGTGGCGGCGCACGGCATCGGCACGGCCCGCGCGTTTCAGGTCAGCCAGGAAGCTGGCGCATTTTCGGCGCTCGGCATGGGGCTGAACGGCGTGCTGACGGCCATCCTGGTGCCGGTGATGGCGGCCTGGATGCCGCGTTGAGGCCTCACCCCGGCCACTGACATGCTGCTGACAGCACGCTGTCAGGAGTGCCCGCGCATGATCCGGTCTCCCGACACGATGAAGAGGAGCGCCACCATGGCCAACCCGTCCGATGCCCTGGTCAACTGGCTGGAAATCCCGGTGACCGACATGAAACGCGCAATGCAGTTCTACGAAACGGTGTTCGAGCATCCGCTGCGTCGCGAGACCGTGGGCGACGTCGACCTCGCCGTATTCACCCATGCCAGCTCGGCCGGTGCGCTGGTACGCGGCGAGCAGTACCGGTCCAGCGCGTTCTACGGCCCGGTGCCGTATCTCAACGCCCCCCAACTCGACGACGTGCTGGCGCGGGTCACCTATGCCGGTGGCCGCACCGTGCGCGGGCCGGTGCAGCTGCCCGACAACATGGGCCGCTTCGCCCATATCACCGACAGCGAAGGCAACCGGATCGGCCTGCACGAGCCGGCGATGGTTGCCGCGCCCGCCGCCGTCGCGCACTGACACCGCCATGAGCCGACGCGCCGACCGCCTTTTCCAGATCGTCCAGGTCCTGCGCGGGCGCCGCCTGACCACCGCGGCCCTGCTCGCGCAGCGGCTGGGCGTGTCCGAACGCACGGTCTACCGCGACATCCAGGCGCTGTCGCTGTCAGGCGTACCCGTGGAGGGCGAAGCCGGCATCGGCTACCGTCTGCGGCCGGATTACGATGTGCCGCCGCTGATGTTCACGTCGATGGAAGTGGAGGCCATGGTGGCGGGCCTGCGCCTGCTCAAGGCCTGGGGCGGCGGCGCGCTGGCCGCTGCGGCCGAGCCGTCGCTGGAAAAGCTGATGGCCGCCCTGCCGCCGCAACGGCGCCTGGCCGCGCAGCAGAGTCGCATCTTCGCGCCCGAATATGCCAACCACCCTGCCGTGCGCGAGGCGTTCGACATCGTCCACACGGCCATCGGCGCGCAGCGGCTGCTGCAGATCGACTATTCCGATGCGCAGCAGCGCGACACCGTGCGCGTGGTGCAGCCGCTGGGGTTGTTCTTCTGGGGCAATGTCTGGCTGGTGGCCGCCTGGTGTACGGCGCGGGAGGACTACCGCAGTTTCCGGCTGGACCGCTGCCGCAAGCTGACCATGCTGGCCGAGCATTTCCACGAAACGCCGGAGCGTTCGCTCAACGGCTTCCTGCGCGCGGTCCGGGCGGACTCGCACGGCTGACGGCCGGCCGCGCCGGCCAGCCCGTTTCAGGCGCCCGGATCGCTCAGCAGTGTCTCGATGTCGCCACGAATCTCGTCGGGCTTGGTGGTCGGCGCATAACGCTTGAAGATCGTGCCGTCGCGGCGCAGCAGGAACTTGGTGAAATTCCACTTGATGGCCTGGGTGCCCAGCAGCCCCGGCTTTTCCGACGTCAGCCACTTGTAGAGCGGGTGCGCGTCGGCGCCGTTGACGTCGATCTTCCCGAACATCGGAAAGGTGACGTGGAAGCGCGATTCGCAGAACGCGCCGATCTGTTCGGCATCGCCCGGTTCCTGCTTGCCGAACTGGTTGCACGGAAAGCCCAGCACATCGAACCCGCGCGTCTGGTAGCTGTCCTGCAGCGACTGCAGGCCGGCATACTGGGGCGTGAAGCCGCACTCGCTGGCCGTGTTGACGATCAGCAGCACCTTGCCCTGGAAGTCGCTCAGCGGCACCGGCTGGCCCGCCAGCGAACGGGCTTCGAACTGGTAGACGTTGCTCATCGTCGGTCTCCTGAAAGGTAATGGGCGCAAGGATACCGCGCCCCGGCCGCCCGCGTCAGATCACGTTCAGGTGTTCGGTGCCAGCGCCCAGGTCGGCGTCGCGATGCCGCGCGCCATGGAGCTTGATCATCAGGCGCAGGTCGTTCAGCGAGTCGGCGTTCTTGAGCGCGTCCTCGTAGGTGATCTTCTCGGCCTCGTACAGTTCGAACAGCGCCTGGTCGAACGAGATCATGCCCTGCTCGCGCGATTTCTTGATGACTTCCTTGAGCTCGTGGATCTCGCCCTTGAAGATCAGGTCGGCCACCAGCGGCGTGCCGATCATGATTTCCACGGCCGGCACACGGCCCTTGCGGCCGGCGCGCGGCAGCAGGCGCTGCGAAATCATCGCCTTCAGGTTCAGCGACAGGTCGATCAGCAGTTGCTGGCGCTTTTCCTCGGGGAAGAAGTTGACGATCCGGTCGATGGCCTGGTTGGCGTTGTTCGCGTGCAGCGTGGCCAGGCACAGGTGGCCCGTCTCGGCGTACTGCATCGCGTACTCCATCGTCTCGCGGTCGCGGATTTCGCCGATCAGGATCACGTCGGGCGCCTGGCGGAGCGTGTTCTTCAGCGCGATGTGCCACGACTCGGTATCGATGCCCACCTCGCGCTGCGTGACGATGCAGTTCTGGTGCGCATGCACGTATTCGATCGGGTCCTCGATCGTGATGATGTGGCCGTACGAATGCGCGTTGCGGTGGTCCAGCATGGCCGCCAGCGAAGTCGACTTGCCCGAGCCCGTGGCGCCGGTCACGATCACCAGGCCGCGCTTGGACATCACGATCTCATGCAGCGACTGCGGCAGGTCCAGGTCTTCCACCGACGGGATGCGGGTGTTGATGGTCCGCACCACCATGCCGGCGCGGCCCTGCTGGATGAACGCCGACACCCGGAAGCGGCCCGCGTTGGGCGCCGTGATCGCGAAGTTGCATTCGCGCGTGTCGTCGAACTCCTTCGCCTGGCGCTCGTTCATGATCGAGCGCACCAGGCCCAGGGCCTGCGTCGGGTTCAGCGGCTGCTGCGATACCGGCGTGATCTTGCCGTCGACCTTGATGGCCGGCGGGAATTCGGAGGTAATGAACAGATCCGAGCCGCGGTTGTTCACCATCAGCTCGAGCAGGTCGTTGATGTACTTCGATGCGGATTCGCGGTCGAGCATGATCACCCCTTAGCCCATGAATGCGTCCGGGTTCTTCGCAATCGCCCGTGCATCGTTGTAGTTGATCATGCCGCGCTTGATCAGGTCGCCCAGGCACTGGTCCAGCGTCTGCATGCCCATGCCGCTGGACGTCTGCATCATCGAGTACATCTGCGCGATCTTGTTCTCGCGGATCAGGTGGCGGATGGCCGGCGTGGCGATCATGATCTCGTGCGCCGCGGTTCGGCCGTTGCCGTCGCGCGTCTTGAGCAGCGTCTGCGAGATCACGGCCTCCAGCGATTCGGACAGCATGGTCCGGACCATGTCCTTTTCCTCGGGCGGGAAGACGTCCACCACCCGGTCGATGGTCTTGGCGGCCGAACTGGTGTGCAGCGTGGCAAAGACCAGGTGGCCGGTTTCCGCCGCCGTCAGCGCCAGGCGGATCGTTTCCAGGTCACGCAATTCGCCCACCAGGATCACGTCCGGGTCTTCACGCAGCGCCGAGCGCAGTGCGTTGGCGAACGAATGCGTGTGCGGCCCCAGCTCACGCTGGTTGATCAGGCTCTTCTTCGAGTTGTGGACGAATTCGATCGGGTCCTCCACCGTGAGGATGTGGCCCATGTCGTTGTCGTTGCGATGGTCGACCATCGCCGCCAGCGTGGTGGACTTGCCCGAACCCGTCGGCCCCGTCACCAGCACCAGCCCGCGCGGCTTCATGCACAGGTCGGCGAACACCGCCGGCGCGTGCAGGTCGTCGAGCGTCAGCACCTTCGACGGAATGGTACGGAATACGGCGGCCGAGCCGCGCTGCGTGGTGTAGGCGTTGACCCGGAAACGGGACAGGCCCGAGATCTCGAACGAGAAATCGATTTCCAGCCGTTCTTCATAGGATTTGCGCTGAACGTCGCTCATGATGTCGTACACCATGGCGTGGACGTCCTTGTGCGTCATCGCCGCGACGTTGATGCGGCGCATGTCCCCGTGAATACGCACCATCGGCGGCATGTCGGCCGAAAGGTGAAGATCGGATGCCTTGTTCTTGACCGCGAAGGCCAGAAGCTGTGCGATGTCCATCTATAATGACCCCACCCTAAAAGAGGCCCTGGCGGGAATATCGATTTGCCGGGCCTTCAAAGGTTTATTGTTGTACTTCTAGTTGTACTTCTTCGAATATTTCCGCTGGATTATGTCTGTAATCGCCGCCAACTTGCAAGCCGTGAAAAATGACATCGCGGCGGCCGCACAACATGCCGGCCGGGCACCTGCCGATGTCACATTGCTGGCGGTTTCCAAGACGGTTTCTGCGGATCGGATCCGCGAGGCCTTCGACGCCGGCCAGCGGGCTTTCGGCGAGAACTACGTCCAGGAAGGGGTGGAAAAGATTGCCACGCTGGACGCCCTGCGCGGCCAGATCCAGTGGCATTTCATCGGCCCCCTCCAAAGCAACAAGACGCGGCCGGTGGCCGAGCAGTTCGACTGGGTCCATGCCATCGACCGGCTGAAGATCGCCGAGCGGCTGTCTGCCCAGCGTCCGGCCGGGCTGCCGCCGCTGCAGGTCTGCCTGCAGGTCAATATCAGCAACGAGGACACCAAGAGCGGTGTGGCGCCGGCCGAGGTGCCGGCGCTGGCCCAGGCCATCGCGGCGCTGCCGAACCTGCAGCTGCGCGGCCTGATGGCCATTCCGGCGCCGGCGGCCGACCCTGCCGCCCAGCGTCAACCATTTGCCGCCCTCCGTGCGTTGCTTGATCAACTGCGGCAATCCGGGCTAAACGTGGACACGCTCTCGATGGGCATGTCCGCCGACATGGACGCGGCCATTGCCGAGGGCGCCACGCTGGTGCGTATCGGCACCGCGATTTTCGGCGCGCGGAGCTGATGGCCCCCGGCAGGGTCCGCGCCGGTCTTTCGCACCCCATGACATAAAAAACGCTGGCCGACATGTATCGCGCCGGCATACCAGGAAACTTGATGCTCGATTCCCTCACCTTCGGCTTCCTCGGCGGCGGCAACATGGCCTCCGCCCTGATCGGCGGCCTGGTGGCCCGTGGCGTGCCGGCCGGCTCGATCCGCGTGGTCGACCCCTCGGAAGATGCCCGCCAGCGTCTGGCCCAGAGCGGCGTCAAGGCGCTGGCTGCGCCCGATGCCGCCTTTGGCGCCAGCAACGTGATCGTGCTGGCCGTCAAGCCGCAGCAGTTCCGCGATGCCATCGCCCCGCTTGCGCCGCTGCTGACCGACAACCTCATCATCAGCGTCGCGGCCGGCATCCGGCTGCAGGACCTGGCCCGCTGGCTGGGCCGCAGCCGTCTGGTGCGCGCCATGCCGAACACGCCTGCGCTGGCCGGCATGGGCATGACCGGCCTGGCCGCAGCCCCGGGGCTGTCCGGCACCGACCGAGATATCGCCACGGCCGTGGCCGAAGCCGTCGGCCAGTGCGTCTGGGTGGACAATGACGACCAGATCGACGCCGTCACCGCGATCTCGGGCAGCGGGCCGGCCTACGTGTTCTATTTTGTGGAAGCGATGGAGCGCGCGGCGGTGGAAATGGGATTGTCCGCCGACCAGGGCCGCCAACTGGCCGTGGAAACGTTCCGCGGCGCGGCGGCGCTGGCGGCCGAATCGCCCGAGCCGGTGGCCACGCTGCGCGAGCGCGTCACGTCCAAGGGCGGCACCACCTATGCCGCCTTGACGGCGATGGACGCCAGCGGCATGAAGGACGCCTTCGTCAAGGCCATGCATGCCGCCGCCACGCGCGGACGCGAGATGGGTGCCGAGTTCGGCAAGGATTGACGTGATTTCTCCGCTCGCCCGTTTCATGGGCCAGCGGAGAAAACGACAGGTCTATTTCAGCAGGTAAGCCGCAAAGGTGCCCGCAAACACGCAGGCGCCCAGCCAGTTGTTGTGCCGGAAGGCGGCAAAGCACTTCATGCGGTCCCGCTCGCGGATCAGCGTGTAGTGGTAACCCGCCAGCACGGCGGCCGCCGCCAGCCCCGCGTAGTAGGCCCAGCCCAGGCCCAGCAGCGTGCCGGCCCAGGCCATCAGCGCCAGAAAGGCCGCGTAGCAGATCATGATCGCCGCCACGTCGAAGCGTCCGAACGTGATGGCCGACGTCTTCATGCCGAGCAGCAGGTCGTCGTCACGATCGACCATCGCATAGGCCGTGTCGTAGGCCACCGCCCAGAACACATTGCCCAGCAGCATCAGCCAGGCCACGGCAGGCACCTCGCCCTGGATGGCGGCGAACGACATCGGAATGCCAAACCCGAAGGCGATGCCCAGGTACGCCTGCGGAATCGCAAAGAACCGCTTGAAGAATGGGTAGGTTCCGGCCAGCACCGCCGCCACCACGGCCAGCCATTTGGTCAGCCCGTTGAGCGGCAAAATCAGCGCGAACGCGATCAGCGCCAGCACAGCGGCCACGGCCAGGGCTTCCCAGCTGGCGATCAGCCCGGCGGTCAGCGGCCGCTCCTTCGTGCGCTTCACGTGCTTGTCGAAATCGCGATCGGCCCAGTCGTTGATGGCGCAGCCCGCCGAGCGCATCAGGAACGTGCCGGCGAAGAAGATCCAGAAAATCTGCCAGGACGGCGGCCCGCCGGCGGCCATCCACATCGCCCACAGCGTGGGCCACAGCAGCAGCAGCGTGCCGATTGGCTTGTCGATGCGCACAAGTCGCGCATACAGCGCAAGACGGCTCGGATGATGGGGGGCGGCGGAGGGATGGGACATGGCGGCGGACTTCTGACGAAACTTCCGGCAATACTACCGGCAATACAAAGCAAAAACGCGCCTTCGGCATGCCGAAGGCGCGTCGTACCGGTTCAACCGGTGTGCGGCATGGCCGGAATCAGGCCAGCAGCGAGCGCAGCATCCACGCGGTCTTTTCGTGCGTCTGCATGCGCTGGGTCAGCAGGTCGGCCGACGGCTCGTCGCCGGCAGCGTCGATCACCGCGAACAGCGAACGAGCGGTGCGCACCACGGCCTCCTGGCCTTCCACGAGCTTGCGGATCATCTCGGTGGCTTCGGGCACGCCCTCTTCCTCGGCGATCGACGACAGCTTCGCGTATTCCTTGTAGGTGCCCGGTGCCGGGTAGCCCAGCGCGCGAATGCGCTCGGCAATCGCGTCAACCGCCAGCGCCAGTTCGGTGTACTGCGTCTCGAACATGGTATGCAGCGTGTTGAACATCGGGCCCGTCACGTTCCAGTGGAAGTTGTGGGTCTTGAGATAGAGGGTGTAGGTGTCAGCCAGCAGCTTGCTCAGGCCTTCCGCGATCTTCTTGCGGTCCTTGTCCGAAATACCGATGTTCACGCTCATCTCATTCTTCTTTGCCATTTTTCTAAGCTCCATTCTGGTCTGGCCACGAGGATCGACCGCCCGCGCTACACGGACGAGCAGCGGCCATTATCGTATCAGGTTCAAGTCACAAGGACGGACAGGCCCCGGGCCGCATCGAGGAACATGACCATCGCGCCCAGGGCAACGACGGCCATGCCGATTTCCTTGCGCACCACCTTGCGGTGCAGCCGTCCGGCGCCGCCGTCGCGCGCCGCGTCGGCCTTGAGCTGCCGGAATTCGCTCACGAAAAGATTCAGCATTGCCATGACGATTCTCCAACTGGTTTCCGGGGGTCCGGCACATCCGCCTGACGTGCCCCACGACCGATGGAAGAAGTCTAATTCCGCGCTATCGATGTGGCTATTTGATAATTTCAACCTATCGAATAGCGCGTGACTATATCCCTGTGCCAGGTATGGGATTGCTTCACGGGTGGAGAATACGGCACCCAAAGCAAAACGGCAGGGTTCCCCCTGCCATTCGATGTCATTGCCGGCGCTGGCAAATCAGGCCGCCACGGCTTCCTCGGCCTGTGTGCTGCTGAGCTTGCGCACGCCGGGCAGATCGCACGCCGTCACGGCGTTGGCCAGCGCCTCCATGGCGGGCAGGCGCGTGAAGCTCTTGCGCCAGGCCAGCACCACACGGCGGTCGGGCACGGGCTCGGCAAACGGCACATACGACAGCATGTCGTTGCGCGGCTTGAGATCGGGCACCGACGTGCGCGGCAGCACGGTGATGCCCACGCCGCTGGCCACCATGTGGCGGATGGTTTCGAGCGACGAGCCCTCGAACGTCTTCTGGATGCCGTCTGCCGCCTGCGAGAAGCGCGACAGCTCCGGACAAACGCCCAGCACGTGATCGCGGAAGCAATGGCCGCTGCCCAGCAGCAGCATGGTCTGCTGCTTCAGTTCGTCCGGGTCCACCTTGGTCTGCTCGGCCAGCTTGTGCCCCCGCGGCACGGCCACCACGAACGGCTCGTCATAGAGCGGACGCACCGTCAGGCCCGAATCCGGGAACGGCTCGGCCATGATCGCGCAGTCGATTTCGCCCTGCTTGAGCAGCTCGATCAGCTTGTTCGTGTAGTTTTCCTGCAGCATCAGCGGCATCTGCGGCACGGTGTCGATCATCTGCTTGACCAGCGCCGGCAACAGGTACGGCCCGATCGTGTAGATCACGCCCACGCGCAGCGGTCCGGCCAGCGGATCCTTGCCCTGCTTGGCGATTTCACGAATCGCCATGGTCTGCTCCAGCACGCGCTGGGCCTGCGCCACGATCTGTTCGCCGATGGCCGTCACGGACACCTCGGACGTGCCGCGCTCGAAAATCTGCACGGTGAGCTCGTCTTCCAGCTTCTTGATGGCAACCGACAGCGTCGGCTGCGAAACGAAGCACGCCTCGGCCGCCCGGCCGAAATGGCGCTCGCGCGCTACGGCGACGATGTACTTGAGTTCGGTGAGCGTCATGATTAATCAAATCCGGTTAGGCGATAGATTTTAGCTTCGATTGTGTCGTCTGTCAGATCGGCGACGCAATGTCAGGCATGCACCACTTTTACTGACGCATCAGACAACTCGCCCTGAAGGCTGCTAAGCCTTGAGAAAGTGCTCGCGCCCGCCAAGCCAGCGCAATAAATGTGCTTCCACCGCCTCCGGAAACCGGTCCAGCATCTGTTCGGCGGCTTCCTGGGCGTAATCGACCAGCCAGGCGTCGGTCTCCAGGTCGGCAAAGCGCAACATGGCCTCTCCCGACTGCCGCGCCCCCAGGAATTCGCCCGGACCCCGGATCTGCAAGTCGCGCCGGGCGATTTCAAAGCCGTCGGTCGTCTCGCGCATCGTCGCCAGGCGTTCGCGCGCCGTGGGTGACAACGGCGCCTGGTACATCAGCAGGCAAACCGATTCCGCGCTGCCACGGCCCACGCGACCACGCAGCTGGTGCAACTGCGCCAGGCCGAAACGCTCGGCATGCTCGATCACCATGAGCGATGCATTGGGGACATCCACGCCCACTTCGATCACGGTCGTGGCCACCAGCACCTGCAGGCGGTTGGCGCTGAAATCGTCCATCACGGCCGCCTTCTCGGCCGGCGGCAGGCGGCCATGGACCAGGCCCACGCGCAGGTCGGGCAGCGCGGCCACCAGCGTCTCGAAGGTCTCCACGGCGGTCTGCAGCTGCAGCGCCTCGCTTTCCTCGATCAGCGGACACACCCAGTAGACCTGGCGCCCTTCGGCAGCCGCATGGTGCACGCGCTCGATCACCTCGTCGCGGCGTGCATCGTTGACCAGCCGCGTCACGATCGGGGTGCGGCCCGGCGGCAATTCGTCGATCACCGACACGTCCAGGTCGGCGTAGTAGGTCATCGCCAGCGTGCGCGGAATGGGCGTGGCCGACATCATCAGCTGGTGGGGCACCTTTTCGTCGACCGGCGCCGGCGCGTCGCCTTCGGCCGCCTTGCCGCGCAGCGCCAGCCGCTGCGCCACGCCAAAGCGGTGCTGCTCGTCGACCACGGCCAGGCCAAGGTTGGCGAACTTCACGCCGTCCTGGATCAGCGCGTGCGTGCCGATCACCAGCCGGGCCTCGCCCGATTCGGCCCGCGCCACGGCTTCGCGCTTGGCCTTCGTCTTGAGGCTGCCGGCCAGCCACGCCACGGGCACGCCCAGCGGCTCCAGCCAGGCCGACAACTTGCGGTAGTGCTGTTCGGCCAGGATTTCGGTCGGCGCCATCAGCGCGGCCTGGTAACCCGCGTCGATGGCCTGGCAGGCGGCCAACGCGGCCACGATGGTCTTGCCGCTGCCCACGTCGCCCTGCAACAGCCGGTGCATCGGGTGCGGCAGCGCCATGTCGGCGGCGATTTCCTCCACCACGCGTTGCTGCGCCCCGGTCAGCCGGAACGGCAGCGCCGCCAGGAAGCGCGTCAGCAGGCCGTCCGCGCGGCGCGGCATCGACGGGGCGTTCTTTTCCTTGCGCGCGGCCTGCGAGCGGCGCAGCGAGATCTGCTGCGCCAGCAGTTCGTCGAACTTGATGCGGACCCAGGCCGGATGAGAGCGATCTGCCAGCGCGGCCTCGCTTTCCTGCGGCGGCGGGTTGTGCAGCAGGCGCAGGCAGTCGATCAGCGGGGTCAGCTTCAGCGGCGCCAGCGGTCCGCGCAGGATGGCCTGGGGCAGGGTCTCCGGCATCGGCGTGCGCGACATCGCCCCGCCGATGGCCTTGCGCAGATAGGCCTGCGAAATGCCGGCCGTGGCCGGATAGACCGGCGTCAGGCGGTCGGGCAGCGGTTCGTCGGGCGTGATCGGCCGTACCGTGGGATGGACCATTTCGGCGCCGAAGAAGCCCCCGCGAATCTCGCCGCGCACGCGCAGGCGCACGCCTTCGGCCATCTGCTTAGTCTGGCTGCCGTAGAAATTGATGAAGCGCAGCGTCAGTTCGCCGGTTTCGTCGGCGATCTTGACCACCAGCTGGCGGCGCGGGCGGAACGTCACCTCATTCGACACCACCTCGCCTTCGACCTGCGCAGCCAGCCCCATGCCGGCACGGCGGATGGCGTCGCGGATTGGCTCCAGCGTGGTTTCGTCCTCGTAGCGCAGCGGCAGGTGCAACACCAGGTCGACCGGCCGCCGCAGGCCCAGCTTGGCCAGCCGGGCCACGGCCGACGACGGCTTGGGCTTGTCGCCGGCCCTTTCGCCGGCCTTTTCACCGGCCTTTTCACCGGCCTTGTCGCCGCCCTTTTGGCCGGCCTTGGCATCACCTTTGGCATCGGCCCTGGCCGCGCCGCGCCCCGCCGGCTTGCCGCCAGTCGTGGCGGGCGGCGTGGACTGTGCGGCCGTCGGGGCAGGATCGTCGATCGGGTCGGTGGCGGTGCCTGGCATCAGCGCGGGAATATAGGGGTCACAAGCGGGCATCGGGCGAAGCCGGGCGCCCAAGCCTTACAATGTCGGATTCGCCGATTGTACCCATGCCGTACCGATGCCTGCGGCGGCACTTCGTTCCGGAGTGCTGCCCCGCTCGCGTATTGCCTGGCGCTTTGCCCCCGAATTCCCCGCTGAACCGCAATGCTGACCCTGTCCGATTTCGATTTCCCGCTACCGCCCGAACTGATCGCGCAGTCTGCCCTGCCCGACCGCAGCGCCAGCCGCCTGCTGGTGGTAGAGCGGACGGCGCCGGATGACACCGCCGATGCGGTGCGGCTGGTGGACCGCGCGTTCAGCGACATCCTCGAATACCTGAGCCCCGACGACCTGCTGGTCTTCAACGACACGCGCGTGATCAAGGCGCGCTTTTTCGGCCAGAAGCCCAGCGGGGGCCGGATCGAAGTGCTGGTCGAGCGCGTGGTGGACAGCCATACCGTGCTGGCCCAGGTGCGCGCGTCGAAGACGCCGGCCGAAGGCAGCCCGCTGCACCTGGCCGATGGCGCCTTCACGGTCACCGTGGGCCCGCGCGTGGACCAGTTCTTCACGCTGCGCTTCCCGGAACCCGCGCTCGACCTGATCGAACGCTATGGCCGGCTGCCGCTGCCGCCGTACATCACGCACGATCCCGACGCCTATGATGAAACGCGCTATCAGACCGTGTACGCGCGCAACCCGGGCGCGGTGGCCGCGCCGACGGCCGGCCTGCATTTCGACGATGCGCTGTTTGCGCGACTGGACGCCGCCGGCATCCGCCGCGCCTTCCTGACGCTGCACGTGGGCGCCGGCACCTTCCAGCCGGTGCGCACCGAAGACCTGTCCGAGCACAAGATGCACTCGGAGTGGTACGCCGTGACCCCGGAACTGGCCGATGCCGTGCGCGACACACGCGCCCGCGGCGGCCGGGTGATCGCGGTGGGCACCACGTCGCTGCGCGCGCTGGAATCGGCCGCGGCCGAGGACGGCACGCTGCGCCCCGGCAACGGCGACACCGACATCTTCATTACACCCGGCTATCGTTTCCGCGCGGTGGACGCGCTGATCACGAACTTCCACCTCCCCAAGTCGACGCTGCTGATGCTGGTGTCCGCCCTTGCCGGCGTCGAGGCCATCCGCGCCGCCTATCGCCATGCCGTGGCGCAACGCTACCGCTTCTTCAGCTACGGCGACGCCATGCTGCTGACCCGCCGCGACTGACACCGCGCGACCGACCGATTCCGAGAACCGAACATGCTGAACTTCGAACTGCTGACCACCGATGGCAACGCGCGCCGTGGCCACGTCACGCTAAACCATGGCGTCGTAGAAACGCCAATCTTCATGCCCGTGGGCACCTATGGGTCGGTCAAGGCGATGTCGCCGCTGGAGCTGAACGAGATCGGTGCGCAGATCATCCTGGGCAATACGTTCCACCTGTGGCTGCGCCCGGGCCTGGACGTGGTGGACACGCACGAAGGCCTGCACAAGTTCATCGGCTGGGACAAGCCCATCCTGACCGATTCGGGTGGTTTTCAGGTGTTTTCGCTTGGAGAACTGCGCAAGATCACCGAAGAAGGCGTGACGTTCGCGTCGCCGGTGAATGGCGACAAGCTGTTTCTGTCGCCCGAGATCTCGATGCAGATCCAGCGCACGCTGAACTCGGACATCGTCATGCAATTCGACGAATGCACGCCCTACGAGATCGACGGCCGTCCGGCCACGCATGACGAGGCCGCCCGCTCGATGCGCATGAGCCTGCGCTGGGCCAAGCGTTCGCGCGACGAATTCGACCGCCTGGCCAACCCGAACGCGCTGTTCGGCATCGTTCAGGGCGGCATGTTCGAGGACCTGCGCGACGAATCGCTGGCGGGGCTGTCCGAACTGGACTTCCACGGCTACGCCATCGGCGGCCTGTCCGTGGGCGAGCCCAAGGAAGACATGATGCGCGTGCTGGAGCACGTGGGTCCGCGCCTGCCCGCGCACAAGCCGCACTACCTGATGGGCGTCGGTACGCCGGAAGACCTGGTGGCCGGCGTGGCGCACGGCGTGGACATGTTCGACTGCGTCATGCCCACCCGCAATGCCCGTAACGGCTGGCTCTTCACCCGGTTTGGCGACGTCAAGATCCGCAACGCGGCGCATCGCAACGACCCGCGCCCGCTGGACGAGCAGTGCGGCTGCTACACCTGCCGCAATTTCTCGCGCGCCTATCTTCACCACCTGCACCGCGTGGGCGAGATTCTGGGCGCACGGCTGAACACGATCCACAATCTCTATTACTACCTGGAACTGATGCGCGAGATGCGCACGGCTATCGAGGAACACCGCTTCCAGGCGTTCCGCCGCCAGTTCGCCGAAAACCGCGCCCGCGGCACCAAATAGAGAATGTTCTGAAAACCAGACAGGCAACCGAACTTTTGGCGGCCTGCTGGTCGAATAACTGCCCGCAACGGAAGCCTGCGGGGTGTTATCTGCAACGTACGCAAAGTACTTGTAAAGCACCCCGAACAAACCCGTAATTCGCCCTAGAATGCCAAGGCGGGACAACAACCGGGTGATAGAATGCCCGATTCCCTGATTGACCTTTGTGACGGAGAAGTAACGTGCTGATTTCGAACGCTTTTGCGCAGACCGCCGGTGCCGGCGGCGCGGCCGGTGGCCTGATGAGCTTCCTGCCGATCATCCTGATGTTCGCGGTGCTGTGGTTCATCATGATCCGCCCGCAGATGAAGCGCCAGAAGGAATCGAAGGCCATGCTGGAAGCCCTGGCAAAGAACGACGAAGTCGTGACCGCCGGCGGTATCCTGGGCCGTGTGACCAAGGTCAACGAGAACTACGTGACGCTGGAAGTGGCCGAAGGCACGGAAATCACCGTGCAGAAGAACGCCGTGACCACCGTGCTGCCGAAGGGCTCGCTGAAGTCGCTCTGATCCCGGACGGTCTTCCCAGCCTGATCCCGGCAGGTGTCGTGTGGCGCCAGACGCTCCGCCGACCCTGCCCTGCGCAGCCGCCTGCACCAGCCTCCACGCTCCTTCCGGACGCGTGACCGGGCTGCCAGGCGGCTGTTTGCCAACCGGTCCAGCCGAACCGGCGCGCCTCGTGCGCGACTTGTCGGCATGCCAACTGCAATGACTGGCCGAAGATGAATCGCTATCCGCTTTGGAAATACATCGTGATCCTGGTGGCCCTCGCCATCGGCATCACCTATACCCTGCCGAACTTCTTCGGCGAGGCTCCCGCTGTCCAGGTATCGTCGGCCAAGGCCACGGTCAAGGTCGACCTGTCCATGCAGAAGCATGTGGAGGAAATCCTGGCGCAGAACCAGCTGCAGCCGGACGGCGTCTTTTTTGACGTCTCCGGGCAATCGGGCTCGGTCAAGGCGCGTTTCCGCACCACCGACGAGCAGCTCAAGGCCAAGGACGTGCTGTCGCGCGCGCTGAATCCCGACGCCAACGATGCCACTTACGTGGTCGCACTGAACCTGCTGTCGGGCTCGCCGCACTGGCTGACCGCGCTGCACGCGCTGCCAATGTACCTGGGCCTGGACCTGCGCGGCGGCGTGCATTTCCTGCTGCAGGTGGACATGAAGGGCGCCGTCGACAAGAAGCTCGACAGCCTGTCCGGCGATGCGCGCACGCTGCTGCGCGACAAGAACGTGCGCCACAGCGGCATCGAGCGCGATGGCGACCGCCTGACCGTGCGCTTCGGCAACGCCGACGACGCCAACCGCGCGCGCGGCATCCTGGCCGACAACCTGCGCGAGCTGGCCTTCTCGATCGACGGCACCAACGTGGTGGGCGTGTTCACCGAGGCCGCCCGCAAGGCGGTGCAGGACGCCGCGGTCAAGCAGAACATCACCACGCTGCACAACCGCGTGAACGAACTCGGCGTGGCCGAACCCGTGATCCAGCAGCAAGGCGCCGACCGTATCGTCGTGCAGCTGCCGGGCGTGCAGGACACCGCCAAGGCCAAGGACATCATCGGCCGCACCGCCACGCTGGAAGCCCGCCTGGCCGACCCGGCCGTGCGCAATCCGCGTCCGGGCGACCCCGTGCCGTTCGGTGACGAACTGTTCACGCAAGGCAACGGTGCCCCCGTCATGCTGCGCAAGCAGGTGATCTTTACCGGCGACCGCATCGAAAGCGCCTCGGCCGGCTTCGACCAGAACCAGCGCCCGTCCGTGAACATCAAGCTGGACGCCCAGGGCGGCCGCGTGCTGCGCGACGTGTCGCGCGAGAACATCGGCAAACCGATGGGCATCGTCCTGTTCGAAAAGGGCAAGGGCGAAGTGCTCACCGTGGCCACGATCCAGTCCGAACTCGGTTCCAGCTTCCAGATCACCGGCTCGTACTCGACCGAAGCCGCCAACGACCTGGCCCTGCTGCTGCGCGCCGGCTCGCTGGCTGCCCCGATGGAAATCATCGAGGAACGCACGATCGGCCCGTCGCTGGGTGCCGACAATATCCAGAAGGGCTTCGATTCGGTGGCCTACGGCTTTGCGGCCATCGCGGCGTTCATGATCCTGTACTACATGCTGTTCGGCGTATTCTCGGTGTTCGCGCTCGGTGTCAACCTGCTGCTGCTGATCGCGGTGCTGTCGATGCTGCAGGCCACGCTGACGCTGCCGGGTATCGCCGCTATCGCGCTGGTGCTGGGTATGGCCATTGACGCGAACGTGCTGATCAACGAACGGATCCGGGAGGAACTGCGTGCCGGCGCGTCGCCGCAGATGGCCATCGCCATCGGCTTCGACCGCGCGTGGGCCACCATCCTGGACTCGAACGTGACCACGCTGATCGCCGGCCTGGCGCTGCTGGCCTTTGGCTCGGGCCCGGTGCGCGGGTTCGCCGTGGTGCACTGCCTGGGTATTCTGACCTCGATGTTCTCGGCGGTCTTCTTCAACCGCGGCCTGGTCAACCTCTGGTATGGCCGCAAGAAGAAGCTCCAGAGCCTGGCCATCGGCCAGGTCTGGAAGCCGGATGCGGACGCACCGGTCGCCAAGTAAGCCAGGACATATCAGGAACACATCATGGAATTCTTCCGCATCAAGCGCGACATTCCGTTCATGAAGCACGCGTTGATCTTCAACGTGGTGTCCTTCCTGACGTTTGCCGCCGCTGTTTTCTTCCTCTGGCACAAGGGCCTGCACCTGTCGATCGAGTTCACGGGCGGCACGGTGATGGAGGTCAACTACCAGCAGACCGCCGATCTGGAAAAGATCCGGGGCCAGGTCAGCAAGCTCGGCTACACCGACGTGCAGGTGCAGAACTTCGGCACCTCGCGCGACGTGATGATCCGCCTGCCGCTGCAGAAGGGTCCGGACGGCAAGCAAGTGACGTCGGCGCAGCAAAGCGAGCAGGTGATGGGCGCCCTGACGGCGGCCACGCCTGACGTGAAACTGCAGCGCGTGGAGTTCGTCGGTCCGCAGGTGGGCAAGGAACTGGCCACCGACGGCCTGCTGGCGCTGCTGTGCGTGGTAGCCGGTATCGTGATCTACCTGTCGTTCCGCTTCGAGTGGAAGTTTGCGGTGGCCGGCATCATCGCCAACCTGCACGACGTGGTCATCATCCTGGGCTTCTTCGCGTTCTTCCAGTGGGAATTCTCGCTGTCGGTGCTGGCAGCCATCCTGGCGGTGCTGGGATACTCCGTGAACGAGTCGGTGGTGATTTTCGACCGGATTCGCGAGGCCTTCCGCAAGTACCGCAAGATGAGCACGCACGAGGTGATCGACCACGCGATTACCAGCACGATGTCGCGGACCATCATCACCCACGGCTCGACCGAAATGATGGTGCTGTCGATGTTCTTCTTCGGCGGCCCGACGCTGCACTACTTCGCACTGGCCCTGACGGTGGGTATCCTGTTCGGTATCTATTCGTCGGTGTTCGTGGCGGCAGCGCTGGCCATGTGGCTGGGCGTGAAGCGCGAAGACCTGGTCAAGGGCGAGAAGAAAGGCGGCGATGCTCCCGACCGCAACGATCCGAACTACGGGGCGCAGGCCTGACGGTTCGAGAGCCCGAGCGGCAAAAGAAAGAGGCACCTTCGGGTGCCTTTTTCTTTGCCTGCCCTCTGCCGCGCGGCGGCAGAGGTGAACAAACCAGTGCTATGCCTCGGTCAGCTGCTCGATCCACACCGCGAGGCGGTCCGCGGCGAACGAATCTGCCCGGGTGCCGGCGCGTGCGGCAATGGCGTCGCCTTCGCGCACAAGGTGCAGCGCGCCACCGGCTTCCTCCAGCCACAGCAGCACGGCCAGCCATCCGGCATGTTGGGCCGATACCGCTTCGGCCACGGGACGGGACACGAATTCGTTCAGCGTGTCAGGTGATGTCCAGGTAATCACGTCGCCGTCGCGGCGGACCGAGGCGCCCAGCGTTTCGGCCAGTACCGCCGCCGCGTCGCCAGCGGAGCGGCCAGCGCCGCGCAGCTTCGTCAGCGTGGTGCTGACGGCATGGCCGAACGAACCGCTGCGCTGGCTTTCCGCGCCCACCAGATCGGCATAGTCCAGGCGCTGCCAGTCCGGCTCGGCGTTGTGCGCGCCCGCCAGATAGGTGCCGGACAGATAGGTCTCCACCGGCTGGAAGCGTCCCGGGCCAATCAGGCTGGCGCACAGGGCGTGGATCATGCCCACGCGCGACGACACGGTCTGCTTTTGCAGCACCATCAGCTTTTCGCGCACCAGCTGGTCGCGCTCCTTGCGCAGCCCGGACAACTCCAGCGCCTGCTTCAGTTCCATGCGCAGCGCGGTAATGTCCCACGGCTTCTTGATATAGCGATGGATCTGGCCCTGGTTCACGGCCTCGACGGTCTGGTCGAGTTCGGAATAGGCCGTGGTCAGGATGCGCACAATATGCGGATACCGCTCGCGCGCATACCGCAGCAGTTCGTTGCCGTACTCGCCCGGCATGCGCTGGTCGGACACCAGCACGGCAAGGCTGTCGGCATGGGCGTCCAGCATGGCCTTGCCCTCTTCCACGGACTGGCCGGTCACCACCGGCGCCAGCTGGCCAATGGCACGCTGGAAATACTTGACCGCAGTTGCTTCGTCGTCGACGAACAGAATCGCCGGGGGTGCCTGCGTGGTATTCGGTTCGGTCATCGATCACTCCTGTGCATACGATTCTTGAAATTTGGGAAATCAAGGGTTACGGTGGTGCCCGCGCCGGATGCCGACGCAATCCGGATGCCGCCGCCAAACGACTGCATCACCCGGTTGCAGAAGATCATGCCCATCCCGCTACCGCCCGCCGATGCGTGCGTGGTCACCGGATCCACCAGCAGGCGTCCCATGATTTCGGGCGGAATGCCCGGGCCGTTGTCGGCAATGCGGATCTCGGGGCGCTCGCCCGCCACCACCACGAAGCGCAGCGACGGGTTGCCAACCTCGGCCAACGCGCGCAACGCGTTGCTCATGACCGACGACAGCACCAGTGCCACGCAGTTGGGCAGCGTGGGCACCGGAAAATCGCCCTCCAGCTCCACCTGCACCCAGCTACGCTGGTTATCGGCAAAAGGATAGGTATCCAGCAACGACGCCACCAGCGCACCGGCGCTGACTTCCTGTCCGGCGCCCGGCTTCGGCGGGGCGCCGCCCGCGCTGCTGCGCACCGACTGGAGAAACGACGACAGCACCGCCAGGCAATACTGGGCGTTGTCGTGCATTGCGCTGGCCGCCCGGCCGATTTCCTGCTGACGCTGCTGGCTGTACTCGGCATCGACCCGCGACCCGATACCGAGCGCGAAATTGGCGATGGCCGCCAGCGGCGTGTTCAGTTCGTGCGCCAGGAAGGCCAGCGTCTCGTCGATGGCCATCAGCCGCTGCTGGCGCACCGCCCGCTCGCGGAAGCGGTCGCCCGCCAGCCGAAGGATCTCGCGGACATCGGCCACGCCAATCGGCTTTTCGAGGATGCGGAACACCTCGCCGGAATTGACGGTCTGGAGCAACATGTCCTTGTCGGCATAGGCGGTGACCAGGATGCGCACGATCTGCGGATACTCCTGGGCCACCTGCCGAAGCAGGTCGCCGCCGTCGCGGCCGGGCATGCGGAAGTCCGTCACCAGCACCGATATCCGGGCATGGTGCGCGCGCAGGATGCCAACCGCCTCGTCGGCACCGTTGGCCGACAGTACTTCGTATTCGCTACCCACTGCGCGCGCGAAATACTTGCAGGCCATCTCTTCGTCATCGACGTAGAGGATGGTGGGGCGCGGCTGCGTGGTATCGGTCATGACAGCGTTACTCCGCACGCGGCAGGTCGAAGCTGAAAGCGGCCCAGTGGCCGACTTCGCTTTCGGCGAACAGCACGCCTTCGTGGCGCTCGATCACCGCATAGCTGATCGACAGGCCGAGACCCAGCCCCTGCCCTACCTCGCGCGTGGTGAAAAACGGCTCGAACACGCGCGCCAGGTGTTCGGCGGCGATACCGGGGCCGTTGTCCTTGACGGTCACATGCAGGCGCTTGTCCTGCCAGCGCACGGTCGTATGGATGGCCGGATCCTTGGTGCCTGCCTTGCGCATGGCCAGCGCCGCATTGGAGAACAAATTGATCAGGACGCCAATAATGGCCGCTTCGTCGCCCATCACGAGCGTATCGTCAGGCATTTCGCGCGTCATCTTGACGCCGCGCAGTTCGTGCGCGGTCAGCCGCTGCGACGAATCGAGCGCCTTCTCGAACAGGAACGGCGTGCCTTCGACCTCGGCGCCAGGCTTGCGATAGGCGAACGTCTTCAGATCGGACACGATATGCTGGATGCGCTGCATGCCCTGCTTGGCGTCGACCAGGCATTCCTGCAGCATCGGCTCCGACTTGGCCGCCGGCTCTTCCATGGCCACCTCGATGGCCATCAGGCAGAAGTTCACCGGGTTGTTGACCTCGTGCAGCAGGCCCGCCGCCAGCGTACCGATGGCCGCCATTTTTTCCTGCTGCAGCATCTGGCCCTTGATGTCGACCAGCTTGCGGTTGATGACTTCCAGCTCGGTATTCTTGTCGGCCACCTCGGCCTTCAGCCGGAACAGCATGAAACGTGCACGTTCATTGAAGAACGTGTACACGCCGCTGGCCGCCGCGGCAAACAGCAGAAATAGCGAATTGACGATAAATGTGCCCATCGGTTCGACGCCGCCCGGATGCAGCAGGCACGCGGCCGCGTAGAGCACGTACGACAGGATGCCGAACACGAGGTTTTGCCAGAGCCCGAATGGCAACGCGATACCCGACGCGAAGATTGCCAGGTTCAGGCCCACGTAATACGGCGATTCGACGCCTTCGGTCTGCGAGATCATCCAGGCAATCATGATCTGCGGCAGCAGCAGCCACGTCATGGTCAGCCACGGCGCGAAGCGCCGCCCAGCCTGGCTGTACAGCGCCACGATGACACCGGCGATCATCAGCGAGACCACCACGCGCGCAATCGCGAACGGCAGCTGCAAGTGCGGATACTGGCCGTAGTCCAACCCTACGCCCAGCAGCACCAGCGCAATGGCCGTGTAGGCGCCGCCCCGGCTGAACGCCAGGCGAAAGTCGGCCAGCTCGGACTGGTATCCGGCGTAAAGTTGATTCGGGCTCATGACCTTGGCGGGTGGTGCCGGGTCTTCGGCGTCCGGAACCTCAGCGGATAGTGGCTTCGGCGAAGACATTGACGCCGGTTTCATCGACATAGAGTCGGTGGGCATGCGAGTTCTCCGGCAAGAGCGAGGACATCCCGGCCTCGTCGCGATAGATCAGATACCACTCGAGCAAATGCTCCATCCCGAATTTCTCGGGATTGTCCGAGTGGACATTGGTGACCAGCACCTGACCGTCGGGCTTCGAGCGCGATGCGAAATACTGGAGCAGGCGCGCGCAGACCTTGTCGGACAGGTAGTCGAACAGCCCGGCGCAGTAGACGGCATCGAATTCGCGCACGCTCGGATCGTCCGCCGCAATGCGGCGCTTGAGCAGGTCGTGCACCGACTGGTGCACCATTTCGACCGATACCTTATGGCCCGCCCCGGCGGCCGCACGCTCCACCGACGCGCGCGTGTAGCCGAGCGTTTCCTCGCTGAAGTCGACCAGCTGGAACGACAGCAGCTCCGGATTCGGGTACTCGCGCACGAACCGCTGAATCTCGAACGCCGGCCCGCATCCCACGTTCAGTACGCGGAACTGGCGGCCTTCGGCGCGCGCCCTTTCAGCCTGGCGGGTCAGGTAATCCACCAGCAGGTCGATCCGGTTACGGTGCGCCGTGGCCACCGCCGCCTTCAGGAATGCCGTGTTGACGATCTGGAAGTAAGTGGTGGGACCCTGCTGTGGATCGCTCAGGATCTGGTTCACCATCTCGTAGTCGCCCGCGTAGCCGAGCGGCTTCGTGAAGGTGCGATAAACGAACGGCGCGCGCAGCAGCAACGGATGCAGCGCGGCCTGGGCATAGGTGCGATGCACCGGCGCCACTTCCTGGTCCACGCGCTGGGCCTCATCCTCGAGCCAGTCGAGGTAAGTCTTCACCTTCCCCATCAGGGGCGTTGCCAGTTCGTAGAACACGTCCTCGCGCAACCGCCCTTCCTTCTTGGGCAGCGACTCGGTCAGGTCCACCTGCTCCACCCAGCGCGACACTTCCGACAGATAGGCGCGCATCTCGTTGACCACGATCTGGTAGTCGCGGCGGATATTGAAGCGCGTATCCCAGTCCTGCACGAACATTTCGGCTTCGCGTGCAACCGATTTCGGTGCATCGTTCACGTCGGTCAGTTCGCGCCACTCGTCGATCAGCGTCAGCGACACCACGGCGGTCAGGCCCGTGTTCACCAGGCTCATGACCACTGCCTTGCCCAGGTACGCGTTCTTCGCGCCCATGCGCACGCTCAGCTCGCTCAATACTTCGCTGACCTGGACAATCGAGTAGGGATTGTAGATTTCCATCACCAGCGACTTGCGCTGGAGATTGATGATCGTGCCCCGCACCTGCTCGCCCTGCGAGTTGCGGAAGCTAACTACCGGATCGATTTGCGTTTTGGAGTACACGGTATCGCGCCAGGGAATTCCGAGAAACGCTGCGGGACACGGCGCCCGCGGGCGTCGGCCGGGTACAGCTCAAGGCAAGGGTCTTGCGGCGAAACTACCAATCAGGGAATGCAGCCAATGCTCATATCGATGCGCGTGACCTGTTTGCGGGACGCGCGCGCCAGCCGGCGGAAACCGGGGCGAACGCCGCCCCTGAGGGTGGGACTGCGGCGAACCATTGTACTGTGGCAATTCTGAACCGTACAACAGTCCACCTGCTGCATGAAGGGGGGTATGCAAACGGCAAAAAAAATGAGCCAGCAACGCTGCTGGCTCATGTTTCCATCATGTATTGGAGAAATGACAACTTCCCCACTGGCGCAACTTCCGCCAGAAGTGTCCTGCCGTGATCAGTCGGCCTTGACGGCTTCCACCTGGATGGCCAGGTTCACGTCCTGCTTGAAGCCGTACTTGGCGCCGTAGTCGATGCCGAAGTCGGCACGGTTGAACTGGGCCACGGCGTCGGCGCCGCAAGCCTCACGCTTGAGCATCGGGTGCTGGATGCACTTGAATTCCTTGATCTCGAGCTTCACCGGCTTCGACACGCCGCGCAGCGTCAGCACGCCATCCACTTCGGTCGGCACGTCGCCCTTGAACTTCGAGAACTTGCCCTTGTACGTGGCATCCGGGAAGGCCTGGACATCGAACATTTCGGGGCCCTTGGCGTGCTCGTTCAGCTTGCTGTTGCCGAAATCGATCGATGCGGCGTCGATCTTGATATCGACGGTGCCGGCCTTGGCCGCGCGGTCCAGCGTCACCACGCCGCTGGACTTGTCGAACTTGCCGCGCCACTTCGACAGGCCGCCCAGGTGGTCGGCCTCGAAGCTCGGGTAAGTGTGGGTCGGGTCGATGTTGTACGTCGTGGCGTTGGCCATGGCGGTGCCGGCGGCGAGAGCGGCGGAGGCTGCGGCAACTGCGGCGATCAGGGTACGGATTTTCATGTTGAGTCTCCCGTCAAGAAGTTGGAGAGGAAGGTCGGTAAAAAAAACGGCCAAGGAGCTGTGAGCGGAACAAGCCCGCCTCAGCCCTTCTTTGCCGGGGTCACAAGGTGAAACTTGATCTGGACTTCATCGGCCACGACGGAAGTGTCCTTCCACTCGCCGTCACCGATGTTGAACGTGGTACGCTTGATCGGCAGCACGCCATCGAACACCTGGCTGCCGTTTTCCTGCTTGTACGTGGCGGGCACGGTCACATCGACGGTCTTGCCCTTGATGGTCAGCTTGCCGGCCACGTCGTACTTGCCGGCGGCGCCGGCCTTGATGCTGGTCGACTGGAACACGGCCTTCGGATACTTGCCGGCGTCGAACCAGTCCTTGCCTTTCACTTCCTTCGTGGTCTCGGCATCGCCGATCTCGAAGGTGGACACGTCGATCTCGACCTTGGCCGAGGACGTGGCCAGCTTGGCCGGATCGAAGTCGACGGTGGCGTCGAACTTCCTGAACTTGCCTTCCATCGGCACGCCGATCTGCCTGGCGGTGGCCGTGACCGAGCTCTTGGCGGCATCGATCTGGGCCCACGCCAGGTTTGCGGCCAGGCCAGCCGTTGCCAGGGCGGCCGCCACGAAGATCGTGCCGGGACGGGACATGCGTTTCATCTGAGACTCCAGTGGTGACTGGCCATCACGGCCGGTTGGTCAGGCAAAGCGGTTGCGGTACGGCGGCGAATCAGCGCAGGAACGGGATCATGCGACCCAGCGTGCCGTCGCGATCCACCACCTGATGCTTGATGGCGGCGGCGGCATGGACCACCACGATCACGGCCATGGTGTAGTTCAGCCAGATATGGGCGGACTTCAGGATCGGCTTCAGGGTGTCGCTGGCTTCGATCAGCGACGGCAGCTTCCACAGGCCCAGGTACACCACCGGCACGCCGGCGGCCGAGCTGTAGAGATAGCCGGTGATCGGCACGATCAGGATCAGCAGATAGAGCAGATGGTGCGCGGCGGCGGCGGCCCTGGCCTGCCAGGCCGGCGTACCGGGCGCCACGGGCGGGGCGGCATGCGTGGCGCGCCAGAGCACGCGCAGCACGGCCACCACGAAAATCGTCACGCCCAGCCACTTGTGCCACGAGAACAGCTTGAGCTTGGTCGGCGTCAGCCCCGGAATGCCCGTCATGTACAGGCCTAGCCCGAACGCGGCAAAGATGCCAAAGGCAATCAGCCAGTGCAGGCCGATGGCGGTGGCTGTGTACGTCGCCTGGCCCCCCGGCCCGGATGCTTTGAAACCCATGTCAGTCAATCCCTTCGATCCTTATTACTTATTCTGCTATGTCGGCGCCAAGACAGTCTCTTGCAGTAGCCGTCCGGTCATTCGCTGCCAATTCTCGCATTATTAGGTGCCCGGCTGTGCGTTGGAAGCGCCGAACTTCATGATGTTGTTCAAATCATTTGATGTGTCGAGATGTCGCACCCGCCGCCCGGGAACCGATCGTAACGCGCCCGGGCGCCACGCGGCACGGGCCGCTGGCATCAGCCGGGTCATTTCTTTCGAAACTTGCGCGGCAAACAAAAAGGGCCAACCCCTTCGGGTCAGCCCTCTTCCATTACATTGCGGCGCCGCGGCATATCGCGGCGCGCCTGGCGGCGGTCAGATGCGGTTGGCCAGTTCCACGGCCTTGCCGATATAGCTGGCCGGGGTCATTTCCAGCAGCAGCTTCTTGGCGTCGTCGGGAATCGCCAGACCCTGCACGAACGTCTGCAGCGCCTCGCGCGAGATGCCCTTGCCGCGCGTCAGCTCCTTCAGCTGCTCGTACGGATTGGGCACGCCAAAGCGGCGCATCACGGTCTGCACCGGCTCGGCCAGCACTTCCCAGCAGTTGTCCAGGTCTTCGTTCAGGCGCTCGGGGTTGGTTTCGAGCTTGCCCAGGCCGCGCAGGCAGGCCTCGTAAGCCAGCAGGCTGTAGCCAAAGGCCACGCCCATGTTGCGCAGCACGGTGGAATCGGTCAGGTCACGCTGCCAGCGCGAGACCGGCAGCTTTTCCGACAGGTGGCGCAGCACGGCGTTGGCCAGGCCGACGTTGCCTTCCGAGTTTTCGAAGTCGATCGGGTTGACCTTGTGCGGCATCGTCGAAGAGCCAATTTCACCGGCCTTGGTCTTCTGCTTGAAGTAGCCCAGCGCGATGTAGCCCCACACGTCGCGGTTCAGGTCGAGCAGGATCGTGTTGGCGCGCGCCACGGCATCGAACAGCTCGGCCATGTAGTCGTGCGGCTCGATCTGGATCGTGTACGGGTTGAACGTCAGGCCCAGGCGCTGCTCGATGACCTGCTTCGAGAACGATTCCCAGTCGAACGACGGATAGGCCGACAGGTGGGCGTTGTAGTTGCCGACGGCACCGTTCATCTTGCCGAGCAGTTCCACGCGCTCCACGCGCTCGATGGCGCGGGCCAGGCGGGCCGCCACGTTGGCCAATTCCTTGCCCAGCGTGGTGGGGCTGGCCGGCTGGCCATGCGTGCGCGACAGCATTGGCTGCGTGGCGTTGAGCTTGGCCAGTTCCACCAGGCGGGCCTGCACGCGCTTGAGCGTCGGCACGATCACACCGTCCCGCGCACCCTTGAGCATCATGCCGTGCGACGTGTTGTTGATGTCTTCCGACGTGCACGCGAAGTGGATGAACTCACTGGCGGCTTCCAGTTCGGCGTTACCCTTGACCTGCTCCTTGAGCCAGTATTCGACGGCCTTCACGTCGTGGTTCGTGACCGCCTCGATGTCCTTGATGCGGGCGGCGTCGGCTTCGGTGAAGTTGTCCACCAGCGACTGCAGCCTGGCTTCCGAGGCAGCCGAGAACTTCGGCACGTCGGGCAGGCCGGCCTGGGCCAGCGCGATCAGCCAGTTGACCTCAACCTTCACGCGGTTACGCATGAAAGCCGCCTCGGACAGCCATTCGCGCAGCGCATCGGCCTTTGCGGCATAGCGGCCATCGATGGGAGACAGGGCGGTGAGCGGCGAAAGGGAAGACGTGGACATGCTGGCAACCGGGAGAAAAGAGGAATGTGGAGGTTCGTGCGGGGGCGCAAGGAACCACGCGACAAGGGCCAGATGCGACGAATCCGCCGCATCGCCCTGCCGATGCAAGGGCCGGTTCGGCAGACGGCTCACGCCGTCCGGCCAAACGCGCAACGCGGGATTTTACCATCGCCCCATGGCCCTGTGCGGGTCGCTGTGGGCGCCAGCCCTCCATGCGTGCGCAAGGCCGCATTGATGCCGCATTCCCGTTACTCCGCATGTATACTCGCGCTCGCCCATCCGTTAGCCTGTTATGAAGTCCATCGGGCACGCCGCCGCGCCTGCCAGCGCACCTCGTGCCACCGAGCGCCGATGCACTTCATAACAAGCTCAAGGGGAGAACATGAAGCTGTATGCGTCCCAGACCAGCCCGTATGCGCGCAAGGTGCGCGTGGTGCTGGCGGAGAAGAAGATCGACTACCAGATGATCGAGGAGAACGTCTGGTCGCCCGACACCATCATTGGCCAGTTCAACCCGCTCGGCAAGGTGCCGTGCCTGATCATGGAAGACGGTGGCGCGGTCTTCGATTCGCGCGTGATTGCAGAGTACGCCGACACGCTGTCGCCCGTCAGCCGCCTGATTCCGCAGGGCAGCCGCGAGCGCCTGGAAGTGCGCTGCTGGGAAGCCCTCGCCGATGGGCTGCTGGACGCCGCCCTGCTGGTTCGCCTGGAAACCACGCAGCGCCAGCCCGCCGAACGCAGCGAAAGCTGGGTCGCGCGCCAGCGCGGCAAGATCGACGCCGCCGTGGCCGCCATGTCGAAGGGCCTGGCCGACAAGCCGTGGTGCACCGGCATCCACTACACCCTGGCCGACGTGTCCGTGGGCTGCGCGCTGGCGTACCTGGACTTCCGCTTCCCGGACATCGCCTGGCGCGACCAGTACCCGAACCTGGTTGCCTTCCAGGACAAGATCGAAAAGCGCCAGTCGTTCATCGATACGGAGCCGCCGAAGGGTTGAACCTTCGGAAAAGTCCGAGACAGATTGTCCGCCGATCTGACACACATCGTAGGCGCAATACAACGGTAAGCATTTTTCCACCGTTGTTCGGAAGACTTCAAGCGTTCTACGATTTTCACCTCTAGCGCCTCTCGCTAACGTCCCGCGCTGATCTGGCGCGCGGACGATCGGTGGACGCAATGTTCACCTCCTGTCTCATTGCATCCCAATGCGCCGATTCAGCTTCGGAGCCGCGACGTGGGGCATTAACAGGTCAGGACAAGTCATCGTAACGCGCGCGGATTCGCGCATCTTTACCGGCTATGGCGGCTGGTCGCCAGTATCGTTACCCTGCCCGGCCTTGCCGGCATGGCCCTTGCGCAGCCGGCGCCCGGCGCACCACCACGCGATTCAAATACGCCTGAACTGATCCGGCAACAGGAGCGCGAGCGCGCATTGCGCGAGCGCATGGAGCCGGAGACCGACGTCCGGCTGCAACGCCCTGCCGCCACGGCCACCGAGGCGCTTCCCGCCGACGAATCCCCCTGCTTCCGGATCGATCACCTGTCGCTGGCGGGCGACGCCGCCGAGCGCTTCCAATGGGCGCTTGCCGCAGCCAGTCTGCCGGCGGATGCGGCAACCGGCCGCTGCCTGGGCTCGCACGGCATCAATATCGTGATGGCCCGCGTGCAGAACGCGCTGGTGCAGAAAGGCTATGTCACCACACGCGTACTGGCCGCGCCGCAGGACCTGAAATCGGGCACGCTGACGTTGACCGTGCTGCCCGGCCGCATCCGCGCGATCCGCTTCACCGAAGATTCCAATCCGCGCGCCACCCAGTGAAATGCGCTCCCGGCACGGCCCGGCGACATCCTGAACCTGCGCGACATCGAACAGGGGCTGGAGAACTTCAAGCGCGTCCCCACGGCCGAGGCCGATATCCAGATCGTGCCGGCCGACGACGCCGGCGCACGGCCCGGCGAAAGCGACCTGGTCATCCGCTGGCATCAGGGCATCCCGTTTCGCATCAGCGCCACGGTCGACGACTCGGGCAGCAGCCAGACCGGCAAGTACCTGGGCAGCGTGACGCTTTCGTTCGACGACTGGTGGACGCTCAACGACCTGTTCTACGCGAGCCTGAACCACGACCTCGGCGGAGGCGACCCCGGCGCGCGCGGCACGCGGGGCACTTCAATTGAGTCAGTACCGAACAGTAGTGACGACACTGCGAATCGGGATTTCAGGGCGCTTAACCCTCAAGGCGTGCGAACGGAAATCACTAAGAGGGGACCAGTGAAGATCGGGACACTCGACGACGCGTCAAAAGTGATTTTGCGGCCAAGCAAGGACGGACGGACTACGATTGAATTCCAGAACGGAAGGGGCAGAACGAAACGGGAGATCAGATATGGCAAAAAATAGGAATCACGAACTGAACGACGCCCTCATGAAACTTAAACAGTATGTCGCCCCTGAAGGGCATCTGATTGTTTCTGCGATCGAAGCGCGAGGATGGCTTGTGGACACGATCGATGACAAGGCCATCTTTGATGACGATGCGAAATTTATTTCCAATGCTCTAGCTTTGGACCATTCATCGCATTTCTTTGTGGTTAGTGTATTTGATCTTTTTCATGAAGAGCTTCCACGGACATTCCCTTTCACCTCGAATGCAGAAGGGGTAGAGAAATTTCAAGACGAACAATGGCTTAAACTTAATCTAAGCGATTGCATAATGTTTTCACCGACACTGAAAGGTTTCATCTTGAGACCGGGTGTGGTTGCAGATACGTATATTGTCGGGGAAAAAGAATTTGTCCTGACCGCGATCGGCCAATGAAGTGTAGTTGAACTCATAAACAAGGTGGCACCAGACCACCGAGAATCCACGCGCCCCTTCAACCCTTCCCGGAGTTTCTGGAAAATGAAGAGAACATGCGCACTAGTACTGGTGGCAGGCATTGCCGCCGCCTGTGGCGGGTCCAACGATGAGAAGCAGGATGGTCTGGCCGGAGGAAACATCCCTCCCGGCGATACGCCGCCGGTTGCGCGGCACGCCGATTTTGACGAATCGTGTCTGACGAAGACCATACCGGACGGCCAGATGATCCAGGCGCTGGTCAACCTGTGGAAGTTCGAAGGTATGATCGAATTCGGCGCGAAGGACTTGGTCGATACGCAGTTTCGCGGGCAGGAAGTAAAAAAGCTGACACTCTACGATAGGGTTGCCTACCGGCCCGACTCCTTCCCGATCTATACAGATGTCTATGTTGATCCGAGCGAAATGATATTTCCGCTCGGCGTCGTTCAATGGGGATACGACCGCAACGTCAGCAAATACCGTCGTTTCGAATACCAAAATCGAGTGACCGGCAAAGTCGGCGTACCGACGTTGGTGGGCATGAAGGCAAATGAAAGCTTATCGCTGATACTGATTGAGTACAACGAAGCAAGGCCCGATCCGGATCCGGACAGCCGGCGCGGGCATCTGGACGGCCTGGCTCTCGATATAGAGGCCCGGCGCACCCACGTGACCGTGCAGTATCTGGGCCGCGAATCCATCTCTGCCCGGGAATCCCGGTATGAGGATGCCTGCAAGCTCAAGGTGAGCTATTACGACTCCAGCAGAATGCCGCTGCTGAATACCCTATTCGAAGGGACGTTGTGGCTGGCAGCCAACGCGGGGCCCGTAAAAGTTACCGGGGGAACGACCTTGGGTGTCGATTTGCTGACAGGCGAGAGCGCGGTCAAACCCGTCGGGGAATTCTAGATACGACGAAAAAAGGGCCCAACGGCCCTTTCCCCCTACCGGATAATCCCCCCACCCAGACAAACCTCCCCGTCATAGAGCACGGCCGACTGCCCAGGCGTCACGGCCCACTGCGCCTCGGCAAACGACAGCCGCAGTTCATCGCCTTCGGCCTTGACGACCGTGCACGGCGCGTCGCTTTGCCGATATCGGGTCTTGGCCGACATCGTCGCCCCCGCGGCCGGCGGTTCGCCGGCGACCCACGACAGGTCTGCCGCGTCGAGTTCCGGCTTCAGCAGCCAGGGGTGGTCGTGGCCTTGCACGACGTAGAGCGTGTTCGATGCCATGTCCTTGCGCGCCACGTACCACGCATCGCCGCTGCCGTCCTTGCTGCCGCCCAGGCCGATGCCCTTGCGCTGGCCCAGCGTGTAGAACGCCAGGCCGATGTGTTCGCCGACGACCTTGCCTTCGTCGGTCACCATCGGGCCGGGCTTGGTCGGGAGGTAGCGGTTCAGGAAGTCGCGGAACGGGCGTTCGCCGATGAAGCAGATGCCCGTGGAGTCCTTCTTCTTCGCGTTCGGCAGGCCGATTTCGGCGGCGATCTCGCGCACGCGGGTCTTCGGCATTTCGCCCAGCGGGAACATCGTGCGCGACAGTTGCGCCTGGTTCAGCCGGTGCAGGAAATAGCTCTGGTCCTTGGTATGGTCGAACGCCTTGAGCAGTTCGAACCTGCCGTTGGAGGCCTGGCGCACGCGCGCATAGTGGCCGGTGGCGATCAGTTCGGCGCCCAGCGACATCGCATGGTCCAGGAAGGCCTTGAACTTGATTTCGGCGTTGCACAGCACGTCCGGGTTCGGCGTGCGGCCCGCCGAGTATTCGCGCAGGAAATCGGCGAACACGCGGTCCTTGTATTCGGCGGCGAAGTTGACGGCTTCCACGTCCACGCCGATCACGTCGGCCACGGACGCCACGTCGAGCCAGTCCTGCCGCGTGGAGCAATACTCGCTGTCGTCATCGTCTTCCCAGTTCTTCATGAACAGGCCGATGACCTCATACCCTTGCTGCTTGAGCAGCCATGCCGTGACCGACGAATCCACGCCCCCCGACATGCCCACAACCACCCGCTTGCCGCTCACGATGCCGCTCCCGGTGCCTGCCCCGGTGCCTGCCCCGTCACCGCGGCCAGGGCAGCATCGGTGGCGCCGGCGATGGCGGTGGGATGGGTATGCAGCACGTCGAGCGCAAAACGCTTGCCGGCCAGGTAATCGTCGACGCATGCCATGACCAGCGGCGAGCGATGTCGATCGGCGCAGGCGCGCAATTCCTCGGCGGTCATCCAGACCGTGCGGACAATGCCGGTATCGAGCTGGCGGCCGGCGTCGAGCGAGCCCAGGTCGCCCGTGAAGCCGAAGCGGATATAGGTGGTATCGCCACCGTCGCGCGACGACCGGCCGCGGCTCATGTAGCAGCCGAGCAGCGCGCGGGGTTCGAACGTGTGGGCGGTTTCTTCGAGCGTTTCGCGGACAACGGCGCGGATCAGGCTCTCGCCCGGCTCCAGGTGGCCCGCCGGCTGGTTCAGACGCAGGCCATCTGCCGTTTCCTCTTCCACCAGCAGAAAGCGGCCGCCGCGTTCAATGACGGCGGCAACCGTGACGCTGGCAATCCATTCACGTGACATGATGCACATTTTTTAAGCAATCCGGCATTTTACCGGTTGCCGTTCGAACGTGCATGGCGCGCGGAGTTTCAGGCCGCCTCGGCCGTCAGCATGGGGGGCAGCTCGGCGATGGCCGCGTCGATGCGGGCCACAAGTGACTTCGACACCGGCATCAGCGGGCGACGCACCTCGGCCGTGGTCATGCCGGCCAGCGCCAGCGCGGCTTTCACAGGTGCCGGATTGGGCTCGGCGAACATCAGCCCGATCAGCGGCGACAGCTGCCGGAACAGGGCCCGCGCGGCCTCGTCGCGTCCGGTGCGCGCCAGATGCAGCAGCCGTACGAACAGGTCGGGGCGTACGTGCGCCGCAGCCGGCACGATGCCCTGGCCGCCGCGCAGCAGGTGGTCGAGCATCGACGCATCGTCGCCGCAATACACGCCGATCAGGTCCTGCATGGCCAGCGAGCGCATGCCGGCCGGGTCGCATTCCTTGACGGCCACGATCTGCGGATGGGCGGCGAGGCGCCACGCCAGTTCGGGAGAAATCGTGCAGCCGGTGCGCTTGGGCACGTTGTAGAGCATCAGCGGTTTGCCAGTCTGGGCCGCCACGCTGCGCATATGCCAGGCGATGCCTTCGTCGGACACGCGCAGGTAGTACGGCGGCGGCACCAGGTAGCCGGCCAGCGGCAGGCGGTCGAGCCGGCGCACCTGATCGCACACGGCGTGGGTGGCCACGCCGCCCACGCCGGCCATCACCGGCAGCGCGCCGTCGACGGCTTCGAGCACCGCCGCCGTCAGCATGAACCGCTCGGCATCGGTCAGCAGGCCGCCCTCGCCCGTCGTGCCCAGCACGATCAGGCCATCGACACCGGCCGCCGCGTAGTGCGACGCCAGGCGCTGGGCGTCATCGATATCCACCTGGTCGTTGCGCAGCGGCGTGACCATCGGCAGCCACAGGCCATCGGCAATTGCGCCGCGCTGCGGGTCAATGCGTGCCATGGTCGTCCCCGAGCATCGTCGCCACGCCAAATTCGGCCGCGGGCAAGGCCGCCATGATTGCGTGCATGGCCGCGTCGCGGTCGCCGCGCTCCACCTCCACGTGCAGCGCGGTCTCGCCGTTGCGATGATCCACTTCCACCACGTAGATCCGGGCCATGTTGCCGATCGCGCGATGCAGCGTCTGGCGCAGCGCGAAGACCTGTGACGACGAGACGGCCAGCCGCAGGCGAATCCATGGATCCTGGGCAATGGCACGGCGTCGCGGAACCGATGCAAACGCCACGGCGAGACTCGATGACTGTCGCATGAAGCGAAGATCCGCGCGGGGCGGATCGTCTGTTGAACATGGTTCCATGCTAGGGAGACTGGCCTCAATTTGATGCAGCGTTTGGCCGGCCCGCCATCAAGAACGCGTAAAGATGCGGGCCGCCAGCACGTATCCGGCGCTCAGAACGTCTTCGTGATCGACGCCAAGGCCGTCGCCTTGCCCAGGTAGCGTCCGCGCGTGTTCGTGTAGGCAGCCTTGCTGGCGTTCGTGTCGAGATAGGCCACGGCCAGCGAGAAGCCACTACCCAGGTCCTTCGTCAGCCCAACCTTCCAGTCCGTGTACGAGGCGTCGCTGAAATGCTGCACGCCCTGGTAGCCGACGTGCGCGTTCAGCGTCAGGCCCCACACATTCAGCGGCACGTTGACCGTCAGATCGACGTAGTAACTGTTCTTGCTGTCGGCGAACCCGAACAGGTTGGTCACCGCGTGCGAGTACTTGAGGAAGACCGGCCCCCAGCCGATGCCGGCATACAACTCGGTGGTGTACGGACGCGTGGCCGTGTATCCGCCCGGATAGTAGTACTCCAGCACGCCCAGGTCATAGTTGAATTCCTGGTCGGCCAGCTTGAACGTATTCCTGAAACCGCCATAGAAATCCATCTCGACGGGCGCGGACACCGACGCGTCGGCATCGCCCAGCCAGCTGATGCTCGAGTTCCAGTTGCCGACGTAGAAGCCGCTCACGTGCGCGTAGTCGAAGCCGCCCTGGATGGACGGGCGACGGTCGGTCTGGCTGATCCCGCGGTAGCGGTAATCGGACACCACCGACACGTTGGCCGTGAAGGTGTGCGGCGACGCTGGCTGCGGGGCGTCCGGGGCCGCCTGCTGCGCGAAGGCGTTGGAAAACGGGGCGGCAAGCAGGATGGCGGCGGCCAGCGAGGCCGGCGCCGAGGTCATCAGGCGGGTTGCAATCATGAATGAAAAACCGTGGACGAATTGGAAAAAACGCCTCGAAAGAGACGTGGACGCCACGATACGCAGCCCCGTATCAAATCGGCGTCAAGATTGCAGGTGACGCCGATGCCATTCCATCAATGGCGGAATTCAGGGTAATCCGATGTGCATCAAACGAGTCATTTCATGAGCAGAAAAGATGAGTTTCGGTGAAAGCACATATACCCGACCGGCGAGTCACCACCGAACGTAAGTTTCGGGTAAGCTGCGCAAAAATTGACGCATTCTTTTGCAATGCATCAACGGGCGAGGACGTTGGCCCGACCAGATTACGAACGACGCCAGACAGGAGAAATTGACGATGCATATCGGTATCCCGCTTGAGACGCGGGCAGGTGAGACGCGTGTCGCCGCCACCCCGGAGACCGTCAAGAAGTACGTAGCGCAGGGCCATCAGGTAACGGTGCAAGCCGGCGCCGGTGTGCGTGCCAGTATTCCCGATGCCGCGTTCGAGGCGGCCGGCGCCCGCGTGGGCTCCGGTGCCGATGCGCTGGGCGCCGAACTTGTGCTCAAGGTACGCGCGCCCGACGATGCCGAGCGCGCGCAGATGAAGGCTGGATCCGTACTGGTCGGCATGCTCAATCCGTTCGACGTGGAGAACAACGCGCGCATGGCCAGCGCCGCCGTCACGGCGTTCGCGCTCGAGGCCGCGCCGCGTACCACGCGTGCGCAGAGCATGGACGTATTGTCGTCGCAGGCCAACATCGCCGGCTACAAGGCCGTGCTGGTGGCCGCGCACCACTACCAGCGGTTCATGCCGATGCTGATGACCGCGGCCGGAACCGTCAAGGCCGCCCGCGTGCTGATCCTGGGTGCCGGCGTGGCCGGCCTGCAGGCCATCGCCACCGCCAAGCGCCTGGGCGCGGTGATCGAAGCCTCCGACGTGCGCCCCGCCGTGAAGGAGCAGATCGAATCGCTGGGTGCCAAGTTCCTGGACGTGCCGTTCGTGACCGACGAGGAGCGCGAGATCGCACAGGGCGTGGGCGGCTATGCACGCCCGATGCCGGCCGACTGGATGCGCCGGCAGGCCGAACTGGTGCACCAGCGCGCCACGCAAGCCGACATCATCATCACCACCGCACTGATCCCCGGCCGCCGCGCCCCGGTGCTGCTGGCCGAGGACACCGTCAAGCAGATGAAGCCCGGTTCGGTCGTGGTCGACCTGGCCGCCGCGCAGGGCGGCAACTGCCCGCTGACCGTGGCCGACGAAGTGGTGGAGCGCCACGGCGTGGTCCTGATCGGCCATACCAACCTGGCCAGCATGGTGGCGGCCGACGCGTCCGCGCTATACGCGCGCAACGTACTCGACTTCCTGAAGTTGATCATCGACAAGGATGGCCGCTACACGCTGAACCTGGAAGACGACATCGTCGCCGCCTGCCTGATGTGCAAGGACGGCCAGGTCGTCAGGCAGCAGGCCGCCTGACATCCCGTCTGAAGATGCCGCGGCGCTGAAAGAGCCCTGCGCCACGGCCCGCCGCGTCCCCGGCAAGCTTGATCCTGCAGTTCCAGCCCGCCTGCGCGGACGCGACGCTCGGCAGTATTCAAAAGCAACGGAGGAGAAGTCGATGGAGATGGTGAACCACACGGTGATCAACCTGATCATCTTCGTGCTGGCAATTTACGTGGGGTACCACGTGGTGTGGACGGTCACGCCCGCGCTGCACACCCCGCTGATGGCCGTGACCAATGCGATCTCGGCCATCATCATCGTCGGTGCCATGCTGGCGGCCGGCCTGACCGAAGGCGGCGTGGGCCGCGTGATGGGCACGCTGGCCGTGGCACTGGCCGCGGTGAACGTGTTCGGTGGCTTCCTGGTGACCCAGCGCATGCTGGAGATGTTCAAGAAGAAGGAGCCACGCGCCAAGGCCGGGGCTGAAGCCGCCAAGGGAGGTGCGTGATGGAAGGCATCAGCATGAACCTTGTGACGCTGCTGTACCTGGTGGCGTCGGTCTGCTTCATCCAGGCCCTGAAGGGGTTGTCGCACCCGGCGTCGGCCCGCAAGGGCAACGCGTTCGGCATGATCGGCATGGCGATTGCCGTGGTGACCACGCTGGTGCTGATCGTCAAGCTCAAGAACGAGTTCCTGGCCGTGGGCGCCGCGCAGTCGTCGGTCGGCACCGGCCTGGCGCTGATCTTCGGCGCGCTGGTGGTGGGCGGCGGCATTGGCGCCTACGTGGCACGCAAGGTCGAAATGACCAAGATGCCGGAACTGGTGGCGGCGATGCACTCGCTGATCGGTCTGGCCGCGGTGTTTATCGCCGTGGCTGCCGTGGCGGAGCCGGCCGCGTTCGGCATCACGCCGGCCGGTACGCACCTGATCCCGCTGGGCAACCGCATCGAGCTGTTCATCGGCTGCTTCGTGGGGGCGATTACGTTCTCGGGCTCGGTCATCGCGTTCGGCAAGCTGTCGGGCCGCTACAAGTTCCGCCTGTTCCAGGGCGCGCCGGTAGTGTTCCCGGGCCAGCACTGGCTGAACCTGCTGCTCGCCATCGCCATGCTCGGCTTCGGCGTGATCTTCTTCCTGTCGCAGTCGTGGCTGCCGTTCCTGATCATGCTGGCCATCGCCTTCGTGCTGGGCGTGCTGATCATCATCCCGATCGGCGGCGCCGACATGCCCGTGGTGGTGTCGATGCTGAACTCGTACTCGGGCTGGGCGGCAGCGGGCATCGGCTTCTCGCTGAACAACCCGATGCTGATCATCGCCGGCTCGCTGGTGGGATCCTCGGGTGCCATCCTGTCGTACATCATGTGCCGCGCGATGAACCGTTCGTTCTTCAACGTGATCCTGGGCGGCTTCGGCGCCGAGGCGTCTGCTGCCGGCCCCGCTGGCGCGCAGGCGCAGCGGAACGTGAAGTCCGGCTCGGCCGACGACGCCGCGTTCGTGATGAGCAACGCCGAGACCGTGATCATCGTGCCCGGCTACGGCCTGGCGGTGGCCCGTGCGCAGCATGCACTTAAAGAATTGACCGAAAAGCTGACCGAGCACGGCGTGACGGTGAAGTACGCCATCCACCCCGTGGCAGGCCGCATGCCGGGCCACATGAACGTGCTGCTGGCCGAGGCCGAGGTGCCGTACGACCAGGTCTTCGAGATGGAGGACATCAACAGCGAATTCGGGCAGGCCGACGTGGTGCTGGTGCTGGGCGCCAACGACGTGGTGAACCCATCTGCCAAGACCGATCCGAAATCGCCGATCGCCGGCATGCCGATCCTGGAAGCCTACAAGGCCAAGACCATCATCGTGAACAAGCGTTCGATGGCCGCCGGCTACGCGGGCCTGGACAACGAGCTGTTCTACATGGACAAGACCATGATGGTGTTCGGCGACGCCAAGAAGGTGGTGGAGGACATGTTCAAGGCCGTGGAATAAGCTGCCGTTAATCTTCGGCAGTGGCCGTCAGGCCCGCAGTTCTGCCAAGTGAATAAAGAAACGCGCAGACCTGAAATCAATAAAATCGAAGTAGTGCGGCCAGCAACCAACGCTGGCCGTTTCCTTTTGCGTGGTCTGGTTGCGCATGCAGGTGCAGGCGCTATACTGGCTTGCCCCGTTCTTTTTCCCCTTGCGGCCGGCGGCCAGATTTGATCGCACCATGACATTCCCCGCGCACGACCGGAACCTGTCGGTTTTCCATCACCCAGTACTGACGGTACTGGTGGACGACAGCAAGTCGTTTATCGACAGCCTGGCTTTCCAGATGGATGCATCGCGCGCGGTGGTCAGCTTCACCGATCCGCGCGACGCGCTGACGTGGATTCGCGAAGCGTATGCCACGCGGCATCCCGCCTTCCTGCCGGTGCGCGTCACGCACGACGACCTGACCTTCCTGTCCGAACGCCGCACGGTGCAGCTCGATGTCGACCGCATCCATCGTCAGATCCACGATGTGCATCGCTTCCTGCAACCCGGAGTGGTCGTGGTTGACTACTCCATGCCGCAGATGGACGGACTTGAATTCTGCCAGGCGCTGGAAGACCTGCCGTGCAAGACCATCCTGCTGACGGGTACGGCCGATGAAAGCATCGCCGTGCAGGGCTTCAACCACGGGCTGATCGACCGCTACGTGAAGAAGCACGATCCGAACATGGTGGCGCGGCTGAACGACGAAATCGACGCGCTCCAGCAGCAATACTTCGCGTCGATCTCGCGCACGCTGCGCGACCTGCTCACGCGCCATTCGTACTCGTTCCTGTCGGATCCGGTCATGGCTGACCGCGTACGCCAGACGGCGGCGCGCTATGGCTTTATCGAGTACTACCTGTTCCCGAACCCGGTAGGCATGCTGCTGCTGACCGCACAGGGCCATGCCACGCTGATGGTGATCGAAACGCGCGCCGGGCTGATGACCCAGGTGGAGTCGGCCGAAGCGTACGAGGCGCCCGCGGCGTTGATCGAAGGGCTGCGCGAGGGCCGCATCGTGCCGTTCTTCTGGCCTGGCAACGGCATGTACACGCCGGCCTGCATGGACTGGGAACAATACTGCCTGCCAGCGGAACGCTGCGAGGGCAACGAGGAATATTTCTACGCGCTGTTCGACCTGCCGCGCCACATGCTGCAGGAGCCGGTGGTCAGCCTGCAAAGCTTCCTGTCGGAGTTTTCGCGCAACGGCGCGGCGATGACCGGGCGCAACAGGCTGGTCTGATCGGGCTCCTGCGCCCGCCTGTTTGCGCTCGCCCCCTCTCCCCATGCTGCGGGACAGAGGAGCAAGACGCCTCAATCCTTCTTCTGGCCTTCCCGATTGCCGCCGCGCACCATGTCGAACCGGAACAGCCGGCATTCGATATTGCCGTTGTAAAGGGGCGTGCGGCGCGATTCCTTCAGCCGAAGCCGCTTGGGGATGGACAGATCGCCCGTGAACACCCACGCCTGCCAGCCCGCAAAATTCTGCTTGAGCGTAGTGGCAAAGGCGCTGGCAAACTGGTTGGCGGCGGCCTCTTCCACTTCGTCGGGCGGCGCGTCCTGCATCGCATCGCGGCGATTGCCGCGCACGGCGATCCGCTCGCCGTAGGGCGGGTTCATCATCATCAGGCCCGGCTCCGCAAACGGCGGCTGGACGAAACGTGCATCCACCTGCTTCAGCGAAATATCGCCTGGCAGGCCGGCACGCTGCCAGTTGGCCTGCGCCATCGCCAGCATGTCCGTCGAAATATCGGAACCGGCGATCTGCAGCGTCGCGGCGCGGCTGGCGGCCGATTCGCGCGCGCGTTGCGCATCGGCACGCAACGCCTGCCACACCTTGGTGTCCGCCCCCTTCAGCCACTCGAACGCAAACGTGCGGCCCACGCCCGGCGCGATGCCGAGCGCCACCTGCGCGGCTTCCACCAGGAACGTGCCGCTGCCGCACATCGGATCGAAGAACGGCCGGCCGGTCTGGCCAGGCACCCACCCAGCCAGGCGCAGGATGCCTCCGGCAAGGCTTTCCTTGAGCGGCGCCTCGCCTTTCTCCATGCGCCAGCCGCGCTTGAACAGCGGTTCGCCCGTGGTGTCCAGGTACAGCGTGCAGTCGGTCTCGGTCAGGTGTGCATAGATGCGGACGTCCGGACTGACCGTATCGACGCTCGGGCGTGCGCCCAGGCGCTCGCGCATGGCGTCGCAGACCCCGTCCTTGACGCGCAGCGCCGTGAAATTGAGGCTGCGCAGTTGCGACTTGTGGGCGGTGATGTCCACGCGCAGCGTCTCGTCCGGCGAGAACCATTGCTCCCACCGTTGCTGGCGCGTCAGCGAATAGATATCGTCCTCGTGGCGGTAGCCGCGCTGCGCCACGCGCAGCAGCACGCGGCTGGCAATCCGCGAATGCAGGTTGACCGCATAGGCCGCGGCCATCTCGCCCGAAAACGTCACGCCGCCCGGCATTTCGCGATGCACCTCGAACGGTGCCGCTGCCACCACGGCCGGGTACTGCGCAATCTCGCGCAGCTCCTCGGCCAGTGCCGGTTCAAGGCCACGCGGGCAAGGTGCAAAGAAGGCTTGGGTCATGGCGAGTCTTTCCAGAAAACAAAAACGTCCGCATCGCGGACGGGCAAGGCGTGGGTCCGGTGTGCCGATCAGCCTGCCGCCAGCGCGCGGTCAAGGAAGTCGAGCCGGTCCTGGCCCCAATACGGTTGGCCGTCGTAGACGAACCACGGCGCGCCGAACACATTGGCGGAAATCGCATCCTGCGTGTTCTGCGCATAAGCGGCCTGCACCGCCTGGCCTTCGCTGGCCTTGAGCAGGCTGGCACCATCGAGATCGTTCTCGTCGGCGATCTGCGCCAGCGTCGCGCCGTCGGCGATATTGCGCTGTTCGGCCCAGACCGCCCGCGTGATGGCACCGGTCAGCGTCAGCGCACGGGCCGTGCCATGCGCCAGCTGGGCCGCGATGATCAGTTTGGCGGCGGCATCGCCCGACACCGGGAAGAACGTCGGATGCAGGTTCAGCGGAATGCCCAGGAAGCTGCTCCAGCGTTCGAGCTCGACCAGCCGGTATGCCTGGCGCTGCGGCGGACGCTGCGCCAGCGGCAGTCCGCCCGAAACCGAAAACACCTTGCCCAGATCGGCCGGCTTCAGCAGCACCTGTGCCTGGTGGCGGTTGGCGATTTCCACAAAGCGGGCATGGCCCAGGTAGACGAACGGCGACTGCGGCGCCAGGAAGTATTCGACCTGCTTGCTCATCACGACCTCATCGAAAACAGTAGGAATCCGACAGCTTAGAACGGCTTTACGACAACCAGAATCACGATGGCCAACAGCACCAGCACCGGTAGCTCGTTGAACCAGCGGTAGAACGCGTGCGAGCGCGTGTTGGCGCCGCGTTCGAACTTGCGCAGCAGCACGCCGCAGCCGTGGTGATAGCCGATCAGCACCACCACCAGCGCCAGCTTGGCATGCATCCAGCCCTGCCCCGCGCCGCGCCCGATGCCGTAGCCCAGGAACAGCCACAGGCCGAACACCACGGCCGGCACTGCCAGCATGGTCATGAACCGGAACAGCTTGCGCGCCATCAGCAGCAGGCGGCGCACGCTGGCCGGATCGGTTTCCATGGCCAGGTTGACGAAGATGCGCGGCAGGTAGAACAGGCCCGCGAACCAGGAGACGACGAACAGGATATGGAAAGCCTTGACCCAGAGCATCTGCGTTCCCGCCTTCCCTTACGTGCGCACTTCGCCGTGACCGAACACGACGTACTTGAGCGACGTCAGCCCCTCCAGCCCTACCGGGCCACGGGCGTGCAGCTTGTCGTTCGAGATGCCGATTTCGGCGCCCAGGCCGTACTCGAAGCCGTCGGCAAATCGCGTCGAGGCATTGATCATCACGCTGGCCGAGTCCACTTCGCGGATAAAGCGCATGCCGGCGCTGTAGTTCTCGGTCACGATCGAATCGGTGTGGGCCGACCCGTAGGTGTTGATATGCGCAATCGCCGCGTCCAGACCATCCACGGTACGGATGGCAAGCACCGGCGCCAGGTATTCCAGACGCCAGTCTTCCTCGGTGGCGTCAACCAGGCCGCTGAAGCCGGCGGCTTCCAGCGTGGCGCGCGTATCGGCGCAGACGCGCAGTTCCACGCCCTTTTCCTGGTAGATGCGGCACAGCGGGGGGAGCACGGTGGCCGCGATCTGGCGCGACACCAGCAGCGTTTCCATCGTGTTGCAGGGCGCGTAACGCTGCGTCTTGGCGTTGTCGCAGATGCGCACGGCCTTTTCCACGTCGGCATCGTCGTCGATATAGACATGGCAGATGCCGTCCAGGTGCTTGATCATCGGCACGCGGCCTTCCTCGATCAGGCGCGCGATCAGGCTCTTGCCGCCGCGCGGCACGATCACGTCGACGTATTCGTTCATCGTGATCAGGCGGCCAACGGCAGCGCGGTCCGTGGTCTCGATGACCTGTACCGCCTCTCCCGGCAGGCCGGCGGCCGCCAGGCCCTCGGCCACCAGCGCGGCCAGCGCCGTGTTCGATTCGATCGCCTCGGAGCCGCCACGCAGGATCGTGGCGTTGCCCGACTTCAGGCACAGCGCCGCGGCGTCGATGGTCACGTTCGGGCGCGATTCGTAAATGATGCCGATCACCCCCAGCGGCACGCGCATCTGGCCCACCTGGATACCGGTCGGGCGGAACTTCATGTTGCTGATCTCGCCGATCGGGTCCGGCAGCGCGGCAATCTGTTCCAGGCCGGCGGCCATGGTGTCGATGGCCTTGTCGGACAGCGTCAGCCGGTCCACGAAGGCGGCGTCCTGGCCGTTGGCGCGGGCACGCTCCACGTCGCGCGCGTTGATGGCCTTGAGCTTGCCGGCATCGCGCCGGATGGCCGCGGCAATCGTCAGCAGCGCACGGTTCTTGTCGGCCGTGGAGGCCCGCGCCATGGCGCGCGATGCCGCGCGGGCCTGCTGGCCGACGCGGTTCATGTAAGCGTGGAGATCGAACTCGGTCATGATGGTGTCCGGGTCCAGCCCGGTCTGCTGTGGGTGCCGCGATGTCGAAGCGCCGGCGCGGCTGCCGGCAGTAATCTGGTTGGTTCGCTGCCTGGGTCCGGGACGTCAGGCTGGCCGCGCGATCAGCAGCGCAAGCTGCAGCAGGCCGTCCCATGGTTCGGCTGGCAGGCTGCCCGCCGCGCCACCGGCGCCTGGCAGGTCGGCCAGGCCCTTGACCTGGCGGTCCAGCCGCGCGGCCATGGCCAGCGCGGCCTCCAGCTGCGGCATCGACAACCGTTGCGCAGCCTGTGGCACCAGGCGCTCACGCGGGCCCCAGACGCGCAGTTCGCGCATCAGCACACCCGCCGGCTTGCCAGCCGCCAGCCCTTGCCGGACCTTGGATAATACGCGAATTTCCTCGGTCAACGCCCACAGGACCAGCACCGTGGCCTCGCCCTCGCCGCGCAGCCCTTCGAGCATGCGCGTCAGGCGCGGCACATCGCCGCCGAGCATCGCCTCTGACAGCTTGAACACGTCGTAGCGGGCCACGTTCAGCACCGCGTCGTGCACCTTGTCGAACGTCAGCACGCCCGCCGGGTACAGCAGCCCCAGTTTCTGGATTTCCTGGTGCGCGGCCAGCAGGTTGCCTTCCACCTTGTCGGCGATGAACTGCAGCGAGCGCCGGCCGGGCTCGCCCGGTTCCACGCGCTGCTGCTGCAGGGCCAGCCGCTCGCCCACCCAGGCAGGCAGGCGCGTGCGGTCCACGGCATCCACCTTGATCGATACCCCGGCCGACTCCAGCGCCTGGAACCAGGCCGATTTCGACGTGGCGAAGTCGAGCCTTGGCAACGTGACCAGCATCACCACGTCCGGTGACGGCTGGGCTGCCACGGCGCGCAATGCCTCGCCGCCATCCTTGCCGGGCTTGCCCGACGGCACGCGCAGTTCCACGATCTTGCGGTCGCCGAACAGTGACATCGACTGCTGGGCCTCGGTGACCTGGCCCCACTGGAAGCCGCGCTCGGCCACCAGCACTTCGCGCTCGGTAAAGCCCGAGTCCCGCGCCGCGCGGCGCAGGCGGTCCACCGCCTCCAGCACCAGCAAGTGCTCGTCGCCATGCACCACGTAGAGCGGCGCCAGGCCCCTGGCCTGGGCCTGCTTCAGGTGTGCATCGAGTCCGTCGAGCTTGAGCTGCATCGTGTTGCCCTGTGCCTGCGAAGCGATCCGCGCGCGGCCGCGATCAGATCGTCTTGACCGCTGCCAGGCGGCGCATCAGCTGCTGCACGATGTCCTTCTGCATATCGCGGTACAGCTGCTGCTCTTCGTAGTCCTTGGCCAGCGTATTGGCTTCGTTGTACGTCAGGTCGCGCGTCAGGACCAGCGTCGACGCCGGAATCAGTTCCTTGCCGGCGGCATCGCGCAGCCGGAAGCTGAAACGCTGGGTCAGCCGGTATTCGCGCACCACGCCCTGGGCCGTGATCGACAGGATCGACTTGCCGCGCGTATCGGCCAGCACGTCCAGCAACGCGTCCGCTTCCTCGCGCTCCTCCACGACCTTCGTGTCGGAGCCGTTGCGGATATTGCGGCGCAGGTCGGCGCCCATCAGCGAATTGGGCGGCAGGCCGATGTAGAGCCGCTTGAATGCGAAATCGGCGTTCCCGCGCATGTGAAAGCCGCAGCCGGCCAGCAAGCCGGCCGCCGCCATTGCAGCCCCGATGGCGAGAAATCCGCGGCGTCCCATGTCCGGTCGATCCATTGCTTGTGTCTTCCTGGCTGTGTGGCTCAGAGCACCACGTTGACGAGCCGGCCCGGCACCACCACGATCTTCTTGGGCGCGGCGCCGTTGGCAAACTTCGCCACGATCTCGCTGCCCGCGGCCACGGCCTCGATGGCGGCGCGGTCGGCATCGGCAGGCACCGTCAGGCTGCCACGGACCTTGCCATTGATCTGCAGCACCAGTTCGATTTCGGTGCGTACCAGCGCGCTTTCGTCCACCTGCGGCCAGGCCGCGTCGAGGATGTCGCCGGCTTCGGCTGCGTAGCCGAGTTCGGTCCAGAGCCCGTGCGCGATATGCGGTACCACCGGATACAGCACGCGCAGCAGGATGCTGAAGCCTTCGCGGCGCGCGGCCGGCGACGCCGCCTTGGCATCTTCCAGCGCGTTCAGCATCTTCATCGTCGCCGACACGACGGTGTTGTACTGGATCCGCTCGTAGTCGTAGTTGGCCTGCTTGAGCACCGTGTACAGCTCGCGGCGCACATCGGCATCGGCGGCCGTGAACTGGGTGCCAGCCCCATCGCGAATCGCCTGGGCGTTCGCGTAGCCGTAGTTCCAGACGCGGCGCAGGAAGCGCGACGCGCCGTCCACGCCCGAACCGCTCCATTCGAGCTGCTGCTCGGGCGGTGCGGCAAACATCACGAACAGGCGGGCCGTATCGGCGCCATGCTGGTCGATCAGCGCCTGCGGGTCGATGCCGTTGTTCTTCGACTTCGACATCTTCTCGATGCCGCCGATCACCACCGGCTGGCCGTCGGCCTTGGCCGTCGCGCCAACCGGACGGCCCCGCTCGTCGGTCTGCACATCCACGTCGGCCGGGTTGTACCAGATCTTCTTGCCCGACGCGTCTTCACGGTAGAACGTCTCGTTCAGCACCATGCCCTGCGTGAGCAGGTTCGTGAACGGCTCGTCGAACTTGACCAAGCCCATGTCGCGCATGACCTTGGTCCAGAAACGCGCGTACAGCAGGTGCAGGATCGCGTGCTCGATGCCGCCGATGTACTGGTCCATCGGCATCCAGTAGTCGTTGCGGCCGTCCACCATCGTGCCGGCATCGGGGCACGTATAGCGCATGTAGTACCAGCACGAGTCGATGAACGTATCCATCGTGTCGGTTTCGCGGCGCGCGGGCTTGCCGCACGACGGGCAGGTGCATTCCAGGAAACGCGGGTCCTTGTTCAGCGGATTGCCGGTGCCGTCCGGCACCAGGTCTTCCGGCAGCACCACGGGCAGGTCCTTTTCGGGTACCGGCACCACGCCGCAGCTGTCGCAGTGGATCAGCGGAATCGGCGTGCCCCAGTAACGCTGGCGCGAGATGCCCCAGTCGCGCAGGCGCCACGTCACCTTCTTCTCGCCCAGGCCCTTGGCTGCCAGGTCGGCGGAAATGGCGTCGACCGCCGCCTGGTAGGCCATGCCGTCGTACTTGCCGCTGTGAATGCAGGTGCCGTGTTCCTTGTCGCCGTACCATTCCTGCCAGGCGTCGGTCGAATACGGCTGGCCCTTGACGTCGATGACCTGCTTGATCGGCAGGTTGTACTTCTTCGCGAACGCAAAGTCGCGCTCGTCATGCGCCGGCACGCCCATCACGGCGCCATCGCCGTACGTCATCAGCACGTAGTTGCCGACCCACACGTCCACCTGCTCGCCGGTCAGCGGATGCGTGACCTTCAGCCCGGTAGGCATGCCCTTCTTCTCCATGGTCGCCATGTCGGCTTCCATGACCGAACCGTGCTTGCATTCGTCGATGAACGCGGCCAGCGGCGGATTGTTCGCGGCAGCGTGGGTGGCCAGCGGGTGCTCGGCGGCCACTGCGCAGAACGTGACACCCATGATCGTGTCGGCGCGGGTGGTGAACACGAACAGCTTGCCGTCGCCCACCAGCTTGCCGTCGGCGCCCTGGATCTGGTGCGGGAAGGCAAAGCGCACGCCCTCGCTGCGGCCGATCCAGTTCTGCTGCATGATCTTGACGCGCTCCGGCCAGCCCAGGCTATCCAGGTCGCCCAGCAGTTCCTGCGCGTAGTCGGTGATGCGCAGGTAGTACATCGGGATCTCGCGCTTTTCGACCACCGCGCCCGAACGCCAGCCGCGGCCGTCGATCACCTGCTCGTTGGCCAGCACGGTCTGGTCCACGGGGTCCCAGTTCACGGTGCCGGTCTTGCGGTAGGCGATGCCCTTTTCCAGCATCTTCAGGAACAGCCACTGGTTCCAGCGGTAGTAGTCGGGGCTGCAGGTGGCCACTTCACGCGACCAGTCGATCGCCAGGCCCATCGACTGCATCTGCTTCTTCATGTAAGCAATGTTGTCGTAGGTCCAGGCGGCCGGCGCCACCTTGTTGTTCAGCGCGGCGTTTTCCGCCGGCATGCCGAACGCGTCCCAGCCCATCGGCATCAGCACGTTGCGGCCATTCATGCGCAGATAGCGCGCCATCACGTCGTTGATGGTGTAGTTGCGCACGTGACCCATGTGCAGCTTGCCCGACGGATACGGCAGCATCGAGCAGGCGTAGAACTTCGGCTTTTCCTTGCCGTCGGGCCCGACCGCGTGCTCCGATACCTTGTAGGCATCGATCGCTTGCCAGTGCTGCTGGGCGGCTTGTTCAACGGCGGACGGAAGATATTTGTCTTGCATGGTCGGGACGACGGTCTGGGCAACGGTTCACGCGCGGCGACTGGCGCGCCGGCGGCCGGGGGGATCGGAAAAGCGAAAGAGACGATTATAACCGTGGCCGACGACGATTCCGGCCCTGCCACGGCGGCGCCCAAAGGCGCGAGCAGCCCGCCATGGCGAGCCGCGCGGCAGCGGGTTACTTCAGGCCCAGCACATCCTGCATGTCGAACATGCCGCTGGGCTTGTCGGACAGGAAGCGGGCGGCGCGCACCGCGCCATCGGCGTACGACTGGCGGCTGGACGACTTGTGGCTGATCTCGATGCGCTCCCCGATACCGGCGAACATCACCGTATGGTCGCCCACGATATCGCCGCCGCGGATCGTGGCAAAACCGATCGATTTCGGATCGCGCGGACCCGTGTGGCCTTCGCGGGCATATACGGCGCAGTCGTCGAGGTTGCGGCCAAGCGCATTCGCGATCACCTCCCCCATCGTCAGCGCAGTGCCCGACGGCGCATCCACCTTGTGGCGATGATGCGCTTCGATCACTTCGATGTCGTAGCCCGTCGACAGCAGCTTGGCGGCCACTTCGAGCAGCTTGAACGTGGCGTTCACCCCCACGCTGAAGTTCGACGCGAACACCACCCCGATCGACTTGGCGGCGTCGGCCAGGGCCTGCTTGCCGGCGGCGTCGAAGCCCGTCGTGCCGACCACGATCTTCTTGCCCAGGCGCTTTGCCGCGTCCAGGTGGACCAGCGTGCCTTCGGGGCGCGTGAAGTCGATCAGGCAATCGGCGGCGCCGAGCACGGCGTCGATATCGGACGAGATCTTGACGCCCGTGTCGCGGCCCAGGAACAAGCCGGCATCCTGGCCCAGCGCGGGCGACGAGGCATGCTCCAGCGCACCCGCCAGCGTGACGCCCTCGGTATTCAGAACGGTTTCGATCAGCATGCGGCCCATGCGGCCGGAGGCACCTGCGATGGCGATTTTCATGGCGTGGCGTTGCGGTGTCGGAAAGACTGGGAAGGCTGCGACCCGGCCATACAGGCCGGGCGCACGGATGCGATGGGCGGCAACCGGCCGGAGCCGGCTCCCGATCAGCTGGCCGGTTTGTCCGGGGTGGCGCTCGTGGCCGGTGCCTGGGCGGCCGGCTCCGAGGCAGGAGGCGTCGATTCGGCGGCCGGCGCCGGCGCGGCTTCCGGAGCCGAGGCACCCGTGGCGGCCGGTGCGGACGCCGGCTGGGCAGTACTGGCGCTGGACGTCGCAATGCCGATCTTCTGGTTGCGTTGCGCGGCCTTCATGCCGTCGATTTCGGCAATCAGCTCGTATTCCGACGGCAAATCAGCGCCCTGCCACTTCACCAGCTTGTCGTCATCGAAGAAAACCGTGAACTGGCGCGACTGCACCACCGGCGTGCTGCCCCGGCGGAACGAGAAATAGTAGTCCCAGCGATTGCCGTGGAACACGTCCTGCAGCAGAGGCGTACCCAGCAGGAAGCGGACCTGGTCGCGCGTCATGCCTTCGCGCAGTTGCGAAGCCGCCTCGCGGGACACGAAGTTGCCCTGAACGATGTTGATGCGATATGGCGTGATGGCCTCTGCCACCTTGCGCGACGTGCTGTCGTAGGCCGAGCAGGCGCCGGCCAGCAGCGCGGCGGCCAGCAGGGAAGACACCAGCGCGGGGCGCATGGCGGACGAACGGAATGAACGCATGTATCTCGCTTCCAGACGGGAATGGTTCTGTGCCGGTACCGACGCTCCGCGGACAAACGGAGGCGGCCGGCACGGCCAGGCGCATCGCGGGTACGCCACCTTGCGGGTGACGGCCGGGCGCCATGGCACCGGGGCGACTTTTGTCGCCAAAACCCTTATGATTCAACTATCCAGACATTGTACTCTAGGGAGTCACGCCCATGCCGAGTCCGGCGGACCTCAAAAATATCGGCCTGAAGGCGACCGTCCCCCGCCTGAAGATTCTTGAAATCTTCCAGACCAGCGAACAGCGCCATCTGAGCGCAGAAGACGTTTACCGCATCCTGCTCAACGAGCACATGGATATCGGGCTCGCCACGGTCTATCGCGTCCTGACCCAGTTCGAACAGGCGGGCCTGCTGTCCCGCAACAACTTTGAATCGGGCAAGGCGATTTTCGAACTCAACGAAGGCAAGCACCACGACCACCTGGTGTGCCTGGACTGCGGCCGCGTCGAGGAATTCTTTGACGGCGATATCGAGCAGCGCCAGCAGAGCATTGCGCGCGAGCGGGGCTTTGCATTGCAGGAACATGCGTTGTCGCTGTACGGCAACTGCACCAAGAACGACTGCCCCCACCGACCCAAACGATAAGCCGCGGGGGGCTGGCATGATCCGGTCCTCACCATGCAGGCAACAAAAAACCGGCGCCCTGGCGCCGGTTTTTTGTTGGGCGTGCCGACTCGGCCGGCCGCTTATTCCTGCGGCAGATTGTCCTGTTCGGCTTCGGTCACAACGCGCAGGGTACGTGCCGCGGCTATCTGAGGCAGGCCCACAAATTCTCCAACGACCTGACGAAACAGGTGTCGGGCCCAGACCAGCATCGGATGCGTATTCCGGCTGCGGTGCCAGAACATGTTCAGGCCCAGCGTCGTGTTCAGTTCCGCCGGCAGCGGGAACGCCTTGAGCCCGTAGGTTTCGCACGCCATGTCCTTGGTCAGCGCGTTGCCCGTGAAGATCATGTCCGTCTGCGCCGCCAGTTCGGCCTGGGCACGCCACGAATGCACCGTCAGCGTGGCATTGCGCTTCAGACCGCGCTGCTGCAGCGCGTAGTCCAGCGGAATCAGCGCCGGCGCCGGTCGGCCTGTGCCGCCCGAATGCGCCATGAAGATATGGCTGCACTCCAGGTATTGCTCCAGCGTGCAATCGTTCTTGAGCAGTGGATGATTCTTGCGCGCGCACACCCACAGGTTCAGCGAGGTCACCATTTCCTCGACGATTTCCGGATGGCGGGTCGGGAATGGAGAAAATGCCAGGTCCAGCTCATTGGCGCGCATGGACGCCACGTCACTTTCCCACGAATGCGATTCCACGAGCCGGATATGCAGGTCCGGCGCCAGCTGCTTGATACGCAGCACGAAACGATTGAAGACGGTATCGCCCAGTTCGGCCGCAAAGCCGATGCTCAGGGTGCCGGTGGCAACCGCGGGGTCAAAATTGTCTGCATCGCCCTCGTTGATGGACGACCACAGGTCGAGCATGTCACGGATTTTGGGACCCAGTTCCAGCGCACGGGGCGTGGGTGTCAGCCCATGCGGCACGCGGATAAAGAGGGGGTCGTCGAAAATTTCGCGCAGGCGGCCAAGCGAATGCGATACGGCGGGCGCCGTCATATGCATTTTCTCCGCCACATAAGTGGCGTTTCGCTTGCTTAGCAGCTCGGTAAAAATCACCAGCAGCTTGGTATCCACGTTCACCATGATCAGGCCCGGTTGTTATGTCTCGCGCTTCTGGATGGCCCCACCACTTTCACTGGCTGCACATCAGATTTCAACAGATTCTTCCGAGTGTAAGAGAAAAAAACGGCAGGGAAAAGCAAATTCGGCATTTCTCGCACTACGCGAATCGGTAATCGAGGGATTTTTGACAACATTGGGACAGATAATGTCAAAAACCGCGATCCCGGCGCGCGCGAGGCCCGCTATATTGACCTGAAGGGGCTCGATCCTGCCTTGCGCCCACTCACATTACCTCGGAATTTTCGGACGTGCATCATGACTTCCCCTCGTCTCGGCGTTGATCTTGCCAAAGCCTATCGGCTGCTCAATCACGGTCCCACGGTACTGGTTAGCGCAGCCCACGGCGGCCAGCGCAACATCATGGCGGCCGCCTGGGCAATGCCGCTCGATTTTGCGCCGCCCAAGGTGGCGGTCGTGCTGGACAAGGCCACCTGGACGCGCCGCCTGCTGGAAGCCAGCGGCGAGTTCGCCCTGCAGGTGCCCACGGTCAGCCAGGTCGACATCACCCAGGCCTTGGGCTCCAGTTCCGGCCTGACCATGCTGGAACAGCAAGGCATCGACAAGTTCGCCGCCTACGGGCTGCAGACGTTTACCGGCAGCGTGATCGGCGCGCCCTTGCTGGAAGGCTGCGCGGCCTGGCTCGAATGCCGGCTGCTGCCCGAACCCGCCATCCAGGCCGGGTACGACCTGTTCCTGGGCGAAGTGGTGGCCGCCCATGCCGACAGCCGGGTCTTCAGCGAAGGCCGCTGGCACTTTACCGGCCATGACAGCCTGCGCACCATTCACCATGTGGCGGGCGGCCATTTCCTGGTGGACGGCGATGCCGTGGATGCAAAACCGCTGACACCCTGATCCCCCTGCGGCCGAAAATAAAAAAACGCGCCCGAAGGCGCGTTTTTTCATGACGCGAGCACCAATTACTTGGCGACGACGCGTGCCATTTCCAGGCACTTGTTCGAATAACCCCATTCGTTGTCGTACCAGCTCACGACCTTGATGAACGTGCCGTCCAGCGCGATACCGGCTTCGGCGTCGAAAATCGAGGTACGGGCGTCGCCGCGGAAGTCCGTGGCCACAACCTTGTCTTCCGTGTAACCCAGCACGCCCTTCAGCGCGCCCTGGCTCTGGGCCTTCATCTCGGCGCAGATTTCTTCGTACTTGGCCGGGTTTTCCAGTTCGACGGTCAGGTCGACCACCGACACGTCCGACGTCGGCACGCGGAACGACATGCCCGTCAGCTTCTTGTTCAGCTGCGGAATCACCACGCCGACGGCCTTGGCGGCGCCGGTCGACGACGGGATGATGTTTTCCAGGATGCCGCGGCCACCGCGCCAGTCCTTGTTCGACGGGCCGTCAACGGTCTTCTGCGTCGCCGTGGCAGCGTGCACGGTCGTCATCAGGCCGCGCTTGATGCCCCACTTGTCGTTCAGCACCTTGGCCACCGGGGCCAGGCAGTTCGTGGTGCAGCTGGCGTTCGAGATGATCGCTTCGCCCTTGTACGTTTCGTGGTTCACGCCGTACACGAACATCGGGGTGTCGTCCTTCGACGGGGCCGACATGATCACCTTTTTGGCGCCGGCGTCGATGTGCTTCTGCGCGCCTTCCTTGGTCAGGAAGATGCCGGTCGATTCGATGACCACGTCCGCGCCAACCTCGCCCCACTTCAGTTCCGACGGATCCTTGACGGCGGTCAGGCGGATCTTCTTGCCGTTGACGACCAGCGTGTTGCCGTCGACCGACACTTCGCCGTCGAAGCGGCCATGGACCGAGTCGTACTTCAGCATGTAGGCCAGGTAGTCCGGCTCCAGCAGGTCGTTGATGGCAACGACTTCAATGTCCTTGAAGTTCGCGGCGGCGGCGCGGAACACCATGCGTCCGATACGGCCAAAGCCGTTGATGCCGATCTTGATGGTCATGTCTATCTCCTAGAGTGCAATCGATAAAGCCGGTAGCCGGCGCCGGTCGCCGGCGCATCGCACCGGCTGACCGCGCGGGCGGAAATTACTGGGCAAGCGTGGCGCGAACGGTGTCGGCCACATTGTCTACCGTGAAGCCGAAGTGCTTGAACAGCACGCCAGCCGGAGCCGATTCGCCGAACGTGTCGATGCCGACGACCGCCTGGACCTGGTACTTCCACCAGAAATCGGTCACGCCGGCTTCCACGGCGATGCGCGGAACGCCGGCCGGCAGCACGCTCGCCTTGTAGGCGGCGTCCTGCTTGTCGAACACCGTCGTGGCGGGCACCGAGACCACGCGCACATGCACGCCCTCGGCGGCCAGCGCATCGGCGGCGCCCACGGCCAGGCCCACTTCCGAGCCCGTGGCCAGGATCACGGCGTCCGGACGCTTGGTGCGCGGGTTCTTTGCATCGCGCAGCACGTAGCCGCCGCGTGCGATATTGGCACGCGTGACATCGTCGCGCTTCTGGAACGGCAGGTTCTGGCGGCTGAAGATCAGGCAGCTCGGGCCGTTCGTGCGGCGGATCGACTCGGCCCAGGCCACGGCCGTTTCGGTCGTGTCGGCGGTACGCCAGACGTCCATGTTCGGAATCAGGCGCAGGCTGGCCACGTGCTCGATCGACTGGTGCGTCGGGCCGTCTTCGCCCAGGCCGATCGAATCGTGCGTGAACACGAACAGCGTGCGGATCTTCATCAGCGCGGCCATGCGCAGCGCATTGCGGCTGTAGTCCGAGAACGTCAGGAACGTGGCGCCGTAGGGCACGTAGCCGCCATGCAGCGTGATGCCGTTCATGATGGCGCTCATGCCGAACTCGCGCACACCGTAGTTGATGTGGTTGCCCCATGCATCCACGCGCACGGCCTGGGTGCCCGACCAGTTGGTCAGGTTCGAGCCGGTCAGGTCGGCCGAGCCGCCCAGGAATTCCGGCAGCACCGGCGCGAACGCCTCGATGGTGTTCTGGCTGGCCTTGCGCGTGGCGATCGTCTCGGCCTTTTCCTCGCACTTGGCGATGAAGGCATCCACCGCGGCATCGAACGCGCCCGGCAGTTCGCCGCGCATGCGGCGCTTGAATTCACCGGCTTCAAACGGATGCACTTCGGCGTAGGCGTCGAACAGCGCGTCCCACGCCTTTTCCAGCGCGCTGCCGGTGGCCTTGGCGTTCCAGGCGTTGTACACGTCTTCCGGCAGTTCGAACGGGGCGTGGGCCCAGCCCAGCGCCTCGCGCGTGGCCAGTACTTCGGCGCCGCCCAGCGGGGCGCCGTGCACGTCGTGGCCGCCGGCCTTGTTGGGCGCGCCCTTGCCGATGATCGTGCGGCAGCAGATCAGCGTCGGCTTGTCGCTGGCCTTGGCCTGGGCGATGGCGTTATCGACCGCCACCACGTCGTGGCCGTCCACACCGCGGATCACATTCCAGCCGTAGGCCTCGAAACGCTTCGGCGTATCGTCGGCAAACCAGTGCACCACGTCGCCGTCGATCGAGATGCCGTTGTCATCCCACAGCGCGATCAGCTTGTTCAGCTTCAGCGTGCCGGCCAGCGAGCAGGCTTCGTGGCTGATGCCTTCCATCAGGCAGCCGTCGCCCATGAACACGTAGGTGTGATGGTTGACGATGTCGAAACCGGGGCGGTTGAATTCCTCGGCCAGCAGGCGCTCGGCCAGTGCCATGCCCACCGCGTTGGTGATGCCCTGGCCCAGCGGACCGGTGGTCGTTTCCACACCCGGGGTGATGCCGTATTCCGGGTGGCCGGCGGTCTTGCTGTGCAGCTGGCGGAAGTTGCGCAGCTCTTCCACCGGCAGGTCGTAGCCGGTCAGATGCAGCAAGGCATAAATCAGCATCGATCCGTGGCCGTTAGACAGCACGAAGCGGTCGCGGTCGGCCCAGTGCGGATTGACCGGGTTATGCTTCAGGTGCCGCCCCCACAGCGCCACGGCGATGTCCGCCATACCCATCGGCGCGCCGGGGTGACCGGAGTTGGCCTGCTGGACGGCATCCATGGCAAGCACGCGGATGGCGTCGGCCATCAGCTTGACGGGTTGATTGGCGAAAGGACTGGTGGCGGGATGGGCGAGGGCAGACATGCGAGAACCTGACGGCGGGAAAACCGCAATTTTAGCAGAAGCAGGCGGCATTTCCGGACGCGCAGACGCGCCCCGAAGGGGGTCTCAGACGTGGACCGAATGGCTGGCGCCCGGTGTGGGCACCACGCTGTGCGATATCACCGTGCTGGCTGCGGCGCGCACTGCCCACCAACAGGTCGAAATTGGCGAGAATGCGAAATTTGGCCGCATTTTCCGGCTGGATGGACGCGTGATGAGCACCGAAGCCGACGCCCATATCCAGCATGAACTGATGACCGTGCCGATGGCCGCAGTGCACGGTTCGCCACGCAGCGCGCTGGTAGTGGGCGGCGGCGACGGCGGATCGGCCTTCGAACTGCTGCGAATTCCCACCATGCGGGAAGTGGTGGTGGCCGAGCTCGATGCTGAAGTCGTCCGCCTGGCGCGCGAATGGCTGCCCGGCATTCACCGTGGCGCCCTCGACGAGCCCGGCGATCCGCGCCTGCACCTGGCCATTGGCGACGGCCTGGGCCTGATGGAGGCGTTTGCGCGGGCCGGCCGCCAGTTCGACCTGATTGTCTATGACCTGACCGAGGCCGACGACGGCAGCCCGGCCGCCGCGCTGTTCTCCCCGCACGGGCTTCAGACGGCACGGCGCTGCCTGAGCGCCGGTGGGGCGATGTCGCTGCATCTGGGTCCGCCCTGGCACCGCCCCGAGGCCGCGCGGCTGCTGCTGGCGCGCCTGCGCCAGGTATTCCGGAACGTGGCGCCGCTGGCCACGTTCGTGCCGGCGTACGGTGCGCTGTGGGGAATCGCGCTGGCCAGCGATACGCTGGACATCGCGGCCCACCCGCCCGAGCGGATTGGGTCGCGCCTGCAACAGTGGAAGCTCGATGGCCTGCTGCGGGCCTACCACGCCGGGCTGCACCCGACACTGTTCAACCATCCGCGCCATTTGCAGGCGATCTTCGACAGCGCAGGCCGTCCCGCGTAACATGCACAAACGCCCCGCCGCCGCCGTGCGCGCGGGGCTTTCGTGCCATCCGGGAGACCCGCATGTCCAGACCGCTCAACACGCCCTGGCTGACGCCCTATCTCACGGTCGCCAGCGGACGCGCCGCCCTCGATTTCTATCAAAGGGCATTCGGCTTCAAAGCCGGGCATGTCGTCGATGAGAACGGCGTGCCCACCCACGCCGAAATGCACTACCAGGGCCAGATCGTCATCATGTTCGCGCCCGAGGGCGCGTGGGGCAGCACGGCCCGCACGCCCCGCTCCATGGGCGTCGAAGCGCCGCAGACGTTCTACCTGTATTGCGAGGACGTCGACGCGCTGTACGCACAGGCGACTGGCGCCGGTGCAACCAGCGTCATGCCGCCCGCCGACCAGTTCTGGGGCGACAGATACTGCATGGTCGAAGATCCCGATGGATACCGATGGGGCTTTGCCACGCCGCTGGCCAAGGCTCCGGACGCCAAACCCACCCCCTGATGCCTCCCAGATTCTTTGTCGATGCGGCGCTGGCCGCCGATGCCGTATTGGATTTGCCCGACGCCGTGGCGCGCCACGTGCAGGTGCTGCGCCTGGCCCCGGGCGACGCCATCACGCTGTTCAACGGCCAGGGCGGCAGCCATGCCGCCACCCTCGCCGAGATCGGCAAGCGTCACGCCACCGCGCAGATTGGCGCGCATGACGCCGCCGAAGCCGAAACGCCGTTCGCAATCACGCTGGCGCAAGGCCTGGCCGGCGGCGACAAGATGGACTGGCTGATCGAAAAGGCCGTCGAACTGGGCGTGGCCGCCATCCAGCCACTGCAGGCCGCCCGCTCGGTAGTGCGCCTGTCCGGCGACCGCGCGCTCAAGCGGCAGGCACACTGGCAGGCGCTGGTGCAGGCCGCGTGCGAACAATGTGGCCGCAATCGCTTGCCGCGGCTGGCGCCGGTCGCTACTTTTGAAGCGTGGCTGGCGGCTGCGCCCGCCACGGGGGCCCGGCTGCTGCTGTCGCCGCGGGCCACGGGGTCGCTGCCCGAGCTTGCGCAGGCGCATCGCGACGCCTGGCGTGCCGAAGGGGTGACGCTGCTGATCGGCCCCGAAGGGGGCCTTTCCCCGGACGAAGAAGACGCCGCGCGGCGTGCCGGTTTTATCGGCGTGTCACTCGGACCGCGCATCCTGCGCACGGAAACCGCCGGGCTGGCTTGCCTGGCAACGCTGAACGCCATTCTTGGCGGATTTTGAGATAAGGAGTCTGAGATGGGACTACTCGATAGCGTACTCGGTGGCGTGCTCGGCCAGCTTGGCGGCCAGCAGCAGGAAGGCCAGTCCGGCGGCGTCAATCCGAAGCTGATGATGGCCCTGGGCCTGCTGGCGATGCTGGCCATGCGGCACAAGAGCCAGGGCGCCGACGGCAGCGTGGCGCCGGCCGATGCCGGCGACAATCCGATCGGTGGCGCCGGTGGCCTCGGTGGCCTCGGTGGGCTGGGTGGCATGCTCGGCGGCATGCTGGGTGGCGGCAGCGCACCGGCTCCGGGCGGGCTCGATCTGGGTTCGCTGCTGGGCGGGCTGCTCGGCGGACAGGGCGAAGCCGGCGCATCGGCCCAGGCGATGGGCGCGGCCAGCGGCGGCATCGGCGCGCTGCGCGACATCCTGGCGCAGGCCGGGCTGGGCCAGCAGGTGGACTCCTGGATTGGCACCGGCGCCAATCAGGCCGTCAGCGCCAATGACCTGTCGGCGGCGCTGGGCAATACCGGCGCGCTGCAGTCGCTGGCTGAAACCACCGGCATGTCGTCGGACGATGTGGCCGCCAGTCTCAGCGAAGGCCTGCCCGAGCTGATCGACCGCCTGACACCGACCGGCGAGGTTCCTCCCGCGGCCTGAGGCGTCGCTCCCGGCCAGGGACGATCCGGAAGAACAAACAAAAAGCCCGCTGACACCAGCGGGCTTTTTCATGGGCGATTCGTTCGAGCCGTCAGGCGAACGAATAGAACACCCGGAACTGCACCTTGCGCTCGCTCCAGAACTCGGCTGCGTCGCGGAACACATCCAGCAGCACTTCGCGGGCTTCCTTGTCGAACTTCTGCGCGATCGGCAGGCCTTCGAGCACGATCACGAAACCGGGCTGCGGCCCCGCCTTGTGGATCATGTCGGTCAGGCAGTCAGACAAGGCATCGAAATTCTTGCCGAAATGCTTCGGGAAGGTGAACTCGGTGGCGATCCGCTCAAGAATCTCGGCCTTGCTCGCGCAGTCGGCACAGTTCGCGTACAGGAAATGCTGATTCAGCGCGGCGGCTGCCTGAGCCAGCTCGGGCACGCGGAATGCGCGGATCGACTGGACGATGTTAGGGCGCACCGTCTTGAACAGATTCATGGCTCCCTCGTTGGTGCCGTCGTCAGCCCATGTGGCCATGACAGGGGCACAGGCGGGCGGAAGTCGTGGCGTCAGATCCTGGCGCGGCATCATCAGCACGTTGTCGTAAAGGTTCTGGGCCTGATGGTGAGCCCGTTGCCAGCCATCTCCGGCGCCGCGCTCCTCGCGGGCGGCAAGGGCGTCGCCCAATCCGAAAATGTCAGTCATCATTTGGTTATCCGTTTGAAACTGTTGTAGTGGTCTTCCGTGTAGTAGCAGTCGTTCGCGGCGCGTTGATCACCACCGCAAACTATCCGCTTGGCTCCCCGATTCCGGCTTTTGCTGTTCTTGACGGTGTATTCGCGGTAATACCCGCGAGGCTGCTGCGGCAGGATGCGTTCGTAGTTGCCGAACCGCGAACCATCCTTGTCATACGGAAACGGGCCGCCGGCCTCTATCAGGTCCAGCGTTTGCCGCGCTTCGTTGGGCAACTGCTGTGCCGGGATGGTTCCCACCCCAAGCACGTCGGGCGACTGCCTTGCCATCGCGCCTTGCGGCGACAGGACCAGCGCCATCGATAGCGCCGCGCCGGCCAACACGTGGCCCAGGCTTCGTGCCAGGCTCAGGGACTGCCAATGTGACTGCCGCTGCGACTGGCTTTGTGAAATCCGGGAACCCACGATAGTGAATGAATCGTTGGCGAAAGTTGATGGTGGGTCATTCCGGCATCGCTTCAGTCTCTTTTCGGACCCCCAGCGGCTACCGGTACGCCCAGGCGAGCGTCCGCATTCAAAGGCGTAAGGTTACGCGCAAGTCCATCATTAATCAATCCCTGCGCCCGGCGAGCCCGAATTTCCTCAATTGTTTCAACATGTTATTGATATGTGTGCGCATACTAACCGCGCAGGCGGCGATTTGACGCGGGCATGAAAAAAGCCGGGCGAACCCGGCTCTTGCACCACATGGCCCGGCGGTCGCAGTCGGCCGCCGGTAAAACGGCCGATCAGGCCTTGGCGGCAGCGTCCACCACCACCAGCGCCGTCATGTTGACGATACGGCGCACCGTGGCCGACGGCGTCAGGATGTGAACCGGCGCCTTTACGCCCAGCAGGATCGGGCCGATGGCCACGTTGTTGCCGGCCGCCACCTTGAGCAGGTTGTACGAAATGTTGGCCGCGTCGATGTTCGGGCACACCAGCAGGTTGGCTTCGCCCTTGAGCGAGCCGTCCGGCACCAGCGAATCGCGCAGCTTTTGGTCCAGCGCGCTGTCGCCGTGCATTTCGCCGTCGACTTCCAGTTCAGGCGCGCGCTCGCGCAGAATGGCCAGCGTTTCGCGCATCTTGCGGGCCGACGGGGCCTCCGACGTACCGAAGTTCGAGTGCGACAGCAGGCCAACCTTGGGCTCGATGCCGAAGCGCTTCAGCTCTTCGGCGGCCATCAGCGTGATCTCGGCCAGCTCGGCGGCGGTCGGATCGATGTTGACGTGCGTGTCCACCAGGAAGATCTGGCGGCCCGGCAGCACCAGGCCGTTCATCGCGGCGTAGACGCAGTTGGTACCGCCCAGCACCTGGTCGATGTAGCGCAGGTGGGCCGCAGTCGTGCTGACCGTGCCGCAGATCATGCCGTCGGCCTCGCCCCGCTTGACCAGCATCGCGCCGATCAGCGTGGTGCGGCGGCGCATTTCCAGCTTGGCGTACTGCTGCGTGATGCCTTCACGGGCCATCATGCGGTAGTAGGCGTCCGAATAGTCGCGGAAGCGGTCGTCGTGCTCGGGGTTGACCACGGTGAAATCCACGCCCATGCGCAGGCGCAGGCCGAAGCGTTCGATGCGGTGCGACAGCACGGCCGGACGGCCGATCAGGATCGGGTTGGCCAGCTTTTCATCGACGATCACCTGCACGGCACGCAGCACGCGCTCTTCTTCGCCCTCGGCAAAGACGATGCGCTTCTTTTCCATCTCCACCTTGCGCGCGGCCGCGTAGATCGGCTTCATCAGCGTGCCCGAGTGGTAGACGAACTGCTGCAGCTGCAGGCGGTAGGCGTCCATGTCCTCGATCGGACGCGCGGCCACGCCCGACTTGGCGGCGGCCTCGGCCACGGCCGGTGCGATCTTGACGATCAGGCGCGGATCGAACGGCTTCGGGATCAGGTATTCGGGACCGAACGACAGATCCTGGATACCGTAGGCCGAGGCCACGATGTCGCTCTGTTCCTGGCGCGCCAGTTCCGCCACGGCATTGGCGGCGGCGATTTCCATTTCACGCGTGATCGTGGTGGCGCCGCAATCGAGCGCGCCACGGAAGATGAACGGGAAGCAGAGAACGTTGTTGACCTGGTTCGGGTAGTCGGTGCGGCCCGTGGCCATCACGGCGTCCGGACGGATTTCCTTGACCAGTTCCGGCATGATTTCCGGATTCGGGTTGGCCAGCGCCAGCACCAGCGGCTTGTCGGCCATCTTCTGCACCATCTCGGGCTTGAGCACGCCGGCGGCGGACAGGCCCAGGAAGATGTCTGCGTCGTCGATGACTTCGGCCAGGCGCCGCTTGTCGGTCTTCTGCGAGAAGCGTGCCTTTTCCGGGTCCATCAGCTCGGTACGGCCTTCGTAGACCACACCGGCCAGATCCGTCACCCAGATGTTCTCGATGGGCAGGCCCAGGTCGACGAGCAGGTCCAGGCAGGCCAGCGCGGCGGCGCCAGCGCCCGAGGCCACCAGCTTGACCTTCGAGATGTCCTTGCCCACGACCTTCAGGCCGTTGATCACGGCGGCGCCCACCACGATGGCGGTACCGTGCTGATCGTCGTGGAAGACGGGAATCTTCATCCGTTCGCGCAGCTTGCGCTCCACGTAGAAGCATTCCGGCGCCTTGATGTCTTCCAGGTTGATACCGCCGAAGGTCGGCTCCAGCGACGCGATGATGTCAACCAGCTTTTCGGGGTCCGTCTCGTCGATTTCGATGTCGAAGACGTCGATCCCGGCGAACTTCTTGAACAGGCCGGCCTTGCCTTCCATCACCGGCTTCGACGCCGCGGCGCCGATATTGCCCAGGCCCAGCACGGCGGTGCCGTTGGTGATCACGGCCACGAGGTTGCCACGGGCGGTGTAACGGAATGAATCGGCCGGGTTGGCGACGATTTCCTCGCACGCGGCAGCCACGCCCGGCGAATAGGCCAGGGCCAGGTCGCGCTGGTTCGACAGCGGCTTGGTCGGGGTGACGGAAATCTTGCCGGGGGTCGGAAACTCGTGATATTCGAGTGCGGCCTTGCGCAGCGCCTCACGCTGCTGCTGTTTCAGATCGTCTTGGGACGGGGACTGCTGAGGGCTTGTCATCTGCGCATCTTCCGATCGGTGGAGCCGCACTGAATAACGCTGGGAGATCAAGGGCCGGCTCCACGAACCCGTCGTCTCCGCTTGTACGCGCTTAAGATTTGCACGCTTAAGGATGGCGCATTTTATATTGTGAAAAACTATTTCACAATGGGCGTTTTGCGCGGGGCACCTTTGCGTTTCGGTACAATATGCCGCATGCCGATGGGCTTGACCAGCCGGTATGCGCCCCACCTGATGCCAAATCCCTCGCCCGCTTCCCTGTCCGAATTCGACCTGATTCGCCGATTCTTCACGCGTCCCGTCCGCAAGGCCGCGCTGGGCGTGGGCGACGACTGCGCCCTGATCGACGCCCGGCCGGGCCATCAGCTTGCCATCAGCACCGACATGCTGGTCAGCGGGCGCCACTTCTTTCCGGACGTGCCGCCGCGCGCGCTGGGGCACAAGGCGCTGGCCGTGAACCTGTCAGACCTGGCCGCGATGGGCGCCGAACCGCGCGCTTTCACGCTGGCGCTGGCGCTGCCGGACGCCGATCCCGCCTGGCTCGAAGCGTTTGCGGGCGGCATGCTGGCCTTGGCCGACCACCACAGCTGCGAACTGATCGGCGGCGATACCACCAAGGGGCCGCTGACACTGTCGATCACCGTGTTTGGCGACGTGCCGCCGCGCCAGGCCCTGCGCCGCGACGCCGCGCGCCCCGGCGACGATATCTGGATCTCCGGCACGCTCGGCGATGCCCGGCTGGCGCTGGGCGATTGCCGCGGCGAGTGGCTGCTGCCCGAGCCCGACTTCACGGTGATCCGCCCGCGCATGGATATGCCGACCCCGCGCGTGGCACTGGGCATGGCACTGCGCGGTGTGGCGCATGCCGCACTGGATATTTCCGATGGCCTGATCGGCGACCTGGGCCATATCCTGGCGCGCTCGTCGGTCGGCGCCATCCTGGACGTCGATGCGCTGCCCCGCTCGGAGATCCTCGCTGCGCAGCCGCTGGCGCTGCAGCGCGAATGCGTACTGGCCGGCGGCGATGACTACGAGTTGTGCTTTACCGCCCCGGCGGGCAATCGCGAGGCCATCGCAGCCATCAGCCGGCAGCTGGGCCTGCCGCTCACACGTGCCGGCTCGATCACATCGGAAGCCGGCCTGCGCATCGTCGATGGCAACGGCGACCCGTTCACGTTCACGGGCGCGTCATTCGATCATTTCAGCGCCCCGTGACACTTCGCGTGCAAGGCGTGTCATGATGCCAGGCATGCGCGCAACAGGGAGAGCTGCAAACTTGCGCGCCATATATCACTAGAAAGTCGAGCCAGGTTCTTGATGTCCGCTTATCCCCCCGGGGCCGCGCCACGCGATCCCGCCAATCCTGCCGAGCCCGTCACGCTGGAAGCCGGCCAGACCGCCAAGGTCATGCGCCCGACCGCCCGCTTCATGCTCGGCCATCCCGCCCGCCTGATTGCGCTGGGCTTTGGCTCAGGCCTGTCGCCGGTGAGCCCCGGCACGGTCGGCACGCTGTATGGCTGGCTGTCGTACGTCGTGATCTCGATGTGGATCGAGCCGAACACGTGGCTGTGGATCATCGCCGGCGGATTCCTGGTCGGCATCTGGGCCTGCCTGCGTACCGCGCGCGACATGGGCGTGTACGACCACGGCAGCATGGTCTGGGATGAAATCGTCGCCTTCTGGCTGGTGCTGGTGTTTGTCATGCCCACCGGCTTCTGGGGCCAGTTCGCCGCCTTCCTGTGGTTCCGCTTCTTCGATATCGTCAAGCCGGCGCCAATCCGGTACTACGACCGGACGCTCAAGGGCCCCGGTTTCACCGGCGCGTTCGGCGTGATGTTCGACGATATCTTCGCGGCGTTCTATACGCTGCTCGTCTTCGCCCTGTGGCGCTCGTTCTGAGCGCCCGCCCCTTTTTATCTTTCCTTCATCACTGCATCAGGATCTCGGGGAACCGTCGCCATGTCCGTCAGCCGCCTGCTTGACCAGCTTGCCATCCAGGCCGGAGCCGTCCTCGCCGAACGTTCGCTCATGCTGGCCACCGCCGAGTCCTGCACAGGCGGGCTGGTGGCGGCGGCCATCACCGATGTATCGGGGTCGTCGGGCTGGTTCGAGCGGGGCTTCGTGACTTACTCGAACGAAGCCAAGACCACCATGATCGGCGTGCCCGCCAAGCTGATCCGCGACCACGGCGCGGTCAGCGAGGAGGTAGCCCATGCCATGGCCGAGGGTGCGCTGCTGAACAGCCGCGCCCAGGTGGCGCTGTCGATCACTGGCGTGGCGGGACCGAACGGTGGCTCGCCCGAGAAGCCGGTAGGCATGGTCTGCTTCGGCTGGAGCAACCGCATCACCACCCGCACCGAGACCCAGCGATTCAAGGGCGACCGCGCCCAGATCCGCCGCCAGGCGGCCGAGCACGCGATGCGCGGGCTGATCGAACTGATCCGGAACGAGGAATAAACTCGGAATAAGAAAAGGGACAGGCGTGGCTTTGCTCCCCGCTCCCGCATGCGGGAGGGGGAAAAAACACAAATGCAGCAATATCAGCCGTGGCGATACCGGTTGATCGTCTCGCGCGTCTGCAGCGCCACGTTGCGGGCGGCGGCGGCAAAGTCCTTGTCGCGGCTGGCGTACAGGATCGCGCGCGACGAATTGATCATCATGCCGGTGCCATCGGCCGTGCGGCCCGCCTTCACCGTGGCCTCGATGTCGCCGCCCTGGGCGCCGATGCCCGGAATCAGCAGCGGCATGTCGCCCACGATCTGGCGCACCTTGGCGATTTCGTTCGGGAACGTCGCGCCCACCACCAGGCCCATCTGGCCATTGGTGTTCCAGCGTTCGCGCGCGGCTTCGGCCACTACCTGATACAGCGGCTTGCCGTCGACCTGCAGGAACTGGACGTCCGAACCGCCCGGGTTCGACGTGCGGCACAGCACGATCACGCCGCGGCCAGGATGCGCCAGGTAGGGCGACATCGAATCGAAACCCATGTACGGGCTGACGGTCACCGCGTCGGCCTTGTAGCGATCGAACGCCTCGATGGCGTAGTGCTCGGCCGTCGAGCCGATATCGCCGCGCTTGGCGTCGAGAATCACGGGAATCCCGGGATGGGCGTCGTGAATGTACTCGATCAGCTGCTCGAGCTGGTCTTCGGCGCGCTGCGAGTGGAAATAGGCAATCTGCGGCTTGAAGGCGCAGACCAGGTCGGCCGTGGCGTCGACGATTTCGCGACAGAACGAAAAGATTGCCCCGCCGGTGCCTGTCATCGACAGCGGCAGCTTGGCCGGGTCCGGATCGAGCCCGACGCACAGCAGGGAATCGTTTCGCTGCCAGGCATTGGACAGCAACTCGGTAAAGGTCATGGGATGCTCGGTATTCGGGGTGAAGCCGGCGGCCCGGCTGTGTTCGACAGTCTTCACAGCATAACGCGGGTCGGCGCCGGCCGGTTGGCGCGGCGGGGCGAACAAGGCATCCCGCGGCCCAACATATGGCGTGGGCGGCATTCTACCTGCTGACGTGATATTGTCTGAAGCTTCCGCTTAAAAAGAGCGACCCCATCACATCAGGTCGCCGCCTCTCCTGCGCCATGCACCTCGACCGCCGCGGTCTCGTCCTGCTCGTCATCCTGACCATCGCCTGGGGCCTGAACTGGCCGATCATGAAAGTCGGCGTCGCCCACTTCCCGGCCATGGGATTCCGGCTGCTGTGCATGGCGGGCGGGCTGGTGGCGCTGGGCCTGGCCCTGAAGCTGCGCGGCGATTCGCTGCAGGTGCCGCGCCAGGCGTGGGCCACCGTGGTCAGGCTGGCCATTCCGAACATGGTGATCTGGCATTTGTTCGCCATCTGTGCGGTCAAGATGCTGTCGTCGGGCCGGGCGGCCATCCTGGGCTACACCATGCCAATCTGGGCCGTGGTCTGGGGCCTGCTGGTCTTCCGCGAGCGGATCGCGCTGTCGGCCTGGATCGGCATCGCCTGCGCGCTGACCGGCACCGTGCTTCTGCTGTCGGGCGAGATCGCCGCGCTGACCGGCAGCCCGGCCGGCACGCTGCTGATGCTGGTGGCGGCCGCCGGCTGGGGCTTCGGCACCCAGTTGATGAAGCGCACCCAGATCGATGTGCCGATCGGCGCGCTGACCTTCTGGATGCTGGCCGTCACGCTGCCGTTCCTGGCCGTCGGATCGCTGCTGTTCGAGACCGGCTGGCGCATGCCCACCGGCATCGAATGGGCCGCCATCGCCTACAACGCCGTGGTGGTCTTTGCATACTGCCACCTGGTCTGGTTCGCGCTGGCGCGCAGCCTGCCGCCCGTGGTGTCCAGCCTGTCGATCATGTTCATTCCCGTGGTGGGTGTGTTCTCGGGCATGTGGCTGCTGGGCGAGACGCCGCACTGGCAGGACTACGCGGCCATCGTGCTGATGTTCGCGGCGCTGTCGTCCGTGATGCTGGCCCCGCTGCTGCGGCGGCGCCTGTGAGCAACACCGGCGCAGAGATTTCGCTTAACAAGCCCCCCCGCGTTGGATTACACTCGCGGCCATCAGAATCCCGGAGAAACTACGTGGGCAGTAGCATCGGGTGTTCGGGTTGTAGCGGCCAGGCCGCGTCATCGCCGGATGCCATGTCACTGCGGGCTGCGTAACGCCGATCCGCGTGGGGCCATTGCCCTGCTCGTCGCCGTACTTGCCCGCAGACACCTGCGGGTGAGTGTGTCTTTCCGTTTCTCCTGCGGCCGCCTGCCGGCCGCCGCGCGCTGCGGATCTTCCCCTCCCCCGGCTTGCCAGCCAGATACAGGCAACAGGCAAACGTCATCGCCTTGCAACGGACCGGCTCCCGCCGTCCGGACGCAGCGCGATCACGCTTGCCGGCCGCCCCATGGTCGCTTTGCTGGCGATGCCTTGCCTGCGCCTGTTTCCGGACAAACGCGCAATCAGTAACAAGGAATCGAAGGGATGATCAATCTGTTCGTCCTGCAGAAAGGTCGGCTCGCCCAGGAGCAGGTCGACGAGCGCAATGAGCTGCTGCAGCACAAGCCCATCTGGATCGACGTGGTCAGCCCCGACGACGAGGAGTTGGCGTGGATCAAGGAAGCCTACGGCGTAGTCCTGCCGGAACTCGAAGACCTCGGTGACCTTGAGGCATCGGCACGTTACTTCGAGGGCGAGGACGAGAACATCCATATCCGCACCGACTTCCTGCTGGCGGAAGACGAGGCGTCGCGCAACGTGCGCGTGGCGTTCGTGCTCACGCGCGACGTCCTGTTCTCGATCCACGACGAAGACCTGCCCGTGTTCCGCCTGGTACGGCTGCGCGCCCGGATGCGGCCCGGCTCGGTGCGCAATGCCAAGGACGTGCTGATGGACCTCTACGCGACCGACGCCGAGTATTCGGCCGATTCGATCGAGGAGATCTACGAGCGGCTGGAAGAAGCCAGCCGCCGCGTGCTGGCCGAGAACGTGACCGATGCCGCCGCCGCCGACGTGCTGGAGACCATCGCCCGCGAGGAAGACTTGAACGGCCGCATCCGCCGCAACGTCATGGACACGCGCCGGGCGGTGTCGTTCCTGATGCGCAGCCAGCTGTTGTCGGCCGAGCAGCAGGACGAGGCACGCCAGATCCTGCGCGACATCGATTCGATCGAGAACCACACCGCGTTCCTGTTCGACAAGATCAACTTCCTGATGGACGCCACGGTCGGTTTCATCAACATCAACCAGAACAAGATCATCAAGCTGTTCTCGGTGGTGTCGGTGGCGCTGATGCCGCCCACGCTGATCGCCAGCATCTACGGCATGAACTTCAAGCTGATGCCGGAACTGGACTGGGCCATCGGCTACCCGTGGGCCATCGCGCTGATGGCCGTGTCGGCGGCGATCCCGCTGGTGTATTTCAAGAGGAAGGGCTGGCTGAGCTGAAGCGATCGGCGACTCCCCTGCCCCGCATGGCGGGAGAGGGGAGCAACCTTAATCCGGTAGCGTCGCCGCGCCCATGCGGCGGGCGATGATCGACGCCTTGACGCGGAAATTCACGCGCACGTTGGCGCAGTATTCCTTCTTGTCGAAGCATTTCGGCGCCGGCAGCGCCGCTGCCAGCCGGGCGGCCTGGCCCACGGTGAGCTTCGAGGCCGGGGTATGGAAGTAGTGCTGCGCGGCGGCCTCGATGCCGAACACGCCCTCGCCCCACTCCACCGAATTCAGGTAGATCTCGAAGATCCGCTGCTTGTCGAGCCAGAATTCGAGCATCCACGTGATGGCCAGCTCCTGGCCCTTGCGCACGTAGTATTGCTCCGAAGACAGGAACAGGTTCTTGGCCAGCTGCTGCGTAATCGTAGAACCGCCACGTTCGATATGGCCGCGCTTCTTGTTGCGCTCCCACGCGTCCAGCATCGCGTCGAGTTCGTAGCCGGGATGGTTGACGAAATCGGCATCCTCGCTGGCGATCACCGCGCGCTTGATATTGCGCGATATCTGGTCATAGCCCACCCACCTGTGGTCGATCGAGCAGCTCCAGAAGTTGAAGCCGCACAGGCGCCAGCCCTCGGCGCGCATGAACGACGTGGATGACGGATTCAGGTATTGCCAGGCGGCGATCTGCAGGAAGAAGTACAACTGCAGCGCCAGCACGCCGAGAATCAGGCACTCGCCCAGATAGCCCACCCAGCGCAGCGGATTGGCCGCCCCCGATGCCCTGGACGGTGCGCGTGCGGCGCCGCTTCGCTGGCGTGCCAAGTCGGCTCCGCGCGTGGATCAGCGGGTCGCTTCGGCCTGCAGCGCGGCGCGCAGCTCGGCCAGGACCGGGGCGGTGCTCGGACGCACGCCGCGCCAGTTGTAGAACGCCTCGGCAGCCTGCTCCACCAGCATGCCCAGGCCGTCCGACGTGCGGGCGCCGCATTTGGCCGCATAAGCCAGGAACACGGTCGGCCTGGCGCCGTACATCATGTCGTAGGCCAGCACGCCCTCGCCCAGCAGGTATTCCGGCACCGGCGGCAGTTCGCCCTGCAGGCTGCTGGCCGATGCGTTGATGACCACGTCGCACGCTTCGTCCTCGGACAGCGCGCTCAGCGCGTCCAGACCGCCAGCCCACAGTTCCACGCCGTACTGGTCGGCCGCTTCCACGAACTGCTCGACCACGTCGCTCGCCTTCTGCGCCGTGCGGTTGGCCACCACGATCCGCGCAGGGCGGCATTCGATCAGCGGCAGCAGCGCGCCCATGGCTGCGCCCCCGGCGCCCAGCACCAGGATGCGCTTGTCTTCCAGCAGGACGTCGAGGTTGTCCTGGATGTCGCGCACCAGGCCCACGCCGTCGGTGTTGTCGCCGTGGATCAGGCCGTCCTCGATCCACATCGTGTTGACCGCGCCGGCGGCTTCCGCGCGCGGCGTCAGGCGATCCGCCAGGTCATAGGCCTCGAGCTTGAACGGCGTGGTCACGTTGAAGCCATGGCCGCCGTCGGCCAGGAACTTGCGCACGGTGTCGGCAAACGCGTCGAGCGGCGCCTCCAGGCGATCGTACTGGATGGCTTCGCCGGTCTGACGCGAGAATGCGGCATGGATGGCCGGCGAGCGGCTGTGCGATACGGGGTTGCCCACCACGACATAGCGGTCGGCGGATTGCTGTTCTGCGGTCATCAGCGTCCTTGCAGGCGGACGTCGAGCCCGCTGCGCGTGAACTTGAAAGTGGAAATGACTTCGAGGATGTCCTGCTTCGCCTGCATCTCGGGCGTAAAGGCGCCGAATGGTGCAGCGGCGCGGACAATGGCCACGGCCTGGCGGTCCAGCGCGGGGTCACCCGAACTCTTGGCCACGTCGATCGACTCGACGTTATAGCCGTCGCGGTTGTAGCCCAGCTTGCCCTGGCGGTTCACGTTGATCACCAGGATCAGCTGGCCATAGAGCGGCTTGCCGTTCTTCTGCGGGAAGTCGCTCGTGCCGCGCGCCTCGATCTTGCGGCGCAGGCGGTCGTAATACTGGGCATAGTCCACCCCCTGGGCACTGGTGGCCGTCAGCTGCATGCGCTTGGGCCGCTTGGCGTAGTGCTCCAGGTTGCGGCCGATCTCGGCTTCGAGCTTGGCCATCTCGTCGGTGGACGTGCGGTCGTCCTGCCCGCGCGTCGGGGTATCGGTGCGCTGCTCGCCCGGCTTCACGGGCTGGCTGCGCACGGACGGCGCGGCCTCGCGGGCCTGCGTCATCAGCCGGCGCTGCTCTTCTTCAAGCTCCTGGAGCCGGCGCTGCGTCAGCCTGACGAGGTCGCCTTCCTTCGATTCGGTCTGCGCCGGCAGCGGCGTGGTAGCACGCTGGGCATCGTGGTCGCCGCCGCCGTCGAGGTTGGCCTGCGCCAGCACGGTCGGGTTGCGCGGCTTCTCGGCGGACTTCGAGTTCACCAGCACCACGTCCAGCTGCGGATCGGAACGCTTGATCTCGAACACCTCCGGCGCGGCGATCCGCACCATCAGCAGCACCGCGTGGATGGCCACGGACACGACAAGCGCCTTGACCAGCGTGTTGCTGGATTGCCACCGGTCGCGCAGATGCGCGTGGCGGGGAGCAGGGAGAACGGCGTTCACGATGGATCAGGAACCTGGGACGGTCGGTATGGGGGCTCGCTCGAAAGCCGGCCACCCCACGGCGGAGGGGGCCGGAACCGATTCCGATTGTACGGGAGCCGCCCCGTTTACCGAAGGACTCAGGCGGGGGGGTTGGTGCCGGTGTCGCGTGGCGCCGACGCATCGTCGCCGTCCTGGCCGGCCTCCGGGCTGGCGCCACCCTCCGCGGCGGTTTCCGAGGCGTCCTCGGCAGCCGCGTCGGCCGCGGCCTCGGCCGAAACCTCGGCCAGGTCGTCGTCGCCTTCGTCGCTGTCGCCTTCGAGCTCTTCCTCGGGCACCTCGCCCTCACCGGCGAAGATTTCCAGCACGCGGCACGATACGTCGAGCGAAATCTCGTCGGTCGACGCGATTTCCAGCAGTACCTGGGTGCCGCGGTTGGCCTGCGCCAGTTCCGGCACGCGCGTCACCAGCGGAATCTCGGTGAAGCGCACCGCGCCGTCCTTGAGCACGGTGGCCATCAGCTTGTCACGGCCCTCCTGGGCCAGCCAGCGCAGGCACCAGTAGCGTTCCATGGTCGACTGGTGGTCGGCATAGGCGGCATAGGTGCCCTCGAAATCGGCAACGGCCGCCAGCAGGTCGGCGTCCTTCGGCTTGAACGGCGCCACCAGCTTGGCTGTGACGCCATGCTGGGCCACCGCCAGGATCTGCCACTGGTTGACCAGGTCAACGTAGCGCCGCAGCGGCGAGGTGCTCCACGCGTACTGCGCCACGCCCAGGCCCTCGTGCGGCGCCGGATAGGTCTGCATGCGCGTGCGGTGCATGCCCCAGGCCTTCTGCGTGCGATAGATGCCCGGCACGCCGTGATCGGCCAGCAGCTTGCCCCATGTGCTGTTGGCCAGGATCATCAGCTCGGCCACGATCTTGTCCAGCGGCGACCCGCGGCGGCGCTGCTCGATGCGCACCCGCTCGCCGCCGTTCGGCAGGGGGTCGATATAGAAATTGAAGTCCGCGCGGTTGTGCGTTTCCGGACGCAGGCCGCTGGCCAGGCGCGCCTTCTGGCGCTCGTCATGGAGGTAGTTGGCCAGCCGGAACAGCTCGGTCAGCGCCTCGCGGAACGGGTAGTCGCCCGTGCCGGCCGCCAGTGCCTGCTCGGTCACCACGTCTTCCAGCAGGTTGTGACGCAGGTTGGCGGCAATCGGCACCAGTTCGGCGCGCGTTTCGCTGCCGAGGATGGTCACGCCATCGATGCCGTCCATGTCCACCGTCACATAGAGCGACACGGCCGGACAGGTGCGACCTTCCTGCAGCGTGTATTTGTCCACCACGCTGTCGGGCAGCATCGTGATCTTGTCGCCCGGGAAATACACGGTGGACAGCCGCTGGCGCCCGATGGCGTCGAGCGGCTCGCCGCGCTTGAACCCGAGCCCCGGCGCCGCGATGTGGATGCCCACGCGCAGCTTGCCGTCGGGCATGCGCGTCACCGACAGCGCATCGTCGATTTCCGTCGTCGTGACATCGTCGATCGAGAATGCCTGGACATCGGCCACGGGCAGGTCGCCCGCCGGATCGGGCACTTCCACGTCGGGGAAGCCGGTGCCTTTCGGGAAGCAGTCGGCCAGGAATTTGGCCTCGTGCAGCGCGCGCGGGCTTTCCACGCCGCCCACCGCCACCATCAGCCGCATCGGCGTCATGCCCAGCGCGGTGCAGGCGGCATCCATGGCCTTGAATTCGAGGCTGTTCTTGTCCGGCTTGAACAGCAACTGCAGCACCTTGCCCCGGAACGCGTCGGGCAGCTTGCGCGCCTTGAGCTGTTCCTCGTACTCGGCCTGCACCAGCAGCTGCTGCTTCTTGCGCTCCACCGCCGCCAGCGCGGCCTTGAGCTGGTCTTCCGGGGCGCGCATGTAGCGGCCGCGGCCCTTGCGGCGGAAATAGACGGGATTGCCATGCAGCGCCATGGCCAGGGCGGCCTGCTGCACGGCGCCGGCATCGGCACCGTAGTACTCGGCAGCCAGCTCGCCGAAGCCGAATTCCTCGGCCGGCGCGCATTCCCAGAGGAAATCGAGATCGATCTCGGCGGTCAGCTCGCCGGTTTGCCGCACCATTTCGGTTGCCGTTGGCTGGGCAAACTGCAGCAGCACGTCCTTGGCCTTGACCTTGGTGCGCTTGCCCGCAGGCAACTCGACCTGGTAGGCCTCGCCCTGTTGGGCAAGTACGGTGCCGGCGCGAATCTCGCCGCCTTCTTCGAACAGCAACTGCATGGATCGATACTTTCAGAAGTGCCGGGACACGTCGTTGCGAAGTGCGCTACAGCGCGCAAAGCACGCGCGGTCCGGGCGGATATACGACCCGGGATGATACCGCACCCCGCCTTGCGGCAACGGCGGCACTCCCGGACCAGAAAAGGCCGGCAGGGGCCCGTGGGGTCAGAGCGACATGCCGCCGCTGGCCTCGATCGTCGTGCCGTTCACGTAGCTTGCGTCGTCGCTGGCCAGGAACGCGTAGATGGCGGCGATCTCCGCCGGCTCGGCCAGGCGGCGCATCCAGCAGTGTTCCTTCATGCCGTCCAGCACCTTTTCCGGCACGCTCTGCAGGATCTCGGTGTTCACGAAGCCCGGGCACACCGCGTTCACGCGCACGCCCTTCGGGCCCAGCTCACGCGCCCAGGTCTTGGTGAAGCCGATCACCCCGAACTTGCTTGCCGCATAGTTGGTCTGGCCGAAGTTGCCGTACAGGCCGACCACGCTCGACGCGTTCAGGATCACCCCCTTGCCCTGCTCCGTCATGACAGCGGCCACGGCCTGCGCGCAATGGAACACGCCCTTGAGGTTGACGTCGATCACGGCGTCGAACTGCGCTTCGGTCATTTTGGCCAGCCGCGCGTCCTTGGTGATGCCGGCGTTGTTGACCAGGATGTCGATGCGGCCATGGCGCGCCAGCGTGGCCGCCACCACGCCATCCACCTGGTCGCGGCTGGTCACATCGACCTTGTGCGCGTCGACGCTGGCGCCCGTGGCGGCCAGCCTGTCGGCGGCCTCGCGCACGCGCGATTCGTTCACATCGCAAAGCACCAGCTTCGCGCCCTCGGCGGCAAATCGCTCCGCCGTGGCAAACCCGATACCGGCAGCTGCGCCGGTGATGATGGCGACCCGTCCTTCCAGTTTCATGATGCTTGTCTCTCTTCCTTGCTGTGTGTGTCGATACGGCGGGGCAGTCTGGTGCCGCCCGCGCCAATGTTGGCAGGCGCCGCGCGCGTGAGCAGGTCTGGCAGGAAGACCTCCGTCACGAGCATGGCGCCGCCGCCGCGCCGGAATACCGAGCGCCGCGCGGGCAGCATCGGCACCGACGCAAACGCCGGCAACACCCGCTGCAGCGCCTGGCGCAGCGGGTGGTTGATCGATAGCCGCGCGAACTGGAACGGATCGCGTCGCACGCGCGGGTCCACGAACAGCGCGCCACCCAGCGGACGGTTGCCCAGCCCGCGCAGGAACGGCCAGTCGCGCCGCGCCCGGTATGGATCGACGATGGTATGGGCGAAGACCGCCGGCACTTCGTCGCAGATCAGCAGCACTTCGCGCGTGATGGCCGGTACCGGGCGCATCAGGCCCAGCGCCTGCCATTCGTCGGCAAACGGCATTTGGGGCGCCTGCGCCAGCCGTTGCACACGGAAGCGCGACGATGCCGACATCAAGCGGGCGGTCAGCGACCCCTCGCCGGCAATCCAGCGCCGCTGGTTCAGCGGAATGGCCGCGTCATGCGGCAGGTGGGCGTGCCAGGCGGCGCGCAGGCCCATGAGGCCGCTCCCGCCCGTCATACCTGGAGTTTTCCGCCCGGTACATAGCCGCAGAAGGCCAGTACTTCGTCGACGTAGTCCTCGAATTCGCTGATGCCGTGATCGCTGCCTTCGATGATGCGGATGTTGGCGCCCGGGAAGGCCTCGACCATCTCGCGATAGTCCAGCACCTCGTCGCCCGTGGCCGCCAGCACGTAATAGCGTTCGGGCCGCGTGATGGCGTCCACGCGCAGTGCCAGCAGTTCCTGCAGATGCTCGGGCCGCACCACGACCGAGCCGCCGCCGTGGTAAAGCGGCTGCTCGCCCAGGTATGTCTCCAGATCGGTCCACGGATGGATCGCCGGATTCAGCAGCACGGCGCGGCAGCCATGCTTTTCGGCCAGCCAGCGCGCGTAGAAGCCGCCCAGCGACGACCCGACGATGGCGATGTCGGCCTCGCCGCCCGCGCGGGCACCCCGGATGGTGGCCTCCGCCTGGGCAATCGCCTCGGACGGCGACACATTGAGCATCGGGCAGGCGAAATACTTTTCCAGGCCCCAGGCGCGCATCCGGTCCTGCACCAGCCGCGACTTCATCGACTGCGGCGAAGACCGGAAACCGTGCAGGTACAGCAGCATGTGATGTCCTACCGTAGTCAGGCGCGGGCCTTGATGGCGTCGAGCAGTTTCTGGTGGACGCCGCCGAAGCCGCCGTTGCTCATCACCAGCACCTGGTCGCCGGGGCGCGCGGCGGCAGTTACCGCCGCGACCAGCGCGCCCAGGTCGTCGAAGGCCGCGGCCTTGTCGCCCAGCGGCGCCAGTGCCTCGCCCAGGTTCCAGCCCAGGGCATCCTTGCCAGCCGGCGCGCCGTAGCCGAACACCAGGTCGGCGGCCTCCAGGCTGGCCGGCAGCTGGGCAGCCATCACGCCCAGCTTCATCGTGTTGGAGCGCGGCTCCAGCACGGCCAGGATGCGGGCGTTGCCCACGCGGCGGCGCAGGCCGTCGAGCGTGGTCTGGATGGCGGTGGGGTGATGCGCGAAATCGTCATAGACCGTCACGTCGTTGGCCACGCCGCGCACTTCCATGCGGCGCTTGACGTTGGCAAAGCGGCCCAGCGACTCGATGGCCTGGGCCGGCGGCACGCCCACGTGGCGCGCGGCGGCAATCGCGGCAATCGCGTTCATGCGGTTGTGCGTGCCCTGCAGGTCCCAGACGACCGTGCCTTGCAGTGCCTCGCGGAAGTACACGTCGAAGGCGTCCTTGCCGGCCGGCGCGGGCGTGCGGGCATCGCCCTCGCGCCAGTCGCCCATGCCGAACTGCTCCACCTCGCTCCAGCAGCCGCGCTCCAGCACGCGGGCCAGCGCCGGCTCGTTGCCATTCACGACCAGGCGGCCCTGACCCGGCACCGTACGCACGAGATGATGGAATTGAGTCTCGATCGCCGCAAGATCGGGGAAGATGTCGGCGTGATCGTATTCCAGGTTGTTCAGGATGGCCGTGCGCGGGCGGTAGTGGACGAACTTGCTGCGCTTGTCGAAGAAGGCGGTGTCGTATTCGTCGGCCTCGATGACAAAGAAGTCCGATTCCGTCAGCCGGGCCGAGATGCCGAAGTTCTGCGGCACGCCGCCCACCAGGAAGCCGGGGTTGTAGCCGGCATCCTCGAGCAGCCACGACAGCATCGACGTGGTGGTGGTCTTGCCATGCGTGCCGGCCACCGCCAGCGTCCACTTGCCGTTCAGCACGTGTTCGCCCAGCCATTGCGGGCCCGACACGTACGGCAGGTTGCGGTCCAGGATCGCTTCCATCAGCGGGTTGCCGCGCGACACCACGTTGCCGATCACGTACAGGTCGGGGTTCAGCGACAGTTGCTCCGGATCGAATCCTTCGATCAGGTCGATGCCCTGGGCTTCGAGCTGGGTGCTCATCGGCGGATAGACATTGGCGTCGCAGCCGGTCACGCGGTGACCGGCCTGGCGCGCCAGGACCGCAAGGCCGCCCATGAACGTACCGCAGATGCCAAGGATATGAATATGCATGGGAGCTTCGGGAAAGCGTGGGGCCGCCGCGGCCGGGCCGCGCGGCACTGGAAAGAAGGCTCTGATTGTACCTGCATGCGGCGGGTTCCCCGGCTGCGCCACCGTGCCACAGACTTCGTTGTCCGGCCATGCGGGTATCATCGACACCATGTCCAGACGTACCCCCTCCGACCCCGGCCGCCTGCGCGAGGAAATCGCCCAGGCCGCCGCGCGCATGATCGCCGAAGATGGCGCCGATTACGCCACCGCCAAGCGCAAGGCCGCGCGCCAGCTGCTGGGCGACTTGCGGGTGGCCGGCGAATGGCTGCCCGACAACGAGATGATCGAAGAGGAGGTGCGGGCCTACCAGGCGCTGTTCCACAGCGAGGAGCAGCCACGCATCCTGGCATTGCTGCGCCAGCTGGCGCTGCTGGCCATGGGCGACCTGGCCCCGTTCCGGCCCTACCTGGTGGGCGCGGTGCTCAACGGCACGGCCACCGAACATTCCGACGTCTATATACAGTGCTTCTGCGACAGCCCCAAGGACGTGGCGCTCCATCTGCTCAATGCCGGAGTCGATTTCGAGACCAGCGAGAGCCGGCACTTCGCCGGGCGGACCGATGTGGAGACCCTGAGCTTCCTGTGGCGCGGTCAGTGGCCGGCCCTGCGCGAAGCGCGCCAGCTGGCCGGCGAGGTCCGGGCCACGCTGGGCGCCCCGGTGGGCGTCCACATCGCGCTGTATGATGCCGACGACGAACGCGGCGCGGCGCGGGCCGACGCCAGCGGCCGCGTGGTCCGCGCCGACGCCAACGCCGTCCGCGCCCTGCTAGGCGAGGCCGGCGACGACTGATGCCCGATCGGGTCCACGCCGGCCCAATCGCCCTATCTATATAGAACTGCCACCAACGTCACCCAACCATGACTGCTTCGACGCCCGGTTCCACACCTGCCCCCCGCTCATCCCTGCTCATCTGGATCGTCGTGGCCATCGTGGCCGCGGCCGCCGGCGTCCTGGTGGCGAACTTCGCGCTGGCCCCCAAAGAGGCGTCAGACCAGGCCGTGGAATCGCTGTTTCAGGCAAAAATGCCCGATCCTTCGGGCGCTGAACTCGACCTGTCGAAGTTTCGGGGCAAAACGCTGGTGGTCAACTTCTGGGCGCCCTGGTGCGGCCCGTGCGTGGAAGAGATGCCCGAGCTGACCGCGCTGCATGGCGAATATGCGAAGCGAAACGTCGAATTCGTCGGCATCGGCATCGATTCCGCAAGCAACATCCAGGAATTCCTCAAGAAAGTCCCTGTCAACTATCCGCTCGCCGTGGCCGGCTTCACCGGCACCGAACTGGCCAAGAGCTTCGGCAATGCACAGGGCGGGCTGCCTTACACGGTGATCATCACCCCCGAAGGTGGCGTGAAATACCGCAAGATGGGCCGCGTCCATGCCGACGAACTCCGCAAGGAACTGCCGGGCGCCTGAGCCTCCGGCACCGCACGGATAAGCAACTGACAGGAATTTGAGCTGATCTTCGCCCAAAACCATGGGATCGAACGCCAACGCGCGTGCAAACTCACATCCAAACCGGTTTTGCGCCTGAAACTGCGCTTTTTCGGTCAGGCATGTCTTAAGGGCGACATCGGGGCTTGTATCCCGTGCTAGACAAATCCCTCTAAGCTACGGTAATCTCCGCGCAATTTCGTTGAACTGGTCGAGCCGCCGTGTCTTCCACCCCTACCGTCAGCCGCTCCGCCCGCTACCGCAAAGTGCTGGTTCTGCATGGTCCGAACCTGAATTTGCTGGGCACGCGCGAGCCGCAGACCTACGGACATACCACGCTGGCCGACATCAACGATGCGCTGGCAAAACGCGCGGCGTCCGCAGGCATCGGGCTGGACACGTTCCAGTCCAATCATGAGGGCGCCCTGGTAGATCGCGTTCATGCCGCGCGCGGCGAAGGGGTAGATCTCGTCATCATCAATCCCGCGGCCTTCACGCATACCAGCGTGGCGCTGCGCGATGCGCTGGCCGGCGTGGCAATTCCCTTTGTCGAGGTTCACCTGTCCAACGTGCACCGCCGCGAGCCGTTCCGTCATCACTCGTATTTTTCCGATCAGGCGATCGGGGTGATCTGCGGCCTGGGCTGGCAGGGTTACCTGCTGGCGCTGGAATACGCGCTGGCGCAGGAACAGGACAGCTAGCACCCGCACCGCCTCTGCAAGCGTGAGAAAACCGCGGCCTGGCACGTTTGCGTGGCAGGCCAAATCAATAATGACTGACCGCCGCCGTCGCCTTCCCTGACATGAAGGTGACCGGACAACCCGATTCTGGAGGATAAGAAGATGGACCTGCGCAAGCTGAAGACGCTGATCGACCTGGTGGCCGAATCCGGCATTTCGGAGCTCGAAGTGACCGAGGGCGACGGCAAGGTTCGCATCGTCAAGCAACCGCCGCAGGTGCTGGCGCCGGTTGCCATGCCCCAGTTCCAGGCCCTGCCCGCCGCCGCCGGTGCTGCCGCGCCCGTGGCCGGCGCCGCCGCCCCGGCTGCCGCTGCCGAAGCCGCCCCGCAACTGCCGGCCGGCCACGTCGTGACGTCGCCGATGGTTGGCACGTTCTACCGCGCACCGTCGCCGGGCGCCGCGCCGTTCGTCAACGTGGGCGATACCGTCAAGGAAGGCCAGACCGTCTGCATCATCGAAGCCATGAAGCTGCTCAACGAGATCGAGTGCGACAAGGCTGGCGTGATCAAGGAAATCCTCGTCGAAAACGGCCAGGCTGTGGAATACGGCCAGCCGCTGTTCGTGATCGGCTAAGCCGTCAGCCGGCTGACGCGGCAGGCGGGCCCCCGAAAGGCCCCTGCCGCATGCGTTGGCCCGGTGCGCCACCCTGGCGTGCGCGGGCCCGCCCCTGTTCTCGCAGAGAGAGACCATGTTTGAAAAAATTCTGATCGCGAACCGCGGCGAAATCGCCCTTCGCATCCAGCGCGCCTGCCGCGAGCTGGGCATCAAGACCGTGGTGGTGTACTCGGAAGCCGACAAGGAAGCCAAGTACGTCAAGCTGGCCGACGAAGCCGTCTGTATCGGCCCGGCCCCGTCGCCGCTGTCGTACCTGAACATGCCGGCCATCATCTCGGCCGCCGAAGTCACCGACGCCCAGGCAATCCACCCCGGCTACGGCTTCCTGTCGGAAAACGCCGACTTTGCCGAGCGCGTGGAAAAGTCCGGCTTCGTGTTCATCGGCCCGACGTCCGACAGCATCCGCCTGATGGGCGACAAGGTGTCGGCCAAGCAGGCCATGATCAAGTCCGGCGTGCCGTGCGTGCCGGGCTCGGAAGGCGCCCTGCCCGACGATCCCAAGGAAATCCTGGCCACCGCGCGCCGCGTGGGCTACCCGGTCATCATCAAGGCCGCCGGCGGCGGCGGTGGTCGTGGCATGCGCGTGGTGCATACCGAGGCCGCGCTGATCAACGCCGTCAACATGACGCGCGAGGAAGCGGGCCGCGCCTTCGGCAACCCCGAGGTCTACATGGAGAAGTTCCTCGAGAACCCGCGCCATGTGGAAATCCAGATCCTCGCTGACCAGCACAAGCAGGCCATCTGGCTGGGCGAGCGCGATTGCTCGATGCAGCGCCGCCACCAGAAGGTGATCGAGGAAGCGCCGGCGCCGCACATTCCGCGCCGCCTGATCGAGCGCATCGGCGACCGCTGCGCCGATGCCTGCAAGAAGATCGGCTACCGTGGCGCCGGCACGTTCGAATTCCTGTACGAGAACAACGAGTTCTACTTCATCGAGATGAACACGCGCGTGCAGGTCGAGCACCCGGTCACCGAGATGATCACGGGCATCGACATCGTGCAGGAACAGATCCGCATCGCCTACGGCGAGAAGCTGCGCTACCGCCAGAAGGACGTGGAACTGCGCGGCCACGCGATCGAGTGCCGGATCAACGCCGAGGACCCGTTCAAGTTCACGCCGTCGCCGGGCCGCATCACCGCCTGGCATATGCCCGGCGGCCCCGGTGTCCGCGTGGACTCGCACGCGTATGATGGCTACTTCGTGCCGCCCAACTACGACTCGATGATCGGCAAGATCATCACGTACGGCGCCACGCGTGACCAGGCCATCGCCCGCATGCGCATCGCGCTGTCGGAGATGGTGGTGGACGGCATCCAGACCAACGTGCCCCTGCACCGCGAACTGATGCTCGACGCCAACTTCGTGGAAGGCGGCACCAGCATCCATTATCTTGAACACCGCCTGGCCCAGAAGGCCAACGCACAGGGCGAAAAACCCTGACGCGGGGCCTGAGCGGCCGGCTTTGCAGTCAAAAGGAAACCCGTGGCATTCCAGGAATGTGTGATCGAAATTGCGCAGGATCAGGCTGAAGCCTGGTCCGATGCATTGTTCGACCTCGGCGCGCTGTCGGTATCGGTGGAAGACGCCGACGCCGATACGCCCGACGAGCAACCGCTCTTTGGAGAGCCCGGGCTGGAGCCGACGCGGCTGGCGTGGAACCGCTCGCGCGTGGTGGCGCTCTTCGACGAAGAGACCGACCCCGCGCTGGTGGTGACCGCTGCCGCAAACGCGCTCAAGGTCGATCCCGTGCCGCAATTCGTGCTGCGCTCGGTGGAAGACCAGGACTGGGTGCGCCTGACCCAGTCGCAATTCGAACCGATCCGCGTGGGCGAGAAGATCTGGGTCGTGCCGTCGTGGCATGACGCGCCGGAGCCCGACGCGGTGATCCTGGAACTCGATCCGGGGCTGGCCTTCGGCACGGGCAGCCATCCGACCACGCGCCTGTGCATGCAGTGGCTGGAGCAGAACGTCCAGGCCGGCGAGACCGTGCTGGACTACGGCTGCGGATCGGGCATCCTGGCCATCGTGGCGAAGAAGCTCGGCGCGGGCGAAACCATCGGCATCGACATCGATCCGAACGCCGTCGAGGCATCGCGCTACAACGCCGAACGCAACCACGTGGAAGCCAGCTTCGCGCTGCCGGCGTCGGTGTCCGACGCCACCTACGACCTGGTAGTGGCCAATATTCTTTCCAATCCGCTCAAGCTGATGGCCGCGATGCTGTCGGCGCGTGTGCGCCCCGGCGGCCGGCTGGTGCTGTCCGGCGTGCTCGAACGGCAGGCCGATGAAGTCGCTGCCGCCTACGCGCCGTGGCTGGCCATGTCGGTCTGGCGCAGCGAGGAAGGCTGGGTGTGCCTGCACGGCACGCGCCCGTTGACGGCCAACCGTTCCTGATTCGTCATCATGGCCGCCGCCAAGCTCGTCACGCGCTGCCCGGCCTGCCGCACCGCGTTCCGGCTCGTTGCGGATCAGCTGCGGCTGCGCCAGGGTCTGGTCCGCTGCGGACAATGCGATACCGTCTTCGATGCACGCGAACACCTGATCGAGGTGCCCGCGCCGGCCGCAACGTCGGCCTCATCGGCCCCATCGGCCACATCGACCGCATCGACCGCATCGCCCGCCGCAGCCGTGACGATGGCGGCCGCGCTGGCTCATGCCGAGCAGACCCAGGCGACGGCCCGCGCCCGCGAAAGCGATGCCCCATTCCACCCGGGCTTTGATCCGGGCTACGAAGTGCCCGCGCTCGATTCGCCGACGACCATGATGTCGGAGCCGCCGCCCGATGAAGTGGCGCCGGCGCAGGAGACTGACGCCGCCAGGGTCGCCGGTGAAGGGCGTGAGGAAGGGCGTGAGGAAGGGCGTGAGGAAGGGCGTCAGGAAGCCCGGCACGATGGGCGTCAGGAAGCCCGTCAGGAAGCGCATCAGGAAGCCACTGCGGCGCGCGGCGCGGAACCCGTTGCCGATGCCGAAGGCGCCGATGTCGAAGGCGCCGATGTCGACGTCGAACCCGACCTCCCGGCCGACCTCGAAGCCGGCCTGCCGCCTGCGGTCTCGCCGGCGGCTGCGGAAGCGGCAATCGAAGCGCCCACCAAGGCGCGCACCGAGGCGTCTGCCGAGGCGCCCGTCGTCGGGACCGAAATGCCCGGGGCCGAGGGTGAGCCGGTGTCCAATACATCGGCCACTTCATCGGCCACTGCATCGGCCACTGCATCCGCCGACAGCGCGCCGGAGGCGGAACCCCCGCTGACCGATCCGCCCGCGTCGTGGCCGACGCTCAATCATTCGGCATTCGACGATGAGCCGGTGCGGACCCCATCGCCGGCGGCCCGCGCATCGCAGGCCTCGCACTCATCGCTGGACCCGGCTGCGGCCTTCGCGCCGACCAACCCGTCGGGCATGCCGCCCTACGGCGCATACAGCGCCAAGGCCAGCTGGCCACCGCTGCGCCCGGCCGATGCACCGTCGACCCGGCCCATGGCCGACACCGGTGCCGCAACGCCCCAGACGTCCCCGACTGAAGAATCTCCGGACGCCGATCCGGTGTCGGGCGACGAGCACGCCGAGGCCGCGCCTGATGTATCGGATGCGGCCCATGAGTCGGCCGATGCATTGCCCACGCCCGGACCGTTCCCGCAGGCCGATCCGGTGCCCAGTGCCAGCGGCTTCCTGCGCGCGGAGGATCCCGCCGATCCCGAGGCCGAAGCCTGGGCCGCACAGGCCAAGGACGTCATCGAACACGACCTCGGCGTCACGTTGCGCGATGGCACCCCAGACGCCGTGGCACGCGAAACCGCCACGCGCCACTGGCTGAACCAGCCCGGGGCCGCCGCGCGGTCGCCATCCGCATCGGCGGGCACGGCAGCAAGCGGGCCGGTCTTCGCGCCCGATTTCCTGCGCCATACGCGCGAACGCGAACAGGCGCGCGCCCCCGGCGTGAAGGTCTCGGTGCCCGGCAACCGGCGCACCTGGATGCGCGCGGCGGTCATCGTGCTGGGCCTCGGCATCCTGGTGCAGGGCGTCTACCTGGCCCGCAGCCAGATTGCCGGCAGCATGCCGGTGCTGCGTCCGTTACTTGAGGCGGCTTGCGCACCGCTTGGCTGCGATGTGCCGCCGTGGCGCGACCTCGACGCGCTGCGCATCGACAGTTCGCAACTGCAGAAGCAGGACGAGGCCAGCGACGTCTATCTGCTGGCGGTCACCCTGCGCAACCAGGGACGCGCCACCACGGCGCTGCCGGCGATCGAGCTTGTCATGACCGATCTGCAGGACCAGCTGCTGCTGCGCCGCGTGCTGCTGCCGGCCGAGTACCTGGAGCCCGTCCAGCGCGGCTTTGCGGCCACGGGCCTGCGCGCGGGCAGCGAGCTGCCGGTTCGGGTACGATTCCGGACACAGCAGGCGGCTGCCAATTACCGCGTGCTGATCTTCTACCCCTGAATTCCATCGCCCCCCTCGCCCGCCGGCCGGCAATGCACCGGGCCGGCGGGCTGTACTTTTCTGACAGGAGCAACCATGAGCAATGTGACCCTTGGCGGCAACGCCATCGAAGTTGGCGGCAAGTTTCCCCATGCTGGCGACAAGGCACCGGCTTTCACGCTGGTCGGCAAAGACCTGAAGGACGTGACGCTGGCTGACTTCGCGGGCAAGCGCAAGGTGCTGAACATCGTCCCGAGCCTGGACACGCCCGTCTGCCAGGCGTCGGCACGCAAGTTCAACGAGGCTGCCAGCAGCCTGGCCAACACCGTGGTGCTGACCATCTCGGCCGACCTGCCGTTCGCCATGGGGCGCTTCTGCACCGCCGAAGGCCTGACCAATGTGGTGACGCTGTCGACGATGCGCGGCGCCGACTTCAAGAACGCCTATGGCGTGGATATCAAGAGCGGCCCGCTGGCCGGCGTCTGCGCGCGCGCCGTGGTGGTGGTCGACGAGAACGACACCGTGAAGTACAGCGAGCTGGTGCCGGAAATCAAGCAGGAGCCGAATTACGACGCTGCTCTGGCTGCACTGAAATAATCTGTGCGGTAGAACACAGTAGTACAAGCGTTTCCGCCCGTCATGCACGGGCGGAATTATTTAACGTATCTGTTGCGGCCCCTCGCCGGGCCATTTGGAGAAGAGATGTCCAGCCTGATCTGCGGTTCCGTCGCCTACGACACCATCATGACGTTCGACGGCCGGTTCCGTGAACACATTCTTCCGGACCAGATCCACATGCTGAACGTCTCGTTCCTGGTTCCGGGCATGCGGCGCGAGTTCGGCGGCTGCGCCGGCAACATCGGCTACACGCTCAAGATGCTGGGCGGCGATCCGGTGGTAATGGCCACCGTGGGCCAGGACGCCGGCCCGTACCTGCAGTACCTGCGCGACCTCGGCATTGCCACCGACCATATCCGCACGCTGCCCGACACGTTCACGGCGCAGGCGATGATCACGACCGATCTGGACAACAACCAGATCACCGCATTCCACCCGGGCGCCATGGGCCAGTCGCAGGTCAACAGCGTGCAGGACGCGCTTGGCGCGGGCAAGCGCCCGGCCCTGGGCATCGTGGCCCCGGACAGCCGCGAAGGCATGCTGCACCACGCACAGCAGTTCGCCGATGCGGGCATTCCGTTCATCTTCGACCTGGGCCAGGCCATGCCGCTGTTCAACGGCGAGGACCTGCGGGCGTTCATTGAACTCGCCAGCTACGTGACGGTCAATGACTACGAAGCACAGGTCATGCTGTCCCGCACCGCCTGGACCAGCGCCGAAGTGGCCGCCAAGGTGCGCGCGTTCATCGTGACGCACGGCGAACGGGGCGCCAGCATCTTTGCCGATGGCCAGCAGTACGCCATCCCGGCCGTGCAGGCCGAGCGCGTGGTGGATCCCACCGGCTGTGGCGACGCCTTCCGCGGCGGCCTCCTCTACGGCATCGAGCAGGGCATGGACTGGGAAACCACCGGCCGCCTCGCCTCGCTGATGGGTGCGCTCAAGATTGCCCAGCAAGGCCCCCAGAACCACTGGATTTCGCGCGAGGAGATCGGCAGCCGCTTTGCGGCGGCGTTCGGTTACCAATACGCCTAAGATGAAACGGTGAACCGCGCACACCGGACGACGACGAAGGGCGCGGCATTCAGACGGGAGTTGCGATGAATCAGATCCTTCGAATCGGCGGTGTCGCAGTGCTGGCTACCGTGGCGCTGGTCAGCGGCTGTGCCAACTACTCCAATTCCGGCAGCGTCTACGCACCGGGCCAGGCACAACGCGAGCAGACCGTGCGCTATGGCGTGGTCCAGGGCGTGCGCGAAGTCATGATCCAGGGCGGCTCAACGGGCGCCGGCACGCTTGCCGGGGGCGCCATCGGCGGGGTCGCGGCGGGCAGCACCATCGGCAGCGGTGGAGGCTCTGTGGCCGCTGGCCTGCTGGGCGCCGTGCTTGGCGGCATTGCCGGCAGCGCGGCAGAGAACCGCATCACGCAGCGCCGCGGCCTGGAGATCACGGTTCAGCTGGAAGACGGCGACATGCGCGCCATCACCCAGGAAGCCGACGAGGTGTTCCGCCCCGGCGACCGGGTTCGCCTGCTGTCTTCGGGAGGCGTGACACGCGTCTCGCACTGAAAACATTACACATCTGTCAGAAAGAAACGCCGCGTGCCCTTGGGCCGCGGCGTTTTTCATTTGGCGCGGCCGTCTCCGTGCTCGCGGCCAATAAAAAACCCGCCGGGCACGGATGCCGTCGGCGGGTTGGCAAGACTTGCTGTCTTGCAGACCGGATACCGCGTATCCGGTCAGTGTGGCACGCGATGCGTGTCCAGGCGTTTCCCGGTTGTGATCGCTCGCACGAAGGCGAGGCAATTACGGACGGTTGCCCGTCGGGAACGGCCAGGCCGCTGCCGGGTTCAGCGCGGTCTTGGCGGGTGCGGCAGCAGCCGGTGCAACGGCAGGCGCTGCAGCGGGCTTGGCAGCCTTGCGGGCAGCCGGCTTCTTGGCGGCAGCCTTCTTTGCAGCAGGCTTCGCAGCCGGCTTGGCAGCGGCCTTCTTGGCAGCAGGCTTCGCAGCAGCCTTCTTCGCGGCAGGCTTTGCAGCAGCCTTCTTCGCAGCCGGCTTCTTGGCAGCAGCGGCCTTCTTGGCGGGCGCAGCCTTCTTGGCCGGCGCTGCCTTCTTGGCGGCAACCTTCTTCACTGCGGCCTTCTTGGCCGGTGCTGCCTTCTTGGCGGCGACCTTCTTGGTTGCAACCTTCTTGGCGGCAACCTTCTTCACTGCAGCCTTCTTGGCCGGTGCTGCCTTCTTGGCGGCGACCTTCTTGGTTGCGACCTTCTTGGCGGCAACCTTCTTCACAGCGGCCTTCTTGGCAGCCGGAGCAGCCTTCTTGGCGGCTACCTTCTTCGTAGCAACCTTCTTCACAGCAGCCTTCTTGGCGGCCGGCGCTGCCTTCTTGGCGGCGACCTTCTTCACAGCGGCCTTCTTGGCGGCCGGCTTGGCAGCCTTCTTGGCGGCCGGCTTTTTCTTTGCAGCAGTTGCCATGGATAACTCCTTCACTAGCGTGAAATATCGAATGACCTAAATGGACGACCCGACCGATCCGAGGCGCATGGATGCATGCCCCAATCGAGCGAGCGATTCATCGGCGCACGACAGCTTGAACCGCACGCTAATGAATTCGGTGGCAGGGATACCGGCGCGACCCGTGTCGCGCAGCGCGGTGTTTTCACGGCAGCGCAAAATCCGCGCGCTGGCTGCAAAGCCAGCGTCCGGGCGGATTTCCGGGGCATGCCGTGCCCTGGAATATTCGACTGGCCCGCGCCGCCCATCGTGTCGGCGCGCAGCCTGAATAGAGGAGATATCGGTCAGCAAGCCTGCAGCACGGGCTTGGCCTCGCGCACTGCAGCCGGCAATCCTACGGGGGTAGCTTGCCCATCCCGTCACTGGGCTACAGGAGACTGCACGCGTTGTAAGAAGCCTGATCGGCCCGGTCTGCGTCAAAGTTCTGGTGCTCCTCGGCTACCCGCATTCACTGCGACGAAGCATCGCGTCATCGTTGCTTCTTGCTTGCCTTCTTGCGACGCCCGCTTCGTCAAACACATCGATGCAATGAAGTGAGACTCTTGTCAAGGCGAATCATAATTCGTTTGTTCGATGATGTTAAGAAAAAAGTGCAAAAAAACTTGCGCGCAAGAACGAATCGATCTAATTCACGCGCGCACTCCGATCACGACACCATCGATACGCTCTCTCATCGAGACGCGCGCACACCAAATGAAGTTCCATCACGCGTGTGTTTCGATGGTCGAAGAACAGCCGACGACACGACTGCACAACGTGCGTTCGCACCCTGCGCGCGCGCTGTCCGACCGCCTGCGCCGCACGCCGATGCACGACATCACGGTGACGCTTCGCACGGATCGGTGCTGACTGGAAACCCGCGTAAATATTGGCTTTCCGACACACACGCAGTTGCGCGGCAGCGCGCCGCGCCGTGGCATCGCACAGCGTGATCGCGGACTTCGGCGGTCTCACGCCAGTGCCTTGGCAAGACGCACGCGCCCCCTTCCAAAAGCCGATCGTGCGACGGTCACGTCGATGCGTCGGTGAGTCTCGCGTGCGTCGATCAGACAGTTGCGCGAGCACGACGAAAGAGTGATGCGCCTACGCAACGGTTTCTCTCTTCGACACGTATCGACACCCGCGTTTTGACCTCAGTCGTGCGATGGATGATGTGTCGGAGCGCGTGCGAACTGTCGGTAGCGCTGCCGCGCTCGTCCGGCATCGCATCGCGCGTCGTGTCGTCGGTCGGGCGGTTGGTCCATCGTGCGGACCGACGATCGCCATGCGCCACCGTCGCCGCGACAACCGTTGCGCTTGCCATCGATTCACCGTGCGCGGCGGCGTCGCATCGGTCAGCATGCACCGGTTGCCCATCGTTCGATGCGCCGGTCGCCGCCGCCAACCCGCTGCCATGTCAACCATCCCCCAGGCACGATCATTGAGCTGCTGTCGATGCGCGCATTCGGGTTCCTACCGATGCCGTCACCGCTGCCGCGCAGTCAGTACGCCCGCGTCGCCTGCAACACGGGGCGACCGTGCATCCGGCACCGGTGGTGCGCTCGGGTGTGGCGCGCTTGCGCCACGGGCCGGCCGGCTAGAGGAATGTCTCGGGTACGCTTCCCGCGCGGTGCTTGTTGCAGGACAAAATCGAGGCCAGCCGCCGCCAGGCGGGCGATTGCAGGGGATGCTGCGGTACGCTCTGGTGCGTACGCAAACGGAGGCGGGAGATTGCAGCGAACGACGCGCGCCAGTAGATTGGCGTCGCGCGATGCTGATGCCGGCCAGCGCGGCACGCGGTTCATTGTGGACCGTTGCAATCGTGCTGACCGGAAGCCGGCATCCTGCACGTCGTGTACGACTTGCGTGTCAGACCTGCAGGCTGGCTGCAACCTTACCGACCGGACATAACCCGCGCCGCGACCTGGCGAATCCGCCATCGCGACACTGACCTGGAGATCTTCATGCGCATGACCGACCCCCGCGCCCTGCTTCGCCATACCGCCCGTGCCGCCGCGTTCGCCGCCGCACTCACCGCCAGCGCATTGGCGATGGCGCAAGCCACCCCGGCGGGCACCTGGCACACGATCGACGACGCCACCGGCAAGCCGCGCGGCGTGATCGAGATTGCCGAGAAGGATGGCGTGTATAGCGGCAAGCTCGTGAAGAGCCTGGTACCGTCCGAAGGCCCGCCCAAGGTGTGCGACAAATGCACCGACGCACGCAAGGACCAGCCCATCATCGGCATGACGCTGCTTACCGGATTGCGCAAGACCGGCGACAACGAATGGAGCGGCGGCGAGATCCTGGACCCCGAGACCGGCAAGCTTTACAAGTGCAAGATGTCGATGGCCGACGATGGCAGGAAACTCAACGTGCGCGGCTTCATCGGCATCAGCCTGATCGGCCGGACACAGACCTGGGTGCGCCAGCAGTGACGTTCTGATGCCATCGCCCGTGCGCCGCGCTTCCTGCCAGCGCAAGAGCGCCGCACGGGCGGTACAGGAAAGCGCAGCAAGAACGACGCCACCCGCGCCATTCAGCAAACTGACAGCTTCCTTCGGTAAGATGGATCCCCGATCCTCTTTACAACAACTACCGGAGACTGAGCATGCATTTGTCCCCTCGCGGCCGCACGCTGGCCCTGGCGCTCGCCGCCACCTCGCTGATCGCCACCACCGCCCACGCTGCCGATGCCTGGCCCAACCATGTGATCAAGTTTGTCGTGCCGTTCACGGCCGGTGGCGCCAATGACCTCGTGGCTCGTGCCGGTGCCGAGGCCGTCAGCAAGCGGATTGGCCAGCCCGTGGTGATCGAGAACCGTCCGGGTGCCGGCGGCATCGTCGGAGCCGACTACGTGGCCAAGAGCAAGCCCGATGGCTACACGTTCCTGGTGGGCGCCGTGGGCACCGTCACCAACAGCCTGATCCGCACGAAGATGCCCTACCAGCCGGACGACCTGGTGCCCGTGGGCCTGATCGGGGTGAGCCCGTCGGTGATCGTGGCATCGCCGTCGCTGCCGGTGAACAACGTGAAGGAACTGATCGAGTATTCGAAGAAGCAGGGTGGCGTGCCATTTGCCACCGCCGGCAGCGGCAGCACACCGCATTTCGTTGAAGAAATGCTTAAGGAAAAAGGTGCGCAGCTGACCGTGGTGCCGTACAAGAGCGGCTCGGAGAGCATCACTGCCGTGATCGGCAACCAGGTGGCCGCCACGTCCGAGGCATCGATCGTGGTGCTGCCGCAGATCAAGGCCGGCAAGCTCAAGGCGCTGGGTGCGACGTGGGACAAGCACATGCCCGCCGCACCGAACATCCCCACCACCGCCGAGCAGGGCCTGCCTGAAGTGCGCATCGGCCATTGGGCCGGCATCTTCGCACCGAAGGGCACCGATCCCGCGATCATCAAGAAGCTCAATGCCGAGCTGAGCGCCGGCATGCAAAACCCCGAGATTCGCGAGCGCCTGATCCAGAACGGGATCGAGCCGGCCGGTGGTTCGGTGGAGAGCTTCGTATCCTTCATCAAGTCGGAGCGCGAACGTCTTGGCCGTATCGCCAAGAACGCCAATATGACGGCCGACTGACCGGCAGCAATGGACGGGGCCAATGGTCGGCCAGCGGCCCCGCCGCAGGCCGGCGAATCGGCCCATACGAAACTTTTTGGATGACATCACCCGCCCGGGTGGTCATATGTCTGCAAACGGCCCGCGACATGCGGGCCGTTTGCATGGTGCGCGGCGCTGTCAGATTTGCCACATCGCCGAAGTAATGTGCGTATCACTGCCCTGCGCGGTGCGCGACGCAGGTTGATATGTTTGATTTTGCAGACATCTGAGTGCGCGGCAGCGTGTCTGTGATCGCCACGCAACGCGATTGCAACGAGAATGGTTCCTATTTATATTGCCGATCGCCCGAACATTTAGCCCCGGTGGTGAAGCCGGTAAAGGGCCCGGCAGTACGGGGCGCACTGGAACTGACAATGCTCCGTCGCACCCCTGTGGCCACCGCGCTGGTGGCCCTCTTTGCCGCACCCGCCGTCTTCGCGCAGCAAGCCGCCCAGCCGGCGCAACAGGCGCCCGCAGCGCCCGCCCCAGCCCCTGCCCCCTCCACCGCCCAATCGACGCCGCAAAAGGGCGAATCCGTGCCGCAGACGCTGCGCGCGGTGACGGTCCAGGGCTCCACCGCACGTGACGACTTCAATCCCACCGGCAGCCAGCTATCGAAGCTGCCGGCCGACCTGCGCGATGTGCCGCAATCGGTGACGATCGTGAACCGGGCGCTGATGGAATCGCAAGGCGCCAGCTCGCTGGCCGATGCGCTGCGCAACGTGCCCGGCATCACCATCGGCGGCGCCGAGGGCGGCCAGATCGGTAACAACATCAACCTGAACGGCTTCTCGGCGCGCACCGACATCTACCTGGATGGCTTCCGCGATCGCGGCCAGTACTACCGCGACACCTTCGCGCTGGACCAGGTCGAAGTGCTGATGGGCCCGTCGTCGATGCTGTTCGGGCGCGGGTCCACGGGCGGCGTGATCAACCAGGTCACCAAGAAACCCAAGCTGCAGGCCGCCACCGAGGTCACCGGATCGGTCACCACCAACGGCCTGGTGCGGGCCACGGCCGACGTGAACACGCCCACTGGCGATACCTCGGCCTTCCGCATCTCGGCCATGGCCCAGGACGGCAAGCCGAGCACGCGCGACGAGATGACGGTGCAGGATTTCGGCATCGCGCCGTCGTGGCGTTTCGGCATCGGCACCTCGACGGAGATCACCCTGTCGGCGTTGCTCCAGCACAACGAGGACATGCCCGACTACGGCCTGCCCGCCATCAACGGCCATCCGGTCAACGTCGATCGCAATACGTACTACGGCTTCAACAACGACCGCACGCGCCAGAACATCGTGTCGCTCAACGGCGCCATCGATCACAAGTTCTCGCCCAACCTGCGCCTGCGCAACGTCACGGCATTCAACTATGTGGAAACCGATGCGCGCGAGACCGCGCCGAATGCGGTGGGATCGATCAATGCCGCCGGCGCATTTACCGCGCTGACCAGCACCAACCTGCCGCTGTCGCAGCTGTACGTGCGCCAGCAGAGCCATGACCGCAACATCCGCGACTACTCGATATTCAACCAGACCGAGCTGACCGCGAAATTCGACACGGGCCCGGTCAAGCACACGCTGCTGACCGGCCTGGAACTGGGCCACGACGGCTACAACAACCAGAACTACTACCGCAATGGCAGCTGCGGCAGCACGGCACTGAACCCGGCCACGGGCACGTCCGGCTTCGTCGCCTGCACGCCGGTCATCGATCCGCCGTATCGGGATTCGCCGGGCAGCGTGGCCACCCGCACCGGCAACCTGCAGGGCGGCTCGGCCAACACCGTGGCCGTCTACGCCAACGACTCGATCGAGTTCTCGAAGCAATGGAAGGCGGTGGCCGGCCTGCGCTACGACAAGTACATCGCCAGCATCAGCAACTCGGTCAATTCCGGCAACACATCGGGCAGCACGGCGTTGCCCAACGCCAGCCAGGACGTCCACTTCACCAGCGTGCGCCTGGGCGGCATCTGGCAGCCGACCGAGACGCAGTCGTACTACATTTCCTACGGCACGTCGTTCAACCCGTCGCTGGAACAGCTGGTCGGCACGGTGGGGCAGCAGTCGCTGGACCCCGAGAAGAACAAGGCCTACGAGGCGGGCGGCAAGTGGGATCTGATGAGCGGCAACCTGTCGGTGACGTCGGCCATCTTCCGCATCACCAAGGACAACGCGCGCAGCCAGATCGACACCACCACGTACGCGCTGACCGGCAAGATCCAGGTGGATGGCTTCCGTGCCGGCGTGACCGGCCGCATCACGCCGAAGTGGCAGGTGTTCGCGGGCTATACGTACCTGGATGCCGAGATCAAGAGCGGTATCGCGGCCGGCACGCAGGGCATGGTGCCGACCAACACACCCAGGCACACGGCCACGGCATGGACCAGCTATTCCATCCTGCCAAGCTGGGAAGTGGGCGGCGGGGCGTTCTACATGTCACAGCGCTATGCCAACAATACCAATACGGTGCAGGTTGGCGGCTTCGTGCGCTGGGACGGCATGATCGCCTACCACCAGCCCAGGTACGACGTGCGCCTGAATCTGTTCAACATCTTCGACAAGAAGTATTACGATGCGCTGATCCAGTCGGACGGCGGCCGGTCGGTGCCGGGCACGGGCCGTACCGCGATGCTGTCGTTCACCTATCGCATGTAAGCGCCGCCGGGGCCGCACGCCGCGCCTGGCTGTTTCGCCACGGCCGGCCTCCGGCCCCAACCGGATTTCTCCGATGCTGGTTCGTATTCCGAAGGTTCTCAACGCCGAACAGGTGGCCGTGGTGCTGGCCCAGCTGGAACATGCCGGCGATGCGTGGGTGGACGGCCGCGTGTCCGCCGGCTATTCCGGCGCGCCGGTCAAGTTCAACCAGCAGATCGACGAAAGATCCGAGGTGGCCGCCCAGTGCCAGCACCTGATCCTGTCCGCGCTGGAACGCCATCCTCTCTTTATTAGTGCGGTGCTGCCGAACATCGTCTATCCGCCAATGTTCAACCGCTACAGCGAGGGCATGACGTTCGGCGCCCATGTCGATGGCGGCGTGCGCATCCACCCGCACACCGGGCGCAAGCTGCGCACCGATGTGTCCGCCACGCTGTTCCTGTCGGACCCCGCCAGCTACGACGGCGGCGAATTGCAGGTGGAAGACACGTACGGCGTGCACGCGGTCAAGCTGGCCGCCGGCGACATGGTGATCTACCCCGCCACGAGCCTGCACCAGGTGACACCGATCACGCGCGGCACGCGGGTGGCCAGCTTCTTCTGGATCCAGAGCCTGATCCGCGACGACGGCCAGCGCGCGCTGCTGTTCGACATGGACAACGCGATCCAGACGCTCAATCAGACCAACGCCGACGAGCGCGCGCGGCGCAGCCTGGTCGGCTGCTATCACAACCTGCTGCGGCAGTGGAGCGAGACCTGAGCGCGGCCGTCCTGCCGTCCTGCCGTCCTGCCGTCCTGCCGTCCTGCCGTCTTGCCGTCCTGGCCGGGCCCGGGTTCGACCCGCCTCATCTGGCCGTTCAGCCAAATTGCTCCGCCAGCGCCTGCCGCGCCTGGGCGATGAATTGGCTCTCGCCCCGGCGCGCCCCTAATAGATAGAACTCCGCCGAAGGCAGTGCCGGCAGCTTCCAGCCGGCCACGTCCGCCGCATCCAGCGGCGTCACGCCGGGCCCGATGGCCGACGCGTTGAGGCACGACACGCCCAGCCCGGCGGCCAGCGCCAGATGCAGGCCGGCCACGCCCGAGGCCGAGTGCGCGATCTCGAATTCGCGGCGGCGCCGCATCAGCAACTGCACGACGAACTGGTGCATCGAGCAGGTATCGGGCAGCAACACCAGCGGCAGCGTGGCCTGGGGTTCTTCGGAAATTTCCGGTGCGGCTACCCATGCCAGCGGCTCGCGCCGCAGCACCGTGCCGCCGCGTGTGGCGCCCGCAGTCTTTTCGGCGCCGCGTGCGCCGATCAGCCGCATGCTCAGGCCGATGTCGAACGCATCCATTTCGGCCGCCGCCTCGATGGCGGCGCTCTTCATGACCGTGACGTGCAGCTTCAGGTAGGGATAGCGGTCACGCAGCCGGCGCAGCATGCCGGCGATCTCTCCGGGGCGGAAATAGTCCGTCACCGCCAGCCGCAACTCGCCGTCGAGCGTCTGGCCGCGCAGTTCGGCCAGCGCCTGTTCGTTCAGCGACAGGATCCGCCGGGCATAATCCAGCAGCCGGGCCCCGGCCGGCGTCAAAGCCGCGCCCTTCTTGCCGCGCGTCAGCAGCGGCACGCCGGCACGCGCCTCCAGCTTGCGCAGTTGCTCGCTGACCGACGATTGCGACAGGAACAGCCGGGGGGCAGCGGCCGACAGGCTGCCGCTCTCGGCCACGGTCACAAAGGTCCGGAGCTGGTCCGTTTCGAATCCACGCATAATTTGAAGTTTCGGCTATTCCGATAGATGGCATCGTATATTCCCGCTTTTCCGATTTCAAGGGAACGCCTACGATGACATCACCGCAGCACGCCAACGCCAATACGCAAGCGCGCCGCAACGTGAAATCCAAACCCGAAAGGAGCCAGTCATGCCCCACGTATCCCTGCAGATTTCCGGCCATCCCGATACCGAACTGACGCGCCGCGCCGTGGCCGTGGTGGGTGAGCTGACCCAGCGCGTGCTGGGCAAGGAAGCCCCGGTGATTGCTACCACCGTGACGTTCATCCCGCGCGAGCAGTGGTTTATTGGTGGCAAGCCGCTGTCCGAGCACGACAAGGGACGCAACGCCTTCCAGCTCGACATCAGCGTGACCGACGAGACCAACACCAAGGCCGAGAAAGCCGAATACCTGCGCCAGTCGCACGCCGCGCTGTCCGAACTGATCGGCGACGTCAACGAGGTGTCCTATATCCATGTAATCGACGCACGCGCGGCCGCTTATGGCTATGGCGGCAAGACGCAGGAATTCCGGCACCAGCACCGCTGATGGCTGGCGCCGCCCGCCCGACGCCGATGGCTGCAGTCAGGTAAAAAGTGCCGTGCGGGCGGCGCGCTTGTGCCGCGTGGCGATGTTCACTAGTGTGGAGGGCAAGTTTCCCGATACCGGAGGCATCGCATGAAGCAAGTCACGCTACCTGGCGGCGAGCGCGTTCCCGCGCTGGGCATGGGCACCTGGAATATCGGCGACCACCGCGCCACGCGCGCCGAGGAAATCGCCACGCTGCAGATGGGCCTGGACATGGGCCTGCGGCTGGTCGACACCGCCGAGATGTATGGCGAAGGTCTGTCCGAATCGCTGATCGGCGAAGCGCTGGCGGGTCGGCGCGACGACGCCTTCCTGGTCAGCAAGGTCTATCCGCACAATGCCAGCCGCAAGGGCGCGGTGGCAGCCTGCGAGCGCAGCCTGCGCCGGCTGGGCACCGACCATCTGGACCTGTATCTGTTGCACTGGCGCGGCGATGTGCCGTTCGAGGACACGATCGCGGCATTCCAGGCCCTGCAGGCAGCCGGCAAGATCCGTTATTTCGGCGTCAGCAACCTGGACCTGTCCGATATGGAGGAATTCTGGGACACCCCCGGAGGCGATGCCGTGGCGGTCAACCAGCTGCTCTACAACCTGAGCCGGCGCGGGATCGAGTTCGACCTGCTGCCATGGTTGCGCGAACGCAACGTGCCGGTGATGGCCTATTCGCCAATCGAACAGGCGCGGCTGCTGCGCAACGCCAGCCTCAAGGGCTTTGCGGCGCAGCATGGCATGACGCCCGCGCAGGCCGCGCTGGCCTGGCTGCTGGCGTCGGACGACATCATTGCGATTCCCAAGACCGGCCAGCGCGACCGCCTGCGCGAGAACATGGGCGCGCTCGATATCACGCTGACGCCGGACCAGCTGGCCGAACTGGACAGGCTGTTTGCGCCTCCGCGTCACGCGCAGCCGCTGGCGATGCTGTGACGCGGCGCCGTTTCAGACAGGAAGGACGAGGCGGAAGCCGCGCTCAGTGCTGGCCGGCCTTGTACCGTTCCACTTCCACGTAGCGGGTCAGGTAGGTGCGGGCCTTCTCACGGGTATCCGTGGTCACGCGCTCGGCTGCCTGGCGGGCGCTGGTCTGGCCGTGCGCGCTGCTCATCTGCGCCGACAGGTACGACTGGAAGGCGTCGTGCATGACCTTCAGCTGGCCCTTGCACGCGTCGATCGCCCCGGCTGCCACCTCCTTCGACGTGCCCTTGCCCTTGGCGCCGTCGCTGGCGCGGTCCTGCACGCAATCCATATATTTGGCGCGCTCGGCCTGCCAGCCGGAATTCATCTGCGCCGATTCCTGCCTGGCTTCGGCTGTTTCAACCGCGGGCTGGGATGCACAGGCGGCGAGCAGCAGCGCGGCCAGCGGCATGGCCAGCGCGCCCGCGCGTACCCATCCCAGTGGGCGCTGCGCTGCAACATGCGGGGTCGACAGAGGGAAATCGGGGTGGGCGTTGGACTTCTGGAAAGACATGGGCAAGGGGGCGATTGGCTGATACATGGTCACAGACCGGTATGGTAACGGGCCGGTTCCAGAACAAGTTCCGCCAATTTGCAAGAAAGTATGACCAGGTCATGTCAGAGGCCCCTCCCCTCCGTGTCAGACAAAATCGCATTTGCGGATGTGCCTTGCCCGCCTATGCTTTAGAGGCGGTTGCAACACATGAACCCTCCTGGAGGAAATAATGAAACGTCGAACCTTCCTGTCCGCCGGCAGTGCCGGGGTTGTCGGCCTCACCGGTCTGTCCGTGGGCGCCCTGTCGCTTGCAGGATGTAGCTTCACCGGCCCCAAAGACTCGGGCGACGCAGCGTCCAAGCGTCGCGAGATCGATACGGGCGCCACTGACACGCTGAACCGCCTCTATTCCACTGCCAATGGCGCGCGGGATCTGGGCGCCAAGGCCAAGGGCATCCTGATCTTCCCGAAACTGCTGTCGGCAGGCTTTATCGTCGGCGGCGAGTACGGCGACGGCGTGCTCCGTTCCGGCGGTGCGGACCGCGGCTACTACCGGGCCATTTCGGGCTCGGTCGGCTGGCAGATCGGCGCACAGTCCAAGGCCTTCATCCTGATGTTCATGACCCAGGACGCCTACGACAAGTTCGTGCGCAGCAGCGGCTGGCAGGTGGGCGCCGACGCCACGGTGGCGCTGGCCACGATCGGTGCCAATGGCCAGATCGACACCAACACAGCCCAGCAGCCGATCATCGGCTTTGCCATGACCAACGCGGGCCTGATGGCCGGCCTGAGCCTGGAAGGCACCAAGATCTCGAAGCTCAATATCTGACAGGCGGGTCCGGCGCCTGCCCGGCGCCCATCCGTTGCGTACCACACGGCGCCCACGTTGCGGAACACTTGCATTCCGTAACATGGGCGCCGCTTTTCTTCGTTTCACCCCTGCGCCAAGCCGTTAGAATTCGTCCCTTGCCAATTTTCCAACCCGCACGCGAGGCCGAATTCTCATGTGGTTCAAGAATCTCCAGATTCATCGTTTCTCCGCCCCGTGGACGCTGAGTGCAGAAGACGTTGAGGCCTGCCTGGCCAAACACGCGTTTTACCCGGGCACCAGCCTGGAAATGCAGACCCAGGGCTGGGCGTCGCCGCGCGACAACGACCAGCTTGTGCATTGCGTCAACAAGCAGATGCTGCTGGTGCTGCGCACCGAAAAGAAGCTGCTGCCCGCCACCGTGGTCAATCAGGTCACCAAGGCGCGTGCCGCCGAAATCGAGGAGCAGCAAGGCTTCAAGCCGGGCCGCAAGCAGCTGAAGGAACTGAAGGAGCAGGTCACCGAGGAACTGCTGCCGCGCGCCTTCAGCATCCGCCGCGATACCCGTGTGTGGATCGACCCCGTCAACGGCTGGCTGGCCATCGACGCGGCCGGCACGGCCAAGGCCGACGAAGTGCGCGGCATGCTGTTCAAGGCCATCGACCCGCTGCCCGTGGTGGGCCTGCAGGTCAACCTGTCGCCGGTGGCGGCCATGACCGAGTGGCTGGCCACCGACACCGCACCGGCCGGTTTCACGGTCGATCAGGAAATCGAACTGCAATCGAGCAGCGAGACCAAGGCCACCGTGCGCTACGTGCGTCATCCGCTCGATCCCGAAGACCTGCGTCGCCATATCGAAGCCGGCAAGCGATGCACGCGGCTGGCCATGACCTGGAACGACCGCGTGTCGTTCGTGCTGACCGACGCGCTGGCGGTCAAGCGCGTGAATCCGCTCGACGTGATCAAGGAACAGGCCGACGCCACGCTCCACGACGAGAACGAACGCTTTGACGCCGATTTCGCCCTGATGGCCGGCGAATTGGCGGGCATGCTGGCCGACCTGACCGACGCGCTCGGCGGCGAGCGCAAGGCCGAAGGCGCGATGCCGGCTGACCAGCGCAAGGCCGCCTGAGCCCCGCTCCGCCCTTTTGCTGACCGTCTCCGCGCCCCGGCCCTGCGCCGGGCCGCGGTGGGAGCACGCATCTCAGTCCAGCGTCAGCACCACGCGCTGGCCGGGTTCGCCCGCCTGGCGCCAGGCGGTCGCCACCTCGCACATCGGCAACTGCCCCGGCGGATCGATCGACAGGTAGCCGGCGTGCATGCAGCCCAGGACATCCTCGACCAGGAAGCGCAGATCTTCGGCCGGAGGATGGCTGGCGGGGCCCCACCCCATCAGCACCGCGCGTGAGTCGCGCAGCGCGATCGGCGCCAGCATGACGCTGGCCGCCCGGCGGTCGACCACGGACACCACACGCGTGGCGTGGTCGGCCGGCAGGGCCGATGCGCCACCCGCCTGGACCAGCGCCGACAGCAGCAGCTCCAGCGTCTCGCCCCAGACAAAATCGAGCACCACGTCGATGCCATCGGCGGCATGGCTGGCGAATGCATGCTGCAACAGGCTGGGCGCCTGGCCGAGATCGATCTGCGCATCGGCGCCCGGCATGGTCTGCAGGTCGATGCGGTGTGCCGCCACGATGACGCGCCCGGCGCCCTGCAGCCGCGCCGCCTGCATGGCCAGGCGCCCCGCCAGCCCGGCGGCCCCCAGGATCAGCACCGTCTCGCCGGGCGCCAGGTCCGCACGCGCCGCCAGTGGCAGCCAGGCGCCCAGCGCCGGCCCCACCAATGCGGCGGCGTCGGCGGAAGCGACCGGGTCGGGTATCGGCACCACCCATTGCGCCGGTACGAACTCCGCCATCGCACCAAACGGACTGCGGCCCGCGCGGAAATATACGCGCCGCCCGTCGGCCAGGTAGCCAACGCCGTCGCGGCCGCAGATATAGGGCAATTCCAGCGGCATGCAGGCATGGTGCCCGCGTGCGATGGCCAGGTCCGCCGGCCGGATCACTGCCGCGCAGACACGCACCATGACTTCGCCGGCGCGCGGCTCGGGATCGCGGAATTCGGTAAAGCGCGGGACTTCGCCCAGCTGTTGCACTACTACGGCTCGCATCGTGTCGTTCTCCTTGGTTGAGATCCGCGAACGATCGTATGCGGCCATTTGCCCAGCGTCTTTGAGGCGATTCTGAAAGCGAAGCGCGCGTAGAATCTGGTCAAAACAGCAAAAAGACGCCACGGACAAAGACGTCATCGCCATCCAGACCCGTTGAGGAGACCCCCTTGAAGTCGTTGCGCCCCTTTGCCAGCCCCGCTTTTGCGGCACGTACGCTGGCCGCCCTGCTGCTGGCCGCCGCCGGCACGGCCCACGCCGCCTGGCCAGCAGACCGCCCCATCAAGCTCATCGTGCCGTTCCCGCCGGGGCAGGCCACCGATATCTTCGCCCGCGCGCTGGCCGAAAAGCTCGGCAAGCAGCTGGGCCAGTCGGTGATCGTGGAAAACCGGGCCGGCGCCGGCGGCAACATCGGCATGGAAGTGGCCGCCAAGGCCCCGGCCGACGGCTACACGATCGTGATGGCCGGCAGCGCCATGGCCATCAACCAGACGCTGTACAAGAAGCTCAATTACGACCCGCGCCAGGACTTTGCGCCGGTGTCGGGCGTGTTCTCGGTGCCGCTGGTGTTCCTGGCCACGCCGCAGTCGGGCTTCACTTCGCTGCGGGACCTGATCGCCAAGGCCAAGGCCGCGCCGGGCAAGTACAGCTACGCCAGCGCAGGCATTGGCGGCACGCAGCACCTGTCCGCCGAGATGCTCAAGGCGCAGACCGGCACGTTTATCGTCCATATCCCGTACAAGGGCAGCGGCCCGGCCCAGGCCGACTTCCTGGGCAACCAGATTCCGCTGATGGTGGACTCGGTCACCGCCGCCATGCCGCTGATCCAGACGAACAAGGCGCTGCCGCTGGCGGTGACCACGGCCAGGCGCGTGCCGCAGTTGCCATCGGTGCCCACCGTGCGCGAACAGGGCGTGCCGGGGTTCGAGGCGCTGGGCTGGGCCGTGATGATGGCCCCCGCCGGCACCCCGCCGGCCATCGTCACCCAGCTCAACGCGGAAACGGTGAAGGCGCTGCAATCGCCCGAACTGCACAAGTTCATCACCGACCGCGGATCCGAGCCGATGCCGATGACGCCGGCCGAAACCGGCAAGTTCGTCGACAGCGAGATCAGGAAGTGGTCGGCCGTGGTGAAGCGGTCGGGGGCGACGGCGGATTGAGCGATGGTTGCCGGGCGCGCGCCCGGCTTCTGCCCCACCCCGGACATTCCCCGCCCCAAAGAAAAACGGCCACCGGGTTCTCACCCGATGGCCGCTCCTCACCCGTCCTGGCTGCGTGGACTGTTCAATGCATGTAGTTACCGCTGTGCAGCCGACCCTTCAATCGGTCAGTCCCACGACAGCGCGCCGCCGGTCTGGTACTCGATCACGCGCGTCTCGAAGAAGTTGCGTTCCTTCTTCAGGTCGATCATCTCGCTCATCCACGGGAACGGGTTTTCCTCGTTCGGGAACAGCTGTTCCAGGCCGATCTGCTGGCAGCGGCGGTTGCAGATGTAGCGCAGGTAGCCCTTGAACATCGGCGCGTTCAGACCCAGCACGCCGCGCGGCATGGTGTCCTCGGCGTAGCGGTATTCCAGATCCACGGCCTTCTTGAACAGTTCGGTGATCTCGGCCTTGAACTCGGGCGTCCACAGGTGCGGGTTCTCGAGCTTGATCTGGTTGATCAGGTCGATGCCGAAGTTGCAGTGCAGCGATTCGTCGCGCAGGATGTACTGGTACTGCTCGGCGGCACCGGTCATCTTGTTCTGGCGGCCCATGGCCAGGATCTGCGTGAAGCCCACGTAGAAGAACAGGCCTTCCATGATGCAGGCGAAGACGATCAGGCTCTTCAGCAGCTTCTGGTCGTTCTCCGGCGTGCCGGTCTTGAACGACGGATCGGTCAGCGTGTCGATGAACGGGATCAGGAACTCGTCCTTGTCGCGGATCGACTGCACTTCATGGTACGCGTTGAAGATCTCGGCCTCGTTCAGGCCCAGCGATTCCACGATGTACTGGTACGCGTGCGTGTGGATCGCCTCTTCGAAGGCCTGGCGCAGCAGGTACTGGCGGCATTCCGGCGCCGTGATCTGGCGGTAGGTGCCCAGCACGATGTTGTTGGCGGCCAGCGAGTCGGCCGTCACGAAAAAGCCCAGGTTGCGCTTGATGATGCGGCGCTCGTCCTCGGTCAGACCGTTCGGGTCCTTCCACAGGGCGATGTCGCGCGACATGTTGATTTCCTGCGGCATCCAGTGGTTGGCGCAGCCGGCCAGGTACTTTTCCCACGCCCACTTGTACTTGAACGGCACCAGCTGGTTCACGTCGGTGGCGCCGTTGATCACGCGCTTGTCGGCGGCGTTCACGCGGCGCGTGCTCTGGGCGGCGGCGGCGTTCGGGTTGTTGCCGAGGATGCCCGTCGGCGCGGTGGCGGCCGGCGGCAGTACGCCTTGCTGGTCGGGCGTGGCGGACGGCGCGGCGGGTTGCAGGGCAGGCTGCGGGGCAGCTTGCGGCGTGGCTTGAACGTCGTCGTCCCAGCTCAGCATGTTGTGTTCTCCGATGATTCGATTAGGGGCGGCTGGTGGCCAGCATCACGCATCCGGGTCAGGATGCGCCGGCCCTCTCCCCCGGCCCCTCTCCCGCATGCGGGAGAGGGGAGAAAACCGAGGGGGTTGGTATTACGTTACTGGCAGGCTTCGCACTCTTCGAAGCCGGGGTCGCCCGGACGCATCGTGCAGACGGCGCCTTCGGCTTCCGGCATGGCCGGGGCCGCGGCGGCGGCCGCGTCGATGGCCGACTGGCCGTCCGCGCCCGACGACACCGCGTTCAGCGAACCGCGCGTCACGGTGGACTTCTCCACGTGCGTGGCGGCCATCGTGCGCAGGTAGTACGTGGTCTTCAGGCCACGCAGCCATGCCAGCTTGTACGTGTCGTCCAGCTTCTTGCCCGATGCGCCGGCCATGTAGATGTTCAGCGACTGGGCCTGGTCGATCCACTTCTGGCGGCGGCTTGCGGCCTCCACCAGCCAGGTCGGCTCCACTTCGAACGCGGTGGCGTAGATGTCGCGCAGGTCTTGCGGGATGCGGTCGATGCGGGCCAGCGAACCGTCGAAGTACTTCAGGTCGGCAACCATCACTTCGTCCCACAGGCCGCGGTCCTTCAGGTCGCGCACCAGGTAGTCGTTCACCACCGTGAATTCGCCCGACAGGTTCGACTTCACGTACAGGTTCTGGAACGTCGGCTCGATGCAGGCGGACACGCCGATGATGTTCGAAATGGTCGCGGTCGGGGCGATCGCGATGCAGTTCGAATTGCGCATGCCGTGCTGCTTGATGCGGGCGCGCAGGCTGTCCCAGTCCATCGTCGACGACAGGTCCACGTCCAGGTAGCCGCCGCGCTCTTCGGCCAGCAGCTTCAGCGAGTCCTGCGGCAGGATGCCACGGTCCCACAGCGAACCCTCGTACGTGCTGTAGCGGCCGCGCTCTTCGGCCAGTTCGGTCGATGCGTGGTACGCGTAGTAGCAGACCGCTTCCATCGACGTGTCGGCGAACTTCACCGCGGCGTCGCTGGCGTACGGCGTGCGCAGCACGTGCAGGCAGTCCTGGAAGCCCATGATGCCCATGCCCACCGGACGGTGGCGCAGGTTCGAATTGCGCGCCTTCTCCACCGCGTAGTAGTTGATGTCGATCACGTTGTCGAGCATGCGCATCGCGGTGCGGATCGTCTTCTGCAGCTTGGCGTGGTCCAGCACGTGCGTGCCGTCGGCCTGCTGCTTCAGGTGGGCCACCAGGTTCACCGAACCCAGGTTGCACACGGCGATTTCGCTTTCGTTCGTGTTCAGCGTGATTTCCGTGCACAGGTTCGAGCTATGCACCACGCCCACGTGCTGCTGCGGGCTGCGGATGTTGCACGGGTCCTTGAACGTGATCCACGGATGGCCGGTCTCGAACAGCATGCCCAGCATCTTGCGCCACAGCTGCATGGCCGGCACCTTCTTGAACAGCTTCAGTTCGCCGTTGGCAGCCTTGGCTTCGTAGCCCAGGTAGGCCTGCTCGAAGGCCTTGCCCACCTTGTCGTGCAGGTCCGGGCAGGTGGCCGGCGAGAACAGCGTCCATTCGCCGTTTTCCATCACGCGCTTCATGAACAGGTCCGGAATCCAGTTGGCCGTGTTCATGTCGTGCGTGCGGCGGCGGTCGTCGCCGGTGTTCTTGCGCAGTTCCAGGAATTCCTCGATGTCCAGGTGCCAGGTTTCCAGGTACGCGCAGACCGCGCCCTTGCGCTTGCCGCCCTGGTTCACGGCCACGGCCGTGTCGTTGACCACCTTCAGGAACGGCACCACGCCCTGCGACTTGCCGTTGGTGCCCTTGATGTGCGAGCCCAGCGCGCGCACGTTGGTCCAGTCGTTGCCCAGGCCGCCGGCGAACTTCGACAGCAGCGCGTTTTCCTTCAGGGCTTCGTAGATGCCTTCCAGGTCGTCCGACACCGTGGTCAGGTAGCACGACGACAGCTGCGAGCGGCGCGTGCCCGAGTTGAACAGCGTCGGGGTCGACGACATGAAGTCGAACGACGACAGCAGCTGGTAGAACTCGATGGCGCGGGCTTCGCGATCCTTTTCTTCCAGCGTCAGGCCCATGGCCACGCGCATGAAGAACGCCTGCGGCATTTCGATGCGCACTTCGTCAACGTGCAGGAAGTAGCGGTCGTACAGCGTCTGCAGGCCCAGGTAGTTGAACTGGAAGTCGCGCGAGGCGTCCAGCGCGGCACCCAGGCGGGCCAGGTCGTACGTGGCCAGCTTTTCGTCCAGCAGTTCGGCTTGGATACCGCGGGCGATGAACTTCGGGAAGTACTCGGCGTACTTCGTCGACATTTCGGCCTGGGTCACTTCGGCGCCCAGGATTTCCTTGCGGATCGTGTGCAGCAGGATACGGGCAGTCACCTGGCTGTAGGCCGGGTCCTTCTCGATCAGCGTACGCGCGGCCAGGATGGCCGAGTCGTAGACCTGCGTCATCGGCACGCCGTCGTACAGGTTCTTGAGCGTTTCCTTCAGGATCGGCTCGGCGCTGACGGCATTGCCCAGGCCGCTGCAGGCGTTGTCGATCAGCGCGTGCAGCGCCGCCAGGTCCAGCGGACGCGTTGCGCCGTTGTCGGTCACGTTGAACGACGCGCCGGATTCCTGCACGCGGGCCACGGCCTGCGCGTTGGCCTGGGCGCGCTCCTGCGTGCGCTTTTCGCGGTACAGCACATAGGCACGGGCCACCTCATGCTCGCCCGAGCGCATCAGCGCCAGTTCCACGTGATCCTGCACGTCCTCGATATGGAAGGTGCCGCCATTCGGACGGCTGCGCACCAGCGCGCGCACCACGGACTGCGTCAGTTGTTCCACCAGCTCGCGCACGCGGGCAGATGCCGCGCCCTGGCCGCCGTTGACGGCCAGGAAGGCCTTGGTCACCGCCACGGCAATCTTGTTCGGCTCGAACGCCACCACGGCGCCGTTGCGGCGGATCAGCTTGTAGTCCTGGTACGAAACGCCTGCACCGGCAGGGCTCTGCTGCGAGCTACCGGCTGCTGCGCCACCGATTCCGGTTGCGCCAGTCACGCCGGTGGTTTGTTGTTCGTTTTGGGCCGTTTGCATGAGGTAACTCCGGTATTAACCCTGAAATGAATACTTCTGTTCTTGTACTGAGACGACAAAGTCCCTAGCAAAATGCGCTGTAGAAGTCACTTGATTCAGGCGATGCCAGTTGCGAACCAAACTGCTCGTGCGGACACTTTGCTAGGGACTTTCGGTACTGCGCCGACCCGCTAATCCATATGCAGTAGATGTCGCATATTGCCGCGACGATTGCTGCACCTGCCGGCCGGTTCCCCGGTAGCACCACTAGATGTTGTGGTGCCGCTCAAAACTGGGCCTAAGTATAGTGAAAAGAGACCGCATGACCAGTCTTGACAAGCGCGGTCTGGGGTCTTGGCGGTCCGGTGCGGCGCCGCCACATTCCCGCAAAGCGCGCTGCCTCAAGGCTTCGCGGCGTCACGTTCGGTGGCGCACAAAATTTCGAAAATTTTTTAATGGGAATGGATCACCGATAGGCGACCCAGGATGGGGCGCGCGCGTGATCGCCGGGGGCGCGATTGTAGCGGCCCTTGCGCCGGAATGAAGCGGCGCACACGCAACTGCGCCGGTATTTTTCAGCGCGATGACAACTAACGGTGCGTGAGGTTTTGCAGGCGCCACATTCCCCGTTTTGACGCCGACCGGCGTTTTGCGGCGTTTGCGCAACACAGTGATTATCCCTACACAGATCGGATCATTCGTGCCGATACGGCTGGCGGCTGGCGGCTGGCGGATTACGGCCGGTAGGGCAGCAGCGCGGCAGGCAGGCCGGCCAAGGTCGCAAACCGGTCCCAGTCGAAATACGGCCCCGGATCGGTCTTGCGCCCCGGGGCGATGTCGCTGTGCCCGGCAATGCCCTGGATCGCGTACGCGCGGCGCAGCGCGGCCACCAGCGCGGCGGCGGTGTCGTACTGGGCCGGCGTGAATGGCTGGTCGTCGGCGCCCTCGATCTCGATACCGATCGAGAAGTCGTTGCAGCGGGGCCGTCCGCAGTATTCCGACTGCCCGGCATGCCACGCGCGCTCCGTGCAGGCCACGAACTGCACCAGTTCGCCGTCGCGGGCGATCAGGAAGTGGGCCGACACACGCACATCGCGGATGGTCTCGAAGAACGGGTGGCGCGACGCATCGAGCCGGTTCTGGAAGAACGCCTCGATGTCGCCCGTGCCGAACTGGCCGGGCGGCAGGCTGATGTTGTGGATGACCACCACGTCCACCGGCGCGCCGTCGGGCCGCGCATCGAAATTCGGCGACGGCACGCGGCGGGCGGCGGGCACCCACCCTTCGGCGTCAGGCGTGAAGTCGTGGCGGCCGGCGACGTCAGGCATCGCGTCCCTCGCCTTCGGCCAGCGATTCGCCATCGTCGGCGGGGTCGCGGCCATCCCGTCCATCGCGTTCGTCGCGAATGCCCAGCTGCTGGATGCGGTAGCGCAGCTGGCGGAAGTTCAGGCCCAGCAGCGGCGCGGCCGCCGTCCGGTTGAAGCCGGTCTGGCGCAGCGCACGCAGGATCAGCTCGCGCTCCACGGCTTCCAGCCGCGCGGGCAGGTCGATCGGGAATTCGAGGTCGGCCAGCGCGGCGCCCAGCGGGTCGGTCGCCGCGCCATCGCCGCCCGGCGCGGCTTCGCCATCGTCCGCGCCGGGTTCGGGCGCCGGGTCGGCAAGACCGCCCATCGACGGCGCCGCGCCGGCGGCCGGCCAGGTCGTCGGGCTGCCCCACGGGTGATAGCTGGCCGGCGCGGGCACGGGCGCGATGGAAGGCATCGGCGCCATACCCGCCTGCAACAGGCTGGCGCGCTCCATGCCGGCGTCGAGCGGGCCCAGATCGGCCACGGCGATCTCGTCGGTCTCCGCAAACGCGTAGGCACGCTCCAGCAGGTTTTCCAGTTCGCGCACGTTGCCCGGGAACGGGTACGCCGCCAGGCGTTCCAGCGCGGCGCGCGACAACCGCTTGGGATGGGCGTCGCCATAGCGCGTGGCCAGGTGTTCCAGGATGGCATGCGCCAGCACGGGCACGTCCTCGCCGCGCTCGCGCAGCGTCGGCATGCGCAGTTCCAGCACGTTGAGCCGGTAGTACAAGTCCTGCCGGAACAGGCCGGCCGCCACCATCGCGGCCAGATCCTTGTGACTGGCGCACATCACGCGCACATCGACGCTGTCTTCCTTGCTGGCGCCGATCTTGCGCACACGCCGTTCCTGCAGCGCGCGCAGCAGCTTGACCTGCATGGCCAGCGGCAGGTCGGCCACCTCGTCCAGCATCAGCGTGCCGCCGTGGGCGGCCTGGAAGAAGCCCCCGCGCTCGGCGTCGGCGCCCGTGAAGGCGCCCTTCACATAGCCGAAGAACTCCGACTCCATCAGCGTTTCGGGAATCGCGCCACAGTTCACGGCAACGAACGGATGGTTCGACCGCGCGCTGATGGCGTGGATGGCGCGCGCGGCGCGCTCCTTGCCGCTGCCGGACTCCCCGCTGATCACCACGGGCGCCATGCTGCGCGCCAGCCGCGACAGCGAGCGCCGCACCTCGTTGACGGCCGCCGATACGCCGGGCAGCAGCTGCGCCGCGCGATCGGCCAGCTCCGACGACTCCGCCGGGCTGCCGCCATCGGCGGGCGCGCGGTGCTGCCGACCCAGCGCGTTCAGGATCAGCGTGCGCAATTGTTCCAGCGAGACCGGCTTGGCGATGTAGTCGAATGCGCCCGCCTTCAGCGCATCCACGGCGTTGTCGGCGCTGCCATAGGCCGTGATCACCGCGACCGGCGTCCGTTCGGGCGACGCCGACAGCTGGCGCACGATGTCGATGCCCAGCCCGTCGCCCAGGCGCATGTCGGTCAGCACCAGGCTGTAGCGACGCTCGGCCAGGCGCAGGCGCGCCTCGGCCAGCGAACCGGCCAGCACCACGTCATGGCCCATGCGGCGCAGCGAAATGTCCAGCAGCTCGCGCAGATCGGCCTCGTCGTCGATGACGAGAATCGGGGCGGGGGCGGGCGGTCGGGGTGGCATGACGAAGGGATGTCCGGTTGTTGTTGTGACGATGCGAACTAGCCGGCGATGGCCGCATCGACCACGTCGGGGGTCTCGATACGCATCGTCAGCACGAATGCCTTGGCCGGGAGTGTATCGCGAGCCCCGCCAGCCAGCATTCCGGTGCGATCCAGCAACGCGTCGAGCATGATCGCCCCGTAACGCACCTGGGCGTCGTTCGCCCCGCAGAGTTCGCGCGCCATGAACAGGCCCAGCCCGGTGCCCTGCGGATTGCTGGTGAAGAATGGCTCGAACAGGCTGCGCTGCTGCTCGCGCGTGACTTCGGCCCCATCGTTCCAGACGATCAGTTCGGCGTGGTGCTGGTCCAGCGCGTGGGCCAGCAGCCGGATCGATCCCGGCAGCCGGCTGCAATAGCGCCAGGCGTTGTCGAGCAGGTTGCCCAGCACCTGTTGCAGTTGCGAGGCATCGAAGATCACCGGCCCCTGCAGGTCCACGGCCACGCGCAGCGCATTGGGATTGACCTCGGCGCGGGCGCCGGCGCGCGAGCGCATCTCCAGCCGCCAGCGATCGACGATCTCCGGCAGCGCCTGACCCAGATCCACCGCGCTATGGCCGGCCTTGGGGCGGCGCGACAACTGCAGCACGTCGGACACCACCTGGTCCAGCCGGCGCACGTTGTCGCTGATGATGCGCAGCAGCCGGGCGTCGATGGCGGAACCCTCGCCGCCGCCCGAATCGGCGAGCAGCTCGTTGGCCTGGCTGATGGCCGCCAGCGGATTGCGGATCTGGTGCGCCACGCTGGCCACCAGCCGGCCCATGGCCGCCAGTTTCTCCTGCTGCACCTGCTCGGCGATCCGCTCCCAGCTTTCTATATGGACCAGCACCGTGTCGCGCATTTCGCTGCGCAGCAGGGTTTCGTCTTCCGGGCTCCAGGCCATGGCTTCGTTCTGGGCGATCGCCAGCCGCAGCCGTGCCGCGCCTTCGGCCGACATGTCGTGCAGGCCCGTGGTATCGCCACCTAGCGACGACACGCCGTTCAGGGTGGCCCGCAGCCCAGCCAGGCCCGGCAGCACGAAGCGCAGGCGCAGTCGGGTGTGGAGCATCGGCGTACGGCTGGCCGTCGGGCGCGACGGCAGCGGCAGCAACTGCAGGATGCGCGGCACGTCGTCCTTGCGCTGGATCCAGTCGCGCAACATCTCCATCAGCGGCTGCAGGCGCGGGATGCGGCGCAGGTCGAACAGCACGTTGTCGCGCTCGCCCGCGCGCACCTGGCCGTGCCTGACCCGCTCGTGCGGCTGCACGCCCAGCAGCACGAACGCTGCCGGGTTGGCGGCCACCACCGCGCCGTGGGCGCGCACCAGCATCACGCCGTCCTGCATGTCGTTCACCATCAGCCGGTTCACCAGCTGCTGCATGCGCAGTTCCTGCTCGCGCGCCAGCGCCAGCTGCTCCTGCGCGAGCTGGCGATTCGCCAGCATGTACATCAGCAGCGCGGCGATCATGAAGACCAGCCCGAACAGGCCGGAGCCCAGCAGGTTGGCGTCGGCCTGGCGCACCAGCAGCGTCTGGAGGAACGGATTGGCCATCACCAGCATGGCCGACACGGCGGCGGTCAGCAGCGCGAACATCAGGCTGGTCAGCGCCCCGGCCTCCAGCGCGGGCAGCAGGAAAATCATCGCCAGCCCCTCGCCGTGATTGCCGCTGCGGCCCAGCACCATATAGATGGCAGCCAGCAGCGCCAGGTCGACGATGACCTGCGCCCGCACACGCACATGGAAATGGCGCCGCCATAACGTGCCCAGCAGCGTGGCCAGCCCGATGCACAGGTACGGCACCACCACCGGAATCGCGGCGGCCGTGCGCGCGCTGGCAGCCAGGTCGGCCACGGCCACGCCGGCCCCGGCACGCTCCAGCGGCAGCCAGGCATAGCCCAGCAGCAGCACGGCCACGGTGGCGCGGGTCCAGCAGAAGTAGCGCAGCAGGCGCCAGTGGAAATCGGGCGGCTCGGGCTGGCGCCAGAGATCGGACAGCGTATGCCACCCGCTCAGCCGCGACCAGACCGACGCCCGCCGCTTCACGCCCCGCCCTCGCCGGCCGAATCCGGCAGGTGGCTGCGGCGGCAGTAGTGCTGCCCCTGCCACACAATGGCGTCAGTGCGCGGCAGGTGCACGCCGCATTGCGCGCATTGCACCATCGGCTGGGTCGCCTCGGGACTGGCGGCTTCGCGGCCGGCGGCAGCATCGCGCCGTGCCGTGCCGGATGCCTGGCGTGCGCTGGCGCGCTGGCGCAGCCACCAGAGGACGCCCAGCACGACAGCCAGCAGGATGAAGATTCTTGCCATGGATCGGAAATACGGGAACGGGTTGGCCTGGAGAAAGGACGATGGATCCGGTCAGGTGATCCGGTGCAGCACCACTTCGATCACGAAGCGGCTGCCCACATAGGCCAGCAGCAGGATGCCGAACGATGCGATGACCCAGCGCAGCGCCGTGCGGCCGCGCCAGCCGCGGAAGTGCCGGCCGATCAGGATGCCGCCGAACATCAGCCAGGAGATGATCGCGAAGACGGTCTTGTGATCCACCCGGAATGCGCGGGCGAACAGCTGCTCGGAGAACAGGAAGCCCGACGCGATGGTCAGCGTCAGCAGCACGAAGCCGGCCGCGATCAGGCGGAACAGCAGTTTTTCGAGCGTCAGCAGCGGCGGCAGCAGGTCGAGCCAGCGGCCCAGCCACTGCCCCGACGCCGGCTCGCCGGCCGCGGGCCGGGTGAACCCGTGCAGCCGGCGCTCGGCCAGCAGCATCAGGAAGGCATGAAAGGCGGCCAGCGTGAACAGCCCGTAGGCCACGTTGGCGATCACGAAATGCAGCTTGAACAGCGGCCGCGCCGCGTAGCCCAGGATCTGCGCGCCCGGAAACGCCAGCGGCATCAGGCTGGCCAGCATCGCCACCGGGAACACGATCAGCCCCAGCCCGGCCAGCGAGAAGAAGAAGCTTTCGATCCAGTAGATACCCACGCCCAGCCACAGCATGGCCGACAGCGCGAAGGCGAAGCCGAACATCATGCGATCGGCCGGGAAGATGGTTTCGTGCAGCAGCACGCCATGGCTGACCAGCGCGGCCAGCACCAGCCCGTGCCACCAGCCGGGCTGGCCATCGGTGCGCCCGCCGTTGGGCGTGGGCGATGACATCAGCACGGCCGTGGCGCCCCCGCCGGGACGCCCCGATGGCCCGACCGTGGCCCCGCCGGCTACCGCCAGTTGCGGGTTGCGCGTCGCCCAGCCGTGAAAGGCCAGGCCGCAGTAGAGAATTGCCGTCAAGGCATACAGTACAATGGCCATTTGCGCAGTTTACCTTAGTGCCATCACGGGTGGTTCTGGCGATGGGATTCCCGCCACACCCTCTTGCCCCGAGCCGGCTGCGCCCCGCATTCAAGCCGATTTCCTCCCCCTTTTCTGCCATGCTGGATAACCTCACACAACGCCTGGCGCGGGTCGTCAAGACCATGCGCGGCGAGGCCCGACTGACCGAGGCCAACACCGCCGAGATGCTGCGCGAAGTGCGCCTTGCCATGCTCGAAGCCGACGTGGCGCTGCCGGTCGTGCGTGACTTCATCGCCCGCGTCAAGGAAAAGGCGCTTGGCGAGGACGTGGTCACCAGCCTGACCCCGGGACAGGCCCTGGTCGGCGTGGTGCAGCGCGAGCTGACCGCGATCATCGGCGGCGACGACGCCATCGCCGATCCGAAGATTACCGAGCTGAACCTGAACGTCCAGCCACCCGCCGTGATCCTGATGGCCGGTCTGCAGGGTGCGGGCAAGACCACTACGTCCGGCAAGCTGGCCAAGTGGCTCAAGGAAAACAGGAAGAAGAAGGTGCTGACGGTGTCGTGCGACGTGTATCGCCCCGCCGCTATCGCCCAGCTCAAGACCGTGTCCGAACAGGTGGGCGCGGACTTCTTCCCGTCGCAGCCCGACCAGAAGCCGGTGGACATTGCCCGCGCGGCACTGGACTGGGCCCGCAAGCACTATCACGACGTGCTGATCGTCGATACGGCCGGCCGGCTCGGTATCGACGAGGCGATGATGCAGGAGATCGCCGCGCTGCACGCCGAACTGAAGCCCGCCGAGACGCTGTTCGTGGTCGACGCCATGCTCGGCCAGGACGCCGTGAACACGGCCAAGGCGTTCAACGACGCCCTGCCGCTGACCGGCGTGGTGCTGACCAAGCTGGACGGCGACGCCCGGGGCGGTGCCGCGTTGTCCGTACGTCACATCACCGGGCGTCCGATCAAGTTCGTCGGCGTGGCCGAAAAGCTCGACGGCCTGGAACCCTTCTATCCTGACCGCATGGCCCAGCGCATTCTGGGCATGGGCGACATCCTCGCGCTGGTGGAGGAAGCCCAGCGCGGCGTGGACATGGAAGCGGCCGAGAAGCTGGCCAAGAAGATCAAGAAGACGGGCGGCTTCGACCTGGAAGACTTCAAGGCACAGATCGGCCAGATGAAGAAGATGGGCGGCCTGGGCAGCCTGGTCGACAAGCTGCCGGCCCAGTTCGCGCAGCAGGCGCAGGGCGCCAACATGGACCAGGCCGAAAAGCAGGTGCGCCGCATGGAAGGCATCATCAACAGCATGACCGCCGCCGAACGCGCCAAGCCGGAACTGATCAAGGCCAGCCGCAAGCGCCGCATCGCCGCGGGCGCCGGCGTGCCGGTGCAGGAAGTGAACCGCCTGCTGAACCAGTTCGACCAGATGCAGGGCATGATGAAGAAGCTCAAGGGCGGCGGCATGATGAAGATGATGCGCCAGATGGGCGCCATGAAGGGCGGCATGAAGGGCCTCTTCAACCGCTGATCCGCCCCTACCCCGAATCCCGCAAAAGACAAGTAACAGGACACCGATCATGATGACCGCCGATCAGGCCCGCGAACTCTGGGCCAGCTCCGAGGAAATCGTCAGCGCCCAGGAGGTGCAGGACTCGCTGGACCGCATGGCCAGCGAGATTACCGACAAGATGGGCAACGACTTCCCGCTGGTGCTGTCCGTGATGGGCGGCGCCGTGGTGTTCACCGGCATGCTGCTGCCCAAGCTGCAGTTCCCGCTGGAATTCGACTACATCCACCTGTCGCGCTACAACAACAAGACGGTGGGCGGCGAGATGCAATGGCGCGTGGCGCCGCGCGAATCGGTCAAGGACCGCGTGGTGCTGGTGCTCGACGACATCCTGGACGAAGGCGAGACCATGGCGGCGATCCGCCAGCGCATCATGGACATGGGCGCCAAGGAATTCCACGCCGCCGTGCTGTGCGAAAAGACGCTGACCAAGCTCAAGCCGATGCACCCCGACTTCTGCGGCTTCAAGGTGCCCGACCGCTACGTCTTCGGCTGCGGCATGGACGTCAAGGGCTACTGGCGCAACCTCGGCGCCATCCGCGCCCTGGTCTGAACCGGACGCGTCGTCGTCCTGGCGCTACGCCCCGTGGGGGTGGGCGCCCAGGATGGGCCAGAGCGACGCCAGCAGAAGCAGCGCCATCGTCACATTGAATGCACGCAGCACGCGCGGATTTGCCAGCCAGCGGCGCAGCGCCGCGCCAAACACCGCCCACGTCGTGATGCTGGGCAGGTTCACCACCCCGCACAGCACCGCCATCAGCACCGCGTTGGTCCACAGGTTGGGATGCAGCACATAGGCGCTGCACGCACCCACCGCCATCACCCAGGCCTTCGGATTCACCCACTGGAACGCCGCCGCGCGCAGGAATGTCATGGGCTGCGCCACCTCGCGGTCCTGCAGCCCGCCAGCCGTGGCCAGCTTCCATGCCAGCCAGACCAGATAGGCGGTAGCCGCCACGCGCAGCACGCTCCACGTCCACGGAATCGCCGTGAACACCGAGCCCAGGCCGAGCCCCACGATGACCATCATGACCACCATGCCGATGCAGATGCCCAGCAGGTGGGGCACGGTACGGCGCAGGCCGAAGTTCACACCCGATGCCAGCAGCATGGTGTTGTTCGGGCCTGGGGTGATCGACGACACCAGCACGAAGGCGCTGTAGGCCATCAACGCGCCGGTACCGGCGGCAAACTCGGGGGGCAGGCTCAGAGCCATGACGGCGCTCCAGAAAATCGAAACAGGCGCTCAGTCTAAGGACACTGCTCAGTACAGTACCGATACAGTTAAGGCGAAAGCTGCCGGTACGGCATCGGTCGCGCGGATGGACTACCGTCCGGCGGCGTGGACCGCGACCGCCACCGCCATGCCCCACAGCACGACCCCGGTGGCCCGCTCAACGGTGCGCACCGATCGGACAAAGCGCCCCATCACGGCCGGATGGCGCACCGCGGCCGCCACGGCGATGTCCCACAGCAGTACCGCCGCGAACATCCACACGCCATAGGCCGCCTGCGTCGCCAGCGGCGTAGACCGCCCCGCCAGCACCGCGAAGAGGCTGGCGTAGAACAGCCCGTTCTTGGGGTTGAGGACTGCCGACAGAAACCCTGTGCCGACCTGCGCCAGATAGGCGGGCCCGGGCATTCGACGGGACGCCCCGTGCGCATCGGCGGGTCCGGCCGGCAGCCGCACGGCGCCGCGCGAGCGCAGGAATTTCCATCCCATCCACGCCAGATAGGCGCAGCCGGCCCACTGCAGCGCGCCGAACAACCCGTGCATGCCGGCCGTGGCGGCCAGACCCGCGAGCGCCAGCGCTATATAGACGCCGTTGCCCAGCGCGATACCCACGCACACGCCGGTGGCGCTGCGCACGCCCTCGACCATCGACGCACGCACCACCAGAAAAAAGTCCGGTCCCGGACTCAGCAGCGCCAGCCCGTGCGCGCCGGCCACCATCGCAAACTGCTGCCACGATGCCTGATCGAATGCCATCCCCGCCTCCCAGCCTGTATGCCCTGCAAAGGCGGCAGTCTGGCGGTATCGGCGCGGCAAGGATTGAAGAAAATTGCGCGGGCGCGCGTAAGGGACGGCAAGCCGAAGCCAGCTAGCCGGCCCGCTGATACGCACGCGGCGTCAGTGCCACGCGTTGGCGGAACGCGCGATGGAAATGGCTCTGGTCGGCAAACCCGAGCTGCTGCGCCACGTCGGCCGGGGCGTCGCCCCGGCGCAGCAGCCGGCGGGCGTGCTGGATGCGGATGTCGATCTGGAACGCATGCGGCGTCATGCCGAACCGCGCCCGGAAATGGCGGATCAACTGATAACGGCTCATGCCGGCCACCCCGGCCAGTTCGGCCAGCGGCAGCACGTCGCCATGGCGGTCGTGCAGCAGCGCGGTGACGCGGTCGAGCCGGGCATCCGCCGGCGGGCCATCGTCGGGCGTGCCGTGCCGCAGCCGATCCTGCCCGAGCCCGCCTTGCATGTCGCCCACGAACGCCACCAGTGCCGCCTCCTTCTCCGCCACGTCGGCATCCGAAAACAGCGTGGCGTTCAGCGCGCAGACCAGTGCGTAGGGCGTGGCATCGGCGGTGACGTGCACCCGGCGCACCCGTCCCCGGCCCGCTTCGTCGAGCACCGCATCGGCCCATGCCGCATCGACGTGGATCATCTGGTAGCTCCAGCGGCCGTCGGGCACCGGGTTGCAGGCATGCACGCAGCCTGCGGGCACCCACACCACGGCGCCCGGGGCCAGCCGGGTGTCGTGGCGCGCGTTGCGCCGGTCGTGACTGAAGACACTGGCGCCGCCATCGACGGCGCCGACCGACAGCGTGGGATGCGTGTGCGGGAGATAGGCGGCCTGGCTATCGCAGGCGCGCCGGCTTTCGACCACCGGCAGCGCCGGGTCGAACCAGAAGCGGCTCAGCCCCGGCTGCGATATGGTTGCTCGCGCAGCCATTTGGTGGCGATCCACTTCTCGCCCGATTCCACGGGCAGGCCGGCATGCAGCGTGCGGTCGTCGAGCGTGCCGTCGGGCTGCTTGTAGCGGAAAAACACCGCGTTGCCCTTGACCGGCGCCACTTCCAGCCCAAGGCGCGGAAACGCCGTGGCGCCACCGGCCGGCGGGCTGTTCAGGTAAATCACCAGTGTGGCCACGCGCTGGCCGCCCACGCGCAACTGGCGCGCTTCGCCGGGGCGCTGCGGGTTGAAGAAATCGAAATGCGGCTGGTACTCGCCGCCGGGCTTGTAGTTGAGGATCTGCAGGCCCTCGCCGTGCTCGACCGGCAAGCCGGTGATGGCAGCAATGCGAGCCTCGATCTGCTGGATCAGCGCGTGCTCGCCCACCTGGAACATCGCGCCCATGCTGGTGCGGGCATCGATCAGGTTCTCATCGCCGGTGTCGGGATTTACCACGGGCGATCGCTGCAGGCGGTCGCGCGCCAGCGTGATCAGCGCATCGCACTCGTTGCCGTCGAGCAGATTCTGCAACAGCAGGATGCGCGGCGCCTCCAGCGCGAACAGGATCGGCACCTCGCGCCCTTCGTGGCGGAACGCGTTGCGGCCGGCGGCCGGCATGGCGTCTTCCCCCACCGTGGTTGCCGCCGTGGTCACGGCCCCCGCAGGCTGCACCGCCGCGCGCGTCACCACCGGCGCGGGCGCCGGCACCTGCCGGGCGGGCGGGCGGTGGCCCAGCGCGGCATTGACGGTATCGCGCGCAAACGTGGCGTCGTAGCCCGACCGCAGCATCGACAGCACCAGCGATTCGGCATCGAAGCCCTGTTCGATATGGCGCGCCAGCCATAGTTCGAGCTCGGGAGACGTGGCGCAATACCCTGCGCGGGACTCACGTGTCATGACGGATTGGCCAGCCGCTGGGGCGAGAACGGGTTGCGCGCGGGCGATTCGGGCGGCAGCGTGCGGCGTGCGGGCGCCGTGGCCGCCGGGACCGCGCCATCCGGGTCGCCGGCGATGGTGACGGTGGCCTCGGAATACTGCCAGCGTTTCCAGGCGCCCAGCACCGCGTTCGGATACTCGGGGCGGCCGCGGCTGCCGTTGTACCGGCCCAGCGCCAGGAACAGGTCGCCGTTCTCGCGATCCAGATAGTGGCGCAGGATCGTGCACCCATAACGCAGGTTGCTCTGCAGGTGGAACAGCTTGCGGGTGTCACCGTCGCCGATCGAGCGCACCCAGAACGGCATCACCTGCATCAGCCCGCGCGCATCGGCCGAACTGATGGCGTACTTGCGGAAGCCGCTTTCCACCTGCACCAGGCCCAGCACCAGCGACGGCTCCAGCCCTGCGCGCTTGGCCTCGTAATAGACCGTCTCGATCAGTTCGACGCGCGTCTGCGGGTCGGGCAGCTTCGATTCCAGTCTGCGCGACATCTCGCCCAGCCATTTCAGATAGCCGAGCTTCTCGCCGCCGGAGGCGAACGTCGGCCGCACCGGCCGGTTATCGGCGATTGCCGCGGCCAGCGCGCCCCGCACGGAATCGGCCAGCGCCTCTTCCTTCTGTGCGCCAGCCAGGGCTGCCGTGGACAATACGGCACAAAACACGCCGCCAGCCAAGGCGGCAGCCCAGCGGCGGGACATCGGCAGGCCAGCGGCGCGCATGACGTCGACCGTCGCTTAGCTGGCCAGCAGGTTGCGCACGTGCGCCACCACGTCGGTCACGGCTACCGGGGTAGCCTGTGCGTCGCGGCGGCCCTGGTATTCGACCTTGCCTTCCTTGAGGCCACGGTCGCCCACCACCACGCGGTGCGGCACGCCGATCAGCTCCCAGTCGGCAAACATCACGCCCGGGCGTTCGCCACGGTCGTCCAGGATCACGTCCACGCCGGCTGCCAGCAGTTCGGCATGGATGCGGTCGGCCTCGGCCTTCACGGCTTCGTTGCGGTCATAGCCGACCGGGCACACCACCAATGCGAACGGGGCGATCGAGGCCGGCCAGATGATGCCGCGCTCGTCGTAGTTCTGCTCGATGGCCGCGCCCAGGATCCGGGTGACGCCAATGCCATAGCAGCCCATCTGCATCGGCTGGGTCTTGCCGGTTTCGTCCAGGAACACGGCATTCATCGACTCCGAATAGCGGGTGCCCAGCATGAAAACGTGGCCCACCTCGATGCCGCGGCAGATTTCCAGCGTGCCCTTGCCGTCCGGCGAAGCGTCGCCGGCCACCACGTTGCGCAGGTCTGCCACCACCGGCTCGGGCAGGTCGCGCCCCCAGTTCACGCCAGTGTAGTGGTAGTCACGCTCGTTGGCGCCGCAGCAGAAATCGGCCATGTTCGCCACGGTGCGGTCAGCCACCACCTTGACGGGCTTCTTCGTGCCGATCGGGCCCAGGTAGCCCGGGGGCGAGCCGAACGTATCGACGATCTCGGTCTCGGTGGCAAATCGGAATTCGGCCAGGCCCGGCACCTTCGACGCCTTGACCTCGTTCAGCTCGTGGTCGCCACGGATCAGCAGCAGCCAGATCTGCGTGCCGGCGTCGCCATCGGTGGCCAGCACGATCGACTTCACGGTGCGGTCCAGCGGCATGCCCAGGAATTCGGCCACGTGCTCGCACTTGGCCTTGCCCGGCGTGGACGTCCTGGCCAGGGCCTCGGCCGGCGCGGCGCGCTGGGCCGACAGCGGCAGCGCCTCGGCGGCCTCCATGTTGGCGGCGTATTCCGACGTGGGGCAGTAGACGATGGCGTCTTCGCCGGTGTCGGCGATCACGTGGAATTCGTGCGAGCCGGAGCCGCCAATGGCGCCGTTATCGGCCGCCACGGCGCGGAATTCCAGGCCGAAACGCGTGAAAATGCGCTGGTAGGCGTCGTACATCCTCTGGTACGAGACCTTCAGGCCCTCGACGTCACGGTCGAACGAATAGGCGTCCTTCATCGTGAATTCGCGGCCGCGCATGATGCCGAAGCGCGGACGGCGCTCGTCGCGGAACTTGGTCTGGATCTGATAAAAGTTCACCGGCAGCTGCTTGTAGCTGCGGATTTCGCCCCGGGCGATGTCGGTGACGACCTCTTCCGACGTCGGCTGCAGGGCGAAGTCGCGCTCGTGGCGGTCTTTCAGGCGCAGCAGCTCGGGGCCCATCTTGTCCCAGCGGCCGGTTTCCTGCCACAGCTCGGCCGGCTGGACCACCGGCATCAGCAGTTCCACGGCGCCAGCGCGGTTCATTTCCTCGCGAACGATGTTCTCCACCTTGCGGATCACGCGCAGGCCCACCGGCATGTAGCTGTAGATGCCGGCGCCCAGCTTCTTGATCATGCCGGCCCGCATCATCAGTTTGTGCGACACGATTTCCGCGTCGGCGGGGGCTTCCTTGAGGGTGGAAATGAAGAAATGCGAGGCTTTCATCCGTTGGTTTCTCGTAAGGCTGGTCGTGGCGGGCCGGATCGGCCGCGCCGCCGGACGGCAGCATAGGACTTTCGGTTCACGGGGGGACGCGCCTGAAACTGCCCATCTGCTCGGGAAAACCAGCATTCCGGGGGTCGGGCCGACGCGCGCGCATCCCTTATAATCGACGTAATTCTAAAGGATTCGAGGTGCAGTCATGCTCGATCGTGAAGGCTTTCGCCCGAACGTCGGCATCATCCTCATCAACGCACGTAACGAGGTTTTCTGGGGCAAGCGAATCGGCGAACACTCCTGGCAGTTTCCGCAAGGTGGCATCAAGTACGGCGAGACGCCGGAACAGGCCATGTTCCGCGAGCTGCAAGAAGAAGTCGGGCTGCTTCCGGAGCACGTCAGGATCGTCGGTCGCACGCGCGACTGGCTGCGTTATGAGGTGCCGGACAAGTTCATTCGCCGCGAGATCCGCGGCCACTACAAGGGCCAGAAGCAGATCTGGTTTCTGCTGCGCATGGTGTGTCGCGATTGCGACATCCACCTGCGCGCGAGCGACCATCCCGAATTCGATGCCTGGCGCTGGAGCGAGTACTGGGTACCGCTCGACGCCGTGATCGAATTCAAGCGCGATGTCTACCAGCTGGCGCTGACCGAGCTGTCGCGGTTCCTGAACCGTGGACGCGTGCCGCTGAGCCCCTATGGGCATCACCATATGGGACACGGCCGGCACGGCGAGGGCGCGCGCCGGCAGCCGGACGCCGCACCGGCGGCGTTGCAGGCGGCCACGGCAGCCAGCGGCCAGGCCGCCCATGCCATCGATGAGACGGCTGCCATGGACGCGGCGGCGGCCGTCGCGCCCGAAACCACGCTTTCGCCGGACGAGCCGGCGACCAACAAACGGAGTCATGGATGACTAGTTTCAGCGGCCGGGGCCTTCGCTCCGGCCTGTTGCTGGCGGCAGCCTGCCTGGCGCTCGCCGGATGCAAGACCACCGGCAAGGGCATGCCCGAGGAAGAAGAGAAGGCATCCGACAGCGGATTCATCAACCCGTTCGAGGACCGGCCGTTCAAGGAAGTACAAACGGCGCTGCCGGCCCTGCCTCAGGACGCGGACCTGATCCCGTTCACGGTCAACGATTCGTCGGACTTCCGCTTCATGGTGGATCCGAAGTCGATCTCGGTCGGCCCGGACCGCGTGGTGCGCTATACGGTGGTCATTACCAGCGCCGGCGGCGGCCGCAACGTCAGCTATGAAGGCATGCGCTGCGATGCGTTCGAGCGCCGCATCTACGCCACGCTGCCCAAGGGCGCCACGGCCTGGGTGCCAAACCTGGGCGAGGACCGCGACCTGTGGATCCGCATGCAGACGCGCGCCCGCAACGCCTATGCGGCCACGCTGGCCACGGACTACTTCTGCGAAGGCCGCACCGTGGCCGGCAAGCCCGAACAGCTGATCCGCGACCTGAAGGCCTACGCGCCCAGCCGCTGACCGGCCCTTCCGGGCACAAAAAAGGCGAGTACCCGACGGGACTCGCCTTTTTTTACGGGCGCCGGCCTGCGCCGGACGCGTGTCAGACCAGTACGAGGTTGTCGCGATGGATCAGCTCGGGCTCGTTCAGATGACCCAGTACCGACTCGATTTCCGACGACGGCCTGCGGGCGATCAGCCTCGCCTCGGCGCTTGAATAGTTGGTGATGCCGCGCGCCACTTCGCGGCCGCTGCCGTCGACGCAGGCTACCACTTCGCCGCGCGCGAATTCGCCCTGCACCTCGGTCACGCCGATCGGCAGCAGCGATTTGCCGCCGCCCGTCAGCTTTTCCACGGCGCCGGCATCGATGACCACGCGGCCGCGCAGCTGCAGGTGGTCAGCCATCCATTGCTTGCGCGCCGTGAGCCGGCCCGTGGGCGCCAGCAGCTGCGTGCCGATGGCTTCGCCTGCGGCCAGGCGGCCCAGCACATCCTGCTCGCGGCCGGATGCAATCGTGGTGTGTGCGCCCGACTTGGCGGCCCGCTTGGCCGCCAGGATCTTGGTCAGCATGCCGCCGCGCCCAATGGACGTGCCCGCACCGCCCGCCATGGCTTCCAGTTCCGGTGTGCCGGCCAGCGCCTCGTGAACAAATTCGGCGTTCGGGTCCTTGCGCGGATCGGCCGTGTACAGGCCGCGCTGGTCGGTCAGGATCACCAGCGCATCGCCTTCGATCAGGTTCGTGACCAGCGCGCCCAGCGTGTCGTTGTCGCCGAACTTGATTTCGTCGGTGACCACGGTGTCGTTCTCATTGATGATCGGCACCACGCCCAGGCTCAGCAGCGTCAGCAGCGTGGAGCGCGCATTGAGATAGCGTTCGCGGTCCGCCAGGTCGGCGTGGGTCAGGAGCACCTGCGCCGTGCGGATGCCATAACGGCCAAACTGGCTCTCGTAGACTTGGGCCAGGCCCATCTGGCCCACGGCGGCGGCGGCCTGCAGCTCATGGATTTCCTTCGGCCGGCGGGTCCAGCCCAGCCGCTGCATGCCTTCGGCAATGGCCCCGGAACTCACCAGGACCACTTCCTTGCCCGTCCCGCGCAGCTTGGCGATCTGGGCTGCCCAGCGCGCAATGGCGTCGTGATCCAGCCCCTTGCCGTCGTTGGTGACCAGGCTCGAACCCACTTTGACGACAATACGCTTTGCCTGGGCGATGACCGATTGCATGACGAGTTCCCTGTCTCCAGCCGTGGTAGTTGTGTTGAGGTATTACAGCTTACGCCGGCTCGTCGCCCCGGTCGACGTTGTGCAGGCGGTCGTCCAGCCGGATGTCGGGCTCGGCCAGCGCGGCGGCCTCTTCGGCCTTGAGCGCGGCCAGATGGTCCTTGATCGCGTAGACCAGCTCGCGGCAGCCTTCGCCGGTCAGTGCCGAGATATGGAACACCGGACCCTTCCACTTGTAGCGCTTGATGAAGTCTTTCACCCGTGTGGCGCGCTCTTCGTCGGGCACCACGTCGAGCTTGTTCAGCACCAGCCAGCGCGGCTTGTTGTACAGCGTCTCGTCGTACTTCTTCAGTTCGTTGACGATGGCCCTGGCCTCGGCAACCGGGTCGACGTTCTCGTCGAACGGCGCGATATCGACGATATGCAGCAGCAGCCCGGTGCGCTGCAGGTGGCGCAGGAACTGGTGGCCCAGGCCGGCACCCTCGGCCGCGCCTTCGATCAGGCCGGGGATATCCGCCACCACGAACGACTGCTCATGGTCCACGCGGACCACGCCCAGGTTCGGATGCAGCGTCGTGAACGGGTAGTCCGCCACCTTCGGACGCGCGTTCGACACGTGCGAGATGAAGGTGGACTTGCCCGCGTTGGGCATGCCCAGCAGGCCCACGTCGGCCAGCACCTTCAACTCCAGCTTGAGCATGCGGCGCTCGCCCGGCTTGCCGTCGACCTGCTGGCGCGGGGCGCGGTTGGTACTCGACTTGAAGTGCAGGTTGCCCCAGCCGCCCATGCCGCCTTCGGCCAGGCAGACGCGCTGGCCATGCTCGGTCAGGTCGGCGATGACCTCGCCGGTATCCATGTCGGTAATCAGCGTCCCCACCGGCATGCGCAGCGTGACGTCTTCGCCGGCGGCGCCATAGCAGTCGGAGCCGCGGCCGTTCTCGCCGTTCCGGGCCACGTGCTTCTTGGCGTAGCGGAAGTCGATCAGCGTATTGATATTGCGGTCGGCCTGCGCGAACACGCTGCCGCCACGGCCGCCGTCGCCGCCATCAGGGCCACCGAAGGGCACAAATTTCTCGCGCCGGAACGAAGCACTTCCGTTGCCGCCATTGCCGGCGATCGCTTCGATACGGGCTTCGTCAATGAACTTCATGTTGGTTTTCCGATGAGGATCTGGCTTGCACCCGCGAAACGCCAGCAAACGGAGCGAAGCGGTTCTGGCCAGGGCGCGTGGCCGCAGATAATACAAATGTTACGGCAAGGCCGCGCAACGACGCCAGAAACGTTTTGCCGGCGCGTCGAAAATAAAAAAGCCCCGCATGCTTGCGGGGCCTTTCGTGCTGCAAAGGCTGTTATCAGGCCGCCGGAACGACGCTGACCTGCTGCTTCTTGGCAGCGCCCTTGACGGCAAACTGCACGTGGCCGTCGACCAGTGCAAACAGCGTGTGGTCCTTGCCGACACCCACGTTGTCGCCAGCGTGCACGCGCGTGCCGCGTTGACGAACGATGATGCCGCCGGCATTGATGGCCTGACCACCGTACACCTTCACGCCCAGACGCTTCGATTCCGAATCACGTCCGTTCCGCGTAGAGCCGCCGCCTTTTTTCTGTGCCATGTCTTAACTCCTGTTGGCCTATTGCGATGAAACCTGTGTCCGAGCCGTGGCTCAGGCAACGATGGCTTCGATGCGCAGTTCGGTGTAATTCTGACGATGGCCCTGACGCTTCTGGTAGTGCTTGCGACGGCGCATCTTGAAGATCTTCACCTTGTCGTGACGACCTTGGGCGATAACGGTAGCCTTGACGGAAGCCCCGCTCACCAGCGGCGTACCAAACTTGATTTGGTCGCCAGCGCCCACTGCGAGCACCTGGTCCAGCGTGATTTCTGCGCCAATGTCAGCCGGTATCTGTTCTACTTTCAGTTTTTCGCCAGCAGCAACCTTGTATTGCTTGCCGCCGGTTTTTACGACCGCGTACATTGTCGAACCTCTCGATGTTGATTGAAACGATGAATGCTGCCCCGGGAGGCCCGGAGCCGGCGCCGTTTCGTGCGCCGCAGACGGTGCGCGCATGAAACGCGACCGAAGGAACCGCAAATTATAATCCGGTTTACGGAAAAGCGCAAAGAAAACAACGGGATAGCCGGCCGAGCGCCGGTTGAGGCGGGCGGCGCACTTCCGCTGCGCGCAGAGATCAGGTCAGGTCGGCCAGCAGGAACCCGGCCAGGGCAGCGAACGCCACCCACCAGGCGGTGCGGCGGACATGCCGACGGGATGCATGAGGCTTGTCCATGGCGGCATTATAGATGCGCCAGCGCCGCCGCAGACGCCCTTGCGCCGCCCCGCCCGACATTCCCTTCCATCCCGCGCCGCACACAGCCATAGTCACATCGGCATCGCATATAATCCTCCGGTTTTGGTGCGACACGCACGCTCGTGTCCGGGTAGCTCCAACGTAAGGAGCATCGACCTTTCGTTGAGACAAGGGGAAAGCTTCGGCCTGAACCGTCCAATCTCAACCATTTCTTGCTTTGACAAGCCCAGCCGCAAGGCTGGAGCGAGTCCATGTGTTGCGGGAAGGCCAGCGTATCGGCTAACTCGCAGCTTGCTATTTGCTGGATGGATTTCCAGCCATTGCCCAAAGGCGGGGACGCTTGCCTTTGGGCAGGTGTCTTTGCAGTACGCGCTCTCCCCGGAGGGTGCGGGTGGACATGCAGCGGCAGTTTCGCTGCGTGTTCGCTACATAGCGTTTAAACCGACCCAGTAGGGTCGGCGCTACGTTCTTTGGGACGCAGGCCATGTGCTCACAAGAGCCCGCCTGTCGTCAAGCGCCTGCCAGCACGGAGGCACTGAAGTAATGAAGTGAGGTTTCCCGGAGCGTATAGCTCTGCGCGTTATAGTTCGGTCGAATACACCCGCGAGGGTGCCTCGATAGAGAACCTGCTATGCGACTAGCAGTAGCCTATGGAGACATGCGTCACTGGTTAACGGTGGGGTATGAAGCTCTCCTGACAACGCTGCCCCCGTCAGGGTGCGTCCATGCCGTGAGGCCGGGATGTAGAGGCTCCCAGCAGCAAAGGGGTCGAGGTGCGGGCTGGCTGGTATGGGTAACGTAGTGAACTGCTGATAAACGTCGTAAGGATTGCGGTGCCAAAGCTGCTGATAGGCACTAACCAAACGGTACGTGGTCGGATGCCCCGCTCAAAACTCGGGACACGTCGCTAGTATGACCACCGGCGGAGAGGCAGGCCCTAACCCAGTCGTGTAATGCGCAGGGAACGTGGTAAGCCCGTATGGCTGCCGGAGTGCAATTTGACTCAGGCAGGCGAACCGTAAGGAACGCTGTTGGCTGTGCGGGTATGGGAGGTTGGAGAAAGCGAACGCCAGGCTGTAATGGTCCGGATAGGGGTTGAAACATCATCCCACGCGAAAGCGGGCAGACTTCCAACTGGTCTTTCGTCGCAAGACGGCTGACTGAACTCGCTTGTTTAATTTTCTTCCCTTTGGGGGGTGACATGCCCCCCAAGGGGGCATGTTGTCTCTGCTGTTTGGGGAAGTCCCCAAGATAGGAGAGCAGCATGGAAGTATTGATCCGAGAGGATGAATCTGCGCCCTCCGGCATCCCGCAACGATGGGGCGACATCAATTGGCGCCGCGTCGATCGGAATGTTCGGGCAATGCAGATTCGAATTGCGAAGGCAACACAGGAAGGGGATTGGCGCCGGGTGAAAGCCCTGCAACGATCCCTGACCCGCTCGTTTTCCGCCAAAGCATCGGCGGTAAGGCGAGTGGCGATGAACCAAGGTGCGCGGACGGCAGGAGTCGACCGCGAAAAGTGGAAATCGCCTGAAGCCCGATGGGAAGCCATCGGGCGGTTGAAGCACCGGGGGTACCGCCCGCTGCCGTTAAGGCGGGTTTACATCCCCAAGGCCAACGGAAAGGAACGCCCTCTGGGCATCCCGACCATGTTGGACAGAGCCATGCAGGCGTTGTATCTGCTGGCGCTGGAACCAGTGTCCGAAGGGACGAGCGATCCGAACTCCTATGGGTTCCGGATCAATCGATCCACGGCGGATGCCATGTCCCAGCTATTCGTCAATTTGTCCAGAAAGGCTTCGGCCCAATGGATCCTAGAAGCGGATATCAAAGGGTGTTTCGACCATATCAGTCACGACTGGCTGGAGCGCAATGTCCCTATGGACAAAGCAATCCTGCGGAAGTGGCTGAAAGCTGGCGTGGTATTTCAGGGCCAGTTTCAGGCGACCGACGCTGGAACACCACAGGGGGGCATCATTTCCCCGACCTTGGCTAACGTGGCACTGAATGGGTTGGAACAACAACTGGTCGAGTCCCTACGGGCAAAGCTGGGAGTAACCAACACGAAGAAGCTGAAAGTGAATGTCGTACGGTATGCAGATGACTTCGTGATCACCGGCAACACGCCGGAAGTCCTAGAAAACGAAGTGAAGCCGTGGGTGGAACAGTTCCTAGCAACAAGGGGGCTTTCGCTATCCACGGAGAAAACGCGAATCGTCAACATCGCCGAAGGCTTTGACTTCCTTGGGTGGAATTTCCGGAAGTACTCGGGAACACTGCTCATCAAACCGAGCAAGAAGAACGCACAAACGTTTTATCGCAAGGTCAAGGAGGTCATCAGTGCTCACAGCGGGCGAAAGCAGGCGGACCTAGTCCAAACGCTGAACCCGATGCTCAGGGGCTGGGCGCAGTATCACAGCCCAGTGGTTGCGAAGGCGACGTTCACCCGAATGGAGCACCTGATATTTAGGGCGCTGTGGAGGTGGGCAAAACGGCGACATCGAAGAAAGAAAGTTGAATGGGTGCGAAAGAAATACTTCGCATCAATCGATGATCGGAATTGGGTGTTCGGTTCCACGGAAGTGAACAAGGCTGGCGAACGCTACTGGAAAGGACTGTATTCGATCCCGAGTACGCCTATCCGGAGGCACAAGAAGGTGCGGGGGGACTACAACCCTTTCGACCCAGCGCAGGAAATGTATGGCGAAACGCTGCGACAGGAACGCATGGCAGAAAGCATGGCGTACCGGAAGCAGTGGGCAAAGCTGTTCATGTCCCAGCGAGGCTTGTGCGCGGTGTGTCACAGCGCGATAAGCAAAGAGACCGGGTGGCATGACCACCACATCGAACCCAGAGTAGCAGGCGGGTCCGACGCTCTAAGCAATCGTGTACTGGTACATCCCGACTGCCATGTCCAGGTTCATCACTATGGCAGAGCCGCAGTGAAGCCGGTGTTTGAGTAACTCATACATTTTGTAGAGGCTTGAGCCGTATGCGGGGAAAACTCGCACGTACGGTTCTTAGGGGGGAGGGATCCAGCAATGGGTTCCTCCTACCCTCCCGAAACGGTGATCTCATCTTGTCCCAGTCTTCCGCCACTGCCTTGCTTGCCCCGGTCGCTGCCGACATGCGCGCCGTTGACGCCGTGATCCGCCGACGCCTGTCGTCGGAAGTCCCGCTGGTCGAACAGATTGGCGAATACATCATCAGCGCGGGCGGCAAGCGCCTGCGCCCGGTCATCCTGCTGCTGTCTGCGCGCGCGTTCGGCTACGAGGGCCATCGCCATCATGAACTGGCCGCGGTGGTGGAGTTCATCCACACCGCCACGCTGCTGCATGACGACGTGGTGGACGAATCAGAACTGCGCCGGGGCCGCCAGACCGCCAACGCGGTGTTCGGCAATGCCGCCAGCGTGCTGGTCGGCGATTTCCTCTACTCGCGCGCCTTCCAGATGATGGTCGACGCCGGCAGCATGCGCATCATGGAGATTCTCTCCAATGCCACCAATGTGATCGCCGAGGGCGAGGTGCTGCAGCTGCTGAACATGCACGACCCCGATGTCACCGTGGAACGCTACCTGCAGGTGATCCGGTACAAGACGGCCAAGCTGTTCGAGGCTTCGGCGCAACTGGGCGCCGTACTGGCCGGCGCGGACGCCGCCATGGAAGAAGCGGCCGCCGAGTACGGCCGGCGCATCGGCACGGCGTTCCAGCTGATCGACGACATGCTCGACTACACGGCCAGCGCCGAACAGATGGGCAAGAATGCCGGCGACGACCTGCGCGAAGGCAAGCCCACGCTGCCGCTGCTGCACCTGCTGGAGCATGGCACGACCGAGCAGCGCGAACTGGCGCGCGACGCCATCGTGCAAGGCGGCACCGAGCACTTCGACGCCGTCTTCTCGGCCATCCACGCCAGCGGCGCGCTCGAGGTAACGTTCGCGGCCGCGCGCCATGAGGCCGAAGCCGCCGAGCGGGCCGCCATGCAATTCCCGGACTCGCCGCTCAAGAACACGCTGATCGAGCTGTGCGCGTTTTCGCTGCAACGCCAGAGCTGACGGCGGGCGACACTTTTTCTTGAGATGGTGCTTGCCAACTTCGGGAAACGCCGCTAGAATTTTGTTCTTTGCTGCTGACGACACACTGTCAGCCGGCAACAGAAATCGGGGTGTAGCTTAGCCTGGTAGAGCGCTACGTTCGGGACGTAGAGGCCGGAGGTTCGAATCCTCTCACCCCGACCAGATTTCGATGCAAGGCGATGCAGAGCATTGCCGGACATCACAGGTATCAGCAGAAAGCCGCACAGCAATGTGCGGCTTTTTTGTTTTTGTCTCCCGCCCCGCCCCTCCTTTTCCCTTCTTACCGCCGGACCGGCCCACCCCTCTTTCCGCCCCCCGCGCAAGTAGGGTTGCAGCCGTGTCGCGCAAACGCCAACGCGCACGCGGGCCAGCTTTACAAAAAGTGACCCCGGCGGCAAACTGCCCCGATCCTGGGACCCGCGCCTGTGCCGTCCCGACGCTGTCAACCGCGCCGTCCGCCGTTTTCCGCCCAGCCTTCGGCAGCCTGCGCACCTTGCATCGACTTTCGACCATGACACTAGGTCTTGCGCTTGCCCAGAGCCGGCGGATCGCTCCGGCGCTGCTCGCCCAGCTGGAGCAATCGGCACGGGAAAAGAAAACGCAGCTGATCGACGAGATCATCGGCAGCGGCACGATGTCCGCCCATGACGTGGCGATCTTTGCTGCCGACAAATACCGGTTGCCGCTGCTGGACCTGTCGCAATACAACCTCGACCGCGTGCCGTCGGTGCTGGCAGGCAACCGCGAATTCCACGCCCATCGCCTGCTGCCGCTGGGCCGGCGCGAAAACCGGCTGATCGTGGCGACGTCCGATCCCGCCAACCAGGCCGGCGTGGAGGCCATTCGGCAGAAGATGAACCTGCCGGTCGAAACGGTCGTGGTCGAGCACGACAAGCTCATGAAGCATGTGCTTGCCGCCGGCGAAACACTCGGCACGCTGAAGAACGTCTCGCCGGTGACGCCGACCGCGCAGAAGATGATCGAGTACGACCCGTCGGCCGCGGCCGCCGCGCGCAAGGGGCCAGGCAACGAAATCGACGACGCCCCGGTGGTGCGCTTCCTGCAGAAGCTGCTGAACGAAGCCTTCAATCGTGGCGCTTCGGACCTGCATTTCGAGCCGTTCGAGTTCTTCTATCGCATTCGCTTCCGCGTGGACGGCGTGCTGCAGGAAGTCGCGCGCCCGCCGCTGGACATCCGCGACAAGATCGCCACCCGCATCAAGGTGCTGTCACGGCTGGACATTTCCGAAAAGCGTGTGCCGCAGGACGGCCGGATGAAGCTGCTGATCTCCGTGCCCAAGGACAAGGACAGCAAGGAAACCATCGAGAAGGCGATCGACTTCCGGGTGTCGACGCTGCCGACGCTGTTCGGCGAGAAGATCGTGATGCGGATTCTCGATTCGTCCACCGACAAGCTCGACATCGACCAGCTTGGCTACGAGCCGCAGCAGAAGGAACTGCTGCTCGAGGTCATCAAGCGCCCGTACGGGATGGTGCTGGTCACGGGCCCGACCGGCAGCGGCAAGACCGTGTCGCTCTACACGTTCCTGAACATGCTGAACCAGGGCGACATCAACATTTCCACGGCCGAGGACCCGGCGGAAATCCAGCTGCCCGGCGTCAATCAGGTGAACGTCAACGACAAGGCCGGCCTGACCTTCGCGGCCGCGCTCAAGTCGTTCCTGCGCCAGGATCCGGACATCATCATGGTCGGCGAAATCCGCGACCTGGAAACCGCGGACATCTCGATCAAGGCCGCACAGACCGGCCACCTGGTGCTGTCGACGCTGCACACGAACGATGCGCCCACCACGCTGACGCGCCTGATGAACATGGGGGTGGCGCCGTTCAACATCGCGTCGTCGGTGCTGATGATCACCGCGCAGCGCCTGGCGCGCCGCCTGTGCTCGTGCAAGCGCGCCGGCGACCTGGCGCCGCAGGTGCTGCTCGATGCCGGCTTCACGCAAGCCGACGTCGACGGCAGCTGGAAGCCGTACCACCCGGTGGGCTGCGAACGCTGCAACGGCAGCGGCTACAAGGGCCGCTGCGGCATCTACCAGGTCATGCCCATTACCGAGGCCATCCAGCAGATCATCCTGTCACACGGTACGGCTTTGCAGATCGCCGAACAGGCCCGTAAAGAGGGCGTGCTATCGTTGCGCGAAGCCGGGCTGCAGAAGGTAAAACAGGGCATCACGTCGCTGGAAGAAGTGCTGGCGACCACGAACAGCTAGCAACGGACAAGGCGGTACTGACCGGGCGCGCGGCCGGGGCCAGTACGAAAGGCAGAGCCGGCCGCGCATACGGGCATCCGCATCGGGTTGCGGACGTCCAAAAACAATAGCAATAGCAATATTTCGGGGGTCAAATCATGGCGACGCGCGCACCAGCGGCGGGCGCCCGGACGGCAGCGCCGTCACGGGCCAGAACAGGGCGGAAGGCGCCCACGCAATACATCTTCGAGTGGGAGGCCAAGGACCGCAAGGGCAAGTCCTTCAAGGGCGAGCAACGGGCCGAGAGCCAGGCGGAGGTCACCGCCACCCTGCGCAAGCAGGGCCTGACCGTCGTCAAGATGAAGAAGCGCAAGGCGGCGCGCGGCAAGAAGATCACCGAGAAGGACATCGCGTACTTCACGCGCCAGCTGTCGACCATGCTGAAGGCCGGCATTCCGCTGCTGCAATCGATCGACATCATCGCGCGCGGCCATGCCAATCCGAACTTCACCCAGCTGCTGAACGACATCCGCTTCGATATCGAGTCCGGCAGCAGCATGGCACAGGCCTTCCGGCGCCAGCCGAAGTACTTCGACACGCTGTACTGCAACCTGATCGATGCCGGTGAACAGGGCGGTATTCTCGACGCGCTGCTTGAGCGCCTGTCGCTGTACATGGAAAAGAGCATCGCGCTGAAGAGCCAGATCAAGTCGGCGATGATCTACCCGATCGCCGTGCTGTCGGTGGCCTTTGCCGTGACCGTGGTGCTGATGCTGTTCGTGATCCCGGCCTTCAAGGGCGTGTTCTCCAGCTTCGGCGCGGCGCTGCCGGCGCCCACTCAGGTAGTGATCGGCATGTCCGATTTCTTCGTCGAATACTGGTACCTGATCGTCGGCGGGCCGATCCTGTCGATCATCGGTTACTTCCGCGCCCGCAAGAAATCGGAAAAAGTCCAGCGGTGGCACGACAAGATGCTGCTGAAGATGCCGATCTTCGGCAGCCTGTTCCGCAAGGCCGTGGTCGCACGCTGGACCCGCACGCTGGCCACGATGTTCGCGGCCGGTACGCCACTGGTGGAGTCGATGGAATCCGTGGGCGGTGCGGCAGGTAACTGGCTGTATTACGATGCCACGCGTGAAATCGAGCAGGCCGTGCGCATCGGTACCAGCCTGACCAACGCCATGCAGGCCACGCACCTGTTCGACAACATGGTGCTGCAGATGACGCAGATCGGCGAGGAATCGGGTGCGCTGGACAACATGCTGCTGAAGGTGGCGGAATTCTACGAGCGTGAAGTGGACGACGCCGTGGCTGCCATTTCGAGCCTGATCGAGCCGCTGATCATCGTGATCCTGGGTGTGCTCATCGGTGGCATGGTGGTTGCCATGTACCTGCCGATCTTCAAGCTTGGCCAGGTGGTTTAACAACAGGTATCTCGCATGCAAGCAGTTTTTGGACCGGCCGGGGCCGCCACGCTGGATGCCCTGGCGCTGGTGCCGGCGCCTTTCCTGATCGTCGTGGCCGGTCTGCTGGGCCTGCTCGTGGGCAGTTTCCTCAATGTCGTGATCCATCGCCTGCCGAAGATGATGGATCACGAAGAGGCCAACTACATTGCCGAACTTCGCGGCGAGCCCCTGCCGCATCCCGGGCGTTACAACCTCATGGTGCCGCGCTCGGCCTGTCCGCACTGCGGGCACCAGATCGCCGCCTGGGAAAACGTGCCGATCGTCAGCTATCTGTTCCTGCGGGGCAAGTGCTCGTCGTGCAAGGCGCCGATCAGCATCCGTTACCCGCTTGTGGAAGCGGCGAGCGGGGCGCTGACCGCACTGGCGATGTGGCATTTCGGTCCGACCGCCCAGGCCCTGGCCGCCATCGTGATGATCTGGGCCCTGGTGGCGCTGTTCCTGATCGATGCCGATACCCAGCTGCTGCCTGACCAGATCACGCTGCCGCTGCTCTGGCTGGGGCTGCTGCTGAACCTGCAAGGATGGTTTGCGCCACTGGCCGATGCCGTGATCGGTGCCGCCGCCGGCTATCTGGTGCTGTGGACCGTCAACGTGCTGTTCACGCTGGTGCGCGGCCAGGCCGGCATGGGCCATGGCGACTTCAAGCTCATGGGCGCCCTGGGCGCATGGTTTGGCTGGCAGGCACTGCCCGCGCTGATTCTGATGTCGTCGATTGTCGGCGCGATCATCGGCGGCCTGATGCTGGTGGTCCAGCGCAAGGGCCGCGACACGGCGTTTCCGTACGGCCCGTACATTGCCGGGGCCGGCCTGATCGTGCTGTTCCTGGGCCCCGACGTGCTGCCGCTGGGCCTGATCGCTGGCCACTAGTATCGCCAGACCCGCCGGCATCGCAATCCGGAAGTCCAAAACTGGTATCGTTGGCACCATTCGCCAATGACTCCCCTGCCTGCCCCCATGCTGGAAATCGGCCTTACGGGCGGTATCGGCTCCGGCAAGACCCGCGTCGCGGACATGTTTGCCGGGCGCGGTGCCGCGTTGATCGATACCGATCTGCTTGCCCACGAGATCACCGCGCCCGGCGGCGCGGCCATCGCACCGCTGGTCGAAGCCTTCGGGCCCCGCTGCCTGCGGTCCGATGGCGCGATGGACCGCGATGCCATGCGCGCGCTGGTGTTTTCCGACCCTTCCGCCAAGGCCCGGCTCGAAGCCATCACCCACCCCCTGATCCGCCAGCTCACCGAAGCGCGCGCGGCCGCCATCCGCTCTGCCGGCCGGCATCCGTATCTGATCTACGTGGTGCCGCTGCTGGTGGAATCGGGCACATGGCGGGCGCGCGTCGGGCGTGTGCTGGTGGTCGATTGCCAGGAAGAGACGCAGGTGGCGCGGGTCATGGGCCGGAACGGGTTCACGCGGGACCAGGTGCTGGCGATCATGCACAGGCAGGCCACCCGGGCGGCACGCCTGGCCGTGGCCGACGACGTGATCGATAACGATGGCCCGCCCGACGCACTCGCGCCGCAAGTGGCGCGGCTCGATGCGCTGTATCGCAGCCTGTCGGCGAGCCCGGCCGGCGCATAAGACGACCCAAGGATCACCCGGTCGGGTTTCGCACGGCGCCTGGACTGTCCGGTCCGCGCCCCCGGGGAACTTTCGATTTGTGGTTGGGCTCCGACTCGCATAGAATGCGCTGAAACATGCCGGGGAAAAAGCACCGAGTGACGGCTCCCGGCCTCTGCGCCACGGCTGGGCCACCAACGTGCGCGGAGAAACCGGCGGCAGCACCGCCGGGCGCCCTCGCCTACGAACCGCCATTCGGCGCGCAGCACGGATACCGACTTGATCCTGTACGAATATCCTTTCAACGAACGCATCAGGACGCTCCTGCGCCTGGAAGACCTGTTCGATCGGCTGGATTATTTCCTCGGGCAGGAACATCCGCTGCAGCACCACGTTGCCATCACCACGATCTTCGAGATCATCGACGTGGCCGGCCGTGCCGATCTCAAGACCGACCTGATCAAGGAACTGGAGCGTCAGCGCCAGGCCCTGGCGCCGCTGCGCGCCAATCCCCAGATCGACCAGGACGCGCTGGTCAGCGTCATCACCGAAGTCGAACAAGGCATTGCGGCACTGAGCCAGACCGTTGGCAAGGCCGGCCAGCTGCTGACCGACAACGAGTGGCTCACCAGCATCCGCAGCCGGGCGATCATCCCGGGCGGCACCTGCGAATTCGACCTGCCGGCGTACTATGCCTGGCAGCACCGTCCCGCCGAAGACCGCCAGGCCGATATCCTCAAGTGGGCGCGGCCACTGACCTCGCTGCGCATGGGCGCGACCATCGTGCTGCGCCTGCTGCGTGAATCGGGCCAGAGCGGCAAGGTCATCGCCACGGGCGGCAGCTATCAGCAGATGCTGTCCGGCCGCAGCTACCAGCTGATGCAGGTGTACCTCGACGAATCGCTGCTGGCCTTCATCCCCGAGATGAGCGCCAACAAGTACATGCTCTGGGTGCGCTTTACCCAGCAGGACGGCGACATGCGGCCGCGCTCGGTAGACGCGGACATCCCCTTCCTGCTCAAACTCTGTAATTTCTGAAGTTCGCGATGCCAGCCGTCGTCAAGTGTCCCACCTGCGGCAAGGATGTCGCCTGGGTGCCGGAAAACAAGTTCCGCCCGTTCTGCTCCGATCGCTGCAAGCAGATCGATCTGGGTGCCTGGGCCTCCGAGAAGTACGTCATCGGCGGCAAGCCGGACGAAACACCGTCGCCAGACCTTCCGGCGGACGAGGAAGACTGACGACGCGTCGCATGGCTTCCCTCGCCCGCATGGCGGAGAGGGGCAGAGAAAGGCCGCAGCGGTTCAGGTGGCGGCCCTCGCATCTTGAAGGCCGCGCGCGCCTTACCGCGCCGCCAGCACTCTCCGGCAGAAACCCACGCACACGGCGATAAACGCCGCCAGGCCCAGCCATTGCGCCGTGGCGGCAAACCCTTCGCCCACCAGCGCCAGCGGTGATTCCTTGCCCGACAGGCCGATCACCGCCGCCAGCGCCACGCCGACCAGGCTTTCCCCGACGATCAGCCCCGATGCCAGCAGCGTGCCGCGCCGCTCGGCGTGTTCGAGTACCGTCTTCACGTCATCACCGCGCGCCTCGGCGCGGCGCCGCTCCGTGCGCTGCAGCCACCACGACAGCACGGCGCCCACCACCAGCGCCGAACTGATGGTCGGCGGCAGGTAGATGCCGATACCCACCGCCAGCACCGGCAGGCGGGCCACGCCGCCACGTCGCCGCAGCATTTCGTCGATGGCGATCAGCACCACACCCAGCGCGACGCCGATCAGGATCATGGTCCAGTTCAGCCGGTGCGTGAAAATGCCCGTGGCAATCGCCGTCATCAGCGTGGCCTGGGGCGCGGCCAGGGCCGCGTTCGGGTCCATGTCGGCGCGCGGCAACGCCCCCGCAAAGCCGTAGGCGTGATAAAGCAGTTCCAGGACCGGCGGGATCACCGCCGCACCCACCGCGCACCCGATCAGCAGGGCCACCTGCTGGCGCCACGGCGTGGCACCCACCAGCCAACCGGTCTTCAGATCCTGCAGGTTGTCGTTCGAAATCGATGCCACGGCCACCACGGCCGACGTCGTGAAGATCGCCAGTGCAATGGCGAACTTGCCGCCTTCGGGCGTGTCGAGCAGCCCTTCCAGCGTGCCCAGGCCAAGGATCAGCAGCGACACCAGGATCACCGCGATGATGCCGATACCGGAGATCGGGCTGGCCGACGAACCGACCAGGCCAGCCATGTAGCCGCACGCGGCCGCCACCAGAAAGCCGAAAACGAAAGCGAACAGCACCGCGCATGCCACGAGCTTCCAGATGGCGCTGCTGTCGAGCGGCGCTGGGGCCAGGAAGTGTCCGAACGTCACGGCCAGCACCACCAGTAGCGCCAGCGTAATGGCGCCGATCCAGGCCGCCGGCATGTCGCGCTGCGTGCGCGGCATCTGGCCACCGGCCCCGCCCGCGCCGTCGCGCAGCGCGCCCATCGACGCGCGCACGCCCGCCACCATCGGCTTGAACAGCGAGCCGAGCGTCCAGATCGCCGCGATGCCGATCGTGCCGGCGCCGATGAAACGCGCCTGCGCGCTCCAGATCGACGTGCCGAAGCTCTGCAGCGTCGCGCCGGCCGGCGTCGGCGTGATCGCCGTCAGCCATGGCACCGCGATGCCCCAGGTCAGCACCAGGCCCAGCAGCATCGCCAGCCCGCCGACGATGCCTACCAGATAGCCAGCCCCCACCAGCGCCAGCGAAAAGCCCATCGACAGCCGCACCACCGACGCCCCCGCCGCCAGCCAGGCGTTGGCGCCTTCGGCCAGCACGCGCAGGCCGCCAGCGGCAAAGCTGAACAGGCCCGCCGCCAGGCCACCGGCCATCAGGTCGGCCAGGCCGGTCGCCTGCTTCTTGCCCGTGGCGTCCTGCCCGGCACTACCCACGCGCAGAATCTCGGCGGCCGCCACCCCTTCGGGATACGGCAGGTCGCTCTGCACCACCATCGCGTGGCGTAGCGGAATGCTGAAAATCACCCCAAGCATGCCGCCGGCTGCGCAGATCGCCAGCGTCTGCCAGAACGGAAAGCCCTGCCAGTGGCCCAGCATCACCAGGCCGGGCAGGATGAAAATGATCGACGACAAGGTGCCCGCCGCCGACGCCTGCGTCTGCACCATGTTGTTTTCGAGGATATTGGCGCCCGGAAACAGCCGCAGCACGGCCATCGAGATCACGGCGGCCGGAATGGCCGACGAGAACGTCAGCCCCACCTTGAGACCAAGGTAGATGTTGGACGCGGTGAACACCACCGTGATGAGGGCACCGAGGATGATGCCGCGCAGTGTCAGTTCGGGCGGCGAGACAGCGTCATCGATACGATCGACACGTTGCATGGAGCCTCCTGATTCGTTTTCTGGATCGTCTTTCTGGATCGTTAACGAAAATGCCCGGCTTGTGGCCGGGCACGCTTTTACCTGCTTTCAGCTGGCGCGGGATTCATCCGCCAGCCATTCGACGACCGGGATGGTCGCCGGAAGCAGCGGCCCCACGTCCACGGGTACCGCCTGCCAGGAAAATGCCTGGCCTTCCCGACCGACCGGCTCGCCGCGCCAGTCGGTGATCTTGCAGAAATACAGCCGCACATAGGCGTGCGGGTAATCATGTTCCAGCGTGTGCCAGCGTTCGCTGCGCAGGATGTCGAGCCCCAGTTCCTCGTGCAGTTCGCGCGCCAGGGCGTCTTCCACCGATTCGCCCGGTTCCAGCTTGCCGCCCGGAAATTCCCAGTAGCCCTCGTACGGCTTGCCCGCCGGGCGCTGTGCCAGCAGGAAGCGGCCGTCGGGCTGGATCATCACGCCGACCGCCACCTCCGTGACCTTGCGCGTCTGGCCGTCGGCCGTCGTCACGGTTTCCACCTGCGCCGTCATGCCCCGTTATTCCTTGTCAGCCACGAACGGCTGGCCATGCTTGCCGCCCCAGTCGCGCGCAAATTGCCAGGCCACCCGGCCCGAACGCGAGCCGCGCTCCAGTGCCCAGATCAGCGCATCGCCGCGCGCCGCCTCGATATCGGCCGGCGTGCAGCCGAAGTGCGACAGCCAGTGACCGACGATCGCCAGGTACTCGTCCTGCTTGGGCGGATAGAACGACAGCCACAGGCCGAAACGCTCGGACAGCGAGATCTTCTCTTCCACCACTTCGCCCGGATGGATCTCGCCATCGGACGTGTGCTGGTACGTCTCGTTGTCCTTCATGTACTCGGGCAGCAGATGGCGGCGGTTCGACGTGGCATAGATCAGCACGTTGTCCGACTGCGCAGCCACCGAACCATCGAGCGCCGACTTCAGCGACTTGTAGCCCGACTCGCCGTCTTCGAACGACAGGTCGTCGCAGAAAATGACAAAGCGTTCCGGCCGCGAAGCCAGCTTTTCGACGATGTCGCCCAGGTCGCCCAGATCGTCCTTGTCCACTTCCACCAGGCGCAGCCCGTCCTTCACGAATTCGTTCAGGATGGCCTTGATCAGCGACGACTTGCCCGTGCCGCGTGCGCCAGTCAACAGCACATTGTTGGCCGGCAGTCCCTTCACGAACTGGCGCGAGTTGGCCACGATCGCGTCCTTCTGGCGATCGATGTTCTTCAGGTCGTTCAGGTGGATCGGCGGCAGCTGGCGGATGGCCTGCAGATAGCCGATGTTGCCGAACAGGCTCTGCCGCTTGCGCCAGCGGAACGCTACCGCCTCCTTCCAGTCCGCCTCGGTCAGTTCGGGCGGCAGCCATTGTTCAAGGCGGGCGAGGAAGTTGTCGAGGCGGGCAGCAAGATCGGACATGGGGCGCTTCTTCTCAGACGAATGACGGATGACGGATGACGAAAGGCGACAGGCGAAGAGTCGAAAATTTGAAGGTTCTACGACTTACGAACGGTAATCGGCGTTGATCGACACGTAGTCGTGCGACAGGTCGCACGTCCACACCGTGGCCTCGGCATTGCCGCGGCCCAGCGCGATACGCACCGTGATCTCGGCCTGCTTCATCACGCGCTGGCCGTCTTCCTCGCGATACTCGGGGTTACGGCCGCCATCGCGCGCCACCCAGACGTCGTCGAGCCACAGGTTGACGCGGTTCACATCGAGATCGTCCACGCCGGCATAGCCCACGGCGGCCAGGATACGGCCCAGGTTGGGGTCCGACGCGTAGAAAGCGGTCTTGACCAGCGGCGAATGGGCCACGGCATAGGCGATCTGGCGGCATTCGGCCACATCCTTGCCGCCTTCCACGCGAATTGTCATCAGCTTGGTGGCGCCTTCGCCATCGCGCACGATCATCTGGGCCAGCTCCTGGGCCAGCGAAGTCACCGCGTCGCGCAGCGCGTCAAACGCCGGGCCTTCGGCGGCGGTCACGCTGGCACCCGACTTGCCCGAGGCAATTAGCACGAACGAGTCATTGGTCGACGTATCGCCATCGATCGTGATGCTGTTGAACGAATGATCGGCCGCGTGCGACACCAGCTTCTGCAGCACCGGCTGGGCCACGGCGGCGTCCATCGCAATAAAGCCAAGCATCGTCGCCATGTTCGGACGGATCATGCCGGCGCCCTTGCTGATGCCCGACAGGGTCACGGTCTTGCCGTCGATCTGCACCGTGCGCGACGCTGCCTTGGGCTGCGTGTCGGTGGTCATGATCGATTCGGCGGCGGCCAGCCAGTTGTCGGCGCGCGCGTTGGCGATGGCCGTGGGCAGCGCGGCGGTCAGGCGATCCACGGGCAGCTGCTCCAGAATCACGCCGGTCGAGAACGGCAGCACCTGGTTGGCAGCGATGCCAAGCTGCTTCGCCAGCGCATCGCAGGTGGCGCGCGCGGCGGCCAGGCCCGGTTCACCGGTGCCGGCGTTGGCGTTGCCCGTGTTGACCACCAGCGCGCGGATGCCGGCGCCCGCGGCCAGATGCTCGCGGCAGACCTGCACCGGCGCGGCGCAGAAGCGGTTCTGCGTGAAGACGCCTGCCACCGTGCTGCCTTCGGCCACCTTGACCACCAGCACGTCCTTGCGATTGGCCTTGCGGATTCCGCCCTCGGCCCAGCCGAGTTCGACGCCAGCGACGGATTTCAGGTTTTCTGCCTGCGGCAGGGGCAAGTTCACGGGCATGTTCGTTTCCTTTGCTGCAAATTGTGTGATGCACCTGATGAACATGCCCGCTTGAGCGGTCGGCTCAAGCGGGCATGTCCAGGGATTCGGTCGATGACGCGCCGCTCAGGGCGCGTCACCGGCAGTGGCGGGCCGGCTTCAGCTCAGCTTGCCGTGGCACTGCTTGAACTTCTTGCCCGATCCGCACGGGCAGGGGTCGTTGCGGCCGACCTTGGGCATGCCGGCCAGGGCCACGTCGCCGCCAGCCATCGCGGCCATCGCGGCGGCGGCCGTGCTGCTGCGCGGCGACGCCTCTTCCACCGGCTCGCCGCCGTCGGCGAACTCGTCGTGCTTGTACTGCACGTTGGCCAGGTGCGACAGGCCTTCCTCGATTTCCTCGGATGCCTGCTCCAGCTGCTCCGGCGACTGGATCTGCACGTTGAACACCACGCGCGTGACTTCGTTCTTGATGACGTCCAGCAGGCGGGCAAACAGCTCGAACGACTCGCGCTTGTACTCCTGCTTCGGATCCTTCTGCGCGTAGCCGCGCAGGTGGATACCCTGGCGCAGGTGATCCAGCGCGGCCAGGTGCTCGCGCCAGTGCGTGTCGATGCTCTGCAGCATGACCGACCGCTCGAAGCCCGCGAACGACTCGCGGCCAACCTGTTCCACCTTGGCGTCGTAGGTCTCGCGCGCGGTCTTCAGGATCAGGTTCAGCAGTTCCTCGTCCTCGATGCTCTGGGCGCCCTCGATGGTCTTGGCCAGCGGCACGTCCAGGCTCCAGTCGTCACGCAGACGCTGCTCCAGCCCGGCGATATCCCACTGCTCTTCCATGCTTTCGGCCGGCACGTAGTCGCGGAACATTTCCACGATCACGCTTTCGCGCAGGTTCGCCACCATGTCGCCGACGTCCTTGGCTTCCAGCACGTCGTTACGGAGCTTGTAGATTTCCTTGCGCTGGTCGTTGGCAACGTCGTCGTACTGCAGCAGCTGCTTGCGGATGTCGAAGTTGCGGCCTTCCACCTTGCGCTGCGCCGACTCGATCGAACGCGTGACGATGCCGGCCTCGATCGGCTCGCCCTCGGGCATCTTCAGGCGCTCCATGATCGCGCGCACGCGGTCGCCGGCGAAGATGCGCAGCAGCTGGTCGTCCAGCGACAGGTAGAAGCGCGACGAACCCGGGTCGCCCTGGCGGCCGGCACGGCCACGCAGCTGGTTGTCGATCCGGCGCGACTCGTGGCGCTCGGTGCCCACGATATGCAGGCCGCCGGAAGCCTTGACCTGCTCGTGCAGCGACTGCCATTCCCCTTCGAGCTGCGCGATCCTGGCGGCCTTCTCGGCGTCCGAAAGGTTCGGGTCCGCCTCGATGAAGCCCGATTGCTTCTCGACGTTGCCGCCCAGCACGATGTCGGTACCGCGACCGGCCATGTTCGTGGCAATCGTGATCATCTTCGGACGGCCGGCCTGCGCCACGATCTCGGCTTCACGCTCGTGCTGCTTGGCGTTCAGCACCTGGTGCGGCAGCTTTTCCTTGTTCAGCAGGTCCGACAGGTATTCGGACGTCTCGATCGACGTCGTACCCACCAGCACCGGCTGGCCACGGTCGTAGCAGTCGCGGATATCGCGCACCACGGCGTCGTAGCGCTCCTTCGACGTCTTGTAGATCTGGTCCTGCAGGTCCTTGCGCTGGGCCTGGCGGTTGGTCGGGATCACCACCACTTCCAGGCCGTAGATTTCCTGGAATTCGTACGCTTCGGTATCGGCCGTGCCGGTCATGCCGGCCAGCTTCTCGTACATGCGGAAGTAGTTCTGGAACGTGATGGTGGCCAGCGTCTGGTTTTCCTGCTGGATCGTCACGCCTTCCTTGGCTTCCACGGCCTGGTGCAGGCCATCGGACCAGCGGCGGCCCGTCATCAGGCGGCCCGTGAATTCGTCGACGATCACCACTTCGTCGTTCTGCACCACGTAGTGCTGGTCGCGATGGAACAGGCTTTGCGCACGCAGGGCGGCGTACAGGTGGTGCATCAGCGTGATGTTCTGCGGCGCGTAGAGCGATTCGCCCTCGCCGATCAGCCCTTGCGCGGCCAGGATCTGCTCGGCCTTCTCGTGGCCGGCCTCGGTCAGGTACACCTGGTGGCCCTTCTCGTCCACGTAGTAGTCGCCCGGCTTCTCGACGCCCGTGCCGTCGGCCTTTTCCTCGCCGATCTGGCGCTCCAGCAGCTTCGGAATGCCGTTCATGCGCTGATAGAGGTCGGTCTGGTTCTCGGCCTGCCCCGAGATGATCAGCGGCGTACGCGCCTCATCGATCAGGATCGAGTCCACTTCGTCGACGATCGCGTAGTGCAGCGGGCGCTGCACGCGCTGCGACGGGTCGTAGACCATGTTGTCGCGCAGGTAGTCGAAGCCGAACTCGTTGTTCGTGCCATAGGTGATGTCGGCGTTGTAGGCCACCTGCTTCTGGTCGTGCGGCATCTGCGACAGGTTCACCCCCACCGACAGCCCCAGGAAGTTGTACAGGCGCCCCATCCACTCGGCGTCACGCTGGGCCAGGTAATCGTTCACCGTCACCACGTGCACGCCCTTCCCGGTCAGCGCGTTCAGGTACACGGGCAGCGTGGCGGTCAGCGTCTTGCCTTCGCCGGTACGCATTTCGGCGATCTTGTTGTCGTTCAGCACCATGCCGCCAATCATCTGCACGTCGAAGTGGCGCATTTTCATGACGCGCTTGCTGGCTTCGCGGCACACGGCAAAGGCTTCGGGCAGCAGGGATTCGAGCGATTCGCCGCCGGCATGGCGCTGGCGGAACGTCTCGGTCATGCCACGCAGTTCGTCGTCCGAAAGCACCTCGAACTTCGGCTCGAGCGCGTTGATCTGCGTGACCGTGCGGCGATATTGTTTGATCAGCCGCTCATTGCGGCTGCCGAAGACTTTCTTGAGAAGGCCCGTGATCATCGAGTGCTTTCACCTGCGCGGCAGACCGGTACGAGACCCGCCAAATCCGCGCGAGGAATGGGTAGATTGGCGCAAAACGCCGAGTTTATCATGTGCCGATGTCCTGACCGGACCTGTCGCCAGCACAGTTTCCGTACAGGTGCAACAGCCCGGCCCCAGCCCGGCCCCCTTTGACTGGCGGCCCGTGCAGGAGGTTGGGACAGACGCGGCGGCTTCAATGTTCCGGCCACCAGGATTGATGGGGCCAGTGGGATCATCGGATGGCGGTCCGGTCGGTCGCGGCAGTGGCCGCCGCCAGGGGTAGCTGGGCCGGCGCCCGCACCGCGGCGGTCAGGAAGCCGCCCGGATTGCGTGGCTCACCGTTCACATGGACCTCGAAATGCAGGTGCGCACCGGTGGAACGGCCCGTGCTGCCCACGCGGGCGATCAACTGGCCCGGCCGGACCAGGTCGCCCGCCTTGACCAGCACTTTGGACGCGTGGGCATAGCGGGTCTTGAGGCCGTTGCCATGGTCGATATCGATCATGTTGCCGTACTCGTGGTGCCATTCGGAAGCCACCACCACCCCGCCGGCGGCGGCCACGATCGGCGTGCCGGCCGGCGCGACGAAATCCACGCCATCGTGCTGCGAGCGGCGGCCGGTGAAGGGATCGATGCGCGTGCCGAAGCTCGATCCATCGTAGCCAGACGCCACCGGCTGCACGCTCGGCTGACGGTGCTCGCGCAACTGGCGATCCATCAGCGCAGTCTCGATGACGTCGAAATAGTCGGTGCGGTGGTCGGCCTGCCGGCCCAGCCGCGCCAGTTCGTCGCTGAGTTCGGGCATCGTCAGGTCGCTGGACTGGGCGGGACTGGCCGGGCCGCCACGCGCGGGGCGATGGCGGAAATCGAAATCCCGGGGGGCGATGCCGGCCAGGCCGGACACGCGCTCGCCAAGCGCGTCCAGGCGTACCATCTGGGCCTGCAGTTCGCCCAGCCGGGTGGCCATCACGGCCAGGTTCTCGCGCAGGTAGGCGTTGTCACGCGCCTGGCGGGTGATTTCCGGCGCCGACGCATTGCGGGCGACCAGCCAGGTCAATCCCGAAGAGGCCGCCGCCACCAGCGCGCACAGCGCCAGGCCGGACAGCACGACGCGCGCCCGCGTCAACTGAAAGCGAAACACCCGCGGCTGGCGCGGATGCAGCACGATGATCTGCATGACCGTTCCCCAATTCCCAAAGGACGGCGCCAGAAGGCACCGGCGCGCATGCAGGCATCGCATCCCGGCTCTCGGACGGGCAAGGATTGCGCGCTAGAATGCTTGCATGCGCTTGTTCACCCACCACGCTCACCAGACCCCGAACGCCAAGCCCCTCAACGATTGGCTGGCCAAGTCCGGCCCGGTTTCCGCGCTGATGCAGACCGCGCGGCAACTGGCGTCACTGGAAGCGGAAGTCTTTGCGTTGCTGCCCCCGGCGCTGCGGAGCGGCATTGCGGTGGGCGGCATCAAGACCGACAACCGTGGCCCGCAGGCGGAGCAGACGCTGCTGTTGCTGGCCGCCCATGGCGCGGCCGCCGCGCGGGTCAGGCAAGTGGTGCCCACATTGCTTTCCCGGCTGCAACAACGCGGCTCGCAGGTTACTGCAATCCGGGTACGGGTACAACCCGAGGTGGGACGCGGCGACTGGGACACCGAGCCGGTCGAGCGCAAGCCGCGCACGCAGAATCTGTCGCAAGCCGGCATGCAGAGCATGGACGCGCTGGCACGCGGCCTCGAGGATTCGCCGCTGAAGGACGCCGTGCAGGCATTGCTGGCGCGTCACCGCTGAAGACCAAAACCCTTAGAACGCTTCAGTCGAACCCATCGCGATAATCCCGCATCGTTGCTCCCGTCGAGCAGATGCGACGGTCATCGCAAATCCTGATATTTCCCCGCGATTTTGATGTGCCGGTGCGCGCCGGTGCATCGGGCCCGCTGTCGGCAAAACCATGACGCCGGGCAATTTGATCATGCTTTCCGGCTCATAGAATGGCCTCGGGCGTACAGCACGACCCTTTGCATTGTTCAAAGGAGAAACATCATGTACCAGAGCATTCTGAAGGCTATTTCCGAAAGCGAAGACAGATTTATCCGAATTCGGCGTCAGATCCACCAGCACCCGGAAATTGGATTCGAGGAAACACGAACCAGTGATCTCGTAGCAGAAATGCTAAAAGGCTGGGGCTACGAGGTGCATCGCGGCTTGGCCAGGACCGGCGTGGTCGGCACGCTGAAGGTGGGCAAGGGCAGCAGACGCCTGGGCATCCGCGCCGATATGGACGCCCTGCCGATGACCGAAAACAGTCAAAAGGAATGGAGCAGCACCGTTCCCGGTAAATTCCACGGCTGCGGCCATGACGGACATACCGCGATCCTGTTATGTGCGGCGGAATATCTGGCAAAGACGCGGAATTTCGACGGCACCCTGCATCTGATTTTCCAGCCCGCCGAAGAATTGCTTTACGGCGGCAAAGTCATGGTGCATGACGGGTTGTTCGAACAGTTTCCCTGCGATGCGATTTTCGCCATGCATAACATGCCGGGATTCAAGGAATGCGAATTCTATTTCAGGAAGGGCGCATTCATGGCGTCGTCCGACACATTGCATATTGAGATTACCGGGGTCGGCGGGCATGGCGCGATTCCGGAAAAAACCATCGATGCCACGCTGGTGGCCTGCCATATCGGCACCGCGCTGCAGACCATTGTCTCGCGCAATGTGTCGCCGTTCGAAGCGGCGGTGATCACCATCGGCAGCATCCAGTCCGGAGAGGCGCCAAACATCATCAACGCCAAGGCACTCATGAAACTGAGCGTCCGGTCGTTGAATCCGTCCGTCCGCACCGTGCTGCTCAAAAGGATCGCCGAAGTTGCGCAGCTGCAGGCGCAGAGTTTTGGCGCTACCGCCGAAGTCATGCATGTGAACGGCAGCCCGGTGCTGGTCAATGACGACCAGGCCACCGATTTTGCCGCCGAGGTCGCGCAGGACGTGTTCGGCCGGGACAAGGTCCATACCGACGCGCCTCAGCTGCCCGGCAGCGAGGATTTTGCGTTCATGCTGGAAGCCAATCCCAATGGCAGCTACATGCTTATCGGCGGCGGCGACCAGCCGGGCTATTGCATGGTGCATAACCCCGGTTATGACTTCAACGACAAATGCCTGGCGCCTGCCGCCGCATACTGGTGCGCACTGACCGAGCGATATCTGAAGTAGGCCGAATTCAGGCCGGATTCGAGGCTATTCCATGAAAACACAGGATCTGGCGCTGGTCGCGCTGCTCTGCCTGATACTTCTGCCGTTCGCGGTATTCCCGGAATGGCTCGCTGCCTACAAGACCTTCAACGGGCAGCACGGCATGGTCATGGCGTTTATCAAGTTTGGCCTGCTGGCGACGCTGGGCGAAGTCATCGGGCAGCGCATCCGCACCGGGCATTATCTCGGGAAGGGCTTCGGCATCCTGCCGAGAATGGTCGTTTGGGGCATTCTCGGCCTGTTCATCAGCATGGCATTCAAGGTCTTTGCCGTCGGCTCGCCCTATTTTGCGGAATACCTGGGTGTCGACGGCGTCGTCGCGGCCATGGCAGGCGGTTTCTCGATGCTCAAGCTGGCGGGTGCATTGATTATCAGCACCTTGCTGAACCTGACCTTCTCGCCAGTCATGATGACCGCCCATAAGGTCACGGACATGCATATCGTCCGCCATCAGGGTTCCTGGCGGGCGCTGTACCGGCCGATTGCCGTCGCGGAACATCTGAAGGCGCTCGACTGGCAGACGCAGTGGGGATTCGTATTCAAGAAGACCATTCCGTTCTTCTGGATTCCCGCCCACGGCCTGACCTTCCTGCTGCCCCCCGATTCCCAGATCCTGTTTGCGGCATTGCTGGGTGTCGCGCTGGGTATCGTGCTGGCCGTGGCGGGCCCCAAACCCGCGAAACCCTTGCCGGCCTGATCGGCGCTCCAAACGAAAACCCCCGCTCGAACGGGGGTTTTTCAATCTGGCGGAACCGCTATGGACGATCAGGCAAAGGCCGGCTGCGCCTGCGGCAGGAAGGCCGTCGGCGCTTCCTCAACCTTGTCGAAGGTCACGATCTCGTACGCTTCCTGGTCGGCCAGCAGGGCGCGCAGCAGTTGGTTGTTCAGGCCGTGGCCCGACTTGTGTGCAATGTACGAGCCAATCAGCGGATGACCCACCACGTACAGATCGCCAATCGCATCGAGGATCTTGTGACGCACGAACTCGTCGCCGTAGCGCAGTTCCTCGTTGTTGAGCATGCGGTGCTCGTCGAGCACGATCGCGTTGTCCAGGCTGCCACCACGAGCCAGGCCCATCTCGCGCAATGCTTCCACCTCGTGGGCAAAGCCGAACGTGCGGGCACGGGCGATCTCACGGACATAGCTCGTATCGGCAAAGTCGATCGAGAAGGTCTGCCCGGTCTTGTCGACCGCCGGATGGCGGAAGTCGATCGTGAACGCGAGTTTGAAACCGAAGAACGGCTCCAGGCGGGCCAGCTTGTCGCCCTCGCGCACTTCCACCGCCTTCTTGACGCGGATGAAACGCTTGGCGGTCGGCTGCTCCTCGATGCCTGCGGACTGCAGCAGGAACACGAACGACGCCGCGCTGCCGTCCATGATCGGGATTTCTTCGGCGTCGACGTCGACGTAGAGGTTGTCGATGCCCAGTCCGGCGCAGGCCGACATCAGGTGCTCGACCGTCGAAACGCGGGCGCCGTCCTTCTGCAGGACCGACGCCAGACGCGTGTCGCCAATGGCGCTGGCGGCCACCGGAATTTCTACCGCTTCGGGCAGATCGACGCGCGTGAAAACGATGCCGGTATCGGCGGGGGCCGGCCTCAGCGACAGCGTCACCTTGCGACCCGAGTGCAAACCGATGCCGACCGTCTTCACCACGGATTTGATAGTGCGCTGTTTGAGCATGACGGCCTCAACTATTATTAAAAGCTATTGGGCGTAATTTCCAATAACGCGATACTACCATTACTGGATGTATTGCGCTGCACCACTTTGTGTCCGGGTGTTATGCAATGTTAATGAAACGCCCAAAACATCACTTTTCTTGACACGCTTCGTGTCAGGCGCGCAACGCTTCCAGAACGGCTTCGGCGCTGCTGACCTTGAATTCGCCCGGTTCTTCCACGGCCAGGTGCGTCACCACGCCATCGTCGATGACCATGGCATAGCGCTTGGCGCGCACGCCCAGACCGCGCTGGCTCAGGTCCTGGTCCAGGCCCAGAGCCTTGGCCCACTGGGCGGCACCGTCGGCCATCATGCGGACCTTTCCGTCGGTCTTCTGCTCGCGGCCCCAGGCGCCCATCACGAAGGCGTCGTTGACCGAATGGCACCAGACCTCATCCACGCCAGCCGCGCGCAGCTGGTCGTTGAGCTTGATGAAGCCCGGCACATGCTTGGCCGAACAGGTGGGCGTGAATGCGCCGGGCAGGCCAAACACAACGATCTTCTTGCCCTTGACCAGTTCGGCCACCGGGAAGGCGTTGGGGCCGAGCGCGCAGCCGCCGGTCTCGGTTTCAAAGAATTCGTACAACGTGGCGTCGGGGACGCGCTGGCCTACGGCGATCATTTTGAACAGTCCTCTAGCGGTCTGGCGTATATCGGAAAAACCTGCCTGCATCATAGGGGCGGATGCCGTCGCCACCAAGCGGCGCGGCAGGCGGGTGCAGCAGGAATTACCTGGGCTTCAAAACGCCGCGCGGCGCGTTGGGTAAACGCGCCGCGCGGACGGAGACATCCCGCCGCCGGGGGCGGGAAACCAGTCCGGGGAGGCGGCCGATGGCCTGCCTGCCCGGCAACGGGATGCGACGGACAACATGTGGCGTGGCGCGGCGCAGCCGCACGCACTGACGGGTTACGTCAGTCCAGGCAAACGCCGGGCGGATAGGGAGCGCCCGGGCGATGCGTGACGGACCGTCGACAGCCTGCCAGGCGCGCGGCGGATGCCGCTGCCCTGCCGGTTCCCAACTTAGTCCGCCTGCTTGCGCAGGAAGGCCGGGATGTCGTACGTATCCACACCCTTTTCTTGCAACGCCGCCACGTGAGCCGATGCCGACTCACGCGAACTGCGCCACACCGCCGGGGTATCCAGGTTGCTGTAGTCCGGCGATGCGTGTGCCGGCGCGGCCGTCAGGCCTGCCATCATCTGCACCGGGATATTGTCCGTGCCGGTCTTCAGCAGCGTCATCGGCTGCTGTTTCTTGGCCGAACGGCCCAGGCCCGTGGCCACCACGGTCACGCGCAGGGCGTCACCCATCGAGTCGTCGTACACCGTACCGAAGATCACGGTCGCGTCTTCCGCGGCGTAGCTGCGGATCGTGTTCATGACTTCCTTGGTTTCCGACAGCTTCAGCGAACGGCTGGCCGTGATGTTGACCAGCACGCCGCGCGCGCCGGACAGGTCCACGCCTTCCAGCAGCGGGCTGGCCACGGCCTGCTCGGCCGCCAGGCGGGCGCGGTCCACGCCCGACACCGTTGCCGTGCCCATCATGGCTTTGCCCTGCTCGCCCATCACCGTCTTCACGTCTTCGAAGTCGACGTTCACCAGACCATCGACATTGATGATTTCGGCGATACCGGCCACGGCGTTGTGCAGCACGTCATCGGCGCACTGGAAGCACTTGTCCATCTCGGCGTCGTCGCCCATCACCTCGAACAGCTTTTCGTTGAGCACAACGATCAGCGAGTCCACCGACGATTCCAGCTCGCCCGAGCCATGTTCGGCCACCTTGGCGCGGCGCGCGCCTTCGAAGTCGAACGGCTTGCTGACCACGCCCACGGTCAGGATGCCCATTTCCTTGGCCACCTGCGCCACGATCGGCGCGGCGCCCGTACCGGTACCGCCGCCCATGCCGGCAGTGATGAAGACCATGTGGGCACCGCGCAGCGAATCGGCGATCTGCTCGCGAGCCTGCTCCGCGCAGTTGCGGCCCACTTCAGGCTTGGCGCCGGCACCCAGGCCGGAATTGCCAAGCTGCAGCACGCGCGATGCGCTCGAACGCTTCAGCGCCTGGGCATCGGTGTTCATGCAGATGAATTCCACGCCCTGCACGCCACGGCTGATCATGTGCTGCACGGCGTTGCCGCCTGCACCGCCCACGCCCACCACCTTGATGATGGTGCCGTCCTGAATCTCCGTTTCGATCATGTCAAAGTCCATCACTGCCTCCGAGAAAAATCAGTCCCCAAACGCTGCGGCCTCCCCGCCGCAACCCTTGGTTTCTGAACAAGAAACCATCAAAGAACTACTAGCCAATACATCAGAAAAACTGCTTGACCTGCTCAACGTGCCACGATCCGTTCGGCTGACTGCAACAGGATCGTCACACTTAAAAAAGTCCTGACAAGCTTGCGGCTCAGAAGTTGCCGACAAACCATTCCTTCATGCGCGTCCACACCTGCTTCACCTGGCCGCTCTGCACGGCCACCTTGCGGCCGCGCATGCGCTGCACGCAGCCTTCCTGCAGCAGACCCATAACGGTCGAATAGCGCGGACTCTTCACGACTTCGTGCAGATTGCCGCGGTACTCGGGCACGCCCACGCGCACCGGCTTCAGGAAAATGTCCTCGCCCAGCTCCACCATGCCCGGCATCATCGCCGTGCCGCCGGTGATCACCACGCCCGACGACAGCAGTTCCTCGTAGCCGGACTCGCGCACCACCTGGTGCACCAGCGAATACAGCTCCTCGATACGCGGCTCGATCACCGCGGCCAGCGCCTGCCGGCTCAGCGTGCGCGTGCCGCGGTCGCCCACGCCGGGCACCTCGATCATGTCTTCCGGGTCGGCAATCGCCTGCTTGGCAATGCCGTACTGCATCTTGATGTCCTCGGCATCGGGCGTCGGCGTGCGCAGCGCCATGGCGATGTCGTTGGTGATCTGGTCGCCGGCGATGGGGATCACGGCCGTATGGCGGATCGCGCCCTCGCTGAAGATGGCGATATCAGTGGTGCCGCCGCCGATGTCGACCAGCACCACGCCCAGTTCCTTCTCGTCCTCGGTGAGCACCGCCAGGCTCGACGCCAGCGGCTGCAGAATCAGGTCATGCACTTCCAGGCCGCAACGGCGCACGCACTTGACGATGTTCTGCGCCGCGCTGACCGCGCCCGTGACGATATGCACCTTCACTTCCAGGCGGATGCCGCTCATGCCGATGGGCTCGCGCACGTCTTCCTGGCCGTCGATGATGAATTCCTGCGTCAGGATGTGCAGGATCTGCTGGTCGGTCGGGATGTTCACCGCCTTGGCGGTCTCGATCACGCGGGCCACGTCCGTCTGCGTGACCTCCTTGTCCTTGATGGCCACCATGCCGCTGGAGTTGAAGCTGCGGATATGGCTGCCGGCAATGCCCGTGAACACCTCGGCAATCTTGCAATCGGCCATCAGTTCGGCCTCTTCCAGCGCGCGCTGGATCGACTGCACGGTGGCCTCGATGTTGACCACGACCCCCTTTTTCAAACCCTTGGACTCTGATTGGCCCATCCCGATGACCTCATAGCTGCCGTCGGGGCGCAGTTCCGCCACCACGGCCGCCACCTTCGAGGTGCCGATATCGAGACCGACCAGAAGGTCCTTGTATTCCTTGCTCATCGAGTTTTCTCCGCGTTCTTACTCTTGAGTCGCGTCGGATTGTTGTTGGTGTTGCCGGCCGAAGCCGCCTGGGAACCAGCCGCCCCCGCCGCTGCCTTGGCCGCTGCCTTGGCCGCTGCCTTGGCCGCCGCCTGCGCCTGGGCATCGGTCAGGAAGCGCACGCTGGCCGTGCGGATGGCAAAACCGTTGGGATACCGCAGGTCGGCGTACTCGATCTGCTTGCCCCACTGCTGGGTCAACTGCGGCCACGACGCCACGAAACGCTTGACCCGCGCCTCCATGGCGGCGCGATCCTCGTCGTTCTGCTCGCGCCCGAACTCGATCACCGTGCCGTTGGACAGCTTCGCCCGCCAGGCATAGCGACCGGAAAGTGCCACCGCCAGCGGCTCGGCCTTGATCGGCTTGAACCACTCGCGCATGGTTTCCAGCTTCTCGACCACGTCTTCCTCGCTGTCCGGCGGACCGTCCAGCGCCAGCAACTGGGCGTCTTCCTCGGCTTCGGCCGTATTGGCCACGAATACCTCACCGTAGGTATTGATCAGCCGGCCGCTGTCCGACCCGCCCCACGTGCCCAGGGCTTCGTGCTCTTCCACCTGCACCGCCAGTCCGTTCGGCCATTCGCGCCGCACGCTGGCATGGCGCACCCAGGGCACGGACTCGAACGCCTGCCGCGCGGCGTTCAGGTCGAGCGTGAAGAAATTGCCCGACAGCTTGTTGAGCGCGTTGGCCCGCACGCTCGGCGCGTTCACATGGCGCAGCTGGCTGCCGTCCAGCGACGTCAGTTCCACGTGGGTAATGGCGAACACGGGCCGCTGCGCCAGCCACAGCAGGCCGGCGCCAAGCGCCATGAGCGCCACCAGCGCATAGAGCGCTGAGGCGATCAGGTTGAGCAGGCGCGCGTTGTGCCACATGGTCGTTTGGTTGGGCGGTCAGCCGTTGGTGATACGGTTATTCGGGTTTCCAGTGCTCGTTCGGATGCAGGTCAAGCGTCGCGGCGGCCAGCACCTGCATCACGAAATCCTCGTAGCTGATGCCTGCCGCGCGCGCCGCCATCGGCACGAGCGAATGGCCGGTCATGCCGGGCGACGTATTCATTTCGAGCAGATGCGGGCGGCCGTCGCGGGTGAGCATGACGTCCGCACGGGCCCAGCCACGGCAACCCAGCACGCGAAACGCTTCGACGGCCAGCGCCCGCACTTCGTTCTCCAGCGCTTCCGGCAAAGTTGACGGGCACAGGTATTGGGTAACGTCAGTAAAGTACTTATTTTGATAGTCGTAGTTCGACTCGGGCGCGACAATCTTGATCACGGGCAGTGCTTCGGCCGATGCGCCCTCGCCCACCACGGGGCAAGTCAGCTCGTCGCCATCGATGAACGTCTCGGCGATGACGTCGGCATCGAGCCCCGCCGCCTTCTCGAACGCCTCGCGCATCTGGCCGGCGTCGGTGACCTTGGTCAGGCCGATCGACGACCCCTCGCGGGCCGGCTTGACGATCAGCGGCAGGCCCAGATCCCGCACCACGGCGTCGAAATCGGTATCGGCGTACAGCATCGCAAAGCGCGGCGTGGCCAGGCCGTGCGTCATCCACAGGCGCTTGGTGGCCTGCTTGTCCATGGCCAGCGCCGACGCCAGCACGCCGCTGCCTGTATAGGGCACGCCCAGCTGTTCCAGCAGGCCCTGCATCGTGCCGTCCTCGCCGTAACGGCCATGCAGCGCGATGAAGACGCGGTCGAACTTCGCCGCGGCCAGTTCCGCCACGGACTGCAGCGCCGGGTCGAACGCGTGGGCGTCCACGCCGCGCGACTTCAGTGCCGCCAGCACGCCGTTGCCGGACATCAGCGAGATTTCGCGCTCGGCCGAGCGCCCGCCCAGCAGCACGCCAACCTTGCCCAGCGATTTCGGATCGATATTGGGATGCGCCACGAAGCTCATTGCTGACCTCCCGCCTGGTGCGACACCAGTTGTCCCGGGACCGCACCGATCGTGCCGGCTCCCATGGTCACGACCACATCGCCAGGTCGCACGGCATCCAGAATCGACTGGGGCATGTCTTCGATCTGTTCCACAAAAACGGGTTCTACCTTGTTGGCCACCCGCAGCGCGCGGGTCAGCGCGCGGCCGTCGGCGGCCACGATGGGCGCCTCGCCGGCCGAATACACCTCGGCCAGCAGCAGCGCGTCGACGGTGCCCAGCACCTTCACGAAATCCTCGAAGCAGTCGCGCGTCCGCGTGAACCGGTGCGGCTGGAAGGCCAGCACCAGCCGGCGGTCCGGGAATGCACCGCGCGCGGCGGCCAGCGTGGCGGCCATTTCCACCGGGTGGTGGCCATAGTCGTCCACCAGCGTGAACGTGCCGGCGCCATCGGGCGTCGCCACCTCGCCGTAGCGTTGGAAGCGGCGACCCACGCCGTGAAATTCGCGCAGCGCCTTGACGATGGCGGCGTCAGGGACCTCCAGTTCGGTGGCGATGGCGATGGCGGCCAGCGCGTTCTGCACGTTGTGCAGGCCCGGCAGGTTCAGCACCACGTCCAGCGGCGGCTCTGCGTGGCCGTTGAGCTGGCGCAGCACCGTGAAATGCATCTGGCCATCCACCGCGCGGGCATTGATCGCGCGGATCTGGGCATCCTCGGCAAAGCCGTAGCGCACCACGGGCTTGGACACGAACGGCATGATCTCGCGCACGTTCGGGTCATCCACGCACAGCACGGCAATGCCATAGAACGGCAGGCGCTGGGTGAATTCCACGAACGCCTGCTTCAGACGGGCAAAGTCATGCCCGTACGTGTCCATGTGGTCGGCGTCGATATTGGTGATGACTTCCATCACCGGGAACAGGTTCAGGAACGACGCATCCGACTCGTCGGCCTCGGCCACGATGAAGTCGCCCGTGCCCAGGCGCGCGTTGGCACCGGCCGAATTCAGGCGGCCGCCGATGACGAAGGTCGGGTCGAGCCCGCCCTCGGCCAGCACCGACGCCACCAGGCTGGTGGTGGTGGTCTTGCCATGCGTGCCGGCGATGGCCACGCCCTGCTTCAGGCGCATCAGTTCGGCCAGCATCACGGCGCGCGGCACCACCGGAATGCGCCTGGCGCGCGCGGCCAGCACTTCCGGGTTGTCGTGGGTCACCGCGGTTGACACGACCACGGCATTGGCGCCTTCCACGTTGGCCGCATCATGGCCGTGGCAAACGCGGGCGCCGAGCGAGGCCAGGCGCCGCGTGGCAGCGTTGCTGCCCATGTCGGAGCCCGAGACCTTGTAGCCCAGGTTCAGCAGGACCTCGGCGATGCCGCTCATGCCGGCCCCGCCAATGCCTACGAAGTGGATGTTCTTGACGATATGCTTCATTGCTTCCGTTTCATTTTTCGCCCGCCATCTGACGGCAGATCTCGGCCACGCGCCGGGTTGCCTCAGGTTTGGCCAGGCTGCGCGCAGCGCACGCCATGTCCTTCAACTGGCCGCGGTCCAGCCCGGCGATCGTTTGCGCCAGGCCCTCCGCGGTCAATGCGTTCTGTTGCACCAGCAACGCCGCGCCCTGCTTCGACAGGAAGCTGGCGTTGGTGGTCTGGTGGTCGTCCACCGCGTGCGGGAACGGCACGAACAGCGCGGCCACCCCGGCGGCCGCCACTTCCGAAACCGTCATCGCGCCAGCGCGGCAGATGACCAGGTCGGCGTCGGCGTAGGCCGCCGCCATGTCGTCGATGAATGGCACGGTCTCGCCGGCCACGCCCGCCGCCACGTAGTTCGCCCGCAGCTGGTCGATCTGTTTCGCGCCGGCCTGATGCTTCACCGCCGGCCGGGTGGCCTCGGGCAGCAAGGCCAGCGCCTTCGGCACCACGTCGTTCAGCGCCGCCGCGCCGAGGCTGCCGCCAACCACCAGGATGCGCAGCGGTCCGGTGCGATGGTCGTAGCGCGATGCCGGCTCGGGGATCGCCGCCAGTTCGGCGCGGACCGGGTTGCCCGTCCATTCGCTGTCCGGCAGCGCGTCCGGGAACGCGCACAGCACGCGGTCGGCCACCTTGGCCAGCACCTTGTTGGCCAGCCCGGCGATGGAGTTCTGCTCGTGCAGCACCAGCGGCCGGCCCAGCAGCGACGCCATCATCCCGGCCGGGAACGTGATGTAGCCGCCCATGCCCAGCACCACGTCCGGCTTTACCCGGCGCAGCGCGCCGATGCTCTGCCAGAACGCGCGCAGCAGGTTCAACGGCAGCAGCAGCTTGGTCACCAGGCCCTTGCCGCGCAGGCCGCCGAACTGGATGTACTCCATCGGGATGTCATGCTTCGGCACCAGGGTGGCTTCCATGCCCGAGCGATTGCCCAGCCAGACCACGCGCCAGCCCTCGTCGCGAAGCGCACGCGCGACCGCCAGCCCCGGGAACACGTGTCCCCCGGTGCCGCCAGCCATGACGAGAAGGGTGCGGTCGGTCATACCTTCCCCCCACGCATCAGCACTCTGTTCTCGTAATCGATCCGCAGAACGATCGCCAGCGCCACGCAGTTCATCAGGATGCCCGAGCCGCCGTAGCTCACCAGCGGCAGTGTCAGCCCCTTGGTGGGCAGCAGGCCCAGGTTCACGCCCATGTTGATGAAGGTCTGCCAGCCGACCCACACGCCGATGCCCTTGGCCACCAGCCCGGCAAACGTGCGGTCGAGCTGCAGCGCGGTACGGCCGATGTTGAAGCAGCGGCGCACCAGCCAATAGAACAGCACGATCATCACCAGCACGCCGATGAAGCCGAATTCCTCACCGATCACCGCAAGGATGAAGTCGGTATGCGCCTCGGGCAGGTAGTGCAGCTTCTCGATGCTGCCGCCCAGGCCCACGCCCGTCCATTCGCCACGGCCGAATGCGATCAGCGAGTGCGTCAGCTGATACGCCTTGCCCAGCGCGTTGCTCTCTTCCCACGGGTTCAGGTACGCAAAGATCCGCTCGCGGCGCCACGGCGATGCCGTGATCAGCAGCGCGAACGCGCCCACGGCCACGCCCACCAGGCCGGCGAACAGCTTGCCGTTGATGCCGCCCAGGAACAGGATGCCCATGGCCACGGCCGCGATCACCAGGAATGCGCCCATGTCGGGTTCCAGCAGCAGCAGCATGCCCACCACCACCACCGCCACGCCCATCGGCAGGAAGCCCTTGCTGACGGTCTGCATCCATTCCTGCTTGCGCACCGTGTAGTTGGCCGCGTACAGCACCACGGCCAGCTTCATCAGTTCCGATGGCTGGAAGTTCATCACGCCCAGCGGAATCCAGCGCCGCGCGCCATTCACACCCTTGCCCACGAACGGCACCAGCACCAGCACCAGCAGCACCAGCGCGATGATGAACAGCTTGGGCGCGTACTTGTCCCACACCTTGACGGGCACCTGGAACGCCGCCAGCCCCACCGACAGGCCGATGAACAGCGCGAACGCATGGCGCACCAGGAAGTGCGCCTCGCGGTAGTTGGCGTAGCGCGGCGAGTCGGGCAGCGCGATCGATGCCGAATAGACCATCACCAGGCCGAACGTCAGCAGCACGATGGCCACCCAGAGCAGGGGCTGGTCGTACTCCATCATCCGCGAACGGGTGGGCTTGACGCCCGACACCGCGTCGCGCAGGCCACCCCAGGCGTTGCCGATGGTGGCGCCGATGAATCCGCTGCGCTTGACCTGCGAGTCGCTCATGGCATGATCCCCCGGGACAGGGCCAGTTCTTCCACCGCGCCGCGAAACACCTGCGCGCGATGCACGTAATTGCGGAACATGTCGAGGCTGGCACACGCCGGCGACAGCAATACGACATCGCCCGCTTCGGCCAGACCCGCCGATTTCTCGACCGCCTCTTCCAGCGTGGCGGCGTCAACGATCTGCGCGCCCGTAGCGGCCAGTGCCTCGCGGATGGCGCCGGCGTCCTTGCCGATCAGCACCACGGCGCGTGCATATTGCGTCACCGGCGCGGCCAGCGGGGAAAAGTCCTGGCCCTTGCCTTCGCCGCCGGCGATCAGCACCACGCGCTTGTCCAGCCCGTTCAGCGCGGCCACGGTGGCGCCGACATTGGTGCCCTTGCTATCGTCGAAATACTCGACTTCGTCGATGGTCGCCACCCACTCCACGCGGTGCGGCTCGCCGCGGTACTCGCGCAGGCCATGCAGCAGCGCGTTCAGCGGCAGGTCGATCGCACGGCACAGCGCCAGCGCCGCCATGGCATTGGTGGCGTTGTGCAGGCCACGGATATGCAGTGCATCCGCCGGCATCAGGCGCTTGTGGCGCACCGGCACGGCTTCCGCGACCACCTCGTCCTTCTTGCGGCGGCGGGGCTTCTGCTCCGGTTCGGCTTCCGTATCGGGCTCGGCCACGATCAGCCACGGCATGCCGCCGTCTCGCAGCACGCCGTAGCTGCCGGCGGTCTCGGGCAGGTCGGTGCCGAAGGTTACCGGCGTCGTGCCCGGACGGGCCGTGTCCAGCGTCAGCCTGTCCTGGCGGTTCAGCACCTGCACGCAGCCCTTGCCGTCCGGGCCGAAGATGCGGGCCTTGGCGGCGGCGTAAGCTTCCATGCTGCCGTGCCAGTCCAGGTGATCCTGCGTGACGTTGAGCACTGTCGCCGCGTGAGGCGCCAGGGAGAACGTGTATTCCAGCTGGAAGCTCGACAGCTCCAGCACCCAGACATCGGGCAGCGTGGCGCTGGCGATGCAGGCCGACAGCTTGTCCAGTGCCGACGGGCTGATGTTGCCGGCCACGCCCACGGTCTTGCCCGCGCGTTCGATCAGCCGGCCGGTCAGCGCCGTGGTGGTGGTCTTGCCGTTGGTGCCGGTGATGGCCAGCACGCGCGGCGCGTAGCCCGACGTGGCTTCCAGGTATCCCAGCGCCTGGGCGAACAGTTCGATCTCGCCCCAGACCGGGATGCCTCGTGCCTGGGCGGCATCGAGCAGCGCCTTGGTATCGGGCTCCAGCGGCGACAGGCCCGGGCTGATCGCCACCAGGCCGATATCGTCGAGCAGGCTTTCGGCGAACGGGCCGCCGACAAACTGCGCCGTGGTCAGTTCGGCCTGCAGGAAGGCAAGATTGGCGGGCGCCTCGCGGGTGTCGGCCACGCGCACGCGGCAGCCGTTCAGGCCGCACCAGCGTGCCATGGCCAGCCCCGATTCACCGAGGCCAAGTACCAGCACATGAGGTTTCTGCAACACGCCAAACACTTCGATTCCTGCCTATATATAGAGAGCTTCAGTTTTCGGGGACGCTCAGCGCAGCTTCAGCGTCGACAGGCCAATCAGCACCAGCAGCATCGTGATGATCCAGAACCGCACGGTGACCTGTGTTTCCTTCCAGCCACTCAGTTCGAAGTGGTGGTGCAGCGGGGCCATGCGGAACAGGCGCCGGCCTTCGCCATAGCGTTTCTTCGTGAACTTGAACCACGTGACCTGCAGCATCACCGACAGCGTTTCCACCACGAAGATGCCGCCCATCACGAACAGCACGATTTCCTGGCGCACGATCACGGCGATGGTGCCCAGCGCGCCGCCCAGCGCCAGCGCGCCGACATCGCCCATGAACACACGCGCCGGGTGCGCGTTGAACCAGAGGAAGGCCAGGCCCGCGCCGGCCATCGCCGAGCAGAAGATCAGCAGCTCGCCGGCGCCCGGGATATGCGGGAACAGCAGGTACTTGCTGTAGACCGCGTTGCCCATCACGTAGGCGAACACGCCCAGGCCGCCGCCAACCAGCACCACGGGCATGATCACCAGGCCGTCCAGGCCGTCGGTCAGGTTCACCGCGTTGCTGGAACCGACGATCACCAGGTACGTCAGCACGATGAAGCCGGTCACGCCCAGCGGGTAGCTGATTTCCTTGAAGAACGGGACGATCAGGTTGGTCTTGTACGGCACATCGGCGAACATGCCGCCTTCGATCCAGCTCAGGAACAGGCTCCAGACCCGGACGTTGCTGGCCTCGGTCACCGAGAACGCCAGGTACACGGCAGCCACCAGGCCAATCAGGGTCTGCCAGAAGAACTTCTCGCGGCTCGACATGCCGCGCGGGTCGCGATACACCACCTTGCGGTAGTCGTCGACCCAGCCCACGGCGCCGTAGCCCAGCGTCACCAGCAGCACCACCCAGATGAAGCGGTTGCCCCAGTCGCACCAGAGCAGCGTCGACACGCAGATCGAGATCAGCACCAGCACGCCGCCCATGGTCGGCGTGCCGGACTTGACCAGGTGCGTCTGCGGGCCGATGGTACGGACGGCCTGACCGATCTTCAGTTCGGTCAGGCGACGGATGACCCACGGCCCGAAACCGAGGCCGATCACCAGCGCGGTGAGGTTGGCCATCACCGCGCGGAAGGTCAGGTAGTTAACGACCCGCAGGAAGCTGTAATCGTTTTGCAGCCACTGGGCCAGTGCCAATAACATCGTTCGTCTTTCTTAGTGAGCGGAAGGTGATGCGACCAGCGCATCGACCATCCGTTCCATGCGCATGAAGCGCGATCCCTTCACGAGCACGGCGGCTGCACCAGCCACCACGCCCTCCTTGTCTTCCTTCAGCGCCTGCGCCAGCGCTTCCGCACCGGCAAAATGGCGCGCGCCCGGGCCATATGCCTGCACGGCATGCGTCGCCAGATCGCCCAGCGCCCACAGCGTCTCGATGCCGCGCTCGCGTGCGTAGGCGCCAATCTCGGTATGGAACGCCGGGCCCTGGTCGCCCACTTCGCCCATGTCGCCCAGCACCAGCACGCGCGGGGCGGCAAACCCGGCCAGCACGTCGATGGCGGCGCGCATGGAATCGGGATTCGCGTTGTAGGTGTCGTCGATGACCACCGTGCCGGCCGGCGTGTGCTTGACCTGCAGGCGGCCCTTCACGGCCGAAAAGCCCGCGATGCCGCGCTGGATGGCATCCACCGCCACCCCGGCCGCCAGCGCGCAGGCCGTGGCGGCCAGCGCGTTGCGCACGTTGTGCGCGCCCAGCAGCTGCAACCGCAGGTCGAACGTCTGGCCCGGCGCGGTCACGTGCAGCACCTGGACGCCGTCGGCCAGCGTCACGGACGCGCGCACATCGGCAGACGCGTCGGTGCCGAACGCCAGCACGCGGCGCTTGCCGGCGGCCTGGCGCCAGATCGCGGCATGCGCGCCGCCGCTTTCGGCATCCACCGGGAACACCGCCACGCCATCGGCCGGCAGCGCGGCGATGGCGCTGGCGTGCTCGTGGGCCACCGCTTCCACGCTGACCATGAATTCCTGGTGCTCGCGCTGCGCGTTGGTGATCACGGCCACGGTCGGCTGGGCAATGGCGGCCAGGTAGACCGTCTCGCCCGGGTGGTTCATGCCCAGCTCCAGCACCGCCAGCTTGTGGTGCGCGCGCAGGCGCAGCACCGTCAGCGGCAGGCCGATATCGTTGTTCAGGTTGCCGCCCGTGGCCAGCCGGTCGTCCTCGCCCACGGCTGCGGCAAAGATCGCCGCGATCATTTCCTTGACCGTGGTCTTGCCGTTGCTGCCGGTGACGGCCACCGTCGGCGGCGTGAACTGGCGGCGCCAGCCGGCACCGAGTTCGCCCAGACCGATACGCGTGTCCGGCACAATCAGCGCCGGCACGTCGAGGTCGATGTCGCGGCTCACCAGCACGGCGGCGGCGCCGCGCGCCACCACATCGGCCAGGAAGTCATGGGCGTCGAAGCGGTCGCCCTTGAGCGCCACGAACAGATCGCCCGGCTGTACGGTACGGCTGTCGGTATGCACGCGCGAGAACGTGCGCGCGACATCGCCGGAAATACGTGCGCTGGCCATCCAGCCGGCGGCTTGCTGCAAATTCGTCATCGGGTGTCCGTTCATGCCGACACCCCCCGCGTGCCCAGGGTCAGCCGCACATGTTCGCGGTCCGAGAACGGCCGCTTGCGGCCCTGGATCTCCTGCGTAGCTTCATGGCCCTTGCCGGCCACGAGCACCACATCGGCCGGGGCGGCGTGCTTGATTGCGTAAAGGATGGCCGCGGCGCGGTCTTCGATCAGCCGCACGCGGCTGCGGTCCTGCATGCCGTCGGCGATCTGTTCGAGGATATCGAGCGGATCTTCGCTGCGCGGGTTGTCGCTGGTCAGCACTACGTCGTCGGCCAGACGCTCCGCCACGTCGCCCATCAGCGGGCGCTTGGTGGCGTCGCGGTCGCCGCCGCAGCCGAATACGCACCAGAGCCGGCCCTGGCGGGCGTCGGCCACCGGGCGCAGCGCGGTCAGCGTCTGCACCAGCGCGTCGGGCGTGTGGGCATAGTCCACCACGGCCAGCGGCGCGTCATGGCCGCCGAACAGTTCCATGCGGCCATCGACCGGCGTCAGCTGGCGAAGGGCGGCAATCGCCGCATCCCAGGCCACGCCCTGCGCCAGCGCGGCACCCAGCACCGCCAGCAGATTGCTGACGTTGAAAGCGCCGATCATCGGCGTGGTCACGTCGGCGCTGCCGAAGCTGCCATCGACATGGAACGCCGTGCCCGACGCCGTGGCGCGCACATCGATGGCGCGCAGCCACTGCCCGCGTGCCGCCGAGGCACCGGCCTTGCCGTCGATGCCATATTCGATGACCTGCGGCGCGCTGACGGCGGCGGCATTGCCGGCCAGCAGGCGGCCGCCCATGGCGTCGTCGCGATTGATCACGGCCGCGCGCAGGCCATCCCACTGGAACAGCAGCGCCTTGGCGGCCTCGTACTCGGTCATCGTGCCGTGGTAGTCGAGGTGATCCTGCGTGAGGTTGGTCAGCACCGCCACGCCAAACCGGGTGCCTGCCACGCGGCCCTGTTCCAGGCCGTGCGACGACACTTCCATGGCGATGGCGTGCGCGCCGGCATCGTTCAGCTCGGCCAGGCTGGCCTGCAGCTGCACGGCGTCGGGCGTGGTGAAACCGGTGATGCGCAGTGCATCGGGGAAACCCGTGCCCAGCGTGCCGATCGTCGCGCACGGCGTGCCGGTGCCCTGCAGCAGACGCGCCAGCCACTGCGCGCACGATGTCTTGCCGTTGGTGCCGGTGATGCCGGTCACCGCCAGGTTGCGGGCGCCGATGCCGTACCAGCCGGCCGCGATCGGGCCGGCCAGCCAGTGCAGTTGCGACACGGGCAGGTGCGGCACGGCATCGCCGTGCGGCCAGTCGAAGCCATCGGCCTCGTAGATCACGGCCGAGGCGCCGGCGGCGATGGCCTTGTCGATATGCGGACGGCCGTCGGTCGCCAGGCGTTCGTTACCCAGCACGTAGGCAAAGAAGACGTCGCCCGGCTGCAGGCGGCGCGTGTCGCCGGTCAGCCTGGCACCGGCCGGCGCGTGCGAATGCAGCCAGGCCAGCGCGTTGCTGGCCTGAGTGGACACCTCGATCGGGAGCAGCGGCTTGGCCGTCATGGCGTGGCGCTCCACGGTGGTTCGCTTTCCTGAACCTTGTCGGTGACCATCAGCTGGCGGATCGGCGAATCCGGCTGGACGTTCAGCGAACGCAGCGCGCCGCCGGTAATGGCCGAGAAAACCGGGCCGGCCACGGCGCCGCCATAGTGGCTGCCGGCAGTCGGCTCGTCGACGCTGACCGCCACGATCACGCGCGGGTTCGACATCGGCGCCAGGCCGATGAACGACGCGCGGTACTTGCTGCGGTCGTAGCCACGGCCCACGTGCTTGTACGCGGTACCGGTCTTGCCGCCCACGCGGTAGCCCATCACCTGGGCTTCCGGCGCGGTGCCGCCCGGGGCGGTCACGGTTTCCAGCATGCCGCGCACTTCCCGCGCGATCTGGGGCGTAAGGATGCGTTCGCCGCTGACCGGGCCGTTGGTCTTGAACATCGACACCGGGATCAGCTCGCCGTCATGGGCGAAGATCGTATAGGCGTGCGCCACCTGGAACAGCGACACCGACAGGCCGTAGCCGTACGACATGGTGGCCTGCTCGATCGGGCGCCAGCTCTTCCAGGGCCGCACGCGGCCAGCCACCGCGCCCGGGAAGCCGATCTTCGGCGCCTGGCCCAGGCCGACGCTGGTGAACATGTCCCACATCTCCTGCGGCTTCATCATCATCGCGATCTTGGTCGTGCCGATGTTGCTCGACTTCTGGATCACGCCGCCCACCGTGAGCGTGCCGTAGTTGTGGGTATCCGAGATCGTGGCGCCTTCGAAGTTGAACTTGCCGGTGGTGACCACCGTCGTGGCCGGCGTCACGCGGCCCAGCTGCAGGGCCAGGCCGATGGTGATCGGCTTCATCATCGAGCCCGGCTCGAAGGTGTCGGTCAGTACGCGGTTGCGCAGCTGTTCGCCCGACAGGCGGCTGCGGTCGTTCGGGTTGTAGGTGGGCCAGTTGGCCAGCGCCAGCACCTCGCCGGTCTGGGCGTCGAGCACCACGGCGCTGGCGGCCTTGGCCTTGTTGCGCTCCACCACGGCCTTGACCTCGTTGTAGGCCAGGTACTGGATCTTGGCGTCGATCGACAGCTGCATGTCCTGGCCGTCGCGCGGCGTCTTCAAGATGCCGACGTCTTCCACCACGCGGCCCAGGCGGTCCTTGATCACCTGGCGCGCGCCGGGGCTGCCGGCCAGCACGCCTTCGCGCGCCAGTTCCACGCCTTCCTGGCCCTTGTCCTCGACGTTGGTGAAGCCGACGATGTGCGCCATCGCCTCGCCTTCCGGGTAGAAGCGCTTGTACTCGCGGGTCTGGTGCACGCCCTCGATCTTGAGCGCCGCGATCTTGTCGGCGGCGTCGGGCAGCACCTGGCGCTTCAGGTAGACAAAGCTCTTGTCTTCATTGAACTTGGCGCGCAGGTCCTTCTCCGACATGTCCAGCAGCCTGGCCAGCTGGCGCATGCGCTGGGGATCGAGATCGGGCACGTCTTCTGGCACGGCCCAGATCGCCTTGACCGGCAGGCTGGTGGCCAGCACCAGGCCGTTGCGGTCCAGGATCTTGCCGCGCGTGGCGGGCAGTTCCAGCGTGCGCTGGAAGCGCTTCTTGCCCTCCATCTCGTAGAACTGGTTGCCCGGGCCCTGGATCCACATCGCGCGCGCGGCCAGCGCCAGGAACGCGGCGAACATCAGGAACACCACGAACTTCGAGCGCCACATCGGCAGGCGCAGGCCCAGCACCGGGCTGGCCGAGAACTGGCCCGTACGCGGGCGCGCAGCCTCGCCACGCGGCTTGTTGCCGGCGCGGGCGCGGTTCAGGCTCGGGCGGGCCAGACTCATTTGGCGGGTCCCCCGGCGGGTTGCTGGGCATCGGGCGGGGTATCAGGCAGCACCACGCCCTGGAGGTATTGGGTACGGCCGGCCATGGCCGGCGCCATCTTCAGCTGCGCACGCGCCGAATCGGCAATGCGCGCGCTCTTGCTGAGCGAACTCTGCTGGTATTGCAGGCGCGACCAGTCGATGTCGAGCTGCTTTTCCTCGGTCTGCGCACGCTCCAGCGCCACGAACAGCGTGCGGGCCTGGTGCTGGGCGCTCACCAGCGACAGCGCGCACAGCATCAGCGCGGCAAGCAGGAAGAAGGTCAGGCGGTTCATGCCGGCCGGCCTCCAAGCTTTTCGGCCACGCGCATCACGGCCGAGCGTGCGCGCGGGTTATCGGCCACTTCCTGGGTGCCGGGCTTGAAACGGCCCAGCAGTTTCATGGTGGGCTGCGGCAGGTCCGCGGCACGCAGCGGCGCGCGGCGCAGCGCCGGGTCCGCATCGCGGTCCGGATGGGCGTGCGCCTGCATGAACCGCTTGACGATGCGGTCCTCGAGCGAATGAAAGCTGATCACCACGAGGCGGCCTCCGACCTGCAGCAGCTCGTATGCCGCCTTCAGACCTCTTTCGAGGTCCGCAAGCTCTTGATTGACGTGAATCCGTAGAGCTTGAAAGGTGCGGGTCGCAGGGTCCTGACCCTTCTCGCGTGTCTTGACGGTTTTCGCCACGAGCGCGGCAAGCTCTGAAGTAGTGGCGACTGGTCCGCCATCGCCGGGTTCGCTCCGGCGAGCAACAATCGCCTTTGCAATCTGTACAGCAAACCGTTCTTCCCCATAGTCTCGTATCACCCTGGCAATGTCTTGCTCGTCCGCCTGTGCAAGCCACTCGGCGGCAGTGACGCCGCGCGTGGTGTCCATGCGCATGTCCAGCGGGCCCTCGAAACGAAAGGAAAATCCCCTCGCCGCCTCGTCGATCTGGGGCGAGCTGATGCCCAGGTCGAGCAGCACGCCGGCCACGGGCGGGCGCCCGGCCAGCCGGTCGCCCATCTCCGCAAAGCTCGCGTGCTCAATGGAGAAGCGGGCATCCTTGATGGTGCCCGCTTCTGCGATTGCTGCCGGATCCTTGTCGAATGCGACGAGGCTGCCGGCCGGCCCCAGCCGCGCCAGCACGGCCCGGCTGTGACCGCCTCTTCCGAAGGTGCCGTCCACGTAGGCGCCGTCGGGCCGCCAGACGAGCGCGTCGACGGCCTCGTCCAGCAACACGGTGCGATGGCGCAGGGCGGTGGTCCCCGGCGATTCGGTAGGGGTCATGACCTCTTCAGAAAGAGAAATTCTTCAATGCGTCCGGCATGCCTTGCGCCATCGCCGCCTGTTCCTTGGCGGCGTAGGTGGCGGCATCCCAGACTTCGAAATGGCTGCCCATGCCGAGCAGCATCACTTCCTTGTCGAGCATGGCGGCAGTGCGCAGCTCCGGTGCAATCAGCACGCGGCCCGCGCCATCCATTTCCACGTCGGCGGCGTTGCCAAGGAAGATCCGTTTCCACCAGTGGGCATCCATGGGCAGCGCCGCGATACGGCCGCGGAAGACCTCCCACTCGGGCCTGGGAAAGAGCAACAGGCAGCCATCCGGGTGCTTGGTCAGCGTTACCCGGCCCTCGGCCTGCGTTTGCAGCGCCTCGCGGTGCCTGGCCGGAATGGACATCCGGCCCTTGGCATCGAGCGACAGCGCCGATGCTCCCTGAAACAAGCTCTTTCCCCCGGTAACCGCCGGCAATTTCAGCCTTCGGCAGGTCGATTCGTCCTTGGCCGCAACCGTCCGGTCCGATGCGAATCATCGCAGAGACAAGGCGGTATTTCACACAAAAATACACTTCCTCACACTATTTCCCACTTTAGAGGAAGCGTTTTGGCCGGTCAAGGCTCGCAATGGGGCAAAAAACAGGGTTTTTTTAATCAGAACAAAGACTTAGCGCGCCAACTTCACGCACCGCAACAGTGAATCCTTAATGAAATGAAGCACTTGGGGAAGAAAGCAGAGAAACCACCTGAGAACTATCTGAGGGAGGACTGCCGACGACGGGAATCGCATCCAGTTCCGCGCCGTCGGGAAGGATACAACGTTTTGCCGCCAGCCCCGTCCAACCAAGGGCTCACGGCAGTTTTCCACAGCTGTGCGAGGCAGCGTTCAGGCGCTGCCTGAAAATGAAAATGGCAACGATGCGTACACGCCCGTCGCCATTTGTCACACGCCTGTGCTGTCGCTGCTAGATACGATACGCCGTGGTGGTCATGATCTTCGAGGCAGCACGCATCAGCGCACGCACCGGGCCGGGCAGCGGCACGCCGCCGGCATCGCGGGCGGCATCGCCGTGACGGATTTCGTCGTCGCGCATCTGTTCCAGGATGGCACGCGAGCGGCCATCAGCGGGCGGCAGGCGGTCCAGATGCCCGGTCAGATGATGCTCGACCTGGCGCTCGGTCTCGGCCACAAAGCCCAGGCTGATGCGGTCGCCCGCCCGGCCTGCCACGACGCCGATGGCAAAGGCGCCCGCATACCAGAGCGGGTTGAGCAGGCTCGGCCGGGAACCGAGTTCGCGCAGGCGCTCGGCGCACCAAGCCAGGTGGTCTTCTTCCTCGCGCGCCGCGGCATCCATCTGCGCGCGCACCGGCGCGCTACGGGCCGTCAGCTTCTGCGCCTGGTACAGGGCCTGCGCGCAGACTTCGCCCACATGGTTGATGCGCATGAGCCCGGCCACGTGGCGGCGCTCCTCTGCACTCATCTGTTCCGTATCGGGCGTCAGGCGGTCTGCGGGATTGTCGCGGCCCGCGCGGGTCGCACCGGCAATCGCGCGCAGCGCGACATCGAATTCGTGGATCAACGTGTCCATGGGTGTCAATGGAAGGTCTGCGGCCGCCATACGCGCGTGCCCCACGGATAGGTAGAGCTTTTCCTCGATGGCGCACCGGGATTTCCCGCATTGTACCCGCGGGATTTTGTGCAGGTTTGCGCATCGGCATGCCCCCGCGAGGTTTCGCTAAGCCTGGGTCCCGGATAACCCTGAGTTGTGAAAACCAGACAAGACGTTTACCACAGGGTCAAAAAAATAGTGATTTTGCTAGAGTGATCGGCAGCTTCCATGGAAGTCAAGCACGGAAGGATGAAGAGGGCTGACAGGAGGTCCTTCCGCATAGCTTCAACTAATAATTCTTAAGTGGAGATCACCCAGCATGAAAAAATCGCTACTCGCGCTTGCCGCGATGAGCGCTTTTGCCACGGCTGCAAATGCGCAAACCAGCGTGACCCTGTACGGCGTTGTCGACGTGCCAATCGAATACAACAACAACCTGGCACCCGGCTTCAACACCAATCCCGCAACGTGGGGCCCGAATGGCCGTCCGCCTTCGCTGCCCGGTGGCGGCAGCCGCGTTGGCCTGCAGACCGGCGGCGGCCTGTCCGGCTCGCGCTGGGGTCTGCGTGGCACTGAAGACCTGGGCGGCGGCCTGAAGGCACTGTTCGTGCTGGAAAGCGGCTTCGGCCTGGACGACGGCAGGTCGCAGCAAGGCGGCCGCCTGTTCGGTCGTCAGGCATTCCTGGGTCTGCAGAGCGACAGCTACGGCCGTCTGACCATGGGTCGTCAGTACACGACCATGTTCGACATGTTCGCGAACTTCTCGCCGACCGGCTACGCAACGCTCTACGAACCGGTGGTGGCACAGCTGGGTACCAACTTCCGCTCGGACAACACCGTCAAGTACACGGCCGTGTTCGGCCCGGTCACCGCCGAGGCGCACTGGAGCTTCGGCACGGGCGTGGCCGCGATCGGTCCGGTACCGCTGGCTGCCGCGGGCGCGGGCGAAACCCCGGGCAACTTCAACAACAACGCGGGCGGCGGTGCCGGCGTGCTGTACATGAGCGGCCCGCTGGGCCTGACGCTGGCGTACGACGAATGGCGTCCGACGATCACGATCGGCCAGCCTGGCCGTTCGCGCAAGGTGGGCGCCGCCGGCAGCTACACGGTCGGGCCGGCCAAGCTGATGGCGGGCTACCGCTACGGCCGCACGACCGACAACACGGGCGCCGAACTGCTGCGCGACAACTACTACTGGTTCGGTGTGAACTACCAGGTATCGGCTCCGCTGGGCCTGACGCTGGCGTACTTCTACGACGACGTGAAGACGATGCGCGCATCGTCGGCGTTCGCGGCGGACAACCCGAAGAACCCGTGGCAGATCAGCTTCGTGGCCGACTACAACTTCTCGAAGCGCACCGACGTCTACCTGACGGCCGGCTATGTGAAGAACTCGGGCCTGAACTTCGACACCTCGGCAGTCAGCTTTGCCAACGGCTACCCGCTGCAGCAGGGCAAGACCAGCCAGGTTGGCGTGGCCGTGGGTGTCCGCCACAAGTTCTGATCCGCTTCACGCAGTCCGACATTGTTCCTTTTCTTGAAGGCGCCTCCGGGCGCCTTTTTTGCGTCTGCCGGCGCCTTTCGATTCCCCGGCGTGAATGTCTCAACGGGTTTCACCTCATCCGCGAAGTGGCGCGGGCCCGACTAGAATGGCCGGCAGACCGGAACACCCGGCCGCCTTACCTGGAGACATTGCCATGCATCAATCTCGCCGGCGCACCCTCGCCCTGCTCCTGTCGGCTGCCCTGGGCCCGCTGGCCGCGGCTGCGGCGCTCGCCAACGACGCCTACCCCACCCGGCCGATCCGGCTGGTCGTGCCCTTCCCGGCCGGCGGCACTACGGACATCATGGCGCGCGCGGTGTCGGCCGAGCTGTCGAAGCTGCCGGGCTGGAACGTGGTGGTCGACAACAAACCCGGCGCGGGCGGCAACATCGGCTCGGACATCGTGGCCAAGTCGGCCCCCGACGGCTACACGCTGCTGATGGGTACGGTCGGCACGCACGGCATCAACCAGTCGCTCTACGGCAAGCTGCCGTTCGACCCGATCAAGGACTTCGCGCCGATCACGCTGGTGGCCGCGGTGCCCAATGTGCTGGTGGTCAATCCCGCCTTCGCCCAGCAGAACAAGATCAATAGCGTCAACGACCTGATCGCCTACGCGCGCGCCAATCCGGGCAAGCTCAATATGGCGTCGAGCGGCAACGGCACGTCGATCCACCTGGCCGGCGAGCTGTTCAAGACGCAGACCAAGACCTTCATGGTTCACTTTCCGTACCGTGGCAGCGGCCCGGCCCTGACCGACCTGTCCGGCGGCACCATGCAGGTGATGTTCGACAACCTGCCGTCGTCGATACAGCTGATCAAGTCGGGCAAGCTCAAGGCGCTGGCCGTGACCAGCGCCAAGCCGTCGCCGGCGCTGCCCGGCGTGCCCACCGTGGCGCAGGCAGCCAACCTGCCGGGCTTCGAGGCGAGTTCGTGGTTTGGCCTGCTGGCGCCGGCCGGGACGCCGCCGGAGATCATCCATCGCATCCAGCAGGAAGTGGCCAAGAGTTTGAACACGCCGGCCGTGCGTGAACGGCTGATGGCCCAGGGCGCCGATCCGGTGGGCAACACGCCCGAACAGTTCGCCGCGCTGATCCGCTCCGAGACCACCAAGTGGGCCAAGGTCGTCAAGGATTCGGGCGCCAAGGTGGATTGACCATCCACAATCACTGGGAAGACGGCGGCAGCGCATATACTTGAGGCATCAAATGTTCACGCTGCCCGAATCCTGATGCCCAATCCTTCCGCCGCCAGCAGCGCCGCCGATGACACCCCGGTCGACCTGGAAACCAGCGCCGGGGAATCGGACCACGAGGCGCTGCGGCTCTGGCTGCGCCTGCTGACCTGCACCACGCTGATCGAGGGCGACATCCGCTCGCGCCTGCGCCAGGACTTTGCGGTCACGCTGCCGCGCTTCGATCTGATGTCGCAACTCGACCGCCATCCCGAAGGGCTCAAGATGGGCGAGCTGTCGCGCCGCATGATGGTGACCGGCGGCAACGTCACGGGCATCACCGATCAGCTGCAGCAGGAAGGCCTGGTCACGCGCGAGGCCCTGCCCACGGACCGCCGGGCCTATCTGATCCGTCTGACGCCGGCCGGGCGCGAGGCGTTCTCGCGCATGGCGCGTGCGCACGAGACCTGGGTGGAGCAATTGTTCTCGGGACTTGCCGATACGGATCGGCGCGCCCTCTTCCGGCTGCTGGGCCGCCTCAAGTCCAGCCTGACGACCTCGCCATGACCCGAACCGCCATTTCCGTATTCCGATGGATGCCCACGCTGTGCGCGGCCGCGCTTGCCACGCTGGGCGCGGGCTGCAGCAGCGCACCGGCCGGCCCGCAGATCACACCGGTCAATGCGACGATCAAACTCGGCCGTGTAACCGAGAAGACCTTCCTGTCTCGCGTGGAGGTGCCGCAAGGCAGCAGCTACGGCGGCTACGGGATGGGGGTAGGCGGTGTGGCCGCCGGCGGCGGAGGCGGAGGTGGTGGTGTGGGGGTGGGTTTCTCGGTAGACCTGACGCGGCTGCTGAATCCGCCGCCGCCGCCCATGCAGATGGACCTGTACCAGTACAAGGTCCGGACCACCGATGGCATGGTGGCCCAGGTGAACGGGCCGGCCGCGCCGGGGCTGGAGCCCGGCACGTGCGTGCGGCTGATCTATCCCGATGGATCGACCCAGCCGCAGATGGCGCCGTCGAACGAATGCTGACGACGGGCGCCCTGCCCGTTCACGCAGCCTTGCGGCTGTCGCGCAGCTCGCGCCGCAGGATCTTGCCGACGTTGGTCTTCGGCAGCTCGGTGCGGAATTCGACGTACTTCGGTCGCTTGTAGCCGGTCAGACGGTCCTTGCAGAACGCGATCACGTCGGCTTCCGACAGCGCCGGATCCTTCTTGACCACGAACAGCTTCACCACCTCGCCCGAGTGCTGGTCGGGCACGCCAACCGCCGCTACTTCGAGCACGCCCGGGCATTCGGCGACCACGCCTTCCACCTCGTTCGGATACACGTTGAAGCCCGACACCAGGATCATGTCCTTCTTGCGGTCGACGATCTTCGTGTAGCCGCGCTCGTCCATCACGCCGATGTCGCCGGTCTTGAAGAAGCCATCCGAGGTCATGACCTTGGCGGTCTCGTCCGGGCGGTTCCAGTAGCCGGCCATCACCTGCGGGCCGCGCAGGCAGATCTCGCCCGGCTGGCCCAGCGGCAGTTCGTTGCCGTCGTCGTCGCGGATCGACACTTCCGTGGACGGCAGCGGCAGGCCGATGGTGCCCGAAAATGCGTCCGAATCGGTCGGATTGCAGGTGGCCGACGGCGAGGTTTCCGACAGCCCGTAGCCCTCGATGATCGGGCAGCCCGTCTTGGCCAGCCAGTTCTTGGCCACCGCTTCCTGCACGGCCATGCCGCCGCCGTTGGCCACGCGCAGGCCCGAGCAGTCGACCTTGGCGAAGTCGGGATGGTTCAGCAGCGCGTTGTACAGCGTGTTCACGGCCGGGAACATGTGGAACTTGTACTTCTGCAGTTCCTTGATAAAGCCCGGGATGTCGCGCGGATTCGGAATCAGGATGCTCAGGCCGCCGCTGCGCATGCCCAGCAGGCAGCAGACCGTCAGCGCGAAGATGTGGTACAGCGGCAGCGCGGTGATCGTCACCACCTGGTCGATATGGGCGCCCTTGGCCAGCGCCGGCTGCATCCACGCCTCGGACTGCAGCACGTTGGCCACGATATTCCGGTGCAGCAGCGTGGCGCCCTTCGACACCCCCGTGGTGCCGCCCGTGTACTGCAGGAACGCGATGTCGTCCGGGCCCGTGCTGACAGGCTTCAGTTCCATCTTGCGCCCTTCGGCCAGCACGTCGTTGAAGCGCACGCAGTTGGGCAGTTCCCAGGCCGGCACCATCTTCTTGACGTTGCGGACCACGAAATTGACGATGGCGCCCTTCAGCCCGCCCAGCATGTCGCCCATGCTGGCCACCACCACATGCTTGACCGGCGTGGCCGGCAGCACGGCCTGCAGCGTGGCCGCGAAATTCTCAAGGATGACGATGGCTTCGGCGCCGCTGTCCTTGAGCTGGTGCTCCAGCTCGCGCGGCGTGTACAGCGGATTCACGTTGACCACCACGTAGCCGGCACGCAGCACGGCAGCCAGCACCACCGGATACTGCAGCACGTTCGGCATCATGATGGCCACGCGGGCGCCCGGGCGCAGCCCGCGCGATTGCAGCCAGGCCGCGAACTGGCGCGACAGCTGGTCCAGTTCGCCATAGGTGATGGCGCGGTCCATGCAGATGAAGGCGCGGCGGTCGGCGTAGGTACGGAACGAATGCTCGAGCAACTGGGCCAGCGAACGGAACTGGCTGGCGTCGATCTCTGCCGGTACGCCTGCCGGATAGTTTTTCAGCCACAGCTTTTCCATACCGTCTCCTGAATTTCTGAATGGTCGTTCGATTTTTTGGGAATGCTAAACGCGTGCCCCATGTGAAGACAACCCGTTAGACGAAGTCCTCCACGAATTGGACCGTCGAAATCGTGAATTATGCGCCACCCTTCGGTGGGATCGAGGGAATACCCTGATGAAACTGGCGTAGAAAGCCGCCATCCCTGCCGAGGATCAAGCCGGCGGCAGCACCAGCTTCATCATGTTCTGCGCCAGCTCATGGGCCAGCGCCTCGGGGTCCATGCGTCCCGGCTCGTGCCAGGTGTACATGAAGCCGATCACGCCGCCCATGGAATGGGCCGTCACCCGCGCGTCGCCGAACGCGAACACGCCTGTGGCGCGTCCTTCCTCCAGCAGCACGTACAGGTCGCGGTAGAACTCGCGAGCCATGCTGTTGAGCCACGCGACCGTATCGCCCTTCAGGTACTGGTTGTCGCGGAAGCTCAGCGCCGCCGCCACATGGCACCTGACGCAGCGGCGCGCCATTTCCAGCAGGCAGGCATGCAGGCGCTCGCGCACCGGCAGCGCCGGATTGGCCGTTTCCCGAATCACCGGCAGGCAGGTCTGCGCCGATTCGCGACACAGGATGTCGAATATCTCGTACTTGTCGGCGAAGTAATAGTAGACCGCCGGCTTGGTCACGCCGAGGGCCCGGCACAGGTCGTTCATCGTCATGCCCGGATAGCCTTTCGTGTAGAAAAGCTGCGCGGCGGTATCCAGGATCTGGCGGCGGCGCATTTCCTGGCGCTCGGCCACGTGCGAACGCGCGGGGCCGTCGTCGCTCAGTGTGGCGGCGGCGGTGGCGCGCGGAAGATTGCCGGGTTTCTTGGGGGCATGAGACATGGCCGCCATTTTCGCATGCGGGGCGTGCGTCACCATCGGGAAACTCCCGCGTCAGGGTTTTGGCGTATCGGCCACGGCGCCCATGGTGCCACGGGCTGTCAGCGGCGTGACTTCGGTGGCCGGCGGCGCCAGCTTGCGCAACGCCGCGTCGCGCTCGGCCGGCGGCAGATCGCCGATCTTGCGCGCTTCGGCATAGAAGCGTTCCCAGTCGCCGCCGCACTGCGCGAGCAGCGCCGTGAAGGCCGGCACCCATTGCTGGTACGTGGCCACGGCGGCCAGGTGGGCGTTGGTCAGGGGCTGGTCGAACCAGCGGTCGTAGCCGCTATAGCCGGCCCATTCGACCTTCAGCGCCGCATACTGCTGTCGCAGTTCGTCGAAGATGCGCGCCTTGCCCAGGCGCTTGGCGTCGTCGTCCAGCGGCGACTTGTACAGCGTCACCAGCTTGTCGCGCGTGCTGAGCAGCATCGCGCGGAACTGGCGGCGCCGGGCGTCATAGATCCTGTAGCTGGCGCGCGCGTCGGCCGATCCCTCCTGCGCCAGCCAGTGCTCCACGCCGGCCACTTCCACGGCCGTGGCAAACGACTCGTTGAACGCGGTGTCGTTGCGCACGTACACCACCTGGTGCGCCAGTTCGTGGAAGATCAGCCGGGCGAGTTCGCCCTCAGGCTGGTAGACGAAGGTGTTGAGTAGCGGATCGTCGAAATAGCCAAGCGTGGAATAGGCCGGGATGCCCGCCACATAGGTTTCGAAGCCGTCGCGGCGCAACCCCTTGGCATAGTGATCGGCATCGTCCTGGCTGTAGTAGCCGCGATAGGTAATACAGCCGACGATCGGGAAGCACCACTTGCGCAGGTCCAGCGACAGTTCGGGCGTGGCGAACACGCTCCACACCACATAGGGCCGGTGCAGATTGGCGTAACGGCGATAGCTGCCGTTGTCGGGAAGTTTCAGTTCGCGCGATGCGTAGTCGCGGATGCGGCGCGCCAGTTCCAGCCGCTGCGCCAGCTTCCGGTCGTTGGCGCCGTTGGCCGTGGCGATGGCGTCGTCCAGCGACTGCGCCGAAGCCATCACGCCCAGGTGTCCGCCGATCGACTGATAGTAATAGCCGACCGTGTCGCAGCCGGCCGCCAGCGTCGCCCCAGCGAGTATCGCGAGGATACCCGCCAGGCGCCGGCGGGCCGGCCACCGTTTCATGATGCGAGGGCCTCGGTCCGCACCGCCTCCACTTCCACGAGGCAGTCATAGAACACCGGCGCGCGGCCCAGGTCGGTCAGCTGCTGGCTGGTCAGTTCGTTGGCGTTCTTGCCATCCGGGGCCAGCTTCTTCCACCAGATCGACAGGCCCACCACCAGCCCCTGCCTGGCGCGATCGGTCACGCGGGCGCGCGCCTGCATGCTGCCGCGGTCGTTGTAGGCGCGCACCAGGTCGCCATGGGCGATGTTGCGCGCGGCGGCGTCCACCGGATGGATGTCCAGATGCGGCTCGCCTTCGGTGTTGCGCAGGCTGTCGACGTTGACGAACGTGCTGTTCAGGAAATTGCGAGCCGGCGGCGAGATCATCGACAGCGGATACCGTGCCGCCAGTTCCGGCGCCGACGACGGGGTCTCGTACGGTGCCACGTAGGCCGGCAGCGGGTCGAGCCCGTCGCGCGCCATGGCCGCCGAATAGAACTCGCACTTTCCCGAAGGCGTCGGGAAGCCGCCGTTGGCGAACGGTGCCGCGTCGATATTGAGCCGCTGCCAGCCGCGCGCCTTCAGCGTGTCCCAGCTGATGCCCTCGGCGCGCTTGTCGTCGCGCAGGATGGCCTGGCTGGCGATTGCCTCGTCGGTATCGGCAAAGCACGGCTCGGCAAACCCCATGCGCGCGGCCAACCGGCGGAAGATCTCGGTGTTCGGCAGCGCCTGGCCCAGCGGGGCCACGGCCTGGTTGTTGGCCAGGAAGTAGACGTGGCCGTAGGTCTTGTGGACGTCCACGTGTTCCAGCTGCGTGGTGGCCGGCAGCACGATATCGGCATAGTCGGCCGTATCGGTGCGAAAGTGCTCCAGCACCACCGTGAACAGGTCCTCGCGCGCAAACCCCTGCGCCACCCTGGCCGACTCGGGCGCCACCGCCACCGGATTGCTGTTGTAGACGACCACGGCTTCGATCTTCGGGCCGTTGCCTTGCGTGCCGTCATCCAGCAGCGCATCGCCGATCGTGCTCATGTTGACGGTGCGCGGCAGGTCGGGCCATGTGGGCAGCAGGTCCGGGCGCTGCAGCGCCGCCGTATCGACCGGGAAGAAGCCCGACGTGGACAGCTGCAGGCCGCCCGCCGGCTGGCGCCAGGCGCCCACCAGCGACGGCAGGCAGGCCACGGCGCGTACCGCCTGGCCGCCGCCGCGCACGCGCTGCACGCCGTAGTTCAGGCGGATGGCCACGGGCTGGCGCTCCCTGACCGCCAGCTGGCCGTACAGGCCGGCCAGCCATTCGATGTCTTCCACGGGCACGCCGCAGATGTCGGCTGCCCGGGCCGGCGGATAGTCCATCGCCCGCTCGCGCAGCGCGTCGAAACCGACCGTGTGCTGCGCGATGTAGTCGTGGTCCAGCAGGCCGTCGCGGATCAGGATATGGATCATCGCCAGCGCCAGCGCGCCGTCGGTGCCGGGCATCGGCGCGATATGGCGATGGCACTTCTCTGCCGTCAGCGAGCGGTACGGATCGATCGCCACCAGCGTGGCGCCACGGCGCTTGGCTTCCTGCGCGCGGGTCCAGAAATGCAGGTTCGACGCAATCGGGTTGCCGCCCCAGATGATCACCAGCTTCGCATCGACCACGTGCTCCATGTCCATGCCCACGCTGGCGCCATAGGTGTAGCGCAGCGCCGTGGCGCCGGCACTGGCACAGATCGTGCGATCCAGCAGCGACGCACCGAGCTTGTGAAAGAACCGCGCGGCCATGCTTTCGCCCTGCACCAGGCCCATCGTGCCCGCGTAGCTGTACGGGACGATGGCCTCGGGGTTGCGTGCGGCGATGGCGCCCAGCCGCGTGGCGATTTCGTCGAGCGCGGTTTCCCACGAGATCGGCTCGAACCTGCCCTCGCCCTTCCTGCCCACGCGGCGCAGCGGCGTCAGCAGGCGGTCGGCGTGGTAGGTGCGTTCGGTGTAGCGCGATACCTTGGTGCAGAGCACGCCGCCCGTGGTGGGATGGTCTGGATCGCCGGCCACCTTGGTGGCGCGGCCGTCCTCGACGGTGACGAGCAGCGCACAGGTATCGGGGCAATCATGGGGGCAGGCGGCGCGGACGATGCGGGTGGCCATGGTGGGCTTCGGCAGGCTGATACGGCGGGTGGGGCGCCCGGTACGGGCATTCGGCAGGCCGACGGCGTGGCGTTTGTCAACGGCGTGACTGTGGCGCAGTGGCGTCGGCCAAACATTGCTGACCGGGAGAAATTGTTTGGCTCCGATTGTATTCGATTATGATGTGCCGGCGCAGTCCGGCCAAGGCCGGCAACTGTCCGGCCCAGCAGGGCCGGGAGCCGTACCGGCACAAGATCCGGACGGCATCCGCGGGGTCCGAAAGCAGCAAAGACGCAACGAAGAACGTTTTACGGATTTTTGACGGGGATTCACATGGGTTTCACTTCTGGGGTCAAGCGCCGGCAGTTCGCCGGCCTGATGATGGCGGCCGCGCTCGCGGCCAGCGGCGTCCCAGGCGCCGCGTTTGCCGCCAATACCACGCCCGCCGAGGCTGGCGTGTCCGCCGATACGATCCTGCTGGGACAATCGGCCGCGCTGACCGGCCCCACGGCCGTGCTGGGCAAGCAGATGAACGCCGGCGCGCGCCTCTACTTCGACTACATCAACAGCCATGGCGGCGTGTTCGGCCGCAAGATCGAACTCAAGGCGCTGGACGATGCCTACGAGCCCGACGATGCCGTCAAGAACACGAAGAAGCTGATCGAGGAAGACCGCGTCTTTGCGCTGTTCGGCTATGTGGGCACGCCCACCAGCCAGGCGGCGCTGCCGCTGGTCAGCCAGGCGCGCATTCCGTTCTTCGCCCCGTTCAGCGGCGCGCAGACGCTGCGCGACGCAGCCAACCGCTACGTATTCCACGTGCGCGCGGGCTACGAGGAAGAAACCGCGGCCATCGTGCGCCAGATCCGCACCACGGGCCTGAAGCGCATTGCCGTGGTCTACAACGACGACGGCTACGGCAAGGCTGGCCTGGCGGGCATCGAGCACGCGATCAAGGCGCTGCCTGCCGACAGCGGCGTGAAGCTGGTGGCGCAGTCCAGCGTGGTCCGCAACACGGTGGAAATCGGCGACGCGATGCAGGAATCCATGAAGGCCAAGCCCGATGCGGTGGTGCTGATCAGCGCCTATCGCACGGCCGGTGCCTTTGTGAAGGAGGCCCTGCGCCGCAGCTACAGCGGACAGTTCTATAACGTGTCGTTCGTAGGCACCCAGGCGCTGGCCAAGGAAGTGGGCCCGCAGGGCAGCGGCGTGATCATCTCGCAGGTGATGCCCCATCCGGGCAATGCCACGCTGCCGGTGGTGCGCGAATACCTGCGCCTGCTGCAGACGGCCGGCAAGCAGAACGACTTCGACTACGCCAGCATCGAAGGCTTCATCGCCGCCAAGGCATTCGTGGAAGGCCTGCGCCGCGCCGGCAAGGACCTGACGCGCGAACGCTTCGTGATGGCGCTGGAGAGCATGCGCAACGTTGACCTGGGCGGATTCATCGTCCAGTTTGGCCCGGACAACCACGTGGGCTCGAAATTCGTCGAAATGACTATCATCAATTCACGCGGTGTGGTGATTCGCTGAGGGGTGTGGTGCGACGGTTTTCTCCCCTCTCCCGCGCTGCGGGAGAGGGGCGGGGCAGAGGGCCGCGCCGCTCAGGATGCGATAGCGGCAAATTGACCGCCATGCCCTCTCCCCCAACCCCTCTCCCAACTTACATGGGAGCGGGGAGCGAGCGCCAGTCAAGGGTTTCGATTGGAAAACCGCCCGCTTCGCTCACCCCATGTCGTTCAGGTGACACGCCGACCACCGTAGCGGCGCGATCTCCTTCAGCACGGGCTGTTCCTCCCTGCAGCGGGGCATCGCGTGCGGGCAGCGCGGGTGGAAGTGGCATCCCAGTGGCGGATTGAGCGGCGACGGGATTTCACCCCGGATCGCCACATATGTCTTCTTGCCCACCTCCAGCTTCGGCGCCTCGGCCAGCAGCGCCTGGGTGTACGGGTGGTTCGGCGACGTGAACACCTCCTCGGTCGGCGCCGACTCCACCACACGCCCCAGGTACATGATCACCACGCGGTCGCTGATGTGCTTGACCACCCCGAGGTCGTGGCTGATGAACAGGTAGGTCAGGTTCAGCTCTTCACGCAGGCGCATGAACAGGTTCAGCACCTGCGCCTGGATCGAGACATCGAGCGCCGCCACCGACTCATCGCAGACCAGGAATTCGGGCTTCACCGCCAGGGCGCGGGCAATGCCGATGCGCGCCCGCTGGCCGCCAGAGAACTGGTGCGGAAAACGGCGCAGCACCGTCGGGTCCATGCCCACCCGCACGAGCATGTCTTCCACATAGGCCTTCTGCGCGCCCTTGTCGACCATGCCATGCACGACCGGCGCCTCACCGACGATGTCGAGCACGCGCAGGCGCGGGTTCAGCGACGCGTATGGGTCCTGGAAGATCATCTGGATCGCCAGTTGCTTCTCGCGCCGCTTGTCCGGCGGCAGGCGGTCCAGGTCGGTGCCGCGCCAGAGCCGCTCGCCTTCGGTCAGCGAATGCAGGCCCACGGCCATGCGGCCGAGCGTGGACTTGCCGCACCCCGATTCCCCGACCAGCCCCACCACCTCGCCGGTGCGGATCGACAGGTTCACGCGGTCGACGGCATGCACCACTTCCATCTTCTGCTTCGCGCCAAACACGTTGGCGACCCGGGCGGCCACGTCCAGCGACTTGACGAATCGCTTGGACACCCCGCGCAGTTCCAGCAGCGGCGCCGGCGGCGTGGCGGCTTCGGGAGACGCGTCCACGGCGGCGGCCTTCGGGGTATCGATCACGGGCGTACTCATGCGGCCTCCTGCTGGGCATGCACCGGGTGGAAGCAGCGCAGTTGCCGGCCATCTGGCGAAATGGCCAGCGGCGGATCGTTCCTGCACACGTCGGTGGCGTACGGGCAGCGGTTGCGGAACGAGCAGCCGCCGGGCAGGTTCAGCAGCGACGGCGTCATGCCGGGAATCTGCCGCAGCGGCGCACCGCGCGGATTGCGCGACGGCGCCGAGCCGATCAGTCCGTGCGTGTAGGGATGATGGGGCTGCTCCAGCACCCGCCGCACATCGCCGGATTCGACGATCCTGCCGGCATACATCACGCAGACCTTGTCGGCCAGCCCAGCCACCACGGACAGGTCGTGGGTAATCCAGATCAGCGCCGTGCCCGATTCGCGGCACAGCGTCTGCATTTCATAGAGGATCTGGCCCTGGATGGTCACGTCGAGCGCCGTGGTCGGTTCGTCGGCGATGATCAGGTCGGGCTTGTTCAGCAGCGCGATGGCAATGGCAACGCGCTGGCGCATGCCGCCCGAAAACTGGTGCGGATAGGCCTGCAGACGCTCGTCCGGCGACGGGATACCGACACGCGCCAGCGCATTGCGGGCCCGCTCGCGGGCGGCGGCCTTGCTGACGTCGTCGTGCGCGCGCACGGCTTCGATCATCTGTGTGTCGATGCGCAGGACCGGATTCAGCGTCATCATCGGGTCCTGGAAGATCATGGCGATGCGGTTGCCGCGCACGTCGCGCTGCTGGGCCGGGGTGAGCGCACGCAGGTCGCGCGTCACGCCGTCGCGGCTGGTCAGGGCGATGCGGCCGTCCACGACCTTTCCCGGCGGATCGATCAAGCCCATGATCGAATAGCCGGTCATCGACTTGCCTGAGCCCGATTCGCCCACCAGGCCCATGATTTCGCCACGGCCCACCGAGAACGACACATCGTCCACGGCCCTGGCCACGCCGGCACGCGTGAAGAACTGCGTTTTTAGGTTTTCTACGACCAGGGTTGGCTGGGTCATTTCGGCTCTCCTGGTGTCTTACTGCGTCTGCAGGCGGGGGTTCAGCACGTCGCGCAACTGGTCGGCAACCAGGTTCATCGCCACGATGGTGATGACCAGCGCGATGCCCGGGAAGAAACTGATCCAGTACTTGCCGGACAGCATGTATTGCTGTCCGTTGGCGATCAGCATGCCCAGCGACGGCTCCGTGACCGGCACGCCCAGCCCCAGGAACGACAGCGTGGCTTCGAGCGTGATGGCCGACGCCACCTGCAGCGCCGCGATCACGATCAGCGGCGGCAGGCAGTTGGGCAGCAGGTGGCGGAACATGATGCGTTGCGGCGGCAGCCCCAGGCAGGTGGCGGCCTCGATATATTCCTTGCGCCGCTCCACCAGCGCCGCGCTGCGCGTGGTGCGGGCGTAGTAGGCCCATTGCACCGCCACCAGCGCGATCACGATATTGCCGATGCCGGGTCGCAAGAACGCCAGAAGAATCAGCGCCAGCAGGATCGGCGGGAACGACAGCTGCAGATCGGCCACACGCATGATGAATGCCTCGGTGCGCCCGCCGAGAAAGCCGGCCAGCAACCCCAGCGTGGCGCCGAGCAGCAGGGCGATCACCGTGCTGACCACGCCCACGCCCACGCTGATGCGCAGGCCGTACATCACGGCCGACAGCATGTCGCGGCCCTGCTCGTCGGAGCCCATGATGAACGTCATGCCGCTGCCGGCCTGCTCGCCCGGCGCCAGGCGCGCGTCGAGCACGTCCAGTGTGGCCAGGTCATAAGGATTCTGCGGTGCCAGCAGCGGCGCGAAGATCGCGATCAGGATAATCAGCAGCAGCGTCACCAGGCCCAGCACCGCGAGCTTGCTTTCGAAGAACTGCCGCGCGAAGCGGCGCCACGGGGTCTGGTCCTTGGCGGCCGGCGCCGGCTGGGCCGGGGCTTGCTGGGGAACGGTCGATGTGCTCATGGCTCAGCCCTTGTTGTCGGCAATGCGCACGCGCGGATCGAGCATGCTGTAGACGATGTCCACCACCAGGTTGATCAGGATGAACAGCGTCACGATCACCATCAGGTAGGCCACGATCACCGGGCGGTCCAGCAACTGGATCGAATCGATGATCAGCTTGCCCATGCCGGGCCACGCGAAGATCGACTCGGTCACGATCGCGAACGCGATGATCGAGCCGAACTGCAGCGCGATCACGGTGACGATCGGGATCAGAATATTCTTAAGAACGTGGACGCCGACGATGCGGCTGTTGGACAACCCCTTGGCACGGGCGAACTTCACGTAGTCCTGCAGCATCGCCTCCTGCGTGCCGGCACGCGTGAGCCGGATCACCATGGCGATGTTCAGCAGCGACAGCGTCACGGCCGGCAGGATCAGGTGCCGGATGCCGTCCACGGTCAGGAAGCTCAGCGGCACGCCCAGCACGCTGACGGTCTCACCCCGCCCGTTCGATGGCAGCCAGCCCAGCTGCACGGCAAACACCATGATCAGCATCAGCCCGACCCAGAACGTGGGCAGCGAGAAGCCCAGGATCGACACCGTCATGATGGTCTTGCCGGCCGCGCCGTTCGGCCGCAGCCCTGCCCACAGCCCCAGCGGGATGCCCAGCACGATGGCCAGCAGGATGGCGCACACCGCCAGCTCCATCGTGGCCGGCATGCGTTCGAAGATCAGCTTCAGCGCCGGCGTGCCGTGCGCGAACGAGGTGCCCAGATTTCCGTGCAGCGCGTTCTGCAGGAAGATCCAGTATTGCTCCCAGAGTGGCTTGTCGAGGCCGAGCGCGGCGATGGTGCGTTTGATGTCTTCCTGGTCGGCCTGCGGGCTGATCAGGATGTCGATCGGATTGCCGATCGCAAAAACGCCAAGAAACACGAGCAACGACATGACCAGCAGCACAACCACGCTCTGCATCAGTCGCCGGATGATGAAGACCAGCATTTTCCAGACGCCTATCCTTTCGCCGGCGCGCGGTGGCGCACTGCCGGCGGGTTCGCGGCCCACGGGGGACATCGTGGGGACATCGCCCCGGCTTCTCGTGGAAGACCGGGGCCGCGATCATACCGGAGCCGCCGGCCCTTGGCGGCCCCGCCCTGCCCGGCTGGCTTACTGGGCAGGCTTGAACAGGTGCGCGTAGGTACGTTCGTCGGTACGCGGCACATACGTGATGCCCTTCTGCGTGGCCCACGTGGTCACCTGATGGTGGATCGGAATGATGCCGCCGTCCAGGACCACGATGGCCGTGGCTTCCTGCAGCAGCTTCGATCGCTCGTTGTCGTCCACGGTGGCCAGTGCCTTTTCCAGCACCGTGTCCATCTTCGGATTGCAGTACTCGCCCCAGTTGGTCGTGCCGAAGCCCTTCTTCGAGTCTTCACACGCCACCAGCGCGCGCAGCGGCGAGCTGACCTCACCGGTCTGGGCGCCCCAGCCCACCAGGCCGAACGACCATTCGCGCTTGATCGCCTTCGACGAGTACGTGGCCATCGGCATGCCTTCCACCTTGGTATTGATGCCGATGCGGGTCAGGTTCTGCGCGATGGTCTGCGCAATCTTCTCGTCGTTGACGTAACGGTTGTTCGGCGTATGCAGCGTCAGCCCGAAGCCGTTCGGATAACCGGCGTCGGCCAGCATCTTCTTGGCCGCTTCCGGATCGTATTTCAGCGTCTTCAGCGCCGGGTTGTGGCCGAACAGCGTGGGCGGCACCAGGTTGTTGGTCGGCTCGGACAGGCCTTCCATCAGGCGGTCCTTGATGCCCTGGCGGTTGATGGCCGTGCTGATGGCGATGCGCACGCGCGCGTCCTTCAGCGGGTTCTTGTCCATCGGCTGGCCGTCCTTGGTCGTCACGAACGGCGACTTGTCGCGCTTGACGTCGAAGTACAGGTAGATCACGCGGTGCGAGATCTTCGAGAAGAACGACAGCTTGGGATCGCTTCGCACCTTCGGCAGGTCCGGCGTGGGGACGTTCTCGATGGCCTGCACGTCGCCCGACAGCAGCGCGGCCAGGCGCGTGGCCGGGTTCGGGATGAAGCGCAGCGTCACCTTGTCCCAGGCCGGTTTGGGGCCCCAGTAGTCGGGGTTCTTCACCAGTTCGACCCGGTCGTCGCGCGCATAGCTGACGAACTTGAACGGGCCGGTGCCGACCATGCCCTTGCCCTGTGCAAAGTCGTCGGAAGACAAGCCCTGCGTGGCCTTCTTCTGGACCATGAACACCGATGTCAGGTCGTTGAGCATCAGCGGGTACGGCTGGTTGGTGGTCACCTGGATCGTGTACTTGTCGATGATCTTCTTGTTGATGATCGCCTTGGTGTACACATCGAACTTGCCCGGGCTGTTGACGATGGTGGCCGGGCGGTCCAGCGACCACGCGATGTCGTCGGTGGTCATTTCGGTGCCGTCATGCCACTTCACGCCCTTGCGGATCTTGAATTCCCACGTGAGGTTGTTGACCAGCTTCCACGATTCGGCCAGGCCCGGCACCACCTTGCTGTCGGGGTCGAGCTTGATCAGCGTCTCGAACACGTGCTCGGACACATTGATGTTCGAGAACAGGTTATAGAAATGCGGATCCATTGAGGTCGGCGGCGAACTCATGGCGATCTTGAGATCGACCGCCTGGGCCTGACTGGCCAGGCCGAGACCAAGGGCGCCGGTCAGCAGGACGGCACCGACCGCCTTGCCGACAGCCTTCTTGACGTGACGAAGGGACATCGCACGATTCTCCCAGTGGGAAGTCTTGAAATGACGATAAGGATCAGTCGCGCCGTCCCGAATGTCCCACGCAGGGCGCCGCATTTTGGTGCGGCGTTCTGCTGGGCAACGTGGCACGCGACCGGCCGGGCTCTTCAAGCATGAACTGTTCCAGCACTGCAGGGCGCCCGCCATGCGGGGAAACCCACCCGCCCGGGGGGCATCGCCCGATGCTGCGCTGCGCCAGCGCGCGGATGCGGACGGCGTCCGGCCGTTACCGCTGCCGGCGCCAAGGTATGCCCGCCGTGCTCGTCCGCGCACCGGCATGTGCCCCGGGCCGGCCGGAGGTGCCGGGATCGCCTTGTTTTGGCGCTTCTACGATAGGCGTCGTATGATCGGGGGTATCCAATTGCCCCATTTGCCCGGACCGGCATCATGAAGCTCATCCCCGAAATCCTGCAGGCGCAAGCCGAAATCCGCACCATCCGACGTGACATCCACGCGCATCCCGAACTGTGTTTCGAGGAACAGCGCACCGCCGACGTGGTGGCCAAGAACCTGGAATCCTGGGGCATCGAGGTCCATCGGGGCCTGGGCACTACGGGCCTGGTCGGCGTCATCCGCCATGGCAATAGCGCCAGAACCATCGGCCTGCGTGCCGACATGGACGCGCTGCCGCTGCAGGAAGCCAACACCTTCGGCCATCGCTCGCAACACGAGGGCAAGATGCACGCGTGCGGCCATGATGGCCATACGGCGATGCTGCTGGGCGCCGCGCGCTACCTGGCCGAGCATCGCAATTTCGACGGCACCGTGCACCTGATCTTCCAGCCGGCCGAAGAAGGCGGCGGCGGCGCGCGCGAGATGATCAAGGACGGCCTGTTCGACCGTTTTCCGTGCGACGCCGTATTCGGCATGCACAACTGGCCGGGCATGCCGGTCGGCTCGTTCGGCACCACGACCGGCCCGCTGATGGCATCGAGCAACGAATTCAAGATCATCGTGCGCGGCAAGGGCGCGCACGCAGCCATGCCGCACAACGGCGCCGACCCGGTGTTCACGGGCGCCCAGATCGTATCGGCCCTGCAGGGCATCATCACGCGCAACAAGCGGCCGATCGACACCGCCGTGATCTCGGTGACGCAGTTCCACGGCGGCGACGCCACCAATATCGTGCCCAATGAAGTCTGGCTGGGCGGCACGGTGCGCACCTTCACCGTGGAAGTGCTCGATCTGATCGAACGGCGCATGGAAGAAGTGTCGCGGGCGGTAGCGCAGGCGTTCGATTGCACGATCGATTTCGAATTCCGCCGCAACTATCCGCCTACCATCAACAGCGCGGCCGAAGCCGAGTTCGCGGTGGGCATCGCCAGCGAACTGGTGGGTGCCGAAAACGTCGACGGCAACGTGGAACCGACCATGGGCGCCGAGGACTTCTCGTTCATGCTGCAGGAAAAGCCGGGCTGCTACCTGTTCATCGGCAACGGCGAGGGCGCGCATCGCGAGGCTGGCCATGGCATGGGCCCGTGCATGCTGCACAACCCCAGCTACGACTTCAACGACGAACTGCTGCCGGTGGGCGCCACGTTCTTCGTCAAGCTGGTGGAGAAATGGCTGGCGCCGGCCTGATCCGGCACTGATCGACGTTTCAGGCGACCCGCGATGCCTCATACGCTGCTGGACGACGCCATGGCGGCGCGATTTGCCCAGGTGGCGCTCGACAACATCGTGCGTCCGTATCCGTACAAGGTGGACCACCTGATGGTGGATGCGGGCGACCTGGCCGCGCCGGCGGTCAGCCACCCGGTCTTCTACGGCAGCTACGACTGGCATTCGTCTGTGCACATGCACTGGCTGCTGGTGCGGCTGCTTGTCTTGCGTCCCAACCTGCCGGATGGCGGCCGTATCCGCGAAGCACTCGATGCCCAGTTCCGCCCGGAGGCGTTCGCCACGGAACTGGCCTATTTCGAACGGCCGGGCTCCCGAACCTTCGAGCGGCCTTACGGCTGGGCGTGGGTGCTGCGGCTGCAGGCCGAACTGGGTGCGCTGGGTCTCAAAGACCCGCAGGCGGCCAGGTGGGCCGCCGCTTGCGCGCCGCTGGCCAACCATCTGGCCCAGCGTCTGATGGACTACATCGACGTCGCCGACTTCCCGGTTCGCACCGGCACCCATTTCAATAGTGCGTTTGCGCTGGTGATGGCGCTGTTCTACGCGCGGCAGGACCAGCATCCGGCCCTGCGCAAGTCGATCGTGCGCCGGGCTCATCGCTGGTTCGCGCATGACCTGCGCTATCCCGCCCGGTACGAGCCGGGCGGCGACGAATTCCTGTCGGGCGGCCTGATGGAGGCGGTGCTGATGCGGCAGGTGATGGACGACTGCGGCTTTGCGGAATGGTGGGAGCTGTTTTCGCCGGGACAGGCAGAACTCGGGACCTGGCTGACCCCAGTGGCTGTCGCGGATCGGACCGATCCGAAAATGTCTCATCTGGACGGTCTGAATTTGACGCGCGCCTGGTGCTGGCGGCTGCTGGGCCCGGCCTTGCCGTCGCCACTGCAGCCGCTGGCGGTGCGCGCCTGGTCCGACCATCTGGAAGTGTCCCTGCCGCAGGCCGTGGAAGGCCACTACGTAGCGACTCACTGGCTCGCCACCTTCGCGCTGCTGGCGCTGGAAGACCTGAGCGTCGGCTAGCGGGCGCCCCCGGTGTCCGGCCTGGAACGGCGGTCGGCTTAGTCCAGCGCGATATCGCCGTACCAGGCTTCGGCGCGGCTCTTGGTGTTGTCGGTATCGGTCATCAGGCCAACCGCGAGGATCTTGCCGGGATCGGCGCCGAACGCCTTGCGGTAGTCTGCACGCAGGTCACGTTCATGGCATCGCCATTCGTTGGTATGGCGCGTGCCTGAATCCACGATGATCATGCGAACGCGGTCCGTGTGCGGATTGTTCAGAACACTGCCCACCGGACGCTTACCGCCCCAGATGTACATCAACGTGGCATATGGCATTTCCCGCCCCGTGGTGATGCGCGCCATTTCGTACATCAACTGGTCTTTCAGCGACAATGTGCTGCGATCCCCATCGAATGCCACGAAAATCCGCAGTGGGGCATCCTCGCGATGGCTGACCGCGTTATCCGCGACACGGATCACATCGCGCGTCTTCCACATCCAGCGCAACATGCCGGGATCGCGCTGTTCAAGCGGGACGTAGAGGCCCGACGCGGACCCGTCGGCCTCGGCATGCAGCACGGTGCGCTGGTCGACTTCGGTCAGCGAATAACGGGTGGGCGTCTTGTTGCGATTGACCTTCCAGGGCTGCCAGCCTGTCGGACTCGCAGTGGGGCCTGCAGGGGAGGCGAATGCCGAGAAAAGAGGCAGTTCGGCCAGCAACGGTAACGACGTGGCGTCGGATTCAGCCTCGCCGTCGCCGCCGGCTTCCGATTCGGCCGCGCTATTCGGTCCGGTATTCGCCGCCCGATGCGCCGTCCGATTCGCCAGCGCGAGCGGATCGGCCGGCTGGCTTGGAACGGCGGCGTTCAGCAAGCCTTTTTGCGCGAACGTCGCGCAATTTCCGTCCGAGACGTTGGCCAACTTTGATGGATCGGTCGGTGCGACCGTCGATGATGCACAACCGGCGAGCGCGAGCGCGCTCACCACACAAGCCAGTGCTGGCCGAAACTTCATGGCCACGATAACCCCCTGGACCCTGATACCCGATACTTACCCGTTCGTCGAAATCCCAACATCCTGGCTGTTCGGCGCCGAGGCTTGGTATTGCTGACTGCTTCGTGCTGAATTTTTCAGCACTTGGAGGCAGACGATATCAGATGCATCGCGTACCCGGAATGCTCGGGTACCCTCAATACAACAGCCAACATGACGGGCTGTGCTTTTCGAATTTGTTCTATGGACAGGTGGGACCAACCACGGCAGGTGCGCCGGGAGGCCAAGGGGGAGATCCGCCGGCTTTTTTTGCGTTTTTTAGTCGGGCGATACAAGCTCTGGAACGGCTTTCGCGTTTCGTCGCCCCAAAGCAAAACCCCCAAGCTTTGAGGGCTTGGGGGTTCTGGGTATAAGAGCCTGGCGATGACCTACTTTCACACGGGTAGTCCGCACTATCATCGGCGCAAAGTCGTTTCACGGTCCTGTTCGGGATGGGAAGGGGTGGTTCCAACTTGCTATGGTCACCAGGCATGACGGGTTGCCGCGCTGACATGCATCAGCGCAGCGAATCGGGGTGTAGTAAAGAGGTTGTGTTGTATGCCATGTGGCACACGCGGACTCACGTCCCACCAGGTCAAACACACTGGTTATAGGATCAAGCCTTACGGGCAATTAGTACTGGTTAGCTTAACGCATTACTGCGCTTCCACACCCAGCCTATCAACG
>NZ_FNJO01000005.1 GCF_900104095.1 Ralstonia sp. 25mfcol4.1 | reverse complement strand
CGCTGATGCAGATCATCGAGAACAAGGATGGCGTGGCCAGCGGCAAGATCTTCAACATCGGCAACCCGAAGAACATCCACTCGGTGCGCGAGCTGGCCGAGATGATGCTGAAGATGGCGGCCGATTATCCGGAGTACGCCGAGGAAGCGCGCAAGACGCAGATCGTGGAGACGTCGTCGGGCGAGTTCTACGGCAAGGGCTACCAGGACGTGCAGCACCGCGTGCCGAAGATCGACAACACGATCGACGAGCTGGGCTGGAAGCCCGAGGTGACGATGGAGCAGGCGCTGCGCCGCATCTTCGAGGCCTACCGCGACAAGGTGGTGGACGCCCGTACGCTGGTCGACAGCAGCAACTGACCGCCCCATGGCCCGCATTGCCCTGAAAGTCGACGTCGATACGCTGCGCGGCACCCGCGAAGGGGTTCCCGCGCTGCTGTCGATGCTGTCTCCGCATCAGGCGGAAGCGACGTTCCTGTTCAGCCTTGGCCCGGACCACACGGGCTGGGCGCTGCGCCGCGTATTTCGTCCTGGCTTCCTGAAAAAGGTGTCGCGCACGTCGGTGGTGTCGAACTACGGCCTGCGCACGCTGATGTACGGCGTGCTGCTGCCGGGGCCCGACATCGGCCGCAAGGGCGCCGCCGAGATGCGTGCCGCGGCTACCGCGGGCCACGAGTGCGGCATCCATACCTGGGACCATGTCTACTGGCAGGACAACGTGCGCGGGCGCGATGCGGCGTGGACGCGCCGCCAGATGCAGCAGTCGTTCGAGCGATTCGTGGAAATCTTCGGCACGCCGCCCACCACGCACGGCGCGGCAGGCTGGCAGATGAATGAAGAGGCGTTTCGCCAGATCGACGATTGGGGCATGACCTACGCGTCGGATGGCCGGGGCACGGCGCCCTACATCCCGACCGTGGCGGGCAAACCATGCCGCCACGTGCAAATGCCAACCACGCTGCCGACACTCGACGAACTGATCGGCGTGGGCGACCTGACCGAGGACAACGTTCACCACGCCGTGCTGAAGCTGACCGAAGGCGACGACGACCACGTCTTCACGCTCCACACCGAACTGGAAGGCGGCAAGCTGGCCCCGGTTTTCCAAAGGCTGCTGGCTGGCTGGCGCGCCCAAGGGCACGATCTGGTATCGATGGCCACCTACTACCGGCACATCGACCGCACCGATCTGCCGCAATTGCCGGTCACCTGGGGCGAAATCCCCGGCCGCAGCGGCGAGTTGATCATCCAGCCGTAATCGGCGGCGCCCTGGGTTCGCCGACCCAGGGTCAGGCCGCGCCCCTGCGCGTCAGGCGGAGCCCGTTGAATACCACCAGCAGGCTCGCGCCCATATCGGCAAACACCGCCATCCACATGGTCCCCATGCCCATCACGGTCAGGGCCAGGAATACCACCTTGATGCCCAGCGCCAGCGTGATGTTCTGCCTGAGGATGGCCGACGTACGGCGCGATAGCTGCACAAAGGCGGGGATCTTGCGGAGGTCATCGTCCATCAGCGCCACGTCGGCGGTTTCGATGGCCGTGTCCGTGCCCGCCGCTCCCATCGCAAAACCGATATCGGCCCGTGCCAGCGCGGGCGCATCGTTGATGCCGTCGCCCACCATGCCGACCTTGTTGGCATGTGTATGCGCCTGCCCCGCCAGCGCGGCGATGGCATCGGCCTTGTCCTGCGGCAACTGATTGCCCCGCACCTCGTCGATTCCCACCGCCTGGCCAATGGCCTGCGCCGTATGCGGGTTGTCGCCCGACAGCATCAGCGTTTTCACGCCCAGCGCGTGCAGCTGTTCGATGGCCTGCCGGCTGGTCTCGCGTACCGTGTCGGCCACGCCAAACAGCGCCAGCGCACGGGCCGGCTGACCGTTGCCGGGCATCGCCGCGAGCATCACGATGGTCTTGCCCTGCCGCTCGATGGCCTCCAGCCGTGCTTCCAGGGCCGGCGAACATGCGCCCAGATCGTGGATCAGCCGGTGATTGCCGAAGCTGTACGCCACCCCATCCACCGTGCCACGTACGCCCTGCCCGGGCAAGGCCGCGAAATCGCTCGCTTCCAGCCGCGCCACGCCATCGGCGTCCGCCGCCGTGGCAACCGCGCGCGACACCGGGTGGTCCGATCGCGCAGCCAGGCTTGCAGCGATGGCGCGCGCCTGCGGCAGGTCGTCCACCAATAGCGCCATGTCGGTTTGCGCCGGCTTGCCGTGCGTCAGCGTGCCGGTCTTGTCCAGCGCCAGCCATGACAGATGCCGGCCCTGCTCCAGATAGACGCCGCCCTTGATCAGGATGCCCCGCCGGGCCGCCGCCGCCAGTCCGCTGACGATCGTCACCGGCGTGGAGATCACCAGTGCGCACGGACACGCGATCACCAGCAACACCAGCGCCTTGTAGATCCAATCCAGCCAGTCGCCGCCCAGGACCAGCGGCGGAATCACAGCCACGCCCAGCGCGATGGCAAAAACCACCGGCGTATAGATCCGCGCGAACTGGTCCACGAAACGCTGGGTCGGTGCGCGGCTGCCCTGCGCGGCTTCCACGGCATGGATGATGCGCGCCAGCGTGGAATCGTTGGCGGGCGCCGTCACGGCGTATTCGAGTTCGCCTGACTGATTGATCGAACCGGCATAGAGCGGATCGCCCTGCGATTTGTCCACCGGCACGCTCTCGCCAGTAATCGGCGCCTGATCAAGCGCCGACTGGCCGCGCAGCACGCGCCCGTCCAGCGCCACCCGTTCGCCGGGGCGCAGCCGCACTGTCGCCCCCACCGCCACCGCGCGCGCTTCCACGGCCTGCCAGGTGCCATCGGCCTGCAGCACGGTGGCCTGCTCCGGGGCCATCGCCATCAGCCCCCGCACGGCATTGCGGGCGCGGTCCAGCGAGGCTGCCTCGATCCGCTCGGCCAGCGCGAACAGCACCATCACCATCGCCGCCTCCGGCCACTGGCCAATCACCATGGCACCCGTGACGGCAATGCTCATCAGCGCGTTGATGTTCAGATTGCCGTTGCGCACCGCGATCCAGCCCTTGCGATAGACGCCCAGGCCCGACATCAGCACCGTTGCCAACGCCAGCGCCGCCGGCAGATAAGGCGTGCCGATGTGGAACCACTCGGCCACTTCGGCGCCGATGGCCGCCGCACCGGCCAGCGCCAGCGGCCACCACGGCTTGCCCGGTTCCGCCACGGCCGCTTTGGCGCTGTCGTCCGACAGCGGTTCGGCTTTCATGCCCAGCGATGCGATGGCCTGGACGACCGGATCGAGCGAATCGAGCGTGTGATGTACGGTCAACACGCGCTGCATCAGGTTGAAGTCGAGCGCCGCCACGCCGCCCATGTTGCCGATCTTGTTCCGGATCAGCGTTTCCTCTGTCGGGCAGTCCATCGCCTCGATGCGGTAAGCGGCCGATCGTGTGCCAGCGGGTGCGTCAACTGGCGGGCCCACCGTCATCGGGGCGCCGCAGCTCGTGCCGCAGCCGCAACTCGCGGGAGTCGGGCCGTGGTCGTGATCGTGCGAATGGTCGTGACCGTGCGCATGCGCGTGGTCATGACCATGATCGTGGTCGTGGTCGTGGTCGTGTGAATGGTCGTGCCCAAGACCGCGGGCTGCCGAAGCGGGCGGCAGCTGGTTTTCAGGGGTGGTACGAGCCATGGCGGTTATCCATTTATGCGTTGTTGCCCGCTATTGAAGACCCTGTAGCCACTTCAAGGTCAAGCATTGCCCGAAAAGACCCCGACGATGACATCAACGTAATGCTCACCGCCGGAGCGGCGGCCTATAATCGCTGCCCATGCGCCGCCTGCTGCTCGTCTTCCTGTCGATCCTGCTGCCGCTCCAGTTTGCCTGGGCCGGCGCGGCGGCCTATTGCGCGCACGAATCGGCCGACCTGCCGGCCGCGATGACCAGCCATTTCGGCCATCACACGCACGAGCACGGCAACGACGGGCACAAGGCCGGCAAAACGGCCGGCAAGACCACCGCAAAGGCGGCCAACCTGCCCGACGGCGACTGCACCGCCTGTCACTTCCCCGGCTCGCACGGCGTCTTTGCCGAACTCCGCATGCCCGGTGACTATCGCTACGTCACCTTGCGCTACCAGCCGCACCAGTACGCGTTCGGCTCCATTCCAGCCCCCGTCCCCGACCGGCCCCAGTGGCTGCGCCTCGCCTAGCCGGCGGGACGCACGACTGACCCTGTCATCCCGATACCGCCAGGCGGTATCGTTTCGCGTCTCGCCGATTTTCTCCTGCGTGATCTGGTGAATTCGATGAGAAGCCTTTTATTGCCGCTCGGGCTGGCGGCCGCGTTGTGCAGCCCATTCTTCACGCCCGGGGCGTCCGCTCAGGACGCCGCATCCGGTGTCCAGGAGCCGCCCGGCGCCCTGACGCTCGAAGCCGCGCTGGCGCTGGCGGCGTCGCAGAACCCCACGCTGTCGGCCGCGCGGATCGAAGTGGATGCCTCCGAAGGCGGCATTACCCAGGCCCGCGTGATCCCGAATCCCGAAGTGTCGGTCCAGATGGAAGACACGCGGCAGGCCACGCGTACCACCACCGCCCAGATGAACCTGCCGGTGGAACTTGGCGGCAAGCGCGGCGCGCGCATCGGCGCCGCACAGCGCGCACGCGACGTGGCGCAAGCCCAGCTCGGGGCCGCGCAGGCGGATCTGCGCGCTACCGTGATCGGCGCTTTCTTCAACGTCTTGATCGCCCAGGAACGCATCAGGCTGGCCGCCGGGTCCGTCGATATCGCCCGGCGCGGCGCCGAAGCGGCCGCGCGCCGCGTGGCGGCGGGAAAGATCTCGCCGGTGGAGGAAACCAAGGCCCAGGTCGAACTGGCCAATGCCGAACTGGAGCGCGCCGAGGCCGATGCAGGGCTCGTGGCTGCCCGCCAGACCCTCGCCACGCTGTGGGGCAATCCGTCCCCGCGTTTTTCGGAAGCCGACGGCAAGCTGGACAACCTGCCGGCCCGACCGGCATCCGCCCTGCTCCGCCAATCGCTCGACAACGCGCCCGCGCTGCTGACCAGCGAACGGGAACTGGATCGGCGGCAGGCCGAAATCAACGTGCAGCGCAGCCGCCAGTACCCGGACGTGACGCTCAGCGTGGGTGCCAAGCGCGACAACGGTGCCCCGGAGCGCGGCACTTTCCCCGTGTTGGGCATCGCCATTCCGCTGCCATTGTTTGATCGCAACCAGGGCAACCTCTACACCGCCATCCGCCAGGCGGACAAGGCGGCCGACGAACTGCGCGCCACGCGGCTGCGGCTGGATCACGACCTGCAGCAGGCATCCAGCCAGCTGAACGTGTCGCGCACCTCGGCGCTGACCTTGCGCGAGACCGTCCTGCCCGCCGCTGAGCGCGCCTTCCAGGCGGCCACGCAGGGGTTCGAGGCTGGCAAATTCAACTATCTCGATGTGCTGGATGCGCAGCGCACGCTGTTCCAGGCCCGCATCCGCTATCTCGGTGTCGTCGCCAGCAGTTGGCAGGCCGCCACCACGATCGATCGCATTCTTGGCCGCTGACGCGCCAACCCAAGGAATACCGTGATGACTTTGACTCGCAAACAAGGCGCAGCGATTGCCGCCATCGTGATCGCCGGCCTGATGGCCGCGCTGGCGCTGCTGCTGGTTGGGCGCGGCGACGGCCACAGCCATGAAGGCGAAGGCGAGGCCGCGCATGCCGCGCCGGCCTCGGCCACGGAAGCCGGCCACGCCGGTCATGGCGACCACGCAGACCACGCAGACGAGGACGCCGGCCAGATCCCCATGACGCCGGAGCAGATCCGCAACGCCGGCCTGTCGATATCCAGCGCCGGGCCAGGCAGGATTCGCAGCGCCGTGGAATTTCCCGGCGAAATCAAGTTCAACGAGGACCGCACCGCGCACGTCGTGCCGCGTGTGGCGGGCGTCGCCGAATCGGTGGTGGCTAACCTGGGCCAGCGCGTGAAGAAAGGCGACCTGCTGGCTGTATTCGCCAGCACCCAGTTGTCCGACCAGCGCAGCGAACTGCTGGCCGCCCAGCGCCGGCTGGAACTGGCCCGCACCACTTACGCACGGGAAAAGAAACTTTGGGAAGACAAGGTGTCGGCGGAGCAGGACTTCCTGGCCGCCCGCACCGCACTGCAGGAAGCCGAAATCGCCGCGCAGAACGCGCGGCAGAAGCTGACCGCGATCGGTGCCACGACGTCGGCCCGCGCCATCAACCAGTTCGAGCTGCGCGCGCCGTTCGACGGCATCGTGGTGGAAAAGCATCTCGCACTGGGCGAGGCCGTGGCGGCCGAAACCGCGGTCTTTACGATTTCCGACCTGAACACGGTCTGGGCCGAGTTCGTGATCGCGGCCAAGGACCTGGGACATGTCAGGCTCGGTGAGGCGGTCCGGGTGACATCCGCCGCCTTCGACGGCACCGCCGAAGGCAGGATTTCGTACGTGGGCGCCCTGCTGGGCCAGCAGACCCGCACGGCCACGGCGCGCGTGACGTTGTCCAATCCGCAGATGGCATGGCGGCCGGGGTTGTTCGTCACCGTCAGCGTCGCCACCGGCGAAACCGACGCCGCCGTGGTCATCGACAGCGATGCGCTGCAGACCGACGGCGACCGCCAGCAGGTCTACGTCGAGGTGCCAGGCGGCTTTGCGGCGCGCGCGGTCAAGACGGGGCGCACCGACGGCAAGCGCATTGAAATCGTCGATGGCCTGACAGCCGGCACGCGCTATGTCTCCGCGAACAGCTTCGTGCTGAAGGCGGAACAGGGCAAGGCCAGCGCCGAGCACGCGCACTGACCGGAGGCCGCCATGTTCGAACGTATTCTCCGGTTTGCCATCGTACAGCGATGGCTGGTCATGCTGGGCGTGCTCGCCATGGCGGGGCTGGGTGTTTACAACTACAGCCGCCTGCCGATCGATGCCGTGCCCGACATCACCAACGTGCAGGTGCAGATCAACACCGAGGCGCCCGGTTATTCGCCGCTGGAAGCCGAGCAGCGCGTTACCTATCCGCTGGAGACCGCGATGTCCGGCCTGCCGGGTCTGGAGCAGACGCGGTCCTTGTCCCGCTACGGCCTGTCGCAGATCACGGTGATTTTCCGGGACGGCACGGACATCTACTTTGCGCGGCAACTGGTCAACCAGCGCATCCAGGAAGCCCGCGAGCACCTGCCCTCCGGCATTTCGCCACAGATGGGGCCGATCTCCACCGGCCTTGGCGAAATCTACCTGTGGACCGTGGAAGCCGAGCCCGGCGCGCGCAAGCCCGACGGCACCGCGTATACGCCCACGGACCTGCGCGAAATCCAGGACTGGATCATCAAGCCGCAACTGCGCACGGTGCCTGGGGTGACCGAGATCAACTCGATTGGCGGTTTCGCCAAGGAATACCTGGTGGCGCCGAGCCCGGAGAAGATGGCGTCCTACGGGTTGTCGCTGCAAGACGTGGTGCAGGCACTGGAGCGCAACAACGGCAACGTCGGCGCCGGCTATATCGAGCGGCGCGGCGAACAGTACCTGGTGCGGGCGCCCGGGCAGGTGAAGTCGATCGACGATATCCGCGAGGTGATCGTCGGCACGGCGCAGGGCCAGCCGATTCGCGTGCGCGACCTGGCCGATGTGGGGCTCGGCCGCGAACTGCGCACCGGGGCCGCTACGGATAATGGCCGCGAGGTGGTCCTGGGCACGGTGTTCATGCTGATCGGCGAGAACAGCCGGGCCGTGTCGCGTGCGGTGGACACGCGCATGGCCGCGATCAACAAGTCCCTGCCGGCCGGGGTGAAGGCCGTCACGGTCTATGACCGCACGACGCTGGTCGACAAGGCCATCGGCACGGTCAAGAAGAACCTGCTGGAAGGCGCCGTACTGGTGATAGCGGTGCTGTTCCTGTTCCTGGGCAACCTGCGGGCGGCGCTGATCACGGCGATGGTGATTCCGCTGTCGATGCTGTTTACATTTACAGGCATGGTCACGTACCGGATCAGCGCCAACCTGATGAGCCTGGGTGCGCTGGACTTCGGCATCATCGTTGACGGCGCGGTGGTGATCGTCGAAAACTGCGTGCGACGCCTGGCCCATGCCCGGGAAAAACTGGGCCGCCCGCTGACCCGCGCGGAACGCTTCGAGGAGGTGTTTGCCGCCGCCCGCGAGGCCCGGCGCCCGCTGGTATTCGGGCAGTTGATCATCATGATCGTCTACGTGCCGATCTTTGCGCTGACCGGCGTGGAAGGCAAGATGTTCCACCCGATGGCGATGACGGTGGTGGTGGCGCTGCTGGGCGCGCTGATCCTGTCCGTGACCTTTGTGCCCGCGGCGGTCGCGCTGTTCATCGGTGACCGTGTCGCCGAAAAGGAAAACCGCATCATGGGCTGGGCCAGGCGCCGGTACGAGCCTGCCCTCAGGCATGCGCTGGCCAATACGCCGGTGGTGCTGACGGCGGCCGTGGTGGCCATCCTGCTCAGCGGCCTGCTGGCCACGCGGCTGGGCAGCGAGTTCATCCCGAACCTGAACGAGGGCGACTTCTCGGTACAGGCACTGCGCATTCCGGGCACCAGCCTGACGCAGTCGGTGGCGATGCAGCAGCAGGTCGAGGCCCGTCTCAAGGCGAAATTTCCGGAAATCGAACGCGTGTTCTCGCGCACCGGCACGGCCGAGATTGCTTCCGACCCGATGCCGCCCAATGCGTCGGATGCCTACATCATGCTGAAGCCGCGCGATCAGTGGCCGGATCCGGGCCGCTCGCGCGATGCGCTGCGCGCGGCGATGGAGGCCGAACTGGAGACCATTCCGGGCAATCGCTACGAGTTTTCCCAGCCGATCCAGCTCCGCTTCAACGAGCTGATTTCCGGCGTGCGCAGCGACGTCGCGGTCAAGCTGTTTGGCGACGACAACGCGGTGCTGGACGCCACGGCGCAGAAGATCGCCCAGGTGCTCCAGTCGGTGCCCGGAGCCACGGAAGTCAAGGTCGAGCAGACCACCGGCCTGCCCGTGCTGACCGTCGAGGTGGACCGCGCCCGCGCCGCGCGCTACGGGCTGAACATGATCGACGTGCAGGACACCGTGGCCATCGCCATCGGCGGCCGCGATGCGGGGGTGTTTTACCAGGGCGACCGCCGCTTCAATATCGGCGTGCGGCTGCCCGAAGGCATCCGTTCCGACGTGGAGGCCCTGCGGCGCCTGCCGATTCCGCTGCCCCGAGGCGCCAACGGCGGCACCAGCTACATCCCTCTTGGCGAAATTGCTACGCTAGACGTATCGCCAGGCCCCAATCAGGTATCGCGCGAAAACGGCAAGCGCCGCATCGTGATCAGCGCCAATGTGCGCGGCCGGGATGTGGGCGGCTTCGTCCCCGAGGCCATGTCGGCCATCGAATCGCGCGTGCAGATTCCGGCCGGTTACTGGATTGCCTGGGGCGGCACGTTCGAGCAATTGCAGTCCGCCACCGAGCGGTTGCAGATCGTGGTGCCGCTGGCGCTGCTGCTGGTCTTCGTGCTGCTGTTTGTGATGTTCGGTAATGCGCGCGACGGCCTGCTGGTGTTCACCGGCATTCCGTTTGCCCTGACCGGCGGCGTGCTTGCACTGTGGCTGCGCGGGATTCCGCTGTCGATCTCGGCGGCGGTGGGCTTTATCGCACTGTCCGGGGTGGCCGTGCTCAACGGGCTGGTGATGCTGTCGTTTATCCGTGGCCTTCGCGAGCAAGGCGAATCGCTCGATGACGCGGTGTTCCACGGGGCGCTGACGCGTCTGCGGCCGGTGCTGATGACGGCGCTGGTGGCTTCGCTGGGATTCGTGCCGATGGCCATTGCCACCGGTACCGGCGCCGAGGTGCAACGGCCGCTGGCGACCGTGGTCATTGGCGGGATATTGTCGTCGACGGCGCTGACGCTGCTGGTACTGCCGGTGCTGTACAGATGGGCGCATGGGCGCGGGACGGAAACGGCGGCCGAACCAGCCGGCGCCGTCTCGCGCTGACGCGGGCCAGCCTCTCCTGCTTGGGGGAGAGGCTGGCCAAGCCTCAATGCTCGCAGTTCACCATCCAGGTCATCTTGAACTTGTCGACCACCATGCCGAAGCCTTCGGCCCAGAAGGTCTTCTGGTACGGCATGATGACCTGTCCGCCTTCGGACAGCGCGTCGAAAATGCGCTTGCCTTCGGCGTTCGGCACGTAGCCTACAGACAGCATGAAGCCCGAAAACGCCGGGGTCTGTCCCTCGCGGCCGTCCGACGCCATGATCTGGCTATCGCCGATCTGGACGTTGGCGTGCATGACCTTCTCTGCCCATGCCGCTGACGGCGGCTCGCCGCCGCCCGGAGGAGTGTCCTTGTAGCGCATCAGGAATGTCACCTTTGCGCCCATCACCTGGCCATAGAAGGCCATGGCCTCATCAAAGCGTCCGCCAAAGTCTAGATACGGTTGCACCTGCATGTCGGTCTCCTGTAGGGTCCGCGGACGGATAGTCCGCGCGGCGCCATTATGCGCCTGCCCTACTGACAGAATTGTCAGGAAACTCGAGTTCGAAGCGGGTCTGCTCCTCGACACTGGTCACCGACACGCTGCCGCCGTGCAGCCGCATGATCGTGTCGACAATCGCCAGACCGAGGCCGGTGGATCCCGACGAATTCCGGCGCGACGGATCGGCGCGATAGAAGCGTCCGAACAGATGTGGCAAGGCATCGGCCTCGATCGCGGGGCCGCCGTTGGTCACGGTGATCGCGGTCCCGTCCGTGCCGTTGCGGGCCACGGCCATGCGCACGGCACTGCCCATCGGCGCGTGACGCAGCGCGTTGTCCAGCAGGTTGATGATGGCGCGGCGCAGCAACGTCTGGTCGGCCACGACGGTGGCGTGGCCCGACACCATTACCGTCAGGTTCCGGTCGGCCGCCACGGCCTCGAAATACTCCGCCACCTTGTCGAGTTCGGCGCGTGCATCGAGCGGGCGGGCGCCCAGCGCCACCTGCGCGTTGTCCGCACGCGCCAGAAACAGCATGTTCTCGATCATGCGCGACAGGCGCTCGTACTCTTCCAGGTTCGATTCGAGCACCGTCTCATACTCGGCGGGCGTGCGGCGCTGGGCCAGCGTTACCTGCGTCTGCCCTACCAGGTTGCTGATGGGCGTCCGGAAATCGTGCGCCAGATCGGCCGAGAACTGCGACAGGCGCGTGAAGCTGTCCTGCAGCCGGGCCAGCATGCCGTTCAGCGCCCCGGCAAGCTCGCGCAATTCTTCCGGCGCGCCGCCGACATCGAGCCGCGTCGCCAGGCGGCTGGTAGTCACCGCCGCCGCATCGCTGGCCATGCGCCGCAACATGCGCAGGCCCCGGCGGGCCAGCACGAAGCCCAGCGCTGCCGCCACAATCGCCCCGCACAGCACCGCGCCGAGCAGTTCGCCGCGATACTCGCGCATCAGCGCCACGCGGTAGCCGGCGTCGCTGAGCACGATGATCTCGACGGTCCGGCCCGTGTCGCCAATCTGGCCCAGGGCGGCCATGCCGCGCGACGGCACGCCATTGCGCGGATGCCAGGTCTGCAGCTGCGACTTGTCAGGGGCCGTGGACAGCGGCAGCACGCGCAGCGGCGGCAGGGTTTCGTTATGGGGATTCAGCGAGATCAGGGGGTCGCCTGCCGCGTTGCGCACGACAAGGATCAGCCCCTCATGACCCATCGCAATATCCGCAAATCGATGCGTATCGGTGCGGATTTCGGTTTCGTCGGCCACCTCGCGCAACAGATGGCGTACCAGCAGCACTTCGCCCACGAGTTCGGATTCGTCGCGCGACTGCAACTGGCTGCCAAGCGCGCTGGACAGATAGGTGGCCACTCCGACCAGGATCGCGGCCGTGGTCAGGCCATAGGCCAGCGCAAGCCGGGTAGTCAGCGACGCGGGCATCCACGCCTTCAGCGCGCGCCGCATGCGCACGAGGCGCCTCATGTTGCGACGCTCATGCTTCTTCCGACTCATCGAGCACGTAGCCCATGCCCCGGCGCGTATGGATCAGCTTCTTCGGGAAAGGGTCGTCCACCTTGGCGCGCAACCGGCGAATCGACACATCCACCACATTGGTGTTGCTGTCGAAGTTCATGTCCCACACCTGCGAGGCGATCAGCGAGCGCGACAGCACCTCGCCGCGACGCCGCGCCAGCAGTTGCAGCAGCGCGAATTCCTTCGACGTCAGGTCGATCTTCTGGCCGGCACGCGTGACGCGGCGCCGGATCGTGTCGATCTGCAGGTCCGCCACTTCCATGAATTCGCTCTCGCGCAACGGCCCCCGGCGCAGGATGGTACGGATGCGCGCCACCAGTTCGGCGAACGCGAACGGCTTGACCATATAGTCGTCGGCGCCCAGTTCCAGACCCTTGAGACGATCCGAGAGTTCGTCGCGCGCGGTCAGGCACAGCACCGGGGTGTCCTTGTCGCGCCGCAGTTCGCGCAGAACCTGCCAGCCGTCGATGCCGGGCAGCATCACGTCCAGGACGATCAGGTCGTAGTGCTGCTCGCGGGCATGGGACAGGCCGTCCACGCCGTCGCGCGCCAGGTCGGCCACGAAGCCGGACTCCGTCAGGCCCTTGAGCAGGTAATCGCCGGCCTTCGGTTCGTCTTCGACAATCAGGATACGCATGGGAATTCACTTCCGGGCGCCGGCCAACCGCCGGTGCCGCCGTTTCGGTTTATTGCAGAACCTAGACACTATCCGAGGTTAGACGCATTTTGTGGAACATTGCAGGAATGTCATCGTCAATCGGCGAAATCCTGCCGTCAAACACAGTACAATGCCCGCTGCCCCGATTGTGGCAGCCTGCCTCGCCACTGACCGGGCAGGTCTAGTCAAATTCTGATGAAACGTCTGTTCGCCAGCTTCCTGTTGTGTCTTGCCATGTTCGCGCTGCCCATCCAGGGCGCGGCCGCGGCCGTCATGATGATCTGCAGCGTCACGGAAGCCGCGGGCCTGTCAATGCCGGAACGACATGCCGCCATCAAGGCGGAAGCTGAAGCCGGGGCGGTGATGGTGGTGGACCAGGCTGGCCAGATGGTCCAGATGGACCACGCGCACTGCCATCAGGCGGGCGCGAGTGACGACGCCGATATGCCAGTGTGGCACGACGTCCATCCTGCCGGCGCCACGCCTGACCAGCCGGCCGACCATCCGCACCATGCCGCCGGCCATTGCAGCGCGTGCGGCGCCTGCGCAGCCAGCGCCATGCTGCTGCCGGAAATCCCCCTCGTGGCGTTGCAACACCGCCGCCACGCCCTCCCGCTGGCCACCCCGGCCAGCTTTGCCAGCCAGCTTCCGCTGCCTGCCGACCGGCCGCCTGCCCGTCGTTGCTGACACCCGAGGTGCGTCCTTCGCACGCTCGTCCCCGCGCCTGAACCGGCGCCCAGGGCGCAGTCGACTGAATCGTCCGCGCCGATCCATCCCCGTATTCGCCTGCCGCACGGCCTGAACCGCCGCGTGCGGCGGCCCAAGATTCAAGAGGTTGTCATGCCCGCCGTGCGCACTGTCGCCGTGGCCTGGCTGCTGACGCTTGCACCGGCCCTTGCCGTGGCCCAGGCGTCGGCGCCTGCCGTCCATCCGGCCCACCCGCCCGATCTGCCCGATCCGCTGAACGCTGCCGCCCCCGTGCCGCCGCTGCCCGACATCGCGCCGTTGGCCGGTTACGTCCCCTACCAGAGTCCCAAGGTCTCGCCCTGGCGCCAGTCGAATGCCGACGTCACACCGGGTGCCGCCCCGGCGGCCGACCCGCATGCCGGCCACCGCATGTCGCAGGGCACCCGCGCCGCGCCGGCATCCGCACCGGCCGCAGGACAGGTGGACCAAAGTGGCCACGCCGGCCATCACGCGCACTGACGGAGCCCTGCGATGATGAACGCTATCTTCCGTCGCGCCGCGGTTCCACTGGCCACGGCGATCCTCCTCACGGGGTGTGCGGGCTTTGCGCCCGACGGCGGTTTCGGCCCGGTTGCCGACACCGCGCGCGACAGGCTGGGCAAGGATGCCATCTGGGCGCGCAGCGACGCCGATCGCAATGCACTGCGCGACCGCACGCGCGAGCTTCTGGCGAAACCACTAGATGCCGATGCCGCAATTCAGGTGGCGCTGCTCAACAATGCCGGGCTGCAGGCCCAGTACGCCGACCTGGGCATCGCCGAGGCCGACTACGTGCAGGCCACGCGCCTGCCGAACCCCGGTTTCTCGTTCAGCCGCAAGACCTCGGGCGACGAACTCAAGATCGACCGGGCAGTCACCATCGGCCTCATGAACCTGTTGGCGCTGCCCTTTGCCGCCCGCATCGAGGAAGGCCGCTTTGCGCAGACGCGCCTGGCCGTGGCCGATGCCACACTGCGTCGGGCCGAGGCCACCCGTCGCGCCTGGGTGGAGGCCGTTGCCGCCGGGCAGGCCGCCCGCTATGCCGAAAAGGTACGCCGGGCCGCCGAAACCGGCGCGCTGTTTGCGCGCGACCTGGCCCGCGCCGGCAATGTCAGTGCACTCGATCATGCACGCGAGCAGGCTTTCTATGCCGAAGCCGCGGCGCAGTTGGCGCGCGCCCGCCAGCGGGCGCTGGCGGCGCGCGAACAGCTGACGCGCGAGCTGGGGCTGTGGGGTACGGACATCGCCTACACGCTGCCAGACCGCCTGCCCGACCTGCCCAAGGCGCGTCCGGCCATGCAGGATCTGGAAGGTTATGCGATGTCGCAGCGCCTGGACCTGCAGGCCGGCCGCCTGCAACTGGACAGCCTGTCGCGCTCGCTCGGCCTGACCCGCGCCACGCGCTTCATCAGCGTGCTGGACGTCAGCTATATCCATAACTCCGAGACCAGCCGGCCGCGCGAGACGGGCTACGGCATCGACATCGAGGTGCCGCTGTTCGACTGGGGCGGCGCCCGCGTGGCCCGTGCCGAAGCCGTCTACATGCAGGCGGCGGCACGGCTGGCAGAACAGGCGATCAACGCCCGGTCGATGGTGCGCGAGACCTACGCCGGTTACCGGGCGCGCTACGACATCGCCCTGCACTATCGCGACGAAGTGGTGCCGCTGCGCAAGCGCATCGTCGACGAAAGCCTGCTGCGCTACAACGGCATGCTGGTCAGCGTGTTCGAACTGCTGACCGACGCGCGCGAACAGGTCAACGCCGTGAACGGCTATCTCGACGCGCAGCGCGACTTCTGGCTGGCCGATTCCGAGCTGCGCGGCGCGCTGGGCGGCCGCCTGCCGGACGCCACTGCTGCGCCAACTGCCGCGGCGACGGTCGCACCCACAGCGGCCACCCCTGCGGCCACGACCCCACAAGGACAATGACAATGGTTTCCCGACGCAATTTCCTGGGGCAGTCGGCGGCTGCCATGCTTGGCACGGCAATGGTGTCGCGCGCGGGCGCGGCCGCCCTGCCCGAGGCACCGCTGCAGCACAGCGCCACCACCCAGCCCCCCCTTGCGCCTGCCAGCGGCCGGCCCTATCAGCCCGTGGTCACGCTCAACGGCTGGACGCTGCCCTGGCGCATGCGCAATGGCTGGAAAGAATTCCATCTGGTGGCCGAACCGGTCGAGCGCGAATTGGCGCCCGGCATGACCGCCCATCTGTGGGGCTACAACGGCCAGAGTCCGGGACCGACGATCGAATGCGTGGAAGGCGACCGTGTGCGCATCTTCGTCACCAACAAGCTGCCGGAACACACCACCGTGCACTGGCACGGCGTATTGCTGCCGGCGGGCATGGATGGCGTGGGCGGGCTGTCGCAACCGCATATCCCGCCCGGCAAGACGTTCGTCTACGAATTCGAGATGCGCCATGCGGGCACCTTCATGTACCACCCCCATTCGGACGAGATGGTGCAGATGGCCATGGGCATGATGGGCTTTATCGTCGTGCATCCGCGCGATGCCGCCGCCCGGCGCGTGGACCGCGATTTCGTGTTCCTGATCGCCGCCTACGACATCGACCCCGGCTCATACACGCCGCGCGTGGCCGAGATGACCGATTTCAACATGTGGACATGGAACAGCCGGGTGTTTCCGGGCATCGACGTGCTGCCCGTGCGGCTGGGCGACCGGGTGCGCATCCGCATGGGCAACCTGACCATGACGAACCACCCTATCCACCTGCACGGCCACCGCTTCGAGGTAACGGGCACCGATGGCGGATGGGTGCCGCCGTCGGCACGCTGGCCGGAAGTGACCACCGATGTCGCGGTGGGCCAGATGCGTGCCATCGAGTTCGTGGCCGACAACCCGGGCGACTGGGCCTTCCACTGCCACAAGTCGCACCACACGATGAACGCGATGGGCCACAACCTGCCCACGATGATCGGCGTGAAACAGAAGGACCTGGCCAGCCGCATGAACGCGCTGGTACCCGACTACATGCCGATGGGCCAGGCGGGCATGGCCGACATGGGCAGCATGGAAATGCCGCTTCCCGAGAACACGCTGCCGATGATGAGCGGCCAGGGCCCGTTCGGACCCATCGAGATGGGCGGCATGTTCACCACGCTCAAGGTGCGCGCGGGCATGGCGGCCAATGACTACCGCGATCCAGGCTGGTATCGGCATCCCAAGGGCACGGTGGCATTCGAATACACCGAACCCGTGGCGCAGGCGCTGCGCCGCACGCGATAGGCGCTTTGCCGGATCAACCATTCAAGCCGCACGACCGAAGGACAGAAATGAAACACACGATGGCAACCGCAACGCTGCTGGCCCTGCTGGCCGGGGCGTCCCCCGCTTCGCTGGCGGTCACGGCCGATGCGTCCGATGCGTCCGATGCGCCAGTGGCAACCGCCACGGCGCAGGCGCCGTTACCCGAAGTGGAAGGCGAAATCCGCAAGGTCGATGCCGGGGCCGGCAAGCTGACGATTCGTCACGGGCCGATCGGCAACCTCGACATGGGCGCGATGACGATGATTTTCAGGGTGAAGGACCCGGCGATGCTGACGCGGGTGCAGGCGGGCGACAAGGTGCGGTTCACCGTGGACCGTGTCGATGGGCTGCTGACGGTGACCTCGCTGGCCGTCGCGCAGTAATCGGAAGCCGGTATCGGGCGGGCGCGCCTCAGTCGACGCGGTAGAAGTCGATCGATTGTCCGGCGTTGACCGCCCGCTGCAGCCAGTCCGGATATTCGCCGACGCCGTCCCAGGTCTGACCCATCGCATTGCGATACATCGCGCGCGGCGCGGCGGCGCCCGCCGCGGGCGCCTCGGCGTGGGGGGCGGATGGCGCCACATCGGCGCCATCATCGGTGTCGGCATCGGTAAAGCAGCCTGCTTCGACGAGATGGTCGAACGTCAGGCCATGGTGATCCATCTGCTCGCGGATCCATGCCACCGCGGCTTGTTTGGCTGCATCAGACTCGGACATGACTTATCGTGCGCGCCCGCCACCTTGCGGGCGGGCTGGAGAATTCGAAGGGGGGAGCGGTCCGGGCAGGAAATCCGGCGGACCAGCACGGATTCTACAGGTTGTTGGCGTGGCTCCCGCGGAATCCGCCGATTACCGCCGGAATGTTGCATTCGCCGCGGCCCTTTTTGGTCGTGTGCATGGCGCCGGGCGGCACGCGCGAACGAATGACGAATCTGTCATGCGTTGGTCATGTTGGCGTGGCTGCCCCGCTCATAGACTGCAAGCCAAGGTCGCATGACGACCGGTACAAATCACCGAAACACCAAACTGCCTCCATCCTCGAATCCAAGGAGTCCACATGCTCAAGAAAGCCCTGCTCTATACCGCCCTTGCCACTACGCTGGCCGGCGCCGCCACGATGGTCAACGCTGCCCCGCGCAGCACTGATCCTTACACCGACGGCGCACGTGTGACCAACCGTGATGGTCTGGTCGAGCGCGTTGGCGCGCGCGACGTGTACACCGACGGCGCCCGCGATGTGCGCGATGCGCGCAACCCGTTCGTCGACGGCGCACATGATGTGCGCGACGCACGCAGCCCGTACACGGACGGTGCCTGATCCACGCTATGGCCCGCTCGGGCCAGATCCGGGCTGATACAGCCCGAACCCGCCAGGCGGCGGCGCTCACTGCGTCGCCGCCTGGCTCATGAATTGCGCGGCAGGCACCGGCCGGCCCAGCAGGTAACCCTGCAGCGCATCGCACCCCAGCCCCGCCAGGAACGACTGCTGCGCGGCGGTCTCTACCCCCTCCGCCACGACCTGCAGGTTAAGCGTACGGCCCAGCGCAACGATGGCCGACACGATGGCCGCATCCTCCGAATCCTCCGCCAGGTCACGCACAAAGCCGCGATCGATCTTCAGTTCGCTGGCCGGAATGCGCTTCAGATGCAGCAGGCTTGAATAGCCGGTGCCGAAGTCATCGATGGCGATGCGTACGCCCATTTTGTCGAGCTGCGTCATGATGGCGAGCGTCTCTTCCACATCGTGCATCGCCGTGGTTTCCGTGATTTCAAGCGTCAGGCGCGGCGCCGGGATGCCGTGATGCGCCAGCGCTTCGGACACGGTTTCGATCATCCCCGCGTGACAGAATTGCAGCGCCGACAGGTTCACGGCCATTGACCAGTCCGCATGACCGTTGGCGTGCCAGGCGGCCAGCTGCCGACAGGCTTCGTCCAGCACCCATTTGCCGATCGGCACGATGGCACCGGTTTTTTCGGCCAGGCCGATGAACTGGTCGGGCATCAGCAGCCCGTGTACCGGGTGTTGCCAGCGCAACAGCGCCTCGGCGCCCACCAGGCGGCTGTCCGTTGCCGCGAACTTGGGCTGGTAGTGCAGTTCAAGCTGGCCCGTGCGGACCACGCCGCGCAGGTCCTGGATCAGCGACTGCTGGACACGCGCCTGATGGTTCATCGACCGTTCGAAGAAGCAGTACGCGTTGCGGCCCGACGCCTTCGCGTGGTACATCGCGGCATCGGCGTTGGTCATCAGTGTGTCCTGGTCGGCGCCGTCGGCGGGATAGAGCGCGATGCCGATGCTGCCCGACACATGCAGCGCATGGCCCGCCACATTCACGGGCTCGCGCAACGCCTCGATCAGGTTCTCGGCCATCACGCCGGCGTCGGCCGGTTCGTCGATCCTGGCGAGCACCACGAACTCGTCGCCGCCCACACGCGAGATGGTGTCCTCGGAGCGGGCTGACGCGCGCAGGCGGCCGGCAATCTCCACCAGCAGGCTGTCGCCCATCTGGTGGCCGTAGGTATCGTTGACGCTCTTGAATCCGTCCAGATCCACGAACAGCACCGCAAATGTGCCCGGCTGCCGCGTGGCCGCCTGGATGGCCTGCTGGAAGCGGTCTTCCAGCAGCACGCGGTTGGGCAGGTGGGTCAGCTTGTCGTGCAGGGCCAGGAATTCAAGCTCCTTGTTGGCCACGCCCAGCGCGTCGGCCAGCACCGCCGTCCGCATTTCCAGACGCATGTCGAGCACCGATGTGATCAGCGCCACGGCCAGCACGCATACGGTGACGACCAGGATCGGCAGGGCCAGCGCACCGCTGTCCACGCCCGAACCCGCTGCACCGCAGATGCTCCCCAGCGGAAAACGTGCCGCCGCCATGCCCGTGTAGTGCATGGCGGCGATCGCCCCGCCCATGACCAGCGCGGCACCGAGCCGCAGCTGATGGACGCGCGGCATGCTGCGCCGCAGGCGGAAGGCAATCCACAGGGCCGCGCCCGAAGCCGCCACGGCAATCACGATCGACAGCAGGAACAGCCAGGGGTCGTAATCGATGCCGGGCTGCATGCGCAGGGCCGCCATGCCCGTGTAGTGCATGCTCGAGATGGCCGCGCCCAGCGCCAGCGCCCCCAGCGCCAGGCGCCTGCGCGGCAGGTACTCCAGGCTGACCAGGCGCAGCGCGAATGCCGACGCCAGCACGGCGATCAGCAATGATGCCCCCGTAATGGCCAGGTCGTACCCCAGCGGGATCGGCAGGCGGAAGGCCAGCATGCCGATGAAATGCATCGACCAGATGCCCAGTCCCATGGCCACGGCACCGCCGGCCAGCCACATCCGCGCGTAGCGGCCACGGGCCGCGGTGGAAATGCGGCCTGCCAGGTCCAGCGCCGTATACGACGCCAGCACGGCAACCAGCACGGAAATCAGGACGAGGGAGGCGTCGAAACGGGGCGACATCATGGCAGCGGGTGACGGGAAAGTGGCTTGCGGCAGGCCGCCATTCTGAAGGCTCAGGCGCGCCCGGCGTGAAATTTCCGGCACCGCCAACGGTTATCGGTCGTTTCAGCCCAGACTGAAGTGGGGGATTGTGCATCAGCCCGCTTGCTGCCGCTACGCGCCCAGCCCGGTTTCGTACGTCTGCACGGTTGACACGCGGTCCCCGCCCCGTGTTGCGACCGTCCGACAAATTCCTACAGTGCAATCAGCGCCCGCCGGAAAGGCCCGGCGGCGGCGCGGACCTATCCTTGAGGCGTGATGAACGACAGACGCCGCCGCGCAACACCAGCAGGAACTGCGTGGCGCCAACGTAGGAGAACATCATGTGGAAGCGAATCACAGGCGTTGTCGCCATCGGCGCGTGCTGCTGGGCCCTGTCGGGCTGCACGGCAACCGGCGCGGTGGCAGGCGGTGTGGTGGGCCATGAGGCCACCCACGGCAGCACGGCCGGTACGGTCGGTGGCGCCGTGGTGGGTGGCGTGATTGGCCACGAGCTGGGTAAGTAATTGACGATTTCCGCGGTCTGGATGGCGGGCAGGGTCATCCAGATTTGCGCGGCATGGGCTCTTAGATGGGAAGAACATGCCGCCGCGCGCCGCGCCATGAGCACCGGCCTATAGTGTTTTTCAACGATGATTGGACGTTTTCATCGCTGAAAGGCACCGTGGCACACAACGGTGTCAGATCCTCACGGATCGTCATGGCGCGGCAGCGGGAAACCTGCACTGAAAAGGCCCCGGATCTTCACAGGTCCGGGGCTTTTCCTTTTCCTTTTCCTTTTCCTTCACGGTCAGTACGACTTGGGCAGCCCCAGCACGCGCTCCGCGATATGGCACATGATCAGCTGGGCGCTGACCGGCGCGATGCGTGGAATATAGGACTCCCGCAGATAGCGTTCCACGTGGTATTCGCGCGCATAGCCCATCCCGCCCAGCGTCAGCACGGCCGTCTGGCATGCCTGGTGCGCGGCCTCCGCCGCCAGATACTTGGCCGCGTTGGCCTCCGCGCCGCAGGGCTTGCCGTGATCGTAGAGCCAGGCCGCCTTCCACACCATCATGTCGGCCGCCTCCAGCGCCATCCAGGCTTGCGCCAGCGGATGCTGGATGCCCTGGTTCTGCCCGATCGGCCGGCCGAACACCGTGCGCTCCCGGGCATAACGCGTGGCGGCCTCCAGCGCGGCACGCCCGAGCCCCACGGCCTCGGCCGCGATCAGGATGCGTTCCGGGTTCAGCCCGTGCAGGATGTACTCGAAGCCCCTGCCCTCCTCGCCGATGCGGTCTTCCGCCGGCACCATCAGGCCGTCGATGAACAGCATGTTCGAATCGACCGCGCCGCGCCCCATCTTGTCGATCTCTCGCACTTCGATGTGGTTGCGGTCCAGCGTCGTATAGAACAGGCTCAGGCCCTGCGTGGGCTTGCTCACGGCGTCCGGCGGCGTGGTGCGCGCCAGCAGCAGCATGCGCGTGGCCACCTGCGCCGTCGAAATCCAGATCTTGCGGCCGTCCACGCGGTAGGCGCTGCCGTCGGCGGTGCGCACGGCCTGCGTCTTCAGGTGGGTGGTGTCCAGCCCCGCGTCGGGCTCGGTCACTGCAAAGCAGGCCTTGTCGCGGCCTTCGATCAGCGGCGGCAGCGCGGCCGCCTGCTGGGCCTCGTTGCCGAATACCACCACCGGGTTCAGGCCGAACACGTTCATGTGGATGGCCGAAGCGCCAGAGAATCCGGCCCCCGACGCCGACACGGTCTGCATAATCAGCGCCGCCTCGGTGATGCCGAGCCCCGCACCGCCGAATCGCTCGGGCATGGCGATGCCCAGCCAGCCCGCCCCGGCCATGGCCTGGTGGAACGCTTCGGGGAACCGGTGTTCGCGGTCCAGTTCGGACCAGTAATCCGGGCCGAAGTCGCTGCACAGCTGCGTCACGGCGTCGACGATGGCGTTCTGCTCGGGTGTCCTTTCGAAATTCATCCGGTGCTCCTTATTCCGGCTGGATGCCCGCGTCCTTGACGAGCTTGTTCCACTTCACGAGTTCGCTGCCGACAAAGGCCGTGAACTGCTGCGGGGTCTGGCCGAACGCCTCGAAACCCAGTGCTTCGAACTTCGGCGCCACCTCCTTGCTGGAGGCGATCCTCGACAGTTCGCGGTTCAACCGCTCGACAATCGGCTGCGGCGTCTTTGCCGGCGCGAATACGCCGTTCCAGGACGTGATGTCGAATCCCTTCAGCTCCGGCGTGTCGGCAATCGGGGGCAGGTCGGGCAGCAGGCGGCTGCGCTGCGCGGTGGTCACGGCCAGCGCGCGCATCTTGCCGGCCTTGACGTTGGCAATGCCGGCCGCCACATCGACGAACATCATCGGCACCTGGCCCGCAATCACGTCGGTCATGGCCGGCGGCGTGCTCTTGTATGGCACGTGCAGCAGGTCGATGTTGGCCATGCGGTCCAGCGTGGCCCCGGACACGATGCCAGTGCTGTTGCCGCTGGCGTAGGACATGCCCGGATGGGCCTTGGCGTAGGCAATCAGTTCGCCCACCGTCTTGACGGGCAGCTTCGGATTGATGACCAGCATGAACGGCAGGTTGCCCATGCGCGCGACCGGCGTGAAGTCCCTGATCGGGTCGTAGGGCAGCTTCTTCATCAACGACGGATTGGCCGAATGCGTGGTGTTAGTCGTCATGAACAGCGTGTAGCCGTCGGGCGCGGCCTGCGCCACCAGTTCGGCGGCAATCGCGCCGTTGGCGCCGGGCCGGTTGTCGACCACCACGTTCTGGCCCAGCGCGTCGCCCAGTTCCTTGGCCGTGATGCGCGCCACGGCGTCGGTGCCACTGCCTGCGGCAAATGGCACGACCAGCCGGATCGGCCGGCTCGGATAAGTGTCGGCTGCCTGCACGGCCAGCGGCAGCGCCGTCGCAGGTAGCGCCAGCATGGCGGCGACAAGCGTGCGCCGCACGCGGAAATTCGGCATGGTGATCTCCTCCAGGGGGTTGGGCGGCTGCAAGGCCTTGATGGGTCCGGCTGACTGCGAGGTTCAGGCCGGACGAATCACGCGATCCGGCGATTCCTCGTACGGCGGGGCGTAGATCACCAGCAGCTTCACGGGCTCGTCGCTGATCACCGTGAACACATGCATGGCATCGGCCGGAAAGAAGCAGCAGTCGCCCGGCCCCAGATCGCGCGCCTGGCCATTGACCTCGGCCCGCGCACGGCCTTCCAGCACGTAGCAGACCTGCTCGATGCCCGGGTGTGCATGCGGCAGCGCGCCCTTGCCGCGCTCGATGGTGCCGTGGATGACTTCGAGTTGCGTGGCGCCAACGTTTTCGCGGCCAATGATGCGACGGTTCAGGGTGCCGACATGGTTGGCCGGGTGATAGCCGGCAACCTCTTCGGTACGGACGAAATAAACGGGAGCCGCCGGCGGGGCGGCGGAAGATGCGGTCATGGGCAGGCTGTCTCCAACATAGTGGCGCCGTACCGGATGGCCGGCGCTCTATTTTCATGTTTGTGAAACAGATTTTATGCTCATGAAAAATGGCGTCAACTTGGGGTTGCTACCGATGGCCAGCCGGAGGTGGCGCATCGGGATGCGGCCGGAATGTCACCCGGCCACCTCGTGCACCACCCTTGCGTCGGTCAATCCAGCGTGATGTTCTCCTTCTGGATCACCGCATCCCAGCTCACCTCTTCTTTTTCGACCCGTATGGCGAAGTTTTCGGGGTCCACCATCACCACATCACCCTGCTGGCTCAGCGCCGCCTTGGCCTTCTCGTCGTCCAGCACGCCGCGAGTAGCCGCGTGCAGTTTCTGGACGATGGGCTGCGGGGTGCCAGCCGGTGCCAGCAGGCCGATCCAGAACGTGGAGTTGAACGGCTTGAGGCCGGCCTCCTCGACGGTTGGCACGTCAGGCAGCTGCGTCATGCGCCGCGTGGAACTGACCGCGATGGGCTTGAGCTTGCCGGCCTTGATCTGCGGCAGCGCGGTCCAGGTATCGAAAGCGGTATCGAGTTCGCCGCTGATCACCGCCATTTCCGCCTGGGCGGCGGACTTGTATGGCACGTGCGTAGTGTTTATCCGGGCCCTGTTGTTCAGCATCGCAAAGCTCAGGTGGGCGATATTGCCGGGGCCGGCCGAGCCGTAGCTGATCTTGCCCGGATGTTGCGAGGCGTAGCGGACCAGGTCGGGCACCGTGGCCACGGCGTGCTTCTGCGACCATTCGGGGTTGGTCACCAGGATGAACGGCGCCTCCAGCACCAGCGTGACCGGGGCCAGGTCGCGGGCCTTGTAGCTGGCCTTCTTGTAGATGTGGGGATTGATGGTGACGCTGCTGGAATTGGTGACCAGCAGCGTGTAGCCGTCGGGCGCCGAGCGCGCGGCCTCCCCGACGCCAATCAGGCCGTTCGCGCCGGCCTTGTTCTCCACCACCACAGGTTGGCCCAGCGACCGGGTCAGCCGCTCCGACAGCACGCGTGCCACGGTGTCGGTGAACGATCCGGCCGGAAACGGCACGATCATGCGGATCGGCTTGTTCGGCCAGTTGCCGGCCTGGCTGCCTTGTGCGGCAGCGGCGCCGGGCAGGCCCACGGCCAGCAGGCATCCCATTGCCATGGCGGCGGTCAGTGCGCGTCGGTTCATGTTGTCTCCTTGTCGTATTGGTCTTGGAATCTGGTGTTTCCCGCCCGGGACGCCGGGCTAGGCCGATGTCCCGGTGCCCTTGGGCCGGGCGGTTTGTCCCGTGATGCCCCGGCGCTCCAGCCCCGCGCGCTGTTCGGCGCCGAGCCCGAGCACGCTGGCCAGCACCTGGTCGGTGTGCTGCCCCAGCGTGGGCGATACATGGCGAATTGGCGCCGGCCCGTCGGCGCCACGAAACCAGCTGGTGCTGGCGGCATATCGCCCGACATAGGGTCGCTCCACCTCGCACCAGAAGCCGCGCGCATGCAGATGGGGGTCCTGCAGCACCTGCCACATGGGCTTGACCGCGCCTGCGGCGACGCCGGCCTGCTGAAGCTGCCGCATGGCGTCGTCGGGCTCGCGCGCCGCACACCAGGCGGCAATGGCCGCGTCGATACGGTCATGCTGCGCGCGCCGGCCTGCGGCATCGGCCAGCGCCGTGCCTTCGGCCAGGTCCGCGCGGCCGATCACGTGGCACAGCGCGGGCCACTGGGCATCGGTCACGCTCAAGACGATCCAGCCGTCGTCGCCCGCGCAGCGGTAGCAGCCGTGCGGCGCGGTCAGCGGATGACGATTGCCCTGACGCGGCGCCACCCGGCCCGATACCGACTGCTCGATCATGTACGGCGCGGTCAGTGCCAGCATGGCCTCCACCTGAGACAGGTTCAGATGCCGCCCCTTGCCCGTGGCCTGCTGGGCGAACAGCGCCACCAGCATCGCGGCGCCCGCGTTCAGACCGCCAATCGGATCGCCGTAGGCATACGACGTCATGGCCGGCGGACCATCGGGGTGGCCCGTGTAGCACGGCAGGCCGCTGGCCTGTTCCAGCGTGCCGCCATAGGCGCGCGTGTTGCTCCAGGCGTTGCCCAGCCCGAAGGCCGGCATCGACACCATTACCAGGCGGTCATTGCGGGCGCGCAGCGTGTCGTAGGTCAGGCCAAGCTTGGGCAATACCTCGGCCGAGTAGTTTTCGATCACTGCATCGGCGTGCGCCACCAGGTCCAGCAGCAGCGCCTTGCCTTCGGGCCGGGTCAGGTCCAAGGTGATGCCGAGCTTGTTCCGGTTCATCATGTTGAAGTTCGAATTCTTCTCGTACAGCCTGTCACGATAGAACTCGTCGGTGAAATTCGCGCCGCGCCACCAGTCCGGATAGCCCGTGCTCTCCACCTTGATGACCTCAGCACCCAGATCGGCGAGGGTCCGCGTGGCCAGCGGCCCCGCCCAGCCCATGGTCAGGTCGATGACGCGGATGCCGTCCAGCGGCAGGCATCCGGCGGGCGCCGGCGACAGCGCCCGGTGCGGATGGCGATCGAGACCCGCATGCCGATAGAACGCGGTGTCCGCGCCCAGCCCGGGAGCCTTGCCGCCGGGCAGCGGTCCGGCATCATCGAGCCGCAGCGGCACCACCGGGCCCTCGAACGCCACGCCGTCCATGTCCACCGGGACGAAGGCACCTCGCTCGCGATGCACGGCCTGCCCCAGCAGGGTCGCCATGCTGGGTACCACCACGGCCGGGTGTTTCTTGTCGCCGAGCAGCGCGAACCATTCCTCGGCCGTCCGCTTGCGCAGCGCCGGCTTCAGGAATGCGTCGATCTCGTCGGCCACCAGCATCCGCGCGGGGCCGCTGGCAAAGCGCGGATCGCTGCCAAGCTCCGGACGCCCGATCGCCTCGCACAGCGCCTTCCACTGCGGCAAGGTATGCGTGAAGATGCCGATCCACCCCTCGGCGGTCTCATAGATGCCGCCCGGATGCGTGCCGCAGAAGCGGTTCACACCCATGCGGCGCAGCGGGTGGCGCTTGTCCTGGACCATGCCCGCCTCCATTTCCACCACACTGAAGATGCACTCGTGCAGGCTCAGCACGTAGCGCCGGCTGCCCTGGCTGGCGCCAAGCAGCGCCCCGACTCCCGCCGAAAATGCGCTCAGTCCTGCCACGATGCCGGTCTGCACGTCGTGCGGCATATGCGGTGGCCCCTCCACCGGGCCGCTGCCATGCACGGCGCCCGCCAGCCCCCGGCAGACCGCCTCGGTACCCGCGAATTCGCTGTACGGGCCGCTTTCACCGAACCACGTCAGCGCGATGTCGATGGGCACATGGCCGTGGGGCTCACCCGGCGCCCGCCACACCGGCCGCTCAAGCACGGCGATGCCTGCGTCAAGCGCGCGCGCATCGAGCACGACATCGCACGTGCGGGCCAGCCGGGCCAGCCAGGCGCCGTCCTCGGGGCCGCCCGACGCAACGACGCTGCGCTTGTTCGTATTGAGCCAGCCGAACAGCGCGCTCTCGGGCTGCCCGCCCGCAGGCGGGTCGATCAACGGCGGCATGCGCCGCCACGCATCGCCCGCCGCATCTTCCACCTTGATGACCTCGGCGCCGAAATCGGCAAACAGCTTGCCCGCGTAGGCCAGCGCCGGCCCGGTACCAATTTCCAGCACGCGCAATCCCCCCAGCGCCAGTTGCGCCGGATCCGGACCATTCCTGGTCATGAGTGCCTCCTGATTCCTTGGGTTCCGTACATCCACGGGGGCGCTCACCAGGCGTCCACAAAGCCGCGACGCTCGCGGCGGCCGCGCAGTTCCGCCGAAGCAATGCCCTGCGCGATCCATTTGCGCGTCTCGGCCGGATCGACCACCGCGTCGATTTCCACCGCCGCCGCCGTGTTGATCGCGTGGCCGCGCTCGTACGATTGGGCCACCAGCCGGTCGAACAGCGCCTTGCGCTCCGGGCCATCGGGCACCGCTTCCAGTTCCTTCTTGAAGCCGAGCCGAACGGCGCCCTCCAGCCCCATCGGCCCGAACTCGCCGGTCGGCCACGAGATCGTGAAGTTCGCCGAGCGGAAGCCGCCGCCCGCCATGGCCATCGCGCCCAGGCCGTAGCCCTTGCGCAGCGTCACGGCCAGCAGCGCCACGCGCAGTTTGGCCGCCGTCAGGAACATGCGCGATACGTGGCGTACCTGCGCACGGGCCTCGACATCGGGGCCCACCATGAACCCCGGGGTGTCGATCAGCGAGACGATGGGCAGGCCATGCGCGTCGCACAGCTGCATGAAGCGCGACGCCTTGTCGGCCGCATCGGCGTCGATGGCCCCGCCCAGGTGGTACGGGTTGTTGGCCATGATGCCCACCGGCTGGCCTTCCACGCGCGCGAGCGCCGTGTGGATGCCCACGCCAAAGCCGCCGCGCAGCATCAGCACGCTATCCACATCGGCAATGCCCTCGATGGCCTTGCGCGTGTCGTAGACCCGCAGGCGGTTTTCCGGCACCACGTGGCGCAGGGCCGCCGGATCGGGCGCGCTCCAGTGCGCGACGCGGCCCTGGAACATCGACAGGTAGTGCTTGGCCGCCTGCGTGGCTTCGGCCTCGTTTTCCACCAGGATGTCGATCACGCCATTGGCAAACTGCACCGGCGCCGGCCCCACGTCCTCAGGCCGGAAGATGCCCAGGCCGCCGCCTTCGATCATGGCTGGCCCGGCCATGCCGATATTGGCCGACTTGTCGGCAATGATCACGTCGCAGCAGCCCAGGAACGCGGCGTTGCCCGCGAAGCAGCGGCCCGACACGATGCCCACCACCGGCACCTGGCCGCTCAGTTCGGCAAAGGCGGCGAACGACGGCTGGTACAGGCCCGACACCGACGGAAAGTCCACATCGCCGGGCCGTCCGCCGCCCCCTTCGCCAAACAGCACCAGCGGCAGTTCGTCGCGCAGCGCCACCTCGACGATGCGGTCGGTCTTGATATGGTTGCGCTTGCCCTGCGTGCCCGCCATCACCGTGGCGTCATAGGCCATCACCGCGCTGCGCGCGCGCTCCTTGCCGACCAGATCGGCATTGACGTTGCCGATGCCGGTAATCAGGCCATCGGCCGGCGTGTTGGCGATCAGGTCTTCCCGGGTGCGGCGGCTTGCCTGCGCGGCCAGTGCCAGGGCCCCATATTCGACAAAGCTGTCGGCATCGCACAGGTCGGCGATGTTCTCGCGGGCGGTGCGCTGGCCGCGCGAGCGGCGCCGGGCCACGGCATCGGGACGCGCGGCGTCGTGCAGAAAGGCGTGCCGGTCCAGCACACGCTGCAGATCGGCGCGGATGGCGTTGGCATCGTGCGCCTGCGCGGTGTCGGCCGCCACGCCTTCGGCATCGGCGGCTTCCAGCACGATCAGGATCTGGTTCTCGGCCGCCAGCGCATTCTTTTCCAGGCGGAGGTCCACCACACGGCCGGCGCACTCGGCCACGATTGCGTGCTCCATCTTCATGGCGTCGAGCACGGCCACGGTCTGGCCGGGCTTGACCAGCGCGTTCAGTTCGACGGCGATGTCCACCACGCGGCCCGTCAACGGCGCGCGGATCGCAACCAGCCCGTCGTCCACCTGCTCCTCGGCCCCCGCTGCATGCGCCAGGCCGTGGACCGGCGGACGCGTCGAGCCCCCAAGCAGCGCGTCCTGCGCGCGCGCGGCGTCGGCAATCGCTTCCGCGGCTGCGGCCAGTTCGGGCAGGATGGCCTCGAAATGGCGCGTGTGGACGGCCTGGGTGCGGAATTCGTCTCGCTGCACCAGCGCGCGCAGCAGGTTCAGGTTGGTCGGTACGCCGCCGATACGGAATTCGGCCAGCGCGCGCTGCAGGCGGCGCAGCACCGCGCCGAAGTCCGACGTGCCGCTGCTGACGATCAGCTTGGCCAGCAGCGTGTCGAAATTCGGCGACGGTTCGTAGCCGGTATAGGCGTGGGTATCGACGCGGACATCGGGCCCGGTCGGCGGGTCGAATCGCTCCAGACGGCCGTGCGCCGGACGCGCCAGGCCGTTGGCATCGGTCATCTCGGCGTTGACGCGCACCTGGATCGCGAAGCCGCGCGGTTGCGGCGGCGCGGCCGGGTCCAGCCCCAGGTCGCCCAGCGTGCGCCCGGCCGCCAGCCCGATCTGCAGCGCCACCAGATCCACGCCGGTGACCTGCTCGGTGATCGTATGCTCGACCTGCAGGCGCGGATTGGCCTCGATAAAGACGAAGTCCTTCTGATCGCCCGCCTCGTTTTCCTCGACCAGGAACTCGAACGTCCCCAGGCTGGCGTAGCTCACCCGGCGTGCCAGCCGCAGCGCGGCCTTGATGATCTGATCGCGCAGCTGAGGCTTGAGCACCGGGCTTGGTGCAATCTCCACCAGCTTCTGGAAGCGGCGCTGCAGCGTGCAGTCGCGCTCGCCCAGCGCCACCACGTTGACGCCGTCGCCGGCAATCTGCACTTCGATATGGCGCGCCCGCGCCACCAGCCGCTCGGCGTACAGCGCGTCGATGCCGAACGCCGACGCCGCCTCGGAGCGGCAACGCGCATAGGCTTCGGCCACGTCTTCGCGCCGACGCACCACCCGCATGCCGCGCCCGCCGCCGCCGCCCACCGCCTTGATGACCACGCCGGCCGCGCCCTGCGCATCGAAGAAGGCCGTGATCTCTTCCAGCGTTGCGCCGCCATGCGTGGCCGGCATCACCGGCACATCGCTCTGCACGGCCAGTTCCAGCGCCCGGCCCTTGTCGCCGAAGATCGCCAGATGCTCGACGCCGGGGCCGATAAACCGGATGCCGGCCGCCGCGCACGCCTGCGCAAAGTCCGCGCGCTCGCTCAGGAAGCCATAGCCCGGGTGCACCGCGTCGCAGCCGGTGGCCTGGGCTGCGGCGATGATGCCCGCGATGTCGATGTAGGCCGCCGGACCTGCGCCGTCGAGCGCCACGGCCTCGTCGGCCAGCACGCGATGCAGCGCGCTGACGTCGTCCTGCGAATAGACCGCCACGGTGCCAATATCCAGATCCCGCGCGGCCCGCAGGATACGCAGGGCAATCTCGCCCCGGTTCGCAATCAGCAGCTTCTTCAAGTCTCTCTCCTGTGTTGTTCTGGTGTTCCGATGTTTGTTGTCGGGGGTGCCGGCTCAGGGCCGCACGCCAAAGCGGCTGACGCCGGGCTCGCGCAGCGGCGCCGCCAGGTTGGCGAATTCGCACAGCAGCGCGCGGGTATCGCGCGGGTCGATGATGTCTTCGATGACGAACGCCTCGGCGCTACGGAACGGCGACGTCAGGCTGCGCACGCGCTGTTCGATTTCGGCGCGCTTCTGCACGGGATCGTCGGCGCCCTCGATCTCGGCCTTGTAGGCCACTTCGAGGCCACCCTCTATCGGCAAGGCCCCCCAGTTGGCCGACGGCCACGCGTAGCGGAAATTGAACCGGCCCATGTGCTGATGCCCCGCCGCCGCCACGCCATAGGCGCGCCGCACGATGACCGAACACCACGGCACCGTGGCCTGGTAGACGGCCGCCAGCGCCCGCACGCCGTAGCGCATGATCCCCGCCTGTTCGGCCTCCGGCCCGACCTGGAAGCCCGCCGTATCCACCAGATGCACCACTGGCAGATGGAAGGTCTGCGCCAGATCGACACAGCGGGTGAATTTCTCGGCGGTGTCGCTGTCCCAGTTGCCGCCGTGCCAGGCCGGGTCGCTGGCGATCACGGCCACCGGCCAGCCATCGAGCCGGGCCAGCCCAGTGACGATGGCCCGCCCCCACTGCGCGCCGGTCTCGAAAAACGATCCGGCATCGACCAGAGCCTCCAGGATGGGCCGGATCTGGTACGCGGCCCGCGTGTCGCGCGGAATGGCCGCCAGCAGCCATTCGTCGCGCCGCGACGGGCTATCCCGGGTTTCAGTCCGGGGCGGCAGGTCATACACCGAGGCGGGCAGGTACGACAGAAACTGCCGGGCACGCGCAAAGGCCTGCGGCTCGGTGGCCACCTCGTCGTCCACCACGCCATTGCGGGTGTGGATCTGGCTGCCGCCCAGTTCGTTCTTGCCGATGTCCGGGCCGGCTTGCGCCACCAGCGGCGGCCCTTCGCTGAACAGCTGCGAGGTCTCCTTGACCATCACCGAATAGTGGCTCGCCGCCACGCGCGCCGCGCCCATGCCGGCCACGGAACCCAGCGCCAGCGACACCACGGGCACGGTGGCCATGTTTTCCACCACGTACTGCCAGACCTTCATGGTCGGAATCAGCGTGTGCCCCTTGATCTCGATATTGCGCACCGACCCACCGCCGCCCGTGCCGTCAACCAGCCGGATCATCGGCAGCCGCAGGTCGTGGGCCATTTTTTCGGCATGGATCAGCTTGTCGCCGGGCGCGCCGTCGTTGGCCCCGCCCCGCACCGTGAAATCGTCGCCCACCAGCACCACGGGGCGGCCGTCCACCTGCGCGCGGCCCATGACAAGATTCGACGGAATCAGGTCGATCAGCCGGCCGTTGCTGTCATAGCGGCCGCTGCCGCTCAGGCCGCCCACCTCGCGGAACGACCCCGGATCGGCAATCGCATCGACCCTCTCGCGCACCGTCAGCTTGCCCGCCGCCTTGTGACGCTCCACCTTGCTGTCACCGCCCATGCGGGCGGCCAGCCGCCGCCGCCAGGCAAGTTCGTCCACTTCAGGCTGCCAGCTCACGTGTCTGTCTCCGACTGTCTTTCTTGTGTTGATGCGAAGACACTTTGCACAAGGCGTGCCAGCTTTTGGGTATCTGTCTGTGCCTTGATTACATTGAGAATTCCATGTGACACCGTTAAGATGTCCGCGACAAATACATCAAAGTGTCCTCGCCAAGGACACAACAGGAGACACGCGTGTCCACGGAGACAACACAGGCGACCGCGGCGGTCGATCCGCGTCCGGATTCCGCGTTCCTCGGCGTACTGGTATGCCAGGGCGACGGCCGCCCCGTGACAGCCTTCGGGGTCTGTGCCGATCCCGCCGTGGCGGACGCTGCGCGGGTTGCCCGGGCAAACGCCGATCCGGCAAGCGGCAGGCGGCTGTTTCCGTTGGCCGTGGGACAGGCGCGCTACATCGGCTTGTCGCTCGAAGACGCCGACCGGCACCTGATCCTGCTGCATCGTGCCGACGCACAGGCCACGCTGTTCGATTTCCTGGGCACCGTGCCATTTGCCGATGCCATCCTCGACCACTTCCTGAACGATCCCTACCAGGCCATCACTGTGGTCGACCACGCGGGGCTGGTGCGCTTCATCAGCCCGGTCCACGAGAAGTTTCTGGGACTGGAGCCCGGCGCCGGCATCGGGCGCGCGGCGGCCGAGGTGATCCCGAACTCACGGCTGCCGCAGGTCGTGAGCAGCGGCAAGGCCGAGATCGGCCAGCTGCAGCAACTGAATCACACCAGCCGGGTGGTCAACCGCATTCCAATCCGCCAGCACGGCGAAGTGGTGGGCGCCATCGGCCAGGTGATGTTCAAGGGGCCGGAGGAACTGGTGCGGCTGCACAAGGAACTGGTGACGCTGCGCTCGGAGGTGGCACGGTACCAGCGCGAAGTGGAAGGCCTGCGCGAACGCCAGTCGAATTTGGGCCTGATCGGCGACAGCGCGCCGATGCAGCGCCTGCGCCGCGAAATCCAGACCGTGGGCCGGCTGGACGTGCCGGTGCTGATCCTGGGCGAAAGCGGCACCGGCAAGGAACTGGTGGCACGCGCCATCCACGGCAGCGGCCACGACGACCCTGCCGCCGACCGCCCGCTGGTCAGCCTGAACCTGGCCGCCCTGCCCGCCACGCTGATCGAGTCCGAACTGTTCGGCCACGCCCCCGGCGCCTTCACCGGCAGCAAGCGTCAGGGCCAGGCCGGCAAGCTCGAACTGGCCGCCGGCGGTACGGTATTCCTCGACGAGGTCGCCGATATTCCCATGGAAATGCAGGTGAAACTGCTCCGCGTGCTGGAAGACCACATGGTCGAACGGCTAGGCAGCGGACGCGCCCGCAAGGTGGATTTCCGTCTGGTATCGGCCACCAATCGCGATATCCCCGAACTGATCGACGCGGGAAGATTCCGCCTGGACCTCTATTACCGGCTCAGCGGGGTGGTGCTGCGCATTCCCGCACTCCGGCAACGGCGCGAGGATATTCCGGCCCTGCTGCAGCATTTCGTCGAAGCCTTCTGCGCGCGCAATGGCATGCCGGCGCCCAGGATCGAACATGATGTGGCGCGATACCTTGCCGGACAGCCATGGCCGGGCAATGTCCGACAGCTAAGGCAACGCGTGGAAGAGGCGCTGGTGTTTTGCGACGGCCGCGCGCTGAAGGTGGCGGACTTTGCGCGGGGGGACGCGGCGCGGGGTACGGTGGTGGCGGCCGATATCCCGGAGGTACCTGCATTCGGGACAGCGGTGTCCAGCGGCCCTGTCAGCGATGTCCCGGCCTTCGGCACGCCGCCGACCGATGCTGGCGGCGGCATGAGCGGGCTGGCCTATGCGGCGGTGCTCGACGCCATCGCCCGCCACGGTGGAAACAAGAAACGCGCGGCGCAGCAACTGCGGATATCGCGGTCGCATCTGTACAAGATTCTTGAGCGCGGCGGGAAGTAGAACCGGCGCGATGCCAGGCACGGCAGAACCCCCACAGGTCAACGTCTGCACCCTCCGACTCTGATCAACACTCGCGCAAATCTGTGGCAATAGACTGGAAGCGGCGCGCCCGCTCGCCCCCGCGGCCGTCCCCTTCCGTCGAAGTCTTCAGGAGCTTAAACATGCCCACCATGCGTGCTGCCGTCTTTCAAGGTCCCGGCAAGATCACTCTTCAGGAAAAGCCCATCCCCAGCGTCGGTCCCGGCGATGCCTTGATCCGGATCACCACCACCACGATCTGCGGCACGGACGTGCACATCCTCAAAGGCGAATACCCGGTGCAGCCCGGGCTGACCATCGGTCACGAGCCGGTCGGCGTGATCGAGAAGCTGGGCAGCAACGTCACCGGCTATCAGGAAGGCCAGCGCGTGATTGCGGGCGCGATTTGTCCGAGCTTCTATTCGTACGCCTGCCAGGACGGCTGCGCGTCGCAGGACGGCCAGTCGCACGGCCATGGCTACAAGCCGATGGGTGGCTGGCGCTTTGGCAACACCATCGACGGCACGCAGGCCGAATACGTGCTGGTGCCCGATGCCCAGGCCAACCTGGCCCCGATTCCCGACGGGCTGACCGACGAGCAGGTGCTGATGTGTCCGGACATCATGTCCACCGGATTTGCAGGGGCCGAACAGGCGAATATCAAGATTGGCGATATCGTGGCGGTCTTCGCGCAGGGGCCGATTGGCCTGTGCGCCACGGCCGGTGCGCGGCTGCGTGGGGCATCGAAAATCATCGTGGTCGATGGCATCGACGATCGCCTGGCGATTGCGCGCCATATGGGCGCCGACGAAGTGGTCAATTTCCGCAAGACCGATGTCGTCGATGAAATCCTGCGGCTGACGGGCGGCCGGGGTGTCGATGCCGCCATCGAGGCCCTGGGTACGCAAGCCACGTTCGAGGCGGCGCTGCGGGTGCTGAAGCCCGGCGGCACGCTGTCCAGCCTGGGCGTCTATTCCACCGACCTGCGCATTCCGCTAGGGCCGTTCGCCGCCGGGCTGGGCGACCACAAGATCATCACCTCGCTGTGCCCGGGCGGCAAAGAACGCATGCGCCGCCTGATGAACGTGATCGAGACCCACCGGGTGGACCTGGCGCCGCTGGTCACGCACCACTACAAGCTGGCCGATATCGAATCGGCCTATGACCTCTTTGCCAACCAGCGCGACGGGGTGCTGAAGGTGGCCATCACGCCGTAATGCTGTCCGAGGCGCTGCGCAAGCGTCAGCCCGGCCCGGAGTAGAATGCCGGCCCAGTCTGGGCCGGCACCGGGCCCAGCAGACCCAACCGGAATTCCTCATGCAAGACACGGACATCGACGCCATCCGCCAGGCCTTTGCGCTGGTGGGTGAATTCGGCGAGGGCAAGACCCCGCGCTACAAGGTGGCCAGCGAGGCCGAGGCGCTGAAGCTGGCCACGCACCGCCACTACAAGGGCGGCCTGTACCGACGCATCTTTGAAGCGAAGCACTCGGAAATCGACGAAATCATGACGGTCTACGTGCATATCTGGCCGCACGACACGTCGCCCTGGGTGCGCCCGGCCGAGATGTTCCACGGGCGGCTGGAGGATGAGCGCGTGCGTTTTGCCCCGCTGGCCGGTAGCTGAGCGCGCCCGACATGCACCGCGCCCGAAGAATTCGCCGACGCGGTGCTGTGCTTCCGTCACCGGGGCCCGCGCCGCGACCGGCCAGAACCTGGCGCTCGACGGCGGGCTGGTGAAGGACTGACCGCGCAGGCCAGGGGCGGATCAAACCACTGCCGGCACCTGGAACGACGACACCGAGGCCTTCAGCACATCGGCCTGCTCTTCCAGCGCCTTGGCCGCCGCGGCGGCCTCTTCCACCAGCGCGGCGTTCTGCTGCGTCATCTGGTCCATCTGCGTGACGGCCTTGCCCACCTGGTCAATGCCGGCGCTCTGCTCGCGAGATGCCGTGCTGATCTCGCCCATGATCGACGTCACACGGCCCACCGCCTGCACCAGGTCTTGCATCGTGGTGCCGGCCTTGTCCACCTGCTGCGTGCCGGCCTCCACCTGGCTCACGGTGTCGTTGATCAGCTGGACGATTTCCTTGGCGGCCGATGCCGACCGTTGCGCCAGTTCACGTACCTCGCCGGCCACCACGGCAAAGCCTCGACCCTGCTCGCCCGCGCGGGCCGCTTCCACGGCGGCGTTCAGGGCGAGGATGTTGGTCTGGAACGCGATGCCTTCGATCACCGCCGTAATTTCGCCAATCTTGCGCGACGCATGCTGGATGCCGCTCATGGTCGTCACCACGTTGCGCATGTCTTCGCCACCGCGCGATGCGGTTTCCGAAGCGGCCGCGGCCAGCTGGTTGGCCTGCTGGGCGTTCTCTGCGTTCTGCCGCACGATGGCCGTCAGCTGTTCCATGCTGGCGGCGGTTTCTTCCAGCGCGCTGGCCTGCTGCTCGGTGCGCTGCGACAGATCCAGATTGCCCGCCGCGATCTGGCGCGTGGCCGTGGCAATCGCATCGCTGCCGCCACGCATGGTCTGGATGGCGTCGATCAGGCCCGACTGCATCTGGCGCAGGCCCTGGGTCAGGTCGCCCATTTCGTCCTGGCTGGTCACACGAATGCGCTCCGTCAGGTCGCCGTGGGAAATCCGGCCAAAGCTTTCCAGCATGCGAACCAGCGGTTCCGAAATGGCACGCCGCAGGCCAATGGCACAGACCAGCGCCCCGATGATGCCGACCGCGATGGCGCCAGTCACCATCCACAGGAATCGCTGCGAGCGCGCCGTGGCGTTGTCGTACATGGCCTGCGCCTGGTCGCTCTGGTTGCGTTCCAGCGCATTTACGGCGGCGGTCAGATCCACGAACATCGGCGGGATCTTCGCCATGACCTGCTGATCTATGGCGGCCGCGTCGCGGGCGCGCAGTGCCGAGATCAGCGGCTCCACGCCTTCCTTGAAGAATTTGCTACGCAGGGCTTCGACCTTATCGGACAGCGCCTTTTCTTCGGCGGACTTGGCCAGCGCCTGGTAGGCGCTCCACGCCTTCTCGGACTTCTCGCGATAGCCCACCGCCTTGTCGATGGTGGTCGGCACATCGGCGGCGTCGGGATGGAACACCGCGCGATCGAGCGTGGTCCGCACCACGGCGGCATGCAGCTGCGATGCCGCCACAAGGCGCGTCGACGCCAGCTGGTTGGTGTAGATCTCGCGGATATCGGCGATGGACGCGCGCATCCCGAGGACGCCGATGACGCCGATCACGGTCAGCAGGGCAGCCAGCACGGCCAGGGCCGCGTTCAGGCGAAATCGAATCGAAAGTTTGCTTGGCATGGCGATACAGAAGCGGGAGTCAATGCTGCAGCGCACTAACGGCCCCGAATCCCGTCACTGAAGGGATGCCCGCTCATGTAGACACATGTAGACATGGACGCACGCGGTAAAGCGGCGCAGGCGGCGCATCGGTTTGCAAACAATCCGGCCGGATGGTATCTTCCGGCGCCATGAGTGAAGCCCACCGCCGTCCCAAGCAACCCCAGCTGATTCGCGATCGGCTGATCGCCGCCACCATCGACCTGCTGGTCGAGGAAGGCATCGGCGCGGTGACGCTCAATGCCGTGGCGGCCCGCGCCGGTGTATCCAAGGGCGGGCTGCAGCATCACTTTTCGAGCAAGCAGGAACTGCTGCAGGCGCTGTCCAGCGAGGTGCTGGACCATTTCAAGCGCCAGGTGACCACGGTGGCAGAATCCGACGCCGAACCGCATGGCCGCAACACGCGCGCCTACCTGCGGGCATCGGCCGATGGCTTTGTCGAAGCGGGCGAACGCGAACTCTGGAAGGCCGCCATGATGCTCGTCATGGCCCGCCCCGAATTCCGCATGCCCTACCAGGAATGGGAAGCCGCGTCGCTGCAGCGTGACGCGGCCCAGTGCGAAGACGCCACGCGCCTGCTGTTGTGCCGGCTGGCCGCCGACGGCCTCTGGCTGGCCGACCTGCTCGGCCATCGCACCATCGATCCCGCCCAACGCGCGGCGCTGGTCGGTCATCTTGAACAGCTGACCCAGCCCTGCACGGAACAAGAACAAGCATGACTCCACAAGATATTCCGGCATCCGATATCGATGCCGTCCTGGCCCGTGCGCGCGACGCCCTGCTCAACAAGCAGCACCCCGACGGCCACTGGTGTTTCGAACTCGAATCCGACGCCACGATTACGGCCGAATACATCCTGATGATGCATTTTGTCGACGAGATCGACACCGCGCTGCAGGCTCGCATGGCGAAGTACCTGCGCGCGCTGCAGCGGCTGGACCGGCACGGCGCCTGGGACCTGTACTACGGCGGCGATCTCGACGTGTCGTGCAGCGTCAAGGCGTACTTCGCGCTGAAGGCCGCCGGCGATTCGCCCGACGCCCCGCACATGGTGCGCGCCCGCGATGCCATCCTGGCGCGCGGTGGCGCGGCCCGGTCAAACGTGTTCACGCGCATCCTGCTGGCCACGTTTGGCGAGGTGCCGTGGCGCGCCACGCCGTTCATGCCGGTGGAATTCGTGCTGTTCCCGCGCTGGGCGCCGATCCACATGGACAAGGTGGCCTACTGGGCCCGCACGACCATGGTGCCGCTGCTGGTGCTGTGCTCGATGCGCGCGCAGGCGAAGAATCCGCTCGGCATCCACGTGCAGGAACTGTTCGTGACGCCGCCCGAACTGGAGACCGAGTACTTTCCGCGCAAACCCGGCCTGCAGGGCCTGTTCCTGAAGCTCGACCGCGTGGTACGCCATGTGGAGCCGCTGATCCCGCGCGCGCTGCGCCGCAAGGCCATCCAGCGCGCCGTGCAGTGGAGCGAAGAGCGGATGAACGGCGAGGACGGCTTCGGCGGCATCTTCCCGCCGATGGTCTACGCCTACGAGATGATGGTGCTGATGGGCTATGCCAAGGACCATCCGATGCGCCGCGACTGCATGGACGCGCTGAAAAAGCTGATCGTCCACCGCGACGACGGCATCTCGTACTGCCAGCCCTGCCTGTCGCCGGTATGGGATACCGCCTGGAGCCTGATGGCACTGGAGCAGGCGCCAGTCACCGAGCAATCGAAGGCCGCCATCGCGCGCGGCTACGAATGGATGACCGAACGCCAGGTGCTGGATCTGGTGGGCGACTGGCAGCACAACGCCGCGCCCGGCACGCCGCCGGGCGGCTGGGCGTTCCAGTACGAGAACCCGTACTACCCGGACATCGACGACACCGCCGTGGTCCTGGCCATGCTGCACGCACACGGCAAGCGCACGGGTCAGGCCGAGCGCTTCCGGCCGCACGTGGAGCGCGCGCTGGACTGGGCGATCGGGCTGCAGTCGAAGAACGGCGGCTTCGGCGCGTTCGACGCCAACTGCGACCGCGACTACCTGAACGCGATTCCGTTCGCCGATCATGGCGCCCTGCTCGACCCGCCCACCGAAGACGTGTCCGGGCGCATGCTGCTGGCCATGGGCGTAACCAACCGCCCGCAGGACGCCAGCTCGCGTGAACGCTGCATCGGGTATCTGCGCCAGACGCAGCAGGCCGACGGCAGCTGGTGGGGCCGCTGGGGCACCAACTATATCTATGGCACGTGGAGCGTGCTGGCCGGCCTGGCGCTGGCCGGCGTGGACCGCAAGCTGCCGATGATGCGGCGCGCGGTGGACTGGCTGCGCGGCAAACAGAACGCCGATGGCGGCTGGGGCGAGACCAACGACAGCTATCTGCACCCCGAACTGGCAGGCACGCACGACGCGGGCAGCACCGCCGAGCATACGGCGTGGGCGCTGCTGGGCCAGTTGGCGCTGGGCGAGCACGAATCGGATTCGGTCAGGCGCGGCGTGGCCTGGCTGGTGGGCGCACAGGGCCAGGACGGCTTCTGGACCCATCCTTATCACAATGCACCCGGCTTCCCGCGCATCTTCCATCTGAAGTACCACGGCTATACCGCGTACTTTCCGCTGTGGGCGCTGGGGCGCTACCGGCGGCTGACCGCGAGCCGGCAGCCTGCGGCCAGACAGGTCGAGTCGGTTCCGGAGCAGGAACTGGCTTGAGGTTCATGAAGAAGGGGCGCCAAGGCGCCCCTTCTTCATGTGGTGAGCGCCATTGCGCCCATTGCGTCCATTGCGTCCATCAGGTACGGGCGGAAAGGCGCTCGCGCCCCTATTCCGACAGGCAGAATGCCAAGTTAAAGCCTCTGCGTTAGACCGTCCCGGTGCGGTTAGCAACTCATTTGTGAACGCTCTCGACGTGACGTCGCAGCCTCGCGACACCCCAATTCGTTGACGATACAAAGAATCACATATTGATCTACCATCAGCCCCGCTTCACGTTGTATCCAAAATAAAACAAACGGAATGGGGTAGTTCAATGCAAGCAAACTTTTGTCGTGGAATGCGGCAGGCACGCGTGCGCGCGCCGCAAGCGTCCTCCATCACCCTGGCTGTCGCCCTGCTGTTCCCGGTGAGCGCCTCGGCGGCCGAATACCTGGTGGGCACCGAGGCCGAACTGCGGGCGGCACTCGGGGCTGCCATGACCGACGGCGATCCGTCGGCGACAATCCGCTTCACTGCGGACATCACCGTCACTTCGCCCGGCACTTCGACTTTTAATTCGCCCGTCAAACCGGTCACCTTCGATACGCAGGGCTTTGCGCTGATCCGAAATACGGGCACCGCCGGGTTCACGTTCACTGCAGCATCGCCCCGGACATTCAACGGGACGTACCTCGGCGGGACTGCCGCCGCTGGCGGCATTGGCCTGACGCTGCTGGGTCCGGGCGCGCAAGCTGTCTTCAATGGCGCTGCAAAGGGGGGCGGTTCAACGACTGCCGGCACGGGCGGCGGCGTGGGGATTTCCGTCAACGGCTCCGGCATGACGCTCATCAACAACGGATCCATCAAGGGCGGCGGTGCGACCGCATTCAGCGCAGCCACCAACGGACTGAGCGCCGGGGTCTCGCTGGCCACTGGCGCCCGCCTGGTGAACGGGGCCTCCGGCCTGATCGTCGGTGGCGATGGCTTTGGCGGCATGGCCGGGTCGGGCGTGGCCTTTTCTGTTTCCACCGGCGGCTTGCTGGTCAACCAGGGCACGATTCGTGGGGGCGCCGATCTGAGCGGCGGCACGGGCGGCGGCCGTGCGATTCGGATCTCGTCGGGTACGATCGCCATCGAAAACTCGGGCCTCCTCGAAGGCGGCGTCGGTAATTCCGCGCTCAACGTGCAACAGAACGCACAACTCACAATCACCAATTCCGGCACCATCCGCGCCGGTAACGGCTACGCAAACGCCATCGAATTCGGTGCGACTGCAGCCAGTAACTCGACGCTCGAACTGCAGGCCGGCTCGAACATCGTCGGCAATGTCGTCGCCGGTGCCGGCACCAACGACACCTTCCGCCTGGGCGGTGCCTCCAACAGCGTGTTCGACGTCTCGACTATCGGCGACACCGCGCAGTACCGCAACTTCGACAAGTTCGAAAAAGCGGGCGCCAGCACCTGGTCGCTGATCGGCGCCGGCACCGTCACCACGCCGTGGACGGTCAACGAAGGCACGCTGCAGATCGGCAACGGGGGCGCCAGCGGCAGCCTGGCCAGCAGCGTCGTGGTCAACAGCGGCGCCACGCTGGCGTTCAACCGTTCGGACACCTACACCTTCGGCAACGCCATCACGGGTGCCGGCGGTGTGGCGCAGAACGGTACCGGCACCACGGTATTCAATACCGCCCAGACTTATGCCGGCCCGACCACGGTCAACCTCGGCACGCTGGCCGTCGATGGCTCGATCACGAGCCCGGTGACGGTGAACGCGGCCGGTACGCTGTCCGGCACCGGCACGGTATTCGGCAATGTCACCAATAGCGGCACGGTCGCACCGGGCGGCGGTTCGGGCGTGCTGACCATCGCCGGCAACTACATCGGCAACGGCGGCGCCGTGCGGGTGAACACGGCGCTGGGTGGCGATGCATCGGCCACCGGCCGCCTGGTGGTCACGGGCGATACGTCGGGCGCCAGCCAGGTGCGGGTGGTCAACGTTGGCGGCGCTGGCGCACTGACCTCCGAGGGCATCAAGGTCATCGACGTGCAAGGCGCGTCGAACGGCGCCTTCACGCTGGCCGGCGACTACACGTTCCAGGGCCAACCGGCCGTGGTGGCCGGCGCTTACGGCTATCGGCTGTTCAAGAATGGCGTGTCCACGCCCGACGATGGCGGCTGGTACCTGCGCTCGTCGCTGCTGGACCCGGCCGTCGTTGGCGCACCGGCTGCAGCCGCCGCCGGGCCGCTGCTGGCCCCGACCGTCCCCGTGTACGAAGCCTATTCGAGCGTGCTGCAACGCTTCAACGAACTGGGCACGCTGCAGCAGCGCGTGGGCAACCGCGCGTGGTCGTCCAATGCTTCGGTGCAGGCCGAGCAGGAAGCCGGCAAGCCGATCATCGGCCGTGGCGCCTGGGCGCGTGTGGAAGGCTCGAACACCCATATCGACCCGTCCACCAGCACCACCAGTGCCAGCTACAACGTGCGCATGTGGAAGTTCGAAGGCGGCGTGGATGCGCCGGTCATCCAGAACCAGAGCGGTACGCTGGTCGTCGGACCGACCTTCCACTACGGCATTGCCAACGCCAGTGTCTCGTCGATGTTCGGCAACGGCGCGATCGATGCCACGGGCTACGGTTTTGGCGGAACGGCGACGTGGTACGGCAACAACGGCTCGTATGTCGATGCGCGCGCCACGCTGACCTGGTACGACACGGACCTCCGCTCGTCGACGCTGGCCACCAAGCTCGCCAACGGCAATCGCGGCAGCGGCGTGGCCACCAGCGTGGAAGCCGGCCACCAGCTCGCCTTGGGCGGCGACTGGTCGATCACGCCGCAGGCCCAGCTGGCCTGGTCGCAGGTGCGCTTCGACGCGTTCACGGACCAGTACGGCGCCAATGTGTCGCGTGACAACGGCAACAGCCTGGTCTCGCGCCTGGGCGTGTCGCTCGATCATGAAACGAAATGGACAGCCGCCAACGGCAAGACCAGCCGCTCGCACGTGTACGGCATCACGAACCTGTACTACGACTTCCTGCACGGTACGTCGGCACGCGTGGCCGACATCAGCGTGGTCAGCAAGGAACAGGCGCTGTGGGCGGGCCTGGGCATCGGTGCGTCGATGAACTGGAACGATGACCGCTACACGGTCTACGGCGAACTGCTGGCGCGCACCAGCGTGCAGAACTTCGGCGACAGCAATGCGATCGGCGCCAAGCTGGGCGTGCGCTATCGCTGGTAAGCCGCACGGGGAATGCGCCGCGCGCCATCGGCCGCGGCGGTAGCACTGCAAACCACGTCTGGTTGGACGTGGTTTTTTTCGTCGGCCCCGGGCGGGCCGGCTTGGCAGCGGGAATGGCTTAACGCTGGCCGGTGGTCAGCATCCTGACCTTCACCTTGCGGCCCTTGACCTTGCCATCGTTGAGCCGCTTGACCGCCTCGCGGCCGATGGCGCGGTCCACGGCGATGTAGGTCGACATCTCCATCACGCTGATCTTGCCGACCTGCTCCTTCGTGAAGCCGGCCTCGCCGGTCAGCGCGCCCAGGATATCGCCGGCGCGGATCTTCTCCTTGCGGCCGCCCAGCATCTGCAGCGTGACCATCGGCGGCAGCAGGCGTCCGCCGCCTGAAGGCGTCAGCTCGGTCAGCGGATGCCACTCGAACTCGCCGCCCTGATGCTGTTCGATATTGCCCACGCGGCCCATTTCGTCGAGGCTGACCAGGCTGAATGCCATGCCGGCCTCGCCGGCACGCCCGGTGCGGCCCACCCGGTGCACGTGCACCTCGGGGTCCGGCGTGACGTCCACGTTGATCACGGCCTCCAGTTGCGCGATGTCGAGCCCGCGCGCGGCCACATCGGTGGCCACCAGCACCGAGCAGCTCCGGTTGGCAAACTGCACCAGCACCTGATCGCGCTCGCGCTGGTCCAGGTCGCCATGCAGCTCAAGCGCGGCGTAACCCTGCGCGTGTAGCAAATCGGCCAGATCGCGGCAACGTGCCTTCGTATTGCAGAACGCAAGCGTGGTGGCCGGGCGGAAATGGTCGAGCAACAGGCCAACGGCGTTGAGCCGCTCGCCATTCTCCACTTCGTAAAACCGCTGCGTGATGGTGCCGGCGTCGTGCGACTCCGCTACCTTCACCGTCTTCGGCTGGCGCAGAAAGCGATGGGCGAGCTTGTCGATGGCGTCCGGATACGTGGCCGAGAACAGCAGCGTCTGCCGGTTCTTCGGTGCGTGGCTGGCGATGAACGCGATGTCGTCATGAAAGCCCATGTCGAGCATGCGGTCGGCCTCATCGAGCACCAGCGTGTTGATCGTGTCGAGATTCAGGCTGCCGCGATCAAGGTGGTCGATGATCCGGCCCGGCGTGCCGACAATCACGTGGGCGCCGTGCACCAGGCTTTCCACCTGCGGGCGGATCGGCGATCCCCCGCAGAGCGTCAGCACCTTGACGTTGTCCTCGGCGCGGGCCAGGCGACGGATTTCCTGGGTGACCTGGTCGGCCAGTTCGCGCGTCGGGCAAAGCACCAGCGCCTGGACGTCGAAGGAACGCGGGTCCAGCCGGTGCAGCAGGGCAAGCCCGAAAGCGGCGGTCTTGCCGCTTCCGGTACGCGCCTGGGCGATCAGGTCGTGGCCAGCCAGCGCGAGCGGCAGGCTGGCAGCCTGGATCGGCGTCATGGCGTCGTAGCCAAGCTGGGCAAGCGTCGCCTGCATGGCCGCGGACAGCGGCAGCGTGGCAAATGGGGTGGGGGCTGAAGAAGTCATGCCGGATTATAGATGCACGGCGCGGTAATGACGTCCCGCCCTGCCCCGGACGCTGCCGCGCAACCGGGAAGACGCCAGCCGTGGCGCCTTCCCGGCCTGCACCGTCCGTCAGGCTGGCACCTGCGTCCCGCCCCGCTCCTCGGCAAAGGCCCGTTTCGATGCTGCCACATGGTTCGCGAACACCGGCCTCAGTACCGTGAACGCCAGGAACGCGGCCAGCAGATCCATGGTGGCTACGGTATAGAGCACCGTCGACCACGTGCCGGTGGCTTCCATCATCAGGTTGCCGATCGGCACGAACAGCGCGCCAATCCCCTTGGCCGTGTAGAGCACGCCGTAGATCTTGCCGATGTGCTTGGTGCCGAAGGCGTCGCCGGCCAGGGCCGAGAACAGCGAGTAGACCTCGCCCCACGCCAGGAACACCACGCCCGACAGGATCAGGAACGCGTACGGGTTGCTGCCGAAGTAGCCCAGCGCGATGATCCCGATACCTTCCAGCGAGAACGCGATCACCATCGTCTTCTCTCGCCCGATGTTGTCCGAGATCCATCCGAACAGCGGCCGCGAAATGCCATTCATCACGCGGTCGAGCATCAGTGCCAGCGGCAGCGCGGCCATCGTGAAGAAGTACAGGTCGACCTTGAACTCCTTGACGCCCAGATCCTTGGCGATCACGCCCAGCTGCGCCACGGCCATCATGCCGCCGGTGACCACCAGCACGAACATCACCAGCATCAGCCAGAACAGCCTGGTGGCCAGCGCCTCGCGCAGCGTGTAGTCGCGCGTGGACTGGTAGATCTTGCTCGATGCCTTCACCTCGTTGGCCTGCGGCGCACGCAGGAACCAGGCCGCCATGAACGCCAGGGCGCCCTGCAGGATGCCGAAGAACATGAACGTGTGCTGGAAGCCCTGCGATTCGATCATCGCGGCGATCGGCAGGATGGTGGCCGCCGACCCGGCACCGTAGCCGCCCGCCGTCAGGCCCACGGCCAGCCCGCGACGGTCCGGGAACCACTTGATCGCATTATTGATACAAGTGGCGTAGATCGAACCCACCCCCAGCCCGCCCACGGCGGCGCCGACGTAGAAGCCCATCAGCGTGGTGGCCTGAGAATTGATCACCCAGGCCAGGCCGATGAAAAGCGCGCCAAACGCCACCATCAGGCGTGGTCCGAATTTATCGATGAAATACCCCTCGATCGGTGCCAGCCAGGTCTGTACCAGCACGAAAATCGTAAAGGCAATCTGGATATTGGCGCGGGACCAGCCAAAGGTGTCCTGGATTTCCGGCACAAACAGCGTCCAAGCGTACTGGATATTCGCCGTAGCGATCATGCAGACTACGCCAACCAGCAACTGGAACCAGCGTTTGCTGTCGGAAACCTGTGGATTGGGGCGCAGGGCCCCGGTCGGTGCGTGAGTCATTGCGCGCTCCCTGTTGTCGTGGTGTGGTCTGCAATGTGTGGGGATGCGGTTCGATACACGGGCACCGTGCGCCCGAACCGTAATATGGTCGCCTGCATTTGCGTGTCTCCTGTGTCATCGTTCTTGTTGTTTTGGTCTTCCGGTTTCGCGTGTGAAACCCATTTGCGCAGGACCGCCATTGCTCAAACCACGAGTTGGTACCGAGTGCGCGCCGAAACCCTTGTCCAGCCTTGGTTTCCAGGCAATTCATCGACCGGCTATTCGTTTTGCATCTGAAATCTCCTCGATATCAAAAATCCCCGAATGAATTACAGGTTTGTAATGTTCGACGGCGATGTCGGATTACAAATATGTAATGTCCGGCGTAATGTTCGCGTAATCCGAAACGCGACAGATACAAGGTATGTGATATACCAACATAGTCAAGCGAAAGCAGGGAGAGGGTTTTCACCACCCTTCAAAATGCATTCATTACTGTGACCAATGAAAAATCCGCCATTAATCATGCGAGCGCATTCATGGCCGAAAAATGGACAAAAAAAAGCCCGCAGGCTAGCACAGGCGGGCGGAGGCGTGATGCGTGACACCAGTTCGCAACACGTAGGCTCTAGTTATAGGTGATCTTTTAACGTCTATTTGCAATTCGAGGGTTTTCTCTTAATCGTTGAGCATTACAATTTTGTCAGAATAATGGCGCCGCTTGAAAATGACGGTAATCCGCGGGATTCCGGCCGATGTCTTTTGGCATAATCCAGCCGCCACCGGTCTTCATGTCTCCAATGTCTGTGTGGCACGCACAACGCGGCGGACACCTCGCCTAGACAATGTTCTTTGACAGTCACACGGCATTTCAGATAATAATGATTACCATTTCAAGATTGCGCCGAGGAGGCCCGCTTCACATGAACAAGACCATTTCCCTTGCCGCTGCCCTGCTCGCGCTGTCCGGCGCGGCCCAGGCGCACCAGATCTGGATCGAGCAGCCGACCGGCCACCCGGCGTCGATCCGCTTCGGCGAATTCGGTGACAACCTGCGCGAGGTATCGCCCGGTCTGCTCGACAAGTTCGGCACGCCCACCGCCACGCTGCTGGCGGCGGGCGGCGACAAGACGGCGAACGGCGTGAAGACCGCCGACGGCTTCCAGTTGCCGTTCACGCTGGGCGAACGCGACGCGCTGGTGGCCGAAGACGCCCGCTACCCGCTGCGTACGTTCAAGCGCGGCGATGCCGAGGTCACCAGCCGCTACTACCCGGCGGCCCGGTGGGTATCGGATTTCTCTGCCCTGCCGCCGAAGCTGACGCTCGACCTGGTGCCCGCCGGCCAGCCCGGCGCCTTCAAGGCGTACTACCAGGGCAAGCCGCTGCCCAAGGCGAAGGTGGCACTGGTGACGCAATCGGGGTGGGCCAAGGAAGGCCGCACCGACGATCAGGGCCTGGTGACGTTCGACATGCCGTGGAAGGGCATGTACGTCGCCGAAATCACCCACACCGACGCGCAGCCCGGCGAACGCCAGGGCGCCAGCGGCGTGGAAAAGTACACCACCACCAGCCTTGTGACGTCCGTCACCTACGTCAAGCGCGACGGCATCGACCCACTGCCGGCCGGCCCGGCGGCAACGCCGAACAAGTAAGTGGGGGACATCCCTCTCCCGGTCGCGGGAAAGGGAAGCGCATGGCGGCCGACTTCGATGCCGCCCTGCTTCCGCCCCCGTATCAGTTCTGCGTCTTCACCGTCTGCACGGCATCGAGGATGACCTTCGCCACGTCGGCAGGCCGGGATTGCTGCGGTACGTGGCTGGTCGGCAGCGTGGTCACCCTGGCGCCAATGCGCCTGGCCATCGCACGTTCCAGATCGGGCGGGATCATGCGATCGTTGGCGCTGACGATGTACCACGACGGCCGGCTGGCCCACGCCGCGACACTCGTTTTTTCTCCAAATGCCTTTGCCTGGATCGGGCCCTGGGTCGCGGCCATCACGCGGGCCTGGGCGGCGGGCACGTCCTGCGCGAAATCGCTGGCCACCGCTTGCGGCGGCAGCGACAGGTATCCCTCCTTGTCGGCCACCAGCTTGCCGATACCCGGCGCGGGCGGGAATGCCTTGCCGGCTTCCTCGGTGGACTGGCCCGCTTCCGGCGCGAAGGCGGCGACGTAGACCAGCGCCGACACCTTGTCGTTGGCGCCCGCCTCGGTAATCACCGTGCCGCCCCACGAATGCCCCACCAGCACCACCTTGCCCGGCTGATTGTCGATGGCGCGGCGCGTGGCCGCCACGTCGCCGGCCAGCGATTCCAGACCGTTCTGCACGGCCTGCACCTTCACGCCCCTGGCCTGCAGCAGCGGAATGACCTTGGCCCAGTCCGAACCATCGGCAAAGGCACCGTGCACGATGACCACCGACGGTTGCCTGTCAGCGGCCTCGGCTGCGGGCGGCGCGGCCTGCGCCGCCGCAGCGGCGGTCAGCCCGATGGTGGCCAGGGCCAGCGATACGATGGTTCGGTTGTGCGTCAGCTTGCGATTCCACATTGCGGTTTCTCCGTTTATTCCGGCAAGACTAGTTCTGGAAGTCCGGTACAGGCTGCGCCGGCAGCGCAATCACCAGCGCCACGCAGGCCGTGGCGGTGGCAACGACTGCGGCCGCCAGCGTCAACCCCTGGAGCGCACCCGGTGGCAGCGACGAGAACACTGTCCTCGTCAGCTGCAACGCGATGTTGATTTTCGACATAGGGGGCTCCAGCCGGACCGATGGTTGGCGGCGCACCGTGCGCAATCGCCATGGAGCCTATTGGAAGGGTTGGACGTATCGCGTCCGTGTGGCGCAAGCGCGCGTTCGGTGTGTCGACGTATCGGCCCGCCGTCTTGATACACAACGGTACAAATCGCCACCCGACAGCGGCCGATGCTCAGAGCCGCCTGGCCTGCGCCCGTAGGCCCTCGAACACGCGCTCGGCCACGTCCTGCGGAAACGTCGCCGGCAATTCGGCCACCGTGGCGTCGATGGCCGGTTCGACGGCGGCCTTCAGTTCCATCAGGATGGCCTCGACGTCATCGGCAGGCAGGCCCACCAGCCGCCCCTGCTCCAGCCAGTGCCGGCGCATGATCTGCGCAATGCGATAGTGGTTCTGCGTGCCGCGCACGGCCATGGCCATGCGGGCCTTCTGCGGCGCCAACTGGTTTGCACCGCCGCCCATGATCGGAAACGCCGACAGCACGTCGTACAGCGGCGTCGACCAGTAACGGCCGCCCGGCCCGATCGACAGGCTGAAGTTCTTGGCGTGCCCGTCCGTCGCGGCCAGCAGCCAGAACAGGATCTGCGTTTTGAAGAAATTACGACGATCATGGGCCGGAGTTTCGGACGCCGCCAGCACGCTCATGATGTCGGCGATGCCTGGCCCGCCGTCGGCCTGATACTTCGACAGCGGCGACAGGCCCAGCGCCTGGCAAAAGTCCTCCTGCGGCAGGCGGATGATCCAGCTGCCGTCGGGCGCCAGCCGCCGGTCGAAGCGTTCCACCACCAGCACCTTCTGATCCTCGAACGTTTCGATGGCGCAATCGGCGATGGGCAGGCCAAAGTGGCCCACCATCCGGGCGCACAGCCATTCGTTTTCGACCGACGTGCGCATGTCCGCGCGCATGTTGCCAACCAGTCCCAGCGGCAGCTTGAGGATATGGGTGGTGGGGGTGCTGCCGCGCGGCAGCAGCCATTGCCCCCCGTGATGCAGCAGCGCGGTCTTTTCCTGCGCGCCGGCAATCGACAGCCGCAAGTCGCCTTCGTCGTCGTGCTGGCCGAGCGGTGCGCTGCGCGTGGCATCGTGCAGCAGCCGCGCGATGGCCGCCTCATCCAGCGGCGTGCCCTCGATGGTGCGCAGCCCTTCGGGCTCGGCGCCTTCGGGCAGCAGTTGCAGTGCGCCGACGCAGTCGCGCCCCAGCGCGGCCAGCAGGTCGAACGGGCCGGTGCCTTGGGTGCGATGGCGCTGCGCCAGCCGGCGGCGGATGGCATCGCTGTCGGGCAGCAGGTTGTCGAAGTAGTCCGTGACCACGCCACCGCGATACGGGGCGGCATCGGACCGGAATGGCAGCGAGAGGGAAAGGGGACGCCCCTGGCTGCTCTCCATCCAGTCGGCGTCGTAGGCAAACGACTCGCCGTCGGTGCCCCGTTCCCACGTGCCCGTCATCCAGCCGTTCATCCAGACGCCAAGCCGGCGCCGGAGCGGACGCCTGCCCATTACCAGTCCTCTCCCGATCCCTGGTCGGGCTTGGACTGGCGGCGGGCGGCCGTGCCGGCTGGCCGCGCCTTTGCCTGGGCGGTGCCGGGCTTGCCGGGCCTGTCAGCCTTGCTGCGCCGGACATTCCCGGCGCCGGCCGCATCAGTGGAATCCGCGGCCGCCGCCGCGCCGCGCGGCGCCAGTAGCAGATCCACCTCCAACGCCTGCAGCACCGCCAGGACGCGCGCCATACTGGCGCGTCCAGGATTGGCTTCCAGGCGGGCGTAGCTTTGCTGGCTGACACCGAGGCGTGCCGCTACCTCGGCCTGCGTCAGGCCGCGCGACCGGCGAAAGCCCTGCAATACCGGATTGAGCTGGGTCAGGATTCGGATGGGATATTGGTTGGCCATGGGGGCTGCGCGAACGCGTCGGAACCAGATTCACAACATCTGCGTTGTAAAGCCGTTTTACTACGTAAAGGTTGTATTTTCAAGTTACAACGGATAGGTTGTAAAGTCGTTTTACTACGTAAAGGTTGTACCAGATGCGCTTTCGGGTGCGCCTGCGGTCGCCGCCGTGCTACAGTCCGCCCCGACGGCCCCAGCCCGGGCCACCCCGAACCGCGCCCGTCCGATCCTGCCCAGCCCCATGCCAGAGCGCCCAGAGTCCGCAAAACCCCCGGCAATGAACGTCAAGACCGCCCTGCGGGTCATCGAGATCATCGAGACCTTTGCGCGTGAACGGCGGGCGCTGTCGCTGTCGGAACTGGCGCGCCTGCTGGCGGTGCCGGCATCGAGCTGCCTGGCGCTGATCCGCACCCTGACATCGCTGGGCTATCTCTACGAAACCGCCCGCCGGCAGGGCTACTACCCCACGGGGCGGCTGCTGGCCATGGCCCAGCAGATTGCCCGGCACGATCCGGTACTTGACCGCGTCCATGGCACGATGAGCGAATTGCGCGACGCCACCGGAGAAACCATCGTCATCGGCAAGCTGCATGAAGGCACGTCCGTGGTCTACCTGGACGTGCTCGAATCCCCGCACGCGATTCGCTATATCGCCACGGCAGGCGAACGGCGCGAGCTGCACGCCAACTCCATCGGCAAGGCGCTGCTGGCGGCGATGGACGATGGCGAACGCGCCGCGCTGCTGCCCCGGCTGGCGTTCCAGGGCTTTACGCCCCGCACGCTGACCACGCCCGCTACGCTGGAAGCCGACCTGCGCCAGGCGCGCGAACGCGGCGCCTACGTCAACCTCAGTGAATCGATGCCCGACGTGGGTGCGCTGGCCTGGCCGGTGCGGCTGTCGGGGGAATGCTATGCGATTTCGATCGCGGGGCCGGTGTACCGGATCGAGCCGCACCTGGAGCACTACGCTGCCATCCTGCGCGCGGCGTGCGCCTCGCTGGAAAAGACCTGAGCGTCGCGCCCAGGGTCAATCGACGGTTTCCTGCGCGTGCAGCCGCCAGCCGGCGGCCTGCGGCAGACCGAGGTCATCCTCCAGCCCCGACGCGGCGGCCAGCGCCAGCACGGCATTCTTGCGGCGCCAGGTCAGCCCGTTGGCCTGCGCCAGGGGCGACGGCCTGGCCTCCACCAGCTGTCCCATCATGGTCTGGAACAGGTTGCCACCGTGGCACTTGATCCACGCCTCCTTGAGCGTCCAGAGCTGGAAGAACGCCAGCATGCGGGCATCCTCGTCGCCATCGGCCAGCAGTTCGGGCAGCGCCGCGCGCTCGCCCTCCGTGGTCGTGGCCTCGATCAGCGTATCCAGATGGCGGCGCGGCTGCAGTTCCTCGATATCGACGCCGACCGGCATGTCGGAGACCGCACAGGCAAGGTGATCGCCCGAGTGGGCAATCGAGACGAAAACCGGCGTACCCACCGCGCCGGCCACATGGGTCGCCAGCGGCGGCGCGTCCTCCGCCGCCGACAGCGCCCATTCCGATGCATCGCCCCCGAAGGTCACGGCCAGCAGCCGCCGCGCCAGCCAGCGGCCCGCCGCGAACTGCTCGGCGCGTTGCTGCGCCCGCATGGCCGCCAGCCGCGCCAGTTCCTCGGCGGACATCCAGCGGCTGACAGGTGGCGCCATGGCGGCAAAGGCCATGACCGATCCGGTACGCAGGGCAATCGGCATGGTGACGGGTTCCTTCGGCAGCTTCTGGCGCAGCGTGTCTGGGTGACGGATCAGTTCGCCACGTTGGCGTACGTGCCCTTGAGGGTAACGCCCGCCACCACGGCTCCGGCGTGGCATTCGTACTCCGTCGCGCTGGCGTTGGTATCCTTCCTGTAATAGCTCACCATGTCGACCACCGCGTTGGCGCCCACCGACTTGGCCTTCTCCTGGAAGGCGATCAGCGCGGACAGCGCGGCCCAGCGGCAGGCCTCCTCGTCGCTCTTTCCCACACCGTTGGTCTTCTTGTTCGAGACGTCGCTGTCCTTCTTTTCCAGCACCTTGGGCGTCTTGGCACCCGACAGATAGAACTTCACCGAGCCATCGAGCTTTTCCTGCGCTTCGGGCATGCTCAGCACGTCGGCGAACGGCAGCATGTACTTTGTATCGCGCGCGGCGGCGGGCGTGGACAGCAGTGTGGCCGCACAGGCAACGGCAGCCAGCGGGAGGGCGGCGAGTTTCATTGACCTTCCTTTCTTTTTGGTTGTGGAACAGGTTAGACGAATTACGTCACGGCGGCGCGGCATTGCTGCGGATTCAGGTGTGCCAGCGGCGGAATACCAGCGCGGTATTGATGCCCCCGAACGCGAAATTGTTGGTCATCACGTAATCGGTGTCGATGCGGCGACCCTCGCCCATGATGTGGTCCAGCGGCGCGCAGCGCGGGTCCGGCCTGGTCAGGTTCGCCGTGGGCGCAAACCAGCGGTCGCGCATCATCTCGATGGTCATCCAGGCCTCCAGCGCGCCGCACGCGCCCAGCGTATGGCCCATGAAGCTCTTGAGCGAACTGATGGGGATATCCGGGCCGAACACCGCATGCGTGGCATGCGATTCGGCGATATCGCCGTGATCGGTGGCCGTGCCGTGCGCGTTGACGTAGCCCACCGCCCCGGGGGCAATGCCGGCTTCCTCCAGCGCCAGGCGCATGGCCACGGCCATGGTATCGGCCTGGGGCTGCGTCACGTGCGCGCCGTCGCTATTAGTGCCGTAGCCGACGATCTCGGCGAGGATACGCGCGCCTCGCGCCTGCGCGTGTTCGAGTTCCTCCAGCACCAGCGTCCCCGCCCCTTCCCCCAGCACCAGGCCGTCGCGGTCGGCATCGAACGGGCGCGGCGTGGTGTGCGGTGCATCGTTGCGCGTGCTGGTGGCGAACAGTGTGTCGAACACCGCCGCCTCGGTGGCGTCCAACTCTTCCCCGCCGCCCGCCAGCATCGCCACCTGCTTGCCCATACGGATGGTCTCGTACGCATAGCCAATGCCCTGGCTGCCGGACGTGCACGCGCTTGACGTGGTCAGGATGCGCCCCGTGATGCCGAAGAACACGCCGATGTTCACCGCCGCGGTGTGCGGCATCATGCGGATGTACGTGGTGGCGCTGATGTCCTCGGTCGACCGCTCGCTCATCATGCGCCCGAAGTCCTGCACCGCCGACGGCGTGCCCGTGGAGGACCCGTACGCAATGCCCATGCGTCCGCTCGTGACCAGCGGATCGCCTGCCAGGCCGGCGTCGGCCAGCGCGGCCTCGCTGGCCAGCACTGCCATCAGCGACACCCGCCCCATCGACCTGGTCAGCTTGCGCGTGTAATGCGGCGGCAGCGTGAACGCCGGCACGGGCGCGCCGAGCCGGGTGTTAAGCCCCCGGATATCGTCCCACTCGGGCATCTGCACCACGGCGTTGCGCCCGCTGGCCAGGCGCTCGCGCACCGTCGGCCAATGGTTGCCCAGGGCACTCACTGCGCCCGCGCCGGTAACTACGACCCGCTTCATCCAAACATCCCCCCGTTCACCGAAATCACCTGGCGTGTAATGTAACCGGCATCTGGCGAAAGCAGGAAGGCCACCGTGGCGGCCACTTCGTCGGGCGTTCCCACACGTCGGGCCGGGATCATCTTCAGTGCCTCTTCGCGCACGTGTTCGTCAATCATCTCTGTATCGATCAGTCCCGGGGCCACGCAGTTGACCGTGATCTGCCGCTTGGCCAGCTCGATGGCCAGCGCCTTGGTGGCGCCTATGATGCCGGCCTTGGCCGCGCTGTAGTTGGTCTGTCCCCGGTTGCCCACCAGCCCCGACACCGACGACAGCGTGACGATGCGGCCGGCCTGGCGGCGCTGCACCATCGGCATGACCAGCGGGTTCAGCACGTTGTAGAACGCATCCAGGTTGGTATGCACCACTTCGTCCCATTCGTCGCCTGTCATGGCGGGAAACGCCGCATCGCGCGCCAGGCCTGCGTTGCAGACCACCCCGTAGTAGCAGCCGTGTTCCTCGATGTCGGCCAGAAGGGTGCTGGCCGTGGTTTCGCGGTCAGCAATGTCGAAGGCCAGCACGCGCGCATTGCGGCCGAAAGCCCGCGCGGCGTCGGCCACGGCCTCGGCCTCGTCGCGCCGCGCGCGGCAATGCACCACCACGTCGTAGCCATCGTGCGCGAGGCGCAACGCGATGGCGCGGCCAATGCCGCGCGAGGAACCCGTGACGAGCACGGTCTTGTTGGTCATGCTTGCTGCCCCTGGAGAAACGCCCGCGCATCGGCAGGCTGGAATACCGAAACATTGGCGCGCGCCACCTCGCGGCCATCCAGCGACAGCGTGCAGGCAAACATTCCCAAGCCATTCTCGCCGGCCAGTTCCACGCGGGCGGCCACCGTCAACACGCTGCCCACGGGAAATGCGGGCACGTCGCACGCGTAGCGCCGGGAGCCCAGCAGGAAGCCGATGCCCGCCGGACGCCCGGCCATGCGGTCCTGCGCGCCAGCCCATGCGGCAATGGTCTGGGCCATGTATTCGATGCCCACCCAGCCCGGCATGCCGTCATCGTCCACGAACAGCTGCGTGGCGCGTACCGTGGCGCGCGCCACGCAGCCGTCGGCATCCACATGCACCAGTTCGTCGATCAGGCGCATCGCGCCTGCGTGAGGCACCACCTCGGCCACCGGAGGCAGTTGCACTTGATTCGATATCGGTTCGGTTGTATTCATCTTTAGCCCCGTCCCATCACCAGCACGCTGTTGCTGCCGCCAAACGCGAACGAATTGCTCATCACATGCCGCACGGGCCGGCCCAGCGACTCGTCAGGCCCCACCACGTGCAGCGCCGGCAAGGCGTCGTCGGCCACGCCGTCCCACCAGTGCGCGGGCAGCCTGCCATGCGGATTGCCGTCCAGCGTCAGGTACATCAGGGCTGCCTCCACCGCGCCGGCGGCGGCCAGCGTATGGCCGGTCTGCGGTTTGGTGGAGCTGACCGGCACATCGGAGCCCAGCAGATCCGACACCGCGCGCGATTCCATCGCGTCGTTCTGTTCCGTGGCGGTGCCGTGCAGGTTCAGGTAGTCGATGTCCGCCGGGCCCAAGCCGGCGCGCGCCAGCGCCTGCTGCATCGCGGCACGCGCTCCGGCGCCAGCCGGGTCCGGCGCGGACATGTGGTGCGCGTCCGACGTCTCACCCCAGCCGGCCAGCCGCACCGGCCCTGCTTCGCGCGACATCAGGAACAGCGCCGCACCTTCGCCCAGATTGATGCCCTGGCGGTTCGCGGACAGCGGATTGCAGCGTTCGACGCTGACACTGTCCAGCGAGCGGAATCCCGCGATCGTGAACGCGCACAGCGTATCCACCCCACCCGCGATGGCTACGTCGGCAATGCCCTGCTCCAGCAGGCGCGCCGCGGCGACGAGGGACTTGGCGCTCGACGAGCAAGCGGTGGAAATCGTGTACGACGGCCCGGCCACGCCCAGCGCCAGCGCCAGGTATTGCGCGGGCGAGCCAAGCTCCTGCTGCCCGTAATGGAATCCGGCGGGCCAAGCGCCCGTGCGGGCACGTTCGCTCACGGCGATCTCGCCGCCGCTGATGCCCGATGTGCTGGTGCCGAGCACAATCGCCACGCGCTGTGGGCCTACCCGCGCCATTGCGGCTTCCACTGCGGGACGGATCGCCGCCAGCGTGCGGTCCAGCAACGCATTGTTGCGGCTGAACAGTTCCGGCGCGATACCAGCGGGCAGATCGGTGGCGGCAACGGCTTCGCGCACGGTGCCCAGATGCAACGGCATGCCAGGCGTATAGCGGTCCGTCAGCTCGCCGCCGCTGGGACCATCGGTCCGGAACAGTGCCGCGCGGACGGCATCCGCGCCGCTACCGAGCGCGCAGATCACGTTCATCGCATTCATGTAGACCGTCATTGCGCCCTCTCCTGCCCTGAGTCCTGCCGCCCGCCGAGATCCTGCAGCGTACGGATCGTCAGCCGATAGCCGTCACGCCGCTGCTCGAACAGCGTGGTCCGGGCGTCGGGATAGCGGATTTCCACCACGACTTCGTCGCCCGCCCGCAACTGGCGAACACCGGGCGCCACTTCGACGCGCCAGCCCGCCGGCAGTGCCGCCTGGATGGCCGCCACCGGCCACAGCGACAACTGCAGATCACTGAGGATACGCTCGGGCAGCAGTTCCGGGGGTGCCCACGGTGCCTTGCTCACGCGCAGGTCGTGACCGTCCCAGTCCAGGCGGGCCAGCACCTGGCCCCCCGCCACCGCGGCCAGCCGGGTATGTGCGGCATCGGCTTCAAGCAGCGCCAGCATGTCGCGTGTCTGCTCGCCCTGCGGCGACGGGTATTGCACCGTGATCTGCTGCTGCAGGTTCAGGGTGCGGCCCAGTGACCCCGGCGGCATGCGCAGCAGCGGCACCGCACGCTCGGCGCGCGTGCCGGACGCTGCGCCAGCGGACGTGCCGTCTCGTGGCGGCTGCGTCGCACACCCGGCCAGCGCCACCAGGCCCACGCATGCGGCAGCGGCCAGGGTACGGCTCAAGCCGAGCAAAGCTGCTCCAGCACGCCAAGCCGCCGCCGCGACTCGGCTACGTAAGGGTTGTCGGTATCCCACGCGTATCCGGCCAGGATCGACGAAATCATCCGGCGGATCTCGGGCGTGCCGTTGGGATGGAAGATCACCTTCTGGAAGCTGCCTTCGTACCATGCCTCCACGTACGTGCGGAAGCAGTCCACGCCGGCCTTAAGCGGCCTGGCGTACTCGGCGTCCCAGTCCACCGTTTCGCCGGCGATCTGCCGCGCCACGCAGGCTGCAGCCAGGCTGGCCGACTTGAAAGCGATCGTCACCCCCGACGAGAATACCGGGTCGAGGAATTCGCCGGCGTTGCCCAGCAGCGCGTAGCCGTTGCCCCACAGCGAACTGACGTTGGCCGAATAGCCGACGATCTGGCGTGCCGGGGTATCCCAGTTGGCGTCCTTGAGCAGTCCGGCCAGGCCCGGCTCTTCGCCGACCAGCGTCTTGAGCTTCGCCATTTCGTCGCCGGCATAGCGGTCGAGGAACGACTTTTCCGCCACCACGCCCTGCGAGCAGCGGCCGTTCGAGAACGGGATGGTCCAGTACCAGACGTCCACGTGCTCGGGATGCACGCTGATCAGAATCTTGTTGCGGTCGAATGCGCCCACGGGCACGCGGTCTTCCACGTGCGTGAAGATGGCCGCGCGCACGGGGAAGTTCGACGGCGACTCCAGCTTCAGCAGACGCGGCAGGATGCGCCCGAAGCCAGAGGCATCGAGCAGGAATTTCGGCTCCACGGTGTAGACCTCGCCGTCCGGGTCGCGCACCGTCACCAGAGGCCGGGCGCCGCTCACGTCCACCGCTTCCACCACGTGCCGGAAGCGCACCTGGGCGCCTTGCTTCGCGGCCTCGCGGATCAGCACGTTGTCGAAGTCGGCGCGCTGCACCTGGTACGTGGTGCCCCAGCCCGGCGAGAACTTGTCGCGGAAGTCGAACGCTGTGTGCTGCCCCTTATGCGAGAAGGCAGCGCCGTTCTTGTACTGGAAGCCGGCCTCCACCACGGCCTGGAGCATGCCGGCCTCTTCGATGTAGGCCATGCTCTGTGGCAGCAGGCTCTCGCCAATCGAGAAGCGCGGGAAGGTCTCCTTCTCGATCACCAGCACCTCGATGCCGCGGCGGCGCAACAGGCCGGCCGCCACCGAGCCCGCGGGGCCGGCGCCGACGATGAGAACTTCTACCTGTTCCTTCTTCATGTGAATCAACCCTGTTCAATGTGATTGGATAGGCGGGCGGCCGGACGAAACCATGGTGACAGCACCCAGACCGCACCCACGCCCGAAAGCATGGTCATGCCGAACGCATGGAGCGCCGGCGTGGAAGACAAGGCCAGCAGGCCAAACGCCAGCAGCGTGCTGGCCGCACCGAGAACGATGGCCGTCCATGACACCCCATCGCCGGGATGTTCGAGCAGGAAGATGCCGTAATCCACGCCGACTCCCAGCAGCAGCGCCAGGGCCAGCACCGAGAACAGCTGCAGCGGCACCTGCAGCCAGCCCAGCACAGCCACGCTGAACGCCGCCGCCAGCAGTGTAGGCACCAGCGCGCGCCAGCCGGCGGCGCCATAGCGCCAGCCCAGCAGCAGCGCCACACCGGCGGCGCCCGCCAGCAGCAGCCAGCTCATAAGCACGCGATAGTGATGCAACAGGCCCGACAGATCGGCGATGCGGTCCACCCACTCGGCCCCGCTCACCTCACTGACCTCGTGCGCGATGCCCGGCATGGCCGACGGCCTTTCCAGCCCGCGCAACAGCATTACGCTGGCATAGCCGCTGCCTTCGCGGCCCAGCCACAGATGGCGCAGCGTGCCCGACACCGGATGGGCCAGCCACGCGTTCAGCGTCAGCACCTCATCGCCTTCCGCTGCAGGCGGCGCCGCAATGGTGCCGCCCAACGCATGGGCCACACGTTGACGCACCGCAAGCTCCTGGCGTTTCGTCAGTGTCGCATCGGCACGCTGGCGCGCAGCCGACGGCACCCAGTCCGAAACCGACAGGAAGCCGGCCAGGTCGCCACGGCCGATGGAATCGGCCAGCCGCGCCTTGACGGCTTCCTCGCGGGACAACACTTCGTCTGGCGTGGCGCCGCGCACCAGCACGAACTGCGCCGGGCTGGGCGTGCCGAGCAGCCGGCCCGCCGTACGCTGGGCCTCGATCAGGGCCGGCGGCGAACTCTGCAACTGGCGCACGTCGTCGACGACGCGTACCTGCCAGAGGCCTGGCACGATGAACAGCGCCAGTCCGGCCAGCGCCATCCACGTGCGGGCATCGTTGCGCACGCACGGCCAGCGCGCCAGGCTGTCGGCCAGCCACGTGGACAGCCGCGTCTGCCGCAACTTGCCACGGTCCAGCAGCGGGAACCAGAACACCACGGTCAGGAAGGCCGCTACCAGCCCCACTGCCGAAAACAGCGCCATCTGGCGCAGTCCGGGGAATGGCGCGATCCCCAGCGCCAGGTAGGCCACCACGCTGGTCAACAGCGCCAGCGCCATGCCGGGCAGCAGGAACCGCATGACCTTCGGCGGGGATGCGCCGGGCATGGCCTGGCGGGTAACGAAATAATGGATGCCGAAATCCTCGGCCACGCCCACCAGGCTGGCGCCGAACACCAGCGTCACCAGATGCACGCGATCGAACACGATGGCCGTGGCCGAGATCGCCGCCGCCGTGCCGATCAGCAGGGACAGCCCCACCAGCACGATCGGGCGCAAGGACCGGAACGCGAGCCAGACCAGCAGCAGCACCGCCGCCAGCGAGCCCCAGCCGATGACGTTCATTTCCAGATTGGCCTGTGCAGCGGCGGCTTCGGCGTGCAGCGGAATCCCGGCCGCTATCACACGCACGCCGTCGTCCCCCTGAAGCGCGGCGGCTTCGGCGGCCTTGATCAGGTCGCCGTAATCCGTATTGCCGCTTGCGGAAAACGCCGGCTTGGTGATCTGGTACGACAGCAGCGTCCATTCCAGGCCGTCTCCCGATAGCGCCGCCATCCCGTCGCGCTCATGCACGCGCGTGACGGCCGCCCGGGACAGCCACCATTCCTGCCACAGCCCGATCGGATCTGCTGCCCAGTCGGTCAGGCGCGGGCCCGTGGAAAGCTGGTAGAGCCGCGTGAGCGCCTGCCGGGCCAGCGCGTCGGGATCGGCGGCCTGTAGCTGTCGGCGCTGCGCATCGGTCAGCAGCCGGTCGCGCCAGGGCCGGTAGAACGCCAGGGCCGCATCGAAGTCGAAGGCCGCGATCTTGTCGACCGGCCTGAGCAGGTCCGCCTGCCGCCCGGCGGCCGCACTGAAACGCTGCGCGGCGGCGCGGGTGCGCGCCCAGTCCGGACTGCCCACCAGTACCACCACTTCCCGCGCCACACCGTCAGCCAGCCGCCGCAACACGAGGTCGGCCGTGGCCGTGCGCTCGCTGGTCGGCAACAACGCCATGACGTCGGTGTCCAGCCGCGACGCCCGCCAGAACTGGAACTGGTGCGCGGCCAGCGCCACCACCAGCAACAGCCAGCCGATGGCCAGCCAGCGCCCCGTGCGGGTCAGTCCGCCACGCATCGCCACGCCGCCTGCCGTGTCACTCAAAACGCTGCTCCTCGGCGCTGGTCAGCCTGTTTGCCGCCGAAGGGTCGATCATGCGGACCACGGTACTGTCGCCGCTGCCCTCTTCCAGCCGCACATTGCGCACGAAGCGGTCACCGGCCAGTTCGATCCGCGTAAACACGCGCCGCATGCCGGCATCGGCCGGGGTCAGCGTCAGCGCCCAGCCCGACTTGCCCACGAGCTTGCCGGTCACCTCGAAGCGCGTCTGCAGGCTGCGCAGGTCGCCGCGCAGCACGGCGATCATCGATTCGCCCACCACCCGCATGGCTGGCTGGCTATCGGCCTGCATCTGCTGCTGCACCTTGCCGTCGGCGCCGCGCATCACCAGGCGGTCCGGCGTGACCAGCAGGCTTGATGGAAACGGCTCGCGCGTATTCCAGACCACGCCCCGGCCGCGCGCCAGCACGAAATCGCCGCGCGACACCAGCGGATTGCTGAAACCAGCCAGCCGGCGCGTCTGCTCGAACTGTCCCCGGATGACCGGCGCATCGGCCAACCGCGCGGCCACGTCACCGAGAAGGTCGCCGGCATGGGCGGGCACGGCGCCGCCCAGCACCCCCGCGGCCAGTCCGCCCGCGAGCAGGTACATCACGTGCCGGCGCCTCATGGCTCCACCCCCAGTTTCTGGAACAGCACCGGCGGGCAGACGTAAAGCATCTCCTGTGTCTGCATGTCCACGGCTACCTGGATCGAGTAGCCCTTGGTCAGGCGCTGGCCCGACGCTGCGTCGCGGACCTCGTACTCGATCTTGAGCCGGTTCTCCCATTCGACGATCGTCGCGTGAACCTCCACGGCCTGGCCATAGACCAGCGGACGCATGTACTTGACGCGCAGGTCCACCACGGGCCAGGCATACCCGGAATCGCGCATGCGCGGGTAGTCGTAGTCGATTTCGCGCAGCAGCGCGCAACGTGCCAGCTCGAAATAGCGGATGTAGTTGCCGTGCCAGACCACGTTCATCGGATCGAGGTCGTGGAACGCGGGCGTCAGCGTAATGAAGTGATGGATAACCTTGGACATGGCGATGCCAGTTGGCTGGAACGCACGGGCCTCAAGCCCGGGGCATACCTTGACGCCCCGTCTGCACGGGATCGTCGGCCCAGAAATCGTAGAAATTGAACCAGTCGTACGGCGACTGCGTGACCAGTGCCTGCAGCCACTCCGCATATGACGCGGCCAGCGCGGTCAGTGCGGCCTCGCGGTTGGCCCGCGGCAGCACCACGGCGCGCGACAGTTCGGTGAAGCGCAACAGGTGGCCGTCTCCCTGCCGCACGCAGCCCATCGCGTACAACGGGCAGCGCATCAGCGCCGCCAGCACATAAGGGCCCACCGGAAACCGCGCAGGCGCCCCCATGAACGGCACCCGCACGGCCCGGCCACCGTGCGCGGGCGCGCGGTCGCCGGCAATGGCCACAAATTCGCCGGCCTGTACCTTGGCGGTCAGGTCAAGCGCCGTGGCCGGCGAGATATCGTCCACCTGATACAACTGAACGCCGGACTTCGGGTCGATGCGCGACAGGATGCGGTTGAAGCGCTCGGCATGGCGGGTATGCACCAGCACGGTCAGGCGCATGCCGTCGCGCTGGTTGGCCAGCACGCGGCACAGCTCCAGGCAGCCCATGTGGGCGGTCATGATGATGCCGCCCTGCCCCCGCGCGATCTGATCCAGCAGCACCTCGTTGCCTTCCCGGGTGACGTTGCCAAAGCGATAGCGGCCGCCGATGGCCAGCAGCTTGTCGAGCAGCGTATCGGCGAACGAGAACAGATGCCGCAGCGTGTGACGCCAGCCGGGTACCGTTCCGATGGTGCCGGCCGTCTGCTGCACGCGCGCCAGGAAATCGAGCGACGAACGCCGGGCCAGCGGATGCGTGGCCCAGTAGTAGGTCACCACCGGGTAGGCCGCGAAGCGGAACAGCGCCCTGCCGAAGATCCGGTACAGGAAGTACAGGCACCAGACGCCCCACATGCATGTGACTTCGCCGATGGTGCTCCAGTGCCTGGACCGGGCCGCCTGCAGCGTGGCGCCGGAGTTCGGGGCCGAGGACGTCATGCCGCCACCTTGCGCCACAGAAGGCGCGGCATGCGCCATACCATGCCGAAGAACAGGCGCGTATGCATGCGCGAGATCAGTACGTTGTCGCGCCACGCCTGGAAGTGCGAAACGCCATCGGACGGATAGGTCACGCGCGTGGGCACGTTCAACACGCGCACGCCCCGCCACACCAGGTGCACCAGCACCTCGGTGTCGAATTCCATCCGTCGACCCAGCCGCACGTCGCGCATCAGATCGATGACCGGCGCCAGCGGATAGACCCGCAGCCCGCACATCGAATCGCGGATGTCGAACGACAGGGTGTTGATCCAGACCCAGATGTGGGTCAGGTAGCGTGCATAGAGCCGGTGCCGTGGCACAGACTCGTCGTATACCGGATGCCCGCAGACCATCGCCTCCGGGTTGGCCCTGGCGAGCGCCGCGAACTGCGGGATGCAGTCGGCGTCGTGCTGGCCGTCGGCATCGATCTGCAGCGCGTGCGTATAGCCAAGCTCGGCGGCCACCGAGAATCCGGCCATGATGGCCCCGCCCTTGCCCTGGTTCTGCGGCAGTCGCACCAGACGGACGCGCTCGGGGTTGGCTGCGGCCAGGTCGCGCAACACCTTCTCGCAAGGTGGACTGCTGCCATCGTCGACCAGCAGGCACGGCAGCGGATGCTTCAGGATGGCATCCACCATGGCGCCTATCGCACCTTCATGGTCGTAGACGGGCACCAGCACGACGGGGCGGAATTCGGCGGTCATCAGGCTTCGGGATGAAAAACGATCTTGCCGCTGGCGTGCGGGCCGGCACCGGAGCTGAAACGGAAGCCAAGCGCATGCGCGTCGGGCTGCCAGGTCAGCGCAAGCCGCACCACGCTATTGGGACGGATCACGGACTGGAACTTGAGCGTATCCAGCCGGGCAAAGCGCCGGCGGGGCGGCACGGCCAGCTTCAGCGGCGCCAGCGCCATCACCCAGTCCACCTGCGCGACGCCGGGCACGATGGGGGCGCCCGGAAAATGTCCGTCAAACACCGCCAGGTCCTCTGCCACGTCGAGTTCGGCCGTGGCGGACGCCTCGTCCCCCGTCAGCCAGCGGACCGCCGGTAGCGTGCGGCGGAACAGGTCACGCAGCATCACCTCGGTGGTCTTGCCCTGCGCATTGCATGGCAGTGCCAGCGGGAACGCCCAGCGGCGCGGCAGCGCCACGGGGTCGACGGCCTCGGCCAGATGGCGGCGCAACGCCGTGCCAATGGCACCTCGCCCTGCTGCGGCCAGCCGCGCTGCGCCTTCGTCGTTCAGCACCACGGCGGCGGCCACGCGCATGCCGACATCGAGTTCGATCGTCACCACACGCGCCTCGCGCACCCACGGCGACGCAGCCAGGCATTGCTCGATCTGCGTGAGCGAGATGCGCTTCTCCTCGATCTTGACGATACGGTCGGCCCGGCCAGCCAGAACGAAACTGTCCTCGCCCGCCGGGAGCACGCGGTCGGCGCAGACATGCCAGCCATCGTCGGCAAGGTGGGACGAGCGCACGGCCAGATAGCCGTCCTGCAACTGCCAGGCGATGCCCGGCAGCGCAGTCCAGCGGTCGGCATGCACGGCGCGCTGGCGCCAGGCAATGCCGCCGGTCTCGGAACTGCCGAAGACCTCCACCGGCGACTGCCCCATATGGCGCAGTGCGTCAGCAGCGGCTTCTGGCGGCAAGGGTCCCCCCGACGAGAAGACGGCCCGCAGTGCAGCGCGTACCACTGGCCAGTCGAGCCCCGCAGGCATGCGCTTGAGGTGCGCCGGGCTGCTGACCAGGATGGCCGCGCTGGCATCGGCCCGACAGGCCGCAATCAGTTCCTCGTGAAATTGCAGACGGCCCGTGGGCATCGGACGCGCCGCGGCCAGCGGCCACAGCACCGTGAACAGCAGCCCGTAAATGTGTTGATGCGATACGGTGCAGAGTACGCGCGCATCGGCGTCGAACCGGCCGGCGAAGGCTTGCTGCAGCGTGTGGACCTCGGCGTCGAGTTGCGCCAGCCGCTTGTGAATGGCACTCGGCACGCCGGTGGAACCGGACGTGAACAACGTGACGAACGTGTCGTAGGTGGCCAGCACCGGCCAGCCAGCACCATCCAGGCCGCCCCCATCGTTGGCCGGGGCCGTGCCGGCATCCGGCACGATGGCGCCGGGCAACTGCCCGACCCAGCCGTCGGTCTGTCCGCGCAGTGCCGCCAGGGTTTCGGGCCGGGCGTCTCCGGGCAGGACCACATGCTTGCCCGCATGCCAGGCGCCGAACAATGCCGCCGCGAATTCCGCCGTGTCGCCGTCGAAGTAGATTCCCCAGCGCCGGCCCTCGGCATTGGCCAGGGTTCGGCGCCACATTGCGGCGCGCGCCACGAAACGCCGCGCATCCACGCACGCGCCATCGCCGCACGCCACCACCGGCGGGCTGTTCTGCGACGCCTTCGCCGCCAGCGCCGCCATGACCCCGCCCAGGCCGGTCCATACCGGCAATGCTTCACCCATGACGATTCTCCGCGCTGCGCGCCATGACGCGCTGGCGCAACAGCCATTCCCCGGCGAACATCGCACCGATCAGGCCGTAGGCGATGGCGCCGTTATAGAGCGCCCAGATGCGGTCGCTGGCCGCGAAGGCCGTAAGCGCCGCAATGGTGCCGTTGCACACAAAGAACAGGCACCACGCCTGCGTGACGCGGCGCGTATAGGCCACGCCGCTCGGGGGCAGTTCGGGCTCGCGCAGACGGGCCAGACGCTCCACCAGCGACGGCGGATGCCTGAGCGTCCAGCCGAACACGCCAAGCATCGCCACATTGACCAGCACCGGATAGAGCTTCAGCGGCAACGCATGCCCGGACACCATGACGACAAGCGCCAGTCCGGCAGCCAGCAGCGCCATGGCACGCCATCCGGCACGCCGGCTGGTGCCGGCACGCAGCAGCGCGAGCGCCACCAGCGCCAGCGCCATCAGGCGCGGCGAGAAATGCTGCAGTCCCAGGTAGATCACCACCGGATAGGACAGCGTGAGAAGCCCCAGCCCCCACTTTCGCCAGGCCATGGGGGGATCAGGCGGTGGCCGGTGAGTCGATCAGCAATGCCAGCGCCTGTACCACGTCCTGCACGGTGCGCACGGACTTGAACTGCTCGGGTTTCAGCGGCTTGTTCAGCATCGGCTTGAGCTTCACCAGCAGGTCCACGGCGTCGATGCTGTCGATGTCCAGATCGTCGTACAGCCGGGCCTCGGGCGTGATGCGTGCCGGGTCGATCTCGAAGGTTTCCTCGAGAACCGCGGCCACGCGCGCAAAGATTTCGTCGTGAGTCATGTCGGGTTCCGTGTGATGCAATCTCTTGCCATATTGGTCATGGCGCAGGTCAGGCCTGGGCGCGGTTGCCCTGCGACGCCACGAACGCTGCCAGCGCCGAGACACTGGCGAAGCGCGAGCGGATCTCTTCCTTGTCGCCGTTCATGGTGATGCCATAGCGCTTCTGGAGCGCCAGCCCCAATTCCAGCGCGTCGATCGAGTCGAGGCCCAGGCCGTCAACGAACAACGGCGCAGTGGTGTCGATATCATCCGCGGCCACGTCCTCGAGGGACAGCGACGAGATGATCAGTTCCTTGATTTCTTGCTCAAGCGCCGTCACGGCGGATCTCCCTGGAGAAAAAGTTGCAAAGTGCCTGCGTCAGATGCCGTACGGCCAAGGCGTCCTCGGTGCCCTCCGGCACCCATTCGGACACCGGCACGTCCGGACGTACATCGATGACGAAGCGCGGGCGGCGCACCGGCACGTGATACCACTTCTCGCCCTTGGTCAGCGTGGGCGGCACGCAATGGATGACCACGGGGGTCAGCGCAAAGCCGCCGCGCACCGCCACATTGGCCGCGCCGCGCTGCAACTGCAGAGGCTGGCCTGGCCGCGTGCGGGTGCCTTCGGGAAAGATGATGAGATTGTTGCCGGCCCGCAGCGATTCGATACAGTCGTCCACCATGGCAGCCCCGCCGTCGTTGCGCACCCAGCCGGTAGCCAGCACCGGGCCGCGCGTGAACGGGTTGCGCGTCAGTGCGGACTTGACCACGCAGTCGGCCCGGCGGGTCAGCGCCATCAGGAACACCACGTCGATCAGCGACGGGTGGTTGGCCACGATCAGGAGGCCGCCGCGCTGGAGACGCTCGGCGTGGCGGACCTCGTGGCGGATCACTCCCACGACGTGCATGAGCCAGACGAAGAACCGGAACGCATGATGAATGACGGCGCGGCAGACACTCTGGCGCTTGGCATCCGTCCAGGGCAGCAGCATCAGCAGCGGGAACACCAGCACGCGCAGCAACAGCCCGCCGATGCCGAAGCTCGAAAAACAGAAACCGGTGGCGCACACCCGCCACGCGCGATCGAGCCGCTCAACCATGGCGGCGCCACCTCCAGATCGCGCGCTCGCCGCGATGCACCAGCTCGGTATCGCCAGCCAGCATGAAGCGCAGTACATCGAGCCCATGCGGCAATAGCGGATGCGCCGTGGGCGCATCGGCACCGCTGCGTGGGGCCACGATCTCCAGCGCCAAGACCGGTTCGCCGGCACGCGGGCGCCCGATGCGCCAGGCCCAGCCGAAAAGGCAGCCGGGTTCGTCGGCGAATTCGGCATACGCTTCGGGCAGCGGCGCGTCATAGCACACCAGCAGCACTTCGTCCGCACCGTCGCCCAGCGATGCACAGGCCTCGACCACCGCCGTCTCGACGGTATCGCGCCCGGCAGCTACCGCCTGCAGGTTCGACGCATCGCCACGGTCGATCGTGAACATCGCGCCAATGGCATTGTGGACGGACAGGCCGAAAGCGGTGGGCGAAAGCGGCTGCGCCGCCGCCAGTTCGCTGAGCATATCGAACGCACGCGGGGTATCGCCATGGCGCGACGCGAACACGGCAGGGCCATGGAAAGCCGAAGCGGGCGCGACTTCGCCAGAAGTCACGCCGTACGCTGGATGCAGGGCCGCCTTGCCCAGCGCATTGACGCGCCGGCGCAACATGGGAGCCATGGCGGCAAGCGCGGGGAGGTCGCCGCCCTCGGGCAGCCATGGGTCCCGGCTCCATGCCCGCCAGGCATCCGCCGTCTGCAATGCCGGCGCCGAGGCCGCCCATGCGCGAATTCCGAATTCCATTGCCATGCCGTGCGCATTGGGTGGATGGTGAGCCCGGAGCCTGCATCGAGGCGGTGGCCATGGCGTTCGCAAAGCGCGTGCCGCCCGCACGACCCCGGGGACATTTCCTTTTTTCCCTGAAATTAGCATCGAAATCAGGAGATTTCGGCGCTTTTATATTAAATGCAGTGCTTTCGCCGTCACCCTTCGAAGGTTGGGCGCCTGCATCAAGACCGGTCTCGCGCCAGGCGGGACAGGCCGGTAGCAGTGCAACTGCTGTTATAGGTGTCGGATAGTTGCGAGCTGCGACATACCCCACCAAAGATGGGATCGTGCCAGCACATCGAACTTCGACCCTCCATTTTTATCAGGGGCGAATTCTCGCACAAAGGCGTCCGCTATGGCGCAAACTGTAACGGTCTTGGGCAAATGTTACAGGGCGGGAGCAACCTGCCGGCTACCCCCGCCCCATGGACCTCTGCCGCCCCGTCTGGCGGGTATTCAGCGCGCCGGCAAGATGGTGCCGGTGACTTCACCAAATCCGACCCGATAGCCATCGCCCTGGCACCAGCCGGTCATGGTCACCGTATCGCCATCTTCCAGGAAGCCACGCGTCACGCCACCGGCCAGCGTCACGCGCTCGGCGCCGTTGCGCGTGGTTTCCAGCAGGCTGCCGAACGAATCGGGTGTGGTGCCGCTGATCGTGCCCGAACCCATCAGGTCTCCTACGCGCACATTGCAGCCCGACACCGTGTGGTGCGCCAGCTGCTGCGCCATGGTCCAGTACATCGCCTTGAAGTTGGTGCGGCAGACCGTGGTCGCCGTGGTTGCGCCCTGTGGCTGCAGCGCGACTTCGAGGGCGATATCGTAGGCGTTGCGAGCCGGTTGTTGCAGGTACGCCAGCGGCTCGGGGGATTGGGCCGGGTTCTCACTGCGGAACGGGTCGAGCGCATCCATGGTGACAACCCAGGGCGAGATCGACGTCCCGAATCCCTTGCTGTTGAACGGCCCGAGCGGCACGTATTCCCATTGCTGGATGTCGCGGGCGCTCCAGTCGTTCAGGATCACCATGCCGAACATGTGCGCGGGCGCATCGGCCGTGCTGACCGGCTCGCCCAGGTTCGACGGCTTCCCGACGATAAACGCCATTTCCAGCTCGTAGTCGAGCTTTCGGCATGGGCTGAACACCGGGCGCGCCTCGTCGGGCAGCTTGATCTGGCCGTTGGGGCGACGCAGCGGCGTGCCGCTGACCACCACGGAACTGGCGCGGCCGTTGTAGCCGATGGGGATCTCCAGCCAGTTCGGCAGCAAGGCGTTGGCCGGATCGCGGAACATGCGGCCGACGTTGGTGGCATGCTCGCGCGACGAATAGAAATCCGTGTAGCCCGGGATGTCGACCGGCAGATGCAGCTTCGCCGCCGACATCGGCACCAGGGCCTTGTCGCGCAGCGCGGCGTTGCCGGCAAGCGTCTGGTTGTCGGCGGACAGCAAGGCCGTCAGCGCGGCGCGTGTCTCGGTCCACACCGGTTTGCCCAGTGCGATAAAGCGGTTCAGGTTCGGCGCGGCAAAGGCGCCCTTCGTGGCGGCGGGCAGCAGGCCGGCATCGTCGAGCACGGACAGGTCCAGCACCTGGTCGCCGATGGCCACGCCCACGCGCGGTGCGCCGTTGCCAATCGAAAAGATGCCATACGGCAGGTTCTGCAGCGGGAAATGGGTCTGGCCGTCGTTGGCCGAGGCAACCCAGCTGGTCTTGGGGGCAGTCATTGTTCTGGAACTCCGGAAATCAGCGCACGTTCGGGTTGAAATGCTTCTTCAGGCCCTGCCAGCACGTGTAGTAGTCGTGCTGCAGCAGCGCCGATTCGGCGGCATGGCGAGTGGGCCGGATCACGCCCGGCGTTTCGAACATGAACGCCATCGTGTCGGTGATGTGGTGCGGCGTGGCGGTGTCCGATACCGACGCACGCTCGAACGTTTCCGCATCGGGGCCATGGCCGCTCATGCAGTTATGCAGGCTGGCGCCGCCCGGCGCAAAACCCTCGGCCTTGGCATCGTAGACGCCGGCGATCAGGCCCATGAACTCGCTGGCGACATTGCGATGGAACCAGGGCGGGCGGAACGTATCCTGCGCCGCCAGCCAGCGCGGGCCAAAGATCACGAAGTCGATGGTGTCCACGCCCGGCGTGTCCGACGGCGACTGCAGCACCAGGAAGATCGACGGATCGGGATGATCGAAACTGATCGAACCAATCGTGTTGAAGTGTCGCAAATCGTATTTGTACGGCGCGTAGTTGCCGTGCCACGCCACCACGTCCAGCGGCGAGTGGTCGATCTCGGCACGCCACAGGTTGCCCTGGAAGCGGGCCACCAGTTCGAACGTGCCCTCGCGGTCTTCATAGCTGGCCACCGGCGTCAGGAAGTCGCGCGGGTTGGCCAGGCCATTGGAGCCGATCACGCCGAGGTCAGGCAGCTTGAACAGGGCACCGTAGTTCTCGCAGATATAGCCGCGCGCCTCGCCGTCGGGCAGCTCCACGCGGAAGCGCACGCCGCGCGGAATCACCACGATCTCCTGCGGCTCGACGGCCAGGCGTCCCATCTCCGTGGCGATCAGCAGGCGGCCCTGCTGCGGCACGATGAGCATCTCGCCGTCGGCGTTGTAGAAGTAGCGGTCTTGCATCGACTGGTTGGCCAGATACAGATGGATGCCGCAGCCGGTCTGGGCCTCGGGGCCGCCATTGCCGGCCATCGTGACGATGCCGTCGACGAAATCCGTCGGCACCGACGGCATGGCCGGCGGGCTCCAGCGCATCTGGTTCGGCGACGGCGGCACCTCGTCAAAACGGCTCAGCCAGCGGTCCTGTTCGATCCGCACGAACGGCTTGTGCATGGCCGCCGGACGAATCCGGTACAGCCAGGCGCGTCGATTGTGGGCGCGCGGCGCGGTAAAGGCCGTACCCGAAATCTGCTCGGCATAGAGACCGTACGGGGCGCGTTGCGGCGAATTGCGGCCCACTGGTAATGCGCCTGGCAGCGCCTCGGTGGCGAATTCATTGGCGAAGCCGGACATGTACTCGGCGATACGGGTCTCGACTGCGTGCAGTTGTGTTTGCGTCATGGAGTCTTCCTCTCACACCTCCGCAGGCTTGAAAGCCGGCGTTTGTCATCGGTATGGCGGCGCCGCCATATCCATCGAATTACGAATAGTAAAATTGATTTACCAAATCGTAATCATGCAAGCGGGCGATGTCAAACCACAATTACGATAGGTCAGCGGGCGGGCGAGCGGAGACGTGCCATGGCGCGGGATGCCAAGCACAGTGGCCCCGGTCAGCACAGGGCCGGGAAGAAACGCGAAAGAGACGGGAAAAGCGAGGACAGCGGCGCGCGACGGCGCCCTGCGGGGGCAGCGGATCGGCGCACCCTCGGACATGGCGGCCGCAAGACAAGGCTACGCCCGGGCAAGCGACACCCGGCGCTGCAAACGGAATTCGTGACAGGACGGGGTGATCGCCTGTCCTGTCACGAATCCTGAGGGGTCAGACGGGCTTGTGGCCCTCCCCCGATGTGGGGCCCGAACCGAAACCACCGGACGACGGCGTCGATGTCGCCGGTGCGGCCGCCGCGGCAGGCTGGCCAGCCATCGAAGCAGCCGTCACGCCGCCATTGCGGCTGGCAATGAACGCGTTTACATCGGCAGCAAGATGCTGCGGCGCCAGCACCACTTCAAGCCCCAACGCCTCGCAGGCCGCCAGGAAAGTGGACATGCGCGGGTCGGCCTGACCCGATTCGGCACGAAGATATGCCTCGCGGGAAATCCCGGCCTTACGGGCGACGTCCTCCTGCTTCAGCTTGCGCGCTCGACGCAACGCCCGCAGTTGCCGGAACGGTTCGCTAGCGCCTCTTGGCACGGCTGTACTGTTCATGTCGGTCTCCAGTCACCAGTGAAAAAAAAGTGCGCGGACGTGCATTCGAGTATAGAGCACGCAAAGCGTTCCGTAAGGTCTGTTGTGGAACACTTTTACAGATTTCTTATGATGGCTTGATCTCTGCCGCCAGACTCTCATCCAAACGGCGGATAAAGCACAGCATCCTCCTCCCGCCCCCACATAACGGTAGTGCACGCTTTGCGTTGACGTCACATCAGTATCGTCCACGTGTGGCATAAGGCAAGTTGACAAACCGTCCGGTCGTGCTATTCTCGATCGCATGCAAAAGGGACAGCTCACGCGCACCGCGATCATCGAACAGGCTCTGCAATCGGCCGCGCAGGTCGGCTTCGAGCAGTTGTCGCTCGCCACGCTGGCCGCCGACACCCATATGTCGAAGAGCGGTCTCTACGCCCACTTCAAGTCGAAGGAGGCACTGCAGGAGGCGGTGCTCGCCCGGGCCATGGAGCGGTTTTCCGAGATCGTGGTGCAGCCGGCGATGCGTCAGAACCGTGGTGTGGCGCGGCTGCAGACCCTGTTCGATGGCTATCTGGCATGGATTGCGGGCGCCGTGATCGAAGGCGGCTGCGTATTCATGGCGCTGTCGCAGGAATACCGCAATCGGCCAGGCGTGATCCGCGACAGGCTCGTGCAGGCATTCAAGGACTGGCATAGCACCATCGTGCGCGTGGTGGCTGATGCCGTGGACGAGGGCGACCTGCGCCCCGACACCGATGCCCGGCAGTTTGCCTTCGAGATGGCAGGCATCGGCATGTCGTACCAGTCGTCGTCCCGGCTGATGGCCCGCGCCGACGCGGAATTGATGGCGCGCCGCGCGTTCGGGCGCCTGGTCAATGACTTCAGAGAGAATCGCACCCGAGAAACTGCCGGGACACACTGATCCGGCAGGGTCCAGTGGAATGCGATGGCGATTCCGGATTTCCACCCGCCACGGCGCAAGTGGCGTGGCGATGTAGAGGGGTGGTTCAGGCGGCATTTTTGCCCATTTTTCTTGCCCTGAAAATAGCACGACTGGTCGGTCGCAAAGCATAAAAAAGATAAGGCGCGCAACGTCTTATCACTGACCAGGTCCGTAAATGATCAGTTGGAGGTGTTCGTCGTGCCGCAAGTGCTGTCATCCGCATCCCAACGCGCCACCGGTCAGGACACTGGCGGCGCACTCTCCCATTCGCCACGGAAGGTAGCCGGCGCACTGGAAGCCAGTGTCATGGCGTGGCGCCGTCTGCGCTGGCAGGCTGGCAGCCTGTTCTTCCCCACCGCGACGGCTACGGCGCTTGAGCGGCTGTGGTTCAGTCCGCCGCGAGGCAAACACAGCCCGGAAGGCCGCCGGCTGCTCGATTCAGCGCGCTCGGAATGGGCTCTGGTGACCGGCCAGGGCGCGAGCCGGCGCGTACGCGTGTATCGCTGGGGCAACAAGGGGCCGGTGGTGCTGCTGGCGCACGGCTGGGGCGGCAATGCTGGTCAGTGGCACGCCGTGGTCGGCGGTCTGTTGTCGGCCGGCATGCGCGTGGTGGCCTTCGACGCGCTGTCGCACGGGGCATCCGATGCCGGCGCACGAGGGCAGCAGCAAACCTCGATCCTGGAAATGGCGCGATCGCTATTGGCCGTGGCCTGGCATGTCGGACCCGTGCACGCCGTTGTGGCGCATTCGCTGGGCGGTGCGGCGGCCGCGCAGGCGATTCGCGAGGGCCTGCCTGCGCGCGGGGTGGCAATGATCGGGGCGCCAGCCGACATGTACGACGCATGCGCCGCGATGGCCTGGCAGCTTGGCATCGCGCCTCACGTACTGGACCGCATGCAACGCCGCAGCGAACAGTGGCTGGGCGCGAGCTGGTCCACGTTCAATGTGCCCGATATCGGCCGTACGCGGCCGGTACCGCCATTGCTGGTGATTCATGACCGCGACGACAAGGAAGTCCGCTGGGAAGATGGCGCCGCCATTGCCGGCGCGTGGCCGGACTCGCGCCTGATTACCACCGAGGGCCTGGGCCACCGGCGCATCCTGCGCGACGCCGATGTCATCGCGCATCTCGCACGCTTCGTGTGCGGCCTGGCAGCCGCGCCGGCCCTGCCGCCCATGTCGTACAGGGCCCCCGCGTCGCAGTGATCAGAACCCTTGCAGCACCAGCTTGCCGATGGTCTGTCCGCCTTCCAGCAAGGCATGGGCGCGTCGCAGGTTGTCGGCACGAATGGCGCCGAGGTTGTCCCCCACTGTCGTCTGCAGCTTGCCGGCATCCACCAGGCGCGCCACTTCATTGAGCAGGCGATGCTGCGCGATCATGTCCGGCGTCTCGAACATCGCGCGCGTGAACATGAATTCCCAAACGAACGTGGCGCTCTTGCTCTTGAGTTCGCCCACGCTCAGCGGGCCGGCGTTCTCGACGATCGAGCAGATCTTGCCCTGCGGTGCAATGGCCGCGGCCATCGCATGGAAATGGCGGTCCGTATCGTTGAAGCAAAGGATGTAGTCGACGTGCGCAAACCCCAGCGCGCGCAGTTGCTTCGGCATGTCCTGACGATGGTCGATGGTGTGATCCGCGCCCAGGCGACGGCACCATGCCTCGGACTCCGGGCGCGAGGCCGTGGCCACCACGGTCAGTCCCGCCAGCACCTTGGCGAGCTGGATGCCGATCGATCCCACGCCCCCCGCCCCTCCAATGATCAGCACCGACTTGCCCGCATCGTCGCCTTTTGGCGAAACGCCGAGGCGGTCGAACAGGGCTTCCCAGGCCGTGATCGCCGTGAGCGGCAATGCGGCCGCTTGCGCGAAGTCCAGGGATGCCGGCTTGTGGCCGGCGATGCGTTCGTCCACCAGATGAAATTCGCTGTTCGCGCCGGGCCGCGTGATGCTGCCGGCGTAGAAGACCGGATCGCCCACCTTGAACAGCGTCACCTCGGGGCCCACTGCCACCACGGTGCCAGCCGCATCCCAGCCCAGCACGCGAGGGGTATCCTCGACCTTGGCCTTGGGCGCCCGCACCTTGGTGTCCACCGGATTCACGGCGATCGCCTCCACCTTGACCAGCAGGTCGCGGCCGGTGGCTTCGGGCTTGGGAATCTCCACATCGACCAGCGATTCGGGATCGGAAATGGGCAGGTAACGGGTCAGACCAATGGCTTTCATGTCAGCATCCTTTCGAAAAATGACGGATGCATGCATCGTAGCCAATCCCGACTCGATTGATTAGCCGGATAGTGTTGCAATCACTTTCCCTTTTTTCAGGAAAATGCGACCAATCAAAAAGCCCGCGCGAGGCGGGCTTTTCAACGATGCCATTGCAACGATGCGCAGGGATCAGGTCAGGTCATCCGGCACCGGACGATAGCCCATCGGGGTCGTCGCGGTGTCCTGAACGTACTTTTTTGCGTGGGCCTCGCGCATCGGCTTGAGTACGAAGATCGCCATCAGCGCCGAGACTGCTGCCATGCCCGATGCGAGCATGAACACCGCATGCCAGTCGCCAGTGGCCGCCGTGATCACGCTGGAGAACGGCACCAGCAGCGCGGCCGTACCCTTGGCCGTGTAGAGCATGCCGGCGTTGGTCGCCGCGAACTTCGGCCCGAACGTATCGCCACACGTCGCGGGGAACAGACTGTAGATTTCGCCCCAGGCGAAGAACACGATGCCGGTCAGGACCACGAATGCCACAGGATTGTGACCGTAACTGGCCAGCAGCAGGATGCCCACGGCCTCCACCGCGAACGCCAGGAACATCGTATTTTCCCGACCGATGTTATCTGACACCCAGCCGAAGAACGGACGTGTCAGGCCATTCAGCACGCGGTCGATGGTCAGGGCGAAGGTCAGCGCCGGCAAGGTGAGTCCCCAGATCGACACCGGCGAATCGTGCAGGCCGAAGTCCTTGGCGATGGGGCCCAGCTGCGCGGTGGCCATCAGCCCACCCGCCGCCATCATCACGAACATCGCGTACATGACCCAGAAGATCGGTGACGCCATTACCTGCCGCGGCGACGCGTTGTAGGTGGTCGCGGCCTTGAGCGTCGACTTCACGTCCGCCAGGATCTTGGCCGATGGCGGCAGCAACAACATGCCCAGGACCATGACGATGATGCCCTGTCCCAGACCGAAGTACAGGAACGTGGCCTCATAGCCGCTGCTCTTGATCATGTTGGCGATCGGCACCACGGTCGCGGCCGATCCTGCGCCGAAGCCCGCAGCCGTCAGGCCCGCCGCCAGGCCCCGGCGATTCGGGAACCACTTCAGCGCGTTACCGACGCAGGTGCCATACACCGCCCCGGCGCCGACACCGCCAATGGCGGCCGCCACGTAGAGCATCGGCAGCGACGATGCCATCGAGTTCAGCACCCAGGCCACCGCGCACAGCAGGCCACCGCCGACCACCACCGGGCGCGGACCGTACTTGTCCACCAGATAGCCTTCGATCGGCACCAGCCAGGTTTCGGTCACCACAAAGATGGTGAAAGCCACCTGGATCGCCGTGCGCCCCCAGTGGTACTTGTCGTCGATCGGGTTGACGAACAGGGTCCAGCCGTACTGCATGTTGGCGATCATCGCCATACAGATCACGCCGAATACAAGCTGCGTCCACGGCGATGAATACCAGGACGCGTGCGCGCGTGCGCTTTGCTGACTTTCCATGGTGTCTCCTTCTGGCGGGTGGGCCCGCTGTTGTGGATCGGCATCTGCATTGGTGCCGTGGTGTGTACTGCTGCTTTGTTTTTTGTATCGAACGGCTGGGCCGCTCTAGTGCTATACAGTATGTGGTATATCACGCAAGTCAAGGCGATTCGACGGGCTACCTGACCTATCAGGCAGACATTCGAAAGCACATAGTCGCGCGGCCGTGCCGACTGGTGCATCGGGTGCATGAAAGCCCCGCGACCGGACATACCAATCCCGATACCGATCAATAACTTAGGGTGGGTTCCGGCATCAATGGAAAATGCTGCGGCGCATGTCGCGGATTACCCCATCTAGGGAAAGTCCCGAGCGTTGCAACAACGCAGAATCATCAGCGGGCGCGCTGAATCCGACGCGGTTCAGGACAACGGCGCATGGATCGGGAAAGCGGTCGGGAAGCGAGATTCCGGAGAAATCCGGTGGAAACTGCCAGGGGGATGAGAGAGATGCCGAGCTGCGTCGCAACCTGAGATCGCGGGCGCAGGGGCATTGGCAATACGAATTGCGAACAACTGGGAAAACGGCCGCGGAGGACTGCGGGTGATTGCGGGTGACTCCGCACTGCGGGAGTTGCCGGCCGCCACAACTTCCCTGGTACTACCAACTACAGGTACTGCAAAAAATCGTCGAACAACGATCAGGCGTGCAGGAAGCGCGGCTGGAGGACCATATCCGATGCCGAGCTGCCGATGCCGGTGGACGACTCTTCCGACGAACCCAGACCAGCAAAGCGGCCATGTTCCTGAGCGGTGGTCAGCAGACCCATCGGCAGGAAGGTCGCGAGCACGTAAGTCACGGTAACACCCAGCGAAACAACACCGAGGGCGAGAAGGGTCAGCAGCGTGGCGTTCATGAAAACTCCTAAGTCGTAAGGATCAAGGTGGATTCATTATATGCTGCACTGCGAGGTCTGTAAATATTTGGTATGTGATATATCTCCAGAGGGATTGCTCTAAAAACGACAACGCACCCCGTGGGGTGCGTTGTTCGTCTCTTGGACGCAGCGAGAAGGCGCCGGATAAGTCAAATCATGGGCCGAAAGTGCCAGATACGACACAAAAATATTTTCTGCAGCGCGGCACGTGAATCCCGCTCATCGCCCTACCCCACTTTCTTCAACAGTTCCTGGTCGTACTCCTGTGCGCGCAGGTTGTCCCAGACCGCTGCCGCGTTGGGCTTCAGCGAGCGTGCCTTGCGCCGTACCAGCATGACATTGGAAGTGACCTGGGGCCGCAACGGACGCAGGACAGCGGCGGGAGCCATGCCACTGGCCTGCGCACGCGACGGCACCACGCCGATACCCAGCCCCATCGCCACCATGCCGAAGATGGCCGCGAAGTGCCCGAGCAACTGCAGCGAGCCCGGCCTGACGTGATACGTGGACAACGCGCGTTCTACCGCAGGCTGCACCCCGGAATTCTGGTCCAGCGACAGCACCGATGCATCGGCCAGTTCGCCCCACCCCAGCGAATCGCGCGACGCCAGCGGATGGTCCGCCGGCAGCACCGCTTGCAGGGGGTCGACGCACAGCGGTTCGCAGTACAGGTCGTCGCAGGGTGCCGGATTGCTGGCGATACCGAAGTCCACCTCGCCGCTGCGCACACTCTGCAGCACCGACTCATGCGAGCGGTCGCGCAGCGTGATGCCGATGCCGGGCCACGCCTTGCGGCAGCCCGCCAGCCACATCGGCACCGACATCGACGACAGCACGGGGTCGGTGGCGATCTGCACCGTGCCTTGGCTTGGCTTGCCGGTGCCGTGGCTGTCGCGCAGCGTCTGCTCGACTTCCTCGATCAGATGGCAGATGCGTTGCGACAGCATTTCGCCGGCGTCGGTCAGCTCTACCTGCCGCGTGGTGCGGTCGAACAGCCGCTGGTCGATTTCTTCTTCCAGTTCACGCACGCTACGGCTGATCGCCGATTGCGTAAGACCCAGTTCTGCCGCGGCGCGCGTAAAGCTTTTCTGGCGCGCCACCGCGGCGAAGGCCTTCAACTGAGGAAGCGAAACATTCATGGTGCCGCTCCTTCCTTGCTGGGTACTGCCGGGGTTGGGGGCCAGGATTATTCACCCTTGCCAGTGGAGAAACCTGCCATATAGGTACCGCTGTCGCTGACGGGGGCTGGCTGTGCCTCGGCATGGCCGGTGATAAAGCGTCGGCGCATCGGCTGCAGCACGAACTTCGCCGCCAGCCCCGCCGCCACCGTCATCACGGCCGCCACGGCAAACACCAGGTTCCAGCCGCCGGTATGCGACAGCACCGATGCCACCGGCACCAGCAGCGCGGCCGTGCCCTTGGCCGTATAGAGCGTGCCGGCGTTGGCCGCGGCGAACTTGCTGCCGAAGGTATCGGCACACAGCGCCGGGAAGATCGAGAAGATCTCGCCCCAGAACAGGAACGTCAGCGCGGCGAACAGCATGAACATGTACGGGTCGTGGCCGAATTCCAGCAGGCCGATCAGCGACAGGCCTTCGCCGATGAAGATCAGGAACATCGTATTTTCCCGACCGATGCGGTCCGAAACGAAGCCGCACAGCGGACGTGTCAGCCCGTTGCACAGGTTGTCGATCGACAGCGTCATCGTCAGCAGCGGCAGCGTCATGCCAAGCATCGTCACCGGCATCGACGCAAAACCGAAGTCCTTGGCAATGGGGCCCAGCTGCGCGGTGGCCATGATGCCGCCGGCCGCCACGGCCACGAACGAGATGTAGATCACCCAGAACACCGGCGTGCGCACCATCTGGCCAGGCGTGAATTCCACCGGGTTGGTCAGGATCTTCTTGTTGGCCACCAGTCCCTTGGGCGGCTGCGGCTTCACCAGCAGCAGCGCCATGACGAAGATCAGCACGCCCTGGATGATGCCGAACGTGAAGAACGCATGTTCATAGCCTGACTTCTGGATCATGTTGGCGATGGGAATCACCGTCAGCGCCGAACCCGCGCCAAATCCGGCGGCGGTCAGGCCGGCGGCCAGGCCGCGCTTGTCCGGGAACCACTTCAGCGCGTTACCCACGCAGGTGCCATAGACGCCACCCGCGCCGATACCAGCGATCACCGCTGCCGTATAAAGCATCGGCAGCGACGTGGCATAGGAATTCATCACCCACGCCAGGCCGGCGCAAATGGCGCCCCCGGCCACCACCGGACGCGGGCCGAACTTGTCCACGAGCCAGCCTTCGAGCGGCACGAGCCAGGTTTCCGTGACGATAAAAATGGAAAAGGCGACCTGGATCGCAGAGTCGCCCCAATGGTGCTTGGCGTTCATGGGCGTAACGAACAGCGTCCAGCCATACTGGAGGTTCGCCACCAAACCCATACAAAGTACACCGATGAATAGCTGGAACCAGCGATTGCGGAGGAAGCCTCCATTTGCATTGCCCATGGCGGGGCCTGCCGCATTGATGTGCGCCATGTCGTGTCTCCTTGCATTAGTGTCATGCGCGCTCTGCGGCGCGCGTGGTGGGCTTGGCCTTGGGGGATGCCCGCTTTCACTACTGAATGAGCGCGCCTGACATTGCGGCACGTGATTCGTGGATTGATGCTACTTCAAACTTAGATCAGCACAGCATAAAGTTTTTTATTATGATCATTGACGATCATTTATAGATTGCAGGAAATCGTGCAATGAAGAATGCGACGCTGCGCCAGCTGAAAGTCTTCGAAACGGTGGCCCGCCACCTGAGCTTTTCACGCGCGGCCGAGGAGCTGCACCTCACGCAACCTGCTGTTTCTACACAGGTTCGGCAGCTGGAACTGCATGTCGGCCTGCCCCTGTTCGAGCAGCTTGGCAAGCGCATCTACCTGACGCCGGCCGGCACGGAGATGCTTCACTACAGCCGCAGCATCATTCAGCAATTCCGGGAAGCGGAAGACGCGATGGCGCAGCTTAAGGGTATATCCGGGGGCCGGCTCAACGTCGCCGTGATCAGTGCGGGCGACTATTTCTTCCCTCGCCTGCTGGCGGAATTCATGAACCGGCATGAATCGGTGACATTGAATCTTGCGGTGCACAACCGCGAGGAACTGCTGCACCAGCTGAGCGGCAACCTGACCGATCTGGCGGTCATGGTACGCCCTCCCGAGGGCATGGACACCATTGCCGAGCCGTTCGCCCCGCACCCGTACGTCATCGTCGCCGCGCCCAACCACCCGCTGGTGGGCCAGCGACGTATCCCGCTGGCGGGCTTGACAGAGGAAGCCTTCGTCTCGCGCGAAAAAGGGTCGGACACGTGGAATTCGATGCAGGAAGGTTTTGCCGGCCGGCTTTCGAACCTGCGCATCGCGATGGAGATCAAGAGCACCGAGACCATCAAGCAGGCCGTGATCGCCAACATGGGCATCGCCTTCCTGTCTGCCCATACCGTCGGCCTGGAACTGCAGACCGGCAAGCTGGCCGTGCTCGATATCGAAGGCTTTCCGGTGATGCTGAACTGGTATGTGGTCCATCGCAAAAACAAGCGCCTGCCCCCGGTGGCGCTGGCGTTCAAGCAGTTCCTGATGGAGGAAGGCCACACGCTGATCCAGCAGATCACGGGCGTGGAAGGCCTGATCCGGCCCCATCACGGGTAAGTCATCTCTTGCATAAGCGATGACTTATGGTTTTTCGATGAAACTTTAATTATCGTAAATCGTTCCTGCTGTCTAAGCTTCGGACATCACACGCTGCCGTACAGACGTGTGCAACCACAGGAGACGATCATGAACCACCTCCAATCCGACGCGCCCGCCACCGTTGCAATGCCGACGGCCGTCAGCGAGATGCGCCACCTTGATCGTGAGATCCAGCTGGCCGCCTACAACGCCGCGTTCACCGAACTGGGCCTGCGCTTCCGCTGGGACGCCCCCATGTTCGAATGGCTGTGCGGCATCGACTGCGAAAAGATGCGCGTCACGCGCTATATCGAGCAGTACCATGCCCACCTGCTGAACGCGTACGACGCGCCGTTCCTGAGCCAGCTGATCTTCGACAAGAAGAACGAATACCTGCGCGCCATGGCCGGCGCCGGCGCGAACTAAGTTCCGCGGCACCGCCAGCGCAACAAGGGCCCCGTCACGGGGCCCTTGGCGTTTCTACGATGTCCTGCGCAGATAACGATCTCAGATCCTGCCTGCCCCGCGCGCCCACTGGTACTTGGCGCCCAGCACTGCCACCGGGATTTCGGTCGAATAGGCGTAGGCCGGCACGCCATGCTCGTACAGGTATTCGGCGGCTTCCTCCACCTGCACGTCGCCGGCCAGCGACGCCACGATCGGCTTTTCGATCCCCAGCGCCTTCATCTCCTCCTTGACCTCGACCACGAGCTTCGCGAACACCATCGGCGGCGTGATGATGGTGTGCCAGTAGCCCAGGATGATCGCGTGGATGCGCGGGTCTTCCAGGCCCAGCCGGATGGTGTTCCTGTAGGTCGACGGCGGTTCGCCACCCGTGATGTCCACCGGGTTGCCGGCCGCGCCGAACGGCGGAATGAACTTGCGGAACGCCGCGTCCAGATCGTCGGGCATGCTCATCAGCGACAGGCCGTTGTCCACGCAGGCATCGGACAGCAGCACGCCCGAGCCGCCCGCGCCGGTGATGATCACCACGTTCTCGCCCTTCGGCGTCGGCAGCTTGGGAATGCCCCGCGCGAATTCGAGCAGGTCGCGCAGCGAGCGGGCGCGTATCACGCCGGCCTGCCTGAACACGTCCTCGTAGATCTTGTCGTTGCCGGCCAGCGCGCCCGTGTGCGAGCTGGCGGCCCGGGCGCCCATGCTGGTACGGCCGGCCTTGAGCACCACCACCGGCTTCTGTTTCGATACGCGCGCGGCCGCTTCGGCAAACGCACGGCCATCCTTCAGGTCTTCGCAGTGCTGGGCGATGATCTCGGTATTGTCGTCCTGCTCGAAAAACGTCAGCAGATCGTCTTCGTCGATATCCGATTTGTTGCCCAGACCCACGATGGCCGACACCCCCATCCTGGCCGATCGCGAGAAACCAATGATGGCCATGCCGATGCCACCCGACTGCGACGACAGCGCCGCCTTGCCCTTGACGTCGTACGGCGTACAGAACGTGGCGCAGAGGTTCTTCGGCGTGTAGTAGAAACCGTAAATATTTGGCCCCATCAGCCGGACGTTGTACTTGCGCGCGATGGCCACGATCTCTTCCTGGCCTTCCACATTGCCGGTCTCGGCAAAGCCTGACGGAATCAGCACGGCACCCGGAATGCCCTTCCTGCCGACCTCTTCCAGCGCCTGCGCCACGAACCTGGCGGGAATCGCGAACACGGCCACGTCGATGTCGCCCGGCACATCGAGCACGCTCTTGCAGGCCTTCATGCCCATGATCTGGTCGGCCTTGGGGTGGATCGGATAGATCGTGCCCTGGTAGCCGCCGTTGATCAGGTTCTTCATCACCGAATTGCCAATTTTCCCGTCCTCGGCCGATGCGCCGATCACGGCCACGGTATCGGGCTTCATGATGCGGTTCATCTGGCGCACGATCTCTTCCTGGCTCGGGCGATATTTTTCCGCCGGCGGCGCGTGGTCGACCACGATGCGCACGTCGGCGGCGACGGCGCCGTTCGCGCTGGCGAACACCGGGTTCAGGTCGAGTTCGGAGATTTCCGGGAAGTCGCTGACCAGTTCCGACACCCGCTGGATCATGCTCGCCAACGCCTCGCGATTGGCCGGCTCGGCGCCGCGCACGCCCTTGAGCACCTCGGCGGCCGCGATGCCATCGAGCATCGACAACCCGTCGTCGTACGAAGCCGGCGCCATGCGGAACGTGACGTCCTTGAGCACTTCCACAAGCACGCCGCCCAGCCCGAACGCCACCAGCTTGCCGAACGACGGATCGGTGACGGCCCCGATGATCACTTCCTGCCCGCCGGCTATCATCTGCTGCACCTGCACGCCGACGATGTTGGCATCGGCCTTGTACGCCTTCGCGTTCTCGATGATCTTCAGGTAGCCCTGCTCCACTTCCGCCGCCGACTTCAGGCCCACCAGCACGCCGCCGGCCTCGGTCTTGTGCAGGATGTCGGGCGAAACGATCTTGAGCACGACCGGAAAGCCCATCTTGCTGGCCAACTCGACGGCACCCGTCGGCGATCTGGCCACGCCCTCGCCCGGCACCGCTATGCCGTAGGCATCGCAAACCAGCTTGCCCTCGGGGGCGGTCAATGCATCGCGGCCTTCTTCCTTGACCGTCGCGAGGATCTTGCGTACCGCGTCCTTGTCATGTGCCATGTCAGGTCTCCATCTGTTCTGGCGGGATCCCCGCCAATATTGAGGCGTACAAAGGGGCAGCCGCCCGGCGTCGGTTGACGCAGGCGGCATGCGGACTGCACTGGAGAAACTTTCAGGAAAGGTGCGGGGCTGGTGCTAGACCGCTCCGGCCGCCTTGAGCGCGGCAATCTGCGCCGGGGTGCGGCCCAGCCATTCAAGCACCTCGTCGGTGTGTTCGCCCAGCAGCGGCGAGCGTTCGACTTCCACCGGCGAATCGGACAGCGTGATCGGGCAGCCCAGCTGAACGTACTTGCCGCGCTGCGGGTGATCCAGCTCCACCAGGTAGCCACGGTCGTACAGCGAGCCATCCTCGATCAGGTCCTTCATCGACAGGATCGGGCCGCACGGCACGTCCACTTCGTTCAGGGCTGCCATGACTTCAAACTTCGTCCGGGTCTTGGTCCATTTCTCGACGACGCCGAAGCATTCGCCCAGGATTTTCAGCCGCGCCTCGGGAGTGGCGAAGTTCGGATGCGTGATCAGGTCCTCGCGGCCGCACAGGCGCATCAGCGGCTCCCACCCCTGCGGCTGGATGATCACGTACACGTAATCGTTGGCCCCGCCCGGCGCACAGCGCAGCGCGGCACCGGGCTGGCCGCCGCCCGACGCGTTCCCGGCACGCGGCACGACATCGCCGAATTCCCGGTTCGGATATTCCTTGAGCGGGCCAGCCGCCAGGCGCTGCTGGTCGCGCAGCTTCACGCGGCACAGGTTCAGCACCGAATCCTGCATGGCCACTTCCACGCGCTGGCCACGGCCCGACTTCTCGCGATGCAGCAGCGCGGCAAGGATGCCCACCACGCAATGCACGCCCGTGCCGGAATCGCCGATCTGGGCGCCGGTCACGGTGGGCACACCGTCTTCCTCGCCGGTGGTGCTGGCCGCCCCGCCCATGCACTGGGCCACGTTCTCATACGCCTTGCAGTCGACGTACGGGCCAGGGCCAAAGCCCTTGATCGACGCGTAGATCAGGCGCGGATTCAGCGTCCGCAGGCGGTCCCACCCGAAGCCGGCGCGGTCCAGCACGCCCGGCCCGAAATTCTCGACCAGCACGTCGCAGCGTTGCACCAGCTCCTCCAGCAAGGCCTTGCCCTCGGGCGTCTTCATATTGAGGGTCAGGCTGCGCTTGTTCGAGTTCAGCATGGTGAAGTAGAGGCTGTCCGCGTTCGGCACATCGCGCAGCTGGCTGCGCGTGATGTCGCCACGGCCGGGCAGTTCCACCTTGATCACATCCGCGCCCAGCCAGGCCATCAGCTGCGTGGCCGACGGGCCGGCCTGCACATGGGTCATGTCCAGAATGCGGACCCCTTCCAGAGCCTTGTTGTTCATGGCGTTGTCTCCTTGAGGATTCTCGTGAAGGCAATGTCTCCGCGACCGGCCTTGGCTTGTGCGAGGGATATCGCACACGCGCCGCGTCGTCGATCTTGCTAAACACCGTATGTGATATATCAGCGCACAACAAGAGAAAAAGGCGCACGAGGTTTAACTTTTGCTTCTGCGTCGCAGCAAATGCCTTCTGAATCTAAGCGTAATCCCTGCATTTACAACGTATCGCCATCAATATTGGCGGATTTATGCCATGCCCTTGTCAGCGCCGGTATTCACTGACCAAAGTGGTTTCGTGAGGCATTTCATCCACTTCCCGCTTGATTATATTGATATATTACATACCATATTTTAGGCTGAAATAAATATAGAGCGGACACCGCCGGCGCCGTCGTGCGCCCCATAGGAGGAGACACGTTGAACATTCACGAACATCAGGCCAAGGAGTTGCTTCGGCGCTATGACGTTCCCGTGCCGCAGGGCTGCGTGGCCTTTACGCCAGACGAAGCCGCCCATGCCGCCCGCAAGCTGGGCGGTCCGCTCTGGCTGGTGAAATCGCAGATCCACGCGGGCGGCTGCGGTGCCGGGCATTTCATCGAACAATCCGCCGGCGATGGCTCGGGCAAGAGCGGCGTGCGCGTCGTGACGTCGATCGACGATGTGCACGCGACCGCTTTGCAGATGCTGGGGAAGACGCTGGTCACCAGCCGGACCGGCCCGGCTGGCCGAACGGTGCGGCGCCTCTACATCGAAAAAGGCTGCGACATCGCGCGCGAGCTATACCTGGGCATCCTGATCGACCGCGCCACGTCGCGCATCACCATCGTCGCGTCCGCCGAGGGTGGCATGGACATCGAGGCCGTCGCCACCCTAACGCCCGAGAACATCCTGAAGGTGGCGATCGATCCAGCCAGCGGCATCCAGCCGTTTCATGCCCGCCGGGTAGCCAGCGGCCTGGGACTGTCGGGCAGGCAGGCGGGTGCGGCTGTGCGGTGCATCCTCGCTGTCTACCGCGCGTTCACCGATCTCGATGCATCGATCGTCGAGATCAATCCGCTGGCGATCACCGGCGACGGCGACGTGCTGGCGCTCGACGCCAGATTCGAGTTCGACGATAACGCCCTCTTCCGCCATCCAGAGATCGAGGCCATGCGCGACGAGAGCGAGGAAGACCCGGCCGAAGCCGAGGCCGCGCGCCACGGGCTGCACTACGTGCGGCTGGGCGGCAATATCGGCTGCATGGTGAATGGCGCGGGCCTGGCGATGGCCACCATGGATATCATCAAGCGCCATGGCGCCGAGCCGGCCAGCTTCCTCGACGTGGGCGGAATCGCCACCCCCGAACACGTGACCACTGCGTTCCGGCTGATCCTGGCCGATCCGAGGGTCGAAGGCATCCTGGTGAACATCTTCGGCGGCATCATGCGCTGCGACATGATGGCCGAAGGTGTGGTGGCCGCCGCGCACGACCTCGACCTGACCGTGCCGCTGGTGGTGCGGCTGGAAGGCACCAACGTCGAACGGGGCCGGCAGATCCTGCGCGATTCGGGCCTGCCGATCATGGCCGCCAGCCATCTTGCCGACGCGGCCGAGAAGGTGGTGGCCGCCGTGCGCGCCGCCCGGAAACACGGAGAACAGTGACATGGCTGTCCTGATCCATCAGAACACGCGCGTCATCTGCCAGGGCTTTACGGGCGCGCAAGGCACGTTCCACTCGGAACAGGCGCTGGCGTACGGCACGAAGGTGGTCGGCGGCGTCACGCCCGGCAAGGGCGGCGCGTCGCACCTGGGGCTGCCGGTCTTCGACACCGTGGCTGCGGCGGCCGACGCTACCGGCGCCGATGCGTCGGTCATCTACGTGCCGCCGCCCTTTGCCGCCGATGCCATCCTGGAGGCGGTCGATGCCGGCATTGCGCTGATCGTCTGCATCACCGAAGGCATTCCCGTGATGGATATGGTGCGGGTCAAGCGGGCCTTGTCAGGTTCCGCCAGCCGCCTGATCGGGCCGAACTGCCCGGGCGTGATCACGCCGGGGCAGTGCAAGATCGGCATCATGCCGGGGCACATCCATACGCCGGGCAGGATCGGCGTGGTGTCACGCTCGGGGACGCTGACCTACGAGGCCGTGGCGCAGACCACGGCGGCCGGGCTCGGGCAATCGACCTGCGTCGGCATTGGCGGCGATCCGGTCAACGGTACGGACTTCATCGACTGCCTGGAGATGTTCCTGGCCGACCCGCAGACCGAAGGCATCATCATGATCGGCGAGATCGGCGGATCCTCGGAAGAAGACGCGGCCAGCTTCCTGCGCGATGCCCGCCCGCGCAAACCCGTGGTGGGCTATATCGCGGGCGCCACGGCGCCGGCGGGACGCCGCATGGGGCATGGCGGCGCCATCATCCCGGGCGGCAAGGGCACGGCGGCGGCAAAGATCGACGCCATGCAAGAGGCCGGGATTCACGTGGCCGCATCGCCAGCGGAGCTGGGCGCGACCATGGCGGCAGCCATGCGATAGGAACCGGGGCGCAGCGGCGACGAAGGCGGGCGCCCCGGACCGGCCTGTCAGCCGGCTGCGGCCGCAGCGGCCGCCTTGGCTTCCAGTTCCGCGATGCGCTTGCGCAGCGCCCGCTCTTCCTGGAAGCGCACGGTCTCGTCGCGGATGATCGCCACGATGCCCGTGACTTCGCCGCCGTCGCCATGCAGAAGCGCCACGGTAAAGGCGATCGACATCGCATCGCCCTTCTTGTTGATCGCCGGCACCTTGAGCAGGTCATGGCCGTAGCGGGTCTGGCCCGTTGCCATGGTCTTGTCGTAGCCTTCCCAGTGCCGCGCACGGAGGCGCTCGGGAATGATCAGGTCCAGCGACTTGCCCAGGGCTTCCTCCTGGGTGTAGCCGAACATGTACTCCGCCGCCGGGTTCCACAAGGTGATGGCGCCGTCGGCGCCGGAGATGATGACGGCGTCGCCGATGGCCGACACCAGCTGTTCATAGTCGATTGCAGTCTGCATGGTCATTCCTGAGGAATGGTGGGTGGCCGTTTCGCCGTCCCCGGCTGCCCCCGGGGCGCCCCGGGCCGGGCACTCATTGTGGCACTGCCGGCGCTGCCGGGCCATCGGGCTGGTCCCTCGGGTCAGCCGCAACGGGGCCTTCAGCTTGCGGGTCCAGACGAAAAACGCGCCGGTGTACGTGGTTGTTCAACCACGCGCCCCGGCGCGCCTGTTCCGGCCCGCTGTCACCATCGGGGCGCTGGCAAAGGTGGCGTCCTGCTCAGATCACCTGCGCTTCGCGCAGACGGGCGATCTCCTCGGCGTTGTAGCCCAGGCCGGACAGCACTTCCTCGCTGTGCTCGCCCAGCAGCGGCGAACCCGTGATTTCCGGCTTCAGGTCCGAGAACTTGATCGGGCTGCCCACGGTCAGGTACGTGCCACGTTGCTTGTGCGGAACTTCCACGATCGACCCGCTCTTGCGCAGCGATTCATCGGCAGCGATTTCCTTCATCGACAGCACAGGCGAGCACGGAATGTCGAACTTGCGCAGGATGTCCACCGCTTCGTACTTGGTCTTGTCGGCAAGCCACTCTTCGATGGTATTGAAGATATCGAAGATGTGCGGCTGGCGGGCCTTGGCGGTGTTGTAGTTCGGATCGTTGATCCACTCTTCCCGGCCCAGCGCCTTGCAGATCGGCTCCCAGGCGTGGCCCTGGACGGTGAAGTAGATATAGGCGTTGGGATCGGTTTCCCAGCCCTTGCACTTCAGCACCCAGCCCGGCTGGCCGCCGCCGCCGGCATTGCCGCCACGCGGCACCACGTCGCTGAACGTGCCGTGCGGGTACTGGGGGTACTCTTCCAGGTAGCCCAGGGCGTCCAGGCGCTGCTGGTCACGCAGCTTCACGCGGCACAGGTTCAGCACGGCGTCCTGCATCGACACCGCAACCTTCTGGCCCTTGCCGGTCTGCTGGCGGCCGATGATCGCGGTCAGGATGCCGATGGCCAGGTGCATGCCGGTGTTCGAATCGCCCAGGGCGGCGGCCGACACGGTAGGCGGGCCATCCCAGAAGCCGGTCGTCGATGCGGCACCGCCGGCGCACTGCGCCACGTTCTCGTAGACCTTCAGGTCTTCATAGTGGTGGCCGTCGCTGAAGCCCTTGACCGATGCCACGATCATCATCGGGTTCAGTTCCTTGATGCGGTCCCAGGAGAAGCCCATGCGGTCCAGCGCGCCCGGGCCGAAGTTCTCGACCAGCACGTCCGATTCGCGGATCAGCTGCTCCAGGATCTTCTTGCCTTCCGGCTTCTTGGTGTCCAGCGTCAGCGAACGCTTGTTGCTGTTGAGCATCGTGAAGTACAGCGCGTCGGCGTCGGGCTGATCGCGCAGCTGCGTGCGCGTCACGTCGCCGGAGCCGGGGCGCTCCACCTTGATGACGTCCGCGCCGAACCATGCGAGAAGTTGCGTGCAGGCGGGGCCGGCCTGGACATGCGTGAAGTCGATGATCTTGATGCCGCTCAGTGGAAGATTCACGTTCGCTCTCCTATTGGAATAGAGGGTGAAATTCGGGTGGTCGGGTGGTTATTGCTTGCTGGCCGAGCTCTGCGGATTCAGGTTGGTCAGGCGGCCGCTTTCGGTGCCGGCTGCCGGATCGATGACGGCGTTGATCAGCGTGGGCTTGCCCGATCGCAGCGCCTCGTTCACCGCGGCTTCGAGTTCCGCCGGTGTGGTGACGTTGTGGCCGACACCGCCGAACGCTTCCATCATCTTGTCGTAGCGCGCGCCCGGCACGAACATCGTGACGGCCGGATCTGCGCCGCCGGTCGGGTTCTTGTCGATGCCCTTGTAGACGCCGTTGTTGTTGAACACCACGACGCAGACCGGCAGGTTGTAGCGGCAGATCGTCTCGACTTCCATGCCCGAGAAACCGAAGGCGCTGTCACCGCACACCGCCAGGACCGGCTTGCTGGTTTCCACCGCCGCCGCCACCGCGTAGCCCATGCCCACGCCCATCACGCCCCAGGTGCCTACGTCCAGACGCTTGCGCGGCTCGTACATGTCGATCACGGCGCGGGCGTAGTCCAGCGTGTTGGCGCCTTCGTTGACAAACGAGATGCCCGGGTTGGCCTTGACGACGTCCTTGAGCACGCGCAGCGCGCCGTGGAAGTTCATCGGCGTGGTTTCCTTGGCCAGCGTCTCGGCCATCTTCGCCAGGTTCTTTTCCTTGCGTTCGTCCACCGCGCCAATCCACTCGGCGCCCGGCTTGGCAAAGTCATTGCCGATCTTGTCCAGCAGAGCCGACACGCAGGAACCAATGTCGCCCACGACCGGCGCGGCGATGGCCACGTTGCTGTCCATCTCGGTCGGCGAGATGTCGATCTGGATGAACTGCTTCGGCTTGCCCCAGGTCTTGCCCTTGCCGTGCGACAGGAGCCAGTTCAGCCGGGCGCCGACCAGCAGCACCACATCGGCCTCCGCCAGCACATACGAACGCGCGGCCGACGCCGATTGCGGATGCGTATCGGGGATCAGCCCCTTGGCCATCGACATGGGCAGGTACGGAATGCCGGTCTTCTCGACCAGCGCGCGGATATCGGCATCGGCGCGTGCGTAGGCGGCGCCCTTGCCCAGCAGGATCAGCGGACGCTTGGCGCCCTTCAGCAGTTCGACGGCGCGGTCGATCGCATCCGGCGCCGGCAACTGGCGCGGGGCCGGGTCCACGACCTTGATCAGTGACTTGCGGCCCTTCTCGGCTTCCATCGACTGGGCCAGCAGCTTGGCCGGGAGGTCCAGGTACACACCGCCGGGACGGCCCGACACGGCGGCGCGGATGGCACGGGCGACACCGACGCCGATGTCTTCGGCGTGCAGCACGCGGAAGGCGGCCTTGGCGTGCGGGCGGGCGATGGCCAGCTGGTCCATTTCCTCGTAGTCACCCTGCTGCAGGTCGACGATCTCGCGCTCGCTCGAGCCGCTGATCAGGATCATCGGGAAGCAGTTGGTCGTGGCGTTCGCCAGCGCGGTGAGCCCGTTCAGGAAGCCCGGCGCGGACACGGTCAGGCAAACCCCCGGCTTTTGCGTCAGGAAGCCGGCAATTGCCGCGGCGTTGCCCGCGTTCTGCTCATGGCGGAAGCTGATGACGCGCATGCCGTTGGCCTGCGCCAGGCGGGCCAGATCGGTGACCGGAATACCAGGCAGGCCGTAGATGTTTTCGATGCCGTTCAGCTTCAGCGCGTCGATGACCAGATGGAAACCATCGGTTTGTGCCTGCTGTTCTTCTACAGCGTGACGCTGCAGTTCGTTTCCGACTTCTGCCATGGTTGCTTCCTTCTATGCAAATTGACGGGATTGGACTTTCTTCTTCAGGGTGGTCTTCAGCGGTCGCGCTCACGTTCGGCCTGGATGCTTTGGACAAAACGGAGCGGTGTCTCCTTCCTCGCGCTTCCCTGTACTCGATGACGCTGAAATACGGTATGTGATATATCAAAGATCGGCAAGTAAATTCCCACTATTTCGACGAACTTTCGTCGGTGCAGCGCAGCATTTCGTGAAAATTAGACGCAAATAAGGGAAATTACTGATCCCCTGCGGACATGCCTGGCTGTCTGGGCATGTCCGCCCTACTCCGCCCGGCGGGCGCCTTTGAACCGGCTCAGGCGCCCATATGGTTGACGAGCGAGCCGATCCCGCGGATAGACACCTCCACCACCGAGCCGTCCTTCATCGACCCGACCCCAATCGACGTGCCGACGGCGATCACGTCGCCCGGCATCAGCGTCATGTCCTGCGACAGCCGGCTGACCTGCTCCTCTGGCGAAAAAACGATGTCGGAGAGCGGATAGTTCTGGCGTTCGGCGCCGTCCAGCCGCGTCACCACGCTGGCGCTACGCCAGTCAAAGCCGGTGACGATGGCCGGACCGATGCAGCCGAAGGTGTCGGATCCCTTGGCGCGCGTCCACTGCGGGAAGTTCGGATCGGCATTGAGCAGTTCGCCCGCCGTGACGTCATTGACGATGGTGTAGCCGAAGATGTGCGAGGCCGCTTCGCTCAGCGGCACATTTCGGCATTCGCGGCCGATGACAATGCCAAGTTCGCCTTCGTAGGCGATCTTTCCGGTGTATCCGGCCGGGCGACGGATGGCGTCGCCGGGGCCAGCCAGCGAACTGGCCGGCTTCAGCAGGAACAGCGGATGCACAGGTACCGATTTCTCCAGGCGGGCGGCCAGCGCGTGAAAGTTGTTCCACAGCGCCACGATCTTGCCGGGCTCGCACGGGGCCAGCAGGTCCAGCGAGGCGTAGCTGTAGGTGTTGCCAGTGGGACGGGGGTCGGTGTAGCCGGGGCCATCGAATTCGATGACGCGGTCGGCATCGGCATCGTCAAGACGGCCGTAAGCGGTGTCGCCGTCGGGACGGCGGAAGCGGATCCAGGTTTGCACGGCAGCGTTCCTCCGGCAGGCGGGCAAGTGCCGCGCCTGCACTTTGTTCAGACTTCGGAGCCCCTCTCAGAGGCCGTCGAGACGGACGCCCGCCGTGGCGGGCGCCTCGGGTCAGACCGCTCCCGCTACGCGCAGCGCCGCAATCTGTGCCGGCGAGCGCCCAAGCCATTCCAGGATCTCGTCGGTGTGCTCGCCAAGCAGCGGCGAGCGTTCGACGTTCACCGGCGAATCGGACAACGTGATCGGCGAGCCGAGCTGCACGTATTTGCCGCGCGTCGGATGTTCCAGTTCCACCAGGTAGCCGCGCTCGTACATCGACTTGTCCTCGATGAGGTCCTTCATCGACAGGATCGGGCCGCACGGCACATCCACCTCGTTGAGCGCGTTCATCACCTCGAACTTGGTGCGGCCCATCGTCCATTGCTCGATGATGCCGAAACAGGCGGTGAGCTTTTTCAGGCGCACTTCAGGCGTGGCGAATTCCGGATCGGTGATCAGGTCTTCACGGCGGCACAGGCGCATCAGCGGCTCCCAGCCCTGCGGCTGGATGATGACGTAGACATAGTCGTTCGGACCGCCCGGCGCGCAGCGCAGCGCCGCACCGGGCTGGCCGCCGCCCGACGCGTTGCCGGCACGGGGCACGTGGTCGTCGAACTGATCGTTGGGATACTCACGCAGCGGGCCGGCATCCAGACGCTGCTGGTCGCGCAGCTTCACACGGCACAGGTTCAGCACGGCGTCCTGCATGGCAACTTCCACACGCTGGCCGCGGCCCGAATGCTCGCGCTGCAGCAGTGCGGCCAGGATGCCGACCACGCAGTGGACGCCCGTGCCGGAATCGCCGATCTGCGCGCCAGTCACTGTCGGCATGCCGGCGGCCTCGCCGGTCGTCGATGCGGAACCGCCCATGCACTGGGCCACGTTCTCATACGCCTTGCAATCCTGGTACGGGCCAGGGCCGAAGCCCTTGATCGACGCATAGATCATGCGCGGATTCAGGTCCTGGATATGGTCCCAGTCGAATCCGGCGCGAGCCAGCACACCCGGGCCAAAGTTCTCGATCAGCACGTCGCTCTGCTGGATCAGGTCTTCCAGCAGCGCCTTGCCTTCGGGCGTCTTCATATTGAGCGTCAGGCTGCGCTTGTTGCTGTTCAGCATGGTGAAGTACAGGCTGTCGGCGTTCGGCACGTCGCGCAGCTGGCTGCGCGTGATGTCGCCGCGGCCCGGCATTTCGACCTTGATGACGTCGGCACCCATCCAGGCCATCAACTGCGTGGCCGAAGGACCGGCCTGCACGTGTGTCATGTCCAGAATGCGAATACCGTCGAGGGCTTTGCGTTCGTTGTGGGTGTCGGCCATGGTGCGTCTCCTGATGTGTGTTTTGCTCTGTTGACATACAGTATGTGGTATATCACGAAGACGCAAGGGGGTTTAAACCCGAATTCAGGAGGTTTCGATGCTGCATCGCAGCAGGCGTAATCTGGCTGGTGTGCGCAACGGGCCTTACCAACAAAAACACCCCAACAGCCCTGAGGCGGTTGGGGTGCAAATGATGCTTTCCGTCCCGATCCCGACCCGGCGAGATGCCAGACGGCCAAGGCCGCCCTTCCCTCGCCCGGCGATCGTCAGGGGGCGTTCCCGCCGACTGGACGGCAACGGCATCAGGCGGCGGCTGGCAGATGGATCAGTCGAGGAAATCGCAGTGTTTTTCCACGTAGTCGGCCAGGTCGAGCGAATGCTGGCGCACCAGCCGTTCGGCCAGTTCGGTGTCCCGCTTTTCCAGCGCCTCGATAATCCGCAGGTGATCGACGATGGAACGCGCCGCGCGGTCGCTTTGCGAAATCGTCATTTTACGAATCGCGCGCACATGGACAAAGATGTTCTTGATCTGATCCATGATGATCTGCGACTTCGACAACTGCACGATCGCCTGATGAAACACGATATTGGCGTCGGAATATTCCTCGATATGCTCGGCCGGCGTGGAGTCGCGGAAGCTGTCGAACATATGGCGCAGCTTGCCGATCTCCTCGTCGGTGGCGTTCTGCGTCGCCAGGCGGGCGGCCATGCTTTCCAGCGCGGCCCAGACCTGGATCATCTCGACGATTTCACGCTTGGTCTTGCGGGTGATATAGATGCCACGGCGCGGCACCGTGCGCAGGAAACCCTCCTGCTCCAGCAGTGTCATCGCCTCGCGGATCGGGGTTCGGCTGACCCCCAGGGCTTCGGACAGCACGCGCTCGTCGAGCCGGACTTCCTCGCGTGACTGGTAGATATCGGCGTCAGCAATCGCCTGGCGCAGCATCGCGTACGCCTGGTCGCGCAGGCTGGCGCCGGCATTGATCGGTTGCAGCGACAGGGACAGCCCTTGCGGCTGGATTTCGGGTTGGCTTTGGGCAGACATGAATGCACTCGTCAGTGGCCGGTGCCCCGGACGCCGGTCTGGCGTCCGGTGGCACCCGTCCCGTGAACGTCAAGACACCAGTTTGGCATGGCGTCATGCGTTCTGCTCATCAATCTGGCGTTCTCCGCACCACATTGTGACGCAAGGGACGAGTCCGGCCTTTCGTATATGGTATATCACATCGACGGCACTGCCGAAGGTCATTGCCCTCGCTTACAACCGCCCGGCTTCAGGCGGCCTTGGCTACCTTGACCGGCTCGGCGCTGCCTGCGGGCGCCGACTGGGCCATCCGGTCGCGCTGTTTGATCAGACCCAGCACCGCGTCGATCATCGGCGTGGGCTGGCCGATCATCCGGCCCATCTCCTGCACGACGGTCAGCAGCGGGTCGATCTCCATGGCCCTGCCCGCCTCCAGATCCTGCAGCATCGACGTCTTGTGCGCGCCCACCGCCCCCGCGCCGTCGATCCGGCGTTCCACGTCCACCCGGAAGTGAACGCCGAACCGCTCGGCGATATCCTTGGCTTCGAGCATCATCTGCTTGGACAAGGCGCGCGTGGCCGGGTCGGACGTAATGATATCCAGCGTGCCATGCGTCAGCGCGCTGATCGGGTTGAAGCAGAGGTTGCCCCACAGCTTCAGCCAGATCTCGTCACGGATGTTGTCGCGCACCGGGGCATCGAGATCGGCCTTGGCCATCATCTCGGACAGTCGCGTGACGCGGTCCGAGCGGGTGCCATCGGGTTCGCCAATCGGAAATTTCTTCCCATAGACGTGCTTGATAACGCCCGGCGCCACGATTTCGGCCGCCGGATACAGCACGCAGCCGATGGCGCGCTCGGGCCCCAGGCCTTGCCACTGCTTGCCTCCCGGGTCCACGCTTTCCAGCGCCCGCCCGGCGAATTCGCCGCCGTGCTTGTGGAAATACCAGTAGGGAATGCCGTTGACGCCAGTCACCACGGCCGTCTGCGGCCCTAGCAGCGGCTGCATCAGGTCCACCACACCGGGCACCTGGTGCGCCTTCAAAGTGATGAAAACGTAATCCTGTGGCCCCAGTTCGCGCGGATCGCTGGTGCAACGCACCTTGGCCACCCGCTCCTGACCTTCGATCTGCAAGCGCACGCCATGGGCCTGCATGGCCGCCAGATGGGGCCCCCGGGCGATAAAGCTGACGTCGGCACCCGCCAACGCCAGCTGGGCGCCCATGTAGCCGCCAATGGCTCCCGCTCCGTAGATACAGATCTTCATCGGTTGTCTCCTGATTGTGGTGATAGTGATGTGTTGAAGCGAATGCTTTGGTATATCACATACTATATTTCACAATCGCTGTTCGACAACCTCGTTCTTTCACTCAGTGGCGCCGGCGCACGCTGTACCGGTATCGCCGCGTGCGGGGTGTGTACTACCATGTCTACCGTTGTCCGCTTGCGGGCCGCCGTTCCGCTTCCCGGCCCTCTTCTATCGTCACGGAGATCTGGAGTCCGCATGGAAACACTGCTCGAACTGGCGCGCGACCCATCCGCCTGGGCTGCCCTGGCCACCCTGGTCGCCATGGAAATCGTGCTCGGCATCGACAACCTCATCTTTATTTCCATCCTCACCAACAAGCTGCCCGAGCACAACCGGGAAAAGGCACGCCGCATCGGTATCGGCCTGGCGCTGATCCTGCGCCTGGGACTGCTGGCCACCATCGCGGTAATCGTGGCGTTGACGGAACCGGTGTTCACCATCATGGGCAAGGGTATTTCCTGGCGGGACATCATCCTGATTGCCGGCGGCGCCTTCCTGGTCTGGAAAGCCACGCGCGAAATCCACGAGCATGTGGCGCCGGAACCTGAACACGAGGACGAATCGGCCGGCGCCCGAGCCGTGCCGGGATTCGCGGCGGCCATCGGACAGATCCTGGTGCTGGATCTGGTGTTCTCGATCGACAGCATCATCACTGCCGTAGGCATGACAGATCACATTCCGATCATGTTCGTGGCGGTGATTGCCGCCGTGACCGTGATGCTCTTCGCCGCCACGCCGCTGGCGAACTTCATCAATCGCAATCCCACCATCGTGATGCTGGCGCTGGCCTTCCTGATCATGATCGGCATGACGCTGATTGCCGACGGGCTCGGCCATCATGTGCCCAAGGGCTATATCTATACGGCGATGGCGTTCTCGACGGCCGTGGAAGGGCTGAACATGCTGGCGCGGCGCCGGCGCGCGAAGGCCAGCGGCAAGGTGGCCCCACACGACTGAGGGCAGCCCGCGGCTACTCGTGAAATCGCGACGTAAAGCGTTCGCGCAGCACCCGCATGGGTGACTGGAACGTGCCGGCCGCGGTTTCCATATGCGTCCGCAAATGCGCCTCGCTGGCCGGCAATAGTGCTGCATACAGCGCCCCCGTACCGGCCCGCGCCTCGCGCCCGGGCCAGTCTGCCGGCAGCAGTTCGTCGGGCAGGCCGGGGTCACGCAACAGTACCCGGCGATATTCGTGGATCAGCAGGATCCGCACGAAAAACGCATCGGCTGCGGACAGCGACGGGGCTTCCTTGACCCATGACGCAAAGCGCCTGACATACGCCTGCCACGCCTGCGCCACCTCTTTCAGCCGGTAGGTCTGGTGGATCAGTTGTTCGAGCGGCTGCCGCGAAAACGACGCCACCGATTCGGCCCGCATCACGGCTGCGTGCTCCGTGGCACCCGCCGCCAGCAGGATTTCCGCCAGCGAGCCCTGGTCCGCATTCGGGTGGGCAAACACGCCCGGCGCCACCGGTCCGAAACCTTCCCAGAGCAGCTCCCGCCGCAGCGGCTGGCGCATCGATGCCTTTGTGTCGTTGCGCAACAGCACCAGCGTCCACTTGCCGTCCCAGGCCGGCGACGCCCCGGCATAGATGCGCTTGCCAGCGTGCTGCACGCGCAGCAGCCCGGCATCGGACAATCCGTAGAAGCTCTTGCGGCCTGCGCGCGTCGCCGCCAGCCAGTCGTCGGCAGTGAGGCGGAAGATCGCCGTGCGCACCAGCCGGTTGCTGAGGCCAAACGGCGCCGATAGCGCAATCAGGCTGCCCAGCCACGGCGCCTGCGGCCGCGGTGCGATCACATCGCCATACATCGTGACCAGCAGCGAGCCCGCGCCCAGCTTCAGCCCCTTTGCCAGCCGCGCCACGCCGGGCGACACACCTTCCGGCTTCAGCAGGTCAGCCATGGGTCTCCTTTGCGAAGTGATACACACGAACTCGTTGAATGAGTCAAATCGTATCACTATGATCCTGATCAATGTCAGGTCTGGCCGATCGGCCACGAACCCGAAGCGAATCACGGAGACATGCATGTACGCGCAACTGGTCGACACCGGTGTCACGAAAGTCCGCACGGCGAAGGACATGAGCGATGACGAACGCCGCTTTCAGCAGCGCATCGACGACGGCATCCGCATCGAATCGAAGGACTGGATGCCTGAAGCCTATCGACGCACGCTGGTACGCCAGATCTCGCAGCACGCGCATTCGGAAATCGTCGGCCAGCTGCCCGAAGGCAACTGGGTGACACGCGCGCCGACGCTGGAGCGCAAGGCCGTGCTGCTGGCGAAGATCCAGGACGAAGCGGGCCACGGGCTGTATCTATATAGCGCGGCTGAAACGCTCGGCGTGTCGCGCGACCAGATGCTGGCCGACCTGCATAGCGGAAAAGCCAAATATTCGAGCATCTTCAACTACCCGACGCTGAACTGGGCCGACATCGGCGCCATCGGCTGGCTGGTGGACGGCTCCGCCATCATCAACCAGGTACCGCTGTGCCGTTGCTCGTACGGCCCCTATGCCCGGGCGATGGTGCGCGTGTGCAAGGAGGAATCGTTCCATCAGCGCCAGGGTTACGACATCCTGCTCAAGCTGTGCAACGGCACGGCGGAGCAGAAGCAGATGGCGCAGGACGCGCTGAACCGCTGGTGGTGGCCGGCGCTGATGATGTTTGGGCCGTCCGACGCCGAATCGCTGCATAGCGCGCAATCGGCGCAATGGCGCATCAAGCTGTTCTCGAACGATGCGCTGCGCCAGAAGATGGTGGACCAGACCGTGCCGCAGGCCGAGTTCCTGGGCCTGTCGATTCCCGACCCCGACCTCAAGTGGAACGATGCACGCGGCCACTACGACTTCGGCGCCATCGACTGGGACGAGTTCTACAACGTGATCCAGGGCAATGGCCCCTGCAACCGCGAACGCCTTGGCACCCGCGTCAAGGCCTGGGAAGACGGCGCCTGGTTCCGCGACGCGCTGGCGGCCCACGCCGGCAAGCAGTCCGCCGGCCAGCCGGCGGAACGCCAGGTGGCCTGACGCCTCCCCGTCTGCATTTCAGCATCCAACAAGCAGGAGACCGCCATGAGCGAATGGCCGCTTTGGGAAATCTTTATCCGCAGCCAGCACGGGCTGGCGCACAAGCACGTCGGCAGCCTGCACGCCGCCGACGCCGCGATGGCCATCAACAACGCCCGCGACGTCTACACGCGCCGCAACGAGGGCGTCAGCATCTGGGCCGTGCCCGCCACGCATATCGCCGCCAGCAGCCCCGCCGACAAGGGCCCCCTGTTCGAGCCGGCCAACAGCAAGGTCTATCGCCATCCGACCTTCTTCCCGATGCCGGAAGCGGTCAAGCACATCTGAGGCACGCCATGCAAGTCAGCAAGCAAGCCACCTTCGAATACCTGCTTCGCCTGGGCGATACCGCGCTGGTGCTGGGCCAGCGGCTGTCCGAATGGTGCGGCAAGGGCCCGGCGCTGGAGGAAGACATCGCGCTGACGAACGTCGCGCTGGACCTGATCGGCCAGGCGCGCATGTGGCTGTCCCGGGCCGGCGAAGTGGAAGGCGCGGGCCGCACCGAAGATCAGCTGGCCTACCTGCGCGACGCGCACCAGTTCCGCAATCCGCTGCTGGTCGAGCAGCCCAACGGCAGCTACGCCGACACGCTGGCCCGCCAGTTCCTGTTCGACACCTGGCACTACTACCTGCTCGATGCGCTGCGGCAGTCCAGCGACGCGTCCATCGCCGCCATCGCCGACAAGGCCGTCAAGGAAGTGGCCTATCACGCCCGCCGCAGCGCCGACCTCGTCGTGCGCCTGGGCGACGGCACGGCGGAAAGCCATCGGCGCATGCAGGACGCCATCGACCGTCTGTGGATGTACACCGGCGAGCTGTTCGACGCCGACAGCGTGGACGCCAGCCTGATCGCGGCCGGCGTGGCCTGCAGCCCGGCCGCGCTGCGCGAGCCGTGGCGCCAGCAGGTGGCCGAAGTCCTCGAAGAGGCCACGCTCGCCACGCCGGACGATGGCTGGATGCAACGCGGCGGCCACGCCGGCCGGCACACGGAACACCTGGGCTTCCTGCTGGCCGAGATGCAGTTCCTGCAGCGCGCCTACCCCGGCGCCACGTGGTGAGCACCATGCAGGCCCGTGCTCATCCGCAAACCATGACGGACGCCATCTGGTCGTGGCTCGATGCCATCCCCGACCCCGAGATCCCCGTGATTTCCGTGATCGACCTCGGCATCGTGCGCGGCGTGCACTGGGAGGCCGACACCTGCGTGGTGACGATCACCCCGACGTATTCGGGCTGCCCCGCAGTCACGCTGATCCGCGAGCAGATCGTCCAGACGCTGGGCGCGCATGGTATCGGCCAGGTCGAGGTGCGGCTGCAACTTGCCCCGGCCTGGACTACCGACTGGATGACCGCGCGCGGGCGGCAGCAGCTGGCCGGCTATGGCATTGCGCCGCCCGCGCAGACCGTCATCGACATCAGCGGCATCACCCGCCGGCGCCAGCCCGCGCCGAAGGTGGCCTGCCCCCATTGCGGATCGGCCCATACGCAGGTGGTCAGCCAGTTCGGTTCCACGGCCTGCAAGGCGCTGTACCGCTGCGGCGACTGCCGCGAGCCGTTCGATTACTTCAAGGCGCATTGAGCCGCCGCGACAGGAAGACACAGACATGAGCACCTTCCATGCCCTGCGCGTGACCGATGTCACCCACGAAACCCGCGACGCCATCGCCGTGACCTTCGATGTGCCGCCGGAACTGTCCGAGACCTACCGCTACGCGGCCGGCCAGCACCTGACCGTGCGCACCCGGATTGCCGGCAACGAGGTGCGCCGCTCGTATTCGATCTGCGCCGCCGCGCAGGACCAGCGCCTGCGCATCGCCATCAAGCGCGTGGAGGGCGGCCTGTTCTCGAACTGGGCTACCGACACGCTGCGGGCCGGCCACACGCTCGACGTGATGCCGCCGTCCGGGCACTTCAGCGTGCCGCTCGATGCAGGCCATCGCAAGCACTACGTGGGCTTTGCGGCTGGCAGCGGCATCACCCCGCTGCTGTCGATCATCGAAACCACGCTGCGCGCCGAGCCCGACAGCCGCTTCACGCTGTTCTACGGCAATCGCGCGTCGTCCACGGTGATCTTCAAGGAGGCGCTGGAAGACCTGAAGGACACCTACCTGCACCGGCTGAACCTGGTCTTCATCCTGAGCCGCGAAACGCTCGACATCGACCTGTTCAACGGCCGCCTGGACGGCGCCAAGGCCGACGCGCTGCTCAAGCAATGGGTAGATCCCGCCGGGATCGACGTGGCCTTTATCTGCGGCCCGCAGTCGATGATGGAGGGCGTAGCGGACGCGCTGAAGCAGAACGGTGTCGACCCCGCCCGCATCAAGCGCGAGCTGTTCGGCGCGAGCACGCCCACGGCCCGCGCGCCGCAGCCGCAACGCGCCGCCGGCAAGCAGGATTGCGAGGTCACGGTGATCCAGGACGGCCGCTCACGCCGCTTTACGGTCGCCCGGAACACCCAGACCGTGCTCGACGCCGCGCTGGAACAGGGAATCGAGCTGCCCTACGCCTGCAAGGGCGGGGTCTGCTCCACGTGCCGCTGCAAGCGCGTCGCGGGCGAGGTCGACATGGACGTGAACTTCGCGCTGGAAGACTACGAAGTGGCGCGCGGCTTCATCCTGAGCTGCCAGAGCTACGCCGTCAGCGACAAGCTCGTACTCGATTTCGATCAGGAAACCTGACCGGCCCCGGCAGGCCACCCGCCCCCTTACCGCAAAACAACGCCCCTCGCGCTTCGGCGCAGAGATCTGGAAATATGGAGACACCCGTGACGCACGCATTGTTCACCCGCCATCAGGCCATGCTCGACCAGGCGCTCGCCGCCATCGGCCAGCGCGGCTACTGGAGCCCGTTTTCCGAAATGCCGAGCCCGAAGGTCTACAGCGAAACAGCCGCCGACGATGGCAAGGCCGCCTTCGATGCTCGCCTCGGGCAACCGTTTCCGATCACGCAGCCCGGCACCACCGGGCAAGCCGGCCAGGAAGTCTCGCCCTACGGCCCGACGCTTGGCGTGACCTATCCGCGCCCGGACCTCGACGGCCTGTTCGCCGGCATCGAAGCCGCCGCGCCCGCATGGCGCGAAGCCGGCCCCACCGCGTGGGTGGGCGTGGCGCTGGAAATCCTGACCCGCCTGAACCGCCGCAGTTTCGAGATGGCCCATGCGGTCATGCATACCACTGGCCAGCCGTTCATGATGGCATTCCAGGCCGGCGGCCCGCACGCGCAGGACCGCGGCCTGGAGGCCGTGGCCTATGCCTGGCAGGCGATGCGCGGCATCCCGGCCCGCGCCACCTGGGAAAAGCCACAGGGCAAGAACGCGCCGCTGCGCATGGAAAAGACCTTTACGGTCGTGCCGCGCGGCATCGGCCTGGTCATCGGCTGCTGCACGTTCCCCACCTGGAACGGCTATCCGGGCCTGTTCGCCAGCCTGGCCACGGGGAATCCGGTTGTCGTCAAGCCGCATCCGGGCGCCATCCTGCCGCTGGCCATCACGGTGCAGATCGCCCGCGAGGTACTGGCCGAGGCCGGCTTCAGCCCGGACATCGTGACGCTGGTCGCCAACAACCCGGACGAGCGCATGGCTTCCACGCTGGCGCTGCGCCCCGAGGTGCGGCTGATCGATTTCACGGGCAGCACGGCCAACGGGGAATGGCTGGAACGCAACGCCCACCAGGCGCTGGTCTACACCGAGAAGGCCGGTGTGAACCAGGTGGTCATCGATTCCACCGACGACCTGAAGGGCATGGTGCGCAACCTCGCCCTGTCGCTGGCGCTGTACTCGGGCCAGATGTGTACCGCGCCGCAGAACATCTACATCCCGCGCGATGGCATCGACACCCCGGACGGCCATGTCACGTTCGACGGCGTGGTCGCCGCGCTGGGCGAGGCACTGCAGAAGCTCACCGCCGACCCGGCCAAGGCCGTCGAGATCCTCGGCGCGATCCAGAACGACGGCGTGGCCCAGCGGATCGACGCATCGCGCGCGCTGGGCAAGGTGGTGCTGGACAGCCAGACCATCACCCATCCCCAGTTCCCCGAAGCGCGCGTGCGCACGCCGCTGCTGCTCAAGGTCGACGTGCGCGACGAGGACAGGTTCACGCAGGAACTGTTCGGCCCGATTGCCTTCGTGATCGCCACCGACAGCACCGATCAGGCGGTTGCCACCGCCCGGCGCATCGCGAAACAGCACGGCGCGCTGACGCTGTCGGGCTATACCACGCAGCGCACCGTGGAATCGCAGCTCGAAGAGGCCGCGCTCGACGCCGGCGTGGCACTGTCGCTGAACCTGACCGGCCCCGTGCTCGTCAACCAGTCGGCCGCCTTCAGCGACTTCCACGGCACCGGCGCCAATCCGGCCGCCAACGCCGCGCTGGCCGATACGGCCTTCGTTGCCAACCGCTTCCGGGTGATCCAGGCTCGCCGTCATCTGAAAGACTGAACCCCACGGCTCACGCCATCCCGAAGAATCGCCCGACATACCCTGGAGGAGACACCCATGGTCCAGCGCGCCCCCCAAGCCGATCAACTTGATCCGATCGAGCATGCCAGCCGAGACGAACTCCAGGCGCTGCAGCTGCAGCGCCTGAAATGGACGCTGCAACACGCCTACGACAACGTGCCGCACTATCGCCAGGCGTTCGATGCGGCCGGCGTGCAGCCCGGCGATCTGCGCCAGCTTTCCGATCTGTCGAAGTTCCCGTTCACCACCAAGAAGGAACTGCGCGACAACTACCCGTTCGGCATGTTTGCCGTGCCGCGCGAGGAAGTCGTGCGCGTACACGCGTCGAGCGGCACGACCGGCCAGCCCACGGTGGTGGGCTATACCGCCCGCGACATCGACACCTGGGCCACGCTGGTGGCCCGTTCGATCCGCGCCGCCGGCGGCCGTCGCGGCGACCTGGTGCAGGTCTGCTACGGCTACGGCCTGTTCACGGGCGGCCTTGGCGCCCATTACGGTGCCGAAAAGCTGGGCTGCACCGTGATCCCGATGTCGGGCGGACAGACCGAGAAGCAGGTGCAGCTGATCCGGGACTTCAAGCCGCGCATCATCATGGTCACGCCGTCGTACATGCTGAACCTGATCGACGAGATGGCCCGCCAGGGCCTGTCGCCGGCCGACAGCTCGCTGGAGATCGGCATCTTCGGCGCCGAGCCGTGGACGGACGCGATGCGCCAGGAGATCGAAACACGCGCCGGCATCGACGCCGTGGACATCTACGGCCTGTCCGAGGTCATGGGCCCCGGCGTGGCGTGCGAGTGCATCGAGAGCAAGGACGGCCCGGTGATCTGGGAAGACCACTTCTACGCGGAAATCATCGACCCCGTCACCGGCGAAGTGCTGCCCGATGGCTCGGAGGGCGAACTGGTCTTCACGTCGCTCACCAAGGAGGCGCTGCCCGTGATCCGCTATCGCACGCGCGACCTGACGCGCCTGCTGCCGCCGACGTCGCGCGCCATGCGCCGCATCGGCAAGATCACCGGGCGCTCGGACGACATGCTGATCATCCGGGGCGTCAACGTGTTCCCGTCCCAGATCGAGGAACTGATCCTCAAGCAGCCTGAGCTGGCACCCCACTACCAGCTGACCGTCACACGCGACGGCCATCTCGACCGCCTGGCCGTGGCAGTCGAGGTGCGGCCCGAAGTCACGCACCGGCTGTCCGATGCCGAACGCGAGGCGCTGGGCGCAAAGCTGCGCGACGCGATCAAGACCAACGTCGGCATCACGACCCGCGTGGACGCCGTCCCGGCCGACCGCCTGGAGCGCACCTCCACCGGCAAGGCCCGGCGCGTGCTGGACCTGCGCGCCGCCGCGCCAGTGGTTACGGAACCCGAACGCGCGGCCGCCTGACGCGCGCGGGCTCACGTCCGGCCTGCTTCCCCGATTACGCCCTGATGACTCCTCGCCGTCGCCGCCCGCCATGCTCGCGGGCGGCAGGCCGCAACGCCTCGACAGAAGGCGTGCCGGCCACGCTTCGCCATTGGAGACAACCATGACCGAACGGCAATTCGCCTCTATCACCCAACATCCCGACTTCCAGTTGCTGACCCGGCGCCGCGCGCGCCTGGGCTGGTCGCTGACCGCGCTGATGCTGGCCGTCTATTTCGGCTTCATCGGCCTGCTGGCCTTCTATCCGGCTGCGCTGGTGGCGCCCGTGCGCGGCGGCACCCTGACCACGGGCATCGTCGCCGGCGCCGCCGTCATCGTGGTGGCATTCGCGCTGACCGCCATCTACGTGCGCAAGGCCAACCGCGAGTTCGACGGCCTGAACGCCCGCATCCTGAAGGAGTGCGCAGCATGAAGCGATTCCCAACCTTTGCGCCGGCCCTCGCCTGTTTCATGGCGCTGGGCGCGGCCAGTGCCTATGCAAGCCCGGCCGTGGGAGGCAACGTGACCGTCCAGCCGCTGAACTGGCATGCCATCGGCATGTTCGTGGTCTTCGTGCTGTTCACGCTGCTCATCACGCGCTGGGCCGCCCGCCGCACGCGCACGGCTTCGGACTTCTATGCGGCCGGGGGCGGACTGACCGGCTTCCAGAACGGCCTGGCCATTGCTGGCGACATGGTGTCCGCCGCGTCGTTCCTGGGCATTTCGGCCATGATGTTTGACAAGGGCTTCGACGGCCTGATCTACGCACTGGGCGTGGTGGCCGGCTGGCCGATCATCCTGTTCGTGGTGGCCGAGCGCCTGCGCAACCTGGGCCGCTACACGTTTGCCGATGTGGTCGCCTACCGCCTGTCGCAAAAGCCGGTGCGCATCACCGCCGCGTTCGGCACGCTGACCGTGTCGATCATGTACCTGGTGGCCCAGATGGTAGGCGCCGGCAAGCTGATCCAGCTGCTGTTCGGCACCAGCTACCTGTCGGCCGTGCTCGTGGTGGGCGTGCTGATGGTGCTCTACGTGATGTTTGGCGGCATGCTGGCCACCACGTGGGTCCAGATCATCAAGGCCATCCTGCTGCTGGGCGGCACCACGTTCATGGCCTACGAGGTGCTGGCGCATTTCGGGTTCAGCCTCGACGCGTTGTTCGCCGCGGCGGTCGATGTCCACCCGAAGGGCCGGTCGATCATGGCGCCGGGCGGGCTGGTGGCAAACCCGGTCGAGGCCATATCGCTAGGCGTCGGGATGATCTTCGGCACGGCCGGCCTGCCCCATATCCTGATGCGCTTCTTCACCGTGGCCGATGCGCGAGAGGCCCGCAAGTCAGTCTGCTATGCCACCGGCTTTATCGGCTACTTCTACCTGCTGATCCTGGTGGTCGGATTCGGGGCCATCGTGCTGGTGGGCAACAACCCGGCCTTCCGCGACGGCGCCGGGCAGTTGATCGGCGGCAGCAACATGGTGGCCGTACACCTGGCCCAGGCGGTGGGCGGCAACATGTACCTGGGCTTTATCTCGGCCGTGGCCTTCGCCACCATCCTGGCCGTCGTGGCGGGCCTTGCGCTCTCGGGGGCATCGGCCGTGTCGCACGATCTCTATGCCACGGTCATCCGCAAGGGCCGCGCCACCGAGGCCGAGGAAATCCGCGTGTCGCGCTATGCCACGCTGGGAATCGGCGTAGTGGCCATCCTGCTCGGGCTGCTGTTCGAGAAGCAGAACATCGCCTTCCTGTCCGGCCTGGTGCTGGCCATCGCGGCCTCGGTCAACTTCCCGGTGCTGTTCCTGTCGATGTTCTGGAAGGGCCTGACCACGCGCGGCGCGGTGGGCGGCAGCGTGGTGGGGCTGGTGTCGGCCATTGCGCTGCTGGTGCTGGGACCGACCGTCTGGGTGGGCATCCTCAAGCACGGCCAGCCGATCTTCCCGTATGCCAACCCGGCACTGTTCTCGATGACGCTGGCCTTCGGCGCGGCCTGGCTGCTGTCCGTGCTCGACCGTTCGGAAGCGGCCGCCGGCGAGCGCCAAGCCTACCTGCCCCAGTACGTGCGGTCCATGACGGGCCTGGGCGCGGCCTCGGCCAGCCGGCATTGATGCCTGCGCGCGACGGCATCGCCATCGGCATGACCGTGCCAAGTTAGAATGGCCGCCAGCGTGGCAGCCGGACCGGGACCCACCGGACCGCCGGCCTGCCACCCCGCCCCATTCCCTTGTCGCACGGACCTTTGCCAGCATGTCGACCTCGCAGATCAGCTTTGAAGAGGCCATCCGCACCGCCGGAGTCGGAAAATTCCAGTACCGGCTCTTCGTGATATTCGGGCTGGTCTGGATGGCCGATGCGATGCAGGTGCTGTCCATCGGCTTCAGCGCCCCGTCCATCGCCAGCACCTTCGGCGTGCCGGTTCCGCAGGCACTGCAGACCGGCACCACGTTCTTCATCGGCATGCTGGTCGGGGCATTCTGCTTCGGCCGCATCGCCGACCGTGTCGGCCGGCGCCCGGCGCTGATGCTGGCGGTGGTCATCGACGCAGCCTGCGGTGTGGCTTCCGCGTTTGCCCCGAGCCTGGGCTGGCTGATGGTGCTGCGCTTCCTAACCGGCATCGGCGTGGGCGGCACGCTGCCGGTGGACTACACGATGCTGGCCGAATTCCTGCCGCGCGACCGTCGCGGCCGCTGGCTGGTGCTGCTGGAATCGTTCTGGGCGCTCGGCACGATCTGCCTGGCCCTGCTGGCGCTGGCCGCCGCCGCCCATGGCAACGATGCCTGGCGCATCATCTTCTTCGTGACCGGCATCCCGGCGCTGGTTGGCCTGATTCCGCGCCTGTATGTGCCGGAATCGCCGCTCTTCCTGAACCGCAACGGCAAGTCCGAGCAGGCCCGCCAGGTGCTGGAACGCGTGGCCCAGACCAATGGCCGCAAGGTGGCCATCCCCACGCTGCAATCCGAACGTACCGAGCGGCAGTCGGTCTTCACGCTGTTCACGGCCACCTTCCGGCGCCGCACCGTGGCGCTGTTCGCCGCCTGGCTGCTGATCTCGGTGGCCTATTACGCGGTGTTCGTCTACCTGCCCATCCGTCTCAGCGGTGCCGGCTTTGCCTTCATGCGGGGGCAGGCCTTCCTGGTGATCCTGGCGCTCGTGCAGTTGCCGGGCTACGCGCTGGCGGCCTATGGCGTGGAACGATGGGGCCGCAAGCCAACGCTGATCGGATTCCTGCTGCTCAGCGCCGTGGGTTGCATGCTGTACAGCCTGGGCACGGCGCCCGTGGTGGTGATCGGGTCCACGCTGCTGATGAGCTTCGCGCTGCTGGGCACCTGGGGCGCGCTGTACGCGTTCACGCCCGAGGTCTATCCCACCAACCTGCGCGCCACGGGCATGGGCACGGCGGGCGCCGTGGCACGTTTCGGCGGCCTGTTCGCCCCGGCGGTCATCGCGCCGGTCATGTCCACACATTTCACGCTGGCCCTGGCGATGATCTCGGCCATGCTCGCCACGGCCGCGCTGGCTGTCAGCGCCGTCAACGTCGAATCGCGCAATCGCGCGCTCGACTAGGGGGGCTTCAAAGCTGGCGCGCTGCTTGGAGAAACGACGAGGGCGGCGCGCCCAGCGCCTTGCGGAACATCGTCGAGAATGCGCTGGGGCTGTCATACCCGAGATCGAGGGCCACCTGGGTGACGGGCGTGCCGGCGGACAGCCGGGACAGCGCGGCCATCAGGCATGCCTGCTGACGCCACGCGCCAAATGACATGCCCGTTTGCTGCTGGAAGACACGCGCGAACGTGCGCGGGCTGCGGTGGAGATGCCGCGCCCAGTCATCGGCCGACGCACGGATGTCGGGCCGGGCCAGCAGCGCGGTGCAGAGCCGTGCCAGATCCGGGTCGCGCGGGATCGGCGCGAACAGCGGCAGGGTTGGCGCCTGCGCCAGTTCAAACAGGATCAACTGCATCAGCGCGCCGTCGCGGCTGTCGGACGGGTAACGGGCCGGCACATCCGCCGAGGCCAGCAGCAGCGCATGCAGCAGCGGGCGCACCACCAGTACCTCGCAAGCGGTGCCCCGGCGCGGCGCCGCGTCGGGCAGTATGTAGACGCTGCGCGTGCTGACGCCGTTCATGCGCACCCGATGCGGTTTCTGCGCGGGAATCCACACGCCCGTGTAGGGCGGCACGACCCACGCGCCCTCTTCCGTCCCGACCTCCATCAGGCCCGTCATGCCGTACAGGAACTGCGCGCGGCGGTGGCTGTGCGTGTCCAGCAGCGTGCCAAAGGCATAGTCGGTGCCGATGGCCAGCGCGGCGCACGGGCTGGCATCGACGCTATCGAGCGAAATATTGCGCATCGGACACATGGCTGCGACATCCCGGTGTCGCAAGGTTGGCAAAATCTCGACGATTATTGACCAACCTTCGCAAGCCAGCCAAGCGGCGCGGACCTATCGTATCGCTTCAACCCTGATACGCGATTCAATTTTCGACGATGTCCATGTACGCGATGCTGTTGGTCTGTGGTGGTCTGGCCGGTGTCACAACCGTGCTGTTTGGCTTTGGCGGCGGCTTTGTGGTGGTGCCGCTGCTCTATACGATGCTCACCATGACGCACGACGCCGGCACTCCCGTGGCGCGGTCGGCCATGCAGATCGCGGTGGCCACATCCTCGTGCGTGATGATCTTCGGCGCTTCGATGGCCACCTGGCGCCACCATCGCGCCGGCAATCTGGACTGGCCGCAGGCCCGTGCGATGGCTGGCTATATCGCGGCTGGCGCCATCGTGGGCGCGGCCGCCGCCAGCTGGCTCAGCGGCGACTGGGTGCGCTGGGCCTTCATCGCCTACCTGGCCCTGACCATCCTGGATAGCGCGCTGCGCCCCGGCTTCATGCATGCGCGCCCACCAGCCCCGGCGCCGATGCGCGCCGCAACCACGGCTGCGGTCGGCCTTGGCATCGGCACCATCGCCGCGTTCCTGGGCGTCGGCGGCAGCGTGATGACCGTGCCGCTGATGCGCCGGCGCGGCGCCACCATGACGCAGGCCACGGCCATGGCCAATCCGCTGTCCTTGCCGATGGCACTGGCCGCCACTGCCACCTACGTTGCGCTGGCCTGGCGGCAGGGCGCGACGCTAGGCCCCGGCCACGCCGGCTATGTGGACCTGCTGGCCTTCGCCGTGCTGGCGGGCGGTTCCTGGGCAGGCATCCGGCTGGCAGCGCGCTGGATCGGACGCATCCCCGACCGCATCCACGCCGTGACCTATATCGCCCTGCTGGCCGTGGTGCTGGCGGTCATGCTGGCGGTCTAGCCGCGCGGCCATTCCGATCAGTGCACCGCGCCGTGCATCGTCTCGCGTAGCAGCGCCGTGTCATACCCCAGCGCGGCCACGCGGGCGATCAGTGAGGTGGCCAGTGCGCGCGGCGGGCGGGCTTCGCGTGTGAGGATCCACAGGAAGCGGCCTGAAGGCTCGCCGACGATCGACCACGTGTAGTCGTCGGCGTGGTCCAGCACCCAGTAATCACCGAAGAAGAACGGACCGAAGAACGAGACTTCGAGCTTGGCCCCGCCGCTGCCCGGCACGATGCGGGCACGGCCTTCCGATATGCGCGCCTCGCCGTCGGCGCAGCCCTCATGGCAGGTGTTGCGCACCGATACCAGGCCGTCGTCGCGCAGCGCGTACTCGGCCGTCACGCCCTCGCAGCCGCGTTCGAAGCCGTTCTCGTAGCGCGCAAACTCGTACCACTTGCCAAGATAGCGATCCAGGTCCACCGGCTTCGCCGGCTCGGGCACCGCGGCATTGCCCCGTTTACCACCCGAGAACTTGCCATAGGCGCGTGCCGCGAGTGCCGCACCGGCCAGGGCAATACCTGCCGCAGCCAGCGGCGCGAGAGATCGTTTCACAGGGCACCTCCATTGAAATCGGTCAGGGATCGAACGGGCTCGGTCCTCTGGCAGATTGTGAAGCGCCTGCCCCGCGCGCCGGAATCAGACGGATGCCGACACCCGATGTGGGACACGGCGCCACCGGGGAGCCGCATCGAATCGATATTATTAATAATTTAGGTGACAATACCGACGACAATCGGGCGCGACTCGACTATCCTTGGGCCGACATTCCTCCAGGGGCGTCGCGCCCACCCTACCGCATCCGACCATGTCCGACGACGACCAGAACCCGAATGGCGCCACCCCGCGCCACGACATCGCCCCGGCCGAAGCCGCCACCGGCATCTCCAAAGGCCTGACCAATTACGGGGACCGGGGCTTCTCGCTGTTCCTGCGCAAGGCGTTCATCAAGGGCGCGGGCTATACCGACGACGCGCTGGACCGCCCGGTCATCGGCATCGTCAACACGGGCAGCGCGTACAACCCCTGCCACGGCAACGCGCCGCAGCTGATCGAGGCCGTCAAGCGCGGCATCATGCTGGCCGGCGGCCTGCCGATGGACTTTCCGACGATCTCGATCCACGAGAGCTTTTCGGCGCCCACCAGCATGTACCTGCGCAACCTCATGTCGATGGACACCGAGGAAATGATCCGCGCGCAGCCGATGGATGCCGTGGTCCTCATCGGCGGCTGCGACAAGACCGTGCCCGCACAGCTGATGGGCGCGGCGTCGGCCGGCATCCCGGCCATCCAGCTCATTACAGGTTCGATGCTGACCGGATCGCACCGGAGCGAGCGCGTGGGCGCCTGCACCGACTGCCGCCGCTACTGGGGCAAGTTCCGCGCCGAAGAGATCGACGCCGGGGAGATTGCCGACGTCAACAACCAGCTGGTGGCCAGCGTGGGCACCTGCTCGGTGATGGGCACGGCCAGCACCATGGCCTGCATTGCCGAGGCGCTGGGCATGACCGTGCCCGGCGGCGCCTCGCCGCCGGCCGTGACCGCCGACCGTATCCGCGTGGCGGAGCAGACCGGCACGGAAGCCGTGCGCATTGCGCGCGAACGCCTGACGATCGACAGGATCCTGACGCCGGCCGCCTTCGAGAACGCCATGCGCGTGCTGCTGGCGATTGGCGGTTCGACGAACGGTATCGTCCACCTGGCCGCCATCGCGGGCCGCATGGGCTATGACATCGACCTGGCGGAACTGGACCGCATGGGGCGCGACACGCCGGTGCTGCTGGACCTGAAGCCGTCCGGCGACCACTACATGGAAGACTTCCACCACGCGGGCGGCATGGCCACGCTGCTGCGCGAACTGAAGCCGCTGCTGCACCTGGATGCGCTGACCGTGACCGGCCGCACGCTGGGCGAGGAAATCGAGCGCGCCGGCCCCGGCTTCAGGCAGGAGGTGGTGCGCACGCGCGACAACCCCATCTATCCGCAGGGCGGCATTGCCGTGCTGCGCGGCAACCTGGCCCCGGGCGGCGCCATCATCAAGCAGTCGGCCGCACACCCCAGGCTGATGGAGCACGAGGGACGCGCCGTGGTGTTCGAGAACGCCGCCGACCTGGCCAACCGCATCGACAGCGACGACCTGGACGTGACGGCCGACGACATCCTGGTGCTCAAGAACATCGGCCCCAAAGGCGCGCCCGGCATGCCCGAGGCAGGCTATATCCCCATTCCGCGCAAGCTGGCCCGCGCGGGCGTGAAGGACCTCGTGCGTATTTCGGACGGCCGCATGAGCGGCACGGCATTCGGCACCATCGTGCTGCATGTGACGCCCGAATCGGCGATTGGCGGGCCGCTGGCCTACGTGCGCAACGGCGACCGGATCAGCTTGTCGGTGGCGCGACGCGACCTCACGCTGCATGTCAGCGACGACGAACTGGCGCGCCGCGCGCAGCAAACGCCGGTGGTGGCGCCCACCGCCGACCGTGGCTACCGCAAGCTGTTCCTCACCACGGTCAACCAGGCGGATCAGGGCGTGGACTTCGACTTCCTGCGCGCTGCCGAGACCCGGGGCAAGGTGCCGGGCAACGGCGCCTGACCTGCGGCGGGACACGCGCCATGGACCGGAAAATCGATCAGAATGTCGGCCTCGTTCCGACTCGCCACCAAGCGCCAGGGCCCAGCCCCGGTGCGATTCACCAGATGCCGATGCCCAGTTCCAACACGCGCAGCCCCGCCGCCATCGCCCAGGACCCGCTCGACGCGATGGTTGCCACGCTTGAGGAAGATATCGTCTTTGGCCGGCTGCACCCCCGCGAGCGCCTGGTCGAGGACGATCTGATGGCGCGCTTCGAAGTCAAGCGGCACGTGGTCAGGGACGCACTGGCCGCGCTGGATCGCCTGGGGCTGGTGGAGCGCCGCAAGAACGTCGGCGCGCTGGTGCGATCGTTCTCGGCGCAGGAAGTGACCGAACTGTACGAAGTGCGCGCCATGCTGGAGACCGAGGCAGCCCGGCGCATCGATCTGCAGCGCGTGCCGGCGCACCTCGACACACTGATCGCCATCCAGCAGCAGCACGACACCGCCGTGGCGGCCGGCGACGCGCGCACGGTGTTCCGCGTCAACCTGGCGTTCCATCGCGAACTGTTCAGCCTCTGCAGCAACCAGACGCTGCAGAAGGCGATTGCCGAGTTCGCGCGGCAGACCCATCCCATCCGCTTTGCGTCGCTGGTCTCGCCCGAATACCGCGAGCGCGCCCGCCTGGAACACTGGCAGATGATCGAAGCGCTCAAGGCCGGCGATATCGACGGGCTGGTGGCGCTGTGCGCCAGCCACCTGCTGCCGTCCCGCGATGCCTATCTGCATGCGCAGCAGTACCGGGGCTGATCCCCTCGCCTATTCCGGCTGGATTCCTGCCTGTTTCACCAGTTGACCCCAGCGGTCCACCTCGCCACGCAGCCGGTCGCCCAGTTGCGCCGGCGTGGATGCCTTGAGGTCGATGCCCTGGCTATCGAGGCGCGCCCTGGTCTGCGGATTGGCCAGCGCCGCCCGCACTTCGTCGTTGAGGCGTGTAACCACCGCCGTCGGCGTGCGCGCCGGCGCCACCAACGCCCACCACTGACCCACCTGCATGGCCGGCAGTTTCGCCTCGGTCGATGTCGGCACGTTCGGCAGCGCGGCGAGCCGCGACGGCCCCGTCACCATCAGCGCCGTGATCTTGCCGCCGCCGAGCAGGCTGCTGCCGCTGGCCAGCGTCGCAAAATGGCCAGAAACCAGTTGGGCCGAGACATCGGTCAACGCTGGGGCCGATCCGCGATAGGGCACGGCATCGACGGGGATGGCCGCCTGTGCCTCCAGCATCTTGGCCGCCAGATGGCTGATCGTGCCGCTGCCGCTGGTGGCCAGTTGCAGTGGCTTGCCGGACTGGCGGGCGTCGGCCAGGAATCGCTGGATGTCGCCGGGCCGGTAGCGCGTGCTGTCCGCGAACAGCACCAGCGGCGATTCGCCGAGCAGCGAGACCGGCGCGAAATCGCGCAGCACATCGTAGGACATCTGGCGAAACACCGATGGCGCCACGGTGTGGGCCAGCTCGATCACCCCAAGCGTGTAACCATCGGGCGTGGCCTTGGCCACCGCCTCGGCGCCGATGCGGCCCGAGGCGCCCGCGCGGTTTTCAACCACCACCGGCTGGCCCATCGATTCGCTCATCCGTTGCGCCACGGCGCGCGCCAGGGCATCGGTGCTGCCGCCGGCGGCCCATGGCACGATCAGGCGGACTGGCTTGTCGGGATAGCCGGCGGCATGGGCCACGGGTACTTGGGCCGCGGCCAGGCCGACGGAAAAGATGGCGGTCAGGTAGCGCAACGTCATGGGTCTCTCCGAGCCTCTAGTTTGAAATCTGTGCCGGGTCGCGGTCGCCGCGCGCCGTCAGCACCAGCAGAACGGTTTCCGATGCAGCGATGCGGCCATCGGCGCGCAGCATCCGGGCGGCGGCAAGCCCCGCGCCGGCGCAAAGCTCGACCCAGAATCCGGCGGCGGCCAGTTGGCCGGTGCCCGCCCGTGCGCCATCGTCGCCCACCACCACCGCGCCGCCACCTGATCGCGTGACCGCATGCACCTGCTGTGCCGTGACGGTGGACCCGGCCGTGGAAAACTGCTGTGTTGCCCCCGCAAAATCGGCCTGCTGCGACGCCCCGCCCAGCACGCGGGCCAGGCGCGGAAACGGCTCGACGGCCCACAGCTTCGGCACGCGGGCCAGATGCCCCATTCTCACGAGATCGCGCAGCGCGCTGTAGAGTCCCCACAGCAGGTCGCCGCGTGCGGTGGGCACCATCACATGGTCGGGCAGGCAGCCCTGGTGAACCCATTCGAGCGCGGCGGCCCGGTAGCCTTCCACGCCAAATGCCGGGCTGCCGACGGCTGGCAGGCTGTAGTTCGTCAGCGCGAAGGCACCTTCGTCACGAACGCGGCGCCGCACGTGTTCCCAGCGCGCGTGCCCGGTCTCGCAAATCACGCGGCGCGCGCCGTAGTGGCGCAGGGCCACGTCGAACACCGCTGGCAGGTCGCGATAGGTGGCCACCTCGCACGGCAGCCCGGCGGCGGCGCAATAGGCCGCGGCGGACACCGCCGCGTTGCCGCTGGACGCCAGCACCACATCGCGCGCTCCGGACGCCAGCGCCCGGCTCACCGCCTGGGCGGACATACGGTCCTTGTGCGAACCGGTCGGATTGGCGCCTTCGTTCTTGATCCACATCGCCGCCACGCCGGCCAGCGCGGCCAGCGACGGCACCGGCAGGCAGGGGGTGGCGCCCTCTCCCAGCGTCACGCCGTCCAGGTACGGCATCCAGTGGCCCCAGCGATAACCCTGGCTTTTTGGTGCAAAATCGGGCGCCGGGGTGCTGTCACCACTACCGTAGACCGCTTCGAGGCTGCTTGGCCGGCCCTGGCAGGCGCAGGCCGGGCAGCCTTCCGGCAGGTCGGCTACCGGGTAGACCTCGGCGCAAGTCACGCATCGCAAGGCGTGCAGTGCGGGATTGACGGTCGGCACAACGCCGGGTGTATGGATGTGGGACATGGCGACGGACTGGAATGGCATGACGGCGAGTCTACGGGCAGACATGCCGCCGCGACGCAAGCCACCCGGCGTTTTTGATAAGCCAAACTTATAGGATGAGGATGGACAAGACAGCCGAGTACGCCGGGCAGACCATCAGCGCGCGGCAGATCGAGGTGTTCCGCATGGTCATGCGGCTGGGCTCCGCGCGCCGGGCCGCCGAGGCGCTGCATATCAGCCAGCCAGCCGTGACCCAGATCGTGCTGCAACTCGAAAAATCGGCGCGGCTCAGGCTGTTCGACCGCAGCAAGGGGCGCATGGTCCCGACCGCCGAGGCGACCGCGCTGATGGACGAAGTCGAGCGCGTCTACGTCGGGCTGGACGCCGTGCAGCGCAAGATCGACCTGCTGCGCTCGCACGAGGACACCGTATTGCGCGTGGGCGCCCTGCACGCGATGGCCGCCAGCGTGATGCCGCTGGCGGTGGCCAACTTCACCCACAGCTATCCGCGCAGCCATTGCCGGCTGGAGGTGGACAGCTCCCGCGGCCTGCGCGAACGGCTGCTGCAACGCGAGCTCGACCTGGCCTTCATGGGCGACGAAGTGGACACCAGCGGACTGACCGCCTCGGAGTTCTACGCCATTCCGGCGGTCTGCATCGTCCCGGCCACACATCCGTTTGCCGCGCGGGGTCGCATCGGAGTGGCGGACCTGGCCGATGCCCCGCTGATCGGGCTGGATGCGGCCGACCCGGCCCAGCGGCAACTGCAATCCGCCTTCGCCGAGCACGGCCACAGGGCCCGGTTCGTCGCCACCACGCCATACAGCCATACGCAATGTGCGATGGTGCTGGCCGGCGTCGGGCTGGCCATCACCAACCCGCTGGTGGCGCGCACTTATACGGCGCTGGGGCTGCGCAGCGTGCCATTTGCCGGCGCGGTGCGCTTCCGGGCCATCCTGGCGTTTCACCCGGGCCAGGGACAGTCCACGGCGGCACAACAGTTTGTGCGGCTGTGCCGCCAGCGCGTGGAAGACCTGCTGCGCTGAGGCGCGCCGCTCAGCCGTTCCGGAACAGGAAGCTGTAGGCGCTCAATGCCGGCACGCCGCCCAGGTGGGCATAGAGTACGCGCGAACCGGCCGGGAATTCGCCACGCCGCACCATGTCGATCATGCCGTGCATCGACTTGCCTTCGTAGACGGGGTCGGTCATCACCCCTTCATACCGCGCGCAGGTGCGGATGGCATCGAGCGTGCCTTCCGACGGCAGGCCGTATTCCGGTCCGCCGTAGCGCGTGTCGAGCACGACATCGGCATCGACGATGTCGCGATCGAGTTCCACCAGCCCCGCCGTGTGTTTGGCGATGCGCAGGATCTGCGCGCGGGTCTGTGCGGGCTTGGCCGATGCGTCGATGCCGATCACGCGGTCTGCCCGGCCGTCGGCCGCGAAGCCCACCACCATGCCGGCCTGCGTACTGCCCGTGACCGAGCACACGACGATGTAGTCGAACTTGAAGCCGAGTTCGGCCTCCTGGGCGCGCACTTCCTCGGCAAACCCGACAAACCCGAGACCGCCAAGCGGATGCTCCGAGCAGCCGGCGGGAATCGGATATGGCTTGCCGCCCGCCCGGCGCACGCTTTCCATCGCCTCCTCCCAGCTCTTGCGGATGCCGATGTCGAAGCCGTCGGCCACCAGCCGCACGTCGGCACCCATCATGCGCGACATCTGGATATTGCCCACGCGGTCGTAGACGGCATCGGAATAGTTGACCCAGTTTTCCTGTACCAGCACGCACTTCAGCCCCAGATGCGCGGCCACGGCGGCGACCTGGCGGGTCTGGTTGGACTGGATGCCGCCGATCGACACCAGCGTGTCACAGCCTTGCGCAAGTGCATCAGGAATAAGGTATTCGAGCTTGCGGGTCTTGTTGCCGCCAAATGCGAGACCACTGTTGCAGTCTTCACGCTTGGCGTAGAGCGCCACCTTGCCACCGAGATGCTCGGACAAGCGCTGCATGGGTTGGATCGGGGTGGGACCGAACGTCAGGGTGTGGCGGGGGAAACGCTTCAGGTTCATGGCGGCTGCTCCGGGGTTGAGGGCGATGGACTCAATCCTAGAAAAAAAGCCGCGAAACGTGCTTGCAAAGAACGGGCCTTGCGAACACTGTTCATCAGAAGATCACCGCACAACGTTTCGATTGTTCCGCCAACTTGTCCATGAAAGAAACAAAATTTCGCACCCGTTCGGGACAATCCGCTACCCCGCCCGTGCCGGCCGCGCCGGCGCACGTTGACACCCTGGACCGCGCCGACAAGGCCATACTCCGCGCGCTGCAGCAGGATGCGTCGATCTCCAACGTGGCGCTGGCGGCCAAGGTGAACCTCAGCCCGCCGGCCTGCCTGCGCCGCGTGGAGCGGCTCAAGGAGATGGGCCTGATCCGGGGCATCGTGGCGCTGCTGGACCCCCGGGCGCTAGACGCGGGCATGCTGGTGATGATCGGCGTGGTACTGGACCGATCCACCCCCGAATCCTTCGCCCAGTTCGAGTCGGCCGCACAGAAGGTGTCGGGCTGCATGGAATGCCATGTGGTCACCGGCGAATTCGACTACTTCATGCTGGTGCGCACCCGGGACAGCGAAAGCTTCAACCGGCTGCACGCCGAGCAGTTGCTCTACCTGCCCGGCGTCAGGCAAATCCGCTCGTTCATGGTGCTCAAACAGGTGCTGTCAACGACGCAGTTCCCTTTTTGACAAAAGTGCCGGCAGCGATCTCGGGTAGACTCTCATGTCTTGGTTACCCACATCACGTTTTCATGCTTCCTACGGACCTGGCTGGCGCCGACGGCGACCAGAGTGCTTCGTTGCCGCGTTCCGAGCGGGCCTATCAACAACTGCGTGCCGCGATTCAGGCTGGCCAACTGCTACCGGGAACCCGTCTGCGTGAAGTCGAACTGGCCGAAACGCTCGGCCTGTCTCGCACGCCGGTGCGCGAGGCGCTGTCCCGCCTGGAATCCGAAGGGCTGGTCGTCAACGAGCCGAATCGCGGCATGATGGTCACCCGGCTCGATGCCAGCATGGTCAGCGAGCTGTATGTGATGCGCGAGGTGCTGGAATCCACCGCAGCCGCCCTGGCGGCGCGCCATGCCACCGACGTGGAAATCTCGCTGCTGCGCGATATCGTCGAACGCGACCTGTCGTTTGCGGCGGACCCCGACAAGCTGGCGATGAACAACCGCCTGTTCCACGAAACCCTGCACCGCTGCGCGCACAACCGCTACCTGCTCAAGACGCTGCGGTCGCTGCACGAGTCGATGGCGCTGCTGGGCCGGTCCACGCTGGCAGTGCCGGGCCGGGCGCGCGGGTCGTACGAGGAACACATGGCGCTGGTCGAAGCGCTGGAAGCCCGCAACCCCGAACAGGCCGAAATGATTACCCGCCGCCATATCCAGCAGGCGTACAAGGTCCGGCTGTCGCTGTGGATCGAGGAACAGTCGGGAAGCTGAACATCCCCCGGCGCCTTTCCGCCCGCGTTAAGCGATGATGGCCCCGCCTGGACGGGGCCATTGTTTTAAAAGCCCGAAAAGTGTGTTCCGCCGTTGCGCTTTTTCGCAACGATGCGCCGCGTTATGGTGTTGCCAGAGGCTGCAGGATCTCTCTCCCTTCCAGCCTTACGTCACCTCCGTGGCGGTTTTTTCATGATTGGCGCGGGCGCGTACGACTCTCAGGCGTACGGCAGGCCGGCGCGGGCGCGGCATCGTTGCCGCGCCTCATCTTTTTCCGCCGTAGCCCTCAAGGCAAGGAGTCGTCATGACTGACAAGCCCGTCAAGATCCCCGGCCCGGACCACCCCATCACCATCACGCCACAGCAAGCCCGCGTGGTCGTCACGGCCGGCGGCCGCGTGATCGCCGATACCACGCGCGCCCTGAACCTGCAGGAAGCGTCCTACCCCGCCGTACAGTACATCCCGCGCGACGATGTCGACATGTCGCAGCTAACCCGGACCACGCACGCCAGCCATTGCCCGTACAAGGGCGACGCCGCCTACTTCAGCATCGGCGCAGCCGGAACTCGCGGCAACAACGCTGTCTGGACGTACGAACATCCGCACGAGGCCGTGGCGCAAATCGCCGGCTATGTCGCGTTCTACCCCGATCGCGTCGACAGCATCGACATCCGGCGCTGATCGGCACGCGTCGAACAGCGTCTTCCGCATCGGCGCGGATGTTGGCCCTATGTCAACTGGCATGGCCCCTCGGGTGGCTGCCCCGAACCGGCAAATTCGCGAAGGACGCGCAGGGCGGCAGCATCCAAATTGCCGATGCTGTCGTCGTTAGTGGTGCCGGTACTCGTCCCTGTACTTTCCGCCAGCCTCCCCGACATCCTCTGATATATTACATATCAGTAAGGTTTATCGTGATGATCGAGGTACGCCGCCGAACTGCGCGCCGAACTGCGCCGCAGAAGTCGTCGGTTGAATCCGGGTACAGCCGAATATGACCACTACGCTTGTTTTTACGCACGCCGCGTGCCTGGAGCACCGCCCTGGCCCGCACCATCCGGAGTCGCCCGAGCGGCTGAAAGCGGTTGTGCAGGCATTGCAAACCCCGGAATTCGCGTCGTTGGCGTGGCGCGATGCGCCAATGGGCACCGTCGAGCAGCTGCAATTGATCCACGACGCGTACTACATCGACGAGATCGCAGAAAGCGCCCCGACCCAGGGATATGTAGCGCTGGACGCGGGCGATACGATCATGTCGCCGGGCTCGTGGGAAGCCGTCATGCGCTGCGTCGGTGCCGCTTGCGCGGGGGTCGATGCGGTGATGGACGGCCAGGCACGCAACGTGTTCTGCGCGACGCGGCCGTGCGGCCATCACGCAGAGCCGGCGAAGGCAATGGGCTTCTGCATCTTCAATCAGGCGGCAATCGCGGCAGCCTACGCCCATGAAATCCACAAGCTCCAACGCGTGGCCGTAGTCGATTTCGATGTGCATCACGGCAATGGCACCCAGGCAGCATTCTTCGACCGTCCGGAGCTATTCTACGCGTCCAGCCACCAATCGCCCTTCTATCCCGGTACGGGAGCCCGGTCCGAAACCGGGGTGAACCACAATATCGTCAATGTTCCACTGCCGCGCGGCTGCGATTCGGCGCAATTCCGTGCCGCGATTTCTACTCTGGTACTTCCCTCGCTAAGGGCGTTCGCCCCCGAAATCCTGATTGTTTCGGCTGGATTCGATGCACATCGCCTGGATCCCCTGGCAGGCATGAACCTGGAGGACAGCGACTTCCATTGGATTACCCGGGAACTGATGCAGATCGCCGACCAGTCGTGCAACGGCCGCATCGTGTCGATTCTGGAAGGCGGCTATAGCCTGGACGCACTGACCACAAGTACGGCGGCGCATGTCAGCGCACTGATGCAGGCGGACGCCGATTGAACGGACGTCCGCGTGCGGCGCGCTTCTTCCTGAAGATCAAATAAAAACCGGCCCGCCACACACCTGGATTTGGTGTGCGGCGGGCCGGTTTTTCAATGCATGCGGCGCCGGATGCGCCGCCCTTCTCTATCTGCTGGCGTCGCTCAGCCGTTCGCGTAGACCACCTTGGCCTTGCGCGCTTCCGCCTGCAGGCGGGTAAAGATGTTCTGGATTGCGGCTACTGCACGCTTCGCATCGTTGACGAAGCCCAGGCGTTGCGTGCCCAGTTCACCGTCGATCAGTTCACGTTCCAGTTGATCGGTCAGCTTGATATCGGATTGGGTGTTCATGGCGTCCTTCCTTTCAGGGATAACCCTTATGGGGTTTTCCCGAATTGTAGCAGAAGGATTGTCGCAGCGCAGCATTAGGTAATTCTGCGTAGTGCCAAGGCGCAACATGTGCTTTTTGCGGCTCATCCTCAGCCACCCGCATGGTCGCCAACGGGTTTCTCCGTCGGATGTCCGGGTATGTCGGCCGTCGAACCGGAGCATAAGCAAGGATTCCCGTCCCGACCCGCGTGTAATAGCCGTACCCGCCTAGCCTTTCAGAATGATTCCGGTCCGCGCTGAGCTTCGCTCACCGACGGGCAGGCGCCGCACATTGACATATCGGGAAATACCGATATACTGCCACCATGGACCTGCTCGACATTTTCAAAGCGCTCTCGAACCGGACTCGCCTCGACATCCTGCGCCGCTTGAAAGATCCCGTGAAGAACTTCCCCCCGCAGGATGAGGGCGACGTTCACACGGTGGGCGTTTGCGTGAGCAGCATCCAGGAAGGTGTCCGGCTATCGCAATCGACAGTGTCCGATTACCTTGCGACGCTGCAACGTGCGGGGCTGGTGGACGTCCAGCGCATCGGCCAGTGGACGTACTACAAGCGGAACGAAGCAGCCATCAGCGCCCTCGCCGAGTTGATCGGGAAGGAGCTGTAATTTTTTGCCCACGTATATCGATATTTCCCGATATCCCTTTTTTCCGAAACGATCCGGAGATACCTGGCAATGAAAGCACTGATACTGAATACCTTCGGCGGCCCCGATGCGTTCGCGCTGAGCGACGTACCGAAGCCCGCGCCGCAGGCGGGACAAGTCCTGGTCCGGGTCGAGGCCACGTCGATCAACCCCCTGGACTATCAGGTCCGGCGCGGCGACTATGCCGATCTGGTACCACTGCCCACCATCACCGGTCACGACGTCTCGGGCGTCGTCGAAGCGATCGGCGCCGGCGTAACGGCCTTCCGCCCGGGCGACGAAGTCTGGTACACCCCCCAGATCTTCGACGGCCCCGGAAGCTATGCCGAATACCACGTTGCATCCGAGCACATCGTAGGGAAGAAGCCAGCGCTCCTGAGCCACGTCGAAGCGGCAAGCCTGAGCCTCGCTGGCGGTACGGTGTGGGAAGCGTTGGTCGCGCGTGCGGCGCTGCGCGCGGGAGAAAGCATCCTCATCCACGGCGGCGCGGGCGGTGTCGGTCATCTTGCGATCCAACTCGCGAAGGCGATGGGCGCCACGGTGTTCACGACCGTACGGGACGTCAACTTCGCGTTTGCAACCCGTATGGGCGCCGATGTAGCCATCGACTATCGCAAGGAGGACTACGTCGACGCGATCCTGCGCGAAACAGGCGGCCGGGGCGTGGATGTTGTGCTGGACACCATCGGCGGCAACACGCTGTCCCGCAGTGCCGACGCCCTCGCCCAGCTGGGCCGTGTCGTTACGATCGTCGATACCGCACAGCCGCAGAACATGATCCAGGCATGGGGCAGGAACGCGAGCTACTTCGTGTTCACCCGGCAGAACCGAGGCAAGCTGGACGAGCTGAGCGCGTTGGTCGAGCGCGGCCAACTGCGGCCCCACGTCGGGGCGGTGTATTCGCTCGCCGACATCCCCATCGCGCACGCCAGACTCGAAAGCCCCAACAACGGCCTGCAGGGAAAAATCGCCATTGCCATCGGACCGTCGGCGCATCTCGACAGGGCGAACGGCTGATCGGGCCATGTTCGCTGGTCCAGCCGCCGGAATGCCGGGCGCGGCCAGAAAAGCGACAACCCCTCACGCCCGGTCGGCTATCATGCCAGTCCTCTCCGAAGTAGCTCGCTATGATTTCCGTCCGTAATGTCACGCTGCGTCGTGGCGCCAATGTCGTACTTGACCGCGCATCCGTCACCTTCAACCCCGGCGAAAAGATCGGGCTGGTCGGCCGCAATGGCGCCGGCAAGTCGTCCTTCTTTGGCCTTCTCAACGGCACGCTGCACGAAGACAGCGGCGAGTTCTCGATTCCCGCGGCATGGAAGATGGGGCAGGTCGCACAGGAAATGCCCGAGACCGAGCAAAGCGCGACCGACTTCGTCGTCGAAGGTGACACCGTGCTGCTGGCGGCACAGACCGAAGTGGCCGCGGCCGAGGCCAGCGACGACGGCATGCGCATGGCACACGCCTACATGGCCCTGCACGACGCCGGTGCGCACGATGCGCCGGCCCGTGCCCAGGCCCTGATCCTGGGCCTTGGCTTCAGTGCCGCGCAGCTCAGCCAGCCGGTCAACAGTTTCTCCGGCGGCTGGCGCATGCGACTGCAGCTGGCGCGTGCGCTGATGTGCCCGTCCGACCTGCTGCTGCTCGACGAACCAACGAATCACCTGGACCTCGACGCGCTGGTCTGGCTGGAGGCCTGGCTCAAGCGCTATCAGGGAACCCTGGTCGTGATCAGCCACGACCGCGAGTTTCTCGATGCGGTGACACAAGTGACGGTACACGTCGACAACGCGCAGCTTGTGCGCTACGGCGGCAACTACAGCAAGTTTGAGGACATGCGAGCCGAACAGCTGGTGTTGCAGCAGGCCGCGATGGCCAGGCAGGCGGACAAGATCGCCCACCTGCAGAAATTCATCGACCGTTTCAAGGCCAAGGCCTCGAAGGCGAAGCAGGCGCAAAGCCGTGTCAAGGCGCTCGAACGCATGGAGAAGATCGCACCGGTGCTTGCCGACGCAGAGTTCAACTTCGAGTTCAAGGAGCCGCTCAACGTACCGAACCCGCTGCTGTCGATGCTGGACACGAGCTTCGGCTACCCGGCGCCGGCCGGCGCACCGCCGGGCACCCCGCCCACGGTCATCGTCAGAGGCATCAACCGTTCCGTGCTGGCCGGGCAGCGCATCGGCATTCTCGGCGCCAACGGCCAGGGCAAGTCCACGCTGGTAAAGACCGTGGCGCATGCGCTGGCCCCGATTGCCGGCGAAATCAGCGAAGGCAAGGGCCTGAATATCGGCTACTTCGCCCAGCAGGAACTTGACGTGCTGCGCCCGCACGACACCCCGATGGAACACATGATCCGCCTTGCCAAGGACACGCCGGCTCACATGCGTGCCCCGGGCCAGAGTGGAACCGAACAATCGCTGCGCACCTTCCTTGGCACCTTCAACTTCAGCGGCGACATGGTCCATCAGGCGGTCAGCACGATGAGCGGCGGCGAAAAGGCGCGGCTCGTGTTGTGCATGATCGTATGGCAGCGCCCGAACCTGCTGCTGCTCGACGAGCCCACCAACCACCTGGACTTGTCCACGCGCGAAGCCCTGGGCATGGCCCTCAACGAATTCGAAGGCACCGTAATGCTGGTCAGCCACGACCGCGCACTGCTGCGCGCCGTATGTGACGAGTTCTGGCTGGTCACCAAGGGCGGCGTCGAGCCCTTCGACGGCGATCTGGACGATTATCAGCAGTTCCTGCGCGACGAAGCCCGTCGCATGCGCGAGGAAGCGGCGGCCGCGTAGCAGCACATCCCCCGAAGCTGCCAATGGCGAAGGCGCTTGTCGGGACCTGTTATCTCGGTGTGCTTTCGCCTGAACGCGAAAGTGACGTAAACCGCTAGTTCACGGCGCGTACCGGCGGCGTTGACCGACTCAGTAAAAGCAGAAGGTCGGCCTGCTTCGTCGTCCCTGTCTTGGAAAAGATATGCTGCAAGTGGGTACGCACCGTCGGCTCGCTGACGCCTAGCATTTCCGCCGACTCCATCCCGCCAAGGCCTTGCGACAGCGCGAGGAGCACGCGCAACTCAGCGCCCGTCAGTCCGTGGAGCCGGGCAAAGGCTTCGCCGGGCATGAGGGGGACCTGGATCGGGTCCTGCACGAACACGGCGACTGACGCCGCGAAAGGCGCCAGGATTCCGCTGCGTTCGCCACTCTCTATCGGCAGCAGCGTTGCGACGTACCCCCTGCCGGCACCCATGCCATCAGGAATCGCGACGGAATGATCGCGCCAGGCTGCCGGCGACGCTGCCTGTGTCGCCGCATCGATATGACTTTCCAGTGCTGCGCGCGCCTCAGGCAGGACGGCCGACAATCTGTTGTGGGCGATGCAGACTGCCCGCCCCTCGCGGACCTGCCGTTCGGCCGCCGCATTCATGTAGACCACGTGGCCATCACGCGCCGTCAAGAAAACGCCGGCAGATAGACCATCAAGCGTCTTTTCCAGCATCTGCGATCGGAGCGCCCGGATGTCGAGCGCATCCGAGATGGCGAGCGCTCGGCAGACGTGGGGAGATATGAGTCTGAAGAGTTCTACGTCACGCTGGTGATAGAAGGGTCCCTTCTCGCCACGGGACGCATGCAGCGACGCCATCCTGCCGCCGGTACGCAGGGCAGGAAACCAGATGATGTCGCGAAGCCCATAGGGTTCGAGGACTTCCCTGTAGAAGCGGCTCTCAAGCAATTGTCGCGGCTCCCTGGCGAGGGAGTTCACGTCCCCGACATTCGACACGACGTCGGCCGCGGCCATCGGGCTTTCCGCGAACTGGCTGCCCAGCGCCTCCAGAAATTTCGGCTCGTAACCAAAAACAAACAACTGGTCGTTACGCACCTGCTTGAGGTCATGGACGCAAATGCCGCCACCCGTGCTTTCGCAAAGGTCGGCGACAGTCCGGCATGTGGATGGCCAACGTTCGGGCTCCAGCGCGCAATCATAGACGTCGCCAATCAAATCAGAGAGTTGCCGCGCAGTCACGCCATCAAGTCCGTTCATGTCGAACTCCCTTCGGGAAATTTCTTCCGTCAGTCATCGCTTCCAATGACGCGGCATCGAGAACGAGTCTATACGCTAGATGGCAGCATGAAGTCCCCAAAAAGAAGAAAGGCCTCCTCGATGCGCGACTACATCCAACGAGTTCTTTTCACGGTCGACAAGCGGACGGCTGCTTGTTATGCGATTGCCTTGATGTATTTCCTGTTCGTGACGGCAGCCTGGAACCGGCCAGTCTTCTTCGTCGGTACGGCAACGCCTCCCTGGTCCACGAATTCGACGATTGCCTCGCTTTATGTCTTGTCGAACGCGGCACGCGTCTTTACCTACGTGCCCCAATTGATGGCGGTATGGCGCAGCAACGACGGTGCCAGGGATATCTCCCTGCTGACGTGGGGCTCCTGGGTTGTCGCAAACGGAACTGCCCTGGCCTACGGTGCGGTCGTCGTGGAGGATCTCTTCTTGACGCTGATCGCATTGCTCAATCTGACATGCTGTTCGGCGATAACCCTGCTGGCCGTTCAACGCCGGAGAACGCATCGGCAAGAGGAGGTATTACGATGAGAACGTTCGCTTGCATCGTTCTTTCCGCCGCATTGTGTGGATGCGTCGGCAACGGCACGAACACACCGAAAACGGCCTACCGTACGGGCGATACCTGCGTGACGTTCGAACACAAGGCAAACGGAATGACCGTAGTGGAGAACCATTGCACGTTCAGGGTATTCGTCGAATGGTTCGACAAGGACGTCTGCGCGACAGGGTGTGGCACCGGCCCCATCGCCCCCGGCAGGATCGAGCGCATATCGCACACGAAAGGCGGCATCAAATGGGCGGCTTGCGAAAGTCCAGGCAGCATCAAGCCCGCCGATGGCAGTGCGACCTGGAATGGCGGCGATTTCCGCTGTGAGGGCTGATATGACTTCGCGTCCGGTTAGCGTCATGCCGACCTCCATATGAGGCTCCGCCCTGGCGGATTTCTAGCCAGCAAACGAAAACCGGCCCGTCGCACACCTGATCGAGGTGTGCGACGGACCGGTTTTCATATTCTTGCGGCGCCTCGCGCGCCGCCCTTCACGATCGGCTGGTACCGATCAGCCGTTCGCGTAGACGACCTTGGCCTTGCGCGCTTCCGCCTGCAGGCGGGCGAAAACGTTCTGCACGGCTGCCACCACGCGCTTCACATCGTTGGCAAAGCCCAGGCTCTGGGTACCCAGTTCGCGGTCGATAAGCTCGCGTTCCAGTTGATCGGTCAGCTTGATGTCGGATTGGATGTTCATGGCGTTCTTCCTGCTAGGGATTACCCTTATGGGGTTTTCCCGTATTGTAGCAGGAGCGTTTGCCGCAATGCAGCATTAGGTAATGCTACGCAGTGCAAGGACACGACATGTGACTAAAGGGCCTTAAATCAAACGGTTTTTCATCGTATAAGCGCTTCAAGCATCATATTTCTGTGTGATTTAGGCGACAAAGGCTGCTGAATAGCCCCTGTTTGAGACGGTCCTCACGGCCCATAGCCCGGTCGGCGCCACGGGTCAGAACGTGACGCTCGACTTCAAGCCGATCAGGAAAGCATTGCCGTTATGGGACGTCCCGCCCGGATGCAGGATGTACTGCACATTGGGACGTAACAGCACCGATGACACTGGGGACCACGCGTAATACAGTTCGGTCACATACTCATATCCGCTGCCTGCCACTGTGTTGCTGCCGGTACGGGCATTGTTCTGCGCCACATAGCTGGCAAACCGATCGTTGTTGTGCGTGGCACCGATGGCCAGGCCGACGGAATCCCGCAGCCGGCTCTCGAATGGCCCTGCGAACTGGACGCCGAGCGCGATCTGGTGGTCCAGCTGGGCAGTGCTGCGGTCTGCCTGGGAGACATTCAGGAACACCGTCGCGCCCCGGCCGCCTTTGGTCCCCGTGACCTGCTGCTGGACGTTGATATAGACCCCGAACTGGCCGCTGCGCTGGAGCGGATCGAGACCGGTCACGCCACGCGGGTTATGGTTGATGTCGTAATAGAGGTCGCTACCGTCGGACGTGTTGTACCAGGCCCCGAGCTTGTAAGAACCAGGGCGCCCCGCAAAGGCCGGTAGCCATCCCACTTCCAGGGGCAGCAGCGCCCCGGTCGTGCCACTGGGATTGTTCGGTTTCCATCCGTTGTGACGCGCGTAGCTGTCGTCGACATAGTTGGGATTGACCTGATAGATGCCGACCTGGGCGTAAGTGTCCTGCGAAGTCCGGTACTTGATGCGGCTGGCCCACTGGCTGGTCGGCCAGTTGACCCAGTAGCTGCCCACCAGATTGCCCGGTTGCGCCCCGCAGAAGGTCAGGTTCTGGAAGTCACAGGAAAAGCTCGCAAAGTCCTCGCCAACCGTCAACCGTCCCAGCTTGATCTCCAGGCGGTCGTCCAGCAGCTTCTGGTTCACCCATAGTTGCGTCAGATGCCAGGTTTGGCCGCGTCCGTAGACTTCCTGGACAAGCATGTTGTTGCCGATACCCGCATCCGCCCCCAGATTGCGGCCATTACGATCCGTCATCGTGAACTGAAAGGTCGCGCCCCGCCACCCCGCGACCTTCTGCAAATCCAGCGTCGTGCTGAACGCCCATTGATCGGCATACCGGGTCAGATCCTCGGTGCCCCCGCTCAGGTTGCGGGCAAGCTCGCTGACGTAGTTCACGCCGAACGTCACGCCCTGCTCCGCCAAACGCGTGCGCTGCCCATTCCAATCCCCGAGCAGATAGGGACTATTGCTTACGTCGTACGCCTGCGCGCCGCACGGAGCCAGACCCAGTCCGGCCCATGAAAGCCACGCCAGACGCGTGACGAGCCGCCTGCATGGATTGCCGTTCTTCCGCATGGGTTTGGTGCCCCCGTTGTCAGCCCTGCGGCGCTACTGCGGTAGCGCATAGGCAATGACGTAGTCGCCCAGCTTCGTGCCGAATGAGCCATGGCCGCCGGCAGCAATCACCACGTACTGCTTGCCGTTGACCGCATAGGTCATCGGCGTTGCCTGACCGCCGGCCGGCAGCCGCGCCTGCCAGAGCTGAGCGCCAGTATTGACATCGAAGGCGCGCAGGTAGTTGTCCGCCGTCGCCCCAATGAACACCACGCCACCCGCCGTGACAATCGGCCCGCCCAGCATCGGCATGCCCATCTTGAAAGGCAGCGGTACTGGCGCGCTGTCACGAACCGTACCGATACGCTTCTTCCACACGATGGCATTGGTCTTCAGATCGATGGCCGCGATATAGCCCCACGCCGGCTGTTTGCACGGCAGGCCGAACGGAGACAGGAACGGATTCAGCGTCACGCCGTATGGGACACCGTATTGCGATTGAATACCCACCTCCGTGCCGCTGCCCCTTGCGCCTTGTTCCGGCTCGACCGGATTACCAGGACCGCGCGGTACCAGCCGGGAGACGAACGGCAGCGCGATCGGGTTGGCCACGGCAATCTGACGATCTGTGTCCACCGCGATGCCGCCCCATTCGAACATGCCAAGGTTTCCGGGGAAGACCAGCGTGCCCTGCAGGGAAGGCGGCGTGAAGGTGCCTTCGTAGCGTAGCTTGTGGAACATCACCCGGCAGACAAGCTGGTCGTACATCGTGGCGCCCCACATATCCGCGTCGGTGAGCAGCTTCTCCGGCCGAAAGGTCAGCGCGGAGAACGGTTGCGTCGGCGAGACGCGATCCCCGGGCGCGGCGCCCTGCGGCACGGGTCTTTCGGGTGCGGGCACCACAAGCGCCCCGGTGCGGCGATCCAGCACGAACAGGTTGCCCGTCTTCGCGGGCGCATATACGACAGGCACCGTCTTGCCGTCCTTGTCCGTGATGTCGGCAAGCGTAGGCTGCGAAGGCAGGTCCATGTCCCAGAGGTCGTGGTGCACCGTCTGGTAGAACCAGGCAAGCTTGCCGGTCGACGCATGCAGCGCAAGCAGGCCCGATGCATACCGCTCCATGTCCGGGGAACGGTCGCCGCCCCAGATATCCGGCGTCTTGACGCCCATGGGCAGATATACGATGTCGAGCTTCGCGTCATAGGCGGCAGGCGCCCAGGAATTCGGCGAATTCCAGGTGTAGTGCCCTTCTGGCCCCGGAATCCTGTTCGGGTCCGGCGCGCCGGGATCGAACGCCCACAGCAGTTCGCCCGTACGCACGTCGTAACCGCGGATGACGCCCGACGGCTCGCGCGTCGAGAAGTTGTCCTCCACCGCACCCGCCACGACAATCACCTTGCTTGTGACGACCGGTGGCGAAGTGGGCTCGTACATGCCGGGCGTGGTGACCGGCATCGCATGCTGGAGATCGAGATCCCCCTGATCCGCAAAACCGGCGCAACGCTGCCCTGTCAATGCATCGAGCGCATAGAGGTGGCCATTGTTGACCGGCAAGTAGATCCGCCGGGTGCACGCGTCGCTGGCCGGGGCCGCGGCACCGGCAGGCGCGGCGGCCGTCGCGTCGCTGGCCGATGCAGCCGGCCCAGACCCCGGGGGGCTCGCTGAAAGATCGACATACGACACGCCACGGCAGGTCACGTGCTGGAATGACGGATCGGGCTGCAGCTTGGGGTCGAACTTCCACTTGAGCGTGCCGGTAGCAGGGTCCAGCGCAAAAAGCTGCTGGTGTGGCGAGCAGAGATAGAGCAGATTGCCGATCTTGATCGGCGTGACCTCGTTGGTGATTTCCACCGGATCTTTCGGCCCTTTCATGTCACCCGTACGGAATGTCCAGGCCACCTTCAGGTCCTTGGCATTCTGCGGCGTGATCTGTTGAAGTGGCGAATACCGCGTGCCTTCCTGCGTACGCCCATAAGCCGGCCAGTCGGCGCTGGCAATGCCGTCGCGATCGCTGGCCGGCGAAACCGCTGCCGTCCCGAAGGCCCCGCCGACCGTTTGTGGATCGTTGACACTCGCGTAGACAAGCACGCCGGCCCATATCACCAGCGCGGCGACGAGCAGACCCACGCCCAGCCCTGGCCTGCCCGGCAGGCGCCAGCTGACAAGCAGCAGCCACACGCCAAACACGACCAGCACGCCGGCGCGCGGCGCGAGCGCCCAGAAATCGGTCCCCGATTCCCAGACGGACCAGATGGCGGTGCCGACCAGCAACAACGCATATAGCACCAGCGCGATCGGCCTGCGCAGATAAAGCGCGCATGCCACAGCAAGCAGAACGACACCGGCAACGACGTAGTAGGCCGAACCGCCGAGCGATACCAGCCATGCGCCGCCTCCCAGCAGATATAACGCTGTGAGCGTCGTGAACAGCAAGCTGACAACGCCGACGAAGCCAAGCGATCCAGGGCGTGCCATTCCCTCCTCCGAAGCCGTTGTCTGAGTAATCTAATCAATCCTTGAGGATAGTCCGGGCGCTTCCTCCTGTTCCAAAATAGAGCATTCCCGACATGGAACAGCCTGTCCTTGCGCGCTCTGTGCTTCCCGGCCTCCGGGCTGACCTGCCTGGAACCGCGCACGCCGGCATGTTCGTTGCTGCTTCGACGGCAGGCAGATGCGGCCCTTGCCCTTTCATTCCCTGCCTGCCAGGAGCAACCATGGAGGAAAGTCTCTTCTATCGCGACCACCATATCGTGGTCAAAGCCGTCGAACATGTTTTTGGGAAATGGTGCTGGACGTATACGATCGATCACAAGGCGGCCTATAGCGATCATGGCCCCTTTCACGGCAGCAAGCGGGCGGCGATGGATGCGGCAATCGAGCACGCAAAAGCGCGGGTCGACAGGTCGTTCGATGGTGGAGGGTCCGTAAAGAGGTAGTGGGCCCTTCTGCGGCGGCGCGGGGCTTCCGGGGCTGGAATCGCTTTGGGATGGCACTGTACGAAACCCGTCGATTCCTGACGCAGGGGTGCAAGGGGTCGCGTACTACATTGGTCTAGTCCGGCATCCGCCGGCAACTCGCTCTGGCCGCGCCGTAAGTTTGGCGCGGCTCTTTTTTTGCTGGCTGCGCGCGTGCATCAGTAACTTCCGTCGTTCGATTTTTCAATGCCGACGAAACTTCTGCTGTTCAGTCGATGGTCGTCAGACGCGAAGCGTTGACGCAGGCAAGCGCCGCCGCAGTCGGGCGGGTCGCGCGTCGCAAGGGGGAAGCAACAATCTCTACAGGGCCCGCACAAGGAGGGACACGGCCGCGTAGACCGCGCCGACCGCCAACACGCATGCAGCAAAGATCACATAGTACTTCATGCCGTGGCGCGGCGGATCCGAATGGAAGTGGTGGACAACGGGCTTCATTTATCTATCGCGGAAGCACCGGCCTTCTCTCGGCGCAACTGAGCAGCGCGCCATTCCAATGCATCGAGGGCGCCTCTCATATTCGTCAGCACCTGTGCCTCGATTGTGGCGTCTCGCCCGTCGCGGGTCAGCCAACGGACCAACCTCGTCTGGCTTGCCACATCTTTGCTGAGGTCTTTCAGATATCGCTCGACCGCCGCCAGGTCGCCCAAGTCTTCGAGTGCCATGCCATTGCCCTTTCCCCGAATCGTAATTTCTACATTAATCGAACGCCGGCGGGATGGACATCGACCGCGGGTTGTCCGGATATCCCCCTATCCGGACAGTGCGGGAATCAAAACTGTGCGTGCACCCGCACGCCGTAAAAGCGCGCAGGGCCCCGGTCGCGGTTGTAGCCCGGATGCCTGATGTACTGGAAGTCCGGGCTGACGAAGAGATGCCGCTGCACCGCCAGGCTGTAGAACACCTCGCAAATCTGTTCGGGGCCATAGCGCAGCGTGCCATCGCCAAGAAAGCCGCCCAGCCCGCCCCTCGCCAGGTAGTCCTGATGCTGCTTCGACAGTCCGTTGAAAGCCACCGCCACCCCCAGGCTGTCCATGCCCCGATGCCACTTGAGCCCCTTCAGGATCGCCCCAGCCGAAGTGCTGCGCCCCACTTCGGTAAATGCATAGCTCTCGGTCTTGTCATCGGCCCAGTCCGCCCTGGCATAGAGCCCCAGCGACTCGCCGACCTTTTGCTCCAGGCTCACGCCTGCACCGACTTTCGCGTGCTCGCGGCGTACCTGCGCCACATCGGGTGCACCGCCGCTGCGGGATGCCAGATCGATGGCGTCTGAAAATGCCCCCATATGTGCGTGATTGCGCCACAGCAGCAGGCGTGCCTTCCCAGCGTTGCCAAGCAAGGTATAGGTGCGCTCCAATTCCAGCATGTCGCCGTAGTGCTCGAAGATCCGGGTGTCCAGTTGCAGCCCGTTTGGCTCCGCAGGCTGCATGAACCGGCCGACGCGCACCGCCCAGTCGCCGTCGATGTACTCGACCGCCGCGCCCCAGGTGTAGCCCCGCGCATCTGCGGGAAAGTCAAACGAGGCGTGCGAGGCAAAGGCCGTATTGAGATACTCGCTGCGCGGATCGTGGGCGTACTCCAGGCTGTTGAATACATCCAGCACCGACAGATTGCCAGCCGTGATCACAACGCGGCGCTTGCCCTGCGGGCCCGCAAGCTGATGAAATCCCGATTCCGCCGGCTCCGTCTCGTTACCGATTGCAATCTCCTGCCGGAGAAAAAGGCGTGCCCGGTAAATCGTGGGATTGGCTACGGCGGCCTTGGCAAGTTCCGCGTTGGCCAGCCCGCCGAGCCCCTGCGAATCGGAGAACGCGACGCCCTGGATCAGTTCGGGATCCAGAAAGACAGTGGCGCCATGCCACAGGCGCAAACCGACGCTCAGCGTTGCCGACCATGAGTAGCCGTGTTCCGCCGACGGCAGCAGACTCTTGGTGCCTGTGTAGGCGGCCGGGAACGCTGGCTTGTACTGCCAGACGTAGGTCGATTGCCCATGTACCGCGATGGACTCCTCGGGTTTCGACACCTCGCTGCCGCTCGAGGCGGCCACTTTCTCCAGACTGGCAGTAGGATCCTCGTCGGCCGCTGTTGCAGGCGCGCCGAATACGAGGCAAGCCAGGAAAAGCGCCTGGTGTGCTGCGCGAAGACCGTCATTGAACATGGCCGCAATGTCCTGGCGCCTCCATTGATCTGGAGACAATCTAGCATCGCGTTTGCCGCCCCGATGTCAGACAGGCATCAGATTGATTCACTGATTTGGCTGACATGCCCGCTGCCCGGGCCAGGGATGGCCCGCCATCCCGGGATGGCATGTCGCCACGGGCCGGCGCCAGTCCGCGTTCCTCCGCATGAAAATACTTGCGGCGAACGCGCTCCGGACTGAACAATAGCGGCGGCATTCATGAAATGCCTTCATGGCTCCTACAGGCCAAGGGCCAGCCGCCCCGCCCCAGAAAGCAAGACAAAAAAACCCGCTCCATGCCCCGCCATAACCTGAACGACCTGCTCGCCTTGATTACCGTGGCAAGGGAGCGCAGTTTCACGCGCGCCGCTGCACGGCTTGGCGTCACGCAATCTGCGCTCAGCCACACGATTCGCGGCCTGGAGGCCAGGCTCGGCGTCCGTCTGCTGACCCGGACCACGCGCAGCGTGGCGACGACCGACGCGGGCGAGTGGCTGATCCAGTCGCTCGGTCCGAAATTCGAGAGCATCGAGGCCGATCTCTCGGCGGTGGCCGATCTTGGCGACCGGCCGTCCGGCACGATCCGCATCACGGCCGTCGATCACCCGATCGACGCCATCATCTGGCCCCGGCTGGCCAAGGTGCTGCCGCAGTATCCCGATCTCAACGTCGAACTGACCGTCGACTATGGCCTCACCAATATCGTCGGCGAGCGGTACGACATTGGCGTGCGCTTCGGCGACCAGATCGAAAAGGACATGATTGCGGTGCGCATCAGCCCCGATGTGAAGATGGCCATCGTTGGCGCGCCTGCGTACTTCAAGGGCCGCGACAAGCCGACCACGCCGCGCGACCTGCTGGCCCACCGCTGCATCAACCTGCGGCTTTCCACGAGCGGGGGCCTCTACGCCTGGGAACTGGCCAAGGGCGCGAGGAAGGTGCAGGCGCGTGTGGAGGGCCAGGTCGTGTGCAACAGCGTCAACCAGATGCTGAACGCCGCGCTCGACGGCTTCGGCCTGACGTTCCTGCCCGGGCCCATGCTCGAGCCCTACGTCCAGACCGGGCGCCTGGTCCGGGTGATGGAAGACTGGTGCCCGACCTTCCCCGGCTATCACGCGTTCTATCCAAGCCGCCGTCAGTCCTCGCGCGCCCTCGAGATCGTGATCGACGCCATCCGGTACCGGCCGGATGGCGCACGCGGCTAGGCCGGGCTGGCGTCAGGCCTGCGCCAGCTGGTCGCGGATCGGCAGCGAACGGATGCGCTGGCCGGTGGCCGCGAAGATGGCGTTGCATAGCGCCGGCGCCACCGGCGGCACGGGCGGTTCGCCCACACCGCCAGGCGGCACATCGAAGCCGCCACCGACCATCCACGTGTGAATCGCGCGCGGCGCCATCTGCGAGCGCAGGATTTCAAAGTCGTGGAAATTGCTCTGCTGCACGCGCCCGCCCTGGAACGAGATCTCGCCCAGCATCGCCAACCCGATCCCCATCACGCAGCCGCCTTCGACCTGCGAGCGGATACGTTCCGGGTTGACCTGCGGACCGCAATCGATGGCCATGTCCACGCGCGGGATGGTGATCTGGCCCTTGGCGTCCACGGCCACTTCCACCACCGTTGCCACATAGGTCACGAAGCTGTAGGCCATGGCGATACCCAGGCCGTGGCCCTTCGGCAGCTTGCGCCCCCAGCCGGCGCGACGCGCGGCTTCCTCGATCACGCGGCGCATGCGGCCCGTGTCCAGCGGATACACGTCGGGCGATTCGCTGTAGTTCCACTTGTCGGACAGCGTCGTGGGATCGATCTTGCGCGCCGGCCCGATCAGTTCCAGCAGGTAGTCCTTCGGGTCGCGGCCGGCCTGGTGCGCCAGTTCGGCAACGAAGCTCTGCACCGCGAAGGCGTGCGGAATGTTCGACACCGACCGGAACCAGCCGATGCGGGTATGCGCCGGCACGTCGGCCGATTCCAGACGGATCGACGGAATCTGGTACGGAATGTTGATGGCCGTCATCGCCGCCTCGAAGTCGGCCTTGCCTTGCGCCCCCACCTTGAACGTGGAGCCGATGGTCGGCGCGGCGGACCGATGGAGCCAGGCCTTCGGCTTGCCGTTGGCATCCAGCACCGATTCCATGTGCTCGACGGAAACCGTATGGTAGTAGTCGTGCCGGATATCGTCGTCGCGGGTCCATTGCAGCTTCACCGGCTTGCCGTCCATGGCCTTCGAGACCAGCGCGGCCTCGGAGATGAAGTCCGCCATGGACTTGCGGCCGAATCCGCCGCCCAGGAGCGTCAGGTGGACCGTCACGTCCCGGGGATCGAGCCCGACGTGCCTGGCCACGCTTTCCAGCGCCCCCTGCGGGGCCTGCGACGGCGCCCAGATCTCGCACTTGCCGTCGACAAAGCGCGCGGTGGCCACCGGCGTTTCCATCGATGCATGCGCAAGATGCGGCACGTAGTACTCGGCCGACACCTTGCGCTGGCCACTGCCCGCCAGCGCCGCAACGGCATCGCCGTCGTTGCGCAGCGCCTTGCCCGGCTGACGCGCCGCGGCTTCCAGCGCGCGACGGAACGCCGCCGAATCGTAGCCTGCGTTCGCACCGTCGTCCCACTCGAGCTTGAGCGCCGCCCGGCCCTGCATGGCCGCCCAGGTATTCGTGGCCACGACCGCCACCCCGCCGACCGGATTGAACAGCGGCGGGCCGTCATAGCCCTTCAGTTCCACCACGCGCAAGACGCCCGGCACCTTGAGCGCATCGGCGCTATCGACCTTGCGCAGCTTGCCGCCATAGACCGGCGGGCGCGCAATGACGGCGTAGACCATGCCCGGCAACCGCACGTCGATGCCGTACGTGGCCTTGCCCTGTGCGATGTCGCGGCTGTCGGCCGGCACGATCTTGCCCTTGCCGATATAGCGGAACGCCTCCGGCTGCTTGAGCCGCAGTTGATCGTGGGCCGGCACTGGCTGCCGCATGGCGGCCTCGGCCAGATCGCCATAGCCCAGCCGGCGGCCGGTCGGCGTATGGATGACTTCGTGATGGCGCGCCTGCACCTCGGTGACAGGCACCTTCCATTGCGCGGCAGCGGCGGCTTCCAGCATCTGGCGCGCCGATGCACCTACCCGGCGCATCGGCGCCAGGAAATGCCGCATGCTGCGCGAGCCGTCCACGTTCTGGCTGCCATACCGAGCCTCGTTCGCATCGGCCTGTACGATCTTCACGCGGCTCCAGTCGGCTTCCATCTCGTCGGCCACCACCATCGGCAGGCTGGTCCGCACGCCGGTACCCATCTCGGCGCGATGCGCGACGATGGTCACGGTGCCATCACGGGCCAGCGAGACAAAGACCAGCGGGTTGTCCACCACACCGCCCGGCATCGACAGGGCGCCATACTTCTTGCCCGCCTCCGCGGCATCGGCCTTGGCGATCAGACCGCCGAACTGCACGGACAGCGCGAACGCCGCGCCCGCCTGCAGGAGCCGGCGGCGCGCCGGTTGTTCGAGGGGCTGGATATCGGTACGCGTCATGCCTTGGCTCCTGTCTTGTTGCCGGACAGGCGCGACGACGCCAGCCGGACGGCGGCGTTGATCCGCGTATAAGTGCCGCAGCGGCACAGGTTGCCGCTCATCGCGGCCACGATCTGCGCGTCGGTGGGCTTCGGATTGTCCTTGAGCAACGCCGTGGCGGTCATGATCTGGCCGGCCTGGCAATAGCCGCACTGCGCCACGCCCAGTTCGACCCACGCGTCCTGCACGGCCTTGCCAACGGGGTCGGCATCCATCGATTCGATGGTCCGCACGGGCTTGTCGCCCAACGCCGAAATCGGCGTCACGCAGGAACGCGTCGCCTGGCCATCGACGTGAACGGTGCAGGCGCCGCACAGCGCCATGCCACATCCGAATTTGGTGCCGGTGAAGCCCAGGGCGTCGCGGAGGGTCCAGAGCAATGGGGTGTCGGGCGACAGATCGACTTCATGGACCTGGCCATTGATTTTTAGTGTTGTCATGGGGCGTATGGCGTGACAGGGGATCGCGGGATGGTATCCGAGAATCGCCGCGCGATTACGCGGCTGCGGCGCATACGGTCATGAATCAGGCTCATGAATCGTGACGCCGCGGCTGACGATGCAGAAATGCATCGCCGGGCTGGAGATTTTCACGCTTTGCGCCGGGCCGACGGACCCTATACTCGCCGCCATTCACCGCTTGCGCGCCGGCTGCAGCCCGTTGCGGAGGCATCACCGGAGTGCGAATGAAAGCCATCACCATCCCATCGTTCGGCGACGCCGACGCCCTGCAACTGGCAGACGTAGCCGAGCCGGCGCTGCGTCCCCACGACCTGCTGGTGCGCAACCACGCCGCTGGCGTGAACCGCGCCGACATCAACCAGCGGCAAGGCGCATACGGCCGCGCCAGCTTTGGCGATTCGGACGTCATGGGCCTGGAGATCGCTGGCGAAGTGGTGGCCGTGGGCGACCAGGCGCAAGGCTTCAAAACAGGCGACCGAGTCATGGGCATTGTCGGGGGCGGTGGCTACGCGGAGCTGGCCCGCATTGACCATCGCATGGCCATGCCGATCCCGGAGGGGCTGTCCTTCATCGAAGCGGCGGCGATTCCCGAAGTGTTCGTGACCGCCCACGAGGCGCTGTTCCACCTTGCCGGCCTGCGCACCGGCGAGCGCGTGCTGATCCATGCCGCAGCCAGCGGCGTGGGCTCCGCCGCCGTGCAGCTGGCGGCCGCGTCTGGCGCCGAGGTATTTGTCACAGCCAGCGGCAACAAGCTGGCGCCGCTGCGCGAGCTTGGCGCGAACGTCCTGATCGACTATCGCCAGCAAGACTTCCTGACGGTCGTAAAGGACGCCACGGACGGCCGGGGTGTAGACGTCATCGTCGATTTCGTCGGCGCGCCCTATTTCGAACGGAACATCCACGCGCTGGCCAATGGCGGGCGACTGATCCAGGTAGGCATCCTCGGCGGCGGCACGGGCGCCAACCTGCCGCTGGAACGCATCCTGTATGGCCATCTGAAAATCATCGGCACGGTGATGAAATCGCGCACGCAGGCCGAAAAGCACGCGATGACCCGCCGCTTCCGCGAGCACTGGTTGACGCGTTTCGCGGCGGCGGGGCTCAAGCCGGTGATCGACAGCGTCTTTCCGCTGCGCCAGGCTGCCGATGCCCACCGGCGCATGGAGTCGAACCAGAGCATCGGCAAGATCGTGCTGGCCGTGGAGCATCCCGGCGCCTGAGCCAGGCTGGCGCCCGGCCTGCCCGCGCGCGGCGGCTGTCAGGCATCGTGGTCCTGAAACGATGCAGCGATCGTATCGATCATCGCCCGGACGCGCGCGGTGTGCCGCAAGTCCTGGTGCGTGACCAGCCAGACTTCGTAGCGGCGGGCCCGCTCGCGGTCGGGCCAGACCCGCACCAGCCCGTCGCGCTCGGCCAGGGGCACGGGCACTTCGCCGATGGCCGTACCCATGCGGATCATCGCCCGGAGCATCAGGCTCGAATTCACTGCCGCCACCAGCCGCCCCGCACCGATCGGCTCCCCGACCAGGGTCGGCGCTGCGCGGCTGGCCAGGTGCGGCTGGTACATCACCAGGTCGTGGCCGGCAAAGCCCGTCTGGGGATCCGGCTCACCGCGTTGGGCCAGATAGGCGCTGGACGCGTACAGCCCCACCGGCCAGCGCGCCAGCCGCCGCGCGACCAGATCGGGGTTGTCCGGCTTCATGTTGCGGATGGCGATATCGGCCTCGCGGCGCGCCAGGTTCAGCACCTGGGTCGACGTATTGAGCATCACCTGCACGTCCGGATGGTCGGCATGGAGCCGCGCAATCGCCGGAATCACGAACTCCAGCGCCAGCGAATCGGTCGTGGTCACCTTGACCTCGCCGGCAAGCCGGCTGTCGGTGCCCTGCGCCTGCCGCACCAGATCGTTGGCAGACGCCTCCATCTTCTCGGCCGACCGCAAGGCGTTTTCGCCTGCGGGCGTGAGCACATAGCCGTCCGGCGTGCGCAGGAACAGCGTGGCGCCCAGCGCGTGCTCAAGCGCCGCCAGCCGCCGTCCGACCGTGGCCTGATCGACGCCGGCCACCCGGGCCGCACGTCGCAACGTGCCCTCGCGCTGGAGGGCCAGAAAGATTCGCGTATCGTCCCAGTTCAATTCGGTGCCACACCCATCAAGGATTGGATGGCGGATATTGTCCCTTCAACCCTCGGATAGGCATAGCCATACCAATGTGCAATGCATCGGCGGGCGACATTTGCTTACCATGGCCTGGCCTCGATCTGGGGCCCATCCTCCCTCCGATTGCGCCCGCTTCCCCGAGCGGGCGTTTTTTTCGGTCTGATGTCGGCCGGTCAGCCAGCCGTGCCGGGCTCGCGCTCCGACAGCGCCTCCAGCAGATCGGCCGATGGCACGAAGAACAGGCCGCCTGTCACCGCCTGGCTGAAATCGAGCAGCCGGTCATAGTTGCCCGGCGGCTTGCCGACGACCATGTTCTCAAGCATCTGCTCGATCGGTGCCGGCGAGCGGGCGTAGCCAATGAAATACGTGCCGAATTCGCCCTTGCCGGGCTGGCCGAACGGCATGTTGTCGCGCAGGATCTTGACCTCCTCGCCATCTTCCTCGAGCGTCGTCAGCGTGCTGTGCGAACAGGACGGCTTGACCGCATCGTCAAGCTCGATGTCGTCGAGCTTGGTCCGGCCGATGATGCGCTCCTGGGCCTCCACCGTCAGGTCGTTCCAGGCATCCATGTTGTGCAGGTACTTCTGTACGAGCACATAGCTGCCACCCGCGAACGCCGCGTCTTCGTCGCCGATGATCGTGAAACGGGCCTTGTCGTCGCCCTCGGGGTTCTCCGTGCCATCGACAAAGCCCACCATGCTGCGCATGTCGAAGTACCGGAATCCCTGCACTTCGTCCACCACGGTCACCGCGTCGCCCAGGCGCCGCATCAGCTGCATGGCCAGTTCGAAGCACAGGTCCATCTGGTCGGCGCGGATATGCAGGAGCAGGTCGCCCGGAGTGGCCATGGCACGTCGGTTGCCGGCCTCGAACTCGCGAAACGGATGCAGCGAAGCCGGGCGCGGATTGCCGAAGAGCCGGCTCCAGGCATCCGATGCAAAGCCGCAGACGCAGGACAGGTTGCCCGCCGGCACGCGCTTGCCTACCGAGCGCACCAGCCCGGCGATGTCGCCGCATAGCGACCTGACCGTGTCGGCGTGCGCGTCGCCGTCGGAAACGGTGGCGACGATAAAGATCGCGCTGCGGGTGATGGGGCTGTATACAGCCTGCGGAATGGGGGTGTTGTTCATGTTCTTCCAGTCGCTTGACGGTGGTTGGCCCAATGATTGGTCCGATGGCCCGCCACACCGCCGCCCATGTGACCGATCCCATGGCGCGGCAAAACGGGATGCCGGCCCCGGGATGATAGGCGCCGCCCGCCATGCGCACAATATCGCCACCGCGGCACGTCGGCGGCCGCCTGAAGGCCGCCGACTGCCTCGGCCGGCTACCGGCAGGCGGACCGGTGTTTCTTCCGGCCGGGATGATCCACCGGGCGCTCAAGCGCGCCGAAACCCTGTACGCTTGCCACACCTTGCGACAGACAAGGCTTCCCCCATGACAGGACCCCACCATGCCGCGCAGACGACAATTCCTTGGCTACCTTCCACTCGCCCTGACCACCTGCATGGTCGCCAGCACAGCCCTCGGCACCCGGCACGCGCGCGCCGCGAGCATGCTGGGCGAGCAGGAGCCGACGGCACTGAAGCTGGGCTACAAGGCCGACACCGCGAAGGTCGATCCGCAGAAATTCCCGGCCCACAAGCCATCGCAGACCTGCGCCAACTGCCAGCTCTACCAGGGCGACAACGGCAGCGCATCGGGCGGCTGCGTGCTGTTCGGCGACAAGGAGGTGGCGGCCAAGGGCTGGTGCAGCGCCTGGGAACAGGGCTGATGGATCAGCCAATCGGCGGGTCAGCCGGCACGTACCGCAGCGTGCCGGCCAGCCGCGCCGGGCCGCCGGTATCGTTCGGATGATTGACGCCATCCATGACCGGCACCTCCGCAAAATCGAACGGGCTGACGCCGTCCAGGCAAGCCACGTTGATGCCGTACAGGTTCGGATTCGAACGCCGCTGAAGATGCGTATGGATGCCGCAGCGCGAACAGAAGAAGTGCTGGGCCGACCCGGTGTTGAAGCGGTAGCTGCTCAGTAGCCCCTCGCCGCGCAGAAACCTGATTCCACCGATTTCCGCCGCGACGACGACAGCGCCTCGCATCCGACAGTAGGAACAGTTGCAGCGGCGCACCGCGTTGAGGCCGTCGCTCAGTGTCGCCTCGAAGCGCACCGCCCCGCAATGGCATTGACCCGTCCGCCGATGCCGATTCATGTCGTTCGTCATGTTGCCAATATCTCCGCTTGTTCAAAGTCCCAGGCAAATCGCGCCGGCCGTGACGACCAGGCAGGCGGCCCAGCGCGTCCGGCTGACGGTTTCGCCCAGGAACACCCGTCCGATCAGCACCGCGAACACCACGCTGGTCTCTCGCAACGCCGACACCGCGCCCATCGCACCCGACTGCAGCACCCAGATCACGATCCCATACGCGGCCAGCGACACCAGCCCGCCCGCGAGCGATACGCCGACCGACAGCGGGTCGGCCCGGACCGGCATCCAGAGCGCCCCCGCGCCACGCATCGCAACGAACAGCACCGGCATGAGCCAGTAAAACAGGAACATCCACGCGGTGTACGACAGTGCCTGGCCGCCGGAAAGCCTGACGCCGATGCCGTCGATGACCGTATAGAGCGCAATCGTCGCGCCGGTCGCCAGCGCAGCCAGTGCGCCGGCGCGCGACACGCGGCGCCCCTGCAACGCGATGGCGATGATGCCGCCCGATATCATCGCCACGCCCAGCACGTGCAGCGGCCCGATGGCCTCCTGCGCGAACCATGCCGCGCCGAGCGTCACCAGCAGCGGCGACGAACCACGCGCAATCGGATAGGCCAGCGCGAGGTCGTTGCGGCGATACGACCGCACCAGACTCACGTTGTAGAAGATATGCACGAGCCCCGACGCCACCAGATACGGCCAGGCGGCACGGTCCGGCAATGGGGTGGACACGACGATGAACGTGGCCACCGCCGCGATGGCGATGCTCATCCACGTCATGGACAGGAAGCGATCTCGATTGCCATGCAGCATCGCGTTCCAGCTTGCGTGAAGCAAGGCCGCCAAAAGCACGACGCCACCGGTAAGACTGAACATAGGGGTGCGGAAAGAAAGTGAGCGGGAACAACGCCAGCAAGACACAGAAACGATCGAAAAACAGGATATCTATCTTGTAACGGCCGTACAACCGAGATAAATTGGCCGGTCACGTTAGAAAATCTATCTCTGATGAAACGAGTCTTGCCTCCGTTAAACGCCTTGCGGGCCTTCGAGGCCGCCGGCCGGCTCGGCAGCATCAAGGACGCCGCCGCAGAACTGCATGTGACGCATGGCGCGGTCAGCCAGCAGGTGCGCCTGCTCGAAGAATGGCTTGGCGCCCCGTTGTTCGAACGGCAGAACCGCCGCGTGGCACTGACGCCCGCGGCCAAAGCCTATCTGGACAAGGTCGGTCCGCTGTTCGAGCAGCTATCGCTGGCCACAGCCCGCTATGGCGTGACCGAGACGGTCGCCCGGACCTTGTCGGTGAACGCCTCAGCCACCTTCACGCTGCGCTGGCTGGTGCCCCGGCTGGCAGCGTTTCGCGCGGCGCATCCCGATGTCGAGGTAAGCGTGGAGACGTCCAACGCGCCGCTGGAAAGCCTCAGCGATGGGTATGACGTGATCATCCGGGGCGGCCCGGACACGTTCTATGGCTATGGGACCCGGTCTTTCCTGCACGAGGAACGGGCGCCGGTCTGCAGCCCGGCGTTGCTGCAGCGCCTGCCGCTTCAGTCGGCAGGCGACCTGCGCCGACACACGTTGCTGCACACTTCGAGCCTGCCCCGCCTCTGGTCGGACTGGCTGGCCAGCGCGCAGATGCCAACCCTGATCCCGGCCGCTACCCTGAATTTCGACCACTTCTACCTGACCTTGCAGGCCGCCATCGACGGCATCGGCATTGCGATTGGGCCAATCGCGCTGGTGGCCGACGATCTCGCCGCCGGGCGGCTGATCGAGCCGTTCGCCATGCCGCGCCTGCCATCGCGCAGCTATTGCACCTACGTGCCGGACGACAAGTCTGGCGATGAACTGGTCGGGCAATTCTGCGCATGGCTGGAGCGCGAGGGCATGGCGCCCCGGGGCGGCGCCGGCTAGCCCCCCACGGCCGCGTCCGGCCGCCGCCCGCAAATATTTCGGGGAATTTTGCGAAATGGGGTCTGTTTCGGCGTCTCGCGCGACATGGCAAATCAGACGTTCCTGCGCGTCTACAAGGCCACGCCGGCGGTATCGGTCCACCTCGGGTTCTGACCGTCCGGTCTGCGGTAGACCAGTCAGCCTAGCCAGGACAAGGCATCGGCCAGCGACAGCACCGCCGTGCGCGACGCGAACGCCGTGGCAAACAGGTGATCGTGGACAACCGGGTCCGGGTCGTAGCAGCAATCCTTGACGGTCAGCAGCCGGTAGTCCGCGTCGCTGGCGTACGCAACCGACGACAGCATCACGCCGGTCGAGGCAATCCCCACCATGACCAACGTATCGATGCCCTGGGCCGACAGCCGCACCTGCAGATCGGTGCCGAAGAACACGCTGGCCCGATGCGCAACGATGAGGGGCTCATCGGGCTGGCGGCCCAGTTCCGGCGATATCCGGTCTTCCACGAAAAGGCCCAGTTGCCGGATACCCTGACCGTTACGGTTCAGCGGACTGATCTCCGGATAACCGGGCGCGAAGTGGATCTTCGCAAAGTAGACGGCGACGCCCCGCGCCCGGGCCGCGTCGCAGAGCCGCCGCGTGTTGGCCAGCAAGGTGGGCGCGACGTCCGGAAACAGGTTCAGGATGTCCGTCTGATAATGCATGACCACCAGCGCCGTCCGCGCTGGCACACATGTCGGCATCGGCATGCTCGCTCCGGGTTGCAGGATCGTTTGCGGCCTATTCGTCACCAGCGGCAATCAACCCCGCCGCGCCGCCTCGATGGCGGCAATGTCGATCTTGCGCATCGTCATCATGGCGTCGAAGACGCGCTTGGCCGCCGCGCGGTCGGGGTCGGAGATCCCGGCCAGCAGCACACGCGGGGTGATCTGCCACGAAATCCCCCAGCGGTCCTTGCACCAGCCGCATTCGCTCTCCTTCCCGCCGTTATCGACGATCGCGCTCCACAGGCGGTCGGTCTCGGCCTGGTCGTCGGTGGCGATCTGGAACGAGAACGCCTCGCTGTGCTTGAAGTGCGGGCCGCCGTTCAGCCCGACGCAGGGAATGCCGGCCACCGTGAACTCGACGGTCAGGACGTCCCCGAGCTTTCCGTCGGGATAGTCGCCGGGCGCCCGCATCATCGCGCCGACCTTGCTGTCGGGGATGTGCTGCGCGTAAAAGGTGGCCGCGTCCAGCGCGTCCCGCTCGAACCACAAACAGATCGTGTTCTTGCTGCTCATGCTGTGTCTCCTGAAGGATGTCCGGCCCCGGTATCTTACCCCCGCCTACCGGATAGTCTGGCCGATACGTGCTGTCCACATGTCCTGCGAGAACTCGCAGGCGCATCCGGCCTCCCTGGGCCGGGCAATTGCAGGGCGCCTGTGTAAGAGCTACACACGCGGCCTGCAGCCCGCCCGGTGGCGCGTCCGCCTGCCCGGCGGTGCCATGCAAGCCTGCGCCTGGCATCCCAATTGCAGCGTCGAGATGTTTCGCCAGTAAGAAAAACACGTCATGGCGCAGGCCTTCACACGTGCGGAAGTCCTTGTTCTCAAGCTGCTGGCCCTTGGCGTGCTGGTTCTTGTCGCCGTCGCCCTCGGGGTGGCCCGCTGGTCCATGGCCCCACAGATCGAGATGCAGGATCCCGTTGCGCAGCCCATACCGTTCAGCCACAAGCATCACGTCTCCGACGATGGCATCGACTGCCGCTACTGCCATGCGTCCGTGGAGACGTCGGCCTTTGCCGGCATGCCGGCCACCAGCGTATGCCTGACCTGCCACAGCGTGCTGTTTCGCGACGCGCCGATGCTGGCCCCGCTGCATGCCAGCCTTCGCGACAACCGCCCACTGGCGTGGACGCGCGTGCATGACCTGCCCGATTTCGTGTATTTCGACCACAGCATCCACGTTGCCAAGGGCGTGGCCTGCCAGGAGTGCCACGGGCGGGTGGACCAGATGCCGCTGACCCGCCGGGTGGCGCCGCTTGACATGCAGTGGTGTCTGGCATGCCACCGCGACCCCGCCCGCCACCTGCACGCGCCGGCCGACATCTTCGCGATGCGCGAGCGCCCGCCGCTGGCGCCCGACGAAATGGCCCTGCTGCAGAAGATGTATCACCTGCAGGACACGCGACGCCTCACCGATTGTTCTACCTGTCATCGATGACGCACCGGCCCGTGATTCCGATCGTCCCTGCGCACGAAGCCGCCGATGCTCCCGTGCACACCGACGCCCCCGACAGCCGCGCCCGGCGCAACTTCCTGCGCGTGATGGCCGCCTCGGCCGCGCTGGCCGGCAGCGCCTGCAGCGGGCCGCCCAAGGAGACCATCGTCCCCTACGTCCACATGCCCGAGGGCATGGTGCCGGGCCGGCCGCTGTTCTACGCCACCGCGCTGACCCGCCATGGTTATGGCACCGGCGTCCTGGTCGAAAGCAACATGGGCCGCCCGACCAAGATCGAGGGCAATCCGCGCCACCCTGCCAGCCTGGGCGCCACGCATCCGTTCGACCAGGCCGCCGTGCTCCAGCTATGGGACCCCGACCGCAGTCAGGCACCTTGTCGCGGCGCCGCCATGTCGACCTGGCAGGCCTTCGACGCGGCTCTGGCTGTCCAGCGCACGCAGTGGCGGGACAGCGATGGCCAAGGGCTGCGCCTGCTGACCGGCAATGTCGGCTCGCCTACGCTGGCGGCACAGATCGCGCGCTGGCTGGAACGGTATCCGAAGGCCGCGTGGCACGCCCATGATCCGGTCCAGGACGGCACCCCGGCGATCGATCTGGCCTTTGGCGACGCCGTGGACCCGGTCATCGATACCACGCCAGCCCGGCTCGTGCTGACGTTCGATGCCGATCTGCTTGGCCACGGGCCCGGCGCCGTACGGCAGGCACGCGACCTGATGGCCGACCGCCGCGGCGTGGCACCCGCTCTGGCGCGCCGCCTCTATGCGATCGAATCGTCGCCCACGCTGACCGGCGAGATCGCCGACAACCGTCTGGCACTGCCACCGCATGACATCGAACGACTGGCGTGGTCGCTCGCGCGCAGGCTGGGCATGCCCGAAGCGGCGGCAGACACACCCGCCCCCGACACCGCCATGGCACGCCGCTGGCTCGATGTGCTGGCCCGGCGCCTGGCCGATGCGCCGCCGGGTCAGTCGTTGCTGGTGCCGGGCGACAGCCTCGCGCCGCCGACGCAGGCGCTGATCTGGCGCATCAACGCGCGGCTGGGCAATCTTGGCAAGGCCGTACGCACGGTCGCCCGATCGCCAAGACGACCCCGTGGCGATAGCCATTCGCTGGCCGCACTGACCCGGGCCATGCAGGACGGGCAGGTATCGGCGCTGCTGGTCATCGACGCCAACCCGGCCTATGACGCGCCTTGCGACGTGGATTTCCGTGCCGCGCTCGGCAACGTGCCATGGTCGGCCCACCTGGGCCTGTACCGCGACGAAACGGCACGCCTGACTACCTGGCATATCCCGCTGGCGCACGATCTGGAACGGTGGAGCGATGCCCATGCCTGGGACGGCACCATATCGATCGTGCAGCCGCTGATTGCGCCGCTCAACGGCGGACGCTCGGCACATGAACTGCTGTCCGCCGCCACCGGCGACCAGCCGGCTTCCGGTCATGCGCTTGTACGCGCGCACTGGCAGGCGCGTCAGTCATCCGGCTTCGATGACTTCTGGCAGCTGGCCCTGCGCACCGGCGTGATCCCCGAAACGGCAGCCCCGGCCGTGCAGCCCGACTTGCACCGCCCCATCGAGCCGCCGCCATTCACCGCGCCTGCGCTGGTCGCCCGCTTTACACCAGACCCCGCCACCGATGCCGGAGAACTGGCCAACAACGCCTGGCTGCAGGAACTGCCGCGCGCGCTGACGCGGCATACCTGGGACAACGCCGCGCTGATCGGCCCGCTCACGGCCCGGACGCACCATCTGGCCACCGGGGACATCGTGCGGATTCGCCGCACGGAGGGCCACGGCCGGCCGGTCGAGGCACCGGTGTGGGTGATGCCGCATCAGGCCGAAGGTGTCGTCACGCTGCCGCTGGGCTATGGACGTCGCCATGCCGGGCGCGTCGGCAACGGCGTGGGCTTCGACGCCTATGCGCTACGCACGTCCGCCGGGCCGCACGCCATCACCATCGAAGCAACGGGTGCCACCCATGCGTTCGCGGTGGTGCAGACGCAGACCTCGATGGCGGGGCGCGACGTAGCCCCGGCTGCCACTGCCGCCGAATACCGCCGCCATCCGCATTTCGCGCAGGGCCATGCACCGGAGGCCGCCGAATCGCTTTACCCGCGCTGGCCCTACCCCAACGAACGCTGGGGCATGACGGTCGACCTGAACGCCTGCATCGGCTGCAATGCCTGCACCATCGCCTGTCAGGCCGAAAACAACATTCCGGTGGTGGGCAAGACCGAGGTGGCGCGTGGGCGCGTGTTGCACTGGATACGCGTCGATCGCTACGACGACGGGCACGACACCGAAGGCCACCCGGTACGCACGGTGTTCCAGCCCGTGCCGTGCATGCACTGCGAAGACGCGCCGTGCGAGCTGGTCTGCCCGGTCGGCGCCACGGTCCACGACAGCGCCGGCCTCAACGTGCAGGTCTACAACCGCTGCGTCGGCACGCGTTTCTGTTCCAACAACTGCCCGTACAAGGTGCGGCGCTTCAACTTCCTGCAGTACAGCAATCAGGGCGACGACCGGCCGCCGCCGGCCTACAACCCCGAAGTGACGGTGCGCCACCGGGGCGTGATGGAGAAATGCACGTATTGCCTGCAGCGCATCACGCGCGCCCGCATCGAGGCGGAAAAGCTCGGCCAGCCGCTGCGCGATGGCGATGTGGTCACCGCCTGCCAGGCCAGCTGCCCGACGCAGGCCATCGCGTTCGGCAATCTCGCCGATCCGCAGAGCCAGGTCAGCCAGCTCAAGCAGTCGCCGCGCAACTACGACCTGCTGGCCGAACTGAACACGCGGCCCCGCACCAGCTATGCCGCGCTGGTCACCAATCCCGACGAGGACCTTGCCTAGCCATGGCCGACCCATCGGATACGCCTCCCGTTTCCAAGGACATCGGCGTGCTGCGGCAGGGCTGGGGCTACGCCAGCGTGTCGGACAAGATCGCCGGCCTGGTACTGGAACGGCCGGTGCAACTGCCCTGGCTGGGCGCCTTCCTGCTGACGTTTGCCGGCATGCTCGTCTTCATGGGCGCCACCGCCTGGCTGTTCGCCCGGGGCGTGGGCATCTGGGGAGTCGATATTCCCGTGGCGTGGGGCTTCGCCATCGGCAACTTCGTCTGGTGGATCGGGATCGGCCATGCCGGCACCTTCATCTCGGCGTTCCTGCTGCTGCTCAGGCAGCAGTGGCGCACGTCGGTGAACCGGTTCGCCGAAGCCATGACATTGTTCGCCGCCGCCATCGCCGGCCTGTTCCCGATCCTGCACCTGGGACGTCCGTGGTTCTTCTACTGGCTGGTGCCCTACCCCAACGTGATGAACGTCTGGCCGCAATGGCGCAGCCCGCTGGTGTGGGATCTGTTCGCCATCGGCACCTACCTGATCGTGTCGCTGCTGTTCTGGTATGTCGGGCTGATCCCCGACCTGGCCACGCTGCGCGACCGCGCGTGCCTGCGCGGGCGCCGGCGGGTGGCGCAAACCTATGGTTTGCTGTCGCTGGGTTGGCGCGGCGACGCGCGGCACTGGGCGCGCCACGAAAGCGCCTACAAGCTGCTGGCGGGGCTGGCCACGCCACTGGTCATCGCCGTGCACTCCATCGTGTCGCTTGATTTCGCGATCGGCAACACCCCGGGCTACCACTCCACCATCTTCCCGCCGTACTTCGTGGCGGGCGCACTGTTCTCGGGCTTCGCCATGGTGCTGACCATCGCCATTCCGCTGCGGCACGCCTACGGCCTGCAGGATTTCATCACCAGCCGCCACCTGGCCAATGCGGCCAAGATCATGCTCACGATGAGCGTGATCGTCGCCTATGGCTACGCCAGCGAGATCTTCACCGCCTTCTACAGCGGCGATCCGTACGAGATCTTCGTGGTGCGCAATCGCTGGGGCGGCCCCTACGCGGGCGTGTACTGGGCAATGATGGCCTGCAATGTGCTGGCGCCGCAGTGCCTCTGGTGGCGGCGCGTGCGGCACAGCCCGCTGGCGCTGTTCGCGCTGAGCCTGGTCATCAATTCGGGCATGTGGATGGAACGGTTCATGATCGTCGTATCGAGCCTGCATCGCGACTTCCTCCCCTCGTCGTGGGGCATGTTCTATCCGACCGTGTGGGACTGGATCATGCTGGCCGGCTCCATCGCCATGTTCGCGTGGCTGTTCCTGGTGTTTATCCGCTGCCTGCCGGTGATCTCCATTGCGGAGATGCGCGAACTCGTGCACACCAGCGCGAAGGAGCAGACATGAGCCTCTACGGCGTACTGGCCGAATACCGCACCGGCGGAGCCTTGCTGGCCGCGGCCCGCCATGCGCGCGCCGCCGGCTTCACCGATCTCGAAGCGTTCACGCCCTATCCCGTGGAGCAGCTGGCCGACGCCATCGGCATGGCCACTGACCGCATGCCGCTGCTGGCACTGCTGGGCGGCCTGGCGGGCGGCCTCGGCGGCTTCCTGCTGCAGTGGTACGCGGCGGTGATCGACTATCCCATCAATGTTGGCGGCCGCCCTACCGGAAGCTGGCAGATGTTCGTGCCGGTAACGTTCTCGCTGACGATCCTGGGCGCGGCGCTGGCAACGGTCGTCGGCATGCTGGTGGCCAACCGTTTGCCCCGTCTGCGGCACCCGCTGTTCGATGCCGCCGATTTCGAACAGGCGTCGCGGCATCGGTTCTTCCTGTGCGTGCGATCCGGCACCGAAGATGCCGACGCGGCCCGACGCATGCTGGCCGCCACCCACGCCCTCCAGGTAACCGATGTGACGGAGGTGCCGGCATGACTTCCGTGCTGCGGCGCTGCCTTTTCCTGCTGTGCGCGACCTGCACGCTGGCGATGCCCGCCGGGTGCGAGCGCGCGCGCCAGGACATGTACGACCAGCCGAAGTACAAGCCATTTGCGCGCAGCGACCGATTCGGTGACGGTACCTCCGCCCGTCCGCTGCCCGACAACACGGTGCCCGCGCCTGGCGGCCCGTTCGCCGCCACCTCCACCGGCCGAAGCCACGACGAGGCGGCCAGCGCGTCACGCCCGCCCCTGACGCTGCAACAGCTGCAGCGCGGTCAGTCCCGCTACGCGATCTACTGCATGCCCTGCCACAGCCCTACCGGGGACGGCGACGGTTTGGTGGTACGTCGCGGCTTTCCCCATCCGCCATCGTTCCACACCGATGCGTTGCGCGCCGCACCCGATACGCTGCTGTACGACGTCATCAGCCACGGCACCGGGCAGATGGCCGCCTACGCCGCGCAGTTGCCGCCGGCGGACCGCTGGGCCGTCGTGGCCTATCTGCGCGCCTTGCAGCTGAGCCAGCACGCACCCGCCGGGCGCCTGACGGCCGACGACCTGCGGCAGCTCGATGCCACCGCGCCGGGCGGAGGCCAGCCATGAGCGCGCACGCCGTCGCCTCGCTGCTGGCCCTGTACCTGACCGCCTGGTGGTGCTGCATCGGCGTGGTGATGGGCGGCCTGGCCATTGTCTGGATCCATGACCTGACCGGCGGCGCGTGGGGCGAGCCGCTGCGCGCGCCGCTGCTGGGCATGGCGCGTCATACCTGGCTGCTGGCGCTGCTGTTCGTGCCGATCCTGGCCGGCGTCGGTGCGCTCTATCCCTGGGCCGCCGATGCCGCCCGTGGGGCGCAACGCTGGGCGCCCGATATTCCCGCCCACAGTGCCGCGTTCAAGTCGCTATGGCTGAGCCGAACCGGCTTCGTGATACGCGGCGTGGCAGTGCTGGCCGTCTGGGTCATCCTTGCCACGATGAGCCAGTCCGGCCGTCACGCGCGCTCGCCACGGTTTGCGGCGGCGGCCCTGATCGCCTACGGGCTGACGGTCAGCATCGCGGCGGTTGACTGGATCATGTCGCTGATGCCGCTCTGGTACTCCAGCGTGTTCGGCCTGCTGCTGGCAACGGGCCAGGCGTGCGCCGGCCTGGCGCTCGGCACATGGCTGGCCGCGCGGCGCGGCGCACCGCCGCCCGTGCTGCTGGACCTCGGCAACCTGCTGATGACCGCCGTCATCACCTGGGCCTACCTGGCCTTTACCCAGTACCTGATCATCTGGGCCGAAGACCTGCCGCACGAAATCGGCTGGTATCTGGTGCGCCGGGCGGGCGTCTGGCCGCTGATGGCCTGGGTGCTGGCCCTGGGCCACTTCGCACTGCCGATGCTGGCCCTGCTGTCGCGGCGCGTGAAACGCTCGCCGCCGATGCTGGCGACGGTGGCCGCCATCGTGCTCGTCATGCACGCGGTGGAGGCCTGCTGGCTGGTGCTGCCTTCCACGGGAGGCCATACATGAGTCGCGCACGCCAGGCCCGCAACGTCAGCCTGCGCGCCGTGGCGCTCGGGGCTGCCGCGCTTGCCGTTGCCGTTGCGCTGGCGGCAACCGTCGGCTGGCTTTGCGCGCGCCAGCTCAACGCGTCCGGATCGCTGGGGATGCCCGTGCCGTCTGCGCCTGCCGCCGCGTCGCCGGCAGCCCTGCCGCTGTCCGAAAGCGCCCCCCAGCCGGAACGTGCGCGCTACGAGACCGAAAAGCTCGCCGCGCTCAACGGCTGGGGCTGGATCGACAAACACGCCGGCATTGCCCGCATCCCGGTATCACGTGCCATGGCGCTGATGGCCGGCGACCGCACGGAGGCCGCGCCATGAACGCGCGCACCGCAGCGCTGGCGCTCGCCGCGTGGCTGGTCCTGTCCGCAAAGGCCGCACCCCTGGCCCTGCCCGCGGCGCCTGACATGGCGTTTGCACCCGTCCCCGGCAGGCAGCTCCCGGCGGATCTGCAATTCCGGGACGAAGCGGGACGGCCGGTGCGGCTGCAGGACCTGTCGATGGGCCGGCCGCTGGTGCTGGTGCCCGGCTACTACCGCTGCCCCAACCTGTGCAGCACCGTGATGGACGGCGTACTCGAATCGTTGGCCCAGGCGCACTTGCCGCAAGATGCCTGGCGCGTGGCCGCCGTCAGCATCGACAGCCGCGAGACCGTGGCGATGGCTGCCGCAAAGAAGCCCCACTATGCCGCCCTGCTGGCCGCCACAGGCGGCGATCTGCACATGCTGACGGGCGATGCCGGGGCCGTCGCCGCCCTGATGCGCGCCATCGGCATGCGCGCGTCACCGTTGCCCGATGCAGACCAGATCGCCCATCCGGCCGGCCTGGTCGTGTTGACGCCCGATGGCCGGATCGCCCGGGCCTTCAGTGGGGTGCGGTTCGATGCCGCAGCGCTACGCACCGCGATCGAGCAGGCGGCGGCCGGCCGGGTGGGCTCCCCGGCGCAGCAGTTGCTGATGCGCTGCGTTCATTTCGATCCTCATACCGGCCGCTATACGATGACCATCCTCGATGGCATCCGGATCCTCTTCGTGGCAGCCTTCGCCGCGTTGGGCATCGGCTGGCTATGGCAGGCAGGCATGCGGCGCGGGCATCCATCATGAACGGCACCTTCCAGCTGCTGCCGGACAGCGCCTCGCTGGCGGCCGGCCGCTACGACACCCTGATGCTGTCGCTCACCGCGCTGCTCTGCGCGGTGGCACTGGCCGTGCTGTCCGTGATGGCCGGGTTCGTGATCCGCTATCGCGAGCGCCGCCAGGCCGACCGCCACGACCCGCCGGTGTCCAGCACGTCGCTGGAGATTGCCTGGACGGTCACGCCACTGCTGATCTTCCTGGGCATCTTCGCCTGGGGCGCGTTTGACTACACGCTGCTGGCCCGCGAAACCGCAGGCGCGGTGCCCGTTACCGTGGTGGCGCGGCAATGGATGTGGAAGCTCGAACACGCCAACGGCAAGCGCGAGATCAACGAGCTGCACGTGCCGCTGGGGCAGGCCGTGGAACTGACGATGACCTCGCAGGATGTGATCCACAGCTTCTACGTGCCGGCATTCCGCATCAAGCAGGACGTGGTGCCCGGCCGTTATACGACGCTGCGCTTCACGGCCACCCGGCCCGGCGAATACCGGCTCTTCTGCGCCGAGTATTGCGGCACCGACCACGCCGCCATGCAGGGCCGCATCGTCGTGATGCCGCCTGCCGCGTTCGCCCAATGGCTGGACGCCGGCACCGGCCCCGAGACCATCGCCGCACGCGGCCGCGCACTGTTCCAGCGGCTCGGGTGTGCCGCCTGCCACGACGCGGGCAGCACGGTGCACGCGCCGCCCCTGGACGGGCTGATCGGCCGGACAGTGACGCTGCAGGACGGCCGCACCGTCACCGCCGACGCCGCCTATGTACGCGATGCGATGCTGGACCCGCGCAAGGACGTCGTAGCCGGCTATGCGCCGATCATGCCAACCTACCAGGGGCAGGTGGACGAGGAAGACATCCTTGCGATCATCGCCTATCTGCGCGCCACCGGCACCACGACGGGAGCCCCCCATGCCACCCGAGACCGCTGAAGACACCGACGTCGCCCGCGAGGCCAGTTACCTGGACGAAGGCACCACGCTGGGCTCCTGGCTGGGATCGACCGACCACAAGCGCATCGCCTGGCTGTACATGGTGGCGATCACGCTGTTTTTCTTTGTCGGCGGCGCGGCGGCCACGCTGATCCGGCTGGAACTGGTCACGCCGCAGGGCGACCTGATGGCCGCCGACACCTACAACCGGCTGTTTACCGCGCACGGCGTGATCATGATCTGGCTGTTCCTGATCCCGTCGATTCCATCGGTGCTCGGCAACTTTCTGGTGCCGCTGATGATCGGCGCGCGCGACATGGCGTTTCCCCGGCTGAACCTGGCCAGCTGGTACCTGTACGTGGCCGGCGGCACGCTGACGCTGGGCGCGATGGTCGCGGGCGGCGTCGATACGGGCTGGACGTTCTACACGCCTTTCTCGACGATGTTCTCGAACAGCCACGTGGTACTGACGCTGGCGGGGGTGTTCGTCACCGGCTTCTCGTCGATCCTCACCGGCCTGAACATCATCGTCACCACGCACACGCTGCGCGCACCCGGCATGACCTGGATGCGCCTGCCGCTGTTCGTCTGGGCCAGCTACGGCACCAGCCTCATCCTGGTGCTGGCCACGCCGGTACTGGCCATGACGCTGTGCCTGGTGGCGCTGGAGCGCCTGGCGCAAATCGGCATCTTCGACCCGGCACTGGGTGGCGACCCGCTGCTGTTCCAGCACCTGTTCTGGTTCTATTCGCATCCGGCCGTGTACATCATGATCCTGCCGGCGATGGGCGTGGCCAGCGAGATCATCCCGTGCTTTGCGCGCCGGCCCGTCTTCGGCTATCGCGCCATGGCATGGGCCATCGTCGGCATCGCCAGCCTGGGCTTTCTGGTCTGGGGCCACCACATGTTCGTGAGCGGACAGTCGTATCAGGCAAGCGTGACGTTCTCGCTGCTGAGCTTTCTGGTGGCCATACCGTCGGCCATCAAGGTGTTCAACTGGACCGCCACGCTCTACAAGGGCCGCATCCGCCTGACGGCACCGATGCTGTACGCGCTGGGCTTTGTCGGGCTGTTCACCATCGGCGGGCTCACCGGGCTGGTGCTGGCCGCGCTGGCGCTGGACGTGCACCTGACCGACACCTACTTCGTCATCGCCCACTTTCACTACATCATGGTGGGCGGCGCGGTCATGGCCTATCTGGGCGGGGTGCATTTCTGGTGGCCCAAGATCACCGGCCGCCTCTACCCCGAAACGTGGGCCCGCATCGCGGCCGTGGTGATCTTCGTGGGCTTCAACCTGACGTTCTTCCCGCAATTCCTGCTGGGCTTCGAGGGCATGCCGCGCCGCTATCACGCCTATCCGCCGGAATTCCAGGTATTGAACATCCTGTCTTCGGCGGGCGGGTCGATCCTGGCCATCGGTTACCTGATGCCGATGGTGTACCTGGTGCACTCGCTGTTCCGGGCCGGGCGCGCGCCGGCGAATCCGTGGCACGCCACGGGCCTGGAGTGGCAGACGCCTTCACCGCCGCCCACGCGCAACTTTTCCCAGCCACCCCGGGTCCGGCGCGACGCCTATGCCTACGATCCCGTCACGGGGCAGGAGTCGCCGCAATGAGCACGCCCCCGTTCCAGTTCGACAGCGGCGGCCAGCAGCGCATTGCCGCGCGCCTGGGGGTCTGGATCTTCCTGGGCACCGAGCTGATGTTCTTCGGCCCGCTGTTCGCCGGGTACTACTTCGTCCGCTTCACGGACGCCGCCGGGCTGACGCTGGCGGCGCGCCGCACCGATCTGTGGCTGGGCACGGCCAACACCGCCGTGCTGATGACCAGCAGCCTGTGCATGGCGCTGGCCGTCGCGGCGGCGGAGGCCGGCAATCGTCGGGGTGCCGTGCGCCTGCTATGGGCCGTTGTGGCACTGGGCGCGATCTTCCTGGGCATCAAGGGCGTCGAGTATGCGAAGGACATCGCCTCGGGCTTCGTTCCCGGCAACGCGGCCAGCGCGGGCGGCCACGCTGGACAGATGTTCCGGCTGCTTTACTACGCGATGACGGGGCTGCACGCCGTGCATCTCTGCATCGGGATCGCGCTGGTGCTGGGCTTCGCCATGGCGATTCGCGCCGGACGCCACGCGTCGGCCAACATGGCGCGCCTGGAGATCGTCGGCCTGTACTGGCACTTTGTCGACGTGATCTGGCTGTTCCTGTTTCCCATCCTCTATCTCCCCGGCAGGAGCGCGGCATGACCACCGCCACGCGGCGCCTGCTCGGCGTATGGCTGCTACTGGTGCTGCTGCTGGCCATCACCGTGGGCACCGCCTTCCTTGACCTGGGACCGTGGAACGCATCCATCAACCTCGCTATTGCGGCCGTCAAGGCCTTGCTGATTGCCGGCGCCTTCATGCACCTGGCACGCGCGGCGACGGTGCTGCGGCTCGCGGCGGTGGTACCGCTCGCGATCCTGACAATACTGTTCGTGCTGATGCACGGCGACTACGCCAGCCGTCCCCACCTGCCTGCCGTATGGCAGACGCCGGCAGCACCGGGCGGCCGCTAGCCGGGGCGACGTGCAATCCTTACCGGCGCGGGCATTTTCTACGCGATAACGGCCGTTGCGCTTGCCTTGCAAGGCGCTCCGCCGGGGGCGTCTTCGCCGCGGGCTTGCCACCGGCACGCCTGATGCATGGCGATGCCAAATTGATGGGAGCTGGCGATGTCGATGACGGTTTCGGACTTTGTACTCAAGCGCCTGCGGGAATGGGGCGTCCGGCGGGTGTTCGGTTATCCCGGAGACGGTATCAATGGGTTGATGGGCGCCTTTGGCCGCGCCGACAACGATCCCGAGTTCATCCAGGCGCGCCATGAGGAACTGGCCGCGTTCATGGCGTGCGCCCATGCCAAGTTCACGGGCGAGCCGGGCGTGTGCCTGGCGACGTCGGGGCCCGGCGCAATTCACCTGCTCAATGGCATGTACGACGCGCGGATGGACCACCAGCCGGTGGTAGCCATCGTGGGCCAGCAAAAGCGCGCCGCACTGGGCGGCGACTACCAGCAGGAAGTGGATCTGACCACGCTGATGAAGGACGTTGCGCGCGACTTCGTGGCCATGGCCGTGGACCCGGCGCAGATGCGGCACCTGGTGGATCGCGCCGTGCGCATCGCCATCGAACGCCGCACCGTGACGTGCATCATCATTCCCAATGACGTGCAGAATCTGCCTGCCGTACCGGAACCGCCGCGCGAACACGGCACGGTGCACACGGGCATCGGCTACACGGCGCGGGCCCAGGCCCCTCAGGAGCCGGATCTGCGCCGTGCGGCCGATGTGCTGAACGCGGGCAGCAAGGTCGCGATGCTGGTGGGCGCGGGTGCCTTGAACGCAACCGATGAAGTCATCGCGGTGGCGCGCCGGCTGGGCGCCGGCGTGGCCAAGGCATTGCTGGGCAAGGCCGCCGTGCCCGACGACCTGCCCTTTGTCACCGGCTCTATCGGCCTGCTGGGCACCAAGCCAAGCTGGGAGCTGATGAACGGCTGCGACACGCTGCTGATGGTGGGCTCCGCGTTCCCTTATTCGGAATTCCTGCCGGCGGAAGGCAAGGCGCGCGGCGTGCAGATCGATATCGATGGCCGCATGCTGAACCTGCGCTATCCGATGGAAATCTGCCTCGAAGGCGACAGCGCCGCCACACTGCGCGCGCTGCTGCCCATGCTGGAGCAGAAGCCGCTCGAATGGCAGCAGGAAGTCGAGAAAAACGTGGCCGAGTGGTGGCAGGTGCTGGAACAGCGCGCCGCCGCCGAGGCCAATCCGATCAATCCGCAACGCGTGTTCATGGAGCTGTCCCGGCGATTGCCCGACAACTGCATCCTGACCTGCGATTCCGGATCGGCGGCCAACTGGTATGCCCGCGACCTGAAGATCCGGCGCGGCATGATGGCATCGCTCAGCGGCGGGCTGGCCACCATGGGGCCGGCCGTGCCATATGCCATCGCGGCGCGCTACGCGCATCCGGAACGCGCGGTGATTGCCATGGTGGGCGATGGCGCCATGCAGATGAACGGCATCAGCGCGCTCATCACCATCTCGCGGGACTGGAAGCGGTGGACCGGGGGCTCACTGACCATCATCGTGCTGAACAACGGCGACCTGAACCAGGTGACCTGGGAACAGCGCGTGATGGAAGGCGATCCGAAATTCGCGGCGTCACAGGATCTGCCGGTCTTTGGCTACGCGGCCTTTGCGCAGATGCTGGGCCTGCAAGGCATCCGCGTGGACAATCCCGACGCGATCGGCCCCGCGCTGGACCAGGCGCTGGCCGCCAACGTGCCGACCGTGCTCGAAATGGTGACAGACCCGGACGTCCCGCCGCTGCCGCCGCATATCTCCGCCAAGCAGGCGCGCGCCTACATTTCGGCCATGCTGCACGGCGATACCGATGCCGGCGGCACGCTGCGCGCCACGTTCCGGCAGGTGTGGGCGTCATTGACCGCGCCGTCGAAGCGCCGTACGGACAATGGCAGCGCGTCGTGACGCCGGACGCCGGGGGTCCGTCCGCTGAGCCGATCCGGTCTGACAGGATTCCCGCGCGCTTCAGGACCACCCGCCGCCCAGCGCCCGGAACGCCGACACGGCCGCGCGGGCGTTGTCGGCCCGCACCTTGGCCTGCTGGTCGCGTGCGGCCAGCAGCTGGCGGTCCTCGTCAAGTACCTCGAACAGACTGACGGCGCCACCCTTGTAGGCGTCCTCGGACGCATTGCGGGCGCGCTCATGGGCGCCTACTTCCTTGTCCAGCTCCAGCCGCTGGGCGTCAAGCTGGGTCAGCGACACCAGCGCGTTCTCGACATCGGCCGTGGCCTGCAGCATCGCCTGCCGATAGTTGGCCAGCGCCTCGGCGTAGGCGCCCCTTGCGCCGGCCACTTCGGCATCGACACGCCCGAAATCGAACAGGCGCCAGCGCAAACCCGCCGTGGCGGCCGGCTGGAACGCCTGCGCCGTGAACAGCTTGCTGGCCGACAGGCTTTCGAACCCAAGCAGCGCCGACAGCGACACCTTCGGGTAGTACTCGGCCGTGGCCACGCCGATGCGCGCATTCGATGCCGCCAGCCGGCGCTCGGCCGCGATCACGTCGGGGCGGCGCTGCAGCAGGTTGGCCGGGCCCTGCGCCAGCGCCACCTGCGGTACCGTCAGCGCGCTCTGCGAACCGCGCAGTTCCGCTGCGTAGGTGCCCGGCTGCGCGCCCATCAGCACATCGAGCCGGTTCAACTGCGTTTCCAGTTCGATGCGCAGCGGCGGGATGGTGACGCGCGTCTGCGCCAGCTGCGCTTCGGCCTGCGCCTGCTCGCGCTCCGCGCCGATGCCATCGGCCAGCCGCAGCCGCACGAGGTCCAGCAGGCGCTGGTTGGTGGTGACCTGTTGCTCCGCAATGGCGATGCGGCTCTGTGCGGCGCGCACGCGGAAGTAGGCGTCGGCGGCCTCGGCCGCAACCAGTACGCGCACGCCCAGGTGGTTCGCTTCGGCCGCCTGCAGTTCGGCGTTGGCGGCCTCGGCGCCGCGTCGCAGTCCGCCAGCCAGATCGATTTCCCAACTAGCCGCCGCCCCCACCGAATACAGCGTCTGCCCGCGCGTGTAGCCCGGGAATTTGCTGCCGATCTTGCCCAGCGGGCTTTCCAGTGACTGGCGCTGCTTGCCGACATCGGCATAGGCGCTGCCCTGCGGGAGCAGTTCGGCCCCGGCAAAACTGGCGGCGGCGCGGGCCTGCTCCACGCGGGCCAAGGACGCCGCCATGTCCAGGTTCTGGTCCAGCACGCGCTGGACGATGGTGGTCAGCACCGGGTCATTGAAACCGTTCCACCAGGTGTCCAGTGACACCGGCTGGCGCGCATCGTTGACGGGTCCGACTTCCGCCGCGTGCCCATACGTCTGCGGGGTGTCCACCGCCGGGGCGCGATAGTCGGGCCCGACCGCCGCGCAACCGGCCAACGCGAACATCGCCGCCACCGATGCCGCCAGTGTCGCCGTCCATCGAACCCGCCCGCCTTGTACCTGTTTCGTCATTTCGCATTCCTTTCCGTGGCCCTCGTGCAAATGATACTTGCACGATGATAGTTACTAGCCTAGACTAACTTTCATCTTGATAGCAACAGGTTTTTTCAGGAGGTGACGACGATGCAGAGAAAGTCACACAAGGAATCGGCCTGCCCCACGGCCCGCGCCGTGGAGCGGGTTGGCGACACGTGGTCCGTACTGATCCTGCGCGAGGCGTTCTACGGCGCCACCCGTTTCGACGATTTCCAGAAGCGCCTGGGCATCGCGCCCAACATGCTGACGCGGCGTCTGAACAAGCTGGTTGACGAAGGCCTGCTGGCACGCCGTCCCTACAGCGCGCATCCGCCGCGGGACGACTACGTGCTGACCGCCCGCGGCCGCGACTTCCGGCCCGTGCTGCTGATGCTGATGGACTGGGGCACGCGCCACTTCGCGGACCAGGCCGACACCGTGCAATTGGTGGAGCGCCAGACCGGCCGCGCGGTGCGCATTGCACTGGTCGATGCCGACACCGGCCAGCGCATCACCGAAACCGATCACTACATCGCCCCCGGTCCGGCGGCCAGCCCGGCTCTGCGGGCACGCCTCGAGCGTTCGGCCACGGCACAGGCCGAGGCCATGCCGGCGGATCCCATCGATACCCCCCCTCTCGCGCCTGCCGCAGGTGCGCTTTCAGTACGGAGCCTTTCATGACCAGCAGCACCCCAACCGCCGACCGCGCGGCCGACGATGCCACCCCGACCAAGGCCCGGCCTGGCAGAAAGCCCTTGCTGATCCGCACCGGCGGCGCGCTGGTTGCACTGGTGGCCGCGGGCTACGGCTATCACTGGTGGACCGACGCCCGCTTCGTGCAGGAGACCGACGACGCCTACGTGGGCGGCGACGTGACGCTGATCGCGGCCAAGGTGCCTGGGTACCTGACCGAGGTGCTGGTGACCGACAACCAGGCGGTGCACGCGGGCGACCTGCTGGCCCGCATCGACAATCGCGACTACCGGGCTGCGGTGGCCAAGGCCGAAGGTGCCGTGGCATCCGAGCAGGCCCTGATCGCCAACCTGGACGCCCGCGCCAGGCTGCAGGACGCCGTCATCGCCGAAGCCCGCGCCAACGTGGCCGCCACCGACGCCGAAACCGTCCGGGCCCGCGACGATCAGGCGCGCTACGCAAGCCTCGTGGCCAAGTCCGCTGTATCGATCCAGAGTTCACAGAAGGCCGATGCCGATTTCAAGCAGTCGGTCGCCAACGGCCAGAAGGCAAAGGCCAGCGCGGAGGCAGCCCGCCGGCAGCTCGACGTCATCGCCACGCAGCGGCAGCAGGCCGAGGCGGCGCTGGCACAGGCCATTGCCGAACGCGACCTGGCGCGCCTGAACCTGGGCTACACCGAACTGCGCGCGCCGGTGGACGGCACGGTGGGGAATCGCCGCGCGCGCGTGGGCGCCTATGCGCCGAGCGGCGGGCAGTTGCTGTCGATCGTGCCTGCGCGAGGCCTGTGGATCGATGCCAACTTCAAGGAGGGGCAGCTGGCGCACATGAAGCCCGGCATGCGCGCCACCATCGTGGCCGACGTGATGCCCGGCAAGGTATTCCATGGCCGCGTGGCAAGCTTGGCACCGGCCACGGGCGCCCAGTTCAGCGTACTGCCCCCCGAAAACGCCACCGGCAACTTCACCAAGATCGTGCAGCGCGTGCCCGTGCGCATCGTGCTGGACGATGCCGACGCGCGACTCGGCCTGTTGCGCCCCGGCCTGTCGGTGGTGGCCGAGATCGATACCCATGCAGAGCGGGCGCCGGCAGCTGCGCAGGCCCAGGATCAGCATCAGGACCAGGCACCGAGCAAGTCATGAATACAGCCGCTTCCACCAGCCCTGCGGCGCCAGCCAGCGCAGCCGCCGCTTCCAGGCATGCCGCGCCGCCCGCGCTGCCGTCGCCGGCCGACCTGCCGATGGCCACCCGCGTGCTGGCCTTCGGCACGATGTGCGTGGGCATGTTCATCGCGCTGCTCGACATCCAGATTGTTTCGGCGTCGCTGCGCGACATTGGCGGCGGCCTGTCGGCGGGCACCGACGAGACCGTCTGGGTACAGACCGCCTACCTGATTGCCGAAATCATCGTCATTCCGCTGTCCGGATGGTTGTCGCGGGTCATGTCCACGCGCTGGCTGTTCGCCGCGTCCGCCGCCGGCTTCACGCTGACCAGCCTGCTGTGCGGCATCGCCTGGAACATCCAGAGCATGATCGCGTTTCGCGCCGCGCAGGGCTTTCTGGGCGGCTCGATGATTCCGATGGTCTTCACCACGGCGTTTGCGTTCTTCGCCGGGCGCCAGCGCGTGGCGGCCGCCGCCATCATCGGCGGGCTGGCGTCGCTGGCACCCACACTGGGGCCGACGGTGGGTGGCTGGATCACCGACAATTTTTCGTGGCACTGGCTGTTCTTCATCAACCTGGTGCCAGGCATCTTCGTCACGGTGGTGGTGCCGATGCTGGTCAAGATCGATCATCCGGACTGGTCGCTGCTCAAGGGCGCGGACTACCCCGGCATCGTGATGCTGGCGCTGTTCCTGGGCTGCCTGGAATACACGCTCGAGGAAGGGCCGCGCTGGGACTGGTTTGGCGACCAGACCATCCTGACCACGGCCTGGATCTCGGGCATCGCCGGCATCGGCTTCCTGTGGCGGTCACTGACGTTCGCCAATCCCGTGGTGGACCTGCGCGCGCTGAAAGACCCCAATTTCGCGCTGGGCTGCTTCTTCTCGTTCGTCACGGGGATCGGCATCTTCGCCACCATCTACCTGACACCGCTGTTCCTGGGCCAGGTGCGCGGCTACAGCGCGCTGCAGACCGGCCTGGCGATCTTTTCCACGGGCCTGTTCCAGGTGATGTCGATCCCGCTCTACGCCTTCCTGGCGAACCGCGTGGACCTGCGCTGGCTGCTGATGTTCGGGCTGGCGCTGTTCGCGCTGTCGATGTGGAGCTTCGCGCCGATCACGCATGACTGGGGCAGTGCCGAGCTGTTGCTTCCGCAGGCCATGCGCGGCATGGGGCAGCAGTTTGCCGTGGCGCCCACGGTAACGTTGACGCTGGGCGCGCTGCCGCCCGCGCGGCTGAAGCTGGCGTCGGGCCTGTTCAACCTGATGCGCAACCTTGGCGGCGCCATCGGCATCGCCGCCTGCGCGACGGTCCTGAACGACCGCACCAACCTGCACTTCCTGCGGCTGGCCGAGCATCTCAACATCCGCAACGAAGCCATGACCGAATTCCTGGGCCAGTCCACCGCGCGCCTGGCCACGCTGAGCAACGAGGTGGGCGACGGCAACGCCGCCGCCATCCGGCAGCTCTGGGCACTGACCATGCGCGAGGCCCATACGCTGACGTATGCCGATGCCTTCATGGTGATCCTGGTGTGCTTTGCGGTGGCGATACCGCTGGTGCCGCTGATGCGCAAGGTGATGCCGCCCAAGGCGCCGTCCGCCGATGCCCACTGACACCACGGCCCGGCAAGCGCGGTAGCACGACAACCACTACACTAGCCAGCACAACAGGAGACAGCATGACCACTACGTCCGCTGCAGACCCCGCCCAGGCCCATCCCAGGGTTGCCCTGGTCATTGGCGCCGGCGACGCCACCGGCGGTGCCATCGCCCGTCGCTTTGCGCGCGAAGGCTATATCGCCTGCGTAACCCGGCGCACGGCCGACAAGCTGCAGCCGCTGGTCGATGGCATCCGTGCCGACGGCGGCCAGGCGTTCGGCTACAGCAGCGACGCCCGCAAGGAAGACGACGTGGCGCAGCTGTTCGAGCAGATCGAATCCGAGCACGGCCCCATCGAGGTACTGGTGTTCAATATCGGCGCCAACGTCCCCAGCAGCATCCTCGAAGAAACGCCGCGCAAGTACTTCAAGATCTGGGAAATGGCGTGCTTCAGCGGCTTCCTCAACGGACAGGCCGCCGCGCGCCGGATGGTGGCGCGCGGACGCGGCACCATCCTGTTCACTGGGGCCACGGCGGCGCTGCGCGGGGCCGCGAACTTTGCGGCGTTCGCCGGCGCCAAGCACGCGCTGCGGGCGCTGGCCCAGAGCATGGCGCGCGAACTGGGCCCGCGCAACATCCACGTGGCCCACGTGGTGGTCGATGGTGCGATCGACACCGCCTTCATCCGTGATACGTTCCCGGAACGCTACGCGCTCAAGGAACAGGACGGCATCCTGGACCCGGACCACATCGCCGAGAACTACTGGTATCTGCACACCCAGCCGCGCGACGCATGGACATTCGAGCTGGATCTGCGGCCGTATATGGAGCGCTGGTAGGCAGCGGGCCGCCAGGTGCGCGGTCGGCCAGCCTCTGCCTGGCAAGGCAGTGGCACGGCGGCCGGTTCGACGCGCCGGTCGCCCTGTAGTCCGGTGCGCGGCGGAGCGTTAATGACCGGCCACCCGCTGTCGCTGCTGGCGCAACGCAGAGGGACGGGCGGCATCCTGACCGTGCCCGGCACCAGGATGACGCTCGATGTCCGGCACCGGACGCATTGAAGCGGCCATACTGCCGTGCAGGCCGGCCAGCAGATAGCGGCGGCTGGTTTCGATGAACAGCGAGCGGGCAACCTCGGAGAGCGTCATGGCGGTGTCTCGGGACGATGTCGGAACGATGCCTGATCGTATCCGTTGCGCCGCCTCCTGGCTGCTGTACAAGAGGCTTGGCCGCCTCTGCCTGATGCTTATTCACCTCATCCATTCGGATAGGGTGCGCCCGCCTGTGCGGGGATCAGTGGGCGATGAGGGTAGAGAAGCTGGTTGACGCGCTACCTGACCTGCGCGATGACCACGAGGATCACCGCCGCATTGGCCGGCTGCTGGGCCTGCGCATAGACCGCGCGGGCATGGCCGGCCTTGTCGCCGAGCACATCGGCGAATAGGTCCGAGGCGCCGTCCACCACCGCGGGCTGGTCCAGCATGCCCGGGGCGCTGGTCACGAATCCTTCGACCCGCACGATATGGTCAAGGCGCTCGAACCCACCCAGATGCGCGCGGATCTGCGCCAGCACGTTCAACGCCGCCAGCTGGGCGGCCTGCTTGCCCTCGGCCACGGTCAGGTCACGGCCGACCTGACCCTGCCATACGACCCTGCCGTCCTGCAGCGGCAACTGCCCGGAGATGAACAGCAGATCGCCCGCGCGGCTGACGGCGGTATAGCTGCCCAGCGGCTGCGGGGGCGGCGGCAACGTCAGGCCGCGGGCGGCCAGTTTTGTTTCGACGGACATGGTGGCTCCTTTTTCCTCGGGTTCCTGCTGCATCGGCGCGGTGCGCCGTTCGCGTGGAACCCACTATAGGCGCCACGCATATGCCGATAAACGGGCCGGGCAGCACATGACTTGATACGCCGAGGAACAAGTGCGAAACCCCAGTTCGCCGTTTTCGGGCAACGAATTAATGTCCGGCTAACGAACGTCGGCTAGCCTGCGTGGCCACCCCTGCCGCCCGATACCCGCGCCGGCCAGCGGAAAACCACGCGCCCTGATATTCCGGAAATGCCTGGCGAAAAGCACCCATTGTCGATTCAGCTGCTGGAGACTCACTGTCTCACGCCCAATGCCGCCCGCGTTGCGCTGATGGAAGTCCTTCTGGCATCGCCGCAGCGCCATTTGAATCCCGAACAGCTTTGCGCGGCGATGCTCAGGCGCAATGACGGCCAGTCCATTTCCTCGTTCAAGAAGGCCATTTACGACCTGGCCGATCTGGGACCGCTAGCGCGCGTGGTGGTATCGGACAAGAAAAACCGCTCGATGACGTTTTATGAACTGGCCGACCAGCCGGTTCACCGCCACTTGTATTGCACGCACTGCGCCAGTCTGACCGAAGTGTTCGACGCCGCCCTGGAGCAGACCGTACGCCAGCACTTCCTGGCACATGGATTGATACCCGCCAAGGCCGACCTCGCCATGCCGGGGCTTTGCAGCGACTGCCAGGCCGTGCTGGCCACCACCGTCCGCGCCCAGGCCGACCGGTTTGGCACGGCCGCGTCCGCATCGCTCGACGGCTGACGGCTGACGGCTGACGGCTGACGGCTGCATCAGCAAATCTTCAAAAAGCCGATACAGGCGCCAGCACATGCAACTGATTCTTGCCTAACTCGACAATTGGCGAGCGATAGCGACCAAATTGTGCTGTTTTGCGCATAAACGGTGCGCCGGACATTAGCGGGCTGGGACGGTCACAGGGAGGATGGGGCCGCCACCGGATGTGTGGCATGGCATACACTTCGGGCACTCGAAGCTGCCGCCGTGATGTCGATTGCCCGGAGGTGGCTCATCATTGCGTTCTGCACCTTCGCCCCATCCGACAATGAAGCGCCAATTCGACGATCTACAACTGGGCAGCATCGAACTCTTCTGTCTGGCGGCCGAACTTAGCAGCTTTACGGCGGCGGCGGTGGCGGCGGGCGTGACGCCGGCGGCGGTCAGTCGCAGTGTGTCGAGGCTGGAAGAGCGGCTGGGTGTCCGGCTGTTCGTGCGCACCACGCGCCAGATCCGGTTGACGGACGAGGGCCGCACCTACTTCGACGAGACCCGCCAGGCATTGGCCCAGCTAGTGGATGCCGAGCGGCAGATCAGCGGCCAGCACGCCACGCCTGCCGGCCGGCTGCGCATCAGCCTGCCCACCCCGTACGCGCACTATCGGGTGCTGCCGGTGCTGCCGGAATTCCGCGAACGCTATCCCGAGGTCGACATCGACGTCCATATCAGCAACCGCAACGTGGACTTTGCCGACGACACGTATGACCTGTCGGTGCGCGGCCGTGCGCCCGACGACTCCACGCTGATCGCGCGCAAGCTGGAAGATGCGGAGATGGTGGTGGTGGGCACACCCGCCTACCTGAAGCGCCACGGCACCCCGCAAACGCTCGACGACCTGCTGGCGCACGAGTGCATTCAGTTCGAACGTCCGAGCAGCGGCCGACGCATCCCATGGACGTTCCGCCAGGACGGCGAGGACATCGATGTGGTGACCACCGGCGCCATTGCCACGTCCGAGGACGCGCTCGGCGGCGCTACGCTGGCCCGAGCCGGCGCGGGCCTGTTCCAGACCTATCGCTTTGTCGTCGAGCAGGATCTGCGTGAAGGCACGCTCGTCCAGGTGCTTCAGCAATTTGGCGGCAGCACGCGCCCCTTCGTGCTGCTGTATCCCCATGCGCGCCATGTGTCGCGGCGGGTGCGCACATTCGTCGACTTCCTGGTCGACAAGTTTTCCGCGTAGCGGCCCCTTCCCCTTTTGCGCAGGCGGAATATCACTTGATACATGGCGGAACAAGCCAGCAGTTCGGCTTGCCCTATCATTCCCATATCGAGATTTTTACGTTGTCATTCATCTCTTTTTGAGAATATCAGTGACGACCCCCGCGATCATGGCGAACTCCACGGCCCGCTCCATTCCGACACCGCAAACCCGACGCGATGCCAGCGCCGGGAAATCGCTGGGCGAAGCCATTGCCGCAGCGCTGGCATTGGCCGTGGCAATGGGCTTCGGCCGCTTTGCCTTCACCGGCATGTATCCGCTCATGGTGCGTGACGGCGCGATGAGCGTGGCAACGGGATCGCTCGCCGCGTCGGCCAATTACGCCGGCTACCTGGTGGGTGCCCTGCTGGCCGCACGTATCGCACGTGACCGGGCCGGCTTCTGGTCGCGTGTGGCACTGGGCGGGACGGTCGTGTCGCTGGCGGCGCTGGCTTTGCCGCTGCCCGATCCGCTGCTGATCGTGGTTCGCTTTGTCGCGGGTGTGCTCAGCGCACTGGCCCTGGTCAGCGCCGCATCGTGGCTGCTGCATGTGCGCGGCCGACACGATGGCGCGCCGCTGATGTTTTCCGGCGTGGGGATCGGCATCGTGGTTTCCGCCGAGCTGATCGCCATGGGCAACCTGGCACATTGGCACAGCCTGGCGCTATGGCTTGGGCTGGCCATCGGCGCGCTGGTACTGAGCGCGCTGGCATGGCGCGTGCTGGGCCTGGAGGCACGCACCGGCGATGCCCCGGCGGCCGCGGCCGTCCCGCAGGGCACCCTCGGGCCGGCCGCGCTGATCGTCAGCTATGGTCTCGCCGGCTTTGGCTACATCATCACCGCCACTTATCTGCCGCTGTTCGTACGAGACGCGCTGGGCCCGATCGATCCCATTCACGTGTGGGCCGTCTTCGGTCTGGGCGCGGCACCGTCCTGTTTCCTCTGGCATGCCGTGCATGAGCGTCTGGGCACCCGCCGCGCCATGCAATGGAATCTTGGCGTGCAGGCCGTTGGCGTGGTGCTGCCCGCGCTGAGCCATACGGCGCTGGCCTACCTGGCCAGTGCGGTATTGGTCGGGGGCACCTTCATGGGGACGGTCACGATTGCGGCGCCTGCCGCGCGCCGTCTGGCCCGCAAGGTCAGGTTCAACCTGTTTGCGGTGATGACGGCCGCCTATGGCGTCGGCCAGATCGTTGGCCCGCTGGTATCCACGGCACTGATGCACGGCAGCAACAATTTTGGCGAATCGCTGGGCGTGGCCGCCGCAGCACTGGTGATCGCCGCCACGCTCTGCGCGCTTTGATGGGAGCCGCCGTGCTTACGCCGGGGCGGCGCCGTGGAAGTGCGGCAGCACGGTCTCGGCCACCTCTTCCAGAACCTCTCCGGGCGGCCGTGTCGAGTCGGTGACATTAAGCGCCACGTGATGCGTGCCCGCTTCGCGCATTTCCGAAAGCAGGTCCACCAGTGCACGGGCGCCGGTGCGATAGCCGAGATTCAATGGCGACGGCGCCTCGTCGGGCCGCTCTGACAGGTCGAGGCGCATGGCCACGCCGAACCCCCGGAACTGCTCGGGCGCGCCGCGCTCCACGGCGATGCGCCACATCCGGTGCCGCTCGCGCTGGGTGTCGGGATCGCGATGGTAGGTCATCCACCCGATGGCGTGGCGGGCGATCCAGTCCACGCTCTGCCCGCCCGAGCCCACCGCCAGCAGCGGCACGGCGCGGGGCTGGTGCGGCAGCAGGTAGAAATCCGGCGCGCCTTCCGGTTGCAGGTCCGGCATGACGCGCGACGGCACGCCTACGGAGGCGCCAACCGTTTCCCAATGATCGCGGAACAGGTCGCGGCGCGCCTCGGTGTCGCGGCCGAACGCGGCATATTCGGGCGGACGGTCGCCCGATCCCAGCCCCAGAATAAAGCGCTGCCCCGACAGCGCACTGACTGAAATCGCCGCCTTGGCGATATGCAGCGGATGCCGCAGCGTCAGCACGATGGCGCCGCTGGCCAGCGCAATCCGCCGGGTCCGCGTGGCCAGCGCGCCAAGCAGCACCCAGGGGTCGAGATGCCCGACCGGATCGGGATACCCGGCGCTGTTCAGCGGCACATCGCGCACCCATAGCGCCCGGTAGCCCAGCGCGTCGGCGCGCGCCGCGAGGTCCAGCTGCGCCTGGAAGTCCGGTGCGATCTCGCCTTTGCCCAGCAGCGGCAGCACCAGGCCCACCGACAGCGCATCCTGGCGGAATACCGTTGTCTCGATGGCCTCCGCGCCGGTCACCGCCCTTCCAAGCGTCGTCATCGCATCCTCCGTTCCCCTGGCAGATCGCCGCATCATGCCACGCCCGCGCACTTGTTACCGCCGCGCATAACTGTTTGAGCGCCGGGGCCGTTCAATCGCGGGCTTGCCTCACCTACATTTCCTGCCATCGACCACGTCGATTCGATTGGCAGCGATGCCAAGGTCAACCCAATCAATGAGGCAAATCATGAGCACCACGCAAACCAACCAAGCCACGCAAGCCACGCAGAAGGTCGCCATCGTCACGGGCGCTTCGCAAGGTATCGGCGCCGAACTGGTCAAGGCCTACCGCCAGCGCGGCTACCGCGTCGTGGCCACGGCGCGCGGCATCCAGCAACCCGATGACGCGAACATCCTGGCCGTGCCGGGCGATATCGCCGATCCGCACACTGCCCGCCGGGTGGTGTCGCAAGCCATCGAGACGTTCGGCCGCGTCGATGCGCTGGTCAACAACGCCGGCATCTTCATCGCCAAGCCGTTCACCAGCTACACGGCCGAGGACTACATCACCAAGACCGGCGTGAATCTGGCCGGCTTCTTCTACATCACGCAACTGGCCATCGCGCAGATGGAAAAGCAGGGCAGCGGCCACGTGGTGAGCATCACCACCAGCCTGGTGGACCATGCCATTCAGGGCGTGCCGTCCGTGCTGGCATCGCTGACCAAGGGCGGCATCAACGCGGCCACCAAGTCGCTGGCCGTGGAATACGCCCGCCGCGGCATCCGCGTGAACGCGGTGTCCCCCGGCATCATCAAATCGCCGATGCACGCACCGGAAACCCACGAGGCCCTTGGCGCGTTGCACCCGATGGGCCATATGGGCGAAATGAGCGATATCGCCGAAGCCGTGCTGTTCCTGGAATCGGCGCCGTTCATCACCGGCGAGATCCTGCACGTTGACGGAGGCCAGAGCGCCGGCCACTAAGCCTTCCAGCCGCGCCCCGACACAGCGCGGTCTTTCCTGGCACCGGCCCGCCCCTATCGGCGGGCCGTTTGCATTTATGCGGGTAAACCCTTATTCGCGTATCGCATGGCTGACGGCGTGCTCTCCTAGACTGGAAGCTTTCGCCACACGAGAACCCGAAGGAAGACCATGGCCACGATTGAAGTGAAGGTGCCCCAGCTGTCCGAATCCGTCTCGGAAGCCACGCTGCTCCAGTGGAAGAAGAAGCCCGGCGAAGCCGTCCAGCGCGACGAAATCCTTGTGGAACTGGAAACCGACAAGGTCACGCTGGAAGTGCCGTGTCCGGACAACGGTGTCCTGACGCAGATCGTCAAGCCGGACGGCGCCACCGTTCACGCAGACGAGGTGATCGCCGTGGTGGATACCGATGCCAAGGCCACCGCCGCCGCCCCGGCCGCCAAGCCGGCACCGGCACCGGCAACGGCTTCGGCCTCCGCGCCCGCTGCGGCATCCGCCACCGCCCCGGCCGCTGCAGCGCCCGCATCCGTATCCGCAGGGGCGACAGGCGGCGGCGCCAGCCCTTCGGCCAAGGCGGACTTCGACGTGATCGTGATCGGATCGGGCCCGGGCGGCTACATCGCCGCCATCCGGGCCGCGCAACTTGGCAAGACCGTGGCCTGCATCGAGGAATGGAAGGACGAGGCGGGCAAGCCTCGCCTGGGCGGCACCTGCCTGAACGTGGGTTGCATCCCCAGCAAGGCGCTGCTGGCGTCGTCCGAACACTTTGAACACGCGCAGCACGGCATGGCCGACCACGGCGTACAGATCAAGGGCGTGTCGCTGGACCTGGCGCAGATGATCCGCCGCAAGGCCGCCATCGTCGACAAGTTCACCGGCGGCGTGGAATTCCTGTTCCGCAAGAACAAGGTCACCTGGATCAAGGGCCACGGCAAGTTCAAGGGCCGGGCGCCCGATGGCGTGGTCACCGTGGAAGCCAGCGACGGCGGCGACACCAGGCCCTACACCGCACGCAATGTCATCATCGCCACGGGCTCGAAGGCCCGCCACCTGCCCGGCGTGCCTGTCGATAACAAAATCGTGTCCGACAACGAAGGCGCCCTGTCCTTCGATTCCGTGCCGAAGAAGCTCGCCGTGATCGGCGCAGGCGTGATCGGGCTGGAACTGGGCTCGGTCTGGCGCCGCCTTGGGGCCGAAGTCACCATTCTTGAAGCCCTGCCCGCCTTCCTGGGCGCCGTTGACGAAGCCATTGCCAGGGAAGCCGCCAAGTTGTTCAAGAAGCAGGGGCTGACCATTCACCTGGGTGTCAATATCGGCGAGGTGAAGACCAAGGCCAAGGGCGGCGTGACCATCGCCTTCAAGGACCAGTCCGGCGCCGATCAGAAGCTTGAGGCCGATCGCCTGATCGTGTCGATCGGCCGCGTGCCGAACACCGACAACCTGGGCCTGGACGCCGTGGGCCTGTCCGCAGACCCGCGCGGCTTCATCCCCGTCGATGACAACTGCCGCACCTCGGTGGCGGGGATCTATGCCATTGGCGACGTGGTGCGCGGGCCGATGCTGGCGCACAAGGCCGAGGACGAAGGCGTGATGGTGGCCGAAGTCATCGACGGCCAGAAGCCGCACATCGACTACAACTGCATTCCGTGGGTGATCTACACCGAGCCCGAGATTGCCTGGGTGGGCAAGACCGAGGCGCAACTGAAGGCCGAAGGCCGCGAATACCGCACCGGCCAGTTCCCGATGCAGGCCAACGGCCGCGCCATGGGCATCGGCCGCCCCGACGGCTTCGTCAAGATGATCGCCGACGCGAAGACCGATGAACTGCTGGGCGTACACATTATCTCCGCCAATGCCTCGGACCTGATTGCCGAAGGCGTGGTCGCCATGGAGTTCAAGGCCGCGTCGGAAGACATCGGCATGATCTGCCACCCGCACCCGTCGCTGTCGGAGGTCATGCGCGAAGCCGCGCTGGCGGTGCAGAAGCGGGCGTTGAATATGTGAGGGGCGGCGGCCCAGGAAACACCTGCGTCCGCGCACCCATCCGGATGTGCGGACGCAGGGCTCCGCGAACGCTAGCGTCGGTCGGCTTCCTGCGACCTCGACCGGGCCATTTCTTCGAAAATCTCCCTGCCTTCTCCGAGATGGCGCCAGAAACACGCTTGCCAGGCATCCGTGGCGCCCGCAAGAAACGCGTCCTGCTTACCCTTGTCGAGCGACTCCCAGTATGGCTCCCAGTACACGTACCACCAGTACTCGATATTGCCTTGCAGAAAGCCGAAGGCCGTTTCCGCCAATTCGGGGAAGGCGACCCAGGGCTCCGGTGGCCGAAGGTCCATCGCAATCACGCGGCGGCACACTTCCACGTCGTTGGTGGAAATTTCCGCGCAAATGCCGTTGAACTCCTCATAGGTATGAAAGATCAAGCGGTTCCCGGCATCCGTGCGCCCTGCGTATGTGTTTTTCCCAATCAGCTCATAACCTTGCGTTACGACTTCACGCAATGCCGGTACCTTCTCAGGCAGCAGATGCACGCCAGTGCTGACAGCTTCCATTGACCTGTCCCGCAAATCCAGAAACAGAGGATAGGCGCCCAGCGACTGAAAAGCCCCGTCGTCCAGTGGACGGCTGAACATGGCCTGCGCTTCCTCCAGGGAAATGCCGCATATCGCACGATAGGCACGCTGCAAGGATCTTTCCATCTCGCGCTGACGCCGTCGCTCAGCCCGCGTCGCGGGATGCATGGGTCTGAGATCGGCGAGCGTTTCAAGGACCTTCCCTATGATCCTGCGGATCTCGCTCATTCGAAACGCCGACATCAGTCGAACTCCCGTGCGCGTGCGCGGGCCATTTCTTCGAAAATCTCCCTGCCTTCGCCCACATGGCGCCAGAAACACGCTTGCCAGGCGTCCGTGGCGCCCGCCAGAAACGCGTCCTGCTTACCCTTGTCGAGCGACTCCCAGTAAGGCTCCCAGTACACGTACCACCAGTACTCGATATTGCCTTGCAGAAAGCCGAAGGCCGTGTCCGCCAATTCGGGAAAGGCCACCCAGGGCTCCGGCGGCTGAAGGCCCATCGCAATCACGCGGCGGCACACTTCCACGTCGTTCGTGGATATACCCACACAAATGCCGTTGAATTGCTCAAAGGTATGAAAGATCAGCCGATTCCCCCCGTCCGTGCGCCCTGCATATGTGTTTTTGCCGATCAGGTCATAGCCTTGCGTCACGACTTCATGCACCGCTGGCACCTTCTCCGGCAGCAAATGCAACGCGGTGCTCACAGCTTCCATTGACCTGTCCCGCAAATCCAGAAATTCTGGATAGCCTCCCAGTGACAGAAAGAGCTTGTCGTCTAGTGGACGGCTGAACATGGCCCGCGCTTCTTCCAGTGACATGTCGCAGACCGAACGATAGGCGCGTCGCAAGGTTCGCTCCACGTCGCGCCGGAGCTGCCGTTGCGCCCGCGTCGCGGGATGCATTGGCAAGAGTTCGCGGAGTATTTCGAGGACCCGCTTCAATATCTTCTGATTGCGGGTCATTCGAACGCCCTTTGGGCCAAGTGGCCGGCCCCGAAATATCCCATCGCTCCAAAAAGCACGCCTCCCACCAGCCCGGTAACGATCACGCCTGGCCCGGTCACTACCCCGTAGGTCACGCCCACGGAGGCGCCCAGCTTTGCGCCGGCCACGGCGCCGGCCCATCCCCCTGCCTGCCTCAGCACTTCCTGCGAGATTGGCTTGATCGATTGCAATTTCACCGATTCCGACGCGGCAACCTTCAGGTCATAGGCGGTGAAGAATATCCCGACGACCTGAATCACCCGCCCCACGCGTACATAGCCCTGTGCCTGAGGAAGCGTCTGCGGATTGAATATCGCGCTGGCCGGAACTGGCTTCCCTTCGAAAAGAACTTCACGATCTATCCTCGCCCAATCCTTCGCCTCCAGCGTCTTTATCCTCGCGTACGGATACTTCAGGAGGTGGCGGTCCAGATCCCGTTGGATGGCGTCTTGCGAAACGATTCTTGCGCCCGCACGAAGCGCCTTTTCAATATCGACATACGTGACCCTTCCGTTGAGTCGAGGCGATCCATGGGGGAAAAAGTCGGTTGCAGACATGTATTTGGAGAACTTGTCCCCCATGACATGCCTCGCAATAGTAATTTTCGAGTCTGGTGCCCGATAGTTGATGCCTTTGCGTTCGGGATTCATTTCATCTTTCAGGACTTCTATGGGCAACCTGGATTGCTCCAGCGTCAGCTCATCCAGCACCTCATAAACCTTCCTGACCAGAAAGCCGTTTTCGCCGACCTCTTCCACCACCGCATAGAAAAAGGCTCGCGCCGGCATCAAGGGGCCCTCGAGCTCGACCCGGGACCCCTCTCGCGCGTTGGTCGCCACGTTGTACGTGGTCATGTCAACGCTCCTCCCGCTTCCAGTGCTCTAGCGCCAGCGGGCCGAAGAGATGACGGACAGTGTCTGCGGGCCCTCTGTCGCAATCCGGGGGCAAAAGCCGGCCTCGTCGGTGACGCCTTGCCAGGAATTGCCTTGCGGGTCGGATATAAAGTACGGCACGCCGGGAATGGGGGCGCCATCCTCGTCGATGCAGCGGATCTGCTCGTCATGTGCGGCTGCCGGGGGATGCGATCCACTTCCGGCGTTCTCGGTAAGGGCCGCGGCAAGGGTCGCGGCAGCCACAGCGGGCTCGGCGACGCCAGCCGCCAGAGCAGTGCCCCGACTCACCTCAAGCGTGAAGTCCGATTGCGATGGAATGACAAGCGGTGGCTTTGCGCAGCCGCAATGGACCCGTGCGCCGCTGACAAGCAGTTGCCTGCCCATCAGGTCGAAATTGGGTCGGCAATCGTTGAAAACCTTGCCCGTGCCCTTGCAAGCCGGACATGTCGCGATGTCGCCTTCGACCCCCACAGGCTGGCCGTGATGCGTCATCATCCCAGCCCCCGATGCACAGAGCATCCCGCCGGTCGTTGTCTTGTCGCCGTTCTTCAGTGCGTATCGGATATCTCGCATTCTGGCCCCTCATTGAAGTGAGCGGCCATTCTGTTCAGCGCGGGATATGCCGGTAAATCGTCGAATCCTTGAACTACGAACGTCAATGCCGAAGAAGCATCTCCCCGATAGGAAACGGCTCACTCCACCCCGGACACAAACCGCTTGCGATACTCCGCCGGGGTCACGCCGACCACCCGCAGGAATGCGCGGCGCAGGGTGTCGACGCTGGAAAAGCCGCACTCGGCAGCGGCCTGCTTGGGCGCGATATTGCCTTCTTCGAGCAGTTGCCGGGCGGCGGTCACGCGCGCGGCCTCGACCCAGTTGGCCGGGGTGACGCCGACTTCCTCCTGGAACAAACGCGACAGGTGCCGCGCGCTGACGCCGATCCGCGCGGCCAGGCTTGGCACGTCGTGGGCCGCCGCCGGGTGGGCGGCTACCCAGCGTTGCAGTTCCTGCAGGGCCGAGCGGTTTGCCGCGGCAGGCGCTGCGCGGCGGCTGAACTGACCCTGCCCGCCCGGTCGCTTGAAAAACATCACAAGCTGGCTGGCCACCTTCAAGGCGATATCCCGGCCAAGGTCCTCCTCGACGAGCGCCAACGCGAGGTCCATGCCGGCGGTCACGCCCGCCGCCGTGCGCACCTTGCCATCACGGACGTGAATGGCGTCGGCATCGACGGTCACCTTTGGATAGCGCGCAGCCAGCGCATCGGCTGCAGACCAGTGCGTGGTGGCGCGGCGGCCATCGAGCAGTCCGGCCTCCGCCAGCAGGAAGGCGCCGCTGCAGACGGAACCGTAGCGCCGCGTCACGGGCGCCGTGCGGCGGATCCAGTCAAGCACCTGGGGCTCTGCCGGCGCGTGGCCGGCATGCGGTGCACCGGCCACCAGCAGCGTGTGAAAGCGCGACGGCGAACCGCTCGCCGTGTCGTCCTCGATCACGATGTCCGGCAACAGCCTGGCTCCCGACGACGCCGTCAGCGGCCCGCGCCGCAACGCCACCACCCGCATCTGGTAGACCGTAACGCCTGCCTGGACATTGGCTTCGGCAAAAACGTCAAGCGGGCCGGATACGTCCAGCAGCTGGACGCCTTCGACGGCCAACAGGCCGATGGTACGGGTAGCGGGCATGGCGAAATGGGGCCTTTCAGGCACGGCCGAGCAGTTTGTCCGGATTGTCCGGATTGTCCGGGTATGTCTTGATTCGTCGCATCACGACGATTGAAGACATGCTACTGCGAACCCTAGACTCGAGGCAACCCCAATGAACAGGAGCCACCATGCGTTTCACCGCCGCCGACATTGCCATTCCCGACAGCCAGCTGGCCCGGGACATCACCGAACTCGTGCGCGACACCGAGTCGCCGCTGCTTTTCCACCACTCCAGCCGCGTCTACTACTGGGCCGCGCTGGCTGGCCGCCACCGGGGACTCGCATATGACCCCGAACTGCTCTATGCCGGCGCGATGTTCCACGACATGGGCCTGACCCAGGCCCACAGCAGCGCCGACAAGCGTTTCGAAGTCGACGGCGCCAACGCGGCCGCCGATTTTCTGCGCAGCCGTGGCATTGGTGAATGGGAAGTGGAAAAAGTGTGGACCGCCATCGCGCTGCACACCACGCCCGGCATCCCCGAGTTCATGGCTCCGGAGATCGCGCTGGTGACGGCCGGCGTCGAGATGGACGTGCTGGGCATCGGGTACGACACGTTTGCCGAGGCCGATCGCGAAGCCGTGGTGCATGTCCATCCGCGCACCGCCCGCTTCAAGGAAGACATCATCCAGGCGTTCTACGACGGCATCCGGCACAAGCCCGACACCACGTTTGGCAACGTCAAGGCCGATGTGCTGGCCGACAAGGACCCGCATTTTCATCGTGGCAACTTTTGCAGCGTCATCCGGGCGTCGGCCTGGAAGGGCTGATGCCGGCCTGCCGGCGTGTGTCCGTCAGGCCGGCTGGCGGCTGACATGGTGGCTGACATGCTGGCTGACATAACGGCCCAACAGGTGCGTCAGCATGTCCCGGCCGACGGGCTTGGCCAGCACCATGTCGATGCCTGCGGCGCGGCACTCCCGGCGCGTCTTGCTGTCGGCCGTGGCCGTCACCGCGATGATCGTCAGCCGACGGCAGCCCGGCTGCTCGGCATGACGAATCGCTCGCGCCAACGCCAGGCCACTCATGCCCGGCAGGCCGACATCGGTCAACAGCAAATCCGCGCCGCCCTGCAGCGCAGCCCAGGCATCGTGGCCGTCCTCGCAGGCCACGACCTCGCATCCGCCAATGGCACGTAACTGCTCGACAAGCACCAGCAGGCATACAGGATTGTCTTCGGCGACGACGATGCGTGGCAACGTCTGGAGGGTTGCCGCCTGTGCGGCCGTCGGTGCGGCTGTCGGTGCAGGGGTCGGTGCGGGGGTCGCGGTATTGGGCACGGTCGTGGCGGGTCGAAAATGCGATGACCTATTGTCGACGCGTTTGCCGCCGCGCAGGTTGCTGAAATTTCCGCAATACCATGCAGACGCGTCTGAAATTGATCACTCCACCCGGTTTACAAGGGTTTCGCCCGTCGACCAACGTCGCAGATTATCCAGGAAGATATCGACCACGCGCGCGGCATTGCCGTCCGAGAAGCCCGCGCTGTGCGGCGTGGCAATGACGTTTGGCAGCGACCAGACTGGCGACGACGCCGCCAGCGGCTCATGGGCGAACACGTCCAGGTACGCGCCGCCAAGTCTTTGGGCGCGCAAGGCATCGATCAGTGCCGGTTCGTCGACCACCTCACCGCGCGCCACGTTCACCAGCCGAGCCCCGGCGGGCAGCCGCTGCAAGGCGGCGCGATCGACCAGCCCGCGCGTGCGATCGGTCAACGGACAGGCGAGGATCAGCCAGTCGGTATCCGGCAGGACGGCGTCGAACTGCTCGAACGTGACCGCCTGGAATCCGGTCTCCATCGGCGAGGCACGCTGTCTGACCACCGTCACCGCCAGCCCCAGCACGCGCAGCACCGCACCGATCTGCTGCCCGATCGGGCCCCACCCGACGATGGTGGCACGCTGGCCCTGCAGGTCCCGCGGCAGCCCGCTACCGATCAGCGGCGCCCAGCGCGACTCCCGTTGCGCGTCGATCAGTTGCGGAAGATGGCGCGCCAGCGCCAGCAGGCCGGCCAGCGCCGTCTGGGCCACTACGCCGGCGTTGGCACCCGACGACGTGGTAACCGTCACGCCCCTCTGGCGCAGCTGTCCAAAGATCGCGCGATCCGCGCCCGCCGAATGCGTATGGGTCCAGCGTAGCGACGGTGCATCCAGCATCGCCGTATAGAACCGCTGCGTGGCGGGCAGGATCTCGTGCTTGGTGGACAGCCCGGTCACGTCGCGCGACACAAAGGCCACGTCGGCGTCGACGGTGTGCGGTTCGTCCACCTGGGGCACGAGCACCGCTTGCCACGGCACACCGGCCGCCGCCATGGCCGTGTCGATAGCCGCGTGGTGCGACTGCAAGGCAGCGGCGGACAGCAGGATACGCAGGGCTTCGTTTGACATGGCGCGGCTCAATCCACCGTGGCGCCGGAGGCTTTCACCACGGCCTTCCACTTGACATATTCCTTGCGCGTGAAGTCGCCGAACTGCTTCGGCGACCCGCCCACCGGATCGGCGCCCTCGCGGATCATCTGCGCCTGCAGCGACGGCAGCGCCTCGTTGACGGCCTGGTTGACCTTGGCGATCACATCCTGCGGCGTGCCCTTCGGCGCAAAGAAGCCGAACCAGGAACCGGCTTCGAAGCCCGGGAAGCCTTTTTCAGCGACCGTGGGCAGGTCTGGCAGCGAGCGCGAACGTTTGGCGCTCGACACCGCCAGTGCGCGCAGCTTGCCGGCCTGGATATGCGGCATCACCGAAGGAATGGTCGCGAACATGAACTGCACGCGCCCGGACAGCAGGTCGTTCAGCGCATCTGCGCCCTTGTACGGAATATGGGTGGCCTGCGTGCCGATCCGCTCGGTCAGCATGAAGCCCGACAGGTGCGACGACGTGCCCACGCCCGTGGAGCTGTAGTTCAGCTTGCCGGGGTTGGCCTTGGCATACGCCACGAACTCCTCGAACGACTTCACAGGCAGCGACGGATGCACCACCAGCACATTGGGCACGTCGGCGATTTGCACAACCGGCACCAGATCGGTCAGCGGGTCGTAGTTGAGCTTCTTGTAGAGCGTCTGGTTGATCGAGATCGGCCCCACCGAGTTGACCAGCATCGTGTAGCCGTCGGCGGGCGACCGCACCACGAATTCGGTGCCGATATTGCCGCCGGCGCCGGGCCGGTTGTCCACCACGAACGATTGCTTGAAGCGTTGGGCCAGCTGCTGGCTGACGCTGCGCGCCAGCATGTCCGTGGTACCGCCCGCCGTGAAGGCCACCACCACGCGCACCGGCTTGGTGGGATAGTCGTCGGCGCGAGCCGGCGCGGCCAGCGTCAGGCCGGCCGTCAGCGCGCAGGCCAGCAGCCTGATGGCGACGTTGTTCCAGCGGGTATTCCGGGGCGTTGTGGGGGGCATGCGATGTCTCCGTTCCAGTCGTTGTCGTTGTGGTGTCTTGGTTGCTTCGGTGCCGTTATCCGAAGTCGTATAGCCGGGCCGGGTTCGCCACCAGCACGCGGTGGCGGGTGGTCTCGTCGGGGATCCAGCGCGACAGCAGGTTGAACAGCACGCCGTCGTCTGGCATCTGCGCCGGATCGAAATAGTTGATGTGCGGCCAGTCGGAACCCCAGACGATCTGCTCCGGATTGGCCGCCAGCAGCGCCGCCACGAACGGATCGACCTCGCGGTACGGCGCGCCGGCGGGCTGCAGGCGGTCGGCGCCCGATATCTTTGTCCAGGCCACGCCCTCGGCCAGCAGCGCGCACAGCGCCTGGAATCCCGCATCGCCCACACCGCGCGACGTGGCCATGCGGCCCATGTGGTCGATCACCAGCGGCAGCCCCAGCGCCTTCAGGCGCGGGCCTAGTTCCACCAGATCGGGAGCGTGGATCCAGATCTGCGCGTGCCAGCCGCGCGCCTTCAGCCGCGGCGCGAGGGCCTCCAGCACGTCGATGCCCACGCCATTGCGGTACACCGCATGGCCGCCGATCTGGTACAGGTTGATGCGGACGCCGCGCACGCCGGCGTCGTGCCAGGCGTCAAGCTTTGCATCGGTGGTATCGGCTGCCGGCACGGCAATGCCGCGCAGCCGGGCGGGGTACTGGCGCAGGGCGTCGATCACCACGCTGTTGTCGGTGCCGCTGGCGCTGGCCGTCACCAGCACCCCACGCGTCAGGCCCAGTTCGTCGAGATGGGCTATGAACGCTTCGGCCGGATGCTCGGCCGGCGTGTAGCTGCGGTCATCGGCCAGCGGGTGGCGGCCATAGGGCCCGAATACGTGGGCATGGCTGTCGCAGGCGCCACTGGGTGCCCGGAACGACAGCGGCGTGATCGATGCCAGCGGGGGCAGGCAGGGGCGTGTCATGGATTCCTTCGCTTGTTCAGGTGCCTTCGGTGCGATTACTCGGCAGCCTTGAGCCGGCCGGCGGTGGCCAGCGCCTGCGCGCGGGCGTCTTCCTTCTGCAGCGATGCCAGCAGTTCCTGCGGCGACGATGCCTGCGCTACGCTGCCCACGTTCTGCAGACGGCTCTTGACGCTGCCTTCGGTCAGCGCCTTGCGCAGCGCGGCGTTAATGGTGTCGATCACCGTGGCCGGCGTGCCAGCAGGCGCCAGCAGGCCGGTAGCCGTGGTGGCCTCGAAATTGGCCAGACCCGCTTCGCGCAACGTCGGCACCTTGGGCAGCGTGGCATCGCGGTCGCGCGACATCACCGCCAGCGCGCGCAACGCGCCGGACTGGATATGCGGTGCCGAGCTGGTCAGCTGGTCCACCACCATGTCGATCTGGCCGCCCATCAGGTCGACCAGCGCCGGGGCCGACCCCTTGTAGGGCACCTGGTTGAGCCGGATCTTCGCGGCATCCTCCAGCTGGAGCAGCGCCATGTGGTTGGTCGTGCCAGGGCCAGCGTGGCCCGCCGCCAGCTTGCCCGGATTGGCCCGCGCATAGGCCAGCAGCGCCTCGACATCCTTGAAACGCGTATCGCCGCCCTTCACGACCACGACCAGCGACGTGGTGGACACCAGGCCCACCGGACTAAAGCTCGCCAGCTTGAAGTTGGTGCGCGTCATCTTGGGCAGCACCACCACCGCGTTGGGCGTGGTGACCAGCAGCGTGGACCCATCGGGCTCGGCCCGCGCCACGGCCGAGGCGCCGATCACGCCGCCCGCGCCGGGGCGGTTATCGACGATCACGTTGCGGCCGAGGGTCTGTTCCAGCGCCGGGGCAATGGCGCGCGCCACGACGTCGAGGTTGCCGCCGGGCGCGAACGGCACGATCAGCGTCACGGGCTTGCCGGGCTGCGCGCGGGCGCTGAGTACATAGGGGGCGGCACCCAGCGCAAGGATCTGCGCCAGCAGGGTTCTGCGGTTCATTTGTCTACTCCAGCCTGCGAAGCGGGGCTTTATCAGGTAATAGTTCTTATGCGCTGCGTTTTTCGCCCCGGCGTAGGGGCGAGAGCTTTGGGGGGTCGAAAGGCCCTGCCCCGGGCCCCCTCAGCCGCAACGTGGCGGCAGGGCGAAAACCGATAGCGAAGGATCGATGCCGTCCGCCCGTCAGTCCCGGAAGCTCGGGTCAAGCCGGTCGAGCTTGCGCAGCAGCGCCGGCCATTCCATCAGGCCGTAGGGACGGCGCGTGCCGGGCTGATAGTTGTTCCAGGTTTCCTCCAGCACCTCGGGCGAGACCTGTTGCAGCGGCGTATTGCACGACATGGCCGCCACCTGCGAGCGGCAGGCCAGTTCCAGCCGGTGCATCCAGTTGAAGGCCTCCCCTACCGAATTGCCCACGGTCAGCGCGCCGTGGTTGCGCAGGATCAGCGCCTCGCCACGGCCCAGGTCTGCAATCAGGGACTCCTGCTCGGCGGTGTCCAGCACCACACCCTGGTAGTCGTGGTAGCCGATCTTCAGGAAGCGCATGGCGGTCTGGGTGATCGGCAGCAGCCCGCATGCCAGCGACGACACGGCCATCGATGCCCAGCTGTGCGTGTGGATCACGCAGGCCACCTCGGGGCGCGCGTGGTGCACGGCGCTGTGGATCACGTAGCCGGCCTTGTTCACGCCGTAGTTCAGCGGGCCGAAGTCGGGCGTCGAAAGGATCTTGCCGGCGTGGTCCACCTTGATCAGGCACGACGCCGTGATCTCCTCGTACATCATGCCGTACGGGTTGATCAGGAACGCGTCTTCCTCGTCCGGCACACGCACCGAGATATGGTTGGCCATCATGTCGGCCATGCCATACAGCTCGACCAGCCGGTAGCAGGCGGCCAGGTCCACGCGCGCCTGCCATTCCACATCGCTGCACTGGCCGCGCATCGACGGGATGCTCAGCACACCGGGTTTCGTCATGATGTGTCTCCTTGGTGGATTCGGTATCTGGATTCAGTGGATGCGGTTCAGTCCGAGCCCAGCGCAAGATCGCTGGGCCGGCGTTTTTCGATATGGAACTTGAGCAGCGCCGCGCTGCGGAAGATGCCGTGCGCGAACTTGCCATAGGGCAAGGTCAGGAACAGCGCCATCACAATGCCGAGGTGGACGGCCAGCAACGCGGCCATGGCGCCGGTGTCGCGGAACGCCAGCAGCGCCAGACCGCTTGCGCTGGTCAGGAACAGCAGCGCGATGAAGCCACGGTCCATCGGCTTCTGCTTCGTATCCATCGTGCGCTCGTCGCGCTTCAGGTTCAGCCAAAGCAGGCCGGCCGGCCCGACCAGCAGGCCGATGCCTCCCGCGATGCCCAGCAGCACCGGCAGGCTCGTGACCGGATACGGCGCGTGCAGGTTCAGCAGGTAGTGGTAGAGCGTGGCCACGGCTGTGGCCGCAAAGCACAGCATGAAGCCGTAGAACGTGAAGTGATGGAAGCGGCGGCGCAACAGCGTGAACGCGTCGTCGTCGTTGTTGCAGCCCTGCCCGTGCCCGCCATCCAGGTACTTCAGCTTCAGCGCATCGTGTACCGCGCCGCCGGTGGCGGCACCGCGTTCGTCGCCGCTGCGCGTGCCGGGCGTGACCTTGCGCCAGAACCGCGTCACGCCGATGCCCAGCGCCCCGCAGGCAAACAGGAACACCACGCCGAACATTGCCGCCAGCAGGTTGTGCGGGAAGATGGCGTAGAAATTGCCGGCCAGCGGTTCATGCCAGAGCGTGCCGCGCATGGCCAGCACCATCAGCAGGAACAGCGCCAGGCCGCCGGCCAGTGCCAGCGCCATCGTCATGCCGGCGCGCCGGTACAGGCCACCCAGCGCGGCCGGAAACGCGTAGTCGCCATACGTCTGCACGCGGACCTTGGCCATCGCCTGCGGGATGTTGACGGCAAACTCATGGGGCGGCGCGTACTGGCACGCGTGATAGCAGGCGCCGCAGTTGTGGCACAGGTTGGCCAGGTAGTGGATATCCGCCTTGGGGAATTCCAGCCGCCGCGTCATGGCCGGGAAGACCGCGCAGAAGCCTTCGCAGTAGCGGCAGGCATTGCAGATCTGCAAGGTACGGGCGACTTCGGCTTCGTCGCCGGTCAGGGGCAGCGCACCGTTGGCCAACGCCGCAGCCTCGCGCGTCAGTGCTTCAAGATGTTGCATGTTCCTCTTCCCGTGGTGCCTGAATTGCCGTGCCTGCGCGGCTGGCCGCGTTTGCCGCCCTGGCGGCCTGGGTGCCGGCGATACGGCCGAATGCCGTGCCGATGGCCATGCCCACGCCGGCCGTATAGCCCTTGCCGAGCACGTTGCCGGCCATCATCTCGCCCGCCACGAACAGGTTCTGGCTGGGCTTGCCGCCGAAGTGCACGGCCGACTCCTGGTTCACCTTGAGTCCCAGATAGGTGAAGGTGATGCCGGGACGCAGGGCATAGCCGAAGAACGGCGCGGTGTCGATCGGCCGGGCCCAGTGCGTCTTGGCCGGGGTCACGCCTTCGGTGTGGCAGTCATCCAGCGTCGTATGGTCGAACTTGCCCACGCGGCAGGCGGCGTTGAAGTCGTTGACGGTGCGCATGAAGGTGGCTTCGTCCAGGCCCAGCTTGCGGGCCAGTTCGGGCAGCGTATCGGCCTTCACGCCCGGGAACACCGGCGGCATGAAGCGGCCCACGGCCTTTGCATCGATGATCGAGTAGCCGATCTGCTGCGGCTGCTGCGCCACCAGCCGGCCCCAGATCGCGTAACGCTTGGGCCAGAAGTCCTCGCCCTCGTCATAGAAGCGCTCGGCATTGGCGTTCAGCACCACGCCCAGCGACACGCAGTCGATCCGCGTGCAGATGCCGCCGTCATAGAGCGGCGCGCGGGCGTCGATGGCCACGCAGTGCGACTGCGACGGATCGCCGATGGCATCGGCGCCCTGGGCGATCATGTGCTTGAGCAGCACGCCCATGTTGAAGCGGGTGCCGCGAATCAGGAAGTTGTCCGCCGGCCATTCGCCGCGCTCGTTCTGGCCCCAGGCCTCGCGCAGCCATTCGCGGTTCGATTCGAAGCCGCCGGCTGCCAGCACGCAGGCGCGGGCCTCGATCCGCTCGCTGCCGATGCGCGCCGCCACGAAGCGGCTGCCGTCGAGTTCGATGGCATCGACCGGCGCGTTGTAGCGGATCTGCACGCCCAGCCGTTCGGCGCTGCGGTAGTACGCATTGACCAGCGCCTTGCCGCCGCCCATGAAGAACGCGTTGGTGCGCGCCACATGCAGGGCCCCCGACAGCGGCGGCTGGAAGTGCACGCCGTGGCTGCGCATCCAGTCGCGGCAGGTCGACGACGCACGGATGGCCAGCCGGGCCAGCTTCTCGTCAGTCAGGCCGCCAGTGACCTTGAGCAGGTCCTGCCAGTATTCCTCTTCGGGGTACGCGTCGACCAGCACGTCCTGCGGCGCGTCGTGCATGCAGCGCAGGTTGCGGGTGTGGGATGAATTGCCGCCGCGCCATTCGCGTGGCGCGGCTTCCAGCAGCATGACGCTGGCGCCGGCCTCGCGGGCCATCAGTGCGGCGCAGAGGGCGGCGTTGCCGCCACCGATTACGAGGACGTCGATCATGCGCGGACGCCCTGCCTGCGGGGATTGTGAGTGGGGATGGACACGGCTGTCTATGCCTTCGTGAGTCTGTCCGCGACTCTATCCGCAGGGCGAAACGCTGCTAAGCCCTTGTCCGGCATGGGGGTATCACGAATCGTGATGGGTGTCCTGCGATACCCCCGCTGCGGTGCCGGGCCCCTCCCCGGTCACCGTCCGATGGTCAGAATCCCACGGCCTGCCCGTCGCGCCGCGAGTCCGATGCGGCGATAAAGCCATGTTCCGCCTTGTAGATCAGCTGGGCGGAGCCGAATTCCAGGCTGTCGCGCGGCGCCACCTCCACCCGGTGGCCACGCTCGCGCAGCGCCGCTACCACATCGGCGGGCAGGTGGTGTTCGACGTTGACCACCGGACCGTGCTCCACCCGGAAGCGCGGCGCGTCGCTCATCGCCTGCGGGTTCTGGCCGAACGCGGCCAGCCGGGCCATCATCTGTACGTGGCCCTGCGCCTGCATCGACCCGCCCATCACGCCGAACGACATCACCGGCGCGCCATTGCGGGTGACAAAGCCCGGAATGATCGTGTGCATCGGCTGCTTGCCCGGCGCCACGCAATTGGCATGGCCCGGCTTCAGGTTGAAGCCTTCGCCACGGTTGTGCAGCGAAATGCCCGTACCTGGCACCACGACGCCCGAGCCAAACCCGCGATAGTTCGACTGGATGAAGGACACCATCGACCCCGCCGCGTCGGCTGCCGTCAGGTACACGGTGCCGCCCATCTTCGGCATGCCGGCCGACGGGGCGCCCGCGCGCTTCAGGTCGATCAGTGCGGCGCGTTCGGCCAGGTATGCCGGGTCCAGGAACGACGCCGGCGCGTACTGCATCGTGGCCGGGTCCGACACGTGCCGGTGCAGGTCGGCAAAGGCCAGCTTCATGGCTTCGATGCTGACGTGGTAGAAATCGGCGCTGTCCACGCCCATGGCTTCCAGGTCGAAGCGATCCAGAATGCCCAGGCCGATCAGCGCGGCAATGCCCTGCCCGTTGGGCGGAATCTCGTGGAGCGTGTAGCCGCGGAAGTCCTGCTTCATCGGCTCGACCCATGCAGGCTGATGCGCGGCCAGATCACCGGCACGCAGCGCGCCGCCCGTTTCCTGGGCAAACGCCACGATGCGCTCGGCCAGTTCGCCCCGATAGAAGCTCTCGCCATCGCTCTCTGCAATCTTGCGCAGCGTGGCGGCCTGCTCCGGAAAACGCCACCGCTCGCCGGCCTGCGGCGCCCGGCCATTGGGCATGAAGGCCTTGGCGAAGCCGGGCTGGTCGCGCAGCACCGGCACCTGTGCTGCCCATTGGCGCGCGATCTGCGGCGAGACCATGAAGCCCTGCTCCGCGTATTCGATGGCCGGCACGAACAGCCGTGCGAACGGCAGCTTGCCGAAACGCGCCGATAGCGCCTTCCAGCCCGCCACCTGGCCGGGCACCGTTACGGTGTCCCAGCCGACCGACGGCATGCGGTCGCGTCCGGCAAAGTAGTCGGGCGTCCAGGCCGCGGGCGCGCGGCCGCTGGAATTCAGGCCGTAGAGCTGCCCTTCATGCCAGACCAGGGTGAACATGTCGCCCCCGATGCCGTTCATGACGGGCTCCACCACGGTCAGCGCAATGGCCGTGGCAATCGCGCTGTCGATGGCGTTGCCGCCTTCGTAGAGCATGCGCAAGCCGGCCTGCGCGGCCAGCGGCTGGCTGGTGCTGACGGCGTTGGCGGCCAGCAGCGGCATCTTCTGGGACGGATACGGGAAAGACCAATCGAAAGGCAACATGGGCGGAACAGGTAAGGAAATAAGGACATGGCGCCCCGGCTGGAAGCGCCACGAGGTTGCTGCGGCAGCGTTACTGCAGGGCGACGCCGGACTGCTTCACGAGTTTCTCAGTGCGCGGGATCTCCGCGTTGATCATCGCTGTGAAGTCGTTGACACTGCCGCCACGCGGCTCGGCGCCGGTCGCGGCCAGCTTTTCGCGGAATTCGGGCGTGGCCAGCAGCTTGTTGATCGATGTATTGAGCTTGACCACCACATCGGCCGGCGTGCCCCTGGGTGCCACGATGCCATACCACGGCGCGATATCGAAGCCTGCGTAGCCCTGCTCGGCAATGGTCGGGATTTCGGGCGCCTGCGGCGAACGCTTTGCGGTGGACATGCCCAGCGCGCGCAGCTTGCCCGCCTTCACGTAGGGCAGGCCCGTCATGATGGTGTCGAAATACATCGACACCTGGCCCGACAACAGCGCCGGAATCGCCTCGCCCGCGCCCTTGTACGGCACGTGGACGATGTCGATGCCGGCCGCGGCCTTGAGCATTTCACCGGCGATATGCGACGTCGTACCGGTGCCGAACGATGCGTACGACAGCTTGCCCGGGTTGGCCTTCGCATAGGCCACCATCTCGGGCAGCGTCTTGAACGGCAGCGATGGATTCGACAGCAGGATGTTCGGAGTGATCGCCACCACGGCAACCTTCTCGAAGGCGTCCGGATCGTAGCTGAGCTTCTTGTACAGGAAGCGGTTGGTCACCATCGACGCCGGCCCCGACATCAGCAGCGTATAGCCGTCGCCCGACGCACGCGCCGCGACTTCGCTGCCGATCATCGCGGCGGCGCCCGGCCGGTTTTCCACCACGAAGCTCTGGCCGTACTCCCTGGCCAGGCCCGCGCCCAGTTGCCGCGTGATCAGGTCGGTGGCCGAACCGGCCTGGAACGGCACCACGATGCGCACTGGCTGCGTTGGCCAGTCGCGCGCGCCTTGCGCCAGCGCCAGCGACGACGCGGCGATCAGGCCGATGGAAAGTAGTGCTCGGAAAGAAGAGAAACGCATGTCTGTACCCTCATTGAATCGAACGATGGCGATCCGCGCGAACACGCTGGATGCCATCATTCCGTCCGCAATTTGCGTGCCACTGGCATCGCTGCGTCGTTGACACGAGCCCCGTCCGCCCCCTTCAGTTCGATGAAGTTTGCGTATCTGGCGCACCGGTTTGGTTAGTCTTTCCGGTGCGCCCGCAGGCTGGTGTTGTCTCCCTGGTGCCAAGGCACTATTGGTGTGCCCGGCGTTCTCTCTGGATGGCTCGCGCTGCGTCTTGCCGCAGGCCCACGCCAGTGGCTTCAGTCGATCAGCGCCCTGGTCAGCACGGCCAGCGCCGCATCGAACTGCGCCTGCGGAATCGTCAGCGGGTACAGGAAGCGGATGACGTTGCCGTAGGTGCCGCAGGTCAGCAGGATCAGACCCGCTTCCATCGCACGCGTCTGCACGCGCTTCGCATGCTCCGCACTGGGCTCGCCGGTGGCCGGATCGACGAACTCGGCAGCGATCATCGAACCCAGGCCGCGCACCTCGGCCATCGCCGGGCACTGCGCACGCAACGCTTCGAGATGGGCCCGCAGTTGCGCGCCCAGTTGCGTGGCGCGTTCGCACAGCTGCTCGTCGGCGATGGTGTCGATCACGGCGTGGGCAGCGGCCACGGCCAGCGGATTGCCCGCATAGGTGCCGCCGAGCCCGCCAGGCAGCGGTGCGTCCATGATCTCGGCACGGCCACACACGGCTGACAGCGGCATGCCGCCGGCCAGGCTCTTGGCCATCGTGATCAGGTCCGGCTGCACGTCGTGGTGCGACATGGCAAACAGCTTGCCGGTGCGCCCGAAGCCGGTCTGCACTTCGTCTGCGATCATCACGATGCCGTGGCGATCGCATACGGCGCGCAGGCCGCGCATGAAATCCGCGGGCGCCGGCTGAAAGCCGCCTTCGCCCTGCACCGGCTCCACGATGATGGCGGCCACGCGTTGCGGATCGATGTCGGTCTTGAACAGCATTTCCAGCGCCTGCAGCGCCTGTTCCGTGCTCACGCCGTTCAGCGTGCCGGGAAACGGCGCGTGAAATATGTCCGACGGGAACGGTCCGAAGCCCACCTTGTACGGCACCACCTTGCCGGTCAGCGCCATGCCCAGCAGCGTGCGGCCGTGGAATCCGCCAGCGAACGCGATGACGCCCGGACGGCCCGTATGGGCGCGCGCGATCTTGATCGCGTTCTCCACCGCTTCCGCGCCGGTGGTAAACAGCGCGGTCTTGTTGAGGCCGGTAATCGGCACCAGCGCGTTGATGCGCTCGGCCAGCGACACGTAGCTCTGGTACGGCACGACCTGGTACGCAGTATGGGTGAAACGCTCCAGCTGGGCGGCCACGGCCTGCATCACGCGCGGATGCCGGTGACCCGTGTTCAGCACGGCGATGCCGGCGGCGAAGTCCGTATAGGCGCGGCCTTCGACGTCCCACAGCGTCGCGTTCTCGGCGCGCTCGGCGTAGAAGTCGCACATCACGCCCACGCCCCGGGGCGTGGCAAGGCTGCGGCGTTGATTCAGTTCGATGTTTTTCATGGTCGGAATGCAAAGGGGGCAGGTCGGCGCCGGCAGCGGCCGCGCCGGATATCCGTCCGGCACTGCACAGCGATTCCGCACATTTCAATCACATTTGGCCCTACAATCCAGCGCCACTTTCATAAATTCAATGGTGCCAATTGAAGTCGATCTGCGGTGACCTGCTGCTCCAGCGCCTCGGGCCCGATGGCCTGGCGGCCTTTGGCAAGCCCCTGAACCGGGGCCTCTATGCGTGCATCCGCGGGGCCATCCTCGATGGCAGCCTGCCCCCCGCCACCCGGCTCCCGCCGCAGCGCGATCTGGCGGCGGAAATGGGCCTGTCGCGCAACACGGTGATGTATGCGTACGAGCAGCTCCTGGCCGAAGGCTATCTGCGTGCCCGCACAGGCAGCGGCACGTTTGTGGCCGATACGGCGCCCGAGAGCTATCTCAACGCGACGGCCGCCATGGTGGCGGACGCCGGGCCGCGCGAGATGCCCGGGCTGTCGGCCCGGGGCCGCCGGCTGATCGACAATGCCTCGGCATCGCCCACGCAGTGGGGAGCGTTCATGCCGGGCGTGCCGGATCTGCGCCGGTTTCCGCACCGCCGCTATGCCCAGATTTCGGCACGGCTGTGGCGCAATCCCCAGCCGGAATGGCTCAGCTACAGTCACGGCGGCGGCTTGCCGGCCTTGCGCGAAGCCGTGGCAAACCACCTGCGCGTGGCGCGCTCGGTGCGCTGCGACGCCGGACAGGTGCTGATCACCGAGGGCATCCACCAGGCCATCGATCTCGTGGTGCGCCTGCTCGGGTCGCCCGGCGACCAGGCGTGGGTGGAAGAGCCCGGCTACTGGGGCATTCGCAGCGTGCTGCAGGTGTGCGACATCGGCATGGTGCCAATGCCCGTGGACGACGACGGGCTGACGCTGCCGGACACCGATACCACGGCCGATGCGCCCGCGCCCCGCTTTGTCTTCGTGACACCGTCCCACCAGTATCCGATGGGCGCTGTCATGAGCCTGAAGCGCCGTCGCGCGCTGCTGGAATTCGCGCGCCAGCACGGCAGCTGGATCGTCGAGGACGACTACGACAGCGAATTCCGCTTTTCGGGCCAGCCCATCCCGTCACTGCAGGGGATGGAGCCAGATGCCCCAGTGATCTACATCGGCACCTTCAGCAAGACGTTGTATCCGGGGCTGCGCATGGGATATCTGGTGTTGCCACGCGCCCTGGCCGCATCGTTCCAGACCGCGCACGCCGACCTGTACCGCGCCGGCCACCTCATGACACAGGCCACGGTGGCGGAGTTCATGCAGGCTGGCGACTATGCCGCTCATATCCGCCGCATGCGGCCGCTCTACGCCCGGCGCCGTGCGATGCTGGCCGACCTGATCGAGCGCTACCTGGGCCCCGCCGCGCTGAACCGCCAGGGCAGCAACGCGGGGCTGCACCTCGTACTGCGGCTGCCCGACGATGCCGACGACGTGGCCATTGCCGCCACGGCGCGCGACCGCGGCATCATCGTCCGTCCGCTGTCGCGATACTACCTGGGGCAGGCGGTCCAGAAGGGCCTGCTGCTTGGCTACGCCTGCGTGCCCGAGGAACATATCGGCCCGGCGTTCGATGTGCTGCTGGGCTGCCTGCCGGGCCCGAACCGGCTGACGGGGACGCAGGCCCGTCAGTAAGGCGCCAGCCAGGGCCATTGCCTACAATCCAGTAGCAGCTACCGTGGCGGATGCCCTCCGCCCTCTGGACGCGGACACTGGCCGGGAGCGGAACAATGGGTCTGATCGGATGGATGCGCGAGCGAACCACGCACGCGGACGAACACGACAAGCACGCGATTGCCGAACTCGCGGAGCGCGTCACCCGGCTCAATCCCCGCCTGCGGCTGGTATCGCACTATGAGCGGCAGTTGCGGCCTGCCCTGGCCCAGGCGCTGACGCACGTGCGCACGCTGGTCCACGACGTTCCTGCACCGCGCGAAGCCAGCGACCATGCATGGGGCATCGACCCCTATATCCACGCCTTCTTCGGCACACCGCACGATGTGGCGCTGACGTTCAGCCGCTCGCCCGAACTACGGGAATTTTTCGGCACATCCCCGGCTACGCAGACGGCCACCGCCGTGCTTGGCATGACCATGACCGAGCGACGCACGCTAGGGGTAGCGCTGGAAGGCGAAGTGATGCGATCCGACGTGCCGCAGACAAACATCAGCTTCAGCGAGCACCGGATCACGATCATCGCCGATTCGGACGCGGCCTTGCGCGACGAGATCGTGCGCCGGATGTTCGACCAGTTGGCGCTGGAGTCCCTGGCCCGGTTCACCTCGGGCAAGACGCGCCGCGACGAACTCGATCGCGAGCAGACCTTGCTGCTGGCGCGCCTGCACCTGTTCGAGCGCCAGGGCACAGGCATGCGGTCGGTGGTGGGCGGCGATGCGCCGGTCAGCGCCGCCGAGGCCGCGTCGCTGCGCGAACAGATCGCAACCAACGAACAGGCACTCTCCGAGCTGAGCGCGACCCCCGGCACGCTGGAGCGGCAGCTCGAATGCCTGCATGAAACGCTTGCCGACGCGCCAGCCCGATTTTCCATCGCACATCGTCCGCTGCGCCTGAGCGCGACGAATGTGCTGCTGGCGCCGGACAGCACGACGCCGGCCAGTGACCTCGACCTGCTGACCGCCCACGTGCCGGGCGATCCGCCGCTGGTGCGCGCGTTCACGCTGGTCAACTTCGCGCGTGGCGACATGGTGTCGCCACGCGCCCTGCTCGACGAGGCCGAACGCTACCTTTGAGCGTCCAGTCGCCCGCCCGCTTGCTACAGGGCCACCGCGCTGGCGCCATTCACGTTCTCGGGCACGAAACGCCCGAGCACATGGCCGGACATGCCCTTGGCCAGTTCCTCCTCGCCATAGAACACGGTGCCCAGCCCTTCCTTGCGCAGCAGCTTCGACTCGTCCTCGCTGTGGGTGCGCAGAACCACCTCGACATGCGGATTGAGCGTGCGGGCGGTCTCCACCATTTGCCGTACGTACAGCGGTTCCGGCACGGCCACCACCAGCATGGCTGCATGGGCGATATGCGCCTGGATCAGCACGGCCGGGTCGGCCGCATTGCCCGACACCGCCGCAAAGCCGGCCTTGCGCAGGCTCTCCACCAGCTCGCGGTTTTCGTCGGCAATCACGAACGGGATGCCTCGCTCCTGCATCGCCTTGGCGATCCGGCGGCCCACTCGCCCGTAGCCGACCAGCACCACCTGGCCCTGCAGATACTTGCGCTCGGTCGTCACCGGCAGTTCGGCATACGGGTCGCCACGCTGTTCCAGGTTGCGGGCAATGGCCGAACGCGCCAGAATCCAGCGCCGCACGGGCTCCAGCGCCGCAAACAGCAGCGGATTCAGGGCGATGGAGATCAGGGCGCCCGCCAGGATCAGGCTCATGCCCTCTTCCGGCAGCAGGCCGAGCGTCACACCAAGCCCCGCGAGGATGAACGAGAATTCGCCAATCTGGGCCAGACTGGCCGACACCGTCAGCGCCGTATTGAGCGGGTAGCGGAACGCCAGCACCAGCGCGAATGCAGCCAGCGACTTGCCCACCACGATAACGGCCACCACGGCCAGCACGTGCAGCGGCTGTTCCACCAGGATCTCCGGCTTGAACAGCATGCCGACCGAAACGAAGAACAGCACCGAGAACGCATCGCGCAGCGGCAGCGATTCTTCAGCCGCGCGGTGACTGAACTGCGATTCGCGCATCACCATGCCGGCAAAGAAGGCGCCGAGCGCGAACGACACGCTGAAAATCTCGGCCGCGCCGAACGCGATGCCAATTGCTACCGCCACCACCGCCAGCGTGAACAGCTCGCGCGAGCCGGTCTTGGCCACCTGCCACAGCAACCATGGCAACACCCGACGCCCCGCGATCAGCATCAGCGCGATAAAGGCCACCACCTGCAGCAGCGTCTGGAACACCGTCATGCCGATCGACTGCGAAGCCTGCGCGTCGGCGTTCACCGTCCCGCCCAGTAGCCCGGCCAGCGGCGGCAGCAGCACCAGCACCAGCACCGTGGCCAGATCCTCCACCACCAGCCAGCCGACCGCGATGCGGCCATTCATGGTTTCCAGCACCCCCCGGCTTTCCAGCGCCTTGAGCAGCACCACCGTACTGGCGCACGACAGCGACAGCCCGAAGATCAGCCCGGTGCCCCAGTGCCAGCCCCAGCCCCACCCAATGGCCATGCCCAGCAGCGTGGCAATGGCCATCTGTACCACGGCGCCGGGTATGGCGATGCGTTTGACGGCCAGCAGGTCGCTCAACGAGAAATGCAGGCCCACGCCGAACATCAGCAGCATCACGCCGATCTCGGAAAGCTGGGCGGCCAGGTGGACATCCGCGACAAAGCCGGGCGTGCCGGGGCCAATGATGATGCCCGACACGAGATAGCCGACCAGCGCCGGTATCTTCATGCGCTCCGCGAGGAATCCGAGCACAAGCGCGATACCAAAGCCTGCGGCGAGCGTGGTGATGAGGGTCAGGTTGTGATCCATGGGCAGGGGCGTCCGGGAGGTCAAGCGGCAAAGGGGCGTTCACGAATTGTAACTGCCATGCCGGTATCGCATCGCGAACGTCGTCCCGACAGGCATGATCCGGCCCGCGCGGCACGGCAACCCGGCCGCCCGCCGATGGCATCGTTATGCTGCGGCTACCGGGCGCCGGATTCGCCGTTCTCGATGATCGGCCGCAACAACGTGAAGTCGTTGGGATAGAAAGGCGGCACCGCCGAGGGGCTCTTCTTGCGCGCCACCTCCACGAACGGCCGGTCCGCCTCGATCGCGAGCATCAGGTCGAACCGTTTGACGCCGGCAGCCTTGGCGCGTTCCACATCGCGCTCGCTTTTGGCCCGGTAGGCAATCGTTCGCATCAGCAGGTCATAGAGCAGCCGGGGCCGGCGCTCGACCGCCAGTTCCGCATCGTGGCGGCGCCTTGCCAGCACCGCCTGCCACAGCGCGGAGTCTTCGAGACCAGCCGTGTGCTCGGCTAGCGCAACCAGTTGCACCTTGCCGGTGCGCGGCGAGTACGCGACGCCCTGGGCATCCAGGAACGCCCGGATATCCGGCAGACGCTGGCCAAGCAGTTCCTCGGTGCGGGTCTTCGCCTTCTGCGGCTGATCGATGTCGGTCCAGTGCGACGGGAACGCGCCCATCTCGCCAAAAATGGCCGCCCAGTCGTCGTACTCGGTCCAGGTCCAGTCCCGGCCCTTGAAATAACCCGAATACACCTGCTCGAAATAGCCGGCCATGTTCAGGCCGTCTGACCCGCTGCGCTTGACGATGGCGAGAATCTCGGCGGCGTCGGCACGGGAGATGCCGACCACGTTCTCCATCACGCGATTGAAGACGCGCTCGTAGGAACTGGTTGTATCCTGAACATACAGCGCAGGCGGCGTGACCGTCGGCGCCGGCCTGGCTTCAGCCGGCCCGCGTCTGGCCTTGCGAAAGAATTTGAAGAACCCCACTTCTCTGATGTGTGCACCGGGCAACACTATATCGGTTGATCCGTGACATTTTTGCATATTTGCGAGAAAAGCGAGGCGGCGATGCCATCTGCCGATAGTCATGCCGGACCAGCCGGGCCTGTGCCATTCCTGCTCGCCTTGCGGGCATTACTGGTGCTGGGCGGCCTTTTTTCCGCCGCCGCCACCGCCATGGAATTTCGCATCTACCACCAGCCCGAACTGAACCGGCGAATGATCGTTGGTCAAGGTCGCATCGAGGACGGTGACGCCGACAAGTTCGGGGCCGTGGCCCGGATCGCAGACCGCGACGACGAAGGCCTCGTCACGCTGATCCTGGACAGCCCCGGCGGCAACGTCGAGGCCGCCTTCCGGCTGGTGGACGCGATGGACAAGGTGCGCGTCTACACCGCGGTGCCTGACGGTGCCCGGTGTGCGTCGGCCTGTGCGTCGATCGTTTTTGCGTCGGGGGAGCGCCGCAGCATCCTGGGATCCGGACTGCTGGGCTTCCACAGTTGCTACAAGCGCCAGGGGGCCGCCCTGCTGTCGGATTCCCTGTGTAACGAGATCGTCGCGGCAAACGCCATGCAGCGAGGCGTGACCCATGCCGCCATCAACCGCTTCGTGGCGGACCACGGCGCGCACGAGATGGCCTGGGTGGGCCGCAACGTCGTATGCCGGTCGCTGCAAGGGCTCTGCAAGCCGGGGCCCATCGAAAAACGGAATGACACCCACGCCGCCCTGACGCGCAGTTTCGATTGCAGCCGGCTCACTTCGATCGCTTCGCAACTGGTGTGCGGCGATACCGATCTGGCGCGGGCCGACAAGGAGCTGGCCGACTTGTATGGCCGCAAGCTCGCGTCCACGGCCAACAAGACGCGCATTCGGGATGACCAGCGAACCTGGTTGCGCGACGAGCGCAACCGGTGCAGTGACAAGGCCTGCCTGCAGCGCGCCTACCGGAACCGGATCGATGTGCTGAAGCGAGCCTGAAGGGGGCCCGGGAGCTGGCGGGGCCGCCCGCCAGCAATCCGCGGGTCGCCTAGTACTTGATATCCCGCGCCGCCTCCCGGCCGCCCTGCTTGGTCTGCCGCTTGTCCTGCCGGCATGCCGAATTGCTCTTCTGGTCGGCCGCGCGACAATCCTGCTTGGTCTCGCGCGCACCCTGACGCGTATCCTGCCGCACGTCGCGTGCCTGGCGCCGTTGCTGGGCCTGCTCGGTGGCCCACGCTGGCGTGGCAGGCAGCGCGGCTACCAGCGCCAGCCATGCCAGCACGCAGGCCTTCGCATGGCCCCTGCCCCGTCCTTTCCCCTGCCAGTTTCCGTTACGTATCACAGTGGCCATCACAGTCGCCTCATCGGACATGAAAAATCGTTGCGCAGCAGGTCATGACTTGCGCAATGCCTCCAGCGCCTCGGGCCGGATCAGTTCCAGCCCGCGTGCCGCGTTGAACCCGTGTATCTCCTTGACATCGAGCTTGCGCATGAACGCGATGGTCTCCGGCGTGATGACCTGGCCGGGCACCATGATCGGAAAGCCGGGCGGATAGGGAATCACGAACTTCGCCGACACCAGCTCGGGCCCGTCGGCCAGCCGCTGGTCGATGAGCGGGTCATTGAGCTTAATGTATTCGCAGCATTCCGGCCGATAGGCCAGGTAATACGCGGTGCGCATGTCCCCTTCGGGCGTGGCGCTCTTGCTGTCAAGCCGCAGCGCGTTGTGGAAGCGGCTGAAGTTCGGCAGGTCGGGCACGTCTTCCACCAGCGCCTTGACGCGCGCCGCAAATGTTGCACGCTCGTTCTCGCCGCCCTCTTCGAGCCGCCGGTCGATATCGCGCGACAGATCGGCCAGGGCCTTGATCAGGTGCGCCAGGTCGCTTCGGGTGTTGTTGATGTTGATCTGCACCAGCACGCTGTTGCGTGACGTCTTGTTGATCTGGATGTCGTACTTTTCGGCCAGCAGCCCCTTGAACTGCGTGCCATCGTAGCCGGCGTTGCCGCACAGCAGCGTGATGCGTGTGGGATCGAGGAAGAATTCATCCTCGCGCATGGCCTGTGCGGTGTCTGCCAGCGTCCTGCCCGGCATCGCGTAGTCGGCGTACCCCGACACCCGGTACACCTCGGGAATCATCTCGGCCGGCGTCGCCGCGCGGAAGTACTTCGAGATCAGCGGGTGATCGTTGATTTCCTGGCGCAGTTCGATGGCCAGCTGTAGCGCACGCTGTACCAGCTCATAGCCTTCCAGCTCCATCTGGCGTCGCGCCAGGTCGATCGACGCAATGATCTGCAGGTTCGGTGACGTCGAAGTATGGGTGAAGAACGCCTCCTTGAACGGCGCCTCCACCTTGTGGAAGTCCTGGTCGGCCACAACGATGATCGACCCCTGCCGCAAGGCCGACATCGACTTGTGGACGGAATCCGTTTCGTACACGCGCACGCGCGTCACGTCGGGGTCGGGCAACAGTGGCATGTCCAGCAGGCGAGCGTCCGTATCGGGAATGTCCTTCACCGACGCCTTGAACGCCTCGTACTGCTCGCGGTAGGCCGGATCCCGCATCATCTTGCGCACCTTGTACGCAGCGCCCATGGCGGTGCGCATGCGCAGCAGCGGCGAGAATCGCGCGTAACCGAACCACGCCTCGTCCCACAGGAAGATCAGGTCTGGCTTGATCGCCAGGCACTCCAGCATGGTGCGCCGCACGTTGGCGATGTGGCCATCGAATGTGCAGTTGGTCAGCACCAGCATCCTGGCGCGATCCAGCTTGCCTTCGGCCTTCAGCGCCAGCAGCGCCTGCTTGATGGGGCGAATGGCCAGGCTGCCGTACATCGAATACTGGGTCAGCGGATAGGCGTCGATGTAGAGCGGCTGCGCGCCGGCCAGCACGATGCCGTAGTGGTGCGACTTGTGGCAGTCGCGGTCGATCAGCACGATGTCGCCGGGCGACAGCAATGCCTGGTGGACGATCTTGTTGGCGGTGGACGTGCCATTGGTCACGAAGAAGCTGCGGTCGCCGCCGAAGGCGCGCGCGGCCTTTTCCTGCGCGCGCTTGATGTTGCCGGTGGGCTCCAGCAGGCTGTCCAAGCCGCCGGTCGTGGCCGACGATTCGGCCAGGAAGAGGTTGGCGCCGTAGAACTCTCCCATGTCGCGGATCCAGTTCGACTTGAAGATCGACTTGCCGCGCGCTACGGGCAGCGCATGGAACGTGCCGACCGGCCGCTGCGCATAGTGCTTCAGGTTGTCGAAATACGGGGTTTCATAGCGGTCTTTCACACCCTCCTGGATCGCCAGGTGGATCTCCATCGGCTCCTCGGCGCCATAGAAGATGCGCCGGATCGGCGCGGCCTCTTCCGACCCCGCCAGATGGCCGACATCGCGGTCGGTCGACAGGAAGACATCCAGCTCCGGCCGCAGGCGGCGCAGCACGCGCGCCAGCGCCGTTCCGGTGTCACCCACCCCCGCGTCGGTACCCACCGGGGTATTGCGCGTGATGATCTCCCGCAGCGCCGGCGAGGTGAACTGTGATGCAAACGCGAAGCCATCAACGATCACCACGGCCTGCAGGTTGTAGTTGAAGATGGCGGCCAGCAATGCGTCCTCGAAGCTGCCGACGACGACGGTCTCGCTGACGAACTGGTCCTCGTCGCGCCGCAGCCGGCGGAACGAAGCGCGCAGGTCGTCCCACGTGGACCGCTCGCCGGCCGCGACGATCAGCACTTCGAAATACGGCTTGCGGCTCTGCCCCCTGCCGATGGACGGCGGCAGAAACTCGGGCAGGCGGGTTTCGCCCTCGTCCTCGACCAGCCACGCGTCGCTGCCGTCACGATAGCTGTTGGACAGCAGCGCGGTGCTGATACGCCCCACCAGCCGTGCCAGCGTGTTCCAGTCCCGCTCGGCAAACCGGGCCTCCACCTGCGAGAAGATCTGGGTGCCCGGATAGCCATTCAGTTGCTCCAGCGGCCGCAGGTCATCAAGGACGTCCCTTCCGGCCCCCATCCAATCGTCCGCCCGTTCCGGCGCCGCAGCCAGCGACTTCGCCAGCCGGTGAAGCGTTCGCCAGCGGTCGATCCGGCCTTCGGAAGCCGCCAGGAACTGGTGGAGATCGCGCTTCGATGTCTGCTGGTCCGCTTCCATGTCCGGTCACCTCAGAGAATTGGCGTGCGAATGCCTGCATGACGGCCATGCAGTCATTCAGAGAATCTGGCAGTCGGCGCCCGTTTTTCCATTGGACCTTGGCCTAACGCATCCCCCCAAATGCCGCAAAAAAGCCATCCAATAGCCCTTTGGCCCAATTGAGCACAAACGCTTGGCCGACTACGTTGTGTATCTGGGAATAGTGCGTGGCACCCGGAATTGATTTTGCCGATTCGCCAAGATGCCCATTCGTCACGCAGCCACCGATATGCGCCAGTCTGGGCGGCCGCTTTCGCGCTGCAACATTGGATCAAAACCGGAGATACATGATGAGCAAGCGGGATACCTCCAAGCTGGCCAGCCTTTCGCCATTCGAGCTGAAGGACGAACTGATCAAATTAGCCGGCAGCGTGTCCAACCGGCTCATGCTCAATGCCGGGCGCGGCAATCCGAACTTCCTGGCGACCGTGCCGCGTCATGGCTTCTGGCAACTGGGGCTGTTCGCCATGCGCGAATCGGAGCGGTCGTTTTCGTACCTGACCGAAGGCGTGGGCGGCTTTCCGCGCCGCGCCGGCATCGAGGAACGCTTCGACCTCTTTGCCCGCGAGCATCGCGACGTGCCAGGTGTGCGCTTCCTGGCCGGTGCCGTTTCCTATGTCCGCGACCAGCTCGGGCTCGACGGCGGCGATTTCCTGTACGAGATGTGCGAGGGCATCCTGGCCTGCAACTACCCGGTGCCCGACCGCATGCTCAGGTTGTCGGAAAAGATCGTCAAGCAATACATCCGCCGGGAAATGATCGGCAAGCATCCGTTCCTCGGGGATTTCGATCTTTATGCCGTGGAAGGCGGAACCGCCGCCATGACCTATCTGTTCAATTCGATGCGCGTCAATCACCTGCTCAAGGCAGGCGACACGATTGCACTGGGCATGCCGATCTTTACGCCCTATATCGAAATTCCTGAATTGGCCGAATACCACCTGACCGAATTGTCGATCGATGCCGATCCGGCCGATGGCTGGCAATACCCGAAAAAGGAACTCGACAAGCTGCGCGACCCGAAGGTCAAGGCATTCTTCCTGGTCAACCCAAGCAATCCGCCGTCGGTCAAGGTCAGCGACGAAAGCCTGAAATATATCGCCGAGATCGTCAAGGAGCGTCCGGACCTGATCATCCTGACCGACGATGTCTATGGCACGTTCGCCGACAACTTCGTGTCGCTGTTCGCCATGTGCCCGCACAACAGCATCCTGGTCTATTCGTACTCGAAGTATTTCGGCGCCACGGGATGGCGGCTGGGCGTGATTGCAACGCACAAGTCGAATCTGTTCGACGAAAAGCTGGCCGAACTGCCAAAGGACGAACGCAGCGGCCTGAACGAACGCTACGCGTCGATCACCACGGAACCCGAGAAGCTGCAGTTCATCGACCGCGTCGTGGCCGACAGCCGCACGGTCGCGCTCAATCACACGGCGGGCCTCTCCACGCCCCAGCAGGTGCAGATGGTGCTGTTCTCGCTGTTCTCGCTCATGGACACCGCCGAGAGCTACAAGAAAGCCATGAAACGACTGATCCGCAGCCGCAAGGCCGCGCTGTACCGCGGCATGGGTGCGCCGCTGGCCGAGGTGGACGAGAACGTCGTCGACTACTACACCCTGCTCGATGTCGAACAGATGAGCCGCGAGGTCGGGCCGGAGTTCGTCAAGTGGCTGCTCGAATCGATCCAGCCGCACGAACTGCTGTTCAGGCTGGCCGAAGAGGCTGGCGTGGTGCTGCTGCCGGGCGGCGGCTTTGGCACCCGGCATCCCTCAGGCCGCGTCTCGCTGGCCAACCTCAACGAAGAGGACTACGTCAAGATTGGCCGCTCGGTGCGCAAGCTGCGCGATGAATACCTGGAACGGTATCGCGAGACCGGAGGCAAGGAGACCAGTTCGAAGAAGAAGTAGGCCGGTGTCCCACGACCAGCCAGTCTCGCCGCAAACGCTGAGGTCCGACAAGGAGGCATCACCATGACGTGGTTCGTTGATACGCTCAAGGCCTATCCGGAGATCGCCATCTTCCTGGCGCTGGGTATCGGCTACTGGGTGGGCGGAAAGAGCTTCAAGGGGTTCAGCCTTGGGGCCGTGACATCGACGCTGCTGGTGGCCATCGTCATCGGCATCCTCGGCGTCAAGATCTCCGCGAACGTGAAATCGGTCTTCTTCCTGATGTTCCTGTTCGCGGTTGGCTACGGGGTGGGTCCGCAGTTCGTGCGCGGCATCGCCAAGGATGGGGTGCCGCAGGCGATCTTCGCGGCCATCCTGGCGGTGCTGTCGCTCGGCGCATCCGTGGTGGCCGCCATGGTCGCCGGGTACGACCTCGGCTCCGCGGCGGGCCTGTTCGCCGGATCGCAAACCATATCGGCGTCGATGGGCCTTGCCACCGACGCCATCAACCGGCTCGGGCGATCCCCGGAAGAGACCAAGATGTTGCTGGACGGCATGCCGATTGCCTATGCGGTCACGTACATCTTCGGCACCGTGGGATCGGCCATCATCCTGGCCCAGATCGGGCCCAGGCTGCTGGGCATCGATCTGGTGGCGGCCTGCAAGGAGTATGAGCAGATGCTGGGGGCCGGGTCAGCCGGCGGCGCCGGCACCGAATGGCACGAGTTCGAGGTGCGCGCCTACTCCGTGGCGCCCAATAGCCCGTTCATCGGCAGGTCCGTGGGCGATCTCGAAGCCGGCACGCACGACGGTGTGCGCGCTTTCATCGAGCGCATCCGGCGCGGCGGCAAGATCATCGAGGTAGACCAGCACACGCTGATCGAAGGGGGCGACGTGGTGGCCATCGGCGGCAAGCGCGACCAGCTGATTGCGCGGCTGGGCCCCAGCGGCCGCGAGGTGGAGGATGCCGAGCTGCTGAACATCCACACCGAAGGCGTCGATATCTATATCACCAACAAGGAAGTCGACGGCAAGCCGCTGCAGGAACTGGCGCGCTGGCCCGGCGCGCGCGGGGTGTTCCTCAAGAAGATCAAGCGTGGCCCGACCGAGACCGTGATTCCGGTGTTGCCCAAGACTCAGCTCTATCGCGGCGACGTGATCACGCTGGTGGGCCGCACGCAGGACATCAACGCCACCGCAAAGCAACTGGGCTATGTAGACCGCCCCACCACCGTCACCGACGTTGCCTTCGTCTCGCTGGCCATCACGGTCGGCGCGCTGATCGGTGCCATCGTGATCCACGTGGCCGGCATTCCGTTGACGATTTCCACGGCGGGCGGGTCGCTGATCGCCGGCATCATCTTCGGCTGGTTCCGCGCCATCCATCCCACGTTCGGACGTATTCCCGAGCCGACGCTCTGGTTCATGAACTCGGTCGGCCTGAACGTCTTTATCGCCGTGGTGGGCATCTCGGCCGGGCCGGGCTTCATCGCCGGGCTGCAGAAGCTCGGCGTGAGCCTGTTCCTGTGGGGCATCTTCGCCACCGCCGTGCCGCTGATCATCGGCATGTTCCTGGCGAAATACGTGTTCCGCTTTCACCCGGCCCTGATCCTGGGCATCTGCGCCGGTGCGCGAACCACCACGGCGGCGTTGGGGATGGTGTGCGAAGCGGCCAAGAGCCAGGTGCCCGGACTGGGCTATACCGTGACGTACGCGGTGGGCAACACGCTGCTGACCATCTGGGGGATGGTGATCATCATGATCCTGTCCTGATGAACCGGCCATCCTGCCGCATGCCGGCAGCCGCCATCACGACGCCTGGATACCGCGCTTGCGGATGAAGTCGCCCCAGACCTTCGACTCCGACGATGCACGCTGCTTGATCGCATCGGCACTGCCCACCACCGGGAACAGGTAGAGCGATGCCAGCCTGGCCTTGATCTGCGGGTCGGCCAGCGCTGCCTGCACGGCGCCGTTGAGCCGCGCCACGATCTTCGGATCCAGACCGGCCGGGCCAACCAGCGCGTACCAGCTAGGCATCAGCGGCACGTCGATGCCGGCCTCCTTGAGCGTGGGCACGTTGGGCAGTTCCTTCACGCGCTGCGGCCCGACAATGGCCACCGGCACCACCGTACCGCCGGTTACCTGCGGCAACGCGGCACCCAGCACGCTCACCATCGCGTCTACCTCGCCCGCCACCACGCCGGTCAGCGCCGGGCCGGAGCCCTTGTAGGCCACGTGAGTCATTTTCAGGCCCAGCTTGTCCGCCACGACTTCCATGGCCAGGTGCGTCGAATTGCCCACGCCCGCGCTGCTGAACGTCAGGCCGCCCGGCTTGTGCTTCGCCTTGTCGATGAAGCTCTGCATCGACGTGATGCCGCTGGCCTTGCTGGCCACGATCACGAACGGCGTATCGACCACGGGCGAGATGAACGTGTAGTCCTTCTGCGGGTTGTACGGCAGCGACGCGTACAGGTGCGGGTTGAAGCTGATCTGCGATACGCCCGTCAGCAGTACCGTGTAGCCGTCCGGTGCCGCCTTGGCCACCGTGCTCATTGCCACGATGCCGTTCGCGCCGGGACGGTTGTCCACGACGATGGATTGCCCCAGGTCTTGCGACAGCCGGTCACTGAGCAGCCTTGCCACCACGTCGCCGCCAGAACCCGCCGACTGCGGCACGATCATCCGGATCGGCCGGCCGGGATATGCATCCTGCGCCTGCACGGCGCCATGGCACAACACCGCCGAGGCGATGAACGCGCAAGCCATCAAACGTCGGTACATCAATACTCTCCAATTGAATCGAAGCCAGTCACGAAATTTTCATGACGATGGTAGGGATCTGCGCGATCCGAGACCAATACGGATTGTCGATGCCAACATAGGCCGGAGCTATGCCCGGGAGAAACCCTGAGGCACCTGCCCAGCCATGGGGTCCATGCGCACCATCGCAACGCAGCATCGGCGCGGCGCGCACCGGCCTTGTGCGCGGCACGCAGGTTTTCCCGCGGATCGGGCGTGGCAACGCGTTTGGTCATAGGGCCGACCTATGACCGGATCGGAATTTCGTCTTTCCGCAACCCCGCGACGGCTCCGTACCATGGGGCCGTTATCCAGGCCCTTCCGCACCAATACACCAGTCATGTCCGACATCGATACCCGTGGCAACGCGTGGCTGACGCCGCCGTCCGCCTATCTGGCAAGCCGCCCGTCCACCTTCTCCGTACCGGCCCGGCCAGCGTCCTGCTATCTGCTCATGCGCGACGGCTGCCGCCTGGCCGCCGACGTCTACCTGCCGCAGCCGTTACCCGGCACCGCCGCGCCGCAAGCCTTCCCCACCGTGGTCATCTTCACGCCGTACTACCGACGTTTCAGGCTTTCCCGCGCGGGTGCCGAGCCGAGCCCGAACGGCGCCAAGTACCGCGATGCCTTCGTGCCCAAGGGCTACGCGGTGGTCGTGGTCGATGTGCGCGGCACCGGTGCCAGCTTCGGCACGCGCGACGCGCTGCGGTCGCCCACCGAGCGCGACGACTACTACGAAGTGGCCGAGTGGATCGCCAGCCGGCCGTGGTCGAACGGCAAGATCGGCTCCACCGGCATCTCGTACCTGGGCGCGGCGGCCTGCTTCCTGGCCAGCACCGGCCACCCGGCAGTGAAGGCCATTGCGCCGCTGTTCTCGGTGTCCGACATCTACAGCGAACAGCTGTACCCCGGCGGCATGCTGTCGAAGGTGTGGGTGGAAGCCTATGACGAACTGATGCTCGCGCTCGACCAGGACCGTCGCGACCTGGTGGCTGGCTTCCCCTACTTCAACGACCCCTCCTTCGCAGGCCCCGAGCGTACCGACGAGGACACCGAAGGTGCACTGGTGGCCGCCGCCGTCGCCGAGCACCGCAACAACTTCACGCTGGCCGACCTGGCGCCCGAGTTCGCCTACCGCGATGGCGCGGCCTTCCACGACCCATCGCTCGATTCCGGCAGTTGCAGCCCTTACCGCTATCTGGACGGCATCGCGCCTGACGTCGCCGTGTATTCGATCTCGGGCTGGTACGACGGCGGCGGCTATGCCAATGGCGCCATCACGCGCTTCCTCTCGCTGCCGTCCCATGACAGCCGCCTGCTGCTGGGTCCGTGGGACCACGGCGCGCGCACCAACGTATCGCCCTGGCGTGAGCGCGCCGCATCGGATTTTCCCTTGCTGGGCGAAGTGCTGCGCTTCTTCGACCATCACCTGCTTGGCCTGCCCACCGGCCTGGAACGCGAAGCCCGCGTGCATTACCACAGCATCCATGACGACCAGTGGCAGCCGGCCGACGTCTGGCCGCCCACGCCGGTCAGCACCCGGCTGTACCTGACCGACGGCGGCGCGCTGTCGGTCACACCACAGGCCGGGGCCGCCGCGACCACGACGCAGGTGCGCTTCGACTGGACCACCGGCCGCCAGACGCGCTACGAGCGGCTGGGCGCCGCCAATATCGAGGACTACTACGCGGACTGGGGCGAGCATGAGGCAGCGCTGCCTCATTTCGACTCGGCGCCACTGCCATCGCCGATGGCGATTGCGGGCCACGTCGTGGCCCATCTGCAGGTGTCCTCGTCGCAGCCCGACGCGGCGGTATTCGTCTATCTGTCGGAAGTGGAAACCGATGGCACGGTACGCTATATCACCGAGGGCATGCTGCGTGCGTCGCACCGCAAGACCGAGCCGTGCCCGCCGGAGTACCGCACCAGCTGGCCCTATCGCGCGCACCGCGCGGCCGACGCCGAACGGCTGACGCCGGGCGCACCCGTCGCGCTGGACTTCGCGCTGCTGCCGGTGGCATGGACGCTGGCCGCCGGCAGCCGCCTGCGCGTTTCCATCGCGGGTGCCGACCGTGGCCACTTTCCGCAAGTGCCCCACGGCCGACCGCCGCGGCTGACCCTGGGTCTGGGTAGCGGCGGCTGCCATATCGACGTGCCCGTGGCGGCGCAGGCACGCGGCCGTTGACGGCGGCACGATGCCTGCCCCGGCACGTGAAGTGCTAGAGTGGGCATCCGTCCCCAGCTTTCCGCAGTCATGGATTTCCGGCAGCTTCGCTATTTCGCGCGCATCGTCGAACTCGAGAGTATTACCGCCGCGGCCGATGCGCTGCATATTGCCCAGCCGTCGCTGAGCCAGCACGTGGTCAATCTGGAGTCCGAACTGGGCGCCAGGCTGCTGGTTCGCGGGCCGTTTGGCGCCCGGCCCACCGAGACCGGCCAGATCCTGTACCGGCACGCCAAGATGGTGCTGCGCCAGATGGAGGAAGCGCATGCGGCGGTACGCCATGGCCGCGATGTGCCGTCAGGCCACGTCAGGGTGGGCCTGCCCACCAGCACGTCGCGCGTGCTGGCCGTACCGCTGCTGCAGTTCGTCACCCGCAACGTGCCGGACGTGACGGTCGAGATCGTGGAAGGCAGCAGTGCCGACCTGGCCGAACTCGTCACGGCGCAAAAGCTCGACCTGTGCATCGCCATGGACGCCCAGCAGCGGCCTAACATGCATCTCGTGCCGTTGCTGGACGAAGACCTGATGGCCGTGGGCCCTGCCTCGGCGCAGCGCGACACGGCGCTGACGCTGGCCGAGATGGCCGCGCTGCCGCTGCTGCTGCCGAGCTTTCCCAATTCGGTGCGGGTGCTGACGGACCGCGCGTTCGTCGCCGCGGGGCTCGAACTGAAGCTCGTGGCCGAAACCAGCGCGGTGTCGGTGCTGTTGTCGGCGGTCAGTGCCGGTATGGGGTGGACCATCCTGCCCTGGAGCGCGCTGGCCACCGAACCGCCCCATGCGTTCGCGTGCGTGCCGATCTCGGACTCGTCGCTGGTGCGCCGCGTGTTCCTGTGTGTGGCGGGCGCCGCGCGGCTTGGCCTGGCGTGCAAGACGGTGGAAGATGCGCTGCTGCAGCTGATCCTGGACGCCATCGCCACGGGCACGTGGAAAGGCGTCAGCCCCCTGGGCAACCTGACAGGCGCCAGCGCCGACGCGTTATCGGCCCAGCTTCCCGGCCTCGCTGCGAAGCAGTGACACGAAGTCGAGCAGCATCTCGTCGGCGCCGCCCCGGCGCCATACCGCTCCCACCGGCCCGAACGATCCGACATCGGCCAGCGGCAGCATAGAGACAAGGCCGCGGCTCTGCAGATGGGCCGCCATCGCCGCAGGGCAGACGCCCACATGGTCGCTGCCGCGCACCACCGATTCCAGCACCACGATCGACCCGGTTTCGATCTTTGGCTTGATGCCGGCGCCGCCGCGTTCCAGCAGGGTGTTTTCCAGCCGCACCCGCATCAGCGTATCGCGCGGCGGCATCAGCCAAGGGTAGCCGAAGACGTCGGTCCAGCTAACGCTGCGCGCCGTGGCCAGCGGATGGCCAGGCCCGACCACGATGGCGATGTCGTCGGCAAACAGCACCTCGTGTTCCAGATGCTGCCCGTAGGCGCGGACGTCGATCGAGCCGACCACCAGGTCGTACTCGCGCTCCTCCAGGCCGCTCAGCAGCGCATTGAACACGCCTTCGGTCACCTGGAACGAGACATCCGCATGGCGCGCCTGGAAGGCCAGCACCGCGCGCGGAATCAGATGGGCGATACCGGCCGTCACGCTGCCGATGTGCAGGCGCGCCACGTCGCCCTTGGCCAGCGACAGCAGTTCCGCGTTGGTCCGGCCCACTTCGCCCAGCACGCGCAGCGCCAGCTTGCGCACGGCCTCGCCCGCGGCCGTCAGCTTCATCTGCTTGCCCCGAAGCACGAGCTTGGTGCCAACCAGATCCTCCATCTCGCCCAGCCAGTGCGACATGGCCGATTGCGTCATATGCAGCCGTTGGGCGGCGAGCGTCAGTGTGCCGGCCTCGTGGAGGACCAGGAACGATTCCAGGTGACGCATCCGCAACCGGCGCGCCCAGGCTACGGTGTCCGGAGACTGCAACATGAACAAATACTCATACAAGGTTCGGAACATTTCATTGGCCGTTCCGCGCATCCCGCGCCAATATTGACGCTTCTGCGGCCGCGGAACAATCCATGGAACCACTGATCAAGAAGGACACGACATGAGAAAAATCTCCATCATGGGGAAACTGCTGGCCGGGATGCTCGCTGTGGGTGCATCGGCAACGGGCTGGGCATGCGGCGAAGCGGGGAACACGCGGCCGATCAAGCTGGTGGTTTCGCAGCAGGCCGGCGGCAGCACCGATACGCTCGCACGCATGTGGGCCGAGACGGCCTCCAGGGAACTGGGTACCACCGTGCTTGTGGAAAACAAGGCCGGCGCCGGTGGCGTGATCGCGGCCAAATACGTGCTGTCCCAACCTGCCGATGGATGCACGCTGTTCCTGGCCGGCGTCTCGCAGATGGTGCTGAACAAGTTCGCCTATGCCCCGCTGTCCTACAAGCCCGAATCCGACTTCACCCCCGTGTCGGTGCTGACCACGGTGCCGTTCGTGCTGGTGGCCAATCCGCAAACCGGCTTCCGCTCGCTGGCCGACCTGGTGGCTGCCGCAAAGGCCAAACCGGGCAAGATCAATTTCGCGTCGTCGGGCAACGGCAACTCCACTCACCTGGTGGTCGAACTGTTCCAGAAGAACCAGAACATCCACATGACCCACGTGCCGTACAAGGGCGAACCCGATGGCGTGGTGGCCACCGTTGGCGGCCAGACGCAGGTCATGGCGCCGGTGCTGAGCACGGCCATGCCGCAGATTCGCGCTGGCAAGCTGGTGCCGCTGGTGCTGTTCGCGCCAAAGCGGCTGCCAGACCTGCCGGACGTGCCGACCGCCTCCGAGCTGGGCCTGTCCGGGCTGGATGACCTGGGCTGGATGGGCGTGGCCGCCAAGGCCGGCACGTCGCCCGATGTCGTGAAGCGCCTGCACGCCGCGTCGCAGGTCTTCCTGGCCGACAGGGGCACGCTCGACAAGCTCAAGACCATGCAGGTAGTGCCGATGCCCGGGCCGTCCGGCATGCTGATGCAGATGACCGTGCGCGATACCGCCAAGGTGCAGGAAGCACTGGGTTCGGTCGACTTCCAATCCCGCTGAGGACCGTCCCATGACAAATCCTGGAATGGTGGTCTGCCCGCAGCCGGAAGCGGCCGAGTCGGGCGTCGAGATCCTGAAGGCCGGCGGCAACGCGGTGGACGCAGCCGTGGCCTGCGCGCTGGCGCAGACCGTGGTCGATCCGCTGATGTGCGGCATCGCGGGCTTCGGAACCGGCGCGGTCTACATGCGCGATGCCGGCGCACACGAGTACTTCGACTTCCACGCCACCGCCCCGGCCAGCGCGCGCCCCGACATGTGGGCCGACCTGCTCGAAGGCGAGGCACGCGACGGCTTCGGCTTCTTCATCAAGGACCGGCTCAACGACATCGGCTATCAGTCGATCGCCACCCCCGGCACGCTGCGCGGCCTGGAGGCGATGCACGCCGCTCACGGCCGCCTGCCATGGCGCGAGGTGGTGGCGCCGGCCATCGCCTGGGCACGCGACGGCTACTTCGTGCGCCCCGGCATGCATGCGTTCTGGATGGACGAAGCCACGCTGGGCCGCGCCAGCAACCGCGAGCGCCTTGCCTTCAGCGAATCGGGCCGCCGCGTCTACTGCCGCGAAGACGGCTGGCCCCGGCCCATCGGCGCGCCCATTGTCAACGCCGATATGGCCGATGTACTTGGCGTGATTGCCCGCGAAGGCGCCGATGCCTTCTACCGGGGATCGATCGCCGATGCCATCGTCGCCGACATGCAGGCCAACGGCGGCCTGCTGAGCCGCCAGGATCTGGCCGACTACCGCGTGATCCGCCAGAAGCCGCTGTTCGGCCGCTATCGCGACCGCGTCATCGCCACCAACCAGCCGCCCGGCGGCGGCGCGATGCTGCTGGAAATGCTGCACGCACTGGAGCACTTCGACCTGGGCGCGATGCCGCACAACTCGCCGGAATACCTGCGCATCGTCTGCGAAGTCATGAAGCAGGCCACCGTGGACAAGGACATGCATCTGGGCGATCCGGCCTTCGTCGACATCCCGCTGGAACGCCTGCTGTCTGCCGAGCGCGCTGCGCAGACCGCCGCCGCCGTGCGTGCGCACCAAAAGGTATCGGTCACGCGCGTGAACCCCGGTCACGCGGTGCCGCGCGATACCACGCACCTGTCAGTGGTGGATGGCGACGGCAACTGCGTGTCGCTGACCCATTCGCTGGCCATGCCATCGGGCGCCATCACGCCCGGACTGGGATTCATGTACAACGGGTGCATGGGCGTGTTCGACCCCCGGCCGGGCCGCGCCGGCAGCATCGCACCGGGCAAGCGCCGCTTCACGTCGTCGTGCCCCACCATCGTGTTCCGCGACAACCAGCCCGAGATCGTGCTTGGCGCACCGGGCGGCACGCAGATCGCCATGGGCGTACTGCAGGTCATTCTGAACGCGGTGGATCACGGCATGCCGATCCAGGACGCCGTGTCTGCCCCGCGCTTCTCGTCGACCAGCAACGCCATCGACGTCTGCAACCGCATTCCGCGCGCGGTCTGCCGGCAGCTCGAACAGCAGGGCTACGAGGTGATCCGCAATCCGTACAACTACACGATCGGATGGGTCCATGCGGTGCATATCGAGGGCGCCACGCTGCGCGGCGGCGCGGACCCCGGGCGCGATGGCGTCGCCTACTCGACCGACTCGCTGATGTAATGGCACCGTGCCGGCCGCCGCTGGCGGTCGGCCTTGCCGGGTCAGTCGCCGCGCCTGGCCAGCACTTCGTCGCGGGGCCCGGCATCGACCACGCGCCCGGCTTCCACCACGACCAGGGTGTCGAACCGCGCCAGCAGGCTCGGCCGATGGACAGAAGCGACGATGCAGGCCGACGGAAACGCCGCGAACATCCGATCGAACACGCGCCCTTCGGCCTGCGGGTCCAGCGCGCTGGTCGGCTCGTCGAGCAGCAACAGCGAACTGCCCTGCGCGGCCAGTGCGCCACGCGCCAGGGCCAGCCGCTGCCGCTGGCCGCCGGACAGATTGGCCCCGCGCTCGCTGAGCGGACTGGCCAGCCCATCGGGCATGCGCTGGAGCACTTCGTCGAACACGCCCGTATGCACGGCCGCCTGCAGCGCCGCCGCATCGGCGGGCTCGCCGAAGGTCAGGTTTTCTTCCACGCTGGCCTCGAACACCTCGGCCTCCTGCGGAATCAGCGTGGCCAGCGCGCGCAGTTCGATCCAGTCCTCGGGCATGCCGTCCCGGCGCAACTCGCCGTGCTGCGGGCGATAGAGGCCCGCCAGTGCGCGCAGCAGCGTGCTCTTGCCGCCGCCGCTGGGGCCGACCAACGCAATGCGCGCACCGCGCCGCAGTAGCAGGTCGATACCGTGCAGCCCGCCGCGCGCATCGTCGGCGTAGCGCCACGTCGCGCCGCGCAGCTCCAGCGTCTGCCATGGGGCGTCGGGTATCACGGCGGGTACTGCCGCGTCCGGATCGCCGGGCGTCGCCCAGATCGGCTCGGCGCTGCCGTAGTCCGTATGCATGCGCGCGAAGCTCTGGAAATTGGAGGCCATCGCGCCGACCACGGTGGCGGCCTGCTGCGCATACTGGTAGATCATAAAGACCGTGCCCAGCAGCACGGCCTGTCCCGGCTGCCGCGCCTGCAGTACGTACACCACCACCAGGATCCACGTCAGCCCCATGCCAAGCAGATCGACGGCGAACCATTTGCCTTCGTTGACCACCACCGCGCGGCGCAGCGGCGCCATCACGGCCGCCATGCGATGGCCGAGCAGCTTGCGCGACGCGGCTTGCAGCCGCAGGCCGATCACCGTGCCGGCATTGCCGACGAAATCGAGCAGCGCGGCGGCATAGCGGCGCTCCGCGTCATTCTCGGCGCGTGCCAGCTGCATCAGGGTACGGTCGAATCGCAGGATGATCAGCGCGATGACCACGTAGCCGGTGACCGCGATCACGCCGCTGGTGCGCGACAGCAGCGCCAGCGCGACGATGGGCCCCACGAAATTGAACGCGCTCTGCAGGTAGCCGAACTGGTTCTGTGCAAAGTCGGATAGCGCGCGGCTGGACTGCACCACGCGGTGCTGCAGTTCGCCCGAGTGCCGGCCATCTCGCCACGCCAGCGGCGCCGACGCAATGCGCGCGTAGAGCTGGTCGGACAACCGCTCGCGTACCCGCACACCCACATTGCGCTCCAGCACCCGGCCGGGTCCGTGCAACAGCCACGACAACAGGTAGATGCCAATCAGATAAACGATCCAGCGGCCCGCCACTTCCATATGGCCCTGCTGCAGCGCGTTGATGGCCTGCGCGGCCAGCCAGGGCATGGTCAGCCGCAGCAGTTGCGCCGCCGACAGCAACCCGCCAGCGCCGAGCATCTGGCCCCGTACGCCGTGGGCGTGGCGCCAGAGCGCGCGATACAGGTCGCGTGCCGCGCTGCCGAGACCGATGGCGGGCGCACGGGCCGGTTTGCCGGACGAATCGGATGGATGGGATAAATCGGATGAATGGGACGGATCCGATGGATCGGGCGGGGCGGACATTTCTGGCACCGTCATGCGGTCATCTCTCCTTTGCCGGGCGCGCAGGCCATCGCCGTGGGCAACGGCGCGCGCGCAGCCTGCCATTGTGCCAAGCCTGGGCGCCGATGTCTGGCGTCGTTGCAATGACGGCCGGCGGCCCTGCATGGCACGCATCCTGCACACCCACCGCCCTGTCGGCCCGTCGGGCCCCGGACTTCGAGGAGGACACCCATGCAGCAAGGCGACGTGCAGGACCGCGAAGAAAAGATGCAGAAACTGCGTGGAAACCGCCGCTATACGTGGACGCACCCGATATTCCTGATCGCCATCGCGCTGATCATGGTGGGCTACGCGGCCACGTTCTGGTAGCCCTGCGCCGGGCCACGACGGGCCCGGCCAGAACGTGCAAGCCGTGTAAGGATTACAGGGCCCAGCCCCGGGGCGGCGGAACACGAAAAAGCCGGAGACTGGCTCCGGCTTACCTCGTACTTCCTATCCCGGCCTGCGATCAGGCCAGCGCGGGCGCCACGCTCCGGCTGAAATCGGGGACGCCGCCGCTGCGCGACAGACCGCGCCGCTCAGACAACTTGAACACCGACACCGATGACAGCAGGCTGCGGCTCTGCTCGTCAAGGGCGGTGGCCGCAGCCGCTGCCTCTTCTACCAGGGCCGCGTTCTGCTGGGTCACGTCGTCGATCTGCGTCACCGCCGCGTTTACCTGCTCGATGCCGCTGGTCTGTTCCGTCGAGGCCGCCGAGATATCGGCCACCAGTTGCGATACCTGCCGCACCGCTTCCACGATCTCGTGCATGGTCTGGCCGGCGCTATCGACCAGCGTGGAGCCCTCCTGCACCTTGCTGACCGAGCCTTCGATCAGCTCCTTGATCTCCTTGGCGGCGGCCGCACTACGCTGGGCCAGCGTGCGCACCTCGCCGGCCACCACGGCAAACCCGCGTCCCTGCTCGCCGGCACGCGCCGCTTCCACGGCGGCGTTCAGCGCCAGGATGTTGGTCTGGAACGCGATGCCTTCGATCACGCTGATGATATCGACGATGCGGCCCGAGCTTTTCGAGATATCGCCCATGGTGCTGACCACGTTGCCCACCACCTGGCCGCCCTTCTCGGCCAGCGACGATGCGCTTTGCGCCAGCTTGTCGGCATGGCCCGCGTTGTCGGCGTTCTGCCTGACCGTGACGGCCAGTTCCTCGATGCTGGCCGCGGTCTGTTCCAGCGCGGAAGCCTGTTCCTCGGTGCGCTGCGACAGGTCGACGTTGCCCTGGGCAATCTGCCCCGACGCCGCCGCCACTGCCTCGCTGGATGCCTTGATGTGGTGGACGATATCGGCCAGCGTCAGGCGCATGCGATTCATCGCGTGCAGCATGCTGGACGTATCGCCCGGCTGCAGCACGACTTCCAGCGCCAGATTGCCTGCCGCCACCTCGCCGGCCACCTGGGCCGCGTAGGCTGGCTCGCCGCCCAGCTGCCGCACCAGGCCGCGCGCCAGCACCAGTGCCAGCGCAACGACCAGCACCGCCATCGTCAGCAGCGCGCCGACCATCATGTTGCGCGCCGACGCAAAGACCTGCTCCACATGCGTGCCGCTGGCTTCGGAACCGGTCACGTTGAGTTTGACCGCCTGGTCGATCCTGGCTTCCAGCTGGCTGCGCACCTGGAACGATTCACCACGCAACATGGCCACCGCACCCTGACGGTCGCCGCCGCGCGACAGCGCCAGCAGCTTGTCATGGACGGCCAGGTACTGCGTCATGAGCGCCGTCATCTCGCGATACGTGAGCCGTTCGGCTTCCGTGGAAAGCAGACTGGCGAAGATCTTTTCGGCGTCACGGAAGGCATCGAGCTGCTTGGCCATCAGGCCCTCGTACCGACGGAATTCCTCTTCCGACGCCGACAGCACATGCTGCAACTCCGACGTGCGATAGGCATTCAACTGGCTCTTCATCTCAAGGGAATGGCGCACCGACGGCAACCAGTTGTCCTTGATATCCCGCGTGGCATCGCCCACACGCCCCAGTTCGAACAGCGCGAAACCGCCCATTCCACATGTCATCGCCAGCACCACCGCGAAGGCTGACATGATGCGCTGGAAGACGGTCATTCGTTGAAAAAGTTGCATTGGCGTTACCTCCCGATATCTGGATTTACTGGCTGGGCATGATGTTTTCCGCGAAGTTTCCCGTTCGGGCCGTATCCTCGGTCTCTCCAGTTATCGGCTAACGGTGGGTTGTAGGATCAACTGAACGAAACTGCGGCCCCTCCGAAGTGGGGGACGCCCGGCAGCAGACCCGCATGCTCCTGGCCGGCAAATTGCGGCGCTTCCGGCTCGACGAGTTGCCAATGGCGCCAACGTATTCCCGCGCTGCGCGCCGGGGCGTAACCAAATTGCCTGGCCGCCCAATGCCCCACGTCGCCTGGCCCCCACCCGATGACCGGTCGCTGACGCTCCGCCGTCACGGCTTGGCGAGCGACCGCGTGTGCCAGCGCCCCGGCGCCGCGCTGGCCAGCACCAATGCCGCCAGCAGCAAGGCAGCCATGCTCCACGCCACGGCCGGCATCCACGGCAACCAGCTCGCCAACGGCGTGGCCTTGCTGGCGCCCGAGTACACCGTCGCGATGCGGACGAATGCGGCAACCGCCGCCACGGCGAACACCAGCCCGGTGAAGGCACCTTCGTGGCCGACATGTCCTGCATCCAGCGCGGCACGAAGCATCGCGCCGAACAGCACGCCCCACAGCCCACCCGCCACGCATTGCGCGACGAGCAAGGCCTGCAGCGAACCGGCAGCGGCAACGCCGAACAAGGCCAGCGCGCCACATGCGGCGGCCACCAGCAACACCAGGCGGGCGGGATGCCGCCGCAGCGCGGCCAGTTCGGGCACGAGGACGCAGAGCGCGAAGCCGATCCAGAATGCGGGCGCCACCTGCACGAGCTTTGCAGGCGATACGTAGCGCAGATAGGCCGGCGTCGAGTTGACGGCCGTGTGGATCTGGAAGCCCAACGCCAGCAGGCCGAAGGCCGCAAACAGCAGCCACGTATGCGTCGATCGCGGCCGATGGCCCGATGCGGGCGACGGGTCGGCCGTGCCACTGCTGTCCGACGCGGCTGCAGGTTCGATCCATCGCAGGGCCATCACGGCAATCACCAGTGCCGTGCTGGCCGCAATGAACGGCAGCGTCGGCGATGCGTCACGCAGCCGCGCGGTCAGCACCGGGCCGATGGCGCCGGCAAGCCCCACACCAAGCAGCGAACAAGCCACCAGGAACGACGCGACGCTGCCATGCAGCCGCCGCGCGATCAAGACCATCGGCGGGGCGCGCAGCGCCGACGATGTGGCCGCCCACAGCGCGGTCAGCGCCACGAGCCAGACGGGAGACGCCGCGCGCGGCATCATTACGAAGGCCAGCGCCGACACCACGGACACCGCCAGCACCCAGCCGCCCAGCCGCCGCATCGCATCGGCCACGCGATCGGCCATCACGCCCAGCGCAAGATCGGTGATGACAAAGATCACCTGGTCCATCATCAGGATCCAGGCCACCTGCGACCGCGGCAAGCCCGCCTGCGCGGCAAGCTCCGGCAGGAAGGCGACGTAGAGCGTCCACGTCAGCGCCAGCAGGCACTGCACGGAACAGAGGATCAATGCGTGCATGACAGCCACCCTGCCCTATGTCGTGGGCGCCGCACGATGCCAGCGCCGTCCACAGCAAGGATAGGAAGCGGCCCGCCCTTTCACCAGCGCAGTGGCGGCCATCGGCCACGAGCCACGAGCCACGAGCCACCAGCCACGAGCCACCAGCCACGAGCCACGAGCCACGAGCCACCAGCCACGAGCCACGAGCCACCAGCCACCAGCCACCAGCCACCAGCCACCAGCCACCAGCGCCCAGCGGCCAGCACAGAGCACAGAGCACAGAGCGGAGAGCGGAGAGCGGAGAGCGGAGAGCGGAGAGTGGCGAGCAGAGAGCGACGAGCGGCCATCGGCCAGCCCGCGCGAGCGGGCCCGCCGACACATGGCGGACCTAGCTTTCCAGCAGCCGCGCCCCGCGCCATTCGCCGGAACGCACCAGGCCGCGTGCGGTATCGGCCAGCACCACGCGCAAGGCCAGCGCGGCGGGTGACAGCTCGTCGTCGGACAAGCTGCACAGCAGGTTCCGGCGCCCCGCCTGCGGATCGTCGATCTGCGCCAGGTGAAAGCGCGTTTCCGCGTCGGGATAGCGCCCCACCGCCGCCCACGGCTGCAGCGTGGCGCCGAAGCCCATGTCCACGGCATCCATCAGCATGGCCAGCGAATCAACCTCCTGGATCACGCGGGGCGTCACCTTGGCGCGCGCAAAAGCGGCGTCGAGCGTGCTGCGCAGGCCGTGGACGCCGCTTGGCATGATCAGCGGCACGTCGGCCAGGTCGGCCATCGTGCGCTGCGTGGAAGGGTCGGCCTTGCCCTGCGGCAGCGTCTGGCGCGACTGGATCAGGAACAGCGTTTCCTCCAGCAGCGGCATCACGGTCCAGCGCCGCGCGGCGTGGGTGCCGAACAGCACGGCCAGGTCGAGCTGCCGCGCGTTGAGCATCGCGGTCAGGTGGCCCGACAGGCTTTCCACGATATGCAGCCGGACCTCGGGATAACGCTCGCGCATCGCGCGGATCAGCGGCACGCCGATCACCGACGCCGTGGTCGGCGCCAGGCCCACGCTCACGGCACCGGACAGGCGTGCCTGATGCGCGGCACGGCGCGCCTGCTCGGCGTGGCGCAGCGTCAGCTGGGCTTCGTGGAAAAAGGCCAGGCCAGCTTCGGTGGGCGTCACGCCCTGTGGCGTGCGGCGCAGCAGGCGGGTGGAGAGTTCGCTCTCCAGGCGGCTGATCTGCTGGCTGACCGCCGATTGCACCATGTCGAGCTCCAGCGCGGCACGGCTCATGCTGCCGAGTTCGACCACCCGCACGAAATACTGAAGCTGGCGCAATTCCATCTGGTCCCCCTGCTGGGCCGACCTGCCCGCGCCAGCGGGGATCGGCTTCGATGTTGTGGGGGACTTATACCAGATACGCCGGCATCGCGGTCCGCGCGACGCCGGCGCGTCGGCCTGTTTCTGGACAAGGCAGGCGCGGTGCCGGCCGACCGGCCCAGGTCCGCCAGGTGGTCAGGCCCCGAAAACCTCTGCGACTCAGGCCGCCGCCGGCTTGACCAGTCCGTCGGCGCGGAACATCGCCTTGATGCCGCGCACGGCCTGGCGGATCCGCGATTCGTTCTCGATCAGGGCAAAGCGCACGTACTCGTCGCCGAAATCGCCGAAGCCGATACCGGGCGACACCGACACCTTGGCCTTGGCCAGCAGCTGCTTCGAGAATTCCAGCGATCCCAGCGCGCGATACGGCTCTGGAATCCGCGCCCAGATGTACATCGACGCCTTCGGAATATCGACCTGCCAGCCAGCCTCGATCAGGCCGCGCGCCAGCACGTCACGGCGCGCCTGGTACTGGGCCGCGATCTCCTTCACGCACTGCTGGTCGCCCTCCAGTGCGGCAATGGCAGCTACCTGCAGCGGCGTGAAGGTGCCATAGTCGTGATAGCTCTTGATGCGCGTCAGCGCGGCCACCAGATCCGGATTGCCCACCATGAAGCCGATGCGCCAGCCCGCCATGTTGTAGCTCTTCGACAGCGTGAAGAACTCCACGGCAATGTCCTTGGCACCAGGCACCTGCATGATCGACGGCGCCTTCCAGCCATCGAACACGATGTCGGCATAGGCCAGGTCATGCACCACGAAGATGTCGTGCTTGCGCGCCAGCGCGATCACGCGCTCGAAGAAGTCCAGCTCCACGCAGGCCGCGGTCGGATTCGACGGGAACCCCAGCACGATCATCTTCGGCTTCGGATAGCTGCCCCGGATCGCGCGTTCGAGTTCGGCAAAGAAATCGATGTCCGGCGTCAGCGGCACCGAGCGGATATCGGCGCCGGCAATCACCGCACCGTAGATATGGATCGGATAGCTTGGATCCGGCACCAGAACCGTGTCGCCACGGTCCAGCGTAGCCAGCATCAGATGCGCCAGCCCTTCCTTCGAGCCGATCGTGACAATGGCCTCCTTGTCCGGATCGATCTCTACGTCGTAGCGGTCGCGGTACCAGTGGGAGATCGCGCGACGCAGGCGCGGGATGCCCTTCGACGCCGAATAACCATGCGTATCGGGCCGCTGCGCGGCCTCCACGAGCTTGGCCACGATATGCGGCGGCGTAGCGCCGTCGGGGTTGCCCATGCTCATGTCGATGATGTCCTCGCCACGGCGGCGGGCGGCCATCTTGAGCTCGGCGGTGATATTGAAGACGTAGGGGGGAAGACGATCGATGCGCGCAAAGCGGCGCTTGCCGGATTCGGCAGTCATGGAGGAGTCCTTTACGTAAGCGCCCGGAACCGTCCGAGCGACGTCGTGGCCGTTGTCTCGGCCACTGGGGACTGATATTAGCCAGCCACGCGCATTTGCACAACGGGCCGGCTGCAAAAAATCAGAACATGCCGCCGGGCGGGCTCGTCGGCCGATCGGGCGGCAGGTTGCGCACGATGCAGTCGAGCGCGTCGGCGTTGGGCTGGCTGCCGCCGAATGCGCCCGCGATCGAATCGCGATACTGGGGCACCGTGATCCGGTTGTAGTACAGCCGCGACGTCTGGTCGAGCCAGTACACGTAGTTGCTGTCGCTATCGTCCGAGCCGCTGCGCAGCCATTCGCCCAGCGGCTGGCTGTTCAGCCGCGTGTTGGCGCAGACGGCCTGGACCTTGTCGAGATAGTTGTTGAGCCCCCGGGCTTCGTAATTGCGGAACGAATCCGGGGCGCAGGCGGTGAGTCCGGCGGCAGCGGTCAGCGCGACAATCGGCAACAACGGGCGAAGGTGGGGCATGGCAGGGTCCGTGGGCAATGGGCGTGCAGTCAGTGTAGCCGCGCTGCATCGCCACGGGAACCAGACTTTAGGTTAGTCGTCCAGCGTTTCGTGAACGGCCGCGTTGCCGCGCTTCCAATAGGCCGATGCCCGGATGCGCGTCTTGTGGATGCCGCGCTCGTTCACCAGGTGCTGGCGTACCTCGCGCATCGCCGCCGCTTCGCCGGCGGCCCACACGTAGCCCTCGCCGGCCGGCAGGCTCAGCCAGCGCAGCGTCGGCGTCAGCAGGCTGCCCTCGGGTGCCGGTTCGTCGGCCTCGCCACGATGTTCGTCGCGATGGATCCAGTGCACCTCGGCATGCGGGCCGGTGGCCAGCGGAATGCGTGCCGATTCATCGGCCACCTCGGCCACGACGATCACGCGCGCATCGGGGCCAAGTTCCTCGACGCGGCGGCCAATGGCTGGCAGCGCGGTGTCGTCGCCGATCAGCAGGTGCCAGTCGAATTCACGCGGAATCACGAACGACCCCCGCGGCCCGCCCACCCCCAGGTACTGGCCCGGCTGCGCCTGTGCGGCCCAGGTCGATGCGGGGCCGTCGCCGTGCAGCACGAATTCGATGTCGAGCTCGCGGGCGGCCGCGTCGTAGCGGCGCGGCGTATAGTCTCGCGCCTGCGGGCGCGGCTGGTCCTCGGGAAACCTGATGCCGTCCGGGCCGACCTGCGGCAGCACCGGCTTGTCGGCACCGGCCTCCGGAAAGAAGACCTTCACGTGATCGTCGAACGATCCGGAAACGAAATCGGCCAGGTCTTCGCCGCCCAGGGTCACGCGCAGCAGTTGCGGGGACACCCGGCGGGTGCGCAGCACCTTGAGCAGGCGCATCTTCAGCGGATGACGCACGCGTTGTACGGTCAGGTCACGGGTATCGCTCATGTTCACTCCGGTTGGTTGGCGCTGCGCTCGCCATGCTCGATGTCGTCGGCCGCGCGTTCGAGGATGGCGGCGATCCGGCGCTGTTCGTCTGCCGTGGCGCCGCTGCGCATCATCAGGGCCTGCTTCAGTCGCCCGCGAGCCTGCACCAGTTCTGGCGCCCAGCCACCCTCCTCGACTTCGCGCTGGGGCTGGCCGCTCATGGCGCGGCGCATGAAATCCATCTTGCGCGCCACGTGCTGCAGGCGTGCCACCATCTGCTCCAGCCGCGCGCGGTTCTGGTCCAGGTAGGCGCGGCCCGCCTCCGACAACTGGTAGCGCTTCTTGTTGCCTTCGAGGTCCACCGTGGCGTAGCCCACGTCTTCCAGGAAGGTCAGCGCGGGGTACACCACGCCGGGGCTCGGCTTGTAGAAGCCCCCCGTGCGCGTTTCCAGCGCCTTGATCAGTTCATAGCCGTGAGACGGCTTTTCATCGAGCAGCGAGAGCAGCAGCAACTGCAGGTCCTCGGCGCTGAACTTGCGGCCACGGCGCAGGTTGTCGCCGTCGAAGCCGTCGCCATCGCCGTCAATTCCACTGCCGCCCTGCGCCCAGAAGCCGCCGCCCCGACCACCCATCATGCCCATCAGCTTCATCGCCATCGCGGCGCGCATGCCGCCATGGTGCATGCTATGCGGACCGGCATGGCCCATGTGATCGTGCATTCGATTGAAATGGTGTCGCATTCGTCACTCCAATATATCGTAAGACGTATCGTAAGATATATATCGTACGATATAAAGTCAAGGCAGACTTGCAGGATGCCGATGTGACAAAGTTCCTGTCACAATGCAAGTCACCTGAGCACACCGAACCACGACGTAGCATCACCAATCACAACGGAGACAGGCGATGACCAGGCAGGTGGAATTCTTTTTTGACTTCGGCAGCCCCTATTCGTACCTGGCGTACAAGGAATTGCCGCGCGTGGCGGCGCGCACGGGCGCCAACATCGTGTGGCGGCCGATGTTGCTGGGCGGCGTGTTCAAGGCCACGGGCAATCACAGCCCGATGGAGATTCCTGCCAAGCGGCAATGGTCGGACGGCGATCTCGACTGCTGGGCCCGTCGCTACGACGTGCCGTTCCGGCTCAATCCGCACTTTCCGATCAATACGCTGGCGCTCATGCGTGGCGCGATCGGCTACCAGCGCAAGGGCGAGGCGGCATTCCACCAGTATGTGGACGCCATCTTCACGGCAATGTGGGAAACGGGCCGGAACCTGAACGATCCGGTCGAAATCGGCAAGGTGCTGGTGGCGGCGGGACTGGACCCGCGCGAGGCGCTGGCGATGCTGGACGACCCCGAGGTCAAGGCCGACCTCAAGCGCGTGACCGACGAAGCCGTGGCGCGCGGCATCTTTGGCGCGCCCAGCTTCATCGTGGAAGGCAAGCTGTACTGGGGCAACGACCGGCTGCTGTTCGTCGAGGAACAGCTGGCCGGCTGATTGTCGGATATCACCCCGGGGCTGGCAGGCGAGCCAGCCGAAGCATCAGGCCAGCCGGAACGTGGCGACGGCCGCGGCCAGATGGTTGGCCTGCGATTCCAGCGAATCGGCGGCGGCGGCGGCCTGCTCCACCAGTGCGGCGTTCTGCTGGTTGACCTGCTCCATTTGCGACACGGCTTCGCTGACCTGCGTGATGCCGCTGGACTGCTCGATCGACGCCGCCGAGATCTCGCTGACGGTATCGGCCAGCCGCTTCACGGCCGCCACGATCTCTTCGATGGTGCTGCCGGCCTGCTCCACCTGCTGGCTGCCGGCGTCCACCTTGTCAACCGACGAATCGATCAGGCCCTTGATTTCCTTGGCGGCATTGGCGCTGCGCTGCGCCAGGCTGCGCACCTCGCCGGCCACCACGGCAAACCCGCGTCCCTGCTCGCCAGCACGCGCCGCTTCCACGGCGGCGTTCAGCGCCAGGATGTTGGTCTGGAAGGCGATGCCGTCGATCACGCCTATGATGTCGACGATCTTCTGCGAGCTGGTGTTGATCTCGCTCATCGTATGCACCACGCCGCGCACCACCTCGCCGCCGCGTGCGGCCAGGTCCGCCGCGTTGCGGGCCAGCGCGCTGGCATGGGTAGCGCTTTCGGCGTTGTTGCCGACTGTGGACGTCAGTTGCTCCATGCTGGCCGCCGTTTCTTCCAGCGCCGACGACTGCTGCTCGGTACGCGAAGACAGGTCCGTGTTGCCGGCCGCAATCTCGCGCGCGCCGGTGGTCACGGCATCGGAGCCCGCGCGCACCTTGGCCACGGTCTGTGTCAGGCCGGCCTGCATGCGCGACACGGCATCGAGCAGCTGACCGATTTCGTTGCGTCCCGCCTGCGGCACCTTGATGGTCAGGTCGCCGTCAGCCACACGCATGATGAGGTCGCGCGCCAGATACAGCGGCGTCACCACCAGGCGGCGCAGCGCCAGGTGCACCACCACGATCAGGCCGGCGGACATGGCCAGGCCCACGCACACCAGCAGGATCACGCGGTTCAGGCGCTGCCGGCCATCGCCTGCAGCCTCGTCGTTCAGCTTTTCGGCGAACTGCTGGAATCGCTCCACGCCCGCCGAATACCTGGCCCCCGACGACGTGATGTCCTTGTCGTTGATGGTCGCGTAGCCGTCCGGATCGCCGTTGCGCAGCGCATCGAGGCCGCGCTGCACCACGTCCATGTGGGCGCGGCCAGCGGCGACGATGTCGTCGCGCGTGGTGGCATCCTGTTCCGGGAAGGCGGCGGCCTTCTCGAACCGGTCAAGTTCGTCCTTCGACCTGGCGATGGACTTGGTGGCACTGGCCAGCGCGTCGTCATTGACCTGGCCGCTGGCCTTGGCCGAACTGTATGCGCGCGTCAGTGCCGAGCGCGCGCGCGTCATGTCCTTGTAGGCGTCGTTGAGCAGGATCGCCCGCGACGAAATCAGGTGGATCCGTTCGGCGGCATCGCTGCTGGCGCTTAGCTGACTCACACCCAACACGGCGCCAAATACGATCATCAGGCCAAAAATCACAAGCGTCGCCAGCAGGCCGTGGCGAATACTCAGGTTATTCATCGGGGGGCTCTACACGTATGGATTCAGCCCAGCCTTAACGTCCCGCTGCCTTAAACCTTGAGGCTCCCGGCACACAGCCTTTGCGTTACATCAAATTCTAAAGTTGGCACGTGTCTCATGCGCCACCCCATGGCGTCGCGACCCTCGGCTAGACGTAGGCGATCAGCCGCCCTGCGCAGATCACCAGCATCCACGTCACCAGCGACAGCACGGCGCAGGTGCGGGCCACCGGGGGCGGCGGGCGCAACGTTTCCCATCCGCTGCTGCCCGCATGGAGCGTCCGGTAGGGGCCGGCGTGGAACCATGCCGCATTGGCCACACCCAGCACGATCAGGCCCAGCTTGGCCACGAAGGCACGATTGCCGATCAAGTCGTCGGCATGGGCCACGAACAACAACGCGCCGCTCAGCAGGATCACCAGGAAACCGGCCAGGGTGGCCGGCAAGGCGTGCCGCAGCAGCAGCGTCACCGGCAACTGGCGCCCCAGTCCGGCCAGGCGCAAGTCCACCACCACGATGGATCCGAACAGCAGCGCCATGCCGGCCAGGTGCAGCATCTCGCAGGCCGGATAGGCCCATGCCGACGCCCGCAACCATACCGCGAACGGCGAGGCCGCGAGCTGGCCGGCCACGGCGGCGATATCCGCCATCGGTCAGCGCAGTTCCACGGTCTGGCCGCCGTCGAACGTGATGCGCTCCACGCGCATCTCATCGGCCTTTTCCTTGCTGGCATAGCCGACCATCGTCACCTGCTTGCCCACCGCCACCTTTTCGGCGGTAGCGCCGCGTGATTCCATGCGCGACACCGGCGCCAGCACGGCCAGCCAGCGTTTGCCCTGCACATCCACGCGGATCGTGGCGTGGGGGTTCTCATAGTGCGTCTCCACGATCTTGCCGGTCACCGTGAGCGGCTTGGTCTCGTCGTAGGTGGACCATCCGTGATGGGCGACCGCGGGCAGGCTGGCCAGCGCCGTCGCGGCGGCCAGCCAAAGCGCCGGGCGGGAAACGGCGATGCGGGGGAAGATCATGGCGAGACTCCTTTGCCCAGGGGCGGAAGTTGGGGCGAGGCAGATGGCGAGAACACCCCCCCATCGTAGATGACCGACGGCGGAGCGCAAGGCGGAGCATCCCGCACGCCGTGGTACGCTGTGGGTCGCCTTTTTCACCCCTCGCTGCAGCGTCTCTTTCATCGCCATGCCCATCGACTTCGATCTGCCACCGGCCGCGCGGCCGGGCCAGCCCGCCGACACCATCGACACCCCTTCCCTGGTCCTGGACCTGGACCGCTTTGCGACCAACGTCGACCGCATGCAGGCCGCCGCCGACCGGCGCGGCATCAAGCTGCGGCCCCATGCCAAGGCGCACAAGTGCCCCGATATCTCGCTGGCGCAGATCGCCCGAGGTGCGGTGGGCATCTGCTGCCAGAAGGTCAGCGAGGCGATTCCGTTCGTGCGCGCCGGCGTACGCGACATCCACATCAGCAATGAAGTGGCCGGGCCTGCCAAGGCGGCGCTGCTGGCCGATCTGGCACGGCATGCCACGCTGAGCGTCTGCGTGGACGACATCGCGCAGGTCGATGCCCTGGCCGCCGCCACCGAAGCGGCCGGCAGCAGGCTCGGGGTCTTTGTCGAGGTCAATGTCGGACAGGGGCGTTGCGGCGTCACCGACCCGGCCTCGATGCTGGCCCTGGTGGAACGCATTGCGCGGCATGGCCAGTTGACGATGCGCGGGCTGCAGGCCTATCACGGCGGCATCCAGCATCTGCGCGGCTGGAACGAGCGGCGCGATGGCGCCGCGCGCGCGGCCGATCGTACGGGCACCTTCATTGCGCGACTCGAAGCCGCCGGGGTGCGCTGCGACGTGGTGACGGGCGGCGGCAGCGGCAGCGTCGAGTTCGACCTCGGCAGCGGCGTCTATACCGAAATCCAGCCAGGCTCCTATGTCTTCATGGACGCCGACTACGGCGCCAACGACTATGCGGGCGCGCTGCGCTTCGAGCACAGCCTGTTTATCGCCACGTCGGTCATGAGCGTGGCGGCCGGCGATCGGGCGGTGGTGGACGCGGGCCTGAAGTCGATGGCCGTGGACTCGGGGCTGCCATGGATCTGGACCGAGGGCAAGCAGTCGGCCACGCTTGACTACGTGGCCGCCAACGACGAGCACGGCATCGTGATGCCGAAACATGAAGACCTGGTTGGCAAGCTGCCCGCACTGGGCAGCCGGATGATGCTGGTGCCCGGCCATTGCGATCCCACGCTGAACCTCTACGACGAGATCGTGGGCATCCGGGCGGGCGTGGTGGAAAGTGTCTGGCCGGTATCCGCACGCGGGCTGAGCCGCTAGGCCTCCACTGAAGATCAGGCGGACTGGGCCACCAGTTCGTCAAGGTCGACCGGTGCCCATGCGGCGCCGGTCCATTTTTCAAATCGCAGATCGTCCAGCGGCACATCGGTCAATGTGCCGATCCAGTCGGTGGGCGCCGCGCCGCAGCGCAGGCCGCTGGCGACCATCGTCATCGCCTCGGGCACGTCGATATCGGCCACCCGCGTGACAGTAGGCCATGGCAGCAGCCGCATGTCGTGCGCGGGCAGGCCAAAGCGGTAGAGACCAAAGCGTGTGTGCAAGGCGGCACGCGACAGCGTTTGCCTGGCCTGGCTCAGTCCGTCGTCGCGTGTTGCGGACGGATCCCATTGCTGGTTGCGCGAGAACCAGAGAATTCCGTCACCGGATCGGGGGGCCGACCCATGTGCGGCAGCAGGCATGAGCCGGCCCGAACGCGCAATGGCGACCAGCGGGGTGCCTACCGTGTAATGCCAGACGTAACCGGTTTCGTTTTCCATATGCAGCTCCTGCGAACGCCCTTTCCGCCTACCACTTTGGTGGCGGCATGCCCCGTTTACAAGCAAGGTCACGGCGTGTTGCAACCGCAACAAAAATCGAGCAAGAGGTCTCGGATCTCGCGTCACTTCCCTGCAGGCCAGAACTGGCGCGGTTTCCCGAAATTCGGCAGGTGTCACTGCTTTGGTGCACCTGTTCGTGGTTTGAGGGAAACGTCTAAAACCATAGCACAGCGCGTGGTGCATCGCAGCAGAAATTGCGGCATGAAAGGTTGCCGAAAGCGTTGGCCACGCCACCTTCGTTCATATTGGCCATGTCCGCAATGTCTGTACATGGACCGCAAAAATCACAAATAGCGGTATCGGAAATCTTGTCCTGGATGTCACCCGGGTGACCTGCCCGCTGCTTACGCTGCGGACGCACTGCGCATCACGCGCTGCAACTTGCCACTCCCCCCGGACGAGACACGGACCATGACCCAAGCCATTCGAACCCTTGCCCGGCGGCACCCGCTGGGCATGCTGGCCGCCCTGCTGCTCTGCACGGCCTTGACCGCCTGCGGCGGTGACAGCGACAGCACGCCGCCGTCGAACACCCCCAGCAGCCCGGGAGCCAGCACGCCCGACGCCAAGCCGCAAATGAAGTGCGCGCCCTGATTGCCACGCCAGACCCGTACGCCAATCCACTGACCGCGCACCCAATCCTTCAGGGCAATCCGACATGACCTCCAGCAGCCGACGCAATTTTCTCAAGATGGCCGGTGGCAGCGCCGCCGCCTCCGCCGCCCTTTCCGCCTTCCCGCCGGCCATCCGCCGCGCGCTCGCCATTCCTGCCAACAACGCGACCAAGTCCATTCGCGACGTGGAATACGTGGTGGTGCTGATGCAGGAAAACCGCTCGTTCGACAACTACTTCGGCACCATGAACGGTGTGCGCGGGTTCGGCGACCGCTTCCCGATCCCGCTGCCGGGCGGCCGTAACGTGTTTCAGCAGACCTATGCCAGCGGCAACAAGAACCGCATCGTGCTGCCCTACCACCTGGACCAGACCGTCGGCAATGCCCAGCGCGTGAGCGGCACGCCGCATAGCCAGCCCGATGCCCAGGCCGCGTATGACCTGGGCCGCATGAGCGCCTGGCCCACGTCCAAGCAAATCCAGTCGATGGGTTACTACACCGAGCAGGAACTGAAATTCCAGTTCGCGCTGGCCAATGCGTTCACGTTGTGCGATGCGTACCACTGCAGCTTCCATGGCGGCACCAACACCAACCGCCTGTTTCACTGGACTGGCACCAACGACCCGTTCGGCACCCATGGCGGCCCGGTCATCGACAACAGCGGCGATTCGCTCGACGCCACCGGCATCAACTACACGTGGACGACGTACCCCGAGCGCCTGCAGGCGGCCGGCGTGAGCTGGAAGGTCTACCAGAACATGCCCGACAACTTCACCGACAACCCGCTGGCCGGCTTCCAGAAGTACCGCGCCGCCAACGCGGCGCGCGGCAACGCCGCGAATGGCTCGCCGTATCCGCCCTACACGCCGGCGGACGACACCACCAACCCGCTGTTCAAGGGCATCGCCAACACCATGCCCGACGGCGGCTTCCTGCAGGCGCTGCGCGACGACATCGCGGCCGGCACGCTGCCGCAGGTATCGTGGATCGTTGCCCCGGCCACCTATTCGGAACACCCGGGGCCGTCCAGCCCGGTGCAGGGCGCGTGGTACACCCAGCAGGTGCTCGATGCGCTGACCGCCAATCCCGATGTATGGAGCCGCACGGTCCTGCTGATCAATTTCGACGAAAACGACGGCTTCTTCGACCACGTGCCGCCGCCGTGCGCCCCGGCGCTCACGGCCAAGGGCGAGCCGATCGGCTACACATCGGACGCGCTCGACCCCAAGACCGAGTACTACAGCGTCGACAAGACGCCATTCGGCCCTGGCCCGCGCGTGCCGATGTATGTGGTATCGCCGTGGAGCCGCGGCGGCTGGGTCAATTCGCAGGTATTCGACCATACGTCGGTGCTGCGCTTCCTGGAGCAACGGTTCGGCGTGGCCGAAACCAATATCAGCGCGTACCGGCGGGCCATCATGGGCGATCTGATGACGGCGTTCGACTTCGTCAACCCGAACGCCAACGTGACGCTGGGCATCACGCCCCTGACGCAGTCCGGCGCTGACGCCGAGCGCGCCGCCCAGGATGCCAAGGCCCAGATTCCCGCGCCCGCCGTGACCGCCCAGCAGATGCCCACGCAGAAGCGCGGCACGCGCCCGTCGCGCGCCCTGCCCTACACGCTGCATACCAGCGGACTGGAAGATCCGGTTACCAACACGTTCTCGCTGCTGTTCAAGAATGACGGCAAGCAGGCCGCCGTGTTCCACGTCTACGACCGTCTGCACCTGAGCGATGTGCCGCGCCGCATTGCCCTCGACGCCGGCGATACCCATAAGGCCGAGATCGACGTCAGCGCCGATGGCGGCCGCTACGACTTCTGGGTGCTGGGCCCGAACGGCTACCACCGCGCCTTCGTGGGCGATGTCAGCGCGCAGAAGGCCGCCGGCGGCGGCGCGGCGCCCGAGATCCGCGTCTGCTATGACGAGGCCAATACTGAAGTCTGGCTGACGCTGATCAACCGTGGCACCGCGGCCTGCACGTTCACGGTCAGGCCGAACGCCTATCGCAACGATGGCCCGACCACCGTCGAACTGCCGCCGGGCAACCCGCATGACCTGCACTGGCCGGTCGGACCGCAGGGCAACTGGTACGACTTCACGGTAACCACCCAGCAAGGCGGATTCAGCCGCCGCTTTGCCGGGCGGCTGGAGAACGGTACGCATACCACGTCCGATCCCGCGATGGGCGTTTGAGTTACCGGCCCAGGCTCAGGTCCATGATCATGCGCGCCTCCAGGTAAAGGCGGCGTGGAATGGCGTCGATCAGGATGTATTCGTCGGCATTGGTGTGATAGCCCATGCCGGGCAGGCCCATGCCCTCCAGCACGGGCTTGCCCGTTAGCGCGGCGTAGGCGGCATCGCTGCCGCCGCCGGTGCGCGCGGTGGCAATGCCGATGCTGCCGCCCACCTCCTGGTAGATCGCCTGCCCTTTCGCGGCCAGCGCCTGGCCGGCGGCCGAGGCATTGAACGCCGGGCGCCCCTTCTTCATGTCGATGGTGATCTCGGCGGCCGGCAGGCGCTTGCGCCGGGCGCGCTCGTCGAGCATGGCGACGATGGCGTCATAGTCGTCGTTGCGGCCATAGCGCATATCGGCAGTCAGCGTGGCCGAGGCGGGAATCGCGTTCGACGCCGAACCGGCCGACGCCAGCGTCCAGTTGAAGCGGATCTCGCGGGCCTTGTCGTCGATGTCCTGCGTGCGCAGGATCAGGTCCGCCGCCTCGGTCAGCGCATTGACGCCCAGTTCGGGCGCGACGCCCGCATGCGAGGCCACGCCCTTGATAGTGACTTCCGCATGGGCGATGCCCGAGGTGGCCAGGCCAAAGCTCTCGGCCGTGGCAAAGGCCGGCTCGTGCGACAGAACATAGTCGTGCGATGCCGCCAGGCGCTGGATCAGCGCATGCGACCCGAACGAGCCGGTCTCCTCGTCGGTATTGAACAGCACGGTCAGCGTGCCGTAGTCGCGGAAGCCGCGCGCATCGAGCAGCCCCAGCGCGTGCAGGATCACGGCGATCCCGCTCTTGTCGTCGGCGATGCCCGGCCCGTAGGCGTGGTTGCCGTCGATCCGGAATGGCGCTTTGGCCAGGAATCCACGCGGATAGACAGTATCCATATGCGCCATCAGCAGGATCTTCGCCGTGCCGGTGCCCTGGAACACGCCGACGATGTTGTCGCCGACCACGCCGGCCTCGGCCGGATAGCGGGTCACGGCGGCGCCCAGATCGGCCAGCCGCGTGGCCAGGTAGTCGCCCATCGCCTTCATGCCCGCCGCGTCGCCGGGGCCGGTTTCGATATTGACCAGCGCCTCCAGCGTGGCCAGCACCGGGGCCTGCTGCGCCCTGGCGGCTGCATCGAGCGCGCTGTCGTAGGTCGGCGGTGCAGCGGCAGTGTCCGAACAGCCGTAAGACACCATCATTGCGCCAGCGATGGCCACCGCGCCAAGCAATCTCCTGTACATGGTGTTGACTCCTGAATGAAACAACCCCCTCGGCGTTGGCGCGGTCCGGGTCTCTGGATGGTCCTTCGCGCCGTGAGGCGGCATTATTGCCAGCCGCCGCACCATCGCGATTGACCGGGCGCATGGATTCGTCACGCTGTCATATTTCCGCCTTATAGTCGCCGGCTATCGCTATTTGCCCCCCGGGAGTTCCATGCTTGGCGACCTGCTGATGACCTTCTACGAGGTAGCGCGACAGGGCAGCATCACCACGGCCGCGCGTCAGCTGCGCGTGAGCCAGCCCACGGTCACCGGGCGCATCCGGCAGCTTGAGGAGCTGTATGGCGTGGAGCTGTTCCACCGCCGCGCCAGCCGCGTCGACCTCAGTGACGTCGGCGTGGCGCTCATGCCCGTGGCCGAGCAGATCATGCAGCAGGAGAGCAATGCCGACTTCCTGCTGCGCAATGCCGGCAACCTGCGCATCGGCAACCTGCGAATCGGCGCCACCGGGCCGTACTACATCCTGCGCAGCGTGGCCGCCTTCCGGCAACGCTACCCGGCTATCGAAATCAGCATCGAGATCGGCAACTCCAGGCAGATGATCGAGGCGCTGTACGAGTACCGCATCGACGCCGCCGTGTCGTCGCACGCGCTGGACGACGACCGCCTGCATCGCGTCACGCTGGCGGCCGACCCGATGGTGCTGGTGGTACACCCCGTGCATCCGCTGGCGCGCCGGCCCCGCGTGGAGGTGCCAGAGCTGTCGGCCTGCCATCTGCTGGTGCGCGAACAGGGGTCGATGACGCGCGAGGCCACCGAGGCGGCGCTGCGCGCGGCCGGCGCGGGCATGCCGCCCCATACGGTGATCGGCAGCCGCGAGGCCATCTGCGAGGCGATTCGCCACAATCTCGGCGCCAGCGTCATGCCGGAGGGCGAAGTGCCGCGCGATCCGGCGCTGGTCGTGGTGCCTTTCGCCAGCGCGGCGCCGGTGATCCACGAATACCTGTACTGCCTGAACGGCCGCCGCCACACCCGGCTGGTGGGCGCGCTGCTCGATTGCCTGGTCGCGCCCGCGGGCGCGGCCGCGCTGCATTGCGAGACGCCGCCGCCAGCGCCTATATTGAACTGACCCTTCCCCCTGAGCCCCCGCCGATGACCGGTCCGGTCCCTTCCAGTTTTCCGGAGTACGACCAACTGCTGACGCTGCTGGAAGTGGGCGCACCGTGGTTCGACACCCGCACCGCGTGCCATGTCAACGTGCCAGGGCGCACGTTCGCCGTGCCGGTGGCCAGCCTGGGCACGCAGGCGCCCGATGCACCGGCCATCGGCATCTTCGGCGGCATCCATGGCCTGGAACGCATTGGCACGCAACTGGTGCTTGACTACATGCGCTCGCTGCTGTGCCGGCTGAGCTGGGACGACCTGCTGCACCGGCAACTGGAAAGTGTTCGGCTGGTGTTCATGCCGATCGTCAATCCCGGCGGCATGTATAGCGCCACGCGCGCCAATCCGAATGGCGTGGACCTGATGCGCAACGCGCCGCAGAATGCCGATGCCCGCGTGCCCTTCCTGGCCGGCGGCCAGCGCATCGGCAGCTGGCTGCCCTGGTATCGGGGCCGGGCGGGATCGCCAATGGAAGCCGAAAGCATGGCGCTGCTGCGCGTGGTGGAATCCGAACTGCTGCCCCGTCCGCTAAGCTTTGCCGTGGACTGCCATTCCGGCTACGGCTGGCGTGACAGCATCTGGTTTCCGTATGCGCGCACGCATACCCCGATGGCCCACCTGCCCGAGATGTACCTGCTCAAGACCATGTTCGAACAGGCTCACCCTCACCATGGCTATGCCTTCGAGCCGCAGAGCCACCAGTACCTGCTGCATGGCGATCTCTGGGACTACGCCTACGATCGCACGCCGCCGGCATGCCTGTTCCTGCCGATGACGCTGGAGCTGGGGTCCTGGCTCTGGATCAAGAAGAATCCGCGTCAGTTGTTCTCGCGGGCCGGCATCTTCAATCCGATCAAGGCACACCGCACCGCGCGCGTGCTGCGGCGCCATGTGAGCCTGTTCGACTTCCTGGGACGCGTGGCGGTGGCGCCCGACCGCTGGCTGCCACAGGGGCCGCACCGCCAGCACTTGCTGGAACAGGCGCGCGCGCACTGGCAGAGCGGTAAGCCCGCGCCATGAGCGGATGGATCTTCCTGCGCGGCCTGACGCGCGAGTCGCGGCATTGGGGCGACCTGCCCGCGCGCTGGTCTGCCCACGGGCTGCCCGCGCCGCTGATGCTCGACCTGCCGGGCAACGGCGGCGCACGCCACCTGCCCATACCCGGCCATGTGCGTGGCATGACCGCTGCCGTACGGGCCGCCGCACAGGCCACGGGCCGCAGCGGACCGTGGCACATCCTGGCGATGTCGCTGGGGGCCATGGTGGCCACCGACTGGGCCCAGGCGTGGCCCGCAGAGGTCAGTGGCCTGGTGCTGATCAATACAAGCATGCGGCCATTCAGCCATCCCGCCGAGCGGCTGCGGCCGCGCAACTGGGCAGCCCTGCTGGACATGGCCCGCCACTGGCATGACCGCGCACGCTGCGAGCGCGTCATCCATCGGCTGACCTGCGAACGGCTCGATACCCGCGACGCCGACCTGGCGCGCTGGGTGGAAATCGGCCAGAGCGCCCCGGTGTCGCGCGAAGCGGCCTGGCTGCAGCTATTGGCCGCGGCCCGCTTCCGCGCGCAAGGCCGGGCGCCGGCCTGCCCGACGCTGGTGGTGTCATCCGATGCGGACCGGCTGGTCAACCCCCACTGCTCCGCGCGTCTGGCGGCAGCCTGGGGCGCACCCCACGCACGACATCCCTGGGCCGGGCACGACCTGCCGCATGACGATCCGCAATGGCTGTGCGAAACGGCTGGCGCGTCGATACACCGGCTCTGAGTCAGCCGCCCGCCCCCGTCGAATCCGACACCTGAAAGCACCTTTCACATTGCGAAATTCGCACCGGGCCAGCCCCGACGTGGCGGTTTCGTTGTGAGAAAACGCTTCCCACATCCCGAAATTCGCACTCTATCTCATTGAAAAATAAGGATAAACAAAGTCTTATGTCTTATATAAGAGTTGGTTGCTGCGCAGCAAAACCGCCATACAATTATTTCCACGCTGCTCGGCTTCGAGACACCCGGCGGCACCCGCAACCCTTCACTCAAACACGCTTACTTCCCAGGAAATCGACATGGCCCAGTATCAAGACGACATCAAGGCAATTGCAGCGCTGAAGGCAAGCCACGGCAGCGCGTGGGACGCCATCAACCCCGAGTATGCCGCCCGCATGCGTGCCCAGAACAAGTTCAAGACGGGCCTGGACATTGCGCGATACACCGCAAAGATCATGCGCGCCGACATGGCCGCCTACGACGCCGACCCGGCCAAGTACACGCAGTCGCTGGGTTGCTGGCACGGCTTCATCGGCCAGCAGAAGATGATTTCCATCAAGAAGCACTTCAAGAGCACCGAGCGCCGCTACCTGTACCTGTCGGGCTGGATGGTCGCCGCGCTGCGCTCCGAGTTCGGCCCCCTGCCGGACCAGTCGATGCACGAGAAGACCTCTGTCAGCGCGCTGATCCGCGAGCTGTATACGTTCCTGCGCCAGGCCGATGCCCGTGAACTGGGCGGCCTGTTCCGCGAACTCGATGCCGCCACCGGCGCCGCCAAGGCTGCCATCCAGGAGAAGATCGACAATCACGTGACCCACGTGGTGCCCATCATCGCCGACATCGACGCCGGCTTCGGCAACGCAGAAGCCACGTACCTGCTGGCCAAGCAGTTCATCGAAGCGGGCGCCTGCTGCATCCAGATCGAAAACCAGGTGTCCGACGAGAAGCAATGCGGCCACCAGGACGGCAAGGTCACCGTGCCGCACGAAGACTTCCTGGCCAAGGTCCGCGCCATCCGCTACGCGTTCCTGGAACTCGGCGTGGACGACGGCATCATCGTGACCCGCACCGACTCGCTGGGCGCCGGCCTGACCAAGCAGATCGCCGTGACCCACACGCCGGGCGACTTGGGCGACCAATACAACTCGTTCCTGGATTGCGAGGAAATCTCGGCCGACTCGCTGGGCAACGGTGACGTGGTGATCAAGCAGAATGGCAAGCTGATGCGCCCCAAGCGCCTGCCGAGCAACCTGTTCCAGTTCCGCGCCGGCACGGGCGAAGCGCGCTGCGTGCTGGACAGCATCACGTCGCTGCAGAACGGCGCCGACCTGCTGTGGATCGAAACCGAAAAGCCGCATATCGAGCAGATCGCCGGCATGGTCCGCGAGATCCGCAAGGTCATCCCGAACGCCAAGCTGGTGTACAACAACAGCCCGTCGTTCAACTGGACGCTGAACTTCCGCCAGCAGGCCTACGACGCGATGAAGGCCGCGGGCAAGGACGTGTCGGCCTACGAGCGCGGCCAACTCATGAGCGCGGAGTACGACGATTCCGAACTGGCCCAGCTTGCCGACGAGAAGATCCGCACGTTCCAGGCCGATGCCTCGCGTGAAGCCGGCATCTTCCACCACCTGATCACGCTGCCGACGTACCACACCGCCGCGCTGTCGACCGACAACCTGGCCAAGGAATACTTCGGCGACCAGGGCATGCTGGGCTACGTGGCCGGCGTGCAGCGCAAGGAGATCCGCCAGGGTATCGCCTGCGTCAAGCACCAGAACATGTCGGGCTCGGACATCGGCGACGATCACAAGGAATACTTCAGCGGCGAAGCCGCCCTGAAGGCGGCCGGCAAGGACAACACCATGAACCAGTTCTGATTTTCTGGAGCCATGGCCGAAACGCCAACCCATCACGGGTTGGCGTTTTTCTTTGCTCCGCAGCGACACGTTATCCGAAAGGGTCGTGCGCGGCGCTCACTCGCTGCCTTCAGGTTGCCAATCCGCTTTCGGTATCCGGTACATTAGCCGTCGAGCACCAAAAACGGAGACAACCATGACACGCATTCGCGTTGAAGGCTTCACCATCTCGCTCGACGGTTACGGCGCAGGCCCGGACCAGGACATCGACAATCCGCTCGGCCTGGGCGGCACGGATCTTCACCAGTGGCTGCTTCCCACGCGCACGTTCCAGCAAACCCTGTTCGGCAAGGACGGCGGCACCACCGGTATTGACGATGATTTCGCGGCCCGGGGCTTTCAGAATGTCGGCGCCTGGATTCTCGGGCGAAACATGTTCGGACCCATTCGTGGCGAATGGCCGGACACAAGCTGGAAAGGCTGGTGGGGAGACAATCCGCCGTATCACGTTCCAGCCTTTGTCCTGACGCACCACCCGCGTCCCGCCATCGCAATGGAAGGCGGCACGACGTTCCATTTCGTCACAGGCGGCATTCAGGAAGCGCTCGACCGCGCACGCGAGGCGGCTGCCGGCAAGGACGTGCGGATCGGCGGGGGCGCGGATACCATCCGGCAATATCTCCGCCGGGGTCTCATCGACGAACTGCACATTGCCATCGCGCCGGTCCTGCTCGGCCGGGGAGAACCGCTGTTCGAAGGGATCGACCTGCGGGCCCTTGGATATGAATGCGTGGAATTCGTGGCGACGGAAAAAGCCACGCATACCGTCCTGCGCCGCCGGGGAACAGCCGCCAGTTGAGAACCTGCAGCACGGGCCTTGCCACAGATTGTTGTCGAGCGATCAACATACTGAAGGCTTTCGCGACCCTACTGCCATTCGTCCGCGCTACCTAGAATCCGTCGCAACGATGGTTGCACAAGCCGTGCGACGGTCGAGGAGGATGTCCGCCCGGTGAAGCGGATCGCGCGTGCCGCCCAGAGCGGCCTACCCACTCAATTGACAGGACGAATGAAAATGAGCGAAACAATCCGCAACGTGCAGCCGGTGATTGCCAACCTTGGCAGGGATGGTCCCGGCGAACTCGTGCCTTCGCGCTATGCCGTGCGCGTGGGGGATGTCGATGTGGTGCTGATCAGCGACGGCATTCTGCCGCTGCCGACTTCCACCATGTCCACCAATGTGAGCGCGGCGGACCGCAACGAATGGTTTGATGGCCGCTTTCTGCAGCGCGACATGTTCGACTGGGCGCTGAATATCGCGCTGGTTCGCAGCGGCGACCGCCTGATCCTGATCGACTCGGGCGTGGGCGATGGCTTCGAGTACTTCACGCGCGCCGGCCGGTCGGTCATGCGCCTGGAAACGGCCGGCATCGACCTGGCTGCGATCACCGACATCGTCATCACGCACATGCATATGGATCACGTGGGCGGCCTGAACGTCGATGGCGTAAAGGCCAGGCTGCGCCCGGACGTGCGCATCCACGTGGCCGCCGCCGAAGTCGAGTTCTGGAAGAACCCCGACTTCAGCAAGACCGTGATGCCGGAAACGGTACCTCCCGCGCTGCGCAAGGCGGCGGCCAGGTTCGTCGAGCTCTACAGCGAGCAAATCGTGCAGTTCGACCAGGCCGTTCACGTTGCGGCAGGCGTAACGGCGCGCGTTACGGGCGGGCACACACCGGGGCACTGCGTGGTGGACGTCGCATCTAATGGCGAAAAACTGACGTTCGTGGGCGACGCAATTTTCGAAGTCGGCTTCGATCATCCGGAATGGCAAAACGGCTTCGAGCACGAGCCTGAAGTGGCGACGAACGTGCGCATCGCGCTGCTCAACGAGGCCGCCGAAACGGGCGCCATGCTGGCCGCCGCGCATATCGCCTTCCCGTCCATCGGCCATATCGCGAAGAACGGCAACGGCTTCCGGTTCGTGCCGGTACAGTGGGACTACTGATGGATACCGATGCCGGCGCTGCCAGCCCTACCTGAAGGGCGGGTGTCGCCGGGCCATAAAAAAACCGCCCGGTGGCGTTATGCCATCGGGCGGTTTTCCATTCGGCAATCCAAGGCAGGCGCTTACAACGATCCGCAGGTCACCTGGGAGTCCAGCAAGGCCTTTGCCCGCTGGTTGCACAGGGCGCCCAGCAAGGTCTCGGCGGCGGCATCCAGACGTTCGTGGGTGCCAAACAGACGCGCGGCGATCAGGCCGCTTTGCAGTGAACCGTAGATCACCTGGGCGAGCATCGCGGGCGGCACCGGATACGGCGTCTCGCGCTCGCGCTGGCCGCGCTCCAGCAGCTTGGTCAGCCACCCTTCGTTGATGTGATAGAACTCCTTGAGCACATGGTGCACCGACTCGGGCAGGCTCAGGATTTCGGTCGACAGCATGCCGGCCAGGCAGATCTGCCCCGAGCCGCAGGTCTGGCGCAGCGGGTCCAGATACTGACGCGCCTGTTCCAGCACCGGCAGGCTCGAATCGATGCCGGCCAGCCGCTCGGAAATGCGCCGGCTGTACTCCTTCACCGCTTCCAGGACCAGATCGTCCTTCGACGGAAAGTAGTAGTGAATGCTGGAAGTCTTGACCCCCACCAGCTCGGCCAGGTCGCGATAGCTGAATCCATTGAAACCGCGGCTGCGGATCAGGACCAGCGTATGTTCGAGCAGTTGCTCGCGGACAGGTTGCGTTTTCATGGCTGGAACTTTATCTACACGAAGATAGATACTCAACCGGGATTTTCCCGGAGTCAACCGTCGGGCGGTTCAGGCCAGCGCCTGCACCACCACTGTGATGGCTGCACCACTGACGGCGCAGAGCGCCAGCCATCCGCCCAACACCAGGGCGTCGCGTCGGATCGCTTCCATGGTAGTTCGCCTGCAAAAAAGCAGACGGACACCCTTGTGGGGCGCCGTCTGCGTCGGGTTATCGCCAGATCATGGCGAGATTCGGGGTGTCAGCCTCGATCAGGCCAGGGCGCCGTCGGTATAGACGTCGGCCGCGCGGGCACCGTCGAAGTACGGGTTGCGCGGGCCATTGCCGCGGGCGCCGTCCAGGTACGGATCCACCTTGCGGGCCGGGCTGGCGGAAACGCCCTTTGTGTCCAGGCCGGCGACGAAGCGCGCACCGTCCAGGTACGGATCGGCCGTGCGGGCACCGTCGGTAAAGCCGTCGCGGTTTGTGATGCGGGCGCCATCGGTGTAGACATCGCGCTTGCCGATGCTGGCCACCAGGCCATCGCGGTTGGTTACGCGGGCACCGTCGGTAAAGGCGTCGCGGTTACCGATGCGGGCCCCATCGGTGAAGGCGTCCCGGTTACCGATGCGGGCACCGTCGGTGAAGGCGCTGCGTTGGTCGTTCACACGATACGTATAACCGTAGGCTTCGCCGCTCGGTTGCGCGGCCTGGGCGGCGCCCGTCACGAAAGCGGCTGCGAGGGTGGCGGCGGTCAGGATGGTCTTGGCGTTCATGGTGCTCTCCTTGCTATGCCCGGCGATCTGGTTCGTTGGTCGATCGCGCGGCAATGGGTCTGTGCTGCAATTTCAGCGGCCTTCTTTTTGGTCCTCACTGCATCTGCTATCTACTGCTAGATAGAGGACCAGGGCTAAAAAAAAGACCGCCTCCGGTTACTGAAACTGCCTGGTGTTGCTTGGACCGTTTCGCGTTGCCTTGCCGTCTTGCCTTTCGGTTTGGGCGCTGCGTCGCTGTCCATGGGCTGAATACTATCTACCTGTAGATAGATAAGCAAGAAGAAATTCGGAGTCAGGGTTAAAAACATTTCTATCGCCACGATTGAAGGCGTTAATTCAGCGGCTATCCCATTGAATTTTAACTATTTAGGTGGCATCCGAAGCCACCGATTCCACGACACCCGCTTCCCATTGGCATCACAAGTGCTAGGGTTATCACACCTGCCCGCCTTTTCTCATCGTCATATGCCGCCCGTCCCGACCGCGCAATCTGCTCCTCTCAACTACCGGCGATGGTTTGCGGGCGCACTTGGCCTGGCGAGCCTGGCCGTAATGGCGGGCGTCGGCCGCCTGCTGCTGTACCGCGCCATCGAACGCGAGGCGTTCGTGCCCGGCCAGGTCGGCACGCTGCAGCCCGATGACCTGGGCGTGACGTCGCGGCAATTCACGTTCGAGAGCGGCGATCGGACGCTGCATGCCTCCTGGGTGGCGGCCGCCAATCCGACCGCGCCGGCGTTGGCGGTCTTCCATGGCGACGAGGAATGCCTGGCCGACTGGGCGCCCGTGCAGGCGTTGCTGCACGCGGCAGACATCAGCTCATTCGTGTTCGATTACAGCGGATACGGCACCAGCACCGGCACGCCAAGCGTGAGCCACCTGCGCGAAGATGCACTGGCCGCCTTCGCACAGTTCCGCGCTGTCACCCCTCTCGCGGCGCGGCACTATGTCATCGGATATTCGCTAGGCAGCGGCGTGTTGCTCGATGTACTGAACGATCTGCGACCATTGCCCGACGGGCTGGTGATCGGCGCGGGCTTCTGCTCGGCCCGGGCGGCGGCCGTGGCCACCGGGCTGGTCCCACGCTGGCTGGCCTGGGCGCTGCCGAACCCGTGGGACAACATCGCCCGGCTGCGGGTGTCAAAACTGCCCGTGATGCTGATTCACAGCCGGCGCGACGAGACCATCCCGTTCCGCCAGGCCGAGCACCTGGCCCGCGCGGCACATGGCCCGAGCCGGCTGGTAGTCTTTGAAGACCTGCCGCACAACGCCGCCATCGAGACGCCCTTCATGAAGACGTTCTGGGCGCCCGTCATTGCGTGGCTCCAGGGCGGCCCGCTCCAGGACAATTGAGCCCGAGGCGCGGCCGGGCCGGCGGCTACAGCTTGAACTCGCCCACCACCTTCTGCAGTTCCTGCGCCTGTTCGGCCAGTGCCGCCGATGCGGCAGCGGCCTGCTCCACCAGCGCGGCGTTCTGCTGCGTCACGTCATCCATCTGCGTGACAGCCACATTCACCTGTTCGATGCCTTCGCTCTGATGCTCCGACGCCACGGCGATCTCGCCCAGGATCTGGGTCACACGCCGCACGGCCTGGACGATTTCCTCCATGGTCTGCCCGGCCTGGCCCACCAGCGCCGAGCCATTTTCCACCTGGCGCGCCGAATCGCTGATCAGCACATTGATTTCCTTGGCCGCCGCCGCGCTGCGCTGCGCCAGCGTGCGCACCTCGCCCGCCACCACGGCGAAGCCACGGCCCTGCTCGCCGGCGCGCGCCGCTTCCACCGCCGCGTTCAGCGCCAGGATGTTGGTCTGGAATGCAATGCCCTCGATCACGGCGATGATGTCGGTCACTTTGCGCGAACTGACGCTGATCGCGTCCATCGTCTGCACCACGTTGCTGACGATGGAGCCGCCGCGTTCGGCGATGCCCGACGCGGACGCCGCCAGACCGTTGGCCGTGCGCGCGCGTTCGGTGTTCTGCTTCACCATGGCGGTCAGTTCGCCCATGCTCGACGCGGTTTCCTCCAGCGTGGCCGCCTGCTCCTCGGTACGCTGCGACAGATCCGTATTGCCCGCCGCGATCTGCTGCGAGGCCGACGAGATCGAATCACTGGCACCCTTGATGCGCGTCACCAGCTCGGTGAGCATGTCCTCCATCTCGCCGAGGCCGCCCAGCAGCCGGCCGAAGTCGCCGCCGCGCTCGGTCTCGAAATCCTTGCTCAGGTCACCCGCGGCGACAGTTTCGGCGATGAATTCGGCTTCCCTGAGCGGCGCCTCGATCGCGCTGGCCAGCCGGAACCAGCAGATCACGCTGAAGACCAGCACGACAATGGCCAGCGTCCACAGCCAGCTGCGCGTGGTGCCATCGGCCACCTGGCCCAGCGCCAGCACCAGCATGGCCGCCACCAGCAGCACGATGACGCCAAATGCCGCACCCAACCGGGTGCGCATACTCAAGTTGTCCCAGGCCATGATCGGTTCCGCTCCTCGATGATTTCCCCAAGTTATCCGGGGCTATCGATGGACTAACGGCCGATCCGGGACAAAACTTTAGGGCCGCATCTGCAGCGAAGCGGCAGTCTGGAGATCGGCGCCCCAGGCTTGCGCCAGTTGCCGGCAGCGCCCCAGCGGCAGCGCCTGCCGCTCGACATCGACCACGACCACGTGGTCGGCCCAGGCCGGACGCGCCGGGGATTCGGTGCTGCGGCCATCGGTCAGCAGCCACAGCCACCGTTGCTGGACAGGCCGGCGGCGGGCCTGCCACGCCAGCAACTGGTCGGCCCGCGCCGTTCCCAGCGACAGTGGCGTGCCGCCACCGCCCGCAATCGGCCGGATCCAGTCGTCATTCCACGGACGGGCGCGTGCCGGCGCCAGCCGCACTTCCGCGTGCTGCCCCGCAAAGCAGACCAGCGCCACATCGGCGCGCGCCTGATAGGCCCGCTCGACCAGCCGCGCCAGCACGCCCTTGGCCACGGCCAGCGGCTCGCCGTGGGCCATCGAGCCGGAACAGTCGAGCACGAAACAGTGCAGCACCCCGGCGCGCGCATCGGTGCGCCGGAAGCGCAGGTGCGCGGCATCCAGCATCGCGCGGCGCTTGGCGGCCAGCGTGCGCGGCCAGTGAATACGCGCACCGGGCGTGCCACCGTGCGCGGTTTGCCCTGGCGATGACGGACGGATCGATTGCCACCGATGACCGCCGGTCCGGGCGGGGCCGGACGGCCGCCGGTGGCTCAGGCTTTTTTTGGCGGTAGCGTCCCGAACGGCTTCAACGGCTTGACCTCGGCCATGCCAGCGGCTTGCGGCGGCGGCAACGCGCCCCAGGGGTCGGCGGCCGCACCGGCCTGCGGCTCCGGAGTCGGGGCCGGCGCGCGGCCCGATTGCGGCGGGGCACCGGCATGGCGGCGGTGATGGAGCACCAGCTCGGCCACGGCGTCCACATGGGTGGTGCCGATGTCAGCCGCGCCCTGCCATGCGGCCAGTGCGCGAGCCGCCCGGAGCATCACCAGGTCCGCGCGCACGCCGTCCACGGCAGCCGCCAGGCACAGCGCGCTGACGCGGTCATGCACGGCGTCGCCGAATGGCAGCGCGCCAAGCGCCGCGCGGGCGCGCACGACCTGGCTGGCCAGCACCTGCTGGCGCTGCGCCACCCTGGCGCGGAAGGCATCGGGATCGGTATCGAACGCCAGCCGGGCGCGCACGATCGCCTGGCGCGCGGCCGGGTCCTCGTAGTTCGACAGGGCCAGCGCCAGCCCAAAGCGGTCCAGCAGTTGCGGCCGCAGTTCGCCCTCCTCGGGATTCATCGTGCCGACCAGCACGAAACGCGCCGGATGCTGGTGCGAGACGCCATCGCGCTCCACCACGTTGACGCCGCTGGCCGCCACGTCGAGCAACTGGTCCACCAGCGGATCGGGCAGCAGGTTCACCTCGTCGACGTACAGCACGCCGTCGTGCGCCCGTGCCAGCAGGCCGGGCTGGAACCGCACCTCGCCCTGCTGCAGCACGTGGCCCAGGTCCAGCGTGCCGGTCAGCTGCTCTTCGCTGGCGCCCAGCGGCAGCGTCACGAACTGGCCCGTGGGCAGCAATTCGGCCAGCGCCCGCGCCGCGGTGGACTTGGCGGTGCCGCGCGGACCCGTGACCAGCACGCCGCCGATGCCGGGGTCAACGGCGGCCAGCAGCAGTGCCTGTTGCAGGGCTTCCTGCCCCACCAGGGCGCTGAACGGAAAGATCGGGCGCAGGGTCGCGCCATGGGCGGTGTGGGTCATTGCATCCCTTCCAGACGCTGTTCGTTGCCGAGCAGATGATGGGCGATGCGCTCGCGCTGGTCGCCCGGTTCCTGCCAAAGTCCGCGCTCCATGGCTTCCAGCAGGCGCTCACATATGCCCTGCAGGGCGCGCGGATTGTGCCGCGCCAGGAAATCGCGCGTGGCATCGTCGTGCACGTAGGCATCGGCCACCAGCGCGTACTGGTGATCGCCCACCACGCGGGCCGTGGCATCGTAGCCGAACAGGTAGTCCACCGTGGCCGCCATTTCGAACGCACCCTTGTAGCCGTGCCGCTTTACGCCATCGATCCACTTCGGATTGACCACGCGCGTGCGGATCACGCGGGCGATCTCCTCGCCCAGCGTCCGCACGCGCGGGGCCGCCGGGTTGGCGTGGTCGCCGTGATAGATGGCCGGCTGCGCGCCGCCCAGGTGGCGCACGGCTGCCACCATGCCGCCCTGGAACTGGTAGTAATCGTTGGCGTCCAGGATGTCGTGCTCGCGGTTGTCCTGGTTCTGCAGCACCACGTCGATCTCTGCCAGCCGGGTGGCAAACGTGTCGCGGGCCTCGACGCCATCGGCCTGCTGGCCGTACGCGTAACCGCCGGCGTGCAGGTAGGCATGGGCCAGGTCGCCATCGGTCTGCCAGTGCCGCCCGTCGATCAGGGCCTGCAGGCCCGTGCCATAGTCGCCCGGCCGCGCGCCGAATACGCGCCAGCTGGCGCGTTCCAGCGCAGCGTCGGCGTCCATGCCCTGCTGCGCCAGCGCATGCTGTTCGGCCAGCACGCGGGCGCGGATCGGGTTGACGTCCTCGGGTTCGTCCAGCGCCGCCACCGCCCGCACGGCGGCATCGAAAATCGCCACCAGGTTGGCGAATGCATCGCGGAAGAAGCCGGACACCCGCAGCGTCACGTCCACGCGCGGGCGGTCGAAGATGGCCATCGGCAGGATCTCGAAATCGACCACGCGATGGCTGCCATGCGCCCATTTGGGCCGAACCCCCAGCAACGCCATGGCCTGCGCGATATCGTCGCCGCCCGTGCGCATGGTGGCCGTGCCCCAGACCGACAGCCCCACGGCACGCGGGTACTCGCCGTGCTCCTGCAGGTGCCGCTCGATCAGCTGGTCGGCCGCGCGCAGGCCCAGCGTCCAGGCCGTGCGCGTGGGCACGGCGCGCGTGTCGACCGAATAAAAGTTGCGCCCGGTGGGCAGCACGTCGGGGCGGCCGCGCGATGGCGCGCCGCTTGGCCCGGCGGGCACGAAGCATCCCCGCAGCCCGCGCTCCAGTTGCAGCAGCTCCTGCGGGCCGCAAGCATCCAGACGCGGCGCCACGTGTTCGCGCAGGCGTGCCAGCACGGCGGCCGACTGCGGCCCGGCCGGCGCGTCTTCATCCAGCAGGCGCAGTGCCAGCACTTCCAGCCGCTCGCGCGTATCACCATGATGGCGCCACGGCGCGTCATCCACGGCGGCCAGCGCCTCGGGGCGGGGTCCAGTCCAGGGCGCGGCCCAGTCCGCGTCGAGCGGATCGAAGCCATCGCCCAGCGACAGGTCTTGCGCCAGCGCACCCAGCAGGCTGCCCCGCCCGTCGAGCCCATCGCCCACCGGAAAGCGCGCCAGCGCGGCCAGCGTATCGCGGCGCTGGCGACCCTGCGGCGACTGGCCGAACACATGCAGGCCGTCCCGGATCTGGGACTCCTTCAGTTCGCACAGCCAGGCATCGGTACGGTTCAGCAGCGCGTCTTCCTCGTCGCCACTGGACGGGGCGTCGATACCCAGTTCGCGGTGCAACTGCTGGCCGACGATCGATTTCAGGATCTCGCGGCGCAGCAGCTTCGCGCGGCGCGGGTCCACGGTCAACGCCTCGTAGTATTCGTCCACCTGGCGCTCCAGGTCCTGCAGCGGCCCGTAGTTCTCCGCGCGCGTGAGCGGCGGCATCAGGTGATCGATGATCACGGCCTGGGCACGCCGTTTGGCCTGCGCGCCCTCGCCGGGGTCGTTGACGATAAACGGATACAGGTGCGGCAGCGGGCCCAGGATCGCGTCGGGCCAGCAGGCATCCGACAGCGCCACGCTCTTGCCCGGCAGCCATTCCAGGTTGCCATGCTTGCCGACATGCACCACGGCATCGATGCCGAAGGTGTGCCGCAGCCAGAAATAGAACGCCAGGTAGCCGTGCGGCGGCACCAGTTCGGCATCGTGATAGCTGGCGTAGTCGTCCACGCCATACGCTCGGGCGGGCTGGATACCGACGAACACATTGCCGGTGCGCACGCCGGCAATCATGAAGCGGCCATCGCGCACCATCGGATCGGCGTCCGGGCTGCCCCACCGGGCGGTGATGGCGTCCTGGTTGGCCTGCGGCAGTTGCGCGAGCCACTCGCAGTAGTCGGCCATCGCCACGCTCTGGAACGCGGGCCGCCACGCATGCTGCGCCAGATCGTTGGTCACGCCGCGCGTCAGGCCCTGCATCAACGCATCGCCATCGGCAGGCAGCGGTCCCACGGTATAGCCGGCGTCCTTCAGCATGGCCAGGATCCGCACCACCGACGCCGGCGTGTCGAGCCCGACACCATTGCCGATGCGCCCTTCGCTGGCCGGGTAGTTGGCAAGGATCAGCGCCAGGCGCTTTTTGGCGGCCGGCAGCGTGCGCAGCCGGCACCAGCGGCGCGCCAGTTCGGCCACGAAACCCACTCGCCCGGCGTCGGGCCGATAGCGCACCACATCGACCTCGGTATGCGGGCACCGATACGCCAGCCCCTTGAAGCTCACCGCGCGCGTGATGATGCGGCCGTCCACCTCGGGCATCGCCACGTGCATGGCCACGTCGCGCGTGCCCAGGCCCTGGCTGTCGGCCAGCCAGTCCTCGCGATTGCCGCCACTCAGGATCACCTGCAGCACCGGGGCGTCGTTGGCCAGCGGACTATCGGCTTCGCCCGCCGTGTCGAGCGACGCCACCGAGAACGCCGTGGTATTGAGCACCAGCGAGACGCCGTGGGCGTCGCACAGCCGCTGCAGCACCTCGCGGCAGATCGGCTCCTTGAGCGAACTGACGGCCAGCGGCAGCGGACACAGGCCTGCGTCGAGCAGCGCGTCGGCCATCGCGTCGAACACATCGGTATTGCCGGCCTGCAGGTGCGACCGGTAGAACAGCAGCGCCACCACGGGCGCGCCATCGAGCCCGCGCGCCGCCCATTCGCGCTGCCAGTCGTGCACCGTGGCCACGCCATGATCGCGATGGTAAAGCGCGGCCTGCGGCAGCACCTGCGCCGGAAGCACCGGCACCGTGTGGCCATAGGCATGCTGGCCCAGGCAGCGGAAGAACTGCTCGGCATTGGCCGCCCCGCCCTCGCGCAGATAGCGCCAGAGCTGGTGCGACAGCGCCGGTGGCGCGCTGCCAAGCCGCCCGATGTTGTCGTCTTCTTCCAGGTCGCCCGAGAACATCACCAGCAACTGCCCACGGGCGCGCGCCAGTTCGGGCAGCCGCTCCAGCCCGTAGGCCCAGTCACTGGCCCCGCCCAGGTGGTCCACCACCACCACCCGCGCGTACTGCAGGACGTCGTCGATATAGAGATCGAGCGACGCCGGCTGGCGCAGGTACATCTGGTTGGCCAGCCGCACGCTCGGGTAGTCGGCGCCCAGCCTGGGCACGGCGGCGGCCAGCAGCGATAGCGTGGTGTCGGCCGCGCTCAGGATGACGATGTCGCCCGGCGTCTGCGCAATGCGCAGCACCACGGCGCTGTCTTCGACAAAGCCGCCGGGCCGGGTGGACAGCAGATGCATCGCCTGGGTCGCTTTCGACTGTGTCAGCGGTCAGCGCGCCAGCGCGGCATCCAGCGATGCCTGCAACACGGCGCCGTCGAGTTCCTGGCCGATCAGCACCACGCGCGTGCCCTGGGGCTCGCCGGCACGCCACGCGCGATCGAAATAGCTGTCGAAACGCTGCCCCACGCCATGCAGCACCAGCCGCATGGCCTTGCCCGGCAGCGTGGCGAAGCCCTTCACGCGATAGATCGTGTGCTCGGCCACCAGCTTCTGCAGCGCAGCCACCAGCGCATCGCGGTCCACCGTGCCGGCCCGGACCACCACCGATTCGAACTCGTCGTGATGGTGATCGGCGTGCTCGGGGTCGTCGGCGCTGCCATGATGGTCGGGGCGCAGGTGAATCGTGTCTTCCGACGCACGCTGCAGGCCCAGCAGCATGCCCACGTCGAGCGTGCCTGCCTGCGCCGGCACGATCTTGACCTCGGCCGGGATCTCGGGCCGAACCAGGGCTTCCACGCTGGCGATCTGCGCGGCGTCCATCAGGTCGGTCTTGTTCAGGATCACCAGGTCCGCGCTAGCCAGCTGGTCTTCGAACAGTTCATGCAGCGGCGACTCATGGTCGAGGTTCGGATCGGCGCGGCGCTGCGCGTCCACCGCCACCGGATTGGCGGCGAACTGGCCGGCCGCCGCGGCGGGCCCATCGACCACGGTGACCACCGAATCTACCGTGAAGGCATTGCGGATGGTGGGCCAGTGGAAGGCCTGCACCAGCGGCTTGGGCAGCGCCAGGCCCGACGTTTCGATCAGCACGTGGTCGATCTGGTCGCGGCGCTCCAGCAGCTGCTCCATCACGGGGAAGAATTCCTCCTGCACCGTGCAGCACAGGCAGCCGTTGGCCAGTTCGTAAAGCTGGCCGGTGGGCTCGCCCGCGTCGTCGCAGCCGATACCGCACCCCTTGAGGATCTCGCCGTCGATGCCCAGTTCGCCAAATTCGTTGACGATCACCGCGATGCGGCGGCCGTTGGCGTTATCGAGAATATGGCGCAGCAGCGTGGTCTTGCCGCTGCCAAGGAAGCCCGTGACGATGGTGGCCGGAATCTTGGAGGTTTGCATGGAGGCTCGGGCGGAATTTGCGAAGGCGATCAGGATACGGAGATCGGCAGGGGCTGTCTATTTGCATGTGAGGACGGGATGTCCCGCTGCCGCGCGGGCGATGCAATCCACGACGGGTCGCGACTTGGTACGCATCGGCGGCCGCTAACGCCTGCCTCTGCGCCACGCGGCAATGGCACCGGCGCCGATCGTCAGCGCCGCCAGCATCAGCGCAAGCGCCAGGTGGCGCCCGCGTTCGGCGGGGGCGGCCGACGCCGGTACGGCCTGTGGCGCCAGCCGCTGGCCGGCCACGCGTTCCGTATCCGCCTGCGCGATGGCCGGCGCGGCAGGCACGGCAGCGGCCGCAGGCACCGGATGCACCGGCGCGGCCTTCGTCTGCGAGGGCGAAGGCCGCGCCTTTGCGCCCTGCCCCGCCGGCCCAACCACCGCATCGGCCAGTTCACGGCCCAGCGCCTTCATGTCGATACGCGCGGCCTTGCCCTGGCGTGCGACATGGGCCATCAGCACCGGGTTGCCGCAGGTATTGGCCGTGCATGACAGCCCGTCGCGTTGCACGCTTTCCGCGTACTGGCGCAGCAGTTCGCGGCGCTCGGCATCGGTGAAGCGGTAGCTGCCCTGGCGATCCACTTCCAGCAGGCGCGCCAGGATGCCCTGCCGCGCATGCGGATTGGCTGCGCGGAAGAACGCGTCCATGCCCATGCCGAGCTTGTCGGCCACATAGACGTCGTAGGTCTGCTGCCAGAATGCGCCCGGCATCTGCTCGGGCACCGTCGCCTGGAAGCCGTACAGGTGCTCCACTTCCTTGTACATCTCGCGAGCCCCCGCGTAGCCCGACCGCTGCATCGCGGCAATCCACTTCGGATTCCACTGGCGCGCGTTCAACTCGGTGGCCAGCCACGTGCGCGCATCGACGGTCCGGGTCTGCCCCTCCCGGCGCAGATTGTGCAGCCACAGCGGGGGTGCCGCGCCACTGACAGCCCGCGTGGCGGCCGTCAGCCCGCCCGCGTACTGGTAGGTATCGTCGTTGTCCAGCGCCCCGTATAGCGTGCTGGTGCGCGAGAACAGTACCGCCTGGTTCGATTTCAGATGGCTGGCCAGCGCAGCGGGCGCCGATTCGCCCCAGCCGTCGGCCGAATACGCAAAGTTCATATAGCGCAGGTACTGGCGGGCCAGGACATCGGGCGGCCCCTGGGCGTCGCGGCTTTGCTCCACCATCTGCTGCACGCCGATCGCGTAGTTGCCCGGCCTGGCCGCGAATACGCGGGCCCGCGCCAACCTGCCGGCCTGTTCCGGCCCCACGCCCTGCCGGGCCAACTCCGCGGCGACGTCCCGATCATGGCGGCTAATTGCATTATTTCCGGCAGCAGCGGCCAGCCGGGCGGCCTTGTCCAGCAGGGCGATCTTGTCGCCAAACCCGTCGCGGTAGATGCCGGACGTGGTCAGCAGCACGTTCACGCGCGGCCGGCCCAGATCGGCATCGGGAATCAGCCGCACGTCCTCGACATGGCCGCGCGCGTTCCACACCGGCTCCACGCCCATCAGGAACAGCGCCTCGGCTTCCATTGCGCCCTGATGGCGTTCGGTCTCGCCATACCAGAGCACCATCGACACCGTTTCGGGCCAATTGCCATGTTCGCGGCGGAAGCGTTCCAGCGTCTGCCCCGCCATCGCCTTGCCCAGCGCCCAGGCGGCGCGCGTGGGAATCCGGGCGCCGTCGAAAGCGTGCAGGTTGCGGCCCGTTGGCAGGCTGTCGGTCACGCGCACGGGATCGCCCAATGGCCCGCTGGGCAGATAGCGGCCCGCCAGCACCGTGATCAGCCCATCCAGCTCGGCCTGCGGCGATGCACGCAGATCCGCCAGCCATTGCCGGCCGGCCTCCAGTGCACGGCGCGCATCGTCGCCGACATCCTCGCCCAAGGCCGGTTGGCGGCCTGCCACCAGATCGGCGGCCCAGGCGTGCAAACGCGCCGGATCGGTCCCGGTGCGGGCGCCCAGCATCATCGCCAGCGCGTCGGCCTGATCGGCGGGCGCCGGCATCTGACCCAGCACGTGGATGCCCAGCGGCATCGGCTCGGCCTCCACCTTGTGCAGGAAGGCATGCACGACCGGCTCGATGGTGTCCCACGGCGCGCTCGCGTCCAGCGCCAGTTGCCGGTCCAGCTTCAGTGTCCGGATCTGTTCGAGCGCCTGCTGCCGGTACTGCGCCGACAGATCTGGCGCGCTGTCTCGCGTGGCATCGGCCTGTTCGATGGCTTCGTCCAGCGATGCCAGCACCGGCGGCTGTCCGGCCGCAGCCAGCAGCGGCGCCAGATGGCTCACCAGTACCGCCGCACTGCGGCGCCGGGCCTGGATGGCCTCGCCCCCGCCATCCTGGATATAGATATAGGCATTCGGCAGGTCGCCCAGCAGGACTTCGGACGCATCGTCGCCAGACTGTCCCACCTGCTTGCCGGGCAGCCATTCCAGCGTGCCATGACGCCCGACATGCACGACGGCGTCGGTGCCAAACGCATGGCGGTACCACAGGTAGGCCGCCACATACGAATGCGGCGGGGGCGTGATGGTGTCGTGCGCGGCGTCCATTGCCCTGTCGAAGGTGGAACGCAGCGGTTGCGGGCCGACGAACACATTGCCGAAGAACAGCCCTGGCACCACGAAGGCCGGCGCGCCGCTGGCATCTCGCGCGCGCATCAACGGATTGCGTTCGGGCGGTCCCCAGGCGCGCAGCACCGAATCACGGAACGTCGCCGGCAAGGCATCGAACCAGCGGCGGTATTGCGCCAGCGGCACCAGCTTGACGTGGCCGGCGCGCACCATGCGGTCCAGCTCGCCGGGCGACCAGGTCTCCACATTGCGGCCGTTGGCCTCCAGCAGTGCGGTCAGCGTGGCGGTGTCGGGCATGTCGCGACCGGTGTCGTAGCCGGCGGCATGCAACTGCCGCAGGATCTGCGCGAGCGTGGGCAGCGTCGCCAGATAGCTGGCGCCAATGTTGCCGCGTCCCGGTGGATTGTTGTAGTACAGCACTGCCACATGCTTGCGGGCCGCCGGCTTGTCCTGCAGCGCGATCCAGCGCCGCACCCGCGCGACCACCGCGTCCACGCGCTCGGGCACGGCGGCGCTCGCCTTCGCGCCGTCGCGGTCTTCCTGCGTGGCGAACAGCACCGGCTCGGTGGCGCCGCTGCGTTCGGGCGCGCCCAGCAGCAGCGGCAGCCGCTCGCCGGCAATGCCGCGCACGTCGCCATGCCAGGCCGCGGCGCTGTCGCGCGTGGCAATCAGGTTGATGGTATGCAGGCCGTGACGCGCCAGCCAGTCCTTGTCTTCGGCGCGCGGGATCGTCAGGTTCAGGGCCAGCAGCGCGCGCAACGGCGTCGTGCCGTCCTGCGTCAGCAAGGCATCGAGACTCGACACCGGCCACCCGAACACCGGCACGGCGCCGATGCCCTGCCGTTCCAGCGCATCGACCAATGTATCGACGTGCGCCAGGTCGCGCTGGCGGTAGTTCGTGGCATAGAACGAAATGCCGACCAGCGGTGCATCGTCGCGCACATGCCCCGTCGACCGATACCAGTGCAGGTATGCGGCCAGCGACGCGAACGGCTGCGGTGCGCGCGGGTGGTAGATGCCGGAGGCCGGCGCGGGCTTGACCGGCGGCACGGCGATCGGCGTCACACCGGCGGCGCGCTGGCGCGCAGCGACAGCTGCCGCAAGCGCCGCAGCCAGATTGTCGGCACCGCCCGCGTCCCAATAGGGTTGGACGGCCGCATTCAGCGTGGCATCGGTGTGGATGCGCCAGGCGGCTTCGGCCACGTCGCCTGGCGCGGCCGACACCAGCGCACCCCGCGCCTGCGCCCGCCGCACGCCGGGCGCCATCTGGCGCAGCACCGCCGCCGGCACGAACCACGTCTGGATGACGTCCGCCTGCGCGAGGGTGCCGGCATCAGGTGCGGTCGCCGTGAAGGTGAAGTCGGCGACGGCGTTGCCATGCACGGCACGGAAGGCCTCGGCGGCGGCCGGCAGCAGGTGCGTTTGCGAGGCCACCACCAGCACGCGCACCGGCGCGCCCCATGCCAGCACTGGCAGGATCAGGCACAGGCCAAGAAGGTATGGCAGCAGGCGCCGGCAGGCGGCAGGAATCGCGGACACGTCGGAATCGGACTGAGGCGTGGAGAGGGGCGTGAGGGAGCGGCGCAAAAAAGGGACGCCGGCGCGGCATTCTAACCGCCAGGCAGGCCTGCCCGTCATACTGCTGTGACGTATCCGACCTCGGCACTGCGTCGCTTCGCCCCGCGCTGTTGCAGGCGATTAACGGTATGTGGTTTTTTTACCGACGACAGATTTTAGCCATGCCGGGCGCCGATAACGCTTTCAAACGGCAGCTTTCGCCACAATCGGCAAGTTCGCTGCAAGGTCCGATGTAAAAAAGACAAAGCCGGGACGTGCCCCAAGGCTGTTCCCGGCTGATGGGCGGTAAATCTACCCCACCATCGGGGTGACGGCAATCATTCTTGTGGGGGAGCCCACATGGTCCATGGTGACCCATCGTGTACCTTGCGCCGGATCGTCTATATTTGACCGCATGGCGCGCACACAACCGAAACGACTCACCAGCCGTACGACAGCCCCGGGAGGTAACTGCCATGCGTTCGCTTGCAAACTTGTTCAGTCCGCCGACGCCAGAGAAAATCGCCGAGAAGGAACTGCAAGACATGAGGCTGACGCTTTTCCAGGCAGAACGTCGCCTGCTTGAAGCGCAGATGCAAGTCGATTACTACCGCAACATGATCGCCTTCCTCGAAGAGGTACACGCCACTGGCGTGGAAGGCGTGGCTGACCGGCGCTTTGCGTCGGCTCCGCCTGAAGCACCCCAACTGCAGGCCGCCCCGGCACGCAGCACCCCTGGCCTGGCCACGATCCCGATCGTTCCCACGGCCGCCTGACCCCGCCTGGAAGCCTGACAAGCCGTCGCACGGACGCCCCGGCGCCCGTGCGATACTGGCCGCTTTCCCGCATCCACAGGAACGGCCATGAGCTTGCTGCCCGCCATTGAAATCGACACCGCACCGAATCCGACCCACGCCGTGATCTGGATGCATGGGCTTGGCGCGGACGGCAGCGACTTCGTGCCCGTGGTGCCCGAGCTGGGCCTGCCCGATACGCTGGCCGTGCGCTTTGTCTTTCCGCATGCCCCGGCCATTCCGGTCACCTGCAATGGCGGCTACGTCATGCCCGCGTGGTACGACATCTATTCGCTCGACGAAGCCGGCCGCAAGGCCGACGTGGCAGGCATCGAACAGTCGCGCGACGCCATCCGTGCCCTGATCGACCGCGAAAACGGGCGCGGCATTCCGGCCGCGAACATCGTGCTGGCCGGATTCTCGCAAGGCGGCGCCATCGCCTACACCACGGCCCTGACCCACCCGCAGGCACTGGCCGGCGTGATCGCGCTGTCCACCTACATTCCGTCGCCCGAACTGATCGCCGCCGAAGCCACGCCGGCCAACGCCAACACGCCGATCTTCGCCGCCCATGGCACCGCCGACGATGTGGTGCCCCTGACCCTGGGCACCCGCGCCCGCGATTTCCTCACCGAACGCGGCCAGCCGGTGACGTGGCATGCGTACGGCAACATGCCCCATTCGGTCTGCCTGGAAGAAATCGCCGATATCGGCACATGGCTGCAGGCGCGCTTGGGCTGACAAGCCAGTCTGGAGACTGCGCGGCCGGATGCGTGACCGGTTGCGTTACCATCACGCGCCCCGCCATTCAGAATCTTCGCCAATGATCCCTGCCTCGCCGCCGCCCCGCATCGATTTCAACACCCGCAAGGCGCTGATGTTTGCGCTGATGGCCGAACGGCTATCCGCGTTTTACGAACACGGCCAATGGATGACCGAGGCCCAGGGCGCCACGCTGGCCGGCAACTGGCTGTCGCGCTCGAAGCTGCAGCTGGCGCTGTCCGAGCGGCGCCTGTTGTCTGACCTGAGCGACCAGCTGGCCCGCCAACTGGCCGCCACGCTGTCCCGCGAAGCCGGGCTGTACGCATCGCACGAGATGATGGAAGCCCTGGACCCGAACTACCAGTCAGCCTTCGCCCACGACATGCTGGACGAATGCGAACGGATGCTGCGGGAGCATGGCGTGGCGGATTGATGTCGATTTAACATCACTTTCGATGCGGTCGAGGCGTGATTATTGACTTTTATCCCCGCCTCAATAAATTATCCAACTCTGGATAATTCAAGATAAACGGATGCGCTACTTCAGCAGACCGGAGCTTGCCTCGGAGCTCGCCGCCCAGTTGCAGGGCCTTGCGGTATTTGGCGACGCGCAGAACGGGCTGTTTCTCGCGGCACCCCGACGCACCGGAAAATCGATGTTCTTGCAGTACGACTTGCGCCCGGCTCTTGAAAAGGCAGACGTACTGGTGATCTACGTCGATCTCTGGTCAGACCAGCGGAAGGACCCCGGCGAGCTGATTGCGGAAGGGATCGCGCACGCACTGGCCGAGAATCAGGGCGTGGTGGCCCGCACTGCCCGCAAGGCGCGCCTGGAAAGCGTCACCATCGCGGGCGCGCTGAAGATAGACACCTCCCGGGTGGGCAGTATCGACGGCGCGACGTTGCCGCAGACCCTCCAGGGGCTGCACAAAAAAACGGGCAAGCCCATCGCGTTGCTGATCGACGAAGCCCAGCATGCACTGACCAGCGAATCTGGCGAAACCGCCATGGCCGCGCTGAAGTCCGCGCGCGATCAGATGAACACGCCCGAGGCTATCGCGCTAATGCTTGTCATGTCCGGCTCGGACCGCGACAAACTGTTACGGCTGGTCAACTCCACCAGCGCCCCCTTCTACGGCTCGTCCATCCACGAGATGCCCACCTTGGGCAAAAGCTATGTGGCGCACGTCGCGGCACTGATCGAGCAGCAACGCAGCGAGCTGCGGCCAGTCGATCAGCCAGCGCTGCTCGAAGCGTTTCAGCTTTTCGGATATCGGCCACAGTTCTTCCATGCTGCCATCGGCGAATCGTTGAACCCGCTCGAAGCCGACAACGGCGAGCGGTTCGAACTGCGCGTACTTGCCGCCGCCCGCAGACGGCAGGCACAGGACACGGCACAGATGAAGTCCGACTACCTGGGCCTCAAGCCGCTTGAGCAGGCAGTGCTGGCGCGGATGCTGTCGATCGGCAGCAAGTTTCGGCCTTACGACGCAGAATCGCTGGCGTTCTACCGCCAGCACTGCCCCGGCATGACCGTTTCGCCGCAAAAAGTCCAGGCGGCGCTGGAAAGCCTGCGTGACCGATCGCCGGCTCTGGTATGGAAATCGGCCCGCGGCGAATATTCCGTGCAGGATTCCACCATGCACGAATGGTTCCAGGAACTCAGCCAGCGTGACGGCTGGCCGCCGTCCGAAGGCTGAGGCCCCGTCCAGTTGTCTACGGCGCCTGTACCGCCGCCCGTTTCACGCTTTTGGGATTCAGCCGTTCGGCATCGAGCCGGCGGAACACCAGGGCGGAGAACAGCGTGATGATGCCCACCGACAGGAAGGCCAGCCGGTAGGCCGGCGCCGCGACACCGAGTTTCACCGAGAACAGGCTGACGAGGCCGCCGCCGATGGTGACGCCCAGGCCGATGGCCAGCATCTGGACCATCGAGAACAGGCTGTTGCCGCTACCGGCGTCCTCGCGGGTCAGGCCCTTCAGCGTCACGCTGTTCATCGCCGCAAACTGCATCGAATTGGCAGCGCCGAACGTGGCCAGCTGCACGATCGACATGGCCAGCGGCCAGCCCGGCGAGATGGCCGAGAACGACGCGATGGATGCGCCGACGATCACGGTATTGACCAGCAGGAACGTGTCGTAGCCAAAGCGGTTCACCAGCGGCACGATCCAGCGTTTCGAGATCGTGCCGGCAATGGCCACCGGCAGCAGCATCATGCCGGAGTGCAGCGGCGAATAGCCCAGCTGCAGCTGGAACAGCAGCGGCAGCAGGAACGGCACCGCGCCCGAACCGATCCGGCAGACCAGGTTGCCGATCAGGCCCACGCTGAAGTTGGGCTCGCGGAACAGCGCCAGCCGGAACAGCGGCGTGGCATGCCGGCGCGCATGCGGAATATAGAGCAGCGCGCTGCTGATGCTGATGGCAGCCAGCAAGGCACTCCACGGGCTATGCGCGCCGTTTTCGAGCGCCAGCGAGAACGTGACCATGCATAGCGACAACAGGCCGCAGCCAATCCAGTCGAACGGCGGCGCCACACCGGCTTCGCCCGCCGGCAGGTAGCGGCGCACCGCGAAAAGGCCTACCAGCCCGACCGGCACGTTGATCAGGAAGATCCAGTGCCACGACGCGCTCTGGACCAGCCAGCCGCCCAGCACCGGCCCGAAGATCGGCCCGACCTGCCCGGCAATCGACACGAACGCCAGCGCGGCGATGTACTGCTCGCCCGGGATATTGCGCAGCACGGCCAGCCGGCCGACGGGCAGCAGCATCGAGCCGCCCACGCCCTGCAGCACCCGCGCAACGACCAGTTGCGTGAGCGTATGCGCCGTGGCGCAGAACACCGAACCCAGCACGAAGATCAGGATGGCGCTGAAGTAGACGCGGCGCGTGCCGAACTTGTCGGCCAGCCAGCCCGATGCCGGGGTCAACATCGCCATGGTCAGCGTATAGGCCACCACCACGGGTTTCAGGTCCAGCGGCTTTTCGCCCAGGCTGTGCGCCATCGAGGGCAGCGCGGTATTGACGATCGTGGTGTCCAGCGTCTGCATGAAAAAGCCGGCGAAGACGATCCACAGCATGGCCTTCTGGGAAAAGGCCTGGGGGGCGGCGGGGGCGGAGGCGGTATTCATTCGGGGAAATCCAGCTGTATTGCCGGTCCGGGGAAACCCGGACTCGTGCAAGCATGGTACGCACCCGGCACCCCATCGGGAACCCCTTTGACTTTATTGACTGCCATCGGCAAATCCGATGACAATGCGCCGATGCTCAATCCCGTCTGGATCCGTACCTTCGCCACGGTGGCCACCGCCCACAGCTTTACCGATGCCGGCCGCCAGCTTGGCCTGTCGCAATCGTCGGTCAGCGACCACATCCGCCGGCTGGAACAGAGCGTCAACCGGCGCCTGTTCGTGCGCGATACCCATTCGCTGGCGCTGACGCCCGATGGCGAAGCCCTGCTGGTACATGCCCGCCTGATCCTGGAATCGCTGGCCCGCGCCGAGCAGCAGTTCAGCGCGCCGCGCCTGCAGGGTCGCGTCCGGCTCGGTTGTTCCGAAGACCTGGCGCAAGGGCCGCTGCCCAACGTGCTGGCGGCCTTCCGCGCCACGCATCCCGACGTGGAACTGGAAATCACGATCGGCATGACCAGCAAGCTCTATGAATGGATCGAGGCCGGCACGCTGGACCTGATCATCGGCAAACGGCGGGAAGGAGAGCGGCGCGGCGTGCCGCTGTTTCGGGGCCAGCTCGAATGGCTGGCGCGGCCGGGCACCGTGGTCGATGTAGGCCAGCCGCTGCCGCTGATCCTGGTCAACGAGCCGAGCGTCACACGATCGGTGGTGCTCGACACCCTGGCCACGGCGGGCTGGCGCTGGCGCGTGGTCTGTACCAGCAGCAGTCACTCGGGCTGCATTGCCGCGGCGCGCGGTGGCCTTGGCATCACGGTACGGGCGCAGAACCTGACCGGCGGCGGGCTGGTGCCGCCCGTCAATGTCGATGCCCTGCCGGCGTTGCCCGACGTCGAATTCATCACGCTGGCCGCGCGGCGCCTGTCGCGCCCCGCCGACACCCTGCTGCAGCTGATCCGCAAGAGCGACCTGCGGGCACGCATGGACTGACCCGGCGGCCGGCCAGCCGGGCCAAACGCCGGTCGGTCAGGCCGGCGGCAGCAGCGTGCGCAGCGCCTGCCAGGCCGTCAGCAGGTGGTACGGCGTGGTTGACGGCATTTCGGCCCGGATGACGGCGCCGTCCGGCGCCAGGCACTCGTGCCAGCCGCGCGCATGAAGGAAGCGTGCACGGAACCGGTCGATCCAGGTTTCCAGTTCGGTCAGCGCCGCCGCGTCCCGTTCGACCGATGCCTTGACCATCAACGCCCGGGCGAATTCGGTCTGCGCCCAGATCCGCTCGGTGGGGTCCTGCAACGCGCCGCGGCCGTCCAGCGCGGCGCACACGCCCAACGTGCCATCCGCCACGCCATGGCGGCGGGCGAACGCAAACGCCCGCGGCAGCGATGCGGCCAGCGGCCCATCGGCAAACAGCGCCGGGGCCGTCATGACCAGCGAATACCACTCGAATTGATGACCCGGCTCGATGCGGTTGCCCGGCGTGCCCTGCGGCAGTTCGGCAACGCAACCGTCTGCCGGGTCGACAAACCTGCCGTGGACGGCATCGGCCAGCGTCTTCAGCCGCTGTGCCATCCAGGCATCGCCGGTGATATCCAGCGCCGCCAGGTAGGCCTCGGTCAGGTGCATGATCGGGTTCTGCTGCACACCGCTTTCGTTGGGCCCGAAGTTCTGCGCCAATGCCGCGTGATAGAGCCCGTTGCCGTCGGCAAAGCGCGCCTCGATCACGGCGATGGTGCGCTGCATGGTCTCCAGCGCCGCTGCATCGCCACTGGCCCGGTAGTAATGCGCGCAGGCGAACACCACGAACGCGTAGGTATACAGATCGCGCGTGGCATCCAGCGGCGCACCCTGCGCGTCGATGCTGTAGATCCAGCCCCCGGCACCATCGCCAAAATGGCGAACCAGCGAGTTGAACAGCGTGGCGGCGTGCGTCAGGTTGCCCATCGTCGCAAAGACATAGAGTTGGCGCGCGCAGGCCATGGCGCGATAACGCTTGTCGGGCAAAGGCTGGCCGGACACAGCGTCCAGCGCCTCGTGCGCGAGCGCCATCGACGGATTCCAGCCCGGCCCGGTCCAGGACGGCAGGACGGCGGTATCGAAATGCGCCAGCAGCGCGGCAATGCGGTCGGTAAGGGTCGTGGAAACAGGCATGGTAGAGGTCCGGTCTTCCGTCCCCGGGCGCGGCATGGCCCCCAGGAACCCAAGGCCGCACACGATATCAGGACCGATGTCCCCAGCATAGGCCGCGGACGCCGCACCGCGTCATTTCCTGCTGGAAATGCCGCCCTGCGGTGCTATGTTGAAAGTCCACCGGGGCCACCTGCCCGGTGGAGAATCAAGGGAGTACCGTTATGCAGACCCATCCGATGTCCCTGTCCGACCAGCGCCGCACCCTGGTCATGCATGTCATGGAAGACCCGCCAGGACGCTACACCTGGCGCATCGTCGTCGAGGAAAAATGTGGCGGCGCCGACTGCGACAGCACCATTGAGGCACAAACCGACTATCCCTCGCACGCTGAAGCCGAAGCCGCCTGCTGGGTCGCCGGTAATGGCATGCTCGACGGCCTCCGCACGACGGACGAAGTCACCGGCCTGCGGCACTAGCCGGCCAGAAGGTCGTTGCAATGATCGAATATGCGTGACATTACGTGACGATGCGACCCAATAGGCGCTTAAAGCACCGCTGAACCCCTTGAACACGGCCGGTGCCCGCCATAGGCTGGAAACCCGTAGGGAGAAAAGCGATGGACAAGCCGACCGTTAGCCCCAACCGCTTTGTCGAAATCCTGAACGAGCGGCTGACGCAGCATCCCCTGTATCGAGAGGGAATGCACGTGTACGCCATTCCGGCCCATTCGGACACCCCGCGCAGCCTGGTCTGCGTGGGGCCACGCGGCACCGAGGGGATTTGCGCCACGATCGAGAACATCGTTCGCGGCGAGTGCGACGTCTTCCCCGACATCGCACAGGAATGGCATCGCCAACCACCGGGGCCGCACCGCGCGCACCACGCACGCTGAGCGGCACTGTCATGCAATGACTGGCCATGGCCGGCGTATTGACGCGTATTGCGCCGGCCCGCCACGCACCGTTTGCTGCCCCACACCGACCACGCCAGCTGGCTGGCCGGCTCGACTGTCTTTTTCGACACAATCCTGCACCAACCGCTCCGGCTGGATACAATGACTGCCGCTATCCCTGCCCGGAGCGCCGATGAAGAAAGCATTCGAAATCGAAGGCGAGGTAGACGGCTTGCCCGTTACCCGCGCCACGTCGATCCCGGAAACCAGTGAGGCCCGCGCCGCTGCCGTGGCCGCCACCGTGGCCCGCGCGGCCATCGACCAGGCGGACCACGCCATGCGCAACTGGACCGACCCGCTGAACGGGCCGGTGCGTATCGGCTCGGCCGAACACCTGCGCATGTTCTGCAACATGTTGCTGCAGACCCACAACCCGTATAAGCCGTCGGTCATCGACTGGCCGAAACTGCCGCCCGACGCGCTCAGGCGCGTGACCTCGCTGCCGATCTGGGATATCGCCGTACAGACCGAAGGGCGCGCCTCGGTACGCGTGCACAGCTTTGCCGCCCGCCAGAAGGATGCCCTGCTGCGCAGCGCGCTGGAAATGGATGCCGACGAGGAGGCCCGGCACAAGGTCGTGCTCTCGAAACTGGTACAGGCATACGGCATCACGCTGGCACCCGAACCCGAATACCTGCCGCCCGCCGACGCCGAATGGGGCTGGCTGGTCACCGGCTACAGCGAGTGCATCGACAGCTTCGCCGCGTTCGGCCTGTTTGCGGCAGCCAAGGATTCGGGCTTCTTTCCGGCCGAGCTGGTGGAGACTTTCGAGCCGGTGATCCAGGAAGAAGGCCGCCATATCCTGTTTTTTGCGAACTGGGTGGCGTGGTATCGCGCGAGTCTGCCGTGGTGGCGCCGCCCGGCCTTCGCGTTCAAGGTCGCACGGGTCTGGTTGTTCCTGATCCGCGAGCGCATTGGCCTGGCCAAGGGCATCGACGTCAAGGCGGACGGCACGGCGCAGGATGCCAACTTTCCGATGAACGCCGCCGGATCGCTGGGGCAGACGCTGTCGGCCGGCGCCATGATCGATCTGTGCCTGGCCGAGAACGAGCGGCGCATGGCGGGGTATGATGCGCGCCTTGTCCGGCCAACCACCGTGCCCAGGCTGGCCCGCCTGGCGCGGCGATTCATCAAATAAGACCCATGCTGCTGTTTGGATTGTCCCTGCTGACCCTGGTGGTCTGGTGCGTACTGGTATTCGCCCGCGCCGGATTCTGGCGCGTGCGCAAACCCGCCCCCTCCCCTCAACCAGCCGACTGGCCGCCCGTGATCGGCGTGATTCCGGCCCGCAACGAAGCCGACGTGATTGCCCGCGCTGTAACCGGGGTCCTGAGCCAGCAATATCCTGGCCGGCTGCAACTGGTGGTGGTAGACGACCACAGCACCGACGGCACGGCCGATATCGCCCGGGCCGCGGCCGTTTCCATCGGCAAGGGCGACGCGCTGGCCGTGATCGCCGCCCGAGACCTGCCGGCCGGCTGGAGCGGCAAGGTCTGGGCGCAGTCCGAAGGGCTGGCGGCTGCCGACCTGCGCATGCCCGATGCCGGGTTCGTGTTTCTGACCGATGCCGATATCTGGCACGGCCCCCAAACCGTCCGCGAACTTGTTGCCCGTGCCGAGCACGAGCAGCGGGATCTCACATCGCTGATGGTCCGGCTGCGCTGCGAATCGTGGTGGGAACGCATGATCGTGCCGGCTTTTGTCTTCTACTTCGCCAAACTTTACCCGTTCAAGAGCGTGGCCGACCCGCGCAGCAAGGTGGCCGGCGCGGCCGGCGGCTGCATGCTGGCGCGCCGGTCGGCGCTGGCTCGTATCGGCGGGTTCGCGGCGATTCGGGGTGAGCTGATCGACGACTGCAGCCTCGCGGCGAAGATCAAGGCCGGCGGTTCCATTCGGCTCGACCTCGCCGACGACAGCGTGTCGCTGCGCCCGTATGACGACTGGCAAAGCCTCTGGAACATGATTGCGCGCAGTGCCTATACGCAGCTGCACTATTCGCCGCTGCTGCTGGCGGGTGCCACGCTGGGCATGATCCTGACCTACCTGGCGCCGCCCGCGCTGGCGCTTGCCGGCGGCGCGTCGGCCTGGCCGGCCTGGCTGGCCTGGATCCTGATGTCGGTCAGCTACCGGCCAATGCTGCGCGAGTACCGGCAGCCCGCATGGCTGGCACCGCTGCTGCCGCTGACGGCGCTGTTCTATCTGGGTGCCACGCTCGATTCGGCACGGCGTTTCTACCTGCGCCGGGGCGGCCAGTGGAAGGGCCGCAACCAGGCGCCCGTCCGTTCCTGAGCACTCTCGCCTTCGGGCCGCGTTGGGCCCGTCCGGTTACTTCAGGTAGCCGTTATCGCGGAACCAGTTCAGCGCATCGCGTAGCGCCTCCTGGTACGGGCGCGCCGTGTACCCCAGCTCGCGCTCGGCCTTGGCCGAAGTGAAGAACATCCGGTATTGCGACATCTTCAGGCCGTCAACGGTCACGAACGGCTCCTTTTTCGTGAACTGGGCAATGGCTTCGGCCACCCGGGCAATGGGGTACAGCGGCCAGCGCGGCAGTTCGACGGTCGGCGGCTTGCGCCCGGCCATGCCGGCGATGTCCGCCAGCATCTGGCGCAGCAGCACGTCCTGGCCGCCAAGAATGTAGCGTTCGCCGATGCGGCCTTTGTCCAGCGCCAGGAAATGACCGTTCGCCACGTCGTCGACGTGGGCCAGGTTCAGGCCGGTATCGACGAATGCCGGGATTTTTCCGGTGGCTGCCTCGACGATGATCCGGCCAGTCGGTGTGGGGCGTACGTCACGTGGGCCGATCGGGGTGGACGGATTGACGATCACGGCGGGCAGCCCTTCGGCCACCAGCCGCTCGACCTCCCGCTCGGCCAGCACCTTGCTGCGCTTGTAGGCGCCAATGGCCTCGTGGCCCGCCATGGCGGCGGTCTCGTCCACCGGCCCCGTGGCACCGGCCACCCGCAGCGTGGCCACGCTGCTCGTATAGACAATGCGCTCGACGCCGGCATCGCGGGCCGCGTTCATCGTGGTGACCGTGCCGTCTACGTTGGAACGGACGATTTCCTCGGGATCGGGCGCCCACAGGCGGTAGTCGGCCGCCACATGGAACAGGTAGCGGACGCCGGCCATGGCGCGCGCCATGGACGCGGGATCGCGCATGTCGCCTTCCACGATCTCGACCGGAAGCCCGGCCAGGTTCGCACGCGGGCTGGTGGCACGGACCAGCACCCGCACCTGGAAGCCGCGCTCCAGCGCCTGGCGCATGACCGAAGAACCCAGGAAGCCCGAAGCCCCTGTCACGAGAATGCAATTGTGAATTTCAAATCCCCTATGGGCGTTGCGGACGCGTTGAACGAGAATCCGCCGTTATACCAAGACGCAGGGCCGCATTTTCACCGGAATGACCCTGTTGGCAACAGCCAACGCGGCGGCATGAAAATCCGACCCGGTATATAGTACCTACCGTGAACCGGAAAAGTGATGCCGGAATACCAAAATAACTGATGTCTTCGAATCTTCACAAGAGGGTCGGGGGGCCGTCTCCATGCAGGTGATCCTTGCCCAACCTAGAGGTTTCTGTGCTGGCGTAGTCCGCGCAATCGAGATCGTCGACCGTGCCCTGATCAAGCACGGCGCCCCCGTATATGTCCGCCACGAGATCGTCCACAACAAGCATGTCGTGGAATCGTTGCGAAAAAAGGGCGCGCGCTTTGTCGAGGAACTCGATGAGGTGCCGGGTGATGCGGTCACCATATTCAGTGCCCACGGCGTGTCGCGCAGTGTGATCGCCGAGGCACAGCGCCGCGAGCTACACGCGATCGACGCCACGTGCCCGCTGGTGATCAAGGTCCATAACCAGGGCCGCCAGTACGCCGCCGCCGGTCGTCATGTGATCCTGATCGGCCACGCTGGCCACCCCGAGGTGGAAGGCACGATGGGCCAGATCCCGGGCAAGGTGCTGCTGGTCCAGGACGAGGCCGAAGTGGCGCAGCTCGACCTGCCGGCCGACGCACCTGTGGCATATATCACCCAGACCACGTTGTCCGTGGACGACACCCGTAATATCATTGCGGCGCTCCACCGGCGTTTTTCCAATCTGGTGGGGCCCAGCACGCGCGATATCTGCTATGCCACGCAAAATCGGCAAAGTGCGGTAAGGGAATTATCCGGGCGCGTGGATGTCATTCTCGTGATCGGGGCCACCAACAGTTCGAATTCGAACCGGCTGCGCGAAATCGGCACGGAAAGTGGCGTGCCGAGTTACCTGATTGCCGACGGCAGCGAACTGGACCCGGCCTGGGTCCGCAACGCAGACGTGGTTGGCATTACCGCGGGTGCTTCGGCACCCGAAGACATGGTGGAAGACGTCATTGCCGCCCTGCGACGCCTTGGTCCGGTCAACGTATCGGTCATGGAAGGCATCGAGGAACATGCCGAATTCCGCCTGCCGGCTGAACTAGCCGATGCAACGCTGGCCCCAGGGGCCAGAAGAACAACTGATATCAGTGACGCCCAGCTTGCCGGCCAGACGGCGGCCGGCTGAACCGACACACTGAACCTGACAGGAAGCACCCCCTTGGCCATTCCGTTTCTCCAGGTCGCCCGCGTAGGCGCCTACATCGCACGCAAGCATCTGTCCGGGCAAAAGCGTTATCCGCTGGCCCTGATGCTCGAACCCCTGTTCCGCTGCAACCTGGCCTGCTCGGGCTGCGGCAAGATCGACTATCCGGACCCCATCCTGAACCAGCGCCTGTCGGTGCAGGAATGCCTGGAAGCGGTCGACGAATGCGGCGCGCCCGTGGTGTCGATCGCCGGCGGCGAGCCGCTGCTCCACAAGGACATGCCGGAAATCGTGCGTGGCATCATCGCCCGCAAGCGTTTCGTCTACCTGTGCACCAACGCCCTGCTGCTGGAAAAGAAGATTGACCAGTACCAGCCGAGCCCGTATTTCGTGTGGTCGATCCACTTGGACGGCGACCGCGAGATGCACGACCACTCGGTGAACCAGGAAGGCGTGTACGACCGCTGCGTCGAAGCCATCCGCATGGCCAAGGAACGTGGCTTCCGCGTGAACATCAACTGCACGCTGTTCAACGATGCCAAGCCGGACCGCGTGGCCCAGTTCTTCGACTCGGTCAAGGCGATGGGCGTGGACGGCATCACGGTGTCGCCGGGCTATGCCTACGAGCGCGCGCCGGACCAGCAGCACTTCCTGCACCGCGGCAAGACCAAGCAACTGTTCCGCGACATCCTGGCGCGCGGCAACGCCGGCAAGAAGTGGGCGTTCAGCCAGTCGACGATGTTCCTGGACTTCCTGGCCGGCAACCAGACCTACAAGTGCACGCCGTGGGGCAACCCGGCACGCACCGTGTTCGGCTGGCAGCGTCCGTGCTACCTGGTCGGCGAAGGTTATGTGAAGACCTTCAAGGAACTGATGGAAGGCACCGACTGGGACGCCTACGGCGTTGGCAACTACGAAAAGTGCGCCAACTGCATGGTGCACAGCGGTTTCGAGGCGACGGCCGTGGCCGACACGTTCTCGCACCCGCTCAAGGCGCTGGGCGTGAGCCTTCGCGGCGTGAAGACCGACGGCCCGATGGCCCCGGACATCCCGCTGGACAAGCAGCGTCCCGCCGAATACGTGTTCTCGCGCCACGTGGAGATCAAGCTGGCCGAGATCGGCAACCTGAAGAAGGCGCAGGGCAGCCGCGCCGAGGCCGTGCAGGCCGCGCAGGTTCACTGAGCACCATGAAAAACGGCCGCTCGATCTCGATCGACGGCCGTTTGAAGAACAACCGGGACTGGGCGACCAGACCCGGTTTTTTTATGGCTGGCGCCCCAGCGCCTGCCAGTTACGCACGTGCGTTGTGACTGTTCAGGTACTTGATCAGCCCGTCGATGCCGTCGCGCGCCACGATATCCGCGAACTGCTTGCGATACACCTCGATCAGCCACGCGCCCATCATGTTGATGTCGTAGATCTTCCAGCCGTCGGCACCCTTCTGCAGACGGTAGTCGATCAGCATTTCGTCGCCGTTGTTCATCACACGCGTCGCGACGACCGCGTCATTGGCGTTATTGCCAGACTTGGCGGGCTTGTACGAAAACTTCGGGCTCTGCTCGCGCAGTTGCGACAGCGACACCGCATAGCTGCGCACCAGCAGTGCCGTGAACTGTTCCTGGAGCGTTTTTTGCTGCTCCGGAGTGGCCTGCTTCCAGGCATTGCCGACTGCCAGCCGCGTGGTGCGGCCAAAATCGGTGTAGGGCAGGAATTCGCGCTGGACGACGGCGGTAATTTTTGCAAGATCGCCGGCGCGGGTTTCAGGATCGGACTTGATCTTCGTGATCACGCCTTCGACGGCGGACTGCACGAGCTTGTCCGGCGCAGCGCTGGTATTGACCTGTGCCTGCGCGGTAGACACGACAACCACCGCGGCGATCGGCGCGATGACGGCGGCGGGAAGGATTCCGTAACGGTTCATGACTCATCGAAGCAATACGGCCGGGTTGGCCAGTCGGGCCAGTATATAGCGGATCGGGATGTTGCCTCGCTGCCAGGCACGCGTGGCGCGGCGGGTGCGGAATGCCCCGCTTCAACCGCTATACTCCGGGTGCCGCCCATGCGCCCCCGCCGCTTCGGGCGCTGAAGATACAGGACTCATGATCAGACCGCTGCTGGTTCGCACCGTCAAATTCGCCACCGTTCACGCCTGGCTCGTGATCGGCATTACCCTGCTGCTCACCGTTGGCAGCGGTGTCTATGTTGCCCGCAATTTCGCCATCAACACCGATATCAGCCGCCTGCTGGAATCGGACGCCCCGTGGGCGAAGAACGACGCCGCCATCAGCGAAGCGTTTCCGCAGCGCGACAAGATGATCCTGGCCGTCGTGCAGGCCCCGGCCAAGGAACTGGCCGACGCCGCCGCCAACGAACTGGCCGACGCGCTGCGCCAGCAGCCCAACCGCTTCAAGGCCGTCGGCCAGCCCGGCTCGGGCCCGTTCTTTGAACGCAACGGCCTGCTGTTTGCCGATACCGCCAGCGTCCAGGACATGGCCGGCAAGCTTGGCCAGGCACGGCCGCTGCTGAACAACCTGGCGCACGACCCCACGTTGCGCGGCCTGTCCGATCTGCTCACCACCACGCTGAACCTGCCGCTGCAGCTTGGGCAGATCAAGCTGTCCGACATGGACCGGCTGCTGGGCGAAAGCGCCCGCACTATCGACGGCGTGCTGGCTGACAAGCCTGTGGCGCTGTCCTGGGCAGGGCTGGTCGACGACAGCCTGAAACCCAATGCCGACGGCCGCGCGTTCAGCTTCGTCACGCTGTCGCCGGTGCTGGACTTCAGCGACCTCAAGGCCGGCTCGGGCGCCAGCGATGCCATCCGCGCCGCCGCCACGCAGCTGAAGCTGACCGAACGCTACAACGCCGTGGTGCGGCTGACGGGCCCGCAGCCGCTGGCCGACGATGAATTCGCCTCGGTCAGCGAAGGCGCCGTGCTCAACGGCGTGCTGACGCTGATCGTGGTGATCGGCATCCTGTGGATGGCACTGCGCTCCGCCCGCCTGATCACGGCCGTGCTGGTGAGCCTGATCTCGGGCCTGGTCATGACCGCCGCCCTGGGCCTGATGATGGTGGGCGCGCTGAACATGATCTCGGTGGCTTTCGCGGTGCTGTTCGTGGGCCTGGGCGTGGACTTCGGCATCCAGTTCGGTGTGCGCTATCGTGCCGAACGGCACGACCACGGCGACCTGGACCAGGCCCTGACGCTGGCCGCCCGGGATGTGGCCGGCCCCTTGACGCTGGCCGCAGCCGCCACGGCGGCCGCCTTCTTCTGCTTCCTGCCCACCGATTACCGCGGCGTGGCAGAACTGGGGAAGATTGCCGGCGTCGGTATGTTCATCGCGTTCGCCACCACGTTCACGATGCTGCCGGCGCTGATCCGCGTGCTGGCCCCTCGGGCCGAGGAAGAGATGCCGGGCTTCGGCTGGCTGGCCCCGGCCGACGCCTTTTTCGAGCGCCATCGCAAGGGCACGCTGGTCGGCGTGCTGGCCGTGCTGATTGGCGGCGCCCCGCTGCTGCCGCACCTGCGCTTCGACTTCGACCCGCTGCACCTCAAGGATCCGCATTCGGAATCGATGTCGACGCTGCTGGCGCTGAAGGACGCACCGCAGGCCGGTACCGACGACATCAAGGTGCTGGCGCCCACGCTGAAGGACGCCGAAGCCACCGCTACTAAGCTCAAGGCGCTGCCCGAGGTGGCGCGCGTGGTCACGCTGAAAACCTTCATTCCCGACGATCAGGCGCCCAAGCTGGCCATCATCGCCGGCATGGCCAAGAGCCTGATGCCGGTGCTGACGCAGCCGACCGCCACGCCGGCCACCGATGCGCTGCGCGTGGCGTCGCTGCGCAATGCGTCGCGCCAGTTGTCGCTGGCCGCGCTCGATCATCCGGGCCCGGGCGCCGAATCGGCCGAACACCTGTCGCGCGCACTCAAGCAGTTGGCCGACGCGACGCCCGCCGTGCGCGACCGCGCCGAGCTGGCCGTGGCGCTGCCGCTGCGCCTGGCACTGGGCTCGCTGAAGAACGCGCTGCAGCCCGAACCGGTGTCGCAACAGACGCTGCCGCCCGAACTGACGCGCGACTGGCTCGCACCGAATGGCCAGGCGCTGGTCAATGTGAGCCCGAAACTGCCGCCGCCCGGCGCGAAGAACGAAGCCGCCCGCGAGGCGGCGCTCAGCAGGTTCATCGCCGTGATGGCCCGCGTGCAGCCCGACGCCACGGGCGGCCCGATCGCCATCAAGGGATCGGCCGATACCATCATGACCGCCTTCATCCACGCCGGCATCTGGGCGGTGCTGTCGATCACGGTGCTGCTCTGGATCACCTTGCGACGCGTCGGCGACGTGCTGCGGACGCTGATCCCGCTGCTGGTGTCGGGGCTGGTCACGCTGGAGCTGTGCGTGGTATTCGGCATCTCGCTGAACTTCGCCAACATCATCGCGCTGCCGCTGCTGCTGGGCATCGGCGTGGCGTTCAAGATCTACTACGTGATCGCCTGGCGCCACGGCAAGACCAAGCTGCTGCAGTCCAGCCTCACGCACGCGGTGCTGTACAGCGCCGGCACCACGGCCACCGCCTTCGGCAGCCTCTGGCTGTCGCATCACCCCGGCACGGCCAGCATGGGCAAGCTGCTGGCGCTGGCGCTGATCTGCACGCTGGCCGGCGCCGTGTTCTTCCAGCCGATCCTGATGGGCCGCCCGCGCCGCGAACTGAACGGCCGTGCGGAACCGCTCGGGCCGTCGCTACCCCCTCTCACGGTGGCTACGACCATGGCACAATCTGCCGATAAATCAGCAGGGTCGGATTCTGGCCAGTCCCGGCGGTAGCCCGGGGCGCCCACCGGCGCAGTTCGGACGGACGTGTCCCGGCGCTGCCGGGTGCGCCGTCCCCACATCACAAGAAACGAAAAAGACTGTCTCGACATGCTCTCCCGTCTTTCGCTCCTGCGCGCCGCGGCGCCTGAATCGCCCCGGCTTGCCACCGCCCTGGCCGCCGCATCGCTGACCCTGCTGGCCACCGGCTGCGCCACGGGCCCCAATGCCAACCCGGCGGATCCGCTGGAGCCGATGAACCGGGTCGTCTTCACCGTCAACGACAAGGCCGACACCTACGTGGCCCAGCCGCTGGCCAAGGGCTACAAGGCCGTCACGCCGGAACCGGCACGCCTGGCCGTCACCAACTTCTTCAACAACTTCTCGGACGTCGGCAACTTCGCCAACAACGTGCTCCAGGGCAGGCCCGTGGAAGCGGTGGAAACGATGATGCGCGTGGCGGTCAACACGGTGCTGGGTATCGGCGGCCTGATCGACGTCGCCACGGCGGCCGGCATGCCGCGCCATTCCACGGATTTCGGTCTGACGCTGGGCACCTGGGGCGTACCGGCCGGCCCGTACCTGGTGCTGCCGCTGTTCGGGCCCAGTTCGATCCGTGATGGCGTGGGCGTGGCGGGCAGCATCTTCCTGGACCCGGCACACTATTTCGATACGGCCTGGCGCTATTCGATGTTCGGCATCAACGTCGTGAACACCCGCACCAACATGCTGGGCGCCACCGACCTGCTGTCGCAGGCCGCGCTGGACAAGTACGCCTTCGTGCGCGACGCCTACACGCAGCGCCGCCAGTACCTGCTGACCGGCGGCGGCGACACGCTGCCGACGTATGACGAGGACGAGGAATCGTCGCCGTCCGCACCGGGGGGCAAGGCAGCGCCCAAGACGCCGGAAGGCGAAGCCAGGCCCGACACATCGCCCAAGCCCGAGACCCCGGCCACGCCGGCCCCGGCACCGGGCATGGCCAAGTAGCCAAAAAAACGCCCACGCCGGGGCCCGGCGTGGGCAGCAAGACCACGGATGCGGTGTCCGTGGCCCGACAGATCGTAGGCAATTTTTTCCAAAGGGATTGCCAACAATTGTGTCGGCAAGCAATCCTGACGTCCGCGTCCGGACGATCGTTGCCCGACGGCTGCGCGACAGATCCCGGACGTTCCAGCGTCAGCCGGCGCGCGAGCGCAGCGGCAGCCAGATCGAGAACGTGGCACCCTCCCCCGCCGCGCTGCGCAGCATCACCCGTCCGCCGTGGCGTTCCGCCACTGTTTTCACGAAGACCAGACCCAGGCCGCTGCCCGACGGGGCATCGCTGGCCGGCGCATGCACACGGCTGAACGGCCGGAACAGGCGCGCCTGGGCTTCGGGCGCGATGCCGGGGCCCAGATCGGTCACCTCGATGGCCATGTAAGGCCCAAGCCGTCGCAGACCCACCGTCACCGGCGCGCCGTCGGGGCTGAACTTGATGGCATTGCTGACCAGATTGGCGATGGCGCGCACCAGCAGCGCCGGCGCCGCGCGCAACGTTACGCCGTCGCCGTCCAGGTCGAGCCGCAGCTCGATGCCGCGCGTCTTGGCCAGCGCCCATAGCTCGTCGGTGGCGTCCAGCACCAGCGCCGTCAGCTCCACCTCGGCAAACGCCAGGCTTTGCGATTCGGCCTGCGCCAGCCGGATGAAATCGTCCGCCAGCGCCAGCGTGCGGTGGGCATGTTCGCCGATGCGGCCCAGCAACTCTGCCTGCGTCAGCGCCCGCTCGGGGCGCGACTGAAGGTCGATCAGCGCCAGGATCGACGCCTGCGGCGAGCGCATGTCGTGCGAAAGGAAATGCAGGGTCTGCTCGCGCTGGCGTTCGGCGCGGCGTACGGTCGTGATGTCGATCAGGCTGACGATAACGCCCGCCGGCCGCCCCGCCTCGCCGTGCAGCGGCGCGCCATGCAGCAGGTAGCGGCGGTCGTCCTCGGTAGCCAGTTCCACGCCATGCGAATCGGATGAGGACATCACGGGCGCGTCGGCATCCAGCGCGCCGCACAGGGCATCCCAGTACGCCAGGCCGGGGCCGGGCACCGGAAACAGCGTCTCGATGACATCCGGCAGCCCCGGGCGGTCAAGCCCCCCGTAGGCATCGGCATAAGCGTCGGCATAGGCATCCGGCGTCGGCAAGTCACCCAGCCCCGCGGGCTGCGGCAGGTCGTTGATGCCCTGCAGCACCACCGGCACCAGCGCCACCGCACGGCGATTGGCCACCAGGATGCCACCGTCCAGGTTGCAGATGACGGTGGCCTCGGGCAAGCTTTCCAGCCCGTCAGACAGAAAGCGCCGCATGTCCCGCAGCCGGGCGGTCATGTCGTAGACGGCCTGCATGCGGCCATCGAGCGAATGGTCGACGCGGGCCGGCGCGCCCAGCAGGCCGGGCTCGCGCATCAGGCGCGCCAGCTCCTCGGACAGGAACCGCAGCGCGGCCTCCTGGCGCCGCCAGCTCCAGAGCGGATAGACGAGCAGGCAGCCGAACACGGCCGCCGCCGGGGCAAACCAGAGCTGCATGCTGCCCACGAGCATGATGCTGCCGCCGATCAGGGCGGCCACCAGCACGGCCTCTGCGATCAACGCGTCGCGCGGGGTCAGCATCCAGGCCGCCAGCGCGGCCAGCAGCACGGGCAGCAATGTGGCGAACCATCGGGCCAGATCAGGCACGCGCACGATGCCCGTGCCGTCGCGCAGCGCCTGCAGCGTGTTGGCCAGGATCTCCACCCCGCTCATGCCGCGTCCGTCGCGCGACACCGGCGTGGCGAACACGTCGCCAATGCCGGTGGCCATCGCGCCCACGATCACGTACTTGCCCCGGAAGAAGCCTGCGCCCAACTGGCCCGACAGCACGTCCAGCACCGACACGCGCTCGAAGGTGCCGGGCGGCCCCACGAATGGAATCCGCAGGCGGTCCTGGCTGACCCAGCCGGCGCTGTCGACACGCCGCGCGCGCTCGTGGCGGAACGACTCCGGCGATGGCGGCGACGGCTGCCCGTACGCTGCCATCGCCGCCGCGAAATGCCAGACCGGCGGCGAATCGCCATCGCCCTCGCGCAGATAGACGGAACGGGCCACGCCATCGGCATCGACGCTCATGTTGATATGGCCGTCGGTGGCGGCGAACGCTTCGAGCGGATGACGCATGACGGGGCCGGCCACACTGGCTTCCGCCACTACCGGCAGGATCACGTTGCGCGCATGGGCGATGGCCTGGGCCAGTTCCATATCGTCAGCCGGATAGCGGATGTCGGGCTCGGACAGGATCACGTCCAGGCCGATCACGCGCGGCTTGTCGGCCGCAATATGGTCGATGAGTGACGCCAGCACGGTGCGGCGCCACGGCCAGCGGCCGATGGCCCCGATGCTGGCGTCGTCGATGGCCACCAGCACGATGTCGTTGCGCGCGGCATGGGGCTGGCTGGCGATGGAAAAGTCGAGCAGCGCCAGGTCGGCACGCTCGAACCAGTTGAAACGCGCCACCACCGCCGTGACCACCACCACGGCGGCCAGCAGCAGCACCCACTCCACGCGGGTGCGACGATGAAAGAAGGCGGCGGCCCGGCTAGCGGACACCCGTCTCGACGCCACGGTCGGTGCCTCCCAACACCACCACGCCGCCGCGCCCATCGCGCAGCATGGCCGGCAACACGATGTGCTGCGGCGCCGAGAACGCGGCGGCCGGCGGCACGTCGGCACCCTCGGCGCCCTCGGCGCCCTCGGCACGCGCCACCCTGACGTAGTACGTACCTGCGTCGGGACGCGGCAGGGCCACCTCATTGCGCGTGGCACGCAGCGTCTGCAGACCCTGACCGAAACCCTCGTCGCCGGCAATCTGCACGACATAGCCATACCGGGCGGACGCTTCGGCAGGCCAGCGCACCAGCAGTTCGGCGCCGCTGTCGCGGGCGGCGGGCAGTGGCGGCGCGGCCTCCACGCGCAGGCGCTGCGCATCGCTCCACGGTCCGGGCTGGCCGCGCGCGTCCAGCGAACGCAGGCGCCACCACCACTGGCCGCTCGGCAGCGTCAGACGGGTTTCCACGCCGGTTTCGCGCCGGACATCGGCCTGCCGCGTAAAGCCGGCATCGGCTGCCACGGCGATCTCGTAGCCCGAGGCTTCGGGCACGGCGGCCCAGCGGAATTGCGCGTCACCGCCATAGGCCACGTCATCGGGGCGCGGGCCCAGCGAAAACGGCGCGGGCGGATGGCGCCTGACCGTGATCGGCAGGACGCCGGCGTGGCCGGTCATCCCGTCCGCGGCCAGCGCATTGACGACGACATACAGTTCGCCATCGGGCAAATCGTCCAGCGTCGCGGCAGGACCGGCCACCTCTGCCGCCGACACCCATTCGGTCAGCGCGGCATCGCGTGCCACGGCAATGCGATAGCTGGCGGTGCCGGCCACGGCCTGCCACTGCACGGCCAGCGACCGCGACATCACAGGCTGGGCCACGGCTGCCACCTCGGGCGCCGGCAGCAGCGCCACCGGCTTGCCTAGTTGCCCCCGCGCCGACACGCCCACGCCGAACCCGGCGGCCACGTCCCGTGACATGGAAAGGGCCCCTACACCGACCAGGCCTTCCGCCACCTCGCTGCGGCTGCCGGTGAGGTCCACGGCCACGCGGTAACGGGTGCCGCGCACGCCGGTCACCATCACCGGGGTGCGGATTTCGTAACGGCCCACGCCGCCGCCCCGGGGCGCGACGCGTGAATCGACTGCGCCGCGATCGATGCCGATGACGGTGTCCGTGAGTCCGCTGCGCGCGAACGACCGCATCCGGCGCACGGCCATCGACGTATCGGCCGGCAGCGCCACGCGTGTGGTGTCCGGCAGTTCCAGCGTGATCGCGCCATCGGCGCCGGTATCGACACGGGATGACTCTGCCAGCGCCTGGCCCACCTGCACGGGTCGGCCATCGGCCCGCACCTGGCCGCGCACGAAGACCACCCGCGCCGTGGCTGGCGCCACCGGAATCCGCGACAGCGGCATGCGGATGCGCGACCCCGGCACCAGACGGTACGGATCGGCCACGCGATTGCGCGTCTGCAGCAGGCGCCAGTCGTCGGGGCGCTGCATATACCGGGCGGCCAGGCCGATCAATGTGTCGCCCGGCTCCACGTCGTAAAGGAAATCGCCGCCCTGACTGCCGGCCGGGCCCGCCAAGGTACTGTCAGGCAGAATCAGGCACGCCATGCCGCTGCACAGCACCGCACGGCCAAGCCAGCGCCAGCTACGCATCGGCGGCCCCTGCGGCCTCGAAGCGATAGCCGTGCGAATAGACCGACGTCAGCCGTACCCCGTGCTCGGGGCGAAGCGCCAGCTTGATGCGCAGGCGCGAGACATGGGTATCCAGCGTGCGGGAGCCGGCATCCATGGCGCGGCCCCAGACCGCCTGCTCGATCACCTCGCGCGACAGCAGCCGGCCGATATTGCGGAACAGGAACAGCGCCAGGTCGAATTCGCGCGGCGAGAGGTCGGCAATCTGCCCGGCCACCGCAATGCTGCGGCGGCGCGCGTCCACCACGTAGTCGCCCTGTCGGATCAGTTCGTCGTCGTGCACGGCGTCAGGGTAGGCACGGCGCAGCAGCGCACGTACGCGCGCCACGAACTCTGCCGGGCGCAGCGGCTTGGCCAGATAGTCGTCGGCGCCTGCGCCGAGGCCCGCCACGATATCGGCCTCGTCGATGCGGCTGGTCAGGAACAGGATGGGCGGCAGGCGGCCCGAGTGCTGGCGCACCCAGATGACCAGTTCGTATCCGCTGGTATCGGGCAACTGCCAGTCCATCAGGATCAGGTCGAACGCCTGGTCGCGCAGCGCGCGCAGGAAGGCGGAGCCAGTCGGAAAGCTGGTGCAGCTGAAGCCCGCCTCTTCCAGCAGTTGCCGGATCTGTTCGGCCTGGGCGGCATCGTCCTCTACTGAGGCAATTCTCATTACATCCCTCTGATGACTGCGGCCTGTGTGTCTGGCACGGCGGCGTCATGTTACCGAAACGCGCCATGGCGCGTCGAGGCTACATTAGAGGGGAGGCGCCGCCGGGGGTGTTGCAGGCGCGCCGCAAGTCGTCGTCCTGCCTTGCGGGCGTAATGAAAACGTGGCCGACCGCCGGGCCGTTGCGAATGGAAGCAGCCGGGGCACGCCCACGCTGCACGCGGTGTCCCCCGGCACCAGCCGGCTTACTGCAGCATATAGGTTTCGTACTCGAGCCGGTCGAGCTTGCGGTCCAGCAGATACAGCGACAGCGCCACGACGATCAGCAGCGACACCGCGAAACCATAGCCGTACCAGGCCGGCCCCAGCGACAGCGTCAGCCGCGTCAGCACGAAGTTCAGCACCACGAACGTGCCGGTCAGCATCAGCACCTCGCGGCGGCGGTCCAGGTAGAAGTAGATGTTCAGCACGCCCAGCAGCACCACCTGCAGGCTGGCGCCGATCACGTCCACGTAGAGCAGCGGCAGGTACAGCTCCGAGATGCCCAGCAGCCGCAGCAGCCAGCCGCCCACCACGAACAGCAGCAGCGACGCGATGGCCTGCACCTTGACGATCTCGTACAGACCAAGGCGGATGGTCTGCACCATCGTATTGCGCATGTCCTCGATGTGCTCCAGCGAACTGCCGCCTCGCACCGCGTTGTAGAACGCGTCGTAGTACTCCACGAAGTCGGTCTCGATCCGCACCAGGAACACGGCCATGCCCGGGATGATGGCCAGGTAGGCCAGGAACACCGGGATGTCATAGATGATCGACGCATGCAGCGGGCCGATCACGGGCTGGCCCGTGGACGGCGCGTACCAGAACATGAACTTGTCGATCCAGATGCCCAGGTTGTAGAACAGGCCGATGGCGATCAGGCTCGGGTAGGCAAAGCGGCGCTGGAAGACCTCGAACGACATGAACCGGTGGCTCGTGTAGTTGCGGTAGATCAGCGTGATCATGCCCACCAGCAGGCACAGCTGGCCGAACACGAAGCCGCCCAGCAGGCCCTCCAGCCCGTGCGAACGCAGCGCCAGCGCCGCCAGCACGGTGATCGTGTAACCGACGAAAAACGTCCAGACAATGGCCTTGTACTGCTTCATCCCCGACAGGAAGATGGCAGCGATCCAGATATTGCTCATGATCACGAAGCCGGCCATCATCTGCAGCCGGTACAGCACCGACTGTTCCGGAAACGCCCAGACGGCACAGGCCAGGCCGATGGCACCGGCCAGCGCCGTGCAGAGCAGCGCCACGGCGTGATAGTTCGACAGTACCAGGTCGGCGCGCTTCTCGAACAGGCGGTCCGACGTGAAGCGGGTGAACGACAGCTGCATCGGCCCGGTCAGTATCAGGCTGCACGCTATCAGGTACGTCACCGACACCTGGAACTGCGTGATCAGCGCCCCCGGAATCACCCAGCCGATCGACAGCAGGCCGATCAGCAGGATGCCCAGGATCGACAGCACCCACGGGCCCGAGCTGATCACGCCCGCATACGCGTACGCGCTGAGCATGCCGGACAGGCTGTCCCGCCGGAGCATCTTGCGAAGTTCGAATCCAATACCGGCCATCTCAGCGTCCTCCTGCCCGCGCGCCGTGGTGCACCGGGCACTTCGCGGGGCTGGCGCCACCCTGCTCGCGGCGCGTGTTGTCCGGCATTGCCATCAACTCGGTGTAGAGCGTGCGATAGCTGCCCACCATCTGTTCCTGCGTGTAGTACTTTTCCACGCGCGCGATGCCCGAGGCCTGCGCCGCGTGCCAGCGGTCCGGATGCTGAAGCAGGCCCAGCGCGGCGCCGGCCAGCGCGGCCGGGTCGGCAATGCGCACCACGTCGCCCGCGGCGCCCAGCGCAGCGTCGTCGCCGGGCAGGCCGAACACCAGTTCGCTGCACGATCCCACGTCGGTGGTCACGCACGGCACGCCGGCGGCGAACCCTTCCAGCACCACCAGCGGCAGCGCCTCGGAGATCGAGCTCAGCACCAGCACGCCCACCTTCGGCAGCAGTTCGTCGATCTTCTGGAAGCCGAGGAACCTGACTTTCTCGCCCAGGCCCAGGCTTTCAGCCAGGCTGCGGCATTCGCGCGCGTATTCGGCGTCCTCGTCCTCGGGGCCGGCAATCCAGCCTTCGGCCTCGGGGTACTCGCGCACCACGGTCAGCATCGCCCGGATAAAGGTCTTGATGTCCTTGATCGGCACCACGCGGCCGATCAGGCACAGCACCGGCGGCACGCCCGGCGCGCGCTTCTCGCGCAGCGCGGAAAGGCGCGGCAGGTTGATGCCGTTCGGGATATTGCGCGTGCGCCCGGCCATCGCGCCATCCAGCACCTGGCGGCGGCGGTTGCCCTCGTAGAGCGCCGTGATCTCGTCGCCGGCTTCGTAGCAGACACGCCCCAGCGTTTCGAAGAAGCGCACCCAGAGTTCGCGGAAATAGCTGATCTGGGAAATGTCGCGTTCGAAGATGTTGCGGTTGTCGCGGATCCACTGGCTCTGGAACAGGTCGATCTTGCGTTCCTTGGTGTAGATCCCGTGCTCCGATACCAGCAGCGGACGGCCATTGCGGTGGCGCAGCATCGCGCCCAGGAAGCCCGCGTAGCCGGTGGACACCGTGTGGTAGACCCTGGCCGGTATCAGGCCGTCGGCAATCCGCACCAGTTGCCACAGCGGCTTGTGCATGATGCGGATAGTCCAGAAGTAGTCCGTGAACGACGGGTCCGTACAGAACTGGCGGTACTGGCTCGTGATCGTGTCCCAGGCCCGCTTGCTGTACAGGAACGCATCCTCGGACAGCGCCCCGCCCTCGCGGAGCTGCGGCATCAGATCGCGGATCAGCTCCCCAGCCTCGGCTTCCTTGCCCGGCTCGCGCAGCAGTTCGTGCAGCGTGTCCGACTTGTCGAACGCGCTCGCGTCGCCAGGCGTGCCATGCACCAGCGGAGGCGGCGGAAAGTCGTACAGGAAGTGGGTTTCCAGATGCACGACGTTCGCGGGCAGCGGGTAGGCCATGTCGCCATAGTCCTCGCGGCGGCTGCCGATGAAGACGATGCCGAACCGGATATCGGGAAACGCGCGGATCATCTGGTTGACCCAGCTCGACACGCCCCCGCTTACATACGGGAACGTGCCTTCCAGCAGCAGCATGACGTCGGCGGACGTTCCCTTGACCAGAATTTCGCTCATGATTGCCAGTACCGCAGCAGGGGCCGCACCAGCGGGAGCGGCGAAGGACTGTCGAAAGCCGCCATCAGGCGGCGCACTGCGGCGTAGTCGCGTTCCTGGTAGGCCGCTTCCGCCAGCAGCGGCAGCACGCGCTCGCGCGCAAAGCCCAGCGCCTCGGCGCGGCCCAGGAAGTCGCGCGCCTCGCCGGGCGCGTTACGTGTCAGCGCCAGGCGGCCACGCATGTACCACAGGGCCGCATTGCTGTCGTCGATCTGCAGCGCGGCGCTGGCGTAGCGTTCCACCTGGCTGGCCGTGTAGCGGTACACGTCGCCCTGCACCAGGTTCTGGTAGATCAGTTCCCAATACAGGTCGGCCAGCCGCTTGTTGATTTCCAGCCGTGCCTGCGGCGTGTCGGCCGACTCCAGGCGCGGCAGCTCGGCCAGGATCTTCTGCGTCAACTGCTTCTCTGCGCCGTCCAGCATGCCGTAGGCCAGCAGGCGGATGTCGTCGGTGCTGTCGGCCAGCAGTTCGCGCAGCACGGGGCTGGCCGTGCGCGTGGGCATCGATTGCATCGCCACCAGCGCCGTCATGCGTTCGGGCAGCGGCGCACGCGTGTTACCCAGCTGGGCGCGCAGCCGCGCACCGCCACCATGCGTCACACGCTGGATCAGGTGCGTCACGAATTCGGGCAGCGCCACCGAGGCAATGCCGGCGCTGTCGCGCCGATGCGGGAACAGCTTCGAGAACAGCAGGCTGCCCAGGCAAACCAGCGTGCCGCCGAGCGGCACGAAGAAGCAGAACGCCGCCATGTAGGCGTAGCTCCACCCGAATGGCGTACGAAAGCGCCGCGGCAGCAGACGCCACACCGCCAGGCCCAGCAGCCCGGCGGCGACCGCCTGCAGCCCCAGGAACGACAGCAGCAACGGCAGCCCGGTGCCGCCGTGAAACAGCAGGTACAGTGCCGCGATCTGCGAGGCGGTGCCGCCGATGGTCAGCTTGCCCATGCGTCAGCCCGCCTGCGTCTGTCCGGCGGACGGGGCCGCGCCCGGTCCGGGGGTGACACCGGCGCTGACAGCCGGCGTGGCGGTGCCGTCCTTGCCGTCCAGATGGCAGCGGTGCAGCAGGCGCACCAGCGCCTCTTCCGCGCCGGCGGCCGGCACCGGCAGCGTGTACACGCCGATATGCGCACTGGCAAAATCGGTACCGAACTGCGCGCGCAGCATGTCTTCGATGCGCACCAGGTAGGCCGACACCGCCTGGCTGTCCGACAGCGGCATCAGCGTCAGCATGGCACGCTGATGTACACCGCGCGCCGGCCAGGCCACGTCCAGCGCCCGGCGGCTGCGCACCACCTGCTCGAACAGCGCGTCGCGCGCTTCGTCCAGGTCGAACACCAGCGCCACCACGGAACTCTGGATGCCGGTCTCGCGGCGCAGACGCGACAGGCGCGCATAGTCCAGCGCGAACGCGTACGGAATGGCCGGGGCCAGTTCCTGGATGCCGTGCGTGGCCTGGGCATGCTCCACGCCGTCGGCGTAGTAGCCCATCAGCACCATCAGCAGTTGCAGGTTTTCATACGTCAGCGACAGGAACGGCATGCGCTCCACAACCAGCACGCCGATCAGGCGGTCCGAACCGGCCAGCACGGGCGCCACGGCCACGTAGCGTGTTTCGGCGTCCTGCTGCAGGCCCGTGGTGCGCAGATGCGCGAGTTCGCGCGTCTCGAGGCAGTGGCGCACCAGCGGGTCGCTGACATCCAGTGCAAAGTCGGGACCGATGGCGGCAACCGCCCCGGGCACGACGTTTTCGCCCGCGCAAGCGAACAGCGCGGCACCTTCGATCTGGCAAGCCTGTGCCACCACCTGCAGCATCGGCTGCGCGCCGGCCAGCAGTTCGACCTTGCTGCCGCGCGCGGCGTCCTGCATGGTCACGGCGCGCAGCTGCGACAGCGTGTCGCGCAGCGTGGTCGGTCGGGCCAGCAGGTCGTTCTCCAGCCGGGCGTGCGAAATGCGCAGCAGGTAGTGGTTCTTGGTCAGCGCGGAGAGCCGCTCGTCCAGGTAGCGGTTCACGGCGCGGGCGCGCGCCAGGCGTGTGTTCCACACGTCGCCGAACTGGCCGGCCACCAGCACCAGCAGCAGGCCGCCCAGGAAGAACATGCGCGGGAACGCTTCGCCGTGGTTGCCCATGGCGTCAAAGAAGAACCAGCCGCCCAGCAGCATCAGCACGGCGCCTACGCCCACCAGCGTGCCATAGCGCAGCGCCAGGATCACCGGCAGCAGCCATGCCCACGGAAAGCCCAGACCCAGCAGCAGCGGGTTTTGCGGGAGGATCGCCCAGGTGATGGCCATGGCCACCGCCATCACGACGATCATCTCCAGCACGGCGGCCGCCCCGCCTCCCGCGGGCGCCAGCCAGCGCGCATAGCGCCCGCCCAGGCCGATGCCCTGGCTCTGGCGGGTCGCCTGACGCTTGTTATCGGCGGTGTTAGCCACGCTTGTCACCCGTCCTTTTGTCTACCAGGTTCCACTCAACCCTGCATCAGCGGCGCCAGCAGGCGGCGCAGCAGCTTCTGGGCCACGCCCGACAGCGATTCGCGACTCCAGCCGGCGTTGCTGCCCGTGGCCGACCACACCACCTGGCCGCTCGACACGTCGATCAGTTGCAGCGAGATGCCCACGGCCGGTTCGCCATCGACACCCACCTTGTAGCGCCATTCCTGCACGGCGCCCGTCAGCGCGTAGCGCGCCCGTTCGCCGCGCGCCCATTCCAGCGCCTTGTTCACCGACTCGCGCTCGGCCGGCTCGAACAGCGTTTCGGGGTTCAGCGCGGCCGGATAACGCTTCAGGTTGGCCACGCCGCCCGTCTTCAGCAGCGACTCCGCGATGGCTTCGGCGCGCAGGCCGGCCTGCGGCGTTTCGGTGTAGTTCACGATCGGCAGGACGGCCACGGTGTCGCCAGCGGCCATCTGTGGCGCGCGGCCCACGTCGGTCACGGCGCAGCCGGCCAGCCACAGTGCGGCACCGATGGCCGCGGCCCATGCCATCAGGCGACCCGTGCGGGTATTGGTCTTGTTCATCTTCGATCCCCCTCGTTACCTTGAAATCCAGTCAAATGTTCATCAATAGAGCCAGCGATAACGCAGGCCAACTTCGGTCAGCGGCGTCCCCGTGGTACGGGCCGCGGTGTCGTGCGAGACATACAGCGACAGATGGTCGTTGCCGAACACCGATCCGGCCACACCCACCTGCCCGCGGAAGTTGTGCCCCGCGCGCGTGTCATACAGCGCACCGGCTTCCATGAACGGCCGCCACTTGCGCGTGTAGTCGTCGATCAGGTCGGTGCCGAAGCCGAACAGCACGCCGGCCTGCGTGAAGCTTTGCGGCATGTAGAACGCCGGCGTGGCCTCGTCGTCACCGGCCGGCAGCAGCCGCTGCATGGTCGGCGACAGCGTGCCGCCATTGGCGCTGTAGATGCCCCGCGTGCCGACGATACGCACCGTATAGTCCGGATACTGCGTGCGGATGCGATAGCCGGCCTCGACGTCGAAGACCATGCCATGGCCCAGCGCCGTACGGTCCTGGCCGTAGAAGTGGTTGTACTGGGCCCGGCCGCTGATGAATTCGCGCAGGCCCAGGCGCCACGTGGCACCCAGTTCCACCACGTCCTTCATGCCTCCCACGCGCAGCTGTGCCGATTCGTCGGCCTGCTGGTTGTAGCCCACCGTGCCCGTGTACTGGATGCGCCCTTCCTGGTTCCAGTTGCCGGTCAGGCGGGCCGTGGTGAAGCTCTCCAGGCCGTCGCGGCGGCCGATCCCGAGCAGCCAGTTCTTCTGGCTGTCGCGATAGCTCAACGCCAGTTCGGCACGGCGGTCAGATGCCGGCACGTTGTCCAGCTGCGTGCGGTCGGCGCTGCGCTGGTCGCGGAACACGCCGCGCAGGTTCACCGCATAGCCATCCCACAGGCGCGCGCCGCCCGCCAGGCTGTACTCGTAGTATTCGAGCGGCTTCTGGCGCTGGAACGTGACGCGCGGCTCGATGGCCTGGGCGTTGAACAGCAGCGCATCTTCCAGCGTCTGCTGCAGCGTGTCGTCGGTACGGGCCAGTTCCTGCGTCTCGAACGCCTGGGTCTGCGCGGTCGACAGCCGGTCCAGCTGGCGGTTGGCCTCGATCTGGTTCGCCACCGGCACGCGGCCGGCCTGGCGCTCCATGATCCGGTCGAGCTGGTCCATGTCGTTGCTGTCCAGCGCGATGGAAATCTCGGCATACGCGGGCCGCTGCATCCGGTCGGCATACTGCCGGGCCAGCCACGCCCGCGCCAGATCGTTCGATTCGGACGACATCGCCCAGGCCAGCGCCACCTCGCGGCTGGCCGCCGAGATCTGGCCCTGGCGACGGCGCTGCGCCTCGGTCAGCGCGGCCGGCGGCACCGCGTCCAGCGCCGGCAGGCCCGGCACATTGCCCAGCTGCGACGGCGACTTCGCATCGCCCGGCGCGGCGCGGCGCGCGGCCACTTCGGCACGGTCGCGGCGCAGCATCTCGATGACGAGGCTGCGCGACACATCGCCGGAAGCGAAGATCTGCCCGAGCGCCACCGTCTGGCGGCGCAGGTCGCCCCGTGCCGGACCATCCTGTGCGTCGTCTTCCGCGTCGCCGTCTTCATCGTCGCTTGCCGATGCGTTGGCCCAGTGCTGGCCGCCCGCCGCCCACGCGTGGTGCAGGTCGATCCACGCCTGCCTGCGGATACGCCAGGCCGTCGATGTCTGGCCGATGGCTTCGTACGCGTCAGCGGTCAGGCCCAGCCAGAGCGGATCGGCGTTCTTGCCCTGCTGCATCTTGCGCAGGTAGTGCAGCGCGGTATAGCCGTCCTGGAAGCGCATGGCGCCGGCGGCATACGCGCCCCACAGGCCCGGGTCCTGCTCGGCACTGGGCTTCAGTCGCTGCATCACGGCGCGCACTTCGCTGTCGGTGCCGCTGTCGACGAGCGCCCACAGCAGCGCGCCGAAAGTCTCGCTGTCCGCGTCGGGCTGCCCGGCGGCACGGCGCAGGTCCGCCAGCGCACGGTCGCGGTTGCCGGTCAGGCGCCAGTATTCGGCGCGGCGCATCAGGAACACGGCCGACGATTCGGCTTCGCTGCGCTGCTCGGGCGTCAGGTCGGCAAGCAGTTGGTCGATACGGCGCCAGGCGTGCGCGCGGGTGTAGTAGTACACCGCGAGCTGGAACTGGTCGAACTTGCCGTTCTTGCGCCAGCTGGCTTCGGCGATCCGGCCCGCGTCGATGGGCGAGCGGTCGTAGTACGCAATCAGGTTCGAATAGTCCGCTTCCACCGTGTCGCGCACTTCGGCAATGCAGTCGTTGCGGGCGGCACCCGGCGGAAACTGCATGCAGTGGTCGTCACGGGTCTCGGCCATGGCGAACATCATCTGGCGATAGCCGTCCTTGAGCAGATCGTCGCGTTGCGTCAGACGGGCCAGCTCGGTGTATGTGCGCCAGTAAAGCAGGTCCTGCGGACCCGCCTGCCTGCGCGCCGGCAGCAGCGCATCCATCGCCTCGTTCAGGCGGCCCCGCACAAAGAGGATGTTGGCGCGCTTGACCGCGTATCGCGGCCGGGCGCCAAAGCGTTTTTCGAGCTGGCCATAGAGTTCGAAGGCGCGATCGTCCTTGCCCGCGCGCTCGGCCAGATCTGCATTGCGCTCCATCGCCTGGCGACCGTTCGGGCCGTTTGCCAGCGTGTCCAGGAAGGCCATGCCGGCTTCCGGCTCGCCCAGCCGCTCGTAGGCAGCCACCACCTCGTCGATGGTCTTCAGGTCGCCGCCCGTGGCACGGTGACGCAGCGCAGCCAGGTAGGCGCGATCGTCGTTGAGGCCCGGCGCCAGGCGCATCACGTTGTTCCAGGCGCGCTCGTCGTTGGTCGCCTGCGCGTATTCGAGCCAGCTCTGCAGCGCGATCGTCGGCTGGCGGTTCCATTCGGATACCAGCGCCAGCCGCTCGCGCCAGACCGGCTCGTCCGGCAGCTTGCGCACCGCCGTCTGGGCGACGTCCTGGGCCTGGTCGAGCTTGCCTGCCGCCAGGAACACGCGGTAGGCCAGATCGTAGTCGTCGGCGTTGAAAGCCTTGCCGGCCGCCACGGCTGCGGCCACTTCGCCCTTGGCTGCGGCCTGGGCCTCGGCCTGCGTCGGATTGCCCGGACCCGGCTTCGGCATGGCCTGGGCCAGCATCGGTGCCGACGCAGCCTGCGCGTGAACGCGGCGCACGCTGAAATCGCCCATCCGGTCGCGCATGGCGACGCCGCGCGGGCCGTCCAGGAAGACATGGCCACGGGCCAGCCACGGCTCGGTGTCGGACACGCGACGGACTTCAGCATGTGCGGCATCGCTGCGCAGCGCCGCCAGCGCGAATTGCGCGGCGCCCGATGGCTTGTTGGCCGTCAGCTTCAGCAGCCGCTCGACGTACTTCGCGGCCACGTCCGGCTTGTTGGCGGCCAGCGCCAGCTTCGTCAGGTAGCGCAGTACGTCGGGGTCTTCGAGCAGCTTGCCGCCGCGCCGCTCGGCTTCCGCCAGCGCCTCGTCCAGCAGGTTGCCTGCCTGCAGCGTCTGCAGCGCCTGCAGGAACAGCGTGCGCTGCTCGTACAGGTTCTTGCTGCGCGCCTGCGCGTCGAACAACGCCTGCGCGGAATCGCGATAGTTGCCGCCGGCCAGCGCGATGCTGGCCAGTTGCCGGTTGTAGAAATCGAGATTGGCCGGATCGCGCTTGCCCAGCGTGCGGAACAGCACGCTGGCGGCGTCGGCATCGCCGATCTGGCGCGATTGCGTGGCCAGCGTCTGCAGGTCGGCCAGCGACCAGCGGCGCATCGCGCCGTCGGCGGTGGCCTGCTTGAGCAGGTCCTTCATCAGCGCCAGGCGCTCGGCACGCTCGGGCGATTCGGGCTGCGCCGCATAGGCGCGCTGCTGCGTGATCTCGATACGCGTGCGCAGGATATGCCCGGTCATGTCCTGACCCTGAACCGCCATCATGCGTTCGAGCATCTTCTCGGCGTCGTCCAGGCGGCCGCTGCGCGCGTACTGTTCGGCCAGCACGCTCATGAAGCTCGTGTCGTTGGGGGCCACGCGCGACCACGCTTCGAGATAGGCCACGGTCAGGCCGTCCACCGTACGGCCCTGGCCTAGCAGGCGCTCGCGCAGCGTCTCGCGCGGAAACATCAGCGCCAGGCCCACCCCCACCATCGCGGTAAAGGTCAGAACCAGCGCCGGCGGCAACAGCCGCTCGCGCTCAGGCGCCGCAGCGGACTTCGACTTGTTGCTGGACATGGATCGGATCATTCACCGCAGGGGTATCGAAACGCAGCGTGTTGCTCTCGCGCACGCCGCGAGCGGGCTTGCCATCGATGGTGACGCTGCACTGGCCGGCATTGGCAAGCCGGAAGAACGGCTTGTAGTAGCCGGAGAAAGCAAAGCGGGTGGCACCGCCGTCGCGGTGCCAGTCACGCACCAGGCCGTTGGCCTCGGGCAGTTCGGGCACCGCATGCGTGGCGGCCGGCACAAAGCTGAAGCGCGCGTTGCCGCCATCCAGGTGCACATACACGCCGCCGCCCGGCGCGGGCGACGAGCCGGTCACGCCCTGAGCCGTGGCCACGTCGGGCACGCCGTCGCCGACCCAGCGCAGGTTGCGCAGGTTGCCGTCGCCACGCACCACCCACGCGCCGCCGGCCGGGGCGCCATCGGCGCCGTCACCGAGTTCGCGTGCCACCGCCATGTCCTGCCAGTCGAGCACCTTGAGCACGTAGTCCGTCGAGTGCATCGGCAACAGGTTCTGCGTCAGCACGTAGTCGTACACCGTGCGCAGCGCCTTCAGCGATGCCACCTTGGTGCCCGCGTAGCTGTGGTAGTAGATGTTCACGGCCTTGAAGCGATACGGCTTCTCGGTCATCTCGTAAGTCTCGATCACACGCTCGAAGCCGTAGTACGGGCCGCGCCACAGGTTCGTGTAGACGTTCTCGTTCTGGTTGGTCGCGAATACCTGGAACGTGTTGTCGGCCTTGTGGATGCCCAGCGGCGCGATGGCGGTCCAGGTGGGGTTGCTGCGCGTGATCAGCGTGTCGCCGCCGTTCATGTTCAGCACGCCGGCGGCATCGGTCAGCTTGATGGCTTCCGGCGGCGCCTGGCAGTCGCCGGGCCACAGCAGCATCTTCACCGGCTTGTTCGGCGACAGCACCTTGTTGATGTAGTCGATGGAGCCGCCGATCTCGCGGTTCAGGTCCATCTTGTAGCCGGGGATGGCCAGGTGGAATTCCTCGTCGCCCTCGGTGACACGCGCGTCGCTCTGCTGACCGGGCACCGTGCGGCCCCACTCGAACGGGTGCGAATAGGTGTGGCTGGCCACCTCGACATACGGCTGCGCGAAGATCTTGCGCGCGATTGGTTCCAGCTCGGCGGTCAGCTTCGGGTACATGCCCGACTTGCCGACCTCGCCCTCGATCACCGACATCGTCATCGGCAGGCGATAGCGGTCGAAGATTTCCCGGAACAATACCTCGCCGGAGAAACCGCCGCCAGGGATCTCGGCCTTCGAGGCGAACCCGTCGCCATCGATATGGATGGTCAGCAGGCGACGCCCGCTCTCGGTGGTGGTGTCGGGCACCGGCATCGGACGCAGGCGAAGGGCCTCGCGCAGGAAATCCAGCGGCTGCACGATCCAGCGATCCTGGTCGCTGGAGGAGTTCTGGCGGATCGCGTAGTTCTGGCGGACGGCATAGGGACCGGTCACATAGCCGCCCCACTTCGTGATGGCCGCGGCATCGTAGGTCAGCGAACCGGCGCGCAGGCGCAGCAGCGAGCGCGTGCTGGCGGCGCCGTCCTGCACCTGCACGGCAACCGCCTCGGTGGCATCGGGCGCCACGGGCTGTTCGAAGCCCATCATCTTGTCCTGCGACACGATCTGCACCGGACTCGATACGCGCCCCTTCACCGCCTTCAATCCCAGGCTGCGCAGCAGCGGGCTGTTTGCGGGCATGCCGAAGCCGTTCATGAATGCCACCGGCACGCCCTGCGCGCTCAGCTTTTCAAGCCACGCCTGATAGCGGGCCGCGTTGCGCGTGAAGTAGCCGTTGGACCAGACGACCACACCGGCATAGCGGTCGGGGGTGATCTCCGGCAGCGCATCGCGCGTCTCGGCAAACTCGACGCGATAGCCGAGGTAGTTCAGCGGCATCGACACGAAGCGCACGCCTTCGCTGTTGTCGATCGACACGCCCGGCTGGCTTTCCTGCAGCACCAGCACGCGGCGCGGCAGCACCTCGATCTGCCCCACGCCCACCGTCTGCAGGCCGGAATCGGTCACGTACGGCGTGATGCCGAGCGCGCGGATACGGCGCGCGGCATCGCGCTGGCAGGTGCGGTCGGCCGGGGCGCAATAGTCGATCGAGATGACCGGCAGCTTGTACTGGTCACGAATGATGCGGGCCTGGTTCAGCAGCCAGTCGCGGTCCTGCTGGCTGACCTCGGTATAGGCACCCTGCGCCTGGTTCCAGCCCCGGAACAGCGATTCGAACACTACGCCATAGGCCAGCGCATGCACCTGCGGCAGGATTTCGAAGCCGCGGTTGAACAGCAGCTTCGCATCCGGATAGCGGGCCTTGATGGCCTGGATCACGCGCACCATGCCCGCTTCCTGCCTGGCGCGCTCGGCGTCGGTCCGGGCCACCAGGTGATACGAGTCCATCGTGTCGATGAAGAAGCCGCGGTAGCCGCGATCCCACAGCGGGGTGATTACCTTGTCGACGTAAAAGGCGGGCCAGCCATCGGCGGCCTGGTCAACCACCCGGGCATTCCAGGCGTCATTGCTGCCGGTGAGCCATGACTTGGGGATGTCCTTGAAGTAGGCGCGGCTGGGCAGCACCTCGCCCAGGCTCACGTAGGAAAACCATGCGGTGTTCGGGGTCTTGGCCTGGCGCGGATCGAAACCGCTGTCGGGCTCGACCACGGCCACGTCGAATGCCTGCAGCAGATCGACGGGCGGCTTGCTGCCGTAGTGGAAGGCAACGTTCGGCGCGGCGGCCGTGCTGGCTGCCCGGGCGCCCTGGGGCGCCACGGGGGCCTGGGCCGGCCCGGCCACCTGGGCCAGCGCATCGGCCGATGGCGTCAGCGCGCCCAGCATCACGGCACCGGCCGATGCCACGACGGCCACGGCCAGCATCGCATGCCGGCAAACGCGCCCCACGGCGCGGCGTGGCGCATCGCTGCCAACTTCATGGAAAAGTCCCCGGATTAAACGCTGCAATGGCTTCACTCGTTGTTGTCCGCTTTTTCTTTGTTGGTATGGCGCGTGGTCGTCGCCGCGCGTCCGCCCCATCCGCATTCTGGCCGCGCGCGCCCCGCATTATGCCGGTCGCCGGTCTGAACTAGTGTTTTTACTAATTCACGGGCAGGTCGGATGCTAGGCCATTCGCCGGACCGAGATTGTCAAAAATTGTGCCGAAGCCGCCGTGACATATGGTGGTCACAGGCGCGTGTCACCCTGCCCGGTTCTGGCATGGCATGAACCTGCATGGACGAAATACGCGGCAGGAAAATGCGGCAGGAAGACGGCCGGCATCATGCCGGCGGCGGGCGCTGAAACGCCCGTGTGCCAAGGACCCTGGCTAGCTATGTGGTGACATCTGATTCCCCGTTCACGGATCCGGCGCCTGGTGCGCCGCGATTTCTCCGGCTCGCGCGCATCGTTGCGGCTGCCGGTTTTTGGTATGACGCGCATTGTCGCGGCATCATCCATTGGTAGCCATAGTCCATATGGAGTAGCGTTGGCGGAACGGTTTTGTGGCATATATGGCAGCGTGGTGCCGCCGGGGTTACGGCTGCGTACGAACTGTCGGTACCACAGATACGGAAATGCGTGTCATACCGCCAGGCGATTCAGTCTGATGTCAGACAAACCCCCAAATGATCTAGAAATCTCTAATATCTGCTGTTCGCATGCCGAAATACCGTTAGGGGCATAGTCTGATTGACACGCGAAAAAAAACCGTCAGAATGGCTGCTCGCATGTGCACCGGCCTGTAGCGTTATTGCTCCGGTTCGTTGTGGGCAACATGCTTGGTCGGGCAATCACGCTCATTTGAAATTCAAGGTTGGATAGATATATGGAAACCGGTACCGTTAAGTGGTTCAACGACGCCAAGGGCTTTGGCTTCATCACCCCGGACGCAGGCGGCAACGACCTGTTCGCGCATTTCTCGGCGATTGAAGGCAATGGCTTCAAGTCGCTGAAGGAAGGCCAGAAGGTCCGCTACGTGAAGGCCATGGGCCAGAAGGGCGAGCAGGCCACGAAGATCCAGGCCATCTAAGTCTGAATCGCCGGGCCAATTATCTGGCCTGGGAAGCCCCGCTTCGGCGGGGCTTTCTGCTTTTATGCCGACCGATAATGTATTGCCTTGCTGACGTTTCGACCGGCTGGTCGATTAATAAACGAATGGCATGGATGGTCGCGATTTGGTTTGTCGTCCTATTTATAGTCGCGACAAAAATCGTGCATGCTCAAACGCTGCGCAACTATGGCAATGATCCGTTCGTACGCGTTTCAAGTGCCGTTTCGGGTTGTCCCGAACCAACCGGGCCACGGGTTTCCGAGGACGAATGGAAACGCGAGGCACACCACCGCATCGAGGAAGGCAACCACTGCTATGCGGAAGGCCGCTGCCGGCTGGCCAACGCGTACCAGTACGACGCCGAAATCGCCGAAACGCTGCAACGGCGGCTGCAGGACCTGCGCCGCACGCTGCCCGCCTGGCAAAACAGCTCGCTCTGGATCATGGTGCGCGGCCGTTGGCTGACCGTGCAGGGCTGCGTGGGAAAGGATTTCAACGGCGCGGCGTTCGTGGCCGCAATGCGTGAAATTCCCGACGTGGAGAAGGTGATCGACCAGACGACAGCCACGCCGTCACGTGGCGTGCCATACGCCCGATACCCCGCCAAAAGCGACCCAAGCACCACAAATACCCCCAATCGGTGATGTTGCTATAATCGCCCGACCCTGAAAACCCCGAAACCGGGCGGCTTCCCATAGACCGCCTGATATTTAGCGTGCCGAGGAAACCTGTGGCCGGTACTGAAATCGCAACGCCTGGCGCTCCGCTCGCCGGACCCGCCGTGTCTTCCGGTAGCTCGTTCCATACCGCCATGCGGATCCTGCCGCCCTCGCAGCGGCAGGCCATGTTCGAGATCTACGCGTTCTGCCGCGCCGTGGACGACATCGCCGATGGCGATACCCAGCACGCCGACCGCCTGGCAGCACTGGAAGACTGGCGCGCGGACATCGCGGCCTGCTACGCGGGCAACGCGCCCGCCGCGCTGCGCTCGCTCGACGAGCAGATCAAGGAATTCAACCTGCAGCAGCAGGACTTCCACGCCGTCATCGACGGCATGATCATGGATGTCGTCAGCACGATCGTGGCGCCCGACGCGGCCACGCTGGACCTGTATTGCGACCGCGTCGCCAGCGCGGTTGGCCGCCTGGCGGTACGCGTGTTCGGCCTGGACGAACAACCGGGCATCGAGCTGGCCCATCACCTGGGCCGCGCGCTGCAACTGACCAACATCCTGCGCGACCTGGACGAAGACGCCGAAATCGGCCGGCTCTACCTGCCTGCCGAGGCGCTGGCCGCCGCCGGCATTCCGGCCGGCACGCCACGCGCGGTGATCGATCATCCGTCGATCGATGTGGTCTGCCGCGGCATTGCCCGCGACGCCCAGGCCCATTACGACGCATCGGCCGCCATCATGGCACGCTGCCCGTCGCGCGTGGTGCGTTCGCCGCGCATCATGTACGAGGTCTATCACGAGATCCTGACGCGCCTGCTGGCCCGTGGCTGGCTGGCCCCGCGCACGCGGGTGCGCGTCAACAAGGCCAAGCTTGCCTGGATCGTGCTGCGGCATGCCATTGCATGACCCGATGTTTTCTGCCGATGTGATGCACGCGGCCGCGGCCGCCGCATCGCCATGAGAGAAGTGCCCCCGAATTGATGAACCAGGCTGCAACGATCACCCGCCCTCATGACGACGCGCTGAACCGGCGCTCCACCGAGGCGTCCCTGCCCGACCCGCTCGACGACGGCATCGCGCATGCCGTCGATGCGCTGCTGGCGCAGCAGCAGGCCGACGGCCACTGGGTCTACGAACTCGAAGCCGATGCCACCATCCCGGCCGAGTACATCCTGATGGTGCACTTCCTGGGCGAGACGCCCGACCTGGCACTGGAAGGCAAGATCGCCAGCTACCTGCGCCGCATCCAGAATGCCGACGGCGGCTGGCCGCTGTTCCACGAGGGCAGCTCCGACGTCAGCGCCAGCGTCAAGGCGTACTTCGCCCTGAAGATGGCCGGCGACGACCCCGAGGCCGAGCATATGCGCCGGGCACGCGGCCGCATCCACGCGATGGGCGGCGCCGAGGAAAGCAACGTCTTCACGCGCACGCTGCTGGCGCTGTACGGCGTGATGCCGTGGCAGGCCGTGCCGATGATGCCCGTGGAAATCATGCTGCTGCCCGAATGGTTTCCGTTCCATCTGTCGAAGGTCTCGTACTGGGCGCGCACGGTCATCGTGCCACTGCTGGTGCTGAACAGCCTGCGGCCGCAGGCGCGCAACCCCCGCAACATCGGCATCGATGAACTGTTCGTGCGGCCGTGCCAGGCGGCGCGCCTGCCGCGCCGCGCGCCGCACCAAAGCCCGTTGTGGGTAGGCGTGTTCCGCGTGCTGGATGCCGTGGTACGCGTGGCCGAACCGCTATTTCCCCGCAGCATGCGCCAGCGCGCCATCGAGCGCGCCCGTGCCTTTACCGTCGAGCGCCTGAACGGCGAGGACGGCCTGGGTGCGATCTTCCCGGCGATGGTCAACTCGGTGCTGATGTTCGACGTACTGGGCGTGCCACCCGACGATCCCGACCGGGCCATTGCCCGCAAGTCCATCGACAAGCTGCTGGTGGTGCGTGACGACGAAGCCTACTGCCAGCCATGCCTGTCGCCGGTTTGGGACACCTCGCTGGCGGCCCACGCCCTGCTGGAAGTGGGCGAGCCGCGCGCCATTGCCGCGGCATCGCGCGGGCTGGACTGGCTGGTGCCGCTGCAGGAACTGGAATTGCGCGGCGACTGGACCGTGCGGCGCCTGAACGTCCGGCCCGGCGGCTGGGCCTTCCAGTACAACAATGCGCATTACCCCGACGTGGACGACACGGCCGTGGTGGCCGCCGCGATGGACCGTGCCGAGCGCGGCGACTGCTCGAACCGCTACACGCCCGCCATCGCGCGCGCCTGCGAGTGGGTCATCGGCATGCAAAGCAGCAACGGCGGCTGGGGCGCGTTCGAGCCCGAGAACACCCATCTCTACCTGAACAACATCCCGTTCGCCGATCACGGCGCGCTGCTGGACCCGCCCACCGCCGATGTATCGGCGCGCTGCCTGGCCATGCTGTGCCAGTTGGGCCAGATGCCGGCCAATAGCGAACCGGCGGCACGCGCGCTGCGCTACGTGCTCGACGAGCAGGAGGCGGACGGCAGCTGGTTTGGCCGCTGGGGCACCAACTATATCTACGGCACGTGGAGCGCGCTGTGCGGCCTCAACGCGGCCGGCATCGGCGCCGGCGCGCCCGAGATGCAGCGCGCCGCGCAGTGGCTGGCGTCAATCCAGAACGCCGATGGCGGCTGGGGCGAATCGGGTGACAGCTACAAGCTCGAGTACCATGGCTACGAGAAGGCACCCAGCACCGCATCGCAGACCGCGTGGGCCATGCTGGGCATGATGGCTGCCGGCGCCGGCGATCACCCGGCCGTGGCGCGCGGCGTGGAATACCTGCTGCGCACCCAGGCCAGCCACGGCTTGTGGGACGAGCCGTACTTCACGGCGGTAGGCTTCCCGCGCGTGTTCTATCTGCGTTACCACGGCTATTCGCGGTTTTTCCCGCTCTGGGCGCTGGCGCGCTTCCGCAACCTGCTACGCGACGGCAACCACGCCGTGGCCTGGGGCCTGTGAGCGCCACGGCGTCCCCGCAATCGCCGGTACTGGTGGTCTGCGGGATGGATTTCGAAGCCCGCATCGCGGCCGGCCCCGATGTGCAGACGCTGTACGGCCAGCGCGGCGTGATGCTGGCGCGTGCGCTGGACATCCGACTGATGCAGGGCTGCGCCGGCGTCATCAGCTTCGGCGTAGCCGGCGGACTCGATCCCACGTTGCCGCCGGGCGCCGTCATCGTCGCCACGGCCGTGCGCAACGGTCAGACGTCGTATAGCACGGCGCCCTACTGGACTGCCGCGTTGCGACGTGCCCTGCCTCACGCCGAAAGCGGCCTGCTGGCCGGCTCAGACACGCCCGTGCTGACCGTGGCGGACAAGACCGCGCTTCATAATTCGCACGGCGCCCTTGCCGTCGACATGGAATCGCATATCGCCGCACGCGCCGCCCAGACGCTGGGCATCCCGTTCGCCGCGCTGCGCGTGGTGATCGACCCCGCCGACCGCGCCGTGCCGCCGCTGGCATTCGCCGGCATGGCCGAAGACGGCAGTACCGACGTCGGGGCAGTCATCCTCGGACTGCTCAAGGCACCGCACCAGCTCGGCGGCCTGCTGCGGCTGGGACGCGACGCTTCGATTGCGAAGAAGGCGTTGGCGGAGGCCCGCAAAGCAGTGGGTGCGGGCTTTGCGCTGCCGGCGGTGATAGCTGTTTAGCAAAGTGCGATGGGCGCGCATTGCGCCCCGATTCAGCCTAGGCAGTAGCCACGCCCTTGGCAGCCATACAACGTCCTGTCGCAGACCTGCATCACATGATCCGGACGCTCCCCGCTGAAAGCAGCCAGATCGACAGCAGCGGAATGGCGGCCAGCACAATGACACCGTCAGCCGCCACGGTGAGCGGAGTCAAAAGAACCATCGCCTGCTTCAGTCCCTTGTGCAACTCCACCACTGAGACCTCATAGGAGCGGTTTAACTGCTTCAAACCGGCTGGCATGTCAAAACCGCTCGCTGAGTAGCGTTTGCCCCTGAGGTCATAGCGCAATCGCGCTTCCGTCTTGGACCCCGTGAACCCAAGCGATTCGGCCTGCGCGAATTCCTCATCGTTAGCATCTTTCAATGTCAGCACGACATTGCCAGACACCGAGGCATCCTCTCTGACAAAAAAGTCGGAAATCCCGGCAGTCAGCTTTTCCTGTAGCGGCGAACGCAGGATCTTAGAAAATTGCGGCTTGACATCGAAGATGTAGTGGAACTTTGGCCCTATCACCACAAGCTTCCGCCCGTCCTCGGTCATCATGACCTGATCGATAACCTCCTTGTACTCGTAGGTATCCGGGCTCCGCGCGGTCTCTAACAGCGCCTTCGTTGCACAACCCGATGCTCCCAATAAGGGCAAAACGGAGAGCATCAGGAATTGGCGCCGAGAGTGTTTTGTACGTGCGACGGGTCGTTGCATGGATAGATGGCCTCTTCTTCGTTGTGTGCCGTGATACGAGCCCGGCACAAATCTTGAAAGCCTATCGACAGTCCGCCCCAGGTTCGATCGGCAAACAACGAAATTGGAGCGCCGTGCGCAATCGCCGTTATCGGTGGCTCCTCTGCGCCGCCCCCGCCCCGCTCCCATCCCCGCTTGACAGCCCTCCCCATCGCTCCTATTCTCACAATCATTCCTTCTTTAAGATCGTTGTTCTGTACAATAGAACACAAGAAAATGGAGACAAGCATGACCCGTCTGCCCTTGCGCCGCAAGTTTACCTACACGTTGCTGGCCATTGCCGCCGCCCCGGCGCTGCTGGCCGCCCCCGTCATGGCCGCCGAAGCCTACCCTGCGCAGCCCATCCGCCTGGTGGTGCCGTTCCCGCCGGCGGGCGGCACTGACGTGCTGTCGCGCCTGGTGTTCAACAAGGTGGGCGTGGCCACCAAATGGACCGTGGTGGTAGAAAACCGTGCCGGCGCGGGCGGCAATATTGGCCTGGACCTCGTGGCCAAGGCGAAGAACGACGGCTATACCATCGGCATGGGCCAGACCGCCAACCTGGCGATCAACCCGACGCTGTACCCCAAGATGCCCTATGACGCGGTGAAGGACTTCACACCCGTCGCGCTGGTTGCCGCGCAGCCGGTGGTGCTGATCGTGCGCCAGGACGCGCCGTACAAGACGCTGGCCGATCTGGTGAACGCCGCCAAGACCAAGCAGCTGTCGATGGCATCGGCCGGCACCGGCACCGTGGGCCACCTGACCGGCGAGATGTTCCAGCGCCGCGCCGGTATCAAGGCGCTTCACGTGCCGTACAAGGGTGCATCGCCCGCGCTGACCGACCTGATGGGCGGCCAGACCGATTTCTACTTCGCCACGCCGCCCATCGCCATGCCGATGATCAAGGCCGGCAAGCTGCGCGCGCTGGCGGTGACGTCGGCCAAGCGCGTGGCGCTGCTGCCCAACGTGCCGACCGTGGCGGAACAAGGTTATGCCGGGTTCCAGGCCGAGGACTGGAAGGCACTGGTGGCACCCGCCGGCACGCCGGCCGACGTGGTGGCCAAGCTCAACGCCGAAGTCAACAAGGCGCTGAAGGACAAGGACACGATCGCCAAGCTGCATGACGAAGGCAGCGAGCCGCGCGGCGGCACGGCGGCGGAACTGGCCACCTTCATCAAGAGCGAGAACACGCGCTGGGGCGCGATCGTCAAGGAATCGGGCGCTCGCGTCGATTGATCCGCGCCGACTAACCATTTCCTGGCAGGACTGTATGTACAAGCCGCTTCGCAATATCCGCGTGCTCGACCTCACCAACGTGCTGGCCGGGCCCTTCTGCTGCCACCAGCTGGCCCATATGGGCGCCGAGGTCATCAAGGTGGAAACGCCGGGTACTGGCGACCTGGCGCGCCAGTTGGGCGCCGACGCCGAACTTAACCGTAACCTGATGGGGGTGTCATTCCTGGCACAGAACCCCGGCAAGCGATCGATCACGATCAACCTCAAGCACGCACGCGGCAAGGAAGTCTTCCGCAAGCTGGTACAGAGCGCCGACGTGGTCGTGGAGAACTTCCGCCCCGGCGTGATGACCCGGCTTGGCCTGGGCTACGACGAGCTGAAGCTGGTGAATCCCCGCCTGATCTATTGCGCGATCTCGGGCTTCGGCCAGGACGGCCCGCTGTCCGACCTGCCGGCCTACGACCAGATCATCCAGGGCATGTCAGGCGTGATGAGCATCACCGGCGACAAGGACAGCGCGCCGCTTCGCGTGGGCTATCCGGTTTCCGACACCATCGGCGGCATGACGGCCGCGTTCGCGATTGCGGCGTCGCTGGCCGACCGCGACCGCACCGAGGGCTATTTCCTCGACGTGTCGATGCTCGAAGCGACCATGGCCACCATGGGCTGGGTGGTGTCGAACCACCTGGTTGCCGGCAAGGACCCGGTGCCGATGGGCAACGAGAACATGACTGCCAGCCCTTCGGGCACGTTCCGCACCGGCGACGGCCCGCTCAATATCGCGGCCAATAAGCAGGAACAGTTCGAGGCCGTGTGCCGCGTGGTGGGCCGTCCCGACCTGGCCGGCGACCCGCGTTTTGCCGAGCGCCAGTCGCGCCTGGCCAATCGCGCCGCGCTGACCGCCGAACTCGAAGCCGAGCTGGCGAAGAAGCCCGCCACGGAATGGTGGCAGTTGCTGAACGAGGCCGGCGTCCCCGCCGGCCCGGTCCTGAAGGTGCCGGACGTGCTCGCGCATCCGCAGGTACGAGATCGCGGCATGATCGGCGACTTTGCCAACGTGCCCGGCGTGGGCCGCGACATCCGCCTGGTCGGCACGGGCTTCAAGGTCAATGGCACGGCACCGTCGGTGGATACCCCGCCGCCGCAACTGGGCCAGCATACCGACGACATTCTTGGCGAACTCGGCTACGCGGCAGACGACATCGCCACCCTGAAACAGGAGCGCGCACTATGAGCGAAGCATTTCCGATGGACGCGGGCCGGCAGGCCTCGCAGGACTGGTGGCGCACGAAGATCATCGACATGAAGCCCGGCGAGATCCGCTACAGCGGCTACCCGATCGAGCAGCTGATCGGCAATGTGTCGTTTGCCCAGATGATCTGGCTGATGCTGCGCGGCGAACTGCCCGAGAAGCGCCAGGGCGAATTGCTTGACGCGGCCCTGATGGCTGCCGTCGACCATGGTCCGCAGGCACCCAGCATCGCCATCGCCCGCATGGCCGCCACCTGCGGCGTGGGGCTGAACAACGCGATGGCTTCAGCCGTCAACGTCCTGGGCGACGTGCATGGCGGCGCCGGCGAGCAGGCCGTGGAGCTGTACCAGGACATCGCGCGGCGCTTCGACGAAGGTGTGCCGTTCGACGACGCCGTGGCCGCTGGCCTGGCAAACTACCGAGACCTGCACGGCAAGTTCGTGTCGGGCTTCGGCCACCGCTTCCACCCCCTGGACCCGCGCGCCCCGCGACTGCTGGCGCTGGTGGACCAGGCCGCCGACGCGGGCGTTGTCTCGGGCCGCTATGCCGCCATCGCACGTGCCGTGGAAAAGAAGCTGGGCGAAGGCCGCGACAAGGCAATCCCGATGAACATCGATGGCGCCACCGCCGTCATCTACGCGGAACTGGGGTTCCCGGCACCGCTGGCACGCGGCCTGTTCTGCCTGTCGCGCTCAGTGGGCATCCTGTCGCACGCCTGGGAACAGACCCAGCAGGGGGGCCGCAACAAGGGCCCGATCCCCCGTCAGTTCCTGTGGACGTACGACGGCCACCCGCAGCGGGATGTGCCGACGGGGGACGCTGCAGCCTGACGGCTGCTACGCGCGAGACGCTGGCGTTCCCGCCACCGCCGGCGCCCGATCCTTGAAGATGCGCGCAGGCAATACGAAGTTGCGCAGCCATAGCATTTCCAGCGGTCCATGGCCAACTTCCGAACGCAGCAGGTAGCGAATCGGATCAGTCATTGCCGCTGGCGCCGCTACACGCGGCAGGCGAGCGTTCAGGCTTTCATTGTTACCGGCTCCATCACCGCGTACGCCGGTTTCGGCCACCGAACGCGCGGTCGGAGCCGGCGATACGGGCGACGCCTGAGCGTCCGCAACCGCCTGCCAGCTCAACTGGAAAGTTGCGCTATCGACGGGCGTGACGCTCGCCCGCTCCAGCATCCGCACGAAACCCCAGGCGCCGGCAAACTCATGATTCTTGCTCGTTCCAGCCGTCTCGGTCTGCCACTGCAAGCGGGTGCCTGGCTCCTGCAGATTGTCGGATGGCCAGTGCATGGACATCCAGGCTTCCTTCTGATTGAAGTAACGCAGCGCCCGGTTGTCGACGATCAGTAGCGTATCGGTCAGGCCCGGTGTCGGGATCGGCTTGAGATGGAAGCGGTAGCGCGGTTCCCCCTGTGCAAGCATGTGCGTGGCGATGCGCTGCAACGTGTTGATACGCCGCAGAAACTCCGGATCGAATGCGAGCGACTGCCCGCCTGTCGTGGTAGGCAGCCATTCATCGCCTCGCAGTTCCAGCACCCCGGCAAGCTGGGTCGACAAGAATGCGGGGATCAGCCCACCCTGCGGCCGCAGAAAGCGCGCCAGTTCCGCTAGCGACGCGTCGTTTTCCGTGTCGAAGAACGGATAGCGGCCTGCGAACGAGCGCGTCCATGCCGTGGCGACACCCAACCGCCAGCTTTCATTCAGGCTCGCCAGCGCCGGCTGGACGATAGCCTGGCTGGCCTGGGCAATCGGCCGCACAAACAGCGCGTTGCCCATGCCGGCCCATTGGGCGCCGAGACTGGCCGCCATCCGCTGCGCATAGGCTTGTGTGTCGGCCAGTTCCGAGGTCTTGCCTTGAAACAAGGCCTGCGCCATCTGGCGCGCCTGCGCCTCGACATCGCTGGCCATGGCAATCTGCTGCAAATGGAGTCGAACCGCCGTCACGCGGTCCATGAACCGCTGCAGGCTCAACTCACCACTACCGGCATTGCGGGACGGGTCTACAAGGCGCATCACCGGGCCGAATGCGGCGTGCAAGGGACCGTCCGGATCGGCCCTCGATTTCACGGGTGCCGGATCGTTGCCGCTCAGGATTTCCCGGGTCTTGTTGACCAGTGTGTCCGACAGTGACGCGCTTCGCGTACCGGCTCCGCCCTGGTACTCCAGCGCACGCATCAACGCCATGACCGGCGACTGGCGCGCGTCAGCCATCAGCTTCAGCTGATCGGCCACGCCGGGCAGCGTTCGGGCCGGCTCCCATTGCAGCCCGTTCATGAACTGCTGCCAGTGCTCGGCATAGTCGGCAAAATAGCGGTCTGCCAGCGCCTTGCGGATCTCTGCGGGCGTTCCATCCGGGCCCTTGCCGATGGGCAACTGCTGTCCCACCGCGAGCGTCCAATCGCCCGCCACGTCCTGTTCGGTGGCGGCCTTCTCCATGGCGCTGGCCACGTAGCCCTCGAAGGCCTGCCGCGTAAAGACGCCAGGCACCACGGCGTCGCTTCGCAGCAGCCCGCGCGTATCCGTTCCCGCGGCGAGCGACGCCAGCGTCTGATCCGGATACTTGTTGCCAACGCCCTCAATCATGTTCCGATAGATGGTATCGACGGCGTTGCGCTCGCCCATGACGGCCAACAGCGTCTGACGTGCCCCATGGATCGGTTCGGCGCTTGCGGCGATGCGCCACTCCGGATTCGCCTTCAGATGCTCGACGAAGAATCTGGAGAATCGTTCGCCATAGTCCTGTTTGAGCGCCGGACCGATACGCGCATCGGTGGACCAATGCCGCGCAAGTTGTCCGGCCAGGAAAGCCGGATCGACCCGGTCCGGATGCGCCAGCATCAGATAGGCCTTGAGCGTGTCGTGGCCCGCCAGCGCCCATTTGCTCGTTTCATCGCTCAGGCCAGACGTCGGCAATTGGGACAGGTCGGCCAGCGACGCTTCGAGATCCCGCACCACAGGCCGGATCAGGATTTCACGGCTGGCCCTGGCATACGGCTGCATCAGGGCGGCCAGGACATCGGCGTCGCGATTCATGCCGAAGCGCATCAGTGCGGGCGCGTGGTGCCCGGCGCGGTACGCGTATCGCGCGATCTGTTGCTGCATGACATCCAGCGCGTTCAGTCGCGTAGCCGCATCGGACGCGGATTCCATGTCACGCACGGCCTGGCGCGCAACCCGGATATCGGTGTCTGTCTGCAGGCTTGAGAACATCATGCCGGCCGTCCATATCCCGATGCCTGCCAATACGAGACCGGCTCCGACCGTCAATGGATGCCAGACGGCGCGGCGCCCCGGCCTGCGTTGCGTCACCTCGGCAATGTGTTGCCACACCGACAAATCCGCCGCAGTACCGACGCTGCGGCTTTTTGTCGGGCACAGGCACGAACACGATGCCACGCACGCCCATCCGCTGCCGTACATGGCCTGCCACAGCGGCTGACATGGCGATCAGCTTGTCGACCTGGCCGCCCAGGTCCTGGGACAATTGGCCGAGATGGCGCGCGCACACATCCATCGGCCATCCATTCAGACTCCAGCAAGCCAGTCGATGCCGCAGCGCATGCAACGCGACTTCGACATCCGAAGCGTTGGCGCGCTCGGGAATCTCGCAACCGACAAGCGGCACCTCGGCAGCAGGCAGTGGAATCGCCGGCCCCACCTGCATCGCGAATGTCGGCGCGGACCACCGCAGGACATCTCCAATACGTAGCCGCCAGGTAGCAATGATTTGCGCCTGCCTGCCCTGGCGTGCCTCTTGCGTATGCTCGTCGAACAGCATGACGACGGCATCGAGCGGCCGCCAACGCCGCAGTCGGCGGAATTGCCGGAGCCACGCGATATCCGGCTGACCATCCTCGTCGTACTGTGCCAGCACCAGCACCGCATCGGGCGTCATAAGCCAGCCCTGTGCCTTCAGTTCCGGCAGCAGCGCGGCGGCAGTCGCGTGAGCGCCCGCATCGGCATCCGCCACTAGCAACCAAGGCTGGCGATAGCGCCAGCGCAGGCCGTACTTGTGGCGCAGCGCATCACGCAACGTGGCCAGCGACGGCGCAAGGCTTGGCGGTGCCGGGCGCTTTGGCGCCAGGGCCGCCTGGGTTGTATCCGCCATACTAGATTGGCGGGTGTTCAGCCAATCCCGGACATGTCGCATCGCTTCAATACAGCGGACTCCATACTGGAATGACACGGCGATGGCCAGCAACAACGCGGCCAGTGCCACGCCGGATAGCCATTCACTCCGGCGCTCGGCCGTTTCAATGCCAAGATCCTTGCCCCAAACAAGAATCGCACCACCGACAAGCAGTGCGATCAGGAGAATGGACAGGACATCAATTCGCAGCTTCTTCATCGATAGAAAGTCAAAGGCGAGAAGGGGCGGCTTGTGGACGATTCAGGACGAAGTGCGATCACTCGTCTGCCATACGTCCGTGTACGAGTCGAACTGGGACGCAATGAGCAGGGGACTCGGCGAACAGCCACACGCGCAAATATCGTCGCTCAATGCCGCCTCCCTGCCGCTCGCGTTCCGCATCGATTGGCGTGGCCCCTGACATGCGATGCGCCCTACCGTCTTGCATTGCGGGCACCAGACAGGATCGCCTTCGTAGGCTTGCTCGCGGCCACCAAGCGTGTCGCTGGCGTCTCCACCCAGCACGGTTCCACTGGACGACGTGGCGTCACCCCGCAAAATGTCATAGCGTCTGGTCATGGCAATCGTTTCGTGAGGGTTCTGTGTCCGGCACACCGTGCGCCCGGTTATCGCGCCTCATCACGGCGCAGTCAACGCTGGTGCCCTGACCCGCCATGACGACTTGCTTTGCAGTCGCGTCCGTCAGTGTCGCAGCAGCGCAAGACAGGGCGAGCCATCCGGCAGCGACCCCTGCGTGACCCACGGTTTGGTCGAGATCCGTGGCATGGAAGGCCATACCGAGCTTCATCGCCGTCTGTCGCAGCGCCCCCACCTGGCTGGCATCGAGCCCGGCTTGCCACGCGCCGGCCAACTCACCGGCCCCGATTCCGGCCCAACGCAGTGCGCGGGAAAACGCTTCCTGGGGTTCCATCGCCGAGCCGCGCACCGGGCGGTGCAGACTCGCAGCACGATGGATGCCATGCTTTTGTGCCAGCGCATCGGGCATCAACAATACGGCAACACCTGCCTCTGCCGATCCATCGGGGAGCGATGCATGCAGTACGGGACGAAGCTGAACGCTGACGAACAACGTTGCTCGCGGCTCGCCGCCCGCGAGCAATCGGTCCAGCCATCGGTCGAGCGCCATCAGGTCATCTGGCAACGCCGGGGTTTCCACCAACGCAGCTCGCGCGAACCTTGCGCCCCAGCATTCGTCCCACAGCCGCCGGTTCTGTTCGAGCTGCAACGCGTTGACGACGTGCAAGCGCACGTCGAGTGGCACAGCCAACGGCAACGCCTCGATGCGGGGAGCCAGTTCGGTCAGCAACTGGTCCAATAGCCAAGGCGTCAATAGACTTGCACGCTTGAAGTCCGCATTTATGGTGCCGGGCTCCATCGGAACGCCGGCCATATCGAACCATCGCGCCTTGACTGGCGCGGTGTCGTAGGCAACAGGCTTTTGTGTCTTGATGCGCAACGCACCCTCCCGTACGCCATCGGCGGAATTCTGCCTGGAATCCGCAGAAAACCGGTGCGCGGCGCCAATCAACGCCAGCGGGATGCTCGCGGCACTGAACACCTGTTCTTTGAAAGCGACGACGGCGGCGTTTCGCATCTCGGCATCGAGCCTGTTCGATTCATGGCGCGCAAACCGGCGCAGGACGACGAATGCCGGCATGGCAACCGGGAAGAGGATCAACGTCGCCCAGAATCGCCAGGTGTCCGTAGGCATGCCATCCGGCCAAAGCAGCAGGACGGCGGCCACACCCACCAGGACCGCGACAACAAACAGCACACCCCAGAGCCGCCAGGATGGGGGCTTTTCCTCAAACGTCTCTTCTGAAGGCAGCAAGGAGAAATCGACGGCCATATCAATTATCCGGTGCGTTGGCGGAATGACTGGAAACGTTTGCGCCGAACGAAAGCGTCTGCCGTGTTCGTCCGCTGTCTTGGCTGCTGCGTCGAACCGAATCGCGATGCATCAAAGTGCTCCAGGCCGCAGGCGGAAACTGTCGAGCAGCGTGTCCCAGGCCTGAAGGGCGCCGGCTTCGTCTACGGGGGAGGTGGCCTGCTCCGGAGGAAATCCTTCGCGAGGCATCCCTCCCAGATTCAATCGAATCGTCGTGTATGGCCGGCCATGGTCATCCTCGGTACCCGGTGCCATCAGATAGAAGCGAAAAACCTCAACACCATCCTCCTTCATCGACAGCAGCACTTCCTCCGCTTGCATCCCAGCAAACTCACGTTTGCGCTCGCGCAGCACTTTCACTTTGCTGAGCAGCAGGCGGCCATCCAATTGACGGCGCAGGTCGGGGACGGTCTTGAGCAGCGAGGCTTGCTGATCGATGTCTAGCGAACTGCGCATAGTGATGATGAATGTTGCAGGACGGCCAGGCATCAGCAGGATGGTCTGGTCGACCGATTCCGTGCCGCCTCTCGTGCTGCCAATCAGTGCGCCCTTTATGCAGAATCCTCGTGCTGTCGGGACGGACCAGTCGCCACGGTATGTGGTCTGACGGTACCACTCGCCGTCGCTCCGAAGAAATGTCTGCACGTCTCTGCTATCAAGTAGTCCGGTTACGGCCAACTGATTGCTACCCGCAAGGATGTATCCCTCGCGTACGAGAGCACTATCTGGAAACAGTGCCGATTTCTTATGGAAGAAGATTCTGGAATTAACCGACGGCGTATCCGTTTTTTCCAGCCACGGCATATCTGTTTCGATAAACATCGACTCTAAACCTCTAGCCAACATCTCCTTGTATGGAATGGTGTAGGTTCGCATCCTGCTCCTCAGCTCCGTCTCCCTAGATTCGACCAGACGCTGAAACGCATGCTGACTTACGTTTTCTTTTATTTCGATGGCGTTACCGTTGTACTCATACCTCTCATACGACATGCTGCTCTCTGCCGGTCTGTCGAACAGCAGCCGTCCAACACACCATGGTTTCAAGTTGGCAATTACTGGATTTTCTTTCACGTCAGAATCGGTCGATCGATAAGGGGTACAAGCGTGCAATCCCACTGCGAAAATAGCCAAGAGGAGGCGGAACACGCGTGCTCCAGCGAATGAGTTCTTCATGAGCAGCCCTCCTTCTTCGCCTTATGGACTACCAGTGCCACGCGATAGAGTGTGGCCCACCGCGTCCAACCCAAAACCCAACGCATCAAAGTGCCCCAGGCCGCAGGCGGAAACTGTCGAGCAGCGTGTCCCAGGCCTGAAGGGCGCCGGCTTCGTCTACGGGGGAGGTGGCCAGTTCTGCCGGAAAGTCCTCGCTGGGCTCGGCACCCAGGTCCAACTGGATCTCCGTGTATGGCCGGCCACGATCATCCTCGGTGCCCGGCGCCATCAGATGGAAGCGAAAAACCTCAACACCATCCTCCTTCATCGACAGCAGCACTTCCTCGGCCTGCATCCCGGCGAACTCACGTTTGCGCTCGCGCAGCACCTTCACTTTGCTGAGCAGCAGGCGGCCATCCAACTCCCGGCGCAGGTCGGGGACGGTCTTTAGCAGGGAGGCTTGCTGATCGATGTCAAATGAGTTACGCATTGTGATGATGAACGTTGCAGGGCGGCCAGGCATCAGCAGGATGGTTTGATCGACAGATTCGGTGCTGCGGGCCACGCCACCAATTAGCGCACCTTTGATACAAAAGCCTCGTTCGGTTGGAACAGACCAGTCTTCGCGATAGCTTGTCTGGCGGTACCAGTCACTATCGTCGCGAAGCACTCGCTGAATAGCAGTTCTTCCCAGCAGACCGGATAACGTCAATTGCGTCGTAGCAGCAAGAATGTACCCTTCACCCTGAAAAACGTCTTTCGGAACGTCTTCATCCTTCTTGAAGACAAACAACCGCGACTGAGGCGATGGTGACGCCATTGTTTCCAGCCATGGAGCGCTAGTCTCGATGTCCATGGATTTCAACCCCTTAGCCAGCATTTCCTTGTAAGGGATGGTGTACGTCCGTTTTCTGCTTCTAAACTCTGCCTCTTTCGCTTCGACCATACGCATAAACGTGTGCTGGCTTACGTTTTGCCTTATTGCGATGTCATTGCCGGCATACGTGTACTTCTCATACGACATGCTGCTCTCTGCCGGCCTGTCGAAAATCATTCGTCCAATACACCATGGCTTCAAGTTGGCAATTACTGGATTCTCTTTCATATTTGTCTCGATGGATCGGTAAGGAGCACAAGCGCTCAATCCCACCGCAAAGATCGCCATGATGAGGCGGAGTATGTATGCTGCCGTGCATGAACTTCTCATGAGCGGCCCTCCTTCTTCGCTTTATGGACTGCCAGTGCCACGCTGTAGAGCGTGGCCCACCGCGTCCACGGATGCCTGAAGCTGAACTGGTGTTCGTAGCCCTTCTGCCTGAATGCCATTTGCACGCCTTTGGCGGCATTTCCCGGGACGCCGGGAATTACGCCACGGGCCTGTGCTTCCGCAGACCATGCAGGCACAGTGCCATCGCCTGGAATAACACTGTTATCCATAAGACCATCCTTCCGTGGATCAGGTGCTCGCATTTCGCTCCACGCCGTCATGGTGACGGTCTGCCCGCCCACTATCAGCTTCAATACACCCTTGTGGTCGTCCTTATGGAGGTTCGCGCGCTTTAGTTCATCAGCCGAGGCGTCTTCCGGGATATCGCCCTGCCAGATAACCTTGCCAAATGTCAATAGCTCGTGCTCTGACGCGCTGACTTCACGTTTTGCTCCCCTTTCACCTGCTTCGTATCGCGGCGATTTAAGAGCACCACTCCCGAACATCGCAACGGTGTTGGGGTGATATGAGTTTGCTAATGCTGCCTGCCTCTCCACTACCAATTCCATGGTCCTTTTGTAGTAACCATGAACGTCAAGCTTGGTCTTGGTTCGCTTTAGATACTTCGCCACCACCCCCGCCGGATCCAGCAGCTTTGGATCTGGCAGCAACCCATACCGCGCATCGCTGACATATAGATCCTCTAACGCACTCGTTTCCGGAAACCGCAATCGCTCACGCCCCTTGGCATCCACCACGATCCACCACGGCTCTCCGTTGTTGTAATCGGGCATGGGTGCCAACTCCATCGGTCCTTGCGCATAGCTGGCCACTGCAATAAATTCGCGGGCATTGGCGCCGAACAGGCTCTGATTGATGAACCGTTCCAACCCACTTCTACCCTCGCCGCCAGCACGGAATCGTCTGGCAAACACTGGGGCACCCGTGGCCGGCTGGGCGCCATGCAGCACGGCAAGCATGTCGTCGGCGCCGCCGCATAGCACGGCAGCCATGCGCGCCACCAAACCACCCATCGAATGCGTAACGATGATGGCCTTGTCCGTATGGTTTTCTCTGCAGATCTCGCGGATACCCATGATGCGGGTCACCGTCTGGGCTTCTTCGTCCTTGAAATCAAGCCCATCAAGTACGTCCCTGCCCGAAAGTTCATTCGATTGCAAAAAGTTGTAGCCGATGGCATAGACCGGGTATCGATAGCTGACAAAGGTCTTGAATACTTCGGAATCCAGTGTCAGGGCTTCACCGGCGCCGTACCCACCGTATTCCGACGGGTGGGTACCCAGTACAGGCTTCAGGGCCGACTTCTCACCGTCTTCGCTTCCATTCGCCCACTCGCCAATGGGCTCGCCATACTGCATCGGTTTATTCAGCGCCACTTGCAACCATTCCAACGTCCGCTGATAGCTCCAGCGATGCAGGGTGCTCCAGCCGCGCCGGCGTGCTTCTGCGGCGTCGATCCCAAGCCTGGCTTCGTCGATGGAAATCAAGGGACCACGAGGGTCCACTACCGCGGGCTCCGGGTCGAAGCGGGCGGCGCGCGAGGCGGCACCCCGGAACCACCCGGCCAGGACAGAGAAGAAGCCCGCTAGGCTAGAGGAGACACCATCCATGTTGGCCGGATACCAGACCGATTCCCCGGTCTGACTATTCGCCAACAAACTCCCCATCACCCCCGGCAGAAAAATGACCGGTATGGGCGTTCGCGGATCGCAGTGAATTTCCTTGACGCACCGATCACTGTCAGGCGTAAGCACGGCGGACGCAACTGGCGTGCCGTCGAAGTCAAGGCCGGTGGGGAGCCGGACGGTTGGGCTGGCGCCGTCATGCGAGACATCGGCCGGAGCTTGCGGATCGGTGCTTTGCGGACTATCCATCGTTCAAATAGAAGAAGGGTGACAGTCGGGCAGGCGGTTCACGCCTTGCCCGCCTTAGGAAGAATCCGAATCCTGATGCGCTCGACATCCTGGTTCTTCTGGACGGAAGTCCTGCCGGATGCATCGGTCACGCCTGCGATTCGCGACCCGTCGTCGCGCAGGATCTCGTAAGGGTGGTCCCTCAACGGGTCCCCGGTGATCTCGTTACGGAGCACGTAGGCGTCGTTGAAGGCCGTCCTGGGCATTTCGTTCATCGACTGCGCCAGCGAAGCCGGCCCCTGCCGCGCCATGCCATTGGATCGGATCGTGCGTTCCCCGCGCGTTCCGTCTTCAATGCCGGTCGCCGACATGCGGAGATACGAGCCCCCGCACTTGAGCAGCAACTCGTCCTTGGCCTCGATCACGACCCGCCCGTTGGCGCTGGTGACGGTGATGTTCTGGTCCGCCATCAGTCGCATTTCGTCACGCTGCGCCTGTATCTCCACCTTGCCCCTGGCGGCGAACAGCTTGATGCCCAGTCGTTGGGCAAACATGGAGATACGCTCTCCCGCCGCCACCGTGAATCGCTTGATCGCACTCACGTCGACATGGTTCGTGGCCGTCGCAATCAGATTTTCGTTGGCCGAAAGTTGAAGATCGGCTCCCGATGCCAGCGCCATGCCGGCCGGCGCGGTGGCTAGCAGCCCTGAGCGTTTGAGCTGGTCCAGCGTATCGTCCAGCAGGGCCCTTTGGCGGGCGCAGTCCGCCGCCTCCGCTTGCGCCGTCCTGGCAGCTTCTGCCAGCGCTTCGCTCGACTGCAGCGCTTGCTGCAGCAGGCTTCGGACGCGCTCCATCTCCAGTTGCTGCCCGCTCGCCGCGGGCTGATCGTCCGCCGAGATCAGCACCCCCTTGCCTGCACGGATGGCGCCCCACCCTGACGTCCTCAGTTCAAAACCATCCCCGCGTTGTTTGCTCTCCGCATCGACGAGGTACCCAAGGTTGAGCTGGCTCTTGCCGCCGTATTCCGTCGACAGCTTGATGCCCTCATGGCCCTCCCAATCGTCCATGCGCAGCTTGTTGTTCCGCTGGGTACGGATGACATTGCGCGATGGCCAGCGGCCCTCATGGGTAATGAGATCCGGCTGCACGCTGTTGTGCAGGGCGTGCGCGATGTAGGGACGGTTCGGATTGCCGTCGTGGAAGGCAATGGCGACCTCCGTACCCTCCAGCAGCGGGAAGTGAAAGCCGGTCTGCAGACCGCCTGCGAAAGGCTTGGCAAGTCGCAGCGGCACGCTTTCGCCGCCTGGGCGCCACGCGTCGAAATCGAAGTCGAAGCGGACAACGTAGCGCCCCTCCCGGGTCAGATAGGCGTACTTGTACCGATCTGGCGCGCTGATCCTGCCGCTCAGCGTGCCGGCGATGCGTGGCCACTTCCTTTCGTCGATCGGTAGACGATAGCGCCTGTCCGATGGAATGGCCTTGTACGTGTTCCGATAGGCCTGGTCCCGCCCACCCTTGTGAATGACCTCGGTAACGACCTGTCCGTGCGGCGCATCGGGCAGAACCGCATCCATGCGCAGGATGCGCGCGGGGCAGAGTTCCAGGATATTGGTCTCACCCTCGTAGACGATCTGGCCGGCCAGCGCCGCTTCATGACGAAGCTGCGCCTCCCATCTGGCACCTTTCCAGTCCAGGTGATGGGTGCCGAAGACATAGGGCTGGCCGTAGTTTCCCTTGTCATTGAAAGCGAGATTGGCCTCGTCCCTTAACCGCTCGTAGGCATGGTCCGGGTTGTAATCGGCGGCCATGAATGACGCCGCCACGGTCCGCGCATGGGTCTGCAGCGAAAACACGGTCTCGGCGCCGGATTCCAGACCCGCCGTCTCGCGATACGGCACGTGCAAAGCCGGCTGATAGATGTAGTGGTCGATATCGTCGGCGACGGTAAAGACCTCGCCAAGATGGGTCCCGAACCTGCTTGGCACGAAGTAGCTGTACAGCCCTTCCTGCTCCATGAGCAGCCGGACGAAATCCCAGTCCGTCATCTGGTACTGAAGCCGGAACTTGTGCTCGGGATATTCGCGACGCGTCCGGAACGCGAACTGGTGGCCTTCCAGGCCGTGGCGACGCAGGATGGCCTCGATGATCTGCAGTGCCGTCTTCTGCTGGTAGATGCGACTGGCCGTGGTCAATTCAAGCAAGGCCACCGTGGGCCTCAGCTCCATTTCGTAGGCACAGAAATCGCGGGTGGTCCTGGTTCGCGAGAATTGCGAGATCCAGCCGGAGAACAGGCGCGGCACCGATCCGTCCGCTGGCGTCACCCTGAACGTGGCCGGCTTGCGCAGGTAATTTTCGCGCGCCAGTTCCAGCGGATGTGTCAGCACCGCCTTGAGGCGATAGGGCTCGCCCAGACGTTCAATGGCTTCGAATGACACCACTGACAATGCCGCGGCATCCGGTGCGGCGGGAACGTCGAGATGATAGGACTGCCGCCCCGTCAACGCGCCTTGCAGCGCCCTGCCAACCGTACTGAGCGTATCCACGACACCAGCCATGTTCCCTGCTCCGTGATTTGAGACGAACCGTGCGAACGGGGGGCGGCACACAGGCCACGCACCTCGCGGCGCACGTTATCCGGTTTCAAACCAGCGGGGAATATTGGTTTTGCGTCCGCTACAACTAACTCAAACGAAATCCCGAAATCAATTTTTGCCGATATACGGAGCCGAAATTCATCGGTAGCGGCTTGTCCCTTCCATCGCCAGTCGGAACATTCCGATGTCAATGAAAATCCCGGCTCCCCACCATCAGCCTGCCCAGCAGCGGGCTCAGGTCCACCAGTTCCTGGGCCACCAGGTGCCTCACGTCGCCCTGCCGTTGCCAGGTGCCGATCACGCCCATCAGCGTGGCGCCCAGTACCTCCTTGCGCTGGCGTTCGACCAGGTCGGGCCAGATGATCACGTTGATCGATCCGGTTTCGTCCTCGATGGACGTAAAGATCGTGCCGCTGGCCGTGGATGGACGCTGGCGCACCGTCACGATGCCGCACGCCCGCACGCGGCGGCCGTTGCCCAGGCGTGACAGCTGCTGCGCGGTGATGTACTTGAGCGCGGCCAGCCGACGTCGCAGCAGCGTCAGCGGGTGGCATTTCAGTGACAGGCCCAGGCTTGCATAGTCGGCCGCCACGTCCTCCCCGATCTTCGGCTCGGGCAGCGCCAGCGCCAGTTCCTGCGGCGGCGCCTCGTGCAGCAGGTCGCGATGCGCAGTCTGCACCGCCGCGCCGCGCGCATGCCAGCGCGCCTGGCGCCGATGGCCGGCCAGCGACACCAGTGCGTCGGCGGCGGCCAGCACGTCGATATCGTGGGCATCGAGCCGCGCGCGGCGCGCCAGGTCTTCCACGTTCTCGAAGGGCCGTTCGGCACGCGCGGCCTCGATGCGCAGCGCCGCAGCCTCGCGCATGCCCTTCACGCGATTCATGCCCAGCCGTACGTCGCGATGCAGCTGCCCTGGCCGCCGCGGTTCCAGCGCGCTTTCCCAGCCGCTGACCGTCACGTCCACGGGCTGCGCTTCCACCTTGTGACGGCGCGCGTCCTGCACCAGTTGCGATGCCGAATAGAATCCCATCGGCAGGCTGTTGAGCAGCGCGCACAGGAACGCGTCGGGGTGGTGGCACTTGATCCAGGCACTCACATAGACCAGCTTGGCGAAGCTGGCCGCATGGCTTTCCGGGAAGCCATATTCGCCAAACCCCTCGATCTGCTTGCAGATGGCCAGCGCGAAGGCCTCCGGGTAGCCGCGCGACGTCAGCGCACGCACCAGCGCGTCCTGGTGCTTCTTCAGGTCGCCCCGGCGGCGCCACGCGGCCATCGAGCGGCGCAGCTGGTCGGCCTGGCCCGGCGTGAAGCCGGCCGCCTCGATGGCCAGCTGCATCACCTGTTCCTGGAAGATCGGAATACCCAGCGTGCGGCCCAGCACGCGACGGATCACGTCGTTGAAGTAGGTGGGCAGCTTGCCCGTGCGGCGCAGGTCCTCGCGCCGCTTCAGGTACGGATGCACCATGCCGCCCTGGATCGGCCCGGGCCGCACGATCGCCACTTCCACCACCAGGTCGTAGTACTGGCGCGGCTGCAGGCGCGGCAGCATCGACTGCTGCGCGCGCGATTCGATCTGGAACACGCCGATGGTGTCGGCCTTGCAGATCATCGCGTAGGTGGCATCGTCGGTCTCGGGCAGGTCTTCCATGCGCGTGGGGAGGCCCGCGCGATCGGGCTCGGGATTCGGAATCATCGCCAGCGCACGCCGGATGGCGGTCAGCATGCCCAGCGCCAGCACGTCCACCTTGAGCAGGCCCAGCGACTCCAGATCGTCCTTGTCCCACTGGATCACGCTGCGGTCCTTCATGGCGGCGTTCTCGATCGGCACCAGCCGCGACAGCTTGTGCCGGGCGATCACAAAGCCGCCCACGTGCTGCGACAGGTGGCGCGGGAAGCCGCGCAACTGCTCGGTCAGGCTGGCCCATTGCTGCACGGCCGGCGAATCGGGGTCCAGCCCGTAGCGGGATATCCGCTCGATGAATTCGGTGCCGCCGTCCCACCACGCCTGGCCCTTGACCACCTGCTCCACCACGCTCGGGTCGATGCCGAGCGCGCGCCCCACGTCGCGCAACGCGCTGCGCGACCGATACGTGATCAGCGACGCCGCCAGCGCGGCACGATGGCGGCCGTACTTGTCGTAGATGTACTGGATGACTTCCTCGCGCCGCTGGTGCTCGAAGTCGACGTCGATATCGGGCGGCTCGTCGCGCTCGCGCGACAGGAAGCGCCCGAACAGCAGGTTGGCCTGCTCAGGGCTGACCTCGGTGATATGCAGGCAGTAGCAGACCAGTGAATTGGCCGCCGAGCCGCGCCCCTGGCACAGGATGCCCAGCTTGCGCGCATGGCTGACAATGTCGTAGACAGTCAGGAAGAATGGCTCGTAGCGCTTCTCTTCGATCAGTTCAAGCTCGCCTTCGAGCTGCTCTTTCCATTCGGGCTCCATGCCGTGCGGGAATCGTTCGTCGATGCCTTTCCTGACCGCCTGCCGCAGGTAGCCGATCGGCGTCAGCCCGTCGGGCACCAGTTCCTCGGGATATTCGTAGCGCAACGTGTCGAGCGAGAACCGGCACTGGTCGGCGATATGCAGCGTACGCGCGAGCGCCTCGCGCGGATAGAGCCGGGACAGCACCTGCCGCATGCGCAGGTGGGCTTCGGCATTGGGCGCCAGCGCCATGCCGCAGGCCGGCAGCGGCTGGCCAAGCCGGATGGCGGTCAGCACATCGGACAGCGGCTTGCGCGAACGCACATGCATGTTGACTGCACCGGTGGCCACCAGCGGCACGCCGGTATCGCGCGACACCTGCTGCAGGCGTTCGCGGTGCAACGCTTCGGCATGGCCCTGCAGCAGTTCCAGCGCGATCGATACGCGATCGCCGAATACGTGCCGGCACCATTGCGCCTGTGCGCGCAGCACATCGGCATCGGCGCAGTAGTCGGGCAGCAGGATCGCAAGGCAATCGGGCATGCCGCGCAAGTGGTGCTCGTCGGGCTGGGGATCGGCGATATCGGACGGATACAGCACGTAGCTGCCCTTGTCGGCACGGCGGCGCCCGAGCGTGATGAACTCGCTGAGATTGCCGAAGCCCTCGCGGTTCTGCGCCAGCAGCACCAGCCGGGGCGGCGGCATGGTGTCGCCCGGTGCCGCCGTCAGCGTGAAGCGGCTGCCGATGATCAGGTTGAACGCGTCGGCCGCCGCAGCCAGCGTTTCAAGCATCGCGTGCCGGCGTGCCGCGGCATCGGGGTCTTCGCCGAAGTCCACCGGCGCCCCTTCCTCCTCGCCATCCTCGCCATCCTCGCCATCCTCGCCATCCTCGCCACCCTCGCCACCCTCGCTGCCTTCGCCACCCTCGCTGCCCTCCTCGTCTTCTTCCTCGACGAAGGCCACGATGTCCTCCACCTCGTCCAGATCGCCCGCGCTTTGCCCCGCCGCCAGGCGCCGCGCGCTGCGGGCCACGGCTTCCCACATGTCCTCGCGCAATACCTTGATGGCGTGGTGCGCGCGGGCGGTGCCGGCCACCGAACACTCGTCGGTCAGTGCCAGGCCGCTGTAGCCCAGCTGGAACGCGCGGGAAATCAGCTCCTGCGGATGTGACGCGCCAGTCAGGAACGTGAAGTTGGAAATGCAGTGCAGCTCGACATAGTCGGGCAACGACGGCAACAGGGAAGGCAATCCGGGCAACATCGCCAAACTCCGGGCACTCAGGCAAACAGGCCGTGCAGGAACCAGCGGTATTCGCCGCCGTCTTCCTGACCGTCGCGCAGGGGGCGGCCTGGGCGTTCACGATAGACCCAGCAGCGCAGCCCGTCGGCGCGTTCGGCAATGAAATAGTCGCGCGTGGCCAGGCCGCCATCCCACCAGCCGGCCTCGATACGCTCGGGGCGCGTCAGCATGACCAGCGGCCCCTGGTACACGGGACGGTGCTTTTCCACACGCAGCGGCTGCGGCGCTTCCAGCAGCCAGAGCGGCCGCTCCGGCGGCAAGGCCCCGGCCGCCGGGCTGCGCGCGGGCGTCTCGCCCACCGGGCACCACTGGTTGGCGCGCTCGGGACGATGGTCGGCCAGCGACTGCGGCTGCAGCACGTTGTCGCGGCCCAGGCGGGCGACCAGCGTATCGATCAGCCGGCCCAGTTCGGCCGGTTCGGCGCCGGGCTCCGGAAACAGCGAATCGCTCTGCGGCACGCAGGTTTCCATCGTCTCCACGCGCAGGCCCAGGCCGCCTACCGGCGCATGAAAACGCACCTTGTCGAGCTTCTCGCGCAGCAGCTTCGACAGATGCACGGGATCGCGGCTCGGCTGCGCCAGCGCCAGCGGCACCGGCGTGCTGTCGGTGTCCTCTCCCAGCCGGTAGCGTTCATGTTCCAGTACCAGCACGCAGCGCGTCACGCCGGCCTGCTGCGCCGCCAGCCAGCCCGACAGCGCCAGCAGCAGCCGCTGCGCGCCGGCCAGCACGCCTTCGGCCGATTCGATGCGGCCCGGCAACTCCATGCGTTGCGCAAACGCGGGCGGCGCTTCGAACCATGCAAAGCCCGAAGGAACCTTGCCATAGGCCTGGTCCAGCCGCGCCAGCAGTTCGGTGCCGATACGGCGTGACAAACCCGCGCGCGGCAACTGCCGCACCTGTCCAAGCGTGTGGCAGCCAACGCCTTCGAGCCAGTCCGGATCGGTGTACGCCTGCAGGCAGGTCACGGGCAGGCGGTCCAGCAGGCGCATCATGCGCGGCGCCTGCACCGCGCGCCGGGCCGGCCGGACGATGCCGCGCGGCGTGCGGCGCAGCGGCTGGCGCGCCAGCCATGCCGCGCCCTGCGCCGTGGTGCCGCTGCCGACCTGCACGAACGTGCCCAGTTGCCGTACGCGGGTGCGGATCGCCCGGCACAGCGCGCGATGCCCGCCGAACAGCCGCAGGCTGGCCGTGACGTCGAGCATCACCGTGGCCGATTCGGGTTCCGGGTCGATCGTCACGGCCGGCGTGAAGTGCAGCAGCGTCAGCGCCACCGATGTCACCAGACCGGCTTCGGCGACCGGGTCGCGTTCAAGCTGCAGCACATCGGCAGACAACGCCTGCACGCCGCCGCGCCGCATGCCGTAGCACACGCCCAGCGCCGCGGCCGGGCCATTGGCCAGCACCACGCGCTCGTGCGCCATCACGGCCACCGGCAGTTGCTGCAGCGTACCGTTGCCATGCGCGGCGGGGGTGCCGGCGGGCTCAGGCCAGCTCGGTTGCAGCGCGTCCAGCGGCAGGCGCGGCAGATGCACCGCGATCCAGTACGTCATGGGCAATCGGATCGAGACCCGCCGCGACGGCGGGCGTGGGAACGGCAGGCATGCCCGTGCGCCGGGGCACATGGGCCATGCCTTCGAGTGGCAACAGCAACGGCGTGTCGCGCACCGGGCCGCGCCGCTTGTGGAAGGTGATCGACATCAGGTTGCCGGGCTGCGGCGACAGCGCCAGCCGCAGCACCGCTGGCGACGAGTCGTGCAGCACCCGCATGGGCCGCAGCACCCACACCACGGTATCGCCGGCCTGCGCCAGCACCTGCAGGCGCCGCAGCGCCTCGGGCCGCGCGCCGGCCAGCCACACCAGCACCGCGCCAAACGCCTGGCTGCGCAGCATCTGCTCGGCCGCCCAGAGCATGTCCGTGCGCTGCGAGGCCATCGTGGCGGCCACCGGCGGCCGCACCCAGTAGAGCTGCCGTGCGGGCAGGCGGCCATCGTTCAATTCGCCCGCCAGTCCGCCAGCATTCGGCAGGTAAGGCGGATTGACCAGCGCGATGCGCCGCCCACCGGCCGCCAGCGTGCGCAGCGCCGGCATCAGCAGGCGCAACTCGCCTGCTCCGTCCTGTGTCAGCAGCAGTTCCGTCACCGCACCGGCCGGCCAGCCGCCGCCCGGCAACTCGGCGGTCAGCGCGTCATAGCCGGTCGGACAGACGGGCAGCCGGCCGGCACGGCCCAGCTGGCCCGCGCGCCACAGGCCGGGATACCGCTGTTCGAGTTCGCGCACCGATTCGCGGGGCGGCTCGGCAAGCGGGAAGGACGGGGGCGCATGGTCCTCCGCCAGAAGCGAAGGCTGCCCATGCGGGGCGGGGGTCATGATCGGGTTGTCGGCCCACGCGCAATCGGCGCAGACATAGGAATTCGTCGAATACTGTATGTTTATACAGTATCGAGGCCGGCGCAAGGGGTACGCTATCCAAGTGTCTGAATCGACGCTTATGAAGTGATTTTTGCGTCCTTGCCACACTTCCACGTGGACGATTGCAAACAAGTGTCAAGTGTCATTGTGAAGTGTCAGGCAGTGCGGAAAAATGCCCGGCATGAAAAGGAATACGCGCGAATGCGTGCATCTGCTGATTGAAGGTCTGCAGCGTCAGGGCCCGGTGCGCCGTGACGGGCTGGCCGACGCCTGCGGCCTGTCCGCCGAGGAGACCACGCGCGCCCTGAAAGCCGCGCGGCAGATGAGCGTGATCGACCATGTGCCCTACGGCCCCGGCACGCCGCCGGCCGCCGTGTTCTATCAGCTGACCGGACGCCAGTTGCCGCCGGCCCGCAAGAGCACGCGAATTCCGCCGGCCCCCGACGACCGCTTCCAGCCGCTGCTGGAAGCCTGGTGGAACAGCAGCGAACTGGACCGGGCCTGATCCAGGCTGAACGCAGGATGACCGGCCGCCCCGCCCCGATGGGCGCCTCGGCTACCTGTCCCGCCGGTAGCGGGCCTGCATGATCTGGATCCACTCGCCGTTGTCGGTCTGCATGAATGACGTCAGCGTGCGGTTGTCGTCGTCCTGAAACGCAATCACATCGCGATACTTCGCCATCTTGCCCGGCACCACGGTGCCATCCGGACCGAACGCCGGACCATCGGCGCGGAGGGTCAACGTCTTGCCATCGGCCTCCAGGTCACCCTCGTAGACCCACATGTGGGTCATCATCGAACCGATGAAGGTGCCCACGAAATGCTTGCGGGCGGGGTCGTAACCCAACGTCATGACCGTCACGGCCGGCCCGCAACCGGGGAATTCCCCTTCGGAGCGGGTCTGCACCCAGGTGTCGCCAACCTTGCTCACCTGCTCGGGGATCTTCCACTTCTCGGCAGGGCCTTCGGGGCCCATCTGCGCTTCGCCTTCTGCCGTCCAGTTGCCAACCAGCCTGTGCAGCCAGCGATGTTCGTTGGTGATTTCGACATTCATGCCAGGGTCTCCTGTGGATACGTTCGGATCGATCTCGCTGCCTTGTGTACAGCGTACACAAATCGTAGGAGATGAACGGATCGATGTCCACATCGGCGTGCCGGCATGACAGAAACTTAATCTTGAGGCGCGTAGATCACTTTTAGCAACGGAAAGCGCTTTGAGACGGAAGAGCAAGACATTGAGTCGCCCGCGTCTGCTGCACCGCCCATGTCTGCGTACTATCCGATACGTCAACACGAACCGAATGCGAGCCAATCATGGGCGCCCCCACCCTGTCCCCCACCTCCTCCGCCGCGGTCCGAACCATTCCGCTGTCGTTCTTCGGCATGGCCGTCGGCACGCTGGCGCTGGCCAATGTCTGGCGCGGTGCCATTCACGTATGGGCCGTGCCCGCGTTGCCGGCCACGGTACTGACGTGGGTGGGTCTGGCCATGTGGGTGGTGTTGCTGGGTGCCTATGCGCGCAAATGGGGGGTGGCACCGGCGGCCGCCCGCGCCGAGATGGCCGATCCGGTGCAATCGTCGTTCGCTGCGCTGATTCCGACTTCCACGCTGCTGGTCACACAACTGGTACATCCCTATGCGCCGCAGATAGCCGTTGCGCTGTTCATCGCCGCGACGGTCGGGCAACTGGCGCTCGGCGCCGCGCTCCATGGCCGGCTCTGGCAAGGCGGCATGCGGCCCGAAGCCGTGACGCCGGCCGCCTACCTGCCAGCCGTGGCGCCGGGCTTCGTGGGCGCCACCTCTGCCGTGCTGTTTGGCTGGCAGACCATCGGCATGCTGCTGTTCGGCGCCAGCCTGCTGTCGTGGATCGCCATCGAATCGGTGTTGCTGAATCGTGCGGCTGTCAACGCGCCGCTGCCCGAGGCACGTCGTGCGCTGCTGGGCATCCAGATCGCCCCGCCCGTGGTGGGTGGCACGGCCTACCTGGCACTGACGCAGGGTCATCCCGACCTGTTCGCCTACGCGTTGCTGGGTTATGGCCTGTACCAGGCGCTGCTGATGCTGCGGTTGCTGCCGTGGATCGGCACGCAGCGTTTCTCGCCGGGCTACTGGGCATTCAGCTTTGGCGTGGCGGCCCTGCCCGGCATGGCGATCCGCATGGTCGCCCGGGGTGCCGGCGACCTGGACGGCGCCGCGTTCGCGTTGTTCATAGCGGCCAATGCGATCATCGGGCTGCTGATCTGGAAGACCGTGGCGCTGCTGCTGCGCGGCAAGCTGCTGCCCACGCCAACGGTGCCCGCCGCCTCCGCGCCCGTGGGGGCCACCGAGACGGCCTGACCGGCTGCCGCCTGCCGATTACTGCGGCAGGCGCTTACTGCGGCAGGCGGACCTTCGGCACGATGAACTGGTTGCCCGGTGCGCGCATCACGTCGCACTGGGCCTCGCCCTTGCGCGCCTCGCCGGCCTGGTTCACGAATTCAATGCTGCCGACCACGCTGTAGACATCCTCGGCCACGCGGCGCGAGGTGCCCTGCACCCAGCGGAATCTGTCCGGGTTCGGCAGTTTGGCCTTGACGGCCTCCATGCAGGCCACTGGCGCCTCGGGCGCTTCCGGCCGGCCGCCACGCTGCCCCATTTCGATATTGACCGGTGCATCGGCGGCGGCTGCCACCATCGGCAGTCCGATGGCCACGCAGGCCAGGGCCGGCACGAGCTTGCGGCGCATGTATGTTGTCACAGGTGTACTCCAGAACGAAAACGGCCGGCACGCGCGATGCATGCCGGCCGGTTGCCATTGTACTGCGGCGGAAATCCCTTACGCGCTCACGCCATTACACGGACATGTCGCGCGGTTCGGGCTTGCGGTCGTCGAACCAGCGATACAGCGTGGGCACCATCACCAGGGTCAGCAATGTCGACGTGATCAGCCCGCCGATCACCACCACGGCCAGCGGCCGCTGCACCTCCGAGCCCGGGCCGTCCGAGAACAGGAACGGCACGAGGCCCAGCATGGCGATGGTAGCGGTCATCATCACCGGCCGGAACCGCTGGGTGGCGCCGCGCACCACCGCATTGCGCAGCGACATGCCCGACTCGCGCAGCGTGCGGATGTACGACACCAGCACCACCCCGTTCAGCACCGCCATGCCCCACAGCGCGATAAAGCCCACCGATGCCGGCACCGACAGGTATTCGCCGGTGACGAACAGCCCGATGATGCCCCCGATCGATGCAAACGGCAGCACCGTGATGATCAGCGTGGCAAAACGCAGCGAGTTGAACAGCAGGAACAGCAGGAAGAAGATCGCGGCGATGGTGATCGGCACGATCACCTTCAGGTGGCCCATGGCGCGCTCCATGTTCTGGAACTGGCCGCCCCACTCGTAGTAGTAGCCCTCCGGCAGCTTGACCTTGGCCTCCGTGGCCGACTGCAGTTCGGCCACGAAGCCGCCCAGGTCGCGGTCCTTCACATTGATCATCACCACCACGCGGCGCTTGGCCATTTCGCGGCTGATCTGCGCCGGGCCATCGCTGACCTCGATCTTCGCCACGCTCTGCAACGGCACCTGCACGCCGTCGGGCGCCTGCACCAGCAGCTGGCGGATGGCCTGCACGTTGCCGCGGAACTCCTCCGGCAGGCGCACCGCCGCCGCAAAGCGGCGCTCGCCCTCGAAGATGTCCGTGGCGCGCTTGCCGCCGATGGCGATCTCGATGATGTCGTGGATGTCCGATACGTTCAGCCCGTAGCGCGCAATCGCCTGCCGATCGATTTCGATCGACAGGTACTGCTGGCCCGAAATCCGCTCGATACGCACATCCTCCGAGCCCTTGATGCCGCCCGCCACGCGCGCGATCTCGCCGGCCAGCCCGCGAAGGCGGTCGAGATCATCGCCGAAGATTTTCACGGCGATGTCGGAACGCACGCCGCTGACCATCTCGTCCACGCGGTCCGAGATCGGCTGCGCCATCACGATCTGCACGCCCGGAATGGCCTTGAGCTTTTCGCGGATGGCGTTGGCGATATCGTCCTGCGTCCAGCCGTCGGGCCACTCGTCGCGGTCCTTGAGGCTGGCGATCGGCGTCGACTCGTTCTGTCCCTGCGGGTCGGCCGGGCTTTCGCCCCGGCCCACGCCGGACACCACCGACTTCACGCCCGGCACCTCAAGCACCAGCTTGTTGGCCTGCCGCTCCAGCTTGATCGACTCCTCCAGCGAGATGTTCGGCACGCGGTCCAGCGCCGGCACGATCGACCCTTCCTTCATTTCCGGAATGAACGACGTCCCGAGCATCGGCACGATCAGCACCGTGGCCACGAACAGGCCCACCGCCGACAGCACCGTCTTCCTGCTGTTGAGCAGCGCCCAGTGCAGCATGCGCAGGTAGTGCCGCTTCATGAACGCGATCACGCGCGTGTCATGCTCGGCACCGCCCTTGAGCAGGTACGACGACAGCACGGGCGACAGCGTCAGCGACAGGAACAGCGAGATGGCCAGCGCAATCGAGATCGTGATGGCCAGCGGCGCGAACATCTTGCCTTCCATGCCCTGCAGCGTCATCAGCGGCAGGAACACCAGGATGATGATGCCCACCCCGACGATCACCGGCGTGGCCACTTCCTGCACCGCCTTGACCAGGACCTGGTTGCGGGTCAGCCCCGACTTGTCCGCATGGCCCAGCCGCTCGAACGCGTTCTCGACGACCACCACCGAGCCATCCACCATCAGGCCGATGGCGATGGCCAGCCCTCCCAGCGACATCAGGTTGGCCGACAGCCCGATCCGGTTCATCACCATGAACGTCAGCAACGGCGTCAGCACCAGCGTGGCCAGCACGATGACCGACGAGCGCACGTCCCCCAGGAACAGGAACAGCACGATCACCACCAGCACCACCCCTTCGAGCAGCACCTTGGTGACCGTCCACAGCGCGGCGTCCACCAGTTCGCTGCGGTCGTAGTACGGCACGATCTGCAGGCCGCCGGGGATCATGCCCTTCGCGTTGATCTCCGCCACACGCGCCTTGACGCGGCTCACCACCTCCTTGGCGTTGCCGGCGCGCATCATCATCACGATGCCGCCCACGGCTTCGGTCTGGCCGTTCTTGACCACGGCCCCCTGACGCACCTCGTGGCCGATCGTCACCTGCGCCACGTCGCGCAGGTAGACCGGCGTGCCGTTGATCTCCTTGAGCACGATGCTGCCGATATCGTCCACGCCCTTGGCCAGACCCACGCCGCGAATCAGGTACTGCTCCGCGTAGTGCGGCAGCACGCCGCCGCCGGAGTTGGCGTTGTTGCGCGCCAGCGCCTGGTACACCTGCTGCAGGCTGACTTCGTAGTGACGCATGCGCTCCGGGTTGACCAGTGCCTGGTACTGCCGCACGTAGCCGCCCTGCGAGTTGATTTCGGCCACGCCCGGAATCGAGCGCAGCAGCGGCCGCACCACCCAGTCCTGCGCGATGCGGCGCTCGGCAAGCTCTTCCTGGGTCAGTTCGCGGTTACCGTCGTCGGGGCGGTCCAGCGTGTACTGGTAGACCTCGCCCAGGCCGGTGGATACCGGCCCCAGCACCGGCGTCACGCCTTCCGGCATGCGGCCTGACACCTCGATCAGCCGCTCCATAACGAGCTGCCGCGCGAAGTAGACGTCGGTCTTGTCCGTGAACACGAGCGTGATCAGGGACAGGCCGGCCTTGTTCAGCGAGCGCATCTCCTCGAGTCCGGGCAGGCCCGTCATCGACATTTCGATGGGCACGGTGACAAAGCGCTCCACCTCTTCGGGCGAGCGGCCGGTGGCTTCGGTGGCGATCTGCACCTGGACGTTGGTCACGTCCGGGAACGCATCGACCGACAGCTTGCCGGCCGCGCGCAGGCCAAAGAAGAACAGCACCACCGCCACCACGCACACCACCAGCCGCTGCTTGATCGCGGCCTCCACAAGCGATGTCATCATGGCGGCTTACCCCTGTTCCAGGCGCTTGCGCTCGTTGTCGAGGTGGAACGCACCCTCCACGACCACGCGATCGCCTGCCTTGATACCGCTCTGCACCACGCGCATGCCGTCGCTTTCCGAACCCAGCTTCACCTTGGTCAGGCGATACTGGCCGGGCGCCGTTTCCACGTAGACCTGCTCGTCGTTGCCGTCGCGCACCACGGCGGAACCGGGTACCACCAGCGTATCGACGGGCTTGCCCGCGATCAGCATGCTGGCCAGCATGGCCGGCTTCAGGCGCCCTTCCTTGTTCTCCAGCTCGGTACGGACCAGCACCGTGCGCGATTGCGGATTCACGGTACGGCCCACGTAGATCAGCTTGCCCGTGATGCGGCCGTTGGTATTGGCCAGCGACGGCACCTCGATGTCGACGGCCTGGCCTTCGGCCACCTGGGCGGCCTGCTGCTCGGGCACCTCGGCCACCACCCAGACGCGCGACAGGTCGGCCACGGTGTACAGCGCGTCGGCCGGCTGCACCACCTGGCCCTGGGCCACGTTGCGCTCCACCACGGTGCCGCTGATGCTCGAAAACACCGGCGAATACGACTCGATGCTGCCGTTCTTCGCCAGCGTGGATATGGCCTGCGCGGACATGCCCAGCACGCGCAGCTGGTCGCGATAGGCGCGCATCTCCGCGGCGGCTATCGCGTATTCGCTCTGGCGGCGCTGCAGTTCGGCGCGGCCGATCACGTCGGCGTCGAACAGCTGGCGCGCGCGCTCGGCGTTGCGGGCCTGCAGGTCGTTCTGGGCCTCGGCCTTCAGGAAGGCCATCTGCGCGGCGCCAAGTTCGCTGCTGTGAAGGCGGGCCAGCACCTGGCCGGCCTTCACTTCATCGCCCAGGATGGCGTAGAGATCGGTCACACGGCCGGTGACGGTGGCGCCGATGCGCGACACACGCTGTTCGTCGAAGTCGATACGGCCCGCCACGCGCAGCATTTCGCTGAACGGGGACGATGCCACGGGTGCCACCTTGAGGGTCTTCTGCAGGTTGTCTTCGGCCTTGACGATGCCGGGCGGCAGCTTGGGCGCCTCGGCAACGGCTTCGGGTTCCTTGGAGCAGCCGGCCAGCGACATCACCATCACGACAGCGGCGGCAATGGAAAGCAGGGAATGAGAGGGACGCATGTTCAGTTCAGATTCTGTGAGACGGGCCGGGAGGGCACGACGGCAGCGGCGCCAGGCGTGGCCGACATGAGCTTTTCGATCTGGATGGCGGCGATCTGCAGTTCGTACTGCGCGTTGATCAGTTCACTGCGCGCATTGCGCAGCACGCGCTGCGCGTCGAGATAGTCGAGAATGCCGCGCTCGCCAAAGCGGTAGGCGGCTTCCGCCACGCCCAGCGCCGACTCGGCTTCCCGCACGATGCCCGATTCCAGCGCGGTGACCTGCGCCTGCGTGATCTCGTACTGCTGGTAGGCGGTGTCCAGCTCCTGCGTGAGTTCGAACTCGCGCGCCTCCAGCGCGGTGCGCGCCTGCGTGGCCTGCGCCGTGGCTTCGCCCACCGGGCCGCTGCGGCGGTCCCACAACGGAATCGTCATCACCAGGCCGATCTGCGAGACGTTGTTGTCCGGCTGGCGATCGGTACTGGCGCGCAGCGACACCTCCGGCCAGCGCAGGGAACGCTGGTAGTCCACGCCCAGGCGGGCGCGTTCCAGTTCGCTGCGGCGCTGGTTCAGTTCGGCGTTATTGGCCTGCATGCTGTCGCGCAACAAGGCCAGGTTCGGCACGTCGGGCGTATTGGCCAGGCTGCCCACCAGCCCGAAGCGCGCGGGCATGGCGCCCCCCACCTGCTGGCGCAGGGTGGCCTTGGACTGATCGACGCGCAGTTCGGCCGTCTGCAGCGTCTTCTGCGCCGCCAGCAGTTCGGTATCGGCCTTGATCAGTTCGTAGCGTGGCGCCTCGCCCACATCCACGCGCACCTTGGCGCGCTCCTGGATCTGGCGCATCAGGTTCAGGTCCTCGCGCGCGGCGGCCAGTTCGGTCTCGCGCCGCAGCACCTGGAAGTACGCCGTCTTGACCCGCGCGGCCAGTTCGGCACGGAAGGTCTGGCGCTGGGCCTCGGATGCCTCCAGCCCGCGGCCGGCCATCTGCTGGCGCAGGTTGCGCTGGTTCGGATAGTCGAACTTCTGGACGACAGCGTACGACGGCGCATTGCCACTGGCCACGCCAGGCTGCTTGCCGGACAGCCGCCCGTACATCACTTCCACCTGCGGGTTCGGATACGCACGGGCGCTGCTGATGGCGGCGGTGGCCGCATCCACATTGGCCTGCGCGGCCTCCGCGCCCTTGTTGGTCGATTGCGCAAGTTCCAGCAGCTGCGGCAACCCGAAGGATTCCGCCTCGGGCGTGGTGGCGCGCGGCATGGCCTTGGCCGCCGGCTTCATGCCCGGCGCCGTGATGCCGGCGGATGTCGCGCTCGGCAACTGGCCAGCGCCGGCCTGCGTCCCGGTATGGGCCATCTTCGCGGGCGCGTTGGCGGGCGCATCGGCCGGTACGGACTGGACGGCCCAGGCCGGCGCCGCCACGAACGACAGCGACGCGACCCAGGTCAACGATTTCTTGGTCTTCATGTCGGAATGGTTCAAACGGTGCGGCTTGCCCGGCCACCCACGACAGGCGTGCCGCGTGCCGGCCGGCATCGGGACACCGGGGGCAAACGGCAAACGCTTTCAGCCGCGACACAGGACGGTCGCGGGCATTACGGGGCGCAAGGGCAAGGACGAGCGCACCGTCCGGGCATCAGCCGGGACGGTGGCCAGTAGACTCAGGCGAGGAGATTGGGCGGCCGGAACAGGCCTTCGGATTCGAACGTGGTACGCGCCGTGGGCGCCTGGAAGCGGTCGCTCACCGATTCAGCGGGTTCGAAATTGGGCAGGACAAAGAGGGCGCTGGTTTCGTCGACCGCATCGAACAGGTCCAGCGGGTCGAGCAGGTCAGCCGACCAGATATTGCAGTAGCCCGGCGGCGGCCCATCGTCGACGATCTCATCGTCGGCACCGAAATCGGGATCGCCCGGCAACACCAACTGGGCGAGGTCGTCGCCGGTCGCCAGCGATGCATAGTCCGGGGCGTCGGCCTGTGCCGCATCCACCACCTGGATCGCCTGCTCCACCTGCGGCACGGTCGCGCGCACGTTCGCCGCTGCCGAAAAGGACAGCGCGGACAGGCACATGGCAGTCAGCAGGAAGAGGACGAAACGTAACAAGATGGGGGCGCGTTTGCAGACATTTGGCAGACAATGCCGACGACATTGCTGCGGTACAGCATTGTAACCGAACGCAACAATTGACTCAGAAAACGGCTATGAGTTCCTTTGCGTCCGCTCCCGCGCTCCCGTCTTGTATGGCTGTATGTCTCAGGCGGCCCTGGCAGCCAGGGCGGGATAATCGGTCAGCCCCTGCGCGCCGCCACCGAACAGCGTGTTGCGGTCGTGCGGGGTAAGCGCGGCGCCGGTGCGCAGGCGCTCGGGCAGATCGGGATTGGCCACGAACGGACGGCCGAAGGCGATCAGGTCCGCCCAGCCTTCCCGCAGCGCGGCGTTGGCCCGCTCGGCGTTGTACTTGCCGGCGTAGATCAGCGTGCCCGGAAATACGTCGCGCAGGCGCCGCTTGAACGCCAGCGGCATATGCGGGGCGTCGTCCCAGTCGGCCTCGGCAATGTGGATGTAGCCCACGCCAAGCTCGCCCAGCCGCTTCGCCGCCGCTGTGTAGGTGGTTTCCGGGTCCGCATCGACGCAACCGTTCAGCGTGGTCAGCGGCGCCAGGCGCACGCCGACCCGATCCTTGCTGCCCGTGCCTTCGATCAGCGCCTGGGCCACCTCGCCCAGGAAGCGCAGGCGGTTGTCCAGCGATCCGCCGTATTCGTCCGTGCGGTGGTTGGCCCCGGAATCGATGAACTGGTTGACCAGGTACCCGTTGGCGGCGTGCAGCTCCACGCCGTCGAAGCCGGCCGCCATCGCATTGCGCGCGGCCTGGCGGTATTCGTCGACGATGGCGTGAATCTCGTCCACGGTCAGCGCACGCGGCTGCGATGCCTGCACAAAGCCCGGCGTGCCGTCGCGCTCGGCCACGAAGACGTTGACACCCTGTGCCTGGATCGCCGACGACGAGACCGGAGACCGGCCGTCCAGCAGGCTGATATGGCTAAGCCGCCCCACGTGCCAGAGTTGCGCGAAAATGCGGCCGCCAGCGGCATGCACGGCGCGCGTTACCTTGCGCCAGCCGGCCACCTGCTCGGACGTATGGATGCCGGGCGTCCAGGCATAGCCCTTGCCCAGCGGCGAGATCCACGTGCCTTCGCTGACGATCAGGCCGGCACCGGCGCGCTGAGCGTAGTACTCGGCCATCAGGTCATTGGGCACATCGCCGGGCTCGCTGGCGCGCGAACGCGTCATCGGGGGCATCACGATGCGGTTGGGCAGGGTCAGGCCGCCCAGTGTCAGGGGCTGGAACAGCGGCGCTTGCGAAGCGGTGTCGATCGAAGAAAGGCTCATCGGAAACTCCTGTGTGGATCGGTCGGATCAGTCCCACGCCGGCGCCAGGGCTTCGGGGCTGACCTCGCGGCCGTTGCGCTCCAGCGCGGCAATGGCGGCCATGTCGTCGGCATCTAGCTTCAGGTCGCGCGCCAGCAGGTTGCTGGCCAGGTTTTCGCGCTTCGTCGACGACGGAATCACGGCATAGCCAAGCTGCAGCGCCCAGGCGAGCGTCACCTGGGCCACCGTGGCGTTGTGCTTCGCGGCGATGCGCGCCAGCACCGGGTCCTTCAGCACCTTGCCGTAGGCCAGCGTCATGTACGACGTCACGGCGATGCCCTGCTCCTTCAGGTATGCGGTGAGCTTGCGGTTCTGCAGGTACGGGCTCAGTTCGATCTGGTTGGTCGCGATCTCGCCCCGGCCCACCACGTCGATGGCCTGCTGCGTCAGCGCGATATTGAAGTTCGACACGCCGATCTGGCGCGTCAGGCCACGCGCCTTGGCCTCGGCCAGCGCGGCCATGAATTCGGGCAGCGACACGCCGTTGCCCGGGGCCGGCCAATGGATCAGCGTCAGGTCCACGTAGTCGGTACGCAGCTTGTCCAGGCTCTCGCGCAAGCTCGGCACGAGCTTGTCAGCGGCGTAGTTCGCGGTCCAGATCTTGGTGGTGACGAACAGCGTGTCGCGCTTGACGCCGCTTTCGCCGATGGCCTGGCCCACGTCGGCCTCGTTGCCATAGATCTGCGCGGTATCGATGGCCCGGTAGCCCAGGTCCAGCGCGTTACGCACCGAATCCACGGCGGCCTGACCTGTCAGACGAAACGTGCCAACACCAAAAGACGGGATGCTCATCGGTAACTCCTGTGAAATTGCGGATTCAGTCCCGCTGGGATGACCGCAGTATGCCGAAGCTACCTTTGCCGATTAAGCCGCGTATCGGCGAATAAATGTTGATCTTAAATCAACAATCAACCGCTCAGTCATCCATCTCCTGCAGCGCGCGCCACTGGATCTTGCCCGTACCGGACTTGGGCAGGGCGTTCAGGAAGCGCACCATCCGAGGCACCTTGTAGGTCGCCATGTGCTCCCTGCACCACGCGATAATCGACGCCTCATCGGTGCCCGGCGCTCCGTGCTGCCCTGGCTTGAGCACCACCACGGCCTTTACCGTTTCGCCGCGCCGGGCATCCCGGGAGGCCACCACGCAGGCCTCGTGGATGGCGGGATGCCCGTACAGCAGACTTTCCACCTCCGCCGGCCACACCTTGTAGCCGTTGGCGTTGATCATGCGCTTGAGCCGGTCGCGCATGAAGAAATAGCCCTCGTCGTCCATGTAGCCCAGGTCGCCCGTGCGCAGGAAACGCTTGCCATCGATCTCGATGAAGGTTTCGGCGTCGGCGTCGGCATTGCGCCAGTAGCCGGTCATGATCTGGCCGCCGTGCAGCACGATCTCCCCCGTCTCGCCGGCCCGCAGTTCGGCAAACGTGGCTGGGTCCACCACGCGGGCGTCCACGCCGAAGGTGGCCACGCCCAGGCACTCGCGCTTGGGGCGATGGCGCGGATTCGACAGGATGAACGCCGCCGTCTCGGTCATGCCATACGCTTCCACATAAGGCAGGCCAAAGCGCGATTGCAGCGTGGTGGCGACCGCTTCTGGCATGGCCGCGCCGCCGCCGCCAAGGAACGCCAGGCTGGACAGGTCGCGGGCATCGATGCCGGGCTGCGCAAAGAAGTCCACCAGCATCGCCGGGGGCGCATTCCAGTTGCTGACCCGGAAACGATCGATCAGCGCCGCCGCCAGCGCCGCATCCCAGCGCGGCATCAGCACGATCGTTGCGCCCAGGTACAGCGGCGCGTGCATGCCGTTCTGCAGGCCGAGCATGTGGAACAGCGGCGCCACGGCCAGAAACACGCTCTCGGGCCCGTTCGCGCGCCAGACCTGCGAACCAGCCGCCGCGCACATCAGCGAGCGATGCGTGTGCATGCATCCCTTCGGCCGTCCGGTGGTGCCCGATGTGTAGGCCAGCAGTGCCAGCGTGTCCGGGCCGGCGCGGTGCGGCAACGGCACCCGTTGCACCGCCATCGCCGCCAGCCACGTCGTGGCCGGCCCGGTCATGCAGGACACGGACAGCGGCTTGCGATCCCGCACCCACCCCGGCACCGGCAGGCCGCCGTCGTCGGCCAGCGCATCGGCATAGGCGAAGGTGATGACACGCTCGATGGCCGTCCCATGCAGCGGCGCCACCTGCGCGTAGAGGTCTTCGGCAACGATGGCCACGCGTGCGCCGCTGTCGTCCGCGACATGTTCGATCTCGCCCGTCAGCCACATCGGGTTGGCCGGCACCAGCACGGCTTCCGCGCGCAGAATTGCGTAACTGGCAATGATGTATTGCGGACAGTTCTGCGCGCACAGCATCACGCGGTCGCCGGGCTGGACCCCGCAGTCCTGTTGCAGGTAGCCGGCCAGCTGCTCGATCTCCTGCAGCAGTTGCGTGTACGGCATGGCGGTGCCGAAATACTGGATGGCAGTCTTGCCGGGATAGCGGCGCGCCGCGTGTTCGACGTTGTAGACCAGGCTGGTGGCCGGAACGTGGATCGTGCGCGGTAGCCCTGACGGCCAGTGCGCGGCGCGGAAGGCGGTCGATGCGGGCACCATGGATGCGAGGGTCATCGTGGAGTCTGGAAGTCATCGGGGAGGCATGGCGCCCAACGATAGTACGGGGGCGCCGCATTGCGTATTTGCGATTTGCGAATCGGGCCTTCGCCTGCCGCAAACCGGGGCGGCCCCGGGTATTCATGCGCGCAGAACCCATGTAACAATCGCGCCCACAAGAACATCGATCCAGGAGACCCTCCGCCATGCAGCCCAGCCCGCCGGGTGCGCAGCGGCACCACGCCGACGGCACCGCGAAGCCGCAGGCGATGCCGACGATGCCGACGATCGTTGCGTCGAAACTGGTGCCACCGGCCCGTGCCGATTCCCATCTGGCACGTCCGCACCTGGTCGACAGCATGCTGGCCGCGCACAGCGCCCGGCTGGTGCTGATCCGTGCGCCAGCCGGCTTCGGCAAAACCACGCTGATGCAGCAATATGTGGCGGCGCGACACTCGCTGGGGCACACCACGGCATGGCTGCGGCTGGACGCCGCCGACAACGACCTGCCGCGCTTCCTGGGGCACCTTGGCGCCGGGCTCCGTGCAGTGGCGCCCGACACGACGCAGGCACCGGCCTCCGCCGAACGGCTGGCGGCCAGCGTGATTGCCACCGCGGCCTCTCAGAAGGCACCGTTCGCGATCCTGCTCGACGATTTCGAAACGATTCAGAGCGAATCCGTGCTGAACTTCGTGCAGTTGCTGCTGGAATCGCTGCCGCCCATCGGCACGCTGGTGGTGGCCTCGCGCACCACGCCTGCGCTGGGCCTTGGCCGCATCCGCGCCCGGGGCCATCTGCTGGAACTCCAGCCCGGCGCACTGCGGTTCACCCTGCCCGAAGCCACGGTATTCATCCGCGACAAATGCGGCCTGCCGCTGGGCGATGCAGAGATATCCAGGCTGCACCGCTATACCGAGGGCTGGGCCACGGCCATCTTCCTGGCCACGCTGTCGCTGCGCCAGCGCACCGACTACGGCCGCTTTGTCTCGTCGTTCTCAGGCTCGAACACCGAACTGGCCGAGTATCTTGCCGAGGACATCCTCGGCGGGCAGAGCGACGCGGTGCGCAGCTTCCTGCTGGAAACCAGCATCCTGTCCCAACTGTCGGCGCCGCTGTGCGATGCCATCCTGGGCCGCACCGACAGCCAGGCCATGCTGGCCACGCTGGAGCGCAACAACCTGTTCCTGTTCCCGCTCAACGGCGAGCACGACGAATACCGCTACCACAGCCTGTTCGCCAGCTTCCTGCAGCATCGGCTGCACGCGCTCGACCCGGCACGGGAAACCGCGCTGCATGCGGCGGCGGCGCGGTGGTATCTGGCGGCCGACCGGCCCGTCCCCGCCATCGATCATCTGCTGCGCGCGGGCCTGCACCACGAAGCCATCGCGCTGATGGCGCAACACGCCGACGCCCTGCTTAACAACGGCCGCGTCAGGCTGCTGTCGCGCTGGTTCGATCTGGTCCGCGACAAACTCCGTACTGCCGACCCGCGCGTGCGGATCAGCGCGGCATGGGCCTTGCTGCTGAACCGCCGCTTCGACGAAGCCATGGCCACGGTGCAGCAGATTGCCGACGACACCGTCGCCGATGCGGCGCGCGAGGCGGTGCTGTTGCAGGCCGAAACGCTACGTTGCGTGCTGTTCGCCATGACGGACCAGATCGACGCCTGCCGCCGCACGGGTCTGCCGCTGCTCGACCGCCTGCCACCCGACGACTCGTTCCAGTACTGGATGCTGGCCAATTCGGTGGCGTATGGCCTGGTGTCGGGGCGACGGCACGACGAAGCGCGCAAGGTGCTGGCCCATGCCGGCGCCAGCGGGCGGCTGGGGGCCGCGCCGGGTGCCGCGTTGCTGCGCAGCGTGGCCGACTGCCTGGAGAGCATCATCGACCTGATCCACGGCAGGCTGGGCCGTTCGATGGCCCGGCTGCGCATTGCACAGCAGGCGTGGCACGAGCGCCCGGACGCGGTCACCGGCGGCCGCGCCGCCGCGGGCGTGATCCTGGGGCTGCTGCTCTATGAATCGGACCAGATCGATGAAGCCGCGCGCTTTGTCAACGACACGCTGCCGTTCGCCAAGATGACCGGCCCGGTCGATTCGATGACGACCTGCCATATCCTCAGCGCGAGGCTCGCGCTGGCGCGCGGTGACCGCGACCTCTGGCACCGCCGCCTGCACGAACTCGATGAACTGGGCCGCCAGGTGCAATCGCAGCGGGCAATCTGCTCGGCATGGCTTGAGCGCGCACGTGTCGCCACCCTCGACGGCGCACTCGATGCCGCCGCGCAATCGCTGGATGCCGCGCAGGCGCACAGCGCGTGGGAAGCCCTCGACGACGCCGGCTACGGCAATGAGGTGGACACCCCGACGGTTGCCCGCTGGCGGCTCGACATAGCGCGCGGCGCCGGCCGCGCGGTGTGCGACGCGCTCGCCGCCGCCATTGCCACGGCTGCCGCACAGCAGCGCCACTGGCGCCTGCTCAAGCTCCGGCTGCTGCATGCGATGGCCCTTGATTCGGTGGGCGACGAGCGGGCCGCCTTCGACGCGCTGACCGCCGCACTGCGCATGGCCAGCCACGAAGGTCTGATCCGGACCTTCGTCGACGAAGGCGAACGCCTGGCCGGGCTGCTGCAGCGGTGGATGACAGCACAGCGCGGCGGCACGGTATCCGGCGTGGCCACGACGTTCGTGCCGGCACTGCTGACGCGCATGGGTGCGTCGGAGACCACTGACACGGCCGCCCCTTCGCCAGTCGAGAGGCAGGCCGCACCGGACGCGGGCCTCGACGCGCTGACGGCGCGCGAACTCGATGTCCTGCGGATGCTGTCGCTCGGTCACCGCAATCGCGCGATTGCCGAAAAGCTCTTCGTCTCCGAGCTGACCGTGAAATCGCACCTGCGCCGCATCAGCGCCAAGCTGGGCGCGCAAAGTCGTACCGAGGTGGTGGCCATTGCGCGTGCGAGGCGGTTGCTGGACTGAGCGGGCCTCAAGGGCCTCAGGCGCCGCCATCCCTTGTTTTGCTCCCCCTCTCCCTTTAGCGGGAAAGGGGTGTAACAGCCGACTGCGCGCAGCCTTACAAGGTCCGCGCGATCAGTTCCTTCATGATCTCGTTCGACCCGCCGTAGATCTTGCCCACCCGCGCGTTGACGTAGAGCCGCGCGATCGGATACTCGGCCATGTAGCCGTAGCCGCCGTGCAACTGCAGGCACTCGTCGATGATCTCGCAGCTCTTCTGCGTGCACCACCACTTCGCCATGGCTGCAGTCTCGGCGGTCAATTCGCCGCGCAGCACCTTGTCCATGCAGTCATCGACAAAGGCACGCGCCACGGTAGCGTGCGTCTTGCATTCGGCCAGCTTGAAGCGCGTGTTCTGCATCTCCAGCAACGGGGCGCCGAATACCTGCCGGTCGCGCACGTAGGCCACGGTCGTCTCCAGCGCGCGCTCCATCGACCCCAGTGCGCCCAGCGCGATCACCATGCGTTCCTGCGGCAACTGCTGCATCAGCTGGTAGAAGCCGCGCCCCTCCTCGTCGCCGAGCAGGTTTTCGCGGGGTACGCGCACGTTGTCGAAGAACAGCTCGGCGGTGTCCTGCCCCTTCTGGCCGATTTTCTCCAGCACGCGGCCGCGTCGGAAACCTTCCAGCCCGGCCGTTTCCACCACCACGATCGACACGCCCTTGGTGCCCTTGTCCGGATCCGTCTTGACCACCACCAGGACCAGGTCGGCCAGCAGGCCGTTCGAGATAAAGGTCTTCGACCCGTTGATGACGTAGTGCGCACCGTCGCACACCGCCCGCGTCTTGACGCTCTTCAGATCCGATCCGGCACCGGGCTCCGACATCGCGATCGCGCCGACCATCTCGCCGGTGGCCATCTTCGGCAGCCACCGCTGTTTCTGCGACGCCGAGCCATAGCGCAGGATGTAGTGCGCCACGATGGCGCTGTGCACATTGGTACCCAGGCTGGTCGCCATGGCGCGCGCCTGCTCGTAGGCGATGATCGCCTCATGCGCGAACGACCCGCCCCCGCCGCCATAGGCTTCGGGAATGCTGGCGCAGAGCATGCCGACCTCGCCAGCCTTGCGCCAGGTTTCGCGGTCCACGTGCTGCTGCTTCCACCAGCGTTCCTCGTGCGGCACGAGTTCGCGCTCGATGAACTTGCGGATCGCGTCCTGGAATATCGACAGATCCTCGGTGATCCACGGGCTCTGGCTTGTCGGCATGGCAGTGCTCCTTTACGTTGCGCGCGCGGTTCAGGGGCGTCCGCCGCCCACCACCAGCACCTGTCCGCTGATGTAGTTCGACTCCGGAATGCACAGCAGGTAGACCGCCCCGGCAGCCTCGGCCGGCGTGCCACCGCGCCCCACCGGGATCATGGCCTCGACGTTCTTCATCAACTGCGCATTCACGCCCACCTTGATCTCCTTGCCAGCGATGTCGATGGTCGAGCTATTGCCGTCTCCGGCCACGGCTTCGGTCAGGCGCGTCTTGATCAGGCCGAAGGCCACGCTGTTGACGTTGACCTTGTAGCGTCCCCATTCCTTGGCCAGTGCGCGGGTCAGCCCGTTGATGGCAGCCTTGGCGGCCGAGTAGTTGGCCTGGCCCGCATTGCCCATCACGCCCGACACCGAAGAGATGTTGACCACCTTGCGGAAGATCTCCTGGCCGGCCTCGGCCTCCGCCTTGGCGGTCTCCTTGAAATGGTCGGCCGCGGCGCGCAGGATGCGGAACGGTGCCGTCACGTGCACGTCCATGATCGACGACCATTGTTCATCGGTCATCTTCTGGATCACGTTGTCCCACGTATAGCCGGCGTTGTTGACGACGATGTCGAGCGCGCCGAACGACTGCAGCGCGGTCTGTACGAAACGCTGGCCGAAGTCTGCCTCGGTGACGCTGCCCGTGCAGGCCACGGCGCGCCCGCCGGCTGCCACGATCTCGCGCACCACGGCATTCGCCGGCTCGGCGTCCAGGTCGTTGACCACCACGGCGGCACCCTCGCCGGCCAGCTTCAGTGCAATCTCGCGGCCAATCCCACGGCCCGAACCCGATACGATGGCAACCTTGCCATTGAGCTTGCTCATTGTGTTGTCTCCCTTGATGTTCAGCGGCCCGGCGCGATCAGCGCCTCGCCCGTCAACTTGATGTCGCCCTGCTGGTTGCGCGTGGTCAGTGCGATGCGCACCGTCCCCGTTGCCTCGTCCTTCTCCGTCACCACGCCCGTGCACGAGACCGCATCGCCTACATGCGTGATGGCCGCGAAGCGCACAGAGAATTCGCGGATCGCGTGCTGCGGCGCCCAGTTGGTCAACAGGCGGCCCAGATAGGCCATCGACAGCATGCCGTGCGCAAACACGTCGGGCATACCGGCGCGTCTGGCGAAGTCGGTATCGACGTGAATCGGGTTGTGATCGCCGGATGCCCCGGCGTAGAGCGCCAGCGTGAGCCGGCTCAGCGGCTCGGCGGTGAACGACGGCAGCGTGCTGCCCACCTCCAGTGCTTCGAATCGAACCGGATTCATGCGGCCTCCTGGCTGTTGCGCACCACGACCACGCTGCGCAGGTCGGCCACGGCGGCGCCATCGGCATCGGTCACGCGGGTCTCGCGCACCACGAAGCCCAGGGCCCCGCCTTTCTTCTCGTAGATGTCCGCGATGCGCATCTCGAAGTGCAGCCGCTCGCCGGCGAACGCCATGCGGTGATAGCGGAATGCCTGTTCGCCGTGCAAGACGCGGCCGATGTCGATGCCCAGCAAGTCCAGCGTGGCGCGCGGGTTCGGCGCCTCCATTTCCAGGCAGAACAGGAACGTGGGCGGCACGGGCAGGCCCGGATACCCTGCGGCCTTGGCAGCCTCGGCATCCGTGTAGCGGGCGTCCACCTGACCCGTGGCCTTGGCGAAGAAGCGCAGGCGTCCGGCTTCCACCTCCGCCACGTGGCGCGACACCACCGCGCCGATATGTTTCGTGTCCAGCATCGGGGACTCCTTACTGGCGCTCGTACAGCGTCACCACGCAGGCGCCGCCCAGCCCAAGGTTGTGCTGCAGCGCCAGGCGTGCGCCCGCCACCTGCCGGTCCTGGGCCTGGCCCCGCAGTTGCCAGACCAGTTCGGCACATTGCGCCAGGCCCGTTGCGCCGAGCGGATGCCCCTTCGACAGCAGGCCGCCGGATGGATTGGTCACCACGCGGCCGCCATACGTGTTGTCGCCGTCGAGGATGAATTTCTCGGCGGTGCCTTCCGGGGTCAGGCCAAGCCCTTCATAGGTGATCAGCTCGTTGGCGGTAAAGCAGTCGTGCAGCTCCACCACGTCGATGTCGGTGGGCGCCACGCCCGATGCCTCGTACACTGCCTGCGCGGCGGCGCGCGTCATGTCATAGCCCACTACCTTGCGCATGTCGCCTTCGTCGAACGTGCTGTTGCGGTCGGTAGTCATCGACTGGGCGCGAATCGCCACGCGCGTATCCAGGCCGTTTCGCTTCGCGAAGTCTTCCGAGCACAGGATGGCCGCCGCCGCACCGCAGGTGGGCGGGCAGCATTGCAGGCGCGTCAGCGGGTCGAACACGGTCGGCGACGCCATTACCTCTTCCAGCGTGACCGTATTGCGGAACACCGCGAACGGATTGCGGGCAGCGTGCTGGCGCGCCTTGACCGAGATGCGGCCGAACGTATCGGGCCGGATGTCGTATTCCTTGATGTAGTCGCGGCCTGCACCACCGAAGAACTGGGCGGCACGCGGCGCTGCTTCGTCAAAGCCCTGGATGGCCTGCATCGCATCGACAAAGCGGGCCATCGGCGACGGACGGTCGGTATAGGCGCCCTTCAACGCACCGGGCACCATCTGCTCGAAGCCCACCGCGATGGCGCACTCGATGGCGCCGCTGGCCACCGCCTGGCGTGCCAGGAACAACGCCGTCGATCCGGTGGCGCAGTTGTTGTTGACGTTGATGACCGGGATGCCGGTCAGCCCCACGCCATAGATGGCGGCCTGGCCGGCCGTGGAGTCGCCGTACACATAGCCCACGTAGGCCTGCTCCACCAGCGCGTAATCGACGCGGGCGTCGGCCAGCGCCGCGCGGGCCGCGTTGGCGCCCATGACCGGGTAGTCATCGCTGGCACCGGCCTTGGTGAACGGAATCATGCCGACACCTGCAACCAACACTTTCCTGCTCATGTTCGTTTCCTTGAAGATTGGAGATTCGTGAAACCGGGGGAATCGGGGAAATCGGGGGAAACCGGTTCAGCTCACCTGGCGGGCCTGGCCGCGCCAGTACTGCTCGCGCAGATCGCGCTTGAGGATCTTTCCGGCGGCGGACAGCGGCAGCGCCGGCCGGAACTCGAAACTCTTGGGGCACTTGTAGCTCGCCAGCGCGGCGCGGCAGTGCTCGCGCAACGCCACGTCGGTAGGCGACATCCCGGCGCGCGGCACCACCACCGCATGCACGGCCTCGCCCCAGCGCTCGTCGGGAATGCCGATCACCGCGCAGCTGGCCACTTCCGGATGCAGCGACAGCACGCTTTCCACTTCGGCCGAATACACGTTCTCGCCGCCGGTGACGATCATGTCCTTGAGCCGGTCGACGATGAACAGGTAGCCGTCGTCATCCATGTAGCCGCCATCGCCGGTGTAAAGCCAGCCGTCGCGCAGCGCCTGCGCGGTCTCCTGCGGGCGGTTCCAGTAGCCGCGCGTGATATTGGCGCCGCGCACCACGATCTCGCCCACGCTGTTGCGCGGCACCTCGTTGCCCTGCGGATCGACGATGCGCATCGTCACGCCGAAGCCGGCGCGGCCAGCCGAGCGGTACAGGCCGCTGGCGCGGCCCGCCGGGCCATGGTTTTCGGGCGGATTGACGCTGATGACCGGCGACGCCTCGGTCATGCCATAGGCGTGATAGAACGCGATGTCCGGCATGGCCGCCAGCGCGCGGTCCAGCACGCCGGCCACAATCGGCGAGGCGCCGTAGTAGATGCGCTGCAGGCTCGACAGGTCGTGGTCGCCAAAGGACGGATCGTCCAGCACGGCCTGCAGCATCGTCGGCACCATCATCACTTCCTCGATGCGCTCGCGCTCGATGGCCTGCAGGACCGCCGCCGGCGCAAAGCCCGGATGAATCACCTGCACGTCGCCGGCCACGATATGCCCGACGGCGCGCGCCATCGCGGCGGTGTGGAACAGCGGCGCCACATGCAACGACACGAAGGTGCCGTGCCCGGCGCGAAACTCGGCCATGCGCGAGACCGCCGACGCCCAGAGATTCAGGTGCGACTGCATCACGCCCTTGGGCTTGCCGGTGGTGCCGCCCGTGTACATGATCGTGGCCAGGTCCTCGCCGCCGCGGAACACGTCGGCCACGGGCCCGGCCGCGGCGATCAGCGCCTCGTAGCCGAGCATGCCGTCGGGCACTTGCCGTTCGCCGGCGTAGATCACGCGCGGGGCCCGCCGGGCCGCGGCCACGATGCCGGCCACCATCGGCACGAACGCGTCGTCGACGATCAGGATGCCGGTATCGCAGTCGTCCAGCGAATACACGATCTCCGGCACGCTCCAACGGATGTTGACCGGGTTCAGCACACCGCCACCCCACCACACCGCCAGCATGTATTCGATATAGCGGTCCGAATTCAGCGCCAGCATGCCCACACGGTCGTCGGGCGCCATGCCCAGCGCCCGCAGCGCACCGGCCAGCCGCGCCACGCGATCATGCAATGCCCGGAAGGTACGGGTGCGGCCGCCAAAGACGGTGGCACGGCTGTCCGGCGTCTGCTGCATGCAGCGATGCAGCCCCTGCGTCAGATACATGTCTCGTCTCCTTGATGTGATGCGAACGCCGGGTGCATTGCCGGGCGATGGGTGTCATGTCCTTGGGCATCGACTGTACGGAGGCGCCGGCGCCGTGTCGTGCTCCGAACGAACCAATTTGCATGCTGCAGTGCGATTGGTCCGAACGGACCAAGACAGCCTTTGCCCCCAGTGAAAGAATCGGCCGGACTTCAACTCCACGGGTGAAACGGGCATGAGCGGACCGCTGGCAGGGCTGAGGATTCTTGATTTTTCGACGCTGCTGCCCGGGCCGTTCGCGACCCTGGCGCTGGCAGACCTTGGCGCCGACGTGATTCGGATCGAGGCGCCCACACGCGCCGATCCCGTGCGGCGGCTGGCGCCGCAACGGCATGGCATATCGGCCGTCCACGCCTGGCTCAACCGGAACAAGCGTTCGCTGGCGCTGGATCTCAAGCAACCGGAGGCCACCGGCATCGTGCATCGGCTGCTGCGCACGCACGACATCGTGGTCGAGCAGTTCCGGCCTGGTGTGATGGCCCGCCTGGGCCTCGGCTACGACGATCTGCGCGCCATCAATCCGGCGCTGATCTACTGCTCCATTACCGGCTACGGGCAGGATGGCCCCTACCGGGACCGCGCCGGCCACGACATCAACTACCTGGCCATTGCCGGCGCGGCCAGCTACAACGGCCACGACCATCCCGCCCCGCTGGGCATCCAGGTGGCCGATATCGCGGGCGGCAGCCTGCACGCCAGCGTGGCCATCCTGGCGGCACTGGCGCACCGTCACCGCACCGGCGAGGGCCAGCACGTGGATGTCAGCATGACCGACGCGGCGTTCAGCCTCAACGCCATGTCGGGTGCGGCCCACCTGGCCGGCGGCCGTGCCCCGCGCCCCGGGTCGGAGCGCCTGAACGGCGGCACCTTCTATGACTACTACGCCACGGCCGACGGCCGGCATTTCTCGGTCGGCAGCCTGGAACCGCAGTTCCTTGAACGCTTCTGCGATGCCATGGGACACCCCGAATGGCTCGCACTGGCGCAAGCCGACATGCCGCGCCTGAAGCGCGAGATCGCCCGCGCGTTCGGCAGCCAGCCGTTCGCGCACTGGTGCGCGGTGTTTGCCAAGGTGGATTGCTGCGTGGAGCCCGTGCTCACGCTGGAGGAATCGGCCTGCCATCCGCAGTTGCGCGCGCGCCGCATGGTGGTCGATGTGCCCGTCACTGACCCTGGCGATGCGGACACCCTGCCGCAGATCGCCCATCCCGTGCGCTATTCGGCAACGCCGCCTGCGTACCGCCACGCCGGCGAGACGCTTGGCCGACAAAGCCGGGCCATCCTGGCCGAACTGGGCTATGGCGATGCCCAAATCGCCGCACTGGCCGGCGCGGGCGTCATCGCACCGGGCGACGCCACATAACAGACCAGACCAAGGAGACTGACATGCAGCACAGCAGGAGACACTGGCTTGGCCAGGCGGCGGCATTGGGTGGCGCGGCGGCGCTGGCAAGCTGGCCCGCACGGGCAGACAGCGCCTATCCGGGGCGGCCGCTGCGGCTGGTCGTACCGTATCCGGCAGGTGGCGGCACCGACACCATTGCGCGGCTGATCGGCCAGCAGCTGGCGCAGGCCTGGAAGCAGCCGGTGGTGGTGGACAACAAGCCCGGCGCCAGCGGCATCCTCGGCAACGACATCGTCGCCAAGGCCGCGCCCGACGGGTACACGCTGCTGCTGGCCATCACCGCGATGATCCAGTCGCCCAGCCTGTACCGGAAGATGCCGTACAACGTGGAACGCGACTTCCAGCCCGTATCGCTGGTAGCCCGTTCGTCCGACCTGTTCGTCGTGCCGTCGCGCGTGCCGGCGCGCACGCTGGCCGAGTTCGTCGCGCTGGCCAAGGCCAGCCCAGGAAAGCTGAGTTACGGCTCGTACGGCAACGGCACGTCGTCGCACCTGCATGGCGAGCAGTTCAAGATCCAGGCCGGCATCGACATCGTCCATATTCCGTACAAGGGCGCGGCGCCGCTGGTCAGCGACATTCTCGGCGGTCAGGTGGACTGCGCGTTTGTCGACGTCACCTCGGCCAACAGCTACCTGGCCGGCGGCAAGTTCCGCGTGCTGGGCATCACGGGCACCCAGCGGCATGCGGCGCTGCCGGCCGTCCCCACGTTTTCGGAGGCTGGCCTGCGTGGATTCGAACCCAATGGCTGGTTCGCCATCTTCCTGCCCGCCGGCACGCCGCGACCGATCGCCGACCGGCTGGCAGCCGAAATCGGCCGCATCGTGAAGCAGCCCGAAGTGTCGCAGCGGCTTGCCGCCATGGGCCTGCAGCCGGTGGCCTCCAGCCCGGCCGAACTGGCCACGGTGGTCAGCAACGACACCCCGAAATGGGCGGAAATCGTGCGCACGGCACGCATCCAGCTCGACTGAAGCCCTGAAGGGCAAGGCGGGACGCGGACCGGCGTCCCCGCTATCGCTTCAACAAAGCCCACCTTCAACAAATGCAAATTGCCTGACCGGCGGGCGTGCCGCAAAGTCTCCCCAACAACAGCCTGATACAGAAACAGGAGGAGACAATGCTGCGAATCATGCTTGCCGGCGCCGTGCTGGCGCTGGCCCACGGGGCGGCCCTGGCCGACACCTATCCCTCGCGCCCGGTGCGGCTGCTGGTGGGCTATGCGCCCGGCGGCCCCGTGGACACCGCCGCGCGCATCTACGCGGACTACATGGGCCGCGTGCTCAAGCAGCCGGTAATCGTCGACAACCGCGCCGGCGCCAGCGGTGCCATTGCGGCTGGCATGACCACCAGCGCCAAGCCCGACGGCTACACACTTTACTTCGTGGCCAGCCCCACGATGACGATGACGCCGCTGATCCAGAAATCGGTCAGCTTCAAGCCGGCGCATGACTTTACCTACGTGGGCCTGATCACCGACTACACCAACGTCCTGCTCATCAACAAGGACTTCCCGGCAAAGAACGTCGACGAACTGGTGTCGTATGCGCGCAAGCATCCGGGCGACGTGAGCTTCGGCTCGGCCGGCATCGGCGCCTCGAACCACCTGTCCGCCGAACTGCTGGCGCAGATGACCGGCGTAAAGATGCTGCACGTACCGTACAAAGGCAACGCGCCGGCCATGGCCGACGTCATCAGCGGCAAGGTGACGTTCATGTTCGACATCACCGGCACCGCCATCGGCCATATCCAGGGCGGCAAGGTGCGCGCGCTGGCCGTGACGTCGAAGACCCGCAACCCCGCGCTGCCAACGGTGCCCACGCTGGTCGAGTCGGGACTCAAGCAGTATGACCTGACCGGCTGGTACGGCCTGGTGGGCCCCCTTGGCATGCCCGCCGACGTCACCGAGCGGCTGGTCAAGGCCCAGCAGACCGTGGGCCAGGACCCAGCGTTCCGCGCCCGCATGGCCGACGGTGGCTACGACCTCAACATCACCGGCCCGGCGCCGCTGCAGGACCGCATCAAGAAGGAACTGGCCCTGTGGGGCAACGTCGTCAAGACCGCCAACATCGAGGTGGAATGAGCATGCCGCCCCCGGGGCGCACCGTTCCGCCCCGGCGAAGTACCGCTTTCCGGATGACGAATTGCGCGGCCACCGGGCTGCCCATACACTGCGACGATCCGGCATCCGCGTGAACGCGGGGCCGGCGCCACTCCGAAATCCACTCTGCAAAGGACTTGAGCGAGATGCCGCAGAACCGAGCCATCGCGAATCGCATCAGCGACATTCCCCGCCATTGGGCGGCCCATGCGCCCGACCACGTGGCCGTGCATGAAGGCGAGCGCACGGTGAGCTTTGCGCAGCTCTGGGAAGGCGTCGGGCTGGCGCGGCAGTATCTGGAGGGCCAGGGGGTCGGCACGGGCGACCGGGTCATGATTACCGGCGAAAACTGCCTGGCCGTCATCACGCTGGTCTTTGCCCTGTCCGAACTGGGCGCCTGGCCGGTAGTGACCAACGCCCGGCTGACGGCCCGCGAGATCGAGGAAATCCGCGCACACTGCACGCCCAGGCTGATGCTGTTCACGCACGCCGCATCCCCCGACGCGCTGCGTCACGGCCTGCGGTACCGCGCCCGCGAGATCGCTCCGCCCGGGCTGGGGGCGCTGATGGCTGCCGACGTGGACGTGCGCAGTGAGCGCGAACCGCAGGCGCTGGCGCACGAGGTGGCCGCGCTGATCTACACGTCGGGCACCACGGGCCAGCCCAAGGGCGTGATGGTCACGCATCGCGGCCTGCTGCACTATGCGCGCGTCACGGCCGACACCCGCAAGATCGGGCCGGGCGACTGTGCCTACGCGGTGATGCCGATGTCCCATATCTTCGGGCTGGCCACGCTGCTGCTGGCCACCTTCCAGGGTGGCGGGAGCCTGTACCTGGTGGCCCGGTTCAATGTCACCGACGCCTGCGCCGCGCTGCAACGCGACGCGATCTCCATCCTGCAGGGCGTGCCGGCCATGTTCAGCCGCATCCTGGCGCATCTGCAGAAGCAGGGCATCGCCACGCTCCACCCCAGACGCCTGCGCTATCTCTATACCGGCGGCGGCCCGCTGGAGCCCACGCTCAAGCGCAACGTCGAAGCCGTCTTCGGCCAGCCGCTGCACCATGGCTATGGCATGACCGAATACGCGGGTTCGCTGTTCATCACCCGCATGGACCGCCCGCGCAGCGACTGCTCGGCCGGCGAGATTGTCGAAGGGGCCGAACTGCGCATCGTGGGGGCCAACGGCGAAACGGTGCCGCCCGGTACGGCAGGCGAGCTGTGGGTAAAAGGCCCCGGCGTCATGCGTGGCTACTATCGCGACCCCATACAGACGGCGGAAGCAATACGCCCCGAAGGCTGGCTCAACACCGGCGATATTGGCCGTCTGGGGCCCGACGGCGCGCTGTATATCGTCGGACGCACGCGTGACCTGATCATCCGCTCAGGCTTCAGCGTCTATCCGATCGAAGTGGAATCGGTCATCAACACGCATCCGTCGGTGCGCCTGTCCGCCGTGGTCGGCCGGCCTGCGGCCGATGGCAACGAAGAGATCGTGGCGTTCGTCGAGCTGCGCGAGGGCGAGAGCTTCGATGCGGGCGAACTGCACGCCTATCTCGCCGAGCGGCTGTCGCCTTACAAGCGCCCCGCGCAGATCGTGCGCGTACCGGCCATTCCGACGACCGCCAGCGGCAAGCTGCACAAGCACCAGTTGCGCGGCATCGTCGCCGAGATGGCCTAGCACTCCGCGCGCGGGCGCCGGCCGTATCAGGCCGTCAGGCCGGGTTCCCGGTGCCGTCTTCCACCAGCAGGTCCACCAGCTTGCGCGCAAAGACCGGCAGCGCGTCCAGGTCCGCCACGCAGATCTGCAGCTTGCGTTCCGCCCAGTCGTCCTCGATCTGCACGATATTTAGCGCCATGGTCTGCGCGTGGCGGCGCGCGGTGCTCTCCGGCAGCACGCCGATGCCGACATTGGCCTCGATCATCCGGCCCGCCGTCTCGAAATTGCTGACCTGGATGCGCCAGTGCAACTGGCGCTGCAGGTCGGAGGCGGCGCGCTTCAGGAAGTTGTGGATGGCGCTTTCCTCGGGCAGGCCGATGAAATCGTAGTCCAGCGTCTCGACAAACCGCACGCGCTTGCGCTGGGCCAGGGGGTGGCTCAGCGCCGTGGCCAGCACCAGGCGGTCCAGCCGGTACGGCATCACCTCCAGCCCTTCCATGTTGACGCCGCTGGCGGCGATGCCGATATCGACCATGCCTTCCTGCACGGCCCGCACGATGTCGGGGCTGAGCCGCTCGCGGATGTCGACGGTCACGTCGGGATGATTGACCAGGTACGTACGCAGCACTCCGGGCAGGAACTCGCTCATGGCCGTGGTGTTGGCGAACACGCGCACATGGCCCTTGATACCGGACGCGTACTCCTGCAGGTCGCCGCTGAGCTGCTCGATCTGCCGCAGCACCCGGCGCGCGTGGGCCAGCAGCGTCTCGCCGGCCGGCGTGACCTTGACGCCCTGGCTGCTGCGGCTCAGCAGCTTGACGCCCACCTGCTCTTCCAGGTTCTTGATGCGCGTGCTGGCCGCCGGCAGCGACAGGTGGCAACGTTCTGCACCGCGGGTCAGGCTGCTGGCTTCCGCAATATGCGTGAAGAGATTCAGATCGACCAGATCGAAGCGCATGTCGTTGTCTCCAGGGTAACCAGCGATTATCCCCCGAACGCCGGCATTTTTTCCATTCTCGCAATTACCGAGAGGCCTTCACTGCCGGCGAATGCCGGATTCAAAACATGCAAATAGCCGCGCGGCCGTGCTTCGGTCAAGCTGTGCCATCGAACCCTCCTGGAGACACCCGATGGCAGAAGAACACACCCTGCTCGTGGACATTGCCGACGGCATTGCCACGCTGACGCTGAACCGCCCCCAGTACAAGAACGCACTGAACGGCCCGATGCGCGACGCCCTGCGCGAGGCCGTGCAGCAGATCCGTGCCGACCGTACGGTACGCGCCGTGGTGCTGCGCGGGGCCGGCACCGACTTCTGCTCCGGCGGCGATATCCGCGCGATGAACGTCACCGCTGCCGACGCCGGCCGCAACCGCATGGACGACCTGCACGGATGGATCGCCCTGCTTGTCGATCTGGACCGTCCGGTCGTGGCCGCAGTGGATGGTGTGGCGTACGGCGCCGGCTTCAGCCTGGCATTGCTGGCCGATTTCATCGTGGCCACGCCGCGCGCGCGGTTCTGCATGCCATTCATGAAGGTCGGGCTGGTGCCCGATTGCGGCGCCCTGTACACGCTGCCGCGCGTGGTGGGCATGGCGCGCGCCCGGGACCTGGTCTTCAGCGCGCGCGAAGTCGGCGCCGAAGAGGCCCGGCAGATGGGGGCGGTGTTCGAGATCGTCGAAGAGGGCCAGCTTCACGTGCGCGCCGACCAGTTGGCACGCGGCCTGGCCGGGGCTTCCCCGACAGCGTTCGCGCTGACCAAGCGGGCGCTGAACCAGTCGAACAGCGCCGACGTGCGCGCCATGCTGGAGCTGGAATCGCTCGGCCAGGGCATCGCGTTCACCACCGACTACCACCACGAGGCCGTGCGCCGCTTCAAGGAAAAGGAGCCGCCGCTGTTCCAGTGGCCCACTGCGCCTGGTTGATGGGTTTTCCGCCCTCTCCCATTTCGTGGGAGAGGGCTGCGCATCGTTGCGCCCTTCGCTATCTCAACCCGCCGTGATCCCCGCCGTCTGGATCACCTTTCGCCATTTCTCGATTTCGCTGTGCAGGCGCTGGCGCATCTGGTCCTGCGTGCCGGCGTCCGCTTCGGCGCCGGCCTGCAGCAGCCGCTGCCTGACACCGGCGTCCTTCATGGCGAGGTTGAAATCGGCATTGATCTTCTCGAGGATCGGCTTCGGCGTCTGGGCCGGCGCAAACAGTGCGGCCCAGGAGTAGGCCTCGTAACCGGGCACCCCCAACTCGGCAACGGTCGGCACGTCGGGCAACATGCCCGAACGCTTGCGGCTGGCTACGCCCAGCACCTTGATGCGTCCCGACTTGATATGTTGCAGCGCGGTAGGCGCGTCGCTGAACATCAGCTGCACCTGGCCGCCCAGCAGGTCGTTCATGGCCGGGCCACTGCCCTTGTACGGTACGTGCTGCAGCTTGGTGCCCGCTTCCATGTTGAACAGCTCCCCCGCCAGGTGCGTGCCGCCACCGTTGCCCGACGACCCGTAGGCCAGCGTGTGGCCGCTTTTGGCGTAGGCGATCAGCTCCCTGATGTTGCTGGCCGGCACCGACGGATGCGCGACGACGAACACCGGGAACATCGCGGCAAAGCTGACCGGCGCAAAGTCCTTCTCGATGTCGTACGGCAGCTTGCCCATCAGCGACGGGTTGACCGCGTGATGGATCGATCCCAGGAACAGCGTGTAACCGTCAGGCGCTTCCTTGGCGGCGATGGTGGCGCCGATGGTGCCGCCCGCGCCGGCGCGGTTGTCGATGACGATCGGTTGCTTCCAGATCTCGCCCAGCTTCTGGCTGAAGATGCGCGCGGTGCTATCCACCGGACCGCCAGGCGGAAATGGCACGATCAGGCGCACGGGCTTGGCCGGCCACGTTTCCGTGGCGAACGACGCAAACGGATACGCTGCGGCGCCGAACAGGCCGGCGGCCAACAGGCGCCTGCGCATGGCGGACGATGGGTTCATGCTGGGTCTCCTTGGATCGACATCGAACCGGCCTGCTCCTGCAGCACACGCTTGAGGATCTTGCCGTTGTTATTGGTGGGCAGTTCGGCCAGCGCCACGATGCGCGCCGGCCGCTTGTACGGGGCCAGGCGGCTTTGCAGGTGGCCGCGCAAGGCCTCCGGTTCCAGCGCCGCGCCGGGGCGCAGTTCGACGAAGGCGACGATCTCCTCGTTGCCGTCGCCCTCGGCCACGCCGACCACGGCAGACCGCTGGATGCTCGGATGCGTGTTGAGCGCGGTCTCCACTTCAGCCGGGTAGACGTTGAAACCCGAGCGGATGATCATTTCCTTGAGGCGACCCACCACGAACAGCGCACCATCGGCATGCATCTCGCCGAGGTCGCCGCTGGCGTACCAGCCGCCCTCGCGCATCACCGCGTTGGTGGCCGCCGCATCGCGGAAGTAGCCCGGCATCAGCCCCCTGCCCCGCAGCCAGAGTTCGCCGCGCTGGCCCAGCGGCAACGGCTGGCCGGTCACGGGATCGGTCACCTGCACCTCGGCCTCGGCCACGGCGTAGCCGGCGCTGGTATCTGGACGCCGCTCGCCCAGACGCGTCACATGGACCGATCCGGCGTATTCGGACAGGCCATAGCCATGGTGCAGCGTCAGGCCGAACGTGGCTTCCACGCGCGTCTTCAGCGACAGGTCGAGCGGACCGGCACCGGTGTAGAGATAGCGCAGCGCAGGGGCCAGCGGCTGCGCGATGCCCTGTTCCTGCAGATAGACCAGCAGCCGCGAGAACAGCGTGGGCGGCCCCTGCAACTGCGACACGCCGTGATGGGCCAGCGCGTCGAGCAGATCGGCGGGATCGAACTGCGGCCGCATCACCAGCTGCGCGCCGGCCAGCAGCGAACTGAGCAGCACCGTGCCCAGGCCGAAGATATGGGTCATCGGCACGAAGGCATAGCTGCGGTCGGCGGGACCCAGCGCGCGGGCATCGCGGGTCACGCGCGCGAAATGGATCAATGCGTCATGCGTCAGCATCACGCCCTTGGGCTCGCCCGTGGTGCCCGATGTGAAGATCAGGGCGGCCACCTGGTCACGCAGCGGCGCCGGCTCCGGCATGGCATCGGCGCGCACCGCCGAACGCTGTATGCCGGGCAGCGCCGACGGTGCGGCCCCGAAGCGCTGCGCGTGCGCGGCGGCGGCGCGCGACGCCGCTGCGGTGAAGTACACCAGCCGCGCATCGGCACGGATGGCAAAGGCATCGATCTCGCCGGCGGCCATGCGGGCATTGACGCCGCACGACCACGCGCCCACGCGGCTGCAGCCCAGGATCAGCGCGGCGTGCTCGGGACAATTCTCGGCCACCACCATCACGCGATCACCGGGTCGCACGTCGAGTTCGCGCAGTTCCGCCTCGGCCGTGTCGGTCAGCGCGCCCAGATCGGCAAAGCTCAGGCTGCGGCCGTCCGGCAGGTGAAGAAACGGTTCATTGGGGGCCTCGGCCAACCAATGGTCAAGCAGCTCATGAATCCGGGTGGTCACGCTGGCCGTCCTTGCTGAATGCGATGAAGAGGTTCGCGCAGCATGGCGCCAAAGCCGGGCCGGCGCCATTCGTAAATCACAAGGGTCGGCTTCGCTGGCCTGAAACCGCGCTGCGGAATGCGGCGGCCGTGCATTTCGGTATCCGGAAGGCTGGATTCGGCAATCTCGAACCAGCGTGGCGTACACGCCCATAGAATCGTTTTCACTGACCGGAGACAGTTCATGGACCTGCGTTTCACAAGAGAAGAAGAAGCCTTTCGCGAGGAAGTCGGCGCCTTTGTGCGGGCCAGCCTGCCCGCCGACATCCGCGACAAGGTACTGGGCCATCGCCGTGTGGAGAAAGACGATTACGTGCGCTGGCACCGCATCCTGCACGCCCAGGGCTGGGGGGCCCCGACCTGGCCCACCGAGTGGGGCGGCACGGGCTGGAACGCACTGCAGCGCCTGATCTTCGAGATCGAGACCTTCCGCGCCGGCGCACCGCGCATGCTGCCGTTCGGACTGACGATGATCGGCCCCGTGCTGATGAAGTACGCCAGCGCCGAGCACAAGGCCCGCTTCCTGCCGCGCATCCCGACCGTGGAAGACTTCTGGTGTCAGGGCTATTCCGAGCCGGGCGCCGGCTCCGACCTGGCATCGCTGCGGACCCGCGCGGTGCGCAAGGGCGACAAGTACATCGTCAACGGCCAGAAGACCTGGACGACGATGGCGCACTTTGCCGACTGGATCTTCTGCCTCGTACGGACGGACGCCGAGGCCAAGCCGCAGGAAGGCATTTCGATGCTGCTGATCGACATGAAGTCGCCCGGCGTGACGGTGCGCCCGATCAAGACGCTGGACGGCGGCCACGACGTGAACGAGACCTGGTTCGAGGACGTCGAGGTGCCGGTGGAAAACCTGCTGGGCGAGGAAAACAAGGGCTGGACCTACGCCAAGTACCTGCTGGGCCACGAACGTACCGGCATTGCCGGCATCGGCCACTGCTACCGCGAACTGCGCCAGCTGCGGCACTACGCGGCCGGGACTACCGACGGCCGGGGCCGTCCGCTGATCGACGACGTGCGCATGCGCGACAAGATTGCCCGCGTGGAGATGGAACTTCTCGCGCTTGAAATGCTGCTGCTGCGCGTTGCCACCCAGGCAGCCGGCACGCCCGGCCCCGAGGCGTCGATCGTCAAGATTCGGGGCTCCGAACTGCAGCAGGACATTGCGATGCTGCAGATGGAAGTGGCCGGCCCGAACGGCTGGCCGTACTCGCCGGACTGGATGGAGCCCGGCGCGCCGCAGCCCGTGAGCGGCCCGGACTGGGCCGCGCCCGCGGCTTCAACCTACTACGACATGCGCAAGACCACGATCTACGGCGGCTCCACCGAGGTCCAGAAAAACATCATCTCGAAGATGATCATCGGTTTCTAACGCAGGGGACGACAGGCATGGATTTCACCTACAGCGAAGAACAGCAGATGCTGGCCGACAGCCTGCGCCGCTTTGTCGCATCCGAGTATTCGTTCGAGCATCGCCGCCGCAATGCGCGCGAGCATGGCGGCTTCGACCGCGCCACGTGGCAGCAACTGGCCGACATGGGCGTGCTGGGCCTGACCGTTCCGGCGGACCACGGCGGCTTTGGCGAGGGCCCCGCCAGCCAGGTGGTGGTGCAACGCGAACTGGGCCGCGGGCTGGTGCAGGAACCCGTGATTCCGGCGGCCATCGCCACGGCCATCCTGGCGCACCATGCGCCGGCCGCGCAGCAGGCCGAATGGCTACCGGCCATCGCCGATGGCAGCAAGGTGCTTGCGCTGGCCTATCTGGAACCCGCCACACGCTATCGGCTGGACGCGGCCGAGACCGTGGCACGCCAGCGCGAGCCGAACGGCTACGTGCTGAGCGGCGCGAAGTCGGTGGTATGGCATGGCGGCGCGGCCGATACCTATCTGGTCTCTGCGAAGCTCGATGGCACGCTGGCGCTGTTCCTGGTCAGCCGCGACGCCCCGGGGCTGACCGTGACCGCCTACCCGACCATCGACCGTCTGTCCGGCGCCGACCTGAAGCTGGCCGATGTGCCGGCCACGCTGGTGACGGTCAACGGGCTGCAGGCGCTGGAACTCGGCATCGACCACGGCATTGCGGCGCAGTGCGCGGCCGCGGCCGGCGCGATGGAGCGCCTGATCGAGGTGACCGCCGAATACCTGGGCGCGCGCAAGCAGTTCGGCAAGCCACTGGCATCGTTCCAGGCGCTGCAGCACCGCATGGCCGACATGCTGCTGCAGAAGGAGCTGGCGCTGTCGATGGCCTACGTGGCCGCCCAGGGCCTGGACGCCACCGATGCAGACGAGCGCCGCCGCAAGGTATCGGCCGCCAAGGTGATCACGGCACGCGCCGCACGCTTTGTCGGGCAGCAGGCCGTGCAACTGCACGGCGGCATGGGCATGACCGACGAGCTTGAGGTCGGCGACTATTTCAAGGCGCTGGCCATGACCGATGTGCTGCTCGGCGACACCGACCTGCACATGGAACGCTACAGCGCCAGCATGGCCGCGATCGCGGCCTGATCCGCACACCAGACATCAGAAGGAAGACACACCCATGAGCATCCATGGCAAGGCATACATCGTCGGGGCCTACGAGCACCCGACCCGCAAGGCACCGGACAAGACCGTGCCGCAACTGCACGCCGAGAGCGCCCGCGGCGCGCTAGAAGACGCCGGCCTGACGCTGGCCGACGTGGACGGCTACTTCTGCGCCGGTGACGCGCCCGGACTGGGCATGGTCAACATGGTCGACTACCTGGGCCTGAACGCGCGCCACGTCGATTCGAGCGAAATGGGCGGATCGTCCTATATCGCGCACGTCTCGCACGCGGCGCAGGCGATTGCCGCCGGCAAGTGCAACGTGGCGCTGATCACGCTGGCCGGGCGCCCGCGCTCGGAGGGCTCCAGCGGCATGCAGGCCCGCAACTGGGGCGCGAACCTGCCCGACCAGCCGTTCGAGGCGCCGTTCAGCCCGGTGACGGTCAACCTGTACGCGATGGTGGCGCAGCGCCACATGTACGAGTTCGGCACCACGCCCGAGCAGCTTGCGTGGATCAAGGTGGCGGCCTCGCATCACGCGCAGCACAACCCGAACGCGATGTTGCGTGAACGGGTGACGGTCGAGGACGTGCTGAACTCGCCGATGATCTCCGATCCGCTGCACCGGCTGGACTGCTGCGTGGTATCCGACGGCGGCGGTGCGCTGGTGGTGGCACGCCCCGAGATCGCGGCGAAGCTGAACCGGCCGAAGATCAAGGTGCTGGGCGCGGGCGAACACGTCAAGGGCCTGCTGGGCGGCCAGGTGGACCTGTCCTGGTCGGCCGCACGCGTGTCCGGTGCGGCAGCATTTGCCGAGGCTGGCGTCACCCCGTCCGATATCCAGTACGCGTCGATCTACGACAGCTTCACCATCACCGTGCTGATGCAGCTCGAAGACCTGGGGTTCTGCAAGAAGGGCGAAGGCGGAAAGTTCGTGATGGACGGCAACCTGATCTCGGGCGTGGGCAAGCTGCCGGTCAACACCGATGGCGGCGGGCTGTGCAACAACCACCCGGCCAATCGCGGCGGCATCACCAAGGTGATCGAGGCCGTACGACAGCTGCGCGGCGAAGCCCATCCGGCCGTGCAGGTCAAGAACTGCCAGCTTGCGCTGGCCCAGGGGACCGGCGGCTACATGGGATCGCGCCATGGCTCGGCCACCCTGATCCTGGAACGCGAATAAGCGCGAGGCTAACGATGACCACTCCCTACGTTCCCACCGTTCTCAAGGCTCCGGACGAACTGCCGGACAACGCCCCCTTCTGGCAAGCCGCCCGCGAAGGCCGCCTGCTGGTGCGCCACTGCAAGTCGTGCGGCAAGCCCCACTGGTATCCACGTGCGCTGTGCCCGTTTTGCCTGGGCGACACCGACTGGAAGGACGCCAGCGGCCTGGGCGAGATCTACTCGTTCAGCATCACCCGCCGCGCCGGTCCCAATCCGTTCTGCATCGCCTATGTGAAGCTCGATGAAGGCGTGACCATGCTCACCCATATCGTCGATACCGACCTGGACAGCGTGCGTATCGGCCAGCGCGTGAAGGTGCGCTTTGCCGAGACAGAAGGCGGCGCGCCCGTGCCCGTCTTCGCGCCGGTCGAAGCGGCCTGAGCGGAGCAGCCGATGGCAATCCACTACCAGCACCTGCGCAACCGCGTCTTTCCCCCGGTGCGCCAGCACTACACGATGCGCGACACCATGCTGTACGCGCTGAGCCTGGGCCTGGGCAACGACCCGATGAACGCGTCGGCCCTCCCCTTCGTCTACGAAGGCACGCCGGGCGGGCTGCGCGCGCTGCCCTCGCAGGCAGTAGTGCTGGGCTATCCGGGCTTCTGGGCCCGCGAGCCCGATACCGGCATCGACTGGGTCAAGCTGTTGCACGGTGAACAGCGGCTGCGGCTGCATCGGCCGCTGCCTGCGGATGCCGAGGTGGTAGGTCATAACCGCATCACCCATCTGACCGACAAGGGCGCGGGCAAGGGCGCCATCATGGTCACCGAGCGCCGGCTGGAAACCGTACAGGGCGAGCTGCTGGCCACGATCCAGCAAGTGTCGTTCCTGCGCGGCGACGGCGGCTACAGCGCACTGGATGGTGGCCAGCCCAGCGACGAACCGCTGCCGGCACTGCCGCCGGTGCCCGAAGACCGTCCGCCGGATTTCGTCGATACCCAGCCCACGCGGCCAGAGGCGGCGCTGCTGTACCGCCTGATGGGCGACTTCAATCCGCTGCACGCCGATCCCGCCGTGGCAGGTGCCGCCGGATTCGAGCGGCCCATCCTGCATGGCCTGGCCAGCTACGGGCTGGTGGCCCACGCGTTGCTGCGGCAGTGCGCGGACCATGACCCGGCGCGGCTGCGCGCGTTCGATATCCGCTTTGCCGCGCCTGTGTTCCCCGGCGAGACGCTGGTGACCGAGATCTGGCGCGATCCGCAACATGCCGGCCAGTTCCAGTTGCGCGCCAGGGTGCTGGAACGCGACAAGGTCGTGCTCAGCCATGGCTGGGCCGAGATTGCCTGATTGCGCCCCTCCGAATTCGTCTGATTCCTTCGTCATGACCGCTTCCAACGAACCTACCCCCGGCCTGCCGCCGCCGTCGCCGCAGACCGGCGCACTGAGCCATCTCCGCGTGCTGGACCTGTCGCGCGTGCTGGCGGGCCCATGGTGTACCCAGAACCTGGCCGACATGGGCGCCGACGTCATCAAGATCGAGAAGCCCGGCGCCGGCGACGACACCCGCCATTGGGGGCCGCCGTACCTGGAAGGCGATGACGGGCCCACGCGCCAGGCCAGCTACTTCGCGGCGTGCAACCGCAACAAACGCTCGGTGACGGTGGACATCGCCACGGCCGAGGGCCAGAAGCTGGTGCGCGACCTGGCGCAGCAGAGCGACGTGGTCATCGAGAACTACAAGACCGGCAGCCTCAAACGCTACGGGCTCGACTACGAGACGCTCAGCGCGCTGAACCCGCGCCTGGTCTACTGCTCGATTACCGGCTTCGGCCAGACCGGGCCCTATGCCGCGCGGCCCGGTTACGACCTGCTGGTGCAGGCCATGAGCGGGTTGATGAGCATCACGGGCCAGCCCGATGGCGAACCGGGCGGCGGCCCGTTGCGCGTGGGCGTGGCGGTGATCGACGTGTTCACGGGCATGTATGCCACCACGGCCATCCTTGGCGCGATCGAGGCCCGCCACCACACCGGGCGCGGCCAGCGCATCGACATCGCGCTGCTCGACGTGGCCATGGCGGTACTGGCCAACCAGGGGGCGGGCTACCTGAACGCCGGCGTGGTGCCGACGCGCCAGGGCAATGTACATCCGAGCGTGGTGCCCTACCAGGACTTTCCGACCCGGGACGGCAACATGCTGCTGGCCATCGGCAATGACGGGCAGTTCGCGCGCTTTTGCGAGGTAGCCGGTGTCGACTGGGCACGCGACGAGCGTTACGCCACCAACAGCGCCCGCGTCGTTCATCGCGACACGCTGATTCCGATGATGAGCGATGTCACACGCGCCAGGCCGACGCACGAATGGATCGGCCTGCTTGAGGCGGCTTCGGTGCCCTGCGGCCCGATCAACGACATCGGGCAGGCGTTCGCCGACGAGCACGTGCAGCATCGCGGACTGCGCGTGGAGCAGTATCGCTATGCGACCTCCGACCGTCCCGAGGCCGATACCGTGAACCGGATCTGCTCCACCGCCAGCCCGCTACGGTTGTCCGACACGCCGCCCACGCTGCGCCACGCGCCGCCCGCGCTGGGCCAGCACACGGACGAAGTGCTGCGCGATTGCCTGGGCCTCGGCCCGCAGGACGTGGCGGACCTGCGCGCCAAGGGCGTACTCTAGCCGGCGGCGGACATGCGGCTCAGCATCGAGTCGGTGTTGCATCTGCGCGTGGCGCGGCTTGCGCCGGCGTTCCCGGTAACGGTCACGGCCACGCGTGGCACGGCCGTTTTACGGCGCGACGGCTTCGACCGCATGCTGGTGCCACGCCTGCCGTGCCGGGTCGAAGCGTTCCAGGGCTTCGACCTGCTGATGGCCGGCAGCATGGCGCAGCCAGCCGGTTGCCGGATCGACATCGCGCCAGCAACCGACCATTCCGATCAGCCGCTGCTCCATCGCGTGCTGTCGCGGCGCATTTTCCTGCAACCCGATCTGCCATGGAGTGCCGGGTTCGCTGCCGGCTTGCTGGGCGTGTCGCCCGAACGTATCCGGCGCGCACTGTTTGCGGAAGGCGCGGCCTTCGGAGACCTGTGCCGGACGCAGCGGCTGATGCGGCTGCTGTTCGAGGCGCCACACGAGCGCGCCGGCCTGCCGTCGCTGAAACGCGGCGTAGGCTGGCCGCCGGGCCAAGACGTGGAATCATCATTCCATGACAGATTCGGCATCACGCTCGATCTGCTGCGACATGTCACGGCCGCCGACGATGTGCTGCGTCATGCGGGGCCACCCCTACGGGCCGCGCCGCCTGCCGCGCACTATTGGCCCAGCCTATCCCCCGCATAACAAACCGGTCTTGGACGCTATACCCGGAAAGGCGGATCATCGCGATCAACGGTTTTCCCCACCCACCGGAGTCTTCGATGAAGTCCGCCCTGCTCGCCCTGTGTGGCGCAGCCTCCCTCCTTGCCTCGCTGTCCGCCGTTGCCGGTCCCGACTTTGCCGTGATCGAGCGCGCGCGTGCCAACGCCCATCAGCGTCAGCAGGTCAAGCCCGCCGCATGCCATTGCGACACCGCGGCCGGCACCGGCCCGGGCGCCACCACCGGCATCCCGTCGGCCAGCGCGCCGAAGGCGGCTCTCGCGCCGATCCATACCAGCTGACACCGCCGGCAGGCAAATTCCTGCTCAGGCCCCTGTCAGCGCCGCCACACGGCCCGCTTCGGCCACGAAATCGATGAACCGACGCACCCGCACCGGAATATGGGTGCGGTGCGGGTAGTACATATAGAGACCGACATTGTTGCTGTCGAACTGCCGCAGGATGGGTATCAGGCGGCCGGCGGCGACGTCGTCGCGAACCAGGAACATCGACAGCTGGCCGATCCCCATGCCGGCCCGCACGGCGGCGATCTCGGTCTGCACGTCGTTGAAGGTTGCCACGGCGGGCACGTCCTGGAATACCAGGTCGCCGTCGATGCTCAGTTCCCACGGCACCATGCGGCCTGTCACGGGCCGCCGGAAGCCGGTGCAGGCGTGCCGCAGCAGTTCGTCCAGCGTGCGGGGTTCGCCATGCCGTTCCAGGTAGGCCGGCGCCGCGCAGATGACCAGCGGCAGGTCGGCCAGCCGGCGCGCCACCAGGTTCTGGCCCGGGCTTGTGCCCGACCGGAAGCCGACATCGATGCGTGATTCGACCAGGTCCGTAAAAAGATCGCTCAGTTGCAGGTCGAACGTGATGCCTGGATGCGTCGCCCGGAACTGCTGCATCAGCGGCACCAGCACGTGGGTGCCGACCGATGGCGGCGCGGTCAGCCGGATCAGGCCATCGTCCTCGCTTTTGGCACTGCGCACCTGCGCCAGGGCTTCGTCGAGCTGACGCAGCCCGGGGTCGGCCAGTTCGAACAGCCGGGCGCCTTCGTCCGTCAGGCTCAGCTTGCGGGTGGTGCGATGCAACAGCCGCACGCCCAGGTCTTCCTCCAGCGTGCGCACGGCCTTGCTGACGGCCTGGGGCGTGACGCCGGCCTCCACTGCGGCACGGGCAAAACTCCTGGCCCGTACCACGCCCAGAAACAGTGTCAAGACGCGTGCCCTGTCCATAATCCTCGCGATGTATTCACAACCTGCGGTTGGCAATGGTGCAAGAATACCTGACCGGGAATCCGGGGCGGCCGCCTGAATCTCCTAAGTCGCTTTTCGAAAACATTCACTTCGGCGCTGGCGGGCAATCGGGGAACATCGGTTCCATCCGCATCGATCCCCAGGAATCCAGCCACCCATGTCCGCCTGCGGCAGCCAGCGCGGCGCCACCGTCCGACTGTCCCTGCGCCACAGGCTGGCCGGCCTGACGGCTGCGGCGGCGCTCGCCCTCCCGGGCATTGCCCACGCATGGACGGCCGGCGGCAGCGGCGGCGCGGCGGCAGCGACGGCATCGCCCGATACGCATTCGGGTCCGTATCGCGGCATCGTCGGCCCGGTGGGAACCCCGGAACCCGCGCCGCCCGAACCGCCGCTGTGGGACCGCGCGCTGCCCTTCTTCGCCCAGCGCGTGATCGACAAGGGCTACAACCTGCCCAATCCGTACGACATCGGCTACTCGTACTTTGACGGCTACCAGCGCTACCAGCTCAGCGACCTGCAGGTATCCGCCGGCAACAATCCGCTGCGCGCGGCCGATTTTGTCCAGTTCCAGCAGTCGCGCATCCATAACACGTCGAACCAGGTGCAGGTGGGGGCCTGGCTGTTTCCGTTCATGAATGTGTACGGGATCGTCGGCAACGTGCAGGGCAGCGGATCGATCGACATCGGCTTTTCGTCGCTGACCGATCTGGAACGCTTCTTCGGCATCAACGTCGGCTGTGGCGGGCGTCGGCCACGGGCAGCGTGCAGCCAGCCGATCAAGCTGCCCACGCAACACGCCAACTACAGCGGGCACACCTACGGCGGCGGCTTCACGCTGGTGGGCACTTACAAGCATCTGTTCTTTTCGCTGCCGGTGACATACACGGTGGCGGACATCACCATGTCCGAGACGCCCATCAAGTCGATCAACATCGGGCCGCGCGTGGGCTGGAATATCCGGCTGGGCCATGGGCTGGGGCTGCTGACCCCGTATGTCGGCGCCACGTACTTTCGCACGCGCGCCACCATCACTGGCCATTTCGACGTGCCCCTGCCCGACACCGACGGCCAGACCGCGCGGCTGAACTACCAGATCGGCGAGCATGTGACGGGATACTGGAGCGGCTCTGTCGGCGCCAGCTGGACGATCAACCGCAGCTTCGGCCTGCTGATGGAGATCGGCTATGGCTATAACCGCAACAACATCATCGCCACCGGCTTCTTCCGGTTCTGACGACCATGCGCACCGCCCCGCTTACGGCTTCTCTCTGCACGATGCTGCTGGCGGGCTGCGCCGGTAGCGCCGTGGCGCAGACCGCCGCCGCCGACGCTGCGCCGGAGTCCAAACCCGGGCCCGAGCACGTGAGCTGGATCGACAAGGTGCTGAACAAGCTTGGCGCGTCGAAGGAAGTGGACCTGAGCCACGGCATCGACTGGGGCGTGCTGCCCGGGCCGTTCTACAACCCCGAGATGGGACTGGGCGTCGGGGCCGCCGCGGTAGGCCTGTACAAGCCGAAAAACGCCGGGAAGGACACGCAGCTGTCGACGCTGAACCTGCACGGCTTCCTGACCACCTCGGGCGCCGTGGGCATCGGCGTGGACAACAACACGTTCTTCGCCGACGACAGCTATCGCTTTGTCTTCAGCGGCGCCCTGATCAACATGCCGACCTCGTATTGGGGCATCGGCTACGACAACGCCATCAACGACGCCAACAAGGAAGGCTACACGCGGCGCGGCATCGTGGTGCAGCCCCGCGTCATGGTGCGGGTGCGCCCCAATATCTACGTGGGCGGCGGCTACGATTTCGAATACGACAATGCCGCCCAGCTGGACCGCGGCGCCAGCAGCGCACTGGCCACCGACCCGCACGGCACGCGCGTGCTCAGCAGCGGCCTGACCGCGCATTTCTCGTACGACACGCGCGACTTCCTGCCCAACCCTTACAAGGGTCAGGCGCTGCTGGTCAATGGCACGGTCTACCGGCGTGCCATCGGCAGCGACAACGACTTCGAAGCGCTGGAAATCATCTACGACAATTACTTCCGGATGCGCGAGCGCGATGTGCTGGCCTTCGACATCTACGGCAAGTTCAACTGGGGCGACGTGCCGTGGAGCATGATGTCCAAGCTTGGCGACAACCGGCGCATGCGCGGCTATTTCATGGGCCAGTATCGCGACAAGGCCATGCTGACCGCGCAGGTGGAATACCGCTAGCATATCGCAGGACGCCAGGGCATGGTGTTCTGGGCCGGCACCGGCGCCATCGCCGGCAACCCCGGCGCACTGACGTCGGCCCACTGGCTGCCGAACGCCGGCGTGGGTTACCGCTTCGAGTTCAAGCCACGCGTCAACGTGCGGTTCGACGTCGGCGTCGGCCGCAACACCAAGGGCGTCTACTTCCAGATCAACGAGGCGTTCTGAAGCCCCGGCGTCTTCGAGGGACAGGAAAGCGCCGCGGACCCTTCGGCCCGCGGCGCCTTGATGCGTGACGCAGCCCGGAATTACTTGCCCAGCTTCATGCTGGTGGGATCGGCGGTCAGGTAACCGACCGAGGCGCCCAGGCCGTTCTTGTAGTTGGCGAACACCAGCGGCTCCACCTGCGCCTTGACCTGCGTCTTGATGCCGTCACCAGCGTGCTGGAAGTTGCTCATGATGTAGGTCCAGCCGTTGATCTCGTCCACGGCGTGCAGGCCCGTCGATTCCGCGCCCGCCGGCACCGACATCAGGCGCGACAGCTTCTTCGTGTCGACGTTGTACGCCCACAGGAAGTTGTTGGTGTGGCGGCTGCTGTCCTCGCCGATGAACAGCGTGCGCAGCTTTTCCGAGAACTTGAGGTTGTCCGGGTTGCCGAGGGTTTCCGGGTCCGACGTATTGCCCAGCGCATCAGCCGTGATGTCCTTGCCGACGATCAGCGCCTGGGTATGCACAGGCATCCATTCGCTGTTGATGGCGGCGCCAGACGTATCCTTCTGGCCGCCTGCCAGCTTGTGCTGCAGCACGCCGCCCGAGTTGATCGCAGCCGGCACGCCGATACCGCTCTCGGCGTACCAGCCCTTGGCCGTATTGTTTATCACCATCGAATCGACGATGTTCTGCAGCGCGGAGTAGGCGATCTTGTCCTTGATATTGACCGTCGTGCCTTCCATCTTGGTGAAGCCCATGCTGCCGCCCATCAGGGCTGCGTAGCGGTGGGTTTCCAGGAATGCGGCGACCAGTTCCTTGCCCGGCTTGACGCGGACCCACTGCGCGGCACCGCTCAGCATGATCTTCGTGTACGTCGTATCGGCCGGATCGGTACCCGAGTAATCCATGATGTCGGCGAACGTGTGCGACTTGGCCCAGGCTTCCACCTGCGCGCTCGTGGCATGGCCCAGCTTGATCCAGGTGAGGTCGGCGCCGGCGGCAGCAGGGTCCACCGAGAAGCCCGAACCGACCTTGGCCACGTAGAGCGTACCGGCCGACAGGTCCTTTTCCTTGTCGGCGACGAACACGAACAGGCCGCTGTTGGTGGCGTCGTCGCCCATCAGCACAGTGCGGTTGTCAGGCATCACCTGCACCAGCTCGTGCGAGATACGGCCCACGCAGTAGTGTTTCTTGATGGAGCCCGTGCCGTCGGGGTTGACCGTGACTTCCGGCAGGTGGCCGTACAGGTACGGGTTGAACTTGACCGTCGAGGTACCGTACAGGTTCAGCGCATAGTCGATGCACTGCTGGTTCGTGTCGGCGGTGCGCGCGTCCGGCTCGTACTCTTCGCTCGACAGGTGGGTGTTCCACGGCGACAGGCTGGCGCCGCAGGTGATCCACAGGCCGTTGGCCCCCGACGTGTCCACGTTGTGGTACTTCACCAGCGTCAGCTTGCCGGTGGCGGGGTCCTGGTCCAGCGTCAGTACGGCAATCGGGGACGGCAGGCGGCCGTACATGTCCTTGGCCTTGGCCTGGTCCCACGTCGTGTATTCGAACTGCACCACGGCGAAGACCGTGTTGCCCTTCACGCCGGCAACCTTGGCGCCGTCGATCTTCAGCAGCGACGTGCCGTCCGGCGAATCGGAGAAGAACTGTTTGGCGCCGGTCACCGACGGATCGATGATCGGGCTGTTGTTGATGTTGAAGTAGCCGCCGGCCAGGATCTGGCCGCCATTGCCGTCCGGCACCATGTCGCCGGTCATGAAGAACGGCTGGTACGCCAGCTTGTAGGTCTGCGTGCTGCCGTCGCTCAGCTTCACCGACAGGCTGGAGCCGACCGTGGTCGTGGCCATGGCGGCCGGGTTGCTCAGCGAAGGCGCGGCCATGCCCGTGAACTCGGCCGAAACGAAGCTCGGCGTGACCGTGGCCGGGGGCGTGGTACCGCCCGGGGTCACCGCTGCAGGCGCATCGTCGCCGCCGCCGCAACCAGCCAGCAGCGAGGTGGAAGCCAGGCCCAGCGGCAGCATCGGCGCGCCGGCCAGGAGTTTCAGGGCCTTGCGGCGCGAAGCGTCAGGTTTTTCGAACATCTGTATGGTTCCCGTCTGGTTGTTATCGAACGCGCCCTGCCAATGGCCGGCCATTCGCCTTGTGAGGTCGGCGGCACAAGGCCGCGCCGGAACGCATCCTATGGCGCGTTTATGACAACAAGTTGAACCCGACGTGAATGACCCATACATCCAACACCCTGTTGCATGTCCCGCCGCGGGCCGGTACAAATCGCGGGCGAAAAAAACGCCGCAGCCAGGATCTGGCCGCAGCGTGTCAATTCGCCGGTCCGCACGACACCCACTATGTCGCCCGTTGCACCCCATTTCTGGTTCGACCGGCTTGTCCTTTCATGGCAGAGGAAAACCGCCACGGAACGGATCGTAATGGCCGCCGATGTCCGTCTCATGACAACGTGTCTTGACATACGGTCAGGCCAATCCATGGCCGATGTTTGACCTGGGAGAGCGGTAGACCGGGCTTCGAATGGCTACCGGAGTGTGGTGAAAATCAAACGGATACCGGAAACCACTCCGGATTTTTTCTCATGAGCACCACAAATTCAGGTATCTGGGGAATATGTCATCTTTAGCCTATTGAAGTGATCAATCGGGCCGGCTATGGTTCTGCGCATAATATTTTCCCCGGCAATATATGCAACCCTGTGCATATATTGTTCGCCCCAGTCGGAAAAACAATGATCCATTCCATGACGGGACGCTCCCTGCGTCTCCAGCCGCCCTCATCCCCGGCCCCTTCGGGTCACGCCGGCGCGCGTCCGCGCGCCCGATTCCGTTTATCCGTTTTGTAGCAACCCGTAGCAACCGTCGCCATTCCCGGGCCAAAACGTCTCTGAAAGCCCGGCACGGCGACAACCTCTGGAGGTAATCCGCGCCGAGGGTGTGACGGGGTCAACCGACGGGCCACCCAGACCCGGCGGACGCGCCAGACTGCACGGACGGATTACCGAGGATCCACGACTGGAGAACATCCAATGAGCAGTGTTATGAATGAAGGTGGCATGCCGTCCCAAGGGCCGGCGCCGTTCTTCTCGAAAGAAGCGACCTACGCCAAACCGGGATTTTCGCGCTGGATGGTGCCGCCCGCCGCGCTTGCGGTACATCTCTGTATCGGCCAGGCCTATGCATTCTCGGTTTTCAATGCCCCCCTTTCCAAGGTGATCGGCATTACCGAATCCGTGGCTGACGACTGGAAGCTGACCACGCTGGGCTGGATTTTCTCGCTGGCGATTTTCTTCCTGGGCATTTCGGCCGCATTTGCCGGCAAATGGCTGGAGCGCGTCGGCCCGCGCCGCACGATGTTCACGGCGGCCTGCTGCTTTGGCGGCGGCTTCCTGATTTCCGCGCTGGGCGTCTATACCCATCAGATCGTCCTGCTTTACCTGGGGTACGGCGTGCTGGGCGGCATCGGTCTGGGTCTGGGCTATGTGTCGCCGGTGTCGACGCTGATCCGCTGGTTCCCCGACCGTCGCGGCATGGCGACCGGCATGGCCATCATGGGCTTCGGCGGCGGCGCGATGATCGCCGCGCCGCTGTCGGTGGCGCTGATGAACTACTTCAAGAGCGCCACCTCGGTGGGCGTGACCCAGACCTTCCTGGTCATGGGCGTGGGCTACTTCATCTCGATGACCATCGGCTCGCTGGCGATCCGCGTCCCGCCGCCGGGCTGGAAGCCCGAAGGCTGGACCCCGCCCGTGGTCGAGAACAAGATGATCACGCGTAACCACGTGCATATCGACGAGGCACTGAAGACGCCGCAGTTCTACCTGCTGTGGCTGGTGCTGTTCCTGAACGTGACGGCCGGCATCGGCGTGCTCGGCCAGGCGTCGCTGCTGATCCAGGAAAGCTTCAAGGGCAGCGTGACCGCCGCGGCCGCCGCCGGCTTCGTGGGCCTGCTGTCGCTGTTCAACATGGGTGGCCGCTTCTTCTGGGCCTCGTCGTCGGACTGGATCGGCCGCAAGAACACCTACTTCGTGTTCTTCGCGCTGGGTGCCGTGCTGTACTGGCTGGTGCCGCAACTGGGCGCCAGCGGCAATATCGCGCTGTTCGTGCTGGGCTACTGCGTGATCATGTCGATGTACGGCGGCGGTTTCGCCACCATCCCGGCCTACCTGGCCGACATGTTCGGTACCGCCTTCGTGGGCGGCATCCACGGCCGCCTGCTGACCGCCTGGGCGGCGGCAGGCATCGCCGGCCCGGTGCTGGTGAATTACATCCGCGAATACCAGGTGGCGCACGGCGTGACGGGGGCCGAAGCCTACGCCATGACGCTGCACATCATGGCCGGCCTGCTGGTGGTGGGCTTCATCTGCAACCTGCTGGTGTCGCGCGTCAACGCGAAGCACCACATGAGCGATGCCGACGTGGCCCGGCTGGGCGCCAGCGCCGGCGCGGCCCATTGATCAGGAGTCACAAATGGATAACCAGAACCTCAACGCGCAACCGACCAACAAGGGCCTGCTGGCCGCCTTCTGGCTCTATGTGCTTGTCCCGCTGGTCTGGGGGGTGTCAAACACCATCACCCAGGCGATGAAGCTGTTCCAGTAAGCGCCTGCCCGCGCCGGGCAAGCACCGAAGGCCGCAATCGCTTGCGGCCTTTTTTTGTTTTTTGCGGCAACGCACGGCTGAAATGCTGCATTCCCCACGCCAGCCTTGCACATTGCCGCCGGCTTCATACACTTGACGGGGCCTACCTACCCTTGGAGTTCACATGAAGATCGACCTGTCGGGCAAGACCGCCCTGGTAACCGGATCCACCGCCGGCATCGGCTTTGCCACGGCGCGCGGCCTGGCCGGCTCGGGCGCACGCGTGATTCTCAATGGCCGCAGCCAGGCCAGTGTCGACAAGGCCATCGCGGCGCTGAAGGCCGCCGTGCCCGATGCCAACGTGGCTGGCTTTGCCGGCGACCTGGTCGATGCCGGGGTCTGCGACACGCTCGTCAAGACCCATCCCGACGTCGACATCCTGGTGAACAACCTGGGCATCTTCCAGCCGCAGGACTTCTTCGAGATCCCGGACAGCGAATGGTCGCGCTTCTTCGAGGTCAACGTGCTGACCGGGGTGCGGCTGTCGCGTGCCTATGCGCCGGGCATGGTCCAGCGCAAATGGGGCCGCATCGTATTCGTGGCCTCGGAGTCGGGCGTCAACATCCCGGTGGAGATGATCCACTACGGGTTCACCAAGACCGCCCAGCTGGCGGTGTCGCGCGGCCTGGCCAAGCGGCTGGCCGGCACCGGCGTAACGGTGAACTCGGTGCTGCCCGGCCCCACGCTGTCCGAGGGCGTGGAAGCCATGCTCAAGGATGACATCGCAAAGACCGGCAAATCCGCCGAAGAGGTGGCGGCCGATTTCGTCAAGGCACACCGGAGCACCTCGCTGATCCAGCGCGCGGCCACGGTCGACGAGGTGGCCAACATGATCGTCTACGCGTGCTCGAAGCAGGCGTCGGCCACCACGGGCGCCGCGCTGCGCGTGGATGGCGGCGTGGTCGACACCATCCTCTGAACGAAGGGCTGCCGGCAGCCTACCCGCGGCGGTGGCGCACCAGCGCGGCCGCCATGGCCGCAGAGGCGCCCACCACCAGCGCCGTCGTCAGGACCGGATGGCGGGTGGAGGCCGTATAGGGACACGATTTCATTGTCCGGCGGTCTCCGGTCCGCTCTATCAGACTGTTGCCGGCGGCGTGCAGCGCGTTGTCGTCGCGCGGCCCCGCCGGCATGTCGGTCTGCTGGGCGCGGCCCATGAAGCGCCGCATGAAGCGGTCGAACGCGTGCGGCGCGTAGTACGCCGCTGCCGAATACGCCTTGGCGGCTGCCCCGACGAACATGTCGCGACGCGGGTGCTCCGCGGCAAACAGGATCGCTTCCGCGGCCATCGATGGGTCGTAGAGCGGCGACGCCTGCTTTGGCTCCACGTGCAGGAAGTTCTTCGCATGGGTGACGATGGGCGTATCCATCCCAGCGGCCTTGATCAGCGTGACCGATACCGGCGCCTTTTCCTGCTCCAGCTCCAGCCGCAGCGTGTCGGTAAAGCCCTTGATCGCATGTTGCGACGCCACATACGCGCTTTGCAGCGGCAGCGGACAGTCGCAGGACTCGCTTCCCATGTTGATGATGGCCCCGCCGTTCTGGCGCAGGTGCGCCACGGCGGCCAGCGATCCGTGGACCACGCCCCAGTAGTTCGTTTCGAACAGCCGCCGGTGATCTTCGAGGGGCACATCGTCATGACGGCCGAAGATCGTCACGCCGGCATTGTTGATCCAGGTATCGAAGCCGCCAAAGCGGTCAATGGCCGACTGCGCCACCTGCGCCACGTCCTCGTGCTTGCCGACATCGGCGGCGACGGTGATGACCTCGGTACCGTGTTCGCGAAGTTCCTCGGCCAGTTTTTGCAATGCATCCTCGCCGCGGGCCACCAGAACCAGCTTGGCGCCCAGCCCGGCCGCCTTGCGCGCCGTGATAAGCCCCACGCCGCTCGTAGCGCCCGTCAGCACGATGACCTGTGAGCCAATCTTCTTCAGCATCTTCATGTTGCCCCTCTAGCTGCGATGAAAAGGAATTGGGCCGCGCCCCTGGCTGTCGTCGCACATCCCGTGCCCGCGCAGGGCGACCCCTCGCGCCAATGTGCGGCGCAGCAAGCCCGGTCAGGAATTACAAACCCGGAAACAACCCCGGGAAAAATCCGCCCCCCGTTGTAGGACGGCTCCCGCTTTCGCGCGTGGGGCGCGCTGCATAAGCTGAAATGACTCCACCGCCTCAGATTCCGTCCCATGGCCAAGTCCGCTGCAGCCCCCGACCCATCAGACGCCCCGCTGGGCAAGTACCAGCGCAAGCGCGACTTCGCGGCCACGCCGGAGCCGAGCGGCAAGCGAGCCCCCGGGACCACGAAGGCGGCGAAGGCCAGCAAGTCCGCCAGTCGCAGCGGCGCCCATGCGTTTGTCATCCAGAAGCATGCGGCGCGGCGCCTGCACTACGACTTCCGGCTGGAACTGGACGGCACGCTCAAGAGCTGGGCCGTGCCAAAGGGGCCCAGCTACGATCCGGCCGACAAGCGCATGGCCGTGCACGTGGAAGACCATCCGCTCGATTACGCCGATTTCGAGGGGGTCATCCCCGCCGGCCACTACGGTGCGGGCACGGTGATCGTCTGGGATCGCGGCGAGTGGATTCCCGATACGGACCCTGAGGCCGGCTATCGGGACGGCAAGCTCAAGTTCGAACTGCGTGGTGAAAAGCTGCAGGGCCACTGGACGCTTGTACGCATGGGCGGCAGGAAGGCGCGCGACGACAACGCGTGGCTGCTGATCAAGGAGCGCGACGAATACGCGCGGCCCGCGTCGGAGTTCGACGTGGTGGATGCCATGCCCGACAGCGTGCTGGCCGGCACGGCGAAGGCGCCCACGAACCAGACCGCTACCGGGAAGGACAAGCAAGCCTCGAAAAAGACGTCGAAGACGGGCAGCAAAGGCGGCAAGGATGGCAGCGGGATGCCCGCGCTGCCAGCGGGCGCCAGGAAGGCTGCCCTGCCCCTGGCGCTGGCGCCCCAGCTGGCCACACTGGTCGATCAGCCGCCCGCCGACCCCAGCCGATGGCAATACGAGATCAAGTTCGATGGCTACCGCATCGTGGCGCGCATCGATGGCGCCGATGTACGGCTGTTCACGCGCAATGGCAACGACTGGACCGCGAAACTGCGCCCGCTCGCGGCCGAGATCGCCGCACTGGGCTGGCCGGACGGATGGCTCGACGGCGAGATCGTCGTGGTGGACAAGCACGGCATCACCGACTTTCAGGCGCTGCAGAACGCCTTCGAAACCGCGCATGCCGAATCGATCCAGTTCTACGCGTTCGACCTGCCCTGGTTTGCCGGGCACGACCTCCGCGCGGTGCCGCTGGCCGAGCGACGGGCCTTGCTGCACGGGCTGCTGGCCGGTCACACGTCGGGCCGCGTGCGCTTCAGCGACAACTTCGAAGGCGACCCGGCCGACATGCTCGATGCGGCGTGCCGCATGAAACTCGAAGGCATCATCGGCAAGCGCGTGGACGCGCCCTACGTGAGTTCACGCGCGCCGTCGTGGATCAAGCTCAAATGCCAGAACCGGCAGGAATTCGTGATCGGCGGCTACACCGACCCCAAGGGCAGCCGCAGTGGACTGGGATCGCTGCTGCTCGGCGTGCATGATGCCGACGGCAAACTGCGCTATGTCGGCAATGTCGGCACCGGCTTCGACACGGCGATGCTCGATGCGCTGCGCAAGCAGCTGGAACCGCTGCGCACGGACGACACGCCGTTCGACCCGCTGCCGCGCGGCATCAAGGGCCATTGGGTCAAGCCCAGGCTGGTGGCCGAGGTGACCTTCGGCGCCTGGACCCGCGAAGGCCGCATCCGCCATTCCGTGTTCCACGCCCTGCGCACCGACAAGCCGGCCGCCACCGTCACGCTGGAGGTGCCCGCGAAGGCGGATGCATCGAACCGTACGCCCTCGGAAAAGACTGCCGTGAAAGCCACCGCAAAAACCGCCGCCAAGGCCGGAACGAAGGCCGCCGCAAAGACGGGCACAACGCGGGCCACCCGCGCCGCCATCGGCAATGTCGTGGTCAGCCATGCCGACCGCGTGATCGACAAGTCCACCGGGCTGACCAAGGGCGATCTGGTTGGCTACTACGCCCACGCCGCCGACCTGATGCTGCCGTTCCTGCGCGGGCGTCCGCTGGCGCTGGTTCGCGCGCCGGCCGGCATCGATAGCGAGCAGTTCTTCCAGCGCCATGGCTACACGCTGCACGTGAAAGGCGTCACGGCCCTGGACCCCGAACTTTGGCCGGGCCATCCGCCCCTGCTGGAAATTACCTCGGCGGCCGCCATCGTCGAAGCCGCGCAGTTGAACGTCGTGGAATTCCACACCTGGAATGCCAGGGCGCGCAACATCGACAAGCCCGACCAGATCGTCTTCGACATCGACCCGGGCGAAGGCGTCAGCTGGCGCGAGATCCAGGAGGCGGCCAGCCTGGTCAAGGCACTGCTCGACGCGCTGTCGCTGCAGAGCTTCCTGAAAACAAGCGGCGGCAAGGGGCTGCATGTGGTGGTGCCGCTGTCCGCGCGCGCGGGCTGGGATGCCGTGCGCGACTTCGCGCAGGACGCGGTGACGCACATGGCCCGGACGATCCCCGAACGCTTTGTGGCAAAGAGCGGTCCGCGCAACCGGGTTGGCAAGATTTTCATCGATTACCTGCGCAACGGTGTCGGCGCTACCACGGCGGCAGCCTTCTCGGCGCGGGCGCGTCCCGGCCTCGGGGTGTCCATTCCGGTGAGCTGGGATGAACTGGACGACCTGACGGGCGCCGCGCAGTGGACGATCGCCAACGTGGGAGAACGCCTCGACGAACTGGCGCGCCATGATCCCTGGGCTGGCCACGACAAGGTTCGCCAGACCCTCACCCAGGCCCGCAAGCGGCTCGACGCCGCCTGAGACGCGCCACACGCAGTCCCCGCGCCACACCGCCCGGCACCCTGTCGGCGTCCGTCTGTCAGCCATCGCGCCATCTGCGGCACGGTTCTTGCCACACTGCACCCAGAACCTGGGCCTGTAGCCGCCCGGGGCGGAACGAAAAACGATGAGACAAGACCCCGATCCCTGGTATTCGAGCGAATTCTGGCAGCGTGCCCTGATCGGCGTGCTGATGCTGGCACTGGCTTATTTGCTGGCTTCCCCGGCCGATGCTCGCGCTGCCGGTTCGTGGCTGCCCGTGCACGCGCCGGGCCGTTGACTTCTGCGGGACGCGCAACGCGCAAATGTCATAAATACAACCGATATGGGCGGAATGAAGGTAAAAATTACAAATCAGGATAGGTCGGCGCCACCTGGGAACGCCGCAGCGGTCCAGGTTACGCCGTGCCGTGCCCTGAGCGCACCGGTCTTTGCCATTATCAAAGCCAAAGCGGCGTTGTCTGCCGCCTGTCAGCCATGAATGCCACGCCTGCCCACCACCCGACGCGTCGACCGCTAGTCCTCAATGTCGAGGGCCGCGAGGGGCCGCGCTACGTCAAGAGCCGTATCCTGAACCGCGCCGACTTCGCCGTGCTTGAGGCATCCGACGGCCAGGCCGCGCTGTCATTGGTTCGCCAGCACGCACCCGACCTGGTACTGCTCGCGGGACCGCTTTCCGACATCGATGGCCTCGACGTATGCCGCCTGATCAAGAGCGATCCGCAGACCGCCCGGACCATGGTGCTGCTGACATCGCCCGGCGTGACGGACTCGCATCGCCGCGTGCAGGCGCTGGACGGCGGCGCGGACAGCTTTCTGGTGGAGCCGGTGGAGCCCGAGGAACTGGTGTCGAACATCAACGCGCTGCTGCGCATGCGCGGGGCCGAGGATGCCTTCCGGCGCACTTCCCAGGCGCTGCACGAGAACGAAGACCTGTTCCGCCAGCTGGCCGAGGCCTTCGCCGATGTGGTCTGGATCATCGATCCCGCGGCACACCGCTTCCTGTTCGTGAGCCCGTCCTTCGAGGCCTTGTGGGGCCGCCCGGCGGATTCGGTCAAGCACGACCCCACCTGCTGGCTGAAGTGGGTGACCCCCGACGATCGCGCGCGCCTGGAAGTCGAATGGGAAAGCATGCTGCGTGACGGCCGCCTGGATTCGGAATTCCAGCTCGAACGGCCGAACGGCGAGATCCGCGAAGTGCATATGCGGGCGTTCCCGGTACGCGGCGCCGATGGGCGATGCCTGCGCGTGGCCGGTATCTGCCAGGACGTCACGCGCCACAACCGCGCCGAGCGCACGCTGCATAACGAAGAGCGCCGCAAGGACGAATTCCTGGCCATGCTGGCGCACGAACTGCGCAACCCGCTGGCGCCGATGCGCAGCGCCGTAGACCTGCTCCAGCAGTTTTCTCCAAGCCGCGAAGACATGTTCCGGGCGCGCGACATCATCAGCCGGCAGTTGCATCACCTCACCCGCCTGGTGGACGAACTGCTCGATGTGTCGCGCTTCAACCAGGGCAAGATCACCCTGCGCCGCGATCTGGTGGAACTGCGCGGCGCGCTGAACACGGCGGTGGAAACCGTGCGTCCGCTGCTGGAATCGCGCCGCCACACGCTGCGCCTGGCGCTGCCGGAGCAACCGCTGCCCGTGCGGGGCGATATGGTGCGGCTCACGCAGATCTTTGCCAACCTGCTGCACAACGCGGCCAAGTTCACGCCCGAAGGCGGCCAGATCGCCGTCGAAGCCACGGCCTCCGACGGCAAGGTCGTAGTGCGCGTGCGCGACAACGGCAACGGGCTCTCGCCAGACATGCAACGCCAGCTGTTCGACCCGCTCGCGCCGGGCGCGGGCGGCGGCGACGCGGGCGCACACGGTGCCAGCGAACACGATGACCGGCCGGCCGCCGAACGCGAGACGCAGCAGCCCGCTCAGCCAATGCAGCAGGCCCAGCCCGAAGATGAGCATCCGGGCATCACGGACCCCGATGCCTTTGCCGCGCGAGAAGGCGCCGGCATCGGCCTGACGCTGGTCCAGAAGCTGGTAACGCTGCACGGCGGACGCATCAGCGCCGAAAGCCCGGGCCGGAACCTTGGCAGTACCTTCATCGTCGAACTGCCGGTGGAACCCTGGCAGACCTGGCATCCGACCAGCGGCAAGACCCGCGTGGCCCCCACGGCCGCGCACACGATCATGCTCGTGGATGACAACATCGACGCCCTCGAGGCCATGACGATGACGCTGGAAACGCTGGGCCACACCGTGGTCACCGCGCCCGACGGCCAGAGCGCCATCGCGTGCGCCGCCAGCGTGCGACCGGACGTCGTCCTCCTGGATCTGGGCATGCCGACCATGGACGGCTTCGAAACCGCCAGGCGGCTGCGCGAGATTCCCGAATTGCGCAATGCCCGGCTGGTGGCGCTGACCGGATTCGGCCAGCCCGACGACCGGCGCCGTACCCGTGCCGCCGGCTTCGACCTGCATCTGGTGAAGCCAGCGGATCTCAACGCACTGACGCGCCTGCTCGAGGAACTCGACGCCTGAGGGGCAAGCGCCCGCACAAGGACCGCAATGCATATCACACCCGAACCGGATATCACGCCGCCGAAGCCGGAAACACCGCCGCCGGAGCCGCCCGACACGACGCCGGAGCCGGTCAACGATCCACCTCCGGGCGACTTGCCCCCTCCGCCGCCGCAGCGTGCGCACCGAGCGGCGTGATCGGCTGACCCGCCATGTCGCGCGCGATCTGGAAGGGCGCCATCAGCTTCGGGCTGGTGAACATCCCCATATCGGTCAAGCCTGCGTCACGTACGCATTCGCTGGATCTCGACCTGCTGGACAAGCGCGACATGGCGCCGGTGGGCTATCAGCGCATCAACAAGCACACCGGCAAGCCGGTGGAGCGCGACGACATCGTCAAGGGCTACGAGTACGAAAAGGACGAGTACGTCGTTCTGACTGACGAGGACTTCAGGCAGGCCAACGTCGAAGCCACGCAGACGGTGGATATCGTCAGCTTTGTCGACGCCGCCGCGATCCCGCCTTATTTTTTCGACACCCCCTACTACCTGGAACCGGACAAGCGCGGCGAACGCGGCTATGCACTGCTGCACGAAACCATGCGCAAGACAGGACGCGCGGCCCTGGCGCTGGTGGTGCTGCGCAACCGCCAGCATCTGGCGGCATTACTGGTCGCAGGCAAGGCGCTGGTGCTGAACACGATGCGCTTCGCGGACGAAGTGGTGCCGGTGGCCGACCTGAGCCTGCCCGGCGGCAAGAAGCACGCCGCCAGCGCCCGAGAGGTACAGATGGCGACCAGGCTCGTGGAAGACATGAGCGAGGACTTCAAACCCGAGCAATACCACGACACCTATCGCGAGGACTTGCTGGCCCGCATTCAGGCCCGGGTCAAGGCCGGCAAGACGCATCTGCTGACGTCCGCGGCCGACGAGACCGCCGCGCCCGCCCGCAAGGGTGCCAAGGTGATCGACATGATGGCGCTGCTCAAGCAGAGCCTGGGGCAACGGGGCAAGCGCGGCGCACCCGCTGACGCGACGTCAGCCGATGAGGGCGAGCCCGCCGAAGCCGCTACCGCAGCGCCAAAAAAGAAGGCCGTCAGACGCGGGGCAGCTGGCGACCGCAAAGCGGGCACCACCAGGCGGCCAGCAGCCAAGAAGGCCGCGTCAAAGTCGTCTGCCAGCGGCAAGCGCAGCGCCAGCACCGCTAGCACCGCCAAGAAGACCCCCGCGCGCAAGGCAACCGCGAAGAAAACGGTCAAGGCCCCCGCACGCACCACCACCCGCAGGGCCGCCTGATCACGTGCATCCGTGAAGCACGTCGCCGCACGGACAACGCTGCCCGGCGCACACGAAAAAGAGCCGCGACACGTGGGAGAGTCGCGGCTCAGCGCAGTGGCGACCTGGGTCGCCGCGCATCATCAACCGTTAGTATTGACCTCGGACGGCAACACCTGCCTGCCTTAGCGTGACGACACCTTCAGGTTGTCATTCACGGAATCCACGCCTTCCACCGACTTCACCGTCTCCAGCGCCATCTGCTTCTGTTCGGCGCTTGGCACCGAACCGGTCAGGTTCACCACCCGATCCTTGGTCTTGACGTGGATGCCGGTGGACTTCAGATCCTTCGTCGCCAGCAGCTTGGTCTTGATCTTCGTTGTCAGGGCCCCGTCCGTCACGGCCTGCTTGGCATTGTCCGCGCCGGCGTCCGTCCTGGATTCGGTCGTGGCCCCGGTCGTGCGGTCGCCCTCGGTACGGCTGGGCATGCCCGACGCATTGTTGGCCGGGGCGGGATGCATCGCCGATCCGCTCGTCGTGTTCGTATCGGCAACCTTCATGTAGCCGCCGTTGTCGAGGGCGTGGGCGCCGCCTGCGGCAGCGACCGCAGCAATCGTCAGGGCAATGCGAAGCTTGGGTACGATTTTCATGTGCACTCTCCTTGTCAGCGTATCAATCACAGAGGGACGAATGCCGAAACCACGTAGGCAGCGCGCCTGGCGCTTTGAACGCTTGCACGGTAACCGGCACCTTACCCATGACTCTGCAAGGAGCGTTCCAAAGACCCGGCCGGGCCGACATGTCTTTTACCGAAGTCCGTACGGCAGGCTGATCCCCAAGAGCATGCGCCCACGTCGGTAGAGGTCTTGGAGCCCGTGCCGCCCTTCTCGCGTGAAAAGCCTGCATGCGTTGTAAATCGCGGCACATCCGATGTCTCGCATGGGCTACCTGTATGTCTGACAGATGCCATACCCCCGACTTTGATGCGTGGCACGCGGATTGCTGCTTTATCCATGCGGCAGCCCGCCGCGACTTGGACTTGGAGACAGCAATGGGACAGCAGCAAGGTAGCCAATCCGGACAGCAAGGTGGCCAATCCCAATCGGGACAAAGGCAGCAGGAGCAGCAAGGCGGCCAGCGCGGCAACCAGCAGCAAGGTAGCCAGGATCAGCAACGCCAGCAGGGTGGTGGTCAGATGGGCAACCAGGACAAGAGCTCGGGCCAGCACCAGCAGCAAAGCGGCACAGGCAGCCAGCAGGGATCGCAGCAAGGTTCCCAGCAGCAGAAGAACCGTCAGCAGTAATACTGCCGACTTCCTCACCTTTCCGGGCCCCGCAGTGACATCTCCACGGTTGTCACACCACGTCTGAAGTCAGGACGTGGCCTCATGCAAACGGGGTCCCGCGCCGGAACATCCGCCATGGATGTTCCGGCGTCTTTCGTTCGAGTTGGCCAGGCGTATCGGAGTGGCCGACCGATGCTACACGCTTGCACCCTCCGCTCAGCCCAGCCGGCCCGACACCACCGCCAACGCTTGGCGCCACACTTCGCGCTGCTGGTCGAGATAGTCGATGGCCTGACGGCCGGTCAGGCTCAGCGGCTCGGCGCCGTCCTGTGCCAGGCGCTGCCGCAGCGATGGCTCGCGCAGCAGTCGGGTCAGTCGTGCTGACAACGCGATGCGGCGTGCCTCTGGCACGCCAGGAGACGCCAGCACGCCATACCAGGCGTCTTGCTGCATGCCGACGATGCCCGCTTCGGCGAATGTCGGGACCGCCGGCGCCAGCGGACTTCGCACCCTGCCCGTCACCGCCAGGGCACGCACGCGGCCCTGCCGCATCAGTGGCAACGCGGCCTGCAGCGTACTGACGAGCACAGCCACGTGTCCGCCCTGCAAGTCCACCAGCGCACGCGCGCTGCCGGGATACGGAACATGTGCCAGGGAAACGCCGGCCTGCCGGCACATCAGTTCACCCACCAGATGAGCGCTGGAATGAATGCCAAGCGAGGCATAGGCGATTTCGCCGGGACGTTGCCGCGCATCGTCGAGCAGGCGTTGCAACGTCGCGCGTGCCTGCTCCGGCTGCGCGTGTGTGCCGTCGCCAGCCATCAGCAACACGTGAGGCGTGCTGGCAACGATCGCCAGCGGTTGTAGTTGGCGCGCCGGCGCCTCGGGGCTGCTGGCCAGCAGCGGCCCGATACTAACGGAGCCGACCGTGCCCAGCAGCAGCGTCTGGCGGTCGGCGCCGGCGCGTGCGGCTTCGTGCATCGCAATCTGGCCGGAGGCGCCCGGTCGATTGTCGACGATCGTGGGCTCGCCGTCGCCGCCAAGACTGTCCGCCACGATGCGTGCGACGTGGTCCGCACCGCCACCGGCGGCATAGCCTACCAATAGATGCAGGGGCGGAACGTGAGACGGGAACGGGGCAGCGGCGGCAGGCCGCCAGGGACGCGCGAACGGCATGGCCAGCAATGCCGCGGTGACGCGCCGGCGAGCGGGAACTGACATGAAGGCGGCGGCACGAATCGGGAAAACTGCGGCATCGTAGCACCGCCGGCCAACGTCCGCCGCCGGGACAAACCCGCCCGGACGACGTCAACGTGTCCGAGCGCCCGTCATCTCACTGCTGCGGGGCGCGACAGGCCGCCCCCTTCCCGTTGACTGCGGGGTCCATGCCGAAGACCGCCTGCGCGCCGCACTGCGAACCAAACATGCGGGCCTGGTCATGCCCCACGCCCACCACCTCGAACGACCGGTGCGCGCTGGCCTGCCCCGGCGCGGCCAGCACCTGCTCGTAGCGCCAGTAAGCGCGTGCCCGCTGCAGGCGCGTGGGGCCTTCCGCTTCAGCGCCGCAAGCCTTGTCCAGCACCCGATGGTTCGGATCGTTGTCGTCGCTGCCCACCATGTAAGTGACCTGGCGCTGCATGTAGCGCCGATAAAGCGTCATGCCATCGGCGCCGCGCGCGTAAGCCACCATGTCGCGCATGCCATAGCGGTACTTGTCGTAGTCGGCGCAGGTACTGGCGCTGTATGGCGCGAAGCGGCGGTAGTCAGGCGCCACCGGGCGATCCGGCGTGAAGTACAGATAGGACGACGGATTGGCCACGACGTAGCGCAGGTCGATGCCGGACGCCCGCACCTTTTCGTCCACGTTGTTCAGCACGGCATACCGATGCACGATCTGCGCCCCGCCCGAATGGCCGGCCACGGTGACCTGGCGCACCATCGGCAGGCGCTGCCTGTCGGTGACGAAGGCCAGCAGATCGTCGAGCACCTGCAGCGAACTGACGCCGGCGCCGGGGCCGGACACCGCGTCGTCGCCGCCGATCCAGCCCTGCACGGTCCACACCGGCATGTTGTCGAAATGCTTGGCGGCGTCGGGCGTGCCCGGGAAATTGGGCGCCACCAGCAGCACCTCGTCGGGGTTCCGGCCGCTGGCCTTCAACAAGCCTGCGCCAGCGTCGTAATAGTCGTCGCCATTGCGCTGCAAGCCATGCTGGACGAATACCACCTCCCGGATCGCGCGCAGGTCGCCATTGAGCGCGTGATTCGCATAGACCGGGAAGTCATAGCCCGCCCCTTTGCCCAGGTGCACGCGCTGCCATTGCGGCTTGACCGCGGCCGCGCCCGGTGTGGCAGCCGTGGCCGCCGTGGCCGCCGTTGTGCCGGTCTGGCCGGCACAACCGGCCAGCACCGCGCCCGCCGCGACCACGGCGATGACGGGCAAATATTGCGTAATGCGGCGCATGAAGGTGTCTCCTTTGATGTTCTGGCCGCCCGCGCGCATCGGGCGAAACGCCAATACTACGACCATGCCGGCCGCACGTAAAATATATGCATCACAAGACTTCCATATTTCTTGGATATATATCGATGGAGCTGAGACACCTGCGTTACTTCCTGGCCGTGGCGGAGACCCGTTCCGTCACGCGCGCCGCCGAACAGCTCGGCATCCAGCAGCCTCCTCTTTCGCAGCAGCTCAAGGTGCTGGAAGCGGAACTCGGCGTGACCCTGTTCGAACGGCTGCCGCGCGGCGTGGCGCTGACGCCTGCCGGCACTGCGCTCCATGCCGATGCGGTGGACCTGTTCGCCCGGATCGATCAGATGCGCGCACGCATGCAGCGCATGGCGCGGGGAGACGAAGGCGCCCTGGCCATCGGCTTCACCAGTTCCGCGGCCGCGCACAAGCTCACGCCCGAAGTACTGCGGGCATGCCGCCGGCACTTTCCGCGTGTGGCGCTGTCCCTGACCGAATGCAACGCGGCGGAAGCGATCGAACGGCTTGCCGACGGCACGCTGAACGCCGCCCTGCTGCGCGCGCCGGTACTGCATCCCGAGGGCGTGCGCTTCGACCTGTTGCTGGAAGAGGAGATGGTGATTGCGTTGCCGCTCGATCACGCCCTGCTGCGGCGCCGTGCCTTGCGCGGGCAGAACGCTGCGGCACCTGTGTCGCTGAGCGAGCTGGCATCCGATCCGTTCATCCTGGTGCGGCGACCGGGCGCACCGGGCATGTACGGCGACCTGCTGCGCGAATGCGAGGCCCTGGGCTTCACGCCGCGCATCGGCGCAGAAGTCGAACGGATGCTGACCAACCTGAATCTCGTGGCGGCCGGCGCTGGCGTCAGTGTGGTGCCGGCATCGATGGCCGGCCTGAACCGTCACGGCGTGGCCTACTGCCGGATGGTCGAGGCCGACCGGCTTCGCGCGCCGCTGACGCTCGGCTACCGCGAGGGCCAGGATGACGCCGCGCTGACGGCGCTGGTGGCACTGACCCACCGCATCGCCACGCGCCATCGCAAGAAATCGCAGGACGAAGAATAGCTGCCAGCCGGGATCGCCCCACTCCCCCGCGAGCACAGGGGCGGTCCCTTGGCAGCGCGGCGGGCGTCAGTGCAGCAACCCGATCTCGAAACGCCCGGCGGCCGTGCCGATCAGCAGGCCGCTGTTGTACAGGTAGGACGCCACCACCCCACCCGTTGCTCCGATCACGCCTGGCACCGGACTGTTGTAGGCCAGCGCGCCCGACGCTCCGTTACGCACGATGCTCGTGCCGTTCAGGGCGGCATTGACCTGTTCGCCGGTGGTGGCCATCACGCGATAGGCACCATCGGCCGCGCCGGTCGCCAGGCCCGCCGTCGATTGCTGGGCGTAGATGTTCATGCCGTACGCTGTGGCCGACCGCGTCAGGAGCACCGGTACCGGCGCACCATTGACCATGCCGCTGATCAGCGACCCGCTCAACACGCCATCGCCCGCCGCGATGGTGCCGCCCACGAAGTAATCGAACGCGTTGCGCGCAGCGTTCCATACGATGTAGCCCTTGGTCGTGTTCGTGCAGGCCGCGTCATAGACGATATAGCCGCCGCTGGCCGTGGCCGCGCACGTCTGCCAGGTGGCCGCCGACGACCGCAGCCGCGCCGAGCCATTTCGCACCGTGACCGATCCGTCTGCGACGGCCGTCTGGATACCGTTGACGTTGTAGATATCGGCCACCGCCTTGTAGTCGGCAGAGACGGTCTGGAACGCCACCAGCGGCAGGAAACCGCCGCCCGATACCGGCTTGACGCCGCCCGCCAGCACACCGCCTCCGGTCAACGAGAACTGCGCGCCATTTTCGTCGCTGGCGTACGTGCAGCCACCCTGCGAGACGAGCTGTCCGCTCAGCACGGTGCTGGCCGCACGCTGGGCGCTGGCATCGATCGTCACCGTGTACTTGAGCGTGGCGGGATCGATGCGGACCGACAATTCCTCGCCGTTGGTGTTGCCGCCCTTCCAGGTGGTGGCCACCGACGGCAGGTTCAGGCAGGACTGCACGATGCCCGAAGCGCCTTCGCACGTGTAGTTGATGGCCGCGTCGGCGCTGCCGGTGCCCTTGTACTTGGGCCACGACGGGTACTGGCACAGTGGCCGCGTGCGGCCGTAGGTGCCCGCGTTGGTGTCCATCACTTCACGGGTGCCCGGCGCCACGCCCATCTCGACCCAGTTTTCGAGTGCGGTCAGCGAATTCCACGCTGGCAGGAAGCTGCCCGTACCGTGGCCCATGCCGGGTACGGTGTAGAACCGGATGCCCTGGTCCACGGCCGCCTGCCCCACCCGCGCGATGACGGCCTTGTACCACGCGATGGTGGAATTCGGGCTGATGACCTCGTCGGCCAGACCGTGCAGCATGATCAGCCGGCCGCCCCTGGCCAGGAACGCGGACAGGTCGGGGTTCGTGGCGTCGGTCAGCGCCGACACGGCCTGCACGCGCGACGTCCAGCTACCCGGGCTGGCCGGATCGAAGGTCAGCGCGTCGAACGTGGCATTGCGGGTGACGAAGTATTTGACCCACTGGTCGCCGGTCACGTACATGTTGGCGTCGGCCGTGGTGGCCGGATTGCCAGGCACCGCCCGCGTGCCGAGGTCGCGCGTGGTGAACGGCCCCGCCACCAGCGCGCCTTCCATGAGGTTGTAGCCGCCGGCAACCGTCACGCCATTGGCCAGCGGATAGCCGAGCTGCAGCGGCTGCTCGATGGTCTTGACCGTGGCGATCTGCGCATCGGACAGGCAGGTGTCGCCGGTATCGGCGCCGCCCGCACAACGCAGGCCGGCCAGCACCTGCATGGCGCCCACGCGGCAGCCTTCCACATTGCTCACGACCTTGTCGGCCACGCCGTCGAGCGTGTCGCACGCATCCATGGCCGCCTTCTGCACCATCAGCGTCTTGTTGATATTGAGCCAGCCTGCGCCGCCATTGAGGTACAGCGCCCGGCCCACGGCCACGTTTGACAGCCGCGTACCCGTGTAGTTGAGCGCGGGCTCATTGGCGATCACGCCAGCGTAGTCCGCCGGCCATCGCTGGATATAGCTCAGCGCATCGCGGCCTCCCGTCGAGGTGCCGAGGAAATACGCGCGCACCGGCGCCTTGCCATAGCGTTGGGTGATCAGCGCGATCGCCACATCGTGCGTCTTCTTGAGCGTGTCGCCGCCGTAGTTGGCCAGTTGCTCGTCATTGGTGGCAAAGCGGCCATCGGTGATGCTGGAACTCTGGTGACCCGAATCGTCGCCCCACGTGGCGTAGCCGCGCGACAGCGGTGCAGGGTCGCCGGGCAAGGCAAAACGCACGGTCTCGGTGCCGTCGATCAGCGTGCCGTCAAAACCGCCGCCGCCGAACTGGATGCCCTTGCCATTCCACTGCGTGGGCAGGTTGACGGCGAAGTTGATGCTGGACGCCGACGCATCGACCGGCGCAATCGCGCCGCGCACCTGGCAGTACTCGCCCAGCGTGTTGCCGGTGGCATCGGCCGCGATCAGCGTGGCCTTGCTGACGGTGGCGCCGCCCGAAGCCAAGGCCAGGCTCGATGCCGGCAGGCTTGCACCGTTCAGCGCGTTGCAGGCCTCCAGCGCACTGAGCGCCGGGACGGCCGGTGCCGTTCCCGTGTCACCGCCGACCCCGGCGTTGCCCGTATTTCCTGTGCCGGCCGTGGCGGGTGCATCATCGCCGCCGCCGCAGGCGGTGACCAGCAGCGCCACTGAAAATGCAGCGGCCAGCCGCCACGCCGGGCGGCAGCCCTTGTATCCGGTTGTCATCGTTTGCCTCCTCCAGTACTGCCGGTACTTGTGCCGGCATGCTGGAGCGAGACGGTATCACCGGGGTGATGCCACGTAAAATATATGCCAATCTACCTATTCATATTCCAAAAGTATGGATATGAGCCTTCAGCGCGGCAGCCCGACATAATTTTCCGCCAGCGACCGGCACGCAGCCTCGGAGCCGACCAGGTACTCAAGCTCGGCCTGCTGGATGCGGTGCGCAAAATCGTCGGCGTCGGGAAAGCGGTGCAGCAGCGATGTCATCCACCACGAAAACCGCTCGGCCTTCCACACCCGGCCCAGGCACTTCGCGGAATAGCGGTCGAGTTCGTGCGAATCGTCGTGCAGGTAGTGCGCGATAAAGCCGTCAGCCAGATAGAGCACGTCGCTGGCGGCCAGATTCAGGCCCTTGGCACCGGTCGGCGGCACGATGTGCGCGGCGTCTCCGGCCAGGAACAGCCGCCCATATCGCATCGGCTCGCAAACGAAGCTGCGCAGCGGCGCGATGCTCTTTTCGATGCTGGGGCCCGTGACCAGCGATTCGGCCGCCTGGGGGTCCAGCCGGCTGCGCAGTTCATCCCAGAAACGTGCATCGGACCAGTCCTGCGGCTTTTCGGTCGACGGCACCTGCACGTAGTACCGGCTGCGCGGCTTGGAGCGCATGCTGCACAGCGCAAAGCCTCGTTCGTGACTGGCGTAGATCAATTCGTCGGCCACGGGCGGCGTGTCCGAAAGGACGCCCAGCCAGCCAAACGGATATACCCGTTCGAAGATCCGCTTCGACGGTTCAGGCACGCTGGCCCGGCTGACCCCGTGGAATCCGTCGCAGCCGGCGATGAAGTCGCAGACCACCTCGTGCTCGACGCCATCCTTGCGATACGACACGCGCGGACGGCCGCCATCGAAATCGTGCAGTGCAACGTCCTGGGCCTCGTAGACGGTCGGCACGCCGGCCGCCCGGCGCGCCGCCATCAGATCGCGCGTGACCTCGGTCTGGCCGTACACGGTCACGTCGCGGCCGATCAGCGCGTGGAAGTCGATCCGGTGCCGCGCACCACCAAACGACAGTTCGATGCCGTGGTGCACCAATCCTTCCTCGCGCAGGCGCCCATCCACGCCCGCGCGCCGCAGCGCGTCCACGGTCACGCATTCGAGGATACCCGCCCGAATGCGGCCCAGCACGTACTCGGGGCTGCGCTGTTCGATGACGATATTGTCGATGCCGGCCACGGTCAGCAACTGGCCAAGCAGCAGGCCGGCAGGGCCGGCGCCGACGATGGCAACGCGGGTGGAACGGGAATGCGGCGAGCCATTGGGGGCCATGGCGTGTCTCCTGATTGGAATGTGGTTATTGGCCTCAACGATAGAGCCTAGCGTGCCCGGCCGGAATGGACAGATCGAACCAAGAACGTGAAAATCCGAACATTCCCGGAAGCATGCAGCGCGCCCCCATGAGAACCGTCCCCACCTATTCGCTCTACGGCGTCAATTCCGCCGAGCCGTTGCTGGACCAGCTCCATTTCGAATCGATCGCGTCGCGCAGCCAGCTCTACGCATGGGAGATCAAACCCCACCGGCATGAGCGATTCCTTCAAATTCTGTACATCCACAGCGGCAGCGGCGAGGCGCTGCTCGACGGCCGGCGCGAACGCCTGGCCAGCGGATCGCTGATCTGCGTGCCGCCCCACCATGTGCATGGGTTCGTGTTCTCGCCGGATGTGGACGGCATCATCGTGACGATGACCGACAGCTACCTGCGCACGCTGCTGGCCGGTGTGCCGGGCACGCTGCCGCTGTTCGAGCATCCGCGCCACGAGCGCGTGGCGCGCAAGCACCCGCTGGCCAGTGCGCTGGCGATGTTCAGGATGGAGATGGCCTCGGTGGCCCCTTGGCGCGGCGCCGCGCTGTCGGCGCTGCTCACGCTGGTGCTGGTGGGCATCGCGCGCATTGCCGAGGCATCGGCACCCGCCACCACGCGTGCCAGCAGCCGGCCCGCGCGGCATTTCCAGCAGTTCCAGCAACTGCTGGAGACCGACTATCGCGAACAGAAGGAGATGACGTACTACGCCGACACGATCGGCATCACGCCCACCCAGCTCAACCGCATCTGCCGCCAGTTGGCCGGGCAGAGCGCGCTGCAGCTGATTCACGCACGCGTGCTGGCGGAAGCCCAGCGCGACCTGCTGTTCAGCGATCTCGATATCAAGCAGATCGCCATGACGCTGGGATTTTCGGACGCGGGCTACTTCTCGCGCTTCTTTGCGCGGCTCGCGGGCCAGACGCCCACCGCGTTCCGCGAATCGGGGCGTGCGCGCCTTCCCGCGTTCGCCACGCGGGAAGGCTGAGCCCCGATGCGGCTGCGGCGCGCGTCAGGCGCGCGCGCTGTCCACTTCCGCGAAGACTTCCTCGGCCATATGGAAGGCCGAATTGGCGGCCGGCACGCCGCAGTAGATGGCGGTCTGCAGCAGCACCTCCTTGATCTCGTCGCGCGTCACCCCGTTGTTGGCCGCCGCGCGCAGATGCAGCTTCAGTTCCTCCGAACGGTTCAGCGCCACCATCATCGCGATGGTCACCAGGCTGCGCGTATGGCGCGGCAGGCCTTCGCGCGTCCAGATCTCGCCCCATGCATAGCGCGTGATCAGGTTCTGGAATTCCTCGTTGAGCGGCGTCAGTTTCTGCAGCGAACGGTCCACGTGGGCGCTGCCAAGCACCGCGCGTCGCACCGACAGCCCCGCCTCGTAGCGCGCGTGGTCATCGGTCACGGGCAGGCGGCCATGGATGAAGTCCAGCAGCGCCGCCGTGAATCGCCCCGGCTGCTCGCGGTTGGAAAGATGCGCGGCCGGCAGCTCGACATAGCGTGCGCCGGGGATGGCATCGGCCAGCGCCCTGCCCTCGGCGGCGGTGGTCGACGGATCGTCGCTGCCCGCGATCACCAGTACCGGCACCTTGATCGTCTTGACGGCCTCGCGCAGGTCGGCGTCGCGCAGCGCCGTGCACCCCAGCGCGTAGCCGCGCGGGTCCAGTCCCTGCAGCACCGCGCGCAGGTCGTCCAGCGCGCCGCCCGCGGTATTGCGGAAGGTCTCGGTGAACCAGCGGCCCAGCGACGCATCGACCAGCGGCGCCATGCCGTCGCGCAAGACGCCGTCGATGCGCGCGCTCCACGCTTCCGCCGTGCCGATCTTCGGCGCCGTATTCGCGACGATGACCTTCGAGAACCGCCCCGGCGCGTTCACGGCCAGCCATTGGCCAATCAGGCCACCGATCGACAGGCCGCAGAACACCGCCTGCTCAACCTGCAGCGCGTCCAGGATTGCCAGGACGTCGCGCCCCAGCACATCAACCGTTGCTTCGGACGCCTCGGTCGATGACCGGCCGTGTCCGCGCATGTCGTGGCGCACCACGCGGAAGCGGCCCGCCAGCGCATCGGCCTGCGGCTTCCACATCGTGTGGTCGGTACCCATCGAGTTCGAAAAGATGATGACGGGCGCGGTATCGGGGCCGTCGACGGTGTAGAACAGCCGGGCACCGGCATGATCGAGGTAAGGCAAGGTTGTCTCCAGTCAGGCGTGGTTGCGGTGCGTCCGCGCGTGCCGCCAGGCTTGCACGGCGGCATCGGCGAAGCTGGTGGATTGGCCCGCGTACTGCGCGGGGTCGCTGAGCCGGTCGAGCGTGGCGTCGTCGAGCAGGCCCTGGTGCGATGGATCGTCGGCCAGCGTGCGCGCCAGCGCGTCGCGCAGCGTGGTGCCATCAGCCACGGCGCGGCGCGACGCCTGCTCCACCAGATGGTGGGCGGGCAGCCGGCCGATGCGCCGGCCGAGTTCGAGCATGGCGGCTTCGCCAAGGATCAGCCCATGCGTGATATCCAGGTTCTGGCGCATGCGGGCAGCGTCGACCTGCAGGCCGGCCACCACGTCGGTCATCTGCCGCAACGCGCCGGCTGCCAGCGTGACGATCTGCGGCAGCGTGTCCCACTCGGCCTGCCAGCCGCCGAGCGCGCGCTCGTGCTCCTGCGTCATGCCGGCCAGCATCGTGGCGACCAGGGGCGGCACCCGCACGGCCGCGGTCAGCACCGCTGCGCAGCCCACGGGGTTGCGCTTGTGCGGCATCGTGCTGGAACCACCGCGCCCCGGTCCCGATGGCTCCGCCACCTCTGCCACTTCAGTCTGCATCAGCAGCGAGATATCGCGCGCCATCTTTCCCAGGGTGCCGGTCAGCATGCCAAGCGTGGTAGCCACTTCCACCATGCGGTCGCGGTGCGCGTGCCACGGCAGCGCGGGAAGATCGAGTTGCAGCACCTGCGCAAGCTGCGCGGCCACCGCCGGCGCATCGTTGCCCAGGCTGGCCAGCGTGCCGGCCGCACCGCCGAACTGCAGCGCCCGCCCGTGCGTGCGCGCCAGGTCAAGCCGGGCCAGATCGCGGCGCAAGGCGTCGAGCCAGCCGGCGGCCTTCAGGCCAAACGTGGTGGGCAGCGCGTGCTGCAGCCAGGTGCGCGCCACCATCGGCGTGGCACGATGGGCGACGGCCTGCGCGGCACAGGCATCGCCAAGCGCCAGCAGGCCGGCGTCGATGTCCTGCAAGGCGTCGGCAAGCTGCAGCACCAGCGCCGTATCGATGATGTCCTGGCTCGTGGCGCCCCAGTGCACGTAGCGGCCCGCCTCGGCATCGCGCCGGGTCACGGCGGCCGTCAACTGCTTGACGAACGGGATCGCCAGGTTGCCGGCCGAGGCGGCGGCCTGCGCAAGCGCGTCGAAGTCGATGACCTGGGCCGGCTCGGCGGCACAGACCTGTTCGATGATCCGGGCGGCCGCTTCGGGAATGACGCCGCAGCGCGCCTCCGCGCGCGCCAGCGCGGCTTCCACATCGAGCATGCGGCGCACCGTCCCGGTGTCGGAAAAGATATCGAGCACGGCGGGGCTGCCGAACATCGGATCGGTCAGGCGGGAAAACGTTGGCATGGTCGGTTGGGGGCGAACCGTTGGAATTGCCGGCAAGGAATGCGCCGATTGTGATGCAAAACGCGGCACCGGTGTGAGCCGGCGCCGCGTTCAGGCAAGGCGGGCAACGATGGCGACGTATCAGATATCGAAGAACACCGTCTCGCCCGGACCCTGCAGCACGACGTCCCAGCGGTAGCGGTTCTGGCCCTCGGCCCTTGCAATCAGCGTGTCGCGCCGATCGGCGGGCACCAGAGACAGCACCGCATCGGCGCCGTTCGCGGCGGTGTCCTCGGGGAAGTACATGCGCGTGGCCACATGCTTGAGCAGTCCGCGCGTGAAGACCGACACCATGATGTGCGGCGCCTGCGGACGCCCGTCGCCATCGGGCACGGCGCCGGGCTTGACCGTGGTGAAGCGGAACGAGCCGTCGGCCTCGGTGGGCACACGGCCGAAGCCGGTGAAGCCCGGCACCAGCGGCAGTTCGCGGACATCTTCGGGATGACGGTAGCGGCCGGCAGGGTTGGCCTGCCAGATCTCGACCATGCCATCGGGCACGGGCTCGCCGCGACCATCGACCACGCGGCCTTCGATCACGATGCGTTGCGCGGCCAAATCGGGCGCGTCGGCGGTCAGGTCGGCGCAGTTCAGGCCGGTCAGGCCGATGTGCAGGTACGGACCTACGGTCTGGGATGCGGTGGCGTACAGCATGGCCTTACTCCATCGGCGTGGCATCGCGGCCACGCAGCACGATATCGAAACGGTAGCCGAGCGCGTACTCGGGTGCCGTGGTTTCCCAGTCGAACGTGGCGACCAGGCGATTGCGCGCCTTCTCGTCGGGCACGCACTGGAAGATCGGGTCGTATGCCAGCAGCGGATCTCCCGGGAAATACATCTGGGTGACCAGCCGCGTGGCGTAGGCGTTGCCGAACAGCGAAAAATGGATGTGCTGCGGCCGCCATGCGTTGTGGTGGTTGCGCCAGGGATAGGCGCCCGGCTTGATCGTCTTGAACCGGTAGTTCCCGTTGGCGTCGGTGATGGTGCGGCCTTCGCCGGAAAAATGCGGGTCGAGCGGCGCGTCGTGCTGGTCGCGCTTGTGCGTGTAGCGGCCGGCGGCGTTGGCCTGCCAGACCTCGATCAGCGCGTTGGGCACGGGGCGCCCGTTTTCGTCCAGCACGCGGCCCGTGACCAGCATGCGTTCGCCAATCGGCTCGCCGCCGTTGCCGACGGTCAGGTCGTTGTCGCCCTCCCGGACAAACTCGGGACCAAACGTCGGGCCGGTGACTTCGGACAGCGACTGCGGCAGCGCGATCAGCGGCTGAGCCGGCGAGCGCAGTTGCGTCGAGGCATAGGGGTCGAAGCGGTATTCGGGCTGGGTGTCCCAGTACGGCCGGCGGTACTGGGCGGGGCGATCGGAGCGGTGGGGCATCGCGCTGTCTCCGTTGTAGGTGTGAATCGATGGGGAGGACTGTATGCAACGCCAGAAGTCATGTAAATTGAGATTTGGCGTAATTACGATGAATTTTTATTATGCAACTCCCGCCCCCGCCGCAGCCGGCCATCGACGCCTTTCGCAGCCGCATCCGGCTGCGGCATCTGCACTGCTTCGTGGCGGTGGCCCAGGCGCAGCATCTGGGGCGGGCCGGCGAGCAGCTGGGCCTGACGCAGCCTGCGGTGTCGAAGACGCTGACCGAACTGGAGGAACTGGTCGGCGCCCGGCTGCTGGTGCGCCAGCGGGCCGGCACCACCCTGACCGCAGCCGGCATGCGTTTCCTGCGCCATGCGCTGCGGATCGTCGAAGACATCGACGCCGCGGCCGACAGCCTTGCGGCCACGGACGCCACACGCCACGAGCGCATCCGCGTGGGCGCCCTGCCGAGCATCGTGCCGGCGCTGCTGCTCGATGCCGTAACGGCCTTCCGCACCACGCATCCCGAGGTGGCGCTGGCCGTGCAGAGCGGCATGAACCGCACGCTGATCGACCTGCTCAAGGCGGATGTGCTCGACGTGGTGATCGGCCGCATGGACGACCCGGCGGCCATGGAAGGCTTGTGGTTCGAATCGCTTGCGGCCGAGCCGCTGGTGCTGGCCGTGCGCGCCGGACACCCGCTGGCGGCGCAGCCCCGCCCGACCCTGCGCGACGTCGTGGCGTGGCCGATGGTGGTGCCGGCCGTCGGTTCCATCCCGCGCCACAGTACCGAAAGCCTGCTGGCCCGCCACGGCTTTGCGCTGCCCGAAGGTTGCCTGGAAACCGCCGACGCCTACCTGGGCCGCCTGCTGACGCAGCAGGGCGATAGCGTGTGGGCCGCGCCGTTGTCGGCCACGCGCCGGGCGGTGGCCGGGGGCGAGATGGTGCTGCTGCCGGTCGATACCCAAGGCACCGAGGAACCGATCGGCCTGCTACGCCGCAGCGACCGCACATTGGGACCGGTGGCCGAGGCGTTGGCGGAAACCATCCGGGGCATCGCCGCCGCCCATCCGGCGGAGTCGATGACCCGGCGCTGATCCGCTGGCCTGATCGCTGTGCAGCACTTTTGCCGTGGTGCCGGGCCCGCGTCAAAACAATCTTGCGACCCCTTCCATCCCGCCGCCAGCCCTTTGGCCGCGCGGGCCGGCACGCTTTGGCCCCCGTCGCGCGTCACGCCGCTTGCGGGTTAACGCCGATATTTCGTGGCGAAAAACGCTGCGTATGATCCGTTCCTATCGAGAACATGAGTTCGCCTATAGAACAAACAAGGCGAACCGAGAACGAAAAATGCCTGACGGACTGCTCGGTCGGGCCTGTAACTGATCCGAAGAACGGAGACACCATGTCCCACACCCCGCGCCCCGCGACTGGCACGCTCGACGTGCAGTCATTTATCGACAGCCACCGGTTCTCCGCGTATCAGTGGCTCATCTTGGTTCTATGTTTCCTGATCGTCGCGATCGACGGTTTCGACACAGCCGCCATGGGATATATCGCTCCGGCCCTTGTCCAGGAGTGGGGCATCGAGAAATCGTCACTCGGCCCGGTCATGAGCGCCGCGCTGTTCGGGCTGGCATTCGGCGCGATCTTCGCCGGGCCGATGGCCGACCGCGTGGGACGCAAGCGGGTGCTGGTGCTGTCGGTGTTCTTCTTCGGCGCCTGCAGCCTAGCCACCGCCTTCGCGCCATCGGTGACATGGCTGACCGTGCTGCGATTCCTGACGGGCGTCGGGCTCGGCGCCGCGATGCCCAACGCGGTGACGCTGATGTCCGAGTACGCGCCGGCCCGCCGCCGCGCGATCCTGGTGAACACGATGTTCTGCGGCTTTCCGCTTGGGTCGGCTGGCGGCGGCTTCTTTGCGGCGGCCATCATTCCCCATTTTGGCTGGCATAGCGTGCTGGTCTTCGGCGGCATCGTGCCGCTGGTGCTGGCCGTAGTGCTGGTGGCCGCGCTGCCCGAATCGATCCGCTACATGGTGGTGCGCCAGTACCCCGCCGACCAGATCCGCAAGGTGCTGGCACGCGTGACGGGCGCCGCGCTGGGCGCCGCACAGGTCTTCACGATCAACGAGACGGCGCCGGCTGCCCGGTCTGCCGTGGGCACGGTGCTGGCGCCGCGCTATCGCGTGGGATCGGCCATGCTCTGGCTCACGTACTTCATGGGCCTGGTGATCTTCTACCTGCTGACCAGCTGGATGCCGACGCTGATGAAGGACGCCGGATTCACGCTGCAGCGCGCCTCGCTGCTGACCGCGCTGTTCCCGCTGGGCGGTGGTATCGGTACGATTGCTGCCGGCTGGTTCATGGACCGCTTCAACCCGAACAAGGTGATTGCGTTCACCTATGCGCTGACCGGCGTGTTGATCTACACGGTGGGCCATGGCGCGGGCGGCGACCAGTTCGTACTGGGCCTGCTGATCTTCCTGGCCGGCACGGCCATGAATGGCGCGCAGTCGTCGATGCCCACGCTGGCAGCGAGCTTCTACCCCACGCAGGGCCGTGCCACCGGCGTGGCCTGGATGCTCGGCATCGGCCGCTTTGGCGGCATTGCAGGTGCGCTGCTGGGCGCCGAACTGCTGCGCATGCATCTGGGCTTCGACGCCATCTTCACGCTGCTGGCGGTGCCGGCGTTCATCGCGGCCGGGGCGCTGGTGGTCAAGCAGTTCTCCGGGGCGGGTGCCGCAGCGGATGCCGCAGAACCGGCCAGCAAGACCGTGCCCGGTCACTGAGAGGCGGCCGCGGCGGCACGGGCCGAAGCGGCGCCGATTCGGCTTCGTCCCGCCAATCCGCTGCGCTATGGCGAAAACGCCATTACGTGCTACCGTTGCGAAGAATGGGATGGCACGCTGCGGCGCATACTTTTGGAACCCCGATCCACGTCAGACAACCTCTTTTTCATCGGCTTCATGGGCGCCGGCAAGACGACGATCGGGCGAACCGTCGCGCGTCGGCTTGGCCGTCCGTTCTTCGATACCGATCACGAGATCGAATCGCGCTGCGGGGTGCGCATCACCACCATCTTCGAGCTGGAAGGCGAAGAAGGTTTCCGCCGCCGTGAAACCCGCATCCTGGACGAACTGACGCAACGCAGCGGCATTGTGCTGGCCACCGGCGGCGGCATCGTGCTGAGGCCGGAGAACCGCGAAATGCTGCGCGCGCGGGGCCACGTGATCTATCTGGACGCCACTCTGCCCGAACTGTGGCGCCGCGTGCGGCGCAACCGCAACCGTCCGCTGCTGCAGGTGGACAACCCGCGCGCCCGGCTCGAAGCCCTGTTCTGCGAGCGCGATCCGCTCTATCGCGACATCGCCCACCTGATCATGCCGGCCCATGCGGGCACCGTGGCACAGGCCGCCGCCAACGTTCTGGCCCTGCTCGGACTGGCGACCGACCCTACCGACCCTGGCGACCCTGGCGACCCTGCCGACGCTTCCGACGCTTCCGACGCGTCCGACCCTGGCGCCCCTTCCAACCCTGGCGACGCTCCCGACGCTGACGGCCAGACCGCCGCCCCCGACCCCGCCACGCACGATTGAGCCGCAGGCCGACACCAGATTCGGACTGTGCCTATACCGGCCCGCCGTCGGGCGTGGCAAGGTCGGAACATGTTGTGGCGCCGTTTGAACTTCGCGTCCGGCGCGTGGCTCTGACGGTGACACCACCCTGAATGCAGGAGGTTCCCCATGCGGCTGCAAGGCAAGACTGCCCTGGTAACGGGTGGCGCGGGTGGCATCGGCCGCGCCATAGCGTTGCGCCTGGCGCAGGAAGGCGCCGATATCGTTGTTGCGGTGCACAAGCTTGACGCCGAGTCGGCAGAAACGGCCGATGGCGTGCGCGCCGCCGGCCGCAGCGCCCATGTGGTGGCGGGCGATATCGGCAATGTGGCGCAGGCTTTTGCCATCGTCGACCAGGCCGTGGCGGCGGTCGCTCCCGCTGGCAGTCTCGACATCCTGGTCAACAACGCCGGCGTCGAAGTGCGGGCCCCGTTTGCCGAGGTGAGCGAGGCCGACTACGACCGCGTGCTCGATACCAATCTCAAGGGGCCTTTCTTCCTCACGCAGCAATTCGTGAAGCACCGGCTGGCGCGCAAGCTCGGGGGCAAGGTCATCAACATCAGCTCCGTGCACGAAGACCTGCCCTTTCCGCATTTCACGAGCTACTGCGCCAGCAAGGGCGGCCTGCGCATGATGATGCGCAACCTGGCCATCGAACTGGCGCCGGCCGGCATCACGGTCAACAACATCGCACCGGGCGCCATCCAGACGCCGATCAACCGCAAGCTGATGGCCGACCGCGCGGAACTGCAGGCATTGCTGGCCAACATCCCGCTGGGGCGGCTCGGCCAGCCCGACGAAGTCGCCGGACTGGTGGCCTACCTGGCAAGCGCCGATGCCGACTACATCACCGGCACCACGCTCGTGATCGATGGCGGACTGCTCTGGAACTATGCGGAACAATAACGTCGACTCGGCCGGCGGCACCCCACACGTTTCCACTCGAACCCAGCCCGCCACGGCGGATGCCGCGCCGCATCCGGCTGCCCCCGCTTCTGCGCCGGCCGCCACGACGGCGGCCCCGGGCCCCGGTCCCGAGCCCGCGCCGGGCCAGCCACCGTTGCAACGGCATTGCCACCGGCACGCGCCAGCGGTCACCCATTTGCCCATCCCCGCCCCGTGCACGCTGCCCGGGTGCGCGGACGCCGACACCATGTCGCCGGCGGAACGCTATGCCGAACTGTTCGTCGACGTGCAGGCCAGCGGCATGTTCGCGGACAGCAAGACCTTTCCCGACTGCATTCCGCTCGACGCGCCCGAGGCCATCCTGTCGCGCTACCGCGCCGAGCGGGAGGCGCCCGGCTTCTCGCTGGAGGCCTTCGTGCGCAACTTTTTTGCCCGCGAGACGGTTTCGGACGACCACTACCAGTCCAATCCGGACAATTCGATGCGCGAGCACATCGACGGGCTGTGGCCCGTGCTCACGCGCGAACCCGCCGAGCATCCGCCGCGATGTTCGCTGCTGCCGCTACCCCGGCCCTATGTCGTGCCTGGCGGGCGCTTTCGCGAGCTGTACTACTGGGATTCGTATTTCACCATGCTGGGCCTGTCGGCCAGCGGCCGGCACGACCTGCTGCGCGCCATGGCCGACAACTTCGCCTACCTGCTGGACACCTACGGGCTGGTGCCCAACGGCACGCGGTCGTACTACCTGAGCCGTTCGCAGCCGCCCGTGTTTGCGCTGATGACCGATCTGTTCGAAGACCAGGGCGTCGATGCGGCCGTACGCTATTTGCCCCAGCTCGAGCGCGAATATGCGTTCTGGATGGACGGCGCCGCGCACCTGGCCCGCGGCAACGCCTACCGGCGCCTGGTGCGCCTGCCCGGCGGCGCATTGCTCAACCGTTACTGGGACGACCGCGCCCATCCGCGCGAGGAAGCCTACCTGGAAGATGTGGCCACGGCCCGGCGCGCCGACCGGCCCGCGCACCTGGTATTCCGCGACCTGCGCGCCGCGGCGGAATCTGGCTGGGACTTCAGCTCGCGCTGGTGCGAACCAGGCCTGGCCGGCGGTCAGCCAACCTGCGACCTGGCCACCATCCGCACCACGGCAATCCTGCCCATCGACCTGAACGCCCTGCTCTGGCATACCGAATGCCGCCTGGGCGAACTCTGCGAGCGCGCCGGCGACATCGACCGCGCCACGCGCTATCGCGAAGCGGCGGACCGTCGCCGGCAGGCAATCGCCGCGATCATGTGGGACGCCGGCACGGGCGCCTTCGTCGACTTCGATTGGCATCGCGGCACACCGCGTTCCTGTCTGAGCGCAGCCACCCTGATGCCGCTGTTCCTGGGCCTGGCCACCGCGGGGCAAGCCGCACAGGTGGCCGACGTGGTGGCCGCCCGGCTGATCGAGGAAGGCGGCCTGGCCACCACGGAGATCGATTCCGGCGAGCAATGGGACCGTCCGAACGGCTGGGCACCGCTGCAGTGGATCGGCATCGTTGGCCTGCGGCGCTATGGCTGCGACGCGCTGGCGGACGAGATTGCGCACCGGTGGCTCCGGACGGTGGCCAGCCTCTATGTCTCGGAATACAAGATGGTGGAAAAATACCGGCTGCAGCGACGCCGCACCGGCGGCGCCGAAGGCGGGGGCGGGGGCGAATACCCGCTGCAGGACGGCTTCGGCTGGACCAACGGTGTGGTCAGCGCACTACTGGCGATGTATCCAGGGCACCCGGCGCAACGCAGCAAGGCGGGCCGCCCCGAAACCGGCGATCGATGGTCTGGGCGGGCGCGGATCGCGATGAAACAACGGCTGGGGCGGCGCGTACGTCCCACATTCGGAATTTCGTTCCTTTGTTCAGAATTCTGCGATGCAATACTGCATCCGCCAGCGATTGTTCCGGATACGCCAATAACTCATGTGAGTTATTGGCGTAGCAGGTAGGGAACGTCACACTGACGCAGGGTCATTTCGACACGACCCCAAACGACTTGGCAACTCTTACTACCCCGACGATCCCGCGCGTCGGGGTATTTCTTTTTGGGGGCGGATTTGGCGTCCCCCGCGCTCGCCGGCCACCCCATTGCGCTGGATCAACAGTCGATCACCCGTCACATCCGGACACAAATTTCAGCCCTTCCGGCATGCAAGATGGCGCCTCGCTCATTCACTCATGACGGAGGTCCAGCATGAAGCAGCACGACAAATCCAATGCCGGTGGTCTCGATGAAGGCACGGCCGGCGCTGACGCGGGCGGTCAGTCACGCAGCGGCGGCAAATCGCGTACGAGCCGCGCCAAATCGGCCCGCAAGCCCACGTTCGCGGCATTCCTCAAGACGATTCCGCCTGGCGACGCGTACGACGACCAGGACTTCGCACGAATTCACTGACGCGGGGCCGGCACATGTACCTGATCGATACCGATGTCATCAGCGAAAGCCGCAAGGGGCGCCGGGCCGATCCCGGCGTGCAGGCCTTCTTCGACAATGCCGAGGCCGATGGCCACGCCCTGTTCGTGTCGGTGGTGACGATGGGGGAATTGCGGCGCGGCGTGGAACTGAAGCGCTTCCGGGGCGACCGGCAGCAATGCCAGGCGCTGGATGAATGGCTGCTGGCGGTCCAACGCCGCTACGCGCACAACATCCTTGGGGTGGACGCGCGCGTGGTCGAGCTATGGGGCCACCTGCGGGTGCCCCATCCGGAGAACCCGCTGGACAAGCTGATCGCGGCCACCGCGATGATCCACGGGCTGGCCGTGGTCACGCGCAACGTACGTGACTTCGCCCAGACCGGCGTGCGGCTGGTCGATCCCTTCGGCAGGGGGCCGCCCGCGCGACGCATGCCGGCCCCCCCTTGCCGAATTCACGTGCCGGGCCACTGCCCGGGGCGACCCGCCTCAGCTTGCACTGATGCCCTTTGCCTTGACGATGGCGCTCCACCGGTCGTAGTCCTTGTTGAGCCGCGCCTGCATCTGCTTGCCGTCCTGGAACGACGCGATGGCGCCCGCGCTGACCAGCTTCTGCTGCAGCTCCTTGTCCTTGCCGAGGATGTCGCGCGTTTCGCCGGCGATGCGATCGACGATGGGCTGCGGGGTGTCCAGCGGCGCGATCAGGCCGCCCCAGGAATCGAAGTCGAATCCCGGGAAGCCTTGCTCCGAGACGGTCTTCACGCCCGGCAGCAGTACCCGGGCGTTGGGCGAGCTGAGTGCGATGGCCTTGAGCTTGCCGGCGCGGATATGCGGCAGCGCGGCGACCACGTCGGCAAACATGATGCCCACCTGGCCGCCGAGCAGGTCGGCCACGGCCGGGGCGCTGCCACGGTAGGGCACGTGCAGCACGTCGAAGCCGCCCAGGTCCTTGAGCTGCTCCATGGCGAGGTGACCAAAGCTGCCGGTGCCCGAGCTGGTATAGCTCAACGGGGTTTTGCTGGCCTTGGCAAAGCGGATCAGGTCCGCCAGCGTATCGACATGCGGCACCACTGCCGGGTTGATGACGATGGCCATCGGCAGCACATAGACCGTGGCCACGGACAGGAAGTCCTTCTTGACGTCGTAGGCGTTGGTCTTGTACATCAGCGGCGCCAGCAGGGCCGGCATGCCGAACATCGACAGGTTGTAGCCATCGGCCGGACTGCGGATGAAGCTGGCCGTGCCGATCGATCCCGAAGCACCGGGCTTGTTCTCGATGATGACCTGCTGCCCGAGACGTTCCGACAGCTTCTGCGCCACGATGCGCGCGGCGGTATCGGTGGGGCCGCCGGCGGGGAATGCCACCACCATCTTGATGAACTTGTCGGGCCAGTCGGTCTTGGCCAGCACCGATGGCATCACGGCAGCCATCGACGCGGCGGCCCCCGCCTTCAGTACCTGGCGGCGGCTCAGTAGCAGCTTGGTCATTGTCTTGTCTCCTGTCGATCGAAAATTCGGGGTGTCAGATCACGCCCCGGGATTGCAGATCCGCGATGGCGTTGTCGTCGAGCTTCAGCAATTCCTTGAACACCTCGTGCGTGTGCTGTCCCATGTGGGGCGGCGGCATGCGCACCGGCAGGCGCTGACCATCGAGCGCATACGGGGGCGCCAGCACGGCCTGCGTGCCAGCCTCGCTGTCCTCGAAACGATGCAGCAGGCCCGCCTGCGCCGTGCGTTCGGATTGCAGGGCGTCCAGCATGCCCAGCACCTCGCCGCATGGGATTTGCGCAGCCGTCAGGCGCTGCAGCAGGTCGGCTCGCGTAAAGCGTTGGAGCCGTTCGCGTACCTGCGCAAGCAGCACGTCACGATGCGCCGAGCGGGCGGTGTTGGTGGCAAAGCGTTCATCGTCCGCCCATTCCGGGCAGCCGATGACCTCGCGGCAGAATCGCTGGAACTGTCCGTTGTTGCCAACCGTGATGACCAGCGGACCGTCGGCCGCTTCGAACACGCCATAGGGGACGATGGACGGATGCGCATTGCCGAACTTGGGCGGATCGCCGGCCTTCAGCAAGGCCTCCATGCCGTAGTACGACGTGATCATCACGCCGCAGTCGTAGAGCGCCATTTGCACGTGGCGGCCGCGGCCGCTGGCCTGGCGCGCGAACAGCGCGGCCAGGATCGCCTGGGCGGAATACATGCCCGTGAACATGTCCACGGCGGCCACGCCGAACTTCAGCGGGCCTTGGCCGGCCTCGCCGTTGGTCGCCATCACGCCAGACTCGCCCTGCACCACGAGGTCGTAGCCGGGCCGTTCGGCTTCCGGGGTGAACCGTGCATAGCCGGAAATCGAGCAGTAGACCAGGCGCGGATTGATCTCGCTGAACTGTTCATAGCCCAGGCCGAGTTTCTCGGCGCCGCCCACCTTGAAGTTCTGGATCACCACGTCGCACTGCGCGGCGAGTTGCCGCGCCAGCGCCAGGCCCGCTTCGGTCTGCAGGTCCAGCGTCACCGAACGCTTGTTGCGGTTGGCGCTATTGAAGTAGGAGGTATTGCGCGTGCCGATGCGCACGCCCCAGTCGCGGGTGTCGTCGCCCCGGGCGGGATGTTCGACCTTGATGACGTCCGCACCGAGGTCGGCCAGAGCCATGGCGCACATCGGCCCTGCCAGCACACGTGACAGGTCCAGCACCCGCACGCCAGCCAGCGGCAGCGATGCCATGTTTTCTTGATTCATTTTGCTGCGTCTCCCCGCGTCCGGATCTGTTCCTGCCAGGGAGGTCCGGTTGTATTGACGAGGAAGCATTGTCCATATGTTCCGAATCCTTGACAATTGCAACCAATTTTCAACATATATGAAAACTTAAAGTTGACAATGGACCTGAACGCGCTTGCACTGCTGGTCGATATCATCGACGCGGGAAACCTGAGCCGCGCCGCCAGCCAGCTTGGCATGAGCCGCGCCAATGTGAGCAAGCGGCTCAATCATTTCGAGCGGCAGCTGGGCGCCGAACTGCTCAGGCGGAGCACCCGGCAGCTGGAACCCACCGAACTGGGATGGCAACTCTACGAACATGGCCGCGCCATCCGGCAGGAACTGCTGGCCGCGCAGGAGTCGGTGCAGAGCCTGGGCAAGCGCCTGAGCGGCACGGTGCGGCTCAGCGTGCCGAGTGGGTTCGGCCAGCACACCATGTCGGCCTGGTTCATCGAATTCATGACGATGTACCCTGCCATTACGCTCAACGTCATCTTCGATAACGACATCGAGGACCTGATCAAGGGTGCGGTCGACTTCTCTATCCGCGTCATGGCAGAAGCGCCAACCAATGCGGTGGCCCACAGCCTTGGCGATGTGGAATATGTCGCCTGCGCCACCCCGCAGCTTGTGGGCCAATACGGCATGCCGCGCACGCTCGACCAGTTTCGGGACCTGCCGTTGATCACGTCGGAACTGACCGGCCAGAAATTACATGCGGCGGGCCGGGCGGGCGCGGCGGGCGGCGTGCCAAATATCCGACCACGGCTGATGTCGGCAAACTTCTTCTTCCTTCGCGACGCCATCCTGCAAGGGCTCGGCGTGGGGCTGGTGCCCCACTACATGGTCGATCGGGACCTGGCCGCCGGCGCCTTGCTCCAATTGCCGCTGCCGCCCCAGGATCTGGCGTTCCTGCGCACCACCATGTTCCTGTTATACATGCCGGCCCGCTACCAGACGCGTGCCGTCACGACGCTGGTTGCCTTCCTGCGCGACAAGGCAACCGGCCGCTGACCGATGACCGCCGAGCCCGCCCCGCGCCCGCGCGGGCCCGCCATCGGCGGCTACACTTACGGCTTTACACCCTGCCTTGCCCGGCTTTCGCCGGGTTGCCCACCCATGTCGCATCCATCGCCCCGCGCCCCCGTCTCCCTGATCGATTTCCGCGCCGAACCGGCGCCTGCCCACGACAACCCCCGTCCCGACCGCCTGGTACAGGGCAATCCGGATCGCACCACCTGGACGCACTACAGCGCCGGGCAGGGCGATTTCGACTGTGGCATCTGGGCGTGCCAGCCGGGAGCGTGGCGCATCGCCTTTCCGGCCGGCAAGGAAGAATTCTTCTGCGTGATCAGTGGCCGGCTGCGCATCACCAGCCATACTGGTAGCGCACGGGAGTTCGGCCCGGGCGATGCCTGCGTGATCCCGGCGGGCTTCGAAGGCGTCTTCGAAGTCATCGAACCCGTGCGCAAGCATTTTGTCGTGATCGATCGCAACGCGGGCTGAGCGGCCCGCAGGAGTTCCTGCCATGCCCAGCCACCTCGCCCTGCCGGCCGCCCCGCCCCTGCTGCTGGCCCTTCTGGTTCTCGCCAGCCCGGCGCACGCCGCACAGACCACAGCCATGCCGAGCTTCGACTGCAAGAAGGCGGAGGGCCAGATCGAACAGATGGTGTGCAAGGACGCCTCCCTGGCGCGGCTGGACCGCGAAACCACCCGGCTCTACGGCCTGGCGCTCGACGCGAGGTCGCTGCCGACCGCGCAGAAGAAATCGCTGATCGCCGAGCAACGGGGCTGGATCAAGGGCCGCAACGACTGCTGGAAGGCCGACGACGCGCACGCCTGCACCGCCACCACCTACCTGCAGCGCATCTCCGACCTCCGTCACAGCTACGCAGGCGCGCGCACCCAGGACGACCGTGGCATCAGCCGGGGTCCGTTCAATATCCGCTGCCCCGGCGTGGATGCGGTGATCGCCGGCACCTTCGTGCAGACCGACCCCGGCTACGCCTACCTGCGCTGGCTGGATCAGCAAATCGTGCTGCAGCAGGCCCCCGCGGCCTCGGGCGCACGCTATGCGGCCACGCTCAAGGACGGCGAGGCCCAGTTCTGGGACAAAGGCCCCGACGCCCGGCTTGTGTTGCCCGGCAAGCCCGAAATGGACTGCCGCGTGGAAATGACCGGCCACTGAAGCTGCGCCACGCCCGCTGCGTGGCAGCGGCACGACGTTCGCCATGTGCCGCCCAAGCTCCATTTGGACCGGGGACAATGGCGCTCGAACAGGCGTGCCTGGAAGCGCTGGTGCACGGGCCGCCGTCGCCGGCTTCCATTTCCTGACGCGCTGCCGGACGACGGTAGCGGACCACGGTACTGCCGGCCCGATCGTCGATCCACGTCTCGTTACACGGCCTCGCCGCTCCAGGCGCGGATGATGTCCACCGCACCACCCTTCGCCTCGCACGCGGCCTGGCCGATCTCGCGGGCCCAGTATCGTTCCGACCCGTCGGCCACGCGCCATGCGTGCAGCCGCCGCGTATAAAGCTGCAGGTCGTATTCGGCGGTAATGCCGATAGCCCCGTGCACCGCATGCGCCATCGACGTGACCGGCGCAACGGCGTCGCTGGCACCGAACTTGGCGATGGCCGCGTGCATGCGATGCGGCGTCGCGCCATCGCCGGAGAATGCGATCTGCCCGGCCATTCGGGTGGCCGCCACCTGCTCGGCCATCACGCTGATCTGGTGCTGGATCGCCTGGAACTTGCCCACAGGCCGGCCAAACTGCACGCGGTCGTTGGCGTACTGCAGGGTCAGATCGAACACACGGGCGATGGCCCCGGCCATCTGCGCGGCATGCAGTGCGGCACCTATCGTGCGCAGCGTGCCCGGCGGCAAGGCAAAGGCTGCCGCCGGCGTACCTGCGATGCTGACGGTGAGGTCAGCGTGCACCCCGGTCGGCGCCACATCGGCGGCGTCGCGAGGCAGCAGACAGACGCGATCCGCCTGCTGCGCGAGGAACCAGCTTGCCGTGGCGCCATCGGCAACCAGGGTGCGCGCTTGCAAGCCGAAACTGGCCAGTGCGATGGGGCCGTCCGGTATCGCCACGCCGGCCGCATGCAGCAGCGCGCGCGCAAAAATCGTCTGGCCCAGCGGCAGCGGTGTAGCGTACCGGCCGGTGACCAGCAGCATCGGCAGCAGGTCGCGCAGCGTCAGCCCGGCGTCGGGCAGCAGGCTATCCGCGAAGCCGCTGGCGTCGAGCTGCGCCCAGAGCGCGGCGGCAGCGGCTTCGGAACCGGCTTCGATGGCGCGCACCACGGCCGGCGTGCAGTGATCGCGCAGCACCGTTTCCAGCGCATCGGCGTAAATGTCGTCCATGCCCTTTCTCCGTGTCAGCGTAGTCCCAGGCCCCGCGCGATCATTCCGCGCAGGATCTCGCGCGTGCCGCCCCGCAGCGAATAGGTCGGTGAAATCTGGCTCACATAGGCCGCCGTGCGATACAGGTCGGCATCGGCAGCCAGGCCGGCTTCGTCGCCCAGCGCCGCCTCGGCCAGCGCGCCGATCGACTGTTCCAGTCCCGTGCCAAGGTCCTTGACCAGCGCGGCCTCGACCAGGGGGCTTTCGCCGGCCGCCAGCTTTGCGGTCACGGCCAGGGACATGGCGCGCAGCGTGGCCAGTTGCCCCATGATCCGGCCGATCGTCACCAGATCGCGCTGCACCGCCGGCTGGCGGCGCAGCGCGGCCATCCAGGCATCGAGCAGCACCACGCTCGAATACAGCCGCTCGGGGCCGCTACGCTCGAAAGCCAGTTCCGCGTTGACCTGCTCCCAGCCCGCGCCCGCCTGCCCGACCAGCGCATCGGCGGGCAACTGCACGTCTTCGAAGCTGACTTCCGAGAAATGCGCATCGCCGGCCAGGTCGTGGATCGGCCGCACGGTCACGCCCGGCAGCGACAGGTCGACAATCACCTGCGACAACCCTTTCTGCCGGTCTCCGGTCTCGCCCGATGTCCGCACCAGCGCCAGCATGAAGTGGCAGCGATCGGCATTGGTCGTCCAGATCTTGCGGCCATTCAGGCGCCACCCGCCATCGGGCAGCGGCACGGCGCGCGTGGCCACGCTGGCCAGGTCGGAGCCCGAATTGGGCTCGCTCATGCCGATGCAGAAGAACGCCTCGCCCCGGCAGATGCGCGGCAGGTAGAACGCCCGTTGCGCGTCGGTGCCGTAACGCAGGATCAGCGGCCCGCTCTGGCGGTCGGCGATCCAGTGCGCCGATACCGGCGCGCCGCAGGCCAGCAGCTCCTCTACCAGCACGAAGCGCGAGAACGCGTCGAGGCCGGCCCCGCCGTACTGCGCGGGGAGCGTGATGCCGACCCATCCGCGCCGGGCCAGCGCGCGGCTGAAGCCGGCATCGAACCCCATCCACGAGCGTGCGCGCACATCGGGCGGCAGCGCGGGCAGGTGGTCCTGCAGAAAGGCCTTGACTTCCCGCCGGAACGCAGCGGCCCCGGCAGGCAAGGCAGTCAGCGCAAACGTGCCAAACAACGGATGCAATGTCGACTCCTTTACCGATCGATTCACCGGCTGCCGGTCAGTCCAGCGTCACGCCGGTGTCCTTGACCACCTTCTGCCAGCGGTCGATTTCCTGGGTCAGGTATTTCGCGTAGGCGTCGGGGCTGGAGCCGCGCGCTTCGGCGCCCTGCGCTGCCAGGCTGGCACGCACGTCGGCCGAGCCCAGCGCCTTCAGCGCGGCGGCGTTGAGCTTGCGCACGATGTCGGGCGACGTTTTCGCCGGCACCATCATGCCCTGCCAGGCACCGACCTCGAATCCCGGCATGCCCGATTCCGCCAGCGTCGGCACGTCGGGCAGCTGCGCGCTGCGCGCGGCGCTGGTCACGGCCAGCGCCTTCATGCGCCTGTCGCGGATGAACGGCAGCGACGAATTGATCGTATCGGTCATGAACTGCACCTGGCCGCTGGCCAGATCAGTCAGCGCGGGCGCGCTGCCCTTGTACGGCGCATGCACCGCGTCCAGCCCGTTGGCCTGCAGGAACAGGAACGCGGCCAGATGCGTGACATTGCCGTTGCCGGCCGATCCATACGTCATCTTGCCGGGATGCGACTTGAGCCACGCCACGAACTCCGGCACCGTGTTCGCCGGCACCTGCGCGTTGACTTCCAGCACCAGCGGCACATTGGCCGTCATGGCCACGGGCAGCAGGTCGCGCTTGACGTCGTAGGGCAGCTTCTTGTACAGCGCCTGGCTGAGCGCGATGGACGATGTGTTGTAAAGCACCGTGTAGCCATCGGCGGGCGCCTTGGCGACGATCTCGTTGCCGATATTGCCGTTGGCGCCCGGCCGGTTGTCGACCAGCACCTGCTGGCCCAGTTCGTCCGACATCTTCCGGGCGATCACGCGCGACACCAGGTCGGTGGGCCCGCCGGGCGGGAACGGCACCACCAGCCGGATCGGCCGGTCGGGATAGGTGGCGGCCAGCGTCGCGCGAGGCAGTGCGGCTACGGCCAGCGCGCACCCCGCCAGTGCCAGCAGCCATGCGCGGCGCGTGGGAATGCTGAAGCAATGCCTGGCAATTCTGCTCTGTGTGGGCATGTTTGTCTCCTCCGGTAAAAACCGTGTCCTGACCCGGCCCCCTTCCAGGGCCGGGCAGCGCGCGACCGACGTGACCTGCCGTCACGCCGTGGGTCGTCGGGCCGTGTCAGGCCTCGCGTCCGGCCAGCAGCCGCCGCGCGGTATAGGTCATGACCAACGCCTGGCGCTGGTTGAACACCTCGATCGACGAATCCACCACGGCGCGGCCGCTCTTCGACGTCGGCCGCACGCCGGTCACGGTAATGCGCGCGTGGATCGTGTCGCCCACCAGCACCGGGCCGTGGATCTTCTGGGTCAGCTCCAGCATGGCCAGGCCCGTGCCCTGGATCATCGTCTGCAGGATGAAGCCCTCGATCAGCGCATAGGTCAGCGCGGCCGGCACCGGACGGCCCTTGATGGCGCCGGCCTCGTAGCCTTCCTCGATAAAAATGGCCTCCAGCATGCCGGTGACCGAAATGAAGTTGACCAGGTCGGTCTCGGTCACGGTACGGCGGAAGGTCTCGAATACCTGCCCATCGCGGATGTCCTGCCAGTAGAAGCCCTGTCCCAGGCGTTGCGGCTGTGCTGCGGTCATGTCGTCTCCGTGTCGTGTGTCGATGGGGGTGTTCGAGGGTCAGTCGCGCAGCGCGGCAATCTCGGCGTCGCTCAGGCCCAGGCTGCCCAACACTTCGCGCGTGTGCTCGCCCAGCCGCGGCGGCACGGCGGCATGCGCGCGCTCGCCGTCGAAGCGCACCGGCGCCCCCGGAAAGCGCAGCGTGCCCATGGCAGGGTCGTCCACCTGATCGAAGAAACCCGTGGCCCGCAGGTGCGGGTCATCGACCAGCTCATCCAGGTCGTTCACACGCGCGACCGGAATCTGCAGCGATTCGCACAGCGCCAGCCAGTCGTCGGTGCTGCGTTCGCGCACCAGTTCGCCGGTGATCTCGTAAAGCGTCTCGATATGGCGCGTGCGCGCGGCGATGTCGGTGAAGCGCGCATCGGCGGCCAGGTCGTCGCGGCCGGCGGCCTGGAAGAAGTCGCGCCAGTGGGCGTCGGTGTACGGCATCATGCAGACGTAGCCGTCGGCCGTCTGGTACGGCCGACGCAACGGCGCCAGCACGCGCGGATAACCGGCCGTGGCGCGTGGCGGCTCGAAATGCTGGCCATACAGGTGCTCGACCAGGTTGAACGCCACCATCGATTCGAACATCGGCACTTCGACCATGCCGCCCTTGCCGCCGTTGCGCTCGCGCCCGGCCAGCGCGGCGGAAATCGACAGCGCGGCCACCAGGCCGCTGGTCTTGTCCGCCGAGATGGTCGGGAAATAGCGCACGGTGCCGGTCTGCGCGGCCATCAGCGCGGCATTGCCGCACAGCCCCTGGATGATGTCGTCGTAGGCGGGCCGGCCGCCATAGGGGCCATCCTCGGCAAAGCCCAGCAGGCTCACATAGACCAGTTGCGGATGGCGCGCCATGACGCTGGCCGGATCCAGGTCCAGCCTGCCCAGCTTCTGCGGCCGCATGCTGTGCAGGAACACATCGGCCGTGTCCAGCAGCTTGTGCAGCGCCGCCTGCGCGGCCGGCTGCTTCAGGTTCAGCACCACGCTCTTCTTGCTGCGGTTCACACCCAGAAAAATGGCGGACATGCCATCTTCGGTGGCCGGGCCGGTGCGGCGCGTGGAATCGCCGTCGGGCGTTTCCACCTTGATGACTTCGGCGCCCAGGTCGGCCAGCCACTGGCTGGCGTAGGGGCCCATCACGACGGTCGACAGGTCGACGACACGGATACCTGACAATGGCAGCATCGCGGTGTCTCCTTATGGCTTTATGGATCTGATGGGGGCCTAGCGTAGTCCAGCCGGCCGCTTGCGTCTAATATTAGATATTTAGGAACTGATATCGGTTGTATATCGCCATGGACCTGCGCCAGCTTCAGCAGTTTGTCGTGCTTGCCGAAACCGGCAACTTCCACCGCGCCGCCGAGCGCCTGCACATGGCGCAACCGCCGCTGTCCATCTCGATCCGCAAGCTGGAAGCGTCGCTGGGCACGCCGCTGTTCGTGCGCACCACACGTGGCGTCCGCCTGACCCAGGCCGGCGAGGCCGCCCTGAACGATGCGCGGCGTGCGCTGTTCCATGCGGAGCAGGCCCGCGCCGCCGCGCAATCGGCGGCCCATGGCGAGCGCGGCGCGCTGCGTGTGGGATTTGTCGGATCGGCCACCTATGCGCTGCTGCCCCGGCTGATTCCGGCGTTTCGCGGCGAACACCCCGGCATCGAGCTGATCCTGCATGAATCGACCTCGGCGGCGATCCTCGACCGCATCGAGCGCGGCCAGCTCGACGCCGGCCTGGTGCGTTTTCCGATCCTGAGCAGCGGGCCTTTTCAGCTGCTGCCGCTGGAGTCCGATTCGTTCATGGCAGCCGTGCCCGCCGAGAGCCGCTTCGCCAGCCAGGACAGCATCGCGCTGAAGGCGCTGGCCGACGAGCCGTTCATCATGCATCCCAGTGCCGACGTGCCGAACCTGCAAGCCGTGGCGATGCTGCTATGCCAGCAGGCCGGCTTCGTGCCCCGCATCACGCAGGAGGCCGTGCAGGTGCAGACCATCGTCAGCCTGGTGGAGAGCGGCCTGGGCGTGGCGCTGGTGCCGGGCGTGACGGCGCGCTACACCAATCGACGCGTGCGCTTCCTGCGCCTGTCGAGCCCTCGTCCGACCAATCGCATCGGCATTGCACTGGCCACGCAACAGGACACCGACGACCGTCATGTGCAACGGTTTGTGTCAGTGGCGCGAAGGGTTGCGCAGGGAGAGCCATGGCAGGAGTCAGGCAGCGATTAGCGTTCCGCGCGGCCGTTGGCGATTGTTCATGGACTAATACTGATAAACCACCTGCATCCCCGCCGTCACCCCGGCGGTATTGAACTGCTCCGGCTTGTACACGGGCGTGCCCAGGAACACGTCATACGAGACGCCGCCGAACGTTTGCGAGCCGACGCCGCCGCGCATGCCGATCACCGCGCCAGCCAGTTGCGTGCCGACCAGTGCCTGGGTCGATGGTCCGTACACGCGGCCATAATCGAGGCCGACGTAAAGCGCCTGGCCGCTGGTCCCTAGCGGCGCCTGCAGTTCATTGCGCCAATAGAAGCCACGCTCGCCCGCAAGCTGGCTTTCGCCATCGAAGCCCCGTACGGTATATCGGCTGCCAATCGTCAAGTCATCCACGTAATAGAGCCGGTCATTGGTGAATTGCCCCCGGATCGTCGTGACGTAGCGGAATGGCTGTTCTGCCAGTTTGAAAGGCACCGAGGTTGGCGTCGAGCACCATCATGCGGTAGCGCCAGGTCGGGCCATCGAACGACGCCAGCGTGTCGTCCTGCGCGCCGAAGGCGCCAATGCCCTGGCGGAATGACAGCGTGGCGTCGAGCTGCGACGGGCCGAAGTAATGGCGGTCCGTCACCCCGACTTCGAGGAGGGTGTTATTCCGGCGCTGCTGGGGAATCTCGGTGTCATCGATATAGCTCGTGCCGAACCGGCGCGTCAGTCGCACATGCATGCCCAACACGTCGTTCTGACTGCGGCGCAGCACACGGTGCAGCTTCAGATCGACGTTCTGCGATTTTCCGCTCGACACGAACGTCGTATTTACGCCAGCAATCTGCTGGAAGTAGTTGCTGCTGTAGGCCGACAGCGTGGCCGTCCAGTAGCCCCACGGAATCGAATAAAAGCCATTCCAGCCGCGGGTGCCGTGTTCCTTGTTGCTGAACACCAGATCCTGGTTGTAGCCGATGTTGAACATGTCGCTGAGGCCTAGCGGATTGTCGATGCCAACGCTCACATTGCCTTGCCACTTGCCGGTGGAACGCGAGCCCGAATTGTCGACGGAGGCTACCAGCGTCCACGGCTTGCCGCGTTTGACGGCGATCACGACATCGCTACGCCCGGGCGTGGAAGTCGGCACAATTT
>NZ_FNJO01000039.1 GCF_900104095.1 Ralstonia sp. 25mfcol4.1 | reverse complement strand
GACAGGATCGTTTGCGAAAGCCCCTTGACCAGCGTTTCCACACCCTGCTTGCCAACACATTCGCCTTGATAGTGCTCAAGCCACTGTTGAGCAAAGGCAAACGGGTCCATCGGCAAGGCCGAGGCGCCAGCGGTTTGCAGGTCGGCCGGGAGGTCCTTGGGGACTTCCAGAACGAAGCGTCCGATATGGAAGCATGGGTCGTCCTCGGGCAACGCTGGAAACTCGGCACGGGCGGCAGCCTCAGCCCGCACGGCTGGCGCGTCCACGACAGCAGCCCGTTCCCGTGCCTCCCGCTGCTGGCGCGTGCGTTGGTCTTGTTCGGCGTTGGTCAGGGCGCTGACGTCCCTACCGAGTGACGGCGGGATTTGGGCCCACGCGAGCGATTGGATAGTTGAAATGCCAAGTGCGAGTGATGCGATCTTGGCGATTTGCGATGGATTTGAAAACATCGGCATGACAAGGGTCAGGCGGGATCTTGGCACCGCCATGACGCGTATGGTGATAAGAGGGTGGTGTTAATACCGCTGGTCTCTGGAGCGACCATCTCATCTTTGGCGAGGCGAACAAAGAGAACCAGCGGTATCAACAATCTGGCATCAGTTCGGCTCGGGATTGCTCAAGGCGTCCTGAACAAATTGACTAGCACTTCACGGGCCGATCACGCCCACACCTCACTTCCATCAGAATTAATCCAAACCACTCCCACTGGGGCGTCCGTCCGGAACCACATCCCGAATCCATCCAGATCGTCTTCCTTCGGATTTTCAGGCCAGAAAAATCTAATTCGATCAAGCTGGTCAATAATGCTTCGAGATAGAAACTCACCATCAACTGCGAGATTCAAAAATCCCTTTCGACATCAGAGCTTGCAATGACGCGAAGAACAAGGATGTCCTATCTTGCTGGGAACCTCCGACGTGCGTAAGCGCCACACTCATATCTGCCAAATGGCACCCGTCGAAAAGTCGATGTGCACTTTTTGCCGCAATTTCGATTACTTCGATTATCCTCACTTAAATCTAAAATCCCTGGTGGTTCGGCGTTTTCGGATGAAAATGCATAGTAATCTGGTAGATTTCGCAACTTCAATTTCTTCAGCAGGAGTTTTCGCCGGTACCCGACCCCGGAAATCTCGGAAAATTAGCAAGTTCCCATGTTGTCGGCAACCGTACTAGGGTGGAGAAATCAACTTTCCAGATGTCAACTTCGCACGGAAAGCCACGTTCATTCAGAAACAAGCTAGCAATCAACATTACGCCATCCACATCCTCGGACACCACATCGATTGCAGATTGCCCTGTATTTTTACCCTGATATTCAAGCGGAAGAATTATCTTAAAACTGCCCATCCCGCCATCATTCAAATCCTCGACAATCAGATTTTCATCTAATACCAGTTTGATACTGGGAAAGTTTCCAAGCTCACCCATGCGTCTCAGAAGCTTTTTTCGCTCTTCTGCCAGAATTTGAATCATTTTTCCATCCGCACAGTCATCCGACCTATATTTATGCCGCCGTCTGGTCGTTTAAAGGCAACGTAATCGACGAATCTTCCATTTACGTTCACTGTTCCATTAAAGGGCCCCTGGGCAGTAACAGGTGCATAGATTGCCATCTGATTACTAATAAGTGACTTAACCGTTGCGCGGCTTAACCCAGCATCATCGAGGTGTCTGAATGCGTGGTAGTCTTGGTTTGCGTTGCTTCCAAATGTTACTTTCGGAAGCATGCTCCATGGTAACCGCCCCACATTCGGCGGGGAGTCTGAATCGCCATAGGCAAATTGAGGAAGCACGCTTTTCATTGCTTCCGCATACTCCTTTGCCAATGGTGAGTTCGCTGGCTGTGATAGCAAAACTGCCTGCGCTTTCATGTACTGCTCGTACGTAACGCCTTCGGCGCGTGCCATTGAGTTATCGTCGTAGTTTGTCCCCAAGACCACACCCATCGCCTTTTCCATCTGCTCTGCGGTCATGCCCGCCTTTGCCCCCTCTTTGGAGGCTATGGTTCTCAAATCATCCGGCTTCGCATAGGTGAGCTGACGGTTAAACCGGTCTACATTTGAAGCCGTGGCAGCGCCCGAACCGCCTCCCAGAATTGCACCTACACCTCCCGCACCCAAATTACCAAGTGCGTTTGCAAGGGCGTGATCAAGGTCAGTATCTCCGCTGTTCACCTTGGTGTAGACGTTCTCGACCCCTTTCTGGATAGTTGGCGCTACCAACGAGGATGCACCCGCCCCCACCGCGCCCGCAATCGCACTGCCCCCGCCCACGCCAGCAATCATCGCTCCGCCAGCCGCATGCAATGCCGCGCGATATTCGCCGCCTTCCTTCCAGCCCTCGACATCGGCCTGCGCCTCGGCAACCGCCGCGCGGTTGGCATCACTCGGGTCCTCCCCGTAAGCGTCGTTGGCAGCCTTCAAAGCATCTTTCGCAGCCTTCTCCCTACTCCCCGCAATATCCCCGACCGTCCTCGCCACCGCCTCCCCAGCCGCCTGCGCCGCCGCCATCATGTCGGACTGCTTGCCCAGCACGTTGTTGAGGTCCGGGCCATTGCCCACCGTCGAGTTGGTGTTCGACATGTCCCGGTTCAGCGTGGCCACGTCCTGCGTCTGGTTGGCCTGGTCGGTGATCGTGATCGCGCCGTCTGCGATGGCCGATTGCGCCACGCCGCGCTGGCTGTCACTTTCGTGCTGCGGGATCATCGGGCTCACGCCGCCGGTGTTCCTGCCGGATGTCTGGCCGGACTTTTTATCCTCGACCTTTGGGCCGAACGTGAAGCCGCCGCTCAATCCCTTCGACGTCGCGCTGTAGTCCGACTTGTTCTCGATGTCGCCCCAGCTCAGCGTGCCCGTGGTCAGCTTGTTCTTGTCCTCGGGAGCCGTGCTGGCGATGATGGCGCCCTTCAGGTCCGTGTTGCCCTTGACCTTGATGTCGAAGCCGCCGTCGCCCGCGACGATGCCTGACTGCTCCATCACGTTGGCGAAGCTGCCGTCTGCCCTGCCTTTCGTCGCCGAAAACGAGCCGCTCACGCCGCCGCCCTGGCTGATACTCAGGCCGCCGCCCGCGCTCTGTTGGCGCGCGTGGCTTTCCTCGGTGTCCTGACGGCTGGCCAGGTTCAGGTTGCGGCCTACCTCGGCCGATACCTTGCCGCCGCTGACCATCCCGCCCAGGATGTTGGTGTCATTGCCGGACACGATCGATACCGAATCGCTGCCCGTCACATGGCTGTTGACCTGCGTGGTCCCGGTGGTGTCGCTGTTGCCTTTGCTGGTGGACCCCGACATCGACACGCCAAAGCCCTGCGCGCCATACGACACGCCGATGCTGCCGCTGCTGGACTTGTTGGTGCTGTGGCTCTCGTAGGTGTCTGTGGCCGACACGATATTGACGTCGCCCTTGGCGCCCAGCGCCACGTTCGTGGCCGAGATGTCCGAGCCAATAATGTCCAGATTTCCGGCCGTCTTGTTGCCGTGCGCATCTACGCCCGTAGCAATGAAGGTAGCCGTGCCCCCCGCCTGCAGGTTCGATCCCGTGTGCGTGGTGCTGTCCTGCGTGACGGTGCTCTTGCTCTTGCTGGTGCCGAAGGACAGCGTCACCGCGGCGCCTGCCGGCCCCATACCGGCCTCCAGCGCCTTGATCGCGTCGCCTGCCCCCGCCGCCGCATCGAAGGCGTCGCGGCCCGCCGCGATACCCCACAGCGCCGACGCGCGGCCATCCTGGCTCTTGGTCCCCGAGCGGACCTTCTGGCCCGCATTGATCGCCGCACCAATGGCACCGCCGCTCACGCCCAGCGTGAAGCCGGTCTGCTTGATCTCGTTCGTTTCGTCGTGATGTTCGCTGCCCTTTGCCGCGTCGATGATCACGTCGGCGCCCACACCCGTCAGGTCCTTGGCAGCGATCATCTGGCTGCCCGTCACCTGCAGCGTGCTACCGGCCTTCAGGCTGACGTTGCCGTCCGTGCTGCCTACGAGGCTGGCGGTCTGCGTGACCGAACTGTCGTTGACGGTGTCCTTCTGGTCGCGCATGCCATACGAGAGGCCGCCGCCCGTGGCGCCGAAGCCCGTGGCCTTCGTGCGCGAATAGCTATGGCTTTCGCTGGTGCTTTCGGCGGCGGTGATCGTCAGGTTTCGGCCGGCTTCCAGTGACACATCCTGAGTTGCGGCCACGGTCGATCCGCTGATCATCATGTCGCGGCCGGCGCTGCCGACGATGGTGTCCGCCGAGACCATCGAGCCAGAGGTCACGGTATCGCGCGACCTTGACGTGTTGGTGGTTTCGGTCTTCGACAGGAAGCCGGATGTTCTCGATTGCGACCAGCTCTCGGCGTCGTGCCGCTGGGTGACTGCCCCCACGGTGACGTCGCCGGTAGCCACCAGCTTGACCGCGCCGCCGTCGCTTGTGAAGGTGCCGGTGCTGACGGCAGAGCCGAGAAGGGCCACATTGCCGGAGGCTCCGCCGTTGACCGCCGCCGGCGCGATGCCATTAGCCTGCAGGATCTGGCCGACGGCTGCCGCCTGTCCCGCGCCCAGCGTGACATTGTTGCCTGCCTGGACCGTGGCGCCCCGCGCGCCTTCGTCATACGACGACGACGTGAACTGCGACGCCTTGTTGCTGAATGCACCTGCCTCCGTCGTTCGCGCGTCCATCGCCGCCGTCACCGTGGTGTCGCGGCCCGCAACCAGCGCGACATCGGCGCCCGCGTCGATCCTGGAGGCCGTCAGCGTGGTGTCTCGCCCGGCCACGGCCATTACGCTGCCGCCGGCTTGCACAGTGCTGCCCTGGTTGATGACCGTCCGGTCCCGCAGGTAGTCCTGGCCCCCGTGCGCCGTGGCATCCCGTGTGGTACCCAGCATTGCCGTGCCGATGTCTATGTCCCGGCTTGCAGCGAGCAAGGCATTGCTGCCGGCATGGACGGCGGCCCCTGCCATATCGATATCACGCCCGGCCAGCAAGGCCACGCTGTTCGTCCCGGCGATCGATGCCACCGCGCCAATGCCGGTGGCACTAGCGCTGTTGCCATTGGCCAGCTTGGTGGTATTCGTGATCGTCTGCGATTCGTTGATGATGTCGCGGCCAGCCGCCACCACCACGTCCTGCCCACCGATGCGGCCACCGAGGTTGCGCACATCCTGCGTGGCCTGCAAGACGGTCGTGCCGGTGCCGCCGATGCTGCCTCGGTTGACGATGTTGCCGCCCACCACCTGCGTGGCGATATCGCCAACGATCGCGCCGCTGTTTTGCATGGTCCCGGCGGCATGGATCGCCACGGTATTGCCAGCGACCAGCGCGCCGGTGGCGTTCATGTCCACGCCATTGCCCGGCGCCAGATAGACCTTCGGCACCAGCACCGATTGCGTGGTGCCATCGGGCAACGTCACGTCCTGGGACACCATCCATACCAGGTCCGTGGTGAGCTGGCGCATCTGTTCGTCGGTCAGACCCACGCCCGGCGTCAGACTGAACGCTTTGGCGTAGGCAACGCCGTTGTTCATCAGCGCCTTGTATTCCTCCAGCTGGTCGGTGTAGCCGGTCAGGAATGTCTTGCCCGTCAGTTGCGTGATCTGGTCGCGGACGAGCTTTTCCTCGTAGAAGCCATCGCCGAGCCGCTTCTGCGTCTTTTGCGGATCGAGCCCCAGCGCACCGAGCATGTAGTCGCTGGAAATGAAGCTGCCGTACTGCGTGAAGCGTGGATCGGTGGCGACGAGGTAGGTATCACCGGGGGCGGTGCGGAACTGGTACAGGCCGTTGGTGGGCAACTTCAG
>NZ_FNJO01000017.1:63702-123585 GCF_900104095.1 Ralstonia sp. 25mfcol4.1 | reverse complement strand
GATCCGCGCCGATCCGCCGGGCAGCAGGTTCGGATTGCCGTTGATGTAGCCCGCCTGCTGGGTGTTGGTGATGACCGGCGAGTTGTTCAGGATCGCGCCGCCCTTGTTGACGTCGAACTGGGTGTAGTGGTTGGTAGACACCCCCGCCCCGGACGGGCGCGTGATGTTGACCTGCGGCAGCCCATTCGGCGTGTTGATCACCGTGGGACGATTGGCGCCGGCATTCGGGTCGGCCACGATCTGCGCGCCGGCCACCATTGGCAGCCCCATGCAGGCCCAGACGGCCAGCTTGACCGCCGGCACCCCGAGCCATGCCACCCCGGGCGGCGCATGCCGCGCGCTGCCGCGCCGACCGCGCGGCTTGCCGCCTGCATGGCCCGAAGCCGTCTCCGCCACGGCCATCACCATGGCGCGTGTGCGGTTGAAAACAATGCGATAACAAAGCCGATTCATCGTGACCCGTGGCTCCGGCGTGGACGCGGCTTCTTGCGGATCTTCAAGGCAACACCGGGTCATTCGGACCGGAGAACCCGCCTGTCGCGCGCTTTACCGTTTCAACCGGAAAAGTAAATCAAAACGGCGCGCAGGTTACTGGAGGCGACGAAGTACCGAAAGGCCCTCTATTTATGAACGTCCGTTCATTTTTTGTCACACGTTTGTCACGGGTGCAACGGCGCGAGCGGGCGCGCCGGCCGGCAGAAGAAGCCGACGAGACAGTTTCGAAAAATCGCCAGAATCCGTAGGTGAAAACGGCCGATCTGAGACTTCTTTACATCTGACTTCAGTGGCATATCGACACAACGGAGTGCAATGATTTGGCGACAGGCGTACCAGGCTTGTGCTGAAGCAGAAAGGGCCAATCCGAAGAAGAGAAACCCCCCATTGCGATGCTCCGCCGCTCCGCATTGATTCAGTACGTATTCAAAAAAATCGTCGAATTACGATCCGCGATATCGCGTGGATTCAGAGAATTCCGATGTCGATGAGCGGTGCCGCACGGGCCTGCGGTGGTTCTCTCCCCCCGCACGCCGCGCAACTTGTCGAGGGACAAGTGCCTGCGCAGCGAATCGCTGCACAATCCGGCCTCATTGCAATACCGTCTTGGGCAGCACGAGAATGTGGGACATTGACAAAGCAAAGCCGGACTCCGCACTTCCCGGCAGCGCGCAACGCGGCCCGCGTCTGGCGCGCTCCCTGCCGGTCCGTCCGCCGGACAGCCTGCATGCGCCCCTGCCCGTCCGACACATCAACACGACACAACTACGCCGCTTCGTCATGCTGATGCAGCACGAATCGGCCATCGCGGCGGAGCGCCACACCGGCATCCGGGCCGCCTGCATCCGCTACGCGATCCGCCGGCTGGAGGATCGGCTCGGCACCACGCTGTTCTCGCGCGAGGCTGCGTCGATGCACCCCACGGCCGCCGCGCGCCGGCTCTATCCATGCGCGGTCCGCCTACTGTCGATGTGGGACAGCCTCGTGGCGGAATCCACGGGTGCCGGCGACCCGCCCGACCCCGGCGGCCCCGGCACTGACTGAACGCCCGGCGGGCCGACCGCCACGGAGTCATTCGGCAAACATCGTAGAATGGCCACTGGCTCGCAAACTGAGGCTCGACCCATGGCCGACCCCGACGGTCTGCATCACAAGACGTTTCTGCTGTTGCTGGCGATAGTCACCATCGCATTCTTCTGGATTCTTCTGCCCTTCTACGGCGCGGTGTTCTGGGGCGCGGTGCTGGCCATCATCTTTGCGCCGCTGCAGCGGCGGCTGGTGACGGCGCTGCGTGGCCGCCACAACACCGCGGCGTTGCTGACGCTGCTGCTGGTGCTGCTGCTGGTGATCCTGCCGATGATCGTGATCACGATGTCGCTGATCCAGGAGGGCGTGAACCTCTACGACAACATCCGGTCCGGCCGGATCAACTTCGGCCACTATTTCCAGTCTGCCGCCGATGCGCTGCCGCCTTTGGTCCGCGACATGCTGGCGCGTGCCGACCTGGCCAGCATTTCCGACGTCAAGGACAAGCTCAGCGCCAGCGCCCTGACCGCCAGCCAGATGGTGGCCACGCGCGCGTTGAGCATCGGCCAGAACACGGCGCAGTTCATGATCGGCTTCGGCATCATGCTGTACCTGCTGTTCTTCCTGCTGCGCGATGGCCAGCAACTGTCGCGCCGGATACGGCTGGCCGTGCCGCTGAGTGCCGCCTACAAGCAGCACCTGATCCAGAAGTTCACCACGGTCGTGCGCGCGACGGTCAAGGGCAATATCGCCGTGGCGGTGGTGCAGGGTGTGCTGGGCGGCGCCATCTTCGCGGTGCTGGGTATCCAGGGGTCGCTGCTGTGGGGCGTGGTGATGGCCTTTCTGTCGCTGCTGCCGGCCGTGGGTGCGGGCCTGATCTGGTCGCCGGTGGCGGTCTACTTCCTGTTGACCGGCTCGGTGCTCAAGGGCTGCGTGCTGATCGGCTTTGGCTTGCTGGTAATCGGCCTGGTCGACAACGTGCTGCGCCCCATCCTGGTGGGCAAGGACACCCAGATGCCGGACTACGTGGTGCTGATCTCCACACTGGGCGGCATGGCGCTGTTCGGGCTGAACGGCTTCGTGATCGGGCCGCTGATCGCCGCGCTGTTCATCGCCTGCTGGGACCTGAACAACGCCGAAGATCCGGCGGCTCACTGACACCAATCGCGAAAGACGCCGTGGACCGACTGCAGGCAATGAAGACCTACGTGGCCGTCGTGGAATGCGGCGGCTTCACGCCGGCGGCGCGCAAGCTCGATGCGTCGCTGAGCGTGGTGAGCCGGGTCGTGACCGACCTGGAAACGCATCTGGGCGTGCGCCTGCTCACGCGCACTACGCGCGTGGTGCGCCCCACCCCCACCGGCGCCGCCTACTACGAGAACTGCCGCCGCATCCTGTCCGAGATCGACGACGCGGAACTGGCCGCCGCCGGCGCGCATGAGGCGCCGCGCGGCCGGCTGTCGATCACGGCGTCGGTGCTGTTCGGCCGGCGCTTTGTCACGCCGGTGGTGGTCGAATACCTGCGCCGCTATCCGGAGGTCGATGTCGATTGCATGTTCGTCGACCGCGTGGTGAACTTCATCGACGAGGGCATCGACGTTGGCGTACGCATCGGCCCGCTGCCCAGTTCTTCGCTGCAGGCCATCCCGGTGGGCCACGTGCGGCGCGTGGTCTGTGCCGCGCCGGACTACCTGGCGCAATTCGGCACGCCCGCGTCGCCCGACGACCTGGCACGCCATGCGGTGATCCAGACCACGGGCATCTCCACCGCGCCTGAGTGGCGTTTTCTGCATAACGGCGAGCCGCTGCCCGTGCGGCTGACCCCGCGCATGGCCACCACCACCAACGATTCGGCGATTGCCGCCGCCGTGGCCGGTTTCGGCCTGACGCGCGTGCTGTCCTACCAGATTGCCGACGAACTGCGCGACGGCAGGCTGCGGATCGTGCTGGAAGACTACGAGCCCGACCCGCTGCCGATCCACGTGATCCACCGCGAGGGCCGGCACGCCATGCACAAGGTGCGCGCGTTTATCGACCTGGCCGTGGCGCAACTGCGCGGCCAGGCCTCGCTGAACATCGCCGACACCGCCGAACCCCGCTGATTCTTCTGCATTTCGCAAGAGTCCCTTCGGCCACCGCCGGTTTTTCCCGCCACGCCGGGTGTCTATAGTCGATCCGTACGCAGCGTTTGCGTCCGATACCGCAATAATCGACCAAGGACATCCATCATGAAACTGTACGGCCACCCGCTTTCCGGGCACTCGCACCGCGCCTGGCTCTTTCTGTCGCTGCTGGGCCAGCCTGCCGAGTGGATCGACGTGGACCTGCTGGCGCGCGCCCACAAGACGCCGGAATTCCTGGCCTTGAATCCGTTCGGCCAGGTGCCCGTGCTGGTAGATGGCGATACGGTGATCAGCGACTCGAACGCGATCCTGGTCTACCTGAGCAAGAAACTGGGCCGCACCGACTGGCTGCCCGAGACCCCCGCCGACGCGGCCGCCGTGCAACGCTGGCTGTCCGTGGCGGCGGGCGACATCGCATTCGGCCCGGCGCGCGCCCGGATCATCACCGTCTTCAAGGCCCCGTACGACAGCAAGGATGCGATCGAGCGGGCTCATGTGGTGCTCAAGCGCATGGACGACGCGCTGGCGGGCCGCAGCTGGATTGCCGCCGATCATCCGACCATCGCCGACGTGGCGCTGTACAGCTACACGGCGCGGGCGCCCGAGGGCTTTGTCGACCTGAAGGACTACGCGAACGTGCGCCAGTGGCTGGCGCGCGTGGAAGCGTTGCCCGGCTTCGCCCCATTCCAGACCACGGCTGTCGGCCTGGCGGCCTGAGCCCCGCCCGGCGGTTCGCGCCCTTCCGGCATCTCGCACAACTTCAGGAGTCCGTCATGACTTCCCATCCGGTTCGGCAAGCGGAAATCCTGCCCGGCACGCCCTGGCATAGCGGCGAGCGCCTGCTGCAGGCCAGCATTGGCGCCGAGGAACGCCTGGCCGAAGTGGGCCCGCGCGTGGTACGCGACTACATGCCGGACCAGCATCGCGACTTCTTCGCCATGCTGCCGTCGATCGTGATCGGCGCGGTGGCACCCGATGGGCGGCCCTGGGCGACGGTGCGCGGCGGTCAGCCGGGCTTCCTGCATTCGCCCGATCCGCGCCGGCTCGACGTTGCGCTGGTGCGCGACGCCGCTGATCCGGCCGACGCGGGCATGGAGGACGGCAACGCCATCGGGCTGCTGGGCATCCAGCCGCATACCCGGCGCCGCAACCGGATGAACGGCACGATCCATCGGGACGCCACGACGGGCGCGCAGGGCTTTCGGGTGGCGGTGGGCCAGAGCTTCGGCAACTGCCCGCAATACATCCAGAAGCGCGCGCCCATCATGACCCGCGACCCGGCCACGCCGGCCAGCGACCCGCCCGAGATGCTCGATGCGCTGGACGCCCGCGCGCGGACGCTGATCCGTCATGCCGATTCGTTTTTCGTGGCGACCTATGTGGACCTGCCCGGCGGGCAGCGCCAGGTGGATGTCTCGCATCGCGGCGGCAAGCCTGGCTTTGTGCGCGTCGATGACGACGGCACCCTGACGATTCCGGATTTCCAGGGCAATACGTTCTTCAACACGCTCGGCAACATGATGGCCAATCCGGTGGCCGGCCTGGTGTTCGTGAGCTATGCCACCGGCGACCTGCTGCAACTGAGCGGCCGCACCGAAGTCATCATCGATTCGCCAGAAATTGCCACCTTCGACGGTGCGCAACGGTTGTGGCGATTCACGCCCGAGCAGATCGTCCGGCGCGACCGCGCCTTGCCGCTGCGCTGGGACATCGATCCCGATGGCGCGTCGCCGCAGGCGCTGGCAACCGGCAGCTGGGGCTGAACCGGGAGTTTCAGGAAATGGCGGCAGCTGTGCCACAATCGCGCCAGTTTTTGGCCCGACCGGATGCCGCCCATGTCCCTGGAAGCCCTGCAGAACATCAATCCGCAATCGCTGCTCGATACCGCCATCAGCCTCGCTGCCGCCTTCATCCTGGGCGGCATGATCGGCTTCGAGCGGCAGTACCGCCAGCGCACGGCCGGCCTGCGCACCAATGTGCTGGTGGCCGTGGGCGCGGCAATCTTTGTCGACCTGGCCAACCATATCGCGGGGCATGACGGCGCGGTGCGCGTGATCGCGTACGTGGTCTCGGGTATCGGCTTCCTGGGCGCGGGCGTGATCATGCGCGAGGAAGGCAACGTGCGCGGGCTCAATACCGCCGCCACGTTGTGGTGCTCGGCGGCAGTGGGCGCCTGCGCCGGCGCGGACATGATCGCGGAAGCCGGCATTGCCGCGCTGTTCATCCTGGCCGCCAACACGCTGTTGCGCCCGGTCGTGGACCGGATCAACCGCCAGCCGCTGGACACCACGGCCGTGGAGGTCACGCACACCGTGCATGTGATCACGGCCCGCGACTACCAGAAGACGGCGATGCGCCTGCTGGAAGAGGCGCTGGAGGCGGCCCAGTACCCCACGCGCGACCTGGAAGTGCGCGCGTTCGGCGAACAGGATGTGGAAATCGAGGCGGCCCTGGCGGCCACATCGGTCGATGGCGATGTGCTCGACCAGATCGTGGCCCGCCTGGGCGGCACCAGCGTGGTCAGCCAGGCGTTCTGGAGTGCGAGTACGACGGAGTAGGCGGCCGCTTGCCGCGCTCTTTGCTCCCCTCTCCCGCGCTGCCGGGGACACCGCCGGCCATTCAACCTTCGTCGGCCGCTCCCCTCTCCCGCAGACCGGGAGAGGCGAGAACACCGTCAGCGCTCGATGGCGTCCCTGACAGCCACCACCGCAAACTGCCCCAATATCCGCAGCGCCGTAATGTCCCCGGCGGTCCACGCCTCCACGCCGGCCAGGTAGTTGAACGTGCCGATGACCCGGCCGCCATGGCAAAGCGGCACGTTGACCACGCCGTTCAGGCCCAGCCCGCGAATCGTGGCGATGTCGTCGAACACGGCGGCCAGCGCCGCGTCGCCTTCGCCCACGAAGAGTTCGCCACGGTCCAGCAGCTGGCGTGTCCAGGCCGTATCGCCTTTTACCTTCTTGCCGCCGGGCGGATAGGCCGCCGGGTCCGACGACCACAGCCGGCGGATTTCTCGGCTTTCCACGTGCCAGGCGTTGATCGTCAGCAAACCCGGCCCGACGATATCGAGCGTGGCCGCGCCAACGGCATCCATGACGGCCTGCGGCGTGGCGGCGGCGCGCAGGCGGTCGAACAGCGGATGCAGGTGCGTTTGCCAGTGGCCCAGCGTATCGACGCTCGCCATCGTCACTCTCCGTGGATGCCCAGATCCTTGATCAGCTTGCCGTAGCGGTCGGCATCGCGGCGCAGGATCTTGCCAAACTCCTGCGGCGTCGAGGTGGCCGTTTCCACGCCGATCGCATCCATCTTGGCCTTGACCTCGGGCAGCGACATCACGCGGTTGATCTCGGTGTTCAGCCTGGCCACCAGCGCGGGCGGCATGTTTTTCGGACCGAACGCGCCGTACCACACCGACAGTTCATAACCGGGGATGGTCTCCCCCACGGTGGGCACGTTGGGCAGCAGCGGCGACCGCTTGGCCTCGGTCACCGCCAGCAGCTTCAGCTTGCCCGCCTTCACGTGCGGCAGCGTCTGTGTGCCGGCCGAGAACAGCAGCTGGGTCTGGCCCGCCACGGTATCCACCACGGCCGGCGCACCGCCCTTGTACGGCACGTGCAGCATCTGGATGCCCGCCATCTTCTCGAACAGCACCGCACTCAGGTGGTTGGTCGAGCCGGGACCGGCGCTGGCGTAGGCCAGCTTGCCCGGATTGGCGCGGGCGTAGGCGATCAGTTCCTTGACGTTGTTGGCCGGCACCGACGGATGCACCACCATCGTGTTGGTCACGTAGGCCAGCAGGCCCAGCGGCGTGAAATCTTCCACGCCCTTGAACGGCATGTTGGCCATCAGCGCCGGGTTCATGGCGTGCGTGCTCATCGAGCCGATCAGCAGCGTGTAGCCGTCGGGCTGGGCACGCGCCACCATCGCCGAACCGATGTTGCCCGACGCACCGGGCTTGTTGTCGACGATCACGGGCTGGCCCAGCGACTTCGTCAGGTGCTCGGACAGCACGCGCGCCAGGATGTCGGTGGAACCGCCGGCGGCCCAGGGCACGATCAGCGTGACCGGCTTGGCGGGATAGGCGTCGGCAGCCCCGGCGTGGCCGGCGAACGACATGGCCAGCGCGGCGGCACCGCACAGCAGGCTTTTCAATACGGACCTCATGATGCAACTCCCCTTCTGTCTTCCGACTGTCTAATGTGATTCGATTCAGCGGCCCACGGCATAACCCTGCATGCCGCGCGCATTGGCGCCGGCGCGCAGCACCAGGCGACCCTTGCCGTCGCGTTCGCGCGTGCAGGCCGACATGCGGCCTTCGGACCAGTCTTCCCCCACGCGAACTTCGTGCCCGCGCTCGCGCAGGGCTTCGATGGTGGCAGCCGGGAAGCGCGATTCGACGGTGATGCGGTTCAGCGTGGTCTGGCGCGGCCAGAACGATTGCGGGAAATGGTCGATATGCCAGGCCGGCGCGTCGATCGCTTCCTGCAGGTTCATGCCGTGCACCGCATGGCGCATGAAGAAGGCCAGGGACCATTGATCCTGCTGGTCGCCGCCGGGCGTGCCAAAGACCATGTACGGTTCGCCATCGCGCAGGCATAGCGACGGCGACAACGTGGTGCACGGGCGCTTGCCCGGTGCCAGCGTATTGGGCAGGCCGGGTTCCAGCCAGGTCATCTGCAGGCGCGTGTTGAGCGCAAAGCCCAGCGCCGGAATGGTCGGGCTCGACGACAGCCAGCCGCCCGACGGCGTGGCCGCCACCATGTTGCCGTGGCGATCGATCACGTCGATATGGCAGGTATCGCCGACGAACACTTCGCGCTCGGCCCATTCGCTGACCGGCGGCAGTGCCGCGAAGGTGGGCTCGCCGATGCCGAAGCGCGTGTCGGCCGCGGCCAGCGTGCGGTCGGCCACTGTCAGGTCCGGCATGCGCGGCGCGCGGCCCTTGAGCGCGCCCGGCTGCATCGTCAGCGACGCCCGGTCGCCGATAAGCGCGGCGCGCGCGGCCAGGTAGTGCGGATTCAGCAGCGCGCAGAGCGGGCTGTCCTCGAACAGCGGATCACCGTACCAGGCCGTGCGGTCGGCCATCGCCAGCTTGGCCGCCTCGGCAATGGTGTGGACGAATTCGGGTGAGGTCGGCGCGTGGGCGTCCAGATTGGCGTGGCGCAGCATGCCAAGCTGCTGCAGGAACATCGGGCCCTGGCTCCAGATATCGCACTTGGCCACCGCATAGCGGCCGAAGTCGAGCGAGACCGGCGCCTCGACGGTGGGCCTCCACCCGGCCAGGTCGTCGTAGCGCAGCAGGCCGGTGTGCTTTTCGCCGGTGGTGTCGCGCACGGGGGTGGTGCGGCAGTATGCGTCGATGGCCTCGGCCACGAAGCCGCGATACCAGCAGTGCATCGCCGCGTCGATCTGGCCTTCGCGGCTATCGCTCCGGCTCACGGCCGTCTCGACGATGCGCGTGTAGGTATCGGCCAGCACGGGCAGCGTATGCAGCGCGCCGGGGCGCGGCACGCGGCCATCGGGCAGCCAGGTATCGGCCGAGCTGTGCCATTCGTCACGGAACAGCTGCTGCACGGCCAGAATGGCCTGCGAGATGCGCGGCACCAGCGGGAAGCCATTGCGCGCATAGCCGATGGCCGGGGCCAGCACGTCGGCCAGCGACCACGTGCCGTGGTCACGCAGCATGGTCAGCCAGGCGCCGAACGCACCGGGCACCGTGGCCGGCATCAGGCCGATACCGGGCATCAGTTCCATGCCCTGCTTGCGCAGCGCCTCGGGGTCGGCCAGCGCCGGGGCCGGGCCCTGGCCGCAGACCGAGCGCACCGCGCGGTCCTTTTCGCTCCAGAACAGGATCGGCACCTCGCCGCCGGGGCCGTTCAGGTGCGGTTCCACCACCTGCAGCACGAAGCCCGCCGCCACGGCTGCATCGAACGCGTTGCCGCCGCGCTCCAGCACGCCCATGGCCGTCTGGGTGGCCAGCCAGTGGGTGGAAGCAGCGACGCCGAACGTGCCGACGATCTCGGGGCGTGTCGTGAACATGGGCAAATGACTCCTGTTTGATGCATTTGATTTGTGATTCGAGTATAGGCAGCCGAAATAACTGCCAACGTCGAATTACTTATCGTTGCATTACCATTCGGTTATACCCATTCACCGCCTTCTCGCCCCGCCATGCCGATTGCCACCGACAAGTTGCTGCACCAGATCGTGTCGCGCCTGCGTCTGCGCCATTTGCCGCTGCTGCTGGCGCTGGAGCGGCAGCGATCCGTGTCGCGCGTGGCGGCCGAGATGAACCTGTCCCAGCCGGCCGTGACCAAGGCGCTGCGCGAGATCGAAGACATCTTCATGACGCCGCTGTTCACGCGCACGCGCAACGGCCTGGAGCCCACGGCCACCGGCGCGGCCGTGCTGAGCCAAGCGCGCATGACGCTGGCCGATGCCGAGGCGCTGGGCCGGCAACTGGCGGTGATCGAAGCCGGCCGGCGTGGCCGGCTGCGGCTGGGCGTGATTCCATACACGGCCCGCGCGGTGCTGGACGCCGCGCTGGCGTATGGGCTCAACCAGCAGCCGCGCCTCTCGGTGGTCGTGCGCGAAGGCACCACCGACGAACTGGTGGGCGCGCTGCGCCAGCACGAACTGGACTGCGCGATCGCGCGCTCGTTCTATCTGGCGGGGGAAGATATCGTGCAGGAGCCGCTGTACCGGGAAGAGCCGGTGCTCGTGGTACCTTCGCGGGCCAGGGCGCGGCTGTCGCGCGGCGACCTCGACTGGAAGCGGCTGGCCGAACTCGACTGGATCCTGCCGCCGCCGCATACGCCGGTACGGCGCACCATCAATACGATGTTCGCGGTGGCCGGCGTGGCGCCGCCGCTGCCGATCGTCGAAACCTACTCGATCAAGCCGATGGCCACGCTGCTGCGCAGCCAGCCCGACGCCATCACCATCGTGCCGCGTGCCGTGGCCGCCGAACTGATCGAACTGGGCGATGCGGCGACGCTACCGTTTTCGCTTAGTTGGGACTTGCCGCCCGTGGGCGTCATGTGGCGGCGCGAGTCGGAAGACAACGACCTGATGAAGCCGCTGGTGGCGGCGTTGAAGGCGGCGGTGAGTTAGTGGGATTTGGCGGCGGTGGGGTAGCGGGATTGGGCGGTGGTGGATGGGGATGGGCTTGCCCTGTCCCCCAACCCCTCTCCCGCCTTGCGGGAGAGGGGCGCAAACCGCCAGCCTTCGAAGGCCTCTTGTCCCGCCTTGCAAGTAAGGGGCCGGAGAGAGATCAAACCGCCAGCGTTCGAAGGCCTCGTGGTGTTCTCCCTCTCCCATGCAATGGGAGATGGGTCGGGGGAGAGGGCATCAGGTTCCGCTTGCCAGCATGTGGCAATTTGAACGGCCGGCACCTTCCCTCAACAAAGACAAACAATCAAATGAAGACCGTAGCACTCTACTTCCTGACCGCGCTGGCCGAAATCCTCGGCTGCTACCTGCCCTACCTCTGGCTGCGCCAGAACGCCAGCCCCTGGGTGCTGCTGCCCGGCGCGGCTTCGCTGGCGGTCTTTGCCTGGCTGCTGACCTTGCACCCCGACGCCTCGGGCCGGGTCTATGCCGCCTACGGCGGTATCTATATAGCAGTAGCCATCGTCTGGCTCTGGCTGGTGGACGGTGTGCGACCCAGCGTCTGGGATATGACAGGTGTCACAATCGCCGTCACCGGGATGGCGGTGATCGTGTTTCAGCCGCGCTAATATCAGAATTAAGAGCGAATTAAGCGCCACTTTCTCTGACAAAATCCGTCACTTTGTGCATCTTTAGCCTTACCCTCCGAGAGTGGGGTGACAGGATTTGGCAGATACAACTGGTTACAGGTGACAAGAAATCTCACATTTCGATGATTTCTAGCCGAAATGTGACCTGGCACACCTGTTGCTCTATAGGACCCCGACAGCAGCTGCTGTTCTCAACTAATTCAAAGGGGTCAATTCCATGAAAAAAGCACGGATGGGAATCCACCAACGGGTCCAGAAGGGTTTCACGCTGATCGAACTGATGATCGTGGTCGCGATCATCGGTATCCTGGCTGCTATTGCGATTCCGCAATACCAGGATTACGTTTCGAAGTCGCAAGTGAATCGCGCATATGGCGAACTGTCGGCATACAAGACCGCCGTCGAAGACAATTTGATGCGCGGCTCCACAACGCTGACCAATGCTGAAATTGGCTACGCAGTTTCGAGCTTGACCACCGGTTCAGCTAACACCAATATCGCTGCCTACAGCGCAGCGGATGGTACGACGCTGACGGTTACGCTGGGCAACACCGCCAACACCGCCATCAGCGGCGCCATTCTGAAACTTACGCGTTCAACTGCTGGGGTGTGGAGCTGCGCCATCACCACGACTGCCAACTGGAAGGCGTCCTTCACGCCCGGCGGCTGCACGGGTGCCGCTCCGGTTCAGAATGGTGGCTGATCAAGTTACCTCAAGTGCAAAAACCCCTGGCCTTTCCCCAGGGGTTTTTTCTTTTCAGCCGTCAGCCTCTCCGCAACATCACCCCGCCTCCCCCCGCATCCCAATCTCCCCAATCAGCTTCCCATACCTCGCGTTATCCGCCGCCACCATCTGCGTGAACTGGGCCGGCGAATCGCTCTTCCGAAGTTCTCCCGCATTGGCCTTCATCGTCGCGTCGAGCTTGCCGCTGTTCTGCAGCGCCGCCACCGCATCAAATAGCCGTTTCGCCATGGGCGCCGGCAGGCCAGCCGGGGCGAACAGGCCGCTCCAGTTATCGAGCACGAAGCCGGGCGGCAGGGATTCAGCCAGCGTCGGCACGTTCGGGAAGTAGCCGGTCCGGGCGGCCGATGACACCGCCAGCGCGCGGATCTGGCCGTTGCGCAGGAACGGCGCCGCCGTGGACATTACCGGCATACCGAACTGCGTCTGGCCGCTCAGCATCGACGTCAGGATCTCGCTGGCGCCCTTGTAGGGGATGTGCACCGCCTCGACATGGTGCTGGTGCAGCAGCGATTCCACCGCCAGATGCGAGACGCTGCCCTTGCCGCCAGAGCCGTAGTTCAGCGCGCCGGGCTTCTGCTTCATCGCGTCGATCAGCTCGCGCGCCGTCCTGAATGGCGACGATGCCGGCACGGCCAGGATCACCGGGCCGCCCGACAGCGCCGAGATCGCCGTGAAATCCCTGGCCGCGTCGTAGGGCTGGTCCTTGTACAGATGGACATTGATCACGTGCTGGTTGGCCAGGATGCCCAGTGTGTAGCCATCGGGCTCGGCACGCTTCAGCGCCCGGGCGCCGATGATGCCGCCGGCCCCGCCGATGTTCTCCACCACCAGCGGCTGCCCCAGCACGGGCGACAGTTCCGCCGAGAGGGTGCGGGCGATGGAATCGGGTGCGGTGCCCGCGATAAACGGCACGATCAGCCGGATCGGGCGCGACGGATACGGCGCGGCGGCCACGGCCACGCGGCTCATCACGCCCCCCAGTGCGGCGGCACCGGCTGCGGCGCCCGCCGTAGCCAGCCATTGACGACGATTCATGTTGTCTCCTGTGTTTTTTTGATGTGCGGCCTGTGTGTGTCGCGCAGTCAGGCCCCGCCCGGATCCAGGATGGCCTTGGCGATGGTGTTGCGCTGGATCTCGCTGGTGCCCGTGAAGATGCGGAACATGCGCAGCTTGCGCCAGGTCTGCTCCACGGGATGCCCGCGCGTGACGCCCAGGTTGCCGTGGATCTGCACGGCCTTGTCGGCCACCTCGAAGCAGCGTTCCGACACGAACAGCTTGCACGCGGCCGCCTTCATGCGCAGGTCGGCACCGGCATCGGCCAGCAGCGCGGTCTGCGCGATCATGCTCTCGCACGCCCACAGCGCCGCCGCCATGTCGGCCAGCATATGCTGGATGGCCTGGAAGCGCGCGATCGGCCCGCCAAACTGGCGGCGCTGGCCCGCGTACGCCACCGACGCCTCGTAGGCGCGCGTGGCCAGCCCCAGCATCGACGGGCAATGCAGCAGCCGGTTCACGTTGATACGCGACATGCCCAGCTTGAACCCCCGCCCTTCGCCGCCAAAGATATTGGCGCGTGGCACCCGCACGTTCTCGAAACGGATGTCGGCGTCGATATGCTGCCCCGACATCGGCACGTACTCGGTGCTGACGGTCACGCCGGGCAGGTCCAGATCGACCAGCACGGCCGTGATCGACGGCGGCGTGGTGGTGGCATCGGTCACGCACATCACAATGGCGAAGTCCGCGAACGGCGCGCCGCTGATGTAGTGCTTCTCGCCGTTGATGACCAGATCGTCGCCATCCGCCACCGCGCTGGTGCGGATGCTCTGCGCATCGGAGCCCGAATGCGGCTCGGTCAGCGCGAAGCAGGTGGATTTCTGGCCCCGGATCACCGGCTGGAAATAGCGCGCCACCTGATCGGGCGTGGCGTACTTGAGCATATTGCCCACGCGCGGCGGCCCGCCCAGGTCGCCCAGCACGTGCGGCGCCAGCACCGCGCCACTGGCGGCCAGATCGGCCTTCAGCGCGCACTGTTCCGAGATATTGAGGCCCTTGCCGCCCAGTTCCACCGGCAGGCAGGCGGCGTACAGCCCGAGTTCGCTGGAGCGGCGCCAGACATTGCGCAGCACGTCGCGCGGCCACGGATCTTCGGTGCCCAGGCCCAGTTCTCGCTCCAGCGGCAGCAGTTCCTCGTCGATGAACCGCTGCACCGCCGCGCGCGTTTCGATCAGCACGGGATTGGTCAGATGGTCGAACATGTGTCGTTTCTCCGTGGATCAGTTCACGCGGCGGCTAGCGCCGAGCCAGTACTGCTCGCGCACCAGCTTGCGTGCCAGCTTGCCGCTGGCGTTCTTGGGCAGTTCGGCGACGAAGTCCACCGAACGCGGCGACTTGTAGTCGGCAATGCGCGCGCGGCAGTGGCCGATCAGCTCGGCGGCGCTGGCCTGCCGGCCCGGCCACAGCGCCACCACGGCCTTGACGCTTTCGCCCCAGGTGTCGTCGGGCACGCTGATCACGCAGGCTTCCATCACGTCGGGATGCTGGTACAGCGTGGCCTCTACCTCGGTCGGATACACGTTGAAGCCGCCCGAGATGATCATGTCCTTCTTGCGGTCCACCAGGTACAGGTAGCCATCGGCGTCCACGCGCGCCAGGTCGCCGGTATGCAGCCAGCCGTCGACCAGCACCTCGCGCGTCAGGTCGGGCTCGCCCCAGTAGCCCTGGAATACATCCTCGCCACGGATCACCAGTTCGCCAATTTCATCGCCGCTCACCTCCTCGCCGCGTTCGTTGACCACGCGCACCTCGGTTTCGCCCAGCGCACGGCCGCACGATGCCAGCCGCTCGGGCTTGCTTTCGATCGCCAGCGCATGGTCGGCCGTGGACAGGCGCGTCACGCCCGAGGTGGATTCACTGGCGCCGTAGCCCTGCGACAACACCGGACCGATACGTTCCCAGGCCTCGCGAATGCGTGCCGGGGCCATTGGCGCGGCGCCGTAGGCCAGCGTCTTGAGGCTGCTCAGGTCGGCCGTGGCCAGGGTCGGCTCGGCCAGCAGCATGTTGATCATGGCCGGCACCATAAAGACGTGGGTCAGCTTCAGGCGCGCCACATCGGCCAGGAAGCCGGCCGGCTCGAATTTCTCGAACAGCACCAGCGTGGCGCCCAGGAACAGATAGGGCTGCATCAGCATGCCCGACGCATGCGTGACCGGGCCGATCAGCGCCAGCCGGTCGCCGGGGCGCGCCGGGCGGTCCATGGTCAGGATCATCTTGCGCATCGACGCCAGGCGGTTGCCGTAGCTCTGCATGGCCGCCTTGATCTTGCCCGTCGAACCGGACGAGAAGTGCAGCACGGCCAGGTCGTCGGGCCGAGGCACATAGTCGATTGCCGAATTCGCGCCGCGCTCGATCAGGGATTCGTAGGCGCCATAAGCGCCTTTGGCACCTTCGGCCCCTTCGGCGCCGGCGATGGCAATGAAATGCTCGACGCAGCCGAACCCGCGCGTGTCACGCGAATAGCCGGTGTAGCCGGGCCCCGCGATCATCACGCGGGGGGTGCAGTTTTCGACCACGTCCGATGCCTCGTTGGCCGTGAAGCGGGGATTCAGCGCCGCCTTGACCAGCCCTGCCTTGTACAGCGCACATTCGATCTCAACGATCTGTGGGCAATTGCGCGACTGGATCGCCACGCGGTCCCCCTTCTGCAGGCCCAGCGCCAGCAACGCATTGGCCAGCCGCGTCGACCGTTCGTCCAACTGGCGGTAGGTCAGCACGCGGTCGCGGTACAGCACGGCGGGGTTGTCGCCCCAGTAGCGCGCCGCACGCCGGAGGAAGTAGGCGAACGTCATCGTTGTCTCCAATCGGGATATTTTGGTGTGACCCAAGTCTGTAAGATGGAGGGCATCACCACAATGTCGCGACTGGAATAAAGTCATAAACGATAGGAATGAGGAACCCACGACACGATGGAGACACGCGATCTGGACTATGTGCTGGCGGTGGGCGCCCACGGCGGAATTGGCCGCGCGGCTGAGGCGCTCGGCATGAACCAGCCGGCGCTGACCAAGGCGATCCAGCGGGTCGAGGCGCAACTGGGGGTGCCGCTGTTCGAGCGCACCACGCTGGGCATGCGCGTGACGCAGGCCGGCACGGTATTCCTGGAGCGGGCACGGCGCATCCGGCTCGAATACGACGACGCCATCAAGGAGATGCGCGGCATTCAGACCGGCGAACAAGGCCTGCTGCGGCTCGGCTATTCGCCGTCGATGCCCAACGCGCTGGTATTGGGCGCCTGCCAGCAGTTGCTGCGCGAACGGCCGGTGGCGCGGCTGCGCCTGAGCATGCGCGTGGCGCGCGAGCTGATGGATCAGGTGCAGGCCGGCGATCTGGACCTGGCCGTGGCTCCCTTGCCGCGCGTGGCCAACCCGGCGCTGGCCACGCGCGAATTGTTCACCGACCGCCTGGCCGTGGTGGCCGACGAAAACCATCCGCTGCAGCGCCGCCGCGACCTGACACTGGCCGATCTGGTGGGCCAGCAATGGCTGCTGCCGACCGGGCACGTGCTGATCCGCCAGCAGATCGACAGCGCCTTTGCCAGCGTCGGCCTGCCGGCGCCCGCACTGCGCGTGGAAACGGACTTCGGCAGCGCCACGCTGTTCGACCTGGTGCGCGGCACCGAGATGCTGTGCATTGCCGGATCGACGACCAACAGCAAGCGCCTGGGCCTGCGGCCCATTGGCTTGCGCGCCGATGCGCTGGACCTGGGGCGCCGCGTGGGCGTCATCACGCGCGCAGGGGCCTATCTGTCACCGCTGGCGCAGCGGATGATCGACATCCTCGAAGCCCACGTGGCATAACGGCTACGGCGGCTGCTACGGCTGCGTCTGCGGCGGGAACGTGCGCAGGTAGGCGAGCAGATCGTCCAGCTGGCGCGCGTTGCTCATGCCCCAGAAGCGCATCTTCGTACCGGGCACGACCTTGGCCGGCGATTCCAGGAACGCGCGCAGCGTGTCGTCGCCCCAGACCACCGGGGACGCCTTCATCGCATCGGAATAGCGGTAGTCGTCGGTGCCGCCGGCCTTGCGGCCGAACACGCCGTTGAGCTGCGGCCCGAAGGCCGCGCGGGCCGACGGGCCCACGTGGTGGCACGATGCACAGCGGGTGGTGAAGATGTCCTTGCCCTTGTCGATGTCGCCGGCGGCATGGGCAGCGGTGACGGAAAACAGGGTAAATGCAAGCGGTGCAGCGAACTTCATGATGCGTGATGAGAATGGAATCGGCCTGCCATACGACGCGCCCGGACGCGCCCGGCTACACCGGATAACTCGCCACTTCGATCAGGTTGCCGTCGGGATCGCGGCAATACACCGACGTCATCGGCCCCAGCGCGCCGGTGCGCTGCACCGGCCCGACTTCCACGGCCACCTTGTGTGCCAGGAAATGGGCGACCACCTCCTGCGGCGGCATCTTCGTGATGAAGCACAGGTCGTCGCTTCCCGACGTCGGGTGAACGCCGGTGAACCACGCCACGGCGTCTTCGCCCACCGGGCGCAGGTTGATTTTCTGCTGGCCGAACTTGACCGACACGCGCTGGCCGGTGCGCGACGCGAAGTCTTCGCGCTGCATGCCCAGCACCTGTTCGTACCAGGCCACGCTGGCCTCCACGTCCTTCACGTTGAGCACGATATGGTCGAGGCGTTCGATCGCGAGCGTCATGGCGGGGCGTCCTTTTGTGGCTCCGGAGGTGGTCCCCGGAGCGGCGATTATGTAACAGCATGTGAAGCTGTGCAGTGCAAGGCGTAATGTACACCGGGCCAGCGAAGCGCGGCTTTTATACTGCCGGGCCGGTCAACCACCGCGCCCCAAGTCATGCGCCGAATCTCCTGGCTCATCATGAGCCTTGTCATCGCGGCACTGATCCAAGTGCCCGCAGGTTTCGCGGCCGAACCCGCCTCCGAGGCGGAAGCGCAGCAAATTCCCACGCTGACGCACGCCGAAGCCATCTCCGAACTGAAGCGCCTGCAGTCCGAGCAGGATCGCGTGAAACAGCAGGCGTCCAGTGCGTCCGGCAACATCAAGCTGGGCGATCTCAACGACGCGCTGAAGCAGCTCGACGACGATGTCGACAAGCTCACCGCGTCGCTGACGCCGCAGCGCGCCCAGTTGCAGGCCCAGGTCGATCTGCTCGGCCCCCCGCCCGAAGCCAGCCCCGGGAGCAAAGCCAAGGACGCCGCCAAGGAAGCGCCCGCCGTCATCAGGCAGCGGGCGGAACTGAACGCGCGCAAGAGCCAGCTCGACGACGAACTGAAGCAGGCCGCCGACAGCAAGGACAACATCGCCCACCTGCGCGACCAGCTGGCCAAGCTGCAGCGCAGCCGCCTGAAGGACCAGCTCGCGCTGCGCTCGGAAAGCATCCTGAACCCCACCTTCTGGACGCCGCTGTTCAAGGTGTCCGAGGAAGACCGCGAGCGCCTGGGCAACTTTACCGACGACATCGGGCCGCGCATCCAGCTGGCGTGGGAGTCTTCGCAACGCGGCAAGACCATCATCCTGCTGGCGGTCGCGCTGGCGGTCTGGTCGCTCGGCCGGCGCCTGCTGGAACGCGGGCTGGCCTGGTTCTGCCTGACCCAGCTGCCGGAAACGCGCCTGCGCCGCAGCGCGCTGGCCCTGGCCACGGCGCTGACCACCGTGGCCACCACGGCGCTGGCCGTGCGCATCGTCTATGCGGCCTTCACGGGCGGCGACGAGATATCGCCCGCGCTGCAGGATTTGATGAACGAGATCGCCAAGCTGACCATGACCAGCGCGCTGATCGCCGGCCTGGGCCGCGCGCTGCTCTGCACGCGGCATCCGAGCTGGCGGCTGCCCGCGCTGGCCGATCCGGTGGCGCTGGCGATGCGGCCGTTCCCCACGGTGCTGGCGGGCCTGCTGCTGCTCGCGGGCACGCTGGAACAACTGAACCGCATGGCCGATACGACCGTGCAGGTCACGCTGCTGGGACGCGGCCTGGTCTCGCTGGTGGTGGTGCTGACCATCGGCGCGGCGCTGCTGCGCGCCAACCGCGTGCGCAGCGAACTGGTGGCCGCCGGCGAGCGGCCCGAAGAGCGCGCCACGCTGGCCGGGCTGATCCACGCTGCCGTCACGTTGATCGTGGCGGTGTCGTTCGGTGCCCTGCTGATCGGCTACATCAGCTTCGCGCGCTTCCTGACCTACGAACTGGTCTGGTTCGACATCGTGCTGTGCAGCCTGTACCTGCTGACCCAGCTCACGCGCGACATCTGCGAGGCGCTGTTCTCGGCCAGCCATCGCAGCGGCCGGGTCATCAAGCAGCTGTTCGGAGTGGGCGACTCGCATCTGGAGCAGGTGTCGACGGTGCTGTCCGGCATCGGTGCCAGCGTGCTGCTGTTGCTGGCCGTGCTGGCGCTGCTGACGGGCGGCTTCGGCACCACGCCGGTGGACCTGCTCAACAGCCTGCTGACCGTGCTGGGCGGCGAACGGCTGCGCAGCATGAACATCATGCCGGAACGCATCCTCAATGCGGTGATCGCGCTGACCGTGGGCATCTGGCTGCTGCGCTCGGTGCGCCGCTGGCTCGACGCCGAACTGCTGCCCAAGCTCTGCGCCGAGCCCGGCCTGCGCGCATCGCTGATCACGCTGTTCAGCAATGTGGGCTACGTGTTGCTGGTGCTGCTGACGCTGTCGCTGCTGGGCGTGAAATGGGAAAACCTGGCGTGGATCGTCAGCGCGCTGTCAGTGGGTATCGGCTTCGGGCTGCAGGAGATCGTGAAGAACTTCGTGTCGGGCCTGATCCTGCTGACCGAGCGGCCGGTGAAGGTGGGCGACATGGTGAGCCTGGCCGGCGTGGAAGGCGATATCCGCCGCATCAACGTGCGCGCCACGGAGATCCAGTTGGGCGACCGATCGACGGTGATCGTGCCAAACTCGCAACTCATCTCGCAGAACGTGCGCAACGTCACGATGAGCAACAGCACGCAGGGCGTGGCCACGCTGCAGCTCACCTTCCCGCTCAACACCGACCCCGAAGCCGTGCGCGACCTGCTGCTGGAGGTCTATCGCGAGAACGACAGCATCCTGGACATTCCCGCGCCATCGGTCACGTTCAGCCAGCTGGCGCCCAATGGCATCACGCTTAGCGTCACGGGCTATGTGGGCAGTCCGCGCATCGCGGCGGGCACCAAGAGCGACCTGCTGTTCGAGATCCTGAAGCGGCTGCGGGCAGCCAATATCTCGCTGTCCGAACCGCAGACGCTGCGCGTGGAAAACATGGCGGCGGCGCTCGGCACCTGAGGGCTGCTGCGGGACGCCGACCCGGCGGGCCTAGGGTCCGCCGGGTTCGTGTCCCGTCCAGTAATCGGCGCCATCATCGTGCGTGGACAGCACGATCCTCTGATGGCAGTGCTGGCATGTGTAGACAAAGACCTGCCTGCCGGCGTGCATCGTCGCATCGCCGGACCGCGCCAGGCGCGGGTGGGGCGGAACATGACCGGGACGACCCAGCAGGTTCTTGCAAAGTTCGCAAGGAACCATCGTGCTCTCCAGACTCTGACTTCGGATGCTGCAACAACCATGTCCGCGTGACTTGCAGACATTGCTGCAACGCAACAGAGGCCAGTATAGGCGCACGATCGTTCGATCGCCACGGGCTTTCCGGCGGATAGATCAATTCCTCGATTTGCCGGAATCCGCGGCCGCGAAGCGGTCGGTGGCGGCCAGAAGCTGGTCCATGATGCCGGGCTCGGTCCACGCATGGCCCGCGCCTTCGATCAAGTGGAAGTCGGCGTCAGGCCACGCCTGGTGCAGCGCCCAGGCATAGCGTGCGGGGCACGGCATGTCGTAGCGGCCATGCACGATCACCCCGGGAATGCCGGCCAGCTTGTAGGCATCGCGCAGCAGCTGGCCGTCGTCGAGCCAGCCGCGATGGGTGAAGTAGTGGTTCTCGATGCGCGCGAAGGCCAGCGCAAAGTGGCCTTCGTCGTGCTTGGCGGCAATGTCGGGGTTGGGCAGCAGCGTGATGGTTTCGGCTTCCCAGACGCTCCAGGCGCGTGCGGCTTCGAGTTGCTTCTGCCGGTCATCGCCGGTCAGCAGCTTGCGATAGGCCGCCATCATGTTGCCGCGCTCGGCGACGGGCACCGGGGCCTGGAAGCGCGCCCAGCTGTCCGGAAACATCTCCGAGACGCCGAACTGGTAGTACCAGTCGAGTTCGGCCTGCGAGACGGTGTAGACGCCGCGCAGCACCAGTTCGCTCACACGCGCCGGATGGGTCTGCGCGTAGGCCAGCGCCAGCGTGGAGCCCCAGGAGCCGCCGAACACGAGCCATTGTTCCACGCCCATCAACTGGCGGAGCTTCTCGATGTCGTCCACCAGATGCCAGGTGGTATTGGCCTCCAGCGACGCGTGCGGCGTGGATTGCCCGCAGCCGCGCTGGTCGAACAGCAGCACGTCGTAGCGCGCCGGATCGAACAGGCGGCGATGGTCCGGCGAAATGCCGCCGCCGGGCCCGCCATGCAGGAACACGGCCGGCTTGGCGCCGCGCGTGCCGACGCGTTCGAAATACAGGACATGACCGTCGCCCACGTCGAGCGTGCCGGTCTCGTAGGGTTCGATTTCGGGATAGAGCGTGCGCAGGGCGGACATGAATTGTTTCGCGTGGAGATCATTCGAAACAAAAGTGTAGCCCCCGGCCACGCGGGTTGCTTTAAGTTTCGTTTAAGTCTGCGGCCCTAGATTTGAGCCGTACCGCAACCGAACCCCAAGAGGTGACGCCATGACTCCCCAAGACGTGCAAGCACTGGAAGCCTTCCTGAGCCAACTGACCCAGGCGCGCGTGGACAACAAGGACGCCCAGGCGGCGGCCATGATTGCCGATGCCGCCGCGCGCCAGCCCGATACCGCCTATCTGCTGGTGCAGCGGTCGATGCTGCTCGATCGCGCGCTGCAACAGGCGCAGACGCAGATCCAGTCGCTCCAGGCACAGTTGCAGGCGGCGCAGGCCGCCAATGGCGCTGGCGGACGCGGCTTCATGGACAACGACGCCGCCTGGGGCAACAGCGCCGGCCGCGCGCCGCAGGCCGCGCCGGCGCCGCAGTATCCGCCGCAGCAGCCCTATCCTTCCGCGCCCCCTGCCGCCCCCCAGTACCAGGCCACGCCGGCACAACCGGCCCAGGCGGCCCAGGCGGCCCGCCCGGGCTTTCTGGGCGGCGGGCTGGGAGGCACGCTCGGCAGCATCGCCACCACGGCCGCCGGGGTGGCGGGCGGGGCCATGCTGTTCCAGGGGATCGAAAACCTGTTCCATCGCGGCAACAGCGGCGGCGGCTTCTTCGGCGGCCAACCGGCGACGGGTTCCGAGACCGTGGTGAACAACTTCTACGGCGACGACAGCGGCAGCGGCGGCCAGCGCGACAACGCGCTGCTGGCCGACAACGGCAACCTGGACAACGGGCTGGATGACTACGTCGACGCCAGCCAGGACGACGACTCGTCGTTCTTCTGACGTCGCGGGCGGCGCCGGCCGCCCTTGTAGGACAGCCTCCGGTTGCCGGCCCGCCCCGTTGCGGGCAGGATCAGGGCAACCGGGCGCCGCCTGCCCGGCACGGAGAGCCGGCGCCATGAAGACGTTCCACTGCAATCGCTGCGACAACCTGGTGTTCTTCGAGAACATCGCCTGCGAACGCTGCCAGGCCACGCTTGGCTTCATTCCCGCCCTGTCGCAGCTGGCGGCCTTCGAGGGCGACGATGCCGGCGGCTGGCGCAGCCTGCATCCCGATGCTCACGGCGCCATGTTCCGCCGCTGTCACAACTACCAGGTGGAAGCGGTCTGCAACTGGATGGTGCCCGCGGAAGACCCCGCCACGCTGTGCGAGGCGTGCAAGCTGACCCACACCATCCCCAACCTCGAAGCACCCGAGAACCGCCTGTACTGGTACCGGCTGGAATCCGCCAAGCGGCGCCTGCTCTATACGCTGCTGTCGCTCGGGTTGCCGGTCATCTCGCGCGACGACGACCCCGTATCGGGCCTGCAGTTCGACTTCCTGGCCAACACCGGCCCGCACGACCCGGCGATGACCGGGCACGACAACGGCCGTATCACCATCAACATCGCCGAAGCCGACGACGCGTACCGCGAGCGCACCCGCACCGAGATGGGCGAAGCCTATCGCACGCTGCTGGGGCACTTCCGGCATGAGGTGGGGCATTTCTACTTCAACCGGCTGGTTGCCGGCACGCGGCGTATCGAACCGTTCCGGAAGCTGTTCGGCGACGAAAGCGCCGATTACGCGGCGGCGTTGCAACGCCACTATGACCATGGAGCGCCCCCCGACTGGCAGGCGTCGTTCGTCAGCGCCTACGCGACGATGCATCCGTGGGAAGACTGGGCCGAAACCTGGGCCCACTACCTGCATATGGTGGATACGCTCGACACAGCCCAGTCATGCGGGCTGGTGCTCAAGCCGGAAAGCCCGCGCGAGCCGACGCTGACCGACCAGACGCCCGTGGAGGACGCCAGTTTCCGCAGCCTGATGCAACGCTGGTTTCCGCTGACCTACGTGCTGAACAGCCTGAACCGCAGTCTGGGCGTGCCGGATGGCTACCCGTTCACACTGTCGTCGGCGGTGGTGGCCAAGCTGGAGTTTGTGCATCGGGTGATCGATGCGGCGGCGCGCGAGCATGCCAGCCCCGCGCAGCCGCCGGCCGGCACGCCGGCAGCCAAGCCAGCCGGCCAGCCCGCCGCCAGCGCCGACGTCAAGCCCGACGTCAAGCCCGACATCAAGCCGTCACGGTAACGTCACGGCGCGGCGCGCTGGACAGCGACCACGCGAACACGGCCAGCCCGCCCAGCGCCAGCAGCGCGCCAACCCAGCCCGTGGATGTCCAGCCCATGCCGGCGGCGATGGTCACGCCGCCCAGCCAGGCGCCCAGCGCGTTGGCCATGTTGAAGGCCGAATGATTGAGCGCGGCGGCCAGCGTCTGTGCGTCGCCGGCCACGTCCATCAGCCTGATCTGCAGCGGCGGGCCCAGCGCCACCGCCGTACCCACCAGCATCACGTTCAGCGACGCCAGCCAGGCGTGGTGCGCCGTGAACACGAATGCGCCGAGCACCAGCGCCGACCACACTAGGACACCGCCCACCGTCGGCATCAATGCGCGGTCGGCCAGCTTGGCGCCCGCCAGGTTGCCGGCCACCATCCCGACGCCGAACAGCGCCAGCACGATCGGAATGCCGCTGGCCGGCATGTGCGCCACTTCGAGCATGGTCGGCTTGACATAGCTGAACACGGCAAACATGCCGCCAAAGCCGATCGCGCCGATGCCGAGCGTGAACCACACCTGCTTGCGCGCCAGTGCCGACAGTTCGCGCAGCGGGCTGGCATGGCGGTCAGCCGGGACGAACGGCACCCAGCGCCAGACCAGCAGCACCGTCAGCGCGCCAATGGCGCCCACGATCATGAATGCGGCGCGCCAGCCCAGCCATGTGCCGATGCCGGCCGCGATGGGCACCCCCACCAGTGTCGCCACAGTCAGGCCGAGCATGACCAGGCCCACGGCCTGGGCGCGACGCTCACGCGGCACCAGCCCGGCCGCCACCAGCGCCGCCACGCCAAAGTAGGTGCCGTGCGGAAAGCCGGTCAGCAACCGCAGGACCAGCATCGACAGATACGTCGGCGCGAGTGCGCTGGCCACGTTACCGATGGCGAAGAACGCCATCAGCGCGATCAGCAGATTGCGGCGCGGCCAGCGCGCACCCAGCACCGCCAGCAGCGGCGCGCCGATCACCACGCCCAGCGCGTAGGCGCTGATCAGGTGGCCGGCCTCGGGGATGCTGATGGCCAGGTCGCGTGCGGCATCGGGCAACAGGCCCATGATGACGAACTCGCCCGTGCCGATACCGAAGCTGCCCACGCCAAGCGCCAGTAGCGCGCGGCGGTCGGCGGCACGGTTGCGGGGTGTATCGGGATGGGGGGCGAGATCGGGGACGTTATCGAAATTTCCGGAAGGAGCGGTCATGAGGAGAGATCGCGAAACACTTGTTATGGCTTTGCGCCGCGGACTGGCGGGCAGGATCTTGCGTCCTGCCTCGGGGGCTCCAGCGTGCTCCGGTGCGGCGTCGTCATGGGCAATACGGGGTGATGCAGGTGATGCAGGTGATACCGGGTGATGCAGCTACGTAGTACTACGCTGTGCCGCCGGGGACGGCACCGACTACGCGAGGGCGCTATTGTGAAGCAAAACCGTTTTCGCTGCCGGAGCCCGGCGCAATGCCCCTTCGCCGGAGTCCTGTATCCGCCGTCATCCAGTTGCGGGCGCGTCACTGTGGGATAGGGCACAAGAGCATGGCGGGGCATGCACGCGTCGCCCTATGCTGAATACATGCGACGCCGGGGCACCGTACCCACGAAGCATGGCGCCGGGTGCCGCGCGTTTTATCGTGTGGGAGGGGGATATGTCCCTGCGTAATGCTCTGCTTCTTTCGGCCATTGGCCTGGCCTGGACCCTTCCCGCCCTTGGGCAGGGATGCCAGCACGACATGCAGTGCAAGGGCGACCGCATCTGCAACATGGGCACCTGCATGGCGCCCGACGCGGATGGCCCCGATGCCCCGGGGCCGGCATCCTCGTCAAGCAAGTCGATGCCGACGATCAAGCTGTCACCGCAGCCATCGAACCCGCCATCGGTACAGCCGTCCTCGCAACCGCAGCCGCCTTCACAACCCTCGCCGCAGTCGCCGCCCTCGCAGGGACAACCGCAGTCGCAACACGTCAGCGTGCCCCGCAACTGCTGTACCGTGGCGGGCAAGTTGCGCCTGGCACCGCCGCAGTCCGGCGATGCACCGCTGGTGGCCGGCGATGCCTGCCAGGGGCTGACCACCACCGGCAAACCCGTGCCGGGCACGGCCTGCAACTGAATCGGGGATTGCCCGCTCAGGCGGCGGGCAGCGATGCAACGATGGCCTGCCGCAGCCACCGGTGCGCGGGGTCGCGATGCAGGCGCTCGTGCCAGAGCATCGACATCTCGTAGCCGGGAACGTCGACGGGTGCGTCCACCACTTGCAGCGCCGGGTTGTCGACCACCAGCCGCGCGGGCAGCATCGCCACCAGATCGGTGCTGCCCACCACCGCGGCCACGTACAGGAAATGCGGCACGGACAGCGCCACGCGGCGCGACAGCCCCGCCGCCGCCAGCGCCTCGTCGGTGACGCCGAAGAAGCCGCCGCCGTCGGGCGACACGATCACGTGCTCCAGCGCGCAGAACTGCGCCAGCGTGGGCTTGCGCTTCAGGTGCGGATGCCCGGCGCGCCCCACCAGCACGTAACGCTCGGTGAACAACGGCAGCCGATGCAGCGATACCGGCGAACCTTCGGTGGTATGGAATGCCAGGTCGATATCGCCACGCTCGGCCAGACGCACGAGGTTGGCGGGCACCATCTCCACCACGGCCACCCGGGTGCCGGGCGCGGCTTGCCGCAGGCTGGACAGCGCCGGCAGCAACACCGTCGATTCGCTGTAGTCGGTGGCCGCGATGCGCCAGGTGTTGGTGGCCACGGCCGGTTCGAACGGGTGTTCGGGCGACACGGCCAGTTCCAGCGCGGCCAGCGCCTCGCGCAGCGGCGTCCGCAGCGATTCGGCACGCGCGGTGGGCCGCATGCCGCGCGGCCCCGGCAACAGCAAGGGATCGTCGAATATCTCGCGCAGCCGGGCCAGATGCACGCTGACCGATGGCTGCGAATAGTGCAGGCGCTCCGCGGCGCGGGTGACGTTGTGCTCCGACAGCAGCACATCCAGCGTGACAAGCAGGTTCAGGTCGAGGCGGCGCAGATTCGTCATGGCGGATGACGGCATAGAAACGGTTAATGGCTGTAATTTTGGATATTCATTTCTAATATACCCAAGCCGCACCTATCCTGCCTTCACCGACTGATCAATGGAAGGCTGTCATGAACGTACTGATTGTTTACGCCCACCCCGAGCCCACGTCGCTGAACGGGTCGCTGCGGGATTTCGCGGTGCAACGGCTGGAGGCCGCCGGGCATCAGGTGCAGGTTTCGGATCTCTATGCCATGCAGTGGAAGGCACCGCTCGATGCCGGGGACACGCTGGAGCGGCGTCCCGGCGGCGCGCCCTTCCACCCGTCGCTCGATTCGCGCCACGCCTTCGAGAACGGCGTGCAGAGCCCCGATATCGCCGCGGAGCAGGAAAAGCTGCGCTGGGCGGATGCCGTGATCCTGCAATTCCCGCTCTGGTGGTTCTCGATGCCGGCCATTCTCAAGGGCTGGGTCGAGCGTGTGTACGCCTACGGTTTTGCGTACGGCGTGGGCGAGCACTCGGACGCGCGCTGGGGCGACCGCTACGGCGAGGGCAACCTGGCCGGCAAGCGGGCAATGCTGATGGTGACCACGGGCGGCTGGGAATCGCACTATGGCCCGCGCGGCATCAACGGGCCGATGGACGACATCCTGTTCCCGATCCAGCACGGCATCCTGTACTACCCCGGCTTCGACGTGCTGCCGCCGTTCCTCGTCTATCGCACCAGCCGCATGGACGCAGCGCGCTTCCAGGCCACGACCGATGCGCTGGGCGAACGTCTGGACCAACTGTTCACGGCCACGCCCATCGCGTTTCGGCCGCAGAACAGCGGCGCCTACGAGATTCCGGCGCTGACGCTACGGCCCGATATCGCCCCGGGACAGACCGGCTATGCGGCACATGTGTCCGAAGCGGCCTTAGATGCTGAAATCGAGTGATAGCCCGGAGGCGGCCACGGGACTCACCGGTCCCGGGTGACGCTGACCCCGGCATCGACGGTGCCGTAGGCGGTCACGCTCGATTGCCGCCCGCCGGTATCGGACACGGTGGTGCACCCCTGGGTCGAAGCCAGAAGGAACAATATGCCGAAGGTGCTGAAGATGACGCGCATGGGCAGAGCCTGAATCGTTGCAATGCAGGCTTCGACGTCAGGGTGGGCCGTGAAGTTTCACGCTTCCCGGCCGGCCAGAGAGCCCTGACCGCTCAGGCCGCCTGCGCGCCGCGCGCTTCCCGGGCCGCCTGGCGGTAGTGCCGCGTATGACGATACAGGCCGTACAGGCTGGTGGCCGTGAAGCCAAGCTGCTGGACAAACAGTCCATAGGTGCCCGTGACCAGTGCAAAGGCGCTCCACACCAGGTTCGAGCACAGGTAGGCAATCCATCCCCAGCGCGATGCACGGTTGTGCAGCGCCACCAGGAACGACCCACTCATGGCCAGGGCGCACCCCGACCATTCAAGTCCAGTCAGCAATTGAGGAAGTTGAGTCGCAAGCTCCATGGGTTTGTCTCCGATTTGCGTTCATTTTTTGTATGCAAAACGGAGACTACCGGAAATGGGCCGGATCACGCAAGCGGTATGTCGGCGGGTCGGCAGGCGTGCTACGCGGCGGCCGGCCCATGCGGCGCTACAATGCGCGCACTTCACCACGGGAAACCGATCCATGCTGCCGGACAGCGAATCGCTACTCCTGCTCGTCACGCGCGAGATGCCCTTCGGCAAGCACAAGGGCACGCTGATCGCCGACCTGCCGGGCAACTACCTGAACTGGTTTGCGCGCGAGGGTTTTCCGCCCGGCGAGATCGGCCGGCTGCTGGCGCTGATGCACGAGCTTGACCACAACGGCCTCTCTGACCTGCTGAAGCCGCTGCGCGCCCGCGTGCCCGGCGGGGTGCGGAAATGAAGAAGGGCCAGCCGCGTGGCTGACCCTTTCCCCTCGATCGTCCCGGCAGCCCTTACTTGACGGCCTGGGCCGGCGTCGGCTGGTTGGCGGTGCCCGGCGGGATCTGGTAGCTCCAGGTCTCGCTGAGCGGCTTGCCGTTGGCCACCAGGGCCTCACGCATTTCCACCACCTTGTTCGGATCCTTGACCTTGATGCGCAGCGTCACACGATAGCCCTTGGTCACCGGATTCGGCTGCAGCACGTTTTCGATGACCTCGGCGTTGTCGCCCACGCTGAACTGCGCCTGCACCGGCGTATTCGCCGGCAGCGAGGCCAGCGGGCCGCCCTCGAAGTCGATCACGAAGCCCAGGCTGCCGTCCAGATGACGGATCAGGTTCTTCTGCGTGATCTCGCCGGCCGTGCGCAGCGTCTGCTTGGCCCACGCCAGATCCTTGGCGAACACGCCACGCTCGTCCATGGTCCAGTGAATCGTGTAGTCGGCCTTGATCGGCGTGCCCTTGGGCGGCAGCTGGTCGGGCGTCCAGAACGACACGATGTTGTCGTTGGTTTCGTCCGGCGTGGGAATTTCCACCAGTTCCACCTTGCCGCGCCCCCAGTCGCCCTGCGGTTCGATCCAGGCGCTGGGGCGCAGGTCGTAGCGGTCCTTCAGATCTTCATACGACGCGAAGTCGCGGCCGCGCTGCATCAGGCCGAAGCCGCGCGGATTGTTCACCTGGAACATGCTCAGCGCCACGTACTTCGGGTTGTTCAGCGGGCGCCAGAGCCATTCGCCGTCGCCGGTATGAATCGCCAGGCCGTTCGAGTCATGCAGCGCCGGGCGGAAATTGTTGGCATCGCGCATCTGCTGCGGGCCGAACAGGAACATGCTGGTCAGCGGCGCAATGCCCACCTTCTTGACCGCGCCGCGCATGAACACGCGCGCCTGCACCTTCAGCACCGCATCGGCATCGGGCTGCAGCTCGAAGCGATAGGCGCCGGTGGCGTTCTGCGAATCCAGCAGCGCGTAGAACACCAGGCGCTTGTCCTCGGGCTTCGGGCGCTCGATCCAGAACTCGCGGAAGGCCGGGAATTCCTCGGGCTCCGACAGGCCAGTGTTGATTGCCAGCCCGCGCGCGGACAGCCCATAGACCTGCCCCTTGCCGATCACGCGGAAATAGCTGGCGCCCAGCACGCTCATCACTTCGTCGAGCTTGTCGGCACGGTTGATCGGGTACAGCACGCGAAAGCCCGCGTACCCAAGCTTGTTGGTGGCGGCCTTGTCGAGCTTCAGATCGCCGAAGTCAAAGCGGCTGGGTTCGTACTTGATCTCGTGGATGCGGCTGTCGACAATCTCGCTGATCCGCACCGGCGTGCTGAAATGCATGCCCTGGTGGTAGAAACCGAGCTTGAACGGCGTGCCCTGGCCCTTCCACTCCACGTTGTCCATCTTCGGCTGGATCTTGATGTAGTCGCCGAACTGCATCTGCGCGAAGACGGGCGGAAGGTTGCTGACCGGCGCCGCATAAGGCTGGTCGGCGAGTTTCTTCGCGCGGGCGGTCACGTCGTCGAGCGAAAACGCGTGGGCCTGCGCGGCGCCAAGCGTGCACGCAGCGAGAGCGGCGCCCGGCAAGACAAGTTGCAACCTGTTACGAAACGACGCGACGGAACGGGCGACGAAAGCGGCAAACACCAATCAACCTCCTGGATTTACATCGGAAAAGCCACACAGCGGCCACAAACCGACCATTTTAGGCACAGTAAGGCTGTAAACTTGCGGCGCAGTTCAGAAAAATAACCGATTTCTCCTGACGCGCCTGTCAGACACGTGGCGACAGCCGGCGAAGCGCCCTTCCCGCATCATGCAGGGCGATGATCCCGGCAGTGCGTCCGCCAGTCCGCCCATCAGAGACGACGAATAATGCGAATGCTTTCCACGCTGGCCGTTGCCGCCAGCCTTGCCTGCGCGCCCTTGTTTGCCGGCGCCGCACCTGCCGACACCAGCGCCCCGGCGGCCGTCAATACCGCCCCTGCCACCGACCGGCAGGCGTTCGTCGACAGCCTGATCGGCCGGATGACGCTCGACGAGAAAATCGGCCAGCTGCGCCTGATCAGCATCGGGCCCGAGATGCCCGCACCGAAGCTGATGGAGGAGATCACGGCCGGCCGGGTGGGCGGCACGTTCAACTCCGTCACGCGCAAGGACAACCGCCCGCTGCAGGAAGCGGCCATGCGCAGCCGCATGAAGATTCCGATCTTCTTTGCCTACGACGTGGTGCACGGCCACCGCACCGTGTTCCCGATCAGCCTGGGGCTGGCATCGAGCTGGGACATGGGCGTGGTGGAAAAGGCCGCGCGGATTTCCGGGCTGGAGGCCGCATCGGACAGCCTGGACGCCACCTTCGCGCCGATGGTCGACATCTCGCGCGACCCGCGCTGGGGCCGCACGTCGGAAGGCTTCGGCGAAGACCCGTTCCTGGTGTCGCAATGCGCGCGCGCCAGTGTGAAGGGTTTCCAGGGGACGTCGCCGGCCAACCCGGACAGCGTGATGGCGTTCGTCAAGCATTTTGCGCTGTACGGCGCCGTGGAAGGCGGTCGCGACTACAACACCGTCGATATGAGCCCGCAGCGCATGTACAACGACTACCTGCCGCCCTACCGCGCCGGTCTGGACGCAGGCGCCGGCGGCGTGATGATCGCGCTGAACTCGGTCAACGGCCAGCCGGCCACGTCAAACAAATGGCTGCTGCGTGACCTGCTGCGCAAGGAATGGGGTTTCAAGGGCGTGACCGTCAGCGACCACGGCGCCATCGACGAACTGCTGCGCCACGGCGTGGCCAGCACGGGCCGCGACGCCGCCCGGCTTGCCATCGAGGCCGGCGTGGACATGAGCATGGCCGATACGCGCTACCTGGAACAGCTGCCCACGCTGGTCAAGTCCGGCGCGGTGCCGGTGTCGCTGATCGATGAAGCGGTACGCGAAGTGCTGACCGCCAAGTACGACATGGGCCTGTTCCAGGACCCGTTCCGCCGTATCGGCCGCGCCGCCGACGATCCGCCCGATGTCAATGCCGAAAGCCGTCTGCACCGCGCCGAGGCGCGCGAGGCGGCCCGCAAGTCGATGGTGCTGCTGGAAAACCGCAATCGCACGCTGCCGCTGAAGAAGGCCGGCACGGTGGCCGTGATCGGTCCGCTGGCCGATTCGCAGATCGACATGATGGGAAGCTGGTCGGCCGCCGGCGTGGACAAGCAGTCGGTCACGCTGCTGCAGGGCATGCGCGATGCACTGGCCGGCAAGGGCCAGGTGACATACGCGCGCGGCGCCAATATCACCGACGACCAGCGCGTGGTGGGTTACCTGAACTTCCTGAACTGGGACAACCCCGAGGTGGTGCAGGACAAGCGCGCGGACGGCGACATGATCGAGGAGGCCGTGCGCGTGGCGCGCGGCGCGGACGCGGTGGTGGTGGCCGTGGGCGAGACGCGGGGCATGTCGCACGAGGCATCGAGCCGGTCGAGCCTGGGCCTGCCCGGCAACCAGCTGGCGCTGCTCAAGGCGCTCAAGAGCACCGGCAAGCCGCTGGTGCTGGTGCTGATGAACGGGCGCCCGCTGACGATCCACTGGGAAAAGGAGAACGCCGACGCCATTCTGGAAGCCTGGTATCCCGGCACCGAAGGCGGCCATGCCATCGCCGACCTGCTGTTCGGCGACGCCAATCCGTCGGGCAAGCTGCCGGTCACGTTCCCGCGCTCGCTGGGCCAGATTCCCACCTACTACAACGCGCTGCGGATCGGCCGGCCGTTCACGCCCGGCAAGGCGCCGAACTACACCTCACAGTACTTTGAGGAGGAATACGGCCCGCTCTACCCGTTCGGCTACGGCCTGAGCTACACCACGTTCAGCATGTCCGACGTGCGGCTGTCGGGCACGAAACTGGCGCGCAATGGTCAGCTTACGGCCAGCGTGACCGTGAAGAACACCGGCGACCGTGCCGGCGAAGCCGTCGCGCAGCTGTATCTGCAGGACGTGATGGCATCGACCGTGCGGCCGGTCAAGGAGCTGAAGGACTTCCGCAAAGTGATGCTGGCACCGGGCGAATCGCACGTGATCGATTTCACGATCGGCGAAGACCAGCTCAAGTTCTACAACGCCAGGCTGGAATACGTGGCCGAACCGGGCGAGTTCAACGTGCAGGTGGGTTTTGACTCGGCTGCCGTCAAGGAAGCGAAGTTCACGCTCGAATGATCGATATCCACGCCCCGGCCCCGCACCGGATCGGGGCGTCCGACATCATCGGCAGGAACGCTCAGCGGTTGCCGTCCAGCAGGTCGTTGAGCACTTCGTCGAACGCCGCCTGGGCGTCTTCCAGCGACTGCAGCGCGGCATCGAAAGTCTGCAAGGCGATCTTCGACGGCTTGCCGCCGCCTTGCGGCGGATACTGGCTTTGCAGCGCGGTGAAGGCCACCTGCACCTGGCGCGTGGCATTGACCACGCGCTCCATTGCCTGCGCCTCCTCGGCGCGCTTCTGTTCGTCACTCATGCAACAGCCCCTTGTGGCCTTGATGTCGATATGCGGCATATCGTACAAGAACTTGCGGGCACCCTGCCGGGTCCAACGCCGCATTGCCAGAAATTCGGGTAGGCTGAACGGGACATTACAGTCCGTGACCCCGTCCGTCACCGCCCGCCGTCACCGTTCAACGCCCCCATGTCATCGTCGTTATTGCGCAGGACACTGGCCGCCACCCTTGTGACGGCCGGCGGCTTTGCCTGCTATTGGACCTATCTCACCGTCAACCAGGAGCGGCTGTTGTTCGACGCGCGCCGGCGCCCGCCGCGCGACCTGCCCGACGGCATCGACGCCTATTCGCATCCGGTGCCGGGCGGCCTGTTCCGGGGCTACACCTACCATGCCGACCACGAGGGCGTGCGCGACCTGCTGTTCTACCTGCCCGGGCGCGGCGAGGACGTCCTGGAAACGCTGCAGTTCATGAAATGGCTGCCCGCCGGCATGGGCTTTGCCACGTTCGACTACCGTGGGCTGGGCCACTCGGACGGCATGCCGTCCGAGGCCGCCGCCGTGGCCGATGCGAGCCAGTTCCTCCTGCATATCCGCCGCGCCTTTCCAGGTGTGCGCGTGCATGTGGTGGGCCGCTCGCTGGGGACCGGGGTGGCGATCCAGCTGGCCGACCTGCAGGATTTCGAGAGCCTGCAGCTGATCACCCCCTACGATTCGCTGCTGGAGATCGTACGCAAACGCTTTCCGCTGGTGCCGCTGCGGCAGCTGATGCGCCACCACTTCGATTCCATCTCCCACTGCAAGAAGGTCGTGCAGAGCACCAAGGTGCTGCTTGCCGAACGGGACGATGTCGTGCCGCACGCGTGCTCCGAACGGCTGATGGCCGCCTGGCCGGGACCGGTGGCGGTGCAGACCATTGCCGGGGCGGACCACTACACCATCGTCGAGTTGCCCGAAACCTGGCTCGCGCTTTGCGAATTCGCCCAGCAGGTGCCGCATCAACCACCTCCGCCGGTCCAGGGGCCCCGGCGCGCGGCCAAGGCGCCGCCTGCCGATATAACCGAAGCCGGTGTGCCGTTGCCGCTTTCCGCAGCGCGGTAGAATGCGCGCCATGAAAAAAATCGTAGTCAAGGCTGCGGCCGTGACCGCAGGCCTGGCCGCAGCCGGTGTGCTGCTGGCCGGTTTTGCCGCTGTGGTCAGCCTGCGGCAATTGCCGTCCGTCGACGCACTGCGCGACTATCGCCCCCAGGTGCCGCTGCGTGTCTTCACCCGTGACGACGTGCAGATCGGCGAATTCGGCACGGAACATCGTGAGTTCATCCCGATCGACCGCATGCCGAAGCTGATGTCCGATGCGCTGCTGGCGGCCGAGGACGACCAGTTCTACAGCCATGTGGGCGTGGACGTGCCAGGCCTGGTACGCGCCGCGCTGGCCAATATCGGCGAGGGCTACGCCCAGGGCGCTTCCACCATCACGATGCAGGTGGCCCGCAACTTCTACCTGTCGCGCGGAAAGACGCTGTCGCGCAAGTGGTATGAAATCCTGCTGGCTTTCGAGATCGACCGGTCGCTGCCCAAGGAACGCATCCTCGAGCTCTATATGAACCAGGTGTACCTGGGCGAGCACGCCTACGGCTTCGGCAGCGCGGCGCAGACCTACTTCGGCAAGCCCCTGGCGCAACTGTCGCTGGCCGAGACGGCCATGCTGGCCGGCCTGCCCAAGGCGCCCTCGACGATGAATCCGGTGGTCAACCTGCCCCGCGCCAAGCGCCGCCAGGAATACGTGCTCGGCCGCATGCTGGCGCTTGGCATGATCACGCAGGACCAGTATCGCGAGGCGCGCAATGCACAGATCGTGGTCAGTCACGATGCCAATGGCCGCTTCGACGGGCACGCCGAATACGTGGCCGAACTGGCGCGCCAGCTGGCGCATGACCGTTTCGGCGACGAGGCCTACACGCGCGGCATCAACGTCTACACCACGGTGTCGTCGATGCACCAGACGCTGGCGTATGACGCCGTGCAGGCCGGCATCGAGCGTTACGGCAAGCGGCATGGCGCGGCAAAGGCCGCCACGGCGCTGCCCCAGGCGGCGCTGATCTCGCTGGACGCCCGCACCGGCGCCATCGAGGCCATGGTCGGCGGCAGCAACTTCGACACGAACCGCTACAACCACGCCACGCAGGCGCAGCGCCAGCCGGGCTCGACCTTCAAGCCGTTCATCTATTCGGCGGCGCTGGAGCGCGGCATCTCGCCGGGCACGTTGATCAACGACGCGCCGCTCGACAACTCGCCGCGCTGGCAGCCGGGCAACGATGACGGCCGCTTTGTCGGCCCGATCACGGTCCGCCAGGCACTGGCCGAATCGCGCAACCTGCCGGCCATCCGCACGCTGCAGGCCATCGGCATTCCGTATGCGATCGACTTCGCCGGCAAGTTCGGCTTCGCCACCAAGCGCCTGCCCCCGTATCTGCCGATGGCGCTGGGCACGGGCACCACGTCGCCGCTGCGGCTGGCGGCCGCCTACGGCGTGTTCGCCAACCAGGGCCACCGCATCGAGCCGTACCTGATCGAGAAAATCACCGACGGGGACGGCAACGTGCTGTTTGCCGCCGATACGAGCGAGCCACCGCGCGTGATCTCGGAGCGCAATGCCTTTGTCATGAACAGCCTGCTGCAAAGCGTGGTGGACGAAGGCACGGGCGCCGCCGTCAAACGCTACCTGCGCCGCGACGACGTCGCCGGCAAGACCGGCACCACGAACGATTCGGTGGACGGCTGGTTCGCGGGTTACGGCGGGCAGGTAGTCACCGTGGCCTGGATGGGCTTTGACGACAACCGCACGCTGGGCCGCCACGAGTTCGGCGCAACCACGGCACTGCCGATCTGGGCCGCCTATATGGAAGGTCGCCTGGCGGGCGTGCCCGACGCCGGCTTCGCAACGCCGGCGCAGCTGGCCCAGTTCAACAACGACTGGGCCTATGCCGAGAACGCCGACGGCACCCACGGCCTGGCGTCGCTGGGCTTCCCGCCGCCACCTGCCGTACCGGACCTGCCCGCCGATGGCAGTGCACCCGGCGCGCCCGGTGCGCCCATGGCCCCTTCCCCGACGCCCGCCGCGCTGAACATGCCGGCGCCGGCCAGCACGCCGCGCGCCAGCGGCGCCGCCCTTTGATGCCGACCATGCCCGTCTACGCCACGCCGCTGATCTGGGCCGTCGCCACGCTGGCCACCCTGGGGGTCCTGTTCCGCCCGTTCCGGCTGCCGGAGCCATTCTGGGCCATGGCCGGCGCGCTGGTGCTTTGCTTGGCTGGCCTGCTGCCCTGGCGCGACGCGCTGGAAGCGGTGGCACGCGGCAACGACGTCTACCTGTTCCTGGCGGGGATGATGCTGATCTCGGAACTGGCGCGCAAGACCGGGCTGTTCGATCATGTGGCCGCCCTGGCCGTGCGCAGCGCCCGAGGGTCGGCGCGGCGCCTGTTCGTGCTGGTCTACGGCTTTGGCATCGCCGTGACCGCCTTCATGTCGAACGATGCCACGGCGGTGGTGCTCACACCGGCCGTGCTGGCCGCCACGCGCGCGGCACGTGTACGGCACCCTCTGCCCTACCTCTACGCCTGCGCGTTCATCGCCAACGCGGCCAGCTTCGTGCTGCCGATCTCGAACCCGGCCAACCTCGTGCTGTTCGGCGAACGCATGCCGCCGCTGCTGGGCTGGCTGGCGCGATTCTCTCTGCCCTCGGCCGTGGCCATTGTCATGACGTTCGCGGCCCTGTACTGGACCCAGCGCGAGGCGCTGGCCGAGCGCATTGCCGACGACGTGGAAACGCCGCCGCTGACGCTGCAGGCATGGCTGACCACCGCAGGCATCGTCCTGACCGGCGCGGCGCTGCTGACGGCGTCCCTGCGTGGCATGGACCTGGGCTGGCCCACGTTCATCGGCGGCGCCGCGACGCTGCTGGCCGTCTGCGCCACGCAGCCGCGCCTGCTGCGCCCGTCGCTGGCCGAGGTGTCGTGGGGCGTGCTGCCGATGGTGGCGGGGCTGTTCGTGCTGGTGGCCGGCCTGTCGCAGACCGGCCTCACCGCGCAGTTGGCCGACTGGGTGCGCGAACTGTCCTTGCGCCAGGGCACCGATGCCGTGGTCGGCGCCGGGATGGCAGGCGCCGCGGTGGGCATCGTCAGCAATATCGTCAACAACCTGCCGGCCGGGCTGTTTGCCGCCTCGGCGCTGGCGGCCGGCCACGCCTCCGAGACAGTGACGGCGGCCGTGCTGATTGGCGTGGACCTGGGGCCGAACCTGTCGGTAACCGGATCGCTGGCCACGCTGCTGTGGCTGACCGCCCTGCGCCGGGAGGGCCATGCCGTCAGTGCTGGCACATTCCTTAAAACAGGGGCGATCGTGATGCCGCTGGCCCTGCTGCCGGCGCTTGCCGTCCTGCGCTGAGTCGGCGCCGTCCGTTTTCGCTTATAGTGAAGCACCGCGCACCGCGCCCCTTTTCCGCCGATCTCCAGCGCCGCAAATGTCACACAAGGATCACCCCGACGGGGCCAGGCACACTGCCAATACACCGGTTTCCGACCGGATCCGGGCCCGTATCACCGAGGCCGGCGAACGTTTTCATGCCAATGACAACATCGCGCGCTTTCTTGAGCACGGCGAACTCGATGCCCTGCAGGCCGAGGTCGAAGCCCGCATGGAAGAGGTGCTGCGCACGCTGGTGATCGATGTCGACCAGGATCACAACACCCGCGAGACGGCCCGGCGCGTCGCCAAGATGTACCTGAAGGAGATCTTTGCCGGACGGTACGCCAAGGCCCCCGAAGTCACGGAATTCCCCAACGTCGAGCAGCTGAACGAGTTGATGATCGTCGGCCCGATCCGGGTGCGGAGTGCCTGCTCACATCACCTGTGCCCGATTATCGGCAGCCTTTGGGTTGGGGTCATGCCGAACCGGCACTCGAATCTGATCGGCCTGTCCAAGTACGCCCGCCTGGCCGAATGGATCATGTGCCGCCCGCAGATCCAGGAAGAGGCCGTGGCGCAGGTGGCGGACCTGCTCCAGGAAAAAATGAATCCCGATGGCCTGGCCATCGTGATGGAAGCCGAGCATTTCTGCATGCACTGGCGCGGGGTGCGCGACACCGACGCCAAGATGACCAACAGCGTGATGCGCGGCTCGTTCCTGAAGGACGACAAGCTGCGCCGCGAATTCCTGACGCTACTGAACCTGAACCGCCGCTGATCCGCCCCGCCACTGCAGGAGGCCACCATGCTAGTTCGTCTGCTCTACGCCAGCCGCGCCAGGGAACCACTGGCTGCCGATGTGCTCGATGCCATCCTCGAAACCAGTCTGGCGCACAACCCCCGCCACGGCATTACCGGCGTGCTGTGCCACAGCAACAGCATTTTCCTGCAGGCGCTGGAGGGCAGCCGCGAGGCCGTATCCCGGCTTTACCTCAATATCGGTCAGGACAAGCGCCATCACGACGTGGTCCTGCTGCACTTCGAGGAAATCGCCGAGCGGGCATTTTCCGGCTGGGCGATGGGGCGCGTGAATGCCGGCAAGATCAACGCCGCGACGCTGCTCAAGTTTTCGGCACAGGGCGAACTTGACCCATACCGCATGCCAGGCACGGCATCGCTGGCCTTGCTCAAGGAACTGATTGCCGGCGCCTCCATCATCGGACGCAGTCCGGATCGCGGACGAAACTGAGCCTGGCGCCTGGCGCCGAATGGGCGTCGCAAGGTGCAGATGGGCTCAGGCCGACAATTGTCCGAACAGCCCGCACTCCAGGTCGCTTTCCAGTTCTTCCACCCATGACGTGCCCGGCCCCGCGTCGTAGACGCTTTCGGCGCCGGTGGCCTGCCTTCGCACCGTCACCTGGCGTGCCGCCGTGCCGTTGACATCGGAAATGTGGAATTCCTCCACGGCGAGACCGACCTGTCTGAACACGGCCTCGACGTCCTGCCGTTCCTGAGGGGGAAACTGGTCGAATTGACGCATCGTCATGGCACACCTCCACGCGGGCATCTAGCGCGCGGCCATAGCATGCCACTTTTCAGTGCTCGACGTGATGCAGTGCGAAAGACCACGCGCCGCTCGAATGTATTGAATCGCCAGCGTCACATTGCATGGCCACTGCTAGGCGCACCGCGCGGCCGGTGGTCAATGCGGCTCCTCCGGCTTGCTCCGGCTCGCTGCGGCTCGATGCGGCTCGATGCGGCTCATCACAACGTTACGACTTCCCTTGGACCTTCCACAGGGTCTGCCTGTGTCCCACATGCATCTTAAAAATACGCCGCGGGAAATAGCGGTTCGACTAAAAATCGATTTTACTTTCCGCCATCAGAATCGTCCGTTTGGCTCAGATATTTCTGCACACGCTCCTTTGCAAAATTTCCTGATTTTTCAATGAAAAGTGATGGACCGTAATCGCGTGGACTCGTAGTGTCGATCTTCTTATCTCCATCCCTATGGAAACGACAATGCGGAAGAAGATCACACACGAGACGGAAGACGAGCAACGGCGTCAGACCATCTTCCATACTGCCCAGGCACAAGCGAACGCCCTGCATGGCATGTACCGGGACACGCTTGCCACCTTCACCGCCACGCCTTCGGCCGTTCCCGTCCCGCGGGCCGCGCGCGCGATATTCTGGCTGGGCCGGCTCAGGCAATGGCGTGCGATCGATCTGGACAATGGCGACACCTGCGCCACGCCGAACTGGTTGTCACTGCAGCTGGGCGTTGTGGAATCGCTGTCCGGCACGCACGCGCTGGCCCTGCACAAGGAGCAATGGAGCGGCCCCACACGCCGACAGACCTACGAGCGCGACATGTCGCAGCAGATCGCCATGCTGCTTGCGCTCGACTGGAAGGAGCTTGGCACCTTCTGCCTCGACGCCTGGTTCGGCATCGACAGCGACCTCGCGGCACTGCACCCGATGAATGGCATGACCGGGATGATCGTGAACGTCGCGGGGCAGGCGCTGGGCGTCAGTGTTCCGCAAACCGTCTTCCACAAGAGCGATGCGCTGCTGGCCCGCATCGTCGAACAGTGGCAGGCCGACGACGAGACTTTCATGCCGCTGGCGTTCGAGCTTGCCGACCGTCACCTCATGCAATGCCGGCTGGATACCGATCACTCGCTATTTGATTTTGATCATCCGGTCGAGCAGACGATTCCTGTCGAACTTCTCATGCTGATGCGCTTGCGCGGATCGGACCAGCTTCCCGAATACCTGACGAAACATGCGGCGCTGTCGCACCCCGCGGCCATGCTGATGAAAGGTGGGCCGCCGGTCCAGTCCCAACGCTGCGCAGGCTTCATCGAACGCGTCAGCAGGCTCCTGCCGCAGTACCGGGCATTCACCGACGCCATCGAGAGGCAGGTAAAAATCCTGCCAGAGATGCGTTCGTAATGGCCATGCCAACAATCTAGTTGAATGGCTATTTCTTGATCGATCCGCAAACGCCAAAATGCGACCGATCCGATGCATGGTTCGACGAACTGGTACATCGTCCATGCATGGCCAACGCGGCCTGCAAACGCCGCGTTATTGCCCTCCATCCTGTCATCCAATGCCGAAATCTGGCGAGAATTTTCTATGTAATTGAAATCTGACAATACGCAATTCGTCTTGTCATAGAAATGTGATTTTCGGGAACGGATGGAGTATTTTTCCTATGCTTGAAAAAGCACCAAAACGAGTCGCGATTCCTACTGGACGCGTCATCTGTCTGCGAAAAGGACTTTGAGGCATGCCTGCAAAAACCATTCGGGTCGCTCTGGCTGACGACCATCCCCTTGTCGTCACCGCCCTGCGCGACTGCCTGCAGCGGACACCGGGCTTCCAGGTCAAGTGTGAATGCACGAACGGCAGCGAGCTGGTCGGCGCCCTTGCCCAGAACCCGGTGGATGTCGCCGTCACCGACTTCAGCATGGGGCATGGCGATACGTCACTAGATGGCTTCAACCTGCTGCGCAGGCTGGGGCGCCTCTATCCGGAAACGCGCATTGTCATTGTCAGTGCGCAGACAAACCCGGGTGTCGTCATGCGCGCCATGAAGCTCGGCGCCCGCGCGTTCGTCAGCAAGGAAGACGAGCTCGACGAGATCGTCCGTGCCTGCATCCATGTGACCGTCAGCAACGGCAATTTCTATTCTCCCTCTATCCGCGCCGTGCTGGACAGCGTTGCCTCGGCCGCGCCCGCCACAGAACTGACACTGCGCGAACTCGAAGTGGTGCGGCTGTATGCCCAGGGATTCCAGCTCAACGAGATTGCCAGCAAGCTGGGCCGGTCGGTCAGCACGATTTCCAGCCAGAAGACCGTGGCCATGCGCAAGCTCAACGTCCAGACCAACACGGATCTGATTCGCTATGCCTACGAGAACGGGCTGATCTGAACGTTCATCATGCAGCAGATACTGGATCGTACCCAGGAGTCCCTGGCGCAGTCGTTTGCCGCTCTCGCGCATAACGCGCGGCGTCAGCAGCAGCTTTATTACGCCACCGTCGGGCTGCTGATAGCCATCGTCATCGTGTCCGGGCTGTTGCTGGCCGGGCTGGCGGCCGCACGTCATCTCGATGTTCGCCGCAGCCATGTGGCGCAATATGTCAGCGGGATTTCCGTGAAGCTGCAGAGCCAGACGTCGTTCCTGCGCCGTACGGCCCTGACCGTGGACTACTATCTCGCCGCGTCCAGCGATGCGCCGCCGGACCCCGCGCTGCTTGCGCAGGTCCGCCGTACCGGTGCGGCGCGGTCGCCCGACGGGAAGTATGTGCTGCTGGTGTCCAACGCCGCGCGCGAGACATGGGCAAACACGCTGCCGCACAGGATCTGGCAACTGCAGCAGATCGCCACGGCCACGCTCACCACCAGCATGGCGTTCGGGCTCGACATGCAGGCGTACGTGGTCGCGCCCGACGCATCGTTCGCCATCCTCGTGTCGCCGGGGGGGATGCTCGATACTGCGCAGATCGATGCCGGGGTCCTGACCCGCCTGCGAGACGACGTTGTGCGCGGGGTCGCCGCAAGCCAAGGTGCGAGTCCGGATCAGACAGCACCGCATTGGGTCGGGCCCGTCGGCGAGCCGATTCTTCGCACGCGTGCCATGATTGCGACGCTGGAGGCGCGGGGCACGAACGGGAACGGGCACGCCATCCTTGTTGCAGCAAGCATTCCGGCCCGATCATTTCTCGCCGGGCTTGCACGTCCGGCCGATCCTGCCAGGCTCTGGCTGGTGAATCGCGACAACGCCAGTATCGACGTATCTCCGGATGCCGATGCCTCGGTGTCCGACGAAATCCTGCGGCATGCCAGAAGCCTGCCTCTGGACACCCCCACCCCGACACGCTACGGGTTGCTGCTAGTACAGCCGCTGGACCCGGCGTTTGGCACACTGATCTACCAGCTCCCGTACGGCACGCTGCTGAATGCGATTGCGACCGAACTGTTCGCCATGCTCGGCGCTGGCATGCTGCTGATCCTCGGCATCGTCCTGACTGCGCGCTACTGGGACATCCACCTTCTGCGCCGCAGCCACGCCGAAGCCGCCCGCTCGCTTGAAAACGAGACCATCAACCATATTCTGGTTAGCGCCACGCCGATCGGGCTGTGCATCGTGCGCCAGCATGACGAGTCGATACTGACGTCGAACGCCGTCGCCGACTCGCTACTCGGCTGCGCCCAAGGGGCCCGCATGCCGGCGCACATCATGGACGCGCTGCGAAGTCAGGGTGCCTCGTCCGGCCAGACCCGGCTCGCGTCGATCGTGCAGGTGACGGTGCCCGCCGCAGCCCCTGTGGGGCCCGGAGCCCCGTCCCCCGCCATTCAGGAAGCTTCCGAGGCGGCACAGCGCCAGTTTCTGCAGGTAACCTGCGCGCCGGCCAGATATCGCGACGAATCGGTACTGTTCTGCGCGGTCCAGGACATCACGGCGCAGCACCAGCTTGAACTGCAGTTGCGCGAAGCACGCGAGACGGCCGAAGCCATGATGCGCGCGCGGTCGAACTTCTTTGCCTCGATGAGCCACGAGATCCGGACGCCATTGAACGCATTGCTCGGCAATCTTGAGCTATTGGCACGTACGGACGGGCTGGAGGCGCAGGCGCCACGGCTTCGGGCGCTGCAGCTGGCATCGGAGGGGCTTCAGCGGATCGTCAACGACATTCTGGACTTTTCGAAGATCGACGCCGGTGAAATGAAACTGGTCGCCGAACCGTTCCGGCCGATTGACGATCTCGAAAGCCTGTCGATGTCCTATGCGCCGATGGCGCAGGGCAAGCCGATCCGCTTTTACGTACATCTCTCGCCAACGCTGGACACGATGCTGACTGGCGACCGCACCCGCATTGCCCAGATCATCAACAACCTGCTCAGCAACGCGTTCAAGTTCACCTTGTGCGGAAAAGTCACGCTCAGCGCCGAAATCACCACCGACACGCTGGACCGCAGCCTGCTGGTCTGCCGTGTCAGGGACTCGGGTATCGGCATGCCGCCCGCGCTGGTTGCTCGCATCTTCCATCCGTTCGTCCAGGGGGAAGCCAGCACATCGGCGCGATATGGCGGCACCGGACTCGGGCTGTCGATCTGCGCCAGGCTGACCGAACTGATGAACGGCCATATCACGGTGGAAAGCGTCGAAGGTGTCGGCAGCGCGTTCACGGTGGTGGTGCCGCTGAGCGCCGCAGCCACGAAAACCGCGCCGCCCGACCCGTTGACACGCGGCACCCGGGCGATGATCCTTTGCCAGGAATCGGATTCAGGTGCCGTGCTGCGTGCCTGGCTCGAACGAGCGGGCTGGCGGTGCGACGTGTTCCATCAACTCGGCGCCGCCCAGGCGTGGCTGCGCACCAATCGACCCCATATTCTTGTGGTGACGGGCGAATACGGGCTCGATACCGTTGCGGACCTTCGGCAGTTGCGCCCTGTCAACGTAGTGTGGGTGACACGGGACGGCCCGGCGCACCCTGCCAACCGCGGCCACGGGGTATTCGAAGTTTCGACGTTCAGCCACAATGGCATTCTGGCTGGCACACTGGCCGCTCTGGACGCGGAACCGGCTGACGCCGCCGACAACGCAGACGACAGCTTGGACGAGGCGCAAGGCGACGGGGAAATCGGTCCGGCTTGCCCTGATGCGGCGTCCGCTGGTGGCGACTTGCCTCACCGCGCAATTCTGGTTGCCGAGGACAACGCCCTGAACCAGGCGCTGATCGCCGAACAACTGAGTGCCCTCGGCTGGGACCCAATCGTGGTTGGCGACGGGCGGCAGGCACTGTCTGCCTTTGAGCATGGCCACTTCGATGCCGTCCTGACCGACGTCCATATGCCGGTCATGGACGGCTACGAATTGCTTGCCGCGATCCGCGCCATCGATCCGGTCGTGCCGGTCCTGGCGTTCAGCGCGGTCACGCACACGGAACAGGCGGGCGCGTGGAGGGACCGAGGATTCACTGGCCACATCGCCAAGCCGGCGTCATTGAAGGCGCTGGAACAGGCGCTGCAAGCCATCCCGGCCAAAACGACGGCCAACACGGCCGCAGACCATGCCCGCGCGCACGACGCTTTACCCGCAAGCGGCGAGCCGGACAACCCGCCAATTCCATACACCGAAATCGCGCGCTACAGGAGCATGCTGCTCGAACACTTGAAGGACGACGGCCCGGAGCTGGCAGCCATCCTGCTGCGCCATGACCCGGTGGCGCTCCGCCATTGGGCGCATCGGTCGGCCGGTGCCTTTCTTGTGATCGATGCGCAGGTGATGGTGAAACTGTGCCGCCAGGTGGAAGCGCTTTGCAGCAAGGCCAGCGGTTGGACACCGGCCATCGCCGCCGCCGGCACCGCGTTGCATGAAGCCGCGCGCACGTTCCGTAACGAGACTGCCGGGCTGGATGCCTGACCCGGCCGGCACGAGCCAGCGCGGTCGTGCGAACACACCACACATGCATCGGGAAAGGACTGCCGTAATTGCATGGTCCGTCCGGGCGGACCATAATGGCGCGTCCGAGCGCGCCTTCGCGGTATTCCGCTGCGTGTTCAGGGCTTTCCAAGAACAGCGCAAGCCGTCCGTCCTCTCCCGATGCAGTCCCACCAAGGTCTCCCGCGCCCCCAGCGTACCTGGGCAATCCTGACAGTGTTTTGCGGCCTGGTCATGGCCGTTCTCGATGGATCGATCGCCAATATCGCGCTTCCGTCCATTTCGCGGGATCTACAGAGCGACCCGGCGCGAACCATCTGGGTCGTGAATGCCTATCAGCTCTCGGTCACGATCTTCCTGCTGCCGCTGTCGTCACTCGGCGAAATCCTCGGGTACAAGCGCGTCTACCGGGTGGGGCTGGCCACGTTCCTGGTGGGGTCACTGCTCTGCGCGCTGTCACCCAACCTGCCGGTGCTGGTTGCGGCGCGCGTCATCCAGGGCATCGGCGGAGCGGGCATCATGAGTGTCAATACGGCACTGGTCCGCTACATCTACCCGCCCACCCGGCTGGGCCGCGGCATCGGTCTCAACGCGCTTGTGGTCGGGGTGACCATTGCCGTGGGGCCGTCGCTGGGCGCCCTGATGCTTGGATTCGCCAGCTGGCCCTGGCTTTTCGCGGTCAACGTGCCCGTCGCCATTTTCGCGCTTGCAATATCGCGCCGCGCGCTGCCCGAGACGCCGCCGCAACCTCGCCCCTTTGACTACCCCAGTGCCCTGCTGTCCGCCGTCGTGATCGGGCTGTTCGTGCTTGGCGTCGATGGGCTTGGACATGAGACGTTGCGCATCGCCGGTGTGGCCGGCCTGTTGCTGTCTATTCTGCTCGGCTGGATGCTGGTGCGCCGGCAGCATGGCCAGCCAGCCCCGCTCGTGCCGATAGACCTGTTTGCCAGCCGCCCCTTCACGCTGGCCGTCGGCACCTCGTTCTGCTCGTTCATGACGCAGATGCTGGCGTTTGTGTCGCTGCCCTTCTATCTCGAATATCAGCTTGGCCGCAGCCTGGCGGAGACGGGTCTGCTGATCACGCCGTGGCCGCTGATGGTGGCCCTCATGGCCGCCCTGTCGGGCCGGTTGTCGGACAGGTATCCGGCCAGCGTGCTCGCCGGTGCGGGGCTGATGATGCTGGCTGCGGGACTGGTCGGCCTGGCCGTGCTGAGCCCTGATGCCGGCAGCCTGGATATCGCCTGGCGCACCGCGCTATGCGGCATCGGTTTCGGATTTTTCCAGTCGCCCAACAATCGCGCCATGATCAGCGCCACGCCGCACGAGCGCAGCGGTGGCGCAAGCGGTGCACAGGCCACGACGCGCCTGCTTGGACAAACCACAGGCACTGCCGTCGTTGCCCTGCTGTTCAGCCTGGATCGCGGCGACGCCGCCCGCACCGCGCTGTATGTGGCCGCCCTGGTGGCAACCATCGGCGCCATCGTCAGCCTCAGCCGGTTGCGCGATCGCTAGGGTGCCGATACAACCGGCCCTTCAGCGCACTCCGTCCCGATGGGCCATGCCGAGCGCCCGCTCGATCCGCTCCAGGCGCTCGCGCCATGTGGAGGCGTCATCGGCCGCGGGGATCGCCACGCCGCCGTGACCGCCGGCATCCCTGATCCGGTTGTGATCGCCCTCCACCGAAATCACGGTACAGCCGGCCAGCAGCAACGCCAGCGCGACCACGGCGACTGCGGCGACTGCGGCGACCACGCCGACCATCCCGCGCACCCCGTGCGCATCCCGATTTGCCATGGTGTCCACTCCGTCATGTCATTCGAGCCAGCCGATCAACAAAAAACCGGGCAATGCACCGTCCTGCCTGACAGCGCGTTGCCCGGAACCGCTACCGGCTCACCCGCCGGCGGGGTACTTCCTGGTCAGTTCAGGCCGGGCCCAGGTCGAGCCACGGCTTGGAGTCGCCACCCTCGATCGTCGACGTGAAGTTCGGATCGCCGGGCTCCTGGTCGGCCCCCACCCACCACTTGGCGCGGTACTTGTGCAGCCCCTGGCCCTGGTAGTTGTTGGTCACCTCGGCGCCGGTCTCGTAGGACTGCGGACGCCACGTACCCGCGGTGTCCGAGCTGCCGCCGGCCAGCACGCGCAGCTGCACCGCCGTGGTGTCCTTGTCGCCCGTGCCGGCTGCGCCCGTAGCGGTCAGCTTCACCTCGATGATCGTGTCGCGATCCACCAGCGGCGCGTTGGCGTTGACCGTGACCGAATCCGCGCCATCGAACGACAGGCCCGGCGCCGACCACGAGAACAGCAGCGGCGCCGGCCCGCTGGAGTCGCTGGCGGACAGCTGGATCGGGGCGCCGCTTTCGACCTGCGTCCGTCCGGTGATAACGGCCACCACGTCGCCTTCCGAGGCCTCGCCCGGCACGATGGTCAGGAAAATCGCGCTCTGGTCGGTATCGGCGCCGTCGTTCACGGTCAGTTTGACCCAGTAGTCGGTCGGTGCCGTCACCGACGGCGCGGTGCCTTCCACCAGTTCGTCGGTGCTGCCATCGAACGGCAGGTCGGGGGCGTCCCAGACATAGGTCAGGGGATTGTCGTCCGGGTCGAACGACGCTTCGGCCGACAGCGCATACGGCGTGCCCGATTCCAGCAGCACCGTGATCCGTGACGTGGGCGGTTCCTGGGTCTTCTTCTTGACCACCAGGTTCTGGCTGTCGGTGGCCGTCTTGCCGTTGGCATCGGTCACCGTCAGCGTCACCGTATAGGTACGTGTGACCAGCGGCAGCAGGCCCTCCACCACGGCGGAGGTCTTACCGTCCAGAAACGCCAGGCCGGGCGCGCTCCACTTGTAGGTGAGCGGCTCCGCGCCATGCGAGCGCAGCCCCGAGAACGACACTTCGTCGCCCTCGAACGCCTCGGTCGGCCCTTCGATCACGGCCACCGTGGCGCCCACGTTCCCGGTGTTGATCCCTTCGAAGTAGAACGGCTCCATGTCGACGACTTCGGTCTTCACCGTCGCCCCCAGCCCTTCACGCGCGGCGTTCAACAGCACGCCGTTGTCCATGTCGATGGTCCAGGTGAACAGGCCACCCAGGTTGTTCTCCAGCACGTACTCGCCCTTTGCCTTCACCGAGCGCGGCGTGTCGATCGACAGGAACAGGCCGGTTTCCGGATTGAACAGGTAGTCGGCGTCGGCCTCCTGGTCCGTGTACACGTTGAACCCGTTGATGCCCGTGCGGTTTTCGAGGTCGAGGTAGTTGTACAGGATGTCGTAGAACTCGCTCGCACCCGACTCGTAGGAGCCAGTGGTCGTGCCGGTGCCGGGGCTGTACGTGCCCACCAGCGGCGACCAGCTTTCGATCACGGCATTGCGCGCGCTGCGGCTGTAGGCCGCATAGCCGACGAAGATGTTCTTCGACGGCACGCCCACGCTCAGCAGGTACTTCACCGACTTGTCGATGCTGAACTGGCTGCCCTCGTAGTCGAACAGGTTCGTGTGGTGGGCCAGCTTCTCGGCCCATGGCGTGCCGAAGAAGTCGTAGGTCATCAGGTTGATGCCCTCCACGCCGGCGGCCAGCATGCCCGGGATGTCGGCGGCAATCATCGTATCCATGGCCGCGCCCGCCGCGATACTCACCCGCACATGGGGCAGGCGCAGCTTGATGCCGCGCACCAGCGCCTGGAAGTGGGCCGCGTCCTCCGGGCCATGCGGATTCCCCGCGCCCGGCATGCCCGGATATTCCCAGTCCAGGTCGACCTCGGTGAACATCGGGAACCGGTCGAAGATATAGGCGATGCTCTCGATCAGCGTCTGGCGCCGCGTGGCATCGGCGGTCGCGGCGTGGAAGGCGCCGCTCATCGTCCAGCCGCCCAGGCTGAACGACAGCTTCAGGTTCGGATTCTGCTGCTTGAGCTTGGCCAGGCCGCCCAGTACGCCCTGGGCCTTGCTCTGGTCGAACAGCTCGCGGTAGTCGTTGCTGACCCACCCGCTGAAGCCCACGTTGCGATACGACGCCACATCGCCCCACGGGTCGGTGAAGGTGGCTTCGTTGAGTTTCTTGCCAAAATCCACCGCCGCCTGGTCGATCGTGTACTGCTTCTCGCCCGTGTCGCCCACGATGCCGGCGAAGCCGATGATCAGGCGATCGTAAGCCGATGCATTGAGCAGCATCAGGTCGGTGCCACGGCCAGCGGCACTATTGGCGTAATTGCCATCCAGCCGGCCGTCGTACTGCGACCAGTCCGTGTAGTAGCCGAAGACCTGCGTATTTTTCTGCGTGGCGCCGTAGGTGTTGTACACACGCTTGGCAACACGGGTCGAGGTGTACGAGTACTTCTCGACCTCGGTGGCCGGATCGTAATTGTTTTGCTTGTAGGTGCGGTCCGACGCGCCCTTCGAGTCCGGCACGCCGGGATCGCCCGGATCTTCCGCGTAGACCAGCTTGCTGTTGTTGCGTCCGCTGCCCAGTAGATTACGCACGCCGGCAAAGCGGCGCAGCGGCACACGCGGCGGTTCCGTATCGGATGGATCCCCGCTGCGATACGTACGCGAGTTCCAGCCAGCGCGCCCCTGGGTTGCCTGGCCGGCCGGTTGGTCGTTGCTGTCACACGATTTCTTTGTCATGACATCTGTCCTTGCAGAATGGTTTGAAGGCCGCCGGCGTGTTGCGCCATTTGATTCCGGCCCGTGATACCGGCGGCCAGACGCATCTTTCTCTTCCGGCCACTGCAATGACATGGATCCGGCGTGGAATATAAACGGTGATATCCGTTTCAACCGGATTCTCCGATTTCCCCCTGTGCATATACGGAATCGGGGGTCCACACCAATACCTCCAAATCCCCGGATATGGATCGGCAATGACCCATCTCGGCTAATGGATGACGTGGATTCGCGCAAATCCATCGGCGTGGCATTGCCTGGCCGCAGCCAGGACTTAATACCCGTATGGGTTATGATGCGCGCAGTATCCTGCGTCGGCAGTCTTTAATATCGTCAGGTCATCTTGTACTGACAATTGATCAGCACGCGCGGATATTGCTTATCCAGACGAAGATGGCGAGCCCACCGCACCGTCCATTGTTTCCGTAATTGACGATATACGGCAGAGAACGGCGTTGAGCCGTCACCCGTGCGGGTCAGATACCGAAAGAAATATCTTCCATGGGAGCTATTTCTGCGGGTCGATACGCTTGTCGTCCATCGCAGACGACATGGGGTAATCGTAATGATCCGGAATAGCGATTCGGTATTTTTTGATTGGGACACCGACCGTGTATTACGCGGCGGCGTGGTAGCGAAGATAACCGGGCAGCAAAAGAAACTGCTGCGACTACTGGTGGAAGGCAAGGCCGCCGTCAAATCTCGCGATTCCCTGCTCAAGGGTGTGTGGGGGAAACGCGCCGCACTGGTGGACGAACTTTACCTGGTGCAACTGGTGTACCGCCTGCGCAAGGCGCTGAGCCCGGTCAGCCTGGACGCCCATATCGTGACCGTGCCGCGCCAGGGCTATCGGTTCATTCCGGTGCCGTACACCACCACGGTCCCGCCCGCACCGGAAGCGGTGCCGCCGGTGGATTCCGCGCTGGAGCAGGCGCGAGGCCTGGCCCACGTGCTGGCGCGCCTGGGGATGCCGATATCCACATCGTCAGTCTCGGCGTTTTCGGATATCGGCGATGCGCTGCATATCGACGAGTCGCAGGGCATCATCTCGTGCAACGGCGTCATCGCCAAGCTCACGCGCTTTGAGTTACGGCTGCTGATCGTGCTGAAGGACCACGGCGAGAAAGTCATGTCGCGGCAGCAGATCATTGCCGCGGTCTGGGGGCCGGATGCGATGGTGGATGAAAACTGCCTGACGCAACTGGTGTCGCGGCTGCGGCGCGCGTTGCATCCGTTGGGCCTGGACAGTTGCGTGTCGGCGGTGCCCAAAGTGGGCTACCGCTTTCGTCCGCAGACTGGCGCGGCGGCGCGAGCCCTCTGACCGCTAGCCGCCGCCGTGGCTCCGTGTCGTTACTCGGCCTTCGCGCCGGATTCCTTGACGACCTTGGCCCACTTGGCAATCTCGCTGCGCTGGTAGTCGGCGAGCTTGTCAGGCGTGCCCAGCAAGGGATCGAGGCCCAGCGTCTTGAGCTTGGCCTGGACGTCGGGCAGCGTGAAGATACGGTTCAGCTCGGTGTTGAGCTTTGCCACCACGTCCTTTGGCGTGTGGGCCGGCGCGAAGATCGCGAACCACGAGGTGGCTTCATAACCGGGCAAGCCCTGTTCCGCGATGGTGGGAATGTCCGGCGCGGACGCCGATCGCTGCGCACTGGTCACCCCCAGGGCACGCAGCTTGCCCTCCTTCACCACCGGCAATGCCGAGGGCAGGTTGTCGAACATCATCGTGATATGGCCGCCCAGCAGGTCTGGAATGGCCATGGCCCGCCCCTTGTACGGCACGTGGACGATCTTGGTGCCGGCCATGGTGTTGAACAGCTCGCCCGCCACATGCAGCGACGTACCGACGCCCGGCGTGCCGAACGTCAGCTGCCCCGGCTTCGACTTGGCCAGTGCGATCAGTTCCTGGACGTTTTTCGCCGGCACCGACGGGTGCACGACGAGCACGTTGGGTGTCGATGCCACCAGGATCACCGGCGTGAAATCCTTCACCATGTCATACGGCATCTTGCTGTAGAGCGCGCCGTTGATCGAATGCGTGCCCACCGTGCCCATGGCCAGCGTGTAGCCGTCCGGCGCGGCATGGGCCACTGCCTCGCCGCCGATATTGCCGCCGGCACCGGGCTTGTTGTCGACCACTACCGGCTGGCCCAGCGAAAATTTTTCGGAAAAGATGCGTGCCAGGATATCGGGTGCGCCGCCACTCGGAAAACCTACCACGATGCGGACGGGCTTCGTCGGGTAAGCGTCGGCGGCCTGCGCGGCAGGCGCGGCGAACACGGCGGCCAGAGTGGCCGTGGCGGCCAGCGCCCCCAGCACCTGACGGCGCCGGATCATTCGAGCACGCATGATTCTGTCTCCTGAATCGTTTTTTATTTAGATACTGGTTTGCCCTGCGACTACACGGCGATATTGCCGAATTCCTTCGACACCTGGTCGTGCAGGCGACGCATGCCGCGCAACCAGCGATCGTAGTCCTGGCCCTTGCGGCGATAGTATTCCAACACCTCGGGATGCGGCAGCACCAGGAAGTTCTCGGCAGCCATGCCCTCCAGTGTCTTCTCGGCCACGTGCTCCGGCGTGACCGAACCCGCCTGCAGGAACCCCTTGCGCTCGCCGTCCTCGCCGAACAGCATCTTCGTCTGCACGCCCTGCGGGCAGATGCAGCTCACCTTGATGCCACGGTCGCCATATGTGATCGACAGCCACTCGGCAAAGCCGATGGCCGCGTGCTTGGTCACGGCATACGGCGCCGAGCCGATCTGCGACAACAGGCCGGCGGCAGACACCGTATTGACCAGATAGCCGTCGCCGCGCTCCAGCATCTGCGGCAGCACGGCCTTGGCGGCGTGGATATGGGCCATGACGTTGATGTCCCAGATTCGCTGCCACTCTTCGGCGGATGCCTCCAGCCCCTTGCGCAGGATGATGCCTGCGTTCGAGCAGAAGACGTCGACCTGCCCAAAGCGTTGCGCGGCGGTATCGACCAGGCCTTGCACCGCGGCGGCATCGGCCACGTCCACCCGCTGCGAGAACACCTGGCACTGCGGCGCGGCAGCCGCCGCTTCGGCAGCCACCTGTGCGGCGCCAGCGGCATCGATGTCGGCCACGGCCACGCCGCGGGCGCCGGCCCTGGCAAACGCCAGCACCAGCGCACGGCCGATGCCCGTACCGCCGCCCGTCACGATCACCGTCTTGTTACGAATCTCCATCGATATCTCCCTCTCGTTTTCAGAATCTGGTCACGCGGGTTGCCACAGCCGCGTTGCAAGTGTGTCGGCCAGCTCACGAATGCGCGGCCCAAGGTTGCCTTCGAGGACTTCAGGAGACAGCCGCGTCGACGCGCCGCCGATATTGATCGACAGCACTTCGGAGCCATCCGCCAGCCGGACGGGCGCCGCCGCGCCGCTGACCGACCTGTCCCACTCGGCATGGGCCACGCAGAAACCACGGCGCGCGTGCTCGCGCATGGCGCGTTCGAGACGCGTCCGCACACCGGGCCAGCGCGTGCCGTGCTGGCGTTCCAGTTCGGTCATCACGGCCGTACGCCGCGGCGCGGGCAGCCCCGCCAGCCAGGCGCGGCCGATGGCAGACGTCGCCATCGGCAAGCGCGATCCCGGCGTAAGCCGCATGACCAGCGCGCCACGCGGCTGGCAGACCTCCAGGTAGAGCATGTCGTGCCGATCGGGCGCGGCCAGCGCCACGGTACATCCCGTCGCAAATGCAAGAGACTGCATCAGCGGCTGCGCGATATTGCGGATGCCGGCGCCGGCCAGATAACGCTGTCCTGGCAGCATCGCACCCTGGCCGATGCGGTACTTTTCCTGGTCTTCCACGTAGACGAGATAGCCGACGCTGGCCAGTGTGTAGGTGAGCCGCGAGACCGTGGGGCGGGGAATACCCGTACGCCGGGACAATTCGGCGTTGCCCAGGAAGTCATCGTCCGGACCAAAGGCCCGCAGCAGTTCCAGCCCGCGCGCCAGCGCCGTGACGAAGTTGCGGTCCTCGCCATCCATCGCGTGCGCGGCCTCGCACGACACAAGTGCGGAATCGGGCGGCTGCGGAATCGAGGTCGTGCGCTTCATGGTGCGATTGATATCAGTTTCCGTGCCCGATGCACGTCGCTATGTAGCGAAAACATGTCCGTCAGAAGTACCGTTCATGGACCGAAGGAAGAAGTCGCCATTCCGCGACGGTGCAACCCGGCGCGTGGGCAAAATCCAGACGGCTACGATTCCCGTCCCCCGAGCGACCTCGCGACACTGGCTCCCCAACACTCACTGGGTGCAATCAACTGGGACTGGATATCAGAAATTCTTTAAGGCGCGGCGCGTCCTTCCCCCGGGGTTTTCCCGGGCCTGCCCATGCAGTGAAGACATACGTGTCATAGGCGGCGCAAATAAGGCCCAGGCGTCCGCCCACCGAGCCACTTGCACACTGAAATCAGGGAATTTACCGACGTGGCAAGGCGGGATGCGGGCTGGCTATTTCGCGTATCGGAATACTACGTCCGATTGCTTGACGCTCGCTGAAACGCTATGCAAAGTCGCCGAAAACGAACGACCGTGCGAGAACGCGACACGGCGTCGGACACAGCGCGGGTGACGTCACGGCACACCATCGCAAGGAGACAACGCATGGCATTGTTTTTCCAGCAGTTCCTCAACGGTCTCACACTGGGCGGCGTCTACAGCCTGGTGGCATTGGGACTAACCCTTGTCTACGGCATCCTGCACGTGCCCAACTTCGCGCATGGCGCGTTGTACATGGCCGGTGCGTACGTGTCGTACTACGCGATGACCACGCTCGGCCTGAACTACTGGCTGGCCATGCTGGCCGCGGCGGCGGTCGTGGCCATGCTGTCGATGCTGGCGGACCGCCTGGTCTTTCATCCGCTGCGCAATGCGCCCGAGATCCACGACATGATCGCCGCCATCGGCATCCTGCTGTTTCTTGAAGCCGGCGCGCAGGCGCTGTGGGGTGCCGATTTCCATCGCATGCCCACGCCCTACGGCCAGATGGTGGACATCTTCGGCCTCACCGCGCCGCTGCAGCGCGTGCTGATCATCGTCGCCGCGTTCGGGCTCATGGTGCTGCTGCACCTGTTCCTGACGCGCACGGTCACCGGCTCGACGATCGTTGCCATGGCGCAGAACCGCGAAGGCGCGGCGCTGGTCGGCATCGACGCCACGCGCGTGACGCTGCTGGTTTTTGCCATCTCCGGGGCGCTGGCCGCGATTGCTGCCACGCTCTACGCGCCGATCAACCTGGTGTACCCGAGCATGGGCAACCTGGTCATTACCAAGGCGTTCGTGATCATCATCCTGGGCGGCATGGGCAGCATTCCCGGCGCCATTGTCGGCGGGCTGATCATCGGCATGGCCGAAAGCTTCGGTGGCTTCTACATCTCCACCGACTACAAGGACATCATCGCGTTTCTGCTGCTCGTGATCATCCTGTCGGTGCGTCCGCAGGGCCTGTTCGCCGGCCGCGCCGCCTGAGGAGGACACCGACATGAAAGCACTGCAAGGCAAGACGGGCTGGGCGCTGCTGCTGGCGGCCGCCATCGCGTTCCCGCTGGTGGTCCCGAACAGCTACTTCCTGACCGTGATGACGCTGGCGTTCATCACCGCCATCGCCACGCTCGGGCTGAACCTGCTGACCGGCTACACGGGCCAGCTCAACCTCGCGCACGGCGGATTCATGGCCATCGGCGCCTATACGCTGGGCATCCTGACCGTCGACCACCAGCTGCCCTTCTGGCTGGCCTTCGCGCTGTCGGGCGTGGTCTGCATGGTGCTGGGGTACGGCGTCGGTGTGGTCTCGCTGCGCCTGAAGGGCCATTACTTCTCGATCTTCACGCTCTGTGTGGGCTACATCATCTACCTGATCATCGAAAAGTGGGAAGGGCTGACGCACGGCGCGGTGGGCCTGATCGGCATCCCGGTGCCGGCCTCGATCGGACCGGTTGCGTTCGACAGCGTGCAAGCGCAGTACTACCTGGTGCTGTTCTTCCTGGCGGTCGGCACGTTCGTGATGCACCGGATCGTGGGATCGCTGCTGGGCCGCAGCTTCATGGCCGTGCGCAACAGCGACGCGCTGGCCGAGGCACTGGGCATCAACCTGATGCGCACCAAGGTGCTGTCGTTCGTGCTCTCGGTGGCCTATGCCGGATTCGCCGGCGCGCTCTATGCCGGCCAGGTGCGCTTTCTCGGGCCGGACATCGCCCGCACCGACATCACGTTCGACATGGTGATGTCGATGCTGGTCGGCGGCACCGGCACGCTGCTTGGGCCGCTGCTGGGCGCCGTGCTGGTGCCCTGGGTCACGCAGACCCTGCAATTCCTGCAGGACTACCGCATGCTGGTATTCGGCCCGGTGCTGATCCTGCTGATCATCTTCGTGCCCGATGGCATCGTGGGGTCGTACCTCAAGCGCCAGGCCCGTCGCGCCGCCGCGCAGCGCCGTGGCCAGCTGGCCGCCGCACGGGCGGCACAGCCCGCCCCCGTCCCCACCACCCGCCCCGGAGCCGAGAATGCTTGAGATCCGCAACCTGACGAAGAAATTCGGCGGCCTGACCGCGGTGCACGATGTTTCCGTGACGTTCGAGACCGGCCATATCAACGCGATCATCGGCCCCAACGGCGCCGGCAAGACCACGTTTTTCAACCTGATCGCCGGCACGCATGCGCCGTCGTCGGGCCAGATCCTCATCAGGGGCCAGGACGTGGCCGGCCAGCGCGCCGACCAGATCGCCCGGCTGGGCGTGGCCCGGACCTTCCAGGCCACGTCGCTGTTCGACCGCGCCACGGTGCTGGACAACCTGATCGTCGGCCACCGCCTGCGCACCAAGTCGGGCCTGGCGGACGTGCTGCTCAACTCGCGCCGCCTGCGCGAGGAAGAAAAGCTGTGCCGCGAGAAGGCCGAGGCGGCGCTCGACTTTGTCGGCCTGTCGCACCTGGCGCATGAAGTTGCCGCCGATATCACGCAGGAAGCCCGCAAGCGCGTGGCCTTTGCCCTGGCGCTGGCCACCGACCCGGACCTGCTGCTGCTCGACGAGCCCGCCGGTGGCGTGAACCCCGAAGAAACCGTTGGCCTGGCGGAGCTGATCCGCAAGATGGTGCGCCACGGCAAGACGGTCTGCCTGATCGAACACAAGATGGACATGATCATGCGGCTGGCCGACAAGATCATGGTGCTCAACTATGGCGAGAAGATCGCCGAGGGCACGCCCGCGCAGATCCAGCAGGACCCGCGCGTCATCGAAGCCTATCTGGGAGCCGACCATGTTGCAGCTTGAACGTGTCTCGCTGTCGTACGGCAGCTTCCGCGCGCTGGACAACATCACGCTGCACGCCAGGGCCGGCGAACTGGTGGTGCTGCTGGGCGCCAACGGCGCAGGCAAGAGTTCGATCTTCCTGGCGATGAGCGGCATCCACCGCACCAGCGGCGGCAGCATGCGCTTCGACGGCCGCGAACTGGGCGGCATGAAGCCATCGCAGATCGTGCAGGCCGGGCTGGTGCATTGCCCCGAGGGCCGCAAGCTGTTCCCGGCCATGAGCGTCGAGAAGAACCTGACGCTGGGCGCCTACGTGCACCGGAGCGACCGGAGCGGCATCCGCACCACGCTGGAAGAGGTCTACGAGATGTTCCCGATCCTGCGCCAGAAGAAGGACGACCCGGCCGGCTCGCTGTCCGGCGGGCAGCAGCAGATGGTGGCACTGGGTCGCGCGCTGATGGGCCGCCCCCGCGCGCTGCTGCTCGACGAACCGTCGCTGGGGCTGGCACCGCTGGTGGTCAAGCAGATGTTCGAGGTGATCCAGCGCATCAACCGCGCCGGCACGACCGTGCTGCTGGCGGAACAGAACGCCTACGCGGCGCTTGGCATCGCCCATCGCGCCTATGTCATCGAAAGCGGCCGCATCGTGATGGAAGGCGACCGCGACGCACTGCTGAAGGACGAAGGGATTCGCAAGGCGTATATCGGCGGGTAAGGTTGATGTTCTCCCCTCTCCCGCCTGCGGGAGAGGGGAGCGAAAAGCGTAAGCAATAGAATCCAAAGGAGACAACACATGCAACAGAAGACATTGGGTCGTTTCTTCGCGCTGGCCGCCTGCGCAGCCGCCGCCATCGTCGCCTCGTCGCCGGCCCTGGCGCAGGAGGTGGTCAAGATCGGCTACACGGGTCCGCTGTCCGGGGGCGCCGCGCTCTATGGCAAGAACGTGCTGTCCGGCATCCAGATGGCCGTGGATGAAATCAATGCGGCCGGCCTGCAGGTGGGCGGCAAGAAGGTGAAGCTCGAAGTGGTGGCGCTGGACGACAAGTACGCGCCGGCCGAAGCCGCCATCAACGCGCGCCGGCTGGTGCAGCAGCACAAGACGCCGGCCGTGTTCGTGCCGCACTCGGGTGGCATTTTCGCGCTGCAGGCTTTCAACGAGCAGGAAAAATTCCTGGTCATGGCCTATTCGAGCGTGCCGCGCATCACCGACGCCGGCAACAAGCTCACGATCCGTATCCCGCCGGCCTACACCGGCTATATCGAACCGTTCGTGAAGGCGCAGATGAAGCGCTACGGCAAGAACGTGGCCATGGTGCCCGCCGATCACGACTACGCCAAAGCCTGGGTGCAGGCGTTCGTACCAGCCTGGGAAGGTGCCGGCGGCAAGGTCGTGGGCAACAATCCGATGTCGTACACCAAGGCCACGGACTTCTACACCGGCGTGTCGCGCGCCATCGCCGACAAACCCGACGTGATGTTCGTGGGCGGCCCGTCCGAGCCGACCGCGCTGGTCGTCAAGCAGGCCCGCGAGCTGGGCTTCAAGGGCGGCTTCATCATCATGGACCAGGCCAAGATGGACGAGATGGCCAAGGTCACGAACGGCCTGGCCATGCTGGAAGGCTCGATCGGCGTGATGCCGCTGGTCAACGATGCCCGTCCGGCCGCGCAGGCCTACAACGCCCGCTACAAGAAGCTGCACGACGGCCGCGACGCCACCACGGAGATGTCGCTGAACTACACGATGACCTGGGCGCTGGCCAACGCGATGAAGCTGGCCGGCACCACCACCGACGCCGCGGCAATCCGGGCCAAGATGCCCGACGCGGTGAAGGCGCTGCCCAAGGAAGTGAACCCGAACGAGGTGGACGGCATCGACGCCAAGGGCGGCTCGGTGGCCGATACCGTCGTGGGTTGGGTCCAGAAAGGCAAGATCGAGCCGGTGCGGCTGTCGGAACTGGCCAAGTAGAGACGCAGCAATACCGCAAGGAAGAGAGAGAGAGAGAGAGAGAGAGGCGGAGGGAGCCGTACCCGGCTGGCGGGCATGCCAGCACTGACGTAGCAGTCTAAAAATAAAACGTAAGTGGAGAGAAACGAAGGGCGTCCGGCACAACCGGACGCCCTTTGTCTTTGCCGCAGCCGGCGATCAGCGCCGCTCGTCGTTACGCGCCTGCTGCTGCGCATGGCGGGCCTGTTCCTGCTGGGCCCGCTGTTGCTGTTGCTGCTGGCGTTGCTGTTCCTGGAACTGCCGCTGCCGGTCCTGCTGCTGGCGCTGTTGCTCCTGGACCTGTCGCTGCTGTTCCTGCGCCTGTCGCTGTTGCTGCTGCATCTGTTGCTGCTGCTCTTGCGCGCGCCGCTGCTGGTCCTGCGCCTGACGCTGCTGCTCCATCTGCTGGCGCTGCGCGGCCTGTTGCCGCTGCTGCTCGAACTGCTGCCGCTGCTGTTCCTGGAACTGGCGCGCCTGGTCCAGTTGCTGGCGTTGCACGGCCTGCTGACGTTGCTGCTCCATCTGCTGGCGTTGCTGTTCCTGGATCTGCCGCTGCTGCTGATCGCGCATCTGCGCCTGGCGCTGCATGTCCTGCTGCTGACGCTCCTGTTGCGCGCGCTGCTGGTCAAACTGCCGCTGGCGCTCCTGCGCCTGCCGCTGGACGTCCTGCTGCTGA
>NZ_FNJO01000017.1:0-63412 GCF_900104095.1 Ralstonia sp. 25mfcol4.1 | reverse complement strand
GCTCCTGCTGCGCGCGCTGCTGGTCGAACTGCCGCTGGCGCTCCTGCGCCTGTCGCTGGACGTCCTGCTGCTGGCGGTCCTGCTGCGCGCGCTGCTGGTCGAACTGCTGCCGGCGCTGCGCGTCCTGCGATTGCCGCTGCTGGTCCTGCATCTGGCGCTGTTGATCCTGCATCTGCCGCTGCAGCGCCTGCTGTTGCTGCCGCTGGTTGTCCGTGGACAGCCGCTGCTGGTCTTGCATCTGCCGTTGCTGGTCGTGCAGCTGGCGCTGCTGGTCACGCTGCTGCTCGAACTGCTGGCGCTGGGCATCCGACACTCCGCTGCGCAGCCCGTCGGGCCGCTGGCCCGGCCCGCGGCCTGCCTGCGCCGCCTGGCTCATGCGCACGTCTGGCTGCCAGGCCTGCCCGGGTTGCGGGCCGCGCCGCGCGTCGTCACGGCCCGGCTGACCCTGGCGGCGGTAGTCCGCGCCGGGCGTCGGCCCGTGCCAGGCTGGTCCGGCGCCGCCGGTGCCGCCCTCGCGGGCAAAACGGCGGGCCAGGTCGTCCACACCAACGCGCCCCGGCTGGTGTGCGGCGATGGCCTGCCGTTCGAATCCCTGCCGCGCCATCGGCGGCAGACCCTGCGGCCGCGCGCCGCCGATCAGGCTGGCTTTTACCGGCGCCATGATCGGCCCGCCGCGCGCTTCGCCCGCCGGCAGCTGACGCCATTCGTCGCGATGGCTGCCACGCGGTACAGGCCGTCCCTCCACGAAATTGCGCGACGGCATGCCCGTGATCGCGCCCGGCACATTGCGATTTACCCAGCGGTCACGGTCGCCGCCGCGCATCCACGTGTTGTTGACCGGAAAATTGTTGATACGCGTGACATAACGCGGACTGGCCCGGTACACGGGCCGGTAGACGTCGCGCGGCCCCAGCGGATACCAGGCCACGCCCGGCCCGCCGCCGATGCGGATGCTCGTGCCGCCGATGAAACCGACCACGGCCGGCGCGTAGCACGGGCGCACCGCCACCGGCCCCGGCACCCAGCCCCAACGGCTGCCGAAGTGGGCCCAGCGTCCGTAGTGCGACGGCGCAAAGCCCCAGGGCGCGTCGTCGATCCAGGTCCAGCCCCACGGCGCCACCCAGGCCCAGCGGCCCGTGCTGTAAGGCGCCCAACCCGGCGCCACTTCGCGGGGGAACCACACGGCGCCATAGCCGGGATCCTGCTGCCAGTCGCCGTAATCGTCCAGCGCGGTGTAGCCGGTCATGTCGGGCGGCACATAGCGCGCCGACGGCGAGGCATCTTCGCGCGCATCGCGCGCGGCGGTCCACTGGTCAAAGCCGTCGGGCGGCGGATAGTTGCCCGGGCCTGCGTCGGCCAGATCGGTGCCCGCAAACCGCATGCGCTGCCCGCGGCCGAGTTCGATCGACCGGGTGTCGCCATACAGCACGGCGCTGCCGTGGCGCATCGTCACGAGCGTGGAGGTGCCGTCGGGCGACACGTCGATCCGGTAGTCGCCCGGCTCGCGGGGCACAAATGCCAGATTTGGCGTATCGACCTCGACCTGCTGGTCGGCCGGCAGCGCACGCACGCGCAATTGCAGCGTGCCCTGGGTCAGCTTTACCTGGGTGGCGCGGTCGTCGAGGTTCAGGATCGTCGCGGCAGTCCCCCCGCCCAGCCGCACCGCCGTGGTGCCGGCGTGCAGTTCGGCGCGGCCGCCCGGGTCCACCCAGAGCCGGTCGCCGGTCGTGATCGGCCGGTTCAGGCCCACCGCCGCCCATTCGTCGGAACCGGCTGGCGCGAAGCTCAGGCCCCCGGCCATTTCAGTGACCGTGGCGATGCGCGACGGCGGGTCGGCCACCATCGCGGACGGATCGCCCAGCACGTTGGCATCGGCGGGGTCCTGCTGGATATAGCCGGGAGGCACGCCCGGCGCACCCGGGTTGTAGTCCTGTGCCCGGGCGTTCACCTGAACACAGAGCGCGGCGGCCAGTCCGATGGCGGCTGGCACGAGCGTGAAGCGATGAGGGGATTGCATATCGATTACCTGATTCCGGTGGGCCGTGCCGGCGACCTTGGCGGCAAGCACCCGCTGCCACCGTATATCGGATAACGGCGCAGCGTCGCGCCTGTGTACCGCACTTTGTAAGCACATATTTCCCTGCCGCCTCGGGGTGGCATGCGGGACAAAGGCGGATACAAGTCTTGCAGATGACGGAAATACGGAACGGGCGAAGGCGCCCGAACCGGGCCCGGAAGGCCGCCGATGCTGCATTGCAGCATCGGCGTTCGGCACCGCCCCTCAGCGCGGCTGGTTGCGCAGGAAGTCAGTCAGGCGGTCGGCCGGCATCGGCCTGCCGTACAGGTAGCCCTGGGCCTCGATGCACCCATTGCTCAGCAGGAAGTCGCGCTGCTCGGTCGTCTCCACCCCCTCGGCCACCACGCCGATCCGCAGGCTCTGGCCGACATTGATCACCGAGCGCACGATGGCGGCGTCCACATTGTCGTGGGTGACGTTGCGGATGAATGACTGGTCAATCTTGAGCCGGTCCACCGGGAACGACTTCAGGAAGCTCAGCGATGCGTAGCCGGTGCCGAAATCGTCGCAGGTCAGCGTCACGCCGTCGCGGCGCAATGCCTGGAGCTGGTCAGACACCTCGTCGCCCTGTTGCAGCGCGATGGTCTCGGTAATCTCGATCTCCAGCCGGTCCGCAGGCAGTTCCAGCGCGCGCAGCACGTGACGCACCTCGGTCAGCAGCCGGCTTTCGGCCAGCTGGGCCGCAAACAGGTTGATGGCGACCCGCGGCGCGTCTGGGAAGGTCAGCGACCACGCCCGCGCCTGCGCGCAGGCCGTGTGCAGCAGCCACATGCCCACGTCGGCGGCCACGCTGCTGGCGGCCAGCGCATCGATGAACGCCGCCGGGGTCAGCAGGCCCAGCGTGGGGTGGCGCCAGCGCATCAGCGCCTCGGCGCCCACCACGCGGCCGTCGCGCAAATCCACCTGCGGCTGGTAGAGCAATTCGAACTGGCGTTGGGCGTAGGCTTCGCGCAGGGCCTGGACGAGCGACAGGCGCGTCGTCACGTCGGCGCGCATCTGCTGCTTGAAGAAGCGGATGGTGCGGCCGCCGTCGTGCTTGGCCCTGGCCAGCGCCAGGCTGGCTGCCGCCAGCACGTCGGCCGAGGAATTGCCGCCGGCCGGCATCACGCAGGCGCCCAGGCTGGCCAGCACATGGTGGCGGTTGCCGCCCAGTTCATAGGGGGCGGACAGCATCGACAGGATGGCCGCACTGACGTGGCGCACCAGCGTGGGATCGGAAATGGAGGTCAGCAGCACGCCAAACTCGTCGCCACCGACCCGGCCGACCACGGCATCGCGCGGCGAGGCGTCGCGCAGGCGACGGGCCACGTGCTGAAGGATCGCGTCGCCCTCCGCGTGGCCGTGCATGTCATTGAAGGCGCGGAAATCGTCGACGCCCACCAGCAACAGGGCAAAGCGGGGCGTCGTCTCGCCATGCAGACGTGCTTCCACCCGCTTCAAGAATGCCTGGCGGACGACCACGCCGGTCAGCGGATCCAGATCCGCCGGCGGCAAGGCGCCAGTCACCTGTGCCTCCGACTTGGCCACCATCCCTGCCCTATCAGTTGTGATGAACATTTTCCCCGCTCAAGCTATCTGGCAAGTGTGACGAAAACTTTGAAAAAAGCAAGGGCTACAAATTGGCGCCGCCGCCGCGCAACGGCGCCGGCTGGCGGAAAGCCGTCGGCCGTTGAAATGACCCGGACGTTACAGTACCCTACGCCGCAAACGCCTACCACCCATTCGAGGGATACCCCTTATCCGAGTGTGGGCCCTGGCATACGTTCCCGCCAGTCCCGCCGGCCGCGGCCGTCCGCCCAACGAAAGACTCCATCGCCCGTGAACCACTGGACCATCCGTACGCGCATCCTGGCAAGCTTCACCTTCATCCTGCTGGTCATGACGCTGATGAGCGTGACCGCCTACAACCGCCTGTCCGCCATCGAGCATGAAACGACGGTCATGCGCACCGACGCACTGCCCGGGCTGAACTACAGCGCCGGCATGCGTGGCGTCTGGGGCGAAATCTACGTGCTGGCCTGGCAGACCGTCACGGCATCCGACCCGGCCCAGCGCGCCAGGCTGCTTTCCCAGACCGGGGACGCCACGCGCCGGCTCGACAAACTGCAGAAGCAGTATGCCGATTCGATCCAGCGGGAAGAAGATCGCACCCGTTTCAAGGCGTTCCTCGATGTTCGCGCAAGATACGAGCAGGCCGCCCAACCCTACCTCGACCCCACGCGCTGGCGCGATACCGCCTCCGCCGAAGCCGCGCTGCGCGGCAGCGCCCATGACATCTGGGCCGACGGCCGCAAGGCGCTGCAGGATCTGGTGGACGACAACGGCGCCGTCAACGACCGCGCCGCCGCCGGCATCGTCGATTCGGTCAGCGCCGCCAAGACCAGCATCGAGGTGGCACTGGCCATCGCCGTGCTGGCTGCCCTGGTCTGCGGCTACCTGCTGCTGCGGGCGATCAACGCCCCGATGCGTTCGATCGTGTCGCTGCTGGGCGCCATGCGCGGCGGCGACCTGCGCCAGCGCATGACACTGAACCGCCGCGACGAATTCCAGGCCGTGGAGGCCGGTTTCAACCAGATGGCCGGCGAGCTGACCTCGCTGGTCGGCCAGGCCCAGCGATCGGCCATTCAGGTCACGACCTCCGTCAACGAGATCGCCGCCACGGCCCGCCAGCAGCAGGCCACGGCCACCGAAACGGCCGCCACCACCACGCAGATCGGCGCCACGTCGCGCGAGATCGCGGCTACCTCGCGCGACCTGGTCCGCACCATGAACGAGGTATCGCACGCAGCCGAACAGACCGCCGGACTGGCCGGCACCGGCCAGGGGGGGCTGTCGCGCATGGAAGCCACCATGCACCACGTGATGGACGCCGCCGGATCGGTCAACGCCCGGCTGGCCACGCTCAACGAGAAGGCCGGCAATATCAACCAGGTGGTGACCACCATCGCCCGGGTAGCCGACCAGACCAACCTGCTGTCGCTGAACGCCGCGATCGAGGCCGAAAAGGCCGGCGAATACGGCCGCGGCTTCTCGGTCGTGGCCACCGAGATCCGCCGCCTGGCCGACCAGACCGCCGTGGCGACCTACGACATCGAGCAGATCGTGCGCGAAATCCAGTCGGCCGTGTCCGCCGGCGTGATGGGCATGGACAAGTTCTCCGAGGAAGTACGGCGCGGCATGTCCGAGGTGACCCAGGTCGGCGACCAGCTGTCGCAGATCATCGGCCAGGTGCAGTCGCTGGCCCCGCGCGTGCAGATGGTCAACGAAGGCATGCAGGCCCAGGCCGGCGGTGCCGAGCAGATCAACCAGGCACTGATGCAGCTGTCCGAGGCGGCGCAGCAGACCGTGGAATCGCTGCGCCAGTCGAGCCAGGCCATCGACGAACTGACGCTGGTTGCCAACGAACTGCGCAGCGGCGTGTCGCGTTTCAAGGTCTGAGCGGCCCAGCCGCCCGTCCCCATGGCGCTCTTCCTGCTGTTTCGCATCGGCCCCGACTACTACGCGCTGGATAGCGCCGAAGTGGCCGAGGTCTTGCCGCTGGCCGCCACCAAGCAGATTCCCGGTTCGCCCCCGTGGGTCAGCGGACTGATGTCGCGGCGCGGACGGACCGTGCCCGTGATCGACGTCACCGCGCTGGCCACCGGCGTGGCCGCCGGCACGCGCACCAGCACGCGCACCGTGCTGGTCCACTACCGGCGCCCCGGCACGGCCGATGATGCCCCGCATCTGCTGGGGCTGCGGCTGGAGTACGCCACCGATACCCTGCGTTGCGACCCGGCGTCGTTCGTCGACAGCGGCATCGATCCGGGCCCGGCGCGTTATCTTGGCCCCGTGCGCCAGGACGCGCGCGGGCTCGTGCAATGGATTCGCGTGGCCAACCTGCTGCCCGACGCGGTACACACGCTGCTGTTTCCGGCGGCAAACGCGGCATGACGGATCTGCCGCATCCCCCGACGCAGATCGAAGCCCTGCTCAAGGAGCGCATCGGGCTGGACGCCGCCGCGATCGGGCCGGCCGTGATCGCCCGCGCGGTCGACGAGCGCCGGCAAGCCGTTGGCGCCCCGGACCCCGCCGCTTACTGGAACCTGTTGCACGCGGTGCCTGACGAACTGCAGGCGCTGATCGAAGCCGTCGTGGTCCCCGAAACCTGGTTCTTTCGCCACCGCGAAGCCCTGCTGGCGCTGGGCCGCTTTGCCGCGCACCGTGTATTCGGCGACGGCGAGCGTCTGCTGCGCGTGCTGAGCCTGCCATGCTCGACCGGCGAGGAACCGTACTCGATCGCCATGGCGCTGTTCGATGCGGGACTGCCGGCCGACCGTTTCCGTGTGGATGCGGTGGACGTCAGCGCCCGCGCACTGGAACGCGCCCGCGCCGGCCTGTACGGCAGCAATGCCTTTCGCGGCGCGCCGCTCGATTTCCGCGACCGCTACTTCGCGCCCGCACCCGCCGGCTACCAGTTGTCGGCAAAGGTCCGTGCGCAGGTGCGGCTGCTGCAGGGCAACCTGATATCGCCCCGGCTGCTGGTCAACGAGCCGCCTTACGACTTCGTGTTCTGCCGCAACCTGCTGATCTATTTCGATCTGGCCACGCAGCAGCAGGCGGTACAGACGCTGCGGCGCCTGACCGCGGCGCACGGACTGATCTTCGTGGGCCCGGCCGAAGCCAGCCTGCTGACGCGCGACGGGCTAGCGAGCGCCGGCGTACCGCTTGCCTTCGCGTTCCATCCTGTGCCCGCTGCCACAGCCCCGGCTGCAAAAACACGGATGCCACTCCCACCGGCCTGGAAGCCTGCAGCCCCCACTCGGCACTCGGCCCTGGCTCCCGCCATGCCAGCGCCCCGGGCCGCGCAAATGCCGACGGCCAGCGCCACGGCCAGCAACCCGCTGGCGGCGATTTCGGCCATGGCCGACCGTGGCGAACTCGATGCCGCCACGGCCGCGTGCCAGCAGTATCTGACCAGCCATGGATCGTCGCCCGACGGCTGGTGTCTGCTTGGCGTGCTGCACGATGCGGCCGGCCGGATCGCCGATGCCCATGCCGCCTACCGCAAGGCGGTGTATCTTGACCCCGGCCACGAAGAGGCGCTTTATCATCTGGCCGCCCTGCTCGACAGCGAGGGCGATGCCTCGGGCGCCCACCGGCTGCGCGAGCGCGCCCAGCGACATGCCCGACTGAGCCATGGCTGATTCGATCGTCCAACATGCCCCCAACACGCTGCCCGGCCTGGCCGCCGGCACCGTGGACGACTGCTGGCGCCGCATCGGCACCGGCGGCGACCGTTCCTGCCCGAAACTCGACGAGCACCTGCGCTGCCGCAATTGCCCGGTCTACGCGCAGGCTGCCGTGACCGTGCTCGATGCGCTGTCGGCCGGCAGCCTGTGGGGCAGCACCATCGACAAGGCCGGCGCCGACGCCGCCGGCCTCGATCGCGCCGCCAGCCAGTCGCTGCTGATTTTTCGCGTCGGCGACGAATGGCTGGCGCTGCCCACCGGCGCGCTGGGCGAGATCACCGCGCCCGTACCCGTGCATTCCCTGCCGCACCGGCGCCATGCCGCCCTGCTCGGCGTGGCCGCGGTTCGCGGGGTGCTGCTGACCTGCGTATCGCTGGCGCTGCTGTTCGGGGCTCCAGAAGGTGCCGGACAGCAGGCCACGCGCTGCCTGATTCTGGGCCAGGGCCGCAATGCCATCGCCCTGCCGGTGGCCGAGGTGGCGGGCGTCGAGCACGTGCCGCGTGACGCGCTGCTGCCACTGCCCGCCACGCTGACGCGCGCTTCGTCGCGCTATACGCAGGCGCTGTTCGAACACGCGGGCCATAGCGTGGGGCTGCTCGATGCCGACCTGCTGCGTCAGGCCCTGTCGCGGAGCCTGGCATGAATCCCGAGCAATTGCGCGATGCTTCGATGCTGGACCTGTTCGCGCTCGAAGCGGACGCGCAGGCCGAGGTACTGAACACCGGCCTGCTGGCGCTGGAGCGCGACGCCACCGCCACCTCTCATCTGGAAGCCTGCATGCGTGCCGCCCACTCGCTCAAGGGCGCGGCGCGGATCGTCGGGCTCGATGGCGGCGTGCGTGTGGCGCATGTCATGGAAGACTGCCTGGTCGCGGCCCAGCGCGGCGGCATCGTACTCGCGCCCGCCCATATCGACGCCCTGCTGCAAGGCACCGACCTGCTCCAGCGCATCGGCCACCCGCCCGGCGGCAACCTCAACTGGCCCGAACTCGATGGCCGGGCCGAGATCGACACCTGGATCGCGCGGATGAGCCAGCTGCTTGACGGCGGCGAAGCCCTGCCGCCGCCCGGCGCCACGTCGGCGCCGGCACCGCTGGCGCCACATCCGCAAGAGGCCGGGCACGCCGCCCCGTTTGCGCCCGACCCGGACCGTGCGCCGTCTCACGAACGTGCGCCGGATCCTGCGCCAGGTGGCGACACGCAGGAGCGCATGCTGCGCGTCAACGCCGATCGTCTGGATCGCCTGCTGGCGATGGCTGGCGAGGCCATGGTCGAATCGCACTGGCTGCGGCCGTTCGGCGGCGCCATGCAGCAGGCGCGCCGCCAGCAGATGCGGGCGCTGCAGGCGCTCGATGGCGTGCAGGCGCTGCTGGACGCGCCCGAAGGCTCGGTGCCGCGCATGCGCGCCGCGCTGGCCGAGGTGCGCCAGCTGCTCGAAGACGGCCACGGCCAGTTGTCGCAGCGCGTGGACGAGTTCGACCAGTACGATCATCGTGCCAGCCGCCTGTCGCGCCAGATCTATGACACCGCGCTGTCGTGCCGCATGCGTCCGCTGTCGGACGGCATGACCGGGTTCTCGCGCATGGTGCGCGACCTCGGCCGCGCGCTGGGCAAGCAGGTGCACCTGGTGCTGTCCGGCGAACAGACGCAGGTCGATCGCGACATCCTGGAGCAGCTCGATGCGCCGCTGGCCCACCTGCTGCGCAATGCCGTGGACCACGGCATCGAACTGCCCGAAGTGCGCCGCGCCGCCGGCAAGCCCGCCGAAGGCCGCATCAGCCTGATGGCGCGGCACAACGCCGGCCGCCTGATGATCGAGATCTTCGACGATGGCGCCGGCGTCGATCTCGATGCGCTGCGCGCTGCCATTGTGCGTCGTGGGCTGGCCCAGGCCGAAACCGCCGCGCGGCTGTCGCAGGCCGAGATGCTCGAATTCCTGCTGCTGCCCGGTTTCAGCCTGCGCGAGACCGTATCCGAAGTGTCGGGCCGGGGCGTCGGTCTCGACGCTGTGCAGGACATGGTCCGCGCGGTGCGTGGCAGCCTGAAGCTGTCGCAGCAACCCGGCAGCGGCCTGCACTTCCATCTGGAACTCCCGCTCACGCTGTCCGTGGTGCGCGCGCTGCTGGTGGAAATCTCCGGCGAAGCCTATGCCTTTCCGCTCGGGCTCGTGCATCGGGCCGTGGCCGTGCCGCGCGACGTCATCGAGCAGACCGAGCAGCACCAGCACTTTCGCCACGACGGCCGTCCGGTGGGGCTGGTCAGCGCGGCGCAGATCCTGCAGCGCCCGGAACAGCCGCGCGGGGGCGACACCACGCCGGTGGTGGTGATTGGCGAACAGGAGCGCGTCTACGGCATTGCCGTGGATCGCCTGCTGGGCGAACGTATGCTGGTAGTGCAGCCGCTGGCGCAGGCGCTGGGCAAAATCAAGGACATCGCGGCGGGCAGCCTGACCGACGACGGCACGCCGGTGCTGATCTTCGACGTCGAGGACATGCTGCGTTCGGTGGAAAAGCTCGTGTCCGAAGGACGCATCGAGCGCGTACGCCAGGCGGGCGCCGACACGGCCGTCGTGCGCCGCAAGCGCGTGCTGGTGATCGACGACTCGCTGACCGTGCGCGAACTGGAACGCAAGCTGCTGGCCGGGCGTGGCTACGACGTGAGCGTGGCCGTCGACGGCATGGACGGCTGGAACGTGCTGCGCGCCGAGGCGTTCGACCTGGTCATCACCGACGTCGACATGCCGCGCCTGGACGGCATCGAACTGGTGACGCGGATCCGGAGCGACGCGCGGCTGGCGCAGTTGCCGGTGATGATCGTGTCGTACAAGGACCGCGAGCAGGACCGCGAACGCGGCATGCAGGCCGGGGCGGACTATTATCTGGCCAAGGGAAGTTTCCATGACACCGCGCTGCTCGATGCCGTGCGGGACCTGATCGGCGAGGCACGCGCATGAAGATCGGCATCGTCAACGACTCCGCACTGGCCGTGGCCGCACTGCGCCGCGCGCTGGCACTCGACACATCGCTTGAAATCGTCTGGGTCGCCGGCAACGGCGAACAGGGCGTGCAGATGGCCGCCAGCCAGACGCCCGACCTGATCCTGATGGACCTGCTGATGCCCGTGATGGACGGCGTGGAGGCCACGCGCCGAATCATGGCGGCCACGCCGTGCGCAATCGTGGTCGTGACGATGGACCTGGGCCGCAATGCCAACCAGGTGTTCGACGCCATGGGGCAAGGCGCGATCGACGCGGTCGACACGCCAACGCTGACCCAGTCGGACGCCACGCTCGCCGCAGGCCCGCTGCTGCGCAAGATCCGTAATATCGGCCGGCTGCTGGCGGGCCGCGCCCAGGCGCCGCATGCACTGGCGGCAGCCGCGTCGGGACCCGCCGCGCCACGGCTGGTGGCGATCGGCGCGTCGGCCGGCGGCCCGGCTGCGCTGGCCACGCTGCTGGGTGCCCTGCCCGCCGGGTTCGGCGCGGCGGTGGTGGCCGTGCAGCACGTGGACGAGGCCTTCGCGCAGGGCATGGCCGAATGGCTCGACGCGCAAAGCCCGCTGCGGGTACGCATCGCGCGCGCCGGCGAAACGCCGCAGCCTGGCACCGTGCTGCTGGCCGGCACCAACGATCATCTGCGGCTGGTCGCCGGCACGCGGATGGCCTACACGCCCGAACCGGGCGACTATCTGTACCGTCCGTCTATCGACGTGTTCTTCGAAAGCGTGGTGGAGCACTGGCGCGGCGAGGCCATGGGCGTGCTGTTGACCGGCATGGGCCGCGACGGCGCGCAGGGCCTGAAGGCCATGCGCGAGCGTGGCTTCCTGACCATCGCGCAAGACCAGGCCACCAGTGCCGTCTATGGCATGCCAAAGGCCGCCGCCACGCTCGGCGCGGCGAGCGAGATCCTGCCGTTGCCACGCATCGCACCCCGGCTGATCCGGGCCTTCGGCGGACTGGGGACCACAAGAAACAAGGGGTAAGGGAATGCCTAGACTTGGGAATCCGGCCAATCCGTCGGCCGCCGGCAACGAATACCTGGCCATGGTGCTGCTGGTCGATGACCAGGCCATCATCGGCGAAGCCATCCGCCGCGCGCTGGCCGGCGAGGCCGATATCGACTTCCACTATTGCGCCAGCCCGGAGGAAGCGGTGGCGGTGGCGGAGCGCACGCAGCCCACCGTGATCCTGCAGGATCTTGTCATGCCCGGCACCGACGGGCTGACGCTGGTGCGCCGCTATCGCGAGAACGCCGGTACGCGCGATATTCCGATCATCGTGCTGTCCACCAAGGAAGAGCCCACGATGAAGAGCGCGGCGTTCGCCGCCGGGGCCAACGACTACCTGGTCAAGCTGCCCGACACCATCGAACTGGTGGCGCGCATCCGCTATCACTCGCGCTCGTACCTGAACCTGCTGCAGCGCGACGAAGCCTACCGCGCGCTGCGCCAGAGCCAGCAGCAGCTGCTGGAGACCAACCTGGAGCTGCAGCGCCTGACCAATTCCGATGGCCTGACCGGGCTGTCCAACCGGCGCTATTTCGATGAATACCTGGGCGCCGAGTGGAAGCGCGCCCAGCGCGAGCAGACGCAACTGGCGCTGCTGATGATCGACGTCGATGCCTTCAAGGCCTACAACGACACCTACGGGCACGTGGCGGGCGATGAGGTGCTGCGCCGCGTGGCCACCGTGATCCGGGAGAACTGCGCCCGGCCGGCGGACCTGCCCGCGCGGTTCGGCGGCGAGGAGTTCTCGATGATCCTGCCGGCGACATCGCCCGGCGGCGCACGCCTGCTGGCCGAGAAGGTGCGCCGGTCGATCGAGACGCTGCGCATTGCGCACAGCGGGTCGCCCACCGGCGGCTTCGTGACGGTCAGCATCGGCGGTGCGGTGATCGTGCCGGACAGCGACGGCAACTTCAGCCGGCTGGTCGAGGCGGCCGATACCGGTCTGTACCAGGCCAAGCGCAACGGCCGCAACCAGGTGGTGATGGGGTAAATCGCCCCACGCTGCCGCCGGCAGCGCCCGGCAGCGCAAGCGCATGGCATGCAAACTGCAGTACGAACGGTTCCACAAACGTATCCGTACGCACAAGGAGGCCGCGCCATGCCCCAGCAGTCACCACCAAAGTCGAGTGCCGCACCGTCGAATGGCGGGGGCCAGACCACGCCCCAGCACTCCGGCAACAACCCTAGCCAGGACCGCGCATCTGGCAACAACCGGGACGGTACCTACGAAAAGGCTGTGGTTGACCGCCTGTCTGGCCGCCCGGAGCGGCTGGGTTCTCCCAGCGTCGGCAACGTCGTATCGAACGCCGGCAAGACGCTGACCACCAATCAGGGCCTGCAGATTCCCGAGGACGACGACTCGCTGAAACTTGGCTTGCGGGGCCCGACACTGCTGGAAGATTTCCACCTGCGTGAAAAGATTACGCACTTCGATCATGAACGCATCCCCGAACGGGTAGTGCATGCGCGCGGCGCGGCGGCGCACGGCTATTTCGAGCTGTTCGAGTCGATCGAGGATTACACGACCGCCGAGCTGTTCACGCGCGTCGGCGAAAAGACCCCGGTCTTCGTGCGCTTTTCGACGGTAGCGGGCTCGCGCGGGTCGGCCGACCTGGCGCGCGACGTGCGCGGCTTTGCCACGAAGTTCTATACACGCCAGGGCAATTTCGACCTGGTGGGCAACAACATTCCCGTGTTCTTCATCCAGGACGGCATCAAGTTTCCGGACTTCGTGCATTCGGTGAAGCCGGAGCCGCATAACGAGATTCCGCAGGCTGCGTCAGCGCACGACACGTTCTGGGATTTCGTCTCGCTGCAGCCTGAATCGATGCATATGGTGCTGTGGACGATGTCGGGCCGCGCCATTCCGCGCAGCTTCCGCACCATGGAGGGCTTTGGCGTCCACACGTTCCGGCTTATCAATGCCAGAGGCGAAGCCACGCTGGTCAAGTACCACTGGAAGCCCGTGGGCGGCGCCCATTCGCTGATCTGGGACGAGGCGCTGAAGATCAATGGCAAGGACCCCGACTTCCACCGGCGCGACCTCTGGGAATCGATCGAGATGGGCCAGTATCCCGAATATGAGTTCGGCGTGCAGCTGGTGCCCGAAACCGACATGCTCAAGCTGGGCTTCGACCTGCAGGACCCGACCAAGATCATTCCCGAGGAACTAGTACCCGTGAAGCGCATCGGGCGGATGGTGCTGAACCGCAACCCGGACAACTTCTTCGCCGAGACCGAACAGGTGGCATTCCACCCCGGACACCTGCTGCCCGGCATGGATTTCACCAACGATCCGCTGCTGCAGGCGCGCCTGTTCTCGTACATCGACACGCAGATCACCCGGCTGGGCGGCCCGAACTTCCACGAGCTGCCGATCAATCGTCCGCTGTGCCCGGTTCACAACAACCAGCGCGACGGATTCATGCGGCAGACCGTGGTGCAGGGCAAGGAGAGCTATCAGCCGAACTCGGTCAGTGGCGGCTGCCCGTTCCTGGCCGGCGACAAGGACGCCTACCGTCACTATCCGGCGCCGGCCGAGGACGGCGCCGTCAAGGCGCGCGTGCGCAGCAACACGTTTGCCGATCACTTCTCGCAGGCCAACCTGTTCTGGCGCAGCCAGTCCGACGTGGAAAAGCAGCAGATCATCGACGCCTACAGCTTCGAGCTGTCCAAGGTACAGGACCCGGCCATCCGTTCGCGCGTGGTGGGGCAGATCGTGCATATCGCGCAGGAACTGGCAGACGGGGTGGCGCAGCAGCTGGGCATCGCCGTGGAGCCAGTGGGGCCGGCGGTGCAGATCAATGACTACGGCGTGCAGACATCGCCCGCGCTGAGCCTGGACGCGCAGCCCAAGGGCGACATCATCGGCCGCAAGATCGCGGTGCTGGTCAACGATGGCGTGGACGATGCAGCGATCCAGTCGCTGCAATCGCTGGCCGAAGGGCTGCGCGCCAGCGCGAAGATCGTCGGCCCGCGCGCCAGCAGCGTCACCACGGCAAGCGGCGCGGTGCTGCCCGTGGACTATGCGCTCCCGTCCGTTGGCTCGGTGCTGTTCGATGCGGTCTACGTGCCAGACGGCAAGAACCCGCCGGCCGATCCCGATCCGCGCGCGCTGCTGTTCGTCAGCGAGGCCTACAAGCACTTCAAGGCAGTGGGCGCCGGCGGTAGCGGCGCGATGCTGGTGGCCGAAGCCGCGCGGCGCGCGGGCATACAGGGCGGCTTTGCCGGGCCCGGCCTGGTGATCGGCGCAAGCGAGGATGCCAAGACCCATCAGGCGTTTCTCGACGCCGTGGGACAACACCGCTGGTGGCAACGGCCCGATGCAATGAAGATTCCGGCCTAGGCGATACGGCTGGCCGGTCGGCGCGGCGCCCGGCCAGGTCAGCCTGTATGCGCGGCGTCCAGATGGGCGAGGCGGGCCGCTTCGCGCAGGCTCGCCACAATTTTGTCCAGCGCCGCATCGCGCCCCTCGGACGACCGCTGGCGCAAGGCGAACGACGGGTGGTACGTCACGACCACGAGCATGTCGTCGCACGTCACGGGTGCGCGCATCAGTTGCGACAGCGTCACGCGCTTCCGGTGCAATACCGATCCTGCTGCGGTAGCGCCCAGCGCCACGATGGTTCTGGGGCGCACCTGCGCGATTTCCCGCTCCAGCCACAAGTGGCAGGCCTCGACTTCAAGCTGACCTGGCGTCTTGTGCATGCGGCGCTTGCCGCGCAGTTCGAACTTGAAATGCTTGACGGCATTGGTCACGTAAACCGCGCTGCGCAACACGCCGGCCCGCGCCAACGCCTCGTCGAGCAGGCGCCCCGCTGGCCCGACAAAGGCCTCGCCTTGCAGGTCCTCGTCGTTACCGGGCTGCTCGCCGACCAACATCAGCGGTGCGTGAGCCGGCCCCTTGCCTGGCACGGCCTGGGTGGCGTCATGCCAGAGGTCGCAGCGCCGACAGGCGTTCAGGTGCGCCGCATCGGCAATCGGGATGTCTCGCTTCGCCGCCATGCAGGTTCTGTATCGTCAGCTCAGGTTCAGGGTTCGCTCCGAGCGCTCCGGGGATCCCGATCGTTCGGACGCAGCCCCCTCATCGAGCCGGCCATCGTGACGGTCGTGGAGATAGTCGCGACGCTGCACGCGGATGCGGTTTTCGACGTCCTGCACACCGAACACATCATCGGCAATGTCCTCGATCAGGTGCTTTTCGTAGCGGTCCTCGACCATGCCGGACAGCGTTACGACGCCGGCCGACACGTCAACTGACACGTCTGACACGTCGACGCCATCGTGCATGGTCAGGCGCTCGCAGATATCGTCCCGAATCAGGTCGTCGGCGCGCTGGTAGTTTTTCGGGCCGGCATGGCGCGCCGACCCGATGCGCGCGGAATTGACCGGATGCGTGGGATGCGCGCGGTAACCGGGATCGCCGGGATACACGCGCTGGGCACCGTTGAATGACTGGCCACCGCCGTCACTGCTGCCAAAGTATCCGGCGCCGCCATAGCCCGGCTCGTCGTGGCGCTGGTCGCGGTCGCGATGCGCCTTCGCGCGCCAGCTCTCGGCGCCAGACGACTCACGGAACTGCGAGCCGGTATCGCGTGACGCTTCGCGCGTGGATCTTTCACCGGCAGGGTCATGCCTGTGCCGCCGCAAAAAGTCGAACATGGTCCGCTCCTCATGGTTGCCGATATCCAGGCTGGCGCAAGAAGCGTGCCGTGCGCACCGGGGGCCCGCCCGATTATTTCGGACGCGGCGGCTTCAGGTCTTCGCCCACGGCAGGCAGCCTGCCCTGCCGGCGCAATGTGACCGCCTGCGCCACGGCAGCGGCAGCATTCTCAACTTCCTTCTGCACGCCGGCATCCGTGTCCAGCGACCGGTGCGACGTGGCATAGGGCGCGTAGTACCCGATAAAGCGATCGAGTTGCGCCTGGGGACCGGCTTCGAGAAGCCCCATCCAGTTCAGCCAGTCGCACAGCGACCGGCGCACGCCTTCGATGCCTGCCACGTCACCATGCACCACCACGCCGAAGACGCGGCCCGCCAGGTGCTTGGGATAGTCCCAGCCACGCAGTTCCAGCGCCTTGGCTTCGGGCACCTTCTTGCCATGTGTGCTGCTGGGATCGGGATTGCCGCCGTCGGCGCAGACCAGCCGGTCCATCATCAGCTTCAGCGGGCTCGTCGCCTGATACCAGTAGGTGGGCGTCACGATCAGCACGCCATGCGCGCGGGCCCAGCGCGGATAGATCTCGGCCATCCAGTCATTGACCTGACCCAGGGAATGGTTCGGATAGCAACTGCAGGGCCAGTGACAAAGCGGCATCGACGTGGACACACACCCCTTGCAGGGGTGGATATGCCGGTCTGGATCTGACGTCAGCAGACTGAGGTCCAGCGTGTCGACAGTCATCCGCAGGGCTTCCATCCTTGCCCTCGCGATGCCGGCCAGGCGCCACGATTTGGACATCTCGCCGGGACAGGTGTAGTCATTCCTGGCCGCGCCGACCACCAGCAGCACACGCGACGGGCTGGCAGGATCGTCATGCTCGCGCTGCGCATCGCGCACGGCATCGCGCGACTGGCGCCATTCGACCGACAGGTCGTAGTCCGGATCGGCCGCGCCAGGACCTGCCTTCGCGGTCACGGGTGCCTTGCGCCCCGCGCGGTAGGCATCCCAGGCGATGGCTTCGAGCCGGTCGATCGCGGCGTCCTCGTCCCGGAAGGCGGGGTCATAAAACCGCGCGCGAAAACGGTCTCGGAACGCCTCGCGAGGCATCTGTGCGGTGACCTGCCCCTTGCGCACGTCCTGCGCGGCATCTGCGTTGGCGTCGGGTCGTTGCTGGTCCGCCATCTTTCGATTACTGCGGCGGCTGGCCGTTCGACGCGCTCAGGCCGCCATCCACGGGCAGGTTCACCCCCGTGATGTAGCGCGCATCGTCGCTGGCCAGAAAGGCAATCGCCCCGGCGATATCGTCCGGTTCGGCCGTGCGTCCCAGCGCAATGCGCTCGCGAAACTTGTCGAGCAACGCCTCGTCCTTGAACATGTCGACTGTCAGGTCGGTGCGCGTCAGCGTGGGGCACACCGCGTTGATGCGCACGCCGTCGCGGCCATAGTCCAGCGCCAGCGCGCGTGTCAGATTGACCACGCCGCCCTTGGCCGCGTTGTAGAAGCAGAGCTTCCAGTCGGCGCCGAGCCCCGACACCGACGCGGTATTGACGATGCAGCCCTTGGTGCGTATCAGATGCGGTAGCGCGGCCCGCGCGCCGAAGAACACCCCGTCGAGGTCGGTCGCCATGACCGTGCGCCAATCCTCGACCGTCGCTTCCGTCGCACGGCCTTCAGGCGCCACGCCGGCGTTGTTGACCATGACATCGAGCCTGCCGAAGCGATCCACCGCGGCACGGACCAGTGCTTCCACCTGTTCGAGCTGGCTCACATCCGTCACCTGTACGAGGTGTTGCGCATTCGGCAGATCGCTGGCCACCCGTTCGAGCTTGTCGAGTGTGCGCCCTGCCAGCACCACGGCCGCACCCTCGGATGCAAACCTGCGGGCGGCCGCTGCGCCGATACCCGAGCCCGCGCCTGTCACGATGACGACCTTGTCCTGGAACCGGTTCATGGTTTCACTCCTTGTCCCGACTATCGCGCGCCACCGCCGGCGCCACCGCCCGCCGCGCCGCCACCCGAGGTGCCGCCCATCCCGCCACCCGATGTGCTGCCGCCCATGGTGCCGGTGCCCGTGGTGCCACTTCCCGTGCTGCTTCCCGGCACGCGTCCGCCCGGCGTCATGCCTGTTCCCGGCGGCATGCCGGTAGGCGTATCAGTCCGGCCGTCGCCCGGGTTCGTGCTCGAAGTACCCGGCCTGCCGGGGGTTCCTGGTGCGCCCGGCGTTCCCGGTGTGCCGGGCCTGCCCACGGTACCTGGCGTCCCCGGCGTCGCAGGCATGCCTGGAGACGTCGTCGCGCTGCCATAGTTGCTGCCGTCAGTGGGCCCCGTGCCTGGGCGCGTATTCGGCGCGCCGTATGGATTGCCTGGGTTCGACGGATTGGCGCGGCCACGCTGGCCCGCCTGATTTCCGGCTGCGTTGGAGCCCGTACCCCCCGGCACCGTCGTCGCGCCGGGCGACGTCGAACCGCCGGTGCCCCCGCTTGTGCCGCCGGTACCAACGCCTGTGCCTGTCTGCGCATATGCCGCGCCCGCGCACAGCACGACTGCTGACATCGCGATGAGATTGCGTGGTTTCATGACTTCTCTCCCAAATCGGTGGATGAAAGATCTGCACGATGCTCGCAACGGCCATGCCGGGTGACGCGCCACCACAGCACGCCGGGCCATCAAGCGCCACACCCATCGTTTGCCCGCTAGCCGTCACCCGCTGGGAGGGGATGCGGCGCTCCAGGCGGGTGGCGCCTGCGATGCCGCGGTGGGCAGTAAAAATCTCCGCAGGGGCGTCAGATGTACGTGCAACGGCTGCATCCCTGCCGTCCGTCGCCCCTTTTTGCGGGCTGGCACGCTCGATGCGTCGCTTGAAGCCCTTCGGAACCCATGCATGAGGAGCGCGACCATGAGCGACACGACACCGGAAGGCGTGCAGCCGGAGAACCCGTCCACCCCCGAAACCAGCGCGCCGCTGACGAACCATCGCTATGGCGGCCACAGCGGCGTGAGCGACGATCATCGAAAGTACCAATACGAGCAGGCCATGCCCGCGCATCTGGACAACTCTCCCACGCCACGCTACTCCCCGTGCGGCACGACGGAGCCGGCCGGCATCGAGCAGCATGGCATGTATGGCACCGCGCCGCGCCAGGCGGCGCTGACGCCCACGCGGCCCGAATCCACCCGACCGTTGCCCGGGCCCGCTTCGCTCGGCCAGTACGACAACGCCGACATGCAGGCCATCGCGCCACTCACCGATATCCAGCTGCGCGAGGTGCTGGACGAGCGCCTGGCGCAATGGGTCGATCCCGGCACGGTCAAGGCAACGATCTCGGACGGCATCTGCGTGTTGACCGGCCATGTGCACGACGCGCAAACGAAAGTCCGCATCGGACACGTGGCGCAGGAATGCCTGCCGTCCCATGAAATCCGCAATCAGCTGGAGCTGGTCGTCACCGGATAAGCGATGCCAGCGGGACGCAAGGGGCCGGCGGCGCCACCGGCATCGACGGGCACGCTTGTTGCGCCACGGTGGTTTCCGATGGCACATCACAGGAGACTGCAATGGCATCCAATCTCTCTTCCGCCCAGGGCGCCGGCATCGTCGGTTCTGGCGTGGGCGAAGGCCCCGGCCCCGAAGTCATGGCTGCGTCGAGCCTCGACGACACCAAGGTCTACGCGTCCGACGGCGAGCACGTGGGCGAGATCAAGGAGATCATGATCGACGTTCAAAGCGGACGGGTCGCATACGCCGTGCTGACGACTGGCGGCTTTCTTGGCATTGGCGATACGCTGCATGCGATTCCGTGGAGCGCGCTGGTCATGGATACCGACGCGAAGTGCTTCCGGCTTGGACTGACCGCCGATCGCATCAAGGACGCCCCGGGCTTCAACAAGGACAGCTGGCCGAGGATGGCCGATCCGCAGTGGGCCACCACCGTGCACCAGTATTACGGTCGTGACCCCTACTGGACCAATGTGGGCGGCACCATCTGACCTGCCCCCTCTGATGCCGCGTCGCGCCGGCTGCCATCGCGCACTCGTACGACACGGGCGCGCGGCGTCGGCGCGGGCGCGAATCTACCCGCGACTGCACGCCTTACAAGCCGGTGATTCAAACGCCGGCGCGGTAGCGGCCACAATTTCCGGTGCAGCGAATGGATACGCCTGCTGATCGCCGCCAGAACATGGTGGCGCTGCAGCTACGCCGACGCGGCATCGTGGATGCCCGCGTCCTGCAAGCCATGGGCGACGTGCCGCGCGAGCAGTTCGTGCCTGAGGCGGCCACGCCGAGCGCATACGACGATGCGCCGCTTGGCATCGGGCAGGGTCAGACGATCTCCCAGCCCTACATTGTTGCCCGCATGATTGAAGCGGCGCGCCTGACGCCGGCTGCCCGCGTGCTGGAGATCGGTACAGGGTCGGGCTATTCCGCCGCTATTACCGCGCGCATCGCGGCCCACGTTGTCTCTTTGGAAAGGCATGGTGCGCTGGCGAACGCTGCAGCGGGACGGTTGACGGCGCTTGGTGTGTCGAACGTGGAGATTCACATTGCGGACGGCACGCTTGGCTGGCCCGATGGCGCACCGTACGACGCCATCATCGCCACGGCGGGCGGCCCCCGCATCCCCGAAGCGTGGATCGCACAGCTGGCACCGGGCGGCACGCTGATCATGCCGCTGGGCGCCCTGCATTCGCAGCAGACGCTGGTGCGCGTCGTTCGCGAGGCCGATGGTCGCCTCACGCGCGACGACCTGGGGCAAGTCATGTTCGTGCCGCTGATCGGGGAGCAGGGCTGGGAGGATCCGCGCGCGCACAATATGAGTACCGCGGCGCGGGCGTTCGCCGATGCGGCGATCCCCCTGCCCGATATCGACGCCCCAGACTTTGCCGATTGGATCGACCGCTTCGGCGATTGCAAGGTGGTGTTGCTGGGCGAGTCGTCGCACGGCACATCGGAGTTCTATCGCGCCCGTGCCCGTGCCACGCAGCGGCTCATCGAACGGCACGGCTTTAGGATCGTCGCCGTGGAGGCAGACTGGCCCGACGCAGCCACCATCGACCGGTACGTGCGCCAGCGGCCGCCGCCGCCCGGCACCCAGTCCACCGGCACCCGGGCCGGCAGCAGCACCGAAGCGTTCGCACCGTTCTCGCGCTTCCCCACATGGATGTGGCGAAACCAGGAGGTGGCGGCGTTCGTGCAGTGGCTGCGCAGCTACAACGCGCAGCGGCCCGCGCCACATCAAGCGGGCTTCTTCGGGCTGGACCTCTACAGCATGAAGGCGTCGATGGCGTCGGTGCTGGCCTACCTCGACAGGATCGACCCCGCAGCGGCGGCCGAGGCGCGCCAACGCTACGCCTGCCTGGACCCCTGGCGGCAGCAGCCCGCCGTCTACGGACGCGCGGTACTGTCCGGCGCGTACTCGGCCTGCGAAGACGCCGTGATCGCGCAATTGCAGTCGCTGCTGGCGCAACGCATCGACTACGGCAGCCACGGCTTCGAAGACTATTTCGACGCTGCCCAGAACGCGCGGCTCGTTGCTTCGGCCGAACAATACTATCGGCTGATGTACTACGGTGCCGCTGCCAGCTGGAACCTGCGCGACACCCATATGTTCGATGTCCTGGCCCGCCTGCTAGAGGCCCACGGCCCGCACGCCAAGGCGGTGGTCTGGGCCCACAACTCGCATATTGGCAATGCGGCGGCCACCGCCATGGGCACCGACCGCCAGGAACTGAATATCGGGCAACTATGCCGCGAGCGGTTCGGGACCCGTGCAGCGTTGATCGGCCAGGATACCTATACCGGCACTGTGGCTGCGGCGTCCGATTGGGACGGCCCCATGGAGGTCAAGCGCGTGCTGCCGGCCCGTACCGACAGCTATGCCTTCATCGCTCATGAAGGCGGGGTTGCTCGGGCATTCGTGGATTTGCGCGCCGGCGTGGCGTCCGCCAGCGCGGCGCTGCGCACTGCCTTGATGACGCCGCGGCAGGAGCGATTTATCGGCGTGATCTACCGCCCCGATACCGAACTCGTCAGCCACTATGCACGCGCGGTTCTGCCAGAACAGTTCGATGGATGGGTCTGGTTCGAGGAGACCACGGCCGTCACCCCGTTGCCCGTTGACCAGACGCCAGGTACCGGCATGCCCGAGACGTGGCCTTTTGGCCTCTAGCGGTGCGCTGATGCCGGCGAATGGATGACGCGTTTGAAACGTACGCCTCTGTGTCAGCTTTGCAACCAAATTGTGGGATTCCTCCGACATCCATTTCGGAGCCCCGCGTCTGTTTCGCCCGTTGGCGGATGCCTATCGTTTCATCACGGCAAGCGCAATGACCAAGGCTGCCAGCTGCAACCCGCATCAACGATTGCCGAGCGCGGCGAGCATCGCACGCAACGACGAATCTTCCTTCGTACGCACTGCTGCGTCGGTGCGGGGCACGTTGTCGTCGCAAGCCATGTCTCGCTCGCTCCCTGAACTTCAAACGGAAATGAGGTGAAAGCATGACGCAATTCAGGAAAAGAATCATTCTGGGACTGGCGCTGGCAACGACCGCCGTACTGGCGGCCTGCGGCGGTGGCGACGACGGCATCGATGACCGCATCGGCGTCAGCAAGCCGGCGGTGCGCGTGATCCATGCAGTCACTGCAGGCCCCAATGTCGACGTGCTACAGAATGGCGCGAAGACTTCGTTGACGAACATCCCGTACAAGACGGTGTCGGGCTACTTCGACGTCTCCACGGGCAACAATCTGTTCGCCTTCAACCTGACGGGCACGTCGACGCAGATTGGCGCGACCACCGTGGATGCTCACACGGGTCACAAGTACACCGTGATCGCACTGCCCGGCACCACGGCCGCCGACGTGGCGCAGATCGACGATCCGTATGGCAAGGGGCTGCTTGATACGTCGGCGCGCGTGCGGACCTTCAATGCGTCGATCAACGCGCAGAACATCGACGTGTACCTGACCACGCCCGCGGTGGATCTGAACTCGGTGTCGCCCAACATGGCATCGGTGCAGTACAAGGCCGCCGTGCCGGCATCGGGCCAGGACTCGCAGTATGTGGATGGTGGCACCTATCGCCTGCGCATCACCACGGCGGGCACCAAGACCGTAATCTTCGACTCGGGCGCGCTGACCATCAGCAAGAACGCCGACTGGCTGATCACCACGATCCCGGCAGACGGCTTTGGCGCCGTGGTGCCGAACAAGATCAAGGTGCTGGTGGCTCAAAGCAACACCAGCAATGCGACGGCCCAGGAGCTTGTGACGCAGACGTCGGCACAGTAATACCCGACGTGCCTGCGGCGCCCCGATGCCCTTGCGGCATCGGGGCGTTTTGTTATGTGCGGGGCCGGTGATTCACTCGACTTCCTGCTTCAACACGTCGAGGTGCGACAGATAGGCGTCCAGCTCGGCGCGGCCCTGGTCGGTGATCGTGTACACGCGGCCGTTGCCCTCCACCAGCTCGGCGGTAATCGCGCGTGCCATCATGAGGCTGCGCAGCACAGGCCGCAAGGCGCGAATGTTCTTGTCGATGCCGCGCTCGCGCAGACGCTCCATCAGGTTGAAGACCGTGGATGGGCTGGCCTGCACCAGCTTGAGGATGTACAGCCGGGAAACGATCCGGTCGAGCGAAGGCGTTTTCATAGGCGCAGGTGACGCAGCCAAAGGTGCGGTAAGTCTAATCATCATGCGCAGCCCGAGACTGCTTGCGCAGCCAGGCCCTCATCATCTTTGAATGCCAAAAAAACGGGGTGCACGTAGTGGCACCCCGAAAGCTTGCTAGTTCCGCGCCGCCGGGGCGGCGCGGTAGTTCAGGAACGCCACGGAGCGTTATTCTTCCTGGAACGCTTCTTCGCGCTTCGCCTTGATCGACGGCAGCGCCACCACGGCCACCAGGGCGGCTGCGGCAATCAGCAGGCCCACCGACAGCGGACGGGTGAAGAACACCGTGAACTCGCCACGCGACAGCAGCAGCGTACGGCGGAAGTTTTCTTCCATCATCGGTCCGAGCACGAAGCCCAGCAGCAGCGGCGCCGGCTCGCATTTGAGCTTCAGGAACAGGTAGCCGATCACACCGAAGGCGGCTGCCATGAACACGTCGAAGGTCTGGTTGTTGACCGAGTACACGCCGATGCAGCAGAACGTGAGGATGGCCGGGTACAGGAAGCGATACGGCACGGTCAGCAGCTTCACCCAGATACCGATCATCGGCAGGTTCAGGATGATCAGCATCAGGTTGCCGATCCACATCGAGGCAATCAGGCCCCAGAACAGCGACGGGTTGCTGGTCATCACCTGCGGGCCCGGCTGGATGTTGTGGATGGTCATCGCACCCACCATCAGCGCCATCACGGCGTTCGGCGGGATACCCAGGGTCAGCAGCGGGATGAACGACGTCTGTGCCGCGGCGTTGTTGGCCGATTCCGGACCTGCCACGCCTTCGATGGCGCCCTTGCCGAACTCGTGCGCGAACTTCGAGGTCTTCTTTTCCAGCGAGTAGGCTGCAAACGAAGCCAGTGCCGCACCGCCGCCCGGCAGGATACCCAGCGCCGAACCCAGGGCCGTGCCACGCAGCACGGCAGGAATCATGCGCTTGAAGTCTTCCTTGGTCGGGAACAGGTTCGTCACCTTGTTCGTGAACGTCTCGCGAGCCTCCTTCTGTTCCAGGTTCGCGATGATTTCCGCAAAGCCGAACATACCCATGGCCAGCGCCACGAAGTCGATGCCGTCGGTCAGTTCAGGCACGTCGAACGAAAAGCGCGCAGCGCCCGAGTTCACGTCGGTACCGATCAGACCCATCAGCAGACCCAGCACGATCATCGCCACAGCCTTCGGCAGCGACCCCGAAGCCAGCACCACGGCACCGATCAGGCCAAGCACCATCAGCGAGAAGTATTCGGCGGGGCCGAACTTGAACGCCAGTTCCGACAGCGGCGTTGCAAAGGCCGCCAGGATCAGCGTGGCCACGCAACCGGCGAAGAACGAACCGAGGCCGGCGGTGGCCAGTGCCACACCGGCGCGGCCGCGCCGTGCCATCTGGTAGCCGTCGATGGTGGTCACCACGGACGACGATTCACCCGGCAGGTTCACCAGGATGGCGGTGGTGGAGCCGCCGTACTGTGCACCGTAGTAGATACCGGCCAGCATGATCAGCGCAGCGACCGGCGGCAGCGAGTACGTCACCGGCAGCAGCATGGCGATGGTGGCCAGGGGCCCGAGGCCCGGCAGCACGCCGATCAGCGTACCCAGCACGCAGCCCAGGAACGCGTACGCCAGGTTCTGCAGCGTCAGTGCCGTGGAAAAGCCCAGGGCAAGGTGTTCAAACAATTCCATTTGAGGCGACTCCTTAGCCGGTGATGAAGGCAGGCCACACCGGCATCTGCAGATTGATGCCGTACACGAACGCGCCCATGCTGATCAGCACGAGCACGACGCTGTTGAGCAGGGCGCCCTTCCAGCTGAACTCATGGCTGGCCATCGACGACACGATCACCAGCACGAATACCGACAGCACCATGCCGAGCGGCTTGAGCAGCAGGCCGAACAGCACGACGGAACCGAGGATCCACAACAGGATCTTCAGGTCCCAGCGGGCAAGCTGGTCTTGCTCGCCCTTGGACGACAGGGCCCCGATCGTCACGACCGCGCCCAGCAGTGCAAGCACGAGCCCGAGCAGGAACGGAAAATATCCGGGACCCATCTTGGCGGCAGTTCCCATGGAATAGCCGCGAGCGACGAAGGAAAAGCCCAGGCCGACCAGAATGAACATCAGGCCGGAGGCAAAGTCCTTTTGGCTGCGAATGCGCAAAACGATTCTCCTCAAAGTTGTGAAAGCGATGCGCGTGGTTCACCGGCTCTGGCACACCACGCTGCGAACGCGCGAGTGCTGGCACGTTCGACGCGATGGGACGAACGATAAAAATGGGAACTTTCAGCCGCCTTTCATTTGTCTGGGGTTTAGGGTATTTACCGATCCCCGCTTGAGCGGCCATCCCCAAGCAATACATCACGTCGCGATGCAAATAGCCCGCACGGATGGCGTCGATGCAAGCCAACTGAAAGGCGTGGCAGTAAGACGAATGAAAGGAAAGATTGCGCAATGAAGCGGCCGCGCGGCGTCCGGGCGCCGCGCAGCTTTCGACTGGCTTACAGACGCGTCGGGCCTCAGCCCGTGGAAGTCATATGTGTTGTCATGCAGACGCCCTGATGCATGTGTGCATGCGTCTTTTTCTTCAGCGGACCGCTTCGGCGCCTGCGTCGACGTCCTCGCACGGACATCCCATGCTGGTGTCGGGCGCCTGCCCCACCGCTTCGGGTTGGGGCGTGGCGGGCAGGATATGGCTGCGCTTCCAGTTGCCGAAACGGTAGTAGAGGAAGGCCAGTGCCACCGATACCACCGACCCCAGCGGAAAGCTCCACCAGATCGATTCGGCTCCGATATGGCCCGCGAGCGCCCACGCGAACGGCAGCCGGATCACCCACATCGAAATGAACAGGATGACCAGCGGCGCCATCACTGCACCGGTTGCCCGCACCGTGCCGAACACCACGATCGTGAAGCCGAACAGGATGAACGACCAGAGCACCACGCGGTTGATGTGTTGAGCGATCTCGATGGCCACGCTGTCGTCGCCCAGAAAGATGCCGAGCGAATGGCGGTTGAACAGGTAGACCAGCGCCACGAGCGCGCCCGTCATCAGCACATTGAACAGCAGACCCACCTGCGTGATGCGCGACACGCGCGTCCACAGGCCTGCGCCCACGTTCTGCGCCACCATCGACGACACACTGGCTCCCACCGCGAGCGCCGGCATCTGCACGTAGGTCCACAGCTGCGACGCCACGCCGTACGCGGCCGTGGTCTGCGACCCATAGCCGTTGACCAGCGACATCATCACGATGGCCGACGACGAGATCACCACCATCTGCAGGCCCATCGGCAGGCCCTTTGCCACCAGCGCCCTGAGGATGGCCGTATCGGGCTTCAGCAGCGCCAGCTGCGTCCGATGCAGCAGCAGGAAATGCTTGCGCCGGTAGAGCAGCACGATCATCGCCACCAGGCTGGTCAGCTGTGCGATCAGCGTGGCCAGCGCGGATCCGGCAATCCCCAGCGCGGGCAGCGGCCCGACGCCGAAGATCAGCACCGGATTCAGCACCACATCGAGCACCGCCGACAGCAGCATGAAATAGAACGGCGTGCGCGAGTCTCCAGCGCCGCGCAGCGTCATCATCACGAAGTTGTAGAAATACATGAACGGCAGCGCGACAAAGATGATGCGCAGGTAGATGACGGCCAGTGGCGCGGCATCGTGCGGCGTCTGCATCGCCGCCAGGATCTGCGGGGTGAAGACGAAGCCCAGCGCGGCTGCCAGCACGGACATGCCCACGAAGAACGTGGTGCTGGTGCCCACCACCCGGCGCGCCTCGTCGATATCTCGTGCCCCGATGGCCTGGCCGATCATGATCGTATTGGCCATGCTGATGCCGAACACCACGCCCAGCAGAAAGAACAGGATGATGTTGGCGTTGGAGGTGGCGGTCAGCGCCGCCTCGCCCAGATAGCGGCCCACCCACACCGAATTGATCGAGGCGTTCAGCGACTGGAGGATGTTGCTGCCCAGCACGGGCAGCGAGAACATCAGCAGCGTCCGGCCAATCGGGCCGGTGGTCAGTCTGGCATCGGGCTTCATAGGGAAGTTGGTTCTTGCGCGCTGCAGCAAAAGCGACAGCGCGGCGGGGTTGGATGAGTCGCAGCCGGCAACGGACCCGCCAGTCTAGATCGGCGCCGGCCGCCGTGCCACCGGCGTTGCGTTGGCACGCACCGGGCGATTATCGACCACCGATGATCTCCATGCGAATTCCGCCGCGACGCGTTAAGCTTGCGGCTTTCCGACCGATCGTTCGCGGCCGCCGGCCGGCCGTCCAAACCTGTACAGGAGACTCGCATGGCGTACCAGGATCTCGCGCTCTACATCGATGGAGAATTTGTCAAGGGAGGCGACCGGCGCGAGCAGGACGTCATCAACCCGGCCACTCAGGAGCTGCTGGGCAAGCTGCCCCATGCCAGCAAGGCCGACCTGGACCGCGCGCTGGCCGCCGCGCAGCGTGCCTTCGAGACGTGGAAGAAGACGTCGCCGCTGGAACGCTCCGCCATTCTGCGCCGGGTGGCGGAACTGACCCGCACCCGCGCCAAGGAAATCGGCCGCGATATCACGCTGGACCAGGGCAAGCCGCTGGCCGAAGCCGTGGCCGAAGTGACCATCTGCGCCGAACACGCCGAATGGCACGCCGAGGAATGCCGGCGCATCTACGGCCGCGTGATTCCGCCGCGCAACCCCAATGTGCGCCAGATCGTGGTGCGCGAACCGATTGGCGTCTGCGCCGCGTTCACGCCCTGGAACTTTCCGTTCAACCAGGCCATCCGCAAGATCGTGGCAGCCATCGGCGCCGGTTGCACGCTGATCCTGAAGGGCCCCGAAGATTCGCCCAGCGCCGTGGTGGCGCTGGCGCGGCTGTTCCACGATGCAGGCCTGCCCCCGGGCGTGCTGAACATCGTCTGGGGCGTGCCGAGCGAAGTGTCCACTTACCTGATCGAGTCGCCGATCGTGCGGAAGATCTCGTTCACGGGCTCGGTACCGGTGGGCAAGCAGCTGGCGGCCATGGCCGGCGCCCACATGAAGCGCGTGACGATGGAACTGGGCGGTCATTCGCCGGTGCTGGTGTTCGATGACGCCGACATCGAGCCGGCCGCCGAGATGCTGGCCCGCTTCAAGCTGCGCAACGCCGGCCAGGTGTGCGTGTCCCCGACGCGCTTCTACGTCCAGGAAAAGGCATATGACCGCTTCCTGGCGCGCTTCACCGAGGTGATCGGATCGATCAAGGTCGGCAACGGCCTGGACGACGGCACGCAGATGGGCCCGCTGGCCCACGAGCGCCGCATCGCATCGATGGAGCAGTTCCTCGACGACGCCAATCACCGTGGCGGCAAGATCGTCGCTGGCGGCGCGCGCATCGGCGACAAGGGCTTCTTTTTTGCCCCAACCGTGGTGACCGACCTGCCCGACGACGCCAAGCTGATGGTGGACGAGCCGTTCGGCCCGGTGGCGCCCGTGACACGCTTCAAGGACACCGAGGAAGTGCTGCGCCGCGCCAACAGCCTGCCGTTCGGCCTGGCCTCGTACGTGTTCACGAACTCGCTGAAGACGGCCCACCAGGTATCGAACGGCCTGGAAGCCGGCATGGTCAACATCAACCACTTCGGCATGGCGCTGTCTGAAACGCCGTTCGGCGGCATCAAGGACTCCGGCATCGGCAGCGAAGGTGGCCAGGAAACCTTCGACGGCTACCTGGTGACGAAGTTTATTACGCAGGTCTAAGCGACATCCCCGCCCCTCTCCCGCCGGGAGAGGGGTCACTCCCGCCTTGTCCTTGCCGGTCTCCCGCCTGTCGATCTTCGCCCCTCGGCCCTACTTTCCGCCCCTGGCCTTCCGGTAGTCCTCCGCATACGTCTTCCACTGCGCCAGCGAAACGTCGCGCCCGTGCCGGGCCAGCCGTAGCGCCATCGACTGCCAGCGCCCGCCCGCGGCGTAATCCTGCAGTTTTTCGATCCGATCCGCCGCCTGATGGCCGCAGCCACGCAGATGGGCCCAGGCTGCCGCACGCGCCATGCAGCCCAGCACATCGGCCAATGCCGCCTTGTCACGGCAATGCGCCAGGTCCACGCGATCGGTGGTTGGCTGCAGGCTTTTGACGACAAACGACTCGCGCCTGCCAAGCGCGACATACGACAGCAGCGCCGGCGAGGCTGCCTGCATGATCTGCTGGGTCGTCACCACGCGCTGGGCGTCGCTGCTCCAGTGCGGCTGGTGCTGCGTATCGAACCAGGCGCTGGGCGCAGATCGCTTGATATCGATGAGTCGTTGCGACGCGGGGAATTGCGTGTCGTGCGCCAGCACGACGTAGCGTTCCAGCCCCAGGCTGCCCACGCCGGCCACCCGGCGGGCGGCATCTTCAGCGACAAAGCGATGGCCGTGATGCTCCTGCTGAGAGTAGATGGTCAGGATATGCGAGGCGCGCTCTCGCCCGTCGCGCCCGGCATGCAGCGCCCGACGGTCAAGGTTGAGTCGCCTGCGCCCGCCACGCAGCGTGGTGCGCGCCGCCAGCAGCGCGCCGCGCCGGCGGCGCTTCACCTGCCGCAGCAGCGTGGCCACCAGCCCGGTCGCGGTCGCACGCTCGATCCAGCGCGGCTTGCCGGTGCGCAACGTATGGGTATATTCGCCCAGCATGTTGGCGCAGGCCATGCGGGCATCCGCTTCGGACAGCCCGTATTGGTGCCCGGCCACCAGCACGCTCGACAGCATGCGCACGGCGTCCACGGTGAAGGGGGCCACCAGCGCGTCGTCGAAATCGTTCAGGTCGAAGTACACCAGCCCGTTGTCGCCCTTGAACGATCCGAAATTCTCCACGTGCAGGTCGCCGCAGACATAGGTGCGGGGCGCATCCAGCCCGATCTCGGCCCGCAGCGACGCCGCGTAGAGATGGTTGGTGCCCCGGAAGAATGCGAACGGCTCCGCGGCGATGGCGGCCAGCTTCATGGTCACCCGGTCTGGGTCGCGGCCATGGTTGTAGAGCAGGATGCTTTCGGTGACGGCGTGCATGGGCGAGGTCCGTGGTGGAAACATCGCGGCGCCCGCCGCCAGCATGGAGACGCTAACGGAAAAACACGCCGCGTGTCAGGAAAGTGTAATCCGCTTCCGCGGCCATGAGCCATACCAGCACCAGCAGGCACAGCGGGGGCAGCAGGATCGCGCAGATCAGGGCCATCCGTTCCCATGCCATGTGCATGAACACGGCAATGATCAGCCCGGCCTTCAGCACCATGAACAGCAGGATCAGGAACCAGCGCAGGTAGCCGGTCAGGCGGAAGTAATCCACCATGTACGACATGGTGGACAGCACGAACAGCAGCACCCAGACCTTCAGGTATAGCCCGATCGAATGCGACTGGCCGCCGTGCTCCTGGGCCGGTTCGGCATGCGGTGCCGCTTGGGTTGAAGTCGATGCCATGATGCGTCTCACCACAGGTAGAACAGCGCGAAGATGAAGACCCAGACCAGATCCACGAAGTGCCAGTACAGGCCGGCGATCTCCACGGCCTGGTAGTTGCCGCTGATGTCGTAGTGGCCGCGCAGCACCTTGCTGGCGATGACCAGCAGGTAGATCACGCCGCACGTCACGTGAAAGCCGTGAAAGCCCGTGACCGTGAAGAAAACCGACCCGAACTGCGCGGCGCCCAGCGGGTTGCCCCAGGGCCGTACCCCCTCCACGACGATCAGCTTGGTCCATTCGAACGCCTGCATGCAGACGAAGACCTCTCCCAGCCACGCGGTCACGAACATCAGCTTGGCGCAGTTCATGCGGTCCCGGCGATAGGCGCAGTTGACGGCCATGGCCATCGTGCCGCTGCTGGTGATGAGCGTGAACGTCATGATGGCAATCAGCAGCAATGGCACAGGCCGGCCGCCGATCTCGATGGCGAACACTTCGCTGACGTTCGGCCACGCCACCGTGGTGGACATCCGCACGGTCATGTAGCCGGTCAGGAAGCAACTGAAGACGAAGGTGTCGGACAGCAGGAAGATCCACATCATCGCCTTGCCCCACGAGACCTTGAACGCGCGCTGGTCCGAAGACCAGTCGGCGACCAGGCCACGCAGGCCGCCCGGCGGATGATCGTGCGGCGACGCCGCCGGGGTGGAGAGTTGTGAACTCATCGGTGTACCTCCCTCATCCCCGGCCGCAGATGTAGTTGACGAGCTCGGGCGTCAACCAGGCCAGCGCGGCCAGCAGCACGATCCATACGCCCAACAGAAAGTGCCAGTACCGGGCGCAAAGGCCGATGCGCACCTGCGTGCGCATGCCGCTGCCGCGATCGAACGCCACGAATGCAAAGCCCACGAGCCCGCCGATCATGTGAAGACCGTGCATGGCCGTCAACAGGTAGAAAAAGCTGCCGGCGGGATTGCTGGCCGGCACCACATGCGCGGCATACAGCGCCGCCCACGCCCAAAGCTGCGACGCCACGAACGCCAGCGCGCCGAGTCCGCCCAGACGCAGCGCCCCGCGCGCACGCGCCATCCGGCCTGTCCTGGCAGCACGCGATGCCACCGCCATCGCCGCGCTGGCCATCGCAAGCAGGCCCGTTGACAGCCAGACCTGCCACGGCAATGCAATCCGACGCCAGTCCGGGCTGTCCATGCGCATGACGTAGGCCGCCAGGAACAGCGTGAACAACGCGGTCACCACGCCCATGAAGACCCACAGGCCCGTGCTGCCCGGTGCACGCTGGCCGTGACCGTGCATCGCGCCGCCGCCCGCGCCACTGCCGGGCGAATCGGGCGATACGCGAAAAACGCCGGCACCCGGGTCGGCTGCGATCGGATCGGCATTCATGCCACGGCTCCCCGGCTGGGATGCGGCTCAGGCTCGGGGCCGCCCGCATCGGGTGGCGCGTTCTGCGCGATGAAGTCTTCGCTGGCACCCGGCACGCTGTACGCATAGGCCCAGCGGTACACCACGGGCAGATGCGGCCCCCAGTTGCCATGCACGGGGGGCGTCTGCGGCGTCTGCCATTCCAGCGACGCCGCGCGCCAGGGATTGGGGCCGGACGCCTGCCCGCGCCGCAGGCTCCAGAACAGGTTGAAGACGAACAGCAGCTGGGCCGCCGCCACCACGAAGGCCGCGATGGAGATATACATGTTCATCGTATGCGCCGATTCAGGGATGAAGCTGTAGTTGTCCCAGGCGTAGTAGCGGCGCGGCATGCCCATGATGCCCAGGTAGTGCATCGGGAAGAAGATCGCATAGGTGCCCACGAACGTCACCCAGAAATGGATACGGCCCATGGTGTCGTTGAGCATGCGCCCGGTCACCTTCGGATACCAGTGGTAGATGCCGCCGAACACCACCAGGATCGGCGACACGCCCATCACCATATGGAAGTGCGCCACCACGAAATAGGTGTTGGAAAGCGGTATGTCGACGCTGACGTTGCCAAGGAACAGCCCGGTCAGCCCGCCAATCACGAAGGTACTGATGAACGCGATGGCGAACAGCATCGGCACCGAGAAATGGATGTCGCCGCGCCACAGCGTGATGACCCAGTTGTACACCTTGATTGCCGTTGGCACGGCGATGATCAGCGTGGTCGTGGCGAAGAAGAAGCCGAAGTACGGATTCATGCCGCTCACGAACATGTGGTGCGCCCAGACCACCACGGACAGCAGGCCGATCGCCAGGATGGCCCAGACCATCGTCCGGTAGCCGAAGATGCTCTTGCGCGAATGCACGCTGACCAGGTCTGAGACGATGCCGAACGCCGGCAGCGCCACGATATACACCTCGGGATGGCCGAAGAACCAGAACAGGTGCTGAAACAGCAACGGGCTGCCGCCCTTGTAGTTGAGCTGCTGGCCCATCGATACCATGGCCGGCATGAAAAAGCTCGTGCCCAGCGTCTTGTCGAGCAGCATCATCACCCCGGAGACAAACAGCGCGGGGAACGCCAGCAGTGCCAGGATGGTGGCCATGAAGATGCCCCACACGGCCAGCGGCATGCGCAACATCGTCATGCCCTCGGTACGCGCCTGCAGCACGGTGGTCACATAGTTCAGGCCGCCCATGGTGGCGGCGACAATGAAGATCAGCAGCGACACCAGCATCAGGATGATGCCCCAGTCATGCCCCGGCGTGCCCGGCAGGATCGCCTGCGGCGGATACAGCGTCCAGCCCGCGCCAGTGGGCCCGCCGGGCACGAAGAAGCTGGTCAGCAGCACGATCACCGACAGGAAGTAGACCCAGAAGCTGAGCATGTTCAGGAACGGAAACACCATGTCGCGCGCGCCTACCATCAGCGGAATCAGGTAATTGCCGAAGCCGCCAAGGAACAGTGCCGTCAGCAGGTAGATCACCATGATCATGCCGTGCATGGTGACGAACTGGTAATAGCGGTTGGCGTCGATGAACTCGAACTTCCCCGGAAACCCCAGCTGCATTCGCATCAGGTTCGACAGCGCCACGCCGACCAGCCCCACGAAGATGGCCACCAGCGTGTATTGCACGGCAATCACCTTGTGGTCCTGGCTCCAGATGTAGCGCATCCAGAAGCTCTGCGGGCCGTGATGGTTGGCGTCGTCGGCATAGGCCATCGTGTCCTCCTTGCCTACTTTCCGGCCTGGGGCGCCGCACCGGCGCCGGAGCCCAGCGAATGGATATAGGCGGACAGCGCCGCCACCTCTGCATCGGTCACGGGCAACTTCGGCATGACCGGCCCAAAGCCTTTGATCACGCGCGCCTGCGGATCCTCGATTTCCTTCTTCAGGAAGGCGTCGTCGACGGTGGCACTGCTGCCATCGGCAAACGTCTGCGTGCTGCCATACAGGCCCTTCCACGACGGGCCCACGCCCTGCGTGCCGTCGATGCTGTGGCAGGCCACGCAACCCTTGCTCTGGGCCAGCGCCCGCCCCTGCTCGACGTTGCCGCTGGCGCCCGCGCCGGGGACGACGCCGGTACCCGGCAATGCGGCCGGCTGCGGCGCCTTGGCCTGGGTCATCGCGAAGGTCTGCTGCTTGGCCAGCCAGGCCTCGAATGCCGCGGGCTCCTCCACCACCACGTGGCCACGCATGTTGTAGTGCCCCACGCCGCAGAGCTGCGCGCACAGGATGTCGTACTTGCCCACCTGCGTGGGCGTGAACCAGAACGAGGTGACCATGCCGGGCACCATGTTCATGCGCGCTCGGAACGGCGGCACGTAGAAATCGTGGAGCACATCCTTCGATCTGAGCAGCACCTTGACCGGGCGGTTCAACGGCAGGTGCACTTCCGGACCGAGCACGATCACGTCGTCCTGGCTGTTCGGATCATCCGGATTCAGGCCCATCGGATTGGTAGCGCTGGTGAAGCGGGGATCAGAGGTGCCGAGCGTGCCTCCCCGGCCGGGAAAGCGGAATGCCCATTGCCATTGCTGGCCCACCACCTCCATCGCCATGGCCTCGTGCGGCGGCCTGACATAGTCGGCGTAGACAATCAGCCCCGGCGCCAGCAGTGCCATGATGCCCACCGCGCTGAGGCCGATCAGCCAATGCTCCAGCCGGCGGTTTTCGGGTTCATAGGCCGCGCGATGACCCTCGCGATGCCGGAAGCGCCAGACGATATACCCCAGCAGCACATTGATGCCGACGAAGAACAGGCCAGTGATGACGAGGGTAATGGTGAGCGTGTCGTCCATCTGTTTCCAGTTGGACGCCAACGGTGTCAGCCACCAGGGGCTCAGGAAATGAAAGAGCACCGAAGCGGCAACCATGATGACGAGCACGACCGCGATCGCCATGTCCCCCTCCTCTTACGCACGCAAGGGAACGGGCCGGAAGGCAGGGGCAGGCGGGTGCGCCCGTTCACGCACGTGGAATAAGACTAGTGCATCGGTTCAGGCCACTGCAAGGCGACACGCGCGCCGTATCGTTCGGAGACACTCGCGCGTCCGCACCCGACGTGTCTCGCGTGCGGCACAGCAAAAATGGCAGTGGGGACATGCCAGTCCCAACTGCCATCCGCGGCGCATGCGGGCCGTGGCTCCCAGCCATGCCATGCGCACGACACCTTGCATCACGTGGCGATGTATCTAGTGCACGACATCGCGTGATTCCAGCTTCCAGTAGCACAGCGCGATGCACATGCCGAATATCATGTGGCCCACCAGCGTATGCCAGCCCCGCGCGTCGATGAACCAGGGGAACGCGGCCGTCATCACGTGGAAGTTGAACAGGTAGACCACCAGCCCGAATGCGGCGCCCACCAGCATCGACATGCCGACGCTCGAATCGAGCTGGAACGGCGCGATGATGGCGCACAGCACACAGCCCAGCACAACGCCGATCACGAAGTGGATGATCAGCGCCACGGCCACCGTGCTGACACTGAACATCGACGTCTGCAGCACGTCGCGGCCCATCACGATGGCGGCGATCAGCCGCGTGGTGCCCCATGGATGCACGCCGGCCACCATGCTCGACCAGAACATCTCCACGACGATCAGCAACGCCCCTGCAGCCAGGCCCGATACTGCGGCGGCAGACCAGTCGGGCAAACGGCGCACGTAGTGGTGCGAATGCATGTGAAGTTCCATAGCTTCCTCCGTTGGTGGCCGATGATAGCCATCATGCGTCCAGCATAGGACACCGGCCGCGGCAGGTGCAGTGGGGGAGCCCGCCCGGCACGTTGTGCAGCGCGGCGCAGCGCACGCACGGCCCGACAGCAGCCGGTTGTTGCGCGCCAGCCGTCGTTCAGGAAACAAACTCTGCAAGCGTTTCAAACATTGCGGGACAACCCTGACGCTTCCGGCCTTGTATTCGCCACCCACGGCCTATACTGGAAACAGAAAGAAACAAGACAGGAGACCGCCATGATCCACGTACAGGCGCACGATCTTGTGTTTTTGATCCCCATGGCGCTCGTCGGGCTGTTGGCGATGGGTGCGATCCCGGTGGCCGCCAAGGCGCTGCGTATCAGCTGCCGATGCGCGGGCGCAATCATCGGGGTGCTCCTTGGGGTGCTCGTGCTGGAAGCGTTGCCGCTGCTGATTTAGCTGCGCGACCGCTTGAGGTGAAGCGCCTTTGAGAGAGAAGGAGGCGCGATGTCGTTGACACTGCTCGCTGCCGTGATGGCGGCGCTGCTGGTCCTGACCGTGGCGTCCGCGCTATGGCGATGCAGCCATCCGTTCCGGATGCGCTACACCCGATGCGCGCGCCGGCGCGCACGCGCCGGCCTGTGCCGGGAGTTGCGACAGCGGCACTCCCACATACCCTGAATTTCCGCCGGGACTCAGATCTCGATCATCGAGAAGTCGCCCTTGCTGACGTCGCACTCGGGGCAACGCCAGTCTTCCGGGATGTCTTCCCAGCGCGTGCCAGGCGCAATGCCGTCCTCGGGCCAGCCCTGTTCCTCGTCGTACACCCACCCGCAAATCAGGCAAACCCAGGTCTTGTACGCAATCGCTTCCTGCTCCAAAAACTCGCTCCTTTTGATCGTCAATCAGTCGGTCCGGGGCGAATGATACGCGGTTTCGGTGCGGCCACCGGGGCAGCGTTCGAAGCTTTCGTTCAAACGCCGCACCCGGCGGCATGTCGCGAGGGCTATTGCCGGATCGAGAAGTCCACGCGGTTCGGCGCGCCCTTGTCCTTGATGCCCTCGGCGGTCAGCTTCGGCGCCGTCAGGAACAGCTTCGAATCGGGCACCTTGCCGTCGCGTTCCAGCGACTGCTTGACCGCCAGCGCACGCTGGTCCGCCAGCGCACGCAGTTCGGCATCGGTGACGGGCGCGTTTTCCAGCAGCAGTCTTTCCATCTCCTCCGGCGGCAGCGACTTGTTCAGGCCGATGAAATTCTTCGGCTTCTTGAACGACTCACGCTTGTACACCGCTTCGACGTACTTTGGATACTCCTGCTTCGACACGGTCACCTTGGCACCCTGGTCACCGCCCTCGCCTTCCTCGGCCTGCGCGCCAGCCTGTGCCGAACGGCGCAGGTCGCGCTGCTTGGCTTCGGCCACGCGCTGGTCCAGCCAGACGCGACGCGCGCCATCGGCATCGGTGGCCGGGTCGATACGCCCGCTGATTTCCAGCCGCAGCGACGGGCGGTCGTTCAGCGCCTTGCCCACCGTTTCGATTTTCTTGCGCCCCTCATCGGTCAGCGTCGACGATCCCGGCGCGAACTCGATATAGCCAAGCTCCTCGCCGCTACCGCCGAACGCCGACGCGATCAGCGAGAACGGTGACGTGATCGCCTTGGTCAGCAGGTTCACGATCACGCGCATGATCACGCCGCCAATGCTGAACTCGGGATCCGACAACGAGCCCGACACCGGCAGGTTGATGTCGATCACGCCGTTCCGGTCCTTGAGCAACGACACGGCCAGCAGCACCGGCAGCTTGACGGCATCGGGGCTGTCCACCTTGTCGCCGAACGTGAGCTGGTCCAGGTACAGATGGTTCTTCGCGTCCAGCTTGCCGTTTTCGATCTTGTACGCCACATCGACCGTCAGCTTGCCCTTGGTGATGGGGTAGCCGGCGTACTTGGCCGCGTACGGCGTCAGGCGTGTCAGTTCCACGCCAGCCGCCTTGGCTGCAATGTCCAGATAGAGCTGCTCGCCCAGCGGATTGACCTTGCCGCTGATGCTGACCGGCGCGTCGTCGTCGAGCCGGCCGTCGAGCACCAGGTCGGCCGGCGTGGGATCTGCCGACGACACCTTCGACACCGAACCCTTCATGTCGGTCAGGTTGGCCGAGTAGTTCGGCTTGACGAAGAAGTCCGAGAAGTTGATGTTGCCCTTGTTGATCGTCACGCCGCCCAGGCGAATCTGGGGTTTCGGGCCGGCCGCTTCCGTGGCTGGTGCGGCCTGCTGTGCGGGCCTGGCCTCCGGCGCCGACGCCGGGCTGGCCTGCGTCAGACTCGTCGATGGCGCGGCCTGGCCCTTTTCGGCACCGCCGGCCATCACGTCCTGCAGGTTCAGCCGGCCGTTGGCATTGAGGATCACACGCGCATAGAAATCGTTCAGCGCCACGTTGCTGACGCCTACCTGCATCGGCCCCTTGGCATCGTCCATGCTGAAGTCGATGCCATTGACCGCCAGTGCACGCCAGCGCAGGAAGTCATCCCCGGAGATGCGATCGACGGTACGCACATTGCCGGCAAAGGCGTTGCCACTGAAGCGCACGGCGATCGGCTTGCCGGCCGGCGCGTCGTACGCCACCTTGCCCTTGAGCGTCATCGTGCCGCTGCGCAGCGCGGCATTGAAGCGATCGGCCAGATAAGGCTGCAGCGGCGCCATGTCGAGATCGCGCAGATCCAGCTGCAGTTGCGCCGCGGGCCCGGTCGGCACGACCTGCCCGTCGACGTTCATCACGCCCTTGCGGCCGCTTTCGGCGTGCAGCTTCATCGGCAATGCGCCGGGCGACAGCGGCCACGTGATGGTGCCGGTGCTCAGCCCGATATTGCGGAACTGGTGGATCACCGGACGGCCGCGATTGGCTTCCGCAGGCGCGTAATCGGCCAGCCGTGCCTCGCCACCATCCGCGGCCACCTTGCCCACACGCACCTTCCAGCCCGGCGCCGCCGCACCGCCGTTGGCCTGCGGCGCAGGCTTCGCAGCGGCCTTCTGGTCCGCTGCCTTCTGTTCGGCAGATTCGGTTGCCCAGATCTGCGCCGATTCCAGCAACTGGCCGCGACGATCGCGCGTGGCCGCGATGCGCGGCTTCACCAGCGCCACCTGCCCGGCTTCGAAAGTCTGCCTGGCCAGATCGAGCTGGATATCGTCCAGGATCAGCTTGTCGGCACGGATCAGCGGCAGGTTGGCGCCTTCGGTGTCGGCCACGCGCGCCGTGCGGAAGGCACGTGGCGCTCGGGCACCGCGCCGGGCCGGTGCCGCCTTGGCATCGTCATCGCTTTCCTTGGCGGCGGCCGATGCGCCCGACGCGGCTGGCACCTTGACCGGATCCCGCGTGGCCACATGGACCGGCGAAAGCTCCACGCGCGATTTCTGCAGCGTGAACTGGAACACAGGCTGCGTCCACGCCATCGTGTAATGCAACTCGGCGTTGACGGCGGTCTCGCCCAGCTGGCTGTGCAGCGCGCGCGGCCACCACGCCGAGAAGCCTTGCGGCCGCAGTCCCGCCGTTTCCAGCGTGCCCGTCAGCGTGCCCTGCTTCAGGCCGAGTTCGCCGGTGTGCCTGATGGTCTGCCCGTTGGCGACCGTGATATTGGCGTCGAGCTTCGCGGGCTTGTCGCCGGTACTGGCGAGGTTGCCGATCTCGACGCTGACCGGGCCGATATCGAGCTTGCCGGGGCCGGACGGCGCGAGTTCGTCGACAAACCCGAGCTTCGCTTCCTTGACCGTGATGCGATCGACGGCATACGACCACGGCACCTCTTCGGCCTTGGGCGGTGCCTGCACGCCGGCGGCTGCCGGCGCGGATGCCGGCGCGGCCGCTGCCGCCGATGCAGGCGCGGCGGGCTTTGCCGGCGCCTGCGCAGCAGCCTTCGGCGCGGGCGCGGCTGCCGGCAGGAACGCGGTCGCCAGGTTCAGCGTACCGTCCTGGCGGCGCAGCGCCTGCAGGTCGAATCCCTCCAGTTCGATGCTCTTCACATGGGCCGTGTGCGCCAGCGGCTGCACGCGGTCCAGATCGACGGCCAGACGGCCGGCCTTGACGATCGGCGCCCCGGCGAGCGTCCGCACATCGGCATCGCGCAGCGCGATCGTGCCGGACACATACAGATCCTGCGTGTCCTTTTCCTGCCGGAAGCCGACTTTCAGCCGCGTATCGACGAGACCGCCCTTGACTTCCGCATCCTTCAGTTTTGGCGCGAATGCCATGTACTTCGCCACCTCAAGACCGTCCAGATTGACGTTGAGGTCGGTCTGGTGACTATCGGAAAACGGTTGCGACGTTCCGTCCAGTGCCAGCGGCGTGCCATTGATCTTGGCAAACAATGACGGCCGCGTATTGATGGTCACATCGTGCGGCAGGTTCGACAGGAACGGCAGGGTCAGCGTGAAGTTCTCCACGCGCTGCACGGTATCGAGCAGCTTGTCGTCATAGACGAAGCTGCTGTTGGACACTGCAATATTGCTGACCGAGAACCGCGCCGGCTTGCTGTCGGCCGGCTTGGGCGGCTGGGCGGCAAAGCGTTCCTGGATGTCGGCAAAGCTCATGCGGCCGTCGGCATTGCGCACCACATGCACGCTGAGCCGGTCCACATGCAGGAAATCGACCACCGGCGCCAGATGCCAGATCGACGCGGCCGAGGTATTGGCCTCGACCTCGCCCAGCGTCAGCATGGGCGTCTTGCCATCGGGTTCGAAAATGGTCAGGTCGTTCAGCGTCGCGGCCAGTTCGAACGGCCGCACTTGCGCGCCACCCAGCGTGACCTTGCGGCCAAGCGCCTCGGTCGCGTTCTTTTCTACCAGGTATTTGATCAGCGGCGGCCCGCCAAAATAGCCGGCCAGCCCGAAAACAGCCAGCACGGCCACCACGCCGCCCGCCACGCGCGCGGCCACGCGCCGGCGCGGCGTTGCCATGGCCGCCCCAGTTGCGGCCTGGATGGAATCCTTGAAAGCCATGTCACCCCAGAAAATATGACCCCGCGCATTTCGCGCTTTGTGCCCCGGATTTCACTTCTTTTGCATTATGGAGACGGATTATGGCAGCGCATCGGCCGATTTAGTATTCAATCTGATCAAAATCGGAAATGAAACACATCGATCTGGTATCTTTACGCCTTTGCGAAGCGTCCCGTCGTGCCCGCCTGCTTACCCGCCGGCCCCGGTTCGCCAAGTTCGTGTCGTCATCCCTCGGCCGTCTCCCTCCACGTCATCCGTGTTGCGCGCTTCGCATGTGAATGTATCCATGCGAGTCTTTTCATGTCCACCTCCAGCAGTACTGCCGGGGCACTGGGCGCGCAAGGCGGCCAAGCCGCCCGCCCGCTGACCGGCCAGGATTACAAGACGCTTGCCCTTGCAGCATTGGGCGGTGCGCTTGAGTTCTACGATTTCATTATTTTTGTCTTTTTCGCCAAGGTCATTGGCCAGCTGTTCTTCCCGGCTTCGGTGCCGGACTGGCTGCGCCTGCTGCAGACCTTCGGCATTTTCGCGGCCGGCTACCTGGCGCGCCCGCTGGGCGGCATCATCATGGCGCACTTCGGCGACCTTCTTGGCCGCAAGAAGATGTTCACGCTGTCGATCCTGCTGATGTCGGTGCCGACGCTGCTGATGGGCCTGCTGCCCACCTATGCGACCATCGGCCTGCTGGCCCCGATGCTGCTGTTGGTGCTGCGCATCCTGCAAGGTGCCGCCGTGGGCGGCGAAGTGCCGGGTGCCTGGGTATTCGTGTCCGAACACGTGCCCAAGCGCCACATCGGCTATGCCTGCGGCACGCTGACGGCGGGCCTGACGGCCGGCATCCTGCTCGGCTCGCTGGTGGCCACCGGCATCAACGCGATCTTCGACCCGCAGGAACTGCTGGCCCATGGCTGGCGCGTGCCGTTCGTGCTGGGCGGCATCTTCGGCGTGGGTTCGATGTACCTGCGCCGCTGGCTGCACGAGACGCCGGTGTTCGCCGAACTGCAGCAGCGCAAGGCGCTGGCCGCCGAAATGCCGCTGAAGGCCGTGGTGCGCGACCATCGCGGCGCCGTGCTGATCTCGGTCCTGCTGACGTGGATGCTGTCGGCCGGCATCGTGGTGGTGATCCTGCTGACCCCTACCTACCTGCAAACGCTGTTCGGCTTCGACGCCCGCACGGCGCTGGTCGCCAACAGCGCGGCCACGCTGTTCCTGTCGATTGGCTGCGTAGTAGCCGGCGTGCTGGCCGACCGCATCGGCGCTCGCCTGACGCTGTCGATCGGCGGCGCGCTGCTGGCGGCGACGGCCTACCTGCTGTACACGACCATTGGTACGCGCCCTGAACTGCTGCTGCCGCTGTACGCGCTGGCCGGCTTCTTCGTTGGCACGATCGGCGCCGTGCCGTATGTGCTGGTGCATGCCTTCCCGGCGCAGGTGCGTTTCTCGGGCCTGTCCTTCTCGTACAACGTCTCGTACGCGATCTTCGGTGGGCTGACGCCGGTCATCGTCTCGCTGATGCTGAAGACCGACAAGCTGGCCCCGGCGCACTACGTGGTCGGTGTCTGCGTCATGGGCATCATCACCGCACTGTTCGTACGCAAACGCGAAGCCTGATTTACGGCTTGGTGCGTGTTCCGGCAAGTCCGGACAAAAAAAGGGGAAGGCCAGACGAAGCCTTCCCCTTTTTCCCGTCCGGCGGCAGCCGCATCATGCCGCGCGGCGATGCTGCCGGAAGAACTGCCACATCATCCAGCTTGCGTCTGGCCCGACGTCGCTGTGGTACTGCACGCTGGCATCGCCGCCGCTCCACGCGTGGTCCAGCCCGGCCACCTCCACCAGCCGCACGACGTCGCGGTTCCAGCGGCCAAAGCGCGCTTCCCGATAGTCACCCACTTCCAGCGGCGGCGCGTCGTTGGCGCAGTCCAGACGCTCGCCGGCGCGTTCGCTCAGCCCGTTGTAAGTCAGGAACTGGCGGGCCAGCAGACGGCCATTGACCGGATTCACGGCGTCATCGGTCATGCCATGCACCACGATGGCGGGCATCTCCGGGCCGCCCGCCGTCACGCCGGCGGCATCGAGCAGGAAGGCCGGTTCCAGTTCGGTGCCATGGCGCATCGCCTTCAGGCCCGCGCCCGGATTGCCGGCCGCGCCGATCACGACGCCCGAGTGCAAACCCACCGCCGCGACTTTTTCCGGGTAACGCAACGCCACCACGGCAGCCATGGCGGCCCCGGCGGACAACCCCGCCAGGTAGACCTCGCCCGTACGCACGTCGGGCCGGCTGGACAGTTCGTCGATCAGCATGGCCACGGCCTGCGCCTCGCGACCGCCCTCGCCGTCGCCAAGGTCGAACCATTGCCAGCAGCGGTGTACGGAACGGCGCAACGGCTGCTGCGGATAAGCCACCATGAATCCCTCGCGCTCGGCCAGCGCGTTCATGCGCGTGCCGGCGGCCAGGTCTTCAGGCGTCTGCTGGCAGCCGTGCAGCATCACCACCAGCGGCAACGCGCCCTTTGCGCCAGACGGAATATATAGACGATAGGACAGCTGCGGCACCAGTTCGCCCGGCAGCGGCTCCAGGCCCAGCTTGTGGGATTGCCACGAACCGGGCAGTTCGGCTGGCGCGGGCTCACCCGCCGCGGGGTATCGCAGCCGCCGTGGGCCAGGCTGCGCCGGATCAAGGCGCCCCAACCAGGAACGTATTTGCTTCGCGGCCTGGTAGTGCGAGCGACCGAATTGTCGCCACTGCGCACCCCAAGCCGGAGACAGGCTTTTGGCCATATGAAGACTCCTGCTCATCTAGGAACGAGTCTCCTCCTCTATTTGTGCGACGCAGCATAACACAGCTGCTGTGACCAATTGCCGTCATTGTCTGCAAGATGCAACATGAATTTTGGAAACAAAGATTTCCTTGCCGGACCGCCTTGCCCCGAACGGGGGAGCGCTTTCGAAAAAACTTACGTCATGGCGACGAAAGAATGCAGAACGACGGTAAATCCGTACTATTTACGGGCATTTATACTGAAACGCATAAATATCCTATGGACCGATCGGCGCGACGATGTCCTTCGAACGTCCCGGCGCAAGCGCCCCATCCTGCACGATTTGCCCGTTCCGCCAGGCATGTCGCCATGCTGGCGGCGATAGCGCGTTGCGTGCAGCCGTGCCGCTGGCGCCCGGTCGGGTGCGGTTGCGCGCCGGCGATGTGCTCTATGCGCAGGGTCGGCCCACGCTGGCGGTCTTTCCTGTGCGCACGGGGGGACTCAAGCAGGTCTATGAATCCCGCCTGGGATGGCGGCAGGTAAGCGGCTTTTTTCAGTGCGGCGACGTGTGCGGCCTGGAGCCGAACGAGTCCGCGGCCCATGGAGCCAGCGCCGTTGCGCTCCAGGACACCGAGTGCTGCACCATTCCCATCGAGGCGTTGCACGGCAGCCTTGCCGATCCGGCATTGCGCGTCGCCATTCTGGCCAGCCTGCGGCAACAGGCCGGCCGTCAAGCCGAACTGATGGTCGCCATTGGGTCGATGAAGGCGTCGCAACGGCTGGCCATGCTGCTGCTCGATCTGTCAGCCGAACAGGCGCGTCGCGGCATTGGCGACGGCGGATTGACGCTGGCGATGACGCGTAACGACATCGCCAGCTATCTTGGGCTGACCCTTGAAACGGTGTCCCGGCTGCTATCGCGCTTCCGGTCGGTGGGGCTGATCACGGTACGGCACCGCATGCTGCGGATCGTCGATCCCGACGGCCTGGCAGACGTCTACGCGGACCCCGACCGCGTGGCGCTGCGGGGCCCGGGCGACTGAAGAAACCCGCCCTGTTCCGCCAGGTTGGGCGCCCGACCGCGTGGCCGGGCCCTGGCAATTACTGCTTGGCCACCTGGCTCCACCCTTGCGGCGCAAAATTCCGGATGGCAGCAGCTCGCGACGCCGTGTCCTTGCCCAGGTCGCGCTCGTAGAAACGGCGTTCGCTGTCCAGCATGAACGAATGCACGCCCGAATCGCCATAGCGCGCCGGCCAAGCAATGAACGCGAATTTTGCCTCGCTACCCTTCGGCGGCGCGATTATGCGGTAGCGATAGCCGAAGAAGGCCTCATCGGGCGGCGTCTCCGGTCCCATGGCCAGGGCATCCGGCCCCAGTGGACTATCGTTTTCCTTCGACGCCGACGGCCAGTACAGGCCATTGGTCTTGCCCGGCGTGCTGACCAGTTGCCCGGCGTAGGCGCCCTTGCCAACCTGCTCGGCATAGCGTTCCTGGGCATCGGCCAGCTGCAGCAGCGTGTCCATGGCCACGATCTCGTTGCGGCCGATCCGGCGAACCCTGACTTCGCGCTCGCCTGCGGTCAGGTCGAACTGCCATCCCGCCTTGCGCTTCACGATCGGCACCGGAAACGTCCAGCCGCTGCTGCCCACTTCCACGCTGGCGGTATTCTCGCCGTCCTTGCGGACGGCATGGTGATTGGCCCACGCTCCAAGAAAATCGTAGATATCCTGCTGGTCCAGATGCGGCGGCACGATCCGGAGATACTGCGCGCCCAGCACGCGCTTGAGCGCATCGGTGTCGCTGCGTGCCACGCCATCGCCCAGCGCGTCCATGGCCGCCTCGGGCGACGGAAATACCTGCTGCGCCGTCGCCACGGACGGTGCGGACATCGACGCGCCGATCAGCAAGGCCATGGCTAGCGCGCGCAACGACTTCCAACGGCCTGCGTTTCCGCCAGTTCCCTGGTTGTGCCTCATCGTTATCTCCGACCGTGACCGAAATGACCGCCGCCAGCACCGCCGCCGCCGAAATGGCCGCCACCCTGGAATCCGCCGTGCGCCGGCATCGACCGCTGCGGCATCTGGCCACCGGCGTGCTGCAGTCCTCTGCCGCCACGCTCGGTCTGCTGGCGCATGCGGTCGCCATTGCCGGCATCGTGGAAGGCGTTGGCATGATTGCTGTCGCGCGCCCGGTTGCGCGCGTCCATCTGGTCGGCATGCTGGCGGTCTGCGCCGGCCGGACGTGGATTCTGCCCGCCGCCCGGGCGATTGACGCCGGGCGAGCCGTGTCCGGCAATCGACTGGCCGGTCCGTCCCTGGAACGACTGTGCGGCGCGGTCGCGCGCGGCGTCGCGCTGGCTTTGCGCGCCACCGGCCTGCCCTGGCCGCTGCGGGTTCTGGACGCCGCCGCCGCCCTGCCCCAGCCGCTGGCCACCGGCTTGTCCCGGCTGCGGACGATTGGCCAGTGCCTGCTGCCGCTGCGCATCGAAACGGTTGGCGACGTTTGGATTGTTGTACGGCACGTTGCCGCGGTTGGCAGGGTTGTGCTGCCAGTTCACATTGGCGCGGTTCACGTCGAGCCGCTGGTTCACGTTGATGTTGTTGTAGCGGTTGACGTTGATGTTGACGTCATGCGCGCCCCAGTTGAATCCACCCCACATCGAATTCACGGCCGCCACGCCCAGCCCGAAGCCGATGCCGGCCACCAGCGACGTCGCGAACACCGAACCCGGCGGCGGCGGATAGTAGGCGGGCGGATAGGCCGGATAGGGCCACGTGCCGTAGACCACCGTGGGGTTGTAGGCGGGCACATAGACTACCTGCGGATTGGCGGGCTCGATCTGTACGATCGTCGTACCGCCGCTTTGCTGCGTCACCACCTTCTGCTGCTCGGTGGTCTTCAGCGTGCCAGCCTTCTGGGCCTGCGCGCGCAGCCGCTGCACCGAATCCATGACGTCGTCAGGCTGCGCCAGGAACGCATCGCCGACCGACTTTACCCATTGCGGCTGGCGTCCCATCATGTCCATGACCGATGGGAAGGCCACCAGCGACTGCACGCTCGGGTCCCACGGTTCGCTGGCCACCGCCTTGGTGGCGGCGTCGCCCGACAGGCTCGCATTCGATGCCGACCACTGCGCGGCAGCCGCCACGTCGGCGGGGTAGGTCGAGGCCATCAGCACCTGCGACAGCAGCGCATCGGGATAGAGCGCCACGGGCGCCAGCAACTGGTCGAGATGTGGCTTGTCCAGCTTGGCCTGGGCCAACGCACCGCCGGCCGTGGCCAGCAGGGTCAGCCCGAACAGCCAGGCCAGGATTCGTCGCACGCGCAACATGATCACTCCCTCAATGACGAAAAAGGACCGCTACACCTGCCTGCCAACGCTGGCCCAGGCCGTTGCCCAAACTGAACTGACTGATTGGCTTACTTGCGCGCCTGCGCGCACTCCTGCCGGTAGGCTTCTTCCAGGCGCTTGCGTTCCGGCGCGCGTTCGAGCGTGGAATAGCTGCGCCCGTCGGCGGTGGTGACGTTCGACTGCCCCTGCGACCACTGCGGCCCGGCAGGCAATGCATTGATCTTGTCGAGCAGCTGGCGGCAATGCTCCCGCTGCGATGTGCCTGACGAGGCGCCCGGGTCATCCACCGTTGACGTGGCGGGATCGAGCATGCGCGGCGGCAGCGGGGCAATCATCGGCGTGGACGGATCCGTTGACGGCGCCGCCTGTCCGTATGCAACGAACGGGACCACGCTTACTGCTGCAGCAATGGCTGCCAAAACCTTTCTCACCAGAAAAACTCCAGAATTCATTGGCAACGCGGAGTTCGCGTTGCGACGGCTTCCGGCAGGCGAGGTGTCCGGGCACGATGTCATCCATCCGTCTTGCCGTTGCTCCGCCTGCCGGTTCGGTTGCGCAGCAGCTCCAGTTGCAGCAGCGCATCCGCAAGCATACTCTTCAGGCGCACATTTTCTTCCTCGAGCTGACGCATGCGCCGCGTGTCGGCGACGTCGGCATGCCGTGTCGGACCATACCTGGCACGCCAGCCGTAGAACGAGGCATCGCTGAAACCATAGCGCGCGCACAGCTCCCGCACGGGCACGCCATTCGCGGCCTCGGCGAGGTACATGCGGATCTGCTCCTCCGAATAGCGTCTGTTCACCGATGCCTCCGCTCGTGGCCTCCCCCCGCGCGGCGGGCGCAACGGCCTGCCGTTCATGCCGGTAAGGTAGCCCACCCCTTGTGCAAAAGGAATTCAGTGTCTTCGCCGCACGAGTTAAGCAAATTGAATGAACGCATCGGCATGGTCAATGCCGCTGGCAGCGGCAATCCCATGCGGACTCGACCCCCATATGGGGCACGCATTGCCAGCGCAATCAAATTAGGTTTTTCCAAGTTGGAATATTCCGATTCCGAATTCATGCCCGAGCATCAGGCCGAAACACTTTTCTCATGCACGTCCAATCGCCTCCGGTTCAGTGCCGCGTCGGCGCATCGCCCTGCGTCGTACGTGCCGTGCGGGTTTTCGCCTTGTATGGATGTGCGAACAAAGGGCCTTTGCGAGCCAGATGACAAACGTGACATCGCACGCCGTTCTAGTAGTTTCCAAAATGTTGTATTAAGATTTCCTCGCATCAACTAAATTTCAAACGCCTGCAAGGCACGCCTCCCGGCGTTCGCAGACAGGCGTCCGGCAGCCCCTTCACCGCCATGGTGATGATGGCGATTGCCGGGTCCGGGCCTGAGGAAGAGGAGCCACTGCCGTACCGCACATGCCTTCGATGCACTGTCGGAGAAGCGCGGCATTCGTGGATGTGCCCGCGTGCAAAGGCGCGGGTTGCATTGCCCGGGCGTACATGTTTTTTCGTTCCCGCCCCTTGTAGTTTCATGCTGTATTGGTCGCAGGCGTTGCGTGGTGTCAGGACCGGCAACGGCAGGTCTCGCAGTCACGACGTTGCAACGCTTCACCACAACAAAAAAACAGAAGTCTCGGATCGGGAGAAGTCAGTATGCGGCACGTCAGTACCAAGCTATTGCATGTGTTTGTCCTGCTCATGGAGTACCGCGACCTCGGCGCGGTAGCGGCTTGTACACAGGGACGCATTCCAACCGTAGCCTACAGCCTGGCGCGACTGCGAGAAATCACCGGCGATGCGCTGTTCGTCAAGCGCAATGGCACACTGGAGCCTACACCCCACGCGCTGCGGCTCGAACAGACGGCGCGGCAGATCCTTGCGCGCTGGAACCAGCTGGTCCAGCCGCAGGACCACGCGGCCCATGCCACCGGCAGCCGCCGACGCATTTCGATCGGGTTTTCGTCGTCGATCGGCGATCCGGTCATCACGGAAATCCTCACCACGCTGTGCGAACGCTTTCCACACGACAGCTTCGTCACGCGGCCGGTCATTGCCGATGCGTCGCTGGGCGACAGTCTCGACGCCGGTCACCTCGATTGCGCCTTCGTGGTGGACGGGGCCAACGTGCCCGACAGCGTGCTGCCGCATAGCATCCTGGCCACGCCGCGACGCCTGGTGAGCGCCGCGCGCGGGGGCACGAACGACGAGGCGGAGACCGACTGGATCCTGCTGCAGGAGGACTGCGAAAGCGGCAGCCCGTTGCATGCGTTTCTGGCGCGGCGCGCCAATACGCCAGGCCATCGCGAGACCGTGGTGCCGTCATGGCATACGCAGATCACGCTGCTGCATTCCGCCGGCGGCATCTGCCCGGTCCTGGATTTCAACGTGCCGCTGGTCACGCGCGACCGCAAGACCCGGCTGCTGGCACCGCCTGCGGCGTTTCCCGCCTGGGCGGCGCTGCACTTCTGGACGCCGCAGCGGGCACAGGACCCCGCCGCGCTGCGCGACATCATGGACGTCGGCGCCTCGATCCTGCGCGACCCGCTCAAGGCCATCGACGGACGCCGGCACGCACAGCACCGCGCCCCCGCGCTGGCGGCGATCGCCTGAGCCGGACGGACCGGCCAGCACCGGTCCCACACGCCCCCTACCCGCCGAGACGGCCCCGCGATGGCGACATCGCGGGGCCGTCTGCATTTCGCCTGCGCAATCGCAGGAGTCTTTCGTGCATTTTGCGAATCCTCTTACTCCCATCCGCGTCTGCGGGCATTAACCTCGCCGGGCATCGCAGCGTTGCGGATTGTCTCCCATGCAGTCCGCCTCGCGCGTGCACGCAGTCGATGCGTGTTGGCGCCGCACGCCACTCCCGCGTGCGGCGCATTTTTTGACGCCAGCGCGAAACCGAACGCTGAAGAGCCATGTGTACAGGACAGGAGTCGATGGATGACGTTGAGGATTTTGCTGGCCGACGACCACCCCGTCATTACGGCGGCGATCCGGGCCAGGTTGCAGACGCAGACCGGCTGGGAGGTCTGCGGGGAAGTGATCAGTGCCACCGAGCTGCTGCAGCAGGCCGACACCCTGCGGCCCGATGTCGTGGTCACCGACTATCACATGCCAGGGCCGGCCGAGCTCGATGGCGTACGACTGATCACGGCCTTGCGCCGCCGCTATCCGGCCATGTCAGTGGTGGTGCTGACGATGATCACAAACCCGCTGGTGCTGCGCACGATACTCGATGTCCGCGTGCAGGGCCTGCTGCTCAAGGACAGCCAGCTGTCCGAAATCGTGACGGCCATTGTGCGTGCCCAGCGCGGCTTCACCTATATCGGCAAGTCGGCGTTGCGGGCGCTGGCGCCGACCGAAGTGCGCCCCATGATGCCGATCGGGCGCGAAGGCATGCAGCGGCTGTCGGCGCGCGAAACGGAAGTGCTGCGCCTGTACCTGACCGGCCGCTCGGTGACCGAGATTGCCGCCACGCTGTGCCGCAGCGTCAAGACCATCAGCCGGCAGAAGAACTGCGCCATGCACAAGCTCGGGGTCACGAACGACCGCGAACTGTTCGAATGCGCGGCCTTGCAAGGCATGGTGCTGCCACAAGGCGGATGACCATGGATGCCGCTCGCTATAATCCGCCACACCAGCCGCCTCCCCGGAAGCCATCACCGTGCGGGGGCTGGCCCGCCGCATCCTCTACGTTCATGTTGCCGACATCGCCACCGCCTTCACTGCCGCCCGCCGCGCCCCCTGCCCGCACGGTGCCCGCCCTGATGATCGCCGCACCGGCGTCGGGTCAGGGCAAGACCACCGTCACCGCGGCGCTGGCACGCCTGCACGCGCGCCAGGGCCGCCGCGTGCGGGTCTTCAAGACGGGGCCCGATTTCCTGGACCCGACGCTGCTGGCTGCCGCAAGCGGCGCACCAGTGCAGTCGATCGATCTCTGGATGACGGGCGAAGCCGATGCCAGGGCGCGCCTGGCCGACGCAGCGGCCGAGGCGGACCTGATCCTGGTGGAAGGCGTGATGGGCCTGCACGACGGCACGCCGAGCAGCGCCGATGTGGCGCGCCTGTTCGGCCTGCCGGTGCTGGCGGTGATCCAGGCTGGCGCGATGGCCCAGACGTTCGGTGCGCTGGCCTACGGGCTGGCGCACTACGGCGAGCCGTTCCGGGCGATGCATGTGCTGGCCAATGGCGTTGGCACGGCCCGCCATGCCGAGATGCTGCGCGAAAGCTTGCCGCCGGGCATTGCCTGGGCCGGCGCGCTGGCCCGCGATGCATCGGCCAGCCTGCCTGAGCGGCATCTTGGACTGTTCAGCGCCGACGAACTGCCGGACCTGACCACGCGGCTCGATACGCTGGCCGACGCGCTGGCCGCACTGCCGCTGTCGCACCTGCCGGAGCCCATTGCGTTTGCGCCGGCCAGCCCTGCAGCGCCGCCGCCGCGGCTGCTGGCGGGCAAGCGCATCGCCATTGCCCGTGACGACGCCTTCCGGTTCATTTATCCGGCCAACCTCGATACGCTGACCGCACTGGGCGCGCATATCGCGTGGTTTTCGCCGCTGCGCGACCGCGCCTTGCCGCCTTGCGACGCCGTGTGGCTGCCGGGCGGATACCCTGAGCTTCACGGCGCCACGCTGGCAGCCAACACGACGATGCGCGATGCGCTGCGCGACGCGCACGCGCGCGGCGTGCCGATACTGGCGGAATGCGGCGGAATGATGGCGCTGTTCGAGCGCCTCGTCGACAAGGACGGCGTCAGCCATGCCATGGCGGGGCTGCTGCCGGGAACGGTGACGATGCAGCGCAGGCTGGCCGCGATTGGCCACCAGATGGTCACGCTACCCGGTACCGGCGAAGCGCTGCGCGGCCATACGTTCCACTATTCGAGCGCAGCAACGCCGCTGACGCCTGCGGTCCGGGCCGTGTCGCCGCGCGATGGCGGCCCAGGCGAAGCGGTGTATCAGGCCGGCAGCCTCACCGCGTCGTACGTCCACTTCTATTTTCCGTCGAATCCCGCCGCGATCGCGGCGGTGCTGGGCGCGTGCTGACCGAAGTGCGATAGGCGGCGCCAGGCCCGTCAGGCGGCGTCGCGTTCGGTGCGTGCCACGGCGTCGGCAATGCCCGCTTCCAGCTGGGCCAGCCCCTTCGACAGGTTGTGCATCGTGGTTTCCGACACGCCCGTCAGTACGTCCTGCAGGAATGCCGAACGGCGGGGCATGGCCTGGTCAACGATGTCGCGGCCCAGCTGGGTGAGCGTCACGTTGGTCATGCGGTTGTCGCGCTCGCTCGTGGAACGCTCGATCCAGCCCAGTTCCTGCAGGGCCTTGAGTTGGCGAGTGAGGGCGCCGGGGTCCATGCCAACGCGGTCAGCCAGTGGCTTTTGCGCAATCGGGCCTTCGTGCCCGTACAGGGCAAACAGAATGCGCCAGCGCGGCAACGGATGCCCGATGCGCTGTTCGAACGCGGCGGCGTATGCGCGGTAAGTGCGTCCGAACTGTTGCAGCACGGCCAGGCTTTGTCGCTCCAGTTCCAAAATCGAGTCTCCAGTTGGCAGATATCAGTCCGCGGCCATCGCGGGTTCATGCACCCGCGCCAGCGTGATCGGCGGTACGCGGCGCACCCGCCATATGCCGATCAGCGCCGCGACGGCCGCCAGCAACAGGCCAAGATGGATGGCGCTTACCAGCGACACCCGCGCCTGCTCCAGCAGCAGGGCTCCATTGTGCCCTGCCTTTTGCAGATGGGTCAGCAATTCCGCCTGGGCGGCCTTGTCGATCAGGATCTGCGGGTCGGTCAGCCTGGACGCCCAGTCCGATGCATTGACCGCTGCCAGCGACGCTGTCACCCCTGTGGTGTAGCTGCGCGTCACCAGCGTACCCACCAGCGCCGTGCCTACCATGCCGCCCACCATCCGCAGGGACTGCAACATGGCGGTGGCAATGCCCAGGTGCGCGCGCCCGGCCGTCTGTTGTGCGAACACGGTCAGGTTGGGCAGGACGAACCCCAGCCCCAGCCCGGCGCAGAGCATGATGGCCAGCAGCACATTGTGATGCATGCTGCGCGTCGCCTGCGACAGGCCTAGCAGCGCCAGCGCCAGCATGGCAAACCCTGCATACAGCATGCTGTTGGGCTGCGGAATGCGCGTAATGATACGGCCATTGACGATGCTGCCGACGGTAATGCAGACGACCAGCGGCGTGACCAGCAGGCCGGCTTCCTTCGGCGAATAGCCAAACCCGCCCTGGAACAGCAGCGGCGCGTACAGCAGCAGCGCGAACATCGCAAAACCGCCAAGGACGCCCAGCAGGAACAGCGGCGCCAGCGCCGGATTGCGGAACATGTCGAGCGGCAGGATCGGCGCCTGGCACCGCCGCGACCATTGCCACAGCGCGACGAACGATGCGCACGACAGCACCATCAGACCGATGGTCACGATGTCGAAGCCGCGCTCGGGCAACCATTCCACCGACAACTGCAGGCTGCCCAGCCCGGCCGCGATCAGCAGCGCCCCCAGCCAGTCGATGCGGATCGGCCCCTCGTGCCGCGACTGGCGAAGATGGGGCAGGTAGCGCCAGGCAATCACCAGCCCCATCAGGCCCACCGGCACGTTGATATAGAACACCGCGCGCCAGCCATACCATTCGGTCAGCAGCCCGCCCAGCGACGGGCCGAGCGCGTTGGCCAGCCCGAATGCCGTGCTCAGAATCACCTGCCAGCGCAGGCGCACGTGCGAATCGGGGAACAGGTCGGGAACGCAGGCGAACGCCGTGCCGACCAGCATGCCGCCGCCGATCCCCTGCAGCGCACGCGCCGCCACCAGATACGGCATGCTCGTAGCCATGCCGCACAACACCGAAGCAATCAGGAAAACGACGATCGACGCCAGCACAAATGGCTTGCGCCCGTAGTAATCCCCAAGCCGTCCGAAGACCGGCACCGTGACCACCGAAGTCAGCAGATACGCCGTGGCCACCCACGCGTAGTATTCGAACCCCTGCAACTCCGCCACCACGGTCGGCAGCGCCGTGGCCACCACGGTCTGGTCCAGCGCGACCAGCATCACGACAAAGGCAATGCCAAGCATCGCCAGCAGCGACTCGCGAAATGGCAACACCTGCCCTTTGCTGTCCGACTGCGCCTCGCCCTGCACGTGACCCGAATCCGATGCCATTCTATTGCCCGATCAATAATTGTGCGATCAATGATCTTCAGATTATAGGGCCCGGAATTTGTTCCGCAGAAGATTTTTGGCGTTCCTACGATGGGCTTTCTGAATCGGTGCGATGATGGGTAGCAGCAGGTTCATCGACCGGCCGCGGGTGCATCACAGGAGACTTCAGCCGCTTCCAGCACGAGCGGGAACCCCAGCGGCGCACGCAGGCCTGAACCGGAAGCCCGCAACACATCGTCCAGCCCCCGGGAGATTGCATGAAGGCAGTCACATTGATTGGCGCGCCCACCGATGTCGGCGCAAGCATTCGCGGCGCATCGATGGGCCCGGACGCGCTGCGCGTGGCCGACATTGCCGGCGCGCTGGCCCGCAACGGGCTGCAGGTCCGCGACCTGGGCAACCTGAGCGGTCCAGGCAACCCGTGGCAGGCGCCGGTGGACGGCATGCGACATCTGCAGGAGGTGCTGACCTGGAACGAGCAGGTTTTCGAGACCGCCTATGCAACCCTGGCGGCCGGCCACATGCCGCTGCTGCTGGGGGGCGATCATTGCCTGGCCATCGGGTCGGTCAGCGCAGCCGCCCGCCACTGCCGCGAACAGGGCAAGCGCCTGATGGTGCTGTGGCTCGACGCCCACGCCGATGCCAACACCGGCAGCACCAGCCCAACCGGCAACATTCACGGCATGCCCGTGGCTTGTCTTTGCGGCGACGGCCCGGCGCCGCTGACCGCGCTCAGCGGCGTCACGCCGGCAGTGTCGGCGCAGCAGATCCGCCAGATCGGCATCCGCAGCGTCGATGCCGAAGAGAAGATGCGGCTGCGGGAACTGGGCCTGACCGTCTATGACATGCGTTATATCGACGAAAACGGCATGCGCCTGACCATGGAGCACGCCCTGGCGGGCATCGACGGCAATACGCACCTGCACGTCAGCTTCGACGTCGATTTCCTGGACAGCCAGATCGCGCCCGGCGTGGGCACGCCAGTGCGCGGCGGCCCCACCTACCGCGAGGCCCACCTTGCCCTGGAGATGATCGAGGATACCGGCGCGCTCGGCTCGCTCGACGTGCTCGAACTGAATCCCGCGCGCGACGTGCACAACCAGACGGCCGAACTGGTGGTGGAACTGCTCGAAAGCCTGTTCGGAAAATCGACGTTGTAGGCGGCTACGGCGCCATGCCCCACCGCTGGCGGCGCGTGGTGACGGTGCGCATCGCCGCCCTGTGGCGAATCGTAATGGCCGCCCCGAGGCCCATGCGGCACATGGGCGGCGCAGCGTAACCACCCATGGCGAAAAAAAGGAGGCAGCCTCGAAGCTGCCTCCTTCATGCCTGCGGACCGTGCCGCAGAGCGGGTCAGGACGACGACTTGCTGTCGCTCGACGTGCTGCCCGTGGTGGTGCCGGCATCGGGTGCCGCCGCACCGGTCGCCTCGTTCAGGCCGCCACCGAGCGCCTTGTACAGGTTGACCTCGCTGGTCAGCTGGTTCAGGCGGGCCTCGATCAGCGCCTGGCGCGCCGTGAACAGCTGGCGCTGCGCATCGAGCACGGTCAGGTAGCTGTCGACGCCGGTGCGATAGCGTCCCTCCGCAAGCCGGTAGTAGTCCGCGCTGGCTTCCACCAGCCGCGTCTGCGCCGCGACCTGATCCGTGAACGTCCCGCGTGCAGCCAGGCCATCGGACACCTCGCGGAACGCCGACTGCACGGTGCGCTCGTACGTGGCGACGTTGATGTCCTTCTGGATCTTCGCGTAATCCAGGCTCGCGCGCAGGCTGCCGGCCGTGAAGATCGGCAGCGTGATCTGCGGCGAAAACAGCCACGTACCCGAACCCGCATCGAACAGGCCGGACAGCTGGCGGCTGGCCGTGCCGCCCGAGGCGGTCAGCGTGATACGCGGGAAGAACGCCGCGCGGGCCGCGCCGATATCGGCGTTGGCCGATTTGAGGCGGTGCTCGGCCGACAGGATGTCGGGGCGGAACTGCAGCAGATCCGACGGCATGCCGGCAGGCACTTCCGCCACGAGCTTCTGGTCCAGCGTCAGGCCTGCGGGCAGGTCGGCCGGGATGCCGGCGCCCAGCAGCAGCGTCAGCGCGTTGACATCCTGCGCCACCAGGCGCGTATAGCGCGACAGCTGCGCGCGCGCGTTTTCGACCTGCGTCTGCGACTGGCGCAGATCCAGGCGCGATGCAATGCCTTCCTCGAAGCTGCGCCGCGTGAGGTTGTACGTGCGCTCGTACGCGCCGAGCGTGTCGCGCGTGACCTGCAGGTTCGCTTCGTCCGCCAGTTGCGTCAGATAGGCATTGGCCACGCTGGCCACAAGCGCGATCTGCGTGCTGCGGCGCGCTTCCTCGCTGGCGAAATACTGCTCCAGCGCCGCTTCGCTGAGACTGCGCAGCCGCCCGAACAGGTCGAGCTCCCATGCCGTGGTGCCCAGCGACACGCCGTACTGGCTGCTGATCACACGCTGGCCGGTAGAGGAAAGATCCGCCGGCACGCGCTGGCGCGTGCCCTGGCCGGTCGCCCCAACTTCGGGGAACAGGTCGGCACGCTGGATGCGGTACTGCGCGCGATAGGCGTCGACGTTGAGCGCCGCCACACGCAGGTCGCGGTTGTTGTCCAGCGCAACCTGGATCAGCCGGTGCAGGCGCGGATCGGCAAAGTAATCGCGCCAGCCAAGCTCCGCCGCGGCGGCCACCTGCGCATCGCCGGCAGAAGCGGCGTAGGCGTCTCCTTGCGGATATGCCGCGTCAACTGGCGCGGCCGGCCGTTCATACGACGGGATCAGGCTGCAGCCGGCAAGGGCCGCCGCTGCGGCCAGGCAAAGTAGCGTCTTTCTCATGCTTGGGCTCCCGTTTCCTGGGAGGACGGTCCGGACTTGCGGCGCCGCTCCTTGATCGACGTCACCACGACGAAGAACAGCGGCACCCAGAAGATGGCGAGCACGGTGGCGGTAATCATGCCGCCGATCACGCCGGTACCGATGGCGTGCTGGCTGCCCGCGCCGGCGCCTTGCGACACCGCCAGCGGGAACACGCCAAGCATGAACGCCAGCGATGTCATGATGATCGGACGCAGACGCATGCGGCAGGCCTCGACTGCCGCCTCGACCACGCCCTTGCCCTGGTCGTGCAGGTCCTTGGCGAATTCGACGATCAGGATCGCGTTCTTCGCCGACAGGCCCACCGTGGTGAGCAGGCCCACCTGGAAGAACACGTCGTTCGACAGTCCGCGCGCCAGCGTCGCCAGCAGTGCGCCGATCACCCCCAGCGGCACCACCAGCATCACCGAGAACGGAATCGCCCAGCTTTCATACAAGGCCGCCAGACAAAGGAACACCACCAGCAGCGACAGCGCGTAGAGCGCCGGCGCCTGCGCACCCGACAGGCGTTCTTCGTACGACAGGCCGGTCCACGAGTACGAAATGCCCTGCGGCATTTGCTTCATGATGTCCTCGACGGCGGCCATGGCCTCGCCCGAACTCTTGCCGGCAGCCGGCTCGCCCAGGATTTCCACGGCAGGTACGCCGTTGTAGCGTTGCAGCTTCGGCGAGCCATACCCCCACTTGCCGGTAGCGAACGCCGAGAACGGCACCATGTCGCCCTTGTCGTTGCGCACGAACCACTTGTTCAGATCCTCGGGGTTCATCCGCGCGTTGGGACGACCCTGCAGGTACACGCGCTTGACGCGGCCACGGTCGATGAAGTCGTTCACGTAGCTGGAACCCCACGCGATCGACACCGTGCTGTTGATGTCGCTCAGCGAGATGCCCAGCGCGCGGGCGCGTTCGTCATCGATCTCCAGCACGTACTGCGGCTCGTCGTTCAGGCCGTTCGGACGCACGCGCTGCAGCGCCGGGTTCTTGGCCGCCAGCGCCAGGAACTTGTTGCGTGCTTCCATCAGCGCCTCGTGGCCCAGGCCGGCCTGGTCCTGCATGTAGAAGTCGAAGCCTGTGGCATTGCCAAGCTCCTGCACCGCGGGCGGCGCAAAGGCAAAGGCGAGCGAATCGCGGAACGTGCTGAACTTGGCTTGCGCGCGCTTGGTCAGGTCGAACACGCTCGTCGCATCGCCTTCCCGATCCTTGAACGGCTTGAGCAGGATGAACGCGAGACCCGAACTCTGGCCACGGCCGGCAAAGTTGAAGCCGTTGACCGTGAACAGCGATTCCACGATCTTGCCTTCGTCATTGAGCAGGTAGTTGCGCATCTGGTCCAGCACGGCCTGCGTCCGCTCGGCCGACGAACCCGGCGGCGTCTGCACCTGGGCATACAGCACGCCCTGGTCTTCTTCCGGCAGGAACGACGTCGGGATCCGCGTGAACAGGAAGCCCATGACCAGCAGGATCAGCACGTAGACCAGCAGGAACGGCGCGCGGCGCTTGAGGATGCCCACCACGCCACGCTCGTACTTCTGCGTGGACCGGATGAAGCCCCGGTTGAACCAGCCGAAGAAACCAGCCTTGTGCTCGCCGTGGTCGCCCTTTTCGATGGGCTTGAGCATCGTCGCGCACAGCGCCGGCGTCAGGATCAGCGCCACCAGCACCGAGAGCACCATCGCCGAGACGATCGTGATCGAGAACTGGCGATAGATCACACCGGTGGAACCACCAAAGAACGCCATCGGCAGGAACACGGCGGACAGCACCAGCGCGATACCCACAAGGGCGCCCTGGATCTGGCCCATCGATTTCCGGGCGGCCTCCTTCGGCCCCAACCCCTCCTCGGACATCACCCGCTCGACGTTTTCCACCACCACGATGGCGTCGTCCACCAGCAGGCCGATGGCCAGCACCATCCCGAACATGGTCAGGGTGTTGATCGAATAGCCAAACGCGGCCAGCACGCCGAACGTGCCCAGCAACACCACCGGCACGGCGATCGTCGGGATCAGCGTGGCACGGAAGTTCTGCAGGAACAGATACATCACCAGGAACACCAGCACGATGGCTTCGAGCAGCGTCTTGACCACTTCCTGGATCGAATCGGCGATCACCGGGGTGGTGTCATACGGGAACACGGCCTTGATGCCCGGCGGGAACGACGGCTCCAGCTGGTTCAGCGTGTTGTGGATGTTCTTGACCGTTTCGAGCGCGTTGGCGCCCGATGCCAGACGAATGGCGATACCCGACGCGGGCTTGCCATTGTACTGGGCGTTGATCGAGTAATCCTGGCCACCCAGCCCAACTTCGGCCACATCGCGCAGGCGCACCTGCGAGCCATCGGGGTTGACCTTCAGCAGGATGTCGCCGAACTGCTCGGCGGTCTGCAGACGGGTCTTGCCGATCACCGTGGCGTTGAGCTGCTGCCCACGCACCGCCGGCAGGCCACCCAGCTGGCCCGAAGCCACCTGGACGTTTTGCGCCTTGATGGCATTGCTGACGTCCAGCGGCGCCAGCTGGAAGCTGTTGAGCTTGGCCGGGTCGAGCCAGATCCGCATGGCGTACTGCGAACCGAACACCTGGAAGTCACCGACGCCCGAGGTACGGGAGATCGGATCCTGCAGGTTCGAGACGATGTAGTTCGACAGGTCTTCCCGCGTGGTCGCCGGATCGGTCGAGATCAGGCCGACGATGATCAGGAAGTTACGCACCGACTTGGTCACGCGGATGCCCTGTTGCTGCACTTCCTGCGGCAACAGTGGCTGCGCCAGGGCCAGCTTGTTCTGGACCTGCACCTGCGCGATATCGGGGTTGGTGCCCTGCTCGAACGTCGCCGTGATGGTCATGCTGCCGTCGGAGTTCGACTCCGACGAGATGTAGCGCAACCGGTCCAGGCCGTTCAACTGCTGCTCGATCACCTGCACCACCGTGTCCTGCACGGTCTGGGCCGATGCACCCGGATAGTTCACCGAGATGGCGATGGTGGGCGGCGCGATGGCGGGGTACTGCGTGACCGGCAGCGAGCGTATCGACAGCACGCCCGCCAGCATGATCACGAGCGCGATCACCCACGCGAAGATCGGCCGCTCGATAAAGAAATTAGACATGGCAAATCCTTATGCGTCGGTCCCGGTCAGGACTTGGCGGCCGGCGCCGAAGCGGCGGCCGGTGCGGAGGCAGGTACCGCGCCCGCCTGCGCCGCAGTGGCTTCGGTAGCCTTCACCTTGGCGCCGGGGCGCACGAACTGCAGGCCTTCGACGATGACGCGGTCGCCGGCCTTGAGGCCGTCGGTCACCAGCCAGCTGGTCCCGATGGTGCGGTCGGTCTTGAGCACGCGCAGTTCCACTTCGTTGTTGGCGTTGACCACCAGCGACGTGGGCTGGCCCTTCAGGTCACGCGTCACGCCACGTTGCGGCGCCAGGATGGCCGATTGCCGCACGCCCTCGGCCAGGCGCGCGTGCACGAACATGCCGGGCAGCAGTTCATTGCGCGGATTCGGGAACACCGCGCGCAGCGTCACCGATCCGGTGCTCTGGTCCACGGCCACTTCGGAAAATTCCAGCCGGCCGGGCTGGGCGTAGGTGCTGCCATCCTCGAGCTGCAGCGTCACCTTGGCGGCATTGGCGCCGGCGCCCTGCAGCTTGCCATCGGACAGTTCCTTGCGCAGACGCAGGATCGCCGCCGACGGCTGGGTCACATCCACATAGATGGGGTCGAGCTGCTGGATCGTGGCCAGCGCGTTGGCCTGGCCATTGGTGACCAGCGCGCCTTCCGTCACAAGCGAACGGCTGATGCGACCCGAAATCGGTGCCAGCACACGGGTGTACCGCAGGTTGATGTGGGCCTGGTCCACGGCAGCTTTCGACTGCAGGTACGACGCCTGCGCTTCGGCATATTGCTGCTTGCTGACCGCTTCGTCGCCGACCAGACGGCCGTAGCGTTCGGCGAGCAGCTTCGACGACGCTAGCGTGGCCTCGGCGCTCTTCGCGGTGGCTTCGTAGGTGGACGGGTCGATCTGGTAAAGCTGCTGGCCCTGCTTGACGTCCGTGCCTTCGACAAACAGACGCTTCTGGATGATGCCGTTGACCTGCGGGCGTACTTCGGCGATCCGGTAAGGCAGGGTGCGACCGGGAAGGGACGTATCCAGCGTGACGGTTTCGTCCTTCAGCGTGACAACTTTCACTTCAGGCGTCTGGGCCGCGGGGGCTTCGTTCTTCTTGCCGCAGGCGGTCAGAGCCGTCACGGCAAGAGCCAGCATGCCTGGAATCAAAGCACGCCTGGCGCGCATTGCTTGCATAGCGATTTCCTCGAGGATGAAACGGAATTGGTCTTCTTGTTCCCGGCCTGGGCCAGGTGGGCGCCACGGCGCGCGTGGACGCAATTGGCGTGCCTGTCACCAGGCACGTATCGGATAACGGCTCAACGGATTGTCGCCATGGGCCCCTGCTTTCGCCGGCTTGGCCGGCCTGGAGGAAAAACTGAACACCGGCCACGCCGCGCGCGCGTCCGGCACAGGGCCGCCCGTCAGGACGATCCTGCTCCCCGTACTCTCAAATGTCCTGCCCGATCTTCGATTATCGGGACTACTGTTGCATGCGTAAGGCCGTGCGCCAATCTGTGCGGGCATCGTCTTGCCGACCGACAACAATAATCGTTTTCACCGATATCTGCAGACGCTCACGTTCCTTGTGGCGCCTTTCACACAATCACGCCGGAAGTCCCGGCTTCGACGACTCCCTCCTCCAAGGTGAGCCGTCCGTACCGCAATGCAGCATTTGAGCCGCCTGCCTGGTAAACAGTTCAATAAGCATGCTGCCTAATTTCAGGCGTCGGCCGATATGCTACCAGTTCGGAGATAAATCAGGATGACAGAAAATTGGCTGTAATGAAGTGAAATAGTCGATCGGACCGGGGAAATTCGAAAGGAGTGCCGCCACATCGAAGGGATGCGGGCCGGCTTGCCGGGCTCGCGAGACAGTGTTTTGCGTGAGCGGGACAGTGACGTTAACCAGCCGCGGTGAAATCGCCCCAATGAAAATCCCCGCCATTGGGCGGGGATTTTGTATCGCGGTGGCGCCGAAGTGGGTTATGCACCGTCGAGGAAACGATTGCGAGGGCCCAGTCGGCTGCCGAGCATTGGGCCGCTCCAGCGCATGTCACCGCGATAGGCGGACGCGCCCACGCTGTCGGGCGCCATCGCAGCAGTCGGCGCTGGCTGGTACGACGGAGCAGGTGACTGATAAGTCTGCTGTTGGGGCGCCAGGTTTTGCCTTGTCGAACTGTCCGCACCCTGCGAGTAGGGATCGAACTTGTCGCCGGCACGAGCACCACTGGTGTTGGGATCGTAAGTCCCGCTAGCGGTCGCACCACCTTGGGTATACGGATCGCGCGGGCCCGGCGTCATCTGCGCAAAAGCCGATATCGAAAGCAGCGCAAGCGCGCCAGCGGCGATAACACTTCGGGGTCGAATCATTGGCATGGTCAGCTCCGGAAAGCGGTGGAACAACGGACGTGCTGTCCCTGTAGCCACGTGGGAGCGAAAGCCGTGCCGGCTATATTTGTGGATTAAAAAGCACAATATCAGGCAAATATCGGCGATCGAGCCGGTATCTGGATGAGCTTTTACAAGACTCAGGTAAGGGCTGCATCGCCTCAGACCGCCGCGTGCCTGAAAATGCGTGACGTACAAGGCCCTGCGGTGCCCTTTCCGGGGCGTCTGCATCGCTCCTACGTTTCGGACGCCCCAAAAGCAAAACCCCCAAGCTTTAGGGGCTTGGGGGTTCTGGGTATAAGAGCCTGGCGATGACCTACTTTCACACGGGTAGTCCGCACTATCATCGGCGCAAAGTCGTTTCACGGTCCTGTTCGGGATGGGAAGGGGTGGTTCCAACTTGCTATGGTCACCAGGCATGACGGGTTGCCGCGCTGACATGCATCAGCGCAGCGAATCGGGGTGTAGTAAAGAGGTTGTGTTGTATGCCATGTGGCACACGCGGACTCACGTCCCACCAGGTCAAACACACTGGTTATAGGATCAAGCCTTACGGGCAATTAGTACTGGTTAGCTTAACGCATTACTGCGCTTCCACACCCAGCCTATCAACGTCCTGGTCT
>NZ_FNJO01000038.1 GCF_900104095.1 Ralstonia sp. 25mfcol4.1 | reverse complement strand
CTGCCCGACTACATGGTGCCGGCCGCGTTCGTGGTGCTCGACGCGCTGCCCCTCACGCCCAACGGCAAGCTCGACCGCCGCGCGCTGCCCGCGCCTGTGTTCGACAGCGGGCAGGCATTCGTCGCACCCGAGAGCGGTGCCGAGACCGCGCTCGCCGCGATCTGGTCCGAGGTGCTGGGACTGCCGCGCGTGGGCCGCGCCGACAACTTCTTCGAACTCGGCGGCGACTCGATCCTGAGCCTGCAGATCGTCGCGCGCGCCCGGTCGGCAGGCTGGGTGGTCACGCCACGCCAGATGTTCGAGCGCCAGACGCTTGCCGAACTGGCCGCCGTTGCCGTGGCCGCCGAACAGACCCAGACTGACGACGCCGCGCCCACCGGCGACGTGCCGCTGCTGCCCATCCAGGCCGATTACTTCGCGGTGCCGATGCCGGCGCGCAACCACTGGAACCAGTCGGTGCTGCTCGATTGCCGCGGCGCGCTCGATACCGACGCGCTTCGCCTGGCGCTGGCTGACGTCGTAGCCCATCACGATGCACTGCGGCTGCGTTTCACGCAGGTAGCGGGCGCGTGGCAGCAGTCCTACGCCGATACCGAAGCGTGCGCGGACCTGCTCTGGGTCTGCCCGGCTGCGTCGGAAGCCGAACGCCTGTCCCACTGCGAGGCCGCCCAGCGCAGCCTCGATATCGCGCACGGGCCCCTGCTACGCGCGGTGGCGTTGCAAGCCGCCGGTCGGTGGCAACTGCTGCTCGTGGTGCACCACCTGGTCGTCGATGGCGTGTCGTGGCGCGTGCTCGTCGATGACCTGTTTACCGCCTATCGCCAGCGGCTCGATGGCATGGCACCCACGCTGGCCCGCACCGCGTCGTACCAGCGCTGGTCACGGGCATTGCGCGACCATGCGGCCCGCCGCGCGGACGAACTGGCGCACTGGCAGGCGCTGTCCGCCATCGACGGCACGCTGCCCGCCGATGGAACTGGCGGTACGCCGGCCATCGCCGACCGCGCCAGCGTGGCCGTCACCCTGCCCGCCGACGTCACCCAGGCGCTGCTGCACCGCGCGCCCGGCGCTTACCGCACGCGTGTGAACGACCTGCTGCTGACGGCGCTCGCCCGCGCGCTGTCGCGCTGGACCGCTCGGCCGCAGGTGCTGATCGACCTCGAAAGCCACGGTCGCGCGGCCGGTGTGGACGATGCGATCGACCTGAGCCGAACGGTCGGCTGGTTCACGACGATGTTCCCGGTGGCGCTCAACGCCAGCGGTGGCGTCGACGGGACCATCGGCCCGGCCATCCAGGCCGTGAAGGAACAACTGCGCGCGGTGCCCGGCGAAGGCATCGGCTTTGGCCTGCTGCGCCGTTTTGGCACGCCTGCCCAGCAGCAGGCGCTGGCCGCCGTGCCCAAGCCGGAGGTGGTGTTCAACTACCTGGGGCAGGTCGATTCCAGCCTGGGCGACGACGCGCCCTGGCAGCTTTCCGCCGCCGGCACCGGCGCCAACCAGGACCCCGGCACGCCGCTCTCGCATCCGCTATCGGTCAGCGGCCAGGTACGCAACGGCCAGTTGACGCTGTCTCTGGCATACGCCGGCACCCGTTATCGCGCGGCGACCATCGAAGCGCTGGCGGCCGCGTTCCGCGACGAACTGCAGGCCGTGATCGCCCACTGCACGTCGGGCGCCGCCGGCCTGACGCCGTCGGATTTTCCGCTCGCGCGCGTGTCGCAGTCCGAACTCGACGCGCTGGCGCTCGATCCGGCCGCCGCGCAAGACCTGTATCCGCTGTCGCCGATGCAGGCCGGCATGCTGTTCCACAGCGTGTTTTCCGACCACGGCAGCACATACACCAATCAGTTGCGCGTTGATATCGATGGCGTCGACCCCCAACGCTTCACCGCAGCCTGGCAAGCCGCACTGGCGCGGCACGACAGCCTGCGCTGTGGCTTCCTGCATCGCGCCGGGCAGCCGCTGCAGTGGGTGGCCAGACACGTGACACTGCCGGTGACCGTCGAGGACTGGACCGGCCGCGAGGTGGCCGAGCTCGACGCGTTCGCCGCCAGCCAGCGTGCACAGGGATTCGACCTGGAACGGCCGCCGCTGATGCGCGTGGCGCTGTTGCGCACCGGCGCCACGCGGCATCACCTGATCTGGACGGTCCACCACCTGCTGCTGGATGGCTGGAGCACCGCGCAGCTGCTGGGCGAGGTGCTGCGCCACTACGCCGGCGAAGCGCTGCCGCCCACGGCGGGCCGCTTTGCCGACTACATCGGCTGGCTGCAGGCACGCGATATCGAAGACAGCCGCGCATTCTGGCAGGCGCAACTGCTGCCGCTGGACGAACCCACGCGGCTGCTGGCCGCGCTGCCGGCCCCCACGGCCGGTGAAACGGGTCAGGGCGAGCAGCAGCATGCGCTCGGCGCCAGCGAAACCGCTGCGCTGGCCAGCTTCGCCCGTACGCAGAAGGTCACGCTGAACACGCTGGTGCAGGCGGCGTGGCTGCTGGTGCTGCAACGCTGCACGAGCCAGCCCTGCGTGACGTTTGGCGCCACCGTGGCCGGGCGTCCCGCCGAGTTGCCGGCATCGCAGCAGATGCTGGGCCTGTTCATCAACACGCTGCCCGTGGTGGCCGCGCCGCAGCCGCAGCAGCCCGTGGGCGACTGGCTGCGCCATGTGCAGGCGCTGAACCTGGCGCTGCGCGAGCACGAGCACACGCCGCTCTACGAGGTGCAGCGCTGGGCCGGCCAGAGCGGCCAGGCGCTGTTCGATTCGATCGTCGTCTTCGAGAACTATCCGGTGGACGCCGCGCTGCGCCGCACGCCGGACGGCGTCGCGTTCTCCAGCGTGCGCAACGTGGCGGAGACCAACTACCCGTTGACGCTGCTGTTCGCACACACCGACACGCTGCACCTGACCTGCCGTTTCGACCGTGCGCTGCTGGCCGACGACCAGGCGCGGCAACTGGCGGACAGCCTGTTCGCGGTGCTGCGCCAAATGGCGGCCGATGCCACGCGCCCGCTTGCGGCCATCGGCCTGCTGGCGCCTGCCGACGCACAGGCGGCGCTGGCGCTGGGTGCCGCGCCTGAGCCCTATCCCGCCGTCACGCCAGTCCACCGGCTGTTCGAGGCGCGTGCCGCCGCACAGCCCGATGCCATCGCGCTGTGCTTCGGCGACCAGTCGCTGACCTATGCCGCGCTGAACCGCCGCGCCAACGCGCTCGCGCACGGCCTGATCGCGCGCGGCGTGGGGCCTGATGTGCCCGTGGGCGTGCTGGCCGAGCGCTCGGTGGAGATGGTGGTGGCACTGCTCGCCATCATGAAGGCCGGCGGCGCCTATGTGCCGTTCGACCCCGACTACCCGGCCGAGCGGCTGGCGTACATGATCGAGGATAGTGGCGTGGCGCTGGTGCTGGTGCAGCGGCCCGATGCCCTGCCGGCGCTATCGCGTCCGCCACAAACGCTCGACCTGACCGACCCGGCGTTGTACGCCGGCGGCGCCGACGCCAATCCCGCGCCGGCCCTGTCGCCCGAGCACCTGGCCTACGTGATCTACACGTCCGGCTCCACGGGGCGGCCCAAGGGCGCCGGCAACCGGCATGGCGCGCTGTTCAACCGACTCTGGTGGATGCAGCGGCAATACGGTCTCGATGCTGCGGAGACGGTGCTGCAGAAGACACCATTCAGCTTCGACGTGTCGGTCTGGGAGTTCTTCTGGCCCCTGATGACCGGCGCGCGGCTGGCGCTGGCGGCGCCCGGCGACCATCGCGATCCGCAGCGGATCGCCGCGCTGATTGCGCGCCATCGCGTCACGACGCTGCATTTCGTGCCGTCGATGTTGCAGGCATTCGTCGCCGACGACAGCATCGCGGCTTCCTGCGGTAGCCTGCGCCACATCGTCTGCAGCGGCGAGGCGCTGCCCGCCGATCTGGCACACCGCGCGAGGGCGCTGCTGCCGCAGGCCGGACTGCACAATCTGTACGGCCCTACCGAAGCGGCCATCGACGTCACACACTGGACCTGCCGCGACGACGCCGGCCATTCGGTGCCGATCGGCCGTCCCATCGCGAACGTCAGCGCCCACGTGCTGGACGCCGCGCTGCATCCAGTGCCAGCCGGCGTGGCGGGCGAACTGTATCTGGGCGGCGCCGGGCTCGGGCGTGGCTACCTGGGACGCGCCGCGCTGACGTCCGAACGCTTTGTCGCGGATCCGCACGGCCAGCACGGCGAGCGCCTGTACCGCACCGGCGACCTGGTGCGCCGCCGTGGAGACGGCCAGATCGAATACCTGGGCCGGCTCGATCACCAGGTCAAGATTCGCGGGCTGCGCATCGAACTCGGCGAAATCGAGGCGCGGCTGCTGGCGCACGACAGCGTGCGCGAAGCGATTGTCATCGCCCGGACCGAGGAGGGGCCGGCGCGGCTGGTGGCCTACGTGGTGCCCACCGCCGATGATGCGCGGATCGACACCGACTCGCTGCGCGACTGGCTGGGTGAGGCACTGCCCGACTACATGGTGCCGGGCGCGCTGATCGTGCTGGACCGCATGCCGGTCACACCGAACGGCAAGCTCGACCGCCGCGCGCTGCCGGCGCCCGAGTTCACGGGTGCCGCCGCGTATGAGACACCGGCCGAAGGCATCGAAGCCACGCTGGCCGGCATCTGGGCCAACGTGCTCAAGCTTGCCCGCGTAGGCCGCACGGACAACTTCTTCGAACTCGGCGGCGATTCGATCCTGAGCCTGCAAATCGTCGCGCGCATGCGTGCTGCGGGCTGGCACCTGACGCCCAAGCAATTGTTCGAACGCCAGACGCTGGCCGAGGTAGCCGCAGCCGCGACGCCGCTGGCCGGGCTCGCGCCGGCTGGCAACGCCCGCAGCGTGCGCGAAGTCCGCAACACCTTGCGCAGCGAGGACTTCCCGCTCGCGCGGCTGGCGCAGCCGCACCTCGACGGGCTGGGCCTCGATGCCGCGCAGGTGCACGACATCTATCCGCTGTCGCCGATGCAGGCCGGCATGCTGTACCACAGCATGGCGCGCGCCGATGCCGGCAACGCCTATATCAACCAGTTGCGCGTCGACATCGACGGGCTCGACCCGGCACGCTTCGAGCAGGCGTGGCGAGACACGCTGGCCTGCCACGACACCCTGCGCACGGGCTTCATTCCGCGCGGAGACCAGCCGTTGCAGTGGGTGGCGCACGACGTGCCGCTGCCTTTCGATGCGCACGACTGGACCGGGCAGGACGCCGCAGCGATGCCGGCGGCGCTCGACGCGCTGGCCGGCGCCGAACTGGCGCGCGGCTTCGATCTCGAACGCCCGCCGCTGATGCGACTGGCGCTGGTCCGCACTGGCGCCAACCGGCACCATCTGGTGTGGACCGTGCACCATTTGCTGGTGGATGGCTGGAGCACGTCACAACTGCTGAGCGAAGTGCTCCAGCGATATGCCGGCCAGCACGTGGCCGCGCCGGACGGCCGCTTCGCCGACTACATCGGCTGGCTGCAGACGCGCGATGTCCACGCTGCGCAATCGTTCTGGTCCGGCGCGCTCGCGGGCTTCGATACCCCGACGCGCCTGGCCGAAGCGCTGCCGGCACCAGCGGGCGGCGATGGCTACGGCCTGCTGCAGCACGCATGCAGCGCCGAGATGACCGACCGCCTGGCCGCTTACGCCCGCGCACAGAAGGTGACGATCAATACGGTCGTGCAGGCGGCGTGGCTGCTGCTATTGCAGCGCTACACCGGCCAGCAGCGCGTGGCGTTCGGCGCCACTGTGGCCGGCCGCCCGGCCGAGGTGCCCGGCGCCCAGCAGATGCTGGGGTTGTTCATCAACACGTTGCCTGTCCTGGCCACGCCGCGCGCGGGGCAGGACGTGGGCGAATGGCTGCGCGACCTGCAGTCCTTCAACCTGTCGGCGCGCGAGCACGGCCACACGCCGCTATCCGACATCCAGCGCTGGGGCGGCCAGGCCGGCCAGCGCCTGTTCGACAGCATCCTCGTGTTCGAGAACTTCCCGCTTGAAGACGCACTGGAGTCGGCCACGCGCAGCGGCCTGCGCCTGGAAACGCAGGGCAGCACCGGCCTGACCGAATACGAGATGGACGTCGAGGTCAGCCTGCGGCAGACGTTGCGGCTCAGTTTCACCTACATGCGGCGCGCGTTCGACGCCGCGCAGGTGGAACGGATCTGCGCGCAGATGATCGCAGTGTTGGCGTCGGTCGGCACGGCACGCACCGTCGGCGAACTCGGCCTGCTGAGCGCCGACGAGCGCCGCGCGCTGCTGACACTGGGCCACGGCGAGATGCCCGCCGCCGATGGCCTGGCCGTGCACGCCCACATCGCCCGCCATGCCGCCGCGCAACCCGAAGCCGTCGCGGTGATCTGCGGCGAGCAAACGCTGCGCTATGGCGAACTGCTG
>NZ_FNJO01000016.1 GCF_900104095.1 Ralstonia sp. 25mfcol4.1 | reverse complement strand
CCGTGCACGCCCACATCGCCCGCCATGCCGCCGCGCAACCCGAAGCCGTCGCGGTGATCTGCGGCGAGCAAACGCTGCGCTATGGCGAACTGCTGGACCGCGCCGACCGCCTGGCCGCCGTGCTGCACGCACGCGGCATCGGCACCGACGACCGCGTCGGCATCGCACTGTCCCGTTGGCCCGATATCATCGTCGCGCTGCTGGCCGTCATGCGCGCCGGCGCGGCCTACGTGCCGTTCGACCCCGCCTATCCCAGGGACCGCCTCGCCTACCTGTTCGACGACAGCGCGATCCGCCTGCTGATCACCGAGCCAGCGCTGCTCGACACGCTGCCCGCCCCGGCCGCCCTGCCCGTGCTCACGCTCGACATGGTCCCCGCCGACGTGGCGCCGCTGGCTGAGGTTGCCGTGCATCCCGATCAGCTCGCCTACGTGATCTACACCTCGGGCTCCACCGGTCGCCCCAAGGGCGTCTGCGTGGCCCACGGCCCACTGGCGATGCACGTCGCCGCCACCATCGACGCCTACGAGATGGGCAAGCACTCGCGCGAACTGCACTTCCTGTCGTTCGCGTTCGACGGCGCCCACGAGCGCTGGCTGTGCGCGCTGGCCTGCGGCGGTTCGCTGGTGCTGCGCGACGATGCGCTGTGGACGCCCGAGCAGACCGCCACCGCCATGGTGCGCCACGGCGTGACCAACGCCGGTTTCCCGCCCGCCTACCTGCGCCAGCTGGCCGAGTACTGCGAGCAGACCGGCCAGCATCCGCCGGTCTCGCTGTACTCGTTCGGTGGCGAGGCGATGTCGCGTGGCGGCTTCGCCCAGGCGCGCCGGGCGCTGGGGGCCCAAACGTACATCAACGGCTACGGCCCGACCGAAACCGTCGTCACGCCGATGGTCTGGAAGGTCCGCGCCGATGACTCGGCGGCGGATTTCCCCGGCACCTACGCGCCGATTGGCCGCCCGGTCGGTGACCGTTGCTGCTATCTGCTCGACGCCGAACTGAATCTGGTGCCGCCGGGCGTGGCGGGCGAGCTGTATATCGGTGGCGAAGGGCTCGCGCGCGGCTATCTGAATCGCCCCGGCATGACCGCCGAGCGGTTCATTCCGGACCCGTTTGCCGATACCGGCGCACGCCTGTACCGCACCGGCGATCTGGCGCGCTGGCTGCCCGATGGCCAGCTGGAATACCTGGGCCGCATCGACCAGCAGCTCAAGATTCGCGGCTTCCGGATCGAACCCGGCGAGATCGAAGCCCGGATCGCGGCCCAGCCGGATGTGGCCGAAGCAGCCGTGCTGGCCGTCGAAGGGCCGTCCGGCGCGCGGCTCGCCGCCTATGTCGTGGCGACCGGCGGCGCCACGGTCGATGTCCATGCCATCCGCAGGGCACTGACCGCCGAACTGCCCGACTACATGGTGCCGGCCGCGTTCGTGGTGCTCGACGCGCTGCCCCTCACGCCCAACGGCAAGCTCGACCGCCGCGCGCTGCCCGCGCCGGAGGCTGACCGCGCCGAGCAATATGTCGCGCCGCGCAGCGCGGCGCAGCGCTGGCTGGCCGGGTTGTGGCAGGACGTGCTGGGCGTGGACCGCGTGGGGCTGGACGACAACTTCTTCACGCTCGGTGGCGATTCGCTGTTGAGCCTGAAGGTGATCTCGCGCGTGCGCGCCAACAAGGCGATGGGCATCGATCTCAAATTGCGCGACCTGATGCGCACGCCCACCATCGGCCAGTTGCTGCCCGATGGCGTCGCAGCTAGCGCTGACAGCGCGTCAGCCGCACCGCCAACCGCGCTGCGCGTGCTGGCGCAAGGCCCGACCGGCGGCACGTTGCCGCCCGTGGCGTGCGTGCACGCGGCGCTCGGCACGCTGTTCGACTACGACGCCATCGTCGCGCAACTGGGCAGCGAGCGCACCGTGTACGGCTTCCAGTCTCGCACGCTGGTCGATCCCGGGTGGCAGGAGATCTCGCCGGCCGCCATCGCGGCCGACTACGTGCGCGAATGGCGCGCGGTACAGCCGCAAGGCCCGTACCTGCTGCTGGGCTGGTCGCTGGGCGCGACCCTGGCGACGTGGATGGCCCGCGAACTCGAAGCGCAGGGGCAGGCCGTGCAGTGGCTTGGCCTGGTCGATCCGTTCGTGCCGGAAGCCGCCACCGCTTCCGAACGCCCCGGCTGGCCCGCAGCGCTGGAGGAGTTTGCCGCGCGGCTGCTGCCGGGCGCCGGGCCGCTCGTGGTCCCCGCTTCGGTGGCCCCGGCGCCCGATGCCGCCGGCGTCAGCGCTTTGCTGGCGCCGCTGGTGGCATCGGCGCCTGCTCCCTCGGCGGCCCTGGGCGCCGACGAACTGGCGCAGATGTTTGTCGCCGCGCACCGTCTCGGCGCGCTGATGATGCGCGAATCCACCGTACCTGTCGTGCAGGCGCCACGCTCGGTGTGGTGGCGCACGGGCCGCGACAACGCCGCCGCCCGTCTGGCCGGCTGGCAGGGCGCGCCATGGCGCGAGACCGTGCTCGATGGCGTCGACCACCATGCAATCGTCGGCGATGCCCGGCTGCTGGCCGATCTTGGTCCGCAGCTGGCCACTTGCGCGCAGGCGCTCCGCGACCGCCATACCCCTTTGGCGCCCGTGGACACTCGGCCCGCAACCCTCCCGACGTAGGTGAAACGCAACACCCTTATCATGGAAATGCGAATTATTTGCATTTAGAATAACGGGCGCCATCAGAAGAATTGCAGAAAACAGGAGAAATATGAAAAGGGGTAAAAACGGCGGGTCTACCCAGACCCGGGGGGGGCGTCAAACGTTCGCGCTGACCGCGCTGGCATTGGCCGTATCGATGCAGGCTGCATATGGGCAGACCGCCACGCCGGCCGCCGCTGGCGAAGCCACGCTGCCAACCGTTAGCGTGCGTGCCGACACCGTGGCGGAGAACTACGGTCCGGCCGGCAAGAAGTCGACGTCGGGCACCAAGACCGACGTGCCCATCGAAGACACGCCGCAGTCGATCAGCGTGATCACGGCGGACCAGATCCGCAACCAGGGCGCCACGACCGTGGAGGAATCGCTGCGCTACAGTGCCGGCGTGCGCACCCAGCCCATCGTCGATACGCGGCGCGGCACGTTCTACATCCGCGGCTTCAACGCCGCGCAGAACGGCCAGTACCTGGACGGCCTGAAGCTGCCGTGGTCCGGTGGCTATGGCTACTGGGATATCGACCCGTACAGCCTGGAGCGCGTGGACATCGTGCGCGGACCGTCGTCGGTGCTGTACGGCCAGACGTCGCCGGGCGGCCTGGTGAACCAGGTCAGCAAGCGTCCGCAGGCCGAATCGTCGAACGAGATCAACCTGAGCTTCGGCAACTTCGACCGGAAGGAAGTGTCGGGCGACTTCACCGGCGCGCTCGATCAGAACGGCAAGGTCCTGTACCGGCTGACCGCGCTGGCGCGCGACAGCGGCACGCAGACCGACAAGGCTGGCGATGACCGCCTGTTCATCGCGCCGCAGATCACGTGGCGTCCCACCGCCGACACCAACTTCACGCTCTACACCCAGATCTATCACGACAATGCCGGCAACAGCGCGAATTTCCTGCCGGCCCTGGGCACCATCACGCCGCTGGCCAACGGATCGAAGATCCCGACCAGCCTGTTCACCGGCGAGCCAGGCTTCGACCGCTTCAAGCGCGAGCAGTACATTGCGGGCTACGAGTTCTCGCACCGCGTGAACGAAACGCTGACGCTGCGCCAGAACCTGCGTTATGCCCACCAGTACGTGAGCTACGAGAACATCGGCAGCAATAGCGGCCTCGTGGCCAACCCGCCGAACGGTCCGTACCTGCTGCGCCGGCTGGGCCTGCGCTCGACCGAATCGTTCGACGTGTTCTCGGTGGACAACCAGGCGCAGGTCAAGGTCAAGCATGGCATGTTCGACCATACGATCCTGGCCGGCGTCGACTACACGTACTCGCATTTCGACCGCCTGCTGGGCCAGACCGGCGTGACACCGGCCAACGGCATCAGCACGCCGACCACCGAACCGGCGCTGGACGCCTTCAATCCGCTGTACGGAAATTTCGTGCGGACGGCCTACCAGACCGACAGCGACGTGCGCCGCAGCCAGATCGGCTTCTACCTGCAGGACATGCTGCGCGTGGCAGACCGCCTGGTGTTCCAGGCCGCCGGCCGCTACGACAAGGCTCGCGTCGACACCGATACGCGCACCATCGCCACCAACGCCGCAGCCAACACCGGCACCAACGACGGCAAGTTCACCGGGCGCGCCGGCGTGCTGTGGGAAGGCCCGTACGGACTGTCGCCGTACTTCGCGTATTCGACGTCGTTCGAGCCGACCGGCGCCACCACGCTGTATGGCGGCGGTTCGCCCAAACCCACCACCGGCAAGCAGTACGAAGCCGGCCTGAAGTTCCAGCCGGCGGGCAGCCGCAGCTTTGCGCAGCTGTCGCTGTTCAACCTGACGCAGCAGAACGTGCTCACCACGTCGCCCGTGCTGGGCCAGTTCTCGCAGATCGGTGAAGTGCGGTCGCGTGGCGTGGAACTGGAAGGCACGTGGGCCGTGACGCCGAACTTCAACGTGCTGGCGTCGTACACGTACACCGATGCCGAAGTGACCGAGGCCGGCCCCGCCGCGCCGAACGCAGGCAAGACCCCGCAATACATTCCGAAGCACATGGCTTCGCTGTGGGGGGACTATCGCCTGGGCAGCGATTTCGGCTTCCTGCAAGGGGTGTGGCTGGGCGGCGGCGTGCGCTACGTGAGCAAGACCTACGACCAGACCAACGTGACGACGGTGCCGTCGTTCACGCTGTTCGACCTGGCCGCGAGCTACACGTTTGCCAAGCATTACACGCTGCGCCTGAACATCAACAACCTGCTGGACAAGACCTACGTGGCAGCGTGCGACAGCGCGACCAACTGCTACTACGGCCGCCGCCGCACCATCATCGGCACTGCCAGCTACCGCTGGTAAGCAGGACCCTGACGGCCCGCCCGCAACCTGGAGCGGGCCGTTTGCCTTGCAGGAGCACAAGAACATGAAAGCCCCCACGCTGCGCATCTGGTACGCGATCCACCGATGGACCAGCCTGCTTTGCACGCTGAACCTGCTGGTGCTGTGCCTGACCGGGCTGCTGCTGATCTTCCACGAGGACATCGACGCCCTGCTGGGTCAGGAACACCACGGCCAGGTGGCCGCGGAGCGCACCATGGCGGTGCCGGCACAGCGTCCGTCGCTGCAGTCGCTGGTGGATACCGCGCAGGCCGCCCATCCGGGCCAGGTCACCAAGTCGATCTCGTTCGCCGATGACGACGCCGATGCCGTGGGCGTGCGCGTGGGGCCGCCGGGCGAGCCCAAGCTGCGCAACGGCACCACCACGCAGTTCGATGCCGCCACGGGCGCCACACGCAAACCGGGGCCGCCGGGCGAGACCTTCAGCGGCTTCATCCTCAAGCTGCACCTGAACCTGTTCCTGGGTCTGCCGGGCCAGTTCTTCATCGGCTTTATCGGCGTGTTGTTCTCGCTGAGCCTGATCAGCGGGCTGGTGGTGTACGGGCCGTTCATGCGCAAGCTGGCGTTCGGGCTAGTGCGCTTTGGCAAGCCCGTGCGCATCGTGCAGGCAGACCTGCACAACCTGTTCGGCATCGTCGTGATGGTCTGGGCGCTGGTGGTGGGGCTGACCGGCACCTTCCTGTCGTTCTCTCCGCTGATCATCGGCGTGTGGCAGAAGACCGAGCTGCAGCACCTGATCGCCACGCTGCCGGGGCCCACGCCCCCGTCGCTGGTGCCGGTGGACCGCGCGCTGGCCGCCGCCAACCAGGCCGTGCCGGGCAAGGACGCGGCCTTCGTGTTCTATCCCAATACCGAATTCTCAACGGGCCGCCACTACGGCGTGGTGCTGCGCGGCCATACCGAGCTGCAGAAGCGTGTCTACGCGATCGTGCTGGTCGATGCCGGAGACGGCAGCGTGGCCGCCGTGCGCGGCATGCCGTGGTATCTGCAGGTACTGCTGCTGTCGGCGCCGTTCCACTTTGGTGACTACGCGGGCCGCCCGCTGCAGATCCTGTGGGCGCTGCTGACCCTCATTACCGCCGGCGCCACGGTGACGGGCTTCATCTTCTGGCTCAAGCGCCCGGGCCGCAGCCGCGAGGACGCGCGCTCGACGCTGCCGCCGAAACTGTCCGGAGACCAGGCATGAAGCTGATCGACGATACGTGGCCGATGCCCGCGCTACTGGGCACGCTGTCGCTGGGCGGCCTTGCCGCCGGGATCCTTGGCGATGGCGCGTGGGACATGCTCTGCTGGGTCGGCCTGGGAGTGCCCGTGGGCGTCACGGCATGGCGGTTGTGGCGTCAGTGGCGCCCCCGCGACGCGTAGCGTTAGCCGCGCGGCGCGGACACGTGCCGCAATGCCCTTCATCGGGCAAGCGATAGCTGAGGCAGCAGATGCGCCGCACCGGCGCCACGCCGGGCTTGCTCGATGCAATGCCTGGTTCCGTGCCGGTCCGGAATGCGCCGTACAGCGGGTTCTGGTAACCATCGGCCGATACGCCGTTGCCGATCCACGCCAGCAATTCATCACGGCGTTCGGCGCCAAGCGCCGGATGCGCAGCCAACTGGCGGGCAATACCGTGCGCGGCGACGCCGCCCGTACACCACAGCAGCCGATGCGACGCGCGGCTCGCCGCCGACAGCGCGTCCACCACCTGCGGCAGGTGTCTGCCCATCAGCGGCAGCAGCAGGGCCGGCAGGCTCTGTTCCATACGCTCCCCCACATCGACCAGCCGCAGCGCGGCCAGATGGCCGTCTTCGCCGATCTCAATGCTCGCGCGATCGAACGGCAGCCTGCGCCGGAATACCGTCGCGGCGACCAGGGCACCGGGCAGCACGGCCTTCGTGTAATCGCGAAACCATGCCGCCGCGAGCGCGCGGGAATCGTCGCACGCCAGCGTCCGCGCGCAACGCGCCAGTGCCTCGGCGGTCCATGCCGCCTGCGTGGTCGGCGCCCCACCGGCGTGCAGACGTTCGCCGAAGGGGCGCAGCGGGCCGGTGAAGAACGGGGCGAGAAAGTCGAGCATGCGGGTAGGTTGCGGGGCGAAATTGAGGGATCGGGGCCAGCGCGCCAAGGTTAGCGCCGGCACGACTGCTCCATTACGCATGACGAGCCGGGGCCCGAGCGAATTAACTTTCCGTCGCGGCCGCGCGTCATTCAGGACAGGATCCGCCCTCACCCCTCGTCCGCATGTCGCTAATCGCCTCCCTGCCGCGCAAGCTGCGCATGACCATTGTGCTGGCCGCCGCGGCCAGCCTTGCCGCCGGCCTTTGTGCCGTGAGCATGGTCGCCCTGATCAACCGCGTGCTGGCTACGCAAGGCGCCGATGCGCCCGGGCTGGCGCTTCCGTTCGCGGCGCTGGCCATCGCCGTGCTGGCGTGCCGCACGCTGGCGTCCACGCTATTCGTGCGCGTGAGCCAAAGTGCACTGGCCCGCATTCGCGCACAGATCTGCGAGCGCTTTATCGGCGCCCCCTACCCGCATATCGAGCAGACCGGCAATGCACGCGTGCAGGCCGCGCTGGCTGACGACAGCCAGCACGTGGCCAATGGCTTGTCCGTGATTCCGGTGGTGCTGACCAACGCCACGGTCGTGCTCGGCTGCCTGGGCTACCTGGCCTGGCTGTCGCTACCGACGTTCGGGATCGCGAGCGCGATCCTTGGCCTCGGCTCGTGGGTCTACCACCTGAACCACCGTCGCGCGCTGGTGCACCTGAAGCAGGCCGGCGCGGCGCAGGATGCGCTGCACGGACAATTCAAGGCGCTGGTGTCTGGTGCGCGTGAACTGAAGCTGAACTACGGCAAGCAGCAGTCCTTCCTGCGCGACCGCCTGGGCGCCACGCTCGAAGCGGTGCGCAGTGCGCGCACGCGCGGCCTGTCGATCTTCTTCGTTGCGCTCGGCTTTGGCAGCTTCCTGTTCTTCGCGGTGATCGGCGGCGTGCTGTTCGTTCCGCGCGCCACGCCGCTGGACCCGGCGGTGATGACCGGCTTCACGATCATGTTCCTGTACATCATGTCGCCGCTGGAGTCTCTGCTCAACGCGCTACCCGCACTGAGCATGGGACGCGTGGCCTATGCGCGCATCGAGGCGCTGAGCGGCGATGCCGCCCCCGAGGCACCGCCACGCGCCACGGCAAGTACGCCGTTCGCGTCTGTGGCGCTGGACGGCGCCAGCCACCGCTATTTCCACGAGGCCGAGAACAGTGTCTTCGCACTTGGTCCGGTCGACCTGACGCTGCACGCCGGCGAAATCGTATTCCTGGTGGGCGGCAACGGCAGCGGCAAGACCACGCTGGCCAAGCTGATCGCCGGGCTCTATCCGCCGCTGGCGGGCCATCTGATGCACAACGGCAAGGCCGCCGATGCGGCGCATCTGGCGGACTACCGCGCGCTGTTCTCGGCGGTGTTCTCGGACTTTCACCTGTTCGACACGCTGCTGGCCCACGACCCGCAGGACGAGGCGCTGGCCAATCACCTGATCCGGCGCTTCCAGCTGGGCCACAAGGTGGCCGTGCGCGACGGACGCTTCACCACACAGGCGCTGTCACAAGGCCAGCGCAAGCGGCTGGCGCTGATCGTGGCCTGCCTGGAGCGACGCCCGGTGCTGATCCTGGACGAATGGGCCGCCGACCAGGACCCGCTGTTCAAGGACATCTTCTACCGCGAAGTGCTGCCGGAGCTGCGCGCTCAGGGCAAGGCCGTATTGGTGATCTCGCACGACGACCGCTACTTCGACCTGGCCGACCGGATGCTCAAGATCGAGAACGGCCAGATCGTCGCGGACTCGGCATTGCCTGTGCCACACGCTCCGGCAGCGCCGCTCGCCGTGGCGTCCGCTGCCTGACCCACCTACACCGGAGACGCGCCAATGCCGCTGCATCCCGACCTGGAAGCCCTGCTCGACATGGTGGAGATGGCCACCGCCACGGGCAAGCGCCCCGTGATCCACGAACTGACACCGACGCAGGCGCGCCGGGAGTTCAACGAGGCGTCCACCGCGCTGGATCTGCCGCCCGAGCCGCTGGCACGCGTGGAAGCGCTGCAAATCCCCACGCGCGATGGCGCGCAGATCGATGCTCGCCTGTATGCCCCGCGCGCACGCGGCGATGGGCCTGCCCTGCCGGTGCTGCTGCACTTCCACAGCGGGGGCTTCACGGTGGGCAGCCTCGACTCCCATGCGTCGCTGTGCAGCGCGCTGGCCGCGCGCACGCCTTGCGCGGTGGTATCGGTGGCGTACCGGCTCGCCCCGGAGCACAAGTTCCCGACCGCCGTGCACGACGCCATCGACGCGCTGGCCTGGCTTGGCACGCACGGTGATGCGCTGGCCCTCGACGCCACACGTATCGCGGTGGCCGGCGACAGCGCCGGCGGCACGCTCAGCGCCGTGTTGGCGCTGGCGGCACGCGACGATGCCAGCCTGCCGCAGCCCTGCCTGCAGGTGCTCTGCTACGCGGGGCTGGGCGGCGACACGGACAGCCCGTCGCATCGGCGCTACGGGCAAGGCCATCTGCTCGATACCGAGACCATCGACTGGTTCTACCGCCAGTACCTGCGCGACGCGGAAGACCGCCAGGACTGGCGCTTCGCGCCGCTGCGCGCGGCCGATCACCGGGGCGTGGCGCCGGCCTGGATCGTGCTGGCTGAATGCGATCCGCTGTGCGACGAAGGCCACGCCTATGCGCGCAAGCTGGCCGGCGCCGGCGTGCCGGTGACGGTTCGCGAGTACGCGGGCATGGTCCACGAGTTCCTGCGCATGGGCAACCTCGTGGCCGAGGCCGCGCAGGCGCACGAGGACATCGCACGTGCGCTGGCCGCGGCGCTGTACGACGCGACGCCCGCCGCCGACGCATCCCACGCGCAACTGGCCGCCGCCGTGTAAATCCGGCGCGCCCTGCATCGTCACGACAACAACAAAGCACCGTCAGGACACTACCCATATGCCGACTCGGCTCACGCCTTTCTCTCGCCACCTGTCGTTCGCCGCCCAGCCTGCGCTGCGCAGCGAGAGCCGTCTGGACGGCAACGTGCTGACCGTTACGCGCGACGGCCACCAGCCTGCCCGCTTCGCGTACGGCGACGCCACCCTGCGCCTGCTCGACGCCAATGCCGGCAGCCAGGCGCTGGCGCACGCCACGATGGCGGCCCTGGACGCCGCGTTCGCGCACGGTGCGCCCTACGCGCTGCGCGTGGAGGTGGAATCGCGCGACGCCGCGCGCCGGCTGCACGAAGCCGGGGTGCTGACGCGAGCCAACGTGGCGCACGCCAGCCAGCTGTGGCAGCGTGCCGAGCTCTACATGGCGCCGTCAGCCGGCGCGTATCCGCTGCAATACACGATGACCGGCGCGAGCCGCCATCCGTTGCGCCCGCCCAAGCCTGCGGGCGTGGTGTACGCGCGCCATATCCCGTGGCTTGGCAAGACGCTGACGCTGCGCGCCGCCGAGCTGGAGCGCGACCTGCCTTTGCTGCACCGCTGGATGAACGACCCCGACGTAGCCTACTTCTGGAACGAGGAAGGCGACGAGGCCAAGCATCGCGCGTACCTGCAGGGGCTGATCGACGATCCGCACATGCTGCCGCTGATCGCCGCATTCGACGACGAGCCGTTCGGCTACTTCGAAGTGTACTGGGCCAAGGAAAACCGCATCGCGCCGTTCTACGACGCGCAGGACCACGACCGTGGCTGGCACGTGCTGATTGGCGAGCCGGCGTTCCGCGGCAAAGCATTCCTGACCGCGTGGTTTCCGGCCATCCAGCATTTCCAGTTCCTGGACGATGCGCGCACGCAACGCATCGTAGGCGAGCCGCGCGCCGACCACGTGCGCCAGATCGCCAACCTGGACAAGGCGGGCTTTTCGAAGATCAAGGAATTCGATTTCCCGCACAAGCGCGCGATGCTGGTGATGCTGCTGCGCGAGCGCTTCTTCGGGGAACACCTGCTCTTTCCGGCGCCGCCGACACCTTCCGCGCCCTCGGGATCCAACCCGCCGCGCAACTGAATCCCTGCCCCTTGAGGGGCACGGGCCTCTTCTTTCCTTCCGACTTCCGCTTAGGACCGAAACCATGACGCTTCGCGACATCTCACCCGCCGTCCACGACCTGATCGGCATCGGCTTCGGGCCGTCCAACCTGGCACTGGCCATCGCGCTGCAGGAACAGGCTGGCGCCGGCCGCCCGCTGGACGCCCACTTCGTGGAAAAGCAGCAGCACTACCAGTGGCACGGCAATACGCTGGTGTCGCAAAGCGAGATGCAGATCTCGTTCCTGAAAGACCTGGTGTCGATGCGCAACCCCACCAGCCCGTACAGCTTTGTGAACTATCTGCATCGCCACGGCCGCCTGGTGGACTTTATCAACCTGCGCACGTTCTACCCGAGCCGCATGGAGTACAACGACTACCTGCGCTGGGCCGCCGGCCACTTTGCCAGCCAGTGCAGCCACGGCGAAGACGTGCAGCGCATCGAGCCCGATGGCAAGGCCGACAGCGGCCGCATCGACCGCGTGCGCGTGGTGTCGACGGACGCCGAGGGCCGCGAGCGCATCCGCGTGACGCGCTCGGTGGTGCTGTCCACGGGCGGCACGCCGCGCATTCCGGAAGCGTTTGCCGGCGTGCGCGACGATGCGCGCATCAGCCATCACAGCGGCTACCTGAACTGGATCCTCAAGCAGCCGTGCGCGGACGGTAAGCCGATGCGCGTTGCCGTGATCGGCGCCGGGCAAAGCGCGGCCGAGGCGTTCATCGACCTGCACGACAACTATCCGTCGGCCAAGGTGGACTGGCTGGTGCGCGGCGCGGCGCTGAAACCCGCCGACGACAGCCCCTTCGTCAACGAGATCTTTGCTCCGGCCTATACCGACGTGGTGTTCGAGCAGACGCAGGCCGGCCGCGACCACCTGATCGACGAGTACCTGAACACCAACTACTCGGTGATCGACGCCGACCTGATTGACCGCATCTACGCGATGCTGTACCGCCAGAAGGTCAGCGGCCAGTTCCGCGTAAACCTGCTGACGTGCAAGGCCGTGGAGGCCGCGCACGCGGGGGCGCATGGCGTGGAGCTGACGGTCGCCGGCACGGCGCCCAGCACGGCGGCCACCGCCGATTGCGAGACGCGCCGCTACGATGCCGTGGTGCTGGCCACCGGGTACGAGCGCGAAAGCCATCGCCGTCTGCTGGCGCCGTTGGCGGGCTACCTGGGTGACTTCTCGGTGGATCGCAACTACCGTGTGCAGGCCGCGCCCGAACTGGCCGTGCCCGTGTATCTGCAAGGCTTCTGCCAGAGCAGCCACGGCCTCAGCGATACGCTGCTGTCGGTACTGCCGGCGCGCGCCGAGGAAATCGCGGGCGCCATCCACGACGCGCTGCACGCGGGTCGCGGCTGGGTCGCGCAACCGGTTCAGGCCGGCGGCAGCCAGGCCATTGCAGCCGCATAGCCCGCGGGTGCCTGCAGCCCGTATAGCTGGATCCTCGCCAGCGCCGCTTCATGGGGCGCCATCCCGGCCCCCTGCCCCGGTTCGGGCAGTACGGCGTGGCGGCGCACCGCGCCTTCGGCGCCAGGCACCACCGACACATGCTGGAGGTGATCGGCTATGCCCACCCCCAGCGCCTTCAGCAAGGCCTCCTTGGCAGTCCAGAGCGTGAAGAACCCGTGCCGCCTCGCTGGCGGCGGCAGCGATTCCAGCCAGGCGCGTTCGCGCCGCGTCAGGCAGTGATCGGCTATGCCGCGTAGCGTGTCGGGGTCCAGCGCCGGGTCCATCCATTCGATATCGACGCCCACCTGTTCTCCGCCACCAGGGCGCGCCTGTGTCAGCGCGATCCAGGCGTGGTTGCCCGCGTGCGACACGTTGAACGCTGGCGCCCCGGGCATCGCCAGCCTCGGCTTGCCGTGCGGCCCGGTTTCCAGCGTCAGCGCATCGAGCGCGCAATCGAGGGCTTGTCCGAGCAGCCATCGCAAGGCGCTGCGCGTGGCGACGAAGCGTAGCCGGTCGGCCGGACGGCGCAGCGCGGCGGCATGATCGCGCTCGGCGGCATTGAGGCAGTTGGCCGCCGCCGGAAGGCTCACAACGGCATCCTTCAGATCGAGTTGCCAAAGTGCCACATCCGTCACCGGGCTGGCGAGTTGCCTAGGTAGCCGCATCGCGGCGAAGTCTCGGAGGTCCATCTGGATAGCGACGAACGGGCCGCGAGGATATTTAGTCCGCCGCCCGCCCCTCCGGCTTCGCACCAGACGAACGGCAATCCGTGAAATTTAATGCGTCTCACATCCTGAAACTGTGGCAAAACTTGCGCCTCAAGTAACAACAGGGTTACTTTTTAGTTAATTGACACTAATTCTCATTCTTATTAACGTAGGCGCTTCGCATTACATCGTCGTAATGCTCAATGGAGCCGCCCCCGTGATTCCCGCAACAGAAATTGCCAACCGCCCGGCGCCGCCCGTGGGCGGAGAGACGCTTCTTGGGTTGTTCATGGAACACCGACGCGCGCTGGTCGGCGCCGCCGCGCGCATCGTGGGTTCGCGCGACTTGGCCGAGGACGTGGTGCAAGACGCCTTTCTGCGGCTGCGCGACACCTCCGACGATGGCGCCATCCGCTGCCGGCTGAGCTACCTGTTTCAGACAGTACGCAACCTGGCCATCGACACCTACCGCCGCCAGACGCTGGAACAGAAATGGATGGCGCCCGAGGACGAAGGCATGGATGTGGCGTCGCTGGCCACATCGCCTGACCTGATCGTGATTGGCCGGCAGGCCCTGTGCGCGCTGGCCGGGGCGCTGGCGGAGTTGCCCGAGCGCACGCAGCGTGCGTTCGAGATGTGCCGCGTGCAGGGCATGGCGCAGAAGGACATCGCGTCACAGCTTGGCGTTTCGCCGACGCTGGTGAACTTCATGGTGCGCGACGCGTGCATCCATTGCCGCGCGCGGCTGACACGTCAGCAGGCCCTCTGACCGCCAGAGCCAGGGGAGCCTTGATACAAGACGTGGATAACGCCTGGCAGGCATGCCGTTTGTACGACCGGAAATCGTGCGAGGGCTGCCCTGTCGAGAAGGCATTACAGGTCTTGAAACACCCCGGTTCTGCTTCGCCAGGAGACGACATCCCCATTCCAAAGTAGACCAAGGGTTATATGGCTACGGGGCGGTCAATTTGCCTTGCGAACTCGCCTATGCCATATTTGCGGCCCATGCACGTGAGCACATTCTTGCACGACCGTTTTCTGGAATTCGGGAGAGACCTCAACGTCGGTCCTAACAAGCCATTGTTGCGTGCTGGCGAGGTTGCCAAATATGTATACCTCATACAGTCCGGGGCCGTGCGTCTATGCGTGCGCAATGCCGAAGGCGGGGAAACCAACGTTCAGTTCTTCTTTGAAGGTGACATGGTCAGCTCGCTGGAAAGCTTGGTGGGCGGTTCCCCCAGCGACTTCGACCTGATCACCATGGAAGCGTGCCAGTTACGCGTGCTGGGTCGGGATGCGGTGCTTGCCATGGTTCAGTCCGATGCCGCCTTGCTGTCCCAACTGCTGGCAATCACACAACAGCGCCTCGTCGACTACATCAGCCTTTATGCCAGCGCCATTGGCCAAACGCCGGCTCAGCGCTACCAGACCATGCTGGCAACACAACCAGACAAGCTCGCACGCATTCCTTTACACATACTGGCGAGCTATCTGGGCGTGACGCCGGTGCATTTGAGCCGCATACGGCGAAAGATGAGGGCCGGCCCTGATCAGCAGGAGCGCTGAACATTTGTAAATGACAGCAGTCCATCGACCCCGCAACATCGGGCTATTCTCACTTTCGCCGGGCCGCGTCGAGCGCATCCCCGTAACGGAAGTTGAGTGACACATAGCGGCTCGCCCATGTTCCGGAGGACCTTCAATGGCGATTAATGCATATGTTGTACTGCAAACTGGCGGTGCGGTACTCTTGATCTGGGCGCTGGCCAAGCTGGCCCGCTGGCTTTGGCTCTATCTTTGGCTACCGCAGCGTTTGACCGGAGCGCGCCTGACCGAGCGTTACGGCCGCGGGGGCTGGGCGTTAATCACTGGCGCCAGCGACGGATTGGGTAAAGCCTTCGCACAGGATCTCGCTCGCTACGGCTTCAACCTGATTCTGGTAGCACGCACTCAGTCCAAACTTGAACGACTACAGGATGAGTTGCAGGCGCTGAACGTTCAGGTTCGCACCGTCGCGGCAGACCTGGCAGACACCGCCCCACAAACCTACGAATCCCTGGCCGCTGCGGCACGGGATGTGGACTTGTCCGTGCTCGTCAATTGCGTCGGCGTCACGGTGCATCGGCGCTATGCCGATGTACCGGCCAACAGCCTGCGCGATCTGCTGGCCGTGAACGTCAGTACCACAGCCATCGTGACACACACGCTTCTTCCGTTTTTGCTGCGCCACGCAGAATCTACGGGGCATCGTGCGGCGCTGCTGAATGTAGGCTCCATCGTCGGCCGCTTTTATTGGCCCGGGACCCAGGTCTATGGCGCATGCAAGGCGTTTGTCGACCACCTGAGCATTCCATTGGCCTACGAGTATCGTGATCAGTTGGATGTGCTGTCCTTCCAACCCACCGTCATGGCCACGGCCATGGCTGCGGGCACTGAGCCGGCGGCCATTACCATCCCTCCACAACGTGCCGCACACGCTGCGCTGTCCCACCTTGGGCACACGCTGACGTCGCACGGCCATTGGCGCCATGGCCTACTGGCAGCGTTCCTCGCCCTCTTGCCACAGAGTGTGCGTAATGCGCTTCTTCTAAAGGAGGCCCTGGCAATGGGCAAGGTGGAGCTGGAGAACGGCAAATAGCGGCTCGCCATGCAACCAATTGATATATGCATCTGCGCAATTCGACAATACGGCTATCCCAATAGCCTTCATAATTTTCGGCTGTCCTTTGCCAACTCGTCACCATGCAATCGCTTTCCCTTGCAGCAGCAAATGAGTTTTCGAAAGTCCGATTCGTCCTCACGGACATGGACGAGACGTTGACCTATCAAGGTCGCCTGCCTGCCGAAACGTACACTGCCCTCGCACAACTGCAAGCCAGCGGCGTTCACGTGGTACCGGTTACCGCGGCCCCCGCCGGATGGTGCGACCAGATGGCCCGCATGTGGCCCGTCGACGGCGTCATTGCCGAAAACGGCGGGTTATTCTTGCGGCGGAGTTCAGACGGGCACCGTGTCGAACGGCATTACTGGCATGCGCCCGACAAAATTGAGCACGTACGCGAACAACTAAGGACAATGGCACGGGAGGTAGAAAAATCGGTGCCTGAGGCACAACAGGCTGATGATCAAGTGTTCCGGTTGACGAGCCTCGCATATCTCCGCACAGGAACAGACGTCGATCAACGCATCGTCGATGCTCTCCGACGAGCAGGAGCATCTGCGACGATAAATAACCTTTGGGTTCTCGGCTGGGTAGGCGGATACGATAAGTTGACCATGTCGTTGCGCGTACTAGCCAGCACGTACGGCATTGACACTGAAGCAGCCCGCGAGTTGGTCGCCTATTCCGGTGACTCCACCAACGACGGGCCAATGTTCGAGTTTTTCAAGCACACGGCTGGCGTGAGCACGGTGATCGATTACCTTCCGCAATTGCCGATTCCACCTCGATGGGTCACACGCGGCCCAGGCGGAGCTGGCTTTGTGGAATTCGCGAACGCAATTCTCCAGTCAGGATCCACAAACGCTCGCAACGCGCGCGCTCTTTAGGCATTGGACGGCTGCTTTGAGATTCGCAGCCGATCTTTCGTATGAGCCCACCGATGGACTGCTTCGGGTTCGATCAGAGACGGTTCGAGTCTTGCTGCGTGGCCTGCCGGACCAGACCCTTGGAGGTCCCGCTGCATTACACCAGTGGCAGTTGCCGAACAGGCTTGCCAGTGAGCTGAGCGACGGCATGTGCCACGGCGGGCGCGATCGGCGGCACGGCGACTTCACCGACGCCGCTGGGTTCCGCCGTGCCCGGCACGATGTGGGTCTCGATGAGGGGTGTCTCCGCCATCTTGATCACGGGATAGTCGGGGAAGTTGGCCTGAACGATCTGCCCGTCCTTGATCTCGATCTGGCTGTACAGCGCTGCCGTCAGCCCGAAGATGATCCCGCTCTCCATCTGCTGCGCAACGATGCCCGGGTTGACCACCGTGCCGCAGTCCACGGCGCAGACAACGCGATGCACACGCGGTTTGCCGTCCTTCAGCGATACCTCCGCCACCTGTGCCACCACGGAACCAAATGCGTTGTGCAGCGCGAGGCCGCGTGCACGCGGGGATCCGTCTGCGGCGGGTGCCAGTGGCTGCCCCCAGCCCGCCGCCTGTGCGGCCGTGTCGAGCACCTTCAGTTCGCGTGGGTGCGACTTGAGCAAGTCGCGCCGCATCGCCAGCGGGTCGAGCCCGGCGGCAGCGGCCACGTCGTTCAGGAAGCCCTCCAGGAAAAAGCCGGTGTAGGAGTGGCCGACGCTGCGCCAGAAGCCGATCGGCACCGGCAAATCCACGGCCACATGCGCGATATGCTCATGCGCGATCTCATACGGTAGGTCGAACAACCCCTCGACCGTATAGCGATCGATGCCGGCCGACGGCGCGCCGAACAAGCGCGCCAGTTCCCCGGCCAGGATCGACTGCCCGGCGCTGCGCGAGGCGATGGCCGTCACCTTGCCATGCTCGACGCGAGCCTTCAGCCTTGCGATGGCCTGTGGACGATAGAAGTCGTGCCGGATGTCGTCCTCACGCGACCAGATCACCTGTACCGGACGGCCCTCGGTCTTGCATGCGATCGATACGGCCTGCCCGATGAAGTCTGATTCCAGGCGCCGTCCGAAGCCGCCACCAATGAGCGGAATGTCGATATGCACCTGGTGCCGGCTCACGCCGGCTGCCCGGGCGGCGATGAGCTGTGCCAGCGTGGCCACCTGGGTTGGCGCCCAGAGCTGAACGCGGTCTTTGGTCACCTGGGCCGTGCAGTTGATCGGCTCCATGGCGGCATGCGCCAGGTAAGGCGCGCTGTACTCGGCTTCGACGACCATTGCGCCGTCCGTGCTGGCAAAGGCTTTCAGGCTGTCACCCGTCGAACGGTAGGTAAAGCCACCCTTGTCGCTGTCGAGCGCACCCACGAGCTGTCGCCGGATGCCGGCGGAATCGAGCGTGGCGTAGGGCCCCTTATCCCATACGGGTTCGAGCGTTGCCAGCGCCTGACGTGCCTGCCAGTAGTGATCGGCCACCACCGCCACGCCGGGCGCCCCGCCCGTCGAGCCGTCAAACGGCACGACATACTGTACGCCGGGCATCGCAAGCGCCGCTGTCGACTCGAACTTCCTGAGCTTGCCACCCAATACCGGGCACATGACGACTGCCGCGTACAACATCCCGGGTGGCCGCGCATCGATGGCAAAGCGTGCGCTGCCATCCGTCTTGCCGGCGATGTCGTTTCGCGGCGCCGGCTTGCCAATCAGTTGATACTGCGCAGCCGGCTTGAGCCTGACGTTTGATGGTGGCCCCATATCGCGCGCCTTTTGCGCGACAGCGGAGAAAGGCATCTGCCTGCCGCCGGGGCCGATGAGCTGGCCTTCCCGCACGGTGACCTGTGCCACCTGCACACCCCATTCGCGCGCTGCCGCTTCCACCAGCGTGGCGCGTGCAGTGGCGGCGGCCTCGCGCACCGGCTGCCAGCCGTCGGCCACGCTGCTGCTGCCGCCGGTGATAATCAGGCCGATCTCGCGCGCGCTCTTGGCCATGACCCAATGCAACGCGCGCGCCCAGGCCTTGTCCGCGTCATCGGGATGGAGCGGCAGCGAACTGACGCCCATCACCTCGACATTCCCATAGATGCGCCCGATGGGAGACGACTCGATGCTTACCCGCGCCAGCGGAATATCGAGCTCCTCGGCGGCCAGCATCGACAGCGCAGTGTGGATACCTTGCCCCATCTCCACGCGCGGCATGGCGAGGATGACGTTGCCTTCCTGTGTGATCTTGATCCAGCCGTTCAGCGCAATCTGGCCGGACGTCCCCGGGAATGCCGCGGCGTCGCCGAGCCGGCTGCGCGGCGGCATCACGCCCCAGCCGACCACCAGCGCGCCGCCCAAGCCGAGCGCCCCAAGCAGGAAGCGACGCCGGCCGCGGCGTGGGATAGTTGTGCCGGCGCTCATGCGCTCCCCTCTCGCAACGCCTTCGCAGCGCGCTTGATGGCAGTGCGCACGCGTGGATACGTGCCGCAGCGGCAGATGTTGGTGATGGCCGCGTCGATGTCGGCATCGTCTGGATCCGGCTGCCGGGCGAGCAGGTCCGCCGCCGCCATCAGCATCCCCGACTGGCAGTAGCCGCATTGCGGCACCTGCTCGTCAATCCACGCTTGCTGGAGCACGTGGCGCTTGCCCGGCGCCCCGGCCAGCCCTTCGATCGTGGTGACGCGCTTTCCCGCGACGGCTGCAACGGGCAGAACGCAGGAGCGCACTGCGTTCCCATCCAGATGCACGGTACATGCGCCGCAGGCCGCCACTCCGCAGCCGAATTTGGTGCCCGTAAGGTTCAGATGGTCGCGGAGCACCCAGAGCAAGGGGGTGGCCGCGTCGCATTCGACACTGACGGGCCGGTTGTTGACGTCCAGATTCATGTGTTGCTTCGTTGCCCTGATCCGTGGTTCTTATGACGTTTCGCCATTAAGCGGGCGACGCATGGACGTGTGAGGACGATGGTTGTCGCCTGTCCGTCAAGTTGGTCTTTCTCGCCGGCGCGCCTTTCGAAATGTGGCGACGTCGTCGGGTGCCAGGCTCGAGCCTTGCATTTCCCCGGAGCGTATGCGCGACAGAACCCGCTGCGCGTTGGCAGCGCAGTCGATTCCCACCGGCTTGTCCTCGATGTCAGCCAGAAGTGCATTAATGTGCGCCTTGCTCTGCGAGAGCCGCGCCTCCATTGCCTCGATGTCACGCACCTTGTTGCGAAGCATCTCGACCAGCGAACCATGTTTCCATTCCGTCAGATCGGGAGGGAGCAGCGCGCGGATCTCGTCGAGCGTGAAGCCTGCCTGCTGCGCGGTGGCGATCAGGTTGAGAAGCAGCACGGCCTGCGTGGGATAGCTCCGGTAACCGTTTGCCTGACGCTCGACCTTCAGGAGTCCAATGCCCTCATAGAAGCGGATTCGCGATGGGGCGAGGCCGGTACGCTTCGCCAGTTCTCCGATCTTCATGTCTTCCACACCCTTCGCTCAGAATTGGTGGCATCAAACCGGCTTCCCATGTCGCGGCCCTTTCCCGATGCTTAAACGCACTTGCACTACCTTAAGTCCAGAACTCTAACGTTCAACTTAACATGAAGGTCAAGCATCCGGTTATGGGGATGAGGCATCGGCTCCATTGCGGCGGCTCGCGCGAACTCTGGCGTCGCTCACAATGCGGATTTTGAGTCGTCGCTGAGCGGGGCACATGTCGGGAAACGGATAGGCGAGCCGTTCCTCCCTGCAGGGCCGCGCGCCTTTGCCTTGACTGGCACGATGTCGTCTTCGCGAAGGCGGTCCAGTATCCACTTCGTCCGGTCGGTGCAGGTCATGTCCAAGGGTCGGCTTTCGATGCTCCTTATGGCAGCAAGCAGATGTGCCTTGTTCTGCTCAAGGCGCTTTTGCATGTCATCGACCTCGGCGACCTTCCGTCTAAGGGCTTCCAGCAACTCCTCATGCTGCCAGCATCCCGAGCCGACCGGAAGTGTCCCCTGTCAGCCCAAAAATGATGTTGACATTAAAGCTGACTTTAACCTTAGAGTCGACGCACGATCAATGAGGTGACCCCATGAACGTGTTCGACAAACTCGCACTCCCCAACGGTTCGACTATTCCGAACCGCATCGCAAAAGCTGCTATGGAAGAGAACATGGCAGACGAAGACCACGCGCCTTCCGAGGAGCTGGTGCGCCTTTACAGAGCCTGGGCAGGAGGGGGCGCAGGTCTGCTGATCACTGGCAACGTAATGGTAGACAGCCGTGCAATGACCGGGCCGGGCGGCGTGGTCCTGGAGGACGCCCGACATCTGGACCGGTTCAAGCGCTGGGCGCAGGTCGGCCGGGCCAACGGGGCGGAGTTCTGGGTGCAGATCAATCATCCGGGCCGACAGATGCCTGCAAATCTCGGGCAGCCCACCTGGGCGCCCTCTGCGGTGCCATTGAAGCTGGGCAACATGTCGAGACACTTTAACGCGCCAAGGGCGATGACGCACCAAGTCATCGAGGACGTAGTCCGTCGCTTTGCCCATACAGCCCAACTGGCGGAGCAGGCCGGCTTCACGGGCGTCGAAATTCACGCGGCACACGGCTATTTACTGAGCCAATTCCTTTCACCGTTGAGCAACCAAAGGACGGATGAGTGGGGTGGCACGCTCGAGAACCGCGCCCGCCTGCTCATTGAAATCGTAAAGGCCGTACGCGCTGTGGTTTCGCCTCGATTCGCGGTTGCCGTGAAGCTGAACTCGGCCGACTTTCAGCGCGGTGGATTCAGCGCGGAAGACGCTCGCCAGGTTGTGAAGTTGCTTAATGAGTTGGCCGTTGATCTGGTCGAACTGTCGGGCGGGAGTTACGAAGCACCGGCCATGCAGGGCGACGCCCGCGACGGCAGCACGCTCGCCCGGGAGGCCTACTTTGCCCAGTTCGCCCGCGACATCCGCACGGTGGCAAAGATGCCGGTGATGGTCACGGGAGGTATCCGCCGTTGGCCGGTGGCCAAGGAGGTGATCAAGAGCGGCGTGGACATGGTTGGCATTGGCACCGCCCTGGCGATCGACCCCAATCTGCCACGCGATTGGCGTGATGGTAAGGACAGCGCGCCAGTGCTACGCCCGATAACCTGGAAGAACAAGCCCTTGGCCTCGCTGGCCAACATGGCGGCAGTCAAGTTTCAACTGCGCAAGCTCAGCCATGGTAAGCCGACTAATCCGAAGGTGTCACCGCTGCGTGCCCTGATCCTGCAGCAGGTTTCCAACGCTCGGCGCGTTCGTCAGTATCGGCGCTGGATAACCCAGCGCGCCCATTTCTGACCATCCAGATCGCCACCATCTTTCTCAACTCAAGTATTACTCGTCAACAACATGAAGATCAAAAGACTAGCGGCGGCTACCGGCGTACTTCTGAGCGCCAACCTGAGCCCTGTTTGGGCCGATGGCGCATCAGATATCCAGCACGCTGAGAGCACAACGATCGATATCGCCGGCCATGAGGTACCTGTGGTAAAAGGCGGACTTTATGACCGCTATCGCTCCAACCCTCCCCTTTCCGTCATTGAAGCGGAAGCCCCGGACGTTGACCTGAGCTGGTTCAAGGAACTCAAGAAGGAGAAGGTGGATATTGGCTTCGAATCCTATTCGCCAAATTTCTACTACAGGAACAGCAGGTTGACGGCCGTATTCACCGCCGACCTGAACAGGTTGCGGGAATTGATGCCAGCGAACGTACTCGAGAAGGTGCAACCGCTTCAGGTCTGGCCGGGCCGGGGCCTTGTCGCTCTCACCGCGTACGCCTACCACTTTTGCGATAACGACGCTTACAACGAGATTGGTCTCTCGGTCATCACGACTCGGCCGGGCAGTTCCAGCTTCGGGCCATTTACCTTGATCAGTCAGGCGATGTCCGGGGACTTCTGGGGCTACGTACTGAAACTTCCAGTCAACACAGAGCTGGCGCGGGTGCGGGGCGTTGTAGGCTATAACCTGCCCAAATGGCTGACAGGCATCAACTACCGCGAGACGGAGAAGTCAGTCATTGTCCAGATCCTCGACAGCGAAACCGGCAAAGTCGATGTCACCATCGACGCGGAAAAACTGGGTGATCTCTCGAGCAAGATCTCGATGGTGACCAACAGCTTTACTAACGTGGATCAGCAAGGGAAATTAACCACTGGCTTTGCAACTTCACGCCAGCTCAGCCATGCCTCGAGCACGCGTGCGGACGCGGTGAGCCTTGGCTTGACTGAAGGAAGCCTATCGACGTTTATCAAGTCCTTGAATCTCGGCAAGATGCTCAAGTACGAGTACGTGCCGGAATTCCAAAGCGCGCTGTACTCCCCCAAGCCGCTTTGATAGTTTTAGTGTCGATTTGACACCGGTGGCACCTCACAGGCAGCTCTTTGGGCCACCGTTTTATGGTGTAGATTCAACCGGACATTCGATATCCATGTCCATTCCGGGCGGTGGAAGCTCTGCTCTGACATTCAAGCCGAATAGTGCGGACTCCCCGTGGACCTGCCCCGCCTAAGTCGCAAATGAGCGGCACCGGCCTCGCTGACTTTGACTTCAGCGACGCCACCGGGCGAATGGATGCGTGTCAGATAGCCTCGGGCGTTGGCTTCCTCCCAAACCGGCAGGCGAGGACATGAGGTGCGCCAAGCTTCGATGACCTCGATGTAAGGTCGTGCATCAGGCCCTATCCATTCCAGAAGATCAAGGATCAGAGGCTCGACGGGATCGCGTGCGTCGGTTTCGGCGTGACAGTATGAAAGATTGGCCATGGCGGGGCTCCGGTTCCAACTCAGGCGCTAACAGTATAGGTTTTTAGGAAACCGACATGCTGATGGCCCCAACACTCCATTGTTCAGGGGCGTTCTCGGATGTCGGGGCGTCCACCAGATTGAATTGTCGGCATTGGAGCTTGGGGGACGACGAGGTTTTTCTTCCCGGGGACAGGACCAAACGCGGAGACAGTGATCGCCATCTCGGGCTTCCACCTGGGTCACTGCATGCCGCCCGACGCGTGAGGTTCATCCGGTCCAAGTTTGGGATCATGAAGAAGCACGGATCAGCGTTCATCGTTGGATCCGCGCTGGCGGGTTTACGCTCAAACACAACGTTCAGCGCACCTCACTGCACCTGCCGGTCGCCTCCCAACTCCTCTTCCAGGAATTGCATTACCGCTTGCACACGGGCCGTACGTCCGCGACGGGTCGGCACCAGCAATGTCACCGGCGCGCTGTCAAACTCCCAGTCGGCCAGCACCCGCACCAGTCTGCCGCGCGCGACAGCGTCGGCCACGTCCCATTCCGAACGGAGCACCAGTCCCAGGCCCTGCTCTGCCCACTGACGCGCAATACTGCCGTCATTGCTGGTATAGGCAGCCACGACACGCACGGTCTCTCGTGCCAGGGATCGCCGCCCTCCGCTGGCGCCTGGCCTGCGGAATCGCCACAGCGTCACGTCCTCGTCGTTCTCCCGGATGCAGATGCAGGCGTGCGAGAGCAAGTCGCGGGGCTGCGCAGGCGTGCCGTGCTGGCTCAAGTAGGCCGGGCTGGCGCACAGCCAGCGTGCATTGGGGGCGAGTGTGCGGGCGATCCAGGATGAATCGCGCACCGCGCCGATGTGGACCACGGCATCCGAGTCGTGCCGGTCTGGCCAGGGGGTCTCATGCAAATCGAGCTGCAGGCGCAAACCCGGATGGGCCAGTGCAAAGCGCCCCAGCAGTGGGGCGATATGGTGCCGTCCGTAGCCAAAGGGGGCGGCAATACGGAGCGTTCCTGTGAGCTGGCTGTCCTCCCGCCTGAAAGACTCGGGAAGCGCATTGAGCTGAGCCAGCAGCGCCGCGCTCTCACGCGCGAAGCGTTCGCCTTCGGGCGTCAGGCTCAACCGCCGGGCAGTGCGGGTGGCAAGCGCAAGGCCCAGCATGAACTCCAGCTTGCGCAGGCGCGCAGACAATGCCGGGGGCGTCACATTAAGCGCTCGCGCCGCTGCGCTAAGCGAGGGCGACTGTGCCAGCGCCTCGACCAGCCGCAAGTCCTCGATCTGGATCATTCACTTCAGCTTAACGATTGATGTTCCGAGATTTAACCACGAGCCACACTATCGTTTCTACACTGGGAACCTCTGACGACAGTGCACCGCTGCGCAGACCTCTCGCAAAAAGGATCTCATGGACATACTTGCTTCCCGCCCATCGCCCGCCTGGCCGAGTGCCGTGCTTTTCGACCTGCTCACCGCCTTGCTGGACTCCTGGACCCTCTGGAACTCAGCCGCCGGGTCCGAGGGGGCGGGCCGCGCGTGGCGGGCCGAGTACCTGCGGAGGACCTACGGCTGCGGCGCCTACGTGAGTTATGAACAATTGGTGCGGGAAGCAGCGGAACATGTGGGCCTGCCTTCGACGGCACCGGCGGCACTCGAAGCGCACTGGGACGAATTGCCGCCGTGGGAGGGCGCCCGCGAGTTGCTTCAGGCACTGCGGCCGCATTGCAAACTGGCCGTCGTGACTAACTGTTCCGAGCGCCTGGGCCAGCGCGCTGCCGGCCTGCTGGGAATCGACTGGGATGTAGTGGTCACTTCCGAGGCAGCCGGCTACTACAAACCGGACCCGCGCCCGTACCAGCTTGCCCTGCAGGAACTCCGCGTGCAGGCACCCGACGCGGCCTTCGTCGCCGGTTCCGGCTATGACATGTTCGGTACCTCAGTGGTGGGATTGCGCACGTATTGGCATAACCGCGTCGGCCTCGCGTTGCCCGTCGGCGCGCCGGCGCCGGAAGTCGAATATTCGACCCTGCCCCCGGCACTGCCGTGGTTGCGGTCCTTTCGTGCTGCCCGCCACTAAGAGGATTCGCTATGGCCCGCATGTCTTTCAGGATGAAACGCTTTGGGCAAACGATCGCTGTGGCCGTGTTCGCGATGGCGGCCCAGGCGATGGCGCAGAGCCCCGCTTTCCCAACACGCCCCATCACACTGGTTGTGCCGTTCCCCGCCGGAGGGCCCAGCGACGCGTTGGGCCGCGGCAGCTGATCCGCAATTTCGCCGGCAAACGCAGGCAGTCGGGGTTGACCTGCCTGCCGCCGGAGATATCTCGTCCGGCGCGGTGTCGCGCCTCATCTCGCGTGGCCTGCGCGAAGACGTACCGGCACTGAAGGCCAAGAGCCAATACCTGGACTGACAAGATCATGGATGACATGAACATTTCCCCCGCGTCGCTTATGAAGTTGGAAACTCCCGCAGCGGTCGTCGACACCTCGCGCATGCATCGGAACATACGACGGATGCAGGCGCGCATGGACGCTCTTGGCGTGCGCTTCCGCCCGCACGCCAAAACCAGCAAGTGCTCCCAGGTCGTAGGTGCGCAGATTTCAGCGGGAGCCAGCGGCATTACCGTCTCCACACTGAAGGAAGCGGCACATTTCTTTGACGACGGCATCACCGACATCCTCTACGGTGTGGGCATGGTGGCCAACAAGCTGCCCCAAGCTTTGGCGCTCCGCCGCCGGGGCTGCGACCTGAAGATCGTGACCGACAGCGTGGACTCTGCTCGCGCCATCGTTGCCTTCGGCGCTGAAAACGATGAGGTCTTCGAAGTCTGGATCGAGATCGATACCGACGGCCACCGCTCCGGCATCCGCCCGGATGAGCCAGCACTGATCGATGTCGCGACCGTGCTGCACGAAGGCGGTGCGCGTCTTGGTGGTGTGATGACGCATGCCGGTTCCAGCTATGAACTCGATACACCGGAGGCACTCGTCACGATGGCCGAGCAGGAGCGGGCGGGCTGTGTTTACGCCGCCGATCGACTGCGCGAAGCCGGCCTGCCCTGCCCGGTGGTCAGCGTTGGCTCAACGCCGACGGCGCTCTCCGCGACACACCTGCAAGGCGTGACAGAAGTACGCGCCGGTGTTTATGTCTTCTTCGACCTCGTAATGCACAACGTGGGCGTTTGTTCGACCGAAGACATCGCACTGAGCGTGATAACCACTGTGATCGGACACCAAGCCGAAAAAGGCTGGGCCATTGTGGACGCCGGGTGGATGGCCATGAGCCGCGACCGAGGCACACAGAACCAGAAACGCGACTTCGGCTATGGACAAGTGTGCGGAGTAGAAGGCGCAGTCATTCCGGGCTACATCCTCCGTGGCGCAAATCAGGAGCACGGCATCCTGTCGCGCGCGGATGCTACGGACACTGACATCGCCAAGCGCTTCCCGATCGGCACTCGGCTGCGTATCCTACCCAACCACGCTTGTTCCACGGGCGCGCAGTTTCCCTCCTACCAGGCTGTCGCTGAAGATGGCGAGATCACCGAATGGAGCCGGTTGCATGGCTGGTAATCAAAACAAGTGCGATGGCGCGCTACGCATCGTACGCGTCGGCGCCCCGGCTGCGCCCGGTTGCCACTACAGCTACGCCACCGTCTTCAACGCCATGGTTTTCGGCCCAAGCGTGTAGAGCTTCGTATGAAGCAGTAGGTCCTCCACCTGCCGAAAGCAGGCTGGAAGTCGCCGGCTCGACCGGGCCTTGATGGACAAAGGAATACGGCTACGGATTACCGGATCCGACGGGAAAGATCGTCTTCTTTAGCGCAGCCGGATCGATTGGTTTGACAATGTGGCCATTGAATCCCGCCTCAGCGACACGGTCCCGTACGGCTGCCTCACTGAATCCGGTTAATGCGTAGAAGCGCGTATGGTCCAATTTTGCAAACTCGCGGAGCTCTTCGATCAACTCGTATCCATCCATATCGGGCATTGCCAGATCGATCAGCGCGACATCGGGAACAAAGGCGGAAACCTTGTGGATGGCAGACACACCATCGTAGGCAACTTCTATAGCGTGCCCGTCCATTTGGAGAAGCATGCCAAGGCTGTCTGCAGCATCCTGGTTGTCGTCGACAATGAGGATTCTCATTCCGGCTACGGGAGGCTCGGTCATATAGGGTTCTTCTGGTGCGGACACTTGCGTCGCAATAGGCAACTGTATCGTGAATGTGCTGCCTTTTCCCGGCCCAGCGCTGGTGGCGCTAATAGAACCCGCATGCTTTTCGATGATCGATTTGCACAGCGAAAGCCCGATACCCAGGCCGCCCGTTGCGCTATAGCCGGGTTCATCGACTTGAACAAACAGATTAAAGATGTCCGAAAGCATATCGTGCGGGATGCCGCGGCCCTGATCGGTAATGGAAATCGTGCCAATCTTGTCCCAGGATTTGCACTCTACGGCTATCGTCGTGCCTTCGGCAGAAAATTTTGACGCGTTGTTCAGTACGTTTTGCAGGACCTGACTAAGACGCGTGAGGTCGCCGAAAACATGGAAGTTCTCGTCGCATAGTTGCAAATTGATTCGCTGTTGCTTTGCGGCCAAGAGCGGCAAGCAAGCCTCCAACCCTGTCTCAAGCACCGCTTGAATCGGGATGACTGTGCTTCGCAACTCCAGCTTCCCGACAGCCATCCGGCCCACATCCAATAGGTCGTCGACCAGCCGGCTGAGGTGACGCAGTTGCCGAAGGACAACGCTTAGATTGGCTTTGACAAGGCCGCTGTCGTCCGGATGTTTTTCAATGATCGCGGTTGCGTTGAACATCGGGGCGAGAGGGTTCCTGAGCTCGTGAGCTAACGTAGCCAAGAACTCATTCATTCTCCGCGCAGACGATTCAACTTCTTCCAGGTGTCTGCGTTCACTCATGTCGCGTGTTATCTTCGCGAAGCCTACCAACTGATGATGCTCGTCATAAACGGCGGTGAGCGTAACGCTCGCCCAAAACTGAGTGCCGTCCTTTCGCACACGCCAGCCTTCATCCTCCACACGGCCCTGATCCCTCGCGATGGAGAGAAGGCGTTCCGGCTTGCCCGTCATCCGATCCTCGGGCGGGTAGAAAACTGAGAAATGCTGGCCGACAATTTCCCGGCTCGCGTAGCCCTTTATGCGGTTGGCTCCAACGTTCCAACTGGCGACGCGGCCTTCCGTGTCGAGCATGAAGATTGCATAGTCGTACACGTTCTGCACAAGCAGCCGGAAAGTCGACTCGCTTTCCCATAATCGCTCGGAGGACTCCATCTGTTGTGTGACGTCCCGAATGACCATTCCCATGCCAATCAGCACATCGTCACTGTTGTGCACCGCCGTGATACTGTTGCTGCACCAGAAGCGGCTGCCGTCCTTACGAATCAGCCAGCCGCCATCTTCAAGCTTGCGATGACGTTGAGTCAGAAGGAGTGCCTTCTGCGGCCAACCTCGCGCGACCGCGTCTTCGGTGTATAGCCGCGAGAAGTGCAAGCCAATGGCCTCAGATGCGTCGTATCCAAGCATGCGTCGCGCCCCCCGATTCCAGCTCGTAATGACGCCATTTGTATCGAGGAGAACGATTGCATAGTCGGCCACCGTATCCACGAAGGCAAGGAACAGATCCCGTTGATCTGGGGGAATATTTGACGCGGGGCTGTGGGCGGGGGGAAACATAGAGACTCTTTGATTGGTCTTCTATAGTCCCCATTGCGTCGGCATCTGATGTCCGGCTTCGTCCTACGCCCAGGACCCATCTCCCAATATCATGGTGCTAGGGACGGTCGGTAGCCGTTGTGTTTTATATCGGGCGAGATCCGGCGTAGACTGCGTCGTAACAAGCATATCGGCCGGGGGCACCATGAGCGTACAGCTTAATCACACGATCGTCTGGTGCGGCGACAAACAGAAGTCGGCGCAGTTTCTGGTGGACATTCTGGGTCTGCCAGCCCCTGTAGAGTTTGGGCATATGCTGGTGGTCAAACTCGACAACGGTGTTTCGCTGGACTTCTTCGAACGCGAAGGTGCGATTTCCATGCAGCATTACGCGTTTCTGATCAGTGATGGCGAGTTCGACCAGGTCTTCTCTCGCATTCGAGACCGAGGGCTTCGCTATTGGGCCGATCCGGGGAAGCAACGTGCCAGCGAAACCTATCTACACAACGGTGGCCGCGGAGTGTATTTCGATGATCCTGACGGCCATTTGCTGGAAGTCATGACTCGCCCTTACGCGCTCGGCGCATAGGCGTGTGTGAGTAACTGTTGAGCCGATATATGCGGCTTCCGTGCGCACCATGACACGGCCCGCCGGGCAAGTCGAAACGGCGACTTGGCTTCGGATAGCAAGAACAATGCAGCGCCAATGATTCGTGGCGGCATCCAGGTTCGCCCTGGAGCGGTCAGCAGATATTGCGCCGTCAGGATGGCAAGACCGGTACATAACCGCCAAATGCTGTGGGCGCGAGAACAGGAGCCCCGCGCCCCTGCTGTTGTAGCCCGACTAAGGGGTGGCGATATCCGATTCAGGGTCGAATTTCTCAAGATAGCCATCGGACCACAGGATGCGGCTATTCGATATTGATGATGAATATCGTCGCCGCCGCTGTCTCAGGCTTGAGATCTCCCGATAAAAGTACACTCCGCGACGACGCTTTGTAAGCACTGCTACCGATTTGGGTGCCGGGGAAAGTGTGAAGGACCGTGTGCTGCCGTCGCCTTTCACGTCCCCATGGGCCAGTAAGGGTTGGAATTCGTCCCTGAGCCGGCGGGCCATGCAGCAGATAGCCCGAGGGCCTCAGTCCGGCCTTAGGGCGACACTGCCAGTGCCGGCGCTCGTTCCCAATGTGTTTGCAATGTTCCAAAAAAGAACCGGCGAAGGCTCTATCCTTGGGAAAGGAGACGCCAGGCAAGACCCCATGCTCTTTGGATCTTCGTCAGGCAATGACATCGAGGCTCGACAACATGAAGCTCATTCACGCGCTGACCGCGCTGTCCTTTATGTTGGCCGGGTGTGTTTCAACCGGCGTCGACATACGGCCGGAGCAGTTGTCGAACTTCCTGCTTGGCTTTTCCACCATCGACGATGTGACCAACCAGCTCGGAACGCCCTCATCCCGGGTCACGCTGAAGACAGGGTCAACCATCCTGATTTATTCCTTCGCAACATCCCGTCCCCACCCTGAGAGTTTTATCCCGTTCATTGGCCCGCTCTTTTCCGGAGGCGAGATCAGGTCGTCGACCGTCGTGCTCGAATTTGACGAGAACGGCATTCTCAGAAGTGAACGCCGCACCACGTCGAGCGGGGCTTCCGGCCTGACTGTATTGCCCGCCAACGCAATGTAGTTTGGACCGGCTGCACGCAATCTACCCTCGGGCTGGCCGTTCGAGCGGGCATTCTCCATCGCGCTCTTCTCCCGTCACGCGGCCGTGTGAACCACGGCGAGCATTGCTCACCGGGGATTGCAGTTGCCAAAACGCGCCAGACAGTGCCACACCTGTTTGAGGGTCTGCGGATCGTGCTGGCCGACGCGCACGGCCTCCCCAATTCGCGCCGGAGTCAGCAGCTGTGTGCCTGCCAGGGTCGCCGCAAGCTCCGCGGCGGCTGGACCGCGGTACTCGTGCTGTCGGCGCAGCAAATCAGCTCCCGCGCGAAAGCCAGCGTGCCATTCGACACGACATGGCAATGCATGGGCAAGCGCCTCGACGTCCGTATCCCGGAATGATGGGTCGAGTACGATGGCCTCCACATCGCGTGCGATTAGCACCCCTCCGTGAACATGAGCCTCGATGTAATGATCAAGGGGATCGACCTGCCCCGCCGCGGCAGCCAGTCGTTCGGCAAGGGCAAAACGGTCAAACACGCCGAAGTGACCAGGCTCGTAGACGCTGTCCGGGTAGCAAAACGTCGTGCGACTCATCACGCCAGAATCAAGCCGCAGATGCGCCGACCCGAAGCGTGGCGCTGCGCCGGCTGCTGCGTGAGCCAGATTCAGCGCGCCATAGCGTGGCCGCTCGGATGGTGGTGCTGCGTCATAGGCCCGCCCGAAGATCCGGCTTTCCCAGTGCCACCGGTCGCCACGGGGGTAGGCGGTCAGCCCGCCATTACTGGTGCCAGTTTCAAACTGGGATCGATAAACGCCATCTTCAGCCATCACCGCCAGCAGCGGCCGCCCGCGAAACATCCGATCAGGGTGGAAGTTCAGGGTTACGCGCCAGCCTGGATCGACTGGTTGGCCCGCAGATCTCGCGGCAATGTAAGCCCACGCACGGGCAGCGGCGGTTCGGTCAGAGGACATGTGACGGGGAAGCTGCACGGAAGCAATTGGCCAATTCTACCGGCAGCGCGTCCCCGGCAAAGCGTGGCCGGTAATCATCGGAACTCACGCGAATGGCGGGTCATAGCAATATCGCATTCGTGAACGAATCAATTTCCGACGACGGCGGACGCTATGGTCGAGGTTCGATTTTGAGCCGGGGGCGATACTTTTAGCCTCCGCCGGAAAATGAGATACAAGGGGTACATGAGGAAGGCTTGCCCGCGTCGCGTTGCGGTCGCCGATGCACCTTGACTGAGAAGCCAATGGTCGTTTCGGGTTGTCCGGAAAGGCGAAGACGCGTCGCCAGGTGCAATCTCAAGGCCTCGTTCACGGAGGTGTTGCGTAGCGGCGTGGCCCATTCATGGCCGTGCAAAAGCCTCCCCGGCTCCGTGACGACTTGACATCGCTACCAACCAACTAGTAGGATGGTTCACCATATCAACGATGCAGCTCAGGCATGCCGGGACAAACAACCGCCTCGCATGCGGACGAAGAACCTTCATTCATGATCGCGGAACTTTCACCCCGAGCCATCGAAATCGCCGAGCATGCCCGGCTGTTACTCGCAGCAGGCGGCTATAACGGCTTCAGCTATGCGGACCTGTCCGAGCGAGTAGGTATCGGCAAAGCCAGCATTCATCATCACTTCCCGAGCAAAACCGATCTGGTCCTTACGGTCGTCATGCGCCACCGTCAGCAATCAAAGGAGGGGCTCGCGGCACTGCAGCGCCACGTCGGCGATGATCCATTGGCGCAGTTAAAGGCCTACGCAGATTACTGGGCCCGATGCATACGCGACGGTTCCTCGACGATGTGCATTTGCGCGATGCTGGCGGCGGAATGCCCGATGATTCCGCCTGAAATTGCCGTTGAGGTGCAAGGCTATTTCCAGGATCTGACAGCGTGGATCGCAGGGGTTCTGAAACAGGGCGCAAGCAAGGGGCAGTTGCGCGTGCAGGGCAACGCGCTCGTTGAAGCCCAGACTTTCATGTCCACGGTGCATGGCGCCATGCTGACAGCTCGCGCCCTCGGCGACCCCAAGTCCTTTCAAAACATCGCGCAGGCAGCCATCGGCCGTCTGAGTCTCTGAAACGGATCGTTTAGCCCCTGCTCAGCGGGCTAAACGATTTTTTTTCACCTCATCAACCGACCAACTAGTTGGTTTGTTCTTTGAACAGGAATTCCCCATGCCACATCCCCTTTCCACGCTTGGCGCTGTTCATACCGCTATTAGTCTGGTGCCGTTCGCAGCGGGCCTGTACAGCTTTGTCCGCTACGGCTCGATCGGTCCAACCCGGCGTTCGGGCCGGGTCTATCTGGGCGGATTGGCATTGTCCGTGCTCACGTCCTTCGGCTTGTCCAGCACCGGCGGCTTCAATGCCGGCCACGCCTTGGGCCTACTTGCGTTGTTGACAGCGACTGGCGCGTTGCTCGTTCCACGACTGCCCTTGTTCGGCCGGGCAGGTAGATACCTGGCGCAGTTCGGCTTTTCGTTCACCTTCTTTCTATTGCTGGTTCCGGGGATCAACGAAACGTTGACCCGTTTGCCTGTCGCGCATCCGCTGGCCACCGGCCCTGATTCTCCCATCGTGCGTGGGGCCCTCGCGGCATGGCTAGGAATCTTTATTGTGGGGGCTTCGCTGCAGTTGTGGTGGATGCTGCGTTCCCTGCGCCGGGTCTAGATTGGGAAGCATCCATGACTAGCGTCCCCGCCCTGCCGCCGGCTTGCTACGTGTGCCTGAATGCCGTGAGTGGCCCACGCGGCCATCACAGCACGCACGCACTGGCCTCAAGCCAGGAATTTCAGGCCCTCCTGAAGGCACAGGTCAAGCCATCCCGGGCACCGCTTGACCCACCAAACCCGCTAACTCAAGCAGAACAGGCCGACGACCGGCCTCGCGGGCCGAACATCGAGGCGATGCTTCAACTGTTGCACGCATGCCGAACAATGCGGTCACATGGCGAGCGCGAAGCCGCTTGCGATCCGGTCAAATGCGACCGGCAACTTCCGACAACGGCCCCGACTCTGCCGGCGAACATCGTCATATGGATACCGGTAGACATCCGGACGCCGAGGCAGTTTAGCGGCGCCCGGCATCGGCGCCGACGCCGGCGTCGCTCGCCTGACGGCTATCGCTATCGCGGCTAGCGTCCAGGCTTCAATGCGCAGACGAATAGGTAAGATCGGGTGGGTGGACGAAGCCCTGGCCCGTACCAGCTACCGGTACGCATGATCGTCTACGACCCTTGCTACGGTCCGCAGCGCCTTCCGGAGCGTGTCAAGACTGACGGACCCGAGTGCCAGGCGGATCGCGTGCGGCACATGTTTCGAGACGACGTAGGGATGCGCGGTAGATACCGAGATATGCTGGTCGAGCAAGGTCTTCGCGATGGCATCGGCTCGCGCATCTTCTGGCAACGGCAGCCAGACGAAGTAGGACGCGGGATGTCGAACGAGATCGAGGTGCCCAAGCACTTCGGTCACGATGCCCTGGCGTATCGCGGCATCACTTCGCTTTTCAGCCTCCAGCCGTGCGACCGTCCCGTCTTCGATCCAGCCACAGGCAATCGCAGTCATCGTGGGTGGCGTATGCCAGGTGGTTGCGCGGATCGTGCGCTCGAATTTCGGAATCCACGCCTGCGGGGCGCACAGTGATCCGACACGCAGGCCGGTTGCCACACTCTTGGAGAGGCTCGACACATACACGGTCAATTCGGGCGCCAATGCCGCCAATGGCTGCGGAGCGCCGGCTTCCAGGAACGCATATGCGGCATCCTCGATCAGGATCAGCCCATGCTGGCGCGCAATGGCAACCAGATCGCGCCGCCGGCGCGCACTCATGACCCAGCCAAGCGGATTGTGCAGCGTCGGCATCGTGTACACGGCCCGCACCCGGCGTTGCCGGCACATGCCGGCCAATGCGTCCAGGTCCGCGCCCTTGGTGCCCGCTGGAATCGCTACCAATTCCAGCCGGCAGGCTTCGGCGGTGAGCTTGAATCCTGGGTAAGTCAGCGCGTCGACTGCGACCACGTCTCCGGGCTCCAGCAACGCCATCGCCGTGACTGTCAAGCCATGCTGCCCGCCGCTTACGAGCACCGTGTTCTCCGCGGTCGCGGGTAATCCGCGTCCGACAAGATGCCGGGCCATCGTCTCGCGATCATGCATTCGGCCGCCATGCGGATGGTATTTGAGCAACGCCTCAAGGTTGCCGGCGCCGGCCAGGTCACGCAGTGCCGCTCTCAGAAGATCGCCCTGCCCGGGGATCGACGGATTGTTGAAGCTGAGGTCGACCGTGTCGTCGCTCCACGGTTGGAGGTCGATGCCATGTCCACGCGGAAGCGCTTCTTTCACGAACGTGCCCCGTCCGGTCTCGCCGCTGACCAGCCCCATGGCCCGCAGTTCCGCATAGACGCGGGTCGCCGTGACCAGGGCCAGCCCTTCGCGGGCGGCAAGTTCACGGTGGGTCGGCAACCGGCTGCCCGGACGCATGCGGCCTTCCTGTATGTCTGCGGCGAACTGGTCGACCAGTTGCTTGTAGCGGTATCGAGGCATGGTGAACGAATACGCGACAATTTTCGGAATGTGCTGATTATGAGCGTCGATCCGCTCAACGCACAAAATCCGGGTTCTCACCCATGCCCCGGGCATGTTTACTTCGCACGCGAATCATCGATATACTTCGCACACGAACTTAAACCAACGGAGCCGCGCATGACCCCGGAAATTCAAGTTGACCTGACGAATGGCATCCTGACCATCACGCTTTCCCGGCCAGACAAGAAAAATGCCCTCACCAACGGCATGTACGGCACCCTTGCCGACACCATCGAGGGCGCCGAGCACGACGGCAATGTCCGCGTGGTGCTGGTACAAGGAGATGGCGACATGTTCACTGCGGGGAACGATGTAGGCGAATTCGCGGCGATTGCCGTGGGAAAGGGGCCCAGCGAACGGCATGTCCACCGCTTTCTGCATGCACTGGCGAAGTCGACGGTGCCCATCGTTGCTGCGGTCCATGGCAAGGCGGTGGGCGTGGGCACCACGATGCTGCTGCATTGCGATTACGTGCTGCTGGCCCAGGATGCGCAACTCATCACGCCGTTCGTGAACCTGGCGCTGGTGCCAGAAGCAGCCTCGAGCTATCTGCTGCCGTTGCGCATCGGCCACGCGAGGGCCTTCGAGATGTTTGCCATGGGCGATCCGCTCGACGCGCAGACCGCGCTAGCCTGGGGCATCGCCAACAAGGTATGCGCCAATGACCAGCTCCGCACCGAGGCACGCCGGATGGCCGAGCGCATCGCAGCCAAGCCTGCCGGCTCCCTAAGCGCCATGAAAGCGCTGATGCGCCAGGCCGAGATGCTGGTGACGCAAATGGACACCGAGAGCGCGAAATTCCAGGAGCGGCTGACGAGCGCGGAAGCCCGCGAGGCATTCGCGGCCTTTGCCGAGAAACGCAAGCCGGACTTCTCGAAAGTCAGCCAGCACTAGGCGGCATCGTGCTGCCCAGCCTTGGACCAGGCTGGGCGTCGCCTAGTTAGTCGTCGCGCTCGTCGCGCTCGTCGCCCCCGTCGCCCCCGTCGCCCTCATCCCCGGCAACAGGAAACCTGGTCTGCAGGCTGGTCAGCCACCGCGCCACAACATCGATCTCGGCTTCGGTAAAGCCCTCGGTCAGCCTGGCGTTGAGATCCGTCATGCCGGCCTTGGCGCGCTGGCGCGCGGAGCGCCCTGCATCCGTGAGCCACAGCCGCGATGCCCGGCCGTCGTTCTCGTCCGCCCGGCGTTCGATCAGGCCAGCTCTTTCCGTACGGTCAGCCAGGCCGCTCATCCCCGGCGCGCCAAGGTCCAGCGCTGCCGCGGCTTCGCTCATGAGCGCCCCGTCGTGCGTCCCCAGAAAGAACAGCAACCCCGATTGGGCCGCCGTAACGCCGCCACGGGCGGCACGCGCCTGCGACCAGCGCTGCAGCCGTCGGTGACCAACGTTCAGGAGATAGACAAGGCGATGTTTCATGTTCCGGCCGGCGTTAATCGATTTAATTCGCGTGCGAATCATATCACGCACCACGGGGAGCACCGGTCGCCGGTGGACGAGGTCACCGAAGTTGTATCCATGACAATGATTTGATTGTATTGCCTAACAAACCTACGATGGTTCCAGCCTTTAGCTGTCAGCCCCAAGCCTTTGCCAATGCCATCATGGAACTGAATATCACCACCGTCCTCGTCACCTTTGCCGGCGTCTTCCTGATCTGTTTCATGAAAGGCGCTTTCGGTGGCGGCTTTGCCATCGTCGGCATTCCCTTGCTGTCGCTGGTGATGGATCCCGTATCGGCGGGCGGCCTGCTGGCGCCGCTGTTCATTGCGATGGACCTGTTCAGCCTGCGCTACTGGAAGCCCTCGACGTGGTCCAGGCCCGATCTGCTCTTGCTGGTGCCGGGGCTGGTGGTCGGCATCGGGGTCGGCTACTTTCTGTTTCGGGTGCTGGACCACCGTGCCATCTCCATCGTCATGGCCGTGGTCACACTGAGCTTTGTCGGACTATGGCTCTTGCGGGGCAGCGACGTCGCGGTGCAGGCCCGCTCCTCGCCAAAGGCCGTGGCGGCGGGCCTCACGTCAGGGATCACAACCATGGTCGCCCACTCGGGCGGGCCGCCGCTGGCGATGTACCTGCTGCCGCTGGGCCTGAGCAAGCAGGTCTATGCCGGCACGACCAGCATGTTCTTTACGGTGGGAAACATCCTCAAGGCCGTGCCATGGCTGGCGCTGGCCAGGCCCGTTGGTGCCGTCTGGACGTTGATGGCGATCTGCCTGCTTGCCGTTCCCGCCGGTGTCTGGTTGGGCTGGCGCCTGCATGGGCGGCTCGATCAGCGCCAGATGTACCGGGCCTGCTACGGACTACTGGTAATCACGGCAGTGAAACTGCTCTGGGATGGTACGTCAGGCTACCTTTTGCAGGCTCACTAATCAAAATAGGAAAATATGACCCATGCCGCGGGCCGCATCCGCTGGCTCCGTGAGCAAGCCTCAGTGCTGTGAATCACTGAATCAGGGGCACGATCCCGATCCGCTCCGCCAGCATACGTTCGTACACGCCAAAGTGAAGGTCGACTTCAGCCTGACTGACGACTGTGACCTCCATATTGATCTGATCTGGCTTCAGGCCGAATATCGTGGCGAGCGCCATCTCGAGATCAGGCACCACATCCTTGTCTTTAGGAAACGTCGTGCCAATGCTTATCGAATACGCATTGGAGCGATCCGCAACGACTTCAAGCAACCGTGCCGCGGCGCTCATGTTGTGCTCGATTGCGAGGCGAGCGAGCTCTGCAATACTGCGCATCTTCTCGGTCGGAAACCCGCGAACGCAGCGTAGCCTTATACGGTGAGGACCTAATGTCATCCAGTCGGTATCGAATTCCATGACAACCTCTGTGCGTCAATCTGATATTTGTCTCTACGCGTGGAATGCGCTTTCCGATCGCCAGGGTTCCCGTCGATTTGCCGGAGCGAACCCAGGCTGTGAAGCATGCCGACCAAGGCGAACATGAAGATTCGCCTTGGTCGGCTTTGCCGCGCCTCGTACTGACCGAAGGAACTGTACGGGCGGTGGCGCTTCGTATGCCGTGAAACACCGCTATTGGATGTCCCCGAACGTCGAATGATCCGTTAGGACACCAAGCGCCTAAGCCAGGTTGACCGGGATGCGGCGCGGTCTCGCTTCCTCACGTCGAGGGATAGTCAGTTTCAGCACGCCGTCTTGCAACACCGCGCCGATCTGCGCAGCATCCAGATCCGGACTTAAGGAGAACGATCTCGCAAAGTGAGGCTGACGGATTTCCGCATGTTGCACACGAAGACTCGAGGGCGTCGGCACAATCGCTTGCCCTTCGATATGCAGCGCACCGTCGTTGAAACTGACCTGGAGGTTCTCGCGGCTCACGCCAGGCAGGTCAGCCCACAGCGTCACGCCGTTGACGTCTTCCACAATGTCCACTGCAGGGACCAAGGTGATTTTCCGCACGCCCTTCTCTTCAGGGCGTTGGACCACGGCACCATCGTTACGTTGTGCGAGTTGGGTGTTATCGTTCATGGCAGCCTCCTTCACGTTATTGAACGGTGATTGCACGCGGCCTCGACGCCTCGCGCTTACCCACGCTCACTGAAAGACAACCGTTGGCATAGCGTGCCTGGACCTTGTCAGGATCCGCGCCCTCGGGCAATTCAATGACCCTTCTGAACGCGCCGACAAAGCGCTCCTGCGCGTAACGCCTTGACTCCGGCATATCGTGCTGCCAGAGCGGTCGTCGTTCGCCGCTGATCGTCAACAGACCACGGTCAATGGTGACTTCAATGTCTTCCTGCTTGAGTCCAGGAGCAAATGCCACGATCTCGATCGAGTCGTCAGTGGCTCCGATGTTTATGGCAGGAAATGCGCCAGTGCGGCCGGCGCGGATGCTGGAAGGAAACCCTCCAAACAGGCCGGTCATCTGCCTTTGCAGACGATCGAACTCGTCGAAGAGATCGGTTCCGAAGAGTGCGTCAGTCATGGTCGTATCCTCCTGTGGAGCGCAGCGAGGAGTGAGGGGCATCACGCGCTCCCATTCACCTGCCCTCACTGCCCGGCAAACAAACAGAAACACGCAGCGCGACATCGCGACTGCCTGAGCGGAAATAAAAATAGCAACAGAAAACGGCAACTTCAAGAGTCTCAAAAGACACCCAGCCGCTGCCTTTCACTTCGGCTTTATTTCAAGAAAATGCACCCACAGACATCATGACGATCTGATTGCTCCAGCCAAACCGGAGCACATCCCCATTCAAAGGAGCAATAAACGAGTCGACCTCGTCGGGACAAGACTTTGCCTTGTATGCCACCTGCCCGGGGTGAGTGCGTTAAACCTTGGTTTGCCTGGGTCAGGCAGCCTGCAAAGGCTGCGAAGCTATATCCGCCTGACCGTTGAGAACGCCCACGGCGTCTTCCTCACGCATGACGAGCAGCGCTTCGCCGTCCGCCTGCACGGTCTGCCCAACATGCTTCCGGAAGACTACGAGGTTCCCAACCTTCAGTTGGGGCGGGCCCTTCGTTCCGTCCTGGAGCTGCGGGCCTATGCCGACCGCTGCGAGTTCGCCCTGTTCGGGCGTTTCAGTAGCGGACTCAGGCATCACGATGCCCGAGACCGCGGGCCGCTGCTGTTCGATTCGCTTGACGATAACCCGGTCGTCGAGGGGACGAATCTTCATTTCCATCTCCTTAGCGATAACAGATCACCAATATAAGAACCTGACTATCGACGCGCCTGGCAACAACTCGCACATCGAAAGTCTGCCATGGCTGGCAGCGAGCGAAATAGAGACGGCACGCAAGCTCTTCAAGAGCGTGCCGGATCGTCAAATGTAACCAGATGTTTCAGGGGAAATGGGATGGGTCTATCCGTGCCGATGCCGTTTACGGCTGTGGATGTTAAGTCACCTGTCGCTCCGACGGCTGACAGCGCGATCCGAAACCCACGCGCTCCGGAGGCTAGCCTCAACCCTGTTCCGGAAGACCTCCGCATGCGGGGAAAGACGTCGCGCCGGATTGCTCACAATGCCGATTGTCCGGGCGAGCGAGAAGTCCGACAGTTTGATGACCCTTGTATTCGCATTGCTTCGTGCGGCAAGCCTCGGCAACAGGGCAATACCGATGCCGGCTTCCACGAGCGCCAACAGCGACGCGATGTGAGCCGCCTCATGTGTATAGGGCAGATAGATGCCATGGTCTGCAAGCGCGCGATTGACGAGATGTCGGTTTCCGCTATTCCGGCCTAGCGCGATCCAGGTCTCATCGCCGAGGGACGCCAATCGGACGCTTCGATGTGTGGCAAGCCGGTGGCTCTTGGCGACAACCAGTACGAAGGGATCCTCCACTACTGGGTCGAAAACCGTCTCCGCCACCGGCTCCGGCAGGAAAGCGACCCCGAAATCCGCCTCGCCATCCCGCACCTTGGCAATGGCGATGGCGGCCGAATCGTCGATGACGCGCACGCGGACTCCCGGCAGGCCTTCTTCGGCGGCGAGCAGCGCCTTTGGAATGACTCCTGATGCCACAGACGGAATGCAGGACACGGTCACCCGTCCGGACGACCCCGCCGCTGTCCGTCTTACGAAAAATGTCGCAGCATCGAGGTCGTCTAGCGCAGCACGCGCCCTATCCCGGTACGAAGCCCCAACCTCGGTCAATCGCACGGAGCGCGAAGTGCGCGCCAGCAACCGCGCGCCCAATCGCTCTTCCAACAGCTCTACACGTCGGCTTAACGCCGGAGCCGAAATGCAGAGCTCCTCTGCCGCCCGCCGAAAGCTCTTCCTGTCGGCAACTTCAAGGAAGGCTCTCAGTTGGTTCAGATCGAGATCGTTCTGTTTCATGGAATGTTCATTGCAGACATTGCAATTGCAAAAATGCTGATGTCCGGCGAGTATAGATGCGCCCAAACCCTGCCGCAGAACGACAATGAAACGACCCCTCACAGCACGCCCAGACCCCAGCAGCAGCATCGCCGCACGGTTCGCCTGCACCTCGGTCTCCGTACTCGCACTGCTCTTGTCCTCGCCTGCACACGCAAGCGACCTTATCGCCGTCACGTCCGGAGGCTTCGCTGAGGCAGCCAAGGAGCTTACGAGCCGCTACAACAAAGAAAACCCTTCGGTTCCGGTCACTCTCACATTCGGGCCGTCCATGGGCAAGACCAACAACGCGATCCCCGCCCGCTTGGCACGTGCGGAACCGATCGACGTGGTGATCATGGTGGGGGGTGCGCTAGATAAACTGATGGATAGCGGCAAACTGGAACCCGGTAGCAAAGTCGTTATCGCCAATTCCAGGATTGCCTGCGCTGTGCCTGCCGGCAAACCCCGACCCGACTTGCGCACCGTGGCGTCGGTGCGTCAGGCCTTTCTCGACGCCCCTTCCATCGCATGGTCCGACAGTGCGAGCGGCGAGTACATTCAGGGCGAGCTCCTGGCTCGCCTGGGGATCGAGGCGGAAGTGAAAAAGAAGGGCAAGCAAATCCCGGCGACACCCGTCGGAGAGATACTGGCGAAAGGGGAAGCTGCATTCGGATGCCAGCAACATAGTGAGCTCCAGCCAGTCCACGGTATCGACATCGTCGCTGAGCTGCCTGACGAATTACAGCGCATCACACCGTACGCTGCAGCCATCGTCAAAGGCAGCAAGCGTAGCGCCGATGCCAAAGCGTTCATCCAATATCTGGCGGCGCCGTCGAATGCAAAACTCATCAAGGCAACGGGGTTGACGCCTCTCAACAATAACTGAAACCTCGCGTATTAACAGACCGACATTGGGTCAGCATACGCAATCTCCTGTTATCCCTAGCGCTTGCGTCGGCCGTGCCGGGGCCTCCCGCTTTCTCTACTTCGAGAAGCCAGCGTGGGCCCGGGCGGTTTCGTCTTCCAGCTTGGACACCGCCACCTTTACCTTGCGCCGCCCCCACATGAGGCGTTGTCCCGGCTCACCGATGGCACGGTGACGTCGGCACCGCGCTGCTCCATGATGCGACCGCGCACCAGCTCCAACAAACGCATTGTGATGCCCCGGTGCAGCCGGCATTGTGGCGCCGGCACGGTATCCCGCGTCGCGCGGGCGGGGGGGTAGAGCGACATTTCGGCGGTGGGCATGCCTTCACGGCGTCCGCCGCATCAACCGGATGTCAGGTCACCTGTTATTCGCATATCATCCTTACCTTGGAACACCCGACGCGGAGAAGGGAAAGACCTTCCCGCACCCAAGACAGGACAGACGACCAGAATGACACGCCGGACCACGAAGGCATCTTCGGCACAAACGACCGAGAAGACAAAAGACAGGGCGCCGTCGGAGGCGCAGGCCCCGACGGCGCTGCCTAGTCGGTTGCCTTACCTGATTGGGCGCACCGACCGAATCGTCAAGCGCCGCCTCGGCGAGGTGCTGGCCCCCCACGGGCTGACCCTCCCGCAGTTCACGGCCCTTTCCGTGTTGCATGCGCGTGGCCCGACTTCCAACGCCCAGCTGGCCGAACGCTCGCTCATCTCGCCTCAGTCAGCCAATGAGGTGGTCAAGACGATGGAAGCGCGTGGCTGGATCGTGCGCCAGCCCGACCCATTGCACGGGCGCATCGTACTGCTCAGCCTCACCGACAGCGCACGGGCTTTGCTTCGGCAATGCGATGACACGGTTGCAGCGATGGAGCGGGACATGCTGGACGGAATCGATGCCGCGCATGCAGCCATGTTGCAAGAGCTGCTGAAAACGTGCGCGCGTAACCTGCGCTGAAAGCGGGTACCCCTCGCTCGATCGAGGGCATGGCTTTACGACTGCACACCACCTTGCCGCCATAGCGCGGCGGGCAGCGGGCCGAGCGACCTCAATCTATTGTTGTATCCAGCTTTTCCGCTGAAGCGCCTTTCCCTCAGAAATTCAGTCAATTTTCTTAACGTTTACCCTCGATTCCGGAGCCGTCTCTTGTCATTGCAGCGCAGACTGAATACAGTCTGTATACAACAACGCAATGAAACGCCGCCTGGTCCAGCGCGGCTCGCCCCACGGAGACATCCTGATGGATACGGACAACCACAACGTCGGCGACGGTAAGGCGGGCACCAGCACGTCCCAGGCCGTTCGCGCCCTGCTCGGCCTTCGCGAACTGATTCTTGGCGGCGAACTGCCGCCCGGTGCACGCATTTCGGAAGTATGGGTGTCGGAGCGCCTTGGCGTATCGCGGACGCCAATCCGCGCGGCACTGATCCGGCTGCAGGAGGAAGGGCTTGTCGAGCCGATCCCGTCCGGCGGCTTCGCCGTACGCTCGTTCGACGAGAACGAAATCAGCGATGCGATCGAACTGCGCGGCACGATGGAGGGTCTGGCCGCGCGCCTCGCCGCCGAACGTGGCGTTAGCACGAGTCTTCTTCACGCCATGCGCGATGTCATAGCGCAGATCGACACCGCACTGACCGGCGAACTGACCGCCGTGAAATTCTCGCAGTACGTCGACCTCAACGCGCGTTTTCACCAATTGCTGGCCGAGGCCTGCGGCAGCGGGCTCGTTGCACGCCAGATCGACAAGGTGACGAGCCTGCCGTTCGCTTCCGCGAGCGCCTTCGTCATGGTGCAGTCGATCGACGAAAGCGCGCGCGAGATGCTGCTGCTGGCGCAGTCCCAGCACTGCGCGGTGGTCGAGGCCATCGAACAGCGCGAAGGCGCGCGTGCCGAGGCGCTAATGCGCGAGCACAGCCGCATCGCCAACCGAAACCTGAAGTTCGCATTGCAGAACCAGCAGGCAATGTCACAGGTACTTGGCGGCAGCCTGATTCGGCGCGCCGGCCGTACCGCCTGACCCGCTACGCGGGTTCCTTCACCACGCTCTTCGTCAACCAAAGGATCCTGGCGCCACGCGCGCCGGGAGGGGAAAGTCATGTTCTTAAAAAACACATGGTATGTGGCCTGCACGCCCGATGAACTCAATGACAAGCCACTCGGCCGCACAATCTGCAACGAGAAGATGGTGCTGTACCGAGATGGCACCGGCTGCGTCGCCGCGCTGGAGGACTTCTGTCCGCATCGCGGAGCGCCGCTGTCACTCGGTTTCGTGCGCCAAGGGCAGCTGGTCTGTGGCTATCACGGCCTGACAATGGGCCGCGATGGCAAATGCAAGGCCATGGCCGGCCAGCGCGTTGGCGGTTTTCCGTCGATCCGCAACTACCCCGCCGTGGAGCGATATGGCTTCGTCTGGGTGTGGCCCGGCGATGCCGCGCTGGCCGATGACGCGCTGATCCCCCATCTCGAATGGGCGGTGAGCCCCGAGTGGGCGCATGGCGGCGGGCTGTACCACATCGGCTGCGACTATCGCCTGATGATCGACAACCTGATGGACCTGACGCACGAGACCTACGTGCACGCGTCAAGCATCGGCCAGGCAGAGATCGAGGAATCCGCACCGGATACGCGCGTGGAAGGCAACTCGGTAATCACTAGCCGCCATATGGAAGGCATACTGCCACCGCCATTCTGGGCCGCCGCGTTGCGCGGCAACGGTCTTGCCGACGACGTGCCCTGCGACCGCTGGCAGATATGCCGCTTCACGCCGCCGAGCCACGTGATGATCGAGGTCGGCGTGGCCCACGCCGGCAAGGGTGGCTACGATGCGCCCGCCGAGCACAAGGCGTCGAGCATCGTCGTAGACTTCATCACGCCAGAGACGGAGACCTCGATCTGGTACTTCTGGGGCATGGCGCGCAACTTCAAGCCGGACGACGCTGCACTCACCGCGACAATCCGCGAAGGCCAGGGCAAGATCTTTGGCGAGGATCTGGAGATGCTGGAGGCGCAGCAGCGCAACCTGCTGGCCAACCCCGCGCGAACACTGCTAAAGCTGAACATCGACGCCGGTGGCGTGCAGGCCCGCCGCATTCTGGACCGGCTGCTCGCGCAGGAACAGACGCAGGCCTCACAAGCGGTTGCACCGGCGGGAGCGGCATGATGCAGGTTCGGATCGCAAGCAAGACGGCGGTCGCCGACGGTATCGCCCTGTTCGAACTGGTGGCCGCCGATGGCAACGCGTTGCCACCCTTTACTGCAGGCGCGCATGTCGACGTGCATCTCGGCAACGGGCTGGTACGCCAGTATTCGCTCTGTAACGACCCGGCCGAAACGCACCGCTACCAGCTTGGGGTGCTGCGCGATGCCGCGTCTCGCGGCGGCTCGGCAGCGATGCATGCGCTCACGGCCGGGAATATGCTCGAGATCAGCGCGCCGAAGAATCACTTCCCTTTGCATGCCGACGCCAGGCATTCCGTGCTGCTCGCTGGAGGCATCGGCGTAACGCCGATCCTGGCAATGGCACAGAGCCTCGCGCGCAGCGGCGCGTCGTTCGAGTTCCACTACTGCACGCGCAGCGCCGCCAGCACGGCATTCCAGGACCGGATCGCTGGTGACGACTTGCGCGAACGCACATTCCTGTACCACGACGACCGGCAGCGCGCCGACCTGCAGCGACTCCTGGCCTCGCCCCAAGCCGATACGCATCTCTACGTCTGCGGACCAACCGGTTTCATGGCGGCCGTACTGGACACGGCGCGCGCCGCCGGCTGGAGGGAGTCGAGCCTGCACCGCGAGTACTTCTCGGCGCCGGAAACGCCATCCAGCCCCGGCGGCGCCTTCCAGGTAACAGTGCAGAGCACGGGCCGCGTCATCGATATCGGTGCGGACGAGACCGTGGTGCAGGCACTGGCCGAGCACGGGGTGGAGATTCAGACCTCGTGCGAGCAAGGTGTCTGCGGCACTTGCCTTACGCGCGTGCTGTCTGGGACGCCCGATCATCGCGACGCCTACCTTACCGATGAGGAACGCGCCGCCAATGATCAGTTCCTGCCCTGCTGCTCCCGCGCGAGGACCGGAATGCTCGTGCTGGACCTGTAGCCGCGCTGTTTTGCAAGACGCCGTACCCCGAAAAGCCGCCCGTCCGTGGCGGTACTCAACAAATACAAGGAGGTAGACAAATGCTGCCAGAGATCAGGGAAACCATCAACCGCGGCACGATGAGCCCTGCCCAGGTGATGGCGATTGCCATCTGCATCGTACTCAACATGCTCGACGGGTTCGATGTGCTCGCGATGGCCTTCACGGCATCGCACATTTCCACCGATTGGCACCTGACCGGCAAGGAGGTCGGCGTACTGCTCTCCGCCGGCCTGTTCGGCATGGCTGCCGGTTCGCTGTTCCTCGCGCCGTGGGCGGACCGCATCGGCCGCCGACCGCTGATCCTGATTTGCCTGGGGACGATCTCGGCCGGCATGCTGTGCTCGGCGCTCGCGCAAAACGTGCCGCAGCTTGCGGCGCTGCGCGCCGTGACAGGGCTCGGCATCGGGGGGATGCTTGCCAGCATCAACGTGATCACGGGCGAGTACGCGTCCGACAAGTGGCGCAGCACGGCAATCGTGCTGCAGGCGACGGGTTATCCGGTTGGCGCGACAATCGGCGGTGCTATCGCCGGCGTACTGCTCACGCATTACGGCTGGCGCAGCGTGTTCGTGTTTGGCGGCCTCGTCACGCTGGCGATGGTCCCGGTAGTGCTTGCGCGCCTGCCGGAATCGCTCGATTTCCTGATCGCCCGGCGCCCCGAGGGTGCGCTCGACAAGCTCAACCGGCTCCTCGCGCGCATGGGACGCCCATCGGTCGCCGCGTTACCCGCCATCGAGGCAACGCAAGCGCGGGAAGCAGGCGACGTGCGCAGCCTCTTCCGAGGCAGCCTGGCCATGCAGACGCTGATGATCTGGATGTCGTTTTTCCTCGTGATGTTCACCTTCTACTTCGTGCTCTCATGGACGCCAAAGCTCCTTGTGGCTGCGGGAATGTCCGCGCAGCAGGGCATCACGGGCGGGGTGCTGCTCAACGTGGGCGGCATCGTCGGCGGCACAGCGTTCGCGTTCCTCTCCGCGCGCATCGGACTGCGGCCGCTGCTGTGGAGCTGCTTCATCCTGACCGCGCTGATGATGATCGCCTTTGGCCTGTACGCGAGCACGCTCGCGCCGGCACTGGCGCTGGCGGTCCTGATTGGCGCCGGGATCTTTGGCTGCATGGTCGGTCTCTATGCCTACGCACCGATTCTGTACCCGGCGCAGACGCGCACCACGGGCATGGGCTGGTCGATTGGCATGGGGCGATTCGGCGCGGTGCTTGCGCCGCTCGTGGCGGGGTCGCTGCTGGATGCGGGCTGGCCTTCGGCGCATCTGTACTATGTGTTTGCGATCCCGCTGCTGGTGGCAATTGCCAGCGTAGGCCTGCTCGGGCGCCTGACAGCGGCCGTTGGCCAACCCGTGCGGGTCGGCGCGCACTGATCCGCGACTGACCCGATACCGGCCGCGTGCCGGCTATCTCAACGACAGCGGCACGCAGCCCGGTCCAGGCCTGCGTGCCGAAGGTAGTGCGCGAGAGAAATGCGCGTCCGGACGCTCTTCGCAATGCGCCGCGCCGTCAAAGCCCCAGCAACCGGACGGCGTTGTCCTTCAGAATGCCAGGCATCACCTCGGGACGGAATCCGGCCTGCCTGAAGTCATCCATCCACCGTTCCGGGGTGATCAGCGGGAAATCGCTGCCGAACAGCACCCGGTCCTTGAGCAACGTGTTGGCGTAGCGCACAAGCTGCGGTGGAAAGTACTTCGGACTCCAGCCGGACAGGTCAATCCATACGTTAGGCTTGTGCATCGCCACGCTGATCGCCTCGTCCTGCCACGGGAAGCTCGGGTGCGCCATCACGATCTGCATGTCGGGAAATGCAATCGCCACGTCGTCCAGGTGCATTGGATTGCTGTACTCGAGCCGCAGCCCGCCACCGCAACGCATGCCGGAACCGATGCCGCTGTGTCCTGTATGAAAGATCGCGGGCAGGCCGTGCCCGTTGATGACCTCATAGATTGGCCACGCCATCCTGTCGTTCGGATGAAAACCCTGCACGGTCGGATGGAACTTGAAGCCCTTCACACCGTGTTCCTCGATCAGCCTGCGCGCTTCGCGCGCGCCGAACTTTCCCTTGTGAGGGTCAATGCTGGCGAAGGCCATCATGATGTCGCCATTGGCCTTCGCCGCCGCAGCGATTTCTTCGTTGGGGATCCGGCGCCGACCAAGGTTCGACTCGCTGTCCACCGTGAACATGATCAGGCCGATTCTGCGCTCACGGTAATAGGCGACAGTTTCTTCGATCGTCGGCCGGCGCTTGTTGCCGAAGTATTTGTCGGCGGCGGCATCGTACTCCTCGCCGTAGTTGTCGAACGGGTTCCAGCAACTGACTTCCGCATGCGTATGGAAGTCGATCGCGACAAGGTTCTGGTGATCCATCATGGACTCCGGGGCGCCATCAGGATTCGGCCGTGAAGCCGACCTTCTTCACGAGCAGACCCCACTTGCGGTACTCGGCGTCCATCGCGCGCTTCATGTCGTCGGATGACGAGCCTTTCGCCACGAGACCAATCGAGAGGAAGCCATCGACGATGGCCGGGTCCTTGAGCGCCTGGTTGATCGCGGCGCCTGCCGCGGATAGAACGGCTGGCGGCGTCCTGGCCGGCGCCAGAAAACCGAACCACTCGTCGGCAACCACTTCGGGATAGCCAAGTTCCGCAAACGTGGGCACTTCCGGCAGGTATGGCGCCCGCGTGGCACCTGAAGTGGCCAGTACACGCAGCTTGCCGCTCTTGACGAATGGCAGGTAATCGCCAGTCAGCGTGAAACTCGAGGCGATCTGCCCGGCCACCACGTCGTTGACCGCGGGCAGCGAGCCACGATAGGGCACGTGGCGCAAGTCCAGGCCCGCGTTAAGCCCAAACAGCGCACCGACGAAATGGGGTGTCGATCCCGCGCCCGGCGAGCCGTAGTTGGCGTCCGCTGGGTGAGCCTTCGCCCACGCGATGTAGTCCTTCACAGTCCGCACATTGGCGGGCACCGCCGGTCCCACGGCGAGCGCAAACGTCATGTATGCGGCCGTGGAGATCGGTGCGAAGTCCGCCGCCGAATAGCTGAGCTTCGTATAGACATGCGGATAAGTCGACAGCGCCGATGCTTGCGAGAGCGCAAGCACGCTACCGTCGGCCGGGGATGCTTTCAGCAGTTCGAGCGCGATACGCCCGCCCGCGCCGGGGCGGTTATCCACCACCGCGCCGCTGCGCGAGAACGCCGTGTTGGCGAATTTCTCGCCGACCCGCCGGGCAACCTGGTCGCCCACGCTGCCGGCCGGAAAACCATAGAGTACCTTCGCCTGCTGGACCGCCTGGGCGAGCGCGGCCAGGGGCGACAGCGCACCGCATGCGGATGCGGCCATCAACGCCTGAAGAAGATCGCGGCGTGTTGTCATGACTTGTCTCCTCGTTGTCGTGTATCGGGCGCCCTGGCGTATCTCGTCGCCGCCTCTTGGCGCCCTGGTCTGCCTCTTGCAGGCGGAGGTCAGAAGATATGCTTGATGCCGGTCATCACACCGAACTGCTGGCCGCCCGGGCCGGTATTGGACCCCGTGGCGCCGCCACTGACCGAAAGGGTCAGTTGGCCGCTGTTATTGATGTAGCCGGCTGTCGCGTAGACGGACGTGCGCTTCGAGAACGCGTAGGTGCCGCGCAGCGCGTAGAGCATCGCCTTGTTATCGCTGTTGTGGAACTTGTAGTAATAGACTTGTCCGGCGACATTGAAAGCCGGGGTCACGTCGTGAGAGACGCCGCCGTAGATCATGTCGCTGCGCGGCGTGGGGCTGCCGTCATTGTCGCGCCGAATCCAGCCGAGGCCGACCTTGGTCTGGGAAAAGATTGCGTAGCCGCCAAGAAACAGGCGGTCGTCCGTGAAACTGCTGCTTGTGAGGCCGCCGAACGCACCGGGACCACCCCGCAACGAGTCGTAGGCGGCGGACAGCCCAATCGTCGGACCAAGCCCCTTGAATTCGTACAGCAGCATCGCCGACCATTCGCGGCACGCCCGTTTGTCCGCCGGGTTTTCGCCGGCACAGTTCTGGCCCGTCGGGCTCGGTCCGGCATTGACCGTGTCGCGGCCGAAGCTGTAGGTCGCCCCCACCGTCAGTCCGTTGAACGTGCCCTTGTATGCGACCGCGTTGTCCGCGCGGGCATTCGGCAGGTAGCTGTCGAGCGAGCCGGAAGCATAGACGTTCGGGCCAAGAATGTCGGCGTCCAGCGTCGCCCAGAACAGCATCGTGTACTGGCGGCCGACCCCGACCTGGCCCCAGGGCCCCGAGAGCCCCACCAGCGCCTGTCGTCCGAACAGACGCCCACCCTGGCCCGACGCGCCGGCGTCGGGCGTGAACCCGGACTCGAGCACGAACACGCCTTTCAGGCCGCCACCGAGATCCTCGCTGCCGCGTATCCCCCAGCGCGACGGCACCGTGCCGGTCAGCGTTGGCATACGCACCACACTGTTCTTCGCGGTGCCGATGTTGTTGACGTACTCGACGCCGGTATCGACGACGCCATAGAGCGTCACCGATTGCGCGCCCGCGATTGCCGGCGCTGCCGCCAGCACTGCGAGACCTGCCCGTCCAAATTTCATCTGTTGTCTCCTCTTGTCATGGCCGATCGTGTCGGCGTTGCTGCTGTCATGCTTGCCGGCTCTGCGGCGCGGCTTCCTGCAAACGGATCACGCGGCTATCGCGGCCGGCGTCGTCGTAAAGCACGTCGACAAGCGCAGCGCGGCGCGTAAGCACGGCACGCTGGTTGATCGAGCCCTTGTCGGTCAGTTCGCCGTCATCGAGCGACGGCGCCGCTTCGAGCAACAGCAGCCGCCTGACGCGCGTGGCGCTGCCCGTGGCAGTGAGGTCGAGCTTGCGCAGCATCGCCGCGAAGGCTTCGCGTACCGGCGCGGACGCCAGCACTTCCCGCGTGCCCGTGTCCGCAGGCAGGCCGGCCAGGCGGCGGCATTCCGCCATTTGCGGAAAGACGAGTAGACCGATCTCGTCTCGGTCCGCGCCCGCGATCACCACGTCCTGGACGAAAGGGGCTCCGGCCCCGATCGCCCGCGCGCGCAGCGGCCCGACACTCACAAACGTGCCGGTGCTGAGCTTGAAGTCCTCGGCAATGCGCCCGTCGAACTGGAAACCAAGCGCCGGCCGCTCGGGATCGACAAAGCGCAGTGCATCGCCAGTGCAGTAGTAGCCTTCCTCATCGAACACCTGCCGCTCGGGGTCCGCCTCCGCGCGCCAGTAACCCGGCATGACGTGCGGCCCGCGAAAACGGGCCTCGTACTTGCCGTTGGCCGGCACCAGTTTCAGCTCGCAGCCCGCGGCAGGAAGGCCGACATAGCCGGAGCGCGCGACCGGGCCTGTCGTGAACATGCTCGACGGTGCGGTCTCCGTCATGCCGAGTCCGGACATGATATGGATGCGCTGTCCGCAATGCGCCTCGGTGACGCGCTCGAGCCGGTCCCACGCCTCCTGCGAGAGGCCGGCGGCGGCGAAGAAGTAGAGATTGACGCGCGAAAAGAACGTCTCGCACAGCCGGGCATCATGTTCCAGCGCCCTGCCGAGTTCCTCCCAACCCTTCGGCACGTTGAAGTAGATCGTGGGCGCAATCTCGCGCAGGTTGCGCAGCGTTTCATCGAAGGCACCCTGCAACGGCCGTCCGCCGTCGATGTAGAGCGTGCCGCCGTTGTAGAGCACGATGCCGACATTGTGGCTGCCGCCGAACGTATGACTCCAGGGCAGCCAGTCAACCAGAACCGGCGGCACACGGCCGAGCTCCGGCATCGCCTGCCGCAGCATTTGCTGGTTGCTGCACAGCATGCGGTGCGTGGTCGTCGCCGCCTTGGGCTGCCGCGTGGAGCCGGAGGTGAAGAGGAACTTGGCGATCGTATCGGGACCAACCTCAGCGTTGGCAGCGTCAACACTGCCGGGACGCGTCTGTGCCAACACATCGAACGACGTCGCGGCGCGCCCGGGAAGATGACCGTCACGCGTCACGACCTCGACGCCGGCCGGCACCACGACTTCGATAGCGCGCGCGAACGCTGGGCCATCGGCGGCGTAGACCAGGCCGGGCGTCAGCAAATCGAACACGTGCCGGAGCTTGCCGAAGTCGCCGGAGACCAGCGAATACTGCGGGGATACGGCTGAAAACGGCACGCCAGCCCAAAGCGCGCCGAGCGCCAGTTGCAGATGCTCGAGGTCGTTACCGGAAAGGATCAGCAGCGGCCGCTCGGCGCTCAGCGAACGGTCCAGCAACGCCTGCCCGATCGATCGTGCACGCGCCAGCATCTCGCCATATGTGATCGTGATCCAGTTGCCGTCGGGGCCGCGCTGCGCAGCAAGCACGCGCGCCGGGTGACGTGCGGCGCCGGTGGCGAGGCAATCGGACATCCGTTCCGGATAGTCCTGCAGCACTTCCCGCGAACGCACGCGCCAGATGTCGCCGTCGCGGCAGAACTCGGCGTCCGTGCGCCCAATGGCGACGTCGCGGTAGGACACTGCAGCGCCCCCGGGGCCGGGGGGGCCTTGCGTCGAGACGTTTTTCACGTCCTGTCTCCTCACTGTTTTGTTGCCTCCCTCTGCGGGGAGTATGTGGCTCGGCCGCCGGTTCAGACCGGATAGTGGCGCGGGGTGTTCTGGATCGTGATCCAGCGCAGGTCGGTGAACTCGGCCACTGCCGCCTGGCCGCCAAAGCGTCCATAGCCGCTCGCCTTGACGCCGCCAAACGGCATCTGTGCCTCGTCATGCACGGTGGGACCGTTGATGTGGCAGATGCCCGATTCGACTCGTTGGGCAACCGACATCGCCCGCGACACGTCGCGGCTAAATACCGACGCGGAGAGGCCATATTCGCTGTCGTTGGCCATGCGTACCGCCTCGTCGTCGCCATCCACGCGCCCAACCGTCACTACCGGGCCGAACGATTCCTCACGGTAGAGCTTCATGCCCGGCGCGATGCCGTCGACGATGACCGGCTGCACGATCGCGCCGTCTGTGTGCAAACCCACGGGCAGGCTTGCGCCTTGCGCGCGCGCGTCCTCCACCAATGCGGCGATGCGCCGCGCGGCATCCTTGCTGATCAGCGCGCCCAGCACGCTGGCGGGATCGGCGGGATCGCCAGCCCGCAGCGTCTTCGCCTTCGCGGCCAGCTTCTCGACGAACCGGTCGGCGATCTTGCGGTCAGCGATCACGCGCTCCGTCGACATGCAGATCTGCCCCTGGTTGAAAAAGGCACCGAAAGCCACGGCGTCGACTGCCGCATCGAGGTCCGCATCGTCGAGCACCAGCAACGGCGCCTTGCCGCCAAGCTCCAGCAGCGCCGGCTTCAGATGCCGGGCCGCGTGCTGGGCGATGATCCGGCCCACGTGGGTAGAGCCGGTGAAGTTGACGCGGCGCACGGCGGGATGCGCAATCAGCCGCTCGACCACCTGCGCCGCATCCTCGGGCGCGTTCGTGACCACGTTGACGACACCGTCACCAAGCCCCGCCTCCTGCAGCACCGTCCCGATCAGGCGATGCACGCCAGGACACGCCTCGGATGCCTTGAGCACGACCGTGTTGCCGCACGCGAGCGGCATCGCCAGGGCGCGGGTGCCGAGAATCACCGGCGCGTTCCACGGCGCAATGCCAAGCACCACGCCGCACGGCTGGCGCACTGCCAGGGCCAGACTACCCGGCACGTCCGAGGGAATCACGCTGCCCTCGATACGCGTCGTCATCGCGGCGGCCTCGCGCAGCATGTTGGCCGCCAGCATCACGTTGAAGCCGTACCAGTTTGGCATGGCGCCGGTCTCAGCCACGCCGATGCGGATGAAGTCCTGCGTACGCTGGTCCATCAGGTCGGCGGCCTTCAGCAGCCGGCGGCGGCGCTCGCCCGGCAGTAGTGCAGCCCACCCCGGAAAGGCGTCCGCGGCAGCATTGACGGCGGCATCGGCATCCGCGAGCGTGGCTGCCGGGGCGCGCGACACCACGGCATCGTTCACCGGATTGCGGCGTTCGAAGGTGGCGCCATTGGTGGCGGGCCGATCCTGCCCGCCAATCAGCATGGTCAGTTCGTTCATCAGCGTTGTCTCCTGGCGGCGGCTCGTTGGGCCGCCGTCTCGATCGGGGTTGACGGCCGGTCAGGCGCGCTTGTAAGCCTGCAGGCCCGGCTTGATCGACTTGTCGTCGAGGAATTGCTTCAGACCCTGCTCGCGGCCGTGCTCGGGATCGCGCAGCTGGGCCTGGTCGAGCTTTGCGTACAGGTAGTCCTCGTTCTGCTCCCACGTCAGTTCGCGGCTGCGCTTGAAGCCAATCTTGGCCGCCCGCAGCACCACCGGGTTCTTCTCGAGCAGCTTTCCGGCCAGCGCGATCGTGTGCTCGCGCAGTTGGGCGCGCGGCACGCTCTCGTTGACCAGGCCCATCGCGGCGGCCTCGCTGCCGGTGAAGGTGTCGCCCGTCATGATGTAGTGCAGCGCCTTGCGGTGACCGACCGTATCGGCCATTGCCTTGCTGACCAGGTTGCCGGGCGGAATGCCCCAGTTGATCTCCGACAGGCCGAAGGTGGCCTCGTCCGCGGCGATTGCCAGGTCGCAGGCAACCAGCGGCGAAAAGCCGCCGCCAAAGCACCAGCCGTTGACCATCGCGATAGTCGGCTTGCTGTACATGCGCAGGAGCCGCCATTGCCACTGCGACGCATCGCGGCGGATTTTCTCCTGCAGGATCTCAGGGCCGGCATCCACTTCACGGAAGTACTCCTTCAGATCCATGCCCGCCGTCCAGGCGTCACCGGCGCCGGTCAGGACCAGCACCTTGGCGTCCGCATCCAGCTCCAGCTCTTCCAGCACCTGAACCATCTCGGCGTTCAGCGTCGGGTTCATCGCGTTGCGCTTCTCGGGACGGTTGAACGTCACCCACGCAATGCCCTCTTCCACACTGACCTTCACAGCCTTCCAGCGCCCTTCGTAATCAGCCATCTCTGCTTCTCCTCGGTAATCCGGTTTCGCGATGGTGTCAGTGTATTATCAAGCTACCTGATATCTCAAGCGGAATTTCCTTTTTGCGCGTAAACCCCGACGCAGCGACGACCAGCGCAGGTAGACAGCGCCGCCGCGTGGCCGGGACGCAGCTTTCGCTGTTCGTGCATCGCACCACAAGTCGCGCTTGACGCCTGCGGGCGGCAGGCTATATAACGAACGCGTGGGTAGAAGCGGTCGATCGAACAGCAGCGGCGCAATGCCGCGAGGTTCATCTGGAGATTGCTCACTGACGGAGTTCCTGTCAGTGGCGCCATGACCAGACCGGTCCCACCTCCCCTGACCAGACTCCAAGCCTTTCACCAGAGTCATCGTTAGGGAATCTCAATGATCATCGACACCAGCTGTTATCCGACCAATCTGGTCGACCTGGCCTGGCGCCATGACGGCGAACCGTTTACCGGCGAGCGTCTGATCCAGATGATGGATGGCCCGTTCACGATCAACGGCAAGCCGCGCCGCATCGACAAGGCGTTCATCCAGCCGCCGCAAGGCAACACGATCTACACCTATACCGACGGCGTGAAATCGGGCGGCGAATCCATCGACGCCTACATGGCCTACACGCGCGAGATGGTGGCCACGTATCCGGACCGCTTCATCGGCTGCTTTGTCTACAACCCGCGGTGCGGCGTGGAAAATGGCGTCAATGCGATCGAGCACTATGTGCGGAAGCTCGGTTTCAAGATGGTGCAGTTCCAGGCCAACATGCACGCATACCGGCCGGATCGCGCGCTGGACTGGCTGCGCCCCGCCCTGCGGAAATGCGCGGAACTGGGCGTGCTGGTGAAGCTGCACACTGGCGACGGCCCGTACAGCATCCCCACCGAATGGGTGCCGATGATGAAGGAGTTTCCGACCGTCAACTTCATCATGGCCCATTTTGGCGTGCAGACCGGCGGCGTGTATTGCTTCGAGCCGTTTCAGATGGCCATGGACATGCCTAACGTCTATTGCGAATCCGGCTGGTGCCTGCAATCCCGGATCGTCGAATTCGCGAAGGTGCTCCCGAAGCACAAGATCCTGTTCGGCTCGGACACGCCTCCGAACGAACCAGGCATGTGGCTGCGTCTGCTGGAGGTGCTGTGCTTCGAGCCGCCCCAGGGACTCAATCTCGATGAAGACATGCTCGAGGATTACCTCGGCAACAACGTCGCCCGCATGATCGGCCTGGAGCCGACGCCGGTGCCGCGTTCGCTGGAAGAAGCCAAAGCGCGCCTGGCCGCATGAACGCGGACACCCCAAAGAGATTCCGACGGAGCATACGAACATGATCATCGACACCCACCTGCACCCGACCAACCTTGTCGACGAAGCCTGGCGACACACGGGCGAGCCCTTCACCGGCGAACGCCTGCTCAAGATGATGGACGGCCCCTACATCATCAACGGCAAGCCGCGCCGCATCGACATGGGTTTCATCCAGCCGCCGCCGGGCAACACCGGCTATCGCGACGGCAACCGCCGCGGCCGCGAGGGCATTCGCGACTACATGGCCTACGTGGCCAGCTTGTGCCAAAAGTATCCGGACCGCTTCATCGGCAACTTCACGTTCAACCCGCGGTGGGGCCCGGAAGAAGGCGCACAGGAGCTGGAATTCCACGTCAAGGAATACGGTTTCAAGATGCTCAAGCTGCATGCCAACATGCACGGCTACCGGCCGGATCGCGCACTGGACTGGCTGCGTCCCGCCATGAAGGTCTGCGCCAGGTACAACATCGTGGTGCTGATCCATACCGGCGACGGACCCTACACCATTCCGACCATGTTCTATCCGGTCATCCGCGAATTTCCGATGGTCAATTTCATCATCGGGCACTTCGGCATCCAGACCGGCGGCAACTACTCGTTCGAGGCGTTCTGGATGGCCATGGACACGCCGAACGTCTACTGCGAATCGGGCTGGTGCTTCCAGTCGCGTATTGTCGAGTTCGCACGCCAGTTGCCGCGGGACAAGATCGTCTTCGGCACCGACACGCCGCCGAACGAACCCGGCATGTGGCTGCGCGAACTGGAAATGCTTTGCGGCCCTGCGCCCCAAGGCATGGATCTCGATGAGGACGGCCTGGAGGACTACATGGGCAACAACATTGCCCGGCTGGTTGGCATCGAGACCACGCCGCCGCCGAAAACGCAGGAAGAAGCTCAGGTACGCCTGAACGACACCTACGCCAGCAAGCACATCTACGCCTGATCCGGCCGCAGCAACTGACGTTTCACTTTCCCGTCTGGTCACACACGGGCGCGTCGTCAACCTCGACGCCCGCGCCCGTGCGCGGCAACGGTGTCCCGTTGAAGTATCCCAAGCGGAGCCATGCCATGACTGCCTCGACTTCCCTGCCAGGTATCGACCGACATACCGGTCAGGGATCCGGCCCGGTGTTCGAAGACACCTCGCAGGACTTTCACACTTTCCTGGCCGCCTATTGCGCGGCATTTCCCGACGATGTCCTGACCGTGCGCGAGCCGGTCACCGCCAACCAGGACCCCTCCGCGCTGGTATGGGCGCTGGCCGCCCAACAGCGTCATCCCATAGTGAGGTTTGACGACGTGACTGCGTTAGGCACACCGTTGGTCACCAACCTGTTCGCGTCACGCGAACGCGTGGGACGTATGCTTGGAGGTGTCTCGCCCGCCGGCATCCACGCTGAATACCAGGCGCGCGCGCGACGCCTGCTGTTGCCACGGGTGCTCGATTCAGGCGAAGTAACCGGCATCGTGCAGGAACATGTGGACCTGACCACCCTGCCTGCCATCCGGCACTTCGCCACAGATCGCGGGCCGTATATCACAAACGCCATCCTGATCGCCGAAGACCGGGAGCTGGGCATCGGCAACGCCAGCTACCACCGTTCGATGCTGCATTCGCCAAACGAGATTGCCACGAGCCTGCATTCGCGCGGCCACTTGTGGCGGATGTACCAGCGTGCGGCCGAACTGGGCAGGCCGCTGCCGGTGGCCATGGTGATCGGCGCGCATCCGTTGTTCATGCTGGCTGGCGCCGCACGTCTGCCCTATGGCGTGGATGAGCGGCAGGTGGCGGGCGGACTGTTCGGTGCACCGCTTGACGTCGTGCGCACCCCGCGATACGGCATCGAGGTGCCGGCACATGCGGAAATCGTCCTCGAAGGGGTGCTTGATCCCGGCGCGCGTGTGGACGAAGGGCCGTTCGGCGAGTTTACCGGCTACTCGTCCGATCGCTCCACCAACAACCTGCTGCGCGTGGAAACCGTGATGCGACGCACCGACGCGTGGCTGGTCGACGTGGTCGGCGGCAATTCTTCCGAGCATTTGAACCTCGGTCGCATTCCGCGCGAATCGGAGATGGTGGAAAAGCTCAAGGATCGCTTTCCCTCCGTCACTTCCGTGCACTACCCCAGCTCCGGCACGCATTTTCATGCTTACGTGGCGCTGCGCCAGTCGCGCCCGGGAGAAGCACGCCAGGTCATGCTGGGCCTCCTTGGCTGGGATCCGTACCTGAAGACCGTGGTCGCCGTGGACCACGACGTCGACATCACGAACGACGAGCAGGTGCTATGGGCCATGGCTACGCATCTGCAGCCGCATCTGGACGTGGTGATCGTGGACGGCTTGCCCGGCAGCGCGCTGGACCCGTCGGCTTCGGGTGTCGGCACCACTTCGCGTATGGGACTCGACGCCACGCGCGGGCCAAACTTCGACGGCGTCCGCGCACGGATCGATGACGATGCGATGGCGCGCGCCGCCGCGCTGCTTGCGCGCATCGATACGGGAAAACACTGAGTCACGCATTCAACCATCCACGGCGTGCGGCATTGATCGGGCTACCCGATCCATTCATCCAAACGCCCCATTTACCCAATGTCCGGTCGCTGGCATGCTGCCCTGACAACGACACGCAGGTGGCGGGAGAACGTGGCATAGCCCACGTGGGCTGCAGCTGCTCTTCCCTTTCCGAACCACCACGCGGGCAGTACCGGCCTGGAAGACGAAGGAGACAGCATGGCCCCCAACCCCAATCGGCACCGGATCGAGACGGTGCACCCGGTGGATGAAGTCTTGCCCCCGCTCAGGCTGGCCGCGCTTGGACTGCAACATGTGCTCGTGATGTACGCGGGCGCGATTGCGGTGCCGCTGATCATCGGCGGCGCGCTGCATCTGCCCAAGGACCAGATTGCGTTCCTGATCGCGGCGGACCTGTTCTGCTGCGGCCTGGTCACGATGATCCAGAGCATCGGCATCGGGAAGATCGGCATCCGCCTGCCTGTGATGATGGGCGTCACTTTCACGGCCATCGCGCCGATCATCGCCACCGGCTCGAACCCGTCGCTGGGGCTGCCAGCCGTTTTTGGGGCAGTGATGGTGGCCGGCGTGTTCACATTCCTGGCTGCACCGTACGTAAGCCGGCTCATCCGCTGGTTTCCACCTGTGGTGACCGGCACCGTGGTCCTGGTCATCGGCATTTCGCTGATGCGTGTGGGGGTGAACTGGGCAGCCGGCGGCAACCCCACGCTGAACACGCCCGCAGGCCCCGTGCCCAATCCCGCATATGGCTTGCCCTTGCATATCGGCATCGCAGCCGTGGTGTTGCTGACGGTGCTCTGCATGATCGCGTTCTTCAAGGGCTTCCTCTGCAACATCGCGGTGCTGATCGGCATCACGGTGGGATTTGCGATCGCGGTGGCGCTGGGCAAGGTCACGTTTGCCGGCGTGCATGCGGCCGACTGGGTGGCGCTGATCACGCCATTCCACTTCGGATGGCCCACCTTCGACCTCATGACGTCGATCACGCTGTGCGTGGTCATGGTGGTGATCATGATCGAAGGCGTGGGCCAGTTCCTGGCGCTGGGCGAAATCGTGGAACGTCCCGTCACGCCCGACGATCTGGCGCGCGGCCTGCGCGCCGACGGTGTAGGCGCGTTGGTGGGCGCCGTGTTCAATACGTTCACCTACACGTCATATGCGCAGAACGTGGGGCTGGTGCAGGTGACCGGCGTGCGCAGCCGCTGGGTATGCGCCACGGCGGGCGGCATCCTGATCGTGCTGGGCTGCCTGCCCAAGCTCGCATTCTTTGCCGCGTCGATTCCGCAATATGTGCTGGGAGGCGCAGCGCTGGTGATGTTCGGCATGGTCGCGGCCACGGGCGTGCGCATACTCGCACACGTGGATTTCGTAGAAAACAAGAAGAACGCGTACATCGTTGCCGTGAGCGTGGCGCTAGGCATGATCCCGTTGGTGGCCGACAGGTTCTTCGCGCAATTGCCCGAACTGCTGGCCAAGTTTTGCCAGAACGGCATCCTGCTCGGCACATTGTGCGCGGTGCTGCTGAACCTGCTGTTCAACGTACGCGCCGAAGATGCCCCGCAGATTCTGGCGAAGAAGGTGGCGTAGCGGTTGGTGGTTTCGGCTGTTCTCCCGCGAACAAAAGCGTAGCGGGGAAGAGCGGGCGCGGTGGCGCGAAGCCACGCCGTGGCAACAGTCGCGTCCGCTCTATTTCCCCAGATCGCTCCGATGTCGCATCAGCAGATCCCGAAACGATTGCGCGGATGGGGACAGCGATCGGTCCGCATGCATCAGGAGGCTGATGTCGCGCGAAATGACAGGGTCTTGCGGCATGACGGTCACGAGACCCAGCGCCGACGTCAGCCGCGTGACAGCCGTGCTCATCACTGCGACGCCTAATCCGGCATCGACCATGCCCACCATGGTCAGCGGCAGGAACACCTCGTGCACACGCGACAGCGAAATGCCGCGCGTGGCGAGTGCGGCGTCCAGGCAGTCGCGAATGGGATTGCCGCGGTGCGGCCCGATCACCGGCAGCTTCGCCACGTCTTCCCACGTCAGTTCTCGCCGGCGAGCCAGCGGATGGCTGGGCAGCATCACGATCACGAATGCGTCGGAAGATAGCCGATGGGCACTGAGATCGGGCTGACCTTCCGGGATCGTGCCGATGCCGAAGTCGACCTCGCCCGCGCTGACCATGCGCGGCACTTCGTCCTCGGCCACGTCGTGCAGCTCCACTTTCACGCCGGGATGGCCCACGCAGAACTCGCGAATGAAACGCGGCAGCATCAGTGCCGCCTGGATCGACGACGCGGCAATCGACACACGGCCGCGGCCAAGTGAGCGCAACTCGGCGGAACTGTCGATCACGCTGTCGATGTCGGCCACGGCCTTCCTGACCATTGGCAGCAACTCCGCGCCGGCTTGCGTGATTTGCATCAGGCGCGTATGGCGGTCGAACAGCTTGATGCCCAGGTTGCCTTCCAGTTCCTGGATCAGCGCGCTGACCGACGACTGCGATAGGTTCAGCTTTTCCGCCGCGCGCGTGAAATGCAATTCCTCGGCGACGGCCACGAAGGCGCGCAGCTGCCGCAGCGATACGTTCATGTTGACTGGCATGTCTCCCCCTGCTCTGTGGTGCGCCGTAACGGCGTCGGCTTGGCAGTGATTCAAAGGGTAACACGATGAATAAATCCGATTATGGGTATTTACCGATGACGGCTCGCCCACCATGATCGAGGCACGGTCAGCGGCAAATGCACGCCCCGCACGGGCCGCAAGCATCCCACAGGAGCCGAAGATGAGAGCGTTTGAATATCTCGAACCCGCCACGCTTGCAGAGGCCGCGGCGCTGCTGCATCGCTGTGGCGGTGGCGCCAGCGTGCTGGCCGGCGGCACCGACCTGCTCGTGCAGATCAAGGAATCGCATCGCCAGCCCTCGCACGTCATCAACATCAAGAAAATTCCCGGCATGGACGTGCTTGCATTCGATCTCGCTGATGGCCTGCGCATCGGCGCGCTGGTTACCACGCGCGAGGTGGAAACGTCGTATGCGGTGCGTCGTCACTACGCCAGCCTGGCCAGGGCCGTCACGGACTTCGCCTCGATCCAGGTACGCAACCGCGCCACCGTGGTGGGCAATGTGTGCCGCGCATCGCCGTCGGCCGATTTGCTCGCGCCACTGATCGCCGACAACGCGTCGGTGCATCTGTACGGCCTGCAAGGCTCGCGTTCGATGTCCGTGGAAGACTTCGTGACTGGCGCCGGCAAGACCGCCCTTGCGCCAGATGAGCTGGTGTCGCGCATCACCATTCCCGCGCCGGCCCCGCACACCGGCAAGGCGTACATTAAGCACGGACGGCGCGTACAGATGGAACTGGCGACCGTCGGCGTGGCCGTGTCAATCACGGTGGATCGCGGGCATTGCACCGACGTTGGGATCGTGCTTGCCGCAGTCGGTCCCACGCCAATTCGGGCACGACATGCCGAAGCGGTGCTGCGCCATCGCCCCGTCACCGACGCGCTGATTCTGCAGGCCGCGCATGCCGCCATGGAAGATGCACGGCCGATCAGCGACGTGCGCGCAAGCGCCGAATATCGCCGCGAGATGGTGGGGGTGCTGACACGCCGCGCCATCGCCCAAGCCCTGGAGACACTGTGATGCGCAAACTGATCGAAGTGGATATCAACGGCGAAGTCCGCGAGCTTGCCGTGGAACCCAACAGTACATTGCTGGATGCGCTGCGCGCCGACGCCGGACTTACTGGTACAAAGAAGGGCTGCGATGTGGGCGAATGCGGATCGTGCACGATCCTGGTTGACGGCATGCCGATGAACAGTTGCCTGATGCTGGCGCCCGAAGCCCACGGCCGCAAGATCGTCACGATCGAAGGCATCCAGCCCGCCGCAGACGAGGTGCATCCGATTCAGGAACAGTTTATGCGCTGCGGTGCAGCGCAATGCGGTTTCTGCACACCTGGCTTCATCGTGGCCATCAAGGCATTGCTCGATGCCAACCCGCAGCCCACGCGGCAGGAAATCCGCTTTGCCATCTCGGGCAACATCTGCCGCTGCACGGGCTACACCAGGATCATCGAAGCTGTGGAACGGACGGCCGAGGCCATGCGCCATCCAGACGGCGACGCCGCTCACGCACTGACGGAGAACGCACGATGACCCACGCCGTGATTGGACACAGCGTCAAGCGCGCCGACCTGCTGGACAAGGTCACCGGCAACGCCAAGTACGTATCGGACATGCCGATGGCTGGCCTGTTGCACGCCAAGCTCAAGCGATGCAACGTGGCACACGCGCGCATCGTCAGCATCGATACTTCGGCCGCGCTGGCGCTGCCGGGTGTCAAAGCAATCCTCACGCATGAAAACGTGCCGCGCGTGCTGCACGCGGGATCGCCACATCCGCGCTCGGCGTCAGTCACCGGCGACCAGTACATCCTGGACAACAAGGTCCGCTACTGGGGAGAAGGTGTCGCGGCCGTTGCGGCCACCAGCGAGGACATCGCGGCGCGCGCCATCGAACTGATCCAGGTCGAGTACGAAGCCCTGCCGGCGCTCTTCACTGTGGAAGATGCGACCGCGCCAGGCGCCGCGCTGATCCACGACCGCGAACCGGGCGGGAACCTTGTGCTGCCGCCGGTCAAGATCGAGCGTGGCGACGTAGACAAGGGTTTTGCCGAAGCCGACTTCATCCTCGAAGGCGTGTACGAAGGCGGCCGTCCCACGCCGGCCTACATGGAACCGAACGTGCTGACCTGCAAGTGGGACGGTAACGGCAACCTGACGGTGTGGATCTCGACGCAGACCGCGTTCATGGTGCGCGGCATCATGGCCGAGGTGCTGGGCCTGCCGCTGCACAAGGTGCGCGTGCTGGTGGATCACATGGGCGGCGGGTTCGGCGCCAAGCAGGATCTTTTCCAGGCGGAGTTCCTGTGCGCGCTCCTGGCACGCCAGACGCATCGTCCGGTACGGATGGAATACACGCGCGAAGAGACCTTCCTGGGCGGACGCACGCGCCATCCGGCCAGGATCTGGCTGCGGCAAGGCTTTCGCAACGACGGCACCATCACCGCGCGCGAAGCGAAGGTGGTCTTCAATTCTGGCGCGTACGGTTCGCACGGGCCCGGCGTGACCAATGTCGGCACGGCGGCCATGGTGTCGCTGTATCGATGCGAGAACGTCAGGCTGGAAGGCCGCTGCGTCTACACCAACAGCCCGATCGCCGGCGCCTTCCGTGGCTATGGCGTGGTACAGACGTACTACGCGCTCGACATCCAGATGGACGAGGCCGCCGAACGACTGGGCGTCGATCCCGCCGAACTGAAGCTGCGCAACGCGGTCCGTGAAGGCGATATCGCACCGTCCAACCATCCGCTCATCGGCCACGGTCTGGAAGCGTGCATCCGCAAGGGCATGGAAGTGGTGAACTGGAACGCTCGCCGCGCCGAAACGCGCCGGCAGCACGGCGTGCTCCGGCGCGGCTGGGGCATCGGCTGCGAAATGCACGGCAGCAGCGCTTATCCGGGTATCAAGGAACAGGCCAATGCGATCGTCAAGATGAACGAGGACGGCACCGTGGTGCTGCTGACCGGCGCCGCCGGACTGGGGACGGGCGCGCATACGGCGCTGGCGGAGATCGTGGCCGAAGAACTGGCCATTCCGTTCGAATCGGTCAGCGTGGTACACGGCGATACCGATGTGGTGCCGTGGGACATTGGCGCATTCGCCAGCCACACTACCTACATGGTGGGACGCGCCGCGCAGATGGCGGCCGCCGACATCAAGACGCAGCTGCTGGCGCGCGCGGCGAAACAGATGGAAGCGGAACCGGCGGACCTCGATATCGTGAACGGCGTGATCTCGGTACGTGGCCGCCAGGGCCCGACGATGACCGTGCGCGAAGCCGTGATGCCGCGTAAGGGCCTGCCCGCCGCGCAACTGGTGGGCACCGCCACCTATCACCCCACCAAGTCGTACTCGTTTGCCGCGCATTTCGTCGAAGTGGAAGTCGATACCGAGACTGGCTTCGTCACCGTGAAGCAGGTCGTGCCGGTGCACGACATCGGCAAGGTGATTCACCCGGTTGCCGCCGCGGGCCAGATCGAGGGCGGCATCCAGCAAGGTATTGGTCACACGCTTTACGAGGACTACCAGATCGACGTGAAGACGGGCCGGTCGCTGAACGCCAATTTCGTCGACTACAAGATGCCGCTGGCCATGGACATGCCCGAGATCCACACCGTGCTGCTGGAAGCCGCGCCCGACCCGGGCGGCCCGTTCGGTGCCAAGGGCGTCGGGGAAGATCCAATCGTCGCCATCGGGCCGGCCATCGCCAATGCCGTGTTCGACGCCATCGGCGTACGCTTTCGCCACTATCCGATCAAGCCCGAGCAGGTATTGCAGGCGCTGGCGGCAAAGCGCGCGACGGAGGCCCGCCCATGAACGCGACGCGCCGGCTGGTGGTAGCCATCACCGGCGCCAGCGGCGCGGCGTACGGTGTGCGGCTGCTGCAGGCACTCGGCATGATCGACGGCTGGGAAACGCACCTGGTTTGCTCGCCGTCCGGCCTGCTCACCGTACATCACGAACTGGGCCTGCAACGCCCCCAGGTGGAAGGGCTGGCGGACGTCGTACACAACGTGCGCGACATCGGCGCCAGTCTGGCCAGCGGGTCGTTCCGCTGCGACGGCATGGTGGTGGCGCCCTGCTCGATGCGCACACTGGCCGCCGTGGCCACCGGGCTGGCCGACAACCTGATCACGCGCGCCGCCGACGTCATGCTCAAGGAACGCCGCCGGCTAGTCTTGCTGACGCGGGAAACGCCGCTGCACCTGGTGCATCTGCGCAACATGACCACCGTCACCGAAATGGGGGCCATCGTCATGCCCCCGATGCCCGCGTTCTATACCCATCCACAACGCGTCGACGACATCGTCAACCACACCGTCGGACGCGTGCTGGACCTGTTCGACATTCCGCATGACGGCCTGGTCTCGCGCTGGGCCGGCATGCGCGCCACGCTTGCCGCCGTCAACGCCGAAGTCATCACCCGGGAGACACCATGATCGAAGCCCATCGCCGCACCCACCCGCCCGTACCCGTTACCATCCTGACCGGCTTTCTGGGCGCGGGCAAAACCACGCTGCTGAACCACATCCTGACGCAGAAACACGGACACCGGATCGCGGTGATCGAGAACGAGTTCGGCGAGGTCGACGTCGATTCCGACCTGGTGCTGACCTCCGACGAAGAGATCTACCAGATGACTAACGGCTGCATCTGCTGCGTGGTCGACGTACGGACCGATCTGGTAGCCATCCTGCAGAAGCTGCTCGAACGGCCTGAGCGATTCGACCACATCCTGGTTGAGACCAGTGGCCTGGCCGACCCGGCTCCGGTTGCCGCCACGTTCTTCATGGATAACGACGTGGCGAAGCAGGTGACGCTGGACGGCATCCTGACGCTGGTCGACGCGGTGCACATCGAGGACCATCTGGACGATCCGAAATTGTCCGGCTTCGACAACCAGGCCGTCGACCAGATCGTGGCCGCCGACCGCATCATCCTGAACAAGTCCGACCTGGTGGACGCCGAGCGGCTGGACGCGCTGACACATCGCCTGCATCATCTGAACGAAGGCGCGCAGATCTTGCGGTCGAACTACGCGCAGGTGGACCTGTCGCGCATTCTGGGCATTGGCGGCTTCACGCCAGGTGCGGCGCGCCTGCCTGACGACGACCACACCCATCATGACCACGCCGACCATGTCTGCGACGAACGATGCGATCACAGCCATGACGATGACGACCACGCACATCGTCACGATCCGTCGGTCACGTCGGTTTCGCTGGTGTTCGACGCGCCGTTCGACCGGCAACGGCTGGAACACGGGCTGCGCGCGTTGCTGGCCGCCCAAGGCGACAACGTGTTCCGGATGAAAGGCATCGTGGCCGTGCACGACGACGATCGGCGGCACGTGCTCCAGGCCGTGCACCGGCTGATGGACTTCCACCCCGGGGACGCATGGGGCGACATGCCTCGCGAAAGCAAGTTCGTATTTATCGGCCGCAACCTCGACCGGGCAAGACTGCAGACGCTGCTGGGCGTTTGCCAGCCCACGCAACTCCCCGCATAGCACGCAGCCGCCAACGCCGCCGGAATCAGCTCTGGGACCCCGCCACAATATCGGCGGGTGATTGATGGCGCAGCCGCCTCACGTCGGCTGCGTCTTTTTTATCCCGCGCGACGCAGCGTGGCCGAAGGCGATTCCCCGAATTCGCGTCGGTATTCGCGCGCGAACAGGCTCAGGTGCGTAAACCCGTGTCGCAACGCGATGGCCGACACTACGCCGGGGCCCGGTATTGCGCGTTGCAGGTCGGCGCGCGCGCCCTGCAGGCGCAGCACGCGCAGGTATTCCATCGGCGTGGTGTTCTTGCTCTTGCGAAAGCCAAGCTGCAGCGTGCGCTCGCACACGCCGCAATGGGCGGCAAGCTCCTGCATCATTACCGGCTGGCCAAGATTGGCGCGCAGGTACCGAATGGCGCGACGCACGTAGGCTGGCAATGACGGCAAATAGCCGCGTGGCAGCAGGCTGCCGTCCTCCCCGAAATGGTCCACCAGCAACGTGGTCAGGCAAAGCTGTTCGATAGCCGTGTCGGCGGCGGGCAGGCCGTGCCGATCCTCGCGCATCGCGGCTTCGGCACGCATCCACGTCATCAACGCCCGCCAGCGTCCGGCGCGTTGCGCGTCGGGCAATGGCTGCAACGCAAAGACCATGGGGCTGGGCGGATCGAAGTTGAAACATGCGCGAAACGCATCCTCGAGCGCATGCCGCCGCACCACAACGCTGAAGCGTTCGCATCCTGCTTCCAAATGCAGCCTCACGGACAGCGATGGCGAGAACACCCACGTGTTACCCGGCTCCATCGTGACCGATACGCCTTCGACCTCGACGCTGCACTGGCCCGAGATCACGGTCTGGATGACGTACTCGTCTTTGCCGGGCACCGGCTCCACCGTCATGTCGCGGGCATAGCGCGTGCTCGCCAGCGTCAGGTGGCCGATCTGGCAGCTTTGCAGTGCCACTTCGGGGTCTGCATCGTCCGTATGCAGCCGCGTGGGGCCGAACACGCGCGCGGAAAGCGCCTGCACATGATCCAGTGCACGCGCATGACTCGCGGTGTTCATTCTTGGTGCAGCATGATGGCCCATGGTGCAAACGGAGGGACGAACGGCAAGGAATGTGTGCATGCTAGGGATCCATGCAGGTTTCATGCAAGCTGAGGAAAACCCGCTGTATTTCGCTTCCGTGCGCGCGCCTTCGCAATGATGCTACGCACGCGGTTGCGGGCTCGCTACCTTGGGTGCACACCCCACACGTCCAAGGCAGGAGAAAGCCATGTCAATCCCCGTTGATCCCGTCGACCAGATACTGCCCGCGCGGGCCATGGTCTCGCTTGGTTTCCAGCATATGCTGGTCAGTTATCTTGGCGCCATCGCCGTGCCGATGATCGTTGCCGGCGCCCTGAAGATGACACCGGCGCAGACCACGCTGCTGATCAGCACCGCGCTGTTCACGTCCGGCATTGCCACGCTGCTGCAAACCGTGGGCTTCTGGAAGTTCGGCGTGCGCCTGCCGCTGATGCAGGGCGTGGCATTCGGCTCCGTGGGGCCGGTCATCGCCATCGGCACCGACCCGTCGCTTGGCTTCACCGGGGTCTGCGGTGCAGTGATCGGCGCGGGCGTGGTCACGATGTTCCTGGCGCCCGTGATCGGGCGCCTTAAACGCTTCTTTCCGCCCGTAGTAAGCGGGTGCATCATCACCTCGGTAGGCCTGTCGCTGTTTCCGGTCGCCTACCAATGGGCCGGCGGCGGCCATGACGCCAAAGCGTTCGGCTCGCCGATGTTCTTCATCGTGGCTTTCGGCACCGTGGCACTGATCCTGTTCATCAACAGCCATGGTGGCCGGCTGGTGCGCAGCCTGGCCGTGCTGATCGGCCTGATGATGGGCGGCGCGGCCGCGTGGCTCATGGGCATGGGCAACTTCGACGAAGTGGCCCGTGCGCCGTGGTTCACCATGGTCACGCCGTTCGCATTCGGCCTGCCCACGTTCAATGCCGGTGCCATCGTGACGATGGTGATCGTGATGGTCGTGCAGATGGTGGAATCGATGGGCCTGTTCGTGGCCATCGGCGACATCGTCAAGCGGCCCGTGAGCGAGCAGGAAGCCACTGCGGGCCTGCGCGCGAACGGACTGGCCAGCGCCATCGGCGGCATGTTCGCCGCCTTTCCGTTCATCGCGTTCATGGAGAACGTGGGGCTGGTCATCGTCACCGGCGTGCGCAGCCGCTGGGTAGTGGCCGTATGCGGCGTCATGCTGTGTGTGGTGGCTCTGGTACCCAAGATCGGCGCGCTGTTCTCGTCGATTCCGGCGGCCGCACTGGGTGGCGCGACCATCGTCATGTTCGGCGTGGTGGTAGCCGCGGGAATCCGGACGCTGGGCCAGGTGGACTATGAACGCAAGCCGGCCAACCTCAGCGTGGTGGCCATCACGCTCGCCTGCTCATTGATGCCCGTGATCATGCCGAACCTGCTGGACAAGCTGCCCGCCGCGCTGCAGCCGTTCGTGCATAGCAGCGTGATCATCTCTTGCGTGGTGTCGGTCTTTCTGAATCTGGTCCTCAACGGCATCCCCGCGCGCGACGACAGCGTCGAGCAGGCCCGGCACGCCGTGGTGCCCGAACACTTTCCGGAGGTTTGAATCATGGCGACGACTAGTCCGATGCTGATCCGGGGCGCGGCCGCCGTCATGACCGGCCGCGCCGGTGCCGACGCCCGGGGCGGCGCCGTCGATATCCGCATCCGCGACGGCCGCGTGGCCGAGCTGGCCGCCAACCTGACGCCGCTGTCCGATGAAACCGTGATCGACGCCACCGGCTGCGTGATCTATCCCGGCTGGGTCAACACGCACCATCACCTGTTTCAGAACCTGCTCAAGGCCGTGCCCGCGGGCATGAACGCCGATCTGCAGGAATGGCTGGCCAGCGTGCCGTATCCGCGGCTGGACCGCTTCACGCCGGACAGCTTCCGCGCGGCCGTCCGGCTGGGCATGGCGGAACTGCTGCTGTCGGGCACCACCACCTGCGCCGACCACCACTACCTGTATCACCACGGCCATGGCGCCGAGACGGGCGATGTGCTGTTCGACGTGGCCGAAGAGTTCGGCATGCGCCTGGTGCTGTGTCGCGGTGGCGCCGTGCAATCGAAGGCCGATCATCCTGGCATGCGCGCCACGGCGCTGGTGCCCGAAACGTTCGACGAAATGCTGGGCGACATAGAACGCCTCAAGTCGCGCTATCACGATGCCAGCCCCGACGCGCTGCGTCGCGTGGTGGTGGCACCCACCACACCCACGTTCTCGATGCCCCCCGCGATGCTGCGCGAAGTGGCGGCGTTCGCGCGCGGCATGCAGTTGCGGCTGCATACGCACCTGTCGGAAACCGACAACTACGTTCGCTTCTGCGCCGAGAAATTCCACTGCACGCCCGTACAGTTCGTGGCCGATCATGACTGGTTGGGCCCTGACGTGTGGTTCGCTCACCTTGTCACGGTGACACCCGACGAGATCCGCATGCTCGGGCAGACGGCCACCGGCGTGGCGCACTGCCCGGTCAGCAACGCGCGGCTGGGCAGCGGTATCGCGCCGGTGCGTGCCATGGCCGACGCCGGCGTGCCGGTATCGATCGGAGTCGATGGCGTGGCATCGAACGAATCAGGCAGCATGGTCCACGAAGCCAATTTCGCCTGGCTCATCCATCGTGCGCTGGGCGGGGCGTCGCAGACGCGCGTCGAAGAGGTGATCCACTGGGGCACCGCCGGTGGTGCGCGAGTGCTCGGGTTGCCAGGCATCGGCACGCTGCAGCCAGGCCAGTCCGCCGACCTTGCCATCTACGACGTCAGCGGCTTGCGCTTTGCCGGCTTCCACGACATCGCCACGGCGCCCGTTGCGGCCGGCGAGCCAACGCCCGTGCGCGACGTGTTCGTGCGCGGCCGGCACGTGGTGCGGGATGGTGCCGTGGTCGGGCTCGACATCGAACGCCTGCGGCGCGACGCCCAGGCGGCCTTGCAAACCTTGCTGCCGTAGCGGCCATCGCGCCCCGGGGCCGTCAACGGTCGTTACCGGCCGACGCCCGGGGCACTCGAAATCGGCTGCAGCCACCTCATGGCATCCGATTCTCCGTCTCTTACCCCATGTGCCAACGCGAAGGCATCTTCTGAATCCGTTGGCCGGCCAAGAAGATAGCCCTGACCTTCGTCATAGCCTTCCTGGCGCACGACGGATAGCTGCTCGGGCGTTTCGATGCCTTCGGCCGTGGTCCGCACGCGGAATGCCGCACCAAGGCTGCGGACAGCATGGAGAATCGCCCTCGCCTCGGCGCTGGTGGCGAGATCCGCGACAAACGAGCGATCGAGCTTGATCTTGTCGAACGGGAAGCTTCGGAGGTAACTCAAGGACGAATAGCCCGTCCCGAAATCGTCCATCGCAATCCGTGCGCCCATGGCGCGCAGCTCTCTCAACAGTTCAAGGTTGACTCGATCGTTGCGCAACAGGACCGATTCGGTGATCTCGAGTTCGAGCCGGGAAAACTGAACGCCTGACTCGTTGACCGCCCGGCGGACGGCTTCCAGCAACGCGCGGCCCCGAAACTGAAGCGGCGACAGGTTGACGCCCACGGATATGGCGGACGGCCAGCGCGCCAGTTGTCGGCACGCTTCGCTCAACGCCCACTCGCCAATTGGCACGATAAGGCCGGTTTCCTCGGTCAGCGGCACGAAGTCCGCTGGCGACACCAGGCCATGTACCGGATGCCTCCAGCGCAAGAGCGCCTCGAAGCTTCGCAGTTGGCCGGAGCGCAGATCGTAGATCGGTTGGTAATGGAGTTCGAATTGTCCGGCTGCTACAGCATGATGCAGCGCCCGCTTGCGCTCGAAACGCACTTTCGTTCGGCCACCCTCGTCGGCCGAGAAGTACCGGTAGGCATTAGGGCCTTCCGCCTTGGCCTGGTACAGCGCGACGTCGGCAGCTTGCAACAGCTCATCGGCACTCCCCCCATCGTCCGGTATCAGCGCAATGCCGATGCAGCCGCCCAGCGTCACACGCTCCGCATTGAGTTCGAACGGGCGCGCGAGCTGCGCGATCAGTTTTCGGGCGAGGTCATCGATTGCCTGCCGATCCGCGGCACGCTCAAGTACCACGACAAACTCGTCCCCGCCGATACGTGCGACGGCTTCGGAGTCATCGACGCACGCCTGCAATCGGGCAGCCACCTTCTGCAGCACGATGTCGCCGGTAAAATGGCCAAACGCGTCGTTGACCCCTTTGAAGCCATCGAGATCGATATATAGCAGTGCCGAAAGCGAATGGGGCGTGGCCGACGCGAGAATTTCCTCCATCCGCTCGCGCCAGAGCAACCGGTTCGCGATGCCGGTCAACGGGTCGTGACGAGCCATGTGGAAGAGCGCCCCCTGGTTCGCCAGCAGTTGCTGCTCCGCGTCCTTTCGCTCGGAAACATCGCGGAAAAACACAGACAGGCCATCCTCGGTCGGATACACATGGATCTCGTACCATGCTTGCAGCGTCTGCATGTAGTGCTCAAACACGACAGGCGTCTGCCGCGTCATTGCCAACCGGTATTGCTCCGCGAAAACGCCATCACGTTCTTCGGGAAAGATATCCCACACCGATCGTCCGAGCGCCGGCATGCGGCCAGCCATCGCGCGCGCAGCATTGCCGTTGAAGTAGGTCAGTCGCAGGGAGTGGTCGAGTTGCACGACGCTATCCGTGGTGCTCTCGAGTACAGCAGACAAGCGCGCCGCCAGACCCTCCATCGCCATGCTGGCCGATTTGCGGTCGTCTATGTCCTCGAGCGTTCCATACCAGCGGATAACGTTCTCGTTATCGTCAGTGCGCGCCGCCGCGCGGGCGCGAAACCAGCGATATGAGCCGTCCCGAAGCTTCACGCGATATTCCATATCCACGCCACGGTGCGAAGCCACCGCATTCGACCACGTCTCACTGACACGCGGCAGGTCGTCTGGGTGAACGCATCGTGCCCAGCCGTCGCCGAGGGCCTCCGCGACAGGCATGCCGGTAAGGGCCGCCCAGCGTGGGCCGGCCTCTGTGATACGGCCCTGCTTATCCGCTGTCCAGGGAATCTCTGGACTGAGTTCGACCGCGTACCGGTAATGTGCCTCGCTTTCGGAAAGGGCCTCTGCCGTGCGGTGTGCGTCGGTAATATCGGTGATCCATACGAGGATCAGCGGCTCAGGCGAGTGCGGCAACCGCACCAGGCGTTTCCGCGTTCGGAGGATCCGCTCACCCCCATCGCGCACGCGGAATACCTCGGTTTCTTCCTGATGCTCGCCGCTTTCGACAACACGGTCGTGGACAGCGCGATAGGTCGCCGCGCGTTCCGCACCGAATAACTCATCATCGGAGCGCCCCAACAGTTCTTCGGCGGGCCGCTGCATGAGCTGGCACATCTCGGTATTCACGAAGAGCCAGACGCCACGGCGGCTTTTCAGAAGCAGCGGCTCGGGAAACTGCAATAAGACCTGTTCCAGCGCCAAGCTGGCCAACGGCATACCTGCCCCGACCTGCGGCTGAAAACGGTCTCCTGCGGACGCAGCCATTGCAAAAATTGCTCTCTTTGATTTAGTGACCCGAAACCTACACCGCGTATTGAGGAGCGGGAAGATTCCTTATCGGCAGCGGACGGCCGGAATTTAAAGGGCCTCGGCATGGCCACGGCAATGTCGGGACCGGTGCAATAGCTGTGCCGGAGCCGCTGCGATACCAGGATCCGCAGGGCAGCGCGGGCCATATCGTCGGGTTCGGCCGGCAAAAACAGCTTGCGTGCACCCGCACCGCTTGACTGCCTCACCCAAACATGCGACTGTTTTATGAACATTTCGTTCATTTTTGAACATACAGGAGCATTCCATGATCCACGGAAGAATCGGCATCAATGGCGCCGGCATTGGCGGCCTGGCTGCGGCCATCGCCCTGCGCAAGCTCGGCATGGACGTCGTCGTGTATGAGCAGGCGACTCGCTTTGCGCGTGTCGGCGCGGATATCAACCTGACGCCCAACGCGGTGCGCGCGCTCGACGGGCTCGGCATCGGCGATGCGCTCCGCGAGACGGCCGCCCGTCCGACGCATCGCATCAGCCGGATCTGGGACAGCGGCGAAGAAACGTCGCGCCTGGCCATGTCGGACGAAGCCGAGCGCCGCTATGGCGCCCCCCAGCTGACGATGCACCGGGGCGACCTCATGACGGCCCTCGAAGCAGCAGTCCCCCCGGCAAATGTGAAGCTGGGCTCGAAGGCCATTGCGATCGTCCCGCGCGAGCGCGGTGCCACCGTGCAGTTTGCCGATGGGTCCAGCGACGACGTGGACGTTTTGATCGGCGCCGACGGGATCCACTCGGTCGTGCGTCGTGCGATCCTCGGCGACGAGCATCCCACTTTTGCCGGTGTCGTCGCCTACCGGGCGGTGGTCCCGGCCGAACGCCTCGCCGGCGTTCCGAACATCGGAGCCTTCACGAAATGGTGGGGACCCGAAGCTACCAGCCAGATCGTGACGTTCCCGCTGAACCGGGGCCGCGAGATCTTTGTGTTTGCCACCGTCGCACAGGAGAGCTGGCGCAACGAGTCGTGGACCACGCCGGGCCGCGTGGAAGACCTGCGCGCCGCCTATGCGGGTTTCCATCCCGATGCACGCGCGCTGCTCGACGCCTGCGACGACGTACTCATCTCAGCGCTGTACGTGCGCGACCCGCTGCCCGCATGGTCCGCAGGCCACATCACCCTGATGGGCGACGCCTGCCATCCGATGATGCCATTCATGGCGCAAGGCGCCGGCATGGCCATCGAGGACGGCGTGGTCATGGCGCGTTGCCTCGCCGACGCCAGCACCACCGACGTACCGGCCGCACTGACGCGCTACCAGTCAGCCCGTCACGCACGTACCAGCCGCATCCAGATTGGATCGCGCGGCAACGAATGGCTCAAGGCCGGCGGGAATGCCGACTGGGTGTACGATTACGACGCCTGGAACGCGCCGCTGAACTGAAGCTGTTCCCCGTCATCGCCCGATCATCCATGCCCACGCCCGCCGCCTTGCGCAACCTCCCTTCCGAATCCGATGCCGACGAATCCACCGGCTCATCGCAGCAACTGGTAACACCGGTCATGCGCGGCCTGCGCTTGCTGCGCTTCATCGCCGAGGGCGGTTCCACCGCCAACCTCAGCGAAGTGGGCCGGCGCATCGACGTCAACCGGGTTACCGTCATGCGGCTGCTCGACACGCTGGAGCACGAGGGCATGGTCGAGCGCCTTCCGCAGGGCGGCCACACTGTTGGATTCGCGTTCTTGAAGATGGCCTCGCGTGTGCTGGCTGCCAACGACCTGACCACCTTCGCGCGGCGCATACTCGCGCAATTGAGCGGCTCGCTCGAGCTTTCGGCCTATCTCGCCGTGCCCGATGGCGGGGATGTGCTTTACCTGCTGCGCGACATGCCTAACACTGGGCTGGTGAGCAACATCCAGGTGGGGAGCCGCGTGCCGGCGCACCTGACCACCCCGGGCCGCATGCTGCTTGCCCATCTTTCCGCCGAAGAACTGCGGGCACGGCTTGGCGACGATCCCCTGCCGACGGTCACGCGGCAGAGCCCGGCCACCCATGCGCGGCTCGCCGACATTCTCGCGGCCGACCGCGAACGCGGCTGCGCATGGAGCTTCTCCGCTTTCGAGCCTGGCATTGATTCGTGCGCAGCACCCGTATGCGACGCCGCCGGCAATGTCATCGCGGCGATCAGCGTGGCGGGTCCGCAGCAGCGTTTTGAAGTCGATGGCACGTTACGAGAACGCACCGAGAAAGAGGTCAAGGCCGCCGCCAGGGATCTGTCGGCGCTGTTGGGGTATCGCAAGCCCTAGCTTGCGGGCCACGAGATGACGGACGGCGCGCCGCGTCGCGCCGTCCGGTTTCACGCTTCCAGCTTCATCGGCATCGACCGTTGTCGCGACGCGGTTGCCTTGTACAGCGCATGGGCCACGGCTGGAGCCACTGGCCCGAGCGAAACCTCCCCGCAGCCCTGCGGCGGACGATCGCTGTCGACGATGACGACTTCGATCTTCGGCATTTCCGCCAGACGTAGCAATGGATAGTCGTGGAAGTTGCTCTGTTGCACCACCCCGGCCTTGAAGGTGATCTCGCTATTGAGCGTATTCGTCAACGCAAAGCCGATCCCGCCCTCGATGTTCGCCCGGATCAGGTTCGGATTGATGGCCCTGCCGCACTCCACCGCGCACACCACCCGCTTTACCGCGAATGACTGGCCCGCACGCTGGAGCTCCAGCGCCATGGCCACGTAGGTTTGGAATGCCTCGCCACGGCCGGTGTAGAGATTGAACGTGAAGGCGCGCGTGACATTGGCGGGCGGCTTGCGATCCCAGTTGGCGGCCTTTGCCGCCGCGTCAAGCGTGCGCAGTGCCAACGGGTTGTGCGCCAGCAGCGCACGACGGTAACGATACGGATCCATGCGCGCGGCATCCGCCATCTCGTTGACAAAGCTCTCCAGCATGAAAACGCTCGATGTCGAGCCCACGCTGCGCATGAAACTCACGGGAATCGGCTGCTTCACGTCGATCATGTCGACCTTGAGGTTCGGCACGCGGTAGACGCAATCGTAGACGGCCTCCAGCATCGTCTCGTCCCAGCCACCTTGCCTGGCCATGCGATCCGCCTTGATCACGCCGTAGAGCGACTGGCCGGTCATACGTGCGTGCATGGCTACCGGCATGCCTTTGTCGTCAAGCACCGCGCGGAAGCGTCCAGAGACACCCGGGCGATAGAAGCCGTGCCGGATATCGTCCTCGCGCGAGCGGATCACCTTGACCGGCTTTCCGACCGCGGCGGACGCGCGCGCGGCATGGATCACGAAGTCCGGCAGGAATTTTCTGCCGAAGCTTCCGCCCAGGAATGTCGTGTGCACGATTACCGTCTCGGGTTTGCGGCTGTACAGCTTGCCCAGCGCGTTTCGCACGAAATCCTGCCCCTGGATCGGACCCCAGACCTCGATCGCGTCATCACGCACATGCACCGTGGCATTCACCGACTCCATCGTCGCGTGAACGATGTACGGCGTGTGATAGTCGGCCTCGACGATCCGGCCACCCGCTGACAGTACCGTGTCGGCGTCGCCCAGCCGGGTGGCGACAACCGCTTCCGGTGCACCCAGCGCAGCCTTGCGTGCGGCCATGATGTTGTCGCTGTCCAGGTCCTTTGCCGCCCCTGGATCGACGTCTAGCTCCAGCGCGTCGGCACCCTTCTTCGCAAGCCAGTAGCTTGTCGCGACGACGATCGCCGCATCGGGCGCCTGCACCACGGCCTTGACCCCAGGCATCGCCATCACTGCCTTAGCGTTGCGAAGGCCCGTCACCTTCCCGGTGACGGTGGGCGGCATCTTGAGGGCACCGTACAACATGTCCGGCACTTTCACGTCGATCCCGAACTGGGCCGAGCCGTCCACCTTGGCGGGGGTATCGATGCGCAGCAGATCCTTCCCGATCAGCTTGTGCGCCGCCTCGTTCTTCAGGCGCGGCGTCGGATTGAGCGGCAGCTTCGATGCCTCCTCGGCCAGTTCACCGTAGGACAGTGACCGTCCCGTGGCGCCATGGTAGACGCGCCCCTTGTCGGTGTGGCACTGCCCGGGGCGCACCTGCAGTCGCCTTGCCGCCGCGATCATGAGGACTTCACGTGCCTGCGCCCCGGCAATACGCAGGCGCTGGTAGAACAGCGTGGCGGACATCGACGCGCCCACGAACTGCTGCGGCTCCTCATACGCCGCCCCGGTACGGTATGCATCGCGCCCGGTCACAAACGTCACCGCGATGTTCTGCCAGTCCGCGTCGAGCTCGTCGGCAAGCACCTGCGGCATCCCGGTGTACACGCCTTGCCCGCATTCGCACTGCGACAGTCCGAGCGTGATCTTGCCGTCGGACTCGATCCAGATCCAGTCAGTGATCTCGTTCGTACCATGCGGGCCGCTATCGACGGTCCGGCTCGCCAAGGCGGGGAGCGGAATGCACAGTGCACCGGCCAGCGCGGCGCTCACCTTGAGGAAGCCACGGCGCGCGGGGCTCGTCGGCACTTCACTTTGCTGCAGCATGGATGGCCTCCCGGATGCGGTGATACGTGGCGCAGCGGCACAGGTTGCTGACGGCCGCGTCGATGTCCTTGTCGGTGGGGTGCGGGTTCTGCCTGAGCAGCGCGCTGACCGCCATCACCATCCCGGACTGGCAGTAGCCGCACTGCGGCACATCCTTGGCGATCCACGCCTGCTGGACCTTTGACGAGCGATCCGGCGACAAACCCTCGATCGTCGTCACCTTGTGGCCCGCCACGGTGGATACCGGCGTCACGCACGACCGCTGGGCGTGGCCGTCGACATGGACCGTGCATGCACCGCATGCGCCGATGCCGCAGCCATACTTCGTGCCGGTCAGCCCGGCGTCGTCGCGTATCACCCAGAGCAGCGGCGTATCGCCGTCGCCGTCGAAGTGTGTCGCCTTCCCGTTCAACACAAAATCCATGGTTGCCTCGCTTTGTCCTCGACAGTGCAAGAAAAGACGGCCGCATGCCACCGCGCACTGCACGCGGTGCGGCCAGGTACGACTCAAAAATGGGGATTGGGGATGGCGCCGGCTTGGCGCCTCCGAACGATTTCCGCTAGTCCGCGGTGATGTGGTACGTGCGAATCAGCGTGGCCCACGACGCGGCTTCACTGCGAATCCGTGCAGCGAGGGCCTCTGGCGTGCTGGCGATGGGCTCCAGACCCTGGCGCTGCAGATCGGCGCGAACCGCCGGTGTGGCAAACAAGGTCTGTACGTCGACGGCAAGCGCATCGGCCAGGGGCTTGGGCGTCGCCGATGGCACGAGCAGCGCATACCACGAACTCACGTCGATGCCTGGCATACCCTGTTCCGCCAGCGACGGCAGACCGGGCGCGGCAGCCGAGCGATTCGATTGCGTCACGGCAATCGCGCGCAGCGCTCCGGACTGGATGAACGGGGCAAGCGTCGGCCATGTGCCGAACAGCACCGGCACCTGCCCGCCCACCACGTCATTGACGGCCTGCGTGGTGCCCTTGTACGGCACATGCAGCATGTTCGCGCCCGCCTTGTGGTGGAACAGTTCGCCCGCCAGATGCAGGCCGCTGCCGACCCCGGGACTGGCATAGCCCAGCGGCGTCCTGGCCTGGTCGGCCTGTTTTGCCAGCGCAATGAGTTCCGGGACCGTGTGCGCCTTGACCGAAGGATGCACGGCCAGCACGTTGGGAGAACTGGCCAGCAGCGATACAGGTCGGAAGTCGCGGGCCACGTTATAGGAAAGCTTCGGAAACAGCGTCGGATTGATCGTCAGGTTGCCGGCCGGCACGACCAGCCAGGTGCAACCGTCCCCGGCCGCGCGTCGCACCGCATCGATGCCGATGTTGCCGTTGGCACCGGGCTTGTTGTCCACGATGAGTGGCGTACCCTTGCGCTGCTGCAGCCCTACGGACAGCGTGCGGGCAAGCTGGTCGGCCGCTCCGCCGGCGGGAAACGGCACGACGATCCGCACGCTCGCGCACGTCTCGGCATGCGCTGTGCCAGCCATGGCGACGGCCGCCGTTGCCGCCATTGCGCCCAGCCACCGCCGGGTCCATTGGGTTGCCTTTGCGTTGTGGCTGCGGTGCTGCATGCTGTTCCTGCCTGTCCCTTCGATCGTTACGATCGCTACCGTCGCGTTGTCATTGGCCGGCCACCATGCTTTCGGGCATTGGCCGGTAATCCAGCAGGCGCGACAATTCCGCTGCCGCCTCCCGCACCCTTTCCACCATCGGTTCGAGCTGGGCAGGATCGATCCGTGCTGCCGGAATCGTCACGCCCAGGGCCGCCACCACGCGCCGGGTGCGATCGCGTACCGGCGCGGCAATGGTCGAGATACTGGCCTCGAAGAATCCCTCGTGCAGGACGTAGCCGCGCTGGCGGTCACGCTGCACCATCTCGTACAACTCTTCCACCGTGCGCGGTGTGCTTTCCGAGAACACTTCCAGACGCGTCTCGGGATACAGTTCCCGTAGCTGCGGCAGCGTCAGGTCCTCCAGCAACACGCGGCCCAGCACCGTGGCATGCGCAGGAAGGCGCGTTCCTACATTCACCGTGCTCGTGAACGGCCGGGCCGCCACGGATTTCGCCACGTACACGATCGACCGGCCATCGCGCACCACGAGATTGCACGGATAGTGAATTTCGTCGCGCAGCCGGTCCAGCAGCGGCCGGCCCAGCTCGGTCAATTCCAGCGACGCCAGGTAATCGAACCCCAGCCTCAGCACCGCCATCCCCAGGCGGAACTCCCGCCCACCGTCCGTGCGCTCCACGAAGCCCATCATTTCCAGCGTGGCGAGTAACCGGAACACCGTCGAACGCGGCACTTGCAGTCGCCTCGCCAGCTCCGCCGCCGACAGCGTGCGATCCTTGCTGCTGAACTCGCCCAGCAGCCTGAGCCCGCGCTCAAGACCCGGCACGATGTACTTGTCCTGCATCTCCTCGGTGGGAGTGGTTGTAGTCATGGTCTCTCTCTGCTTGACGTTCGGTTTGCCGATGAACAGCAAGGCATGTCGATATAACATGCTTCGCCATGCCCGATGACCGGAGCACTCGGCGCTATGCCGAACACTAGCAGAATTGTTCCATATATAAAACCAAGATCCACACCGGGAACGATTTCACTGTAAACCGCTTTGTTGATTTATCAACTTAAGGAAAACCCTAGTTTTTGGCCGGCATCAGCGGCCCCGGGCGCGGAATAAAAATGCCCCGCGCGCCGGGGCAGTCGGCGTCGGGGCAGCATTGACAAGCGGAGGCAACACCGTTCAACGCCGCGCGGCGTCACACCTCCAGTTCTTCCAGAACCTGGCCCTTGGTTTCGATGCCGAGGAAAAACACGGTGACCGCGGCGAGCAGGGGCACTACCGCCAGCCCGAAGAACGCGGTGCTCAAATTCCCAGTGCCGATGGTCGAGGCGATGATGCCCGGCGCGAAGATCGCCGATACCTTCAGCCACGCCCCGCCCAGGCCACAGCCCATGGCCCGCACGCTCGTCGGGTAAAGCTCGGGGGTATAGACGTAGGCCGTGATGAAGCCGCAGGCCAGGAAGCCCATCGCCAGCGCACAGAAGGTGGCCACCACATACACCGACGACGCGTGAAACACACCTGCCAGAATCAGCGACGCCGCACACAGCACAAACGACACGTTGATCACCGGTTTGCGACCCACCTTGTCCACCACCAGCGCGCAGATCAACGACCCCACCACGCCCAGCACGGATGCACCTGCCGCCAGGTTCAGTGCAAGTTGCAGCGGTGCGTGGTAGATGGTTTGGTAGACCGTCGGCAGCCAGGTCGACAGCCCATACTGGATAAACCCGCAGGTGGCCCACAGCATCCACACGGCAAGCGTTCGCCCCAGATAGGCCTTGCCCACCAGATCGCGCACGCGGCGGCGCGGACGGTCGCCCATCGCATCGAACCTCGACGTATCGCCAATGGGTGCCAATGGCTGCGTGGCCCGCGCTTCGAATTGGCGCAGCGCGTCGGCGGCGGCCGCCATGCGGCCTTTTTCCGCCAGCCAGCGCGGCGACTCCGGAATCAGCCGGCGCAGCACGAAAAACAGCACCAGTGGCACGCCGCCGAGGAAATACATCACCTCCCAGCCGTAGCGCGGCACCAGCACGGCGCCCAGCGCATTCGACACCATCAATCCGATCGGGAACACGATCTCGTATAGCAGCACGAACTTGCCGCGGCCGTGCGCGCGCGTTACCTCATTGATGTACGTCGCCGCCACAGGCAACTCGCCGCCCAGGCCCAGACCCTGCACGATGCGCAACAGCAGGAATATCTCGAACGACGGGGCGAAACCACACGCCAGGCTCATCAGGCCGATGATGCCGGCGCTCCAGCCAATCGAACGCAGGCGGCCAAACCGTTCGGCCAATGCGGGAAACAGCAGCGCTCCAACCAGTTGCCCCACCGACGGAGCGGCGATCAACAAGCCAATCTGGCCAGGCGAAAGCGACCACTTCGCGATCAGCAGTGGCAGCGTTGCCGCAATGGCAATCACGTCGAAGCCATCGAAAAACGTCGCCAGCCCGATCAGCAGCCGTGCACGCACGTGCATCATGTTGCCCGGCATGCGCTCGATGCGGGCAATGATCTGGCCACGCGTCACCTTTGCGGCCGATTGCGTCTGGGATGTGGCGGCGGACTCGCCGGTTGCTGCGCCGCCGTAGGCCACAGCGCCCGCCTGTGCACCCTGCAGCGAAGGTGCGGCGTCTTGTCTCTGAATCAACACGGGTATCTATTCCTGAATCGTGTAGGGCAGTTACCCGCGTGGCCGCTTCGTCCCTGAACGTGCGGCTCTGCCTTGCCGGCGGGCAGTCTTCGTAGCCGCGCCTGTCATGGCGCGGCGTTGCGTTGGTCAGAGGTCCAGCACCAGGCGCTGGCCCTTGCAACCGGACACACAGACCATCATGGTCTTGTTCGATGCGCGCTCGCTGTTGCTGAGTACGCTGTCGCGGTGATCCGGGCAACCGTCGAGCACAGCCGTCTCGCACGATCCGCACACACCTTCGCGGCAGCTGTATTCCACAGCCACGCCCGACTCCAGCAGGGCGTCCAGCAGCGACTTGCCGGACGGCACGCGCACGTTCTTGCCCGAGCGCTGCAGTTGCACGCTGTATTCCCCCTCTTGCACCGCTTCCGTCGCCGGATCGGCGGCAAAGCGCTCGATATGCACGTTCGCGTAACCGTGCATATCGCAGGCGGACTCGAACGCCGTCAACATCGGCCCCGGACCGCAGCAATAGAAGTGCGTGCTGGCGTCCTGGCCTGCCAGCATGGCGCTCAGGTCGGGGGGCACGCCCGCTTCGTCGTCGAAGTGGAAACGCACCGCATCGCCGTAGGCCGAAAGCTGCTCGATGAACGCCGCCTCGGCACGCGAGCGCGCGCAATACAGCAGGGTGAATGCACGCCCGCGTTCGGCGAGGCGCCGCGCCATGCATACGATCGGCGTCACACCGATGCCACCGGCCACCAGCACCGTATGCGCGGCATCCTCGTTCAACGCGAAGTGATTGCGCGGCGCTGCCACCGTCAGCGTGGCGCCCACGCGCAACTGCTCGTGGACGAAGCGCGAGCCGCCACGGCTGTTGCGATCATTCAGCACGCCCACCGTATAGCGGTCGCGCTGTTCGGGGGCACCACACAGCGAGTAGCTGCGGACCAGGCCGTTGGCCAGGTGCAGGTCGATATGGGCGCCGGGCGCGAATTCCGGCAACGGCGCCCCGTCGGGGTCACGCAGTTCCAGGCTGACGACGCCACGCGACTCGAAGCGCATGGCCTGCACGCGCAGGGCTAAAGATGGGCTCGCACTCATGGGGCTTCCTTCTACTTCGAGACTTCCGGATGCTTAACGCTTTTCCGTCAGGAACTTGCCTTCCGGACCGCCGGCGTTCTTCTGACGACGGGTATTGCCATCGATGCCCCCCTCGATCGCCCATTCGGCGAACATGGTGGGGCCGGGCTCGAACGCCCGCGGTTCCCAGTGGGCATCGAGCTGGTCTTCGTCGGCGTAGTACTCGATCAGCCCGCCAGCCGGATTCCTGAAATACCAGAAGTACGCCGACGAGATGGGATGGCGGCCCGGTCCGAGCTGCGTATCCCAGCCCTTGCGGGACATGTTCATGCCCCCGCCAAATACCTCGTGGATATCGCGCACCGTGAACGCCACGTGATTAAGACCGGCTTTGCCGTGCGGAAGCTGCAGCAGGAACAGATCGTGGTGGCCGCCTTCTGCGGCGCAGCGCAGGAACGCGCCACGGTCGGGATAATTGTCAGATTGCACGAATCCGAACTTATCGATGTAGAACCGCTCCGTCGCCTTCACGTCCTTCACGAAGAACACCACGTGGCCTACCTCGATCGGAATGGCGCGCTCGTAGATCGGGCTGCGCTGGTTCATGCGCGGCTTGTCGTTCCACGTGTTCATCACCGCACAGTCCACCTGGACATCATGCTTGCGCGTGACCTGGAAGCGCACCGCCAGGCCATTCGGGTCGGTGCACCCGATACGCGCCCCATTCTCCAGCGACACGAAGGTCGGCTCACTGGCAATGCGGTCACGCAGGGCCGCCAGCGACGCTTCGCTGTCGACGCCCCATACCACTTCACGCAGCGTCGGGCCATCCTCGATGGCCGGCGGCAGCGCCGCGTCGCCGGCCTTGCGTACGAGCACGCGGCAACCGTTCAGGGTCTCGAAGTCCAGACCCTGCGCGTCATCGCGCTTGATCGTCAGGCCCCAGTCCCCGAAGAAGCCGCGACATGCATCGAAGTCGTCGGCGCCGTAGACGATCTCGTCAATTCCCAATACCTTCATTTCCAGTCTCCGTCCTGCCGGTTTGCGATGATGCGCGATGGCCTCAGTTGGCCCACGGCAGCGGTTGTTCGTTCAGGCCCCAGTACACGCTCTTCTGCTCCATGTACTGCAGGATGCCAAGCCGTCCCTTCTCGCGGCCGAGGCCACTGTCCCGCCAGCCGCCGAACGGCGTGGCAATCGAGAACTGCTTGTACGTGTTGATCCAGACATTGCCGGCTTGCACGGATCGTGCCACCCGCCACGCACGCTTGTAGTCGCGGGTCCAGATGCCTGCTGCCAGCGCGTAGACGCTGTCATTGGCCTGCTCGATCAGGTCATCTTCGTCATCGAACGGCATCGCTACCAGCACCGGCCCGAAGATTTCTTCCTGGCAGATCCGTGCGCGGTTGTCGAGACCCTCGATGATCGTTGGCGTATAGAAATAGCCATTGGGCAGGCCCGCCACGTCGGGGCGGATGCCGCCGGTGCGCAGCTGGCCGCCGTCCTCCACGCCCACCGCCACGTACGATTCGATGCTGTCGCGGTGCCGGTCCGTGATCAACGGCCCCATCTGAGTGCGCTCGTCGGCGGGGTCTCCCACGCGCAGCTTTGCCGCGCCAGCCGCCAGGCGGTCGATGAACGCCTCATACTGCGAGCGCGCCACGAACAGGCGCGAACCGGCAATACACGATTCGCCCGACGAACTGAATACGCCATACAGCACGCCGCTCACTGCATGGTCCAGGTCGGCATCGTCGAACACCATGGTCGGCGACTTGCCGCCCAGTTCCAGCGACACCGGCATCATCTTTTCCGCCGCGATATGCGCGATGTGCTTGCCGGTGGTGGTGCCGCCGGTGAACGACACGCGGCGCACCAGCGGATGCTTCGTAATAGCGTCGCCGATCACGGAACCCTTCCCTGGGAGTACGCTGATCAGCCCCTTCGGGACGCCGGCTTCCTCGCAGATGGCAGCCAGTTCCAGTGCCATCAGCGGCGTGACCTCGGCCGGCTTGACGATGACGGCATTGCCCGCGGCAAGTGCGGGCGCCATTTTCTGCGCCTCGCTGGCAATGGGCGAATTCCACGGCGTAATGGCGGCGACCACACCCATTGGCTCGTAGACGCTCATCGTCAGGCAGTCTCCGCGCTGCGGCGTGATGTGCTCTTCGAGCGTTTCGAGCGCGGCGGCAAAGAACTGGAACGTACCGGCGGCGCTGGCGACCAGGGCCCGCGTCTCACTGATCGGCTTGCCGTTGTCGAGGCGCTGGCGCTGGGCCAGCCCTTCGGCTTTCGCACGGATCAGTTCGGCCACGCGGTACAGCACGGCAGCGCGCTCGTGTGGCTTGCGCCGGGCCCAGCCGCTCTGGCGAAAGGCCCGATCGGCGCCTTGTATGGCTTCCTCGACGTCAGCCAGGCTGGCCGCGTTCAGTTCTGCCACCACTTCACCCGTCGCCGGATAGCGCGTTGCGTAGCGGTCGCCGCCGCCCAGGCGCCATTCGCCGGCAATCAGGATGGGAAGGACTTGTTGCGTCGTCATGGGGAATTACTCGCTTCAGATCGACACCGCGTGGGCGCGGTTGCCGAGCGCACGCACCACGCTGAACACGGTCAGTGCGGACGTCTTGGGGTTGGCCGCCAGCGGCTTGCCGCGCATGGTCAGCTCGAAGCCGCCGAAGGCGCCTCGCGCTTGCACGTGGTGAACGTTCTCCACCGCCGACGGATCGGCCAGCAGCTTGACCGACGTGCGGTCCAGCCCCAGCCCGGCCAGCGACACCGTGGCCGCCACGTTGGCATTTTTCGGATAGAGCCGTGCCGCATCGCGCGCCGTCCCTTCGAAGATCACGGTCGGCTCCGTCAGTGCGTTCAGGTCGAACAGCTGCTCGGCTGGCGTACCGATCCACGCACCGGCCGGCTTGCGGCCCGTGTAGATCACTTCATCGAGGCCGCCGACGCGGGCCGCCGCAAGGGCGTCGATGGCGCCGATGGCACCGGACAGCAGCTGCACCTGCGTGTTGCCACGGCGCGCAGCAGCCTCCAGACGCTCGGCCATGCCGGGTTCGGAGAGCGCGCCGACCGACACCACCAGGCACGGAATGCCGCGCTCCAGTGCCGGCACGACATGTTCCTCCAGCGCCTGGTGGCCCGCGCATTCGACGAGCAGATCGGGCCGCCGGTCGCCGTCGGCCAGCCGGGTCGCCACGCGTACGTTCGGCGCCAGCGTCGAGAGCGCACCGCGCGCCGCGGCCATCCCGCCTTCCGGCACGATCACCATGTCGAACGCGACATCGGGGTCGGACTTCAGCAGCTCCAGCACGCCACGGCCAATCGCGCCGCAGCCCACCATCGACACATGCAGCATGGACATTCCTCCTCAGGCCGCAGCCGCCGCCGTATTGGCGATGGGGGCCTGCTTGTTGACCGGCGGGCCGGCAAACACGGTCTTGAAGCTGCCGATCGACAGCATGTCGATCTCCAGCAGGAACGGACCGGGCTCCACCGTGGCGGCTTCCAGCGCAGCGCCGATGTCTGCCAGGTTGCTCACGCGGCGGTGACGCAGCGCCAGCGACTGGCACAGTTGCGCGTAGTCGGGCGTATGCAGGTCCACGTAGTGACGGCGGCCGCCGTACTGCGCGTCCTGGATGTTCTTGATGACCCCGTAGCCTTTGTCGTTCATCAGCACGATGACCATGTCGGCACGTTCCTGCACGGCCGTGGCCAGTTCGCCCAGGTTCAGGATGAAGCCGCCATCGCCAGCCAGCGTGAACGTCTTCTTGCCCGATGCCGTGGCGGCGGCGCCGACTGCGGCGCCGATGCCCATCGCCAGGCCCTGGCCAATGCCGCCCCCCAGTGCATGCACGCCGGCACGCGAATCGAACACCTGCAGGTGGCGATTGCCCCAGGTGCTGTTCGAAACGGTCACGTCGCGCACCCAGTTGAAGTTGCGGCCCACGGCCTGCTGCAGCGCCTGCACCAGTGCGCTGTACGGGCCCAGGCCATCGACCAGTGCGCCGACGGCGGCGTCGTGGGCGCGGCGCAGGTCCGCAGCGAAGTTGCCATCGATCTGCATGCGGCCTGCCAGGCGATCCGCCAGGCCGTCCAGCGCCAGTGCGGCATCGCCACTGACGAAGTCGTCGCTCTGGTAGCAGCGGCCTTCAGCGGCCGGATCCGCATCGATGCGCAGCAGTGGACGCGGCAGCTTCAGCTCGTACTTGAGCGTCTCGTTGCCGCGCAGGCGCGAACCGACCACCAGCATCGCATCGCAGGTCTGGTAGAACGTTTCCACCGGCTTGTGCAGGTTGTAGGCACCCAGCGAGCGTGGGTCGTCTTCGGGGACGATGCCGCGGCCTTGCGTGGAGGTGACCACACCAAAGCCCATGTCCATCAGGCGCTTGACCTGTTTGCCGGCATGGCGCGCACCGCCGCCGAGCCACAGCATCGGACGCCTTGCCTTGATCAGGCGCTCTGCCAGCGCGTCGAGCGCATGGGCCGACGGCTGGTGTTGCGGCACCGGCAGCGGCTTCAGGTCGTTCGGCATCGGAATCAGCGCAGCCTGGATATCGATGGGGATTTCCACGCTGACCGGGCCGGTCGGCGCGGTCAGCGCGGTCTGCACGGCGAGCTTGATCGTCGAGATCGCGGTGTCGGCGCTGCGGATGCGGAAGGCGGCCTTCGACACGGCCTTGAGCATCGTGAGCTGGTCGGGCGCTTCGTGGATATAGGCCAGGCTCTGGTCCAGGTACGGCGTTTCGATCTGGCCCGTGATGTGCAGCATTGGCGTGCCGGCGGTCAGGGCTTCCACCATGGCGCCAGCGGCATTGCCGGCGGCGGTGCCGGTGCTGGTCAGGCACACGCCGAGGCTGCCGGTGGTCCGGGCATAGGCGTCGGCCATGTTCGTGCCACCTGCTTCGCCGCGCGCCGGGACGAAGCGGATCCTGCCGCGCTCGCCCATCGCGTCGAGGATGGGCATGTTGTGGATCGAGATCACACCGAATGCAGCCTTGACGCCGCACTGTTCGAGAAAGGCTGCAATGGCGCAGCCCACGGTGACTTGTTGTTGCTCGTTACGCATGACGGGAGAGTCCTCCGGAAATATCGATATGGCTGCCCGTGGTGTACGAAGACAACGGCGAGGCAAGGAACAGGATGGCGCGCGCGGCTTCCTGCGGCAGGCCAAGGCGGCCCAGTTGAATGTGCTTCTGTTTGGCCAGACGCGCGGTCCACGCGGTCCAGTCCAGATGACGATCGTCTTCCGGGCGCGCGTCGAAGCGGCGGCGCCATTGGCCCGATTCCACCAGGCCGATCAGGATGCCGTTGACGCGCACGCCGCGAGGAGCGAATTCGGTGGCAAGCGAACGCACGAGGTTGTGCACGCCGGCACGGGCGGCCGATGTGGCCACCATGTGGGGCTCGGGCTGCGTGGCCAGCAGCGAATTCACACATACGACCGCGCCCTGCTGCGATTGCTCCAGTTGCGGCAGGAACGCGCGCGTCGGATGAATCACCGAGAAGAACTTCAGCTGCAACTCCTCCATCCAGGCAGCGTCCTCGGTGGTGGCAAACGTCGACACCCGGCCCTGGCCTGCGTTGTTGATCAGCATGTCGGCCGGGCCCAGTTCGCGCGCAACGTCTGTGGCGAATGCGTTGACCTGTTCGGGCTGCAAGACATCGCACGTCGCGGCATACAGCCGGCACCCGGCGAAACGGTCGCGCAACAACGCTTCGGCGCTGCGCAGGCGGGCGGCGTCGCGGCCGCACATGGCAACGGCGGCACCCGCCTCCAGCAGCAGTTCGACCGTGGCCAGCCCGATGCCGGAGGACCCGCCGGTCACGACGGCCACCTTGCCGTCGAGTTCAATCATGGACATTCGAATCCCCTCTCCCCTCTTCCATCAATCGCGATACATGGCTACCGCCTGGCCCGGCACACGCTTGAGATGCCGATGCGGCCGGTATCCGAGCAGGCGCGACAGTTCGCCTGCGGTTTCCCTGACTTTCCCGACCATGCGGTCGAGCTCTTCCTGTGGCAGGCGCGACGCCGGGATCGTGGCCCCCAGCGCGGCGGCAACCTTGCCCGTACGGTCGCGCACCGGCGCGGCAATCGTGGAAATGCTGGCTTCGAAGAAGCCTTCCTGCAGCAGGTAGCCGCGCTGCTGCACTTGTTGCACCAGGGTGTGCAGGGCTTCCACCGTACGGGGCGTGCTGTCGGAGTAGACCTGCAACCGGGCTTCCGGATACAGCGTTCGCAGCTGCTCCAGATCCAGGTCCTCCAGCAGCACGTGGCCCAGCACTGTGGCATGCGCGGGCAGCCGTGCCCCGACGTTGACGTTGCTGGCAAACGGCCGTGACGCCGCGGCCTTGGCCACGTACACCACCGAACGTCCATCGCGCACCACGATGTTGCACGGATACTCGATATCGTCGCGCAGCCGGTTCAACAGCGGACCGCCCAGCTCCGTCAGTTCAAGCGACGCGAGGTAGTCGAAGCCGAGCCGCAGCACCGCCAGTCCGAGCCGGTATTCCCGGCCGCCGTCGGCACGCTCCACGTAGCCGGTGGATTCCAGTGTGGCCAGCAGGCGAAACACCGTGGAGCGCGGCACATCGAGCCGGCGCGACAGGTCCGCCGCACTCAACACGCGGTCGCGTGCGCTGAACTCGGCCAGCAGGCGAAGGCCGCGCTCCAGACCCGGCACGATGTACTTGTCCAGACCTTCGGCATTCAAGGCGGCTGCGGCTTCAGGATTGGCGCTCATCGCTCGGCTCGCTCGCGTCTTACCGCTTGACCTTGGTCAGCGGATGCTCGGGCGGGTACGTCGGCGTGATCGGCTTCTTGGCGCCCAGCATCACGCACATCAGCGCGTCTTCTTCGCCGATGTTGATTTCCTCGCGGTACACGCCCGGCGGCACCGACACCAGGTCGCGGTCGGTCAGGATGGTTTCGTAGCGTTCGCTGTCCTTCTCCAGGATCAGCTTGATCTTGCCGCGCAGGATGAAGAACACCTCTTCCACGTCGGTGTGCAGGTGCGAGGGACCTTCGTGGCCAGCGGGGATGATCATCGTGGAGAACGTGAAGTGCTCCGACGGCACCGTATTGGTGTCGGTGGAGACGCCAGTGCCACCGGTGCCCAGGTAACGCATCTGCGCGCGACGGTATTTCGGGTCGTAGTCCGCCTGGAACTTCAGCGCGTCCCAGTCATAACGGCGAGTATTGAAGCGCGCGACGCGCGATTCCATCCACTTGTCGAACGAGGCGCCTTCAGGTTGTTCCCAGCTGCGCTTGATGTTTTCCTGTTGCGACAGATCGCTCATTTCCATTTCCTCTGGAGTGTTTGGTTAATGCATGACAAAGCCGCCGTTGACCGCCAGCGTCTGGCCGGTCACGAAACGGGCGAGGTCGGACAGCGCGAACAGCACGGCGCCGCAGACGTCGTCGGGAACCTGCTCGCGCTGGATGGCGCGCTGGTTGCGGTAGAGGTCGTGCCGGTGCTGCGGCACGTATGCGGTGGCTTCCACCAGCGTCAGGCCCGGCGCGACTGCGTTGACCGTGACGTTGGCATCGCCCAGTTCGCGGGCCAGCGAGCGGGTCATGCCGATGATGGCGCTCTTGCTGGCCACGTAGGCCAGCAGGTTCGGCGCGCCCCACAGCGGCGTGTCCGAAGCCAGGTTGATGACTGCGCCCCGGCCACTGGCGCGCAGCGCCGGCGTGCAGGCGGCGGTCATCAGCCAGGTGCCGCGCACATTGACGTTCATCACGCGGTCCCACGTGGCGATGTCCAGCTCGGTCAGGTCGAGGCCACCGGAGTCGGTGACGGCACCGTTGTTGACGAGGCCGTCCAGGCCGCCGAGCGTCTCTGCGGCGGCGCTGGCGCAGGCCTGCACCGATACCGGATCGTTCAGGTCGAGCTGCAGCGGCACCGCGTTGAAACCACGCGCCTTCAGCGCGGCGGCCGATTCCCCGACACGGTCGGCCAGGATGTCGGCCATGGCCACGCTGGCGCCGGCTTCGGCGATGGCTGTGGCAAAGGCCAGTCCCAGGCCGCGCGCGGCGCCGGTGACCAGCACCTTGCGGCCCGCCAGCAGGTTGGCGTACTGACGATCAGGCATGGCTGTGGGCTCCGGTCACCGGTTGCAGCATCGCCACAGGCTCATCGGCGACCTCTGCATCGGCGCGGCGCTTCAGCAGGCGGCGTACACGCGTGATGCCGGCGTCGTGGGCGTAGAGCATCTCGTGATCGCGGGCGGCCGGGGCCATCGACTCCAGCACCACGCGGTCCTGTTCCAGCACGTCCCAGTGCAGGCCTTCCAGGCGATTGCGATACAGGAAGCGCCACACGTCCCGCTCCCAGCCTTGCACATGGCGGGTACGCCAGAAAAACACCATGCAGTGCTCTTCATCTACCGGCGTGGCGATGCCAACGATGCCGAACGGGCCGCCGGGACCGACCTTGTCGCGATACGGAATGGACAGGCGCAGCCACAGCGTGCCGGTCTCGCCGAATTCCACCCAGTCGAAGTTCACGCCGCGCTGGCCGGTCTTCTCGAAGACCAGGCCGTGATCGGTTTCCACGACCTGCATCACGGCAGACTTTTCGCCGCTTGCCATCGAGTGCGACACCGCATGAAGGTATGCGCCATGCATCGGGTCCATCACGTTGTCGATGGCATAGCGGTAATTGCAGTCCCAGTGCGCCACGCAGAGGAAGTTGCTGTGTTCCTCGCTGACCAGTTCCTCGGGCAAGCGCAACGCGTCGGCTTCGGTCGGCGCGCGATCGCCAAACCACAGGAAGATGGCACCGGCCTGTTCCGCCACCGGATAGCTGCGCACGCAAGTGCGGCCTTCCAGCGGGCAGTTCTCGACCGCCGGCACGCTCTTCACCTGTCCGTCGCCGCCCACTTCCACGCCGTGGTACCAGCACGCCACGCGGTCGCCCAGGTTCCAGCCCATCGACAGACGCGCGCCACGGTGCGGGCAGCGGTCTTCCAGCGCGTTCAGCTTGCCGGCGTTGTCGCGCCACACCACGATGTTCTGCCCCAGCCGCGTGATGCCGATCGGGGCATGCGTGACCTGCCACGACGCCGCCACCGGATACCAGTAGTTGCGCAGGCCGGAGTTCAGGCGCGCTTCGGCGCGTGCTTGCTTGTTCGATTCCATGTCTGTCTTCTCGCTTGTCGTCTCGGCCGGTGCTCAGGCGCCCAGGCGGCGCATTTCGGAGAGGAAGCGGTCCTCGGTCCACGACTGGCCGTCGGCCGCCAGGAATCCGGCGTGATTGAACGCACGCACGACGTCTTCCGGGGATTTGGCGCCGCCCGCGAACGCAGCTTCCAGCGCGTCGCCCAGCGCGTTCTCGTAGGCGGAGGGCGCGGCGGCGCGCGTCTGCCAGACGATGTTGGTGACGTGGCCCGGCTTTTCGATATGACCCTTGCCGGCAACGTTGTTGGGCGCGGGACGCTCCCAGGGAACCAGGTTCGGGTTGTACGCGACGCTTTCCATTGCGCTTTGCTCCATGGCTTGCTTTGTGGGGGACGGCTGGCTCAATCGACTGTCGCGATCCTCAGGTTGACGTTGTTTGTCTTACCTATGAAACACGAGTTTAAATATTGAACACAGGTACGACTATAGACAACGACGGTTTAAAGATTGATCGGGGTTAACCCGCGCTGGGAGAGGGACGCTGGCCGATAGCCGGCCAGGCTGGCGCGGGCGGAATGCTCAGGATCGAGAAAGCGTGCTTCGAATCAAGCGGGCCACGGCCTGGGGCTGCTCGATGTAGCACGCGTGACCGGCGCCGGGGATGGCATGGAACGGCAGGCCAAAGCGCTCGGCCAGCGCAGCGGACGCCGCAGGTGTGGTGACCACATCCTGCGCGCCGCAACCAACATCCACAGGTCGTGCCTGCGCTTCCAGATACTGGCCGATATCGTCACCACACAACAGCGCCACGGCCTGGCGGTAGCCATCCGGATTGAGCCGCTGCATATTCCAGCGCACCCATGCCTGGGCATCCGGCGTGGCAGCCGGGCTAAGAAGCCTGGCCGGGCCGCGTTGCGCTAGGCCGTCCACCCCGATGGATTCCAGCGAGGAAATGCGCTGCGCGCCCACTTCGCGCGCCTTGTCTTCCTTCCCTGGCGCGCCGTAGCCCAGGGCGGGACTTAGCAGCAGAAACCTGTCCGGCTGGAGCGCCGCTGGCGCATTCGCAGCAAACCCGGCCGCCATCAGCGCGCCGAGCGAGTGCCCGACGATCAGATCGGGCCGGACCTGCAGCGCCGTCAGCATCGCGCCGAGTCGCAGCGCGTAGTCGCGCGCCGTCGGAGCCGGCGTCGGCAATGGAGACGACTGGCCGTAGCCGGGTGCATCCCAGGCGATCACGCGCGCATGGGCCGCCAGCAGGCTGGCGCATGGCAACCACGACGCCGCCCCCGAACTGATGCCGTGCAGCAGTACGACGACCGGGCCACGTGTACCGCCGATGCGGCAGGCCACCCGCGCGCCCTCAGGACCTGTCATCACCGCGCGTTCGGCGAAATGACTGTCAAGCGCGGCCAGCAGGTCGACGCCTGGAGCGGGTGCAGAATGGGTCGCACTTTGTTCCATATATGAAATATAGGTTTGCAAATAAAACTTCTTGACTATAGGCGCATATCTTTGTGGGGGGCGATCAGGGTAAACAGGTAGAAAAATCGCGGTGTTTTGGGAACGCCCGAAAGCGGTGCGACACGCGTCAAACCCGCCTCTAAGGAGGGCGGGAACAGGGGCGGCCAGAAAACCCCGCCAGGCTTGGGTCGCCTGACCGGGGCGCCGGAATTCTGTCGCTCGCCATGCGCCGTGGCGGTGCGGCGCGCACCACGCCGGCCGCGGTGGCATTACCTCCCGACGTGCCGTACGGACGACGCAGCCTTGTCACACGGAAGCCTCACTCGGGTTCGCCCCTATCTACGGGCTATTGCCCTCTGCCTATATTCCGCTCATCGTTTCCTATGTAGTTCATTGTTTTACTAATGAAACACACAAGATCGGCAGCCACCATACCGTTGCCGGCGGAAACGTCCATGAGAAGCCCACAAGACAAGAGAAGGAAACGGTAGATGAAGATCGCAAAGTACGCGGCGGGCCTGCTCGCAGCCGCGCCCCTGCTGGCCTGCGCCCAGTCCGTCACCATGTATGGCGTGGTGGACACGGGCGTGGAATTCGTCAACAACGTCGGCGCGGCCGGCAACAGCGTGGTCCGCATGAACACGCTGACCGGGACCGTACCGTCACGGTGGGGCCTGCGCGGCACAGAAGATCTCGGCAATGGGCTGAAGAGCGTGTTTGTGCTCGAAGGCGGATTCGCCCCCGATTCCGGGAACGCCAACCAGGGCGGTCGACTGTTTGGCCGCCAGGCGCTGGTAGGCCTGCAGTCGAACCAGTGGGGCCAGATCTCGTTTGGCCGCCAGTACACGATGCTGTTCTGGGCCACGCTCGACCCCGACATCCTGGGGCCGAACGCATTCGGCTCGGGGTCCCTGGACAGCTATCTGCCGAACACCCGTGCCGACAACGCCATCGCCTACAAGGGCACGTTTGGCGGCCTGACCATGGGCGCCACGTACAGCTTTGGCCGCGATACCGCCAACGCGGGCCCCAGCCCTTCCGGCACCAACTGCGCCGGCGAAAACCCGGCCAACAAGAGCCAGTGCCGCGAATGGTCGGCCATGATTGGCTGGGACCAGAAGTGGTGGGGCATCACGGCCGCGTATGACTCCCAGCGTGGCGGCCCAGGCGCCTTCGGCGGCCTGACCAGCAGCAGCCTGCGCGACGACCGCGCATCGATTGCCGGCTACGTGCTGCTGGATCGCACCAAGATTGGCGCCGGCGTGATCCGTCGCGAAAACCAGGGCAGCACGACGCCGCTCTCGGAGCTCTACTACATCGGGGCGGCCTACGACATCACCCCGGCCTTCACGCTGGCAGGTCAGGTCTACTACCTGAACTATCAGAACAGCGACAACAAGGCGATGCTGTACGCCGTGCGTGGCATGTACAACTTCAGCAAGCGCACGGCGGTGTATGCGACGGCCGGCTACATCAACAACGACGGCACGCTGGCGATGTCCGTGAGCGGCGCGCAGGCCGGCGCAAACCCGAAGCCGGGCGGCCAGCAGTTTGGCGCCATGGTCGGCATCAAGCACATTTTCTAAGGAGGCCGACATGCAACCAAAGGTAATCCGTCGCATCGTCATGGGCGCGATTGGCGCCGCCATCGGCACCGCCGCGCTGCTGGCGACGGCCCCGTCGATGGCCCAGGGCAACTACCCCAGCAAGCCCATCACCATCGTGGTGGCCTACCCCGCTGGCGGAGACACCGACGTGCTGGCCCGGCTGATGGCCGAGAAGCTCGCCGCGCGCCTGAAGCAGTCAGTGGTCGTGGAGAACCGCACGGGTGCGGCGGGCACAATCGGAAGTGCCTATGTGGCCCGCGCGGCCGCCGACGGCTACACGCTCCTGCTGGCGCCCAACACCGTGTCGATCGCACCACTGGTGCTGAAAGCCGGCACCGGCGCCAGCTACGACGTGCTCAACGATCTCACCCCCATCGCCGAGCTTGGCACGCAATCCCTGTTCGTGGTTGTGAACAAGAACAGCGGCATCGCCAGGATGGGCGACCTCGTGGCTCGCGCAAAAGCCGGCAAACTGGAAACCTACGCCACCCCGGGCAACGGATCGCCGATGCACATCATGGGTGAACTCTTCAACAAGTCCGCCGGTGTGAAGATCTCGCAGGTGCCTTACCGTGGCACCGCACCCGCCATCGTGGACGTGCTGGGCGGCCAGGTGCCGATGACGTATGTCACCTACGGCGCGGTGGCGCAGTACGTGGGCAACGGAACCCTGGTCCCGCTTGCCGTGGCCGACCAAAAGCGTTCGCCCTTTGCGCCGAACGTGCCGACACTTGGCGAACTGGGTTACAAGGACGTCGAGATTGGCGCCTGGCAAGCCCTGCTTGGGCCGAAAAACCTGCCGCCGGAAATCGTTCGTGTGCTGAACAGCCACGTCAACGAAATCCTGAAGCAGCCCGATGTGGTCGCGCGCATGGCCACGATCGCCGTGACGCCCGTAGGCGGCGAGCCGGCCGTGCTGCAGAAGTTGATCGCCGCCGACTACGCGCGCTATGCCCGGTTGGTCAAGGAGTTTGGCATTCAGGCCGACTAGGCCCGCCGCGTCTGCGATTTCCTTTCGAAAAGACAGTAGCACTGACGCCCCGCCCATGCGGGGCATTTTCGTTCGTGGTCGTAGTGCCGCCACTGAATATCCATCTTCAGGGGCCAGTATCGACCGTCTTTGCCCGTCCGATTCCGGGGCGTCCGCCCTCGGCTCCGCAACGCGTCGCACCGTCTTGGCGCGCAGCGCCCCGCACTGGGGATAATCCGACGTTCGACACCGGCCCGAATTGACGCATAGGCCGCATTCTGGCGACAAATCTTGCATACAAGCATGGCATACCACTTGCTCAAGTGGCATCCGTGAACGCAACGACTGAAAACTCGCCCGCCGATATTGCCAATCGCATCACCGAGGCAATGCTCGGCCAGAAGCTGCTCCCCGGCTCGCGCCTAGGTGAGCAGGAGCTCGCCACGCTCTTCGGTGTAAGCCGCACGCTGGTGCGAGAGGCGCTGTCGCGATTGGCGGCGCGCGGCATGGTGACCGTCAGCGCCCGGCGCGGCTGGTTCCTGGTGGAGCCGGGGGCCGACGACATTCGCGCGGCGTTCGACGCCCGGCGCATTATCGAAACCGGCTTGCTGCGCGAGATCGGCCCGGAGCGCCCGCCGGGCGCACAGGCCATCCACACGCTCAAGGTTCATATCGCGCGCGAAAAGGCGGCGCTCCAGGGCGACGACGCCAGCATGCGCAGCTTTCTGCTGGGCGACTTTCATGTTTGTCTATGCGCCTCGCTGGGCTATGGCCTCCTTGTCGACACGCTGCGTGACCTGACCGCGCGCACGACGCTCGTGGCCAGCCGCAATCAGTCCGCCGCCGATGCCGACCGCTCATGCAGCCAGCACGAAGACATCGTCAATGCGTTGGCCGAGGGCAATGGCACGCTGGCCGCGCGGCTTATGGCCGAACATCTTGGCGAAGTGCATACGAGCCTCGATGCCGTGGGCCCCGCTGACCCCCTTGCGCACCTGCGGCAGGCCCTGGCACCGGTCGATCCCGGGCGCACGCCCCATGCCACCACGCCCGCCGCGGAAGTATCCGCGGCACACCCCATGCTCTCCCCTACCCCATCCCGAAACTGAGGAAACACGCGATGTTCCAAGCCCTGTCCCAATCCAAGTCTTCCCGCCGTGGCCTGATGTGCGCATTGCTGGCCGCCCTCTGCGTGGCCGCGCTGCCCGCGCAGGCCGATACGCTTGCCGACATTACCAAGGCCGGCGTGCTGCGCGTAGCCGTGCCTCAGGATTTCCCGCCGTTCGGCTCGGTGGGGGCCGATATGGCGCCGCAGGGCCTCGATATTGACGTGGCAGCGCTGATGGCCAAGAAAATGGGAGTCAAGCTCCAATTGGTCCCCGTAACCAGCACTAACCGCGTGCCGTATCTGCAGACGCGCAAGGTGGATCTTGTGATCTCGAGCATGGGCAAGAACCCCGAGCGCGAAAAGGTGCTCGATTTCTCGGAGGCCTACGCGCCCTTCTTCAACGGTGTGTTCGGGCCGGCGGACATTTCTGTGAAAAGTGCGGCTGACCTGGCGGGCAAGACCGTTGGCGTCACGCGTGGTGCGGTCGAAGACCTGGAATTGAGCAAGATCGCGCCGGCCAGCGCGAACATCAAGCGTTACGAAGACAACAACGCCACGATTTCGGCCTTTCTGTCCGGACAGGTGCAGCTGATTGCCACCGGTAACGTGGTGGCTACCTCGCTGATCGCCAAGCACCCGCCCAAGGCGCCGGAGACCAAGTTCCTGATCAAGAATTCGCCGTGCTTCATCGGCATGAACAAGGGCGAAAAACCCTTGCAGGACAAGGTCAACGCCATCCTCGCCGAAGCCAAGAAGGACGGCTCGCTCAATACGCTGTCGATCAAGTGGCTGCTGCGACCGCTGCCGGCCCAGCTCTGACTCGCGCCGCCCAGGTAAAAGCATGGCTTACGCGTTCGATTTCGTTTCGGTGCTGGACTACACCGACGTGCTGGTGAAAGGCATTGCCGTCACGGCGCAGCTGACGCTCACCGGCGGGGTACTTGGCGTGGCCGTCGCGGTAGCGGGCGCCTGGGCCAAGACCCAGGGGCCGGCCTGGCTGCGCGCAGTCGTCGGCACCTATGTGGAGCTGATCCGGAACACGCCGTTTCTGATCCAGCTGTTCTTTATCTTCTTTGGGCTGCCTAGCCTCGGTGTGCATCTGCCGGAAATGGTGGCGGCGTCGCTGGCCATGGTCATCAATCTGGGCGCCTATGGAACCGAGATCGTGCGCGCCGGGCTGGCAGCGACGCCGCGCGGACAGTTCGAGGCGGGTGCCAGTCTTGCCATGTCACCGTTCCAGGTGTTCCGCCATGTCGTGCTGCGACCGGCATTGCAGAAGATCTGGCCCGCGCTGTCAAGCCAGGTGGTGATCGTGATGCTGGGGTCCGCGGTGTGCTCGCAGATTGCCGCCCAAGACCTGACGTACGCGGCCAATTTCATACAGGGCCGCAACTTCCGCGCGTTCGAGGTGTATCTGGTCAGCACCGGCATCTACTTGCTGCTCGCGATTGCCCTGCGGCAGTTGCTGCGCGGCATCGGCCGACGGCTATTTGTCCGGAGGGTGGGATGATCGAGTTTTCGTTGTGGGATATCGTCCGTAACCTGCTGCTGGCGGCGCGCTGGACCGTGTTGCTGTCGTTGGTCGCCTTCGTAGGCGGCGGCATCGTGGGGCTACTTGTGCTGTTGCTGCGCACGGGCAAGCGTCCGTGGGCACGGCGGCTGACACAAGCCTATATCGAGCTGTTCCAGGGCACGCCGCTGTTGATGCAGCTGTTTCTCGCGTTCTTTGGCCTTGCGCTCTTCGGCATCGAAGTACCCGCATGGCTGGCTGCAGGACTGGCATTGACGCTCTGGACCTCGGCCTTCCTGGCGGAAATCTGGCGCGGCTGCGTGGAAGCCATCCCTCGCGGCCAGTGGGAGGCCTCTGGCAGTCTGGCCATGAGCTACGTGCAGCAGATGCGCCACGTGATCCTGCCGCAGGCGCTCCGGATTGCCGTGGCACCAACCGTCGGCTTCGGCGTCCAGGTCATCAAGGGAACGGCCCTTGCATCCATCATCGGGTTTACCGAGCTTTCCAAGGCAGGCACGATGATCGTGAACGCCACGTTCCAACCCTTTACCGTGTACGCCGCCGTGGCGCTGATGTATTTCGCGCTGTGCTGGCCGCTTTCGCAATACAGCAAGATGCTGGAGAGGAAATTCCATGCCGCTCATCGCCATTGACCAGGTTCGCAAGTCGTTTGGCAGCAACGAGGTCCTGAAAGGCGTTTCGCTTTCCGTGGAACCCGGCGAGGTCATCGCCATCATCGGCAAGAGTGGCTCGGGCAAGAGCACCCTGCTACGTTGCATCAACGGGCTCGAGCGCATCGACGCGGGGGCCATCACCGTAGCAGGCGCGCATCTGGCCGACAGCGAGCTGCAGCTGCGCGCGCTCCGGCTGAAGGTAGGCATGATCTTCCAGCAGTTCAACCTGTTCCCCCACCTGAGCGCAGGGCGCAACGTGATGCTGTCGCCAATGATCGTCAAGGGCGTGCCAGAGGCCAAGGCCCGCGAGCTTGCCGAACTGAACCTGGCGCGGGTGGGTCTGTCCGCAAAGTTCGACGCTTATCCTGACCAGTTGTCCGGCGGGCAGCAGCAACGGGTCGCTATCGCCCGCGCGTTGGCCATGCAGCCGACCGCGCTGCTATGCGACGAGATCACGTCGGCGCTGGACCCCGAACTCGTCAACGAGGTGCTGCAGGTGGTGCGAGGTCTGGCCGCCGACGGCATGACCTTGCTGATGGTGACGCACGAGATGCGCTTTGCGCGCGAGGTGTGCGACCGCGTGGTGTTTATGCATCAGGGCAAGGTCCACGAGATCGGTGCGCCGGAGGATGTCTTTAGCCGTCCCCAAACCTCGGAACTACAGCAGTTCCTGGGGATGGTAGAGGCCTGACACGCCAGATCCCCGTCTCGCGGGGCCATCGCGCCCCGGCGCGCAAGCTGGCGGGGCCGGAATCTGCAGGTCTGACTACAAGGCACGAACCGCCATTTCGGCTTCTCGCTCGGCGGGTCTCCCGATGGATGCCATGTTCACCTCGCGTTGAGTCAGAAAACGGGCAATGTGGGGATCGTGGGTAACCAGCATCAGCGAACATTCCTGCTCTTGCGCGGCCGTCGCAATCAGGTCCAGCGTCTCCTTTTGAGTGATCGGGTCCAGTCTTGAAGTCGGTTCGTCGGCAAACAGGAACACTGGTCTCAGCAAGAGCGCCCGAATCAAAGCGAACCGCTGCAGCTCCCCTCCCGAAACCTGGCCTGGCCGCCTGTGCAGCAATGCAGGCGTCAGTCGCATACGCGTCATCAGGTGCGCAATGCCGCCCCGATCAAGTCGATGTCGGACACAAAGATCTTCAAGTGCCTGCCCGATCGTCCGACGCGGCGCAAACGCCGATGAGGGTTCCTGGTAGATCTTCTGGAAGCGTATCGACCCAGCATCGGATCGCCGGTGCACCCGTCCCGCATCCACCGACACCAGGCCTAGCAGGACGTTGCCCAGCGTCGACTTACCGCTCCCGCTTGGCCCGGTGACTGCAATGCTCTCGCCTGCATGCAGCGACAGATCGACGTTTCGAAAGAGTTCGCGGTCGCCAAAGCGCTTCCCGATCCCACTCGCCCGGAGCACTTCCTTGCCTGGACTTGCAGGCGGTCGCGATGCCCAGTTGCGGGGGTCTGCTGCGATCAACGCGCGCGTGTAGTCGTGGGACGGGGCCGCAAGGAGGGCATCGGCCTGTCCGGCCTCCACGATTTTTCCCGCAAGCATGACACTCACATCGCCCCCGAGGGCCCGTGCCACGGCGATATCGTGCGTGATGGTCAACACCGCACAGCCGGCGCGAAGCGCTGATTGAAGTCGCGCGATGATATCGTCACGGCATGCATGGTCCAGGCCCTTGGTTGGCTCGTCGACGATCAACACGGGCGCACCGCCCGCGCGCGTGATCGCAAAGGCAACCCTTTGCGCCATGCCACCGGACAGATTCCCAGGCCAGGCATTGCCGATCCCAGCCATACCCAGCGATTCCACTTCGGCCAGCGTGGCTGCCCACGCGCTGGTGCGGGACCGGCCGCCGACCAGCGCATATGTCTCTGCCAGTTGGCGCCCTACCCGCATGGTGGGGTCGAGTGCCAGCCAGGGCTCCTGCGGAAGCAATGCCAGGTGTCGTCCCCACATGGTGCGCCTGGCGACGCAGTCTGCGGCGGAGAACGATTCGCCGCAGAGCGCCACCTTGCCTTCGGCCCGCAAGCCGGAAGGCAGCGCCCCCATGATGGCCTGCGCCAGCAGGCTCTTGCCCGAGCCACTCTCGCCGAGCAGCGTGAGCGCCCGGCCCGGTTGCATCTCGAATGAAATCGGGCCAACCAGATCGCCTTCGGCGCTTTCGACCCGCAGTCGGGAAACCGCCAGAAGCGGCACGCTATTGCTGCTCATACGGAATGCCTGCGCAAACTGGCGCCGTGCAGCAGCACCAGCGCGAGGGTGGCCAGCGTCAACAGCACGATCGGACTCGCTATCACCCATGGCGCCTCCGCGGCGTAAGGCAGCAGCTCGGTCATCATGAGCCCCAACTCGGCCGCGGGCGGTTGGGCCCCCAGCCCCACGAAGCCCATCGCCGCCAATGCAAGCACGGCTGCGCCGGCGCCGAAGCTTGCCAAGGTGCCGAGCATCGGCAGCAGTTCGGGCAAAACGTGGTGACGAAGCACATAGAACGATCCAAAGCCAAGCATCCGTGCCGCTTCGACATGATCGCTTGCCAGCACGACCGAGGCCGTAGCGCGGGTAATGCGGAAGTACTCGACCCACAATACCAGCGACAGACCGACATACAGTGGCCAGAATGCTCCGGGCGCGAATGCGCCAAGCAGCAACACGAGCAGCAGGCCCGGCAATGCCAGCACGGTGTCGGCAACCGCACCCACGGCGCGGGCCGTCCAGCCGCCACGCCATGCCGCCAGAAGTCCGAGCAATGTCCCCGGAACCGCCGCTGTCACGACACTCAGCAGCGCCAGGCCCAACGACAGGCGGCTGGCGCTTGCCAGACGGGCGACCATGCTACGGCCAAGATGATCTGTCCCAAGAGGCTCCGCCAAACTCGGACCTTGCAGAATGCCGTAGAGGTTCTGTTCGAATGGTGCCCGCGCGGCGACCAGCGGACCGGCGATGGCAAACAGGGCCAGCCCAATCAGTAATGCGGCACCGATATGCTGCCGGCTTAGTGTGGGCATCGGTGCCTCCTTCCAACCCGCAAGCGCGGATCGACCGCGGCGCAGGCAAGGTCCACAACGGTATTCAGCATCACGAACATCAGACCCATGACGATGGCCGTACCCTGGATCATCGGCACGTCGCGACCAAAGATGGCATGCACCAGCGCGTGGCCAATGCCGGGCCATGCAAACAACGTTTCAATGACAACGACCCCCTCGACCAGAAACACAAGCTGCACCCCGATATATGCAATGAGCGGAATCGCGGCATTGCGGATGCCGTGGCGGGCCAGCGCCTGGCGATCGGTCAGGCCCTTGGTGCGCGCAAACTGGAAATATGAGGAGGCGGACACGGATGCCATCGCATCACGCGCCACGCGCATGGCTGTCGCGGCCAGACCCAGTCCAAGCGTCAACGCCGGCGCGAGCAAGCTGCCGTGTTCGTGATGCCCTCCCGCGGGCATCAGGTTCCAGCCGACTGACAACACGGAAACCAGCACGATGCCCAGCACAAACGGCGGCAGCGCCCTCAGCATCACCGAAGCCAGAAGAGTGGCCCGATCCAGTGCACCACCGGCACGCATGCCCGCAAGGAATCCCAATGGAATGGCGATCGCACAGGAAATAGCCAGCGCGGCCACCGCCAGCATCATGGTATGGCCGAGCTGATGGCCGATCTCATGGACGACCGGTGCCCCGGTGACGGCCGACACGCCAAGGTCGAGGTGCAGGAGTCGGGTCCACCAATGCCACAGTGCTGGCAGCCAGGGGGCCTGCAAACCGAGTTCGGCGCGTACCGCTTCCGCGGCCTGCACGGTGACCATGTCAAAACCATATCGCCCCGCAGCGATGCGAAAGGCCATGTCGCCAGGCAACCAGCGCATCATCATGAAACTCAGCGTGCCGACCAACGCGGACACGACGACTGCCTGGATGCCACGCTGCAAGGCAACCGTACCAAGAACGTGGAACGGCCGGCATGCGCCGCGGCGACTTTGCTGGCCTTCGTCAGCCGGGATGGAGAGTATCTGGTCCGTCATGATTTCCATTCCATCTGCGACAGGCGATAGGTCCGCTCATACGGGTCAATCGAGACGTGATCGAGTTGGGGATTTGCCGCAAGTGTCTGGCGGTACCAGAGCACGGGAATCAGCGGAAGGGCGTGATGCAGGATGCCTGCCACCTCGCGCTGCAGCGGCGTTGCCTGCTGCGGATCGCCAGCAAGCGGCAATGCGGCGAGTGCGCGCGTTACGCCGGGCGACGACCACCCCATCGCGCCCCAATCGCCCCCTTCCCCCATGAAATCCTGCGCGATGGTGCCAAAGGCGTCGGGCACTACCCCATAGTTCCTGGCAATCAGCGCCATCTCCAGCGAACCGTCGCGGTGCCCAAAAGGGATGTCGCTCGAATTTCCGATCGATACGCGGATCTGAATACCGACGAGCCGGAGCTGTTCCTGGATGGCGGTGGCGATGACAGGCAACTCCGGCCGATCCGGAAACGTCCGCAGCGTCAGCGCAAACCTCTCGTTGCCCCGGCGCAATATCCCGTCATCGCTTGCCCTCCAACCGGCGTCGGCCAGCAGCTTTCTGGCTTGCACGGGGTCGTATCGCAGCGGCGGCAGCGAGTCATCGTGCCAGCCCTCCAGCGTAGGCGGAAACAGTTGCCCTGCAGCAAGCTGCGGGTCCCGCAGGATCGCGGCTGCAATGCCACGTCGGTCGATCGCCAAGGAGAGTGCGCGCCGGGTTCCGGCATCGGCCAGATACGGATGGGCCGCATTGACTTTGAGGGAAGTGGTGCGCGGAATCGTTACGGACAGCAACCCTATGCCTGGCTTGCGAGCGAGTCTTGCAATACTGCCCGGATCGAGGCCATAGGCCAGGTCCGCCTGTGCGCCTTCGGCCATGAGCGCACGCATCTCCGCACGGCCGACCGACAGATAAGAGGCACGACCGACGGCAGGTCGCTTGCCCCGCCAATGCGGAAACGTCTCTACCGCGAAGCGCTGCGGCGGCTCCAGTTCGACCACCCGATATGGCCCCGATCCCACGACGGCACGTACGCCGCCATCGGCACCGAAAGAAGACGGCGCGAGTACCTGTGTCGTGCTATGCGAAAGCAACGCGAGAAGCGGCGAGAACGGCCTGGAGAGCCGTATGCGGACGTCGTAACCGTCAGGCATGATTTCCGCAATCGGCGCTTGCGACAGCACCCCGGCGGCGTGGCGAGAGCGTTCCAGCGCCGCGACTACCGCGGCCGGACGCACAGGCGTGCCGTCGTGAAACTGAGCGTTAGCCGCGAGCGTGAACTGCCATGACAGCCTGTCGGGCGACAGACGCCAACTGGCGGCAAGCCCTGGGCACGGCCGGCCCCTCTGGTCGTAGTTGACCAGCGTCTCCGTCACCTCCATGCGCGAGAACAGATAGCCGTTGCGCAACGGATCGATACTGGACAACTCCCAGGGCCCGATGACGCGGGCAGCGCGCCCTCCACCATGTGCCCACGCAGTGCGCCCGGGCAATGCGAGCACTGACGACAGTGCAGCAGTTTGCAGCACTCGCCGCCGCATGCCGGACGCCGGCTTCATATCGGACGATGTCATGCTCAATAGCTCAGTCGCAGCCCCAGCCGTACAATGCGGCCGGTTCCCGGCGCCACCCAGACATTGCTGTAGGAACTCGCGTAGTACGTTCGATCGAACAGATTGTTGACGTTGAGCGAGACACGGATGGTCTTGCTGTACTGCCAATAGGCGAGCAGGTCCGCCAGCGTGTAGGCCGGCAACGAGAAGCTGTTTTGCGCGTCGCCCGAACGGGTCCCGACGTAACGCACGCCAGCACCGATGCCGTAGCGCTGTCCGATCGGCGCTTTGTCTTCGTAGACGGCCATGGCGCTCCCGGAAATGCGCGGAATGTTGGCAAGCGGGGTGCCCGCTGCCAGGCGGGAGTCCTGCGTGATCTCGGCGTCTGTGTAGGCGAAGTTGCCGGTCACCCGCCAATGCGCGTTCAACTGTCCCCCCACATCCAGCTCCACGCCCCGGCTGCGGGCTTCTCCTGCCGCCACCTGGAAACTCGCGTCGTTCGGATCGGTCGTCAGCACGTTGCGCTTGCGGATTTCGAACACCGCCAGGGTGGCCGTGGTGCGACGATCGGTGCTGTCGAACTTGATCCCGGCTTCCGCGGCGCGGCCATGCTCGGGCGCGAAGGCATTGCCGTTGGCATCGCTTCCGGCATTCGGCCGGAACGAGCGGCTCACATTGGCGAACAGCGCGATGTCATGGGTCGCCAGATACGTCACGCCAAGGCGCGGGGAGACCGCCGTCTGATGCTGGCCCGAACTCGTTGCCCGCAGGCGGTTGTCCAGCGACTGGTTATAGATATCAAACCGCGCACCACCTACGACACGCCATCGATCGCCGAACCGTAGTTGATCCTGTGCATACATACCAACGTTCGTCTGACGCTCGTAGGTGCTGGTGTTGGGCAACAGCGACGGTGGCGATTGGCCGTAGACCGGATCGAAGATATCGATGGCATACGGCGCGGCGGCGGTAGGGTTCCTGCGCTGCATCGTCTGTGTCGTGCTGAAGCGATAGGTGTCCACGCCTGCAAGCAGTTCATGGCCCACTGGGCCCGTTGCGAACTTGCCCGTAACCTCGGCCTGCAGTGACACGTCGTCGGACTGATAGTCGCGGTAACGGCGCTGGCGTGTCAGCGTCCGGCCATCCGCCAGCAGCGCACTTGCCTCGGTGGAAGCGCCCTCCAGGCTGCCCCCTCGATAGGCCATGGCAACTCGCCCTTTCCATTTGTCGGAGAAGTCGTGCTCGACCGAAAGTTGATGGGACTGGCTATCCAACCGGATGTCACCGTCGTTTGGCTCTCCCAGGAAGCGGGACCGGGGCACTGCCCCCAACTGCCCGTTGACCGCCACGATGCCGCGATCCAGCGGCACCGTATAGCGCTGCAGCTCGGCCGAGTATTGGATCAGCGTGCTGGTGCCGAGCGCCCAGGTCAAGGAAGGAGCGAACAGATAACGCTGGCTGTTGACGAAGTCTCGCGTGCTGCCAGCATGGTCGGCGACCGCGACAAGCCGCCCTGCCACATTCTCGGTAATGGCCCCGGTGATATCCGCCGCGGCCCGGTAACGATCATGGTTGCCGACTTCCAGGTCATAGGTCTGGCCTGGTTTGAATTGCGGCTGCCGGGTAACGATGTTGATCACGCCGCCCGGCTCGCTGCTGCCGTACAGCGACGATGAGGGACCTTTCAGCACTTCGATGCGATCAATGGTCGCCGTATCTCGCGGCGCCGTGTAGCCCCGGTTTGCGGCGAAGCCATTCACGAGGTAACCAGCGCCGGTGTTCTCATTGCCGGTGAAGCCGCGGATCGCGTAGTTGTCCCACAGCCCCCCGAGGTTATTTTGCCGGGAAACCCCGCTTGCGTAGTCGAGCATGTCGTCCATCCGCGTGGCGGCAGCATCGTCGATCAGCGAGCGCGACAGCACCCGCAGCGACTGCGGAACTTCGCGCGAAGGCGTTTCCGTGCGCGTGGCACCCGTGGCGTAAGGCGGTGCATAGCTTTTCTCGGCCGAAGTGCTGACGACAACCGCCGGGAGCGTCGCTTCCTGCGCGCCAGCCTGCGACGTCAGCACGGAAATTGCAACGCAGAAAGCGCGCCGGGAGGTTGGGCGCGGGAAACTCAGGACAGTCTGCATGGACTCTTTATGCAACAAAGTTGCATAAATGTATCACGGCTTAAGCTACCCTTTCATTACATTTTGAGCGAAGCCGCCCGGACGCAGGACAACAAACAAAAAGGGAAATCTCATGACCGTCGTTGCGCAACTCTCGGATGTGCATGTCCGGCCCAGAGGTATGCTGTATCAGAACCTCGTCGATTCCAATGCAATGCTTGTGTCGGCCGTAGAAGCCATCAATCGGCTGCGGCCGGCCCCTGACGCCGTCCTGATTACCGGCGACCTGACCGACGACGGCTCGCCTGAGGCCTATGCCATGCTGAAGGAAATTCTTGGCATGTTGGAATGCCGGTACTTGCTGATGCCAGGCAACCACGACGAACGACGAAATTTGCGAGAGGCATTTCACGAGCAGCCCTGGCCATCGCAATCAGGAGAAGGCCCTCTCAACTTCGCCTTCGACATCGGCGCCGTTCGCTTCCTTGCCGTCGACACCACCGTTCCGGGACTCCACCATGGTGAGCTGGATCGTTCGACGCTGGCGTGGCTTGGTCACGAGCTTGGTTCGAACAGGGGCAGACGGTGTGTCGTTGCCATGCATCATCCGCCGTTCAGCACCGGCATCCCCTATCTCGACAAGTACGGATTGCGCGATCTGGATCCCTTCCGCGATCTGGTCGCTCGGCACGACAATATCGACCGAATTATCGCGGGACATGTTCACCGTACGATGCAGACGATCATCGGCACAGTACCGGTGTCAACGTGTCCGAGCACCACAACCCAGATTGCATTGCGTGTGCACGAGGACGCCCGGCCAGCCTCATATCTGGAACCCGCCGCATTCCTGCTGCACCGTTGGGCGGCGGATACGGGCGAGGGCGTCACTCACCTCTGCTACGTGGACAAGTTCGAAGGGCCCCTCCCCTTTGCTTGAGCGATCTGGCGGGCGCGACGCGCCCATGGAGCTTGCGGCTGCTTGTGGCGCTGGTGCGCTCGCCCTCGCTCAGCGGCGCGGCGCTCACGTCCCTGCTTGCCGGGGACGACGCCTGACAACTCCAGAGTCATGCGGAGCCAGTCCACATTGACGTCGGAAGCCTTGCACTTCCTTTTTTCGACGTGACGCACGGCCCCTTGGGACATCCTGTCCCCTTGCTGCGCCCGCGTCTCAAACCATCTCGCTGACCGCCAATCGGATCTCCTGCCTGAGCCACACTGCAGCGGCATCGGCCTGCGTGCGCCGGCTGTGGATCAGCTCGATATCGAAGCCTGTATCGGCAAGTTCTTCCGGGACTTCGAGGATCTGCACATCGGGGGAGGCCAACCGACTCGCCACTCGTCTGGCAATGGTCGCGACCAGATCGCTGTGCGCCACCGCCAACGGCAACGCGACGATGTGCGAGAAGGTTGCCGCCACACGCCGTTGCCGACCGAGCTTGTCCAGCCTGCCGTCAACGACGCCGCGTCGGGATCCGCTGTTGCCGGGGGCGAATAGTGCGTGGGGCAACTGCAAATAGGTCGACAGGTCAACATGCTGTCGCCGCCGGCCGCCGGCGCGGAGCGACGGATGCGAACGGCTGACGATGCAGACAAAGTCCTCCTCGTACAGCTTCGATTGCACCATGCGCTTCGGCGCGGCCAGGTGCCCGCCAATCGCAACGTCGACAACGCCCTGATCGAGCTGCTCGAAGACCGCCGCCCGGTCTAGCGTCATGATCCGCAGATCGACGTCCGGCGCCTGCCGTCTAAGCCGGCCGATGACGTACGGCAGAAGAACAATGTCGGCGTAGTCCGTGGCCGCGATGGTAAAGCTGCGCCCGGCCGGTGCGGCCGGGTCGAAGGCAACCGACTGCCCCACCGCACGGCGGACATGATCCAGCGCGGACGAAATCCCGGGCATCAGCGCGTGCGCCAGCTGCGTCGGCTCCATCCCCGCAGGGCTACGCAAAAACAACTCATCGCCAAACAGCGCCCGGAGCCGGCTCAGTGCGTTGCTCACCGACGGCTGGGCGCGGTTCAGCCGCTTGCCGGCAAGCGTGACGCTGCGCGTCTGATACAGCGCCTCGAATGCCACCAGAAGATTCAGGTCGATGCGGGATAGATTCATTCCATGAATTTAACGGATATTGAATATCCATTTCAAGAATCTCGATGGTGTCGGTACGATTTGCTTCCTCCTCCCCATCGTCCGCCCGCGGACAGCGCCCAAATGCAGACCGTACTTGTCACCGGCATCGACCCATTCGATGGCGAAACCCTGAATCCGTCCTGGGAAGCGGCCCGAGCCGTGGATGAACGCGTGATCGGCGGTGCACGCGTCGTGGCCCGTCGACTCCCCTGCGTGATTGCCGAGGTCAGGCAGGCGCTGTTGCACGCCATCGCAGAGGTCGATCCCGTTGTCGTCTTCTGCCTGGGACAAGCCGGCGGACGCAGTGACGTATCGATCGAACGGGTCGCGATAAACGTCGTCGATGCGCGCATTCCCGACAACGCTGGGCGGCAGCCCGTCGACGAACCTGTGATCGACGGCGGTCCCGCCGCCTACTTCTCCGCGCTGCCGATCAAGGCGCTGGTCAGCCGTCTGCGCGCGTCGGGCATCCCCGCGTCGGTCTCGCAGTCCGCCGGCACCTACAACTGCAATGCCATCTTCTACTCGCTGCTGCATTGCATCGCGACTGAGCGGCCGGCCCTGCGCGGGGGCTTCATTCACGTGCCCTACCTGCCGCAGATGGCCGCCGCGCATCCGGGTGCGCCAAGCATGGATGTTCGCGTTCTGATCGAGGCCATCGAGATAATGGTGGCTACGGCGCTGGAAGTCTCCATCGATGTCAAGGAAATCGGAGGTGCCACGCACTAGCCGCATAAGGGCATGCGGAATCGGTCGTTACGCGTCGCGAGAATTGCTGCACGATGTCTTTCGTGCTCATTCGACGAGAACCCGAAGGACTACCGCATGCCATTTCAGGAATCCCTTGCCCGCGCAATCGCTATCGACACGGCTACCGCCTCGCCGACAGCGGCGCCACAACCGCTGCCTCCGGCCGCCGATGTGGCATTGCTTCGCCAACGCGCCCAGGCCCTGCTGCCCGACATCGCGCGGGAGGCCGCGCAACGCGAAAGCCGTCGCGAACTGCCCTTTGATTTTGCGCGCCAGGTGGCCAATGCCGGCCTGCTGACGTTCCGCATCCCGAAGGCGTATGGCGGCCCCGGCGGAAGCGTGCGCGACGCCATCCGCTTCGTTCAGGAGCTGGCCGCCGTCGATGCCAACCTCGCCCAGGCATTGCGACCCAACTTCGGACTCATCGAAGGCCTGCTCGCGGGCCAAGACAATGAAGCCGATCGCCGGCGCTGGTTCGACCGGCTGCTGGGTGGCCAGATCGTCGGCAATGGCGGCGTGGAGCGCGGCGGCAAGCATGGCGCCATCCAGGCGACCATCGTCCGCGAAGATGATCACTACATTGTCAACGGCACCAAGTACTACAGCACCGGCGCGCTCTACGCCGACTGGATCAGCTCCATCGCCGTGGACGAAGCCGGCAAGGAAACGCACTTCACGGTGCCACGCGATCGAGCCGGCATGACGCTGGTCGACGATTTCGACACCATCGGCCAGCGGCTGACTGCCAGCGGCACCACGCAATTCACGAACATGCGCGTCGAGCCGGATGAACTGCGTGCGAGCTACCTGCCACGCGACCGCCGCAATCCGGTATCGCCGGTGTTCCAGCTCTTTCTGGCGGCGACGGAAGCCGGCATCGCCCGCAACGCGCTGGAAGATGCGGTCTGGTTTGCGCGCAACAAGGCCCGCCCCATCAAGCACAGCTCGGCCGAGCGATCGGTGGATGATCCCTATGTGCAGGAAACGATTGGCCAGATTGCCGCGCAGGTATTTGCGGCCGAAGCCGCCACGCTGCGCGCCGCTGACGCCATTGACGCCGCATGGGCGGACAACCTCAGCAATGCGTCACTGACACAGGCGTCGATCGACGTCGCCCAGGCGCAGTACTTCGCCGTGGCGGCCGCGCTGAAGAGTGCGGAGCTGGCGTTCGATGTCGGCGGGGCATCCACCTGCGACCGCCAGTACAACCTGGATCGCCACTGGCGCAATGCGCGCACCGTGGCCAATCACAATCCACGCCAGTGGAAAGCAGCCGCCGTGGGCGCATGGCTGCTGAAGGACGAACCGCCTCCGACGACCGGCCTGTTCTGACAAGATGCCGCCACTCCCCGAAAGGAGACGGCGGCGTTGCTATCGCCGGTGATCGAAGCGGCGAGCCAGCCGCTCGCCTGTGAATTGCACCACCGTTACCAGAACCACCAGGATAGCGATCACATTGAACATTACGGCCGTCTCATAGCGTTCGTAGCCATAGCGGATCGCCAGGTCGCCGAGGCCACCCGCCCCCACGGCACCTGCCATCGCCGACGACCCGATCATCGCAATCACGGTCACCGTCGCGCCACCGATCAGCGCCGGCAGCGCCTCCGGCAACAACACATGCCGCACGATATGCCAGCGTCGGCAACCCATGGCCCGCGCCGCCTCGATCAGCCCCGCATCGGTTTCATTGAGCGCCACCTGCGACACCCGCGCAAAGAACGGGATCAGATGCGCGCTCAGCGGCACCACGGCCGCCCATGTGCCCATCGTCGTGCCGACGATCAGCCGTGTAACCGGCAGCATGGCCACCAGCAGGATGATGAATGGGATGGAACGAAACATGTTGACCAGCACCGACAGCACGCGGTTCGTTCGCGGCCTCGGGGCCAGCCCGCCAGGCGCGGTAACGGTCAGCACGATGGCCAGTGCCATGCCGACGGCAAACACCACGAGGCAGGCGCTGCCGGTCATCAGCAGCGTTTCGCCGAACGCCTTCAGGTACTTCTCAGCCATTGGCAACACGATGGGATACCTCCGCAGGTTGTACATTCACAGGCAGTCGCTTGCGCAGCGGGCGCAGCAGCGACAGCGTGGCTTCGGCCTGCGGATCGGCGAATATGCGCCATACTGGCCCCTGCTCCTGCACCTGGCCCTGATCCAGCACCAGCACCCGGTCGCAAGCCTCCTCGATCACGGCCATGTCGTGCGTGATCAGCACCACGGTCAGGCCGAGCTGCTTGTTGATATCCCGCAGCAAGTCCAGGATCTGCTCCGTCGTTTCAGGATCGAGCGCCGAAGTTGCTTCGTCGCACAACAGGATTTCCGGGCGGTGTACCAGCGCACGGGCAATACCCACGCGCTGCTTCTGTCCGCCGGACAGCATCGCCGGGTAAGCCTTGGCCTTGTCCGCGAGTCCCACCGTCGCAAGCACGTCATTGACCCGGGATTCGATCTCGACGCGCCGCACGCCCGCAACACGCAGTGGCAGCGCCACGTTGTCGAAGACGGTCTTCGCCGACATCAGATTGAAGTGCTGGAAGATCATGCCGATGCGCCTGCGCAGACCCACCAGGGCATCCTCGTCCAGCTTGCCGATATCCGAACCGTCGATCCACACATGGCCACGGTCAGGCCGCTCCAGCATGTTGATGCTCCGCAGCAGCGTCGACTTACCCGCGCCGCTTCGGCCGATGATGCCGAATACCTCGCCGCGTTCGATCGTGAACGAGACGTCCGCCAGCGCAGGCGCGGCGGCGCCCGCATAGGTCTTGCCAACCTGCTCGAACACGATGTGCGGGTCGCGCGTCGGCAATTGCGAAAGCGTGCGCATGCGATAGTCCCTTTTCGTCAGCGCCTCAGAACGCCGGAATGACCGACCCCTGATACTTGGTCAGGATGAACTTGCGCACCGCCTCTGACTGGTAGGACTTGACCAGTTGCTGCACCCACGGTGCGGCCCGGTCCTTCTCACGCACGGCAATCACGTTGACGTAGGGATTGTTCTCTCGCTTTTCCACGGCGATGCCATCGCGCGTGGCGATCAGGCCGGCCTGGTAGGCGAACGTGTTCACGATGGCGGCGGCGTCCACGTCGGGCAGCGCCCGCGGCAGCACTACCGACGCGCTTTCGATGAATTCGAGCTTGCGCGGATTGGCCGTGATATCGGCCAGCGAGACGGTACCCGTGTACGGATCGAAGCCGTCCTTCAGCTTGATCAGGCCGTGGTCACGCAGAATGACCAACGCACGGGTCTGGTTGCTGGGATCATTCGGGATACCAATGCTGGCGCCGTTCGGCAGCGCCTCCAGCGACTTCACCTTGCGCGAATAAAACGCGATCGGCGAGATCAGCGTGTCGCCCACGTTGGTGATCTTGTAGCCGCGCTGCTTGATCTGGTCACGCAGAAATGGAATGTGCTGGAACGAATTGGCGTCGAGGTCACCGTTGTTCAGCGCCTCGTTCGGGCTCGCGGTGCCGGTGATGATCACCGTCTCGACCTTCAGGCCATTCCTGGCCGCCTCGCGGGTGACGACTTCCCAGATCTCCTCGTCCACACCGCCGCGCACGCCAACCTTCAGCGGCTTGCCGCCCGATGACTGGGCGTAGGCCGATGCAATCGGCAAGGCTGCCAGCACCAGAACCAGCGTAGCGATGACACCAAGGGCGGAGCGTCGTTTCATGATGAGAGGTGCGAGAGTTTGGGAAGCACCAGTCTATGAAACCCTCCTGCCCTGGTCCACGAAGTAATCCGATATAGCAAATGCGGACTACGCCGCCGCCCGCGAGGCCGTCCTGCCTGCGGGGCGGGCCACCCCCATGTGCTCGCGCAAGGTGCTGCCCTCGTAGTCCTGGCGGAAAAGGCCTCGGCGCTGCAGGATCGGCACGATCCCGTCCACAAAGTCCTGCACGCCATCGGGCAATACATCGGGCATCAGGTTGAACCCGTCTGCCGCGCCGCTACGGAACCAGTGCTCGATGTCGTCCGCGATCTGTTCGGGCGTGCCGACGATGACGCGATGCCCGCCTCCACCCGCAAGCTCACGGATCAGCGCACGTACCGTCAGGTTATGGCGCTGCGCCATCGCGATCGTCGCGCGAAAGAAGGTGTGGTTGCCATTGGCCGGCAGCGCGAGGCCTTCGGGCAACGGCGCATCAAGCGACAGCCGGTCGGCGGTAATGCCAAGCGTGCCGGCCAGCCGGTTCAGGCTGTAGTCCCACGGAATCAGGTCGACCAGCGCATCGCGTCTTTGGCGTGCCTGAGCCTCGGTTGCCCCGAGTATCGTCGTCAGCCCCGGCAGGACCTTGATCGCGCCGGACCCGCGACCCAGGGCTTCGGCACGCTGATTCAGTGCCAGGCGGTATTCGCGCGACTCCTCCAGCGATTGCGAGGCCGAGAACACGGCTTCCGCATGACGGGCCGCCAGTTCGCGGCCATCGTTCGACCCGCCGGCCTGGAACAGCACCGGATGTCCTTGTGGCGGCCGTGGCAGGTTCAGTGGCCCTTGCACATCAAAGAACGGGCCATGATGAGCAATGGGCTGCAGGCGGGCCGTGTCCACGAAGCTGCCCGACTGACGGTCACCCACGAACGCGGTGTCTTCCCAGCTATCCCATAGCGCCTTGACGACGGTCGTGAACTCGTCGGCGCGCGCGTAGCGTTGTGCATGATCCGGCGGCGCCGCGCGACCGAAGTTGCGCGCGGACCCTGCATCGGCCGTCGTCACGACGTTCCAGCCCGCGCGCCCGCCACTGACGTGATCCAGCGTCGCAAAGCGCCGCGCGATGTTGTACGGCTCGTTGTAGCTGGTCGAGGCGGTTGCGACCAGTCCGATATGGCGCGTGGCCACTGCCACGCAGGCAAGCAGCACGGTGGGTTCCAGCGCGGTAATGGGCCGAAAGTTGATCTGATCGGCGATGGACGCGTTGTCGGCCAGGAAGATGGCATCGAACTTTCCCGCTTCGGCGATCTGCGCCAGCCGGACGTAGTGCTGCACGTCGACAAAGGCACGCGGGTCGCTGTCGGGCAGGCGCCACGCCGACGGCACGAAGCCAGAATGCAGCGCGTTGAGATTCAGGTGAAGCTGGGGTGGAGGCGAGGCAGCGGGCATGGTGGCGAGGAACGGGCGGGCGTTTGCAACGGTGTCTGGCAGACGAGCTTAAGGAAGCCCTGCGCGGACGGGAACGAACGAAAGCCGATATCGATATGCCGTGCGTCGTCGGTGGGCATCGCAGAAACCAGATAAGCATTGGCCGAAAACTTCGTTCTCGCCTCGGGGGCCGATTCCTATACTGGCCTTCTTTCCTGCCATGACCCAACGCCCATGAAAAGCTTGCTGAAGTCGATGATGGCCTGCGCCGCGCTGCTGATTGCCGGCAGCGCCATCGCGCAATCGAAGGAAGTCGTGATCGCGTACCAGGACATGGTGGTGCCATGGCGCTATGCGCAGGATGCCCAGACCATCGAGAAGCAAACCGGCTACAAGGTCACGTTCCGCAAGCTGGCCAGCGGCGCGGATGTCATTCGCGCGCTGGCGTCCGGTTCGGTGCAGATTGGCGAAGCGGGCTCCGCGCCGATTGCCGCGGGCCTGTCGCAGGGCCTGGGTATCGAGCTGTTCTGGATTCTCGACAATATCAACGACGCGGAAGCGCTGGTCACGCGCAACGGCAGCGATGTGAAGTCGCTGGCCGATCTCAAGGGCAAGCGGCTGGCGGTGCCGTTTGTATCCACATCGCGTTTCCACACGTTGCTGGCCCTGGAGACAGCAAAAGTCGATCCGCGCAGCGTGAGGATCGTCAACATGCGCCCGCCCGAGATCGCAGCCGCGTGGGAACGGGGCGACATCGACGCGACGTTCATCTGGGACCCCGTGCTGGCAAAGGCCAAGAAGAACGGCCATGTCCTTACCACGTCGGGCAGGATCGCTCAGGAAACCGGCAAGGCGACTTTCGACGGTATCGTCGTCAACAAGGCGTTCGCCCGGGACAATGATGCGTTCCTGACGTCTTTCGTCAGTATTCTGGCCGATACCGATGCGGCCTACCGCGCCAACAAGGCGGCGTGGACGCCGGAATCGCCGCAGGTCAAGGCGGTAGCGAAGTGGTCGGGCGCAGAGGCCGCCGACGTACCGGCCAGCCTGGCCCTGTACGACTTCCCGACGCCGCAGCAGCAAGCCTCGGCGGCCTGGCTTGGGGGTGGCGCGGCGAAGTCGCTGGCGGCCACCGCGGCATTCCTGAAGAGCCAGGGCACCATCCAGACTGTATTGCCCGACTACGCCACCGGCGTCAACGCGACATGGGTACGCAAGCTCGCGCAATGACGGACGAGGCCAGCCCCGGGACGGGCGGCCGCATCGAAGCGCACCGCGTGGCAGTGCGCTTTGCTTCGTCTGGCGACCATGCCTCGCTGGCGCTTTCCGGCATTGACCTGACCATCGCGCCGGGCGAGTTCGTGGTGGCGCTCGGGCCCTCCGGTTGTGGCAAGACCACGCTGCTGAACTGTCTGGCCGGATTCGTCCGACCGTCCGCAGGGCGCATCCTGCTCGACGGCGAACCTGTCACTGGGCCCGGTCCCGGACTGGGCGTCGTGTTCCAGAAGCATGCGCTGATGCCATGGCTCAACGTGCAGGACAATGTCGCGCTCGGACTAAGGTTCCGTGGTGTTCCCCGTGCCGAACGCATTGCGCTCGCCCAGCATCGGCTCCGTCTGGTGGGCCTTGAGCGCCACGGCACTGCGCCTGTTTACCAATTGTCTGGCGGAATGCAGCAGCGCGTCGGTATTGCACGCGCGCTGGCCAACGACCCCCGCGTGCTGTTGATGGACGAACCGATGGGTGCGCTGGATGCGTTATCACGCGAATCGGTCCAGGAGGTGCTGGCGAAGGTCTGGGCGGCCACCGGAAAGACTGTGTTCTTCATCACCCACAGCGTGGAAGAAGCCCTGTTTCTGGGCACCAGGGTCATTGTGATGTCTGCCGGCCCAGGCCGCATCGCGCACGAATTCCCGCTGCCATTCGTTCAACGCTATATCGAGTCCGGCGATGCCCGGGCTGTAAAAGCGTCGCCCGAATTCATTGCCTGGCGCGAGCGCCTTCTCCACCTGATACACGGGCAACCCGCATGAGTCACGCTGACGAGACCGTCGCCACCATGCCGCTGCAGCAGGGCGCCAACGTCGGTTCGACCGACGACACCGCCGAAGCCATCATCCCCGTGGCCCAGGTGCTCCCTCGCCTGGGCAGCGGCCGGACCGGCACCATCACGGCCGCCACCATCCTCGCGTTGCTTGGCCTCTGGCTGGCAATCACCAGTGCGGGCTGGATTCCACCATTGTTCCTGCCGCCGCCTTCGGCCGTCTGGCATGCCGCCGTTCAAGCCTGGGACGGCAACGTCCAAGGGGGCCTGCTGTTGTGGCAGCACGTGGCGTGGAGCCTGGCCCGTGTGTTCGGCGCTTTCCTGTTCGCCGCCACCACGGCGGTGCCAGTGGGGTTGTTGATGGGAACGAGCCGGGTGGCGCGGGGCATCGCCGACCCCATGCTCGAGTTCTACCGGCCGCTGCCGCCGCTGGCGTATCTGCCCCTGATCGTGATCTGGTTTGGTATCGACGAGACGGCCAAGCTGCTGCTTATCTACCTGGCGTGCTTTGCGCCAATCGCGCTCGCCACGCGCGCAGGGGTGGCTGGCGTGCAGACCGAGCAGTTGCACGCCGCCCAATCGATGGGCGCCACGCGATGGCAGCTGGTCCGCCACGTGGTCCTGCCAGCGGCCTTGCCGGAGATCCTCACCGGTCTGCGCATTGCCATCGGCTTCGGCTGGACAACACTGGTGGCCGCCGAGATGGTGGCTGCCACCGCCGGCCTGGGTCAGCTTGTGCTCAATGCATCGAACTTCCTGCGGACCGATGTGGTTGTGATGGGAATCGTGCTGATCGGCGCCATTGCGTGGCTGTTCGACCTGGCCATGCGCCGCCTTGCGCAATGGCTGGTGCCCTGGCACACGCATCGTTAGCCGCGCGGCATTCGTGTCATATTCTCGTGCCGAATGCTTCGTTCCATTTCGCGGCAGGCCGGCGTAGGTTCATGCGGTGTTCCCTACCGAAAGGCCCGACATGAGCAGCGTATTGCCAATCGAACGCCGTGGTGCGTTCGTTCCCAACCCCGAACCACGGCAGAAGTTCTGGTTCGATCCGGTCCCTCCACGGCCAACGATCGAGGCGGAGCGACGCCATCGGCAGGAGCGGCTGGCCGGCGCGTTCCGAATCTTTGCGCGCCAAGGATTCGCACTGGGGCTGGCCGGCCACATCACCGCGCGTGATCCCGAGTTTCCGGACCACTTCTGGGTCAACCCGCTGGGGGTCCATTTCTCGCGCATCCGTGTTTCCGACCTGCTGCTTGTCAATGCGCACGGCGAGACGGTGGTCGGTGACCGGCCGCTGAACAAGGCGGCGTTCGCGATCCACGCGGCGATTCACGAAGCACATCCCCATATCGTCGCGGCGGCGCACACCCATTCCACTTACGGCAAGGCGTGGTCCACGCTCGGACGCCAGCTCGATCCGCTGACGCAGGACGCTTGCTCGTTCTTCGAAGATCATGTGCTGTTTGACGACTTCACGGGGATGGTGGTCGACACCTCCGAGGGCGAGCGGATTGCCCGGGCGCTGGACAAGGGCAATGGCCAGACGCACAAGGCAGCGATCCTGAAGAACCACGGGATCCTCACCGCCGGCCCGACCGTCGAAGCAACCGCCTGGTGGTATATCGCACTTGAAAACGCCGCCCATACTCAATTACTGGCCGAGGCTGCCGGCAAGCCACAGCCCATCGACGAAGCGACGGCCCGGCATACGCATGGACAGGTCGGTGGCGACGAAGGATCGTTGCATGCATTCGAGAGCCTCTACGCCGGACTGGTGAAAGCCGAGCCCGACCTGCTGGACTGACCGCGCCGCTCCCCTCTCTCTCGCCCCCGGCCGAACCCGGCACGGGGGCGCAGTCTCCCCCCTTCCGTTTCACCGATCCCTGAGCACTGCCCGCATTGGCGTGTATCGACGCCCTCTTTTGGCGTGGTCCTGTTCGTGCCGCGGCGCCCACGGAATTCCTGTGAGCTGCTCACCGGGCTGGGCTGCCCAGTCACAGCAGCGTCTTCATATGCTTCCGTAAAACGCTTCGTTTGCTTCCCAACGACGCGGCCGTAAGCTGCGTCCATGTATTGCAAGGCGGACATGAAGGCCGCCCGACGACCGCGAAGGAGCAGGGAAGATGATCGTGCAGGCCGGCATTGCAGAGGACGCCCAGGACACCAGCCTGGGCCTGGCGGCCTACGCGGCGCTGCGCCGCGACATCCTGTCCTGCAAGCTGGTGCCCGGCGCGCTGGTCACCGAAGGCGAGCTGATGACCACCTACGGCTTCGGCAAGAACAGCTGCCGCATCGCGCTCACGCGATTGGCGCACGATCGACTGATCTTCGCCCGGCCTCGCCGTGGCTATCAGGTGGCGCCGATCACGCTCAAGGACGTCGAGGAGGTGTTCGCCCTGCGCGTGCAGCTCGAACCGATGGCAGCAAGGCTGGCCATCGGCCGGGTCGACACGGCGCTACTCCACGGGCTGGAGGCGGCGTGCCGTGATGAGTATGCGATTCCGGCGCCCCGCCGCATCGACAAGTTCATGGATGCGAACAAGCAGTTCCACCTGGCCATCGTCCACGCCACCGGCAACGAGCGGCTGACGCGCACGCTTTCGTCGCTGATGGATGAGATGTCGCGGCTCGTCGCGCTCGGGTTCAATGTCCAGCGCGTGCGTCCCGAGATCCGCCATGACCACAACTCGCTGATCAAGGCGTTCGAGGATCACGACGAGAAGGCCGCCGAAACAATAGCGCGCCGCCATATCGAGGCATTTCGCACGCAAACCATGGAAAAGGTCTATGCCAGCCTGTCGCAGGCCGGTACCTACCTGCCGATGCGCGTGGCCGGGGGTACCGCATGAGTCCGCCCGTTCTGTCTGCGCAGGGCATCGTCAAGCGATTTGGTGCCACCACGATCCTCGCCGGGATCGACGTCAGCGTGCGCCGTGGCGAGGTACTGGCGCTGGTCGGTCCGTCCGGGTGCGGCAAGAGCACCTTGCTGAACATCCTCTCCGGTCTTGTGCCTCCCGACGCCGGCGAGCTTGCGGTGGACGGCGTGCCCGCAACCCAGGTGTCCGACTGGCGCCGTATCGCCTACATGTTCCAGGAAGACCGGCTGCTGCCGTGGCGTTCCGTGCGCGATAACGTCGCGTTCGGCCTCGAAGCCAGCAACCTGTCACGCGCCGATCGTCGCCGCCGCGCCGACGACATGCTGGCACTCGTCGGCCTGCGCGCGCGCGGCGATGCATGGCCGCACGAGTTGTCGGGCGGCATGCGCAGCCGCGTGGCGCTGGCCCGCAGTCTCGCCGTACAACCCGAAGTCCTGCTGATGGATGAGCCGTTCTCGAAGCTCGATCCCCAGACGCGCAGCCAGATGCACGAAGAACTGTTGCGCATCCAGGCAGGCAATGGCATGACCGTCGTGTTCGTGACCCACGACATGGAAGAAGCCGTGGTGCTGGCCGACCGCGTGGTCCGGCTTGCAGCCCGGCCCGGCCGTGTCGCCGACGTGGTCAACCTGGCAGGACTGGTCCGGCCCCGCGTGCCCACCGCGCCCGTCGTGGCAGAACAGGTGCGCGTACTGCGCGCCGCGGCATGAGGAGCGCCACTGTGACCATGACCACAGCCCGTCATTTCGCCACGCTGGTGCTGCAACGCCTGCTGCTGGTTGCCCTGTTGCTCGGGCTCTGGTGGTGGGGCGCCACCCGCGTGCCATCGTTCGTACTGCCCAACCCTGAGAAGGTCGGCCTGGCCCTGCTCTCCCTGTGGCACAGCGACACCTTCGGCGCCGACGTGGCCGCAACCTGCCGACGCGTGCTGTCGGGTTTCGTGCTGGCCACCATCGTGGGCAGCGGCGTGGGATTGACGCTGGGCGCAAGCCGCGTCCTGGCCCGGTTCTTCGAGCCGGTCCTGACGGTCTTCAACACCGTGTCGTCGGCCATCTGGGCGATCTTCGCAATCATCTGGTTTGGCATTTCCGATGCCACGACGGTCTTTGTCGTGTTCATGACGGCCATGCCGCTGATCCTTACCAATGTCTGGGAAGGCACCAAGACCGTCGATCCGCACTATGTCGACCTGGCACGCAGCTTCCGCATGTCTCGCATGCAGGTGCTGCGCAAGATCTACGTGCCGACGATCCTTCCGCATTTCTTTGCCGGTGCACGACTGGCGTTCGGCTTCGGCTGGCGGGTCTCGCTGGTGGCCGAAACCATTGGATCGTCCAGCGGTATCGGCTATCGGCTGCGCCAGGCCGCCGACCTCGTCCAGACCGACCAGGTCTTCGCATGGACCGTCCTGCTGGTCGGCCTGATGCTGCTGCTCGAAGGCGGCCTGCTCAAGCCCGCCGAGCGCCGGCTGTTCCGCTGGAAAGCGGCCTCGCGACAACCGTCCAACCCGTCCATTTCCTTCCAAGCCTGAGGATTTCATCGTGCGCAAGCTACTGTCAGCGGCCGCCGCCGCGTTTTCCGCCTATTCCACGTTTATCGCGCTGTCCTACGCTGCGATCACCCCCGCCACGGCCACCGCCGCCGAGCCGGCTCCCATTGTCAAGATCGGCTACTGGACCAGCGGCGTGAGCCTTGGCTATGGCTCGGTCCTGGAAACCAGGGATTTCCTGGCCAAGCGTGGCGTCCGCGCCGAGTTCGTTCACTTTCCCGACGTCAATGCGCCGCTGCGGGCGCTGGCTTCCGGCTCGATCGACCTCGCGTTCGGCGCTCCCGTAGCCGGTGTGTTCGGTACTGCGGCGTCGGGCGTGCCCATCCGCATCTTTGCCGCGACGCAACCCGCCGATGTGCAGTTCGTCGTCCCGAAGGATTCACCGATCCAGTCGATCCGTGACCTCAAGGGCAAGAAGGTGGGCATGTCCCCGGCCGGCTCGTCGGTCGCGGTCATTGCGGGCGCCGTGCTGGCCGGCAACTATCAGATCAAGAGCGGCGACTTCGCGCTGGTTGGCGGCAACGAATCGCGCCTGGCGCAGTTCCTGGTGCAGAAGCAGGTGGATGCGGCGGCGCTGCGCTCAGTCACCGTGGAGCAGCTTGGCGACGAACTGCCCGTGCGCAAGCTGGGCACGTTTGCCACCGAGTGGAAGACGCTGACCCAGTCCGACGCCGTGCCCTACATTGGCGTCGGGGCAGCGCGTTCGGAGCTGATCGACAACCATCCCGAGGTTGTGGCCCGCGTGATTGCCGCATTGCGCGACACCCTGGCCTGGGGCAACGCCAATCGCGACGAAGTCGTCCAGATTCTGCAGAAGAAAGCCAACCTTCCGGCCGACGATGCCAAAGTCTATGTCAGCCACTGGAACGACATGAACCGCGTGGCCTTCGAGCCCGCGGATATCGCCACGCTGCGACGCCAGCATGCGGTGTTCGTCGAATCCGGGCTGGTCAAGGGCGAACTCAAGGACGACCTGTTTGCGCGCAAACCCTATGAGCAGGCCAAGACGCTCAAGTAAGCCCCGCTCGCCTTGTTTCCAGCTTTTCCGCTTCCGTTTTTCCCTCCCCCAAGGAACCCATCGTGACTCAATCCATGCAAGCGCTGGTGCTCGACGCACACGGCACCCTCGAAGAACAGCTGCGCGTCGTTGCTGACAAACCCGTACCGAAGGCCGACGAAGGCCACGTCGTGATCCGGGTGGGTGCATCGTCCTTCAACTATCACGACGTCTTCACCGTACACGGCATGCCGGGCATCAAGGTGCCGTTTCCGGTCGTGATCGGCCTGGACCTGGCCGGTACCGTCACTGAACTCGGTGCCGGCGTGACTGGATGGAAGGTCGGCGACCGCGTGCTGGTGAACCCGCTCAAGCCCGGTGTGGGCCTGATGGGCGAAATGACCGATGGCGGCATGGCCGAATTCGCGCGGGTGGATGCGCGCCAGCTGATTGCCCTCCCCGACAACGTCTCGTTCGCGCAGGCGGCCGCACTGCCTGTGGCCTATGGCACGGCACATCGGATGCTGATCACCCACAAGACCGTCAAGGCCGGTGACAAGGTGCTTGTGCTTGGCGCCAGCGGCGGCGTGGGAACCGCTACGGTACTGCTGGCGAAGATGCTGGGCGCCGAAGTCATTGCCGCGGCGGGCTCCGACGAGAAGGGTGAACGCCTCAAGGCAATCGGCGCTGACCACGTCATCAACTATCGCGAAGTGGACTTCGGCAAGTGGGTCATCGAGCGTTACGGAAAGCCGCAGCGCCGCACGTATGACGGCGGCGTGGATGTCATCGTCAATTTTACCGGCGGCGATACGTGGCTGCCCTCCATCAAGAGTCTGAAGCGCGGCGGCACGCTGCTCGTGTGTGGTGCCACGGCCGGTCATGATCCCAAGGAAGACCTGCGCTACGTCTGGAGCTTCGAGCTGAACATCAAGGGTTCGAACAGCTTCTACGACGACAACCTCAAGGCCCTGCTGGCCCTGGTTGCCGAGGGCAATCTCGATCCGGTGATCGACAACGTGTTGCCGCTCGACCAGGCCGCCAAAGGCCTGGCGCTGATCCGGGATCGCGCCGTGCTGGGCAAGGTTGTGGTGACGCCGTAAGCCATCACCCCTTTGCCACACCCCGCACATCGTTCCATACCGACACCGAAAACCGGACATGACCCAGACCACGACTCTTCCTTCCGCCGCCGACGTACAGGCACGACTGCTGCGCGGCCCCTATCACCAATGGCTCGGCCTGCAGGTCGTATCCGTCGCAGAAGGCGAGATCACGCTGACGGCAAAGTTTCGCGACGAATGGATCGTCAACCCTGACGGCGGCTACATCCATGGCGGCATCCTGGCCGCATTGGTCGACCTTGGCGCCGACTGGGCGCTGGTATCGCACACCGGCAAGGGCGTGCCGACCGTGGACCTGCGCGTGGACTACCATCGCCCGGCGCGCGGCGACCTGAAGGTTGTGGGCACTGTCATCAAGACGGGCCGGCTGGTAAGCGTGGCCCAGGCCAACGTCTACGACGCCGAAGACCGTCTGGTCGCCAGCGGCCGGGGCGTCTACGCCACGCCTGCGCAGAGCTGACGCATCATGGCAGCTGAAGCACACGCAGCACCTGCCCGCAATCCGGGCCGCAACCTCGGTAGCGTCATTGCGCGCGACGCCGATCCCTCCGCTCTGGCCATCGTGGGCATCGCCAACGGCGATGAGTCCCGGCGTACGTTTGGCGACATCGACGCCGCCGCCGACGCTATTGCACGCGGGCTGCTCCGGGATGGCCTGGCGCAGGGCGACCGCATCGCCCTGCTTGGCGTGAATTCCGTCGACTACGTGGTGTCGCTGCTCGGCATCATGCGCGCCGGGCTGATCGCGGTGCCGGTGAACTTCAAGCTGCCACAGCCGCTGGTCGACTACATCGTCGCCGATAGCGGCGCACGCCTGGTGCTGTGCGATGAGGCCCACCGGGCGCAGGTCCCGGCGGGCACGCCGGCCATCGTGTTCGGGTCGCCCGAACATGCGGCCCTGAGTGCGCCGGACGGCGATACCGCCTCCTTCACGCCCTACGCACCCGATGACGACGACGTGGCGCTGCTGCTTTACACCTCCGGCTCCACGGGGCGGCCCAAGGGTGTGCGCCTGAGCCACGCCAGCCATCTCTGGGTGGTGCAGGCTCGCCAGGCCAGCACGCCGCTGGCCGGCGAGCGCGTGCTGATTGCCGCGCCGCTGTACCACATGAACGCGTTGGCGCTGATTTTGCTGGCGCTGGCCTGCCATGCGCCATCGGTACTGCTGCCCCAGTTCCAGGCCACCGCCTATATCGATGCCATCGGACGTTACCAGTGCACGTGGCTGACCGCCGTGCCGCCGATGATTGCCATGATGCTGCGCGAGCGCGAATTGCTGGATCGCACCGACCTGGGCAGCGTCCGGGCGGTGCGCATGGGGTCCGCTCCGGTCAGCCCCGCGCTGAAGGCCCACATCCATCAGCTATTGCCCAATGCGCGCGTCATCAACGCCTATGGCACCACCGAAGGCGGCCCCGTCGTGTTTGGCCCGCATCCGGACGGACTGCCCACGCCAGCGCAATCGGTCGGCTATCCGCACCCCGCCGTGGCGGTGCGGCTGATCGACGCGCAAGGCAAGGCATCCGATGAAGGCGTGCTGGAACTGCGCAGCCCCGGCCTGATGCTTGGCTACCACGGCCGCCCTGAACTGCAGCCATTCACCGATGACGGTTACTACATCACCGGCGACGTGTTCCGGCGCGATGCGGACGGCTTCTACACCTTCGTGGGCCGGCGCGACGACATGTTCGTCAGCGGCGGCGAGAACCTCTACCCCGGCGAGATCGAAAAGGCGCTGGAGCGGCACGAAGCCGTGCAGCAGGCTTGCGTCGTACCGGTGCCCGACGAGATCAAGGGCACCAAGCCAGTGGCCTTCGTGGTGCTGCGGCCGGGTATCGCACCCCCCACCGAACACGCGTTGCGCGATTGGTCGCTGACGCAGCTGGCCGCCTACCAGCATCCGCGTCGCATCTGGTACGTCGATGCGCTGCCACTGGCCGCCACGCAGAAAATCGATCGCCGCGCGCTGGCCGAGCAAGCCGTGCGCCTGCTGGTGCCGTGATGACCCACCCAGACCTCTCCGTCCGAAATCCGCAGGAGTCAATGATGAAGTTCCGCAAACCGGCGCGCGCCGGCGCCACCCTTGCCGCGCTCGGCGCCGCCGCGCTGTTCGCCACCTCGGCCCATGCGCTCGATGAAGTCACGGTCGCCTTGGCCATTCCTCCCGCCGTCCACGACGGGGCGCCTTACGCGGCGGCCGAGGCGCTGGGCCTGTTCAAGGAAGCCAACCTCAGCGTCAAGACCATCGTCTTCCAGGGCGCCGGCGCTCTGCTGCCGCAGGTGGCGGGCAAGCGCGTGACGTTCGGCTATCCCACGTCGGAACCAGTCATTGCGAGCTACTTCTCGGGCAAGGATCCGCTGCCACTGCGCTATTTCTACAACGGCGTACCGGGCAACACGATGGAATTCGCGGTACTGGCGGACTCGCCGATCCGCACCCTCGCCGATCTCAAGGGCAAGCAGATTGGCGTGGGCGCGCTCACTTGGGGCACGATTCCGGGCGGGCGCGCGGCGTTGCGCATTGCAGGCCTGGAGCCGGGCAAGAACGTCGAGTACGTAGCCGTCGGGGCGCTTGGGGCGGGGTTCCAGGCGCTGCGTACCCACCGCGTGGACGCGCTGAACTTCAACAGCAGCTGGGACGACCAGCTTGAATTCTCCGGCACCCGGATCCGGCGCATTGCCTATCCGGCCGTGTTCCAGGAGACCGCGGGCAACGGCTTTATCGCCCACGTCGACACCTTGCGCGACCAGCCCGACCTGGTGCGCCGCTTTGGCCGCGCCTACACCCAGGCCCAGATCGTTTGCGAGGCGAATCCCGCATTCTGCGTCAAGGCGTTCTGGCGGCAGCATCCGGAGGCCAAGCCTGCCGGCGACGAAGCCAAAGCGCTAGCCGAGGCAGCCGAACTGGTGACGCGCCGGCTCAAGCGCGTGCTGTACACGCCGTCGGGCGCCCCGCGCGTGCCGGGACAGTACGATCTGCCCGCCATCCAGCGCGGCATTGAAGCCATGGCCCAGGCCGGGGAGTATCCGAGCGCAGATGTGCCGCTGCAAAAGATCTTTTCGAATGAGTTCGTCCCGGCGTTCGGGGACTTTGATCGCGCCGCGCTGGTACGTCGCGCAAAGGCAGCCCAATGACCCGCCTCCAGCACGCACAAATCGACGTCGAGCCGGCTGACGCGCTGGTCGATGTGCCGCGCGAGATCACGCTGCGCGGATTCAACAGCGGCGAACGGGTGACCCTGACCGCCACGTTGCATCATCCGGACGGCAGCCAGTGGGAAAGCCACGCAGTGCTCGAAGCGGATGCTGACGGCACGGTTCCGGTAGGGACCACCGCTCCCGCCAGCGGCGGTTGGATCGTTGCCGACGCCACGGCACCGGTCTGGGCCATGTGGCGGCTGCGCGCCCCAACCCGCCCGGCATTGAGCGAAGGCATTGCGCCGCTAGATGTCGCCCTCACAGCCACGGGCCAATATGGCGCACAGGCGCGGGCTCAGTACACATTGCGATTCCTGGCGCCGGGCGTCACGCATCGCCCGATACGCGAGGCCGGCCTCAGCGGCACGCTCTACACGCCGGCGGGTCCCCGCCCCCACCCGGCGGTGCTGGTGCTGGCGGGTTCCGGCGGCGGCACGCACGATCAACGTGCCGCCCTGTACGCCGCGCACGGCTACTCGGCACTGGCCCTGGGCTATTTCAAGACGTCGGGCCGGCCCGAGTATATCGACGACACACCGCTCGAATACTTCGAAAGCGCACTACGCTGGATGCACGAACGACTGGCACCCCAGCACGGATTCGTTGCGGTATCGGGCGTGTCGCGCGGCGGCGAACTGGTGCTGTTGCTAGGCTCCCGCTTTCCCGCCCTTGTATCGGCCATCGTGGCATACGTGCCCAGCGCCGTGGTGCATGGCACGCTGCGCGCAGGCCATCCGGACAAGCCGCGCGATGCCACCGCCTGGACATGGCGGGGCGAGCCCCTGCCCAATGTCTGGCAAGGCAATCCCGACGCCGACTGGCATGCATTTGATCATCCGCCCGCTGCCGGGCAGCCGGTACGTCAGGCCGCCGCGTTCCATACGCCGCTGCGCAATCCCGACGCCGTGGCACGCGCCCGCATACCGGTAGAAAACATCGAGGGCCCGGTGCTGCTGATCTCGGGCACCGATGACGGCTTCTGGCCGTCCACGCTCTACAGCGACCAGGTGGCCGACGTGCTGCGCCAGCGGCAAAACGGGGCGCCCGTCGAGCACTTCCGCGGCGAAGGCGCCGGACACGCAATCGGCCTGCCGCAGTTGCCAGCCACCCTGATCGCCAAGCCACACCCGGTGGCCGGTCTGCTACTCGATGGCGGCGGCACCGCGCAGGCCAACGCCACGGCCAGCGCCGCGTCGTGGGCCCGGGTGGTCGATTTCCTGGCCGATGCCGTGCAGCGGTCGGCAAGCCGCCATGACGAGGGGATGAGCGAGTCATGAGCGTCGCACTGTCGATACACCGCGTCGGCCTGACCTATCCGACGCGTTCCGGCCAGACCGAGGCTTTGGCCGACGTCGATGTGGAGATCGGCGATGGTGAGTTCGTCGCCCTGCTGGGCCCTTCCGGCTGCGGAAAGTCCACGCTGCTGCGCGTGGCCGCCGGCCTGCTCGCGCCGACGCGCGGAGACATCGCCCTGAACGGCAGTCCGATCCACGGGCCGAGCTGCAGCACCGGCGTGGTGTTTCAAAAACCGAGCCTGCTGCCCTGGAAGACCGTCCGCGAAAACGTACTGCTGCCGGCGCGCACGCAGGGCCTGGACCTTGCCAGCGCAAAGGCACGGGCGGACCAGTTGCTGGAACTGGTCGGACTGACCGCGTTCGCTGGAAACTATCCGTTCGAACTGTCGGGCGGCATGCAACAGCGCGTCGGCATTGCGCGCATGCTGCTGCCGGACCCCGCCCTGCTGCTGATGGACGAACCCTTTGCGGCGCTGGATGCGTTGTCGCGGGAGACGCTCACCTTTGCCTTGCAGGACATCTGGAGCGTGCAGCGAAAATCGGTGTTGTTCATCACGCACAGCATTCCCGAGGCCGTGTTCCTGGCTGACCGGATCCTGGTCATGTCGCTGCGCCCCGGCCGCATTGTGGAGTCGCTGCCAAACCCGCTCGCCCGCCCGCGCAGCGTCGACACGTTCGACCATCCCGAATTCACCGCGTTGACCCAGCACTTGCGGAGACACTTCAATGCCCACTGACACCGTGGCCCGGCGCCTGCCGGCGCCGCTCTATCCGGCCATCAGCATCGGCCTGCTGCTGCTTGCCTGGGATCAGGCCGTACGATGGCTGCAGATTCCCGACTACCTCCTGCCGCCGCCTGAAGCGGTGTTCCGATCGCTCACCGATGGCTTTCTAACGGGCACGCTGTGGCCGCATATCGGCGCGACGCTGCTCAACACGGTAGCCGGCTTTGCGGTGGGCAGCGTGCTGGCCGTGGCGCTTGGCGCCCTGCTGGCGGAATCCGAGACCTTCGAACGCTTTGTCTATCCGCTACTGGTGGGTCTCCAGGCAACGCCAAAGGTAGCACTGGGCCCCATTCTGCTGGTCTGGTTCGGCTTTGGCGCGGCGTCGAAGATCGTGCTTGTGGCCCTGGTCTGCTTCTTTCCGCTGTTCGTCAACACGATCAACGGCATCCGGCGGACGGATCCGGAACTGCTCGAGGCGTGCCGTGCCTTCAGCGCGTCGCGTGGCTTCCTGCTGTGGCACGTAAAGCTGCCGGCGGCGCTGGGGGATATCTTCTCGGGCTTGCAGATCGGCGTATCGCTGGCGCTGATCGGCGCCGTGGTGGGGGAATTTCTGTCGGCCCAACGGGGGCTGGGTTTCCTGATCGCTTCGTCGTCAGTCAGCATGAGTCTTGCCACGATGTTCGCCGGCGTGCTGCTGCTGGCGGTGACCGGCCTGATCGGCGTAGAAGCGGTGCGTGGCATCCATCGACGTGTCGTCTTCTGGCACCCTACGACGCGCGGCCGGTAGGCTTCCGGCGGGTTCCCTCAGACCGCAGGCTGCTGCCCTGTCCGAGCCTTCTGCATCATCGGTACCGATGATGCAGAACATTCGCTCGTCTCCTTTACTAGCTACTTCGGGTCACGACCGGTGTCGTGGCCAGTGCCGGTCCGCCGTCATACCCGATAACGGATTCACGTGCGTGAAACAGGGCGTTGGGCGTCTCCGGCAGAGTCGTGCGCGAGTCGCTTGGGCGGAGGGTGGTTTTATGAAGGAAGCCGTCGGCTTCACCGTCATGTGCTGGCTGTCCGGTGCCGTCCTCCTGTGGATGGATTCCGCTGCAGCCACCGCATTGAGCGGCGTCCTTGCCCTCGCGGCGCTGGACATCTTCACGCCTTGAGTCGAGTGACATCCGAGGGCATGCCATGGTTGACCGAGTGTTGGCAGGTTTCCGGTCGATAGGCCGGGAATTCCGCTGGCCGGGCCGGCGGTGACGGCCCCTGCGCTCGGCTCGCTTCGGTCGGCTATCCCGCTGACGCTCTCTGAATCGAATGCCAGGTTTCGGCAAAGAGTCGCGCACTTTGACCCACGGCACTGGCGTCCATGCCGGGCCTGTATAGCGCTGAGCCCAGGCCGAAACCGGAAGCCCCTGCGGCAACATAGGCGGACATCGCTTGCGGCGTGATCCCGCCAACCGGCAGCAGGCGGACGTGCTTCGGCAGCACGCTCCGCCAGGCTTTGACCACGGCAGGCGGCAGCGCTTCAGCCGGGAAGGCCTTGAGCCCGTCCGCCCCTTCGCGTAGTGCGGCGAATGCCTCAGTCGGCGTCGCCACACCTGGCACGCACGCCATGTTGACGGCCTTCGCCGCGCGGATCACGACGGCGTCGCTATGGGGCATGACAACGAGCCGCCCCCCTGCCTCACCGACCGCCCTCACTTGTACCGTCTCGGTGACGGTGCCCGCCCCGATGAGGGTATCGTGACCAAAAGCCTTGACCAGGCGCCTGATACTTTCGAACGGTTCTGGTGAGTTCAGGGGCACCTCGATGACCGTGAATCCGTGGTCGACTAATGCCTGACCAATCCCCACGACTTCGTCTGGTGTCACGCCCCGGAGAATGGCAACCAGGGGAAAACGATCCAAGTATGGTTGAATCATCGAAGCTTCCTTGTCGGTGACGGTCGTGACTTATCTGATCAGGCCCGCCTCGCGGGCAATCGCCCAAAGTCCGGCGCGGGTTGCATTCTCGATCTCTGGCATATCCGACACGCCGAACTGCGTCGCCGCCTTGCGATAACGCGCGCACAGAGTGGCGTCGCCGATCATGACAAGGGACGGAATTGGGTGGGCCAACGCGTTGCGCAGTTCATCGCCAATGAGTACCCCGGACAGATAGGCCAGGCTGACAGATCTTGGAAGTTGCCCTAACAGTACCTTGGCGCGTGCCGAGAACAGTAGCGGCGAGATCCCGCCCGCGCTGGTGCGCGCCACTTCGACACCCGCGTCGAACGCCGCGTCCTCCTCTGTTCCTTTGGTTTCCGCTTCACCGGCACCGGCAAATCGACCCAGGATGGAATGCTGCCGCAACACGGCAAACAGCTCGCCGGTCATGAAGGTCTGGCACTCGCGGATGCATCCATCTTCAATGCGAATCCATTTGCTGTGGGTGCCGGGCAGGACAAACACGGCCTCTCTGCGCATTTCGGGAAAGAGCGTCAACGCACCCACTACCTGGGTTTCCTCGCCACGCATGACTTCGGCGCGGGGCTCGGTCAGGGAAACACCCGGCACCAGATGCAGTACCTCGCCATCGGATAGCGTGACTTTGGCCAAGCGATCCGCGAGTTCGCGCGCGCCTGCCGTCCCTTCGCAATATGGCGCCTCTTGCCAACCTTGCGCACTACCTACCATCCCGGCGGCAATCGCAGGAACCACTGCTTCGTCCAGCCAGTCAGCGACCACCGAACGGTACGCCGCTTCGAAACCGCCCTCGCCAATTCGCATGATCCCCAGTGGCGCAACCCGGGTGTCGATCAACGCAGCATCGTCGCCGAGCAACATCGCCCGCAGCGAGGATGTGCCCCAGTCAAGCGCAATCAGTCTCGCGTCAGGTTTGGCACTGCGATTCGCTTCGCTCAGTTGGCTCATTTGCTTTTGCACGTCGAGGGGTCGCGCCGTAGCGTTAAGGTCCGGCCCGAAAAGGGCTGCCTAAAATAATTTGCATTGCAATACAGTATGTAAAACTGCCCGGAAGATTTCGGAAAGCAACCTTTTCTTAATAGAAACAATGAGTTATCACGCTTATCTAATGTACGGCGCACGCCTCATGGCGTAGGTGTTGCTCTGAGTTACCTCCTTCGACGTTCCCGGCGGCGAAAGTCTTCCTGCGTCGCGACGTGCCAAAGCTTGCCCACGCTAAGGGATGCTACAGCCAACGGCTGAACTATACGCAGTACATGGCACTAACCGGTTCGTCTGGCGTCTTGGCGGGCTACCCGAGGCCCCTGCACCTGTGTGTCTCCGCCAGAATGGCTGATGGTTACAATTCGTTACATAGGTGATTATCCCGGCACTGCTCGTTGGCTGCGATACCCCGAGTAGTCGGTCGCCACAAAATTCGGGCGAATTCAAATTTGGCCGAGTAAGACATCTCGGCACATGGTTGTGATAAGGCTCGTGCGACTCGTGGGGGCCCACGATAGCGATTCAAAACCGGCTGCCGCTTCACCTTCTTGCTAAACCCGAAGTCTGCGGCACCTACCGGCAGACGGGCGGGCCGGTACGGGATCACTGGTCTAGACAGGGCGCGTGCAACATACCGCTGGGCGTGGACGGCCTGTGGCTTCAGCCACCAATATGCGCACCGCACCTTAGTGGCCCATGTCGGGCCCGGTCAGTTCTTGCCGACGCGACCCCATTATTGATTGAGCGAAGGCGCGGAGCCGAAACGTTCAGGTCTCTTTACGCAAAGGACTGCTGGTAGAGACCCGTCCGCCAGAATTCGTGCCTACAAAGGGGTGAAGCTTGATTTTGCCCATGTACGTCTACGCGACTGCGACGACTTTGTCGGTGGCGCTCATCGACTCGACGGATGAGCCACTGGCCTACCCGGACGACCTCTGTTCGCGTTGACGCCCGCCTTGTGATTCGCATGCCCAACCGACGAGCGCGAGTTCAGACACGAAAGCCGACAGAAGATATCAGGCACCAGCCAGACGGGTGGTTCGTGCACCAAGAGCCAACAGCCGCTTCGAGGAAGTGTCTCTTATCGCGGCTCAGGCGCTGAGATCCATAGCCGCCCCTTGACGATGCACTCTGTTGCTTGGTAGCCACTTCATACGGCGCCTCTCCATCAACGCCAATTAGTCGCTCGCCGGCTCACCCGGTGTTAGGAGCCAAGCGTGCTACAACGTGACCCGAGGTGTGCGCGATATAACGTGGTGGCGTAGAAGCGCCCGTACCAGGCCGCCGCTGACTTATGTCACTCTGCCCGACGCGGCACAGACGCTGCCTCCCTGTAATGACGATCCAAGCTCAGTCCCGACGACGAGGGGCTTTCTAATAGAAAGCCTTAATAATCAAACGGTTAGAAGATGGGTCACTTTTCATCACCACGGTCGCCCAAAAACTGCTGACACTGTAAGCTACTGATTTCATTGGCTTTCTACTAGAAACCCGCCCTCGACGCCACGAAATCTGATGTGATCGCGTTCCACACGCAAGCAATCTGACATCCCTCTAAACAGGCCCCACAAATTTTGCGGCGCATCGATTGTGTCCTGCGCATATGTCCCCGGGAATCGATTCTGCGCCGCCGCTCCTTCCGCATTCGACAATACCTCCGTTGAGTCTCGCATCCCACACTTCACTCTCCACCCAAGACAAGCGCGACGAATAAAAGGCAAGTACACGCCCCCTCGATGCTAAGCGGATAGTCGTCGAATGCTCATCTGCCCCTTCTGCAAAGCCAGAGCGAAGCGTAGATTGACCGGAAAGGATCCGCCCTGCCCCATGACGACCTGGGTGTGCGCGTCAATCCGACCCAACGTGGTTCCGTCACGCTTCACGACCGTCAGCCCGTGCGACTTGGCAAGAATGGAGGCCAAGAGGTTCTTCGCGCTTTGGACCTCCGTGGCGGCCCGGATAGCGCCCTCCTTGCCGGAAGCAATTGCCGCGAAGTCCAGATCCTTTCCAGCAAGCGACCGGATGTACGCGTATGCCTCGCGACTGGTGAGCGCCGACAGACGTTCCCGGAATGCCGTAGCGATGTCCTCCAGTCGTTTGCCATGACGCTTGGCGATGCCCATCAGCGAGAACACAGCACGCGCAGTCAATCCGAGTTTGAGCAACCAGACTAACGAAAGCGGGACCTTGGAAGCCGAGTCCCTATCTGCCGGAGGCTCGCTTGCGAATGAATTCTGTAAAGACTTCTGCTTGTTGGTATGTTCCTTATATTGGCCGTCTTCCACTGTGAGAGACGGTTCCTTGTGGATAACTTTTCGACGCCTATCCTCCTTTGAGGTCCGCCCGACGAGACCGAGAAGAATCTGTGCTTTCTCTGTGAGCCGAACCGGAGAGACGTGAAACCGCCCGGAACGTGCTATGCGAATCTGCTCACGAACGACGTAGCCATGTCGCTGCAAATCGGCGAGCCCACGATAGAGGGATGACTCGCTGTTGAGCAGGGACTCGGCGCGCAGCAAATCCCGGCGTGGCCAGATGGACGAGGAGGGACGAGACAAATTGAAGAATCGCAGAATGCCAAAAAGAACCCGACGGGCGGTAATCCCGAGGTCCAGGCAATTAAGCGGATCGAATACGGCAGCCCGGGCTTCAATGAGCGCGAGCGGTAGAGGAGAAGGGCGAGCGATAGCCTCGCCCGGCGCGTAGCGTTGCGCAATAGTCATATTGACTCCGATTTTTAAGGACGAACGCCCTCCGGAGCTTGACTAGGCAAAATCACTCGCTACACTGAACACTCGTTGCGACTCGTGTTCACGGTTCCCGCCGTAGATACGTGTAGGTTGAGCTTTGAGCTATCAAACTCCACCAAATCGAGTTTCGGATTCCCGTCCGAATCTCAGCAGAGGCCTGGGTTCCCGCCCAGGCCTTTGTCTTTGTGGTGAGGGATGTGTCAAAAGCGCGCTTTAATTCATTCGCTCACTCTCTCATGTGTTGTAAAAGGCAGAAAACCTGCTTTTTAGTTGTTCGTCTCTGCGTTGGCCTCGATGAACTCCCGCACCCGCTTTTCCCAGGCTTGTGCGTCTTCGGCATTCTTGAACTTCAGCGTGACCGTCCCATTGCGCGTCGTCACCGCACACAGTTCACGCGTTCCCGCCTTGATCCGATGTGTTTTCGCCGCCACCGGCGAAACAGTTGTTTGCCGCACGCGCGCATGGAGGAGGGCGATCGCCTGCTTTTGCGTGACCTTATCGTCGCTTAGCAGTCTTTCCACGACCTCCGTGACTGCGGCCTCCTGGTCCGGGTGCTCGCCCAAAAACGTCGCCATCTCGTAAGCCGCGTTGACACCCAAGCGACCACGATCATTTGCCGCGTCAAGCGCCGCGATGGCGGGTCCAGGCAAACGCGCATACGAGAACAGCTTGCTCAGGTGCCCGGCAGAAATGCCTGCGGCCGCCGCAATGTCCTGCTGCGACTGCCCCGTGCGATCGAGGTGCTTCTGAAATCCCAGGTACTTTTCGAAGTCGGGCAGCGAAGGGGAGAGCAGGTTCGAATAGAACGCGGCTTCCTCGATCTGCTCGACGTCCGCAAGATCGGCAAACACCGCCGGGATCGTGTCCCGGCCGAGTTCCTTGAAGACGTAAAACCGGTTGTGACCGGCTACGAGTTCCTTCTTGCCATCTCCGCGCACGACGAGCGTGATCGGGTGAACCAGCTTGTTATTACGCAGGTTCTCCCGCAGCTCAGCATACTGTTCAGGCGTAAGCTTGCGCCGACGCCCGGGGACTTCGGTAATTTCGTCGAGCGCGACTTCGACAGCCTTGCCGACACTCGCTTCGAGCTCGGCAACCCGGCGCTCGGCTGCCGCGACGGCAGACTGCGCCGCCAGCATGCGGCCGGGCGACGTCTTGGGCTCGTTGGCTTCGGGTTTAGGCGTATTGGTTTTGACTGCGATGTTGGCGGTCTTTGCCAACAACTTGTCGCCGATTCTCATACTTCTTTCCTTTCTGTCCACGCCCTGACGAACTGGTCGTCGACATGCAGGGCGAGCTTGTCCAGCGGATCGCGGAAACGCTGATACGCTTCGACGCTGCCGTCGGGCTTGGAGAGGTCATAGACGGTCGCCAGCTGTGCCGAAGCGCCCTTGGGGACCGATGACTCGGGAATTTCGATGCTCAGTACACGATTGCCGTAGGCCTTGACCATCCACTCGCGCACGACTCGCGACACAGCATCCTGTTTCACCTTGGTGAGCACGATGTTGATGAAGTCATAGCGTTTGGATTCCAGTACGCCAGGCAGCTTCTTTGCGATATCCGAAAAGAGGTGCCAGAACTGCGTCGAGCTGGCAAAGTCCAGCCCGTCAGGCGGGCAGGGCATCAGAATGCCATCCGATGCAATCAGCGCGTTGATCGTGATGTAGCTCAACGCAGGCGGCGTGTCGATGATGATCACGTCGTACTGCTCGGACAGCGGCACCAGGCCCTTGCGCAGGATGTCCCAGAACTCGAAGCCGGACTCGGACAGCACCTTCGACGGAATCTCGAATTCCGCATCGAACAGTGCCGACGAGGCAGGGATCAGATCCAGGTTGTGCCAATACGTCGTCTGGACGGCATAGTCCAGCGTCGTCTGGTCACCATAGATCAGCGGCAGCAGCGTCTGCTCTTCGGCAATCTCGGCATCCGGGGCCCAGCCGCAAAGCTGGGTCGTGGTGCCCTGCGGATCGCAGTCGACAATCAGGACCCGCCGGCCGAGCAGGGTCAAGGCCTGTGCCAGGCAGACCGCGGTCGTGGTCTTGGCGACACCGCCCTTGAAATTACCGACCGTGACGATACGCCCGCGCTGGCCTTCGGGCCGCTTGGTGCGGCCGTTGGCGTGCTGTACCCAGGTGATGGCGTCTTCCAGGCTGAAGACCTTCGCCCGGCCGTTGCCTTGTGAAGTACCGGCCGGCAATCCGCCTTTGGTGGCAAGATAATGGAAGCGCGCCTTGTCGACCCCGCAAAGCGTGGCGATCTGGCTGCTCGTGAACGAGGGCGGAATCTTACGGGGGTAAGGTTCCAGCATGGCATCCCGAATTTGCCCAAAGACGTCGTTGGCCTGCGCCGCAACGGCCGCAAGCCCGTCGATTGACAGGCCGTGATCGTCTGAAAAATCTGGGCGCGGGAGTTCTGCCTTGAGTAAGCTCGTTCGTGCCATAACAGTTGTAAATCCGTTGGAAAGGTCCCGAAGCGCCTGACCGGCGCCGAACCAGAAACTTAGACGCTTTCCGTCAATTAAATGGTTGGCCGTAGAATAGCGACCGTATACGTAAACCGCAAGAGGTTTACGTCACATCGACGCGTATACGCGTCATTTCCTTTGTCTGGCGCCATGGATTTTCCATTGCAGGGCTATGGCAACCTTGATTTCGCGCCGGAAAATATCGTTGTTCGGTGCATTGGCGCCGATGAGCAATTCGCTTCTGCGGGTACAAACGCGGATTGGACCTCGCACAAGCCAGCGACGTGCGCCACGCATTCCAGGTCTGAGTCCCACCTTGCGTGGATGCCGCTGTATTTCGTCCGGACCAAGCGTGAGCACATTTTCTTTGCACAAGCACCGACGTATCAGGCCGATCAAGCGCAGCGCCAGCTCGCGCCATTGCACGCGTGGGACTGGATGATGCGCAACTAAGTCTACAGCGACCTCTGTAGAGAGTGACTACTCACATATAAACAGCGAGTAGCGGCGCCTGATCGCTCGTCGACGTCGCAACGCGCCGCGAGCACGGTCGCCCGTGCGCCCTATGGCGTCCCCAATAATGTTCACCTGTTTCCCAATGCGCTCTGTTTTTTTCAAGCGCAGGAATAAGGCATGACCTCCGTGATGGCAACGTCGAAATACCCCTCTGGTCGATGAATAAGGATATTTGTAGTGGGCCGCAGAAACGTCTGTCATAAAAAAGGTGAACCCTATTGAGGTGAAAGCCCTCGCGGTATTTGCGAATAGGTGAACACTAATGGGGAGTAAGCAGCCTTTCGATTTCACTAAGGTGAACACCATTGGGGCCACTCCCAAATTCGGAAATAAGGTGAAGGGATTTGGGGAGCAATAAAATCAGACGGTGCTAGCGCGGCAACGCGCTCGAGCCGGAGCGATACACCATTAGGTGAAGTGATTTGGGGGTAGAGCGAGTTAAGGGAGATCCCTTTCCATTAGGCGCGCAGCCATGCTCGCAGCTAAGGTGAACGCCATTGAGGCCCCGCACGCCCGGAAACGGGTCTCGCTTCTTGGTGTCGAGCATGGCCAGGCTCTGGGCGACCGATCCCCAACATCTTTCACCTTGAATCGCGCCATTTACCCCATCGCCCTTGACCTTTGCCCCCATCGGACGGCCTGCGATGTCATTGAGGTCAAAGGTGAAGAAATTTGGGGGAAGGTATGCTTGCGCCCAAAGGTGAAACGATTTGGGGGCAGCCGCCAGGTCGGCCACGCCTTGGTTCACCTCGCCTCGGCGCGGTGCCCGAGCTTCACGCCACGCGCGTCACCTTGATAGGTGAACGCGACCCGTCTAACATTTCACCCATCTCCACATCGCAGGCACGCAGATGGCACGCGCGAAGGCACGCAAGGGCAGCCAACTCACCCAGGTTCAGGAGCCGGAAGTGGCGGAGCCCTTCAAGAAAGCGGTCCAGGCCATCCACGTTTCACCAGTCGGCGGCTCGCTCACACTGCAGCAACGACGCCTGTTTAACGCGCTCATCAAGAATGCGATCGAACTTCGCCTCGGGGAGGCCCGGACCGTCGAGACTTTCCAGATCTCGATTCCGGAGATGATGGCGAACCTTGCGCTGACCACCAAGGACACGAGCTATATCAAGGAGACGGCAAAGTCCCTGATGCGGACGGTCGTCGACTGGGATCAGCTCAATAGCGACGGGACCGCGACCTGGACCGGCTCGACCCTGCTGGCCGGAGCGCGGATCACGGGCTCCCAACTCTCGTACTCGTTTGCTCCTCAGATCCGCGAAGAACTGTTGAATCCGGAGCGCTACGCGATGATCGACATGCGGATAGCGAAGCTGTTTCGTCGGGCCCATTCGCTCGCGATCTGGGAAAACACCGTCCGTTACGAACGCGCCGGGATCACCGCGCGCATTCCGTTGGCCGTCTTTCGGAATCTGATCCTTGGGCGCGAGGAGAGCGAGACCAAGTACAAGGAATACAAGATCTTCAAGCGCGCGGTGCTCAACCCCTGCATCGCGGAGATCTGCAACGTGTCCGATCACTACCTCGAGCTTATCGAGCACAAGGTCGGTCGCTCGGTCACCGAGCTGCAGTTCAGGATCACGCGCAAGGAGGACGCGAGCAGTGGCGAGGCCGATGGCCGCGAAGCAGGCGATGAGGCCAACGTCGGCGACCTGATACCGGCGATCATCGGCTTGGGCTTGCCGGCCAGCGAGGCGCGCAAGCTGGCCACGATGCACCCGCACGGGGCCCTGCACGAAGCTATCGCTCACATCCGCACACGTGAGTCCGCTACCGACGCCCCGGCGATCGACAATGTGCCCGCGTATTTTCGCAAGATACTGGGCGACATGGCGGGGCAAGGTGTGGGTGACGGCGCGGGTGGCCGCGATGGGCGCACGGCCAACGCTGGAAAGGGAAGGGTTGGAGGGACCAGGCCGGCAACTGGCGCGACAATGGGCGCGACCGAAGAACCGGCCGCCCCACCGCCGCCCCCGGCGAAGTCCGCAAAAGAGGCGATGGACCGTTACATCGCCGCGCGCCTGCCCCGCGCACAGGCGTATTTCGTGAGCCTTGCCGACGAGGAGCAGATGCCGCTCATCAGCAGGTACAACGCGCAGTGTGCGACCGCAGAACTGCAACTTGTCGCCCGAAAGCGGCCGACCAAGGTCGCCCAGACGAGCTTCTACCAGTGGCTTGCCGATCAGACGTGGGGCATACCGACGGCCGACGACGTATTGTCCTTTGTGCTGACCGGCAACGTGGCGGCCTAGGTCGCCACCGCTGCGAGAGCGGAAGCGCTAACGGCCAGCGCTGAAGACAAGCGCCGCGGACCACGCGCACGACGGTGTTGCCTAGCGCGCATGGCTGGGGGACGGGCGGCTGGATACGCTACGTTCCACGGCGTAGCCAGGCGCCTCACGCTGCGTGAACGCAAGCTCGGCAACTGCGATCCGCATCTTTGGGAGATCCTCGCCGCCGCGCTCAATTCAGGTGCACGTTTGCACTCTTGATGACCTTGCCCCACTTTGCGACGTCCGATTGCATCAGCGTGCTCAACTGCTTGGGCGTGCTGGCTTCCAGGATGACCCCCTGCTCGGCCAGCCGCGCGGCAAGATCCGGAGCGGCCACTGCCTTTTGCACCTGCGTGTTGAGCAACTCGACCCTCTCGGCCGGCATACCTGCAGGTGCCAGCAGCGCGAACCAGTTCTTCATTTCGAAACCAGGAAGTCCGGCTTCGGCCAGTGTCGGAATGTCCGGGCTCATGGGCAGGCGCTTGGCCCCTACGACACCAAGTGCTCTGAGCTTTCCGCTCTTCACGAGCGGCATGGAAGACGGCACGCTATCAAAGAACACCGAGACGTTGCCGGCAAGTAAATCGGGCATGACGTTATTGCTGCCTTTATACGGGACATGCAGCATGTCGGCGCCAGTGGACAACTTGAACATTTCCAGCTCAAGGTGAGACAGCGTGCCATTTCCCTGCGAAGCGGCGCTTATTTGTCCGGGCTTGGACTTGGCCAGCGCGACGAGTTCCTTGACCGAATTCGCCGGAATCGAAGGGCTCACGACCAGCATATGGGGTACATGGCCCACAAGCGAGATCGGCGTGAAGCTCTTGAGAATATCGAAGCCCAGTTTGGGGTATAGGTTGGATGCGATGGCAAGCGAGCCTGACGCCAACAATAGCGTGTAGCCATCCGGCGCCGCTTTTGCGACGATGTCCGAGCCAATGGTGCTGCCGGCACCAGGCCGGTTCTCCACCACCACTGGCTGCCCGAGTCCTTCGGACAGCTTCTGCGCAATCGCCCGGCCCAGGACGTCAGTGGCACCGGCTGGCGGAAAAGGAACCACCAGTCTGATCGTCCTCGATGGATATGTCTGTGCCAGTGCGCAGCCAGTGCCGAAAGCCAGTACGCCAATGGACAGCGCGAAGGCTGCCAAGTGCGCAATCTTTTTCTTCATCAAACGCTCCCCGAAAGATCAGATGCCAGTGAGTCAGGCATAACTATGCAGTGGCGTATCAGGCAGCAACGTCCGTGCCAGCTTCAACCGCCGGACTAAAGTCGCGTGCGCGAACCGCCGGGGCCGTGTGTTGACGGCTAGCGCGATCCGGTTCTGGCGTCCTTCCGCGACGGTTTTCATGCGCAGCGCGCGAGTACGACCATTGCTTCGACCACCGCGCGTGCCCGATGACAGGTCCTGTAGCCGGTGCCGGAATCACCGGGCGAGACGGTTACGCCAAGCCTTCGTACCTCTTAAAGCGCGCGCGACGCGGCGGCAACGTCGCTCATGACGACAGTCTCAGTCAACTCGATAGTCAGTGCGGAAGGGCATACGCCGGCCGCTTCGGCCGCATCCGAAACCAGTGCTGATGAGGCCGGTGAACTCGTCATGCGTTGCCTGGCGCGACAAGCGGTCCGAAATCGCGCGCGCTTCGGTGGCGTCGCGGGCCGGCACGATGACACCGTCGCCGCCGGCGAACGCCCGCACATCAAATCAGGTACCGGGCGGGGCGTATAGAAGTCGGTGGCACTGCTCGCCATACCCGACTCGGCAGCCTGCCGAAAGGCGGTCTCGTAGCCCGACCCGATGAGGTCAGGGTCTTCGCCCCATATCTCGCGACCCAACAGGTCCCTCCAGCGCCGTCGAATGGCGCTTCTGGCCGGTCGCGGTTTTCTGGCTACCTGAGTCAGGGCTTGGCAGGGCGCCCCCAATTCTTGGTACACATGAAAGCGGAAATCTTGGTTCTTCAACTCGTGCGCTCGACCGTACAGAATGCGACCATCAAGACGGTCTCCCAGTCACTCAGTGAGCGCCACATGAGACGGTCTCAAAGCCCTACGCCTTTGGAGCGCTGTTGTCATGGATCGTCTCGTCTCGATGCAGGCTTTCACGCGGGTGGTGGATATCGGCAGCTTTGCAGGCGCCGCAAAATCGCTGAATCTTCCCAAGGCCACGCTTACCCGACTGATCCAGAAGCTGGAAATGCATCTTGCGGTCAAGCTGCTGCACCGGACCACGCGTCACATCAGCGTGACCACAGATGGCGCCGCCTACTACGAACGCTGCGTACGCATCCTGGCCGACATCGACGAAGCGGAATACCTGCTGACGCGCCATAACAACTCGCCGCGCGGCACGCTGACCGTGGACACCACGAGCGGGATCGCGAAAATGGTCCTGATGCCGCAACTGCATGACTTCTGCAATGCGTATCCGGAGATCAGGCTCGAACTGACCAGTAACGGCAAGCCGATTGACCTGCTCAAAGAAGGCGTCGACGTGGTGCTGCGTGTGGGCGCGCTGGAAGAAGCCATGGTGGCACGGCGCATCGGGTGGCTGCGGCTGGGCCTCTACGAGTCGCCGATCTATCTGCGCCGCTTCGGCACTCCCCAGAATCTTACGGACCTGGCGCAGCACAGGGCGGTGCATCTTCTGTCGAACCGCACCGGACGTGCGACGCCGTGGTCCCTCGTTTGCGATGGGGAACGCGGCGAAGTATTGCCGCCCTCCATGATTGCTACCAACGATACCGATGTCCTTCTGGGCTGCGCGTTGGACGGCCACGGCATTGCCCGCATGTCACGGGCCACAGCCGCGCCTTATGTCGATAGTGGCCGGCTGGCCGAAATCATGTCCAGGTGGCAGACCGACCCAATACCGATCTCCGCGATGTATCCGCAGAACCGGCATCTGTCGGCAAAGGTGCGTGTGTTCGTGAACTGGGCTGCGGACATTTTCTTTCGGCATCCCCATTTCGGTACCCAGGCGCCGAAGCTCGCAGCCTGATCCCGGGCACATATCAACGCGTTCCCCAACCTTTGTGTGACATGCGCGGCGCACCCCAGGAGCGCCATGGTCGTCTGCCGCCTGTGTAGCTTGAGATCCATACCGGACTGATCCTTTTGAGCACTATCTTGAGCCAAAACGGACTCGAAATCGCTATCCGACATACCTAAAGTGGAGGCTCACAACCGACCGATGAAACGTTAGTGCCAGAAAGTCCAAGCCGCCGCGCCGAATGGCCTTCGGCGTCGGCTCCAACCTTGAAAATCCAGATGACTACCGCAATCAACATGACAAACGCCGTTATCGAATGCATCCTGAGCCGCAGCGCGGCCAAGTACTACGACCCCGCCGCCACCTTGAGCGACGACCAGATCCGCGAGCTGGTTCGCATCGGCACCTCAGCACCGACGTCGTTCCACATGCAGAACTGGCGATTCATCGCCGTGCGCACGGCGGCTGCCAAGGCCAAGCTTAGCCCGATTGCCTGGAGCCAGCCGGCGATCACCGATGCCGCCGTGACCTTCATCATCATCGGCCAACTGGCCGACGCCAGCGTGATTCCCCAACGCCTGGCGCCGCTGGTGGCGGCCGGCGTCATGCCGGCGGAGATGGTCTCCGAGTGGGAAAACCCCGCACGCGATCTGTACCAGGACTATCCCCAACGTCAACGGGATGAAGCCGTGCGGACGGGCACGTTCGGCGCGGCCGCGATGATCTACGCGGCCCGTTCGCTGGGCCTGGGCTCGACCCCGATGATTGGCTTCGATGCCGAGGCGGTGCATGGCGAATTTGGGCTGGCGGCCAACGAGGTGCCGGTCATGCTGCTTTCCGTGGGCGTCGAGCGTCCGGGAAACTGGGCGCAGAAGCCGCGCTTGCCCGTGGCCGACGTGCTGGATCTCGTTTAACCGTCAATCGCATTCTATTTATCCAAGGAGTCCACCATGGCAAGAACCGCAGTGCTGAAACCGGAACAGGTACCGGCCGAATCGAAGGCGACGCTCGATGCATTCACGAAGAATATCGGCTTCACGCCGAACATGATGGCGAGCTTCGCGCAGAGCCCGATCGCGTTCAACGCATGGGCAACGCTGCTGGGCGGCCTGAGCAAGGCGCTCGATGTGAAGACGCGCGACGGCATCGGCCTGGCTGTGTCCGAAGTGAATGGCTGCAACTACTGCCTGACCGTTCACAGCTTTACGGCAGAGCACCTGGCCAAACTGCCAGCCGATGAGATTATCCTTGCGCGGAAGGGTCACGCCAGTGATCCGAAGCGCGACGCGGCGCTGCAATTTGCGCGCAAGGTCATCGAGACGCGCGGCCAGGTGAGCGACGCCGACCTGAAGGCGGTCCGCGATGCCGGCTACACGGAAGCCAACGTCATGGAGATTGTTGCGCTGGTGGCCATGTACTCGTTGACCAACTTCTTCAACAATGTGTTCGATCCGGAAAAAGACTTCCCGGCGGTGGCGCCGGCCGGTTCGATCTGAAGCCAGCGGGGACGTAGCGTGTGTTGGGTAGGCGCTGCGTCCCGGGCGCGATCGCGATGAGGCGTTCAAGTGGATCAATATTCCGACGGTCAAGTGTCCCGGATCGACTGGCTGAGCCAGCTTCTGCAGATGATCGACATCACCGGGCAACTGCAGGTGCGCTGCGTGTACGGCGCGCCTTGGCGCGTGGCCTGGGACAAGTCAGCCGCGCACGAGATTCCGTATCACATGGTGCTAAAGGGGCGGGCCGTCCTGGAGGATCCGCAGACGCGCACGCTCACGGAGCTGTCGGCTGGCGACATCCTCTTGCTGCCTCACGGCGCGGCGCACGTGCTCCACGATGGTAGCGGGCATGCTCCAGGGCCCACTTCCAATCGCCGGGGCTCCGCAGGCTGGACGCTTAGCGAGAACGACGGTAAGGGCGAGCCGCTGGACATGCTGTGCGGACGGTTCTTCATCGGGCCGCCGCACGACCGGATGATTCGTGATTACCTGCCCGCGACGTTCGTGGTGCGGGGGACGGAAGACGGAGGTAAAGACGATGTCTTGTCCGCCACAAAGGATCTGGCCAGGCTGATGGGGCTCATGCGCATGGAATGCGCCACGGACAAGCCCGGGGGATACGCCATGCTCAACGCGTTGAGCTTTGCACTGTTCACACTGGTGCTGCGCGCGGCAAGTGAATCGGAACAGTCGCCGGCAGGCTTGCTGGCGCTTGCCGGGCATCCACGGCTGGCCCCGGCGATCTCGGCCATGTTCGCCGATCCGGCCCGCCCTTGGAACCTGTCTGAGCTTGCAGAGCTGTGCAGCATGTCTCGCGCCACCTTCATGCGGCATTTCCAGTCCAGTCTCGGGCGCTCGGCCAGCGATCTGCTCACCGATATCCGCATGAGCCTCGCGGCCAACGCGCTGAAAAAGCCGGCGGCAAGCACCGAAGCGGTGGCTGACTCGGTGGGCTACCGGTCCGTTGCGGCATTCCGGCGCGTGTTCACCGAGACAATGAGCATGACCCCGGGGCAATGGCGCCGCATGGCACGCCAGGGTAAGTGATGCACGAGGGTTTGATCCTTTCGCGCAGCGGATTACGCCAATGCAGTCTCGAAATCGAATTCGCGCGGGGCTAGATTGAAAGCTCAGGCGCCCAGACGAATTTCAATGGAAAACCACATGAAAACCCTTGCACACCACCTTCGGCTGCGGATCGCCGAAAACGGCATTGGACCGCTGTCTCTGCTGGCCCCTCTCAGGTGGACGCTGGCTGTCGTGTTCCTCTGGTTCGGCGGCATGAAGTTCACGGCTTACGAAGCCAATGGCATCGCACCGTTCATCGCCAACAGCCCGATCATGAGTTGGATGCACGTGCTGCTTGGCGTGCAAGGGGCAAGCTACGCCATCGGGATACTCGAACTGTCGACTGCGGTGGCGCTGATTCTTGGTGCGTTCCGACCCATCTTCTCGGCGTTGGGTGCTGCCATGTCGGCGGCAACGTACCTGATCACGCTTACCTTCTTCTTGAGCACGCCCGGTGTGGCCGAGACGACGGCCGGTGGATTTCCAGCCATCTCAGCGGTGCCGGGCCAGTTTCTACTCAAGGATCTTGTGTTGTTGGGCGCCTCGGTTTCCCTGCTTCTGGCGTCGGTCGGGGGCCGTGGGCGGCTGGCAAAACCGGTCGATGATCTCGAACAGACGATGACATGACGCGCTGACGTCGGCTTCGGGTGCAGTTGCAATCCCTAATAGAAGGCCCGAGGCCGCGGGGGATGGCGTGGCGAACCACTTCGATAACGGCGACGGCGCCATGCCGAAGGCCATCGCCTCCTGGGCGATCCGGGCGTCGGGCGCGCCGTCCGGCAGATTGAGCAGTACCGCCAGGCCCGCCTTTGTCCACGCAGCGTCGCGCGAACGCAACTGCTCGCACAGGGCTTCACGCTGGATGGTGTAGAGGCGCTTGAGTCGGCGAATGCGCCGGATGTAGTGGCCATCGCGCATGAACGCAGCCGTGGCGAGTTGAACGATTGGTGTGGGCTCGGGTGCAAGTGCTGCGGCCACTTCTGAGAACGGATCGATCAGTTCGGTGGGTGCCACGACAAATCCCAGTCGTAGAGCCGGGCTGATTGTCTTGCTGAATGTGCCGATATGAATCACCCGTCCGGCTCCGCTCAGCGATGCCAGGGCGGGTGCCGCGCGGCCATCGAGCTGCAGTTCGCTGAGGTAGTCGTCCTCGATAATCCAGGCGTCGCTGGCAGCCGCCCATTCAAGTAGCTGTAGCCGTCGCGTCAACGAAAGCGTCGAGCCCAACGGCGCTTGTTGGCCGGGTGTCACGATGGCCAATGCGGCGTCCGGGGCGTGCTCGATCCCATATTCGACGTTGATGCCGCCGGTGTCCACGGGTACGAGAACGGTGGTGAGGCGAGCGAGCTCCAGGGCCTTGCGAGTGACCATGAAGCCGGGCTCTTCCATCCAGGCCTTTTCGCCGTCCAATTTCAGCACGCGCAGTGCGAGACCCAGGCCAGAGATGTATCCCGAAGTGATGAACACCTGATCAGGGTGGCAATGGAGGTTTCTGGAAATGGCGAGATAGCCCGCAATCTCCCGGCGCAGTGCAAGCTCGCCACGCGGGTCGGGATAGATCAACGACGAAAACGCACCCGTTTTCAATAGATTCGAAGAACGCGTGCGCGCGAAAAGCCGGTCTGGCAGCCCTTCCAGCGCCGGTATGCCGAGCTGAAAGACCGCCGGTCCCGTGTTCATCTGGAGATAGGTGTTCATGAATGCCCCCGTGCCGCGACGCTTTTGGCTGGGTCATCGGTAAGCGTGGGTGGCGTGCGACGCGAGTGCCCCGTGCGCCGAAGGATTCGATGATCTGGGCGTCGGACAAACGCTCATACGCCGCTTGTACCGTGCCGCGCGCTACACCGAGGCGAGCGGCCAGGTCTTGCCATGAGGGCAGGCGGGTGCCCGGGGGCAGTACGCCCGAGTCTATCGCTCTGGCAATGCTCAGGCGAATCTGCTCCGACAGCGGAAGCTTGGCATTCCGGTCGAGACAAATTTGCAGCCTCGAATCCATATTGTCAGTACACACGGTAGTTGGAAGTTGGCAGGGAACGGAAAATGGTACGTATCGTCACGGACGTGCATCAGAGCCGAATCGCCAGTACCTGGGCGAACACCGAGGTGGAAGTCTTCGAATACGGCGAGCTGCAGGACGTTGCTCGCCCGATCGGATCGCGGCGCGTGAGCCTGCGCGCCGCATTGCGTGAGACCGGCGGCCGCATCGAGGCGCGCTACAGGCCATCGCAGCCGCTTGCCGACTACTATCGGGGCAGCGACCACCTCAGCCTCATCGAGCAGGGCGGCGAGGCGTACGGCTATACCCGGTTCATTCGCGGCTTTCGCTGTGTGGCGATCCATTTCGACGATGCCCTGCTGGACGAGGCTTGCGGTGCCGCCAGTGCTGCGGCCCGTCTCCGGTCACGGCTGATGTTCGAGAACAAGCCGATCTGGGCCATGGCCGACCGTCTGGCGCTGGCGTGCGTCACGCCACACATCGGGCAACGGCTCTACTGCGAAAGCCTCGTCGGTATGCTGGCTGTGGAAATAGCCGGGCTCGGGATCAACGCCCCCGCGCGGGCCTGCAAGGGCGGACTCGCGCCGTTCAGGTTGCGACGCATCCTCGACTACATCGAAGCGCATCTTGGCGACAGTATCGCCATCACTGAACTGGCGGTGATGGCGGAAGTCAGCCTTCCGCATTTCATGCGCGCCTTCCGCGCCTCCACGGGCGAAGCACCGTTGCGTTTCATCATGCGGCGGCGGGTAGCCCGTGCCATGCGGCTATTGTTGGAAACCAGTATGCCGTTGGCCACCATTGCGAATGTCTGTGGCTTCGCGGACCGCTCGCACATGACGACGTGCTTTCGTCGCATCGCCGGCAATACGCCGGCGCGCATTCGACGCGAACGCTCTTGAGTAACATGGCAAGGCCACGCGTTAGCTCGATATAGGGGAAGAGGCTGGGGCTTCACGGCAGGACGTTGTGCTGGGCTGTGTGGCGTGGTAGCCGATGGTATGCGAAGACGTTGGCAGGCTGTAGGCCCCATCCTCATTTAGCAGCACACTCGTGAACAACGTGATCAGAGAAGAAAACACCGGGCGGTTTCAAGTGCGAAGTGCAACACCCCTCAGTTATTGAACAGGAAGCCGGTCCGTGGGATTGGCCAGAACCTGAGCGAGGACTTGTAGCGGGGAGTGCCAGTTCAGGGTTTTGCGCGGGCGGCCGTTGAGGCTGTCGGCGATGGCGTCAAGTTCCTCCTGCGAGTAGACGGACAGGTCGGTGCCCTTGGGTAAGTACTGGCGCAGCAGACCATTGGTGTTCTCACAGGTGCCGCGCTGCCAGGGGCTATGCGGGTCGCAGAAGTACACGCGCACGCCAGTGGCGGCGCTCAGTTCGGCGT
>NZ_FNJO01000018.1 GCF_900104095.1 Ralstonia sp. 25mfcol4.1 | reverse complement strand
TGGGGGTGCGGCCGAAAACTTGGACTACCTGGAGGTAGTTCATGTACTCGTATGAAGACCGTCTGCAAGCGGTTCGGCTGTATTTGAAGTTAGGTAAGCGCATCGGAGCGACCATTCGACAGTTGGGATACCCGACGAAGAACGCCCTCAAAGCCTGGTATCGCGAGTACGAACAGTGCCATGATTTGCGGGCTGGCTATGTGCGTCTACGACAAAGGTATTCGGCCGAACACAGGCAGGCGGCCGTCGATCACTATCTAAGCCACGGGCGCTGTGCTGCTGCAACCCTGAGGGCGTTGGGATACCCGTGCCGGGCGACGCTGGCAGCCTGGATCGAAGAACTGCATCCCAGCATCGGAAAGCGCGTAGTCGGCAGAGTCGCTGGCAGCGCCCCGAAATCGCAGGAAGTGAAACGGGCAGCAGTCATCGAACTGTGCACCAGAGAGCAAAGCGCACGCGCGGTCGCTCAGAAGGCAGGCGTGAGCAGGCCAACACTGTATAACTGGAAGAACCAGCTACTCGGGCCAGAGGCTCCCGCATCCATGAAACGCCAAACCAAGCGCGCGCCGGACGAAGAGAGGGTGAAACTGGAGCAGCAGGTCGAATCCCTTCGACACGATATCCGGAAACTGCAGCTCGAACACGATATCCTCAAGAAGGCGAATGAACTGATAAAAAAAGAAGTGGGCGTCAACCCGCAGCTCCTGAGCAACCGGGAGAAGACGATGCTGGTTGACGCCCTGAACCAAACGTACGCGTTGCCGGAGCTGTTGGCAGCATTGGGGCTTGCTCGTAGCTCTTACTTCTATCACCGTGCACGCCTGCGCGTCGCTGACAAGTATGCAAGCGCACGTTGTGCTATCGCGAACATTTTTGAGGTCAACCACCGCTGCTATGGCTATCGGCGGATACGCGCGGCACTGGCGAGACAGCAAGTCTTCCTCTCGGAGAGGGTCGTGCGGCGCTTGATGAAGCAGGAAGGCCTTACGCTTGCTGTCACCAAGCGCCGTCGTTACGGCTCCTACCTCGGGGAGATAAGTCCTGCACCTGAGAACCTCATCAATCGCGATTTCCAGGCCGCTGCGCCCAATGAGAAGTGGCTCACCGACATTACCGAATTCCAGATTCCGGCAGGCAAGGTCTATCTGTCGCCGGTGATCGACTGCTTCGACGGGCTTGTCGTAAGCTGGGCTATCGGCACCCGGCCAGATGCTGAACTCGTCAATACCATGCTTGATGCTGCCATTGACTCTGTGGCCAACTGCGATGAAAGGCCTGTGGTTCACTCCGATCGCGGTGCGCACTATCGCTGGCCCGGATGGCTCTCACGGATGCGCGATGCCAAGCTCATTCGTTCGATGTCACGCAAAGGATGCTCGCCCGATAACGCAGCCTGTGAAGGTTTCTTTGGGCGACTGAAAACCGAGTTGTTCTATCCTCGTGACTGGCGGACAGCAACCATTGAGCAGTTCATCAAGGTCGTTGACTCTTACATCCGCTGGTACAACGCAAAGCGGATCAAGCTCTCCCTCGGCTTCCTGAGCCCGATCGAATACCGGGAGAGTCTCGGAATAGCGGCATAAAACAGTCCAAGATTCCTGCCGCACCCCCTTCTCTTGGCCACAGTTTTTGCCTCCGAACGGACCGTTAGCCCGCCCCTAGAGACGATCTCGGCGGTGGTGACCAGTTCTTCCCCGCTCCGCCACTTATGGTCCGCCATCATCTCCATCTCATCGACGGTCCAGCCCTCGCGCGAAACGGATTCCTCGAAGAACCAACAAAAAGCCCCACGCGGCTGCGTGGGGCAAGGGCTGAATCGCCAGTGAGTCGTCTTACGGACGGTCGACCGAGATTGAGTAGAAGTGGTTCAGCGGGTCCGGCGGGTTGACACTGATCGCCACGCTCAGGCCCGTGTTGGGCAGGTTCATCGTGATGGCCTCCGCCGCGCCAGGAGCGCCGCCGGGAATTGCCTGGACCTGCGGGCGATAACGCAAGCCAACCGAAGGCATGTTGTCCTTGAACGTGTCGATTCGGCCGTCCTCGGCGCGCTGGCGCGTAAAGAGGCCATTCGCCGTATCGACGGAGATGACCTTGGTCGTGAACGCGTTGATGCCGTTGGTGCCGATGTTGCCACTGGAGTTCACGTTGACGTCCCAATAGGAATTCGTGAATCCGAGCGCAGGCATCGCGCGAGGCGTGGGCCGTTTCGCCATCCAGAAGCCGTTGGCGTGGATGACTACGATCGACAACTGCCCGTCCACCCCCTTAAAACCAAACGCGCGTGCGGTGCCGTCGCTGAACACGGCGTCGAAGCCGCCATTGGCGTTGGCCGAGACCGTCGGAAGATCTGCGGGAGCCCACGCCGAACAGCCGTTCATACCGCAGTCGGCACCCTTGGTGAACTTGCCTGCGATGTCCACCGTGAACTTGATCAGGCCGGAGCCATAGGTGGAGACGCTGGTTTCTTTTTCGAAGGCCATTGCCACCCAGTCGCCGGCAAGTTCGGCAAGCGGGATGGTCTGCTCGGGAATCACCAGGCTCGGGGCGCCGAGGCGACGCTCCACACCGATTCCAGACTTGGAGATCAGCAGGCGAGCGTCGTTGTTGCTGAAGCGGCACGCTTCGCCAGCGAATGCCGGGAACGACTCCACGGCGCTGGTCGAATCGTTCGTGCGCGTCAGGGCCACGGCATCCACCGTGAAGCGCTGGACGGTATTGCCGGTCAGGTCGACCTTCTGGTACTTGCCGCTGCGGAACGATGCGCAGGTGGCGGAAGCGGGCTGCAGGATCGTCGTGACGCCAGCGGTCGAGCCCGAGTTGGAACCTACTGCGGCGGACAGATCCGCAATCGAGGTCTTTGCGGTCTCAAGCACCCTGCCAAGCGTGTCGAGACGCTGGTCGAGCGCGTTCCCCGGCGTGTTGCCATGCGCGGCCACCAGCGTGTCCTTGAGCGGGTCCATGCCGGCGAGGTCCACCGTGCCGGTCAGGATCACCTTGACGGCCTCGATGGCGTTGCTCACGCCGCTGTTGTTGAGCTTCGATTGCGCCTGGGCGTCGAAGCTATCGAAGAAGGTCTTGGTGCTGCCGCCGGCAATCGACGCGGTGATCAGCTCGGTGAGCGGCGTGATGTTGGCGACGGCTGTCGTGCCGGTGCCCGCTTCGACCACGGAATGCAGCGTGGTGCCATCCGGCGTCGTTACGCTGAGCACGCACGGGCGCGTGGCGTCAGCGATGTTGATCGTAAAGGTGCCGTCGGAGGCCGTCGTTGCGGTACCACTGCCGGAAGCGCACTTGGCCTGCACGGTTGCATTGGGCAGTGCGGCGCCCACGGCTGCCGTGCCGGCGATCTTGGTGGTTGGCGTATTGGATGTGGATGGCGTCGACGACGTCGAGTCCGAACCGCCTCCGCATGCGCTCAAGGCCGCTGCAGCGATAGCAGCCAGATAAAGTTTTGTTTTCATTTCCCGGATTTCCCCCTGTCTGATCAGAACGATTGCGGGAAACGTTGCGTGCCCTAACCCATCCGGGCAATGCGATCCACTTCCCGCGATGCGATTCTCTGAGAACGCCAATCCGCGCGCATCATTCATTTAGATGAAAGGATGGCAATCCCCGCTGACGAAGGGCATCAAATCCGCATGGCCCTATGGGAAGCTGCAATCAGGTCCGCAAGAGACCACCAGCGTTGCGTTGCGATGTAAGCGTGTGCTGAATGAAATGACCCCGGGGAGAGAGAAAATTGTTAAAAGATCACTTGATAGGCGATCTTTACGAGGCCGCAGTTCGACAGGATGGCTTTTTGGCCACATTCCAAGCTGTTGTGGAATCACTGGGTGCCACTGTATTCCACATGTTTAGCTGGGATGCAGCGCGCAATGCGCCGCATTTATCAGTCCACACCGCCGACAGTCACCTGGACTGGGTCGTGTCGCTCTACGACCAGTACTACGGGGCGCTGGATCCCAGGCGCGAGGTCGTGGAGAAAGGGAGCCGCGGCAATTTCCTCTTTTGCCAGGACTATCTCACGGAGTCGGACGTCGCGCGTAGCGAGTTTTACCAGGACTTCCATATTCCGACGGGCTTCCGATATCTTGCGGGCGCGCGCCTGGCGCGTCCGGGGGCAGACGATATTCTTCTTGGATTGGTGCGAGGTAGCGACATGACGCCTTTCTCGCCTGAGCAGCGGGTTGCCATTTCCGGCATGGCGGGACATCTGCAGCGATCGATCAACCTTTGGCAGGATGCGCGGGTGCTGCATCGCGACGCAGCGCTCGGCACGGAACTGATGGCGCAACTGGGGCTTGCAGTGTTTGCGCTTGACCGGGACCGCAAGCTCGTTTTCGCCAACCAGGAAGCCGAAGCCATGCTGCGTGCCACAACCTGTCTGAAGTTGATTCACCAACAGCTGGTCGCGTCGGTCGCCGCCGAGAACACCGGCTTGCAAGCCGCCATCGCGCGCGTGGCACAGTCACGCCAAGGTGAAAGCCTGGCGTTGCGCGCTGAGTCGGGGGTGCAGCCCGAGATTTTCCTGAACATCAGCCGGCTGCCAGGGCGAGACACCCATTCGGCCTTCGGACACGCTGAAGTTCTGGTCACGGCCAGACGGCGCGGCACGGCGCCGCTGGTCACAGCCAGGCAACTACAGCAGTCGTTCAGGTTATCCGCGGCCGAAGCGGCAGTGGCCGAGGCGCTGATTTGCGGCAGGACGCCGGACGAATATGCGGCTGGCACCGGCGTTTCCGTCGCAACCGTGCGGACCCAACTTCGCGCCATCTTCGAGAAGACCAGCACCCGATCCCAGACGGAGGCCGTGGGCGCAATGCTCTGGGTACTGTCGCAGTCCGAGTAAGCCTTGGGGGTACCCGACCACGGCGGGCCAGCCGAAGGGGCTCAGGCAAGTCCGTCGGCGTCCGCGACGCGGAGAGCATCCGGTCCACGTAGCGTGCGATTAGGTGGATTCGGCCCCACCAAGCCTACCCCAGCAAGGGGGCAGCCTCAGACGGGCGCGGGTACAGAAGATGTTCACGTGCGTATCTTTTTTGATGCTGTCTCGGTTTGTCCAATTTCTGCCGTCCCTGACAGCGTTACATCTGCGTACGGAGCTCAGCGACGTCGACGCGCTCCGAGTGCATCGTCGTGTCAACGCGTCCGCCTCTACTGTTTCCACAATCCTGCTCAGATCGACTGACAGTACCGCCGTTTGCGCATCGCCTTAAGTATCGCGGCTCAGGCGCGCCGGCCAGCTATTGCAGGGCATGCGGCTCTATTGAGAGTGGGCAAGGTCGAGCTGTGGGGAAATTTTGTCCGCTGGCGTGCGAAGCGCGATGGGTCTTTGCCCCCGCACAGGCGCGACCGGACCGTAAAGCGCGTCCGATACGTAGTGCTTTGGTCTGCTGCATTCCACACCGTTGGAAAAGTCGTCCAGACTACCCGAAAAACCGATATTCGCGAGCGGCGGCAACTGGCCGGGCCCGGTTGTCGGCCCTCATTCACAGGCCTGGTCTAGCTCAATCGGCGGTTCGCGACCCCTTCCAGACATCAGCCTAAGCCGCACCGATGGCTGCGATGGGCGCCAAATCCGTCACTCGTACTGCCCCATAACGACCTCGGGCGGTGGGTCCTAATGTAAATTTGCGGCGCCGTAGCACCGCAGCACCGTCAACGTCTGCCGAAGTCGCTCATTGCAATCAGGTCTCGCGACTCACTGCGGAAGCCAAAGAGGGCTGTCCCAAGCCTTCAGCTCCTCAAGAAAAGCTCTTAGCTTCGACGGCATAAAGCGGCGCGTCGGATAAACGGCGTGCACCGATATCTCCGGTGATGACCAGTTGGGCAAGATGCGCACAAGCTCACCCCTGGCGATCTGCGCATCGGCATATCCGGAAGGAAGGAGCGCGATACCATGCCCGCGACGTACAAATGCGTTCACGATGTGAAAGTCACGTGCGGCGACAGGGCCGGTCACCCGGATCTTTGCCGACTTTCGGCCGCTCATCAAGTGCCAGTCCGTCTCATTGTTTCGGGCATTGATCAGAACGCATGGATGCACGCGGAGGTCTTCTGGCCGAGAGGGGAGGGCATGAGTCCGCGCGTACTCCGGCGACGCAACCAAATACCGCACACTTCTTCCTACGCGTTGCGCGACCAGGCTGGAGTCTTGCAAATCGCCGAAGCGAATGGCAACGTCCACGTTCTCCGCGATCAGGTCCACGAACAGGTTGGTGAAGTACAGGTCCACTTGGATGCCTGGATACTTGTTCAAGAATGCCGATAGAAATGTATAGAAGGGCTCATATTCCAGCATTACCGGACCCGATACTCGGAGCAGCCCTTCCGGTTTGCGCTGCGTCTCGGTAATCGCGTGCTCCGCGTCGAAAAGGTGACTCAACGGCTCACTGCACTGGTCGTAGTAAGCGCGCCCCTGCGTCGTCAGGCTGAGTTTGCGCGTCGTACGTTGCAAGAGCGTCACGCCGAGGCGTTGTTCCAGGGCGGTGACCTTTCGGCTCACCGTCGAGACCGGCATGTCCAGCGCTTGCGCTGCGCGGCTGAAGCTATCGAGCTGCACCACACGCACGAAGACGGCGATGTCGTTCAGATCCGTAAGTTCGGCCATGGCGACTTTTGCATACGTGGAAAAGAGATTCCAGATATTCTAGTCTAATCAAAAATCGCTCCGTAGCCGAGACTTGTCTCCAAGCAGTTCAACCTCCCTTGGAGAACAGTCATGTCAAGCAAAGTCGTCCTCATCACCGGTGCATCGAGTGGAATCGGAGAAGCCACCGCAAGGCTGCTGGCCTCGCAAGGCGCAACCGTCGCACTGGCCGCGCGTCGCATAGACGAGCTCAAGCAAATCGCTGCCGATATTCAGGCAAAAGGCGGCAAGGCGTCCGCGCACCACGTCGATGTCACCGACCAGGCGCAGGTCGATCGCCTGGTCAGCAATGTCGTCGCCCAGCACGGCCGTCTCGATGTGATGGTGAACAACGCCGGGCTGATGGCCATCGCGCCTCTGACGCTTCGGAAGACCGAAGAATGGGACCGCATGATCAACATCAACATCAAAGGGCTTCTCTACGGCGTTGCTGCGGCGCTCCCGATCTTTGAACAGCAGCAATTCGGTCATTTTGTGAACATCGCGTCGGTTGTCGGGCTGAAAGTCTTCAGCCCGGGCGGTACGGTGTATTCGGGCACCAAGTTCGCGGTCCGCGCCATTTCCGAAGGACTGCGGCACGAGGTCGGGGGCAACATTCGCACCACCGTCATCTCACCTGGGGCGATCGACACCGATCTCAAGTTCGGCTCCGGTGACAAAGACAGCCGAGATTTCGTCGTCGATTTCTACAAGATGGCCATTCCGGCCGATGCGATTGCCCAGGCTATCGCATATGCCGTCGCCCAGCCCGCGTCCGTCGACGTGAATGAGATCGTGATCCGTCCCACGGTGCAGGATTTCTAAGAAGCAGGCGGCCGGTATCGCGGCGCCGCCTCTGGAAAAGTCTCCACGCGCCGGCCTTTGCGGTTGGCGCCCCCCCCGATTGATCATGCGGTGCAGCCACCAGCCAGGCCGGGACCGCGCGCGAGGACAGAGATCATGAAACTTCCGGTTCCCCTGTTGGCCGCAGCCGCCTTTGCGATGCTCACCAACGAATTCAATATCATCGGCGTCATTCCGCTGATCGCGCAGGATCTTGACGTGCCGGTGCCGCAGGTCGGGTTGCTGGTCACTGCCTTCGCTTTCACCGTGGCGATAACGGGCCCCTTCCTGACGCTCGCATTGCGACGGGTCGAGCGGCGACAGCTCTTCACCGGCGTCCTCGCGGTCACCGCCGTCGGTGCGGCCATCGCAGCGATGGCACCGAACTATGGGGTACTGGCTGCCGGACGGATCGCTTCGGCTCTGGCGCTGCCCGTGTTCTGGAGCATGGCTACATCGGCAGCGGCCCGGATATCCGAGCCAGGCAACGCCGGACGCGCCATCTCAACAGTATTCGCCGGCGTGTCCATCGCGAGCGTCATCGGATCGCCTATCACCACGATATTGGCCGACGCGTTTGGATGGCGGATGGCATTTGCCGCCGGCGCCGCACTCTGCGCCACCATGGCTCTCCTGATATGGAAGTTCTTTCCCCGCATGGAGGCGCTGCCCGAGGACACCCCCCATGCGTCTTTCAGGTCGCTGATCCAACCCAAAATCGTGAGCCATCTGGCGATGTCTTTTCTCGCCTTGACGGCCATGTTTACGTCCTACACCTACCTCGCCGACCTACTGACGCGGGTCGGGCATTTCAGCAGTACCTCGACCGGCTGGATCTTGATGGGGTTCGGCGTTGCGGGCATCGTTGGCAATGAAATCGCGGGCCGGTTCGTGGATGTGAATCCTCTACGGGCGGCAGTTGCCGCCGTTGTCATCGCCGGTCTCGCCATGGCGGCTTTTCCCTACCTCCTCGATAGCCATCTCGCTGCCATGGCAGCGCTCGCGATCTGGGGCGCCGCGCATGCGGCCGGGTTCGTGACCAACCACGTGCGGACGATTCGCGCAGTGCCTCCTGCGCTCCAAGACGTAACGGCATCGCTCAGCGTTTCCATCTTCAACGCCGGAATCGGTATGGGTGCGGTCGTTGGCGGCAACGTCATCGGCGCGCTGGGCCTGCGCGAGATCGGTGTTGCTGGCGCATTGATCTGTGGCCTGGCGTTGGGTGCCGCAACGGTGATTGCCCTCGCCGCCGGAAGGCCCCGCGTCATCCCGGGTCGAGCGGGCGCGGTCCTGTCACGGCAGCAATGCTGAGGCCATTCATCGAATTCCCCCCCCCCAACTCAGGAGCAACTCATGACTACCCATACAAAGCAACAGTTCAAGCGCGTCTGGTTCATTACCGGCCCAACGCGAGGCCTAGGCGCACTGATGGCGAAGGCGGCCCTTGCCGATGGCAATGCGGTTGTTGCCAAAGGTCGCAACGCCTCCGCAATCGTCGAGCGGCTGGGCGATTCGCCCGCGCTGCTGGCGCTCCGCCTTGACGTTACCGACGCAGGGCAAGTCCAGGCGGCTGTCGATGCCGCCATCGACAGGTTTGGTCGCATCGACGTACTGATCAATAACGCGGGGTTCGGGCTGCTTGCTGCCATCGAAGAATCGAGCGACACCGACGTCCGTCGCCTCTATGAAACCAACGTTTTCGGCTTGCTAGGCGTGACGCGAGCGGTGCTGCCAACGATGCGCAAGCAGCGTTCGGGCCACGTCATCAACCTTTCGTCGATTGTGGGTTATCAGGCGTCAGCGGGCGGGGGCGTGTATAGCTCGACGAAGTTCGCGGTCGAGGGCATTACGGAAGCGCTGCACGCGGAACTGAAGCCGCTCGGCATCCATGCAACAATGATCGAGCCAGGATTTTTCCGCACGGATTTCCTCGACACATCGTCGCTTGTGGTCGGCACGGACGTGGTCGACGACTACGCCGAGAGCTCGGGCAAGCTGCGCGAGCTTGCCGTTGTCATCAATCACAACCAGCCAGGCGATCCAGTGCGGTTGGCAACGGCGGTCGTCGCGCTCGTCAACGCGGAAACACCGCCGTTGCGCTTGCCGCTCGGTACCGATACCCTGCATGCGATCGCGGCTAAGAACGCGTACGTGGCGACGGAAACGGAAGCATGGAAGACGCTGTCGGCGTCGACAGACTTCCCGGCGGAATGATCCGCCATCCGGGAGACCTCGCTGACTGACTGACGCGCGACTCGCCAACCCGAATCGAAACACCACTGCAGTACACCGTCATGAAAAAGATCGGATTTCTCTCTTTTGGCCATTGGGGCCAAAGCTCGAGCTCTCGCACAAGGACCGCTGCAGACGTGTTGCTGCAGTCGATCGATTTGGCTGTCGCCGCCGAGGAACTGGGCGCGGATGGGGCATTCTTCCGCGTCCATCATTTTGCGCAGCAGCTGGCCTCGCCGTTCCCGTTGCTTGCGGCAGTCGGTGCGAGAACCCATCGCATCGAGATCGGGACGGGTGTCATCGACATGCGTTACGAAAACCCGCTGTACATGGCGGAGGAAGCTGGCGCGGTTGATCTGATCTCCGGCGGCCGACTGCAGCTTGGCATCAGCCGAGGCTCCGGTGAGCAGGTCGTGGACGGATGGCGCTATTTCGGGTACGCGCCTGCCGAAGGCGAAAGCCACGCCGATTTGGCACGGCACCATACGGAGGTGTTCTACGAAGTCCTGCAAGGCAAGGGTTTTGCGCAGCCGAATCCGCGGCCGATGTTCGCCAACCCACCCGGCCTCCTACGCGTCGAGCCGCATTCCGATGGGCTCAGAGACCGCATCTGGTGGGGTTCGGGCTCTAATGCGACCGCGCAATGGGCCGCCAGAATGGGCATGAACCTGCAGACCTCCACGCTGAAGAACGACGAATCCGGGCGCCCTCTCCATATCCAGCAAGCTGAGCAGATCCGCGCTTACCGCGCCGCATGGAAAGAGGCCGGTCATACCCGTGAACCGCGGGTCTCGGTCACCCGCAGCATTTTCCCATTGATAAGCGAGCAGGACCGGGCGTATTTCGGTCGTGGCACGCAGACCGCGGACACCGTCGGCTTCCTCGAGGATGACGTGCAGAAGATTTTTGGGCGGAATTACGCTGCAGAACCTGACGTACTCATCGACATGTTGGCAAAGGATGAGGCCATCGCCGCGGCGGATACGCTACTGCTGACGATCCCGAACCAGCTCGGCGTGGAATATTGCGCCCATGTTATTGAGGCCGTTCTGCAGCAGGTGTCTCCCGGTCTCGGGTGGCGTTGAAGGGCGCTTCTGCATCGGTAGCCGGCACCTCTTATCGCCGCTCGGTTATGCCAGTCGATGTTTGATCGCTGATGCCTCGGAATCGACAGAAGCCTTTCGGAGTGGTTCAAAAGCAACACGGAGCCTGCAGACTGCAGCGCTTCCAAGCCACGTAAACGTATCTTTCGATCCGTAAAATGCGAAAATCCGGTCCCGAGGGACCAGTCGCCTATGCCGTTGCGGCTTTTCGCCGACGCCGCTGAGGTTGGCACGGGCGCCCGCACATTAAAACAATGAAAGCGCGGACATAGCCGGCAAGCAGACGGCTGCCGCGCATAAAAAGGGTCGCCGGCTTGGCCGGTTAAAAATCCGCATGACAAGACATTCGAGTCTCTCCGCCGGTGAACAGCCGTGCCTGCGCGCCATTGCCGGCGCCGTCGCCCTCTTCACGATGTCCGTTGCCGCGTCGCCGGCACAAGCCTCTGGCGGGAACGGCGGTGCCGGGGGCTACACTGCCTTCCTACCAGGTGGGTGGGGCGGCTACCTCGCGGGCCAGGCTGGGCAGAGCGGTCTTACGGTGTTCGATGGCGACGGGACTGGTGGCGGCGGTGGCGCTCGCAACGGGGCCGGTGGCTCGGGTGGCATCAGTTCGTCTCAGACAACGCCGCTGGGGCTGGCCGGCACAGCGGGTACCGCGCCAGGCCAGTTCGGCGGCAATGGTGGCGACGGGCAATTCGACTATGCCTGGTTCACAGGGGGCGGTGGCGGCGGCGGCGGAGGTGGGGCAGATGGCATGGTCAGGGCTGCCGTGCCGACTACCATCTCCACCGCAGTGTTCGGCGGCAACGGGGGCCGGGGCGGCAACGGTGGAAGCGATGCGACCGACCCGCAAGCGGGCTACCAGGGCGGCGGCGGCGGTGGCGGCGAAGGCGGATACGGCCTGATCCACGCGGGTAGCGCCGATATCCTTGTGAAGGCGGGCGGCGCGGTGTACGGCGGCTCGGGTGGCAGCGGCGGGAATGGCGGCGCGTCAAAACCGATGCCCGGCTTCTCGGGCGCCGGCAACGGCGGCGACGGCGGTGTCGGCATATTGGTGAGCAGTGCGGCCACCGTACATATCGAAGCAAATGCCGTGGTGGCGGGCGGCAACGGCGGGGCCGGGGGCAACGGCGGCGACGGCGTCTACGATCTCTACGGCAGCCTGGGAGGAAAGGGCGGGGTGGGGGGCAGCGGCATGGAGCTGGCCAGCGGGTCCACGCTGCTAAACGAGGGCATGATCATGGGTGGCGCGGGAGGCGCCGGTGGCTCGGGCGGCATGAACATGGATGGTTCGCGGGCAGCTAACGGCGCCGCAGGCGCCGGCGGCGTGGGCGTGCTCGGCAGCAACTTGACCATCGTCAACAAGGGGACCATCGTAGCAGGCGGCCCCGGCTTGGCGGCTGTCCAGTTCACGGGCGGCACGAACCGCTTCGAGTTCTGGACCAACAGCGTCGTGGGGAGAATCGAAGCCTACGGCACGGATGACACGTTTGTGCTGGCTGGCGACACCGGCGCTGCCACATTGACTGGCGGCATCGGCAACGCCGGCCTTTATCGTGGCTTCGAGCATTTCCAGAAAATCGGTGCCTCGGTCTGGACCCTCGCCGGTACCAATACCGATATCACAAGCTGGCAAATCCTGGGCGGTACACTTGCGATTGCCTCGGACGCCAACCTTGGCGCGCCAGCCGGCACACTTGGGTTGAACGGCGGCACGCTGCAGACTACCGCAGCCATGACCACGGCGCGTGCAACGACGCTCGGGGCGGGGGGCGGTACGTTCGAGGTGACGAACGGCACGCTCACGCACAACGGTGTCATCGATGGCCCCGGCAGCCTGACCAAGACGGGGAGCGCCACGCTTGACCTGAACGCCGTCAATACCTATTCCGGTGGCACGCTGGTTAGTGCTGGCACGCTGAGCGCCAACGTCAATGGGGCGCTGGGCACTGGCGGGGTCAGTGTCGATGGCGGCACGCTTCGTCTTTATGGGAACTTTGATCTCGGTGCCCGGCAGGTGGTCAATCGATCCGGCTACATCCAACTCTTTGGCGCAGGCACCCTCGGCAATGCGCAGGTGACGAACCTCGGCGGGTTCACATACCTGCTCGGCAGCAGCACGGCGGCCAATGCGACGATCATCAACAACGGCGGCGTGATGTCGTTTCAGGAGGGCAGCACCGGCGGTAACAGCCAGGTGACGACCCGCAGTGGCAGCTACACTGAGTTCTGGGGCTGGAGTACCGCTGGCAACGCCTCGCTGGTGACGGAGGCTGGGGGCTGGGTCGATTTCTCGGGCACGTCAGGTCCGGCGTTCGACCACCGGATTACCGCCGGCGCCATCGCCGGGGCGGGCCGCTTCCAGCTTGGCCAGAACGTCCTGACCGTTGGAGGCAACAACACGTCCACCACCGTGAGCGGCACGATCGAGGACGGCGGGGCCGGTGGCGGCAGCGGCGGGGGACTGGTCAAGATCGGCGCTGGCACACTGACACTGAGCGGCGCGAATACCTATACCGGTGCGACGACGGTGAACGCGGGCACGCTGGCCGTGAACGGCAGTGTGGCAGGGGCGGTCACGGTGAACGACGGCGCCACGCTGAGCGGCACTGGCAACGTCGGCAGTACCGTTATTGCATCGGGCGGCACGCTAGCACCGGGCAATTCCATCGGCACACTGACGGTCAACGGCAACTTGACGCTGGCGTCGGGTTCGACCTATCGAGTGGAAGCCGACCCGGCATCGTCGGCCAGCGACCGCGTTGCGGTGAGCGGTACAGCCACACTCGGCGGTGCGGTTGTCCATGTCGGCCCCGACGGCAACTTCACGTCCACGCGCCGCTACAGCATCCTGACCGCCGGCACGGTGCAGGGCCGCTTTGCCTCGGTCAGCTCGAACTACGCGTTCCTCGACCCGACGCTGACCTATGGCGCCAACGAAGTCACCCTGGCACTCACGCGCAAGGTGGTGACGGACCCCGTGCCGCCCGTCTCGCCGCTCGTTCCCGGCGCAGGTGGTGGCGCTGGCGGGGGCACCCCGCGTGCGATGCGCTTTGCCGATGCCGCAGTCACCGGCAACCAGCGTGCCGTGGCTAACGCACTGGAGACCCTGCCGGACAGCAACCCGGTGCACGAAGCCGTGGTGACGTTGCGCGAGGGCGCGCCGCCGGCCGTCTTCGACAGCCTTTCCGGGGAGGCCCACGCCAGCGTGTCCACGGGTCTGATGACCCTGGCGGGTGGGGCGCGGGCGCTGCCGCTGGCGCATTTGAATGACAGCCTGTCCGCCGGCATGCTGCCCGGCGCGCCCATCGCCCAGCTTGGTGGCCTCCTGCCGCCTGCCGCACTGCCCATTTCCGCCGCCCAGCCGCTGTGGGTGGAAGTGCTTGGCAACTGGCAGAACTTTCATGGAAGCGCAGATGCAGCGCGCGTGCGCCAGCAGACTGGCGGCTTCTATCTGGGTGGCGACGGTGCGGTGGGGCAAGGCTGGCGCATCGGCGGCGCGTTCGGCTACGCCAACAGTACGCTGCGAGTGAGCGAACGGTCGTCGCGCGCCATCACCGATTCATTCAGCGCCACGCTCTACGGCGGCCGCGCATTCGCGCTTGGCGGCGGCAAGCTCAAATGGCTGTTCGGTACCGCCTATAGCTGGCACGACGCCGACACGGACCGGCAGGCCAGCCTCGGCGGCAGTACGGTGCAGTCCCTGACCGCCAGCTATCACGCCAGCACCGCGCAAGTCTTCACGGAAGCCGGCTTCGCCATGCCTCTATCGGCAACCATCCAGCTCGAGCCGTACGGGGGCGTGGCGTGGAGCGACACACGCACGCGCAGCTTCGCGGAGACCGGCGGCTCGGCGGCTCTACACAGCCTAGGCGATAGCAACACGTTGACCACCACAACGCTCGGCCTGCGTACTAGCGCGCGCGTCCAGTTTGGCGGCACTGACGCGGCGTTCTACGTCGGAGCCGGCTGGCGCCATGCGTTCGGCGACGTACGCCCGGCTACCACGCTGGCTTTCGATGGCAGCCAGCCGTTCACGGTGACGGGTGCGCCGATTGCCCAGAACGCGGCGCTGGCCGAACTGCGCGCCGACTTCGCCATTTCGCCCATGGCCACGCTTGGCTTGCGCTATACCGGCCAGTTCGGTAGCGGCAACCAGGACCATACCGGCACGTTGGGCTTGCGGTGGAGGTTCTAGGGCGACGGCGGAGGGCGGTTCGGTCGCTTCGAAGGCGGCCTCTGCATGGCGTCATCCGCAGGGTCATTCGCGGAGTGTCGATACCAATGGCCTGCGCGCCGATGACTTCACCGGCGCGCAGGGCTGCGTCGTAGGCTTCAGCGCGCAGCATCAAGGTTCACGGCGTCAAGCGGGCGGGCAGCCCGATGCTATTGCTACTCTCGTAGCTTTCCTTCACCGGGCAGCCCTTTTTCACGCAAAAGTCGCCGTCACTGATCCTTCATATCCCCCGAGCGGTGGCCTGTGCCGCTGCGGCGTCACCGCACATCGTGCAAGCAGCACAAGTGTTGCTTGCGCTCAATGGCGACCGATCGCAGATGCCAGCGTGGGCCCCACGTCCGACGGCGACGCCAACAGGAGCCAGCAACCACGAAGTCATTTTTGTCCGGGTGGATGCCTTCCGGGGGAAGACGTCGACACCCACCCGCGGCCGTTCGAGCGGTACCCATGGGATGGATTTGATGAAGGTAAGCGCGATGAAACCGGACAGATTAGTGCGTGACGATACGCCTAAACTAAGAACTTTTCCGCTGCTTCTTGCCCCGATCTGCACGGTCTTCCTTACCGGCCGTTGTCTCGCTCTTTGCCTTCTTTCCGCTCTTCGACTTCTTGCCCGACGCCGAAGCACGATCGCTGGACTTTTTGTCCGCCTTCTTGTCTTCGGATTTCTTCTCCGCCTTCTTATCCTTCTTTCTTGTGTCGTCGCTCGCTGTACCCTTGTCCTTCTTCATGATGGTCTCCTGTGAATGGTATTCAGCGTGAGGAAGGCCCACGCTCGTCGTGATATCGCAAGGGCTATGCCAAGACGCTTCACATCGCAAAGTTCACCAGGAAACTGGAGTGTCAACCACGGCGAGTCCATTCTCGCAAGGTGAAGCAGGAAAAATTGTCGTGTAAAGTCGCGCCCACGCATTTGCGGCTCTCGGCAATTGCGCTTCGGCCGCTGCCACGCCTGCGGTCTTCCGCGGCAGCGGTCGTCATTGTTTCGCTTTGGATCGCACGCTTGCCTTCGCTGCCATCCTGCGACTCAAGCGCTTCTTTCGCCTCAGTTGCCGAGAATGCTGGGCATGGCAGCGCCTCACACGACGTCTGCGATTGCGACTGCCATCTATGGCCTCGGGCTGCGGAACAAGTGGTACTTCGGATCTCGACGCTTCCGATCCCGGCGACTTTCGCAACACCTCTTGGGCAAGTTGCGCGCGTTGATGGCTGGCTGTTGATTTGCACGGAAAACGGACCCTACCCGGGTCAGTTCTCAGTGCAAATCAACAATAACGACGCCCCAAGGCGTCAGCACTTAGCATTTTGGCCGGTCCATCGCCCTGTTGGCGTCCATCGCCCGCTCCTCATCCTGAGCTATGGCGACGGCGTCCCGGAGGTTTGCGCGTAGCATCTCAATACCGCCGACATACCCACCAAGGGCTTCGGTAGCTCGCGCCTCGATCTCCGCGGCCGAAGTCAGTCCTTCCGACACCAGCGCCCGAATATCTTCCCGGTCGTTGTCGGCTAGGCGAGCGATTTTGCTGACGGCCAGATCCGTCGGTGACAGGACCCGCACACGGATTTGCTTGAGACCAAGGTCCACCGGAATCGAATCTTCCTGGTAGTCCTCGTGCATCAGAGCGAACGTGGGGTTGTAGTTGGTGTCCAGGTAGATCGCTTGCGTGACACCGTTCTCTAACTTCACGTCCACGAGCAAATCCTGCGGGAGCATCACGCGACCGGCGAACTCGGCGTCAACATCCGTCGTCACCCGGCTGGCTGTGTACAGATGAACCGCCATCCCGCCGGCCAAGTACACGGTCAGCGGCTTTTGCAGCGACAGCCGACCTTCAAGTTGCGCCATCAGATCCCGAAGGCCCTCGGCGAGAGCGGTGTGAGTGTAGAAGCCGTCGGACATGTCAGGCGTGGCGTAGACGCATGGTCAGCATGTCCCGAAGACGCGGAACACTGAGCACCCAACCGTTCCGGACAACGTCGCCACTCGCCACCAAGTCCGTAGGATGCTGGCTGAAATAGGATTCACTGACGGTCAAGAGCCTCTCCGCCTCTGACGGCATCCGCGGTCGAAGAACCATCGAGGCGAGCCGGAAAACGTTGGCTTCACGTTGATCGGTCGCACGCGCGAGTTCACCCCTTGCCGCCGCAGCGCAGCGGCTCAGTAAGGTTTGCTCAACATCTCTGGACGACATCGCATTGCTCCGATCAGAGGCGGTCCGGATTCCGCCATCGAGATCACTTTACCGGTTTATAGTGGCAATCTCAAACCCGGCGGAACAGAATCTTTAAAGTGCCTCATAAAACACTATAATTAAGGTTATGTTAAATAATTAATAAGTGGCTCATCACTGAAACAACCATGCCGTTTAGCCGCTAAACGGGGTGTCCGCCAGCGCGGCAGCGAAATTCCCGCCCTTGCGATGCCGCCAAAACTACTGTATGCATGTACAGTATTCCTGGCTGTTCTCATGTCCGTTGCCCCCACCAAGCCTTGCAGACGCCGAATACCCTCTGTTCGCGCGCGGGGCACCCAAGCCACAAGCACACCCTAGCGCGCTCGGGTTGGGCCCGTTGACTCGCTCTCCACAGCGACGGATGGATCGCCCTGGGGATCGATAAGCGGATCAACCCTCTTGGAAGAGCCGACCGAAATAGCTAGCTCCGCAGCTTCGGCGTTCACGGCAGGCAAAGTCCTCTCCAACGCCCTCCAAAAGGGGCAACTGATGGGCATTGGTGTCAACGCCAATCGGTTCTTTGCTAACCTTCTGTATCGCTGATTGTCGACGATTTAGGTTCAGTCGTCGAACAGCGGCTCCTGGCCGGATCCCGACGCCGGATCTTCAATGACCGTTGTCAGGCTTTTGACCCGGCAACACGCTGCTCAAAAGTCTGCAGCTTCAGGCCAGCATCACCGCCCTACAGGAGTATCCGTCAATGCTGTGCCGCACAATGAGTGCAGGAACATTGGCTTGGCTCTTTGCAAGTTTCGACCGCCCCAAACGTGCAAATTTCGTCGAATGGCAGCTTCGAGGAAGTACCGCTGTCCGCTCAGGGTCGCAGTCGTCTCTGGCGTCTGCAAGCCCGGCCCCAGGTAGGCCGAGGGCAGAGACCGGCCAGATACGGACATAGGGCTGTCGTGGCCCGATGCCCGCTTTAACGTGCTCACCCGTCACTGGGCAGGATTCTTGCTTAAAGACTGATGCCGGAGACCGATGCCGTCGCCCACCTTGCTACCTCTACGCCCTTGAAGGTCGGCAAAGCGTAATTGCGATGAAATGCGGCTTAAGCCGACTTCCACATAGACATCGGTCCGTTTGGAAAAGCTCCTGTGGTGTCGCCGCGCCTGGCGGCTAGCTTTTGGGACTTCACACCCCCTCCCCGCCGCCGCCAAGCACCTTGTAAAGCGTGACCAGGTTTCCCTGCCACGTCAGCTTCAGCGTGACCAGATCCTGCTGCGCGGCGTATAGGGAACGCTGCTCCACCAGCACGCTCAGGTAGCTGTCCACCCCGTTGCGATAGCGCGCCATCGACAGGTCATAGGCAGCCTGGCTCGCATCGACGAGCGACTGCTGCGCCGCCAGCCGCTCGTCGAGGGTGCCGCGTGTGGCCAGCGCATCGGCCACCTCCCGGAACGCGGTCTGGATCGCCTTCTGGTAGTTGGCCACCTCGATGCGCTCGCTCACCTCCGCGGCGTCGAGATTGGCACGATTGGCCCCGCCATCGAACAGTGGCAGGCTCACCGACGGCGCAAACGCCCACGCACCCGAGCCTGCCTTGAACAGCCCCGACAGCGCGCCACTGGCCGTACCGGTGCTAGCGGTCAGAGTGATGCGCGGGAACAGCGCCGCGCGGGCCGCTCCGATATTGGCGTTGGCCGCCTGCAGCGTGTGCTCGGCCTCCCGCACATCGGGGCGCACCAGCAGCACGTCGGACGACACGCCGGCGGACACCTCCCGCATCACGCTCGCGTTGAGGTCTTCCAGCGGCGCCACGTCGTCGGGTATCTGCGTGCCCAGCAGCAACGCCAGCGCATTGCGGTCCTGTGCCACCTGCGCGGTGTAGCGCGCCACGTCCACGCGGGCACTGTCCACGCTGGTCTGCGCCTGCTTGACGGCCAGCTCCGATGCGGTGCCAAGTTCCTGGCTCCGCCGGGTGATGTCGTAGGTGCCACGCTGCGCCGCCAATGTCTGCTGGGCCAGCCTGTACAACGCTGCGTCGCTGCTCCAGGTCAGGTAGGCGGTGGCCACTTCCGAGATCAGGGTGACCTGTGCGGCGCGACGCGCCTCGGTGGTGCCCAGGTAGCTTTGCAGCGCCTGCTCGCGCAGACTGCGCACGCGGCCGAACAAGTCGAGCTCGTAGCTGGCGGCGCCCACGCCCACGCTGTACTGGTGCGAGATGGTGGCGGATGAGCCGCGGGACGCGGTGCCGGCATATGAGGCCGGCGTGCGCGAGGCCGAGCCGTCGGCCGTGGCGTTGATTGTCGGGAACAACGCCGCACGGCTCACTTGATACTGCGCGCGCGCCTTCTCGACGTTGAGCAGGCTCACGCGCAGGTCGCGGTTGCTGTCGAGCGCCAGCGCAATCAGCCGGCGCAGCGTGGCATCGGTGAAGGCTTCGCGCCACGGCAGGTCGGCCGATACGGCGGCCGACTTATTATCCGTGGCGCCTGCGGCATCGGCGCTCTTGCCGTTTGACTCGCCTGCCGGCCACGTGGCCGGCGTGGCGGTGTCGGGCCTCTGGTAGGCCGGCGCCATCGTGCCGCATCCGGCCAGCGCCGCGGCGCAGGCCAGCGTCAGCGCTGCGAGAGAAGTACGCTGCATCATGTCGGCTCCTGGGTATCGGTATGGGTATCGGCATCGGGTGCTATGCGCGGCCGCCGTGCGGCGCGTTGCGCCATCACGTCGGTAATCATGTGGAAGAACAACGGCGCGTAGAAAATGCCGAGCAGCGTGGCGGCCAGCATGCCGCCGGCCACGCCGGTACCCAGCGCGTTCTGGCTGCCGGCACCGGCGCCGGTGCTCACCGCCAGCGGCAGCACTCCAAGGATGAACGCGAACGACGTCATCAGGATTGGGCGCAGCCGCATGCGCACGGCTTGCAGCGTGGCCCGCGTCAGGTCCATGCCCTCGCCGTGGAGCTGCTTCGCGAACTCCACGATCAGAATGGCATTCTTGGCCGAGAGCCCGATCGTGGTTAGCAGGCCCACCTGGAAGTAGATGTCGTTGTCGAGCCCGCGCAGCGTGGCCGCCACCAGCGCGCCCAACATGCCCAGTGGCACGACGAGCATCACTGAGAACGGAATCGACCAGCTCTCATAGAGCGCTGCCAGGCACAGAAACACGAACAGCACCGAGAGCGCATACAGCGCTGGCGCCTGCGAGCCGGACATGCGCTCCTGGTCAGATAGCCCGGTCCACTCGTGGCCGATGCCATCGGGCAGCGTGGCCAGGATGCGTTCGATCGCGGCCATGGCCTCGCCCGAGCTCTCGCCCGGCGCGGCCTCGCCGACGATCTCGACCGACGACACGCCGTTGTAGCGCTCCAGGCGCGGCGGCCCCTGCGTCCACGATGCCGTGGCGAACGACGAGAACGGCACCATGTCGCCATCGGCATTGCGCACGTACCAGTGATCGAGGTCCTCGGTCATCATCCGGCTCGATGCCACACCCTGCACATAGACCTTCTTGACCCGACCTTGGTGCAGGAAATCGTTCACGTAGGCACCGCCCCACGCCGTGGAGAGCACGTCGTTGATGTCGGCCACGGTCACGCCGAGCGCGCCGGCCTTGGCGTGGTCGATGTGCAGGCTGACCTGCGGCGTGTCGTCTTGACCATTGGGACGCACTGCCATCAACGCCGGATCCTTTGCGGCGGCAGCGAGCAGCGTGTCCCGCGCGCCCATCAGCTTGTCGTGGCCCAGGCCGCCTGTGTCCTTGAGCTGCAGGTCGAAGCCGGTGGAATTGCCCATGCCCATCACGGCGGGGGGCACCATTGGGAACACATTGGCTTCGCGGATCTTCGCGAAGGCCATGCGGGCGCGCCCGGCCAGTGCGGCGGCACGCAGCGATGCCCGGTTGCGCACACTCCAGTCCTTGAGTTGCACGAACACCATCGCATTGTTCTGGCCGTTGCCGCCAAGGCTGAAGCCAACCACCGCAAACGCGGACTCGACCGCGTCCTTCTCCTGCGTCAGGTAGTATTGCTCCACCCGCCGGATCACTTCGAGCGTGCGCGCCTGCGTGGCGCCGGCCGGCAGTTGCACCTGCGTCATGATGATGCCCTGGTCCTCCTCAGGCAGGAACGATCCGGGCAGGCGGGCCAGCAGCAGCGCCATCACGACCCCAAGGGCCACATAGAGTGCCAGGTAGCGGCGCCGCCGGCCGAGCATGCCGCGCACCGCGCCTTCATAGCGCGTGGCGCCGCGGTCGAATGTGCGGTTGAGCCAGCCCAGCAGCCCGCGCGACGCTGGCCCACCACCGGGCGCGTGCTGCGGGTGTGGCTTCAGCAGCGCCGCGCAGAGCGCCGGCGTCAGCACCATCGCCACCACCACCGACAACGCCATGGCCGACACGATGGTCACCGAGAACTGCCGGTAGATCACGCCGGTGGAGCCACCGAAGAACGCCATCGGCACGAATACTGCCGACAGCACCAGCGCAATGCCGATCAACGCGCCGGTGATCTGCGACATCGATTTGCGCGTGGCTTCGCGCGGCGACAAGCCTTCCTCGCTCATCACCCGCTCGACGTTCTCGACCACCACGATGGCGTCGTCCACCAGCAGCCCGATGGCCAGCACCACGCCGAACATCGTCAGCGTGTTGATCGAGAAGCCCAGCGTCGCGAGCACGCCGAACGTGCCCAGCAGCACCACGGGCACGGCAATCGTTGGGATCAGCGTGGCGCGGAAGTTCTGCAGGAACACGTACATCACTAGGAACACCAGCACCACGGCTTCCAGCAGCGTCTTCACCACTTCTTGGATGGACAGCGTGACGAACGGCGTGGTGTCGTACGGATACACAGCCTTCACGCCGGCCGGCAACGAGGCCGACAGCTCCGCCACCTTGGCCTTCACGGCCTGCGCGGTGCTCAGCGCATTGGCGCCGGTGGCCAGCTTGATGCCCAGACCTGTGGCGGGCTTGCCGTTGAAGCGCGAGGTGGAGTCGTAGCTCTCACTGCCGATCTCAACCTTGGCGACGTCGCGCAGTCGCACGGTGGCGCCATCAGTGGCGGTCTTGAGCAGGATTGCCTCGAACTCCGCGGGCGTCTGCAGGCGGCTCTGCGCCGTGACCGTGGCGTTGAGTTGCTGCCCCGCGACCGCTGGCGCACCGCCAATCTGGCCGGCGGAGACCTGCGTGTTCTGCGCCTCGATCGCGGTCTTGATGTCTGCGGGTACGAGTTTGTAGCTGCGCAGGCGGTCAGGGTCCAGCCAGATGCGCATGGCGTACTGCGCGCCGAAGACCTGGACGTCGCCTACGCCGTCCACGCGGCTGATCGGGTCCTGGATGCTGGACACCGCGTAATTCGACAGGTCCGCCTGGCTCATCTTGCCGTCCTCGGAGACGAAACCGACGATCAGCAGGAAGCTAGTGGACGACTTGGTCACCGACACGCCAAGCTGCTGCACCGTGGTGGGCAGCAGCGACGTGGCGAGCTGCAGCTTGTTCTGCACCTGCACCTGCGCGATGTCGGGGTCGGTGCCGGCGTTGAACGTCAGCCGGATCGACGCATTGCCTGACGAGTCGCTCGACGACGACATGTAGCGCAGGTTGTCGATGCCCTTCATCTTCTGCTCGATGACCTGCGTGACGCTGTCCTCGATGGTCTTGGCTGAGGCACCGGGATAGGTGGCCGAGATGCTGACCGAAGGCAGCGCGATCTCGGGATACTGGGCCACCGGGAGCGTGCGGATGGCCAGGGCGCCCGCCAGCATGATGACGATGGCAATGACCCACGCGAAGATGGGCCGGTCGATGAAGAAGCGCGACATCGTTATTCGGCCCTCCCCGCCTCACCGGGCTGCGCGTGGCTCGCCACCACGGGCGCCGCCGCCGGCCTGACATCGGCCGCGACCGGCGTCACCGCCATGCCGTCGCGCACCTTCTGCAGGCCGTCCACCACCACGCGGTCGCCCGCGCTGATGCCCAAGGCTACCACCCAGTTGCCACCGGCGCTGCGCGACGTGCTGACTTGCCGCACATGGATTCGGTTATCGCGGTCCAGCACCATCACCGTGGGATTTCCTTTGCTGTCACGGCTCACGCCCTTCAGCGGCACCAGCAGCGCCTTGTCCTCCACGCCTTCCTGCAGCACCGCGCGCACGTACATGCCTGGCAGCAACTGCTGCCTGGGGTTGGCGAACGTGGCGCGCAGGGTGACCGCGCCGGTGCTCTGTTCCACCGAGACTTCGGTGAATTGCAGGCGGCCCGCCTGCGCGTAGGTGCTGCCGTCCTCCAGCACCAGCTTCACGTCGGCCGCGCCGTGCTGCAGCGTGCCTTCGGCCAACCGGCGGCGCAGCCGCAGCAGTTCGGCGCTGGACTGCACCACGTCCACGTAGACCGTATCGAGCTGCTGCACCGTGGCCAGCGCCGTGGTCTGGCTGGCCGTCACTAGCGCACCGGCCGTGACGCTCGACCTGCCAATGCGCCCCGTGATCGGCGACGTCACCCGGGTGCGTTGCAGGTCGATGCGCGCGCTCTGCAGCGCGGCTTCGTTCGAGATGACCTCGGCCTCGTAAGCGTCGAGCGACGCCTTGGCGTCGTCGTAGTCCTGCTGGCTCACACCCTTGATGTCGAGCAGCGCCTTGTAGCGCTGCGCCTTGAGCTTCGCTGTGGCCAGCGAGGCCCGCGACTTGGCCACCGCGCCACGCGCGTTGTCGTAGGCGGCCTGGTAGGAGGCCGCGTCGATCTGGTACAGCACGTCGCCGGCCTTGACCTCGCTTCCCTCGGCAAACAGCCGCTTCTGCACAATGCCACTCACCTGCGGGCGCACTTCGGCCACCAGCGTGGCCGAGACGCGACCCGGCAGCTCGGTCGTCAGCGTGGTGCTGGCCGGCTGGATGGTGACCACCCCAACTTCGGGGGCGGCGGCAGAGGGCGCCGCGCCTTCATTGCCGTGGCAGCCGGCCAGAATTGCAATGCCGGCCACCGCCAGGGCTAGCGGCGGCATGCGTTGGATACGAGTTCTCATGCGTTCCTTTTCCTGAAGCCCGGCGCGGTTGCCCAATGTGATGCAAGGGCAACGCCGACACCGTTCAATTGGCATGCGGCCATTGTCGCGAGGGGCGTCACGGGCAGGGGTAAGCATTCGAAAAGGAATTCGTAAAGAAGCTGTAAAGCCGCAGTTTCGGGGCCAGCGCGGCGGCCCGAATGGCCGATAATGCGGCAACGGAAAATGGGGATAACGTGGAAATCCTGCTGATCGACGACGACGCGGAACTGTGCGAGATGCTGGGCGAATACCTGGCCGGCGAAGGCTTCGCCGTGACGGCCTGCGCTAATGGAGAGGCCGGCGCGGAGCTAGCTGTCTCTGGCCGCTTCGTGGCGGTGGTGCTGGACATCATGCTGCCGCGCGTGAGCGGCATCGACGTGCTGCGCGAGATCCGCACCCGCAGCGCCGTGCCGGTCATCATGCTGACGGCCAAGGGCAGCGACATCGACCGCGTGATCGGCCTGGAACTTGGCGCCGACGACTACGTGCCCAAGCCCTGCTACCCGCGCGAACTAGTGGCGCGCCTGCGCGCCGTGCTGCGGCGTACGCAGGGTGGCGTGCAGGCCGAGCGCACTGACGAACTGACCGCCGGGCTGATCACCATCGCCCCATCGCAACGCGTGGCCCGCGTGGGTAGCCAGCCGCTGGACCTGACCGTGACCGAATTCAACCTGCTTGAATACCTGGTGCGCCATGCCGACCGCGCCGTTTCGAAGGACGACCTGTCGCTGCAGGTACTGGGCCGGCCGCGCATGCAGTACGACCGCAGCCTCGACGTGCACGTGGGCAATCTGCGCCAGAAGCTGACCGCCGCAGGCGCGCCCGAATCGATGCTTGCCACGGTCTGGGGCTTCGGCTACCGGCTCGATAGCTAACAGGGTAACTGAACGATGAAGCGCCACGCGGAGACTTCCATCCCGAACTGTCCCGACACCCCCAACGCACCCAACACCCCGGATGCGCCCAAGCCGCCACGCCGCTCCTGGCTGGGCCGCCTGCCCGTGGGCGGGCTGTTCTGGAAGATCATGGCCGGCTTCTGCCTGACCGTGACGGCGGTATCAATCGGCATCTGGCTATGGTTCACGGTGCTGCGCAACGATGCCCCGCACGTGCAGCTCATCCATGAAATACAGCAGGCTTCCGCACGCAACACGCTGGCTGCCGCACGCACCCTGATGGAAACGGGTGGACAGCCCGCGCTTGAGCGCTTCCAGAGCGAACTGGTTGGCCAAGGCACGCTGACGTGGTCGCGTGTTTCCACCACGTCCGATCCGCTGGCCGAGGATCTCGTCTGGAGTCCGGACGGCCAGCCGTGGCAGATCCACTATGTGCCGCCCGACGTGCTGTCGCGGGTGCCCCCCGATACCGGACCGCCTGCGCCGATCATTGTGCTCTACGTGCTTTGCGGCCTGCTCTACAGCATCGCGTTGGCCTGGTACCTGACCGCGCCGCTGCAACGGCTGCAGCGCGCGTTCGATCGCTTTGGCGCAGGCGATCTGGCAGTGCGCACTGCCGCCGGCGTGCAGGGCCGCCACGACGAGATCGCCGAACTGTCGCGCGACTTCGACGCCATGGCCGCACGTATCTCCCGGCTTGTGGAAGGCCGCGAGCGACTGCTGCACGATGTGTCGCACGAACTGCGCTCCCCGCTTGCACGCCTGCACGTGGCGGCCGCGCTGGCGCGCCAGGAACCCGCCCGCATCGGCCAGTCGCTGAACCGCATCGAACGTGAGGCGGCGCGTCTGAACGAACTCGTTGCCGGCTTGCTGACGCTATCGCGGATAGAGAGCGGAACCCAGCCGGTGGTCGACCATTTCGACCTGCGGGAACTCTGTGAAGCCGTTGCCGCCGACGCCGATTTTGAAGGCTCGCACCGCGGCGTGCGCATTCGCTTCGAGGCAGCCTCCCCGGCCGAGGCGCCGATGCGCGGCAATCTGGAACTGATCCGCCGCGCGGTCGAGAATGTCATGCGCAATGCGCTTCATGTGTCGGCATCGGGCCAGACGGTGACGGTGAGCTTTGTCCACGACACCGACCGGCGCCTTTACCGCATTCACGTGTCCGACGAGGGCCCTGGCGTGCCGCCGCGGTTGCTGGAAACTATGTTCGAGCCGTTCGTCCAGGCCCAATCCAACCAAGGCGGCTTCGGCCTGGGCCTGTCCATTGCCCAGCGCTCCATCGCTGCCCACGGCGGCACCGCGACTGCCGCCAATCGCGTGCAAGGGGGCCTCGAGGTCAGCATCGTGCTGCCCGCGGGCACATCTTGCGCTTTTTCCGCCACAGCGCCTCGGCCGGCCTAACGGCCACCGCATGCGGCGATTGAATGCCTCGGAAACCTCCGAGCATTCGTTTTTTTGGGTGGCTTTGCAGACTTGTTCGAAAGATCTCGCCGCAATCTCTATACGGACAGTGGGGGCGAGGCAGCAAAGGAGAACGGCGAGTTCGCGAGCATTGCTGCGCCGGCCAAATCTATGGCCTGCGTTTACGGGGTGTAGACGGCCGCAATTTGACCGGTATCGGACGCCCGATGTGCCGGTTGCAACGACCGGCGGTCGGTCCGCCAAGGCCGGCTAAGAACGAGTTTGTGTAATCCGGGCGGCAACGGCCTCGCACTGCGAGACGTAGACCGCGGTGCTACCCGGCACCTCCACCAACGTTGAACTCGCGCGCTGGCAGATCGAGACTAATGTCCGGCTCCAAATACCTCGGCAGCCCGTCGCCCTCGATGCGTCGCTAGGCGTAGTTGTTCTTTCGGTGCAAAATCTGGCGCTAGCCAGTAGAGGAACCGTATGCAGCAAGCCTTCGTTGTCGACCGCGCTTTGTGAGATAGGCGCTCTTGCAAACCATTGAATCCGTATGAATTTTTGCTGCCTAACCGCCAGATTTCGCACCAAAAGTACGATCACCCCTAGGGGCGATCAACGGTTCAGGAGGAGGAGCAAAGGACCAGTCAGCAAGTGACTGATGTGACTGGGGTATCAGGCGAGCGCGGCCCGGAAACCCGCACGGATGCTAGGGGTGGCTACCCCGGTAAATTGCACGGGAATCGAGGGGACCCCTACTGGCGATACCGCCGGCTATAGGAGTCGTCTCAGGCCATAGACTGTGCACAGCATTCCTAGTGGCCGCCAGCATGCCAGTCTTCGACCAGCAGCTGCGTCACACGGGAAAACTCGCGTACGTTGTGTGTCACAAGAATGAGGTTGCGCGCCCTCGCCTGTCCGGCAATCAAGGTGTCATAAGGGCCGATCGGCGTACCAGCGGCCGCCAGTTGTGCACGAATTTCGCCTGCGTGCTGGGCGTCCTCCGTATCAAATGGCACCACCTCAAGCTGCAACGCTTCGATTCGCGCAAGGTTCGCCGCCGCGCGCTGGCTCTTGTAAGCCCCGTAGTACAACTCGTGAGCAACGATGGACGGCATCCCGAAGTCCGCCGGCAAATGCGTTCGCAGACGGGCAAGCATGTTGGGCTCGCCCTTGAGCATCGCGATCACCGCGTTGGTATCGAGAAGATACTTCATTCAAAGACGTCCAGGCCAGGCCGCTCCTGCTCCCCAGGCTGGGAGACCGCCGCTGCCTCAAAATCCGCATCGACTGGTCCGATCAGCGGTGATAGCCAGGCCCAATCTTGCGGGACTGGTTCCAGGATAACGGCGGCGCCGTGTCGGCGAATCCGCACTTCCGCACTGTCGAAACGATAGTCCTTGGGCAAACGTACGGCTTGGGAGCCGCCATGGCGGAAGATCTTGGCAAATTCCATTTTTACCCCCCTTTTTTTGTATCTACAAAACGTAGATATCATACAGGCGCAAGGCAGCTGATTCAACCTTCCCGCACGCTTGCTCCTCACGAGTTGCTAAGGGGAGCTCGCCCTGGCCATTCCCAAGTAACCCTCCAATTTGGAAGAACGTTGTGACGACCGAAGAATTGGCCTGACATATCACGGTCCCATGCAGATCCCCTGGGCTCAAGCTCTGCGCCGGTCATTCGATCTACAGTCTGCTTCGAGGAGCACGGAGCATTGAGAATGCGCTTCTCAATACGCTTTGCCTGGCAGGTTTTCGCGTCGTTGTCTGGTATGGGGATCCGACGCTACAGACTTTCTTGATCGACAAATCGGCCAAGCCTACGTAGTGCCGGAAGCAGCACTTCATCTGCATAACGGCATCCGGTAAGGCCAGGATCGGTCTGCCCCGACTTCTTTGCCTCATCCGGGGCGTGGGATTCCTCGGCGAACAGGTGTGTAAGCAGCGCATCGTAGCCAGCCTGCCATGCTTGTGCTTCTGGGAACACTACTCGCAACTCCTTGAGGATCCCCATCCCGGCAAAATCCAGGTCGCCCCAGAAATGAACAGGGCGCGTCATGTCGTTGCCGTGCAGCCACGTAAGAACGCTGAGCCCCAATGCCGTATTCCGCTCAAACACGCTAGGGGCGAAATAAACCGAGCTCCCCATCGGCTGGCGCAGGCGCCTCGCGCTTGCCTTGTAGCCTGATGCATATATCAGGACAAATCCTTCGGCAGCGCTTATCCTCCCCGCCGCCATCGCTTCAAAAGTTGCGGCGTTTTCCACAAACAGAATCGGGGCGGCAGGATCGGCTGTACGGGTGGCTACCAGCAGTTGCACCGGCTTGTCCGGAAACGGGCAGACGTCCGTGTCAAGCAACAAGGCAATGGCTTCCTGCTGGCCGTTAAGAATTTTAGACAATCCCCAGAACTGCCGGCTTGCGACTTCATGGAGCATGAGGTTCTCGCCCGCAAGCGCCGAGATGTCCGCAAAACGCTCCAGCACGTGCTCCGGTGAACGTGAGAGGATGAGGACCGGGCGGGACAGCAGTCGCTCGCACAGCGCCGCGTTGCTAAAGCGCGCCGGCACGGCCTGCCGCCACTGAGCCATCCAGGTGACCAAGGCACTGGGCTGACGCCCCGTCTCGTCGCGAAGAAATGCCTCCGCTCTTTCAGCAATGACAAGCTTCGGTGAGCGCTCCCAGATGTCGAGATCCCGCTGGCCGCGCCGTTGGTCGAGCACCAGCGCCAACCCGGGCTGCGCCTGCAGCGCTTCCAGGGCGCGCCACACGAACATGCGTTCGCCGTGCAGGGCAATGGCAAAAAATTCCGGCCACGTCTCGGCACGCAACGAGAAGCTGATGTCGCGGCGCCTCTCAGCAAATGGCTTAGCCTCGATGCGGTCCACCAGTGCATTCAGCAACGCGGTCAGGGCTGCCGGCCGGCGCGCCAGAAGGTCCTCTGCGCTCATGTCCCTATGTCCGAGATCAACTGCTTGCGTGCCTCCTGAATGTCGAACTGCCATGCCGCTTCACGCTGCACCGCCTCACGGCGTTCAGTCCAGAGGGCTTGCAGCCGGTCGGCCTTCAACAGGGAACTGTCCACCTCGGTAATCTTATCTAGTTCCCCTGCCAGACCCTCCACCTTCATCAGGGAAAAACGATGCTCGAAACTGAACAACTCGAGCAGTGGGCCAGACGCGCGGGAGGGCATGGCAACGACCAGTTGCAGGCCGAGATTCTCGTTAAGGTAACGCATCACTGCAGCAGTGCGCCCCTCATCCATCTTGTCGAAGGCCTCGTCGATCATCATCAGTTTCAGGCTCGGCGTCTTCTCGAACTGGCGAAATGCCTGGGCCAGCACTGCGGCCCTTACGAGATAGGCCGGCGTCATCAACTCGCCTCCCGAGAACGTTGCCATTCTCGCCAAGGACGCCTCGCGTCCATCTTCCGAATACTTGCGGATGTCATATTGGCGATAGTTTCGGTAGTCTGCTATGTCCTTCAGTCGCCGCAACGCGTGGTCGCGGTTGGTGTCGAGCAATAGCAGCTTGATGTCGTCCAGCGCCACGACGCTGTCGGCCGACAGCACGCCTGCGTCCGCCGAGAATAGGTCCACCGGCGTTTGCGTCTCGGCTAGCCGGTTCAATTCCTGGAACAGGTCGAAGTACTTCTTGTACTCCTTAACCATCTGCCCGTATTCGATCTCGAAACGGTCTTCGCCGAATGCCAGTCGCTTGAGCTTCTCGTTGAGCCGCTTGAGGGGATCGATGCCCTGCTCCACCGCAGTGCGTACGGCCAACGCGAAATGCGTACTGAAGGTATTGTTGAAGCTCTTCTCGGCACCCGCAGCTCGCTGGTGTTGTTCAGAATGCGCACTTGGTCCAGCCGTTCTAGCATGGCCGCGATCTGCCGCCGGGCGGCGGGTATGCAGCCATAGGCTTGCCACTCGTACTCCCCCTGTGTTGACTGGCAAGGCTGAAAGTCGACTCGTTCATCGAACGACGAAGACAATAGGTTATGTGCCTCCAATTTTCGCTCGAATGCCTCCCGCTCCTGGCGGTAGAGGCCGGCCTGCTGGCGTCGCCGTCCATCGAAGGACGCGGAGGTCTGCTCCATGGCTGCATCCCGGGCGCGCCGGTCCAGCCGGACCGGATCGAAGTGTGGATTGAGCCGAATCAGTTCTGCGACGCGGGCGTTGACCTGCCTCACCCCGTCTTGGCACCCCGCAAGCTTAGCCTCGGCGTCAGCGATGTTCCGTTCGAAGCCACGCGCCTGCCCCTGCGCGTCGCCCGCCAAGCGCGATGCAGTATTGGATAGGCGTTGGTGGCCGTCCAATAACTGTTCCGCACGCGAGACGCGGCGCTCCAGCGCGATGAGATCGGAATCATCCAGACTGGCGAGCTCCGCTGCGAGACTACTCAGTCCGCGCTGCGTCTCACCCAGCTTGTCCAGCATTGGCGCGATTGGGACAAGCTTCAGCCCGAGCAAACGCGCGCCCCAAGCGGCCAACGCCGCAGCGCTTGCACGATGTGTGTCCCTTTCTCGCGTCTTTTCTTCGATCTCACGGGAAAGCCTTACCACGCGCTTACGCCGCGCCTCTGCACCGAAGGCAAGTTCGCCATCCTCCACCCACGACGAGAACATCTTGAACCCACCGCTGGCCATGCCGTCCATGGTCAGTGCCTGTGGCGCGCCGCGCAGCGCCTGCGCATCCGCTACCTTGACATAACGGCCGTAGCTTGCAACCAGATAGGCGCGCGCGGTCTCATCGGCGATCACCAGCTCCTGCAGTACGGCATCGGGCGACAGCGCTTGGTTTTCCGCCCGCCGTTTGGCGAGTTCACCCTGCACCACAGAAGCTTCTCGCCCTTGCCTAACCGCCGGCATCTCATGCCGCATCGACCGAATAGCGCTCGCCTCGTACTGCGGGTCCACGAGGATTACGAAGCGGTTGCCGCCCAAAAGCCCTTCGATGGCGTTCTGCCAGCGTGAGCCCTCACGCGGCTGAACAAGGTTGCAAAGCACCTGAGGACGGGCGGCCGGTATCTGAGTTTCCAGATGCCGGACTGCGGCCTCCACATGCGCCGGCAAATCAAAGTGGCCGTCTTCAAGCCCTTGCCGGCGCCGCTTCAGCTCGTCGATTTCGCCTTGCAGAGCGGCAGCGCGATCAGACTCCCGCACCTGCTCCTGTATCACTGCGCCATATAGGCCTTCGGCGCTGTTCAATTGCTGCGAAATGGAAGCCAGGGCGGCATCCATCCTGGCGAACCGGTCGCGCTGCAAGCTTGCCGGGTCAATCTGCGCGCCTGTCAGCATTGCCGCCAATTCACGCGCGGCAGCTCGGCCGTCGGTGGCATCGATCGCCGCGGCCTCGACAACGAGACGCTCCACATGGGGTGCGTAGGCGCAGGCCTGGGGTGCCGGCTGTTTAGCCAGGGTAGCCAGTTCGTCCAGCACGCCTCGCAAGCCCGTCAGGGCGGCTAGGACGTCCAACGCGATTTGCGATCGACTTTCAGTGGCCACGGTCATCTCGCGGCCGAGGCGCTCACGCTCCTGGGCCACCGGATTGCCGTTGAGTCGCCCCTTCGCCGTGCCATGCATTTCCGTGGCGCGCTTTAACGCCTGTGCATGCCGGTCGGCAAGCGCCTGCTGTTTTTCGACATCGGCTAAGGCACGGCGCCGGCTGGCCTCCAGTCTTTGGATTTCCTCCTCGACATCCTGCTGCCGGCGCAGCGCCTCACCCAGTTCGGCCTCCATGGCCTCTTCGAACGCATCCAGGAACGCATCCGCGTGTGCCTTCAGCACGCCCAGCCGCTCCCGGCATGCCAGTAATTCGGTGGCGATCTTGCGCAGACGCTGTACGTTTTGCATGAGCGAAGCGATATGCCCGATCTGATCGGAGAAATCAGGCTCGGCTAGCACTTGCTCCCGGATCAGCTCGTCCACCGAGCCGACGGTCTTGCGGGCAATGGACTGGACAAAAGCCCGCGCCGCGGCTTCGGCCTCACGCGGCCCCACAAGCGTCTTGCCGCCACCGCGAAACTCGGCATAGAGCTTGCACAGATAGTCTTCGATACTGTTCTCGAACGGCAGAACGCGCGGATAGCGCTGGCGCAGCCGATGGTATATATCCTCGACCTTCACGGCCGTAATCGAATTGCCCTTGCGGGACTCGATGAAATCCGCCTCGATTGCGCGGCTGCCTGGCAGCACAAAGTAGAGCTTGCGCGCCACGTCGACGCTTCGACCTTGCTCGCGCGTACCGGACACGACGGCTTCCACCGCTACCACGGCGGTGAATGGTTCGGCGGACTCCCCCTCATCGGGCGCGAAGACCGCTACGACATAGGTGTGAGACCCATAAGGTCGAACGCATAGATTGTCGCGCATGCCTACCGCATAGGACGCCAGCGTCCGCCTCACCTTGCCACCCGCACGCGAGACACCGCTCTCATCCTGCGCGGAGTTGAAAACGTTGATGTGCTGCTTGCCGCCGGTCATGACCAGCTGAATTGCGTCTTGGAAAGAAGACTTCCCAACGCCGGTCGAACCCGATAGCAAGGTGGTGTGGCCAAAGGGGTATTCCCGGGACACCACGAAACCCCAGTTGACCAGGATGAGCTTCTCAAGCTTCATCTTCAGGCTCCGGCGACGTGACGGCCGACACGGGTGCCCGTGTTTCGACCAGCAGGGCATCGATAGCGGAATCCGCCACGAACTGCAGGATCGTTCCACGAATGGCGACCAGAGCGTCAGCATCTTCCACCTCGGAGTCCGCCCGGTAGTCGATCAGGCGGGCGCGCTTCAGGTCGGCGAAGAGCTTCTCCCGCGCAGTCTTGGCTGGCAGTGAGCGACGCGCCTGGGCAGTCAGCGTGGCATTCAAGTACTCAACGGTAACGAGCGCCTCGTTGCGCTCATTGATCGAGCCTAGCCGCAGGCTTTCGTTGTACAGCAAGCGAAGTACCAGGCAGCATGCCACGAAATCCGCGGAGAGCTTCGCCCGCACGGCGTCCACCGCAATAGCGTCGTCCTCGGCGGGTAGTCCCGGCACGCGCGCCCCTGGCGGGTAAAGCCGGAAATAACTCTGATGCCGCTCGTGCAGGAGCCGGAAGCCGCCCACGTTGAAATACGCATTGAGCAGGACCTCGATACGCACGGCGTCATCATAGAGCTGACGCTCGATGGCGCTGTCTTCCCGGTGCAGGATGGACAGCCCGAACAGGCGGCCGAGAATCTGCTGGAACGCCTCCGGCCTGACGCCCCCCGCCTTCAGTTCCGCCTCCACCAGTTGGCTAATCGTAATTTCATCCATGGTCGATGTATCGCCTCCTGATTGCATAGTCGGTGCCAGACATGATGGCATTGTCCAGCGGCTCGGCGTCTAGCCGTTCCACCTCTAGCCCCTCATGGTCCCGTGCAGCCTCGACGGCCCGCAACAACGATAACGCTTGGATGGCATCGTCGACCGGCAACTCGGACAGGCGCAGCCCGCCTGAGCCACGCATGGCGCCGAGCAGGTAATCCACGACATCGTGATGCGACAGGGAGAAGGCCCGCTCCGCCGATTGCCGTACGAATTGACGCAAACGCTCTTCCCGTGTGATTTCCGGAACAATGCTCACCGCCTGTGCCCGGTTACGCTCGGCTGCCTTTCTCGGATGCACCGCGGCGGGATCATAAAGCGCCACGCTTACCGGTGCCAGCACGGCTCCCTGCCGCTCCAGCCATGCGCCTTGCTCCCGCTCTGGCATCTCCCCAAGGCGGCGGATCAGCGCGGACAATGCGGCCCCGCTGCCCGATGCCCCCATGAACAGACTCTGCGACAACAAGACCACATGGCGGCGGACATAGCTTTCCATGGCCCGGAACAATTCCGGCTGCTTCGTCCGACAGGCCGCAGTCACCATCTCGTCGATCCGATCCAGCATCCATCTCAAGATTGCCCCGTCCGGCGCGGACTGCGCGGCCCACGCCGCGTGGTTGGCCAGGTCATCGTCAATGGATTGCATCTCGGCTGCACTCAATTCGTTAAGACGTTCGATCAGCGCCCCAATGTCCAGGCGGTGGCGCTCGGCATTGTCATAGACCAGCCGGGGCGAGAATTCGTCACGAAAACGTCGTTCTACGAACTCTATGAACCCATCCCAATTGCCCTGCACATGCGCATCGAGCAATATCTTGCGGGCCAGGTCGTAGAAGAGTTCGATGTCCTCGGAGAGGTCGGCAATAACCCGATCCGCATACTCGTAGGCGTCGAGCAGGTCTTCCACGTCGCGGCGCTCGATGAAAGCGCTCAGTGCGTTCTTGCAGGAGCGCATGTTGCGCTGACGGGTCCGTTCCCGTGGACGGTCGGCTAGCGTCAGCGCCTGAGCAAAGATCTTTCCGGCGCGGGTGAAGCGATAGGCTGTTATCAGTCGGACGCGATCCTCCGCGGTTTCGAGCCAGCCGTCCGCGACGAGGAGGCGCACGATGGCGCTTGCCAGCTTTTGGTCGTCTGCAAGGTCACCGGCGTTGAATCCATCGTCGCCATCTTCCCCGGCAAGGTCGGCCGACAGCGCGGCAGACTGTATGGTCTGAACGAACAGGTCACGCAAGTCCTCGCGCCCGAGGATGGAACGGTAGTCAGCATGGGAACCATAAAGCCGCGCATAGAATGCGCGGATGCAGGCGGCGATCAACCGGCGTCTCTTCAGTGTCAGCGGACGAAAGAACTGCGGATAACCCGAATCCACCATGGCGGCTGATGTCCCCTCTTGATACCAAGTGTTGCACCTGCGTAGCGTCGACGCAGCGACCAAGAGCGTACGATATCATCCCTGTCCGCACTGCCAGGCCACGACCTACCTGAACGATTCCACATTGCCGCCTGTGCCACCTGCTCGGTCCCTTCGACTACGCCCGGCGAGCCTGCGAACCCTACGCGCGCAAGGTCCCCGGTTCTGCCCGGCTCTACCCCTTGGGCTTCCTGCGCAATGGCCGCCGCCAGGCCTGCTGAGTCCGCTAGTTAGAATTGGAGCAGCACCGGCCGCGCCCGCCGACCTGGCTTTCAGCCCTACCGCGCCCCGACCAGGTCTGGCCCGTCTTGGGGTTGCGGTTGATCCTGTCCCCGAGGGCATTGACAACGCCCACACTCGCTGGCACGCCTCCCCGCCGTAGGGCCCATAGTAGCCGCGCGGCATTTTGCGCTGCATTGCTATCTGTCACTAACTGAGCATTGACTGCCAAGTGCTGATGCCCTCGCCTGGCGACGGGAGTTGGAAGGGCCTGATCACAACACGGCCCTAGCGTGGCTGCTCGGGGCTCCACGGCTGAAGTTACCGCTCATTTGAAGAAGGGGCGCTGGAATTCAGCCATCGCGGGCGGTCCTCCCTCAACCTACTTTGGCAGGCTGAAGATCATGAGTAACGTGTCTTATGCAGCACCTATTCCACTTTGGCACTAACAGCGCGGGATCGACCGCAATTTATGTTAAATGAGGTGTGTACTTCGGAATGATGTTTCGACACTCGGACTACCCTTTACCTGTCCTCCCTGATCGCCCGACGTCCCATGCGAATAGTAGTTCGATCGGTTGAATCAGCCGTCGCCCGCTGATAAGGGGCAACAAGCTAACTGGCGAACTGGACATCCTATGTCCAGCTCAAACGCGCACCGTTCTGGACACTGAACGTCCACCTCGGGCCCAAAACTGGCTACATCACAACCAGCCAGACCGGGCCCCCCATGCCACACCTTACGGGTAGTAGCGACCATGCCAGCCACCGCGAACATCGTACCGATCCGAATATTGCCAACGATGTCGGCAACGTGCCGGCGATCCGAGTGTCCTTGCAGCGCTGGGGTATCCCAGCCGACGCACTTCGCGCGATGGTGGCTACGTTGAATGCTGCCGACCAGCGTATCGTCTGGTCGGAACACGAGGATGGAGCGCCCGCCGACATGATCGTGCATATGGTCAACGTCGAGGGCCTTGCCGGACCATCGTTCCAGGCCTCGTGGAATCTTATGGGCCCCGTCGATGCATTGCGCACCGCACTCGAACAGGGCGTCCCGGCGATCGCACTGGCCACGGGCGAAGCTCGGCACTTGCCACTGATCCGCTCGGGACATTGGATCACGTCGGGTTCGCGCAATCTCGTGACTGCGGCGCGCATCCTCGCAGGCGCGGCCATCCTGGATGCGAGCGAGACTGATCCAAAAGCCATATCCATACGGCTTTCAGCGCTGGCGTCACAGAACGCTCTCGCATGTCTGCATCGCGTCGTTGCCGCATCTCCCGAAATTCTGGCGTCCAGTGTCCGCATGATGATGGACGACGCGTGGCGCGCTTATGCAACCCCGTCTATTGTCAGCATCGGCGTGGCGCCGGGTGTCGGGCTGGATCTTCCGCCAGGCAGTACGAGAGCGCGAATACTGCGTTCCCAGCCCGCTGAGACCGAAGCCGACGTGCTACTCGCCTACCCTTGGCCAAATCTATTCAATCCGTTGGAACCGGACGTACTCGCGTCGTCATAGGCGACCAGCGCACGTCGCAGCCGCCCAGCAATATCGGCCCGCAGGGCGGCGGGCGAAATCACCTCGACGGCATCCGCACGCTCAAGCAAGAGATTGCTCAGTGCGACAGATGGCGCGACGGTGGCCGTCAGCATGAAGCCGCCGTCCGTATCGGTGATCGCCTGGTCTTCCGAGAACTTCAGCTCGCGAAACGGGCTATGAAAACCGCCGGTCTCGCGCACACGCAGCACCATTTGCACGGGAGGTTCGGAGAAAAACTCGAAAGTCCGTTCGTCACGCACATATGTGTCTAGCGAGAATGCCCCGTCGCGTGCCAGCACCGCATCGCACGTCGTGGCGGCGTGAATCCGATCCATGCGCAACAGGTGCCGTTTCGTCCCGCCGTCGGCACGCGGGCGATCGGCCACCAGATACAGGACCGGACCTTTCTCTACCAAAGCAAGCGGTAATATGGCGAAGCGCCGCGGCTCCACCGTTGAGGTCCGACCATTCCGATATTGAATCTCGACGCAGGCATCCCGATACAGCGCGTCAAGCACCGCATCCAGTACCCCCTCGGGAATCCGTGGCGCGATCAGCGGATAGCGCCCGTCGAGCCGCGTCGTCTTGCCGACCCACGCCCGAGCCGCTGCCAGTCGCGTGGCCGTCACGCTTTCTTCAAGGACGCGCATGGCACCGTCGAAGTAATCCGCCAGACCGTCGGTCACACTGGCCGGGATATGCGTATTGGCGAGTTGCCGCAATTTCAGCAAGGCGACCGCAAGGTCAACCGGCGGGCGCAGCGCATCCTTGTTGACAGCAACAGCAGACATGGCGCGCCATTCGCGATTGGCATCCTCGCCACGACGCTGCGCCAGTTGCAGGGCTTCGAGTTTCAGGAAAGATCGTGTGACCTTCTTCGGGTATGCAGCAGCATCTCGCGCAACAACCTCGCGAATCAGGTCGCCCGATCGCTGCCACCTTCCAGCATGCGCCCGAAGCACCTTCAGCACCAGATAGTCGAAATCGCCCAACGGCATGGGTATCGTAGAAAAAACGCAGTTCGGCCAAATCTAGGCGAACTTGCGGACTGCTGTCTATCCCTCTATGGCGGGTGCCGCAATCCGCCGCCTTCCCCTCAAGATCATCGACAACGTCGCCGATAAGCCCAGAGGGTACATGACGGCTCGCCGCTTGACGAAGTGACATCCCAGTCAGGAGTTCGCATTGAACAACGATCAAAAGAAAGCAGTAACGGATTCGATCAGCGCATGTCAGATCTGGCCTGCTCAGGCCACGGAGAAGATCGGCCAGATGCTTGGTGAAATCAACCAGGCAAACTCAATCATGGGGAATATTTCCGCGACTGCGCAAAATAACGCCATCAAGGGCGGCTTTGCCGCTGAAACCTTCCACGCTGAATCCTTCAACCTTGACGCCATCCTGAAAGACAAGGATGTGCGCGCCTTCACTGACGGATTCTCCAACACGCCCATTCCTCGCAATGACCCCATGCACGATATCGTCGTCATGAAAGACGGCAAGCAGGTTCTGGGCGCGCAGTTGAAGTATTACAAGGATGCCGACGCCACACAGAAGGCGTTCCGGTCCAGCAAGGATGGCGTGCATCGCTATGAGCACAGCGATGTGTTTCTGGGGCCATCCGATCAGATCGACGGTATTCAGGCTTCCGCGCAGAAAGCCGTACTCAAAAACAAGGAGACACGTCCTCACGTCTCGCAGGCGGCCGAGAAAGTACGGGACAAAACGGCGGGCCAGCTCGATGTGGACGGCGTTCAATCCACGTCCCTGAGCAAAAGCGAAGCCGAGCAAATTGGTGCGGGTACCAAATCAGGCAAGGCGTCGCACGAAAAAATGCAGACGGGCTACCTGAACAAGGCCACAGTGCAGCAAAGCCTGCGGGCAGCAGGTTCTGCAGCGGTTATCACGGCCGTGACCGCGGGCTGCATCAACGCCTTCCAGTGTATTCGGCAAGTAAAGAATGGGGAGGTCACTGCGGAGCAGGCCGCCACGCGCATTCTGCGCGATACGGCGATTGCCGCCGCCGACAGCGCACTGAAGGCAGGTACGGCAACGGCAAGCGTCAGCATGGTGGTGCGCTCCTTCCCCGAACTCTTCGCGGGCTCAGCATTCCAAAGCAGTCTTGTCGGCGGCACCGTTGCGGGCGCCGCGATCTGCGCGGTGGATCTCGTTCAATGCCTCGTCATGGTTGCTGCGGGCAAGATGACCGTCGCGGAACTGGAAACTCGTACGGGCAAAAATGTCTTCCAGACTGGTGCCGCTGTCGTCGGGTCCGCTGTCGGTGGATCGATCGGCGCGCTGGGGGGGCCGGTAGGGGCAGTGATTGGGAGTGTGGTGGGCGGCATGATTACTTCGCTCGCCATGAGCATCGCACTGGACAACCACGTCGAGAAGAACTTCAGGCTCACACTTGCTGCCTCGGAACGGGTGGCCAGCAATGGCATCGCCGTGCACGACACCTTAAAGTACCTGCAGTTCTCCCAAGAATACTTTGCGGATTTTCACAAGGGACTTTATCTGTCCGAACGGCATTTCACACATCAAGTCAAGACTATGCAGGCGCAGAGCGCTCGCCTGAAGCAGAAGATCAACAATCTCTGAGACCGAAACAATGAACGAAGCATCCGTAGCTGAACAACAGCAGATCTTTGATGCACCGATGGAACAGGCGGAACGCGAGGCGGTCAACGCACTGGTCACCAAGCACAAGGCGAATGCCGCTCTAACCCAGCAACTTGCACTTGATGCGTCGCGACTGGTGACGACGAGCCAGGAGCGGCTTGCCCGTCAGGCCGAAGCGGGGTTCTTCAAACGCTTGGCCAGTGCCATCAGCGGCAAGACCAACGAGAACCAGGCATTGAACCAGTTGGACATGTTGAAGATTCAACGGTTCGCATGGCACTACCTGCAGCAGCTTCAGCAGCAGAACCTGATCAACGCACAGGCAATCGCTGTCATTCGCAACAATCTCGGGACGATGAATGACTACATCATCGAAACCCGGGATTTCCTGGAACACGCCGTCGACAGACTCCATCACCGTCTGCAGCATGTTGAGAACAACACAGGCTTCAACACCTGGGCACTCAACGTCGAGGCCAACAAGCGCCGTTTCAAGTCGATTCCGAAGAACCTGTTGATCTTGCGGCTGACATATGACTTCATGCGCCGGAATCCACAGGTCAATCTCACCGGAGACGATGTCGACAACTACCTTGTGACAACGCTCGAGAAGCTCCATGTCAATTGCGATGAGGAGATCAGGCTGCTCGATTTCGTCAGTGAACTGATCGACCAAATCGACGTCGTTGGCATTGCCCAGTATCGCGCCGCAATCGAGCTGTCATTCGATGACCACACTATCGATTCCGACTTCATCCAGAAGAACGTCTCCGGCATTGGATTCAACTCCCTTTACTTCCTGTCTGATCACTACGACAAGATCGTCGATCTGATCGGCGATGAGTCACTGTGCAACAGCGACGAAGCGCGCGAGAAAATCATATCGAAGTTCTTTGGGCGCGAGTTGTCCGGGCTTTCCACTGTCTATGGCATCCGCGCCCTGATTCACGAGATGGTAGGAGGTAGCCAGGTCGCCATTGATATTTATAAGGATGTGCATGGGCTGAACGTCGTGGAGGAAGCGGTGGAGGAAATTCCTGCGTCTTCCGCGTCAGAGGCCGTGGCGCTCGTCTCATCGCTGTCGGATATCAAGGCACACACCGGCCTCGATAGCAGCAGCAGCGCGGAGTGGAAGCGCCAGTACCTTGTACTTCTCGCGCTGTGCGTGGAGAATTCGGTATCCTTGAATGCCATGTCACGCGAATTCATTTCGCTGTTGACGGAACGGGCTGACTTGCCGGATCTTCAGCCGGAAATGCTTCAAGTGGCGGATCAGCCCCGCAAGCATAGCGAGTATCAATCCACGCTGCTGGCGACGCTTGATACCGAGGACAAGAAATACACCTGGCTGATCGATGCGTTCTATCTTTTGACGCTCGCTGGAAGACCTGTCGAAAGCCCATCCGTCAAGGTGCTCCTAGGCGTTCTCAAGCCGGCTCAGCTAAAGGAATGTCTGCCGGCCATGCTGACCCTCGTCAACGGCGATGATGAATCAGAGGTGTTGGCTGCGGCGAAGACGCTGTCGGCCCTTACACGCGGCTGGCGAAACATACTCCAATATCGGACGCTGCGTTTCGATAGCTACTTCGCAGAACCAGTCAAGCGACTGGACGCAGTGAGTTGGCGCGTTACGCAACAGCTGCTGGAAATGAGCAGCGTGTACGCAAAAGGTATGGAACATTCTGTCTTCTTCAATTTCTCCGATGGCAGTTTCGTGAGCAACCTTACTGACAAGGCCTCCGCAAAAGTATGTAGCATGGGGCGTAGTTCCGCACTATCCGGCTTGAACGAACACCGCAAGAAGGCCCGCGCCTTGATAACAGAGAACCGTTCGGCGTTATCGCAGGCCAACAGCGTGATTTCCCAGTGGGGCATGCCTGATTTCGAGTGCAAGGACGACATCGCTTACTCGGACTACGAACTCGACAATTCGGCCGAGAACGAAGACTGGGGTGATCAGTTCGGACGTTACTACCACCAGGTAGAGGGCGTGCTGGAAGCGTTCTCGCGAGCATGCAGCGATGCTTCCGATCAGATCGGATTCTTCATGGGGGGAGATTTCGATAAGTCCGTCGTCAAGATCCGGGAACAGAAGCAGGCGGATCGCTTGCGACGGGAGCAACTGGAAAAACTGGAGAAGCAATCCGTAACCCTGACAAAAGATGGTCGAGAGCACCTGTTCACGATCGAGTGGACGAAGGTGGAGAACCCCCCGTGCGATCCAGACAAGATCAACCACGTCAAGACGGATGGAAAGATTTGGCTGATTGTCGCCAGCGTCGACTCCAATGACGTGTTCTATCGCAGCGAAGATGGGGTCCATTGGCAGGAGGTGCTACTCGATACCCCCGACTTCAAGGTCTGGTTCGAGAGCATCTCCATCGTCAACGGTACTTGGCTAATCAGAAACAGAGCAAGCTCACGCGGCACGCGCAGCGAGGGCGTCTACTATTCCAGCGACGCCCTCGAATGGCGACATAGGTTGGGCCCAGTACCGGCCAATAACAGCAGTCTCTCGCTCAACGACGGCCACCTATCCACCAAGGAAATTATTTATTTCAATGGCATGTGGCTGTGGATCTGTACGCAATATGAGCGATACAGCTACATCGAGAAAGGCTTTTTCTCCGACTCGACAAAGACCGGCTCCTACGCCAGGACAATCGTGTTCTGCGCCAAGACGCTTGATGGACCCTGGCAACGCTGGGACAAGTCACCGACACCTGATGAAGGCGTAAAGATCGAGACGATCTCTGCCCTCCCAGGACGAAATGCGCTGCTGGCCTTCTGCGAATACGACTACTCGTACTTGCGCGACAAAAAAAAGCCAGAGATGCCGCCGTTTGTCATGTACTACGGTGCGGCAAAGACATGGCAAAAGTGCAACTGGGGTGGCAGCACCAACTTCGGGCACTATCGGACGCCGCCAGCCTTTGCCGATGGGGGCGACGAGCTGGTATACATCGGCTCAGAGATCCTCAGTTCCGAAAAAGGATACGACTGGCAACTTCGGGATTCGAGCTTATCGTTCAAGGGCTATTTCCCGTTGAAGGACGTCAGTCTCTTCACACCGGACAACAGCGGCTCGGCCATTCACGTGAGTCAGGATCTCAGGGAATTCAAGGAGCTCATGCTGGACGATGGTGCTTGGAGTCACCTGACGGCAAACCAGGCAAACATCCTTGGTGTGTACTATGCCAACAGGCACGAGGAAACAATGCTCCGGATCGGCAATTACATCACCCAGGAAAAGTCGTGATCCTAGGATGCCCCTCTTCCACTGCAGGCGAGAGGGGCATCCTCGTACGGGTTATGGGTACGTCGTACCTACAGTTGAGGCCAGATGAGTTCCGAGCTTGATGCAGACAATGTGGGGATGCGCTATCAGGGGCATCGGAGCGGCGCTCGACAATCCTCAGTGAGTTAGCTGCGTAGCAGTTCAATTTTCGATCGGCACTTTAGCCGACCGTAGTTTGAGCAGCCCCAGAAAGGACGTTTGACGTTAGTAACTGGGTTCATCAGCCCTCCGCATCGCGCACAATTGGGCCGCCAATACTGGCCCTCGGTAGCAATCTGCAGTAGTGCGGCTTTACGTGAGCCGTCCAACGTTCGAAGTCGATTGACCATTTCCATACCGTCGATGGTCATAATGCGTGCGATGGCAGCTTCCGCCATCGCGGGGCGAGTAAACGAAGACATGGTGACGAACACGCCGTCCTTCACCCCTTCTCTAGTCATGACCCCTAGAAGCGAGCGAATCTGCTCCACGTCCACGCGTCTCCTGCGCCATCCCTTGCATTGAATAAGCTTGACGGGAATCGGGATGTCCTTGAAATACAGCGAAATATCGATGCCGCCGTCGGCCCCGTGGCTGCGCTGTTCTGTTCGAAACCCATGCGCGGCAAAGTACGCTCCACACAGAGCTTCGAACCTGTTCCAAGACAATGCAAGCAACAATTCCAGGGAAAAATCGTCTGTCGAAATTTCCGGACGATCGAACTGCGCAAGCAGCGCGTTGCTATGCTGCTTCCCGGCCACGAATTCACTTTCATGATTTTCCTGAAGTGCCTTGCCTGCTTCCAGCATTGCAGCTGCAGCGTCGATGGCACGTTGCAGCAAAATTCTTCCTTGACCCATGTTGTTTCTCAGCGTTGTACTTCTTTGCAGGTGCCGTCTCAGGTCGACTGTGGTCGCCAGCGTGCATTGCACTAAAAATAACAGCGTGTATTGCGGCGTCCATACCCAAACGGTGGGGGCAGTTGCATATGTACAACTTCTGATATTTTGCGGGGCCGTCTGGACGGACGCTGCCATGGACGGGACATCCCGATATGGCGAGCGAGAGGACATCTGATTTAGCCAGCCACCCTCCGCGCCGGGCCTCAGCCGGGGTCAGATCACGCTGGAGGATGGCGGCCATTTTCCGGTTCGGGTGGTGAACTGCCACACCGGAAACGCCTTGCCGATCGCCCCGCCGCGTGGTGTGACACTGTAGACGTGACCATGCCGCCGCGGACTAGCGTTGCACGCCTACATGGCCACTGCGCAATATCGTTCGGACGGACGCCCCTAGCAGCGACGCGATCAATCGCGGTCTCGGTCGCAATTTATGTTAAATGCGATGCGTAGGCGGAACAATATTTCAACTTGCGGACTACAGCCCGATGTCAACCCGGAGATACTTTTGCTCTCTCTTCTGCTGCAAAATCATTCGATCGAGTAATTTGCGAACAGCGTCTTGGGGAGGCTGGCGCACCGGCGGCCATCGACCGCTATGCTGCGACCCTTCAAACGCCTTCTGCACCGGTCCGCCCTGACCCGTATAAAGAGCGCTTGCGGGTACTGTCCAACCTGGCTGCGCTGCCGGTGGGGTCAACCTTGCGGTGCGAGGAAGTGAAAAAGGTTCTTCTGCGCGAGAAGTCGGGCAGCATCACGATATTTGATTTCCCTCAATACCAAATTAGCCGGGGACTCATCTGGACGGAAGTCTCGTCGACGGCAACTCTAAGTTGTACGCGCCTCCTAGTTTACAAGCGGATGTGAGCCTTGTTTTTGCCCCATTGCTAACTCTGAGTTGATCCGTGCGGGTCTTATTCTGCGATGAGCGGCGCGCCGGGGAAGTTGAATCTGGCTAGAAACGGTCATAGGCGGATCGAAAGCCAGAGTGCTGCCGATTAACGCAGACAGCTCGCCCTCCGTACGTAGCCCACCCGACTTTGGTGGGATACGCACCCGTGACATTCCTCCGATAAACCGATTATCGGCCCTAATCCGCGCTCGTCGCTCGATCTCGGCACTCGTCGCAGACCCCGCGCGCCGGCAGCACTATCACGGCAAAGTTCGCTCATCCACTTCCGCCCGACGGGGTGGCTGAACCAAGACGCCAACTCATTGAACACAACACCAAGAGACCATGACTCACGCCATCCAAATGTCCACCCTCAACCGTGCCACTCTCGCCGTTGTAGCAATGCTGATCGCCATCGCGGCCCCGGTACAGGCGATGACATCCCAGGACGTAAGCAGCAAACTGGACGACATCACCTTTGAGGCAGGCGCCCGGAAGATTGCCTACTTCTGCGGGGGCAAGTCGTTCGGGGACGCGTTCACCCGCGACTCGAAGCAGTACGTGAAGCTGACTCTCGGCAAAGATGCCGAGCAGCGTATTGCAGGGACCCCCGTAACCCCGGAAGTTTCCAGGGAGGCTTGCCCTGGCTTGATGAGCCAGATGAAGGAATTGCAGCAGAATCGCAATGATTCGGTCAAAATTTTGCAAGAAATCGCGAATAAGGAATCCAAGGCGAAGTAGTAATGCCGCGCGAAATCTGCCACGACTGACGCATGCCGGGACACCTATGCTGTCCCGGTGTTGCCCTCCCCACCCTCTCCCACAGCCACCTCTACCAGCCTTGCCCACTGCCATAATTGCCGACGACGAGCCCTGTAATGCGAGCTTCGTTGCGCGACCACCTCACCGTTCTCCGGCCTGAGCTTCAGATCGTCCACGAGGCCGACTAGTGCCCTGGTTGTCATCGCGGTCCAGCAGTCCGATCTCGCGCTACACGATATCCAGATGCCGGGTATGACGGGTATTGAGGTCGCGCGCAGGTTACTCGCCCACGTTCGCGTGGTGTTTGAGACGGCATTTGATCATTACGACGTTCAAGCCTTCGAGGCCAATGCCATTGACTACGTGCTCAAGCCCGTCGAGACCATCCGCCTCGCCCAGGCGGTCGGTCGGGATCAAGCCGACGCTTCAGGACGAGTCCGCTACAAGCCGTCTCGATGCGTTGTTCCGGCAGTTGAGGCAACAGCCCACGCCTGCCATGCTGGAATGGCTGCAAGTGTCGAGCGGCTCGCAGGTCCTGATGGTGCATATTGACGACGTGATGTACCTCGAATCGGATTCCAAGTACACACGGGTGCTCGGCGAGGACTGCGACGGCATCATTCGCACGTCGCTCAAGGAACTGGCCCCCGCGCTTGAGGCGAGTTTCATTCAGTCTCACCGAATCGTGCTGGTTAATCGGCGCCATATTCGCTCCATCCACCGCACTGGCGAAGTAATGGAATTGGAACTGCGCGGACGCCCGGAACGACTCAAGGTATCGTTGTCGAAACAACTCCTCTTCCGTTCGATGTTAGCCGGCGTGGAGCATTCCACATCTTCCGCCGCCCGCCACTCCGTCCGTGCGCTCGTTGGCATGACGGCTCTCGTACTACTTGGCCTTGCCGACTGGCGGTTTGGTGCTGGCACGACCACCGATGGGATCTTGCAAGGCATGGCCTTGTTCGCGGTACTCGGTGGCGCAGCGATCCTCCTGACCGCCGCGCGTGCCCGTCCATGGCCACAGGCTTGGGCCGCGGCGTTACTGTCCGTTACCGAAATACTGCTCGGGGTACTGCTGATAGCAGCGGTCGCCGCACCCGTAATGGTGCTTTTTCCGGGGAGTCTGTCAGCCGGGCTGTCTGTCAGCCTTGGCTCGATGAATGTCGTCATTGCGCTATTGCTCGGGCTTGCGGCCACTGCCGTCACCCGCGCGTGGGCAAAATACGCTGGCCAGCACCGGCGCTGCTCGTTGCCGCCCGCGCCCGCGCCGACAAGGCAGAGGCGGAGCGCGAGCTGGCACGGGCTGAGCTGGCGCTGCGCGCGGACGCAGATCGAGCCACACTTTCTCTGGAATACGTTGGCGACGATTCAATATCTGTCGCGCACGAATCCCGGTGAGGCCGGCGACATGGTGGGCTTGCTCATTCGCTTCCTGAAGCGCGCCGCATCGGCGGCTGACGCAGGACGCGCCGCTTTCACGCTCGCCCAGGAAGTCGAATCTGCGTATATCGGCATCATGCAGATCCGCATGGGACCGCGTCTCAGAACGTCAATCGCCATCGAGGAAACCTGTAAGGCGATGCCGTTCCCTGCGCTGGTGCTGCACGCGCTGATAGAGAACGCCTTCCGCCACGGACTCGAGCCGAAGGCGGGGCCTTGCAGTCTTGTCGTCACGGCAGTGCTCGATCCCAACGCAGCGCACGCCTGGCAGGCACGGTCACCGACGATGGCATTGGCCTGCGGCCTGATCCTGGCCCGCTTGGCACGGGGCTGAAGCTGCGAAGCATTCGCGAGCGGCTTCGCCAGATGTACGGCGAAACGGCCCGTCCGGTACCAGAATGAACTGACCGGCGTCACCGCGACTGTCTCGGTTCCAATTGAACATGCCTGACAAAATGAAGTCGCACACCTCATTGTCCTGAGCTTGCTCAGAACAGCTGTTTAATGGAATGTTCATTGCTCTGTCAATTTTGGCCAGCGGGGGACTGCTCCCGTTTCGACAGCAACTGCGCCGGGGCAACCGGCTCGCCTCCGCGAGGAATATCTGCGAGCCGTGCTATGGATGGTTGAGCTCCAGCAGGTAGAAAGGGTGCCGTTCTATCGCGACATCGAACTGTGCATGGCCCAATGCGCGAAAGCTCGCCCCGCGCAGATGTCCAGGCAGCAGCTCGAGGACTTACGCGCTCACTGCAGCTCAGTGGCCAAGACGCGCGAATGGGGCATGCCTGGCATCAGCGCGCTGTTTGACAAGGCCATCAGTCCGGCAACGACCGGAACGCTCGCCAAGGATGCCGATGCGCGCTGACCGCATCCGGGCCGCTGTGCAGTCGGCCAAGGCGTGCGTCGATCGACATCGCGACCTGGAGAGGCGCCTGTCGTGCATTGCGTTGACGGTGGCAGGACGCCGGCTTAGCAGCAGTGAAACCGAGACGGTCTCGGCGCTGGCGGAGCCAGCACGTCGGTGAGAGCCGCGCCACAAGAACTCAAACATCTACGCCTGACACCCGAGACCGCCCGAGCGCCCTCTTCCTGAACCTGCCAATCCAATCCAGCCCGCTGGATACGCATTGGAAAATGAACCAGCAGGTCAGCGGCGCAAGCCCCCAGGACAGCGGCTCCATCCAATCCATGAAGAATGCATTACCCTTAAGTGGGTAGAAGGGTTGCATCTCGGCGTGCACCAGCATGTCCAGAAGAATGTGGCTCAACGTACCGAGGAACGCGCCAAGGGTCCAAGGTCGAGATCTAAAGCCGACCAACGCGATAACGGCTCCCAACGGGATCGCGGCAAGGAAACTGTGCGTCATCGGCGGGTGATCCGGAATCGCCTGGCTCGTGAGCCAGCACTTGATCGCCGCACTATCGAGGAAAATATTGGCGAGGACGAGCGAAACCGCGCTCACCCGGCCGCGAGCGAATTGGTTGATCGGAGCCATAACTCCGAAGTGCAAGGGTGTGATCGGCATAAAGGTTGTAAACTTCGATGCTTTCCGCTACTTGGGCGCCCGGCTTAGTATCTGGAGCTTCCCGCCAACTGCGCCAACAAAAACCCGGTCCCCAACTTTCAGTTGAAGCGTTTCATCGGCAGGCAGGCATCGTCGGATTGGGTCCGGATGGACGAAGAAGGTGAAGACCTCGCTCCCCGGCTCAGCATAAAAATCCGTCTGAACGAGAACCTGGCCTGTGGGGCAATTGCCGTCGAGAACCAGGCCGAGGTAGGCGTGTTGTCGCGGGCCTGCTTGCGCGAGACTGGCCATCAATCCAAGCGCAGCAGCAAAAAGGGCTGTCTTCATGGCGATCAACGAGCCGATACCTTGTGGTCGCTGAAGGCGAGGAACATTGCTGCCGCCATCACAACGACCAGCGCGTAGAGTGCCAGCCCGGCGGCGAGGCGTCCTTGCATCGTGAACATAAGAGAGATACCAAGCGCAACGCCAGCGGTGATGATCCGGGGCACGTGCTGCTCCAGCCAGGACAGCATGGCGTAGCCAAGGGACGCTAGGAACAGCAGATACGCTATCCCTCCAATGTGCTGGCCAGCCTGGTAGGTCCCGTTAGCCATATTCACCAGGGGGAAGTACCAGAGAATGATGGCTGTCGTACCGAGAAGAGTGCCGATCGTCTTGTGTTGCAATTGATTGCTCCATAGTTGTTGTTTGGCATTGCCGATGGCCCGCACTGTGTCCGATGCGGCGGCGTGCATCAATGCCAGGGCGACGAGCGCGGCGTGGGCGCGACGAAACTGTCGAGCGTAGTGACGAGCGTGGCGGCTCCGCCTTCGAGCAAACTGGCTGGATCACGAGCCGATCGTTTCATTGCCGGCTCGACGGGGGCCAAGAGCGCCCACCAGGCGGAAAAAGTTGCAGTCACCGTGCCAGTGACATCGCTGCGGGCGTAGGGAATTGCAGCAAGCGGGCATTTGTCCACCGTTGCAAGAGTTTCGTCAGCCAAACGGGTGGCTTGTCGCAATCCTAGCGACGAAAACGTTCGCGCCAGCAACGATTCACCCATGTCTCAACACCTGCTCCTCCCCATGGCCGCCTCTCTCTGCTCCCGCATTTCGCCGACCTTGATTGTCCTGGCGCTCGTTCGCGCTGTCGGTGCTTGCGCCGCACCTACGAAAACGCTAAATCCTCTCCCGCCACCTGCCAGTCAGCCGCCGCAGGCCCCTCAGGCGTCGGTTAAAGAGCTTTCCGAGCAGGAGCTTCTCTCGTTTCCCTTCCGTCGCAATCCAAAGGGAGCGGCGGAACTACGCGAAATCTCAGGCTTCGACCTCAATGGGCACCTACCAAGGCAACCGTTTTGAGGCGGAGTACATCTGCTCAGACGTGTGCCCCAACTACACAGTTCTCGTTTACCACTTCATTGACATGGCGGTTTCAAGTCTGAGATGCAACACCAGTTCGTAATTTGTTGATCTCTTCGGCCATGGCTTCGGCGGGAGTGGCGAAGTCGAGAACCGCCCGAGGGCGATAGTTCAGCGCCTTCGCGACTCTGTTCAAGTACCCCTGCGAGAAGACCGATAGATCGTCGCCTTTCGGTAAATACTCCCGAACCAGTCCGTTCATGTTCTCGTTGCTTGGCCTCTGCCACGGACTGTGCGGGTCGGCAAAGAACACTTCGATACTGACTCGCCTGGTCAACTCCGCGTGATGCGCCATCTCTTTGCCCTGGTCGTAGGTCAGGCTCTTGCGAAGCGCCAGCGGCACACGACGAAACTTCTTGGTCAACGCCTCCAGCGCTGCCTCCGCCCCGCAACCGTCCATCTTCGCCAGCACCACGAAGCGCGTCTTGCGTTCCACCAGCGTCGCCACTGCGCTGCGATTGCCCGCGCCCTTGATCAGGTCGCCTTCCCAATGTCCGGGCACCAGCCGATCGAACACCTCCTCGGGCCGCTCGTGGATCGAGCGCATATCCTGCAGCTTGCCTCGGCGATCGTTCCCCGCGCCCCGCGACCGACGCTCCTTGTGGGCCTTACGCAGGCTGCCGACTAGCTCGCGGCGCAGCTCACCGCGCGGCGTGGCGTAGATCACGCAGTAGATCGTCTCGTGGGACACATGGAACTCCGGCTGGTGGGCATACATGCGCCGGAGTCTGCCTGCAATCTGTTGCGGTGAATAGCCCACGCGCAGCCATGCTCTCACCAGTTTCAGCAGCGCCGTGCCTGCTGCCAGCTTGCGCGGCCCACGTCGACGCCTTCTCAGCGCCATACCCTGCGCGCTCGCAGCATCGTAGGAACGATGACCTCCGGCCCGGGCAACCTCGCGTGAAATAGTCGACGGACTTCGCCCCACCACTCTTGCGACCTGACGCAGGCTGCACCCCTCGTTTAGCAGGCGATGAATACAGTTACGCTCTTCGATACCCAGTTGACTGTAGCTTTGTCCCATCCCAACACCCTAACATCAGGGTGTTGCACTTCATTCTAGAGACCGCCCATTAAGACCCCGAAGCCTGCAGGAAGCTCGGGGGCGGATGGGTCGGGGCGATAGTGCCCTTCGCAATTGGGAAACGAGAACGCATGTTTTGCCGGCCTCGCCGCGGGATGAGCCAGTTGCGCTGAGCGTCAACTAATGCGGACCTGGACTGAGCCCTGCATGCACCCCTTCTCACGAATCATCCTTCTGGCCGCTTCAGCCTTTTGCGTCGGCTTCTTCGGGCTCGTGGGCCCCGCTAGCACTCGCGTGTTCCACCCGGATCTGGATGAGCCACTTAACTGGGCGGCCTGGTCACTCTTCGGCGCAATGCTCGCTGCGCCCCTATGGGTGCCAGCCGTGGTACCGCCAAGCGGGCCTTGCCTTCTCTTCGTATGCCGCTGGCTCAGTGCATTGATCCTCATCGTGTCAGCGATGTTCACAATCGCCGGTAGCATGCCACTGTCCGTCACGCTCCTGCTTTTTGCCGCTGTACTCGCACTTGGCGGGACAAAGCGCCAATAGCCGCGCCGCGGCGCGGAGCTGCGCTACATGACCGGCTTTCGCCAGTCGTACGCCCTCTTGCGCGATTCGACAACGATACCTCGGATGTCAGTGACCGTGCGCAGGATGACGGCGACGGCAAAGCTGGCGCCGACGAGTCAAAAAATATGACGAAGCGCGGCCCGCCTCGAACAGTTTCTGACCGCAAGTCTCTGTATATTTTTGCGCATGCGTGCCCGGTTCGAACACGTTTCTCAAACGATTGGGGACTGAAGAAGCCCGTTCCGAAGCAATTGCAGACGTGCCCGCGGAAGCCCGGAGCGAACTCGCGCCGATCCGCTTGACGGTCAAAAACGGTCGACCGCCGGAGTGCAAGCGTGCTCTGAGCGTAGACTGAGGTGCGTACGTTTGAACGGAGCATCCTGGAGATTGCGGTCAAACGCTGTGCTATGCCCCGGGAGACGTCTATCGAGTTCTTTCTGGGCCACAAGATCGATCTGAAGCGGACCCGCCACATCGGGACAAATGGCCCCACACTTGAACGGAATTTTCCGGCCATGCAGGCTTGCCAGCAGAAATCCTTCGACATACAGGCGAGAGCTATGCTATCGCTCGAACGACTCATGCGGATCAACCGCCAGACGTACACCGGAGAGTCGTAGGGCAGGCCAAGCTCTAGATGATCAAGGTCCTCCGCAACTGGTCATTTCCATCGCCGAGAAACATCTAAACGGAATACAACATCCACCTGATAAAGGCGGTAGACAAGCGCGAATACCGGCGGGGTTGGAGTTTCTCGACCTACGCGACGTGGCAGGTGCGGCAAGCCGTACCACGCACTGGCCAATGGTGGGCGGAGCATCCATGCGCCGGTCCCCATGATGCAATCGCGCGTCGGGCTCGGCAAGAACACCGAGCACGCGCTCGAAGAGATGGGCAAGCAATTCGATACGACCCGGGAGCGGATCTATCAGATCGAAGCCATAGCGATGCGCAAACTAAAGAACCCCGCTTGTGCGGACAAACTGATGCAATTTCTCGAGCGTTGAGCAAAGGTGAGGCGATTCGCAGCCTTTGTTCAACAACGCCGCATACGGGTTCGCGCTTTCCTAAGTCGGTATATATAGACGCGACCCCGTATCAGATACGGCGAGAAACGTGGCGCAGCTGGCCTTGGGTTCGGCGCGGAGCTATTTTCCGAATTCGCGGGCGTAGCTCTCCGCCACGGAGCGTTCGACCCGATTATAGGCACGCTTGTACGATTCGCTTTGGTCCTGCCTGCGAATCTCCGCTGCGATTTCGCCCGCAGTCGGGGTCGGTGCCTGTACACCACCGCATCCGGGGCAGGATTCGGGCGTGATGCCAGGGATCACGCCAGTGGTCATCTGAATGGCCGCCTCCTCCGAGAATCTTCGGCCGGAGATCTGATCGAAGAAGTATGCTGCAATCTGGGCCATGGCCGGAAAAGAAACGAGCAGAAGCGTCGTCAGAACGGCGGTGTGTTTGATGCGCATTATTATTTTCCTGGTGGATTGGATCAAAGCGCGCCTTGCACGGAGAGAAGCGAGCAGACACGTTTGCCATTGGGATCGCTGGGCATGCTAGCGCTGCAGTCGCCTCGCGTAGCGTACGCATTGCATCTGGGCACTGCGTCGCGAAGGTACTTGCTGGCGACAGCCGTGCAGACGTCTCGACGGCGCGCAACGCGTGCCTTCGGCTCGGCAAGGGTCGCCACGATCGACTTCGCGCGCGCCTGGCAGATCTCAAACTCGTCTGAATCTTTCTTGAACGGCTGACAATACTTCTCCGGCTTGGCCGGCATGAACTTCGCCTTGTAGCTCGACAACGGCGATACACGGGCGGTCGCAGCGTCGAACTCGGCCGTAAGCGCGTCGATATCAGCGATGCGCGCCTTCGCCTTCCCGATCAGGTTCTCCGGGTCGGGGGCGCCTTGGTTACGACTGATAAACCGTTGCAACGAAGGCTTGTCCCTGGCACTGGCATACTCCGCCCTGAATTCCCCCAGTGCAACGAAACCTGGCAGGTTGGCGGCCGCAACAGCAGCGGTCACGGCTTCGGTATCCGTCTTGGTGAAGCTCTTCTCCGAATCCACCACCTCCGACAAACCGAGGGTCAGGACTCCCATCGTAGCGCGCGCGGCGGCAACCCCCGCATCGGTGTCGGCGCTCCGACGGAAGCCGGTCGAGCAAAACGTGTAGCCGCCAGAACGATCCGTCTCTTTCCCCGCACCACTCACGACGCAAAGCTCGAGGTAGTCGGTCTTGCCGCTACGCGGATGCTTTTCAAAGTACAGGGCCACAGTCTTCGTGAGCGGATCGTAGATGACCCGCTCGGTGGCGGGATCGCGCAGATCTCCGGTGGTTGTGGTGATCCAACCGCCAGCGGTTTTCGTGAGGAAGTAGACTTGACTTCCCCTGGCATTGCCGATTGCAGGTTTCCCATAGGCAATGCCGCTCGCCGATCTCTCCGGCGAAGTCGCGGCGTTCGCCCCGTTCCGCGACCGCGCGTTGTCCGTCGCGCAGGCTCCGAGAAGACCAGAGCACGCCAGGGAGACCAGAATAGTTGCCACTGATGGGCGCCGTTTTGTCATCGCATTCGCTTTCCATTGCCCCGAGGGGGCTTGATCGAGAAGTGGCCCACGCTTGCGCTGCGCAGACATGCCCGCCACACCGGGCGCGTTTCCTTAAATAGAAGAGTGGACCCAGAGCTACATATCGGCTGCCTGTAAAAAGAATTGAGCGCCTCACAGGCGGTGCGAAGCATCAGCCTGCGCGTGGAGGCCGTGATGGCGGCGTTTCGGCACGGCTTACACGCTTGTTATGTCGTCGCTCAAGCCCTAACGGCATGGGGAGGCTCGGAATGTGCCCCCGCAACGTACGGCACAGGCCGGTCCAATGCGCGTCAGCGTGGTTCCGGAGAGAAATACAGAGCCGTGCCGCACTGCGAGCAAAAGTGTTCACGCATAAACGTACGTTGCATGAGCCCGCGGACCCGAATATGGCGTCCGGCACAGGCATGGCAGGTGATCGCATCGCCCCGGACGGCGTTGGGATAGGTGCGGCGATACCAGGCATGGTTCTCGGTTTTCATCCGAACCATGCGTCGGTGCTGGTGACGAACGTTCACAAGAATGGTAGCGCCAATTCCGCCAAAGAAGAGCCAGAAGAAGCTATCGGCGAGTTTGCCTTGGAAGATCAGGATCAGCGCGGATCCAAGGCCGAGTACGGCGAAGGCGCCGGCAAACACGTAAGCGAAGATGAAACTCATTTGAACAGGCTCCCATCCATGTAGGAAGGCGTTGGTACTTCGGGCCGATTCATCTCTCACTCGTTGAACCGTCCGCCATGCACGCATTCTCAAGAAGTTCTTCGAACGAAGCGACGAACTTCCGACGAATGCAGCCAGTGGCGCGACGAACTCCGGCAACCGGGCGACTAAGCCGGACTGGCGCCGGCACCCATGGTGCCGTCGCGCCCTGCGAACAGGAACGCGGCCCACGCCGAGGCAGGGTCGCCACGGCGCCACGAAGCTTCCTTCGCGCCCCGAAGCGCCTGGCTTTTCGGGACACCACTGGCCAGCAGCCGATAGAAGTCGGCCATCAGTCTCGCGGTCGCCTCGCCGGGTACTGGCCACAGGGACGTCACCGTACTGGCTGCGCCTGCCTGCTCCAGCGCGCGACGCAAACTGGCGACGCCCTCTCCAACATCGATGTCCCCATTGGCGGTGTCACATCCTGAAAGGACGGCTAGAGAGGTCCCTTGCAGAGAAAGCCGGGCGATATCCTTTGCCAACAGGACCCTATTGCCCGACTCGCCGGCCAGCAACAGGCCCGCCCGTCGACCAGGTAAGATAAGATCGACGATCTCGTCGCCCATAGGTCGCAGCGCGCGGTCAGAGCCCGTGTCGTCCGGAAGCGTGCCGATCAGCATGGCGTGCGTCGCAACGTGCAAGACGGTCGGCGCCTGACTCAGCTCCGTCAACGCATTTGGCGTCGCTTGCCCGCCCTCGTACATTACCGAGCGAATCTCCATGTGCGCGAGGCTGCCAGCTACGTTCGCGGCTTCCGTCGCAGTATCAGGCAATGTGGAAACCGCCCTGATGCGCATGCCGGCCTCCGTAAGCCTGACGGAAGCCATCCCGCCATCAGTCGTGGACCCCGTGCGATATGCCGGATTGGCGACAATGCATGCTGGCCCCGTGGCCCTCGGTTGTACCGCCGAGCCCGCCAGCGCTGCCAGTGATGAGACATGACGAATTGCTCGTCGGACGATTAAAGGCTGGCCATTTGGGTCCGGCAAGGCGTCGAACGGCAGCAGGTTAAGAGCGCCATCCGGGTCCATTACCCAGTCTTTTGCCCGGTTGACCTCTTCGGGGAGCTCGGCCAGCAGCATCTGTGCCAGGTTTTTGCCCACTCCCTCGGGATGCCGGCCAGAAAGCAATGCTCTGCGGAAGCTGAAAATCTGTTTGTCTATGACCGCGCATCCCCCGACTATGTGAAACTGGATGCCGCCAGGGTACAGAGCGTAGCGAAGGTAGATCGGAGGCCCGGCTGCCCCGTCGGGCGGCGGAAATGCTCGACAAACGATAAAGCCGATGGCCGGCGTCGTCCCGAGGTGCCGCACGACGTCGTCCAACAACGTTCCATCGACAGCCACGTCCTTACCAAGTCCTGCGTCGCGCAAGTATGGCAGCAGCCCGTCGAGCACGTCGATGTAGCGCATCGCCAGAGCTTGGAAAGTGGCGAAGCCCGCAGTGCTTGTTGGCTGCGATGCCATTTCGTCCTCAAGTTGATCCAGAACCTTACGCTTGCTAACAACGTCCTCGCGTGTGGCTTGGTCAAGGAGTGACCGCAATCGCTCAGCGTAGCGGGTAACGGCGCCTTTGGCTCGAACGATGTGGGACAACATCAAGGCCATCCTGGCATCGATATCCCGCCCGCTCGGCCACTGGCGTGCAATCGTGCCGCGCGAATGAGATGCCATAAACGCGCCAAGCCAGCAAGCCAACATTTCCCGGCCGATGCCAAAAGCCGCGAACAACGCCGTACCGTCCGGCATGGACGCGGTTGCTCCGGCAGAGCGAGCGAAATTCGCAGAGTACGCACGCTGAAAAGCCTCGTTTGCCAAAGGCCACTGATCTACCCGTGCGAACAGTGTAGCCAGCTTGAATTGCCTATACTCCCGTGCGACGTTCGCAACGAAGGTCCAGGCGTCGATAGGACCTTGAGTACGCAGTTCGTAGCGGTATAGCTTAGCCAGCGCCGCCGTATCACCACAAGCGACCAGTACTCGGCCCAGAGTGAACTGGATTTCGATGGATCCAGCCCCTGTGTCGTAGACCAGATTGGAGAGCGCGCGTGCTCGTCCTGATGCCAATACAACTGAGGATAGAAACTGTCGATCGAATTCGGCCTTGAGTAGAGCCGACCCCATAGCCTTATCTTGCCCCGCATCGGCGAAAATGAAGGGCCGCAGTCGGGTCTCGCGAACGCGACTCTGTGCCTCAAGTGCCTCCTCCAATACTGCGCGTGCCCTGTCTCGATCTCCAAGTTCGAACAAGACGTGTCCCAACTTCGGGCCTATATATATGCGCCACGGCCACCGCCTGCTCGGAGCCTCTTCCAATATGGTATTGGCGGCCTCAAGGACCGAAAGGGCTTCTTTCAATCGCCCAGCTTGAATCCAGAGCATTGCCTGATTTGCCAACCCCATGAGTCGCACTGCAAACGCAGGGCTCGCAGCGAACTCAGGAGTAGTTTCGTCCGAAGCCATTGTTATCTGCGGCGCCAGCATTGCTACGCCTCCGCTTAATGCTGCACGCAGGACAGTTCTACGACCGTTGTTGGGCGGTCGGCTGATACCGCGGTTCATCGGCGTCCCCCGCGCTGTGTTAGAAGAGCCGTCCAGCGCTTCCATTCTTCGACGTCAGGAGGGTAGCCCGCCATGCGCGTGACGCACTGCCGAAGTTCAGGTTCATCGGCGGCCACCCCAAGGCAGTACCTCCCCTGCTTTAATTTCTCGGCAACGCGAGCCTCCTTCTCCAAAATGCTGGCCACCACACTCACTATCCCCCTCCGCGAGTCGTCTTCTGGCCCTATGGAACATACTTCGGCAGCCCGCCGCACCGCTTCCATCGCGATGCGGGAGGGCCGGCCGTTGGCGTATAGCTGTTGATGGACCTGCGCCGTTTGGTCGATGCAGACTGCGGCGTCGATCTCAAGTGGGGTGTCTAACCAAGTCTCGTAGGCGAGTACCCGAGTTACGAACGTCATTTCGTCGGGAGCAGCATTGGTGACCTCGGCGGCGACGGACGCAGACAACGCCAACGAACAAAGAAGAATCGTGACGGTGCAGGCGGGGCGGTGGTTCATTTAGGCGGCTCCCGTTGCACCTGGAATGGAAATTCGGGCGATGACGCCGCCGCGTGGTGCCGCCATGATGGTCAGCGCCGCCCCTTCACCGTAGGCAAGCCGCAGTCGCTCTCGCACATTTCGGAGACCAATGCCCGTGCCACGAGTGGGAGGCGTAGCCTGCAGCCCCACACCGTCGTCCTCGACGTCGAGAACGAGGAGTTCATGTTGGACGCCGTTCAGTGCCGCGCTTACTGTTACCGAGACGGGTCCGATCTTCGGTTCAACGCCATGCTTGATCGCGTTTTCGACCAAGGTTTGCAGCAGCAACGGTGGAAATTCCTGCGCACGGAGATCCTCCGCGACATTTACGCTGACCGTAAGCCGCGCTCCCATCCGGATCTTCATCAGCGCAAGATAGGCCTCGACTGACTCCATCTCCGTGCCCAACGTTGACACCTTCTCGCGCATTTGAGGCATTGCCGCCCTCAAATATCGAATCAGGTGCGCCATCATTCTGGTTGCATCGGCTGGATCCTTGCTAATCAGAAACTGAACGTGAGCCAGAGAATTCCACAAGAAGTGCGGTTCGACCTGCGCCTGTAGCAACATCAGTTGTGACTGGGCGAGTTCCTTGTCGCGCAAGGCGGCGGCTGCCGTGGCCTTCGCGACCGCAACCTGGGCTTCCGTGGCCTGCGCCCTGGCGGCAGCGTATCGTCTCCAATATCGCACAGCCGCTAGCAACGCCAGGCCGACGCACGCAATGACAATGAGATCCGCCAGGGCGTCTGCCACGAACAGCCGGGAGACAACCGGAGAAGGCAGCGCGTACACAGCGGACATGCTCAGGCCTGCCACTACTGCCGCCCCTGCGGTGATCTCCAACAACGCCTGTAACGTCGCCATAAGTGCGGCGGCTTGCGCCGATTGGTGGCGATCAAGGAATGCGATTACAAGAGCCATGATGCCGACAAAGGCTATTCCCAGTAGAAAGCCTGGTAGTCCGATGTCGGCCCCGCCCTCTCTGGCCGGCCACCAGGCCACCACAGCCAATGCCACCATTGCTATGAACGTACCGCCCAGTACGACGAGGCGCTTCCGATCCGCGACCAGTTGCATCACATTGCCTTGAATTGGTGGTGGTGTGCAGTGGACACTCGAATACGCTCTTGCCGCCCACGTAGCTCAATTTCCATCGTTTCGCCTCGCCTGTGGACGGCTCGGATAAAACGACGATTCACCACGACCCCTCGATGGGTCTGCAGGAAAAGGGCTTCATCTAACTGGGCGAGGAGTTCTTTTAGCGACGCGCGAATCAGTCCTTCCACCTCGCTCGTGACCACGCGGGAATACTTGTTGTCGGACTCGAAATAGACGACGTCGTCGACGTGAACCATGTGAACCTGTTGGCCAACCGGCACTTGCAACCATTCCAGGCGAGTTACCGCGGGCGTGCTGCCGGCTTGGCCCGCTGCATCGCCCACGACGGTCGAGTTGCCGCCCACATCTGGCACGCCCGCCAGTTTGGCCAGCGCCTCCATGAGTTGTCTTGGAGAGAGGCCGTCGGCCGCGTCTAACGATTTGCGCAACCGGGTCACGACTTTCGCCAACCTTGGCAACTCCACGGGCTTAAGAATGTAGTCCACGGCGTTCGCTTCAAATGCCTCGACCGCGTAGCTATCAAATGCAGTGGCAAAGACGATACGTGTCGGCACTGTCACTGCACGTGCGACCTGAAGGCCGGTAAGCCCTGGCATGCGGATATCGAGAAAGGCGAAGTCCGGGCGCAGCTGTTCGATCTGCAACAGGGCAGTCGGACCATCCTCGAGTTCGGCAATGATCTCCAGATCAGGCCAGATCACGTTTAGCTGCTCGCGCAGCATTTCCCGCAAATGAGGTTCGTCGTCAGCAATAAGAGCTGTGGGCATAGTGCTTTGAATATGCAGGCCGGAACCTGTGCGTGATAGGCGTACTGCGCTTATCGACAGTGTGCAGAAACGACTTGAGCGTTGCCGCCCCCCTACCGAAGAGGGGGCGGCCTTGGCTTAGCGCAATACCTGCGCCATTAGGCCGTCCCGATCGACGGCAACGCGGTCGCCAACCCAGAGGAGCACCGCGCGACCGCTCTCTGGATCGACAGCCGTCACCGGTGCGGTACCCGTGAGGTCGTGCGTGGTGCGCTGCCAGGTATCAGCAGTCGCGCGCCAAGTCATGACGTTGGTACCGCGCATCGATAGCAATGCCGAACCATCATCGTTGAGATGTGCCTGTGGTTGGCCCACGCCAGCGGTACTGGTCGACAGCGCCCGAGGTGCCGTCCATCCGCCAGTAGCCGCGGTGTATCGTGCCACCCAGGGCGTACGCTGGTAGTAGCTAGCACCCACGCTGTCGACCGCCGAGAACATCAAGACAGCATCGCCCTGCTTGCCAATGGCGACCGCTGGCAGGTAGTTCGCGGCACTGCCTTGCATGCGCTCCGGCGCGGTCCATACCCCTTCGCGGCTTGCCCGAATAGTGGTCATGATTTGTCCAGTGCTGGTACCAATGCCCAACACGGCCGCGCCGCTCTCGGCTCCCGCAAGACTGAAGTCAATATCGCCGCCCGTGTCCTCCAACACGCGTTCGGGTGTGCGCGTCATGTTTGTCGCCGTGGCACGCAGCACGTTGAGCTGGCTGCCTGTGGTGCTCGACGAAGCCGCACCGCTGCTGGCGGTACGCCAGGCAATTGTCATCTCGCCGCTGGCGTCCAAGACGACTTGCGGCGCAGAGACGCGTGAGCCGGCGTCAACGCCGCCAAAGCTGCTAAGCTGGCCGCCGGCCAACATCCTGCCTTGCAGAACACTGTTGCCAGCACTGCCAGGCGCCGCCCAGACAACCGCGATATCACCGCGCCGATTGGACGAGACAGCCGGCATGGTGGTGGCGTAGCCGAGGCGCACCGGCGCCACCCACATGTTCGCGGCCCGTGTATAGCGCGCCATCCAAACCGAGGCTTGCCCCGGAAATGCCGCATCGGCCTGGGAGGCCCACACGAACACCGCGTCGCCGGTTAGCCGATTCAGGGCAACCTGGATCGCCGGGCTAGAAGGTGCCCAGCCTGACGCCGGCGTAATGCGCACGGGCTTCTGTCCCATGGGACTCATGACAATCGGCAGGCTCCACGAATCGGCCTGCGGCTGACGGGTGGCCACGTAGACTCGCCCGCCATCGGTACCGCTTTCCGCCACGTAAGCGGCCACGGCAAAGCCATCAGCAGCGATCGCGGCGGCAGGATAGTCAATCTTGGCGCCTGCCGTTGATAGCCGAACAGCCGCCGACCATGACAATGAGGAAGAGACTGGCGTGTTGGGGTTAGCCGCGTCAGTCGCGCCATTTGAGCCGCCTGGCTGTGAGGAAATCACTGCTGTAGCATCGTCTTCGCCGCCGCCACAGCCGGTCAATCCGAATGCAACGACGATTGCAGTCAAAAGTACGGTGAATCGAGATTTCATGCTGACCTCCATCAGGTGGTTGATGGCAGCAAGTCTGGAGGCGAAGCATATGGAAAGCACCGACGTTCTGACCAACACCCCGCAATTGACGACAGACATCCGCCCATGGCGGATCAACAAGGGGTAGACCCATGCAAGCCATATCACCACGTTTGTCGGCCAATGCCGACGCTCGTCGCCTGACGGGTGCGCGCAGCACTCCAGCACAGCACGATCGAGGCCCCTTCACTCAATAATCTATCGATGCTCGTTACCCTCACTCGTCCGATTCTGTGCGCCGTTGCGGCCTGCGCTGTCATGGTTTGCCCGCTGAAGGCCGGCGCAACGGGGCAGATGCCCGATTACCTTGTCATTGATGGCCAGACCCATGGCTTGACGCATGCTCGACCGTTCGAACCGATCCTTCGTAGCGATCGTCCCGGTGCTGGCGCGTTGCGCGATCAGCTTCAAGCCGCTCGTGGAAATTGCTCCGCCCTGTGGCGCGGGTATCACGGCACGTGGGAGGTGCGCGACGGCGCCCTGTACCTGACCAGGCTTACCGTGGGGCCATGTGGCATGGGCCCCGATGTCAAGGCCGCCGTTTTTCCCTACGCTGCCGGTTCGGTCAAAGCTACCTGGGTGACGGGGCGCCTGGTTTTTAACGTCGGCACCACACAACCGTACGCGCACCTGCTAGCCGAGACCCTCATGCAGAGTATCGACGTTGTAGAGGGCGAAGTGGTGGGACCACCGACCATGTTCGTACCCCCGCCATCGTTCCGGCACTAATTCGACAAAAACCGCCAACGGCATCGTTCGGCAAGGAAGTAGGGGCCACTTCAGAATTCGGAAAATATTGCCCTCTAAGACCTCGCTCGCGAGTTAGCGGTCCGCCAGGCGCCGCAAGGGGCGGAATTTTCCGGCCCCTGGTTTGTGGCTCATACGCCATACGTAGTCGCCAGTCAAGTTAATGTGCTCCCACCCCAGGGGCGACAAATAGGAATACAGCCCGGGGTCGGGCGGCAGCCCGCGATCGCTCATGGCTTGGACAGCGCGTTCGAGATAGACAGTGTTCCAGAGGACAATCGCCGCGGTCCCCAGGTTCAGCCCGCTGGCGCGGTAGCGTTGCTGCTCGAAGCTACGATCACGAATTTCGCCGAGCCGGTAAAAGAAGATGGATCGCGCGAGGGCGTTGCGGGCCTCCCCCTTGTTCAGGCCGGCATGCGTGCGACGGCGCAATTCTAGGTCCTGGAGCCAATCCAGCGTGAACAATGTCCGCTCGATGCGCCCCAACTCGCGAAGGGCAACGGCCAAACCGTTCTGCCGAGGATAGCTGCCAAGCTTGCGGAGCATCAGTGAGGCAGTAACAGTGCCTTGTCTGATCGACGTGGCAAGGCGGAGAATCTCGTCCCAGTGAGACCGGATTAGGTTTTCCCTGTACGTTCCGCCGATCATCGGCGCCAAGGCCGGATAGTCATCTGGGCTACCAGGGATATACAGCTTCGTTTCCGCGAGATCGCGAATACGCGGCGCGAATCGAAATCCAAGCAGATGCATCAGGGCAAAGACGTGGTCGGTGAACCCATTGGTATCCGTGTAATGCTCCGTGATTCGTAGATCCGACTCGTGATGAAGCAGGCCGTCGAGTACATAGGTGGAATCACGAACGCCTACGTTCACCAGCTTGCTGTGAAAAGGACCATACTGGTCGGAAATATGCGTGTAGATCATACGGCCGGGCTCGGAGCCGTACTTCGGATTGACGTGCCCGGTGCTCTCCGCCCGCCCGCCGGCCTTGAAACGCTGACCGTCCGAGGATGAGGTGGTTCCATCCCCCCAATGCGCGGCAAATGAATGCGCCGACTGTGCGTTGATCAGCTCCGCCAGGCTTTGCGAATATGTGTCGTCCCGAATATGCCAGGCCTGTAACCACGCGAGCTTGGCATAGGTCGTGCCGGGGCAGGAATCTGCCATCTTCGTCAACCCGAGATTGATGGCGTCTGCAAGAATCGTCGTCAGCAGCAACGTCTTGTCGGAGGCTGGCTCGTCGGTTTTCAGGTGCGTGAAATGACGAGTGAATCCGGTCCACGCATCAACCTCCATGAGGAGTTCGGTAATCTTGACGCGCGGTAACATGATGGACGTCTGGTCGATCAAGGTCTGGGCCTCCATCGGGACAGAGGCGTCGAGAGGCGAGATCTTCAAGCCAGTTTCGGTGATGATCGCGTCCGGCAGCTTCTTTGCGGCGGCCAATCGGTTGGCGGTGGTTAGCTTCATCTCCAGTAGCCGGCGCCGCTCTTCCAGAAAACGGTCACAATCGGTGGTTATGGGCAGCGGCAGCAAGCGGCTCTCCCGGAGCGCACCGAACTTCTCGGTGGGCAGCAGATACTCCTCGAAGTCCTTGAATTGCCTCGATCCCTCAACCCAGATGTCGCCAGAACGCAAGCGGTTCCGCAGCTCGGACAGCGCGCACATTTCATAGAACCGTCTGTCGATACCGTTCTTGGTCTGTACCAGAGGCTCCCACCGTTTCTTGATAAAGGAGGTCGGAACGTCGGCCGGGACCTTGCGAGCGTCGTTGGCATTCATGGTCCGGATTGCTTCGATGGCCGTCAGCAAGTCCTTGGCTGCTGGTGCCGCACGCAGTTTCAGTATATCGAGGAACTCCGGCACATAGCGACGCAGTGTGGAAAAGTAGTCACCAACCAGATGCAGGAAATCGAAGGTCTCTGGCTGCGCTAGCTGCTCGGCCTCCGAGACGCTCTTCATGAACACGTGCCATGGCATCACGGTCTCGATCGCCTCGAACGGGTCGACGCCGCTCTCTTTGGCCTTCAGGAGGGCGCGGCCGATCTTTGAGTACTGGTGGACCTTGTCATTGATCGCCTTGCCTGACAAGTGAAATTGCTCGCGGTGCTTCTTCTTTGCCAGATTGAACAGCCGCCCAATGATGCGGTCATGGAGATCGACGATTTCGTCGGTCACCGTTGCACGAGCCTCGACAACGATCGCCGTCAGCGTTGCGTGACGGCGTTGTTGTTCAAATTTCGCGAGGTCATAGGGTGTCATCTGGGCACCCTCGCGGGCAATCTTGAGCAGCCGGTTCTGGTGAACCAGCCGTTCGATCCCATCTGGCAGGCCGATAGCTCGTAGCATCTTCAAGCGACTGATATGCTGTAGCATCTGGCGCGAACTCGCCTTGCCGGGAGGTAATCGCAGCCAGGCAAGCCAGGTCAGGCGCCCATCAGGCCGGCGCTGCAGAAGTTGATCCAGTTGCTGTCGGTGGTGGTCCGTGAGCGGTTCGGTCAAAGCCTGGTATATGCGGCGGGTTGCTCGCGTTACGGCTTCCGCACAGATGCGTTCAATGACGTTGACGCCAGGCAGCAACAGGGCTTGCTGCCTCAGGGAATCTAGCAGTGCCTTGGCCACGATAATTCCCTTGTCGGTTTGCTGCGCGAGCTCGACGAGTGCCTGGACTGCTATGCGATAGTCGACCATCGTGAACGCACGCATCTGAAGCACGGCTTGCAGTTCAGCCTGGTGCTCTCTTCGGGTTTTATCTCGCCGCCCGTAGTCCGCCCAATGCGATGGCGCAATGCGAAGTTGACGCGCCACCATGTCGAGCAATGCCGAGGGAGGATCCTCATTGGCCGGCAACATGACGCCGGGATAGCGCATGTAGCAGAGTTGCACGGCGAACCCCAGCCGGTTTTCAGCGCCGCGCCGCTGCCGGATCAGCGCAAGGTCATACCAGCCGCGAAGTGCGGCCAGCGAATCGGCATCGGGGAAGCTTTCCGCCATTGAGCGGGAAACCCTGCTCGCATTCCCGGAAAGCGAGGACGAGCTCATTCGCCACTACACATTCAACGAAACGGAGTACAGTGCGGCGTGGCATGCCACTCCTCGATGAATCGGATTTCAGCGGGCGGCACGCCGATTTCCGAGGCAAGTTTCAGGAAAAAATGTGCAGTCTATATCGTACTATCGAGATAATCGTTATTATCACAATGCATGCTTTTTGATAGATAACCTACACTGCTGAGAACGGACCAGACCATGGCCTCGGCTTCCGCCACTGCCAGCAGGGCTCAGTTCCCGTGCCGCTGTGGAGCACTATCTGGCAGCACGCAAGGTAGCCGGTCAGTCCGCGCGCGGCATGCTGGGGCACGTCCTTCGGCAGCTCATCGACTTCGCCAGTAGCCGCCATCGGCCAGATCTGGCCGAATTGTTCCAGCACGCCCCAGAAGAACGGCATGAGCGCGCCCGCGCTGTCGATCGAGCCATCAAGCTACTGCCCACGCTTCCAGTTCCGCAGCCCCAGATCAGTGACGACATCGACCAATGGCTGACGCCCAGGACCGTCACGGCCCTGCAAGCGCACGGCATCCGCACTCTCTCGGATCTGACTGTCCGGATTCCGCGCCGGCGCGGCTGGTGGAAAGCCATCGAGGGGCTCGGCATGACCGGCGCCCGACAGGTCGAAGCCTTTTTCGCCGCGCACCCGCACCTGACCGAGCGCGCTCGGGCCCTCATTGCGGTCACCGAGCCCCGCGGCATCGTGCCGTGGGAGCAGTTGCATCTGCCGAACGAAGTCGATGGCTCGCAGGGCAGGTTCCGCGCCCCGCGCGAGGCCTGCACGCTGAACGCAACGAACGACTACGAGGCGGTGCAGGCCTGGCTATCTCTGCACGAGACAGCTGCCACGCAGCGCGCCTATCGCAAGGAAGCCGAGCGGCTGATTCTCTGGGCAATCGTTGAACGCGGCCGGGCGCTCTCATCGCTGACGACCGATGATGCCATCGCCTACCGCGCCTTCGTGCGGCGCCCAACCCCGCGTGAGCGCTGGGTCGGGCCACCACGACCACGCGACTCGGTGGAGTGGCGCCCGTTCTCGGGCGGCCTGTCGGCGCGCTCGGCTGCCTATGCGCTCACGGTGCTCTCGGCCCTGTTCCGCTGGCTCATCGAGCAGCGCTATGTGCTGGCCAACCCGTTTGCTGGCGTCAAGGTCCGAGGGCATGCCTCGCGGCCCGCGCTGGATACGGCGCGAGGTTTTACCGAGGGCGAATGGCTGCTGCTGCGCGCCATTGCCGATGGCTTGGAGTGGTCCTACGGCTGGTCCGAGCCGGCGGCGCAGCGCCTACGATTCCTGCTCGATTTCGGCTATGCCACGGGCCTGCGCGCCAGCGAACTGGTCGGCGCCGTCCTTGGCAATGTCCGCCTCGATGGACACGATGAACACTGGCTGCACGTTGTCGGCAAGGGTGGCAAGCCTGGCAAGGTATCCGTGCCGCCGCTCGCGTATATGGCGCTTGACCAGTACCTGACACAGCGTGGGCTGCCGGTCAGTCGGGACCGGTGGAACCCGAAGACACCCCTAGTCGGCAGTCTGGGCGAGGATGGCACTATCGGCATTACCGGCGATCAACTTTGGCGTGTACTGCGGCGGTTCTTCATGCAGGCCGCTGACACCATCGAATCCGATCACCCAGTGGCCGCCGAGAAGCTCCGACGCGCCACGCCCCATTGGATGCGGCACAGCCACGCCAGCCATGCGCTGGCACGCGGGGCCGAGCTCGCTGCCGTGCGCGACAACCTACGCCATGCGTCGATTGCCACGACGTCAATGTACCTGCACGGCGATGAACTTGAGCGCGCCCGGCAGATGCGGCAGGCTTTCGGCGCTCGAAAATAGACCATTGATCTGCAAAGATTTTTGGGTCTCCGCGAGCTCATTTTGTGCGGTGCGATGTATCGTGTGGCGTGGGCGGATGAGGGTCGCCGAACGGCCAGCTACAGCCGCCCGCGCGCGGCTTCACCGAGACGTTCAAGCGTCGGCTGCGCGAAGATAAGAGACATCACAGATCAAGCTACTTGGTCGCCGGTGAGAAGGGGCCGCAGACTCGTGCGTATCGACCTCAGTGGATGCGTGCCTTAGCCGTCCAGTTCGCCATGCCGTGGTGGGCGCCAAGCCGTGCCGTAGGCGAAGTAGCAGACGACAAGGCCGACCAATCCGGGAGATGCGAAAGTAAGTCCCAAACCAAGCCCCTCGCCAGGAATGTAGGCGGCTTCCAGGTTAACGGCAGTGAAATAGCCGATCGTCAAGCCAATCCACAGGACGGATAGCCACCAGATGACCTCAAACAGTCGTCGTTTCATCACGTGCCGTGCGTGGATGAGCTAGAAATTTCTTCGCAATTTCAGTCGTCGTCTTCTATGTCCACCTGGTGCCCGTTGTGCTTGCCCTTCACCTTATCCTTGACGTGCTTTGGTTTTCCCTTAGTGTCGACCTCGAACGTACGGTCGTCTTCAGCCGCCTGCACGCTATTGCTGTCAAAATCCTTTTCCTTTAGCGTCACCAATACGGACGACGATGTATCAGGGTCGACACTATAGGAAAGCTCCACGGTGCCTGTCTGGTTTGTACGGGTATTGTCGGAAAACATCTTGCCGGTTGCTAACGTGCCGCCGTCGCCCGGCTTGACCGACGCCGGGTAGGTGTAAGGGGGAAAGTCGACCACCGTACCGCCCCGGTCTTCGCTGACTTCTGCGAAGGTATCCGGGTTCCTGAAGATTTCCATCGTTTCCGTTGCCTGTTCAGAAGTACCGTTCAGCACAATCGTGTCGGTCATGGTTTCTGTTGTCTCGACGACCGTGGTGCCGTTAAGTGTTGTGGTGACTCCCGGGGTATCGGTCAAGGTGCCATTCCCCGTCACAGCAACGTTGTCCGCAGTGCCAGAAATGGAAAAATTGACGGACATTCCCCCCATGACCACATTAGCCACGGCGGTCTGTAATGGGACCGAGACATCCTGCGGGGACACGACACCGCTACTACCCATTGTATTGTCACCCCCATCCCCTCCACAGGCGCCAAGAAGCGTTGACAGAATCACAGTCAAAGCGAACTTCCGCATGGCTCCCCCTTGGTGCACTAAGTCCCCCACGAAGCAGATTCACTATAGAGGCCCCGCGCCGTCACTGAATTAGATGAAGGTTAAATTAGGTCTGCACATCTCACACAACAGAATGGATGGAGCGCTAGGGAGACGCCGCGGGTTCCCTTTGAGTGGCAACGCCGGAACGATTCGGCCACCCAAGACGCTCGCTGTGGAATCGTTCATATCTAGCGCAAGAAACTTTTACTTCTGGCCGTTCGCCAATCTGTGCAGTATTAGAAGCTCGACTGGGTGTGCAGATGACAGTCTGCGGCTGCATGTTTTGACGTCTTCACACCCAGCCCCTCTCCTAATAGATGAGGCTGACGATGGCAAACTCGGACAAAGTTGATACCACGCGCAGGCTACTAGCCGTACTCGGCGGGACGGCACCACTGACCCTGGCGTCGCTGTCGACAATGTCGGCGACCGCAGGAGCTGCAGAATCGAAGGGCGGCGCCCAAGCGAACGCCGGCTCGACCGGAACACCTGCCTCAAAGGAAATACAACCGCCTACCGGCTTGCCGATGCACGCTGGCTATGCGCAGGTCATCGCTCGCATGGCCTATGTGTGGGGCTGGCCGATGGTCAATATGCTCAACCGGTTCGCGCGCATTACCCAGGCACCTCATCCAGGCCTGCTTAATGGCGTGTTGCCGGCAGCTCCGCGCGGGCAGGTAGGCATGCTGCACGACTACATCGATCCCGCCGAGACCTTCGTGACGTGTCCAAATCAGGACGTGGTCTACGGGCTGGGATTTTTCCATTTGGACGAAGAGCCAGTAGTGGCCCAGGTGCCCAACTTTGGCGACCGGTTCTGGGTCTATGCGCTGTACGACGCGCGAACCAACCAATTCGGCCAGGTTGGCAAGCCTTACAAGACCAAGCCCGGATTCTACCTGCTGGCGGGGCCCAATTGGAAAGGCAGCAAGCCCGCCGGCATCAACGCAGTGATCCGCTGCCCGACGTCGCTGGCCAACGCTATTCCGCGCGTCTTCATGAACGATACGGCAGAGGATCGCAAGGCAATCCAACCGGTCATCAACCAGATCGTCTTCTATCCGCTGAAGCAGTTCGACGGCCGCATGAAAACCATCGACTGGGCGAAGGCGCCGGAGATTCCCGGCCCCAAATCCGATGCCGGTGCCAGCGCCGGCGAGACCAAGTGGGTCATCCCGGAAAAGTTCTTCGACCAATTCGGAGAGGTGCTGGACACCGTGCCGCCGCTGCCTGGCGAGGAAGCGCTGTACGCGCAGTTCCGTTCGCTGATGGAAGTCGCCAACCGCGATGCGGAGATCAAGAAGCTGCTCGTCTCGACTGCGGTCGAGACCGAACGTGACGCCATCGGGCCGTTCTTCGAATGGCGCCGCAATGGCCTGCCCGCCGGCAATGGCTGGAACCGCTCGACCAACAACGCTCAGACCGGATTCGACTACTTCGACCGTACCGGCACGGCCAAGTCGAACATGTTCGACAACCGGCCCACCGAGACTCAATATTTCTATACCGACTTCGACGGTGCCGGTGGGGCACTGACCGGCGTCAGCAATTACGAGATCGTCTTCCCGGCCGGGCAGGAACCACCTGTCAACGGCTTCTGGTCCCTGACGCTGTACAACGACAAGCACCTGTTCCATCCGAACAACCTCAAGCGCTACTCGCTCGGCACGAAGAACACCACGCTGAAGCGCAACGCAGATGGATCACTAACGCTGTATGTGGGTGCGAAATCGCCGGGCGCGGAGCGTGAGTCCAACTGGCTGCCGGCACCGAACGGCGCCTTCTCGCTTTATATCCGCGCCTATTGGGGTAAGCAGCCGATCCTCGATGGCTCGTGGAAGCCGCCGGTGATCCGCAAGGTGGCATGACATTCGACGATCGCAGGTGCACTGCAACAGCCAATTCAAATATCTAGGGGTTCAAATGAAAGCACCACACCCGACATCGATCATCATGGCCGTCATTGCGTTGTGCGTGTCCAGTGCCGCGATCGCACAGGGCTCCCGCTACGACACCCTCGCCAACGCGCCGTTCGTGAAGGACTATCCCACGCCGGAATCCTCGCGCATGCTGCAGGACGAACTGCTCTTTCAGCGCGCGACGCAGGCCTATCTGTGGGCGCTGCCGGCGATCAACCTCTGGGCGATGAAGGAAGGATCCGAGAAAGTCTTCGGCGCTGGCTACAACGTGCTGCCAACGTGGAAAGAACGGATCAGGGCCTCCACACAGGTTACCACGCCGAACTCCGATGTCGTCTACGCGATGGGATACCTGGACCTGAAGAAGGACGGTCCGCTCGTAGTAGAGGCACCCGCCGGTGTGCAGGGGATCCTGGATGACTTTTTCCAGCGCCCACTTGTCGGCCCGACGATTGACGGTCACACCTGGACCGGTGATGTCGGCCTAGCTGGCCCAGACAAGGGCAAAGGTGGCATCTATGTGCTCCTGCCCCCGGACTACAAAGGCGAGCCACCCAAAGCCAGCTTGCCCAAGGGCGCCTTCGTCTATCGTTCGCGCACCTACAACGTCTTCCTGTTCTGGCGCACGTTCTTCAGTGACCCGAAAGACCTGTCGAAGGCGAACGCGCAAATCGCCGCCACGCGAATCTACCCTCTCGGCCAGAAGGCATTGGCCAAGCCCATGCAGTTCCCCGACGGAAATACGAAGCCCGCCAATCTGCTCTTCCCGAGTGATGCGAGCTATTTTGACATGCTGTCACGCTTCATCGACAGCGAGTACGTCGCCCCCGCTGACCTCGACATGCGGGGCTTCCTGCATACAATCGGCATCGAGAAGGACAAGCAGTTCTCTCCGACTCCTGAGATGCGTTCACTGCTTGACCGAGCCGCGAAGACCGCTTTCAAGATGAGCAAGGTCGTGATCACCGATATGGTCACGCGCGAGCCTGGGGGCTTGTACTATCCAGATCGCAAATGGGTGAATGTATTCGCGGGCGAAGACACCTCCTTCCAGTCAGGCCGATCGTTTACGAATCTCGAACAACGCTCTGGCTATTACACCAGCGCCTATTCCGCCAGCCCAGGCATGGTGAAAAATCTGGTGAATGCCGGTGCCAAGTATCCGGTCACGTTCCGCGACAAGGACGGCAATTTCCTCGATGGTGGACAGTCATACAGCCTGCACCTGCCACCGAACATCCCGGCGAAGAACTTCTGGTCCGCAACCGTCTACGACGGCATGACCGCATCTGGGCTCGACAACGGCCAGGATCACCCGTCGTTGAATCAGATGGACAAGCCCGTGCAGAACCCCGATGGTTCAATCGACTTGTACTTTGGCCCCAACGCGCCGGCCGGCAAAGAGAAGAACTGGCTGCGCACGCTGCCGGGCAAGGGCTACTTCGTCATCCTCAGGCTCTATTCGCCTGAGGAAGCGTTCTTCAAGCAGACCTGGAAGCCTGGGGACATCGAGAAGGTCCGTTAAGAAGCGCGCCCGTGCATCGCTCCAGCTAGCGATGCACGGGCACTCTAATTCTGTAGCGTTCACGGTCTACCGACCGCTCTTTGGCCCGAAGCGGACATCACACCTCCAGTCGCCAAATGACCGAGAAGGGTCGCGAACCGCCGATTGAGCTGGACCTAGCCTGTGAATGTGGGTCGACGACGGGGTCCGGCCAGTAACGGCCGGTCGTCGGCGGCCTGGAAATCGGTCAGTACCAGTCGTTCGATAGTGCGCCTCAGATCGTCAACAATCTCTAGCTGGACAGCCCGTCGAATTCAGAAGTCTCGCCCATATCATGATCTGCAAACGCATTTTTCCGCTCCTCCTGGCGCTATTCCTGCCGTGCGTAACGCTGGCCCAAAAGGCGCCGACATTTGTATTCGTGAGAATCAACGAATCAATTATGCCGATCGAGAGGGGGCAAAAGTACGAGGACCCACTCGATGCAGCCTTGAAAGAAGCAAAGCTCGGTAAGGTCACGGGCGGCGGCAGCTCGCTCTCGAAGGAGCGCAAAATTATATGGGTAGGCGTTGACGTGGATCTGATCGACCTCGACAGAGGACTCCCCTTCCTAAAGCAGAAACTCTTTGACTTGGGTGCCCCGAAAGGAAGCACATTGGAGTATCAAGTGCAGGGCAAGAAAGTCGACGTGCCCATTCGAGACCGATAGGCTGGCTCGCCGGTCGAACGGATCGGCTGTTGGCCCTGGCTGCAAGTTCTCCCTCCGCGCCCCTCAGGTAACGCGCCGCGCGTCTCCTTCTGAAGAAGACGAGCTCGTTCAGAGACCGCCGGCCATGCCGACGGAAAACCGGCAGGGCGAGGTCGGCCAACAGCAGCCAATCCCAAGCCCGTCGGCAATGACTCAGTTCGCCCGCAAAGCGGCCGGTCGATCGACATCACACCACGTAGCATTCATTTGTCTCCGCTCCCGGCTATCGTAGAAGCGCATCCCATGCGATAAAGCTGGCGGCCAAAGTTAGTATTAGCCCGGCCACAAGACTGTAGTACTTGACCCTATGCAGGGATCGAGATCCAGTACCCCCGGAGCGGAGGCGAGATGTTTTCATCTTCGTTTGTTTGGCTTGCCGGTCTACGAGTCACTGCCTAACGACGATGCAAACAGGGCTACCCGTTGGCATCACGTTTCCGCTTGCAATCAACTGGCCCGAATGCTCGTCGAACGTCAGCTCGGCAGTGCTGTCGCTACCTTCGTTGGCCACATACATCGACTTTCCAGTAGAGGACAAGGTGAAGAACCGATGGCCTTTCTCACCGGTCGGTGTCCAGCCAATAGGTTTCAGAAGACCGGATTCCGGCTCGACGGCCATTGTCACCACACTGTCGTGCCCGCGCCCAGTTCGACGCGTTCGCGCGTACCGGCCTGCCACTCGACCACGTGAACGCGCACAAGCACTTCCACCTGCATCCCACCGTGCTGGGGCTGATCCTGCGCATCGGGCACGACTATGGCCTGCGCGCCATGCGGCTGCCACGCGAGGCCCGTGGCCCGCTGTTCCTTCGCCCTTGGCTGGCCTTGCTGCACCGGCGGCTGGACCGCGCCGGCATTGCGCACAACGATTTCGTGCTCGGGCTGTCGTCCAGCGGGGCGATGGACGAATCCGCGCTGCTTGCCGCGCTCGATCGGCTGCCGGACGGCGTGGTGGAGATCTATTGCCATCCGGCTGTCAGCTCGGGCGCGCGGATCGGCGCGTCGATGACCGGTTATCGGCATGCCGACGAACTGGCGGCGCTGCTGTCGCCCCGGGTGCGCGCGGCGGCCGAACGCGTGGCCCCGCGGCGCGGCGGCTTTGCCGACCTGATCGCCGCATGAGGCTCAAACGCTTGGCGCTGGCGGGCGCGCTGGCGGGCTTGCTGATCCTCACCGCCGTGGTCACCCTGTCGGGCCTGGCCGAAGTGGGCGACATCCTGCGGCGCGCCGGCTGGCCATTGCTGTGGCTGGTGCCCATCCACCTGGCCGCGTTATGGCTCGATGCACGCGGATGGCGCACGCTGCTGGCGCCGGCCGATCCCGCGGCCCGGGCCGATACCAGTTTCCTGCTCTGGGTTGCCACCGTGCGCGAGGCCGTCACGCGGCTGCTCCCAAGCGCCGGCATCGGCGGCGAAATCGTCGGTATCCGCCTGACGTGGCGCCGCGTGCCCGACGGGAGTGCCGTCACGGCCAGCGTGGTGATTGAAGTCATGGTGACGATGTTCGCGCAATACCTGTTCGCGCTGGCCGGCGTGCTGCTGCTGGTCTCGACCACCCCGTTGACGGGCCACGGCATGCTGATTGCGATCGGGCTGCTGCTGTCGCTGCCGGTCCCGGCGCTGTTCGCCTGGGCGCTGCGGCACGGCGCATGGTTCACGCGGCTGGAAGGGGCGGCGCGCCGCATCCTGGGCCACGAGCACTGGCTGGCATCGCACATCGATGGCAAGCGGCTGGACGCGCAGATTCGCGCACTCTGTCGGCGCGCACGCGCGCTGTTCAGCACGCTGGCATGGCAACTGGCCGGGCTGTCCGTGGGCACGCTGGAAGTCTGGTGGGGCCTGTCACTGCTGGGCCATCCCCTGAACTTTGGCGCCGCGCTGGTCATCGAAGCCCTGACGCTGGCGGCGCGCCAGATCGTCTTTTTCATCCCCGCCGGCCTGGGCGTGCAGGAAGCCGTGCTCGTGGTGCTGGGCACCGGCCTGGGCATCGCGCCGCAGACCTCGCTGGCACTGGCCCTGGTCAAGCGCGCAAGGGAACTGGCGTTCGGCGTGCCCGCGCTGCTGTCGTGGCAGTGGGCCGAATGGCGCAGCCTGCGCAAGGCCTAGCGTTGCGCCCTGCTGCCCCACCCATTCACCGACGGCATCGAGCAGCAGCCGCTAGTCGTGTTCGCGCGAGCCGGCATCGTCATAGCCGTCGAGGAATGCGCCATGCTCGGTCAGCCTCAGTTGCGTGCCCTGCCCCACGGCTTTCAGCTCGAACACAGCCAGCGACACCGAGATCTTGCGGTCGCCCATGTGCATCTCGTAGCTGTACACCAGCCGCTCGGTCGGAATCATGTCGAAATACACCGCGTCGAACGTCGTTCTCCCATTTGCCGCGCAAATGCTCGAAGGCGCCAGGCCGTGCAGCGCAGGGGGCCTCCGCTGAAGCGTGTGCACGGTCCGCGCTGGCGGCCCAGGCGGGTGCCGAGGCTGTTGTGCCGTTGCATGTTGGACCTCACGGCGAATTTCGTCGCTTCCTACGCAGCCTGGTGGCAAGCCTGATCGATCGGGCGCTGGCATGCCGTCGGGTCGCCAAAACGCTCGCCGCCTCGCTGCAACTCGATTTGCCCAATGCCGCTCGGCGCTTACCAAGGTCACGCGCTTGCGGCTCAAGGCGCCGTCCTTGGCGACTTCGGTGCGACCGATGCGGCGCATAGCGTTGGACGCGCACGCTGAAGTCCGCGCAGCATTGCTCACAGCGCCAGGCTGGGATGGAGGAGATCCAGCCGCGTCATTTAGATGTGGCCGTTCCTGAACCATCAGGTTTTGGACGACGCCGGACCGGCGATCACGCGGCCGGTGACCTCGCAGAAACGGGTACGAATTGCCCGTGAGGGGCCGCGAATTGTCCTCGGGTTCGAGTGTGGTTTCGTCGAGGCGATGTTGCTCATCCGGTGCTCGATTCCAATCGTGCCGATGGACGGACAGCGGTTACCCAACGGCATGTGCTACGCCGGCAGTGGAAGCCTCAATCTCGAAGCCTATCTGGTGCAGGATGACCCGATGGCGGCGCTGGATAGCCTGCTTCGGCTGATTCGCGATGCCGGCGGCGTGCCGCAACTGGCGCCAGGGTTCCTGGAACACCCGGTATCGCTCCGAGACCGGGCAAACTGTGTGCCAAAGAGTGCACGTGTCGGCTGGTTCCTATTCATGGAATGCACTCTTTACACGCCGGTTCCGTGACGATCCTTTGTGGTTACAACGGACGTCAACACTGATGCGCGGGAAGTAATCACGAAAAATGCACCGTTGAAGGCGTCGCGATGCGTGATAGGGCATGCGCAAAGCTGAATCCCTCTTGACGCATTGGGCCACAGTGAGCGGGAATTATCTGCGTACTTCTGAGTATAGCTGTGTGCGTGAGTGAGAAGGGTCTCGCACGCCGGAGCGTCGATGCAAGAATGCAATCGTCCCCGCTCATCGAGCACGGGAATTCGCCGCAAGCGACGCCCACGTGCGCATGACGACTGGCTTAACGCCGCCTTCACTGTGTGTCGTTGACCAGCGTACGGGCGTCCACCACCTTGTCGCGGTAGGCCTCGAAGATGCGGCGCAGCGCCTGTTCCATCGTCACCTCGGGCTTCCAGCCCAGTTCGTCGATCGTGTTGTCGATCTTCGGCACGCGATGCTGCACGTCCTGGTAGCCCTTGCCGTAGAACTCGCCCGACGACGTCTCCACGATCTGCGTCTTGCGCGCTTCCTCGGCGTACTCCGGGTAATCGGCCGCCATCTTCAGCATCATCTCGGCCAGCTCGCGCACCGAGTGGATGTTCTTCGGGTTGCCGATGTTGAAGATCTTGCCGCTGGCCACGCCATCCTTGTTCTCGATGATCTGCATCAGCGCCGAGATGCCGTCCGAGATATCGGCAAAGGCCCGCTTCTGCGCGCCGCCATCGACCAGCTTGATCGGCTCGCCGCGCACGATATGGCCAAGGAACTGCGTCACCACGCGCGACGACCCTTCCTTCGATTCGAAGATCGAGTCCAGCCCCGCGCCGATCCAGTTGAACGGGCGGAACAGCGTGTAGTTCAGGCCCTGCTCCATGCCGTAGGCGTGGATCACGCGGTCCATCAGCTGCTTGGAGCAGGCGTAGATCCAGCGCGGCTTGTTGATCGGGCCGTAGATCAGCGGCGAGGCCTCGGGGTCGAATTCCTCGTCGGCGCACATGCCGTAGACCTCGGAGGTCGACGGGAACACCAGGTGCTTGCCGTACTTCACGGCGCTGCGCACGATCGGCAGGTTGGCCTCGAAGTCCAGCTCGAACACGCGCAGCGGGTTGCGCACGTACGTGGCCGGCGTGGCGATGGCCACCAGCGGCAGGATCACGTCGCACTTGCGGATGTTGTACTCCACCCACTCCTTGTTGATGGTGATGTCACCCTCGGAGAAGTGCATGCGCGGATGGTTCACCAGGTCGCCCAGGCGGTCCGACGACATGTCCATGCCGTAGACCTCCCACTGCGTGGTTTCCAGGATGCGGCGCGTCAGGTGGTGGCCGATGAAGCCGTTGACGCCAAGAATCAGGACTCGCTTTTGGTGCATGGATCGGGAATCTTTCAAAACGAAAAAGGGCCGCGCGGTGTCGGCCAAAACGGGTAGTTCGAAGGTCGGTCTAGCGCGCCTGTGGCGGCGGCTCAGCCGGGACGTTGGTCACCACCACACGGCGCCAGTCGCGCGCCACGACGTAGAGTGGAAGGCGTGGCGACAGTTCCCTGTAGGTCTGGGACGACATGACCGCCATCGCGGGCTCGCCCTGCTTCCAGACCGTTGCGAAGGCCGCCATGTCGGGCACCCATCGCTGCGGTTCCACCGTGGTGCCGAATGTCAGCTCGTCCGCCGCCCCCACCATCGTCAGCGGATGGCCCAGGTAGAACGGCAGTGTGTGATCCAGCATGTTGACGCCGTACAGCTTCATGCCCGGCGTCAGCCGCTGGTGGATCTGCGGCACCAGGTCGGCGCCCGATGCCGGGCCGCCCACCGTCTCGTGGCCGAGCAGTGCGGCGGTGAATCCCATGTACATGCCCAGGGCGTAGACGGCCACGCTGGGCAGCACGCCACGACGCTGCAGCAGCATGCGTGCGGCAAGGATGGCCAGCAGCATCACCACGAAGGCCACGGCGACCCAGACGGCATAGGCGCGGTAGAACGCATTGGGCGTGTGGTTGGCATTGAGCGTGGCCACGATCGGGCTGGCCAGCAAGCCGCAGATCGCAACGATGGCCATGGCCCGCAGCTGGCGGCCCCAGGCCCGCGCATCCATGCGGTCGAGCGCCACGCCGGCCAGGATGCCCAGCGCCGGGAATACCGGCACGATGTAGCCGGGCAGCTTCGAGCGCGACAGACTGAAGAACACGAAGATGGCGATGGCCCAGATGCCGGCCATCAGCGCCGGACGGAAGCGCGCGCGCGTGGTGGCATCCTCGGCCGGGGCCGCGCTGCGCATGGCTGTCCAGAGCCGGGGGAACAGGCCCGCCCAGGGCAGGAAGCCCGCCAGTACCAGCGGCACGAAGTACACGATCGGGCCGCCGCGCGAATGCACGCCGGACGTGTATCGCTGCCAGTGTTCGTGGATAAAGAAGAAGTTCAGGAACTCGGGATTGCGCTCGGACACCAGGTAGAACCACGGCATGGCGACGACCAGCATCGTCACCGCGCCAGCGCTCAGGTGCAGCCTGCGCCACAATCCCCAATCGCGCGTGACCAGCGTATAGACCACCAGCACCAGGCCGGGCAACGCGATGCCCACCAGCCCCTTGGTCAGGATGGCCACGCCCATCGCCGCCCAGCACGCGACCATCCACCGCAGCCGGCTTGCTGGCGAGGCGCCCGGGTGCTGGGCCACCAGCATGCAGGCCAGGATGCACGACATCACGCCCGCCAGCGTCATGTCGAGCGTGTTGAAATGCGCGGCCACGCTCCACATCGGCGCGGCCAGCAGCGCCAGCCCGGCAAACGCGGCGGCACGCGGGCCGAACCAGCGCCAGGTGGCCAGCATCGACATGCCGATACCCAGCAGGCCGGCCAGCGCCACGGTCAGGCGTGCTTGCCATTCGCCCACGCCGAACAGCGCGTAGGTCACGGCGGTTGCCCACATGTGGAATGGCGGCTTTTCGAAATACTTCAGCGCGTTGTAGCGGATCGTGACCCAGTCGCCCGTGGCCAGCATCTCGCGCGAGATTTCCGCGTAGCGCCCTTCGTCGGGCCCCACCAGGTGCCGCAGGCCCAGCGTCCCGAACCACACCAGCAGCGCCACGGCCACGAACAACGCCGCCCAGCCCATCACAGCAGACGATCGCCAGGCGCTCGCACCGGTAGGCGACGAAAACGGATGGTCGTGGTCAGCCGCGTCTCTGTTGATGCGTTCCTGGTTGGTGGACTGGTGCATGTCGGGTATGGAGAGGGCCGTCGAAATTGCGTTATGCCGCCCGGAACACGCGGCCGTGCCCGGGCGAAACCGAACGCGCAGATTAGGGAAAAGATCTTAATCTTAGATTAATCCCTCGCGCCATCGCCTTCGACGAAGGTACCTGCATCCCTCCCGTTCCCATGAGATCACGACTTAAGAACTCTTAAGAGGGACGAAATGGAGGCCGAAATGGCTGCGCCTCTGGAGGGATCAATTATCACGATGGGCCACCCTTCGCCACACCCATCGCATACAGAGATACAACATGAAGATCGCCCAGGGCAAGCCGCCAAACAATAAACGTCAGCTTTTCCACGACAGCCCAGCCGATGCTCTTGATCGCGCCCATACCCACACACCCCTCGGAACGCCCGCACCCATCGTATATAGGAGCTTACGAGGGCATCGAGTGTTATGGCACGCAGACACGCCGCCGCTTACGCTGACGTCCCGCCGCACCCGTCAACAGCTTGGTGAGATTCGCAAGACGATGAGCCCCGGGAAAAAGCGATTCAAAGGCGCGGTCATTTTGCCCATAGCGGCCTGGCGATGCAGCACATTACTGCTGCGATCGAAGAGCCTCGTCATAATTCAAATCTGAGATAAATTGCACCTGCCGTCGGCCGTGTCAGAGGAAGAGCTTGGGGGGTCTCGAAGAGTCGCTGTTAGGGCGCTTCGGCAGGCGCTTTGCAGTGCGGTCTGCATCGCGCATACCATAGTTCTCCATTCGCCCCATCCCTCTTTTCGAGGGGATTGGCATAGGAATGTGGCCGCCGATAATGCCTCATGGCACGCGACGAGCGTACATTCCACGGGCACACATTCGAATTACATACATTGCCCGGTTGAGAAGGGTCAAGTACTGACGCACCATACGTGGTTCGATTCTCGAACGGCGTTTGCTCGTATCGGGCGCGTCTAAGCCAGCAATTCGTTGAGGCCGATGGAGCCGCGCACCTCATATAGCAACGCCGGTAGTTTTACGATTCCGTTTCCATTTCCGAAGCCATACGACTCGGGCCTGTGCTACTACGTGCTAGCTCCAAAAAATTCAGCTTCGTTCGGCTTTGCCCGTCAGCCCAACCTACATATCGAGCGTATCGAAGCGGCCCTGGCAGCGCTTCCAGAGACTGATGTGAAGTTCTTTCGCGAACTAGCCAAGGCGTTCCTGTGCTATGGAAAGCTTGCTGCGATCTTTCGTATCTTCATCGGATACCACAATGGAAGCCCGCAGGTGGAGGCATCATCGATCCGCTATTACGATGTGGACAATCCTGACGGCGGAGCACAAGAGACCATGCTCTCTCTCGACTGGGCCGGTTTCAACCGACGTTTGGTCGGCTTGACGTGATGGACGCGGGGTCAGAAATAAATCAAAAAGGAGTCATCCATGGTGTAGCGCCCTGGATGTCTCACATGGGTCGGCTACGGAAGTCCGGACCCGCATCGAGTCCTGGTGGCCGGGCGACTTCCGGATTCGGCCAGAAGGCGACATTGCCATCGCATACTGCGGCCGGCCGTTTCGAGCACAAAACCCGCCATTTCTCTCGTTTTAACACGAGCGAAAAACCACGTCGCAGACGACGTGTTGGCGAAGATCACTATTAGGTGACTTTCCGGTTCGAAAAAACTTGCCAGTCTTCACGTGCCTCTCCGCCAAGGACTCACAGCCTTAGCACTCGGCTTGTTCGCCCCGGAGCGGTCACCACACTTCAGGATGCCGTGTTGTCGTGCGCATTCCGGTATCCGGCGCGGTGCGCCCAGCGGGGTCTCATGCCCGCTTTGGCTCAATTTTCTCGAGTGCGTGATACAGCTCGTCTTCCTGCGCGCAATGCAGTCGGACAACCGCTTCAAGGGCGTACAACGAGCGCTGTATGTGATGCACGGCCTCACTGCTCGGACCATGGGGCGGCAACGCAGCGATGGCCTTGTCCAGCCCCGATGTCAGTCGAAATATCTCGCGGTGCATGCCACTCATCGCTGCCATCGGGTCCTCGCCGCCGAGCAACTGCGCGACACCCGGGTAGAGGTGAAGATCGTCCTTGCGTTCGTGCGGCACCAGCACCTCGCTCAGAGACCGGTTCAGCGCGCGCAACTCGGAGCGCGCCGTCTCGCCACTCAACGTCGGTAAGGTGTCGGCCACTACGCGAATCCTGTCCATGATCGGTTCCAGCAACACATGCTCCGCCCTCAGATGGCCCACAACTTCGGGGGCCAATGTCGCTTTTCGCTCCTGGCGCGCGGGTACTGCGGCGCGTAGGGCCATCAGGATGGCCAACACATCGATCGCCTCCTGAAGAATCGCGCCTTCCAGCGGCGGCAACACACCAAGGCCCGCCGCGACCATCGCGCCCACGGAAAGCACCATGCCCAATATTGCGCTCTGCTTGGCGAGCCGCAGCGTGCGGCGTGCGATCCGCACCCCGTCAGCCAGATGATCCAGGCGGTCCACTAGGAGCACCACGTCCGCCACCTCCGAAGCCGAGGCCGCGCCGCGAGCGCCCATCGCGACGCCAACATCAGCGGCGGCCAGGGCAGGCGCATCGTTGACACCGTCTCCCACCATAATGACCAGCCCATCCTGCCGGGCGGCCCGAATCCGCTCGAGTTTCTGGGTCGGCGATTGTGTCGCATAGACCTCCTCAACACCTAGCATTGCCCCCAGGGCTTCCGCCAGATCCTGCCGGTCCCCTGTCAGCATGGCCTGTCGCGCAAATCCCTCGCGCCGCAAAAGCCGCAATGCACGAGGGGTCTCAGCCCGTATAGCATCCGCCAGTGCCAGGATGCCAACCAGTTGACCATCGACGGCCACGAACACCGCCGACATGCCGCCCATGCGGATACGCTGGTCTATCGCGCCGGCCCAGAGCGGCAGACTGGCATCACCGACCACATAGGCGCTGGAACCCATCCTGACCAAACGACCGTCGACAATCCCCTCGACACCTGCGCCCGCCTGCTCTTTCACACCCGCTGGCGTGGCAAGCGCCATGCCACGCTCGCGCGCGGTCGTCATCAGCGCATCGGAGATAACATGCGACGATCCCTGACCTAGCGATGCAGCAAGGCCCAGCAGCGTCTCGGTCGACTCGCCCGGCGCGCTAGCCATCTCGGCAAGCCGCGCCGCACCGCGGGTAAGTGTGCCGGTCTTGTCGAAGAACAGGATGCTGGCGCGCGCCAGGCGTTCCATCGCGCCGCCGCCCTTCACCAGTACACCGTGGCTTGCGCAACGCGACAATCCGGACACCACGGCAACCGGTACACCCAGAATCAGCGGACACGGCGTGGCCACGACCAGTACCGCCAGCACGCGCAAGGCGTCTCCGCTCCATAGCCAACTGGCACCCGCGACGGCCAGCGCCACAACGATGAAGAACAAGGCATAACGATCGGCCAGGCGCGTCAGCGGGCTGCGTTCGGCCTGTGCCGCCGCGACCATACGCAGAATTCCGGCAAACATACTCTCCGACGCCGTGGCACGCGCAACCATTTCCAGCACGGACCCGGCGTTCAGCACACCGCTGCAAACGGCTTCCCCAGCAGCCCGCCGCTGGATTGTGGCCTCTCCCGTCAGGGCAGATTCATCAAGATCGCCAGCGCAGGCCAACACACCGTCGACGGGCAGCACCTCGCCATGCCGCACCAGAAGCCGATCGCCTGGGCGAACCTCATTCACGCCCACGGACACCCAGTTGCCTTGTTCCTGTCGGATAGCCTGGCGAGGAGCATGCCGGAGCAATGCGGTCATCTCGCGTTGCGCCCGGAACTGCGCGTAGTCTTCCAGCGCACGGCCACTGGCCAGCATCAGCGAGATAACGGCCGCCACGAGGAATTCGCCGAGGCTCAGCGCAACGACCACCGACGCCAGGGCCAGCAGATCCACACCGGTTTCCTTGCGAAACACGGCCTTGGCGCTCGTGACGGTGAGCGCGATGACGTTGGGCAACGTCCCGAGCAGCCAGACGCCGTCGGCGACGGTATCCCCGAACCACGCCCGCGCGACAAATCCACCCGCAAGCGTGACGGCCGAAAACACTGTTCCGGCGCTATTGACCATTCTGGCACCCGACATCCTGATCGTGCCCCCAGTACATGACAGCTCGCGCCTTCCTCAGCGCACACCATGCCTGGCTCACGCGCTAACAGCGACGGCCGGACGTTTTCCCTCTTCAAGATACATGGTGCGTGCCAACGTGCCAACGTGCCAACGATTGTGTCTGCCATCCGCATCATGAGATTTACGCTACGAATCATTCGCATTTCGTCTTACACCTTCGCGGGACTTGCGGATCAACTGGACTGGCCTCCGTGCACATAATCTGAAATAGATCATGCGCTGGCTGCGCGCCGCCAGCCGGCCGTCCACGAGGGCTGCGCACGGCGTGCTAGTGTGACAACAAGACCGGCGTCGTCATCGTGCGCAGCAGGGTCCGAGTGGCGCCGCCAAGCACGACTTCACGCATTCTCGCGTGACCATACGCGCCCATTACAAGCAGATCCGCATCCGAATCCGCAAGGCGGGACAGCAGCAGTTCGCCTGCCTCGGCATCGTTGTCCAGCATCGACTCCGAAAGGGTTGCATGAATGCCATGATCATGCAGCCACGCGACGGCATACTGGCCTGGCGAGCACCACGGATCTTCCCAACGATCCGGCGCCACGCATTGGACGATCTCGACGGAAGTGGCGCGCGCCAGAATCGGCAGGGCGTCGCGAATGGCACGCGCCGCCTCGCCCCTGCCATTCCACGCCACCACCACCCGCTGCCCTATCGTTGGGAACGACCCCGTGTGCGGCACCACCAGGACTGGACGTCCGCAGCGCAGGATGATCTCGTCGACCGCCTGGTGATCGCCAGACGCCATCCGGTCGGTGGGATCGGTCTGTCCCAATACGATCAAGTCGGCCAGCCGAGACGCCACAAGAACGGCCGACTGACTGCCCGACTCCGATTCACGCCATTCCGTCGTAATACCTACTCCGGAAGTCGCGCCCTCAAACGCAGTCCTTGCCGCCCTGCACGCCTGATCGTGCCAGGTGTTGAAAGACGCGAGATAGCGATCGCCATCTATCAAGCCCCGAATGTCATTGGGATCGGGCCGGGCGGTAGCGAACAAGCCAATGAGCCGTGCCCCATTGGCCAGAGCCAGTTGCGTGGAAAGGTGCACACGTTGATGCAGGTGTCGGGTGCCATCCAGGTGTACGAGGATCGTGGCGAAGTCCATGACGAAACACTCCTTCCAGGCTCCAGGCCTGCTGCCCGCACTGTATATGCCGGCAACCGCCACCACTTGCGATACGTCAAGCCAACACGTTCAGTGCCCGCAAAGCCTCGCACGACGAGGCCCTGCATCCGAGGGCAGCGGGCCATTGATCTTTATCAACGGGACGGGATGCACACCACCTAGCATGACATCGCCTTTCCCAATTTTTTAGGAGACGATGAAATGGGCGAAACAGAGAGCAAATTGCCTGTCACAAAGGACCAACAGGAAATGATGCAGCCCTGGATGCCGCACGCGTGGCACCCGTTGGAAGGACTGCGTCGCGAGGTTGATCGTCTGTTCCAGAACTTCGATCGAGACTTCAAGCTGACCTCGTTCCCCCGGCTGACGCAGGGCCTCGCGTCAGCCATGCCCGACATGGGGTCGATGTTCTCGGCTGGTCCCGCCGTCGATTTCGTAGAAACCGACAAGGGCTACGAAATCACGATGGAATTGCCGGGCCTTGATGAGAAGAGCATCGAAGTGAAGTTGTCAAACGGAGGGCTCGTCGTCAAAGGGGAGAAGCGTGTCGAGAGGGAGGAAAAAAACAAGGACTATTTCCTCCATGAGCGCCACTACGGCTCCTTCGAGCGCGCATTCCGCATGCCCGAGGGCGTCGACGTCGAGCAAATTGACGCGGCGTTCAAGAACGGCGTATTGACGGTGACCCTGCCGAAGACGGCCGAAGCCCAGAAGCCGGAGAAGAAGATCGCAATCAAGTCCGTATAACGCTTCTTGTTCGGGCCGGGCGCCACTTCTGCCAACGACGCCCGCCTTCTGGTGACAGACAGTTGTTCTGTCCCAGCGCATCGCGCGTCGTTCGTGCTGACGGCGGCGAAAAGCGATTTACCCATGCCAAATAACGGGGGATCCCATGATTAAGCATCAAGCTACCGCAGAACAAATCCGTCGCGAGATACTGCGTCGGCTGCAAGATAATGCCGATCTCGGGGAGACATGCTGGGGATGCCAGATTCCTCTTCCCAAGCGGACAATGACGGCCGGACAAGCCTGCAACTGGGCGATCGATGCCTTCCCCGGCGTCAATGCGCCCTGCCTTGCACTGGTCGAGGCCGTCACGCGCGAAGTCATGCGGGAATACGATCTCGAATAGCGGAAATCGGTCCAAAACCGTTTTTATTTGCTTTCCAACGCCCCCTTGCATACGCGGGCAGCCGTGCATATAACGAGTTACACCGGAATTCCCACTGGAGGCGTACCGTGGCATCTGTCGGCTTGGCGTGGCAAGGGGCCGCCAACTTCAGTGACATCGAGATCGATCACAGATATCGATTGCTGGTCGAAGCCGTCAGTGATTATGCGATTTTCATGCTCGACGCCAGCGGACATGTGACGAGTTGGAACCTCGGCGCCCAAAGAATCAAGGGATTTACCCCCGACGAGATCATCGGCCGACATTTCTCGGTCTTCTATACGAAGGAAGACCTGGCTGCTGGAAAACCGGAGCAGTTGCTGCGCACCGCGGCAACCACGGGACGCGCACAGGACGAGGGGTGGCGCATTCGAAAGGATAGCAGCCAGTTTTGGGCCGACGTTACCATCACCGCCGTGCACAAGGACGACGGGACACTTCTGGGCTACGCCAAGGTCACGCAGGACCTCACTGCCCGGCGCAGGCTATGGGAGTTGGAAGGCTCCGCTTCCACCGCGGCATTAGTGCAACACGCCAGGGAGAACGAGCAAAAGCGAATCGCCCGGGAACTCCATGACGACCTGGGTCAGCAAATCGTTGCCATGCAAATGACGCTATCGCTGCTCAAGGCCGACATGTCATCGGCTAGTACCAACCGCGCCGGCGCCGCTCATGCCGAAACGCTCGACGAGATCAACCATCGGCTTGAAAACATGGCTTCCGCCGTGCGCAGGATCGCGGCGAATCTGCGACCCGCCCTCCTCGACGATCTCGGTCTGGATGCGGCAATCGACTGGATCGCGCATGAGGTGGAGCATCGTCACGGTCTACGGGTGCAATGCCAAATCGACGAGACGATCGGAATGGTGGACGAGCGGGCCGCCATCACCCTTTACCGGGTCGCGCAGGAAGCCCTGACCAATACCGTGAAACATGCGCACGCGGGCCACGTGGTTGTAGACCTTTCCACGAATGCCCAAGGCTACCAGCTCAAAATCCAGGATGACGGTGTAGGCTTCGCGCCGGAAGTGGCGCCGAGGCAAGACGCGTTCGGTTTGCTCGGCATGCGGGAACGTATTCTGCAACGCGGCGGCAGCCTCCAGATCGAAAGCCCCCCTGGCGCGGGAGTCTGCATCGTCGCCAGCCTGCCATTCTCCGCTCCGGAGGAAGCCGTACCGGCACGCTAGGTTTCAGTCGTGTTGACCTCCGTGGGAGGTACCGCCACGGCGGGCACAGGTGGTCCACCCGAACACGCGGTAGAGCGGACAAAAGCCGATGAGTCCCGTCAGTAGCGGGACAAGGCCAACCCAACCCCACGGGCCAATGATTCCACCCAGGGCGAATACGACCAGCGCGATGCCAACCGCCAGGCGCAGGGCGCGATCCACGCTGCCTTCGTTTCGTTCCATGACGTCTCCGTGACCACTACACAATCTTCACACCAGACGTGGCGCGAAGCTCGATCTTGAAAGGATGACTTACAGCGCCGCGCGTCAGATCGATCCGGCGCAATCGCCGTTGCGGAGAAAGGCAAGCAAGATGCCGTGGCGACATGCCTTTGCCTGCCCGATCGCGCCCGTCGATGCACGCCTACTTGCTCTGTCCTTCCGAATACGGATCGAACTTCCCGGATCTCGCCACATCATCCGGTTGCGGGCGCTCGTCAGGAAATTTCTTCGCGCCGGAAGACGCCGTCTTCTCACGTACGCCGTCAGTGTAGGGATCGAACTTCCCGGAGCGTTGTGTCGATGACTTCTTGGCTTCCTTCGACGGTGCTGCCTTGCCCGTTGCCGCATGTGCCCCGCCATAAAGATCCCCACCATCGGTGTAGTTCTTCTGCGCATGCGCGGCGGATACGGCCAGCGAACCCATGACCACAGCAGCCATCGCACTCAGTGCAAGCTTTCGCATCATCGCAACTCCTTCACAAGAAAGTCTGTTCCTGCATTCAGCGTAGGAAACCTGACTGCCGGGACCTTGACGCATATCAAGCGAGGAGAATCCGAGAAACCTAGCCTTGGGTTGGGAAGACTTGTATCCCAATGATCCCAACTACCGGTCACGCGCCATGAACGACATTGCTGTGATTTTCTACTCTCGTAGCGGTACCACGCGACTGGTTGCCCAAATGCTCGCCGATCGTCTGGACTGCCCCCTATTTGAAGTCGAGGACACAGTCAGTCGCGCTGGCTTCCGGGGTGACCTCCGATGCGTCATAGACAACCTTCTGCGTCGGCACGTGCCCTATCGCTACGCCGGCCCACCCTTGTCCGAGTATGCAAACCTGGTCTTTATGGCGCCCGTCTGGGTCGGTCATCTCGCCGCACCGATGCGCAGCTTCCTGAGGGATCAGCGCCCGTTCAGGCGTGGCGTGGCGGCCGCCGCCGTCATGGCCGCACGCGGCGGGTTCCGCGCTGCCGAGGAGATTGCCGAGGCACTGGGTCGTACTCCGCACCCCGTGATGGTGTTGTTGCAGCGTGATGTCATCAGCGGCGACGCACGCCCCGACATCGACGCGTTTGCAACGGCGCTGATTTCCCAGCCGACAACCGATCCCGGCGCCTCTCCGCGCCCTGCATGGCTGTCGCCGAACGAAGCCTAGCCTGCATGCCACCGCGGGCGGGCCGGCAGTACTGAGCAAGCTGCTGCCTTCCCGTCGCCGATGGGCTGATTTGTGCCACGTCAAGGGCCAGATGCCAGGGTCTTCTAGATTGCAGCATGCAGGGCCATCCTTCGATGGCCAGCATGACCGAGGCAGGAGGATGGAATGAAAACTGACATGGAACTCAAGCAGCTTATCGATGAGGAGCTCGACTGGGATCCCCGCGTAGCCGCCGCCGGTATCGGCGTCGAAGTGCACCAGGGAGTCGTGACCCTCTCCGGCCACGTTGGTACGTACTCGGAAAAGATTGCCGCGGAAACCGCCGCCGAGCGCATAAGCGGTGTCAAAGGTGTCGTGGTCAAACTTGAGGTGACGCCGAAGTCGACGCTGGGCGACGAAGCTGTCGCGCTGGCCGCGCGTAATGCGTTGCAATGGTATGTGCATGTGCCGGCCGACAATCTGCACGTGGAAATCGAAAAGGGCTGGATTACGCTCCGTGGCACCGTCCAATGGGGCTTTCAGCGCCGTGCGGCGGAAAACGCGGTCATCCATATCCGCGGCGTAGTTGGCGTATCGAACCTGATCCGTGTCGTGCCGAAGATCGTGCCCGAGGCAATTGAAGGAAAGATCGAATCTGCGCTTCGGCGTCGTGCGGAACGTGAAGCCCATCACATCTCCATCAAGGCAAACGCCGGCGTCGTCACACTGGAAGGAACCGTCGACTCGCTGGCCGAGCGCCGAGCCGCTGCCGGCGCCGCATGGTCCGCACCGGGCGTTTCCGATGTGGTAAACAACCTACGCATCCGATAGCCGACATGGCCTACGTCAACACCCAACTCGAAGACCGAATGCGCGCGTGTGCCTGCCTGTTCTGGTTTGAATCCTATCTTGGCGCGCCCGAGTTTCCTGCGTCAGATGGCTTGATTCCGTTGGATCCTGTGCTGCGTCAGCGATACATCGACTATCAGGATCGCTGCCACCGCCGGTGGCTTCAGCACGCGCTCAGCGTTGGAGGGAGCGTCAAAGCATTCGAGGCCGCCTGCATCGCCGTGCGCGCGTCTTGGTTCGGCCAGTGCGACCTACTGATGCGGGTTCGCGGATTGGCAAGCGCCATCTCCGAACCACAGCAGCCGGAACACCCTGCTGGGCCGCCACAGGCTACAGCCAGTCATGATTCGATCAACATCGATACCACGCGGAATCGGGATTCTCCGCCAGCGACACCAGTCACGCCACTAGCGTGACTGGTGCAAGAACGGGCCTGGCGCGGTCCAGATCGATCGGTCTCATTTGCAGCAGCAAACCGACGGTCATCGCGAGGCGTCCGCTAGCGCCTCGCCGGGAGAAATCTCATGCGTGTGCGTGCGCGGAACCTCCCTGACCAGAAGCACCGGCACTGCGGAGGCTCGCGCCAATGATTCGGCAACGCTCCCTAGAAATACGCGCTTCAGTCCGTGACGCCCGTGGGTGCCCACCACCACTACGTCGGCGTGGGATGTGTTGATCTGCTCCAGGATCTGCCCGGCAACATCACCCAGACAGATGATGTTATCGATCAATGTCGTCGTGCACTTTACGCCGGCCTGCTCGGCCGCGCCTGCAGCGTCGCGCAAGAGATTCTTACCGTACTCCAGCAGTTCCGGAGTGATATCCGCCCGGATTCCGTAACCGCTGTCGTACTGCAAGAACGAGTAGTCAATTACGTGCACGACTTCCAGTTGCGCGCGGCATGCCGCCGCAAGCCGGATCGCCTCAGTCAGCGCACGCAGGGCGCAGGCGCCGCCGTCAACAGCGACAAGAACATGGTGATACATCGACCGTCTCCCAATCCATTCGCCAGACAAGCTTTCCATCAGATGCAGCGCGTCGTCGGTGGTGCCGCACCATCGCTGGCAACGGCATCAACGAAGGTGATGGAGGTTTGCGTCGAGTTCCGCTGATGTCTGCGTGCAATCGCGGCGCATGCCCGGCAGACCACGGGGTTGTAAAGCAGTGCTCGGTAGGCCCGGATGTTGGCGGGCTACGGACTCGGCGACACTTAGCGCCAATACCTGTGGAGGACGTCTTGCTGCTCCTTCGTCAGCACCGCCTCCATGCGCTTGTGTGCATCGACTGTCGAGTCATACATTTGGCTGCGCAGCTTGCCGATGGTCTTGTAGGCGTCGTCGATGGCGGCCTCGTCCGGCTTTTGCGCGCCGTAGAGGTCGCGCAGCCGCGCCTGCTGGTCCAGCATGGCGCCTACGGTAGTCAAATGCGCCTTACGCGTGTCGTCGGCGATGCGATTGATCTTCGCGCGTTGTTCGTCAGACAGGTTCATGCCCGGAATGCGCGCCCAGTGCTGCGCACCCATGCCCATCCCGTGGCCCTCACCATAGCCCCCCATCATGCCGGGACCCATCCCTCCCCCCATCATGCCTGGGCCCATGCCTCCCCCCATCATGTCGGGGCCCATGCCGTAACGGCCGTGCATCCCATAGCCGGGCCCACGCGTGCAGTCATTTGTGCCGCGCGCTGCGGGAGCTGGCGGCGCCGCCATCGCCACGATGGCAACTGACGTGAGACACAGGCCAACGGCCTGGCGGAAAGCGAACTTCGATGTGTAATACTTGGACATGGCGTCTCCTAGCTTTGGCAATTGCGGTCACCGACTGGCCGCCCGGCGCCGGCGCCGGCGCCCGCATAAGGCAACCCCGCTTCGATGGGCAAGGTCATGGCCCTCGACCACTCGTTCCACGATCCAAGGTAGAGGCGTATGTCCTGTATGCCGGCCTCTTCCAGAGCGACGAAGGTGTTCGACGCACGAGCGCCCTTGAAGCAGAACACGACAACGGGCGTATCGCGGCGAATTCCCGCCGTGGCGCATTCGGCCAGGATTTCCTCGGCCGACTTGAACCGCTTCCCCGTGGCAGACGGCTTAATCATGCGGTACCACTCGATCCAGACGGAATGCGGGATGCGGCCCTTGCGGGGGCAGAAGTCCTTGCCGTACGGCGAGGAACTCGCGCCGATCCACTCATCGACATCACACACGTCGAGCTTCACGTTGCGTGGGTCGTCGACGATGCGCTTCATTTCCGCCAGATCCACCAGCAGGCCGGTGTCGTCGTCCGTGGTGGGAAAGGTCGCGCAGGCAGGCGTGAAAACCTCGGTCGTACTCGGCAGGCCGGCCGCGCTCCACGCCTGGTAGCCACCATGCAGGACCTTGATCTTGTCGCGCGGATAACCGAGGTATCGGAGCAGGATATATCCCCGGCACGATTGACCGAACCCCGTGGCCATCGCCTGCTCATAGACGACGGCAGTTTCATTGCCTGACAAGCCCGCCTTGCCAAAGGCCGCCGCAAAGGTAGCGCGCAGCGCCCTGAGACCTTCCGGTGTGGTGGTCGCAAGATAGGTGAATATCTCGTGGATGTTCACCGCGCCGGGCAAATGCGCCTCAGCGTAGTGGGCCGCATCTCTCGTATCGATCCGCACAACCGCTTCCGAACGGATTGCTTCGTCCAGTTCGGCGGACGATATGAGTACGCTATCACGCATGGTGGTCCCTGTTCAGGAATGGGGTCGCGACTCGCGGACGGCCAGCATCGTCGTGGCCAGTGCGATGTAGGACTGGCTTGACGGCCAGTGCTTTGCGTAACGACCTGTCAGTTCCGATTCTGGGATAGCAGGCGGACCTGGGGTTGATTTGTGTCAACCCACGTTCGACCTACGATCAGCCCACGCTCAAGCGCGCGCCACACGCGATTTCGCCTGTTCGATAAGTTCGAACACCATCATCCCCGCCAGCATGGCTAGGACGAAACCGGCGGCCTTCGGATATCCTGCGCCCAGCGCCACCAATGCGGGCCCCGGGCAGAAGCCCGCCAGCCCCCAGCCGATGCCGAAGGTGGCACTGCCGAGGATCAGGCGCCATGTGATCGACGTGCTGGAGGGCCACTGCATCGGCAGTCCGAGCCACGAACGTGCACGGCGCCGGGCGACCAGAAATCCGAGTGCGGCCAGCGAGATCGCACCGATCATTACAAAAGCGAGCGAAGGGTCCCACACGCCGGCAAGGTCCAGGAAGCCCAGGACCTTGGCAGGGTTCGCCATGCCCGACACCATCAGGCCGAGCCCAAATACCAGCCCAGCTACCCACGCAGTGACCACGCCCATCTCAGGCTCCCTGCAAATGACGTTGTACGAAGACGGTCAGGAAGCCCGCTGCCATGAAGGTGAGCGTGCCGGCAATCGACCGTACTGAACCGCGCGAGATTCCGCATACGCCATGCCCGCTGGTACATCCGCTTGCATATCGCGTGCCGATGCCCACGAGCAAGCCGGCCACCAGTACTTGGGGCCAGCCAGCCTCGATGCTGGCAACGGCAGGATGACCCGCAAGGCGGCCCAGCACCGGTGCGGCGAGCAGCCCCGCAAGGAAGGCAATGCGCCACGCCATGTCACGGCGAGGCACGCCCAGCAATCCGCCCAGGATGCCGCTGATGCCGGCGATGCGGCCGTTGAAGAGAATCAGCACGGCCGCCGCCAAGCCGATAAGGAGCCCGCCGCCGAGCGACAGCGATGGGGTGAAGTGTTCAAGATCCAGCGTCATGGGTTTTCCGATTCGATATTTCCTCCTGAACCGCGGCACATCGAGAGGCGCGAGCGGTTCCGGCAAGCGCAATCGGCTCGTGTCGACGACGGCCGGCCCAGGCCGCCAAGAATCTGCGGCTGCGTCGAATTACCGCTGCCCGATGTGCCCCGGCACAACCACGAACCGGCTTTACTGCCCGGCATCAGGCATGCCAGGTCATCGGCCGCGCGCGGCTTCACCCTTCACCAGAATGACGGGGCACGGCGCATGAGCGATGACACGGCCCGCCACGGAGCCGACGATGGCATCGAAGAATGCGCCCCGGCCGTGAGTACCCATCACAATCGCCGACGCATCGACGGAGCGTGCAAATTCGACGATGCGTTCTGGCGCGAATCCGGTCAGCGCGTGCTGCTCGAACGACACGCCGCCGAGGTTCAGGGTCTCGGCGGCCGACCGCAATGTCCGGCTGCTTTCGTCCGCGTGCCATGCTGCCAGGTCGGGGGCGCTGATGTATGACTTCACCTCGCCCGACACGTCCGGCATGCAATGGACCAGATGGACGATCAATGGTCCCTTCAGCAATTTTCCGGCGGCCACAAAGTGCGCCGCCGCATCGCTGTACGTTGACCCATCAGCGGCAAGTACGATGGATTGCATTACAGACTCCTTGAATCGAGGACGGCAGCACGCGCTTGTTCGCCGTACAGCACTGGAAAGGTCGCTAACGCGACACGGTGATTCCAAAACCGGTGTATCCGCCCTTGTTCTGACAAGGTAGGCGAACAATCCTCCATCGATTTGGGCTGGATCAAGGAAAAGGCCTTTGTCCTTCGCAGAGTCCATGGGAGCGGCGTGATTGCTATCATCGGATTATCGGCATGGCCAAGCGGGTGCACCCGCGACCCATTTCAAGGGACAACAGGGTCGTCTTTCATCCTAACCAACGAATGCCGGCGAAGGATGCCTTGTTTGTCAAAGGACAGTACCAGGCTGTACTTGGCGCTCCAAGCGGCTTCCCTGCGCCGCATCGGGACATAACCCTGATGGTTGTGGTCAAGCTGATAAGTCAGGATGCGGCCATCTTCCCACACCGCGCTCGGCTCGGCCAATTTCATGTACACGTCCTCCCGGGTTGTGACGCCGTCCTGCAGGAATGTCAGAAGGTGTGGATCGCCTGGAGGATAGCTCGCGCAAGCGGTGAGGATCGCCAATAGGATGACAATGGCACGGCGACGGGCCCAGATAGTTTTCATCGTCAATCATCTCTTCGCAAGACGCTCGGCTTGGCTCGCTTGTGGTTTACCGCAACTCTCGCAACGTTCAAGATCCCGCTGTCTCGCAGTTACATGCCAAATCGAAAATGCCCGCTGTGCAGCAAGATGCTGTGGGCGCCGGTCATCTCGAACAGGCCGCGGGCCATCGTCTCGATGGCCCTCTTGTGCTTCTGATAGGCCACGAACAGGTCTTCTGGCCGACATGATCGCGCACCGAAATGGTCCTCCAGAGCTTCGGCCGTAATGCCGTAGCACGCCGGCGCACCATCGACGCGCGCCTGGCACTGAAGGCTTGGGCCTGCGGAGCAGTAAGTCGGCAACATGCCTGAAAACTCGATTGCGCTCATGATGTGTTCGACGATACGTAGCCGTACCCAGAGATGTCACCTTCCCTAAACTAGGCGTTGACGCGATCGGTGATTTGATTCACCGCAAGGGCGCACGCATCGCGCCACGCCGCGTGTCAGTCGCGCCGCCTGTCCGGTAACAGGCCATATCGACGCCGTAACTCGCACCGTTGGTGACAGCTCGCCCTGCTCCCTGAGCATTGCATGGCAATCGCCTTGCGCTGTATCAACGCCCACCGCCCATGCGGACATAAAGTGAAGACCAACGCGGCAACGCAACCACAAAGCGGATTCGATCATGAGATTCCTCGGCAATCCCCGCTACTGGGTCAACGTCATGATCCTTGCTGCCTTCACCTCATCGGCCGGCACGGCTGGCGCCCAGGCGGATGCAAGCACGCCCAAGGCCACCCTGCAGCAGGGCGCCACCAGCATTCCGTACCTGTCGGGAGGCATCGGCGCCGACGATGTAGCTCGCATGCGCTCGCTCGCGCCGCAGTTCAATGTGCACCTGCGATTCCAGGATCAGTCGGATGGCGCGTCGCTTGCGGATGTCAAGGTACTGCTGCTCAATGCGCGACACGAACGCGTCCTGCGCGTGGTTAGCGAGGGGCCACTGCTGTATATGCGGGTGCCGCCCGGTCAATACTATCTGGCGGCGGTGTACCAGGGCATCATCCAGGAACACGCGCTGATCGTTGGCCGCAAACCAATAGATCTGACCATCTCGTTCACAATGAATAGCGAGGAAGGCACCTGGCAGTACTGCAAGCGTCAGGCCAACCTGTGCGAAGGCATCGCCCCTTAAGTGCGCGGCACATCGAGGATGACAGACGCGGCGAACATGGCGAACGAATTGGGCGGGCGGAATCGGCGCCAAACCAAACGCTGGCAGGGCCAGCCGCGTACGCGACGGCCTCAGCTCCAATACGAAGCATGAACCGGCCGCCTTCAGACAAGCAAGCCGTCGGCTTCGGTGAAGAGATTAGTGGCGTCGGCTGCCGGCCAATGTCGAAATGGCACCGATGGCGGCAGACAGCACGGCCACCGTGCCGATGCACTGCCATGGGTGCTCGTGCACATAAACGTCGGTGGCCTTTGCGAACTCGCGCGTACGCTGGCGCGCGCCTTCGCGCAGCACGCCCATGCGTTGGCGAAAGTCTTCCACGCGTCTTTTCATATCGGCATGGGCCACAGCCGAGCGGCCAGATGCATCGCTGGCAACCTCGCGCAACAACGCTTGCGCATCGGTAACCAGAGCGTTGAGATCATTGATCAGGGCATCCCGGTAGGCGGGAAGCGTGGCGTGCACATCGTCGTTCATTTGGCGTCTCCTTTGAGTCATGCATGGTTCGTTTGGCAATGCACGAAGCGTAGGCGACAAGGGTCACTAAGGCTTGGGATAGATCAAGGAACAACGCACTCGGCATCGCTCCGTGACGGGCCACTGTGCCGGTGTCATAGATCGCGCCCGCGTGCGGTACTAGACGATGAAATCAGACATGGATCCGCGAAGTCTGGTCAGCGATGCACTGGAATGGGGCCCGTCGTCATCGCACGCGCGATCGGCGAGTCTCCGACGCCGGGGGCCCTCGCCTACGTGTTGGGAAGCCTAGGATAGGACAGGGCGAGGCAAGTCACGTGGCATCGTCCATGCGCCCTCCAATTGATCGTTATCAAACAGCTATGGGTTTTAGCGCACTAACGATTTGACAGTGGCTATCTTCACTAAGCAAAAGACGAGACACACACAGTTGCCGCTGCCAAGGGGAGACATGCCATGTTGAGTGCCCATGAAATCGCCGCGTTGATGGTGCTGGGATCGCTGGGGTCGTGCCGCGATATCGATCCACGCGATCTCGCCGCGCTTGCCACCCGCCGCCTGATCGACATGGCCAACGCACCGGCCGCGTCTCCCACGGTGCACCTTACCCCTGCCGGCTACCAGATGCTGGGTGCTGTTCACCGCGCTTCGCGGGCGCGGTCTTTCCCGCGGATCGCGTAGCCATTGCGGCGCCGGCGAATGCAGGCGCGAGTCAGGAAATCCTGACAGCCGTGCCAAGAAATCTGACGCGCCGCACAGCCCCATTCCCACATCGCGCATGGCAATCGGGTGACGCGTTTGCCGGCATGCGCTGATAGGTACCAATATCCCGCATGACCAATACTCCAGCCACACCCCCGGCAACGCCGCGCGAAATTCCGTAGAGCAACAAGCCGCGCGTCCGTGCCCTCGGTGCCAACCGGCGGGAGATGGAAATGGACGATTTTGACATAGCGCCAGTGGCAACCAACCGCGCGCCGCAGACGCTGCGCGAAGGCACGCACCTTGTCACGCCGCGACGCTGGTATCGCCATCATGGCATCTACATCGGCAACGGGCAGGTGGTGCATTACGCGGGATTCAAGTCGCTGCTGCGTCGAGGCCCCGTGGAATGCACCACGCTCGACGCCTTCGCCGACAGCCACGGTTTCGAGGTCGTCACCGTGCAGCATGCGCGCTACAGCGGCGCCGACGTGGTGCGTCGCGCCACGTCGCGGCTGGACGAGGACGCCTATCACCTGCTACGCAACAACTGCGAGCATTTCTGCAACTGGTGCGTACATGGCACGCCCACGAGCACCCAGGTCAAACAATTGACACACGACCCGATTCGCACCCTACTGGCTGCCGCGTGCATGCTGCACGCGTGGATGTGGGCGCGCATGTACACCGGGCGCGGCGGCAACTTCCTTTCTAATCTTCCAGGAGAGGAAGCTTCATGAACACCGTCACTTACACCTATCGGGGCTTTCATGTCACCCTGCGTACCGATGCCGTTCACCCTGAGTTTCGTATTCTGGCTCCTGACGACGATATGGGCGTGAGCTTTACCGCGCGCTGGGACGCATTGGCGCCAACGGCATCCGAAGCCCAGCAGTGGCTGCAAGGTTTTGCGGCCGGCCTGATCGACTGCGAACTGGCCGGAGGCTTCGGCATCTTGCTCCAGCGCGACGCTCAGCCCAGGCAAGGACGCGGCAATTGTGTGGGGGCAGCCTGAAGCGCGGTGGTCTGACGCTACTTCGAGATACGCGCGCGCGGCCAGCGTCGCGCGGTTTCCCGCCTTCAGCGCGCCCGATCGACGACGATCAAGGCGTTCGCGCGACCGCTGCGTCCTGGACCGAGCCGGTCAGCGGAATGTGGATCGGAGCGGAGCGGAGCAACCAAGTTCATCAATTTTCATTCATTGCGTGGCCACTTCTGCCGAACGGATCTGGATACGCTTCTGCGGCGTGGCCTCCTTCTTGGGCAGCTCCAGCCGCAGAACGCCGTCGGTATAGGTGGCGTCCACCTTCGATTCGTCGATGTCGGCATCCAGCGTGAAAGCTCGGCGCATGGCGCCGCTGTAGCGCTCGTGGCGGATCACGCGTTCGCCGTCGCGCTGCTCGGTCGTACGCTCAACTTTGGCGGAAATCATGACCGTGCCGCGAGCGACGTTGATATCAATGTCCTCGCGTTTCACACCGGGCACCTCGGCGGTTACCGTGTAGCTGCCCTCTGACTCGGTCACATCGACTTTGAACACCATGCCGGGATCGGCGGTGCCGCGGAACGCGCGCAGCATGTCGCTGATTGGCTCGATGGAAAGCGGGTCGTAATGTCTGAGGCTGGTCATTATGGACTCCGTCATTCAGCTGCCGGCAAATCCGGCTGTCTTCAGCATGGCAGTCCATGGCGACCGGCCTTTGCGTCGCGTCAAGCGCTAGGGGGGCCGGTTTGCCAGACCTGCATTTGATGAGACAACAGCGCCGCGTCGTCTCGGCGAGGTATGTTGGGTGCCGATCGCAGCAAGGTACGGCGCGCGCGATAAGTGAACCATGAAGCATACGTACACCGATGAAGTGCGATATATGTGAGCGGATGGGCGCCCGTATCCCGAGCGCCAGTCGCGCGGGCGTTACGCATCTTCTATATTCTGATCAGCAGACTGCTGCCGTCTTAGGAAAAAAGAAGAATTACGCCTTTGGCATTAAGCGTCCCTTAAGAGTGGCCCGACATGACCCAAGACACGCCCTTTCGCAGCGATGCGACGCACTTGCCCGCCCAGATCTCGGGCAACGAGGCGTGTTTGGCAGCCATCGTGCGGACTTCCATGGAAGCGATCATCTCGATCAACGAACAGCAGCAGATCGTGCTGTTCAACCCAATGGCCGAGGCGCTGTTTGGGATTGCCGCGCTGGATGCCATCGGCAAAACCCTCGACCTCCTGCTGCCTGAGCGTTTTCGCTCGGCGCACACCCAGCACGTGCGCCGGTTCGGCGTGACGGGGGTGTCGGATCGGCAGATGGGCCTGCAGCGTACGCTCTATGCGCTGCGCCGCGACGGTAGCGAATTTCCCATCGAGGCTTCCATCTCCCAGACGAACGACGGCCAGGGGCGCAAGTTGTTCACCGTCATGCTGCGCGACATCACCGAGCGTGTACGGGCGGAAACCGCGCTGCGGCGCTCGCGCGAGGAACTGCAGGCGCTTTCCGAAAGCATCCTGGCAAGCCGCGAAGAAGAAAAGCGCCGCGTCGCCCGCGAACTGCATGACGACATCGGGCAACGCCTGAGCGCGCTGAAGATGGACCTTGCCATGCTAGAGGGCGACCTGCGCGAAGCCGGCACGGCGTCGCATTGCCTGAGCCGCGCGGCAGCCATGCATGGCGCCATCGATGCCGCCATCGCCGCGGTCCGGCAGATCTCCGCGGACCTGCGCCCGGCCCTGCTCGACGAACTGGGGCTGCCGGCGGCGCTGGACTGGCTGGCCAAGGATTTCAGCCGCCGCTACGGCCTGACGATCGACCTGCGCGCCCCCGATCACCTTGACGTAAGCGAACAGGAGGCGACGGCGGTTTTCCGCATCGTGCAGGAGGCACTGAACAACGTCGTGCACCATGCCCAGGCCAATCGCGTGTGGATCGCCCTGGACCAGCACGGCGACGAACACGTGCTGCGCGTGCGCGACAACGGAAATGGCTGGGACGGCGCGCTACGCGACCGCACGCGCCGTTCTTTCGGACTGCTCGGCATTCGCGAGCGAACCCGGCTGCTGGGCGGAACGCTCGCGCTGACGCACGCGCCGGGGCAAGGATTCGCGCTATGCCTGCGCTTTCCCATACGCGCCACTGTGGCGGAGTGAGACGATGATACGAGTGGTCATTGCCGACGATCATGCCGTGGTGCGCAACGGCTTGCGCCATATTTTGGAGCGCGAGGACGACGTGGAAGTGGTCGGCGAAGCGGCCAAGGGCTCCGAAGTGCCGCAGGTGTTGCGCGAGACCACGCCCGATGTGATCCTGCTGGACCTGTCGATGCCCGGGCGCAGCGGCCTGGAACTGGTGCGGCATGTCCGCAACGAGTATCCGGCCAGCCGGGTGCTGGTGCTGACCATGCATGCCGAGGAGCAGTACGTGGTACGGGCATTCCGGGCTGGCGCGGCCGGATATCTGACCAAAGACAGCGCCGCCAATGACCTCATCGCGGCCCTGCGCAAGGTGGCCTCGGGCGGCACCTATGTCAGCCTCGAGATGGCGGAAAAGCTGGCGCTTGGCGTGCAGGAGCAAACCGATGCGCCGCATGCCAGCCTATCCGACCGCGAGTTGGAGGTGTACCGGCGCATCGTCAACGGCGAATCGCTGACCGAAATCGCCGATGCCCTATGCGTCAGCTCGAAGACCATCAGCACCTACAAAATGCGGCTGCTGGAAAAGCTCCAGCTTCGCAGCGACGCCGCCCTGGTGCGCTACGCCATCGAGGCGAACCTGTTTCCCGGCGAATCGCCGCTCTAATATCTTTCATCCCACCTGCCCGCGACGGCCGGCCGCCACACTGCTGGCTTCCGCGCGAATCAGCAGCACGGGCTTGCTGGTCTGCGCCACCACGCCTTCAGACACGCTGCCCATGATGACCCGCCGCATGCCGCGACGCCCATGCGTGCCCATGACGATCAAGTCGGCCGGCCAGGTGTCCGCGCGCTCGACGATGGTCTCCGAAATGTTGCCGCGGCCAAGCGGACGCTCCACGAGCTCCTTGATGCAGGTGACCCCGGCTTGAGAGCACCGCTCGGCGGCGAGGTCCAGTGCCCGTTCGCCGCCCTGTACAAGCTGGCTCAGCACCATAGCGGTGTCCGCCATGCCCGCCGTATCGAAAAATTCGCTGTCGTCCACCACATACAGCAGCTTGATATCGGCATGAAACGCCCGAGCCATGCCGATGGCCTGCGTCATCGCCAGGTCGGCGGAATCGCCGCCATCCACCGCCACCAGAATTCTCTCGTACATGATTGGGCTCCGCCTGCGTCAGGGTGCTTCGAGACTAGGCTGCTCCAGCCCATCGCACTTGATCTGCCGCAATGCCTTTGATTGATCGAGTCAGTCCGCTATTGATTGATTTTTCGCAACGGCTTCTTCACTTCATGGCATAGATTTGACGCGTGCCCAATGTCGTGGCACTGGCAAGGGGGCAGATGGACATCTCAGCTATCGTGGTCCACGTCGATGCGTCAAGGTACGCCACGGCCCGGCTTTCCCACGCGGTCGCCCTGGCTTGTGCGTTGCCGGCAACGCTTGTGGGCCTGCTGCCGCAACGCGGCCTGGCTCCCGACGCGGCGCTCTTCGCCGATTGCGAGTCCAGCCGCCTGGCCTTCGAGGCCGCGACGGCAGGTGCCCCCATCGCCGTGGACTGGCGCGTGGGAGAAGGCACGCCACTTGAAGCCATGCAATGCGAAGGCCGCCTGGCTGACCTGATCATCGTCAGCCAGCCGTGCGCTGGCGACGGCCATTGCCCGGTTGACACGCGACAGTTTGTGGAAGGCACCATCCTGGAGGCCGGACCACCGGTCCTTGTCATTCCGCTGACGCACGACGCCGCGCCCACGCAGGCGTGGCCCTATGCGCGCGTAATGGTGGCGTGGAGCGGCACGCGCGAATCGGCGCGTGCGTTGCGCGACGCGCTGCCGATCCTGCGCCGCGCGCAGCATGTCGCGCTGGCTTGCTGCATTCCCTTCTCCCGACACCGCCACACCGATATGGCACCGGCCAGCTACGCGCTGACGTGGCTGGCGCGCCGGGGCATCCGCGCCTGCCTGTTCGGACTTACGGGCGACGCGCATCCGTCACTGGGCAAGGCTTTGCTGGCCACCGCCCGGACGGCGCGCACCGACTTGCTGGTTTGCGGCGCGCAGGCGCGCGACGAAACGGTCGGAAAGCTGGCCGGAAAGCTGGCCGGCAAGCTGGGAGACATTCCCGGCACCGTGCTCGAGGAATCTCCGATCCCGGCGCTGTTCGCACGCTAGCGATGCGCATGCCGACGCCGCCCGCGCCTATCGGAACCCCGGGGCGCGGGCGGCTTCACCAACTTGGCGTGATGCGTCTCAGTGCGCCAGCAGCACGGGAATCGTCATCGAACTCAGGATGGTCTTGGTGACGCCGCCCAGCACCAGTTCGCGGAAGCGTCCGTGCCCGTACGCGCCCATGACCAGCAGGTCGGCTTGCACATCGGCGGCGCGCGACAATATCAGGTCGCCGATGGCGGCGTCGTTCGCGCCGGGTTCGAACTCCGTGCGGACATCGGCGCCCACGTCGCGCAGCACACGGCACGCGATATCCAACGGTGCCGCATCGGCGCGCGGGGCGTGGTGGACCGGATTGGCATGCAGCAGGTGCACGGTGCTACCTAACAGCAGCGGCAGTGCATCGTGCAGGGCGCGCGCGCATTCCTTGCCGCCATCCCACGCCACCAGCGCGCGGCGCCCCACGGTCAGCGCCGGCCCGGCATAGGGCACCACCAGCACGGGCCGACCGGATTCCAATATGAGCGATTCGAGAAACTGCGGCGCCACCACGCTCTCGGGTTCGCTGGCATCGATTTGCCCGGCCACCAGCAGCCCGGCCTCCTTTACCTCCCTGAGCGTCCGGCGTACCGGGTCGCCATCCACGCTGCGCCATTCCGCCGACGCCGATTCGCTCCATACCGCCGACTCGAATCGTTGTTGCAGCGTTTTATGCTGGCGTTCGCGTCGGGCGCGATCCTGCTCCAGGACGGCCGCCGCGTGATCCACGCGATAAAACGACTGTGGATCGGTGGCGAACGTGGCACATACGCCTACCAGGCGGCAACGCTGGGCGGTGGCGATTCGCACGGCCAGCTTCGCGCGAATCAGCGCGCGCGGGCTGGCGTCCACATGCACGAAGATGCTTGGATAGGCGAGCATGGCTTGATCTCCTGGCATGGCGGCGCGGCCGCCTAGTGCGAAATGAGCAATGGCACCGGCGTGTTGCGCAGCAACGTGCGGGTCGTGCCGCCGGTCATCAGCTCGCCAATTCTTGAATGCCCGTAGCCGCCGGCCACCAGCAGGTCGGCTGATACCTGCAGCGCCTTCTGCAGCAGGCAACCCGCCACCGATGACGGCTCTTCCACCACCAGCGACGCTTGGACACCATGCGTGCCAAGCCAGCGCACCAGCTCGCCGTCGCCATGCTGCCAAAGCCCCTTGCCGCCCATCACCACCAGCAGGATTACTCGATTCGCGCGCTGGAGCAGCGGCAGCGCATCGCAAACCGCGCGAGCCGCCTCGCGCCTGCCGTTCCACGCCACCAGCGCGGTATCGATCTTCGACAGCCGCGCCTGGGGCGGCACCACCAGCATCGGCCGGCCCGCGTTGACAGTGCATATTCGGCCGCCGACGCCATCAGCACGGGCAGTTCACTGGGCGCCCCCGGCAGACCGGGCAGGATGATGTCGCTGGCCATGCCGTGCGTGGCCAGCGCCCAACCAGCATCCTGTTCCGCCAGCACGTGCGAATAGTCGGTCGGCGTACCGTGACGCGCACAGGCATCGGACAGCGCCTGCGTACCCGCTTGCTCCACGCCGCGCAACATATCGGCGTGCATGGCCTGATAGCGCATCGTCTCCGCGCCCACGCTGCGATACGGATCGAGCATCGGTCCGGTCGCACTGAGTCCGATCACGCGCCCATTGGAGTCCGCCGCCAGCGCAAATGCCGCATCCAGCCGCGCCTGCCTTGCCCCGTCGTCGGTCAGATCGACCAGCACTGTCTTGTAAGCCATCGCCATGTCCTCTCGCGTTGTTGAAGCGACTACAGTCAAAGGTAATCAGTGCAGGAGTGCGACACTTGCGCCAGATCAAGTCAGTGCGCGTGGCGCGTGCAACCATCGACTCAACTGCCCGCGCGTTACGCGGGCGAGTCCGACAAGGAATGCCAGATGGACGCCAGCATGCAGGCCATGATCTTCGACGGTCACACGCTTGGCACGCAGCGCGTGCCCGTGCCCACGCCGGGCGCCGGCCAGGTGCGCATCCGCGTACATGCCTGCGGGGTATGCCGCACGGACCTGCATGTGATTGACGGGGACCTTCCACATCCGAAGCCGGCGCTGATCCCGGGGCACGAGATCGTGGGTTGCGTCGAGAAGCTGGGCGAAGGCGTGGCCGGCGTGGCCCTCGGTGACCGGGTGGGCGTGCCGTGGCTAGGCCATACCTGCGGCGTCTGCCGCTTCTGCATCAGCGGGCGCGAAAACCTGTGCGACGCGCCGCTGTTCCACGGCTATACCTGCGATGGCGGCTACGCGGAATACGTGCTGGCCGACGCGCGTTACTGCTTCCCGATTCCCGACGCCTACGATGACGCGCACGCCGCGCCGTTGCTGTGCGCCGGCCTGATTGGTTATCGCACGCTACGCATGGCGGGCGACGCGCAGCGGCTTGGCATCTACGGCTTTGGCGCGGCCGCGCACATTGTCACGCAGATCGCCGTGGCGCAGGGCCGCACGGTCTATGCGATGACAAGGCCCGGCGACACGGCGGCGCAGGCACTGGCCACGCAAGTGGGCGCGGCGTGGGCGGGCAGCAGCCTGGAGGCGCCGCCAACTGTGCTGGATGCGGCACTGATCTTCGCGTCGGACGGCGCACTGGTGCCGGCCGCGCTGGGTGCCACGGACAAGGGTGGCGTCGTCGTATGTGGCGGCATCCACATGAGCGATATTCCGTCGTTCCCGTATCGGCAGCTTTGGGAAGAGCGGCACATCGTGTCCGTTGCCAATCTCACGCGCGAGGATGGCGTGGGGCTCATGCAGGTGGCCGCCAGCCTGCCGATCCAGCTACACACCACGGTCTATCCGCTGCGCGATGCCGGCAAGGCACTCGACGACATGCGCGCGGGACGGCTTGCCGGTGCCGCCGTCCTGTGCATCTGAGCGCTGAACGCGCGATGGCGCACGCCTTGCGCCACCGCAACGCTACTGCGGCAGCACCTGGATATCGTCCACCACCTTCATCACGCCCGGCGCGATCCACGCGGCGTTGAACGCCGCCTGCCGTTCGGCCAGCGACGTCACATGGCCCGACAGTGTGACCACGCCATCCTTGACGATGACCTTCACATGCCGCGCATCGCGCGCCGCCTGGCGCCGCATGGCATCCTCGATGCGCTGCTGCACGTCGGGCGCGCTGGTCCGGGGGCGCAGCACGATCTGGTTCACGATGCCGCGCACGCCGTTGAGGCGGCGCACCGTATCGGCCGCGGCACGCCGCTGGTAGTCCCAGTCCACTTCACCCGAGAGCGTCACCATGCCGCGCTCCACTACCACGCCGAGCTGGCCGGCGGGCACCACCGAATTCCACGTCAGTGCGTTTTCCACGGCCCAGGCGATATCGGCGTCGGTCCGCACGGCGTCACCCGGCAGCACCACTTCCAGTTCCACTGCAATTGCGCGCACGCCCGCCACGCGCCGCGCGGCCCGCTCGGCGCAACGCTTGGCATGGAATGACCGTAGACTCCCGGTGAGCGTGACGATGCCGTCCCTCACCTGCACGCCGACCTCTCGCTCGTCGACTTCCGGGTCCCAGGCAAGCTCGTCAAGCACGTCCTGCTTCAGTTGATTATCGCCTTTCATCTCCCCCCCTTATGCCTGTCCGCGTATTGCCTCTCAATGACTCTAGGCGTAATACGATGCGCGGCTTTGCGTTGGCGCAAGGCCGCGCCGGGCGAACGCGGATTCGGCGGGCAAGCGCGTGTCAGGTTTTCCTGACACGCGCTCAGCACAGTCTGACCCACCTCTCAGCCACGGCTGATTTCGGCCGGACCAGCCGTGGCCAATACTCCAGGCAAATCGGGAGACACCGAATACCGACGCCGACATACAGCCAGCGCTTCGACCAGCAAAGGGGATGACATGCTGCACCAGGTAATACAGTTGCGCACGGCCGTGCCAATGCCCTACCCAGAAGCCTACGCGCCACCAGCGCAGGTCATGGCCCTGACACCCAGATGCGCCCATTGCAGCCTGCGGCCGCTCTGCCTGGCGGCGGGACTCGATGACGACGACCTGCCCAGGCTCGAATCGGTCATCGGACAGTGGCGCATGGTGCATCGCGGCGACTACCTGTTCCGTGTGGGCGACAGATTCCAGTGCCTCTATACGCTGCGCACGGGATCGTTCAAGACGGTGGCGGGCCATGAGGAAGGTGTCGAGCACGTTACGGCCTACCTGTTACCGGGCGATATGCTGGGGCTGAGTGCCATCTCAGGCGAGCACTACGATTGCGATGCCGTTGCACTGGAAGACAGCACCGTGTGCGTGATCCCGTTTCCGCCGCTTGAACTGCTTTGCCGCGACATGCGCGGCGTGCAGCGCCAGTTGCACAAGCTGCTGAGCCAGGAGATCGTGCGCGAATCCCGCCAGACCACGCTGCTGTCGGGCATGCCTTCGGAGCGTCGGGTCGCTGCCTTCCTACTCAACGTTTCGCGGCGCCTGAGCGCAAGGGGCTACGCGGCGCATGCGTTCACGCTACGGATGACGCGCGAGGAAATCGGCAGCTACCTCGGCATCAAGCTTGAAACGGTCAGCCGCACGTTCTCGCGCTTCCAACGCGAGGGACTGATCCGCGTGGACGGCAAGCAAATTGAAATCTTCGATCTGGACGCGCTGGCACAGGTCTGAGCGTTGCGTGGTGCGGACAACCCACGCGGGCACGCCGCGCAGTGCGTGGCGACGCGTGCCTACCCGGCCCCGCCCGGCGCAATCGAACTGCACAAACAAGCTCATTCCCGAAATGCCCCCCGATCTTCTTGACTAGGATCAGATGTTTTTTATGGTCGCTTTCTATATTGAACCAGGGCTTACACGCAGGCATCGACACCATCGATATCGGTGTGTCCGGTGGCAAGAATAGGAGACGAACATGAGAGTGCTGACCCTGTCGAGGGTTGCGCCGCAATGGATGCTTCGGCGCTGGCCCGGCATGCTCCACACGGATGCGCCGGCAGCGGACGCGCCGCCCGAGCCGGATTGCGCCGCTCCGACGGATGCCGACGACCTGTTCAGGCGCGCCTGCAACTGCGACCTGCGGGCCTACACGCAACGCACCGACAAGGGCTACAGCCAGGGCTTCGTGCTCGTGCGCGACTACGCGCCGCCCGGTCCGGTGCAGCGCATACTGCCCGCCGGCGTGTCGCAGCCGCGCAGCGCCGTGGCGCTTGGCCTCGCGCGGGCCAAGCTCGAAGAACTGAGCGCGCTCGTGGCGCAGCACCAGCTTCGGATGGGCCAGGACGAGCATTCCATATAAGTTCAAATCCGCGATTTCCCTTTCGCAACCTTATCGCGTCATGTTTTCGCCCTACTCCAGCGAATACTTCTGGCGGTACTCGGGCATCGTCACCTGCCACTTCAGCTCGTGTTCGATGCGCTGGCGTAACGCGTCGCTGGCCGCCGGCTCGCCATGCACGACGAACGTCTGACGCGGCGGGCGCTCGAACCCCTTCAGCCAGGCCATCAATTCATCGGTATCGGCGTGGGCCGACAGGTTCTCGATCTGCGCCACTTCGGCGCGGATGTCGATGTCCTTGCCATGCAGCCGGATTTGCCTGGCGCCACTGTACAGGCGGGCGCCGCGCGTGCCGGGCGCCTGGAATCCAGACAGCAGGATGGTGTTGCGCGGGTCCGGGCCGAACGCTTCCAGGTGGTGCACCACACGGCCACCGGTGGCCATCCCGCTTCCTGCGAGGATGATCTTCGGACTGCGGTCCGCGTTCAGGCGGACAGATGCCTCGGTGCTGGTTACGGGGCGCGCCATATCGCAAGCGCCTGCGCAGCTGGCCTCGTCGATGCGCAACTCGGACACATGACGGGCAAAGATCGTCGTTGCCGCGATTGCCATAGGGCTGTTCAGGTAGATGGGTACGTCGGGCAGCCGACGCAGTTGCCTGAGTCGGTACAGGCAATAGAGCAATGACTGCGCGCGGCCCACGGCGAAGGTCGGGATCACGAGCGTGCCGCCCCTGTCGATCGTACGGCTGACGATATCGCCCAGTGCGTCGATGGGATCGACGTCGGGATGGCGCCGGTCGCCGTATGTGGATTCCACGAACAGCCAGTCGGCATGCTTCAGGAAGGCGGGCGCGCGCATCACCGGATCGTTCAGGCGCCCAAGATCGCCGGAGAACACCAGGCGCTGCCCATCCACGTGCAAGGTGACACTGGCCGCGCCGATGATGTGACCGGCGTGACTGAACTCGGCATCGATGCCCGCGCCCACCGGCACGCGCGTGTCAAATCGCACCGCCTCCAGGCGATACACCGCGCGCTCGGCATCGGCGCGCGTATAGAGCGGCATCGCCGGATCGTGACGCGAGAACCCTTTTCGGTTTGCATACGTCGCGTCCTCCTCGGCCAGCGCCGCGCAGTCGGGCAGCAGCACGCCGCACAATTGCGCGGTCCCCAGCGTGCAGTACACGCGTCCCCGGAATCCGTTGCGGATCAGCAGAGGCAGGTATCCACTGTGATCGATGTGCGCGTGGGTCAGCACTACCGCATGCAAGCTGGCGGGATCGACCGGGAGAACATCCCAGTTGCGCAGACGCAGGGCTTTGTATCCCTGAAACAGGCCGCAATCCACCATCACGCGGACGCGTCCCGTGTCCACGACGTACTTGGAACCGGTCACCGTGTCGGTGGCGCCCAGACATTGCACTTTCATCGATATCCCCTTGTCCATGCCGCGCCATCGCGAACCGGATGCCTTGCGATGCGCACTGCGGGCAACTGTATTTTTCAGGATGGATCGCATGCCGGGCGGCAGCTTGATTTTCATCAAGCTCCGGGCGCTTCTCGCGCAAAATGCCTGGGCGATGCACCCGCTGCGGCGATGGCTGTCATCCATGCCCTACAGACAGCTCAGCGCATCCTGATTTCATTGACGGCGCGCGGCGTCCATAGTGGGATGACCGTTGATGCTGCCCTTCTCCCCCGCCATGCTGGTATTCAAGCCGCTCGGTATCGACACGTGGCAGGAGCACGTGATCTACCTTCATCCCGACTGTCCGGTGTGCGGAGCCGAAGGATTTTCGGCGCAGGCACGCGTGCAAGTGCGAATTGGTGCGCGCACGCTAATCGCCACGCTGAACCTGGTGGGCGCCCCGCTGCTGCATACCCACCAGGCCAGTCTCTCGGCGAGCGCTGCGGCGGAGCTGGGCGCGCGTGAGGGCGACGCCATCGAGATTACGCACGCGCCGGCCCTTGAGTCGCTGCGCGCGGTCCGCGCGAAGATTCATGGCCTGGCCATCGACGACGCACAACTGGCCGGCATCGTCGAGGACATTGCAGGCGAGCGCTACACGGAAATGCAGATCGCGGCCTTCCTGGCGGCCTGCGCGGGCGGCAGGATGAACGAGCAGGAGGTCATCGGCCTGACCCGCGCGATGATCGGCACGGGGAAGCAATTGCACTGGGGCTGCAAGGTGGTGGCTGACAAGCATTGCGTGGGCGGCCTGCCCGGCAATCGCACCACGCCGATCATCGTGGCAATCGCGGCCGCCGCCGGGCTGACGATTCCCAAGACCTCGTCACGCGCGATCACGTCGCCAGCGGGCACGGCGGACACAATGGAAACGCTGACGCGCGTGACAATGGACGTGCACGAACTGCGGCGCGTAGTGGAACGCACGGGCGGCGCGCTGGCGTGGGGCGGCGCTCTGAACCTGAGCCCGGCCGACGACGTGATGATTCGCGTGGAGCGCGCACTCGATATCGACAGCGACGCCCAGTTGATTGCGTCGATCCTGTCGAAGAAGGTGGCTGCCGGGGCCACGCACGTGCTGATCGATGTCCCGGTAGGCCCCACGGCCAAGGTGCGTTCCGAAGCCGACCTGCTGCGCCTGGGATCCTTCATGCAATGCGTGGCGGCGGCGTTCGGGCTGCAAGTGATGGTGGTGCATACCGACGGCGCCCAGCCCATTGGTCGTGGCATTGGTCCGGCGCTGGAGGCCCACGACGTGTTGGCCGTGTTGCGACGCGAAGCCCACGCGCCCACCGACCTGCGGTGCCGCGCGCTGCTGCTGTCTGGCTTGCTGCTGGAGTTCTGCGGGGCGGCCACGGTGGGCGAAGGCCAGGCCAAAGCCGAGCAGATCCTTGACACCGGCGCGGCTTGGACCAGGTTCCAGTCCATTTGCGAGGCGCAGGGCGGGCTGACGGTGCCAGGCGAGGCGCTGTTCCGGCGCGAAGTACTGGCGCCAAACAGCGGCACCGTCACCACCATCGACAACCGGCGCCTGGCGCGCACCGCCAAGCTGGCGGGCGCGCCGCGCCACCAGGTGGCCGGCATCGCAATGCGCGTTCGGCTGGGCCACACCGTGTCGGAGGGCGATCCGCTGTTCACCATCCATGCGCAGGCGTCGGGCGAACTCGATTATGCACTCGCCAATCCCGCCTTCGGCGTGAATCCAACCTGACTACGCGCCACGCGGCTTACAGGTAGAGCTAGGAGCGCCAACAACTTTGGGAACGGCCAATCCTGTGGCCGTTGGCGTCTTACCACAGGAGCAATTGAGCTGCCGAATGCAGACATCACGCGAAGATCGCCATGTTACGACTATGGCACTCTAGGTATGCAAATTTTGACACCTTCCATCTTTAGTACCGACCGGCGCTCGCAGCCTCCTACGCGCTGGCATTTGTATTTTCGACGACCGGTTCATTGGCAGGCCGATGGCTACACATCTTTCCGGAGTTCGTCAGGACACGTTGGCGGTAGAGGTCGCGCGATAGCATATCGCCAGCCCAGATGCAGGGTTGTAATCGATTGTGAGCGACGGAAGCAAGGCCTTCAGGTCTGCGAGTCATCCGAGATAATCTTAGACAACTGGGATTAATCAAGGTGATGCGGAACACTACGGCAACAGGCTCTCCGTTGTCGATCAGGAGGTTCGAGTCCGAGTCCATCGGGAAGGACGTCTAATACGGTGTGAAGCCGAAATACGCTTGCCCTACTTTTGATCACGAAGATAGGAAGCCATGTGTGACTGCGAGGTTCGAGGCTTCTGTGCGCCAACAAATCCGTTCAAGTGCTGTAGAACGAACGGGCGCCGGCAACACAGGGGGCATTTCTGAGCATTGGCGGAAGGCCGCAGCGGCAGTACCGCAGTGGTTGCATTACAATAGCGCTATGTCACGTGCAATCCCGATTGTCTCGCTCCGGGGCGTGGTGTTGGTGCTTTTTGTACTGACGCAACTGCTGACCCCGCTGCTGCACGGCCATTTCGGAACTCCGATACAAACTGGCCTGCACGTGCACGCTGGCCTACCTGGCGAAACTGATTCGCATTTCTGGGTCGCAGCACTGTCGATGGACACTACCGTGCCGGAAGGGCTTCAGAAGGCCGATCATGTCGATTCGCCGCTGGCAAGCGGTGATTCGTTCGAAGTGGACGTCGAATCTGGGCTCGGCCCGCTGGTGTT
>NZ_FNJO01000014.1 GCF_900104095.1 Ralstonia sp. 25mfcol4.1 | reverse complement strand
ACAACGTGGGCCTGCTGCTGCGCGGCACGAAGCGCGAAGACGTTGAGCGTGGTCAAGTCCTGTGCAAGCCGGGCTCGATCAAGCCGCACACGCACTTCACGGGTGAGGTCTACATCCTGTCGAAGGACGAAGGTGGCCGTCACACGCCGTTCTTCAACAACTACCGCCCGCAGTTCTACTTCCGTACGACCGACGTGACTGGCTCGATCGAGCTGCCGAAGGACAAGGAAATGGTCATGCCGGGTGACAACGTGTCGATCACCGTCAAGCTGATCGCCCCGATCGCCATGGAAGAAGGCCTGCGCTTCGCAATCCGCGAAGGCGGCCGTACCGTCGGCGCCGGCGTTGTGGCAAAGATCCTCGACTAAGCAACCTTCCTGGGACATGCCTGCAGGCATGTCCCCTATAATCCGGGCTCACTGCCCATCGCTCTTTTAAGGAACAATCATGCAGAACCAGAAGATCCGTATCCGCCTGAAGGCTTTCGACTATCGCCTGATCGACCAGTCGGCCGCCGAAATCGTGGATACCGCCAAGCGTACCGGCGCGATCGTCAAGGGCCCGGTGCCCCTGCCGACCCGCATCCAACGCTTCGACATCCTGCGTTCGCCGCACGTCAACAAGACCAGCCGCGATCAGTTCGAGATCCGCACTCACCAGCGCCTGATGGACATCGTCGATCCGACGGACAAGACCGTCGACGCGCTGATGAAGCTCGACCTGCCGGCCGGCGTGGACGTCGAGATCAAGGTGTAAGTATGTTTCGGACCGCTCCGGCGGCCTGATGCAGCAAAAAACGGCGAACTTCGGTTCGCCGTTTTGTTTTTGTGGGCCGTTACCGTTCCTTGGGCAAGATCAACCGATCAGCCCCGCCCGCGCCGCCGCAACGTCTCGGCCGGGCACTCTCCAAACGTACGCCGATACTCGGCGCTGAACCTCCCCAGGTGGGAAAATCCCCAGCGCAACGCAGCGGCCGTGACCGACGATAGCGTCGTGTCATTGAGCAGATCCTGCCGTACCCGTTCCAGCCTGACCGTGCGCAGATAGGCCATGGGGCTGAGGCCGCGATGTTCGCGGAATCCGGCATAGAGGCTGCGCAGGCTGACACCGGCCATCTCGGCCAGCTGCGCTGGCGTCAACGCCGCGTCGGCATGCGCATGGATATATTCCTCGACCACTTTCACATGGCGCGGCGCCAGCGGCTTGCCGTGCTGGCGCAACGTTTCCGACAGGCTGTGCGGCTGGCAGGTCAGCAGCGTCCCGATCACCAGTTGTTCGAGCTGGCAGGCTGTCAGTGGATGGCTTGCCGCCTCGGGCGTGCACGCGAGGGCTTCGGCCAGGTAATGGATCAGCGCGTGCCAGCCGGCGCCGCGCCAGGCCATGTCCAGCTGAAAGCGCAGCGGCTGGTACGGCTTGTGTCCCAGGTAGGCGCTGCAGACCCGCTCCAGCGCGCTGCGTTCGATGCGGACGATCAGCTGATCGTTGTCGGCGCTCCAGCGCATGCGCAGCGGCTCGCTCGGGGTCAGCACCGAGGCCAGTCCTACGTCGGAAACGATGTGCTGTCCGCCGCAATGGATGTCGGCCTGGCCAGCCATCGGCATCTGCACCAGCAGGAAATCACCAAGGGGACCGGGGTCGATTGTCACGTCGCCGCCGTAGGCCAGCCGGTTGAAAGATACGGCGCCAAGCGGCGCGTGATGCATGCGCGCATGCAGCGCGCTGCCATGCAGGGTGAGCCGATGAGGCTTGAAGACGGCGCCGACCCGGGTGCGCGTGGTGTCCAGATCGTCGGAATCGAACACGAGTCGCGCGGGGTCGTGAAGCAGGGCACCCGCCAGCGTTGGCGCGGCCGGGGCAGTGGGGGGCAGCTGCAGCATGTCTCGCTCCTGGCGGGCCGGCCCGGGTGCTGCCGCTTCCGCTGGGGATTGGCCGTCCCCCGGCACCGCGTGCGCGCCACTTGATTCCGGCGGCGATTCTGACGGCTGGCACGGTGCGCGGCGGCGGAATCGCTGCGCACCACTATAGCGGATTCGCCAGTCCCCTCGTCGCGCGGCTTGAACAGCGACGCAGTTTCCTGCACTAATCGGATAGTCGCTGCAGCCGGCGGCTAGTTTGCTGCACTGCGGGTCTCCGATCATGAAGGCAGGGGCGGAGACCCGTCGCAGCCAAATCCACCGAATCCCACAGGAGCAAAAAGGCATGGGCCAGACCATCCAGATCGAGACCCAGGACGGCAGTTTCAGCGGATACCTCGCCACCCCGGCGGCCGGCAAGGGCCCCGGCATTGTGCTGTGCCAGGAGATTTTTGGCGTAAATACGACGATGCGCGAAGTGGCCGACTACTACGCCGAGGAGGGCTACACGGTGCTGGTGCCGGACCTGTTCTGGCGCATCGCGCCCGGCATCGAACTGACCGACCGGGGCGACGATTTCCAGCGCGCACTCGGGCTGTACCAGCAATTCGACGAGGACAAGGGCGTGCAGGATGTCGGTGCCGCCCTCGCCGCGCTGCGCCAGCGCCCGGAGTGTGTGGGCCAGACCGGCGTGCTCGGCTTCTGCCTCGGTGGCAAGCTGGCATACCTGGCGGCATGCCGGCTGCCCGACGTGGCCTGCGCGGTGGGTTACTACGGCGTGGGCATCGAGCAGGCGCTGGCCGAGGCCGACAAGATCCGCGGCCGTCTGGTGCTGCACGTGGCTGAGCGCGACGGATTCTGCCCACCCGAAGCGCAGGCACGCATCGGGCAGGCGCTGGGCGGCCGCGCCAACGTCGAGCTGTATGTCTATCCCGGCATGGATCACGCGTTCGCGCGGGTCGGCGGCGAACACTTCGACAAGGCGTCGGCGCTGATGGCGCACCAGCGGTCCATCGCGGCACTGCGCGCCGAAATGGGTCCGCATTACGACTTCTCCGGTCTGTGGGACAAGCACTGCGAATACGAATTCGCAACGCGCGACGTGGACGCGACCATGGCCACCATGGTGCCGCAGCCCTACGTCAACCACATCCCCACCATGACCGGCGGGGTCGGCTATCGCGAGCTCAAGCGTTTCTATCAGCATCACTTTGTGCACAGCAATCCGCCCGATACCACACTGATTCCGCTGTCGCGCACGATCGGCGCCAGCCAGGTGGTGGACGAGATGCTGTTCTGCTTCACCCACACCTGCGAAATCGACTGGATGCTGCCCGGCGTGCCGCCGACCGGCAAGCGGGTGGAGGTGCCGCTGATCGCCATCGTCAAGTTTCGTGGCGACAAGCTTTATCACGAGCACATCTACTGGGACCAGGCCAGCGTGCTGGTGCAGGTGGGACTGCTGGACCCCACGGGTTTGCCGGTGGCCGGCGTGGAAACGGCGCGCAAGCTGCTCGACGAAACGCTGCCGTCGAACACGCTGATGGCGCGCTGGCAGCAGAGCGAAGGCAAGTAGCCGCCCGTCGCAAGGCATCGTGCGGCACCGTCAGGGCGGCGCGCCAGAGGCCGCCCGGCATCTCAAAAGGGAGACACCATCATGAAGGGCTTGCAGGACAAGGTTGCCGTCATCTCGGGCGGGGCCACGCTGATCGGCGCGGGCGTCGCACGCGCCTTTGTGGCAGCGGGCACGCGCGTGGCGATCCTCGACATCGATGCCGAGGGCGGCGAGCGGGTTGCCGCCGAACTGGGGCCCATGGCCATGTGCGTCCACGCCGATATCACGCGCGATGATCAGGTGGGCAGTGCCGTGGCGCAGGTTGCCAGGCGGTTCGGCCGAATCGATTTCCTGGTCAACTTGGCCTGCACCTATCTGGACGACGGCTTTCGCTCCACGCGGGCCGACTGGCTGGCCGCGCTGGATGTAAACGTGGTGTCGGGCGTCATGTTGGCTCAGGCCGTGCATCCGCACATGGTGGCGCGCGGCGGCGGGGCCATCGTCAACTTCACGAGCATTTCGGCCCGCGTGGCGCAGACCGGGCGGTGGCTCTATCCGGTGTCGAAGGCGGCCATGGCGCAGCTGACGCGCAGCATGGCGATGGATCTGGCGCCCGACCACATCCGCGTCAATGCCGTGTCGCCGGGATGGACGTGGTGCCGGCTGATGGACGAAGTGAGCGGCGGCAATCGCGCGCGCACCGATGCAGTGGCCGCGCCATTCCACCTGCTGGGCCGCGTTGGCGAGCCCGACGAGGTGGCCCAGGTGGTGCTATTCCTGTGCTCCGATCACGCGAGCTTCGTGACCGGCGCCGACTATGCCGTGGACGGTGGCTACGCCGCCATGGGCCCAGAGCAGAATGTGCCGGCCATCGGCAAGCTGGCAGGCTGAACCCTTCGCACACAGACTACGGAGACAACCATGAGCCAACGCATTGCCATCGTCGGGGCCGGCCAGTCCGGACTGCAGATGGCCCTGGGCCTGCAGGCCAGGGGCTATCGGGTGACGCTGCTGTCGAACCGCACGCCGGACCAGATCCGGGCGGGCAAGGTGATGTCCAGCCAGTGCATGTTCGACCGGGCGCTGCAAACGGAGCGCGAACTGGGCCTGAACTGGTGGGACGACGCCTGCCCGCCGGTGGAAGGTATCGGCCTGGCCGTGCCCTATCCCGAGCAGCGCGGCGCGAAAGTCATCGACTGGGCGGCGCGGCTCAACCGTCCGGCACAGGCCGTGGACCAGCGCCTGAAGATGCCGGCGTGGATGGAGGCTTTCGTCGCGCGTGGCGGCGACCTGCGCATTGTCGATGTGGGCCTCGACGAGCTGGAAGACCTGGCGCGGGAGCACGACCTGGTGCTGCTGGCCGCCGGCAAGGGCGACATCGTGAGCCGGTTCGAGCGTGACGCGTCGCGCAGCCCGTTCGCCACGCCGCAGCGCGCGCTGGCGCTGACGTACGTCACGGGGATGAGGCCCGGCACGCCGTTCTCGCGCGTCTGCTTCAACCTGATCCCCGGTGTGGGCGAATACTTCGTGTTTCCGGCGCTGACGCTGTCGGGCCCATGCGAAATCATGGTGTTCGAAGGGATTCCGGGCGGCCCGATGGACCGCTGGTCCGACGCCCGTACGCCCGAAGCGCATCTTGACGAGAGCCTGCGCATCCTGCGTACCTATCTGCCCTGGGAGGCCGGGCGGTGCGAACACGTGGCGCTGACGGACGCCAACGGCATCCTGTCCGGCCGTTTCGCACCGACCGTGCGCAAGCCGGTCATGAAGCTGCCCTCGGGACGGGCGGTCTTCGGCATGGCCGATGCGGTGGTGGTCAACGACCCCATCACGGGGCAGGGCTCGAACAACGCGGCCAAATGCTGCAAGGTGTATCTGGACGCCATCCTCGCCCGGGGCGACCGGCCGTTCGATGCCGACTGGATGAACGCCACGTTCGACGCCTACTGGCAGTACGCGCAATCCGTGGTGACCTGGACCAACTCGCTGCTTACGCCGCCCCCGCCGCATATTCTCGGGCTGCTCGGCGCAGCGGGCCAGTCGCCGGCGCTCGCCGCGCGCATCGCCAACGGTTTCGACAATCCGCCCGACTACTTCCCGTGGTGGACCGATCCGACCGCCTGCCAGCAACTGATCGACGAGCAACTGGCCAAGGCCGCCTGACATGGAGCCGGCAATCATGACCCACACTGTCGCCGCGTCCGCGGTGCCCGATGCCCGCGCCTTGCGCCGGGTTTGTGGACGTTTTGCTACCGGGGTGGCCATCATCGGTGCCTGCGGCGCGGAGGGCAGGCCGATCGGCCTGACCATCAATTCGTTCGCATCGCTGTCGCTGGAGCCGCCGCTGATCTTGTGGAGCCTGGCCCGGCATTCCCCGAATGCGGGGCTGTTCGCGCCGGGCGGCGCCTTTGGCGTGAGTATCCTGCGCGCGGGCCACGGCGACCTGGCGCGCCGTTTCGCCACGCCCCAGCCAGACAAGTTCGCCGATGTTCCCCACTGGCGGTGCCCGGCCGGCGTGCCCTACCTTGACGAAGCGCTGGCCACGCTGTCATGCCGCGTCCAACGGGCCGATGCGCTGGGCGACCACCTGCTGATCGTCGGTGCCGTCACCGGATTTTCCGCCTCCGAAGGCGACCCGCTGGTGTTCTATGGCGGCGACTTCGTCCGCGTGGCCGCCTGAATTGCCCGCATCGGCGGCCATCGCGCCGCCGCAAGTCGGCTTCGCGCCGCAATTTCGCCAATTTCTGTCGCTACCTGTGGGGTCAGGCGCGGAAATCGGCAAATCATCTTGCCCTTTCCAAACCGCTGGGTTATATTGTAAGGCTACCCGTTTCTCCGGGTAGTGGGGGCCGTTTTGGTCAGCGCAATCCTTTTCGCGCAACCCGCAAATCGCACAGTTTCGTGTATCAATCAGCCCCGGCCAATCGCAGCTGGGAATGGAGCAAACCATGAGCCTTGGCCTTGTAGGTCGCAAGGTTGGCATGACCCGTATTTTCACGGACGACGGTGATTCGATTCCCGTTACCGTGGTCGAGGTCGGCGACAACCGCGTGACGCAAATCAAGACGGACGAGACCGACGGTTATACCGCGGTTCAAGTCACCTTCGGCAGCCGGCGCGCAAGCCGCGTCACCAAGCCGCTGGCGGGTCATCTCGCCAAAGCCGGCGTGGAAGCTGGCGAAATCATCAAAGAATTCCGCATCGATGCAGCCAAGGCTGCCGAACTGCAAGCTGGCGGTTCGCTGTCGGTCGACCTGTTCCAGGTCGGTCAGAAGATCGACGTGCAGGGCGTGACCATCGGTAAGGGCTACGCCGGTACCATCAAGCGCTACCACTTCGCTTCGGGTCGTGCCACCCACGGTAACTCGCGTTCGCACAACGTGCCGGGTTCCATCGGTATGGCGCAGGATCCGGGCCGCGTGTTCCCGGGCAAGCGCATGACGGGTCACCTCGGTGACGTCACCCGCACGGTGCAAAACCTCGAGATCGCCAAGATCGACGCAGAGCGCAAGCTGCTGCTGGTCAAGGGCGCCATCCCCGGTTCCAAGGGCGGCAAGGTCATCGTGACCCCGGCCGTCAAGGCCAAAGCTTAAGGAGCGCATGTAATGGAACTCAAGCTCCTCCAGGACAACGGTCAAGTCGGTGCAGGCGTTGCAGCCTCGGCCGAAGTGTTCGGCCGTGACTACAACGAAGCTCTGGTTCACCAGATCGTCGTTGCCTATCAGGCTAACGCCCGTAGCGGTAACCGCAAGCAGAAGGACCGCGAAGAGGTCAAGCACACGACCAAGAAGCCGTGGCGCCAGAAGGGTACGGGCCGTGCTCGTGCCGGTATGTCGTCCTCGCCGCTGTGGCGTGGCGGTGGCCGTATCTTCCCGAATTCGCCGGAAGAGAACTTCAGCCAGAAGGTCAACAAGAAGATGTTCCGTGCCGGTATGCGCTCGATTTACTCGCAGCTCGCACGTGAAGGTCGTATCAACGTAGTGGACGGTTTCGCTGTCGACGCACCCAAGACCAAGCTGCTGGCCGACAAGTTCAAGGCCATGGGCCTGGACTCGGTGCTGATCATTACCGACAGCCTCGACGAAAACCTCTACCTGGCTTCGCGCAACCTGCCGAACGTGGCAGTCGTGGAGCCGCGTCACGCTGATCCGCTGTCGCTGGTGCACTACAAGAAGGTGCTCGTGACGAAGGCAGCTGTCGCGCAGATCGAGGAGTTGCTGAAATGACGCAAGTAGCCAAGAACGATCATCGTTTGATGCAGGTGCTGCTCGCGCCGGTGGTTTCCGAAAAGGCAACCCTGGTGGCCGACAAGAACGAACAGGTTGTGTTCGAAGTGGCTCGCGATGCCAACAAGGCAGAAGTGAAGGCCGCCGTCGAACTGCTGTTCAAGGTCGAGGTGCAGTCCGTTCAGATCCTGAACCAGAAGGGCAAGCAAAAGCGCTTTGGCCGCTTCATGGGCCGTCGCAACCACGTCAAGAAGGCATACGTGGCGCTGAAGCCGGGTCAGGAAATCAATTTTGAAGCGGAGGCCAAGTAATCATGGCACTCGTCAAGACCAAGCCGACTTCCCCGGGTCGTCGCTCGATGGTGAAGGTGGTCAACAAGGACCTTCACAAGGGCGCCCCGCACGCTCCGCTGCTGGAAAAGCAATTCCAGAAGTCGGGTCGTAACAACAACGGTCATATTACCACCCGCCACAAGGGCGGTGGTCATAAGCACCACTACCGCGTGGTCGACTTCAAGCGCAGCGACAAGGACGGCATCGCCGCCAAGGTCGAGCGCCTGGAATACGATCCGAACCGCAGCGCGAACATCGCGCTGGTGCTGTTCGCCGACGGCGAGCGCCGCTACATCATCGCCACCAAGGGCATGGTAGCTGGCCAGGCCCTGATGAACGGCTCGGAAGCCCCGATCAAGGCCGGTAACAACCTGCCGATCCGCAACATCCCGGTTGGTACCACGATCAACAACGTGGAAATCCTGCCTGGCAAGGGCGCGCAAGTTGCCCGTGCCGCTGGTGGTTCCGCCGTGCTGCTGGCCCGTGAAGGCCTGTACGCTCAGGTTCGTCTGCGCTCCGGTGAAGTGCGTCGCGTGCATATCGAATGCCGCGCCACCATCGGTGAAGTGGGCAACGAAGAGCACAGCCTGCGTGTGATCGGCAAGGCCGGTGCCACGCGCTGGCGCGGTATTCGCCCGACCGTTCGCGGCGTGGTGATGAACCCGGTGGACCACCCGCATGGTGGTGGTGAAGGCAAGACTGCTGCTGGTCGCGACCCGGTTTCGCCGTGGGGTACCCCGGCCAAGGGTTACCGTACCCGCAGCAACAAGCGCACGGACAGCATGATCGTCCAGCGCCGCCACAAGCGCTAATCGGTAGGTAGGAGCTAAAGATATGACTCGTTCCGCAAAAAAGGGTCCGTTCTGCGACGACCACCTGCTGAAGAAGGTGGAAACGGCCGTAGCCGGCAAGGACAAGAAGCCCATCAAGACATGGTCGCGTCGTTCGACGATCATGCCTGATTTCATCGGCCTGACGATCGCCGTGCACAACGGCCGTCAACACGTGCCGGTGTACGTGACGGAAAACATGGTCGGCCACAAGCTCGGCGAATTTGCGATCACTCGCACGTTCAAGGGCCACGCGGCTGACAAGAAAGCGAAGAGGTAAGGTGCCATCATGGAAGTGAAAGCGATTCATCGCGGTGCCCGTATCTCCGCCCAGAAGACGCGTCTGGTCGCTGACCAGATCCGCGGTCTGCCGATCGAGCGCGCGCTCAACATCCTGACGTTCAGCCCGAAGAAGGCCGCCGGGATCGTGAAGAAGGTGGTCGAATCGGCCATCGCCAACGCCGAGCACAACGAAGGCGCCGACATCGACGAACTGAAGGTCAAATCGATCTTCGTCGACAAGGCAACCTCGCTCAAGCGCTTCACCGCACGGGCGAAGGGCCGCGGCAACCGCATCGAGAAACAAACCTGTCACATCACTGTGACGCTCGGCAACTAAGGAGTCACGATGGGACAGAAGATTCATCCGACTGGCTTCCGTCTGGCCGTCAGCCGTAACTGGGCTTCGCGTTGGTACGCCAACAACACGAAGTTCGCCGGCATGCTGAAAGAAGACATCGAAGTTCGCGACTTCCTGAAGAAGAAGCTCAAGAACGCATCGGTTGGCCGTGTTGTGATCGAGCGTCCGGCCCGTAATGCACGTATCACCATTTACAGCTCGCGTCCGGGCGTGGTGATCGGCAAGAAGGGTGAGGACATCGAACTGCTGAAGGCCGAACTGCAACGTCGCATGGGTGTGCCCGTGCACGTGAACATCGAGGAAATCCGCAAGCCGGAAACCGATGCGCAGCTGATCGCCGATTCGATCACGCAGCAGCTCGAGCGCCGCATCATGTTCCGTCGCGCCATGAAGCGCGCGATGCAGAACGCGATGCGTCTGGGTGCCCAGGGCATCAAGATCATGAGCTCGGGTCGTCTGAACGGTATTGAAATCGCACGTACCGAGTGGTACCGCGAAGGCCGTGTGCCCCTGCACACCCTGCGTGCCGACATCGACTACGGCTTCTCCGAAGCCGAAACCACCTACGGCATCATCGGTGTCAAGGTGTGGGTCTACAAGGGCGATCACCTGGGCCGCAACGACGCGCCCGTGGTGGAAGAGCCGCAAGAAGACCGTCGTCGTCGTCCGGGTCGCCCGGAAGGCCGCCGCCGTGAGGGCGAAGGCCGTCCGTCGGGCAACCGCCGCGGTGGTGCCGGTGCTGGTCGTCGCGCTGCGCCTGGCGCAGACGCGAAGAGTGGAGAATAAGAATGCTGCAACCTAAGCGTAGGAAGTATCGCAAGGAGCAGAAGGGCCGCAACACGGGTAAGGCTACCCGTGGTAACGCCGTGTCTTTCGGCGAATTCGGCCTGAAGGCAATGGGCCGTGGCCGTCTGACCGCTCGTCAGATCGAGTCGGCACGTCGTGCGATGACCCGTCACATCAAGCGTGGCGGCCGCATCTGGATCCGGATTTTCCCGGACAAGCCGATTTCGAAGAAGCCTGCCGAAGTCCGTATGGGTAACGGTAAGGGCAACCCGGAATACTACGTGGCTGAGATTCAGCCGGGCAAGATGCTGTACGAAATGGATGGCGTGAGCGAAGAGCTGGCGCGTGAGGCGTTCCGCCTTGCCGCCGCCAAGCTGCCGATCGCCACGAATTTCGTGGTGCGTCAGGTCGGTACGTAAGGAGATTGGGATGAAAGCATCCGAACTGCGCGGCAAGGACGCCGCAGGCCTGAACCAGGAGCTCTCCGAGCTGCTGAAGGCTCAATTTAGCCTGCGCATGCAAAAGGCCACCCAACAGCTGCAGAACACCAGCCAGCTGAAGAAGGTGCGCAAGGACATCGCGCGCGTGCAAACCGTGCTGAACGAGAAGGCGAACGCGAAATGACCGAAGCTGCGAAGACTGAAGCAAAGCTTCACCGGACCCTCGTGGGCCGCGTCGTGAGCGACAAGATGGACAAGACCGTCACGGTCCTGATCGAAAACCGCGTCAAGCATCCCCTGTACGGCAAGTACGTGCTGCGTTCGAAGAAGTACCACGCACACGACGAAGCCAACCAGTACAAGGAAGGCGACAAGGTCGAAATCCAGGAAACGCGTCCGCTGTCGCGGACCAAGTCCTGGGTGGTTTCCCGGCTGGTAGAAGCTGCGCGCGTCATCTAAGTACAACAGTACTTTGCTGACTTGCAAGTCCAGGATTATGTTGCTATAATCCTGGACTTCCGCTTTATTGCGTTCGCCTTAGCAGTACCACCCAGGCGGGCCTGTGGAGCGAGCAAGGGCTGGCATCCGGTAGTTCAGGGTGCGGGCACTACCGACTTCCAAGTTGATCAACCCAAGCGGCGCTGGCGCAATGCCTGGCTCCGACGGGACCAAGACTGACCGACGGGCTTCATATCCGAAGACCTGACGGATTAAGTTGGGAAGATAACACCATGATTCAGACAGAAAGCCGGCTCGAAGTGGCCGATAACACCGGTGCGCGCGAAGTGCTGTGCATCAAGGTACTGGGTGGGTCCAAGCGCCGCTACGCGAGCGTGGGCGACATCATCAAGGTGACCGTGAAGGACGCAGCGCCGCGCGGTCGCGTGAAGAAGGGCGACATCTATAACGCAGTCGTCGTGCGTACCGCCAAGGGCGTGCGCCGCGCTGACGGTTCGCTCGTCAAGTTCGACGGCAATGCCGCCGTACTGCTGAACAACAAGCTCGAGCCGATCGGCACCCGTATCTTCGGGCCGGTGACTCGTGAACTCCGTACCGAGCGATTCATGAAGATCGTGTCGCTCGCTCCGGAAGTGCTGTAAGGAGCCGCCATGAACAAGATTCGCAAAGGCGACGAAGTCATCGTGCTGACCGGCAAGGACAAGGGCAAGCGCGGTGCCGTCCAGGCAGTGCAAGGCGACAAGGTCGTGGTTGAAGGCGTGAACGTTGCCAAGAAGCACGCTCGCCCGAACCCGATGCTGGGCACCACCGGTGGCGTGGTCGACAAGCTGATGCCGCTGCATATTTCCAACGTTGCGCTCGTGGATGCCAATGGCAAGCCGTCGCGTGTCGGTATCAAGGTCGAAGACGGCAAGCGCGTGCGCGTGCTGAAGACGACCGGTGCCGTCCTGGCCGCTTGATTCTGGGCACAGATAGGAGTTGAGCATGACAGCACGTCTGCAAGAGTTTTACAAAGAACAGGTTGTGCCGGCGCTGATGAAGCAGTTCGGCTACAAGTCGGTCATGGAAGTGCCGCGTTTCACCAAGATCACCCTGAACATGGGCCTGGGCGAAGCGATCAATGACAAGAAGGTCATTGAACTGGCAGTCGGTGACCTGACCAAGATCGCCGGTCAGAAGCCCGTTGTGACGAAGGCCAAGAAGGCCATCGCCGGCTTCAAGATCCGTCAGGGCTACCCCATCGGCGCGATGGTGACCCTGCGCGGTGAGCGTATGTTCGAATTCCTGGACCGTTTCGTGACCGTGGCCCTGCCGCGCGTGCGTGACTTCCGTGGTGTGTCGGGCAAATCGTTCGACGGTCGTGGCAACTACAACATCGGTGTGAAAGAGCAGATCATTTTCCCCGAAATCGAGTACGACAAGATCGACGCACTGCGTGGTCTGAACATCAGCATCACGACGACGGCTAAGAACGACGAGGAAGCCAAGGCTCTCCTGAACGCGTTCAAGTTCCCGTTCCGTAATTAAGGGGTAACCGTGGCTAAACTGGCTCTGATTGAACGTGAGAAGAAGCGCGCAAAGCTCGTGGCGAAGTACGCCGACAAGCGCGCAAACCTCAAGGCCATTATTGACGACCAAGAAAAGTCGGAAGAAGAGCGTTATCTGGCGCGTCTCGAGCTGCAGAAGCTCCCGCGCAACGCTAACCCGACTCGCCAGCGTAACCGCTGCGCGATCACCGGTCGTCCCCGCGGTACCTTCCGCAAGTTTGGCCTGGCGCGTAACAAGATCCGCGAAATCGCCTTCAAGGGCGAAATCCCGGGTCTGACGAAAGCCAGCTGGTAATTACGCACAGGCTACAGGAGAAACAGTATGAGCATGAGCGATCCTATCGCCGATATGCTGACGCGCATTCGCAACGCCCAGGGCGTGCAGAAGGCGTCGGTGGTCATGCCCTCGTCCAAACTGAAGGTTGCGATCGCCAAAGTCCTGAAGGATGAAGGCTACGTCGACGACTACTCGGTTCAGGAAGATGGCGGCAAGGCGCAACTGACCATTGGTCTGAAGTATTACGCCGGCCGTCCGGTGATCGAGCGCATCGAGCGCGTTTCGAAGCCCGGTCTGCGCGTGTACAAGGGCCGCAGCGACATCCCCCAAGTGATGAACGGCCTGGGTGTGGCGATCATCTCGACCCCGCAGGGTCTGATGACCGACCGCAAGGCACGTGCCACTGGCGTGGGCGGCGAAGTTCTCTGCTACGTCGCGTAAGGAGCAAACATGTCCCGTGTAGGTAAGGCTCCCATCGCGCTGCCGAAAGGCGCGGAAGTAAATGTGGCGGCTGGCGTGCTCTCCGTTAAGGGCCCGCTCGGTACGCTGACGCAGCCGATTCACAGCCTCGTGAAGGCCAACGTTGCCGATGGCACGCTGACTTTCGAACCGGCTGACGAATCGCGTGAAGCAAACGCCCTGCAAGGCACCATGCGCGCCCTGGCGGCAAACATGGTCAAGGGCGTGACCACCGGTTTCGAGCGCAAGCTGAACCTGGTTGGCGTGGGTTACCGCGCTCAGCTGCAAGGTTCCGCGCTGAAACTCCAGCTTGGTTTCTCGCACGACGTGATTCACGAAATGCCGGAAGGCGTGAAGGCCGAAACGCCGACGCAGACCGAAATCGTGATCAAGGGTGCTGACAAGCAGAAAGTCGGTCAGGTTGCCGCGGAAGTCCGCGCGTACCGTCCGCCCGAGCCCTACAAGGGCAAGGGTGTTCGCTACGCTGACGAGCGCGTCATCCTGAAGGAAACCAAGAAGAAGTAAGGGGTCCAGAGATGAACAAGAAAGACGCTCGTTTGCGCCGTGCACGTCAGACCCGCGCGAAAATCGCGGAATTGAAGATCAATCGTCTGACCGTGTTCCGTACGAATACGCATATTTACGCTCAGGTGTACTCGCCGTGCGGCACGCAAGTGCTGGCTTCGGCTTCGACCGCCGAGGCAGAAGTGCGCAAGGAACTGACTGGCAGCGGTGCTACCGTTGCCGCCGCCACCCTGGTGGGCAAGCGCGTTGCCGAGAAGGCAAAGGCAGCTGGCGTGGAAACCGTCGCGTTCGATCGTGGTGGCTTCCGCTTCCACGGCCGCGTGAAGGCCCTGGCTGACGCCGCGCGTGAAGCCGGCCTCAAGTTCTAAGCGCTCAAAGAGAGATACGTCATGGCAAAGATGCAAGCAAAAGTCCAACAGGACGAACGCGACGACGGCCTCCGCGAGAAGATGATCTCGGTCAACCGTGTCACCAAGGTGGTGAAGGGTGGCCGTATCCTCGGTTTCGCTGCGCTGACCGTGGTTGGTGACGGCGATGGCCGCATCGGCATGGGCAAGGGCAAGGCCAAGGAAGTTCCGGTGGCCGTGCAGAAGGCAATGGACGAAGCCCGTCGCAAGATGGTCAAGGTCTCGCTGAAGAACGGCACGCTGCAACACGAAGTTGTTGGCCGTCACGGCGCCGCCAAGGTGCTGATGATGCCCGCCAAGGAAGGTACCGGCGTGATCGCTGGTGGTCCGATGCGCGCGATCTTCGAAGTGATGGGTGTGACGAACGTTGTGACCAAGTCGCACGGTTCGACGAACCCGTACAACATGGTTCGCGCCACCATCGATGGTCTGACCAAGATGAGCACGCCGGGCGAGATCGCCGCCAAGCGTGGCAAGTCGGTCGAAGACATCCTCGGCTAAGGTGAACGAAATGTCGCAGAAAACCGTAAAAGTGCAGCTCGTGCGTAGCCTGATCGGTACGCGCGAGGATCATCGCGCCACCGTACGTGGCCTGGGCCTGCGTCGCCTGAACTCCGTTTCGGAGCTGCAGGACACGCCCGCCGTGCGCGGCATGATCAACAAGGTCTCGTACCTGGTCAAGGTTCTGGCCTGATCGGGACTCGGAGAGCAACATGCAACTGAACAACCTGAAACCGGCCGACGGTTCGAAGCACGCCAAGCGTCGCGTCGGCCGCGGTATCGGCTCCGGCCTGGGCAAGACGGCTGGTCGTGGTCACAAGGGTCAGAAGTCGCGTTCGGGCGGCTTCCACAAGGTTGGCTTCGAAGGCGGTCAAATGCCGCTGTATCGTCGCCTGCCGAAGCGTGGTTTTACCTCGCTGACCAAGGCCTTCACCGCTGAAGTGACCCTGCGCGACATCGAACGCCTGGAAGCTGCCGAAGTGGACCTGCTGGTCCTGAAGCAAGCTGGCCTGGTGGGCGAGCTGGTCAAGAGCGCAAAGGTCATCAAGGCTGGTGAACTGTCCCGCAAGGTGACGATCAAGGGTCTGGGCGCCACCGCTGGCGCCAAGGCTGCGATCGAAGCCGCTGGCGGCCAGATCGAAGCGTAATTACGCAGTAGCATTCGCAGCATAGGCGAAGTCACAGTCGGAGCATCGTTTGGCCACGGCGAAACCCAATGCAAGCGCGCAGGCCAGGAACACGGCTAAGTACGGCGATCTCAAGCGCCGGCTGATGTTCCTGGTGCTGGCCCTGATCGTCTACCGCATCGGTGCACATATTCCGGTGCCGGGAATCGATCCGGACCAGCTTGCGAAGCTTTTCCAGAGTCAGTCGGGTGGCATCCTCGGGATGTTCAACCTGTTCTCGGGCGGTGCGCTGTCGCGCTTTACCGTCTTCGCGCTCGGCATCATGCCGTACATCTCGGCGTCGATCATCATGCAGTTGCTGACGATCGTGCTGCCGCAGCTGGAGTCGTTGAAGAAGGAAGGGCAGGCGGGGCAACGGAAGATTACGCAGTACACACGCTACGGCACCGTGGTTCTGGCCACGTTCCAGGCGTTGTCGATTGCGGTGGCGCTGGAGTCGCAACCAGGGCTGGTTATTGATCCGGGTCTGATGTTCCGGGCCACGGCGGTAATCACGCTGGTGACCGGCACGATGTTCCTGATGTGGCTGGGTGAGCAGATTACCGAGCGCGGTCTGGGCAACGGTATTTCGATCATCATCTTCGGTGGTATCGCGGCGGGCCTGCCCAATGCGATCGGCGGACTGTTCGAACTGGTCCGTACGGGTTCCATGAGCATCATCGCGGCGATCCTGATCGTGGCGATCGTGGCTGGTGTGACCTACGCCGTGGTGTTTATCGAGCGTGGCCAGCGCAAGATCCTGGTGAACTATGCCAAGCGTCAGGTCGGCAACAAGGTGTACGGCGGTCAGTCGTCGCACCTGCCGCTGAAGCTGAACATGGCAGGGGTGATTCCGCCGATCTTTGCATCGTCGATCATCCTGTTCCCGGCGACGATTGCAGGCTGGTTCACGTCTGACTCGACGGGTGCGGTTGGCCGGTTCATCAAGGACCTGGCTGCCACGCTGTCGCCGGGCCAGCCGGTCTACATCCTGCTGTATGCGACTGCGATTGTATTTTTCTGCTTCTTCTATACGGCTCTGGTCTATAACAGCCGGGAAGTGGCAGACAACCTGAAGAAAAGTGGAGCCTTCATTCCGGGCATCCGTCCGGGCGAGCAAACGACGCGCTATATCGACAAGATCCTGGTGCGCCTGACGCTGGCTGGTGCGATTTACATCACACTGGTCTGCCTGTTGCCGGAATTCCTGGTGCTGCGCTGGAACGTTCCGTTCTATTTCGGCGGAACCTCGCTGCTGATCATCGTGGTCGTCACGATGGACTTCATGGCACAGGTACAGTCCTATGTCATGTCGCAGCAGTACGAGTCGCTGCTGAAGAAGGCGAATTTCAAGGGTAACCTGACCTTGCGCTAACGAAAGCTGGGGTCGGGGCGGGCACCAGGTATGGCAAAAGACGACGTCATCCAGATGCACGGGGAGGTCCTGGAAAATCTCCCCAACGCGACGTTCCGCATCAAGTTGGAGAACGGCCACGTAGTACTAGGCCATATCTCCGGCAAGATGCGAATGAACTACATCCGGATTCTTCCGGGTGACAAGGTGACGGTTGAGCTGACTCCATATGATCTGTCTCGCGCACGTATCGTCTTCCGGACGAAGTGAAGCGAACTGGAATTGAAGGAAGAGGAAAATCATGAAAGTGCTGGCTTCTGTTAAGCGCATTTGCCGCAACTGCAAAATCATCAAGCGCAACGGTGTCGTGCGCGTGATCTGCTCGTCGGATCCCCGCCACAAGCAACGCCAAGGCTAATCGGAAAGAGGATTGACGAATGGCACGTATCGCAGGGGTTAACATCCCGAACCACAAGCACACCGAAATCGGCCTGACGGCTATTTATGGTGTCGGCCGCTCGCGCGCCCGCAAGATTTGCGAGGCCACCGGTGTACCGTTTGACAAGAAGGTCAAGGATCTGACCGACGCCGACCTGGAAAAGCTTCGTGACGAAGTGGGCAAGGTCACGGTCGAGGGTGACCTGCGTCGTGAAACCACGATGAACATCAAGCGTCTGATGGACCTTGGTTGCTATCGTGGCATGCGTCACCGCAAAGGTCTGCCGCTCCGCGGCCAGCGTACCCGCACCAACGCCCGTACCCGTAAGGGTCCGCGCAAGGCCGGCGTGGCACTGAAGAAGTAAAGCCGAAGGCAGAGGAATAGACGAATGGCAAAAGGTCCGAATAACGCCGCCCAGCGCGCGCGTAAGAAGGTCAAGAAGAACGTTGCCGACGGCATTGCGCACGTCCACGCTTCGTTCAACAACACCATCATCACGATCACCGACCGTCAGGGCAACGCCCTGTCGTGGGCGACCGCTGGTGGCCAGGGCTTCAAGGGTTCGCGCAAGTCGACCCCGTTCGCAGCCCAGGTTGCCGCCGAGAACGCCGGCCGCGTTGCGCAAGACCAGGGTATCAAGAACCTGGAAGTGCGCATCAAGGGCCCGGGCCCGGGTCGCGAATCGGCTGTCCGTGCGCTGAACGCGCTGGGCATCAAGATTTCGGTGATCGAAGACGTGACGCCGGTGCCGCACAACGGCTGCCGTCCGCCGAAGCGCCGCCGTATCTAAGCGCGAGGCTTGCCGGGGATACGATCAGGGTCTTACCCCGTATCTCCGGGTTGTGGTAGTATCCCGCGTTGGCCTGCTGCAATTTTTTGCGGCGGGCTTTCGTTTTGCGTCCGCGTCTTGAGGCTGCCGCCTCGGCAAGGGCGATGTTCATCATGCTTTTGCGTTGCCTCCGCGTGGCCTTGGTCATTGCGGATGAAGAACCATAAGCCCACCGTCCGTCACGACAGGTGACGGACTCGCGGCGCGTCCTGATGGCGCCGCGATCGATCAAAGGAAGATAAAGTGGCACGTTATACCGGCCCGAAGGCCAAACTTTCCCGCCGCGAAGGCACCGATCTGTTCCTGAAGAGCGCACGTCGCTCGCTGGCCGACAAGTGCAAGCTGGACAGCAAGCCGGGCCAGCACGGCCGCACCTCGGGTGCCCGTACGTCCGACTACGGCAACCAGCTGCGCGAAAAGCAGAAGGTCAAGCGCATCTATGGCGTGCTGGAGCGTCAGTTCCGCCGCTACTTCGCTGAAGCCGACCGCCGCAAGGGCAACACCGGCGAGAAGCTGCTGCAACTGCTGGAATCGCGCCTGGACAACGTCGTGTACCGCATGGGCTTCGGCTCGACCCGCGCCGAAGCGCGCCAGCTGGTTTCGCACAAGGCGATCCTGGTGAACGGTCAGCCGCTGAACGTGCCGTCGGCCCAGGTCAAGGCTGGTGACATCGTGTCGATCCGCGAACAGTCGAAGAAGCAGGTTCGTATCGCCGAGGCCCTGTCGCTGGCCGAGCAGTCGGGCTTCCCGACCTGGGTGAACGTGGATGCCAAGAAGTTCGAAGGCACGTTCAAGCAGGCTCCGGATCGCGCCGATATTTCGGGCGACATCAACGAAAGCCTGATCGTCGAACTGTATTCGCGTTAATCGCGGACCGAGATTCGAACGGTTCAGCGCTTGCCTTATCCACAAGGCTTCGCTTTCAGCCCGGTGCGCCACGCGGCGCGCCGGGCTTATTGCCCATCATGCGATGGGTTTTCTCAGGTTCCAAACGTCAGCCTTATCGGTGTAACGAGCCGAGGGTATTGAAAAGGACAACCTAATGCAAACAGCACTCCTCAAGCCAAAAATCATCGCCGTCGAACCGCTGGGCGACCACCACGCCAAAGTCGTGATGGAGCCGTTTGAACGTGGTTACGGGCATACGCTTGGTAACGCGCTGCGTCGCGTCCTGCTGTCGTCGATGGTCGGCTATGCGCCGACTGAGGTCACGATCGCTGGGGTCGTCCACGAGTATTCCACCATCGATGGCGTGCAGGAAGACGTCGTCAACCTGCTCCTCAACCTGAAGGGCGTGGTCTTCAAGCTGCACAACCGCGACGAAGTCACGGTGTCGCTGCGCAAGGATGGCGAAGGCGTGGTCACGGCAGCCGATATCGAGCTGCCGCACGATGTCGAGATCATCAATCCGGGTCACGTCATTGCCCACCTGTCCGCAGGCGGCAAGCTCGACATGCAGATCAAGGTCGAACAAGGCCGTGGTTACGTGCCGGGCAACGTGCGCAAGTTCGGCGACGAGTCGGGCAAGGTGATCGGCCGCATCGTGCTGGACGCCTCGTTCTCGCCGGTCCGCCGTGTTTCGTACGCCGTGGAATCGGCGCGTGTGGAACAGCGTACCGATCTGGACAAGCTCGTGATGAACATCGAAACCGACGGCGTGATCTCGCCGGAGGAAGCGATTCGCCAGTCGGCCCGTATCCTGGTTGACCAACTGTCGGTGTTTGCTGCGCTGGAAGGCACCGAGTCGGCCGCCGAGGCTGCTTCGAGCCGCGCTCCGCAGATCGATCCGATCCTGCTGCGCCCGGTGGACGACCTCGAGCTGACGGTGCGTTCGGCCAACTGCCTGAAGGCCGAAAACATCTACTACATCGGCGACCTGATCCAGCGTACCGAGAACGAACTGCTCAAGACCCCGAACCTGGGTCGCAAGTCGCTCAACGAGATCAAGGAAGTCCTGGCTTCGCGTGGCCTGACGCTCGGCATGAAGCTCGAGAACTGGCCGCCTGCAGGTCTGGAGAAGTAATTGGCGGGTGGAGCCGTCGAAAGGCCGCTCCACTGTCAACGCGCCACAGGCAATTCCGCCCGTGGCACCGTAGCACTACCGGCCCGCGCCCGAGCCCGCTTCCAGCTGGCCAAGGCGATAGAAGAGCTGGTCAAACACTGTAATCGAAAGGAATCATCATGCGTCACCGTCATGGTCTGCGGAAACTGAACCGCACCTCGTCGCACCGTCTCGCGATGCTGCGCAACATGTCCAACTCGCTGTTCCAGCACGAGCTGATCAAGACCACCCTGCCCAAGGCCAAGGAACTGCGCAAGGTTGTCGAGCCGCTCATCACGCTGGCCAAGAAGGACACCGTTGCCAACCGTCGTCTGGCTTTCGCCCGTCTGCGCGACCGCGACATGGTCACCAAGCTGTTCACCGAACTGGGCCCGCGTTACGCCACCCGTCCGGGCGGCTACACCCGTATCCTGAAGTTCGGCTTCCGTCAGGGCGACAACGCGCCGATGGCGCTGGTCGAGCTGGTGGACCGTCCGGAAATCACCGAAGCCCCGGCTGAAGAAGCTGCGGAATAAGTGATGACCGAGCCCGTCCCCGCTGACGGGTTATCGGACACAGCACTACAATCGAGCCAGGCTTCTGCCTGGCTCTTTTGTTTTGTGCCCCTATCCACGCATGACTTGTTCAGATTCCTCCCATAGCGCGACGTGCCCGGACCCGGCAGAATCGGTCTGGATGGCGATGACCAACCTGCCTGACGAGGCGTCGGCGGCGCGGGTGGCACGGGCCGTCCTGGAAGCCCGGGTCGCGGCCTGCGTGAACCGGCTGGCGCCGTGCCAGTCCGAGTACTGGTGGCAAGGCAAGCTCGAACAGGCGCAGGAATGGCCGCTGCTGATCAAGACCACGCAGGGCCAGTACGCGGCGCTGGAAGCCGTGATCCGCGCCGAGCATCCCTACGACGTGCCAGAACTGATTGCGTGGCCGCTGGCGGCGGGGCTGCCCGCCTATCTGGGCTGGGTCCGCGCGGAAGCCAGCGGGGCCGCCACCCAGTCCTGAAGCCAGAACAACATGTATCGGAACAACTCATGGGAATGACGGGGATCAGCGGAAACGGAACGTGGCTTGACGGTGCCACGCCAGCCATCGGCCAACTGCCCGGTGCGGCGTGGGGCGAACGTCCGTCGGGGCGTTCGGGGCTGCGTCATATCGTCGCAATCGCCCTGGTATTCCTCGTGTGTCTCGTGACCTGGGGCAGCGCCCGTGCGGCGTCGGAAGACGACTTCCTGCCGCCCGAACAGGCGTTCAAGTTTGCCGCCAGGCAGGTCGATCCCCAGACCATCGAAGTCCGATTCGATGTGGCCGACGGCTATTACCTGTACCGTGAGCGATTCGCCTTTGCCGCACAACCGGCTGGCGTGAAGCTGGGTACCCCGGCCATGCCGCAGGGCAAGGTGCATTTTGACGAGACCTTCGGCAAGGACATGGAGACCTACCGCGGCGCCGTCGTCGTCAAGGTACCCGTCGAACAGGCGCCGCCCGATGGCCGCTGGACGCTTGTGGTGACCTCGCAGGGGTGTGCGGACAAGGGCCTGTGCTACCCGCCGATGGAGAGCATCTACAAGGTGGGTGGGTCGGCACTGGGCAATCTATTCGGCGATCGCAGCGCGCCCGCACGGTCGACGCCCGCCGCGCCCCAGGCGGACAGTCCGGCCGGCGAACCGCGCGAGGCACCCGCCGTGCGCGGTCCGCAAATCGACGAAAACGACCGTATCGCCGGTGCGCTGGCCAGCCGCAACCTGCCGCTGATCGGCGCGCTGTTCTTCGGGCTCGGGCTGCTGCTGACCTTCACCCCGTGTGTGTTGCCGATGGTGCCCATCCTGTCGTCGATCGTGGTCGGCGAGCACGTGACGCGGGGCCGCGCTTTCGTCGTGTCGCTGGCCTATGTGCTGGGCATGGCCGTGGTCTATACCGCCGTCGGCGTGGCCGCGGGACTGGCCGGCGAAGGCCTGTCCGCCGCGCTGCAAACGCCCTGGGTGCTGGGTCTGTTCGCGTTGCTGATGATCGGCCTGTCGCTGTCGATGTTCGGCCTCTACGAGCTGCAGCTGCCGCAGCACTGGCAGACCCGGTTGACCCAGTCTTCCAACCGCAGGCAGGGTGGCCAGGTGGCTGGCGCCGTGGCGATGGGGGCGATTTCGGCCCTGATCGTCGGACCATGCGTGACCGCGCCCCTGGCTGGCGCGCTGGCCTATATCGCCCAGACCGGCGATGCCGTGACCGGCGGCGCAGCGCTGCTGGCCATGGCGCTGGGCATGGGCGTGCCGCTATTGCTGGTGGGCGTCGGCGCAGGCAACCTGCTGCCGCGCGCGGGCAAATGGATGGAGGCAACCAAGCGATTCTTCGGCTTCCTGCTGCTTGGCGTGGCGATCTGGATGGTCACGCCGGTGCTCCCGGCGTGGGTGGTGATGGTCGCGTGGGCAGCCTTGCTGATTGTCGCGGCCGTGTATCTTGGGGCGTTCGACTCGCTCGGCCCCGACCCGCGCGGGTTGTTGCGCCTGGGCAAGGGCCTGGGCCTGGTTGCCGCGCTGGCGGGCGCCATCCAGATGGTCGGCGTGGCTTCCGGTGGACGCGATCCGCTGCAGCCGCTGTCCCATCTCGGAACCTTCCCAGGCGCGTCGACGGCAGGGGCAGCCGGCAAGGACGCAGCCGTCCGTTTCGAACGCGTGCGAAGCGTTGCCGAACTGGACGCACGCGTGGCGCAGGCCGCCGCGGCGGGCCGCCCGGTGTTGCTCGATTTCTATGCCGACTGGTGCGTCAGCTGCAAGGAAATGGAAAAGCTGACGTTCCCCGACGCCAAGGTCAAGGCGCGTCTGGCCAATGTCGTGCTGCTGCAGGCCGATGTCACGGCCAACAATGCCGACGACAAGGCGCTATTGAAGCGATTCGGCCTGTTTGGGCCGCCGGGAATCATCCTGTTTGGTGCGGACGGCCGCGAGCGGCCGGTTCGCGTGATCGGCTATCAGTCGGCGAACCGCTTCCTGGACAGTCTGGAGCGTGCGTTCGGCAAGGCGCCCCAGACCTGAGTTAGCGCGCCCTGGGGCGTCGTCGGATCGGGCGGAGACTATCGGTCGAGCCAGCGTCCCAGCGCCCAGATGCCACCAATGGCGGCCACCACGCCGCCCATCAATCCGATCGACCACCAGAACCCGTTCGGCTCCTGCAGCCACGGCATGCGGGCGAAGTTCATGCCGAACACGCCCGTAATCAGCGTGAGCGGCATAAACAGGGCTGTGATGATCGTCAGGGCCCGCATGGTGCGGTTGGTGCGGTGCGCCACGGCCGAGAAGTGGATCTGCACGGCCGATTCGATCGAATCCTCAAGCCGCCGCGCGTGCGCGAGAACCCGCATGATGTGCTCCATCAGGTCGGTCAGCCGCACCAGCAGCACTTCATCGCGGCTGGCCGCGCCGGGGTCGCCGTCGCCGGCGCTGTAGCGGTTGTCCAGCAGGCTGTCGCGGAATTCCTGCAACGCGTCGCGCTGTTCCTCGCTCAGGTTTTCAAGCCGGCGCAGCTGGATACGTGCGTCAAGCAGTCCTTCCCAGCTCGAAAAGCTCTGCCTGGTGCTCAGCAGGGCGCGCTGCCAGCGGTCTAGCTGACGCGTCAGCGGCGTCCGCAGGTCCAGGTAGCGGTCAACCACCGCGTTCAGCAGCCGCAGCATCAGGTCTTCCGGGCGCGTGGGCGGGCGAACGCCATGCATCAGCGACGCAGCGCCATTGGCGCGTGCCGGTGCGGATTGCGGCGAGCCGCAGGTGTCCAGCAGCCGCTGCCTGACCTGATCGATGGTGCGAGACGGCGATGGCCGCACGGTGACCAGGACGTTGTCGAATACGAAAAAGGCCACCGGCTGCGTGTCGATGCGCGCCAGCGCGGGCAGGAAGCCCGGCGGGTACTTGCGCGAGGCCTTGCGAGGGCCGGGCGTCGGTGCCGCTTCCGGGCCCATGGGCGGCGGCGTGGCGGTGCCTGCAACCGGGGCGGCCGCCGGCGCGGCGGCCATCGCAACCGGCGCGGCGGTGTCGCCGCCGGCCTGCGCGGCATCCGCCTCGGCAAACTGCCGGCTGGTCTCGAAGGTCAGCTTGCGGAAGATCACCATGTCATACGCATTGGTCGTGTCGAAGAACGACGGATGCGCAGGGTTGGTGGCATCGGCCAGATGAAGGTCGAGGATGGGCGCGCCGGTCAGCGCCACCAGGCGGTCGCGCCACGCGCCGGGCGCGGGCGTCACCTCCTCGGTGGCAAAGTCGGCCCAGACAAAGCGCGCGGCGGCGTTGCCGGAGAGAAAGTCCCGTGCGGCGTCGAGCGTCGCGAGCGGGTGTACCTGGCTGGCCGAGAAGCCCAGTAGTTGCATGCGGCGGCGTTGGCCGGTCAGCCGGCGGCCTTCAGCAGGCGTGCGGCATCGCGGGCGAAGTACGTGAGGATGCCGTCGGCGCCGGCGCGGCGGAATGCCAGCAGCGATTCCATCATGACCTTGTCGTGGTCCAGCCAGCCGTTCTGGGCGGCGGCCTTCAGCATCGCGTATTCGCCACTGACCTGGTAGACGTAGGTCGGGTAGCGGAATTCGTCCTTCACGCGGCGCACGATGTCCAGGTACGGCATGCCCGGCTTCACCATCACCATGTCGGCGCCTTCCATGATGTCCTGGCCGACTTCGCGCAGCGCCTCGTCGGTGTTGGACGGGTCCATCTGGTAGGTCATCTTGTTGCCCTTGCCCAGATTGGCGGCCGACCCGACTGCATCGCGGAACGGGCCGTAGAAGGCCGACGCGTACTTGGCCGAGTAGGCCATGATGCGCGTGTGGATGTGGCTGGCCTCTTCCAGCGCGGCGCGCACGGCGCCGATGCGGCCGTCCATCATGTCGGACGGCGCGACGATATCGACGCCTACTTCAGCCTGCACCAGCGCCTGCCTGACCAGGATGTCGACGGTGACGTCGTTGATCACGTAGCCGTTGTCGTCCAGCACGCCGTCCTGGCCGTGGCTGGTGTACGGGTCGAGCGCCACGTCGGTCAGCACCCCGAGTTCGGGAAAGCGGTCCTTCAGCGCGCGCACGGCGCGGGGTACCAGACCCTCGGCGCGCGTGGCCTCGATGCCATCGGGCGTCTTGAGCGACGGATCGATGACCGGGAACAGCGCGATTACCGGGATGCCCAGCTTTACGCAGTCTTCGGCCACCGGCAGCAGCAGGTCCACCGATACGCGCTCCACACCGGGCATCGACGCCACGGACTCGCGCCTGTTCTGGCCGTCCAGGATGAACACCGGATAAATCAGGTTATCGGGCGACAGGCGGTTCTCGCGCATCATGCGGCGCGAGAAGTCATCGCGACGCATGCGGCGGGGACGGTACTCGGGAAACGTGGACATAGCGGAATCGGGGGAGGAGAAGTCGTGGACGGATGCGTGGCGCACGTCACCGCAGCGGGCTGCAGGCCATGAAGAAATGCGTGCGCCAAAAGAAGAAAGAACTTTTGTGCGTGCCCGCTATCATACTCGCGGACACTCTGTGTTGCTTCGCGCAGCGCGGTGTCCCCCGCTACTCCTCCCTGAGCGGGTACCCGCCCTGAACCGGTGGGAAAGTTCGTCCCCGTTGCTTGCAACGGGGCTTTTTTTTTGGTCGGTCCGGATGCGGAGGAATGGAAGTCGGGCGTACCTACGCCTGCGGGGCGCCAGCCGGCGCCTCGGGTGCCGCGGGCGGCTGGGCCTCGGGCAATGCCAGCCATCCCGCCACCACGCGCTGGGCTTCCTCGATGCCGCGCCGCTTCAGGCTGGAGAACAGCTGGGCGGTCATGGCCGGCGGATTGTCCATCTGGGCCGCATAGTCGGCCAGCATCCGCTTCGTTTCGCGCAATGCCGTGGCGTTTTCGCTATTGGTCAGCTTGTCGGCCTTGGTCAGCAGCACATGAATCGGCTTGCCGGTGGGCAGGAACCACTCGACCATCTGGCAATCGAGGTCCGTAAACGGGCGGCGCGCGTCCATCATCAGGATCAGCCCGGCCAGCTGGGTGCGGCTCTGGACGTAGTCGGACAGCAGGCCTTGCCAGTGGTACTTGGCGCTGCCCGAGACCTCGGCGTAGCCGTAGCCCGGCAGGTCGACCAGGAATCCGACCGGATCTGGCGCCTTGACGGGGGCCACGGTGAAGAAGTTGATATGCTGCGTGCGGCCCGGCGTGCGGGACGAGAACGCCAGCCGTTTCTGGCTGCACAGCGTATTGATGGCCGTCGACTTGCCGGCGTTGGAACGCCCGGCGAACGCCACCTCGGGAACCGCCGTGGCCGGCAGGTCGCGCAGATGGTTGACGGTATTGAAGAAACGGGCCTGTTGTAGAAGGGACATGCGTGAATACTTTGAGCCGGCGGACAGGGCCCTGGCAAAGGCCAGTGCAGACGTCGCCACAGACACTGACCTAAGTCAATCCGGAAAGCGATTTATTGTACAATAACCCGGTTTACGGTCTCCTGAGCGGGTGACGTGTGGCATCCTTGCCGGATGTCATCGGCGAACTCTGAAATTGGGTCGGGAATATTGTCCCCGATCAAGAATAGGACGTCGCGCATACGCGTTACCAGCTCCTGCCCCATGGCGCCTCCTCACCGCCGGCAGGGGATAAAGGCGACCGGCATGCATTACGGTGTTCATAACAAAATCTGACAAGGTGTAAGGATGAACCGCATTGCGAAACTTTTGGGAGTCATGGCACTGGCAGTTCCGCTGGGCGCAATGACAGGGCTGGTATCTGCCGCAGAGCAGGCCCACGCCAAGGCGGATCCCGCCAAGGGCGAGACGCTTTACACGCAAGGTGTTCCCGATCGCAATGTCCCGGCATGCTTCTCCTGCCACGGCACCGCCGGCAACAGCACGGCTGCCGTCAATCCCAAGTTGGCTGGCCAGCAGGGCGATTACGTTCACAAGCAGCTCGCCGATTTCAAGGCCAAGTCGCGTGACAACCCCATCATGTCGCTGTACGCCCAGGCGTTGAGCGACCAGGACATGAAGGACATCGGCGCCTACCTGGCCAAGCAGCAGCTCAAGCCTGCCACGGCCAAGAACAAGACGACGATCGAGGAAGGCCAGAAGATCTACCGCGGGGGTATCGCCGCCAAGGGCGTGCCGGCCTGTGCTGGCTGCCACGGACCGACCGGCGCCGGCATTCCGGCCCAGTATCCGCGCATTGGAGGCCAGTATTCCGAGTACACCGAAGCGCAACTGGTGGCATTCCGCCAGGGCACCCGAAAGAACAATTCGGTCATGAGCACGATTACCGCCAGGATGTCGGATGCCGAGATCAAGGCGGTGGCGGATTACGTCGCCGGCGTCCGTTAAGTCGTATCGGGCCTGCATGTCCGGGGAATCCCTTGGGGGATGAACCGGACGCGTGGGCGACAATCGAAGAGGGTGGCCTGCTTGCCAAAGCATGTCCACCCTTTTTCATTTTGAGCGGCACCACATCGCGTCACATCGGCGCGCAACACTGGCGCCAACCACAATTAGCGCCACACCGGCTTTCAGGCTTTACCGCACATGTCGACCCCATCCACTTCAGGGCTGCACCTGAAGACCCAACACCGCGTGCTGCGCGATGCCGTCGAGTTGCTGTCCTCGATGCGCTTCGCGATCACGCTGCTGACGGTGATTGCCATCGCCAGCATCATCGGCACCGTGCTCAAGCAGAACGAACCGTACCCGAACTACGTGAACCAGTTCGGGCCGTTCTGGGCGGACCTGTTCCACGCGCTGTCGCTGCAGAAGGTGTACAGCTCGTGGTGGTTCCTGCTGATCCTGGCATTCCTGGTGATCTCCACGTCGTTGTGTATTGCGCGCAACGCGCCGAAGATGATCGTCGACATGCGCTCGTGGAAGGATCACGTGCGCGAGCGCAGCCTGCGGGCGTTCCATCACCGGGGAGAATACGAGGTGCCGCGCGGCCGCGCGGAAGCCGCAGGCCGCCTCGGCGCGCTGCTGCGCAACCGCGGATACCGCGTCAAGCCGGTGGAACATGATGGCGCAACGCTGCTGGCCGCCAAGGCGGGCGCTGCCAACAAGCTCGGCTACATCCTGGCGCACACGGCCATCGTCGTGATCTGCGTGGGTGGCCTGCTGGACGGCGATATGCTGATTCGCGCGCAGATGTGGTTCGGCGGCAAGACGCCGATCGCCGGCAACGCCATCATCAGCGAGATTCCGGCGAAGCACCGGCTGTCGCCCGCCAACCCCGGATTCCGCGGCAATGCGTTCGTGCCGGAAGGGGCCACCGTCTCCACGGCCATCCTGAACATTGCCGATGGCGCGCTGGTGCAGGACCTGCCGTTCACGATCATGCTCAAGAAGTTCACGGTCGATTACTACTCCACCGGCATGCCCAAGCTGTTCGCGTCGGATGTGGTCGTGACCGATCGCGCTACCGGCAAGCGGACCGAGGCGACGATCAAGGTGAACGAGCCGCTGATCGTCGATGGCGTGGCCATCTACCAGTCCAGCTTCGAGGACGGCGGCTCGAAACTGAAGTTCGTCGGCTATCCGATGACGGGCAGCAGCCATGGGACGTTTCCCATCGCGGGCACGGTGGGCGGCAATGTGGCACTGACCGGCACCGGCACGGCTGCCGACCAGGACAGCCTGACCGTCGAATTCAGCGATTTCCGGCAAATCAACGTCGAGACCGTGACCGATGCGTCGGGCAAGGCCGATGTGCGCGGTGTGGCGCGCAAGTCGTCGCTGGGTGCGCTGGAGCAGCATCTGGGAGCGGCGGCCAGCCTGGACAAGGACAAGAACCTGCGCAATGTCGGCCCGTCGGTCCAGTACAAACTGCGTGACCGCACCGGGCAGGCGCGCGAGTTCAACAACTACATGCTCCCGGTGCAACTCGACGGCCAGACCGTGTTCCTGGCCGGCATGCGCGACTCGCCGAGCGAACAGTTCCGCTATCTGCGTATTCCCGCCGACGACCAGCGCACCGTGGCCGACTGGATGCGCTTGCGCGCCGCGCTGCAAAGCAGTGCCATGCGCGGCGAGGCGGCGCGTCGCTTTGCGGCCGTGTCGATGCCCGGCGACGACAAGGCGACGCTGCGCAAGCAACTGGCCGAAAGCGCCCAGCGCGCCATGGACCTGTTTGCCGGCGCCACGCGTTCGTCGCCCGATGCGCCGCCCGGGGGCTTCACCGCGATCGCGGCTTTCCTGGAAAAATCGGTGCCGCAGGGCGAGCAGCAGAAGGCGGCCGACGTCCTGCTGAAGATTCTCAATGGATCGATGTGGGAACTGTGGCAACTGGCACGCGAGCAGGACAAGCTGCCCGTGATCCCCAACGACGCACAGAGCGGTCAGTTCCTGCAGCAGGCCATCAACGCGCTGTCGGACAGTTTCTTCTACGCGGCGCCCGTATTTTTGCAGCTCGACGACTTCCAGGAGGTCAAGGCCAGCGTGTTCCAGATGACCCGTGCGCCGGGCAAGAACATCGTGTATCTTGGCTGCCTGCTGCTGGTGCTGGGCGTGTTCGCGATGTTCTATATCCGCGAGCGCCGCGTCTGGATCTGGATCAAGGACAAGCAACCTGACGACGCCGGAAACTCCGCGGGCAGTCATGTGCTGATGGCCATGTCGACGCAGCGCCGCACGATGGATTTCGAGAAGGAATTCGTCACATTGCGCGACGACGTCGGCCGTGCCGTGGGCGCGGAAGTGACGCCGTTGCCAGCGGACGGCGACTCGCCGATGACGCACGCGGCACCGCGATCCGACGCATCAGGGCCCGATGATAAGCAGGGGCCGTCGCTATAGTAGAAAGAGGGCTTTCCGGCGGCCGGACGTACAACAATCCCGGCCTGCCGCGCCATGTTGATACCGCAGACATTACAGGTGCGTCGCACCGCAGAGCAGGAATGCCATGTCCTCCAATCTCAACCACGCCTCCTCGGGCCTGACGCCGCGACAAAATGCCGCGGCGGGCAATGTGTCGCACGACCCGCTGCAGCTGGAAGCCGATTTCCTCGAACCGTCCTTTCTGCGCCGCCTGACCTGGGTTGACTGGGCGTTTGCCGTGCTGCTGGTGCTGGGCGCCGGGTTTGCGCTTGCGCGGTACGGCCACTGGATGAACGTGTACGACAAGGCCGTGCTGATTGCCGCCGTGCCCACGTTCGCGCTGCTTGGCTGGCACTGGAAGGCGGTGCGGCCGCTGATGGTCGGCATCGCGGTGCTGTCGCTGCTTGCCATCCAGATGTACCAGGGCAACCTGGCGCGCGCCGAGCAGGCGTTCTTCCTGAAGTACTTCCTGTCGAGTCAGTCGGCCATCCTGTGGATGAGCGCCCTGGTGTTCCTGTCGACGATGTTCTACTGGGTCGGCTTTGCGTCCCGATCCGACACCGGGTCGAGCCTTGGCAGCAAGCTGTGCTGGGCGGCCGTGGTCCTGGGCTTTACGGGCCTGATGGTGCGCTGGTACGAGTCGTACCTGATCGGCGCCGATATTGGCCATATTCCTATCTCGAACCTCTACGAGGTGTTTGTTCTCTTCACGCTGATCACGTCGCTGTTCTACCTGTACTACGAGCGCCGCTACGCCACGCGGGCGTTGGGGCCGTTCGTGATGCTGCTGGTGTCGGCGGCCGTGGGCTTCCTGCTCTGGTACACGGTCAGCCGCAATGCGCAGGAGATCCAGCCGCTGGTGCCGGCGCTGCAAAGCTGGTGGATGAAGATCCACGTACCGGCCAACTTCATCGGCTATGGCACGTTCGCGCTGGCTGCGATGGTGTCGGTGGCGTACCTGCTCAAGCAGCGGGGCATCCTGTCGGAGCGCCTGCCGTCGCTGGAGCTGCTCGACGATGTGATGTACAAGGCCGTCGCGGTCGGTTTCGCGTTCTTCACGATCGCCACGATCCTGGGTGCGCTGTGGGCGGCCGAGGCGTGGGGCGGCTACTGGAGCTGGGACCCGAAGGAAACCTGGGCGCTGATCGTCTGGCTGAACTACGCGGCATGGCTGCACATGCGGCTGATGAAGGGGCTGCGCGGTACGGTGGCCGCGTGGTGGGCGCTGGTTGGCCTGCTCGTCACGACCTTTGCGTTCCTCGGCGTGAACATGTTCCTGTCCGGCCTGCATAGCTACGGCGAACTCTGATTCGCTATCCGTCTCCGGCTCGAAAAGCCTGTCGTTGCGACAGGTTTTTTGTCTTTTCGGGCGTCTTAAGATGCACACGAAGACAGAGAGCGCCACTTTTTTTCGATCCAAAGGGAATAAGGACGTCACATCGGGTGTTTACTGAAGGTACACGGCGCCGACGGTCGGCACCGCCCCCGGAGAAGGAGACCTGAAGATGAATACTCGTCACACTGCTGCATCCGTATTTCGCCCGCTCGTCATCGCCGCTGGCGCTGCAACGATCCTGCTGGCCGGCTGTTCCAGCATGGGCATGGGCGGGGCCGGCGAAATGCCGCCGACCGTGAAGGTGACCAACGGCGTGCTGACCGATCCGCAGGGCCTGACGCTCTACACGTTCGATCGCGACCCCGCCCACGGCGGCAAGAGCGTCTGCAACGGCATGTGCGCCACCAACTGGCCGCCGCTGCTGGCAGAGCCGGGCAAGTCGGCTTCGGGCAGCTACTCGGTCATCACGCGTGACGACGGTACGCGCCAGTACGCCTACAAGGGCATGCCCCTGTACCGCTTTGCGAAGGACGCCAAGCCCGGCGACCGCACTGGCGACAACCTCAACAGCGTCTGGCACGTGGCCAAGCCCTGATTTTTCCGGGCGCCTGAACGCAAGGCAACCAGCGCATGGATGGATTCGAGCGCCAACTGGTGGCGCTGGCGCCGCGGCTGCGGCGCCACGCGCGCGGCCTGACTGGCGACGCCGCGCTGGCCGACGATCTGGTGCAGGACACGCTGGAGCGCGCACTGCGCTTCCGTTGGCGATTCCGCCTGCGTCCCGGATCGCTCTGGGGCGACGGTGCCGACGGCCTGCTGCCCTGGTTGCTGACGCTGATGCACCGGTTGCGCCTGAACGGGCTGCGCCGTGCGGATCTGGTCAGCGCAACCGACGATCCGCCGGACGTGGCGGTTCCCGGCGACGATCCGGGCCTGCGGCGCGACCTGATCAGGGCGCTGGCCGCATTGCCGGAGGCCCAGCGGGCCGTATTGCTGCTGGTCAGCCTGGAGCAGTTTTCGTATGCGGAAGCGGCCCAGGTGCTTGAAGTCCCGGTCGGCACGGTGATGTCGCGCCTGAGCCGCGCGCGTGAACAAATGCGCCGCCTGCTCGACGGCGGCGCGAAGGACGTTGCGGCGCCGAATGTGCTGCAACGGGTGAAATGATGAGCCCCCAGACGCCGGTGAGCGAAGCCGATCTTCACGCCTATGCCGATGGCCAGTTGCACGGTCCGCGCCGCGCCGCAGTCGAGGCATTCCTGGCTGCCGATGCCGAGGCCGCGAGCAAGGTGGAAGCCTGGCGGCAGCAGGCCGCCGCGCTGCATGCCGGGCTGGATGGCGTGCTCAACGAGGCCGTGCCGCTGGCTGCGCTGCCGCGCGAACTGCGTGGGCAGGACGGCCGCGCGACCACGGCGCGCCTGGCGTGGCCGCTGGCGCTGGCTGCCAGCCTGTGTGCGCTGGCGGTGGGGGCCGCCGGCGGCTGGTACGCCCGCGATCATGTCGGGGCCGATGCCGCGGCCATCGCACCGATGGAGCGTTTCGCGCGCGAGGCGCTGGCCAGCTATGTGGTCTATGCACCCGAAGTCAGGCACGTCGTCGAGGTGCCCGCCACCGACGAGGCCCATCTGATTGCCTGGCTGTCGAAACGGCTCGGTGCGTCGTTGCAGGTGCCCGACCTGCACCCGCAGGGATTCCGGCTGATTGGCGGGCGCCTTGGCGCTTCCGAGGGCGGCCCGATGGCCATCCTGATGTACGAGGACGACGCCGGCACGCGCGTGTCGCTGCAACTGCGACGCATGGCGCAGGGCACGCCGGACACCGCATTCCGGCTCGAACGGCTGCCGCCGCGCACGCCCGCACGAAATCCCGCCGGACACCCTACCATGGCGTTCTATTGGGTCGATCGCGATCTCGGCTTCGCCTTGGCGGGTCCGCTGGAGCGCGAACGGTTGCTGGCGCTGGCCCAGGTGGTCTACCAGCAATACCAACGGGGTTAGCCCGGGCACATGACCGTCCGCCTGCTCACCCGATATCCGGGCGGCTCCGCACCTTCCGGCAGCTTTTGATGTCCAATGCTGCAAGTCCTACCCAACGCTGCGAAACATGCTGATTCCTTCCCCCAAATGGTTGCGCGGTGACGATGTCGCCGCGTCGGAAATCACGCCCGAACCGTTGTATCGGTCGCGTCGGCGCCTGCTGACGATGGGCGGCGCCGCTGCCGCCGCGGGTCTGGCCTCGCCGTGGTTTTCGCGCCAGGCGTTTGCCCAGGAGGCGCCGGGCAAGCTGCCGAAGCTGCCCGCCACGCTCAACAACGCCTACGCCGTGACCGAAAAACGCACGCCGTACACGGACGTCACGACCTACAACAATTTCTACGAGTTCGGCACCGACAAGTCAGACCCGGCCCGCAACGCCGGCACGCTGCGGCCGCGCCCGTGGCAAGTGGCCGTGGAAGGGCTGGTCAAGCACCCCAAGGTGTACGACCTGGACGAACTGCTCAAGGTCGCGCCGATGGAAGAGCGTGTCTACCGCCTGCGCTGCGTCGAAGGCTGGTCGATGGTGATTCCGTGGATCGGCTATCCGCTGGCCGAGCTGATCAAGCGCGTCGAACCGCAGCCGGGGGCGAAGTTCGTGCAGTTCATCACGCTGGCGGACAAGAAGCAGATGCCCGGCCTGAGCAGCGGCGTGCTCGACTGGCCGTATAGCGAGGGCCTGCGCATGGACGAGGCGATGCATCCGCTGGCGCTGCTGACGTTCGGCCTCTATGGCGAGGTGCTGCCGAACCAGAACGGCGCGCCGGTGCGGATGGTTCTGCCGTGGAAATACGGCTTCAAGAGCGCCAAGTCGATCGTGAAGATCCGCTTCGTCGACAAGCAGCCGCCCACCAGCTGGAACCTGGCCGCCGCCAACGAATACGGCTTCTATTCGAACGTGAATCCGGACGTCGACCATCCGCGCTGGAGCCAGGCCACCGAACGCCGGATCGGCGAAGACAAGGGCGGCGGCGGCTTTTCCGCGCTATTCGCGCCCAAGCGCAAGACGCTGCCGTTCAACGGCTACGGCGCGCAGGTGGCATCGCTCTATCAGGGCATGGATTTAAGGAAGAACTTCTGATGGCCGAGCGCGATCCGCGCGCGGCGGCGCAGGCACGTACGCCCCAGGCCAGCAGGCCCGGGCCCGGGAGCCTGGCCATGCTCGCGCCGGCGAGGGTGAAGACGCTGAAGGGGCTGGTCTGGCTGCTGGCGCTGCTACCGTTCCTGCGGCTGATGTATCTGGGGGCGACCTCGCAGTTCGGCGCCAATCCGCTCGAATTCGTCACCCGGTCCACCGGTACCTGGACGCTCGTCATGCTCTGCGTGACGCTCGCCGTCACGCCGCTGCGCCGGCTCACGGGCTGGCACTGGCTGCTGCGCCTGCGCCGCATGCTGGGCCTGTTCACGTTCTTCTACGCCGTGCAGCATTTCCTGCTCTGGCTCGCCGTGGATCGCGGGTTTGACGTGGCCTACATGATCAAGGACATCGGCAAACGGCCATTTATCACGATGGGGTTCGCGGCGTTCGTGCTGATGATTCCGCTGGCCGTCACATCGGCCAACGCCATGGTCCGCTGGCTCGGCGGCAAGCGTTGGCAGGCGCTGCATCGGTCGATCTATGCCATCGCCGTGCTGGCCATCCTGCACTACTGGTGGCACAAGGCCGGCAAGCACGATTTTGGAGAAGTTTCGATCTACGCGGCGGTGGTGTTCGTGGTGCTGGCCATGCGGATCTGGTGGTGGTTGCGCAGGCCGCGCGCCCCCGTGGCAGCACAATAGACAAAGGGCGACACCAACGGCGTCGCCCATTCCTTATTTTTCGGCCTGCGCCGGCGCCATCAGTCCTTCAGCAGGCGCTCGGCGCGGAACAGGTCCGCCGGCAGTTCGCGCTCGCGCACCAGGTGCACGGTGTCGCCATCGACCATCACTTCGGCCGCGCGGCCGCGCGTGTTGTAGTTCGAACTCATCACGAAACCGTAGGCGCCGGCCGACATCACGGCCAGCAGGTCGCCGGGCTGCACCGCCAGCGCGCGGTCGCGGCCGAGCCAGTCGCCCGATTCGCATACCGGACCCACCACGTCGTACGTGACGGCGGCGTCGGCACGCGGCGCCACCGGCTCGATGCGGTGGTAGGCCTCGTACATGGCCGGTCGGGCCAGGTCGTTCATCGCGGCATCGACGATGCAGAAGTTCTTGGCCGCGCCGGGCTTCAGGAATTCCACGCGCGTCAGCAGCGCGCCGGCATTGCCCACCAGCGAGCGGCCCGGCTCGAACAGTACCTCGCGATGGCCGTGGCCGCGTGCGGCCACGCGATCGATCAGCGTCGTGGCGAAGCCGGTAATGTCCGGCGGGGTCTCGTCGTCATAGGTGATGCCCAGGCCACCGCCCACGTCGATATGTTCGAGCCTGATGCCCTCGGCCTCGAGCGATTCCACCACGTCCAGCACCTTGTCCAGCGCCTCCAGGTACGGCGCCACTTCGGTGATCTGCGAGCCGATATGGCAATCGATGCCTGTCACCTCCAGGTGCGGCAGCGCGGCGGCGGCACGGTAGGTGGACAGCACGTCCTCGAATGCCACGCCGAACTTGTTGCCCTTGAGGCCGGTGGAGATGTAGGGGTGGGTCTTCGCGTCGACGTCGGGGTTGATGCGCAGCGACACGCGGGCGCGCTTGCCCAGGCGGCCGGCCACGGCGTTCAGGCGATCCAGTTCCGGGATCGATTCCACGTTGAAGCCGCGCACGTCATGTTCGAGCGCCAGCGCCATATCGGCTTCGCTCTTGGCCACGCCCGAAAAAACCACCTTGCGCGGGTCGCCGCCGGCGGCAATCACGCGCAGCAGCTCGCCGCCCGACACGATGTCGAAGCCGGCGCCCAGCTTCGCGAACACCTGCAGCACGGCCAGGTTGGAGTTGGCCTTGACCGCGTATTGCACGTGCGCGTTGCGTCCCTTGCAGGCGGCGGCATACGCGTTGTAGGCCTTGGTCAGCGCAGCGCGCGAATAGACGTAGGTAGGCGTGCCGAATTCGGCGGCAATGCTCGCCAGCGGTACCTGTTCGACGGTCAGGGTGCCGTCTTCGCGGCGATGGAAAAAATCAGTCATGTTTCGGCATGCACTCAGCGTGCGGAGGGGGCGGAACTGCCCTTGGCGGGTTCGGCAACGGCGGGCGTCGATGTGGCGGGCTCGCCCATCGGACGCGCCGCGGGCGGGGTGGCGCCCGGCTGGCCCAGGCCCGGATCGGCCACGGTGGGCGGCGTCGGCTCCGGCGGTACGCGGGGCATATAGAGCGGGCCGCGAATGCCGCACCCGGCAAGGGGCATCGCGAGCAGGGCGGCAAACGCCGATACAATCGCACCACGACGCAGCATCGGGGAGTCCTTCATTGTCTGGATGGCTTTCGGATGGCTGTGGAAAGCGCACGGCTTTCCCGTTTTCCATCAATCTGATTTGCCGGTCCGAATGCCCGTGGAAACGGGCTGCCGGCGGCCTTGGAGTGTAGCATGCCCCCCCTCAACGAGACCGAGTTCCTGGCACTGGCCGGCGCGGCCCTGGACAAGCTGGAAGCCGATATCGAAGCGGCTGCCGATGCGGCCGACGCCGATGTGGAGATCAACCGTACCGGCAATGTGATGGAGCTGGAGTTCGAGGACGGCTCCAAGATCATCGTCAACAGCCAGGCGCCGATGCAGGAACTTTGGGTGGCGGCCAAGGCCGGCGGCTTCCATTTCCGCCACGACGGCGCCCGCTGGGTGGACACGCGCAGCGGCGCCGAGCTGTACGCGGCGCTGTCCGGCTACATGAGCCTGCAGGCCGGCACCAAGCTGACGCTGAAGTAAGCGCGCGCGGCACAACAAAAAACCGGCCACCAGGGCCGGTTTCTTTTTGCTGGCGATGGCCGGCAGGCCGTCAGGCGCCGCCGAACATTTCCAGGATCTTCTTCTTTTCCTGCTCGGTGTCCTGTGGCGGACGCGAGCTTTCTTCCGGCTTGCCCGGCCACGGATCGCCCAGGCCCACCGACGCCACGCCGGCGCCGGCGGCATTCTCTTCCAGCGTCCAGTCGCCGGCCGCCATGACTACGCCCTCCGGCGGCTGGCGGTCCGGGCTCTCGGGCACGCCCTTGAGCGCCTTGCTCATGTAGCCGACCCAGATCGGCAGCGCCAGGCCGCCGCCGGTTTCGCGCACACCCAGGCTCTTGGGCTGGTCGTAACCCATCCACGCGATGGCCACCAGCTTGGGCGTGTAGCCAGCAAACCACGCATCCACGGCGTCGTTGGTGGTACCGGTCTTGCCCGCCAGGTCATTGCGGCCCAGGCGCTGCTTGGCCGGGTTGGCCGTGCCGCTACGCACCACTTCACGCAGCATGCTGTCGGCGATGAACGCGGTGCGGGCGTCCAGCACGCGCACGGCGTCTTCGCCGGCCTTCTGCGGATGAGTCTCGGAAATGACCTTGCCGCGCGAGTCTTCCACGCGCTGGATCAGGTACGGATTCACGCGATAGCCGCCGTTGGCGAACACCGAGTAGGCACCCGCCATCTGCAGCGGCGTCACGCTGCCGGCGCCCAGCGCCATCGGCAGATAGGCCGGGTGCTTGTCGGCCTCGAAACCGAAGCGCGTGATGTAGTCCTGGGCGTACTGCGTGCCGATGGCGCGCAGAATCCGCACCGACACCAGGTTCTTCGACTTGGCCAGCGCGCGGCGCATGGTCATCGGGCCTTCGAACTTGCCATCGTAGTTCTTCGGTTCCCAGACCTGCCCGCCGGTGTCCGGGCCGATCGTCAGCGGCGCATCATTGATCACCGTGGCCGGCGAGAAGCCCTTTTCCAGCGCCGCCGTGTAGATGAACGGCTTGAAGCTGGAACCCGGCTGGCGCCAGGCCTGCGTCACGTGGTTGAACTTGTTGCGGTTGTAGTCGAAGCCGCCCACCATCGAACGGATCGAACCGTCCTCGGGGCTCAGCGAGATGAACGCGGCGGCCACTTCGGGCAGCTGCGTGACCGACCACGAGTTGTCCTTCGGATCCTGCGTCACGCGAATGATCGCACCCGGACGGATCTTGACCTTCGGCTGGGCACTGGCCGACAGCGACGGCGCGATGAAGCGCAGCGCCGTGCCTTCGATCGTGGCCACTTCGCCGGACAGCAGCGTCGCCTTCACCTGCTTGGGCGATACGCTGGTCACCACGGCGGACCGCAGATCGTCGCTGCCCGGATGCTCCACCAGCGCGTCGTCGATGGCCTGTTCGCGGTCGGCCGGATCGGACGGCAGGTCGATGAATGCCTCGGGTCCGCGGTAGCCGTGCTTGCGCTCGTAGGTCATGATGCCGTTGCGTACGGACTCGTAGGCGGCGTCCTGGTCGGCCTTGTTCAGCGTGGTGTAGACGGTCAGGCCGCGCGTGTAGGTTTCTTCGCGGTACTGCGCGTACATCAGCTGGCGCACGATCTCGGCCACGTACTCGGCGTGCGTCGAGAATTCGTTGCCCTCGCTGCGCACCTTCAGTTCCTCGCGCACTGCCTGGTCATACTGCTCGGGCGTGATGTAGCGCAGGTCGCGCATGCGCTGCAGGATGTACTCCTGACGCACCTTGGCGCGGCGCGGATTCACCACCGGGTTGTAGGCCGACGGCGCCTTCGGCAGCCCGGCCAGCATCGCGGCCTCGGCCGGGGTGACGTCCTTGATCGACTTGCCGAAGTAGACGCGCGCGGCGCTGGCAAAGCCGTAGGCGCGCTGGCCCAGGTAGATCTGGTTCATGTACAGCTCGAGAATCTGGTCCTTGGTCAGGTTCGCCTCGATCTTGTACGCCAGCAGCATCTCGTAGATCTTGCGCGTGTAGGTCTTCTCGCTCGACAGGAAGAAATTGCGCGCCACCTGCATCGTGATGGTCGATGCACCCTGCGACAGGCCGCCACGCAGGTTGGCCAGCCCGGCACGCATCACACCGACGAAGTCCACGCCGCCGTGTTCGTAGAAGCGATCGTCCTCGATGGCCAGCACGGCCTTCTTCATGACGTCGGGGATCTCGGTGATCGGCACGAAGTTGCGGCGCTCTTCGCCAAACTCGCCAATCAGCACGTTGTCGGCCGTATAGATGCGCAACGGAATCTTCGGCCGGTAGTCGGTGATGGTGTCCAGCGACGGCAGGTTGGGGGCGGCCACGACCAGCGCATACCCCACCAGCAGCGCCACGGCGACGACGCCGGCAGCAAGCAGCCCGAATACCCAGAACGTGATGCGCGCCCACAACGGACGGCGGACGGGAAGGGACGGCTTCTGTTGTGCTGTGGCCATAAGGGTTTACCTAACAAGAGTGCCCGGATTATATCGTCGGTACCCGGCCGCTCCCGGCGGGCAGTGGCGCGAAAGTCGCTACCGTGCTGTTACAAGATGTAATGTCGTGGAGATCGGACTGTCGCGCGCTGCGGGACCCAGGTGTGGTGCGGGCTGGCGGGCGATGCTTCAGGGAGGCGTGCGCGTGGCCGGTGCGAGCGGAAGCTGGCGTACCAGGATCATGTCCGGACGATCCCACCCGATCGCGGGGTTGCAGACCGTCGGATTTTGGCAACGGATTTCCGGGGACCTTCTGAAAAAGAAAGCGTGGTCAAACCGGCACATTGCCAGCGCCTCCGGATTTTGTAAGAATCGACGAACATAAAAGAGCAAACGTTTCATCCAAGAAACTGGCTCGCACCATTAGAGCGGACATGCCGTGGGCGAGTTCAAATGTCAGGGGGTCAACCTTGCGACGGGGCATCTTGTCGGGTCTTCTGCGCCAGACTACGGTCGGCGTGGATATTGGTTCGTCCAGCGTCAAGGTCGTTGAGCTGTCCGTTGGGATGGGCAAAAACGACTATCGGCTGGAGAAATGCGCCAGCGAACTGCTGGACCGCAATGCCGTTGCCGATGGCAACGTGGTCAACATCGAAGCCGTGGGAATCGCGCTCAAGCGCGCGCTCGGCAAGGCCGGCATCCGGACCAAGGACGTGGTCCTGGGCGTGCCGTCCATGCTGACGGAATCCCAGACGGTCAGTCTGCCGGACAACCTGTCCGAAGACGAACTCTATTCGCAGGTCGAATCCGAGGCGCACCGCCTCTATCCGCCGTCGCAGGCGGTCAATTTCGACTTCGCGGTGATTGGTCCCAGCGAAACGGAAGGCGGCATTGGCGTACGCGTCACGGCCGCCAACAGTGATCGTGTCCAGGAGCGCGTGACGGCTGCCGAACTGGCAGGCCTGAAGCCGCAGGTGATGGACGTGGAAGAATACGCCGTACAGCGATCGGTCGTGCAGATGCTCGGCGTCCCCGCCGGCCTGAACGAAACCGATGCCAAGGACCTGCCCGTGGTGGCCGTGGTCCATCTGGGCGGCAGCCGTTCCAAGGCCATCTTCTACCAGGGCTGGAAGGAACTCTACGAGCAGCCGCTGAACAGCTATGGCGACCAGCTGACGCAAAGCGCCGCACGCATGTTCACGCTCGATGCGCTCAAGGCCGAAATCAAGAAGCGCAAGAACACGCTGCCCGAAGCGTGGCGAGGGCAATTGCTCAAGCCGTCGCTGGAGGCGCTGGCCATGGAGGTGCAGGGCGCCATCGGCAATTTCATTGCCAGCTCCAGCCTCGGCCGCGTCGACGAGATCCTGCTTTCCGGCGGGCACGCCTCGCTGCTTGGAGTCCAGGCGGCAATCCAGCAACAGACGCAGATCACGACCACGCTGGCCAATCCCTTCGCAAACATGACGACCGCCGGCAAGGTCAACGAGCGCTATCTCCAGCGCGACCTGCCTGCCTACATCGTCAGTGCGGGACTGGCGCTGCGCGGCCTCCAATAAGTCACCGGGGGGACTCGCATGTCCACGACGACGAATACCATTCCGTCGGTCAACCTGCTGCCGTATCACGAGGCGCGCAAGGCAGCCCGGCGCAAGAAGGTCTACAGCATGCTGGGCGGTGCGGCGGGCGCGGGCGCGCTCGTGGTGCTGATCGGCGGCTTCTACATCGATTCCCAGATCGATGAGATGACCCATCTCAATCAGACGCTGACAGCCGAGAACTCCCGGATGGACGGGCAGATCAGGGAAGTCACGACGCTCAAGAAGGATATCGAGGCGCTGCTCGATCGCCAGCGTGCCATCGAAAGCCTGCAGGCCGAGCGCAACATGCCCGTGCAGCTGCTTGAGGAACTGGTGCGCCAGGTGCCAGAAGGCGTGTACCTGACCACGCTCAAGCAGTCGGGCGACACGTTCGTCATCACTGGCGTGGCGCAATCCAACGAACGCGTGTCGGAACTGCTGCGCAACTTCAGCCAGGTGCAATGGCTGGACCGCGCCGAGCTGGTGGAATCGAAGGCCATCATGATGACCAACAACCTGCGCGAACAGCGCCGGCTGTTCGATTTCTCCATGCGTTTCGCCTATCGCGCGCCGGAGCAACCGGCTGACAAGAAGAGGGCAGGCGCATCGGCTGCTGCGGCCAAGCCGGCGGGAGGCAAGGTCTGATCATGGCGCTGAATTCGAATATCTCCCTGCAGGACCTGACCGCGCAGTTCCGCGGCCTGAACCTGAACGAGCCCGAAACCTGGCCGGCCGCGCCCCGCGTGCTGTTCTCGATTCTGGCGGCCGTTATCGTGCTGATGCTGGGCTGGCAGTTCTACTGGAGCGACAAGAGCGACGAGCTAGACCGCAAGCACGCCGAACACGAACAGCTGAAGCAGCAGTTCAAGTCCAAGGTGGCGCAGGTGGCCAATCTGGACGCATTGCGCACGCAGAAGGCCGAGGTCGAAAAACGCGTGGCGCTGGCCGAGCGGCAATTGCCGAACAGCACCGAAATGGACGCGCTGCTGGCCGATGTCAATCACGCCGGCGTGGCGCGCGGTCTCCAGTTCGAACTGTTCAAGCCGCAGGCGGCAGCCATCAAGCCATACTTTGCCGAAATCCCGGTCAACCTGAAGGTCACCGGCCGCTACCACGACGTCGCGCTTTTCAACGCCGACGTGGCGGCCCTGTCGCGGATCGTCTCCATGCGCAACCTGAACATGTCGGTCGGCAAGGACGGCACGCTGTCGATGGAAGGGATGGCGATGGCCTATCGCGCACTGGATCCGGACGAGCAGGCCGCGCAGCGCAAGGCCGCCGCCGACGCCGCCGCGAAGAACAAGAAGGGAGGCGCCAAGTGAGCCGCCTGACCCGACCCCAGCCTGCCATGGCGCAGGCGCTTGCCGCCGCCGCGCTGGCCGTGGTGGCCCTGGCCGGCTGCGGCCAGAGCGATGACGACGGTCTGCGTCAATGGATGACGCAGACGCGCGCCGCCAAGGCTCCGCCGCCGGAACCGTTGCCCGAGGTCAAGTCGTACACGCCACGCGAGTACGGCGGGCGCGCATCGCCGGAACCGTTTGCGCAGACGAAGATCGGCGAACTGAACAAGACGATGTCTGAGTCGCCGGAGGCCGGACGGCGACACGAGCCGCTTGAAGACTATCCGCTGGAGAACTTCAAGATGCTCGGCATGCTGAAGAAAAACGGCGAGACCTACGGTGTCATACGCGTAGATAACAAGATCCATCACGTCAAGGTGGGTCAGTATCTCGGCCAGAGCTATGGCCGGGTGGTCCGCATCAGCGATCAGGAGATCGTGTTGCGCGAATTGGTTCGGGAAGGGGTCTCAGATTGGAAAGAGAAAATGACCAGCCTGAAGCTGGAGGCATCCGCATGATCACGGCACGTTGGGTCCGGGCGCTTGCGGGCGCTTCAGCGATGGCGCTGGTGCTGGCCTCTCCGGCCGCACTGGCACAAAACAACCAGATCAAGCAGGTGGAAGCCAACGTGGTTGGCGAGCAGACCGTTTTCACGGTCGACCTGCAGGGGCCGCTTGCGCAGAAGCCAGCGGACTTCTCCACGCAGAATCCTGCAAAGATCGCGATCGATTTCTTCGATACGGGATTCGCGCAGGGCCGTGCGCAATATGAATACGCGGGCAAGCTCCTCAAGAGCGCCAACGTGATGCAGATCGGGGACCGCACCCGCGTGGTGCTGAACCTGGCCCGCAACGCCACGTATCGCACGGAAATGCGGGGCAAGCAGTTCGTGGTGCTGATGGACAACGTGACGCAGTCGGCGGCCGCGGCCGCGCCGACCTTCGCGCCGGCGGCGTCCGCGATGCAGCCCGTGGCGGCCAACCGCACGCTGATCCGCAATATCGACTTCCGGCGTGGCACCGACGGTTCGGGCCGCGTGGTGGTGGACCTGTCGTCGCGGGATTCCGGCGTCAATATCCAGCAGCAGGGCCAGAACCTGGTGGTTGACTTCATTGGCACCGGGCTGCCGAACGACCTGCGCCGCCGCTTCGACGTGACCGACTTCGGCACGCCGGTGCAGGCCATGCGCGCCACCGACGCCAACGGCGCCGCACGGCTGACGATCGAGCCGCGCGGCAACTGGGAATACAGTTCGTACCAGACGGACAACCAGTTCGTGGTCGAGGTGCGCCAGGTCAAGGAAGACCCGAACAAGCTGATCTCTGGCCAGGGCTACCGGGGCGAGCGCCTGTCGCTGAACTTCCAGAACATCGACATCCGCTCGCTGCTGCAGGTCTTTGCCGATTTCACGAACCTGAACATCATCACCAGCGATACCGTGCAGGGCAACCTGACGCTGCGCCTGAAGGATGTGCCGTGGGATCAGGCGCTGCAGATCGTGCTCGATTCCAAGGGGCTGGCTTCGCGCCGCAACGGTAACGTGCTGTGGGTGGCGCCCAAGGCCGAGCTGGCCACGAAGGAAAAGCTCGAACTTGAAGCGCAGCAGCAGATTAACGAGCTTGAGCCGATCCGCAGCCAGGTGTTCCAGCTGAACTACCAGCGTGCCGACGACGTTCGCCGCATGCTGCTGGGGCTGGCAGTCACCGGTGGAGCGGGGGGCGGGTCTGCGGTCCCGGCGGGTGGCGGCGCTGCGGGTGCAGCGGGCGTCACGCGCATGCTGTCCAAGCGCGGCTCGCTGACGGCGGATCCGCGTACCAACCAGCTGTTCGTGTCCGACATCGGTTCGAAACTGGAGGAAGTGCAGGGCTTCCTGCAGAAGATCGATATTCCGGTGCGTCAGGTGATCATCGAGGCACGTATCGTGGAAGCCAGCGATACGTTCAGCCGCAATCTCGGTGTCAAGCTGGGCTTTGCGTTGCCGAAGTCGGGCAGTTCGCTGAGCAGCAACTACGGCAACTCGCTGCCGGGCGCCACGAACGACCTGTCGCCGGCGCTGAGCCTGCCGGCAGCAGCCATCAACGGCACGAATCCGGCCACCGCGGCATTCAGCATCTTCAATGCTGCGGCGGGCCGGTTCCTGGATGTGGAACTGTCCGCGCTGGAAGCCGACGGCAAGGGCAAGATCATCTCCAGCCCCCGTGTCGTGACTGCCAACAACATCAAGGCGCTGATCGAACAGGGTACCGAACTGCCGTACCAGTCCGCCACGTCGAGCGGCGCCACGTCAGTCCAGTTCCGCAAGGCGAACCTGAAGCTGGAGGTCACGCCGCAGATCACGCCGGAAGGCAACGTGCTGCTTGACGTCGACGTCAATAAGGACAGCGTGGGTATCCAGACCGTCAACGGCTTCGCCATCGACACCAAGCACGTGCAGACCCAGGTGCTGGTGGAGAACGGCGGCACCGTGGTGATCGGCGGCATCTACAGCCAGGACGAGTCGAATACCGTCAACAAGGTGCCCTGGCTGGGCGACATCCCGGTGCTGGGCAACCTGTTCAAGAACAACGCCAAGGTCAACAACCGGACCGAGCTGCTGGTGTTCCTGACGCCGCGCATCCTGAACGACAGCGTATCGTTGAAATAACACCGTTCGGGTGCAGCAGGGCGCCCGGATGCAGTAGACTGGCAGGCCGCGTCGGTATGCGACGCGGCCTTTTTTCCTTTTCGCGGCATCGTTGGCGGAACCGACGGCCAGCCGGATCCGGGACCGCAATGATGCAAAATGGCGTATGAATCACGCCAGCGAGGTGCCCGGGCGGCGTGCCAATGCCCCGAGCCTTTTCGCGCAAGACAGTCCAGTGACAGCCAATCGCCCGAATCTATTCTTTGTTGGCCTGATGGGCGCCGGCAAGACCACCGTCGGCCGCTCGGTGGCCCGACGCCTCGATTACCCGTTCTTCGACTCCGACCACGAGCTTGAAGCGCGTTGCGGCGTGAAGATTCCGGTGATCTTCGAGCACGAGGGCGAGGCCGGGTTTCGGGATCGCGAAGAGCAGATGATTGCCGAGCTGACCGGCCGCACCGGCATCGTGCTGGCCACGGGCGGCGGCGCCGTGCTGCGCGACGCCAACCGGGCGGCCCTGAAAGCCAACGGCACCGTGGTCTACCTGCGCGCGAGTCCGCATGACCTGTGGCTGCGTACGCGCCATGACCGCAACCGTCCGCTGCTCCAGACCGAAGACCCAAAAGGCCGGCTGGAGGCGCTCTACGATCAGCGCGACCCGCTCTACCGGGAAGTGGCGGATTTCATTATCGAAACCGGCAAGCCGACCGTGGCACAGCTTGCTAATATGGTTCTCATGCAACTTGAAATGGCCGGCTTCACGTTTCCATCGGTGGAAGCGGCGCCCGACACCGATCCGGTGGCTGGGCAGCCGGCGCAGGACACCCATTCATGATCACGCTGGAAGTCGATCTCGGGGCGCGTAGCTACCCCATCCATATCGGCGGCGGCCTGCTGGACCGCGCCGACCTGCTGCAGCCGCACGTGCGAGGCCAGCATGCCGTCATCGTCACCAACGAGACCGTCGGCCCGCTGTATGCGGCCCGCGTCGAAGCGGTGCTGGCCGGCCTGGGCAAGACTGTCCGGACGGTAGTGCTGCCGGACGGCGAACGCTTCAAGCAGTGGGAAACGCTGAACCTGGTCTTCGACGCACTGCTGCAGGCGGGCGCCGACCGCAAGACCACGCTGGTCGCGCTGGGCGGTGGCGTGGTGGGCGACATGACCGGCTTTGCCGCCGCCTGCTACATGCGCGGAGTGCCGTTCGTCCAGATGCCGACCACGCTGCTGTCACAGGTGGATTCGTCGGTCGGTGGCAAGACCGGCATCAACCACCCGCTCGGCAAGAACATGATCGGGGCGTTCCACCAGCCCAACGCGGTGATCGCCGACATCGACACGCTGAAGACGCTGCCGCCGCGCGAGCTGGCCGCCGGCCTGGCCGAGGTGATCAAGCACGGCGCGATCGCCGATGCGGATTACTTTGCCTGGATCGAGGACAACATCGCCGCGCTCAACGCCTGTGACACTGGCACGATGGCCGAGGCGGTGCGGCGCTCGTGCGAGATCAAGGCCGGCGTGGTGGCCCAGGACGAGCGCGAAGGCGGCCTGCGGGCGATCCTGAATTTCGGACACACGTTCGGCCATGCCATCGAAGCCGGCATGGGCTATGGCGAGTGGCTCCACGGCGAGGCGGTGGGCTGCGGCATGGTGATGGCGGCCGATCTGTCGCATCGCCTGGGATTCATCGACGTCGAGACCCGTGCGCGTATCCGTACGCTGACGCAGGCGGCGCTGCTGCCCGTGGTGGCGCCGGACCTGGGTATCGACCGCTATATCGAACTGATGAAGGTGGACAAGAAGGCAGAGGCAGGCAGCATCAAGTTCATCCTGCTGCGCAAGCTTGGCGAGGCGTTCATTACCACCGTGCCCGATCCGGACCTGCGTGACACGCTGCGCCACGCCGTCCTGAAACCTCCCGTAGAGGCGCCGGTCGCGTAAGCGCCTGGTTATGCCTTGCAACCCTGAACCAGCAACGGAATAACGGATTGCCCGCATGACCACCGCTCCTGCGACTGACCTCGAAGCCCATCTCGCCCCTTATGCCGCGCGCTCCGCAAAGACGCGCGGCCGGGTGCATGCCGAACCAGCCTCGTCCTCGCGCAGTGAATTCCAGCGCGACCGCGACCGCGTGATCCACAGCACGGCCTTCCGCCGGCTCGAATACAAGACGCAGGTCTTCGTCAACCATGAAGGCGACCTGTTCCGCACGCGGCTGACGCACAGCCTGGAGGTGGCGCAGATCGCCCGCTCCATCGCGCGCAACCTGCGGCTCAACGAAGATCTGGTCGAGGCGATCTCGCTGGCCCACGATCTGGGCCACACGCCGTTCGGCCACGCGGGACAGGACGCGCTGAACGGCTGCATGAAGAACCACGGCGGATTCGAGCACAACCTGCAGAGCCTGCTGGTGGTCGACGAGCTGGAGGAACGCTACGGCGGCTTCAACGGGCTGAACCTGACGTTCGAGACGCGCGAGGGCATCCTCAAGCATTGCTCGCGCGTCAATGCTGCGGCGCTCGGCGAGCTGGGGCGGCGTTTCCTGGAGGGTGCGCAGCCGTCGCTGGAGGCTCAGCTGGCCAATCTGGCCGACGAGATTGCCTACAACAACCACGATATCGACGACGGCCTGCGCTCCGGCCTGCTGACGCTGGAGCAGCTGGACGAAGTGCCGATGTGGGGCCGCCATCGCGCAGAGGTGGCAGCGGCGTTCCCGGGCATCAACGGGCGCCGGGCGATCAACGAGACGGTCCGGCGCATGATCAATACGCTGATCGTCGATCTGATCGAGACGACCGGCCGCAATATCGCCGCCGCCAATCCGAAGTCGATTGCCGACGTGCGCGCTGCCGGGCCGCTGGTCTCGTTCAGCCCGAAGATCCACGAAGAAGCCGCGGCGCTGAAGCGTTTCCTGTTCCGCCACCTGTACCGGCATTACCTGGTCATGCGCATGTCGGCCAAGGCGCAGCGCATCATCACCGACCTGTTCGGCGCCTTCATGCAGGACTCGCGTCTGCTGCCGCCGCAGTACCAGGCCGGCCACGGCGCCGACCAGCCGCGCCTGATCGCCCACTACATCGCCGGCATGACGGATCGCTATGCCATCCGCGAGCACCGGCGCATCTTCGCGGTCAGCGAGAGCAACTCGATCGGCTGAGAAAAGCAGTCCGCCAAAAACGGGGACAGATCAGGTTATCATGCGGGCATCTTTCCTCCGGGATGCCCGATGGCCCGCCTTCCCCGTTTCTCCCCCGCCGGCCTGCCGACCATGGTGTTGCAGCGCGGCAACAACCGCCAGCCCGTCTTTCTGGGTACGGACGACTACCTGCACTACCTCGACTGCCTGCGCATGGCGGCTCGCGAGCATGAGCTGGCCATCCACGCCTATGCGCTGCGGCCTAACCATATCCATCTGGTAGCGACCCCGAAGGGCCCCGATTCGCTGAGCCTGACCATGCAGGCGGTAGGGCGGCGCTACGCCCGCCACTTCAACCGCGTGGCCGATCGCACGGGCACCCTCTGGGAGGGCCGCTTCCGATCGGCGGTCATCGAGGCCGAGACCTGGCTGCTGCCGGCGATGCTCTATGTGGAAGGCAATGCCGTGCGCGCCGGCGACGTGACCGCGCCAGAGGCGGATCGCTGGAGCAGCTACCGGCATCACGCTGGCTTTGAGTCCCAGCCGATTGTGAGTGATCACTCCATTTATTGGGACCTCGGCAATACGCCATTCGAGCGACAGTCCAACTACCGCGCGTTGACGTCGGAGGGTTTGTCCGGCCGCACGCTCGCCACGCTGCAGAAGCACGCCCATAGCGGCTGGCCTTTGGGCAGCGATGCGTTCCTGGTGCAACTCGAGCGTCACGCCACGCGCCGCGTGCAGCCCCTGCCAAAAGGCCGACCAAGAAAGTCGGTTATTTCAGATGCCGAAGTCGCGGAGGCGGCTGTCTCCAGGGAAAGCTGACGATGCGCACTACTTCAGTGCAAATATGCGTCGAAACTAATATGTCCCCATTTAAAATGGCGTTGGCGATGGTGCAATATTTAATGTGTTCTGACCCCATTTAATAATTTTGCGAGGCTCGGACGATTCTCTTATAGTTGCTCCACCCACAGTCATTGTGCGGCGCGTCACGCTCGTGTACGCCGCTGCGGTCCCAGCTGTCTGCCACGCCCGATCAAGAGGCCCCCCGCGACAGCCCATCCCGTTCGGTCTATGCCCTTGCTGGCTGCGCAGCCTTCACCGGAATTCAGCCCGTGGACCACTCGCAACAATCTTCCGACCTCGCCGCCCGCCCCCAGGCCCAGGGCCTGTACGACCCCACCAACGAGCATGACGCCTGCGGCGTCGGCATGGTGGCGCATATCAAGGGCAAGAAATCCCACGAGATCATTTCGCAGGGTCTGAAGATCCTTGAGAACCTGGACCACCGGGGCGCAGTCGGCGCAGACGCTCTGATGGGCGATGGCGCCGGTATCCTGATCCAGATCCCCGACCAGTTCTACCGCGAAGAAATGGCCAGGCAGGGCGTGACGCTGCCGCCCAGCGGCGAATACGGCGTCGGCATGATCTTCCTGCCGAAGGAACACGCCTCGCGCCTGGCCTGCGAGCAGGAGCTTGAGCGTACCGTGCGCCTGGAAGGCCAGGTCGTACTGGGCTGGCGCGACGTGCCGGTGGACTGCAACATGCCGATGTCCCCGACCGTGCGCACCACCGAGCCGGTGATCCGCCAGATCTTCATCGGTCGTGGCCGCGACATCATGACCACCGACGCGCTGGAGCGTAAGCTCTACGTGATCCGCAAGACGGCCAGCCACGCCATCCAGGCGCTCAAGCTCAAGCACGGCAAGGAATACTTCGTGCCGTCGATGTCGGCCCGTACCGTGGTGTACAAGGGCCTGCTGCTGGCCAACCAGGTGGGCGAGTACTACCTGGACCTGCAGGATTCGCGCGCCGTGTCGGCCCTGGCTCTGGTGCACCAGCGTTTCTCGACCAACACGTTCCCGGCCTGGGAACTGGCCCACCCGTACCGCATGGTCGCCCACAACGGCGAAATCAACACGGTCAAGGGCAACGTGAACTGGGTGAACGCGCGTACCGGCGCTATCTCGTCGCCGGTGCTGGGCGACGACCTGCCCAAGCTCTGGCCGCTGATCTATCCGGGCCAGTCGGATACGGCATCGTTCGACAACTGCCTCGAACTGCTGACGATGGCCGGCTACCCGCTCGTCCACGCGATGATGATGATGATCCCGGAAGCCTGGGAACAGCACACGCTGATGGACGACAACCGTCGCGCCTTCTACGAATACCACGCCGCGATGATGGAGCCGTGGGACGGCCCCGCCGCCATCTGCTTCACCGACGGCCGCCAGATCGGTGCCACGCTGGACCGTAACGGCCTGCGTCCGGCCCGCTTCTACGTGACCGAGGACGACTTCGTCGTGCTGGCGTCGGAAGCCGGCGTGCTGCCGTTCCCCGAGTCGCGCATCGTCAACAAGTGGCGCCTGCAGCCGGGCAAGATGTTCCTGATCGACATGGAGCAGGGCCGCATCATCGACGACAAGGAACTCAAGGACAACCTGGCCAACGCCAAGCCGTACAAGAGCTGGATCGACGCCGTGCGCATCAAGCTCGACGAGCTGGAAGCCAAGCCGGAAGACGTGGCCGCCGAGAAGAAGCCGGTGTCGCCGCTGCTCGACCGCCAGCAGGCGTTCGGCTACACGCAGGAAGACGTCAAGTTCCTGATGGCGCCGATGGCGCTGGCCGGCGAGGAAGCCACGGGCTCGATGGGAAACGACTCGCCCCTGGCCGTGCTGTCGTCGAAGAACAAGACGCTGTACCACTACTTCCGCCAGCTGTTCGCGCAGGTGACCAACCCGCCGATCGACCCGATCCGCGAGAACATGGTCATGTCGCTGGTGTCGTTCATCGGTCCGAAGCCGAACCTGCTGGAACTGAACAACATCAACCCGCCGATGCGCCTCGAAGTGTCCCAGCCCGTGCTGGACTTCAAGGACATCGCCAAGATCCGCAACATCGAGCACTACACCGGCGGCAAGTTCCGTTCGTACGAACTGAACATCTGCTACCCGGTGGCGTGGGGCAAGGAAGGCATCGAAGCCCGCCTGGCATCGCTGTGCGCCGAAGCCGTGGACGCCGTGCGTTCGGGCTACAACATCCTGATCGTGTCGGACCGCCGCGTCGACGACACCCAGGTTGCCATTCCGGCGCTGCTGGCCACGTCGGCCATCCACCATCATCTGGTGGAAAAGGGCTTGCGCACGTCGGCCGGCCTGGTGGTCGAAACCGGCTCGGCCCGTGAAGTGCATCACTTCGCGCTGCTGGCCGGCTACGGCGCCGAGGCCGTGCACCCGTACCTGGCCATGGAAACGCTGGCCGACATGGCCTCGGGCCTGTCGGGCGACCTGTCGCCGGAAAAGGCGGTCAAGAACTTTGTCAAGGCAATTGGCAAGGGCCTGTTCAAGGTGATGTCGAAGATGGGCATCTCCACGTACATGTCGTACACGGGCGCCCAGATCTTCGAAGCCATCGGCCTGTCGCGCGAACTGGTGCAGAAGTACTTCCACGGCACGCCGTCGAACGTCGAGGGCATCGGCATCTTCGAGGTGGCCGAAGAGGCGCTGCGCCTGCACACCGACGCGTTCGGCAGCAACCCGGTGCTGAGCAACATGCTCGACGCCGGCGGCGAATACGCGTTCCGGATCCGCGGTGAAGAACACATGTGGACGCCGGATTCCATCGCCAAGCTGCAGCACTCCGTGCGTGCCGACGATGGCCGCGGGCAGTACCAGACTTACAAGGAATACGCGAACATCATCAACGACCAGAGCCGCCGTCACATGACGCTGCGCGGCCTGTTCGAGTTCAAGGTCGACCCGGCCCGCGCGATTCCGCTGGAAGAAGTGGAGCCGGCCAAGGAAATCGTCAAGCGTTTTGCCACGGGCGCCATGTCGCTCGGCTCGATCTCGACCGAAGCCCACGCCACGCTGGCCGTGGCGATGAACCGCATCGGCGGCAAGTCGAACACCGGCGAAGGCGGCGAGGACGAGAAGCGCTACCGCAACGAACTGCGCGGCATTCCCATCAAGCAGGGCGACTCGCTCAAGAGCATCCTGGGCGACCACGTGATCGAGAAAGACCTGGAACTCCAGGCCGGCGATTCGCTGCGCTCGAAGATCAAGCAGGTGGCATCGGGCCGTTTCGGCGTGACCGCCGAATACCTAGCATCGGCCGACCAGATCCAGATCAAGATGGCGCAGGGCGCCAAGCCGGGCGAAGGCGGCCAGCTGCCGGGCCACAAGGTGTCCGACTACATCGGCAAGCTGCGTTACTCGGTGCCGGGCGTGGGCCTGATCTCGCCGCCGCCGCACCACGACATCTACTCGATCGAGGATCTGGCACAGCTGATCCACGACCTGAAGAACGTGAACCCGGCGTCGGACATCTCGGTGAAGCTCGTGTCCGAAGTGGGCGTGGGTACCGTGGCCGCTGGCGTGGCCAAGGCCAAGGCCGATCACGTGGTGATCGCCGGGCATGACGGCGGCACTGGCGCATCGCCGTGGTCGTCGATCAAGTACGCCGGTTCGCCGTGGGAACTGGGTCTGGCCGAAACGCAGCAGACGCTGATGCTGAACGGCCTGCGCAACCGCATCCGCGTGCAGGCCGACGGCCAGATGAAGACCGGCCGCGACGTGGTGATCGGCGCGCTGCTGGGTGCCGACGAGTTCGGCTTCGCCACGGCACCGCTGGTGGCCGAGGGCTGCATCATGATGCGCAAGTGCCACCTGAACACCTGCCCGGTGGGCGTGGCCACGCAGGATCCGGCGCTGCGCAAGAAATTCCAGGGCAAGCCCGAGCACGTGGTGAACTTCTTCTTCTTCGTTGCGGAAGAAGCACGTGAAATCATGGCCCAGCTGGGTATCCGCACGTTCGACGAACTGATCGGCCGCGCAGACCTGCTCGACATCCGTAACGGCATCGAACACTGGAAGGCACGCGGCCTGGACTTCAGCCGCATCTTCTTCCAGGCCCCGATCCCGGCCGATGTGCCGCGCTACCACACCGACGTGCAGGATCACGGCCTGTCGGTGGAAGCCGGCAAGGCGCTGGACCACACGCTGATCGCCAAGGCCCGCCCGGCCATCGACAAGGGTGAGCGCGTGTCGTTCATCCAGCCGGTCAAGAACGTGAACCGCACGGTGGGTGCGATGCTGTCCGGCGTGGTGGCCAAGCAGTACGGCCACGAGGGCCTGCCCGACGACACGATCCACATCCAGTTCCAGGGCACGGCCGGCCAGTCGTTTGCCGCGTTCCTGGCGCACGGCATCACGATGGACCTCGTGGGCGACGCCAACGACTACGTGGGCAAGGGCCTGTCGGGCGGCCGCGTGATCGTGCGCGCACCGCACGAATTCCGTGGCGACCCGACCCGCAACATCATCGTGGGCAACACCGTGCTGTACGGCGCGCTGGCTGGCGAGGCGTTCTTCAACGGCGTGGGCGGCGAGCGTTTCGCGGTGCGTAACTCGGGTGCCACCGCCGTGGTGGAAGGCACCGGCGACCACGGCTGCGAATACATGACCGGCGGTACCGTGGTCGTGCTGGGCGGCACGGGCCGCAACTTCGCGGCCGGCATGTCGGGCGGCGTGGCCTACGTCTATGACGAGGACGGCCTGTTCGACAAGCGTTGTAACACGTCGATGGTGGCGCTGGAGGCGGTGCTCGCGTCGGCCGACCAGCAGAAGGGCCAGCCGGAATCGCAATGGCACAAGTTCAACGGCACGCGCCAGCTGGACGAAGTGATCCTGCGCAACCTGATCGAGCAGCATTTCCGCTACACCGGTTCGGAGCGCGCCAAGGCGCTGCTGGCCGACTGGACCACGGCGCGCCGCAAGTTCGTCAAGGTCTTCCCGACCGAGTACAAGCGCGCCCTGGGCGAGATGTTCGAAAAGGAACAGGCCGCCCGCGACAGCGATCGCGAAGCGGTAGCCGCCTGACCGGCAGCCACACCACGAGAGGCGCCGCGGCTACGCCTGCGGCGCCAACAAGATACTGACCCCACGCGAGGCCGGCCCGGCCGCCTCGCGCCAGCAAGACCAAGGATGCAACATGGGTAAGGCGACAGGCTTTCTCGAATTTCCGCGCCAGAACGAAGGCTACGAACCGGTAGTCAAGCGCGTGAAGCACTACAAGGAATTCGTGTTCGCGCTCTCGGACAGCGAAGCGAAGGTCCAGGGTGCCCGCTGCATGGACTGCGGTATCCCGTTCTGCAACAACGGCTGCCCGGTCAACAACATCATTCCCGACTTCAACGACCTGGTGTACCGCCAGGACTGGAAGTCGGCGATCGAAGTGCTGCACCAGACCAACAACTTCCCCGAGTTCACGGGCCGTATCTGCCCGGCACCGTGCGAGGCTGCCTGCACGCTGGGCATCAACGAACTGCCGGTTGGCATCAAGTCGATCGAGCACGCGATCATCGACAAGGCCTGGGAAGAAGGCTGGGTGGCGCCGCAGGTGCCGAAGCACAAGACCGGCAAGACCGTGGCCGTGGTCGGCTCGGGCCCCGCCGGCATGGCAGCCGCGCAGCAACTGGCGCGCGCCGGCCACGACGTGACCGTGTTCGAGAAGAACGACCGCATCGGCGGCCTGCTGCGCTACGGCATCCCCGACTTCAAGATGGAGAAGGACCTGATCGACCGCCGCATCGAGCAGATGCAGGCCGAAGGCGTGACCTTCCGCGCGGGCGTGATGGTGACCGACGGCGCGCTGCCGGCCGGCATCAAGAACTACGCGCGTGAAACCATCTCGGCACAGGCGCTGATGGACCAGTTCGACGCCGTGGTGCTGGCGGGCGGATCGGAAGTGCCGCGCGACCTGCCCGTGCCGGGCCGCGAGCTGGCCGGCGTCCACTACGCGCTGGAATTCCTGATCCCGCAGAACAAGGAAGTGGCCGGCGACGGCGCCAACGACATCCGTGCCGAAGGCAAGCACGTGATCGTGATTGGCGGCGGCGATACGGGTTCGGACTGCGTGGGCACGTCGAACCGCCATGGTGCCGCATCGGTCACGCAGTTCGAACTGCTGCCGCAGCCGCCGGAGGAAGAGAACAAGCCGCTGGTGTGGCCGTACTGGCCGATCAAGCTGCGCACGTCGTCGTCGCATGACGAGGGCTGCTCGCGCGACTGGTCGGTGGCCACCAAGGAACTGATCGGCGAGAACGGCAAGGTCACGGCGCTGAAGGCCTGCCGCGTGGAATGGAAGGACGGCAAGATGCAGGAAGTGCCGGGCAGCGAATTCGTGCTGAAGGCCGACCTGGTGCTGCTGGCCATGGGCTTCACCAACCCGGTGGGCTCGATGCTGGAAGCCTTCGGCGTGGACACTGACGCGCGCAAGAACGCCAAGGCATCGACCGAAGGCGAACGCGCCTACCAGACGAACGTGCCGAAGGTCTTCGCCGCCGGCGACGTGCGCCGCGGCCAGTCGCTGGTGGTCTGGGCCATCCGCGAAGGCCGCCAGGCCGCCCGCTCGGTGGACGCATTCCTGATGGGTCACTCCGAACTGCCGCGCTAAGCCGCTGGTTCCGGCCCTTGCTGGAAAGCACCCCCGCACGCCGGAAGGCTGCGGGGGTTTTTTGTTCTGGCCTGCGGGTTCGGCAAGCTTCGACCTACAGCACACACCCCATCAACACCGCACCCTCGCCATACGCTGCCAGCTTGTCTGCATGGCTGCCGGCTGCCAGCGGTGCGTACCCGAGCCTGCGCCAGTATGCATCGGCTGACTGGACGGCGATGAGGCGCGATGACCGTAGACCGTTCTTCATCGCCACGTTGCGTGCCGCCTCGTGGAGGCGGGCAGCGAGCCCTGCGCCGCGGCCGATCGGTGCCACGGCCATGTCATGAACGAACCACGTGAGCGGCTCGGTTTCGGGCCAGTCGCGGGCAAGCCGGCCGTTCCAGGGTGGCAGCGACCCCTCTGGCCATGCATGGGTGAACAGGTAGGCGGCCAGGGCTGGGGCGGAATGGCCGTTTTGCGATGGCGTGACCAAGGCGGCGACCCAGCAGGTAGCGGGAGACAACGTGAGCCGGCTTTCCAGGGCATCGGCAGACTCGACCAGCGCATCGCCATAGCATTGCGCCTGGATGGCCAGCACGGCGGGCAGGTCGGCCGCACGCATGGGCCGCAGGGTGAATTCAAACATCGGCCGATTATACGGGCGCTCACATTGGGGTCCGCCCGGAGAGCGTTTACGCGGTCTGTGCGCTGCCAGGCAATGTCCTTACAATTTTCTCAAACTAGATAAAAAGAGACTGCCTCGAAATCCCTTTCAGCCGATTTGGCGCCGTAACGGTGGGTACGGCCCGGAGGAAATTGATGCCCGAAGTACGCAATTGCATGCGGCTTTGGCGAGGTATAGCGAAGTTGCCAATACTCGCTGCAAGATGGACGGGGTGTGTGGTTGCCGTTGCGCTATGCACGGCGACGGCCCTCGCTCAGCCTCCCGCGGTCGCCCAGCTTGCCAGCATCCCGTCTGCCGCGCGCGCGGAATCGCCGGCCCGTCAGGTCTCGTTCCCGGCCCGGCCGCTGCGCATGATCGTGCCGTTTCCGGCCGGTGGCGTTGCCGATGCCGTTGCGCGACTGCTGGCGGAACGGTTATCCCAGCGGCTTGGCGTGCCCGTCGAGGTGGACAATCGCCCGGGCGCGGCCGGCACCATGGCCGGCGACCTCGTGGCCAAGGCCAGTTCCGACGGCCACACGCTGCTGTTCCATCAGGCCAACATGCTGATCCAGCCCGGACTGGAACCGGTGCCCTATGACGTGATGCGCGATTTCACCCCCGTCGCGCGGGTGGCCGCTACGCCGGTGTTCCTGGTGATCGATGGTCATTTGCCGATGACGACACCCCAGCAGTGGGTCACGGCCGTGCGGTCGAACCCGGCGTCGTACAACTACGGCTATGGCCAGCCGGGCAGCCCGTCGCATCTATATGCCGAATATGCGGTGCGGGGTATGCCAACCAGCGTGCCGCTGGTGATGGCCAAGGGCGAAAGCGCAGTGGTGCAGGAAATGCTCGCCGGCCGGATCAGCGCCTGTTTCTGTTCCTGGGCCGCGGTGCAGACCCATGTGCGCTCGGGTGCGCTGCGGATCCTGGGCGTGACCGGGCCGGTGCGTTCGCCGCTGTCGCCCCAGGTGCCGACGCTGCAGGAGACCGGCATGGAGGGCTACGGGGCGCTGGCCTGGTATGGCGTGATGGCCCCGGCCAAGACGCCCCGGGCAATCGTGGCGCGACTGGCCACCGAACTGGACAGTGTGACCAGCGAGCGCGGCGTGCAGGCCCAGTTGATGGCCGCCGGCCTCACGCCCGTTCGCGATTCCCCCGACGCCTTTGCCACCGCCATCCGCTCGGAATCTGTGCAATGGCAGGCCATTCTGCGCCAGGCGGGACCGCGCGCCGAACCCTGAGTGTGATCTAGTGAGTATGTGTATTAAGCCGGCGCCACACCAATGCGTCGCGATTGTTGTCGGTCATGCAATGGTGAGATCACCACACGGGACGGCGACCGATAGGTAGTAGCCCTTATAATGGCGGCCTGTCCAAATCCGGTGACATTGTGACCGCTACCGTGCCGAACCCGTCTGGCCAGGCTTTTACAGGCCCCAACGTCGTCGAACTCGCGGATGTCGATTTTGCATACGCGGCCGGCGACAAGCCCATCCTATCCGGCCTTTCCATGCGCTTTCCGCGCGGGAAAGTGGTGGCCGTCATGGGCGGTTCGGGCTGTGGCAAGACCACGGTGATGCGGCTGGTGGGCGGCATGGTGCGCCCGCAGCGCGGCCGCGTGACATTCAACGGCGCCGACATCGACGCCATGGACCAGGCCGCGCTCTACGCGGTGCGCCGCCAGATGGGCATGCTGTTCCAGTTTGGCGCGCTCTTCACTGACCTGTCGGTATTCGACAATGTCGCATTTCCGCTACGCGAGCACACCGACCTGCCTGAATCGATGATCCGGGATCTGGTGCTGATGAAGCTCAACGCGGTGGGGCTGCGCGGGGCACGGGACCTGATGCCGGCGCAGATCTCGGGCGGCATGGCGCGGCGCGTGGCGCTGGCGCGGGCCATTGCGCTGGACCCGGCCCTGCTGATGTACGACGAGCCGTTCGCCGGCCTGGATCCGATCTCGCTCGGCCTCACGGCCAACCTGATCCGCGACCTCAACGACGCGCTGGGTGCCAGCACCATCATCGTCTCGCACGACGTGCAGGAAACCTTCCAGATCGCCGATTACGTGTATTTCATTGCGAACGGCAGGATTGCCGCCGAAGGGGCGCCCGACGACCTGCGGGCGTCCAGCGACCCGTTCGTGCGCCAGTTCGTGCACGCCGAGGCCGACGGCCCGGTGCCTTTCCACTACGCCGGCCCCACGCTGGCCGAAGATTTCCTGGCCGGAGGCGCGCGTTGACCGGCTTCTTCACTACCATCGGCGCGGCGGTGCGCCAGTTCGTGGGCGGCCTGGGCCGTGCCACGCGCATGTTCCTGGCCGTGCTGGCGCTGTCGCCGGCGCTGCTGCGCCGGTTCCGGCTGATCTCGGACCAGGTGTTCTTCGTCGGGAACCTGTCGCTGGTGATCATCGCCGTGTCGGGCCTGTTCGTCGGCTTCGTGCTCGGCCTGCAGGGCTACTACACGCTGAACCGCTATGGGTCCGAGCAGGCGCTGGGCCTGCTGGTGGCGCTGTCGCTGGTGCGCGAACTGGGGCCGGTGGTGTCGGCGCTGCTGTTCGCGGGCCGCGCCGGCACGTCGCTGACCGCTGAAATCGGACTGATGAAGGCCGGCGAGCAGCTGACCGCCATGGAAATGATGGCCGTCAACCCCTTGCAGCGCGTGATCGCGCCCCGATTCTGGGCCGGTGTCATCGCCATGCCGATCCTGGCGGCGATCTTCAGCGCGGTGGGCATCCTGGGCGGTTACCTGGTTGGCGTGCAGCTGATCGGCGTGGATGCCGGCGCGTTCTGGTCGCAGATGCAAGGCGGCGTGGACGTGCGTGCCGACGTGCTGAACGGCGTGATCAAAAGCTTCACTTTTGGCATTGCGGTGACGTTCATCGCGCTGTACCAGGGGTTCGAGGCGAACCCGACGCCCGAAGGCGTTTCACGCGCCACCACGCGGACCGTGGTGATGGCGTCGCTGGCCGTGCTCGGCCTGGATTTCCTGCTGACCGCGCTGATGTTCAGCTGACAAGCATTCGACAAGAGACTCGCATGAAGAAAAATTCGCTCGACTACTGGGTGGGGTTGTTCGTGGTGGTGGGCTTCGCCGCCCTGCTGTTCCTGGCGCTGAAGGCCGGCAACATGAGCAGCCTGTCGTTCCAGGACACCTACGCGGTGACCGCGCAGTTCGACAATATCGGCGGACTGAAGCCGCGTGCGCCCGTGAAAAGTGCCGGCGTCGTGGTGGGCCGCGTGGCGTCGATCAACTTCGACGACAAGCAATACCAGGCCACGGTGACGATGAATCTGGATAAACGGTACGAGTTCCCGCGCGACACGTCGGCCAAGATCCTGACGTCGGGACTGCTTGGCGAGCAGTACATCGGGCTGGAAGCCGGCGGCGACGACAAGATGCTGGCCCAGGGCAGCAAGATCACGATGACGCAGTCGGCCGTGGTGCTGGAAAACCTGATTGGTCAGTTCCTGTACAACAAGGCGGCCGATGCCGGCGCCGGCGGCGGCAACAGCGGCAACGGCAACGCGTCCGCCCCGGCCCCGTCTCCTTCCCCTTCTTCGTCGAATGCGTCCGGCTCGGGTGCGGCGGCCTTGCCGGCCGCGCCGGGAATGGGCGGTAGCAAATGAGCACTTTTCATCGCCTGACCGCGGTTTCGCTGGTCGCGCTGGCCCTGGCCGGCTGCGCCACCGGACCCAACGCCAATCCGGCAGACCCGCTGGAGCCGTTCAACCGTGGCGTTTCCACGTTCAATGACAATCTCGACAAGTACGCGCTGAAGCCGGTGGCCGAGGGCTACCAGGACTACATCCCGTCGCCGGTGCGCACGGCGGTGGGCAACTTCTTCTCGAACGTCAGCGATGTCTACTCGGCGGCCAACAACCTGCTGCAAGGCAAGCCGTCGCGGGCAGCGGAAGACACGATGCGCGTGGCCATCAACAGCGTGCTTGGCCTGGGCGGCCTGATCGATATCGCCACGCCGGCCGGGCTGCCGAAGTACAAGGAAGACTTCGGCCAGACCATGGGCGTGTGGGGCGTGCCGCCGGGCCCGTACCTGGTGCTGCCGCTGTTCGGACCGAGCAGCGTGCGTGACGGCACCGGCATGGTGGTGGACCGCTTCATGGACCCGACCACCTATATTTCGCCGTGGTACGCGAGCCTGTCGGTGTCCACCGTGCGCGTGGTCGACGGGCGGGCCCAGCTACTGGGTGCCACCAGCCTGATCGAGGCGGCCGCGCTGGACAAGTACGCGTTCCTGCGCGATTCATACCTGCAGCGACGCGAATACCTGATCCACGACGGCAATCCGCCGTCGCAGGACGACGAGGACGCGCCGCAGCAACCCCAGCAGAAGGCGCCGCAGGATCAGGATGGCGGCAAGCCCGCGCCGGTCGGATCCGATACCAAAGAGGGCTGATGCGCCGTGGGCAGCCCGCAAGGTCTGCACCGCCAGCCTAGTCACGACAATGCCTGGCCGCGCCTGTGAGCGCGCTGTGAGGCCTGAAACAAAGTGTATGAAAGTGGCGTTTAATGCATGTACGGGTACCATGCCCGGCTGACGCCTGTGTTTCAATGATTTCCGATGGCGGTGCGTTGTTGCCCTGTCGGATGGGCGCGAACCTGCCGATACCCTGCAGGTGACGTCCCCGGAAAGAAAGGAAAAAATTCACATGATCAAGCGACTGCTGCTTCCCTTCCTCACTGTTGTTGCCTTTGCCGGCGCCGGCGCCGCGCAGGCGCAGCAGGCCGACGCCTCGACGCCGGACGGCCTGGTCAAGGGCGTGGTGAACGACGTGATGTCCACCGTGCAGTCCGACAAGGACATGCAGGCCGGCAATATCGGCAAGATCACCCAGCTCGTCGAGCAGAAGATCCTGCCGCACGCCAACTTCACGCGCACCACGCAGATCGCCATGGGCCGCAACTGGTCGAAGGCCACGCCGGAACAGCAGAAGGTGATTACCGACGAGTTCAAGACGCTGCTGATCCGTACCTACGCGGGCGCCATTGCCCAGATCCGCGACCAGAAGGTGCAGTTCCGTCCCTATCGCGGCACGGCTGACGACACCGACGCCACGATCCGCACCCAGGTCATCAACAAGGGCGAGCCGATCCAGATGGACTATCGCCTGGAAAAGACGCCCGAGGGCTGGAAGGTCTATGACATCAACGTGCTGGGCGCCTGGCTGACCGAGGCGTACAAGGGCAGCTTCAACACCATCGCCAACCAGCAGGGTGTGGACGGCGTCATCAAGACGCTGCAGGACCGCAACCGCCAACTGGCCAACGCCAAGAGCTGAGCGGCCGATCGGCGCGATTCTGGTTGCGCCGCAGCACGGCGCGGCCAAACTGGTCTACAATGGCCAGACGCTCCCGCCTCCGGGCGGGAGTTTTCATTTCGATAAGCCCGTTTCACGTTTCCAGCATCCATTCATGCCTGCCCTTGGCTCCTCGCTGACCAACCGCAACGCCGCCATCGTGCTGCGTGACGGCCTGTCGCGCGTGCAGCAGGGCGACGTGACGGTGGATTGCAGCGCGCTGACGCAGGTGGATTCCTCCGCCGTCGCCGTGCTGCTGGCCTGGCAGCGGGCTGCCGCCGAGCGCGGCCAGTCGCTGGCTATTGCCGGTGCGTCGCCGCAGTTGCGTTCGCTGGCCACCCTCTATGGGGTCGAAGGCCTGCTGGGCCTGGCTACCGCCACGGCTACCCACCCGGAACACCACCACCACCGACATTGAACCGGCATCCGTCGCCGCGCGCGCCATTGCGTGCGGCCATGCGATGCCACGGCGTCGGGCCGAGGGCCTGGCGCCGCGCCGGGCAGAGCGGGGGAACCCCCTCATCCCCTATAATTCCGGGTTGTTCGTCCCCAAGTCGCCCCCAAGTGCCCTGACACGATCCACAGGTGCTGCGCGGCTAACCTCAGGGGCGCCCCCCAAATCCAGGTAAGGCTGACCGCCAAGCGGCCCCATCCCAAGACATTCGGCCATGAAAGCCATCGAAATTACCGATGTCCGCAAGCGTTACCGCAACCTGCAGGCGCTCAAGGGTGTCAGTTTCAGCGTCGAGCGCGGCGAATTCTTCGGCCTGCTCGGCCCCAACGGCGCGGGCAAGACCACGCTGATTTCCATTCTGGCCGGTCTGAACCGCGCCGATTCGGGTACGGTCAGCGTGCTCGGCCACGATGTGGTGGACGACTACCGCATGGCGCGCCGCATGCTGGGCGTGGTGCCCCAGGAGCTGGTTTTCGATCCGTTCTTCACGGTGCGCGAGACGCTGCGGCTGCAGTCGGGCTATTTCGGCCTGCCGCGCAACGACGACTGGATCGACGAGATCATGGCCAACCTCGATCTCACCAACAAGGCCGACAGCAACATGCGCCAGCTGTCGGGCGGCATGAAGCGCCGCGTACTGGTGGCCCAGGCGCTGGTGCACCGTCCGCCCGTGATCGTGCTGGACGAACCCACCGCCGGCGTGGACGTGGAGCTGCGCCAGACCCTGTGGAAATTCATTTCGCGCCTGAACCGCGAAGGCCACACGATCATCCTGACCACCCACTACCTGGAAGAAGCCGAGGCACTCTGCGACCGCATCGCCATGCTCAAGTTCGGCGAGGTGGTGGCGCTGGACCGCACCAGCAGCCTGCTCAACCAGTTTGCGGGCCTGCAACTGGTTCTGACCCTGTCGAAGGGTACCCTGCCGGCCGAGCTCGACGCACTGCGCACGCCGGGCAATCCGGGCGAGCGCGCGCATCGCCTGCGGCTGTCGGGCTACGAGGCTGTGGAGCCCATCCTGGCCGCGCTGCGCGCAGCCGGTTGTGAAATCGAAGACATGGAAATCAGCAAGGCCGACCTGGAGGACGTGTTCGTGCAGATCATGCGCCGCGAGGGCGAGATGCCCGGCAGCACGCCGAACGCCGCCATGGAGGCCGCGGCATGAAGAATCCCGTCGAGGTCAATGTGGCCCAGCGCGAGGAACAGCGTCTGGCATCGATGAAAGTCGGCGGCCTGATCGGCTTCCGCACGCTGCTCTACAAGGAAGTGCTGCGCTTCTGGAAGGTATCGTTCCAGACCGTGGCCGCGCCGGTGCTGACCGCCGTGCTGTACCTGCTGATCTTCGGCCATGTGCTCGAAGACCGCGTGCGCGTCTATGACCAGATCAGCTATACCGCTTTCCTGGTGCCAGGCCTGGTGATGATGAGCGTGCTGCAGAACGCGTTCGCCAACAGTTCGTCATCGCTGATCCAGTCCAAGATCACCGGCAACCTGGTGTTCATCCTGCTGCCGCCGCTGTCGCACTGGGAGATGTTCGGCGCCTATGTGGCGGCGTCGATCATCCGCGGGCTATGCGTGGGCCTGGGCGTGCTGCTGGTGACGGCATGGTTTGCGCACCTGCATTTCGCGCATCCGCTGTGGATCCTGGTGTTCGGGCTGGCCGGCGCGGGCATCCTGGGCACGCTGGGCCTGATCGCCGGCATCTGGGCCGAGAAGTTTGACCAACTGGCCGCGTTCCAGAACTTTCTGATCATGCCGGCCACGTTCCTGTCCGGCGTGTTCTATTCGATTCATTCCTTGCCGCCGTTCTGGCAGGCCGTGTCGCACGCCAACCCGTTCTTCTACATGATCGACGGCTTCCGCTTCGGCTTCTTCGGCGTGTCCGACGTGCCGCCGCTGCACAGCCTGGCCGTGGTGGTCGTGGCATTCGTGGTGCTGGCCGCGCTGGCGCTGCGCCTGCTGCGCAAGGGTTACAAGCTGCGGCACTGATTTGCCGCAAATCACCGAATTCACAGAGACAGACATGCTGCCTACTCCGGAACAAGTCAGGGATTACATTGCCCAAGGATTGCCCTGCGAACATCTGCACGTGGAGGGCGACGGCCAGCACTTCTTCGCCACGATCGTCAGCGGAGAGTTCGAGGGCAAGCGCCTGATCCAGCGGCACCAGCGCGTCTACGCGGCGCTGGGCGACCGCATGCGGGCCGAGATCCATGCGCTGTCGATGAAAACGCTGACGCCGGCCGAATGGCAGGCCGACGGCGCCAAATAAGGCGTCGACACCTCACAAGACAACACACCGGCGGAAGCAACCCCGCCGGCTGACAAGACAGAAACATGGACAAATTCCAGATCCAGGGCAACGGGCCGCTCAAGGGCGAAGTCCGCGTCTCGGGCGCCAAGAACGCCGCGCTGCCCATCCTGTGCGCCGGCCTGCTGACCGCCGACACCGTATCGCTCTCCAACGTGCCCGACCTGCAGGACACGCGCACCATGCTCAAGCTGCTGCGCCAGATGGGCATGCAGGCCGACATGGTCGATGGCGTGGCCACGCTGAACGGCGCCGACATCAATTCGCCGGAAGCTTCCTACGACCTCGTGAAGACCATGCGTGCGTCGATCCTGGTGCTCGGCCCGCTGGTGGCCCGCTTCGGCGAGGCCCGCGTGTCGTTGCCCGGCGGCTGCGGCATTGGCGCACGCCCCGTGGACCAGCACATCAAGGGCCTGCAGGCCATGGGTGCGGAAATCAACATCGAGCACGGCTTCATCCATGCCCGGGCCAGCCGCCTGAAGGGCGCCCGCGTGGTGACGGACATGATTACCGTGACCGGCACCGAGAACCTGCTGATGGCCGCCACGCTGGCCGAAGGCGAGACCGTGCTGGAAAACGCCGCGCGCGAGCCCGAGGTGACCGATCTGGCCGAACTGCTGGTCAAGATGGGCGCGAAGATCGAGGGGATCGGCACCGACCGCCTGATCGTGCAAGGCGTGGACAAGCTCCACGGCGCGCAGCACAGCGTGGTGGCCGACCGTATCGAAGCCGGCACGTTCCTGTGCGCGGCCGCCGCGTCGCTGGGCGACATCGTCGTGCGCGACATCCCGCCGCTGATCCTGGACGCCGTGCTGGTCAAGCTGCGCGAGACCGGCGCCACGGTGGAGACCGGCGACGACTGGATCCGCCTGGCCATGCCGCAACGCCCGCAGGCCGTGAGCTTCCGGACGTCGGAATACCCGGCCTTCCCGACCGACATGCAGGCCCAGTTCATGGCCCTGAACGCGGTGGCCGACGGCACGGCGCGCATCACCGAGACGATCTTCGAAAACCGCTTCATGCACGTGCAGGAGCTGAACCGTCTGGGCGCGAACATCACGGCCGAGGGCAACACCGCGGTGGTGACCGGCGTGCCGCGCCTGTCGGGGGCCAACGTGATGGCCACCGACCTGCGCGCGTCGGCCAGTCTCGTCATTGCCGGCCTGGTGGCCGATGGCGAAACGACGATCGACCGGATCTACCATCTGGATCGCGGCTACGACCGCATGGAAGACAAGCTGTCGGCCGTCGGCGCGAAGATCCGCCGGATCGCCTGAGCCAGAAGCCGCCGCCCCAAGCCGCCCCGAACCTAGAAGAACTGACGATGAGTCCCGCTTTCAACGCCTCGCCCAACCAGCTGACGCTGGCACTGTCCAAGGGCCGCATCTTTACCGAAACGCTGCCGCTGCTGGCCGCGGCCGGCATTCAGGTGACCGAGGACCCCGAGACCTCGCGCAAGCTGATCCTGCCGACGTCGGACCCGGCCGTGCGCGTGATCATCGTGCGTGCGTCGGACGTGCCGACCTATGTGCAGTATGGCGCGGCCGACTTCGGCGTGGCCGGCAAGGACGTGCTGATGGAGCACGGCATGACCGGCCTGTACGCGCCGATCGACCTGAACATCGCGCGCTGCCGCATGTCGGTGGCCGTGCCGGCCGGGTTCGACTACGCCAACGCGGTGCGACAGGGTGCGCGCCTGGCCGTGGCCACCAAGTACGTGCAGACCGCACGCGAGCACTTCGCCAAGAAGGGCGTGCACGTGGACCTGATCAAGCTGTACGGATCGATGGAGCTGGGCCCGCTGGTGGGACTGTCCGATGCCATCGTCGACCTGGTCAGCACCGGCGGCACGCTGCGTGCGAACAACCTGGTCGAAGTGGAAGAGATCGTGCAGATCTCGTCGCGCCTGGTGGTCAACCAGGCGGCGCTGAAGCTCAAACGGGAACGGCTGACGCCGATTCTGGAAGCATTCGAACGGGCCTCGGCGGCGCTCGCCTGAGGCACGCACAAGTTGAACCCGACCGGGAATCCGTCAGGGATTCCTCGAGGACAAGCAGTCATGAACGAAACCGATATGGAAAACCTGTCGATCCGCCGGCTCGACTCGACCGAGCCCGGTTTTGCCGATGCCCTGCGCCAGGTGCTGGCGTTCGAGGCGTCGGAAGACGAGGCCATCGATCGCGCCGCTGCCGATATCCTGGCCGATGTGCGCCGCCGTGGCGATGAGGCCGTGCTCGAATACACGCGCCGTTTCGACCGCGTGGAGGCCGCCTCGATGGGCGCGCTGGAGTTGTCGCAATCCCAGCTGGAGGCGGCGCTGGAAGACCTGGAGCCCAAGCGCCGCGCCGCGCTGGAGGCTGCCGCCGCCCGCGTGCGCGCCTACCACGAGAAGCAGAAGATCGAATGCGGCAGCCATAGCTGGGAATACACCGAGGCCGACGGCACGATGCTGGGCCAGAAGGTGACCCCGCTGGACCGCGTGGGCCTGTACGTGCCCGGCGGCAAGGCCGCGTATCCGTCGTCGGTGCTGATGAACGCGATCCCCGCGCGCGTGGCCGGCGTCAAGGAAGTGATCATGGTCGTGCCCACGCCTGGTGGCGTGCGCAACGAACTGGTGCTGGCCGCCGCGCAGATCGCCGGCGTGGACCGCGTGTTCACGATCGGCGGGGCGCAGGCCGTTGGCGCGCTGGCGTTCGGTACTGCCACGCTGCCGCAGGTCGACAAGATCGTCGGCCCGGGCAATGCCTATGTGGCCGCCGCCAAGCGCCGCGTGTTCGGCACGGTCGGCATCGACATGATCGCCGGCCCGTCGGAGATCCTGGTGATCTGCGACGGCACGACCGATCCGGACTGGGTGGCCATGGACCTGTTCTCGCAGGCCGAGCACGACGAGCTGGCGCAGTCGATCCTGCTGTGCCCGGACGAGGCCTACCTGAACCGCGTGGAAGAATGCATCCAGCGCCAGCTGCCGACGATGCCGCGCCGCGAGGTGATCGCCGCCTCGCTGGCCGGACGCGGTGCGCTGGTCAAGGTGCGCGACATGGAAGAAGCCTGCGAGATCGCCAACGCCATCGCGCCGGAGCACCTGGAGATTTCCGCCGAGAATCCGCGGCAGTGGAGCGAGAAGATCCGCCACGCGGGCGCCATCTTCCTGGGCCGCTATACCAGCGAGTCGCTGGGCGACTACTGCGCGGGCCCGAACCACGTGCTGCCCACCTCGCGCACCGCGCGCTTCTCATCGCCGCTGGGCGTGTACGACTTCCAGAAGCGTTCGAGCCTGATCGAGGTCAGCGAGGGCGGGGCGCAGATGCTGGGCCAGATCGCCGCCGAACTGGCCTATGGCGAGGGGCTGCAGGCCCACGCGCGCAGCGCCGAGTACCGATTCAAGCGTTAAGAAATACCTGAAAAGCACGAAACCAGCACGAAACCATAGGACCATCATGTCAGCCGTAGACCCATCCCTGATCGAACGCATCATCCGTGACGACGTGCGCGCCATGGGCGCTTACCATGTCGCCGACTCGCACGGACTGGTGAAGCTCGACGCGATGGAGAATCCGTACCGGCTGCCGCCCGACCTGCGCGCGCAACTGGCCGCGCGGCTGGGCGAGGTGGCCCTGAACCGCTACCCGGTGCCGAGCAGCGAGGCACTGCGCGCGCAGCTCAAGTCGGTCATGAAGGTGCCGGCCGGGATGGACGTGATGCTGGGCAACGGTTCGGACGAACTGATCAGCATCATTTCGCTGGCCGCATCGAAGCCGGGCGCCAAGGTGCTGGCGCCGGTGCCGGGCTTCGTCATGTATGCGATGTCGGCCCAGTTTGCGGGCCTCGGGTTTGTCGGCGTGCCGCTGCGCGCGGATTTCACGCTGGACCGCGCCGCCATGCTGGCCGCGATGGCCGAGCACAAGCCCGCCATCATCTATCTGGCCTACCCGAACAACCCTACCGGCAACCTGTTCGATGCCGCCGACATGGAAGCGATCGTGCGCGCCGCGCAGGGCGAGGTGTGCCAGAGCCTGGTGGTGGTGGACGAGGCCTACCAGCCGTTCGCGCAGGAAAGCTGGATGCCGCGCCTGACCGGGTTCGGCAACCTGCTGGTGATGCGCACGGTGTCGAAGCTGGGCCTCGCCGGTATCCGCCTGGGTTACATGGCGGGGTCGCCGGAATGGCTGTCGCAACTGGACAAGGTGCGGCCGCCGTACAACGTCAACGTACTGACCGAAGCCACCGCGCTGTTCGCGCTGGAACATGTGGATGTGCTGGATGACCAGGCCGCGCAGCTGCGGGCCGAGCGCGCGAAGCTGGCCGACGCCATGGCAGCCATCCCGGGCGTGACGGTCTACCCGAGCGCCGCCAACTTCCTGCTGGTGCGCGTGCCGGATGCGGCACAGACGTTCGAGCGCGTGCTGGCGCGGAAGGTATTGATCAAGAACGTGAGTAAAATGCACGCATTGCTGGCCAACTGTCTGCGCGTGACGGTCAGCACCCCCGAAGAAAACGCGCAGTTTCTTGAGGCATTCCGTGCCTCATTGCAGGATTAACCCCACCATGCGTGTTGCAGAGGTCACCCGCAATACCTCGGAAACGCAGATCCGCGTTTCGCTGAACCTTGATGGCACCGGCCGCCAGAAGCTGGCTTCCGGCGTGCCGTTCCTCGACCACATGCTGGACCAGATTGCCCGGCATGGCATGTTCGACCTGGAGGTCGAGGCCACGGGCGACACCCATATCGACGATCACCATACGGTGGAGGACGTCGGCATTACGCTGGGCCAGGCCGTGGCGCGCGCCATCGGCGACAAGAAGGGCATCACCCGCTACGGCCACAGCTACGTGCCGCTGGACGAATGCCTGTCGCGCGTGGTGATCGACTTCTCGGGCCGTCCGGGGCTGGAATTCCACGTGCCGTTCACGCGCGCCCGGGTGGGCAGCTTCGACGTCGACCTGACGATCGAGTTCTTCCGCGGCTTCGTCAACCACGCCGGAGTGACGCTCCATATCGACAACCTGCGCGGCATCAACGCCCACCACCAGTGCGAAACGGTATTCAAGGCCTTTGGCCGTGCGTTGCGCATGGCGGTGGAGCTGGATCCGCGTGCGGCCAACCAGATTCCATCGACCAAGGGTACGCTCTGACCCATACTGGTGTCTGACCTGAAACACTGACCTGCGCCCCCATATAGCAGGCGAGCCGGCTGGTTGCGGCGACGCTGACAACCCCGACACACCCGCATCCGATGGATACGCTCAAGTCTTTCATCTCGCTGCTGGCGCTGATCAATCCGATCGGGGCGATCCCGTTCTTCATCAGCCTGACCAGCCAGCAGACCGAGACGGAGAAGCTGAAGACGATCAAGACGGCGTCGATTGCCGTGGCGATCGTGGTGGGCCTGTCGGCGTTGCTGGGCCAGCAGATCATCGAGTTCTTCAATATCTCGGTGGCGTCGCTGCAGGTGGGCGGCGGGCTGATCATGATCATGATGGCGATGAACATGCTCAACGCCCAGACCGGCCGGACCAAGGCCACGCCCGAGGAAGAGGACGAGGCGGAGGCCAAGACCAGTATCGCGGTGGTGCCGCTGGCGCTGCCGTTGCTGACCGGACCGGGTTCGATCAGCACCGTGATCGTTTATGCGGGCAAGACGCACCACTGGTACGAGCTGCTGATCCTGGTCGGGATCGGCGTACTGCTGGGGCTGGTGGTGTATGGCACATTCCGTGCGGCGGACCCCATCGCACGGGTGGTTGGCAGGACCGGGATCAATATCGGCACGCGCCTGATGGGGTTGATCCTGTCGGCGCTGGCCGTTGAATTCATTGTGGACGGGCTGAAGACATTGTTGCCTGTTTTGAAATCATGACTACCATAGCAATTGTGGATTACGGCATGGGCAACCTGCGCTCGGTGGCGCAGGCTCTGCGTGCCGCGGCACCGGAAGCGGACGTGCAGGTTGTGGACCGCCCCGAGGCGATCCGCGCGGCCGACCGCGTGGTGCTGCCGGGGCAGGGTGCGATGCCCGACTGCATGGGCGCCCTGGGGGATTCGGGGCTGCAGCAGGCCGTGCTGGAAGCCGCGGCGTCGAAGCCGATGCTGGGTGTGTGCGTTGGCGAACAGATGCTGTTCGAACGCAGCAGTGAAGCCAGGTCGGGGGCGGCCAGCACTCCGGCCCTGGGCCTGATGCCGGGCGAGGTGATCCGCTTTGAACTGGAAGGGATGACGCAGCCGGATGGCTCGCGTTTCAAGGTGCCGCAGATGGGCTGGAACCGCGTGCGGCAGGCACTGGCCCATCCGATGTGGCAGGGCATCCCGGACAACAGCTGGTTTTACTTCGTGCACAGCTATTATGTGCAGGCGCAGGAGCCGGCGCATATTGCCGGCGAGACGGACTATGGCGTCGTGTTTACCAGTGCGGTGGCACGCGATAATATTTTCGCCACGCAGTTCCACCCGGAGAAGAGCGCCGCGATGGGTTTGCAGCTATACCGGAATTTCGTGCACTGGAATCCGTAAAGCGTCAGAAGCACCTGTTACCAGAAGCGCCACAAGATCAACAGCGATACCTGTCGTTCAGAGCCACCGACCCAGACTGCATCCACTGCAAAACTGACATGACCTGAGCGCCCGCGCAGCCGCGCTGGCATCGCTGCCCTTTTCCTTTTACACAACCACCACGCTCGTTACGCTATGTTGCTCATTCCGGCCATCGACCTGAAGGACGGTCAGTGTGTACGCCTCAAACAAGGCGATATGGACCAGGCTACCGTCTTTTCCGAAGATCCCGCCGCCATGGCACGTCACTGGGTGAACCAGGGCGCGCGTCGCCTGCATCTGGTCGACCTGAACGGCGCCTTTGTTGGGAAGCCCCGCAACGAGGCCGCCATCAAGGCCATCATCGCGGAGGTCGGCGACGAGATTCCCGTGCAGCTCGGCGGGGGCATCCGCGACCTGAACACGATCGAGCGCTGGCTCGACGACGGCCTGTCGTACGTGATCATCGGCACCGCCGCCGTGAAGAGCCCCGGATTCCTGAAGGACGCCTGCTCGGCGTTCGGCGGCCACATCATCGTCGGGCTCGACGCCAAGGACGGCAAGGTGGCCACCGATGGCTGGAGCAAGCTGACCGGCCATGAAGTGGCGGATCTGGCACGCAAGTACGAGGACTACGGCGTGGAAGCCATCATCTACACCGATATCGGCCGCGACGGCATGCTGCAGGGCATCAACATCGATGCCACGGTCAAGCTGGCCCAGTCGATGTCGATCCCGGTGATCGCCAGCGGCGGCCTGTCGAACATGGCCGACATCGACCAGCTCTGCGCCGTGGAACACGAAGGCGTGGAAGGCGTGATCTGCGGGCGCGCCATCTATTCCGGCGACCTGGTCTTCGCTGACGCCCAGGCGCACGCGGACAAGCTGACGGCTGAGTAACTGACGGCCGAATCTCGCCGCCAGGCAGGACGCCATAACCAGCCGTGCCCCGGGCGGGCGCGGCAGGCAAGGAATCACATGCTAGCCAAACGTATCATCCCCTGCCTCGACGTGACCAACGGGCGGGTGGTCAAGGGTGTCAACTTCGTCGAACTGCGCGATGCGGGCGACCCTGTTGAAATCGCTCGCCGCTACGACGAGCAGGGTGCCGACGAAATCACATTTCTCGACATCACCGCGACCAGCGACGGCCGCGACCTGATCCTTCATATCATCGAGGCCGTGGCTTCGCAGGTGTTCATCCCGCTGACCGTTGGCGGCGGCGTGCGCGCCGTCGAAGACGTGCGCAGGCTGCTCAATGCCGGGGCGGACAAGATCAGCGTGAATTCGTCCGCCATCGCCAACCCGCAACTGGTTTCAGACGCGACTGGCAAGTACGGCTCGCAGTGCATCGTGGTGGCCATCGATGCCAAGCGCAGTTCGGCACCGGGCGAACCGGCCCGCTGGGAAGTGTTTACCCACGGCGGACGCAAGGCGACCGGCCTGGACGCCGTGGAGTGGGCCCGCGAGATGGCGCGCCGCGGCGCCGGAGAAATCCTGCTGACCAGCATGGACCGTGATGGCACCAAGAGCGGATTCGACCTGGAACTGACGCGCGCGGTCAGCGACGCCGTGCCCGTACCCGTTATTGCATCAGGTGGCGTGGGCGGCCTGCAGGATCTGGCCGACGGCATCAAGCTGGGTCACGCCGATGCGGTGCTGGCCGCCAGCATCTTCCACTACGGGCAGCACACCGTTGGCGAAGCAAAGGCATTCATGGCCCGCGAGGGCATCCCCGTCCGGATCTGATCATGGCAAAGAAGTGGTTGAACAAGGTGAAGTGGGACGACAACGGCCTGGTGCCGGTGATCGTCCAGGAGACGGGCTCCAATGACGTGCTGATGTTCGCGTTCATGAACCGCGAGGCGCTGCAGCGCACGGTTGAGCTGGGCGAGGCCGTGTTCTGGTCGCGTTCGCGCAAGCGCCTCTGGCACAAGGGCGAGGAGTCCGGCCACGTGCAGAAGGTGCACGAAATCCGGCTGGATTGCGACGAGGACGTCGTGCTGCTGAAGGTCACCCAGATCGACAGCATTGCCTGCCATACCGGCCGGCACTCGTGTTTCTTCCAGAAGTTCGAAGGCGACGTCGAGTCGGGCGACTGGCATACCGTCGAACCGGTGCTCAAGGACCCGTCGACGATCTACGCGGCCAAGCCATGAGCCAGGACACGCAAACGACTGGCCTGGCCGACTCGGCAGACGTGCTGGCCCGTGTGGCCGCCACGCTGGAATCGCGCAAGCCCGAAAACGGCGGCGACCCCGACAAATCCTATGTGGCCAGGCTGTTCAGGAAGGGCGACGACGCCATCCTGAAGAAGATTGGCGAGGAAGCCACCGAGACCGTGATGGCGGCCAAGGACGCCCGCGCGGCCGGCCTCGGCGATGAAGCGGTGGGCAAGGTGGTGTACGAAGTGGCCGATCTGTGGTTCCACACGATGGTGCTGCTCTCGCATATCGGCGCCACGCCGGCTGATGTGGTCAACGAACTGGCGCGCCGCGAGGGGCTGTCGGGGCTGGTCGAGAAAGCCAGTCGCAAGGAGTAGCATTGAGCCTACGGCCGCTCCGGAAATTTCCGGGCCCGGCATAACGCGGTGCAACGCTGGAGGGCACGATGGCGACGGACTACACCACGCAGGTGACGACAACCGCTGATGCGGACAAGCTCGACGGATTGCGCAAGCTGACGCACATCCTTTACGCGCTGTATGCAATTCACTGGTTCACGGGCGGCATCACGGCGCTGATCGCGATCATCGTCAACTACGTAAAGCGGGACGACACCCGGGGAACGGTTTATGCCACGCACTTCGCGTGGCAGATTCGCACTTTCTGGTGGTCGATCGTCTGGTACGTGGTGGGCGGCATCATGTTCGCGACAGTGTTGCTGCTCCCGGTGGCAATCGCCGTTTTCTGCATTTTGTCACTGTGGATACTGTATCGTATCGTCAAGGGCTGGCTGTACCTGAACGACCGCAGGCCAATGTATCCGGGCGAGTCGTTCTGAGGCCGGACCGCAGGATCACGATAAAGTGGCAGCGGGACGGCACAATTTCGTGCAGTGTGCTGACAGGCTGCAACAAGAACTTCATGAAATCCCAGGACAATTGCATTTTCTGCAAGATCGTGGCCGGTCAGATCCCGTCCAGCAAGCTGTACGAGGACGACGATATGCTGGCGTTTCACGATATCCATCCCAAAGCGCCGGTACACTTTCTGGTAATTCCGAAATCGCATGTCGATTCGCTGGCGGAATGCGGACCCGGCGATGCGGATGTGCTTGCTAGAATAATGCTCAGGGTGCCTGAACTGGCGCGCCTTGCCGGCTGCAACAACGGGTTCCGTACGGTGATCAACACCGGCACGGACGGCGGACAGGAGGTGTTCCATCTCCATCTCCACGTACTCGGCGGCCCGCGCGACCAGTGGAAGTCACCGGCGTTCTGAACGCGAGTTCGGGACAGCCTGGGCATGAGAAAGGGGCTGGGACAGCGATGTCCCGGCCAGATGTTGCGTCGGGTACCGTCGCCCCGACGCGGCCTTTGAAGGACGGAACTACGGGGCCGGGCGATCATATTCCGATGCCCGCGGCTTTATCAGGAGCAAGAAATGGGTTCGTTTAGCATTTGGCACTGGCTGATCGTGCTGGTGATCGTCATGCTCGTCTTCGGTACCAAGAAGCTGCGCAATATCGGCCAGGATCTGGGTGGCGCGGTGAAGGGCTTCAAGGATGGCATGAAGGACGGCAACGCCGAGGAACCTGGCGCCAAGCCAGCCGCGGCCAAGGAACTGCGCGACACCACCACGATCGACGTGGAAGCCAAGGAAAAGCAGCGCCAGGAATAATCCGCCGGCCGATTTTTCCTTGTCAGTCATCCTCCCGGCGGCCGCGCACGGCGCGGCCTGCCTGTCCTGTGTCTCAGTCCCGGTTTTCGCATGATCGATCTCGGCATTTCCAAGCTGGCACTGATCGGCGCCGTGGCGCTGATCGTGATCGGCCCCGAGCGTCTGCCGAAGGTGGCGCGCACGGTCGGCGCCCTGGTCGGTCGCGCACAACGCTATATCAATGACGTAAAGGCCGAGGTCAGCCGCGAGGTGGAACTCGAGGAACTGCGCAAGATGCGCACGGAATTCGAGAACGCCGCGCGCGACGTCGAGCAGACCATCCACAAGGAAGTCAACGAACACACCCAGGCGCTGAACGAGGCACTGGGCGGTGTCGAGGCTTCCGGCACGGCGGAATCCGACGCAAGCGGCGTCAGCGCCGGCTACGTGCCCAGCTGGGACAGCGCGCACAAATCCCATAACGGCCGCAAGAGCTGGCGCGTCAAGCAGGGCGCCCGGCCGATCTGGTTCAAGCGCCAGCAGAACGTGCGCGTGTGGGTGCAATCAGGCGCCGCCCGCGTCAAGCGTCATCGCCCGGCCAGCGGCCGTAACCGTTCCTTCTTCGAGTAAGCATGGCGGGCACCCAAGACCCCAACGACTCCCACGATCCCGACGGCGAGTCCCAGCAAGAGACTTTCATTTCCCACCTGATCGAGTTGCGCGAGCGGCTGGTGAAGGCGGTAGCCGGGGTCATCATCGTCTTTCTCGGCCTGGTCTACTGGGCGGCGGAGATTTTCAACCTGTTCTCCGCACCGCTCACGCAGTCGCTGCCCAAGAACGGCCGCATGATCGTGACCGATGTCACCGGTTCGTTCTTCGTGCCGATGAAGGTCACGATGCTGGTGTCGTTCCTCATCGCGCTGCCGTGGGTGCTCTACCAGATCTGGCGTTTCGTCGCGCCGGGCCTGTACCAGCATGAGAAAAAGCTGATCCTGCCGCTGGTGAGCAGTAGCTACGTGCTGTTCCTGTGCGGCGTGGCCTTCGCGTACTTCCTGGTGTTCCCGACGGTGTTCCACTTCATGGCGCACTACAACGCGCCACTCGGGGCCGAGATGTCGACCGACATCGACAAGTACCTGAGCTTTGCCATGACGACCTTCCTGGCATTCGGCATCACGTTCGAGGTGCCGGTGGTGGTGATCGTGCTGGTGAAGTTTGGCGTGGTGGAACTGGAAAAACTCAAGCAGATCCGCCCGTACGTGATTGTTGGCGCATTCATCATCGCCGCCGTGGTCACGCCGCCTGATGTGATGTCACAACTGTTGCTGGCCGTACCGCTGGTCGCCCTGTACGAACTGGGCCTGCTGATGGCTCGTTTTGTGACAAAACAGCCCCTCGGCGCCTCTGCCGAAGGCGAAGCGCAAGCAGATTGAGTTCCCCGAGAGATGTTAACGGCCTGTATCCCGGTGGGCTGAATGCGCTGTTTTGCACCAAAGTGGTGAAATCCTCCCTGTTTGCTGTTGCTTCGTCACAACAAGACGCGTCGGTAAACCGTGTTTACGGCGAAAAAGACTTCTGACGCGCTGGGGGGGTGACACATAATACGACGCAGACGTGAAGGTTAATGCGTCGCCCAAGCACTTGGGCAACCAAGATTTCCCAATCAGTTGACAAGGAAAGTGTCGATATGAAGATGAAACTGTTTGCAGCTGCCGTTGCCGCTCTGGCCGCCGGCGGTGCCTATGCCCAGTCGAGCGTGACCCTGTACGGTGTGGTTGACGCTGGTATTGAGTACCAGAACCACCAGCCGAACCAACTCGGCCAAACCGGTAGCCACGACGTAGTCCGTCTGAACTCGGGCAACATGTCCGGCAGCCGTTGGGGCCTGCGTGGCGTGGAAGACCTGGGCGGCGGCCTGAAGGGCGTGTTCGTCCTGGAAAGCGGTTTCAGCGTTGACACCGGTACGTCGGGGCAAGGTAACCGCCTGTTCGGTCGCCAAGCCTTCGTTGGTGTGCAAAGCCAGTTCGGCACGCTGACCCTGGGTCGCCACCAAACGCCGTTCTATGACTTCGGTCTGGCCTTCGACCCGATGGCAATCTCGTCGAACTACTCGATCACCTCGCAAGGTACCGAGTTCCAGTCGCGCGCCGACAACTCGATCAAGTACACCGGCACGTTCGGTGGCCTGACCGCCTCGCTGCTGTACAGCCAAGGTTCGAACACCGGCGGCACCGCTTCGACGGTTGGTACGACCCTGTACCAAGGTACCGGTGGCGAATTCCCGGGTTCGTACAAGACGGGCCGTGAGTACAGCGCAAGTCTGATTTACAACGGTGGCCCGTTCTCGATCGGTGCCGTGTTTGACGAAACCAACATCGGCGCGAACCCGTACACGACGGCTCTCGGCGATGCCAAGATTCAACGTGCTTCGGTTGCAGGTACGTACGCATTCGGCCCGGCCAAGGTGTTCGCTGGCTACCGTTACGCTCACGCTCTGAATGGCGCTGTTCTGCCGGGCGGCGTGAACACGCTGAACACCACGGTCGCCAGCGTTTCGAATCTGTACTGGCTGGGTGCTGGCTACCAACTGACGCCGGCTCTGTCGCTGACCGGCGCAGCTTACTACCAGGACTTCCGCAACACCGGTGCTGATCCGTGGAGCTTCGTGGTGTCGACGGACTACGCTTTCTCGAAGCGTACCGACGCATACTTCAACGTTGCCTACGCAAAGAACAAGGACGGCTCGACCCTGGGTCTGTCGGGTACCGGCGCAGCAGGTTCGGGCTTCGGCGCGACCCGCGGCTCGTCGAACCAGTTCGGCGCTGTGGTTGGTGTTCGCCACAAGTTCTAATTTGACGCGGGTGTAAGCCCGCTTCAGATTCGGCTTGATCAAAACGCCGGCATCCGCAAGGATGCCGGCGTTTTGTTATTGGTGTGACGCATAGGGCCGCGCGTCACGGCTCTCGCCTTCCGTACTGGTCCCTGGCTGGCGAGGATGAAATGCGGAGTGGGCCGAAATGGTGACGCGGGACGCCCCGCATCACAAGGGACGCGCTCGGCGTCAGCCGTGGCTGATCGTTCCCGATGGCATTTGTACAGCATTGGGCGGGAGGGAAGATCCGCGCGCAATTCGGTCTCGTGTTGCGTTCCTGTCCTGCGCCGTTGTCGCAGGCCTCCTTCCAGAGGGTGCACAGCTGGTGCGAGGCGAGATCGATTGCCGCGACCGTGGTCGCATCATCGGTTCGCAGCCCATATTGCAGGTCGTATCAATTACCGGCAGGCACCTGCCAGAATACAAAAAAGCCCCGGCCATCACTGGCAGGGGCTTTTGCAATGAAGCTGTAACGCTATGGTTCGGCTGACCGTCAGCCAGCCGAAGGGCGGCTGCGAAGCCGCCTGCAAACCATCACTCTTCCTCGTCCAGCGGCATGGCGCGGCGCGGCGGAGGCGGGCGCTTGCCGATCATCACGGCGAGTTCGGCAGGCTTGCCGCGGCGAATGACCTTCATCTTCACTTCGGCGCCGGGCTTGAGCTGGGCGATGGCATTGAGTAGCGCCGTCGTATCGGAAATCACCTGGTTGTCGACCGATACCAGTACGTCGCCGGGCTTCACGCCGGCCTTGTCGGCCGGGCCGCCCTGGACCACTGCGGCGATCAGCGCGCCTTCCTTCGCGTCCAGGCCAAACGACTCGGCGATCTCCGGGGTCAGGTCCTGGGGCTCCACGCCTATCCAGCCGCGCGTCACGCTGCCGGTCGAAATGATCGACTCCATCACCTGCTTGGCCGTCGAGACGGGGATAGCGAAACCGATACCCAGCGAACCGCCGGAGCGCGAATAGATGGCAGTGTTGATGCCCAGCAGGTTGCCCTGGGCATCCACCAGCGCGCCGCCCGAGTTGCCGGGGTTGATCGCCGCGTCGGTCTGGATGAAGTTCTCGAACGTATTGATGCCCAGGTGGCTGCGTCCCAGCGCCGAGACGATACCCATCGTCACCGTCTGGCCCACGCCGAACGGATTGCCGATGGCCAGCACCACATCGCCCACCTTCACGTTCTCGATGCGCCCCAGCGTAATGGCTGGCAGATCCTTGAGCGTGATCTTGAGGACGGCCAGATCGGTCTCGGGATCGGAGCCCACGACCTTGGCGTTAGCCTTGCGGCCGTCGGTCAGCGCCACCTCGATTTCATCGGCGCCATCCACCACATGGTGGTTGGTTAGAATGTAACCCTCGGCGCTGACGATCACGCCCGAACCCAGGCTGGACACGGGCTCCTGGCGTTCCGGCAGCCGGTCGCCAAAGAAGAACCGGAACCACGGATCTTCCGCCTGCGGATTGGGCGACCGTTTCGTGCCGTTCTTGCTGGTGAAAATGTTGACCACCGCGGGCATGGCTTCCTTGGCGGCATCGCTATAGGAACCCTGGGCTGCGGAGCCAGCCACGCTTGGCACGACTTCCTTCAGTGCCACGATAGGCGACCCCGACTGCACGGCCACCCGACCGCGTTGCAGCCACTCGGGTTTGAGCGTGGCTATCACAAACCACACGGCCAGCACGACCGTGACGGCCTGAGCGAAGAACAGCCAGAATCGGCGCAACATATCGGAGTTTTGACCAGAAAATGAAAACCAAAGAGCTGGAATTGTACTTGAACGACCTGCTGGAAGTTTCCCGCTTCAAGGACTATTGCCCGAATGGGCTCCAAGTGCAAGGTCGCCCGGAAGTCACCCACGTCGTCACTGGCGTCACCGCGAGCCTGGCGCTGATCGACGCGGCCATCGAAGCCGGTGCCGACGCCATCCTGGTGCATCACGGCTACTTCTGGAAGAACGAAGATGCACGTGTCATCGGTCAAAAACACGCACGATTGAAGAAACTGCTGGCGGCCGACATCAACCTGTTGGCGTTCCACCTACCGCTGGATAATCACGCGGAACTGGGCAACAACGCGCAACTGGGCCTGCAACTGGGCATCGCACCCAACGGTCGTTTCAGCGACGACCAACTCGGCTGGACGGGCACGTTGCCACAGCCGATGCCGCTGCACGCCTTCGCCGCCCACGTGGGTGGCGTGCTCGATCGCGAACCGCTCACCCTTGGCGATCCGGATCAGATGGTTCGCAGCGTGGGCTGGTGCACCGGCGGCGCGCAGGGGTATTTCGCGGCGGCCGTCGCGGCGGGCGTCGATGTTTACCTGAGCGGGGAAGTGTCGGAGCCCACCACGCATCTGGCGCGAGAGAGCGGGGTAGCCTATATCGCGGCGGGCCACCACGCCACGGAGCGATATGGCATCCGGGCCGTGGGCGAACATCTGGCGCAACGCTTCGACCTGCGCCACACCTTCATCGATATTCCGAACCCGGTCTGAGCAGCCAGGCCCGGAATTTTCAGCCAGCCAGATCCGGCGCGATCAGGCGCGCGGGGCCTTCAGGCTGTCGCGAATTTCGCGCAGCAGCTTGATGTCCTCGGGCGTTTCGGCCGGCTTCGGGGCTTCCTGCTCCTTCTCGCGCATCTTGTTGAACGCCCGGACCATCAGGAAAATGATGAACGCGAGGATGACAAAGTTGACCACAATGGTCAGGAAATTGCCGTAGGCGAACACCGGCACGCCGGCCTTCTTCAATGCATCGAGGGTGTGCGGCACACCCGGCGGCGGCTCGGCCAGCATGATGAACATGTTGGAAAAATCGAGCTTGCCCAGGACGCGGCCCACCAGCGGCATGATCAGGTCGTTGACGACAGAATCGACGATCTTCCCGAACGCAGCGCCGATGATCACACCCACAGCCAGATCGATCACGTTGCCGCGCATCGCGAAAGTTCGAAACTCGCTCATCATTCCCATCGGTTTTTCTCCAATTTGTTGTTCCAGATTAACGTTTGTATTTGACAAAGCCTGCATCATCGCAACCTCGAGTGCAAGTCTGGATGCCGCATTAGAACGCTCTGTGCTGCGATCCCACATCCGATCCCATGAACGATTATCGGCGCCACGGCTATCAGTAGTTCGCCTATCGTCGCCAGATGTGCCTCAGGTATAATTTTTTGTTGACGCAGGATTCAATTGATGACATCCCCTGGGGTTTGGAATGAGTGACCAGCAAGACGTGAAGAACGTAGACAAAGGTCGCCGCAATTGGTTGATCGCGACATCTGTCGCGGGCGGCGTAGGAGGCGTTGCAGTAGCAGTACCGTTCGTCAGCACCTTTGCCCCGTCGGAAAAGGCCAAGGCCGCCGGGGCGCCCGTCGAAGCCGACGTGGGCGGCCTGAAACCCGGCGAAATGATGACGGTTGAATGGCGCGGCAAACCGGTCTGGATCCTGCGCCGTACCCCCGAAATGCTTGCCTCGCTCAAGAAGACCGACGCAGAGGTCGCGGATCCCGGTTCGGACGTTCCCTTCACCATGAAGACGCCGGACTATTGCAAGAACGAGACCCGCTCGCGCGCCGAACACAAGGACCTGCTGGTCGTGGTCGGCATCTGCTCCCATCTTGGCTGTTCTCCCTCGGGCCCGTTCGCCTCTGGCGCCAACCCGCAGCTTGGCGCGGACCCCGGCTTCCTGTGTCCCTGCCACGGTTCCACCTTCGATCTGGCAGGCCGCGTGTTCAAGAACAAGCCTGCCCCGCAGAATCTTGACGTACCCCCGTACCAGTTCCTGTCCGACACCAAGATCGTGATCGGCAAGGACGAGAAAGGAGAAGCGTGATCATGGCGGCCGAAAAAGAAGTCAAGACTACCGGGCTGCTGGGCTGGATCGACGCCCGTTTCCCCGCAACCCAGCTTTGGGAAGACCACCTCTCCAAGTATTACGCACCGAAGAACTTCAACTTCTGGTACTTCTTCGGATCGCTGGCGCTGCTGGTGCTGGTCATCCAGATCGTCACCGGCATCTTCCTGGTGATGAACTACAAGCCGGACGGCACGCTCAACGCGGCCGGCATTCCCGTGGCGTTCGCCAGCGTGGAATTCATCATGCGCGAGGTCCCGTGGGGCTGGCTGGTGCGCTACATGCATTCCACGGGCGCCTCGGCGTTCTTCGTCGTGGTGTACCTGCACATGTTCCGCGGGCTGCTGTACGGCTCGTACCGCAAGCCGCGCGAGCTGGTCTGGATTTTCGGCTGCCTGATCTTCCTGTGCCTGATGGCCGAAGCGTTCATGGGCTACCTGCTGCCGTGGGGCCAGATGTCGTACTGGGGCGCGCAGGTGATCGTGAACCTGTTCTCGGCGATCCCGGTGATCGGCCAGGACCTGTCGCTGTTCATCCGTGGTGACTACGTGGTGAGCGATGCCACGCTGAACCGCTTCTTCTCGTTCCACGTCATTGCAGTGCCGCTGGTGCTGCTGGGCCTGGTGGTGGCGCACATCATCGCGCTGCACGAAGTCGGTTCGAACAACCCGGACGGCGTGGAAATCAAGGCCAAGAAGGACGAAAACGGCATCCCGCTGGATGGCATCCCGTTCCATCCGTACTACTCGGTGCACGATCTGCTGGGCGTGACCGGCTTCCTGATCATTTTCTCGGCCGTGATCTTCTTTTTCCCGGAAGTCGGCGGCTACTTCCTGGAAGCCAACAACTTCTTCCCGGCCGACCCGCTGAAGACGCCGCCGCACATCGCGCCGGTGTGGTACTTCACGCCGTTCTACTCGATGCTGCGCGCCACGACGTCGAACTTCCTGCCGATCCTGTGGCTGTTCTTCGCGGTCGTGCTGGGCATGGTGTTCCTGCGCACGAAGGATGCACGCATCCGCATCGGCTCGATCGCCGTGCTGGTGGTGCTGGCCGTGGGCTTCTATTTCATCGACGCCAAGTTCTGGGGCGTGCTGGTGATGGGCGGCTCGGTCATCGTGCTGTTCTTCATGCCGTGGCTCGACTGCTCGCCGGTCAAGTCCATCCGCTATCGTCCCGCTTTCCACAAGTCGATCCTGATCGTCTTCGTGGTGGTGTTCCTGGTCCTCGGCTACCTCGGCGTGCAACCGCCGTCGCCGGTGGGCGAGAAGGTGTCGCAGCTTGGTACGCTGCTGTACTTCGCCTTCTTCCTGACCATGCCGCTGTGGAGCCGTGCCGGCACGTTCAAGCCGGTGCCGGAGCGCGTCACGTTCCATCCGCACTAAGACGCTGCGCGACCCTACAAGAGGACAAGGACACAAGATGAAAAAGTTGCTTTCGATCTTCGCACTGGTCGGCGCATGCCTTGCCGCGCTGCCCGCGATGGCCTCAGAAGGCGGTTATCCGCTGGAACCGGCTCCGCTGGACACGAGCGACGTGTCGTCGCTGCAGCGTGGCGCCAAGCTGTTCGTCAACTATTGCCTGAACTGCCACGGCGCGTCGATGATGCGCTACAACCGGCTCAAGGACCTGGACCTGACGGACGACCAGATCCGCCAGAACCTGCTGTTCTCGGCCGACAAGGTTGGCGAAACGATGACGATCGCCATGCCCCCGAAGGATGCCAAGGCCTTCTTCGGTGCCATCCCGCCGGACCTGTCGGTCATCGCCCGCGCACGCGGCAACGACTGGCTCTACACCTACCTGCGCACCTTCTACCGCGACGACGCGCGCGCCACGGGCTGGAACAACCTGGTCTTCCCGAGCGTGGGCATGCCGCACGTGCTGTGGGAACTGCAGGGCCAGCGCGCGCCCAAGTACGCCGAGGTGGAAGAGCACGGCGAAAAGGTGCACAAGCTGGCCGGATGGGAGCAGATCACCCCGGGCAAGATGAGCACGCAGGAATACGATCAGGCCGTGGCTGACCTGGTGAATTACCTGAACTGGATGGCCGAACCGGCCCAAAGCCACCGCAAACGCCTGGGCGTCTGGGTGCTGCTGTTCCTGGGGGTGCTGACGGTGTTCGCCTGGCGCCTGAACGCCGCGTACTGGAAGGACGTCAAGTAAGCCCGCCGTGGCGCGAAGGCCGGCAGTTGTAACGAAATATGTAACAACGCATGACTCGCCCCCGGAAGGGCCGGCGCGGAAGTTGCAGCAGTGCAGCACCGCGCCGGCCCTTTCGTTTTGCGCTATCCGGGCAGAAAGCGCCGCGAAAGACACCTGCCGGAGAGGTCGGCTATTTGTAACTAATTTGCTTTTCGATGGGCCGTTCTGACAGAATGTTTGCCCTGTCCAGACCTAGCACCGCCAAGTTCGTCAAATTTCCATAGATTTGGCGCACTTCACACCCAAGGAATTCAACCATGATGGTGTTGTATTCGGGTACCACTTGCCCGTTTTCCCAACGTTGCCGCCTCGTCCTGTTCGAAAAGGGCATGGACTTCGAGATCCGCGACGTTGACCTGTTCAACAAGCCGGAAGACATTTCGGTCATGAACCCGTACGGCCAGGTGCCGATCCTCGTCGAGCGCGACCTGATCCTGTACGAATCGAACATCATCAACGAGTACATCGACGAGCGGTTCCCGCACCCGCAGCTGATGCCGGCCGACCCGGTGCAGCGCGCGCGCGCCCGCCTGTTCCTGTTCAACTTCGAAAAGGAACTGTTCACCCACGTCTACGTGCTGGAGAACGAAAAGGGCAAGGCCGCCGAGAAGAACCACGAGCGTGCCCGCGCCGCCATCCGCGACCGCCTGACGCAGCTTGCGCCGATCTTCGTCAAGAACAAGTACATGCTGGGCGAAGAGTTCTCGATGCTCGACGTGGCCATCGCCCCGCTGCTGTGGCGCCTGGACCATTACGGCATCGAACTGTCGAAGAACGCCGCGCCGCTGCTGAAGTACGCGGAACGCATCTTCAGCCGCCCGGCCTACATCGAAGCACTGACCCCCTCTGAAAAGGTCATGCGTCGCTAAGACGGACCCGACGCCACCGCACAAGCGTAATGCCAGAAACTTCCACCAAGCCCTACCTGATCCGCGCCATTTACGAATGGTGTACCGATAACGGCTTCACGCCGTATATCGCAGTCTTTGTCGACGGCAACACCAACGTGCCGCGCGAGTTCGTAAAAAACAACGAAATCGTGCTGAACGTCAGCTTCGACGCGACCAGCGGCCTGGACATGGGCAACGAGTGGATTACCTTCAGCGCACGCTTCGGTGGCGTTTCGCGCAAGATCGACGTGCCCGTGGAAAACGTGCTGGCGATCTATGCGCGCGAAAATGGCCAGGGCATGGCATTCCCGGTGGAACGCAGCGTCCCCGAAACCCAGGCCGCCACGGAGCGCGAAAACAACCCGCCCCCCAAACTGGCCCCGGTAGACGCCGACACGCCGGCACCGGTCACGGCGGAAGAGGGCGCTGACGGCTCGGACGACGACCCGAACCCGCCCCCCGTACCCCGCATCGGCGGCAAGAAGCCGTCGCTGAAGGTGGTCAAATAAGCCATCGCCAAGACACACCGCATGCAGTAGAATCGCGGTCTGCACCAAACATGCCGGCTTAGCTCATCAGGTAGAGCAGTTGATTTGTAATCATCAGGTGGCGGGTTCGAGTCCTGCAGCCGGCACCAGTTTCATGTGAAAAAGCCACGCGAAAGCGTGGCTTTTTTGCATTCCCGCCTCTCGCTCGGCGCCGACGTTCCGCAGCCGCAGAACGTGGCAAGCACGACAGCAAGATACGCCGCGGGTCCCCAACCCCCGCGGCGGCGTCACCTCAACGGCGCCCCGTCAAGCCCCCACCGGCTTTCCCCCCACATGCCGCACCACCACCGTCGACGACCTTGACGGCAAATTGGCGTCCGGCCAGTTGCCGCCGGCCGCTCCCGTTCCCGTCGGATGCTGGATGTTCACGAAGAACGTGGTCAAGTCGGGCGTGTAGGCCAGCCCGGTGATCTCGCAGCCGACCGGTCCTACCAGCAGGCGTCGCACTTCGCGGGTTACCTGGTCGACGTAGTGCATCGAGTTGGCGCCGAAGATGCTGGTCGTGGATGAGCCCGTTCCGGCGTCGGTTTGTACCCACAGGCGGCCCTTCGGGTCCACGCGGATGCCGTCGGGGCTGCTGAAGGTGGCGCCGGTCATGTTGCCCTTCTGGTTGGCTGCCGCGATCGATGGGTCGCCGGCCAGCAGCAGGATTTCCCACTTGAATCTCGTTGCGAGTGGCGAGTCGCCGTCCTCGCGCCAGCGGATGATGTGTCCGTGGGGATTGTTGGCGCGCGGGTTGGCGGCGTCGGTCTGTACGCGGCCGCCGTTGTTGGTCAGGGTGCAGAAGATCGTCTTGTCGAGGCCCACGGTGATCCATTCCGGGCGGTCCATCAGCGTGGCGCCCACGACGCGGGCGGCCGCCTTGGTGTTGACAAGCACGTCGGCCTGGGTGTTGAAGTCGATCGGCGCAGGCGTGGGCGCGGTGGCGAATTGCGTCCAGTTGCCGGGGTCCGATGCGCCGGCCACGAGGCCATTCCTGCCCTGGGTCAGTTCGATCCACTCCCCCGATCCGTCGGCGTTGAACTTCGCGACGTACAGCGTGCCGTCGTCCAGCAGGCTCGCGTTGTTGAGCCGGTTGGTCGTGTCGAACGCGCTGGTCGGGATGAATTTGTAGATGCAGCCGGGCGTGCCGTCGTCGCCCATGTAGAAGGCCACGCGGTTGTTGGCATCGGCCATGAACGCGGTGTTTTCATGGTCGAAGCGGCCCATGGCGGTGCGCTTCACGGGCAGGCCGGCAATCTGTTGCAGCGGGTCGATTTCGACGATCCAGCCGTAGCCTTCTTCGGCTTGCGTAGGGTCCAGGTAGTTGTCGGTGGTTTCCTCGCAGGTCAGGTATGTACCCCACGGCGTATGGCCGCTGGAGCAGTTGTTGAGCGTGCCGATGACCACCGGGCCCACGGCGGCGGCAGCCGGGCCGGAGACGCGATAGGCCGTGTTGCCCGAGTAGCGTTTGTTGTATAGCGAGTTGCGCTTGACCTGCCATTTGTCGGCAACCAGCTCGATCTCGATGACGGATACGCCCACCGATGACAGTGCGATGCGCTTCTGCTCTGCGGTGGCCGTGGCCGGATTGTAGGACCCAGCCATCAGGATGGCCGCGTCGGGCGCTTCGTGATTGATCGCGAGCAGGCCGCCCTTCTGCGGGTCGACGCCGGGGATCTCGAAAAAGTGCATGCCGTCGTGATTGCCGCCGGCCTGCTGCTCGGTTTCCATCGACGTCTGGAACGCACCCTTGTAGCCGGCCGCGCCCGCCGCCACGGGATCACCGGCGGAGAACAGCACGTACGACTGGTAATCCTTGGCCACCGTCACCTGGTTGGCTGTGATCTTCGATGGCAGCGACTGGAAGTTGACGCTGTAGTCCAGCGGCTGCTGGCCGGGAGCCGGGGCGGGGGCGGGTGCCGGGGTGGGCGACGGCGCCGGTACGGCACCGTTGTCACCGTCGCCGCCGCACGCGGCCAGCAGTGTGCCGCCGCCGAATGCGGACAGCAGTGAAACGCCGAGGCTGCCCCGCAGCACGCGGCGGCGCGCCGGATTGGCGGCGACCAACTCTTCCAGCGTTTGACCCGGGACAGTCTTGTTGCCTTCGGCCTCGCGGCGCGGGGCGCGCAGCTTGTCGGTGATGTACGACATGTGTTCCTCCAGTATTTGCGGGGGGCCCGCCGTGAATACGGTGCCGGCGGGGAATAGCCGCGGCCGATACTAGGGAACAAATGTGTCGGTTTAGTTACTGAATGACTGCTCATCCAGCCAATGGGTGCGGGTTGCAGGTCTGCGTTCGAGGGGTGCTTCAGTTTGCATGACCGCATCCGATAACGCTAAAGCGGGCAAGCCCCTGATGGGGATTGCGGAGTCCGGTGCGATGGCCGAGGCGGTCAACCTCAAGGCTATGGCGTCGGGGCCTGTCTCGCGCATAATCGGCGTCACGCCAGATCGACCCTTTCCAAAAAGGGCAAAACACAAGTGGTAGTTCTTGGTTGGGTACAACAGGAGAGGTCAAACATGCTTAGCAAACTGGCAGGCTGCCGCCCGGTGCGACTGGCCCTGGCAAGTCTCGTCGCCACGCTGGCCGCTTGCGGCGGGGGCGGTGACGATAGTGGCGGATCGGTGGTGCGCGTGTCCGAGGCATCCACGCTTTCCACGCAGGCCGTCAGCAGCAGTGTCACGGCCAGCCCTACGCGCTGGATGCCGTCGCTCACCGACACGTGGCAGCTTCAGCTGCAAGGCACGATCAACACCAGCTACAACGTGGCGGTCTACGACATCGACCTCTTCGATACACCGCAAGCCACCATCAATGCGCTGAAGGCGCAGGGCAAGCGGGTGGTGTGCTATTTCTCCGCAGGCAGCAGCGAGGACTGGCGCCCCGACTACGCGAAGTTCAAGCCGGCTGACATGGGCAACGCACTCGATGGCTGGGCGGGCGAACGCTGGCTCGATACGCGCTCGGCCAACGTGCGCGCCATCATGCAGGCGCGCATGGACCTGGCCAAGTCCAAGGGCTGCGATGGAATCGATGCCGACAACGTCGACGGCTATACCAACAACCCCGGCCTGCCGCTCACGGCCGCCACACAGCTTGACTACAACCGCTTCCTGGCCGATCAGGCGCATGCCCGGGGCCTGGCGATCGGCCTGAAGAACGCCGTCGCGCAGCTGAGCGATCTGGCGCCGTCATTCGATTTCGCGGTGAACGAGCAGTGCTTCCAGTACAACGAGTGCAGCGGCTATTCGGCCTTCACCGTGCAGGGCAAGCCCGTGTTCAACGTCGAATACCAGTCGAAGTGGAAGGATGCCGCCACGCGGCAGAAGCTCTGTGCCAAGGCCCAGGCGCTGAACCTCCGGACGCTGGTGCTGCCGCTCGCCTTGAACGACAAGTTCCGCTACAGCTGCGACTGAGGATCTGAAATTTAAAGAATCGACTACGAAGCGGTAGTCGGGGGACTCAGGGGCGGGCGGCTTCGCGGCTGTCCGCCTTTTCCATTTCCCGCCACGCCAGGAACAGGCGCGTATCGAATTCCAGCTGGTGATACTGCGGTTCCATATGTTCGCAGAGCCGGTAGAACGCCTTGTTGTGGTCCGATTCCTTCAGGTGCGCCAGTTCGTGCACCACGATCATCCGCAGGAATTCGGGGGGCGCCCCCTTGAATAGCGACGCCACGCGGATTTCCTTCTTCGCTTTCAGCTTGCCGCCCTGCACGCGCGAGATGGCCGTGTGCAGGCCCAGCGCGTGCTGCGCGGTGTCCAGCCGAGCGTCGTAGCCCACCTTGTGCAGCGGCGGGGCGCTGCGCAGGTATTCCTGCTTGATCTCGGCCGTGTACTCGTAGAGCGCGCGGTCGGTCTGGACCGTGTGATGCCCGGGGTAGCGGCGCGCGAGGTGGTCGCCCAGCGTGCCGGCCGCCATTGCGGCGCGCACCTGGTCGAGCACATTGGGCGGATAGCCGCCCAGGAATCGCATCGGGTCTTTCACGCCCGGCCGCCAGCCTTCGGTCATGTCAGTGGTGGTGATGGTGGTGATGCATCCAGCTGTTATCCATCGAATGCACGAACGACTCCACGGCATCCTTGTCGCCCAGGGCGTGGCGCATCATTTCGCCGCACTTGCAGAAGCCCTGGTACGGGGTGATGTGCGAGCACGCCGACGTCTTCTGCAGATACAGCGTGACGGGTTTCGCGCACTTCTTGCACTTGAACTTGAGGGTCAGGGCGGGTTTGCTCATGGGAATGGGGTAAAAATGCGTCGATGCGAAACCGGCCATTGTACCGGCCGCGCCCATCGGCTGCCGGGCCAGGGCCCGGGGCCGGCGATCGGGGCCGGTCCGTTTGCTACACTCCCGCCATTCCCGCATTCCAACCGAATCCAACCGAACACGCTCCATGGCACAGTACGTTTTCACCATGAACCGCGTGGGCAAGATCGTTCCGCCCAAGCGTCACATTCTCAAGGACATCTCGCTGTCCTTCTTCCCCGGTGCCAAGATCGGCGTGCTGGGCCTGAACGGCTCGGGCAAGTCCACGCTGCTGAAGATCATGGCCGGTCTCGACAAGGAGATCGAGGGCGAAGCCACGCCGATGCCGAACCTGAACATCGGCTACCTGCCGCAGGAACCGCAGCTCGACCCCGAGCAGACCGTCCGAGAATCGGTGGAAGAAGCGCTGGGCGGCGTGTTCGAGGCCCGCAAGAAGCTCGACGAGATCTACGCAGCCTATGCCGAGCCGGACGCCGATTTCGACGCGCTGGCCGCCGACCAGGCCAAGTACGAGGCGATCCTGGCCGCCAGCGACGGCAACAACGTCGAACTGCAGCTGGAAATTGCCGCCGACGCGCTGCGCCTGCCGCCGTGGGACGCCAGGATCGGCCATCTGTCGGGCGGTGAAAAGCGCCGCGTGGCGCTGTGCCGCCTGCTGCTGTCGCGCCCCGACATGCTGCTGCTCGACGAACCGACCAACCACCTCGACGCCGAATCGGTGGACTGGCTCGAACAGTTCCTGACGCGCTTCCCGGGCACCGTGGTGGCCGTCACCCACGATCGCTACTTCCTGGACAACGCCGCCGAGTGGATTCTGGAACTGGACCGCGGCCATGGCATTCCCTGGAAGGGTAACTACAGCTCGTGGCTGGAGCAGAAGGAAGACCGGCTGAAGCAGGAAGAGGCCACCGAGTCGGCCCGCCAGAAGGCGCTGAACAAGGAACTGGAGTGGGTGCGCCAGAACCCGAAGGGCCGCCAGGCCAAGTCCAAGGCGCGTCTGGCCCGTTTCGACGAACTGAACAGCCAGGAATACCAGAAGCGCAACGAAACCCAGGAGATTTTCATCCCCGTGGGCGAGCGCCTGGGTAACGAAGTCATCGAATTCGACAACGTCAGCAAGGGCTTTGGCGACCGCATGCTGATCGAGAACCTGAGCTTCAAGGTGCCGCCGGGCGCCATCGTCGGCATCATCGGCCCGAACGGCGCCGGCAAATCGACGTTCTTCAAGATGCTGACCGGCAAGGAACAGCCGGACAGCGGCGAGATCAAGATCGGGCCGACGGTGAAGATGGCATTCGTGGACCAGAGCCGCGACGCGCTGGATGGCAGCAAGACCGTGTTCGAGGAAATCTCGGGCGGGTCGGACATCCTGACCGTGGGCCGCTACGAAACGCCGTCGCGTGCGTACATCGGCCGCTTCAACTTCAAGGGCGGCGACCAGCAGAAGACCGTCGGCACGCTGTCAGGCGGTGAACGTGGCCGGCTGCACATGGCCAAGACGCTGATCGCGGGCGGCAACGTGCTGCTGCTCGATGAACCGTCGAACGACCTCGACGTGGAAACGCTGCGCGCGCTGGAAGACGCGCTGCTGGAATTCGCCGGCTGCGTCATGGTGATCTCCCACGACCGCTGGTTCCTGGACCGTATCGCCACCCACATCCTCGCCTTCGAAGGCGATTCGCACGTGGAGTTCTTCCCCGGCAACTACCAGGAATACGAAGCCGACAAGAAGAAGCGCCTGGGCGAAGAAGCCGCGAAGCCGAAGCGCATCCGCTACAAGCCGATCACTCGCTGATCGGCGACAGGTTCGGTTTTCTCCCCTATCCCATGGATGGGAGGAGGGGCGGGGGAGAGGGCCCGGCGGTTCGAATTACGGCAAGCTGGCAAGCAGAATCCCCATGCCCTCTCCCCCAACTCCTCTCCCCCAAGAGGGAGAGGGAGCAGGGAGGTCAGTGGCAGCATCAAGCCCGGACGAGCCTCACCAGCGTGATCTCCGACGGCGCGCCAAACCGCTTCGGCGGACCCCAGTAGCCCGTTCCGCGGCTCACGTAGATCCACATGCTTTCATGCCGGTTCAGCCCATGCACATAGGGCTGCTGCATCGGCACGAACAGGTTCCACGGCCAGAACTGGCCGCCGTGGGTGTGTCCGGATAGCTGCAGGTCGAATCCGGCTGCGGCGGCCGCTGGCGCCGAGCGGGGCTGGTGCGCCAGCAGTATGCGTGCCGCGGCGTTGGCCGGCGCGCCGTGCAGCGCGCGCACGGGGTCGCTGCGATGGCTTTCGATAAAGCCCCCGGCCGTGAAATCGGTCACGCCACCCAGCACCAGCGATGCGTCGCCACGTGCCACCACCACGTGCTCGTTCATCAGCACGCGCAGGCCCAGGCGGGTCAGTTCCTCGATCCACGACTCCGCGCCCGAGTAGTACTCGTGGTTGCCCGTTACCACGTAGGCGCCATGCGGCGCGGATAACCGCGCAAACGGCGCGGTGTGGGCAGAAAGCTCGCGCACCGAACCGTCGACCAGATCGCCGGTAATGGCGATGGCGTCGGGCTTCAGCCCGTTCACGCTGTCGACGATGCGGTTCAGGTAGGGCGCCTTGATGGTCGGCCCCACGTGAATATCGCTGATCTGCGCGATCGTAAAACCTTCAAATTCCTGCCGCAGGTTAGCGATCGGCACATCGACCTTCTTCACCCGCGCCAGCCCGCGCGCATTGAAATAGCCGATCGCCGACACGGCCACCGCCAGCCCAACCACCGCCGACGCGCTGTAGAAGGCCAGCCCCGCCGGCTGCCAGCGGGCCAGCATCGCCACCAGCAGGAAGATGTCGCGCGCAAAGGTCAGCACCAGCAGCGATGAGAAGAATCCCATCGCAAGCATGCCGAGCCAGCTCAGCCGGTCGGCCCAGTCGCCCGCCAGCCGCCGCGCCATCAGCGCGGCCGGAATCAGCACGGTCGAGGCGATCAGCCACAGCACGGCCAGCATATGGACGACGGCCGGCAGGGGCAGGGCGGGCAGCAGCCGCGCGCCGATATAGGCGTGCAGCGCGGCCACGATCGCGGTGGGAACCAGCAGGGAACGGCGGGAGCGCCTGGTACTCATGGCAGGGGCGTCAGAGTCGGATTCGAGTGTAGGTGAGGCTGTGCCAGCTGCGCTTCAAGGGTCTGTTTCAAACGAAACATGCACGGTGCACCACTTTGAGGCACCCATGTGATCTGTCCGGTTTCCGCAAGGCCAATGAATGTTTTTGCCGCACATTGTTCCTGCAACCGCACTAATTTAGATTCATCTGACGCCGAATGTTGGAGATTCCATGTCCTGTGCGAAGCCCGCCCGTCTGGGCCTGACCTTGCTTGCCGTGGCGCTGCTGGCCGCCCTGCCGCCGGCGGGGGTGTCCGCCAAGTCCGCGTCCGCAGCCAGTGCCGCGCAAAAGCTGGCGCCGCTGAGCTGGCCGCGTAATTTCGAGGTGGCTGGCGACCACGTGGAGCTCTACCAGCCCGAAATCGAGAAATGGGACGGCAACCGGCTGTCGGGGCGCGCGGCCGTGGCCATCGGCGCCAGGCAGGGCACGCCGGTCTATGGCGTGGCGCGCTTCTCGGCGCAGGCCGATATCGACAAGCCGTCGTCGCTGGTGCAACTGACGAATATCCAGATCGACAGCGTGGACGTGCCCACCCGCCCCGATGCCGCCGACAGGGTGCGGCAGGCGCTGATCGGCCGGCTGTCGCCCCAGGGGCTGACCGTACCGCTGGAGGAACTGCAAGCCAGCTACGCGGTATCGCAGCAGCTGGCTAAGGCGCAGCGCGTGCCGGTGAAGAACGACGCCCCGCAGATCCTGTTTGCAACCACGCCCACGCTGATGGTCCATGTCGATGGCGACCCGGCCTGGCGCCAGGTGGCCGGCACATCGTATGAGCGCGCCATCAACAGCCGCGCGCTCCTGCTGCGCGATGCCGGCGGCGAACTGTGGCTGCAGGCGGCCGGTTACTGGTATCGCTCGGAATCGGCCGGCGGCACGTGGGAGCCCGTGTCCAGCCCGCCTGCCGCGCTGCTGGGGGCGGCCGGCAAGATCACCGCATCGAAGGACGAGCCGAAGCCCGACGCGATGATGCCCGCCGACGGCAAGAAGCCACCGCGCGCCCCGGTGGTGCTGATGGCCACGCGGCCGGCTGAACTGATCCTGACATCGGGCGAACCGCAAATGACGCCCGTGGGCGGCACCGGCCTGCTGACGATGTCGAATGCCGACCACGCGGTGCTCATCGATCCGTCGAGCAACCAGACCTACGTGCTGATCTCGGGCCGCTGGTTCCGCGCGGCGATGCTCAACGGCCCGTGGGAATACGTGCCCGGTACCCAATTGCCGGCCGAGTTCGCCAAAATCTCGCCGCAGGATCCCAAGGCCAACGTGCTGGTGTCGGTGCCCGGCACGCCGCAGGCCCGCGAGGCCGAGATCGCGGCCACGATTCCGCAGACGGCCTCGGTGTCGCGCACCAAGGCCGCGACGACCGTGACCTACGACGGCACGCCCAGGTTCGAGTCGATCGCCGGCACGTCGCTGCGCTACGCGGTCAACACCGCCACGCCCGTGATCGAGGTCGATTCGTCGCACTACTTCGCGGTGGTCAACGGCGTCTGGTTCACGGCCGGCGCGGCGGGCGGCCCCTGGCAGGTGGCCACCGAGGTGCCATCGGCCATCTACACGATTCCGCCCAGTTCGCCGCTGTACTACGTGACCTACGTACGCATCTACTCGGTCACGCCGACCACGGTGGTGGTCGGCTACACGCCGGGCTACCTGGGCGTGGTGGTGAACCCGGACGGCACCGTGGTCTACGGCACCGGCTATGTCTATCCGCCGTATGTCGGCACGTACTACTACGGCTACCCGGTGACCTACGGCTATGGCGCGGGATTCGGCATCGGCGTGGCCGAAGGATTCGCCTTCGGCTTCGCGGCCGGCGCGATCTGGGGCGCGGCGGCGCCCTACTGGGGCCCGTACTGGTATGGCGGCGGCAGCTTCGTCAATATCAACCAGGCGAACTTCTACGGCCGCTGGGGGCAGGGGACCGTGACCCATGCCGAAGGCTGGAACGCCTGGACGGGCACGCAGTGGCGCGGCACGGCCGGCGCCGGCTACAACCCGGCCACGGGCGCGCGCTTCCAGGGCAGCCAGGGCGCCGCGTTCAATCCCTATTCCGGCAACTATGCGGCCGGGCGGCAGGGATCGTTCGCCAACCCATCAACGGGGCGCGAGGGCGCCGGGCGCGGCGGCGTGGCCGGCAATGAATACACGGGCAACTATGCGGCCGGCCGGCAGGCGGCCGGATATAACGCCCAGACCGGCCGCATCGGCGCCGGCGAAGCGGGCATCGCCGGCAACACGCAGACCGGCCAGTACACAGCCGGCAGCCGTGGCTTTGTCGCCAATCCGAACAAGGACAACGCCGTGGTCTGGAACAACGGCAACGTCTACGCGGGCCATGACGGCAACGTCTACCAGCACACCGACGACGGCTGGCAGAAGCACACCACCAACGGCTGGGAGCCCATGCAGCAGAACAGCGAAATGCAGGGCCGGCTGGATCAGCAGCGCCAGGCGCGGCAGGCCGGGCAGCAACGCTTCAACAGCGCGGCGGCCCAGCAGTGGCAGGGACGCTTTGCCGGCGGCGGCGGAAGGTTCGGCGGCGGTGGCGGCCGGTTCCATGGCGGGTTCCGGCGATAGCGTTGCATCGCTTCCGGCGCGATCGCTCTCGCACGCAGGAGAGAGGAAAAAGCCGGGAGCCTTGGAAACCCCGCCGTCTGCCTCCCCCCTCGCCTCAAGCGGGAGCGGGGCCGGGGCAGAGCGTAAAGCCGTTCAAACCGACTCCACCGCGGCCCGCGCCCCCAAGTCAGACAGGCCACCGGGCGGGATCGCGCGCAGGCCGTCCACCAGCCGCGACGCGCGGGTCTGCTCGGTCTTGCCGGTCCGCCGCATCAGCTACGCGGCGACCACTCCCCTTTGCGGACCCCCATCGCCGTCACCAGCCCATAAGCGGTAATTCCCAGCGCAACGCCCAGGAAATGGCCGTCGAGGCCCATCCCGGCCACATTGGCCAGCACCCAGCCGCCGCCGGCGGCCAGGCCGATTCGGCTCAGGCCGGCGACGATCGGCCAGCGCATGCGCGCGGCGCCCAGCGACGCGAAGTACAGCGCCATGCCCAGCCCGAATCCACCGAATGCCGGGCCGACCCATGACAGCGCCCGGGCCGCGATGGCGGCCACTTCGGCATCCCTGGTGAACAGCGCGGCGAACTGGGTCGGCATAAGCCCCACGGCGGCGCCGACGCTGCCCGCCAGCAGCAGCGCCAGCAACGCCCCCACCCAGGCAGTGCGGCGCGCCGTATGCCAGTCGCCGGCGCCCACCGAGCGGCCCACCAGCGCCGTGAGCGCCGAGCCCACGCCGAATGCCAGCGGAATCATCAGGAATTCCAGCCGTGCCGAAATGCCATAGGCCGCCACGGCCGTGGTGCCGTAGTGCCGCAGCTGCGCCGTGACCAGGATCGTCGTCAGGTTGGCCACCGATGCCAGCGCGCAGGCGATCAGGCCGACCGCCAGAATGCGATGGAACAGCGCGCCCGACAGCTTCACGCGCAGCGTCGGCACAAAGCCCGCACCGCCGCGCATCACGACCCAGGCCATCATCAGCGCCGCCGCCCACGATGCCGCCGCCAGCCCCGCGCCGATCCCGGCCAGGCCCATGCCCAGCCCTTCGGCAAACCACCACGCCAGCACCGGAAACACGATCCACATGCCGGCCAGCACGCGCGCGGCCAGCGCGTGCCGTCCGCCGCCGCGCAGCACCGACGCCAGCGTATTGGCCAGCCACGCCGGCACCGCACCGAGGCCGAACAGCCAGATCGCATAGGTCGCCGCCGCTTCGGCCGCCGTGCTGCCGCCGACGGCGCCGAACACCTGATGCGGGAAGCCGGCCAGCGCAATGGCGAAGGCCAGTCCGGCCGTCACCGCGATGATCATCGCGTGCATGACCAGCGACGAGGCATCGTCGCGCTTGCCCGCACCGAGCGCGCGCGCGATGGCCGACACCACGCCGCCGCCCATCGCTCCGGTCGACATCTGCTGCAGCAGCAGTGCGAATGGCAGCACCACCGCCCAGCCGGCCAGCGCCGCCGTGCCCTGGCGCGCGGCCAGCCACGTTTCGATCAATTGGGAACCGGCCTGGAGGAAGGCCACCAGGCTGGTGGGCGCGGCCAGCGCGGCAATGCGCCGGGCGATCTCGCCGTTGGAAACCGGCTCCACGGCGGCGGCCGGGCCGTTCAGCGTCAATGCGTCAGGCTTGCTCATCGGCGGCCTCCGTGGCGGGTTGCGCGCCAAAGCGTTCGCGCAGATATCGGCCGGCGCCGGGGCCGGGCCGCACACGCAGGTCATCGACGGTGATCGTGCTGCCATCGGCACGGGTCAGGCACCCGGCCACGATCTCGCCGCCGTCGCGCTTGTCTTCCAGCACGGTCAGCGGCCCCTTGCCGTCGGCCAGCCAGCGGTCGGCCCACGCCTTGAGCGACACGTAGACCGGAAAGAAGTCGCGCCCCATCTCTGTCAGCTGGTACACCTGCCGCGCGCCGCCGCCGGGTGCCGGCACCTTTTCGAGCAGCCCATGTTCGACCAGCGTCTTGAGCCGCGCGCTCAGGATGTTGGGCGCAATGCCCAGATGCTTCTCGAATTCGTCGAATCGCGAACTGCCGTAGTAGACCTCCCGCATCAGCAGGATCGCCCATCTCTCGCCCAGCATCGCCATCGACCGCGCCACCGGGCACGGCATATTGGCAAAGTCCGTGTGTGCCATCGTCTCCTCTTTTTACTTTTGATATGCAAGTAAAAAGGATAATAGCTTGCGATTTGAAAGTCGGCAGGCGATTTTTGTCAGGCTTGTGCGAATACCGGCAATCCTGTTACCGCCTCGCGCAGGAACCCGATCAGCGCCCGCGTGGCCATCGACAGGTGCGGGTTTGGCGTGGTGATGATGTACAGGCGGTTGCCGAGGCCTTCGGGCTTCCAGTCTGGGAGCACCGGCACCAGCGTGCCCCGGCGCACATCTTCCCACCCCATGTAGACCGGCAGCAGGCTGATGCCGTGCCCCTGGCGCACCGCGTTCATCAGGAACGGGAAGTGTTCGGATTGCAGGTAGGGCGTGATCTCCACATCGTGCCGCTCCGGCCCGCACGCGGAATCGCGGCCCAGGGTCAATAGGAAACGTCTCGAAGTGTAGGGCGGGCAAAGGAATCGGCAGGCCGTCAGGTCGGACGGCTTTTGCAGCGGCGGGGTCCGCGCCAGATATTCCGGCGACGCGCACAACTGCCAGCGGATGGCGCAGACCTCGCGCGCCACGGTGTCCAGCGGCGGCAGCGACGTCACCTTCAGCGCCACGTCGATCTCGGCGGCGATCAGGTCGGTCACGCGGTTGGCAAAGAACACGCGCAGCGAAATGCCCGGGTGCAGTTCGGCAAAGCGCAGCAGTAGCGGGGCGATAAAGGCGTCGCCCAGCCCGGTGGGCACGCTCACGCGCACATGGCCGCGCAGTGTCTTGCCCAGGCTGTCGATCTCGGCCTGTGCGGCGGCCATCTCCTGCAGGATGCGCAGGCCGTGCTCGTAGAGCGACTGGCCGGCATCGGTCATCTCCAGGTGGCGCGTGGTCCGGCGCAGCAGCATGGCACCGGCCTGTTCTTCCAGCTGCCCCAGCTGCCGGCTGATCTGCGACCGGGTGACGCCGCGCCGGCGTCCCGCTTCGGCCAGGTTGCCCGCTTCGACGATATCCACGAAGGCCTGCACAAGGTTGAGGTCCATGCGACGACTCTGAAAGCAATGTCAAGTTTGACGCAACATTGTGATTCGGTCAGATGGGATTGTCGATGCCGGCGTGCATCGATAAAGTGGCCAGTCATCGGTGGAAATTCGCGACCCATCGCACCCCCGGCAGCCCTACAAGGAGACCCCGCATGCCCGCAGACCTCTGGTTCGAATCGTTGCAGCGCCCCGGCGCGGAGGTGCTGGATCGCGGCATGCGGCTGGCCGGCGGGCTGAGGCGGCTGGGGCTGGAAGAGGGCAACGTGGTCGCGGTGCTGCTGCGCAACGATCCGGTGTTCGCGGACGTGGTGTTCGCGTGCCGCGCGGCCGGCACTTACTACTGCCCGGTCAACTGGCATTTCATGGCCGAGGAAGTGCGCTACCTGCTCGAAGACAGCGGCGCACGCGCGCTGATCGTCCATGCCGATCTGCTGCCGGCCGTGCAGGCGACGGTGCCTGCCGGCGTTGCGGTGCTGGTGGTGGGCGGCTCACATCCCGATGCGATCGAATACGAGCCGTGGCTGGCCGCGCAAACCGCCTACGACGGGCCGCGCGTGGCGCCGCGCGGGCATCTGGCCTACACGTCCGGCACCACCGGCCGGCCCAAGGGCGTGTTGCGCCAGGCGGTGCCGCTGGCGGACCTGGACGCGCAGCAGGACCGCCTGCGCTCGCTGATCCGGCAGGCCTACGGCATCGTGCCCGGCTGCCGTGCCCTGATGGCAGCGCCGCTCTATCACAGCGCGCCGAGCGTGTACGTGCAGAACGCGCTGCAGATGGCCGAGCGGCTGGTGCTGGCGCCGCGCTTCGATGCCGAGCAGGTGCTGGCGCTGGTGGAAAAGCACCGCATCGACGTGCTTTACCTGGTGCCGATCATGTACGTGCGGCTGCTGAAGCTGCCGCCCGAAGTGCGCGCGAAGTACGACCTCTCGTCGATCCGCTTTGTCGCGTCCACCGGCTCGCCGTGCTCGCCGGAGGTGAAGCGCGCAATGCTCGACTGGCTTGGTCCGGTGATCCACGAGACCTACGCGTCGAGCGAGGCTGGCCTGGTCACCGTGGCCACGCCAGAGGACGCCGCGGCCCGCCCCGGTACGGCCGGGCGCCCCGTGGACGAAGCCAGCGTGCGCATCATCGACGAGAACGGCCGGCCTTGCGCGCCAGGCGAGGTGGGTCTGGTCTACGTGCGGCAGCCCGCCTATCCCGACTTCACCTACCTGAACAACGACCCGGCGCGCCGGGAGATCGACATCGACGGGCGCGTCACGCTGGGCGACATGGGCTACGTCGATGCCGACGGCTATCTCTTCATCTGCGACCGCGCGTCGGACATGGTCATCTCGGGCGGCGTGAACATCTATCCGGCCGAGATCGAACATGAGCTGGTGCGCTATCCGGGCGTGGCGGACTGCGTAGTGTTCGGCGTGCCGGACGACGAGTACGGCGAACGGCTGCACGGCGTGATCGAGCCGGTGCCCGGCGCCGACGTGGAATCCGCTGCGGTGATCGAATGGCTGCGCGGCCGGCTGTCGGGCTTCAAGGTGCCGCGCTCGATCGAGATCGTGGAACGGCTGCCGCGCGACGAAACCGGCAAACTGGCCAAACGCCGGTTGCGGGACCAGCACTGGGCAGGCCGCCAGCGGCGGGTCTGATCACGACTTGCCCCACGGTGCTTGCCCTTCTGCCGCACGGCGGGAGAGGGTCGGCGGAGAGGGCAGGCGCCGGCATCGCGATTCCATTCATATAAAGCAGGAGACAACCATGCACCGTATTGCCATCAGCATCTGCGCCGCCTTGTTGGGGATCGCGTTCACTGCCCCCGCCGTGGCCGCCTATCCCGACCGGCCGATCAAGCTCGTGGTTCCGTACACCCCGGGCGGCTCGACCGACCAGTTTGGCCGTGCGATGGCCGAAGGCATGGCGCGCGAGATGAAGCAGCCCGTGGTGGTGGAGAACCGCCCCGGCGCCAACACGATGGTGGGCACGCAGGGCGTGGCACGGGCGCAGCCGGATGGCTACACGGTGCTGATGGGCAGCAGCGCCAGCATGGTCCTGAATCCGATGCTCTACAAGAAGACCGGCTACGACCCGAAGGACTTCAAGGTCATCCTGATCGGCGTCGAGGTGCCGCTGGTGGTGGTCACCAACAACCAGGTGCCGGCCAGCAGCATCAAGGACTTTGCCGCATATGCCAGGGCGGCGGGCGGCAAGCTCAACTATTCGTCGGTGGGGCTCGGCAATCCGCTGCAACTGGCCACGGAAATGCTGAAGTCGGAACTGGGCGTCGAGATGACGCACGTGCCCTACAACGGCAGTGCGCCGGCGCTGGCGTCGCTGCTGGCCAACGACACGCAGCTGATGGTGGACGTGGTCAGCACCTCGCTGCCGCATATCAAGGCGGGCAAGCTCAAGGCGCTGGCCGTGACGGGCCGCGCGCGGCTGGATGTCCTGCCCAATGTGCCGACGGTGGCCGAAAGCGGATACCCCAACTTCCATGCGGCCACGTGGTTCGGCCTGGCCGTGCCGGCCCAGACGCCGCCGGAGGCTGTCGCGAAACTGCAGGCCGCCGCATCGCACGTGCTGACCGAGACGGCATTCCGCAACACGTTCAATGCGCTCGGACTGATCGTGCAACAGCCTCGCAGCCAGGCGGAGATTGACCGCTACGTGCAAGCCGACCGCGAGAACTGGGGCAAGGTGATTCGCGCCAACAACATCAGCCTGGACTGAACCGGCGCGGCGCAACCGTATGGTGCGGAAGTTCAGGGGCGTATAGTTGAGGGCGTTTTTTACGCCCCCGCATGCTTTCCGCATCGACGCCATGACCGCCCCTGTCGAGCCGCCTGATTCGAACCTTCCTGATTCCAGTCCGCCATCGGAACCTGCCGCACGCCGCGACCGGCTCGGAGAACTCCGCGTTCATGCGCGTCGCGCGGCAAATCGCAAGACGCGCCAGGTTGGCCGTATCTCGCGCACGTCGATGCGCTATGCGGCGTTCATGTGCGGCGCTGGCGGGGTGGCGCTGTTCTCGATGGTATTTGCCTACATCGCCGAGATTGCGCTGCGCTGGAACGCGAAGCTGACCACGGCCACGCCGTGGCTGGCCTTCGTGATGCTGCCCTTCGGGCTGGCCGCGCTGCGCTGGCTGACGATCCGGCTGGCGCCGCAGGCGCGCGGCTCCGGCATTCCGCAGGTGATCGCCGCCGTGACGCTGCCGCCGGCCGGCGTGGCGCAGACCGTGCTCGTGTCATTCCGGCAATCGATGTGGAAGGTGGTGCTGACCGCCGGTGCGCTGCTGGCCGGCGCGTCGGTGGGGCGGGAGGGACCATCGGTCCAGGTGGGGGCCGCTGCCATGCTGGCCTGGGGACAGTGGTGCCAGCAGAAGCTGCGCTTCCGCATCGGCTTTCATCCCAGTTCGCTGATCGCGGCCGGCGCGGCGGGCGGCCTGGCGGCAGCGTTCAACACGCCGCTGGCCGGCGTGGTCTTCGCCATCGAGGAACTGGGGCGCGGCACGGCGGTGCGGTGGGACAGGCTGGTGCTGTCCGGCGTGCTGACAGCCGGTTTCCTGTCGCTGGCCGTGCTGGGCAACAATCCGTACTTCAGCGTGAAGGTGCCGATGCTGGTGCTGCACGACGCGTGGGGCCCGGTCATGCTGTGCGCGGTGGTCAACGGTGTGGCAGGCGGCCTGTTCGCCAAGCTGCTGATTCGCGGCGTGCCCGGCCTGGTGCCTGCGGCATGGCGCGGATGGACGACCGCCCATCCGGTCTGCGTGGCCTTCCTGTGCGGGCTGGTCGTCGCCGTGGTGGGCTGGGCCACTGCCGGCGCCACGTTCGGCACGGGCTATGAGCAGGCGTCCGGGCTGATCAACGGCGAACCGCACAGCACGCTGTGGTTCGGGCTGGCCAAGTTCGTCGCCACGGTGGTGTCGTACTTCGCGGGCGTCCCGGGCGGCATCTTCACGCCGGCGCTGGCCATCGGCGCGGGCATCGGCGCGAACATTGCCGATTTCGTGACCCATTTCATGTCCGGCATGGCCGAGCCGCGCGTCCTGGCGCTGGTGTCGATGGCGGCCTTCCTGGCCGCAGCCACCCAGGCGCCGATCACCGCCAGCGTGATCGTGATGGAAATGACGCGCACGCAGGACCTGACCATCTACCTGCTGGCGGCGTCTCTGCTGGCGTCGTTCCTGTCGCGCCAGTTCAATCCGCATCCGTTCTATCACCACATGGGCCATGCGTTTCGCCGGGAGGCGACGGCCATCGCGCGGAAGGATTCCCCGGCATGACGCCCGAAAGGCGAGTCAGATAGTGGCGCAAGCGGCCCTCGAATGCGGCCGTAACGGTCAGTTACAAACTTCCCCGGCGGGACGCTCGCGAAAGTGTGGTTTGGCAGCGAAGCGCCGTAGCGGACGCATGGGCGATGTCTTAACATCTGCTTCGCATTGAACGGCGGCAGCAGATCGGCCCGCAATGCATGTGTACCGGCGGCACAGAATTCGTCGGCAGGCATTCGATGCATTTCGGGGGAGCAGAAGATGGCCACACAACGACCGGGCGCGCCGCGCCCGACCACGCCGCGCGCCGACAAGCCGCACACCAGCACGTCACGTGACAGCGCCCAATGGCACGACCTTGGCGCGGACACCGTCATATGGCATACACGCGGCCTGCAGTCCAGCACCCGCATGCGCGCACCCGCCGCCCGGCGCACGCCGCCACAGCAATTGCCGCCGAGCCAGGTACCGAAGCTGATCCTGTGGACGGTGCTGATCGGCATCGCGCTGGTATGCTTCCATGCCGTGAAGCGTATGCTCTGACCCAGCTTGTCGACCCGGCATCACATCGTTGATGCCGCATATCCCCGGCAGGAACCCTCGGGACGGAGCCGGCTCCAATGCGGAGCCGTTTTCAGGAGTGTGTTTTGAGATTTCCTCTTGCCGGGCTGGCCGTTGCCACCCTGCTGGCGATGTCTGTCGCCCAAGCCGCCACGGCTGCACCGGCCGCACCGGCCGCGCAGCCTGCCACCAAGGCCCCGAATGCCGCCGCCGCAGCGGTCCCCGACGGCAAGGACCGTTTCTCGACGATGCTCGATACGCTCGAGATCGGCAGCCCGCTGCCCGCGTTGCCCGATTGCGCCGACCACCGGACCCCGGATGGCAAGGATGTGACCGCCTACTGCGTGGAACTGCGTGGCGACGGCGTGATGCGCCAGGTGGGCGTGCCGCGCGACCAGCGTCCGGCGTTCATGGACGGACCGCGCCTGGTGGCGCTGGTCGATGGCAATGCGTTGGTGGGCGTCATCGTGCCGACCGACGGCATCCGCTCGCAGGACGCCGCCGCGCAGGCGCTCAATGCCCGCTATGGCAAGCCGTTCCGCCAGGAAATGGTGGACATGAAGGACAAGGCCGGCAAGGACGTGCGAAGCATCCACGCGGGCTGGATGCGCAAGCCGCTGACCGTCGAGCTTTATGCGATTCCCGAGAATCCGGCGGAAGGCACGATCGAACTGCTGCTGCCGCAGGCGCGCGCGCTGATGGCCAACCGCGATGCCGAAGTGGCCAAGTCGCTGGCGCCGCCTCCCCCGGCGGCAGGCAAGGGCGGCAAGTCCGACAAGACTGAAAAGACCGACAAGGCCGAGAAGACGGACAAGGCCGACAAGGCCGACAAGGCCGAAAAGAAAGCCCCGGCCAAGCCGATCAACCCGGGCAGCTGGTAGGCCGACCGCCTGGCGGCAGGGCTGCCCGCCGTCAGGCCGGCAGAACGTCAGACCGCAGGCCCGCCAGCGTCAGAGCCCTTCCATCACCTTGTCCAGGCCGCGCACTACACCGCGCACGGTATGCACCTTGCGTATGGCCAGCAGCGCGCCGGACACATAAGGCTTGGAGCCGTCGCCGGCTTCGTGCCGGATGTGCAGGCGCTGGCCATCGGCGCCGAAGATCACCTCGACTCCCAACTGGTATCCCGGCAGCCGCACGGCATGCACCTGCGAGCCGGACATCGTCGCGCCGCGCGTCTCCCTGGGACCGCTGACCTGGTCCACGGGCACGGCCTGCGCCGCCTGCTTGACCTGGCCTAGCCGGAACGCCAGTTCGCGCACCGTGCCGGACGGCACATCCACCTTGCCCGCCTTGGCGTAGTCGATGATTTCCCAATGGTCGAGGTGGCGTGCCGCCATCTCGGCAAACTTCTGCAGCAAGACCACCGTGATCGCGAAGTTGCCGCAGGCCAGCACGCCACGGTCGGCCTTGCGCGCGGCGGCGTCGATCTCGGCATAGTCGTCGTCGGACAGCCCCGACGTGCCCACCACGACATGCGCGCCGTGCGCCAGTGCCTGCAGAATGTTGTGCTTGGCGATCACCGGCTTGGTGTATTCGACATAGACGTCATACGGCGTCTTGCCCAGTTCCTCGATGCTGGCCGCCGCCACGCCCGGCGTGTCCTTGTGGCCGGTCAGGCTGGCCAGCGTCTGGCCCGCCGCGCCGCGCGACAGTCCGGCCACCAGCGTCATGTCGGCGGCGTGGGCCACGCCGCGCGCCAGTTCGCCGCCGGCCCAGCCGGTGACGCCGCCCACGGCAACGCGAATCGTCTCGTTCATCGTTCTCTCCCGCTCCGGTTGCAAGGAGGGCAAGCATAGCGCGCCCGATTCAATCGCGCTGGCGATGCCTGGCAATGCCCGGTGTTTCCAGCCGCAACCGGCAACGGCTAGTCGGCGGCGCGCCGGCGGTCGATCTTGCGCGCCAGCACGATCGACGTGGTGGTGTGGTTCACGCCGTCGAGCATGCCGATCTCGTCCAGCAGCTTGTCCAGCCGCGCGTGGGTATCGCAGCGGATCACGGCCATGTAGTCCACCGGGCCGCTGACCGAATTCAGTTCTTCCACCTCGGGGAATCGCTGCAGCGCGCGCACCACGGCCGGCGCCGCCTTCGGCTGCACCGACAGTCCGCAGAACGCCAGGATGGCGTTGTCTTCCATCTCGCTGCCCAGCCGCACGCCGTAGCCGGCGATCACGCCCGTGCGTTCCAGTCGGGCGATGCGGGCCACCACGGTCGTGCGCGCGATACCCAGCGCGCGCGACAGGTTGGCCGCGCTCTCCCGCGCATTGGCCTGCAACAAGGCCAGCAGGTGGCGGTCGGTCTGGTCTAGGTCAGCCATGGTGTCGATGACGATTCGTCAAAATGCTATGTCAATGTGACCGATTATGCCGGGGTTTCGTCAATCTTGTGGCTATAAAACGTGCGCGCGGCTGCCCATACTTCACTCACCAACAACAAGTTCCTGACGGAGTGAGCCATGCAAGCTTCCACGCTCGGTCCCGCTGCGGTGCGCGACCTGACTCTCGCCCCCCGTCCGCTTTCGGTGGTCGTGCTTGGCGCTGGCAAGATCGGCCGCGTGATTGCCGCGATGCTGGCCAATACCGGCGACTACCGCGTCTGTCTGGTCGATCACGACGCGCACCGGCTCGATGGCGTGCCGCGCGGCGTCGACGTACGGGCCGGCGATCCGACCGAACCCGGCACCTGCGCGGCGCTGCTGGCCGGTGCCGATGCAGTGATGAACGCGCTGCCGTTTCATGCCGCCATCCACGTGGCCGCGGTGGCCGCGCGCCTGGGCGTGCATTACTTCGACCTGACCGAGGACGTGGCGGCCACCCATGCCATCCGCGCGCTGGCCGGCGGCGCGCGGTCCGTGCTGATGCCGCAGTGCGGGCTGGCGCCCGGCTTTATCGGCGTGGTGGGGCACGACCTCGCGCAACGCTTCCTGCGCGGCGGCGGCGAACTGCACGACCTGCGCATGCGCGTGGGCGCGCTGCCGCGCTACCCGAGCAACGCGCTCAAGTACAACCTGACGTGGAGCACCGAGGGACTCATCAACGAATACTGCAATCCGTGCGAGGCCATCGTGGACGGCCGCCGCGTGGAGCTTCCCGCGCTGGAAGGGCACGAGTCCTTCGCACTGGACGGCGTCGAGTACGAAGCCTTTAATACCTCTGGAGGGCTGGGCACGCTGCCCGACACGCTGGCCGGGCACGCGCGCCAGGTCGATTACAAGTCGATCCGCTATCCCGGCCACTGCGCCCAGATGAAGCTGCTGCTGAACGACCTGCGGTTGCGCGAACGCCGCGAATGGTTGCGCGAGATCTTCGAGCACGCCATTCCGGTGACGGCGCAGGATGTGGTGGTGGTGTTCGCCAGCGCCACCGGCCATCCGCCCGGCGCGCGCGGCGAGGGCACGCGCGGACCGTTGACGCAGGCGTCGTTTTCCGCGCGGATCGGCGGCATGGACGATTTCGCCGGCATCGGTCATGTCAACGCGATCCAGCTGACCACGGCGGCCGGCATCTGTACCGCGCTGGATCTGGTGGCCGCCGGGGTGTTGCCGCAGTCCGGATTCGTGAAACAGGAGGCCATGCCGCTTGACAGCTTTCTGGCCAACCGCTTCGGCCAGCATTACGCGCGGCACCCTCTTCAGGAGACGCTCGCATGAAAGCGCAGGAATTTGCCGATTGCTGGCAGGCGATGGGCCTGCCGTTGCCATGGACCTCGACGGGTGCTGCCGCCGCGGGCACGCTGGCCGTCCGTTCGCCGATCGACGGCGAGGTGTTCGGCCAGTTGCCAGTGTGTTCGCCCGCCGATGCCGACGCCCGCATCGCCCGCGCCCACGCGGCGCAGAGCGTCTGGGCGCTGATGCCCGCGCCGGCGCGCGGCGAGGTGGTACGCCGCCTGGGCGAGGCGCTGCGCGTCCACAAGACGGCGCTGGGCCGGCTGGTATCGCTCGAAGCCGGCAAGATCCTGCAGGAAGGGCTGGGCGAAGTGCAGGAGATGATCGATATCTGCGACTTCGCCGTGGGCCTGTCGCGCCAGTTGCACGGGCTGACGATTGCGTCCGAGCGTCCCGCGCATGCGATGCGCGAGACCTGGCATCCGTATGGGCTGTGCGGCGTGATCTCGGCATTCAACTTTCCGGTGGCGGTATGGGCCTGGAATGCCGCGCTGGCCCTGGTGTGTGGCAATGGCGTGGTGTGGAAGCCATCGGAAAAGACGCCGCTTTGCGCGCTGGCCGTGCAGGGCCTGCTGGACCGGGTGTTCGACGACCATGCGCCGCAGCTTGCGGGGCTGTGCTGTGTGCTGACCGGCGGGCGGCAGCTGGGGCAGACACTGGTGCAGCATCCTTCGGTGCGGTTGATGAGCGCGACCGGCTCCACGCGCATGGGCCGGGAGGTCGGCATGGCCTGCGCCGCGCACTTCAAGCGCGCCATCCTGGAGCTGGGGGGGAACAACGCGGCGATCGTCGCGCCCTCGGCCAACCTGGAACTGACCATCCGCGCGATGACGTTCGCGGCGGCGGGCACGGCGGGGCAGCGTTGCACCACGTTGCGCCGCGCGTTCGTGCACGCGGACAGGATCGAGGCCGTGACGCAGCGTCTGCGACAGGTGTATGCGCGCCTGCCGGTGGGCGATCCGCTGCAGGACGGCACGCTGGTCGGGCCGTTGATCGATGCAGCGGCCGGCGACGCCATGGCCAACGCGCTGGCCAGTTGCCGCGCGCAGGGCAATGTCGTGCATGGCGGCGAACGGCTGCTGACCGACCGCTTCCCGCGCGCCTGCTACGTGCGGCCGGCCCTGGTGCTGACCGACACCCAGCATGACACGATGCTGACCGAGACCTTCGCGCCCATCCTCTACCTGATGCCGTACACATCGCTGGACGAAGCCATCGCGCTGAACAATGCGTCATCGCATGGCCTGTCGTCGTGCATCTTTACCGAGTCGTTGCGCGAGGCCGAGATGTTCCTGTCGGCGGCGGGCAGCGACTGCGGCATCGCCAACGTCAACATCGGCACCAGCGGGGCGGAGATCGGCGGCGCGTTCGGCGGCGAGAAGGCAACGGGCGGCGGCCGGGAGTCGGGGTCCGATGCGTGGAAGGGCTATATGCGCCGGGCCACCAATACGATCAACTACGGCGACACCCTGCCGCTCGCCCAGGGCATCCGCTTCGACGTGTGAGGCGGCGGAGGGCGCTTACGTGCATGAAGTCGTTGCGAATCGTAACAAGGGTTACAGCGCCTTGACGCTGTATTACCGGACCCACCCGTATAACGTTCTTAACGACAGCGCATTGAGATGACGCAATGCCTGGGACAAAAAGGACGTTGTGATGAGAACGAAAGCGATTGTGTTGGGTCTGGCAGTGACTGGCGCGGCCATGCTTGGCGGCTGCGCGGTGTATCCCACGCCGTACGGGCCGGAGGTCGGCCCGGCCCCGGTCGCGGTGGCGCCCGCGCCGGTGTACGTGTCGCCGCCGGCCGTGGTGGTGCGGCCATCGTATGGTTACTACGGTGGCGGGTACTACGGTGGTTACTATGGGCGCCGGTACCGGCACTGGTAAGCAAGGGCGCGTCAGCGCCTGAAGGACGATTCCCCTCTCCACAGGGACGATTCCCCTCTACACAGGTGGCAGAGGGGAGAAGGCAGGGGACTTTTCTCAGTCGCTCGCGCCGCCGTTCAGCCCGCCCCATCCGGGCGCGAGCGTTTCGCCGATATCGCGCAGGTCCACCAGGTCGAGCACGCGGCCGACGGTATGGTCGACCAGCTCGGCAATGCTTTGCGGCTTCTGATAGAAGCCCGGCACTGGCGGAAATACGATGCCGCCCATCTCGGTGACGGCGGTCATGTTGCGCAGGTGGGCCAGGTTCAGCGGGGTTTCACGCACCATCAGCACCAGCTTGCGGCGTTCCTTGAGCGTGACGTCGGCCGCGCGGGTGATCAGGTTGTCCGAGAGGCCGTGGGCCACGGCGGCCAGCGTGCGCATCGAGCACGGTGCCACGATCATCGCATGGGCGCGGAACGATCCGCTGGCAATGGTGGCGCCGATATCGCGCACGTTGTGAACCACATCGGCCAGCGCCTCGACTTCCGCGCGGCCGATGTCGAGTTCGTGCTGCAGGTTCATGATGCCGGCCGGCGACATCAGCAGGTGGGTTTCCACGCCGCTCACATCGCGCAGCACCTGTAGCAGCCGGACACCGTAGACGGCGCCCGTGGCACCCGTGATGGCGACGATCAGCCGTTGCGGCACGCCGCCCTGATTCACAGGCATGGCAGTTCCAGACAGGCTCAGGCCTTCAGCAGCGATTGCAGTTCGCCGTTCTGGTACATCTCCATCATGATGTCCGAGCCGCCGACGAACTCGCCGTTCACGTACAGCTGCGGAATGGTCGGCCAGCTGGCGTATTCCTTGATGCCCTGACGGATGGCCTCGTCTTCGAGCACGTTGACCGTGGTCGGCGCGTCAACGCCGCAGGCCTTCAGGATCTGGATCGCGCGGCCCGAGAAACCGCACATCGGAAACTGGGCGGTGCCCTTCATGAACAGCACGACGGGGCTGCCCTTCACGATCTGGTCGATCTTCTGTTGTACGTCACTCATGATGAAAACGGTCCGGTTGCATGGGGGATCAGCGGATTTTACCGGAATCGGGCTTCGGCATCAGGTAGGGGTATCAGCCAGTCGCACGCCTGGGCCGGACCCAGGCGTCAGCCCGGCAGCCGGCCGCCGCTACAGCGTTCGTTGCCGCCCAGGTCGCGTGCCGTGAACACCTCGGCAAAACCCGCGCTGGTCAGCAGGTGGCGGGTGGCGTAGCCCTGGTCGTAGCCGTGCTCCATCAGTAGCCAGCCCTGCGGCACCAGCCGCTGCGGGGCGCCGGCGACGATGGCCCGCAGGTCGGCCAGGCCGTCCTCGTGATCGGTCAGCGCGTCGATCGGCTCGAAGCGCAGGTCGCCTTCGGCCAGGTGCGGATCGCCCGCCGCGATATAGGGCGGATTGCTGACGATGAGGTGAAACCGCAGCCCGGGCGGCAGCGCGTGATACCAGTCAGACACCAGGAACCGGATATTGTCCGCCTGCAGCGCACGGGCGTTGTCCTGCGCCACCATCAGCGCGCCGGGCGAAATGTCGGTGGCCCAGACCTCGGCGTCGGGCCGCTCGCGGGCGATGGTGATGGCCAGGATGCCGGAGCCGGTGCCCATGTCCAGCACGCGCGGCGTGTGGACGCCGGCCAGACGGGCCAGCGATGCCTCTGCCGCCACTTCGGTGTCGGGGCGTGGAATCAGCACATCGGGCGTGACGCGGAACGTGCGGCCGAAGAATTCGCGTTCGCCCAGCAGGTACGCCATCGGTTCCCCGGTCAGCCGCCGCGCCAGCAACGTGGAAAATGCATCACGTTGTGCATCATTGAGATGGTCCTGGTCGCGGGTGATCAGCTGGGTGCGCGTGAGCCCGGTGACGTGGGACAGCAGCATGCGCGCCTCCAGCGCCGGCAGGCCGGCCATGGCGGCAAGCGTCTGCGCTTCGCGCAGGGTGGGCGTGGATGGCAGGGGCGGAAAATCGCCCGGAGGGTTCGAGGACATCGGCGGTGCGTCTGGACAATCGGCGGCCGGTTCGCAAAAAACCCCGTCGGACGTGGGCCTGACGGGGTTTTCGCGTGGCTCTGCTTTCAGGCGTCTAGTGTAAGCCCATTCGGGGCCGGCTTCCGTGCGCGCCTGCGTAGGGCTATTACTTGTTGACGGCGTCCTTGGCCTTGTCGGCGGTGGTGTTGACGGCGTCCTTGGTGGCTTCCTTGGCGTGGGCCATGGCATTGCCGGCGTCTTCGCGGGCCTTGTCGGCAGCGGCCGAGACATCCGAGGCCACGCCGCTGGCGGCGGCCTTGGCGGCGTCGGCGGCATTCGCAGCGGCCGCGGCGGCATCGCTGGCAGCGGCCTTGGCCGATTCCGCGGCGCTTTGCATGGCGCTGTCAGCGTTGGTTTGCGGAGCCTCTTCCTTCTTGCCGCAGGCGGCAACGGAAATGGCGGCGGTAAGCATCAGCACGGCGAGCAGTTTGTTCATGATTTCGTCCTTGTGTGTCTGTTGGAGGAGTGACATCCAGCCAGACTTCGATGCCCCCAAATGCGCCGGTGTCTCACAAAGTGACGTATTGGGGTGGTCTGGTCGAAATCGATTATAGACAGCGCCTTTTTACAAGCCAGTGCTGTTTCAAGCATTTACCTAGGTTACAAACTTCGGTGGCGCCTGGTCCCCGTCAGGCATCCTCGCCCAGCGCCGCCAGCTGGTCGGCCTGATGCTCGGCGGCCAGCGATCCGAGCAGTTCGTCGAGGTCGCCGTCCATGATCATGTCGATCTTGTACAGCGTCAGGTTGATGCGATGATCCGTCACCCGGCCCTGCGGGAAGTTGTACGTGCGGATGCGGTCGCTGCGGTCGCCGGAGCCGATCAGGTTGCGCCGCGTGCTGGCTTCCTTGGCCTGGGCCGCGCGCAACTGGCCGTCCTTGATCCGCGCGGCCAGCACCTTCATGGCTTTTTCCTTGTTGCGGTGCTGGCTGCGGTCGTCCTGGCACTCCACCACGATGCCGGTGGGCAGGTGGGTCAGGCGCACGGCGGAGTCGGTCTTGTTCACGTGCTGGCCGCCCGCGCCCGACGCGCGGAACGTATCGACACGCAGGTCTGACGGATTGATCTCGACCTCGCCCACCTCGTCGGCCTCGGGCATCACGGCCACGGTGCAGGCCGACGTATGGATGCGGCCCTGCGCCTCGGTGGCCGGCACGCGCTGCACGCGATGGCCGCCCGACTCGAACTTGAGCTTCGAGAACGCGGCGTCGCCGGCAATGCGCACGATCACTTCCTTGTAGCCGCCGAGGTCCGATGCGGATTCGCTCATGATTTCCACCTGCCAGCGCCGGCGTTCCGCATAGCGCGTGTACATGCGCAGCAGGTCGGCCGCGAACAGCGCGCTTTCCTCGCCGCCGGTGCCGGCGCGGATTTCGAGCAGCAGGTTGCGGTCGTCGTTGGGGTCCCTGGGCAGCAGCAGCGTCTGCAGCGATTTCTCCAGGCCGTCGAGCCGTTCGCGCGCGGCGGCGATCTCGTCGGCGGCAAAGTCCTTCATCTCGGGATCGTCCAGCAGCGCCTGCGCGGTGGCCAGGTCGTCCTGCGCCTGGCGATACTGCGCGTACTGCTCGGCCACCGGCGACAGTTCGGCATGTTCGCGCGACAGCTTGCGGTACTGGTCCATGTCCGCCGTGGCCGTTTCGCTGGCGAGCAGGGCGTTGACTTCGTCGAGTCGCTCGGCCAGCTGGTCGAGCTTGTGGAGCATGCTGGGTTTCATCGGTAGCGGAATCGGGAGGCTGGGGGACGCGGTGGCGTGGCCACGGCGCGGATCGGCGGGCGGATACCCGGTGGCGCCGGCGGACGCCGGCGCGGCATGGACAACGCGGCTAGCGTTCCGAGTGACTGCTGTGGCGGAACAGGCCCGGCACCAGGCGCAGCAGCGCCTCGCGGTCTTCGCCCTGGGTGTGGTTCAGCGCGTGCGTGGGGCCGTGCAGGAACTTGCGGGTCAGCGCGCCGGACAGGGCTTCGAGCACGGCGGCCGGATCGTCGCCACGCGCCAGCATGCGGCGGGCACGCTCCATTTCGGCCTGGCGGATGGCTTCGCCGCTGGCCTGCAGGTCGCGGATCACGGGCACCACGCTGCGCGTTTCGAGCCAGTGCATGAAGTTCTGCACGCGCGATTCGATGATGGCCTCGGCCTGGGCCACGGCGGCCTGGCGCATCGCGTTGCCCTCGCGCACGACGGCGCCAAGGTCGTCGACGGTATAGAGGAACACGTCGTTCAGGCGCGCCACTTCGGGTTCGACGTCGCGCGGTACGGCCAGGTCGACCATCATGATCGGGCGGTGCTTGCGCCGCTTGACCGCGCGCTCCACCGCACCCAGGCCGATGATCGGCAGCGAGCTTGCGGTGCACGACACGACGATGTCGAACTCGTGCAGGCGCTCGCCCAGGTCCTGCAGGCGGATGGCCTGCGTGGTCAGGCCCTGCTCGGCCAACTGCTCGGCCAGCTTCTCGCCGCGTTCCACGGTGCGGTTGGCCACCACCACCTGGCGCGGCTTCTGCGCGGCGAAGTGCGTGGCGCACAGTTCGATCATCTCGCCGGCGCCGATGAACAGCACGCGCTGCGTCGACACACTTTCGAAAATCCGCTGGGCCAGACGCACGGCGGCCGCGGCCATCGATACGGAGTGCGCGCCGATCTCGGTCTGGCCGCGCACTTCCTTGGCCACCGCGAACGTGCGCTGGAACAGCTGGTTCAGGTAGGTGCCCAGCGCGCCGGCTTCGCCAGCGGTACGCACCGCGTCCTTGAGCTGCCCCAGAATCTGGGTTTCGCCCAGCACCATCGAGTCGAGCCCGCTGGCCACGCGGAAGGCGTGGCGCACGGCTTCGGACTGGGGCAGGGCGTACAAATGCGGCGCCAGATCCCCTGCGGGCACGTTGTGATGCTGGGCCAGCCAGCGCAGCGTGTGCTCGAAACCTTCCTGACCCGGCTGCAGCACATCGGTGGCGCAGTAGATCTCGGTACGGTTGCAGGTGGAAAGAATGGCGGCCTCGGTGCCGTTGCGCCCAGCCAGGTGGGTGCGCAGCGCGCCGAGTGCGGGTTTGATCTGCTCAAGCGGAAACGCCACACGCTCGCGGAGCGAGACGGGTGCCGTGGTGTGATTGATACCGATCGCGAGCAGTTGCATTTGTGGGGTTGGGTTGCCGTCCGGAACGGTGCCGGAAGCGGTGGTCATTATACCGCCCCGTTACAAAGTTGCAGGGAACCCCGAGCGGCGCCGCCGACCTGCAGTATCGTTACGACACATCCACTTTTGCTGTGGATCAAAAGACACGGGAGTTGTTATGTTCGGACTGGCAGTGGTGGGCGCAGTGGTGGGTTTCGGCGGACGGCTTTTGCACCCGGCCGGCCGCGTCGTCACCGTGCCGACCGCGCTATTGCTGGGCGTGCTGGGCGCGCTCGCCGCGTTCTATGGCGGGCGCGCAGCGCATCTGTTTACCGACGGGCAGATATTCGGATGGGCCGCCGCCATCGCCGGCGCGGCGCTGCTCGTGGCTGTGTGGGGCGTGGCGCGGCCCCGCCGGTAATTTCAGAACGAACAAAATGGTCGGGAACCGGCGCCCAGGCCGATATGCCTGATCAGCCTCTTGCGTCCAGAAAGCGACGCAGGATGGCGCTGGAGTAATGGCGGGCCACGTCGCGCAAAAACGACGAAAAATCTACATGTGCCGTATCGTCCGCTCGGTCGGACACGGTGCGCATCAAGGCGTAGGGCACGCCATATTCGTGGCAGATCTGCGCCAGCGCGGCGCCCTCCATTTCCACCGCCTGCAGTCCGGGCAGGGCCTGTCGCAAATCGGCAACGGCCGCCGGCGCGTTGATGAACTGGTCGCCGCTGGCAATCATGCCGACGTGCAGGCGCGGCTGATCGACGCCGAAGCGGGCCAGCACGCCATCAGGCACCTCGGTGGCCAGATCGTCGCGCAGGAAGTCTTCCGCCGCGCCGCGCAACGCAGCGGTGAGTACGGGGTCGGCCGGGAATTCGGCCCGGTCCAGCAGGGGCACCTCGTGGCGCGGAAACAGCGGGCGCGCATCCATGTCGTGCTGGACGGTGCGGTCGGCCACCACGATGTCGCCCACCCGTACGTCAGTGCCCACTCCGCCTGCGAGGCCCGTAAAAACGATCTCGTCGACGCCAAATTCCCGGATAAGTGTCACCGTGGTAGCCGCTGCCGCCACCTTGCCGACACGCGCCAGCACCAGGACCACGGGCTGGCTATGCAGCGTGCCGCGGTAGTAATCGCGCATGCCGATGGTTTGCATGGTGGCGCGGGCGTCTTCATGGCGCATGGCGGCGATCAGGCCGTCTACTTCGTGATGCAGGGCGGCGAGGATGCCGAGAGTCATGGTGGGGTGTCGGACTGGATCGAAAACGGCGCCAGCTTACCGGCGACGGGATCGATGCGGAAGCCGGGCCAAGTGTGGACAGCGTGCGACATTCGAACATGACAATAGTGTTCGATTGTGTGCTTTGCAATACATGGCGTTACAATCCGTTGCGATTAATGCGATTCATTCGCATTCGTATTTTCGATAAGCAACGAGAGAGAAATCCATGTCAGTCCGCGCCCGGGGCCGCGTTTGCCGCTCGCACGTCCTTCAGATGACCACCCTTGCCCTGAGCATGCAGGCCGCCAGCCTCGCCATCGCCCAGGAACAGGTGCCCGCCGCCGAACCGGCCCATCACAGCCTGCCCGTGGTGACGGTCAGCGGCAGCAGCGGCGTGGAGTCGCCCACGGGCCCGGTGCAGGGCTTCGTGGCCAAGCGCGCCGTGACGGCCACCAAGACCGATACGCCGATCGTCGAGACGCCGCAGTCGATCACGGTCATCACGCGGGATCGCATGGAGTTGCAGGGTGCGCAGTCGGTGGCGCAGGCGGTGGGCTATACGGCCGGCGTCACCACGGCCGGCTTCGCCAACGACAACCGTACCGATACGATCAAGATTCGCGGCACCGATTCCACCCAATACCTGGACGGCCTGCTGAACGCGGTCGGCTTCTATAACAACACCCGCCCCGATCCCTACGCGCTGGAGCGCATTGAAGTGCTGAAGGGGCCGTCGGGCATGCTGTACGGCCAGGGCGCCGTGGGCGGCGTCGTGAACCTGGTGTCGAAGCGGCCGCAGGCGGAGGCGGCGCGCGAGATCGGCGTGAGCTTCGGCAACTACAACCGCAAGCAGATCCAGGCCGACTTTACCGGCCCGATCGATGCCGATGGCAAGTGGCTGTACCGCTTCGTGGCGATGGCGCGCGACAGCGATGCGTCGGTGGACTACGTGAAGGACAACAGGTATTTCATCGCGCCGTCGCTGACGTACCGGCCGAACGCCGACACCGAATTCACGCTGCTGGCCAACTTCCAGAAGGACGACAGCGGCACGATGATCGGCTTCTTCCCGTGGCGCGGCACCCTGATTGAGAACCCGGCCGGCCAGATTCCGCAGAACTTCTTCGTCAGCGAACCGGGATTCGACAAGTACACGGCCGAGCAGCACGCCGTGGGCTACCAGTTCTCGCACCGTTTCAACGACACCTTCACGGTGCGCCAGAACCTGCGTTACTCGCACAGCACGGTGGACTACCGCAGCATCTACACCACCGGCTTCACCGGCGCCACGCACGGCTGGGTGCCGGGCAGCGACACCATGCTGCGCCGCGTGCTCTACCTGAACCAGCCCACGCTGAACCAGTTCGCCGTGGATACCCAGGGCCAGGCGAAGTTCCGCACCGGCCCGGTTGGCCACACGTTCCTGGCCGGAATGGACTACCAGAACAGCGAGAGCACGGGCCGCACCAATGCCAACGGATCGGCCGCGCCGATCAACGTGTTCAACCCGGTCTACGGCAACTACGTGGCGCCGACGGCGTTCCGTGACCTGCCGCCGGCCAAGCAGATCCAGACCGGCGTGTACCTGCAGGACCAGATCGAATGGGACAAGTGGCTGCTGATGGTGGGGCTGCGCTACGACTGGTCGCGCGCGGCGCAGGACAACACGCCGTCGGCCTCGCGTGACGACAACGAACTGACCAAGCGATTCGGCCTGATGTACCGGTCCGACTTCGGGCTGAACCCGTATGTCAGCTATGCCGAGTCGTTCCAGGGGCAGGCCGGTTTCAATGTCGACGGCACGGCATTCAAGCCGCTGCGCGGCAAGCAGTGGGAGGCCGGTATCAAGTACCAGCCGCCGGGCAGGAACATGACGCTGACGGCGGCCGTGTTCGACATGCGCGAGGAAAACCGCAAGGTGGCCGGCGTGGTCAACGGCATGGCGGGCACGGTGCAGATCGGCGAGGCCCGCACGCGCGGCGCCGAACTGGAGGCGCTGGTGTCGCTCGGCCGGCTGGACCTGATCGCCGCCTACACGTTCCTGAACGCCAGGACGCTCGAAGGCACGGCGGCCGAGCAGGGGCAGCGGCTTGCCAGCGTGCCGGCCAACACGGCGTCGCTGTGGGCCAACTATCGCTTCAGCCTGTTCGATATCCCGGGCTTCCTGGCCGGCGCCGGCGCGCGGTACAACGGTCCGAGCACGGACGGCACGGGCAACAACCGGGTGGGCGGCTTCACGGTGTTCGACGCCGTGGTGGCCTACGATCGCGGCCCGGTGCGCGTATCGCTGAACATGAACAACGTGTTCGGCAAGCAGTACGTCTATAGCTGTATCGCGCGCGGCGACTGCTTCTTCGGCACGCAACGTTCGATCATCGGCAACGTGACCTACCGCTTCTGACGCGTCCGGTTCCGGGCCGGCGCGCCCCGGGAGACTTCGGCGTGCCGGTTTGCTAGCATGCAGCCCATGCCGACTCTTCGGGGGATCGCCGGTTGGAAACTTTCACGTCTCGCCGCACCATCCAGCAGGCGCTGGCCGACTGGCGCGCCCAGGGCCGCCTTGGCGCCGCCGACCTGCTGGCTGCCTGGGCGCCCACGCTGCCCCGCCGTGCCCACTGGCATGACTGGCTGGACCGCGCGCTGCTGATCCTCGGCACGGCGCTGCTGTGCGCCGGTGTCATCGTCTTCTTCGCCTTCAACTGGGCGTCACTTCATAAATTCTCCAAATTCGGACTGCTAGCCGGGCTGCTGACGCTGCTGGCCGGGTATGCCGCGTGGCGTCCCGGTGGCGACATGGCGGGCCGGGCCGCGCTGGGCGGTGCGCAGATGGTGTCCGGTGTGCTGATGGCCGTGATCGGGCAGACCTACCAGACCGGCGCCGATGCCTGGCAGCTGTTCGCGCTGTGGACGCTGCTGGCCGTGCCCTGGGCGCTGGCGGCCCGTGCGGCGCCGCACTGGTGGATCGTGCTGGTCATCGGCAACGTGGCGCTGCTGCGGTTCTGCAGCGTGAGGCTGGGCATCGGCGGCATGTTCGAACTGCTGTTCTCGGCCCGGTTCGCACGCGAGACGATGATGTTCCTGCTTGGGACGTCGATCCTCCAACTGGCGGTCTGGTACGTGCTGGCGCGCCGGGCGGGGCGCTGGGGCTTCGTGGGCGCTACCGGCCCCAGGCTGCTGGGCCTGCTGGCCTGCGGCTATGCGGGATGGGTGGGATTGATGAGCGTGCTGACCGGCCAAGTGAATGCCACGGGCCTTCTGGTCAGCGCGGTGGCGCTGGCGGGCCTGATGGCCTGGTTCCGCTGGCGCGCATTCGACATCGTCGTGCTGAGCCTGGCGTGCCTGACCGGCATCGGCGTGATCGTCTCCGCGGTGGGCCGCTGGCTCGCCGATTTCCACGGCGATTTCGGCGCCTTCCTGCTACTGGCGCTGCTGACCATCGGCCTGGCCGTGGCAGCCGCCACGTGGCTGCTGCGCGCCTGGCGCGAGACATCGGGGAGCCAGGCATGAGCCAGCATCCGATCGACCGGATGGATCCGACCGAACAGACCGAACGCGGGCTCTGGAACCAGCTGGCCGCGCGCGGCACGGTGCGGGGCGACTATTCGCCGACCTTGCGCACGCCATGGCCGATCCGCCTGCTGATGGGCGGCGCGGGCTGGCTGGGGGCGCTGTTCTTCCAGATGTTCCTGATCGGCACCGTGTTTGCCACCACGCGCGGCAATGGCCCGGCCATGGCCGTCACTGGCCTGGTGATGATCGGCATCGCCGTCGCGCTGTACCGCGTGACCGGCCGCGAAAGCGGCCGCATTGCGCTCGGGCAGTTTGCGCTGGCCCTGAGCCTGGGCGGCCAGGGCATGGTCATCGCCGGCGTGGGCGAGGCGCTGGGCTTCCGGCGATTCCTGGAAACCGCGCCGTTCTGGCTGGGCGTAGCCCTGTTTGAAGCGGTGCTGTTCGTGCTGGTGCCCGATCGCCTGCACCGCCTTCTGGCGATGCTCGCCCTGTGGCTGGCGCTGGGCATTGCCGCATGCGTGGCGCTGGGCGACCTGATCGCGCCGCGCTGGACCGCCATTCCAATGGCGCTCGGGCCGATGACGGCGCTGGCATTTGCCGCGCTGCTGGCCTTCGTCATGCACGAGGACCGGCTCGCGGCGGCGGGGCGCCTGCAGATGGCCGAGCCTGCCGCCGATGCCACGTTGCTGATGGCGCTGCTGGGCGCGCTGGTGGTGACCGGCTTCGCGCATCCGGCCGACCTGATCTTCGGCGTCGACACGCCCTGGCGCGCGCAGGGCGGATGGCTGGCCGGCGCGCTGCTTGGGGCGGCGCTGGTGGCCATGACGCTGCTGGAGAGCCGGCGGCTGGCGTGCAGCACGCCGGTTGGCGTGGCGATGGTGGCGGTGGCCGTCGCGTTCAGCGTCTTGATGGTGTACGCCCCGGCCGTGACGGCCGGCGCGCTGGCACTGGCCATGGCGCTGCGGCGCGGTTCGCTGCCGTGGCTCGGGCTGGCCATCGCCACGGTGCTGATCGGCTTTGTCTGGTACTACAGCACGCTGCAGTGGACGCTGCTGGCCAAGTCCGCCACGCTGGTCGCCGCCGGCGCGCTGCTGCTGGCCGCCCGCGCCGCGCTGGCGCGTATCGCCCACACGGAGGCCGTGGCATGAAACGCTGGATCATCGTGGGATGGCTGCTGACGGTTGGCGTCGCCCTGGCGGGCATCGCCGGCAAGGAGCGGCTGCTGGCACGCGGCGATGTGGTGTACCTGCGGCTGGCGCCGGTGGACCCCCGCTCGCTGATGCAAGGCGACTACATGGCGCTGAATTTTTCGATCGCCAACGCGGTGCGCGTGGCGCATGGCACGACGCCGACCCGGCTGGCACGCGAGGAAGTCATCGTGATCCGTCGCGACGCGCGCAACGAAGGCCATTTCGTCCGCCTGCACAAGGGCGAGCCGCTGGCCGCCGACGAGCGCCTGCTGCGTGTGCAGAACGTGCCGGCGCGGTGGGGCGGCACCGGCGTGCAGGTGTCGACGGACGCGTGGTTCTTCCAGGAAGGCCAGGCGGAGCGCTATGCCCAGGCGAAGTTCGGAGAATTCCGAGTCGATGCCGATGGGCAGGCCTTGCTCGTGGGGATGCGGGACGAGGCGCTGCGCGGCATGTAGCCGCGCACCGGCCGCTGCAATGAAAAATCGCCCGCAACCATTACGGCTGCGGGCGATTTTCGTGGGTTCGGGCAGGGGAGACGGCTCCCCGGCGCGGCTTAGACGTTGAACAGGAAGTTCATCACGTCGCCGTCCTGCACCACGTATTCCTTGCCTTCGGCGCGCATCTTGCCGGCTTCCTTGGCGCCCGTTTCGCCCTTGTACTGGATGTAGTCGGCGTAGGCGATGGTCTGGGCGCGAATGAAGCCGCGTTCGAAGTCGGTGTGGATCACGCCGGCGGCCTTCGGGGCGGTGTCACCCACGTGGATCGTCCAGGCGCGCACTTCCTTCACGCCAGCCGTGAAGTACGTCTGCAGGCCCAGCAGCGTGAAGCCGGCGCGGATCACGCGGTCCAGGCCCGGTTCTTCCATGCCCAGGTCGGTCAGGAATTCGGCCTTGTCGGCGTCGTCCAGGTCGGCGATCTCGGCCTCGATGGCGGCGCAGACGGCCACCACCGGCGAGCCGGTGGCCTTGGCGTATTCGCGCACGGCGTCCAGGTGCGGGTTGTTCTCGAAGCCGTCTTCACGCACGTTGGCCACGTACATGGTGGGCTTGGCGGTGATCAGGCAGAACGGGCGCAGGGCATCCCACTCCTCCGGCGACAGGTCCAGCGTGCGCACGGCCTTGGCCTGGTCCAGCACGGCCTGCGATTTTTCCAGCACGGCCACCAGGCGCTGCGCTTCCTTGTCGCCAGCGCGGGCCGGCTTGATATAGCGCGCCAGGGCCTTCTCGACGGTGGCCAGGTCGGCCAGCGCCAGTTCAGTGTTGATGACTTCGATGTCCGACAGCGGATCGACCTTGCCAGCCACGTGGATCACGTTGTCGTCCTCGAAGCAGCGCACCACGTGCGTGATGGCGTCGGTTTCGCGGATGTTGGCCAGGAACTGGTTGCCCAGGCCTTCACCCTTGGACGCGCCGGCCACCAGGCCAGCGATATCGACGAACTCGACGGTCGCCGGCAGGATGCGCTCGGGCTTGACGATTTCCGCCAGCTTGGCCAGCCGCGGATCCGGCACTTCCACCACGCCCACGTTGGGTTCGATGGTGCAGAACGGATAGTTCTCGGCGGCGATGCCGGCCTTGGTCAGGGCATTGAACAGCGTGGACTTGCCGACGTTGGGCAGGCCGACGATGCCGCATTTGAGGCTCATGGGAAACCTTTAACAATCAATGGGTTGCAGTGCGTCTGACGCGCGGCGGGCGGGCGGTCGGACAAGCGACCTGCGATGCCGGGGCAGAGTGGGTCAGGCGGGACAGGACCAGTGGATCGGGGCGTTGCTCAACGATCCGTGCCGGATACGGCCGCCGGAAAAACCGCCATTGTAACCCTGCGGGACGCCGCGCTGGCACGGCGCGAAGCCGCGCGCCGGGGGCGTCCGTCGGGCGCGGTTGCGTTCCCTTCACTTGCCGGGGTGCCCGGGCCGAGCGCGCCACGGCCGCCGCCGGCCGATTCCGCGATTTTGTTCGCTATCCCTCATAACTCGCGCCATTTCGCGCGATTCCGAAAGATGGCTCCGCATAAAATTCGTCCCTTGTCGTGCGCGATACCGCACGCGGCCGCTGTGGAGGTTTCTGTGGGTTCGTCAGCGATGTCTTGATGCAGTGGATCCAGAAGGGTACGAACTATGTCGAGAGATTATCGAAGGGAACTGGATGGACTGAGGGCCCTGGCGGTATTGGCCGTCATCGTGAATCATCTGGAACGGCAGTGGATGCCGGGCGGTTATCTCGGCGTAGACATTTTCTTCGTCATATCCGGGTATGTGATCACGGCATCGCTGTTTTTCCGCAGCGATCGCGGATTAGGCGACCTGCTGCTGAATTTCTACGCGCGGCGCATCAAGAGACTGGCTCCGGCGCTGATTGTTTTTGTCGGCGTCACGGCGATTGCGATCGCGTTATTCGACCCCCGCCCATGGGGGCACCTGAAAACCGGCGCGGCGGCGCTGTTTGGCCTGTCCAATATCTACCTGATCGTGCAGGCGGCTGATTATTTCAGCGATTCGACGCAACTGAATGTCTTTGTCCATACCTGGTCGCTCGGCGTCGAGGAACAGTTTTACGCGGTGTTCCCGTTCATGGTGTGGCTGCTCGGTTTCCGGCGGCTCAATGCAGGCAGGCAGGGCCGGTTTTACTGGGTGCTTGGCCTGTCTGCCGTGGCATCGCTGGCGGCATTTGTCTGGCTGGGCACAAGCAAGCCGATCGTCTCCTACTATTCGATGCCGACGCGCTTCTGGGAACTTGCGGCAGGCGCCCTGGCTTTCGGCTGGCTGAATCGACGCGACACTGACGGATCGGCCGGGACCAGTGCCTGGATTGCCGCCCTGGCGCTCGCATCCATGCTGGCAGTCCTGTTTGTGCCGGAGACGTATCACACGCTGTCGACGATCGCGGTGGTGGCAGCCACCGTCGCCTTTATCGTGGCGGTTCGGCGTGATACGGCGGTGTATCGCCTGTTGACGCTCAAGCCGGTGATCTATATCGGGCTGATTTCGTACTCGCTGTATTTGTGGCATTGGGGCGTGATTGCGGTGAGCCGGTGGACGGTCGGCGTGCATTGGTGGACCGTGCCGTTTCTGCTGGTGGCCATGTTCGGCCTGGCGGCGCTCTCGTATCACTGCATCGAGCGCCCGCTCCGGGCTGCGAACTGGTCCGCCAGGCCGTCGATCACCATCGGCTATGGGCTGGCCACGTCGGCCTGCTTGTGCCTCGCGCTGGTGCTGGTCCTGAATCCGATGAGCGGGCGACTGTATGCCGGCCGCCTGCCGGCGATGGCCGCGGTTGGCACGTCAACGCTCACCGACGCCTATTCGCTGCAGGGCACCGATTCGGTGTGGATGGGCGATCCCTGCGTGCTGTCGGATAACGATCAGGTGGGCAAGGTCATTCCGCGCAGGGCCTGTACCCTGGGTAATTTTGAAAATGCCCGGAAGCATGTCCTGGTGATCGGAAACTCGATGTCGACCGCATTTGTCCAGTCTTTCGACGATCTGGTGCTGCGGGACGGCTACTCGGTCACCCTGGTGTCGTCATGGGGTGCCTCGCCAGTCCGCGAAATCGCCAATCGTGGTGCGTGGAACCGGGCGAACGACGATTATTGGGCGCGCGTCGTCCCGGAATCGATTCAGGGGCTTCGGCCGGGCGACTGGGTATTCATGATCAATGACGTGGCCGAATTGTCCCCGAAGGTGGCAACCCCGGAGAGTATCGAGAGGCTGCAGACATTGGCGAACGGCCTGGAAGCCTTTTCGGATAATCTGGCCAGCAGGAATATCCGTCTGGCCGTCCTTCACGGCAATCCATTTGCCAGGGATGCAAACTGCGAGCCGGTATCGGCCGTCAAGCAATGGTTTTCGCCCTTCGACAGCGTTTGCAAGTTCTATACGAAGGACGACACATTGCGACGGCGCGAGAATCTGGACAAGGTGTTGCGCGGACTGGAATCGCGGAAAAAAATCAAGGTCGTGGACCTGATCGATATCTTTTGCCCGGGCACCGTCTGCAATTACAGCGCGGCAAATGGGCAGATCCTGTATCGGGATGTCTGGTCGCATCCGTCAGTCGAAGGCGCAAGGCTTTCCAGCGCGGCCATACGCAAGGTATTCGTGGCCGACATGCACTAGGCGGCGGACGGTGACGGCGGGCGGGAGCCGGCCGGCGGTGCGGCCCGTCGTCGCGCGGCCAATGCCGCACCCGTCACGTCGCTATAATCCAGCCATGTCCGGACCTGCCGTGCCGGCGCCTAGCGCCGCCGCCCAATCGATGTCATCGAATCCTTCTTCCCGCTTCCAGATCGCCGTGGTCGGCGGTGGCATTGTCGGCAAGGCCTGTGCGCTGCTGCTGGCGCAACAGGGCATGCAAGTGGTGCTGGTGGCGCCGCGCCCCGCTGGCGATACCGCGCGCACCGGCGACGATGACTGGGATAGCCGCATCTACGCGTTCTCGGCCAGTTCGCAGGCGCTGCTGGAGCGGCTGCGGGTCTGGGAGGCGCTGGACCCGGCGCGCGTGCAGCCGGTGCGCGACATGCGCATCTATGGCGACGAAAGCGCCTGCGAGACCAATCCCTCGCCGCATGGCGACCTCCATTTCTCGGCCTACGCTGCCGCCGTGCCGCAACTGGCCTGGATCGTCGAATCGGGCCACGTCGAGCGGGTGCTCGATACCGCGCTGCGCTTCCAGCATCAGGTGAAATGGTTCGACGACACGGCCGAGCAGCTGGAGCGCGACATCGACGGTGTGACGCTCACGCTGGCCAGCGGCGAGCGCGTGCGCGCCAACTGCCTGGTGGGCGCCGACGGCGCGCGGTCGTGGGTGCGCCAGCAATGCCATATCGGCACCACGCAGCGGCGCTACCGCCAGCTGGGCGTGGTCGCCAACTTCCGCTGCGAACTGCCGCATCAGGAAACCGCCTGGCAGTGGTTCCTGGGCTGCCCCGAAAAACTGATGGCCGACGAGGAATCGGCCAATGGCGAGATCCTGGCCATGCTGCCGCTGCCGGGCAACCGGGTGTCGATGGTGTGGTCGGCCGACGAGGCCCATGCGCGCGACCTGCTGGCCCTGTCGCCCGAAGCCCTGGCCGCCACCGTGGCCCAGGTGGCCAGCGGCGCCGTGGGCGCCCGCTTCGGCACGCTGCGCTGCATTACGCCGGCGCAGGGTTTTCCGCTGGTGCTGCAGCGGGCAGATCACTTCGTCCAGCCGCACGTGGCGCTGGTGGGCGATGCGGCCCACGTGGTGCATCCGCTGGCGGGGCAGGGCATGAACCTGGGCCTGCGCGACGTGGTGGAACTTGGGCGGGTGATGGCCGACAAAGAGTCGTTCCGTCATGAAGGCGACCTGCGCCTGCTGCGCCGCTACGAGCGGGCCCGCGCCACTGACCTGCTGTCGCTGACAGCGGCCACTGACGGTCTGCACCGGCTGTTTTCGCTGCCCGGCACGCCAGCCCGGGTGGTGCGGAACCTGGGCATCCGTGCGGTGGGCAGCCAGGGGCTGCTCAAGCGGTTCCTGATCGGCCGCGCACTCGGGTAGTCCGGCCGGCGCCGATCACGCGGATACCCCGAGCTTCCCGGAAAGCGCGACAATCTCGCCATCGGCGCCGAATGCGGCCAATCCCGCTTTCGGCGATTTACCGATGACATGCAAAGCCGGCACACTGACCGGCATATCGTTACCTGGAGTCAATATGTTGCAACTGTTCCGCCGCCGATCCGCACGCGTTGCCGCGATCGCCGCCCTTGCCAGCGGCGTGGCCGCAGCGGGCTATGCCCTTCACGCGCTGGCCGCGGACGAACCGGGCACGGACAAGATCAAGCAGTCGATCCAGAAGATGCTGGGCGGCCGTGCCGAGGTGAAGAGCGTGACCCGCGCGCCCGTGCCGGGCCTGTACGAGGTCAACGTCGGCGGCCAGCTGGTCTACACGGACTCCACCGGCCGCTACATCCTCAACGGCGAGCTGATCGACACCAAGACCAATACCAACCTGACCGAAGAGCGCCTGGCCGAGATCAACAAGATCAAGTGGTCGGACCTGCCGCTGACCCGCGCCATCAAGTGGACCAAGGGCGACGGCAGCCGCGCCGTGGCGGTGTTCTCCGACCCCAACTGCGGGTACTGCAAGAAGATCGAGCAGACCTTCCAGCAGATGGACAACATTACCGTCTACACCTTCCTGTACCCGGTGCTGTCGCCGGATTCGTCGGTCAAGGCCAAGCAGGTCTGGTGCGCGGCGGACCGCACCAAGGTATGGCGCGACTGGATGCTGAACCACGTGGCGCTGGTGGGTAACGGCAGCTGCAAGACGCCGATCGACGACAACCTGGCGCTGGGCCAGAGCCTGAATATCTCGGGCACGCCGGCGGTGTTCTTTACCGACGGCACGCGTATCCCGGGCGCGGCGGATGCCGCCACGCTCGAACGCAAGCTCGCAAGCCTCAAGAAATAACGACGACGCCGGACCCCAGCCGGCTGTCAGGAACGGCCGGCACTGTCCGGCCGTTTTTCATTTCCGGACACCCCTTTCCGGACGCCCCTATTGTCCATCCACAAGAAAACGGGAGACGCCATCATGACGTTCCAGGCTTTGCTGCTGACCCAGGCCGACGACAAATCCACGCAGGCGCAGATCGCCCAGCTTGACGAAAGCCAGTTGCCCGAGGACGGCAACGTGCTCGTGGCCGTCGATTATTCGACGATCAACTTCAAGGACGGCCTGGCGATCACGGGCCGCTCGCCCGTGGTGCGTAAATGGCCGATGGTGGCCGGCATCGACGGCGCGGGCACGGTGCTGGATTCCACCGATCCGCGCTGGAAGACCGGCGACCGCGTGGTGCTGAACGGCTACGGCGTGGGCGAGACGCACTGGGGCTGCCTGGCGCAGCGCGCGCGGCTCAAGGGCGAATGGCTCGTGAAGCTGCCGGACGCCTTCACCACGCGCCAGGCCATGGCCATCGGCACGGCTGGCTATACGGCCATGCTGTCGGTGCTGGCGCTGGAGCGCGGCGGCGTGAACGGCCCGGTGCGGCCCGGCGATGGCGACGTGCTGGTGACCGGCGCCTCGGGCGGCGTGGGGTCGGTGGCGATCGCCATCCTGTCCAGGCTCGGGTATCGCGTGACGGCCTCGACCGGCAAGTCGTCGGAAGCCGACTTCCTGCGCGCGCTGGGTGCCGCCGACGTGATCGACCGCGCCGAACTGGGCGTGCCCGGCAAGCCGCTGCAGAAGGAACGCTGGGCAGCGGTGGTGGATTCGGTGGGCTCCCACACGCTGGTCAACGCCTGCGCACAGGTGCGCTACGGCGGCGTGGTCACGGCGTGCGGGCTGGCGCAGGGCATGGATTTTCCGGCGTCGGTGGCGCCGTTCATCCTGCGCGGCGTGACGCTGGCCGGCATCGACAGCGTGATGGCGCCGATGCCGCTGCGCGAGACGGCGTGGAAGCGGCTGGCGCAAGACCTGGCGCCCGACCGGCTGCAGGCCATCACACGCGAGATCCGGCTGGGCGAGGCCATCGAGGCGGGCCGCAAGATCATGGAAGGCGGCATGCGCGGGCGCGTGGTCGTCGATGTGAACGGCTGACGCGCGGGGCTCGTAGATATCGCACGTCCCGGATGGTCCGGGGCGTGACGCTACAATCGTGACCATGACGCCGATCCGCTACGCCATCGCCCCGCTTCAACCGGAAGCCCACCTGTTCGCCGTGACCGTGACGGTGGACGTTCCCGACCCGGCCGGCCAGGTCTTCACGCTGCCCGCGTGGATTCCGGGCAGCTACATGATCAGGGATTTCGCACGCAACATCGTCCGCATCCGCGCCGACGCGGGCCGCGTGCGCGTGCCGCTGACCAAGCTCGACAAGCAGACCTGGCAGGCCGCGCCGGTGTCGGCCCAGGCCGGTCCGCTGACGCTGAGCTACGAGGTCTACGCGTGGGACCTGTCGGTGCGCAGTGCGCACCTGGACACGACCCACGGCTTCTACAACGGCAGCTCGGTATTCCTGCGCGTGGTGGGGCAGGACGCGCATCCGTGCACGGTCGACATCCATCCGCCCGCCGGCGAGGCCTATGCCGACTGGCGCGTGGCCACGTCGCTGCCCGAGGCCCGCGGCCCGGGCGGTGCCCGCCGCTACGGGTTTGGCCGCTACCAGGCGGCCGACTACGACGATCTGATCGACCATCCCGTGGAGATGGGAACGTTTGCGCTGGGCACCTTCCGCGCCTGCGGCGCGCAGCACGACGTGGTGTTCACGGGCCGCGTGCCGCAGCTGGACATGACGCGCATCTGCCGCGACCTGAAGCAGATCTGCGAGGCGCAGATCAGGCTGTTCGAGCCGCGTTCGGCCCGCGCGCCGTTCCTGGACAGCAATCGCCGCTACGTCTTCATGACGATGGTCACCACCGACGGCTACGGCGGCCTGGAGCACCGTGCCAGCACGGCGCTGATGTGCGCGCGCAACGACCTTCCCGTGCGCGGCAACAGCGAGACCAGCGAGGGGTATCGCACCTTCCTGGGCCTGTGCAGCCACGAGTACTTCCACACCTGGAACGTCAAGCGCATCAAGCCGGCGGCATATGTGCCGTACGATCTGACGCAGGAAACGTACACGCCGCTGCTGTGGCTGTTCGAGGGCTTCACCAGCTACTACGACGACCTGATCCTGGTGCGCACCGGGCTGGTCTCCGAGCAGCAGTACGTGGACATGCTGGCCAAGACCTGGAACGGCGTGCTGCGCGGCAACGGCCGCACCAAGCAGAGCGTGGCCGAAAGCGCCTTCGATGCCTGGACGAAATACTATCGCCAGGACGAGAACGCACCGAATGCCATCGTCAGCTACTACACCAAGGGGTCGCTGGTGGCGCTGGCGCTGGACCTGACCATCCGCGAAAAGACGCGTGGCCGCCGGTCGCTGGACGACATCATGCGCGCGCTGTGGCAACGCTATGGCCGCGACTTCTACGCGCCGGGCGCCACCCGGCGCGGCGTGACCGAAGCCGAGGTGCATGCGCTGTTCGACGACGTGACCGGCCTGCGCCTGGGCAAGCTGCTGCGTGCGCTGACCGAAGGTACCGACGAGATCGGCCTGCCGGCGCTGTTCCGCGACTTCGGCATCGTGGCCGAGCCCCAGAAGCCGAACGGCAGTGCTGCGCTGGGCATCAAGACCCGTACCGATGACGGCTGGGTGCGCGTGAGCCAGGTGCTCGATGGCGGCGCGGGCCAGCGGGCCGGCGTGTCGGCGGGCGACCTGATCGCGGCCGTGGACGGCCTGCGCGTGGCGCCGGGCCAGCTCGACAAGCTGCTGTCGCGCTACCGCCCGGGCGACCGGGCCGAGCTGCACGTGTTCCGGCGCGACGAACTGCAGGTGCTGCCGGTGACGCTGGCGCGCGAACCGGCCGCGCAGTACAAGGTCAAGCTGGAACCGGGCAAGCATGCGGGGCGAGCGCGCTGGCTGGGCCAGTAACCTGCCTGTCACGGCGCCGTGGCCATCATGGTGACGGCGCCCGCTCCCCGCCTGCCCCCGATTGATCCGTTTCTGCCCGGCTTCTAGCCTCCGCCCCATGGAATACGCGCACGACCCCCGCACGTTCCTGTTTTCGCATTACATCTACCGTGGCCTGCGGTCGGCCACGGGCGTGATCGGCCTGACACTGATCGCGATGCAGTTCATGGACCTGCCCAGCGCCATGGTGGTGTCGGTGGGTGCGCTCTGTACGAGCCTGATGGACTTGCCCAGCCCGCTGTCGCACAAGTTCAACGAGATGCTGGCCAGCGTGCTGCTGTGCACCGCCGTGACCGCGCTGGTGGCGCTGGCCACGCCGTTTCCGCGCGTGATGCCGTTCGTGCTGGTGCTGGTGACGTTCCTGGCCGGCATGATGACGGTCTACGGCAACAAGACCATGCCGCTGCAGTTCTCGATGCTGTTCGTCATGACGCTGACGGTCAACGAGGAATTCGTGGTGCGCAAGGCGCTGGAACACTCTGCGCTGTTCGGCGCCGGCGCGCTGGGCTACCTGCTGTATGCGATGACCGTCAGCTGGATCATGGAGCGCCGCACGCGCCAGCAGATTCTGGCCGAATCGCTATACGAGATGGCCGGGTACCTTGAGATCAAGGCAGCCTTCTACGACGCCGGCACCGACTACGACGAGCAGTTCAACCAGCTGGTGCGTCAGCAGATCGTGGTGGCCGAGCGCCAGCAGGCAGCCCGCGACATGGTGCTGCGCGGCAACAAGACGCCGCATGACGGGCTGCTGGTGCAGGTGCACCTGCGCATGCTCGACCTCTACGAGTACCTGCTGTCGACCAATACCGATTACGCGCTGCTGCGCCAGACCTTCGGCGGCACGCCGGTGCTGGACGGGCTGCGCCGGCTGGTGCTGGGGCTGTGCAAGGATCTGGAGGAAATCGCCTACGACGTCACGCGCGGCCGGCCGTCGTACAGCGCGTTCGACTATCGTCCCGACCTGCGCAAGGTGGAAGAGGAGATCGACCAGCTGCGCCATCACCATGTATCCCCGGCCGCGATGAACGCGCTGCGCGACACACTGGAAATGATTCGCGGCGCCATCACGCTCCTTGGCCAGCTGCACGAGGCATCGCGCACACCGGTCGAGCCGGCCCAGGTGCTGCCGGGCTCGGACATGACGCCGTTCCTGACACGGCAGAAATACGAATTCGGCGTGGTGCGCGACAACCTGCACTGGCGCTCGCCCGCCTTCCGCTTTGCGCTGCGCATCACGATGGCGGTGGCGGTGGGGCTGTGGCTGGGCGACCGGCTGCCGTATGCGTCGCACAGCTACTGGATCCTGCTGACCATCGTCGTGATCCTGAAGCCGAACTTCAGCATGACCAAGCAGCGATACAACGACCGCCTGATCGGCACGCTGATCGGCTGCATCGTCAGCGTGGGCATCCTGCGCTGGGTGCACGAGCCGCTGCTGCTGATCGGCATCCTGTACCTGGCGCTGGTGGCCAGCGCCGCGTTCGTGCAGATCAAATATCGCTATACGGCCATTGCCGCGTGCATCCAGGTGCTTATCCAGATCAACCTGCTGATCCCCGGCAGCCAGACCGTGGTGGGCGAGCGGCTGGTGGATACGGTGATCGGGGGCATCATCGCGTCGATTTTCAGCTTTGTACTTCCTAGCTGGGAATACCGGGCGATTCCGAAACTGGTCGAGAACGTGCTGCAGGCCAACCGCCGCTATATCGCGGCCACGCGCGACCTGCTGACGCGCAAGGCCAAGGATGACTTTGCCTATCGCGTGCAGCGCAAGCAGTTCATGGACAACCTGTCGGCGCTGATCGGATCGTTCCAGCGCATGCTTGACGAGCCGCGCAGCCGGCATCGCGCCGTGGACAACCTGAGCCGCTTCATCGTGCAGAACTACCTGGTGGCGGCGCACGTGGCGGCGGCGCGCATTCAGGTGCGGCAGCACTATGGCGAGCTGGATGTCCCGGCGGCGGAAGCCGCGATCGAGCAGGCTACCGATGCCGCGCTGCGGTCCCTGACGCTGGCCAGCGAACGGCTGGCAGGCGAGGAACGGCACGGCCCGCGCGGTGCCGGCTTTATCCGTACGCCGGCCGAAACGGCAGTGGCGGGGGTGGGGCTGGTGCATGAAACCGCGCCGTCACCGGCCAGGGCCGGGGCGGGGTCGCCCGCGCTGGCGCAAGAGGCTTCGGACGACGAAGCCAGCGAGCGGCGCGCCCGCATCGCCGATTCGGCCGACCGACGCAAGGCCGATGTCCTCACCCAGGCGGCCGCGGCCGGAGAGATCGGCGCCAACGAGCCGCTGCAGAAGACGCAGGACCAGCATGCCGCCACATCGGCCAGCGCATCGGGCCGCGCCGCGAATGCGCTGCTGGAACGTCGCCTGCGCGCGCTGCGGGAGGATGCGGCCAAGATCGCGCTGCGGACCGGCGCGATTGGCCGGGCGATCCGCGTGCCGCTGAAGACTTGAGGCGTTCGGCTGCCGCGACGGTTTTCTCCCCGAAGATTCACGCCGCGGCGGTTTTCTGCCCTCTCCCGCGCGCGGGAGAGGGGCGGGGAGAGGGCAGGCGCATGGAGTACAAACCCGGCTCGGCAAGTGCGACACGCTTGCCCTTTCCCCCCAACTCCTCTCCCGCAGGCGGGAGGGCGAGCGCAACCCACATCCCTCACCCCTGCGCTGCAGCGCCGCCGTTCTCCTCTTCCGGCAGCGTCAGCATCCCGCTGTTGAACGAATAGCCATACACCTCGCCGTAGCGGCCCCAGTCGATGGCGATCCTGAGCACGCGCTCGGCTTCCTCGGGCTTCAGGTAGGCCTCCATCGCGCGCAGGATCGCTTCTTCGCCAACTTCGCCGTTCTCGCTCTGCTCCAGTTCGCGCCGGATGTGCGCGGCCAGCGCCACATGGGCCAGCAGCTGCTTGCCGAACAGCACCTTGCGCTCGGGCGGCTCGGTCTCGTAGTAGCTGCGGCCCAGCGCCGTGGCCGTGATGTCGCCGCGCTCGATCGTGACCAGGCCCAGCAGCTGCATGGCTTCGCAGGCGGGCAGCAGGTCATCGTCGGTCAGGCCGGCTTCCTCGGCCAGGTGCGGCAGGTCGGCGCGGCCGAAGAACGGCGACTCGTGCAGCAGGTCGAGCACGGCTTCCATCTGGCTGATATCGGCGTCGGGCAGGCGATAGCCGATCGGCGCGGCGGCCTGGGCCGGCACGCGCGGCCCAAGTGCGGCGGGCGACGTCATCAGCGTGTAGACCTCGTCGACCAGCGCGCGCACCTGGGCGTCGTCGCGGTTGCGGGGGCGCGGGAACGGCACCGGCACCTCGGCGCGCACCCGGCCCGGATCGCTGGACAGGATCACGATGCGGTCGGCCATCATCACCGCTTCCTCGATGTTGTGCGACACGATCAGGATGCTCCTGATATTGGCGCGGCCCGATTCCCAGAGGGCGAGCATCTCGTCGCGCAGCGTCTCGCCGGTCAGTACATCCAGTGCGGAGAACGCCTCGTCCATCAGCAGCAGGTCGGGCTCGGTCACCAGCGCACGGGCGATACCCACGCGCTGGCGCATGCCGCCCGACAGCTCGCGCGGCAGCGCGCTGTTGAAGCCCGACAGCCCGATCATGTCGATGGCCGCCTCGGCGCGGCGCGTGCGCTCGGCGCGGGCCACGCCCTGCGCTTCGAGCCCCAGTTCCACGTTCTGCTGCACCGTCAGCCACGGGAACAGCGCGAATGACTGGAACACCATCGCGATGCCTTCGGCCGTGCCGGCCAGCCGCCGGCCACGAAAATGCACCTCGCCGCGATCGGCCCCGACCAGGCCGGCCATGATGCGCAGCAACGTTGACTTGCCCGAGCCCGACTTGCCAAGCATGGCCACGATCTCGCCTTCGCGCAGGGTCAGGTTCACGCCTTCGAGCACGGCGCGGTCGGTGTGGTCTGCGGTGCGAAACATCTTGCCCACGCCGCGCAGGTCGATCACCGGATGGGCGTTGTCTTGCAGTGCCATCGTAAATTCCTTAGTTCCGGGCTTGCATGCCGGGTGTCAGAGCCGGGTGCGGGCCTGCGCGAGGTCGTAGAGCCGGTTCCACAGGAGCCGGTTGAAGCCCACCACGAACAGCGCCATCACGCCGATGCCCAGCGCAATGCGCGGAAAGTCGCCGCGCGCGGTCATTTCGGCGATGTAGCTGCCCAGGCCCGTGGCCACCAGCGTGCGGTCGCCCCACGTCACGTATTCGGACACGATGCTCGCATTCCACGACCCGCCCGCCGCCGTCACCAGCCCGGTCAGCAGGCTCGGGAACACGGCCGGCACCAGAAAGCGCCGCCACATCAGCCAGCCCTTGAGTCCGAAGTTGCGCGCCGCCAGCCGCAGTTCGGTGGGAATGCCCGACGCGCCGGCCACCACATTGAAGAGGATGTACCACTGTGTGCCGAAGATCATCAGCGGGCTGAGCCAGATCTCGGGGTTCAGGCCGAACCTGGCGATGGCCATCACGGCCAGCGGGAACATCAGGTTGGCCGGAAAGGCCGCCAGAAACTGGGCGATCGGCTGGGCGATCCGCGCCAGCGACGGATTCAGGCCGATGCGGATGCCCACCGGCACCCAGACCAGTGCGGCCAGCGCAATCAGCACGATCACGCGCGCCATCGTCAGCGTGCCCAGCCACAGCACATGCGCGGCCTCGGCCCAGCCCACCTCGCTGTGCACGAAGTGAAACACGCGATACAGCGCGGCCAGGGCGATGGCGATGATGATGGCGTCGCGCAGGCGGTCCAGCCATGGCGCCCAGCGCACCGGCGCGGCGGGCAGCGCCACCACGTTGCGATGGCGAGCGCTCCAGGCCAGCGTGCGGCCAGCCAGCGCGGCGGTGCGCTTCAGCACCGCATGCACCCAGGCCGACCGGCGCAGCAGATTGAGCAGCCACGACTGCGGCACGGTGTCCTGCGCCAGCGTCTCGAAGCGGAAGCGGTCAGCCCAGGCCACCAGCGGGCGGAACAGGAACTGGTCGTAGAGCACGATGCCCACCAGCATCGCCACGATCGCCCAGCCGATGGCGGCCAGGTCCTGCTGCTGGATGGCCAGCGCGATATACGAGCCGATGCCCGGCAGGCGGATGTCGTGGCCGGACACGGCAATGGCCTCGGACGCCACCACGAAGAACCAGCCGCCCGACATCGACATCATCATGTTCCACAGCAGGCCCGGCATGGCGTAGGGCACTTCAAGCCGCCAGAACCGCTGCCATGGCGACAGCCGGAACATGGCCGCCGCTTCGAGCAGGTCGCCGGGAATCGTGCGGAACGACTGGTACAGGCTGAACGCCATGTTCCAGGCCTGCGAGGTAAAGATCGCGAAGATGGCCGCGCATTCCACGCCGGCCAGGTTGCCGGGGAACAGCGCGATAAATCCGGTGACGGTGATCGACAGGAAGCCGAGGACGGGGATCGACTGGAGGATGTCCAGGGCGGGCACCATCACCTTTTCGGCGGTGCGACTGCGCGAGGCCAGCGCGGCAAACGCGAACGAGAACACCAGCGACGCGCCCAGCGCGGCCAGCATGCGGATGCTGGTGCGCATCAGGTAGTAGGGCAGCCATGCCACGTCCAGATGGATGGCCAGCGACTCGCCCGGCTGGTAGGGCACGTCCATCTGGCGCGCGGCATACGCCACGATGACGATGGCGGCCAGGATGATCGGCAGCAGCGCGAAGTCGAAGCGGTTCGGCGGGGCGGTCAGCAGCGGCCCGACGTAGCCGGGCGCTTGGTTGTTGTTGGGCGTTGGTGGCATGGCGCGGCCTCGGTCGTGTGTCGTGCGCCATGCCCGCTCCCCCAGCTCCTCTCCGGCGAGGCGGGAGAGAGGCTGGGGGAGAGGGCGAAGGCATCGTATGCTGACGTCCTAACGCCCAACCGGGCTAGGTAGTTTACCTAGGGGATGAAACGAATCATGACAGCATCGACGGAAACCTGGCAGCTCGTCGCCCACGGCCGCGTCCAGGGCGTGGGCTACCGCGGCAACTGCGCGGACCGGGCAAGGGCGCTCGGGCTGGGCGGATGGGTGCGCAATCGCATGGATGGCACGGTGGAAGTCATCGCCACAGGCCCGCGGGAGCACCTGGAAGCACTGCGGTCATGGATGGAGCAGGGCCCGCCGGCCGCACAGGTGTCCCGCGTGGACGTGAAGGCGGCGCCGCACGAAACCTTCGATGGTTTCGAATGGCGCCCGACCGCCTAGGTTTTCTGCCAGTCGATCCCGGGCCGGCCGTGGCGTTCGAGCCAGTCGTTGGCCTGTTTGAAGTGCCCGCAGCCCAGGAACCCGCGATGCGCCGATAGCGGCGACGGGTGTGGCGCTTCCAGCACGCAGTGGGTCTGGCCTTCCAGCAGCGCGCGTTTGGCCTGGGCATGGCTGCCCCACAGCATGAACACGAGGTTGGGCCGCGACATGGCCAGCGCGTGGATCAGGCAGTCGGTCACGGCTTCCCAGCCGCGCCTGGCGTGGCTGGCCGCGTTGGCCTGCTCCACGGTCAGCACCGTATTCAGCAGCAGCACGCCCTGGCGCGCCCAGCCTTCGAGATTGCCAGAGGCGCGCACCGGCTCGCCACCATATTCGGCGGCGATTTCCTTGAAGATATTGCGCAGGCTCGGCGGCACCTTGATGCCATCGGGCACCGAGAACGCCAGGCCGTGCGCCTGCGGCATCTCCACGCCGCCGACCGTGCCGGTGCCGTGATACGGGTCCTGGCCCAGGATGACGACCTGCACCGCGTCGGGCGGCGTCAGGTGCAGCGCGTGGAATACGGCGTGCGGAAAGACCGGCTTGCCGGCGGCGCGCTCGCCATCGACGAATTCGCACAGCGATGCCCATTCGGCATTGCCCAGGCACGGCGCCAGCAGCTTGCGCCACGCGGCGGGCAGGGCATCGACCTGATCTTGCAGGCAGTCGACGGTCGGGGCGGGTTTTGAAGTTTCGGTGACGAAGAGGTCAGCTTGCATCGGGCGCGTCGGTAAGTCGGTAGCCGCGAGCGGCCTTGCTGAGATCCATGGGGACAAGCGGTGCCACGTGGCCCAGTCGCTGGCTGAAGGCGTGCAGCACGGCTTCGGCGCGGGCTTCGTCCTTGTCGGACTGCGCGCCTTTTTTCGGCAGCCATTCGAGTTCCAGTTCCTGGATGGGCTCGGTCCGGGCGATGCCGGGCGCGCTGATGGTGCCGGTATCGATGGCGGCCTCGATGCGCTCGCCATCCTGCTCGACGATCCACGTGCGGCGCACGAAATCGGTCCGGAAGACCGGCGCCAGCCGGTCGGCCAGCGGCGCCACCACGGCGCGGGCGGGGGCCTCGAAGCGGTCCGGTTCGATGGCTTCGCCGCCGATCTCGGTTTCCCACTCGTGGCGCGCGGCCAGGCCGCCACCGCTTTTGCCGGCGGTCTTCAGCGTCTGCAGCCACTGGCTGTCCTTCCGGCGCAGCCGCAGCGCGGCGCGCGCACGGGCAAGCTCGCGCGTGGGCGTGTCCAGATAGACGTTCAGCATCGTCACTTCGCCACGCGCCTCGCCATGGGCGTCGAGCCACGCCGCCACGGCCGCCAGCGCGGCATCGGGCAGGGCCAGCTTCAGTTCGATCTCCTTTGCCATCGCCGTGCTCCGTCGTGGGTCGGTCAGTCGTGGATCGGTTGCCGGACGAATCGTCGTTCAGCCAAACAGCCGCGCCAGTTCCACACCCGGTTCGGGCGCGCGCATGAATGCTTCGCCCACCAGGAAGGCGTGGACGTTGGCGTCGCGCATGCGCTGGACGTCGGCGGGGCCCAGGATGCCCGATTCGGTCACCACCAGACGGTTGTCCGGCATGTGCGGCAGCAGGGCCAGCGTGTTGTCCAGCGACACCTCGAACGTGCGCAGGTTGCGGTTGTTCACGCCCATCAGCGGCGTCCGGAGCTTCAGCGCAGCGTCCAGTTCGTCTTCGCCATGCACTTCCACCAGCACGTCCATGCCCAGTTCCAGCGCGCAGGCTTCCAGCTCGGCCATCAGGCCGTGGTCGAGCGCGGCCACGATCAGCAGGATGCAGTCGGCGCCCCAGGTGCGCGCTTCGTAGACCTGATACAGGTCCATCATGAAGTCCTTGCGCAGGGCCGGCAGGTCGCAGGCGGCGCGGGCGCGCTTCAGGTAATCGGCGTGGCCCTGGAAGAAGTTCACGTCGGTCAGCACGGACAGGCAGGCTGCGCCGTGCGTGGCGTAGCTCTCCGCGATGGCTTCGGGCACGAAGTTCTCGCGCAGCACGCCCTTGGACGGCGACGCCTTCTTGACCTCGGCGATCACCGCGGCGTGGCCGGCGGCAATCTTCTCGCGCAGCGCGCGCTCGAAACCGCGCGGCGCCAGGCCGGGCTCGCCGCGCAGGCTCTCGGCCTCGGCGCGCAGGCTCGGCAGGTCGCGCTTCTTGCGCGCCGCGTTGACTTCGTCGGCCTTCACGGCCAGGATCTTTTCGAGAATGTCGGACATGGCGATTTACTTAAATTGCTGTGTGGCGCGCACGAACTGGTCGAGCTTCTCGCGGGCGGCGCCGCTGGCGATGGCTTCGCGCGCACGCTGGATGCCGTCTTCGATCGAACTGGCCACATTGGCTGCGTAGAGCGCGGTGCCGGCGTTGAGCGAGACGATCTCGCGCGGCGTGCCCGGTACGTTGCCCAGTGCTTCGAGTAGCATTTCCTTTGATTCGGTGGCATCGGCCACCTTGAGGCCCCGATTGGAGATCATCGACAGGCCGAAGTCTTCCGGATGGATCTCGTACTCGCGCACTTCGCCATCCTTCAGTTCGCCCACCAGCGTGGCGGCGCCCAGCGACACCTCGTCCATGCCGTCCTTGCCGTAGACCACGATGGCGTGTTGGGCGCCCAGGCGCTGCATCACGCGCACCTGGATACCGACCAGGTCAGGGTGGAACACGCCCATCAGGATGTTCGGCGCGTCGGCCGGATTGGTCAGCGGGCCCAGAATGTTGAAGATCGTGCGCACGCCCATTTCCTTGCGGATCGGCGCCACGTTCTTCATGGCCGGGTGGTGGGTGGGTGCGAACATGAAGCCGATGCCGGTCTGCTCGATGCACTGCCCCACCTGCCCGGGCGTGAGCATGATGTTCACGCCGAGCGCCTCCAGCACGTCGGCGCTGCCCGATTTGGACGAAACGCCACGGTTGCCGTGCTTGGCGATCTTCGCGCCAGCGGCGGCGGCCACGAACATCGACGCCGTGGAGATATTGAACGTATGCGACCCATCGCCGCCGGTGCCGACGATGTCGACGAAGTTCTGGCGGTCCTTCACATCCACGTGGTTGGCAAACTCGCGCATCACCTGCGCGGCGGCCGAGATTTCGCCGATGGTTTCCTTCTTCACGCGCAGGCCGGTCAGGATGGCGGCGGCCATCACGGGGCTGATCTGGCCCTGCATGATCTGCCGCATCAGGTGCAGCATTTCGTCATGAAAGATCTCGCGGTGCTCGATGCAGCGCGTCAGCGCTTCCTGTGGCGTGATGGACATGGCGGGCTGTTCAATATTGTGGGCGGCTGGATGGTCGGAGGAGTAGGCGGTGTAGTCAGTGCGCCTCATCGTGGCGCCTTGATGAAGTTGGCCAGCAGCGCATGGCCGTGCTCGGACAGGATCGACTCGGGGTGGAACTGCACGCCTTCCACGTTCAGCGTCTTGTGGCGCACGCCCATGATCTCGCCGTCCGGCGTCCAGGCCGTGACTTCCAGGCAATCGGGCAGCGTCTCGCGCTCGATGGCCAGCGAATGATAGCGCGTCACGTCGAAGTGCTTCGGCAGACCCGCGAACACGCCTTCCTGCGTGGTTTCGATCGTGCTGACCTTGCCGTGCATCACCTGCTTGGCGCGGATCACCTTGCCGCCGAATGCCTCGCCGATGGCCTGGTGGCCCAGGCACACGCCAAGCAGCGGAACCTTGCCGGCAAAGTGCCTGAGCACCTCGACCGAGATGCCGGCCTCGTGCGGGCTGCAGGGGCCCGGCGACACGCAGATGTGGTCCGGCTTCAGAGCCTCGATCTCCTCGATCGAGATTTCGTCGTTGCGATAGGTCCGCACGTCGGCGCCCAGTTCGCCAAAGTACTGCACGAGGTTGTAGGTGAACGAATCGTAGTTGTCGATCATCAGCAGCATGTCATCTCTCCCGGGGGCTCAGAGGTCGGCGTCCAGGCCGTCCTGGACCTGTTCGGCGGCACGGATCACGGCGCGCGCCTTCGCCTCGGTTTCCCTCCATTCGGCCTCGGGGTCCGAGTCCGCCACGATGCCGGCCGCGGCCTGCACGTAGAGATTGCCGTCCTTGATCACGCCGGTGCGGATGGCGATGGCCAGGTCCATCTCGCCGCCGAACGACAGGTAGCCCACGGCGCCGCCGTAGATGCCGCGCTTGCGCGGTTCCAGTTCGTCGATGATTTCCATCGCGCGCACCTTGGGCGCGCCCGACAGCGTGCCGGCCGGGAAGGTGGCACGCAGTACGTCCAGGTTGCTCATGCCCTCGCGCAGCGTGCCTTCCACCGAGCTGACGATGTGCTGCACGTGCGAGTACTTCTCGATCACCATCTTGTCGGTGACCTTGACCGAGCCGGTCTCGGCGATGCGGCCGATGTCGTTGCGCGCCAGGTCGATCAGCATCACGTGCTCGGCGATCTCCTTGGGATCGTTGAGCAGTTCCGTGGCCAGCTGGGCGTCGCGGTCGGGGGTGCTGCCGCGCGGACGCGTGCCGGCCAGCGGGCGGATCGTGACGATGCGCGCGGTCTCGGTGTCGCCGTTCTGGGGCGTGCCGACCTTGCGGGTTTCCTGGCGCACCAGGATTTCGGGCGACGCGCCCACCACCTGGAAATCGCCAAAGTTGTAGAAATACATGTACGGCGACGGATTCAGCGAGCGCAGCGCGCGGTACAGCGACAGCGGCGAGTCGCGGTACGGCTTCACCAGGCGCTGGCCCACCTGCACCTGCATCATGTCGCCGGCCATGATGTATTCCTTGGCCTTGTGCACGGCCGTCAGGTAGTCGGCCTTGGCGAATTCACGATAGACCTCGGTCTGCACCGACGGGCTGGTCACCGGCACATCCACCGGCTGGCGCAGCTTCATGCGCAGTTCGCGCAGACGCTGGCGGGCGCGGGAATAGGCTTCCGGCGTGGTCGGGTCGGCGTAGACGATCAGGTAGAGCTTGCCGGACAGGTTGTCGATCACGGCCAGTTCTTCGCACAGCAGCAGCTGGATATCGGGCAGGCCCAGGTCGTCGGGCATCTGCTTGTCGGCCAGCTTCTTTTCGATATAGCGCACGGCGTCGTAGCCGAAGTAGCCGGCCAGGCCGCCGCAGAAGCGGGGCAGGCCCGGGCGCAGCGCCACCTTGAAGCGGCTTTCGAACGCGGCGATGAAGTCCAGCGGGTTGCCCTCGTGCGTTTCCACGACCTTGCCGTCGGTCACCACCTCGGCGCGCTGGCCATAGGCGCGGATCAGCGTGCGCGCGTGCAGGCCGATGAACGAGTAGCGGCCGAAACGCTCGCCGCCCACTACCGATTCCAGCAGGAAGGTATTCACGCCGCGCGTCTGGGACTGCGCCAGCTTCAGGTACAGCGAGAGCGGGGTTTCCAGGTCGGCCAGCGCCTCGGCAATGATCGGGATGCGGTTGTAGCCCTGGTCGGCCAGCGATTTGAATTCCAGTTCGGTCATGTCGATCCTCTACTTGCGGCGCCGGCCAGTATGGTCGGGTCGGGCGGCACCGTGATGTCGTCTGCGGGATGGGAGGGCAACAAGCTGCATCAACCCGCCTCCCCGGGGGGCGGACCGTGGCGCACACGCGAATCGATGCGCTGCACACGGCCAGGGGCGGCGCGTGGCGCGTTCTCGAGGCTAACCGTAGCACAGGCGCAAGCAGGAGCAACCGGAACTACGGCGCTGGCGGAAGGATCTGCCGGGGAGGCCGGTCGTCAGGACATCTGGACCGGTCCGGCGGAGCCTGGGTGGGAGGAATCCGCAGACCGCGGAAGTCCGGGCGACCCAGGCCCGTCAGGAAACTCGCGAACGCACTTTACGCCTGTTCAGAGGCGCGCCAGCGACGCCAGGGCCAGGCCTGCCGATCACTGCCAGAAAAGATGCGTTTGCGGTTGAGGAACATTGATGGTGTTCGGGGATTAACCGTGATGGTTTGACCGGTGTGCAGCAAGGATCGCTGCCACGCGGGCAATGTCGGCGACTATACCATCGGCGTCAACGCCTTGTACAGGGTTCCCATGGTTGTAGCCATAGGGCATCAAGAGCACGCCCATGCCCGCCGCCCGGGCCGCGCGGGCGTCGTTTTCGGAGTCGCCGATGGCCAGCACGGCGGCCGGTTCCAGGCGGAATGCCTCGGCCACCTTGAGCAGCGGGTAGGGGTCCGGCTTGCGCAGCGCAAAGGCATCGCCGCCGTAGACCAGCTCGAAATACTGGGCCAGGCCGGTCTTGGCCAGCAGCGGTTCCGTGAAATTCCACGGCTTGTTGGTCACGCAGGCCATGCGCAGGCCAAGCGCCTTCAACGCCGCCAGGCCCTCGCGGACATTGGGGTAGACATTGGAGAACTGGCCGTTGATGCGCACGTACTCGCGGTCATAGAGCGCGTAGGCGTCGGCAAACAGGCCGTTGGCGTGCAGCGGGCTGAAGCGGGCGTCCAGCACGCGGCGGATCAGGTTCTCCGACCCCTTGCCGACGAAGCTGACGATTTCCTGTGCGGACATCGGCTCCACCGGACCGAGGTGCGGATGCTGGTGCACCAGCGCCAGCAGCATCGCGTTGACCGACGCATGGAAGTCGCCGGCGGTATCGACCATGGTGCCGTCCAGGTCGACGATCACCGCCTGGATGCCGCGCCAGTCGGTGCGGCGCAGGATTTCGCTCGTCATCGTCCGGGCCCGCCTTACTTGCCGACGCCGGCCAGCACGTCGCGGAACTTGCCGATGATGCCCTTGTAGCCGCCGTCGGCGTCAGGCTTGCCGAACACGGCCGAGCCGGCCACGAAGGTGTCGGCGCCCGCCGCCGCGATCTCGGCGATGTTGTCCGGCTTTACGCCGCCGTCCACTTCCAGCAGGATCTGGCGGCCGGTGCGGGCCGTGTAGGCGTCGATCCGGGCACGCACGGCGCGCAGCTTGTTCAGGGTCTCGGGGATGAACGACTGGCCGCCGAAGCCCGGGTTCACGCTCATCAGCAGGATCACGTCCAGGCGATCCATCACGTGGTCCAGGTGGTGCAGCGGCGTGGCCGGGTTGAACACCAGGCCGGCCTGGCAGCCGTTGTCGCGGATCAGTGCCAGCGAGCGGTCGATGTGATCGCTGGCTTCCGGGTGGAACGTGATGATATTGGCGCCCGCCTTGGCAAAGTCGGGAATGATGCGGTCCACGGGGCGCACCATCAGGTGGACGTCGATCGGGGCGGTCACGTGCGGGCGGATGGCCTCGCAGACCAGCGGGCCCACGGTCAGGTTGGGCACGTAGTGGTTGTCCATCACGTCGAAGTGGATCCAGTCGGCACCGGCCTCGGTGACGCGGCGCACTTCCTCGCCCAGGCGGGCAAAGTCGGCGGAAAGGATGGACGGGGCGATGCGGTAGGTGGGCTGGCTCATGGCTGGTCGGACGCTGGATTGAGGCGCTGAAGGCGGCGGATACGGGGGGATCCGCGAGAATGGCGCGTATTTTACGCCGGTCCGGCCCGATCCTGCCCGGCAAGGCGCGCTTGCCCCTGCCCAGCCCTTGCCGCACAATGCGACACACCCGGCCGCGCCCCCTGGCGGGACGCCGGCCAGCCGACCATCCTCATCCGTCGAACAATGAGCGAGTACGCTTTCTCCGTGGCCGTACGCACCCAGTACATGGCCGACCAATCGGACCCGGACCGCGGACGCTATGCGTTCGCCTACACCATCACCATCCACAACATCGGCGAAGTGGCCGCGCAGCTGATCTCGCGCCACTGGATCATCACGGATAGCGACAACGCCACGCAGGAAGTGGCGGGGCTGGGCGTGGTGGGCCACCAGCCGCTGCTCAAGCCGGGCGAGCACTTCGAGTATTCGAGCTGGGCCACGATCTCGACCCCGGTAGGGTCGATGAAGGGCGAGTATTTCTGCGTGGCCGAGGACGGCCACCGCTTCGAGGTGCCGATTCCCGAATTCGCGCTGGTGCTGCCGCGCATGCTCCACTGAGCGGATCGCGGCACGGCGGCGTGCGGGCGGGGCCGCCTGGGGGAACCTAGGCGTCCGGCGCCTTGTCGGTCTCCTGCGGCGCCTGGGCGGCGCGCGACGGGTGGTCCTGCGGCGCGCGGGTGGGGCGCGGATGCTTCTTCGCGGTGCCCATCGTCCAGACCACGATGAAAATCAGCAGCAGCAACGCCAGGCCGGCTTCGGCTGCCAGCAGCAGGGTGGGGTGGTTTTCGAAGAACTGGCTCATCGCGTGGGGCAGTCGGTGACAGTCGGCGGATCGGCTTGAGATTGTAGGCAAAGAACGAACAAGATGGCATATCAGTATTCCCCGCGCGCCCCGCGTGCGTCTTCCCGAGGCTGGCTGGCGCTGGCCGCTTCCGCCCTGGGCGCCGCATTGCTGGCCGGCTGCATGAGCGGCGGCCCCATCCGCGTGCAACCGGGCGGCACGGCCGGCACCCCGGCACCATCGGCCTCGCCGAACGCCGGCAAGCTGCAGCCGGCCTCCTGGGCCGAGATCGGCGGCTGGAGCCAGGACGACGTGCGCGCCGCCTGGCCGGCCCTGCAGGCCAGCTGCCAGGCGCTGAAGAAGAAGCCCGAATGGAGCCGCGTGTGCGCCACCGGCCTGATGGTGGACGCCAGCGACCTGCCGGCCATGCGCGCCTACTTCGAAACCAATTTCCAGCCGTTCCGCGTGGTCAACGTCGATGGCACCGATAGTGGCCTGATCACCGGTTACTACGAACCCATCCTGCATGGGTCGCGCACCCGGCAGGGCCAGTACCAGGTGCCGCTGTACCGCCGCCCGGCACAACTGCGCGGCGCCCTGCCTGCGCGTGCCGAGCTGCTGCAGATGCCGGCGATGCGCGGCAACGAACTGGTTTATGTCGACGATGCCGTCGAGGCGGCCTTCCTGCAGATTCAGGGCTCGGGCCGTATCCGCCTGCAAGACGGCACGATGATGCGCGTCGGGTTCGGCGGCACCAACGACCAGCCGTTCCGCTCCTTCGGCAAATGGCTGCTTGACCGTGGTGAGATCACGCCCGCGCAAGCGACGATGCAGGGCATCAAGGCCTGGGCGCGCAACAACCCGGCGCGCGTCGAGGAAATGCTGAACGTCAATCCGCGTTTCGTATTTTTCCGAGAACTGCCGCCGAACAACGATGGCCCGGTCGGCGCGCTCGGCGTGCCGCTCACCGCGGAACGCTCCATCGCCGTCGATCCGGCCACGATCCCGCTGGGCGTGCCGGTGTTCCTGTCGACCACGCGCCCGCTGTCCACCGAGCCGATCCAGCGCCTGATGTTCGCCCAGGACACGGGCTCCGCCATCAAGGGCGGCGTGCGCGCCGACTTCTTCTGGGGCGCCGGCGACGCCGCCGGCGAAACCGCCGGCCGCATGAAGCAGGGCGGCCGCATGTGGGTGCTGATGCCGCGCAGTTGATGGCTGCCGCTGGCCCACGGTTACCTCCCCCCTCCCGCCATGCGGGAGAGGGGCTCGGGGAAAGGGTCCGGCGCTTCAATTCGTGTCGTCGGCAGGCAGAACCTCAACGCCCTTTCCCCTGACCCCTCGCGCGCGGCGGAGGGGAACCGAAAACCTTCGGCGATCCGCCGTCTTCCCCTCTCCCATATCCCTCTCCGCGCCAAGGGGCTTTCCCGTTCCCGGCGCGCGCCCTTCGCATTTCTCCAACACCGCTCTCGCATTCCGTCACGCTGTGACGCATCCCAAGGGCCGAGTTCCGTGTGAACTGTCGCCGGCTTGACTGCCATCAATCCCTGGTTATCGCATTTTCACGATGATGGGCGCATCCGACGTGCACCAGCACGCCACGGCATTCCCCACTCTCGCTGAGCAGAGACATGAAGGCGAAAAACAGGATGTTCCCCGCGATGGCCGCGCTGCCGCTGTTCCTCTGGATGGCCCATGGCCAGGCCGAGACGGCGCCGCCGCCGAACCCGGTTCCCACCTTGACCGCGGATGAGTTCAACCACGCCAGACAGATCTACTTCGAGCGGTGCGCGGGCTGCCACGGCGTGCTGCGCAAGGGCGCCACGGGCAAGGCGCTGACCCCCGACCTCACCCGTGCGCGCGGCACCGAATACCTGAAGACCTTCATCAAGTACGGCAGCCCGGCCGGCATGCCGAACTGGGGCACGTCGGGCGATCTGTCCGACAACGAGGTGGACCTGATGGCGCGCTACGTGCAACTGGAGCCGCCGACCCCGCCGGAATTCTCGCTGGCCGATATCGAGAAATCGCGCAAGGACATCGTGCCCGTGGCACGGCGGCCCACGCGCAAGATGAACAATTACAACCTCGACAACCTGTTCTCGGTGACGCTGCGCGATTCGGGCGAGGTGGCGCTGATCGACGGCGATTCCAAGAAGATCATCAATATCGTCAAGACCGGCTACGCGGTGCATATCTCGCGCATGTCGGCATCGGGGCGCTACCTGTACGTGATTGGCCGCGATGCGCGCCTGAACCTGATCGATCTGTGGATGCCGGTGCCCGACAACGTGGCCGAGGTCAAGATCGGCCTGGAGGCGCGTTCGGTGGAAACCTCGAAGTACAAGGGCTACGAGGACAAGTACGCCGTGGCCGGTTCCTACTGGCCCCCGCAGTACGTGATCATGGAAGGCGACACGCTCAAGCCGCTGAAGGTGGTGTCCACGCGTGGCATGACGGTCGATAACGAATACCACCCCGAGCCGCGCGTGGCATCGATCGTCGCCAGCCACTACCGGCCCGAGTTCGTCATCAATGCCAAGGAAACCGGCAAGATCCTGATGGTGGACTATTCGGACCTGAAGAACCTGAAGACCACCACGATCGACTCGGCCAGGTTCCTGCATGACGGCGGCTTCGATTCCACGGGCCGCTACTTCCTGGTGGCCGCCAACGCGTCGGACAAGATCGCCGTCGTTGACACCAAGGAAGACCGCCTGGCCGCGCTGGTGGACGTGGGCAAGACCCCGCACCCCGGCCGGGGCGCCAATTTCGTCCATCCGAAATACGGTCCGGTCTGGGCCACGAGCCACCTGGGCGATGAAACCGTGAGCCTGATCGGCACCGACCCGGTGAAGAACAAGGCCAGTGCCTGGAAGGTGGTGCAGACGCTCAAGGGGCAGGGGGGCGGATCGCTGTTCATCAAGACGCATCCGAAGTCCCGCAACCTGTGGGTGGACACGCCGCTGAACCCCGACACCAGGCTGAACCAGTCGGTGGCCGTGTTCGATACCCGGAAGCTCGAAGGCGGCTACGACGTTCTGCCGATTGCCGAATGGGCCAACCTGAAGGGCGAGGGCGCCAAGCGCGTGGTGCAGGCCGAGTACAACAAGGCCGGCGACGAGGTGTGGTTTTCGGTCTGGGGCACCAAGGACCAGGAATCGGCGCTCGTCGTGGTCGATGACAGGACGCGCAAGCTCAAGACCGTCATCAAGGACCCGCGCCTGATCACCCCGACCGGCAAGTTCAACACCCATAACACCCAGCACGACGTTTATTGAGGTCCGGCAGCCGGCGCCTGGCGGCGCCGGCTGCTCGTCCAGTTTTCGAAATCAGGAGAACGATATGCATCCCGCAAAAGTGATTGGCGCCGCCTTGCTGGCAGCCGCGCTGCCGATGGCCGCCCACGCCAATGCCGACCTGGCCAAGAGCAAGAACTGCATGGCCTGCCACAGCGTAGACAAGAAGTTGGTGGGCCCGGCGTTCAAGGAAGTGGCCGCCAAGTACAAGACCGACAAGGACGCCGCGGCGAAGCTGTCGCAAAGCATCCAGAAAGGCAGCACCGGCAAGTGGGGTCCGATCCCGATGCCGCCCAACGCGCTCAGCGATGCCGATGCCAGCGCGCTGGCCAAGTGGGTACTGACGCTCTGATCCTTCGCGCCCTCGAAACCGCGAAACCTCCAAACCTCCAACCCACTGATCCCTTGATCCACCGACCCATGGCCCGATCCATCGCCTGGCATCTGGTGCTGCTCGGCATGCTCGCCGTGCCGGCCGCGCTGGTGCATGCGGAGCCGTCCGTGGCACGCCAGGCGCAACTGGCGCGCTGGCTGCGCGACGACTGCGGTGCCTGCCACGGCATGACGCTGCAGGGCGGGCTGGGATCACCGCTGACAGCCGAGGCGCTGGCCGGCAAGCCGCGTGACGGCCTGGTGGCCACCGTGCTGCAGGGCCGGCCCGGCACCGCCATGCCGCCGTGGCAACCGTTCATGACGCAGGAAGAAGCCCAATGGCTGATCGACAGACTCCAGGCGGGCAAACCGCCGCCCGTGCTCCCCACGCCGTCCGCCGGTGCATTGCACGACTGATCCGTTCCGCGGCCGTTGCGCTGGGGGTATCGTCGGTCGTGGCTGCGTGTGCCAGCTCGCCCGCGACGCCGGCAACCGCCTTGCGCGGCACCGGCGACCTTGGCGTGGTCATCGAGCGAGCCACCGGCCGGCTGCAGATCGTGGAAACCTCCGGCATGACGCGCCTGGGCACCATCGAGGGCCTGGGCGATCTGTCCCACGCGAGCGTGGTGTTCTCGCGCGATGGGCGGTACGCCTATGTCTTTGGCCGTGACGGCGGCCTGTCCCGCGTGGATCTGCTGGCGCAGCGCATCACCCATCGCGTGAAGCAGGCCGGCAACAGTATCGGCGGCGCCATGCTGCAGAACGGCAAGGTGGTGGCCGCGCAGAACTACGCGCCGGGCGGCATCAAGCTGTCCGATGCCGAAACGCTCGAACTGCTATCCGAAATTCCAGCCATCGGCCCCGACGGCCGCCGCTCCAAGGTGGTGGGCCTGGCCGACCTGCCCGGCCAGCGGCTGGCGGCGAGCCTGTTCGAGGCCGGCGAAATCTGGATCATCGATGCATCGAACCCGCGCCAGCCGCAGGTCACGCGCCTGCCCGCCGGCCGCGAGCCGTACGACGGCCTGGTGACGCCCGACGGGCGCTGGTACCTGGCCGGCCTGTTCGGCGAGGACGGCCTGTCGCTGGTGGACCTGTGGCAGACGCCGCCCGCTGCGCGCAAGGTGCTGTCCGGCTACGGCCGGGGCGAGGCGCCGCTGCCGGTCTACAAGATGCCGCACCTGCGCGGCTGGGCCATGGCGCAGGGGCAGGCGTGGCTGCCCGCCATCGGCCGACACGAACTGCTGGTGGCGGACCCCGCACACAACTGGCAGGAACGGGCACGCGTGACCGTGGCCGGGCAGCCCGTGTTTGCGATGGCCCGCCCCGACGGCCGCCAGGTGTGGGTCAACTTTGCCTTTCCGAAGAACGACACGGTGCAGGTGGTGGATACCGCCACGCGTCAGGTGGTGAAGACGCTGACGCCCTGCCACGGCGTATTGCACATGGAGTTCACGCCGAAGGGTGAAGCCTTGTGGCTGTCCTGCCGCGACGACAACCGCGTGGAGGTCTACGACACGGCGACGTTCCAGCGCATCGCCACGCTCCAGGCCGACCAGCCCAGCGGCATCTTCTTCACGGTGCGCGCGCAGCGCATCGGCATGTAATTGCCTGTGACAGCCATGTTCGACGAGCAACGCTTCTACGACTGCATCCAGCGCGACTTCCCCATCGTACCGCGTCCGTTCCAGAGCGCCGGCGCCGCGCTGGACCTGAACGAACACACGGTACTGAGCCTGCTGGCGCGCGACCTGGGCGCCGGCCGCGTAAGCCGGATCGGCGCCGTGTTCGCGCCCAACGTGATCGGCGCCAGCACGCTGGCGGCGCTGGCGGTGCCGCCCGATGCGCTGCCCCGTGTGGCGGCACGCGTCAATGCCTATGGCGCGGTCAGCCATAACTACGCGCGCCATGGTCACCGATACAACCTCTGGTTCGTGGCGGGCGCGCGCAATCGTGCCGCGCTGGACGTGTTGCTGGGCAGCATCGCCGATGACGTGGACCAGATGCCGCTGGACCTGCCGATGGAGCGCGAGTACCACATCGACCTTGGCTTCTCGATGTCCGGCGCGTCGGACACGCCCCGCGGCAGGCGCACGCCATCGGCCGCGCCGGTACATCTGGACGACGATGACTGGCGCCTGGTGGCGGCGCTGGAAACGGGGCTGCCGCTGACGCCGCAGCCATTCCACGCGCTGGCCCGGTGCAGTGGCATGCCGCTGCACCGGGTGCTGTCGCGCATCACGCAGTGGCACGCCAGCGGCGTGATCCGCCGCTTCGGCGTGATCCTGCATCACCGCCCCTTTGGCTATCGTCATAACGCCATGTGCGTGTGGAATGTGCCGGATGCCCGTGTGGACGCCATCGGTACGCGGCTGGCGCGGGTGGCGCCGGTGTCGCTGTGCTACCGCCGCACGCGCCGGCTGCCTGGCTGGCCATACAACCTGTTCGCGATGGTGCATGCGCGCAGCGAAGCCGAGCTGCAATCCGCGCTGGAACACTTCGACCACGAGGCCGGCATGGGTGCGCTGCCCGGCAGGGTGCTGCGCAGCGGCACGTGCTTCAAGCAGTGCGGTACGCGCTATAGCTGGGAGGTGCCATCGACATGATCGACCCCGCCACCGGTCTCGATGCGCCGGGCGCACTCGACAGGCTCGATACGCTCGATACGCTCGACCGGCAGATCATCAACACGCTGCAGCTTGGGCTGCCGCTGACATCCCGCCCCTATGCCGATGCCGCAGCCGCACTCGATATCGACGAAGCCACGCTGATCGGCCGGCTGCGCGGGCTGCTGGCGCGGGGGGTGCTGACGCGCTTTGGCCCGCTGTTCCAGATCGAGCGCGCCGGCGGCCAGTTCGTGCTGTGCGCCTGCCATGCACCGGCCGACCGGCTGGACGCGGTGATCGCGGCCATCAATGCCTTTCCGGAGGTGGCCCATCACTACGCGCGAACGCATCGCCTGAACCTGTGGTTCGTGCTGGCCGTATCCAGGGCGGGCGACGTGCCCGCGGTGCTGGCGCGCATGGAGGCCAGCGCGGGCGTCGAGATCCTGCATTTCCCGAAGGAACGCGAGTTCTTCGTCAACCTCTATCTGCCGGTATAGCGCCCATGCCGATCACCCCCAGCATCCCCCTTGCCGTTGCCGCCCGTGCCAGCGAACCGGACGCCATCGACCGCGCGCTGATCCAGGCCACGCAGGCCGGACTGCCGCTGGTGCCGGCGCCGTGGCAGGCGCTGGGCGACCTGATCGGCATTCCGGAAGCCGAGGTGCTGGCCCGCTTCGCGGCCATGCGCGACCGCGGCGTGCTGCGCCGGGTCGGCGCGGTGCCGAACCATTACGCGCTGGGCTGGCGTGCCAACGGCATGACGGTGTGGGATGTCGATGACGCGCGGATTGCCGAACTGGGCGCGCGCGTGGGCGCGTTGCCGTGCGTCAGCCATTGCTACCAGCGGCCACGCCGGCTGCCAGACTGGCCCTACAACCTGTTCGCGATGGTCCATGCCCGCACGCGGGAAGAAGCCGCTCCGCACATCGCAGAAATACGAAATTTGCTGGGCCACGCATGCCGGGCGCACGACGTGCTCTGGTCCACCCACATCCTCAAGAAAACCGGCCTGCGCCTGCGGGCTTCCGGAGATTGATCATGTTCAGAGTTTCCCGCTTCATGGAGGCATTGCGCGATGGCGGCCCCGTAGCACCGCCGCGCCGTGCCAGTGGCCCGGTGGTGATCTGGAATCTGGTGCGGCGCTGCAACCTCAACTGCAAGCACTGCTATTCCACGTCGGCCGATACCGACTTCAAGGGCGAGCTGTCTACCACGGAGGCCATCGGCGTGCTGGAACAGCTGAAGGCGGCCAGGGTGCCGGCGCTGATTTTGTCCGGTGGCGAGCCGTTGCTGCGGCCAGACCTGTACGAGATTGCCGCGCACGCCAAGCGGCTTGGCTTTCATCTCTCGCTGTCGTCGAACGGCACACTGCTGGACACCCGCCACGCCGCCCGGCTGCTGGTGGCCGGCTTCGACTACGTGGGCGTGAGCCTGGACGGCATGGAAGCCACGCACGATCGCTTCCGGCGCTGCCCCGGCGCGTTCCGGCAGGCGCTGGACGGGCTGCGCGTGGCCCGCCAATGCGGCCTGCGCGTGGGTGTGCGCATGACGCTGACCGACGCCAATGCCGACGAGTTGCCCGATGTGGTGGCGCTGACCGAAGCCGAAGGCATCGACAAGTTTTATCTCTCGCATTTCAACTATGCGGGCCGTGGCAGCAGCCACCGCGGCGACGATGCCCATCACGCCCATACGCGCGTGGCCGTGGATTGGCTGTTCGACCATGTCTGGGCGCGTGCGCAAGAAGGCCGGGCCGGCGATTTCGTCACGGGCAACAACGATGCCGATGGCGTCGGCCTGCTGCACTGGATCGCCCGGCGCCAGCCCGACCGGCTGGCGGACATGCGCCAACGCCTGGTCAACTGGGGCGGTAATGCCACGGGGGTGGGCGTGGCCAATATCGACAACCTTGGCAATGTGCATCCGGACACCATGTGGTGGCATGTGTCGATCGGCAACGTACGAGAGCGGGCGTTCGCCGATATCTGGGACGATCGCAGCCATCCGTTGATGCGCGGACTCAAGTCGAACCCCCGGCCGCTGGAAGGGCGCTGCGCCACCTGCGCCCATCGCGAGATCTGCAACGGCAACACGCGCGTGCGGGCCTATGCCGTCAGCGGCAATCCGTGGGCCGAAGATCCGGGCTGTTATCTGTCCGATGAGGAAATCGCCGATCCGCTCGGCCGGGAGGTCGCGGCATGAAACGACTGATTGCGGGGCTGGCGACGGCGGCGTGCGCGTGGACGGCTGCGCATGCCGGCACGGCGTCCACGGCGTCCGGTCCGTTGTCCGGCCCGGATGCAGCCTTCCAGCAGCATTGCGCGGCCTGCCACGGCGCCGACCGGCTCGGCGGCATGGGGCCGGCGCTGCTGCCGGAGAGCCTGGAGCGGCTCAAGCCCGATGCCTTGCGCGATGTACTGCGTCATGGCCGGGCCGCCACGCAGATGCCGGGCTTTGCCGGCCAGTTGCCGGAGGCCACGCTGGACCGGATCGCCACCTGGCTGCGGACGGCGCCGGCGCAGGCGCCGCACTGGGAGGCAGCAGACATCCGCGCGTCGCGCGTGGCCTATCACGCGCCGGGCAGCCTGCCGGACAAGCCGGTCTTCCGCGCCGATCCATCGAACCTGTTCCTGGTGGTGGAATCGGGCAGCCACCACCTGAGCGTGCTCGATGGCGACAAGCTGGAGCCGATCCACCGCTTCCAGACGCGCTTTGCGCTGCACGGCGGCCCCAAGTTCAGCCGTGACGGCCGCTATGTCTATGTGGCCAGCCGTGACGGCTGGATCAGCAAGTACGACCTGTGGAACCTGACGCTGGTGGCCGAGACACGCGCGGGGCTGAACACGCGCAATGTGGCGGTCAGCGACGACGGCAAATGGGTGCTGGCCGGCAACACGCTGCCGCAGACCATGGTGCTGCTGCGTGCCGATGACCTGTCGCTGGCGCGGGTGTATCCCGTGACGGGGGCAAACGGCAAGGCGTCGCGCGTTTCGGCGGTTTACGATGCCGCGCCGCGTGGCTCGTTTATCGCCGCGCTGCGCGATATCCCCGAGGTCTGGGAGATTCCCTACACCTCGCTGGAACCGCGCGTGATCGCGCTGGACGACGTGCTCGACGACTTCTTCTTCGACCAGCCGTATCGCCATATCCTGGGCGCCTCGCGCGGCGGCGCGGGCCAGGTGATCGATCTCGACGCCGGCCGCAAGGTAGCGGACCTGGCCTTGTCCGGCATGCCGCACCTGGGCAGCGGCATCACCTGGCAGCGTGACGGGCGCGACGTGATGGCGTCGCCCAACCTCAAGCAGGGCGCGCTGAGCGTGATCGACATGCAGACCTGGCAGACCGTGGCCACCATCGCCACGAATGGCCCGGGATTCTTTCTGCGCAGCCACGAGGCCACGCCCTATGCATGGACCGACGCCATGATGAGCCCGCGCCGCGACACGCTACAGATCATCGACAAGCAGACGCTGAAGGTGGTGGGCAGCGTCACGCCTTCGCCCGGCCGGACGGCGGCGCATGTGGAGTTCACGCGCGATGGGCGCTATGCGCTGGTCAGCCTGATGGAAGACAAGGGCGCCATCGTGGTCTACGACGCGGCCACGCTGCAGGAAATTAAGCGATTGCCGATGGACAAGCCGGTGGGCAAGTACAACGTCTTCAACAAGACCACGCGTTCTTCGGGCACCAGCCATTGAACCGGGAGATGACATGACGAAACGGTGGAACACGGACGGCCCGCGCCAGGCGCGAGAGGGGCAGGAAAGAGAAGCGCGGCAGGGCGCCGAGGGCCCGAAAACGGGCAAGGTCTGGCTGGTGGGTGTCGGCCCCGGCGATCCGGACCTGGTGACGGTCAAGGCCGCGCGGGCGCTGTCGGAAGCGCAGGTCTGGCTGATCGACGATCTGGTGCCCGACATGATGACGTGCTACGCAAGCCCGGGCACCGAGATCGTTTCCGTCGGCAAGCGCGGCGGACGTTGCTCGGTCAGTCAGGCCAGCATCCACGCCCAGACCTTGGCGCATGCATTGGCGGGACGCTGCGTGGCGCGCGTCAAGGGTGGCGATCCGCTGATGTTCGGCCGGGGCGGCGAGGAAGCGGCGTTCCTGCGCGGGCACGGGCTCGATGTCGAGGTGGTCAACGGCATCAGCAGCGGCCTGGCCGCCGCGCAGGCGCTCGGTATCGCGCTGACCCATCGTGCCCATTGCCATGGCGTGACGTTCGTCACCGCCCATACGCGCGGCGATGGCGAACCGGACTGGCGGGCGCTGGCGGCCAGCGGCACCACGCTGGTGATCTATATGGGCATGCATCGCATTGCGTCGATCCGCGCGGCGCTGCTGCGGGCCGGGATGCGGCCGGACATGCCGGCCGGGGTAGTGATGCACGCCAGCTGCGCCGATCAGCGCAGCTGGGCTGGCACGCTGGGGAAGCTGACCGATGCCGTGGGCGCGGGGCTGGCGAGCCCGTCGATCATCGTCGTTGGGGAAGTGGTGGCGGCGGCGCTGCATCGCCCTGCGATTGTCTCTCCGCTCCCGCCAGCGGGAGAGGGGGCGGGGAGCCAGCCACGCAAGATTCTTTCATCCCTATTACAATAGCCGCCTGATCACCCAACACAGAGGTATTGGTCCCATGCGCCATTGATGCCGCCGTCGACAAGACGGCCAGTCTCCACCCGCCCCCGCAAGCTGGGGGAGTTCCTGGCATCTCTGGAATCCATGCATGACCGATCCCTATCTCAGGCTCGAAGGCCTGTCCTATGTCCTGCCCGATGGCAGGCGCCTTTTCTCCGATCTCGACGAGACGTTCGACCAGCGCCCCACCGGCCTGGTCGGCCGCAATGGTGCGGGGAAATCCGTGCTGGCCCGGATTCTGGCGGGACAGTTGCCGGCCACGCGCGGGCGCTGCCTGCGCTCCGGCAGTGTGCGCTATCTGCCCCAGCAGGTGGCGCCGCCTGCCGATGCCACCGTGGCCGGCCTGGCCGGGGTACAGCACACGCTTGACGCGCTGGCGCGGATCGAGGCGGGCAGCAGCGCCCCCGACGATTTCGATACCGTGGGCAGCGGCTGGGATGTGCGGCAGCGGCTGCAACAGGCACTCGATCGCAGCGGCCTGGGTCATCTCGATGCGGCGACGACTGCCGACACCCTGAGCGGCGGCGAGGCCATGCGGGTGGCGCTGATCGGCGCCATGTTGTCCGAAGCGGATTTCCTGATCCTGGACGAGCCCAGCAACCACCTCGACCGTCCCGCGCGTCGGGCGCTGATCGATCAATTGCAGCAGTGGCCGCGCGGTCTGCTGGTGCTGAGCCACGACCGGGCGCTTCTGGATACCCTGCCGCGCATCGTGGAGCTGTCCTCGCTGGGGCTGCGCAGCTACGGCGGCAACTACACGTTCTACGCCCAATGCAAGGCCGACGAGCGGCAGCACGCGATCGATCAGCTTGACCAGCGCAAGCGCGAACGCAGGCGCGAGCAACGGTCGATGCAGGATCAGCGCGAGCGTCAGGCGCGGCGCCGGGCGCGCGGCAACCGGGAGGGGAAAGCCGCGAACCAGGCCAAAATCCTGCTCGGCGGCCAGAAGGCGCGCAGCGAAGTGTCCGCCGGCAAGCTGCGCCTGCAACAAGCCGCCAGCCAGGCCGATCTGGACCGGCGCGTGCGCGAAGCCGCGCAGCAGGTGGAAGACGCGGTACACATCACACTTCACGGCGTGCCGGTCGCTCAGGGTCCGCAGGCCGCGCACCGGCGGTTGGCCGAGCTTGACGCGGTGGCGCTACCGTTCGTGGTGGGCGCCACCCGCAGCATCAGCCTGACCGTGACGGCCAGGCAGCGCGTGGGCGTGGTCGGGCCGAACGGTTGCGGAAAATCCACGCTGCTGAAGACGCTGGCAGGCCAGTTTGCCCCGTTGGCCGGCACCTGCAGGCGTTCGGCCGGGACGGTCTACCTGGACCAGCAACTGGCCAATCTCGATCCGGAGCAGTCAGTCCTGGCGCAGATGCAGGCGGCGAACTGCACGGCCGCCGAGGCAAACCTGCGCATGCTGCTGGCGCAACTCGGGCTCGATGCGCAGAAGATCGCCGCCCCCAGCGGCGCGCTGAGCGGCGGCGAACGGCTGAAGGCATCGCTGGCCTGCACCCTCTACGCCAACCCGCCGCCGCAACTGCTGTTGCTCGACGAACCGAGCAACCATCTGGATCTTCAGTCGGCTCAGGCGCTGGAAACGATGCTGCGGGGCTACCAGGGCGCCCTCGTCGTGGTATCGCACGACGATTTCTTTATGGACGGCCTGGCATTGACCGACCGCCTGCTGGCCACCGACGAAGGCTGGCGGCTCGATGCCTGGTGAATGTCGTCTGCCGATCGATGCAAAAAAGCCGCCGGGCCCCGACAGCCGCACGGCGGCTTCCTGCCGGCGTTACGGCGTTACGGCGTTACTGACGAGCGAGACGGCCTTCCGGCACCTCGCGTGCCGGGCCGTGCGACAGCAGCCCCAGCACCACTTGCAGCGCGAAGGTCAGGGCGCCCACCAGGAAGACCACGTCGCCGAAGGTGCGTACCCAGCGCAGCGTCTGCAGGATCGGCTGCTGCACGAACGCTTCGCTGCGCGCGTACCAGAGCCCTTCGCGGATGCTGGCCAGCGCCTGGATGATGCCCACCGGCAGCAGGCTGGTGGCGATCATCAGCACCAGGCCGCCGTTCAGGCCCCAGAACGCGATCGACATCATGCGCGGGCTCAGCTTGTAGTCCGGGCGGACGTAACGCAGCACCAGCAGCGTGAAGCCGAGCGCCAGGAAGCCATAGACCCCGAACAGCGCGGCGTGCGCGTGGACCGGCGTGGTATTGAGGCCCTGCACGTAATACAGCGAGATCGGCGGGTTGATCATGAAGCCGAACACGCCGGCGCCGAGCATGTTCCAGAACGCCACGGCCGTGAAGCACATCACCGGCCAGCGCAGGTTGTTCATCCACGGGGCGCGTTCCTTGAGTCGCCAGTTTTCCCAGGCCTCATGGCCCAGCACGATCAGCGGCATGACTTCCAGCGCCGAGAACGTGGCGCCGATGGCCATCACGGGCGTGGTGGTGCCGGCAAAGTACAGATGGTGGAAGGTGCCCGGGATGCCGCCGAGCATGAACAGCGAGGCCGAGGCCAGGCTGGCCGCAGTGGCCATCGGGCGCGACACCAGGCCCAGCGTGGAGAAGACGAAGGCCAGCGCCGTGGTGGCAAAGACCTCGAAGAAACCTTCCACCCACAGGTGGACCACCCACCAGCGCCAGTACTCCATCACCGTGAGGCTGGTGCGTTCGCCGTAGAACAGGCCCGCGCCGTAGAACAGGCCGATGGCCACCACCGACGACGTCAGCAGCGCCAGCAGGTTCTTGTCGGCCCCGCTGCGTGCCTTGAGCGCCGGGGCGATGCCGCGCAGCATCAGCACCAGCCAGATCACGATCCCGGCCAGCTTGCCGATCTGCCACAGGCGGCCCAGGTCCACATACTCATAGCCCTGATGGCCCAGCCAGAAATTCAGGTGGGCCGGCATCTTCTGCGCGATGGCCAGGTAGTTGCCCGTGAACGAGCCCACCACGACCACCACCAGCGCCCAGAACAGGATGTCCACGCCCAGCCGCTGGTACTTCGGATCCTTCCCGCCGTTGATCAGCGGCGCCAGGAACAGGCCGGCCGCGAGGAAGCCCGTGGCGATCCAGAACAGCGCGCTCTGGATATGCCAGGTGCGAACCAGCGCGTACGGGAACCACTGCGACATGTCGATGCCGTAGAACTTCTGGCCCTCGACGGTGTAGTGCGCGGTGAAGCCGCCGATCAGCACCTGGAACGCGAACAGCGCCACCACCAGGAACACGTACTTGCCCAGCGCGCGTTGCGAGGGTGTCAGCGCAAAGGTCGACAGCGGATCGCGGGCCGGCGCGGGCGGCAGCGGCTCTTCCTTGCCGCGCAGGAACGCCCACGCCCAGATCAGCAGACCCACGCCGGCCAGCAGCACCACGACGCTGGCCACCGACCAGACCACGTTCTCGGCGGTCGGGCGATTGTCGATCAGCGGTTCATGCGGCCAGTTGTTGGTGTAGGTGGCGGTGTGGCCGGGACGGTCGGTGGCGGCGGCCCACGCTGTCCAGAAGAAGAAATGCGTGAGCTGCACGCGCCGCTCGGGCGAGGGCAGCGTGTTTTCCTTCATCGCGAAACTCTCCCGGCTCTTGTGCAGTTCGGGCGCGTCGGAGAACAGGCGCTGGTAATAGCCGGCCGTCATCTCGATGGCCTTGGCGCGGCGTGGCGACACGGTCAGCACGTTGCCGGCGTCGGTGTGGTTGCCACGGTATTCGGCCTTCAGGTGCGCGCGCAGCATGGCCTGGTCGCCGGCGTCGAGCACGGCAAAGTCCTTGCCGAATCGCTCGCGTGCGGCCAGGTCCAGCCACGCGGTGAGTTCGCGGTGCAGCCAGTCGGCCGTCCAGTCGGGCGCCTGGTAGGCACCGTGGCCCCAGATCGAGCCAAGCTGCATGCCGCCCACCGACTGCCAGGCGGTCTGGCCGTCGAGGATGTCCTCGGCGGTGAACAGCTTCGCGCCGTCAGTGGTGACGACCTGCGCCGGGATGGGCGGCTGCTGCCGGTAGACCTCGGCGCCGTAGTAGCCAAGGAGCGCGAACGTGATCGCCAGCACGGCGATCAGCGTGAACCATAGTTTCTTGTAGGGGCCCATGATGGATGCGTATCGGTACGCGTGTATGGGTTGGCAGGATGCGAGATGGCTCGCCGGTCAGAGGTCGGGATCAGTGCGCCGGATTCGCGGGGTGCGCCGGACGCGCGGCGTTCTCGAACAGCACGTTGTTTTCCAGATGGATGTGTTCCATCAGGTCTTCGCGGAACGTGCGCAGGCCCAGGTACAGCGCCCGCCACGTGTTGCACGCGGCGCGCGGCAGCGTGATGTCGTGTGTCAGGTCCGACAGCCGCTGCAGCGCGGCGCCGTGGTCGTCGTGCTCCATGCGCATGACCGTGATCGGCGCGCAGGCCATGGCGCCCATGCCGCGCGACAGCATCGGGAACAGCACCTGTTCTTCCTTCTGCATATGGCTCAGCAGTTCCTGCAGCATCACGCTGAGGTGATCGGCCAGGCCCACCGGGCATTCGGGCCGGTCGCCGTGCACTTCCTCGACGCGCCGCGCCAGGCGGATCAGTTCAGGCAACTGCTCCCGGTGGCGCTCGTGAAAGCGCGCCAGGATGTAGCCGATCAGTTCCCCGGCCGGCACTTCGCTCCAGTCGTGGCCTGCGGCGGGGGCCTCGGCCTGCAGTGCCTGCAGGCGGGCTTCGATCGCGGCGGCGTCCAGCCCCTTGGCCTGGGCAGCGTCGCGCAATGTGTGCGAACCGCCACAGCAGAAGTCGAGGTCGTAGTCGTGGAAGATCTTCGTCGCACCGGGGATCCGGCGAGCCAACTGGCCCAGAGACTGGTCTTGCATGCTCATGGTTTGCTCCTTCTCAATAAATGCCGACGTCTCTTGTGCGAATCTCGTGCCCATCAGAAATATTCAAAGATTCAATGATTTACCTTTCGGCAGGGTCTTTTGGACCGCGAGCCGGCGTGGTGAATCGAACCTGAAGAGGGTGTTTTCAACCATGATTGGCGAGCTACTACAGGCCGACCTGTGCGCGGATCTGCCGCAGGCAGTTCGGATGCAGAGACTGGTGGGCAGCCTGCGCGCGCATTTCCGTTGCGGCGCGGTGGCGCTGCTGCGCCTGGAGGAAGACCAGTTGCGGCCGTTGGCCGTCGATGGCCTGGTGCGCGACGCGTTGGGGCGCCGCTTCGCGGTGCGCCTGCATCCGCGGCTGGCGGCCATCCTGGCGCGCCGGGGCGTGACGTGCTTCCACCATGACAGCGCACTGCCCGACCCCTACGACGGCCTGATCGACGAACACGTTGGCGAGCCGCTGCCGGTGCACGACTGCATGGGCATCAGCCTGGAAGCCGAAGGCAAGACGTGGGGCGTGCTGACGCTCGATGCGCTGCAGGTGGGCACGTTCACCGATGCCGCCCAGATCGAGCTGCAACGGCTGACGCCGGTCATCGAGGCCGCCATCCGCATCACGCGGCTGGAGGCGGAGATCCGGGCGCTACGGCAGGGGCGGATCGACGCGCCCGCTGGCGACGTGGTGCGCGACGACGGCGAGATCATCGGCCAGAGCCAGGCCATCGGCCACCTGCTGCACGAACTGCGCGTGGTGGCGGATTCGGAGCTGCCGGTGCTGCTGCTGGGCGAAACCGGCGTGGGCAAGGAACTGTTCGCGCACCGCCTGCACCGGCTGTCGCGGCGCCGCAACCGGCCGCTGATCCACGTGAACTGCGCGGCGTTGCCGGAGTCGCTGGCCGAGAGCGAACTGTTCGGCCATGCGCGCGGCGCGTTCTCGGGCGCCACGGGCGAGCGGCCCGGCCGCTTCGAGGCCGCCGATGGCGGCACGCTGTTCCTGGACGAAGTGGGCGAACTGCCGCTGTCGATCCAGGCCAAGCTGCTGCGCACGCTGCAGAACGGCGAGATCCAGCGGCTCGGGTCCGACCGGCCGCGCCGCGTGGACGTGCGCGTGATCGCCGCCACCAATCGCCACCTGCGCGAGCATGTGCGCGATGGCTCGTTCCGTGCCGACCTGTATCACCGGCTGTCGGTGTATCCGATTCCGATTCCGCCGCTGCGCGAACGCGACAACGACGTGCTGCTGCTGGCCGGACATTTCCTGGAACTGAACCGCGCGCGGCTGGGCTTGCGCAGCCTGCGCCTGTCCGCCGCCGCGCAGGACGCGCTGCGGCGTTATCCGTGGCCGGGCAATGTGCGGGAGCTGGAACACGTGATCAGCCGCGCGGCGCTGAAGCTGGTGAGCCGGGGCGCCAATCGCGTGGACATCCTGACGCTCGACGCCGACCTGTTCCGCGATCTGTTCGATGCCGATGGGGTGGGCGGCGGGCTGACCCCGGCCGCCGTGACGCCGGTCGAGCTGGCGCCGCCGGTGGTGGTGCCGGCCGTGTCGCTGCGCGAGGCGGTGGATTCCTGCCAGCGGCGCTGCATCGAGCAGGCCTTGCTGGCGCAGGACGGCAACTGGTCGCAGGCCGCGCGCCAGCTTGGCGTGGATGCCAGCAACCTCCACAAGCTGGCGCGCCGGCTGGGCTTCAAGCGCGAGACGCATCGCTCGGCCCGCGCCCGGTAGCGGGGGGCGGGTGACGGCTGACGCCCGGTGACGGTCAGCGCGGCCGGTTGTCGACGATGCGCCGCGCCTTGCCCACCGACCGCTCGACGCCGCCTTCCGGCAGGATCTCGATGCCCGCCGTGACGCCGATATAGGCCTTGATGTCGTGTGTCAGCTGCTCGCGCGCCCGGGCCGCCACCGACGGCTCGGCGCCGTGGGCGCATTCCACGCGCACGGTCAGGGTGTCGAGCGGCCCCTCCTTGCCCAGCACGCACTGGTAGTGCGGCGCCAGTTCGGTGTGCTTGAGGATCAGTTCCTCGATCTGCGACGGGAACACGTTCACGCCGCGCACGATCATCATGTCGTCGGTGCGGCCCGTGATTTTCTCCATGCGGCGGAAGGCTGCCCGGGCGGTGCCCGGCAGCAGGCGGGTGAGGTCTCGCGTGCGATAGCGGACCACCGGCATCGCCTCCTTGCTGAGCGACGTGAAGACCAGTTCGCCGAATTCGCCATCGGGCAGCACGTCGCCGGTGTCGGGATCGATGATCTCGGGATAGAAGTGGTCTTCCCAGATGGTGGGACCGTCCTTGGTCTCGGCGCATTCGTTGGCCACGCCCGGACCCATCACTTCGGACAGCCCATAGATGTCGACGGCCGAGATGCCCATGCGCTTTTCGATCGCCTGCCGCATCTCGGGTGTCCACGGCTCGGCCCCGAAGATGCCGATGCGCAGCGACGTCGACGCGGGGTCGATGCCCTGGCGCTCCAGTTCGTCGGCAATCGCCAGCATGTAGCTGGGCGTCACCATGATGACCTCGGGCTTGAAGTCCTGGATCAGCTGCACCTGGCGCTCGGTCTGGCCGCCGCCGAACGGGATGGCCGTCAGGCCGGCCTTCTCGACGCCGTAGTGCGCGCCAAGCCCGCCCGTGAACAGCCCGTAGCCGTAGCTGATGTGCACCTTGTCGCCGCGCCGCGCACCCGACGCGCGGATCGAGCGTGCCATCACCGTGGCCCAGGTGTCGATATCCCGCAGCGTGTAGCCGACAACCGTGGGCTTGCCGGTGGTGCCCGACGAGGCATGGACGCGCGCCACGCGGTCCTGCGGCACCGCAAACATGCCGAACGGGTAGTTGTCGCGCAGGTCCTTCTTCGTGGTGAACGGAAAGCGCGCCAGGTCGGACAGCGACTGCACCTGGTCGGGATGCACGCCTGCCTGGTCGAACTTGCGCCGGTACACGGGCGAGTTCTCGTAGGCATGGCGCAGCGACCATTTCAGGCGTTCAAGCTGCAGGGCTTGCAGTTGCTGCCGGCTGGCAGTCTCGATCGGCTCCAGCGGCAGATCGGTGAGGCGCGTACTCATGATGTCTCCACGTTTCCGGGATGGGTGCGCTACGTTGGCGCAGGGTACCGCGTTTGTCTGGTGTCAGGCCTCGGCCGGTGGGATGACGTGCCCCTTGATCTGGGCCGACTTGCCCCGGAACATCGCCACCGGCTCGCCGGCGCGGTTGGTCACCTTGATGTCGTACACGCCATGCCGGCCGGACAGGATCTGCTCGACGGCTTCGGCCGTCAGCACGTCGCCGCCCTGCACGGGACGCAGGAATTCGATGCTGCAGCCCGACGCCACGGTGTTGATGTTATGGCTGTTGCAGGCGAACGCGAAGGCCGAATCGGCCAGCGTGAACATCAGGCCGCCATGGCAGATGGCATGGCCGTTCAGGAACTCGGGGCGCACCGGCATCGACAGGCGGGCGTAGCCGGGGCGGACTTCCTCGATCACCATGCCCAGCCAGCGGCTGCAGGCGTCGGACTCGTACATGGCATGCGCGGTGGCCTGGGCGAGGGCCTGGGGGTCTTGGTTCAAGCGGGTCTCCTTCACTCGCGGGGGAGGGGATCAGGCGCCCTTGAAGTGCGGGGCGCGCTTTTCAAGAAAGGCGTTCACGCCTTCGTTGTAGTCGTGGGACTGGCCAAGCTGGCGCTGCAGGTCTCGTTCGAGGTCGAGCTGGGCGTCGAAGGTGTTCGTGGCGCTGGCGTGCATCGACTGCTTGATCGCCGCCAGGGCGCGCGTGGGCTGCGCGGCCAGGTGGGTGGCCAGCGCCATGGCCTGTTCCATGAGCAGGGGGTCGTCCATCGTTTCCCAGATCAGGCCCCATTTCTCGGCTTCCTCGGCGCTGAGCTTGTCGCCGGTCATCGCCAGGCCCAGCGCGCGGGCCATGCCAAGGCGCTTGGGCAGCAGCCACGTGCCGCCGGAATCGGGCACCAGCCCGATCTTGATGAACGCCTGGATAAAGCTGGCCGAGCGGGCCGCCAGCACCATGTCGCACGCCAGCGCCAGATTGGCGCCCGCGCCCGCGGCCGTGCCGTTGACCGCGGCGATCACGGGCAGCGGCATCGCCTGCAGGCGGCGTACCAGCGGATTGAACCAGGTATCGATCAGTTCGCCCAGATCGGTGGCCTGGCCGGGCGTGAAATCGAGATCGGCCAGGTCCTGCCCAGCACAGAAGCCCCGGCCGGCGCCGGTCAGCAGCAGCGCGCGGGCACCGCCGGCTTCGGTCTGATCCAGCGCCTGCACCAGCGCGCGATGCATGTCGCGGGTGAAGCTGTTGAGCTTGTCGGGGCGGTTGAGCGTGATGACGGCCACATCGCCGTGCCAGCGCAGCAGGATGGGGCCGGATTCGAGACTCGCACGCGTTGGGGCGTGCGCGGGGCTAACCGGGCTGGCCGGGCTAACCTGGGACGGGGGCATGGTGGTCTCCTGCGCCATTTGATCTTCGGGTCGATATGCGGATCTGCTGCCGCAATGGGTCGCATGGCCATTGTAGATAGCGGCATACGTCCTTTAAATTAACCGACCAGTCGGTCGGCAAATAGTAGTAGGGATGCGGGCACGGCGCAAGAGGTGGCAGCCCGCCTTGACCGGCGCCACGGCGGCGGGCGAGTATCGATCCGCTTCTGTATCAGACAGATCACCGATTCCTCTCATCGCAAGGAGAAGACATGCCGTACGAGAACATCCTGGTGGAGACGCGTGGCCGCGTCGGGCTGGTCACGCTCAATCGCCCCAAGGCGCTGAACGCGCTCAATGACGCCCTGATGGACGAACTGGGCGCCGCGCTGACCGCATTCGACGCGGACGAGGCCATCGGCTGCATCGTCATCACAGGTAGCGAGCGCGCATTCGCGGCCGGCGCCGACATCGGCATGATGGCCCGGTATTCCTATATGGATGTCTACAAGGGCGACTACATCACGCGCAACTGGGAAACCATCCGCCGCATCCGCAAGCCGGTGATCGCGGCGGTGGGCGGCTACGCGCTCGGAGGCGGGTGCGAACTGGCGATGATGTGCGACATCGTGATTGCCGCGGACAGCGCGAAGTTCGGCCAGCCCGAGGTCAAGCTGGGCACCATGCCCGGTGCGGGCGGCACGCAGCGGCTGCCACGCGCTGTATCGAAGGCCAAGGCCATGGACCTGTGCCTGACGGCGCGCATGATGGACGCCGCGGAGGCCGAGCGGGCCGGGCTGGTGTCGCGCGTGGTGGCGGCCGACAAGCTGGTGGACGAGGCTGTGTCGGCGGCCGAGACGATTGCCGGCTACTCGCTGCCGGTGGTCATGATGATCAAGGAGTCGATCAACGCGGCCTATGAGACAACGCTCAACGAGGGCGTCCGTTTCGAGCGGCGCCTGTTCCATTCGACGTTCGCGACCGAGGATCAGAAGGAAGGGATGGCCGCGTTTGTGGAGAAACGGCCACCTGTTTTTAAGCATCGCTGAAACTTGAGTCAGGAGATACCCGAGGCAAGTTGAGGGGTATTGGTCGGCCCGATAATAATTTGCCGGGCCGATTTTCCTTTGCGATCAACGGCTTGTGTCGCGGATTCCGAATGTCTCGCCATGAATTCGTGACATGCGTGTTGCAAAGGTCGCGGAACGGGCCTAATATTCGCCCCCTCGCAACACAAAGCGCGCTGCAAACGCAGCAGCGACAAGGGTTGCGGGGTTGACAGGGGGTTGGAGTTGCGAGGTTTGCAGCGCTGGCCGGCAGAAAAAAGTTCTGCGAAAACTGTTGACGAAACGTTGAATGCTCTGCATAATCTCGTTTCTCCGCTGCAACGAAAGACGCAGCGACAGCGAACGGCAAAGCCGGTTGCTGGGGTTCTTTAACAAACAAACAACCGATAAGTGTGGGCGCTTGATGGCGAACGCCACGGGGCTTTGGCTTCGTGATGCTTCAAAAGTTATCAGTGCTCGCACAGTAAAACATGTTGGTTTGCGTCGCGAGACGCGAGCCAGTCAGTTTTCTGAGAGTGAGCGACCGCTCGAAAGAGCGAG
>NZ_FNJO01000012.1:85217-194270 GCF_900104095.1 Ralstonia sp. 25mfcol4.1 | reverse complement strand
CTGGCCACCTGGTGTCCTGGGCAGGGCTGTGCCCGCGTAACGATGAGAGCGCCGGCAAGCGCCGCAGCACGCGCGTGCGAAAGAGTGGGACCTGGCTCAAAACTGCCTTGGTGACGGCGGCCTGGGCTGCTGTACGCGTTAAAACCAGCTATCTGCACGCCCAATTCCTGCGCATCAAGGCCCGCCGCGGTGGCAAGAAGGCAATCCTCGCGGTCGCCGCCTCCATGCTTACCGCTGCCTACCATATGCTTCGCGATGGCGTTGAGTACGCCGACCTTGGTTCCGATCACTTCAACCGTCACGACGTCAACAAGACCATCCGCCGCCTGCTTAAACGCCTCGCCGACCTTGGGTGTCAAGTGGATCCCATGCCTCATGCTCTTTAGCGCTTCCTACTAGCCGGCGCGGCGCCGGAAGGCTGCGTAGCGCAGGCCCATGAGCCACAGTGTACCGAAGTAGACCGCCGCCGCAAGTACCAGGCAGGCCGCCATCAGCGCGATGCGCAGCCACGGCGTGGCACCCATCGCCACCCAGTCGAAATTGCGGGAGAACCACAGCAGCATGCCCGACAGGATCAGCATGGCCGCCGCCAGCCGCAGCAGGAACATGCCCCAGCCCGGCGCCGGATGGTAGAAACCGCGCCGGCGCAACCCGAAGAACAGCAGCAGCGCATTGACCGTGGCGCCGAAGCTGATCGACAGCGGCAGGCCGGCATGGCCCAGCACGGGCACGAACACGAAGTTCGACAACTGGGTGATGACCAGCACCAGGATCGCGATCTTGACCGGGGTGCGGATGTCCTGCCGCGCATAGAAGCCCGGCGTCAGGATCTTGATGAGAATCAGTGCCAGCAGGCCCACGCCATACGTGCCCAGCGCCTGACGCGTCATCTCCACCGCATGGGCGTCGAAGCGGCCATAGTTGAACAGCACGGATGTCAGCGGCGTGCCGAACAGCATCAGCCCGGCCGCGCAGGGCAGGGCGAGCAGGAACGTCAGCCGCAGGCCCCAGTCGAGCAGGCCCGAGTATTCCTCGCGGTTGTCGTTGGCGTTGGCGCGCGACAGGCTTGGCAGCAGGATGGTGCCCAGCGCCACGCCCAGCAGCGCCGTCGGGAACTCCATCAGACGGTCTGCATAGGTGATGTACGACACGGCCCCGGCGCCCAGGCGCGATGCGATATTCGTATTGATGATCAGGCTGATCTGGGCCACCGACACGGCCAGCAGGGCTGGCGCCATCTGCTTGACCACGCGCCGCACGCCGGGATTGGCCCAGGCCTGGCGCAGGTTCAGCGAAATCCGCGGCAGCACGCCCAGACGGCGCATGGCGGGCACCTGGATGGCCAGCTGCAGCACGCCGCCGATGAGCACGCCCCACGCCTGCGCGTAGATCGGTTGCGTCAAGTGGGGGCCCACCCAGACCGCGGCCACGATCAGGCAGAGATTGAGCAGCACGGGCGTGAAGGCGGGCACCGCGAAGTTGCGCCAGCTGTTCAGGATGCCGGAGGCCAGTGCCACCATCGAGATCAGGCCGATGTACGGGAACATCACGCGCGTCATGAACACCGCCGAGTCGTAGGTGTCGGCGTCGCCACGGAAGCCCGTGGCCACCACGGTCATGACGATCGGCGCGGCAATCACGCCCACCAGCGAAACGGCGGCCAGCACCCACGCCATCACCGTGGCCACGGCGTCGATCAGCAGATGCGTCTCGGCGTCGCCGCGCTTGCCGTGGTATTCGTTCAGGATCGGCACGAAGGCCTGCGAGAAAGCCCCCTCGCCGAAGATGCGGCGCAGCATGTTGGGGATGCGGAACGCCACGTTGAAGGCGTCGGTCATGTCCGAAGCGCCGAAGGCCCGGGCAATCAGGATTTCGCGCATCAGGCCCGTGATGCGTGACAGCATCGTCAGGCCACTGATGGTGGCAAGGGCTTTGAGAAGGTTCAAGGTGGTAGTCGGGGAAAGCTTCAGGCCGGCCGGCGGCTGCGCAGCCAGGGCGGAACGCGGTTCAGACGCCCGTTTGGCCCCAAAAGTTGCCGCGGCGCCACGGTCTGCGGCCAGGCGGCGCCGGATGTGGCGCTTATTATACGGATCGGCCGTTGCGGGGCGACCGTCAGCATGGGTATACGAATCACCCTTGCCTGTGCCGCGGGCATGTGTGTATAATCGCCGATTCGCAAGGACAGTCGCGTCCAGGATTCGTTTGTCGAAACATCCCGGGTCGCAAGATGTGACTTAATTGTTGCGTCCCAAACTATTGCGTCGCCCCGGGCGCGCATTCTGAATTCAGGAAGAGATACATGGCAAATTCCGCACAAGCTCGCAAGCGCGCGCGCCAAGCCGTCGCCGCGAACGCCCACAATTCCAGCCTGCGCTCGCGTCTGCGCACCGCCGTCAAGGCAGTTCGCAAGGCGATCGACGCCGGCGACAAGGCTGCTGCTGCTGAAATCTTCAAGCAGTCGCAAACGATCATCGACAGCATTGCTGACAAGAAGATCGTGCACAAGAACAAGGCCGCACGTCACAAGTCGCGCCTGTCGGCCGCCATCAAGGGCATGGCCGCCTAAGTCTGCCTGGGCCACCCCGGTGGCCTGCAGAAAGAAAAGCCCGTCTCCGGACGGGCTTTTTGTTTTCTGGCGCGTCGCTGTCCCTGCCTTCGGTCGCGTGCGCGACCGGTCAACAAAAAACCCGGCGCCGGCCGGGTTTATTCATTCGGGTGCGTCGCCTTCGGTGTCAGTGCTCGACCGAGCAGGCTTCCACGACCTGGAGGTTGTTGTCGCGCGCGAAGTTCAGGACGAAATCGAGCGCCTTCGGCTCGATGTCGCGCAGCCGGGTATCGACCACCACGTTTTTGACGCCAGCCACGATCACCGGACGCACATACGGCGAGTACGTCAGGCGGGGATCGCCGGTATCGCCTTCGGGACGGAATTGCGCCATCACGCCGCACAGCCGCTCGGCCCAGTCGCTGGGGCGGAAGGTCTTGCCTTCCTTCGTAACGCCTTGGATGAAATATTCGCGGACTTGGGGGGTGGTCATGGGACTGCGGGGATCTGCTTGGTGACTCGACGGTAAACCCGCTTCAACGGGCGCACCGTTTGACGCATCCGGCGGGCGATTGGTTCGCGCGCATCCGGACATGACCAGCGGGGCGGTGGTGTCGGCGGGGGCACTTTTGATGCCGGCGGCGGGCTGTTGGCATGGGTATGCCGGGCCCCGCGTGAATCAGCGAGTATTATATCTTATATAAGACCTGCGCATAAGGCTGAATCCTGTCGGAAACCTGTCAGTGGCCGCCAGTGCGGCGCCAGTGCCGCCTCCGGAGGTTAACGGAGCGGGCTCGCCAAAGCTGGAATAATCCCTTATGATCTTTGCAATTACATTGCGTAAGCGACGCGAAAGGCGGCTCCGCGACACGCTCCGGCCTTGAAAGATTGCCCTTCCGCGCAATCGGGCTGCGTGTCCAAAGCGAGCCGCTTTCTTTGTTTTATGAGCCCAACCCCGATCAAGCATTACCTCCAGTTCAGCGATCTCGGTGCCGACGAGTACGCGTACCTGCTGGACCGCGCGAGGATCCTGAAGGCGAAGTTCAAGAACTACGAGACATGGCACCCGCTGCACGACCGCACGCTGGCCATGATCTTCGAAAAGAATTCCACGCGTACGCGCCTGTCGTTCGAGGCCGGTGTCCACCAGCTGGGTGGCCATGCCGTGTTCCTGAACACGCGTGATTCGCAGCTGGGCCGTGGCGAGCCGATCGAGGATGCCGCACAGGTGATCTCGCGCATGGTCGACATCATCATGATCCGCACCTACGGCCAGGACATCATCGACCGCTTTGCCGCGCATTCGCGCGTGCCGGTGATCAACGGGCTGACCAACGAATACCACCCCTGCCAGGTGCTGGCCGATATCTTCACGTATATCGAGCAGCGCGGCAGCATTGCCGGCAAGACCGTGGCGTGGATCGGCGACGCCAACAACATGGCGTACACCTGGATCCAGGCGGCCGAGCGGCTCGACTTCACGTTCACGTTCTCGGCGCCCCCGGGCTACCAGCTCGACCCGGCGATGGTGCCGGCATCGGCCGCGCCGCGCGTGAAGGTGTTCGCCAATCCGCTGGAAGCCTGCCAGGGCGCGCACCTGGTGACCACCGACGTGTGGACCAGCATGGGCTTCGAGGCCGAGAACGAAGCGCGCAAGCGCGCGTTCAAGGACTGGATGGTGACCACGGCGATGATGGACCGCGCCGCTGACGACGCGCTGTTCATGCACTGCCTGCCGGCGCACCGTGGCGAGGAAGTGGAAGCCGCCGTCATCGACGGCCCGCGCAGCGTGGTCTGGGAAGAAGCCGAGAACCGCCTGCACGTCCAGAAGGCGCTGATGGAATACCTGCTCTGCGGCCGCTATTGAGCCGGCGCCGGAGCCAATGAAAGGGGGGCCGCGATGGCTCCCTTTTTTACGTCTTTACGAACCGCAAGATCCGAGGAGATTGAGATGAGCCAGTTCGACAATGTGTCGGTCGTCAAGAAGGCCAACCTGTATTTCGATGGCAAGTGCGTGAGCCACACGGTGCTGTTTGCCGACGGCACGCGCAAGACGCTGGGCGTGATCTTCCCGTCCGCGCTGACGTTCAGCACGGGCGCGCCGGAAGTCATGGAAATCAACGCGGGCAGCTGCCGCGTGCGCCTGGCCGGCTCGGAAGAATGGAAGACCTACGGCGCGGGCCAGCAGTTCGACGTGCCGGGCAACAGCAGCTTCGACATCGAAGTGACCGACACGCTGGACTACGTCTGCCATTTCCAGTGATGCCGGCTGTCGTGCCGCCGCTCAGAGAATCACCGGTTCCGGCTCGATCCTGACGCCGAAGCGCGCCTGGACCGTATCGGCGATGCGGTCCGCCAGCTTCAGCAGCGCGGCGCCCGTGCCGCCGCCGTGATGTACCAGCACCAGCGCCTGCTTGCCGTAGACGCCTACGGGGCCGTCGTCCAGGCCCTTGAAGCCGCACTGGTCGATCAGCCAGCCCGCTGCCAGCTTGTAGCGGCCGTCGGGCTGGGGATAGCTGACCAGCGCCGGATGCTCGGCCAGCAACGCATCGCGCTGCAACGCTTCCACCACCGGATTCTTGAAGAACGAGCCCGCGTTGCCGATTTGTGCCGGATCGGGCAGCTTGCGCGAGCGGATGGCGATGACGGCATCCCGCACCTGTGCGGCGCCGGGTGATGCAATGTGTTGCAGTTCACGCGCCAGTTCGCCGTAGTTGAGCACCGGCTCCCAGGTCTTCGGCAGGCGCAGCGTCACGGCCGTGATGATGTAGCGGTCGCGGCCTTCGCGCTTGAACAGGCTGTCGCGGTAGCCGAATCCGCAGGCGTCCAGATCGAGCGTGACGAATTCGCGCGCCTGGCGATCGTAGGCCCGCAGCCGTGCAAACCGGTCGCGCAGTTCCACGCCATAGGCGCCGATGTTCTGGATCGGGGCGGCGCCGGCCGTGCCCGGAATCAGGGCCAGGTTTTCAAGGCCCGGCATGCCGTCGGCAACCGTGCGGCTCACCAGCCCGTGCCAGTTTTCACCGGCGCCGGCCGTCACGAGCCAGTCGGCGCGGCCTTCGGTGGTGTCCTCGGCGATGTCGTAGCCCGGGATTTCCATCAGCAGCACGCAGGCATCGAGATCGCCGGTCAGCACGACGTTGCTGCCGCCCCCGAGCACCACCACCGGCATCCCGGCCGCGCGCGGGTCGGACAGGGCCGACACCAGGTCAGATTCGCTGCGAATATGCGCCGCCAGCCGCGCACGCGCATCGAAGCCGAATGTATTGTGGGTGCGCAGGGGATAAAATTCGTAAAAATCTGCCATGAAGGACGGGGAAAGCACCCCGGACCGGGGCAGGCCAAGATTATACGTAACCGCATGAACCGCCCGCCGGGGCAAACGGCGGGCCACGCAAGACCAGGAGAATCGATATGCCGTCGTTTGACGTAGTGTGTGAAGCCAATATGGTGGAAGTGAAGAACGCCGTGGAGCAGGCCAACAAGGAAATCTCCACGCGTTTCGACTTCAAGGGATCCGACGCCCGCGTCGAGCAGAAGGAAGGCGAACTGACCGCGTTTGCCGATGACGACTTCAAGCTCGGCCAGGTCAAGGACGTGATGATCAACAAGATGGCCAAGCGCAACGTGGACGTGCGCTTCCTGGACTACGGCAAGGTCGAGAAGATCAGCGGCGACAAGGTCAAGCAGGTCATCACGATCAAGAAGGGCGTGACCGGCGACCTGTCGAAGAAAATCGTGCGCATGATCAAGGACAGCAAGATCAAGGTGCAGGCCAGCATCCAGGGCGACGCCGTGCGCGTGACGGGTACCAAGCGCGACGACCTGCAGTCGGTGATCGCGCTGCTGCGCAAGGACGTCAGCGAGGCACCGCTGGACTTCAACAACTTCCGCGACTAAGCAACACGATCCGACCAGGAAACGCTACTGCCCCTGCCGCGCTTGCGGCAGGCCGCCGATCTTTGCGCCGGGCTTGATGCCCTTCTGCGCAAACCAGCCCTTGTTCATCTCCAGCGCGTAGCGCACGGCGGCGCGCGGGCAGTGGTTGTCCTCGGTCTGGGGCTTCATGTCCTCGATGTTCACGATGCTGCCGTCATCGGCCAGGAAGGCGATGGAAAGAGGCAGGTCCGTGTTGCGCATCCAGAAGCAGTGCCCGGCCTTTTCCTCGAACACGAACAGCATGCCGGCGTTGGCGGGCATCGACTTGCGGAACATCAACCCGCGCTCGCGGGCTTCGGAAGATGCCGCTACTTCGGCCTGGATGGCATACATGCCGGCGGTCAACGGGATGACGGGCAGCGCGGACTGCGCCTGGGCCAGGCTCGTCAGCGCGGCGGCGCCCACGGCCATCAGGGTTTTGAACACGGGATGCATGGCGAATCTTGTCGTTGGGGGTCTTGCTGCAGGCGAGAGCATAGCGCAGCCATGCCGGCCGTGCCGAAAAGCGCCGGACATGAAAAAAGGCAGGTCGCATGGGCGCCTGCCTTTCTACAGTCGCGCGGACGCGTGCCCGCGCGGGGTCGCCTTACTGGGCGGCCGGTGCCGAAGCTTCCGCCTTCTTGGCGTGGTGCTTGGTCGACGAATGCTTGTGGTGGGTGGACTTCGCGGGCTTCGCGGCTTCCTTGGCGGCCGGCGCAGCGTCAGCAGCGGGAGCCGAAGCCTGGGCGAAAGCGCCAGTGGCGAACAGGCCAACAACCAGGGCAGCGATCAGTTTTTTCATTGCGAGTACCTCAGAGATGTATCCAGTATTTGGAGGGTTCGACGCGCGTAGACGTGTCATTCGCAACAACGAGACGCCATCTTTTGCCGTTGACGTCAGCTTTATCACTATTTGTAACTGCGTTTTACTAGCGCTTGCGCACATGTATTGCGTCGCGGACATGTGACGCCCGGGATAGAAGTCCCAGTGCGTGGACATCCACGGCGCACCATTGCGCCGGCATCAGGCCCAGATCGGGCAGTGACAGGTTGCCGATAGCCGCGCGAATCAGCCGCAGCGTGGGATAGCCGACCGCAGCCGTCATACGGCGCACCTGGCGGTTCTTGCCTTCCCGAATCTGCAACTCGACCCAAGTGGTGGGAATGGCTGCCCGATACCGGATCGGCGGGTCGCGATCCCACAGCCAGGCAGGGGAGTCGACCACGCGCACGGCCGCTGGCAGCGTCGTGAAATCGCCAAGATCCACCCCCGCGCGCAGGCGGGCCAGCGCGGCATCGTCGGGCACGCCTTCCACCTGCGCCAGATAGGTTTTGGCCAGCTTGTGCTTCGGATCGGCGATGCGCGTCTGCAGCGCGCCGTCGTCGGTCAGCAGCAGCAGGCCTTCACTGTCCGCGTCAAGGCGTCCGGCCGGATAGACGCCGGGCACGTCGACGCAATCGGCCAGCGTCGCCCGCGACGGATGCGCGGAGAACTGGCTCATCATCTGGAAGGGCTTGTTGAGGGCGATCAGGGTCATGGGCGCGCATTATCCATCAGTGCCGCCCTAGCCGTCGCGCAAAGGTTGGCGCGTGCTATCGCTTTATGCATAATATACGGATAGTCTTATGTCTTATATAAGACTGATATGCGATGCGGCGGGCAGCCAGGCGCGGATGCCGTTGGCCTGTGTCACGCGACGGTGGCGAAACGCCCGTTACAATGCCTCGCACAACACAATCGCGTCGCCAGGCTTGCGGCCTGGTGCCAGCCATCACCCCATCCGCAGTTGGAGACGAACATGTATCAGCACATCAAAGTGCCGGCAGGCGAGAAGATCACGGTCAACGCCGATTTCTCGCTGAACGTGCCCGACAACCCGATCATTCCGTATATCGAAGGCGACGGCACGGGCGTCGATATCACCCCGGTGATGCTGAAGGTGGTGGACGCCGCCGTGGCCAAGGCCTACGGCGGCCAGCGCAGGATCGCGTGGATGGAGGTCTTCGCCGGCGAGAAGTCCACGCGCATCTACGGCCCGGACGTGTGGCTGCCCGCCGAGACGCTCGACGTGGTCAAGGAATACGTGGTGTCGATCAAGGGCCCGCTGACCACGCCAGTCGGCGGCGGTATCCGGTCCCTGAACGTGGCGTTGCGCCAGCAGCTCGATCTTTATGTGTGCCTGCGCCCGGTTCGCTATTTCAAGGGGGTGCCGTCGCCGGTGCGCGAGCCCGAAAAGACCAATATGGTGATCTTCCGCGAGAATTCGGAAGACATCTACGCCGGCATCGAATGGGAGGCCGGCAGCGAGGGGGCGAAGAAGCTGATCGCCTTCCTGCAGGACGAAATGGGCGTCAAGAAGATCCGTTTCCCGGACACGTCGGCCGTCGGCGTGAAGCCGGTATCGAAACAGGGTACGCAGCGGCTGGTGCGCAAGGCAATCCAGTATGCGATCGACAACGACAAGCCGTCGGTCACGCTGGTGCACAAGGGCAACATCATGAAGTTCACCGAGGGTGGCTTCCGTGACTGGGGCTACGAGCTGGCGCAGCAGGAATTCGGTGCCGAACTGGTGGATGGTGGCCCGTGGTGCCGGTTCAAGAACCCGAAGACCGGCCGCGACATCGTGATCAAGGACGTCATCGCCGATGCGTTTTTGCAGCAGGTGCTGCTGCGCCCGGCCGAATATTCGGTGATCGCCACGCTGAACCTGAACGGCGACTACATCTCGGACGCGCTGGCGGCCCAGGTGGGCGGCATCGGCATCGCGCCCGGCGCCAACATGTCAGACGAGGTGGCGATGTTCGAAGCCACCCATGGCACGGCGCCGAAATACGCCGGCAAGGACTACGTGAATCCGGGTTCGGAAATCCTGTCCGCAGAAATGATGCTGCGGCATATCGGCTGGACCGAAGCCGCCGACCTGATCATCGCGTCGATGGAAAAATCGATCCAGTCGAAGAAGGTGACCTACGACTTCGCGCGGCTGCTGGAAGGCGCGACGCAGGTGTCGTGCTCGGGGTTTGGCCAGGTGATGATCGACAACATGTAAGGCTGGCCGACCCCGACGGCAAGCGCCCCGGCACCGTGAGGTGGCCGGGGCGTTTTCATGTCCGCTGCGCTCAGTTGCCCGACTGAATCTCCCGCCCATCCAGCGGCTGGAGCGGCCGTGCATTCATCGGATAGCGGCTACGAAACGCGGCCAGTTGTTGCGGCGAGATCGTCAGCGGCTGCTTCATCACATACCACCGGACATCCTCGGTGCAGGGCGGCGTCGTCAGGCTGCCGGAAAACGTGTAGTAATTGTGCGATTTGGGCAGCAAGCCGGCGATGTTGACCCGGCCGGGCATCGGCACGGGCTGGGCGCCCTGGCCAGGCAACGTACGAAACAGCGTGGCCAGCTGCGGGTTGGGTTTGCCCATCCTGAACATGACAGCGACCACGGCCACGACGCGCCCCTGGTCGTCCTGGTGGACGAAGTGCGCGGACAGCGGATAGGCCTTGCCGTTGAAGCGGGTCTCGCTGGGCGTGTGAAAGTGGAATTGCGCCAGTCGATAGGTGCCCGTTGCCGTCGTCAGCGTTTCATCGCCGGCGGGCCGCACTTCGATCGTATGTCCGGTATTGACGACCTTTGCCCGCGTAGGCCGATAGTGAAACGCGAGCGGCGGCAGGTGCGCCGGAGTCGCGCCATGGATATCGACCGGCGACTGCCGCTCGCCCGTGGCGCACCGGAAGAATCCCGGGTCCAGTTCCCCCCAGTGAGATGGGTCCGTCGCGCCTTCGTAGGACCAGGCGTGAGGATCGTGGCCAGGCGGCGGTGGGGTGGCGATTGCGCTGGCTGACCCCAAGACGATGGCGCCGCAGAACGCAGCTGCCCGTAGCGTGTGTGTCATTTGGCGAAACTCCGATGGTCGAGAGTGTCCGCGCGCAACATGCGCGGGATGGCTCGGGCCAGTCTACGAAGCCACCATCGACGCCGAAATGGCGCTCCTACGAAAGCGAGGCGACCCTGGGAAGTTTCCTTGACGGTGCGCCACTACCCCCGCTCGACGAGGTCAGCGCCCGGGGCGCGGAACGCGTCGGGCCTCGGGAGTCGACCGGTTGTCGGTCAAGGGCGGTGCGGAGATGCCAGTGGCGCGGCGCCGGCACCTTGGGATTTGCGGAACGCCGTTCCGGCACCAGGAACCGCAGCGGGCATCGCAGAAACAGAAACGCCCGGCACATGGTTCACATGGGCCGGGCGTTTTTTCCGGATGCTTGGCGTACGCGCTTGGTGCGTGCCCCGGGCTGGCATTGCCAGCCGTGGCACAGGATCCCGTTCCGAAGGAAGTTTCCCCCCTTCACATCCGCATTGGCCGACGCCGCTCTGTATGGCGCATTCGGCCGCGGCGCACTTTACTGGGCGGCGTCCTGGATGTTCGTGGCTTGCTTGCCCTTCGGGCCTTGCACCACCTCGAACGAAACGCGCTGGCCTTCCTTCAGCGTCTTGAAGCCCGCCATCTGGATTGCCGAAAAGTGCGCAAACAGTTCTTCCTCGCCATCGTCCGGCTTGATAAATCCGAAACCCTTGGCGTCATTGAACCATTTGACGATACCGCTTGCCATAAACTCCCCCAACGAAAAAGCTGATTTCAAGCGGGGAAACCAATGGCCAGCTGAAAACCACCCTGGCGGGCCCAGCCTGCCGCTCCTGACGGACCGGCTGCGTAAAGCGCCGCGCAAATGAAGTTTGCGTGGCCAGCCGCCGCGCCCGTCCGGAAACGAAACCGCCTCCGGAAACGAGCCGCAAATGGCTGACCTACGCCGGTCGTGGGCCTCCCTGCTCACGGATACATCCGGTCTGGACATTTTTGCTTCGGCTCGCTGTCCAGGCCCCGATGTGCAAACGATTTTTCTGGCAAACCTACATACTGTCAAGCTGGCAGATTCCCCACTGGGCGTGGGGTGTGGCGGGATTGAAACGGCGCCAGATGGTACCTTTGTCGCCGTGGTGCATGGATTTTTGAAAACGCCGCCTGGCGGCTTGCCCGATGCCCCGGCAAGGGTCGGGGGGCGCGTACCATGCACCGTGAACGTGCGCCGGGCGCCCTTTGTGCGGTTGCCCACGCTAGGATTTTTCCGAAGGGCTGCCCTTGAATACCGGGCCAGTTCCCCAAATTGCAGACTTGTGAGTAAGGGTTAGAATAAAAGCCATGGCGACACGGCTGGCGAACACCCCCCAACGCGAAGCAGGCACAGTCATCGAGCGGAAAGAGCAGCAGCTCAAGCCGCCGGCGATGTACAAGGTGCTCCTGCTCAATGACGACTACACTCCGATGGAGTTTGTCGTGATGATCCTGCAGCAGTATTTCAGCAGGGACCGGGAAACGGCGACGCAGATCATGCTCACCGTCCACCGGGAAGGTAAAGGCGTTTGTGGTATCTACACGCGGGATATTGCGGCGACCAAGGTCGAGCTTGTATCAACCCATGCGCGGCAGGCGGGCCACCCCCTGCAGTGCGTGATGGAGGAAGCATGATTGCGCAAGAATTGGAAGTAAGTCTGCACATGGCCTTTGTCGAGGCTCGCCAGGCACGCCACGAGTTCATTACCGTGGAACACCTGCTACAGGCGTTGCTCGACAACCCCACAGCAGCTGAAGTGCTGCGCGCCTGCGCGGCCAATATCGAGGACTTGCGCACCAGTCTGAAGAATTTCATCGCAGACAACACGCCTGTCGTACCGGGCACCGATGAAGTGGACACGCAGCCCACACTGGGCTTCCAGCGTGTGATCCAGCGCGCCATCATGCACGTGCAGTCGACGTCGAATGGCAAGAAGGAGGTGACCGGCGCGAACGTGCTGGTGGCCATCTTCGGCGAAAAGGACTCCCACGCGGTGTACTACCTGCAGCAGCAGGGCGTGACGCGCCTGGACGTGGTCAACTTCATCAGCCACGGCATCCGCAAGGACCAGGCCGAACCGGCCAAGCACGGCGAGGGCAACCCCGAAGGCGAGGGCGGTGACGGCAAGGAAAGCCCGCTCGAGCAGTACACCCAGAACCTGAACGCGCTGGCCAAGGCCGGCAAGATCGATCCGCTGATCGGCCGCGACAGCGAGGTGGAGCGCGTGGTGCAGGTGCTGTGCCGCCGGCGCAAGAACAACCCGCTGCTGGTGGGCGAAGCCGGCGTGGGCAAGACCGCCATTGCGGAAGGCCTGGCCTGGCGCATCACCAAGAACGAAGTGCCGGATATCCTGGAAAAGGCGACCGTGTACTCGCTCGACATGGGCGCGCTGCTGGCCGGCACCAAGTACCGCGGCGATTTCGAACAGCGCCTCAAGGGCGTGCTGAAGTCGCTCAAGGATAATCCGCACGCGATCCTGTTCATCGACGAAATCCATACGCTGATCGGCGCAGGCGCCGCGTCGGGCGGCACGCTGGATGCCAGCAACCTGCTCAAGCCGGCGCTGTCGTCGGGCCAGCTCAAGTGCGTCGGTGCCACCACGTTCACGGAATATCGCGGCATTTTCGAGAAGGATGCGGCGCTGTCGCGTCGTTTCCAGAAGATCGACGTGGTCGAGCCTTCGGTGGACCAGACCGTGCAGATCCTGCGCGGACTGAAGTCGCGCTTCGAGGAGCACCATGGCGTCAAGTACGCGGCCTCGGCGCTGACCGCGGCGGCTGAACTGTCGGCCCGCTTCATCACCGATCGTCATCTGCCTGACAAGGCGATCGATGTGATCGATGAGGCAGGTGCCGCGCAGCGCATTTTGCCGAAGTCGAAGCAGAAAAAGACCATTGGCAAGGGCGAGATCGAGGACATCGTGTCGCGCATCGCCCGCATCCCGCCGCAGAGCGTGAACCAGGACGACCGCAGCAAGCTGCAGACGCTGGAACGCGACCTGAAGTCGGTGGTGTTCGGCCAGGATCCGGCCATCGAGGCGCTGGCATCGGCGATCAAGATGTCGCGCGCCGGCCTGGGCAAGACCGACAAGCCGATCGGCTCGTTCCTGTTCTCGGGCCCCACAGGCGTGGGCAAGACCGAAGTGGCCAAGCAGCTCGCGTTCATCATGGGCATCGAACTGCTGCGCTTCGACATGTCCGAATACATGGAGCGCCACGCGGTCAGCCGCCTGATCGGCGCGCCGCCGGGCTATGTCGGGTTTGACCAGGGTGGCCTGCTGACCGAGGCCGTCACCAAGAAGCCGCACTGCGTGCTGCTGCTCGATGAGATCGAGAAGGCACATCCGGATATTTTCAATATCCTGCTGCAGGTGATGGACCACGGTTCGCTGACCGACAACAACGGCCGTCGTGCAGACTTCCGCAACGTGATCATCATCATGACCACGAACGCCGGGGCCGAGACGATGAACCGTGCCACGATCGGCTTCACTACGGCGCGCGAGCAGGGCGACGAGATGGCCGACATCAAGCGCATGTTCACGCCGGAGTTCCGCAACCGTTTGGATGCGACCATCAGCTTCCGTGCGCTGGACGAGGAAATCATCCTGCGCGTGGTGGACAAGTTCCTGATGCAACTGGAAGAGCAGTTGCACGAGAAGAAGGTGGAAGCCAGCTTCTCGGAAAAGCTGCGCAAGTACCTGGCCAAGAAGGGCTTCGATCCGCTCATGGGTGCGCGGCCGATGCAGCGTCTGATCCAGGACATGATCCGCAAGGCACTCGCGGACGAACTGCTGTTCGGCAAGCTGGTCACCGGTGGCAAGGTGGCCGTGGACCTGGACGAAGAGGATCAGATCAAGCTGACGTTCTCCGAAGCCGATCCGGAGCCGCCCGAGGCACCGGAAAGCGAGCAGCGCGCGGAAGTCTGAGCGCGCCCCCGCTCGCACCACGCCGCAACGCAAGAATGGCCGGGTTCCTCCCGGCCATTTTTTTGTCCGATTTCCGGCGAATCGGGGGGCGATTGTTCCATTTCTGGGCGATCAGCGAAGGGGCATCCTGCAAGTTGCGCGATCATCGGGCAAAATACGCCGCTGGCGGCACGCCGCCTTTTCCTGATTCCGCGGCCATCTGGCCGCCCAGCCCGAGTCTCTGATGTCTTCTCCCGACCGCATGCGGCTGCGCCGCCTGCTGCTCAAGTCCCTGCCGATGAGCGCCATGCCCATGGCGTCGCTCGCGGGCCTGGCCCAGGTTACCCACGCTGCCGAGCCTTCGGCAACCAGCCGGCCGATTTCGATGGTCCTGCCGTTCCCGCCCGGGGGCAGCGTGGATATCGTGGCCCGACAGCTGCAACCGGGATTGAAGACGATCCTGGGACAGACCGTGGTGGTCGATAACAAGCCCGGCGCCGGCGGCCTGATTGCCAGCAGCACCGTGGCCCGCGCCAAGCCGGACGGCAACACGCTGTTGATGGCGTTCGATACGCACGCCATCAACCCGTTCGCGTACAAGAACCTGCCCTACGACACCTTCAAGGATTTCACGCCAATCACCCAACTCGTGCGCTTCCCGCTCGTTATCGCCGCTAACCCCGCGCTATCGGCATCGAACGTGCGTGAGCTGATTGAGCTGGCGAAGGCGAACCCGAATGCGGTTCGCTTTGCCTCGTCGGGGATTGGCAGCCTGAACCAGCTGGCTGCCGAAGCCCTGGCCACTGAAGCCGGCGTGCATTTCCTTCACGTGCCCTACAAGGGCGGCGGCCCGGCCGTGCAGGCCGTGCTGGCGGGCGAGGTGGACCTGTTCTTCAGCAGCTACGCGGCCGTACAGGCCCACGTGGCGGCCAAGACGATCAAGGTGCTGGGCGTCACCGGGACCAGCCGCATCAAGCAGATGCCGCAGGTGCCCACCGTGGCCGAGCAGGGCTACAAGGGTTTCGAAGCCTATTCGTGGATTGGCGTTTTCGGACCGGCCCAGATGCAGCAGGACACCGTGATGCGCCTGCACGACGCGCTGGGCGCATCGATCAAGCAGCCCCGCGTGGTGGAAGCGCTGACCGCGCAGGGGTTCGAAATCGCCGTGGGATCGCCGGCCGACCTGGGCAACCTGGTACGTCACGAGCACGACAAGTGGCAGGCCGTGGCCCGCAAGGCCAACATCCAGTTCGACTGATCCCATGCCGACGTTGCCCGAACCGTTCGACCACGCCGTCATCGTCTGCGCAGACCTGGACGCTGCCGCCGACCGCTGGCGCGCCCTGGGTTTCACGCTGACGCCGCGCGGCTATCACACGCTGGGATCGCAGAACCACTGCATCATGCTGGCGCGCGACTACCTGGAATTACTGCACGTGACGGCGCCCAGCCCGAGCCGCCAGTATTACTGGGATGCCCAGCAGCGCGGCGGCGGTTGCGCAGCCATGTCGTGCAAGAGCCGCGATGCGTTTGCCACGGCCGACCGGCTGCGTGCTGCCGGCTTTCATCCTTCGGACCCGATCGAATTCTCTCGCCCAGTGCGTCTGGACGATGGTTCGGAGCATCCGGCCACGTTCCGCGTGACGGCGCTGGACCACGCCCCGGGCGCCCGCTATTTCGTTTGCGAGCACCGCACGCCGGAACTGCTCTGGCGGCCGGAATGGCTGACGCACGCGAATGGCGCAACGGCGATTGCGGCGACGTACCTGGTGGTGGAAGCGGATCGGGTGGCGCCCACGGCCGAAGCCTATGCCACGCTGACCGGCGCGACGATTGCGCACGCCAGTGGCGAAACGGCGATGCTCGATATCGATGGCGCATCGTTCGTGGTCACGGCGCCGCAGGCGCTGGCCGATGCTGCCGATGTGCCGGGGCTCCGGCATGGCGCCACAGGCTATGCCGCGATCCGGCTTGCCACCGACGATCTGGAGAAAGCCCGCGCGCACTGGCGGGCCAATGGGGTGCAGGCCACCGACCTGTCGCCGTCGATCGCGCTGATCCCGGCGGGGCAGGCCAACGGCGTGGCGCTGATCTTCGAGCAGCGCTGAGACAATGAGGTTGTCCTCTCCCATTGCGTGGGAGAGGGGAGAAACCTACGGCCCGGCCTACGCCTTCGCGTGGGCCACGCCGGTCGAGCCGAAGCCGCCGGCACCGCGCGCGGAATCTTCCGAGAACGCTTCCACCGTCGTAAACACCGGACGCAGTACCGGCACGAACATCATCTGGGCGATGCGTTCGCCGGGCTGGATCACGATCGGCTCGGTGCCGGGCGCGTTGCGGTTCCATACGCTCACCATGATCTGGCCCTGGTAGTCGGCATCGATCACGCCGATCGAATTACCCAGGACCAGGCCCTTCTTGTGGCCCAGGCCCGAGCGCGGCACGATGGTCGCGCACATGAACGGGTTGGCCATATGCACCGCGAAGCCGGCCGGTACCAGTTGCGCCGGCGTGCCGGGTTCGATGGTCACCGGGCCGTCCACGCAGGCGTGCAGGTCGATGGCGGCGGCCATGTCGCTCTGGTAGGCAGGCAGGCCCCAGTCGTTCAGGCGGGCGTCGAGCACCTTGATCTCGACAGTCGGATTCGCGGCTACGGTCATGGATTTGGATTCGTACGAGGGGACAAAGGCGGCATGATACCGCGCCGCCTTCGCTGATCCGCCACTTCGGTTTGCCACGTGGCCCGCCCGCTTCCGGCGCCGGCCGCGATCAGCCTTGCAGGTCGAAGGCTTCGGCCAGCAGTTCGTACGTGCGCATGCGCGCCTGGTAGGAGGCCGTCACGCTGAGCACCACCAGTTCGTCGGCCGCGAAACGGTCCTTCAGCGCCAGCATGCGTTCGGCCACCTGTGCGGGCGTGCCGCAAATCGTGCGGGGCCGCTCGCGTTCGATGATCAGGCGGTCGCGCTCGGTGGGGGTGAAATCGGCGGCCTGCGCCAGCGACGGGATCGGCGCATTGACGCCATAGGCCATCTGCAGCCGGCGGATATCGACGGCGCGCTCCAGCGCGGAGGCCTCGGCCTCCGTATCGGCGCAGATCACGAACACCGCAGCCGCGCTGTATGGCTTGTCTTCGTACCCGACCTCGAAATCCTCGCGGTATTGCTGCGCCACCATGTCGCCGCCATGGGCGTTGATGAAATGCGCGAAGGCGAATCGCAGCCCCAGCCGTGCGGCCAATGCGCCGCCGAAATCGCTGGAACCCAGCACCCAGATCTCGGGCCGGGTATCGATGGCTGGCTGCAGCAGCACGCCTTCGGCCAGATGGTCGGGCGGTACCTCGCCGCGCAGCAGGAACGCCAGGTCCTGCACCTGCTGCGGGAACTGGTCGCCGCGGTTGTACTGGCCCATGGCCACGGCCTGCGCGGTGCGCATGTCGCCGCCCGGGGCACGGCCCACGCCAAGGTCGATCCGGTTCGGAAACAGCGCCTCGAGCATGCGGAACTGCTCGGCCACCTTGAACGGGCTGTAGTAGGGCAGCATTACGCCCCCCGACCCCAACCGGATGCGGCTGGTCACGCTGCCCAGCCGCGCCAGCATGACCTCGGGGGCCGGGTTGCACACGCCTTGCAGGCCGTGGTGCTCGGCACACCAGTAGCGGGTGAAGCCGAGGCTGTCGGCCATCTGAGCCAGGTCGACGGTGGCCGCGATGGCGTCGCGGGCCGTATGGCCGTGGATGACCGGGCTCTGGTCCAGCACGGACAGGCGCATCTTGGGACGGGTATCGCTCATGGCTTTGGGTACGGCGGTGTTACACGGACTTGTGCGGCAGGCGCTGGCCGATGGCGGCCACCAGCTCGCGGGCCAGCGACAGCTTGTCGGCACGCGGCAGGCGCGTCATGCCCCTGGCGTCGAACAGCACGATCTCGTTGTCGTCGAGGCCGAAGGTGTGGTGGCCGATATTGCCCACCAGCAGCGGCACGCCCTTGCGCTGGCGCTTCTGCTCGCCGTACTGCTCCAGGTTCTCGCTTTCGGCCGCGAATCCCACGCAGTAGGGCGCATCGGCGCGCGCCGCCACGGCGGCCAGGATGTCGGGGTTCTGCACGAACTGCAGCGTCGGCGTGTCGGTATCGTTGGCCTTCTTCAGCTTCTGCTGGGCTATCTCGGCCGGGCGCCAGTCTGCCACGGCGGCCACGGCGACGAACACATCGACATCGCGCAGTTGCGCCATGACCGCGTCGTGCATCTGCTGGGCGCTGCGGATATCGGTCCGCGCCACGCCGCGCGGCGTGGGCAGCGATGTGGGGCCGGCCACCAGCAGCACCTCGGCGCCGGCTTCGCGGGCCGCGCGGGCGATCGAGAAGCCCATCTTGCCCGACGACAGGTTGGTGATGCCGCGCACCGGGTCGATGGCCTCGAATGTCGGGCCGGCGGTGATCAGCACCCGCTTGCCCTGCAGCGGCTTGGGCTGGAAGAACGCGATCAGGTCTTCCACCAGTTCCTCGGGCTCCAGCATCCGGCCGTCGCCGATTTCCCCGCAGGCCTGGTCGCCGGTGCCGGGGCCCAGGATCGTCACGCCATCGGCCCGCAACCGGGCGGCATTGCGTTGCGTCGGCGCGGCGGCCCACATCTGGCGGTTCATGGCCGGTGCCACCAGCAGCGGGCACTCGCGCGCGATGCACAGCGTGGTCAGCAGGTCGTCACAGAGACCGTTGGCCACCTTGGCCAGGAAGTCGGTGGAAGCGGGGGCGATGAGGATGGCGTCGGCCTCGCGCGAGAGGTCGATATGCGCCATGTTGTTGTCGATGCGCGCGTCCCATTGCGACAGGAACACCGGGCGCCCGGACAGCGCCTGCATCGTAACCGGGGTGATGAAATGCGTCGCCGCTTCGGTCATGGCCACCTGCACGGTGGCACCGGCCTTGGTCAGCAGCCGTACCAGCTCGGCCGACTTGTAGCAGGCGATGCCGCCGGTCAGGCCAAGGACAATGTGCTTGCCGCGCAAATCCATGGGGAAGGCTCTTCAGGGAACGGGAATCTGTGCATGATACCGCCGGGTGAGGGGGTGCGCTGGGAGGATGCGACAGGTTTGCGCCCCTCTCCCACTTGTGGGAGCGGGGCCGGGGGAGAGGGGCGGGCGGCTCAAACTGCAGCGAGTGGCAAGCAGAGCCTCCGAGCCCTCTTCCCGAACCCCTCTCCCGCAGGCGGGAAAGGAAAGTACGACGAGCCCTCAGTGACGCCGCACGCGCCTGAGCTCGTCCACGATCAGCAGGATCGCTCCCAGCGTGATCGCGCAATCGGCCACGTTGAAGGCCGGGAAATGCGTGTTGCGCCAGTGGAAATCCAGGAAATCGATCACATGGCCATGGATCACGCGGTCCACCACGTTGCCCACGGCGCCGCCCAGGATCAGCGATACGGCCAGGCAGAACATCTTCTGGCCCGTATGGCGATACAGCAGCCAGACGATGAAGCCGCCCACCGCCACGCCCAGCACCGTGAAGAACCAGCGTTGCCAGCCGCCCGCGTCAGCCAGGAAGCTGAAGGCCGCGCCCTTGTTGTAGACCAGCACCAGGTTGAAGAAGCTGGTAACCGGGCGCGATTCCGCGTACTGGAAGGACCGGGTGATGACGACCTTGAAGAACTGGTCGATCATCACTACCAGCAGCGCAAATGCCATCCATAGCCACGGCGTGACGTTGGCGCTCGGCTTGCCGCTGGGTTTGCTCTTGCTGCGCGGCGAGGACGAACGCGACGAACGGGTCGAGGACGATGCCATCAGGCGTGGCTCCTGTGTTCACCGGCGCCGAACAGGTTGCTGTCGCAGCGGCCGCAAAGGGTGGGATGCGCGGGGTTGTGGCCCACGTCGGCGCGATAGTGCCAGCAACGTTCGCACTTGGCGTGCTGCGACGGCATGACCGTCACCAGCAGGTCGCCGCCTTCCGGCGCCGGCGTAACCTTGGCCGCCGACGTCAGCAGCACGAAGCGCAGGTCGTCGGACAGGCTCTGCAGCGCGGCCAGCACCGGACGGCCCGCGGCGATCGTGACCTCGGCCTGCAGCGACGAACCGATGTCGCCTTCCACCCGCACCGCTTCCAGCTGGCGCGTGACTTCGGCGCGCACCGCGCGGATCTCGTGCCACTTCTGCAGCAGGTCGTCGGCTTCGCTGACCGGCGGCAGGTCGTAGTACGTGCTCGTGAAGATCGTGTCGGTATGCTCGGTGCCATGCGCGAACACCTGCCAGGCTTCCTCGGCCGTGAACGACAGGAACGGCGCCATCCAGTGCAGCATCGCCTGCGTGATGTGGTACAGCGCGTTCTGCGCGGCGCGGCGCGCCTGCGAATCGGGGGCCGTCGTGTACAGGCGGTCCTTCAGCACATCGAGATAGAAGCCGCCCAGGTCTTCCGAGCAGAACGTCTGCAGCTTGGCCACCACCGGGTGGAATTCATAGGCCTGGTAGTGCGAAAGCACTTCCTTCTGCAGGCGGTCGGTCAGGGCCACCGCGTAGCGGTCGATTTCCAGCCAGTCAGACGCCGGCAGCGCATGCTTCGCGTGGTCGTAGTCGGTCAGGTTGGCCAGCAGGAAGCGCAGCGTGTTGCGGATGCGGCGGTAGCCTTCCACCACGCGCTTGAGGATTTCCTCGGAGATCGACAGCTCGCCCGAGTAGTCGGTAGAAGCCACCCACAGGCGGATGATTTCCGCGCCCATCTTGTTCGAGATGTCCTGCGGCGCCACCGTGTTGCCCACCGACTTCGACATCTTGCGGCCTTCGCCGTCCACCGTGAAGCCGTGCGTCAGCAACGCCTTGTAGGGCGGCTTGCCGTACAGCATCGAGGCGGTCAGCAGCGACGAATGGAACCAGCCGCGGTGCTGGTCCGAGCCTTCCAGGTAGAGGTCGGCCAGGCGGCCATCGGGTGTGTCGGCCGACGGATCGTAGAGTTCGTCGCGATGCGAGCCGCGGATCACGGTCCAGTGCGTGGTGCCCGAGTCGAACCAGACGTCCAGCGTGTCGCGGTTCTTCTCATAGAGCGCGGCTTCGTCGCCGAGCAGGTCCTTCGGGTCCAGCGACTGCCAGGCCTCGATGCCGTGCTGTTCCACGCGCCTGGCCACTTCCTCCAGCAGCTCGGGCGTACGCGGATGCAGCGCGCCGGTTTCCTTGTGGAGGAAGAAGGCCATCGGCACGCCCCATTGGCGCTGGCGCGACAGCGTCCAGTCCGGGCGGTTGGCGATCATGTTGTGCAGGCGCTGCTTGCCCCACGAGGGGTAGAACTCGGTGGCCTCGATGCCGGCCAGCGCGCTCTCGCGCAGCGTCGGGCCGTTGTCGGCCGGGTCCACGTCCATGCCCGCGAACCACTGCGACGTGGCGCGGTAGATGATCGGCGTCTTGTGACGCCAGCAGTGCATATAGCTGTGCTCGTATTTGTGCGAGTTGAACAGGTTGCCCGACTCACGTAGTACTTCGACGATTTTCGGGTTGGCATCCCAGATCGACAGGCCGCCGAACAGCGGCAGCGTGCTGGCATAGACGCCATCGCCCATCACGGGGCTGATGATTTCCGAATCCGGCATGCCGTGCGCCTTGCACGACTGGAAATCCTCCACGCCGTAGGCCGGGGCCGAGTGGACGATGCCGGTGCCCGTGTCGGTGGTCACGTAGTCGCCCAGGTACACCGGCGACGTGCGCGCGTAGCCCGCGTCCATCCTGCCCAGCGGATGGTGGAAGCGCACCTCCGTCAGCGCGTCACCACGAGCCGTGGCGACGATCGTGCCTTCCAGCGCGTAGGTCTTCAGCTGTTCCTCGACGCGATCCTTTGCCAGGATCAGGAAGCCGCGCGGGGTTTCGACCAGCGCGTATTCCACTTCCGGGTGCATGTTCAGCGCCTGGTTCGACGGGATCGTCCACGGCGTGGTGGTCCAGATCACGATCCAGCCCGGCTTGCCTTCGAGCTGGGCCAGCGGCACGTGGAAGGCGTGGGCGATCTTGTCGGTCTCCGCGAAGGGGAAGCCCACGTCGATCGACAGGTCGACCTTGTCCTTGTACTCGACTTCGGCCTCGGCCAGTGCCGAACCGCAGTCGAAGCACCAGTTCACCGGCTTCAGGCCGCGGAACACGTAGCCTTTTTCCATGATCTTGCCCAGCGCGCGCAGCTCGTCGGCTTCGTTGCTGAAGTTCATGGTCAGGTACGGATTGTCCCAGTCGCCCAGCACGCCCAGACGTTCGAAGTCCTTCTTCTGGCGGGCGATCTGCTCGGTGGCGTAGGCGCGTGCCTTGGCCTGGACTTCCTGCACCGGCAGGCCCTTGCCGAACTGCTTCTCGATCTGGATCTCGATCGGCATGCCGTGGCAATCCCAGCCCGGCACGTAGACGGCGTCCAGGCCGGTCAGGCCGCGCGCCTTGATGATCATGTCCTTGAGGACCTTGTTCACCGCGTGGCCGATGTGGATGTCGCCGTTGGCGTACGGGGGGCCGTCGTGCAGCACGAACTTCTTCGCACCCTTGCGCGCGGCGCGGATCTTCTTGTAGAGCTGCTTGTCCTGCCATTGCTTGACCCACAGCGGCTCGCGCTTCGGCAGGTCGCCGCGCATCGGGAACGGGGTATCCAGCAGGTTGACCGGATACTTGCTTTTTTCAGGCTTGGCGCGTTTGTCGTCGGACATGGTTGATTCTCGGGGCAATTCGTTTGGGCGCGGACCGGGGGATGACCGCCGCGCGCGTGTCATTTCGGGGCAAGGCAGGGCGGGTCCCGGCGGTGCGCGTGCATGGGGCGCGCCGCCGGCCGCTAGCTAATTCGGTCGGTGGCGGAGGTGGCGAAGTCGCGCCGGTCGCCGGCCGGATTGGCGGCCTCCAGGCCGAAGAACGCACGGGCTTCCCGGGCGTCCTTGGCGATGGCCTCGGTCAGCGCCTCGAGCGTGTGAAAACGCTCTTCGTCGCGCAGCTTCTTCATGAATTCCACGCGCACCAGCTTGCCGTAGAGGTTGGCGTTGAAGTCGAACAGATGCACTTCCAGCAGCACGCGGCCCGCGTCTTCCACGGTGGGCCGAACGCCGATGCTGGCCACGCCCGGCAGCGGGTGGTCGGCAATGCCGTGTACCTGCACCACGAAAATGCCGTTCACGGCCGGGCGCTTGTGCGTGATCCGCAGGTTCAGGGTCGGAAAGCCCAGGTTGCGGCCCAGCTTGCGGCCATGGATCACGTGGCCGCTGATGGCATAGCCGTGGCCCAGCAGGCGACGCGCGTGTTCCAGGTCGCCATCGGCCAGCGCCTGGCGCACGGCCGAACTCGAAATGCGGATGCCGCCTTCGGAGACCGAGCCCATCTGCTCCACATCGAAGCCAAACTGGCGGCCGGCCTGCTGCAGGTAGCCGAAGTCGCCGGCGCGCTTGGCGCCAAAGCGGAAATCGTCGCCCACCAGTACCCAGCGCGCATGCAGGCCGTGCCAGAGCACGTTCTCGACGAACTGCTGCGGCGACTGGGCGGCAAAATGGGCGTTGAAGTGTTCCACCACCACGCGGTCCACACCGTTGCGGCGCAAGGCATCGAGCTTGTCGCGCAGCAGGGCAATGCGGGTAGGGGCGTGCTCGGGCGCAAAGAATTCGCGCGGGTGCGGCTCGAACGTCATGACGCACAGCGGCAGGCCGCGCGCGTCGGCGGCCGCACGGGCGCGCGCGAGCAGCGACTGGTGGCCGCGATGCACACCGTCGAAATTGCCGATGGTGAGCGCGCAGGGCGCCCGGCTTTCGGCGTTGGGCAGGCCGCGGAAGACTTTCACGAGGACGGCGGACGAGCTTTTCAGGGAAAGCGAGCATTATAAGGCGAATGGCACCGCGTGCCGCCGGATTGCCTGTTTTGGCGGCAACGGCCTTGCGCCGTTGTAGGCAAGCTGCCCACAAATGGCGAATTTGTGGGCCTATCCGCCACTCCGCGATGGCGCAGCGCCGCAAAAGGCGGCATGATATGCCCAATTCAGAACAAGAACCGCGCGATTCCTGCAACAGTCGCCGAACTCCGGTCTGTCGCAGCGGAATGTCGTCGCCTTACATGCCAGGCCACACTTGAACGCGCTGCTTAACAAGATATTGCCGCCCCCCGGGCCGCAACTGGATACCGAGACGCGGGCCAAGCTGCTGGCCACGGTCCATCGCGTTTCCCCCACCGCCATTGCCTCTTCCGTGCTCCTGCCGGGCCTGACCGCATGGGCATTCTGGAACGAAGCCAGCCACGTCGCCCTCCTGGTCTGGTGCGCGATCATGCTGCTGCTGACGGCCGGCGGCAGCTGGTTCTACCTCGGATACCAGCGCGACAGCGGCAAAATGAGCCGTTCGGCGCACACGCGCAAGTGGTGGAACAACATGCGCGCGATTGCCTTCCTGACAGGCCTGACCTGGGGAAGCTCGGCGCTGCTGCATTTGTATACAGGCTCGGTGGTGTTTTCCAGCGTGCTGTACCTGCTGACGCTGGGGGTGCTGGCGGGCGGTGCCACGTCCCAGTCGCCAATCCCTTCAAACCTTGTTTTCGCCGGCGTGCCGATCCTGGTGCCCAATATCCTGCTGGCCGAGATCGCCTTTCCGGCCCACGGTGGCTACGTGCAGTTGCTGCTGGTGGTCTATGCGCTGATGCTGGCGCGTCATTCGCTGAACCTGCAGCACACGCTGGTGCGCGCCATCCAGCTCGAATCGGAAAGCCGTCGCCTGGCCAAGCAGTTCCAGGAGGAAAAGGAGCGGGCACTCCACGCCAGCGAGGAAAAATCGCGCTTCCTGGCCGCCGCCAGCCATGACCTGCGCCAGCCCGTCCATGCGCTGGTGATGCTGGTCGAGGCGTTGCGCGCGCGCAACCAGTCCAGCGCGCTGCATCCGCTGGTGGAGCAGGTTGCCGCCGGCACGCAGACCATCGACCTGCTGTTCCGCTCGCTGCTGGACCTGTCCAAGCTCGAAGGGCGCAAGGTACTGCCCACGATGGAGCCATGCGAGCTGCACTCGTTGATCCACGACGTCATGAGCCAGTTTGCCGCCGATGCCCGCGAAAGCGGCCTGACGCTGACGCCGCGCGTCCCCGACGAACTTTACGCGATGGCCGAGCCGGTGCTGCTGCGGCGCGCGTTGTTCAACCTGGTGCAGAACGCGCTGCGCTATACCAAACGCGGTGGCATCCTGGTCACCGCGCGCCAGCGCCGCAAGCATGTGCGGGTGGAAGTCTGGGATACCGGCGCGGGTATCACACCCGAGCACCTGCCCGAGATCTTCTCGCCGTACTACCAGGTGCATAACCCCCAGCGCGATCCGTCGCAGGGCCTGGGGCTGGGGCTGGCCATCTTCAAGGAATGCGTGCGATTGATGCGCGGCACCTATGGCGTGCGTTCGGTGCCGGGCAAGGGTTCGGTGTTCTGGTTCGCGCTGGCGCCGGTGCCGGCCGAGACCGTGGACAACGTCCGGGCGATGCGTGCCAACGCGCAGGCCGAGGAAGCGCGGCAGGACCGCCTGCGCGGCACGGTGCTGGTGGTGGACGACGACAGCCAGATCCGCAAGGCGTGGATCGCACTGATGGAAGCATGGGGCATCCGCGTAGCCTGTGCCGCACACGGGCAGGAAGCCGATGCGCTGTTTGCCAAGGGCCTGAAGCCGGACATCATCTTCTGCGACTTGCGCCTGCCGGGCAACGAAAACGGCCTGGACCTGCTGGAACGCTGGCAGACCACGCAGCCGCAGGCACGCAGCGCCTTGCTCACTGGCGACCTCAAATCGGCGGCGCTGCTGGCCGCCGAGGATGCCGGCTATTTCGTGCTGCCCAAGCCGGTGGATCCGGCCAATCTGCGCATGCTGCTGCGTCGCTGGCTGCAGGCGGGCTGAAGCCGTCGCCGTTTGTCCAACCGCGCGTCCAAGGGCATCACCCGAACAAAAACGCCGCCCTGGATCCCAGAGGCGGCGTTTCTTTATTGTGGCTAGCGGCGCAGGGCGCTTACTGGCGCAGGCGGAAGCGCTCCATGCGCGACATCACCTGCATGCGCGTCCGCACGCCCAGGCGCTGCAGGATGGCCGAGACGTGTTCCTTGACCGTGTTCTCGGTCAGCCCCAGCTTGCGTGCGATGACCTTGTTCGGCAGGCCTTCCAGCACCAGTGCCAGCACCGAGCCCTGGCGCGGCGTCAGGCCCAGTTCGGCCGGGGTGACGGGGATGCCGTGCGCCGGGCCGAACGACTGCGAACGGCCGGACAGGGCTTCGTCCGACGGAAAGCTCGTATCGCCGGCCAGTACCTTGCGAACGGCGGCCGTAAAGGCATTGGCATCGAGATGCTTGCCGACGAAGCCGCATGCGGACAGTGCACGCGCACGGCCCACGATCTCGGGCGTGGCCTCGGCGGACATGAATATGAAGCGTGCGCCCGGAATCACGGTCTTGAACGCCTGCATGGCATCGAAGCCCGTGCCGTCATTCAGCCAGATATCGAGCAGCACGATATCGGGACGAAGTCCCTGGTTCAGCGAGTGGAGAGCCTCCTTGGCGCTCCCGGCAGCGTGGACAGCGACGTCGGGCATCACCTCCGCCAGGAAGGCGGTGGTGCCGGAAAGAGCCATAGGATGATCATCGACCACCAACAAAGTCGGTGCAGCGTTCGACATGCGTATTCCCGTCTAATTTCCCGTTTCGTCCTTGTTGTCACCGTTTTCCGAGGAAGTGGCGCGTGGACGTAGGACCCACTCTAACAGAGCGGGGTGCGCGTCACAATCGGTGGCACTTGGGTATTTCTTCTTGCAGGCGTGCCCAAAAGCGTTGTGGGAGGCGCGTTTCGCGGTAATTAAGTACCTATTGAGCACGGATTGCAAGCGTTTGCACCACAGCTTGGTAGAATCGCGGCGATGAAAAATATTGTCATATTGATTTCCGGGCGCGGCTCCAATATGGAAGCCATTGTCCGGGCCTGCGCAGCCGAGCGGTGGCCGGCGCGCGTGGCCGCAGTGCTGTCGAACCGGCCCGATGCCTCGGGCCTGGAGTTTGCCGCCGCGCACGGTATCGCCACAGGCGTGGTGGACCACAAGCAGTTTCCCGATCGTTCCAGTTTCGACGCGGCGATGCGTGACGCCATCGACGCGTACCAGCCCGACCTCGTGGTGCTGGCCGGCTTCATGCGCATCCTGACCGACGACTTCGTCGAGCATTACGCGGGCCGGATGCTGAATATCCATCCCTCGCTGCTGCCCAGCTTTCCGGGCATGCATACGCACCGGCAGGCGCTGGAGGCGGGCGTCAAGCTGCATGGCGCGACCGTGCATTTCGTCACGCCCGAGCTCGATCACGGCCCGATCGTGGTGCAGGCCGCGCTCGATGTTCTGCCTGGCGATACGCCCGATTCGCTGGCGGATCGATTGCTCGATAGCGAACATGTCATTTATCCACGCGCCGTGCGCTGGTTTGTCGAAAACCGCCTGCATGTGCAGGACGGCGTAGTTCAAGTTCAACCGGCCGAACCCCAATGGTTCATGGCCATCTCGCCCGCAGTGGCAGGAAAACAGCCATGAGTCGCCAACAAGAAAACACGACCTCCCGCGACAACCGTCAGCGTTCGCGCGGCAGCAAAGGCAAGGCCAGCCCGATCCGCAAATCGCAAGGCGGCCAGGCCAATCACGCCCCGCGCACGCCGGGCGCGCTGCAGGCATTTCATCTGCAGCACATCGACCGCCTGATCGGCAAGGTGCTGCTGTTCGCGCGACCGGCGGATGCCGTGGTGAGCCATTACTTCCGTGAAAATAGCAAACTTGGTCATCGTGACCGCGGAATCATCGCTGAAGCAGTTTTCGCAGTGTTGCGCCGACGCGTCGAATTTGGCCAGTTTGCCGAGAGTGGTACCGGCGCGGCCACGCGCCGCCTTGGCCTGCTGGGCCTGGCCGCCACGCTGGGCCGCGATACGCTGACCCCGTTCCTGTATCCGGACGAAGCCGAGTGGCTGGACCGCCTGACCACGATCGAGCGATCGAGCCTGGCGCCCCGCGTGCGTGCCAACCTGCCCGAATGGCTGTACGACGACCTCGTGGCGCATCATGGCGAAGCGTTCACGGCCGCGATGGGCGATGCCTGGCTGCGCCCCGCGCCGCTGGACCTGCGCGTCAACACCGCCAAGCTGTCGCGCGAGGAGGCGCTGGCCGAACTGGAGGCCGCTGGCATCGCTGCCGAACCGGCGCCGATGGCCCCGGCCGGCATCCGCCTGAAGGGCAAGCCCGCCTTGAACCAGTTGCCGCTGTTCATCAACGGCGGCGTCGAAGTGCAGGATGAAGGCAGCCAGCTGCTGTGCCACCTGCTGGCACCGAAGCGGGGCGAAATGGTCGTCGACTTTTGCGCTGGTGCGGGCGGCAAGACGCTGGCGCTGGGCGTGGCCATGCGGTCGACGGGCCGCCTCTATGCATTCGATGTGTCGGAAAAGCGCCTGGCCAACCTGAAGCCGCGCCTGGCGCGTAGCGGTTTGTCCAACGTCCATCCGGTGCTGATCGACTCCGAGCGCGATGCCAAGGTCAAGCGTCTGGCTGGCAAGATCGACCGCGTGCTGGTCGATGCACCGTGCAGCGGCCTGGGTACCCTGCGCCGCAATCCGGACCTGAAGTGGCGTCAGACGCCGGAATCGGTGCTTGAGCTGACGGCCAAGCAATCGGCGATTCTGGAAGCAGCCGCCAAGCTGGTAAAGGGCGGTGGCCGTGTCGTGTACGCCACTTGCAGCGTGCTCGAGGCCGAAAACGAAGCGATCGTCCGGGATTTTCTCGCCAAAAACGAGAACTTCCGCCTGGTGCCGGCCGCGGAGGTATTCGCCGAGCAGAAGATCACGGTGCCTGATTTGCCGGCAGAAGGCGGCATGTTGGCGCTCTATCCGCACATCCACCAGACCGACGGCTTCTTCGCGGCCGTGCTGGAACGCACGCGCTGACAGGCTGAAGCGGGAGATGCGCGACACCATGCATAAGGCGGCACGATGAACCCGGATACGCTCGCGGCGCTGACCCGCTCGCATTCGGTCATGGGCAAGATGCTCGACGACCTGATCCACGATGCAGGCGGGCAGGGGTTCTTCTGGCAGATCGGCATTCTGGCCGCCTGCCTGCTGGTGGCGTGGCCGCTGGCGCGCCACGTGGTCAAGCGGCTCGAAGCCCGGCACGAGACCTCAAGCTTCGCGCTGCGCCTGGCGGCCGTCAGCCTGGAGCGGGCCATGTTCCCGCTGTTCGCGTGGCTGCTGGTGCTGGTGGCCCGCTACGCGCTGGCGCCGTTCGCCTCGATCAGCGTGCTGCGACTGGCGCTGGTGCCGTTGTTCGGCATCACGGGCCTGTATTTCACCTTCTACATCCTGCGCCGCGTCATGTCCGCCAACGGACAGCTCCACGGCATGCTGGTCCTGGTGGAGAAGGTGCTGACCACGCTGGTGTGGATCGGCATGGCGCTGTATGTGGTGGGTCTGCTGCCAGATGTGGTGCGGTGGATGGAGGCCGTGCGGTTCTCGGTGGGCGGCAAGCACCCGATCAGTATTGCCGACGCCTTGATGGGCGTGGTCTGGATCCTGCTCACGGTGCTGGTGGCGATGTGGTTCGGCTCGTGGCTGGAAGACCGCCTCATGCGCGCCCAGTCGCTGGACGCCAATCTCAAGGTGGTGCTGACACGGATCACCAAGGCGCTGCTGCTGCTGGTGTCGCTGCTGGTGAGCCTGTCGCTGGTGGGCATCGACCTGACCGTGCTGTCCGTGTTCGGCGGCGCGCTGGGCGTCGGCCTGGGCCTGGGGCTGCAAAAGATCGCCAGCAACTACATCTCGGGCTTCATCATCCTGCTGGACCGCTCGATCGCACTCGGCGACCAGATCACCGTGGACAAGTACACCGGGATCGTGTCGCAGATCCGCACGCGCTATACGGTGCTGCGCAACGGCGACGGCGAGACGCTGCTGCCCAACGAGCAGCTGGTGGCGCAGTCGGTGCAGAACCATTCGTTCTCGGGCACCAATGTGCGGGTGGCGGTCCGGGTGCAGGCCGACTACAGCTCGGACCCGGAAACGGTGATCGGGCTGCTGCAGGAATGTGTGCGCGATATTCCACGTGTGCTGGCTACGCCGGCACCCGCCGCCTTCCTGGTAGCGTTTGCCGACAGCGGCATCGAGTACGAAGCCGCCGTCTACATCGCCGATCCGCAGAACGGCAAACTGGGCGTGCAATCGGCGATGAACCGCGCGATCTGGCGAACTTTCCAGCAACATGGCGTGTCCATACCGTTCCCGCAGCGCGAATTGCGCGTGCTGAATCCCTCTCCAGGTGTCTTGCCCGCCACCGCAGCCAACGCCGAGTAAGTTATTCGCGGATCACCTGCGGAACCAAGGGCGCTTGCGGGTATCGAAGTCGGGGAAAAAGCGGATGTCCCTCTCGCGCCGATCCGGTAGAATGCCGGGTTGTCGCGGGGTATACGGATGCCCGCAGCCCCACACCAGACAACCGCCAGATTGCAGCGGTTCGTGCCTCGGCCAGGCTCCCCTCAGGGATACAGCCCGCGCCAGAAAGCTATCGCAATCGATAAATTTGCAGTCTTTTTTCTGCGCGACAGGTGCGCCGCACGGTGGTGCCGCGCTGCAAACACTCGTTTTACGACGGAGAACATAGTTTGTTCGACACAATTCTTGACTGGGCCGCCAACGGCCTCGCCAACTGGTCCTGGTGGGAGATCGTGATCTACACGCTCGTGGTGACGCACATCACGATTGCCGGTGTCACGATCTTCCTGCACCGCTGCATGGCGCACCGGTCGCTGGACCTGCATCCCATTGCCCAGCATTTCTTCCGCTTCTGGCTCTGGCTGACCACGGGCATGGTGACCAAGGAATGGACTGCCATCCACCGCAAGCACCACGCCAAGTGCGAGACCGAGGACGATCCGCACAGCCCGCAGACCCGCGGCATCCGCAAGGTGCTGCTGGAAGGCGCCGAGCTGTATCGCGCCGAGGCCAAGAACAAGGAAACCATCGCGAAGTTCGGTCACGGCACGCCCGATGACTGGGTCGAGCGCAATGTGTATTCGCGCTTCGGCTGGCAGGGCGTGGGCCTGATGCTGATCATCGACCTGGCGCTGTTCGGCGTGGTCGGCATGAGCGTGTGGGCCGTGCAGATGCTGTGGATCCCGATCCACGCCGCCGGCATCATCAACGGCCTCGGCCACTGGTGGGGTTATCGCAACTACGATTGCGAGGACGCATCGACGAACGTGTCGCCGTGGGGCTTCATCATCGGTGGCGAAGAGCTGCACAACAACCACCACACGTACCCGACGTCGGCCAAGTTCTCGATCAAGTGGTACGAGATTGACGTGGGCTGGTGGTACATCCGCGCGATGCAGTCGGTGGGCCTGGCCAAGGTCAAGAAGACCCCGCCCAAGGCTCGACTGGTTGAGGCGCGTCCGGTGGACCACAACACGCTGGAAGCGATCATCGCCAACCGCTACGACGTGATGGCCCGCTACGCCAAGGCGCTGAAGACCGCGTACAAGGCCGAACTGCGCAAGCACAAGGAAGGCAATTCGCCCGAGTACAAGCGCTACAAGCCGGCCCGCAAGTGGTTCCACCGCGAGGAAGTGAAGCTGGGGGCGCCGCAGCGCCAGCAACTGGCCAACATTACCGAGCAGAACAAGATGCTGCACACCTACGTGGAAATGCGCCGCGAGCTGGCCGTGATCTGGGGCCGCTCGAACATGACGCGCGAGCAACTGCTGGCCCAGCTGCAGGCCTGGTGCCATCGCGCCGAAGCCAGCGGCATCCAGGCACTGCAGGAGTTTTCGCTGCGCCTGCGCCGGTACGCCTGATACAATCGCCGACGCGCCCGTCATGGCTAAAAGCCCCGCCTCAGGCGGGGCTTTTCTTTTGGCTACACTCCCCCATGTTCGCGGCATAGATCGCGCGCTCGAGCGCGGCGGCCGACGGGTGCCCCGAGGAGTACTGCACAGATGACCCCACAATCGATCAAGACCGTCGAGTTCGTAAAGCCGAACCTGGCGGATGCCGACAACGCTGCCGGCGGCAGCTGCGTGGCCCATGCCTGGGCCAAGGTGCCTCCGGCACTGACGCCGGATGAGCGCGGCGCCCTCAAGGACCGTATCCGCAAGCTGCTCAAGGACCGCAACGCGGTGCTGGTGGCGCATTACTACGTCGATGCGGACCTGCAGGACCTGGCCGAGGAAACCGGCGGCTGTGTGTCCGATTCGCTGGAAATGGCGCGTTTCGGCCGCGATCACGCGGCACAGACGCTGGTCGTGGCCGGCGTGCGCTTCATGGGCGAGACGGCCAAGATCCTGAGCCCCGAAAAGACTATCCTGATGCCGGACCTCGACGCGACCTGTTCGCTCGACCTCGGCTGCCCGGCCGAAGAATTTACCGCGTTCTGCGACGCGCATCCGGACCGGACCGTGGTGGTCTACGCAAACACCAGTGCCGCCGTGAAGGCGCGCGCCGACTGGATGGTGACGTCCAGCATCGGCCTGAAGATCGTCGAGCATCTGCACGCGCGCGGCGAGAAGATTCTGTGGGCGCCGGACAAGCACCTGGGCAGTTATATCCAGAAGCAGACGGGGGCCGACATGCTGTTGTGGCAGGGCTCCTGCCTGGTGCATGACGAGTTCAAGGGCATCGAACTCGACCTTTTGCGCCGTGAGCATCCGAATGCGAAGATCCTGGTGCATCCGGAGTCGCCCGCGAACGTGGTGGAGCAGGCCGATGTGGTGGGTTCCACCAGCCAGCTGATTGCCGCTGCCAAGCAACTCGATGCCAACGAGTTCATCGTGGCGACCGACAACGGCATCCTGCACAAGATGCGCATGGCCGCACCGGGCAAGATGTTCATCGAGGCGCCCACGGCCGGCAACAGCGCCACCTGCAAGAGCTGCGCGCACTGCCCGTGGATGGCCATGAACGCACTGACCAATCTGGCCGAAGTGCTAGAGACCGGTCGCAATGAAATTCACGTCGACGCCGATATCGGCCGGCGTGCCGTCACCTGCATCGACCGCATGCTCGATTTCGCCGCGCACCAGAAGACCAATGTGCGTCCTGCCGCAGACCTGGCCAAGGCGGCCGCGCTGTTCCAGGGGGTGGGCCCGGCATGAGCGTGAATCCGGTATTCGACAGTTACGGCCCGGCGCTCAAGGCGGCGCTGGAAGCCAATGTTCGCACCGCCATTGCCGAGGACGTGGGCACCGGCGACCTGACCGGCCTGCTGGTGCCGGCCGACAAGCCGGTGCATGCGCGGGTGATCGTGCGCGAAGCCGCCGTGCTGTGCGGGCGCCCATGGTTCGAGGCGTGCATGAAGGCCGTGGACGAGCGCCTGCAGGTGACGTGGCGCAAGGAAGAGGGTGCGCGCATGGCGCCCGACGACGTGGTCTGCGAGATCGCGGGCCCGGCCCGTGCGCTGCTGACCGCCGAGCGTCCGTCGCTGAACTTCCTGCAGTTGCTGTCGGGCGTGGCGACGGCCACGCGGCGCTACGCCGATCTGATCGCCGATACGCGCGCGCGCGTGCTCGATACGCGCAAGACGCTGCCGGGCCTGCGGCTGGCGCAGAAGTACGCGGTGAAGGTGGGTGGCGGAGAGAATCAGCGCCTGGCGCTGTACGACGGCATCCTGATCAAGGAAAACCACATTGCCGCGGCGGGCAGCATCACGGCGGCGATGGAGGCTGCGCTGGCGCTGCGTACCGAAGCGTCGATCCAGATCGAAGTGGAATCGATTGCCGAACTTGAAGAAGCCCTGGCAGCGGGCGCGAAGTCGGTGCTGATCGACAACTTCACGCTGGAGATGATGCGCGAGGCCGTGGCGCTGAATCACGACCGTGCGCTGCTGGAAGTCTCCGGTGGCGTGAACTACGAGACGATCCGCCGTTTTGCCGAGACCGGCGTCGACCGCATCTCGGTGGGCGCGCTCACCAAGGATGTGCGCGCGACCGACTACTCGCTGCGCATCGTCGGCTAAGGGCGGGGCATCAGCGCTTGATCAGCTCCGATGCTGACGGTGGCGGGCCGCCCGGCCCGTTTCCGGCTGCAGCACCGTGGGCAGCGCCTTCGGCAGTGTTTCCGGATAGTCGCGGCTGTAGTGCAGCCCGCGGCTCTCGTGGCGCGAGTACGCGCCATCGACGATCAGCGATGCCACTTCCACGAGGTTGCGCAGCTCCAGCAGGTCGCGGGTGACGCGGAAGTTCGCGTAGTACTCGGCAATCTCCTCGCGCAGCAGGCCGATGCGGTGCTGGGCGCGCTCCAGACGCTTGTCGGTGCGCACGATGCCCACGTAATTCCACATCATGCGGCGCAGCTCATCCCAGTTGTGCGACACCACCACTTCCTCGTCCGCATCCGAGACCCGGCTTTCATCCCAGGCCGGCAGCGTGATATCGGGTGCGCCGGACTTGCCCTGTGACGCGATGTCCGAGGCGGCGGCCTGGCCGATCACCATGCATTCGAGCAGCGAATTGGATGCCAGGCGGTTGGCACCATGCAGGCCCGTGCAGCCGGTCTCGCCGACCGCATACAGGTTGCCGATATCGGTGCGGCCCGCCGTGTCCGTGACCACGCCGCCGCAGGTGTAGTGCGCGGCCGGCACGACGGGAATCGGCTCGCGCGCGATGTCGATGCCCAGTTCCAGGCAGCGTGCGTGGATGGTGGGAAAGTGCTCCTTCAGGAACGACTCGGGCTGGTGCGTGATGTCGAGATAGACGCAGTCGATGCCGCGCTTTTTCATTTCGAAGTCGATGGCGCGGGCCACCACGTCGCGCGGCGCCAGTTCGGCCCGCTCGTCGTGCTCGGGCATGAAACGGGTCCCGTCGGGCAGCTTCAGCAGGCCGCCTTCGCCGCGCACCGCTTCGGAGATCAGAAACGACTTGGCGTAAGGGTGATAGAGGCAGGTCGGGTGGAACTGGATGAATTCCATGTTCGCCACGCGGCAGCCCGCGCGCCAGGCCATGGCGATGCCGTCGCCGGTGGCCGTGTCGGGATTGGTCGTATAGAGATAGACCTTGCCCGCGCCGCCGGCCGCCAGCACCGTGTGCGTGGCCGTGATGGTGCGCACCTCGTCCGTGGCCACATCCAGGACGTAGAGGCCGTAGCAGCGGTTGCCCGGCAGCCCCAGCTTGGCCGACGTGATCAGGTCGACCGCGAACTGGTCTTCCAGGATCGTGATGTTCGGATGCTTGCGCGCCTGCTCGGCCAGCGTGGTGACCACCGCGTGGCCCGTGGCGTCGGCCGCATGGATGATCCGGCGGCGGCTATGGCCGCCTTCGCGCGTGAGGTGGAAGCCCAGTTCGGCCTGATCGTCGCGCGTGAACGGCACGCCGCGATCGATCAGCCACTGGATTGCCTCGCGCCCATGCTCCACGATGAAGCGCGTGGCTTCCTCGTCGCAGAGACCGGCACCGGCAACGAGCGTGTCCTGCGTATGCTCGTCGTGGCTGTCACCGGAATCGAGCACTGCGGCAATGCCGCCCTGCGCCCAGTCGCTGGCCCCCGTTGTCATGGCGCGCTTGCTGAGGATGACAACCCGGTGGGTGTCGGCCAGCTGCAGCGCGACGGTAAGGCCGGCCAGACCGCTGCCGACAATCGCGACATCGAAGTTCATGGTGCAGGGGGATCGCTTCGGGGGCGAAAGCGTGATGGGGAAAGCTGGCAAGTCTACACCGGCTTGCCGCGAAACTGACATCTTTCCCTTGTCCGACAAGGGTTGGCGGGGTGTGGGTACGTTGACGCCACAACGCCCGCAGCGCGCCAGCCCGTGGCAATCGAATCGGACGCCCCAAAGCAAAAAGCCCCGCGAGGGCGGGGCTTTCGGCTGAAGACCAGGGATCAATTACTTGATCTTGGTTTCCTTGTAAGGCACGTGCTTGCGGGCGATGGGATCGAACTTCGAGATCTCCATCTTTTCCGGCATGGTGCGCTTGTTCTTGGTGGTCGTATAGAAATGACCGGTACCTGCGGTCGATTCCAGCTTGATCTTGTCGCGTCCGCCTTTGCTGGCCATGATTTACTCCTTATTAGACTTCGCCGCGTGCGCGCAGGTCTGCGAGCACGGCGTCGATGCCTTTCTTGTCGATCAGGCGCAGACCGGCGTTCGAGACGCGCAGGCTCACCCAGCGGTTTTCCGATTCAACGAAGAAGCGGCGGTTCTGCAGATTGGGCAGAAAACGGCGCTTGGTCTTGTTGTTTGCGTGGGAAACGTTGTTGCCGACCATCGGCGCTTTCCCGGTCACTTGACAGACGCGTGCCATGAAGCACTCCTAAATCTTATTCGTGGACAATGTTCGCAACAGATCAACAAAAGGCGCACGGGCCCGGACTGCAGCGGATTGGTACTTCAGCGAAACGAACATTATAGACCGGATTCGAGCGGCGAATCAATGCCTTCCGGCAGATTCGGAAGGGGGCTGTTGCGCCGTGCCGCCTGCGTCACGTGGCGTGACGCCCGGAAGCCGGTCCTGCTCTGGACGCACCACGGACGACAGTGGTGCGGGGCCACACTGTAATGGGGCCGGGGCGCCCTGTCCAGCGCGGCGACGGCGGGGCAGCTTCGTCGATTTCCGACACGGGGGCGCGGCCGTATCCGGCGGCGGACGGTCCAGTCGCATACAATGGCGGCTGTTGACCGGTTGACTCCCATGACTTTGCAAACTTCTTCGGCGCAGGCCGCCGCTGGTGGCGCGTCCGCGCGCAAGACCGTCCAGGCCGATTCCTTCCTGACGCTTCATTACAGTATCGCCCTCGAAAACGGCACCGAAGTGGTGAGCACGTTCGAGGAAAAGCCCGCCACGCTGCTGCTGGGCCAGGGCCAGCTTGCCCCGACGCTGGAGCAGGCGCTGCTGGGCATGCCCGAGGGCGACCGCATGACGTACCGCCTCGATGCCGAACACGCGTTCGGCCCGCGCAATCCTGAACTGCTGCAGTGGGTCTCGCTGGCCACGCTGCGCGAGAACAGCTCGTTCGAAGAGGAATACACGCCCGGCGATCTCGTCGAATTCAACGCGCCCGGCGGCGGCAAGTACGCCGGCGTGCTGAAGGAATACGGCGACACCGCGGCGCTCTTCGATTTCAACCACCCGCTGGCCGGACAGACGATCCTGTTCGACGTCCAGCTGATCGGAATTCTCTGATGTCCGCCGTGGCGATGGAACGCAGCATGACCGAACTCACTACCTCTGCCGACGCCGAAATCCTGATGGCGCAGCCGCGCGGCTTCTGCGCCGGCGTGGACCGCGCCATCGAAATCGTCGAACGCGCACTGTCGCGCTTTGGCGCACCGATCTACGTGCGTCACGAGATCGTGCACAACGCCTACGTGGTGGCCGACCTGCGCAAGAAGGGCGCGATCTTCATCGACGAACTGGACGAAGTGCCAGCCGGTTCGACCGTCATCTTCAGCGCGCACGGCGTGTCGAAGGAAGTGCGCGCCGATGCCACGCGCCGTGGCCTCACGGTGTTCGATGCCACCTGCCCTCTGGTGACCAAGGTCCACGTCGAAGTGGGCAAGATGCGCGCCGAAGGCTGCGAGATCATCATGATCGGCCACAAGGGGCATCCCGAGGTGGAAGGCACGATGGGCCAGTCCGAGCAGGGCATGCTGCTGGTGGAGTCGGTGGAAGATGTGAACCGCCTTGCGGTTGCCAACCCGGCGCAACTGGCCTACGTCACGCAGACCACGCTGTCGGTGGACGAGACGGCCGAAATCGTGGCCGCGCTCAAGTCGCGCTTCCCGGAGATCCGCGAGCCGAAGAAGCAGGACATCTGCTATGCCACGCAGAACCGCCAGGACGCCGTGAAGTTCATGGTGCCGCAGGTGGAAGTGGTGATCGTGGTGGGCAGCCCGAACAGCTCGAACTCGAACCGCCTGCGCGAACTGGCCGACCGCCTTGGCGTGCCGGCCTACATGGTGGACGACCCCGAGCAGCTCAAGCCCGAGTGGGTGGCTGGCAAGCGCCGGATCGGCCTGACCGCCGGCGCATCGGCGCCCGAGGCGCTGGCCCAGGCCATCGTCGAGCGCCTGCGCACGTTCGGCGTCAAGAGCGTGCGGGCCCTGGAGGGCGTGGAAGAGAACATGTCGTTCCCGCTGCCGCGCGGTCTGGCGAGCGTGTCGGTTCAGTCCTGACGACCCCGCCCGCTTCCTGACTTTTCCGAACGCCGCTGGCCAGCCGCCAGCGGCGTTTGCGTTTCAAGGGCATCCCGCTTCGATCGCGGCCCCCGTTATGGCGCCCCTTTCCGAATCCCGTTGCCACGCGTTGCACCGCCCCGGTGCGTCCAGCAGTATCTTTCTCAATACATTGCAATACGCCTTGCGCGGCGCAATGCCTTATTTGACGTGATTATCCCGGCGGTACCTGTACGAACACGCAGACAATATCAGGGTAATCCCGGGGAATGGGGTTTTCCCTATTATGGTGCGGCGCTACATTCTGCACATTAGAGCAGGCGTCCGGTAAATGGAATGAAATGCCTAATTAATAGCAAGGCATTATGGGTGGCGCCGGGACGGCTTAATTCGTGCGCTGTGCGGCGCCTCAGGCGCTGCAGGCATGATTCTTGAAAGGGAAGGAGACGGGTCTGCCGAGTGGGCGGAGATTGCCCCAATCTGTGCATTGGGGAAATTCCCTAGCTCATTTGGCGGGTAAATGGTTCAGGTTGTTGCGTCGCGTATTGCATCCGCAAAGAAAGGGGATACAATGCGCGCGTTTCAAATTGAAACTAAACAAAGGCGGTCCAGGGAATACGTCCGGGAGGCGTAGTTATTTCCCTGTTTTTGTGAATCCTAGGAGATCACTCATGCAATTCACGTTTGCCAAGATTCTGCCGATCGCGGCCGCTGTGGCGCTGGTCGCTGCATGTGGCAAGAAGGAAGAAAAGCCGGCCGATGCGGCAGCATCTGCTCCGGCGGCCGCCGCGGCGCCTGCCGCTGCCGGTGGCGGTGAAACCGTCGTCAAGATCGGCCACGCCGCTCCGCTGACGGGCGGCATTGCCCACCTTGGCAAGGACAACGAAAACGGCGCGCGCCTGGCCGTCGAGGAAGTGAACAAGACCGGTCTGGAGATCGGCGGCAAGAAGATCAAGCTGGAGCTGGTGGGCGAAGACGACGCCGCCGATCCGAAGACCGGTACTGCCGTGGCCCAGAAGCTGGTGGATGCCAAGGTCGTGGCCGTGGTGGGTCACCTGAATTCGGGCGTGTCGATTCCGGCCTCGAAGATCTACAGCGACGCCGGCATCACGCAGATCTCGCCGTCGTCGACCAACCCCGACTACACGAAGCAGGGCTTCAAGACCACGTACCGCGTGGTGGCCACCGACGCCCAGCAGGGCCCGGCACTGGCCAACTACGCCGCCAAGAGCCTGCACGCCAAGAGCGTGGCGATCGTCGACGACGCCACCGCCTACGGCAAGGGTCTGGCCGACGAGTTCGAGAAGACCGCCAAGGCCGCCGGCGTGAACGTGGTGGCACGTGAAGCCACCAACGACAAGGCCACCGACTTCAAGGCGATTCTGACCAAGATCAAGGGCAAGAAGCCGGACGTGATCATGTACGGCGGCATGGACGCCACCGGCGGCCCGTTCGCCAAGCAGGCCAAGGAACTGGGCATCACGTCCAAGATCGTTGGCGGCGACGGCGTGTGTACCGACAAGGTGGCCGAACTGGCTGGCGACGCAGTGACCAACATCATCTGCTCGGAAGCCGGCCTGGCCCTGTCGAAGATGGAAACGGGCGCCGATTTCGAGAAGCGTTACCAAACCCGTTTCAACTCGCCAGTGCAGATCTACGCACCGTTCACCTATGACGCCGTCATGGTGATCGTGGATGCGATGAAGCGTGCCAACTCGACCGAACCGGCTGCCATCCTGGCCGAAATGCCCAAGACGAACTACAAGGGCGTGATCGGCAACATCGCCTTCGACGAGAAGGGCGACATGAAGGAAGGCACCATCACGCTGTACGAGTACAAGGACAAGAAGAAGTCCGTCCTCGACGTCGTGAAGATGTAATCCGGGGCTTACCGTCCCAGACGAACGGCACCGTGAGTACCTTGCGGTGCCGTTCTTTTTAGTCTCGCCAACGTGTTATGAGCATCCTTACCATGGGTGGAACAGGGCGGGCAGCACACCAGCAAAACTGATTACCAACCTACCCGACCTATCCAACATTACCGTCCCTTCCGCGGCATCCACACCATGCCGGCCGGAGCGGGGCTGAAGCAGGAGTTTTCATGGATATCTTTATCCAGCAGATCGTGAACGGTCTGGTGCTCGGCAGCATCTATGCGCTGATCGCACTGGGCTACACCATGGTCTACGGCATTCTGGGCATCATCAACTTCGCTCACGGCGACGTCCTGATGATTGGCGCGCTGACCGCTTTGTCGGCAATCATGGGGCTGCAGAAATTCGCCCCCGGCCTGCCCGAATGGCTGACGCTGGTGATCGCCACGCTGATCGCCATGCCCGTCTGTGCAGTGCTTGCCTATACGATTGAACGCGTGGCCTACCGGCCGTTGCGCAATGCGCCGCGCCTGGCCCCGCTGATTACCGCGATCGGTGTCTCGATCATCCTCCAGACCATGGGGATGCTGATCTGGTCGCGTAACCCGCTGACGTTCCCGCAGCTGCTGCCTTCGGACCCGATCGACATCGGCTCCACCGGCGCCACCATCACCGGCAAGGAAATGGTCATCATCGGCCTGGCCGTGATGGTCATGGCAGGCCTGCTGGCCCTGGTCAACCGCACCAAGCTCGGCCGCGCCATGCGCGCCACCGCCGAGAACCAGAAGGTGGCGGGCCTGATGGGCGTGAACCCCAACTTCGTGATTTCGGCCACGTTCATGATCGGCGCCACGCTGGCGGCGCTGGCAGGCGTGATGATGGCCACCAACTACGGCAACGCCCACTTCTACATGGGCTTCATCCCTGGCCTGAAGGCGTTCACCGCCGCCGTGCTGGGCGGCATCGGCAACCTGGCGGGCGCCATGGTGGGCGGGATGCTGCTGGGGCTGATCGAGGCGCTGGGCGCCGGCTACATCGGCGACCTGACCAATGGCGTGTTCGGCTCGAACTACCAGGACGTGTTTGCCTTCATCGTGCTGATTACCGTACTCGTGTTCCGTCCGTCCGGCATCATGGGCGAACGCGTGGCCGACCGGGCTTGAGGGGAGAGAATCCATGAATACTCCGATTCCATCCACGGCCGTGGCGGCACCGTCGCGTGTCCCGGCCAAGACCCTGGCGGCCTTGCTGGCCTTCCTGGTGGTGGCACTGTGCGCACCGTTCTTCGTCCAGACCTTTGGCGGCAACTACTGGGTGCGCGTGCTCGACTTCGCGCTGCTCTACATCATGCTGGCGCTGGGCCTGAACATCGTGGTGGGCTTTGCCGGCCTGCTTGACCTGGGCTACATCGCGTTCTACGCGGTGGGGGCCTACAGCATGGCGCTGCTCGGTTCGCCGCACCTGGCCAACCAGTTCGAGTGGATCCACCAGCTGTTCCCGAACGGCCTGCACCTGACGATGTGGCTGGTGCTGCCATGCGCGGTGCTGATCGCGGCCACGTTCGGGGTGCTGCTGGGGGCGCCGACGCTGAAGCTGCGTGGCGACTACCTGGCCATCGTGACCCTGGGCTTCGGCGAGATCATCCGGATCTTCATGAACAACCTGGACCGTCCGGTGAACATCACCAACGGCCCCAAGGGCATCACGGCGGTGGACCCGGTGCATATCTTCGGCTTCGACTTCTCGAAATCGCACGAGATCTTCGGGTTCAAGTTCACGCCGGTCTTCATGTACTACTACCTGCTGGTGTTCCTGGTCATCGTGATCGTGTTCATCTGCCTGCGCCTGCAGAACTCGCGGATCGGCCGGGCCTGGGTGGCCATCCGTGAAGACGAGATCGCGGCCAAGGCGATGGGGATCAACACCCGCAACATGAAGCTGCTGGCCTTTGCCATGGGTGCGTCGTTCGGCGGCGCCTCGGGTGCGGTGTTCGGCGCGTTCCAGGGCTTTGTCTCGCCGGAATCGTTCACGCTGTGGGAATCGATCTACATCCTGGCCATCGTCGTGCTGGGCGGCATGGGCCATATCCCGGGCGTGATCCTGGGCGGCATCCTGCTGGTGGGCTTCCAGGAACTGCTGCGCGTGGTGGCGGAACCGATCCAGACCGGCCTGTTCGGGCACGTGATCGTCGACGCCGAGGTGCTGCGTCAGCTGCTGTTCGGCCTGGCCCTGGTGGCGGTGATGCTGTATCGCCCGGCGGGCATCTGGCCGTCGCCGCGCAAGGAAGACCGCCCGGTGGTGCGCCGCGCGGGCAACGTGGGCCGTTTCTGAGCAGGAGGACAACATGAGCAATTCCGAATTCCTCCTGTCCGTACAGGGGGTCAACAAGCGTTTCGGCGGCCTGCAGGCGCTGTCCGATGTGGGCCTGCAGATCAAGCCCGGTGAAATCTACGGCCTGATCGGCCCGAACGGCGCCGGCAAGACCACGTTCTTCAACGTGATCACGGGCCTGTACACGCCCGATTCGGGCGAGTTCGTGCTGGGCGGCAAGCCGTACCAGCCGACCGCCGTGCACGAGGTGGCCAAGACCGGCATCGCGCGGACGTTCCAGAACATCCGCCTGTTCGGCGACATGACCGCGCTGGAAAACGTGATGGTGGGCCGCCATGTGCGGACCAAGGCCGGCCTGTTCGGCGCGGTGTTCCGTCCGCCTTCGGTGCGCCGGGAGGAAGAGGGCATCGAGGACATGGCGCACGACCTGCTGGACTACGTGGGCATTGGCAAATACGCCAATTTCACGTCGAAAAACCTGTCGTACGGCCACCAGCGCCGTCTGGAGATCGCCCGGGCGCTGGCCACCGAGCCCAAGCTGCTGGCGCTGGACGAGCCCGCGGCCGGCATGAACGCCACCGAGAAGGTGGAACTGCGCGGCCTGCTGGAAAAGATCAAGAACGATGGCAAGACCATCCTGCTGATCGAGCACGACGTGAAACTGGTGATGGGCCTGTGCAACCGCCTGACCGTGCTGGACTACGGCAAGGTCATCGCGCAGGGCCTGCCGCATGAAGTCCAGAGCAATCCTGCCGTGATCGAGGCCTACCTCGGCGCGTCGGCGCACTAAGGCGGGAGAGAAGCAATGCCACAAACGATTCTGAAGATTGCGGGCCTGAAGGTGGCCTATGGCGGCATCCAGGCCGTCAAGGGTGTCGATCTGGAGATCCAGGACGGCGAACTCGTGACGCTGATCGGCGCCAACGGCGCCGGCAAGACCACGACCATGAAGGCCATCACCGGCCTGCAGGGCTGGGCCGGCGGCGACGTGGAGTACATGGGCAAGTCCATCAAGGGCGTGCCCAGCTACACGCTGCTCAAGCAGGGCCTGGCGATGGTGCCGGAAGGCCGCGGCGTGTTCGCGCGCATGACGATCACCGAGAACCTGCAGATGGGCGCGTACACGCGCAACGACGAGGCCGGCATCAAGGCCGACATCGATCGCATGTTCGAGACGTTCCCGCGCCTGAAGGAGCGTGCCAACCAGCTGGCCGGCACGATGTCCGGCGGCGAGCAGCAGATGCTGGCCATGGCGCGTGCGCTGATGAGCCAGCCCAAGCTGCTGCTGCTGGACGAACCGTCGATGGGTCTGTCGCCGATCATGGTCGAGAAGATCTTCGAGGTGGTGCGTACCGTGTCGGGGCAGGGCGTGACCGTGCTGCTGGTGGAGCAGAACGCGCGCTTGGCGCTGCAGGCCGCGCACCGCGGCTATGTGATGGAGTCGGGCCTGATCACGATGAGCGGCGACGCCAAGCAGATGCTGGACGATCCGAAGGTGCGCGCCGCGTATCTGGGCGAGTAAGGTTGTTTCCCCTCTCCCGCGCGCGGGAGAGGGGGGCGGGGGAGAGGGCCCGGCGGTTCAAATTGCAACAGACTGCAAGCAGAACCGCATTACCCTCTCCCCAGCTCCTCTCCCACGTCGTGGGAGAGGAAAGCAAACACCTGCTGCTTCAAACGAAAAAGCCTCGCTTTCGCGAGGCTTTTTTGCTTACGCCAGCTTCTTCAGCAGATCGCGCAGCATGCCGATCATCTGGTCGATCTCTTCACGCGTCACGTTCAGGGCCGGCATGAAGCGCAGCAGGTTCGGGCGCGGCGCGTTGAGCAGCAGGCCGGTCGGATTCATCTCGCGCGCTTCTTCGACGATCTGCGGGCCGATGTCCTTGCCCAGCACCAGCGCGCGCAGCAGGCCTTCGCCGCGTTCGCCGCCCAGGCCGAACTCGGCCGACAGGGCCAGCAGCTGCTCGCGCAGGTATTCGCCCTTGGCCTTCACGTCGTCCAGGAAGCCCGGCGCGGTCAGCTGCGAGATCACCGAGCTGCCCACCGCCGTCATCAGCGGGTTGCCGTTGTACGTGCCGCCCTGGTCGCCGGCCTCGAAGCTGGCCACGTCGGCCTTGCACAGCAGCGCCGACAGCGGTACGCCGCCTCCAATGCCCTTGCCCAGCGTCATGATGTCCGGCTCCACGCCCGACAGTTCGTACGCGAACAGCGTGCCGCAACGGCCGCAGCCGGTCTGCACTTCATCGACGATCAGCAGCAGCTTGTGCTTGTCGGCCAGCGCGCGCAGGCCCTGCATGAACTCGCGGCTGGCCGGAATCACGCCGCCTTCGCCCTGCACCGGTTCCAGCATGATGCCGACGGTCTTGTCGGTGATCAGCTTTTCCACCGAAGCCAGGTCGTTCAGGTTGGCCTTCGGGAAGCCCGGCACCTGCGGCGCGAAGATGGTGTCCCAGCCGGCCTTGCCCGACGCGCTCATGGTCGCCAGCGTGCGGCCATGGAAGCTGTGGTCCATCGTGATGATCTCGAACGCGCCGTTCTTGTGCTTGCGGCCCCATTTGCGCGCCAGCTTGATCGCGCCTTCGTTGGCTTCGGCGCCGCTGTTGGCGAAGAACACCTTGTCGAAGCAGCTGTTGTCGGTCAGCTGCTGCGCGAGCTTCAGCATCGGCTCGTTGTAGAAGGCCGGGCTTGGGTTCAGCAGCTTGCGGGCTTGCTGTTCCAGCGCCTGGATCATGCCCTCGTTCGAGTGGCCCAGCGCGTTGACCGCCCAGCCCTGCACGAAATCCAGATAGCGCTTGCCGTTATGGTCCGTCAGCCACGAACCCTTGCCTTCGGTGAAGACCAGTTCGGGGCGGTTGGTGATGTACATCAGCGATTGGACGGGAAACTCAGCAAATGCCATGGCGGACTCCTGGGATCGGCATGAAAAGAGGGACGGAGAAAAGCAAAAAGCCACGGGGGCTGCCCGTGGCTTGTTGACCTGAACAAACGCTGTCTACGGTCAGCCGCGCGGCACCCCGGAGGGGAGCAACGTACGTGCGCGGCGTCGGATCATGGCGGAGTTCATGGCGGCCAATATAAGACGCATGCGCCCGGGTGTCAAAGCGAAATTTGGCAGACCCGGGTGGCATTGTTGTGTCGACGGAACGGCGGCGGGGCCGGTCAGGCGGTGCCGGCCGCGTGCAGATCGGCCTCGGACGTGAACGAGTCCGCGAAGAACGCGTCCTCGTGCAGACGGCACTGGGCCGAGAAATCGGTGCGCGCGGCGTTGACCATGACCGGCGCGCCGCAGGCGTAGACCTCGTGGCCCGACAGGTCCGGATGGTCGGCCATCACGGCCTGGTGGACAAAGCCGGTACGGCCTGCCCAGTTGTCGCCGGCCTGCGCGTCGGAGACCACCGGCACGTACTTGAAGTTCGGCAGGTCGCGCGCCCACTGCTCGCACAGCGCGTGCATGTACAGGTCGGACGGACGGCGGCCGCCCCAGTACAGCGTCATCGGGCGCGTGATGCCGGTGTAGGCGGCGTGCTCGACGATGGCCTTGATCGGCGCGAAGCCCGTGCCCGAGGCCAGCAGGATGATGGGCTTGTCCGAATCCTCGCGCAGGAAGAAGCTGCCCAGCGGGCCCTCGAAGCGCAGGATGTCGCGTTCCTTCATGGCCGGCATGCCTTCCCTGGCGCCGAACACGTAGTCGGTGAACGCGCCGCCGGGCATGTGGCGGATATGCAGTTCGATCGGGCCTTCCTCGTGCGGCGGCGTGGCGATCGAATAGCTGCGGCGCTTGCCGTCGCGCAGCAGGAATTCCACGTACTGGCCGGCCAGGAACTGCATGCGCTCGGTGGCGGGCAGCTGCAGCCTGACCGAGATCACGTCGTCGGCCAGGCGCTCCATGGCGGCCACGCGGCACGGGATCTTCTTGATGGGGATGTCGCCGGCGCCATGCACCTCGCGGCATTCGATCGTGATGTCCGACGTGGCATTGGCGCAGCAGAACAGCGCGCGGCCCTCGGTCTTTTCCTGGGCGGTCAGCGCCGATGCGGCGTGGTCGCCCTGGTTGATCGTGCCTTCGACCACGCGGCCCTTGCACGACCCGCAGGCGCCGTTCTTGCAGCCGTAGGGCAGGCCGATGCTATGGCGCAGCGCGGCGCCCAGGATGGTTTCGTCGGCGGCCACTTCGAACTTGTGGCCACTCGGCATGACGGTAACTTGATAAGCCATAATCGGGTCTATGAACCAAATTCTGTCGCCGCAAGCGGCGTTGTCTTCCCCACGGGGCGTTCGGCATCGGCGGCTGGGCCGTCCGCGCCTGCTGATCGTTGGCTGCGGCGATGTTGGCACCCGCATCCTGCGAGTGCTGGCCACGCGCATGCGCGTGTTCGCCGTAACGTCGCAACCATCGCGCCAGGCAGAACTGCGCGAGGCCGGCGCGATACCGCTGGTGGCCAATCTGGACCAGCCGGCCACGCTGGCAAGGCTGTCGCGGCTGGCCGGACGGGTCATCGACCTGGCGCCGCCGCCCGGTCACGGCGATGGCGATCCACGCACGCAGGCGTTGCTGGGTGCGCTGCGGCGCACCAGCTGGCGTCGCACGCGCGCCCTGCGGCCGGGCGTCAGCGAGGCCGCCATTCTACCCGAGCGGGGCTGGCACCGCGCGTTTGAGGCGTCCGCGCGCCACCGTGCCCCGGAGGCCTTCATCTACGCCAGCACCACCGGCGTCTACGGCGACCGCGGCGGCGCGCGCGTGCAGGAATTTCATGCGGTGCGTCCGCAGACTGCACGGGCCCGGCGGCGCGTGGCGGCTGAAGCGGCGGTGCGCGCGTTTGGCCGCGACGCCGGCTGGCGGACCGGCATCGTGCGCATTCCCGGCATCTATGCCGAAGACCGGCTGCCCGTGGCGCGCCTGCACAAGGGCACGCCCGCGCTGGCGTCCCAGGACGACGTCTACACCAGCCATATCCACGCCGACGACCTGGCGCGGGCGATGATCGCCGCGCTGTGGCGCGGCCGTCCGCAGCGCGTGGTGCATGCCAGCGACGACACCGAACTGCGCATGGCCGACTATTTCGACCTCGTGGCAGACCGCAAGGGCCTGCCCCGCCCGCCGCGCATCACCCGCCAGCAGGCGCGGGACACCATCGACCCCACGCTCCTGAGCTTCATGAGCGAATCGCGCCGGCTCGACAACCGCCGGCTCAAGCGCGAACTGCGCCTGCGGCTGCGTTATCCCACCGTCACTTCCTTCTTTGATCGCTAGAGCCGGCCCGCAGGGGGCCGCCGCCGGCCCTCCGCCGGCGGGCATGGCGATTGCGTAGCGTTTCCGCGTTTCTTCCTGTCTATACAAGAACGGTGCATGGCGGGCTTGGATCCCATCCCTGGTGATTGTGTTCGGTGCGCCGCAACATGCGCATGCACCGCCATGGCGCGTCTGCTGGCGGATTCAGCCTGGCGCACTTGGTTGACGACTCAGGTAAACCCCGGGTTTGACTTGTATATACAGCATTGATAGATTGCGTTCACCCCACGACTGATGGAGCCGACAGCATGAAGCTGCCCTTGCCGTTCCGTTTTGCCGCAGTTGCGTCCACCCTTGCCGCCGCAGCCCTGGCCGCGCCCGCTTATGCCCAGAACACGCCGGTCACCATCGGCATGAGCGGCTGGACCGGTTTCGCGCCGCTGACGCTGGCCGACAAGGCGGGCATCTTCAAGAAGCACGGCGTGGATGTGGACATCAAGATGATTCCGCAGAAGGACCGCCATCTGGCGCTGGCCTCCGGGGCCATCCAGTGCGCGGCCACCACCGTGGAGACCCACGTGGCCTGGAACGCCAACGGCGTGCCCATCACCCAGATCGTCCAGCTCGACAAGTCGTACGGCGCCGACGGCCTGGCCGTGCGCAGCGATGTGAAGACGTTTGCGGACCTCAAGGGCAAGACCATCGGCGTCGATGCGCCGGGCACCGCGCCGTACTTCGGGCTGGCGTGGATGCTGAAGAAGAACGGGATGACGCTCAAGGACGTGAAGCTGACCACGCTGTCGCCGCAGGCGGCCGCGCAGGCGTTCGTGGCGGGCCAGAACGACGGCGCCATGACGTACGAGCCCTATCTGTCCACCGTGCGCGCCAATCCGGACCGCGGAAAGATCCTGGCCACCACGCTCGACTACCCGATGGTGACCGACACGCTGGGCTGTGCGCCGAAATGGCTCAAGGACAATCCCAAGGCCGCCCAGGCGCTGGTCGACAGCTATTTCGAGGCGCTGGAGATGATCCGCAAGGAGCCGGAGAAATCCAACGACATCATGGGCGCGGCGGTCAAGCAGACCGGCGAGCAGTTTGCCAAGTCGTCGGCCTACCTGCGCTGGCAGGACAAGGCGGCCAACCAGAAGTTCTTCTCGGGCGAACTGGCCAGCTTCAGCAAGGAAGCGGCCGACGTGCTCAAGGACATCGGCGTGATCCGCCAGGTGCCCGACGTGACGGCGCTCTATGACGCCCGATACCTCAAGTAAGCCGGAGTCCGCGATGTCGTCGTCCGTGCAAGCTCCCGCCGCCGCGCGCCCGCCCGCGCCCATCGCCGCCCAGCCGGCGGACCGTGTGCCGCGTGCGCGCCATCCGTGGCTGTCGCCGCTGGTGCCAGTGTCGGCGCGGGCCCGCTGGATCCTTGGCCTGTCGTTCTTCGTTGCATTTTTTGGCGTCTGGGCCGTGGTGACGCTGGGCGGCTTCGTGCCGCGCACGTTCCTGGCTGATCCGGTGACGATGGCGCACGAGGGCTGGCTGCTGTTCACGCAGTACGGCTTCATCGGCGATATCGGCATGACCGTCTGGCGCGTGGTTGGCGGCTTCGTGCTGGCCGCCGTGCTGGCCGTGCCGCTGGGCATTTTCATGGGGTCCTACAAGGCGGCCGAGGCGTTCTTCGAGCCGTTCGTGTCGTTCTGCCGCTACCTGCCGGCGTCGGCGTTCATTCCGCTGCTGATCCTGTGGGCCGGCATCGGCGAGACGCAGAAGCTGCTGGTGATCTTCATCGGCTCGTTTTTCCAGATCGTGCTGATGGTGGCGGTCACGGTGGGCGGCGCGCGCAAGGACCTGGTGGAGGCCGCCTACACGCTGGGCGCCACGCCGCGCGGCATCGTGCGCCGCGTGCTGATCCCGGGCGCGGCGCCCGAGATTGCCGAGACGCTGCGGCTGGTACTGGGCTGGGCGTGGACGTACGTGATCGTGGCCGAGCTGATCGGCTCGTCCTCGGGCATCGGCCACATGATTACCGACAGCCAGGCGCTGCTGAACACCGGGCAGATCATCTTCGGCATCATCGTCATCGGCTGCATCGGGCTGGTGTCCGACCTGGTCTTCAAGCTGGCCAACCAGCGCCTGTTTCCGTGGAGTTCGATCAAATGAGCGCGCTGTCGATCCAGCAGGTATCCCGTACTTTCGAGAATCCGCGCGGCGGCAGCACGCAGGCGTTGCTGCCTGTCGACTTCGAAGTGCGCGACAACGATTTCGTGACGATCCTGGGCCCGTCGGGCTGCGGCAAATCCACGCTGCTGCGCATCGTGGCCGGGCTCGACACACCCAGCGGCGGCCGCGTGCTGCTGGACGGCCAGCCGGTGGCCGGCCCGGGCGCCGACCGCGGCATGGTGTTCCAGTCGTACACGCTGTTTCCGTGGCTGACGATCGAGCAGAACGTGCGCTTCGGGCTGCGCGAGCGCGGCATGAGCCCGGCCGAGCAGAAGGAACGTAGCGATTTCTTTATCGCCCGCGTGGGACTGCGCGGCTTCGAGCAGCATTATCCGAAGCAGCTGTCGGGCGGCATGCAGCAGCGCACGGCGATTGCGCGGGCGCTGGCCAACGATCCGAAGATCCTGTTGCTGGACGAGCCGTTCGGCGCGCTGGACAACCAGACGCGCGTGCTGATGCAGGAGCTGCTGCTCGGCATCTGGGAGTCGCATCGCAAGACGGTATTATTCGTCACGCACGATATCGACGAGGCCATTTTCATGGCCAACCGCGTGGCGGTGTTTTCCGCGCGGCCCGGTCGGATCAAGAGCGAGATCGCGGTGGACTTTGCCCATCCGCGCCATTACACGATCAAGACATCGCCCGAGTTTTCCGTGCTCAAGGCGCGGCTCACCGAGGAGATTCGCGCCGAAGCCATGGCATCGGCCGAGCACTGAACCGGCAATCCGGCATTCCGCAACAGGTCATGAATCCGTCCGCCAACCCGGCACCTCCCCCGTCCAACGCTCCGGCCGCGCTATATCAGCAGGTGAAGGAGTACATCGCGCGCCAGATCCAGAGCGGCGCGTGGCAGCCCGGCGACCGCGTGCCGTCCGAGCAGGAACTGGTGAACCGCTTCTCGGTGTCGCGCATGACGGTCAACCGGGCGTTGCGCGAGTTGTCGGAACAGGGCAGGGTGGTGCGCGTTGCCGGCGTGGGCACGTTCGTGGCCGAACACAAGCCGCAATCCACGCTGCTGTCGGTGGTCAACCTGCAGGACGAGATCCGCATGCGCGGCCATGACTACGCCTGCGACGTGATCCTGGTGGAGCGCGTGTCGGCGTCGATCGAGGTGGCCGCCGCGCTGGAACTGCGCACCGGCGAATCGGTGTACCACTCGATCTGCATCCATCGCGAAGACGGCCTGCCGGTGCAGCTGGAGGACCGCTACGTGAATCCGCGCGTGGCGCCCGATTTCATCACCCAGAATTTTGCCGATACGCAGCCCGGCGAATACCTGCTGCGCAACGTGCCGTATGACCAGGTGGAGCATGTGGTCGATGCCATTGCCGCCACGGCCGAGCAGGCCGCGCATCTGGAGATGCCGCCCACGCAACCGTGCCTGCTGCTGACACGCCGCACCTGGACGCATGGCGTGCCAGTCACATTCGTTCGCTGCCTGCACCCGGGCAACCGGTATCGGCTGGGCAGCCGGTTTCGCGCCGACGGCAATCCCGCCTTCGGCTAGAACAGATTCCCGCGGTCAGTCAAAAGCTGGCCATCGGGTTTATTTTTCGACTAACCTGTATAGACAGGCTCATACAACAAAGACGTACGCAGATGACCAACGATTCCCGCTCCCTCCTGACCCTGAACCCTGGCCACGTGTCGCTGGACGACCTGCGCCGCATCTATCGTGGCGAAGTGAGGCTGGCGATGGCCGAATCGGCCTGGGCCGGCGTGCGCGCCGCGCAGGCCACGGTGCAGGACATCATCGACGCCGACGCCGTGGTCTACGGCATCAACACCGGCTTCGGCAAGCTGGCGCAATCGCGCATCGCCCACGACAAGCTGGCCGAACTGCAGCGCAACCTGGTGCTGTCGCACAGCGTGGGTACCGGCGCCGACCTGCCGGCCGATACGGTGCGGCTGATCCTGGCGATCAAGGCCGTCAGCCTGGCGCGCGGTCATTCGGGCGTGCGTCCGGAACTGATCGAGGCGCTGCTGGCGCTGACCAACCACGGCGTGTCGCCGTGCATCCCCGCCAAGGGATCGGTCGGTGCCTCGGGCGATCTGGCGCCGCTGGCGCACATGTCCTGCACGTTGATTGGCGTGGGCGATGTGATGATCGACGGGCGCCGCGTGCCGGCCGCGCAAGGGCTGGCCCATGCCGGGCTGGACGTCTTCACGCTGGGGCCGAAGGAAGGGCTGGCGCTGCTGAACGGCACGCAGGTGTCCACGGCGCTGGCGCTGGCCGGGCTGTTTGCCGCCGAGGATGCCTTCGCGGCAGGGCTGGTGGCAGGGGCGCTGTCGCTGGAAGCCATCAAGGGATCGGTCAAGCCGTTCGATGCCCGCATTCATGACGCGCGCGGGCAGGCGGGCCAGATTGCCGTGGCCGGCGCCGTGCGCGCGATGCTCGACGGCAGCGAGATCGTCGATTCGCACAAGGCCTGCGGGCGTGTGCAGGACCCGTATTCGATCCGCTGCCAGCCGCAGGTGATGGGCGCGTGCCTGGACAACCTGGCCCACGCCGCGCGCGTCCTGCGCATCGAGGCCAACGCCGCGTCCGACAACCCGCTGGTGTTTTCCGAACAGGGCGACGTGGTGTCCGGCGGCAACTTCCACGCCGAGCCGGTGGCCTTCGCGGCCGACATCATCGCGCTGGCCATCGCCGAGATCGGCGCCATTTCCGAACGCCGCCTGGCGCTGCTGCTGGACACTGGACTGTCCGGCCTGCCGCCGTTCCTGGTGCGCGACGGCGGCCTGAACTCGGGCTTCATGATTGCCCAGGTCACGGCGGCGGCGCTGGCGTCCGAGAACAAGTCGCTGGCGCATCCGTCCAGTGTGGACAGCCTGCCTACGTCGGCCAACCAGGAAGACCATGTGTCGATGGCCACCTACGGCGCACGCCGCCTGGGCGACATGGCCGCCAACACGGCCGTGATCGTCGGCATCGAGGCCATGGCCGCCGCGCAGGGCATCGAATTCCATCGGCCGCTGAAGTCGTCGCCGCTGGTGGAGCAGGAACTGGCACGCATCCGCAGCCGCGTGGCCTTTGTGGAATCCGACCGTTATCTGGCGCCCGACATCGAGGCGATGAAGCAATGGGTGGTGCAGGGCGACGCCGGCGCGGGCTGGCCCGAGGCGGTGCGGGGCATCTTGCCGACGAACGTCGCCGCTTGAGACGCAAGCGCATCCAGATCCGACCAGTCATCAAACATACCGAGACACACCATGAACGCCAACGAACACCAATTCACCGACACCCCGCGCGGCCAGCGCGAAATCCGTGCCCCGCGCGGCAGCCAGCTGCACTGCAGGAACTGGCTGATCGAAGCCGCCTATCGCATGATCCAGAACAACCTGGACCCCGATGTGGCCGAACGCCCCCAAGACCTGGTGGTCTATGGCGGCATCGGCAAGGCCGCGCGTAACTGGGAATGCTTCGACGCCATCCTGGACAGCCTGCGCCGCCTGGGCGAGGACGAATCGCTGCTGGTCCAGTCGGGCAAGCCGGTGGGCGTGTTCCGTACCCATGCCGACGCCCCGCGCGTGCTGATCGCCAACTCCAACCTGGTGCCGCACTGGGCCACCTGGGACAAGTTCAACGAACTCGACCGCGCCGGCCTGATGATGTACGGCCAGATGACGGCGGGGTCGTGGATCTACATCGGCACGCAGGGCATCGTCCAGGGCACGTTCGAAACGTTCGTGGAAGCCGGCAACCAGCACTACAACGGCGACCTGACCGGCAAGTGGATCCTGACCGCCGGGCTGGGCGGCATGGGCGGCGCGCAGCCGCTGGCCGGCGTGCTGGCCGGCGCGTGCGTGCTGGCCATCGAATGCCAGGAGTCGCGCATCGACTTCCGCATCCGCACGCGCTACCTGGACAAGAAGGCCACCACGCTGGACGAGGCGCTGGCGATGATCGAAGACGCGACGAAGCAGGGCCAGGCGATCTCGGTGGGCCTGCTCGGCAACGCCGCCGAAATCGTGCCCGAACTGGCGCGCCGCGCGCAGGCCGGCGGCATGCGGCCCGATATCGTGACCGACCAGACCTCCGCGCACGACGTCATCAACGGCTACCTGCCCGAAGGCTGGACCGTGGACCAGTGGGAAGACCTGCGCGTGCGCGACCCCAAGGCCGTGGAAGCCGCCGCGCGCCAGTCGATCGTCAAGCATGTGCAGGCCATGCTGGCGTTCCAGCAGATGGGGGTGCCGACGGTGGACTACGGCAACAACATCCGCCAGGTGGCGTTCGAGGAAGGCGTGAAGAACGCGTTCGATTTTCCGGGCTTCGTGCCGGCGTATATCCGCCCGCTGTTCTGCCGTGGCAAGGGGCCGTTCCGCTGGGTAGCGCTGTCGGGCGACCCGGAGGATATCTACAAGACCGACGCCAAGATGAAGGAGCTGTTCCCGGACGACAAGCCGCTGCACCGCTGGCTGGACATGGCGCGCGACCGTATCGCGTTCCAGGGCCTGCCGGCGCGCATCTGCTGGGTGGGCCTGGACGAACGCCATCGTGCTGGCCTGGCGTTCAACGAGATGGTGAAGAACGGCGAACTGAAGGCGCCGGTGGTGATCGGGCGCGACCACCTCGACTGCGGCTCGGTGGCATCGCCGAATCGTGAAACCGAGGCGATGCGCGATGGCTCCGATGCGGTGTCCGACTGGCCGCTGCTCAACGCGCTGCTGAACACGGCCGGCGGTGCCACGTGGGTCAGCCTGCATCACGGCGGCGGCGTGGGCATGGGTTTCTCGCAGCATTCGGGCGTGGTCATCGTCTGCGACGGCACCGACGCGGCGGCCAGGCGGATCGAGCGCGTGCTCTGGAACGATCCGGCCACGGGCGTGATGCGCCATGCCGACGCCGGCTACGACATCGCCATCGACTGCGCCCACGAGAAGGGCCTGAACCTGCCGATGGTGAATCGCTGATGCCCGTCACGCGGTTCGCGCTCGACGCCATCGCGCCCACGCCGTGGAAGAACGGCGGCGGAACTACGCGCGAGATTGCCGTATGGCCGCCGGGCGCCGGCATGGACGCGTTCGACTGGCGCGTCAGCGTGGCCGATATCGCCACGGACGGGCCGTTCTCGGCCTTTCCCGGCATCGACAGGCAGATCGTGCTGATCGACGGCGCCGGCGTGCATCTGCAGGCCCACGACGATTCGTTCTGCCACAAGCTCGTGCGCGTGGGCGAGCCGTACGCGTTTTCTGGCGATACGGCTATCCATGCCGCGCTGGTCGATGGCCCGACACGCGACCTCAACGTGATGACGCGCCGGGGTCGCTGCCGCGCCGAAGTCAGCCTGATGCGGCAGCCGTTCACGGCGGTGCCCACTTACGCCACGGTGCTGGTGCTGGCGCTGCGCGGCGACTGGGATGCCAGCGACAGCCGCAGCGGCGACGGCCAGCACCTGTCGGCGGGCGAGGGCATACTGATGCCGGCCGGTTCGCCGGCCGTCACATGCGCCCACACCGAACTTTCCGCGCTGTGCCTGCGCGTGATACTGCATAGGGAGCAGGACCGATGAACTTCCACGACGCGCCCGCCGCCGATGGCGTCTGGCATCACTGCCACCTGCTGCCCGACGCGGACCCCGAACGGGCCGTCCGCGACGGCGCGCTGGTGATCGAACAGGGCCGCATCGGCTGGCTCGGGGCGCTGGCCGACCTGCCCGACAGCTATCGCCATCTCGACCGGCACGATGCCGGCGGCGCGTGGATCACCCCCGGCCTGATCGACTGCCATACGCACCTGGTGTACGGCGGCCAGCGCGCCGACGAATTCGCGATGCGGCTGGCGGGTGCCAGCTACGAGGACATCGCGCGCGCCGGGGGCGGCATCGTATCCACGGTGCGGGCCACGCGCGAGGCCGACGAGGCTACGCTGTTCGCGCAGGCGGCCGTACGGCTGGAGGCGCTGCTGGCCGAGGGCGTGACCACCATCGAAATCAAGTCCGGCTATGGCTTGTCACTCGACGCCGAGCGCAAGCAACTGCGCGTGGCTCGCCAACTTGGTGAAGCCTATGGCGTGACGGTCTACACGACCTTCCTGGGCGCCCATGCGCTGCCGCCCGAATACGCGGGCCGCGCCGACGACTATATCGACCTGGTCTGCAATACGATGCTGCCGGCGCTGGCCGAGGAAAAGCTGGTCGATGCCGTCGATGCCTTCTGCGAGGGCATCGGATTTTCGCCAGACCAGACCGCGCGCGTATTCGAGGCCGCCGCGCGCCACGGCCTGCCCGTGAAGCTGCATGCCGAGCAACTGAGCAACCTGGGTGGTGCGGCACTGGCAGCACGGCACAAGGCGCTGTCGGCGGATCACCTCGAACACCTGGACGAGGCCGGCGTGATGGCGATGGCCGCCGCCGGCACGGTGGCCGTGCTGCTGCCCGGCGCCTACTATTTCCTGCGTGACACCCATCTGCCGCCGCTGGCGCTGCTGCGCCAGCATGGCGTGCCGATTGCCATTTCCACCGATCACAACCCGGGCACATCGCCCACCACATCGCTGCTGCTGATGATGAACATGGCCTGCACGCTGTTCCGCATGACGGTGCCCGAGGCGCTGGCCGGCGTGACCACGCACGCGGCGCGCGCGCTCGGCGCGGCGGATCGCCACGGGCGGCTGGCCGTGGGCCGCGCCGCCGACTTCGCGTTGTGGCGCATCGCGTCGCCCGCCGAGCTGGCGTACTGGTTTGGCCGCAATCCGTGTGCCGGCGTGGTGCGGCAGGGCAAGGTGTTCCGATGAGCGCCGGCCAGCTGTTCGCGCGCCACGCGCTGCTGCCCGATGGCTGGGCACGCGATGTGCTGCTGGAGTGGGGTGCCAACGGCGCTTTCACGACCATTACGGCGGGCGCCGCGCCGGCGCCATCGGTGCCGCAGGCGGCCGGCCCGGTGCTGCCGGGCATGCCGAATCTCCATTCGCACGCCTTCCAGCGCGGTTTTGCCGGGCTGACCGAATACCGCAGCGTGTCGCCCGGCGACGATCCCGCCGGCGGCGATTCGTTCTGGAGCTGGCGCACGCTGATGTACCGCTTTGCGCTGCGCCTGTCGCCCGACGCGCTGGAGGCCATCGCCACGCAGCTCTATATCGAGATGCTACGCGCCGGCTACACCAGCGTGTGCGAATTCCATTACGTCCATCACGATCCCGAAGGCAAGCCGTATGCCGACCGCGCCGAAATGTCGCTGCGGCTGTTGCGCGCGGCGCAGGCCGCCGGCATCGGCATGACGCTGCTGCCCGTGCTGTACCAGACGGCCGGGTTTGGCGGCAAGCCCGCGCAGCACGACCAGCGCCGCTTCCTGAACGATGCCGATGCCATGCAGGCGCTGCTGGAAAAACTGGCGCCGCATTGCACCGCCTACGGCGCACGGCTGGGCCTGGCACCCCATTCGCTGCGCGCGGTGCCGCCGCACGCCCTGACGCAGGCCGTTACCGCGCTGCACGCGATGGATGCCACGGCGCCGGTGCATATCCACATCGCCGAACAGCAGAAGGAAGTGGACGACTGCCTGGCCGCCAACGGCGTGCGGCCCGTGCAATGGCTGCTGGACCACGTACCCGTTGACCAACGCTGGTGCCTGGTCCACGCCACGCACATGGATTGGGACGAGCGCCGGCGGCTGGCCCATAGCGGCGCCGTGGCCGGCATCTGCCCGACCACCGAAGCCAACCTCGGCGATGGCGTGTTCGAGGCCGCGCCGTACCTGGCCCAGCAGGGCTGGTGGGGCATCGGGTCGGACAGCCACGCCAGCGTCAGCGTGGCCGAGGAACTGCGCACGTTCGAATACGGGCAGCGGCTGGGCCTGCAGCGGCGCAACGTGCTGGCGTCTGAGAAGCATCCGCAGGTGGCCGACCGGCTCTGGCTCGAAGCCGTGGCCGGCGGCGCGCGGGCGGCGGCACGGCCGGTGGCGGGCCTGGCGGCTGGACAGCGTGCCGATTTCGTGGTGCTGGACGGCCAGCATCCTACGCTGGCCGGGCTCGACGGGGCCCAGGCGCTGGCCACTTGCGTGTTCGCCAGCCACGGACATGAGACACTAGCGGAAGTCCGCACGGGCGGCACGTGCCGCTTGCAGCACGGCGTGCATCCGCTACAAGGGGATGCGGGCCGGTTGTTCGCCGAGGCGCGCGCCCGCCTGCTGGCCGACTGAAGGGTTCCGAACCCGCCCCATACAAAGCAGCCCCGAGACAAGATGTCCTCCTCCTTCACCACCGATATTCCCGCTTTCACGCTGCATCGCGGCACCCGCCCGTTGCTGGTGTCGATGCCGCACGTCGGCACCTACGTCCCCGCCGGCCTGGCCGAGCGCCTGACGCCCGAGGCGCGCACCGTGCCCGATACCGACTGGCACATGGACCGCCTGTACGACTTTGCCCGCGAACTGGGCGCGTCGATCCTGATGGCCACGCACTCGCGCTACGTGATCGACCTGAACCGTCCGCCCGACAACGCCAACCTGTACCCGGGCCAGGACACCACGGGCCTGTGCCCGGTCGATACGTTCGACAAGACGCCGGTGTACGCCGACGGCGCCGACGCCCCCGACGACGCGGAAATCGCGCTGCGCCGTGGCGCGGTCTGGCATCCGTATCACAACGCGCTGCAGGAAGAACTGGCGCGCCTGCGCGCCGAGCATGGCACGATCGGCCTGTGGGACGCACATTCGATCCGCTCGGTGCTGCCGCGCTTCTTCGAAGGCAAGCTCACCGACTTCAACCTGGGATCGGCCGACGGCAAGAGCTGCGACACCGGCCTGGCAGCCGATGTGGTCAAGATCGCGCAGGCGGTGCCGAACCATACGGCCGTGCTCAACGGCCGCTTCAAGGGCGGCTACATCACGCGCCAGTACGGCAACCCGGCGGACGGCGTGCATGCCATCCAGCTGGAACTGACGCAGTCGTCGTACATGGAAGAGGTGTACCCGTTCGCGTACGACCCGGCAAAGGCCGCCAACGTGCAGCCGGCCATCCGCCAGATGCTGGAAACGGTGCTGGCGTTCGTGGAAGCGCGCTGATACCGCGGCGCTTCGGCAAAAAAACGGCCCGTCTGTGGCAATTCGATGCCACAGACGGGCCGGTTTGCTGCGATGACGCTCCCCTTGCAGTTCGTAGTGGTTCCTTGATTTTCGGTCACATTGTGGTCCGGGACAACCCTCAGACAAGCCCGACGACGAGCGGGCCGAGCAGTGTCAGCAACACGTTGGCCAGCGCATAGGTGATGGCGAACGGCACGGTCGGCACGGGGCTTTCGGCCTTGTCCAGGATGCCGCCGAAAGCCGGATTGGCGCTGCGCGATCCGGCCAGCGCACCGGCCAGCAGCGCGGCGTTGTCGTACCGGAGCACGTAGCGGCCGAACAGCATCGTCAGGAACAGCGGCAGCAGCGTGACCACGGCGCCGAGCAGGAAAATCGTCAAACCGCTATGGCGCAGGGTGTCGACGGCCTGAAGTCCCGAGTTGATGCCCACGATGGCCACGAACGCGGCCAGGCCGAAGTCCTTCAGCAACTGGCAGGCCGCCGTCGGCATCGCGCCATACATCGGATGCTTGGAGCGCGCCCAGCCGAATACCAGGCCCGACAGCAGCGCGCCGCCGCCCGCGCCCAGCGTCAGCGGAATCGACCCGATGCGCACCACCAGCAACCCGATCAGCAGGCCCACCAGCACGCCGGCGCCAAAGTAGACGAAGTCGGTCTTCTCGCTCGGTACCAGTTCATAGCCGGCGCGCTCGGCGGCACGCCGGGTGTCGGCCGGGGTGCCGTAGAACGTGATGATGTCGCCGTGCTGGAGCTTCAGGTCGGGCAGGATCGGCAGTGCGTGGTCGTATCGCTCGATCCGCTCCAGGTACACGCCATGGCGCATCTCGCGGCTGATATTGGCCACGATCTCGCCCAGCGGCTTGTTGTTGAGGCCGGGGCGCGTGAACACGGCGCGGCGCGTCTGCATGACCATGCCCATGCCTTCGGCGTCGGCCACTTCGTCGCCGATCACCAGCGCGGTGGGCACCATGGCGTCGCGCCGGCCCACCAGCAGCACCAGGTCGCCGGCTTCGAGCACGGTGTCCTGTGTGACGTCGATCGGCTTGCCGCCCCGCTGGAGCTTTTCCACGGTGACCAGGTCTTCGCCGCCGATCTCGATGTCCTTGATGGTCTTGCCTGCGGCAGCCGTCACGCGGAACAGCCGGCCCACCAGCCGGGGCAGCGCGCCGGCCTGGCCCGGGCCGAACTGCGGCAGGCCGCCGTGCATGGCCGCCTCGACTTTCTTCGCATCCGACTTGAGGTCCGTGCGCATGAAGCGCGGCAGGATATTCACACAGACGATGATGGCGCCCAGCGATCCGAACACGTACGTCACCGCATAGCCGATGGCCACGTTGGCCTGCAGCGTCTTCACCTGGTCGGGCGGCAGGCCGAGCTTGGTGATGGCGTCGCCGGCCGTGCCGATGATGGCCGACTGCGTCATGCCGCCGGCGGCCAGGCCCGCCGCGATCCCTTTGTCGAGATGGAAGAGCTTGGCCAGCACCACCACGGTCACCAGCCCCGCCACGGCCATGAAGACGGCCATCGCGATCTCGCGCAGAGAATTGCGGTTCAGCGAGTTGAAGAACTGCGGGCCGCTTTCATAGCCCACCGCGTAGATGAAGACCGCGAACATTACGGCCTTCACGCCGTTGTCGATCTCGACGCCCACCTGGCTGATGATCACCGCCGCAAGCAGCGACCCGGCAACCCCACCCAGCTGGAATTTGCCGAAGGTCAGCTTGCCGATGGCATACCCGATGGCCAGCGACAGGAACAGCGCCGACTCGGGCGATTTCTGGAAGATGGCGTGCAACCAATCCATATGGAACTCCTGTAAGGCGTGACACAGGTGACGGCGGCCCATGCGCGGGCGCTCATGGCCCCCGGCGGGCCGGACACAGCTACTGCGGTGCGGATGCCAGCGCGCCGGCCATCGCCACGGCGATCGGTCCGAGCAACGGCAGCAGCACGTTGGAGATGGCGTAGGTGATCGTGTAGCCGATGACGGGCGTGCCGTTGCCCGCGGCGTTGGTGAGCGCCATGATCGTGGGGGTGCTGCAATGCTGGCCGGCCACCGCGCCGAGCAGGATCGGCATGTCGAGCTTCAGCCAGCGATGACCGATATACAGCGAAATGGCCGCCGGGATGATCGATATCAGCACGCCCGCGAGGGGCAGGATCAGGCCGAACTTCTGCACCAGCCGCAGCGCGTCGGGGCCGGCCGACAAGCCCACGGCGGCGATGAACGTGGCCAGCCCGAAGTCCTTGAGGATCTCGGCCGCGGGCGCCGGCAGCGAGCCCATCACCGGCAGCCGTGCGCGCAGCCAGCCGAAGGCCAGGCCCGACACCAGGCATCCGCCGCCCACGCCCAGCGTCAGGTCGGCCTGGCCCACCTTGACGCTCCACGAGCCGATCAGCATGCCAAGCAGCACGCCGATGCCCAGGAAAACGAAATCGGTGCGGATCGTGGGGATGACCGGATAGCCCAGTTCGGGCACCACGCGTTGCAGGGCCTCGTCGGGGCCGGACAGCGTGACGACGTCGGCGCGTTCCAGCACGGTCTCGGGCAGGATCGGCACCGCATGCTGCATGCGCGTGATGCGCGACACATAGACGCCGCGGCCCATGCCCACATCCACGCTCTGGCGCAGCCGCGCCAGCGACACGCCAATCACTTCGCGGCGCGTCAGCAGCACCGACAGTTCTGCCTGCACCACGGCGTCCATGCCGGGCTCCTCGGGCATCTCGGGGCCGACGGCGGCGGCAAACGGCACCATCGCGTCGCGCCGGCCCACGGCCAGCACGATGTCGCCGCTGCGCAGCACGTCTTCGGGTGCGGGGCGGAAGGTATTGCCGTCGCGCCGAATGCGCCGGATCGTGACGCCGAGTGCCACTTCATGCTCGGCTTCCACGACGGTCCTGCCAGCCATATGGTCCACGCGCAGCACGCGCGCCACGATCATCGGCAGCGCCGTCATCTGGTTGTCGGCCATGTCGTTCTGCCCGCCAAGCTTCAGCCAAAGCTGGTTGGCCGATTCGCGCAGATTCTGACGCAGCAGAAAGGGTGCCAGCTGGCTGGTGAACAGGACGATGGCGATGAGCCCGAACAGGTAGGTCACGCTGTAGGCCGTGACGATATTGGTCTGCAGCACGCGGATGGCGTCGGCCGACAGGTCGAGCCGCGCGATGGCTTCGGAGGCCGTGCCGATCACTGCCGATTCGGTCGCCGCGCCGGCCAGCAGGCCCGACGCCGTGCCGGGGTCCAGATGCAGCAGGGGCACCGCCAGGGCCAGCAACGCGAGCAATACGAACACCTCGACCAGCGACAGCACGCCGATCCGCCATTCGCGCGCGACATTGGCGAAAAACTGAGGTCCGCCCGTGAAACCGAGCGCAAAGATGAACACGGCGAAGGCCACGTTCTTGACATCGTCGTCCAGCCGCACACCGCTCTGGCCGATGACCAGCGATGCAATCAGCGTGCCGCAGATGCCGCCAAGCTGAAACGGTCCGAAGCGGATCGCGCCTACCGCATGGCCGACGGCCAGTGCCAGGAACAGCGCAATCTCCGGTTGTCCGGCAAGCAGGGCGGAAACGGACTCCATGACGCGGCGCAAGCCTCCCTATGGCTCATGGCAAGCCAGCGGAGAGCCCGCAGGCGTGAGGCATTATCCGCACCGGGCGCATTGGCGCGTACTGAAAGCTTTTGAACGCGTATTAAACGCAATCAAACAAACGGCTATGTCTGGAAGTGGGCGGAAAGGCGGGAGGGGAGGGAGCCACGCCCCTTTGCCGGTGCAGGGGGGCGCCGGTAAAGGGGGGAGCCGCGGCAGCGGTACCGTGTTCGCCACGGTACCGCCGTGCGGCGTTACTTGCCGCTGTTGATCCGGTCCTGGATATGCTTGGCGCGCGCGTCGGAGCCCGGGTGGGAGCTGAGCAGGCCCGACTGGCCGCCATCGAGCTTGGCCAGCTTCTGGAAGGCGGTGACCAGCGCCTGCCGGTTGGCGCCATTCTTCGTCAGCAGGTTGTACGAGTAGTCGTCCGCCTCGCTTTCCTGGCGCTGCGAGAATTGCGCATTGACAAAGGTTTCGCCAAGTTCGCCGATCTGCGATGTCGATAGCGCCGTCAGCGTGGCGTAGCCGGTGGAACCCAGCGCGCCGCGCGCGGCCGCTGCGGCATAGGCCACCTGCATGGCCTTCTTGGTATGCCCCAGCGCCACGTGGCCGATTTCGTGGCCCAGCACGCCGCGCACCTCGTCGTCGGTCATCAGGTCCATCAGGCCGCTGTAGACACGCACGCAGCCGTTGGCCATGGCCCACGCGTTGATGTCCTTGGTCATATAGACCTTGGCATCGAGCGGCAGCCCGGTGTTCTGCAGGCCGTTCATGATATTCACCAGCCGTTTCGCATACGTGCTGTCCGCCGCGGCGACCGTGTTCTTCTTGTCCATGTCGGCGCAGGACTGGTCGGACAGTTGCTTGACGTTGGCGTCCGTGAGCGTGGCGGCGCTGAACAGGCTGCCACCCGCCTGGCTCAGACTGTTCATGTCGGCGCCGGCACAGCCGGCGAGCAGCGTTGCGCAGCCGATGGCGGCCGCCGTAGCAATATAACGATTCATCTTCGATTCCCTGATGGTCGGTCGTTGTTATGGAGGCGCAGGCAAGAAGCATAAGCAAGCGATTGCATGGCCGCCAGTGGAGTACGTCTGACAGGGCAAGGCGGTGTAAGGTGATGTCGCGGTGGCAACGGGCAGAACAAATACGGCCAGTGTGGCGTGAGGTGGGCAGTTATGTGAGAAACCGCACATTGCCACGTCGCGAACGAACGGTTCAAACGGCCTGGGTTGACTACCCTGAGAATCGTCAGTGGCGCCAATAGCGCGTGGCACCATCGGAATCGTTGGTTTGTTCCGGTCGCGCGGTTCCGGCATCTCTGGCATTTTCGGGCCAGCCCGAACCGTATCAATGTTCTGCGACGCGCGCGATGGCGGGAGCCGGCCGGTTAGGAGCGGTACCGCACATAATCCAGCGTTAACGTTGCCGCAAGATACATTCATGGCGGTATTGAATGTATCAAGACCAGAACAATTAGAACACCAACGACGTTGCTGTGGACACCGGGAATGGAACGGCCGTGAGGCCGAGGGGCAAGTGATGATTTGGCGCGCTTTGCATCAGGCTCCATTTCCGTATTTCGGCGGCCAGCGCACGGGCGGGGCGGTAGCGGACCGCGCGCCGGCTGGTGGAAACGCGAACGGACACGAACGGAGAACCGGAACATGCGAAGCCTGATCATCAATGCCGATGATTTCGGTCTTGATCGAGAAACCTTCAATACGACGGTGGATTGCTTCGAGGCGGGCCTGCTGACCAGCGCCACGATCATGGTGGGCTGCGACGCGTCCGCGCTGGCCTACGACTATGCCCGGCAGAACCGCAAGCGATTTTCGTTCGGATTGCATTTCAATATCGTCGATGGCTTCCGGCCCGTGGCGCCGGACCCCGACACATCGCTGTGCGATGAGCCCGGCGCCTTTCGCGCGAGCCCGGACCAGCGTTACGCGGCCCTGGTCGGCATGCTGACCACCGCCGACCTCCGCCGCGAATTCCGCCTGCAAGTGGAGGAACTGCGAGATCACCACGTGGAGGTGACCCATGTCGACAGCCACGGCCACCTGCACAAGTTTCCGAGTGTCATCTATTCGCTGCGCCAGGAAATGCGCCGCGCCGGCCTGACATGGGTGCGCCGGCCCCAGAACCTGTTCCTGAACCCGAACGGCAAACGGCGCGTGGTCAACAACGTATTCACGATCCCGTTCTGGGGAATGATGTGCACCGACTACTACTGCGCGGTGGACCAATGCGACGACTCGTGGGCGAACCGCTTGCCGGAGGCGTTGCCGCACGGACTGACCGAGGTCTCGGTTCATCCCGGCCGCGCCGAAGCCTGGCGACTCAACGAAGCCGCCCCGTTGCTGGACCCGACGGACCTGTCGACGGCACTGAAATCGGCGGATATCCTGCTGACGCGGTATCGGGCGTTGGGCTAGGGGAGTCCAGGCACTGCGGCGAGGGGGAAGCTGCTGGCGGAAGGCGCCAGAGAAGCAGCCGGAAGCAGTCGGAAAAAGCGTCTGAAGAAAATCTGGTGCCCGGGGTCGGACTCGAACCGACACGCCTTGCGGCGGGGGATTTTGAGTCCCCTGCGTCTACCTGTTTCACCACCCGGGCATGGGCTTGGCGATGAGCGGAAATGCACATCGCGCGCTGATGAACCGCCGATTATGCCGCAATTCCACTGCCCGGACAACCAGCGGACGACCCCGTCGGATGGCGCGGCCGGGCAGGCGCCTAGCGTCCGCGCCGGGCGTTGGTGGTACGGCTGCGGTCGTAGAAGCCCGGGGGCTTGCGGGCGATCCAGCGGATGAAATCGGCCATGGCCGGGTGGGCGCGCAGTGCATCCCAGTCGTGGTAGGTCGTGGCCAGTTCGATTTCGGTGAAGACCGAATGGATCTTCTGATGGCAGACGCGATGCATGGCGATGACCGCGCGCCCGCCCCGGCTGCGGGGTACGGGGTGGTGCAGGTCGGTGCTGGCGTCGTCGAGCAGGGTCCGCCCGCACAGCGGACAGCGCGCATGGTCCCGACCGGTTTCCGGATCGAGCCCGACTTCGGGTGGCCCCAGCTGTGGAGCCTTGCCGGCGCGCAGCCGGCGCTTGACGACCATACGCGAATTCGCTGAAAAGTGGGTGCCCTGGCAGTTGCGGTAGGATAGCGCGCAACCGTCCCATGCCGTGTCGCCGCGACTTCACCGGAGCCGAGAGCCATGTCTGCCCAGCCGACCCTCGATGCCACGCCCACCGCCAGCCTTGCCGCGCTGGCGGCCTTGCCCTCGCAAGACCCAGCCTTCTACGCCCAGGCCTATAACAATCGCGCCAATGTGCCGGACAACGCCGTTCACATGGCGCGTTGGGCGGCGGATTCGGCACTGGTGCGGGCCGGCATGGTGACGTATTTCGAGAACCTGGCCTATGGCGATGCGAATTCGCCACTTGCCGACACGGAAACGCTCGATTACTTTCCGGCGTCGCTGCGCGATGACGATGCGCCTCCGCTACTGGTGTTCCTGCATGGCGGCTATTACCGTGCGCTGGACAAGCGCGACCACAGCTTTGTCGCCAGCGTGCCCACGCGGCGCGGGGTGTCGGTGGCGGTGGTCAACTACGCGCTGTGCCCGACGGTGACGGTGGAAACCATCGTGTGGCAGGTCATGCAATCGGTGGCTTGGCTGTATCGCGAGGCCGACCGGCTTGGCCACGATCGCCACCGCATTTTCCTGGCCGGCCATTCGGTGGGCGGGCATCTGGTGACGATGCTGATGGCCGCGCTCTGGCCGCAGTTCGCGGACGACCTGCCGATCGACCTGATCAAGGGCGGGCTGTCGATCAGCGGCCTTTACGACCTGGAACCGCTGCGCCGCGCCGATTTCCTGCAGGCCGACCTGCAGCTCAGCGAAGCCGATGTGGCGCGCCTGTCGCCGGCGTTCATGGTGCCGGCGACCGACGCGCCGCTGATCACCGCGGTGGGCGAGCTGGAATCCAGCGAGTACCAGCGCCAGCACGCGCTGATCCGCGCGGCATGGCCGGACAACGCGCGTGACGATATCGCGCTGCCGGGCCGTCATCACTTCAATGCGATGGACGACCTGATGCGGGACGACAGCCCGTTGTCGCGTGCGCTGCTCGGGATGATCGCGGGCGTCTGACCGGTGTCCGCCAGCCCGCGCCCGCCCCGCGCCTACGCTTGCGGATTCTTCAGTTCCAGCACTTTCAGCAGCGACGACGTATCGTCCTTGCCCCAGCCCTGATCCATCAGTTCGCCCAGTTGCGCCGCCGTGGCGCGCATGGCGGGCAGGTCCAGGCCGATTTCGCCGGCGATGTCGGCGGCCAGGCCAAAGTCCTTGGCGTGCAGCCGCGATTCGATGCCCGCGGAAAAATCGCGCGACACCATCTTCGGGCCCATCAGGTCCAGCATGCGGCTGCCGGCGAATCCCGTGGACAGCGCCTGGAACACCTTGCCGGTATCCACGCCTTGCGCGCCGGCAAAGCGCATCGCCTCGGCAATGCCTTCGATATTGACCACCTGGGCAATCTGGTTGCAGAGCTTGGCCACCTGGCCGGCGCCGTGCCCGCCGATATGGGTGATCGTCTTGCCGAGGCATTCCAGCAGCGGTCGTACTTTCTCCAAATTCTCGACCTTGCCGCCGACCATGATCGTCAGCGTGGCGGCCTGGGCGCCGATGGTGCCACCCGATACGGGGCAGTCGAGCGCCTCGATGCCTTTGGCAGCCAGCGCCTGGGCGATCTCGCGCGTGACGATGGGCGAAATCGTGCTGTGGTCCACGCAGATGGTGCCGGGCGCGGCGCCTTCGATCACCCCTTGCGGGCCCAGCAGCACCTGGCGCACGTCTTCCGACGACGTCACGTTGGTGAAGACCACCGCCGCGCCGCGTGCCGTCTCGGCCGGCGTGAAGAACGGTTCGGCGCCAAGCTGGCGCGCGGCGTCGGCCGCTTCGGGGCGGCGTACGAAGGCGCGCACGGTGTGGCCGGCGCGGATCAGGTGTCCGACCATCGGCGCGCCCATCGCGCCCAGGCCGATAAATGCCACGGTAGTCATGACTGCTTCCTCGTTACTTGTCGCCTGCATAGGCGAACCTGCCATTGCGGATGGTGCCCATCACGCGGGCACGCTGGTCGAAGCCCTGGTGGTCCTGCGCGCCGAGATTCAGCACGCCGTTGGGCACCGTCAGGTTCTGTGTCGATTCGATGGCGTCGCGCAGCGCGCTGCGGAACGCCGGCGTGCCGGGCCGCGCCCCGGTCTTCAGTGCGCGCCGGGTGGCATCGTCAAGCAGCAGCCAGGCGCCCCAGGCGTCGCCGGCGAACTGCGTGACGGTGTCGGCGCCGTGCTTCGCTTCATAGCGCTTGACGAAATCGAGCGCCACTTTCTTCGCCGGGTGGCTGTCGGGTAGCTGGCGCGCCACCACGACCGGGCCCGTCGGGAACAGCGTCCCTTCCACGTCCTTGCCGCCGATGCGCAGGAAATCCCACGAGGCGATGCCGTGCGTCTGATAGATGCGCCCCTTGTAGCCGCGCTCGTTGAGCGTCTTCTGCGGCAGCACGGCCGGGGTGCCCGAGCCGGCAATCAGGATGGCGTCGGGGTTGGCCGACATCAGCTTGAGCACCTGGCCCGTGACCGAGGTATCCATGCGGCCAAAACGCTCCTGCGCGACCACGCGCAGATGTCGCAATTCGGCCATTTTCGAGAACTCGCGCCACCAGCTTTCGCCATACGCGTCGTTGAAGCCGATAAAACCGACGGTTTTCACGCCGTGGTTGACCATGTATTCGGTCAGCAGCGTGGCCATCAGCGCGTCGTTCTGCGGCATCTTGAAGGCCCAGCGGCGGCGCGGGTCGGCTTGCGGCTCGACGATGGTGGCGGAGGCGGCCAGCGCCACCATCGGCGTTCCGGTCTCGGCAATCGCGTCGAGCGCGGCAATCGCATTCGGCGTGATGTTCGGGCCCACGATCACGTCAACCTTGTCCTCGGCGATGAACTTGCGCACGTTGCGCACGGCGGCGGCCGGGTCGGTGCCGTCGTCCAGCACGATGTACTGCGCCCGCTGCCCGCCCAGCGTCTGCGGCCACAGCTGCACGGTATTGGCCGACGGAATGCCGATGGCCGCGGCGGCACCTGTCAATGACAGGTCGACCCCGACGCGGATATCGGCGCGCGCGGCACCGATCAGGCACATCGACATCACAGGCAGCAGCAACTGGCGCAGGCGCATGGGCAACCTCCGAAGACGTACGTCAATGGGAATGGAACCGGCGATCGGGTGCTACCTGGCGGCCAGTCGCCACAGCGACGTGACCTCGGCCTTGCGCGCGGCGAACAGCGGATCGTCGGCATCGGCGGCCTTTGGGTGCCGTGGCCGGATGTCGGAGCGCCCCAGCACCTTGAGCCCCGCTGCATCAATCCAGCCCAGCAGTTCGTCGCGCGAACGCAGGCCCAGATGCTCGGCAAAGTCCGACAGGATCAGCCAGCCCTGGCCGCCCGGTTCCAGGTGCGCGGCCAGACCGTTCAGGAAGCCGCGCAGCATGCGGCTGTCGGGATCGAACACGGCGTGCTCGATGGGCGAACTGGGCCGAGCCGGCACCCAGGGGGGGTTGCAGACCACCAGCGGGGCGCGGCCTTCGGGGAACAGGTCGGCCTCGATGATCTCGACCTGCTTGGCCAGACCCAGCCGGTCGATGTTCTCGCGGGCGCAGCCCAGCGCGCGCGGGTCCTGGTCGGTGCCCACCACGCGCCTGACGCCCCGCTGTGCCAGCAGCGCGGCCAGCACGCCGGTACCGGTGCCGATGTCGAAGGCCAGCGCCGTGGACGGCAGGGGCTCCTTGGCCACCAGTTCGATGTATTCGCCGCGCACCGGCGAGAACACGCCGTACCAGGGGTGGATGCGCTCGCCAAGCACCGGGATCGCAACGCCTTTCCTGCGCCACTCGTAGGCGCCGATCAGGCCCAGCAGTTCGCGCATCGATGCCACGTAGGGGGCGTCGCTCTTTCCGTAGACCTGCTCGCAGGCTTCGTGGACGTCCGGGGCGCGGCGCAGCGGCACCACGTGACCGGCCTCGAACGGCAGCAGCAGCATGCCCAGCGTACGGGCACGCTGCGACTGCGCCAGCCGGTGCTTGTGGAACGATTCGGTCAGGCTGGCAGGCGCCTGGGCGGCGCCGCGTGCCTTGCGCTGGGGTTTGCGGTCCACGCGACGCGCCATGGCTTGCAGCAGCTGGCGGGCGTTCTGGAAGTCGCCGCGCCAGAGCAGGGCGGTGCCTTCGCTGGCCAGCCGGTAGGCGGTATCGGCCGGCGTCTGGTCGTCGGCGATCACCACGCGCTTCGGCGGCGGCAGACCGGCTTCGGAACGCCACAGCGCGCTGCGCTCGGCGCCGTCCTCGGTCCAGTGGAGGGTGGGGAAGGAATCCATCGTTTACTTATATAGGGAGAGTTCTTGCTGGCCGCTTAAAGCTCGTAGGCCTCGTGGTCGCCGGACATGGCCTGCTCGACGAGTTTGCGGTTCAGTGTCGGCGAGAACAGTTCGATGAAGGTATAGACGAAGCTGCGCAGGTAGGCGCCCTGCTTGACGGCCAGATGGGTCACATTGGTGCCGAACAGATGGCCGGCCGGGATGCCGCGCAGGTTGCGGTCGCGTTCGGGGTCGAAGGCCAGGCCGGCAACGATGCCGATACCGAGGCCGATTTCCACGTAGGTCTTGATCACATCGGCGTCGATGGCTTCGAGCACGATGTCCGCTTCCAGTTGGCGCAGCGCGAACGCCTTGTCGATCTTCGGCCGCCCGGCAAAGTTCACGTCGTACGTGATCAGCGGATAACCGGCCAGGTCTTCCAGCGTCAGGTGCTTCTTTTCCAGCAGTGGGTGGTCAGGTGGCGTAATCACCATATGTTGCCACTGGTAGCCGGGCAGCGACACCAACGCCTTGTCGCTGGAAATACCTTCGGTGGCGATACCGATATCCGCCTGGTCATGCAGGATCATGTCGGCAATCTGCACCGGCGTGCCCTGCTGGATCGACAGACGGACCTTGGGGTAACGCTTGGTGAACTCGGCGATCACGCGCGGGAGCGCGTAGCGGGCCTGGGTGTGCGTCGTGGCAATGGTGAAGTTGCCCTGATCCTGCGCGGCGTAGTCCTTGCCCACGCGCTTCAGGCTTTCCACCTCCTGCAGGATCTTTTCGACCGACACGAGGATGCGGCGGCCCGGTTCCGTGAGGCTCCGGATCCGCTTGCCATGCCGAGTGAAGATATCGACACCCAGCTCTTCCTCAAGCTCGATAATCGCCTTGGAAACGCCAGGTTGTGACGTATAGAGCGCCTTTGCGGCCTCTGTCAGGTTGAAATTCTGGCGGACGGCCTCGCGCACGAAGCGAAACTGGTGAAGATTCATATAACTTCGCTCGTATAAACAAACAACTTCTTATTAGTTTGAGATATGAGGCGAGTTTATTACGATTCTCGAACTTTGTTAAACGTTCGCCTGCCCGAATTGCGTCCGCGCACCGCCTGAAAAGGTGGTGCCGGGACCACCGGAGAAGCAGGCGGCAGTCGAGAAGCCCCCGATGTCCCTTGCCTATACCGTATCCGGTCTGCTGGTAGGCCTCCTGGTCGGTCTGACCGGGGTAGGCGGGGGTTCGCTCATGACGCCGCTGCTGACGCTGCTGTTCGGCTTTTCGCCGGCCACGGCGGTCGGTACCGACCTGGCGTTCGCTTCCATTACCAAGGGTTTCGGCACCATCGCCCATCGCGCCCACGGCCATGTGCAGTGGCAGGTGGTGCGCCGCCTGTGCCTGGGCAGCCTGCCGGCCGCGCTGGCCGCCATCCTGGTGCTCAAGAGCGCCGGCGAACTCGATGCCCGCTGGCTGCATGCCATCCGCGTGACGATCGGCGTCTCCGTGCTGCTGACCGTGCTGTCCCTGCTGTGCCGCAAGCAGATGCTGGCGTGGCTGGAGCGCAACCCGCGCTTCCAGCTCGAAGGCCGCCCGCAGGCGGTGGCCACGGTGACCGTCGGCGCCGTGCTCGGCGTGCTGGTGACCGTGTCGTCGATTGGTGCGGGTGCTGTAGGCGCCACGCTGATCCTGCTGCTGTATCCCCATATGAAGCCGGCCGAAGTGGCCGGTACCGATATCGCCTACGCCGTGCCGCTCACGGCCGTGGCCGGGCTGGGCCACGTGTGGCTTGGCACCGTCGACTGGAATTTGTTGCTGGCGCTGCTGGTGGGCTCGATCCCCGGCATCTGGCTCGGTGCGCAACTGTCGCGGGCACTGCCCGAACGGCTCGTGCGCGCCGCACTGGCTACCACGCTCACGCTGGTGGCCATCAAGCTCGTTTCCTAAGCATTCAACGAATACTGAACGGACCCACACCATGTATCAGTACGATCAATACGACCAGCGCATCGTCCAGGAACGTGTCGCGCAATTCCGCGACCAGGTGCGCCGCCGCCTGTCCGGCGAGCTGACCGAGGAAGAATTCCTGCCGCTGCGTCTGCAGAACGGCCTGTACATGCAGCGTCACGCGTACATGCTGCGCGTGGCCATTCCGTACGGCCTGCTGGCTTCGAAGCAGCTGCGCATGCTGGGCCACATCGCCCGCAAGTACGACCGCGGCTATGGCCATTTCTCCACGCGCCAGAACATCCAGTACAACTGGATGGACCTGGAGCGCGTGCCCGACGTGCTGGCAGATCTGGCCAGCGTGGAAATGCACGGCATCCAGACGTCTGGCAACTGCGTGCGCAACATCACCACCGACCAGTTTGCCGGCGTGGCGCCGGACGAATCGGTGGACCCGCGAGTGCTGGCCGAACTGCTGCGCCAGTGGAGCACGTTCCAGCCGGAATTCGCGTTCCTGCCGCGCAAGTTCAAGATCGCGATCTCGGCCACCAAGGACGACCGCGCCGTGGTGCAGATGCACGACATCGGCATCTATGCGTACAAGAACGCACAGGGCGAAACGCGCCTGCGCATCCTGGCCGGTGGCGGCCTGGGCCGTACGCCGATCCTGGGCACGATCATCAAGGAAGACCTGCCGTGGCAGCACATGCTGACCTACGTGGAGTCGGCCATCCGCGTGTACAACCGCTACGGTCGTCGCGACAACAAGTACAAGGCCCGCATCAAGATCCTGGTGAAGGCCATCGGCGCCGACAAGTTCGCCGCCGAAGTGGAAGAAGAGTGGAAGTTCAGCAAGGACGGCCCGGGTACGCTGACGCAGGCCGAGTTCGACCGCGTGGCGCAGTACTTCGCGCCGCCCGCCTACGAGAAGCTGGCCGACACCGACGCATCGTTCGAAAAGCACCTGCTGGAGAACAAGGCATTCTCCCGCTGGGTCAGCCGCAACGTGCGCGCGCACCGCGTGCCGGGCTACGCTTCGGTCACGCTGTCGACCAAGCCGGGCCCCGCGTCGCCTCCGGGTGACGCCACGGCCGAGCAGATGGAAGCGGTGGCCGACTTTGCCGACCGCTACGGCTTTGGCGAACTGCGCGTGGCGCACGAGCAGAACCTGGTGCTGCCGGACGTCAAGAAGCACGACCTGTTCGCGCTGTGGGAAGAGGCGAAGAAGGCCGGTCTGGCCACGGCCAACATCGGCCTGCTGACCGACATCATCGCCTGCCCGGGCGGCGACTTCTGCTCGCTGGCCAATGCCAAGTCGATCCCGATCGCGCTGGCCATCCAGGAACGCTTCGACGACCTCGACTACGTCCATGACCTGGGCGAAGTCTCGCTGAACATCTCCGGCTGCATCAACGCCTGCGGCCACCACCATGTGGGCAACATCGGCGTGCTCGGCGTCGACAAGGATGGTTCCGAGTGGTACCAGGTGACGCTGGGTGGCGCCCAGGGCAATGACTCGGCGATCGGCAAGGTGATCGGCCCGTCGTTCAGCGCCGACGAAATGCCCGAGGTGGTGACCCGCATCATCGACACGTTCGTGGCCAACCGTGCCGGCGACGAGCGCTTCATCGAAACGTTTGCCCGTATCGGCATCGCCCCGTTCAAGGAGCGCGTGTACGCCGACAAGCAGCGTGAAGAGCGCGCCGAAGCCTGACGAACGAGAGAGATTGAACATGGCAAAGATCATTCAACTGCAACGCGACGACGCTGGCCAATTCCGTCCCGTCATCGTCGAAGACAACTGGACCGTGCTGCGCGCCACCGAAACGCAGCCGCTGGACGAGGCGCATGTCGCCGCCGTGGCGCAGGGCGCCGATGCCGTGCTGTTCCCGCTGTCGGTGTGGAAGGCCCACGAGGCGCTGCTGGCTGGCCGCGACAAGGCCATCACCGGCGTGTGGCTGGCACCGGAAGACGAGCCGGGCGACGCCGCCGCGCTGTTCGACCGCGTGTCGGCCGTTGCGGTCGATTTCCCGGTGTTCCGCGATGGCCGCGGCTTCTCGTCGGCCTACCTGCTGCGCACGCGCTACCACTGGGCCGGCCAGCTGCGCGCCGTCGGCGACGTGCTGCGCGACCAGCTGAACTTCATGAAGCGGTGCGGCTTCGACACGTTCGCCGTGCGTGCGGACAAGAACATCGAAGACGCGATCAAGGGCTTTACCGAGTTCACCGTGGCCTACCAGGCATCGGTGGACGAGCCGCTGCCGCTGTTCCGCCGCGCACGTGCAGACGTGACCGACGCAACGGCACGGGGCGCCGCATGAGTTCCGTGATTTCGGAGATCCCCGTGGTCGATGCGTCGGCTTCGGTCTCGCCGCTGCGCCCCCCCGCGCTGTGGACGAAGCCGGCGTACACGGGTTCGGTCGAGGCGCTCGAGGCCAAGGAGCGCGAACTGGCCGAGCGCCTGTCGGGCATCGCCGCCCGGTTTTTCCGCGCGCGCTTTGCCACGAGCCTGGCCGCCGAGGACATGGTGCTGACCGACGCGATCCTGCGCGGCGGCGAAGCGGTGCGCGCCGGCATCCGCGTGTTCACGCTGAACACGGGCCGCCTGCACGCCGAGACGCTGGCAGTGCTGGACCAGGTGAAGGACCGCTACGGCTACTCGATCGAGCAGTTCACGCCCGACCAGGATGCGGTGGACAACTACCTGCGCAACCACGGCCTGAACGCGTTCTACGACAGCGTGGACCTGCGCAAGAGCTGCTGCGGCATCCGCAAGGTGGAACCGCTGAACCGCGCACTGTCGCACGCCGATGCCTGGATGACCGGCCAGCGCCGCGAACAGGCCGTGACGCGTGCCGAGCTGCCGTTCGAGGAAATGGACGAGGCGCGCGGCATTCCGAAGTTCAATCCGCTCGCGGACTGGACCGAAGCCGAGGTGTGGGCCTACCTGACGCGCCACAACGTGCCGGTCAACGCGCTGCACGCCAAGGGCTACCCCAGCATTGGCTGCGAGCCGTGTACGCGGGCGGTCAAGGCTGGCGAGGATGTACGCGCGGGCCGGTGGTGGTGGGAAAACCGGGACACAAAGGAATGCGGATTGCACGAAGGCAATCTGCGCTCCGTCCCGGTTTCGGCGAAGGCCAACTTTGCAGGGCAAAGTTAAGGCCGACAGGCCGGGCCGGAGGCAATCCACACTGTTTTTTTAGAGTGCGGGCTCCGCGAACAGAACATCAAGCACTGAACAGAATTAGTAGAGGCCAGAACGACATGGGCATCATGAACGACATCGCAGACGCAGGCGTGGCCGCCAACGTGGAACACCTGCTGCAGGTCCAGAACGACCACCTTGACCGGCTCGAAGCCGAGTCCATCTACATCATCCGCGAGGTGGTGGCCGAATGCCGCAACCCGGCGCTGCTGTTCTCGGGCGGCAAGGATTCGATCGTCATGCTGCACCTGGCGCTGAAGGCCTTCCGCCTGGGCGACCGCAAGGTGGAACTGCCGTTCCCGCTGGTGCATATCGACACCGGCCACAACTATCCGGAAGTGATCGCCTTCCGCGACCAGCGCGTGGCCGAACTGGGCGCGCGCCTGGTGGTGGGCCATGTGGAAGATTCGATCAAGCGCGGCACCGTGCGCCTGCGCAAGGAAACCGACTCGCGCAACGCCGCGCAGGCCGTGACGCTGCTGGAAACCATCGAGGCGCACAAGTTCGACGCGCTGATGGGCGGGGCTCGCCGCGACGAAGAGAAGGCCCGCGCCAAGGAGCGCATCTTCTCGTTCCGCGATGAATTCGGCCAGTGGGACCCGAAGGCCCAGCGCCCCGAGCTGTGGAGCCTGTACAACGCCCGCATGGCGCAGGGCGAGCAGATGCGCGTGTTCCCGATCTCGAACTGGACCGAGCTTGACGTGTGGCAATACATCGCCCGCGAAAACCTGGCACTGCCGCCGATCTACTATGCGCATCAGCGCGAAGTGGTGCGCAAGAACGGCCTGCTGGTGCCGGTCACGCCGATCACGCCGAAGCAGGATGGTGATGTCAGCGAAGTGCTGTCGGTCCGCTTCCGTACTGTGGGCGATATCAGCTGCACCTGCCCGGTGGCCAGCGTTGCGGCATCGCCGGTGGAGATCATCGCCGAGACCGCGGTGACCGAGATCACCGAGCGCGGCGCCACGCGCATGGACGACCAGACGAGCGAAGCGTCGATGGAACGCCGCAAGAAAGAAGGCTATTTCTGACACCGGACGCATATACGGGCACATCGCGTCGTTGCGCGAGTGCTCGTGTACCAATGTACACGTCGCCCTCGCCGCCTAGCGCTGTATCCCGTCTATGCGCCGGACCAAGCGGCGTGAGGCGAAAGAAAAGGATTTCTCGAATGTCTCACCAATCCCAACACCAAGGCCTGCTGCGTTTCATCACCGCGGGTTCCGTCGATGACGGCAAGAGCACGCTGATCGGCCGCCTGCTGTTCGACAGCAAGGCCGTGCTGTCCGACCAGCTGACCGCGCTGGCCAACGCCAAGAACAAGCGCACCGCTGGCGAGGAGATCGACTTCTCGCTGCTGACCGACGGCCTGGAGGCCGAGCGCGAGCAGGGCATCACGATCGACGTGGCGTACCGCTACTTCTCGACCGCGCGCCGCAAGTTCATCATCGCCGATACGCCGGGCCACGAGCAGTACACGCGCAACATGGTCACGGGCGCTTCGACGGCTCACGCCGCCATCGTGCTGGTGGACGCCACGCGCGTCACCGTGACCAATGGCCGTGCCGAACTGCTGGCCCAGACCAAGCGCCATTCGGCGATCCTGAAGCTGCTGGAACTGCAGCACGTGATCGTGGCCGTGAACAAGATGGACCTGGTCGAATACAGCGAGCAGCGTTTCAACGAAATCCGCACGGCCTACACCGAACTGGCCGCGCAGCTGGGGCTGAAGGATGTGACCTACGTGCCGGTGTCCGCGCTGCGTGGCGACAACATCGTCCATGCCAGCGACGCCATGCCGTGGTACCAGGGCGAGCCGCTTCTGCCGCTGCTGGAAGCCCTGCCGGTGGAAGACGTGGCCCCCGAGGGCGACGCCGCGCTGCGCTTCCCGGTGCAGCTGGTGGTGCGCCAGGACGGCTCCGCTGCCGACGATTTCCGTGGCTACGCGGGCCGCGTGGAAGCGGGTACCGTGCGCGTGGGCCAGAAGCTGCGCGTGCTGCCGGCCAACCGCGAAGCCGTGGTGGCCGAGGTGCTCACGCCGAACGGCTCGGCCGACGCCGCCAACGCCGGCGACACGGTGACGGTGCGCCTGTCGGAAGACGTGGATGTATCGCGTGGTGATATGTTCGTCGCCGCCGACGCCACGGCCGCTTCGGCCCGGAAGCTGACGGCGGACCTGTGCTGGTTCGACGACGAATCGCTGAATTCGTCGCGCAAGTACGTGCTCAAGCACACCACGGCCAGCGTGTTCGCACGCGTCTCGACGGTGGATCGCGTGCTGGACGTGCACACGCTGTCGCACGAGACCGGCCGCCACGAGATCCACCTGAACGACATCGGTTCGGTGCAGATCTCGCTGCAGAAGCCGATCGTCTGCGACACCTACGGCGACAATCCCGCGACGGGCGCCTTCGTGCTGATCGACGAAGCCACCAACCATACGGTGGCGGCGGGCATGATCCGTGCGTACGCCTGATATCGTCTACGCTGGACAGATCGGATAACGGTAGCAGAGATGAACGCGCAGAAGGCAACGTCGACCGGCAAGGTGTACCTGATTGGTGCGGGCCCCGGTGCGGCCGACCTCATTACGGTGCGGGGTGCACGGCTGTTGGGCGAAGCCCAGGTCGTGCTGCATGACGCGCTGGTGTCGCCCGAGATGCTGGCCTGGTGTCCCCAGGCCGAGCTGATCGAGGTGGGCAAGCGATGCGGCCAGCGGTCGACCGCGCAGCTGTTCATCAACCGCCAGATTGTCGATCTGGCCACCAAGTACGAGCGGGTGGTGCGCCTCAAGGGCGGCGATCCGATGCTGTTCGGCCGTGCCGACGAGGAACTGCAGGCGCTGGAAGCGGCCGGCATCGAATACGAGGTGGTGCCCGGCATTACCGCTGCCCTGGCGGCCGCCAGCGCCATTGCGCGGCCGCTGACCAAGCGCGGTGTGTCGCGCAGCGTGGCGTTTGCCACGCAGGCCAAGGCTGCCGATGCCGTGGACGTCGAGGCTGACGTCAAGGCCGATACCATCGTCTACTACATGGGCCGCGACCAGGCGGCCAATATTGCCGCGCAACTGATGGCGCGCGGCAAGCCGGCATCCACGCCCGCCTGGGTGGTGGAGGCGGCAACCACGCCCAATCAGCGCAGCCGTCAATTCACGCTGCGCCAGATGGCGGCGGGCGAGGCGGCGCGCTGGATGGACCCGGTGCAGCCAAGCCTGCTGATGATTGGCGAGGCGTTGGGAACCCGCGCAACCGAGCATGTCGAAGCACACGCAAAGGGCGAGCGGGCGGCGTGATCCGGTAGTCTGTGGAAATGCGAAAGGCCAGAGTGTGAGCTCTGGCCTTTTCGCATTTTGAACCGCTGGCCCTCTCCCTAACCCTCTCCGGCAAGCGGGAGAGGGGACCGGCTCACAGCCGTTCAGCTCCCTCGCCGCAAGCGGGAGAGTGGCTCACAGCCGCTCAAACACTGCCGGTTTGCTCCCCTCGCCCGCTTGCGGGAGCGGGGCTGGGGGAGAGGGCCAGCGCGCAATATGCCGCGATGGCATCCAGCACCCCATCCACCTCGCCCACGGCCGTGGCGGCCTGAATCGTCACGCCCGGATACTTCGCCCGGCACTCGTCGATCAGCACCGGAAAATCGCGCCGCAGATGGCCGCCCTGGCCAAAGAACACCGGCACCACGGTGATCGTATTCACGCCAGTTCCGGCCAGTTCGTCGATGGCTTCCGCCAGCGACGGCGCCATCAGTTCCAGAAAGGCCAGCCGGACCGCACAGCCGGGCAGCAACGCCACGAGCTTGCCGTGCAGCCGGTCGAACGGCTCACGCCAGCGGGCGTCGCGGGCGCCGTGGCCGAACAGGACGATGGCGGGTGTCGATGCAGCCATCGTCAGTGCCGATCCACCCAGCGCAACGATGTCAGCGCGATGGTCAGGTACAGCGTGCCCGGCACCAGCGCCGAGACGATCGGCGGCCAGGTGTGCAGCAGGCCCACGTGCGAGAACAGCGTATTGGCCAGGTGGAACGACAGGCCCAGCATGATGCCGCCGAACACCTTCACGCCCACCGCGCCGGCCCGCGCGTGCAGGTAGGCGAACGGCAGGGCCAGCGCCACCATCACGAACAGCGTCAGCGGATAGACCACTTTCTTCCAGAACGCGATCTCGTACCGCTGCGTGTCCTGCTTGTTGTCGCGCAGGTGGCGGATATAGCGGAACAGGTCCAGCGTCGACATCCGCTCCGGCGTAACCAGCAGCACCGACAGGATCTGCGGGGTCAGTTCGGAGTGCATCACCATGTTCGGGAACAGTGCCTGCTCGGCGCGGAAGTCGGGCGCCAGCGCGTCACGCCTCGCGGCCGGCTGGCCTGCTTGCGCCGGCTGGGCGGCCTGGCCTGCCGGAAGGTCGCGCAGTTCGGCAAAACGGGTCTCGTTGACGTCGTTGAGCTGCCATTGCTGGCCGCCCTGGTACCGGCCTTCCTTGGCCACGCGGATCACGCGCAGGCGGTAGTCGCGGTCGAACTCGTAGATCGTGATGCCATTGATGGTCTGATCCGCCTTCAGGCCCTGAACATTGACGAAGCGGGTGATCTCTCCGCCACCTACTGCGTCGCGATCGCGGTCCTTTACCCAGACTCCTGACCGGAAGCCCGACGACACCGTGGCGCCAATCGCCTCGAGCTTGATCTTCTGCGCGTACTGCTCGGCGGCCGGGCCGATGAACTCGCCGAACACGAAGGTGACCAACGCCAGCGGCACGGCCAGTTTGAACAGCGAGAACAGCGCCTGGCGCGTGTTCAGGCCGGCCACGCGGAAGATCGTGTATTCGGACTGGCTGGCCAGCTGCGAGAACACGTAGATGGCGCTGATCAGCACCGCGATCGGCAGGACCTCGTAGATCCGCGTCGGCGCCTGCAGCATGACGTGGAAGAAGGCCACCAGAGACGTGTAGTTGCCCTGCACGCTCTCCAGTTCGCTGAGCATGTCGAAGAAGATGAATAGCGCCAGCACTGCAAACAGGATGAACGAGAAGACCCCGTAGATCAGTCGCGCGAAATAACGCTCATAGACGGCCAGGATCCTCATGCCTTGCCCCCGCCGTTCTTGCCGTTCGTGCCGTTCGTGCCGTTCGTGCCATTGGCCGGCTTCCCGAGCCGGTGCAGGCCGAACACCGCCCGCCAGCCGCCCAGGCTGCGGTTTGCACGGTAGCGGAACATCAGCAGCGCGCACAGGAATACGAAGACGTGGATCGGGACGAGCGCCGTCCAGAACGAGAGCGACCCCGAGCGCACCCAGGCCTGGGCCAGGTTGATCATGTTGCTGTAGGTCAGGTAGATCAGCACGGCGAACACCAGCGGCGTATAGCGACCCAGGCGCGGGTTCACATAGGCCAGCGGGATGGCGATCATCACGAAGTTGAAGGCCAGGATCGGCAGCGACACGCGCCACAGCAGTTCGCCCAGGTTTTCACGCGTGGGATTGCGCAGCAGGTCGATCGTGTCCCGGCTCTTGGCCGGCTGGTCGGCTTCGGTCTCGGGCGGCTTGTTGTCGACCCTTACCGCGTATTTATCGAATTCAATGATCCGATAGTTGAGCTGGCCCGGGATGCCGGCGTAGCGGCGGCCATGCTCCATGACCACCAGGCGGTCACCGTTGGGCTGGGTTTCGAACTGTCCCTGGTGCGACAGCGCCACCCCGATCTTGCCGGCTTCGGAATTTGCAACAAATACGTTACGAGCGTGCTTCATGTCGGCGTCGATGCCTTCGATGAACAGCACATAGTTGCCGTTGGCGGGCTCGATGAAGCGGCCGGAGGCGATCATCGACAGCACGCCACGCTGCTGGAAGCGGTCGCGGAACAGCGCGCTCTGCTGGTTGGCCCAGGGCCAGGCGAAGGTGCCCAGCAGCAGCGCCATGATGAAGAACGGCGTGGCGAACTGCAGCACCGGCTTGACCAGGTCGCGCAACGAAATGCCGGCCGAGAACCACACCACCATTTCCGAGTCCTTGTACCAGCGGGTCAGGACGATCAGGGTCGAGATGAACAGCGTGGCCGACAGCAGGATCGACAGGTAGCCAATGGTGGCCAGGCCGATCAGCATCAGCACGTCGTTGGGGCTGGCCTTGCCGTTGGCGGCCATGCCCAGGATGCGGATCACGAGCGACGTCAGCATGAACGTCAGCATCACCAGGAACACCGCACCGGCGGTGTAGGCGAGCTCGCGTCGCAGGGCTTGTTGAAAAATCATGCGTGAATCGCTTCCGGCTTCCGGCCGGCGCGGGCGATATGCCGGGGGCCGAGGGACTGGCAGGACCGCGGGCTGTCAGCTTGCAGGATCGGCGGCGGCAGATCGCGGATGAAAATCGCGGATAATGGGGGCTTTCTTTTCGACGAGCCCCTGGAAGGAAGCGCGATGGAATTTAGCACAAAAGCCCTGGATCTGAGCAAAGCCGGCCAAAATGGTTTCCTGGCCACCAAGACCGACTGCCTGGTGGTAGGCCTGTTCGAGGGCCAGAATCTCGCCGGCGTGGGCAAGGCGCTGGACGTGGCCACCAAGGGGCTGGTGACGCGCCTGGTCAAGCAGGGCGACTTCGAAGGCAAGCGCGGCACCCATCTGATGCTGCACGAAGTGGCTGGCATCGGCGCCGCCCGCGTGCTGCTGGTGGGCCTGGGCAAGGAAGTCGAATTTACCGACAAAGCCTTTGCCGAGGCGGTGCGCACGGCCATGCGTGCGCTGGGCGGCACGCGCGCCGCATCGGCACTGTGGTGCCTGGCACAGCAGGCGCCGCAGCAGCGTGACGTGGCCTGGGCCGTGATCACGACGATCAGCATCGTGCGCGAAGCCGGCTATCGCCTGCTGGAGCGCCACCCGGAACTCAAGCGCGCGGCCAAGGGCGCCGGCGCGGCCGACAAGCCCACGCTGCGCAAGATCGTGCTGGCCGTGGACGCGGCCGACGCCAAGGCGGCCACCCAGGCCGTGGTGCGCGGCACGGCCATCGCCAACGGCATGGAACTGACCCGCGACCTGGGCAACCTGCCGTCGAACATCTGCACGCCGACCTACCTGGCCAACACCGCCCGCGGTATCGCCAAGAAGCACAAGCTCAAGGTCGAAATCCTGGGCCGCAAGCAGATCGAGGCGCTGAACATGGGCGCCTTCCTGGCCGTGACCAAGGGCAGCGTGGAGCCGCCGCAGTTCATCGTGCTGCGCTATGACGGCGCCAGCGCCAAGGCCGCGCCGGTGGTGCTGGTGGGCAAGGGCATCACGTTCGACACCGGCGGCATCTCGCTGAAGCCGGGCGAGGGCATGGACGAGATGAAGTACGACATGTGCGGCGCCGCGTCGGTGCTGGGCACCATCCAGGCCGTGGCCGAGATGGGCCTGAAGCTGAACGTGATCGCCGTGGTGCCCACCTGCGAGAACATGCCGGCCGGCAACGCCACCAAGCCGGGCGACGTGGTGGTCAGCATGTCGGGCCAGACCATCGAGATCCTGAACACGGATGCCGAAGGCCGCCTGATCCTGTGCGACGCGCTGACCTATGTGGAGCGTTTCAAGCCGGCCGCCGTGGTCGACGTGGCCACGCTGACCGGCGCCTGCATCATCGCGCTGGGCCATGTGAACAGCGGCCTGTACGCGCGCAGCGACGTGCTGGCCGACCAGCTGCTGAACGCCGGCCGCAAGGCCATGGACACCGCCTGGCGCCTGCCGCTGGACGATGACTACCAGGACCAGCTCAAGTCGAACTTTGCCGATATGGCGAATATCGGCGGCCGCCCGGCCGGCAGCGTCACGGCCGCGTGCTTCCTGGCGCGCTACACCGAGAAGTACGACTGGGCCCACCTGGATATCGCCGGCACCGCCTGGAAGAGCGGCGCGGCCAAGGGGGCTACCGGCCGTCCGGTGCCGCTGCTGACGCAGTTCCTGATGGACCGTGCCGGGTAACCGGCCAATCGAAGGCAGCACGGGATGACGCGCATCGACTTCCACAGCAACGTGCCGGATACGCTGGCCTACGTCTGCCGCCTGGTCCGCAAGGCCTATGGGGCAGGGCAGAAGGTGGTGGTGTTCGGCGCCCCGCAGCAGCTGGCGCAGCTTGACGCACGGCTGTGGTCGTTCTCGCCGCTCGACTTCCTGCCGCATTGCGGGCTGGACAGCCCCAATGCGGCGGTGACGCCGATCATCCTGGCCGCCACGCTGGAACAGGTGCCGCATCACCAGCTGCTGGTCAACATCGCGCCGGAAGCGCCGGCGCAGTTCGCCAGCTTCGAGCGAATGATCGAGGTGGTGGGCGCCACCCCCGACGCCCGCGACGCCGGCCGCGAGCGTTATCGTTTCTACCGTGAGCGTGGATATCCGCTCACGCACCATGACATCGGGCAGGCCAAAGGAGAATCGGCATGAGCGAACGCACGACATCGCGGGTGATTCCCCGGCTGGGGCCCAATGACAGCGTGCCGCTGCTGACCGAAATCGTCGAATTGCCAGACGCGGCTTTCGAGGCGCCCACGCAGCCGCTGGATCATCCGGTGGCGCAGCCAATGCCCGCACGGCATGGCGCCACGGTCATCGATACGGCGGACATGCCCGATTCGGGCGTGGTGACGGCGGTCGGCGATACCGGTTCGCTGGCCGGCGCCGCCACTGCCCCAGACACGCATCCGCCGATGGTGGACGCCGCGGCGTTCCAGCCCGGAGACGACGACCTGCGCGCCGTGCGCACCGAACTGCTGACGCGCGTGATGATGCGCTTCCGCACCGAATGGCCACAGGTGGTGGAGGCCCATACCGAGGCCACGCTGCAGTCGCGCCTGGCCCCGCTGACCGCCCAGCTGGCCAGCGAACTGACACAGGCGCTGGAGGCCCGACTGGTGGAATGGCTCGACGCCACGCTGGAAGAGATCGAGCGGGATCCGGGCGGGATATAGACGGTTTTCTTCCATCTCCCATTAGAGATCGAACGGGACCCGGGCGGGGGTGTAGATGGTTTTCTCCCCTCTCCCGCCGTGCGGGAGAGGGGAGTGGGTCAGCGGTATTTCAACCTCAGTCCGTCACCGCGCCCTTGCTGGCCGTCGATGCCAGTTTCGAGAACTTCGCCAGCACCCCCCGGGTATAGCGCGGCGCCGGCTGCTTCCAGGTGGCACGCCGCCTGGCCAGTTCGTCGTCCGGCACGTTCAGTTGCAACACCAGCTGGTGCGCGTCGATCGTGATCGAATCGCCTTCCTGCACCAGCGCGATGGTGCCGCCGACGTAGGCTTCCGGTGCCACGTGGCCGACCACCATGCCCCAGGTGCCGCCCGAGAAGCGGCCGTCGGTAATAAAGCCCACCGATTCGCCCAGCCCCTTGCCGATGATGGCCGAAGTGGGCGCAAGCATTTCGGGCATGCCAGGGCCGCCCTTCGGGCCGAGATAGCGCAGCACGAGGATATCGCCGGCGTTGATCTTGTCGCCCAGGATGGCCTCCATCGCGCTCTGCTCGTCCTCGAACACACGTGCCGGGCCCGTAATGACCGGGTTCTTGAGCCCGGTGATCTTGGCCACGGCGCCTTCCTCGGCCAGGTTGCCCTTCAGGATGGCCAGGTGGCCCTGCTTGTAGAGCGCGCGGTCGAGCGGCATGATCACGTCCTGGTCGGCGCGCGGCTGATCGGGCACGTGCTCCAGTTCCTCGGCCAGCGTGCGGCCCGTGATGGTCAGGCAGTCGCCATGCAGCAGCCCCGCATTCAGCAGGATCTTCATGACCTGCGGAATGCCGCCGGCCCGGTGCAGGTCGGTGGCCACGTAGTCGCCCGACGGCTTCAGGTTGCAGATCACCGGCACGCGGCGGCGAATGCGCTCGAAATCGTCGATCGTCCATTCCACTTCGGCCGAGTGGGCGATCGCCAGGTAGTGCAGCACGGCGTTGGTGGATCCGCCCGTGGCCATGATCAGCGTGACGGCGTTTTCAATGGACTTGCGCGTGATGATGTCGCGCGGCTTGATGTCCTTCTTGACCGCCTCCACCAGCACCCGGGCCGATTCGGCGGCGCTGTCGACCTTTTCCTGGTCCGGGTTGGCCATGGTCGACGAATACAGCAGCGACATGCCCAGCGCCTCGAACGACGAACTCATCGTGTTGGCCGTGTACATCCCGCCGCACGAGCCGGTGCTCGGGCAGGCATTCTTTTCCACGCCCTCGAAGTCTTCCTGGCTCATGCGGCCGGCCGTGAATTCGCCCACCGCCTCGAACGACGACACGATGGTCAGGTCCTTGCCCTTCCAGTTGCCCGGTTTGATGGTGCCGCCGTACACGTAGATGCCCGGCACGTTGGTGCGCGCCAGCGCGATCATGCCGCCCGGCATGTTCTTGTCGCAGCCGCCAATCACGACCACGCCGTCCATCCACTGGCCCTGCGCCGCGGTCTCGATACAGTCAGCGATCACTTCGCGCGAGATCAGCGAGTACTTCATGCCTTCGGTGCCCATCGACATGCCGTCGGAGATAGTCGGCGTGCCGAAGATCTGTGGATTGGCGCCCGACGCGCGCACGGCCTCCACGGCGGCATCGGCCAGCCGCTGCAGGCCGGCATTGCACGGGGTAATCGTGGAATGGCCATTGGCGATGCCCACCATCGGCTTGTCGAAGTCTTCCTTCTTGTAGCCGAGCGCGTAGTACATCGAGCGGTTGGGGGAGCGCGCCACGCCTTGCGTAATGTGCTGGGAGCGTTTGTTGAAAGCCATGAAGTCTCTCCGGGGGGGATGCCGGCCCTGGCGCGATGCGCCGCTGCGCCAGCCGTGTTGTGGTGTTGTGCCGGAAAGCATGCGCTTGGCGTTTTAGCGTGTCAAATATATTATTCGAGCGTTATTAGGTCGAAAAACATATCACTAGGAAAGGATCGCCCGCGGTGGATCTGCGCCAGTTGCGTTACTTCGTCACAGTGGCCGAAGAGTTGCATTTCGGGCGGGCGGCCCGTCGGCTGGCCATGACCCAGCCGCCGCTGTCTCAGCAGATCCAGTCGCTGGAGGAAGAGATCGGCGTGCAATTGTTCGTGCGCACGCGGCGGTCGGTGATGCTGACGCCGGCCGGCCAGCAGTGGCTGCCGGAGGTGCGGCGCGTGCTGGCCGACGCCGGGGCGCTGCCTGCCCTGGCGCAGCGGCTGGCGCGGGGAGAGGTGGGGTCGCTGGCGCTGGCCTTTGTCAGCACCGCCGATTACGGCATCCTGCCCGACCTGCTGCGGCATTTCCGCGCGCAACACCCGGACGTGCAGCTGCAACTGCGCGAAGCCACCAGCGATGTCCAGCTAGAGGCACTGGCCGAAGGCACCATCGACGCCGGGCTGGTCATCCGCCCGCAACTGCCCGTGATGCCGCACGGCCTGTCCTACCTGCCGCTGGTGCGCGAGCCGCTGGTGCTGGCCGTGCCCGACGGATGGCGGCCCGCCGGCAGCGCCACGGCGCCGCAGGCGGTGGCGCTGCGCGATGCCGCGCGCGAGCCGCTGGTTATCTTCCCGCGCCGAAGTGCGCCAGCGTTTTATGACATCATTACGGGCTACTATGCGCGCGACGGCCTGACGCCCGCGATTGCCCAGGAGGCCATCCAGATGCAGACGATCGTGAGCCTGGTTTCGGCCGGCATGGGCGTGGCGCTGGTGCCCGCGTCGCTGCGCAACCTGCGGCGCACGGGCGTGTCCTACCTGACCTTGCTCGACGCCGGCCCCGAGATCGAGACCGGCCTGGCCTGGCGCGAGGGCGCGGCCGGGATGGCGCCAGTGCTGCGGTCGTTCATCGATATCGCCACCGGGCTGGCCGGCGCCATCGGGTTGACGCATGACCATGGCATAAATACATAGAACATCGCGCAGCACGCCGCGCGCTCCAAACTTACCGCTACTCTCCCGCTACTCCATGCTCGTTCATCCGCAATTCGATCCGGTTGCCATCCACCTGGGGCCGCTGGCCATCCGCTGGTACGGACTCATGTACCTGGCCGGCTTCATCATGTTCCTGTGGTTCGGCCGGCTGCGTATCAGGCAGCCCCATGTCGCGGCGCGCGGCTGGGTTGCGCGCGATCTCGACGACATGCTGTTCTACGGCGTGCTGGGCGTGATCCTGGGCGGCCGCCTCGGTTATGTGCTGTTCTACAAGCCGAGCTACTACCTGACCCACCCGCTGGAGATCTTCAAGGTATGGGAAGGCGGCATGGCTTTCCACGGCGGGTTCCTGGGCGTGCTGGTGGCGATGTGGGTGTTTGCCAAGGTGCGGCGCCGCCACTGGATGGAAGTGACCGACTTCATCGCGCCGCTGATCCCGTGCGGGCTGGCCGCCGGCCGCATCGGCAACTTCATCAACGGCGAACTGTGGGGGCGTGCCACCGACCTGCCCTGGGGCATGATCTTCCCGCAGGCCGGCGACAACATTCCGCGTCATCCGTCGCAGCTGTACCAGTTTGCCGGCGAAGGCGTGGCGCTGTTCATCATCCTGTGGCTGTTCGCGCGCAAGCCCCGGCCGATGGGTGCCGTGTCGGGCGTGTTCCTGATCGGCTATGGGGCGTTCCGCTTCCTGGCCGAGTTCACGCGCGAGCCGGACAGCTTCCTGGGCCTGCTGGCGCTGAAGCTGTCGATGGGACAGTGGCTGAGCCTGCCGATGATCCTGATCGGCGTGCTGATGGTGGTGTGGGCATATCGCCGCCAGGCCAACGGCGCGGCCGCCGGGGCCGCGCGTTGATGCTGGCTGTCTCCCCGGCCCCTCTCCCGCACGCGTGAGAGGGGCCGAAGGACGGCCCGGCGGTTCAAAGTCCGCCGGATCGGCCAGAACCTCGATCCCTCACCCCCAGCCCCTCTCCGGCAAGGCGGGAGAGGGCAGCACAAAACTACTGCGCGTTCCGGATCGCATCGATCCGTTCTTTCGTCAGTGGGTGGGTCGAGAAGAATCCCGCCTCCTCATCGTCCCCGGCTTCCTTGCCGCTCCGCTTGCCTGGCTTGCGACGCCCGCCGTGGGCGTCTTCCAGCTGCTGTAGCGCGTCGGCCAGCGCCGACGGCGGCAGCCGGTTTTCCCGCAGCACTTCCACCGCAAACGCATCGGCCTCGCGCTCGTGATCGCGCGAGTACCGCATGGCCAGCATCGCCGTGGGCACCGTGGCCAGCAGCGACGACACGTCGCCCAGGAAGTACGCGGTCAATGCGCCCACCGCCGACGCCTGGAACACCTGCTGCAGCCCGTGGCGTTGCGTGACGTGGCCGGCCTCGTGCGCCAGCACACCCATCATGGCCGGGCCGGTGCCCAGCAGCTTCACCAGTTCGTCGGTCACGACGATGGTGCCGCCGGGCAGGGCCAGCGCGTTGGCGCCGATGCCGCCGCCATGGCGGAAGAGGATCTGGTAGTCATGGCCGGGATCGGCCGGCCGGCGCAGCGCCGCGAAGTTGTCGCGGATGCGTTGCTGGTCGGCGGCCGGCAGCGTGCTGGGCTTGACGATGCCCCGGTCCAGGCTGTCCAGCGTGGTGCGGCCCAGTTGCGCTTCGAGCGATGCCGGTATCGTGCGTGCAACCAGAACCGCAGTCCACGGCAGCAGGTAGAAATACGAGACCGCCACGAACAGCACCAGGCCCAGCATCGACAGCCCGACCAGGCGCCAGCTGTTCTGCGCGCGCGACACCCAGCCTTCCCGATGGCCGGTGGCGGCCAGCATGGCGTCAAATCCGGCGTGGTCGATGATCTCGCAGTAGGCCCCGTCGTCGAACGTCACCAGGCGCGGGCCGCGCCGGATGCGTTCGGAGACGCGCAACGACGCCAGCGGCGCGCGGCGCAGTTCGTCGCCGCCAGCATCCTGCAGCACGGCGTGGCCGTCCCGGACGTGCAGCACGACCGGGTGCGCGCGCGACGTGCGGCCATCGAAGTATTGCGCGGCAATCATGGCGGCCCGCTCCTTCGCTTACAGCGCGATGTCGATGTCGTACCAGTCCGCCGCGGCATCGCCCAGCGCGCCGACGTGCTGCTTTTCGCCGACGACGAAGGCGTCGAGCGCGCCCACGGCGACCATCGTCATCGATTCGACGCGATAGCGTACCGACCGCACGCGCGCGAACGGGTAGAACAGCCCGAGCGTCAGCGCGGTGAGGATCAGGTTCGTCACCGAGATCAGAAACAGGGTGCGGGCCTTGACGTCGCTGCGGAAGTGATGCGGCGCCAGCGTGGTGTGGTTCCACACCGCGTTCTGCAGCCGCGCCTGGAAGAACGGGCCGATCAGCAGGAAACCGGCATACATCGCCAACGCCATCAGCATGACCACAAAGACAAGGCCCGCCTTGCCGCCCGCCGCGGCTGCCAGCGCACCCCCGGCGAGGCCGCCCGCCACCAGGAACAGCAGCACCACGCCCGCCGTGACGAGGTACACGCGGTAAAAGTCGCCGGCCGTGCCGTCGAACGCGAATTGCGCGGTTCCAAAGCGCGTGTTGTTGTGCTGGTAGCGTTTGAGCCGCTGGTGGGCCATCGGCGCCAGCAGCCACAGCGTCAGGCCGGTCAGGAGCGGCCACAGCAGGAAGACCTTATAGCCGTCGCGGTCGGTACCCGTGAACGCGAAGCGCAGGCCCCGATAGCTGGAATTGGCCATGCGGAAGCGCAGCGATCGCACCAGCAGCAGCGGAAACACCACGGCCAGCGCCAGCGCCAGCAACGCGCCCAGCGCTGGCGAGAATTTAAGGACCAGCTGATACATCGCAAACAGGCCGAAGACGATGCCACGTCCCTTGAGAATCGCCTTTGCGTTGCCGTGGTAGTCGAACGTGGCGCCGTCCAGTTGCGTGCTGCGGTAGAAATATTGCTGCGTGCGCACCTTGGCCCAGGCGGAATAGATGCCCAGCGTAACGACGGTCAGCAGCGTGTTGACGATCCAGATTCGGAAATACTCGGACCCCGATCCGGTAAATGCGAATTTCAGGTGGCGCGGTACACGGCTGTCTGGCGCGACGAATTTGGCCTGCAGCCCGTCTTGATCTTCCCAGTTCATCTAATTGACCTCTCCAGTTGTTACAGGGCGCTTTTTTGCAGCCGGCGCTTGTTTCAGGTTTGCAACCAGTTTGCGCGCGGCTTTCGTGCGCTGGTCAACACATTCTCTCACCCGCGCGTATCGCTGGGGTCACAAGTACCCGTGCGGATCGCGCCGGATACAACGCCGAGCGTAACTGAGGTCGTAACGACAAAGAAACATTCTGTTACATGGTAAGGCGACTGTCACAAGTTAAGTTTCGTTCTCCCCAGCAAAATCAATGACTTAGCTGCTGTGGCACGGTCCTCGCTATTCAGCCTGTTACAAGAATGGTCGGGGCCCGCAACGTACGGCCCGAAACGGCGCCAGAGGGGAGGGTGCGCACGACGATGCGCCGGCGCCGTGGCAACGACAAAAAGCCAAACGGGAAAAGGCACGGGAAAATCCGCACTCCAGGACGAGTGCATTGACGGGGTAGGCGCGGGGCCAGCGCCAGCAAATGAATCTGACCCGCAAGCGTCCGGCACATCTCGCCCGGCGCCCAAGTCGAAGACCCAACGCGGTTATTTCATGCGCGGGCAATCTTCCTGCAGGGAGGCAGGAAGATTGCCCGCCGCACCTCTCGATTTCCCTGAGTTTCCGATCCGCCACGCTTGCTGCTCCGCAGCATCGAAACCGCTTGCGGCCCCCGGCACACTATCCATAATTATGAATTATTGCGGCTTAATCGCCTCTCGCGATGCCGCATCGGCATGCATGTTCCCGTGGGGTTTCCCCCTCATATCGAAGGCAGGCAGGAGGCACGATGCGTATCGTCAGGCAGGCGCTGTACCTGGAGGTGGCGGACCGGCTGCGGGCGATGATCGACGACCGCACGCTGATGCCGGGTGCGTGGATCGACGAGGTGGCCCTGGCGGCGTCGCTGGGCACGTCGCGCACGCCGCTGCGCGAGGCGCTGAAGGTGCTGGCCGCAGAAGGGCTGGTCCGGCTGGAGCCGCGGCGAGGCTGCTTTGTCAACGCGCTGACCGAGCAGGACCTGGACGACATCTTCCCGTTGATGGCGCTCCTGGAAGGGCGCTGCGCCTACGAGGCCGCGCGCAATGCCACGCCGGCCGATCTTGCCTCGCTCGAAGGCCTGCACGCCGACCTGGCGCGCTACGCGCAGGCTGGCGATATCGATGCCTACTACGAAACCAACTACCAGATCCATGAAGCGATCCAGCGGCTGGCGGGCAATCGCTGGCTGTCGGGCGTGGTCAGCGACCTGCGCAAGGTGCTGCGCCTGTCGCGCCACAAGAGCCTGCGGCTGCCCGGACGCATCCACGAGTCGTGTGCCGAACACCTGTCGGTGTTCTCGGCATTGAAGGCCCATGACCCCGAAGGTGCCGAGGCGTTGATGAAGACCCACGTGCTGCGTCAGCGCGGCGCATTGCGCATGCTCGACGCGGCCGAGCATGAAGCTGGGGCGCCCACGCACGCCGGCACGCCGTCAGCCACTGCCTCGCCGTCCGCGCATTTGCGCCTGGCCGGGCAAGGCTGACGCCCAACTGACCCCGCTTGCCCATCCTCCACCGACCTCGCAGGACACGACCATGACTGCCCTCGATCCCGCCGACCAACAGAAAGTCAGTGCTCCGCTGGACGCCAGCGAGCCCGTCAGCGACTCGCTGTTCTCGCGCTTTGGCCGATGGTGGAACCGCAAGGGCGACGACGCGCCCGCGCCCGCCGCGCCGGACGCGGCCCAGCAGACGCTGTCCACGCGCGCCGTCAAACGCCAGCGCGAACAGCTGCGCCAGTGCTTCGAGGCGCGCCTGACAGACGGCGCAGCCAATGCCGCCGCACTGGCCTGGCAGGACGAATACCAGGCAGCGGCCGAGCCGCTGCGCCAGGCCATGCTGGGCGTGCTGGCCGATGTGGCGGCCGGGCGCGATGCGCCGGGCGGCGCGTCCGGCAGCGGGCCGGCAGGCGCATCGGCCGGCGCGGCATCAGGGCTGTCGCAGGCCTTGTCGAATGCGCGCATCCGCTTCTTCAAGCGCATTGCCGCGCATCACGGCAAGCGTGGCGACAGCGCCTGCGGCCTGCATTTCCTGATCCAGTTGCGTTCGGACATGTTGCGCTGGCAGAAGCGCATTCCCGGCCTGCGGGCGCTGGACGAAGACCTTGAGGCGCTGTTCTCGAACTGGTTCGACGTGGGCCTGCTGGAACTGCAGCCGATCACCTGGGATTCGCCCGCGTCGCTGCTCGAAAAGCTGATCCGCTACGAAGCGGTCCACGAGATCTCGTCGTGGAACGACCTGCGCAACCGGCTCGATTCGGACCGCCGCTGCTATGCGTTCTTTCACCCACGCATTCCGCGCGAGCCGCTGATCTTCGTGGAAGTGGCGTTCGTACCCGAGATGGCCGCCAACGTCCAGACGCTGCTGGACGAGGCTGCGCCTCTGGAAGACCTGCGCCGCGTGAAATGGGCCATCTTCTATTCGATCTCGAACACGCAGACGGGCCTGCGCGGCGTGAGCTTCGGCAATTTCCTGCTCAAGCGCGTGATCGAGGAACTGCAGCGCGAATTCCCGAAGCTCAAGCAGTTCGCCACGCTGTCTCCGATTCCGGGCTTTGCCGACTGGCTGCGCAAGCAGGACGGCGAGTCGGTTGCACGCATCCTGGGTGACAAGCGGCTGTCGCGCTGGCGCGAACGGCATGGCGAGGCGCCGGCCGATGGCGCAGCCTGGTTTGCCGCGCTGCCGGCTGACGCGCAGGACCCTGTCATCCGCGATACAGCGCTGGCGCTGGTGGCGCATTACCTGGTGCGCCAGGGCGGCAAGGGCGTGCCGGCCGATCCGGTGGCGCGTTTCCACCTGGGGAACGGGGCATGTGTCGAGCGTGTGAACTGGGGCGCCGACCTGTCGCGAAAAGGCCGCGCACAGTCATGCGGGGTGATGGTGAATTATCTTTACGTGCCCGAGGCGCTGGATGACAATCTGGCTCGCCTTGGCGATGGCAACCCCCGCGTCAGCCGCGCGGTGGCCAAGCTGCTGTAGCCCTCGGGTCGGGCACGGACGCCAGGCAGGTTTCTTGTCGGGTGGGTGGCAGTAGGCAGTACTTCGATTGACTTTCCACGCAGTAAGTAGAGAGAGGAGACAGTACATGAGTCGTCAGCGCAAACTGACCGCGTTCGCACGCGTCTTTGCAATCGCCGGCCTGGTGGCCGGCATCGGGGCAAGCCTTTATGCGCCGGCCGCGCAGGCCGCGGATCCGTGGCCGAACAAGCCCGTCACCGTGATCGTGCCGTTCCCGGCCGGCGGTGGCACCGACGCGTTCGCGCGTCCGTTGACCGCGCAGCTTTCGAAGCAGCTCGGCAAGCAGTTCGTGATCGACAACCGCGGCGGCGCCGGCGGCACGGTGGGCGCCAGCCTCGCGGCCAAGGCCGCGCCGGACGGCTACACGGTCTTCATCGGCGGTGCGCACCACGCCATCGCGCCGTCGTTCTACAAGAAGCTCGACTACGACATCGAGAAGGATTTCGTGCCGATCACGGTGATCGCCCAGCCGCCGCAGGTGATCGTGGTGAATCCGTCGAAGGTGCAGGCCAACACGCTGAAGGATCTGATCGCCTATGCCAAGGCGCATCCGGGCCAGCTCAACTACGCATCGGCAGGTAACGGCTCGGCGCACCATCTGGCGGGCGAGCTGTTCAAGCTGCAGACCCAGACCGACCTGGCGCACGTGCCGTACAAGGGCGCCGGCCCGGCGCTGTCCGACCTGATCGCCGGGCAGGTGGATCTGATGTTCGACGGCCTTGGCTCATCGGCGCAACATATTCGCGCGGGCCGCATCAAGGCCCTGGCCGTGGCCTCGAAGACGCGCTCGGCGGCGTTCCCGAACGTGCCGACGGCCGCCGAGGCGGGTGTGCCGAACTACGAGGTGTCCACATGGTACGCGCTGTGGGCGCCCAAGGGCACGCCGAAGGAGATCGTCGACAAGCTCTACGCCGAGACCACCAAGGCGCTGAACAGCCCCGAGATGAAGGCCATCTGGCTGCAGAACGGTTCGGACATCCCGCAGTTCACGCAGGAACAGTTCGCGCAGTTCCAGCGCGCCGAGATCAAGCGATGGGCCGAGGTGGTGCAGCGTTCGGGCGCCAAGATCGACTGATGGGCGGCACTGTCACGTTCGCACGCGACGGCCACGTGGTCACCGTCACGCTGTCGCATCCGGGCAAGCTCAACGCGATATCGGCCGGCATGTGGCAGGCGCTGGCCACCGGGTTTGACGCCCTGGCGGCCGAGGTGGCCAGCGCGGCCGCCCGTTCGCCGCGCTGCGTGGTTGTGCGCGGCGCCGACGGGAACTTCGCCGCCGGGGCGGACATCGCCGAATTTCCGGTGGTGCGGGGCGACGAGGCCGCGGTGCGTCGCTATCACACGGCAATCATTGCGCCGGCGTTGCGGGCCATCGCCGAATGTCCCTTGCCGACGCTGGCGGCCATCGAAGGCGTCTGCGTGGGCGGGGGGCTGGAAATCGCGTGCAACTGTGACCTGCGCGTCGCTGCGGCGGGCAGCCGCTTCGGTGTGCCGATCAACCGGCTGGGGTTTCCGATGGCGCCCGGCGAACTGCAGGGCCTGCTGGCCCTGGCAGGGCGTGCCGTGACGCTGGAAATCCTGCTGGAAGGCCGCGTGTTCGACGCCGCCGAGGCCGCCGCCAAGGGGCTGCTGACGCGCGTGGTGCCGGAAGCCGCCCTGCACGACGAGGTGGCCGCCACGGTGCAGCGTCTCTGCGTAGGGGCGCCGCTGGCCGCGCGCATCAACAAGGCAACCATCCGCCGCCTGTCGCCGGCGCCGGCGCCGCTGACCGCCGCGGAACTGGACGCCCACTTTGCCTACGCCGGCAGCCGCGACCACGCCGAGGGCGTTGCCGCCTTCCTGGCGCACCGGCCTCCGGATTTCACCGGGGAGTAATATGTCGGCCGGCCGGCTATCATGGCCGGCTGTCCCGGCGCACCCGACCGCCATCCCCGGGCATGCCATTCCCTTTTGCTCAGTACCATGAACGCCAATCTGTTCGCCCTGTTCGAATCCCGTTTTCCTGCCGACCGCAGCGCCTGCTGCATCGAAACGCATGACGGCCTGTACTACACGTGGGACGACCTGGACCGCGCCACGGCCAAGCTTGCCAACCTGCTGACCGCCCTGAAGCTGCCGGCTGGCGCGCGCGTGGCCGTACAGGTGGAAAAGTCGCCGGAGGCGCTGTTCCTGTATCTGGCCACGCTGCGGGCGGGCTATGTGTACCTGCCGCTGAACACCGCGTACCAGGAAGCCGAAATCGATTATTTCGTCGGCAATGCCGAACCGGCGGTGGTGGTCTGCAGCAGCAGCAACTTCGGCTGGGTATCGAAGGTGGCGTTTGCGCACAACACGGCACACGTGTTCACGCTCGACGACGACCGTACCGGGTCGCTGCTGCAGCGCGCGGCGGCGCAGCCGGATACCTTCGAGACCGTGCACCGCGCGGACGACGATCTGGCGGCCATCCTGTACACGTCGGGCACCACCGGCCGCAGCAAGGGCGCGATGCTGACGCATCGCAACCTGGCATCGAACGCGCTGACGCTGAACGAATACTGGGGCTGGCGCAGCGACGACGTGCTGCTGCACATGCTGCCGATCTTCCACGTCCACGGACTGTTCGTGGCGTCGCACGGCGCGCTGCTGGCCGGTGCGAAGATGATCTGGGCGCCCAGACTCGACATGGGCCAGATCCTGAAATTCATCCCGCGCTGCACGGTGATGATGGGCGTGCCGACCTACTACGTGCGCATGGTGCAGGAGTCGCGTTTCGACAAGGAACTCTGCAAGAACATGCGCCTGTTCGTGTCGGGATCGGCGCCGCTGCTGCTGGAAACGTTCGACGCCTTCCGCGAGCGTACCGGCCATACGATCCTGGAACGCTACGGCATGAGCGAAACCGTGATGCTGGTCTCGAACCCGTACGACACCGCGCTGGGTGACCGCATCGGCGGCACCGTGGGGATGCCGCTGCCGGGCGTCTCGGTGCGCGTGATGGACGGCGAGGGCAACCTGTGCCGTCCGGGCATGATCGGCAATGTCGAGGTTCAGGGCCCCAACGTGTTCAAGGGCTACTGGCGCATGCCGGAAAAGACCGCCGAGGAATTCACCGCCGATGGCTGGTTCAGGACCGGCGACGTGGGCCGCTTCGGGGGTGCCATCGTCAGCCAGGCTGGCGAACGCAAGGTGCCGGACAACTACCTGACGATCGTCGGCCGCAGCAAGGACCTGATCATCTCGGGCGGCTACAACGTCTACCCGAAGGAAATCGAGAGCTTTATCGACGAGATGCCCGGTGTGGTGGAATCGGCTGTGATCGGCGTGCCCCATGCCGATTTCGGCGAGGCCGTGGTGGCCGTGGTGGTGCGCAAACCCGGCGCGGATATCGACGAGGCCGGCATGATCGGCACGCTCAAGGGCCGCATCGCCAACTTCAAGGTGCCCAAGCGCGTGCACGTGGTGGACGAACTGCCACGTAACACGATGGGCAAGGTGCAGAAGAACGTGCTGCGCCAGCAGTTCGCGGCGCTGTAATCCGAAGCCATCCGAGAAAAAGCCCCGCCCCATGAAAATATGAGCGGGGCTTTTTCCTGTTTTCTTGTTGGATTGTCGATTACTTCACCATCTGCACCGACCCGTTGACCGACACGGTCACCTGTGTCTTGCCGCCTTCCACCGGAATCGGCGCGCCGGCATCGGCCGACATGGCCTTGGCCGCGTACATGCGCGGCACCGGCGGCATCACGCCGCCCGACTCATTGACCGAGACTTCACGGATCGTGAAGCTGCTGAAGCCGAACAGCTTCGTCGTGGCCTGCGCCTTGTCGCGGAATGCCGCCACGGCCTGGTCGGCCAGTTTCTGCTCGGCGGCGCGCCGGGCCTCGCGCGACAGCGAGAAGCCGACGTTCTGCACCTGCATCTGGTTGGCCAGTTCGCCAGCCAGCTTCGACACGGCGGCGAAGTCCTTCGACTTGAGGATGATCTCCGAACGGCCGCGCCACGTGCTGATCTTGCCGTTGCGGTCGGTATTCGGATGAATCGTGAAGCCGCCGGACTGCGCTTCCACGCCCGACACGCGCCTGGCCTGCGCCAGTGCCGCCTGGGTGCGCGAAGACAGCGCGTTCGAGATGGCGGAAGGCTCGGGGCCTTCCTGCTCGGCGGCCAGGACCAGCGTGACCACGTCGGTCGGCACTTCGGTCACGGCTTCGGCGGACAACGACAGCACACCCGAAGGCTGCGGCACGGCAACGGTCTGCGCCGAGGCCACGGCGGCGGCAGTGCCCAGCAGCGAGGCGACCAGCAATTTCTTCATATTGTTCTCCGATCAATGTGATGGCTATCAGATGCGAAGCCTTGCATTTCGTTCCATGCGGGCTCCTGCATGAACGCTCTAACGGCCGGGCGGCCGGATCGGGGTTAAGGCGAGTGAAAAAAATGCGGCGCGGCCAGAAGGCTGCGGTCGCAGATGCTACTTCATCAGCTTTCCGGTGATGAAGCGCCATTCGGCCGGTGTGACTGGCGTGATCGACAGCCGGTTGCCCTTGCGCAGCACGACCATGTCGGCCAGTGCGTCATGCTCGCGCAACGCCGGCAGCGGGATCAGCGCGCTCTTCTTGACGAAGCGCACGTCCACTAGCGACCAGCGCGGCTCGTCCTGCTTCGACGCGCGGTCGTAGTAGTCGCTGTTGGGATCGAACTGCGTGGGATCGGGGTAGGGCTGCGAGCAGACTTCGGCAATGCCGGCGATGCCCGGTTCAGGGCACGAGGAGTGATAGAACAGTACGCCGTCACCAATGCGCATCTGGTCGCGCATGAAGTTGCGCGCCTGGTAGTTGCGCACGCCGGTCCATGGCAGCGTGCCTTCACGGGCCAGATCGTCGATGCTGGCTTCGTCCGGTTCGGACTTCATCAGCCAGTACTGGCGGGCACGCTCGTCGGCCATGGATCAGTGACAGGTCAGGAGTTGAAATGAAAAAGGCGGTGGTTCATTGAAACCACCGCCTCTTCACCACTTGAAGGGGGTCCCCGCCTCGGCCGCTGGGTCGGCATCCTGAACCCAAGTGAGGTTCAGAGTGGCTGCGGAAGTCGTATTTCGGGTACATCGCCCACTCAGGGAGTCCGGACCGAAGCCAGGACTTTGAATGCGGTAACGCGCTCGCCCACACGACATGATCCCGCACCATGCAATGCATATCGGTTCAAGGAGTTTATGACCCTCACGAACCAGGCAGGGAAACTGTCAAACGTCTGACTTGGGTTCCTGTGCGTGCAACACGCTTGGGATGTCAGACGTTTGCCGTTTCAAACTAGGATGGGATGGAAACGGCGGCCAGGCCCGATAACCCGACCATCCAACTGCGTCGGTCAGTCTCGCCGCGCAGTGGCTCCACTATACACCGCGACGTCAGTGATACCAAGCCGGATACGTCGAGGCGTTACATTTTCCACAACGACCGGCATATCCATGCACATCATGCGGCCGGGCGCGGCACCGGCTTCACATGGACGCCATATCTGGCCGAAGCCGCGCAATTCAAGTGTTGCCGTCAGGGTTTTTTCAGCGGCTCAGCGCGTGCCCACGTGCGCGTACTGGCGCAGCGCCTCGTCGGCGCGCTCGTTCAGTTCGCGAATGCGCGCGCGCACCGCGTCCACCGGAATCGTGCCGTCCTCTTCCTGCTTGCGGCGGATCGCCAGCAGGTCTGACGCAATGCTGATGGCGGCCATCACGGCCACGCGTTCCACGCCCTTGGCCGACACACTGCCCTTGAGCTTGTTCATCTTGTCGTCGACCAGCGCGGCCGCTTCCAGCAGCGCGGCCTCGTTCTCCGGCGAGATCGCGAAACGGTAGGGCTGGCCTGCGATATTCAGTTCCACTTGCTTGTTGCTCATGCGTGTTCTCCGGGGGCTTGCTGCGAACCTTCCGATGCGGCGCGGGCCTGGCCTTCGCCGAGCAGGTCGAGCTGGCGCGCGTCACTGGCGGTGGGCAGCTTGTCCAGGATGGACTGGATGCGCAGCTGCGCTTCCTCGATCTTGATGTTGAGCAGCTCGCGGTCGGCCGCCATGGCTTCGCGGTCCGCGCGCAACGTGCTCGCCTCGGCCTGCAGGCGGTCGATCTCCGCGCGCAGCCGCTGGTTTTCCGCCGCCAGGGTGTCCGCATGATGCAGCACGCGCCCGATCTTGGCGGCCAGTTGTTCGAGTTCGTTGAGCATAGTGCCTGTCGTGTCCGGTAGGAGTAAGGGTCAGGTTTGGGGATTCTAGCCGATGCACGCGCGGGGGCTACCGCCAACGCGCCCGGTGAGACTTGGCTGCCGCACGGAAGTTGCACCGATCTGCGGCGAATGGCGCGATTTCGCGTGTCAATCACGGATATCGGCAACTTGACCCCTCGCATTGACGCCAACTTTGAAACTCCCTACACTCGCGCACGTTCCAGGTGCTCGCGGCCTCCCTTACGCAGGGGCTGCAGTTCAACGGGAAACAGGGAGCCGGGTACCGCCCGCCAGCCCGGGACGACTTGGATCGGCCAGGCTGGACGCGAGCGGGGCAGGCCAACCTGTGCTGCCCCCGCAACGGTAAGCGACCGCGAACACGCCAAGCGTCGTTCGCAGGGCGGGCCAAGGCCACTGATACGGACTCGCCGGAGGTTGCGGCGAGCCCATCGGGAAGGCGGCCTGCCTGATGTCGTCAGCCCGGATACCGGCCTGAAGAACGCGGGCGTCCGCACCCCATGCGGCACGCCCATTCGCCATCAGGTCCGCGGGGGAACGGGCCCGGCCGTTCTCATCCATCCTGCTCATGCGTTCCACGCTATCCAGGTCGACCGTCGCGGTGAAGCCGCCGGTTCGCCCGTCCGTGCCCGCCATCATGGCGGCCATTGCCGTTCTTTCCGCATCCCATATCCCGGCGTTTGCCCAGCAGGCGCCCGCCGAGGCGGCTCCCGTCGCGCCTGCCGCACCCGCCGATGCCACATCGGCCGCACCTGCCGCGCAGCCGGCGGCCCAGCCCCGGTCGCTGGCACCCGTGGTGGTCACCGCCTCGCGCACCGCGCAGCGTGTGACCGAGGCGTTGCCGCACACGACGGTGGTGACCCAGGAGGACATCGTCAATTCGCAGGCGCCCGACCTGCGCTCGCTGCTGCGCGGCCAGGCCGGTGTCGAATTCGCCGCCAACGGCGGCATGGGCGCCAATACGTCGCTGTTCATGCGCGGCGCCAATTCCAACCAGGTACTGATCCTGATCGATGGCGTGCGCGTGGCCGGCGTCAGCGGCGGCACGGCCCAGCTGGCGAACATCCTGCCCGACCAGATCGACCATATCGAGGTGGTACGCGGCAACGTGTCGGCGCTGTACGGGTCGGACGCGATCGGCGGCGTGGTGCAGATCTTCACCAAGAATGGTGCCGGCCAGGCACCGGCAGCCAATGCGCAGGTGGAGTACGGCAGCAACAACACGCGCCAGGGCACCGTGGGTTACGGCGGCCAGATTGGCGATACGTCGTTCAACCTGACCGGATCGATCTTCAAGACCGACGGATTTTCGTCGATCAACTATAACCAGTGGGCCGCCGCCAATGCCGCGGCAGTCCGGCGCGGCAACGGCCCGAACCCCGGCGACAACCCGTACGAGAACAAGAGCGTGTCGGGCCAGATCCGTCACAAGTTCACGGCCGACTGGGACGCCGGCTTCGCCGCGTACTACTCGAAGAGCGACCTGTCGTACGACAGCACCAGCGGCAAGCCGACCGACGATTTCCGCATGAACAGCGAGCTCTACACGCTGTCGGCGTTCGTCAACGGCAAGGTGACCTCGGCCTGGACCACGCATTTCAAGATCGCGCAGAGCGAAGACCGCAGCGAAGGCACGAAGAATGGCCTGTTCGACAGCCTGTTCAGCACGCGCAACCGCCAGTTCAACTGGCAGAACGAATACGCGCTGACGCCCGACCACAAGCTGCTGTTCGGCACCGACTGGCTGCAGCAGACGCTGGCGTCGAGTTCGTACAACGCGCCGTCGCGCAACGTGTTTTCGGTATACGGCGGCTATGAAGGCCGGATCGGCCGGAACCAGCTGCAACTGAACGCCCGCAACGACCACTATTCCGACTTCGGCAACCAGGGCAGCTTCTTTGCGGGCTATGGCTTCAACGTGACCGATCAGGTCAAGCTGATCGCCAACGTCAGCAATGCGTTCCGCGCGCCGACCTTCAACGAGCTGTACTACCCAGGCTTCGGCCAGCCGAACCTCAAACCCGAGCGCGCCAAGTCCGCCGAGGCAGGTGTGCAGGTCGATACGGCCAGCGCCGGCCTGCTGCGCGTGACCGCGTTCGAAACCCGCTATGACGACCTGATCGTGTCGACCGCCGTGGGCAGTGGCGTGTTCCTGGCGCAGAATGTCAACAAGGCCAAGGTGCAGGGCATCGAGGCCTCATGGCGCGCCACGATCTGGGGGACCGACCTGGGCGCCGCCGTGACCTTCCAGAACCCGGTGGACGAGAGCAGCAACACCCAGCTGCTGCGCCGGGCGCGACGCCATGCATCGTTCGACGTGGGCCGCAACTTCGGCAACTGGCGCTTTGGTGGCGAATGGCTGCTGTCGTCGGAGCGGCTCGACAACAGCGGGCGCGTCCTGGGCGGATACGGTATCGTCAACCTCAATGCCCGCTACAACATCGACAAGCAATGGTTCGTGGCTGCCCGTGTGGAAAACCTGTTCGACAAGAACTACCAGCTTGCCTGGCCCTACAACACGCAGGGCCGCGCCGGATTCATCACGCTCGGCTGGCGCCAGAAGTAGGGCCTGACGTCACGTCATGACCGAACTGCGCCGCGCGCTGACCGTCTGGACCGTCCTGGCCGTGGCCGGGACGGCGGTGTTCGCGCTGTCGCTGGCGGCCGGCAGCGTCGCGCTGGACATCGCGCAGGTCTGGCAGGCGCTGACCGGCGCCGATACCGGCACGGCCGGCGCCATCGTGCGTGAACTGCGGCTGCCGCGCGCGGCGGCGGCGTTTGCCTGCGGCGGGCTGCTGGCGCTGTCCGGCGCGCTGATGCAGGTGCTGCTGCGCAATCCGCTGGCCGAGCCCTATGTGCTGGGCGTGTCCGGCGGGGCGTCCACGGGCGCGCTGCTGGCGATGCTGCTGTCGCTGCCGCTGTGGGTCGTCCAGACCGGCGCGGCGGGCGGCGCGCTCTGTTCGATGCTGCTGGTGGCCACGCTGGCGCGGCGCGACCTGCTGCATCCGCAAGTGCAGGGCGGCCACCACGAGGCCGGGGCGCGGTTGCTGCTGACCGGCGTGATCCTGGCGGCCGGCTGGGGCGCGCTGATCACGCTGATCCTGGCCATCGCGCCGGAATCGCGGCTGCGCGGCATGCTGTTCTGGCTGACCGGTGACCTGGGCGGCACCGCCAGCTACGGCTGGGCGCTGGCCACGCTGGTCGTGGCGCTGGGGCTGGCCATGCCGATGGCGCGGGCGCTGAACGTGATGCTGCTTGGTGAGACCGTGGCGCAGTCGCTGGGCGTGCGCGTGGGTCGCGTCAGGCTGGCCACCTTCCTGATTGCCTCGTTTTCCATCGCCGCCGCCATCACCACGGCCGGGTCCATCGGCTTTGTGGGGCTGGTGGTGCCGCACATGGTGCGGCTGGCGTGGGGCAACGACCAGCGCCAACTGCTGCCGGCGTCGGTGCTGCTGGGCGGCACGCTGCTGATGGCAGCCGACCTGATCGCCCGCACCGTGATCGCGCCGGCGCAGTTGCCGGTGGGTGTCATCACCGCGCTGCTGGGCGTGCCAACTTTCCTTTACCTGCTGCTGCGGAGGCCGCGATGAACGCATGGTTCGAGCCGCTGGCCCCGTGTCCGGTCCTGTCGCTGCGCGACGTGCGCCTGCGGGTGGGCCAGCGCGTGCTGGTCGATGGCCTGTCGCTGTCCATCCAGGCGGGCCAGCTCTGGTGCGTCGTGGGCCCGAACGGCGTGGGCAAATCCACGCTGATGGGCGTGCTGGCCGGCTTGCGCGCGCCCGATGGCGGGGCCGTGGAAATCGATGGCGTGGCTGCCACGCAGGTGGCGCCGGCCACGCTGGCCCGTCAGCGCGCCTACCTGCCGCAGGCCGTGCATGACACGTTCTCGATGGTGGCGGAGGATGCGGTGCGCATCGGCCGTCATCCGCACATGAGCGGCTGGGGCTGGGGCAAGCGCGACGACGACCGCGTGGTACGCGACGTGATGGCCCAGTGCGATCTCGATGCCCTGGCCGCGCGCGATGTGCTGACGCTGTCCGGCGGCGAGCGCCAGCGCGTGTCGCTGGCCGCGGTGCTGGCCCAGCAGGCGCCGCTGCTGATGCTGGACGAACCGGTCTCGCACCTGGACCTGCGCCACCAGATCCTGGTGCTGGACCTGCTGCGCCGCCTGACCAGTGCCGGCCGCCACGCCGCCGTGGTGATCCTGCACGACCTGACGCTCGCGCGCCGGCATGCCACCCATGCGCTGCTGATGGCCGAAGACGGCGTCGCGCTGCACGGCCCGGTGCACGACGTCCTCACGCCCGCGCAGTGCTCGCGCGCACTACGCACCCCCATTATCAGCATCAGCGACGGCATCCATACCGCGCTGATCCCCGACGGAAAGACACCATGAGCGATACCGAACACCCCAGCCAGCCCGACGACGGCCGCGACGAGCGCCACAAGAACCGCATGGTCCGCAAGAAGGAGGTGGTCGATGCCAAGATTGCCGCCGCCCAGACCGAGCGCGGTGTGATCGTCATCACCACCGGCAACGGCAAGGGCAAGTCGAGCTCGGGCTTCGGCATGGTGGTGCGCGCGATGGGGCACGGCATGCGCACGGGCGTGGTCCAGTTCATCAAGGGTGCCATCCCGAGCGGCGAGGAAATGTTCCTGCGGCGCTTTCCGGACCAATGCGAATTCCACGTGATGGGCGAGGGCTACACCTGGGAAACCCAGGACCGCGCACGCGACGTGGCCAAGGCCGAGGCCGCGTGGGAGGTGGCCCGCCGCATGCTGCGCGACCCGTCGATCGGCCTGGTGCTGTTCGATGAACTGAACATTGCGCTGAAGTTGCACTATCTTGATGTCGAGACCGTGATTGCCGACCTGCGCGCGCGCCCTGCGATGCAGCACGTGGTGATCACGGGTCGCGGCGCGCCGCCTGCACTGGTGGAAGCGGCCGACACGGTGACCGACATGACGCCCGTCAAACACGCGTTCCAGCAGGGCATCAAGGCCCAGCGTGGCGTAGAAATGTAGGAAAACGCCAGCCCGAAACGCTTCGCTTCGCCTGGCTGGCGTGCTCCGAGGATCGAAAGAAGATTGATGACCCATATTTCCGACTTTGCGCTGACCCTGCCGCCGATCGCGCCGCTTGACGAATCGCTGCGCGGCACGCTCCAGGCGGCCATCGACGACAAGACCAAGCCGCCCGGGTCGCTGGGCCGGCTCGAATCGCTGGCGCTGCAGATCGGCATGATCCGTGGCGAAACCGTACCCGAACTGAACCGGCCCGCGATCATCGTATTCGCCGGCGACCATGGCGTGGCCGATGCCGGCGTCAGCGCCTTCCCGGCCGAAGTCACCGCGCAGATGGTGCTGAACTTCCTGAACGGCGGGGCCGCCATCAACGTCTTCACGCGCCAGCATGGCATGGTGCTCGAAGTGGTGGACGTGGGCGTGCGTGCGCCGCTGCCGGCGTCGCCGGGGCTGGTCAACAGCCGCGTGGCCAATGGCACGCGCAATTTCGTCGAGCAGCCGGCCATGATGCCGGCTGAAGCCGGCGCGGCGATCAACACCGGCATCGCGCGGGTGCTGCGCCACGCGCAGCAGGGCACCAATGTGATCGGGTTTGGCGAGATGGGCATTGCCAATACCTCGGCGGCGGCCTGTGTGATGAGCCGGCTGACCGGCCTGCCGCTGGAAGCCTGCACCGGGCGCGGCACGGGGCTGGACGACGCCGGCGTGGCGCGCAAGCGCGAGATTCTGGCGCAGGCGCTGGCGCGGCATCCGGACGCCACCGATCCGCTGGACGTGCTGGCCACGTTCGGCGGCTTCGAGATCGCGGCGATGACCGGCGCCTACCTGGCCGCCGCCGCCAGCCGCATGGTGATCCTGGTGGATGGCTTCATCGCGTCGGCGGCGCTGCTGGTGGCCGCGCGCATCGACCCGAACGTGCTGCAGTACTGCGTGTTCTCGCACTGCTCCCACGAGCAGGGACACCGCGCGCTGCTGGCCGAGTTCAAGGCCGAGCCGCTGCTGGCGCTGGACCTGCGGCTGGGCGAAGGCACAGGCGCCGCGCTGGCGTGGCCGCTGGTGGCGTCGGCCGTCGCCTTCCTGCGCGAGATGGCCACGTTCAGCGGCGCCGGCATCAGCAACGCTTCCGCCTAGACCGCGCAGACGCCATGGCCGACGAACTCCGCTTCTTCCTGACCGCCGTAGGCTACTTCACGCGCGTGCCCATGCCGCAGCGGGTGGCGGTGTGGGTGGGGTTCGCGCCGCACTACCTGAACGCCGCCGCACGCTATTTTCCGGCGGTGGGCCTGCTCGTGGGTGTGGCGGGGGCATTGGTGACGGGCCTTGCGTGGCAGCTCTGGTCGCCGTCGGTGGCCATCGTGCTGGGCATGGCCGCCACGCTGCTGCTGACGGGCGCGTTCCACGAGGATGGGCTGGCTGACTGCGTGGATGCCTTCGGCGGCGGCTACCGGCCCGAGGACGTGCTGCGGATCATGCACGACTCCCGCGTGGGCGCGTTCGGTGCCATCGCCATCGTGGTGGCGCTGCTGCTGAAGTGGCAATTGCTGGTGTCCGTCGGGGAAGTCCACGGCGGCATGACGTTGCTGGCGGTGCTGGTTGCGGGTCACGGGGCGAGCCGCGCCATGGCCATCACGTTCCTGGCCACGCACGACTACGTGCGCCACGAAGGCAAGGCCAAGCCGGTGGCCCAGCGGCTGGAAACCCGCAGCCTGGTCTTCGCGCTGGCGTGCGGCGTGCTGCCGCTGCTGTGGGTCTCGCCGTGGTTCGCCATCGTGACCGTGCTGGTGCTGGCCGGCCTGCGCGCCGCGCTCGGGGCCTATTTCGTGCGGCGCATCGGCGGCTATACCGGCGATTGCCTGGGCATGTCCCAACAGCTTGCCGAGCTGTCGATCTATCTGGTGGCCGCGGCATGGAAGTTCTACTGATTCGCCACGCGCAGCCCGAAGTGGCGGCGGGCGTCTGCTACGGCAGTCTGGATCTGGCGCTGACGACGCCCGTCACGCCCGACCCGGCGCGGATCGTGGCCGGTCTGGCATCGCCGCATCGCATCGTCACCAGCCCGGCGCTGCGCGCCCGCGACACGGCCGCACAACTGGCGGCCTGCCTGCCGGGGCTGCCCGCGGCCGATGTGGAGCCGCGCCTGCGCGAGATGGATTTCGGCGCCTGGGAAGGCCAGGCCTGGACGGCGATTCCGCGCGACGCGCTGGATCTGTGGGCGGCCGATTTGATGGGCGCCCGTCCCCATGGCGGCGAAAGCCCGGCGCAGGTCTCGGCGCGCGTGGCCGAATGGGCCGATGCGCTTGATGTCGAATCGGACACGCGGTTGTGGGTGGTGACTCACGCCGGGCCGATGCGCATGCTGGCCGCCCATTGGCTGGGGATCACACTGGCGCAGACGCTGCACTGGTCGCTCGGGTTCGGCGCCACCTGCAAGTTCCGCCTGGGCGATGGCGCGCCGAGGCTGGGGTGGTGGAATCGTGTAACGGGCTGATCGCCGGCCTGCCTGCTTCCACACCGCTTTCCGGGTTTGCTCCCTCTCCCCCCTGCGCGGCAGAGGGTTGGGGGAGAGGGCCGGCCGCTCAACCGGCGATCGGCTTGGTCACTTCCCCCGCCGCGAGCGCGCGAGTTCGAGATCCTTGCAGATTTCGGCCGCGCCCTGCACCACGCGCGGACCCGCGCGGTTGACCAGATCGCCGTCGATGATGAACAGGTTGTTGCGCGCCACGGCGGTGACCTGTTTCCACTTCTCCCACGTCGAAAAATCCGCCAGCGGCTTGTCCGGGCGCGTGGCGCCCATGCCGGCCGTCAGCATGACCTCCGGGTTACCGGCCACCACGGCCTCCACCGACACCGTGGGCACCAGCGGCGACTCCTTGGCGAACAGGTTGCGGCCGCCACACAGCGTCAGCAGGTCGCTGACCAGATGCTGGCCATTCAGCGTCATCAGCGGCTGCTGCCACACCTGATAGAACACCGTCACGGGCGGGCGATCGGCATAGGTCTTGCGCAGCGTGCTCGCCTGCTGGCGGAAATCGGCAGCGGCCCGATTGGCCACGGCCTCCGTCCCCATCAGCGTGCCAAGCTTTTCAAGATTCTCCGGTATCGATTCCAGGCGGCGCGGCTCGCTGTAGAACAGCGGCATGCCCAGCGCGCGCAGGCGGTCGGTCTGCTTCTGGGCGTTGCCATGGCGCCAGACCACGATCAGGTCGGGCTTGAGCGCGGCGATGCGTTCCAGGTCCAGTGCCTTGTTGTCGCCCACGCGCGGGATGTCGCGCGCAGGCGGCGGGTAGTCGCTGTAGCTGACCGTGCCGACGATGCGATCGCCACCGCCGGCCGCGTAGATCAGTTCGGTCACGTGCGGGGCCAGCGAGACGATGCGCCGCGCGGGCTGGGCCAGCGTGACGGTCTGGCCGGCGTCGTCGGTGACGGTGATGGCGGCGTGGACGCAGGGGCTGGCGAGCAGCGCCGTGGCGAGCAGGAACGGGGAGGCCTTCATCGGGATCCGGTGAGGAGGGGGTGGTCAGTGGCGCCGGCTTGCAGGTCGGATCGTGCCACGCCCAGCGCCGCATCGAGTCGTTGCCAGGCGTCCTCGGCATCGGGCGGCAGGCCCAGGCGCAGGCTGGCCGGGCAGCCGCCCGCGGCGTCGAACAGGCGCGTCCAGACACCTTGCCGGGCGAGCGCCTCGTGCAGGGCGGGCGCGCGGGCATCGGGCACCCAGCTGAACAGCGGCTGCGATACCGGCGTCAGCCCGTGGTCACGCAGCAGCGTCGCCAGGCGCTGGCCCTGTTGTTGCAACGCCGTGCGGGTGGCGGCCTGCCACGCGGTATCGGTCAGCGCCAGCCGTGCCACGGCGCGGGCCGGCCCGGAGACAGTCCAGTGTCCAAGCCGGCGCGACAGGGCATCGAGCAGATCGGGGGCGGCCAGCACGAAGCCGCAGCGCATGCCTGCCAGCCCGTAGAACTTGCCGATGGAGCGCAGCACGACAAGTCCCGGCAGGCCGGTGTGCGCGGCCAGTGACGGCATCGTGGTGCTGTCGAGGAACGCTTCGTCGACGATCAGCGTGGACAACTGCCCATGCCAGCGCAGCAGCCGATCGGGGGAGAGCAGCCGTGCGGTGGGATTGTTCGGATTGACGACGACCAGATGATCGAGCCCGTCGGGCAGGTCGTCGCGGGCGAAGTCCCGCTCGTCGAGCGGCACCACCGTGTGGCCGGCCAGCGCGAACGCGGGCGCATATTCGCTGTAGCCCAGCGCGGCGATGCCCACCCGGCCCGCTCGCAGCAACGCGGGCAGCGTGCGGATGGCCGCCTGCGATCCCGCCACCGGCAGCGCGTGCGGCGCGCCATACGCCCGCGCGGCGATCTCCGCCAGGCCGTCGTCGTCCTGCGGCAGCCGCTGCCACGCGTCGGCAGGCAGCGGGGGCACCGGATAGCCGGCCGGATTGATGCCAGTGGACAAATCGAGCCAGTCTTCGGCCGCACGGCCGTAGCGGCGCACGGCGGCCAGCAGGTTGCCGCCATGGCGGATCGGGGCCAGGGCGCTGCTCACGCTGCTCACACCGCTCACGCCGCTCACACCGCTCACACCGCTCACACCGCTCACACCGCTCAC
>NZ_FNJO01000012.1:0-85207 GCF_900104095.1 Ralstonia sp. 25mfcol4.1 | reverse complement strand
CCGCTCACACCGCTCACACCGCTCACACCGCTCACACCGCTCACGCCGCCCCCCATTTCGAAACCAGGACCGTCACCAGCGGCACGCTCAGCATCGCCACGCCGAGCCACAGCCACAGCGTGCGCTGCACGAGCCGCAGGCAGGCGTGGACGTGCGCAGCGCGCGGCGCGTCGCCGATGCCCAGCGGCGGGCGTTCTTCCCACTCGCCGTGGTAGCGCGCGCCGCCGCCCAGCGCCACGCCCACCGCGCCGGCACCGGCCGCCATCACGGGGCCGGCGTTCGGGCTCGACCAGGCCGGAGCCTGCGTGCGCCAGCAGCGCATCGCCTGCGCGGTGGCGCCCAGCAGCGCGTACGACAGCGCGGTCAGCCGCGCCGGCACCAGGTTCAAGCCATCGTCGATGCGGGCAGCGGCCCAGCCGAACATTTCCCAGCGCGGCGTGCGATAGCCCCACATGGCGTCGAGCGTATTGGCCAGCCGGAAGACGATCACGGCGGGCGCGCCGCCGACGAGGAACCAGAACAGCGCGCCGAAGACGGCATCGTTGCCGTTTTCCAGCGCCGATTCGCAGGCGGCCCGCGCCAGGGCTTCGGCATCGGCATCGGCCGTGTCGCGCGACACGATGCGCGCCGTCAGCGTGCGCGCGGCGGGCAGGTCGTTGCGGGTCAGTGCATCGGCAATGGGGGCGATGTGCTGCGTCAGGCTGCAGGCACCCAGTGCGAAGTAGAGCGCGACGGCGTGCAGCGCCCAGGCCAGCATCGGATGGACATCGGCTGCCAGCGAGACCAGCCACGCGGCCAGCGCGGCAGGCCCCAGCACCACCAGCGCCCACGCGAGCAGCCCGGCCAGGCGCTGGCGCGCGGCGCTGCGTTCGGGACGATTGAGACGGTGGGCGACGGCCGACGCGAGACGGCCAAACCCGACCAGCGGATGCCAGCGGCGCGGCTCGCCAAGCCAGCGGTCCAGCAGCACGCCGGCAAGTGCGGCCGCCACGCAGGCAGCCCAGGACATCATGATCATCGTGTGTGGCTGCCGCGAGCCTGGGACGGAGCAGGGTCCTTGATCGATACCGGGATGCCGGCGACCAGCAGCCGCACGCGATCGGCGGCGGCTGCCAGCTTCTGGTTCAGGCGGCCAAGTTCGTCGACGTAGAAACGCGTGATGGCGCCCATCGGCACCACGCCGAAGCCGATTTCATTCGACACCAGGATCACATGGCCGGGCAGCATCGGCAGCGCCGTCATCAGCGCGTCGATTTCCTCGGTAAAGGCCGGCGGCGGCGTGATGACGCCGTGCTCGGGATACTCGCGGTTCTCGCCAAAGAGCAGATTGTTGAGCCACAGCGTCACGCAATCGACGAGGATGCAGCCGTCGTGGCGCGCATGCGCGTAGAGCGCGTCGGCCAGATGCACCGGCTCTTCCACCAGCGTCCAGTCGGCCGGCCGGCGCGCGCGATGCAGCGCGATGCGGACTTCCATTTCCTGATCGGCCGCTTCGACGTCGTGCCGGGCCGTGGCGATGTAGGTGACCGGGCCACGCGTCAGGGCCGCATGATCGGCGGCGAGCTGCTCGGCGAAATGGCTCTTGCCCGAGCGGGCGCCGCCCAGCACCAGCGTCAGTTCGCGCGGCGCGGCGGTACCGGCCTGCGGCCGCGGTGCTGCTTCGGTCGCCGGCTCGGCGTCCGTGGCCGCGCCTGCCGAAGCCGGCTCGGAAGTGGCCGAGAGATTGAGCGCCTGGGGCGGGGCTTGGGTCTTCATCCGGCGTATTGTAGCCGTCGCATCCCCCGGCCGCATGCATGGATCTTGCAGAGTTTCTGGCGAAGGGCGCCGTGCGGGCGGCCGGCCGCTGCTGCCATAATCGCGCGATGCGAAACGATCCTTCTGCCAACTCCTTTCCGTTTGCGCCGCGTGCCCTGCGCGGCACCCTGATGGTTCAGGGCACCACGTCCGACGCGGGCAAAAGTACCGTCGTGGCCGGCCTGTGCCGCATCCTGGCGCGCGCCGGGGTGGCCGTGGCCCCGTTCAAGCCACAGAACATGGCGCTGAACAGCGCGGTCACCGTCGATGGCGGCGAAATCGGACGCGCCCAGGCGCTGCAGGCCCAGGCGGCGGGGCTGGCGCCCCACACCGACATGAATCCGGTGCTGCTCAAGCCCAGCAGCGACATCGGCGCGCAGGTCATCATCCACGGCCGGGCGCGCATGGATCTCGACGCCAAGGCCTATCACGCCTACAAGCTGCAGGCGATGGCCGCCGTGCTGGAAAGCCACGAGCGGCTGAAACAGGCGTACGGCGTGGTGCTGGTGGAAGGCGCGGGCAGCCCCGCCGAAGTGAATCTGCGTGACCGCGACATCGCCAACATGGGCTTTGCCGAGCGTGTCGACTGCCCGGTCGTGCTGGTGGCCGACATCGACCGTGGCGGCGTGTTCGCCCATCTGGTCGGCACGCTCGACTGCCTGTCCGAGTCCGAGCGGGCGCGCGTCAAGGGCTTCATCATCAACCGTTTTCGCGGCGATATCGGGCTGCTGCAGCCGGGCCTGGACTGGCTCGTGGCCCGCACCGGCAAACCGGTGTTCGGCGTGCTGCCCTACCTGCACGGCCTGCATCTCGATGCGGAGGACGCCATCGCCAGCGCGCAGGTGGCCAGCCGCGACGGCGACGTGCTGCGCGTGATCGTGCCGGTGCTGCCGCGCATCTCGAACCATACCGATTTCGACGCGCTACGGGCGCACCCGAACGTCGACCTGCAGTTCATCGGCCCTGGCATGCCGATTCCGCCGGCGGACCTGGTGATCCTGCCGGGCAGCAAGAGCGTGCGCGCCGACCTGGCCTTCCTGCGCGCCAACGGCTGGCAGCCGGCGCTGCTGCGGCACCTGCGCTACGGGGGCAAGCTGATGGGTATCTGCGGCGGCATGCAGATGCTGGGGCGGCTGATCCACGACCCCGACGGCCGCGAAGGGCCCGCCGGCACCAGCGATGGGCTGGGCCTGCTCGACTTCGAAACCACGCTGGCGCCCGAGAAGCAGTTGCGGCGCGTAGCCGGCCGGCTCGATGCGGAAACTGGCGGCGGGGCGGTGGAGGGGTACGAGATCCATCTGGGCATCACCCACGGCCCGGCACTGGCGCGCCCGGCGCTGTGGCTGGACGTGGCAGACGGTCCGGATGATGCGGGTGATGCGGCTTACGCGGGCGGCAATCCCAGGCCTGATGGCGCCGTATCGGATGACAACCAGGTGATGGCCACGTATGTACACGGCCTGTTCGACCATCCGGACGCCTGTGGCGCGCTGCTGCGCTGGGCGGGTCTGGCGCGGGCCGAGGGCATTCAACTGGATGCGCTGCGCGAAGCGTCGATCGACCGGCTGGCCGACAGCATGGCCGCGCATCTCGACCTGCGGGCGATGTTCGCGCCGCTGGCAGGGGCTACGGACCCGGCGCCAGCCGGCTGACCAGCGCGTCCACGTCGTCCCAGCTGACGCGGCGGATGGCCACCATGAGGTCGGTGCCCGGGAACGGATCGTTGAAGGCGTCCGATTCCACGCCGCCCAGCCGCCGGTAGAACGCGCGCGCCTGCGTGTTGCCGTCGAGTACATAAAGAAACAACGGCTTGCCCGGCCACTGGCTGGCCACACGCGCCGCGCAGTGGGCCATCAGCGTCCTGCCATAGCCTCGTCCGTGAAACGCTTTCATCACGTGGAGGTTGTCCAGATAGATCCCATAGCCGGGCTCGGCCAGCGGCATCAGGCACGAGAATCCGGCTGGCTGCCCGTTCACGCGCAGGAGGGTGGCTTCCAGCGGGGCTTCGGCGCCTTCAAGCATCCGTGCGCGCCAGGTGGCCAGCCGTTCGGCCGGCGCATAGCTTTCCAGGTAATCGGCGGGAATCAGGCCGCCATAGGCATCGCGCCAGCTTTCGGCGTGCATGGCGGCTAGCAGATCGGCGTCGGCCGGGGTGGCGGGAACCAGTTCGATCAAGGGCATGGCAGGGCGGGGCGGCACGGGATGGGCGCAATGGATGGCGCGTCCACGATCTTAGCGGCTCGCTGCTAGAATCGCGAATTCTTCGCATTTGCATTTGGGCGGTGCCGCACAGATGCATGGCGAAAGCCGCCTCATGTGTGCATCAAACGCCGCATTTCATAAGAAAGACTCCCATGGTCTCCGGTCGTCTGCGTACCGTTCTCGTCAAGCTGCACCTTTATATCGGGCTGGTCTTCGGCCTGCTGTTCGTCATGATGGGCCTGACCGGCACGCTGATTTCGTGGCGCGACGACATCGACAAGTGGCTTAATCCAGACCTGCTGCAGGGGGTATCGGCCACGCGCATCCCGGTGGGCGCGGCCACGGTGGAATCGGTCACGGCCAGGCTGATGGCGGATCCGAAGTATGGCAAGCCCAACCTGCTGATGCTGCCGATCGACGAACACGACGTGTTCATCGCCTACTACCCGATCAAGGGGCCGGAGGCGATGCCGGGCCGCTCGCGGCAGGTCATGATCGACCCCATCACCCTGGCCGTGAAGGGCGAGCGCCTGTTTGGCGTGCCGGGACTGTCGCGTCAGCAGATCATGCCGACGCTGTTCCATCTGCATCGCTACCTGCTGTCTGGCGACACAGGCAAGACCATCATCGGCGTGACCGGGATGGTGCTGTTCTTCACGGTGCTGATGGGCGTGGTGCTGTGGTGGCCCAGGATGAAGCTGCGCGCGCTGAAGCAGTCTGTGCGGATCGCGCACGGCGGTTCGTGGTCGCGCTTCTTCTATACCTTCCATCGTGCGGGAGGCTTCTTTGCGGCGCCCGTGCTGGCCACCATTGCGTTCTCGGGCTGGTATCTGAACCTGCCGAAGTGGGTCACGCCGATCATCAGCACGGTCATGACCGTGAGCCCGCAGGTGAAGCACCAGTCCGATACGCCACCCGCCGGCGCGCACGCCATCACCCCGGCCCAGGCCATGACGGCGGCGCAACAGCAGTTCCCGGGGGCGCAGGTCACGCGCATCAGCCTGCCGCGCAAGCCCGGCGATGCGTACGAGGTGCGGCTGCGCCAGGAGGGCGAACTGCAGGAAGACAGCGGCGCCACGCGGCTCTGGCTCGATGCCTACACCGGCCGGCCGCTCGGCGCGCGCGATCCCCGCGATGCCCGGTCCGGCGACGCGTTGATCTTGTGGCTGTTCCCGCTGCATACCGGCGAGGCGTTCGGCACCTACGGCCGCGCGTTCATCACCGCATTCGGGCTGATGCCGCTGGCGTTCGCCGTGACCGGCGTGCTGATCTGGTGGAAACGCCGCAGCGGCCACAAGCGCCATCTGGAACGTGAAAAGGCGCGGCTGAAGCGGGCCTGAAGCGGGGCGGGGGTGTTCTTCCCTCTCCCGCGCTGAGGGAGAGAGAAGTCAAGACTCGGAGAATCTTTAGATTTCGAGGTTGTCGATCAGGCGCGTATTGCCGAGCTTGGCGGCGGTCAGCACCACCAGCGGTTCGCCGGCGGCGAATTCCTCGCGCGTCGGGGCCTGCAGGTTGCTGCGCTTGCGGATCGACACATAGTCGGGCTTCCAGCCGCGTGCCTGCAGCCGGCCCAGCGCGTCGGCCTCCACGGCCAGCAGGTCAACGGTGCCATTGCCCAGCACGGTGTCGCGCACCTCGTGCAGTGTCTTGTACAGGACCGGCGCTTCCTTGCGCTCGGCTTCGCCGAGATACCGGTTGCGCGACGACAGCGCCAGGCCGTCTTCGTCCCGCACGGTCTCGGCCGGGATGATGTCCACGGGCAGCGCGAACTGCTGCGCCATGCGCCGCACGATCATCAGCTGCTGGTAGTCCTTCTTGCCGAACACGGCCACGCGCGGCTGCACGCAGCAGAACAGCTTCATCACCACGGTGCAGACACCCTTGAAGAACCCGGGGCGGAACTCGCCTTCGAGGATGTCACCCAGGTCATGCGGCGGTTCCACGCGGTATTCCTGTGGCACCGGATACATGTCCGATTCGGTCGGCGCGAACAGCACGTACACCCCTTCGCTCTGCAGCTTTTCCACGTCGTCCTGTAGCGTGCGGGGGTACTTGTCGAAATCCTCGTTCGGGCCGAACTGCAGGCGGTTGACGAAGATCGACGCCACCACGGGGTCGCCATGCTGGCGTGCCAGGCGCATCAGCGACAGGTGGCCTTCATGCAGGTTGCCCATGGTAGGCACGAACGCCACGCGGTTCTGGCCGCGCAACTGGTCCCGCAATTCCTGGATGGAAGGAATGACTTTCATGAATGTGGTGTGCCGTCGTGGTTGGAGCGTGCCGCTGCGTGGCAGCTGGCGTGCCGGCTCTCTGGGTACGCATTGGCCGGCTGTCGGCGGATTGTAGAGCATCCGCGCCGGTTCGGGCCCGGCCCTGGCGGGGAATTGTTCCGCTGGGTGGAAGGATCAGGCGGGCGTGTACGCCAATCGCACATAAATGGGTGCGAATGGCTCGGCCTGCGTGATCTCGACCAGCGCCTCGCGCGACAGCTCCAGCATGGCGATGAAGTTGACCACCACCACGGGCACGCCCTTGCCGGAGCGGATCGCGTCCTCGAACAGCTCGCTGAATTCCATGAAGCGGGCGTGCTGCAGGCGGCGCAGGATCTGGCTCATATGCTCGCGCACGGACAGTTCCTCGCGCGAGATCTTGTGGTGCTGGTTCAGCTTGGCGCGCTTGAGCACGTCGGCCCAGGCCGACTGCAGGTCCACCGTTTCCACATCGGGAAAACGCTGCACCAGGCTCTGTTCGATGTAGACCTGCGAGCGCAGGAAATCGCGGCCCAGCTGCGGCACGGTGTCCAGGCGCTGGGCGGCCAGCTTCATCTGCTCGTATTCGAGCAGGCGGCGCACCAGTTCGGCACGCGGGTCCTCGGCTTCCTCGTCGCTGTCGGCCTTCTTGACCGGCAGCAACATGCGCGACTTGATCTCGATAAGCATCGCCGCCATCAGCAGGTACTCGGCCGCCAGTTCCAGATTGGTCTGGCGGATCTGATCGACGTACGAAAGATACTGACGCGTCACCTGGGCCATCGGGATGTCCAGGACGTTGAAGTTCTGCTTGCGGATCAGGTACAGCAGCAGGTCAAGCGGGCCTTCGAAGGCCTCCAGGAAGACTTCCAGCGCATCGGGCGGGATGTACAGATCCTGGGGCAGCTTGAACAGCGGCTCGCCGTAGAGGCGGGCGAATGCCATCCCGTCGACCATGTCGGCCGGATTGGCGCTGGCGCCGACCGGCTGCGCCACGCTGGGCAGCTCCACGGGCAGCGTCAGTTTTTCCTGCGCGCCGGGGTCCAGCGGATCGCTCGGATGCATCGGGATGGTCGTCGGCGTGGCCGGAGGGCCGTTCAGTTGTCAGACGAGTAGACGTAGGGCTTCTGCGCCACGCGCGAGGCGTTGGCCTGGGCGCGTTCGTCGAGGTCGATCGGGGCCTTGTCCCACAGCAGGCCGCGGCCTTCGCGCTGCTCCGCTTCCAGCGACGGGCGCTCCTGCTTGAGCGTCTTCAGGAACTGGGTGATATCCGATTCGTACATGGCCATGATGAAACCTGTGCCCACTGGGCGGCGTTGGGGATGACGGGGCAGGATTTTACCGTATCGGCAAGCCCGGCTGCCGGTGCGGACCCCTGAAACCCGAATTTTGGCGTCGGGATGGCCTTGCGGCGCCGGTGGTGTGGTCAAATAGCGACTTGATTCGGGAGCCACCAGGACGGATGACGATTGCTTTGGGCCGCTTGGCCGCACAGCCCGCCCCAGCCAAGGCGCCAGGCACCTTTGGCGGTGCCCGCCGGCTCTCGCGTGTGGTTGCCACCCATGCCGCAACCCATGCCGCCACCCTGGCCATCGCCCTGATGCTGCTGGCGGCCCCCTGGCTGCCCGCCCACGCCGCCAAGGCCCAGTACAAGGTCGAGATCGACGCGCCCAAGGCGCTGAAGGACATTCTCGAAGAACACCTCGACCTGTCGCGCTACACCACCCGCACCGATATTTCCGACGACCAGTTCCAGTACATGGTGGAAACCGTGGGCGACCAGGTGCGCCAGTTTGCTTCCACCGAAGGCTGGTTCGACCCGGTCACCAAGGCCACGGTGGAAGGCCAGGGCGACCATCGCGTGGTCCATATCAGCGTGGATCCCGGCGCACGCACCGTGATCCGGCGCGCCGATGTCGAGGTAAGTGGCCCCGCCGCCACCCTGTCGCCCGAGCAGGTGGAGCAGATGCGCGCGAAATGGGGGCTGCCCGTGGGCCAGCCGTTCCGGCAGGCCGACTGGGACAAGGCCAAGGAAGACGCGCTGGTGCAACTGCAGAGCAAGAGCTACTACGGCGCCAGGCTGGCGTCGTCGCAGGCGCGCATCGAACCCGACGAGCAGGCCGCCGACCTGCGGGCCAAATACGAGAGCGGCCCGGCCTATGTGCTCGGGCCGCTTGAGATCGAAGGCACGCGCCGCTATCCGGCCCAGATCATCCGCAACGTGAATCCGCTGAACGAGGGCGAGCCCTACCGGGTGGAGCGGCTGCTGGAATTCCAGCGGGCGGTCCAGAACCAGCCCTATTTCTCGAACGTGCAGGTCGAACTGCAGGAGCCGCCCGCCGCCACGTCGGCGGAGGCCGCGGCGCAGCGGCAGACGGTGACGGCGCCGGTCAAGGTGAAGGTGCGCGAATATCCGACGCACCGGCTCAGTTCCGGCGTCGGTTTCACCACCGACACCGGCGCCCAGGTGGAAGGCCGCTATTCGTACTACAACCTGTTCAACCGCGCCTGGGTGCTCGACTCGCAGGCCCGGATCGAACAGAAGCGCCAGTACGGGTTTGTGGAAATGGCGATGCCGCCGGACCCGCACACCTACCGCAACAGCATCTATACGAGCTACGAACGCCTGATCGATGTCGAGAGCACCGACACCAAGAGCTGGCGCGCCGGCCTGAAGCGTTCGCGGTCGCGCGAAAAGTACGACACCACCGTGTCGCTCGACTTCTACTACGACGTGCTGACGCCATACGGCGAACCCTCGCAGTACTCGAAGGCGCTGGTGCCGGCATTCGCGTGGACGCGCCGCGACGTGGATAACCCGGTCTTCCCGCGCCGCGGCAACGTGATCAACACCCAGATCGGCGTGGCCGCCAAGGGCGTGCTCAGCGACGCCACCTTTCTTCGCGTGTACGGCCGGATCCGCCAGTACGTGCCGGTGGGCAACCGCGACCTGTTCCTGGCGCGGCTGGAACTGGGTGCCGACATGACGTCGAACGATCCGTCGCTGATTCCGGCCACGCTGCGGTTCCGTGCGGGCGGCACCGATTCGATCCGGGGCTACAGTTACCAGTCGATCGGCACGCCGTCCGGCCAGAGCGTGCTGCCGGCGCGCTACCTGGGCACGGGCAGCCTGGAATACCAGTACTGGTTCAAGCCCGAATGGGGCGCCGCCGTGTTCTGGGACATGGGCACCGCCACCAACAACCTGAGCGGCATCAAGATCTACCACGGCGTGGGCGTGGGCGCGCGCTGGCGCAGCCCGGTGGGGCCGGTGCAGCTCGATATCGGCTACGGCATCCAGCAGAAGCAGTTCCGGCCGCATATCTCGCTGGGGGTGGCGTTCTGATGAACATGCCGGACACGCCGCCCGAGCCCCGCCGCCCCCGCCGCCGCGTGTGGAAGGTGCTGGCCTGGCTGCTGGGTATCCTGCTGGTGCTGCTGATTGCGCTGGTCGCCACGGCCGTGACGGCGCTGCGCACCGAGACCGGCACCCGCCATCTGTGGAACGTGGCCACCCGGCTGTCGGCCGGGATACTCGCCGGCCAGTTCGATGGCGGCACCGTGACCAGCGGGCTGCGACTGCACGATGTGGTATTCGCCAGTGGCGATACGCGCGTCACCATCGACCGGATCGACGCAAAGTGGGAGGTGTCGTGGTCGCCCGCGCAGCTGCATGTGGCATGGCTGAAGCTGGGCAAGATCGACGCGCGCCTGCCGGCTTCCCCGCCGAGCACCGAGCCGGCGAAGATGCCGCAGTCGCTGGAACTGCCGCTGGCGGTCGACGTGGATACGCTGACCGTCCGCGAGCTGTCGCTGCTGCAGGGGCCGGCCGCCACGTCGACTCCGCTGGTGCTGTCGGACCTGTCCGGCGCGCTGCATAGCGACGGCCAGCGCCATCGCTTGGTCGTGGACAAGCTCGTCACGCCGTACGGCAAGCTGCAGGCCAATGCGCAGATCGGCGGCAGGACGCCGTTCCCGCTGACGGCCGAGGCGCTGCTGGAGGGCCGCTGGAAAGAGGAAACCTATGCGGTGTCCGCCACGGCCGGCGGATCGCTGGAGCAACTGCGTGCCGAACTGGAAGCCAACGGCGACCGTATCCGGGCGCGCGGCAATGCCGATGTGACGCCGTTCGGCAAGGTGCCGTTCACGCACCTGATTATCGATGGCGAGCGCATCAACCCGCGCCTGTTCAGCCCCACCGCGCCCCAGGCCAACCTGACCGTCCATGCGGATCTGCGCCCGGTGGAATCGGTGCCGCCGCCGCCCGAGGTGGCCAAACCGAAGCCCGGTGAATCGACCGCCAGCGCCGTGGCCGCCGCATCGGCCGCGTCGGCATCGGCGCCCGTTCCCACACCGGTGGCCCCCACTAAGAACCCGCTGGCCGTGGCCGGCGAAGTCACCGTGCGCAACCTGGAGCCGGGCCCGATCGACAAGGAACGCCTGCCCGTGCATGCCGTGCAGGCGCGCGTGGAGCTGAGCGAATTGACGCAGACGCTGCGCGACCTGCGGATCCAGCTGCCGGGGCGCGCCGAGATCGTCGGCCAGGGCACCCTGCGCGAAGGGCGGGGCGGCTTCGATCTCGATGTCCGGCATCTCGACGCCGCCGCGCTGCATACGGGCATGGTGGCCACGAACCTGTCCGGCCCGGTGATCCTGCGGCTCGAACCGGGCCGCCAGAGCGTGGCGCTGGATGTGGCCGGCGGCGAGATCAAGCTGTTTGCCGATGCCCGGATCGACGAAGACGCGATCACGCTGAAGGCGCTGCGGGCAGGCCTGGGCAGCGGCACGCTCACCGCCGACGGCAAGCTCGGGCTGAAGGACGAGCAACCGTTCGACTTCAAGGGCAAGCTCGCCAATTTTGATCCGGCACGGCTGGCCAAGGTGGCGCCGGGCCGGATCAACGCCGAATTTTCAACGAAGGGATCGCTGGAGAAAGTGCTACGTGTGGCGCTCGACTTCGCGCTGGGCGAGAGCGAATACGCGGGGCTGCCGATGACCGGCAACGGCAAGGTGCGGCTGGAGGGCGAGCGCCTGCTGCCCAGCCAGGCATCGCTGCTGATGGCCGGCAACCAGGTGAACCTGAACGGCAGTTTCGGCGCACGCGGGGATAGCCTCAAGGTCAACATCGACGCCCCGCAGCTCGATCGCCTGAAGTTCGGCGTCGGCGGCCGCGCGAAGGTGGACGCGGTGGTCACGGGCACGCTGAAGAAGCCCGAGGTGGTGGGCGACTACAGCGCACAATCGCTGGTGGTGGGGCCGCACAAGGTGGCCAGCGCCAATGGCCACGTGGAACTGCGCGGCGGGCTGAACGGCACGCTGTCGGCGCAACTGGCCGCGCGCGATTATCACGGTCCGCAGGCCACGGTCCGGACGCTCGATGCCAACCTGAGCGGCACCCAGGCCGATCACACGTTCGACGCCAAGGCGGCCGGCACGATGCACGAGCGCCCGCTGCAGCTGTCGCTGTCGGGGCAGGGCGCCTGGCGCGGCGACCAGGGCTGGGCCGGCACGATCCGCACGTTGGAGGAGAGCGGCACGGCCAAGGTCCGGCTCGTCTCGCCCACCCAGCTGATGGTGGCGGACCGCCATATCCGGCTGGGCCAGACGCGGCTGCAGTTCGAGCGCGCGACGATGAATATCGAAGGCTTCGAGTTCGATCACGGCCGCATCCGCACGCAGGGCGCTTTCAACGGCGTGGAGGTAGGGAACATCATCAAGCTGGTGGAGACGTTCACCGGCGAATCGCTGCCGGTGCGCTCCGACCTCGTGCTCGATGGCGGCTGGAACCTGAGCCTTGCCGAAACCGCCACCGGGTTTGCCGAGATCCGGCGCCGCGGCGGCGATGCGTCGGTCAATGCGGGCCGTGGCTGGACGACCCTGGGCCTGGGCGAAACGGCGCTGCGGGCCGAGTTCAGCGGCAATCGCGTGACGCTGCGCGGCGGCAGCACGTCGCAACGGATCGGCAAGGTGACCGTCGATGCATCGGCGGGGCTGGTCAGCGAACAGGGCCTGCTGACGGTGGGGCCGGGATCGACGCTCGGCGGCACGGTCACGGCCGACATCCCGCGCCTGAAATCGCTGGAGGCGCTCAGCGGCCCGCAGTACGCGCTCGAAGGCAAGCTGGCCGCGGCGCTACAACTGGCCGGCACGGTGGGCAATCCGCTGCTGACCGGCGCCATCGACGGCAACGGGATCGGCATCACGCTCTACGACCTGGGCATTCGGCTGACCGACGGCGAAGTGCACGTGGTGCTGGACCAGAACACCGTGGAATTGAAGCAGGTGCGATTCCGGGGCGGCGACGGCACGCTGACGGCCACCGGCGCGGTGAAGCTGGGCGAAACCGATCCGAACCTGACCGGCCGCATCGTTGCCGACAAGCTCCAGCTGTTTGCCAGCCCCGAGCGCACGCTGATCGTGTCCGGCGAGGCCGGCATCGCCAACGAAAACAAGCTGATCGCCATCCGTGGCAAGTTCCGCGTGGATCGCGGCCTGTTCGACCTGCCCAAGGCCAGCGCGCCGGTGCTGGGCGACGACGTGGTGGTGGTGCGCCGCAAGGACGAGCGCGAACTGAAGACCGCCGCCACGCCAGTGGTCCCCGAATCCAAGCCGGCCAGCCGCTTCAGCCCGCTGATCGACGTGACGATCGACCTGGGCGACAACTTCCGCTTCCGTGGCGCCGGCGCCGACATCCTGCTGGCCGGCCAGCTTGGCATCAAGAGCGAGCCGCTGGCGCCGATGCGGGCCACGGGCACGGTGCGCGTGGTGGAAGGCACGTACGAGGCCTTCGGCCGCAAGCTCGATATCGACCGGGGCACGATCAACTTCAACGGTCCGGTGGACAACCCGAACATGTTCATCCGCGCCCTGCGCCGCAACCAGGAGGTGGAAGCGGGCGTGGAAGTCACGGGCACGGTACGGCTGCCGCGCGTGCGGCTGGTGTCGGAGCCGAACGTGCCGGACGAAGACAAGCTGTCGTGGCTGATGTTCGGCTACGGCGCCGAGAGCGCGGGGTCCAGCCAGCAGCGACAGCTGAGTGGCGGCGCCATCGGCGGTGCGGCGCTGGGCATGATCGGCGGCAAGGCCGGCAAGAGCGTGGTGTCGCATTTCGGCATCGACGAATTCTCGATCGGCCCCAGCACCGCCGGCCTGAACGACCAGCAGGTGGTCAGCATCGGCAAGGCGGTGTCCGACCAGATTTCGGTCGGCTACGAGCAAAGCCTGACATCGGCATCGAACGTGGTGAAGCTGACCTGGGCGTTCTCGCGGCGCTGGTCGCTGATTGCCAAGGGCGGATCGATCAACGGCCTGTCGGTGCTGTTCAACCGCCGGTTCAACAATTGGGATACGCTGTTCGCCGGCGATTCGGGCCGGCGCCGGAATGCGGCGGCCGGCGCCACCGCGGAAGGCGCCAGCGCGCCGGCCGGCGATCCCGTCGAAGCCATCAAACGATGAAGCCAATCCTTGCGAGGCTTGCGATGCCACCCTTCCACCACGCGTCTCGCCGACGCCTTGCCGCCATGGGACTGATTGCCAGCCTGCTTGCCCTGTTCGGATGCGACCAGCAGAAGGTCGACGAAGCCATGAAGAAGGCGAAATCGGTGGCCACCGATACCTGGAACAGCGTGAAGCCCGATAGCCAGCTGTTCAAGGGCATCGAGATCGGCAAGTCCACCGAGGACGATGTGCGGCGCCAGGCCGGCAAGCCCGAGATCGTCTGGGAAGAACCGGACGGCGGCCGCCGCCTGGAATACCCGCGCGGCCCCGAAGGCGCCACCACATGGATGGTGACGACCAACGCCGACGGCACCGTGCGTGCCATCGAACAGGTGCTGACCGCCGAGAATTTCGCAAAAGTACGACCCGGCATGAACAAGGACCAGATCCGCCGGATGCTGGGCAAGCCGACCAAGGTGGAGGCATTCCGCCTCAAGCAGGAAGAGGTGTGGGGCTACCGCTGGTTCGAAAGCCCGACGGACCGGGCCTTCTTCAACGTGCATTTCAACACCGATGGCACGGTAACCACCACGTCGCGCAGCGACGATCCGTCGAAACGGCAGGGCGGGTAAATGACGAGCTGAGGTGTCGAGGGGTGTTCCCCTCTCTCGCGAAGTGGGAGAGGGGCAGGGGGAGAGGGCAACGCGGCTGCTTGCCGACCTGTCGCAATTTGAACCGCTGCGCTCTCACCCCCAACGCCTCTCCCGCCCGGCGGGAGAGGGGTAGCGGTCGCGGGCTTTAACGAATCCGCATGCCGGGCACAGCCCCGCTATGCGGTTCGAGGATATACAGCCCCGGATTGGCCTTCTCGTCGGCGGCCGAGGCGGCCAGCACCATGCCTTCGGACATGCCGAACTTCATCTTGCGCGGGGCCAGGTTGGCCACCACCACGGTCAGCTTGCCCACCAGCTGCTCGGGCGTGTAGGCCGACTGGATGCCCGAGAACACGTTGCGCGTCTTGCCTTCGCCCAGGTCCAGCGTCAGCTGCAGCAGCTTGTTCGAACCTTCCACCTTCTGGCATTCGACGATCTTCGCCACGCGCAGGTCGATCTTCGCGAAGTCGTCGATCGTGATGGTTTCGTTAATCGGCTCGATCGAGGCCGGCGAGGCAGCATCGGCGGCGGGCGCAGCGCCCGAAGCCAGGAGCGATTCCTTGTTGGCAGCCAGCAGCGCGTCGATCTGCTTGGTGTCCACGCGGGTCATCAGATGCTGGTACGCCTGGATCGGACGCTCCGCCGACAGTTGACGGTCGATGCCGCGCCAGTCGAGCGGCTCGATGTTCAGGAACGACTCCACGCCGGCAGCCATGGTCGGCACCACGGGCTTCAGGTAGACCGTCAGCAGGCGGAACGCTTCGAGCGAGACCGAGCACGCAGCGTGCAGGGCATCGCGCTTGCTTTCGTCCTTGGCCAGTTCCCACGGCTTGTTGGTGTCGACGAACGCGTTCACGGCGTCGGTCAGCTCCATCACCAGGCGCAGCGCCTTGCTGTACTCGCGGCCTTCGTAATAGGCGGCAATCTGCGGCGCGGCCTGGCGGAGCTGTTCCAGCAGCGGATTGGCCAGCGCGGCCTCATTCACCTTGCCGTCGAATCGCTTGACCAGGAAACCGGCCGCGCGGCTGGCGATGTTCACGTACTTGCCGATCAGGTCGCTGTTCACGCGGGCGACAAAGTCGTCCAGGTTCAGGTCCAGATCTTCCATGCTCGCGTTGAGCTTGGCGGCAAAGTAGTAACGCAGCCATTCCGGATTCATGCCGGTGTCGATGTAGCTTTGCGCGGTAATGAACGTGCCGCGCGACTTGCTCATCTTGGCGCCGTCCACGGTCAGGAAGCCGTGCGCGAACACGTTGGTCGGGGTGCGATAGCCCGAAAACTTCAGCATCGCGGGCCAGAACAGCGTGTGGAAGTACAGGATGTCCTTGCCGATGAAGTGGTACTGCTCGGCGGTCGAATGGGGGCCCACCCAGGCGTCGAAGTCGATGCCGCGCTTCGCTGCCAGGTTCTTGAAGCTGGCGTAATAGCCGATCGGGGCGTCCAGCCACACATAGAAGTACTTGCCGGGCGCGCCCGGGATCTCGAAGCCGAAGTAGGGGGCGTCGCGCGAGATATCCCAGTCGGACAGCGTCGAGGCCTCGCCTTCGGCGCCGAGCCATTCCTGCATCTTGTTGCTGGCCTCGGGCTGGGCCAGGTCGGCCACCCATTCGCGCAGGAACGTCTCGCAGCGCGGGTCGGACAGCTTGAAGAAGAAGTGCGTGGACGACTTGCGCACCGGCGTGGCGCCCGAAACCACCGAGTACGGGTTCTTCAGGTCGGTCGGCACATATGTGGTGCCGCATACTTCACACGAATCGCCGTACTGGTCCTTGGCGCCGCACTTCGGGCACTCGCCCTTGATGAAGCGGTCCGGCAGGAACATGTTCTTGACCGGGTCGAAGAACTGCTCGACATCGCGCTCGGCGATCAGGTCCTGGCCCTTCAGCGACAGGTAGATCTTTTCGCAGAGTTCGCGGTTTTCCTCGGCATCGGTGCTGTAGTAGTTGTCGAACGACACCAGGAAGCTGTCGAAGTCGCGCTTGTGCTCGGTCCAGACGCGGTCGATCAGCTGCTTGGGCGTGATGCCTTCCTTTTCCGCGCGCAGCATGACCGGGGTGCCATGGGTATCGTCGGCGCCGACGTAGTAGACCTCGTTGCCCATCATGCGCTGGAAACGCACCCAGATGTCGGTCTGGATGTACTCCACCAGGTGGCCGATATGGATCTGGCCGTTGGCGTACGGCAGGGCAGAGGTAACGAGAATGCGGCGTGCGGTCATGAAAAGAGCCGTTCAGTGGGGTGTCGATGCGCGCCCGGCGGCTGCCGGACGAAGGAACCGGCTATTTTAGCAACTGCCCGGCCAGATTGCTCGGAATGGCGTCGAACGCGGCACAATCGGCGCCCAATCTCGCTGAAATGGCACGGTCGATGGCACGATCCGCACGGAAACGGGCAAAAAAAAGCGCCGGTTAGGTACCGGCGCAGCTTTCCACAACGGAAAAGGAGGAGAAATCAGGTACCGCCCGGGAGGTCAGCCACCCATCGCGAGCCAGCAACGGTGGCAAGCGGTACCTGAACTCTATGACTGGTCACCCGGAAATTGGTTTCAAGAAAATTTCGACGCGACGATTTTGTGCACGTCCGGCCTCGGTGGCGTTGTCTGCCACGGGCTGGGTCTGGCCCCGGCCTTCGGCCGTCAGGCGGTTGCGGCCCACGCCATGGTCACCCAGGTACGAAGCCACGCTCTGGGCGCGGCGTTGCGACAACTGCATGTTGTAGCTCGGGTTGCCGGTGCTGTCGGTATGGCCCACGACATTGGCGGTCACGTCCTGATGCTGGCTCAGCGTCTGGGAAACCTGGTCGAGCACTGCGCGGAACGACGGCTTGATCGTGGCGCTGTCCGTATCGAACGTCACCTGGCTGGGGATATTGACCTTCAGCGAGCCGTCCGGCTGCTCGGTGATCTGCGTGCCGGTGCCGGCCGTATCCTTGTTCAGCTTGCCGCGGATAGCGTTCCAGTTGTAACCGGCGGTGCCGCCCAGCGCACCGCCCACGGCGGCGCCGACCAGCGTGCCCGTGGTGTTGCCGCCGATCAGGTTGCCCAGTCCAGCCCCCACGGCCGCGCCAACGCCGGTGCCGACCGCGGTATGGGTCTGCTGTTCGGTGGCACAACCTGCCAGAGCGGCAGCGGCGACGATCGAGACGGTAACGAGCTTGAGGTTCATGCTTTCTCCTTCTGGTGATACCCGTAAATGTTTGGCCAACGGCATGTCGCATGGTAACGCCTGCCGCCGGAGGGCGGTCGGGGCGCGACAAGTTTCAACATGCGTATGAAAACGCTCTGGCCATGCCGTGCGCTGACGCACAGCGCCGGAGCGCCGCAAGGCCGGCGCACTACAATAGGCAGATGGCGCCAGCGGCACAAGTCCAGGAATGTGAGAGATGTAAATGTCTGTAAATCCACACTTAATCAAGGGTTAAATCAGACGGCGTTCCACGGTGCGCGCGGACCTGCTACCGTGGCTGCTGCCGGCAGACGTTCTTTTGCTACATTACGCGCCTCGCATCCCCCACTATTTCATTCCAAGAGCGGAGTCTGCCTTGAGCCTCACCACTGAACAGGTAACCGAAGTCCTGCGTACGGTCATCGATCCCAATACGGGCAAGGACCTTGTCTCCACGCGGTCGGCCCGCAACGTGCGGGTCGATGGCAACAACGTGTCCGTGGAGGTGGAGCTGGGTTACCCGGGCAAGAGCCAGTTCGACCTGATCCGCAACCTCGTGACCGATGCCGTGCGCAAGCTGGACGCCGCGGCCAACGTCAGCGTGGCGGTGTCGATGAAGATCGTCGCCCACGCGGTGCAGCGTGGCGTGAAGCTGTTGCCGGGCGTGCGCAATGTGATCGCCGTGGCATCCGGCAAGGGCGGCGTGGGCAAATCCACCACGGCCGTGAACCTGGCGCTGGCCCTGGCCGCCGAGGGCGCGCGCGTGGGCATGCTCGATGCCGATATCTATGGCCCGAGCCTGCCGATGATGCTGGGCATCAGCGGCCGCCCGGAATCGACCGACGGCCAGACCATGATGCCGCTGCAGGGCCACGGGCTGCAGGCGAATTCGATCGGTTTCCTGATCGAGCAGGACAACCCGATGGTCTGGCGCGGCCCGATGGTGACCTCCGCGCTGGAACAACTGCTGCGCCAGACCAACTGGACGGACCTGGATTACCTGATCGTCGACATGCCGCCGGGCACCGGCGACATCCAGCTGACGCTGTCGCAGAAGGTGCCGGTCACCGGTGCGGTGATCGTGACCACGCCCCAGGACATTGCCCTGCTGGACGCCCGCAAGGGCCTCAAGATGTTCGAGAAGGTCGGCATCCCGATTCTTGGCATCGTCGAGAACATGGCCGTCTACTGCTGCCCGAACTGCGGCCATACAGAACACATCTTCGGTGCCGGCGGCGCCCAGAAGATGAGCGCCGACTATGGCGTGGACGTGCTGGGCAGCCTGCCGCTGAACCTGTCGATCCGCGAGCAGGCCGATTCGGGCCATCCGACCGTGGTGGCCGATCCCGATGGCCAGATCGCCGGGATCTATCGCGAAGTCGCGCGCAAGGTAGCCATCAAGGTTGCCGACAAGGCGCGCGACATGAGCAACAAGTTTCCGAGCATCGTGGTCCAGAACACCTGAAGCGTTTGAAGGGGCAGCAGGAAAATGGGAGGCTGTCCGACATTGTCGTGCCGGGCGCCTGTCCTACAATCCACACGGCAGGGCGTCGACGTTCACGCGCGGGCATCGCGCACACAAGCAAGAAGAGGAGGAACGGCATGAAACGTGTACTTTTCGGATTGACGGTCGGTGCTGCCGCGGTGCTGGCGGCCGGCTGTGCGCAGACGGACAAGAGCCCGTCGGCCGCGCCCACGGCCAGCGCGGCCATGGCCGCCCCCGGCGCCACCCGGGCCGCCGCGCCGCTGGCGTCCAGGAGCGGCACCAATACCGGTGGGCGCGTCACGTTCGAGCAGCAGCCGGGCGGCGGCGTGATGGTGGTGGTGGCGGTGACCGGCCTGCCACCGGGCACCACGCACGGATTCCATATCCACGAAAAGGGCGATTGCTCGGCGCCGGACGGCATGAGCGCGGGCGGCCACTTCAATCCGGGCGCCAAGCCGCATGGCCAGATGTCGATGCCTGAACACCATGCCGGCGACATGAACAACCTGACGGCCGATTCCTCCGGCAATGCGCGCGCGCAGTTCGTGATGAGCGACGTAACCGTGGGTGCCGGCCCGAACAGCGTGGTGGGCCGGTCGGTGATCGTCCACAAGGATCCGGACGACTATCGCACCCAGCCCACGGGCAATGCGGGTGGCCGCATCGCGTGCGGCGTGATTGCGGCAATCTGATTGCGGCGACCTGGCCGGGCGCTGGCAGCCTCGGCCGGCCCGTCTTCCGCCTGACGGGAGACGGGCGTCCGGCCTGAATTGACCTCGCCGGGGGTGCATCGGGTTTCCCCCGGGGTCCGCCCGGCGAATGGTTGTACAATGCGCCCCATTCCAGCGGCGCCGGGCTATGGCCGGCCAGCCGTCCGACCCTCCTGCCACGTCTATATGAGCATCAAATCCGACAAGTGGATCCGCCGCATGGCGGAACAACACGGCATGATCGAACCGTTCGCGCCCGGCCAGGTACGGGAGTCGGACGGGCGCAAGATCGTTTCCTATGGCACGTCGAGCTACGGCTACGACATCCGGTGCGCCGACGAATTCAAGATCTTCACGAACATCAACAGCACCATCGTCGATCCGAAGAATTTCGACGAGAAGTCGTTCGTGGACTTCAAGGGTGACGTCTGCATCATCCCGCCGAACTCGTTCGCGCTGGCCCGCACGATGGAGTACTTCCGGATTCCGCGCAGCGTGCTGACCATCTGCCTGGGCAAGAGCACATACGCCCGCTGCGGCATCATCGTCAACGTGACGCCGTTCGAGCCCGAATGGGAAGGCTACGTGACGCTGGAGTTCTCGAACACCACGCCGCTGCCGGCCAAGATCTACGCCGGCGAGGGCTGCGCCCAGGTGCTGTTCTTCGAATCGGACGAGATCTGCGAGACCTCGTATGCGGACCGCGGCGGCAAGTACCAGGGCCAGCACGGTGTCACGCTGCCGAAGACCTGACGCCCTGTCATATTCCTGCCTCACAATGCCGGCGTGTGAAACGCGCCGGCGGCGCCACCGGGCGCAACAGCCCGGGCGCCAGACCTGACGAACGAGCCACATGTCGCTGTTGCGGGAACCTCCCGGCGGCCATGTGGCTCAAGTCTTTACAAGCACCCTCATCAAGGATTGCCCGATGAAATTCCGCTTCCCCGTCATCATCATCGATGAAGACTTCCGTTCCGAGAACATTTCCGGCTCGGGCATTCGCGCACTGGCCGAGGCCATCGAGCGCGAGGGCATGGAAGTGATGGGTCTGACCAGCTATGGCGACCTGACATCGTTCGCCCAGCAGGCCAGCCGGGCTTCCACATTCATCGTCTCGATCGACGACGACGAGTTCGTGCGCGCCGACGACCAACCCGAAGCCGCCGCCATCGAGAAGCTGCGCGCATTCGTGAACGAGGTCCGCCGCCGCAACACGGACCTGCCGATCTTCCTGTACGGCGAAACGCGCACTTCGCGTCACATTCCGAACGACATCCTGCGCGAGCTGCACGGCTTCATCCACATGTTCGAGGACACCCCCGAATTCGTGGCGCGCCATATCATCCGCGAGGCCAAGGTCTATCTGGACACGCTGGCCCCGCCGTTCTTCAAGGCGCTGATCGACTACGCGCAGGACAGCTCGTACTCGTGGCACTGCCCGGGCCACTCGGGCGGCGTGGCGTTCCTGAAGAGCCCGGTGGGCCAGGTCTTCCACCAGTTCTTCGGCGAAAACATGCTGCGCGCCGACGTCTGCAACGCCGTGGAAGAACTGGGCCAGCTGCTGGACCACACCGGCCCGGTGGCGGCGTCCGAGCGCAATGCCGCGCGCATCTTCAATTCGGACCACATGTTCTTCGTGACGAACGGCACGTCGACGTCGAACAAGATGGTCTGGCACGCCAACGTGGCGCCGGGCGACATCGTGGTGGTGGACCGCAACTGCCACAAGTCGATCCTGCACGCGATCATGATGACCGGCGCGATCCCGGTGTTCCTGATGCCGACGCGCAACCACTACGGCATCATCGGCCCGATTCCGAAGAGCGAGTTCGATCCGGAGACCATCCGCAAGAAGATCGAGAACCATCCGTTCGCCAGCAAGGCCAAGAACCAGAAGCCGCGCATCCTGACGATCACGCAGGGTACGTACGACGGCGTGCTGTACAACGCCGAGCAGATTAAGGAAATGCTGACGTCCGAGATCGACACGCTGCATTTCGACGAAGCCTGGCTGCCGCACGCCGCGTTCCACGATTTCTACCGTGACATGCACGCGATTGGCCGGGACCGGCCGCGCAGCAAGGACGCGCTGGTGTTCGCCACGCAGTCCACGCACAAGCTGCTGGCCGGCCTGTCGCAGGCATCGCAGATCCTGGTGCAGGATTCCGAGACCCGCAAGCTGGACCGCTACCGTTTCAACGAGGCGTACCTGATGCACACCTCGACGAGCCCGCAGTATTCGATCATTGCGTCGTGCGACGTGGCGGCGGCCATGATGGAAGCACCAGGCGGCACCGCGCTGGTCGAGGAAAGCATTGCCGAGGCGCTGGACTTCCGCCGCGCCGTGCGCAAGGTCGAGGCCGACTACGACGTCGTGAACAACGGCGACTGGTGGTTCAAGGTCTGGGGCCCGGACACGCTGGCCGAGGAAGGCGTGCCCGACCGCGACGAATGGATGCTCAAGGCCAACGAGCGCTGGCACGGCTTCGGCGACCTGGCCGATGGCTTCAACCTGCTGGACCCGATCAAGGCCACCATCATCACCCCGGGCCTGGACGTGGACGGCGAGTTCAGCGAACGCGGTATCCCGGCCGCCATCGTCACCAAGTACCTGGCAGAGCACGGCATCATCATCGAGAAGACGGGTCTGTACTCGTTCTTCATCATGTTCACCATCGGCATCACCAAGGGCCGCTGGAACTCGCTGGTGACCGAGTTGCAGCAGTTCAAGGACGACTACGACCAGAACCAGCCGCTGTGGCGCGTGCTGCCCGAGTTCGTCGGCAAGTATCCGCAGTACGAGCGGATGGGCCTGCGCGACCTGTGCGACGCCATCCACAGCGTCTACAAGGCCAACGACGTGGCCCGCGTGACCACCGAGATGTACCTGTCGGACATGGAGCCGGCGATGAAGCCGTCGGACGCCTGGGCGATGATGGCGCACCGCGAGATCGAGCGCGTGCCCGTGGACGAGCTGGAAGGCCGCGTGACCGCCATCCTGCTGACGCCGTACCCGCCGGGCATTCCGCTGCTGATCCCGGGCGAACGCTTCAACCGCACCATCGTGCAGTACCTGAAGTTCGCGCGCGAGTTCAACAAGCTGTTCCCGGGCTTCGAAACCGATATCCACGGCCTGGTGGAAGACGAGGTCGATGGCCAGACGGCGTACTTCGTGGACTGCGTGAAGCAGTAAGGCTTCGTTCGATCCAAACGAAAAACCCCCGTGCCGCGAGGCCGGGGGTTTTTTGTTTTGCCGTGGTCGGGATGGAGCAGCCTTGCCCGGCGCATCCTTATCCGACCATGCTTCCCGCCATTACTTGCCCTTCTCGAACTGGAATTGCGGTGCGGCGGGTTCGCTTTCGCTGCTGCTGCCCGGCAGCTCCAGCGTGCCCGGTGTCGATGCCGGCCCGCCTGGTTTGCTCTCGCTTTCCTGCCCGCCTAGCGGAATACTGACTTCGGCGGAATTACTATGTTTGAGCGATCCCTTGTCGAGCAGCCCGGTCACCATGCCCGGCCAGAACATCACCAGCAGCACCATGATCAGTTGCAGGCCGACCCAGGGCAGCGCGCCCCAGTAGATGTCCGAGCTTTTGACTTCCTTCGGCGCGATGCCGCGCAGGTAGAACAGCGCGAAACCGAACGGCGGGTGCATGAACGACGTCTGCATGTTCACGCATAGCATCACGCCGAACCAGACCAGCGCGGCGGTGGCGGCGGCCTCGGGGTTGCCGCCCATCGAATCGGCCACCACCGGCGCCAGGACCTTGACCGCCACCGGGGCCAGCATCGGCACCACGATGAACGCGATCTCGAAGAAGTCCAGGAAAAACGCCAGGAAGAAGATGAACAGGTTGACCACGATCAGGAAGCCGATCCAGCCGCCTGGCAGCGAGGTGAACAGGTGCTCCACCCATGCCCCGCCGTCCACGCCCTGGAACACCACCGAGAAGCAGGTGGAACCGATCAGGATGAACACCACCATCGCCGTAATGCGGGCGGTGGACTGGTAGGCCTCGACGATCAGCAGGCGCAGTTCGGTCAGCTGTCCGGCGCGGATCAGCAGCCAGAGCACCACCAGGTACGCCACGGCAAGCGGAATCCGGAACACATGCGAGCCGAACGCGAACACGCCCACCGCCGCCGCCACCAGCGTGGCGCCAATGCCGATGCGGTAGATGTTGCGGTCGATCCGGTTGAAGCCCTTGGCACGGATCACGGCCAGCACCAGCGCGCCGACGGCGCCCATCGCGCCCGATTCGGTCGGCGTGGCGATACCCAGCATGATCGTGCCCAGTACCAGGAAGATCAGCACCGCGCAGGGGATGATGCCGCGCAGGCACTTGCCCCACAGCGCCCAGCCGCGCAGCGTGCGGGCCTCGGGCGGCACCGGCGGCAGCCAGTCGGGCTTGATGCGGGTCAAAACGAAGGTATAGAGCGCGAACAGCGCAATCTGCACGACCGACGGACCCCAGGCGCCCAGGTACATGCTGCCCACGTCGGCGCTGCCCAGCGGCGTCTTGAGCTGGTCGGCCAGTACCACCAGCACCAGCGACGGCGGCACCAGCTGCGTGATCGTGCCCGATGCGGCCAGCACGCCGGTGGCGTACTTCATGTTGTAGCGGTAGCGCATCATCACGGGCAGCGAGATCATCGCCATGGCGATCACCTGCGCGGCCACCGTGCCGGTGATCGCGCCCAGGATGAAGCCGACGATGATCACCGAGTAGCCCAGCCCGCCCCGCACCGGGCCGAACAGCTGGCCCATCGAGTCGAGCATGTCCTCCGCGAGCCCGCATTTCTCAAGGATCGCGCCCATGAAGGTGAAGAACGGAATCGCCAGCAGCAGTTCATTGGCCAGCACGCTGCCGAACACGCGGCTGGGCACGGCCTGCAGGAACTGCAGCGGGAAGTAGCCCCATTCGATGGCCAGGAAGCCGAAGGCCAGGCCCACCGCCGAGAGCGAGAATGCGACCGGGAACCCGATCAGCATGAATACCACCAGGCCGCCAAACATCAGCGGCGGCATATATTCCAATGGAATCATTATTGCACCGGCCTTTCGTATTTCGATTCGATGCGCACCAGGCCCTTCAGGGCGGCAAAGCGCTTGATCAGTTCGGAAATCCCCTGCAACGTGAGCAGGGCAAAGCCGATGGGCACCACGAGCTTGATCGGATAACGGGGCAGGCCGCCCGAGTTGCCCGACTGTTCGAGAATGCGCCACGAAGGCAGGAACAGCGATTCCCACGACAACCACGTGAACAGGATCGTCGACGGCAGCAGGAACACGATGATGCCGAAGATGTCGATCCAGTGCTGCGCGCGTTCGGACACGTTGCCGTAGATCAGGTCCACGCGCACGTGCTCGTTGCGCTGGAACGTGTACGACGCGCCGAACATCACGGCAATGGCGAACATGTACCACTGCAGTTCCAGCGGCCAGTTGTCGCTAAGGTTGAAGCCGTAACGAAGCAGGGCGTTCCCTGCGCTGATCAGGCACGACAGCAGGATCATGATGTTTGCAAGCCTGCCCGTGTGCTGATTCAACCTGTCGATCTGTCGTGACAGACCAAGCAAGTAGTTCATGGGTTGTCTCCCCCGGTTTTATGCGCCGATTAGTGTATCTGTAACAATTTATGTGGGCGCTAGGGGATTGTCCTAGAAGGTTTGGCAAACACGATGGTTGCTCCCCGCTCCCACCGGTGGGAGCGGGGCCGGGGGACAGGGTTTTAGCGGTTCAAACTGCGACATGGCAGCAAGCAGAGCCGCTGGCCCACTCCCCCGCCCCGCTCCCGCTTGCGGGAGGGGGGAGAGCACCCATGGCCAAACAAAAAGCCGCTGGCCAATTGGCACAGCGGCTTTTTTGCCACGAAGACTTACGCGAAACTTACAGCGCCTTGCGTGCGGCGGCGATGGCGGCGCGGACCTGGTCCGGCGCGGTGCCGCCAATATGGTTGCGCGATGCGACCGAGCCTTCCAGCGTCAGTACGGCATGCACGTCGTCGCCGATCAGCGAAGCCTTGTCGCCCAGGCCGGACACCTGGCGCAATTCCTCGACCGTCAGGTCGGCCAGGTCGCAGCGGCGGTCGTCGCAGGCGCGCACGGCGTGGGCCACGGCCTCGTGGGCGTCGCGGAACGGCAGGCCGCGCTTGACCAGGTAATCGGCCAGATCGGTGGCGGTGGCGTAGCCCTGCAGCGCGGCGGCGCGCATGTTGTCGGGCTTGACGCTGATGCCCGGCACCATGTCGGCGAAGATTCGCAGCGTGTCAACGACGGTGTCCACCGTGTCGAACAGCGGTTCCTTGTCTTCCTGGTTGTCCTTGTTGTACGCCAGCGGCTGGCCCTTCATCAGCACCAGCAGGCCGTTGAGGTGGCCGTAGACGCGGCCGGTCTTGCCGCGCGCCAGCTCGGGCACGTCGGGGTTCTTCTTCTGCGGCATGATCGAGCTGCCCGTGCAGAAGCGGTCGGCGATGTCGATGAAACCGACGCGCGGGCTCATCCAGATCACCAGTTCCTCGCTGAAACGCGAGATATGGGTCATGACCAGCGACGCGGCGGCCAGGAATTCGATGGCGAAATCACGATCCGACACGGCGTCCAGCGAATTGCGGCACACGCCGTCGAAGCCCAGCTGCTGCGCCACGAATTCGCGGTCGATCGGGTAGCTCGTGCCGGCCAGCGCGGCGGCGCCCAGCGGCAGGCGGTTGACGCGGCGGCGGCAGTCGGCCATGCGCTCGGCGTCGCGCGTGAACATTTCCACGTAGGCCATCAGGTGGTGGCCGAACGTCACCGGCTGCGCCACCTGCAGGTGGGTGAAGCCCGGCAGGATGGTGTCGGCGTTCTTTTCGGCCAGGTCCAGCAGCGCACCGCGCAGGTCGCCCAGCAGGCCGATGATGTTGTCGATCTCGCTGCGCAGCCACAGGCGGATGTCGGTGGCCACCTGGTCGTTCCGCGAACGGCCCGTGTGCAGGCGCTTGCCGGCATCGCCGACCAGCGCGGTCAGGCGCGCTTCGATATTGAGGTGGACGTCTTCCAGGTCGAGCTTCCACCCGAACGCACCGGACTCGATCTCGCCCCGGATCTGCGTCATGCCGCGCTCGATCTCGGCGCGGTCGGCGTCGGCGATGATGCCCTGCTTCGCCAGCATGGCCGCATGTGCCAGCGAGCCCTGGATATCGAACAGCGCCAGGCGCTTGTCGAAGAAGACCGACGCGGTGTAACGCTTCACCAGGTCGGACATCGGTTCGGAGAAGCGGGCGGACCAGGCTTCGCCTTTCTTGGCAAGTTGGGAGGTCATGTCAGGGGCAGGGCGGAAAATCGGAAACGGCGATTATATCGCCTGGGAGGGGGACAAATGCTGGCGGTTGGCTCTCCTCTCCCCGGGCGCGGGAGAGGGGCTGGGGGAGAGGGCAGGCCGCTCAGGATGCGACGGGCGCAGTTTGAACCGCCGCGCCCTCTCCCCCGACCCCTCTCCCGCGAGCGGGAGACGGGAGAAAACCAGCGAAAAGATCACACGGCGTCAACCGCTATTGCGCAGCCCGGCCGCCACGCCGTTGATCGTCAAGTGGATCCCGCGCCGCACGCGCACGTCGTCGGCATCCTTGCCGGCCCGGTAACGCTTGAGCAGTTCCACCTGCAGGTGGTTCAGCGGGTCCAGGTAGGCGAAGCGGTTCTTGATCGACCGGGCGAGCAGCGGATTCTCGGCTAGGCGCTCCGCGCGGCCCGTGATCAGCGACAGCATGTCGCAGGTCAGGTGCCACTCGGCGCTGATGCGCGAGAACACGGTCTTGCGCAGTGCCGGGTCGTCGCACAGCGCCGCATAGCGCGAGGCCACGGCCAGGTCGGTCTTGGCCAGCACCATGTCCATGTTCGACAGCAGCGTGCGGAAGAACGGCCAGGTCTTGACCATGCGCTTGAGCGTGGCCACGCAGGCCTTGCGGGACTTTTCGTCCGGCGCCGCGTCGAGCATCGCCTTGACCGCGCTGCCGAAGCCGTACCAGCCCGGCAGCAGCAGGCGGCACTGGCCCCACGAAAAGCCCCACGGAATGGCCCGCAGATCCTCGATCCTGCGGTGCTTCTTGTCCATCAGCTTGCGCGAGGCCGGCCGCGAACCCAGGTTCAGGTCGGCAATCTCGGTGATCGGCGTGGTGGCGAAGAAGTAATCCTTGAAGCCCGGTGTCTCATAGACCAGGTGCCGGTACGCGCGGAACGCGTGGTCCGACAGCTGCTGCATGATGCCCTCGAACGTGGCCAGCCCGGCCGGTGCGTTCTGCGTGGGCAGCAGCGACGCCTCCAGCGTGGCCGCGATCACCGTTTCCAGGTTGCGCCGGCCGATTTCCGGATTGGCGAACTTGCTGTTGATGATTTCGCCCTGCTCGGTCAGGCGGATCTGGCCGTTCACGGTGCCCGGCGGCTGCGACAGGATGGCCTCGTAGGTGGGGCCGCCGCCCCGGCCCACGGTGCCGCCGCGGCCGTGGAACAGGCGCAGCGTCACCCGGCGCTCTTCGAACAGCTTCACCAGCGCCAGTTCGGCCTTGTACAACTCCCAGTTCGACGTCAGGAAGCCGCCGTCCTTGTTCGAGTCCGAATAGCCGAGCATCACTTCCTGCTCGACGCCATGGTGCCGGATCACCGAATCGAAGCCCGGCAGGTCCAGCAGCGACTGCATGATGCCGGCCGCGTTGCGCAGATCCTCGATGGTCTCGAACAGCGGAATGACCATCAGCTCCATGCGGGCCGGGTCGGTCTTGCTGCCCAGCGTGCCACGCAGCATGCCCGTTTCCTTCTGCAGCAGCATGACTTCCACCAGATCGGACAGCGTCTCGGTGTGCGAAATGATGTAGTTGCGCGCCACGCGGTTGCCGTAGCGGGCCCGCAGGTCGCGCGCCATGGCGAAAATGGCCAGCTCCTTGCGGGTCTGCTCGGAATAGTCGTGCCAGGGCAGCATCAGCAGGCGGGGCTGGCGCAGTTCGGCCAGCAGCAGTTCCTGCTTGCGCTCCTCGGACAGCCCCGCGTAGTTGGCCTCGATGCCGGCGGCCTTGAACAGCTCGGCCACCACGGCTTCATGCACGTCGGACACCTGGCGCATGTCCACCGATGCCAGATGGAAGCCGAAGATGGCGATGGCGCGCACCAGCGAATCGATGCGGCCACGGGCCAGGGCGCCGCCGTGGTGCGAGCGCAGCGAATCAAGCACGACCTGCACGTCGGCGGCAAACGCCTCGGCGTTGTCGTACGGTGCCACGTCGGCCACCGGGTGGCGCTGGGCCACATGGCCGGTCAGACGTTCCGTGGTGGCGGCCAGGCGGGCGTAGATGCCGATCAGCGCGCGGCGGTACGGCTCGTCGGCACGGTGCTCGGAATGGTCGGGCGAAGCCTCGGCCAGCGCCAGCAGTTCGGGGCTGGCGTCGACCATCAGCGACGATAGCGGCAGCTCGGCGCCCAGCGCGTGGACTTCATCGAGATACCACAGCATGATCAGCGTGGACTGCTGCTGCGCGGCATGCTGCAGCGTTTCGGCCGTCACATTCGGATTGCCGTCGCGGTCGCCGCCGATCCACGAACCCATCTGCAGGAACGGCGCCAGCGGGGCGGGCGCGACGCCGGCCTTGCCGCGGCGCGGGAAGACCTCGGCGATGTCCTCTTCCATTTCCGCCATCAGGCGCGGAATGCCCTGCAGGAACGTGGTGCGGTAATAGGAGAGGGCGTTTTCGATCTCGTCTACCACCATCAGCCGGGTGTTGCGCAGCATCCGGGTCTGCCACAGCGTGGTCACGCGGGCGCGCAGCTGCGCCGTGTTGTGGTCGCGCTCGCGCGCCGTCATCGGCAGGTCGCGCTCGGCCAGCAGGCGGGCGATCTCGCGCTCGGCGTCGAGGATCGACTTGCGCTGCACCTCGGTCGGGTGCGCCGTCAGCACCGGCATGATCAGCGCCCCGTCCAGGAAGTCGCGCACCTGCTTGCCGGTGACGCCGGCGGCGTCGATGGCCTGAAGCGCACGGGCCATGCTGCCTGGCTGCGGCGGCGATCCGGCCAGCGCATGCACGCGGCGGCGGCGGTTGTGGTGCTGGTCCTCGGCGATATTGGCCAGGTGCGAGAAATAGCTGAAGGCGCGCACCACGGAATTGGTCTGGTCGCGCGACAGCCGTTTCAGCAGGCGGTCCAGCTCGGCGCCGGCGGCGCGGTCGTTCTCGCGGCGGAAGCGCACGGCGGTCTGGCGAATGGTCTCGACCAGGTCGAAGGCGGCATCGCCTTCCTGCTCGCGCACGCATTCGCCCAGCAGGCGGCCCAGGAATCGGATGTCCTCGCGCAGCGGCAGGTCCTTGTCCGCGGTGCGGCGGGCCGGGGCGACGGTATTGCCTTCCGGCGTCACCACAGACAGCGTTGGCTTGCCCGATGCCCTGGCATTGCGGGCGGGGGATTTCTTCGGGCCCGGGGTAGTGCCCGGGGCAGTGCCTTTCGCGTCATGCTGGCCTGAGGCTGGCGTAACTGATTTGCGGCCGATGGAACGGACACGACCGGTGGGGCGCGCAGCAGGCTGCGTCATTGACTTATCTCCTCGTCTCACTGCATGGCTTATATGTATCGAACCCCATACACCTGGCAGGGGATTCGACCGGCATCAATCGCGTGCCGGAAAGTCACTTCTGGTCTGGCAATCTGGCGGTTTTGCGAGGGGGTGCGTGCTAACATGCGCGCATGCAAGCACCTGCCCAACCGTCGTCTCCGTCCGCTGCAGCGTCACGCAGCATGCCACACAAGCTCGTCATCGCGTCGCGCGAAAGCCGGCTGGCGATGTGGCAGGCTGAACACGTGCGTGCTGCGTTGCAACAATACTATCCCCAGTGCGATGTGTCCATTCTCGGCATGACGACAAGGGGTGATCAAATTCTCGATAAGACCTTGTCCAAGGTAGGCGGCAAGGGCCTGTTCGTGAAGGAGCTTGAAGTGGCCATGGCCGAGGGTCGCGCCGACCTGGCCGTGCATTCGCTCAAGGATGTACCGATGGAGCTGCCCGAAGGGTTTGCGCTGACGGCCGTCATGGAACGAGAAGATCCGCGCGACGCGCTGGTTTCCGCGCAATTCGCCTCGCTCGACGACATGCCGGCGGGCACCGTGGTGGGGACATCCAGCCTGCGCCGCGAGGCAGCGCTGCGCAGCCGCTATCCGCAGCTGGTGATCAAGCCGCTGCGCGGCAATCTCGACACGCGTCTGGGCAAGCTCGACCGTGGCGAATATGGCGCGATCATTCTGGCCGCAGCCGGCCTGAAGCGCCTGGGCCTAGGCGACCGCATCCGCGCGCTGATCGAGCCCGACAGCTCGCTGCCGGCCGCAGGGCAGGGTGCGCTGGGGATCGAGATCCGCTCGGACCGCCCCGAACTGGCCGAATGGCTGGCGCCGCTCAACCATGTGCCGACGCTGCTGGCGGTGTCGGCGGAACGTGCCGTATCGCGCCGCCTGGGCGGGTCGTGCCAGGTCCCGCTGGCCGCCCACGCGCGCTGGCACGGCGCCACGCTGCAGCTCGACGCCTTCGTCGCGCTGCCCGATGGCACCCGCAGCGTGCGCGCCCATGCCACGGCGCCCGTGGAATCGGTGCAGACAGCCGAGCAACTGGGCGCCGCCGTGGCGGGCGACCTGCTGGGTCAGGGCGCCGACGCCGTACTGGCTGCACTGTCGACCGCCGGCCCCGCCTGAGGAACGCCCGATGCCTCGCCCGACCGTCGTAGTCACGCGACCCGCCGGGCAGTCCCGGCAACTGACCGAGGCCTTGCATGCCGCCGGTCTCGATGTGCTCGGATTCCCGCTGCTGGCCATCGGCCCGGCCGCCGACGACACACCGCTGCGCGCGGCGCTGGCGCGCCTGGCCGACTATGCGCTGGTGGTGTTCGTCAGCCCGAACGCGGTGTCGTTCGCGCTGGACGCGCTGGCGCAGGTGCAGAATACCGCCGGCCCGGCGCAATGGCCATCGGACGTTCCCGTGGCCGTGGTCGGCCCATCCAGTGTGGCGGCGCTGGCCGAGCGCGGCATCGCCCCGCCGACCCATCGCGTGATTGCCCCCGCTGGCGCGCAGGGCGAGGCCGATGCTCCCGCCGATGCGCCCCGTTTCGACTCCGAAGCCCTCTGGACCGAACTCGACACCACGCCGGGCGCGTTCGCGGGCCGCAGCGTGCTGATCATCCGCGGCAACGGCGGCCGCGACTGGCTGGGCGACCGCCTGCGCGAAGCTGGCGCTACGGTGGATGGCGTGGAGGCCTACAGCCGCACGCTGCCCGAGCCGACCGGCATGCAGTGGCAGGCCGTGCGCGACAGCCTCAAGCCCGACGCGCCGCCGTATGCCTGGCTGCTGACCAGTTCGGAAGCCGTCCGCAACCTCGATGCGCTGGCGCGCCTGCACCTGTCGCCCCAGCAACACGAACGCCTGAAGCAGATGCAGTGCATTGCGCCGCATGCGAGAATTGCGGCGCAGGCCCAGGCGCTGGGTTTTGCGCACGTGATGCCCGCCGCGCCCGGCGATGCCGGCCTGCTGGCCGCATGTACGCAATGGGGCAATGCCCACGCGGGCCCTGCGGCGCCCGAGCCAGTGGTGCCGGCGCCTGTCCCGGTAGAGCCGCCGGTGCCGGTCGCACCGGTGCCCGCGCCCGCACCGGCAGCCACAGAATCAACAGGGTCCACAGGACCCACGACAACGAAGGTCGAACGCGTGACGCCAGAGACTACGTCCCCCTCGTCTAGCCAGGCCGCACCATCCGGTGGTGCCGGCACGTCTTTTACTACGCATGCGCCCGCTGGGCACGCCGGTGCCCGTCGTGGCATGGCCGCCTGGTGGGTGGTCGCCGTCGTCCTGGTCCTGGCCATCGCTGGCGGCTTCTTCTGGCTGCAGATGCGCGTGGAACACCTGACCCAGGAACTTGCACGGCGCCAGCAGAGCAACGATGCGCTGGTGCAGGAAACGCGCGTGCTGTCGAAGAACGCCCAGGACACGGTCAAGGAGTTGCAGGCCAAGGTCGGCGCGCTCGATGGTCAGGTGGTGGAAGCCCGCGACAAGCAGGCCGCGCTGGAGCAGGTCTACCAGGACCTGATGCGTAACCGCGATGACTGGGAAATCGCCGAAATCCAGCAATTGCTGACCAATGCCGGACAGCAGCTCCAGTTGACGGGCAATGTTCAGGTGGCGCTGTCGGCGCTGCAGAGTGCTGACGCGCGTCTGGCACGCGCCGACAAGCCGCAGTACAACCAGCTGCGCCGCGCCATCGCCCGCGACATCGCGCGCATGAAGGCGGTGCCCGATACGGACCTGACCGGCGCGGCCATCAAGCTGGACGAATCGATCAACCAGATCGACGCGCTGCCGCTGCTGTCCGGGGAACGCATGCTCGACCGCGTGCCGGGCGAGAACGAGAAGCCGGCCAGGACCGATGCCAAGGGCGCCGCGTCGGCCCCTGCCGCCACGGGCAATTTCCTGACCCGCTCGTGGGACTACGTGCTGTCCGAACTGGGCCAGGTAATCCGTGTGCGCAAGGTGGACGACACCAACGCGCTGCTGCTGTCCGGCGACCAGGGCTGGTTCCTGCGCGAGAACGTGAAGCTGCGGCTGCTCAACGCACGGCTGGCGCTGCTGTCGCGCAACGAACCGGTCTTCCGCAACGACCTGGCCGCCGCGCAGGCCATGATCGGCCGCTATTTCGATACCCGCTCGCGCCGCGTGCAGGGCGTGCTGACGCTGCTCAAGCAGTCGCAGGCCAGCGCGGTGAGCGTGTCGCTGCCGACCATGGCCGAAAGCCTTGGCGCGCTGCGCGCCCTGAAGAAGGAGTAGCCGCATGCGACTGCTTTTCTGGGTGGCCGTCCTGTTCGGCGGCGCGGTGGGGCTGGCGCTGTTCACGCAGTTCAATCACAGCAACGTGGTGCTGTTCTATCCGCCGTACCGCGTGGAGATGTCGCTGAACCTGACGCTGGCACTGCTGCTGCTGGTGTTCTTCGTGGTGTGGACCGTCATGTCGACGATGCGGCATCTGTCCGAAATGCCGCGCCGGGCCGCCGCGTACCGGGAGCGCAGCCGCATGAGCAAGGCCCAGGCCGCGCTGCGCGAGTCCATCGAAAACCTGTTCGCCGGTCGCTTTGCCCGCGCCGAGCGCGCGGCCAAGGAAGCGCAGACGTGGCCCGAGCAGGCGCAGACCGCCGCACTGGTGGGCGCGCGCGCCGCGCACCGGATGCAGGAATCGGAACGTCGCGACGCATGGATGTCGCAGGTGACCGATCCGGAGCGCGAACAGGCCCGTCTGGTGTCGATGGCCGAACTGCTGGTCGATGCCCGCGATCCCGAGGGCGCGCTGGAAACCATCGCCCTGCTGCAGGAAAAAGGCGGGCGCCAGATTCACGTGCAACGGATCGCGCTGCGTGCGCACCAGCATCTGAAGAACTGGACCGAGGTGCTGCGCCTGGCCCGGTCGCTGGAAAAGCGCAACGCGCTGCACCCGGTGCTGGCGCTGCGCCTCAAGCAGATGGCCGTGGAAGCGATGCTCGAGGAACGCCGCCATGACGCGGAGTCGCTCTACCACTTCTGGCGCTCGCTGTCGCCCGACGAGCGGCACGCGGTGCGCATCGCCGAACAGGCCGCACGCTATTTCTCGGCGCTGAACCGCCAGAACGAGGCGCGCCGGATCGTCGAGGAAGCCCTGAAGGTCAACTGGGACAGCCGGCTTGTGCAGCGTTACGCCGATTGCGCCGAGCCAGGCAAGGCGCTGCCGCAGATCCAGCAGGCCGAAAAGTGGCTGGTCGACCATCCGAACGATGCCGACCTGTACTACACGCTGGGCGTGCTCTGCCTGGGCGAGCAGTTGTGGGGCAAGGCGCAGTCGAGCTTCGAACGCGCGCTGCGGTATGCCGACCGCGACGCGCAGCAGCGCATCTGCGTGCGCGCGCATCTGGCGCTGGCGCGCCTGTTCGAGGAAACCGACCGTCCCGAGGAGGCCCAGAAGCACTATCGGGAAAGTGCCATGCTGGCGGCCTGAACGTCTCAGCGTAATTCGGGCGCGGCCTGATCGTCTCAGCGTAATTCGGGCGGGGTGCAACGCTCCGCCCGGCGGATTCAATCCGCAGCTTTTGCCTTCGACCCCTTCACCGCCCCATACCGCTCCAGCGCCTCCATCCGTGCCACCTTGTGCTGGACGATGGGCTCGGGATAGTTCTCCCCGAGTTTCACCCCCGCGGCAACCAGCACATCGTCCGGCGCCGTCCATGGCGCATGGATGTACTTGTCCGGCAGCTTTGCCAGCACCGGCAGGTATTTGCGGATGAAGCGCCCCTGCGGGTCGAATTTCTCCGACTGGGTGACCGGGTTGAAGATGCGGAAGTAGGGCTGCGCGTCGCAGCCGGTGGACGCCGCCCACTGCCAGCCGCCGTTGTTCGCCGAGAAATCGAAATCGTTGAGCTGATCGGCGAAGTATTGCTCGCCACGGCGCCAGTCCACGCCCAGGTCCTTGACCAGAAAGCTGGCCGTGACCATGCGCAGCCGGTTATGCATGTAGCCGCTCTGGCGGATCTGCAACATGGCGGCGTCCACCAGCGGGTAGCCGGTGCGGGCCTGGCACCAGGCCTCGAAATACTGGTTCCCGGTATGAAGGTCGACCCAGCGGATCGCATCGTATTCAGGGTGGTACGACTTGCCCTCGGCCAGACGCGGGTGGTGGTGCAGGATCATGAAATAGAAATCCCGCCAGATCAGTTCGGACAGCCAGATGGCGGCGCCGGCAGCGGCAGCGCCGCCCTGTTGCACGACTTCGTGCGCGGTACGCGCCAGCGCGCGAATAGAAATCGTGCCAAAACGCAGATGCACCGACAGGTAGCTTGGGCCGCGCAGCGCCGGGAAGTCGCGGCGCTGGCCGTAATCGCCCATGCGGGTTTGGAATTCGTGGAATAGCGCCTGGGCGCCATCCATGCCCGTGGGCATCTCGATGTCCTGGAGGTTGCTGGGCGCAAAGCCCAGCGACTCAAGCGTGGGCAGAGCCTTCCGGTGCACGGCCGGCACCGGGGCCAGCGCCTTGCGGTATGTGTCGACCGGATAGGGGCGCAGGTCGAACGGCCGAAGCGCCTTGAGCCACGCGTTCTTGTACGGCGTGAATACGCTGAACGGCTGGTCCTGGCCGGTCAGGATCTCGCTGGCCTCGAAGATTACCTGGTCCTTGAACGTGAGCAGTTCGCGCCCATCCGCCGCCAGCGCACGGCGCACGGTGGCGTCGCGGTCCTTGGCGCTGGGCTCGTAGTCGTGGTTCGCGAACACCGCCCCGGCATCGAGTTCCGCCGTCAGGCGCGGGATGGCATTGCGCGCCGAATCGTCGAGCACAATCAGACCGCCGCCGGCATCGGTCAGCGCCTGCCGCAGCGGATCCAGCGATTTCAGGATGAATTCGATGCGCCGGTCGGCTTTGAGCCCGCGTTCGCGCAACGGATCGAGGATTTCGCGGTCGAACACGAACACGCACCATACCTGTTGGCAGTGCTTGAGGGCATAATGCAGCGCCGCGTGGTCGTCCATGCGCAGGTCGCGCCGGAACCAGACCAGGCCGCGCGCGAATTGCCGGTCAATCCGGTAAGGCAGACGTTCGCCCGGTGCGGGCGCAGGGGAAGGTGATCTCGACATCGCCGTAACCTAACATAGCCTCCAGAGACTTCCCTACCATTTACAAGCAGTTTCCAGATCACTCATGGCCATTACACTCGACCGCATCCTGCAATCCCAAGGCTTCGGCACCCGCCGCTATTGTGGCGACCTGGTGGAGGCCGGGCTGGTTGAGGTCAACGGCGTGCTGTGTGAAGACCCGGGTGCACGCTTCGAGGTTGACGGCCTGCGCCTGACCGTCGACGGCGAGGAATGGCTGGCCTGCACCAAGGCCTTCCTGATGCTGAACAAGCCGGCCGGCTACGAATGCTCGCAGCGGCCGCGCCATCATCCCAGCGTATTCAACCTGCTGCCCGTGCCGCTGCGCCAGCGCGAGGTGCAGGCGGTGGGTCGGCTCGACCACGACACCACGGGCCTGCTGCTCCTGACTGACGACGGCCAGTTCATCCACGCCCAGACGTCGCCGAAGAAGCAGGTGCCCAAGGTGTACGAGGTGACCACGTTCGATCCAGTGACGCCCGAGCAGGTGGAAGCCTTGCGCGCCGGCGTGCAACTGGACGATGAACCGGCCCCGATTGCCGCGCATGCCTGCGAGGCCACCGGCGAACGCAGCCTGCGGCTGTCGCTGCTGCAGGGCAAGTATCACCAGGTCAAGCGGATGGTGGCAGCCACCGGCAACCATGTGACGGCCCTGCATCGCAGCGCCATCGGCGGGCTGCGGCTGGACCCGGCGCTGGCGCTGGGCGAATGGCGCTGGCTGACGCCAGAGGACATGGTGGCGCTGAAGTCGGCGGGGGACTGAGGCGCGCTGGGCGGGCGTCGTAAAGTGCGCTTGCGGGCAGAAGTTTTCCGCAGCAGCCGGGGTGCGATTTGGTAGAATGCAAGCCATGGCGACGCCCGAAGCTTCTATCAATCTCACCAATCAGTTCCTGATTGCCATGCCTGGCATGGCCGATCCGACGTTTTCGGGTTCCGTTGTCTACCTTTGCGAGCATAACGAGCGTGGCGCGCTTGGCCTGGTGATCAACCGGCCGATCGACATCGACATGGCCACGCTATTCGACAAGATCGATCTCAAGCTCGAAATCCAGCCTGTTGCCCACCAGCCGGTCTACTTCGGCGGCCCGGTGCAGACCGAGCGCGGCTTTGTGCTGCATGACCCGGTCGGCATCTATGTGTCGTCGCTGGCGGTGCCCGGCGGGCTGGAAATGACCACATCCAAGGACGTGCTCGAAGCCGTGGCCAACGGCAGCGGCCCGCACCGGTTCCTGCTGACGCTCGGTTACGCGGGCTGGGGCGCCGGGCAGCTCGAGGAAGAACTGAGCCGCAACGGCTGGCTGACCGTCCAGGCCGATCCCGAAATCATTTTCAGCGTGCCGCCCGAAGAACGCTTCGCGGCAGCCGTGCGCCTGCTTGGCATCGACGTGACGATGCTGTCGGGCGAAGCCGGGCATGCCTGAGCAGGCGGGGCGCGAGACGCCCCGCGACGGCACGGTGCTCGCGTTCGACTATGGCGAGAAAAAAATCGGCGTGGCGCTTGGGAATTTCATCACCCGGCAGGCCCGCGCGCTCACCATACTCCCGAATGTGACGGTCGAGGCCCGCTTCGACGCGGTTGGCGCGCTGATCCAGGAATGGTCGCCGGTGCGGCTGGTGGTCGGCATGCCCGTCAACCCCGAAGCCGGACCCGATGACGCGGAACAGGCGTCGATGCGGCTTGCGCGCCGCTTTGGCAACCAATTGACCGGGCGGTTCAACCTGCCCGTGGACTGGGTGGACGAACGCTATTCGTCGCGCGCCGCCTCGATGGCCGGGGCAAAGCGCGGCGCGCTGGACGCCGAGGCCGCCCGGATCATCCTGCAACAGTATTTCGACGAAATCCCGCTATGACTCAGACCTCTACCCCCGACGCCGAGGCGCTATATCACGCGCTGCGCGACCAGGCCCAGGCCCTGATGCCGTCCAGCGACCGCGCGCGCTGGTCCGTGGCGGGCATCCACTCCGGTGGCGCCTGGATAGCCGAACGGTTGGCGGCGGACCTGAAGCTGGGCGAGCACGGCGTGATCAACGTGGCCTTCCACCGCGACGACTACGCAAAGAAGGGGCTGCACAGCCAGGCCCAGCCGACCACGCTGCCGTTTTCCGTGGAAGATCGCAATGTCCTGCTGATCGATGATGTGCTGGCCACCGGCCGCACGATCCGCGCCGCCGTCAACGAGCTGTTCGACTATGGCCGGCCCGCGCGCGTGGCGCTGGCCGTGCTGGCGGACCGTGGCGGCCGCGAACTGCCGTTCGCCGCCGACTATGCCGCGGCCACCGTCGAGCTGCCCCAGGACAAGACGCTGGTGTTGTCGCGCCAGGGCGAAGGCGCCGCGACGCGCTTTGCCTTCGCCACCGAAGCGCGCACCTGAGTGTCAACCCGAGACGCCATCAGAACGTCAAGCACCGAAGCCGTATCCAGACCGAACCCGCCAGACCGAACCCGCGCCCGACCCACCTGCCATGACCAAGATGTTCCGCAACCCGCAGCTCACCCGGAACGGAGAGCTCAAGCACCTGTTGTCGATCGAGGGGCTGTCGCGTGACATGATCACGCACATCCTCGACACCGCCAGCCAGTTCGTTTCGCTGTCCGACTCCGACCGCGACGTGAAGAAGGTGCCGCTGCTGCGCGGCAAGAGCGTGTTCAACCTGTTCTTCGAGAACTCCACGCGTACACGCACCACGTTCGAGATCGCCGCCAAGCGCCTGTCGGCGGACGTGCTGAACCTCAATATCAATGCGTCGTCGACCAGCAAGGGCGAGTCGCTGCTGGACACCATCAACAACCTGTCGGCGATGTCGGCCGACATGTTCGTGGTGCGCCATGCCAGCTCGGGTGCGCCGTACCTGATCGCCGAACACGTGGCGCCGCACGTCCACGTGATCAACGCCGGCGACGGCCGCCACGCGCACCCGACGCAGGGCCTGCTGGACATGTACACGATCCGGCATTTCAAGAAGGACTTCACGAACCTGACGGTAGCCATCGTCGGCGACATCCTGCACTCGCGCGTGGCCCGTTCCGACATCCACGCGCTGACCACACTGGGCGTGCCCGAAGTGCGCGCGATCGGCCCCCGCACGCTGTTGCCGTCCGGGCTGGAGCAGATGGGCGTACGCGTCTTCCACAACATGGAAGAGGGCCTGAAGGGCGTGGACGTGGTGATCATGCTACGTCTGCAGAACGAGCGGATGAGCGGCGCGCTGCTGCCGTCGGCGCAGGAATACTTCAAGGCCTATGGCCTGACGCCGGAGCGCCTGGCGCTGGCCAAGCCCGATGCCATCGTGATGCACCCGGGCCCGATGAACCGCGGCGTGGAGATCGACTCCGCCGTGGCCGATGGCCCGCAGTCGGTGATCCTGAACCAGGTGACCTTTGGGATCGCCGTCCGGATGGCAGTCATGGGCATCGTAGCCGGCAACAACGATTGAGCAGCACCTTGGATATAACGAACCGCACATCGCAAGAAGACATGAAGATCCGCATCCAGGGTGGCCGCCTGATCGATCCGGCCGCGAACGTCGACGCCGAACAGGACCTGTATATCGCCGCCGGCAAGATTGTCGCCGTGGGCCAGGCGCCTGCCGATTTCAACGCCAACAAGACCATTGATGCCCGTGGCCTGATCGTGTGCCCGGGCCTGGTGGACCTGTCCGCGCGCCTGCGTGAGCCGGGCTACGAATACAAGGCGACGCTCGAATCCGAGGTGGCCGCAGCCACCGCCGGCGGCGTGACGAGCCTGGTGTGCCCGCCCGACACCGATCCCGTGCTCGACGAGCCCGGCCTGGTCGAGATGCTCAAGTTCCGTGCGCGCCGGCTGAACCAGACCCACGTCTATCCGCTGGGCGCGCTGACGGTGGGCCTGAAGGGCCGGGCGCTGACCGAGATGGGCCAGCTGACGGAGGCCGGCTGCGTCGGCTTCAGCCAGGCCGAGATGCCGATCGAGGACACCAAGGTGCTGCAGCGCGCGATGCAATACGCGCAGACGTTCGGCTTCACACTGTGGCTGCGCCCGGAGGATCCGTTCCTGGGCGGCGGCGTGGCGGCCAGCGGCGCGGTGGCGTCGCGGCTGGGCCTGTCCGGCGTGTCGGTGATCGCCGAAACGGTGCGCCTGCATACGATCTTCGAACTGATGCGTGCCACGGGCGCGCGCGTTCACCTGTGCCGCCTGTCTTCGGCGGCCGGGCTGGAACTGGTGCGCCAGGCCCGCAAGGAAGGCTTGGCGGTCACGTGCGACGTGAACATCCACCATGTGTCGCTGACCGACATGGACATCGGCTTCTTCAACAGCCAGATGCGCTTCACGCCGCCGCTGAGGAGCGGGCGCGACCGCGACGCTATCGTGGCGGCGCTGGCCGATGGCACCATCGATGCGTTGTGTTCGGACCACACTCCCGTGGACGACGACGAGAAGCTGCTGCCGTTCGCCGAAGCTACCCCGGGCGCCACCGGCCTGGAACTGCTGCTGCCGCTGACGCTGCGCTGGGCCGCCGAGCACAACGTGCCGCTGGTCAAGGCGCTGGCCCGCATCACCAGCGAACCGGCCCGCGTGATCGGCCTGCACGCCGGATCGCTGACCGCAGGCAATGCCGCGGACATCTGCATCTTCGATCCGAAGCAGATGTGGAAAGTGGAGCGTTCGGCACTGAAGAGCCAGGGCAAGAATTCGCCATGGCTCGGCTACGAGATGGAAGGGCGCGTGCGCATGACCCTGGTCGACGGCCAGGTCGTGTACGAGCAGCGTTGACCGGCGGCTTGCCGATCGCCTGAAAGGCTACCGGGGTTTGAAGATGATCTGGTTACGCAAGCTGCGGCTGGGATTACACCTGTTGCGCGGGATGCTGGTCTGCGCAACGGTCTTCCCGTGGGCGAGCGCTCACCTGCGCGAGCGGCTGATCCGGGACTGGTCGCGCAAACTGCTTGCTATCTGCGGCATCCAGGTGGAAGTCGAGGGCATGGCCCCCGGCGAAGCGGCACCGCGCGGCGCCATGCTGGTGTCGAACCATATCTCGTGGCTGGACATCTACGTTATCCACAGCTGGCAGCCGGTGCGCTTCGTCGCCAAATCGGAAATCCGCAGCTGGCCGCTGATCGGCTGGCTTTGTGACAAGACCGGGACGATCTTCATCGAACGTGCCAGCAAACGTGACGCACACCGCGTACTGCACCACGTCGCGGACGTGATGCGGCAGGGCGATCTCGTCTGTGTGTTCCCCGAAGGCACGACCACCGATGGCAGCAAGGTGCTGCCGTTCCACGCCAACCTGATGCAGGCCCCGCTGGTGGGCGGCCTGCCCGTGCAGCCGGTGGGCCTGAGCTACCTGGACGCAGCCACCGGCCAGCCGACGCTGGCACCGGCGTATATCGACGACATCTCGCTAGTCGAATGCCTGAACGCCGTCCTGAAGTCGCCGCCGATCAAGGTGCGGCTGACGCTCGGGCCGCAATTGCTGGCCGAGTCGGCGAGCCGGCGGGAATTGGCGGAGGCGGCGCGGGAGGTGGTGGTGCACCTGCTGGATGGGGTGCCCGACGCGGCACTGAATGTAGCTAAAAAGCTACATCAAGCCCCGGTGCCGGTAGTCCAGCCTGCGACTGCCACGTCCTGAGCCTCTGGTCGTCCCCGCTCCCGCGGGATTCGCAATTTCAGGCGAACGGATCAGAATACTGGGGGCAATCCACCTGGATGACGGTTCGCGCGTCCGGGTCGCGCGCCAGCCTGGCAGCGGTTAGCTCCCCTCCCCAGACACAGCCGGTATCGAGAGCCATCAGGTCGGGGCGCATCACCAGACCTAGCGTCGACCAGTGTCCGCATACCACGGTGGTGTCAGCGGTGCGTCGTCCCGGGACGTCGAACCATGGCATGACGCCCGCGGGCGCCTTGCCGAGACCTTCCTTGGTCTTGAGGTCCATGACGCCGTCGGCGGAGCAGAAGCGCAGGCGGGTCAGGGCGTTGACGATTACCCGATGACGCTCGATGCCGCGCAGGCTGTCATCCCAGCGATCCGCCGCATTGCCGAAGATATCCGCCAGGAAGCCTTGCCAGTTCGGGCCCTGCAGTTCGGCTTCGACTTCCTGCGCAAGGTCGATGACTTGCTGGGCTGTCCATTGGGGGAGGACGCCGGCGTGGACGATGAGGAAGCCGTTTTCGGCGATAGCCAGCGGCTGATGGCGAAGCCATGTGAGTAAGTCAGCACAATCAGGCGCCTTGAGGATGTCGTCGAGCGTGTCTGACTTGCCCTTCTTGCGGACGCCGGCGGCTACCGCGAGCAGGTGGATGTCGTGGTTGCCGAGGACTGTTTGCGCCCGGTAGCCCATGGCCTTGACGATGCGCAGCGTCTCCCGCGAGGCGGGGCCGCGGTTGACAAGGTCGCCGACGAAGCGAAGGGGGGCGTTCGCCGGCAATTGTGCGAGCAATTCGTGAAGGGAAGGGGCGCAACCCTGGAGGTCGCCGATGGCGAAGGCGCAGTCAGACGCAGTTGGATTCACATGCATTGAAAATTGCCGCAATTATCAGAAAGGGCGAAAAAGTGCCAAATCAGGCATTCTCATGTCGCCACATAATCGATTTGGCGATTCGTTACAACACGCTACAAAAAGTTGGGTACCGCCCCAAGGATGAGGGGCAGGGTCAGTTAGAATAGCGCCACTTCCACATGGACTTAAAAAAGCCGCTATCCCCCACTGGATCAGGCGGCCCCCCCGACTATTGTCGGGTACTCGGAATATATCGATAAGCAGGGAGCAAAAGTTTGTCGCACATTCTTGTCACAGGCGGGGCCGGGTTCATCGGGGCAAATTTTGTCCTGGATTGGCTTGCCCAGCCGGGTGCCGACAGCATTGTCAACGTCGACAAGCTGACGTACGCCGGAAATCTGAAGACGCTGGCCCCGTTGGACGGCGACAGGCGTCACGTCTTCTCGCAGACCGACATTTGCGATCGTGCCGCGCTGGACAGTTTGCTCGCCCAATACAAGCCGCGTGCGGTTGTGCATTTCGCAGCGGAAAGCCATGTTGATCGGTCAATTCATGGGCCGGCAGAGTTTATCCAGACCAATATCGTCGGCACGTTCACGTTGCTGGAGGCGGTGCGCGCATATTGGGGCACTCTCGACGAGAGCGCAAAGGCCGCTTTCCGCTTCCTGCACGTTTCCACGGACGAGGTGTTCGGATCGCTGGGACCCAATGACCCGCAGTTTTCCGAAACCACTGCCTACGCGCCGAACAGCCCTTACTCGGCATCGAAAGCGGCCTCGGATCATCTCGTGCGTGCCTATCACCACACCTACGGCTTGCCGGTGGTGACGACCAACTGCTCGAACAACTACGGCCCGTATCACTTCCCGGAGAAGTTGATCCCGCTGATGATCACCAATGCACTGACGGGCAAGGCGTTGCCGGTCTATGGTGATGGCCAGAACGTGCGCGACTGGCTCTATGTGCGCGACCATTGCAGCGCGATCCGTGAAGTGTTGGGTCGCGGTCGATTGGGCGAGACGTACAACGTAGGCGGCTGGAACGAAAAGACCAACCTCGATGTCGTGCATACGCTGTGCGATCTGCTTGACGAACTGAAGCCCAGGGCGGCAGGTTCGTATCGCAATCAGATTTCGTTTGTTAAGGACCGGCCCGGCCATGACCGCCGGTACGCCATCGACGCACGCAAACTGGAGCAGGAACTCGGCTGGAAACCGGCTGAAACGTTCGAGACTGGGCTTCGCAAGACCGTGCAGTGGTACCTCGATAACCAGGCATGGGTGCAGGACGTGGTTTCGGGGGACTACCGCAACTGGGTGGCGAAGCAATATGCAGCGTAAGCCGTTTACCGCGCCCACCATTCTTGTAACAGGAAGCAACGGTCAGGTTGGGTTCGAACTGCGCCGGAGTTTGGCGCCCCTCGGCAATGTCGTGGCGCTCGATCGCCAATCCTGTGACCTGGCCAATGCCGAAGCGTTGCGCGACTTGGTGCGACGAGTTCGTCCTCATGTGATTGTGAATCCCGCCGCCTATACGGCGGTCGACAGGGCCGAGAGCGAGCCGGACCTCGCATTCGCGATCAATGGCACGGCGGTCGGCGTGCTGGCGAGCGAAGCCGAAGCAATTGGTGGCCTGCTCATTCACTATTCGACCGACTACGTATTCGATGGGGCCAAGTCCGGCGCGTACGACGAGACGGATGCGGTAAATCCGCAATCGGTCTACGGCAAGAGCAAGCTGGCCGGCGAGCAGGCGATTGCGCAGTGCAATGCCAACGCTGTGGTGTTGCGCACGTCATGGGTTGCGGGAGCACATGGTAGTAATTTCGCCAAAACCATGCTACGCCTGGCGCAAGAGCGCGACAGCCTTCGTGTGATTGCCGACCAGTTTGGTGCGCCGACGACCGCATCTCTTATCGCCGACGTCACGGCAGTCGTGGTGCGTCAATGGCTGCAACGCGACCAGCTTAGCTTCGCCCCTGGCGTTTATCATCTGGCTGCCGCCGGGGAAACGACATGGCACGGCTACGCGGCAGAGGTTTTGCGGTACGCCAGGCAGTGTGGCGTCTCATTGCGCGTCGACCCCGACAAGGTCGAGTCCATTTCCACGTCCGAATATCCGCTGCCTGCGCCGCGACCGGCCAATTCACGACTTGACACCATACGGCTGAGAAATACGTTCGGTATTTGCCTCCCGGACTGGCGCCAAGGCATTCACTACTTGCTCGATCAGATCCTCTAGTGGGCTCGCCTCCGCTGAAGGCAGCTGGATCAGGTCCCGCGTGAGTCGGTTTGTTCCAGTTTTCGGTGGCTCCCTTGAAAGAACGAAATTGATGTGAGGCGTTAGTTTCCAGTCCGTATGATCACCATTACATTGGCGTTTCTCGTCTCGTCGTTACTCACGTTTTTCGTGGTGCGATATTCGCATTTCCATGAGCATCTCACGGCTGACTGGGATCTGGGTGGCGTGCAAAAGCACCATGCGAAGCCAGTGCCGCGTATTGGCGGACTGGGTATCGCGGTGAGCCTGGTGTTCGTTTCGCTGATTACCTGGTATCGGGCCGATGCCGTGACCGGTATCACCATGCTCAAGCTGGCGGGGTGCGCGGTATTCGCATTCGGTGCGGGATTCTGGGAAGACCTCACCAAGCGGGTGTCGCCGCGCGAGCGGCTGATTGCCACGATGGTGTCCGCCCTGGCGGCGAGCTTCGTGTTGGGCGCGAGTATTACCCGAGTCGATTTTGCGACGGTGGACCAGATCCTGGCGATCTCTTTCGTGTCGATCGCCATTACCGCCGTTGCCGTGTCGGGCCTGGCCAATGCCATCAACATTATCGACGGGTTCAACGGACTCGCGTCGATGGTGTCGATGATCATGTTCCTGTCGCTGGCTTATGTCGCGTTCCAGGTGGGCGATGCATTTGTGCTGACCGTGGCCTTTGCCATGATCGGCGCCATTTTTGGATTCTTCATCTGGAATTTTCCGGCGGGCGCGATTTTCCTCGGAGACGGCGGCGCTTATCTGATTGGCTTCGTGCTGGCCGAGCTCTCCATTCTCCTTATCGTCAGGCATCCGCAAATTTCTGCTTGGTACCCTTTCCTGATGGTGATTTACCCGATTTTCGAGACGCTGTTCAGCATTTATCGCCGCAAGGTGGTCAGGGGCGTGCCGGCGGGTCATCCGGATGGCGTGCATCTTCACACGCTGATTTACAAGCGCCTGATGCGCTGGGCCGTGGGCAGTGCGGAACAGCATCACAAGCTGCGCCGTAACTCCATGACTTCGCCATACCTCTGGCTTCTGAGCCTGTTCGCCGTGGTGCCCGCCACGCTGTTCTGGAATAACGGAGTGGTGCTGGCGATTTTCTCGGCAGTATTCATGGTTTTTTATGTGTGGATTTATTGGCGCATTGTGCGTTTTCGGGTCCCACGCTGGATGATTTTTCGGAAGTGAGGTGAGGATGTCTTCCACTAGGCCTATTGGATCGACCGACGACGAGCTGGATGCCGCGCTCGGCCGGATGACTCTGGAGTTTCTGAAGCGCGCGAAATGGTGGCTGCTGGTGGGCGCCCTGCTGGGTGCGGTTGCCGGCTTTGGCGTGACATACCTGGTCAAGCCGCAATGGCAAGGCACGGTCCTGCTCCAGATCGGGCAGATAGGTGGCGAGGAGGGTACCAACGGTGCCGCGCTGGAGCCGCCGGGCCGGGCAGTGGACCGCATGCGTTCGCGGCCATTCCTGGAAACCGTGGTACAGCGGCTGGGCATTCCGTATTCGGCGAGCCAGCCGAGCGTCGACGCCGATCTTTTCCTGAAGTCGGCCACCGTGAACCAGATGCGCAACTCGGACCTGCTGGAAGTCTCGGTGCGTGCGTATAGCAAGGAGCAGGCGGCGAAGTATGCCAAGGGCTTCGAGGACGAGCTGACGCAAGTTCACGCGGCGCTGGCCAAGCCATCGATCGCCCGGCTGAAGTCGGAACTGGGGCAGATCGATGCGTCGCTGACGGCTGAGGCCGCGCGCAGGGCCGAGTTCCAGAAGATCGTACAGGATCAATTCCGCGGCGACGTTTCGAAGCAGTTCTCGGAACGCCTACTGCTGTCCCAACTGCTGACGCAGAGCGAAGCCACCGTCCAGGCGCTGGAGCGCCGCAAGCGCGCGCTCGTGGAGCGTCTGGATCCGGCCCGCACGTTCGAAACCCGCGCACTGGGCGCGCCGGATGTGAGCCGTTTCCCGGTGTTCCCGCGCAAGTCCGCGTTTGCCGCGGTGGGCCTGTTGCTGGGGCTCGTGGCGGCACTGGTGCTGTCGCTGGTCTGGTTTTTCAAGAAGCGCTGAGGCGCCCCGCGGATCCGTGTCATCGGGGCAAGGTCCCTGGCAGATCAGCGGGATGGATAACGACGTGCCGGGTGGCAATTGCCCAGGGCAGGCAGCCCGGTCCCGATGTGATGGCTGATTGCCCACGCTGGCGCCCGCCGGAAGCAAGATGATGATGTCCAAGATTGTTCATTTTGGGAAGTACTATCCCCCCGATGCCGGCGGCATCGAAAGCGTGACGTCAAGCCTCGCGCAAGGCGCGGCGAACGCCGGCCACGATGTCTCGGTCGTGTGTTTCAAGAAATCGGCTGCTGACGAGACCAGCGTCGTGAACGGCGTGCGCATCGTTCGCCTGCCGATCGGCAAGATGGTCGCTTCGCAGCCGCTGGGACTGCGTTATCTGCTCGCATGCCTGAAGGCGGCCCGCAGCGCCGATCTGGTTCACCTGCACGTACCCAACATGCTGGGCGCGCTGGGCGCCTTGCTGATCGGGCGCAAGCCCCGGCTGCTGGTGCATTGGCACGCCGACGTAATCAACAAGGGCGTGCTGGGCAGGCTACTGCGCCCACTGGAAGTGGCTCTGCTGAAGCGCGCGGACTGCATCGTGGCAACTTCGCAGGTGTACGCCCACGCGTCGCCGCTACTGAGCCGCTTCGAGTCAAAGGTCACGGTGGTGCCGATCGGCGTGACCGACGCCCGCAAACAGGCCGGAGCGCCCAGCGAGGAGCCTGTCGCCGAAGCCACCGTACCGGCCGACCTGTCGCGCAAGCTGGCGGGCCGGAAGGTGATACTCGCCGTGGGCCGACTGGTGCCGTACAAGGGGTTCGATGTCCTGATCGAAGCCGCTGGCCGCTTGTGCGACGATGCGGTGGTCGTGATCGTGGGCGGCGGCCCCTTGCAGGCGTCTCTCGATGCGGCGATTCGCGCAGCGGGCGTGGCAGACCGTGTCATCCTGGCCGGCCGGCTTTCCGACGAAGCGCTGCACGCACTGTTTGGCGCTGCGTCGCTGTACTGCCTGCCTTCCGTGACGCGTGCCGAGGCGTTCGGCGTCGTGTTGCTGGAGGCCATGGCCTATGGCCTGCCGATCGTCGCCACGAACATTCCCGGCTCCGGCGTGCCCTGGGTCAACAAGCAGGGCGTCAGCGGCATCAACGTGCCGATCAATGACGCAGGGGCGCTGGCGGAAGCCTGCAACCGCATCCTGAACTCGGACCAGGACCGCAGACGCTTTTCGGAGGGGGCGCGCCAACGATTCATGACGGAATTCACCGAAGAGGTTTCCGTGAAGCGGATGATGGCTGCCTACGAGCGTCTGGTGGTGTAGTGCCCTGGGAGGCTAGGCGTCCGGTGCGTGAAGTCGGGACGGGCGGTTGCGCCAGCATAGTCGCAGGGCGGTGCCTTGAATGGCAAAGGAATATCTCATGATTTCGGTGACTCCAGTAATTCTGTGCGGTGGTTCCGGCACGCGCCTCTGGCCGCTGTCACGGGCCGGGTTTCCCAAGCAGTTCCTCTGCCTGACGGGTAACGAGAGCCTTTTCCAGCAGGCAATTTCCAGGGTGACGGGGTTGGGAACCGCCGAGGCGCCAGTTGGTCATCCGATCATCGTCAGCAACGAGGAGCAGCGCTTCCTGGCGCTCGAGCAACTACGGGAAACCGGGGTGCCGCTGGGCGCGGCATTGCTGGAACCGGCCGGACGCGGCACTGCGCCCGCGCTCACGCTGGCCGCACTGGCTGCCGTGGAGTCCGGCAACGACCCGGTGCTCGTGGTGACGCCGGCGGACCAGGCGATTGCCGACAATGCCGCCTATACCGCCGCGCTGCAGACGGCGGTCCGCGAAGCGGCGACGGGCGCTATCGTCATTCTTGGCATTCCTGTCGAGCGTCCGGAAACCGGTTACGGGTATATCAAGACCCGCGACAATCCGGCCGATGCCAGTACGGTGCGCGACGTCGAGGCCTTCGTCGAGAAGCCCGATGCCGCGTCGGCCCAGCGCTACCTGGAGGCGGGCGGCTATTGCTGGAACAGCGGCATGTTCGTGTTGCGCGCCTCGGTCTGGCTGGCCGCCCTTGGGGAGTTTCGCCCCGATGTGCTGGCCGCAACCCGGCTGGCCTGGGATGCGCGCACCCGCGACGACAATTTCACGCGGCCCGGCAAGGCCGAGTTCTGCGAGATTCCGGACGATTCCGTCGATTGCGCCGTGATGGAGCGCTGCCCGAACAGCCGCTTCCCGATCCGCATGGTGCCGCTGGATGCCGGATGGAGCGATCTCGGCGCATGGGACGCGATCTGGAACATTTTGCCCAAGGACGCGGCCGGTAACGCGCATCTCGGCGATGTCATTACCACCGGTAGCCGAAATACGCTGGTACATGCCACCAGCCGCCTAGTCGGGGTGGTTGGGGTCGAGGATCTCATCGTGGTCGAGACGCCGGATGCCGTCCTGGTAGCGGACAAGTCGCACAGCCAGGACGTCAAGCACATCGTCAACACGCTTAGCCGGCAGCAGCGCCAGGAGCAGACCCTGCATCGCAAGGTGCATCGCCCGTGGGGCTGGTACGACAGCGTGGACGAAAGCGACCGCTTCAAGGTCAAGCGCATCCAGGTGAAGCCCAAGGCCAGCCTGAGCCTGCAGAAGCACTACCACCGCGCGGAGCACTGGATCGTGGTCAAGGGCACGGCCGAGATCACCTGCGGTGACAGGACGACCCTGCTGACCGAGAACCAGTCGACGTACATCCCGCTTGGCGAAGTACACAGGCTTGCCAATCCCGGCAGTATGCCGCTGGAGATCATCGAAGTGCAATCGGGCAGCTATCTTGGCGAGGACGACATCGTCCGGCTCGAGGACAACTACGGACGCCGATGACTGAAGGGCGTCGCCAGCGCGGTGACCCGCTGTCACCGCGCCTGCCGCCCCTTTCCCTTCACTGTTGAATGACCGGCGCTTGCCGGACGCTGTATTCCTGGACCCCCGTATGACAAGCAATTCACCGCTGTCGCCCCGACACCTGCAGAACCTGCGCGTTGCGCTCATCGGTGCGTGCTACTACACGTCGCCTGCGGAATTCGCACGCCTGACATCGTCGTTTGCTGAGATCCTGATGCAGGACGGCGGATTTTCCCGCCAGTGCCTGGTAAGCATGCGTGCGCCAGTGGAGGCCGCCGTGGAGCCAGTCGGCGCCACATCCTGGGTACCCTGCAAGGGCCGCTTCTTCGATATCTCGGCCTATGCCTCGGCCCTGGACATCGCTGGGGATCACGACCTGTACGTGGTGCTGAACGACACACTGTTCACCAAGCACGCGTGGCGGCCCTTGGCCCAGCGCCTGAGTGCCCTGATGCCGAGCCTGGCCGCTGTCGACGAGCCCGCTGCGGCGGGCGAAGTCCATCCTTCCACCGACCTGCTGATGGTGGATGCGCGCAATCCCACGCGCCGGCACCTTTCGACGTTCTGCTTCCTGCTGAACCGGGCGGGGTTCGAGACCATGTGGGATCTGAGCCGGCAACTGCCGTCCGATGCCGAAAGCGGCACCGTGCGTGCCTGGCTCGACCAGCTCTGCAGCGCGCATACGCCCCTGAAGCACCTGCTGCACGTGCATCTGTTTGGCCCGGTCAGCCCCTGGTCATGGAAGGGCCGCCTGAACCCGTCGACGCCCGAGGACCTGATCCTGCGCAAGGCCGTCACCGTGGCGTTCGAATATCTCCTGAGCGAGACGCTCCTGCAGCGGCAGGGGCTGGTGATGCCCGTCAACTATGGATTCAAGTACCGGCTCGGTGCGAAAGCCAACGTACTGCTCTCGCGGATCGTACGAAAATGAAGAGAATCAAGCTACTCGCGCTGGGGCCCCAGGAGGTCATTCCGCCGGTGAACGGCGGCAAGGAAGGCATTCAGGGGGCACTGGCATCGCTGGCCCGCCATTTCGATGTCACCTATGCCTATCCGCGAGCCGAGAACAGTGCCGCCGTTGCCGATGGCTACCAGGCCATGGGTGTGCGCCAGCTCGCCGTGCCGTTCGCGCCGGTGGAATCGATCAGCGTGGTGGCCAATGCCACGATGCGCGGGCAACCCTACAAGTTTGCCAAGTACTCGACGGCGGATGCCGCGCGGGTGCATCTGGAAGCGATCGGCAGCGATACGTTCGACGCCATTCTCTGCTTTCACCCTCATACCGTGGCGCTGGCGGAGAAGATCAGCCGGGCCAGGGGCTGGCATGTGCCCATCGTGCTGCGCGAGCACAATATCGAGTACGAACTGGTGTACAGCTATCGCGATTCCCTGGGCGGGGTCAAGCGACTGGCGGCGGGCCTGTTCGCCCACCTTACGCGTCGCGAAGAGATTGACATCTGGAAGCGCGTGGACGCCGTGGCATTTCTGACGGACCACGACCTGGCGATTGCGCGGGCCCAGGACAAGCGCAGCAATTTCCGCCTGGCGCCCGAGGGCATTCCGATTCCCCCGAAGCGTACGGTGAGCCGTCAGGTGGTATCGACCCAGCTGCTGGCCTTGCTCAATCCGAGCGCAACCCAGAGCGTCGCCAGCCTGAAGCGCTTCCTCCACACCGTGTGGGCGCCGGCTTCGGCGGAACCGGCGCTGCAAGAAGTATCGGTCGCCGTGACCGGTGTCGACGAGAACCGCCTGGCGGCGCTGGTGGGCATGACGCCGGAGCAGCTTGGCGCATTGCGCATTCGCGCGTTGGGGTTCGTGCCGTCGCTTGCCGCCGCGTTCGCCGAATCGCTGGCGCTGGTGTCGCCCACCTATGTCGGCGGCGGCATCCGCAAGAAGATCCTTGAGGCCATGGCCAACCAGGTGCCGGTCGTGGCCACCCGCCTCGACGCCGAAAGTTGCGGCTATTTCCGTCCCGGCGAGAACCTGCTGGCGTTCGACACGGCGCAGGAATTCGTCGCCGGCGTGAGCCGCCTGGTGACCGACGACGCGTTCTGGCGCGATATTGCCGAGGCCGGCCGCCGCACCGTGGAGCAGCACGCAAGCTGGCAGCTGTTCGCGGACGAGATTCATGCGGAAATCGGCCGATTGCTCAGCGGCGCGGGCACCGTGTCGGTGTCGGAACCAGCATGATTATTTCCTGGCTGTTATCCATCGCGTTCTCGGTGTCGATCGCCCTAATGGCGTTCGGGGCATTCTATCGTCCGGAGGTTCTCGGCTATCTGGCCGCCTCTCCGGGGCCGCTGCTGCTCACGTGCTGCCTGCCCGTCGTGCTGCTGGTACGGCTGGTGGAAGGGCGCGCCCAGTCGGATGTCAGCCGCAATGTCTGGTGGATGATTGCCTACGGGGCCGTGGTATCGATCTTTTGCGCGTTGATTGCCGGTCCGACCGTGTTTTTCGTGGGCAAGTCGGTGACGCTGCTGGTGCTGTCCATGGTATGGCTGTCGCCGCTGCTGTTCATCGACCATCTGCGCATCCGGCATCTGCGCCGGGCGCTGATAGCGGCACTCGTGATCTGTGCGATCGGCTACGTGTTCAGCGATCATTTCCACCTGTTGCCATCCGCCGTGAGCGAGCTGGTGTTCGCGCCGGCGTACCAGGTGATCGGCGACGAACGCGCGCGCGGCTTCATGCAGGAGAATTCGCACTTCGGCACGATCATCGGCCGCTACGCGATGATGCTGTACCTGATCAAGGAGATGGCCCGCCCGTATTCGGCCAAGCGCCAGGCGACGTTCATGTTGCTGATGATGGTCGTGCTGGGCCTGGTGGGCTCGAAAGGCGCCGCCATCAGCATTCTCGTGGCGTTCCTCTGGGTCAGCATGTCGCGTCGGCTGATTCCGTACCTGCTGTTCTTCGCGCCGATCGTGATCGCCGTGGGCTTCCGCCAGGCCGAGGCGGTGGCGCACGACCTCAGTAATTTCACCTCGGGTTCCACGCGCATGACGCTGTGGCTGACGGGGCTGGTGGGCCAGGTCGTCAACCCATTCGGGTTCGGCTACTATGGATTTTATGGCGCGGTCCAGACATTTGGCGGCTGGGCGATGGGGTGGCTGGGCTCGATGCTCCCGCTCAATTTTTCCGAGGTGACGGAGATCGTCGAGAACCTCAGCAATGTATCGACCAAGTCCACCTTGTTCGATTTCCTGCTGGTGTTCGGCGTCTTCTTCATCTGGACCCTGTACATGATATGCCGCCGCATCCGCATCAGCGACCCGCGCGCCAAGGCAGCCATCGTCTACCTGCTGCTGACGTCGCTCGCGAGCGCGGGGCACGAATCGATTTCCTTCTTCCTTGGCTTTGCGGTGCTGTTGCTGGCATTTCCGCGCGAGGATCGCCGCGCGGTGACGGCCAGCTCGCCGGACATCGCCGCCCGGCCTATGCACGGGATCGGGAAACCACATCAAGATGATTGTCTTTTCAGGTGATTGACTATGATTATTCGAGCACGCGCGCCACTTCGTCTGGGACTCGCGGGCGGCGGTACCGATGTATCGCCGTATTGCGATGTGCATACCGGGGCAGTTCTCAACGCCACGATCGATCGCTATGCCTACGCGGTGATCAAGGTGCTGGATACGCCTACGGTCCGGTTTGTCGCCACGGACCAGAATGTGGCAGTGGAGCGCCCGTTGGACGAAGCGTTTGCAGTCGGCTCCAGGCTCGCGCTGCATGAGGCCGTCTATCGGGAGATCATGACGACGTTCAACAACGGCGTGCAGATGGCGCTCGAACTAGCAACGTTCTGCGATGCGCCGGCGGGTTCGGGCCTGGGCTCGTCCTCCACGCTGGTGGTGACGATGATCCGCGCGTTTGCGGAGTTGCTGCGCCTGCCACTCGACGACTACGCGATCGCGCGCATGGCGTTCAAGATCGAACGCGTGGATTGCGGTCTCAAGGGCGGCCGACAGGATCAGTATTCGGCAACGTTCGGTGGCTTCAACTTCATGGAGTTCTACGCCGAGGAGCGCGCGCTGATCAGCCCGCTGCGTATCAAGAACTGGATCATTTGCGAGCTGGAGGCGTCGCTGGTGCTGTTCTACACTGGCGTGTCGCGTGAATCGGCAAAGATCATCGCCGACCAGAGCAGCAACATGCAATCCGGCGGCCAGGACTCCATCGAAACCTTCCACAACATCAAGCGCGAAGCGTACGTGATGAAGGAATGCCTGCTCAAGGGTGACTTCTCCGGCATCGTCGAGTCCATGCGCCAGGGTTGGGAAAACAAGAAGAAGAGTGCGCGCACGGTATCCAATCCGCTGATCGACGAGATCTACGAGGGTGCGGTAAAGGCCGGCGCATTGGCGGGCAAGGTGTCCGGCGCGGGCGGTGGCGGTTTCATGATGTTCTTCGTGCCGCCGGACCGCCGCATGCAGGTCATTCACACATTGAATAACTATGAGGGCCAGGTGAGCAACGCTCACTTCACCAAGAACGGCACGCAAGCATGGAGCATCGTATGAACGCGACCTACATCGTCAACCAGGTCAAGGAAACCCAGCGCATCATGGCCGAAATGCTGGCGCAGCCGGCATTGCTTGCCGCCGTGGAGGCAGCTGCGATGGCCTGCGTGGCGTCGCTGAAGGCGGGCGGCAAGGTCCTGCTGGCCGGCAATGGCGGCAGCGCGGCCGATGCCCAGCATATCGCGGGCGAACTGGTCAGCCGGTTCGCCTTCGACCGGCCGGGCCTGCCGGCCGTAGCGCTGACGACGGACTCGTCGATCCTGACCGCGATTGGCAACGACTACGGCTACGAGAAGCTGTTCGCACGCCAGGTGCAGGCGCAGGGCAAGCCGGGCGACGTGCTGATCGCCTATTCGACGTCGGGCAAGTCGCCCAACGTGCTGCTGGCTTTTGAGACAGCCCGTGCTGCCGGCATCACGACGATCGGCCTCACCGGCAATCGCGGTGGCCCGATGGGCGCGCTTTGCGATCATTTGCTGGAAGTGCCGGCGGCCGACACGCCGAAGATCCAGGAAGGTCACCTGGTGCTGGGGCACATCCTGTGCGGCATCATTGAGAACGAGATTTTCGGAGGTAAGGCTTGATGGAGGCAATCGTCCTGGCTGGAGGCCTCGGCACGCGGCTGCGGCAGGTGGTGGCAGATGTCCCGAAGGCCATGGCCCCGGTTGCCGGACGCCCGTTCTTGGAGATCCTTTTGACCACGCTGGCAGGCAAGGGCTTTACTCGCGTCGTGTTGTCGCTGGGATATCTGTCCGAGCAGATCGTGCGTCACTTCGGCGACCGCTACGCGGACATGGAACTGGTCTACGAGATCGAGGACACGCCGCTGGGCACTGGCGGGGCGCTGCGCGCGGCGCTGGAGCGCTGCACTGGCGAGCACGTCTTTGTGTTCAATGGCGATACGTTCCTGGATCTGGAAGTGACCGAAGTCGTGCGCCAGCTGTCGCGCGACCCCGGCCCGATCATCGTGGCCCGTGACGTGCCCGATACCAGCCGCTACGGCCGGCTCTACGTCGAGCGCGGTCGTGTGCGAGGTTTCATCGAGAAAGGCGTTGCGGGCCCGGGGCTGATCAATGCCGGGTGCTATGTGCTGCCGCGCCGGTGCCTGGATGCATTCACCCGGGGCCAGCCCTTTTCGCTCGAATCGGACTATCTGGCGCATGCCATGACGCAGCAGCACGTCGGTGTGTTTGTCACGCGGGGGTATTTCATCGACATCGGTGTGCCCGATGACTATGCGCGGGCGCAGACCGAGTTGGCAGGTATCGTGAAATGACGCCACGGCCAGCACTGTTTCTCGATCGCGATGGCGTGGTGAATGTAGACCACGGCTATGTCCATCGCCCGACCGACTTCGAATTCCTGGATGGAATCTTCGATCTGTGCCGCGCCGCCAAGGCACAAGGCTACTGGATCTTCGTGGTAACCAACCAGGCCGGCATCGCGCGAGGCTACTACACCGAGGACGACTTTCACGCGCTGACGGAATGGATGCGCGCGGAGTTCAAGGCCGCCGGTGCGGAAATCGACGCCGTCTACTTCAGTCCGTATCACCCCGAGCACGGCATTGGCGATTACAAGCGCGAGTCGGAATGCCGCAAGCCCGGGCCGGGCATGTTTCTGCAGGCCACTTGCGAGTTCGAGGTGGACCTGACCCGCTCCGTACTCGTCGGCGACAAGATCAGCGATATCGAGGCGGGTCTGGCGGCGGGTGTGGCTTCTAACCTGCTCTTTACGCCACCGGTGGGCAAGCAGTATGAGGAATCGCAGGGCCAGGCAACGGCGGTGATCACCTCGTTGCGCGATGCGATCCGCTATCTGGCGCCGGAGGCCAGCGCCACATAAGCAGGCTTCAGGGTGCGCAGTGCGCACAGTACATGCGCACAGGGCCGGGGCAAATCCATGCACCGGCCGAGAAGGAAAAGACCATGACGACACGCAAGGGCATTATTCTCGCTGGTGGCTCCGGCACCAGGCTTTATCCGGTCACGCAGGCGGTTTCGAAGCAGCTGATGCCAGTCTACGACAAGCCGATGATTTACTACCCGCTCAGCACGCTGATGTTGGCCGGCATTCGCGAAGTGCTAATCATCTCCACCCCTGCCGACACGCCCCGCTTCCGCGAGTTGCTGGGCGACGGCAGCCAGTGGGGCATGCAGATCAGCTACGCCGTGCAGCCGTCCCCGGATGGCCTGGCGCAGGCGTTCATCATCGGGCGCGATTTTCTGAACGGCGGTTCCAGCGCGCTGATTCTCGGCGACAACATCTACTACGGCCATGATCTGCCGCGCCTGCTCAAGAATGCAGACTCGCGCGAGCAGGGGGCCAGCGTGTTCGCGTATCACGTGACGGATCCGGAGCGGTACGGCGTGGTCGAGTTCGATGCCAGCCAGAACGCCATCAGCATCGAGGAAAAGCCGCAGAAGCCCAAGAGCGCGTACGCCGTGACGGGCCTGTATTTCTACGATAGTCAGGTGTGCGACATTGCTGCTGGCATCAAACCTTCGGCGCGCGGCGAACTGGAGATCACCGACGTCAACCGGCACTACCTGAAACAGGGTTCGCTGAACGTCGAGATCATGGGCCGTGGCTATGCTTGGCTGGATACCGGCACGCACGACAGCCTGCTTGAAGCCACCGGATTCATCGCCACGCTGCAGAAGCGCCAGGGCCTGATGGTGGCGTGCCCCGAGGAGATCGCTTTCGGGCAGGGCTGGATCGATGCCGCCAAAGTGCAGGAGCTTGCCACGCCACTGGCCAAGAACGGGTACGGCAAGTACCTGCTCGGTCTTCTGAAATAAAGGAACGTTGCCATGCCATTTGTCGCGACTCCGACAGCGTTGCCCGAAGTCCTCGTCATCGAGCCGAAGGTCTTTGGCGATGATCGTGGATTCTTCTTCGAAAGCTTCAACCAGCGTGATTTCCAGCAGCTGACCGGGCTGGACACGGCCTTTGTCCAGGACAACCACAGCCGCTCCGCCAAGGGCGTGCTGCGCGGCCTGCATTATCAGATCTGCCAGCCGCAAGGCAAGTTGGTGCGTGTGGTGCGCGGGGAGATATTCGATGTGGCCGTGGACCTGCGGCGCAGCTCGCCCAATATTGGCAAATGGGTTGGCGTGACCCTGTCCGAGCAGAACAAGCGGCAGTTGTGGGTGCCGCCTGGCTTTGCGCACGGATTCGTGGCTACCAGCGACGCAGTGGAGGTGCTCTACAAGACCACCGACTACTGGTATCCCGAGCACGAGCGCAGCCTTCTCTGGAACGATACGACGGTGGGCGTGCAATGGCCCATCGACGGCGAGCCGACCCTGGCCGCCAAGGATGCCGCCGGCAAGCGGTTTGCCGATGCGGACAAGTTCGACTGATGTCGATGCGCCAGGCTGCCGCGCAATGCGGGTGGCCTGGCGGTCGTCGTGCGCCGCCGTCTAGGCGGGCGGCGCCTGTGTGTCCAGGCGCCGGCGTTCCCGGACATATATCCACGCGAATGCAGCGGCGCCGATCAGCTCCGTCAGTATGACCGAGACGATCGTCCCTTCCGCAGCCCACCCCAGCGTCAGGGGCACGACGTAGATCATGTGCAGGACTGTCGCGACGACATAGACATTGCGCAGGGCATGCGTCTTGCCCATCGCCATCAATCCCAGGTTGCCGTAGACCAGCGCCAAGCCGATGACCGGCAGCATGATCGCCTCGAGCTTCAGCAGGCCGATCGACGGGCGGAACTGCTCGCCAAGCCAGAACGTCACGGCCCAGTCGGCGGCCAGCATGATGACGGCCAGCATGACGACTGACGAGCCCATGATGGCCACTGCCGCCGTGCGGACCAGCCTGTGCGCGGCCGCGGGGTCGTTGGCGTTGTACTGGCTGATGCGCGGGTAGAACGCCTGCCCGATGACGACGAACACCGCTTGTGCCGCTAATCGGATCTTGTCGGCCATGGCGAACTGCCCAACGACCACGGGTCCGTAGAAGTAGTTCAGCAGGATCGAATTGAAGTTGACGTAGAAGCTAATGAGTACGACGGAGAGGAACACCGGAAACCCATCGACCAGCGTTACACGGATTTCCCGCAGCCGGACGGTGGTGAAGGCCACCAGCTTTCCGTTGGAAATGATGGCAAGCGCCGCCACGGCCAGCGCCGCATTGCCAATGCTGATGCCGAGTGCGGCCAAGGCTGCATCGCCATCGCCCTTTACCAGCGACACCACGCAAATCAGGCTGATAGCTTTCGATGCGAAGGTGGGCAGTACCAGAGCCTTCATGCGTTCGAGGCCCTGGAACAGCCATAGTGGCGTCAAGGCATTTGCGATGAGCCCTACGCTAGCTGCAGCGAATACCGCCCAGTGCTGCCGGATGTCGGGCACGAAGGCGATGCCGCCCAGCAGCAATAGCAGCGCTCCCAGCATCAGCGCAACTCGTCCCGATGTGGTGCTTGAATAGACGCGATTTAGCGCGTCAGGCTCGTTCCGGTGCAGCGATACCAGCCGAGTGGCCGTCAGGTTGTAGCCATAGTCCGTGAGTAGCATTAGGTATTGCATGATCGCTTGGCAGTAGGCGAGCACGCCGAACTCCTTCACACCCAGGACCTTGCCCAAGTAGGGCAGCAACAGGAGCGGAAACAGATAGTTGCCGCCCTGGATCAGGATCAGATAGAAGAAGGTCTTCTTGATCGTAGTGGTCATCGTATGGGCCGTGATCAAAGGGCCGGATTGGGAGGCTTGGGGGCATTGATGGCCGACGCGCGGCGGGCCAGCCATGCTTGGATGTGCGAGGTGACTTCGGGCCAGGTCGCGAAACGCCGGGATTCGTAATAGAGCGGGCCGGCATGAGGCCGTTCGGCAATCCTCGTCAGGCTGGCGCGCTGCACCGCCTGCGTCCCCTTGAACACGAGATGCAGCAACATGAAGGGGAACAAGCCGATCCAGCTCTTTCGCTGCGACGGATAGCTCAGCGCATATCGCAGGAACCGAATACGATGCCCCCATGGTATGCGCTGCGCATCGGCCGGCCCGTTCTCGCGCAGGGGCGAAAGCACTTTGAAAAAAGGCGCGGGGCAACGATATGCGTTGTAAAGTGGAAACTGCCGGACGACGTCCAGCAGTGCCGCGTCGGCGCATGCCATGAGCGCGCTGGCATGCAGGCTGTCGTGATCGGGATGACCGCCTTCCCATGCAGGCAGGTAGACACACTGCACGTTGGCGAGTGCGTCGAGCCACCGGCGGGTCCAGGTGCCCGCAGGCCCTAGCGAGGACAGCAGTTGGCCGTCGCTGATATTAAGCTCGGTACCCGGGAACCTGACATCGGCCGGCAGCACGCCAAGTTGTTTCAGCACTCCCAGGGATTCCTTGTCGCGCTGTGAGGAATCCCCGCCCTGAGAGACACCGGTGGTGAAATAGGCGCAGACCACGTGATGTCCCCGCCTGACGGCGGCAAGAATCAGCTCATAGGCACCGAATTCATCGTCCTGGTGCGCGAAAAGGAACGCAGAGACGGGGCGCGCCCCGGACGCTTCAGTAGGCATCGAAGTCCAGGAACGAGAACTGAACGTGGCCACGCGTCAGCTGCCGGCTTTCACCCTGCAGCGACCGGTAGATTAGGTTCAGCGGCGACGGACGCAGGCGCGCCGGAATCTGGGCGTAGGTGTGGAATTCGCAGGCGCCGTCGGGTGTGAGTCCTAGGTAGAGGCGGAACGGCGCTCCGCGTCCACCGGTGGCGGCGCTCTGCAGAGCCGCAGAGACGGGAAGCTCCGCATACGCAGACAGAATCCGACCCGACGCCTGCGCGGTCAAACTGAGTTTTTGCCCGTGGCGCTGACATTGGATCGCGTTGACGGGATTGGCCTGCCGCCATCCGATTGCTTCCCGCGTCCAGGTTCGCTCGAACTCTGCGTTGCGGGCGACGGCGTCAAAATCGATGCCCAAGCCGCCGATGCCGAGTCGAGCGTCTAGCGGCTGCACCAACTGGAAGCCCAGCTTCCTCACAAACCCTGGTGTGCTGTTGGCATTTGCCACGCCATACACACAATCGAAACCCAACTCGGCCGCGTGGCGATAGGTCATGTTCGCAAGCTGCGTGAACAACCCCTTGCCCTGGTATTCAGGGTGTGTCGCCGTGTTCAGTGAGAGCAGCGCGCGCGCTTGCGATCCGCCGATGCGAACCATTGCTGGAACACACGCGTAGTGCGCGATCAGGAGGTCGCCGTCAAATGCATCAAATCCGACGACCTGACCGTCCGGATTGCCGGCATACAGCCAACGAAGGAATGCGGGATGCCGGAACTTGTCTGCCGTTGGAAAGCACTTCAGGAATAGGGCCCTGTACCGCAGCAGCTTGTCCGCCTCGACACCTGCCTGTGCATAAGTTGTCATCGGAATACCCATAGTCTGCTAAGCACGAATCCATTGAGCGCGACGATGGGCAGCGAGATGATCTTTCCGACCAGAGCGCTGTCAAATTGGTGCTTGGCCACCACGATCAGGCTCATCGTGATTAGGTAGTTCAACAAGACCACAGTGCCGTATCTGAAGGGCATGGAAGCTGTATGTCGCGCCTTGAAGGTAACACGCGCGTGGCAGACGTAGTTGACGACGAGCCCCACGACAAAGCCCACGGACGCAGCGATGCCATAGCCCACGCGCATGTGCATCAGCGCCTGCATCGATGCGATATCCACGAGCATCGACAGGATGCCACCCAACACGAAGAAGATGAACTGGCGCTTAATCATCGACCGTACCGCGAACTGACGGCTTGCGCCTGGCGCGCTTCTGGATGGCTCGATGCGGGACCGACGCGATGTCGTAGGCGATGAAAGCCAGTGTGAATTGCAGCCCGATCAGCAGGAGCACGGCTGCCAGCATGACGGTGCCTGCCGGCGTGGCCGTGCCGCGCTGTATCGACCCGACCCAGTGAATGCCGCCGTACAGCATGCCTGACAGCATCATCGCGATCCCCAGCGGCAACTCGATGGATGCCAGCGACATGTCGCGGAGATAGTAGTTGTAGAAGATCCGCTTGACGAAATTCCGGGCGTGCTTGAACAGAAACTCGCCCACGATTTTCCGAATGTGCAGGCCACTCACCTCGTCGCCATATTTGGCGTCCATGGGCACATCAACCACGACGGCGCGCAAGGTATTCAGGCGAAACAGCATATCGGTCTCGAAGAAGTACCGGCGGCTAATCTTCGCGAAGGGAAGCCGTTGCGCTACATCGCGATGAATTGCGGTGTAGCCATTGGTCGGATCGAACAAGTCCCAGTAGCCGGACGACACTTTGGTCATGAACGACAGGATGGCGTTGCCGAACAACCGTACCTTGGGCATCGCGGCGATTTCCTCGAGGTCGAAGAACCGGTTTCCCTTGGTGTAGTCGGCTTCGCCGCTCATGATTGGCGACACGAAATCGGGTATCAGCGCCGGGTCCATTTGTCCGTCGCCATCGAGCTTGACCATAATGTCCATGCCGTCCGCAATGGCCTGCTGATAGCCGCGCATAACCGCACCGCCAACACCAAGGTTGACCTCGTTCTTAAGGACAACGACGCGCGGGTCCTGATTGCTAGCTGTCACGTAGTCACCGCTGCCATCTGGGCAGCAGTCGTCCACCACATAGATTCTGGAACACTCCGGCCCGATGCGCGCAAGCAGGCCGAGAATGTGCGTCCTGACCCTGTAGCTTGGAATCACGACGGCAATGGCGGGTTGGTTTTGCATCGTTCGCGTCTTCAATGGGAGTCAATCTTCACGTTCGTAACGACGACCTGGGCCGTGTCCTGTCTCGCGAGTTGAAGTTCTGCATGCGTCACGCCAACAGGAACGGGCAGTGCTTCGGTGAAATCGGATTCAGTCGTGTCGCAGGGAACTAGTCGATAGTACGCATCATCGCTGGTGTTCCACCGCAGGGTCAGGATCATGCGTCCCTTTGGCGAGTCGCAGCGCGATGTCACCCGATAGCGCAGCGATGTGGCGCGGTCAATCGCAAGCGTGGCCAAGGGCTTCGGCTGCTCACTCTCGACGATTGTGCCTTTCTCACCGGTCTGGTCCAGTAAATCAAAGATTCTACGATATGCCAGGTCGGTGTCAGTTAAACGATATAGCGTGTAGTTATCGAGCCGCAGCACAGGGTATGCCGTGCGGCTAAGGTATTCTCGCAACGCCCAGCCCGCGCTTCCGGCAGGGTAGTTGTCAAACGTGCTCCAGATAACGAAGGCGATTCTCTCCTGTTTCAGGAAGGCTACGATCGCGTCAGAATCGCGCGCCGCGTCAAAGGCTGCCGCGTGGACGGGTGCGTACCAGTTCGTGTACACCGGCTTGCCACGTAGCGTTGCCCCGAACGGCGCCGACGCCGGATACAGGACGGTAGCCCCCGCGTATCGGTCATTGAGATACGCCGTGAGCTGCTTGGGTGCGTTGTACCGGTTGGCAATGACGTCACGGCGGGCGGCGGTGTAGGCCTGTTGCGGGCTGGTGCGGTCAAATACCCAGGAAATGCCTGGGAGGAAGTAAAAGTTCAGCCCGACGCAGGCCAGTATCACAGCCCGGATAGTCAGAATGCTCCGAGGCAGGTCTTGGGCGAGCAAGAGGCCGATCAGAACCGTCGCCATCGGCAGTACCGGAAACACGTAGCGCCAGTACTGGGTCATGTAGAACATGATGATCCCGAAGCCGAACAGCGGAATCAAGACAATCAACACCTTGCAAGCACCGTCGCGCGTGAGCGCCAGCAAAGCGAGCGCCGGCAAGAAGAGGTACTGGAATCCCGCCACGAAGTCCTTCGACTCATTGAACGCCGATGTCTTGAAGAAGACGTTCCAGTAGCTCTGCAGCGAGAAGCCTTGGTTCCAGCGCTGGTCGGAAAAGTTGACTGCCTCGAAGTACGGCGATTTGAAGATGCCGTTGTAGAGCGGAAAAACCGGGTTGCCGGTGACTATCCACGCGTTCACATACGACCCGAGTGCCGCGACGGCGAACATGCCAATGGCAAGCACGAGAAAGCTGGGGTACCGTAGCGCGGCGGGGGGTGCGCTGCCGGCGGATGTACGGGCCGCCTGTACGACCGCTGTGCCGATCAGCAGCACGCCTGCTACCGCCCCCGGGAGCTTCGTGGCCGCACAGAGCGCGGCAATCGCTAGCAGCGCCAGGGCGTCGGCCGATGCCCACTTTTTGCGGATCTGCATCGTCAACCTCGTACCGCACGCCATCAGCGTTGCCAGGAACAGCTCGGCTTGGAGCGTGCTCAGAAGGCTGGCAAGCATCGGCGTGCTGCCGAGCGCCAGCAACAGCAGCAGTCTGTCCAGTTGGCCGAGGCGGAAGTGGAACAGGGTGCTCCAGACCTGGATGTACAGCAGCAGGAGTAGGGCGAGATTCAGTGCTGCCCGGGCGTCCTCACCGGCGCAGAGCGAAGCAATGGCGTGGAGTCCCGCAACCGAAAGCGGCGCCACTTCCCATACTTGCGTGAGCACATCGAACGAATACCGCTGATGCAGCGCAAGTTCGGTCCACAGTCGTAGGTGATGCGCATTGTCGTCATAGCCGACGGTCGGGAAGAAGGCGTAGCGCGCACTGATGGCCAGCAGCGCCAGCAGGACGACCAGGCCCCAATACGGCATGCCGTCCACGATTTTTGCAGCCGCTGTAAGCCGGTTGCCCAACTCCTGCCGTAGCTTCGCTGCATTGCCCGGACGCAGCAGGGCGAGAGCTGGCAACGCCAGCACCGCCCAGTAAATGTGCCGATAGTTGATTGGTGCATGGATCGCCAGTCCCAACATGGCCAAGAGCAGCGCCAAGCCGACGAATATCGATGCCGACCAGCCGGGGCTCCCATCGTCGGTGCGAAATGCTAGCGCCAACAGGCCACGGCCGTAGAGCAGCGCCGACACGAACAGGGCGGCAGTGGAAAGCGCGGCATCGAGGCCGACTCCGAAAGCAAGGTATCCGCCAAGGCTTGCGACGATGAGAGGGCGGGCGAGCAGCGGGGTGCAAAGGCGCAGCGCCAGCGCCAGGGCCAGCCATCCCGAAATCCAGGCAGCGAGGTCCTGGGCAGCGTCGAACGACCAGTAGAGCGGCAGCGCAGGGCTATACCGGGACAGCGCCGCAAGGATGCCTACGACGGATGCAGCAGCCAGCACGGCTGTTAGGTAGCTTCTTGTTCTAGTCAGTCGAGACACGGAAATCGGGAGATTGCAGGACAATGGAAACCGTCGCCTGTCAGATTTGGTATGTGCAAACCGGTCCGGGCAAATGCGGCATTCTAGATTGACGCCCTTGACTCGTCACGCGGAGCCGTGCCGGCAAGCGGAGGGCCGGGCCTTAGCATCCAGCAGGACTTCCCATGCCGTCACGACGAGTTTCGCGTCGAAGGTGGAAGCGAGCCGACGGCCCGCTGCCGTCAGCGAAGCCATGTCGGAAGTCCCCCGGATGGCTTCGAGCAGTGCCGCGCCCAGGGCTTCCGGATCTTCGACTGGCACTGTCAGCGCGTTGTCGCCCGACCGCAGCAGTTCCCTAGGGCCGGTTTCGCAATTGGTGGAGACAATTGGCAGGCCGAAAGCCATTGCTTCGATCAATACTAGTCCGAAGCCCTCGTAACGTGAGCTGAGACAGAATATTGATGCCTTCGTGTAAGCAGCACTGGCATCGGCACAGACTCCAGGCATCCGGACGAAATTGCGCAAGCCAAGATTGTCCACAAGGGCCTCCAGCGACTGCCTTTCCTCCCCGTCTCCGTGGATCACGAGGCTCCAGTCGGGCACGACCGGGGCAATCCGGGCCCACGCGCGGATCAGCACGTCGAAGCCCTTGGCGTACACCAAGCGCCCCATAGCCAGCACGGTCTTGTTCCGGCGCGGCGAAGGCATATCCGGGAACGGGAAGGGTAGTGGGTTGGCTATGCAGGTCACCGTGCTGCGCGGCCGCACGGTCTGGAGCCACCGCCTGCGATCCCTCTCCGTCAACACCACGACCGCCTCGTTTGTCCCCGCCGCCAACCACCGAGCCATCCGCCGCGCCCGCCGTCCCAGATCCTCGTCAAAATGACAGTGCTCCCACGCAATCCGCCGCACCTTCAGCCCCACAGTTGCCGGCAGCGTGAACAGCGTCAGCATAGTATCGACTTCAATCAGCACGTCGACACCGTGCTGGCGAACGAAGCGCCGGATGCCGGCCACCGTGGCGAGGTATTTGCGCTTGAATGAGGGCCGTGATTCAAACAGCGCGTCGTGCACGACATCCGGATGGAGCGGAAAAACGCTGTCCCGGTCCCACAGGCTCAGCACGAATACCCGATACCGGCGCTCGGCCAGCGCACTCGCAATGACCGCAGTCATGCGTTCGGCGCCGGCAAAGGCGTTCAGCGTGCCGGTCAGGAAGCAGATGGTGGGTAGCTTGCTCATGCCGATGCCATTTGCCGGGCGGGGCGGTGCCGCCACCAGAGCAGCGCGCCCACCATCACGGCGACGGCGTTGCCTAGGCCGTAGCCGGCAACGGCGGCCCAGTTGCCGAAACGCGGAATCATCAAGAGGTCCCACACCAGAATCGTGGCCAGGACCAGCGCCCACTTGACGGTCACCCAGCGCGGTTGGCGCAGGTGGGCTGCCAGCAGCGTCAGCGCGACATCCGCGAACACCAGCGCGGAGATAATTGCCGCGATACGCAGCAGCCCGACCGTGGTCGAGAACGCGTGCCCATATAGCAGCGTCACGATCCACGGGGCGCATGCGGCGAGGGCCAGGCCGCCGGCAAGCCCCAGCCCTCCCAAGCCCAGCGCAATGCGACCGATGCTGGCGTGGGCATCGTCGAAACGCTGGCGTGCGTAGACATAGCTTGGCGCGACACCTGCGGCCAGGATAGTCGCCACCATCGTGAAGTTGTCCAGGATCTGCATGCATGCTGCATAGGCACCGAACTCTGCCGCCGGTACGGCGGGCTGCAGGATCAACTGGTCGACGCGGCGTGCGCCCATCATCAGGATGAAGCTAATCCAGAACAGCGTGCCGGCGCCCAGCAGTTCACGCGCCAGCGCCGGTTGCCAGCCGGCATGGCCCGGCACGCGCTGGCGCCAGTAAGAGATGGCGAGCAGGCCGGCAAGCACGATGGCCTCTACCGCGAACGCGAGGGCATATCCCGCCACGTTCGTGACATGGGCGGCGAACAGCGCGCCCACCAGCGATGCCTTGATGGCCAGTGCGGCCAGACTGAATAGCGTTCCGGGACGGTTGTTGGTATGGGCCTGCATCCAGGCCGTGACCACGCCGACAGGCTCGCGAAGCAGGATGGCGATGCCCAATAGCAGGGCGGCATGCCAGATGTCGGCCAGCGGTGCGGTGATGCCCAGGTACCCGCACATCAGCAGATAGCCGATGACGCCCCCGCCCAGGCGCAGTACGAACGCCTGCCACAGCAACTGTTGCTCGGCCGCGGGCGTCGCCGCCGCCACCAGCCGTGGCACCACCACTTCGGCACTGCACACGAGCGCAAACGATGCGGCGATCAGCACGATCGATTGCGCGTACTGGAAGTGCGCGAAGCCCTCCGGTCCCAGGGCGCGCGCCAGCATCGCGACTACGCCGACGCCTACGCCCACCTGCAAGCCTCGTTCGGCCAGCATCCAGAGCAGGTTGCCCGCAACGCGTCGCCGCATCAGGCAGCCTCCGCTTGCGGCACGACGGCGGTGCTTGGAAGGCTGGCGTAGAGCGCGAGCCAACGGCGGGCCACGGCTTCAATAGAGAAGGCGGCCAGCACACGGGCGCGGCGGCCGGCTTGCGCCGTGGGCGTTCCGGTCCCCGCGCGCAGGGTATCGGTCAGCGCCGCGGCAAGCGCATCGACGTTGCCACGGGGCACGATCGTGCCGAGCTCGCCAACCACTTCCTCCGCACCCGGCGCGTCGGTCGATACGACCGGGCAGCCGCATGCCAGGGCTTCCACCAGCACCATCGGCAGGCCTTCCACGTCTGAAGACAGCGCGAAGGCGTCGGCGGCGTTCAGCAAGGCGGGGATGTCATTGCGCTGCCCTAGCAACGTCACGCGGGACGCGATGCCGAGCGACGTTGCCAGATCTGACAGCGGCTCCCGCAGCGCACCGTTGCCGGCAATCAGTAGATGCGAGGGAATGGCCGGATCGATGCGGGCGAACGCGCGGATCAGCGTGTCCTGGGCCTTCTCGGGCACCAGCCTGCCGACGTTGAGCAGCAAGCGCGTGTCGGCACCCACGCCGAGTTGCGCGCGCGAAGCCTGGCGCACCGTCGGGTCGGGCTGAAAGCGGTCGGTGTCGATGCCATTGGGCACGACGATGATCCGCGACGCCGGTACACCGCCCGCGGCGATCATGCCGAGACGTCCATCGTTGCTGACATGGGTAGTGATGTCCGTCCAGCGGTCCGTCAGCCGGTATGCGGCCATACGCAGCGGGCCGCCCTCGCGGAAGCTGTGCGCCGTGCAGACCAGCGGCGGGCAGGGCGCCACGCGCGTCAGTGTCCGCGCGAACAGGTTGGCGTGCACCATATGGGCATGCATGACGTCGGGCCGCCATGCGCGGACCAGCCGGCGCGCCTGCCAGAGGGCGCGCATCATGCCCGCCGGCGTCTTGCGCATGTTGAGCTCTACCACGAGGGCGCCCGGCGGCACGTCGATCTTCCGCCCCGGCGACAGGCTCAGGATGGCAACGGCGTGGCCCATCGCCAGAAAGGAATGCGCCAGCGCCACCACCTGGTGCTCCGCGCCGCCGACCTTGAGCCCGGTTGTGACCAGCATGATGCGCATTGGCGAGCGCCCCGCTGGCGCGGTTGATGTCATCAACGCGCTCCGTACCCGGTCAGCAACGTCCGCACGGTCTTCACCGCGATCAGCAGGTCCAGCGCGAACGAGCAATGCTTGACGTAGTACAGGTCATAGCTGAGCTTGGTCACCGTTTCGGCATGGGAGCCGACATATCCCTGCTGCACCTGCGCCCAGCCCGACAGGCCCGGCCGCACCAGGTGCCGATAAGGGTAGTACGCGATGGTTTCCGAGAACTCTTCGACCATCGGCACCTGTTCCGGGCGCGGGCCGATGAAGCTCATGTCGCCGACCAGCACGTTCCACAGTTGCGGGATCTCGTCGAGCCGGTACTTGCGGATGATGCGGCCCACGCGAGTCACGCGCGGGTCCTGGCGCAGCGCAAACTGTGCCGGGGCTTGCTTGTCCACGCCCATGCTGCGGAACTTCAGCATCGTGAACGGCCTGCCGAAAAGACCCACGCGCCGCTGCCGGAACAGCGCGCCTCCCGGCGACTCGAGGCTGACCGCCAGCGCCACGGCCAGGCCGATGGGGACGGCCAGCGGGGCGAGCGCAATCACCGCGACGATGTCGGTCAGCCGCTTGATGTAGTCGAACAGGTAATGGTCGGCGTAATCGTCGAAAAAATTCTCGTCGATGTGATCCAGGCCCACGCGCCCGGTCAGCATCTCGCCGATCCGTTCGACGGAGTACATGCGAAGGTGTCCCAGCCGGTACTGCGTCAGCCGCCGCGTGCGCGCGGGGTCGGCTGTCAGGCCGCGCTCCACCAGGATGCCGTCGCAATGCATGGCTTCCTCCGGCGAACCGATCTGCTCGAAGCGGGTGGTGGCGGGCGGATTGGCGCCGGGCATCGCGATGATGCGGTTCAGGTGCTGCAGGGTCTCGGGGTCCATGTAGCCGAACACCGGCACGTACTTCTGCACGTAGCGGCGATAGCCGAGCCAGGTCCATGCCAGCGTGGTGATGTAGCCCACCAGCACGGCGCCCCGCGAGTACTCGATATGGAACCCCGCATAGACGATCAGCAGCAGCGCGAACGGCAGGGTAGCGGCCACGCCGACGATGCTGGCGCCTTCCATGGCCGGCAGATGCAGCGCCCGGTGCACCAGCAGGAACGCCGCTAGGTAGGGCAGCATCGACCACAGCAGCGTGCGCGGGAAGATATAGGTCACAAAGCCCGCCTGGTGAGCGGCCTCGGACAATGCGGCGTTGACGCCGAACAGCACCAGGCCCACGGCAGCCCACGCAATCATGCGGCTGGCCCGCCGGATCGTCTCCGACCTGGCCGGGGTGGCCGAACCACTGCGGCGTAGCGAGCCGGTGTGCAGGGTATTCATGATGCTTGGGCGCGTGTGTCGGGCTGGCGGTTGCCTGCCAGCACCTGTTGATAGACCGTCCAGGTGGCGCGGACCATAGGCTCCAGGCCATACGCCTGCTCCCACCGCAGCCGACCGGCTGCGCCAGCGGCAGCGCGCGCCGCCGCGTCGGCGGCGACCTGGTGCAGCGCGTCGGCAAAGGCAGCCGGGTAGTTGTCCGACACCAGCACGCCGCACCGCCCTTCGCCAAGCTGTTCCCGAATGCCAGGCAGGTCGCTGGCGATCACCGGCAACCCGGCACGCATGGCTTCGAGAATCGAAATGGGGAAACCCTCATGGTCGGAGGCCAGCAGGAATAGCTGCGCGCTGGCAAGCACGGCAGGGATATCGTCGATGCTGCCCGCAAAACGCACGCGGCCGGGGGCCAGTGGACCGGCCAGCCGCTCCAGGCTGGCGCGCTGAGGGCCGTCGCCGGCGATGACCAGTTCGCAGTTGGGCAGTTGTGCCGCGGCAAACGCCTGGATCAGCACGTCCGGACGCTTCGGGGGCGCCAGCCGCATGACCGTCACCACGCGCCGAAGGGCGTCGCCCGGCTGCGCGCGCTCCGCCACGTCGGCAATGCCGTTTGGAATCACGCTGATGCGATCGGCGCGGATGGGCAGCTGGCGCGCCATGGCGCGCTCGGCCTCCGCCACGCAGATGACGTGGCTCGTCAGCGGCGCAAGTAGCCATTCGGCGAGCCGGGCGATGGTGCGCTGCTTCCATGGCGCTGCCGGCTTGAACGCAAAGCCATGCACCGTATAGACCACCGGTATCCCAAGCAGCTTGCCGGCGATGCGGCCCAGCGCGCTCGCCTTGGCGCTGTGCGTATGCAGGATGTCCGGCCTTGCCTCGCGCAGGGCACGCCTCAGTTCCCCCAGGGCGGCCACGGCCTTGAACGGCGACAGGGCGTTGTCCAGCTCGGCCAGCCGGATGGCAGGAATCCCCAGGTCGCGGGCCAGGTCGAACAGCGGCCCGTCACCACCGGCCAGCAACGTGACATCGGCCTGCCCGCGCAGGGCGCGCAGCAGGTCGGCAACATGGCTCTGGGCGCCGCCAGTCTCGGAATTGGTGATGAGACAGGCGATGCGTGGCCGTTCAGTCGACGGGATCAAGGGCAATGGCGGAGGTCTCGAACAGGGGATGCATGCGCGGCAATGCGGCGGACGCCCATCGGCCGCCTCCTGATTGGATCGGTTGTCCGAAAAAACGTGCGCGGGCAGACCGATGGCAGTCAAAAAGCGCCGAAAAATTCCCCTGAGGGGGCGGCTGAAGGCGATTATAGCGCCTGCGCTACGCGCAATCCGGCACAATACGGCTTTTTGGCGCCCTGCCCGCGCCCCTCCCGAGGCGTCCCGCCATGGGGTGGAATCGCACGATGAACCTTGTCTCCAGGAAGCCACATGCAAATTGATCCCTCGATCTTCAAGGCCTATGACATCCGCGGCATCGTCGGCAAGACGCTGACCCCGGAAGTGGCCCGTTACATCGGCCTGTCGTTTGGCTCGGCCGCCGTCGAACTTGGCGAGAAAACCGTGGTGGTGGGCCGCGACGGCCGGCTCTCGGGGCCGGATCTGCTGGGCGGGCTGGTTGAAGGCCTGCGCACCGCCGGCCTGGACGTGATCGACGTCGGCCTGGTTGCTACGCCGATGGTGTATTTCGGGACCAATATCGAGTTGGATGGCCGCCGCGCCACGTCCGGCATCATGGTCACGGGCAGTCACAATCCGCCCGACTACAACGGTTTCAAGATGGTGCTGGGCGGCAAGGCCATCTATGGGGAGCAGATTCAGGCCCTGCGCCAGCGCATCGACGCTGGCAATTTCACCAAGGGTGGCGGCAGCTACAAGCTCGTGGACGTCCGCCTGCAGTACCTGGACCGCATCATCGGCGACGTCAAGCTGGCGCGCCCGATGAAGATTGCGCTGGATGCCGGCAACGGCGTGGCCGGTGCGTTCGTGGGCGATCTGTTCCGCGGGCTGGGCTGCGAGGTCGTGGAACTGTTCTGCGACGTGGACGGCCATTTCCCAAACCATCATCCCGATCCGGCGCATGTCGAAAACCTGCAGGACCTGATGAAGTGCCTGCGCGAGACTGATTGCGAACTGGGCCTGGCCTTCGATGGCGACGGCGACCGTCTGGGCGTGGTCACCAAGGACGGGCAGGTCATCTTCCCGGACCGCCAGTTGATGCTGTTTGCCGAGGAAATTCTGTCACGCAACCCCGGCCAGCAGGTCATCTACGACGTGAAATGCACGGGCAAGCTGGCGCCGTGGATTCGCCAGCACGGTGGTGAGCCGCTGATGTGGAAGACCGGCCATTCGCTGGTCAAGGCCAAGCTCAAGGAAACGGGCGCGCCAATCGCCGGCGAGATGAGCGGCCACGTGTTCTTCAAGGACCGCTGGTACGGCTTTGACGATGGCCTGTACACGGGCGCACGCCTGCTGGAAATCCTGTCGCGCCACGCCGACCCGAGCGCCGTGCTGAACGCGTTGCCGAACTCGAACTGCACGCCGGAGCTGCAACTCAAGGTCGCCGAGGGCGAAGCCTTCACGCTGCTTGACAAGATCCGCGCCAATGCGAAGTTCGAGGGCGCAAAGGAAGTGATCACGATCGACGGCGTGCGCGTGGAATATCCGGACGGCTTCGGCCTGGCCCGGCCGTCGAACACCACGCCCGTGGTGGTGATGCGCTTCGAGGCCGACAACGATGCCGCGCTGGCGCGCATCCAGGCCGAGTTCAAGCGCGTGATTCTGGCGGAAAAACCGGATGCAAAGCTCCCGTTCTGAGGGCGTGCCGCCGTCGGCCGAGACCCCGCCGCAGCCTTTGGCGGCGGCGGGGACGTTTGCGTTGCCTGCCCGGCCACGTATCCTGATCGTCAAGGTGTCGTCGCTGGGCGACGTCGTGCACAACATGCCGCTGGTACACGACCTGCGCGCGCGCTGGCCGGATGCGGAGATCGACTGGGTGGTGGAAGAGGGCTACGTCGACCTGGTGAAGCTGCTGCCCGAAGTGCGCCGCGTCATCCCGTTTGCGCTGCGGCGGTGGCGCAAGCGGTTCTGGCAGGGCCAGACCTGGGCGGAGGTAGCCGCATTGCGCGCGGCCATCCGCGAACAGGCCTATGACGCCGTGCTGGAGACGCAGGGCCTGCTCAAGACGGCCATCGTGGCGCGCACCGCTTCGCGCGCCGCTGGCGCACCGGTGATCGGGTTGGGCAATGCGACGCAAGGTTCGGGCTACGAGCCGGCTGCGCGGCTGTTTTATACCGCGCCCGTCACGGTGCCCCGACAGACCCATTCCGTCCGGCGGTCGCGCCTGCTTGGCGCGGCCTTGACCGGCACGACGCCGCCGGAGCCGCCGCAGTTCTTTGGGCTGGCCGCCAGCACGCTGCGTGTCGACGATCCGCTCTGGGCCGGCCTGCCGGCACGCTTCGCGGTCTGTTTCCACGCCACGGCGGGTGCGAAGAAACGCTGGCCGGTGGCGAACTGGCATGCACTTGGCCACAAGCTGCATGCGGAAGGGCTCACCGTGCTGCTGCCGTGGGGCAGCGAATCCGAAAGGCGCGACGCCGAGGCGCTGGCCGCTGGCATGCCCGGCGCGCAGGTGCTGCCGCGTTTCTCGGTGATGCAGGGTTTCGGCCTGATCAACCGGGCCGAGGTGGTCATCGGGGTCGATACCGGGCTGGTACATATCGCCGCGGCGCTGTGCCGGCCGACGGTCGAGATCTATACCGCCACGTGGCGCTGGAAGACCGAAGGCTACTGGTCGGACCGCATCGCCAACGTGGGCGACGACGGCATCGTGCCCGACGTCGATGAGGTTTATGCCGCCGCACGGCGCGTGCGCGGAGTCTCCATCTGATGCTTCGAATTGTTTATACCTTGCTCTGGCTGGTGATCCTGCCAGTGGCGCTGCTGCGCCTGACGTGGCGGTCACGCAAGGAACCTGGCTATCTTCATCACGTGGGGGAGCGCCTCGGGCGCTACGACGACGTGCCGGCCGACGGCCCGTGGCTATGGGTCCATGCCGTATCGGTGGGCGAAACGCGTGCCGCGCAGCCGCTGATCGACGCCTTGCTGGCCGCCTATCCGCAGCACCAGCTGCTGCTCACGCACATGACGCCGACCGGGCGGCAGACCGGCGCGCAGCTTTATGGCAGCAACCCGCGCGTGCAGCAGTGCTACCTGCCCTATGACGTGCCCTACATGGTGCGGCGTTTTCTGGCGCATTTCCGGCCGGACGCCGGACTGATCATGGAAACGGAGGTCTGGCCGAACCTGGTGCACGTGACCCGGCGCGCCGGCGTGCCGCTGTTCCTGGTCAACGCCCGATTGTCGCCGCGCAGCTATCGGCGCACGGCGCGATTCGGCAACGCGGCAGCTTCGCTCTACAACGACTTCACGATGGTGCTGGCCCAGACGCCGGGCGACGCCGAGCGGTATCGCGCGCTGGGGGTGAAAGCGGTGCAGATCACCGGGAACCTGAAGTTCGACATGCAGCCGCCGGAGGCGGGCATGGCGCGCGGGCAGCAGTTGCGGCGTGCGTTTGGCGGCCGGCAGGTATTGGCGGCCGCCAGCACGCGCGAAGGCGAGGAGCCGCTGATCCTGGAAGCTTTCTCGCGCTGGCCCGGCGAGACGCGTCCCGCGCTGCTGCTGGTGCCGCGTCATCCGCAGCGGTTCGACGAAGTCGCCGCCATGGCCGCGCGCGCCGGATTTACCGTCCAGCGCCGCAGCGCGCTCGACATCGATCAGGTGGCGGAACCCATCACGGCCGACATCGTGCTCGGCGATTCGATGGGTGAAATGGCGATGTACTACGCGGCATCGGACATGGCCTATATCGGCGGCAGCCTGATCCCGCTGGGCGGGCAGAACCTCATCGAGGCCTGCGCGGTAGGCGCGCCGGTGTTGATGGGGCTGCACACTTTCAACTTCGCGCAAGCCACCGAGGATGCCATTGCCGCCGGCGCCTGCCTGCGCGTGGCCAACGCCGACGAACTGATGGCCGCGGCGGCCGGCGTGCTGGGCGATGCGGCGCGGCTGGCCGAGATGCGGGCGAATGCACTGACGTTCGCGGGGCTGCATCGGGGGGCGACGGCCCGGACGCTGGGGGCGCTGGCGCCAGTGTTGCGCTGACATACAGACGACGCGCGGGACGCTAGACTGGTCGATATTGTGGATGTTGCTGCGCTTTTCGCGCGGCAAGCTGAAGGAGTCGACCCATGCAAAGTGTTCTGCGTTCCCTTGTGATGACTCTGCTGCTTGGCGCGGCGGCCGTCCTGTCGGCCTGTGCCACGGGCCAGCCGCCCGACAATCCATCGGCCAGTGCCAGCCTGAACGAAACGCGCTCCAGCGGCCCCAGCCGCTGGCAACTGGTGCGCTGGCAGATGCCGGACGGCACGATGCGTGACATTCCGTACGGCGACAACGGCGAGCCGATCGTCTTTAATTTCAGCGACGGCATCGACTCGTCGCAAGGCACCGTCAACGGCACCAGCGGGTGCAACCGCTTTACCGGTGGCTATGGCAAGACCGACACCGGCATCCGGTTCGACCGCGTGGCGGGCACGCGCATGGCGTGTCTGGGCCCCCGGATGGAAACGGAGTCGGCCCTGCTCAAGACAATGCAGTCGCCCTTTACGACGGTCGGCACGCAGCCATCGGCCGGCGCCACGGGCCGCCAGATCATCTGGAAGACGGCCGATGGCGATCTGCTGCAGTTCGTCGAACGCGAAGGCGTAGGGAGGCGCGGCGACAAGCTGGACCCCGCAACGGGGGCCGTGCCTGGCCGGGAGAAAATCGTCTATATCGATTCACAGCGCGTGGAATGCACCGGTGCCGGCAAGCTGCAGTGCTACCGCTGGCGGGAATCGTCCGACGCGCCTTGGCAACTCTGGTACGGGCCGATCGAGGGCCTCGATTTCGAGCCGGGCATCACGTACAAGCTGCGGGTGAGGGAGTACCAGGTGCCGAATCCTCCGGCCGATGCGACGGTCATTCGGTGGCAGTTGCTCGAGGTGGTGGAGCGGCGGAGGGGAAGTGAAAGGGCGATGGATTAGAATGGCGGGTTGATTTGGCGCTGGCCGGGGACGCACGTATTCGGCAGAGCGAGTGACTCTTTCGACTTATGATTATTCGCACCAACCGGCTGTCGACGATGGCCGATGCTCTCGTCCTTGCGTTTCCGATCCTGGTTCTGTGCGTGCCACGGGGGGCAGGGATGTTTCTGGCGGGCGTCGGTGTGGTGCTTCTGGGCGGGGGGCGTGGGCTGGGACGCGATTGGCGCCAGCATGCCAATGTGCTGATGCCGCTGACTCTCGCGGTTCTGGCGTTCCTGGTGGTCTACCTAGTGTCGAAGTTTTATCACCACACCCCATGGAATGTGATCGACAATCCGTCCCGTATGCTGCTGGCGGTTCTGACCTGCTGGATTATCGTTCGCGCCGCGCCGAATCCTGATCGACTTTGGACCGGAATTACCATGGGATTGTTTGGATCGCTGGTGATCGTGACCTTCCAAACGCTGGTCTTGCACACTGACAGGCCGTCGGCGTGGGTTCAGCCTATCGCGTTTGCAAATATGGTGGCAGCACTGGCTCTAGTTGGCTTTGCTAGGCCCGGCAACGGGCTCCGAACGCACGTTCAGGCTTGGCTCAACGTTGCTTGTGCGACGCTGACCCTCATGATGAACGGCTCACGGGGCGGCATGGTGGCGATGTTGCTTACGCTGTTTCCCTTGCTTCTGGTCCGGTATCGCGGCTTTAGCCTGCGCATGTTCCTAGCTTCCAGTGCAGCCATTTTAGCCATTGTGGGCGGAGCGTACCTTGTACCTGGTAGTCCGCTGGCCGAGCGGGTGGATAAGGCAGTGATGGAGGTACGTCAGTTTGATCAGGGTAATTCGGAATCGTCGGTTGGCGCACGGTTGCAGATGTGGGAAATCGGTATGCGTTATTTTGCCGAGCATCCGTGGTCGGGAATTGGGGCCGGACAGTTCGCTCTGATTCTAAAGGAGGCCCCGTATTGCGCCAACCGATCGGAGTCGATGGTGTGCGTGCTTGAACACGCACATAACGATGTTGTGGAGGCTGCTTCTACGACGGGTGTACCCGGGCTGTTGACCTTGCTTGGACTATTCCTCGTTCCGGCCGCGCTGTTCTGGAGGATGATTCGTACGTGCCGCGCAACAGGCAACGTTCGTGGTGAAAGCGTCGGAGCTGCAGGCCTTGCCGTCATTATGGCGTCGTTGCTATCGGGTCTGACGCAGGTGACCCTCGCGCACCAGGCAAATATCGTTTTCTATGCTGGTTTGGTGGGCTTACTGCTGGGCTTGGCTGGTCGAGAGGCGGCCAGTGCTGCGGGACCTGTTGTCACGTCGGACGCCGGTCGTGACGTGGTAGCCTCCACCACGAGATCGTCGTCCTTGTCCGCCTGAAGCCGCATGGTGCGTGGCAAAGCGATATCCGCCTAACTACGCGGCGAGCCGGGCATGTCCCGTCGGGAACTGGTTCCGCGCGCCGGCTTGGCGGCTGGTGCAGACCCCACGTTCATCTTCCCCGGCACCTTATACATCGCCCCCGGCAACTGCGTCAGCAGCGTGTTGATCTGCACCACATCGTCCTCGGACAGCGTGCCGGTCGAAGCCTTCAGGCGCATGCCATTCATGATGGTGTCGTAACGGGCCTTTGACAGGTCGCGCCGCGTGGAAAACAGCTGGGCTTCGGCGTTCAGCACGTCGATATTGATGCGCACGCCCACCTCGTAGCCTAGCTGGTTGGATTCCACGGCGCTCTGTGCCGAGCGCTCCGCCGCTTCCAGTGCCTTGACTTGGGCCAACCCGTTAAAAACGCCGGAGTACGTCTGGCGTGCCTGTTGCGCGGCCGTGCGGCGGGCAAATTCCAGATCGCTCGCGGCCTTGTCGGCCAGGGCCAGGGTTTCGCGCACGCGGGACTGGATCTGGCCGCCGGTGAAGATCGGGATATTCAGCTGCACGCCCACAACGCCGGAGTTGTAGCGGCTACCGACGTTGCTGAGCTGCGTGGCCGTGCCCTGGGCGTTGGTGTAGCCGTAGGATGCCACCAGATCCACCGAAGGCAGGTGGCCCGCCTTGGCCTTGTTCGTCTCGCGCTGGGCGGTTTCCAGGTTATAGCTGGCCAGTCCCACCTGCGGATTGGTCTGCTCGGCCTGCGATGCCCACGCGTTCACGTCGGCCGGCAGTGGCCCGGGGATCTGGGCCTCGGGCCGCAGCCCCATCAGTTCGTCCACGGGTTTGCCGGTGATCTGCTGCAGCGTGGCGCGGGTCACCTCCAGTGCGCTCTGGGCGGCGATTTCGGTCGATGTAGCGAGGTCGTAGCGAGCCTGCGCGTCGTTGGCATCGGTGATCGTGGCCGTGCCTACCTCGAAATTGCGTTTGGCCTGTTCCAGCTGTTCGCCGATGGCCTTCTTCTGTGCGCCGGCCAGGTAGAGGTTGTCCTGCGCGGCCAGCACGTCGAAGTAGGCCTGCGACGCGCGCGTGATCAGGTCCAGCTGCGCCTGCTGAAACGTAACTTCCCCCGCCAGCGACGCCAGTTCGCCCTGCTTGTAGGTTTCCCAGCGGTCCCAGCGGAACAGGGGCTGTGTCAACTGCAGCGCCCAGGTGTTGGCGTTGAAGTAGCGCGTGGTATCCACCGGCGAACTGTAGTCGGCCATGGTCCGCTGCGCGCCCGCCGTGCCCGCGACCTGGGGCAGCAGGCCGGCACGACCCTGCGGCAGCTTTTCGCGCGTGGCCAGCAATTGCGAGCGGGCGCTGGCGAACTGGGCGTCGTTGGCTTGCGCGTCGCGATACACCTGCAGCAGGTCGGCGGCCAGCGCGGACGGCATGGGCAGCCAGGCGAGCAGGGCAGCCGCGAGCGCCAGGGGTTTCCTGGCCGCAACGGACACGGCGGAAAGCGCAAAACTCATGACATCTCCAGCTCGGCCAGCGGCACGCGCGGCCAACGATCGATAGGTTGCGACGGGTGGTACTGCCAGGGACGGGGTACTTCGGATATTGCGGATGCTGCGGGTACGGCCGGGCTGCGGCGCGGTGGCACGGCCCCGGCGTGCTGCCGGGGCCGGTTCCGGATCAATACTGCGGAACGGACGGATCGACCTGGGTCGACCAGGCGTGGATGCCGCCGGTTAGGTTCCAGACCTTGGCATAGCCCTGGCGCTCCAGGAAGTTGGCCACCTGCATGCTGCGTGCGCCGTGGTGGCAGATGCAGACGATCTCGGCGTCTTCGTCGATGTCGTTGAGACGGGCCGGAATCTGGCCCATCGGGATATGCGTGATGCCGGGCATCGCGGCGGTGCGCACTTCCAGATCCTCGCGCACATCCAGCAACACCGGCTTGGCGCGGCCGGCATCGGCCAGCCATTGCGCCAGTTCGGGGGCGGTAATTACCTGCATGGCCGGCTCCGGTTCAGAACTTGAAGCGCGACGGCTGTGCCGCGCCTTGCAGCGGCTTGGCCAGCGTCTCGAACACGTTCACCATCTGGTACTCGGTGTCCGACACGCGCGTGATGATGCGGGCTTCCATCACGGGCGCCGTGCCGATGATGGCGGCGATACGGCCGCCAACCTTGACCTGCGACAGGATCGACTGCGGCAGCTCCGGCAGCGAGCCGGAGATGCAGATGACGTCGTACGGCGCGGCCACGGCCCAGCCGTCGGCGGCATTGCCTTCGGCCACTTCCACATTGGTCACGCCGGCATTGGCCAGGTTCTGGCGCGCCAGTGCCACCAGTTCCGGACGGATATCGACGGTCACCACGTGGCGGCCGCGCGCCGCCAGCAGCGCGGCCATGTAGCCCGAACCTGCGCCGATTTCCAGCACGTTCTCGTGCTTGCGTACGTTCAGGTCCTGCAGGACGCGGGCTTCCACGCGCGGGGGCATCATGTTCTCGCCGCCCGGCAGGGGAATCTCCATGTCGACGAAAGCCAGCGCGGCGTAGGCCTGCGGCACGAACTGCTCGCGCTTAACCACGGCCAGCAGGTCCAGGATTTCCTGGTCCAGCACGTCCCATGGGCGGATTTGCTGTTCGATCATGTTGAATCGGGCTTTTTCGAGATCCATCTTGCCTTTCCTTCCAGATGCTTGCGGGGTTGCGCCGCCGGCCGGCTTTTTTTTCCCGCCGTCCGCGCTGTTGTTTCGATCAGTGCCGGATTTGCCTCGTCCCGTCCGGCGGCAGAGCCGCCGCATGCCGGGATGTTACGCAAAAGCCCGCTATTTTACCTCCGCCGACCGGGCTGGCATGTTTACAAACGGTTAGCGTTGCGCCGTGGCACGCGGGCCGGTGCGCGGCGTGGGGTGTCTTCATGTCGGGATGGTCGCTGCATCGTCCCGGCCGGGCTGCGCGGCGGGTGCGGATTCCGAGGCGGCACGCTCCGCCATCAGCTCGTTACGGATCCGTTCCCAGACGAACGGGCCCTGGGGCACGGGCAGCGGGGTGTCACGGGCGGCGCCCGCTGTCAGGCCGAACAGCAGCATATGCAGCAGCTGGTCCAGGAAGGCGTCGGGGTCGATGGCCGGCACATTGACCTGGCTGAAGGCGCTGCGCCAGAGCATCAGGAACACCAGCGGCGCGCACAGCAGCGTGGTCGCGGGATTGGCCGGCACGTGGCGGAACTCGCCGCGTGCCACCCCGCGCGCCAGCACGCGGGCAAACAGCGCATCGCCGGGGCCCATCACCTCGTCCTGGTAGAACTGGGCGATATCGGGGAAATTGCCCGACTCGGCAATGATCAGCTTGGTCAGCCCGGCTACCGGCGTGGCGCCGATCAGGCCCCACCAGCCCAGCAGCAGTTCGCGCAGCAGTTCGGGGGTGGAGCCTTCGTAGGTGTCCACCAGGTCCGTGCCCTTGGCCAGCGCGGGCACCATGTTTTCCCGGACCACCGTCTTGAACAGTTCTTCCTTGTTCGCGAAATACAAATAGACCGTTCCCTTCGACACACCGGCCGCCGCCGCCACGTCCTCCAGCCGGGTCGCGGCGTAGCCGCGTTCTACGAACAGCGTCAACGCGGCGGCCACCAGCTCTTGCGGGCGCGCGGCCTTGCGGCGGCTCCAGCGGCGGGGTTCGTGGTCTTTTTTGGGCAGGGCAGGGCTCACGGGGCAGGCACGAAAGCGATGCATGCGGGACGCACCGGGGTATTAATAACTTGTCGGTCAGTAATGTAGAGGACCGGAATTGCGGGGTCAAGCGGCGTGCGACGAACGGGATAAGTGATGCATGATACGTACGTTGCGCTTTGTTGCAGGTCTTGCGGATCGGGTCAGGCACAATGCCGGCTTGGCACAGCGCCTCCGCCGTGCCCTTTTATTGTCGGCAATCTGTCGCTGAACCTTCACCATGTCCTGCCAGTCTGAACCCACCTGCCGTGCCGGCTGCGGCGCCTGCTGTATCGCGCCGTCGATCACGTCGTCCCTGCCAGGCATGCCGCATGGCAAGCCGGCCGGCCAGGGGTGCGCACAACTGATGGCGGACATGCGGTGTGCGGTGTTCGGGCAGCCGCAGCGGCCGGCATTCTGCGGCGGACTGCGTCCGTCGGCCGAAATGTGCGGCGATTCCCGCGAATCCGCCATAGCCTGGCTGACGCGGCTTGAGCAGGCGACGGCGCCGGCCGGGGCGGTGCGCTGACCCTACTGTTTGATGGAGATGCATGCATGATCGCGATGACGCGCCGGCGCTGGCTGGCGGCCGCAGGTGTCGCTACGCTGGTGGCCACGGGCTGGCTGGCGGGCTGCAGCGTATTCCGCAGCGAGTACACATTCTCGCAAAGCCAGCTGCAGGATGCGCTGGCGAAGAAATTCCCGTTCAACAAGCGTTATATGGAGGTGTTCGATATCCAGCTTGCCAACCCGCAGCTGGCGCTGGACTCCACGCGCAATCGCGTGCTGGTTAGCTTCGATGCCACCATCGACAACCGGCTGTTTTTCCGCCAGCCGCTGACGGGCCGCTTCGCGCTGGACAGCGCGCTGCGCTATGACCCGCCAAGTCATTCGCTGGTGCTGCAGGACCCCGAGGTCAAGCAGTTCGACGTGCAGGGATTGCCGGGCCAGTTTTCACGCCAGTTGAATGCACTGGGCGGTATCCTGTCAGAGCAGTTGCTGCAAAACTATCCGCTTTATACGTTCAAGCCGGAGCAGTTGCGGCTGGCCGGCACCAGCGTGGAGCCCGGTACAATCACGGTCCTGCCTGACGGTATCAACGTCAAGATTAATCGGCCGTAAATCCAGAGCAACAATAATGCGATGCCTTCGGGCATCGCTGGCGGTACCCCCGCCATTCGCGCCCACTTTTTGAGTCCATATGGATATTGCACTCGCCCTCAAGGCCGTGATTCTCGGCATCGTCGAAGGACTGACCGAGTTTCTCCCCATTTCCAGCACCGGCCACCTGATTCTTGCCGGACAACTGCTGGACTTCAATGACGAAAAAGGCAAGATCTTCGAGATCGTGATTCAGTTCGGCGCGATCCTGGCGGTTTGCTGGGAATTCCGGCGGCGTATCGGCGCCGTACTGGGCGGGCTGGCGTCCGACCCGAGGCAGCAACGCTTTGCGATCAACGTGATCGTTGCCACGGTGCCGGCCATCGTATTGGCGCTGGTGTTCGGCAAATGGATCAAGGCCCATCTGTTCAATCCGATTACCGTGGCGCTGGCGTTCATCGTCGGCGGCGTGGTGATTCTCTGGGCGGAATGGCGAGAGCGGCGGCGCGGTACCGTGTCGCATCCGCAGGGCAATGCGCTGCTGGAAGCGGCGAAAGCTGGCGCGCCGCGCATCGAATCGATCGACGACCTGACCTGGCGCGACGCCTTGAAGGTGGGCCTGGCGCAGTGTTTCGCCCTGGTGCCGGGCACCTCGCGCTCGGGCGCGACCATTATTGGCGGCATGCTGTTCGGCTTGTCGCGTCAGGTGGCCACCGAGTTCTCGTTCTTCCTGGCGATTCCGGTCATTTTCGGCGCCACGGTCTACGAACTGTACAAGGCGCGCGCGGTGCTGTCGGCCGACGACCTGGGCATTTTCGGCATCGGCTTTGTGTTCGCGTTCCTTTCGGCGTTCCTGTGCGTACGATGGCTGCTGCGATTCGTGGCCACGCATGATTTCAAGCCATTTGCGTGGTATCGGATCGCTTTCGGGATTATCGTGCTGCTGACCGCCTGGACGGGTATGGTGTCCTGGCACGCCTGATTTGCGACGCAAGCGCTAATCCGCGACATCATGAAAAAAGGGGCCGTTGGCCCCTTTCTTATTTCTTCCGGAATACCACGTCCCAAACGCCGTGGCCTAGCCGCACGCCGCGTTTTTCGAATTTGGTCACGGGACGGTAATCGGGGCGTTCCGCAAAGCCGCCGGCAGCGGTCGAGGTATTTTCCAGGGCCGGTTCGCCGCTGAGAACTTCCACCATCTGGTGCGCGTATTCTTCCCAGTCCGTCGCGCAGTGGAAATAACCACCGGGCTTCAGGCGGCTGGCCAGCACCTTGACCAGCGGCGGCTGCACCAGGCGGCGCTTGTTGTGGCGCTTCTTGTGCCACGGGTCGGGAAAGAAGATATGCACGCCGTCCAGCGACTGCTCGGTCAGCATGTGGGCGATGACTTCCACCGCGTCGTGGTTCATGATCCGCACGTTCTGCAGATCGTTCTCGCCAATCAGCTTCAGCAGCGCGCCGACGCCAGGCTCATGGACTTCGCAGCCCAGGAAATTGTCCTGCGGACGCAGTTTGGCGATATGCGCCGTCGTCTCGCCCATGCCGAAGCCAATTTCAAGAATCGACGGTGCCTCGCGCCCGAACGTGGCCGCCCAGTCCAGCGGCTCGCCTTGATACGGCACGATGAATTTCGGACCGAGATCGTCGATGGCGCGCTGCTGTCCGGTGGACGTGCGCCCGGCTCGCCTGACAAACGAGCGGATGCGGCGCGGATGCGCGACCTCGTCACCCGGCTTGGCAGGGGTGGCGTCTTCAGGGTGTCCGCTGGCGCCGTCGGCGTCGTCGCCCGGCAGCGTGTCGGTGTTCGTGTTTTGGGGAAGCATGGCAACAAAAAACCGCCGGGCGGATCGCCGGTCATCATTGACCGGGTGCCAGAGGCGGCTTGTCAGATCTGGGAAGTGGAGCGGGCGATGGGAATCGAACCCACGTCTTTAGCTTGGGAAGCTAAGGTAATGGCCATTATACGACGCCCGCCATGGCTTACTGGGGGCGGATTGTAGCACGTTCGTTGTCCATCGCGAAGAGACCGTTGAGCTCAAGAGGAGAGCGAGCCGGACTGGCGTGCTGGGATCGATATAATGCTCGAAATTAATACACGGGGGTGTACCCATGGGGAGCGGATTTCCAACGGAGTGCGTCGTTTGCGCGGGTGCGATCGGGCCGGGCATCACGCCCTGGCACTTCACCTGTCGCAGTTGCGGCTATGAGGGAAGCCTGTTGCAACCAGTGATCAACGACAAGCTAGCCCACCTTGCGGTCGACGAAAAAATTCGGGAGGCAGGGCTAAAGGCCATTCGGCTTGAAAATTTCCGGGAAGTGATCGATCTGATCCGGTCCAATGGCAACGGCGCGACGTTATTGGACGTTGGTGCTGCCCACGGCTGGTTTTTGGAGGAAGCAGTGCGGCACTTCGATGCACTGGGCCTCGAACCTGATCTGGCAGTTGGTGAAAAGACAGTGTCCCGGGGACTACCTGTTCGCATAGGTTACTTCCCCGATGCACTGACACCCGCCGAACGGTTCGACGTGATTGTGTTCAATGACGTAATCGAGCATATTCCACATATCGGTTCCGCACTTCGCGCTTCGGCGGACCGCTTGTTGGATAATGGCTTGTTGGTCCTGAGCCTTCCAAATAGCGCTGGATTATTCTATCGTCTAGCGCGCGGGTTTGCGCGCCTCGGATGGACCGGGCCGTTCGCTCGGCTCTGGCAAAAGGATTTGCCTTCACCGCATGTTCACTTCTTCAACAAGGACAATCTGACGGCGCTGGTTGAAAAGTCTGGCTTTCAGCTAATGAGTCAAATCGAACTACCGTCAGTCCGGGTAAAAGGGCTGGCTGCGAGGCTTCGCTGTGCCAATCCCCGCCTCGTCAGTTTTCTGATCCAGTACGGTGGAACGCTTGCACTTTTCCCTCTGACAAAGCTCTTTCCTAGTGACGCCATCGTGTGCGCTTACCGAAAACGCCATCGCCCTGACTAGTTATCCATCGGGCGGGCCGGACCCCGAAGGATGAAGCGGGCTTGGGGCCGGTGAATTGCGCGGTGACAGGAATAAGATGATAGACGGTGTCGGTAACGAGGTCGGCTCCCGCTTGGTGCCCCGAGCCCGTTGACTAGTTGGACCCGCAGCCCTGCGAGCACCCCGAATTGTGACCGTGGGTGGCAACACCCCGAAGCACGTCTACTAGATTTCGACAACGAGGGCTGCCGCCGACGCCGTTGACTCTGGCAGGAGGCTCCATGCAAGTACTCTATCCCCGCTGTGCCGGGCTGGACGTCCACAAGGACACCATCGTGGCCTGTGTGCGCTGCGTCTC
>NZ_FNJO01000022.1 GCF_900104095.1 Ralstonia sp. 25mfcol4.1 | reverse complement strand
GAAGCTGCGAACCTACAGCGCGCCGCATCGGATCGCGCGACGCGCGCCTATCGCGCTGGCGAGTCGGGACTGGCCGAACTGCTCGCGGTACGCCGCAGCCTTGCTGACGCGTTGCTGGCCGAGCGCCTTGCTCGGGTCGACGCACTGGAAGCCGACAGCCGACTCAATCTTGACCTTCACCGGATGTGGGATCTCGATGACTGAGACCGCGTGCGGACATACGACAACTCAACCCAGACACCGCTATGGCACACCAGGAAGCGCTGCATTTGGCAGCCCTGACGGCAGCCCTGACGGATGTAGACCCCAAGGAGGTTTTACAATGAATGCCGAACCCAGATACACCCTCGCGATGAGGGTCCTCCATTGGCTGGTGTTCCTCGCCGCACTGATTGCCGTGGCGGCGATCGAGATCCTCGATGTTTTCCCGAAGGGCAGCCTTGCGCGAGCCGCCCTGTTCGAAATTCATCAATCTGCCGGCCTTAGCGTCTTTGCGCTGATGCTGTTGCGCCTGCTCGCCCGCCTCATGACGCCCGTCCCCTCACCTGTCCCGGGACCGAACCTCCTCCGGCGCATCGGCGGGCTTACGCACGGCATCCTCTATCTGCTGATGTTCGTCATGCCGGTCTTGGGCGTGCTAGCCGTCGCATGGAGCGCAGAACCCATCCGGGCATTTGGCATGACATTGCCCAGTTTCCTGGCCGAGCATGACAAGCTCGCTCACCTCGCCGGGGACGTCCACGAATCCGGCGCGACCCTCGTGTACATCTTTGTCGGGCTGCACGCGACTGCGGCACTTTGGCATGCGTTCGTCATGAAGGACGGTGTGCTGCGTCGCATGTGGTAGAAGGACTGGGAGACTGGGTTGCGCCTATCCGATAAGGAGCGAAACCGCAGCTCGCCTTGCTTCTGTGTCCTGACCTTGGCGGGAGGCGCGGTCGTGCCCCCAAAACACAAGACGGCGCGCCTTGCCCGTTCGCCGCGCCCGATGGAGCCTGCGGCGAAACCATCACGACCGGTCCACGATAACACGCAACCTGCAACCGCTACTTGCGCAGGGTTGGGTGACGGAGAGCTTTTCAGAGGAAGACGGGCGGAGCCGGCCGCTTTGCATCACAAAGGCGGGAACGTCGCTGTTGGGGTGCGCAGGACCGGCATGGGCGCGCGCGCAGGCGGCCGCCAAGTCGGTCGTCGGTGAGGATGGCGCGGATGCGATCATGCAAATCGCTTCCACGCTTACCCGCCGCGGACAGGGCGCAAGCAAAGGTCCCACGATTAGATGAGCGTCACAGACCCCGTCGGGCGCACCATTCTTCGCGCTCCCGCAACCGGCTCAGTCAGGAAATGAGGAGGCCTATAACCCGGTTGTCCGTACATAGCCTCGCAATGCTGGCACGTAAACACAAACCTCGACTCATGGTGCCATGCCCTATATCCACTATGTTCTCGTCTTGGCAACGGCCGGTATTCTAAGCATACCAGTCGTACACACTTGACGAATTAGACGTCTCAGATGGGTCGGAGAGCGTCCATCGGCAGCGACGGAGTCGAGCCCCGAGCAGCAAAGAAAGAAGCCGCCGCACGCCCGTGAGCGCGCACGGCGGTCGAAGTACTGCAGGGATGACGCCACCAGTATCAATGCCCGCGCCTCCGGTTTCAATTCGAATCTGACGCACCAGAATCTCACATGCGGTGCAGCGCTCGGCGACTCCGCCTAGTCGCGCCACGATGCGGGAGAAAGCCTCCCACAGGCTTCAGGGAGGGTTGTCGCACGGCGCAAACTTGATCTCCCTTCACTTGAACGGAGATCATCATGGACACGCCGAACTCTCAATCGACCCAACATGTTCCGTGGAACAAGGGGAAGCTCACCGGGCAGAAGCCGCCGCTGAAGCTTTGCGAGATCTGGGCGATTCGCACGAGACTGCAGATATCGTCAAACCTACGCGAGCTAGCGCTGTTCAACCTCGCGATCGACAGCAAACTCCGGGCGTGCGATCTCACCAGGTTGCTCGTACGCGATGTCTGCCACGGTACCCGCGTCAGTGCTCGGGCAACAATCGTCCAACAGAAAACTCATAGACCGGTCCAGTTCGAGATCACAGAACAGACTAGGGCGAGCCTTGAAGCATGGATAGCTGCGCGAGGATTGAGCTCATCGGATGCGCTATTCCCGAGTCGCATACAGACTTCGGCCCACCTTTCTACCCGGCAGTACGCCCGATTGGTACACAGATGGGTCGCCTCAATTGGCCTAGATGACTCCGTCTATGGCACGCACACCATGCGTCGAACCAAGGCATCGTTGATCTACCGGCGAACCAAGAACCTGCGCGCCGTGCAACTGCTGCTCGGTCACACGAAACTCGAAAGTACCGTACGCTATCTCGGCATCGAAGTTGATGACGCGCTGGAGATGGCTGAGCAGACTGAAGTCTAGTAGGTTCTATGGCTGGCGAGCGGTCGCTCGTCGGCCAACAGCAGCCAATCCCAAGCCCGTCGGCAATGGCTCAGTTCGCCCGCAAAGCGGCCGGTCGATCGACATCACACCACGTAGCATTCATTTGTCTCCGCTCCCTGCTATCGTAGAAGCGCATCCCATGCGATAAAGCTGGCGGCCAAAGTTAGTATTAGCCCGGCCACAAGACTGTAGTACTTGACCCTATGCAGGGATCGAGATCCAGTACCTCCGGAGCGGAGGCGAGATGTTTTCATCTTCGTTTGTTTGGCTTGCCGGTCTACGAGTCACTGCCTAACGACGATGCAAACAGGGCTACCCGTTGGCATCACGTTTTCGCTTGCAATCAACTGGCCCGAATGCTCGTCGAACGTCAGCTCGACAATGCTGTCGCTTCCTTCATTGGCCACATACATCGACTTTCCAGTAGGGGACAAGGTGAAGAACCGAGGGCCTTTCCCACCGGTCGGTGTCCAGCCAATAGGTTTCAGAAGACCGGATTCCGGCTCGACGGCCATTGTCACCACACTGTCGTGCCCGCGGTTGGAGGCGAAGACGAACCGCCCTAGCTTATCTATCTGAATCTCTGCGCCTGTGCTGTTTACCACGAAACCCAACGGCAACGTTGAAAGCGTCTGTAGCGGCACGAGCTCCGCCGTCGAACTGTCGTAGCGGTACGTCGTGATCGTCGAATCCAGTTCGTTCACCACATACGCGATCGTGCCCTTGGGATGGAAAACAATATGCCTAGGGCCGGCCCCGGGCGCTGCAATGACGTGAGGCTTTGGCGCTGGCTGGAGTTTGCCGGTCTTTCCATCAAGCCGCAGCGCAAAGACTCGATCCACACCCTTGTCTGGGACAAGAATGTACCGCCCAGTTGGATCAAATGGCACGTCGTGTGGATGCGGTCCGTCGTGTTGTTCGCGATGTGGCCCTGGCTCGCCTGAGATCTGGAACAGGTCCGCCACGTTCCCGACTCCTCCGTTTGGAAGAATAGGCAGAGTCACCACCGAACCTGACGCGTAGTTCGCAACGACAACGAAATGGCCTGTCGGATCGATCGCTAGATGCACTGGATTGCGGCCTTGTGTCGATTGACGGTTAATTAGCTGCAACTTGCCTGACAGCGGGTCAATCGTATAGGCACTGATATCGCTCATGTCGCCATGGACGGCATACAGGTGGTTCTGAGCTCGGTCCAACGTAAGAAAGGAAGGGTTATCCAATCCTTCTATAATCTCCACGAGTTCCCACCGCTGGCCGACGCCCGGGACCCGGTAGACGGAGATGCCTTTTCCGCGTGCGTTACGAGCCTTCGTCGTGCGACATCCCACGTACGCAAACTGAGACGTTCCCGATGTCGCCGCTTGAACGCCTAAGCTCGACAGACACGCAAATGCTGCCCCCGCTCCCATGATTCGGAGCGTTTGGCGTCTTCCAGTGTCCAAAGTTGTCTCCCAAAAAGCCCGAGAAGACGGCCGGTCTGTGCCTACCTGCCCTCTCGGGGTACTGCGCTTCCGCCTACCGGAAGTGAAACTCCAACGCTGAGATCCTTACTTGGGAGAAACGGCCCAGTAGGTGCGAGCATTGGTGAATTCCCGGATGCCCGCCGCAGCCAGTTCCCGGCCGTATCCGGACTTCTTGGTGCCGCCGAACGGAATCCGCGCGTCCGACGCCGTAATGGCGTTGATGAACGCTGCACCGCTAGTGATTTGCTTGGCAACGGCCAAAGCTCGGGCGTTCGAGCCCGCCCAAACGCTCACTGACAACCCAAATGGGGTTGCGTTTGCCAGTCGAACGGCATCGGTATCATCCTTTGCAACGGCAATGGCCGCCAAGGGGCCAAAGGTTTCTTCATCGAACGCCGCCATACCCGGTTGCAGATTGCCCAGGACCGTGGCTTCGTAGAAGTTGCCAGGACCTTCCACCGCCTTGCCACCAGCCAGCAGAACTGCGCCCGCCTCCAGGGACTGCTGGACTTGTCGATCCAGCGCGTCGCGCAGATCCGGACGCGCGAGCGGTCCCATCTGGGTGGCCGAATCGGTGGGATCGCCAACTACCAAGCTCTTGGTCGCGTCCACGAAGCGCTCAGCAAACTCCTTCGCGATGCCTTCGGAGACAATGAATCGCTTGGCGCATACGCAACTTTGACCAGCATTGTGGAAACGAGCCTTAACGGCTGCGGCCACGGCTGTCGAAAGATCCGCGTCGTCCAGAATAATGAAAGCGTCTGAGCCGCCGAGTTCCAGGACGGACTTCTTGGACGCGCGTCCCGCGGCTGCGCCCACTGCCGCACCAGCGCGGTTCGAGCCCGTCAACGTCACCGCGGCAATACGATCGTCCTGGATCAGTCGATCGATGACCTGCGGCACCTCCGGTTCAGCCACCACCAACGTAGTCACCACGTTCTTCGGCACGCCGGCATCGAGGAACAATTGCTCGAGAGCCAGCGCGCAGCCAGTGACGTTCGGTGAGTGCTTCAGGAAGACACCATTTCCGGCGGTGATCGCTGGAATAGCGAATCGCATCACCTGCCACACCGGAAAATTCCAAGGCATGACAGCCAATACAAGGCCAATGGGTTCATAGCTGACCCACGCGTCGACGCCATCGATGTCGACCTTCTCATCGGCCAGAATGCGCTCTGCATTGTCGGCGTAGTAAAGGGCCGTGACTGCCGACTTCTCCATTTCTCCGGCAGCCTCGGCACCGACTTTTCCCATCTCGGCAGTGATCAGCTCGGCAAACGATTTGCTTTGCCGGCGGAGCTCTTCTGCGAGGCGGCGAACAACTGCGACGCGGACTTCGAGCGGCTGCTTGCCCCAAGCTGCTGCAGCAGCATGGCCTGCGTCAACAGCTTGTTCAATCTGCTCGGCGTCCCAGCCTTCGTAAGTTTGAAGGGCTGCTCCGGTGCTCGGGTTGAAGGTCGTAATGGTATTGGTCATGGCTATCCTGTCTGCCAGTGTCGTTCGGTACCTGCGCCTCGTAGCAGCTTTCGCGCGGGGCGCTATCGTTTCTTCAGGCGTGGTGGAAGAGCTGGTTGCAGATCGTGTTGACCTGGCTACCCTTCACCACGCAGCGATCTGCCGCCTTGCGCCACTCCGCAAAATGCGGCGCGGCACGATGGGCGTCGATGGCGGCTTCGTCGTCGTATAGCTCATAGAACATGAAGTGATGCGGATTCTTTGTGTCCTGCGTTACGTCGAAGTATTTGCACCCGACTTCATCGTTGAACGTGCGCGTGGCGTTCTCCTTGATTGCGGCAAGGAATTCTTCCAGGCGCTCCGGATAGACGTCGAGGGAAACAATCAGTGCGATCATCGAAATTTCCTTTTAGGTATTGGCGGCCGGAAGTGCCGTGCGGGTTTCGGTAGCAAGCTTGACCATGCTTTGCCACGTGGTGTCGGCAAGAGAGATGCCTGCCTCTTTCAGTTGAACGGTGTTGCGGTCCTCAAGCTCACCCGGGAAGAAGATCTCTTCAATTCCGTGGGCCTTTGGAACCGCCTTCACTTCACCGATCAGCGTTTCCATGCGCTGCTCGAATTCTGCGAGCGGCATCGTCGACTTGATATCGATCGTGATCAGAAGGTGTCCGCAGCCGCTGGGGCGGTTCGCTTCGTAAGGGCCTGCGACGTTGGAGCCAAAATGACTACCAGTCAGCACGCCAGCGAGAACGTCCATCATGAACGAGATGACGTAACCTTTGTGGCCTGCCATCGGCAGAATCAGGCCGTGAATAGCTTCCTTGGCGTCAGTCGTCGGTACGCCGTTTTCATCTGCGGCCCAGGTATTCGGAATCTCGACGCCGCGCTCTGCTGCGAGATAGATCTTGCCGCGAGCCACGGCAGTGTTTGCGATGTCCATGACCGCGACACCACGGCTGCCGGCCGGCGCGGCGATGGACCAAGGATTCGTACCAATACTCTTGGCCTTCCCACCCCAAGGGGCCATGGCGGGGCTGGCGTTTGTTGCGAAGATCGCGACACACCCCTCCTTGGCCGCCATGCGCGTGAAGTACGCAGCCGTACCAAAGTGATTCGAGTTTCGGACGCCAACCGCGCTGATGCCGTGCTGACGAGCCCGACTAATGCCGAGTTCGACTGCCTTTTGCGACAGTACCTGACCAATGCCGTGATGACCGTCCATGACTGTCACCGCCCCGCCGTCCATCACAATCTCAGGCTTTGTGACGGCGGTCATGACGCCACTGCGCAGGCGCTCGACATACCATGGCAGGCGGAGCATGCCGTGCGAAGAGTGGCCCCAGAGTTCCGCGACTACCAGGCTATCTGCCAGCAGGTGCGCGTCTTCGGTTGGTACACCGAAGGATTCGAGAACCGCTGTCCCGAAACGGGTCAATGCTTCGGCGTGAACGGTGGTTGGCATGTCAATCTCCAGATAGTGCGATGTTCGTTTGTCGCGTTACGATCAAGCCGGTTAGATGGGATAGGCGCCGGTCAATCCGCCTACAATCAGCATGACGAGCCCGACCGCAACAGCGCGCCAGATGGTCTTTTTGGCGTGCTCTCCAAGCTCGACCTTGGCGAGGCCTGCAAGCAGCAGAAAAGAAGGCACAAGCGGACTGGATTGGTGCAGAGGTTGCCCAACGATTGCAGCCCGCGCCATCTCTACTGCTGAGATGCCGTAATGTGAGGCGGTCTCCGCGAGGATCGGCAGCACACCAAAGTAGAAGGCGTCGTTGCTTGTAAAGAAGGTCATCGGGATGCTGATGACGCCGGTCACGATCGCCAAGTGAGGCCCCCAGGATGCCGGGATAATTGCCACGAGCCACTTGGCCATGGCTTCGACCATCCCGCTTCCGCTCAAAACACCCGTGAGCACAGTCGCCGCGAACACCATGCCGACCACGCCGACGATGCTCGAAGCGTGAGATTTGATCTGCTCAGACTGATCCGCCACGCGGGGGAAGTTGATGACAAGTGCGACAGCCACACCAAGAAGGAAAACTACCGGCGAAGGGATTACCTCTATAACGAGCAGAGTCATCACGGCCAGCGTCAGGAGCGCATTGATCCAGACGAGGCGCGGACGTGCATGGGGACGCTTGATAATGTGCCCGTCGTTCGAGATGGGTGCGGAAAAATCATCTTCATCGTGACGTGACGACGCTACGGATGCGTCCACGCGCATCGATGCCATCGCACCAGGATGTGGCAGAGTCATGGCACCTGCCTGCGCGCCGCCGAAACTCGACGAACCCGACGCTGCCGCCGGCTTCCGTGCACCCGAGCCCAGTAGACCAGAGTCAGGCTGGATAGCGAGAATGCCAAGCCGCGTACGCTCTGCCCGGCCCAGGACATATGCAAGAAACAGTAACGCGCACACGGAAGCGAAGATGGCAGGTGCCATCGGCACAAAAATGTCCACCGGATTCAGCTTGAGAGCTGCCGCTGCGCGTGCGGTGGAGCCGCCCCACGGCACCGTGTTGAAAATGCCATTTGCTGTCGCCGCGATACACGTCAGCACCCAAGGGTTCATGCCCAGTCGGAGGTAAATCGGCAGGAAGGCTGAAGTTACGATGATGAACGTCGTCGAGCCGTCGCCGTCGAGCGACACAATGGCAGTGAGGAGCGCGGTGCCAATCGCAAGGCGGACCGGATCATTGTGGACAAATCGCAGAATCAGCTTGATGAGCGGGTCGAACATGCCGACGTCGATCATCATGCCAAAGTAAATAATGGCGAAGAAGAGCAGGCATGCTGTCGGCGCCACTGTCTTGATGGACTTGATGATCGACTGCCCAAGGTCGAGCCCCCCGCCAGCGATCAGCCCAAAGACGATCGGCACTAGGATGAGCGCTGCCACCGGTGTGAGCCGCTTGGCCATGATCAGGGTCATGAATGCGGCAATCATGCCGAAACCGAGAATTACCAACATCGTTGTCTCGCGTCATTGTCTGGACCGGCAGGCGGTTATGACTTGCTAATTAGCCTGTGGGGACTGACGAGACATATGCTCGGCGGCCGGTCACATTTTTTGAGGGCGCACGAGCCCTCGCCCCGGCTTGATCCGGGTCGGTTCACTCGCGCTGCAGGGTCCACGGCTATCCGCCGCAGACCTGGAATGGAGCTATTGGCGTTGGACGATCAGCGCTTGCCGTGTTCTGCAGAGACTGGGTTCGTGGCTCCCGTTTCGGTCAACGTGCGCGTCGCGTCGACCGTCGCGTAGATCCACATGATCTTCATCGGCTCAGTCTTCGACACGTTGCGGAACCGGTGATTGACGTTCGGCGGGATGAAGGTCACATCGTGAGCCTTGAGACGGTACTCGAGACCATCGATATCCAGGATCGCCTCACCTTCCATCAGAACGACACTCTCTTGGCAGTTATGGCTGTGAAAGGGGATTTCCACGCCACCATCAAACGACGTGTAGCCGGTGATGAAGCTGGTCGTACCCAGCTCACGCGACACCAGCGGCGTAGTACGTGCGCCACCACCACGCTCATGCGTCGGCAGCGTTTCGGGTTTCAGGAGGACGGCGCCGGAAGGGGTCTTGCTGGTCATGTTTTGTCTCCGATCTGGATTTGCGGTCGGCTGCAGATGAGCTGGCTGCGAGGGGAAGAATGGCGGTGCACAGCGCATCGCACCGTGCATCTTGTGCTGCGCGCAAATCCCATTTGCGACGCTGCTTGGTTGATCGAAGTATAGCTTTTTGTGATTACAGAATTCAAAGAAGAAATCTTAGGCGTTTACCCTAAGGCTTTGATGTATAAAGCTTTCAAAGGGATTACAGCATCCGAGCAACCGCCGAAAAATGCACTCTATGCGACAAAAATGGAGATTGACGCAGCAGTTTTCCGGCGAAGCAATTGGTCTATGCTGCAATGGCTCGCGGAGCCTTCTTCAAGCCGGCAGTGAGGCCTACCAGGCTTTGCCGAGAGCAGCGAGAACGGTCGGAGCGCCAGAAGGACGGACCGCATGGAGTGGGAGGAATAGGCGCGCCTGGCCGCTGCTCGGCACAAGCGGCCCAGGGGGCAAGTGAAGGTGATGCTCGACCAGGAAAAGCCCGGGAATTGCTCTCCGAGGAAAGAAACGGCAATAGGCGCTCGAGGGCGCCCCGCGGATCAGGCTGCGCTTTTGAATACGGACTTGCTGCGGACCTTTCGCTGACGCGCCCCTTCAAGATGCTCCCGCATCAGCCCCGCTGCCTTCAGCATATCTTGCGCGGCAATGGCATCAAGGATGGCCAGGTGTTCGATCGCCTGCTCCTGCCGCGGCTTGCGATCCTTGGCTTGCCCGTACTCGATAAGTCGCCGCAGCGAGTCCATCCGCTTGATGGATTGCACCAGGAAGCGGTTGCCAGACCATTTGGCGATCGTTTCGTGAAAGCGGCTATTGGACTCGAACAGCTCGATCGGTGTCATGGTCTTGTACCCCCCATCCACAATTGCCCGCTGTTGGCGGCGCAGGGAGGCGAGCTCGACAGGATCGGCACGAAACCACGGGCTCAAAAGCCCCGTGGGCTCCAAGGCGGTCCGATAGAGGTAGCTTTCCTCGTAGGCCTGCGCCGAGTCAATCATTGGCAGGAACGTCCAGCCATGCCCGATGGAGCGTTCGACCCACCCCTCCTCCTGGATTTTGGACAGCGCCTTGCGCAATGCACTGCGCGCGACATTGTATTGCCGCATCATGTCGGCTTCGGTCACAAAATCCGGCAGTGCGCCGCTTAGCCGGTCCTCTGCAATCTTCAGATGCAGCGGATCGTCTGGCTCCTGCGAAAGCTCTTGGGCGATCGCTGACAGATCGGTAGCGTCCTTGTTCAGGAAGAAGCCGCGGTTGTGATCATGGACGACCGCGCCGACCTCCACAAGATACCGCAGCGCAACATTGACCGGTGACCGGGACACCCCGATTCGGTCGGCCAGAACACTCTCCGCAAGGTGATCGCCGGCGCGAAGCGCGTCCAGGCGCGCCAAGGCAACGATTTCCCGCGCCACGCGAGTTTGCAGTTGAGAGAGATTCATGGTTCGACCGGCGGTAAGAGGTAGGGCCACCGAGTCATTTTGGGCACCCGGCGTCATGGATTCAAATGGCATTTTGCCATGACAGCCGTCAATCGCCCACGCTCCCGCCGGATCAGTCAATGCGCATCCCCAATTGCTGGATTAGCTTAGACCACTTGTCGTTTTCTTTGCGAATCAGGGCGGCGAACTCGGCTCCGCCGGCTGCCGTCGGCTCGTAGAGTTGGCTCCGAAGCTTGTTCGCGTTCTCGGGGTCCTTCAGCGCAGCCAAAAGCGCCTGGCTCAGCTTTTGGCTTACCGCCGCAGGCGTGCCCTTCGGTACAACCGCACCCGCCCAGGAAGTTGCCTCGTATCCCGGGACCGCTTCTGCCATGGCGGGTACGTCGGGCAATGCGCTGGCCCGCTTTGCCGAAGTGACAGCCAAGGCCCGGAGTTTGCCAGACTTGATGTGCGGCAGTGCAGCAAGTGGGTCCGCAATACATGCGTCTACTTCTCCCCCCAGAACAGCCACGACCGCCGGGGCACCGCCTTTGTAAGGCACATGGACAAGGTCGATCTTTGCCAGCGACTTGAGCATCTCCCCGCCGAGGTGGTTGCCGCTTCCATTGCCGGCGGAGCTGTACGCGAGCTTGCCGGGCTTGGACTTTGCCAGCGCAATGAACTCCCGCAGACTCTTTGCCGCCACGTTCGGATTGACCACCAGGATGTTCGCTACCGATGCCATCCACACCAGGGGATCGAAATCGCTCACCGAATACCCCGGCCGAGAATAGAGATGTGGATTCAGCGCCATCGTGGACAGGTTGACGAAGGTCATCGTGTAGCCATCGGGTGCTGCACGGGCGCCAAGGACGGTTCCAATGTTCCCGGCAGCTCCCGGCCGGTTGTCGATCACGATCGGCTGGCCAAGCAACCCTTGGGCTTTGCCTTGGACCGTCCGACACAGCAAATCCGCGCCACCGCCAGCAGCCTGCGGCACGATGAACGTAATGGGTTTCGACGGAAAGGCGCTCTCTGCCATCGCAAGACGTGGCGACATCGATGCAATAGCGGCCAGCGGCGCTGCCAGGACACCCTGCACGAGAGCCCGACGTCGTTGATTAGGGACCGAAGTCATGTGTTGTCTCCTATTTGACCTTGTTTACATATCGCTTTTTATGATCATAGAATGCATAAAAACGTCTGACAACTCATTCATGGCCGTTGGATGCGACCGGCGTGGCCCTTGCGCCACGGAATTCGGCACATCTAGGGTTTACATGGGTGAAATCTGCTACATCCGTCCTTACAAGAGACGGATGTTCGGCGATCCCCATGCCGCTAGAAACGCAATGAGCTTTCTTACATTGCCTTTCAGGATCTATAAATGCACTTATGCGCACGGTTTGACGCGAGCGCAGATCAGGACGAGACATGCCAACGATTGCTTATACGGGTTGCCGCACGACGGCCAAACGCAATGCACGAGGCCAGGGAATCGAAGTGTTCCTCCTCGCTGCCGAAGGTAGGTGGACCCACCAGCAGAGCGTTGCGGGTCTGGTTAATCCATCGTATTTGTTGGTCGACCAGGCGCGGCATCGCCTTTTCTGCGTGCATGGCGACGAAAGCGAGGTCAGCGCATTTCGCATTGACGAGACAAATGGTTCCCTGACCAAACTAAATACCCAATCCACGCACGGCAAGAACCCCGTCCACCTTTGCTTGACTCGGTCGGGCACTGCCCTAGTGATCGCGAACTATGCGACGGGAACGGCTGTCGCACTTCCTGTCATAGACGACGGCCATCTGGGACCCGTTGCGAGCTCCCTCCAATTCACCGGCCAACCCGGTCCGAACGTTGGTGAGCAGCGCGGTCCGCACCCCCATCAAGTTTTGCGCTTGCCTGGCACAGACCGTTTCGTTTTCCCTGATAAGGGGACCGATGCCATTTGGTTTGCCGAGTTCGACGGCATCCGCGGGATTTGGCGGCAAGACTCTGTTCGGCGCGTTGCTGCTCGCCCGGGTGCCGGCCCCCGTCACGGGATCGTTCACCCTTCTCGCCCTTTGCTCTACATCGTCAACGAGCTAGATTCAACGCTCGCCACGTACCAGATCGACGAATTGGATTGCAAACTCGTGGGCATGTCGGACTTGCTGCCAAGAGGTTTTAAGGGACACAACCAGGCCGCAGGCATTGCTTTGGACCGGAAAGGCGAGCGTCTGTTTGTGAGCAATCGTGGGCACGAGACGATTTCGACGTTAGCCATCGCCCCTATGACCGGGATACCGCAATTGACGGGATGGGTGCCCTGCGACGGAAAGACTCCGAGGTTCATCGCTCTCGGCCCTGCACAGGCCAGTCTGGTTGTCGCACATGAGGGGTCGGACACTATCCGCAACTTTCCAATCCATGACGCTTCAGTCCGAAGCCCATTGGGAGCCTCCCAGCAAGTAGCCGTTACGGGCAGTCCCACTTGCGTGGCTTTTGTAACGATCTGACGCATGAAGCAAAAAAACGACCGCAGTACTTGCGGTCGAATAAGTGCCTCATGAAGAAGCTTCCCAATCAGACGATCTGTTCTTCCTAGAACCGATGCTGAATACCCATCGTCACGGCGAGTTGAGTGTTGGCGACGGGCGTACGATCCCCGGCGCGCATCACGCCAACCGGCGTAAAGGTTCCGTCACCATTTTTTTTCGAACGCGCGTATGCCACGGTCGTATAGACGCTCGTACGCTTCGAGAACGAGTACATTCCCTGGACGAGGAACATCATCGGATCGGATGCGGTGTCCTTCTTATCTTCGTAGTAGACGGCTCCCGTCAAGCGGAACGCCGGTGTCAACGCATAGCGGACGCCGGCCCACCACAGATCACTGCGCGCGCTGGCGCCTGTCGCCGGCTTCAGTTGATACCAGCGGTAACCACCCATCAGCGTCGCAGCGCCCACTGCGTAGGCACCGGAGACTGTCACGTCCCTTGCCTTCGAATAGTCGCCGGCCGTAGTGAGTGCACCGTTTCCTTGGTCATAGACAACTCCAACGCTCGCGGGCCCGTTGTCATACCGAGCGCCACCACCGAACGCCGCATTGGCCTGACTGCCGCCGACCTGCTCGCCGAGGCTGTAGTGCGCCATAGTGGTCACCGGGCCGAAGACACCAGTGTACTTCGCAGTGTTGTCCAGCCGGGTTTTGTAGCCGGTGGACGGCGAGGAGCCTGTACTGGTCACCCATGAATACTGCGGCGCATATCCCATCGGGTCGTGGGGAAGCACCAGGTCATACATCGAGGACGTTTGGCGACCCAACGCCACTTGCCCGTACTGGCTCTCGAGCCCAACGAACGCAAGGCGACCGAACAACCGTCCATCGGATGAGTTGCCGGTATCGGAGTCAATGCCGCTCTCGAGCGTGAAGAAAGATTTGAGCCCGCCGCCGAGATCCTCTTTACCGCGAATCCCCCAACGGGACGAGTTCATGCCGCCCGAATTCACACGATAGGCGTTGCCAAGCCCGGAAGCGGCAGACTTTCCGTCCTTCGCATTGTGGTTTGAGAACTCGATATTCGTATCGATCAAACCATAGAGCGTGACCGACGACTGCGCCAATGCAGGGGACGCCATCATCGCGATACTGCAGCCGAGCGCCACCGACGTCATGGTGCATGCATTGTGCAAATTTCTCTTCATTACTCCTCCGTTGTAGTAGGGGTTGGTTATTAGTTAGTCGTCCTCGGACAACCGAATGCCTTTACGGCGGAGGAAAACAGGGACGAGCAGAATCAGTGCTGTCGCCGCGAAGACCGCCGCTACGATGGGTTGAGTCAGAATTGCCAGCCAGTCGCCCTGACTGATCGAAAGCGCATTGCGCAACTGCTTCTCCGCCATGGGTCCGAGAATCATCCCGACAATGACCGGGGCGACGGGGAAGTCGAATCTACGCAGAAGTACCCCCATCCAACCAATAGCGAACATCAGCAGGAGGTCGAACCAGGACTGGCGCATGCCGTACACGCCGATAGAGGCAAACAGCAAGATTCCGGCATAGAGATACGGTCGTGGTATGGCCAGCAACTTCACCCATACGCGCACCAGAGGCAGGTTGAGCACCAGCAGAATGAGGTTGCCAACGTAGAGGGATGCGATCAGACCCCATACGAGTTCTGGTGATGTCTGGAAAAGCAACGGACCCGGCTGCAGGTTGTAGTTCTGAAAGGCAGCGAGCAGGATCGCCGCGGTGGCAGATGTGGGAATGCCCAGGGTCAACAGCGGCACCAGCGACCCGGTTGCGGTGGCGTTGTTCGCTGCCTCGGGACCAGCAACTCCTTCGATTGCACCGCAACCCTTGTTCGCCGCGAACTCTGCAGGGGACTTCGACAAACGCTTTTCGAGCGCGTATGAGAGGAATGTCGGAATCTCTGCTCCACCGGCGGGAATGGAACCAAACGGGAAGCCAATCACTGTTCCTCGCAGCCAAGCCGGGAAAGACCGGCGCCAGTCCTGCTTCGTCATCCACAGGGACGTCATCCGATTCATAGAGCTGTCGGCAGCTTGCGGGTACATCAGTGAGTAGAGCGACTCAGCGACAGCAAACAAGCCGACGGCGACTAGTACTACCTCGATGCCGTCGACAAGCTCAGGAATGCCAAACGTGTATCGAGCAATGCCGGAGATGGAATCCATGCCAATCAGACCGATGGACAGGCCGATGGCGAGACTGGCCAGGCCACGCAGCATCGAGGCGCCAAGCACTGCCGACACGGTCACGAATGCAAGCACGAGAATGGCGAAATACTCCGCAGGTCCGAACCGAAGTGCAAACTCCGCAACCGTCGGCGCAAACAACGTAAGGCCCACCGTCGCAAGCGTGCCTGCCACAAATGAACCAATCGCGGCGGTAGCAAGGGCAGGCCCCGCGCGCCCGTGCTTGGCCATCAGGTTTCCTTCCATCGCCGTGACCATGGAGGCGGACTCCCCTGGCGTGTTTAGCAAAATCGATGTCGTGGAGCCGCCAAACATGGCGCCGTAATAGATGCCCGCAAACATGATCAGTGCGCTGGTCGGTTCCAGCGAGGCGGTCACGGGCAACAGCATTGCGACGGTCAACGCCGGCCCAATTCCGGGCAGAACGCCAACGGCAGTTCCGAGGAGGCAGCCCAGAAAGCCCCAAAGCAGATTCATAGGGGCGAGCGCCGCCCCAAAGCCCTGTATCAGGGCATTCGATAGTTCACTCATGATGGTCCGGGAAGTGCTGCGCCCGACCGTGCGCAGCGTCAGTCGATCGCTAGATCCATTGATTTGATAGGCGAGGCAGCGAGACACCGAGCCCTATACCGAACGCCCAATAGACGGGAAGAGCAACAGATGCGGCCACGAGAAAGTTGGTGACCCATCGCCGACTGCCGAATCCACGAGCGGCGAGAGCGAATAGGAGCGTCCCCGCAAGTACGAAGCCGATTCGATCGATCAAGATGGCATTCAGTACCAGCCCAGCGGAAACCCACGCCACCCCCAAGCGGGAACCGCTTGGGACGGACGCGTCCACTGACAGGTTCCGAAAGCCTCCTGTCATGGCCTGCAGTAGCAAGCCAATGGACAGCATCCCTGCGAATGTCGCAATAGCGAACGGCACGACGCTTGGACCCATGACCGAGAACCCAGCATCTACGGGAAAACGCGACGCGCCGACCGCCAGACCGAGTGCGATGCACCCTAGGGACGCACCAATCACGATTTGCGACATTTGGATGCGAGGCGTCATCAGATCAACCCGACCTCGGCCAGCGTGGTGCTGAGCCGGGAATGCTCCTCTTCTACAAACTTGGAGAAGCCTTCGCCAATCTGCACATCAGGGGTCCACAGATTGTCCTTCACTGCGGTCTGCCAGACCTTGGTCTTCGTGGCCATCACCACCGCATCCGCAAGAGCCTTCTGCTGGTCCGCCGTCAGGCCTGGGGCACCATAGACGCCGCGCCAATTGCCGATCACCACATCGATTCCCTGCTCCTTCAGCGTGGGAGCCGAAACATCTGGCAATCGAGTCGGGGAAGTCACTGCCAAGGCGCGCATTTGTCCCGCCTGGATGTACTTGGCAAGCTCGGAATAGCCGCCCGTAATCACGGAAATGTGGCCGCCCAGCATTGCGGCCGTGCCCTCGCCACCGCCGCCGAAGGGGATGTAGTTGATTTTGTTGGCCGGGATAGCGCTCGCACGCGCCAGTTCGGCAACGCCGATATGGTCGGTAGATCCTTTGGAACCGCCGCCCCATTTGATTGAGGCGGGGTCTTTCTTGAACGCAGTCATGAGATCAGCCATCGACCGAAATGGCGACGCCTTGTTGACTGCAATGACGTTGTACTCGGTGAAGAGCTTCGCGATCGGTGTCGCGTTGGCAAGGGTGATTGGTGGCTTGTTCTGGACCACTCCTGTCACCATGATCGCGCCCATTACACACAGCGCATTCGCGTCCCCCTTGCTGCTGTTCACGAACTGGGCCAAGCCTAGCGTGCCACCAGCACCCGGCTTGTTCTCATAGATAGCTCCCTTCGCCTGCCCTGCCTCCTGCAGGGCCTTTCCCAGCGTCCGGGCGGTCTGGTCATAGCCTCCTCCCGGTGCGCCGGGAACCATGATCTTTGCGGTGTCCAGTGCCCAGGCGGAACCTGCCAGCATCAGCATGGCTACAGCATTGAACAGTGCGAATGATCGAGTCCAATCTCTCATTTTACGGTCTCCTTTAGCTTTTTATGATGATGTAGTGCAATGCAAAACCAAAAAAAAAGGCGGATGTACCGGCGGGTAATGTATTTATATGGAAACAGCCAGCCGCGTTGTGCCTTTTGTGATTATGAAGTGCAATTAAGGCAGCGAGCAACCAGTTCTTCACTAGGGATATCCCGAGGGCACAGGGCGCGCAAACATCGAGACAACAGTCTGGAACAGGACTGTTAGCGACCTCAAACCGGACGCTCAAAATTCGCCGGTCGATGGCAGGATCGGGTCGAGAGCCGTCGATTGAGCCGCGCTTGCCTGTGAATGTGGGCCGACGACCGGGTCAGGCTGGGGATTCAATCGGTCGATGCAACTCATCAAGAGTCTGCATCGACTCAAAAGCGGGCCGACGTCTTTGAGCACGAAATCGTGGTTGATCTCTTGGGCGCGTGATGGATGTCAGAGAGAAAAAGCCCCGTCGAACTTGCGGACCTTGCGCCTGGCGACTTGATGCTCATGAGCGCCCGCCCTCAGTGCAGGTCGTGGCTCGCCCCGTAGCTGAGATGTAGAAGCGGCTGGGTGACTCCGCTGCCTGGGTCGCGGGCGCGGGAACCCGGCTGGCCTCTTGTTCGGCACAGGTCAGCAGTTCCGCCTGCCGCCACTCTTCGCCATCCCATTGTTGGAACACCAACTCGGATACTGGGATGATCTCGAGCGTACCCGATCAGTCCGTGGGGCTGGCTCCCACTTGGAGCGCGCGGGTCACCAAGGCAATCGACTCAGGAATTGCCATCCCGGCGAGGCTGGTGATTGTCGGCCACGGCGCCAGCCGCTTGTCGCCTGCGGCGAGGCCGAAGCGGTACAGGCCTTGCTGTCTGGACTCGCGCTGTGTCGGCGGGAAAGCCTTCCCGGAACTGCGCTTCCACGACAGGGTCGCGGCCGCCGGCTCCCACGTCTGGGCCTTCGAGAGCCACAGGATCCGGCGGCCGGTGTTGGCATACGGTGCGGTCGTGGGCAAAAGCTTCATGGTTTGGGTAATGGCTGGCAGGTGCGTGCCCACGGTGTAGTGCCAGACCAATGGGGTCGACATCATTGCTCCTTTCGTTGTTTGCTCAACTTGAGAATGGGCTACACCGGCTTCCCAAACAAGCAAGGGCACGGCTCATGGCGAGCACGACAATAGAGCGTCGCGTCTAGTTCTGTGGGCGATAAGCGCATGGGCGCCCTGTTCCGATCCTCCCACAAGAATCCGCGACGCTACCAAGGAACTCTCCAGCAGAGCGCGCCGAATGGCCCTTCCCGACGCCGAGCATTCGACGCTGCGAAACGGACCGACATGCTGACTTGGTTTGGGCGGCGAACTGTTTTCAATCGCCTCGCTCGAGAATGCGTACGATTGCGCACATTCAACATCATGAGACATTTGCATACTCGCGGGGCAGGCTATGACCTAGCCTGCAGGCCCTTGAACGCCCCGCAGGTCCCCCGGCCGTGGGGCCTCTTTTTCGTTGCCCATTCATGACAACCCTGCTCACGCAAGCCAATGCCATAACGGGTTGCAGAATTTTGTGTAGTCAGATTGATGGACTACCATGCATGCGTCTCCAGCCCAATTAACTCCTCCATGATTGGGCCCTCCGTAGCTACGCCTGTTTCTGGGCGTAGCTTTTTTCGCGGAGGCTGCTGACCTCGCCAACCAGGGACGATCGTACTTTTGGTGCATGTATGGCCCCGACGCTTTTTGCAAGCTTCTTGTTCGTGATGTTGAAACGGTCTGCATGCATGTATCCGGCTTGCCCGATTGGCGCTTACCGAAGCACGCCCGCAGCCTTGATGAGATCCGCGCACCCTGTCCTTAGCAAAATCGCGGCATACCTGACAACTGTCGCCGGCACGAAAAGCAGGCTTTAGGATGCTGGTTCAACCAATTTCGTCATCGCTTTGAGAAGCTTCGCAAACCTGGGTGGGTATCCTCCTCCTTGCAAGCGGCTTTTCGGCTTTTCGGCTTTTCGGCTTTTCGGCTATGCGGCTATGCGGCTATGCGGCTATGCGGCTATGCGGTGGCGCAGCGCGTTACGTAGGTAGAGTCGCTGCTGAGTAGCACTTGGACGACGCGTGCGTTTTTGTTGGCTAGCGCAACCGCGGCGCAGTAGTATCCTCGTCGCGCGATCAATTGCTGTAGCCAGACGCTCTGCGGATCGGCCTTCTTCATGGCATAACGCAGGACGGCTCGGGCGCCATGGATGAGCAGGGTCCGCAAGTAGGTGTCACCGCGCCGGCTGATGCCGTGCAGCCGAGACTTGCCTCCCGACGAGTGCTGGCGTGGTACGAGGCCGAGCCAAGCTGCAAGATGCCGACCGTTGCGAAATTGCTTGGCGTCGCCGACGGCGGCAACCATGGCCGTGGCAGTGATTGGACCGATGCCAGGCACTTGCGCGATCTTCTTGCATAGCGTCGATTGCTTCATGAAGGACTGGATCGAGGCCTCGATTAGATGGACACGTTCCTCGATGGCCTTCAGGTGCTGCAGCAGTTCGGTTAGTAGCGTCTGGCAGAACGACGTCAGTTCATCGGCGCTCTTGCTAAGCAGATCCGGGATTGCACGCTTGAACGCCTCTGGTGAGCGCGAAATCGTGAGACCTCGCTCGCCGAGCAAGCCGCGCATCTGGTTGATGAGGGCGGTCCGGTGGCGGATCAGGATTGCGCGCATCCGGTGTGCGGCTTGGATGTCCTGTTGTTCGACCGATTTTATTGCAACGAAGCGCATGGCTGGCCGGCTGCCGGCCTCAACAATTGCCTCGGCATCGTTGCGATCGTTCTTGTTTGTCTTGACGAAGGGCGACACATACTGCGGGCTGATCAGCCGAACCTCAATGCCAAGCGATCGGAAGCGCCGTGCCCAGTGATGGGCAGTGCCGCAGGCTTCCATGATGACCATCCGCGGCTTCAGTGTGCGCACGGCCTCTAGCAGCGAGCCTCGCGAGATCTTCACTCGATGCACAGGCCGTCCGCGGCGGTCGGCGCCATGGAGCTGGAACACATGCTTCGCGAGATCGATGCCGAGGATGTCGATTTCCATGATGAACCTCCACGTGTCAGGGTATGCCGACAGTGTCCCCCGAAGGGAGGCGCCGGGTCCTCGCCGGTGATGGACCTGTGCAACGGTGAGATCTTGGCGTACCAGACAAGCCGTCAGCCTCACTTTAATCTGGTAGGGTCCATGCTCAGGAAGGCAATGGACCAGGCTGACTGGCTCCCAACGTCCACTGTTGCACTCCGACCAGGGCTGGCAATACCAAATGCCGGCCTACCGGCGGATTCTGGCCGAGCACGGCGTCAGGCAGAGCATGTCACGTAGGGGAAACTGCCTGGATAACGCGGCCATGGAGAGCTTCTTTGGGACGCTCAAGTCCGAGTGCTTCTACCTGAGCAAGTTCAGCAGTGTTAGCCAGTTGCAGGATGCACTGCGTCGCTATATCCACTATTACAATCACCAACGCATCAGGACCAAGCTGAAAGGGCTGAGCCCTGTGCAATACAGAACTCAGCCCTTCACGGCTTAGCCCACCGTTTCAACTGTCCAAGTTATTGGGGTCAGTTCACTTCCGCGCCGAAATAGCCCCCGACAATGGCCGCTCCCTGTTACAACGGAGCAAGCAATGTCCCTTCCCCCACCGCTCAGATGTTCGTCAACCTGGCCCGCGAACGCGACCGCGCAGAACTGCGGCAGTCCTACGTCAAATTCCCTGGCCCGCTCGGCGTGGAGCTCGGGCAGCCTAACCAGGCAGCGCAGCGTGCCCTCGAAACGGAAAAGCTCACCGACGAGGAATATGCACTGCGCCTCGGGGTTGAGCCACCTGTAACGGAAGCGGGCCGGCCGTCCCGCTCGTTCAACTCACGGCTTCGGTTCGACAATGGCAATGGCCGAGTTGCCTTGCATCGACGGGAAAGGACTTCCCGGCATGGGCGTCAGGGAACCTGTGTTGTTGTCTATCACGTACCCGGTCAAGAGGCCGTTAAAGCTTGCAGAGTACAGGAACCGTCCCCCTGAATCGATGCGCATTCGCCCCTCATTCTGGCCGCCAAGCCAGCTGTTAGCCATGGGGGCGACGGTGCCACCGCTCAATTGATACCCAACGATGCTGCCGTTGGCACTGCCCAACACATAGGCGTACTGTCCGGACGGCGTTATCACGACGTCGACAGGGCCACCTGCTGAAGATGGCAAGGTCGTAACGGCTAGCAATCGATCTGTTGTGGGATCTATATTCGCGATACCGAGTAAGTTATCGACTGTACTTGCGTAAAGCAGGCTTCGCCCATCTGGCGTAATGGCGAGCGAAGTTGGTCGTGTCACACCGGAGGCAAACTTCTGGCCGAGGGGCACCGATGCATAGGTTGCATTCGGGTCAAAGGCAAATAAGTCGATGTCTCCTTCGCTCGCATTGGCAGCGTAGATGTTGCGACCGCTGGCTGCCAACGCCACGCGCAGTGTTTGCCCGCCGCCTACGAAGATGGCGCCGCCGGTGGCACTCAAGCCGAAAGTAACGGGATCGGCGCGATAGGCCGCCACTCCGCCCTGCGTGCCCACCAAGACGTTTTGGCCGCTGATCGCAATCGTTTGCGGCAGCGTCCATAAGCTAGCCGCGTCGCCACCTTGCACTCTGGATAGTGCACCGGTGGAAGGATCCAGCTGAAACCTCGCGATGGCATTTTGGCTCGGCATGGTCGCGTACCCGACCATCCCGTTTTGCAGGAAAGCAATGTCGCTGAAACTGTCACCGCCGGCGAATGGACTCCCCGGCACGGCAGTGAGTGCGCCGCTCGCAGGATCTGCCCGGTAGACCGCGAGGGTATTGGTAGCGCTATTTGCCACCACCACGAATTGCGCTTGCACGCAGGTGATTACGATGCCCGCGACGTTGGCCGCAGCAACCGTGCCGGCGCCATTCGCCACCGTGCAGGTCTGCCCGGCCGGCTGCGCGGCCACGGTCACCGCATAGGAAGAGGCGGCCTGCCGCGGCGTGGGTAGGGTGAATCCGCCATTGGCGCTGATCACCTGGGTGTCGCCATTGGTGTCCGCGAGTTGCAGGCTCTTGCCCGTGGCGAGGCCCGACACCGTGCCGCCTACCCTATAGGTCGGCGGCAGCGCGGCATTGCGCGTCAGCGCCGCGTTCGCGCAGAGTCGGCCTCCGGCCGGGGCGTCGGCGCAGGTGGTCAGTGTCGCGGCGCCAGCCGCGGTGGCTGAGTTCGGACTCGCCACCTGGGCACTGCGGCCGTCGGCGGCCGGCGTCGCCACGAAGCTCGCGTCATCGCTGGTCCACGACCAGTGGGTGAGATCCGCTACCCCGTCCACGCCGTCCGACCGGCGCACCGCGACAGTCACAGTCTGTGCTGCGCCGCCCGCGCTCACGGCAACGGTGGCTGGACTCAGCACGAGGGTGTACGACTTGGCAGGCGCCGCCTGGACCACCAGGTGCGTGACGCTGGTGATGCGGCTGCCGTCGGCGAGCGTCGCCGTGGCCGTGATGTCGGCTGCGCCGGCGGCCAGGGTCTGGACCGTTGCATAGGTGCCGACCGTCGTCGGAGCGGCCGCCATCACCGACGCCGACACCGCAGCCGGCGCCTTGTCCGCGGCGGACACCACGGTAGCCACGGTTGGGTCGGAGGACGTCCACGCAAAGCTGGCGCCTTTCAGCTCGCTGCCATCAGCCGCCAGCAAGGTCGCCTTCAGGGTCAGCGTGCCGCCGGCCACCGGCGCGGCGCTGCCCGTGTCGACCACCAGGCGCGAGGCCGCCGGCGTGGCGGCCGGTGTCGGGGGACTGTCGTCGGAACCGCAGGCAGCGAGTAGCGCCGCGGTGAGCAAGGCGAGGCCGGCAGCGCGCGCGCCGGCAAGAGCGTGTGGAAACATGGACCCAACCCGTATTTATATAGAAGGGGCCGCCCTCCCTTTCCGGGGCGCGCGGCCAGTGGCGCCCTCGTCGGGGCGGCTTGCGCGCGACTGTAGCAGCGCGAGAGGGGCGGCACATCCCCCAGTTGGGGGTGACTCATCAACCACGTGCCCCTTACATCACTAGCCGCGATAAGACGCCGTTTTTACGGTTCTTGATAATCTTTCTTATCAAAAACTGAGCAAAGCGAGTACACGTCACGCGCGACCACATGCGCCCGATGTGGAAGATGAAGCCAGGCACAGTGGGTAGCGCGGTTGGCACCGTACTATGGAGAAGCCGGCAGGAGCTTATTTTGCCGCACGGCGCGGAGCCGGGAGGGCGTCGTTCGTGCTCTGGCGTCAATGCCTGCGATCGGTCCGGGCGGAGGCAGCCCCCCTGTGACCGCGGCTGGCCGCGTGCGGCCAACAGCAGCCGGTCGACATGCGAGATCGATTGCATACAAACTGCGGCCGTATAGCAAGCCAAAGTTCGACAGCCTAATCTAAGGTTGCCCCGGCCTCCTTCACGACCTCTCTCCAAAGAAGCAACTCACGCTCCTGCCTCTGCGCAAGCTGCTGGGGCCCATCTAGAAGCAGTGTGACGCCGAGCTGATCGAAACGCTGCTGCAATGCTGGCGAGGACGTTGCCGTCTTTACGGCTGCATAGAGCTTGTCGATTACCGACTGCGGTGTTCCTCGGGGCGCGTATAGCGCGACCCAGAGATCGCCGCTGAATCCCGGAATTTCCTCTCCGATCGCGGCGACCCCAGGAAGTAACGGTACCCGTTTCACGCTGCTCACGCCAATGGCTCGTAGCTTTCCGGCCTTAACCGCTTCCAGTGCGGAAGGCAGGCTCGCAAACAACATCGGCACTTGGTTGCCCAGCACGTCGGCCATTGCAGGCGAGACACCCTTATAGGCGACGTGCTGTAACTTCAATCCGCCCTTCTCTCGCAACATGACGCCAAGTAAATGATTAAGCGTGCCGCTTCCCGCGGACGCATACTGATACGCGTCCGGATGCGACTTGACGACGGCAATGAACTCCTTAAGATTCTTTGCAGGAAACGACGGGTGGACGCACAGGACGTTCGGTACCAGTCCAACCGCAGCGATAGGCACAAAGTCCCGAAGCGGGTCGAAGCCTGGATTTTTGTATACCCAGGGCACAATCAGTTGATTGCTGTTCGCGGTAAACAACAGATTGTAGCCATCATGCTGTTCGCGCTTTGCCGCTTGGGTGCCAACTATGCCGCCTGCCCCTGGCTTGTTGTTGACTACTATAGGTTGCCCGAGGGTGGCTCCTATTTGCTCGGCGAGGATGCGTCCCACAATATCCACCGTGCCGCCGGGCGCCGTGGGCACGGTCATCAGGATGGGACGTTCGGGGTATGCTGCCCGCGCCACAGGGTCCGCACCTATCGAGGCGGCTATGCACCCTAGTGTCAGGGCGAATTTGGTCAGCTTGCGTGAAATCGGAATCATCGCCGTCTCTTTGGTTACACTTCGTTCGTGGATGTTGCTGTCAGTCGCTGTCTCGCCTCTCGACGATCTATCCTCGGATGCAGCGCCTGCGCCCAGCGCAGTAGTCGGAGATCGGCGCCTGGCCTCGCGACAAGCATGACGCCCACCGGCAAGCCTGTCGGTGTAGCGGTCGTCGGGAGGTGCAAACACGGCCAGCCAAGTACCGACCATGCCTTGTTGAACCCCGACGATCCCGTGTGTTGTAGCCCGGAGGGTGCAGGGCCAAGTGCCCCGGTGGTCAGAATCAGGTCGCAGTCGGAGAAATTCTCGCTCCAGCTCTCGCTCGCCGCCGAGCGAAGTGCTGACGCCCGACGGTAGGCCGATAGCGACACGTTCCGGCCACATTCGACCGTCTCTTGCAGACGGGCACTCAGGCCCGCCCGCGCCGACGCGTCGAGCCGGGAAAGCGTCCGTGCGAGCTCGTACTCAGCAAGGATGCGATGCGCCTCTAGTAGCGCTTCTGGGTGATGCGGTGGTGGTACGGTGCCGAGTGAGAATCCCGCCGCGCACAGCCTGTCCCGCGCATCGTGCAGCGCCTGCAATGCCGACGGGGCCAATTGGCCGCCGGGATGCTCACTGATGACACCGATGCGATGCGGTGCCGAGGGTCCGTTGCACGTCGCGTCGCCAGGCAGCAATACCCTGCCAACACGCTCTGCTACCTCCACGTCTCGCGCGTGCCAACCAATTACGTCCAAGGACGGGCACATGACTCGCATCCCGATACGCGAGACGACGCCAAAAGTTGGCTTAAACCCGACAACTCCGCAGAATGATGCCGGTCGAATCATCGATCCGCCGGTTTGTGTGCCGAGCGCAAACGGCACCATGCCTGCCGCAACTGCTGCTGCCGACCCGCTCGACGACCCGCCAGGAGTATGCGACACGTTCGCAGGGTTACGCGTCGGACCCGGCGTCACGTGGGCGAACTCGGCCGTTACGGTCTTCCCAATCGGCACGGCACCCGCATCCCGCAGCATTCGGACACACGCCGCATCAGCCTTTGCGGCCACTCCTGACGTGATGTCGGAACCGCAGCGCGTTGGCAGGCCCGCGACGTCAATTACATCCTTGACGCCAAAGAAAAGACCAGACAGCGGACCAACGTTAAGGTCCTGCTGATGGATGGTCCCAGCAACGGCCACCCAGGCATGTAGTGCTCGGTCTGCTTTGATGATGGCTTCGCGCTTCGCCACCCAAGAGGCCACCTGACAAGCAGATGATGATGAATTCATGGCAAGGGAATAGCAATGACGGGAATGGCTGGATGTTAGTTGGTAGAATTACACATCGTCCAATTCATAATTCAACATCGATTATGACGAATCCCGACATACATTTCCTTGACGCGCACGGCCTCGCCTGTTTTTGCGCGGCGGCGGAAGAACTGCACTTTGGTCGCGCTGCGGCGAGGATGTTTATGAGCCAACCGCCGTTCAGCCAACAGATCAAACGACTCGAGCAGCAGGTCGGTGTTGCGCTCTTCGTCCGCACCACGCGTTCCGTCCGCTTAACCCCTGCCGGCATGGTGATGCTTCGACATGCGAAGAAGATCGCTGGAGAGACGGCCAGGATGTTGCGAGAGACAGAGATGGCGGCTCGTGGAGAAGCGGGTTCGCTGGTTATTGGATTGGCGCCGACGGTAGCCTATGCGCCCATTGCGGAGACGCTCTACCGATTCCGAATCGATCATCCGAGTATCGAGGTCGAGCTACGGGAAATGAATTCGGTCAGTATGGAAGCGAAGATTCAACAGCGGGACATCGACCTCGCCTTGATGCGCCCGATAGAGATGGACGCAACCATCACGAGTCACGAGGTGTTCCGAGAGCCATTGGTTGTGGCGCTCCGGGCCGACCATCCCTGGAGTGCCAAGCGCCGTATCGCTCCTGCACAGGTAGCGGAGTTGCCGCTACTTGGCTATTCTCCGACAGCATCGCCCTATTTCCGCGCGCTGCTGCACTCGATATTTGCAACTGCCGGAAGGCACCCGCGTTACGTTCAGGAAAGCATCATTCCCACGATTCTCACGTTGGCCGAGGTCGGCGTCGGTGCGGCGATCGTTCCTCTATCGCTCATGCAAAATCGTTCCCGCTCGCTAGTCTCGATACCCCTTCAAATCGGAGGAGAGAGCATGGCCCGGATCGTCGTTGCCTCGCGTACGAATTGCGACAATCTAGCCGCCCAGGCATTGATAACTAGACTGCAAAAGATGCGCCGCTCAGCCTAACTCGGTAGAAGGCCAGCCTTACGGTAGTTCCGGACTAGCGAATCATAAATCGTGATGTCCGAACGGCTTCTCGCCATGAGCTGCGCGCCAGCAATAGCCGCATAGATGGCGCCAGCCCGTTCTTCACTCTCTTCCTTTGACACCACGCTGCCCACTGGGACCGGTGGACAACACCGATACCGCAGTGACTCATTATCCCGTGAGCGATCGAGTTGCCCTGTGTCACTATCTGGAGCAAGGCCTGTCCAAAACGGAGATCGCGCGGCAACTGGGCGTGAGCCTGCGCACCCTCTACTACTGCGTCCGCCAGTTCTGTGCAAATTACGTCCGCCGCCCACAGCATTGGCATTTGCGATACGTTCGGCATCGGCTGCGAACGACGCGTCCGCATCCTCGCTGCGCGTTGCGCTCAAGCCAGCGGCAGGGGGTAACGTTCGCGCGCAGATACTGAAGCGCCGCGGCCCGGCGGCGTCTAACGTTTTGCTGCTGACAATTTCAGACGGTACCGCATCTGTCTTGCGTCAGGGCGGGCAATCGCAGGCAAGTCCAGTCCATCGCGGGAGCAAGTCAGGAGAAGGATGGTAGTCGCGTACACGTCGCGATTGGAATCCCTGAAGCACCTGCTAATGCGGGCGTCTGACTGACAGCATAAACGTCATGCCGATAAGGCACAGTTATCGGCATGGACACAGTTGGCGAAAAAGACCACCCGGAGGCGGCGTTCGTTCGCAAAGATAGGCTCGCACCGGACGGCGGCCGCTATTTTGATCGAGATCGGAGATGGTTGACACACGTGCTAAATAGAGGCACTCCGAATACCCCCCAGAAAAATCCTGTCACCAATAGCCCCCCGACACTCACCTGCTGCTCAGCACGGCCTGCCAATGAATGCCGCTCTGACTGGCAGGCGGCCAATTCCGCCTGCAATGCCTCGACTTGACTGAGAAGGCGCTCGTTCTCCATGCCGAGATCGCAGCGCGTCCTCGCTGACTCTTTCCCCGAAACATCGCAGTCCAGTTCGACCCTTCAGCACCACCGCTGCTCGTTCTCGCCTGTTCCGGAAAAAAAGCCGCCGTCCGCGCTCCTGCCCTGCAGCTCTACCAAGGCGTGATGTACCAGACCTACCGCGCTCACGTTCAATGCGGCGCGGCGCCGGCCGTCGTGATCTTGTCCGCCAAGCATGGGTTCGTCGCCCCCGACGAGGCGCTGGACCCTTACGACCAGCTGATGACATCTGCACGGGCTGACGAGATTCTGGGGGCGGCTGCATCAGTGCGTGGACCAAGTGGCTTGGCCTAGCCGAGCCAGTAGGGTGTTTCTGCCGGGCGGACAGCACTACCGGCGTGTGATGCGCGCTGCGATTGGCGTGGTCGGCACGCCGGGGCTTCCCATCGGCGAAGTCAGTGGAGGGATCGGCTACCAACGCTCCCAACTTGCCGATTTTCTTGACAGCCAGGCCCCTGCCCTTGCCGAACCAATTGGTGCCCTCCCAAATGGCACACCGATCTTCCGCCGACATGGCTGGATCGAGGTCGGCGCCACGACGCGCCTGGTCTACCGTGCCGCACCGCAGTTACCTGCCTGCAAGGCGCGGGTGATGTCTCTCTTCGCGGGGCCAACCGGACCTACAGCCGAAGTGGAGGTCGAGTGCGAGACGCGCGGCCGCCGGAGACTGAGCACGCGATGGGTGAGCGTCGCGGATCTGCGGGAGTCGTTATGAGCGATGCTGACAATCAGCGTGCGCTGCTTGAAGAAGCCCGGCGTCTTGCTGAAAATGTGGACGGCACCGCCGACCAATTGCTTGCCCTCGCACATGCGGGCTACCGGACTTGGACGCGAAACCGACGACTGCACTTTCCCGAGTCACGTCGCCACGCACTGCTGCTCGAAATCCTTCGCTACTGCGCTGCATCGCACCTACTGGAGTGCCCACCGTTCGAGCAAAGCCGCGTAGCCGTGGTTGAGGATGCAATGGATGCCAGCTATCCGCGCTATGCTCGCCTGCACCGGGCACCCTCAGGCTGGAGGGTACCCCTGCATCTGCAAGCAGTGGGCGGCGCAAAGCGCCGATAGTTGTATGGTGGAAGCGATGTTCAGTATATAAACTTCTATGGATAAACTCTGGCTCTCCGACCCCGCCAGGGCCTACGCCGACAGGCAGACCCGCGAAGCGGCCGGCGCAAACCGGCGGCCATTCTCACAGCAATCGATCGTCCAGCACCGCGCCATGTTCGATCGGTTCCACCGACACCTGGTCGGGCACGGTGCAACGCTGGCCAGCTTCGGTGCAGACCAGATCGACGCGTTTTGGCTCAGCGCAGAGGCAGCCACCTACACGCCGGCCACTCGTATGCGCTACCTGAAGCTGCTCGATCGGCTGTGCAGGCATCTGGTCGAGGCCGGCGTACGAAAATCGAATCCAGCTTCCGAGCTAGTCCTAGCGGGCCGCTGGCCGGTAGACGATCCCGAAGTCCATTTCCTTCCCGAGGACGTCGACCAGCGCCTGCAGAACTTCGTAAGGCCGCATAGTGGGGACTTGCCCGAAATGCTGCAGAGACGCGCGATCGTTGCGCTCTTTCTCGGGACCGGCGTCACGGCCAGCGAGGGGCGTGCCGCGCGCGTTCCGGACCTACACCCGAACGCAACCCCGCCATATTTGCACGTACCAGCACGCCCGCCCAAGATCTCCCGCACCGTGCACGTAGAGCCCTTTGCCATCGCCCCTTTGGCCGCTTGGCATGCTGTACGACGCGACTCGCCCGTAGATGGCGACCTGCTGTTCACGCTCAAGCGCACTGGCACACCCATCACGGACATGAGTCTTGGCAAGATTGTGCGTGAGGCCCTCGCTGCCATCGGCCAGGACGTCGGAAACATGAGCCCAAGGGTCTTGCGGGATACGTTCTGCCGGCGCCTGCTGATCCGTGGCGTTGCGCCTGACGCCGTCACGGAGCGGCTTGGCCTGGCCAGCAATCGGACGGTGGTGCGCATTGCCGCCACGATCGACGGGAATTAACCGCTCTTTCGCTTAGCACCAGGCAGCACAGTGAAACAAGACAGTCCTCAGTCGCCCCGCGCGCTCGCCGCCCTTGCCCGTCTACATGACGCCGCCAGGCTACAAGGCCTTGTCTGCCACGCGACGGCATGGCACGGCGTTAGCGCCACGATTCTCCTTGAATGCGCTAGTGGGCATCGCTTTGAGCGCAGGGCCTACGGTGTCCTATACAAGGCGCCCGGTTGTCCCGAATGCAGCCGAGCCAGCATCGCAGCGAAGTTCGACAAGATCGTGGCGGATCGCGGCGGCCAGTGTTTGAACGACGGTGGATTTCTCGGTTGCGCGGCGATCCATAGAATCCGCTGCCAACGTGGGCATGAATGGAATCCTGAAGGGCGAAGCGTGCTGGCGGGCTACTGGTGTCCCCGTTGCGCCGGCAAGCCAACGAAGCCAACGCCACACCGACAAGCCTCAAAGTACGGCTTGGACGACTTGCACGACAAGGCGGCCGAGCACGGGGGAAAGTGTCTCGCGGCCGCCTGGAAGACCGGCCGCGACCATTACCCATTCGAATGCGCGGCTGGCCACCGTTGGGAAGCGATGGGCTACAAAGTTCTCAAGCAAGGGAACTGGTGCCGGGTGTGCACCGACGCCCGACTAGGCGCACAACGGACCGATGCCGACGGCCTGGCGCGCATTCACGAAGCGGCCAAAGCACACGCAGGCCAATGTCTGAGTACCGCTTACCATGGAACCAACGCCTCATACCGTTTCCGATGCGCGGTTGGGCACGAATGGGATGCGCTAGGTAACAACATCCTCCAGGGTGGCTGGTGCCGCCGTTGCCGCAACGAGGGACAAAAGCTGGGCATAGAGGCGATGCGCGCGTCGGCACGGGACCGCGGTGGTATCTGTCTGTCCGACGTCTATGTCCACGGGAAGGCCAAACTAACGTGGCAGTGCCACCGTGGCCACGTTTGGGACGCGACGCCCTCCGGTGTGAAGGCGGGCCACTGGTGCCCGTCCTGCGCGATCCTGAACACCATCGCGGCAAAGGGCCAACGCAAGCGAAAGCGCTATGAGGCTGTGGGGAAAGCGCCAGACTAGCGATTTCCCCGTTGCAAAATGCGTGTCTTCTTCGCTAAGCTCTGCCGATCCGGCACCGTGCCGGCATTCTCGAAACAGGAGCTCCATGGCAACGAAGAAGACGGCCGCCCCGAAGACTGCGGCAAAGAAACCGGCAGCGCCGGCGAAGAAGGCTGCGCCCGCAGCGAAGAAGGCGGCCGCCGCACCCGTGGCAAAGCCGCTGAAGGACACGTTCAACAAGTCTAGTCTGCTCGCGCACCTGGTGACTCAGACGGAACTGGACAAAAAGACGGTACAGACCGTCCTCGCCCACCTTGAGAGCACCATCGCCAGCGCCATCCACAAGAAGGGCGCAGGCGAATTCACGTTCCCGGGCCTGTTCAAGGTCTCGGCCATCCAGGTGCCGGCGACCAAGAAGCGCTTCGGCAAGAATCCCTTCACTGGCCAGGACCAGTGGTTCGCCGCAAAGCCGGCGTCGGTGAAGGTGAAGGTGCGCCCGCTGAAGAAGCTGAAGGACGCGGCGCTCTGATTCTGTCTCCGCGCAAACACAAGGCCCCTACGGGGCCTTTTTTCGTGCCGTGACGGGCTGTTTGATATCCTGCGTGTGGCCAGGCGGCTGGTGACGCCGCTCCGGGCTTATCACAAGACCACACACAGCCATCCCCGCTTCCGGCGCCACCCGAACCTGCTCAAGGATGGGCCGCAGATGGTCGTGCCAGTGCGGCCGAACGAGTTTGGGTGGCCCGACATTACGTACCGCCCACGTACATGACAGCCTGCAGACCGAGCAGGCGAGCCAAGCGCTGAAGATGGCACTGCAGCTCGCGCCAGACCCGCCAACTCGATGACCGACGACTGCGATGGCTACCAGAACGCCATGGCCGAACGCATCAACGGCATTCTCAACGGCGAATTCTTGCTGAACCGACCAAACGACTTGCGGCAAGCGGCCCGCATGGTGAGGTAGTCTGTGCGGATCTATAACCGGGAACGGCCACATCGGGTCCTGAAATACAAGACGCCTGATGAAATTCATCGGGCGCCGGTCGCCTTGGCCCATTGGGCCCGGCCGCAGCCAAAAAGGCTGCCAGCCTATGTCAGGACTTGACACGAATTTCGGCGACTGAATTGCCACATTCCGTATCGTAATGGACCGTTAAGAAGGCTATTGAGCAACGGGAAATCCGGCAAGAGCCTATCGATCCGGGGTGTGCTGTGTCGACTCCGACCTCGCGGCTGGGCTCCTTCGGCTCATCGACAACCCTGCGAGCGGCAAAGGATGTCCGAGATCCTTTGTCCGGCGACGCGCCCTTCACTTCCCCCTCGCCCGGATGGACAACTGGCCAGCAGGCGTACGCTTTCCCCGATTTGGTGAGGAATTCACCGAAACGGCGCGAGAGAAGAACATCAGCGTAAATACCGATTTAAGTCAGACTTTCGCTGCACCAGAATCTGTCTTAAATCCAGTTTTCGCCCATCAATGTGCTGATCTGGTTGGCACGAGTCGTGCTTAACTAGCGCAACCGACAAAAAAAGTAGATTTAAATCCAGTTCACTCGGCGCGCAAACCGCCGATTGCGTCACACGCGGCTACCGACTTCTCGATGGACGGCAGCCGGCCCCGCTTTGTATTGCTAAGGAGAGTAAAGATGTACGCCCCTCAACATCGCCGCCCTGCAACGAAGATCCATCAGTTTTCTCTGTCTCTTGCGGTTACCGCTCTGATTGCATCGGCCAGCTTCAGCACGCTCGCTCAGGGACTCGATGCCAGTCTCACTCCCTCTGGAGCAGAGAAGGCGGGCACGTCAACCGGTATTCCTGCTTGGACTCCTCCTGAACCACAGGGCCCGGGTTGGTCATACGGTAAGCGTCGCGCGGACTTCTTCAAGTACAAAGGCGACAAGCCCGAATACACGATTGACGCCAGTAACCTGGAGAAATACGCCGACAAACTGAACGCCGGACAAATCGCGCTCATAAAGCAGACCAAGGGCTACACCATGCCGGTCTATCCTACCCGGCGGACGTGCGGAGTACCAGACTTCGTTGCCGAAAATTCGAAGAAGAACATCGGTTTCGCAAAGCTGAATGGCTCAGCACTGGCAGACGCATACCTGCCCGGCGTCCCCTTCCCGCAGCCGAAGTCAGGCCTGGAAGTTATGTGGAACGCTAAAACGCACTACAGAGGTGTCGGCATCGAGCTGCCCAACATCATCACGGTGACGTCCCCTCGCAAGGGCAGCAGCGAATGGATCCGACCGCAGTCGGATACGTGGTTTTACTTTCCGTGGGCTGAAAAATCCGGCACTACATTCGCCAAGGCGAACCAGGTGGAAGGGATGAATTACTTCAGCTACAAAGCGCCTGCAGCGCTCGCTGGACAGGGCATGGTGTTCGTCGCCTACGGCGAAGCCCAAGCCGAAGTGTATTACTACTTCCCGGGACAACGCCGCGTCCGAAGAATGCCGACGTACTCGTATGATGCGCCCCAGATTGGCTTTGACAACCAATACAACATCGATGAGTCCTACGTGTTTTCTGGTCTGATGGATCGATTCAACTGGAAGCTGGTCGGCAAAAAGGAAATGATCATTCCTTACAACGGCCTGGGTATGTATGACTTCAGCGCGAAGTTCGATGACGTCTACAAGGCCGATTTTGTGAATCCAAGCCACCGCCGTTACGAGATGCATCGCGTGTGGGTGGTAGAGGCAACAGTCAAACAGGGCATGCGCCATACGGCTCCTAAGCGCACCTTCTATATCGACGAAGACAGCTGGACTCTGGTTGGCGCCGTGGATTACGACGCTCAAGGCAATATCGCAAAGGTTCGCGAGGGCCATGTCGTCCCCGTGTACGAAACCGGCGCCTGTGACTCGCTCGCATTCGTTCAACATAACTTGGTCGATGGCCGATACGTCGTGGACGGCGCAATGATCGCTGCTGGTAAGGATGCGAAGTGGGTCGTGGACGGGGGGGGTGACACGCACTACAAGCCGAGTTTCTACAACGCCGAGAACCTTCGCGCACTCAGCGAACGCTAAGACGAGGATAACGAAAAATGGCCAACCGATCTGGCTCTCGCGACCCTGCTTGCGCCGCTCTTCGTACAGAGCTTCACGCAGCGGCTTGCGCACTGTTTGTCCTCGCATGCAGTAACGCCGAGGCCTTTACATTCTCCACCGACAACATCCAAGGCAGTTTCGACTCCACAGTTTCCGCTGGCCTGGGGGTGCGCACCGCTTCCCAAAGCGAAAATCTTGTCTCTCCAACATATGACGCGGCCACCGGCGCACGAACCGGTGGCGGCCGTCTGGGGCAAATCAGCGGCGTCAGCGATCAGGGGAACATCAACTATGACAAGGGCGACGCCTTCACGAGCTATCTCAAGGGCAGCCATGAGCTGCTTATGAAGATGCCCTCCGAAGGACTGGCCTTCATGGCTCGGGGAACCTGGGTGTACGACTATTCCGGCACGCATACGACTGGTGCCGCTAGTGGTCAGGACGCCTTCGCGTTCACTACCCCCGACATTAGCGGCGGCCTCGCCTCCGATGGGCGCAGCAACATCCGGTTCAAAGCCCGGCTGCTGGACCTGTGGGTCAGCAAGCAGTTCACGTTGGGAGACCAAACTGCACGCGTCCGGCTGGGCAACCAGGTGGTGAGCTGGGGCGAGAGTCTGTACGAAATCGGGGGCATCAACGCAACAAACGCAATTGACGTCAACCGGGCCTCGCAGCCGGGTGCCCAAGTAAAGGAGTTCATTCTTCCCGCACCGATCCTGAGCTTCGCATCTGGCCTCGGGCACGGCCTGAATGGCGAGGTGTATATCCAAAGCAACTGGAACCAGAACTACCTCCCTCCGGTCGGAAGCTATTGGTCGACGTCGATCGTTGGCCCTGGGCAAGGCGCCTACGGTGTTCGGAATACGCATGCGAAGAACGGCGGCCAATACGGCGTGGCTCTGAGATACCAACCTCCCGGCACTGACTTCAACTTAGGGCTTTATACGATCGCGTACCACGACAAGTTCCCGCAGACGTCGCTGGCAGCGGATGGTGCGACAGTCTTCAAGTACCCAGAGAATCGCCACATGATCGGTGTTAGCGCGAATTTCCCCTTGGGAGACCTGGCAATCGGCACGGAGCTCTCCTATCGTCCGCGCGACGCAGTGCCTCTCAACCCTGCAAGCGGTTGCGTCGCCCAAGGGGGAAATTGCTGGACCGACGAGAAAAAATTCCAGTGGCATCTGACATCTCTCTATGCGTTGCAACCTAGCAATGCCGGACCCTTCCTCAAGCTCATCGGCGCGCAAACTGCAACGCTTACGACCGAAACGGTGGTGATCGCTTACCCGGGTCTTCACAAAGACTACGGTGGCTCGCCTATCGCGGCCGGTGGGTGGCTATGGGGCAACCAGTTCAACGATCTTGTCAGTACCGGCGCCCTCAATAGTCCGGGTAGTTCCGCCGGAACGAAGTACTCAGGGGGTATTAACATCGACTTCAACTGGGTCTACGACGGCACCCTTATCCCAGGCTGGCAGGTCAATCCAGGTGTCTACGTACGCTACGGTCTGTTTGGCCAGACACCAAACATAAATTCGCAGTTTATGAAGGGCGTAGCTGCGATGAACTTGTACGTCAACTTTATCCAAAATCCTGCCAATTGGCAGATTGGTCTGAACTACACGCGTTTCATGGGCCCGACCAGCCCATTAGTCAATCCGCTGCGGGACCGAGATTTCGTAGCAATTGTCGCATCCCGCAATTTCTGAGGTACTCATGAAGTCATCGCCTGTAGCCGAAGCGGCTCGCCCTAGCGCGCTGTTGCGCATTCTCAATTCGCTGGAAAACCTGCTCTTCGGCCGCAGGCGTCTTGTCCTCGGTCTGCTGCTGGTGTTTACCTGTGTCATGGGGGCATTTGCAGTCAAGCTGAAAATGGATGCCGGCTTCGAGAAGCAACTTCCGATCGGGCATGAATACTCAAAGACGTTCAAAGAGTATCGCGACGACCTCCTCGGAGCGAACCGCCTCATTGTTGTTGTAAAGGCAAGAAAGGGGTCGATCTGGACGCCAGAAGGTCTGAAACGACTTTACGATGTGACGCAAGCGGTAACGTTTCTGCCGTATGTCTCCCGCAGTAGTGTCCAGTCTCTTTGGACGCCTAACTCCTTCGTGAACGAGATCACGGAGGACGGATTTCGGGCAGACCCGCTTATTGCCGGAACCGTGACGCCGGATCAACTTAACGCCGACACGGTCGCAAGCATCGCCCGTTCCACAGCGCAAGGCGGCTTTATTGGCAACCTTGTGGATCGGGATCAGACCAGCGCGATGATTACTGCCGATCTGAATGACGTGAACGCCGCCGGGGAACATCTCGACTATGTCGACTTCAACCACACGCTCGAGCAGAACCTCCGTGCCAAATTCGAAGACCCCAACTTCGAGATTCAGATCATTGGCTTCGCGAAGCAGATAGGCGACATTGCCGACGGTGCTTCGTCTGTTTTGCATTTCTGCGTGATTGCCTTGCTGCTTACGGCTCTTGCGGTGTATTGGTACTGTCGTTCGGTGCGCCTTACCTTGCTTCCGCTGGCCTGCTCGCTGATGTCGCTGGTGTGGCAGTTCGGCACGTTGCACCTCCTGGGATACGGTGTCGATCCACTCGGCGTCTTGGTACCTTTTCTGGTATTCGCCATTGGCGTATCGCATGGGGTGCAGCAAATCAACTTCATCGTCCGAGAGATCTCCCACGGAAAGAACGCCGAGGAGGCCGCACGATCCAGCTTTAGCGGCCTGCTTATCCCCGGCACGTTGGCATTGGTTACCGCCTTCGTGTCGTTCATCACGCTGGTTCTCGTGCCGATTCCCATGGTTAGGGAGTTGGCGATCACCGCGTCTCTCGGGGTTGCATACAAGATTGTCACGAATCTTGTGATGCTTCCCCTGGCGGCTTCATTGCTGAACATCGACCGCAAGTTCGCCGATGCCGCAGAACTGCATGCAGCGAAACGGGCCAAATACCTGCGCGTACTCGCTAAGGTTGCAATTCCACGGAACGCGGCATTGATCCTCATTGCAGCGCTAGGTGTATTGGCGACGGCGGCATGGCAGAGCCGGGATCGCGTGGTGGGAACGCTCCAGGCCGGCGCCCCCGAGCTGCGCTCCGACGCGCGCTTCAACAGGGATGCTGTATCCATCGCGAAGAGCTATGACGTCGGCCTGGACTGGCTAACCGTCGTGTTCGAGGCCCCTCCACAATCCTGCGACAACGTTCAACTGGGGGCGTATCAGGATCGTTTTGTTTGGGCGATACAACCTGTCGCCGGCGTCCAGTCCGTTGTGTCCTTTTCCTCTCTTCTGAAGCAATATAACGAGGGGTATAACGAAGGCAACCCGAAAATGTCGGTGATTCCGACCGACCCTGCCAACTATGCCGCAATGGCCGTGGAAATCGGAAGGCTCTCCGGCATCATGCGCAAGGATTGCAGCATGACCGCCGTCCACATCTACTTGGCGGATCACAAGGCCACGACGATTAACGGGGTCATTGCTGCTGTAAAGCGCTTCCGGGAAAACCACAAGCTCAATGGGGTTCAAATTCGCTTGGCATCTGGTAATGCGGGCGTGCTCGCTGCTGTCAACGAGGAAATCGAGCATAGCGAACTGCCGATGATGCTCTATGTATATGCGACGATTGTTCTGCTCGTCTTCCTGACATACCGTGACGTGCGGGCCGTGCTCGCCTGCTGCCTGCCTCTGACCATTGGTACGTTTGTCGGCTACTGGTTCATGAAAGAGTTGCAAATCGGCCTGACGGTTGCGACCTTGCCAGTCATGGTGTTGGCGGTGGGGATCGGCGTGGACTACGCGTTCTACATCTACAACCGTCTTCAGCTTCACCTCGCTAATGGCGTTGGGATCGTGAAGGCTCTTGAACAGTCGATCCTGGAGATTGGTACCGCCACGATTTTCACGGCGATTACCCTCGCTATTGGCGTCGCGACTTGGTCCTTCTCATCGCTTAAGTTCCAGGCCGACATGGGAAAGCTACTTGCATTTATGTTCATCGTGAACATGATCATGGCGATGACGGTCCTGCCTGCTTTCGCAGTTTGGCTGGAACAGCTTTTCCCCCGCCGCCGCCCTGCAAAGGCACCTGGACTGCTTGCACACTAATGAGTACCTAAGCTATGACTTTGCCTATTTTTGAACGCGGCCTGTGGAGTGTGGTGGTCGCGGCTGTAGCGTGTTCTCCATTGATTTGCAGTGCCGCTGACGCGGAATCATTGAAACCTGTACCGGCAGTTCAGTCTCCAATTGCAACGCAATCGCCGGTTCTGTCCGCCGCTTGGGCTGGAAAGCGGGTAGTTACCGTCGGTGCAAACGGCGTTGTGCTGTTGTCCGACGACGCCGGACGCTCTTACCGACAGGCCAAATCGGTTCCCGTCAGTTCAACCCTGACATCGACATCCTTTCCGACTAGCAATCTCGGCTGGGCGGTGGGACATTGGGGGGCGATCCTGAACACGAATGACGGCGGCGAGACCTGGAAGGTCCAGAGACTGGACACCTCCGAAGACAGACCACTGTTCGCTGTTGATTTCACTGACGAGCAACATGGAGTGGCAGTCGGCCTCTGGTCCCTCGTACTCACGACTGATGACGGCGGAAAGACGTGGCAGGAGAGGCAGATCTTGACGAAAGCGGGCAAGAAGTCTGATGCGAATCTTCTCGGCATCTTCTCCGACAGGAAGGGAAGCATCTATGCCACAGCTGAGAAGGGGCAAGTCTTCCGCTCTACAGATCACGGCCATAACTGGGACGCAATCGAAACGGGCTACAAGGGATCCCTATGGACCGGCGCGGTGCTTGAGGATGGCGCAATTCTGGTTGGCGGGCAACGTGGCACGCTCATGAGAAGTGCGGATGGCGGACGTACATGGGTGACGATTCCTCTCGGCACAAAGAACTCTGTAACTACGATCAGCGAGCAAGGCAAGGCCGTATTGGTCGGTGGACTTGACGGTCTCCAAATGCTTAGCCATGACCGCGGTCTTTCGTTTTCATCCGCACCCAAACAAAGCGGAGAGTCGGTGACGGTAGCTCTTCCTCGGTCTGAGAGTGAGTGGCTGCTGTTTTCGCGGCGGGGCGTCGTTCAGCAATGACACGCCTCTAGCGGCAAATGTCCTGAAGCAGCTTGTTGCGACGCCGAGTCGCGCAACACTCAAGAGGGGTGCGGCGTCCCGCAATGAGGTGCAATTCCGATCTTCGCTATCCGAACAATCGAGGAGGAGACTTTATGGAAGCACACGGCATCAATCGTCTTGACCAGGCGTATATCAATGGAAAGTGGGTGCGGGTCGATGGCAAGCGCATCGATCTAACCAATCCCGCTACTGAGCAGATTTACGGCACGCTGACATGTGGCGGCGAGGCCGAAATTGACATGGCGGTGGCTGCCGCACGGGCGGCGTTCCAGGAGTACTCACGAACCAGCCTCGAGTTTCGTGCGTCGTTGCTGGATCGAATCGCTGAGGTCTATGAGCGACGACTCCAGGATGTGGCGCAAGCCATCACAGTTGAGATGGGTGCCCCACTACAGAAGCTATCAATGGTTGCGCAAGCGCCCGTCGGTCTGATCCATTTTAGGACTGCAGCGGCGCTGACTCGCCAGCACGCGTTTGAGACGCAACTTACGTCGTCGAAGGTCGTCAAGGAACCAATCGGGGTGTGTGCGCTCATCACGCCGTGGAACTGGCCGATGAACCAAGTCGCTTGTAAGGTGGCCCCTGCCCTGGCCGCTGGCTGTACGGTCGTTCTAAAGCCTAGCCAGAACGCTCCGCTCTCGGCAGCAATCTTTGCGGAGATCCTGGAGGAAGCTGGTGTGCCACAAGGCGTGTTCAACATGATTCAGGGCGAAGGTAGCCGCCTTGGGACCACTCTCGCCGCTCACCCGTTGGTTGATATGGTCTCGCTTACTGGCTCAACCACAGCGGGTGCCCAAGTGACCAAGGCCGCGGCGGATTCTATTAAGCGCGTTTCGCTTGAACTCGGCGGAAAATCTGCAAACATCATTCTCGACGATGCTGATCTTCGCGCCGCCGTGACGCACGGCGTGCACCACATGATGAGCAACTCCGGGCAGACCTGTACCGCGCCGTCACGTATGCTCGTACCTGCACATCGGTTCGAAGAGGCGCTTGAGATCGCAAAGTCGGCATGCTCTCAGCTGGTCGTTGGTGACCCGCTGAGCGAAGAGACTACGGTGGGTCCGATGGCGAATCAACGCCAATACTCCAAGGTGCGGGAAATGATCCAGGCAGGCCTAGACGAGGGAGCGAGCTTGGTTGCGGGTGGCCTGGCGCCAGTGCTGGGACAAGACCGCGGGTACTTCGTCGGTCCGACCATCTTCGCTACAGCAGATAACAGGTCCCGTATCGCTCAGGAAGAGATCTTTGGACCGGTTCTCGTCATGCTGCCGTACAGGAGCGAGGACGAGGCGGTGAACATGGCCAATGACTCGATTTACGGCCTCTCAGGCTATGTATTCGGAGGAGACATCCGGAGCGCCGAGCGGGTTGCGCGTCGTATGCGTACGGGCATGGTACACCTGAACGGTGCGGGCTTTGATCCTACTGCGCCCTTTGGTGGGTACAAGCAGTCTGGCAATGGGCGCGAATGGGGCGCTGCGGGAATTGACGAATTTCTCGAGACCAAATCGATCTTTGGGGCCATGGGGTAACCCGTCGGCTTCTGTCTGAGGGGGGTGCCTTCGCGGGTTGCGAGGTCACCCCTGTCCGTACTGTAATTATTGCCCTCCATCGTGGCCAGCCCACTTCTAACGGTACCGGAATATAGCTGGCTGCGAACTCTCGACGCAGTTGACCGATACGGTTCCGTAGAGGCTGCGGCCGCTCATCTTGGTTTGACTGTGCGGGCTGTACGCCGGCACCTGGCGGCACTGAGACAGCGAGTTCCTGATCCCAGGCCGCCGCATCGGCTGTTAGATAGCAAAGCGCCCACTCGAGCGCCGGTGCGACTCTTGGAAGCGGCCAGGCCGCACTTGGAAGGCTTGTCTTCCATTTTGTCCGGCGATCACGCGCCCGTCAGGGAGAGGATTTTCGTCATCTGCCCGGTGAACCTGGCATCTCTCTGGCTGCTGCCCAGAATCGGTGACTTTTGTAGGCATTTTCCTGGCGCTACATTGAGCCTCTCGCAAAGGCCGCCCACAACGCACGAACATGGCCTGGTGCTTCATATAACCAACTTGCCGGTCACGACGTCGGATGTGCCATTCCTGGTCGACTATGTCGTTGCCGTTGCGACACCCGTGTTTATCAAACTCCGTCCACAGGTTAAGCGAGTTCGCGACCATTTTACGTATGCACTCATTGAAGCTGCAGAAGACGGGCCCGCCTCCTCAACGCGCGGATGGGCCGCCTTCGCAAGATCAATGGGTTATTCCGTCCAGGATGTTGAGCGACCTGGCCTTGATCGCACATGTGCCAATGCGGTTGAAGCTGCGCGGGATGGGCGAGGCATTGCGCTAGCCAACGCCACCGAGGTTTTCAGGGACTTAAATGAAGGAAGGCTTGTCGCTCTCCCTTTGTCAGCGACACCGCCCGCAACGCTTTACTACGCCATATGGGGTGGGGGCGACCCCGCAGCAGCGGGGACTCTGAGGGCGTGGCTGGAATGCGAAGGCAGCGCCTTCAACTCGGCATTTCGCGTGGTTCTTGGAGGCGGGCTGGCGAGCGCGCGGCTCTAATTTTCCTAAGCGCGACGATTAACCAATGTCCAAGCCATCATACCGCTGAGCGCCATAGCGAGGGATGTCACAGACAGCGCTACGGCCGAATGCATGACGAAAGGCGCGACGACGCCAGCAACAAGCGCGTTCGCGATACTGCCCACCGCCGTATGCAACGACGATGCCACACCCCTTCGTTGGGGCGCGAGGTCTAAGACCATTAAGGTAACAATAGCGACACTGATTGCCCACCCAAAGGCGAAAAGCCCGACGGGGAGAATTGCGAGAACTGAGGTGGGATGCCAGAACACGTTATATGTCACGTTCCAGACTCCCGCGATCAGCATTAGATAGAACCCCCTCCTCACTTGCGTGACGCGGTCGAGTTTTCCGGCGAGGCGCCCGGAAAGAAAAGATCCCAGCATCATTCCCGATATGGTTATGCAGAAGAATATGTAATATCGGTCGGGGGGGAGATGTAGAATTTCGCCTAGGAATGCAGGGGCGCACAGAACATATAGAAACAGTCCATTGAAAGGGATACCGCTGGCCAGTGATAAGGCCATGAATCTTGGATTGGCGAGCAAACGGGCGTACCCGGCTGCAAGGTTGCCCGGATGGAAGGATTGCCGCGCATTTCGATGCAGGGTCTCGGGCAGCCAACGCCAATCGATGATCCACAAGACCGCGCCGACGGTTCCGAGGAACCAGAAGACAGCTTCCCATCCAAAATGCAGATACAACTCACCGCCAACGATTGGTGCAATGGCGGGCGCGAGCCCGAAGAATATTGTGACTTGCGTCATCACTTTCTGGGCTTCTCCCGCTGCGAACATGTCGCTCACAATGGCCCGGCTGATCACCATGCCACAAGCGGCCGAGCTTCCCTGGAGCGCTCGGAATGCAATCAGCCAGCCCACCGAAGGAGATAGTGCGCAGCCGAAGGAAGAAAATGCGAAGACACCCAAGCCCCACAGGACCACAGGGCGACGGCCGAAGCTGTCCGCCAGGGCACCATGGAACAGACTCATGACACCGAATCCCAGCAGGAAAGCTGAGAGCGTCTGCTGCATTGCGGCCGGCGTTGCCTTAAGCGAGGCTTGGATCCCGGAGAATGCGGGTAGATATGTATCGATGGAAAACGGACCAATCATGACAAGGCCAGCAAGAAGGACCGACAACATCCAGCGCGGCTTGTCCCAAAGAGTGACAGTAGAGTGACTCACTTAGTACCCCGACAGCGATATCATTGTTCACTCTCGGAGATTGAGGCTCGCATGATCTTTGATCCACGGTCAAAGAAGGCACCGTATTCCGCCTGCGGAACGAAGAGACCGCCCGTCGTCCAAATGACGTGCGTGGCGTTGTGCATGTGTGCCTCCAAACCGTGGCGCTGTAGATAACCCCGGCCTTCACTTGAGGTGCACAATTGGTTCGGACCATCGAATCCAGCCGCGGCGGACGGCTCAATGCGAATGCCCTGACTAACCATTGCTCGGTAAACGTGGGCGAACAGATCGTCGTCCTCAACCGTGAAGATTCCGCTGAGCGTTGTCCGCATCACGTCAACCGCGCACTCAGAGGCGCGCGGTACTGCGAGCCCGTCTGCCTCAGTACGATTATCAAGACCGACGTCATAGACGCTTGGATGGCTGCCACTGGTGCTTTGGGCTGCAACCAGAAAGCACGGCGAAGCCACCGGCTCGGCAAAAAAACAGTGAACGTTCGGGCCAAAAAGAAGCGCCAAACCAAAGGCAATACCGCTGGGCGCCCCGCCGACACCGCAAGGAATATAGACAAAGAGTGGATGGGAGTCATCGACCAGAATGTCCTTTTCTGCCAATTGCTGCTGCAGTTCCTCGCCCGCTGCAGCATAGCCGAGAAAAAGCGATAGCGAGCTTTCATCGTCGACGAAGTGGCAACGGGGATCCTTCTCAGCGCCGGCTCTACCCGCCGCCACTGCCGCGGCGTAATCGCCCGTGTGCTCTACAACATTGACGTGCCTGTTCCGTAGCCGCTTCTTCTTCCATTGCTTTGCGTCAGCAGACATGTGTACCGATGCCTGGAATCCGAATGCGGAAGCGATGACGCCAATGCTCAGGCCGAGATTACCCGTCGAGCCCACCGCAACCTGATACTGACCAAAGGCTTCCCGGGCGTCTTGACTTAGCATCCCTTGCAAGTCGTCGGACGGGATCAAACCCAACCTGATGGCAAGGCCTTCGGCAAACTCGAGCACTTCATGAATACCCCCTCGCGCCTTAATGGAGCCAGCGACCGGAAGTTTATGATCGGCCTTCACCAACAACCGCCCGTGGTCTGCGGGGATGTTTAGGACGTGTTCGAGTGCCGGCGTAGAAAGCAAAGGCGATCGGATTGTACCGTTGCTGCTCTCGAGCTCAGCGAACAATTGCCGCAGCACGGGAGCAAACCGCTTGAAACGGCCCGCGGCTGCCTCGACGTCAGGTGCGCCAATGGTTCGACTTCCCCACCTCTTACCGGGCATCCCATCCCGAGATCGCGAGGGGTTGCACCAGAAAACTGGAATCTTCGACGATAGACGGTCGTCCAGGTCTGCTTGGGGCACAGGCGTGATGTTGCTATTCATAGCGTTAGAGAGTATGGCGCTGCCCGTCGACATCGGAAGGCGGGCAGGTAAGAGGAACGAGTATCCGATCAAGCCTTCAGTCGTTGCTCTGAGCTTTCCAGATGTCAGCGGCCTTCGCCGCGATCATCATGATGGGAACATTCGGGTTGCCGGAGATGATCGTTGGCATGACCGACGCGTCGGCAATTTTGAGTCCCTGGACCCCACGCACGCACAAGTCAGGCCCCACAACGGCGTGAGCGTCTATGCCCATCTTGCACGTGCCGACAGGATGGTACTGCTGGCTAGCCGTGGCCCTGATGTAGGCATCAATAACTTGGTCGCTCATCAGCTTGGTTTCAGGTGCAATCGGGGCGCCGCGATAATCTGAGAGTGCGGGTGAGTTTCCGATGCTCCAAACCTGGCGGTAGCCGCTGCGCATTGCGGCGAGGTCCTCTGGCGACGAAAGCGAGTTGTATTGAACGCTGGGCCGGTCTGCCGGATCGCGAGATCGGAGTCTTATCTCACCACGACTCTCTGGCCGCATTAGCTGGACGCGGGCGTGTAGGGTGTCTTGATACGCAGCCTTGACACCGGGCACCCAAACATTAGCGGTAGGAGGCGGAATCTGTAAATAGAAATGGAGATCGGGCTGGGACAGCTGCGGCGCGGACCTGACGAACGCAATCAATGCCGCGGGAAGGTTGGCGGAAGGCCCGCTACGAAGTAATGCCGCCCTGGCCAGATTCAGCGCAGCTTTGTCTATGCGAAGGGCGCTGTGCAAGGCTCCCGGTTCCTTGCGTTTCCACATGACCGAGAACGCAAGATGATCCTGGAGATTCTTGCCAACAGCCAAATCGACGATCGGGCGAATGCCCATCTCTCTCAGATGGTCGGCTGGCCCAACGCCGGACAACATTAAGAGTTGGGGGGTATTAATTGCACCAGAGCTTAGGACGACCTGGCGTGACTTCACAACCCGTCTGGTTTGCCCTTGCAGGTATTCGACGCCAACCGCCCTCGTGCCTTCAAAAATGATCTTGGTTGCGAGTGCATTCGTGCGAACTGTCAGATTTCGTCTGCCCAGCGCCGGACGAAGGAATGCAGTCGCTGAAGAAGAACGACGCCCGTTCCGGATCGAATACTGTAGGACGCCTAGGCCCTCCGGTTCTTTGCCATTGAGATCTTCGCTGAACGAGTACCCAAGATGCCGGCATGCAGCCATCCACGCGTCATAGACGCGATCGTCTACTCGTCCCCACGTCGCCCCAAGCGGACCGTCGGCACCGCGCCAACCGTCGTTCTCGCCATCCCACGCCTCGCAGAGCTTAAAGTACGGCAGAACCTCTTCGAAGCTCCAGCCAGTGGCGCCGCCACGAGCCCATCCATCGTAGTCGGCGGGGTGACAGCGGGTATGCGCCATGTAATTGATGGAACTTCCGCCACCAATGACTTTGCCATGCGGAATGTAGTTCTTGCGACCATTTAGTCCCGGGTCAGGCTCTGAAAAGTCATTCCAACGGAACATTCCTTTCTGCGTCATATGGCTGATGCCGACCGGGATGCCGATAAGGGGATGCTTGTCCCATCCTCCCGCTTCCAACAGCAGCACTTGCTTGGTTGCCTCCTCGCTCAGCCGATTCGCAAGTACACAACCGGCGGATCCAGCGCCGACGATGACGTAGTCGTATTGCTGCTCTTCCATCCCTGGGCCCCACCTTCTTGCGTCGCGCCGCTCTTCTCGCGCGCGCGCCTTGATCGATTCCGTCCTTGCACTTCCGTGCTTGGGCTCGCCTACCACCACACCGCCGGAGTGTCCTGCATTTTCCGATATTAGTCAATTTTCAAAGCGCCATCGCATAAGTGCGTTACGGTCCGCTTACACCAGTCGAAGTAGGAGTTTTAGCTTCCATACCGGCTGTCAACACGAGGATTCGCTAAGAACGTGCAGGCGAAGGCGAGCGTGAGCAGACCTTGCGTCTCGTCCAAGGTGCTGCTATAAACCGGACTTACATCGGCTTTATTTCAACTCACTATCGTGGCGAGTGCGCGAGGAGACTGAACCATGTTCACAAAGGTCGGACCCGTATTTCAGATTGGCTATGTAGTCCGAGATATCGACGAGGCGATTGCGCATTGGAATGCGATGGGGGTTGGTCCCTTTTTTCTCACGCGACGTCCCGCCTACGTCGAGCAGTCGTACAAGGGGCAACACACCGATTGCGAGATCAGCGCCGCATTCGCATATTCGGGCGACTTGCAGATTGAACTGGTCCAGCAAAAAAACACCGCTCCCTCAGCGTTTCAAGACTTTATTGAAGCTTATGGGTATGGTGCACAGCACCTCGGCATTCTCTCCGATGACATCTTGCGTGACACGCAAGCGCTCACTGCAAACGGCTTTAAGCCGTTCCACAGGATGCTCTCCGCTATCGGCGTAGAGACGATATTCTTCGACTCGGAACTCCATGGAGGGACGGTGCTGGAGCTGATCAGCGCAGTCCCGCTGGTTACCTCGGGCTTTGCCCAGATGAAAGCGGCCGCACAGAGCTGGGACGGTTCCGGCCCTTCTATCATCGAGTTTTAATCCGCAAACCTCATTTGACATTGCGTCTGCACAAGTCGCGGTGCCCCAGTTAGCTCCAGGAGTGTTCCCATGTTAAAGATTGGCGATGTTTCGTACCCCTCCCTAGAAGGAAAAGTATCCGAGGAGGAGTGGGACATTAGAGTCCAGACGGCCGCCCTCTATCGTCTCGTTCCCTTGATGGGATGGGACGACCTCTCGATGCAGCTGGTCTCGGCCAGAGTCGGCGACCACTACCTCTTTGGCCCGGCCGGTCCGCTCTATGAAGAAGTCACGGCATCCAGTCTCGTCAAGATCAATCTCGAGGGTGACGTCATCAGCGATACCCCGTTCGGGATCGTGAAAAGCACTTGGCACCCGATGCGTGCGGTACATGAAGCGCGCAAAGATGCAAACTTCGTCATTCACACGCACGACGACATCATTGCAGCGGTTGCCTGCAATTCGGCCGGCCTTCTGCCAATCTCGCAATCCGCTGCGTTTGCGATTGCAGACGGATTGGGTTATCACGATTACGAAGGCGCAGAGACGTACGCGGAGAAAATTCCGTCGTTGCAGCGCAGTCTGGGCCCGACGAACAACGCGGTACTTCTGAGGAACCACGGCTTGTTGACACTTGGCCCGATCGCGCGCGCAGCATTTATGCGCCACTACAACATTCGTAAAGCCTGTCACATCCAGATGATGGCCGGCGGCGCCACATATGGAAGTCTCGTGCATTTGTCTCAAGAAATGCTCGACTCCTTCAAGTTTGAGCTCGCCCGACTCGGCCAAGGCGAAGGCACCACTGATCCATGGGACGGCTTGCTGCGCAAGCTCGCCAAAATTGACCCCTCCTTCATGCATTAACGATCATGAGCGAACAAAAGCTTAACGGTGCACAATCGCTAATTCAGACCCTCGTCAACTGCGACGTCGACGTCTGTTTCGGCAATCCTGGCACGTCGGAGATGCATTTCGTAGCCGCCCTCGATTCGGTGCCCAGAATGCGCGGTGTCCTGTGTCTGTTTGAAGGCGTTGCGACAGGTGCCGCGGACGGTTACGGCCGCATTGCCGAAAGGCCGGCCGCGACGCTACTTCATTTGGGACCGGGCCTCGCCAACGGCCTCGCCAATCTCCATAATGCGCGACGCGCCAGCACACCTATCGTCAACGTGGTAGGCGACCACGCAACTTACCATCTGCAGTACGACGCGTTACTGACTTCGGACATCGTTGGCTTCGCGAGGCCGGTGTCTGCATGGATCCACGAGTCGAAATCTTCAAGGACAGTGGGCGCTGACGCGGCACGTGCCGTTCAAGCTGCCAAGGGCGCACCTGGGTCGATCGCCACGTTAATTCTCCCGGCAAATTGTGCGTGGGAGGAGGCCGACGCGCCAGCCAATGCCCTCCCCGACGAAGTTCCCTTCGCAGTAAGTGAAGCAGCTCTGCGGCGCGCAAACGAATGGTTGCGTAATGGCAAGAAGACCGCGATTCTTTTGGGGGGAGCAACGCTACGTGGCATCGGACTGGAGACGGCTGGGAAGATCCAGACGTCAACCGGCGCGCGGCTATTCTGCGATACGTTCGCGCCCCATGTTGAACTCGGTGCCGGCCGGGTGAAGGTGGAACGCATTCCGTACTTTGCGGAGCAGATCACGGCGGTCTTACAAGATGTCGAGCAACTGATTCTGGTGGGCACTCGCCCACCGGTTTCTTTCTTTGCGTATCCCGGCAAACCGAGTTGGTGTGCGCCCGAGAGCTGCGCCATCACGTATCTTTCGCACGCCCACGAAGACGCCGTTATCGCACTATCATCGCTTGCCGAGAGTTTAGGGGCGACCGCGCCCGGTTTGCAACGAAGTGAGAAGAGCCTTCCCGGCTGCCCGACAGGATCGCTCACGCCGCTGACGATTGCGCAGGCTATCGCCGAACTCACACCGGAGAACGCGATCTTCGCGGACGAGTCCTGCACCAGCGGCGCTGCCCTCCATTCCATGATGGCCACGGCGCGACCATTTACCCATCTGCCGCTCACAGGTGGCTCAATTGGTCTGGGGCTGCCACTTGCTATCGGGGCTTCGATCGCCGCTCCGGATCGCAAGGTCGTTTGCCCGCATGGGGACGGTGGGGCAGCCTACACGATGCAAGCACTCTGGACGATGGCTCGTGAAAAACTCGACGTGACTGTCGTCATTTACGCGAATCGATCATACGGCATTCTCAACATCGAGATGGGCCGTGTGGGCGTGACCGGATCCGGCGCAAAAGCGCTGTCCATGCTTGATCTTCACAACCCCGATATGAATTGGGTGCGTATCGCGGAAGGCCTGGGTGTAGAAGCGAGTCGCGCGAATACGGCAGAAGAGTTTGTGAGCCAGTACCGATCAGCCATGCACCAACACGGTCCCCGCCTCATCGAGGCAGTAATCTGAAAGTAAGCTCCAGGGTGCGCTGGCGGCGCCAGCAGATGTTTTAAAGCGAGCTGGCCTGGCCAGCGTTTCGGTGAGTCACTTCCTCAGGGACTCACTTTTTTTCCAAATTGGGAAAAAAGGTGCCTCCAAGTCGCTTCGCACACCTGACCCACGATTCATGTAGAAACAGAGGCGCCGCATGGGCAGCTTACGGTTGAAAGTGCGCCCCGCGACTTTCAACGGAATTTCGGTTCGACGCGAGCGATGCTGCAAAAAAGCAGGCTTACGCCAGCTTTAGAGTTTTTCGTTGGATTCTGTCTCGCGCACCATCAGTGTGTCTGGCAGGAAACATCGCAGGTAGGCGACCGTCGCCCGGAGGGACTCTGCGAAGGTTTCGTCATCAATGGTACCGTTCGTGGCATAAGCGCCGGCCCATAACCCCTCACTAATCTCCGCGGCAAACAGATAAACTCGTTCCAAATCGGGGATCTCAGGCATGACGAATCTTTGCCGCGTCACAGCCAAAACAGATTGAGCGAAAAATGCATTCGTTTCGCGATTCTTAGCACGACTACTTCTGTGCAATGCCGGTCCCAGCATGATTTCGCTCATCGCGCGATGACCATTTAAGACAGCTCGCGAGGTCTCCATATGCGCTCTTGTGAGTTCCTGCCAACTGCTATTTTTTGTCGTCAGCTTGTTCCGGTTCGCCTCCAAGACTTTTGCGGTCAGTTGCTCATTATAAAGTCGATTCAGCTCCACGTGTATTGCCGCCACGGTGCTGAACAGATAATGCACAGAAGCCGGAGCGATCTTTGCTTGCTTGGCAATATCGTAGAGACTCAAGTCTTCGATATTATTTGTCTGCAGTAGAGTTTCCGTGGCCTCAATAATCGCTTGATAACGACGACGACTGCGCTCTTGGGAGGGCATTCGCGCCTCCAGGCGCACTTCTTCCGTCCGCCCCTTTCGATGGGAAGCTTTTTGGCGTACCGCGCCACTAGGTTTGGATACAGAGTTTGACAATGTTAATTTCGTCCGTAAACGTGATTGCCTTCGACGAGACTCCGCTAGGAAATACCCGCCAGGACGCGATTGGCGGCTCGCATGCCGCTTCGCACTGCTGACTCCATATGCACACCGTCGTAATCGTTACCGGCGAAAGAGATGCCTGAAAACGATTCGGCGTCCTTTTTGAACTTCAAGATTTTAGCATGCTGGCCCACTGACAAGCGCCCAACTCCCCACGGGTGTCGCTGCACACGCGCTTCCTCGACATATTCCGCAACACCGGGGAAGAACGCGTCGATGTCCTTGAGCGCCAGGTTGATCAGCTCCGTATTCGTGAGCTGATCGAAGTCTGCTGAGTTTGGGTAACACGGCCAAGCAGATAGAATTCCTTTACCGCTCGGGACCATATGCGGGGTCTTCACACTGTGGTTGATCGCCATATTAAAGACCGTGTCACGGTATGCATGCCCAAGATACACATATGCGTCCGTCATCAGAGGGCGGTCAAGAAAAAAGTAGACGAGTCCGAATGGCGCATTAGGAAACCCTCCCAGGAAAGTTCTGGCGTTCGCGAGATGATCCGGCATCAATTTGGCGGCATAACCTACTGGTGTCGCAACGATAACGTGATCCGCCTTTATTGATTCGCCACTCGCGAGTACGACACCGTCCACCTTTCGTCCCGAAAACGAGATTTTTTCTGCAGGGCACTCGTATCTAACACCGACCGCCGCGGCGATTTTTTCGGGTAATGTCACATTGCCCGTTCGCAGCGTCATAACACTGGTTGTGGCGACCAACCTCATCAGGTTCATATAGTGATAGAGATTAGTGTGTTCCGGAGTCGTGTTGGCCATCGCATGGGCAGACGGCCGGAGAATGAAATCTCTGAAATCCTCGCCCGCCCAAGAAAAGGCTTCGGCAGCCGAAAGGTTATCGTATCCCGGCAGATCGAGGGCGGTTTCGAACAGATCAAATTTCTTGCCAAACGTCATGTATTTCGCGGCGAACCAAGCGAAATCACGCTTGCCGCGTGCGTTCATCAGTTTGGTAATTCCCGTGCGGCCCTGCGGGTACCGCAAATTGCCCGCGCGGTCAAGGTACGCCGGTTGGTGGTTTGTTTGAGGGATTAGATCGCCCTCCAGTCCGTAAGCACCCGCCAGCCTGATCAATTCTCGATAATTTGAGTGTATGCCCTGCCCGCCCGCCTCTGCAGAGTCGTTACCCCGCTGCATCCGTACTAGACGGCCTCCTGGGCGCGAAGAACCCTCCACTACGATAACGTCTTGTCCAGCTGCTTTCAGCGTATGCGCTGCAGCCAGGCCGGCAATACCGGCGCCAATCACGATAGTGGTCTGTTTCATCGTTGGTAGTGTGTGTGCGCTATTCATCCCTCCGAGAAGGGCCTCCGAAGCGAGTGTACGCCAAAACTTGACTAACGTCAGGTTTAGCGTAAAGTTATCGGGACCGCGTGCTTCGCGGCTCGCTCACTCACACGTTGGAGATTTCCATGCAGAATGCCGCCCAGCCTCGCCAGCAAGAGGCTTGGTTCGAAACGTCAACGGGCGCTAAGCTCTTGGTTCGTAACTTCAGTCCTCTTGAGCCCGCAGAGACCGTGCCCCTGCTGTGCCTTCACGGCTTCATGCGCAATTCGCGGGATTTCTGTGAACTTGGTGAGCTCCTGGCTTCTCAAGGCGTGCAGGTAATTGCGCCGGACCTTCGGGGGCGCGGCTTCTCGACTCGATTTACGGATGCAAAGGACTACCATTACGACTTGGTCAAGGGGGACGTATGGGATCTCCTTGATCATCTGCAGATTGAGCGCGTCGCCGTCCTCGGGATTGCACTGGGCGGACTGATCGCCATGGACATGGCCGCAGAGCGACCTGGACGAGTGTCCGGAATCGTTCTGAATGATCTGGGCGCCGAAATCGTCGAGAGCTCGTCGAAGCGAATGGCAAACAATGTGGCGGCCGCTGACTTTTCCTTCGACGAGGCAGTGGAAAGGATGAAGCTGCATTTTGGTGAGACCTACCCTGACCTTACCGACGAGCGATGGAAGGATCTGATGTTGCGTGCGTATCGGGAATTTTCCCCCGGTCGCTATGCGCGGGACTTCGATATGTTGTCCCTTGTCGACGCTAAACGCATGAAAGAAGAGCGTCCAGATGCTTGGTCACAGTTCCTAGCAACGCAGGAGATTCCCGTCGCTATCCTTCGCGGAGAGACATCCGACTTCTTCACTGAAGACTGCGCACGCCGCATGGTGGCCGCACATCGGAACGCCACCCTCACAACGGTGCCGGGGCGCGGCCACCCGCCCCTTCTCGACGAACCAGAATCACTGTCAGCCGTGACAGCGCTGCTTCGGGCGGCCAGCCTGTAGCGATCGAGTGGGGCGACTTTCACTCACGAGCTAATTACAAGAGTTCAAACGCATTCGTTGCGCAATACATCCCCGACACTACGTCAGCCACTGACAGCAGGAAATGAAAGAGCCCCAAGCTACTCGACTCGTAAAGTACCCCTTGTACACGGTAGGTGACCTGTCTTCCGGCATCTACGCTGTAACTCCCAGCATTCTTCTGATGTTCTATATGACGAATGTTCTGGGTATAAGCGTCGCTCTCGCGACTATCGCGGCCGCATTGCCCAAGGTTGTTGACCTGATATCTAGTCCCTTGGTCGGAGGAATGTCTGACAACACCTCCAGCCGCTTTGGACGCCGTCGCCCCTATCTCCTTTTTGCCGGCGTGACCATATTCCCTGCATTCTGTGCAATCTGGTTCGCTCCCTTCAAGGATCCTCTCTATTCCGCGCTGTTCATCATAGCAGTCTTCAGTATTTGCGCATTCTGCTATTCCACCTTCTTGGTTCCATACTGTGCGCTCAACTGCGAGATTGCTACGGACTACCACGACGGCACGATCCTCAACTCGTGGCGGGCGGCATACTCCATGTCAGGATGTTTGCTGGCCGGGGCGGGCGCACCATTGATTGTCGAACACTTTGATGGGGGTCGTACTGGCTACCTGACTATGGGCGCCACGATGGGCGGGATCATGGCGGCTGGCATCATGGTCACCTTCTTCGCCTCCAAGGAACCGCCGCGGAAGGTTGACGTGCCGAATATCAGTTTGAGGGAGATTCTCTCGGCCATATTTCAAAACCGACCTTTCTCTGTCCTCTTGGCGGCCTACTTCGTGCACGTAGTCGGCTCAGGCGTCATCAGCGCCGCCCTGGCTTACTATGTCACCTATGTACTTCGGCGCGGCACGGATTCCCTTTCGTTGCTTTTCCTGTTGATGTTTGCAGCTTCGGTCGTGGCTATTCCGATCTTTGTCTGGCTTGGAAAGCGATTCGGGAAATTTGTGACTTTTGCATTATCAATCGCTCTGGCTGGAATCGCCGTAACAGGCTATGGACTGCTTGACGCATCTGCGCCCTTTGCGCTCGCCCTGCTAGTCGCAACAGTAGCGGGCGCGAGCGAAGGAGGTGTGCAAGTGTTCGCATACTCTATGCTGGTCGACAGCATCAAGTTTGGCGACAAGCGCCGGCAAATCACACCCCCGGAAGCCGCACTAAGTGGTGTATTCCTGGCAGGGGAGAAGCTTGGGTACGCCGTTGGGGCTGTTGTGGCCGGCCTGATCTTTACTCTCTACGGCTTGGTTGAGACCAATACCGGATTCGTTGACCAACCGGCATCTGCACTAGCCGGAATTAAGCTCGCGACATCGATTGCGCCAGCACTGCTCAATGCGGTCTCCTTTGCCATATTCTGCTTGTATCGGCAATTTGATCGGAGCTTGGACCTTAGCCAGAAGGCGTCGACGGTGGCCGAACAAGAAGTCGCGCTGTAGCACATCTACACATAGCGGAGACCAGAGTAAGGACAATAAGGCGTTATCACACAACGCAACGAAGTCCTTTTCACCTTCTGCCGACGCGGCGGCGAGTCCCGTATCGTGCTACTTCCACCGCGCTTCATCAATGTGCCAGCGAAGAAGCCGCATCGTCAACAACAACTTGCGGCGGCGTGTCCTTCAACGATAATAGGATTCTGACGGGGGCGTCGAGGTGCATATCGCACCAACGTGCCCCGCCAAGTACACCAACTTTTAGGCCCAGTTGCAACCGCTTCCGTTTCATGCGGTGCGACGGCTGGCCAACCTCGTATCGAGTACGGAAGCCGGCTCTTCTCGATGCCCGCGCGCAGCACGGTCGTTTCAATCCGCAATATGTTCGTGACGACCCCAAGACATACGACAAATGGATGAAGCAAATCCCGCTTCGTCGGCACGCTGAACCCCACGAGATGGCCGGGACGGTGCTGTACCTCGTTTCGGACGCAGCAAGCTATACAAATGGCGCGTGCATTGTGGTGGACGGCGGGCTCACTATCTGAAGCCTTGAAAAGTAACCCTAGCCGCGTGGCGGGAGCGTGCCGGCCACAGCCAGCGGCTTCGGATCCGAGGGCCATTTTCTCCTCGAGGCATAACAGAGAACGCAATGAATAATTCGACGACAGATTTCGAGGGCACACGGCCGGTGACGCCTCATAGCTTTGACGTCGGGTCACTGGAAGAATGGTTGAGACACCATGTCGAAGCCTTCACAGGCCCCGTGACCGTCGAGCAGTTCAAGGGCGGCCAGTCCAACCCCACGTTCAAGCTGATCACGCCGGGCCAGACCTATGTGACGCGCGCCAAGCCGGGCCCGAAGTCGAAGCTGCTGCCGTCCGCCCACGCCATCGAACGCGAATACCGCGTGATGAAGGCGCTGGCCGGCACGGACGTCCCCGTGGCTCACACGTACGCGCTGTGCGAGGACGAAGACGTGATCGGCCGCGCGTTCTTTATCATGGAATTCGTCAGCGGCCGCGTGCTGTGGGACCAGTCCCTGCCCGACATGACCACGGCCGAACGCGGTGCGATCTATGACGAGATGAACCGCGTCATCGCCGCGCTGCACTCGGTGGACTACAAGGCCATCGGCCTGGCCGACTATGGCAAGCCCGGCAACTACTTCCAGCGCCAGATCGAACGCTGGAGCAAGCAGTACAAGCTGTCGGAGACCGAATCGATCCCGGCCATGGACCAACTGATTGCCTGGCTGCCCGAACATATCCCGCAGGAAGACCTGGACCTGACCAGCATCGTCCACGGCGACTACCGGCTCGACAACCTGATGTTCCATCCGACGGAGCCGCGCGTGCTGGCCGTGCTGGACTGGGAACTGTCCACGCTGGGCCACCCAATGGCCGACTTCGGCTACCACTGCATGAGCTGGCATATCGCGCCGGGCCAGTTCCGCGGCATCGCCGGGCTGGACCACAAGGGCCTGGGCATTCCCGACGAGGCCAGCTATCGCCGCATGTACGAGCAGCGCACCGGCCGCCAGATCACCGGCGACTGGAATTTCTACCTCGCTTTCAGCATGTTCCGGATCGCCGGCATCCTGCAGGGCATCATGAAGCGCGTGGTGGACGGCACGGCATCGTCGGCGCAGGCGCTCGACGCGGGGAAGCGTGCAAGACCGATCGCCGAAATGGCTTTGAAGTACACGTCGATCTCAAGATAATCCAACGGAAATTTTCAGGCTGGCGTATGTGCCAGCCCCGACGATATTTCGGTACGGTCTGCTATTCGTGAACTGGTGCATCGTCGCCTCACTCAATGCAACTCATTGCCGCCTGAATCGAGACCGCTAAGGAGAGCAGCGGTTTGGGGAGCATCGCCTCGACCTCATAGGCGCCGCAACTGCCACCACCTGCGGCTGCCACGAGGCTACGCAATCGCCGTATTCTCGCACTGACTGAACCGCCCAGTTCGTCGATCACCGAGTTCATTGAAGGGGAAAAGGCAGGGAAGCAGCTTCTACCCGGCCAAGCCTATGCAAGCATGGTGCAAAGAGGCATGCGATGCTGAACGAGGGCGCCGGGGCATAAAGAAGTACAGCCTCAGGCGGTCTGCGGCTCGGTTACGGTAGACCGCCTATGTATAGACTCCGCGATAGTGCTTACGATACTCTCCATCGCTGTACCCGGACCAAATACACACTGCACCCCGCACTTGTGTAGCGAATGCTCATGATCTGTTGGAATGATACCTCCGACAAACACCGGAACATCCAGTCCAGTCCTGCGCAATGCTTGTAGAAGTCCCGGCACGAGCTCCATATGCGCGCCGCCCAACGAGGAAATACCGATAGCATCGAATCGGCCGACCGACGCAGCGGAGACCACGTCCATTGCCGACTGAAAAAGCGCAGTCATTTCCACGAAGAATCCCGCGTCATCCAGCGCAGCGGCAACCGCCTTCGCGCCGCGGTCATGCCCGTCCTGTCCAAGCTTGGCAATGATGATGCGTGGCGTCCTGCCAAGCCGCTCGCTCAGATCGCGGACTCTTTCGCAGGCCACCTTCCATTGCGCACTCATACCTCGGGCGCCGCCATACAATCCAGCGTCGTAGGATGGGCGAACGGCATGCCTAGGCCAGACTTTGAGCAATGCAGCGGTGCACTCGCCAACGGTCGCGCGACACCGCATCGCGTCAATGGCACAAGAAAGCAGATTGCGATTACCGCTATGGGCTGCGTCAGTCAGTGCAGCCAGCGCATTTTTCACTGCTACTTCATCGCGGCACTGGCGCAAAGCAACCAATCGGCGAGTCTGCTGTGCGCGAACATGAGCCCCGTCAACATCAAGGCGTTCCTGGGCGTTCTCTTCGGGCTCCTGGTAGCGATTAACGCCTACCACTACCTCTTCCCCCGCATCAAGACGCGCCTGTGTTCGAACTGCTGATTGATGGATGCGGCTGTGGATCCATCCTGATTCGAGCGCCTTCAAGATACCGCCCTCTTCCTCTATCTCTACAAGGATCGCTTTCACGCTCGATACCATCTGTGCGGTCAGCGACTCCACTAGGTACGAGCCAGCCCACGGATCTGCTACATCGCAAAGACCAAACTCGTGCTGAAGAATCAGTTGAGTGTCGCGCGCCAGGCGAGACGCTTGTGGACTAGGAAGTGCCAGCGCCTCGTCGAAACCGTTGGTATGAAGCGATTGGGTGCCACCGAAGATCGCAGCCATGGCTTCTACGGTGGTACGGGAGATGTTGTTAAGCGGCTGTTGCGCCGCAAGCGTCCAACCGGAAGTTTGGCAATGCATCCGCATCGCTGTGGCTCGCACACTCGTTCCACCTTGCTCGCGCACGATGTCATGCCACAGGATCCGGGCGGCTCGCAGTTTCGCGATCTCAACGAAGAAATTCTTCCCTACACCGAAGAAAAAGGACAAGCCTGCACAGAACGCGTCAATATCCAGACCGCGCTTATTCAGCTCGCCAACATAAACGGTGGCATTGGCTAGCGTCAGCGCTAGTTCCAACGCTGGATCAGCCCCAGCCTCCTGAAAGTGATACCCGGAAATCGACATGCCATTGAATTTCGGCGCGTGCACTGCAAGCCACTCCACGACGTCAGTGGCGATGCGCAGCGATGGCTGCGGTGCGTGAATCCATGTATGGCGAACCATGAATTCCTTGAGAATGTCGTTCTGAATCGTACCGCGCAGATTTTGGAAAGGCACCCCACGTTCCTCAGCGGCCGCCAGGAAAGCAGCCAATACGGGCAGAACGGCACCGTTCATCGTCATGGATACTGAAACTTGCTCGAGTGGAATGCCCTCGAAAAGGCGGAGCATGTCCTCGACTGAATCGATGGCTACACCCGCCATTCCGACGTCAGCCTTCGCCTCATCGTCATCCGAGTCATATCCACGATGTGTAGGCAGGTCGAACGCCACTGAAAGACCTTGGGCGCCTTGCCGCAGCGCTTCACGGTAGGCCAAATTGGAAACAGCAGCGTCGGCAAACCCGCCGTACTGGCGCACTGTCCACGGTCGCTTTGCGTACATCGATGCGTACGGCCCACGGACAAATGGTGCCTCTCCTGGCAAACTGCCGAGGTGCTTGAGCCCGGCTATATCCTCGGGGCCATAGACCGCTTTGATCTCTATACGCGTTCCGCCCCCTGCTCCGGACGATCCCGTCATCTCACCCTCCAGCGCTTTCTCGTCACAACGTCGGCGATTTTTTCACCGTCGCGCATCCGGCGAATCTCACACCAGTGCCCAATCCCGTCCTCGTTGCGCTGCGATGCAGAAAAATTCAGCTCCAATGTTTCGCCAACATTGACATTGCCGTGAAAAAATATGTCGCGTTCACAGATAACCGGAGGGTCTGCATCAGACCTCCATTGCCACTCGGCACGATCCACCATCGACTGAAAGCTCGCGAAATAGAGCAGATCTGCCCCGTTAAAGTCCCCGTATGGGCAGGGAAGGAATGCAACTGTATGGCTGCTCGCATGCTGTGCTTGGTCAAGCCCCAAGTGCTCAACCCAGTCTCCAGTGCGGAAACGGCGTGCCAAGGCAGACAGGTGCAGACCACCGACTGCCTCGGAGGACGTGCTTCCGTCCTGGACCGCCGTCGGCATCGCCCGCACGACTGACCGGTTGTCTCGCTCACGGGTGCGACGAATGAACGTTGAGAGCATCGTGACTCTGGCACGACACGCTCCGTGAGCCACAACGACGTGTTCGCTTAGGAATTTCGCGCCGCCAGCCGGCTTTAGAAACGAATCAATGGTAAAGGCGTCGTTTTCGCCGACTTCTTCCAACGACGCATCCTTAATGCGGATAGCAGTGAAGGCAGCATAGATTTTGTTCCCATCCGCGTCGCGGAAGTCCGGCGTCGACAGACCCGACATGGCTGCAAGCTGCTGCCAGTGTCTATCGCCGCACGTTTTCAGTAGCCAATTCTCTGAGAGACCGGCAAAGGAAAGTGCAGGCATGCCCGCGACGAATTGCGAACGGGTTGCCTCCATGTCAGGCAGCCAAGGCGTCCGGCCGATTCGCCGATGCAATGGCGTCCGCGAGATACGCGGCGTCGCGTGCGATTCCCGAGAATCGACCAGATCCCCAAGTGTGCAGCCACGGCAGGCCCAGGAAGTACAAGCCTGGCTGCGCCGTCATCCCGCGCTCGTGCCCGGGATAACCACGCCCATTGAATACTGGTACCTCTAGCCAGCTGAAATCGGGCCTGAAGCCAATGCACCAGATGATGCTGCCAATGCCGGCAGCTTGCGGGTCTAACAATTCCCGCTCGGTGGCCGGTTTCCATACCGGTGTATAGGTGCTGGCCGGCGGTGCGTCGATACCGCGTTCCGCGATGTATTTGTCAATACTGGCGTTGATGCGGTTATACGTTGCGTCGGCGTCGTCCAGTGCCTCGTTCAGATTGGGAGCAAAGCGCATCTGCCCATCACGATAGTCTTCCAGCACCCCGTACAGCTCCATCCCCTCACTGGCGAACTTCCGGAGGTCAATATCGCGCCCACCGTCCCGTCCAGTCACGTAGTGATTGGTGTTGTCGCGCACACCTTCGCGTAGCGGGTGCTCCGTCACGGGGAGGTCGTAGTACTTCATATCCGCCAGCCAGTCCACGACATCCCGCCCGCGGTAGAACCGTGCGCAGCGCGGTGCCTCGCCCACGGCGAGATACACTTTGCGGCCTGCCAGATGCAGATCTTCAGCGATTTGTGCCCCTGATTGACCGGAGCCCACGACGAGGACAGCGCCTTCAGGTAAGGATTGCGCGTTTCGATAGTCCGCCGACTGGATCTGCTTGATGCTGGCTGGCAGTCGTTCGGCCATGCGCGGCACAATAGGTACGTGGTATCCGCCGGAAGCTACCACTACCTGGTCGGCCGAAAACACTCCCTGGGTCGTAGCAACGGTGTAACCCCCCTCCGCGCGGCACTTTACGCTGCGTACCTCCGTGTTCTCCCGCACAGGTGGCGCCACCATGCTGATAAAGCCGTCCAGATACTCGACAATCTCCTCACGCTTCATGAACCCATGGGGATCATTGCCCGCGTATGGATAGCCTGGCAAGGCACACTGCCAGTTCGGAGTCACCAGGCAGAACTCGTCCCAGCGCTGTGTGCGCCAGGTGTGAGTCATTGTGTGCTTCTCCAGCACGAGGTGCTCGATGCCCGCACGCTGAAGGTAGTAGCTCATCGACAAGCCAGCCTGTCCGCCGCCAATGATGATCACGGGAAAGTGCTGGGCCTCTGCACCAGCAGAAGTGGCATTGTTGCTGTATGACATGATTTCGTTTCCTTTTCAAATGCGGGAAGGCGTGGCAACAGTGCCGCGCTGTGGTCTAACGGTCAAAGCCGAGAAACTCGACAGATGCACCGGACTGGCCCGCAAAGCGGGTGGCCTCGTTCTCAATCGCCTGCAACTGGTCCTGTGCGGCCGAGCATGCGTACCCGTACTTCCTCCGGACGCGTTCAGAGGCTTCGCCAAGCGCGCTCCGTGCACGGTCGAGGAACTCCTGTACGGGATAAATGGCACCGATCTCGAAATGCTCGGTCACGACTGATGAAGGGGAGTAGTAGCGTCCTTCCCGCTGGTCCGACCATCGCACGTGTATATAGGTCACTGGCATGGTTCGCCCTTCTTGTTCAGTAAGGGCGTTCTCAATAGACGGCGACGGCAAAATGAATGGGGCGGCGCCATAGTCCCAAACTTCGGCGGATTCCCCTTGGTATGAGATGCGGAGGGTGTGAGACGCGTCGAGTTCCCCGACATCAGCGCACGAAATACCGCGGGCATGAAACCGAGCGCAGATCTCGTCAGTCCGATCTGCGTCGGCAGCAAGCACAAAGCCGTAGCTCGGGAAGGCGGCAAGCCAGCGTTTAATGGGAACGCCTGGTGGGATAGGCATCGCATCTATGTTGATGCTGCCCCCCACTCGGGAACACTCCATTAGCATCAGTGCAGTGCCCACTGGCCCGGCCATGCTGATGTCTTTTGCGGCATGGCACAACGCATCCTCTGCCAAAGACGGCAGCACCTCCAAATCCCCACGCAAGCGCTCTGCCGGAGCGGAGGTTGACGCGTTCCAATAGGGGTATGGCTCCATGAAGCCACCACGTAGATCCACCGCCATCAGCAATCGTTGTCCTGGAGACGCTGCAAAGCTTGTCAAAAGCCGCTTTGCACGACCAAGAATAGCCACCGCTAGTTGCGCGTTGTCACTGCGGGCGTTGCTGTGGCCCCCTACGAGCGGTACGCCGTAGGCCACAGCGGCAGCCGCCATTCCCTTCATCACCTCGGCTGAGCTGCTAAGGTCTTTGCTCCAAAGCGCATCCACGACTGCTGTCGGGCGACCACCCATCGCGTAGATATCGCTGATGTTGACCATGACAGCGCTGTATCCGGCAAACCACGGCATGGCCCGGATGAAGTCCGTCACCATGCCTTCGATCGCGAACAGCAAATGTCCCTCACCGTCCGGTATTGCTGCACAATCATCGCCCAACAGAATTCCGGCGTCTTCCGCACGTTGGCCCAGCGGCAATGCACACTGGAGTTGGGACAGAACGCCGGCGATGTCGGTCTTGTGACCAAATCCGCGGCTCTCACGGAGCTCGCGCGCCAGTTGCGTCGCGTTCATACCCCTCTCCTTGCATCGATCTCGAAGCCGACAAGTGGGGTGTGGCAGGGAGGGTAGTAGTTCAAATCGGCAAGCATCAGATGATGCGGCCGGTCCAGCAAGACCTCCTCCGCCAGAGTACTCCAGTGCAATCGACGGAAAAGGGGGACGTTCTGGCTTTGCACGTGGGCAAGAAATCGGCTGCAACCAAGTGCATGAGCACTGCTTACAGCTAGGCGAATAAGGGTCGCACCGATGCGCCCCTGCCGTCGATGCTGCAAGGCCACTGCCAAGCGGGACCCATACCAGACCCCGGGTTCGCTCTCATGAATGCGTACTGTGCCTACAACCTGACCTTTTGAATCAACCTGTCCGTCACTAATTTCGACGGCAACCAGGAGCTGCGCGGCATCGTCGACAGCATCACGATCGTCGCCCTGGAAAATCCCCTGCTCTTCACAGAACACCGCTCGACGCAGCGCGTACGCCTGCTCGAATTCCCATTGTTCTTCCGCCCAACGAACCCGATACATTGGAATCGCCGGAACTTCAACGCAAAGGTCACGGCTCATCCCAACGCTCCTTCGTAAGCCGACAACGAGGAACAAGCACCGCACTTGCCGCATCCAGCCTTAATGTCAGCTGAGCGCATGCCTGCTGCGGTGACCATTTCGCCAAGCGGACCCAGGATTTCGCGCATGAAAGTCGGCGTTGGGGCAGCATGATCTTCGAGTGGCGTGCCGGAGATAGGGACAAACGGCACAACAAACGGATATACGCCAATGTCAACTAGCTTGCGCGACATCGAAAGAATGGCCTCCGCCGTGTCGCCCAGCCCAGCAAGGATGTATGTACTGACCTGACCTCGGCCAAATACACCGACGGCACTGCGAAATGCCTCCATATAACGTTCGATTGGTACCGATGCTTTGCCGGGCATGACACGCTCCCGAACCGCCGGCGTGACCACCTCCAAGTGCATGCCGAGCGTGTCAACCCCGGCGGCTCGCATACGCGAGAACCAACGGTCGTCGTCTGGTGGCTCGCATTGCGCCTGTATCGGCAGATCAACGGCCGCACGAATGGCGAAGGCGCTGTCGCACAGAATGCTGGCGCCCCGGTCAGGCGTGGGCGGCGTGCCAGTGGTCAACACCATGTGCTTGACGCCATCGAGCAACACTGCCGCACGGGCCACTTCGGCTAGTTGCTCAGGCGTCTTGCGGGCAATTGTCCGCCCCGCGGCCAAGGACTGGCCGATCGCGCAGAACTTGCAGGTCTTTCGCCGGCTTTCGTAGCGGATGCAAGTTTGCAGAACGGTCGTCGCCAGCACGTCGGCGCCATGCAACGTCGCAATATGTGAATACGGGACACCGTCCAGCGTCTGCATTCCATAGAAGCGCGGCGCCTTCGGGAAACTGATGTTGGCAATCTGAATCGTGCCGTGCTTGAGCGAACTCTTTCCCCCCGCGTCTGGCGCGGATGCGACGAATGGCGAATGCCATGCCGTGCTTGTATGCACCGGCACCATGATTGTCACGCCATCAATTGTGACTGCCTTGTGGTCCGATGGTCCCGCGCCACCCCGACGGCTAGCTGCGCCAGCACGTGGATCTTCCAGGCGAAGGCCAACGGATTGAAGTTCAGTCATCAACTGCCGGTTCGAGACCGACATCGAATCGTTGGAATGCATGGTCAGAACTCCATGGAAAGGTAGATGCGGGGGACGGAACATCTCGCATTGCGGAGACGGTGCAAGCAGGACGGTCGTTGATGGCAAGGCTCAGAAGTTCCGGACGAGCGTAGTGTCCAACCGAATCCATCATCCGCTTACGCTTCGTTATCAAACCCATATCGAGGTCTGCGATGACCATCCCCTCGCCTTCGCGCAATGGGGGAGCGAGATGCTGACCTTCGGGTGAGACAATGGCTGTGTTGCAGCCGCCGCGCAGTGCTTTCTGCAAGGCCGGGTCCGTTGTGACAGATGCAATCTGAGCGTCGGTAAGCCACCCGGTTGAATTCACGACGAAACATCCGGCTTCGAGTGCATGGTGGCGAATTGTTGCCTCAACTTGGTCAGCGAAGATTGGACCGACAAGCGAGCCGGGGAACTGGCTGCAGTGGATCTCCTCGTGCTGAGTCATGAGGGCATAACGGGCCAGCGGGTTGTAGTGCTCCCAGCACGCCAACGCGCCAACGCGACCGATCGCGGTATCAGCGACCTTCAGACCTGCAGCATCGCCCTGCCCCCAGATCATTCGCTCGTGGAATGTCGGGGTGAGCTTACGGCGTTTCACTGCGAGTTTCCCTTCGGTGTCGAAGATCAACTGCGTGTTATAGAGGCTGCCGTGATCGCGTTCATTTACGCCTAACACGACGACCATGCCGTACCTGCGCGAAAGCTCGGCTACGGCATGCGTCACGGGACCGGGTATCGTCACGGCCTGCTCATACAACCTGAGATGATCGCCCCCCGACTGAACAGGCGGCCGCACGAATGAAAAGTACGGGTAGTACGGCACGAAGGTTTCGGGGAACACAATGAGCTGCACCCCATCTCGTGCGGCGCGCTCAATGGCGTCCACGACCTTGGCAAGCGTGCCTTCTCCGCTTTCCAGGTCGGGCGCAATCTGGACTGCTGCAGCGCGCACCATTCGTTTTGCTGTCATGACGATAGCCCTCGCGCGCTTACACAGTCCAGGTGTCGATGATGAGTGCGTTCTCCTTGCGGTGAAGCAGCTTCAGGTCGAGAACATCCAGCGGATTAATGGGGCGAACACCTTCGATCAGCGACGCCTCGCCGTGACCATAGAGTGCTTGCAGCGCGAAGCGACAAGCGTAGACCTTGCCACCCTCGGCCATGAATTTCTTGAGCTGCTTGTTGAAGTTCAGGTGGCCGGGGAACGCTTCATCACCCAAAGTGGGGAAGCCACGCTGCAGACCGAGAGTGACGCCCGGACCGTAGAGCAGGATGCTGGTCTCGAAGCCCTTGCGCTGCAGGCGAGTGGCTTGCAGCATATTGACGAAGCCGATGGAGCCTTCAAAGGCGACGGTGTGAAAGGTCACCAGAGCTTTCTCGCCAGGTTCGGCTTTGACGTCCTCGAACACCTTCTCTTCGAAATCGACCAGATAATCTCCGTCCTTGTGAGCAGGTTTGTTGACTGCGGGCATGCTTGGCTCCAATGCTTGGTTGTGGATGGCAGACCCTCGTTATGCAAAGGATCCGGTCCGGAGAATCACTCCCAGACGCCATCCACAGTGCAACCGATATGCCACCAAGCCCCCTCAGCTATCCAATCAATGCCCGATCAACCAGTTGGCAAGGACTTTGTCGCATTCTTGATTGCATGACCCCTGTCTTGCCAACATCACAGCTTTCCCCGTCACAGCGGCATTACCAAGCCGATTGCATGCACCGCTAACAGGCTATCGAACGACTCAGAGCGCGTCAGCATGGGGAATATCGCCCCACTTCGGACCATTTTCCGGCAGACCAAATGCGATCACTCTGGCACGCTAAATGCACTCAATGCGGAGTCTGATTACCATCAACCTGCATGGAGAAAAGCCGTGTCCGGCCTTACCGTCCACTGGGCAAAACGCGTCGCCGACAGCGCGAAGCCCGCGTATCTAACCATCCCCGACCTCATAGAAGAGGCGTTGGCGAATGGGCAACTGCAAGTGCGCGACAGGTTGCCTGGCCTTCGTGACATGGCCGAAGCATTGAACTTGAACTACTCGACGGTGGCCCGCGCGTACAGTGAGGCCCGCAAGCGGGGGCTCATCGACGCCAAAGCTGGCGCTGGTACCTATGTGCGTGGGCGGGCGCCATCCCTCCCGCTGCGGGCGGGGACAAGCGCCGAGATGACGATGAATATGCCACCAGAGCCCCCAGAACTGGTGGCACGCTTGCGCGAATCGGCAGCAACGCTTGTCGGTGCGGCCGATCCATACATGCTGCTGCGGTACCAGGACTTTGGAGGTACCCCTGCTGACCGTGCGGTGGCCAATATTTGGCTGCGCACGCAAGTACCAGCCTCCTCACCGGACCGCCTGCTCATATGCCCTGGAATCCATAGCGCTCTGGTTGCTCTTCTATCCCAAGTGGCGCGCAACGGCCAAACACTGTGCGTGGAGGACCTTGCCTATCCAGGCATCAAAGCAATTTCCGCCCAGCTCGGGCTTCAGGTCCAGCCCCTACCCTGCGACGAAGAGGGATTGATTGGCGCTGCGTTCGAGAACTTCTGCAAGGCGCAAGAGCCGGCAGCTCTCTACTGCAATCCGACGATTCAGAATCCGAGCACACGGACAATGTCGCAGACACGGCGCGAAATCCTCGCCGACATCGCTCTGCGCTACAGCGTTCCGATTATCGAAGACGATGCATATGGAATGCTGCCCCGTCAGCGACCTGACGCGTTCGCGACCCTGGCGCCCGAGCTGACCTACTATGTCACCGGATTGTCGAAGTGCTTCGGGGCTGGTCTACGCATTGCGTTTGTATTGTCCCCTACCGCGCGACAAGCCCAACGCTTGGCTGGCACCCTTCGCGCGACCACGGTAATGGCGAGTCCGGTTAACACTTTGCTCGCCTGCGCGTGGATCAAGAACGGATTAGTTGACGATATGTTGGCCGCCGTGCGCGAAGAGAGTGCCGCGCGCCAGGCAATAGCCGGACGCATTCTGACGGGCCACGGATTTGCGAGCGATCCGGCCGGCTTTCATCTTTGGCTGCCCATTGGCGAAACATCTGGCTGGCGCCCCTCGGAGCTAGCACTACACCTTCGCTCCCGTAGCATTGGAGCCGTCTCTAGCGCCGCCTTCTCCACGGATGGAAACCCACCAAACGCCGTTCGCCTCTGTCTTGGGGGACCGAGCGACCGAGAGGAAATTGAAGAGTCTCTTCGAATCGTGGCGGATACCCTAGATGACCCTCATCATCTTCATTCGGCGATGCTGTGAGACGAATGAAGAGTTGCATCACAACGTATTGAGGATCCTCCCCCAAAGAACACCGTTATTCTTTATGCTTGGCGGTTTCAAGTGCGAAGTGCAACACCCCTCAGTTATTGAACAGGAAGCCGGTCCGTGGGATTGTCCAGAACCTGAGCGTGGACTTGTAGCGAGGAGTGCCAGTTCAGGGTTTTGCGCGGGCGGCCGTTGAGGCTGTCGGCGATGGCGTCAAGTTCCTCCTGCGAGTAGACGGACAGGTCGGTGCCCTTGGGTAAGTACTGGCGCAGCAGACCATTGGTGTTCTCACAGGTGCCGCGCTGCCAGGGGCTATGCGGGTCGCAGAAGTACACGCGCACGCCAGTGGCGGCGCTCAGTTCGGCGTGCCGGGTCATCTCTCGACCCTGGTCGTAGGTCAGGGTCTGGCGCAGCGGGGCCACCAGGGATTGCAGCTTCCCGGTGAAGCCGGCCAGAGCCGATGCAGCGGTGGCGTCCGGCATCTTGACCAGCAGTACGGCGCGGCTCATACGCTCGACCAGCACACCTACGGCGGATTGGTTGCCCGCACCCTTGATGAGGTCGCCCTCCCAGTGAATGAAATGAGCGCCTCCCACCCGTGAGTGGTGGAGACTGACTGAAAACAGCGCCTTCACGCGGCGGCATCGAAGTGCCCAAAATGCAAGATCATGAAGATGTTCAAGACCCGTCCGGAGGGGCGATCATGAAGCTTATGCCAGTGGGAATCGACATTGCAAAGAATGTGTTTCAGGTGCACCACGCAGACGCAGAAACTGGAGAGATCGTGAACCGCCCGATCAGGCGCGCGAAGTTCCTGGAGTACTTCGCGAACCGCCCGCCGTGCTTGGTCGGGATGGAAGCATGCGGCGGTGCTCACCACTGGGCCAGGCAACTGACACAGATGGGGCATGACGTCAGGCTGAAGCACCACGCCCCACAGTACGCCATCAGGAGCGAGCTTGGCGACTGGACGGCTGGCCTTGAGGCGTTGCGTACGGCAGGCTTGCGCCCTCATTGCGCCATAGCCGCCACGGGCGGTGGCATTGCGGCGAAGCTCACGCATCAGTGTCGAAGGCGCGCGGCCAAGCATGCGAGCCATGGCTCGCAGGCTGACATCTTCGGCCTTCCAAATCTCGATGCGCAAGCGTTCTTCAGGTTGTAGTTGTTGGTACTTCGTTCTCGTCATTGGGGGTGCGGCCGAAAACTTGGACTACCTGGAGGTAGTTCATGTACTCGTATGAAGACCGTCTGCAAGCGGTTCGGCTGTATTTGAAGTTAGGT
>NZ_FNJO01000001.1 GCF_900104095.1 Ralstonia sp. 25mfcol4.1 | reverse complement strand
CCTGACCTACGACCAGGGTCGAGAGATGGCCCGGCACGCCGAACTGAGCGCCGCCACTGGCGTGCGCGTGTACTTCTGCGACCCGCATAGCCCCTGGCAGCGCGGCACCTGTGAGAACACCAATGGTCTGCTGCGCCAGTACTTACCCAAGGGCACCGACCTGTCCGTCTACTCGCAGGAGGAACTTGACGCCATCGCCGACAGCCTCAACGGCCGCCCGCGCAAAACCCTGAACTGGCACTCCTCGCTACAAGTCCTCGCTCAGGTTCTGGCCAATCCCACGGACCGGCTTCCTGTTCAATAACTGAGGGGTGTTGCACTTCGCACTTGAAACCGCCTATTTAGTTTGGATTTGCGCGACACTGGGCTCCGAACGGTTTTTTTGGGTGATGGTTTTTCAATAGCTCGAACCTGGCGCACAATAGTCGCCATCCCCACACCAGACCCAGACGTCCGCCCGTGCACCCCGTTCCTGCCCAACGATTCAATTCCGAGCTGTTGCCGCGCATTGTCGAGCTTGTGCGGCTCCTGTCTCATGGCACCTTGCATGCGGATATCGTGCCGGCGTCCGCGTCGGATCAGCCGGCCTGTCTGCGCGTCTGGTCCCCCGCCCGGGCGGGCGGCGGCCGCTATGCCCATCCGATCGACATCACGCTGTCGTGGGACAGCTTCGAAGTGGACCGCCTGTTCTGTTCAGGTGGTGATGTGCGGTTCGACGCGTATCTGGATGCCTTGCCGGCCAAGCTCGATGCCTGGCAGGAACCCCGGCAGATCGATTTCAACTCGCGGACGCAGGCCGAGCCCAGGGTGCTGATTGGCGGGCTCGACTTCGAACATCTGGTGCGATAAGGGCGGCGCGATTGCGGCGGGCGGCTACCGGAGGGTCAGGCGGCACGTGGCCGTCTCTTCCGCCCCGCCCGGCAACCATCGCAACCCGTGTCCGTGGTGGATCGCGTTCGGCAGACCGAGCCACGGCTCGACGCAGTAGAAGTCGGAATCGTCGCGCTCGGTCCAGGTGGTGACGGCGTACCAGGGCGCGGAGTTCGCGGAATCGAGTCCGATTTCGATGGTACGTGCCGGGAGTTCCACGCCGACAGACCCGACACCGTCAGTGCCGCTGGCCTGCAGGACATGGAAGGTGTCCTGCAGCCGCGGATCGTCCAGTCGATAGGCTGGCTCGCCGGGCTCGGGCGCCGTCAGGCTGCCGTCGGCCTGCTGGCGTACGCGGGACGCCGGCGGCATGACGATGCGGCTCTGTGCGCGGGCGGGATGGGGCAGGGCGAAGTAGAAATGATGACCCGCGTAGTACGGCAACGGGGGCAGCGCGGCGTCGCCGGTATTGCGCGTGCGCAGCGTGACCTCGATGCCATCCGGGACCAGCCGATAGATGGCCGTGAACACGAATTCATACGGGTAGCCGGGCCGGGTCAGGTCGGACGATGTCAACGACAGGCTGACCGCGTCCTCCGACAGTTCTGAGACGGCAAACGGCAGGTCGCGTGCAAAGCCATGCTGGGGCAGATCGTGGGTCACGCCCGCACCGTCGCGCCAGCGGCCCGCTTCGCCGTCGACGAAATGCCGGCCGATAAACGGAAATAGCAGCGGGTTGCCGCCCCGCACCTTGGCGACGCGGGTCCAGTCGGCGTCGTCCGGCCAGTAGAGTATGTCCTGTCCGCGATGCACCCAGCGCACAAGCCGGCCCCCGTGCGAGGGCGCCAGCAGCAGGTAGTTGTCGTCCCGGCCGACCCGGAGCAGGTCCTGGCCCTGGAATCGTTGAGTGGTGGTCATCGTCGGCATCCGTGGCGCGTCGAAAACCGCAAGCGTAGCGCAAACGGGCCGCCGGGCTTGTGCGGCGGGACGCGCGCGGCTGCCTTACCGCCGCATCTCGTCGCTTGTGTAGATGGTTTCGCGCACCAGCGGATACACCTGCGCCTCCCAGTGCTTGCCGTTGAATACGCCATAGTGGCCGACCCCGGTCTGGATGTGATGCATGCGCAGGTAGGGGCGCAGGCTCGAACACAGGTCCTGTGCCGCCATGGTCTGCCCGATGGCGCAGATGTCGTCGCGCTCGCCTTCGATCGTCAGCAGCGCCGTGCGGCGGATGGCACGCGTCGACACCCGCCGCCCGCCTACGTCCAGCAGACCCTGCGCCAGCAGGAAGCGCTGGAATATCAGGCTGACCGTCTCCAGGTAAAACTCGGCCGTCAGGTCCATCGTGGCGAAGTACTCGGTGTAGAACGCCTGGATGGCATCGGCCCTGGCATGTTCGCCACGGGTGCGCAGTTCGAACAGGTCGCGCAGCGCCTGTTCGTGCCGCTCGCGGTTCATGCTCATGAAGGCAATCAGCTGCACGAAGCCCGGATAGACACGCCGCATGGCGCCCGCAAACCGCCACGGCACATAGCCGATCAGCGTGTTTTCGAACCACTCGATGGGGCGGCTGGTGGCCAGTTCGTTGACGCGGGTCGGATTCACGCGGGCGTCGATCGGACCGGCCATCAGCGTCAGGCTGGGGGGCTGCATCGGGTCGCCATCCTCGGCCATCAGCGCCGCGGCCGCCAGCGCGGCCACGGTCGGCTGGCACACGGCTACCAGGTGGGTGTTGCCGCCCAGTGCGTGCAGGAAAGTGACCAGGTGCTGCACGAATTCATCGAAGCCGAAGCGGCCGCACGACAGCGGGACGTCGCGCGGGTTGTGCCAGTCGGTGATGTAGACGTCGTGGTCGCGGAGCATCGTTTCCGCCGTGCCGCGCAACAGCGTGGCAAAGTGGCCGGACATTGGCGCCACCAGCAGTACGCGCGGTTGTGGCGGCACGCCTTCGCGGCGAAAGCGCATCAGCGTGCAGAACGGCGTGCGCGTTACCACTTCCTCCACAACCGGCACGTCCTGGCCACGAATGCGCACGCTGTCGATGCCGAAGGGCGGGCGGTAGTGGGTAAGTCGGGCCAGCGCCAACACCTCACAGGCGCCGCGCAGCGTGCGCAGCGGTTCCGATTTGTCGCCGCCGCGCCATGCGCTAAGCAGCGTGGCCGTGATGTCGGCGAGCGAGCATGCTGGCTGAATCAAGTCTGCGTATGTCTGGTAGGCCTGGTAAAGCATGGCTCGATCTCCCCACTTGCGATCCTTGACGCCGCAATTTATGTGCCATCGTCCTTCATGTTGGCACGCAGGTTGCGGATCGGGAATCGGTTCAGTGCGCCGGAACACGCGCGGTGCACCGTGTGGCGTTGCCATCTCGCGGCCACCGTGCGCGATCCGGCAGGCGCTTCGGACTGGTGCTGGTCATGCCCGCCTGCCGCACCGCCCGGGTGCGTACTGGCGGAACCCGTCCGGGGCACCGATACTGCAAGCGGACGTCACGCCCCGGGGGGCGGAGGAGGCAAGATGGCCAAGACAACGCTGACGATCAGCAGCAAGACCTATTCATCGTGGTCGCTACGGGGCTGGCTGCTTGCGCGCTTTGCCGGCCTGGAGTTCGAAGAGGTGCTGGTGCCGCCCGACGATCCCGCCGTGCGCGCCGAAATCCTGTTGCTCTCGCCGTCGATCCTCGTGCCGTGCCTGCGGCATCAAGGCGTGACGGTCTGGGACACGCTGGCGATTGCGGAATACCTCAACGAGATCAAGCCGAAAGCCCGGCTGCTGCCCGAGGATCTGGCTGCGCGTGCCCACTGCCGCGCCATATGCGGCGAAATGCACTCCGGGTTTGCCGCCATGCGCGCGGCGTTGCCGATGAACCTCAAGGGCCATTTCCCCGGCCTGAAGGTCTGGTCCCGGGCGCAGGCCGACATCGATCGCATCACCGCGATCTGGACCGAATGCCTGGAACGCTATGGCGGCCCGTACCTGTTCGGCAAGCACCGCACCGTGGCCGATGCGATGTATGCACCGGTGGTCACCCGCTTCGTCACCTACGGCGTGAAGCTCGAAGCGCCGCTGGTGGAGTTCTGCAAGACGATCCTGGCCATGCCCGAAATGCAGGAATGGATTGGCGCGGCGCGTGAGGAACCCGACGAAATCAGCGAACTCGACGTGGAGTTCTGACGCCGGGCGCGCCCCTGGCTGGCATGCCCATTCAGACCGCGCGCGGCTGGCGCGCCAGGTAGTCGGCGGCGTAGGCGAAGTACCACGCCAGGCAGTCCGGATTCGCCATCGCGTCGGGATTGGCGATCCGGTCCGGCGCGTGGCCCAGCAGCAGCTTCTTGATCGGGACTTCCATCTTCTTGCCCGACAGCGTGCGCGGCACGCCGGGCACCTGCACGATCTCGTTCGGCACGTGGCGCGACGACAGCGCCGCGCGGATGCGGGCGCGCATGGCGTCGCGCAGGGTATCGTCCAGCGCCATGCCGTCGCGCAGCACCACGAACAGCGGCATGTACGATTCGCGGCCCAGGTATTCGAGGTCGACCACCATGCTGTCGAGCACCTCGGGCAGGTCCTCCACCACGCGGTACAGCTCGCTGGTGCCCATGCGGATGCCGTGGCGGTTGATCGTGGCGTCCGAGCGCCCGTAGATGATGGCCCCGCCGCGCGGCGTGATGCGGATCCAGTCGCCATGGCGCCAGGCGTTCGGGTACACGTCGAAATAACTGTCGCGGTAGCGACGGCCATCGGCATCGCCCCACAGGAACAACGGCATCGACGGCATCGGCTCGGTGCAGACCAGTTCGCCCACTTCGTCGATCACGGTACGGCCGTGCTCGTCGAACGCTTCGACCTTGGCACCCAGGCACCGGCATTGCATCTCGCCGGCGTAGACCGGCAGCACCGGACAGCCGGCCACGAACGACCCGGCAAAGTCGGTGCCGCCCGACATCGGCGCCAGCCAGACGTCTTCGCGGACATGGGCGTAGATCCATGCGTAGGCATCTTCGGATAACGGCGAGCCGGTCGAGCCGATGCCGCGCAGCCGCGAGACATCGGCAATCCGCGCGGGCTCGACGCCCGCCTTCATGCAGCTGGTGAAGAAGGCGGCGCCGGCGCCGAACATCGTCACGCGGGCATCGTCGACGAAACGCCAGAGCACGCCGGCGTCGGGCCAGGCCGGGTTGCCATCGTACAGCGCGATGGTCGTGCCCAGCAGCAGCCCGGCTACCTGGGCATTCCACATGATCCAGCCGCTGCTGCTGTACCAGTGGAAGATGTCGTCGGCGCCGAGGTTGTTGTGGAACGCCATGAGCTTGAGTTGCTCGATCACGATGCCGCCATGGCCATGCACGATGGGCTTGGGCATGCCCGTGGTGCCGGACGAGTAGACGATCCACAGCGGATGGTCAAACGGCACGGGTTCCACCTGAAGTGGCACGTCGTGCGCCAGCACATCGGCCCAGGCGTGGCGCCGGAGGCTCGCGTTCGTGCCGTCGATCGCAACGTCGGCGTCGCTGCCCGGCGTCGGCACGATCACGATATCGGTCAGCGAGGGCAGGGCGGCCACCAGATCGGCGATGACGGGCGCGCGGTCGTACGCCTTGCCGCCATAGCGGTAGCCGTCCGCCGCGATCAGCGCCTTGGGCTCGATCTGCCGGAAGCGGTCGATCACTGCCACCTGGCCCATGTCGGGCGCGCAGCCGGACCAGATGGCGCCCACGCTGGCGGTGGCCAGGAAGGCTACGATCGTCGCCGGGATGTTCGGCAGATAGCCGGCCACGCGGTCGCCGCGCGTCACGCCCATCTGACGCAGCGCGTGCGCCAGCGATGCCACCTGGGCTTCAAGGGTATCCCAGCTGATATCGGCCAGCGGCTGCGCCTCTCCGGCATGGCGGATGGCGGTGCGTGTGCGGGCCGCGCCCGTGCCGGCATGGCGGAAGACCTGCTGCACGTAGTTGAGCGTGGCCCCTTCGAACCAACGCGCGCCGGGCATGGTGCGCTGGGCCAGCACGGCGCTGGCCGGTGTGTCGAAGTGCACGTCGAAATAGTCGACGATGGCTTGCCAGAACGCTTCGATATCGGAGACCGACCACTGCCACAGGCTGGTGTAGTCGCGGAAATCGAGCGCGCGCTCGCGGCGCAGCCAGTGCATGAAGGCGGCCAGCTGGCTGCCGTCGGCGAACGCCTGCGTGGGCGTCCACATCAGCTTCCCTGCAAGGGTCATTTGTCTCCTCCGCGGCCCGTCTGACGCGGGCCCTTAGAGTGATGGGCGGTCCGCAAATGATAGCGGACCGCCGTGCCGCGGGTGCGCGGCTGGCTGAACGACTACTTCGGGGACGCGAACAGGGTGCCCCAGATCTCGTCGACACGCGTCTTGACGGCCGGGTCCATCCTGATCGGGGTGCCCCATTCGCGGGTGGTTTCGCCGGGCCACTTGTCGGTGGCGTCGATGCCCATCTTGGAGCCCAGGCCCGACACCGGCGACGCGAAGTCGAGATAGTCGATGGGGGTGTTGTCGACCATCACCGTGTCGCGGCTCGGGTCCACGCGCGTGGTGATGGCCCAGATCACTTCCTTCCAGTCGCGCGCGTCGATGTCGTCGTCCACCACGATGATGAACTTGGTGTACATGAACTGGCGCAGGAAGCTCCACACGCCGAACATCACGCGCTTGGCGTGGCCGGCGTACTGCTTCTTCATGCGCACCACCGCCATGCGGTAGCTGCAGCCTTCGGGGGGCAGGTAGAAGTCGGTGATCTCCGGAAACTGCTTCTGCAACAGCGGCACGAACACTTCGTTCAGGGCCACGCCCAGCACGGCCGGTTCGTCGGGCGGCTTGCCGGTGTAGGTGGAGTGGTAGATCGGATCGCGCCGCATGGTGATGCGGTCGATCGTGAAGACCGGGAACCAGTCCTGCTCGTTGTAATAGCCGGTATGGTCGCCGTAGGGGCCCTCCAGCGCGTGCTGGTAGCCGGACGGGTGGTCGGGATCGGGCTGGATATGGCCTTCGAGCACGAATTCGGCCGATGCCGGCACCGACAGTTCGAACAGCGTCGGCGTGATGCAACTGGCCAGCGCGGTGCGGCTGCCGCGCAGCAGGCCGGCAAACTGGTACTCGGACAGCGTATCGGGCACCGGCGTCACCGCGCCGAGGATCGTGGCCGGGTCGGCGCCCAGTGCCACGGCGATCGGGAACGGCTTGCCAGGGTTGGCCAGCGCGTGCTCGCGGAAGTCGAGCGCGCCGCCACGATGCGCCAGCCAGCGCATGATCACCTGATTGCGGCTGATGACCTGCTGGCGGTAGATGCCCAGGTTCTGGCGCTTCTTGTGCGGACCCTTGGTCACCACCAGGCCCCAGGTAATCAGCGGCGCGGCATCGCCGGGCCAGCAGGTCTGGATCGGCAGGCGCGCTAGATCGACGTCGTTGCCTTCCCAGACGATCTCCTGGCAGGCCGGGCTGCTGACGCGCTTGGGCGCCATGTCCCACACCGACTTGGCCAGCGTGAACAGCTTGCCGGCCTCGCGCAGCCCGCGTGGCGGCTCGGGCTCCTTGAGCGCCGACAGCACGCGGCCAATATCGCGCAAATCTTCCAGGTTCGATGCGCCCATGCCAAGGGCTACTCTTTGTGGCGTCCCGAACAGATTTGCCAGGACCGGTACTTTATAGATATCACCATCGTCACGGCGCGGCTGCTCGAATACGACGGCCGGGCCTTCCGCGCGCAGCAGCCGGTCGCAGATCTCGGTCATTTCGAGGTTCGGCGATACCGGCGCGGTCACGCGCCTGAGGTCTCCGCGCTGCTCCAGCTGGCCGATGAAATCGCGCAAATCTTTGTATTGCATAGTGAATTTGGATCAGGGATGTGGCGTCGCGCCATGCCGGGGCAGGCTGCTCGATGTGTGTGACGATACACACGCCACCTCAAAGGCGCAAAAAAATCGTGCCTGCGGACGCAGCGAAATTGTAAGTAATTGATGACGGTAGTCATTTGTTCAGACAATTGCCAGACTAGGCGTGGCTTGCGATTGAGGGACAGTGGTCAGCCCGCGGGTGCCGTAAAAGGCGTTGTTACATATTTCTAGAAGTAGGAAGTTTTTGTTTTCTTATGCTTGACGGGTTATAAAAGCGTTCCTACAATCCGGTCTGCTCTAAGGAGTGTTGCGTTGCAACATGGCTTCCACCCTGGTGTCAAGTGGGTGTGGCGAAAAAAAAGCAACGTCGACATTTCCGAATCGACTGTCCACCAAGCGGCCCCAGGGAGGAGCCCGGTGCGCAGTCCTCTGGCGGGATGCCGGAGTCGATGAGTGATCTTAGTGGCAGGGTGCGGCTCCCCAAGCGGTACCCTGTTTCTCGTTGGGCGCATGGGGAGCGCCCGCCAACAGATGCTGGACACCCCTGCTAGGTGGCGCAGCATCCTTACTTGAATACGTTGAGATCGGGCACGCGCAGTTGTCGGGCGCGCGCAGCGGGCGACGGATGGAGGTAAGCATGAGCGGTTGGAAAACCCTTCATCTTCCCGGCATCGGGCGGGCATTGCAGGTCCGCCTCAGACAGCCGGTACCCGGTGTGAGCCGCGCACTGCAAGTGCGACTGGCCCATCCGGTGGCAGGTCGCGCGTTGCTGCGCGGCGGCCGCACAACCTTGAAGTACACCCTGAACAGTCTCGGGGTGCTGTCGGTGGCCGCAGCGGTCACCCTCACCGTCAGCCAGCAATGGCGGACGTCGCTTGCCGGGGCACTGGCGGGCAATGAAGCGCCTGCCGTGCTGGTGGACGCCGCCGTGGCCAACGCCGAAGCTGCCAACACGGTTCACGCCGTGGCCGCCGCGTCGGTACCGGCGATCTCGGCCGACGCGGCCGCAGCAAGGCTGCTGGCTACCGCGACGTCCAAGGCCAAGGGCCTGCCGACCGTGTCGGGCGTCGACGAATGGAGCCAGACCCCTGCGGGCAAGGTTCCGTCGGTGGCGCACCTCGCTGCCCAGATTCCGGTGCAGCGCGTGGCGCTGGACGCACGCAACACGAGCGCGCTGGGATCGGCGCGCGAGCAGGCCGCCGTGGCGGAGTACATCGCGCGCAAGTACCGTGTCGCGAGCCAGGCTACGGCCCAGCTGGTCAAGGCTGCCTACATGACCGGCCGCGAGGTTGGTATCGATCCGCTGCTGATCCTGGGCGTGATCGCGATCGAGTCCAGCTTCAATCCGTACGCCGAAAGCGGCGTCGGGGCGCAGGGCCTGATGCAGGTGATGACCAAGGTCCACCAGGACAAGTACGAGGCCGTGGGCGGCGTGACCGCCGCGCTGAATCCGTACGCCAACATCAAGATCGGTGCGCTGGTGCTGAAGGACTGCATCGCCCGCGCCGGTTCGATCGAGGGCGGCCTGAAGTACTACGTGGGTGCCACGACCAACACCGACGGCGGCTATGGCGCCAAGGTGCTGGCCGAGCGTGGACGGCTGCGTGCCCTGCTGGGCCTGCCGGCCGCGGACAAGGCCGGCGACGCCAAGACGCAGGCCGAGCATCACCAGAACGGCGAAAAGCTGGAAGCCTCCGGCAATACCGCGCAGGCGGCCTGACCCCCGGGACAGGTTCGACCCGCAAGAAGAAAGGCACCCCTCGGGGTGCCTTTTCTTTTTCCGGCTGCCAGGCCTCGCCCGGAGCGGCGTGGCGCCCTAGCGCAGGAAGTGGTGCATGCGATCCATGGCCTCTTCGATATTGGCCATCGACGTTGCATACGAGATGCGGATGTAGTCGTTTGCCGTGTGCGGGCCGAAATCCGTGCCGGGCACCATGACGACGCCGGCATCGTGCAGGATCGCCTGGGTGAGCTTGTCCGCGTTGCCGGCGGCCGGGTGGTTCACGTGCCGGCAGTCGGCATAGACGTAGAACGCGCCGTCGGGCTTGACCGGTACGCGCAGCCCCAGCGCTTCCAGCGCGGGCAGGATCGCGTCGCGGCGCCGATGGAACTCGGCCTTGCGCTCGTCGTAGATCGCCAGCGCCTCCGGCGAGAAGCAGGCCACGGCAGCATGCTGGGCCACGGCGGACGCGCAGATGAACAGGTTCTGCGCCACCTTCTCGAACGCCGGCACCAGCCCATCGGGCACCACCAGCCAGCCCAGCCGCCAGCCGGTCATGTTGAAGTACTTCGAGAAGCTGTTGACGGTGATCACGTTGTCGTCGAGCGCCAGCGCCGAGACGGGCGGCGCATCGTATGACAGCCCCTGGTAGATCTCGTCGAGGATGGCAAAGCCCCGGCGCTCGCGCACTTCGGCCAGGATCCCCTTGAGTTCGTCGGGCAGGATCGACGTGCCGGTTGGATTCGATGGCGACGCCAGCAGCACGCCGCGCGTCTTTTCGCCCCAGTGGGCCGCCACCTGGGCGGCCGTCAGCTGGAATCGCTCCGCCGGGCCGCTCGGGATCATTTTCGCCTGCCCGTCGAACGCCGCCACGAAATGGCGGTTGCACGGGTAGCTCGGGTCCGGCATCAGCACTTCGGCACCGATTTCCACCAGCACCGCGCAGGCCAGCAGCAGCGCGCCGGAGGCACCGGCCGTGACGATCACGCGCCGCTCGGGAATGTCCAGCCCGTAGGCGGTCTTGTAGTAGCCGGCAATGGCTTCGCGCAGGGCGTGGATGCCCAGGGCGCCGGTGTACTGCGTCACGCCGCGTCGCATCGCGGCTTCGGCCGCGTGGATGACCGGCGCCGCGGCCGTGAAATCGGGCTCCCCAATGCCCATGTGGATGATGTGCCGGCCGGCACGTTCGAGTTCGGCAGCCTGCTTGGCCAGTTCCATCACGTGGAAGGCCTCGATGTTGGCGAGTCGGGAAGCGGTGGCGATACGCTGGTAGTCCATGGCGATGGGGACAAAAGCACAGGGTGGAAACAAAAACACCCGCCGGAGCGGGTGTCATGCCGGTGACTGGCATCATGGGATGCCGGACGCCGGATTGCAACATCCAGTCAGTGGATGCGGGTCAGCGGCGCGCGGCGACCTCGGGTGCGCGCACCTGGGCGGCCAGCTTGTCGAGCACGCCGTTCACGTACTTGTAGCCTTCCACGCCGCCGAAGGTCTTGGTCAGTTCCACGGCTTCGTTGATGACCACCTTGTACGGAATGTCCAGGCAATGCACCAGCTCGTAGCTGCCCACCAGCAGCGCGGCGCGCTCCACGGGCGACAGTTCGTCGACGGTACGGTCGAGGAACGGCTCGAACGCGGCGGTCAGGCGCGCTTCCTCGCGCACGGCACCGCCCAGCAGCGCGTCGAAATGTTCGCGGTCGGCCTTGTTGAAGCCTTGCGCGTCGTGCAGGTGGGCCTGAATTGCACCGATATCGTTGCGATTCAGCAGCCACTGATACAGGCCTTGCAGGGCCAGTTCCCGGGACCGGCGGCGCGCGCTCTTGGGCGGAGCCTTGGGTTCGGTGCGCGCCTTGGCGCCGGCCGGCTTGCCGGCGGCGTCTTGCGCGTCGCCGTTGTCGGGGGCATTACTCATCATCTTCCTCATCATCTTCATCGCGGCCGTCGTTCTCGCGCAGGGAATCCAGCGCGACGACCAGGTTGGCCATTTCCACTGCGGTGCGGGCGCAGTCACGGCCCTTTTCGCGGGTGCGGGCATGGGCCTGCGCATCGGTGTCGACCGTCAGGATGCCGTTGGCGATGGGCACGTTGAAGTCCAGTCCCACGCGCGTGATGCCGGCACCCGATTCGTTCGAGACCAGCTCGAAATGGTAGGTCTCGCCGCGCACCACGGCGCCCAGCGCGATCAGTGCGTCGAACTGGCCGCTTTCGGCCATCTTCTGCAGGGCCAGCGGCACTTCCAGTGCGCCGGGCACGGTCACGAGCAGCGTGTCTTCGCCCTCGACGCCGAGCTTTTCCAGTTCTGCTGTGCAGGCTTCGCGCAGCTCGTCGCACACGGGCTCGTTGAAACGGGCTTGCACAATACCGATGCGCAGGCCTTCACCGTCGAGGTTGCTCTCGTAGAAGCCGTGATCCATTGTCAGTTCTCCATTTATTCGATCAGGCACCGGCAGGAATGCCGGTGCCGTGTGATTCCGTACCGCAGGCGGGTGCTTCGTTCAATCCCGTTCCATCGCGTCAATCGCAGTTCGGCTCGCCATCCATGGGCTGGCAGCCGACGATTTCCAGATCGTAGCCGGTCATGCTCGGCATCTTGCGCGGCGAGCCCAGCACGCGCATCTTGCCCACGCCGATATCGCGCAGGATCTGGGCGCCCACGCCGTAGGTGCGCAGGTCGGGCTTGCGGCGGGGGCGGTCCTGCGGGGCGTCCAGTGCAGCAAACTGTTCGAAAATCTGTTCCGGCGCGTCGCCGCAGTTCAGCAGCACCATCACGCCCTGTTCAGCGCCGTGCAGCACTTCCAGGGCGGCCGGCAGGCTCCACGAGTGCGTGGTGCGGCCGGCTTCGAGCAGGTCCAGCACCGACAGCGGTTCATGCACGCGCACCAGCGTGGCCGTATCCGGACGCGGCTGGCCCTTGACCAGTGCCAGATGGGCGCGGCCCGACGGCTTGTCGCGGTACATCACGCTGTGGAACTTGCCCCACGGCGTCTGCATGTCGCGCTCGCCCGTGCGTTCGATGATGCTTTCGGTCCGGCTGCGGTAGTGGATCAGGTCGGCGATCGTGCCGATCTTCAGGTCGTGTTCGCGGGCGAATTCGATCAGGTCGGGCAGGCGGGCCATCGTGCCGTCGTCCTTCATGATCTCGCAGATCACCGCCGCCGGGGTCAGGCCGGCCAGCGCGCCCAGGTCGCAGCCGGCTTCGGTGTGGCCGGCGCGGATCAGCACGCCGCCGGGCTGGGCCGTCAGCGGGAAGATATGGCCCGGCTGCACCAGGTCCGAAGCCTTCGCGTCGCGGGCCACGGCGGCCTGCACGGTACGGGAGCGGTCGGCGGCCGAAATGCCCGTGGTCACGCCCTCGGCGGCCTCGATCGATACCGTGAAGTTGGTGCCATGCACGGTGCCGTTGCGCGACACCATCGGATACAGCTCCAGCTGTCGGCAGCGTTCGGCCGTCAGCGTCAGGCAGATCAGGCCGCGGCCATACTTGGCCATGAAGTTGATGGCTTCCGGCGTCACGAAATCGGCCGCCAGCACCAGATCGCCCTCGTTCTCGCGATCTTCCTCGTCAACGAGGATGACCATGCGGCCGGCGCGGATGTCGGCAATGATGTCTTCAGTACGGGCGATAGTCATGGCTTGGAACGGCGTTCAGTGAGGGCGGGCGCGGGATGCGAGCAATCGGACAGGCAATCAGGCGGGCAGGGCCGGCGCGGATGTCGCGAGACCGGCGAAATCAAGGCCGCTATTGTACGCCATGCCGTTCGACGATGCCCCGGGTTCGGGGGCGAACCGGGCCGCCGCCGACAGGGCCCGGGTTCGCCCGGGTTGCCGTCAAGTGAATGAAGCGGCATATCGGAACGGTTCCATTGCCAAACGCCGGGACAGCCGGCGCCAGACCACGGAGATATCAGATGCATCCACCCCTGCAGGGCATCCGTATTGTCGAGTTCGAGGGCCTTGGTCCCGGACCGCTGGCCGGCCGGATGCTGGCCGACATGGGCGCCGAGGTCACGGTCATCGCCCGGCGCCAGCGTACGGCCGTGGCCGATCGGCTGGGCGGCAGCAAGCCCAGCCCGCTGCGGCGCGGCAAGACGATCGTCCCGCTGGATCTCAAGCAGCCGGCCGACCTGGCCGAGGCCTTGCGCCTGGTTGCCACGGCCGATGGCCTGATCGAAGGGAACCGTCCCGGCGTCATGGAGCGGTTGGGGCTGGGCCCGGCCGACTGCGCCGCCCGCAATCCCGCCTTGGTCTACGGGAGGATGACCGGCTGGGGCCAGACCGGGCCGCTGGCGCAGACTGCTGGCCATGACCTGAACTATGTGGCGCTCACCGGCATGCTGTCGCTGTCCGCGCGGCCGGGACAGGCGCCGATCACCCCGCCCACGGTGCTGGGCGATGCCGGCGGCGCGCTGGGCCTGGCCTTCGGCATGGTCTGCGCCATGCTCGATGCCCGCGCCACGGGGCGCGGCCGCGTGGTGGATGGCGCCATCGTCGACATGGTCGGCATGCTCGGCAGCATCGCGCTCTGGGTCCGTAACAACGGCCAGCTGGACGGAGACGAGCCAAGCCCGTTCCACCAATCGCCGTTCTACGACGTCTATGCCTGCGCCGACGGTGGTTTCATCACGATTGGCGCGCTCGAGCCGCAGTTCTATACGTTGCTGCTGACGAAGCTCGGGCTCGAAGACGTCGATCCCGCCAGCCAGTATGACCGCACCGCGTGGCCGTCCCTGAAAGCGCGCTTCACGGCGCTGTTCCTGAGCCAGCCACGCGCCCACTGGGACAGCCTGCTGGGTGGTACGGACGTGTGCTACGCGCCGGTGCTCAGCATTGCCGAGGCAGCCCGCCATCCGCACAACGTGGCACGGGGGCTGTTCGTCGAACGGGAGGATGGCACGCTCGATACCGCAGGCGCGCCCAGGTTTCTGCCGCCCGAGGCCTGAGCACCGGCTTAATCGATCGGAATGCCAGCCTGAAAAGCGGCGATTAAAGCTCTTGTGCTTGCTGCCGACAATACAGATGCGGCGTCATGGCGAATCCGCCTCACACGTCGGGGGCCGCATTCTCGATCAACTCGTCAGGTAATTCCTATGGTGACTTCCCTCGTCAGTTCACTGGGCGCGGCCGATGCAGGCAGCGATCCGGTCGCGCTGTTGATGCTGCGCAAGACGCTGGACCTGCAGGCGCAGAGCATGACCCAGCTGCTCCAGTCGGCGCCGGCCGTCTCGGGCGGCAGCAATCCGCCGCATCTGGGCAACAACATCGACATCAAGGTGTAATTCCGGCGCGTCGGCGCGCGCGCAAACGGCCTCCGCTATGCTTGTGGAGGCCGTTTGCCATTTGACGGACGGAAAATTAAGAAAAATACGTCGAGGAGGGGACTCATGATGCGAGCCATCCGATATGCCCTGGCCATGGCCGGACTCTGTCTGGCGCAAGCGGCATCCGCGCAGGAAGCCACACTGGACGAGAGCATCGCCAGCGACAGCCTGCCGCGTGGCACGGAACTCAGTCTTGTGGTCAGCAAGAAGCCCGGGTCGACGCCGACAACCGCGGCCTTGCTGTTTCCCGGCTATCCCGGGGTGCTGAGGGTGGAAGCGCAGGCCGGCGGGGCGCCGGAATTTCAGTTACGTGGGAATTTTCTGGTCCGGGCGCGCCGGCATCTGGTCAGCGACAGCGTCATGGCCGTCCTGGTGGATTGTCCCAAGGACCGCTGGACGAACTGCGATGACAGCTACGGCACGGTATCCAGCGCATTCCTGGCCCGAAAGCTGGGCGGCCGGATCGAGGGTGCGATCCACACGTCGACGTTCACGGATCCGCGTGCCGGACGGGGCCGTGGCCCGGTGCATGGTCTGGCCATGTGGGATTTCGACTGGACCGCCGCACATGTGGACCAGCTGTTCGTCCATCACCAGGATGATCCGTGTCCGCTGACGCAATATCGCACCATCGCGGCCCGCCACGGCAGCATTCCGCTGATCACGGTCCAGGGCGCGAAGGGCGTACGCGGCGAGCCATGCGAAGCATTCTCGCAGCACGGCTTCGCGGGCCGGGAGCGGCCGGTCATGCTGGCCATCGGCGACTGGATGGCCACGCGCAAGGTGGCCGAGACGGTGGGGACGAAGGGCGACGAGTGAGACAGCCGGCTGAAGCCGCCGAATCAGGTTGCCGACTCGGCTCGCCGAATCGAGCCGCTGCATCAGCCTTAAAGGGTTCGCCGGAGGGACTCGCCGGCGGGGCTCGCCGGAGCGCCAGCCGGCGCAGATGTCCGTGCTGGCGGCTACGCGCGCCGGTCAGAGCGCCGGCCTGGCCACCCCGTCGGACGCCGACAGCATCCGCTCCACGTAGCGCGCGATCAGGTCGATTTCCAGATTCACGCGCTTGCCCGAAGCCAGTTCGTTGAGCGTGGTCACTTCCACGGTGTGCGGAATCAGGTTGATCGAGAACACGCAGCCGTCGGCTTCATCGCTGACGGTGTTGACGGTCAGCGATACACCATTCACCACCACCGATCCCTTGTAAGCCAGGTAGCGTCCCAGCTCGCGCGGGGCACGGATGCGCAGTTCGTGCGACTCGCCCACGGGAGCGAAACGGACCACTTCGCCCAGGCCATCGACATGACCGGACACCAGATGGCCACCCAGGCGGTCGGCCAGGCGCAGCGCTTTTTCGAGATTGACGCGGCCCGGCTGGTCCAGCCCGACGGTCTTGTCGAGCGATTCGCGTGAGACATCCACGTCGAAGTGGCCCGCTTCCAGCGTGACCACGGTCATGCAGGCGCCCTGGATGGCGATGCTGTCGCCGATGCCCACGTCGGACAGGTCAAGATCGCCGGCGGCCACGCGCAGGCGCACGCCCGCGTCGGCATCGCCCAGCGGCGAAACGGTTTCGATACGGCCCACGGCCGCCACAATGCCAGTAAACATGCTTGCCTCTGTCTGAATACGAATGGGGATGTCAGTCCTTGCTGTCGGCACGGCGGGCGATCAGGCGCAGGTCGTCGCCGATCTGCCGCACCTCGTGCCAGCGGAATTGCGCGGCGTCTTCCAGCCGGGTCAATGGCGGCAGGTTGAACATGCCCTGCGCGTCCCCCAGCAGCCGGGGCGCCATGTAGACCAGCAGTTCGTCGGCACAGCCTTCGCGGATCAGCGATCCGTTGAGCTTGTAGCCGGCTTCCACATGCAGTTCGTTGATGCCGCGCTGGCCCAGCGCCTCGAGCATGCGCCGCAGTTCCACCTTGCCGTGCCGGTTGGGCAGCGCCACGACTTCGACGCCCCGGTCTTCCAGGGCGCGCTGGCGCGCCTTGTCCTCGACGGCGCAGAACACCAGGACCGGTTTGGCGAAATCGCCAGTGTCGTGATGCAGGATCTGCGCGTCGAGCGGCACTTCGAGCCGCGAATCGACCAGTACGCGTTGTGGCTGGCGCGGCGTGTCCACGGCCCGCACGGTCAGCGCGGGGTTGTCGTCGCGCACGGTGCCGATGCCGGTCAGGATGGCGCAGGCGCGGGCGCGCCAGGCATGGCCGTCGTCGCGCGCGGCCTGGCTCGTGATCCATTGGCTGGTGCCGTCGTGCAAGGCCGTGCCGCCATCGAGCGAGGCAGCCACCTTGACGCGCACCCACGGCGTTCCGCGCGTCATGCGCGAAACAAAGCCGATATTGAGGTCGCGCGCTTCCTTTTCGAGCAGCCCGCAGCGCACGTCGATGCCGGCGTCGCGCAGCCGCTGCAGGCCCCGGCCCGATACGCTCGGGTTCGGGTCTTCCATGGCGGCCACCACGCGGGCGATGCGCGCGCGTACCAGCGCGTCGGCACACGGCGGCGTGCGGCCAAAATGGCTGCACGGTTCCAGCGTGACATAGGCGGTGGCACCCGCAGGGTCATGACCCCGCGCAATGGCGTCCTTCATGGCCTGGATTTCGGCATGATCCTGGCCGGCCGGCTGCGTATAGCCCTGTCCGATGACCTGTCCGTCCTTCATCAGGACACAACCGACGCGAGGATTTGGCGTGGTGGTGTACATGCCCCGTGCGGCGAGAGCCAGGGCCTGTGCCATGGCGGTGTGGTCGGAATCGGAAAACATGGTGTGGCGAATCGGGCCTGAAGTGGTATGTCCGGGTCAATCGATATTCTGGGAAATCAGGAGCGTCGGACCGATGCTTTGGCGCCTGCGGAATGTCAGTCGCAATCGGCATCGGCGCCGGGCCGGCAGATCCGGATGCGCCCCTGGGCGCCGAGCCGTACCTGGCGTTGCGCCTGGTGGCAACGCACCAGGAATGTGGCGGCCAGAAAGCCGCCACGCTCCGACCGTGAGTATCCCACAGGTGTCAAGCGCAGGCTTTGGGTGGCTACGGCGCCGGCGGTGGCGCGCAGCGTGATGCGCAGGCAGCGGTCATGCAGCGCGACGACCGAAAACGGCGGGGTCCGTTCGCCTGGAGGGTCTCCCGGGGCCGTCAACTGCCAGCCGCGATCCAGGGTGTCTGCGCCGTGGATCGGCTCCAGCCTCACCTCGGTCCGCCGCGCCGACGCCGTGGTGCGTGCCAGCGCCAGCGAGGCCGCCAGGCGGTCTGCGGCGTGGCTGGCGCTCTGTTCGGCGACAAGGGCGCCGATGGTGGGCCATGCGGCCACCGCAAGCACAGCCGATACCGCTAGCGATACCAGCAGTTCGGTCAGCGTCACGCCATGCTGCCGCAATCTTTTTTGCCTCGACATGATGTTCAGCACTCCGGGGGCAACCGCGTTGCGACACCGTCCGGCGTGGGCAGCAAGAGCCACTCTCCGTTGCTGCGAAGCACCAGGGTGCCGCAAAGCGGGTCGGGCCGTACCGGGGCGGCGCGCACTTCCACGCAGCGCGACAGCGGGAGGCCGTCGCAGCTGGTGGCGGTAAGCCAGTGACGGGTACGGGCAGGTGGCGGCGGGACGGCTTTCGGCCAGTCGCCGGCCGGCGTCGTGCCATCGGTTGCACTGGCGAATGTCAGGTGCACCAATGCATGGCGCTCCAGCGCGAGCATGGCCGCCACCAGTTCCGCACGCGCCTGCATGCGCCAGCCGCGCTCGGCCTGTCGCTGCCAGGCAGGCACGGCCAGCATCGTCAGTATGGTGACGATGGCCACCACGACCAGCAGTTCGGCCAGGCTGAAGCCGGCGGGCCGGGGCGCGCAATTTGGTCGATGGGACATCATTGCGGCGACCTCACCAGTTCCCGCCAGCCAAGTCGTCCCCGCCGCCGGTGCCAGCGTGCCTGCTGCAACAGCGCGGCCGTGTCGCCGTTCACCTGCCAGAGATCGAGTCCGAATGTGTCGCGCGTGGCGGTAACAGGAGCGGTCGGCTGGCCGGTGGCGAGTGCCGACATGATCCCGATGGGTGCCGGCATGCCGCCGGCCCATGGCAGGCCGGTCACCGCGTGGACCGGCGTGCCGTCGCCGTCCGGGGTGGTCACCGACTCGCCGCTGGCAGCATCGACCAGATAGCTGCGCCGCGTTCCATCCGCGTCCACGGTGGTAAATCCGAGGTGGACCGGACTCGCGCTATACAGCGCGTCCACGCGTTCGCCCGGGCGGGGCAGGGTCAGCGTCCAGCCGTTTGCCGAAGCGGCGTCGGGTTGTGCCGACCTGAGGACCACGCCCTCGCCCTTCGCCATTGCCGCGATGCTGGCCGGTGCATGCGTGGTGCCGGGGCGATCTGGTATCGCGGACACCTCGTTGCCGGTGCCGTAGACGATGAGCGGCGTTGTGCCAGTCTGCACGACCACGGGGGCGTCGGTGTTGTCACCGGCGATGCCTCGCTGCCGATGCATGCAGGTGGCTGACGGCGCCGGGGCACCTGTGGACAAATGGCCAAGGTCGAAGCGCCAGAGCCTGCCCGCAGCATCGGTGGCATACGCCGCGTGCGCCATGCCGCTGGCCGTGCTGCGGATGGCCACGGCCAGCAAGGGGATCGACGCGGTTGTGGCCGCGCAGCCCGCATCGGGCAAGCTGATGCGTGGGACGTTTGCGGATGCCGACCAGCTCTGCCGGGGCCGGTCGAGCGGCAGCAGGGCCAGCGCCGCGCGCGCATGCGTGTCGGCGTCGGGCGAAACGATTGCCGCCGCCGCCCAGCGCCGCTCGCCGCGCGCCATCCACATGGCCGCGCCGATGGGGCCGCTGCCCGACAGCCGTAGCATGTCATTCGCTTGTACTTCCCACAGCAGGCGGATCGGGGTTTGCGCGTCGGGGGTCGAGACATCGATCACGAATACCGCGCCAGGCTGGACGAACGACGACGTCTGGCGTGCCGGAATCCCGCACAGCAGCAGCGTGCGCCATGTGCCCGATGGGTCGGCGTCGATGCTGGTGGGGCGCGGACATGGGGCAGATGGCACAGTCCCGGCAGGCTGGGCCAGCAGTGCAGCGCCTGCGAGGGCAGCGCGCGGCAGGTAGCCGGCAAGTTCCTGGCCCGTTACGGCGTCGAAGCCATGCAGCAGGCCGTCACGGGTGCCCAGCCAGACCACGGTCGGCCGCCTGGCATGGCGTTGACGGAAATCCGTGTGCCCCGGCTGCATTGGCAGCCAGGCGGGGGGCGCCACGACATGCACGCGCGCGCCCGCAGCATTGCCCAGGCGGGTATCGCGCCGCCTCAGTGCAGCGTTCCGCATGTCGCCTTGCAGCCATGCCAGCCGCGCTTGCCCGGCGCCCTCGGGCGTGACCCCATCGAGTACGGACCGGGCATCGTCATCGATGGCCGACCAGCGCAGCGGAGCGAGCTGGCTGCCGCCCAGGTAAAGTCGCCGCACGTGCGGTTCCTGGCGATCTAGCTGATCGCCGGCTTCCCAGGGCATCTGTACGGGGGAGGACGACAGTGCCGCCGTCCGGAACGCAAGGGCGTGCAGCCGGCCTGTCCAGGGATAGTTGCCACTGGAGACGCGATATCCCAGCGGAAGCTGGCCTGGCGTTGCGAAGCTGGCGGAGATCGACCATGCGGCCAGGACCAGGGTGAGCAGCCATCGAACGACACGATAGTCGATGCTCATGGCTGAAACTCCGTCTGCAGCAGCACGCGGACGTCCGGATCGCGGCCCATGCCCAGCGCAACGATGCGCATGCGTGGCCACATGCCGGGTGTCGGCGGGTCGTCGCGGATCTCAATCAGATAGCGGGGCAATGTCGTGGCGCCGATCACGGCTGCCGGCAGTACCGGCAGTTGTGCGCCCGTGAAGGTGCCCAGCGCCACGCCGATGTTGGCGGCCGCATCGCCCGCATCGCCCACGTCGCCGTCCAGCCATGCCTGCCACACGCGATGATCCCCATCGGCCATGCAGATGCCACGCTGGGCGCCGTCCGCGCAGGTGCCCGGTGCGGGCCAACTAGCGAGCCGTGCGCTGCCCGATGCGATAGCGGCGATCAGGTCGGCTTCGGCATCGTGCAATGCCGCCTCGGCGGCGCGGAAGGCAATCTCGCGGTCGAGCGGCTGGCTTGCCAGTTGTCGGCCGGCCAGAAGAAAGTGCGTGGCGGTGGCGCAGATGCCACCCATCAGCAGCATCAGTGTGGCGACGAACGCGAGTAGCGCGGCACCCGATTGCCTGCGGCGGCTCAGCATATGAGCCCCTGGCACGGTGACGGGTTGCGGAGCCGAACCGTGGTGGCGAACACCCGACGCCTCAGGCGCGGATGTCTGTTCGGCACGAAGACCTGTTCGTCGGCATGGCTGGCGTCGTCGGGCGGAAACAGCCTGAGACGTTGCGCCGTGCCGGACGCGAGCACCGGGCGCTCGCCACGCACGACCAGGGCGATCTGCACTGCGTGAACGCGATGCCAGCCGGCGGAGCCTTGTGCCGGCAATTCACGCGCCGGCACGAATCGATCGATGCGTCCGTCGCCGTCGAAGTCCATGCCGTAGCGCAGTTGCAACGTCTCCACCCCACGCACCAGCGTGCCGGCCGTGTAGCTGCCTGCCAGCAGGCGGCTGCCCTGGCGCGTCGGATAGCGACACAGCAGTTGTGGCACGCCGTCACCGCCCACGCCCACGTAGAACAGGTTGGTCGATGCGTGGTGAGGCAGGGCCAGCCCTCTTGTCTGGACGATGGCGCGGGCCGGCAGTGCGTAGCCACCGCAGTCACTCATGGTGCCGTCAGGCAAGGTGGGGTCGACGGCAAGGCCGCTGCCGGATACGCGCACAAGCAGCGCATCGCTGCCGTTCACACCGGCCCGTGCGCACTGCATCGGGGCCTGCGTCCGCGATGGTGTCTGCCACTGCATGTGGAGCGATGGCTGGGCGCAGTCGTCGCGTCCTTCGATGGGCGGCGCCGGCGCCGGATGCGCCGGCGCGAGCGCGACCTGCGCCGGAATCCAGCCTGCCTGCCGAATCGTGTGGGACAGGATGAACAACGCGCGCTGCCCCCGTTCCTCGATCGAAACGCCGTCAACCACGGTGGCGTACGCGGCGCGCATGACCTGGAAGGTGGCGAGCGCGGCAAAGGTAGCGAGCAGGCCGAGGGCAAGGCCCACCATCGTGCTGGCGAGCGTGAAGCCACGACCCCGCTCTCGCTTCAGGCGGCGGCGCCTCATGGCCGCACCCAGAGGGCGATGTGCGTCACCGGCATCGCCGGTCCGGCCGGGCGGGGCAATGGATCGGGTGGCAGGCTGGCTATCGCGATGCGGTTGCCGTGCATGCAACCCGCCTGGGCGGAGGCGTCGTCGCACAGCCCTGCACGGGCCGCATCGCCGGCTACCAGCCGCCAACCTTCGTCTCGCGCTTCGGCCTGTTCCGCCGCCAGCCGCAGCGTGGCGCCGAGCCGCTCATGCTGGCCACCCCAGCGCAGCCACGAGCTCCCAAGCGTGGCCAACGGTATCGCGCCCAGGCCAACGATGGCCAGGCAGACCAGGGATTCAATAAGAACGTCGCCCCGGGCCCGTTGGCGCGAAACGCCAGGGGCCGCAGGGGGACGGTGGATCAGTCGGGACGGAAAACAGAAAGCCGAGGAAGGCATGGCGCATCGGTTCTTCGGGAACGGATGGCCACGATAGCGGCTGGGAGGGGGTTAAAACGTGTCCGGATGTGACGGGGTTGCGTCAATGTGTGTCCGAGGGGCTTTCCGAAGACTCCGATGCCGCTCAGCACCTTGCTGCATTCGCTACCAGCAGGTGCCGGCCGCGCCAGTGCCTGTCGACGCCTTGACGTTGAGGTTGTCGACCGTGAAATTGCCGCACCCGGGGTCTGGGCGATTGGCCACCGGTGTGGCAGTCAGTTGAAAACCCGTGGCGATGGAGCCACCGGATGGTGCGATTGTGATGATGTAGTTGCTGGAATCGCAGGTGTCGCCAGACGGCGTCTTGGCGTCATCGCACTTCGGCAGTTTGAGCGCCGCTGGGTCGAGGGTGTAGGTGTTGTTGACCGTAAAGTACCGTTCCAGCGCACCCTGCACGCGTGCCAAGCCCGCCTTGGCCTCGGCGCGTCGCGACTTGGTCACGAACTGCTGGTATTGCGGGATGGCGACCGCCGCGAGAATGCCGACGATCATAACCGTGATCATCAGTTCTATCAGCGTGAAGCCCCGGGCGCCGGGATGGCGCCCATCGCTGGTGTTGCCAATCTTCATCATGGCAGTTCTCCTGTCATCCTCATCCTGTCTCGGCATCAACGCTGGATCTGCCGCCACGACACGCGGCCCGTCGGGTAGCCTGTGTTGATGGTGTTCCTGCTGATACCGCCGCCGGTGCTGCCGTTTGATCCGCTCCCGCTGGTGTACGAATTGTTGCCAATGACCGTGGAATTGGTCAGGATGCCGTTGTTCGACTTCTTGCCGTTCACAACCTGTCCAGCCGTGTTACCGCTGCCGCCCACGGCATCCGATCCGTCGAACTTGCCGTCGCCATTGGCGTCGAACATCGCGACCGTTTGACCGCCGGTCAGGCCGTCGATGAGCATTTCCCAGCCGGTGCCGCCGTATTCGCACAAATCGCTGGAGGGTACCAGCGTGGAGAACAGCAATCGCGTGCCGGTAATCTGCGGATCATAGACCACGCGCTCGCCTTGCGGGTCCGCGCCGGGCGAAACGAGGTTCAGATACCACCCCATGGCGCCGCCGCTGTAGTTCACCGGGTTCTTGCTCAGCACCCTGTACCAGTCTCCGCCCTTGTACTGGGCTTCCATCGTGATGGACTGCTGCACCAGCTGGGAACGCGTGATCGTGAGCTGCCCACTGCTGTTTTTGTCCCAGATGCCGTAGACCGACTGCGTGCCCATGTTTGCGGGGTCACCAACATCCACGTACCGGCCCGTGCCGAACATCATGATGTAGCCGCCCCAGCGATTACGCACCCCACCAAACGACGTTGTGATCGGCTGAGCATTGCCGCCGGCGTCGGTGGCTTTGAACAGCAGTTGCCGGGTGTCCTGGTAGGCCGCCGCGGTCTTGCCGCTGACATCGAACTTCCAGACGTTGCCGAGCAGGTCGCCTGCGTAGATGGCGTCGGCCACGTAGTCGCCATCGGTATCGGTCACGTACACCTGCATGATGCCGTTGGACTTCTTCTGGGCGTCGGTGGCGTCGTTGACCGTCAGCTTGAGGTAGTCCGTGCCGAGGCGCCAAGTCTTGCTGCCGGCCGGGCGGTCCAGGAAAATTACGAAAATCGAGCCGCGTGCCGCAGTACTGTTCAGGCCGTTGCCGAAGACCGCAGCCCATTTGCCGTTGCCCAGCCGCACGATCTTCGGCCGGCCATAGGTGTAGCCGAGGTCTGCGTCATCGGCGCTGGTAAATTCCCAGAGTGCGGTGGACGCCGCGGTGGACTCGTTGATCGCCATCGGGTTGGTCACATCAAGCGCATAGATGCCCTTCCCGCCGCCGCCCAGCCCGCCAACCAGCACGGTTTTCCATGCGCTGTTGACGTAGGCATCGGTGATTGTCGGAGTGCTGTCTACGTAGTAGCTGTGCGCATACTTGGGAGCCGTCAGGTCGGCCAGCTTGCCGTATAGCGCCGACGGCACGTATGCGAACAGCTCCTTGCCGCCGTCGCTAGCGGGGTCGTCGCTCATGTCGGCCGAGAATGCGTGCAGCATGCCGTCATTGGCGCCGACATAGATCATCGGCTTACGCTTGCTCTGCGCGGCGACGAAAGCTACATAGGTGGCATCGCCATACCCGGCGGCGGGCGTTCCCACGTACTGCGGACTGGAATTGACGATATCGCCCAACGCGGTAGAGCGGGCGCGGAACATCGTCTGTTCATTGCTCTGATCGCCGCGTAGCCAGAGCAGCCGCTTGGTGCCCAGCTTGTCGGTGCCGTTCAGCGCGGTCTGGTATGCCGTGGGCAAGCTATCCCAACGGAACGGAATGCCGGCGCTGTTGGTGTCGGCGGTGTTGTAGGTCAGAATTGCACGGCTGTCCTGGTTGACGCCCTTGAGCTTGGCGCCCGCATCCCACTTTTCCTGGGAGGCGATGTTGCCGTTCTTGTCCAGGCGATAGGCCAGCACCTGACCCGACCAGTCGGAGCCATTGAAGCGGGCCTGGAAAATGCTGGAATCGGTTTTCAGCGATGTGGTACTTGCCGCCACCGCTGCCGCCGATGAGGTCTTCAGAATCGACAGGAAGGCGTTTTCCAGTGCTGCGGCCAGCGCGACGGGGTTGGTCGCGTAGAAGTAATTGTCGGGCACGCCGTCCGAACCTTTACTGCCGTTCGACAGGGTCACGTCCCATTCGGACGTCTGGTCGGGGGTGCCGCTACCGTTCTGATCGTTGAAACCGCCCCACTTGGCGGCGTACAGCAATGGGTCCTGGAATTGCGAGCCGGCCTTGCCGTTGGCCGTGTAGACGACGCTAGTCTCCGGATCGCCAAAATTACACTTGTTGCAACCGCCAGTCGTATTGATCGGCGCGCTGGAGGGGGTCACCTTGATATTGGTGGGATCGCTGTACTGGAAGTCGTAGATCCCGGAGTGGAAGTGCGGGCCATCCTGCGAGGTGCCGGAGATCGAGTAGCCGAAGCCCTGGCCGTTAGCCGACGAGCCCGACACCACGCGTGTGGACACCGTGATGGTGTCGCCGCTGACGTTGTAGCTTAGGATACCCCAGACGTCCTGGTCATAGTCGCCGCCGGCAATCGAATCTTCCCAGTTCACGTAGAACTTGCCGCTGGTGGCGGTCTGCGAGATGACCTTGAAGTCCACCAGCGTACCGGTGCTGGCTGCGGCCGTCACGCCGTTGGGCGACTGCGGATGCAGCTGGTATGACGGCATGATCGTCACGGTCTTGCCGTTCACGTTGACGCTGATCTTGGGCGTGTTCGTGGCGAGCTGCACCGCGTAGGTGTTCATCTTGAGAGACGTGGTGTCCTGCACTGGTACGCCTAGCGTGGCGGCGTCGGCGTCCGAACGCAGGCGGTTCTGTTTGGCAAACAATGCCGCGCCTGCGATCTGGAACGTACCTTTTTGCGACGGGCCTTCCGGGCAGATGCCCAGTACGTCGCTGAGATTGCCGACCGATTTGGCCGAGCACAGGTTGTCGATCGTCTTGCCGCTGATACCGCCCGCAAACCAGGAGCCGCCGGCTATGTTCTCGCCAACTCCTACCTTGTTCGTATAGGTGCTGATATCGGGCGCGCCGTTCAGGGCGCTCATGCCGCTGAGCTGATCGTCATCGTACGATGACACGCTTGAATTGAAAACCAGCGCGTTCAGCGGCGTGCAGTACGGTGCGCGGCTTGCATTCGTCTTCGGCAGATCCATCGGATTGGCCCAGGCTGGCTGTGTCAGACCCAGTGTGGCGTCCTTCCCATTGCTGACCGGCTGGAATGCGCTGGTTGCCGTCTTGCCACCGAAGTAGCGTAGTGTTTCGACGAAAATCTCCGAGATTGGATTGCCCCATGTGGAACAGTTGCCTTCCGATGCCGGCTTGTTCTGGGCATTGGTGCCCCCGCTCGGCTGGATACCAGTCTGCTGGTAGTTGCACTGGTCCGCGCTCAGATAGGTGCCGTCGCTGTAGCTGTAGCCGTATGGGCGCAGCTTGTCGATGTTCCAGACGATGCCTTTCACCGGATTGGTAGCGGCCGAGTAGGTAAATACGCCGGTGTCGGGATTGAATTCCGACGCGAAGTTGGTCACGTTGCGCCGCAGGACGCCCCCAGAAATATTCTTGTCATAGCTGCCGGTCATCAGGCCGAACAGCATTTGACCGGGGCCGCCGTACTTCTGCAAAAGCCCGATCGGCTTGTTGTTATTCGGGTCACACTTCTCCGATCCAATCAGGCCGTTGACGCACACCTGCACGCGGGCGTTGTAGACGCCGACGTCCTGGCCCGTGCCAAGGCCGCGCACCGATTGCTGTGGATTTTCCGCCGACGAGTTGATGCCCGAGAGCGCGGCGCGGTTGCCGTTCGACGAACCCGACACCGTGGTGCCATTGATCTTGGGCAGGAAAGACCCTTGCGTGTTGTTGGCTTCGGCATACCAGTTGCACTGCCATTTCTCGGACGCACCCCACGTGGCGTAGTTGCCCGCCACGACGCGGATCTGCGGTGCCTGCTGGTTGGTCTGCGAGTTGAGGTTGTTCGCGTCCTTCGGCGTAACGTTACACAACGTCAGGCCCCCGCGCGTCAGGTTGGTCACCTTCCACGACGAGAACTGTGTGCTGGTACCGCCCGGGTTCGACACGCCATCGGCATAGAACGCCATGTTGACCGAACCGGAGTTGACCTTCATTACCCAGCCTGTCATCGAACTGCCAGCCGTGGCGCCCGAGGTCGGCTCGAACCGCAGCTGGTCGCCGATCTGCACCTTGCTCACGTCACTGAGCGCTATGTTCGATGCTGCAGCCGCCGCCAGCGACATCCTGGTGTTCGACGTCAACGTGCCGATGGCCGAGGCAACTTCCACGGGCACCGGCACCAGTTTCGCCACGTCGGCGCCGTTGTAGAACTTGGCCCAGGCGTGCGCGTCCATCGGCAGGAAAGCACGTTCCAGCACCGTGGTGGTCGTGGTATCCGTCGAGCGCATGCCACCGTAGAGGATCTTGCGAACCTCGTCGATGCGGCTCATGGTGGCCCAGTTCAGGAAGTTGCCGCTCCAGGTCGATCCATCGCAGTACTTCGTGTCCTTGTCCACAAGGGCCTTTGGTACGAAACCCTTGATCGTCGTCTTGTCGTACGTGTAACACTTTGCCGAATCGAAGTAGCCGGCGTACTCGATGCTGTTTGTGTACGTGGTATCGAGCTTGCCGTCGCCGTCCAGGTCTGTGTAGTCGTTGTACGCCCGCTGGTGCAGTGTGTGATCCTTGGTCAGGTCGATCATCACCATCGGCGGCACATTGCCGCCGGCGAACAGCGGCCGCTGGGCCAGGGTGAGCTGGGGGCCGGCGGCCGAAGCCGAGGCGATGGCAAGCATGCTCGACGCTGCAAGCAGGGCAGCCTGCACGCGGCTTACGAAGCGTCGGGAAGAGGTGGGATAGGTCATGGTGCGCCTGACAGTAAGGGTTTGCGCAAGACAGTGCCGAGTTGTCAAAGGGTCGTCGTCAGAAGCGGACGACTTCCTGCACCATTACCTTGGTGCTGGGGTTCACGCCGTAGCCGATTGCGGTAATGCGGTACACGTACTTGTTGGATCCGAATTCAATGTCGTTCGGCTCCTTCAGCGGCTCGATCAGGTAGCGCGGCTGTTTGGATACACCGTTGGCGCCGGCGGTTTCTACCGTCGCCATCTTCTGTGCGGTAGTCAGGGCGGTCATTTCGCCAAGTTCCACCGACCGCTTGGGGTCTTCGATATACAGTTCCCAGACCTGCTGGCCCGACGTGGCGTACTGGCAGTAGCCCTTATAGCCCTCGATATCGCAGGTCGGGGAAGATCCGGTCAGGCCGTTCAGTTGGCGGGACGTGGTGATATCCACGCGCGCATCGCGCAGCGCGGATTCCGCGGCCTGGAGCGCTACGCTCTCGTCGCGCGTGTTACGGGCCAGCCGCTCGGAATTCAGGCTCATCGTGCTGGCGGCCAGGCCCGCGAGCGTCAGTATGACCAGGAGCAGCAGCACCAGGATCAGCGACATGCCTCGCTGTTCCGTACGGTGCGACTTCGGGAGTGTGCGGTGTTTCATGGCCGGCCTATGTCAGTCGGTTGCGAAGGGCGATGTAGAACGTGAAATGCCTGTGAAGACGGCCGTCGGGGACCAACTGCATCACGCTGCCAGCATCCCCGTTGGGCGCCAGGTCACCGGGCGCGTACGCGGTGCCGAAATGGTTGATATTCGTCTTGACCATGTCGGCATTGGCTGTGCTGTTGCCGCGCAGCACGACGGATACGCGCACGGCCAGTACGTTGTCCATGTTTGCGGTTGCACCAGGCCGCACAAAGCGGTTCACCACCATGTCGTTGTCGGTGTCCTCGCCCAGCAGGATCTGGAGCGCCTCGACATTGCGGAAGAGGGGGGTGGCCGTGCCATTTACCTCGCACTGCAGCCACGGAACACCGTCTGCGTCCTTGACGACCGAATAGATCTCGGTGGTCTGCACGTTGCCGTTGACGTCGTTGCCGCCGCAATCGACTGAACTGCCGTCAGCCTTCGGGAATGTCGGGCTGCCCGGTGCGGCAAACGGATCGCCGCCGGCCATCGATGAGCCGTAGTAACGCAGCGTCAGCGTGTCGCTGGTGTTGGCGCCACCGTCGTTTGTGGCTTCCAGCGTGGGCAGCACGAAGTCGTTATTCGTGTACAGGAAATCGGAGTAGCCGATCTGGCGCGCCTGGCGCTGCAGCAACTGGGCAATGGCGCGGGCGTTCTCCTGGATCTCGCCCACGTCTCCCTGCGTGCTGTTGGTACGGCGTTGGGAGATATAGAGCGAGCTGGCTGCGAGGATCAGCAACATGCTGATCACCATGCCGACCATCAACTCGACCAGCGTAAAGCCGCTCGCCGCGCGGCGGCGGAACTGACGGTTTGACGTAGTCATGGGATAAGCGCAGTCGAGAATCGCTGGGGGGTTCCGCCGTTGTCTTCGCTCCAGAAGATCTTGATGACATACGGAGCGTTGACTTCCTTTTCGCAGCCGTTCTTGTCTTCGGCTGATCCGGCGCCGTCATTGGGCGTGCTGTCCGTGCATACGATGCCGTCGCCACCAGGCATGCTTTCCCGGACGTCCGCTAGCCATGTGGCATAAGCCGTAATGGCCATCTCGTCCGGCGTGCAGCCTGCTGCGGTAAAGCACTTCGCCACCGGATCCGATGACTTAGGGACGTTGAACGTTCCGTTCGTCACGGCGGTGCTATTGCTGCGAATTTGGTCCGCCAGGTTGTAGGCCATCAGAGCGGCATAGTTGCGCATCGCGGCCGTGCGCGAGTCCACCAGCGTCTGCAATTGCAGGTTGGCCAGCGCCAACATGCCGATCGACAGTACCACCAGGGTTACCAGCGCCTCGATCAACGAAAAGCCGCGCGCCGGGTTCCGCGCGCGCGACAGCCGGCATCGATCCGCCATCGGAATAGAGAAGGAGTGGGACGTCATGGCGTCAGGGACACGTCGACTGCAGCTGGGTGGAGGGCCGGCCGCTGCCGGTCATTGAAACCGTCTGGCCGGTTTCCGTGGAATTGCGCTCGCAGAATTTCCAGCTTGCGGTGGGCGTGCTGGAACTGCCCGTGGATCGCATGCGTACGCGATCCGGCGTAGCGCCGAGATTGGCTGCGGTGACGTCCGTGGTCGCTTGCAGCGGATCGCTGTTGCGGACCAGTTCTTCGGTGTTGGCGTAGACCCCGTCGTTGTCCGCATCGACAAATATGATGCGGGGCAGCGTCCAGTCGTCGGAGCAGGTATTGCCGGCGCCGAGCGGGCAGACCGTCACCGTGGTGTTGCGGCGCGCGGCCTCGCTTCGGGCGAGTTCGAGGTCCGCGAACAGGCGCGTGGTATCAGCCGATAGCCGGCTGTTATGCAGGAATGACTTGAAGTTCGGTGCGGCCGCGGCGGCCAGCACGGCGAGTACCGCCAGGGTCACCATCAGTTCGATCAGCGTGACCCCGCGCGCGCGCCGACGACTGTATCTCTGACATGCGCGCGTGTGTACAGCCCCCCGCGCCACTGCAGCCACGCCGGCATTGATCGCAGGCTTAGGCAGCAAAGGCGTCAGCAAGCCCGCTGCCTTGCGGCAGAAAGACTGACCCATTTGTGACTCCCGTCCAAAAAAAACGACAGTTCTTTTTTGTTCTTTGCGCGGCGCGCTGGAATTCTGTGCGTCCGGGCCTCTGATGGGTCCGGTTCCGCGTGTGGCGACGCTGCTGTGTCGCAGCGTTTTGTATGCGATGGAAACGCGCGCTCGTCCGCCTGCCTCCTAACCCGAAGGAGGTTAGTGCAGATTAGACAGCTTTTTTGGGGAAGTGGCTACCCCTTTCGTGGGGTAGGGGTCGAAAATTCGTCGAGTACGTCGCGGAATTCAGACACATCCTCGAAGCTTCGATACACGGAAGCAAAGCGGATATAGGCGATCTTGTCGAGCTTGCGCAGTTCGCGCATGACCAGCTCTCCTACCTGGCTGCTCGGGATTTCCTTTTCGCCCAGCGCCAGCAGCTTTTCCTCGATGCGCAGGATGGCTTCGTCGATGGCTTCGGCGGAAACCGGCCGCTTGCGCAGGGCCAGCCGCATCGAATCCTTGAGCTTGGCCCGCGAATAGTCCACGCGTGAACCGTTCTTCTTCACGATGGCCGGGAAGAACAGCTCGATGCGCTCGTAGGTGGTGAAACGGCGGTCGCAGGCTTCGCAGCGCCGGCGCCGGCGCACGGCTTCGCCGTCCTCGGAGACGCGACTGTCAAGGACCTGGGTATTGGAATGACCGCAGAAGGGGCATTTCATGCCTGACCACCTGAAGAAATATGCCAGCCCGCATTTTGCATCTTTGAGTTCTGCTGCGGGGTTGTGGCGGGTCAACCGGCGCCGCCGACCCGGGGAGGGCGGCGCCGTTGGTGCGTACTAACTATAGATACGCTTCAGATCGCCCGGGGGGCGATCCACGCCATCGGTCCGATCAGCCGTAGACCGGGAAGCGGCGCGTCAGTGCGGACACCTGCTCGCGAACCTTGGCGATGTTGGCTTCGTCGTGCGGGTTGTCCAGCACGTCGGCGATCAGGTTGGCCACCTGGCGGGCTTCTTCTTCCTTGAAGCCGCGCGTGGTCATGGCCGGCGAACCCAGGCGGATGCCCGAGGTCACGAACGGCTTTTCCGGATCGTTCGGGATGGCGTTCTTGTTCACCGTGATATGCGCGTCGCCCAGAATCTTCTCGGCTTCCTTGCCGGTGATCTGCTTGGCACGCAGGTCCACCAGCATCACGTGGCTTTCGGTCTTGCCCGACACGATGCGCAGGCCGCGCGCGATCAGGGTCTCGGCCAGCACGGCCGCGTTCTTCACCACTTGCTGCTGGTATTGCTTGAACTCCGGCTGCAGGGCTTCCTTGAATGCCACGGCCTTGCCGGCGATGACGTGCATCAGCGGGCCGCCCTGGATACCCGGGAAGATCGCCGAGTTGATGGCCTTCTCGTGCTCGGCCTTCATCAGGATCACGCCACCGCGCGGGCCGCGCAGGCTCTTGTGGGTGGTGGTGGTGACGAAGTCGGCGTGCGGCACCGGGTTCGGGTACACACCGGCGGCAATCAGGCCGGCGTAGTGAGCCATGTCGACCATGAAGTAGGCGCCCACTGCCTTGGCAACCTTGGCGATACGTTCGAAGTCGATGCGCAGGGAGAAGGCCGAAGCGCCGGCGATGATCATCTTCGGCTTGGTTTCCTGGGCCTGCTTCTCCAGGGCGTCGTAGTCGATGTCTTCCTGGGCGTTCAGGCCGTAGCTCACGACGTTGAACCACTTGCCGCTCATGTTCAGCGCCATGCCGTGGGTCAGGTGGCCGCCTTCGGCCAGGCTCATGCCCATGATGGTGTCGCCCGGCTTGAGCATGGCAAAGAAGACGCCCTGGTTGGCCTGCGAGCCCGAGTTCGGCTGCACGTTGGCGGCGTCGGCGCCAAACAGCTGCTTCACGCGATCGATGGCCAGCTGCTCCACCACGTCGACGTACTCGCAGCCGCCGTAGTATCGCTTGCCGGGATAGCCCTCGGCATACTTGTTGGTCAGTTGCGAACCCTGGGCGGCCATCACGGCCGGCGAGGTGTAGTTTTCGGAGGCGATCAGCTCGATATGATCTTCCTGACGCTGATTTTCCTTCTGGATCGCGGCGAAGACTTCGGGGTCGATCTGCTCGATCGTGAAACGGCTGCGTTCAAACATGGCGTGACTCGTCTGTAAAAAGGAAAGCGGACGGCAATATCGATAGGAACATCGGTTGCAGGTCGGCGCAATCGTATTAAAGCGGGAATTACTTCGCGGATAGGGCGCGCGGGAAGGCACTGGCGTCCAGCACCGGGCGGCTCCATGTGGCTGACCGGTACAGGGCGCACCCTGCTTCCCATTCGCTGCCCAGGCGAGCGGCAGGCGCTTTTTACTTCACGCCCAATGAACTTGCGCTTCCTCGTGGTAGTACCCACTGACTTCGCCAGTCGCGCAAGGTGGAATGGTTGCGGCAGAGTTTATGCGAACGCGCCGCGGGCCGCAACCCGGCAGCGGGCGGGCCCGGAGCGCGCGGCGCCTGCGTCGTCAAGGCCTTGTGGCGCATGGCTCGCAACTTGCTGTTGCAAAGTCGCATACGGGTTAACCAGTGCGCTCCGTTACAATGCGGCCCATGCCAAATTTCGTGTGGCCGCTGCGCGTGTATTGGGAAGACACCGACGCAGGCGGCGTGGTGTTTTACGCCAACTACCTCAAGTTTTTCGAACGGGCGCGGACCGAATGGCTGCGCTCGCTCGGCATTGAGCAGCAGAGCCTTGCCGATACGTCCGGCGTGGTCTTCGTCGTACGCAGTACCACTGTGGAATACAATGCGCCCGCCCGGCTGGATGACCAGCTGGAAATCCGTACGCATATCGAACGGGTTGGGCCCGCATCGGTCCAATTCGCCCAGGAAGCCTGGCGCGGGGACTTGCTGCTGGCCAGCGGCAAAATCCGTGTCGGAAGTGTCGACAAAGGCACCTTCCGTCCGGCCCCGATTCCTGCCCCTGTTCTCGCTACTATTAAAAACGCTCGATGAATCCGGTGACCGTCACACAAGACCTGTCGATCATTTCGCTGGTCCTTCACGCCAGCCTGCTGGCACAGGCCGTCATGGCGCTGCTGCTGGCGATGTCCCTGTTCTCGTGGACCTATATCTTCCGCAAGCACCTTGCGCTGCGCTCGGCGCGCACCCAGACGGAAGGCTTCGAGCGGGACTTCTGGGCCGGCGGCGACCTGCAGGCGCTCTATAACAGCGCCGTGAACAACCGCCACAACACTGGCGCGCTGGAGCGCATCTTCGAATCGGGCATGGGCGAATTCCTCAAGGCCCGCGAGCGCAGCAACGACGCCGGCGCCCTGCTGGACGCCGCCCGCCGCGCCATGCGTGCCGCGTATCAGCGCGAGATGGACGTGCTGGAGTCGCATCTGCCGTTCCTGGCGTCGGTGGGTTCGGTGAGCCCGTACATCGGCCTGTTCGGTACGGTGTGGGGGATCATGAACGCATTCCGCGGCCTCTCGAATGTGCAGCAGGCAACGCTTGCGTCGGTGGCTCCCGGCATCGCGGAGGCGCTGGTCGCCACCGCGATCGGCCTGTTCGCCGCCATCCCCGCCGTGATTGCCTACAACCGCTACGCCACGGAGATCGATCGCCTGGCCATCCGGTTCGAAAGCTTCATGGAAGAATTCCTGAACATCCTGCAACGCCAGACGCGTTAAACAGACAGGGGAGCATCAGACATGGCAGCCATCCAGCGCCGCGGCGGTTCGCGCCGCCGGGCCAGCGCCGAGATCAACGTCGTGCCGTATATCGACGTGATGCTCGTGCTGCTCGTCATCTTCATGGTGGCGGCACCTATCGTGAGCCCGGCGGTGGTGGATCTTCCGTCGGTGGCCAACGCCACGCCGCAGCAGCAAACGCCGCCGATCGTCGTCACCGTGCATGAAGATGGCCAGCTGACCGCGCGCGGCAAGGACAGCTCGGGCGGATCGTTCGAGCGCAAGCTCGACAAGCGCGGCCTGACCGATTTCGTGCGCCAGCGCCAGAACGAGAATCCGGACCAGCCGGTGGTGATTGCTGCCGCCAAGACGGTCAAGTATGAAGCCGTACTGGACGTCATGTCTGAGCTCAAGGCCGAGGGCGTCAAGCGCGTCGGCCTGATGGTCAAGTCCAAGTAAGCATTATTGCGTCCCAAAGTGGCCAGCCTCTCGTCACGTCATCCGCAGCAAGGGCCTTCGCGCACGAAGGCCGCCGCCTATCCGTATCAGCCGGTCAAGGAACGCGGCACGATGCGGTCGTTCCTGCTCGCGCTGCTGATGCACCTGTTGCTTGGCATCGTGCTGTACTACGGCGTGCATTGGCAGAGCAGCACGCCGGTGGGCGCCGAGGCCGAACTTTGGGAAGAAGTTCCCGATGTCACGCCCGCGCCGCCGCCCCGCCCGGTGGAACCGCCGGTGCCGACGCCGCCGCAGCCGGCCGTGCGCAGCAAGGTCGAGGAAGCGGCAGACATCGCGCTGGAGCAGAAGAAGCGCAAGCAGGCCGAGGAGGCCGCTGCACGCGAGGAAGCCGCCCGCCGCGAACGCGAGCGCAAGGAACAGGAACAGAAGGAAGCCCAGCGCAAGGAAGAGCAGCGCCAGCAGCAGCTCGAAGCGCAGCGCAAGGAAGACGCGAAGAAGAAGGCTGACAAGGACAAGGCTGACAAGGCAGCGCAGGAAAAGGCCGCCGAAATCGCCCGGGAAAAGGAAAAGGAAAAGGCCGAGCAGCAGCGCAAGGAAGCCGACGCGAAGGCCAGGGCCGAGGCCGACAAGCAGGCCAAGGCCAAGGCAGACGCCGAGAAACAGGCGAAGGCCAAGGCGGATGCCGACGCCAAGGCCAAGCGCGATGCCGCGGCCAACGCGCAGCGCAAGAGCGAACTGGCGCGCCTGCAGGCGTTGGCAGGCGGTGGCAGTGCGTCGTCGAGCGGCGGCGGCGTTGGCAATGCCGCCGGATCGGGCGCGGGCTCGGGCGGCAAGGCGTCGCCGGGCTATTCCGACCGGGTGCGGCGCAAGGTGAAGCCGAACATCATCTTCAATGGCGCGGTGGATGGCAATCCGTCGGCCGTGGTGGCGGTTCGGCTGGCGCCGGACGGGTCAATCCTGTCCAAGCGGCTGGCCAAGTCCAGCGGCGATTCGGATTGGGACAATGCTGTCTTGCGCGCCGTGGAGCGTTCGGACCCGCTGCCGCGTGACGAGGACGGCAAGGCCCCGTCGTTTGAATTCACGATCACGTTCCGCCCCAAGGACTGACCGGCGGGGGTCGAGAGCCATGATTTGCAACATAATGCAACCTTCATCGTTGGCCGCCAGTCCCATCGCTACCATGAACGGTTGCCTGACGCGGCCGGCAGTGTGCAAGACGTACACGCACGGAGCATGCGCCAAGCTGCATGCCGTTCCTGTGCCCGACTTGCTGTGCCCGCCGTACCGATGAATCCCAAAATCGACTGAGGAGCAGCATGCGAAAGCTTTGGGTCCCTAACTGGCTGTCCCGGCGCCAGACTACCAAGATCACCCGCGACCAGGGCCGCCACGCGCTGATGGCCTGGCTGGCAGTGGCGCTGATGTCGGCCGGCGCCGCGCACGCGCAACTGAACGTGGAAATCACCGGCGTGGGTTCGAACCAGTTCCCGGTGGCCACGGCCAATTTCCAGGGCGAAGGCCAGGGCGCGCAGAACCTGACCGCCGTCATCCGTTCCGACCTGACCAACAGTGGCCGTTTCCGCAATATCGATCCGGCCGGCGCCACCGTTGCCGAATCGGCCCAGGTAGACCTGGGCAGCTGGAAGGCCAAGGGCGCCGACGCGTTCGTGGCAGGCAGCGTGACGCCGTCCGGCAACGGCCAGTACGAGGTGCGTTTCCGCCTGTACGACACGGTCAAGGGCCAGAGCCTGGGCGGCCTGGCCTTCAATGTCAGCCAGAGCCAGCTGCGCGTGACCGCGCACAAGATCGCCGACTATATCTACGAGAAGCTGCTGGGCGAACGTGGCGTATTTGCCACGCGCCTGTCGTATGTGTCGAAGGTGGGCAACCGCTACCAGCTGCTGATTTCGGATTCGGACGGCCAGAATGCCCAGGTGGCACTGTCCAGCAGCGAGCCGATCATCTCGCCGTCGTGGTCGCCCGACGGCCGCCGCGTGGCCTATGTCTCGTTCGAGGCCAAGAAGCCGGTGGTGTACGTGCATGACCTGGCAACGGGCAAGCGCACGCTGGTGTCGAACCAGAAGGGCAACAACAGCGCCCCGTCGTGGTCGCCTGACGGCCAGCGCCTGGCCGTGGCGCTCTCGCGCGATGGCAACACCCAGGTCTACCTGGTCAACGCCGACGGCTCCGGCCTGCGCCGCATCTCGCGCAGCAGTGCGATCGACACCGAGCCGCAGTTCTCGCCGGACGGCCGCAGCATCTATTTCACCAGCGATCGCGGCGGTGCGCCGCAGATCTACCGTATGCCGGCCTCTGGCGAGGAATCCGGCGCGGCACAACGCGTGACCTTCAAGGGCAACTACAACGTCAGTCCGCGCATTTCGCCGGACGGCAAGTACCTGGCCTACATCTCGCGTTCGGGCGGCTTCCGCCTGCAGCTGCAGGACCTGTCCAACGGTGACGTGACTTCTCTCACGGATACGTCCAACGACGAAGCCCCGAGCTTCGCCGCCAATGGGAAATACATCCTGTATGCCACCCGCGTGGGCGGCCGCTCGGTACTGGCGGCAGTCTCCACGGACGGCCGAACGAAACAGGTTCTGTCACTCCAGTCCGGCGAGGTTCGCGAGCCGTCCTGGGGTCCTTTCATGCAGTAGAAAAAGAGGAGTCTCTCGCCATGTCCCAAATGATGACCAAATCGCTCGCCCTGGCCGCCCTGCTGGCCCTGGGCGCCTGCAGCTCCGGCGTGAAGCTGGACGACGCATCGAAGTCGGGTGCCAACCAGGGCGGCGCCCAGACCGATCCGCGCGCCGTGGCGCCGGTGGTTGCGGCCGACCCGCTGAACGACCCGAACAGCCCGCTGGCCAAGCGTAGCGTGTACTTCGACTTCGACAGCTACTCGGTCAAGTCGGAATACCAGGGCACGCTGCAAACGCATGCGCAGTACCTGACCGCCAACAAGGGCCGCAAGATCCTGATCCAGGGCAACACCGACGAACGCGGCACCAGCGAGTACAACCTGGCCCTGGGCCAGAAGCGTGCCGAGGCCGTGCGCCGCTCGATGTCGTCGCTGGGCGTGCCCGAGTCGCAGATGGAAGCTGTGAGCCTGGGCAAGGAAAAGCCGAAGGCCACCGGCCACGACGAAGCCTCGTGGGCTGAAAACCGTCGCGCCGACATCGTCTACTGATCCACGGAATAATCCTTCATGAAAGCTCGCGTTTCCACCTTGCTGTGGCTGGCCGCTGTCTCCGGCGGCCTGCTGGCAGCCAGTTCCGCGCACGCCGGCGTCTTTGACGACGACGAAGCGCGCAAGGCGGTGCTGCAACTGCGGGACCAGTTCAACGGTTTCCAGGCAACGGCATCGCAGCGTATCGACCAGAGCAGCCGCCAGCAGCTCGACATGCAGAACCAGCTGGAAGGTCTGCGTCAGGAAGTGGCCCGGCTGCGTGGTCAGAACGAGGTGTTGCAAAACACGGTGGACACGCTGCAGAAACAGCAGAAGGATTACTACGCGGACCTGGATGCGCGCCTGAAGAAATTCGAGCCGCAACAGGTGACCGTCGATGGCAAGGAAGGGCTTGCACAGCCGACCGAAAAGCCCGAGTACGACGCCGCGCTGAAGCAGTTCCAGTCGGGCGATTTCAAGGGCGCGGGCAACGCCTTCTCGGCGTTTGCGAAGAAGTATCCGCAAAGCCCGTATTTGCCGCTGGCGCAGTTCTGGCTCGGCAATTCGCTCTACGCGCAGCGTGACTACAAGGGTTCGACTTTCGTGCTGCAGAACATGGTGCAACAGTTCCCGACGCATGCGAAGGTACCGGACGCCATGATCGCCATCGCCAACAACCAGATGGAATCAGGCCAGAAGGCAGCGGCCAGGAAGACGCTGGAAACGGTGGTGTCGAAGTATCCGGGCACCGAAGGCGCCCAGGCCGCCAGCAACCGGCTGAAGACGCTGAAGTGACCGACGGAGGTACGGAAGCCAGGAAAGAGCCCGCAACTTGCGGGTTTTTTCTTTTTCGGGGGTAGCGACGACGGCATGGCGCCGTTGCTGCGCCATGGGCCTCATCACCCCCGCCTGATCCTTTCCGGGGCGCCGGCGCGCTAAAATGTGCGATTCGCCCAACGCGGCGTATTTGACAGCGCGCTTGTTCCGCGCGCACCCCATCATGACCCAACGTGCAATCGTCCTGCTTTCCGGCGGCCTGGACTCCGCCACCGTGCTTGCCATGGCCCATGCGGCCGGCTTCGAAACCTATGCGTTGTCGATGCGCTACGGCCAGCGCCATTCGTCCGAACTGGATGCCGCGAAGAAAGTGGCCGCCGCGCTCGGCGCCACGCGCCACGAGATCATCGACCTGGACCTGCGCCGCTTTGGCGGGTCGGCCCTGACCGACGATGCGCTCGATGTGCCCGTCGACGGCGCCACCGGCGGCATTCCGGTGACGTATGTGCCGGCACGCAATACGATCATGCTGTCGCTGGCGCTTGGCTGGGCAGAGGCCATCTGCGGTCGCGATCTGTTTTTTGGCGCAAACGCGGTGGACTACTCCGGCTATCCCGATTGCCGCCCCGAGTACGTCTCGGCTTATGAAACGCTGGCCAACCTGGCCACCAAGGCCGGTGTCGAGGGTGACCGCTTCCGCGTGCACGCCCCCATCATCGACATGACCAAGGCCGAAATCATCCGTGCCGGCGTGAAGCTGGGCGTCGACTATGGCCTGACCGTGTCGTGCTACAAGGCCGATGACGAAGGCCGCGCCTGCGGGGTTTGCGATTCCTGCCGTATCCGCAAGGCCGGCTTCGAGCAAGCCGGCGTAGCCGATCCGACACGATATCAGCCGGCTGCATGACGGCCTGAACGCCTGAACAACCGGCCGGCCATGACGAGAGGCGCCGCCGACGAGTGCCTCCGTTCAGAAAAATCAGAAATCTACGAGCCCCCAGTCACCACATGCCCGAAATCGACATCCCAGCGCTCACGCACACCGTCCTGCTGAGTACCTTTGTCCTGACCTTCCTGTTTGGCGCGGTGCTGCAGCGCACGCACTTCTGCACGATGGGCGCCATTTCCGACATCGTCAACATCGGTGACTGGAGCCGCATGCGCATGTGGATCCTGGCCATTGGCGTGGCGATGATCGGCACCGGCGTGCTGGCGTGGGCGGGACTGATCGACCCGACCAGGACCATCTACACGTCGGCCCGGCTCGGCTGGCTGTCGGCGGCGGTGGGCGGGCTGATGTTCGGCTTCGGCATGGTGCTGGCGTCCGGCTGCGGCAGCAAGACGCTGGTGCGCATTGGCGCGGGCAACCTGAAATCGCTGGTGGTGTTCGTGTTCCTCGGGCTGTCGGCGTACATGACCTTGCGCGGCCTGTTCGGGGTCGTGCGCGTGAATACCGTCGATGCAGTGGTGCTGCCGCTGCCGTCCACGCAGGACCTGCCGTCGCTGGTGGCGCACGCGACCGGCATGGCGCGCGGCACGCTGCAGCTGGCGCTGGGCGTGGCGGTCGGCGCCGTGCTGGTGCTCTGGGCGCTGGTGGGCAACGGCTTCCGGACGTTCGACAACCTGCTCGGCGGCCTGGCCGTCGGGATGATCATCGTCGGCATGTGGTACGTGTCTGGCCACCTTGGCTATGTGTCGGAAGACCCGAATACGCTCGAAGAACTGTTCGTCGGCACCAACAGTGGCCGCATGGAAAGCCTGAGCTTCGTGGCGCCGTACGCATACACGCTGGACTGGCTGATGATGTTCAGCGACAAGAGCAAGGTGCTGACAATCGGCATCGTCAGCGTCTTCGGCGTGATCGCGGGCGCGGGTGCCTATGCGCTGGTATCGCGCACGTTCCGCTGGGAAGGATTCGGCAATGCCGAGGACGTGGCCAATCATATGATCGGCGGCATCCTGATGGGCGCCGGCGGCGTGACCGCCCTGGGCTGCACGATTGGGCAGGGGCTGTCGGGCGTATCGACGCTGGCCATCGGTTCGTTCATCGTGTTCGCGACCATCATCGTCGGCGCAATCCTGGCCTTCAAGTACCAGATGTGGCGTCTGGAACGTATGGCCTGAGTGGCGCTTGACGTGCCCGAAGCTTGACACCCCATAGGGGCCTCCCTATAATCGCGGATTCAGTTTTTCCGGGTCGTTAGCTCAGTCGGTAGAGCAGCGGACTTTTAATCCGTTGGTCGCGTGTTCGAGTCACGCACGACCCACCAGTATTCCCAGAAGGGCCTGTGGCGAAAGTCACAGGCCCTTTTGTTTTGCCCGCGCCTTGTCAGCACTTCCCTGCGCAATCGGGGCGCCGGCCGTTTGGTCCATGCGCAAACGCACGTAACAGATCAGGCAGCGTGCGCCGGCGCTGCCTAGAATGAATTTCCCGGTTCCCCAAAGCCGATGCGCAGACAACCATGCAGCGGATTGCAGGCCACCTGGCACTCTTCGTCGTCCTGGCATTCTGGATTGCCGATGTGACGTGGGCTTCCGACATATCGTGTCCGCACGCCTATCGACCACGGTGTGATGTTTCCGCCCCGGCCGGTACCTCCTGTTCGGAGCCTGTGCGGCACCATGCGCGTGGCTCGCAGTTGATCTGCGAGTACGCGATGCTGCACGAGACCTACGAGGCCATCTACGCCGATCAGCAGCGCAGGCGGTACGCCGGCACGCTGCGCAGGGCGGATCTCGACGCCTGGCGCAGGGCGCGTGACGCGTGCACGACGGTCCGGTGTCTTGACCAGTTGTTCGCGGATTGGCGCAGGGCGTCACCCGGGACGGCCACGCGCGAAGCGGCGACACAGAAGCCGCCAGCGATGGCCGACAACCGGGCGGTCAGGCGAACGCAGCCGGCACTGCCGGCGCCGCGCGCCATGCCGGCCAGGGATGCAGAAATGTCGCCGGTTAGCGCGACGGAAGATCTCAATCTTCCTGCCCCGGTGTTCGAATCCGTGCCGATGTCCCTGCGCGATTCGCTGCCGCCACTGCCGCCAGTTGCCCCCCGTGTGCCGGGCCGGGCGAACAATGCGCCGGCGCCATTTGGATCGCTGGCGTGGTTGTCGTGGATCGTAGTCGCCCTGGCGGCCGGCGCCGGGTTCTATTGGCTGGTCGTGCGCAAGCAAGCCACGCGCTATCTGGATGCGGCCTTCAAGTCGGCTTCGGCCGGGATGTCGTGGCTCAAGACGCTGCCAACCCTGGCCTTCATCCTCACCGGACTTGCGCTGTTGAACGGCGTTTTACTCGTCGTTCTGCTAGGTGGTTGGCCGATGCATATTCCGGGCGTCAATTAACCAGTCTGAGTTAGAGACACCCTGTAACACCTCGTTGACAATGCAACCAGACAAGGCCGGCCAGCCAAGGCCGGCCATGGTGCATTCATCGACAGGGCCGGGCCCCATGGCCTGGCGCGGGAAGTCTCATATGCAGCAAGCTGGTGGCGGCGGTAGCCTGCCGGCCAATGAGCACGTACTGCGTGTCGTCTGGCCGTTTGTCCCGGTGGTTCTGGCGCTGGCATTGTTCTGCATCGCCAGTGTGGACGTGTTGTCCGCCGCACGGGGCTTCGTGGCCGGCGAGAGCCTCTGGACCAAGGGGCAGAAGGCGGCGGTCTTTCATCTGCTGCGCTACGCCGAAAGTCGCGATGAAGCCGACTACGACGCCTATCTGGCCGGCATCGCCGTGCCGCAGGGCGACCACCAGGCGCGCCTCGAACTCGAAAAGCCCAACTACGACCACGCCCGCGCGGTGCAGGGACTCCTGACCGGCGGCAACCACCCCGACGATGTGCCCGGCATGATCCGGCTGTTCCGGTATTTTCGGAATGTGCCGGAGATCGATGAGGCGATTTCGATCTGGGCGGCTGCCGACGTGGAGATTGCACGGCTCGATGTCATGGCGCGTCGGCTGCGCGAGCGCGTGGGCGAGCACGGCTGCGACGCCGCCTGCGTGATGCCGCTGCAGCGCGATATTGCCGATATCGATGCATTGCTGACGCCCATGGAGGCGGCCTTCTCCGCCGCGCTGGGCAAGGCGTCGCGGCGCGTTCGGCGATTGCTGATGTGGGGATCGGCGGGGCTGGCGTTGACCTTGCTCGCCTGTGCCTCATGGATGTCCACCCGGGTGATGAGCCGGCAGCGCCAGCTTCGGCACGCCCTGACGGTCAGCGAGGAACGCCTGCAACTGGCCGTGGCCGGCAGTACCGACGGCCTGTGGGACTGGCATCCCCACCGGGGCGAACTGTATTTCTCGCCACGCTGTGCCGAAATGCTCGGCTATGGCCCCCATGAACTGCCGCATGCGCGTGAAACCCTGCTGGCCCTGATGCATCCAGCCGACGTGGCCGAGTTCGACCGGCGCCTGGTGGTGCATGTGCGCCAGGGCACGCCGTACGACGTGGAACTGCGCCTGCGTCGCAAGGGCGGCGGCTATCTGTGGGTCAGGGCCAGGGGCCGCATGGTGCGTAGCGCGATCGGCAAGGCGACGCGGATGGCTGGCTCGCTGAGCGATATTTCCGACCGCAAGCGGTCCGAGGCGCAGCTGTTTGCCGAAAAGGAGCGCGCGCAGGTCACGCTGCAGGCCATCGGCGACGCGGTGATTACCACCGATGTCTGGGGACGCATCCAGTCGCTGAACCCGGTGGCCGAGACCATGACCGGCTGGACCGATGCTGAGGCCGCCGGCTGTTTCCTGCAGCAGGTCTGCCGGCTGCATGACGAAGCCACCCGCGAGCCGGTTGCCGACCTGGTGCCGCGCGCGCTGGCGGGCACCTGGCCCGGCCAGTTGGTGATGCTGCTCGAGCGCCGCGAGCCTGCAGTGCAGGGGGCCACGCTGGCCGTCAAGCCATCGGTGGCGCTGATCCGGGACAAGGGCGGGCAGGCGATCGGCATCGTGGTTGTCCTGCACGATGTCAGCCTGGAGCGGGCCCACGCCGCGCAACTGGCTTACGAGGCCAGCCACGATCCGCTGACCGGTCTGGTCAACCGGCTGGAATTCGAGCGGCGGCTTGGGGCGGCCGTGGCGCGCGCCCAGCATGAAGGCTGTACGCACACGCTGATGTATCTGGATCTCGACCAGTTCAAGGCCGTCAACGACACCTGCGGACACGCGGCTGGAGACGAACTGATCTGCCAGATCGCCGATGTCATGCGGCATCAGCTACGGCGCAGCGACACACTGGCCCGGCTGGGGGGCGATGAATTCGCGGTGTTGCTGGAGTATTGCGCCGCCACCGATGGCGAGCGCGTGGCCGAAGGGCTGCGTAGTGCCATCGCGGCCTACCGGTATCGCTGCCACGATCATGAATTCTCGATCGGGGTCAGCATCGGCCTGGTACGGGTCGACGAACGTACAGCCAAGCGCGAGGATGCGCTCGATGCGGCCGACCTGGCCTGTTACCAGGCCAAGCGCGAGGGCCGCAATCGCGTGCAGGTCGGCTGATCCGGCGCCTGATCAGGGTTGGGAGGCCGGAGGCGCGGCCGCGGGGGGCGACGGCACCAGCGGGTCGCGGAAGCCGGTATCGACCGGCACCGCCACCGCCCGCGCGGCCGACGCCGCGTGCGCATGCACCTGCGGCTGCGCGCCGTGCCAGGTCTTGTAGGCCCAGTATCCGGCGCCGGCCAGCATGCCGAGCTTCGACACCTTCCAGGCCACGCGGCCGATCGGGGTCTTGCGCAGCAAGGGCAGGGCCAGTGTGATGGCCGTACTCACCAACGGATAGTCGCGCGTGATGCCGAACAACTTGAGCCAGCCCGACGGGCGGGTCATGCGAGGCAGCCAGGCGCCCAGGCTGGTCATGCGGCGGGCGCCACCCTTGACCTGACGCAGCGCCTGCACGGCGTCGTAGCGTTCCAGTGCGGCGCGCGTGATCAGCAACTCCTTGCGCACGGCCAGCGGCAGGCGAACTTCGCGCGTGAAGCGGACCGGACGGGGGTGCTCGTGGCGCGGGCGGCTGTCGATCGAATCGTCTTCGGGCGTGGTCATTGGCGCAGCATCTCCCGGTCCTTGTCCAGCTCGGCCAGCGTGGATTCAAACAGCGGCGGGGCGTGGCGGACCTTGTTGCGAGCCACCAGCAGGCAGAGGCCGGCGCAAATCAGGTAGAACAGCACGATCGCGCCCAGGGCCTGCCAGCGATAGCTTTCCCAGAACAGGATGGCGACCAGCAGCGTGAAAGTCATCAGCGCCATGCTGAAGAACACCAGCCCGAACAAGGCCAGCAGCGCAACCTTCATCAGCCGCTCGCGTTCCTCGGCCAGTTCCACGCTGGCCAGCTCCAGGCGAGTCTGCAGCATCGACACCACGGAACCGGCGAGGTTGCGAAGGGATTCGAGGAACTTGGGGGAATGGGATTCGCTCATGCGGCTCCGGCGAAAAATCGATGCGCCGGCATGGGCGGCATCTGCGAGGGATGGACCGGCAGCGGCATGATGGGGCCGCGCCAGTCCGTCTTCAAGACTGCATGCACCCGGCGCAGATGCGCGGCCGGGGCTGGTAATGCGTATTGCTACGGTACTACAGCGCTGCTTACTTGCGGTTCAACAGCAGACCGATCAGCAGGCCCACGCCGGCTGCCACGCCCACGGCGCGCCACGGATGGTCATGCACGTAGTCGTCGGTGGCGCGGGCGGCCGCCTTGCTCTTGGTCACGACGGCATCCTGCAGGTCCTGGGCCTTTTCCTTGGCCTGCTTCAGCAGGCCCATGCCACGCTCGCGCAGTTCGGCGGCTTTCTCGCCGGTGGTCGAGGCCGCTTGCTTAAGCAGTTCTTCGGCGTCGGACAGAACGGTCTTGACATCGCTCATCAGTTTCTCCTGTTGCGGGCGGTTAGGTTCAAGTGGGTGACATTTTGCCTTGCCCGCTCGGGCTTGTGGCATTTCTTGTCGTCCACCTAGCATATGTGGCGGCTGCCCATCGTTTCAAGCTCGCCGACACAATGCCGTATCGCTGTCACCAACGTGCCATCGGCCCCGGGGCAGGTTGCCACAAGGAACCATGGCCCGATCACCCGGGTCTTTATGACTTCGAGTGATTTTGTAGTGACTTTATATTCGTTTGGGTTGGATGGCAATCCAACTAAGCTGGTTCACCGGTTTTTACCTTTCCTTACGTTGGTTTATTTTCCGTTTCTCTGGAGGCTTCATTCATGGCACTGCGTCTTGGCGATATCGCACCGGACTTCGAGCAAGAATCGAGCGAGGGCCGCATCCGCTTTCACGACTGGCTGGGCGAAGGCTGGGGCGTCCTGTTCTCGCACCCGGCCGACTACACCCCGGTGTGCACGACGGAACTGGGCCTGACCGCCAAGCTGAAGGAAGAGTTTGCCAGGCGCAACGTGAAGGCCATCGCCCTGTCCGTGGACAGCGTGGAGTCGCACAAGGGCTGGATCCAGGATATCAACGACACCCAGTCCACCTCGGTCAATTTCCCGATCCTGGCCGACAGCGACCGCAAGGTATCCGAGCTCTACGACATGATCCATCCGAATGCGAATGAGACGCTGACCGTGCGTTCGCTGTTCGTGATCGACCCGAAGAAGAAGGTCCGCCTGATCATTACCTATCCTGCAAGCACAGGTAGAAATTTCAATGAAATCCTGCGCGTCATCGATTCGCTGCAACTGACCGATCACCACAGCGTGGCCACGCCGGGCAACTGGCAGGATGGTGACGACGTGGTCATCGTGCCGTCGCTGAAGGACGAAGAGGTGATCCGCCAGAAATTCCCGAAGGGCTACAAGGCGGTGCGTCCGTACCTGCGCCTGACGCCGCAACCGAACAAGTGAGAAAAAGCCGGGCGCGGGGTTGGTTCCCGGCCCGGCTCAGTACTGCTTTACCGATGTCGTAAAACGGCGGGGTCGTGCCCGTCGTCTCCTTGGTAGTGTGCTTCTGCCCGGCTTTCCAGCCGGGCTTTTTTACGTCCGGACGATCAGAAGAATGCCTGCAGGCCGGTCTGGGCGCGGCCCAGGATCAGCGCGTGGATGTCGTGCGTGCCTTCGTAGGTGTTCACCACTTCCAGGTTCACCACGTGGCGGATCACGCCGAATTCGTCCGAAATGCCGTTGCCGCCCAGCATGTCGCGCGCCACCCGGGCGATATCCAGCGACTTGCCGCACGAATTGCGCTTCATGATCGAGGTGATTTCCACCGCGGCGGTGCCTTCGTCCTTCATGCGGCCCAGGCGCAGGCAGCCTTGCAGCCCCAGCGTGATCTCGGTCTGCATGTCGGCCAGCTTCTTCTGAACCAGCTGGGTCTGCGCCAGCGGGCGGCCGAACTGCTTGCGGTCCAGCGTGTACTGGCGGGCGGTGTGCCAGCAGAATTCGGCGGCGCCCAGCGCGCCCCAGGCGATGCCGTAACGGGCCGAGTTCAGGCAGGTGAACGGACCCTTCAGGCCCTTCACGCCCGGCATGATGTTCTCTTCGGGCACGAACACCTGATCCAGCACGATTTCACCGGTGATCGACGTGCGCAGGCCCACCTTGCCATGGATGGCCGGGGCGCTCAGGCCCTTCCAGCCCTTTTCCAGGATGAAGCCGCGGATGTCTTCCTTGCCGTCTTCACCGGCCAGCTTGGCCCACACCACGAAGACGTCGGCGATCGGCGAGTTCGTGATCCACATCTTGGCGCCGCTCAGTTCGTAGCCGCCGTCCACTTTCCTGGCGCGGGTGACCATCGAGCCCGGGTCGGAGCCGTGGTTCGGCTCGGTCAGGCCGAAGCAGCCGATCCATTCGCCGGTGGCCAGCTTGGGCAGGTACTTCTGCTTCTGCGCTTCGCTGCCGAATTCGTAGATCGGCACCATGACCAGCGACGACTGCACGCTCATCATCGAGCGGTAGCCCGAATCCACACGCTCCACCTCACGCGCGATCAGGCCGTAGCTGACGTAGTTCAGGCCCGGGCCGCCGTACTGTTCGGGGATGGTCGGGCCAAGCAGGCCGAGTTCGCCCATCTCGCGGAAGATCTCCACGTCGGTCTTCTCGTTGCGGAACGACTGCAGCACGCGCGGCATGAGCTTGTCCTGGCAATAGGCCGCCGAAGCGTCACGGATCATGCGCTCGTCGTCGGTCAGTTGCTGGTCCAGCAGCAGGGGGTCGGCCCAGTGGAATTCGGCGTTGGCAGCCATGGAGGTCTCCTTCTTTGGTGGCGCGGTGAAGGCCTTGCGCCTTCATTCGATCCGGTCGATCAAAAAGTTTTGGTTCCGCATTGCGGAACCTTGTTCCGATGAGCTAGTATAGCTGAACCGATTCGCGCTGCAACAGGGGGAAATCCGGCCCCCGATGATTTGCGTTCGGCAATCGACCAACTTCCACAGGAGCTGTCTCTTGGCCACATCCGCTGTCACCGCCGCCGAGCCGGTCCAGAAGGAACGCGAGAGCGACCCCAATTTCGTGACGGCCCTGGCGCGGGGGCTGGAACTGCTGCGCTGCTTCCGCACTGGCGAGGCGATGCTGGGCAACCAGGATTTCGTGCGCCGCACAGGCTTTCCGAAGGCGACCGTGAGCCGGCTGGCCGGCACGCTGGTGCAACTAGGCTACCTGCGCTACGACGACAGCCTGGGCAAGTACGCGCTCGATGCCGGCGTGCTGGCGCTGGGTTTTTCCTACCTGTCGGCGTCCGACGTGGTGACGCTGGCGCGGCCGCACATGCTGGCCTTCGCGCAGTCGTACGGGGTGTCGGTGTCGCTGGGCAAGCGCGAGCGCATGGAAGTCATCTACATGGAATCGATCCGTAACGATGCCGGCGTGATGCTGGGTCTGGGGGTGGGATCGCGCCTGTCGCTGGTGTCGAGTTCGATGGGCCGGGCCTACCTGGCCGCGCTGCCGGCGGCGCGGCGCGACAAGGTGCTGGCGGAGTTCGCCCAGACGTATCCGGAACAATGGAAGCAGCAGGAGGCCCCGATGCGGGCCGCGCTGGCGCAGGCCGAGCGCGACGGGTACGCCGCGTCGTTCCGCGACTGGCACCCGGCCATTCACGCCTGCGCGGTGGCGTTCAAGCCGGTGGGTGAGAAGGATCTGCACATGCTGAGCTGCAGTGCGTCCTACGGGGCCGTCAGCGAAGAGACGTTCCACCAGAAGCTGGCGCCCGCGCTGCAGGCGCTGGGGGCCAGGCTGTCGGATCCGGCGGGGCGATAGCAGATGACTCGCGCCGGCTCTCCCGCCACGCGGTGTGCGGGAGAGTGGAGCAGCCGGCGGCCGGTCAAAGATCCGTCCGCAGTTTCCACAGTTCGGGGAACAGCACGACATCGAGCATCCGGCGCAGGTAGCTGACGCCTTCGGTGCCGCCGGTGCCGCGCTTGAAGCCGATCACGCGCTCCACCGTGGTCACATGGCGGAATCGCCATTGGCGGAAGGCATCCTCCAGGTCGACGAACTTTTCGCCCAGTTCGTAGAGTTCCCAGTGCGCCGACGGGTTGCGATACACCTCCAGCCAGGCCGCCTCCACTGACGCGTTGTACTGCGTCGGCTGGGTCCAGTCGCGTTCCACCACGTCGGCGTCGATCTGGAACCCACGCCGCGCCATCAGCCGGATCGCCTCGTCGTACATCGACGGCGTATGCAGCGCCGTTTCCACCAGTTCCAGATGTTCGGTCCGGTGCGCGTGGGGCCGCAGCATGGCCGCGTTCTTGTTGCCCAGGATGAACTCGATCTCGCGATACTGGTACGACTGGAACCCCGACGACGCGCCCAGGTACGGGCGCATGGCCGAGTATTCGGGCGGCGTCATGGTGGCCAGCACGTTCCAGGCCTGCACCAGCTGATCCATGATGCGCGATACGCGCGCCAGCATCTTGAACGCCGGGCGCAGCTGGTCGGTCTTCACCCCATCGCGGGCGGCGCGCAGTTCGTGCAGCATCAGCTTCATCCACAACTCGGTGGTCTGGTGCTGGACGATGAACAGCATCTCGTTGTGGTCCGGCGACAGCGGGTGCTGCGCGCTCAGGATCTGATCCAGGCCCAGGTAGTCGCCGTAGCTCATGTCGCGGGCGAAGTCCATCTGCGCGCCATGCCAGCCTTCCGCGCCGGCCACGTCGGCCGCCTCGGCCGGCTGGCTGCCGTGCCCCATCGGGCATCCCTTGAATTCACTCATGATGTGCTCCGCTCAGGTCACCGCCGTGCGCACCGCAAAGCGGGGGTCGCGATAGGTGCCGCTGTCCAGCACGTCGCGCATGATCTCCACGGCGTCCCAGACTTCGGTGAAGGTCGTGTAAAGCGGTGTGAAGCCGAAGCGGGCAATGCCGGGTTCGCGATAGTCGCCGATCACGCCGCGCTCGATCAGGGCGGCCACCAGCGCGTAACCGTCCGGATGCGCAAAGCTCACCTGGCTGCCGCGCCGGGCATGCGCGCGCGGCGTGACCAGCGTCAGCGGGTGCGTGGCGCATCGTGATTCGACGAGTTCGATAAACAGGTCGGTCAGCTTGAGCGACTTCGCGCGCAACGCGCTCATGCTGGTCTGGGCGAAGATGTCCAGGCCGCATTCGACCATCGCCAGCGACGTGACCGGCTGCGTGCCGCACAGGAAGCGGCCGATGCCCTCGGCGGGCGCGTACTGCGGCGACATGGCAAACGGCGCGCCGTGGCCCCACCAGCCCGACAGCGGTTGCCAGAACTGATCGCGTAGTGCGGGCGCCACCCAGACGAAGGCCGGCGACCCCGGGCCGCCGTTCAGGTACTTGTACGTGCAGCCGATGGCGTAGTCGGCGCGGGCGGCGGTCAGGTCCACCGGCACGGCGCCGGCCGAGTGGGCCAGATCCCACACGGTCAGCACGCCGCGGGCATGCGCGAGTTCGGTCAGGCCGGCCATGTCGAGCATCTCGCCGGTCTTGTAGTTCACGTGGGTGAGCATCAGCACGGCCGTGTCGGCGCCCACGGCGGCGTCGATCTCGTCGGGGCTGTTCACCAGGCGTACCTCGTAGCCCTGCTGCAGCAGGTCGGCCAGGCCCTGGGCGATATAGAGATCGGTCGGGAAGTTGCTGGCCTCGGACACGATCACGCGGCGCGCCGGATCGCGCTGCTGCTGCACGCGCAGCGCGGCGGCCAGCACCTTGAACAGGTTGATCGACGTGGTGTCGGTCACCACCACCTCGTCGTGGCCCGCGCCGATCAGCGGCGCCAGGCGGTTGCCCAGCCGGCCCGGCAGGTCGAACCAGCCGGCGGTATTCCAGCTGCGGATCAGGCCATCGCCCCATTCGCTGCTGACCACCTCGGCGGCACGCGCCGCGGCGGCACGCGGGCGGGCGCCCAGCGAGTTGCCATCGAGGTAGATCACGCCGGCGGGCAGGGCAAACTGTTCGCGCAGCGCGCGGAGCGGGTCGTCCCGGTCCAGCGCCTGGCAGCGTTCACGTGTCAGGTTGGTCATGCTTTCAGTGTCCAGAGGTTCGGAAGGATTCAGAGCGCGCGCAGCACCGCGCGGACCGGGCTCGCATCGAGCGTGGCCAGGCGCAGCGGCAGCGCGATGAGTTCGTAGTCGCCGGCCGGCACGTCGTCGAGCACGATGCCTTCGAGAATGGCCAGCCGGTGGTCGCGCACCGCGTGGTGGGCGTCCATCGTCTTGGAGGTTTCGGGGTCCAGTGACGGCGTGTCGATGCCGATCAGCTTCACGCCGTGGCGGGCCAGCAGCGCGATGGTTTCGGGCGCGACGGCGCAGAACGCCGAATCCCAGGCACCCAGCGGCACCTGCTGGTAGGTCCGCAGCAGCACGCGCGGCGGTACGTCGGCCAGCGCCGACTCGACGTGGTGCGGCTCCACGCGCGGCGCCGCGCCGATGCAGTGGATCACGCGGCAGGGGCCCAGGTAGGCGTCGAGCGGGACATCGCCGATCGGCGCGCCGTCGGCCGCGTAGTGCAGCGGCGCATCGGCATGGGCGCCGGTGTGCGGCGACATCGTGATTCGGCCAACGTTGACCGGACAGTGTTCATCCAGTTGCCAGGCGGGTTCGTGCCGGAACGGTGTGTCGCCGGGCCAGACTGGCGTGGCGTTCGACACCGGCGGGCTGATATCCCAGATCTGGCGCGTGGCGCTGCTGGGTACGTTCGTGGGGGCGTTCGGCATGGTGACTTGCAATCTCCGGGGCGCGTTTCTGAAGACGCGGTGCGTGTGGGGATCATAGTCAAAAGCGCCGAGAAGAGGCTTGCGAAATGGGCCGTCGATCGCGGCATCTTTCGCATAAAATTGTGTGGATCGAACAGAAATACGTGGATTCTTCGAAATGACCCTCGATCCGATTGATTTACGCATCCTCGCGGCCCTGCAAGAGAACGGTCGCATCAGCAATCAGGACCTGGCCGACCGTGTGGCGTTGTCGCCATCTGCGTGCTTGCGTCGCGTGCGGCTGCTGGAAGAAAACGGGGTGATTGGCGGCTACAAGGCGTGGTTCGATGCCGAACAGCTGGGGCTGGAGATCGAGGCCATCGTGCAGGTGTCGATGCGGCACGACGTGGAAGGCTGGCACGACACGTTCAACGCCGTAGTGCAGACCTGGCCGGAAGTACTGACCGCCTATGTGATCACGGGTGACAGCAACTACATCCTGCGGGTGCAGGCGCGCAACCTGAAGCACTACTCCGATTTCATCGTGAATCGGCTATATCGCACGCCCGGCGTGATGGATATCCGCTCGAACATCGTCCTGCAGCGGATCAAGACGGACGGATCGCCGCTGGCGATCCTGAAGGACAGCAAGGACGCAAAGCCGTGATTTAGCCTTCGCGGGGCTCGATCTGATCGAGCGGGTCGAGCGGGCACACCGTGGAAAATTGCGCGCCCTGGAACACCAGCGGCTCGCCGCCAGCGTCGAGAATGCCGCAGCGTTCCACCTCGCCGACGAAGATCACGTGGTCGCCTTCGTCATAGCGGCTGCGGTTGTGGCACTCGAACCAGGCCAGGGCATTGGCCAGGATGGGCAGGCCGGTCTCCGACAACCGATAGTCGACGCCGGCAAAACGGTCGCCCTTGAGCGTGGCAAACCGCTGGCACAAGTCCAGTTGTGATGCGGAGAGCACGTTGATGATGTAGTGCGAGCCATCGCGGAACATCGGCAGGCTGTTGGCGCGCGTGGCCATGCTCCAGAGCACCAGGGGCGGATCGAGCGATACCGAGTTGAACGAGCTGGCCGTAATGCCGACGAATGGCGCACCGTTGGCATGCGAGTGGCCCGCGGCGCGCGTGGTGATTACCGTCACACCCGTGGCGAACTGCGACAGCGCGCGCTTGAAGTGGCGGCTGTCAAAATCGGGGGCGGCGGCCTTGCGGCCCTCGGGGGCAGGGGCGGCGGCCTCAGGCATGCCCATGTCTCGGGCTCCACACAAATCCATGATCTTCATATCGGGATGGCCGGCGCGCATTCAACACGCCCAACCTAATCCTGGGGGGCGGCAATTTCGGTGGCCTGGCGCACACACCTTGCAGGGCCCGAAACGCGTGGCGGACGGCACTTGCGGGTGCCAGCGCAGAGTCGTCGCGCGCGCCAGCAGGCGCCAGTACAGGTGCGATTGTAGCGGACTCCGGACATTGCGCCCTGACGTGGCCTTTGCGACACATCACGCGGTCTTTACGCCAACCGGATTGCACTTGTTTCATTTTTAACGGCAGTTCCGTGCGCCATTGCTTATGCTGGAAAATCGATGCCCCGAGAGCCGGCGCGGCATCCGAACCCCTTAACGCGGGAAAGGGAGCGAGCAGATGGATCACGAACTTGAGATTGCCACGCTCGGTGGCGGGTGTTTCTGGTGCCTGGAGGCGGTGTTCCAGCAGGTGGATGGCGTGCGTGCCGTGGAGTCGGGCTACACAGGTGGCCATATCCACAATCCCACCTATCGCCAGGTATGCGAGGGCGACACGGGCCATGCCGAAGTGGTGCGCGTGACCTTCGACCCGGCCACGATTACATTCCGCGAGATCCTGGAGATCTTCTTCTCGATCCATGATCCGACGCAGCTCAATCGCCAGGGCAACGACGTGGGCCCGCAGTACCGCTCGATCATCTTCACCCATTCCGAGGCCCAGCGCGCCGTGGCCGAGTATGTCATTGGCGAACTCGTGGCCAACAAGGTGTTCGATGCGCCAATCGTGACGCAGCTCGAACCCGAGCAGCCATACTGGCGCGCCGAGATGAGCCACCAGAACTACTACCAGGAACATCCGGCGCAGGGCTACTGCGCGTTTGTGATCACGCCCAAGCTGGCCCAGTTCCGGCGCGATTATTCGCACCGGATGCGCCGCTAGGCCGGCAAGGCCGCTTTTTCGAGTGGATTGGCAATGGCCTCGGCCAGCCGGGCGATGCTCAGCGCGGCGCGCATCCTTCGGCATTGTTGCTGACGATGACGTAGGCCGGCTGGCCGGCGCGCAGCGTGCCCGCCACCACGTCGGCGATGGCGTCGCGCGTGGGGTCGTCGGGGTCCACGAGCTTGTCGAATGGCATGTAGGCCCGTTCGGCCATCGCATACGAGCGACCCTCGCGCAGCATCCATCGCAGCACCAGCGGCCCGGGGGCGCCGTCGTCCATCAGCGTCTGCGCGTGGGCCTGGCGCGATACCGGCGGCAGGCGGTCGCGCGCGGCCAGGCAGAAGCGCACGCCGCGTTCGCGCAGCAGGCGGATGTAGCGCGGCGTCAGCAGCGCCGGATCGCGCATTTCCACGGCATAGCAGGCGTGCGGGGTCAGGCTGGGGTCCAGCGGCGGCAGCGCGGCCAGGAAGGCGTCGAGCCGCGCGAAGAAAGCCGGGCCGTCGTCGGCCACGCTCTGCAGCGGCGACAACTGGAACAGCAACGGCCCGCAGCGTTGTCCGAGGCCGCCCGTGGCCGGCACGATGAAATCGCGGATCGCGATCTCCGCATCCAGGAACGCCGCGTTGGCCAGGCGCCCGGCGCCATCGGGCCCGCGCAGCCAGGCATCGCACACGCTGGCCGGGGCCTTGACCAGGAAGCGGAAGCCTTCCGGCACCTGTGACGCGTAGCTCAGGTAGTCGGCCAGCGGAATCGGACCATAGAAGCCGCGGTCGATGCCCGCCGCGCGCAGCAGCGGATGCTGCCCGCAGGCCCGCAGGCCCTTGCGGGACAGCAGGCTTTCCGTGTACTGGCCGTCGTAGACCAGGCCGTGCCAGCCGGGGTACGACCACGAAGAGGTGCCGAAATACAGGTTGGGCGGCAGCCGGCCGGCGAGCGCGGTCAGCGCGGCATCGGGCGTCCAGGGCTGGACCACCTTGCCAGCGGGCGTCTTCTTTTCGGGAGGGCCGGCCGGGGCGGGCTGGGGCGGGGCGTCCGGCGATGCCGGGGCGTCGCCGAACAGGTCGAGGTTGTTGTCAGTCAAGCGTCAAACGGTATTTCCAATCGGAGACGCGTAAATATAGCGCCGCGAGACCGGGAACGTGTCGGCGGCGCGATTCGCCTTCTGACACACCACCTGGTGCAGTGACATGATGCTGTTGGTGAACGCGTGCTCGCAGCCGGCCAGGTAGACCCGCCAGATGCGGTACTTCTTCTCGCCCACCATGGCCCGGATCGCGTCGGCGTTGGTCTCGAAGTTGTCGGCCCAGTGGCGCAGCGTCTGGGCATAGTGCCGGCGCAGCAGTTCCACGTCGAATGCCTCCAGGCCGCCCTTGGCCATGGTATTCAGCACCATGCTGATGTGGGGCAGTTCGCCCTGCGGGAACACATAGCGGTCCATGAAGCCCGAGCCATCGAGCGGCACCGCGCCGCTGTCGGGGTCGGTGGCCGTGATGCCGTGGTTCATCGCCACGCCATCGTCCTTGAGCAGGTCGCGCATGCGGCTGAAGTAGCCGATCAGGTTGTCCTTGCCCACGTGCTCGAACATGCCGACGCTGGTGATGCGGTCGAACTGGCCCTGGATGTCGCGATAGTCCTGCAGCCGGATCTCGATGCGGTCCTGCAGCCCGGCCGCCTTCACGCGCTCGGTGGCCAGGTCGAACTGGTTCTGCGACAGCGTGATGCCCACGCACTGCGCGCCGAACTTCTGCGCCGCGCGGATCACCAGCGCGCCCCAGCCGCAGCCGATGTCCAGCAGGGTCTGGCCCGGCTGCACGCGGATTTTGGTCAGGATGTGGTCGATCTTCTTGAGCTGCGCGGTGGCAAGGTCTTCGGTGCCGTCCTCGAAATACGCGCACGAATACACCATGCGCGGATCGAGCCAGAGCTGGTAGAACGCGTTGGAAACGTCGTAGTGATATTGGATCGACGCCTTGTCTTCGGAGCGGCTGTGCGTGAAGTGCTGCGCCACGCGGGCCAGGGCGCCGCCCGCACTGCGCGCGGCGGCTGCCGACAGGCCGTAGGCCATCTTGATGATATCGGCCAGGCGGCCGTCGAGATCGATCTTTTCCTGGACGTATGCCTCGCCGAGGTTGTCCAGGCTTGGCGTGAGCAGCAGCGGCAGGGCCGAGGCCTCGCGTACGGTCAGCGTGACCTCGGGTTTGTCGAAGTTGCCCAGCTGGTATTCAGTGCCATTCCACAGCCGTAGCCTGACAGGCAGGTTGGCGTGTTCGCGCACGTCGGAAATCCAGCTATCAAGCTGCTTGTCGATTGCTTGCTTGAAGAACATGCGGCTTTCTCCCGATTGGTTGATGATCCCTCTCGAATGAAATGCCCCGTGGTCGGCTGCGCAGACTGCGTAGTGGAACGCAGCACTGGCCCTGGGGGCGCACCGATGCATGGCCGGTGCGGCAACCCAGCAACTTTACGCCAATTCGCCGAATTGTGCAGTGTGGGCCGCCGCAGTCAGTGCCTGTCAGTACAAGCAGACATTGACGATGCAGCGATCGTCGCCCCATGCAAGACCTGCCCGCAGTGCCGGGCATCAGGGTGACAACCGGACGATCTGCCAGCTGCCATCGGCCTGCTGCCGGAACGCGATGCGGTCGTGCAGGCGCGACGGCCGGCCCTGCCAGAATTCGATCCACGTGGGCCGCAGGCGGTACCCGCCCCAGTGCGGCGGGCGCGGCGGGTTGTCGCCGAACTTGCTGCGGAAGTCGGCTTCGCGCGCTTCCAGCACGTCGCGGCCGGCAACCTCGCGGCTTTGCTCGGAGGCCCAGGCGCCCAGGCGCGATCCGAGCGGACGCGACGCATAATAGGCATCGCTCTCGGCATCGCCCACCTTTTCGACGACGCCTTCGACGCGCACCTGGCGTTCGAGCTGCACCCAGTGGAACAGCAGCGCCGCGCGCGGATTGGCTTCCAGATCCAGGCCCTTGCGGCTTTCGTAGTTGGTGAAGAACGTGAAGCCGTTGGCGTCCATGCCCTTGAGCAGCACGATGCGCGCCGAGGGCTGGCCGTCGGCGCCGACCGTGGCCAGCGTCATCGCATTGGGTTCGGGCAGCTTGGCCTGCATGGCTTCGTCGAACCAGTTCTGGAACTGGCGGATCGGGTCGCCTGCCACGTCGGTTTCGGAAAGGGCGCTCAGCATGTAGTTGCGGCGCAGATCAGCGAGTTGGGTCATATCGCATATCGAAGAGTCGGGCCGCACGGACAACCATGCGGACGAGGATGCTTCGAGTATAGCGAATGCGCCGCACACCGCATTTGCGCCATGGCAAAGCGGCATCGCAGTTTTACTAGTCTGCGCGAGTCAATATTCGCCGGTGACTAGTCCGACAGTTTTGGTGCAGCGAGCTTTTGCGTCTGGCGCCGCGAGTAGTAGTTGGCCATGCCCATCGCGCCGGCCATCGAGAGGAAGATGGGCAGCATGCCCAGCGCCGTGCCCACCACACCAAACGTGAGCGGCCACACCACCTGGCTGGTATTGAGCACGGCCGAGCGCAGCCCCAGCGCCTCGCCAGCACGTCCAGAGGGCGAGGCCGTGTGGAGGATGTTCATGACGTTGGGCTGGGCGCTGCCCAGCGCCAGGCCCAGCACGAACGCCAGGCTGCACATGAGCCAGAAGTGCGAGACGAACGGATAGACCACGTAGGCCAGCGCACCCACCAGCAGCGCCAGGCGGATGATCTTCCATTCCGAGAAATGGCGGGACACCATCGGCATGGCAATCCGGATGGCCAGCGTGGCAATCGAGAACGCGCCGAGCACCCAGCCGATCATCGACGGCGACAGGCCGATATGCGTGCCCTGGATCGGAATCAGGAACGCGTGCAGGTCCCACGCGGCGGACAGTACGGCGCTGGCGACGAACACCGCACGCAGTTCGGGGTGGTGGAGCAGGTCCAGCGTGGAGTGGCGCGAACCGTCCTCGATGGCGATGCGTCCCGCGTTGCCGCCCGTCGCTGGCAGGCGCGGCCGCACATACTGCAGCCCGGCCTGGCCCAGCAGCGCCACGCCCACCAGGATGCAGAACGCGGTACGAAAGCCCGCGTGTTCGATCGTATAGCCCATGGCCACGGGCCCGAGCGTGCCCGAGATCGACAGCCCCAGCGCATGCAGCGTGTAGTTGCGCAGCCGGGTCTCGTTGGTCGATACCTGCCCGATCAGCAGCTGCATGGCCACCTGGACCAGCATGAACCCCACGCCGATCAGCGCGCATGCCGCGTACAGCGATGCAATGTCGTGCCAGACGGCCGGCAGCAGCGTGCCGGCCACCACCATCAGCGACCCGGCCGTCATCGGCAGTCGCGGCCCGATCTGGTCGATGCGCTTGCCGGCGCGAATCGCCAGGAACATCGGCAGCAGCGCATAGAGCGACATCAGGATGCCCAGCGTGACCGTGGACGCCTTGAGCGAGATGGCAAATAGGGAAACGACGACACGACTGGCGTTGAACGCCACGTGATTGCACACCGTCAGCGCGATCAGCCAGCTGATCGGGGGAACGGCGGCATGAGGCAACGTCATGGCAGGGGGTGCGCGGGGGCGGCGAAGGTGGTTCGCGCCGCCGGCAAGGGTCTCCGATCCGGACGATAAGACGCGCGAAAAAGAAAATCAGTGCGGCCGGAGCCGCACCTTACAAGGCATCGCCTGCCAGACTGGAACCCGGCGAGCGACGGCGTTGCGTGTCGTTGTTCATTAATTAATTGCTTAATCAACGACCAGCCGATTATGCGACTGCCAGTGGGGTCCGCACAACAACGGTGTGAAAGGGCGTGCCAAATCCGCAACACATTCGGTACAGCTGTGTTGCGGATTCGCCAACGTGGGCACGTGCAATGACGAGAGGCGCCCGGGCACCCGGGCACCAGTAGCCGTGCCGTTCGCTAGCCGCCCTGGTAGAGCTGCTTGTCGTGGTCCGGTCGCAACGGTTGCTGCACCGTGGGCCCGGGCATGCGCGGCTTGGTCGGCGGCGGGGCGGGCTCGCCGCGCGCGGCGTCGGACTTCGTCGGCGACTCGGGAATGGCCGGGCCGGCCTGCTGCTGGCCCTTCGGCGCCGCTGGCCCCTGATAGGTCTTGCCCGGCGGCGGGGCGGTAGGCCGCTTCTTGAGTTCCGCCAGGAGGCTTGCGCACTGGCTTTCGTCGCCGCCGCCCGAGATGTCGAGCAAAGGCACCACCATGGCCACCGGCGCGGTCAGCGCCAGCGCCAGCGCGCCGCCGGCACGCAGCGCCAGGATGGCGATATTCGGGCTGACCGACGGATTCTTGAACGTACCGCCCACATACAGCGGCGAGCGTAGCGAGATAATGCGCAGCCCCTTCGAATCGGGATGGATCGTCAGCGCCAGCCGCTCGTCCTTGAAATCGACCGCGCCCTCGGTGGTGATGATGGCGTCCTGCGTATCGAGCACGAACGTCTGGGCCCGGGCAATGCCGTTCTGGAAGCCGAACGCGCCCACGCCGCAGTTGATCTGTACCGGCTTGTCGCCGAACAGCTTCGAAATCACCACGCTGCCCACGTTCAGGCCGATGGCTTCGAGGATGAACTTGCTGACGGTGCCGTTTTCCACCAGCAGCTTGGCCTCGCCGTTCGACGAGCCCATCAGCGCGGCCACCGAATTGCCCGTCGCCGAAAGCTTGGCGCTGCCGTTGACCTCACCGACGCTGGCGCGGGTGCTTTCCACCTTCGGAAACAGCTGCTTGATCTTCAGGTGCCGCGCGGTCATGTCGACCTTCGCGCCCATCGGCTCGCGTTTGCCGTCGAGCTCGATGGTCGAAACCAGGTTGCCGCCGGCCACGCCGAAGTTGAGCGGGTCGAGCCGCAGCACGCCGTCGGTCAGCTTCAGGTGCGTGGTCAGGTCCGTGATCGGCAGGTCTTCATTGCGCACGATGCGCTTGCCGGTGAATTTCACGTCGGCATCGATCTCGTCCCAGCGTTCGGTGCGGAACGGCGCCACCGGCAGCTTCTTGTCCACGGGCTGCTTCACGGGGCTGTCCTTGGCGGGCTGGCCCGGCTTGGCGCCGCCGCCGATCAGCGGCGCCAGATCGTCGAACAGCAGCTGCTTCGAAACCAGTTCGCCCGACAGCAGCGGGCGGGGCGAACGCTGCGCGAACGTCAGCGTGCCGCCCAGGTCGCTGCTGCCCACCTTGCCGGTGAAGTCGCGGTAGGTATAGGCCGAGGCCCCCTTCTTGAGCGTGGCCACCAGGCGGCCGCGCGTTTCATACGGCGGGGTGGAAGGCAGCACGATGCCGGTCAGGTTATAGAGCGATGCCAGGCTGTCGCCGGCCAGCGTCAGGTTGACGTCGAGCGCGCCAAGGTGGGCCGGGTTCGTTACCGTGCCTTCCATCGTGGCGCGGGTGGCGCCCACGCGCACATCGGCCTGTACCGGATAAGGGGTGTCCACGTCGCGCAGGCTGAGCACGGTACCGGCCTTGCCGGTGGCGTTGATGGTGGCCTTGTTGTAGTGGCCCACGGCTTTCCAGCGGATGCCGTAGCGGTCGTCGTTGCCGGCCTTGCCGCCCTTGTTGTCGTTGGCCTTGGCCTCGGGCGTCGACGCGGCGGAGCCCTGCGACGCCGCCACCGCCGAGGCGTCGGACGGCATCAGCGCGCCGTCGCGGGCCTTGTCGTAGATGGCCTGGTCGCCAATCGTGTCCAGCGTGGCCTGCAGCTGGATCTTCTCGGCAGCGTCGTCCAGCGCCAGGTTGCCGCGCTGGAGCACCACTTCGCCCACATCAAGGTGCCATTTCGACTTGCCCGAGTCGGTCTGCTTGCGCATGTCGAAGGTCCAGTTGTTGCGCTTGTCGGCCAGCCGTTCGAGCCACACGGCCGGGCTGTCGACGACGATGGTCGGCACGTTGATTTCATGGGCCAGCAGCGGCAGCGGGCGCAGCACGAAGATCAGTTCGCGGATCGTGCCCATGCTGGGCGCCTGGGCCCAGTCGGGGTTGCCCACCGAAATGTCTTTGGCCGACAGTCGGGGCCACGGCACGAGCGTGCGCCAGCCGGTTTCCCCCTGGCCACGTTTCCAGGTGACGGTCAGATCGCCATTGATGGCGAAGGGGCGCCCGATCGACTCCGAGACCTTGTCGTTGAGCCACGGCTTGAGCCGGTTCCAGTCGAAGGTCAGGATGATGACGACAAGGATCGCGATCAGCGCCAACGGCGTGAACACGCTCCAGAAAACGATCTTGTGGCGACGCGAGGCGGGCATAAGGGGTGGACTCCTGGTGGCAGCCGTGCGGCGGATCAACCACTGCACAGGTAATTGTAGGGAGCCTCCTCGCGTGTGGTTGTCGGCCTCAGGCTGACATTGCGGTCGTCGGGACGCCTATTTGGCGTGCGTTCGCCGGCCGGATGAATTCCCGCCGGTGACATAAAATGCCGGCAGATTTGAGAATTCCACTATGACGATCAGCCCTACGCCCCTGGCAGAGCAGGACCTGCCCGCGCCCCTGTCACACGAAAGCCCTGCCGACGACGACTACCATCGCCGTTTCGGCGGCGTGGCGCGCCTGTACGGCACGCATGGCCTGGCCCGGCTGGAGGCCGCCAATGTGTGCGTGATCGGCATCGGCGGGGTGGGCAGCTGGGCGGCCGAGGCGCTGGCACGCAACGCGGTGGGGCGTATTACCCTGATTGACCTCGATCACATTGCCGCGTCGAACACCAACCGGCAGATCCACGCGCTGGGCGATGCCTACGGCCGCGCCAAGGTGGAAGCCATGGCCGAGCGCATCGTGGCGATCAACCCGCGCTGCCGCGTGACGCAGATCGACGATTTCGTGACCGAAGACAATGTGGCGGATCTGCTATCAGGCTTCGACTACGTGATCGACGCCATCGACGCGGTGAAGGTCAAGACCGCCATCCTGGGATGGGCCCGCCGCGAGGGCGTGCGCGTGATCACGTGCGGCGGGGCGGGCGGTCAGCTGGACCCCACGCGGGTGCGCATCGAGGACCTGGCCCGCACGATCCAGGACCCGCTGCTGGCCAAGGTGCGTGGCAACCTGCGCCGGCAGTGGGGCTTTCCGCGCGATCCCAGGAAGAAGTTCGGCATCGAGGCGGTCTATTCGGACGAGCCGCTGCGCTATCCCGAGCCCGAGCAGCAGGCGTGCGAGATCGACGAAGTGCCGCCGGCCCCGGTGCGCGGCCCGCAGGGGCTGGCCTGCGCGGGCTTTGGCTCGTCGGTGGCGGTGACGGCGGTGTTCGGATTCGTGGCGGCGTCGGCGGTGATCGGGGCGCTGGCGGCCGGCCAGCCCTAGGCGGCCAACGTCCGCAGCAGGCCGTCGACGGCGGCATCGTCGGGCGCCTGGTTGTCGAAGAAGATCAGCTCGGGATATTCGGCCGGGTCCGGCGAAAACCGCCGGGCGCGATAGGCGTCCCAGTGCGTGAGCTTGTAGGCGTCGTTGGGATTGGCGCGGCGGATGATGCGCGCGTGGGCTTCGTCCTCCGGCAGATGCACCCACACGATTTGTGTGCGCGTGCCGTCCGGTACGTGCAGCCACTGGGGATCGATCAGCAGATGCGCGCGGATTTCGCGTGACAACGGGCCAATCACGATCACGCTGATGCCAAGCATCAGGTTCTCGCGCGCGGTGTCGAGCAGGCCCTCGTATTCGGGGTCTCGCAGATTGTCCAGATAGGCCGGGCTGTCGCGGTCGTTCGGATCGCCGGTGATGGCGCGCATGGCGGCCGCGCTGTAGCGCCCGTAGAGGGTGTCCTTGTCGAGCAGGCAGAACGGTTCGCCGGTGGCCTGCATCAGCGGGCCGATCAGCCGATGGGCGAGAGAAGTCTTGCCGGTGCCTGCGTGGCCGCAGAAGAAGATCAGTCGGGGCATGTCGGTGGCTTGCTGGAAATCCGTCACTTGCCAGGGGCGCGAGCGTCAAGCATACCGTTCTTTGCGGAAAATCAGATCGGACAGCGGCGAAATCGGTATCCTTGCCGCTTATCTCAAAGAAAAGTTTTCAGATCCATGTCTGCAGCACAGAACCCCTACGACGGTCTTTCCTCGGAAGGCTTGCCAGACGAACTCCGGCTGGGCGAGCCCGTCACCGACGCCACGCACGCGGAATTCCTGCAACTGCTCGATGCCGTGGCCAAATCGGACGATGCCGGCTTCCTGGCGGCGTACGACGAGTGGATCGCGCACACGCGCCACCATTTCGAACAGGAAGAGCAGTGGATGGAGGCCATGCAGTTCGGCCCGCGCTTCTGCCATACGAACGAGCACAAGGGCGTGCTGCAGGTGGTGCAGGCCGTGCGCGACAAGATCGCGCAGGAACTGGAAGATCCGGAGGGCCCCGGCAAGGGCGGGCTGTCGCTGGGCCGCAGCCTGGTGGATGAACTGTCAGGCTGGTTCGACAATCACGTGAAGTCGATGGACGCGATGATGGTCGAGCATATGAAGGCCAACGGCTTTTCGCTGATCGAGGCGCCGGCCGTCTAGTGCCGTTCTGCATCGGAGGGGGAAACGTCCCGCCCCGATGCGCGTCTTCCACTCAACTCACCGCAATTCCACTCAGTTCAGCGCCGTGCTCAGTTGCCGGCGCCATTTCGATACCACTTCTGGCGAATCGGCCATCAACTCGAACACCGACAGCATCGTCTTGCGGCCGATGTCGTCTTCAAAGCCACGGTCGCGGCGGACGATTTCCATCAGCTGCGCCAGCGCGGGTTCGTATTCGCGGCGCGCGATCAACACCTTTGCCAGATCCAGGCGCGCGGCCAGGTTGGCCGGGTCGGCCTCGACCTGCGCTTTGAGTTCGGCGCCGTCGGGCAGGCTGTCGAGTCCCTTCATCGCATCGAGCCGGGTCCGCAGCGCGGCGTAGCCGTCTTCCTGCGGCGCACGCGGCGTCAGGCGGCCAAACTCGGCTTCTGCCGTGTCGATGGCATCGCCGTCGAGCAGGAAGCTGATATAGGCCAGGCGATTCAAGTCGTTTTCCGGATCCTCTGCAAGCGCGGCCTGCCACGCGGCCTTGGCGCCTTCACGGTCGCCGGCCGCGGCCAGCGCCTGGGGATCCTGCACCGCGACCTCGCCCTCACCGTCGCCGGGGGGCAGCGTAGCGATGAACTCGCGCAATTGCGATTCCGGCAGCACGCCCACGAACTGGTTGACGGCCTGCCCCCCGGCAAACGCCACCACGTGGGGAATGCTGCGGACGCCAAAGTGTCCGGCCAACTGCTGGTTCTCGTCGACATTGACCTTGACCAGCTTCCACGTGCCGCCGGCTTCGGCTTCCAGCTTTTCCAGCATCGGCCCGAGTGTGCGGCATGGGCCGCACCATGGAGCCCAGAAATCCACCAGTACCGGCACTGGGCTATTGATGACTTCGGCTTCGAAGTTCTGCAGGGTGACGTCGCTCATGTTCTGCACCTTGGAATCGGGTTGGCCAGCACTGTGGCCGGATTCCCCTATTGTGAGGACGAAGCCCCAAATTGCAACCGGCGCCGTCCGGAGTCCGTGGCGATGGGTAGGAGAACCTCCTGTTGAAAATAGAACGGTCGTTCAGTTATATTGCTTGACCACTACGCGGGGTCCACCCTGCGAGACACGCGCTTTCCAGAAACTGGTCCCTTGAAGACCATCCGCAGGAGACACCATGACCACCAAGCCCGCCCGTCCGCATTTTCAGTTCTGGCCCAAGCGAGTGCCGACCGAAATCGTGCTGCCGGAAACTTCGCTCTGGTACAACCTCGAAGTCTCGGCACACCGCTATGCGGACAAGGCCGCGATCCGCTACTTCGGCAACGCCATCACGTTCCGTGCGCTGGAGGCGCAGGCCACGGCGATGGCCGGCTGGCTGCAGCAGAAGGCGGGGGTGAAGAAGGGCGATCGTGTGCTGCTGTACATGCAGAACTGCCCGCAGTTCATCATCAGCTATTACGCGATACTGCGCGCGGACGCCGTGGTGGTGCCGGTCAATCCGATGAACCGCGCCGAGGAATTCAAGCACTACATCACCGATGCCGGCGCCCGCGTGGCAATCTGCACGGCAGACCTGGCGGCCGGCGCGATGCAGGCCGACAGCGAACTGGCCGCCGACCAGCGCCTGCAGCATCTGCTGGTGACGCAGTACGCCGACGCGCTGCCGCCGTCGCACGAATTTCCCGAGGATGCGCCGCCCGCCTGGCTGACCGTGCAGCATCCGCTGCCGGACAGCGCCACGCCGTGGGCGCAGGCGCTGGGTGCCGGCCTGCAGCCGGGGCCGCATACCGCCGGCCCCGACGACATGGCGGTGATGCCGTACACATCGGGCACCACGGGCTTTCCGAAGGGCTGCATCCACACCCATCGCTCGGTGATGCACAACGTGATCGGCGGCGCGACGTGGTCGGGCAGTGGCGCGGAATCGGTGATCCTGTCGGTGCTGCCGCTGTTCCACGTGACCGGCATGCAGTACGGCATGAACGGCCCGATCTACACCGGCGCCACCGTGGTGATGCTGCCGCGCTGGGATCGCGAAGTGGCCGGGCGCCTGATCTCGCGCTACCAGGTCACGCACTGGACCAACATCCCGACCATGGTGATCGACTTCCTGGGCAGCCCGAACCTGGCGACGTTCGACGTCAGCAGCCTGCGCTACATCGGTGGCGGCGGCGCGGCCATGCCGCAGGCGGTGGCGGAACGCCTGAAGACGCAGTTCGGGCTGAGCTACCTGGAAGGCTACGGCCTGTCGGAGACCATGGCGCCGACCCATAGCAATCCATCCGAGCGCGCCAAGCTGCAGTGCCTGGGCGTGCCGACCTTCAACACCGACGCGCGCGTGGTGGACCCGGTCACGCTGCAGGAAATGCCGCCCAACGAGGTGGGCGAGATCATCGTGCGCGGCCCGCAGGTGTTCAAGGGGTACTGGGGCAAGGAAGACGCCACCCGCGACGCGTTCATCGAGTTCGAAGGCCAGACCTACTTCCGTACCGGCGACCTGGGCCGCATGGACGAAGAAGGCTATTACTTCATCACCGACCGCCTCAAGCGCATGATCAATGCGTCGGGCTTCAAGGTCTGGCCAGCCGAGGTGGAAAACCTGCTGTACAAGCATCCGGCCGTGCAGGAGGCCTGCATCATCGGCACGCGCGACCAGTATCGCGGCGAGACGGTGAAGGCGGTGGTGGTGCTGCGCGCCGACGCCAAGGGCAAGACGCGGCCCGAGGACATCATCGAATGGGCCAAGGAAAACATGGCGGCCTACAAGTACCCGCGCGTGGTGGAATTTGTCGATGCACTGCCGAAGTCGGGCACCGGCAAGGTGATGTGGCGCCAGCTGCAGGAATCGGAAAACGCGCGCCAGACGCCTGCCGCCGCGTCCTGACGTGGGTGGCCGGCGCCCCTCTCCCGCGACGCGGGGAGGGGCGCAGCTATCGGGGGTAGCTGGATCTGCTTCAGTGCCCCCTGGCACGCATCAGCATCTTGACCATCGTCTTGTAACCGCGCTCGCGCGCATGGCGCGACGGCGTGATGCCCTCTCGGTCCGCCAGGTTGGCGTCTGCACCGGCATCGATCAGCAATTGCACGATCTCTTCATAGCGGGCGCTGCCGTCGCCGAGGATGATGGCTTCCAGCAGTGCCGTCCACCCAAGCTGATTGACGCGATCGACCGGCACGCCTGCCTTCAATAGCAGTTTTACGACTTCGACGTTGCCATGCTGGCAGGCCGCAATCAGGGCCGTGCCATCGTAGCGGTCGGTGCTGCGGATATCGGCGCCATGCGACAGCGACAGGCGCACCACATCGATCTGGTTGGTGGCTGATGCCAGCAGGAAGGCGCTGTTGGATTCGCCGTCTTTCTGGTTCACGTCGGCGCCGGCCATGATCAGCGCGCGCGCCACGTCGCCCCGGCGGTTGTACACCGCTGCCAGCAGCGCGGAGCGGCCGCGTTCGTCCACGGCACGTAGCGACGCGCCGGCCTTGAGTAGCCGGTTGACCAGATCGAGGTCGCCAATGCTGGCTGCCGTGATCAGGTTGCGGTCGAGTGCGGATATGCCTTCACCACGTGCCGCCGGGTGGGAGGGCGGCGGGTGGGGCGCCGGTGCCGACGGCGACGACGCGTCGCGCAGCCCGCCGATCGAGCGCGCCAGCGTCTGGCCACCTTGCCCCGCCAGCAGTCCGCCACCCATCAGCAATCCCATGAGCCCCAGCATTTCAGCGAGTGCCTGGCGGCGGGGACGGGTCTGGGAGCGCGTCATGATGGTCGGCAGTGGCTTCGGTCAGACGGTTTCGTGGGGATGGGCCGTGGCAGCCACGGCGTCCTCGGGGCAGGTCGCCGCCGAGGCCGAGGTTCCCACCGGCGTGGCGACGGCACAGGCGTCGCTGGTGGCTTCGGCGGCGTCGCTTTCCTGCAACTGGCGCCAGAGCCGGCCCAGGTAGGGGTCGTCCACGCCATGCGTGGCCAGCCCCAGCAGCGTTTGGTGCAGATACTCGCGGGCCGGCCCGTACAGGCCGCAGGCGTGACGCAGGCAGTCCACCACGCGCGCGTCGGGCAGCCGGCCGGCATAGCCGGCATGTTCGCGATTCATCACGAAAGCGAGCGCCCGCTGCTCGGGTGCGTCAGGGCTGGCGTCGAGCTTCACGCGCAGCCAGCGCGGATGGTAGGCGCCGGTCATCATTTCCCGGCGCCACAGCACCCGGAATTCCTGTTCGACGACATGGCGGGGGATGCGGAACACCATGCCCGTGCAGCAGCCGCCGCGGTCCAGGCCGAGCACCAGCCCCGGGTTATCCCAGGTGCCGCGATTGATTTTCGAATACAGGTAGAAGCCGCGGTGGTAGCCATGCACGGTGGCCAGGCGGCTTTCGGTATGGACCACCATCGGGTTCCAGATCAGCGATCCGTAGCCGAAGACCCAGACGTCGCCGTCCAGTCCGGGGGTGTCCGGGCGGCTGGCCAGCGTGTGGCACAGCGATCGCTCCACATCGGCCTCGGGCAACAGCGAAGACGCGACCGGCGTGCTGCACAGCGTCGTGCGCAGCCGGTTTGCTTCGAGGTCCTGTCTTGTGATGGCCATGGCTGAAAGAATAATCCAAAGCGCCTTGATGCGTCGCAAGCAAACCACACATGGGGGTCAAGGTGTGTGCAGCAGGCAACGGTCGTTGGGTTGGCGCGTGTCCAATGGGTTGGCCGGATCGTGGGCCAAGTCACTACAATAGGGGCCCTAACGCACGCAAGTTTCGTTCAACGCTCGGCGAATTTCGGAGAAACCGCACATGGCGCACACCCTGACCGTGGTATTTGGCAGCGGCAAGGAATTTGAATTCACGCTGGACGACAGCGAGCTGGCGGCGGTCACCGAGGACGCCGCCTGGCGCTGGTTCGACCGCGAATATGCCGAACTGGACTGCCAGGCATCGAGCCCCGTGGGCAAGGTGCTTGTGATCGACAAGATCCTTAATGTCGCGAAGTTTTCCGGCGAGAACCGGTTTGCCGGCAGTGCCGACTGGGCGCAGGATTTTGCCCGCCACGCGGGGCGCCTGCTGGACCGCGACAAGGTGCGGATCGACGTGGGCAACGCCGCCATCGGTTTCTGACCGTTATCGGGCGCGAACAAACAAAAACGGACGCCGAGGCGTCCGTTTGCTTTGCTGTGTGCGCCGGAATCAGACCGACAGCAGTTCCACTTCGAACAGCAGGGTGGCGTTCGGCGGGATCACGCCGCCCGCGCCGCGCGCGCCGTAGCCGAGATCGGCCGGGATCACCAGGCGGCGCGTGCCGCCCACCTTCATGCCTTGCACGCCTTCGTCCCAGCCACGGATCACATGGCCGGCGCCCAGCGGGAAGACGAACGGGTCGTTACGGTCCTTGCTCGAATCGAACTTGCGGCCCGGTTGGCCGTTTTCGTAGAGCCAGCCGGTGTAATGCACGGTCACGTGCTTGCCAGCCGTGGCTTCGTCGCCCGAGCCGACGACGGTGTCTTCGTATTGCAGGCCGGAGGGATTGGTATGCATCGCGATCTTCCTTTTTCTGTGTGGCGGGAAATATAACCGACGGCCGCTGCGATCAGCCGTCGGCGCGCTGGAGCACGTCGCGCGTCAGCTGCACGTTGTGATCGTCGTCGCTGACCCAGATGTCGCCGTCCTGGATGGTCACGGACAGGCGCATGGCACGCTGGGCCATCTGCGCCAGCGCGTCCACGGCTTCGGACGGCACATTGTAGACGGTCACGTTGCGCAGCTTGCCGGCCTTGCCGGCCATGCCTTTCCACCATTCGCGGGCGCTGGCGCTCTGATAGGTATAGACGGTAACGTGGTCGGCGCGGGCGGCGGCGCGCTTCAGGCGCGTTTCATCGGGCTGCCCGAGGTCGATCCAGTGGATGATGTCGCCCGTCAGGGACTTGTCCCAGAGGTCCGGTTCGTCGGGTTCGTCCAGGCCACGCGTGAACGCCATGGTTTCGGTGGCTTCGCAGGCAAAGGCCAGCAGGCGGACCATCATGCGGGCATCGTTCTCGGACGGATGCTGCGCGATGGTGAGCGTATGACTGCCGTAGTACGGCCGGTCCATGTCCGAGACGGACAGGTCGGCCTTGAAGATCGTGGATTTGAGCGCCATGGGTCAGGAATGCGGCGCGCCGGCAACGGTGCCGGACACGCGAAAGGCGGAATCATACGTGATCCGCGCGGCGGCGCGATGGAAAACCGGCGCGGGTATGTGCGCCGGCCCGTTCAGGCTGCGGGGGGAGCAGCACGGCGCGGGAAGGCCGTCAGGGCCAAATTCTCAGGACTTGCGATATTCGCCCAGCCAGAAGCGCAGCATGGCCGATACGAGCACCAGCCCCAGGAATGCAGCCGCGGCCACCAGGGCCAGGCCACCATCGCTGTTGATCTTGCCGTCCACAATCAGGCGCGTCAGCAGGATGCCAACCATGCCGGCCAGCAGGGGCAGCAGCAGGGCGCCCCGGCCGTAGGTCTTGAAGGCCCACAGCGGGAAGCGACGGAGAAAATCGGCAGGAATGCTGCACGCCAGGCACGCACCGGCAGCAGCCAGCGACGCCGAAACGACGTCGTTGAGAGAGATGAGGCTCATCTTGACTCGCGTATGGCCGGGTTTGCTTAGGCGAAACGCGGCAGGATGGGAATAGGCAAGGCGCTGATTTTACTGAAGATTTTTTCCGAATAGGTGACGCTGGGCCGTCATCGCACTTCGCGGCGTCGCTTTTTTTCGAATTATTGGGCGGGCCCCGCCGGCGCTGCCTCCACAGAAATCTGCAATGTGACGCTATCGCCGACATCGGGGAGAAAACGCGTCATGCCGAAGGCGCTGCGCGAGAATGTGGTGCGGAAATCACCGCCACAGACATCCCGCCTGATACCGAACAGGACGGTCTGGCCACAACTGAAGCGGTCGGCTTCCAGCCTGATCGGCTGGGCCACGCCATGGAGGGTAAGCGTTCCTTCCACCGCAACCAGCCTGCCGCCCTCCGTCACAAACTGGTTTGCCTGGAGGCGGGCCACCGGAAACGTCTGGGCGTCAAGAAACTGGGCCGAACGCAGCACACCATCGAGACTGCGGTTGCCGCTGTCGACCGAATCGGTGTCCACGGTGAAGTCGATCGATCCAGCACCCGTGGCCGGGTCGTAAATGACACGCCCATCGATCTTGCCAAACCGCCCGCGCACGCTGGTGCGATCGAAGTGGCTGACCCCAAAATAGACGCTGGTATGCGTAGGATCGACGGCGTAGTGCGTGGGCGCTGCCAGGGCCGGCGTGCCGGTCAGGGCCGCCAGCGTGGCGAGGGCAGCAAGCGGGGCGAGCGGGATGCGGGAAGGGCGTCGTGTCGGCATGGCCGTGGGTTCAGTGGACGAACACGGGAAGCAGGAAAATGCCGATCACCGTCAGATAGCCAATCGTCCAGCACAGCGTCCGCAACGTGGCGCGGTCGGTCAGGTAGCAGATCGTGTAGAGGATCCGGACCACGATGAACACCATGGCCAGTTCATTGATGCGGGCCTGGGGCGCCGCCAGATGCGTGGCCGTGAAGACCGCCGCGGCAAAGAACGGAAACGCTTCGAAATGATTGCGGTGCGCCATGTCCGCGCGGCGGGCGCGGCCGCTTTGCCTTTCCAGCCACGCGCGCGGGTCGTGGTTATCGAAAGTGCCGGCACGGCTGCCGGCCTTGGCGATGGAAACAGTCAGCACTGGCATCAGGCCTGCCAGCAATACACACCAGAACGCGATCGGCATGAAGACTCCTTGCGTGTTTCGGTGCGGAGGCGGCATGAGCCGCCGCCTCCTTTCCATTTGTGCCGGGGCCGTGGAGCGCGCCCCAAGGCGGGTTCAGGCGGCGACGACCTTGATGCGAACGCCGTCAGCGCCGCCAACGCCCACCACCTGGCCGGCGCGGATCTTGGCGGTCTTGCGCGACTCCGGCGTGCCGTCCACCGAGACCTCGCCAGCCGCGACCAGCGCCTTGCCGGCGCCGCCGCTGTCGCAGACGCCAGCCACCTTGAGCAGGTCGTTCAGGGCGATGAACTCGCCCTCGAGCGGAAACGTAATCGTCTGTGCCATGCTCACTTGCCCCAGCTGTCCTTGAGGCCGACCGTGCGATTGAACACCGGCTTGCCGGGCTGCGAATCGGTACGGTCCGCAACGAAATAGCCGTGACGTTCGAACTGGAAGCGCTCTTCCGGCTTGGCGTCGCGCAGGCCCGGTTCCAGGTAGGCGGTCACCACCTTCTTCGAGTCCGGGTTCAGCGCATCGAGGAAATTCTTGCCGCCGGCATCGGGATTCGGGTCGTTGAACAGGCGGTCGTACAGGCGCACTTCGGCCGGGCAGGCATGCGCCGCGCTGACCCAGTGAATGTTGCCCTTGACCTTGACGCTGTCCGCGCCCGGCGTGCCGCTCTTTGTTTCCGGCAGGTAGTTCGCATGGACGGCGACCACGTTGCCGTCGGCGTCCTTGTCCACGCCCGTGCATTCGATCACGTAGCCGTAGCGCAGACGCACCTTGTTGCCGGGGAACAGGCGGAAATAGCCTTTCGGCGGATTTTCGGTGAAGTCGTCGCGCTCGATCCACAGTTCGCGCGACAGCGGGAACACGCGGCGGCCCATTTCCGGCAGCTTCGGGTGCACCGGCGCCGAGCATTCCTCGCTCTGGCCCTCGAGATAGTTGTCCAGGATCAGCTTGACCGGATCCAGCACGCCCACGCTGCGCGGGGCACGGGCATCGAGGTCGTCGCGCACGGCGCCTTCCAGCGTGCTCATGTCAATCCAGCTGTCGGCCTTCGACACGCCGATGCGGTCGCAGAACAGTTGGATCGATTCCGGCGTATAGCCGCGGCGGCGCATCCCGACGATAGTCGGCATGCGCGGGTCGTCCCAGCCGTCCACGCGCTTTTCGTCCACCAGCTGCTTGAGCTTGCGCTTGCTGGTGATGGCGTAGGTGAGGTTCAGGCGGGCGAATTCGTACTGGTGCGGCAGCGGGCTGGCGAAGACGCCGGCATCGCGCAGGTGTTCCAGCACCCAGTCATAAAGCGGGCGGTTGTTCTCGAATTCGAGCGTGCACAGCGAGTGCGTGATGTTCTCGATCGCGTCCGAGATGCAGTGCGTGAAGTCGTACATCGGATAGATGCACCACTTGTCGCCGGTCCGGTGGTGATGGGCATGGCGGATGCGATAGAGCACCGGGTCGCGCATCACGATGTTCGGCGCGGCCATGTCGATCCTGGCGCGCAGCACGTGCTCGCCGTCACCGTACTTGCCGTCGCGCATCTCGCGGAACAGCTTCAGGTTTTCCTCGACGGAGCGGTCGCGGAACGGCGACGGCTTGCCGGGCTCCGAGAAATTGCCGCGGCTGGCGGCAATCTGGTCGGCGCTCTGGCTGTCCACGTAGGCCACGCCACGCTCGATCAGGGTCTCGGCGAACTGGTACAGGCGGTCGAAGTAGTCGCTCGCGTAGTACAGGTGGGGCTCGCCGCCGGGCTGCTTGGCATCCCATGAGAAACCGAGCCAGTGCACCGCGTCGATGATCGAATCGACGTATTCGGTGTCTTCCTTGACCGGGTTCGTGTCGTCGAAGCGCAGGTGGCAGCGGCCGGCGTAGTCGCGGGCCAGGCCGAAGTTCACGCAGATGCTCTTGGCGTGGCCGATGTGCAGGTAGCCGTTCGGCTCCGGCGGAAAGCGCGTGATGACGGTCGGCAGCGGCTCGCCCTGCTTGTCCGCGCGGCCGCCGTACGTGCCGGCGGCGAGGTCCTGGTCGATGATGCTCCGCAGGAAATTGGAGGCGGCTGGCGTGTCGGTAGGCTTGTTGTCGTGGCTCATGTTTGCGCCGCATCACCTGCGGCTCGATAACTGGTGGACCGGCCCGGTCTGGGTTGACCCGGCCACGTTCCTGGTGTTCCTGGATTGTGTGCGCTGGAATGGCGACGGAAAGTCCGGCGAATGGTCCGATTTTACCGTGCCTGCGGCGCAACCCGGCGGTACGGCTCGAAATTCGGATTCGTCTCACGGCGCAACGGGCCGAAGTGGTGCAGAATCCACGGCACGGTACGGCTCGACGTACCCGCCTCGCGCATGCTCCGTGCGACGTCATCGTCGCATGCCGTCTTCATTCCCGCCGCAGGAATACATGCCATGAATGCCGCCAGTTCCGCCACGAATACCCCCGACGCCGCCGGCCCCGGCCGCGCCGCCATCCACCAGGCACCCGCCGACGTGCTTGCCGCGCTGTGGAGCGCCGCCGCCATGCCGCCCGAGGCGCTGTCCCATGTGACGCTGACCGGCCAGGATCCCATCCTGCCGTCCAGCTTCGCGATCGGCACCGCCGCGCAGGCCTGCCTGGGCGCGTCGGCGCTGGCGGCGGCTGCGATCTGGGCCCACCGCACCGGCCGCTGGCAGGATGTGTCGGTCGACATGCGCCATGCACTGGCGGAATTCCGGAGCGAACGCTACCTGCGTGTCAACGGCGGGCCGGCGCCCGAGCTTTGGGACAGGATCGCCGGGCTGTATCCGGCCGGGGACGGCCGCTGGGTGCGCCTGCATACGAATTTTCCCCACCATCGGGACGGCGTTCTGAAGATCCTCAAATGCGCGTACGACAAGGACGCCGTACGGGCGGCGCTGTCGGGATGGAAGGCCGAGGATTTCGAGACGGTCGCGTCGGACGCCGGCATGGTCGTGTCGGCCATGCGCTCGCTCGGCGAATGGCTGCAGCATCCGCAGGCTCAGGCGCTGCAAGGGCTGCCGCCGGTGATCATCGAGAAGATCGGCGACGCCCCGCCGGAACCGCTGCCAGCATTCGGGCCCCATGCCGAGATCAATGTCGATGCACGGCCGCTGAGCGGTGTCCGGGTGCTGGACTTCACGCGCATCATCGCGGGGCCGGTTGCCGGCCGCACGCTGGCTGCGCATGGGGCCGACGTGCTGCTGGTGACGGCCGCGCACCTGCCCTCGATGCCTTCGCTGGTGATCGATACGGGTCGTGGCAAGCGGTCATGCCAGCTCGACCTTCGCGATGCCGACGACAAGCGCACGCTGCACAAGTTGTTCCACGGGGCCGATGTGGTGGTGCAGGGGTATCGCCCCAACGGGCTGGCGGAACTGGGCGCCGGCCCCGACGCGGCGGCGCGGGCCCGCCCCGGCATCGTCTACGTGTCGCTGTCCGCCTACGGCCATGTGGGTCCCTGGTCGGGCAAGCGGGGCTTCGACTCGCTGGTGCAGACCGCCACCGGCATCAATACCGACGAAGCGCAGGCGGCCGGCAGCGCCGAGCCGAAGCCGCTGCCGGCGCAGGTGCTGGACCACGCCTCGGGCTATCTGCTGGCCTTCGGGGCGATGGTCGCGCTGCATCGCCGAGCGGTGGAAGGGGGCAGCTGGCACGTGCGCGTATCGCTGGCGCAGGTGGGGCAGTGGCTGCGCAGCCTCGGGCGCGTGCCGGGTGGCGCGGCGGTGCCGGATCAGCATATCGACGAAATTTCCGACCTGCTCGAAGTGGAAGAGTCGGGCTTCGGGGAGCTGACCGTGGTGCGCCACGCGGCGCACCTGTCCGAGACGCCTGCCCACTGGGCGTTGCCGTCGGTGCCGCTGGGCACGCACGCGGCGGAGTGGCTCCCGCGCTAACCGCCAGCGGGCCAAGCGCCTAGTACAGCGTGGTGCGTACGCGCTCGGGCAGTTCGCGGTCGTAGGCGGCGCCATCGATCGCGTTCTGGCTCAGCGTGGCCAGCATGGTGCCGGTGCTGGGCAGCGCCTCGCGGGGCACCTGCGCGTCGGCCAGCCACAGGCGAGAGCGCAGCAGGGCGCGCGCGCACTGGAAGAACACCGAGTGGATGCGGATCACCAGTACCGTGGTGGGCGCCTTGTCCTGCATCATGCAGCGGGCGATCAGGTCCGGATCGGTGGAGACGCTGGCCGTGCCGCTGACGCGTAGCGTCTCGTTGACGCCGGGCACCAGGAACAGCAGCCCCACGCGCGGGTCGGCCAGGATATTGCGCAGGCTGTCGATGCGATTATTGCCGCGCCGGTCGGGCAGCAGCAGCGTGCGGTCGTCCAGCACCTGCACGAAACCCGGCGCATCGCCGCGTGGCGAGCAGTCGCCGCCCTGTTTGTTCATCGTGGAAAGCAGGCAGAACGGCGAGGCTTCGACGAACGCGCGGTAGTGCGGATGCAGATAGTCGACTTCCTTGGCCAGAGAGGCGGCGCCGGGTTCGGCGTAGAGCGCCTCCAGGTCGGCCAGCGTGGCAATGTCGTGCGATGGCATGGGACGGCTCGCGAAGATGGGCGTGGAGAGGAAGGCGCCAGTATGACGCACATCCCCCAGGGCTCGATGGTCGGTGCGGTCAGATGCTGACCGTGCCGCGTCCCAGCTCGATCACGCGGCCGCCCACGCGGATGGCGCCTTCGGCGGTCACGGCAAGGTCCAGCCGGCATCGTCGGTCGACGAATTCACCCTGATCGACTTCATAGCGGGCCGGCAGCGCATGTCCGGTGGCCAGCAGCCAGCCGCCCAGGTTTGCGCACGCGGAGCCGGTGCCCGGATCTTCCGCCACGCCGCCGCCCTGCTTGGTGAAGAAATAGCGCGCCAGCACCTTGCCCGGCTGTTCGGGATCGAAGGCAAACACATAGGCGGTCTTGCGGCCCAGGCTGCTTTGCGGCCAGCGGTCCAGGCGGCTGCTGTCGGGCTGGGCGCGGCGCACGGCGTCGGGCGTCTTCACGGGCACCAGCAGCTGGTCGGCGCCGGTATCGACCCAGATCGGCGCGCCGGCCAGGTCGTCGGCATGCAGGCCCAGCAGCGATGCCATCTCGGTATCCGGCAGGCCGGCCGGCGCCGTTTTCGGCGCGCCCTGGTGCGGGGCGGTCAGCGTCCAGCGGTCTTCCACGGCGGTCACGGGGACGACTCCGGCCTTGAATTCCAGCGACAGCGCGTTGCCGGCCTGCGCCAGGTCGCGCACCACGTGGGCGGTGCCCAGAGTCGGATGGCCGGCAAAGCGCATCTCGTAGCCAGGCGTAAAGATGCGCACGGCCGCATTGGCCTTGTCGGACGGCAGGATGAACGTCGTCTCGGACAGGTTGAACTGCAGGGCCAGGGCCTGCATGGTGGCGTCGTCCATGCCGCGCGCATCCTCGAACACACACAGGGGATTGCCGCCGAACGTGGATTCGGCAAAGACATTGACGATTCGGTATGCGTAGGTGGCCATGGGCGTATCGCGGACGTGAATGGAAAACCACATAGTGCAGCGAAGCGCTACGCCGACGCCATGCACAGTTTCATGCAAGTGCAACGGAACAGTTGCGCTCGGCATCCGCTTCGCATCTTTAAGCGGAATGCGATTGGCGAGAGCGCGCCGGGCGCCAAGAATCGAGGTTTTTCGGTTGCTCGCCATGCTGGAACTCAACAACTACGAAACGCTCGTCGCGGCATCGCTGGTGCTGCTGGTCGGGCGCAAGCTGCTTCAGGTCACAACGCCGCTACGCACCTTCAATATTCCCGAGCCGGTCGTGGGCGGGCTGGTCGTGGCGTTATGCCTGGCCCTGGCCCGCTTTACCGCCGACGTGCAGGTGAAGTTCGATACCACCGCGCAGACGCCGCTGATGCTCGCCTTCTTCGCCACGCTTGGCCTGAGCGCCAACCTTGCCAGCCTGAAGCAGGGCGGCAAGTCGATCGGCATCTTCCTGGTCGCGGTGGCGGGCTTGCTGGTGATCCAGGACGCGATCGGCGTCGGGCTGGCCAGCGCGCTGGGCCTGCATCCGGCCACCGGCCTGCTGGCCGGGTCGATCGCGCTGTCGGGCGGGCACGGCACCAGCGCGGCCTGGGGCAAGACGTTCGTCGAGCAGTTCGGCATGTCGTACGCCACGGAGCTCGGCGTGGCGTGCGCCACGTTCGGCCTGGTGCTGGGCGGCCTGATCGGCGGCCCGGTGGCGCGCTACCTGCTGCGCAATGTGGCCAAGCCTGGCGTGGATGCCAGGGACGACCGCGTGCTCAACTTCGAGAGCCCCCAGGCAGTGCGGCCGATCACGGCATCGGCGCTGATCGAGACCCTGGCGCTGATCCTGGTCTGCCTGACCGCGGGGCAGGCGCTGGGCGACCTGTTCAAGGGCAGCTGGCTGGAACTGCCGACCTTCGTCTGGGTGCTATTTGTCGGGGTGCTGCTGCGCAACGGGCTGGCGTTGCTGGGCTGGTACACGGTGTTCGATCGCGCGCTGTCGGTGCTGGGCAACGTGAGCCTGTCGATGTTCCTGGCGATGGCGCTGATGAGCCTGCGCCTGTGGGAGCTGGCGTCGCTGGCGCTGCCGATGCTGCTGATCCTGCTGGTGCAGACCGGCGCCATGGCGGCCTATGCGATCTTCGTCACCTTCCGGGTCATGGGCCGCAACTACGATGCCGCCGTGCTGGCCGCGGGCCATTGCGGCTTCGGCCTTGGGGCCACGCCCACGGCCATCGCCAACATGCAGGCCATCACGGACCGCTACGGTCCGTCGCACCTCGCCTTTCTGATCGTGCCGATGGTGGGTGCCTTCTTCATCGATATCGTCAATGCCGTGGTCATCAAGCTGTTCCTGAGCCTGCCGGTCTACTGACGCCGCACGGGTACCGTGAGATAAAAAAGGCGCCACGGATTGCTCCGGTGGCGCCTCGCAGGACATCAACTACTGTGTTACGCACTGCGGTACTACGATATCAATCAGTCCCGCGGTGTTGCGTCAGAAGCCTACGGCCTGACCGTCGCGGCGGCTGTCGCTGGCGGCCACGTAGCCTTGCTCGGCGTCTTCCGACAGGCGCCAGATGAACTGGCCGGAACCGAAGTCCATATACGGGTCTTCCACCGACTTGAGCTTGTGGCCGCGGTCCTTCAGGCCGGCCACGGTGTTCGGGTCCATGGTGCCTTCAACGTCCAGCGTGAAGTCGCGGTTGACCTTCCAGCGCGGCGCGCAGCAAGCGGCCTGCGGCTGCTGGTTGTAGTCGAGCATGCGCACGACGGTCTGCAGATGGCCTTGCGGCTGCATGTCGCCGCCCATCACGCCGAAGCTCATCACGGGCTGGCCGTCCTTGGTCAGGAACGCCGGGATGATCGTGTGGAACGGGCGCTTGCCGCCTTCCACCACATTGGCCGACTTCGGGTCCATCGAGAAGCCCACGCCACGGTTTTGCAGGCTGATGCCGGTGCCCGGCACCACCACGCCTGAACCGAAACCCATGTAGTTCGACTGGATGAACGAGATCATCATGCCGTTCTCGTCGGCAGCGGTCAGGTAGATCGTGCCGCCCGTGCGCGGCATGCCGAAGTTGAAATGCGTGGCACGCTGCATGTCGATCAGCTTGGCGCGCGACTTCAGGTACGCGTCGTCCAGCATCTGCTCGGGGGTGACCTCCATGCTGCGCGGGTCGGCCACGTAGCGGTACAGGTCGGCAAAGGCCAGCTTCATCGCCTCGATCTGCAGGTGCTGCGAATCGACCGAATCCACGGGCAGCGCGCCCAGGTCGAACTGGTCCAGGATGCCCAGCGCCATCAACGCGGCAATGCCCTGGCCATTCGGCGGAATCTCATGGACGTCGTAGCCGCGATACGACTTGCTGATCGGCTTGACCCATTCGGGGCGATAGTTGCGCAGGTCGTCCAGCGACATCGCGGCGCCGCATTCCTTGCTGAAAGCGGCGATCTTTTCGGCGATCTCGCCTTCGTAGTAGGCGCGGCCCTTCGTGGCGCCGATCTTGCGCAGCGTCTCGGCGGCATTCTTGAACACGAACTTTTCACCCACGAGCGGCGCGCGGCCGTTGGGCATGAACGTGTCGGCAAAGCCCGGCTGGCTCTTGAGGTCCGGCACGGCGGCGGCCCACTTGTGCGCCACCACCGGCGGCACGGCGTAGCCGCGTTCGGCGATCTCGATGGCGGGCTCCATCAGGTCCTCGAACGGCAGCTTGCCGAATCGCTCGTGCAGCGCGGCCCAGCCGGCGATCACGCCCGGCACGGTCACCGAATCCCAGCCACGGATCGGCCGGTTTGCCAGTCCGTTGCCGTCCACGCCGTACTTGTTCTTGAAGTATTCGGGGCTCCAGGCCTTCGGGGCCACGCCCGACGAGTTCAGGCCATGCAGCTCCTTGCCATCCCAAAGGATCGCAAAGGCATCGCTGCCCAGCCCGCACGACACCGGTTCCACCAGCGTGATGGCTGCGGCAGCGGCGATGGCGGCATCCACGGCATTGCCGCCCTTGAGCAGCATGCGCAGCCCGGCCTGTGCGGCCAGCGGGTGCGAGGTCGATACCACGTTGCGCGCGAACAGCGGAATGCGCACGGTGGGATAGGGATTGGTCCAGTTGAAGTTCTGCATGGTGTCTCTCGTTACTGCCTGGTTGTCGTGCTTCGGCAGGGCGACGCCATTGTCGCCCGCTTGTCCTGCTTGTGCTGCTTGTGCTTAGTCGACCTGGATCTTGCGATCCTTGATCAGCTTGCCCCAGCGTGCGCTGTCCTTCTTCACCATCGCGGCAAACTGGGCCGGCGTGCCGCCGATGGGTTCGGCGCCCAGCTTGGCCAGACGGTCCTTCACGTCTTGCGACTGGATGGCCTTGTTGAACTCGGCATTCAGGCGGTTGACGATCTCGGGCGGCAGGCCCTTGGGACCATAGATGCCGAACCAGGTATCCGACTCAAAGCCCGGCAGGCCCGATTCGCTGGCGGTAGGCAGGTCCGGCGCAAGCGGCGAGCGTTTCAGGCTGGTCACGGCCAGCGCCTTGAGCTTGCCGTCCTTCACGTGCGGCATGCCGGACACGATGCTGTCGAACAGCACCTGCACCTTGTTCGAGATCAGGTCGGGCACGGCCAGCGCGGTGCCGCGATACGGGATGTGCGTGATGAACACGCCGGCCTGGGCTTTGAAGGCCTCGGCGGTCAGGTGGACCACGGTGCCATTGCCGCTCGACGCATAGTTCAGCTCGCCGGGATGCTTCTTGGCGTAATCGATCAGTTCCTTGACGTTCTTGACCGGCAGCTGGTTGGGCACCACAAGCACGTTGGTGGCGGTGGCTACCTGGCCGATCGGCGTGAAGTCGGTCTCGGTGTTGTATGGCAGATGCGTATTGATATACGGCCCGATCGAATGCGTGCTGGTGGTGGCGATCAGGATCGTGTAGCCGTCCGGCGCGGCCTTGGCGGCCATGTCCGAACCGATGGCGCCGCCGGCGCCAGGCCGGTTATCGACCACAATCTGCTGGCCCAGGTTCTGGCCTACCTTCTGGGCGATGGCCCGCGCCAGCAGGTCGGTGGCACCGCTGGCCGGAAACGGCACGATCAGGCGGATCGGCTTGCTGGGAAAGGTGTCGGCGTGCGACGGGGCGGCAGCAAGGGTCAGGCTCGTGGCAAGGCCGATGCCAAGATGGCGTAGCCAGGATTTCATGTTTTTGCGTCTCCGGGACGGATGGGTGCGACGTGGAACTGCGGCAGGAAAACACAAATTATTCCGCGCCCGCGTCCACAATGAAAGTTAATATTCCTTGCTTGATTGACAAGAAAATCTTGTGGATCGCCGCGATGCGATGTCCTCCTCCAACCATGCACCAACGATGAGCACGATTCGCTTCCTGAGAACCTTCGTCGCCGTGGCCGAATACGGGTCGTTTGCCGCCGCCGCCAGCCAGGTGGCCGTGACGCAGGCGGCAGTCAGTCTGCAGATGCGGTCGCTGGAGGAAGAGTTGCGTCGCGCGCTGTTCGACCGCAGCGGCCGGGTGGCCGTGCTCAATGCCGATGGCCGGGCGCTGCTGCCCCAGGCGCGCCGGCTGCTGGCACTCTACGACGACATGCGCGTGCCGCTGGCCGACACCGAAGCCATGGCGGGCGCGGTAGCAGTGGGGGCGGTGGTCTCCGTCATGGGCGGGCTGTCGCATGTGGTAGCGCAGATGAAGCGGACGTACCCGGCGCTCGATGTCAGGCTGATCGGCGCCAAGTCGTTCGAACTGGCCGCCATGGTGGAGAGCGGCGAGCTTGACGCCGCCTTTGTCGTGGAGGGCTCGGCCCGCCTGGCCGGCACGCTGCACTGGACCCCGCTGTATGAAGAGCCACTTGTGGCGATTGCATCACGTGGAAGTCAGGGCGACGATGCGCGCCAGGCACTCGCTTCCAACCCGTTCCTGCGCTTCGACCGCAGCCAGCGCACGGGCGCGCTGGTGGAACGCGCGTTGCGCCGCGCTCATCTTCGCACCAACGAATACCTGGAGCTGAACTCGATCGAGGCGCTGGTGGAACTGGTGCGGCAGGAGGTGGGCGTGACCGTGGTGCCGCTGCTCAAGCGTGCCCGCTGGCGCGACGACCGTGCGCTGCGCATCCTTCCCTTGCGGGCTGGCGGCGAACCCACCGTGCGCACCATCGGCATGCTGGAGCGCCGCGATCACGGCCGCGTGCATGTGACCGAAGCGATCCGCACCGCCTGCGCGGCCCTGTTCGGCGACTGAGGGCCGGGACGCGCCAGCCCGGGGAACGCCAGGCAAGCGTCAAGAGACACGCCAAAAGAAAAAGGGCGCCGCAGGGGCGCCCTCTCTACATGCAGCGGGGAAACGTCCTTACTCTTCCTGGAACGCTTCTTCGCGCTTCGCCTTGATCGACGGCATGGCCACGATCGCCACCAGGACCGCTGCGGCGATCAGCAGGCCCAGCGACAGCGGACGCGTCACGAACACGCTGAAGTCACCACGCGACAGCAGCAGCGAGCGGCGGAAGTTTTCTTCCATCATCGGTCCCAGCACGAAGCCCAGCAGCAGCGGTGCCGGTTCGCAGCGCAGCTTGATGAACAGGTAGCCGATGATACCGAAGGCCGCGGTCTGGAACACGTCGAACGTGGTGTTCTGGACCGAGTACACGCCGATGCAGCAGAACGTCAGGATGGCCGGGTACAGGTAACGGTACGGCACCTTCAGCAGCTTCACCCAGATACCGATCATCGGCAGGTTCAGGACGATCAGGATCAGGTTGCCCAGCCACATCGAGGCGATCAGGCCCCAGAACAGCGCGGGGTTGCTGGTCATCACCTGCGGGCCCGGCTGGATGTTGTGGATGGTCATCGCACCCACCATCAGCGCCATCACGGCGTTCGGCGGGATACCCAGGGTCAGCAGCGGAATGAACGACGTCTGTGCCGCGGCGTTGTTGGCCGATTCCGGACCTGCCACGCCTTCGATGGCGCCCTTGCCGAACTCGTGCGCGAACTTCGAGGTCTTCTTTTCCAGCGAGTAGGCTGCAAACGAAGCCAGTGCCGCACCGCCGCCCGGCAGGATACCCAGCGCCGAACCCAGGGCCGTGCCACGCAGCACGGCAGGGATCATGCGCTTGAAGTCTTCCTTGGTCGGGAACAGGTTGGTCACGTGATCGGTGAAGGTCTCGCGGGCTTCCTTCTGCTCAAGGTTCGCGATGATTTCCGCGAAGCCGAACACACCCATGGCCACCGACACGAAGTTCAGGCCGTCAGTCAGCTCCGGCACGTCGAACGAGAAGCGCGCCGCCCCCGAGTTCACGTCGGTACCGACGAGACCGAGCAGCAGGCCCAGCACGATCATCGAAATCGCCTTGACCAGCGAGCCCGAAGCCAGCACCACGGCACCGATCAGGCCCAGCACCATCAGCGAGAAGTACTCGGCGGGGCCGAACTTGAACGCCAGTTCCGACAGCGGGGCCGCGAAAGCGGCCAGGATCAGCGTGGCCACGCAGCCGGCGAAGAACGAACCGATACCGGCTGTGGCCAACGCCACGCCAGCGCGGCCGCGCCGTGCCATCTGGTAGCCGTCGATGGTGGTCACCACCGACGACGATTCGCCGGGCAGGTTCACCAGGATGGCGGTGGTGGAGCCGCCGTACTGGGCGCCATAGTAGATACCGGCCAGCATGATCAGCGCGGCCACGGGGGGCAGCGTGTAGGTCACGGGCAGCAGCATCGCGATGGTGGCCAGCGGGCCCAGGCCCGGCAGCACGCCGATCAGCGTCCCGAGCACGCAGCCCAGGAACGCGTAGGCGATGTTCTGGAAGGACAGGGCGGTCGAAAAGCCCAGTCCGAGGTTGGCTAACAGTTCCATGAGGGCGGGCTCCTTAGCTTGCCAGGAAAGCCGGCCACACCGGCATCTGCAGGTTGATGCCGTACACGAACGCGCCCATGCTGATCAGCACCAGCACGATCGCATTGAGGACAGCACCCTTCCAGCTGAATTCGTGACTGGCCATCGAGGAGACCAGCACCAGTACCACGACCGACAACACCATGCCCAGCGGCTTGAGCAGCAGGCCGAACAGCACCACCGAACCCAGGATCCACAGCAGGATCTTCAGGTCCCAGCGGGCCAGGTGATCTTCTTCCGCCTTGGAAGACAGCGAGCCCCACAGTACCAGCGCGCCCAGAATGGCGAGCACGATGCCGAGCCAGAACGGGAAGTATCCCGGTCCCATCTTGGCGGCTGTTCCCATGGAATAGCCACGGGCGACGAAGGAAAAGCCCAATCCGACCAGGATGAACATCAGGCCGGAGGCAAAGTCCTTTTGGCTACGTATGCGCAAAATGATTCTCCTCGATATGACACAGCTTTGACTGCTTGAAATCGTCGCGACGAGGGCTACCCCGATCGCGGCAGGGTGGAAGGTAAAAGCGCATCCTTTCAGCTACCTTTCATATGTCTGCATAAAGTGGCAACCTCAGGGTATGTCCCTACGCAGACGTCTGAAAGCGTTCGGTAAGTCGTTGACGATGCAAGGAAAAGTGCAGGGAATACGCGGATGGAAGGCGTAGCCGAGCGGTGCCGCGCCGGACGGAAACGGACAGACCCGCGGCGCGCGGCCACCTATGATCGAAAGCTGGAGTGAAAGCTTTCGCATGGCCTGACCCCCCGACAAGAACCAAGGACAGGAGGCCCGCTTGGAAGCCATCGACCATGCCATCCTGATCGGCGCCCTGGTGATGACGCTGGGCATCCTGCTCGGGGTGTTCTCGGCCCGCTTCGGTGTGCCGTTCCTGCTGGTGTTCCTGGGTGTGGGGATGGCCGCCGGGGTGGACGGCCCGGGCGGCATCCGCTTTTCCAATACCTGGCTCAGCTTCCTGGTCGGCAATATCGCGCTGGCCGTGATCCTGCTCGACGGCGGGCTGCGCACGCGCTTTGCCACGTTCCGGGTGGCGCTGAAGCCGTCGCTGTCGCTGGCCACCGTGGGCGTGGCGTTGACCGCCGTACTGGTGGGATTGTTTGCAACATGGATACTGGGCATCGACTGGAAGCTCGGGCTGTTGCTGGGCGCCATCGTCGGGTCCACCGACGCGGCCGCCGTGTTCTCGCTGCTCAACAGCAGCGGCATCCGGCTCAAGGACCGCGTGGCCAGCGTGCTCGAGATCGAATCGGGCATCAACGACCCAATGGCCATCTTCCTGACCCTGACACTGATCGAATGGATCACCGCGCCGCAGGGCCTGTCGCCCGGCGCGCTGGGCCTGCGGCTGCTGGTGCAGTTCGGCGTCGGCGGCGTGCTGGGCGGCGGGCTGGGCTATTGCATGGCCCATGTGATGGAGCGCGTCAATGTGGCCGAGGGCCTGCAGGCCATCCTGATCTGCTCCGGCGGCTGCATGATCTGGGCCATCGTCCAGTCATTCGGCGGCAGCGGCTTTCTGGCCGTCTATCTGGTCGGGATGATGGTCGGCAACCGCGACCGCGCCGTCAGCGAGGACGTCATGCGTGCCATGGACGGCATGGCCTGGCTGGCGCAATCCGCCATGTTCCTCCTGCTGGGGCTGCTGGTGACGCCGCACCGGATCTGGGATATCGCCGTACCAGCCCTGGCGCTGGCGGGATTTCTGATGTGCGTGGCGCGGCCCGTGGCCGTTTTTGTCTCCTTGCTGCCGTTCCGGTTCAGCCCGCGCGAAAAGGGCTTCCTGGCCTGGATAGGCCTGCGCGGCGCGGTGCCGATCGTGCTGTCGCTATTCCCGCTGCTGCAGGGCATGGAGGATGCCGGGCTGCTGTTTCGGGTGGCATTCGCCGTGGTGCTGGCCAGCCTGCTGTGTCAGGGCACCACGGTGGCGCTGGCGGCGCGGCTGGCGCGTGTGCTGCGGCCGGCCTACGACGAGCCGCTGTCGCGCGAGCGCCTGCGCGGCGTTCGCGCGCCGGGCATGGAGATGATGCAGTTCGTGGTGGCGCCCAATTCGCCGATGGAAGACCTGCGCGCGGACCAGGCCGAACTGCCGTCGCGCAGCCGGCTGGTGACCGTGGCCCGCGAAGGCACGCTGGTGCCGCTGGACCAGGCGGTGCTGCGCGCAGGCGATATCGTGACGATCCTGGCGCCAAGCCCGGCCATGCCGCGCCTGTCGCGCCTGTTCCTGAAGCCGGCCACGCCGCCGGCGTGGGATCAGGTGGCGCATGACTTCCTGCTCGACGGCCAGGCCAGGCTGGCCGACGTGGCGGCACTCTACGCCACGCGACCGCTGCAGGCGGCCCAGCAGGAAAAGACGCTGGAGGAAGGAATGCTGGCGGTGTTTCCGTCGCCGCCAGTGGAGGGCGATGCGGTGGAGATCGCCGGTTTGCGGCTGACCGTGACCCGCATGGAGGGGCCGCGCATCGCGCAGGTAGGGCTGCTGCTGCCGCGCAACGCGGCCGAAGACGCCAGGGACGGCAAGGACCGCATCTGGCGCCTGCGCGACAAGGCGCGCGGATCGCTTAGTCGACCTTCGCGCCGGAAACCTTGACCACCTGGCCGTACTTCTTCAGTTCACGCTGGATCAGCGCGCCGAACTGCTCGGGGGTGGTGGGCGCCGGCTGGGCGCCGATGCGTGCGAGGCGCGCCTTCATGTCGTCGGTCTTCAGGATGGCGACGATGTCGTGATTGAGGCGGTCCACGATATCGCGCGGCGTGCCCGCCGGCGCCAGGACACCAAACCACGTGGAGATGTCGAAGCCTTCCAGCCCCAGCCCCTTGCCGGCTTCGGCAATGGTCGGCAGTTCGGGGAACGACGCGGCACGGCTGGCCGTGGTCACGGCAAAGGCCTTGAGCTTGCCGGCCTTGATGTTGGCCGATGCCGATGCCAGGTTGTCGAAGATCAGGTCGGTCTGGCCCGACAGCACCGACATCTGCGCGGGCGATGCCCCGTTGTACGGGATGTGGACCATGCTCACGTGCGCCATGCTCTTGAACAGCTCACCCGACAGGTGGCCGGCGCTGCCATTGCCGCCCGACGCGTAGTCGAGCTTGCCCGGGTGCTTGCGCGCGTATTCCACCAGGTCGCGCACGTTGTTGATGTGCAGTTCGGCGGCCTTGCCGGGGTGCATCACCAGTACGTTCGGCACGTCGGCCACCAGCGTGACCGGGGCGAAATCCTTGACCGGGTCGTACGGCATCTTCGTGAACAGCGTGGGGTTGATGGCGTGCGTGGCCACGGCGCCCATCACGATCGTGTAGCCGTCGGCCGGCTGCTTGGCCACGTAGTCGGCCCCCAGGTTGCCGCCGGCGCCGGGTTTGTTTTCCACAACCACGGGCTGGCCCAGGCTGTCGCGCAGCTTTTCGCCGATGGCGCGCGCCACGGTGTCCAGCGGGCCGCCGGCCGGGTAGGGCACCACGAAGCGGATCGGCTTGGTCGGCCAGTTGGCAGGGGCGGCGTGGGCAGGGACGGCCAGCGCCGTGGTGACGGCCAGCGCGGCCGTGAGCAGGGTCTTCAGCATGTCAGACGTGGAAAAGGATGGGAATCTGTAAGCCGGCACGTACAGTGCGCGTCGGCGGTATGGGTTGGACCAGAAGGCGTCAGCGGGATGAATTGAAGCGGTTCTGGCCAGGCGCGCGGCCGCAGACAGTACTGGTGGGACGGCAATGGCCGCGCCACGACGCCAGAATCATTCTGCCAGTGCCTCCTAGCGGATGCCGATGCCTCGCGCCATCATCACCGCGCACAGCGGCAGCAGGATTACCAGATGCGCTTCGATCATCACCCAGCGGCGGGCCTTCCTGATCTCTGCCGGCGTCGGCACGAAGTCGGGCAGCCGTTTTGCCTGCTTGCGCCATCCGGCAAAGGTGAAGGTGGGTGGCAGCGAGCATAGCGCGATGACGACGAACACGGTCATCTTGGCGTGGAACCACGGGTTGTGGATATAGAAATCCACGCCCTTGGCGCCATAGAACAGGCGCAGCAGGCCGGTGGCCAGCGTTGCCATGGCCGACAGGAAATAGACGAAATCGTAGATCGACAGGCGGCGGACGGCGGCCGGTGTCATGTCCGGACGCAGGACCACGGCTTCGGCGGCCATCAGCGTAATCAGCACGAAGATGGCAGTGAAGTGCAGGAACGCGAGCAGGGCATCGGTCAGCATGCATTCTCCTAAGGATGGAAAAACGTCATGATCACCGGCCCGCGCGCCCGCCAGAGGCAGGCGCGGTCAAGGTCTGGTCAGTTTCAGACGGATCTGGTCCGCGTCAGACCACACCCTTGGCACGCAGGGCGGCGATTTGTTCGGCACTGTAGCCGAGTGTCTCGTCCAGCACCACATCGGTGTGCTCCCCGAGCAACGGCGGGTGGCGCAGCGCCTCGGGGGGCGTGGCGCTCATCTTCATCGGGCTGCCCACCAGCTTGACCGTACCGCCCGTGGGGTGGGGCAAGTCCACGCGCAGGCCGCGCGCCACCACCTGTTCGTTCTCGAAGACCTCGTCGAGCGTGTTGATCGGACCGCACGGCACGCCGGCGCGCTCCAGGTCCAGGATCCACTGCTCGCGCGTGCGCGGCAGCACCATCTCGGCCAGGATCGGCACCAGCGCGTCGCGGTGCGCCACGCGCTGCGGGTTGGTGGCAAAGCGCGGATCGTCGGCCAGCTCGGGGCGGCCGCCGGCGGTCACGAACTTGCGGAACTGGCCGTCGTTGCCCACGGCCACGATGATCCAGCCATCCGCGGCGTGGAAGGTCTGGTAGGGGACGATGTTCGGGTGGGCGTTGCCCCACCGCTTGGGTGCCACGCCGCTGGCCAGGTAGTTGGTATTCATGTTGGCCAGCATCGACACCTGCACGTCCAGCAGGGCCATGTCGATGTACTGGCCTTCGCCCGTGCGGTCGCGGTGGGACAGCGCGGCCAGCACGGCAATGGTGGCGTACTGGCCGGTCATCAGGTCGGAAATCGCCACGCCGGCCTTTTGCGGGCCGCCGCCAGGCAGGTCGTCGCGCTCGCCGGTCAGGCTCATGAAGCCGCCCATGCCCTGGATGATGAAGTCGTAGCCGGGGCGCTGGGCGTACGGGCCGGTCTGGCCGAAGCCGGTGACCGAGCAGTAGATGATGTCCGGCTTGACCGCCTTGAGCGATTCGTAATCGAGGCCATACTTCTTCAGTTGGCCGACCTTGTAGTTTTCCAGCACCACGTCGCTCTGGGCGGCCAGGTCGCGCACCAGCTGCTGGCCTTCGGGCGTGCTGATGTCACAGGTCACCGACCGCTTGTTGCGGTTGGCGGCCAGGTAGTAGGCGGCCTCGGCCGTGTCGCGCCCATCGGGCGTCTTGAGCCAGGGCGGGCCCCAGATGCGGGTGTCGTCGCCAGCGCCCGGGCGCTCGATCTTGATCACGTCGGCGCCGAAATCGGCAAGATTCTGGGCGCACCAGGGCCCGGCGAGCACGCGGGTCAGGTCGAGGACGCGGAGATGGCTTAAGGCTCCCATGGCGGTGACGGCTGGCAGTTCTGAGGAGCCAGCACTCTATCACCGGCCAACCGGGCCGATGCCTCGGGCCGGTGCGCCGGCCGGTGTTCCGTGGGCGATAACCGGACAGGCGGCGCCGTGGCGGTGCCCGGCCCCAACAAGGGGGCGGCGCGCCAGTGCCCCGGGACGGGGCTTCCCCGTATAATCAACGGTTTGCAAATCCAACCTGACTGCCTGCGTCCTGCCACGACGCGCCGAGGCGCCCGATACAACATGAAAGTCTCCGACATTCGCAGCAAGTTCCTGCAGTTCTACGAGTCGAAGGACCATACCGTGGTCCGCTCGTCCAGCCTGGTGCCGGCGAACGACCCGACCCTGCTGTTCACCAATTCGGGCATGGTGCAGTTCAAGGACGTGTTCCTGGGCACCGACAAGCGCCCGTACTCGCGCGCCACGTCGTCGCAACGCTCGGTCCGGGCCGGCGGCAAGCACAACGACCTGGAAAATGTGGGGTACACCGCACGTCACCACACGTTCTTCGAAATGCTGGGCAATTTTTCGTTCGGCGACTATTTCAAGCGCGATGCCATCCAGTACGCCTGGGAACTGCTGACCAAGGTTTACCAGTTGCCGGCCGACAAGCTGTGGGTGACCGTGTACGCCGAGGACGACGAGGCCTACGACATCTGGGCCAAGGAAGTGGGCGTGCCGACCGACCGCATCGTGCGCATCGGCGACAACAAGGGCGCACGCTACGCGTCGGACAACTTCTGGCAGATGGCCGACACCGGCCCCTGCGGCCCGTGTTCGGAAATCTTCTATGACCACGGCCCGGAAGTCTGGGGCGGCCCGCCGGGATCGCCCGAGGAAGACGGCGACCGCTACATCGAGATCTGGAACCTCGTGTTCATGCAGTTCAATCGCGACGAGCAGGGCAACATGACGCGCCTGCCCAAGCCGTGCGTGGACACCGGCATGGGCCTGGAGCGGATTGCCGCGGTGCTGCAGCACGTGCACAGCAACTATGAGATCGACCTGTTCCAGGCGCTGATCAAGGCCGCCGGCCGCGAAACGCATATCGCCGACCTGAACCAGAATTCGCTGAAGGTCATTGCCGACCATATCCGCGCGTGCTCGTTCCTGATCGTCGACGGCGTGATTCCGGGCAACGAAGGCCGCGGCTACGTGCTGCGCCGTATCGTGCGCCGCGCGATCCGTCACGGCTACAAGCTCGGCCAGAAGACGCCGTTCTTCCACAAGCTGGTGCCGGACCTGGTGGCGCAGATGGGCGAAGCCTATCCGGAACTGGCCGAAGCCCAGAACCGTGTGGTGGAAGTGCTCAAGGCCGAGGAAGAGCGTTTCTTCGAGACCATCGAGAACGGCATGTCGATCCTGGACGGCGCCGTGGCCGATCTGAAGGCTAAGGGCGGCAAGGTGCTGGACGGCGAACTGGCGTTCAAGCTGCACGATACGTTCGGCTTCCCGCTCGACCTGACGCAGGACGTGGCGCGCGAACAGGAAATCACCGTTGACGAGGCCGCCTTCGACGCCGCGATGACGCGCCAGCGCGAGCAGGCTCGTGCCGCCGGCAAGTTCAAGATGGCTGCCGGCCTGGAGTACACGGGTGACAAGACGGTGTTCCATGGCTACGACGCCCTGAGCATGGAAGGCGTCAGCGTGACCGCGCTGTATGTCGATGGCGCTTCCGTCGATACGATGCAGCCGGGCCAGACGGGCGTGGTGGTGCTGGACAACACGCCGTTCTACGCCGAATCCGGTGGCCAGGTTGGCGACCAGGGCACGCTTGTGTCGGGCCCGGCCGTGTTCACCGTGGCCGATACCACCAAGATCCAGGCCGACGTGTTCGGCCACCAGGGCACGCTGGCCAACGGCGCGCTGAAGGTGGGCGACAAGGTTGCGGCACAGGTGGACGCCGTGCGCCGCGCGCGCACCGTGCGCAACCACTCGGCCACCCACCTGATGCACAAGGCCCTGCGCGAAGTGCTGGGCACCCACGTGCAGCAGAAGGGCTCGCTGGTCGATCCGGACAAGACGCGTTTCGACTTCTCGCACAACGCCCCGGTGACCGATGACCAGATCCGCCAGATCGAGGAAATCGTCAACGCCGAGATCCTGGCCAACGCGCCCACCGTCGCCGCCGTCATGCCGTTCGACGACGCCGTGAAGAGCGGTGCCATGGCTCTGTTCGGCGAGAAGTACGCCGACGACGTGCGCGTGCTGTCGATCGGCACGTCGAAGGAACTGTGCGGCGGCACCCATGTGACGCGCACCGGCGATATCGGCCTGTTCAAGATCGTCGTGGAAGCCGGCGTGGCCGCAGGTATCCGCCGCGTGGAAGCCATTACTGGCGACAATGCGCTGCATTACCTGCAATCGCTCGACGCCCGCCTGAACGAAGCGGCTGCCGCGTTGCGTGCGCAGCCGTCGGAACTGGTGCCGCGTATCGGCCAGGTGCAGGACCAGGTCCGCGCGCTGGAAAAGGAACTGGAAAAGCTCAAGAGCAAGCTGGCTTCGTCGCAGGGCGATGAGCTTGCATCGCAGGCCGTGGACATCAAGGGCCTGAAGGTGCTGGCTGCCCAGCTGGAAGGCGCCGACGTGAAGACGCTGCGCGAAACGATGGACAAGCTCAAGGACAAGCTCCAGAGCGCCGCCATCGTGCTGGCCGCCGTCGCCGACGGCAAGGTCAGCCTGATCGCGGGCGTGACTGCCGATGCCACGTCGAAGGTCAAGGCCGGCGAACTCGTCAACTTCGTCGCCCAGCAGGTGGGCGGCAAGGGCGGCGGCCGACCGGACATGGCCCAGGCCGGCGGCACCGACCCGACGGGTCTGCCGAAGGCCCTGGCCGGCGTGACGGAATGGGTGTCCGCCAAGGTCTGATGCCCGACTGCCTGAAGCTGCCGTGAAGGAAACGCCTGCGAAAGCAGGCGTTTTTTTCGTTACAGGTCCGCGAACAGGGCTATCAGGATGAAAGGCGCGATGCCGAGTGTCAGGAAGACGATGGACACCGGAATCATGATCTTGGCCTGGAATTCGCGGTCGGTGAAGAATCTGGTCAGGAAGCGTTCCATGGTGATCTCCTTACAGGTGAACGAGTGAAGTCTGAAGTGGAGCGGCCTGCGCGAGGGTGGGCAGAATCAGCATCGTGTAGCCGAAGTAGTGGGCCGCTGCGCTCGCGGCTGTGACAATCAAGGACAGGACGAGCGGCCATTTCGGCGCCGCGGCGCCCGGGGCGGCAAGGCTTGCCTCGACAGCGCCAAGGAGCACCAGCACTGCGGCGAACACGATGAGCGCCACATGGGCGGTCAGCGCGGTCCACATCCATTGGCTGCGGATGTCATTGATGCCCAGGTGTTGGGCGAGCAGGTAGCAGGCGCTCGCGCTCATCGGGATCGCGGTCCAGAGCAACTGCCCGTTCTGGACGGCGCGCATGACGACGCCACGGCTGCGCTGGCGCAAGGCCCTTGGAATCTTGATGAGCGGCAGGAGCGCCAGCGGCGCCAGCAACGGAATGGCAATGTTGAACACGAACCAGCCGAACAGTGCGAAGTCCCTCATGTATTGGCCTCGATGGAATGGATCGAGGCCTATCGTAGGCGTCGTCAGCGCCTGTGCAAATGAGACAGATCTGAACTTCAGGGCTGGTAGTCAGCTTGCTTGTCCGCCATCAATCCTGCCGAACACGTGTCCGCGCCTACTTCCCCCCACCCCCCGTCAGTGTCGACACGATATCGATCGGTAACGGAAACACGATCGTCGAACTCTTGTCGCCCGCGATCTGCGTCAGCGTCTGCAGGTAGCGCAGCTGCATGGCCTGGGGCTGGCGCGCCAGCATCCGGGCGGCTTCAAGCAGCTTTTCCGATGCCTGGAGCTCGCCTTCGGCATGAATGATCTTGGCGCGCCGCTCGCGCTCGGCTTCGGCCTGGCGGGCGATGGCGCGCACCATCGACTCGTTCAGGTCGACGTGCTTGATCTCGACAGTCGATACCTTGATGCCCCAGGCATCGGTCTGGGCATCGAGCACCTTCTGGATATCGAGGTTGAGCTTCTCTCGCTCGGCCAGCATCTCGTCGAGTTCGTGCTTGCCCAGCACCGAGCGCAGCGTGGTCTGCGCCAGCTGGCTGGTGGCTTCCAGGAAGTTGGCCACCTGGATGATGGCGCGCTCCGGGTCCACCACGCGGAAGTACACCACCGCGTTGACCTTGACCGACACGTTGTCGTGCGAGATCACGTCCTGTGGCGGCACGTCCAGGACGACGGTGCGCAGGTCCACGCGAACCATCTGCTGCACGGCCGGAATGATCAGCACCAGGCCGGGGCCCTTGACGCGCCAGAAGCGGCCCAGCATGAACACCACCCCCCGTTCATACTCGCGCAGCACGCGGAAGGCAGACACCACCAGCAGCACGAGCAGGAAGACCAGTCCACCGAAGCTGAATCCGAATGCCATGTCGGGCTCCTTGTTGTGTCAGGCATCGTGAATCGAAGTGACATCCAGCACCAGGCCGTGACGGCCGGTCACGCGCACGGCATCGCCGCGTGCCAGCGGGCGGTTGCTGCGGATGCGCCATTGTTCGCCGCGGACCATCGCCCAACTGTCGGTCGGGTCGGTCGGGTCGGTCTCCGTGTCCGTCACCACGACGCCGACGCTGCCCACCAGCGTGTCGGCCCCGCTGACCACGGGCCGCCGCCGCGCCCGCAGCAGCAGCGCGGACATGCCGAACAGGAATACTGCCGAAATGCCGGACAGCGCGGCAATCAGCGAAAGCGGCACGCCGAAGCCCGGCACGTCGGTGTCGATCAGCATCACCGCCCCAAACGCGAACGCAATGATGCCGCCCACGCCCACGGCGCCGAACGTCGGCAGGAACACCTCGGCCACCATGCACCCCACGCCGAACGCGATCAGCGCGAGCCCGGCGTAGTTGATGGGCAGCATCTGCAGCGCGAACAGGCCCAGCAGCAGGCAGATCGCCCCGGCGATGCCAGGGATCACCATGCCAGGCGTGGAAAATTCGAAGATCAGCCCGTAGATGCCGATCATCATCAGGATCAGGGCCACGCTAGGGTCGGTGATGACCGCCAGCAGCCGGCTGCGCCAGTCGGGTTCCAGCGTGACGATGGGCGCGCCGGCCGTATGCAGTGTGCGCGTGGCGCCTGCGGCCTCGACCTGCCGGCCGTCCAGTTGCCGGAGCAGGGCGGGCAGGTCGGGCGCCACCAGATCGGCCACCTTCTGCGCGACTGCTTCGTCAGCGGACAGGCTCACCGCTTCGCGGACTGCCCGTTCGCCCCATTCGGCATTGCGGTGCCGCAACTGCGCCAAACCGCGGATATAGGCCGATGCGTCGTGCATCTGCTTGCGCGTCATGGTGTCTTCGCCGGCCGGGGCGCTGGCAGGCGCCGATGCCGGGGCAGGGGCGGCCTCGGGCCTCGGTCCGCCGATGCCGATGGCCACCGGGCTGGCCGCGCCCAGGTTCGTGCCGGGCGCCATGGCGGCGACATGGCTGGCATAGAGGATGTAGGTGCCGGCGCTGGCCGCGCGTGCGCCGCCTGGATAGACGTACGTGGCCACGGGCACCGCCGACGCCAGGATGGCCTGGATGATGTCGCGCATCGATTTGTCGAGGCCGCCGGGTGTGTCCATTTCCAGCACGATCAGCTGGGCGCCCTGCTTGCGGGCGCGCTCGATGCTGCGCACGGCGAAACTGGCGCTGGCGGGGCTGATGGCGCCCTGCACCGGGACGACGTAGACCGGGGCCACGGACGACGCCATGACCGATATCGCCCGCTCGGGAGCGGCCCGCTGGGCAAGCGCGCCGGAGACCGTCAGCAATAACAGGCTCACGCAGGCCAGCGCGAGTCCATGCGACCAGTGCCAGTGGCCGGCAGGCGGCGGTGGCCGGTGTAACGCATATGCGTGTGTCATGGCGGTGCGCGGCCCGCCGTGAATGCCGTGGCCGCGCCACTTTCAGTGTAGGCGACCGGCCACATCCTGCAGGGCGAAGCGAAGGCGCACGCCTCAGCCAGGCGGCCGCATGCTCAGGCCACCCCAGCCTCCTCAGGCTACCGCCCGGGTATCGTCGAGCGTACCCATCCGATCGGCCAGCATGTCGGCCAGCGCCATCAGCGCGGTGCCTGCCATCGAGGGATGCCAGGCGAGCACGGTGGTGACGCGTCCGGTGTCGCCCAGCGGATGGATGCCGATCTGCGGCAGGTTGCGATAGAGCGCCAGCACCGATCGCGGCACGATGCCCACGCCGATGCCGGCCGCCGCGCAGGTGACGATGGCGTGATACGAGCCAAGCTGGATCACGCGGTTCATGCCCCGGCCGCACTGGCCAAACCACTGCTCGAAGCGGGTGCGGTAGTTGCAGCCGGTCTCGAACGCCAGCAGCGTGGCGCGCTCGACGTCCTCGGGCGACTGGATGGGCCGATGGCTGGTGCTGGACACGATCACCAGTTCTTCGTCGAACGCGGGCAGGCTGACCAGATCCGGGTCGCCCAGCGGTTCGGCCACGAATGCGCAATCCACCTCGAAACGGCGCACCGCGTCGAGCGCCTTGCTGGTGATCAGCGTGACCAGCTCCAGCTCCACGTCCGGCCATTGCTGGTGATAGGCCGCCAGCATGTTCGGCAGGCGGCTGGCCGCCGTGCTTTCCATCGACGCGATCCGCAGCCGTCCGTGCGGATGCGCCGGCTGCACCGCATGCTTCGCTTCCTCGGACAGCTGCAGGATGCGGCAGGCATAGTCGAACAAGGTCTGGCCGGCCGGCGTGAGCACCATGCGTCGCCCATCCCTGACAAAAAGCTCCACCCCCAGCGATTGCTCCAGTTGCCGGATGCGCGTGGTCACGTTCGACTGCACCCGATGCAGCCGTTCGGCGGCCCGCGTGATGCCGCCGGTTTCCACCACCGTACGAAAAATCTCCAGTGCGGCCAGGTCCATATGCTATTTCCATTCAAATTGAGATGGGTTGCATCTCAATTATTCATTTTCCGTGATGGATTGTTCGGGCATAGCATAGTCAACAATTCAGAAATGCTCCAGATGTCCGCTCGCTTCCTATCCGATGCCACGCTTGCCCTTCGCCAACGTTGACGTTTCCGCCAGCCCCGCCGAAGCCCGGCCGACCGCCGGGCCGCTGGCCGTGGCGCTGGCCGGTCTGGTGTCGCTGGCGCTGGCCATGGGCATTGGCCGATTCGCCTTCACGCCGCTGCTCCCAATGATGCTGCACGACGGCACGGTCACATTGGCCGAGGGCAGCGCGCTGGCGACGCTGAACTACATCGGCTATCTGGTGGGCGCAGTGCTGTGCCTGTTTATCCGGCCGGACCCGGTACGGATGGTGCGCGGCGCACTGGCGCTGACCGTCGTCCTGACACTGGCGATGGCGCTGCCCGGCGGCATGCCGGCCTGGCTGGCCTGGCGCACGCTGGCCGGCATCGCCAGTGCCCTGGTGATGGTCTACGGTACCGCCTGGTGCATGCAGCGGCTGGCCGAACTGGGTCATCCCACGCTGGGCGGGCTGATGTTCTGCGGGCCGGGCATCGGCATCGTGGTGACCGGGCTTTCCGCCTTTGCCATGGTAGGCGCGGGGTGGCAGGCCAACTGGGGGTGGATCACATTCACGATCCTCGGCGCCGTGATGCTGTTGCCGGTATGGCGCGTCTACGGATCGCCGGCCCCGGCGTCCCTGCACGGTGCCACGCCGGGCGCGGCGACCACGGCGGCGCCGACGCCGCGCCTGGACGTCGAAACCTGGGCGCTGACGCTGGCCTACGGCCTGGCGGGCTTCGGATACATCATCACGGCCACGTTCCTGCCGGTCATCGCCCGGCATGCCATGCCCGGCAGCGTCTGGGCCGACCTGTTCTGGCCGATACTGGGCGCCGGCGTGGCGGTCGGCGCCTGGCTGGCCACCCGGGTCGGCATGCATCACGACAACCGCCGCATGATGATGGTGCTGTACACGCTGCAGGCGGCTGGGGTGGGCGTGGCCGCCGTGTGGCCCACCGTGGCGGGCTTTGCGCTGAGCAGCCTGCTGGTGGGTTTGCCGTTCACCGCGCTGGTGTCGTTTGCGATGCGGGAGGCGCGGCGCCTGTGGGGCGGCCGCGCGGCCAAGCTGATCGGCCTGATGACGGCCGCCTACGCCATCGGGCAGATTGCGGGGCCGCCGCTGGCCACGGCGCTCGTAGCCCGCACGGGCGGCTTCGGCGCCTCGCTGGGCGTGGCGGCGCTGGCGCTGCTGACAGGCGCGCTGATCTACCTGTGGATGTGGCGCACGATGCCGGTGGACGGACACACGCCGCGCTAGCGACTGCGCTACAGTATCGGCTTCGCCGCTCACTCGACCCGGACGCCCCCGCGCCGGCGCTGCAGGGCGGCGCGAAAGCCAAGCCCCCATGTCTTTTGCCTTGCAGCCCGGACGTGCCAACGGCCCGGTACTGCCCATCAGCCCCGATGAAGCGCGCGTGCGCGTGGACCTGGCCGCCGCCTACCGGCTGGCCGCGCTGGAACGCTGGGATGACCTCATCTACACCCATATCTCGGCCACCGTGCCCGGTGAGCCCGACCATTTCCTGATCAATCCGTTCGGCTTTGCCTTCGACGAGATTCGCGCCTCGGACCTCGTGAAGATCAATGGCCGGGGCGAAGTGGTCGGTGAACCCGTGCATCCGGTCAACGTCACGGGCTTTGCGCTGCACGCGGCCGTGCATGCCGCGCGTGCCGATGCGCAGTGCGTGATGCACCTGCATAACACCGCCGGCATTGCTGTGTCCGCCCAGGCCGAAGGGCTGCTCCCGCTGTCGCAGCACGCCCTGCGTTTTCACGGCCGTATGGCTTATCACGACTACGAAGGCCTGGCGTTCACGCCCGCCGAAGGCGCGCGCCTGACCGCGTCGCTGGGCGGCCATCCGGCCATGCTGCTGCGTAACCATGGCACGCTGACGGTCGGTCGCACCGTGGCCGAAGCCTACGTACTGATGGCCACGCTGATCAAGGCGTGCGAGATCCAGCTCGGGGCCCAGCTGGGCAGCGCCACCGTGCAGCCGCCGCCGGCCATCGCGGACAAGACGTCGCTGCATCTGTTCGACAACGGCGCCGTCGAGGGCGTGATGGAATGGCCCGCGCTGCTGCGCAGACTGGATAAAATCGATCCCACCTATAAAGACTGAAAACTCGTAAAGGAGCCATGCAATGCCCACGTTTCACGTAGAGATGTTCGAAGGCCGCACCGTTGACCAGAAGCGCAAGTTCGTCGAGGAAATCACGCGCGTCACGTGCGAGACGCTTGGCTGCTCGGCCGGCGCCGTCGACATCATCATCACCGACATCAAGCGCGAGAACTGGGCCACCGGCGGTGAGCTGTGGCTCGACAAGCAGTGATGCCAGGCAGGGTTTGAACCGATGACCTCCGCAGTTTCCGCCATGCAGCAGTTCGCCTCCGACAACTACGCCGGCTTTTGTCCGGAATCGCTGAAGTATTTTCTGGAGGCCAACGCCACGGGCCATGAGAAAGCCTATGGCGACGACAGCTGGACGCAGAAGGTATGCGATCGCATCCGCGACCTGTTCCAGACCGATTGCGAGGTCTTTTTCGTGTTCAATGGCACGGCGGCCAATTCGTTGGCGCTGTCGTCGCTGTGCCAGTCATACCACTCGGTGATCTGCCACGAGCTGGCCCATATCGAGACCGACGAGTGCGGCGCGCCGCAGTTCTTCTCGAACGGTTCGAAGCTGCTCACCGCGCCCGGCGAGAACGGCAAGCTGACGCCCGATGCCGTGGAGGCGCTGGTCACGCGCCGCTCGGATATCCACTATCCGAAGCCGCGCGTGGTGTCGCTGACGCAGGCCACGGAGGTGGGCACGGTCTATTCCGTGGACGAGGTGCGGGCCATCGCGGCCATCGCCAAGCGCCGGCAGTTGCGCGTGCATATGGATGGGGCGCGCTTTGCCAACGCGGTGGCGTCGCTGGGCGTGCATCCGTCCGAGATCACCTGGCGTGCCGGCGTGGACGTGCTGTGCTTCGGCGGCACCAAGAACGGCCTGCCGGTGGGCGAGGCCGTGGTGTTCTTCGACCGCCGGCTGGCCGAGGATTTCGCGTACCGGGTCAAGCAGGCCGGGCATCTGGCGTCGAAGATGCGCTTTATCTCGGCGCCGTGGCTCGGCATGCTGGAAAACGATGTATGGCTCAGGAACGGTCGCCATGCCAACGCGATGGCCACGCTGCTGGCCCAGCGCATTGCCGATGTCCCGGGCGTGCGCATCATGTTTCCGACCCAGGCCAATGCTGTGTTTGCCGAGCTGCCGCTGCCGGCCATCGAGGCGCTGCGGGCCAAGGGCTGGCTGTTCTACACGTTCATCGGCGCAGGCGGCTGCCGCATGATGTGCGCGTGGGACTTGCAGCCGGAAACGGTGGAAGCGTTTGCCGCCGATATCCGCGCCGCATGCGCCTGATTTTGAAGATTCAACGATAGCCACAACGATAACCAGAAAGTCCCAGGAGCCCCCACGATGCAACCCTATCGATTCTGCCCGCGCTGCGGCGCGGAACTGGAACACCTGCCGATGTCCGGGCGGTTTCGCCATGCCTGCGTGCAGGACGGCTGCGGTTTTGTGCACTGGGACAACCCGCTGCCGGTGCTGGCGGCCGTGGTCGAGTACGAAGGCAAGCTGCTGCTGGCGCGCAATGCGGCGTGGCCGGAGAAGATGTTCGCGCTGGTCACCGGCTTCATGGAACGCGACGAGACGCCCGAACTGGGCGTGGCGCGCGAACTCAAGGAAGAGACCAACCTCGATACGGTGTCGGCCTCGCTGATCGGCGTCTACGAGTTCATGCGCAAGAACGAGTTGATCATTGCCTACCACGTGCGGGCCGAGGGCGATATCCGCCTGTCGGAGGAGCTGGTCGAGTACAAGCTCGTGGCGCCGGACAAGATGCGGATCTGGAACGCCGGTACCGGATTTGCCGTGGCAGACTTCCTGGAGCGGCGCGGCTTGCCGGTGCGCTTCTTCGACCGAGCCACCGGCGAGGACATTGCAGATCCGCGCCGGCCGACCGACTTCAGCCTGGTCGCTGCTTCGCTACAATACGGCATCAACCAGAATTAGAAGGTGAGAGGAATGGAATTCCAGAAAGAAGTGGACGCGCGCGGCCTGAACTGCCCGCTGCCGATCCTGCGGACCAAGAAGGCGCTGGCCGACATGGCCAGCGGCGAAGTGCTCAAGGTGCTGGCCACCGACCCCGGCGCCACGCGCGACTTCCAGGCTTTTGCCAAGCAGACCGGTAACGAACTGCTGTCCCATGCGGAAGTGGACAAGGTGTTCGTGTTCTACATGAAGCGCCGCTGAGCCTGGCCTTCCTGCCCCGAACGGGCATAAAAACCAAAAACCGCCTCCGGAGAGGCGGTTTTTGTTTGGGCGGACGCCGTGGCGGCGATGCCCGATAGTGACCGGTCAGCCGCGCTGCGCGAGGTAGGCGCTGAATTCCTCGCGTACCTCGGGGTGCTTGAGCGCGAATTCCACGGTGGCCTTCAGGTAGCCGAGCTTGCTGCCGCAGTCGTAACGTACGCCCTTGTAGCGGTAGGCCAGCACCTGCTCCTGGTCCAGCATCGCCTGGATGGCATCGGTCAGCTGGAACTCGCCGCCGGCACCGGGCTTGAGATTGCGGATGTGTTCGAAGATGCGCGGGGTCAGGATGTAGCGGCCTACCACGCCCAGGTTCGACGGGGCATTCTCGGGCGCCGGCTTTTCGATGATGCCGGACATCTTGATCACTCGCTCGTCCCACTCGCGGCCATCGACCACGCCATAGGACCGGCTTTGTTCCGGCGAGATTTCCTCCACGCCCAGCACCGAACAGTTGTAGTGGTTGTAGATGTCCACCATTTGCTTCATCACCGGCTCGTCGGACTCGCCATCCAGCAGGTCATCGGCCAGCATGACGGCAAACGGCGCATCGCCCACCAGGCGGGCGGCGCACAGCACCGCGTGCCCCAGGCCCAGCGCCTCGGGCTGGCGCACGTAGAAGCATTCCACGTTCTTGGGTTTGATGGAGCGCACGACGTCAAGCAGCGCCTGCTTGTTCTTGGCCTCAAGCTCCATTTCCAGTTCGTAGGCCTTGTCGAAATGGTCCTCGATGGCCCGCTTGGAGCGGCCCGTCACGAAGATCATCTCGTTGATGCCTGCGGCCATGGCCTCTTCCACGGCGTACTGGATCAGCGGCTTGTCCACCACCGGCAGCATTTCCTTGGGACTCGCCTTGGTGGCGGGCAGGAATCGGGTGCCTAGCCCTGCAACGGGAAAGACTGCTTTGGTGACGCGGTTTTCCATTTCAGCTTCCTTTTTAATCCGGTGTAATACCGTGCCGTACGAGGGAGGAGCCGTCTGTCGGGTTTCGTCCGACTTACAGTCCGGACGGACCTGACCATCACATTCAGGACGGCAGACGCTGTAGTTGATCCTGCAGCTTTGCCAGCGTCTGTTCGAAATCCGACAAACGCTGCGTTTCCTGTGCCACGACGGCCGGAGGAGCCTTGGCGACAAAGCTCTCGTTGGAGAGTTTGCCACGGCACTTTCCGATCTCGCCCGCGATCCGCTCAATCTCCTTGGAAAGGCGCGCGCGCTCGGCCATCACGTCGATCTCGATCTTCAGCAGCAGGTGATTGCCGCCGACGATGGCCACCGGGGCGCCGGCACCCTCGCGCTGCAGCTCGGCTTCGTCTTCGAACACCTTCACTTCGGAAAGTTTCGCCAGGGCCTGCACCTGGGCGGCGGCTTCCTTCAGGAACGCGCTGTCCCCATGGGCATACAACGGGATGCGCTGGGCCGGCGAGATGTTCATTTCGCCGCGCAGGTTGCGGCAGGCGTCCACCACGGCCTTGAGCTGGGCCACCCAGGCTTCGGCGGCCTCGTCGATCTTGGCCGCGGCCGGCAGCGGGTAGGCCTGCGTGGCGATGGTCTCGCTGCCGTCGCCCTTGGCGCGGGCGGCCAGCGGCGCCACCTTCTGCCACAGTTCCTCGGTGATGAACGGAATGATCGGGTGGGCCAGGCGCAGCACCGTCTCCAGCACGCGCAGCAGCGTGCGGCGCGTGGCGCGCTGTTGCGCCTCGGTGCCGGTCTGGATCTGCACCTTGGCCAGTTCCAGGTACCAGTCGCAGTACTCGTCCCAGACGAACTTGTAGATCGCGCTGGCGATATTGTCGAAGCGGTACTCGTCGAAGCCCTTCTCGACATCGGCTTCCACGCGCTGCAGCAGCGACACGATCCAGCGGTCGGCCTGCGAGAAATGCAGGTAGCCGTCCGGGCCGCAATCCTTCTCGCACGGGCCCATGCCGCAGTCATGGCCCTCGGTGTTCATCAGTACGAAGCGCGTGGCGTTCCAGAGCTTGTTGCAGAAGTTGCGATAGCCCTCGCAGCGGCCGGTGTCGAAATTGATGTTCCGGCCCAGCGTGGCCAGCGACGCGAACGTGAAGCGCAGCGCGTCGGCGCCGAAGGCCGGAATGCCCTGGGGGAATTCCTTCTTCGTCTTGGCTTCGATCTTGGGGGCGTCCTTGGGGCGGCGCAGGCCGGTGGTGCGCTTCCTGAGCAGCGGATCGAGCTCGATACCGTCGATCAGGTCCACCGGGTCCAGCGTGTTGCCCTCGGACTTGCTCATCTTCTTGCCTTCGGAGTCGCGCACCAGGCCGTGGACGTACACGGTATGGAACGGCACCTTGCCGGTGAAGTGCTTGGTCATCATGACCATGCGCGCCACCCAGAAGAAGATGATGTCGTAGCCCGTGACCAGCACCGACGACGGCAGGAAGTGCTTCAGTTCGGGCGTTTCCGCGGGCCAGCCCAGCGACGAGAACGGCACCAGCGCGGACGAGAACCACGTGTCCAGCACGTCTTCCTCGCGGCGCAGCGGGCCGGTGCTGCCGGCCGCCTGTGCCTTGGCGCGGGCGTCTTCCTCGGTGCGGGCGACAAAGCAGTTGCCGGCATCGTCATACCACGCCGGGATCTGGTGGCCCCACCACAGCTGGCGGCTGATGCACCAGTCCTGGATATTGGCCAGCCACTGGTTGTAGGTGTTGATCCAGTTCTCGGGCACCAGCTTGATTTCGCCGCTCTGCACGGCGTCCAGTGCCACCTCGGCAATCGAGCGACCGGGGTTGAACGTGCCTTCCGGCGCCGGCTTGCTCATCGCGACGAACCACTGGTCGGTCAGCATCGGTTCGATCACGCTGCCGGTGCGCTCGCTGCGCGGCACCATCAGCTTGTGCTTCTTGACCTCGCCCAGCAGGCCCTGGGCTTCAAGGTCGGCCACCATCTGCCTGCGGGCGTCAAAACGGTCCATGCCGGCGTAGGCAGCCGGCGCGTCGGCCACCACCTTGGCGTCCAGCGTCAGGATCGACAGCTGCGGCAGGTTGTGGCGCTGGCCCACGGCGTAGTCGTTGAAGTCGTGGCCCGGGGTCACCTTGACCACGCCGGTGCCGAATTCGCGGTCGACGTACTCGTCGGCAATCACCGGAATCTTGCGATCAGTCAGCGGCAGGTGCACGAACTTGCCGATGAGGTGCGCGTAACGCTCGTCCTCGGGGTGCACCATCACGGCCGTGTCGCCCAGCATCGTCTCGGGGCGCGTGGTGGCCACGGTCAGATGGGTCAGGCCGCGCACGGTGTCCGGTTCGGCCAGCGGGTAGTGGATATGCCAGAGCGAGCCTTCTTCCTCGACGCTGTCCACTTCCAGGTCGGACACGGCGGTGCCCAGGACCGGGTCCCAGTTGACCAGGCGCTTGCCGCGGTAGATCAGGCCCTGTTCATACAGGCGCACGAAGACTTCGGTCACGGCGCTCGACATCTCGGGAGACATCGTGAAGTACTCGCGCGTCCAGTCGATCGACGCACCCATGCGGCGCACCTGGCGCGTGATGGTGGAGCCCGATTCTTCCTTCCAGGCCCAGACCTTCTCGGTGAACTTCTCGCGCCCCAGGTCGTGGCGCGACACGCCTTGCGCCTCAAGCTGGCGTTCCACCACGATCTGCGTGGCGATGCCGGCGTGGTCGGTGCCCGGCACCCAGAGCGTGTTGGCGCCGCGCATGCGCGCATGGCGGGCCAGGCCGTCCATGATCGTCTGGTTGAACGCGTGCCCCATATGCAGCGTGCCGGTCACATTCGGCGGCGGCAGCTGGATGGCGAAATCGGGACGGTTCGCATCGAAAGTGGGCTGGGCGATGCCGCGGCGCTCCCACTCGGGGCCCCATTTGGCCTCGATGGCGGCGGGTTCGAAGCTCTTGGCAAGGGACTGGTCTTCTGCGGTCATGCTCGGATGTCTTGGGATGCTTGGAATGCGGATCGGGGCTCGGACCGGCTCGCGGCGGGGCGGGCGGCGGCGTTCGGCCGGGGAAAACGTCAAATTATAGGGGAGCCGGCGTACCGATGCGCATTTCCGGGCCGGGAGCGGGCAGCCGGAGGCTTGCGCGCGGCGGCTGCCGACAGGTCCGGGCGGCGGCCGCCGGTATAATTGCCGCCTACTTTATTGGCCCCGATCCGATGTCCAGCCTGCTTGCCAATCTCAACGCCGAACAACACGCCGCCGTCACTTTGCCGGACGAACCGGCCCTGATCCTGGCCGGCGCGGGCAGCGGCAAGACCCGCGTGCTGACCACGCGCATCGCCTGGCTGATCCAGAACGGGCGGGTGTCCCCGGCCGGCATCCTGGCCGTGACCTTCACGAACAAGGCCGCCAAGGAAATGCAGACGCGGCTGTCGTCGATGCTGCCGATCAACACGCGCGGCATGTGGATCGGGACGTTCCACGGCCTGTGCAACCGCATGCTGCGGGCGCACTTCCGCGACGCCGGGCTGCCCCAGACCTTTGCCATCCTGGACAGCCAGGACCAGCTTTCCGCCCTCAAGCGGCTGCTCAAGCAGCTCAACGTCGACGACGAGAAGTACCCGGCCAAGAACCTGCAGTACTTCATCAACAACGCCAAGGAACAGGGCCTGCGGCCGGCCGACGTCGAGGCCAACGACGACTTCAACCGCCGCTTTGTCGACCTGTACGCCGCCTACGACGAGCAGTGCCAGCGCGAGGGCGTGGTCGATTTTGCCGAACTGCTGCTGCGCTGCTACGAACTGCTGCGCTACAACGACGCCATCCGCCAGCACTACCAGCACCGCTTCCGCCACGTGCTGGTCGACGAGTTCCAGGATACCAACGTGCTGCAGTACCGCTGGCTCAAGCTGCTGGCCGGCTACGGCACGGGCAACGCCGCGGCGGTGTTCGCGGTCGGCGACGACGACCAGAGCATCTACGCGTTCCGGGGCGCAAATGTCGGCAACATGCGCGATTTCGAGCAGGAATTCCGCGTGCGGCACATGATCAAGCTCGAGCAGAACTACCGGTCGCACGGACACATCCTCGATAGCGCCAACCACCTGATCTCGCACAACGCGCGCCGGCTTGGCAAGAACCTGCGCACCGACGCGGGGCATGGCGAGCCGGTGCGGGTGTTCCAGGCCGGCTCGGACGGGCAGGAGGCATCGTGGATCGTTGAGGAAATCCGCGACCAGATCGCCCAGGGTATGGCGCGGTCGGAGGTGGCGATCCTGTATCGCAGCAACGCGCAATCGCGCGTGATCGAACACGCACTTTTTTCGTCAGGCATCCCGTACCGCGTCTATGGCGGCCTGCGCTTCTTCGAGCGCGCCGAAGTCAAGCACGCGCTGGCGTACCTCCAGCTGATCGAAAATCCGCGCAACGACGCCGCGTTCGGCCGGGTGGTCAACTTCCCGACGCGCGGCATCGGGGCCAAGACGCTGGAAACCCTGCAGGACGCCGCGCGCCAGTACAACTGCTCGCTGGCCGAGGCGGTGGCCTACGTGCCCGGCAAGGGCGGCACGTCGCTGGCGGCCTTCCTGCGCCTGATCGAACAGATGCGCGCGGAGACCAGCCGCATGACGCTGGCGCAAACCGTGGAATACGTGACGAATACCAGCGGGTTGCTCACGCATTACCAGACCGAAAAGGAAGGCCAGGACCGCATCGAGAACCTGCAGGAACTGGTGACGGCCGCCCAGGCCTTCGTCGTGGAAGAGGGCTACGGCCTCGACGCGCTGGCCCGCATGCTGCCCGCCAGCCGCGACGCCGCGCCAGCGCTGGCGCAGGGCGACCAGGACCAGCAGGTGCTGGACCCCGAGCAGTTGCCGGTGGTGATGACCCCGATCGTGGCTTTCCTGACGCACGCCTCGCTGGAGGCGGGCGACAACCAGGCGCAGGCCGGCCAGGACGCGGTGCAGATGATGACCGTGCACGCGGCCAAGGGGCTCGAATTCAATGTGGTGTTCATCACCGGCCTGGAAGAGGGCCTGTTCCCGCACGAGAACAGCGCCATGGAAGCCGACGGCCTGGAGGAGGAGCGCCGCCTGATGTACGTGGCCATCACCCGGGCGCGCGAGCGGCTGTACCTGTCGTTTGCCCAGAGCCGCGTGCTGCACGGCCAGATGCGCTACCACGTGCGTTCACGATTCTTCGAGGAACTGCCCGAACCGGCGCTGAAGTGGATCACGCCCCAAGGCCAGGCTTCGTACGGCAACTATGGCGTCAGCCGCCAGGAGCGCGACAGCGCCTGGGGCCGCGACTGGTTCAAGCGTGCCGAGGACGTGCCGTACACGGGCAGCAAGGCCACGGGCGGCATGGACACGGGCAAGAACTACGCCGAGGAAAAGCGCGCCGCGGCCACCGGCTTCCGCGTGGGACAGAACGTGTTCCACACGAAGTTCGGCGAGGGCAGGATCAAGGCGCTGGAAGGCGAGGGCGCCGATGCGCGCGCCAATATCGACTTCAAGCGGCACGGCGCCAAGTGGCTGGCGCTGGCGGTGGCGAAGCTGGATCCGATCGACTGAGGATGGATTTGCGCCCCGGTGCCGATGGCGGCAGCGGGGCGCGGCAGGAACCGTCAGGTGCGTCAGGTGCGTCAGGGCGTGGCAGGATCAGGCCTGCCGGGCGCTTTCCGCTGCCTCGCCGGGCGGCACGATATTGAAGCAGCCACGATAGGTGGCGTAGAACGAGCAGTACAGGATCGCCAGCATCAGCAGCGAGTACGGTGTCACCAGGAACGACATCACCGCCTGCGCGCCCAGCGCCGCGAAGACCGTTTCCAGCACCAGCGGCACCGCCACCAGTAGCACCGCGAACATCACCGCATAGGTGAAGAACGCGCCGCGGTTGCGCCAGCAGGCCGTCCAGCTGAAGAACAGCGCCTTGACCGGCGGCACCTGGTGCCAGGCGGCCAGCAGCGGCGCGAACCAGAACATCATCGCCACCGGCGTGTACAGCACCGCGCCGACCAGCAGCGCGAAGTACAGCTGGCGGATGGCATCGGCCGACGGCTCTTCGCCGCGCAGCACGATGGGCGCCACCGCGCCGATATCGACCACGGCCGTGGCGATCAGGCTCAGCGAGAACACCAGCACCGCATAGATGGCCCCGAGCACCAGCAGGTGGCGCGTGGCCTGCTTGCCGTTGGTCCGGAATCCGGCCAGCAGGATGGTGGGCAGCACCCGCTTGTTCTGGATGACCTCGCGGCAGGCCGTCATCACGCCCACGTACAGGCCGGGCGTGAAGACCAGCAGGGCGATGATGCCGAACAGCGGCACGAAGATCGCCAGCTGGGCGGCGATCAGGTAGATGAACAGCAGCATCAGGAACGCCAGCGGGTTCTTGCGGAACAGCCAGATTCCCTGGCGCAGCCAGACGTAGCCTTCCTTGGCGGAAACTTCCAGTAGTTGCATGGCGAATCAGATCCAGGGGAGCGTCGCCCCGTCGTCGATGCGACGGCGCAGGATGCGTTCGAAGTGGGTCGGATCGTGCGGCTGGAGCATGTCGGCTTCGCGCGGCAGGTAGAAATCCCACAGGCGCGACACCCAGAAGCGCAGCGCGCCGGCGCGCATCATGTCCTGCCAGTGCCCGGCTTCCACCTTTGTCAGCGGGCGGACCGCGTCGTAGGCACGCAGCATGGCCTGCGCGCGGACCGGGTCGAGCGCGCCGGTTGCAAGGTCGATGCACCAGTCGTTGACGGTCACCGCCAGGTCGAACAGCCACTTGTCGTCGCCGGCGAAGTAGAAATCGAAGAAGCCGCCCAGCCGATGCCGGCCATCGACCGTATCGAACAGCACGTTGTCGCGGAACAGGTCGCAATGGCACGGCCCGCCCTGCAGCGCGGCGTAGTCGGCACTGCCGAAGAAGGCCGTCTGGTGCGCGATCTCGTCGGTCAGCAGCTGGCGCTGGCCAGCGTCCAGGAACGGCGTGATCTCGGGCGCGGTCTGCTGCCACCAGGCCAGGCTGCGCAGGTTCGGCTGCTGGCGTGGATAGTCCTGGCCGGCCAGGTGCATGCGTGCCAGCATCGTGCCGACTTCGGCACAGTGGTCGGCCGCCGGGGCCAGCTGCGACGCGCCGGGCAGGCGCGTGACGATGGTGGCCGGCTTGCCTTTCAGTTCGCGCAGGATCTCGCCATCGCGCGCCGGCATCGGGGCCGGCACGCTGATGCCGTGGCGGGCCAGATGATCCATCAGGTGCAGGTAGTAGGGCAGCTGGTCGAACCGAAGCCGCTCGAAGATGGTCAGCACGTACTCACGCGTGACGCCATCCTGCTCCATGGTCAGAAAGAAGTTGCTGTTCTCGATGCCCGAGGCGATACCGCGCAGCGCGCGCACTTCGCCAAGGTCGTAATCAAGCAGCCAGCGGGCGATCTCGTCCTGCGAGACCGTGGTAAATACGGCCATACTGTCAAATTGGTACGAAACGGAGGGACGACGGACCGCAACCGCAAGGTCACGTTCCGCCGCCGCGGCATTGCTGCCGGAGGGCCGGCGCGATCCTCGCCAGGCAAGCGGCGCCGGCGCGGATCGTGGGTGAGAAAGGCGTAAGACTATCAGGTCTGCCGGATCGATCCTCGGAACGGCTCGGGACCGGGCTCAGAATTTCAGGTTTACCGACGGCACGCGGTTCACGTCGTGGTCACGAATCCGGGGCGAACTGTCTTCGGGTTTGCTCATCTCGTACTTCGTGCCAAAACCGGACTGCACCTGGATTTCGGTGGCGCGGCCCTTGTCGCGGTATTCGGTCACCTGGGTGCCGTCGCGTTCCCGCAACTGGAAGCTCGGCTCGCGGGGCTGGTTCAACTGGCTCTTCGCGGCGGGAGCAATCGGCTGGTTGTTGATTTTATTGAGTTCCTGCTGCGTCAGCGCATTGCTGGTTTCCTCTGCCAGCGCCGCCTGGGTGGCAGTCAGTGCCAGGACGGTAGCGGCGAGCGCGAGCAGATAGCCGTGGCGGCCGATGGCGGCTTTCAGATCGGCCAGCGTGGCGCCCGGTTGCGAAGGGGAAGTCATCTGAGGCTCCTGTGCGCGCGGGCAGATGGGCCCGCGACGCGGAATTGGCCTGCATGCAGCCGGCGGCGCCGGATGTGGCAGGTGGGCAGGCTTCCATTCTAGCAATTCCTGTCGTTTTCCGGGTCGCTCCCGTGGCCTTGCGTCCACCTGCCGGGCCTGTCGGCCGGCCGGTGGATGTGGCGCGTAATGCCTTACAGATAGAACATTTCTTCCTTGGGCGGAATCGGGTTGTCGCCGCCGCGCTTCTCGTAGTACTCGTACACGGCTTCGAGCACTTCCTGCGGTTCGTCGACGATCTTCATCAGGTCCAGGTCGTGCTCCGCGATCAGGCCCATCGGCAGCAGCGTGAAGCGGAACCAGTCCAGCAGGCCCTTCCAGAACCGGCTGCCGTACATCACCACCGGCACCGAGCGCGACTTGCCGGTCTGCACCAGCGTCAGCACCTCGGCCAGTTCGTCGAGCGTGCCGAAACCGCCCGGCATGACGATGAACGCGTCGGAATTCTTCACGAACGTGACCTTGCGCGTGAAGAAATGGCGGAACCGCATGGCGATGTCCTGGTACGGATTGCCCTGCTGTTCGTGAGGCAGCTCGATGTTCAGGCCCACGCTGGCCGACTTGCCCGCGTGTGCGCCCTTGTTGGCCGCTTCCATGATGCCGGGGCCGCCGCCGGAGATCACCGCGAAGCCCGCGTCCGAGAAAAGCCGCGCGATTTCGATGGTCTTCTGGTAGTACGGCGAGTCCTCGCGCAGGCGCGCGCTGCCATAGATCGAGACGGCCGGACGGATCTCCGAGAGGTACTCGGTGGCCTCGATGAACTCTGCCATAATCGTGAACATTTGCCACGAGGCGCGCGCCTTCTTGGCCGTCGCACGGTCTTCGTCGGCCAGTGCACGCAGGCTTGGAATCATCTTGCGCGGATTCGCGCGCGCTGCCGCCGCACGCGCGGCAGCTTCCTGTTCTTCGGGGTTCTTGCCGGCAGCCGCGGCATCGGCCTTGGCAGCGATGGCTGCGGCATGTGCCGAGGCCTTGCCGGGCGGCGGATTCACCGTGTTGCCGGAAATGTCGGAAACATCCGTGTCGGCGAGGGGCGCTGAGTCTGCGCCGCCAATAGGGGCACCAGTCAATTTAGAGTCCATGGGAATGTCGGATAGTCCAAAAACACTCTTGCTCGTCGATGGATCGAGCTATCTGTATCGCGCGTATCACGCGCTGCCGGACCTGAGGAATGGCGAAGGTCTGCCCACAGGGGCAATCTACGGCATGATCAACATGTTGCGCAAGCTGCGCAACGATTACCCGGCAGAGTATATCGCCTGCGTGTTCGACGCCAAGGGCAAGACGTTCCGCGATGATCTGTATCCCGCTTACAAGGAACATCGCCCGTCGATGCCCGAGGACCTGGCCCGCCAGATCGAGCCGATCCACGAGGCGGTGCGCGCGCTGGGCTGGCCGATCGTCGTCGTGGAAGGCGTGGAAGCCGACGACGTGATCGGCACGCTGGCCTGCCAGGCCACGCAGCAGGGCGTGCGTACGGTTGTATCCACGGGCGACAAGGATCTTGCGCAGTTGGTCAACGACAGCGTCACACTGGTCAACACGATGAGCGGCGAAGTCCTGGACCCGCCCGGCGTGGTGGCCAAGTTCGGCGTGGCGCCCGAGCGTATCGTCGACTACCTGTCGCTGATCGGCGACGCCGTGGACAACGTTCCCGGCGTGCCGAAGGTGGGCCCCAAGACAGCGGTGAAGTGGCTGACCGAGTACGGCACGCTCGACAACATCATGGCCGGTGCCGATGGCATCAGGGGCGTGGTGGGCGAGAACCTGCGCAACACGCTGGACTGGCTGCCGCGCGCCCGCGAACTGGTCACGGTCAAGACCGATTGCGATCTCCGCGACGCCGTGGCCGACTTTCACGCGCTGCACGACCTGGGCGAGGACAAGGACAAGCTGGTGGCGTTCTTCCAGCGCTACGGCTTCAAGACCTGGCTGCGCGAAGCCACCGGCGAGTCGCTGCCGAATGCGCGCGCCGCCGCGGCCCGTGCCACGCCACAACCGGCACAGGGCGGTCTGTTCGATGCCGCACCGGCCGCCGCCGAGGACCAGACCGCCGAAGACCTGCCCCCGGCCCAGATCCGCTACGAAACGGTGACCACCGAAGCCGCGCTCGACGCGTGGCTGCAGAAGCTGGTGGACGCGCCGCTCGTGGCGATCGATACCGAAACCACTTCGCTCGATCCGATGCTGGCCGAACTGGTGGGCATCTCGGTGTCGGCGGAGCCGGGCGAGGCCGCCTACATTCCCGTGGCACATCGCGGCCCCGACGTGGCCGGCCTTGAAAACCATGGCCAGCTGTCGCGCGAATACGTGCTGGACAAGCTGCGCGCGTGGCTGGAAGACCCGTCGCGCCTGAAACTGGGCCAGCACCTGAAGTACGACGCGCACGTGTTCATGAACCACGGCATCACGCTGCGCGGCATCGCGCACGACACGATGCTGGAAAGCTACGTGCTGGCGTCGTACCGCAACCATGGCATGGACAGCCTGGCCGAACGCCTGCTGAGCCTGAAGACGATCACCTATGAGGAGGTGTGCGGCAAGGGCGCCAGCCAGATCGGCTTCGATCAGATCGACCTGCATCGCGCCACCGAATACGCGGCCGAGGACGCCGACGTCACGCTGCGCCTGCATCGCAAGATGTTGCCGCAGCTGGAACGTGACGAGGGCCTGAAGTACGTCTACGAAGGCATCGAGATGCCGGTGTCGGTGGTGCTGCAGAAGATCGAGCGCAATGGCGTGCTGATCGATGCCGACAAACTGGCCGCGCAGAGCGCGTCCCTGGGCCAGCGCATGCTGGAAGCCGAGCAGGCCGCGCACGAGGCTGCCGGCCAGCCGTTCAACCTGGGATCGCCAAAGCAGATCGGCGAGATCCTGTTCAACCAGATGCAGCTGCCGGTGGTCAAGAAGACGGCCAGCGGCGCGCCGTCAACCGACGAAGAGGTGCTGCAGAAGCTGGCCGAAGACTACCCGCTGCCGAAGCTGCTGCTGGACTACCGGGGCCTGTCCAAGCTCAAGTCGACCTACACCGACAAGCTGCCCAGGATGGTGAACCCAAAGACCGGCCGCGTGCACACCAGCTATGGCCAGGCGACTGCGGTGACGGGCCGGCTGGCCTCGACCGATCCGAACCTGCAGAACATCCCGGTGCGCACCGAGGAAGGCCGCCGCATCCGCGAAGCGTTCATCGCCGGGCCCGGCAATGTGATCGTGTCGGCCGACTACTCGCAGATCGAACTGCGCATCATGGCGCATATCTCGGGCGACGAGAACCTGCTCCGCGCGTTCGCCAACGGCGAGGACATCCACCGCGCCACGGCCGCGGAGATCTTTGCCGTGGAGCGCGAGGCCGTCACCAGCGAGCAGCGCCGCTACGCCAAGGTGATCAACTTCGGCCTGATCTATGGCATGAGCGCGTTTGGGCTGGCCAGCAACCTGGGCATCGAGCGCGAGGCGGCCAAGCACTACATCGACCGCTACTTCATGCGCTATCCGGGCGTGGCCAACTATATGGAGGAAACGCGCCAGAAGGCGCGCGAGCAGGGTTACGTCGAAACCGTGTTCGGCCGCCGCCTGTGGCTGCCCGACATCCGGGGCGGCAACGGCCCGCGCCGCCAGGCCGCCGAGCGTGCCGCCATCAACGCGCCGATGCAGGGCACGGCCGCCGACCTGATCAAGCTGTCGATGATCGCCGTGCAGGACTGGCTGGAAACCGACAGGCTCGGGTCGCGCCAGATCATGCAGGTGCACGATGAACTGGTGCTCGAAGTGCCGCAGGCCGAGTTCGACCTGGTGAAGTCGAAACTGCCCGAGCTGATGTGCTCGGTCGCCACGCTGAACGTGCCGCTGGTGGCCGAAGTGGGCAGCGGCGCGAACTGGGAGGAAGCGCACTAGCGATCGCACTCGGGGCCGCAAGCTGGCCGGGCCCCGCAAGAGGCACCCCGGCAAGCACCTTGCCGGGCGCTGCCGCCAGCACAGTCGCGCGTGCCCCGACAGGGCACAGATCGCCGGGTTGCAACTGTCTCCCGCGCGATGCCGATGTATGCAAAGAAGTACTGTCTGAATCGACGCTGGAAGGCTTGCCAGCCGTGCTGCTCTGCAGCACACTGGCAGCAAACCAGCCGTTTCCTGGCAGTACCAGCCGCACGCAGAACATCGGCCTCGCGGTGCGAGACCACAACAGAAAGACGCCGCAGGGGCCTGCACCGGTTTTCAAATTGAAAACATCGGGTAGACCATGAGCAACGCACAAGGCAGAGAGGAAAGCGCCCCCACTCCTATCGACACTACCGCAGGCGGCACGCAAGTCAGCGTGGCGCCGCGTCCTTCGAACCTTCCCCACCGGATCATCGTGGTCGGCGGCGGGGCCGGCGGGCTTGAACTCGTCACGCGGCTCGGCGACAAGCTGGGCAAGTCGCGACGCGCACAGGTGACGCTGGTCGACCGGATGCCCACGCACATCTGGAAGCCGCTGCTGCACGAAGTGGCCGCCGGCAGCATGGATCCGAATACCCACCAGCTCGAATACGCCGCGCAGGCGCGCTGGCACCATTTCGACTTCCAGCAGGGCGAACTGACGGGCATCGACCGGGCACGCAAGATCGTCAACGTGGCGGCCTGCATGGACCAGGACGGCACCGAACTGTTGCCCGCGCGCGAACTGCCGTACGACACGCTGGTGCTGGCCATCGGCTGCATCACGCACTTCTTCAATGTGCCCGGTGCCGCCGAACACGCCATTGCGCTCGATACCGTGGACCAGGCCGAACGCTTCCGCCGCAAGCTCATCGCGGCCTGCGTGCGCGCGCAGAACGGCAAGGGGCGCATGGGTGCCGATGGCCGGCCGCAGGTGGACGTGGCCATCATCGGCGCCGGCGCCACGGGCGTGGAGCTTTCGGCCGAACTGCGCAATACCGCCCACGTGCTCAATGCCTATGGGCTGCACCACCTGGACCCGCGCCGTGACGTGCGCATCCATGTGATCGAGGCCGGCCCGCGCATCCTGCCGGCGTTGTCGGAGCGTGTCTCCGCCGAGACCACCAAGCTGCTGCGCAAGCTCGACGTTGACGTGTTCACGTCGGAGCGCGTCACCGAAGTGACGGGCGATGCCGTGCTGACGGCCAGCGGCAAGCGCATCGATGCGGACCTGACCGTGTGGGCGGCCGGCATCACGGCGCCGGGCGTGTTGCGCACGCTTGGCCTGCCGGTCAGCAAGATGGGGCAGCTCGTGGTCGGCCCCACGCTGCAGACCGAAACCGATCCGGACGTCTTCGCATTCGGCGACTGTGCGGCCGCGCCGTGGCCCGAGAAACAGACCACGGTGCCCCCGCGCGCCCAGGCGGCGCATCAGCAGGCCACGTTCCTGTACGACGCGCTGCGGGCCCGGCTCGATGGCAAGCCGCTGCCGAAATTCGGCTTCAAGGACTTCGGCTCGCTGGTGTCGCTGGGGCACTTCAGCGCGGTGGGCAGCCTGATGGGCGGCCTGATCGGCGGCTCGATGTTCATCGAGGGCCTGATGGCGCGCTTCATGTACACGTCGCTGTACCGGATGCACGTACTGGCGCTGCATGGCGCGATCGGCATGGGGCTCGACACCGTGACGCACTGGCTGCGCAGCAAGACCAGCCCGCGCGTGAAGCTGCACTGACCGGGCGCGGATCCGAAAAAAGGGGCTGGATCATGGCCGATGGCCGCCACCACGCCAGGGCGTGCGCTGGCGGCCATGTTTGCTTAGAATCGACGGCGCCGCGCTTGCGTCACATGCAGATGACGCGTGCGGTGCCCTCGATGCCACGGAGACCCCTCATGCTCAAGCCCGAAGTCGAAAGCCTCGTTCCCGGTCAATCGTTTGACCGCCGCAGTTTCGTCAAGACCGCGCTGGGCTCGGCCTTTGCGGCAGCCGTACTGCCGGTGACGGCGCAGACCATCAAGACCGATTTCAACGGCCTGACTGCCGGCGAAGTCACCGTGCCATCGAACGGCTTCAACATGCCGGTCTATCGCGCGCAGCCCGAAGGCAAGAAGAACCTGCCGGTCGTACTGGTGATCAGCGAGATCTTCGGCGTCCACGAGCATATCGCCGACATCTGTCGCCGTTTCGCCAAGCTGGGCTATCTGGCCATCGCCCCCGAGCTGTTTGCCCGCCAGGGGGACCCCACCAGCTACGGCACCATCCAGGAACTGCAGGCCAACATCATCCAGAAGGTGCCCGATGCCCAGGTGATGGGCGACCTCGACGCCTGCGTGACGTGGGCCGCCGCGAACGGCGGCGACGTGAACCGGCTGGCGATTACCGGCTTCTGCTGGGGCGGGCGCATCACGTGGCTGTACACGGCGCATAGCAAGCGCGTGAAAGCGGGGGTGGCGTGGTACGGCCAGCTTGTGGGCCAGCCGAACGCGCTGAAGCCGAAGAACCCGGTCGATATCGCCGGCGAACTGCACGCGCCGGTGCTGGGTCTGTACGGCGGCAAGGACACCGGGATCACGCAGGAACATGTGTCCCAGATGAAGGCTGCGCTGGCCGAATCGTCGAACCCGAACGCCAGGGCGTCAACCTTCGTGGTCTATCCGGAAGCCGGCCACGCATTCCACGCCGACTACCGCGCCAGCTACGTGGAAGCGGCAGCCAAGGACGGCTGGCAACGCTGCCTGGCCTGGTTCAAGGAACACAAAGTCGTTTGATCCGGGCCCCCATTAGCCCCTGCATCCGCGCGGGTGATTGCAAAGAGGGCGCCGAGGTACGTACAATGCGGACTTTCGCGTTTTTGCAACCATGTTGCGTTAGTGCGCGAGCGTAGTCAGTCGGCGACGACTGCCCGGCTGTCGGGCGGGGGCCGGTCCGGGAGTTCATCATCCATTCCACGCTTTTGTACATCTTGCTGGCGGCGACGATTTCGGGCGTCGGCAGCATCTTCGGCGCGGCGCTGCTGTCGCTGACCGTGGCTTCGCGCGTGGTGGAGCGCATGGTGAGCTTCTCGGTGGGCGTGCTGCTGGCGACCGCCTTGCTTCATTCGCTGCCCGAAGCGTTCGAGTCCGGCGCCGATCCGCGTGCGCTGTTCGGCACGCTGCTGGCCGGGCTGCTGGGTTTCTTCCTGCTCGAAAAGATCTCGCTGCTGCGCCATTCGCATCACCACGAGGGCGACGGGCATCACCACCATCACGGCCATGACCGCGAGGAAGCGGGGCGCAGCGGCCTGACCATCCTGGTGGGCGACACGTTCCACAACTTTGCCGACGGCATCGTCATTGCCGCCGCGTTCCTGGCCGATCCGCATATCGGTCTGGTGACGGCGCTGGCCATTGCCGCGCACGAAATCCCGCAGGAAGTGGGCGATTTCATCGTGCTGCTGAACGCGGGCTTCTCGAAGGCGCGGGCCTTCGCGTTCAATCTGCTGTCAAGCCTGGCCGCCATCCTGGGCGGCATCGTGGGCTACTTCCTGCTGGACCAGCTTACGGGCTGGATTCCGTATGTACTGGTGATTGCATCGAGCAGCTTCGTCTATATCGCCGTGAGCGACCTGATGCCGCAGATGCAGCGCAAGCCGCGTCTTAAGGAATCGGCGGTGCAGGTGGTGCTGGTGGCGGCCGGTATCGCGGCGATCGTCTTTATCACCAACGGCGTGCACGAGCAGCACGCGCATGGCCACTCGAAGGCCAAAACGGAAGCGGCGTCAAACTGAACTGGCGCCGCTTTTGCTGGGCCGTCTGGCGCCTCAGGTGGCGCTACCCGTCGCCACCGGGCGCTTCGGATCGGCGCACCATTCGCTCCACGACCCCGGATACAGCGCCGCACCGGTCAGCCCGGCCACTTCGAGGGCCAGCAGATTGTGGCAGGCGGTCACGCCCGAGCCGCACTGCATGACTGTGTCGGCCGCCGTCTTGCCGCCGAAGACCTGGCCGAATTCCGCGCGCAGCTGATCGGCCGGCTTGAAGCGTCCGTCCCCGGTCAGGTTGTCCTTGAAGAATCGATTGGCGGCGCCGGGAATGTGGCCGCCCACGGGGTCGAGCGTTTCGTTCTCGCCGCGGAAGCGGTCGGCCGCCCGCGCATCGACCACCAGCAGCGCGGGGTGGTCCAGGTTTTCCAGCAGGGCGGCGGCATCGACGGTACGCACCAGCGACGCGCGGCGCGTGAGGTTCCCCCCGGCTTCCGGATCGGGCGTCACGCCCGGTTCCAGCGGCAGGCCTGCCGCCAGCCAGGCCGCCTTGCCGCCATCGAGCACGGCCACGGCGCCGTGGCCCACCCAGCGCGCCAGCCACCAGAGCCGGGCGGCATACATGCTGCCCTGCGCATCGTAGGCGACGATCAGCGTGTCGTCGTTGACACCGAGCGCGCGCAGCCGCGCCACGAACAGATCGGCATCGGGCAGCGGGTGGCGGCCATTGAAGCCGGTCTTCGGGCCGGATAGTTCATTGTCCAGGTGCAGGTAGAACGCGCCCGGCACATGGTCCTGCTGGTACATCTCGCGGCCGGCGGCGGGATTGGTCAGGTCGAACGAGCAATCGATGACGACCACATGCTGCCTGGCCGAGGCGCGCAGCTGGTTCAGTTCGATGGCGGAAATCAGCGGTGATGGCATGAAGAACCTGTCTCGCGTTGAGTGGGAAGTCGATGCCAATGCTACACCGCCGCTTCCGCGCGCGCGTCAGACCTCGGGATGCACTTCCGCCTCGGGCGACTTGACCGGCGTGGCCGGCGTGGGATGCTTGTCGGTATCGCGGGCGCGCGTAAGCGTGGTGGCGATGCCGCTGGCCACGATCAGCGCCATGCCCAGCCAGGAGATCCAGTTGAGCTTGTCGTCCCACACCAGCGTGCCCCACAGGCTTGAAAACACGATGCCCGCGTATTGCAGGTTGGCCGTCAGCAGCGTGTTGCCGCGCTTGTAGGCACGCGTCATCGACGTCTGCCCCAGCGTGGCCAGGATGCCGATGGCCAGCAGCAACCCTGCGCCGTGCCAGGTGTGGTGGCTGATGCCGGTGAACAGCATCCAGATCAGACCGCAGACCAGGCCCACGGCGGAGAAGTAGAACACGATGCGGCCTTCGGGTTCGCCAAGCTGGCCCAGCTGGCGCACTTCCACGTAGGCCAGCGCCGTGAACACGCCGGACACCAGGCCAATCATGCCGCCCGCCAGCTGGTCCTTGCCCACCGAGGGCTGCAGCAGGCAGATCACCCCTGCGAACGACAGCAGGATGGCGCCGATCAGCTTCTTGTCGGTGCCGCCGCGCGTGCCGGCCAGCGCCGCGCCGGCGCCCAGAATCAACGCGATCCACACGGGCGACATGTAGTTCAGCGTCATCGCCGTGGCCAGTGGCAGCAGCGTGATCGATGTGAACCAGAGCAGCAGGGCGGTTACGCCGAAGATGCTGCGCTTGATGTGGGTGACCATGTGCGGCGTGCGCACCGACGTGCCTTGCGACGACAGCAGGATCCACATGATCGTCACGCCGATCAGGCTGCGGTAGAAGACGATCTCGCCTGTTGTGTAGAGCTCGGATGCCAGCTTGACCCCCACCCCCATCAAGGAAAATGCGAAGGCGGCAAACAACATCCAGAGCGATTGCATGGCGAAACCGGGCGAGAGTCAGCGTGGAAAGGGGGCGGAGCCAGAAAAAAATCGTTGATAAGGCAACGATTAAAACGGATTCTATCAGTGCGCCGACCGCCGCTCCAATGCAAAACGGACCGTTTTCACGGTCCGTTTCGTGTTGTCCACAGTTTTACGGGCGATCACCGCACCGGGTTGCGAACGTTCAGCGGTTGCGGTAGTCCATCGCGCGCCGATACCACTCGTGGAAGTGCTGCATGCCGTCTTCCATCGGCGACTGGTACGGGCCGGTCTCGCTGATGCCGCGCTTCATCAGCGCCAGGCGGCCGGCGTCCATGCGTTCGGCAATTTCGTCGTCCTCGATGCACGTCTCCATATAGGCGGCGCGCTCGGCCTCGACGAACTCGCGCTCGAACAGCACGATTTCCTCGGGGTAATAGAACTCCACGACGTTGCGGGTCTTGCGCGGGCCCATCGGGTGAAGCGTCGAGATGCACAGCACGTTCGGGTACCACTCCACCATGATGTTGGGGTAGTAGGTCAGCCAGATCGCGCCATGCTTCGGCAACTTGCCGTTGTTGAAGCGCAACACTTCGTCGTGCCACTTCTGGTACGTCTGGCTGCCCGGGCGCTCCAGGCCCTTGTGCAGGCCCACGGTCTGCACGCTGTACTGCTCGCCGAACTCCCACTTCAGGTCGTCGCACGACACAAAGCTGCCCAGGCCAGGGTGGAACGGCACAACGTGGTAATCCTCCAGATAGACCTCGATGAAGGTCTTCCAGTTGTAGTCGCACTCGTGGACTTCCACGTGGTCCAGCATGTAGCCGTCGAAGTTCAGGTCTTCAGCCACGCCCATGCGGGACAGGTCGGCGCGCACGTCGCGCTCGCCTTCGAACAGCATGCCGTTCCAGTTCTGCAGTGGCGACCGGTTCAGTCGCACGCATGGCTGTTCCGCGAAATGCGGCGCACCCAGCAGTTCGCCCTGCAGGTCGTAGGTCCAGCGGTGCAGCGGGCAGACGATGTTCCTGGCGTTGCCGCGGCCATTCATCATGATGGCCTGGCGGTGGCGGCAGACATTGGACAGCAGCTCGATGCCGTCCGGGTTGCGCACCAGCACGCGGCCCTCGTCTTCGGCGGCCAGCGTCTGGAAGTCGCCGGATTCCGGCACCATCAGCGCGTGGCCGACGTAGCCCGGGCCCTTCTTGAACAGCAGTTCGAGTTCTTGTTGATGCAGCGCCTCGTCAAAGTAGACGTCGACGGGCAACTGCGAATCAGCCGGCGCAAGCTTGAGCGCGGTGCTGAGATTGGACATTATCCCCACTCCCTATGAACAGGCGAAAGCAGTGAACAACCCAACCATCGAAAAATGAATCGATTTGGGAAACCGTGTCAGACGATCGGGATCCGCGCCGGTTCCCTTTCCGCCTGACCAGTCTGGCGGCGGAAAAGTGCGTCCTGGATGCAACGGTCGGATATCGCTGACGAGCCGGGGATTGTACCCGAGCCCAAAAATTAAGGGCCTGATTTTTTTGGGTTTTTAGCGAAAAAGTCGACCCGGGTCGTCATGGAGGTGCCCCTTCAGCCGCATTCCCAAAGACGACCCGGGCGCACACGTCACTTCCCTGTCAAAAGACTGTGCCAAGTGCACGATCCGCACGCCCGGTATCCATCAAGTGGATAAGACTGTTCTGCGGCCCGGCCCCGGATTGGCGTAAAATCGCGAATTCCCCTGATCAAGGCCTGACATGCCAAGAACGACGACCGCCCCGGTCCAGCCTGAAGATACGCCGGCCGCCAGTGCGCCACCGGCTTCCTATGAGGCCGCAATGGCCGAGCTGGAAACCCTGGTGGCGAGCATGGAAAGCGGCGAACTGCCGCTGGAAGCGTCCCTGACCGCGTACCGTCGCGGCGCGGAACTCGTCCGTTTTTGCCAGCAGAGCCTGGAGCGGGTGGCCCAGCAGGTCAAGGTTCTGGAGGGCGATGCCCTGAAACCCCTGGCCGGCGAGCCACGTTCCGATAACAACAGCGCAGATTTCGAATGAGCGATTTCGCTACCTGGATGCGGGCGCAAGGCGCCCGGACCGAGGCCGCCCTGGACACCGCACTGCCGTCCACGGACACAATTCCACACACCTTGCACGAGGCCATGCGCTATGCTGTCCTCGGCGGTGGCAAGCGGGTGCGCCCGCTGCTGGTTCATGCCGCGGGCGAGGTGGCGGGTGCGGCACCCGAGGCCTGCGATGCCGCGGCATGTGCCGTCGAGATGATCCACGCCTATTCGCTGGTTCACGACGACATGCCCTGCATGGACGACGACGACCTGCGCCGCGGCCGGCCGACGGTCCACAAGGCCTACGACGAAGCCACGGCGCTGCTGGTGGGCGATGCCCTGCAGACCCAGGCGTTCATCGTGCTGGCACAGGTGCCGGCACTCGGCGCCGAGGCGCGCCTGAAGCTCGTGGCCGAGCTGGCCATGGCGTCGGGCTCGGTGGGCATGTGCGGCGGCCAGGCGATCGACCTGCAGAACGTGGGCCTGGCAATGACGCGCGACGCACTGGAAGGCATGCATCGCATGAAGACCGGCGCCCTGCTGCGTGCCAGCGTGCGCATGGGAGCGTTGTGCGGAAACATCGATCCGGCCGGTCTGGCGGCGCTTGACCAATATGCGGCGGCCGTGGGATTGGCTTTCCAGGTGGTGGACGATATTCTCGACGTCACTGCAGATACGGCAACGCTCGGCAAGACCGCCGGGAAGGATGCCGCCAACGACAAGCCGACCTATGTATCGCTGCTTGGTCTGGATGCCGCACGCGAGCTGGCTGCCCAGCTTCGCACGGACGCCCACGAGGCGCTGGCGGGATTCGGCGCACGCGCCGGCCGGCTGGCCGAACTGGCCGACCTGATCGTGCTGCGCTCAAACTGAACTGAAAAGCCGGACACACAGAATCCGGCGGCCGAACGGACATCATGACCTACACGCTGCTCAACAATATCGACGACCCCGCGGACCTGCGCAAGCTGGACCGCCGCCAGCTCGGCACGCTTGCCGACGAACTTCGCGCCTACGTGCTGGAATCGGTCTCGCAAACCGGCGGTCACCTGTCGTCCAACCTGGGCACGGTGGAGCTGACCATTGCGCTGCACTATGTGTTCGACACCCCGAGCGACCGCATCGTCTGGGACGTGGGTCACCAGAGCTACCCCCACAAGATCCTGACCGGCCGCCGCGACCGCATGTCGACGCTGCGCCAGTACGGTGGTATCTCCGGCTTCCCGCGTCGCTCGGAAAGCGAATACGACACCTTCGGCACGGCCCATTCGTCGACCTCGATCTCGGCCGCGCTCGGCATGGCCCTGGGAGCGCGCACGATGGGTCACAAGCGCGTGGGCATCGCCGTGATCGGCGACGGCGCGATGACCGCCGGCATGGCCTTCGAGGCCATGAACAACGCCGGGGTCTACAAGGACCTGCCGATGCTGGTGGTGCTGAACGACAACGACATGTCGATCTCGCCGCCGGTTGGCATGCTGAACAAGCACCTGGCCCGCCTGCTGTCGGGCCAGTTCTACGCGGCCACCAAGAAGGGCATCGAGAAGGTGCTGTCGGTGGCGCCGCCGGTGCTCGAATTCGCCAAGCGCCTGGAAGAACATGCCAAGGGCATGGTCGTGCCGGCCACGCTGTTCGAGGAATTCGGCTTCGACTACATCGGCCCGATCGACGGTCATGACCTGGAATCGCTGGTGCCGACGCTGCAGAACATCCGCCAGCGCGCCCTGGAAGGCCACGGCCCGCAGTTCCTGCACGTGGTGACCAAGAAGGGCCAGGGCTACAAGCTGGCCGAGGCCGACCCGATCCTGTATCACGGCCCGGGCAAATTCAACCCCGCCGAGGGCATCCGCCCGTCTGCCAAGCCGTCGCGCAAGACATACACGCAGGTATTCGGCGAATGGCTGTGCGACATGGCCGCCGCCGACAAGCGCCTGATCGGCGTGACGCCGGCCATGCGCGAAGGCTCGGGCATGGTGGAGTTCGAGAAGCGTTTCCCGGATCGTTACTACGACGTGGGCATTGCCGAACAGCACGCCGTGACGTTTGCCGGCGGCCTGGCCTGCGAGGGTCTGAAGCCGGTCGTGGCGATCTACTCGACGTTCCTGCAGCGCGGCTACGACCAGCTGATCCACGACGTGGCGCTGCAGAACCTGCCGGTGGTGTTCGCGCTGGACCGCGCCGGCCTGGTGGGCGCCGACGGTGCCACGCACGCCGGTGCGTACGATATCCCGTTCCTGCGTTGCATCCCGAACATGATGGTGATGACGCCGGCCGACGAGCAGGAATGCCGCCAGCTGCTGACCACGGCATACCAGCAGGATTGCCCGACCGCCGTACGCTACCCGCGTGGCGCGGGCGTGGGCGTGGCTACCGAGGCCGCGCTGACGGCGCTGCCGCTGGGCAAGGGCGAGATTCGCCGCGCAGGCCAGGCGCGTGCCGGCCAGCGCGTGGCCATCCTGGCATTCGGTTCGATGCTGCATCCGTCGCTCGCGGCCGCGGATTCGCTCGATGCCACCGTGGCAAACATGCGTTTCGTGAAGCCGCTGGACGTTGACCTGGTCAAGCAGCTGGCCGCGAACCATGACTACCTGGTGACGGTGGAAGAGGGCGCGACGATGGGCGGCGCCGGCAGCGCCGTGCTCGAAGCCCTGGCCGAGGCCGGCATCGAGATTCCGACGCTGGTGCTGGGGCTGCCCGACAAGTTCATCGATCACGGCGATCCGGCTTTCCTGCTGTCGCAGTGTGGCCTGGATGCCGCTGGCATCGAGCGTTCGGTGCGCGAGCGTTTTGCGCTGACCGGGCAGCCGGTGAAGGTGGCCACGCGCGTCGCCTGACGGCCAGTCGCCAGCACGCTTTACCCGGGACCGGCGCGGATTATCCGCGCCGGTTTTGTTTTGGCTGTCCGCAAACGGCAGGAAGCTGCATCGGCGGGCCATTGTCCGCATGAAATACGCGGATTCACGCGTGGGCGCGGCAGCACCTTCCAATATTGCGTAGAATCGCCATTCCCATTTTTGTGTTCGCAGCTGCGGGCCGGCGCCCCCCTCGTTTTCTGTCCGGACCCGTCGTTTCACACTCGTTGCGCGGCGTGGAGAAATCCTGCGAAAACGCCGCGACCGTAAGGATGGCCGTCATCCCCTGACGACGTCCTGGAGGAAACCGTAGATGAATGACATCAATCCCGCCTTCGTGATGCCCGACGTGCAATCGAGCGTCGATACCCGCCAGATCGTGATCCAGCGCGTGGGCGTCAAGGGCGTGCGATATCCGCTGACACTGAAGACGCCGGCTGGCGACATCGGCACCGTTGGCACGTTCAACCTGGACGTACGCCTGCCGGCGGACCAGAAGGGCACGCATATGTCGCGTTTCGTGGCGCTGCTGGAAGACAACCGCGCGCCGCTGGACCTGGCCCGGTTCCGTGCGCTGCTCGACGACATGCTGGTGCGCCTGGAAGCCGATGCCGGCCGCATCGAGGTATCGTTCCCGTACTTCATCAGCAAGACCGCGCCGGTGTCGGGCGTGCAGTCGCTGCTGGACTACGAAGTGACGCTGGCCGGCGAGAAGCGCGACGGGCGGACGCGCCTGTTCCTGACCGCGCTGGTGCCGGTCACGAGCCTGTGCCCGTGCTCGAAGAAGATCTCGCAGTACGGCGCGCATAACCAGCGATCGCACATCACCATGCAGGTGGAACTGGCCGGCGACCTGGATGTGGAAACGCTGGTGCGCATGGCCGAGGAAGAGGCATCGTGCGAGCTGTGGGGCCTGCTCAAGCGTCCCGACGAAAAGTTCGTGACCGAGCGCGCCTACGAGAACCCGAAGTTCGTGGAGGACCTGGTGCGCGACATCGCCATGCGTCTGAATGCCGATGAACGGATCGTGGCGTACACGCTGGAAGCCGAGAACTTCGAGTCGATCCACAATCACAGCGCCTACGCCGTGATCGAGCGCGACAAGCGCGTCGCGTAAGCGTTCGAGGTGGCTCCCCGCTTCCGCCCGGCGCGGGCGGGGAGAACTAGCTGTCCTGCGAAGCCGGCGTGCCGGCAGGGGCCGGCAGGCGGATATCGGACAAATCCCAGCGCGGCGTGACGCCGTAGTCGTAGCCATGTCGCGCCAGCTGGGGCGCGGCCTGCAGGCGCATGGCGCCGGCAAAGGCGATCATCGCCCCGTTGTCGGTACAAAAGGCCAGGTCGGGGTAGTACACGTCCACCTTGCGGCGGCGGCCCATCTCGTCGAGCCGCTCGCGCAGCTGCCGGTTGGCGCCGACGCCGCCGGCCACCACCAGCCGCTTGTGGCCGGTCTGCTTGAGCGCGTTGAACGACTTTGCGGCCAGCACGTCGACGATGGCATCGACAAACGACCGCGCCAGGTTGGCCCGGTCCTGCTCGCAGGCGTTGCCGAGCTTGCGCGTCTGCGTCAGCACGGCGGTCTTGAGCCCCGCGAACGAGAAATCGAGATTGCCGGAATGGAGCATCGGCCGTGGCAGCTCGAACGCGCCGGGATTGCCGAATTCGGCCAGCCGCGACACCTCGGGGCCGCCCGGATAGCCGAGGCCCAGCAGCTTGGCGGTCTTGTCGAACGCTTCCCCTGCGGCGTCGTCGAGCGTTTCGCCCAGCAGCGTGTAGTCGCCAATGCCTTTGACTTCCATCAACTGGGTGTGGCCGCCCGACACCAGCAGCGCGACAAACGGGAACGGCGGCGGGGCATCAGTCAGCAGCGGCGAAAGCAGGTGTCCTTCCAGATGGTGAACGCCCACCATCGGCACATCCAGCGCAAAGCCCAGCGCGTTGGCCACCGAGGCGCCCACCAGCAGCGCACCGGCCAGGCCGGGCCCCTGGGTATAGGCGATGGCGTCGATGTCCTTGCGCTGGCGGCCGGCATCGTCCAGCACCTGCTGCAACAGCGGCAGCACGCGGCGGATATGGTCACGCGACGCCAGTTCCGGCACCACGCCACCGTATTCGCGATGCATGGCGATCTGCGAGTGCAGCGCATGCGCCAGCAGACCGGCCCCGGTGTCGTAGAGGGCCAGCCCGGTTTCATCGCAGGAGGATTCGATACCGAGGACAAGCATGGGAATTCTGGTGCGGCCGGACGGGTTCGGGCTGCAACTGCAGCGATCTTGCCGGCAAAAATCGGAAGGCCAGCAGGGTAGCACACCCTGACCCCATGCGCTCGGGCGCCAGTCATTCGCTACAATCGCGGCTTCTTGAAAGGGCGACATGACACAAGGCAGGAAAGACCGGTTCGACGTGGCGGTGCTGGGCGCGGGTGCGGCCGGCATGATGTGTGCCGCCGTGGCCGGCCAGCGCGGCGCACGGGTGGTGCTGATCGACCATGCCACGCGGCTGGCCGAGAAGATCCGCATCTCGGGCGGCGGCCGTTGCAATTTCACGAACCTGCAGGCCGGCCCGGCCAACTACCTGTCGTCGAACCCGCATTTCTGCCGGTCGGCCCTTGCCCGCTACACGCCGCAGGACTTCCTGGGCCTGCTGCGCCGCTACGACATCGGCTGGCACGAAAAGCATCGCGGCCAGCTGTTCTGCAACAACAGCGCCGAAGACATCATCCAGCTGCTGCGCGCCGAATGTGACGCCGGAAGCGTGCACTGGCAGACCGGCTGCACGATCGACGAGATTCGCAAGGAAGGGGACGACTACCTGCTGTTGACCAGACAGGGCCCGGTGCGCGCCGGCGCGGTGGTGGTGGCTACCGGCGGGTTGTCGATCCCGAAGATCGGCGCGACGGATTTCGGGTATCGCATTGCTCGCCAGTTCGGGCTCAAGGTCGTGGAAACCCGCCCTGCGCTGGTGCCGCTGACGTTCGACGGTCAGGCCTGGCAGCCGTTCGTGCCGCTGGCCGGGGTGTCGATGGAGGTCGATATCGCCACCGGCAGCGGCAAGTCGGCCGGCGCCTTCAAGGAAGACCTGCTCTGGACCCACCGTGGTCTGTCAGGGCCGGCCGTATTGCAGATTTCCAGCTACTGGCGGCCCGGCACGCCCATCGAGATCGACCTGTTCGATGGCGAGGACGCCGCGGACTGGCTGATCGGCCATAAGAAAGGCGGTCGCAAGCATCTGGATAACCTGCTGGCCGAACGCCTGCCATCCCGGCTTGCCGACGCCTGGTGCGCCGCCGTGGGTCTGCAGGGCACGCAGTCGGTGGCCGACATGCCTGACAAGGCGCTGCGCCAGCTTGGCGAGGCGCTGAACCGCTGGCGACTTGTGCCGTCCGGCACCGAGGGCTACAAGAAGGCCGAGGTCACGCTCGGCGGCGTGGATACACGGGGGCTGTCGTCGTCGACCATGATGGCGCGTGACGTCGACGGCTTGTACTTCATCGGCGAAGTGGTGGACGTGACCGGCTGGCTGGGCGGCTACAACTTCCAGTGGGCCTGGGCATCGGCCGTGGCGGCAGGCGAGGCGGCGGCCGAGGCGGCGCGGGGCCGGTCCGCATAGACACCGCGCATGCAGTGGCGCAGGCCATGCGCTACAATCGGCGCTCTCGCACATGACCGGTGAGGCGCTTCGTTCCCTTTTGACCGACGCTTTGCTTCTGCAAGAAACCCGCTACGGGCCATGGCTCCGGCGGGTTTTTGCGTTATGGTCCCAGTTGCTACCAATTTTTCGGAAGATTGCCATGTCCCTGAAAGCCCGCATTACCGATGACATGAAGACCGCCATGCGCGCCCGCGAGACCGAGCGCCTCGGCACCATCCGACTGCTGCAGGCTGCCATCAAGCAGCGTGAGGTGGACGAGCGCGTGGAGCTGGACGACGCCGCCGTGACCGCGGTCATCGACAAGATGATCAAGCAGCGCAAGGACTCGATCAGCCAGTTCGAGCAGGCCGGTCGCGACGACCTGGTGGCCAAGGAGAAGGCCGAGGTCGATGTGCTGGTGGCCTACATGCCCGCACAACTGTCGGAAGCCGAAGTGGCCGCCGAAGTGCAGAAGGCCGTGACGGAAGCCGGCGCCACCGGCCCGCAGGACATGGGCAAGGTCATGGGTCTGGTGAAAGCTCGCCTGGCCGGCCGTGCCGACATGACAGCGGTGTCCGGTCTGGTCAAGGCTGCCCTTGCACCCAAATAATTGGCAGTCGCATCAGATATAAGCAGGATTAGCAGTTGCGAAGCGCGGAGTTGGCGTCGCGTTGACGGGACATGGCGCTAAATGTCGGCGAAGGCCGGCATTTCGTTGCGGCTGCACTACAATGATTCGATGGCAGCCGGGCGACGTTCCGGTCACGCATTCCAGAAAAATGGCCGCCGGTGTGTCCGGCAGGCCTTGGCATCAGGACGGTCAGTCGGGTGATTCCGCAATCCTTCATTCAGGACCTGCTCAACCGCGTGGACATTGTCGACGTGGTGGGCAAGTACGTACAGTTGAAGAAGGGCGGGGCCAACTTCATGGGCCTGTGCCCGTTCCACAACGAAAAATCCCCTTCGTTTACGGTTTCCCCGACCAAGCAGTTCTATCACTGCTTTGGCTGCGGCGCGCATGGCTCGGCCATCGGCTTCCTGATGGAGTATTCGGGCCAGTCGTACCCCGATGCCGTGCGCGAGCTGGCGCAGTCGGTGGGGTTGTCCGTTCCCGAGGAACGCAACAGCTTGCCGCCCGCCCAGCGCGCGGAACAGCAGGCCAGATCGGTGGCACTGAGCGACGCCATGTCGCGGGCCACGGAGTTCTACAAGAAACAGCTGCGCGGTGCGCCGCAGGCCATCCAGTACCTGAAGGGCCGCGGCCTGACCGGCGAGATTGCCGTGCGGTTCGGACTTGGTTACGCGCCGGACGACTGGCAGGGCCTGGAAGCCGTGTTCGGCACGTATCGCGACGATGCGATCGCGGCGCCACTAGTCGAAAATGGCCTGTTGATCGAATCCCCGGACAAGCGTGACGCCGACGGCAAGCCGCGCCGTTACGACCGGTTCCGTGACCGGATCATGTTCCCCATCCGGAACACCAAGGGCAACGTGATCGGATTTGGCGGTCGCGTCATGGGTCAGGGCGAGCCTAAATACCTGAACTCCCCCGAAACGCCGCTCTTCAGCAAGGGAACGGAGCTCTACGGCCTGTTTGAGGCGCGACACGCCGTTCGCGAGAATGGCTACGTGCTGGTGGTGGAGGGCTACATGGACGTGGTGGCTCTGGCGCAGCTTGGCTTTGCCAACGCGGTTGCCACGCTGGGCACGGCTTGTACGGCGATCCACGTGCAGAAGCTGCTGCGCCAGACCGACGCCGTGGTCTTCTCGTTCGACGGCGATGCCGCCGGGCGCCGGGCCGCGCGGCGGGCGCTGGAAGCCTGCCTGCCCCATGTGGCTGACAACAAGACCATCCGCTTTCTGTTCCTGCCCGCCGAGCACGACCCCGACAGCTACGTGCGTGAAGAGGGTACCGACGCTTTCGCGCGTCAGGTGCAGAACGCGATGCCGCTGTCGCGCTTTCTGCTCCAGATCGTCACGGAAGACCAGGACCTGCGGCAGCCCGAAGGCCGCGCCCGCGCCCAGTTCGAGGCCAAGCCGCTGCTGCAGGCCATGCCGGCCGGCGGTCTGCGGCTACAGATTGTGCGCGAACTTGCCGATGCTACCGGTACGACGCCGGCCGAAATCGAGGCGGTGTGCGGGCTGGGTAGCGACTCGTCGCGGGTGGGCCGTTTCTCGCAGCCGCGCCCCCGCGCGCGGCGCCAGGCGCCGACCGGGCTGGAGCAGCAGGTGATTCAGCTGCTGATGAGCTACCCGTCGCTGGCTAGCCGGCTTGACGAGGATGCCCGCGCCTTGCTGCTCGATCCGCAGCGTCCGGAAACCGAAGTGCTTGCTCACTTGGTAGCCGCCTGCGACGGCATCCAGGGCACCATGAATTTTGCGGCCTTCAACGAGCAACTGGCCCAGACGCCGTACGCGGACGTCTACGCCGCCGCCCGGGCCGCCGTGCTGAAGGAAGAAATGGAAGAGGCGCTTGCGACACTTGAATTCGACGGCGCCGTACACAAGCTGCTGGCAGACCCGCTGCAGCGCGAACTGGAGACATTGCTGGCCGCCATACAGGCCGGCACCGCCAATGAGGACGACAAGGCGCGCTATCGCTGGCTGATGCCGGAAGTACAGCGCCGTCGTCAGATGGGATGGCGGCCCGTCAACGCGGAAGACGAGTAGCCGCCACGCGGCACCCGATAAAAAGCGCAGCACACAGATTTTTCGGCTTGAGCCATTGCACATGTGATCCCAACTGACGGACGAATCCGGGGTCTAATCGCTTAAGCCTTGATTTTTCAGGTGAAAACCTCACCTGACAGGAAGCCGGGGATTGGCGACGTGCTACAATGCCCGGTTTGGATTGCGAAATCTCTCTCCAGTACTGGCGAAAGTGAGCGTGCCAATGGCAAAGGCCAAAGCAACCGAAAGGGCAGCCGAGAAGGCTCCCTCCAAAGCTCCCCAATCAGGGAGCGGCAAGGCGTCCGTGAAAACAACGGCGGCGAAGACTTCGACCGCGTCAGTCAGGACGACATCAGCCCGGTCTGCGCCAGCAAAGTCCGCGCGTAGCGTTTCAGCGCCCGCCGGAACCACTTCCGCCAGGAATCGCACATCCGAAAATTCAAAGCCCTCGACTTCGGCACGCGAGAGCGGCAGCAGCGCCAATACAAGCGGCAGTGATGCCGCTGCAACAGTGAAAGGCAAGAGTATCACCGTGGCGAAACAGCAGAATACCGAAGTCGAGAGCAAGCGTGCGGCAACGACGGCCGGCACCCGGACCAGCAGCGCCAAGGCTGGCGCCGCTGCCGCCGCGCCGAAGGCCCGTGCCGCAACTCCCGCACCCGTTGCATCGGAGCGCCCCGCCGCCCCGGCCGTCAAGCCCGAGCCGAAGAAGCGTGGCCGCAAGCCCAAGGCCGAGATGCAGCAAGAAGACAGCACCATCGAAGACGTGACTGAAGAGTTTTACGACAACGACGCGCCCGCCTCCACGCCCGCGGCGGCCCCCAAGACCGAGAAGCAGAAGGCCAAGGACCGCAAGGCCAAGGAAAAGGCGCTGCTCAAGGAATTCGCTTCGTCCAACCAGGCCGGCAGCGAGGAAGAACTCGAGGTCCGCCGCCAGAAGCTGAAGGCGCTGATCAAGCTGGGCAAGTCGCGCGGTTACCTGACCTATGCGGAAATCAACGATCACCTTCCGGACGACATGGTCGATTCGGAAACGATCGACACGCTGGTCGCCACGCTGAACGACATCGGCATCGCCGTCTACGAACAGGCGCCGGACGCCGAGACGCTGCTGCTGAACGACAACGCCCCGTCGGCCACCAGCGAGGAAGAGGCCGAGGAAGAGGCCGAAGCCGCGCTGTCCACCGTCGATTCCGAATTTGGCCGCACCACCGACCCGGTCCGCATGTACATGCGCGAAATGGGCACCGTGGAACTGCTGACGCGCGAAGGCGAAATCGAGATCGCCAAGCGTATCGAAGCCGGCCTGAAGGACATGGTCATGGCCATTTCGGCCTGCCCGGTCACGATCTCGGAAATTCTGGCCAGCGCCGAGCGCATCGCCAACGAAGAGATGAAGATCGACGAATTCGTCGATGGCCTGATCGATCCGAACGCCGAGGAAGTCCAGGACAACTCGCCGGCCGCCGCGGCCGCCTCCGCTGACGAGGACGAGGAGTCGGAAGACGGCGACGACGAGGAAGGCGACGAGGAAGACGACGACGAGAACGGTGCCGGCGCCGGCGCATCGGCCCGTCAGCTGGAAGAGCTGAAGCTTGCCGCGCTGGAGAAATTCCGGATCATCGCCGAGCAGTTCGACAAGATGCGCCGTGCCTTCGAAAAGGAAGGCTACAAGTCGAAGCCGTACGTGAAGGCCCAGGAAGCGATCCAGGCCGAGCTGATGGGTATCCGCTTCACCGCGCGTAACGTCGAGCGCCTGTGCGACACGCTGCGCGGCCAGGTGGACGAAGTCCGCAAGCTGGAACGTGCCATCCTGAACATCGTGGTCGACAAGTGCGGCATGCCGCGTGCCGACTTCGTGGCCCGCTTCCCCGGCAACGAGACGAACCTGGACTGGATCGAGACCATCGTCGCCGACAACAAGCCGTACAGCACGATCGTCGAGCGTAACGTGCCGGCCGTGCACGAGCTGCAGCAGAAGCTGATCGACCTGCAGGCCCGCGTGGTGCTGCCGCTGAAGGAGCTGAAGGACGTCAATCGCAAGATGTCCGAAGGCGAGAAGCGCGCCCGCGAAGCCAAGCGCGAAATGACCGAGGCCAACCTGCGTCTGGTGATCTCGATCGCGAAGAAGTACACGAACCGTGGCCTGCAGTTCCTGGACCTGATCCAGGAAGGCAACATCGGCCTGATGAAGGCGGTGGACAAGTTCGAATACCGTCGCGGCTACAAGTTCTCCACGTACGCCACGTGGTGGATCCGCCAGGCCATCACGCGCTCGATCGCCGACCAGGCCCGCACGATCCGTATCCCGGTTCACATGATCGAAACGATCAACAAGATGAACCGGATCTCGCGCCAGATCCTGCAGGAAACCGGCAACGAGCCGGATCCGGCGACGCTGGCCGAGAAGATGGAAATGCCCGAGGACAAGATCCGCAAGATCATGAAGATCGCGAAGGAACCGATCTCCATGGAAACGCCGATCGGTGACGACGACGATTCGCATCTGGGCGACTTCATCGAGGACACGAACACGCTGGCCCCGGCCGAAGCGGCGCTGCATGGCTCCATGCGCGACGTGGTGAAGGACGTGCTGGACAGCCTGACGCCGCGCGAAGCCAAGGTGCTGCGCATGCGTTTCGGCATCGAAATGAGCACGGACCACACGCTGGAAGAAGTGGGCAAGCAGTTCGACGTCACGCGCGAGCGTATCCGTCAGATCGAGGCCAAGGCACTGCGCAAGCTGCGCCACCCGAGCCGCTCCGACAAGCTGAAGAGCTTCCTGGAAGGCAGCTAAGCATCACGCCTTCTAAGGGCCTCTAGCTCATGCCTGGTTAGAGCAGCGGACTCATAATCCGTTGGTGCCGTGTTCGACTCACGGGAGGCCCACCATTGCAAACAAAGGGGTTACGGTTGATGCCGTAACCCCTTTTTTTTGGCGAAATTCCGAATCGGCGCCGAATTTCGTGAGTTCAGCCCCGTCCCGCCCGCCGCCGCGCTGTCAGCGCGAGTGCCGCCCAATCCTTCTGTCCATCGCCATGCGCGATGGCCTCGATATGCGCGTCGCGCAGCGTGCTGGCCAGCGTCATCGGCACGTTGGCCTGCTCGCCCGCTTCCAGGGCCAGCCTGACGTCCTTGCCGCCCAGCGCCAGCTTGAAGCCGGCGGGCTCGAAGCGTTGTTCGGCGATCGCACCGCCGTAGATCTTGTAGACCGGGGCGGCGAATACCGTGGCGGTGACCAGGTCCAGGAACGCGGCCGGGTCGACGTCGTAGCCCTGTGCCAGCGCCGCGCCTTCGCTCATGGCGCCAATGGCGGCGCCAATCATGAAATTCACGCCAAGCTTGACCGCGTTGGCCTGCTCCGGCTTGTCGCCAAAGATCCAGGTTTTCTGGCCCAGCACATCGAACAGCGGCTGCACGGTGGCCAGTGCCTGGGTGTCGCCGGCGGCGAGGATGTTCAGTTGGCCGGCTTCGGCCACGTTGACGCGGCCCAGTACCGGCGCCGCGACGTAGGCTACGCCACGCGCCGCATGGAGCGCGGCCAGTTCGCGCGCCAGCGTCACCGAGACGGTGCCCATGTTGATATGGATGGCGCCACGGGCCAGGGCGTCCAGCGCACCGCCGCCGAGGATGGTGTCGCGCGTGGCGTCGTCGTCGGCCAGCATCGTGATCAGCACCTCGGCCCCCCTGGCGGCGTCGGCAGCCGTGGTGGCGCCGTGCGCGCCCTGTGCGACGAGCCGGTCGACGGGGCCCGGCGAGCGGTTCCAGGCGCGTACCGAATGGCCGGCCTTGAGCAGGTTTGCGGCCATCGGCAGCCCCATCGTGCCGAGTCCAAGGAAAGCGATTTGCATGACGGCCTCCATCGGGTGATTGCGTGCGTCTAACGTACTTGGCTTGCCTGCGTGCGTGGGATGCACGGGCGGGAAGGGGCAAGTTAGCACGCGCGCGCGCGGGGCGTATTAGCCCTGCTCCGGGTGCGGGATGCCGATACCGCTACATCCGGTGGTCGGGCATGGCGCTGCGGCGCCGATCCACCGTGCCGGTGTGCTGCGCAGAAACGCAGGGTGTCCAGTCGGTTGAGGTTGTCGTAGAGCACCAGGCTCTCGGGCAGGTTGCCGATGCGCCGGGAACACGATGGATGTCCCCGGCATGCGTGCGCGACTCGGTGCATGACGGTCGCCGCCATCCCCAACCATCGCCGCCCTTGCGGCATCAGATGGGAGCTACTCGGCTACCACCACCTCGACCTGCTTGAGCGCGTGAAACGGTTCCAGCTGCGCCGGCGTGGCGTCGGCATCGGTGACCAGCGTCCAGGCGCGTTCCAGCGGGGTCCAGTGCTGCTGGCGGGCGCGGCCGAGCTTGGTGGAATCGACCAGCACGAAGATGTCGGCAGCCTGGCGGATGATGCATTCCTTCAGGTAGGCTTGTTCCGCGCTGGCTTCGCACAGGCCCACGCCGGCCACCACGCCGTCGGCGCCCAGGAATGCCTTGTCGACGCTGATGCGTGACAGCGCCACCTGCGCCAGCGGCCCGAACGTGCCCATGCTCGACGGGCGCACATCGCCGCCGATCAGCGTGACGCGGATTCTGGGCAGGCCCGCCAGCGCGGTTACGGCCAGCAGGTTCGTGGTGTAGACGTGCAGGTCTTCGCGCGCGGCCAGCAGGCGGGCCAGCGCGGCGGCCGTGGTGCCGCTGTCCAGCAGCACCGCGTCGCCGTCCTGCACGAAACTTGCCGCCAGGCGGGCGATGGCTTCCTTCTGGTCGCGCTGCAGGGCCTTGCGTTCCTCCAGCGATGCCTCGGGTTCGTGGCCGCCCACCTGCATCAGCGCGGCGGCGCCGCCGTAGGTGCGCACGATGCGGCCTTCGCGCGCCAGCGCGGTCAGGTCGCGGCGCACGGTTGCCTCGGACACGCCAAGGCTCGCGGTCAGCCGGTCGACGTTGGCGTCTTCACCCGCAAGCACGAGTTCGAGGATGGCGCGGCGGCGGTCGGCGGCTTTCATGAGCGAGACAAGAAAAAGGGGATCGAAAATCGATCCCCGATCTTACAGCAGTGCAGGCGCCGTCAGATGCGCGCCGGGCGACCATACGAGATCAGTCGGCAATCAGTCGGCAATCAAGCGCGCCGCGTGGCCAGCTCCGCGCCCTGGCGCAGGGCTTCCAGCAGGCTGCGCTCGTCGGCGATGCCCTTGCCGGCGATGTCGAACGCGGTGCCATGGTCAACCGAAGTGCGGATGACCGGCAGGCCGACGGTGATGTTCACGCCGGCTTCCAGGCCCAGCACCTTCACCGGGCCGTGGCCCTGGTCGTGGTACATCGCCACCACCAGGTCGAAATCGCCCCGGCCGGCGCGAAAGAACAGCGTATCGGCCGGCAGCGGGCCTTCCACATCCACGCCCTGCGCGCGCAGCGCCTCGACGGCGGGGATGATCTTCTGCTCTTCCTCGCCCTGGCCGAACAGGCCGTTCTCGCCGGCGTGCGGGTTGATGCCGCACACGCCGATGCGCGGCGCGGCAATGCCGGCGCGCTTGAGCGTGGTGTTGCCGCGGTCGATCGTGCGCTGGACCAGGCCCGGCTCGATCTTGCGGATGGCGTCCATCAGGCCGATGTGGGTGGTCACGTGGATCACGCGCAGCTTCGGCGCCACCAGCATCATCGACACCTCGGGCGTGCCGGTCAGGTGCGCCAGCATCTCGGTATGGCCCGGGAACTTGTGGCCGCCGGCGTGCAGCGCCTCCTTGTTCAGCGGCGCGGTGCAGATCGCGTCGATCTTTTCCTGCTGCGTCAGTTGCACGGCGCGCTCGATGTAGCGGAACGCGGCGTCGCCGGCCACGGCCGACAGCTTGCCGAACGGCAGGTCTTCCGGGATCAGCCCCAGGTCGATGCAGTCGATCGTGCCCATCTCGAAGCGGGCTTCGTCGGGCGAGGCGATGGCGCGCACCTTGAGCGTCGAGTTGACCAGGCGGCCGGCCTGCTCCAGCCGGCGCGCGTCCCCGATGACCAGCGGGCGGCACTGGGCGTAGACGCTCTCGTGCGCCAGGCTCTTGACGATGACTTCGGGCCCAATGCCCGTCGCATCACCCATCGTGATGCCGATAACCGGAATGTAGTCGCTCATTTGTCCATGTCCCGTTTGGTGGGGAAATCAGTCCTGGCGCATGGCTTGCCAGGCAAGCCATAGCGCGGCGTCGGTGCCGAACGCGCCCGCCTTGGTGGCAATGCGGCGCGTGGGGCCCGTGAGGGTTTCGGATAGCGGCACGCCGGCTTCCACCTCGCGCTTCAGCGTGAGGGCGCCGATGCCGGCGGCCGCCAGCATCGCACGTGCCGTTTCGCCGCCGGTGGCGATCAGGCCGCCGACGTGCGCAAAATAGGGCAATACCAGCTGCGCCAGCGCGGTGGACAGCTGCGGCCCTTCGGCCGGATCGAACGCGTCGTCGCGGCCGATGCTGACCAGCAGGTCGCGGCCCGCCATCAGGCATTCGGCAATCGACTGCTGCGACGCGGTCCATGCCGCGTGGTACGCGCCGTCGCGCAGCGCCTGCGGCGGCACCACCAGCGCGTCGATGCCGGCCTGTTCGCAAAGATAGGCGGCCTGCCTGCCCGACACGCCGGACATGCTGCCCACCAGCGTCAGCACCGGGCCTTCGTGGCGGGGCGCGGGGGGCGAGGCTTCCACGCCCCGCACGGGTGCCGCCGCCGACAGGGCGCGTGCCAGACCGCCCGAGCCCACCCAGAACACCGGCGTGGCCAGGTCGATCGATGCCTGGGCAAGGGTAAGCAGATCGGCGTCGATGTCGGCATCGCAGACCACGGCCTGATAGCCCTCGGCCTGCCAGCCTGCCAGTTGAGACTGCACGGCGGCCATGCCGGCGCGCAGTGTGTAGAGCGAAATGCGCGCGGCGCGCAGGCCCTGGGCTTCGAGCAGCGCCACCATGTCGGCGGGGCCGGTCAGGCCTTCCAGGTGCCAGATGTCGGTGCTTTCAAGCGGCTGGCCGTTCACGAACATCCGGCCATCGCGCGTGACGCGGCCCATGGCCGGAAAGGCCGGGGCGACGATGGCCAGGCCGGCCACCGGCTGCAGCGCGGCCGTTTCGGCGGCCCAGTTGCCGCGCAGGGTCGAATCGATCTTCTTGTAGAGCCGCCGGTGTGCGGCCGTGCCGCAGCGCCAGGCTTCGAGGTTGCGCGCGGCGGCGTCGGCAGGTGCCAGGCGGCGGCTGTCGACGTCGGCGGCGACCACATCGGCACCGCCGACTTCCACGGCGGCCGCTGCATCCAGCGTCACCACCGTGCGCGCGCCATGCGCGGCGAAGCCGATCGCACAGTCTGCCGCGCCGGACAGGTCGTCGGCGATGATGAGCCAGCTCATGCGGCGGTCCTGGCCATGGTGGCGTTTGTCCGCCGTGCCACGCGACGCGCCACGAAGGCGGTCAGCAGCGGGGTCAGCACGGAAGTCACCACCACACAGGCGGCTACCAGGATCGTGGCGTGCTTGGCGGCCTCGGTGTAGGCCGGGTTGGCCGCCGCCACCAGGGTGGGCACGGCTGCCGCGTTGCCGGCGGTGCTGGCGGCGGCAACGCCCGCCACGCCGGTGCCACCGCTCAGGCGGTCGGCGATATAGAGCGTGAAGCCCGTCACCACGACCACGGCAACACCCAGCCCCAGACCCAGCATGCCGGCCTGCCATACCTTGTGCAGGTCCAGGCCGGCGCCCAGCGCCAGTGCGAAGAACGGAATCATCACGGGTACGGCCTTGCTCAGGAATTCGCGCATCTCGCGGTCCAGGTTGCCCAGGATCATGCCCAGCATCAGCGGCAGGATGCTGCCGACCAGCGTCGGCCACGGGAAGGCCGACAGGCCCGCCACGCCCAGCGTGACCATGGTCAGGAACGGCCCCGATTCGAGCGACATGATCGTGTAGGCGCCCACGTCCTCGGGCTTGCCGTACTGGCCCATCAGCGCCATGTACAGGCCGCCGTTGGTGTCATTCATCGCCGCCACCACGGCCAGCGTGGACAGGCCGGCGAACATGCCGGCGCTGATCGGCGCCTCGCCCAGGAAGTGGCCCAGGATCACGCCCAGCACGATGGCCGTGCCCACCTTGGTGGCAAACAGCACGCCGCCCTTCTTGACGATGTAGGGCGTGGCCTTGACGCTGATGCTGGCGCCCATGCAGACGTAGAACACGGCCAGGATGGGCAGCGCGCCGGTGAACAGGGCGTTGGTGAACGACCCGAAGAACTTCGGACCATCGGGGGCAAACGTTGCAACCAGCGAACCGATCAGCAATGGCACGATCATCATGCCGCCCGGCACGCGCTCGATGGCGCGCTTGATATGAATCTGCATCGTCGTCTCCTGCCGCGTGGGGTGCGGCCACTGTGTGTTTTGCGCAGTCGTTTGATCGGATCGATCAAACGTGGGGCGAAGTGTAGGCCAATCGATCGATTTTGACCAGTTCGATCATAAAAATGATTGAAATGGTCATTCCATCACACAGCGACGGGCGCGACATGGTTGCGCTATCGTATGGCTCCCGCTTCCCCCTCGTCCGTCTTGAAACTGGAGCCCAAATGAGACTGATCGGCATGCTCGATTCCCCCTATGTGCGCCGCACCGCGATCACGCTGCGGCTGCTGGGTTTGCCTTATGCGCTGGAGCAGGTGTCGGTGTTTCGCACCTTCGAGCAGTTTCGCGAGATCAATCCCGTGGTCAAGGCCCCAAGCCTGGTGTGCGACAACGACGTGGTGCTGATGGATTCGACGCTGATCATCGACTACGCCGAGGCGCTGGCCGGCCGCAGCCTGATGCCGGCAGACCTCGCCGCGCGCCAGCGCGCGCTGCGCATCGTCGGTCTGGCGCTCGCAGCGTGCGAGAAGGCGGTGCAGCATGTCTACGAGCACAACCTCCGCCCCAGCGAGAAAGTGCATCAGCCGTGGGTGCAGCGGGTGGATGGCCAGTGCGCCAGCGCCTTCGCGCTGCTCGAAGCGGAGATGAAATCGGTGCCGCTGCCTGCGGTCGAGCAGGACCTCGATCAGGCCGGCCTGACGGCGGCGGTGGTGTGGACGTTTACGCAGGCCTTGCTGCCGGGCAGGGTCGAGCCGGCGTCGCATCCTGCGCTGGCCGCATTTACTGCGGCGGCCGAGACGTTGCCCGCTTTCCGCGCCTTGCCGCACGCCTGAGCGCGAATGTGATGTATTGACGGATCAAGTCGTGTGGAATCGTACGCTGGCCGTGCGATACCCCACCAAATGCCCCACAAACGGGTGATGTGGCGCCAGTCGCCTTGCATCACGATACGCGGCGGGGCGACAGGATCCTTGCCCCGCTACCACTTCTGCCCCGCGACCTCCCCGGCCAGCGGGGCTTTTTCCTTCTGGGGCCAACGGGCACTTATCGCGCCTTCAGGATGGCCTCGATCTGCGCCGCCGCGTGGCGCAGCGGCGGCAGGTAGTGCCGTTCCAGATAGGCCTGGTCGCGGCTGCCCAGCACCATGCTCAGGCCCAGGCCGGCCACCACCTTGCCGGTCTGGTCGGTGAGCGGCACCGAGATCCCGGCAAATCCATCGACCAGTTCGCTGACCAGCGCGCAATAGCCATCGGCGCGCACTTCCGCCAGCTTGCGCGCCAGAGCCGGACGGGAGCTGATCGTAAACGGTGTCAGCTTGCGCAGTTCGGCACGGTCCAGGTAGGCGCTCAGGGCATCGTCATCGAGCCCGGCCAGCAGCACGCGGCCCAGCGAGTGCGCATAGGCCGGCATGCGGCGGCCAATCGCCATGTCCACGCGCAGCAACTGGCTGGGCTCCTCGCGCGCCACCAGCACCACCGACTCGTGGTCCAGCATGCCGACCGAACAGCTTTCGCCGGCCTCGGCGCACAGCGCCTGCAGATAAGGACGCGCAAGCTGCGGCAGGTTCATTGACGCAAAGTAGGCATAGCCCAGATCCATGACCCTCGGGGTCAGCACGAACTGGCGTCCCTGCTGGGCCACGTAGCCGTTGTGCGCCAGCGTAAGCAGCAGGCGGCGGGCGGCGGCACGCGTCACGTCCAGTTGCTCGGCCGCATCCTGCATGGTCAGGCGCTCGCTGCCGCTGGCGAACAGGCGCAGCAAAGCCAGGCCCTTGGTCAGGGAGTCGAGCAGTTCCTCCTTCCTGGGGGTCTCGATGGCGTCTTCGGTGGTCTGGGTGTCGCTGCGCGGCATGTCGGGTTCAAGCGGATCGAAATATGAGGGTTCTGCGGGTCAGACCCGACTTGCGTCCGGCCGTCCGATCCGTATGATAGGTGTTTCGCGAACATTTGTTCGCAAAACGTGGATCCGTAAAAACCACGACAGAACAAGACTCAGGAGACGGCAATGAAGGTGATCACCACCGCGCAGGCGGCAGAACTCGTCCAGACCGGCTGGACCGTGGCCAGTGCGGGGTTTGTCGGCGCCGGCCATGCCGAGGGCGTGACCGAGGCGCTGGAGCAACGCTTTCTGCGCGATGGCCTGCCGCGCGACCTGACCCTGGTCTATTCCGCAGGGCAGGGCGACCGTGGCGCACGCGGGGTGAATCACTTCGGCAATGCCGGCATGACGCGCGCCATCGTCGGCGGGCACTGGCGTTCGGCCACGCGGCTGGCCACGCTGGCCATGAACGAGGATTGCGAAGGCTTCAACCTGCCGCAGGGCGTGCTCACGCACCTGTATCGCGCCATCGCCGGGGGCAAGCCCGGCGTGCTGACGAAGATCGGCCTGCACACGTTCGTGGATCCGCGCACGACGCAGGACCCGCGCTACCACGGCGGCGCCGTCAACCAGCGGGCCCGCGACGCGATTGCGGCGGGCACCGCGAACTGGGTCGAAGCGGTTGACTTCCGGGGCGACGAATACCTGTTCTATCCGAGCTTCCGCATCGATTGCGCGCTGATCCGCTGCACGGCGTCGGACCCGCGCGGCAACCTGAGCACGCATCGCGAAGCGTTCCACCACGAACTGCTGGCCATGGCGCAGGCGGCCCACAACTCGGGGGGCATCGTGATTGCGCAGGTGGAGTCGATCGTCGACTGTCACGAGACGCTGCAGGCCATTCACGTGCCCGGCATCCTGGTGGATTACGTGGTGGTCAGCGAGCAGCCCGCGCATCACCAGATGACGTTTGCCGAGACGTACAACGACGCCTACGTGCGCCCGTGGCGTGGCGAGCGTGCCGATGCCGCCGAGAAGGCGAAGGAAGCGCAATCGCTGCCAGCCCCATCGGCCGCGCTGGACGCCCGCACCATCGTGCAGCGCCGCGCCGTGATGGAACTGGCCGCGCGCCGGCCGCGCGTGGTGAACCTGGGTGTGGGCATGCCGGCCGCCGTGGGCGCGCTGGCACACCAGGCCGGACTCGACGGCTTCACGCTGACCGTGGAGGCCGGGCCCATCGGTGGCACGCCGGCCGATGGGCTGAGCTTTGGCGCGTCGGCCTATCCCGAGGCCGTGGTCGACCAGCCCGCGCAGTTCGATTTCTATGAGGGCGGCGGCATCGACCTGGCCATCCTGGGTCTTGCCGAGCTCGATGGCCACGGCAACGTGAACGTGAGCAAGTTCGGCGAAGGCGAGGGCGCGCTGATCGCCGGCGTGGGCGGCTTCATCAACATCACGCAGAGCGCCCGCGCGGTGGTCTTCATGGGCACGCTGACGGCCGGCGGGCTGGAGGTTCGCGCCGCGGACGGCGCGCTGCAGATCGTCAAGGAAGGGCGCGTCAGGAAGATCGTGCCCGAGGTCTCGCACCTGAGCTTCAATGGCCCGTACGTCGCGTCGCTGGGCATTCCGGTGCTGTACGTGACCGAGCGCGCCGTGTTCGAGATGCGCGCCGATGCCAGCGGCGACGCGCGCCTGACGCTGGTGGAAATCGCTCCGGGGGTGGACCTGCAGCGCGACGTGCTCGACCAGTGCGCCACGCCGGTGGCGGTGGCCGACGACCTGCGCACGATGGACGCGCGGCTGTTCCAGCCGGGGCCGATGCGGCTCTGAGCGCGATTCAAGAAACTACTAGAACGATTACGAGAAAGAGGCCCGCTGTACCGGGCCGATATTGGAGGAAGCACTGTGCAACACCGTCGTCAATCCCGTCGTCTGGCGCTGTCCGCGCTGGCCCTGGCAGCCGTGCTGCCGTTTGCACCGGCGTCCGCGCTGGCGCAGCAGAACTACCCGGACAAGCCGCTTCGCCTGGTGGTGCCGTTCCCGGCGGGTGGCCCGACCGACACGGCCGCGCGCATCATCGGCCAGAAGATGGGTGAGACGCTGAAGCAGACCATCGTCATCGACAACCGTCCCGGTGCCTCGGGCACCATCGGCACCGAAACCGTGGCCAAGGCGGCCCCCGATGGCTACACGCTGGTGATGCTGGCCACGCCCACGCTGCTGGCGCCGCACCTGCTGCCGCGCAAGGGCTACGACATCTTCAAGGACTTCACGCCGGTCGGTAACGCCTACGAGCTGCCGATCGTGATGGTCGTGAATCCGCAGTCGCTGCCCGACGTGACCGACCTGCAGTCGTACATCGCCAAGGCCAAGGCCGCCCCCGGCAAGATGAACTACACCAGCGCCGGCAATGGCAGCTTTGGCCATCTGTCGACCGAACTGCTGAAGAACCTGGGTCACTTCGACGTGCAGCACGTGCCGTACAAAGGTAGCGCACCGGCGATTTCCGACCTGCTGGCCGGCCAGGTGCCGATGATGTTCTCGGACATGATCGCCGCGCTGCCGCATATCAAGGCCGGCAAGCTGCGCCCGATCGCGGTGGGGTCAAGCAAGCGCGTCACGTTTGCGCCGGAGGTGAAGACCGTGGCCGAGCAGGGCTTCCCGGGCTTCGATGCGTCGTCGTGGGGTGGCCTGCTGGTGCCGGCCGGCACGCCGAGGGACGTGGTTGCCAAACTGTCCGACGCGCTCAAGGGCGCACTGGCCGATCCGACCGTGCAGCAGAAGATGCTGGGCGCCGGCACGGTGGCGTCGTACCTGCCGTCCGACCAGCTCGCCGCGCGCATGCAGAACGACTTTGCCAAGTGGGGCAAGGTCATCAAGGACAACAACATCAAGAGCGACTGATGTCAGCGTGAAGAAGGCACGCCTGGTCTCGCTGCGGGGTGCGCGGGCCAGGCGTGCATCGTTGAATCTCCAACTTCAGCTTCCAATTCAGGCCTGCACCGGCAGCGTCTGCTGAAATTGCGACACACCGTTCAAATCACGAAGGTCCACGGTCAGCGCGCGTGATGCGGGATCGATGTTGACCTCGCCAAAGAACTGGAAGCCGGCAAAGGGCGACATGTTCTGGGCGGTGGGCGCCTTCTGGTAGACCACGCGCGGCCCGAACGTGTTATCGAGCGGATTCGGCCCGAAGCTGCCGGCGTTGAGCGGACCGGCCACGAATTCCCAGAACGGATCGAAATCCTTGTACACGGCGCGCTCGGGCGAATAGTGGTGCGCGGCGCAGTAATGCACGTCCGCCGTTAGCCAGACCACGTTCTTCAGACCGGCCTGCTTGATGCGGGTCAGAAGGCGCGCGGTTTCCAGCTCGCGGCCCAGCGCCGGGCCGTCGCCGTTGGCGATGGCTTCCCATCTGGCGCGGCCTTCGGCGTCCTTGCCGTCCGGCACGCCCAGGCCAATCGGCATATCGGCCGCAATCACCTTCCACGTGGCCTGCGATGCGGTCATTTCGGCCATCAGCCAGTCCAGTTGTGCGTTGCCCAGGAACGCGGTGCCGGCGCTTTCGGCGGTTTCGCGGTTGTAGCCGTTCGGGCCGCGATAGCTGCGCATGTCCAGCACGAACACGTCGAGCAGGGGGCCGTAGGCGATCTTGCGATGCACGCGTTCGGCCAGGCCCTGGCGGTGCCAGCGCATCGGCGCGTTTTCCAGGAAGGCGCGGCTGCCGCGGGCCACCAGCAGGCGCACATCCTTCTCCTTGTAGCGGTTGTCGGCTGACAGATCCTTCGAGTCGGACCAGTTGTTGGTCACCTCATGGTCGTCCCATTGCCAGATCTGCGGCACCTGGCTGGCGAAGCGGCGCACATTGACGTCCATCATGTTGTAGCGATGGCGGCCACGGAATTCCTTGAGCGTTTCGGCCACCTTGCTGACTTCCTCGGTCACCACGTTGCGCCAGATACGGCCGTCCTCGGCCTTCTGCTCGGCCGCGATCGGGCTGTCGGCGTAGATGGTGTCGCCGCTGTGGATGAAGAAGTCCGGATTGCGTTGGCGCATGGCCTCGTAGATGCGCATGCCGCCCAGGTCGGGGTTGATGCCCCAGCCCTGGCCGACCGTGTCGCCCGACCACACAAAACGGACCGGTTTGTCGGCCGTCATGGCCCGCGTGCGGAAGCTGCCCTCCATCCAGGCGCCATGGGCACGTCGCCGGCCGGGTGCCTCGAACGCCACCCGCACGTGGTAGGACTGACCTGGCGACAGACCGGTCAGCTGGGTGCGCGCCGTCAAATCGGTCTCGCTGCTGGCCAGCGGTCCGGCGATACGCATGGCGTTACGGAAGCCGGGATCGGTGGCGTATTCGACGATCATGCGCGACGGTTGTCCGGCGCGGGCCCAGACAACGAGGCCATCGTCCGACGGATCGCCAAGCTGAATGCCATCCGGCGCGTCAGGGCGGCCGGACGTCACCACGGCCGGCGCCGCCAGGGCCGGCGGCCCGAATACTGTCAACCCGGCCGCGAGCCCGGCGCCCAGGCCGAAAAAGCGGCTGGAGGTTCGCAGGAAAGTGCGGCGGGTGGCGTCGGAGGGGGGCGCGGGGGGCAGCGAATGCAGGCGGGTCGTCATGGCGGAAGGCGTCGGATCTCAATGTGTGGACATGGCGGGGCGATATCCTCGCCCGGTAATGTGACGCGTTGTTGACATGTCATTGACATGTCAAACACCGATACTGCCCTTCCGCCCCGGTGTGCGCCCCCGGACTCTGATGGTAGAATCCAAGTCTTTGATTTTCCGGGCAATTCATCTTTTCGCGCGTTTTCCGCCGCGCGCCGCCCGTTGAACCGTACCAGACGCGTGTCCGTTGCCTCGGCTCCGCGCCCTGCACCGACACCTCATTGATGACGATGACCAACACCCCAGACCAGACCCCAGCCGCAGAGCAGACGTTCGAAAGCTTCGGGCTGGACGCGCGCATTCTGCGTGCCTTGTCCGACCAGGGCTACACCAAGCCCACGCCGATCCAGGCGCAGGCCATTCCGGTGGTGCTGCTGGGCAAGGACGTCATGGGCGCTGCACAGACCGGCACCGGCAAGACCGCCGGCTTTGCACTGCCGATCATCCAGCGCCTGCTGCCGATGGCCAACGCCAGCGCGTCGCCGGCGCGCCACCCGGTGCGCGCGCTGATGCTCACCCCCACGCGCGAACTGGCCGACCAGGTCTACGACAACGTGGCGCGCTACGCCCAGCACACCGACCTGCGCAGCACCGTTGTGTTCGGTGGCGTGGACATGAATCCGCAGACCGACGCCCTGCGCCGTGGCGTGGAAATTCTCGTGGCCACGCCGGGCCGCCTGCTCGATCACGTACAGCAGAAGTCGGTGAACCTGTCGCAGGTGCAGATGCTGGTGCTTGACGAGGCCGACCGCATGCTCGACATGGGCTTCCTGCCCGATCTGCAGCGCATCATCAACCTGCTGCCGGCGCAACGCCAGACGCTGCTGTTCTCGGCCACGTTCTCGCCCGAGATCAAGAAGCTGGCGTCGAGCTACCTGAAGCAGCCGGTGACGATCGAAGTGGCGCGCAGCAACTCGACCAACGAAAACGTGCGCCAGGTGGTGTATTCCGTGCCGGATGGCCACAAGCAGGCCGCCGTGGTGCACCTGCTCAAGCAGCGTGCCAACGAGCAGCAGTCGAAGCAGTGCATCGTGTTCGTGAACAGCAAGATCGGCTGCTCGCGGCTGGCACGCCACCTGGAGCGCGAAGGCATCAACGCCGCCGCCATCCATGGCGACAAGACCCAGACCGAGCGCATGCAGACGCTCGACGGCTTCAAGAGCGGCACCATCGATGCGCTGGTGGCCACCGATGTGGCCGCGCGTGGCCTGGACATCCCGGCCATGCCGTGCGTGATCAACTTCGACCTGCCGTTCAGCGCCGAGGATTACGTCCACCGGATCGGCCGTACGGGCCGCGCGGGTGCCAGCGGCGACGCGCTGTCGATCCACGTGCCGGGCAACGATGACCGCCTGCTGGCCGATATCGAGAAGCTGATCAAGCGCAGCGTGCCGCGCGGCACGCTGGAAGGCTTCGACCCGACCGGCGAGCGTGCGCGCCAGGAAGAATCCGACCGCCGCCGCCAGCGATCGGACGTGCGCCGTGCGCGCGACAACGGCGGTGCGGCGGGTGGTGCAGCCGGTGCGGCCGGTGGCAGCAGCGAGCGCGACGAATCGGCCCCGCGCCGCCGTCGTACCGAACCCAATGGCCGGCCGGCGTTCCGTCCGTCGGACGATCCGTTCTTCTCGCGTCCGTACGAGCCGTCGGGCAACTACACGCCTGCGCCAAAGGCGGAAGATCAACTGGCCGCCGCGCTCACGCGTGGCCGTCAGGCGCCCAAGCGCCCGGTGGCGGCACTGCTGGGCGGTGCGCCGCGCAAGTCGTAAGATCGCCAAGGCTTCACTGGCAAAACGGCCCGCATTGGCGGGCCGTTATCATTCCGGGCGACGACGGACGGATCGGGTTCGACGACCCACTCGCCGCCTATCGCTCCAGCCACTGTTCCGCCCACTGCTCCGTGGCCGCCGCCAGCCATGCTGTGACCGACGCTTCTCCGTTCACGATGCCCAGGTGCGCGCCGGCTTGCCGCAGCGCATCCAGCGGCGCGGCCGTGTCCAGCGCCTGCGCGCCGCTTTGCTTGCTCAGTTTTTCGCCCATCGCGTTGACCACTACGGGCACGTGCAGATATGACGGCGTGGGCAGGCCCAGCAGATGCTGCAGATGGATCTGGCGGGGCGTGGAGTCGAGCAGGTCGGCGCCGCGCACGATGTGTGTAATGCCCTGTTCGGCGTCGTCGACGACCACGGCCAGCTGATACGCCCATAGCCCGTCGGCCCGGCGCAGCACGAAATCCCCAAGCTCCGTTTCCAGGTTCTGGCACTGGCGCCGCTGCCAGCGATCGTCAAAGCAGATCGTGGCCGCAGGGCCGTCCGGCACGCGCACGCGCCACGCGCGCGGCAGCTTGCCATGCAGGCCGTTGCGGCAGGTGCCTGGATAGCCGAGCGTCTGGTGCCGTTCGCGGACATGGATCAGCGAATCGGCGATTTCCTTGCGCGAGCAGCCGCATGGATACAGGCTGCCGGCGGCGTCCAGCCGCCGCAGTGCATCGGCATAGCGCGACTCGCGGCGGCTTTGCCAGACCGGCGGTTCGTCGGGCCGCAGGCCCAGCGCGTCGAGCGTGCGCAGGATGCCAGTGTCGGCATCCTTCACGCAGCGCGGATAGTCGATGTCCTCGATCCGCACGAGCCAGTCGCCGCCATGGGCGCGCGCGTCGAGCCAGCTGGCCAGCGCGGTCACCAGCGAACCGAGATGCAGCGGGCCGGTGGGAGAGGGGGCGAAGCGCCCCCGGTAGCGTTGCGGCATGGTGCGGCGGACTTACTCGAACGACTCCGGCTGCTGCGGCGCCTGCTGCATCAACGCCTGCGCCAGGCGGGGATCGTCGAGCTTGCTGGACCACCATTGCAGCGCCTTGCCGCGCGTATTGGTGCGCCATGCCACCTTGAAGTTGCCGGGCGCGCGCACTTCCACGGTTTCGCGCACCTGCAGGACGCCGCTTTCGATATGCGGCTGCGCCATCGGCGCGGGCAGCCAGCCGCAGCCCAGGCCGCGGATCTGCGCTTCGAGCTTGTCGCGCATGGTGGGCACCACCAGCACGTCCTGGCCGGCCAGCACGCCGTGGGTGCGCGCGGGCAGGTTGCGCGACGTATCGCCCACGGCCACGATGCGGTGCTTGGCAATCTGGATCGTGGTGAGCGGGCCTTCCTCGGTGGCCAGCGGATGATGCGCGGCCACGGCGAAGACAAACGGAATCGTGCCCAGCGGCCGCACCTGGAAGCCCTGGGTGCTTGGAATCTCGTACGCGCCGCCGATGATCAGGTCGGCCCGGTTGCTGACCAGCGCATCCCAGGTGCCGCCCAGCACTTCCTTGGCAAAGCGCAGCCGGGTGGCCGTGTTCTCGGCGTAGAAGTCCTGGATCACGGGCAGCAGGGCCCGGAAATTGACCAGATCGTCCACGGCGATGTTCAGGCTGGCTTCCCAGCCGGTGGCCAGGCGCTTGACGCGCCGTGCCAGGTCGTCCGCGGCGTGCAGCAGGTGGCGGCCTTCGTCCAGCAGGGCGCGGCCCGCCGGCGTCAGTTCGGCCCGATGGCGGCGGCGGTCGAACAGCAGTACGTCGAGGTCTTCCTCGAGCTTGCGGACCACATAGGTCAGCGCGGAGGGCACCTTGCCCATTTCGTGGGCGGCGGCGGCAAAACTGCCTTTGCGCTCGATGGCGTCAAGGACTTCAAGGGATTCGAGTGACAGGGGCATATTCAGAATTTCTGAACAAGTGCTTCTAACGCGGTGCCCGCCAATATACTCCCGCTCCCCTAAACTGCCTAGCATCGAAACGCCGCCGAGCCCGCAGCCAAGAGCTGAAGGGTTCGATTCCAGGCCACAAGGAGGGCCATCAAAATGATTGAAATCCGTAAGTCTGAAGATCGCGGTTATGCGGACCATGGCTGGCTCAAGTCGTACCATACGTTCTCGTTTGCCGACTATTACGACCCGCGCCATATCCAGTTTGGCCCGCTCCGTGTGATCAATGAGGATCGTGTGGCGCCCGGCATGGGGTTTGGCACCCATGGCCACCGCGACATGGAAATCATCAGCTATGTGCTCGAAGGCGAACTTGCGCACAAGGACAGCATGGGTAACGGCAGCGTCATCCGTCCGGGCGACGTGCAGCGCATGAGCGCTGGCACCGGCGTGCGCCACTCCGAGTACAACCACGCCGCCGACCAGACCACGCACTTCCTGCAGATCTGGATCATGCCGAACCAGCAGGGCATCGAGCCGGGCTACGAGGAAAAGACGTTCGACGCCGCCGACAAGCGCGGCCGCCTGCGCCTGGTGGGCAGCCCGGACGGCGCCGACGGTTCGGTGGTGATCCATCAGGACGTTCGCCTGTTTGCCGGCCTGATCGACGGCGACGAGACTGCCACGCTGGCGCTGCGGCCGGGACGCCAGGCCTACGTGCATGTGGCGCGCGGCCGGGTGACGGTCAACGGCCAGCCGCTGGAATCGGGCGACGCCGCCAAGCTTGCCGGCGAGGATGCCGTGAGCCTGGAAAAGGGCGCCGACGCCGAAGTGCTGGTGTTCGACCTGCCGGCGTGATCCGGTGAAGTCCGCTGCAGACGCCCGCCGCCCTGGCGGGCGTTTGCGTTGCGCGGCCGCCATTTGTTTACCCGTAACCAGTGCTTACAGGTACTTGGAACACTTGCCGCTATGCTATCGTCTGGCCTATCCGCCATGCGACCGCCGCGGCACACGCCGTGCGCCGACTAATCGTCACGCGATGACCTTCGTATCCATTCTCCTGGCGCTGATTGCCGAACAATTCCGGGCGCTCGGCCGGAACAATCCCATCTACGACATCGTGCGTGTGCTGGGTGACCGCGCCGAGCACGCCTTCGACACCGGCCGCCCGCGCGACGCTGCGCTGGCCTGGCTTACCGTTGTGTTGCCGCTCACGCTGGCCGTGGTGTTTGTCCACTACCTGCTGGCGTCGATCAGCGTGGCCCTGACGCTGGTCTGGAATGTCCTGCTGCTCTACCTGACCCTGGGTTTCCGCCAGTTCAGCCATTACTTCACGGACATTCACGAGGCGCTGAACCGGGACGACCTGCATACCGCCCGCACGCTGCTGCATGAATGGACCGGACTCGACACGGTCGAAATGCCCGTGAGCGAGATCGTCCGCCACACGCTGGAGGCGGCCATCGTGGCCGTGCACCGCCACGTGTTCGGGGTGTTCTTCTGGTTCCTGGTGCCGATCGGTCCCGGTGGCGTGGTGCTGTATCGCACGGCCGAATTCCTGAATCGCCAGTGGAACACGCCGTCGAACGAGCGCAGCCCGGCGCTGGGGCGTTTCGCCGCCCGCGCGTTCTACGTGCTGGATTGGGTGCCGTCGCGCCTGACGGCAATCGGGTTTGCCATCGTCGGCAATTTCGAGGACGCGGTCTACGCGTGGCGCAACCACGCGCGCAAGTGGAACGACGCGGTCAACGGCATCCTGCTGGCCAGCGGCGGCGGGGCGCTCGGCGTGCGGCTGGGCCAGCCGCTGGCCGAAGAGGATTCAAGCGTCATGCTGCGCACGAGCCTGGCTGGGGTGGACTACGCGCCGGGCATGAGCGAGGCCGAGCCGGTGCCTCCCGAGTTTGGCGCGGACCCCGGCGTCCGCACGCTGCAGTCGGCGGTGGGCCTGGTCTGGCGTGCCGTGATCCTGTGGATGCTGCTGCTGGCGATGATCTCGCTGGCCCTCTGGGTGGGCTGACCGCCGACGGACGAAGACGAAGCGCCACGTGTTGTGGCGCTTTTTTTATTCCTGGTGCGCGCCGCAGTGCCAGCATGCGGCGAACTGCGCCTCGTGCCATTCGCCGCAGCGGCGGCACTGCCAGCGGGGCCCCGGCGCGGGATTGGCCGCCGCATTGAGCGTGGCCCATGCGTCGGCCTCGGCGGCGTCGTCAAGAATCCAGACCTGCGGGGCGCTTTCATTGAGCGGGATATCGCCTGCCGCACCGGCAAGCCAGGTATTGCGGACTTCCGCGCGGATGCCCGCTGCATCCAGTACGTTCTGGCAATGCGCGGCATGGACCAGCGAAGGCGTCCTCAGCAGCAGTTTCATGATGAAGCCGTGGCGGGCAGGGTGCTTTTACCTTACCACGGCCGTTGCCAATTGCCAGCCGGGGCTTACCACGGCTTCTGCTGTCGCGATTCGTGCAGCAGCTGCGTATAGAGCTGGTGGCGGCGCGGAGAAATCGTGCCGTTGTCGATGGCGCCCAGCACGCCGCAGCCGGGCTCGTTGATGTGGTGGCAGTTGTAGAACCGGCATTCGGTCAGCTGCGGCCGGAATTCCGGGAAGGCGCGCTCCAGCATGCCTTCGCTCAGGTGGTGCAGGCCGAATTCCTGGAAGCCCGGGGAGTCGATCAGATAGCCGGGCTGGCCATCGACGACGGCCCATTCGGCAGGCAGGTGATAGAGCCGCGTGAACGTGGTGGTGTGCTTGCCGGAGTCGAGCTTCGACGAAATCTCGCGTGTCTGGGCTTCCACGCCCGGAATCAGCAGGTTCAGCAGCGACGACTTGCCCATGCCCGACTGCCCGATCAGGATGCTGGACACCCCCGCCGTGCGCGGCTGCAGCGCGGCCAGCGCCTCTTCGGGGCGGCCGTGGACGGACAGCTCCAGCGTGTCGTAGCCCAGATCCTGGTATAGCTTGAGGCGGCGGCGCGCGTCGTCGAGGCGCCCGGTCAGGTCGGTCTTGTTCAGGATGACCAGCGGGCGGATCTCCAGCGCCTCGGCCGACACCAGCGCGCGGCCCAGCAGATCCTCCGAGAAGCTCGGCTCGGTGGCCAGCACGATGATCACCTGGTCGATATTGGCCGCCAGCAGCTTCGACTTGAACTGGTCGGACCGGTACAGCAGGTTCTTGCGCGGGTCGATGCCGGTGATCACACCCTGGTCCACCGCGGCCAGTTCGATGCGCACGTGGTCGCCCACGGCTGCGTCGCTTTTCTTGCCGCGCGGGAAGGCATGCAGGTGGGAACCATCGGTGCGCTCCACCACGTAGTGGCGGCCGTGCGCGGCGACGATCAGCGCCGATTCCGTATCGGCGCCGTTGGCCTTGCCGGTGCCCTTGCCGGCATTGTGATGGCGTGCGCTGCGGGTCATGCGTGCGACAGCAGACGGTCGATCCGCTGGGCTGCGGGCGGATGCGAGTAGTAGAACGCGCTATAGATCGGGTCCGGCGTCAGCGTCGACGCGTTGTCCTTGTACAGCTTCACCAGCGCGGACACCAGGTGTCCGGCATTGGTCTGGTGCGCGGCGAACTCGTCGGCCTCGAATTCATGCTTGCGCGACGACTGGCTGGCCAGCGGCCCGAGGATGAATGTGAACACCGGCAGGGCCAGGAAGAACAGCACCAGCGCCAGCGCGTTGTTGCTGGCGCCGAAATTCGGCAGCACGCCCAGGCCTGTGAAGAACCACTCGCGGGTGGCCAGCCAGCCCAGGATCGCCAGGAATACCAGCGAGAGCGCAAACGTGACCGCGATCATCTTGGCCACATGGCGGCGCTTGAAGTGGCCCAGTTCGTGGGCCAGCACCGCTTCCACCTCCTCGCCGTCCAGGCGCTCCAGCAGCGTGTCGAAGAACACGATGCGCTTGGCCGCGCCGAAGCCGGTGAAATAGGCGTTGCCATGCGCGCTGCGCCGGCTGCCGTCCATCACGAACAGGCCCTTGCTGGCGAATCCGCACTTGCGCAGCAGCGCCTCGATGCGCTGGCGCAGGCCTTCGTCGGTCAGCGGCTCGAACTTGTTGAACAGCGGGGCGATGTACGTGGGCACGATGACCTGCAGCAACAGGCTGAAGCCCACCCACAGCAGCCAGGTGTAAAGCCACCAGTAGGGGCCGGCGCGATCCATCAGCCACAGCACGGCCAGCAGCAGCGGCAGGCCCAGCACGCAGGCCACGGCGGCCATCTTGGCCAGGTCGGCCAGCCACAGGCCGAACGTCATCTTGTTGAAGCCGAATCGCTGCTCGATCACGAACTGGCCGTACAGCGAGAAGGGCAGGTCGAACAGCCCGCCGATGACGGCCACGCTGGCGATCAGCGCCACGCCGTAGAGGTAGGCGCTGTCCGGGAAGGTGTGGAGCCAGAACTGGTTCAGCGCATGCAGGCCGCCCAGCATCGTGAAGCCGATCAGCACGGCGGCGCCGGCCACCACTTCGAGCATCGACAGCCGTGTGCGGGCGATCGTGTAGTCCGCCGCCTTCTGGTGGGCGGACAGGGCGATGGTGTCGGCAAACCGCGCGGGCACGGCGCCGCGATGGCGGGCCACATGGCGGATCTGGCGCGAGGCGAGCCAGAGTTTGGTCAGCACCATGATGACCAGGGCGGCAAGAAAGATCAGCGTGAACATCGGAGAGCCTTGTAGAGGATGGCGCGGCGCAGCAACGGGAAAGCCCAAGTGCGCAGCATGCCATCCGGGGCAGATATGCGAGAATTATAAATTGTTCGCCCCCGGCCACCCGCCGTTCCGGGGCAATTCCTTTTCGAAGTCCATATCGAGCCGTACCGCCAGATGACAAGTCCCGCCGCATCCTCCGTCAAAAGTGAAAACAACCTTGTCTGGCTGGACATGGAAATGACCGGCCTGCAGCCGGATACCGACCGCATCATCGAGGTGGCGGTGGTGGTCACCGATTCCGAACTGAACATCCTGGCCGAAGGGCCGGTGCTGGTGATCCACCAGTCCGATGCGGTGCTCGATGGCATGGACAACTGGAACAAGGGCACGCACGGCCGCTCGGGCCTGATCGACAAGGTCAAGGCATCGACGCTGACCGAAGCCCAGGCCGAGGCCGAGCTGCTGGCCTTCCTGAAGCGCTGGGTGCCGGCCAGCAAGTCGCCGATGTGCGGCAATTCGATCTGCCAGGACCGCCGCTTCATGGCGCGCTACATGCCCAAGCTCGAAGCGTTCTTCCACTATCGCAATCTCGACGTCTCCACGCTCAAGGAACTGTGCAAGCGCTGGGAGCCGGCGATCCACAAGGGTTTCCAGAAGCGTCAGCTGCACACGGCGCTGGCCGACATCCTGGAATCGGTGGAAGAACTGCGCTACTACCGCCAGCACTTCATCAAGACGCCGGCCGAGGCAGCCGCCACGTTGCCGGCACCGGCATCGCCTGCCGCTCCCGCCGCCCCTTCCGCGTAACACCCGCTCTAGAACAAGAACCCGGCGAGCGGGCTCCAAGACGGACCGGCCACGCCGCCTGAGTCCGTCCAGCCGCCCCTGCCATGTTCACGCGCATCGTCTCGATCATCACGCCGGTCATCCTGATCATCCTGATCGGGTGGATATACGGGCGGCGTGCCCATCCGGACATGGCGGGCATCAACAAGGCGATGCTCGAAGTGATCGCGCCGCTACTGGTGGTATCGGCGTTCATCAGCAAGGATTTTGTGCTGGCCGATCACCTGGTGCTGCTGGCCTGCGCCGTGGCCGTGGTCATCGGCTCGGGCGTTCTGGCCTGGGTGGTGGCGCGCATGAGCGGCGCCAACCCGCGCACGTTCGTGCCGCCGATGATGTTCAACAACTGCGGCAACATGGGGCTGCCGTTGTCGGTCTTTGCCTTCGGGCAGGGGGGCCTGGCGCCGGCCGTGGCGCTGTTCGCGGCATCGAACCTGATGCATTTCACGATCGGCATGAAGATCGTGAACCGGCATGCGTCGATGGCGCAGATCGCGCGCAATCCGATGGTGCTGGCCACCGTGGCCGGCGTGGCGCTGTCGCTGGCCAAGCCCGTATTTGCGCTCCCCGAGCCCGTCTACGAATCGATCAAGCTGCTGGGCGATTCCACGGTGCCGCTGATGCTGTTCGCACTGGGCGTACGGATGAAGGATGTGAGCCTGCGCAACTGGGGCATGGGCGTGCTGGGCGCCATCGTCTGCCCGCTGGCCGGCATCGCCGTGGCGCTGCTGCTGGCATGGTGGGTGCCGATGACCGACCTGCAGCGCGGGCTGCTGTTCGTCTTCGCATCGCTGCCGCCGGCAGTGCTGAATTTCCTGGTGGCCGACCACTTCCGGCAGGAACCCGACCAGGTGGCGTCGATCGTGCTGCTCGGCAATATCGCCGCCGTGGTGTTCGTGCCGATCGGGCTGTATCTGGGGCTGAAATAAAAAACGCCCTGCGCAGGGGGAAGGGCGTTATCGGCATGGGGCGGTCATACCGTCGGATTCGGCTTCGCGCGCAACGCGCTCTTCGGCCGGAACGCCTTCACGATGGCTTCGTTGGTTTCCACATACGGGCCGCCGATCAGGTCGATGCAATAGGGCATCGCCGCGAACACGCCCGGCACGATCACGCGGCCTTCCACGTCGCGCAGGCCTTCCAGCGTCTCACGAATCGCCTTGGGCTGGCCGGGCAGGTTGACGATCAGCGCCGCGCGGCTCGGCGTTTCGCGGATCACCGCCACCTGCCGCGACAGGATGGCCGTCGGCACGAAGTGCAGACTCACTTGCCGCATCTGCTCGCCAAATCCCGGCATTTCCTTGGTACCCACGGCCAGTGTGGCCTCGGGCGTCACATCGCGCCGGGCCGGGCCAGTGCCGCCCGTGGTCAGCACCAGATCGCAACCGGCCACGTCGACCAGTTCGATCAGCGTGCGCGAAATCAGCGGCGCCTCATCGGGAATCAGCCGTTCCACGGCCTGCCACGGCGAAGTCAGCGTCTTGCCGAACCAGTCGCGCAGGGCCGGGATGCCCTCGTCCTGGTACGTGCCGGACGATGCCCGGTCCGAAATGGAAACGAAGCCGACCACCAGCTCGTCGGGGTGGTGACGGGGAACGGGGGCGGTCAGCGACGGATTCATGCGTCGGATTCCTTCGGGGTGTCTGTCGCGGCACTTTCGTTGCCATCATTGCCGCTTTCCAGTGCGGCCTTGATGGCCTGGAACAGCTCGCGGTAGTACTTCGGCGGCTTGCCGAGTTCCTTTTCCTTGCGCGCGTTGCGGATGATGTTGCGGACCGACTGCACGTCCACGCCCGGGTGTTCGCCCAGGAATCGGGTCAGATTGGCGTCGTCGGCCAGCAACAGTTCGCGCCAGCGTTCCATCAGGTGCATCTTCGCCGTTTCGGCCTTGCTGGTGCCCTTGAAGCCTTCCAGCGCGGCGCGGATGGCGGCCACTTCGTCGTCGTCCAGGCTGCGCATGACCTTGCCGACAAACTGCATCTGGCGGCGCTTGCCCTCGTGGCTGGTGATCTTGCGGGCAGCATGGATGGCGTCCGCCAGCGACTCTGGCATCGGCACGCGCGCCAGGCGGTCTTTGGCCAGCGCCTCGAGTTCGGCGCCCAGGTCCTGCAGCTCGGTCATGTCGCGCTTGCGCTGCGACTTGCTCTTGGGCAGGTCGTCGTCCTCTTCCGGGGCAAAGGCGCCCGGGAAACGGCCGTTGGAGTTGTTACGGGTATTTCGCGTCATGGCCGGCATTTTATCTTGCTATGATTCCCGTTTGGACTTTTGATCACGCCCGCCCATATGAGCCAGACTGCCGAAAAGACCGCGCATTTCACCTATACCCAGGATCAGCTCAAGGCCATGGCGGCCGATGTGCTGCGCGTGGCACGCGAACTTGGCGCGACGGATGCCGCTACCGAGATCTCCGAAGGCGGCGGCCTGTCGGTGACGGTGCGCAAGGGGCAGGTGGAAACCATCGAGCAGAACCGTGACAAGGTGGTGGGCGTGACGGTCATGATCGGCCAGCGCCGCGGCAATGCCAGCACGTCGGATTTCTCGCCGGAGGCGCTGCGCGCCACGGCGGAGGCGGCGTACAACATCGCCCGCTTCACGGCCGAGGACGATTGCGCGGGCCTGGCCGAGGAAGGGCTGCTCGAACGCGATCCGCAGGACCTGGACCTGTTCCACCCGTGGAACATCGACGCCGAGGGTGCCATCGACATCGCGCGCCGTGCCGAGGCGGCGTCGTTCGCGGTGTCGCCGAAGATCAAGAACAGCGATGGCGCCAGCGTGTCGGCCCAGCATTCGCAGTTCGTGCTGGCCACGTCGCGCGGCTTCGTGGGCGGCTACCCGTATTCGCGCCATTTTATTTCGGCGGCACCGATCGCCGGATCCGGCGGCGGCATGCAGCGCGACGACTGGTATTCGTCCAAGCGTTCGCCGCTGGCGCTGGCCGAGCCCGAGGCCATTGGCCGCTATGCCGCCGAGCGCGCGCTGGCCCGCCTGAATGCCCGCAAGCTGTCCACGCGCAAGTGCCCGGTGCTGTTCGAGGCGCCGCTGGCGGCCGGCCTGCTGGGCGCCTTCGTGCAGGCGGTGTCGGGCGGCGCGCTGTACCGCAAGTCGACGTTCCTGTACGACTCGTTGGGCAAGGCCGTGTTCTCGCCCGATATCCAGATCAATGAGCAGCCGCACGTGCCGGGCGCCATGGGCAGCGCCCCGTTCGACGAGGAAGGCGTGCGTACCCACGCCCGCCAGGTGGTGCGCGATGGTGTGGTACAGGGCTATTTCCTGTCGACCTATTCGGCGCGCAAGCTTGGCATGCAGACGACCGGCAACGCGGGCGGCTCGCACAACCTGACGCTGACCAGCTCGAACACGCAACCGGGCGACGACTTCGCCGGCATGCTGAAGAAGATGGGCACCGGCCTGCTGGTGACGGAACTGATGGGGCAGGGCGTGAACTACGTGACGGGCGACTATTCGCGCGGCGCGTCGGGCTACTGGGTCGAGAACGGGGTGATCCAGTACCCGGTGGAGGAAATCACGATTGCCGGAAACATGGTCGAGATGTTCAAGCAGATCGTTGGTATCGGCGCCGACGCGCTGGTGCGCGGCACCAAGGAAACCGGGTCGATCCTGATCGAACAGATGACGATTGCCGGCAACTGATCCGGCATTCGGCCAGACGGAAAACGGCGCCCGAGGGCGCCGTTTTTCATGGTCAGGCGGGTGGTGTCATTCCTCGCCCGACGGCGGGCGTTCGTAGGTGACGAACGCATAGTCGAACGCGTTGGCCGCTGAATGGTGGGTTTCGCGCGCAACCTCCACCCACTTCGACCGGTCGACGGCCGGGAAGTGGGCGTCGCCTTCCACATCGGCATCGATCTCGGTGACGATCAGGCGATCCGCGCTGGGCAGGGCCTCCGCGTACAGCTGTGCGCCGCCGATCAGGAACACCTGTTCCACGCCCGCGCACAGGCGCTGGGCGTCTTCGAGCGATCCCACCACCTCGGCGCCTTCCAGTTGCAGGGCGGGGTTGCGGCTCACCACGATATTGCGGCGGCCCGGCAGCGGCCGGCCGATCGAATCCCAGGTCTTGCGGCCCATGATGATCGGCGCGCCCAGCGTGGTGCGCTTGAAATGCTGCAGGTCCTCGGGCAGGCGCCACGGCAGCGCGTTGTCGCGGCCGATCACGCCATTGCGCGCCCGCGCGACGATCAGGGTCAGCAGCGTCATACGGCCACCGGCGCCTTGATCGCGGGGTGCGATTCGTAGCCCACCAGTTCGAAGTCGTCGTACTGGTAGTCGAAGATGCTGTCGGGACGGCGCTTGATCTTGAGCGTCGGCAGCTTCATCGGCGCGCGGGACAGCTGCGTCTGCACCTGCTCGAAGTGGTTGCTGTAGATGTGGCAGTCGCCGCCGGTCCAGACGAAGTCGCCCACGCCGAGGTCGCACTGCTGCGCGATCATGTGCGTCAGCAGCGCGTAGCTGGCGATATTGAACGGCACGCCCAGGAAGATGTCCGCGCTGCGCTGGTACAGCTGGCAGCTGAGCTTGCCGTCGGCCACGTAGAACTGGAAGAACGCGTGGCAGGGCGGCAGCTTCATTTGCGGGATCTCGCCCACGTTCCAGGCCGACACGATCAGGCGGCGCGAATCGGGGTTGCTGCGGATCTGCTGCACCACCTCGCTGATCTGGTCGATATGGCGGCCGTCCGGCGTCGGCCAGGCGCGCCACTGGTAGCCGTAGACCGGGCCCAGCTCGCCGTTGGCGTCGGCCCATTCGTCCCAGATCGTGACGCCGTTGTCCTTCAGGTACTGGATATTGGTCGAACCCTGCAGGAACCACAGCAGTTCGTGGATGATCGACTTCAGATGCAGCTTCTTGGTGGTGACGACCGGAAAGCCTTCGTTCAGGTCGAAGCGCATCTGGTAGCCGAACACCGAGCGCGTGCCGGTGCCGGTGCGGTCGGACTTTTCGGTGCCATGCTCAAAAACATGGCGCATGAAGTCGAGGTACTGTTTCATCGGCGCGGGGTAGAAATGTGATGTCGGCTTTGAGGGCCGTAAAGCGAGGATTTTAGCCTGAAAGCAAAAAGCCGCCCGAAGGCGGCCTTTTGCGTTTCCGGCAATGCCGGTCAGCCGGGTCAGTGGCTTTCCACCGCCTTCTGGCTGCCGTCGCGACGCTTCTGGGTCAGGTAGCCCGCCCCCAGCACGCCGCCGATGATCACCAGGTACAAGCCCCACTTGATGGCAGGCTGTGCCTCGAAGAAGGCCTTGGTGATCGGCTCGCCCAGGATCATCTTGACGGCGGTGAAGGCCAGTACGCCGGCACCGATGTAGATGATCGACGGGTAGCGCGACATCAGCTTGAGCACCAGGCTCGAACCCCAGACCACGATCGGGATACTGATCAGCAGGCCCAGCACCACCAGCAGGAAGCTGCCGTGGGCGGCGCCGGCCACGGCCAGCACGTTGTCCACGCCCATCACCGCGTCGGCGATGATGATGGTCTTCATGGCGCCCATCAGCGTGGCCGCGCCAGCGCCGTGCTCGTCGCCGTCATTCTCGGCGGCAAGCAGCTTGTAGGCGATCCAGACCAGCGCCAGGCCGCCAACCAGCAGCAGGCCGGGGATCTTGAGCAGCCAGACCACGCCAATCGTCATGGCCGAACGGACCACCACGGCACCGATGGTGCCCCAGACAATGGCTTTCTTCTGCAGGTGCGGCGGCAGGTTGCGCGCCGCGAGGGCAATCACGATGGCGTTGTCGCCAGCCAGGACCAGGTCAATAACGACGATCGACAGCAGGGCTGTCAGAAACTGCATCGTGAACAGATCGGTAAACCACTCCATGTACGCTCCTCAGGTACGAAAAGGCTGCAGGCCATCGAGCCAGCAAAAGTTTTTGTTGCACCTGGGATTTACAGCGAGCGCCGGAAGTGTTCGGGGTCGCCTTTGCAAACCGTAAAAACCAGGTGTGCAAAGGTCTTGCTCGACTGACTGGCGCGGAATGCGCGCCAGGGTCAGCACAACCGGAGACGAGCGATGCGTCTCGGAATGACGATTGTGCTAAGGGCATCGGATGCCCCCAAGCTACTCCCCTTTTACTTCCCTCTTTGGAAGGGATCGTGTCCGCCAGAAGGCTCCGGCGATCACGTTGGAGGCGATTATAAGGGAACTGCGAAAAAAATGTTGCACTGCCGGGGTGGGGTTTGCATGTATCAAGTTTCAGACATGAATGTCGTGCGGTTCAGTTTGTAAAGTGATGCAACGTGTCGCGCACGCATAAGCATATGCACCTATCCTAGTTGGATTGGTTCGGCAGGTGTGCACCAGACCTGACAGGCGCGCCCCCCTGACCGCCGTTGGCAAGTATCGGATGCCAGCGCCGACACTTTGAGAGGGATTCACCGTAGTGCCCATCGACAACAAGGAAACGTCATGCCGGCCCCCACTACGCTTCAGACGCCCGACACCCCTTCGACCCGCAACAACTCCCGCAACAACTCCCATCACCAGAACGGCCACGCCACGCCGGAAATTGCCCCGGAGCCGCGCATCGTCGTCGGCAATGGCCATGCCCGGCCCGGGGCGGTCCCGCAGCCGGAATTCGTGCAGCAATACCGCGAGGACAACGGTGCGCTGCGTGCCGAGATCGAGGAAGGGCTGCGCCTGAGCCAGGCGCGCATCAGCCCGAAGTTCTTTTACGACGTGCTGGGCTCCCGGCTGTTCGAGGCCATCACCGACCTGCCCGAGTACTACCCCACCCGCACCGAGGCGTCGATCTTCGCCACGGCCGCGCCCGCCATCGCCGCACGGGCCGGCAGCGGCTGCGTGCTGATCGACCTGGGCGCCGGCAACTGCCAGAAAGCTGCGCGCCTGTTTCCGAGCCTCCAGCCGGCCCAGTACGTGGCGCTCGATATCTCGGTGGAATTCCTGCGCGGCACGCTGGCCGCGCTGCAGCAGCAGAACCCCCAGATTCCGATGCTGGGGCTGGGGGCCGATCTGTGCGGGCCGCTTGACCTGCCCTCCAGCGTCAAGCGCGGCCGCCGGCTGTTCTTCTATCCCGGCTCCAGCATCGGCAACTTCGCGCCGATCGACGCCCTGGCGCTGCTGCAGCGGCTGCGTGCCGCCGCCGGCCCGGGCGACGGTGTGCTGATCGGCGTGGACCTGTACAAGGACCGCGACACGCTGGTGGCTGCCTATGACGATGCCCTTGGCGTGACCGCCGCGTTCAACCGCAACGTGCTGCGCAACGTGAATCGCATCGTGGGCAGCGACTTCGCGTTGGCCGACTGGCGTCACGCGGCCACGTTCGATACGCAGGCATCGCGCATCCAGATGCACCTGCAGGCCGAGCGCGATGTGACCGTGCGCTGGCCTCGCGGCGAGCGCCGGTTCGCGGCTGGCGACCGCATCCATACCGAGGACTCGCACAAGTATCGGCCGGATGACTTCGCAATCCTGCTCGAAGCGGCCGGCTTCACCGACCCGGTCAGCTGGACCGATCCGCGCGGCTGGTTCGCCGTCTTTCACGCGCGGGGCTGACGGCCGGCAGGACTGGGGCAGGCTGGCGGTAAGCCGCGCCGCCAGCAGGGTGAAAGGGCGGGGGCCGGAACGCGTTGGCGCCCGGTGTCATAATGCGCGCAGCCGGCCCGGCCGGCACCGATTCCCACCCTTTGACACGGATACCTCGATGAGCGGCTTCTCCATGCTTCCCGATCTCCACTTCACCGGCGGCACGGCGGCCTGGCCCGACGCGCGCCGGCTGCCGCGCGAGGGGTTGGCACAGGCACTGGTGGAGTCGCGCAACCGCACGCTGGCGTGGCTGGGTGCCTTCGGCGTGACCCGCAAAGGCTGGACCGTGCAGCGTCAATACGACACCAATCCGCCGCTGTGGACGCTCGGCAATATCGCCTGGCATGCCGAATGGTGGTGCCTGCGTGGTGTGCGGCACCTGGAGCAGGGCGGTATCCGCCTGCCGGTAGCCAGCGAGCCATCGCTGCTCGATGGTGCCGACGAATGGTTCGATCCCGAGCGGATTGGGCCGGATGAGCGCTGGGAGATCGCGCTACCCGACGTGGCGGTGGTGAAGCAATACGCCACGCAGGTGCTCGACGGCCTGCTGCGGCGCATCGCGCTGCTGCCCGACGATGCCGACGCCACGCTCTATCCGTTCCGCCGCGCGCTCTACTACGAGGATGTGCAGGGCGAAACGGTGGCCACGCTGCTGCAGGCCCTGGAGGTGGCACCGGTCGAGCCGGCATCGATTTCGCCGACGATGGCCGTGCAGTCATCGGGGACGCTGCACTTTCCCGGTGGCAATTTCACGCAGGGGTGGCCGGACGCCGACGGCTTTGCCTGGCCCGACGAATTGCCGGCACAGAAGATCTACGTGCCAGCGTTCGAGATGGACGCCGCGCTGGTCACCAACGCCCAGTTCCTGGAGTTCGTGGAAGACCACGGCTACGAGCATCCGTCGTACTGGTCGGCCGCCGGCCGGCAATGGCTGATGACGCAGGAGCGTTCGGCGCCCCGCTACTGGGGGCGCCATGCGGTCAGCCGCAGCTGGGTGGCGTCGCGATTCGGCACCGAGCGCACGCTCAATCCCGACGAGCCGGTGCGTCACGTCACGCTGTTCGAGGCCCAGGCATGGTGCGTCTGGGCCGGTCGCCGCCTGCCGCAGGAAGCGGAATGGGAACTGGCGGCCGTGCAGAATCGCGGGCTGCAATGGGGCATGTTGCGGGAATGGACGGCTACGCCGTACGAGCCGTACGTGGGCTTTGCCGCCGAGCCCACCGATGGCGAGATCATCGGCCGCTTCGGCACGCACCAGGCCGTGCGCGGGGTGTCGTTCGCCAGCCCGTCGCGCCTGCGTCATGTGCGGGCCCGAACGGCCTTGCTGCCCGAGGACGATGTGTCCTTCGTGGGCTTCCGGACGTGCGCGATGTGAACTGACGAGCAGCAGCAATGAAAAAAGGCACCCGAGGGTGCCTTTTTTCGTCCCACCGCCGGCAGGCCGGCAGGGGGTCAGCGATCAGCGATCAACGCTCGTAGCGCGCACGGCTGTTGCCGTTGCGTTGGCCGCCGAAGCCGCCGCGATCGCCGCCACGGTCGCCGAACTTGCGGTCGCCAAAGCTGCGGTCGCCGAAGCTGCGCTCGCCGCCAAAGCCACGGTTGCCGTCGCGGTTGCCGTACGAACGCTGCTCGCCACCGAAGTTGCGGTCGCCGAAGCTGCGTTGCTGGCCTTGACCCTGGCCCTGGCCCTGGCCACGGTAGCCGGCGTTGCCGCGATCGCCGAAGCCACCGCCGTTGCCACGATCGCCGAAGCCGCCGGCGTTGCCACGGTCGCCAAAGCCGCCGGCGTTGCCACGGTCACCGAAACCACGGTTGCCGTCGTTGCTGAAGCGGCGCTCGCCAAAGCTGCGTTCACCGCCTTCGCGGTTGCCGCCGTTGTTGCCGCGATAGCCGCCACCGTTGCCGGCGCCATTGCCGCCGCGATAGCCACCGCCGCTGTTGCCACGGAAGCCGTCACGGCCGCCCGGCTTGCCGCCGAAGTTCGAGCGCGGCTTCGGCGAACGGCGCGGTTCCAGGCCTTCGATCACCGATGCGTCGATGCGGTGGTTCGTGAAACGCTCGATACGGCGCCACTGGAACATGTCGCCATGGTTCACCAGGTTGATGGCGATGCCCGAGCGGCCGGCACGGCCGGTACGGCCGATACGGTGGACGTAGTCTTCCGCCTGCTTGGGCAGGTCGAAGTTCACCACGTGCGTGATATCGGGCACGTCGATACCGCGCGCGGCCACGTCGGTAGCTACCAGCACGCGCAGGTTGCCGCGGCGCAGGGCCGTCAGCGTGCGGTTGCGCGCGCCTTGCGTCATGTCGCCGTGCAGGGCGCCGGCGGCGAAGCCGGTGTCCGACAGGCGCTCGGCCAGCGAATCGGCGTCACGCTTGGTGGCCGTGAACACGATGGCCTGCTTCAGCGACGAATCGCGCAGCAGGTGGTCGAGCAGGCGTTCCTTGTGCGACATGTCGTCGGTGAAGTGCAGGCGCTGCTCGATGTTGCTGTGGTCGGCGCGGGCGGCGGCGATCTCGATGCGTTGCGGGTCGCGCAGCTGGCGCGAAGCCAGCTGGCCGATACGGGCGTCCAGCGTGGCCGAGAACATCAGCGTCTGGCGCGATGCCGGCGTGGCGGCCACGATGGCGTCGATGTCGTCGGCAAAGCCCATGTCCAGCATGCGGTCGGCTTCGTCGAACACCAGCATGTCCAGCGCGGACAGGTCGATGCGGCCGGCTTCGATGTGGTCCAGCAGACGGCCCGGCGTTGCCACCAGGATGTCAGGCATGCGCGACAGCATGGCCAGCTGCTTCGGATAGGGCATGCCGCCCAGGATGCTGGCGCACACGATGCGGCGCAGATGGCGGCCGTACTTGGCGGCAGCCTCGGTCACCTGCAGGGCCAGTTCACGCGTCGGCGTCAGCACCAGCAGCGACGGCTGGGCGGCGGCCGGACGGGGGCGCTTGCCCTTCATGCGCTTGGCCGGTTCGGTCGGACGATTCGGCGCGGGCTTTTCGCTGATGCGCTGGATCGCCGGCAGCATGAACGCTGCGGTCTTGCCCGAACCGGTCTGGCTCGAGACCAGCAGGTCGCGGCCAGCCAGGAAGGCGGGAATCGCCTGGGCCTGGACCGGGGTGGGGTTGTTGTAGTTGGCTTCGGCCAGGGCGCGCAGGATGGCGGGGTCCAGGCCAAGCTTTGCGAAACCGCTTTCCGGTGCGTCCGACGCTTGCGCGGCCGGGGCTGCATCGGCATTGAGCATGGCGTCGAGCTTGTCGAGCGGGCTCACGGCAGCGGCGGGCGTGGCAGTGGTGTCGGCGGCGGAAGCAAAAGGCTGCTCCGCACGGAAGTCTTCGTGCTGGGTCATGTCGTACGTATTAAATATGCATGGCACCCCAGGGCATTGTGCGCAAAGGGGTGGGCGCAAGTGCAAAGTCTTAAAAAGGCTTCGGCGCCAATCGGTAGGCCGTTCGACAGACTCAGCTGGCAAGACGGCGGCAGGCAGGGGGCGGCAGGCGATTCAAGCAAACCGGCCGATTATCCCTGGCAGGCAAACAGCAATTCGGGCTGTTATCAGGATCGGAGACGAGGCAGCGTCAGGTGAGCGGTGCGTTCTGGCCAGGCACCTGTCTGATACTTCGTGTGATGACAGAGGCAGGGAGCAGATCTTGGGAGGTAGCGGATACGCCACGGCAGGATGCCTCAAGGCGTGGTGCGGTACTCACAGTGCGAAACTCACGGCGCGAAGTATAGCAGAACGCTGAATTTTTTGTTGCACCGCGCAAGCGGGAAATACGCGGGACATCGTAAGCAAACGTAAATGAAAGCGGCCGGGGCATCGCTTGCATGTCGGGGCCCGGTGCCTATACTCCAGACGCGGGCATCTATGCCCGTACGGGGCGGACGACAAAAAGTCCCGCTGATATTGCCTTTGGCAAGGTTCGCTTGCCGCTCGCCTCCGGCCTTGCGGTCATTGATGCCACTGCCAGGTTTCCTCCGACTGTCCGGGTGGTCCGGATGGGCGTCCGCTTCATGGGCGGAATCCATGGGAAACATGCTTGGCACAGGAATGACCGGAAGCAGCCGGTGACGCAGACCCAGGAAGTCCGGGCCCGTCCGCAACCAAAGCCCGCCAATTGCTTGGCGGGCTTTTTCTTGTTATGCCGACCAGTGGGCCTCGCGCGCTGGCTTACTTGCGCGCGGGCGTGGTCTCCCGTTCCTGCCCTGCAACCTGCGATGTGCCGGGGAATCCCTCGGGATACTGGACCAGCCGCGTAAGCGTGGGGCGCCGGTGGGCCTGCCAGCGGTAGCTGCCGGCCAGCCGCGCGCCGCCGATGATGGCGGTCATGGCCTCGCGATCGAGGTCCATGTTTTCCGACAAATCCTTGATGACGATGACTGCCATGGCGATCTCCAGCATGCGGGCCTTGCCGCGGCCGGCCGGAATGGCGCCGGTCGGGCGGCGCCGGGGCAGGCGCGGGCCCGATTCAGTATAGGCGAGCGGTCCTGCAGCATGCGCCGTGCACGCGACAGGACCGCTCCTGGACGCGCGGCGTTCAAGCCACCGCCAGGTTGCCGCCCCATTGCGTCGGCTTGACGTTGAGCGCAAGGTTGCCCAGGTCGACGCCGACGATCTTGTTGTTGTTGAAGGCGGCGACGTTCACCTGCTGGAACTGCTGCACGCTCTGGTTGATGTTGACGTTGACCAGCGGGCCGGCGGCGGCAATCTTGCCGAACCAGTCCGTGCCGCCGCGGATGGCGCACAGCGATTGTTGGTCGAGGTCCTTGCTGACGGCAAGGTCGCGGACGATGATCGATGACATGGTGGACTCCTTGATGCGGATTCAGCGGGTTCGGTACGCAGCGGGCGGCTGGCTCGAAGCCGGCGCCCGCCGCTGGCGACGGACTCAGGCGTTGTTCTGCGCGTACTGGTTCGTCGTCACGTTGTTGTGCATGTGGTCCTGGAAGGCCGAACCGTTGCCGAAGTAGTTGCCCACCTGCTGCATCTGCTGGTTTTGCTGGTCGATCTTGACGTGCGAGTCGAACGACAGCTTCACCGGGGCGTAGACGCTGGTCCACGGGGCGATCAGGCCCAGGCCGCCGCGTACCGATTGCATGCGCGTGGCTTCGAGGGTGGTGGTGCTGGACAGGTCAAGGATGGTCAGGGTGCTCATGGCAGTCTCCTAGTAGGCGAGTGTGCGGGTGCGATGCGTGGATGCGAAGGGCGATGCTCAGGCCGGGTGGTACACGTTGTTCTGTGCGGACTGGGTGGTCGTGACGTTGTTGGTCATGTGGTCCTGGAAGGCAGAGCCATTGCCGAAGTAGTTCTCCACCGACTGCATTTGCTGGTTCGACTGGTTGACGTTGAATACCTTGTCGACCGACAGCTTGAACGGGCTGTAGACGGTGGTGATCGGCAGGATGGCGATGCCGCCGCGCACGGCGTTCAGCGCCTTGGCGTCGAGGGTTTCGGTCGAGGACAGGTCCTTGATGGTCAGCGTGGTCATGATGTGTCTCCTGGAAGAGGAAGGTACTGCTTGGGTCTGGGTGATGAGCATCGGGTTGGTGTCGCGCTCGGACCAGATATCGCAGCAAGCGTGCCAGCGCGGGCCATGGCCTCCGAAAAAGTCTGCGGACCGTTGTGGCGCAAGGGTTTGCGCCGGGCGGCGCGATGCGCGCCGGCATGGCGGGGATGCGTGGCGCCCGCGGAGTGATGGGCCGGCGCCAACAGAATGGTGTCGGGTGTCGGGCGGGCGGCAACGTCCGCGGCGCGCAGGACCACAGGGCGGCATTGCGGATGGCCGGAGTGCGCACTAGTATCCATCGAAGGCAATGTGCCGTGACGCAACGGTCCGCCTCCAGTGCCGCCTCCAAAGCGCCACTTGTCAGCGCCACCAGTCGGCAACCAATGTCGGGATGCACCGGATGTCCAGCCTGACCGAACTCATACGGAATTTTCAGCGCGGGAGCCTGAGCCGCGACGAATTCCTCGCATCGGTGGATACGGCCCTGAAGGACGATCAGACCGACTCCACGCAGTTTGCCCGCGTGCTTTCCGAGGAGCACACGCGCTTTCCGTTGCCGCCGGCCGTCTACGCCGAAGTCATGCATCGCATCGATTCGCACGTGGCCACGCAGTTCGACCCCGTTGGCCCGGCGCAGCACGATGTGCGCAGCGATGGGCGCACCGAGCTGCCCGGCGAGGAAACGCGCATCGAGCCCGAGCCACTGGATCGGCCGATGCCGCCGCCCGGTTATGCCGGGACTACCGGCGCCACGGGCGGCATGACGGGTGGATACACCGGCAATACCGGCAGCAACACAGGGAGCAACACGGGCAGCAATACCGGCAGCAACACTGGCGGACAGAGCGGGCATTTCACGGGCGGCTTCATCCCGTCCGGTCCGACAAAGGGCGTGGGCGATACCCTGAACGGCCGTTTCGTGCTCGAAGAGTGCCTGGGCGTGGGCGGCATGGGCACCGTGTACAAGGCGCTCGACCTGCGCAAGCTCGAAGCGTCGGACCGCAAGCCTTATATCGCCATCAAGGTGCTGAACATGCAGTTCAGCGGGCACCCGAAATCGCTGATCGCGCTCCAGCGCGAGGCGCGCAAGGCCCAGCAGCTGGCCCACCGCAATATCGTCACGGTGTACGACTTCGACCGCGACGGCCCCACGGTCTTCCTGACCATGGAATACCTGCAGGGCAAGTCGCTCAACCGTGTGCTGCGCTCGCCGGAATTCCAGGGCCTGCCTTATGCGAAGGCGATGCCGATCATCGTCGGCATGGGCAGCGCGCTGGCCTACGCGCACGAACGGGGCTTCGTGCATTGCGACTTCAAGCCGGCCAATGTGTTCCTGACCGATCGCGGCGAGGTCAAGGTGATCGACTTCGGCATCGCGCGCGGCTTCCAGCAGCCTGCCGACGATGCCGACCAGACCGTGTTCGATCCGGGGTCGCTGGGCGGCATGACGCCGGCCTACGCCAGCCCGGAGATGTTCGAGCACCGCGAGCCCGATCCGCGTGACGATATCTACGCGCTGGGCTGCGTCAGCTACGAACTGCTGACCGGCCGGCACCCTTACAACCGCGTGGCGGCTACCGAGGCGCGCGCAAAGAACCTGAAGCCCGAGCCACCGAAAACACTGTCGCGCGGGCAGTGGAAGGTGCTGCGCCAGGCGCTGTCGCTGGACCGCGCGACCCGCACGCCCACGGTCAAGCAATTCCTGGCCGGGCTGGGCGGTGAAGCGCAGGCCACCAACATTCGCCTGCCCGTGATCGCGGGCAGCGTGATCGCCGGCGTGGCGCTGGCCACGGGGGTACTGGTGTACATGTGGCGCAGCCACATGCCGTCGACGCAAGGCACACCGCCGACCCAGGCGGCGGCGCCAGCGCCGTCCGCCGCGCCCGCGCCGCCGGAAGAGGCCGTGCCGGTCAAGCCCGAAGCCGTCGCGCAGGTGATCGCTGCCACGCCGTGCTCGCTGCTGAAGGCCAGGATCGACGGCAATACGCTGCAGGTAGGCGGCTATGTCGGCGAATCGGCGCTGGGCGGCCTGCGCGACAAACTGGGCAAGATCGCGGGCGTGCGCACGCTGAAGCTCGATGCCCAGCCGCTCACCAGCGACAAATGCGACGTGGTGAAGCTGGTGGCGCCGTACTGGTCAGGCAGCCGGAAGGCGGGTGAGCCCGCCGGTGCGGTACTGCGCACGCGCGGCGGGACGCAACTGACCGAAGGCGCGCCGCTGGTGCTGGACATCAATACGCCGCCGCACGACTCGTATGTCTACGTCGACTATTTCTCGGCCGATGGCAAGGTGGCGCACCTGGTGCCCAGCGGGCGCATCCAGGGCAACCAGGCGCCGGCCAGCTACAGCGCGACCGTTGGGGACAGCGGCGACTGGGTCATCTCGAAGCCGTTCGGCACCGAACTCGTGGTGCTGCTGACCACGCCGGCGCCGCTGTTCACCGCACGGCGCCCCGAGTTCGAGACCCGCCAGGAGTACCTGAAGGCGCTGGAAAAGCCGCTGGCGCAGATGGCCAGCAAGCACGGGCGCGACCAGGTCAGCGCGGACATCGTGCAGATCGCCACGCGCGCGAAGTAGCCGCCAGCTACTTCGCCTCGCGCACCACGCGGAAGCCGTTCTGCGACTGCCGCACGCTGGTGCTGTACTTGAAGCGCGTGGAAGACACCATGTAGCTGGCCCCCTCGCGCCACGAGCCGCCACGTATCACGCGCGCCGTGCAGGCCGGCTCTTCCCATGCGCGACCATCGGTCGGCGCGTTCTTGTACGAGCTGTGCCAGCAGTCGGCCACCCATTCCCAGACGCTGCCGTTCATGTCGTGGAGTCCGAACGGATTGGCCGCGAACGATCCGACATTGGCTGGCGCGGCATCGCTCCACGGATCGCCGCAATCCTTGCAGTTGGCGTTGCCCTTGCTCATCCGGTCGCCCCACCAGAATGCGGTGCTGGTGCCGCCGCGCGCCGCGTATTCCCACTCGGCCTCGGTGGGCAGCCGGTAGTTCTTGCCGGTGGTCTTCGACAGCCAGGCCACGTACTGCTGCGCGTCATCCCAGCTGATGTCGCGCGCCGGTGCCGTCCTGGCCTCAGGCGGATTGGTGGCAATGCGCGGGCAGGCGTTGGCATCGACGCAGGCGTTCCATTGCTCGACCGTGACCTCGTATTTGCCGATGGCGAACGCGTGGCCGACGTTCACGTGATGCGGCGGTTTCTCGGCCGGGTCGCTGGTGTTGCTGCCCATCGTGAAGGCGCCGGGATTGAGCCCGATCATCAGCGGACACTGCGGACAGTCGCGCGATTCGCCGCCCTTGGCATCGGCCGGCTTTGCGGCGCCGGATGCGGGGGCCTCCTTGCCTTCCGCCGGAAAGGTGACGGTGCCCTGCGCGATGGCGCCGCCGGCGCGTGTGCGAGGCTGGCCCGGGGCCGTGGCCGGCGGGGTGGGGGCAGGGGGCGGCTTGCTGGCGGCGGGCGGCGTGGACTCTGTCTTCGCCTGGGTCTTCGGCTCGGGCCTGGGCGGGGCCGATGACGTTGCCGGTGCCGATGCAGCCGGCGCGGGCGCACTGGCCTTGATGCGATCGAGCCGCGACTTTGCCAGCGCGGCAAAGCGTCCGTTCGGATACTGCTTCAGGTAGGCCTCGTAGTCGGCGGCGTAGTTGCTGTTCTTGATCGAATCCCAGAACGACAGTTCGTACTGCTCATCGCTGTTTTTCGGCAGGATGCCGGCCGTTGCCGATGGCAGCAGCGCGTGGCCGGCCTGGGCGAACCAGCGCGTCAGGCTGTCCGCGGGCGGCCCGTGCGACGCGCCATCGATTCCTGCGCCGGTTTCCAGCAGCGCCAGTAGCGACACGACGATTGCTTTCCGCCACATATTCACCCCCTTCAGAGTCGCCGCGCTGCGCGGTGTGGAGTTGCCGTGACGCGGTACCGGCCGTTTCAAGATAGCACAGCGTTTGTGGCGTGAAAGTTCGCTTTTTGGGGCCTTCCGACCTACGCTGTAGGACACATCGCCGAGCGCATCAAGAACATCGACCAAGAATCCGCTCCCGCGCGGGGTACCGTGTGCAGCGGACAGTTCTCCGGGAGGAGCCGCCATGTCCAGACGATCCCTGCTGCACGCGCTCGCGGCCGCATCCCTGGCCACTTGTCTGGCCGGCTGGACCACGCTGGCCATACCGCTGACCGCGGCCCCCAAGGGCGCCGAGGTCTACATCATCTGGCCCGGCGACGGCGCGGTCATCGATGGCGGCAAGCTCTGGGTGCGCATGGGGCTCAAGGGCATGGGCGTGTGCCCCAAGGGCATCGAGCGGCCGAACTGCGGACATCACCATCTGCTGATCGACGCGGATCTGCCGCCGATGGACAAGGAAATCCCGAACGATCGCAATCACCTGCACTTCGGCGCGGGAGAGACCGACGCGCGCATCGAACTGCCCCCGGGCAAGCACACGCTGCAACTGCTGCTGGGCGACAGCAAGCATGTGCCGTTCGATCCGCCGATTTACTCGAAGAAGATCACGATCACCGTGCGCTAGGCACACAGGCGCGAACGGGGGGAGCCATGACCCATTTCAGACCGATGCTTCTTGCGGGCATGACGTTGCTGTCCGCCGCTGCCTGGCTGCCGGCAGGCCTGGCAGGTGCTGCCGATGCGTCGGCGCCGGCCGCGCATGCCGGCCATGCCTCGGCGCCCGCTCCGGCCGCAGCCGCCACCCCGGCTTCGGGCCCCACGCCCGCCCCAAAGAATGCCTATCTCTATATCGGTTACCCCAACAACAACCAGACGCTGCCGGCCGGCAAGCCGATCAAGGTCTGGTTCGGGCTGCGCAACATGGGCGTGGCACCCAAGGACGTCAAGTATCCGAACACGGGCCACCATCACCTGCTGATCGACGTCGACCTGCCGCCGATGGACAAGGAGATCCCGAACGACCGCAACCACCTGCACTTCGGCGCGGGCGAAACGGAAACCGCGATCGACCTGCCGCCCGGCAAGCACACGCTGCAACTGCTGATGGGCGACGAGCGGCATATCCCGACCAATCCGCCGGTCTACTCGAAGAAGATCACGATCTACGTGAAATGACCGGCACCAGCCTCGGAGCAAAATGGCGGGGCGGTCCGCCTGTCTCCGGCGCGGCGCACAGCGATGTGCGCCGTTTTTTTTGGCCGGTCCCGCCGTGGCAAGCCGGCTGTTGCCGGATCCCCAACATGCCGCGTGGGATTTGTGGGGCGTGACCCAACACAAGCCCGGGCGCCGGCACCGGGTCAGGCCGGGGCTGGCCCGGCCGGGTCGCCCGCCAGCCCTTGTCCGGCAATGATCCGCGATTTTTCTCGGAGGCCATGGCCCGCGCTGGCACGCTTGCTGCGATATCTGGTCCGAGCGCGACACCAACCCGATGCTCATCACCCAGACCCAGGCAGTACCTTCCTCTTCCAGGAGACACATCATGACCACGCTGACCATCAAGGACCTGTCCTCGACCGAAACCCTCGACGCCAAGGCGCTGAACGCCGTGCGCGGCGGCATCGCGGTGTTCGCCCCGCGCACTTCGATCTTCACGCCGGTAAGTCTGTCGTTCGATTCGCACAAGACGATTACGCAGTCGAACCAGCAGCTGCAGGACGTGGCCAACTACTTCGGCAACGGCTCGGCCTTCCAGGAGCACATGCACAACAACGTGACGACGAACCAGTACGCCCAGAACAACGCCTGATATTCGTACGGTTCAGGCGGCAGCGGCGCGCAGGCCGGCCAACAGGCCGCCGCCGCAACAGCCGCACGGGGAGCTTGCGCCGGGGACACCTCCGCCCCGGCGCTTTTTTGCCCGTCGCCCTGCTTTGTCCGCCGATTTCCTTTGCCCGCAGATTCGCCGGGCACGCACGCCGAGGTTGGCGTCTGCCTCATGCCGACCCACAATACAGATCGAACGCCAGGACGCCCTGTCACGGTCCGCTCGCGTTTCAAGCAGGAAGCCATCGTGAACGCATTCGCCTTTGTTCCGCGCCGCATGTCCCAGTTGTCGGGCGTGGCCCTGTCCGTGGCGCTGCTGGCCGGTTGTGCCGATTTCCGGCCCCCCGAGTACCACCGGCCCGAAACGCCGGCCAAGGCGGCCTGGACCAGCAGCGAGTCGGTTACCGTATCCCCGGCCGAGACGGTCCTGCCGAACTGGTGGCAGGGCTTTGGCGATCCCTATCTGGACCAGCTCGTGGCCAAGGCGCTGTCGGGCAACTACGACATCAAGGTGCTGGCCGCCCGCATCCGCGTGGCCAACGCGCAGATTGCCGAGGCGCGCGCGGGGGCGCTGCCGGTGTTCGATATCGGCGCCGGCGTGGACATCAGCAAGACCACCGGCCAGCCGGTGTCGCGCACCTATAACCTGGGCGGCACCGTGAACTGGGACATCGACGTCTGGGGCAAGGTGGAAAAGGGCGTGCAGGCCCAGACCGCCGAGTTTCGCGCCACCGAGGCCGACTGGCGCGCAGGCTATCTGTCGCTGGTATCCGATGTCTCGATCACCTACTTCACGATCCTGCTGCTCGACGAGCAACTCGCGCAACAGCGCCATACGCTGTCGCGCAACAACGACATCCTGGGCACCTACAAGGCCATGCTCGCCAACGGCCTGCTGCCGCAGATCCGCGTGATGCAGCAGCAGGCCGAAATCAATCGCCTGACCAAGGACCTGCTCGAACTGAAGCGGTCGCGCGACGTGGCCGAAAACGCGCTGGCCACGCTGGTCGGCGTGCCCGCCGGCGAACTCAAGGTGCCGCCGGGCAAGCTGCAGGAGCGCATCAAGCTGCCCGTGGTGCCGGCCGGACTGCCTTCGCAACTGCTGGCGCGGCGGCCCGATATCGTCGCCGCCGAATATCGCGTGCTGGCCGCCTACGACCTGGTCGGCCAGGCGCGCCTGGCGCAGTTGCCGAGCATCAGCCTGACCGCGCGCGGCGGCACCGCCAGCTTCGCGCTGTCCGACCTGATGAAGTCCTTCACCTTCGGCTTCATGCCCAGCATCAACCTGCCGATGCTGGACCCCAACGTGCGCGCCCGGGTGAAGACCACCGAGGCCAACGTGGGCGTGGTCGAGAACGAATACGGCCGCACCGTCATGACCGCCTTCGAGGAAGTGGAGAGTGCGCTGGTCAATGTCGATGCGCACAAGAAGCAGCGCGTGGAGCTGCAGCAGCAGGTGAGCCAGCTGCGCGTCGTGGGCGCGCAGATCGACGCCCAGGCGCGCGAAGGCATCGCGTCGCAACTCGACGTTTTCGAGTCCGAACGTTCGCTTCTGACGGCCGAACAATCCTTGTTGGGGGCGTACCAACAAATCCTGGCCGATACCGTCACGTTGTACAAGGCACTGGGCGGCGGCTGGCCCGATGTGGACGTGCGCAACAACCGCGTGGACACCGCGGCCGAGCCGGCGTCGCCGGCCGGGGCGGCGGCGTCCAAGGCGGCGCGTTAGCCGCAGCGGCGCACAAACCGTTTCAAGCCTGAAACCCGCGTGGCGCTGGCGTTTGCGCAACGCTGCGCCGCAGCGCATTGACTCCCCCCAAGCGTGGCCTACTATGTTCTTACCCGTGACCTGCCGCCCCCTTGCCGACGCATGCCGACCCCGTCGCCGCGTTGGTGCGCGGTTGCGCGCCACAGGCTGCACTGTTGGCTCAGGTGAAACATGACGCGCGACGAAGCTCCCTTCATGGATGTGCCGGTCATGACGCCCCACGCCGGCCAGGCATTCGATGTCCTGCTGATGCCCGTGTCGCGCCCGGAGCTCGGCGAGATCCGTATCGACGAGGACCTGTTCGCGATCGGGCGCGGCGAGGCGCCGTTTGCCGCGTATCCGACCGAAGCCGTGTCGGTGCTGTCCCGGCGGCACGCGCGCATCTTCTCGGAAGACGGCGCGGTGTACGTGGCCGACCTGGGCAGCAAGAACGGCACACGCGTGAACGGCGACAGCGTGGCGCAGCAGCCGGCGCGGCTCAGCGATGGCGACGAGGTCAGCTTTGGCGCGGACCTGGCCTATCGCGTGCGGCTGTATCCGCGCCCGGCAGAGCCCGAGCCGCCCCGCGTGGCGGTCACGCTGACCCCGATGCGCGAAGACCTGGGCCTGCAGCCGGTTGTCATCGCCGGCTTCCCGTTCATGGTCAACAAGGCCGACGACACCTTTGCCCGCTATCGCGACCAGTACCCGCACCAGGTGAACTACCTGTCGCGCCGCCATGCGCACGTGTACCTGAAGCACGGCGTGCCGTGGATCGAGGACCTCGGCAGCACCAACGGCACCTTCGTCAATGGCGTGCGGCTGCGCGACCAGTCGGTGCGGCTGGAGCCCGACGACGTGGTGGCGTTCGGCGGCAGCCACTTTGTCTACCGCGTGGGGATCGAGCGCGAGACCGATGCCGACGCCACCGCCACCAGGACGTCGCTGGCAGCGCCCGCCCCGCCCAATGCGTCCGACATGCCGCACCACGCCGCGCCGGCGGTCAATGGCGCGAAAGCCACGCCGGGCGACGTCGATCCGGACAAGACCACCTTCGTGGGCGCGGCCGATTCCTTCCTGGACATCTTCTGCATGGACTATCGCGCCGCGCAGGAGGACGAGGTCAATCCCGAAGCCATGCCCGACGCGGCGGGCCCCGCCCATGCGCCGGCGCCGCGCGGACGGATGACGATGATGATGCTGGAGGCGGTGCGCAGCTTCGGCATCCGCGACCGCCATCAACTGGAGCGAGCCGCGCGCGTGGCCATCCTGATCATCGCCGTGCTGGTGATCGCCGGCGGCTATGTCTGGTGGCGCGGCGCGCCCGACAGGTCACTGCAGGCGCTGGTCGACGAAGGCAAGTACGTGCGTGCGGCGGAAGTGGCCGACAAGGTGCTGTCGCGCCACCCCGACGACGCACGCTACCAGGCGCTTGGCGCCGAGGCACTGATGCGCGGCTACGTGCCGCAATGGTCGGCCCGGCTGCAAGCCAGCGATGCCGCCGGCGCCAACGCGGTGCTTGGCGAGATGCGGGCCCGCAGCCAGCACAATACCGACGGCCAGGCGCTGACCGGCCAGCTTGCGTGGGTCGGAGACCTTGAGCGTTACGTGGCCCAGCGCGGCGGCATCGACGGCCCGATCCGCATGTACTCGGACGAGGCGAAGATCCGCGACCTGCTGCGGCGATGGGAGGACGACACCGCGTCGCACCAGCGGCTGCTGGGGCGCATCGCCAACGACGTGCCGTCGTTCCGCGACACTTACGCGCGCGCGCTGAGCGATCTGCGCCGGCTGCAGAACGACGAATCGGTTCTGCTGGCCGCCATCGACCGGCTCAACGCGGCCATCGCCACCGAACTGGGCCGCGATCAGCCCGAGGCGTTGCAGTCGATGCTGGCCGACTACAAGGACAAGTATCCGCGCCTGGTGGGGCTGGACAGCGTGGAGCGCGACCTGCACCAGTACACGGCGATGATCGAGTCGCTGCGCGTCCGCGCGCCGGGCCCGCTGGTGGCGCTGATGCAGAAGGCCAGCTTTGCCACGCCGCCGTTCCAGGCCGCCTATCAGAAACTCAAGGCCACGCGCCTGCCGGGCGAGGACGTGCAGAAGCAGTACCTGGCGGCCAGCAAGGCTTGGGAGCAGGGCGACGGCGCGGCCGCGCTGGCCGCGCTGAAGACCGTCACGGCGGGGCCGTGGGCGGCCGATGTGGCGAAGGATGTTGTCCACAAGGAGCAGGTGCTGGCGCAGTACGCCGCGATCAAGGCCGGACGCGGATCGCCTGGCTACGAGGAACAGTTGCTGGCGTTCTACGAGTCGCTGGACCCGAAGACCGACGGCTACTTCGCCAGCAACATCGACGCCGATGTGAACAGCATCCGTGACGCGGCGTTGCGCCGCGCCAACCAGCTGCTGAACCGCGCGGCCACGGCATGGCGCCAGTATCGCAACAACGGCCTGATTGCCGGCGAACAGCGGCTCGAATCGGGCATCTCCGCCAAGTTCCGCTCGCAGGCCCGCCTGCTGGCCGATGCCCAGGACGACGCGCGCAAGGGGCTGCGCATCTACGCCCAGCTGAAGATCGAGGATTCGGCGCAGTGGAGCAAGATCCGCGACGACATCCAGGCCGAAGTCGACACCCAGCGCCGGTCGCTCAACGACCTGCGCATGGTGCTGGACCCGGCGGTGCTCAAGGCCAAGCTGGCGCTGGTGGGCGAGGGCAGCAAGGAGGGCGGGAAGGCGGACGGCAAGGAGGGCGGGGGCAAGGACGGCAACGCCGCGCCGGCCGCGACCGCCGCCGCAGCCGCGAAACCCGAAGCCGGGAGTACGCCATGAAGGACGAGAACCGCGACAACAAGCTGCGGCCGCTGACCGAGGCGCTAGAGGACCATAGCGCCGAAGGCATCGCGCTACTCAGCGCCGAGCCGCGCCGGCTAACGCTGCTGGCCGTGGTCACCACGGGCTTGCTGGTGCTGTGCGCGCTGCTGTGGTCGTTCTTCGGCCATGCGGACGTCATCGTGACCGCGCAGGGCACGCTCGCGCCGGAGTCCGAGGTGCGGCGCTTCTACGCGCCGGTCGATGGCGAGCTGGTCGATCTCTACGTGGCCGAGGGCCAGCCGGTGTCGAAGGACGACGTGGTGGCGCGGTTGAACGCACGCGGTGCCATCGAGGCGGCGGCCAATGCGCTGCAGGCCCAGCTCAAGCTCGAAGACGCCGAACGCGAGTGGAAGCAGTTTCCGGAGCGCAAGGCCTTGCTGGAGCGCCGCGCACTGGCGCTGAAGCAGCAGATCGAACTCAATTCGCGCCAGCACGAGAACCGGCTGGCCGAAGGGACGACGCGGCTGGCCGAGCAGCAGCGCGCGCAGCTGGCCGAGGCGCGCAGCAATCTGGAAAACGCGCGGCGGGCACGGGAATTTGCGCGTCAGGAGCAGGACCGCTATGCGCGGCTGTTCGCGTTGCCCGCGGGCGGCGGGGTGTCGCAATCGCAGGTCGAAGCCAAGCGCGCGGCCACGCAGGAGGCCGAGAACACCCTGCGCGTGGCCCAGTCGCGGCTGGCCGAACTGGATGCCCGGCTGGCGCAGGAATTCACGCAGGCCAGCGCGCAGCTGGAAGGCAGCGGCCAGGAACTGGCCAGCCTGCGCGTGCAGTACGACGCCGCCGTGCGCGAGATCACCAGCACCGAGGACAAGCTGCGCCTGCAGGTGCAGACGGCCCGGCTGGTGGCCGATGCCGCCGCACGCATCAGGTTCGAGAACATCGACAAGGACAACTTCCTGCTGATCCTGGCGCCGGTGTCGGGCGTCATCACCGATGTCACGTCCACCCAGCGTGGCGACAAGGTGCAGGCCAATACGCCGCTGGGCGGCATCGCGCCCAAGGATGCCCGGCCGATGCTGCGCATCGAGATCGCCGAGCGCGACCGGGCGTTCCTGCGCGAGGGGCTGCCGGTCAAGCTCAAGTTCAGCGCGTTCCCGTACCAGCGGTACGGCCTGATCGCGGGCACGCTCGAATACATCTCGCCGGCCACCAAGCCGTCGGGCCCCGACAAGCAGCCGGTGTACGAGGGCCGCGTGCGGCTGGCGCAGGACTACTACAGCGTGGCCAGTAACAAGTATCCGTTGCGCTACGGCATGACCGCCACGGCGGAGATCGTGGTGCGGGAAAGACGCCTGATCGACCTGGGGCTCGATCCCTTCAGGCAGGTCGCGGGATGAATGTTGAGGAGAGGGCGATGACAGCCATCGTACGCATCGACGAGGAAATGATCGGCGTCGACGAATTCGTGAGGGTCCTGAAGCTGACCGGCCAGTTCGAGGGGCTGGTGGAGCAGCTGGTGCGCGACAAGCTGACCGCCCACGCGGCGCGGCGCCACGGCCTGAAGCTGGCGCCGGAGGAGGTGCAGGAGCGCGCCGACCAGTTCCGCCGCGTGCATGGCCTGCACCGGGCGGCGGACATGAACCACTACCTCGATGCGCTGAACATCACGCTGGACGAGTTCGAGACCTTCATCACCGACAGCCTGTACCAGGAAAAGATGATGGAGCAGGTCTGCACGGACCAGGCGGTGGAATCGTACTTCCAGCTTAATTCACCGAAGTTCGACAGCATCGAGGTCAGCCATATCGTGGTGGACACCGAGGGCAAGGCGAAGGAGCTGGTGTCGTACCTGCAGGACGATCCCGACGCGTTCGCCGAGATGGCGCGCGAGCATTCGATCGCCGATACGCGCGAGCAGGGGGGCGACATCGGCAAGGTGCTGCGCGGATCGCTCAAGGGCGACATCGAGGCCAAAGTGTTCAACGCCGAGCCCGGCGACCTGCTGGGGCCGTTCCCGGCGCCCGACAAGTCGTTCTTCGAGGTCTTCCTGGTGCGCGCGAAGCATCCGGCCCGGCTGGACCCCGACGTGACCGTGGAGATTCGCCGGCTGCTCCGCGAGGAATGGCTGATGGCCAGGGCGCAGGAACATGTCATCGAAGCCCGCTAGCGAGGCGGCGGCGCCGGCCGCTTCCGCAGCCGCGCCGCCCGCCGGACAGTCGCTGGCCGACTTCCTGGCCACGGTGGAGATCCTGTCGCCGCTATCGCGCGACGAGATCGAGCGGCTGGCCGCCAGCGCCCGCACGCTGCATTTCGGCTTTGGCGACACGGTCTGCAATGCGGGCGAGCCGGCGGACGGCATTTTCATCGTGCGCAGCGGCTCCGTGCGCGTGTTCAACGAGGAGCACGGCAAGGAAATCAGCATGGGCGTGCGCAAGACCGGCGAGGTGTTTGCCGATATTGCGCTGCTGCGCGAGTACCGGCACGAGTCTTCGGTGCGGGCGTCGGGCAAGACCGAGCTGATCACGATACCGCGCGCCGTCTCCGAGCCGACCGTGGGCGGCAACCCGGCGGCGCTGGCCTTTATCACGAGCTACGTGGCCATCAGTTCGGCGGGGGGCTTCGTGGCGCGGCTGTTCGACCTGCGCGGCAAGCTCGACAAGCTGGAGCTGGAAGACGCAGTGCGCAGCGTGGGCGTCAAGCGGGTGGCCGCAGGCAAGGAAATCCTGCAGCAGGACGGGCGCGAGGATCGCCGTCTGTACGTGGTGCGCCAGGGCACGGTGCGCATCGTGCGCGAGGAGGATGGCGACACGTTCCAGCTGGCCACGCTGGGACAGGGCGAGATCTTCGGCGAGCGCGCCTGCGTGATGCGCCAGGAGCAGATCGCCTCGGCCATCGCAGACACCGACACGCGGCTGCTGGTGATTCCCGAGAAGACGGTGCAGCTGATCCTGGAGCGCAATGCGCGCCTGCGCGAGGTGCTGGAAGAACGCATCCGCACCGTGGATCGCGAACTTCATCGGCAAAAGAAGCTGGCCGAGCGCCGCAAGCGGCCGGTGCTGCTGGACCTGCACTCCAGGCCCGAACTGGGCGAACGGCTGATCCGCCGCTTCGCGCTGGTGGAGCAGGCCGAAGAGATGGACTGCGGCGCGGCGTGCCTGGCGATGATCTGCCGGCACTATGGCATCCCGATGACGCTGGGCAAGCTGCGCGAACTGGCCAATGTGACCACCGCGGGCGCCACGCTCGACAGCCTGGCGCGGGCGGGCGAGTCGCTGGGCTTCACCACGCGCGGCGTGCAATGCACGCGCGACGCGCTGACCGGTTTCGAACTGCCGTTCATCATCCACTGGGAGGGCTATCACTACGTGGTGGTCTATGGCGTGTCGTCGCAGTACGTGTGGGTGGCGGACCCGGCCATCGGCTTCCGCAAGATGAGCGCCGAGGAGTTCGAGCGCGGCTGGAGCGGCACCTGCCTGCTGTTCTCGCCCGGCACGCAGATGAACGAACTGGCGGTGTCGCGCTCGCCGTGGCTGCGCTTCATCGGCTACCTGTCGCCGTACAAGCGCATCCTGGCGCATCTGTTCCTGGCCACGTTCGTGATCCAGGTGCTGGGCGTGGTGCCGCCGCTGATCATCCAGAACATCCTCGACGGCGTGGTGGTGCACCAGAACATCGGGCTGCTTCACCTGCTGATCCTGGGACTGGTGATCTCGAACGTGTTCACGCAGCTGATGGTCACCATCCGCGCGTACCTGGCGAACTTCATGGTCCGTAACATGGATTTCGCGATGATGTCGCACTTCTTCAAGCACACGCTGTCGCTGCCGCTGTCGTTCTTCGCCAAGCGCAAGACCGGCGACATCTTCGCGCGCTTCCAGGAAAACCAGACCATCCGCGCGTTCCTGACGGAGTCCACGGTCACCACGGCGCTGAACCTGCTGATGGTGTTCATCTACTTCAGCATCATGTTCCTCTACAACGTGAAGCTGACGCTGCTGCTGATTGCGTTCGTGATCCCGATAGCCGCGCTGACCGTGGTGGTCACGCCCAAGGTGAAGGGCTACGCACGCGAGGTGTTCGCGGCATCGACCGATGCCAAGGCCTACCTGATGGAAACGCTGGGCGGCGCGGAGACCGTGAAGGGCATGGGCATCGAACGCCCGGTGCGGCTGCGCTGGGAGCGCAAGTACGCCAAGGCGCTGGAAAAGCAGTACCAGGCGCAATCGTTCCATATCCTGGTGGGGCTGGTCAGCCAGGTGCTGAACGCGGCCACCACCATCACGATCCTCTGGGTGGGCGCCACGCTGGTGCTGGAGCGCGAACTGACGATCGGGCAACTGATCGCGTTCAACGCTTTCATGGGCAGCGTGCTGGCGCCGCTGATGGGGCTGGTGGCGCTGTGGGGCCAGCTCAACGACGCCGGCGTGGCGATGGAGCGGCTGGGCGACGTGCTGGACCTGGATCCGGAGCAGAAGCCTCAGGACGTGATGTCGCGCGTCTCGCTGCCGGACCTGCAAGGCGAGATCCAGTTCGACGGCGTGTACTTCCGCTACGGCGGCGAAGACACCGCCTACGTGCTGGAGAACATCAGCTTCCATATGCGGCCGGGCGAGATGGTGGCCATCGTCGGCCGGAGCGGGTCGGGCAAGACCACGCTGGCCAAGCTGCTGGTGGGCTTCTACAAGCCGACCGACGGCACGATGAAGGTGGACGGCTACGACATGAACGTGATCGACACCGAATTCTTCCGTGCCCAGGTGGGGTATGTGATGCAGACCAACCTGCTGTTCTCGGGCACGGTGGCCGAGAACATTGCCTGTGGCGACGACAGCCCGGACCGCCGCCGCATCGAGGAAGTGGCCAAGATGGCCGACGCCCATGCGTTCATCTCGAAGCTGCCGCTCGGCTACGAGCAGGTGGTGGGCGAGCGCGGCATCGGGCTATCGGGCGGGCAGATCCAGCGGCTGTGCATCGCCCGGGCGCTGTATCACGACCCCCGGCTGCTGGTGTTCGACGAGGCTACGTCGGCGCTGGACACGCAGTCGGAGAGCAACATCCTGGCCAATATGCAGGAAATCCTGAAGGGCCGCACGGCCGTGATCATCGCGCACCGGCTCAGCACCATCATGCAGGCCGACAAGATCCTGGTGCTGTACGAAGGCGGCATCGTGGAGCAGGGCCGGCACGAGGAACTGCTGGAGCGGCGCGGCATGTACTACCAGTTGGTCCAGAAGCAGCTGAGTGCGGCATGAAGCTATACAACCCCACCCCCGTCACCTCGGCCGTATCGTTCGCGGGCCTGATCGAGCGGATCGAGATTCTGCGCTCCACGCTGCGCTGGTCGTCACGGCTGGAGCGGCCCGACATCGAAAAGCTGCTCAAGCAGGCCACCACCCTGCGCGACGAGGTCATGGGCCTGTCGCACAAGGAGCGCTTCGTGGCGGCGGCGTCGGCCTCGGGCGAGGCAGAGGCCGAGGAGGCGGTGGTCGAGCCGGTGGAGATGTCGGCCCGCGAGCGGCGGCAGGCGCTGATGGAGCGCAGCTTTGTCTTCGAGGGCACGTTCGGCGACAACCCCCGGCTGCTCGAATCGCTGGAAATCGCCGAGAAGGCCGCGCCCACCGACCTGCCCGTGCTGATCGACGGCGAAAGCGGCACCGGCAAGGAGCTGATGGCCAAGGTGATCCACGCCAACGGCCTGCGCAACGACAAGCCGTTCATCTCGGTCAACTGCGGCGCGATTCCCGACAGCCTGCTCGAATCGGAACTGTTCGGCCACAAGAAGGGCGCGTTCACCGGCGCGGCCAACGACCGGCGCGGCAAGTTCGAGAGCGCGCATACGGGCACCATCTTCCTGGACGAGATCGGCGAATTGCCGCTGACCGGGCAGGTGAAGCTGCTGCGCGTGCTGGAGGCGCACGAGATCCAGCGGGTGGGCTCGGACGAGGTGATCGCCGTCGATACGCGCATCGTCGCGGCGACCAACAAGGACCTGCGCCGGATGAGCCAGGAGGGCACGTTCCGCGAAGACCTGTTTTACCGGCTCAGCGTGATCCACGTGACCCTGCCCGCGCTGCGAGAACGGCGCGACGAAATCCCGCTGCTGGTGGCGTACTTCGGCGACGAGGCGGCCGGGCAGCTCAAGCGGCGGCCGTTGAAGCTGACGCCTCGGCTGCGCGACTTCCTGCTGCACTACGAGTATCCGGGCAATATCCGCGAACTGCGCAACCTGATGTACCGGCTGTCATGCCTGGCCGGCGACACGGCCGATTTCGCCCACCTGCCGCAGGACATCCGGCCCAGACCGGCCGGCCTGCAGGCCGTGGCGGCGGCGGGCGGCAAGGCAACGGTGACCGACCTGAGCACGGCTACATCGCTCAGCGAAGCCAAGCGCGCCGCCAGCGACGAGGCCGAAAGGGCCTTCCTGGAACGCGGGCTGCAGGAAGTGGGCGGAACCGTGGCCGAACTGGCGCGCCGCTTCGACATGAACCGGTCGCACATCCAGATGCTGCTGAAGAAGCACGGCATCCACTCGAAGGACTTCAGGAACAACCGGCAGGCGGATGGGAAGTAGGCTGCGTTTGTCGCCTCAAACCTCCGGATTCAGCAGCGTCATGTCCGATCCGCCGCCGATGTCCTCGGCCCGGATCACCACTACCGACACGTTGTCGCGGCCGCCGTTGTCCAGCGCCTGCTTGACCAATGCATCGGCGGCAGCCGCCGGATCGGTGATGCCCGGGGCCAGCAGGGCAGCGATCTGGTCGTCCTCGACCTCGTTGCTGAGCCCGTCGCTGCAGAGCAGGAACACGTCGCCATCGCCGATCTCCAGCGTCAGCCGTTCCAGATCCAGCGTGGATGCCGCGCCCACGGCGCGCGTGATGGTGTTGTGGGCGGGATGGTGCTTGGCTTCGTCGGCCGTGATCAGCCCGCGCGCCTTGAGCCGCTCCACCTGGCTGTGATCGCGCGACAGCTGTTTCAGGTGGCCGTCGCGGAACAGGTACAGCCGGCTGTCGCCGGCCCACAGGCAGCTGCAGCGGCGCTCGCAGGCCAGCAACATCACCACGGTGCTGCCAATCACGCGCACCTTCATCCGCAGGGCTTCCTCCATCAGCAGCTGGTTGACGGTCTGCATGGCCAGGCGCGCGCTCTCGGCGGCGCCATCGAGGTTGTCGGGGTCGGGCAGCGCCGATAGCGCCTGGATGATCGCGCGGCTGGCGAAGTCGCCCACCGCGTGGCCGCCCATGCCATCGGCCACCGCCCAGATGCCGCGCTCGGGCATGTCCAGGCAGGCGTCTTCATTGCGCGCCCGCACCCGTCCGACGTCTGTGCAGGCCGCGGAGGTCCAGCGGAATTGCGATACGCAGGTCACGGCATGCTCCAGCGCTGGCCGATACCGGCTCGCGCGTAAGGCGCCCCCGGGGCGCCGGATATTTGGAAGTCACCGCGAAAGCCCTGCCGGATGCTGCAGGGCTCAGACCAGCCGTCCCTTGTTGCGGGCGTCCATGCTGGCGTCGACGGTGACGTTCGAATTCGGCGCCGTGTTCTGGACGTTCACGTTCTGGAACTGGTTGTTCATCTGATCAGCATAGAAGCTGTAGTTGATCTCGTAAAAGTTCACGACGGGTAACGCGCTGGGGCGCGCCGCCACATAAGGCTGGATCCAGCCGAAAACCCACGGCGCGCCGCCGCCCCGCACGGCCGACATGGCCCGGAAATCCAGTGCGCGTTGGGTATTGAGGTCGCGGATGGTGAGCGTAGCCATGATGGTCTCCTGAGGCTGGCGTCGAAGGGGATGCCGGTACAGAGCAAACGATGTGCCAATCGGCGGAATGTGACGATGGGAACGCGCATGGCGTCCGTCCCGCTGGCGATGTGACCGATCGTCCGTCTGACGCGTTGGCCTGCCGCCAACAGATGACCGTGGACAGGTGGGTGAGCGCCGTCAGCCGGGGCGTGCCCAGGTGTTGGCCCGGCGCTGACTTCAGGGCTGCTGGCAGCCGTCGCCAAAATGCCGGCCGCGCGCCAACACAATGCGGCCAATTCTGTTGGGCATGCCCCGACGAACCCGCCTGATCCGAATCACCCGATTTCCCGCAAACCGTTGCCCCGTCGTCAATCCGGCGGTCTGGCACGCTTGATGCGGTTGGGTAGGCACCAACGCAGCCCTGGCTGCCAGCCACCGACACCGACCGAGACCTGCCATGAACGCCCAAGACCAACAGCAAGCCAGCCGCCCGGAAGATGCCTACCTGCCCGGCGCCCATCTCGTGACCGAACGCAATGGCTACGCTCACCACGGCATCTACGTCGGCCAGGGCCTTGTCATCCACTACGCCGGGTTCTGCCACACGCTGCACGCTGGGCCCGTGGAAGAAACCACGCTCGAACAGTTTGCCGACGGCCACGGCGTGACGGTCAAGTCCGAGCCCTGCGCCCGCTACCTGGGCGCCGAAGCCGTGTCACGCGCCCGCAGCCGCCTGGGCGAGAGCCGCTACCATCTGCTGACCAACAACTGCGAGCACTTCTGCACGTGGTGCCTGCTGGGCCAGGCCCGCAGCGAACAGGTGGAAACCTGCCTGCGCAACCCCGGCACCGCAATGGTCACCGTGCTGCATATGGCGCTGGCCTTGCTGTCGAGCCTCCACCTCGCCAGCCTGCACGCCGCCTGATCCATCGCAACCTTCACTGCCAAAGGGGCCCGCCATGTCCGGACTGATCGATTGGGAAAGCTGTACCGCCCGCGGTGGCCGCGCCTGCCACCGCGCCTGCGGCCAGCAGCGGGACGCCACCCGGCCCCGCCGCGAGATGCGTCGCGAAATGCGGCGCCAGCGGAATGCCGGCGATCCGGCGCCGGCGGAGTTTGCTATACTCCGCCCCGTCTTCCGGTCCGCCCGCCCCAGCGCGGCGCAGGCACCGTGCAGACGGTCCGCTCGCCGTAGTTCAATGGATAGAACGAGCGCCTCCTAAGCGCTAGATACAGGTTCGATTCCTGTCGGCGGGACCATAATCAAGTTGGCAGCGGTTCTCTGAAGTTCGCTCCCCTGCCGTAAATCAAGGCTTCCCGGCATTTCGACGTTCGTCAAAGGTCGTCGTCAACCGTTGGCATCCGTCACTTTTTGGGGCATTCTCAAATGCCCCGATTATGGGTGCCCCTACGCGATGCCCCGTACGGTCGAACCTCTCACCGACACCAAAATCCGCAACGCCAAGCCGCGCGACCGTGCCTATAAGCTTTTCGACGGTGGTGGCCTCTATTTGGAGGTCATGCCCGATGGGCGAAAGCTCTGGCGCTTCAAATACGTCCGGCCGTCAGGAGCCGAGAATCGACTCGGCTTCGGCACCTACCCCGGCGTGACGCTGGCACAGGCGCGCGCGCAGCGCGAGACGGCCAGGTCGCATGTCGCCGACGGCAAGGATCCGGGCGCGGTCAAACAGGACCAGCGACGCGCGGCAAAGATCGCCGCCGGCAATTCCTTCGAAGCGGTCGCCCGTGACTGGCATGCCACCCAGAAGGAGAGCTGGAACGAGGTGTACGCCGGCAAGGTGCTGGCCTCGCTCGAAAACGACGTCTTCCCCGTGATCGGCAGCACCCCCATTTCTGAGATCCGCGCGCCGGCCATCCTCGATCTGCTGAAGGGGATCGAGGCCCGCGGCGTGCGCGACACCACGAAGCGCATCCTGCAGCGCATGCGCGCGGTGTTCCAATACGGCATCGTCTATGGCCTGTGCGACCGGAACCCGGCCAGCGACATCGACAGCCAGGTCGTACTGAAACAGGCGCCGGTCCAGCACCAGGCACGCGTGCCGCTGTCCGAGCTGCCGAAGCTGCTGCGCGACATCGATGGCTACGAAGGCGACAAGGTGACGCGCCTGGCGCTGCAGCTCATGACGCTGACGTTCGTGCGCACCACGGAAATGATCCAGGCGCAATGGGACGAGATCGACGAAGACAAGACTGAGTGGCTGATTCCGGCTGAGCGCATGAAGATGCGCGACCCCCACGTCGTGCCGCTATCCACGCAGGCGCTGGCCGTGCTGCGGGAGCTGCGCGAGATCACCGGGCACCGCACGTATCTGTTCTATAGCCCACGCGGCAAGACTGGCCACATCAGCAACAACACGATGCTGTATGCGTTGTACCGGCTGGGCTATCACTCGCGGATGACCGGCCACGGGTTCCGTGGCCTGGCGTCAACTGCGCTGAACGAGCTGGGATTTCGGTCCGACGTCATCGAGCGCCAGCTCGCGCACGTCGAGCGCAACAAGGTGCGAGCGGCCTATAACCACGCGCAGTACCTGCCCGAGCGCTGACAGATGATGCAGGCGTGGGCTGATCAATTGGACATTTTAAAGTCAGCCAATGCAGCGGAAAAAATGGAGAAAATCGATGACTAGCGAGGCGCCGGAAATGATTTGGAGTGGCACTTCAGAAGATCAACTGAGCTCTTTCATGGATGCCGCGGCGGAGGGGACCAAGGAAATTCTGAGCGAGCACAAGAAGCTGATTTCGATACTAAATCGGATCGTCAGTGCTTGGGGTTTTCTAGGTCCCGAATTGCGCCATGGGCACTTCATGTCTTACCCGCTTTTCTTCGCTGCTCACTCCACCTATCTTGCTGCGCTACGGACGGCAACTGCGGGGCACGCGGCAGCGGTGTGGCCTTTGGTCCGAGCCGCGCTCGAAGCTGCACTGTATGCAGTGATCGTCTCGGAGGATGACTCGCTTGCACATAAATGGGCGGACCCAGATTTGGATCGTAAGGAGCGCAGTAGATTGTTTACGGCCAAGAAGGGTATCGAAGCCGTTCGCGCGGAAAGCGAGCCCATGGCCTCCTATATCTCACAGGTTTATGAGACGAGCATAGATTTCGGTGCTCACCCGAACCGCCTTGGTGTCGTCTCGCACTTGGAGTATGGCATTCGTCCCATCATCCAGTTACGGAAGGCCTGATCGCATGTGTAGACGGTGGCATAGCAACCTTGCTTGCGCTATGCATAGCCACTCGCAATCGAGACCAAGGCGTTGCAGACAAGGTCTTTGAGATCTGGTATGCATTTCGCGACTTGGCTCACGAAAATGGATGGGTCCAAAAAGAAGTCCCCAAGAAGTAGCCCTCGCGATTTCCTTAGGAACTCCCTACGCGGTGGTTCCAAGCCGCTGCGGACCTTTCCACGCTTTGGTGCGTCAACGCGATCTGGTGGCCACAGCACGCGACATCAGTACAGCTTGCGGCCGACCAGCCCTGCGAGGTCTTCATCTGGCCCGGCAGTCCACAGAACGGGCAGGGCGATAGGGTGATTGGCTTTATTCTGCCTCGCTTGTTCAGGTGGTGAATCGTTGCGGCCTGGTGCTGGCCGCGATGTAAAGGGGGTGCTTGGGGCTGCCGTCCTTGTTCGGGCCCAGGTGGTGCAGCAGACTGCCGCGGCCGCACATTCGGATGATCCTCAGTACTTCAGCGGCTTGGGCCGGTGCCGCCTTGTGTGCGCCCCACGCGCAGATAACCATCGAGCAGCGTTCGATCGCATCCATGATCGCGCCGGTGTTCCGGTCGGCTCGGTCACCCAGCGGTGCCGCGTGTGTGAGCAGCCCGTCCGGGTCCGTCGACCGCAACGGGAACAGGTTGGCCACTTCCAGACCCCCCGAACTTGCCGCCGGCCAGAGCACGCTGCAGGCACCTCGTGATGGTCGGGTCATTCACCCGGTGGTCGGCGGTCGACGGGTTCAACATGATGAAGCCAAGCGATGGCAGGTCACGGTCCCACTGGCGCCAGAGCCTGTACTGGTACTGCTCGCAGTCGGACAGTACGCAGCCCGCTTCGCCGCCGAGGTTGGTCTGGATTAGGTGTTTCATGGAAAATTATTGGTTCCGAATAATGGGGATAAAACGTCGGCGGGCACATCGAATAAGCCCAGGCGGCCGGCCAGCGGCGTAAAAGTCAGGGGCTGAGCGCCACGCAGCGCGACGCCGTGGCAGCCCAGCATGTGCCAGTAGGACGTCCGCCGCTCTGGCGGTACGCAGCCGGCGACCTCGGCCACGTCCACGATGCCGCCGCGCTGCAGTTCCTCCGCGCGCGGGAAGTACTGCCGAATTCCGGCCTGCCGGAAGACCAGTGCCGCCGCGCTGTACTCGAGCCGCGTCATGCCCTTGGCCGCGTGGATCAGCACTGGCCCACGGAACCGTGTGGCCCAAGTCCGTTGTCGATGTCCTTGTGGCCGTTGACGATCAGCCAAGCCCAAGGCTGGCGGATGGATAGGGCCGTGGCCGGAAATTTGCGTATCGCTCTCGTGCTAGGATTCCTGCCCTGAATTGGGGCGAACGGGGAGCGAGCCATGGATCAAACCACCACGACGACAATCCACAGTGAGCATGTCAAGGGCGACAAAATACAGTTCACCGTTACGGTGCATCAAGGGGATAAGACTTGGAACTATGCAGGCATTGCAAGTGCGTCCGCTCTGACGATGCTGGGGCCAGACACCGACATACAAATGGCCTTTGATGCTCATCGCGCGAAGTTTGCAGAAAAGGCTCGCCAAGACTGGCGGCAACAGGCTTTCACGTACATGTTCTCTATCAACTCGACGAACGTGTTGGACGGTGGGGGCTTTGTGAACAACGGTTAGGGTGAAGCTACCTCCTATTGCTGTGCTACAGTCAACGCGATGGCCACCGGCCGCGCCCACACTGGCGTCGAGCGCATGTGGTGTTACCGTGCATCTCCGAACAGCAATGGCTGAACAGCTCCGTTCTGGTAGACAGTTCCATAACGGTGTCACCGGGTCGGCTCATTTCCGTCCCCTCCGTGCGGCCAAGTTTCCAATGCGATCAGCTCGCGTATGCGCGTTTCTTCCCAGGCGTCGATCAGGCTGATCTCTGGCCGGCCCTGCGCGCGGGCCGCAGCATTGCACTCGTTCTGGATGGCAAGAATGCGATCCAGGGCCATTAGGCGCCCCTCGAATGTCAGCGGCCCCAAGTGTTGGGGGTTTTTGGCAATCGATCCATCCTTCAAGCGCTCGGCGCCGGCCTTCTTCAGTCGGTACTGAGGCTCGCGCAGCTCGCGCCACAGCGGTTTGATGCCGCGTAGGGGAGCCAGGTAGGACCACTGGCTATTCCGCAGTACGGTCTCCAATGCCTTTTCCTCCCGGGCGAGCGGACAGCTGACGCCGCCCACATCGCTGGACAGCCTGCGGGCGAAGTCACTCTGCACTGATCGAGGATCGGTTAGCAATTCAGGTATGCCTAGCCGTTACTGCGTCGACGCTGAAGACGTGGGTGAACCGGTGAGTCGTTGGAAAGAAGTGGCAATCAATGGAACCAGCGCCCGTGCGGCATCTGGTGCAAGGTGATTTCGATCCTTGTACAGACTGATGCCACCCTTCTCGTACTGGCACATTGTGTTCGGGCAGAGAGTTGCGGAGGGGTCGAGAAGCTGTGCGCCTGTGTCGCGCGCTACTATCTGCAGCATCTCTCGAACATCCGCCGTATATGCCTTGTGTTGATCCAGTGTCTGGTGAAGATCAACCGCGTGGTTCGTCCATTGTGCCTTGGCCAAAGTATCAGCAACGGCTGCCGGATACACAGGTACCGGCAGCATAATTGTGACTTGCTTTCCTGCACGGACCAACGAGCCCACATCGCTTGTCAAATGGTGTCGAACAAAATCATATGAGGCTGCCAGCGTGGGGAAGCGGTCACACTTCCCGGCAGTGCATATCGGCGGCAGCGCATTGTCTCGGCCGTCGTAGACGGTGGGCGGAAAGAATGCTGTCCAAACGCTGCTGATCACCACAGCATCTATATCGAGTCGGCTTGCGTACTCAAAGACCTGTTCGTTGAAGTTGGCGCACTGCAGGCCGCCTTGAGATTTCGGCCTATCCAATCCGCGCACCGGCATGCACCCGCCGTAGGTTCCGAATACTATTTGGCGTCCTGCATTATTCCCTTGTGCAACAATGTCCTCGAATGTTGGGTAAAGGTGTTCGGCGTGGGAGTCTCCCCATACCAGCACTTTGTTAGCGCCGACGGGGCCGAGTGAGCAGTATTTCACCGTTGCTGTGCCGGTGACGGTAGCGACAGAGCCGCACCCTTTGGGGTATTTCCATTCCTGACTCAGCGCTTCATTGCGCACGACCATTGCACCATTGCCGTTCGAGGCTCGCATCGGCATACCTTGTGTCAAATAGACGGCGGTCACTCCGATGGTGACGAGCAGATAGGCGGGCAAAGCCAAAGGATGCCGGACCGCAGTGCGGTCTGCAGATACCTTTCTCTGAAATCGTGATTCGATGAATCGGTAGGACAGCCATGCCGCTATGAAGCTTCCAGCGAGACCTATATATCGGTAGCCGGTTGATGCGGAAAAATAGGCGAGTGCCACGACCACTGGCCAATGCCATAGGTAGAGCGAGTAGGAGATTGATCCAATCACCTGCGCGGGCCAATTGCGCAGCATGCCGGAAACACGAGCGTCTGCAATGATCAGCGTGGAGGCTGCCACCGGCAGAATGGCCCAGTACCCTGGAAAAGCAAGGTTGTGATCGAAACCGACCACGCATCCGATGATCAACAGAATCCCGATTTCCGTCTTAAGCGGAATGCCGCGTAACTTGGTGGCGTGAAAATAGACCATGGCACCTGCCAGGAACTCCCAGCAACGGGTGTACGGTAGGTAGAAGGCGTTGGATGGCGTGGTTCGGGTCATCCAAATGCACAGCGCTATAGAAGCGAGAGCGGCCGCTGCAAGTATTTTGGATGCGTGTTGTCGCCACGGAGATCGATACAGGGCAAACAGGGCGACGGGATACAGGATGTAGAACTGCCATTCCACAGACAGCGACCACGTGTGAAGCATCCACTTGGTGCTGGCCCCGGAATCGAAATACCCAGCTTCTGATGCAAAGAGCAGGTTCGAGACGAAGGACAGGGAACTCAGGACTTGAGCAGACAGTTTCTTGAATTCCCCGGGCATCAGGAACGCGCCGCAGAAGAGCATCGTTGCAAGCGCGACAGTGACCAGAGGGGGCACGATCCGTCGCGCGCGTGATGCGTAGAACGCACGGAAGCGGAACGTGTCTGACCACAGTCCTTTCCAGATAATCTGCGTCATCAGAAATCCGGAAATGACGAAGAAGATATCTACGCCCACGAACCCACCTCGGAAGCCTTGAATCTGAAAGTGATACAGGACTACCGCCAACACGGCGACAGCTCGTAAGCCATTAATATCAGACCGGAAGCCAGTGGAATGTGCGGGTCTGGTCGAACTATTCAGCATGGGACATGCGGGATGGGGCAAAACCCGCGATTCTACGCCAGCCCAAGGCTGGAGCATTTCTCGTGGCGTGCTACGATCCATGCCAAATCACTGGACGAGCACATGGCATCATTTTCCGTACTTTTGTCTATTATCAAGAACGGCAACGACCTGCGGCTGACCCGGGCCGCTGCCGGCGCCTCTGGTTCTGGAGCTGGCCGCCGAGGCGATAAAGTCCGGCGCCAGGCTGACCGTTACGACGCAACTTCCGGATCGAACCATCCAAGCTTCTGGAACTGGGTACCGCAGTATCGTTCGTTGACGACTTTGATTCGAAAAGCCCGGTGCATATGTAACCGCTAACCTGGAGGGAAGTGCATGCTGGACTTGATCGATCGGATCTCCGCGCGCGCGATCTTTGCAACTGTGGCCGCGGTCGTTCTAGTTGCGTGGGTTGGTCTCTCTGACCGTAACTACCGCTATTGCCTAGGTTGGGCGAAGGTCATGGGCGTCGACGCGGGCACGGAGTGCCAGCGGCCGCTATGGAGGCGGTAAGGCTTGTCTTGAGAGCGAAGCCGGGTCTCAGGTCCCATACGATAGGCTGCACTGGCTAAGCGGAAAGAAGCGAGGCGCGCGCGGGGATGCGGCCTCGCCCGGAAATGCTGTGCCGCCGGACCATCGCCATCGGTTAGCGTCTGACAGACTGTGACGTGCTAGACCTCCTCTATGTTGTAGCTCTTGGCAGGGCTTAGAAGGGCATGCTCGGATTTTTGTGGCACTGTGGAAAATCACAGTCGAAAATCCGCTGATATATAGCGGCAAAACGCCGTTTTTATGATTCCTGTCGACGGGACCACCCACCTTGCAGTCGCCCGGCGACATCATCCCGCGACGCCGGCGCGCGGTGCGCCAGTTCCCAGTTCCCGATTCCCTGTATGAGCGTCCCCCACCGCGGGTCGGACTAGCGGCCGACATTCGCCTTTCCCGCCAGGACATATGCTGGAAATGACCGGAGGACGAATGAGTAGAGCTGCGCGCGCTGGCACCCGCAACGGCGCACGTTGCGCCGTCCGGGCCGTCCGACCACAGGCCACGGCGTGGCCTGTTTCATTTGCGCGCGACCATGTGCGCGAAGCTGCCGATTTCTTCAGGCCGATTTCAACAAACGGCTATCATGTAGCCCGCACGCCGCAACCGCGGTGGCGCTGTCTGCCCAAATCTGCCCATCCATGCCTCTTTTCCGGACGTCTCTGCGCTGGTTTTTCGCGCTGGCCGTGACGGCCGCCGCCCCTGCGGTGGCGGTGCAGCCTGCGTCCGATCCGGCATTGAACGACACGTCCGGCTGCACGGCGCTGGTCGATATCGTCCAGGAAAGCCTGCGCGGCGAGATCGATGTGGTTTGTCCTAAGGACGGCAAGGACGCCTGCGAGGCCAAGAATGGGCAGATCCGGGCGTTGCTGGACATCGTCGACGAGCGCCGCAAGCGCAAGGCCGACGAGTGCGAGACGCTGGTCCAACTTAACCGCCTGCTGCGCACGCTGCCGCCCAAGACCTGAGCGCCGGCAGGGCTGCGGCGGCTCGCCTAGTGGCTCATCTTCGAGAACAGCTGGATGACCGCCACCCCGGCGATGATCAGCGCGATGCCAACCACGGCGGCCAGATCGGGCACCTGGCGGTACAGCACCACGGCGATCAGCGTCACCAGCACAATGCCCGCGCCCGACCAGATCGCGTAGGCCACTCCGACCGGCACGGTCTTCATCACCTGCATCAGAAGCCAGAACGCGGCCACATAGCCGACGACGACCAGCACGCTGGGCCAGAGGCGCGTGAAATTCTCGGCGGCCTTGAGACTGCTCGTGGCAATCACTTCGGCGACGATGGCGAGAGCAAGTAGCAGATATCCGTTCATGGCAGGGGCGGAAATGCGGGGGAACAGCGTTGGAATACGCGAAAAGCGACCATTAAGGCGCCTGGGCACACCATTATGCAAGATGCACTCAAATGGGGGCTGCAAAACGGTGCCGAAAATGCCCACAATCCAGTCTGCATGCGGGTTTCAGGCGGTTGGATTACCCTCCCTCGCGGTGGTTGTGCCAAAGCCGATACCAGTCTTGAATGCAACGTGTACGCCATAGCTGCCCGGGGAAGAAAACCGAGGCGGCCAACAATAAAAGTCGCGGCGACAAAGAAACCAGTGGCCTGACCATGCCGGCACCCAAAAACGATGCGCCGGTGGCGGGACGCGGTGAGACGGGATTGATGGGGAGCTGTATGAAGACCGATTTGGATGCGGCCACGGTATGGCCTGTCATCACGCGGCTGGCGGACGTCGAGGGAGCGTCCGACCACCGTACCGAACCCGCCGAGGGCGTCTGGCAGAACACGATCGCCGCCGCGGACCAGGCACTGGAGGAAGCGACCCGCATCCAGCGGGGCGTTCAGCACAATCTCAAGGTGCAGCAGGAATTGCGCGCCTTGCGCGAGGAACTGCGCCGCGCGCACGCCGAGATCGACCGCTACCGAGGCATGCACGCGCGCGTGGTGGTCAGCATGCGCCAGCTTGAGGAAGACCACACCACCGAAATGACGCGGCTGCAGGCCGACAACGAGATGCTGCTGGTCCGGCATCGCGTCTACAAGCTGCTGGCCGAGCACTACGGCACGGCTGCGCTGCGCTTCGAGCCGGCCGTGTTTGCCGAGCATCGCGACCGGGTGCTGGAACACGTGCTGTTCCAGCGGCGCAGGGGCGTACCGGTGACCGAGATCAGCTCGGCCGAGGTGGCGTTCCTGCTGCTCTGAGCCGGGGCCGCGGCAGCGGGGGTGGGCAGCGCCGGCACGCCCCCGGATCAGGCCGCCTTCGGCTCGCGCGGCCTGAGCACCAGCAGCGCGAGCATGCCTCCGACCACGCCCCAGAAGGCGGACCCCACGCCCGCCAGCGTCATGCCCGATGCCGTGATCATGAACGTCAGCAGCGCCGACTCGCGCTCTGCCGGCGTCTGCATGGCCACGGTCAGCCCGTTGGCGATCGATCCGAGCAGGGCGAAGGCCGCCACGGCCACCACCAGCGCCTTCGGGAAGGCCGCGAACAGCGCCGCGATGCTGGCCGCCATCACGCCCATCACCAGATAGCCCACGCCGCACACCACGGCCGCCATGTAGCGGCGGCGCGGGTCCGCATCGGCCTGCGGGCCGGTGCAGATGGCGGCGGTGATGGCCGCCAGGTTGATGCCATGGGAGCCGAACGGGGCCAGGATGGCCGAAGCGATGCCGGTCACGGCGATCAGCGGGCTGGCCGGCACGCGGTAGCCATCGGCGCGCAGCACGGCCAGGCCCGGAATGTTCTGCGACGCCAGGGCCACGATGAACAGCGGCACGGCGATGCTGACGAAGGCCCCCGGCGAGAACGCCGGCGTGGTCCACACCGGCAGCGCCACCGCGAAATGCAGCTGCTCGAAGTGCAACTGGCCCATCGCGCCGGCCAGCGCCACGCCCACGGCCAGCACGCCCGGGACCGCATAGCGCGGCCACCAGCGCCGCCCGACCAGGTAGGTGGCAAACATCCCCAGCAACAACACCGTCTGGTACTGGGCCTGCACGAACACATCCACGCTGATGCGGAACAGGATGCCGGCCAGCAGGGCCGACGCGATGCTGGCCGGCAGCGCCTTCATGAGCCTGTCGAACCAGCCGGTCAGGCCGGCCGCCGTCATCAGCAGCGCGGCCATCAGGAAGGCGCCGATCGCTTCGGCATAGGGCACGCCGGGCAGGCTGGCAATCAGCAGCGCCGCGCCGGGTGTGGACCAGGCCACCACGATCGGCACGCGCAGGGCCAGCGACAGCCCCAGCGTGGTCACGCCCATGCCGATCGACAACGCCCAGATCCATGACGAAATCTGCGGTTCGGTCAGGTGCGCCGCCTGTCCGGCCTGGATCATCAGCACCAGCGAACTGGTGTAGCCGGTCAGCAGGGCGATCAGCCCGGCCACCAGCGTGGAAACGGAAAGGTCGGACAGCTTCGGGGCGTGGACGGGGGTCATCGACGGAGCATGCGAAGTACGGAACGGGCCGGTATCTTCGCATGGGAGCGGGGGGAGGGGTGGTTTTGTGCCCTCCCGCGCAGGCCGGTGCGCAGGCCCTGAGAGGGGACGGCCCGACGCGCAGCGAGCCGGTCAGGCGGTCCGGGCGGTCAGGCGGTTGGAGGGGCGGCCGATCCGATGATCGGCCTCAGCGAACCTCAGCGGACCTCAGCGAACCTCAGCGGACCTCAGTGGCCTCAGTCGGCCACCTTGTCGCTGGGGAACTTGAACGAGTCGCGCAGCAGGTAGCTCATCGGGATGTCCAGCGTGATCCCGTTCGGCGGGATCGGCTGCAGGAACCACTTGCGGTACAGCTTCTGGGTTTCCTGGTCGTAGATCGACGCGACCATGGCCTTGTCCACGATCTTCTTGAACTCGGCATCGTGCTTCGACAGCATGACCGCGTACGGTTCGATCGTCAGCAGGTCGCCGGTCACGGCCAGCGATGCGGGGTTCTTCGCGTTGGCGCGCAGGCCGAACAGCAGCACGTCGTCCATCACGAAGGCGTCGGCCTTGCCGGATTCGACCATGGCAAAGGCCTCGGCATGGTCCTTGGCCTCCACCACCTTCCAGCCCATGGCGCCCGCCTCGTCCATCTTGCGGAGCATTTCCAGCGGCGTGGTCTTGGTGGTGGACACCACGGTCTTGCCGCGCAGGTCGCCCCACTTGCGGATGCCCGAGTCCGATTTGACCAGCATGCGGCTGCCGGCGATGTAGTGCGGAATGGTGAACGACACCTGGTCGCGGCGCTCGCGGTTGTTGGTGGTCGATCCACATTCCAGGTCGGCCTTGCCATCGACGATGGCCGGGATGCGCGAGGCCGGCGTCACCGGCACCCATTCCACGCGCAACTGCGGCAGCTTGAGCTGTGTGCGCACGGCGTCGGCCACCTTCAGGCAAAGGTCCACGGCGTAGCCCATCGGCTTGCCGTCCACGACAAACGAGAACGGCACCGAGCTTTCGCGGTGGGCAATGCGGATGGCCCCGGTCTGCTGGATGCGCAGCACCACTGAGTTGGGCATGGCCGCCTGCGCGGCCGGTGCGGCAGGCAGGCAGAGCAGCGTGGCTAGGGAAAGTACGACAGGCGCCATGCCTCGTAGCGAGGCACGGCGCGGCAGGCCCGAATTGGTCATGAATGACACCCGTCGAAAAATATTTCTAGGAACAACCCCGGCGGCGCGTTGCGCCGCTGCTGGCCGGATGGGTCCGGCTCTATGACTGCTACTGGGTACCGCTGTCGTTGTGCTTTGCTGCTTGTCGAGAATTTCGGAGAATTCCGATGCTCCGGATTGTTCCACGGGCGCCCATCTCGGCACAACAGCCGCCGTTAGTGCGCGGGCTCAACGTTCCCGGCACGCAACGCTTCGGGGCTGGGCAGGTTGACGAGGATTTTCCCTTACGGATTTGTCCGACTTCTGGTGTTTCGCGCCGCTGGCTATGCTTCAGACGTGCCTTGCGAGCAGGGCACCGAGGAGAGACTCTTGGGGCCCGTTCAGGCGAACGGGCCTTTTCTTTTTGTCCGTCCGCTTGCGTCCGCCGGCCGGACCCGGCTTGGCTGGCAACGGCGGGGCGCCGGCGTCGTCTACAATTCGGGCCTGCCTTCGCGCCAGACTCCCGGTCGGGCGCCGCTTATCCTTCCTCGCAACCATGGCCCTGTTTTCCATTACCGATGCCCAGTTGGCCTTTGGCCACGTGGCGCTGCTCGACCATACCGATTTCTCGCTCGAAGCCGGCGAACGCGTAGGCCTGATCGGCCGCAATGGCACGGGCAAGTCTTCGCTGCTGCGGATTGTGTCGGGCGCGTCCGCACCCGACGACGGCCTGATTGCACGCCAGAGCGGCGTGACATCGGCTTATGTTGCGCAAGAGCCACAATTCGAGCCCGGCCTGACCGTGTTCGATGCGGTCAGCCAGGGCATGGGCGCCGCCCACGACCTGTTGCTGCGCTACGACGCGGCGCTGGCCAAACTGGAATCCCATCACGACGAGGCCACGCTGGCCGAACTGCACCGCGTGCAGGCCGAACTCGACGCCGCCGATGCCTGGCAACTGCGCACCCGCGTGGAAACCACGCTGGCCCGCCTGGGCCTGGACCCGCACGTGCGGGTGGACGCGCTGTCCGGCGGCCTGCAGAAGCGCGTGGCGCTGGCGCAGGGCCTGGTGGCCGAGCCCGATATCCTGCTGCTCGACGAACCGACCAACCACCTCGACGTCGAAGCCATCCGCTGGCTCGAAGACCTGCTGCTGGGCTTCCGCGGCAGCGTGCTGCTGATTACCCATGACCGCGCGTTCCTGGACCGCGTGGCCACCCGCATCGTCGAACTCGACCGGGGCAAGCTGCTGTCGTTCCCCGGCAACTTTGCCGCCTACCAGACCCGCAAGGCCGAACTGCTGGCCAACGAGGCCGTGGAGCAGGCCAAGTTCGACAAGCTGCTGGCGCAGGAAGAAGTGTGGATCCGCAAGGGCGTGGAAGCACGCCGCACGCGCAGCGTGGCGCGGGTGCAGCGGCTGCACGCCATGCGCGACGAACGCGCCCAGCGGCGCGAGGTGCAGGGCAACGTCAGGCTGGAAGTGTCGCAGGGCGACCGCTCGGGCAAGATCGTCGCCGAACTGGTCGATGTGTCGAAGTCGTACGGCAGCAAGACGGTGGTGCGCGATTTCTCGGCCACCATCATGCGCGGCGACAAGGTCGGCCTGATCGGCCCGAATGGCGCCGGCAAGACCACGCTGCTGCGGCTGATCCTGGGCGACCTGGCACCCGATGCCGGCACGGTGCGCAACGGCAGCAACCTGCAAGTGGCGTACTTCGACCAGATGCGTTCGGCGCTGGACCTCGAAAAGTCGCTGGCCGACACCATCAGCCCGGGCAGCGACTGGGTGGAAGTCAACGGCCAGCGCAAGCACGTGATGAGTTATCTGGGCGACTTCCTGTTCGCGCCTGAGCGCGCACGGTCGCCGGTCAAGTCGCTGTCCGGCGGCGAGCGCAACCGCCTGCTGCTGGCACGCCTGTTCGCCCGGCCGGCCAACGTGCTGGTGCTGGACGAACCGACCAACGACCTCGACATCGACACGCTGGAGCTGCTGGAAGAACTGCTGCAGGACTACAGCGGCACGGTGTTCCTGGTATCGCACGACCGCGCGTTCCTGGACAACGTGGTTACGTCGACGATCGCCGCCGAAGGCGATGGACTGTGGCGCGAATCGGTGGGCGGTTATTCCGACTGGGAACAGCAGTCGGCACGCGCCCAGGCGCTGCAGTCCGCCAGGGCCGAGCCCAAGGCGGGCGAGGCCCCCAAGGCCAGCACGCGCGAGGCACGCGGCGCCAACCGCACGGTCAAGCTGTCGTACAAGGAACAGCGCGAGCTGGATGGATTGCCGGAGCGGATGTCGAGCCTGGAGGCCGAGCAGAAGACCATTGGCGCCCAGCTGGCGGACGGTTCGCTGTACGCCACCGACCCGGCGCGCGCCGCCGAACTGGCCTCGCGCCACGACGAGATCGAGATGGAATTGCTGGAGGCGCTGGAACGCTGGGAAGTGCTGGAAAAGAAGACCAAAGGCGAGGGCGCCTGAAGCCTGCGCCACGGTTTGCCCCCTCTCGCGCATGGCGCGAGCGGGGAACAGGTCAGCACCAGGCCGGCCTCACCCGCACCACGCCAGCACCATGTTGGTCAGGTCGACCATGAACGCCGGGCGCAGGTAGGCCAGGAACCCCAGCGTCAGCACCGCTGCCAGGGCCAGGTAGCCGGCACCGCGCGCCCAGCTCATCTCAGGCTCCCACCGGCTGCGGGCGCACCAGCGCCTGCTCCCGGATCGGCAGGTTGACCAGCGCGGCCAGCACGCCCAGCCCTATCGCCAGCAGCCACACCATGTTGTAGCTGCCGGTGCGGTCGAACAGGTAGCCGCCCAGCCAGGCGCCCAGGAAGCTGCCGATCTGGTGCGAGAAGAACACCACGCCCGACAGCATCGACAGGTACTTCACGCCGAACACCTGCGCGATGATGCCGTTGGTCAGCGGCACGGTGGACAGCCACAGGAACCCCATCAGCGCGGCAAAGACCCAGGTGCTCCATGCCGTCAGCGGCAGCATCAGGTAGCCGGCGATCACAACCGATCGGGCGATATAGATCGACGACAGCAGGTAGCGCTTGGGCATGCGCTGCCCCATGGCGCCGGCCGTGTAGGTGCCGAATACGTTGAACAGGCCGATCAGCGCCAGCGCCACCGTGGCAATCTTCACGTCGACCAGGCCCCGGTCCTTCAGATAGGGCGCCAGGTGCACGCCAATGAACACCACCTGGAACCCGCACACGAAATAACCAAGAGTCAGCAACTGGAAGTTGCGGTTGCCGAACGCCTCGCGCGTGGCTTCGCCAATGGTCTGCTGGTGGCCGGCGGTGCTGGCGGCCATGTTCGGCTCGCGCAGCGTCAGGGCCAGCGGCAGCATGAAGCACGCCAGGAAGGCCAGGATGAACAGCGCGTTCTGCCAGCCCGTGGTCGAAATCAGCGTCTGCTCCACCGGAATCATCAGGAACTGGCCGAAGGACCCGGCCGCGGCGGCAATGCCCATGGCCCAGACGCGTTTTTCGGCGCTGGCCACGCGGCCGATCACGCCGTAGACCACGCTGTAGGTGGTGCCGGACTGCGCAATGCCGATCAGCACGCCGGCGCCGGTGGCAAACGCCGTGCCGCTGGTAGCCAGCGCCATCACGACCAGGCCGGCCACGTACAGCGCCACGCCGGCGATCATGATGCGCACCGCGCCAAACTTGTCGGCCAGCGCGCCCGTGATCGGCTGGCTGGCGCCCCACATCAGGTTCTGCAGCGCCAGCGCAAAGGCGAAGGTCTCGCGGTTCCAGCCGTGCGTCTGCGTGATCGGCATGTTGAACAGGCCAAAGCCATGCCGGATGCCCATGGAAAGCGTGACGAGCAGGCCGCCGCACACGAGCACGGTGGTCAGGGATAGTTTGCGATCGGTCATGTCGGGCTCGGTATTGTCTGTATTGTTTTGTCTTGTTTTCTTGTGAATTGCCGCCGGCGTGCCGCCGGTGATCGGGTGACGCCGGGGGGCGCCGTGGGGGTCGGCGCCTAGTGTAAGCCGGGCACCGGAATTGTGCCGGACTACGAATTTCCGGGGCTTTTCAAAAAGGATGGCTGCCGCGGCCATCCATTACAATGCAGCGCATCCCGGCCGCCGACGGCCGGCAAGACCAATATCCGTATCGACTCCATGGCGAGCAAAACCAGTCAGTACAGCGAATCTTCCATCCGGGTCCTGAAGGGCCTGGAGCCGGTCAAGCAACGCCCCGGCATGTACACCCGTACCGACAACCCCCTGCATATCGTGCAGGAGGTGATCGACAACGCGTCAGACGAGGCGCTGGGCGGCCACGGCACAGAGATCCTGGTCACGCTCCACAAGGACGGCAGCATCAGCGTGGAGGACGATGGCCGCGGCATTCCGGTGGGGATTCACCCGGAAGAAGGCGTGCCCGTGGTGGAGATCGTCTTCACGCGCCTGCACGCGGGTGGCAAGTTCGACAAGGGCAAGGGCGGCGCCTACGCGTTCTCGGGCGGCCTGCACGGCGTGGGCGTGTCTGTCACCAACGCGCTGGCTACCCGGCTGGACGTCACCGTCTGGCGCGACGGCTCGCAGTCGACGCTGACCTTCGAGCACGGCGGCGAAGTCACCAGGCCACTGGCATCGCGCAAGATCGAGCGCGGCGAAAAGAAGAACGGCACGCGCGTCCAGGTGTGGCCGGACGCGAAGTATTTCGATTCGGCCGCCATTCCGATGGCCGAACTCCAGCGGCTGCTGCGTTCCAAGGCCGTGCTGCTGCCCGGCGTGAAAGTCACGCTGGTGCTGGAAAAGACCGGCGAGCAGACCGTCTGGCAATACGAGCAGGGCCTGAAGGGCTATCTGGTGGAAGCCCTGGCCCAGGGCAGCGGCGCCGAGCTGGTGATCCCGATGTTCGAGGGCGAGCACTTTGCCGACCCGGACAAGAACGCCGGCGAAGAAGGGTTTGCCGAAGGCGAGGGCGCCTCGTGGGTGGTCGCCTGGACCGAGGAAGGGGCGCCGGTGCGCGAGTCGTACGTGAACCTGATTCCCACGCCGGCCGGCGGCACGCACGAGTCCGGCCTGCGCGAAGGCCTGTTCCTGGCCGTGAAGAGCTTCATCGAGATGCACTCGCTGCAGCCCAAGGGCGTCAAGCTGATGAGCGAGGACGTGTTCGCACGCGCATCGTTCGTGCTGTCGGCCAAGGTGCTGGACCCGCAGTTCCAGGGCCAGATCAAGGAGCGCCTGAACAGCCGCGACGCCGTGCGCCTGGTGTCCACGTTCAGCCGTCCGGCGCTGGAACTCTGGCTGAATCACCATGTCGACTTCGGCAAGAAGCTGGCCGAGCTGGTGATCCGCCAGGCCCAGGCCCGCACCCGGGCCGCGCAGAAGGTGGAAAAGAAGAAGGGCTCCGGCGTGGCCGTGCTGCCCGGCAAGCTGACCGACTGCGAATCGACCGACGTCACCCGCAACGAAATCTTCCTGGTGGAGGGCGATTCGGCTGGCGGTTCGGCCAAGATGGGCCGCGACAAGGAATTCCAGGCCATCCTGCCGCTCCGCGGCAAGGTGCTGAACACCTGGGAAACCGAGCGCGACCGCCTGTTCGCCAACAACGAGGTGCATGACATCGCCGTGGCCATCGGCGTGGACCCGCACGGGGTGGACGACGAACCCGACCTGTCGAACCTGCGCTACGGCAAGATCTGCATCCTGTCCGACGCGGACGTGGACGGCGCGCACATCCAGGTGCTGCTGCTGACGCTGTTCTTCCGCCACTTCCCGAAGCTGATCGACCTGGGCCATGTCTGCGTGGCGCGTCCGCCGCTGTTCCGCGTCGATGCGCCGGCACGCGGCAAGAAGCCCGCGCAGAAACTCTACGCGCTGGACGAGGGCGAACTGGAGGCCATCCAGGACAAGCTGCTCAAGGACGGCGTCAAGGACGGCGCGTGGCAGATTTCGCGCTTCAAGGGCCTGGGCGAGATGAGCGCCGAGCAGCTCTGGGAAACGACCATGAACCCGGACACCCGCCGGCTGCTGCCGGTGGCGCTGGGCGAATTCGATCTGCCGCAGACCGTCACCATGATGAACATGCTGATGGGCAAGGGCGAGGCGTCGCAGCGCCGAACCTGGCTCGAAGAGAAGGGTAACGAGGTGGTGGCCGACATCTGACGGCGCCAGATCTGGAGGAACGTGCGATGCAGGAACGAGCAGGGCAACAGCGGATCAGGCGGATCCGGGCACAGGCGAAGCGCCTGGCCTGCACGCTGGCCGTGCTCGGCGCGTTCGGCATCGCCGCGCCGGCCCACGCGGCGCTGTGGGGCTATATCGACGGCGAGGGCGTGGCCCATTTCGCCGATACGAAGCTCGACGACCGCTACAAGCTGTTCATGAAGGACGGCGGCCAGTTCGATTCGGGCAACCTTGGCCACCGCGGCGTGATCACGCTGCCGGAGAAGACCAGCCCGTCGCGCGACAAGCTGTTCCAGTACCTGCTCAACCACCCGAACCTGCGCACGGTCGATCCGATCATCGCGAAGGTGGCCGAGGCCCAGAACGTGGACCCCGCGCTGGTCAAGGCGGTGATGGCCGTGGAAAGCGGCTTCAACCCGGCGGCCGTATCGCCCAAGGGCGCCATCGGGCTGATGCAGGTCATTCCGGATACCGGCACGCGCTTCGGCATTGCCGCGGACGGCCGCCGGACGGTGGAGCAGAAGCTGGCCGATCCGAAGCTGAATATCTCGGCCGGCGTGCGCTACCTGCGCTTCCTGATGGAGCTGTTCCCGAACAACCTGGAACTGGTGCTGGCTGCGTACAACGCCGGCGAAGGCGCGGTGCAGCGTTACAACAACCAGATCCCGCCTTACCCCGAGACCCGCCAGTACGTGAGCACCGTGCTGGAGTTCTACCGTCTGTACCAGCCGGCGGCGGGCGGCGTGATCCGTACCGGCGTGGCGGCAGACCGCGTGCGCATGGTGATCGGCGGCGGGCGCCGGCCGATGCCCTGATGCCGTCTGGCCGGTTTTCGGGCGCTATTTCCGGCGGCATCGTCATCCACTTCCTTTAGAATCCCACGCTGACCGCAAACAAGCGGGATGTCCGGCGCCCGCGCCCGGCATGCCGAACCCTTGCCAACCATGGATCAAGCAGATACTACTTTTCGGCCCGAAGAGCCGGCCGATTCGCTGACGCTCGCGCGGTACGCCGAGCGCGCCTACCTGGATTACGCCGTGAGCGTGGTCAAGGGGCGTGCCCTGCCCGAGGTGGCGGACGGCCAGAAGCCCGTGCAGCGCCGCATTCTCTATGCGATGGCGGCGATGGGGCTGCGCGCCGACGCCAAGCCCGTGAAGTCGGCCCGCGTGGTCGGCGAGGTGCTGGGTAAATTCCACCCCCACGGCGACCAGTCGGCCTATGACGCGCTGGTGCGCCTGGCGCAGGACTTCTCGCTGCGCTATCCGCTGATCGACGGCCAGGGCAACTTTGGATCGCGCGACGGCGACGGCGCGGCGGCCATGCGCTACACCGAAGCCCGCCTGACCCCGATCTCGCGCCTGCTGCTCGACGAGATCGACATGGGCACGGTGGACTTCCTGCCCAACTACGACGGTTCGGAAGAAGAGCCCAAGCTGCTGCCGGCGCGCCTGCCGTTCGTGCTGCTGAACGGCGCATCGGGCATCGCCGTGGGCATGGCCACCGAAATCCCGCCGCACAACCTGCGCGAGGTGGCTGGGGCGGCGGTGGCGATGATCCGCAATCCGAACATCTCGCTGGCCGAACTGCTGGCGATCATGCCGGGCCCCGACTATCCGGGCGGCGGCCAGATCATCTCGCCTGCGTCCGAAATCGCCCAGATCTACGAGAACGGCCGCGGCAGCCTGAAGGTGCGCGCGCGCTGGACCATCGAGGAAATGGCGCGCGGCCAGTGGCAGATGGTGGTGACCGAACTGCCGCCGAACACGTCGGCGCAGAAGGTGCTCGAGGAAATCGAGGAAATCACCAACCCGAAGATCCGCACCGGCAAGAAGGCGCTGACGCCCGAGCAGACCCAGCTCAAGACCACGATGCTGGCCGTGCTGGACGCCGTGCGCGACGAATCGGGCAAGGACGCCCCGGTGCGCCTGGTGTTCGAGCCCAAGAGCAAGAACACCGACCAGCAGGAGTTCATCCAGACGCTGCTGGCGCATACCAGCCTGGAATCGGGCGCGCCGATCAACCTGGTGATGATCGGCACCGACGGGCGGCCGCGCCAGAAGGGCCTGCAGGAAATCCTGCGCGAGTGGATCGCGTTCCGCTTCGCCACCGTCACCCGCCGCACGCGCTTCCAGCTGAACAAGGTGGAAGACCGCATCCATATCCTGGAAGGCCGGATGCTGGTGCTGCTGAACATCGACGAGGTCATCCGCATCATCCGGGAAAGCGACGATCCCAAGCCCGCGCTGATCGAGGCGTTCCGCCTGAGCGACCGGCAGGCCGAAGACATCCTGGAAATCCGCCTGCGCCAGCTGGCGCGCCTGGAAGCGATCAAGATCGAACAGGAACTGGCGAAACTGCGAGACGAGCAGGCCGAACTGGACGTGCTGCTGAAGTCCGAGACCATGATGCGTCGCAAGATCATCAAGGAGATCGAGCAGGACGCCAAGCAGTACAGCCCCGAAGACAAGGATCCGCGCCGCACGCTGATCCAGGAAGCCACGCGTGCCGCCGCCGAGGTGAAGGTGATCGACGAACCGGTGACGGTGATCATGTCGGGCAAGGGCTGGGTGCGCACGCGCCAGGGCCACGGCCACGATCCGTCGCAGTTCACCTTCAAGGCCGGCGACAGCCTGTACGCCACGTTCGAGTGCCGCACCGTCGATACCATGCTGGCGTTCGGCAGCAATGGCCGCGTCTACTCGGTGGCCGTGTCCGGCCTGCCGGGCGGGCGGGGCGATGGCGTGCCAGTGACCACGCTGATCGACCTGGCCGCGGGCTCGCAGATCGCCCACACGTTCGCTGGCGGCGCCGAGCAGCGCATGCTGATTGCCACGGCTGGCGGCAATGGCTTTGTCACGAAGGTCGGCGACATGATCAGCCGCCAGAAGGGCGGCAAGGCGTTCATCACGCTCGATGACGGCGACGCCATCCTGCAGCCGGCGCCGGTCGGCGACGAGGCCACGCATGTGGCGTGCTTCTCGGCCAACGGCCGCCTGCTGCTGGTGGGGCTCGACGAGGTCAAGGTGCTGTCGGCCGGCGGCCGCGGCGTGATCCTCATGGAACTGGAGCCGAAGGAGGCACTGGAACAGGCCGTGCCGGTGGGCGCGCCTGGCCTGATGATCTCGGGTACCGGCGTGCGCGGTGGCAAGCTGCCGCCGCAGAAGCTGGCCGGCAAGACGCTGCTGCCTTACGTGGGCAAGCGCGCCCGCAAGGGCAAGGCCATCGAGCCGCGCCTGAAGGATGTGAAACTGGAACCGGTGAAGGCGCCGGAGTAAGCGGACGCGCAAGAACTATCCCAGTCCGACCCCCCAGTCCGAACCCCTGCGGGTTCGCTACCCTCTCCCGCACGCGGGAGAGTGGCCGAGGAGAGTGCAGGCGATTCAACTTGTCACTGGTCGGCAAGCAGAACCTCAACGCCCTCTCCCCCAACCCCTGTCCCATGGATGGGAGAGGGGGACTCCCGGTCACCAGTCATCCGGGCTGCCATCGCCAACCGCGACCCCCTCTTGCCGTTTCGTGATGCCTCGCGCCAGCCCGGCGGCGAGTATCTGCCGTACCATGTCGGCACCCTGCCCATTCCGCACGGCAGGCGATCACCATCACGGTCATGTCCTCCACGCCCCTGCTTGTCGAGCCGGCGCTCGCCCCGCCTCCTACCGCCCGTACCCTGTTTTTCGAGTTTGCCCGCATGGGCCTGTCCGGCTTCGGTGGCGTGCTGCCGTTCGTGCGGCGCTCGGTGGTGGAACGCAATCGCTGGCTCAACGATCGTGATTTCGTCGAAATACTAAGTCTCGGACAGGTGCTGCCGGGGCCGAACGTCATCAATCTGGCGTTGATGCTGGGCCTGCGATTCGCCGGCCTGCGCGGTGCGCTGGCGGCGTTCAGCGGGCTGGTGTTCGTGCCGATGGTGGTGGTGCTGTGCGCGATGGGCCTGTACCTGCGCTACCAGGACGTGCCGCAGGTGCGGCAGATGCTGGCCGGCATGACGGCCGTGGCGGCCGGGCTGGTGTTGTCGACGGGCGTGAAGCTGGCGCAGAGCCAGTCGCGTTCGGTGCGCGCCCTCGTTGTCGGCGTGGCGGCGTTCCTGGCCATCGGCTGGCTGCGCTGGCCGCTGCTGCCGGTCATGGCCGTGCTGGTGCCCGTGGCGCTGGTGCTGGAATACCGCGCCATGCGCAAGGGGGCATGATGGCATCGCCCGACATCCTGCGCGACCTGCTGGGCCACTTCGGCATGCTGTCGTTGCTGGCCGTGGGCGGCGGCGGCACGGTGATTCCCGACATGCACCGGTATCTGGTGGAGGCCAACCACTGGATGACCGACGAGCAGTTCGCCGCGCTCTACGCCATCTCGCAGGCGTCGCCGGGGCCGAACATCCTCTTCGTGGCGCTGTTTGGCTGGCAGGTCGCCGGCGCGGGTGGCGCGTTCGCGTCGATGCTGGGCATCTGCGGCCCTTCCAGCGTGATCGCGCTGGGCTTCGAATACTTCGCCGGACGCGCGCCACACGCGGTCTGGCCGGTGCTGATCAAGCGCGGCCTGTCGGCACTGACCATCGGCCTGCTGATGTCCACGGGATGGGTGCTGGCCACCAGCGTCGACCATACCTGGACGGCCGTGGCGGTGACGCTGCTGACAGTGGGTTTGATGCTGAAGACGAAGATCCACCCGCTGCTGCTGGTGGCCCTCGGTGCGGGGGCGGGGTTGCTGGGGCTGGTGTAGTGGTATTGCTCCCTCCCGCCTGGCGGGAGAGGGGCTGGGGGAGAGGGCACGGCGGTTCTGACAACGGCCGCCGTATCTTGAGAGGCCCGCCCTCTCCCCCAACCCCACGCTGTGGGAGAGGGGAGCGCATAACCACGGCGACAGGCAGGCGCAATGATCTACTTCAGCGGCAGTACCAGGATGCTCAGGGCCGCCGGGCGGGCGCGCATGGCGGCAAGCCAGCGTTCCAGGTTGGGCCGTGGCGCATGCGGGACGGGCGTGCCCATCCAGCGATGCGCGGCGCAGGCCAGCGAGATATCGGCCATCGTAAAGCGGTCGCCGCCGATGAACTCGCGGTCTGCCAGCGCGGCGTCCAGCATCTTGGCCAGCGGCTCGGTGCGCTCGCACGACTTGTCGATCACGGCCTGGTCGCGCTGGTCTTGGGGCATGCGGACCATCTGCAGGAAGGCCTGCACCATGGCCGGGCTGAAGGTGGTGGTCTGCCAGTCCATCCAGCGGTCGGCCGATGCGCGTGCCTTGACGTCCGACGGCCACAGCGTGTCTTCGCCATAGCGCGCGCACAGGTAGCGCACGATCGCATTCGACTCCCACAGCACGAACGGCTCGCCGGCCACGTCGGTGTCGCGGAAATCCTCGATCACCGGGATCAGCCGGTTCGGATTCAGGCGGACGTATGCTTCGGCGTCAAGCTCGCCCTTGTGGTTGCCGATGTCGATGCGTTCGTGGTCCAGGTGCAGCTCGCGCGCGCACCAGACCACCTTCTGCACGTTGATCGACGACAGGCGGCCCCAGATGCGCAGCATGGTTTGCGGCTCTTCCAGATCCATGTCGGCAATCATCCTCAGGCGGCGCGTGGTTGCGGGGCAGCCTTGGCGATGGCTTCGCGGAACAGCTCGCCCAGGATCGACACCCCCTGTTCGATGCGCTCCGGCGGCACCGTCACGAAGGCCAGGCGCAGCGTGTTCATGCGCGGGTTGCCGGCGTAGAACGGCGCGCCCGGCACGTAGGCCACGTTGCGGCGCACGGCTTCTTCCAGGATCGTCATGCTGTTCAGGCCTTCCGGCAGCTCCACCCAGATGAACATGCCGCCTTCGGGCGCATTCCAGGTCACGCCGGCCGGCATGTGGCGCTTGAGCGCGTCCAGCATGCAGGCGCACTGCTTGCCGTACAGCTCGCGGATCGTCGGGATGTGGGTTTCCAGCAGGCCGTCCTTGACCGTCTCGTAGGCGATGCGCTGCGTGAAGGTCGGCGTGTGCAGGTCAGATGCCTGCTTGGCCTGGCACAGCTTGAAGTGCAGCTCGGGCGGGGCGATCACGAAGCCCAGGCGCATGCCGGGGGCCAGGATCTTCGAGAACGAACCCATGTAGATCACGCCGTCCGGGTTCATCGACAGCAGCGTCGGCAGCGTGTTGCCGGTGTAGCTCAGTTCGCCGTATGGATCGTCTTCCACCAGCAGGATGCCAAGTTCCTGCGCGCGCTTGACCAGCGCCTGGCGGCGCTCCAGCGGCAGGCGGCGGCCCGTGGGGTTCTGGAAGTTCGGCAGCGCGTACAGGAAGCGCGCGTTGGCGGTCAGTTCGGCCGTCAGCGCCTCGGGGATCAGGCCATGTTCGTCGGACGGGATCGACACGAATTCCGGCTCGAACAGCGAGAACGCCTGCAGCGCGCCCAGGTAGCTCGGCGTTTCCACCAGCACCGGGCTGCCCGGGTCGATCATGATCTTGGCGATGAGGTCCAGCGCCTGCTGCGACCCGGTGGTGATCAGCACGCGTTCGACACCCACGTTGTACCGCCTGGCCACGAACTCGCGCAGCGGCAGGTAGCCTTCGGTGGCGGCGTACTGCAACGCGCCCTGGGGGTTATCGGCGAATACACGGGCCACCGCCGCTTCCATGGCCGCTACCGGGAACGACGCCGGAGAGGGCAGGCCGCCGGCGAACGAAATGACTTCCGGACGCTCGGTGACTTTCAGGATTTCGCGGATGGCCGAGCTGGTCAGTTGCTGTGCCCGGCGGGAGATGGCCCATTTCATGATTGGTCTCGTGGTGGGGAATTCAGGGGCCGGGCCCGCAAGCCCGGCTATGTCTCTATGACTTCTGGTCGGTCTGGTACGTCAGTTCAGGCAGGGGACTGCCTCAGATCTCCACGATCATCTCGATCTCGACGCAGGCGCCCAGCGGAATCTGCGCCACGCCGAAGGCGCTGCGGGCGTGCTTGCCCTTTTCGCCGAACACTTCGACCAGGAATTCGGAGCAGCCGTTGGTCACCAGGTGCTGCTCGGTGAATTCCGGCGTGGAGTTCACCAGGCTCATCACCTTGACGACGCGTTTCACCTTGTTCAGGTCGCCGATATGGCCGTGCAGCGTGGCCAGCAGGTCGATGGCGATGCTGCGCGCGGCCTGCTGGCCGGTGGCGGTATCGATATCCTTGCCGAGCTTGCCAGCCCAGGGCTTGCCGTCGCGGCGGGCAATATGGCCCGACAGGAAGACGGTGTTGCCGGTGGTCGCGGCCATCACATAGGCAGCGGCCGGGGCGCCGGCGGTGGGCAGTTCCACGCCGAGTTTGGCAAGGGTGTCGTAGACGGACATGCGGTGACTCCTGTCAGTGAATGCGTCCTGGAAGAACGGGGGGCGTTTCTCCGGCCACGGCGGCCGGCGGGGCGGGTGCGGTGTTGCGCACGGCGGCGCGTCGGCCGAGGGCCACCACGGCGATCACCGCGACTGCAAAAGCGACGGTGGCGGCATCGAGGGGCTCGGCCAGGATCACGGCGCCGCCCGCCAGCGTGAGAAACGGCTGGAGCAATTGTATCTGGCCTACGCGGGCCACGCCGCCTTTTGCGAGCCCGGCGTACCAGAACAGGAAGCCGATGAACATCGAGAACACCGACACATAGGCCATGCCGGCCCACGCACGCGGCGACGCGGCGGCGATTTCGTTCGCGTGTCCAAGTGTCAGCCACGCCACCACCGGCACCAGCACCGGCAGCGACACCACCAGCGCCCAGGAAATCGTCTCCAGCCCGCCCAGTTCGCGCGACAGCTTGCCGCCTTCGGCATAGCCGAGTGCGCCCAGCACCACGGCCAGGAACAGGAACCAGTCGGCGTGCTGCAGGCCACCCGCCCCTTGCCACAGGGCAAAACCGACCACCAGCGCGCTGCCGGCCAGCGCCGACAGCCAGAATCCGGCGGATGGGCGCTCGTTGCCGAACCATGCCGCGAACACGGCCGTGGCCAGCGGCAGCAGGCCGATCACGATGGCGCCGTGCGCGGCCGGCACTTCGCGCATGGCCAGCGACGAAAACACCGGAAAGCCGACCACCACGCCCAGTGCGGTGACCGCCAGCCGCAGCCACTGGCGCCCGCGCGGGCGTTTCGACGGCGCCAGCGCGCCGCGCACCGCCAGCAACGCCAGGGCCAGCGCGGCCGCGACCACGGCCCGGGCCAGCGCCACGAACGTGGCATCCAGCTCGGCCACGGCCATGCGGGTGAACGGCAGCGTCTGGCTGAAGATGGCCACGCCGATAAAGCCCAGCAGCATGCCGCCGGAATGAGGGGAAGGGTTCTGGCTCATGGCAATTAGAGGCGCGTCATTGTGGATGTGCGGCGGCCACGGCCATCCACAGGGCGGTCAACGCCAGCGCCAGCCCCATCACCCCGTTGAACCAGCGCACGCGGTTGCCCTGTATCAGCCACTGCCGCAGCGAAGCGCCCAGCACGCCATAGGCGCCGTTGCTGAAGAAGCCGAAGGTAGCGAACAGCGTGCTGACCAGCAGCACGCGCTGGCCCAGCGAAGGCGCGTTATCCATATATGACGCGGCCACGGCCAGCGCCATCATCCACGCCTTGATGTTGGCGAACTGCATGGCGATCGATTGCCAGACGTTCATCGGCTTGAGCACGTGCTTTTCGGCCAGCGACGTGCTGCGCGCGATGCGCAGCGCCAGCCAGAGCAGGTACAGCACGCCCACCACGCGGATGGCCGCCGCCAGCATCGGGCTGGCCAGGATCAGCGCGCCCACGCCGGTCGCGCACAGCGCGATGATGCCGGCGAAGCCCACCGACACGCCGATGCAGTGCGGCAACGTGGCGCGCAGGCCAAAATTGGCGCCGGTCACGGCCGCCACGGTGGTGTTCGGGCCCGGCGTGAAGGCGCCCACTGCCAGCAGCGTCACCAATGCCAGGAACTGGGCCATCGACAGGCCCGTGAGCCAGGTTTCCACGCCGGTCATGCGAAATTGACGACCACGCGCCGGTTGGTGCGGCTCTTCTTCTCGATCTTGGTCACCACCATCGCGCCAATCTCGCCGGTGTTGGCCACGTGCGTGCCGCCGCAAGGCTGGCGGTCCACACCGGCGATGTCGATGATGCGGATGGTCGAGGTGCCGGCCGGCGGCGCGGCGCCGATCGTGCGGACGAGGTCGGGCTGGGCGGCCAGCTGCTCGGGCGTGATGCGGTCGATGTTGACCGGCGTCTTCGCGTCGATCAGCGCGTTGAGCTGTTCGGTCAGCACGGCCTTGTCGAGCGTCGATTCGGGCAGGTCGAAATCGATGCGCGCCGAATCGGGAGAGATGCTGCAGCCGGTCACCGGCACCGGGATCAGCGACCCCAGCAGGTGCAGGCAGGTATGCAGGCGCATGAGCCGGTGGCGACGCGCCCAGTCGATCCTGACCTCCACGCGGTCGCCCACGGCCAGCGCGGGTGCGTCGGCGGCGGGCACATGCAGGATGCGGGTGCGGTCATCGGCATAGACCGTATCGGCCAGCGTCACCACACGGCCGTCGGCGGTATGCAGCGTGCCGGTGTCGCCGGCCTGCCCGCCGCTACGCGCGTAGCACACGGTCTGGTCCAGTTCGATGCCCGCGTGGGTCACCGCCACCACGGTGGCCTGGCAGTGATCGAGATACGCGTCGTCGTCGAAACGCTTGGCGGTGGTGGCGGACATCGGGGGGCTCCTTCGGTATGTCTTGTTTTGTCTTGGGGGATCAGCGCAGGGTCTTTACGCCCGCTGGGGTGTCGATGTCGGCCGTCAGCAGCGGCGGCCCATCGGTCTGGTCGATCTCGATCAGGTGCGCGGCACCAATCCACGCCAGCCCTTGCCGCAGCAGTTCCGCATGCGGATGCTGGCCGCGCAGCCGGCGCAGGGCCAGGTCCTGGCGCGGCAGGCTGACGCCGGGGTGGTTGGCCACGTCCCATTGGATCAGCGTCGGGAACAGGCCGTCGCCGGCGCTGGCCGCCTCGCCATGCCATGCGGGCAGGCTGCCATCGTCGGGCACGGTCAGGCGCCAGTGCAGCGCGCCGCGATCCATCGGGATGGCCGGGGCGATGCGGTCCGGATACTGCGATTGCCAGCGCGACAGGTCGGCGGGGCGCTCCACGCGGGCCGCCCAGTGCGCCAGGAACGGGCCGTCGCGCAGCCGTTGCTGCATCAGGTCGCTGTCCAGCCCGAACCAGCGCGGGCGATCGGGGGCCGGTGCGGCGGGGTCGATCGCGATCACTTCGAGGTACATCGCGCCAAACAGCCCCAGCACGCGGTTGTGCGTGCCCATGCGCGGATGGGCGCCGCCGCCTTGCGGGGCGATGCCAAGCAGGTTGGCGACATGCTGGGCGCCCGACTCCAGGTCGGGGGCGGCAATCACGAGGTGGTCAATAGCGAGTTTCATCGTTGGTTGATGGTAGTCAAGCTTGTCGGTACAGTACCGATACAGTTCAGCAAATCGTCTTCAGTACAGTTGCGGGAGCGCCACATGGAAGGCAGCCAGAAGAATCGCCACGGCGAAAATGATAGTGCCTCAAATGCCACATCGGGCGGCGGTACGCGCCCGTTGCGGCTGGTGATGCCGGCCGCTGGCCATCCCCGACTGCCCGATCCGATACCGTCAGCCCAGATGACGCTGGTGGAGCAACTGACCGAATGGGCGCGGCTGCGCATCGACGAGCGGGTGTTCCGGGCGGGCATGCGGATGCCGTCGATCCGCCAGCTGGCCTCGGAAAAGGGCATCTCGCGCTTTACCGTGGTGGAAGCCTACGAACGTCTGGTGGCGCTGGGCTACCTGGAGTCGCGCCGGGGATCGGGCTTCTACGTGCGCGACCGCGTGCCGCATCCATCGGCCGCGGCGCCGCTGGCGTCCCCGTCCATCCGCAATGTCGACGTCACCTGGCTGCTGCGCAGCATGTTCCACTCCGCCGAGAGCCACAAGGCGCCGGGCTGGGGCTTCCTGCCCACCGAATGGCTCGACGGCGAACTGCTGTCTGGCGCCATGCGCAGCCTGGGCCGCCAGCCCGGCGGCCATTTCCTGTCCAGCGGCACGCCGATGGGCTTCCTGCCGCTGCGGCAGCAGCTGCGCACCCGGCTGGAGGAGCTGGAAATCGGCGTCACGCCGGACCAGATCGTGATGACGTCGGGCATCACGCAGGCCTTCGACCTGATCGCGCGGCAGTTCCTGCATCCGGGCGATACCGTGGTGGTCGGCGACCCGGCCTGGTTCGTGATGTTTGCCCGCTTTGCCACGCAGGGGGCCAATGTGATCGGCGTGCCCTACACGGCCGACGGCCCCGACCTGGAGGCGCTGGAGCGCATCGCCCAGGCACACCAGCCCAGGCTGGTGGTGGTCAATTCGGTGCTGCACAACCCCACGGGCACGTCGCTGTCGGCCGCCCGGGCGTTCCGGCTGCTGCAGCTGGCCGAACAGTACGGGTTCACGATCGTCGAGGACGACATCTATTGCGACCTGTGCCCGCCCGGCCATGCAGCCACGCGGCTGGCCAGCCTGGACCAGCTCAAGCGGGTGATCTACCTGGGCAGTTTTTCCAAGACGCTGGCCGCCAACCTGCGCGTGGGCTTTATCGCCGCCAGCCCGGAACTGGCCGTGACGCTGACCGACAGCAAGCTGGTGACGGGCATGGCCACGCCGGAAATCAACGAGCGCGTGGTCTACAAGGTGCTGACCGAGGGGCACTACCGCAAGCACACCGAGCGCGTACGGGTGCGGCTGGACCGTGCCCGCGACGAGACCCGCGAGCAGCTCGAACGGCTGGGCCTGCGCATCTTCCCGGGGCAGGTGGCCGGCATGTACCTGTGGGCCGATACCGGCGTGGATACCAACGTCATCGCTACGGCCGGGCACGAGGAAGGCTATCTGTTCGCGCCGGGCAGCCTGTTTTCGCCGTCCCAGATGCCGTCCACCTGGACCCGCTTCAATGTGGCCAGCAGTACCGATCCGGGCATGCTGCGCTTCCTGGCCGGCCAGATGGAACGCCTGTCCGGCCTGCCGGCGGGGTCGGGCACCTGATCCCCGGGAGGGGGCTTGAAATCGTCCCGTCCCGTCCCTATTTCCTGCGCCATCGACCCGCTCCGGATACACGGGGCCGGGCACCTTGCGCATAGATCCGTTTTCAAGAGGAGAACCATGACCGCACCGCACGAGACGATGAGCTTCCAGGCGGAAGTGAAGCAGTTGCTGCACCTGATGATCCACTCGCTGTACAGCAACAAGGAAATCTTCCTGCGCGAGCTGATATCGAACGCTTCGGACGCCACCGACAAGCTGCGCTTCGAGGCGATTGCAAATCCGGCCCTGCTCGAGAACGACGCAGACCTGGCGATCCGCATCGAAGCCGACCCGGCCGCCCGCACGCTGAAGATCACCGACAACGGCATCGGCATGAGCCGCGACGAGGCGATCCGCAACCTGGGCACCATCGCCCGTTCGGGCACCAAGGAATTCTTCCAGCAGCTGTCCGGCGACCAGCAGAAGGACGCCGCGCTGATTGGCCAGTTCGGCGTGGGCTTCTACTCTGCCTTTATCGTCGCGGACAAGGTCACCGTGGAATCGCGCCGCGCCGGCCTGGCCGGAAGCGAAGCCGTGCGCTGGGAAAGCGCCGGCGATGGCGAATTTACGATCGACGCGATCGACCGCGCCGAGCGCGGCACCACGATCACGCTGCACCTGCGCGAAGGCGAGGACGATTTCCTGTCGTCGTACCGCCTGCAGCACATCATTCGCAAGTATTCGGACCACATCTCGCTGCCGATCCGCATGCCGAAGGAACAGTGGGATGCTGAGGCCCAGCAGCAGAAGCCGACGGGCGAGTGGGAAAGCGTGAACCAGGCCAGCGCGCTGTGGACCCGCAACAAGTCCGATATTTCCGACGAGCAGTACCAGGCGTTCTACCAGCACATCGCGCACGATCACGAGGCGCCGCTGGCCTGGACGCACAATCGCGTGGAAGGCCGCAGCGAGTACACGCAGCTGCTGTACATCCCGGCCCGCGCACCGTTCGACCTGTGGGACCGCAACCGCAAGGCCGGCCTGAAGCTGTACGTGAAGCGCGTGTTCATCATGGACGACGCCGACCAGCTGCTGCCGTCGTACCTGCGCTGGGTCAAGGGTGTGGTGGATTCGGCCGACCTGCCGCTGAACGTGTCGCGCGAACTGCTGCAGGAAAGCCGCGACGTGAAGGCCATCCGCGAAGGCTGCACCAAGCGCGTGCTGTCGATGCTGGAGGCGCTGGCCGACAGCGAGGATGAAGCCGATCGCGCCAAGTACAAGACGTTCTGGGAGCAGTTCGGTCAGGTGCTCAAGGAGGGCATGGGCGAGGACCACGCCAACGCCGAACGCATCGCCAAGTTGCTGCGTTTTGCCACGACGCATAACGACACGGCCGAGCAGTCGGTGTCGCTGGGCGACTATGTGGGCCGCATGAAGGAAGGCCAGGACAAGATCTACTACGTCACGGCCGATACGTGGGCCGCGGCCAAGTCGAGCCCGCACCTGGAAGTGTTCCGCAAGAAGGGCATCGAGGTCGTGCTGCTGACCGAACGCGTGGACGAATGGATGCTGTCGTACCTGCACGAGTTCGATGGCAAGGAACTGGTGTCCGTGGCCCGTGGCGACCTGGACCTGGGCGCGCTGGCCGACGAGGCCGAGAAGGCGGAGCAGGAGAAGGCGGCCACCGAATGGAAGGACGTGGTGGAACGCGCGAAGGCCGTGCTGGCAGGCAAGGCCAAGGACGTGCGCGTGACGCTGCGCCTGACCGATTCGGCATCGTGCCTGGTGTCCGACGAGGGCGACATGAGCGGCTATCTGCAACGCCTGCTCAAGCAGGCCGGCCAGAAGGCGCCCGATGCGCAGCCCATCCTGGAACTGAACCCCGAGCACGCGCTGGTGAAGAAGCTGCGCGACCTGCCTGAAGGCGATGGCTTCACCGACCGCGTGTTCGTGCTGTTCGACCAGGCCCTGCTGGCCGAGGGCGGCATGCTCGACGACGCGGCAGCCTATGTGCAGCGGGTGAACCGCCTGCTGGCCTGATCCCTGCGCTGTCGTGGTTTGACGCGCTGACCCTCTCCCCCGGCCCCTCTCCCGCAGGCGGGAGAGGGAGAACACCAAAGGCATCCTCAAGTGCTCGCGGTGGTTTGCTACCCTCTCCCGCGAGCGGGAGAGGGGCCGGGGAGAGGGCGGGCCGCTCCATGTCTCACCGCGCTCAAAGATGACCACCAAACGCTGCTTCCCTCCGGTCGTCGACCCGCACACCCGCGTGCTGGTGCTGGGCAGCCTGCCCGGTGAAGTCTCGCTGGCCCAGGCGCAGTACTACGCGCACAAGCAGAACCGCTTCTGGCACCTGATGGGCGACGTGCTGGGCGTTGACCTGGTCAGCCTGGACTATGACAGCCGGCTGGCCACGCTACGCCAGCACCGCGTGGGCCTGTGGGACGTGGTGGCCGAGGCCCGCCGCGAAGGCAGCCTCGACAGCAGCATCCGCGATCATCAGGGCAACGACCTGATCGGCCTGATCGCCACCCTGCCGAAACTGCGGGCGATTGCCTTCAACGGCGGCACGGCGGCAAGGATCGGCGAAAAGGCGCTGGCCGGACATGGTGACCGGCACGCCATCGTAAAACTGCCATCCAGCAGTCCCGCCTACACGCTGGCGTATGCGCAGAAGCTGATCGCTTGGCAGGCGCTGCGCGAGTGGCTGGCGTAGCGCACCCTTATGTTATTGAAACTTCGGCTGCGTCGCCGCATAGCTGGGCCGGGCGCGCATGACTGCATGGCCGCGCCGGATATTCGGTCGCGTCTCCAGCAGCGCCTGGCTTTCCGGAAACATCCCCAGATACTCGACGATCGGCGCGAAGAACAGGTCGGCCATCGACAGCGCATTGCCCACCAGGAAATCCCGGCCGCCGTACGCCTGTTCCAGCGCATCTAGCTGTTTGGCCATTTCTGGCACGGCGGCGTCGATGGTCTGGCGGTCCGGCTGGCCGTTTTCACCCTTCGGAAACACGTACTGCAGCACGTAGCGGCGCACCATCGTGTCGTAGGCGTGGCAGTTGATCAGGCTGATCCATTGCTCGCAGCGCGCGCGGGCGGTGGGGCCGGTCTGCGGAATCAGGTTGATGCCGCCGAAGACGTCGTTGAGATAGCTCAGGATGGCGCGGGTTTCGTAGAACTCGATCGGACCATCGGCGAAAGCCGGAATGCGGCCGAACGGATTATGGGCCAGCAACGCCTCGTCGCGCGGCGTCACAGGGTCCAGCCTGTAGCGCAGCCCCTTCTCTTCCAGCGCCAGGCGGACGGTGCGCACATAGGTGCTGCGGGCGTCGCCGTACACGGTCAGCGTGCCGGCGCTGCCCTCCGGGTCCAGATAATCGACGAGGTTGTTGAACACCGACTGCCAGCCGCTGACGTGCGCATCGCGCATCGCCGTATCGGGGAAGCCGCTGTGCCGCATATGCATGTGGGTGCCGCCGTCCTTGTCGGTCAGCGTCACCTCGATCAGCGTGCGCAGGCCGGCGGGCAGTTCGGCGCCGCCCTCCCATTCCCACGTGTACGCCAGGAAATTGGCCCGGTCGAGCGTCTGGTACTGGCCGTTGACGATGTGCTTCTCGCCGTCCCGGGCGCCGATCACCAGCCGGTATGCCCCGCCCACCCGGGCATCGGCACGCGCTTCCAGCACGGTCATGCCGCGCGGGCAATGCCAGGTGGCCAGCGCGGCCTGGTCGGTGAAGGCATCGAACACGCGCTCGCGTGGGGCGCGGATCTGACGGGTCATTTCCAGATGAAAGGTCGCGGCTTCGCTCATGACTTGTTCCCCTGCTTCGATGTGACATCGGTGTCGGATTGCGCCTGCTCGACAAAAGCCACCAGCCTGTCGAGGTTGTCTTCCCAGTGCCGCCGGTAGGCGTCCAGCCAGCCGTGCGCATCACGCAGCGCGCCAGGTCGCAGATGGCAGATGCGCCAGCGCGCATTGACCTCGCGCTCGATCAGACCGGCATCGGCCAGCACGCGCAGATGCCGCGAGATGGCAGGCGCCGACATGTCGAACGGACGCGCCAGCTCGCTGACCGGCGCCTCGCCTTGCGCCAGCCGCGCCAGAATCGCACGCCGCGTGGGATCGGCCAGCGCGGCAAACACGGACGAAAGCGGATCGGTAACATTGGGCATGTGGTCATTTAACGCATTGGTTAAATGAAGATCAAGGGGTGTTACAACTCGGTTTGCCGGGCAAGCGGCCGTGCAGCGGGTAGCGGGAACGGCGAGGGAGCGGGGGAGGGAGGGGGAGGGAAAAGCGTCCGGCCGGAAAACCAGTTCCGGCCGGAACGTCGGGCCTCTCGAAGAGAGAAAAGATGCGGCCGTTCAGGCCGTCGTATTGACGTTGTTGCCGGTGCTGGTGCCTGTGGCTTGCTTGTAGGCCTCCGTCAGCTTGGCCATGGCTTCGGACAGTGCGGCCTGGGTGGCCGACACGCCGGCTTGCAGCGTGGCCACCGTGGTGGCCTTGCTCTGGTCGTCGGTCGGGGCGGCCTGGGCGGCCTGTATTTGGGCCATCTGGGCGGCCAGTTGCTTCTGCAGGGCTTCGATCTGCTGCTTCAGGGCCTTGATCACGGCCGATTCGCTGTCGTCGCTGCTGCTGTCCGCGCCGGCTGCGCCGCCGGCCTTGCCCGCGCCAGCCGGGCCCGTGATGCGGCCGCCGGCGTCGGCCGACGAGGCGGAGCCCGAAGCCGATGCGCCCTGGGAGGCGCCGGTGGCCTGGCCGTCGCCGGTCTGCGCGGCGGTGTCTTCGGTGGTTTGCGTGAAGCGGCGGGTGTTGGTGACCGTCGCGTCACTGGCCACCATGACCTGAGGGGTAACGCTGCTGATGGTTGTCATTGTTGGAGTCCGATCGAAGAGAGAGCCCACATCCTTCTTCGGCCATTCATCGTGAAAACTTTAGCGATGCGGGCGCGGTCTGATCGGCATCTGTCACAATCGCGGCTGTCCGGCGTATCGGACGCCCCCGCACCTTACTGGATTCCCATGTTGTCTTCCCTCGGTCTCGGCGGTATTGGCGGCATCGGCCTGCATGTCATCGTGGCGATCTTCTTTGCCGTGCACGCCGTCCGCACCCACCAGAACATGTACTGGCTGCTGTTGCTGTTCCTCTTCCCGGGGCTCGGCAGCGTGGTCTATTTCTTTGCGATCTACCTGCCGGGCCTGCGCCAGAGCCGCGGTGCGCAGGTGGCCAAGCGCGCCATCGGCCAGATCGTCGACCCGGGCCGCGCCGTGCGCGAGGCGCGGCAGGCGTTCGACCGCGCGCCGACCGTCGACCATCGCATGCGCCTGGGGGCCGCGCTGCTCGATGCAGGCAATCCGGCCGAGGCGCTGGAGCACTACGAAGCCGCGGCCAATGGCCCGTTTGCCTCCGACCCCGCGCTGCTGGAAGGGCTGGCCCGCGCGCAACTGGCTACGGGCCGTCATGCGGAAGCCCAGGTCACGCTGGAAAAGCTGTTCGCGGGCAATCCCCGTGCGCGCGACCAGTCCGATCCGTCGCTGCTCTACGCCCGGGCACTGGCCGCGCAGGGTGCGCCCGGCACGCGAGAAGCCTTCGAGCGGGCGCTGACCAACGCCAGCGATGTGGCCGCGCGCTGCCTGTTCGCCGACTGGCTGGCCAAGCAGCCCGATGCGGCCGACCGCGAGCGCGCGAAGTCGCTGTATTCCGAAATCGTTCATGACGCGCGCCACTGGCCGCGTCATGCCCGCGAACACAATCGCGAATGGCTGCAGCGCGCGCAAACCGCGCTGGGCCAATGATCCGCGCCCTGGGCGCACTTCTTTCTTCCATGATGCTTCTGAAACGCAAATCGATCGAGGCAGTGGCCTCGCGCCGCCCCGCACGCGGCAACCGTGAGTCCTCGCGCAAGAACCTTTCCAAAGACGCCGACGAAAAGCGCATGACGCCGCGCTTCGCGCCGGTGACGTTTTCCGAGATGGACGGCGTGCGCTACCTGCATTTCGGTACCGAGTGGGTGCAGGGAGCCATGCGTCTGCGCAAGCCGGAGGCCATCGAACTGGAATACGCGCAGCAGATGATGGCCTGGCTGCTGTTCCAGTCGCCGTCTTCGGCCGATTTCCATGTGGCGCAGCTGGGGCTGGGCGCGGCCGCGCTGACCAAGTTCTGCCATCGCCATTTCGCCAAAGCCAGGGTGACGGCAGTGGAACTGAACCCGGCCGTGATCGTGGCGGGCCGCAGCATGTTCGGCCTGCGCGAGGACGACGCCCGGCTGACCGTGCGCGAGCAGGACGCCTGGGATTACGTGATGGATGGCGCCAATACCGCCGCCATCGACGCGCTGCAGGTGGACCTGTACGACGCCACGGCGCGTGGGCCGGTGCTGGACACCACGGCGTTCTACCGCGCCTGCCGCCGCGTGCTGAAGGCGCCCGGCGTGATGACCATCAACCTGTTCGGGGACCACGACAGCTTCCCGAAGAACATCGAGCGGATCTGCGACGCCTTCGACAACCGCGTGCTGGTGTTCCCGGAGGTGCACGACGGCAACATCATCGCGCTGGCGTTCAACGGCCCGGCGATCGATGTGTCGTGGCAAACGCTGGAAGCGAGGGCCGAAGTGGTCGAGGCTTCGACCGGGCTGCCGGCCCGGGATTGGGTCAGGAAACTGCGCGCGGCGAATGCGCGGCAGGAAGAACGGCTGGTGATCTGACGGTTGTCTCCGCTTTCCCGCGTTGAGGGAAAGCGCAGACAACCGGCGGCGATGTTGGCCGCTTTACTCCTTGTGGAAGAACTGCGCCAGCGACCATTCGTCGGTGCGCGCCTCGTACTTCAGCCCCTTGCGCATGGCCCACATCGCCAGTTGGCTGTGCGACGGGATGATGGCGTGGTCGTCCAGCGCGAATTTCGCGGCCGTGCGGGCGTTCTGCTCGCGGTCCTTGTCGCTCGACACGGTGGTCAGCGATTTCTCGATCAGCTGATCCAGCTTCGGATTGCTGTACTTGCCCCAGTTCCACGTGCCATAACCGGTCTTCGGGTTTGGCGTGCCGGTGATCGAGCGCAGCGCGACGTCGGCGGCGGCCGAGCCCCAGCCCAGCATCTCGAACGCGAAATCGCCCTGGCGGGCGCGCGTGAAGTAGGCGGCCACGGGCAGCGTTTCGACCTTGGTCTGGATGCCGATGCGCGTCAGCATGCCGGCGGTGGCCTGCGCCACCTGGGCATCGTTGAGGTAGCGATTGTTGGTGGCGTGCAGCGTCAGCGCGAAGCCGTCCGGATAGCCAGCCTGGGCCAGCAGCTTCTTGGCGCCTTCCACGTCATAGGCGTCGGGCTTGGTGCCCGGATGGCCGAAGATCTGCGGCGAGACGATCGACGACGCCGGCACCGCCAGGCCTTCCATGATGCGGCTGACGATGGCGTCGCGGTTCAGCGCCTTGCTGATCGCGGCGCGCACGCGGGCGTCCTTGAACGGGTTCTTGCCCAGCGGCTTGCCGGCCTTGTCGGTGACGAACGGCGGGTTGTCGCGCGACTGGTCCATCTGCCAGAAGATGGTGCGCCACGACGTGGTCTGCTCGATCTTGAACTTCGGATTTTGCTTAAGTTTGGCGACGTCTGCGGCCGGAATGCTCTCGATGACATCGACATCGCCGGCCAGCAGCGCGGCGGTGCGCGCGCCGTTATCGGTCAGGATGCGGAAGATGGCGCGGTCGAACTCGGGCTTCGGGCCCCAGTAGTCGGGGTTGCGCTGCATCACGATTTCCTGTCCCCGCGCGAAGCGCACGAACTTGTACGGCCCGGTGCCGATCATGGCCTTGCCCGAGTCGAAATCGGCCTGGCCCAGGTCCGCGGCGATCTTCTTCGGCATGATCGGCACGCTGTTCAGATCGTTGGCCAGATTGGCGTAGTTCGGCACATTCATCGTCAGGCGCACCGTCAGGGCGTCGGGCGTGTCGATGCGGGCGATCGGCTTGGTGTAGCTGGTGAACGAGCCCGGCGCGTTGGTCAGCTTCTCGGGGCGTTCCAGCGACGCCTTGACGTCCTCGCTGGTGAACGGCGAACCGTCGTGCCACTTCACGTTGGGACGCAGCTTGATTTCCCAGGTGATGGCGTTGACCGGCTTCCAGGACAGCGCCAGGCCGGGAATGTAGCGGGCGTTCTTGTCCATGAACACCAGCGACTCGAAGATATGGAGCGCGATGGCGTTGTTGGGGCCCGCGTTGTTCCAGTGGGGGTCCATCGACGTGACGTCGGCAGCCAGGCCGATGCGCAGGTCTTCCGCGTGGGCGGCGTGGACGGGGATCAGCGTCAGCGCGGCGGCGCTCAGCGCCATCGAAAGGGATGCTTGCAGCAGCGTGCGGCGGATCATGAGTGGGCTCCTCGTACGGTGTTGGCCGCTATTGTGCCGTCAAATGTACTTCCATGTCCGATACATCCGCGAAGGATGCGCGGTGGGAGACGGCGGGATGGGGGCGCGGCAGGGCGCCCGGTACAATCGCGCCCATGTTTGCCAATTCCCGCACCATTTCATCGGCGCAGACCGATATCCACGAGCATCTCGCGGCGCGCGTCCAGCGTCATCTGGCCGAGCCGTTCCGCAAGCCCATCGGCGCACCGAGCCAACAGGCGTTTGATGCGGCCATGGAAGCCTGGCAGCGTGCCGACGGCAAGCCTCTAATTGTCGATGCCGGCTGCGGCATCGGCGAGAGCACGTTGCGGCTGGCCACGGCGTTTCCCGACCACTATGTGATCGGCATCGATCAGTCGGAAAAGCGATTAACCGCGGGCAAGGACTGGTGGGACGCCGAGATGCCGGTGAATTATCATTGGGCGCGTGCCGATCTGGTCGATTTCTGGCGTCTGCTGCAGCAGGGCGGCGTGCATGTGGTACGGCACTATGTGCTGTATCCGAACCCGTGGCCCAAGATCGGTCACCTGGGTCGGCGCTGGCAGGGGCATGCGGTATTTCCCGCGCTGGCAGCCTGCGGCGATTATCTGGAGTGCCGCAGCAACTGGAAGATCTATATCGACGAATTCGCGGCGGCGCTGACGATGGTCGGACGCCCGGCACGGACCGAAGCCTGGCAGCCGGAAACCCCGATGACCCCGTTCGAGCGCAAGTACGGCGCGTCAGGCCATGGGCTCTGGCGGTGCACCAGCGTGCGGCCGGCATGAAAAAACCCGCCGTGACTGGCGGGTTTTTCATTGAAGTGCGATGCCTTAGTGGAACAGCGGCTGCTGCGTGGGGGCATCCTCGGGCAGTTCGGCGTGGACGATCTCGCCGGAGCGGTCCGCATAGAGCGGCGTACCGCAATCCTCGCAGTACTCCGGATCGAACAGCGCAGCGTGGCGGAAGATGTCTTCCACGCCGGCGTTGCGCAGTTCCTCGCAGATCTGCTCCACCGGGTTGCCTTTCTCCTCGGCGTCGATCTCGCCGGACTCTCGGCCGTACACCGGCCAGACGATGCCGTAGATCACATCCTTCTCGCCGCGCATCGTGAAGCCCACGCGGTATTCCTCGACCACTTCCTCGCCAAAGCCGGCCACAACGGCGGCCAGCTGGCCGGCCGGAATGTCGAGCGTGCCGCACAGGTAGTTCACGGCGGCGCGCACGGTCAGCGGGCGGATGCTCTTGTCCGATTCGCGGCACGACAGGAAGAAGGCGTCGGGCAGCAGCAGTTCGAACTCGCAGCCCGGCAGCAGCACGGCCACGGTCGGCTGCACCTGGTTGCGCCATTGTTCCAGGCAGACCGAGCGCTCGGCGTGGTGCTCCTTGGCGTCTTCCTGCCAGCGGAACAGCGCGCCTTCGTGCGGCGCCACCACCACGGCCAGCAGGTAGCGCGGATCGGCCAGGATCGGGGCGGTCTCGGGCAGGTCCTTCAGATCCACCTTGGGCATCGATCCGGCCAGCGCGGCCGACGCCAGCTTGTGCGTCAGTGCGAAGGTGTCGCTATGGCTGCGCGGCAGCTGGTCGATGCTGTAGAGGTAGGGCGACAGGGCCACCTTGGTACTGGTGGCCAGCACGTGGGCCTGCAGGTGTGCCGCCAGCGTCAGCGCCAGTTCGGGCTTCAGCGCGCCCGACGGGATGGCGTAGCGGGTATGGGCCAGGATCGGGGCGGCGATCAGCAGGGCGTCATGCTTGACGCCGTCAATCTCGATCGTTGCCGATTCGGCCAGCGTCTCGGCCTGTTCGGCCAGCACGTCGGACGCGTCGGCATTGTGCTTGAACAGGTGTTCGAGCGCCGCGTCGAGGGCGGTCTGGCTGCCGTTCTTCAGCAGGCGATAGAGCCGCTGGGACAGCCGCCGCTCCCAGTATCCGTCCTCCATGCGGCTGCCCGAGGCGTCCAGGGCCAGTGCATCGGCCACCAGTCGCTCGGCGTCGGGCGAGAGTCGGGTAGAAGACTTGGGGCGAAAACCTGCCATAGATAGAAAGCGTCCGTTTTTTCGTAAAACGGTATTCTACCCGCTGCGTTGACAGCCGCAGTTGTCGCGAACCCTTGTTTGGCCGCTTACTTTTGCGTGGCCGGGGCGTGCGATTCGGTGCTGTGCGATTCGCCACCCATCGACACGTCGCCGCCGCCCTTGGTCAGCAGGTACAGGGCCGCGCCGGCAATGACGACGAATGCGATCAGGATCTTGACCATCTGGTGTCTCCGAGTCTGTAGGTATAGGTCACGCCGCAAGGCGTGCTGACCAGTCTGGCAGCGCAGGCTTGCGCGGAACTTACGCGCCGGGGTGGGGATTACCCGCAAGCCACCCGCCACATGGCCCGCGGCTTCCCCCCGCGACATCCCCGGGGTTGCCGGCAATAAAAAACCGCCGCCCCGCGCGAGCGGAAGCGGCGGTCAGGGCTGCCGGCGGGGTGCCGGCAGCGCAGGTTACGCCACCAGCAGTTGACGCAGTACAAACGGCAGGATGCCGCCGTGGTTGTAGTAGTCGACTTCGATCGGCGTATCGATGCGCAGCAGCACCGGCACGCGCTGGGTGTCGCCGTTGGCGCGGTGGATCACCAGCACCACATCCTGCTGCGGCTTCAGTTCGCCCTCGATGCCTTCCACGTCGAAGGTCTCGTTGCCGATGATGCCCAGCGACTGCACGCTGTCGCTGCCCTTGAACTGCAGCGGCAGCACGCCCATGCCCACCAGGTTCGAACGGTGGATCCGCTCGAAGCTGCGCGCGATCACAGCCTTCACGCCCAGCAGCTGGGTGCCCTTGGCCGCCCAGTCGCGCGAGGAGCCGGTGCCGTATTCCTCGCCGCCGAACACCACGGTGGCCGTGCCTTCGGCGATGTACTTCATCGCGGCGTCGTAGATCGACATCTCGTCGCCGGTCGGCTGGTGCAGCGTGATGCCGCCTTCCACGCGCGACCCGTCGGCCTTCGGCGGGATCATCAGGTTCTTGATGCGCACGTTGGCGAACGTGCCACGCATCATCACCTCGTGGTTGCCGCGGCGCGAACCGTAGCTGTTGAAGTCCGCCTTGAGCACGCCGTGCGACAGCAGGTACTTGCCCGCCGGCGAGGTCTCCTTGATCGACCCGGCCGGCGAGATATGGTCGGTCGTCACCGAATCGCCAAAAACACCCAGTGCGCGGGCGCCACGGATCGTCACGGCCTCGTTGCCCGGTTCCAGCGTGAAGTCCTGGAAGAACGGCGGTTCGGCGATGTACGTCGAGGTCGGCCAGTCGTACACCTGGCCCTTGGTGCCCTTGATGTTCGCCCAGAGCTTGCTCGGCTTCTTCACCTGCTCGTAGTTGCCCTTGAACGTCTTGGCGTCCATCGCATACTTCAGCAGCGCGTGGATTTCTTCCGAGGTCGGCCAGATGTCGCCCAGCCAGATGTCGCGGCCATCGCGGCCCTTGCCAACCGGCTCGGTCATCAGGTCGCGCGTGACCGTACCGGCGATGGCATAAGCCACCACCAGCGGCGGCGAGGCCAGGAAGTTGGCGCGGATGTTCGGGTGGATACGGGCTTCGAAGTTGCGGTTGCCCGACAGCACGGCGGCGGCCACGATATCGTTCTGGACGATGGTCTCGTTCAGGGCCGGCGTCAGGTCGCCCGCGTTGCCGATACAGGTCGTGCAGCCATAGGCGGTCACGCCGAAGCCCAGTTTTTCGAGGTAGGGCAGGAGACCGGTGGCGGTCAGGTATTCGGTCACCACGCGGCTGCCCGGCGCCAGCGATGTCTTGATGTGCGGCGCCACATTCAGGCCGGCTTCCACGGCTTTCTTGGCCAGCAGGCCGGCGGCCAGCAGCACGCTCGGGTTCGACGTGTTCGTGCACGACGTGATGGCCGCGATCAGCACATCGCCGTTCTTGACCTTGACGCCGTCGGCGTTGACGAACTCGCGGCCCAGGTCGGCGGCATCCTTGTTGAACCCGTTTTCGGCCACCGGCTTCGAGAACAGCGACGCAAAGGTGCTCTTCACGTTGCCAATTTCGATGCGGTCCTGCGGACGCTTCGGACCGGCCAGCGACGGCGCCACGGTGCCCAGGTCCAGCGTCAGGGTCTTGGTGTAGTCGATCTCGCCAGCGCGCGGCACGCCGAACATTTCCTGGGCGCGGAAGTAGCCTTCGAACGCGGCGATTTCCTCGTCGGTGCGGGCCGTGCCACGGAAGTATTCGATGGTCTTTTCGTCGACCGGGAAGAAGCCCATCGTGGCGCCGTATTCCGGAGCCATGTTGCCGATGGTGGCGCGGTCCGGCGTCGACAGGCTGGCCGTGCCTTCGCCGAAGAATTCAACGAACTTGCCGACGACTTTCTCGCGGCGCAGCATCTCGGTGATCGTCAGCACCAGGTCGGTGGCGGTCACGCCTTCGCGCAGGCGGCCCTTCAGTTCCACGCCCACCACGTCGGGGGTCAGGAAGTACACGGGCTGGCCCAGCATGCCGGCTTCGGCCTCGATGCCGCCCACGCCCCAGCCCACCACGCCGATGCCATTGATCATCGTGGTGTGCGAATCCGTGCCGACGAGCGTGTCCGGATAGTAGACGCCGTCCTTGTTGTGGACGCCACGCGCCAGGTATTCCAGGTTCACCTGGTGGACGATGCCGAAGCCCGGCTGCACCACACCGAACGTGTCGAACGCCTGCATGCCCCACTTCATGAACTGGTAGCGTTCGTTGTTGCGCTGGAATTCCAGCTGCATGTTCAGGTCCAGCGCCTTCTTCTCGCGGAAGTGGTCGATCTGCACCGAGTGGTCGACCACCAGGTCCACCGGCACCAGCGGCTCGATCTTCTTGGGATTCTTGCCCATCTTCTCGGCCACGTTGCGCATCGCGGCCAGGTCGGCCAGCAGCGGCACCCCCGTGAAGTCCTGCAGCACCACGCGCGCCACCACGAACGGGATCTCGTCCACGCGGTCGGCGGTGGGCTTCCAGTTGGCGAGCTGCTTGACGTGTTCCTCGGTGACCTTCTTGCCGTCGCAGTTGCGCAGCACCGATTCCAGCACCAGGCGGATGGAGACCGGCAGACGCTCGATCTTCACGCCCAGGGCGCGGCCCAGCTCGGGCAGCGAGTAATACTGACCCGAGCCGCCCGTGGCGAGTTTGAATTCCTTGAGGGTGTTATTGAGATTGTGGGGCATTGCCTGACTCCAATCGAGGGATGACGCGGGACTCTGCTTGTGGATACTTATTCTTCAGACCCCGGTGCGCGGAAGGGTTCCGCCGCCATGCATGCGGCGCGGCCGGCAAGGACCCGGACGCGCACCGTTACAACGATTCAGTGCAGCTGATACCCGCGCGGCGCCAGAGCGGCGCCGCGCAGGGTAAGGCAAGGTGAGACTTTACTGCTTCGGCGCGGCTTGTGCAGCAGGCTGGGCGGCGTCGGCCGGCTGCGCAGCCGGTTGGGCCGGCGCCATCAGCAGCGGCGTGGACACCGGGGCGCGCAGTGCGCCGGCCTGCGTCGGGGCCGCGCCGCCGGCCTGCATGTCGGCGTTCTGGCATTCGTCGGCCAGGCGCTGGCCCAGGTTCTTGTTGAACAGCATGGCCTTGCTCGGGATCACGACCAGATCCAGACCCGAGGCCTGATCGAAATAGCGGTCAGCGCCGGTGACGGTGCTCTGGCGCGGCAGGCGGTAGTTGCGGCCGTCCCAATGCACGGTGATCACTTCATCGCGCTGCATGTTGCCGCTGATCCAGATGGCATGGCCCAGTTCGCACTGCCACTTTTCGCCCGTGGGCTGCACGGCGGCGGGTGCGGCGGCAGCGGCCTTCGTCGACTTCTTGGCGGGCGCCTTCTTGGTGGCGGCCGGCTTCTTGGCCGGTTCCTGCGCCATTGCGGCGCCGGTGGTCAGGGTCAGGGCGCCAATGCAGGCTGCCAGCACGAGTTGTTTCATGTGGGTTCCTTCCGGATTGCTTGGGTAGTCAAGGGGCTCGTTGTGGTGAACAGTCCGGCGGGCGCCACGCTGCTTCACGCGGCGCCGCGGCAACTTTCCGCCGCTATTCTCTACGATTTGTCTGACGGGGCGAAGCCCGTCGGATATTGGTTACACAATCGCACGCGAATGGTTTGTCATCGGCCACTTGCAGGCAAAAATGAGCAGTTTTCGCGTGTGATCGCGGGGTGTTGCGCTCAATCAAAGAACAGATCGTTCACTGGCGGCGGCAGGCGTGTGCCCGTGGCGTGGGCCCGTTGCAACAGCGACCAGTAATAGCGGTAGCTGGCGCGATCGTGCAGCTGCCCGTCGTGGCGGATCGGCGCCCAGTTGTTTTCATGCGCGGCAAGCAGGATCTGGCTGGCCGCACCGATCTCGCCGTCGCTGGGCCGGAACGCAGCCACGATGGGTTCGATCTGGCCCGGGTGAATGCTCCACTTGCGCAGGTAGCCGAATTCGGCGCGGGCACGCAGCGCGTCGTTGCCGGCGCGCTCCGGCTGCTGTACATCGGTGCTGACGTTGTGCGATGGCACCTTGCCGTGGCGGTGGCAAGCGGCGGAGATCTCCAGCATGGCGCGCCGGATCAGCGGATGTTCGAACTGCCCTGGCGACCGCATCGCGTCGCCCGGAATGGCGCCGTGGTGCGCCGAGACGAAATCCATCAGCCCGAAGCTCAGGCATTCCACCTGGACCAGCGACGCGATATCGAACGCCTGCTCCAGCGCTGAATGTGTCTCAATAAGCACATGAATCGGAATGTGGCGAGCGATGCCGGCCGCGCGGGCCACCTGGTTCACGTGGTCGGTCACGCGTGCCACTTCGACCACGTCGGTGACCTTGGGCACCACCACATAGGCCAGGCGGGCCCCGGCGGCACCCACCAGGATATCGACGTCTTCACGCCAGCACGGGTGCGCCGGGTCGTGGATGCGTACGCCCACGCGGTTGTGCAGGTTGTCGGCGCTGTTGATGAGCTGCGCGCAGAGCAGGGCATGCTCGCGCTCCAGCCCGACGGCGGCGCCGTCCTCGCAATCGAACGTAATGTCGAATACGGGGCCAAGCGCCTGCTGCAGGGCAAGCGATTTGCGCATGAGCTTTTCGCTGCCCGCATAGTGGTCGCAGACCGGCAGTTGTACCGGAATGGCTTCGCCCTGGAACAAGACCTCGGATGGATGCACGTTGATATACGTATGGAGCGGGGGGTTATTGTGAAGACAAAACGGGTGCCCAAATGAAAAACCGGGGTCCGCGCCGATTTTCAGATCGATGCGGACCCCGGTTTCATGAGCGGGAGGCTCTAGGGAAGATCAGCCCAGCAGGTGCTGCACGCCGGCACGCTCTTCTTCCAGTTCCTTGAGCGTGATGTTGATCTTTTCCTGGCTGTAGGCGTCGATTTCCAGGCCTTGCACGATTTCGTACTTGCCGTTGGCCGTGGTCACCGGGTAGCCGAACATGACGTCCTTCGGAATGCCGTATTCGCCGTTCGACGGGATGCCCATCGTGACGACCTTGCCGTTCGAGCCCAGCACCCAGTCGTGCACGTGGTCGATGGCGGCGTTGGCGGCCGAGGCAGCCGACGACAGGCCACGGGCCTCGATGATGGCGGCGCCGCGCTTGCCCACGGTCGGCAGGAACACGTCGTTGTTCCACACCGGATCGTTGATCAGGTCCTTGACGCTCTTGCCGTCGACGGTGGCGTAGCGGTAGTCGGCGTACATCGTCGGGCTGTGGTTGCCCCAGACGAACATCTTCTCGATCGACGACACCGGCTTGCCGGTCTTGGCGGCGATTTGCGACAGGGCACGGTTGTGGTCCAGACGCAGCATGGCCGTGAAGTTCTCGCGCTTCAGGTTCGGCGCCGACTTCATGGCGATGTAGGCGTTGGTGTTGGCCGGATTGCCGACCACCAGCACCTTGACGTCGCGGCTGGCGACTTCGTCCAGGGCCTTGCCCTGCACCGTGAAGATCTGGGCGTTGGCTTCGAGCAGGTCCTTGCGTTCCATGCCCTTGCTACGCGGACGGGCACCCACCAGCAGGGCGACGTCGGCGTCCTTGAAGGCAACCTTGGGGTCGTCGGTGATGACCACGCCGGCCAGCAGCGGGAACGCGCAGTCTTCCAGTTCCATCACCACGCCCTTGACGGCGGCCTGGGCTTGCGGGAGGTCGAGCAGTTGGAGGATGACCGGCTGGTCTTTGCCGAGCATGTCGCCGTTGGCGATGCGGAACAGCAGGGAATAGCCGATCTGGCCAGCGGCGCCGGTGACTGCGACGCGCATTGGGGCTTTAGCCATGAGTAAGTCTCCAAACGAAAAGATGGGGTAACCGGTCGGTGGCAACTGGCCATCCAGGGTATGGAGCGGGCCGGCGCATCACCGGGAGCTGGTTCGCGTGTCGCCACGGGGCAGGCGGGCGTCCGCCGGGAGCCCGCGGCTTGCCGTGGGGGCGCGACGAGGAGCGCGCGCGCCGTGGGCAGGCGTCGAGGGCGACAAGGCGTAAGTCTACTACTGCTGTGTGGTGCGCCGCATCCGTAAGGCTTCAAAAGGTGGGCAGGTAGCCCGGAAGAGACCTGGCGGAGGCGGTAGCGCGGACCTGCGCGAGTGTAGGGTGAGCCCTCATTGATGTCAATTCATATGTCTTATATAAGACATAAGACATTTCATAGTGCGCTGGACGCGATTCTCGCTTTTGTGGTTGAATCCGGGCTATGTCTTCCCTGCCTACGTCCCCGCTCTCCGCCGCCGCCAATGGCGCGCCGGAATCTGCCGCCCCACAGAGCGGTGCCGGGACGCAGTCGTCCACGCCCGCATCGGCCAATACGCCGGCCGCGGCGCCGTCCCCGACGTTCAGTCCACTCTACCAGCAGATCAAGGCCCTGATCATGCAGAGCCTGCAGACGGGCGAGTGGAAGCCTGGCGAAATGATCCCGAGCGAGATGGATCTGGCGGCCCGCTACAAGGTCAGCCAGGGCACGGTGCGCAAGGCCATCGACGAACTCGCCGCGGACAACCTGGTGGCCCGCCGCCAGGGCAAGGGCACGTTTGTGACGACCCATCACGAGGATGTGGTCAAGTTCCGCTTCCTTCGCCTGGTACCCGACGAGGGTGAACCCCATTACGGCGCCAGCCGCGTGCTCGAATGCAAGCGGCTGCGCGCCCCGGCCGAAATCGCCCGGCTGCTCGATATTCGCACCGGCGACAGCGTCGTGCAGATCCGCCGCGTGCTGACCTTTTCCAACGAAGCCACGGTGCTGGACGAAATCTGGCTGCTGGGCGCCAACTTCAAGGGCCTGACGGCCGAGAAGCTCAACGAATGGAAGGGCCCGATGTATGCGCTCTTCGAGGCCGAGTTCGGCACGCGGATGATTCGCGCCACGGAAAAGATCCGGGCCGTTGCTGCCGATAACACGGCTGCCGAGCTGTTGTCCGTGGCGCCCGGTTCGCCGCTGCTGTCGGTGGAACGTGTGTCGTTCACCTACGGCGACCGCCCGGTGGAAGTTCGCCGTGGGCTTTATGTCACGACGCGCCACTATTATCAGAACGACCTGAGCTGAAGTGCCATGACCATGGAAAGTCTGTTCCGCACGCTGACTATTGTCATGCGTGTATGGGACGTGCGCCGACCATTGTCATTCATGAATGCAATGGTTGGACGATTCATGTCTGGAGTGGTGCGCACATTGTCGCGTGCGATTGTCGGGCACGCCGCGCTGGTGCGTGATAGGCGAAAATTATTGGTGCGGCGCGCAACAAAGGCGCTAAAATCACGTGGATTTGCTCCCCTGCATCCATTTGCATCCAGCGGACCCACACGCTTGATGCAATCTGGTGCATTCACGGTAACCGCTGTGCGGCGCCAATGCAATCGGGGGTAATGGCAGTGTCGTTCTTTTGCAGTTTTCTTTTCATCGCAAATGGGGTCTCGCATGGCTGAAGCCGCCAAACAAGCCAGGCCGGAGTTCCGGAATATCGGTATCGCGCAAATCTCGCGCTACCGGTTGCCCTGGGCCGGCAAGGTATCCATCCTGCATCGCGTAAGCGGTGCCTTGATGTTCCTCCTCCTCCCTTTCGTTCTGTACCTGTTCGAACAGAGCGTCACCTCCGAACTGAGCTTCGCCAAGTTCTCGGCCCTGCTGTCCAACGGCTTCGTCAAGCTGGTGATCCTGGCCCTGATCTGGGGTTACCTGCATCACTTCTGCGCCGGTATCCGCTTCCTGCTGCTGGACGTTCACGTCGGCGTCTCGAAGCCCGCCTCGGCCACGTCGGCCAAGGCCGTGCTGGTCGTCAGCCTGCTGCTCACCCTGGTTTTCGGGCTGAAGCTTTTCGGCCTGTTCTGAGGAGAGTCACGTGGCAAATAACAATATCGGTCCCAAGCGTCTTGTCGTCGGTGCGCATTACGGTCTGAAAGACTGGCTCGCGCAACGCGTTACCGCAGTCATCATGGTGGTGTTCACCGTGGTGCTCGCCGTGGTGTATCTCGCCTTCGGCAATCCTTCTTACGAAGGCTGGTCGGGTCTCTTCGCCAACCAATGGATGAAGCTCCTGACGTTCCTGACCATCCTGTCGCTGCTGTTCCATGCCTGGATCGGCATTCGTGACATCTGGATGGACTATGTGAAGCCGATGGCCGTGCGCCTCGTGCTGCAAGTTCTTACGATTCTGTGGCTCGTCGGATGCGCGGGCTACGCTGCTCAGATTCTCTGGAGGGTGTAATAAATGGTCGCAGTCAAGACTGGATTGCCGCGTCGCAAATTTGACGTGGTCATCGTCGGGGCGGGCGGCGCCGGGATGCGCGCATCCCTCCAGCTCGCGGAAGCCGGCCTGAGCGTGGCCGTGCTGTCGAAGGTTTTCCCGACCCGCTCCCACACCGTGGCGGCGCAGGGCGGTATCGGTGCCTCGCTCGGCAACATGAGCGAGGACAACTGGCACTATCACTTCTACGACACCATCAAGGGCTCGGACTGGCTGGGTGACCAGGACGCCATCGAGTTCATGTGCCGTGAAGCCCCGAAGGTCGTGTACGAGCTCGAACACTTCGGCATGCCGTTCGACCGTAACGCCGACGGCACGATCTACCAGCGTCCGTTCGGCGGCCACACCGCCAACTACGGCGAAAAGCCGGTGCAACGTGCCTGCGCGGCCGCTGACCGTACCGGCCACGCGCTGCTGCACACGCTGTATCAGCGTAATGTGCGCGCCAAGACGCATTTCTTCGTCGAATGGATGGCACTGGACCTGATCCGCGACGAAGAAGGCGACGTGCTGGGCGTGACCGCGCTGGAAATGGAAACCGGCGAAGTCTATATCCTCGAAGCCAAGACCACGCTGTTCGCGACCGGTGGCGCCGGCCGGATCTACGCGGCTTCCACCAACGCCTTCATCAATACGGGTGACGGCCTGGGCATGGCGGCGCGTGCCGGCATCCCGCTGGAAGACATGGAATTCTGGCAGTTCCACCCGACCGGCGTGGCCGGCGCGGGCGTGCTGATCACGGAAGGCGTGCGTGGCGAGGGCGGCATCCTGCGTAACAAGGATGGCGAGCGTTTCATGGAACGCTATGCCCCGACGCTGAAGGATCTGGCGCCGCGTGACTTCGTGTCGCGCTCGATGGACCAGGAAATCAAGGAAGGCCGTGGTTGCGGCCCGAACGGCGACTACGTGCTGCTCGACCTGACGCACGTCGGTGCCGAGACCATCATGAAGCGCCTGCCGTCGATCCGCGAAATCGGCATGAAGTTCGCCAACGTCGACGCGATCAAGGAACCGATCCCCGTCGTGCCGACCATCCACTACCAGATGGGTGGTATCCCGACGAACTTCCACGGTCAGGTCGTGGTGCCGAAGAACGGCAACCCGAACGAAGTGGTCAACGGTTTCTACGCGATCGGCGAATGCTCGTGCGTGTCGGTGCACGGCGCCAACCGCCTGGGTACCAACTCGCTGCTGGACCTGGTGGTGTTCGGCCGTGCCGCCGGCAACCACATCGTCGCCAACGCCAGCAAGCAGAAGGAACACAAGCCGCTGCCCGCCGATGCCGCCGACCGCGCCATGGCCCGTCTGGCCAAGCTGCAGGCAACGACCTCGGGCGAATACACCCAGGACGTGGCCAACGACATCCGCCGCAACATGCAGTCGCATGCCGGCGTGTTCCGTACGCAGAAGCTGATGGACGAAGGCGTCGAGCGCATCCTCGAAGTGGCCGAGCGTGCCGACAACATCCACCTGAAGGACAAGTCCAAGGTCTTCAACACCGCGCTGGTGGAAGCCCTGGAAGTGGCCAACCTGGTGGAAGTGGCCAAGGCCACGATGATCTCGGCCGCGGCCCGCAAGGAATCGCGTGGCGCCCACGCCCACAGCGACTTCCCGAACCGCGACGACGACAACTGGCTCAAGCACACGCTGTTCTACAGCGAAGGCAACCGCCTCGACTACAAGCCGGTGAAGATGCAGCCGCTGACGGTGGAATCGGTTCCGCCCAAGGCTCGTACGTTCTGATACCCGCCTCGTAGAGAAAACAGGACCCCCAGAAATGAAGCGTATTTTCGAAGTCTACCGCTACGATCCGGACAAGGACGCCGCCCCCCGCATGCAGACCTACGAGGTCGAGCTGGACGGTCACGAGCGCATGCTGCTGGACGCACTGGTCAAGCTGAAGAAGCTGGACGAAACCATCTCGTTCCGTCGTTCGTGCCGTGAAGGCGTGTGCGGCTCGGACGCGATGAACATCAATGGCAAGAACGGCCTGGCCTGCCTGACGAACATGCGCGAGCTGCCGGACCGCATCGTGCTGCGTCCGCTGCCCGGCCTGCCGGTGGTGCGCGACCTGATCGTTGACATGACGAACTTCTTCAAGCAGTACCACTCGATCAAGCCGTTCCTGATCAACGACGAGCCGCCGCCCGAGAAGGAGCGTCTGCAGTCGCCGCAGGAACGCGACGAGCTGGATGGCCTGTACGAGTGCATTCTGTGCGCCAGCTGCTCCACGTCGTGCCCGTCGTTCTGGTGGAACCCGGACAAGTTCGTCGGCCCGGCCGGCCTGCTGCAAGCCTACCGCTTCATCGCGGACAGCCGCGACCAGGCCACCAGCGAGCGTCTGGACAACCTGAACGACCCGTACCGACTGTTCCGTTGCCATAGCATCATGAACTGCGTCGACGTGTGCCCGAAGGGCCTCAATCCGACCAAGGCGATTGGCAAGATCAAGGAACTGATGGTTCGCCGCGCTGTTTAATTGCCCGGTATAAACTGCCTTCTGCGCCCCCACCGTTCGCGGTGCAGACAGGCAGTCTGCAGTCAATGCAAGTTGTTGTAAGCGGCGCGTCAGCCCGATGCGGTATCAAGTCGGGCTGGGGCGCCGGTCAATGAAGGCTGACCATGAGTCATTCCACCACTTTCTCCCATCAGGCCGACCCGCACAAACGTGCCCGTCTTCGCTGGCGCGCCCGCCGCGGCCTCCTGGAGAACGACATCATCGTCGAACGTTTCTTCAACCGTTACGAGGAGAGCCTGTCCGATCAGGACGTGGCTTCGCTGGGCGAGCTGTTCGAGCTCAGCGACAACGAGTTGATGGACCTGCTGCTTGTCCGCAAGGAGCTTGACGGTGAGCTCGACACGCCCCCGATGCAACGGGTACTCAGCCTGCTGCGTTCGGTCTGAGTTTGGTCAACATTAATATTCACAGTATTTGAAGGAATCGACATGACGCCGTCCGATGTGAAAGCCACGCTATCGTTTTCCGATGGTTCCCCCAGCGTTGAGCTGCCGATCTACAAGGGCACGGTTGGCCCGGATGTGATCGACATTCGCAAGCTGTACGGTCAAACCGGCAAGTTCACCTATGACCCGGGGTTCATGTCGACCGCTTCGTGCAACTCGAAGATCACCTACATCGACGGTGACAAGGGTGAACTGCTGTACCGCGGCTACCCGATCGAGCAACTCGCCGAGAAGTGCGATCACCTCGAAACCTGCTACCTGCTGCTGAAGGGCGAACTGCCCAACGCCAAGCAGAAGGAAGAGTTCGTGAATTCGGTGATGAACCACACGATGGTTCACGAGCAGCTGCAGTTCTTCCTGCGCGGCTTCCGCCGCGACGCGCACCCGATGGCCGTTCTGACGGGCCTGGTGGGCGCAATGAGCGCGTTCTACCACGACGCGATGGACATCGACGATCCGCACCAGCGCGAGATCTCGGCCATCCGCCTGATCGCCAAGATGCCGACCCTGGTCGCCATGGCGTACAAGTACAACATCGGCCAGCCGTACATTTATCCGCAGAACGACCTGTCCTACTCGGGCAATTTCATGCGCATGATGTTCGGTACGCCGTGCGCGCCGTACACCGTGAACCCGGTGCTGGAGCGCGCGCTGGACCGCATCTTCATCCTGCACGCCGACCACGAGCAGAACGCGTCGACGTCGACCGTGCGCCTGGCTGGCTCGTCGGGCACGAACCCGTTCGCAGCCATCGCCGCCGGCGTGGCCTGCCTGTGGGGTCCGGCCCACGGCGGCGCGAACGAAGCCGCGCTGAAGATGCTGGAAGAAATCGGTAGCGTCGACCACATCGGCGAGTTCATCAAGCAGGTCAAGGACAAGAATTCGGGCGTGCGCCTGATGGGCTTTGGCCACCGCGTGTACAAGAACTACGATCCGCGCGCCAAGCTGATGCGCGAAACCTGCCATGAAGTGCTGAACGAACTGGGCCTGCACAACGACCCGCTGTTCAAGCTGGCCATGGAACTGGAAAAGATCGCGCTGGAAGACGAGTACTTCGTGAGCCGCAAGCTCTACCCGAACGTGGACTTCTACTCGGGTATCGTGCAGCGCGCGCTGGGCATCCCGACCTCGCTGTTCACCTGCATTTTCGCCCTGGCACGTACGCCGGGCTGGATCTCGCAGTGGGAAGAGATGATCACCGATCCGGAATACAAGATCGGCCGTCCGCGTCAGCTGTTCAATGGCAACGCCGCCCGCAACGTGCCGGACATGGCCAAGCGCTAAGCCGCGTCCGTGCTGCACGAAGAACGCCCCGGCCCGCCGGGGCGTTTTTTTTGGGCCGATGCCGGTCCGGGACCTGGGCAGCCGGGTTGCGCAAGGTGGCGCAAAGCGTTGAAAAAGCCACAAATGCGGCTTTGCACAATTGTTGTGAAACACGAATTTGACGACGATTCCTGCCTTCACACGGTTGCAACGGGATGCATAAGTTGTCGGATTTTCTCCAAAACCGAATAACTCCACTTCATCAGGGTGCAACTTTCCCCCTATAATGCGGGCTGCTTTGCCGACCGGCAGCCGGGCCACCCTTCCGGCCAGCCGTGTTGGAGAAGCGGGGCAGGCGAAGCGCTTGCGCAATAGAGAACGCATCAACGTTGTCTTTCCGAACTTACGGCGGCCGCGGCATCCCTGAGATGTGCGTACGCCGACACATGCCGGGCCCCGCATTCGCTTCATTGTCTTCATCGCTGGCCCGGTTTCCGCTCATGGGCCGTACGTTCGCCACGTCAGGCGGCGCTTCTTCCTCGCGGGTGTTGTTCGATTGCGCCGGTCATGCCGACTCTGCCCGGAATGACCCATACATAATCGAGGAGCTCCTGATGACGCTGTCCCGTCTCACGTCCACTGCCATGGCCGCCGTGCTTGCCACTGCCGGTCTCGCTGCCTTCACGTCGGCCAACGCCGAAACCGTCAAGATCGCCATTGCCGGCCCCATGAGCGGCTCGGTCGCCCAGTACGGCGACATGGTCAAGGCCGGTGCCCTGACCGCGATCGAACAGATCAACGCGGCGGGCGGTGCCAACGGCAACAAGTTCGAAGCCGTGCTGATGGACGACGCTTGCGAACCGAAGCAGGCCGTGGCCGTGGCCAACAAGATCGTCAGCCAGGGTATCCATTACGTGATCGGTCACGTGTGCTCGGGTTCGACGATTCCGGCTTCGGATATCTACGAAAACGAAGGCATCGTGATGGTGACGCCGTCGGCCACCGCGCCGCAGCTGACCGAAACGAAGAAGCGCAACTTCATCTTCCGCACGATCGGCCGCGACGACCAGCAAGGCCCGGCCGCCGCTCAGTACATCATCGGCAAGGTCAAGCCGAAGAAGGTTGCCGTGCTGCATGACAAGCAGTCGTACGGCCAGGGCATCGCCAGCTCGGTGAAGAAGGACCTGGAAGCGGCCAAGATCCCCGTGGCGGTCTTCGAGGGCATCAACGCCGGCGATTCCGACTACTCGGCCGTGATCACCAAGCTGAAGTCGCAGGGCGTGGATTTCGTGTACTTCGGCGGCTACCACCCGGAAATGGGCCTGCTGCTGCGCCAGGCGCGCGAGCAGGGCGTGAAGGCCACGTTCATGGGCCCCGAGGGCGTGGGCAACAAGGACGTGACGGCGATTGCCGGCCCCGCTTCGGAAGGCATGCTCGTGACGCTGCCCGCCGACTTCTCGGCCGACCCGGCCAACGCCGCGCTGGTGAAGGCCTTTGCCGACAAGAAGCGTGACGCCAACGGTCCGTTCCAGATGCCTGCCTATGCAGCCGTCAGGATCATCGGCGACGCCATCGCCGGTGCCAAGAGCACGGATCCGACGAAGGTGGCCGCTTACATGCACAAGAACGCGTTCACCACGCCGATCGGCAAGGTCGAATACGACGCCAAGGGCGACCTGAAGTCGTTCAAGTTCGTCGTCTACACGTGGCACAAGGACGCCACGAAGACCGCCGCAAACTAAACCCGGCGCCATCCTGGCGAAACGCCCCGCGGCCAACCGGCCTGCGGGGCGTTTTGGTATCGGTTCGATGTCGGTTAGCCGCCACATAAGGGCGGTCGGCATCGCGCATCGGACTCATCCGATCCACAAGGTCCCCCGCATGAACGAATTCCTTCCACAGTTCACCCAGCAGCTGGTCAACGGCCTGACGCTGGGCGCGATCTATGCGCTGATCGCCATCGGCTACACGATGGTCTACGGCATCATCGGCATGATCAACTTTGCCCACGGCGAGATCTACATGATCGGCGCCTACGTGGGTCTGGTGACGCTGACCGCCATTGGCGCGCAAGCCGGATATCCGCTGCCGCTGGTGCTGGGCGCGGCGCTGCTCGTTGCCGTTGTCGTGACCGGCTGCTACGGCTTTGCCGTGGAGCGCGTGGCATACCGCCCCCTGCGCGGCGGCCCGCGCCTGGTGCCGCTGATCTCGGCCATCGGCATGTCCATCTTCCTGCAGAACTATGTCCAGATCGGGCAGGGCGCGCGTGACGTGTCGGTGCCGATCCTGATCTCGGGCGCCATCGAGTTCCAGATGGGCGGCGACTTCACGGTGACCGTGCCGTATTCGCGCCTGCTGATCGTCGGCGTGACGCTGGTGCTGATGATCGCGCTGACGCTGTTCATCGGCCATTCACGCATGGGCCGCGCCTGCCGCGCCTGCGCCGAAGACATGCGCATGGCCAACCTGCTGGGCATCGATACGAACCGCGTGATCTCGTTCACGTTCGTGCTCGGCGCCATGCTGGCTGCCGTGGGCGGCGTGCTGATCGGGCTGACGATCGGCAAGCTCAATCCTTTCATCGGCTTCATCGCCGGCATCAAGGCTTTTACGGCCGCGGTGCTGGGCGGCATCGGCAGCATTCCGGGCGCGATGCTGGGCGGCGTGCTGCTGGGCCTGGCCGAGACGTTCGCGTCGGGCTACATGCCGTCCGAGTACAAGGACGTCGTGGCATTCGGCCTGCTGGTGCTGGTGCTGCTGTTCCGTCCCACGGGCCTGCTTGGCAAGCCCGATGTGGAAAAGGTCTGAGGGGAGGGCAACATGACACAAGCGACTTCGATTTCGCGGGCGTCGGTCCCGCAAACGTCGGTCTCGGACACGCTGAAGCATGCCGTGACCGCCGCCGTGCTGACGGCCATCCTGACGATCCCGGTGCTGGGCCTGCAGCTCAAGCTCGACGGCTACAAGGTGGTGCTGGAGCCGCACTGGCGTCCGGTGTGGATCGCCGTGGGGCTGGTGTTCCTGTTCCAGCTGTGCAAGCCGTTCCTGCTGCGTGCCCGCAACGCGGTCAAGCTGCCGTCGGTGCCGGCAATGGGCGCCCGGCAGCAGCGGTCGGCCATCTGGGTGCTGCTGGTGGTGGGCGTGGTGTTCCCGTTCTTCGGCTCTCGCGGCGCGGTGGACGTGGCTACGCTGGCACTGATCTACGTCATCCTGGGCCTCGGGTTGAACATCGTGGTGGGCTATGCCGGCCTGCTCGATCTGGGCTACGTGGGCTTCTACGCGGTCGGCGGCTATACCTATGCGCTGCTGAACCAGTATTTCGGCCTGACGTTCTGGGAATGCCTGCCGCTGTCGGCCGGCCTGGCGGCCACGTTCGGCTTCATCCTGGGCTTTCCGGTGCTGCGGCTGCGTGGCGACTACCTGGCCATCGTGACGCTGGGCTTCGGTGAAATCATCCGCCTGCTGCTGAACAACCTGACCAGCCTGACCGGCGGTCCGGACGGCGTGTCGGGCATTCCTAAGCCGTCCGTGTTCGGCATCGAAATGGCACGCAGTGCCAGCGTGGAAGGCGCGAAGACGTTCCATGACCTGATCGGCCTTCCCTATGCCGGGCAGCACATGGTGATCTGGCTGTACCTGCTGGCGCTGCTGCTGGTGGGCTTCACGCTGTTCGTCACGAGCCGCCTGATCCGCATGCCGATGGGCCGTGCGTGGGAGGCATTGCGCGAGGACGAGATCGCCTGCCGCTCGCTGGGCCTGAACCCGACGCGCATCAAGCTGTCGGCGTTCACGCTGGGCGCATCGTTCGCTGGCCTGGCCGGAGCGTTCTTCGCCGCGCGCCAGGGCCTGGTGAATCCGGAATCGTTCACGTTCATCGAGTCGGCGCTGATCCTGGCCGTCGTGGTGCTGGGCGGCATGGGTTCGCAGCTGGGCGTGATCCTGGCGGCCATTCTGCTGACGATCCTGCCCGAAGTGGCGCGCGACTTTGCCGAATACCGCATGCTGATCTTCGGCCTGGTGATGGTGTTGATGATGATGTGGCGTCCGCAGGGCCTGCTGCCCGCTAGCCGTCCGCACGTGGAGCTGCCGCGATGAGCACTGAAATGCTGAAAGTATCGGGCCTGCAGATGCGCTTTGGCGGTCTGCTGGCCGTGGATGGCATCGAGTTCGATGTGCGCCGCGACGAGGTCTTCGCCATCATCGGCCCGAACGGCGCGGGCAAGACCACCGTGTTCAATTGCGTGGGCGGCTTCTACAAGCCCACCGCCGGCGAGGTGACGCTGGACGGCCATTCGATCGCGCGCAAGCCCAGCCACGTGGTGGCACGCCACGGGCTGGTGCGCACATTCCAGAACATCCGCCTGTTCAAGCAGCTGACCGTCGTGGAAAACCTGATGGTTGCGCAGCACCTGCAGGTCAAGGCCGGGCTGCTGCGCGGGCTGCTGGCCACGCCGGCCTACCGCCGCGCCGAGCGCGAGGCCCTGGGGCGTGCCGCCGAATGGCTGGAGCGCATGGGCCTGACGAGCGTGGCCAACCGCGAGGCAGGCACGCTGTCGTACGGCCACCAGCGCCGGCTGGAGATCGCGCGCTGCATGATCACCAAGCCGCGCCTGCTGATGCTGGACGAACCGGCGGCCGGTCTGAACCCGCAGGAAAAGATCGAGCTGCAGCAACTGATCGACCGCCTGCGCCGTGAATTCAGCATTTCGGTGCTGCTGATCGAGCACGACATGAGCCTGGTGATGGGCGTGTCGGACCGCATCCTGGTGATGGAGCACGGCAAGCCGATCATGATCGGCAAGCCCGACGAGGTGCGCAACGACCCGCGCGTGATCAAGGCCTACCTGGGAGAGGACTGATGCTGAAGCTGGAAAACGTCCACACTCACTACGGCGCCGTCGAGGCGCTGTCGGGCGTATCGATCGAAGTCAACAAGGGCGAGATCGTCACCCTGATCGGCAGCAACGGCGCCGGCAAGACCACGCTGATGATGACCGTGTGCGGCACGCCGCGCGCGTCCAGCGGCCGTGTGCTGTTCGAAGGCCAGGACATCACCCGCCGTAACACGCACGAGATCATGCGCATGGGCATGGCAATTTCGCCAGAAGGCCGGCGCGTGTTCCCGAGCCTGACCGTGCTCGAAAACCTCAAGATGGGCGGCTTCTTTGCCAGCCGTCACGAGATCGAGGCCGGCATCGAGCACGTGTTCAAGCTGTTCCCGCGCCTGAACCAGCGCGCGAGCCAGCGGGCGGGCACGATGAGCGGCGGCGAGCAGCAGATGCTGGCCATCGGCCGCGCCCTGATGAGCAAGCCCCGCCTGCTGCTGCTGGACGAGCCCACGCTGGGCCTGGCGCCGCTGATCATCGCGCAGATCTTCGACATCATCCGCACGATCCGCGAAGAGGGCGTCACGGTGTTCCTGGTGGAGCAGAACGCCAACAAGGCGCTGCAGGTGGCCGACCGCGGCTATGTGCTGGAGACCGGCAAGGTGGTGCTGGCCGATACCGGTGCCAACCTGCTGGCCAACGACCGCATCAGGGCCGCTTACCTGGGCGGTTGAAGCACCGGCTCCCCTCTCCCGCACGCGGTAGAGGGGAGAAACCAGGGCCAGCGCGAGCCCCTTCGCCATCCGCGAAATCCCCCTTTCGCCAATGACCGCCGCCCAGGCGGTCCGGCCTGCCCTTCGGCGGCGGGGCCACATGGCATAATCGCTTGCGATGTCAAGCAATCACCGGCTGCGCCGGAAAAGCAGCAAAATAGCCTGCTTGCCCGCGAAGGCATCCGGAAAACACATTCCCCTGCAAACAACGCGCGGATTCGCGCCGTTCGCATCCCCCGGGATACGAACGGACGGTCTGCCCCCGCATCATGGCCAAGACGCTCTACGACAAACTCTGGGATGACCACACCGTCCACGTCGAGGAAGACGGCACGACGCTGCTCTACATCGACCGTCATCTGCTGCATGAAGTGACCAGCCCGCAGGCCTTCGAAGGCCTGAAGCTGGCGGAGCGTCCGGTGTGGCGCATCAGCGCGAACCTGGCCGTGTCGGACCACAACGTGCCGACCACCGACCGCACCCAGGGCATCGCCGACCCGATCTCGAAGCTCCAGGTCGATACGCTGGACGCCAACTGCGACGCCTATGGCATCACGCAGTTCAAGATGAACGACCACCGCCAGGGCATCGTCCACGTGATCGGGCCCGAGCAGGGCGCCACGCTGCCCGGCATGACCGTGGTCTGCGGCGATTCGCACACCAGCACGCACGGCGCGTTCGGCGCGCTGGCGCACGGCATCGGCACCTCGGAAGTGGAGCACGTGCTGGCCACCCAGACGCTGCTGGGCAAGAAGGCCAAGAACATGCTGATCAAGGTGGAAGGCAAGCTGCCGCGTGGCTGCACCGCCAAGGACATCGTGCTGGCCATCATCGGCAAGATCGGCACGGCCGGCGGCACGGGCTACACGATGGAATTCGCCGGCTCGGCCATCCGCGACCTGACCATGGAAGGCCGCATGACGGTCTGCAACATGGCCATCGAAGCGGGTGCGCGCGCGGGCCTCGTAGCCGTGGACGACGTCACGCTCGAATATGTGAAGAACCGTCCGTTCGCGCCGCAGGGCGTGGAATGGGACCAGGCCGTCACCTACTGGCGCACGCTGCATTCGGACGCTGGCGCCCACTTCGACAAGGTGGTGGAGCTGCGCGCCGAGGACATCCGCCCGCAGGTGACCTGGGGCACGTCGCCCGAAATGGTCGTCAGCATCGAAGACCGCGTGCCCGATCCCGAGAAGGAAAAGGACTCGAACAAGCGCAACGCCATGGAGCGCGCGCTGGAATACATGAACCTGCAGCCGAACACGCCGATGGAGTCGATCAACATCGACAAGGTGTTCATTGGTTCGTGCACCAACAGCCGCATCGAGGACATGCGCGCCGCCGCGTGGGTGGTGCAGAAGCTGGGCCGCAAGGTGGCGTCCAACGTGAAGCTGGCGATGGTGGTGCCGGGTTCGGGCCTGGTCAAGGAACAGGCCGAGCGCGAAGGGCTGGACAAGGTCTTCAAGGCCGCCGGCTTCGAATGGCGCGAACCGGGCTGCTCGATGTGCCTGGCGATGAACGCCGACCGCCTGGAACCGGGCGAGCGATGCGCGTCCACATCGAACCGCAACTTCGAAGGCCGTCAGGGCGCCGGCGGCCGTACGCACCTGGTCAGCCCGGCCATGGCCGCGGCGGCCGCGATCGAAGGGCATTTCGTCGACATCCGCAAACTCGGCTGAACGGCCGCGACGGGTCAACTGGTCAACCACGGCTTTCGAATAGAGACAACATGAAAAAGATCGTGATCACACTGCTGGCATGCCTGGGCATGCTGCAACTGGCTGGCTGCAACACGATTGCCGGCTTTGGCAAGGACACGCAGGCTGCCGGGCAGGCGCTCGAGAACGCTGCCCGGAAGTAAGGACACATCATGGATAAGTTCACCGTACACAGCGGCCTCGCGGCGCCGCTCGATCGCGAAAACGTCGATACGGACGCGATCATCCCGAAGCAGTTCCTGAAGTCGATCAAGCGCACGGGCTTTGGTCCGAACCTGTTCGACGAATGGCGCTACAAGGACGTGGGCCAGCCCGGCCAGGACAACAGCAAGCGTCCGTTGAACCCGGATTTCGTGCTGAACCAGCCGCGCTACCAGGGCGCATCGATCCTGCTGGCACGCAACAACTTCGGCTGCGGCAGCTCGCGCGAGCACGCCCCGTGGGCGCTCACGCAGTACGGCTTCCGCGCGGTCATCGCGCCGAGCTTTGCCGATATCTTCTTCAACAACTGCTACAAGAACGGCCTGCTGCCGGTGGCGCTGACCGACCTGCAGGTCGACCGCCTGTTCAACGAGACGCTGGCGTTCCCGGGCTACAAGCTGACCATCGACCTCGACAAGCAGGTCGTGGTCACACCGGGTGGCGACAGCTATGCATTCGACATCGCCCCGTTCCGCAAGTACTGCATGCTGAACGGTTTTGACGATATCGGCCTGACACTGCGCCAGAAGGACAAGATCAAGTCCTACGAAGCCGAGCGTCTGACGAAGATGCCGTGGCTGGGCAACCGCGTGGTCGGCTGAGCCGGATCGACCGGATCACACCTATATAGGAAGACACATGAAGATTGCAGTCCTGCCGGGCGACGGCATCGGTCCCGAGATCATTGCCGAAGCCGTCAAGGTGCTGAACGCCCTTGACGAGAAGTTTGAAATGGAAACCGCCCCGGTGGGCGGCGCCGGCTACGAGGCCGAAGGCCACCCGCTGCCGGAAAACACGCTGAAGCTGGCCAAGGATGCCGACGCCATCCTGTTCGGCGCCGTGGGCGACTGGAAGTACGACAGCCTGGAGCGTCCGCTGCGCCCCGAGCAGGCCATCCTGGGCCTGCGCAAGCACCTGCAGCTGTTCGCCAACTTCCGCCCGGCGATCTGCTATCCGGAACTGACCGGCGCCTCGAGCCTGAAGCCCGAGCTGGTGGCCGGCCTGGACATCCTGATCGTGCGCGAACTGAACGGCGACATCTACTTCGGCCAGCCGCGCGGCGTGCGCGAGGCGCCGGACGGCCTGTTCAAGGGCGCTCGCGAAGGCTTCGACACGATGCGCTACAGCGAGCCGGAAATCCGCCGCATCGCCCATGTGGCGTTCCAGGCGGCCGCCAAGCGCGGCAAGAAGCTGTGCAGCGTGGACAAGGCCAACGTGCTGGAGACGTTCCAGTTCTGGAAGGACATCGTGATCGATGTCAGCAAGGAATATCCGGACGTCGAGCTGTCGCACATGTACGTGGACAACGCCGCGATGCAGCTGGTGAAGGCGCCGAAGAGCTTCGACGTGATCGTCACCGGCAACATGTTCGGCGACATTCTGTCGGACGAGGCCGCCATGCTGACGGGCTCGATCGGCATGCTGCCGTCGGCTTCGCTCGACGCCAACAACAAGGGCCTGTACGAACCGTCGCACGGTTCCGCGCCCGATATCGCCGGCAAGGGCGTGGCCAACCCGCTGGCTACGATCCTGTCCGCCGCGATGATGCTGCGCTACTCGCTGAACCGCGCCGAACAGGCCGACCGCATCGAGAACGCCGTCAAAAAGGTGCTGGCACAGGGCTACCGTACCGGCGACATCCTGACGCCGGGCTGCAAGCAGGTTGGCACGAAGGAAATGGGCGAAGCGGTGCTGGCTGCGCTGTAACGCCAGGCACCGACGGTGTTGCGCCCCTCTCCCGCAACGCGGGGGAGGGGGCGGGGAAGAGGGCGGGGCGCCTGAAAGTGCGAAATGCGCAATTTGATGCTCAATTCCCTCTTCCCCGACCCCTCTGCCGCACGCGGCAGAGGCAGGAAGTCCCGTTGCCAGCACGAAAACACCCGCATTTCCCCTGCGGCAGCGCCGCAAATTCGTGTAGACTCTCCCGTCATGGCCCGATTCCACCAGTCCCTCCTGACTGCCTCCGCTGCTCGCACCGCTATCCGCGGCACGATCGGCGCGGATTCGCTCGGCCTGACCGCAACGACGATTAAAACCATTACCAAAACGATCCCCTAGATCGTTCGTCGTGCCTGCCCGTCTTCCCCGCGCAGCCACGCCGGGCGAGGAAAATGGCGGGGAAGTTCACATCACATCCGAGGTAAGTCATGATTGTAGGTCTCGTCGGTTGGCGAGGAATGGTCGGCAGCGTCCTGATGCAGCGCATGCAGGAAGAGGGCGATTTCGACCATATCGAGCCCGTTTTCTTCAGCACGTCCAACGCTGGCGGCAAGGCCCCGGCCATGGCCAGGAACGAAACCACGCTGAAAGATGCGAACGACATCGAAGCACTGAAGAAGTGCGACGTCGTGCTCACCGCCCAGGGCGGCGACTACACGAACGATGTGTTCCCGCGCCTGCGCGCCGCTGGCTGGAACGGCTACTGGATCGATGCCGCCTCGTCGCTGCGCATGAAGGACGATGCCATCATCGTCCTGGATCCGGTGAACCTCGGTGTGATCAAGGACGCGCTGTCCAAGGGCGTCAAGAACTTCATCGGCGGCAACTGCACGGTCAGCTGCATGATGATGGGCCTGGGCGGCCTGTTCGAGCATGACCTGATCGAGTGGATGACCTCGATGACGTACCAGGCCGCTTCGGGCGGCGGTGCCCAGCACATGCGCGAGCTGCTGACGCAGTTCGGCACGCTGAACGCCGCGGTCAAGCCGCTGCTGGACAACCCCGCATCGGCCATCCTGGAAATCGACCGCCAGATCCTGTCGACCCAGCACGGCCTGTCGGCTGACGAAACCAAACAGTTTGGCGTGCCGCTGGCCGGCAACCTGATTCCGTGGATCGACAAGGACCTGGGCAACGGCGTTTCCAAGGAAGAATGGAAGGGCGGCGCCGAGACCAACAAGATCCTCGGGCGTGGCGAAGGCTTCGTCGGTGCCACCGGCGCCAGCCCGATCGCCGTGGACGGCCTGTGCGTGCGGATTGGCGCGATGCGCTGCCACTCGCAAGCGCTCACTATCAAGCTGCGCCGCGATGTGCCGCTGGACGAGATCGAAGGCATGCTGGCCGCCAACAACCAGTGGGCCAAGGTCGTGCCGAACACGCGCGAAGCCAGCATGAAGGACCTGACGCCGGCCGCCGTGACGGGCACGCTGACGATTCCGGTCGGCCGTCTGCGCAAGATGCAGATGGGCGGCGAGTACCTGTCCGCCTTCACCGTTGGTGACCAGCTGCTGTGGGGCGCCGCCGAGCCCCTGCGGCGTATGCTGCGCATTCTGATCGAGGGTTGACCCCCGGATTGCCTCGCTGCTTTCGTTGCAGGGAGGCAACAGAATCTGCCGCTTTCCAAGCAACGCCGCGCCTGTGCGCGGCGTTGTCGCATCCCGAACGCTTTTTTTCGCAGGCTTGCGTCACAATACAGCCGGCATGCGCTGGGCCACGGGGTCATCGCCACCATGCATCGGGGATGCACGGCCGCGACATTGGGCGCGCAGCAGGGCGGGTATCAAGCCTGTCCGTTTCGTCGCCCGCCAGCCAGCCATTTGTTGGGATCGGGTTAATTTCTGCTACTAAAAACCATAAATGGAGCACGAGGTGAGTGTGAGCCTACATCGCCGGAAAGATGCGCCTACTGTCCGTCAGCGCTGGTCAACGCTGGCCATCACGGCTGCTGGTCTGCTGCTTGCGCAGCCTGCCGCGTATGCCGCGGGGTTCGGACAATTAAGGGTTCAATCCAATCTGGGGCAACCGCTCCAGGCTGAAATCGATATCACCGGCGTGACGCCCGAGGAAGCTGACAGCCTGGCTGTCAAGCTGGCCGCGCCGTCCGCCTATTCGCGCGCCGGGCTGACTTATCTGTCGGCCATTTCGACCGTGAAGCTCGACGTGCAGAAGCGTCCGAACGGTACCTATGTGGCCACCGTCCGGTCCAACCAGCCGCTCAGCGAGCCGTTCGTCGACATCCTGGTCGACATGAGCTGGTCCAGCGGCAAGATCACGCGCGCCTATACGTTCCTGCTGGATCCGGCCGGCGCCAAGCCGTCGAACCAGGCGTTCTCGCCCACCACCGTGGTGCAGGCCGCCACGCCGGACGCATCGCCGTCGGCAGTCCCCGCTCCGGCCCCCGTCGCCGGCGCGCCTGCCGCCGCGGCCCCCGCGCCGACGGCAGCCCCGGCCCCCGCCCCGGCCCGTCAGCCGCGCCGCGCTGCCGCGCCGGTCGCCGTGGCCGATGGCACCGCCGCCAATGGCAGCTACACGGTCCAGCAAGGCGACACGCTGTATGGCATCGCCGGCGATGCCTCGCAGGGCGTGGATTCGGTATCGCTGGAGCAGATGCTGCTGGCGCTCTACCGCAACAACCCCAATGCCTTCATCGGCGGGAACATCAACCGGATCAAGTCCGGCGCCGTGCTGAAGGTGCCGAGCGCCCAGCAGGCCCAGTCGGTGAGCCCGCGGGAAGCGCGCCGCGAAGTGGTGGCGCGTACGCAGGGTTTCGACAGCTACCGCAGCCGCCTGGCCGCGGCGGCGGCCGCCAAGTCGGTGGAAGCCGGTTCGGGCCGCGAGCAGTCGGGCAACGTGACCGCGCGGGTGCAGGACACCACGGTGCCCAACGCGGGTCCGCGTGACGAACTGAAGCTGTCGAAGGCCGAGAAGGGCGCGCAGGCTAAGGCGGAAGCCGACGTGGCCAGCCAGCGCAAGCTGAAGGACGCCGAATCGCGCGTCGCCGATCTCGAGAAGAACATCTCCGACATGCAGCGCCTGATGGAGCTGAAGAACGCGGAGATCGCCAAGCTCAACCAGAACAGCCAGAACAACCAGGGCGCCAAGGCTGCCGCTGCCACCGCTGCCACCGCTGCGGCCGCGGCCGCGCCGGCGGCTGGCAAGGCAGCCGATACTGCCGCGCCTGCGCCGACCGTGGTGCCGGCCGAGCCGGCCAAGGCCGCGGATGCCCCGAGCACCGCTACGCCGGAACCCGCAGCGGCCGCCCCGGCCGCGGCTGCAGCGTCGGCACCGCAAGCTGCCGCTGCTGCGTCCGCCCCGCAGGCAGGCGCTTCGGCACCGGCAGCCGCCGCCTCGGCGCCGGTCGTCGCGAAAAAGACGCCGCCGGTCATCCAGCCGATGCCCCAGCCGTCGTTCCTCGACGAACTGCTCGCCAACCCGATGCTGCTGCCGGGCGCGGGAGTGCTGGTTGCGTTGCTTGGCGGATATGCGTACTATCGCCGCCGCCAGAAGCAGAAGGCGGGCGAAAACACCGGATTCGGTGACAGCATCCTGTCCCAGGAAAGCACGGTCATGGCGGGCGGACACTCGTTGTTCGGCACCGCCGGTGGCCAGAGCGTCGACACGTCGCAGCACAGCGTGTTTGGCGCCGACTTCCGCATCGGCAACAACTCGCCCGAAGCGACGGAAGTGGATCCGATTGCCGAGGCCGAGGTGTACATCGCGTATGGACGCGACGTGCAGGCCGAGGAAATCCTGCGCGAAGCGTTGCAACAGAATCCGGAGCGCCAGGCCATCCGCCTGAAGCTGCTGGAGATTTACAACACTCGTCAGGATGTGGAAGGTTTCCGAGTGATCGCAGAAGAAATGTTCGCCCAGGTAGGCGGACAAGGCGCGGACTGGCAACAGGTCGCGGAAATGGGTCGCAGGCTGGATCCGGGCAACGCGCTGTACCTGTCGGTGGCGCCCGACGCGACGGCGGAAGCCGATACGACGACGCCGGTGGCCGACCAGTGGCGCACGCAGGATCCTGCACAGTCGATGCAGCAGGCCCCCCACGCATCGGCCATGCCCGACCTGGCGCTGCCGCTCGATGCCTTCCCCGCGCCCGCGCCGGGGGAGCCCATCGTGGCACCGGAATCGGCCTCGCTGGTATTCGGTAACGAGCACCTTGCGGAACCGGTGGCGCGTCTGGACGACGTTCTGGACGAAAGCCATGACGCCGGCCTGGACCTGCCCGCAGGCGGGGTGCCGGCACTTGATACGCCGACGCGCTCGCGTCCGCTGGAGTTCGACATGTCCAGCCTGTCGCTGGACCTGAATGCCGGGAGCCCGGGTGCTGCCGTGGCGGCAGAGCCGGCTTCGGTGGCCACGTTCGAGGCGCCGTCGCTGACGGCGTCGACCGTGCCGCTGCCCGCGCCGACGATGCTCCAGAACGGCAAGCTGGTCGAGCCGATCGACCTGACCCGTGTCACGTCCGAGGGCAATGGCGACTCGACGCATGGCGTTTCCGCCAGCACGCTGTCGGCCACGGGCATGGACGGCAGCCGCGACATGCAGATCAAGCTCGACCTGGCGCGCGCCTACATCGAGATCGGTGACAAGGAAGGTGCCCGCGAACTGCTGCAGGAAGTGGTGGAGCAGTCGGAAGACCCGCTGCAGACCGAGGCTCGCACGCTGCTGCGCGACGTGGCCTGATGCGGGCTGGCCTGCGGGTTCCGACCCAAAGGCCGGTATGATGCAGGGTTTGCGGCACGCCGTTGACACGGGTGCCGCAGCCCGAAGCGATGCGCCGGAAGCGTCCCTTCCGGCGCATTTTGTTTTTGGGCATCGCCACATTCATGAATCGCATCGCCATCGGACTCCACTACGACGGTTCGGCCTTTTCCGGCTGGCAGTCGCAGCCCCACCGCAACACCGTGCAGGACCACCTGGAAGACGCCATCGAGCGTTTTGCCGGAACGCGCCTGCTGACCACGGTGGCGGGGCGGACCGATACCGGCGTGCATGCGCTGGGCCAGGTGATCCACCTCGATACCGAGCTGGATCGCGACAAGTTCTCGTGGGTGCGCGGCGTCAACGCGTTCCTGCCGCCGTCCATCGCGCTGCAATGGGCCGAGCCGGTCGATGACGGCTTCCATGCGCGCTTCCTCGCCTACGAGCGGATGTATTACTACGCGCTGTACACCGGCCCGCACCGCGTGCCGATGATCCACAGCCGCGCCGGCTACCAGATGCTGCCGCCGGGCCAGCGGCTCGATGTCGACGCGATGCGCGCGGCGGCCGCCTGCCTGCTGGGCGAGCATGACTTCTCGGCGTTCCGGGCGGCCGAGTGCCAGGCCAAGTCGCCGGTCAAGACGATGTACGACGTGACGATCCGGGACGACGGCAACTGGGTGTTCCTGCGCTTCCGGGCCAGCGCCTTCCTGCACCACATGGTGCGCAACCTGATGGGCTGCCTGGTGGCGGTGGGGCGGGGTCGTTACCCGGCCGAATGGATGGCCGAGGTGCTGGCCGGCCGCAACCGGCAGAAAGCCGCCCCGACGTTCATGCCCGACGGGCTGTACCTGGTCGACGTGAAGTATCCTGAGCCGTACCAGCTACCCACGGCGGACGCGTCCGCCAGCTTCTTCCACGGAGTATTTGCCGATGGTCCCGACAATGGCGCCTGATTCCGGCCCCGTGCCGCCCCGCACCCGCATCAAGATCTGCGGGCTGACGCGTCCGGAGGACGTGCGCGCGGCCGTTGACGCCGGCGCCGATGCCATCGGCCTGGTGTTCTACGACAAGAGTCCCCGCTTCGTGGATGTGGCGCGAGCGGCCGCCCTGGCCGAGCAGGTGCCGCCTTTCGTCACTGTGACCGGTCTGTTCGTCAACGCCGATGCCGAGGAAGTGGCGCATGTCACCGAGCGTGTGCCGTTGACGCTACTCCAGTTCCACGGCGACGAAACGGCGCAGCAATGCACCGAGATTGCGCGCCGCTGCAGGCTGCCGTTTGTGCGTGCCGCACGTGTCCAGCCGGGGCTTGATTTGGTAGAATTCGCCGATCAATACCGTGACGCCGCCGGCCTGTTGCTCGACGCCTTCGTGGAAGGCTATGGCGGTGGCGGCCACGTCTTCGACTGGACCCTGATTCCTGCTCAATGGCTTCCGCCCAATCTGACCAGCCCGCACGCAAACGACGCTCCTCGCATCGTTTTGAGTGGTGGGTTGAACGCGCAAAACGTCGCTGGTGCGATTGAACGCGTACGCCCCTATGCCGTGGATGTCAGCAGCGGCGTGGAGGCGTCGAAGGGTGTGAAGGACCACGCCCGCATTGCCGCGTTCGTACGCGCCGTGCGCAGGGCGGATGCAGGACAGGCCGGCCAGTAACGCCACGCCGGCTCTGCGCTGCCATCCCCGATTGCCCCCGGTCGCTCCGATCGCCCGATACCGAATTTGATGCGCTCCACCACCATTGTGCGTGGTGCGCCACCTGAGAGCCTGGACATGTACGACTTGCCCGATTCCCGGGGCCATTTCGGCCCCTATGGCGGTAGCTTCGTTTCCGAAACCCTGGTCCACGCGCTGGACGAGTTGCGCGACGCCTATGCGCACTACCAGCAGGACGCGGACTTCAACGCCGAATTCCAGCGCGAGCTGAAGCACTTTGTCGGCCGCCCGTCGCCGATCTACCACGCACAGCGTTGGAGCGAGACGCTCGGCGGGGCCCAGCTGTTCTTCAAGCGCGAAGACCTGAACCACACCGGCGCGCACAAGATCAACAATGTGATCGGCCAGGCGCTGCTGGCCCGGCGCATGGGCAAGAAGCGCGTGATCGCCGAGACCGGCGCCGGCCAGCACGGCGTGGCCACGGCGACCATCGCCGCGCGCTTCGGCATGGAGTGCGTGGTCTACATGGGCTCGGAGGACGTGCGCCGCCAGGCCGCCAACGTCTATCGCATGAAGCTGCTGGGTGCCACGGTGGTGCCCGTGGAAAGCGGTTCGAAGACGCTCAAGGACGCGCTCAACGAGGCGATGCGCGACTGGGTGACCAACGTCGAGACCACGTTCTACATCATCGGCACGGTAGCCGGCCCGCACCCGTATCCGATGATGGTGCGCGATTTCCAGTGCGTGATCGGCGAGGAATCGAAAGTGCAGATGCCCGAGCTGACCGGCCGCCAGCCGGACGCCGTGATCGCCTGCGTGGGCGGCGGCTCGAACGCCATGGGCATTTTCTATCCGTACATCGAGCACAAGGACGTGCAGCTGATCGGCGTGGAAGCGGCCGGTGACGGCCTGGACACGGGCCGCCACGCGGCATCGCTGACCGGCGGGTCGCCGGGCGTGCTGCACGGCAACCGTACCTACCTGCTGCAGGACGAGAACGGCCAGATCATCGAGACCCACTCGGTGTCGGCCGGGCTGGACTATCCGGGTGTGGGGCCGGAACACGCATGGCTCAAGGACATCGGCCGCGCGCAATATGTGCCGATCACCGATGACGAAGCGTTGAAGGCGTTCCACGACTGCTGCCGCATCGAAGGCATCATCCCGGCGCTGGAATCGAGCCATGCCATCGCATACGCGTGCAAGCTGGCGCCGACGCTGCCCAAGGACAAGCTGCTGCTCGTGAACCTGTCCGGCCGAGGCGACAAGGACATGCACACGGTGGCCGAACGTGCGGGGTTGAAGCTGTAATGCGTGCGCTGCCCCCCGACACCACGACCCCGGCAGAAGAGGGCGGCGCCGCGGCGCCGTTCGACATCCTCGACACCGAAGCCGTCCGCCTGTACCAGGAAGACGCGCTCGAAGGCATCCGGCGCATCGAGGACGGATCGGTCGACCTGATCGTCGCCGATCCGCCCTATGGCCTGGGCAAGGACTATGGCAACGATTCCGACCTGCTGTCGGGCGACGCCTACCTGGAATGGTCCGAACGCTGGATGGATGCCATCATCCCAAAGCTGGCCCCCAAGGGCACCCTGTACCTGTTCTGCACGTGGCAGTACTCGCCCGAGCTGTTCGTGATGCTCAAGAAGCGGCTGACGATGATCAACGAGATCATCTGGGATCGCCGCGTGCCGAGCATGGGCGGCACCACGCGCAAGTTCTCGTCGGTGCACGACAACATCGGCTTCTTCGCCCGGCAGCGCGACTACTACTTCGACCTCGATCCGGTGCGCATTCCGTACGATGCCGAGACCAAGAAGGCCCGCAGCCGGCCGCGCTTCGAGGGCAAGAAGTGGCTCGAGGTGGGCTACAACCCGAAGGACCTGTGGAGCGTGCCGCGCATCCACCGGCAGGACCCCGAGCGCGCCGATCATCCCACGCAGAAGCCGCTGGAGATCGTCGAACGCATGGTGCTGTCGAGCTGCCCGCCGGGCGGCGTGGTGCTGGACCCGTTCACGGGCAGCGGCACCACGGCGGTGGCCTGCGTGCGCCACGGCCGGCGCTTTGTCGGCTTCGAGATGAATCCGCAATATGCCGCGCTGGTGCGCGATCGCGTGAGGGCTGCGCAGCCCGTGTATGCGCCGATCCAGCCCGACAGCGTGGCCGACAGCCTGCCCGCGGGCACCGAAACGACCCCGGCCGCTGCCAACGACGATGCCAACGACGCGGCATCGCCGGTGCAGCGCCTTATCTGATTCCGATGGCCAACGACATGTCCCGTATCCAGAAGACTTTCGCGGCACTGGCCGCGCAGCAGAAGAAGGGCCTGATTCCGTTCATCACGGCCGGCGACCCCGCGCCCGCGCTGACCGTGCCGCTGATGCACGCGCTGGTGGAAGGCGGCGCCGACGTGATCGAGCTCGGCGTGCCGTTTTCCGACCCGATGGCCGATGGTCCGGTCATCCAGCGCGCCTCCGAGCGTGCGCTGGCGCAAGGCGTCTCGCTGACGCAGGTGCTGGCTTGGGTCAAGGAATTCCGCCAGACCAACGACACCACCCCCGTGGTGCTGATGGGCTATGCGAACCCGATCGAGCGCATGGGCGAGGAAACGTTCGCCAAGGCCGCCTCGGCGGCAGGCGTGGATGGCGTGCTCGTGGTGGATTACCCGCCCGAGGAGTGCGAGTCGTTTGCCGGCCTGATGCGCGCCAACCAGATGGATCCGATCTTCCTGCTGGCGCCGACGTCCACTGACGACCGCATTGCCGCCGTGGCGAGGGTCGCCAGCGGCTATCTTTACTACGTGTCGCTCAAGGGCGTCACCGGTTCGGCCACGTTGGACCTCGATAGCGTGGCCGCGCGCCTGCCGCTGATCAGACAGCACGCCAACCTGCCGGTGGGCGTGGGCTTCGGCATCCGCGATGCGCAAACGGCGCGTGCGATCGGCAGCGTGGCGGACGCCGTGGTGATCGGCAGCCGCCTGGTGCAACTGCTCGAAGATGCGCCGCGTGACAAGGCGGTGGATGCCCTGCGCGCGTTTATCGCCGACATCCGCCAGGCACTGGACGCCTGAAAACGTGTCCAAAGCGTGACGATTGCCCGATAAGCGCCGCAAAAACGTCGCCGATTGCTGCCGTTTGAGACTTAAGCGGCACAATTGGCGCGTTTTGCTTAGGCGAGACGTGCCGGGCGTGGTAAATTCGCGGCCTGATTCCCTGCCGTCCCTGTGTCCGCCCCCCGAAAATGGGGCGTCGATGCGCGGGCGGCAGTTATCCGAAAGGAGCTTTCATGAGCTGGTTGGATAAACTCCTGCCTCCCAAGATTCAACAGACCGACCCCTCCACCCGCAAGGGCATTCCGGAAGGGTTGTGGGTCAAGTGCCCGTCGTGCGAGTCGACGCTGTACCGTACCGACGTGGAAGCCAATCTGCACGTCTGCCCGAAGTGCGACCACCACATGCGCATCCGATCGCGCGAGCGCCTGGACAAGCTGCTGGACGCGGAAGGCCGCTTCGAGATCGGCCAGGAAATCGTGCCGGTGGACGCGCTGAAGTTCAAGGACACGAAAAAGTACCCGGACCGCATCAAGGCCGCCATGGATGACACCGGCGAAACCGACGCGATGGTGGTCGTCGGCGGTGCAATCCACACCATTCCGGTGGTCGTGGCCTGCTTCGAGTTCGAGTTCATGGGCGGTTCGATGGGCTCGGTGGTGGGCGAGCGTTTCGCTCGCGGCGCGCAGGCCGCGCTGGAGCAGAAGGTGCCGTTCATCTGCGTGACCGCCACGGGCGGCGCGCGCATGCAGGAAAGCCTGCTGTCGCTGATGCAGATGGCCAAGACCACGGCCATGCTGAACCAGCTGTCGAATGCCAAACTGCCGTTCATCAGCGTGCTGACCGACCCGACCATGGGCGGCGTGTCGGCATCGTTCGCGTTCCTGGGCGATGTGGTGATCGCCGAGCCCAAGGCGCTGATCGGATTTGCCGGCCCGCGCGTGATCGAGCAGACGGTGCGCGAGAAGCTGCCGGAAGGCTTCCAGCGCGCCGAATTCCTGCTGCAGAAGGGCGCCATTGACATGATCGTCGACCGTCGCCGCCTGCGTGCGGAAATTGCCCAGCTGCTGGCGCTGCTGCAAAAGCAGCCGGCCGATGCAGTGGCCTGACGCGGTAGCGTGATTTGCAGGACAATGGCGCGGGTACCCACCCGCGCCATTTTGTTTTTAGTCGTGTCGTAACTCAGCATGCCCATCTTCCACACACTCCCCGACTGGCTCCAACACCTGGAAACCGCCCATCCCGTGGGCATCGACATGGGTTTGACGCGTATCACGCGCGTCAAGGAAGCACTGGGGCTGCGCATCGACGCCGCGGTGTTCACCGTCGGCGGCACCAACGGCAAGGGGTCGACCTGCGCGATGCTCGAATGCATCCTGCTGGAGGCCGGCTACAAGGTGGGGCTGCATACGTCGCCGCACCTGATCCGGTTCAACGAGCGCGCCCGCCTGAACGGCGAGCAAGCCACCGACGCGCAGCTGCTGCCGCACTTCGAGGCCGTGGAGCGTGCCCGCACGAGTTTTGCGGATCCGATCAGCCTGACGTATTTCGAATTCACGACGCTGGCCATCATCCATATGTTTGCCTCGGCCGGGCTGGATGCGATCATCCTCGAAGTGGGCCTGGGTGGCCGGCTCGACGCCGTCAATGTGATCGACACGGACTGCGCGGTCATCACCAGTGTCGATATCGACCACACACAGTACCTGGGCGATACGCGCGAGAAGATCGGCTACGAGAAGGCCGGTATCTTCCGCCCCAACGTGCCGGCCATCTGCGGTGACCCGATGCCGCCGCAGTCGGTCATCGACCATGCCGAGGCCATCGGCGCCGATCTGTGGCTGGTGGGCCGAGATTTCCGCCACCAGGCCGCGCCGGGCCAGGAGCGCCAGCAGTGGGACTGGACCGGCCGCGACCGCAAGCTCAATGGCCTGGGCTACCCGGCGCTGCGTGGTGCCAACCAGCTGCTAAATGCGTCGGCGGCGCTGGCTGCGTTGCAGGCCATGCGCCCGCGCCTGCCGGTCAGTGCGCAGGAAGTGCGCAACGGGCTGGCGTTCGTGGAACTGCCCGGGCGGTTCCAGGTGATGCCGGGGCGTCCGGCCGTGATCCTCGATGTGGCGCACAATCCCCATGCCGCAGCCACGCTGGGCCAGAACATGGAGAACATGGGGTTTTTCCGCTACACCTATGCGGTGTTCGGCGCCATGGCGGACAAGGACATCGCCGGCGTGCTGCGCCACGTGGCCGACAAGGTCGATCACTGGTGCCTGTGCGACCTGCCCACGGAGCGCGCCGCCACGGCCAGTGACCTGCGCGAGGCACTGGACGCCACGGGCTTCCGGGAAGGGCCGGATAACACGGCGGCGTGCTTCTCAAGTCCGGAACTGGCGTATCGCGATGCTGTCGAGCGTGCAACCGAGAATGATAGAATCCTGGTCTTCGGATCGTTCTATACCGTGGCGGGCGTGATGGCATATCGCGCCACGCAGGCCAACTGAATGCCAGGCTGCATTTCTGGCTGAACTCCCGGGCCGGAACGACATCACACCGAACACCACTCTTTGGGCATTTATGGGCCTGCTTTCGCTGTTCTCGTCCCGCAAGGGCACTGACCCGGCACCCGAACGCGGTCGCCGCACGCGTGCGGAAACCGGCGCCGGCATCGGCGCGTCGCGCCGCACGGCCGACGAATACGCGGACGATACCCTCGATCCCGACTTCCCCCAGAAACAACGTGCACGTCGCCGCCTGATCGGCGCCGTGGTGCTGCTTGCGGCGGCCGTCATCGTGTTGCCGATCGTCTTCGAGCACAAGCCGCGCCCCGTGTCGGACGACGTGGCCGTCAGCGTGGCCAACGGCCAGGGCGCGCAGAAGCCCAAGGTCGAGGCGCGCAAGGCCCAGGCGCTGCCGCCGTCGGCCAACGCCGGCCGCAACGACGCCGCGCTCGATGCAGGCGAGGAGATCGTCACCGCGCCGCCCGCTGACAAGCCCAGGGGCGAGGTCAAGGCTGAAGCGAAGGTCGAGACGAAAGTGGCCGACGCGAAGCCCGCCGAGGCCAAGCCGGCGGACAAGCCTGCCGCCGCCAATACCAAGTACCTGATCCTGATCGGCGCGTTTTCGTCGGAAGAGCGCGCGAAGAACTGGCTGGCCAAGCTCAAGGAGAGCAAGGTGCCGGCGTTCGTGGAAAAGAAGACGCTGGCCGATGGCGACCGCATCCTGCTGCGCGCCGGTCCGTTCGCCAGCCGCGATGCGGCCGATGCGGCCGACAAGAAGGTGCGGTCGATCGGCCTGACCTCGAAGGTGGTGGAGCAGTAACCTCCCGGGCAGCGACGTAGCCGATAACGTCCCGTTACGTACCGATTGCAGGGCGGCAGTTTGCCCCCATCTGACAGGAACCCGCATCGCACGCATGGCTTTTACCTTTTTTGACTATGGCGTGGCCTTCATTCTGGTGGCGTCCGCACTGATTGGCGTGCTGCGCGGCCTGGTGCGAGAGATGCTGGCACTGGTGGGCTGGGTCGTGGCGTTCGTGCTGGCATATCACTTTGGCGGCGTGGCCGCAAAGTGGATGCCGGAATCGCTGCCGGGCGGCGAACTGACGCGCAGTGCGCTGGGCTTCCTGACCGTGTTCTTCGGCACGTGGATCGTGTCGGCGCTGGCCGGGGCGATCCTGGGCCAGTTGCTGGAAACGACCGGCCTGAAGCCGGCGGATCGTGGCCTGGGCCTGGTGTTCGGCCTGGCGCGGGGCGTGCTGATCGTGATGCTGATCGTCGTGCTGGCGGGGCTCACGAAACTGCCCGAGGAGCCGTTCTGGCGCGACGCGGTGTCGCGCCCGTATGTGATCCAGGCGATGGGTGAGCTGCGCCAATGGCTGCCACCCGACCTGGCCAGGTACGTAAAGACCTGAAACAAAGACGCGAGTGCTTGAACCCTGGGCGCTCGCGGCGCAGTATCAACGCAGTTCCGTCGCGTACATGACGGAATGGCGCCCCTGAATCAATTTGCCTTTCCTGGGAGTTCGGCATGTGCGGTATCGTCGGCGTGGTTTCCACCAGCCCTGTCAACCAACTCATTTATGACAGCCTGCTGCTGTTGCAACACCGCGGACAGGATGCAGCCGGCATCGCCACGGCCAATGGCAGCACCTTCCACATGCACAAGGCCAACGGCCTGGTGCGCGACGTGTTCCGCACGCGCAACATGCGCGGCCTGCCGGGCACGTCCGGTATCGGCCAGGTGCGTTACCCGACCGCCGGCTCCGCGTCGAGCGAGGAAGAAGCCCAGCCGTTCTACGTGAACGCGCCGTACGGCATCATCCTGGCCCACAACGGCAACCTGACCAACTCGGAGCAGCTGCGCGAGGAGATGTTCCGCCGCGACCGTCGCCACATCAACACGCATTCGGATTCCGAAGTGCTGCTGAACGTGCTGGCCGACGAACTGCAGCGCGCCAGCAATGGCAAGTCGCTGGTGCCGGAAACCATCTTCACGGCGGTCAGCGGCATGCATCGCCGCGTGAAGGGCGCCTACGCCATCACTGCGCAGATCTCGGGCTATGGCCTGCTGGCCGTGCGCGATCCGTTCGGCATCCGCCCGCTGTGCATCGGCAGCGTCGATACGCCGACCGGCAAGGAATACCTGATTGCGTCGGAGTCGGTGGCGCTCGAAGGCATGGGCTACACCATGGAGCGCGACGTGGCGCCGGGCGAAGCGATCTTCATCGACCTGGACGGCAAGTTCCACAGCAAGCAGTGCGCTGACAATCCGCAACTGACGCCCTGCATTTTCGAATTCGTGTACCTCGCCCGTCCGGACTCGTGCATCGACGGCGTGCCGGTCTACGACGCCCGCCTGCGCATGGGTGACTACCTGGCCGAGAAGATCCGCCGCGAAGTGCCGGCCGGCGAGATCGACGTGGTCATGCCGATTCCCGATTCGAGCCGCCCGGCCGCCATGCAGGTAGCCAACGCGCTCGGCGTGCCGTACCGCGAGGGCTTCTTCAAGAACCGCTATGTGGGCCGCACGTTCATCATGCCGGGCCAGGCAGTGCGCAAGAAGTCGGTACGCCAGAAGCTCAACGCCATGGGCGTGGAGTTCAAGGACAAGAACGTGCTGATCGTCGACGACTCGATCGTGCGCGGCACGACGTCGTTCGAAATCGTGCAGATGGCTCGCGACGCCGGCGCCAAGAAGGTGATCTTCGCCTCGGCCGCGCCGCCCGTGAAGTTCCCGAACGTGTACGGCATCGACATGCCGACGCGCGCCGAACTGGTGGCGCACGGCCGCACCGACGAGGAAGTGGCGCGCATGATCGGCGCCGACCAGCTCGTGTACCAGGACGTGGAATCGATGAAGCAGGCCGTGCGCGACATCAACCCGAACCTGCGTGACTTCGATGCGTCGTGCTTCGACGGCAAGTACATCACCGGCGATATCGACGAGGCCTACCTGGACCGCCTGGAAACGGCGCGCAGCCAGGCCGACCGCGAAGGCAGCAACGGTGGTGAAACTGAACGTTCGCAGCTGCACCTGCAACGATCGGGCGGCAACGAATAACGACAATCCATCACATTGGGCAGTACAGCAGCATGAGCGAACCGTTCCAACCCGAGTTGTACGGCATTGACACCCTTGGCGTGCGCGCAGGCACACTGCGCACCGGCGAGTTCATGGAGCACTCCGAGGCGATGTACCTGACCTCGAGCTTCTGCTTCAACAGCGCCGCCGAGGCTGCCGAACGCTTTGCCAACTCGGAAGAGGGCTACACGTATTCGCGCTTCACCAATCCGACCGTGTCGATGTTCCAGTCCCGCCTGGCGGCGCTGGAAGGTGCCGAGGCCTGCATGGCCACGGCGTCGGGCATGAGCGCGATCCTGTCGGTGGCGCTGTCCACGCTGCAGTCCGGCGATCACCTGGTCAGCTCGCGCTCGATCTTCGGGTCGACCATGACGCTGTTCAACTCGGTCCTGGCCAGGTTTGGCGTCGAGACGACCTACGTCGACGGTACTGACCTGGGCGCCTGGCGTGCGGCTGTAAAGCCCAATACGAAGCTGTTTTTCCTGGAAACGCCGTCGAATCCGCTGACCGAGGTGTCTGACATCGCGGCCGTGGGCGAGATCGCGCACAACGCGGGCGCGCTGTTCGTGGTGGACAACTGCTTCTGCTCGCCGGCGCTGCAGCAGCCGATCCGTTTCGGCGCCGACGTGGTGGTGCATTCGGCCACCAAGCACATCGACGGCCAGGGCCGTGTCCTCGGTGGCGCCGTGCTGGGCAGGCACGACTTCATCATGGGCAAGGTCTTCCCGTTCGTGCGCACGGCGGGCCCGACGCTGTCGGCGTTCAACGCCTGGGTGATGCTCAAGGGCATGGAGACGCTGGCCATCCGCATGGAGCGCCATTCGCAGAGCGCGCTGGCGCTGGCCCAACTCCTGGAATCGCATCCGGCCGTCAACCGCGTGTTCCATCCGGCGCTGACTTCGCACCCCCAGTACGAGGTCGCGAAGCGCCAGCAAAGCGGTGGCGGGGCGATCGTGTCATTCGAGTTGAAGGGCGCCACGCCCGAGCAGATGCGTGCCAACGCCTGGCGTGTGATCGACAGCACGAAACTGTGCTCGATCACGGGCAACCTGGGTGACACCCGCACGACGATCACGCATCCGTACACCACCACACACGGCCGCGTGGCGCCGGAGGCGAAGGCCGTCGCCGGCATCAGCGAAGGCCTGATCCGCCTGGCCGTGGGGCTGGAATCGGTGGATGACCTGAAGGCCGATCTGCTGCGCGGTCTGGGTCAGTAACGAAATCCGTGTTCCCTCTCCCGGTCGGCGGGAGAGGGCCTCTGCCTCGGTATCGCCTCAGCGCAGCAGTCGCCTGCGCAGCAGTACCAGGGCCACCACCAGCGCCACCACCGCATAGGCTGCCAGCACGGCCAGATGCACCGCGGCGTTCTCCACCGGCCTTCCCAGCATCAACGGACGAATCAGCGCCACCGCGTGCGCCAGCGGCAGGACCATCGTCGCTTTCTGCGCACCCTCGGGCAACTGTTCCAGCGGGAAGAACACGCCCGACAGCAGCAGCATCGGCGTCATCACCAGCGTCTGGTAGAACATGAAGAAATCGTAGCTTGGGGCCAGCGCCGTGATAATCATCGCCAGGCTTGCAAACGCGATGCCGGCCAGCACGATCACCGGCAGTGCGGCCAGTGCGCCCGGGAACTGCGCATAGCCCAGCAGGCCAGCCACGATCATGATCGCCGCGCCCGACAGCACGGCCTTGCTGGCGGCCCAGAGCACTTCTCCGAGCACCACGTCGCCGAGCGTGAGCGGCGCATGCATGATGGCTTCCCACGTGCGTTGCACGTGCATGCGCGAGAAGGCCGAATACATCGACTCGAAGCTGGCCGACATCATCACGCTGGACGCCGTGGTGCCGGCCGCCAGGAAGGCGATGTACGACACACCATGCACCTGGCCCACCAGCAGGCCCAGGCCAAGGCCCAGGCCGAACAGGTAGATCATCGGATCGGCGAGGTTGCCGATCATCGACGGGATGGCGAGCTTCTTCCAGACCATGTAGTTGCGATACCAGACCATCATCCAGTTGCGCTCGTTGCGCGGCAGCAGGGGCTGGGGATAGTGCTGGGGGGCTGTCGACGCCGCAGATCCTGGCGAAATTGCGATGTCGGGATTGCGTGGATCCTGTTCGCTCATCTCGGTCATCCGTGTCTCAATCTCTCATCTCGCGGCCGGTCAGCTTGAGGAACACGTCCTCAAGGTTGGCGGGCCGGTGCAGGTAACGTACGCCGCCCTTGCCGTGCAGCGCGGCCAGCAGCGGATCGGGCTGCCGCACGTAGCAGAACAGCGTCTCGCCGCGCATTTCGCAGCGGTCGGCCAGCGGCGTCAGCGTGTCGCGCAGGGGTTCGAGCTCGTCGCCGTAGACCTCCACCACATCGCAGCCGATTTCGCGGTCGATCAGCTCGTGCGGCTTGCCCTCGGCGATCTTGCGCCCGGCATCGATCACGCACAGGTGATTGCAGAGCCGTTCGGCTTCTTCCATGAAGTGCGTGGTCAGCAGAATTGTCTTGCCCGCGGCAAGCAGCGACTTGAGGCGCTCCCAGATCAGGTGGCGCGCCTGCGGATCCAGGCCGGTTGTGGGCTCGTCCATCACGAGCAGGTCGGGATCGTTGATCAGCGCGCGCGCCACGGTCAGGCGTCGGCGCATCCCGCCGGACAGGTCGCGCACCTGCGCATTGGCCTTGTTCTCGAGCCGCGCGAATTCCAGCAGCCGGGGCACCTGCTCGGCAATCCGGGCCGACGACAGCCCGAAGTACCGGCCGAAGATGCGCAGGTTCTCGATCACCGAGAAGTCGGGGTCGAGATTGTCGAACTGCGGCACCACGCCCACGCGCATGCGAGCCTGCGGGGCGCGCTGCGGGATGGGTTCGCCACACAGCGTCAGCGTGCCCGATTCGGGCGTGGTCAGACCCAGCAGCATGCGCAGCGTGGTGGTCTTGCCGGCGCCGTTGGGGCCCAGCAGTCCGAAGCACTGGCCGGGCTGGACTTCCAGGTCGAGGTTGTCGACGACGAGCTGGTCGCCGTAGCGTTTGCGCACATTGCGCATCTGGAGGATGGCAGTCAAGGCGAAGTCCTTGCGAGCGATATCCGCCATTATGCCGGCCATCGCGTGACGCATTGTTGGCGCATCGCAGCAAGACAATTCCATTCGCAGGGGCATATCGGCAGACTGGCGGGGCCGGGCGGACAGGCGTACTCTCGGCGTCTTGCGAACAAAAACGACGACGCAACAGGAGAACCCATGTCCTTCGAACACTGGATCACATTCGTATTGACCAGCGTGGTGCTGCTGATCATTCCCGGTCCGACCATCCTGCTGGTGATTGGCGATGCGCTGGCGCACCGCGGCCGCAGCGCCTACGCCACGGTGGCCGGCGTGGCGGCCGGCGACCTCACCGCGTTCACCCTGTCGATGGCCGGCCTGGGCGCCGTCCTGGCAGCCTCTGCCACGCTGTTCACGGGCCTGAAATGGGCGGGCGCCGCCTATCTCGTCTATCTCGGCGTGCAGGCGCTGCGCACGGCCGGCCGTGCGCGCTCGCTCGATGTGGCGGCGCAGTCCGGTAGCGGATGCCAGCGATTTGCCAAGGCGTGGCTGGTGACGGCGCTGAATCCGAAGAGCATCGTGTTCTTCGTGGCCTTCGTGCCGCAGTTCATCGATGCCAATCTGGCGTTCTGGCCGCAGGCTGTGGTCCTGATCCCGACCTTCGTGGTGCTGGCCACCGCCAACGCCATGGTCTATGCGCTGCTGGCGCGCTCGCTGGCCACGCGGCTGACCTCGCAGCGCGCGCAGGCCAATGTGCAGCGTGCGGGCGGCATCACGCTGATCGGCGCCGGTGCGCTGATTGCCACGCGTACCTGAGCGCTTCATCGTGTCCCGCCCAGCGGCCGGGAGCGTGGACGAAAAAAAACCGCCAGCGAACTGGCGGTTTTTCTTTTGGCAAAGCCCGAATCAGTAGAGCTTCTTCGGCAGCATTTGCATGCGCAGACGCTTGCGCAGACGGGCCTCGGCAGCCTTCTTCTTGCGCTTGCGCTCGGTCGTCGGCTTTTCGTAGGCGGTGCGGCTCTTCAGTTCCACGATCAGTCCAGTCTGCAGAATGGAGCGACGGAAACGACGCATTGCAACTTCAACGGGCTCGCCCGGTTTCAGAACGATCTTAGTCAATTCAGTCCTTCAGGAATAACCGCCAGAGGCGGTGGGTTCATAGGAGGGAAACGTGTCGCGTCGGGCTCCGGAGCCTTCCGAGACGTTGGTATCGCACGCTGCGGCGAATGCCGTGGTGCGCCCCCTAGAACCTGCTGCGGACCGAAATCCATACTGCCTGTGTCAGGGGTGACGGGCCAAATTTTCCTAGCTAGGTAAAAACTTGGCGACTACCTGTTTCCGTGGATATTGCGCAAGAAATACGCCGGTAAGCTTTTACAGGTATACCGGGCGAGAGTCAAGCTATTCAGGGCAATCCAAGACTATACCCCAGAAAATGTGCGTGAGAACGCCTTTTCGACGATTTTGCATCAAGGCAACAGACTGCCCCAAGCCGACGCCAGCAACACGAGCGCCATGAGGCGTTCGAACCGCTTCAACAGGACGGGCGATCGAATGAAGCGAGCGGCCCCGGCGCCCAGCACCGCCCACGCCCCCATGCACGGCAGGGACACGACAAAGAAGATCAGTGACAGCAGCAGCACCCGTTGCGACTGGTCGGCCCCATGGCCGGCAAAGACGCTGACCACGGCCAGCGCCATCATCCACGTCTTGGGGTTCACCAGCTGTAGGCAGGCCGCGCCAGCGAGCCCGAGCGGCCTGCCGGGTGCCTCCGTGCCGTCTGTTGCCATGGCGGATGCCGGGCTGCGCCAGATCTGCCAGGCCACCCAGGACAGCCAAAGCACGCCGGTCCAGGCCATGGCGCGCTGCAGGAGCGGGTAGGCGGCCAGGGCGTCGCCGACGCCGATGCCGACAGTCAGCACCAGCAGCGCGGCGCCGCCGCAGCCACCGATGATGATTGGCAGCGTAGCCGTCACGCCACGGCGTGCGCTGTGGCTCAGCACGATAACGTTGGTCGGGCCGGGCGTGATCGACGCCACCACGGCAAACATCAGAAAGGGCAGGAAGGGCAGGGTATCGCTCATGCGGCCATTGTTGCGGCCGCGCTGCCTAGGCGTCTGGAAGATTTGAGCAGCGTTTGCGGTAGTGTGCGGGCGTCAGGCCATAGGCCCGCCGGAACCAGCGGCCCAGATGGCTCTGGTCGGCGAACCCGAGCGCCATGGCCACGTCGGCGGGGGTGGCGCCACGGGCCAGCATATGGCGGGCGCGAGCCAGCCGCAATTGCACCAGGTAGGCGTGCGGCGCAATGCCGAACGCGGTCTTGAATGCGCGAGTCAGACGGTAGCGGTCCACGCCGCTGGCGGCGGCCAGGTCGTCCAGGCCGATGTCCTGGTCCACGTGGTCATGCAGGTAGTCGCGCGCGCGTTGGGCTGCCAGCGGCAGACGCGGATCGATGGCGCGTGCCGTGCGCCAGCGCAGATTCGACGTCAGCCGGGCCAGCAGGGCGTCGAGCGCGGACTGCCGGACGATGCGCAGTTCCGGCTGTTGCAGCACCGTGAACGCATGGCCGATGGCTTCGATCAGTTGCGGGTCTTCGCTCAGCGTACGCGCGAAGGCGGGCTGGCAGTGAGCCGGAGCATCGTCGAACAACGCACGGAGTTCGCGCTCCAGCCACTGGGGGTCCAGATACAGCATCGAATAGGTAAAGCCTTCGGGCGCCACGGCGTAACCATCGTGGATTTCACCCGGTTCCAGCGTGAAGACCTTGCCCGGCACGCTGCGCTGAACCTCGCGGCGGCAATGAAACTGCTGGATGCCCTGTTCGGTGTAGCCGACCAGATAGCTGTCATGCCAGTGCGGATCGTACGCATGGCCCTCGAAATGGGCGCGAATCGTCTCGATGCCGGTGTCGGCATCCTGCTTGAGGTCGATCCAGCTCTGGGGGCTCACTGCGGGGTCCTGGTTCGGAGTATGCGGCTGTTCATCATAGCCACATCGGCCAGGGCTTTCTGGAACGTTTGTGCGGGGGAGGGGATGGCCGTTGCGAGGCGCGCGGGGACTATGCGCGGCTGAAAAGAAAAAGGCCGATGCTTTCGCATCGGCCTTCCTCTTCTATCGGTTGGCTCCCCGACCTGGGCTCGAACCAGGGACCTACGGATTAACAGTCCGGCGCTCTACCGACTGAGCTATCGGGGAACAGCTGAGAAAGAAATTATAACCAGCTTCTCTTCGTTTCGTCAACAACTTTTTAACGTTTTGTTTTCGTCAGAAGTTGTCGTTGGAACTCTGGTTCGCCTTGAAACCGGCCAGCGCCGGGCGTTTCCGCCTTTTGCTGCGTTGCCGTGTTCAACAGCGAGGCCGCATTATAGCCAGCTTTTTAAATTGTGCAAACAAAAAAATCGCCCGAAGGCGATTTTTTTGCGTTGGCCTTCGACAGGTCAGTCGAACACCGGCGATTCGACGCCCAGCACCTTGTGCAGCTTCGGCGAGGTCGTCGTGTATTGCATGTGGATCTTCTTGTCCGGGAAGATGTACGGCGCGGCGCCGAACGCTGCCAGCGCGGCTTCGTGGAAGCCCGACAGGATCAGCTTCTTCTTGCCCGGGTAGGTGTTGATGTCACCCACGGCGAAGATGCCCGGGATGTTCGTCTCGAACTTCTCGGTATCCACCTTGATCTGCTTGCGCTCCAGGTCCAGGCCCCACTCGGCGATCGGGCCGAGCTTCGGCGACAGGCCGAAGAACACCAGCAGGTCGTCCAGCGGCATGCGGCGCGTCACGCCGTCGCCACCCGTCACCTTGATCTCGGTGAGCACGCCGTCCTTCTCTTCATAGCCGCCGATCTGGCCAACCATGAATTGCATTTCCATCTGCTCGCACAGGTCGCGCATCTTGGCCACCGAGGCGGGCGCGGCGCGGAAGCCGTCGCGGCGATGGATCAGCACGATCGACTCGGCCTTGCCATGGAGGTCCAGCGCCCAGTCCAGTGCCGAATCGCCACCGCCCACGATCACCAGGTTGCGGCCATGGAAACGGCTCGGATCCTTCACGCGGTAGAACAGCTGCTTGCCTTCGAACTTGTCGATGCCTTCCACCTTCACCGTACGCGGCTGGAACGAGCCCACGCCGGCGGCGATGAAGATGGTCTTGGTGATGAAGCGGGTTCCGAGGGACGTCTCGACGAAGAAGCGGCCGTCTTCACGGCGCTCGACGACGCTGACTTCCTGGCCCAGGTGGAACGTGGGCGAGAACGGCTCGATCTGCTTGAGCAGGTTGTCGGTCAGCTCCTGGCCCGTGCAGATGGGCACCGCCGGGATGTCGTAGATCGGCTTGTCCGGATACAGCTCCACGCACTGGCCGCCCACCACCTTGAGCGAGTCGATCACGTGCGCCTTGATTTCGAGCAGGCCGAGTTCGAACACCTGGAACAGGCCAACGGGGCCCGCGCCAACGATCAGCGCGTCGATTTCCAGCGGCTGGCCGCCGTTGTTGCCGCCAGCCTGCTGGGTCGCGTCGGCCACGGGATTTGGAATGCTCAAGTCCATATTCGTCCTGATACGTTGTGGGCACGGCAGGTGCCCGGTATTACGGGAAAGCGCGTGGGGACGGCTTTCTGCGACGCGGGCAGGCAGATCCGGCGTGCCGCCGGCAGGTATCTGTCACCCGTGCGTCAGTCTTTTCTCAGCGCTGCAGGTATTGCAGCTTGTCGGTGGCGTCCTTCCATTCCTCGGCCTCGGCCAGCGGGGCCTTGGTCTTGGTGATGGACGGCCAGTTGCGGGCCAGCTCGGCGTTCAGGTCAATGAACTGCTGCTGGTCGCCGGGCACATCTTCCTCGGCGTAAATCGCGTTCACCGGGCACTCGGCCACGCACACGGCGCAGTCGATGCATTCGTCGGGATCGATGGCCAGGAAGTTCGGGCCTTCGCGGAAACAATCGACCGGACACACATCAACGCAGTCGGTGTAACGGCAACGGATGCAGGCTTCGGTGACAACGTGAGTCATTTCGGTTCCAGAAAAACGGATCGGTCTTCGATGGGGAGTTTGTCCAAGGCCGGATTCTTGCCGGTCGCTCTTGCGAGTTGCCCGCTACGCGCCAAACACCGCGCGTGTCAATCGGGATAACTTGGGGCGAGCGAGGGCCGAGGCCTTTCAAAGACCGATATTGTAGCTGAGCCTTCTCGCAAGGATAGTGAGTCTATATAGCCGGGTCAGATAGTTTTCTTATTTCTTTATGTACTTTTGGTGCGAAATTGGCCGCGAAGGGGCTTCCGGCGCCGGATTGCGGGCAGATCGATCTCCCTTTTGGTGGCCGCCCGGGCTAGTATTTCCCTGTGTTATGCGTGGCTTTTCGGGCCGGCGGGTACCCCCGAAGTCTCTTTTCCTTCCGTTTCCGTGCAATGCACTTACGTTGATCGAGGGCAATCTTGCGAGGGGATTTGCTTATGGCAGCCAGCCTGATGGGGTGCGAAAGGGGTCGTCGGACGGTGTTTTTGACCGGGGCCGCCGTGCTTTTTTGCGCCATGGTGGGCCTGGAGGCAGCCGCCCAGCCCGCGCCGCCCCGCCCGGGCGAGATGGCCGATAGCGTGGTGTCGCGCCTGGTGGCGTGGCGAGCGCGTACCGACCAGCCCGTGACCTTGTCCGTCCTGACCGCCTTCGACTGGGACAGTTTCAGCGTGATCCGGACCCCGGCCGGGATGGCCATGGCCAACTGCAATCGCGAAGGTTTCCTGCCCTGCGACAAGGATCTGCAGCCCTCGCCGGACACCCTGATCCAGGTGCTGCGCTTCGACCGGGCCGGGCAGTCGGTGTACCAGGAGCGCATCATGGTGGCATCGGCCAATTTCGCCGATCCGCTACCCGCTGCCGTGCCGCGCAGCCAGGCCACGCTGGTCAGCTGCCATGACGACCAGGGTCAGCGGCTCTGGTGCCTGCAGTCGAAGCGGCCGGGACGCGAGATTTCGCCGGCGCTGCGCGGGCTCGACGGCGGCTGACCCCTGGCCCCCGCCGGGCATCTCCATGCCGCGCGTGACTTTCGGTTAGCATGGTGGCCTGACTTCGCCGCGCCCCAAGCCTTGGCTTCACTATGATCATCCGTTCCCTGCTCGACACCGACCTGTACAAGTTCACGATGATGCAGGTGGTGCTGCACCACTTTCCGCAGGCCGAGGTCGAATACCGCTTCAAGTGCCGCAACGCCGGGGTCGACCTGACGCCGTATGTCGACGACATCCGCGACGAGATTCGCCAGCTCTGCGAACTGCGATTTTCCGACGACGAACTGCTCTACCTGCGCGGCATGCGCTTCATCAAGAGCGATTTCGTTGATTTCCTGGCGCTGTTCCACCTGAACGAGAAATACGTGGTCGTGCAGCCGTCCGCCCAGGGCAACGGCGAGATCGACATCACGATCCGCGGGCCGTGGCTGCATACCATCCTGTTCGAGATCCCGCTGCTGGCCATCGTCAACGAGGTGTACTTCCGCCGGACGCAGCCGCAGGCCGATCTGGCCGAAGGGCGACGCCGGCTGGAGGCCAAGCTGGCGCTGCTGAAGTCGTCGAAATACGAGGACTGCGTGATCGCGGATTACGGCACCCGCCGGCGCTTTTCGCGCGACTGGCAGGAAGAGGTGCTGCTGTCGATGCGCGACATCCTGGGGCCGCAACTGGCCGGCACCAGCAACGTCCATTTCGCGCGGATGCACAACATGACGCCGCTGGGCACGATGGCGCATGAGTACCTCCAGGCTTGCCAGGCACTGGGCCCGCGCCTGCGCGATTCGCAGGTCTACGCGCTGGAGAACTGGGCGCGCGAATATCGCGGCGACCTGGGTATCGCGCTGTCGGATACCTACGGTTTCGATGCGTTCCTGCGCGACTTCGACCTGTATTTCTGCAAGCTGTTCGATGGCGTGCGCCACGACTCCGGCGACCCGTTCGAGTGGGGCGAACGCATGCTCGCGCACTACGCGGCCAACCGCGTGGATCCGCGCGGCAAGACCCTGATCTTCAGCGATGCGCTGAACATTCCGAAAGTCATCGAGCTCTACGAGCGGTTCCATGGCCGCTGCAAACTGGCATTCGGCGTGGGCACGAACCTGACCAACGACCTGGGCTACACGCCGCTGCAGATCGTCATCAAGATGGTTCGCTGCAACGGCCAGCCGGTGGCCAAGCTGTCGGATACGCCCGAGAAGACCATGTGCGACGATCCGGGCTACCTGTCTTACCTGCGGCAGGTGTTCGAAGTTCAGCCCTCCGCTTAGCCGGATTCATCCACCGCCATCGCCGTTTTCTTATAATCGCCGAGCCCCGCAACCCTTCAGGCCCATACCATGGAAACGAACGCCGCCCGTGACCGCATCTTCGCCCGCATCCGTGCCGCCCAGGGCAGGGGGGCGACGGTGACGCAGGGCGAGCGCGACGCCGTGGCCGACTACCTGACGCGACATCCGCAAGGGCCGCAGCCCGAGGTGGCCGAAGACCGCGCCGCCGCGTTCAGCGTGCAGGCGCAGAAGATGGCGTCCACAGTGGACCGCGTGGCCACGCTGGCCGAGGTGCCCGGCGCCGTGCTGCACTATCTGGATGGTCTGAAGCTGACGCGCCGCGCCGTGGCCTGGAACAGCCTGGCCGCACTGCCCTGGGCGGCGCAGGGTCTGGAGGTGGAGTGCCGCCCGCCGGTGCGGGAACCGCAGGCCGACCGCGAACATGGCGACCTGGTCGGCATTACCGGCTGCTTCGTGGCGATTGCCGAGACCGGCTCTCTGATGCTGCTGTCGGGGCCCGATACCTTCGCATCGGCCGCGCTGCTGCCGGAAACCCATATCGCCGTGGTGCCGGTATCGCGCATCGTCGCCAATCTGGAAGAGGCGTTTGCGCGCATGCGTGCCGAGCACGGCCAGCTGCCGCGCGCCACCAATATCATCAGCGGGCCGTCGCGCACGGGCGATATCGAGCAGACCATCGTGCTGGGTGCCCACGGCCCGTATCGGGTCCACGTGATCCTGGTCGATCAGCAATGACCGGCGCGCCCCGCGGCGCCGCATATCGAGGCACTTTCAGACCATTCTCAAAAGGGTTTGCTTTACACTGAGCCCTTCGCCGCGTGCTGCCGTCCCACCGCCCTGGTAACCAATCCGGACGCGTGCGCCTTGTCGTCTGTCTCACACGCGAAGCCGTGCGTCGCACCTGTCCCGGCGTGTGTTGCGATAAAGGAGATTGCTGTCTGATGCGTCGTGAAGTCACGCTGCTTCCTCAATATCTGCTTGCCACGTTGCTGCTGTCGCCGGCCCTGGCATCCGCCGCCGATTTCGATGGTGCCGCGCTGTCGCCTGTCTGGGGCGTGCCGTTCGCCGGTATCCTGCTGTCGATCGCGCTGTTTCCACTCGTTGCGCCGAAATTCTGGCATCACCACTACGGCAAGATCGCCGCGGCCTGGGCGGCGCTGTTCCTCGTGCCGTTCGCTGCGCAGTTCGGCGTGCACGCGGCCGCCGCCAACGCCGTGCATGCGCTGCTGGCCGAGTACATCCCGTTCATCATCCTGCTGACCGCGCTTTATGTGGTGGCGGGGGGCATCTGCGTGCGGGGCAACCTGCACGCCACCCCGCGGCTCAACACGGGCATCCTGGCGCTGGGTACGGTGCTGGCCAGCCTCATGGGCACCACGGGCGCCGCGATGCTGCTGATCCGGCCGCTGCTGCGCGCCAATGACAACCGGCGCCACGTGGCCCACGTGGTGGTGTTCTTTATCTTCCTGGTGGCCAATGCCGGCGGTGCGCTGACCCCGCTTGGCGATCCGCCGCTGTTCCTGGGCTTCCTCAAGGGCGTGGAGTTCTCCTGGACGCTGCGCAACATCCTGCCGGAGACGATCTTTATCTGGGTGGTGCTGCTGGCACTGTTCTACGCCATCGACCGGTACTACTTTCTCCGGCGCGAAGAGGAGCTGCCGCAGGCGCAGGACCCCACGCCGGACTCGGCCGGTATCCGGCTCGAAGGCAAGGTCAATTTCCTGCTGCTGGCAGCCGTGGTGGGCCTGGTACTGATGAGCGGGCTCTGGAAACCGGGCGTGGCATTCGACGTGATGGGTACGGAGGTGCCGCTGCCCGCGCTGGTGCGCGATGGGCTGCTCGTGGTGGTGACGCTGGTGTCGCTGGTGGCGACGCCGCATGCCGCGCGCAGCGGCAACGAGTTCAACTGGGAGCCGATGCTCGAAGTGGGCAAGCTGTTTGCGGGCATCTTCCTGACGATCATACCGGTGATCGCCATGCTCAAGGCCGGCACCGATGGCGCGTTTGCCGGCGTGATCCGGGCCGTCAGCGACGGCAACGGGCAGCCGATCGACAGCATGTACTTCTGGGCCACCGGCATCCTGTCGTCGTTCCTCGACAACGCGCCGACCTACCTGGTGTTCTTCAATACCGCCGGCGGTGACGCGGCCACGCTCATGACGCGCGATGCCTCGACGCTGGCCGCCATCTCGGCCGGCGCCGTGTTCATGGGCGCAAATACCTATATCGGCAACGCGCCCAACCTGATGGTCAAGGCGATTGCCGAAAGCCGTGGCGTGCGCATGCCGAGCTTTTTCGGCTACATGGCGTGGTCCTGCGCCGTGCTGGTGCCGCTGTTCCTGGTGATGACGTTCCTCTTCTTCCACGTATGACTGCCATGAAGCCCCCTGTCCTTGTCACGCGCGCCATCTTCCCCGATGTGATCGAGCGGCTTTCGCAATATTTCGACGTCGATGCCAACCAGGAGGACGTGGTCCTCGATGCGGCGGCATTGCGGGCGCGGCTGGCCGGCAAGGCCGGCGTGCTGGCCAATGCGGCGGACAGGATCGATGGCGACCTGGTCGCCGCGCTGCCGCAGCTGCGGGCGGTCTGCAACATGGCGGTGGGCTACAACAACCTCGACGTGCCGGCGCTGACCGCGGCGGGCATCGTGGCGACGAACACGCCCGATGTGCTGACAGAGACCACGGCCGATTTCGGCTGGGCGCTGCTGATGGCCACCGCGCGCCGCGTGACCGAGAGCGAGCACTACCTGCGCGCCGGCAAGTGGGAGCGTTGGAGCTACGACATGCTGGTGGGCATGGACGTGTACGGCAGCACGCTGGGCATTCTGGGCATGGGGCGCATCGGGCAGGGCCTGGCCCGCCGTGCGGCAGGCTTTGGCATGCAGGTGCTGTATCACAACCGCAGCCAGTTGCCGGCCGATGTCGAGCAGTCGCTCAATGCGCGCTACGTCAGCAAGGCCGAACTGCTGAAACAGTCGGACCACCTGATCCTGGTGCTGCCGTACAGTCCCGAGAGCCACCATGCGATCGGCGCGGCGGAGCTGGCGCTGATGAAGCCCACGGCCACGCTGATCAACCTGGCGCGCGGCGGCATCGTCGACGACGGTGCGCTTGCCGCAGCATTGCGCGATCACAAGATCTTTGCCGCAGGGCTCGATGTGTTCGAGGGCGAGCCGAGCGTGCATCCCGACCTGCTGACCGTGCCGAACGTCGTGCTGACGCCGCACATCGCCAGCGCGTCGGAAAAGACCCGCCGTGCCATGGCCAACCTGGCGGCCGACAACCTGATCGCCGCCCTTGACGCCGGCCCGCAGGCCGGCGAGCCCCAGACCGTCATCAATCCCGAGGTCATGCCGCGCCGCCGTTGACCGACGGATCGCCAGCTTTATTTCCATGTCGCTTATCCCTTTGCTGACCCTGGCCGCCGCGGTGGCGGCTGTGATCCTGCTGATCGTGCTGTTGATGCGCCAGTCGCGCCCCGGCTCCGGCGACCTGTTGCCGATGCTGGGCGACCTGCGCGACGACGTGCGCGAGGACACCGCGCGCGGGCTGGAGCGCCTGGAGCGCGAACTGCGCACCGAACTGGCCGAAACGGCGCGCGGCAGCCGCAGCGAGTCGGGGCAGCACATGCTGCGGTTCCAGCAGCAGTTGTCGACGCAGCTGACCAGTATCGCCACGGTGCAGCAGCAACAGCTTGCGCAGATGTCGGAGGCCAACGAGCGGCGCCTGGCAGACGTGCGCGCGACGCTGGAGCAGAAGCTGCGTGATATCGAGGCCAATAACGCCGCCAAACTGGAGGAAATGCGACGTACGGTGGACGAAAAGCTGCACGCCACGCTGGAGCAACGGCTGGGCGAATCGTTCAAGCTCGTGTCGGAGCGGCTGGAGCAGGTGCATCGCGGGCTGGGCGAAATGCAGATGCTGGCGCAGGGGGTAGGGGATCTCAAGCGCGTGCTGACCAATGTCAAGACGCGGGGCACCTGGGGCGAGGTGCAGCTGGCCATGCTGCTTGAGCAGATCCTGACGCCGGATCAGTACGGCAAGAACGTGGAGACCGTGCGCAATTCCGGGGCGCGGGTCGAGTTTGCCATCCGCCTGCCGGGCCGCGAGGTTGGCGGCAGCCCGGTCTGGCTACCGATCGACGCCAAATTCCCGAAGGAACAGTACGAGCGACTGGTCGACGCGCAGGAGCGCGGCGACGTGGACGGGGTGAACGCGTTCAGCCGTGAGCTGGAAGTGGCGGTGCGCCGCGAGGCGCAGACCATTGCCGAGAAATACCTGGCGCCGCCGGCCACCACCGATTTCGCCATCCTGTTCCTGCCGACTGAAGGCCTCTATGCGGAAGTCCTGCGGCGCCCGGGCCTGACCGACATGCTGCAGCGCGATTTCCGCGTGACCGTGGCCGGCCCCACGACGCTGACGGCGCTGCTCAACAGCCTGCAGATGGGATTCCGGACGCTGGCGCTGGAAAAGCGGTCGAGCGAAGTATGGGAAGTGCTGGGTGCCGTGAAGACCGAATTCGGCAAATTTGGCGAAGTTCTGGCGAAAACGCGCGATACGCTGGTGCGCGCGGCACGCAATATCGAACAGGCGGAAGTCCGTACCAGGCAGATGGAGCGCAAGCTGCGCACCGTGGAGGCGCTGCCGGGCGAGATCGCGGAGCAGCTTCTGGGAACGTCAGGGATGATCGGCCCGGAGACGGCTGCTGATACCGCCCCGGCTGACGAGAGCGCGGGGCAGCATGAAGATCGATTGGCCTAGCCGACGATCAAATATCGCCCCGGAGGCAAATTACTGGCGATCTTCCGGGCTCAGTTCACGGATGTGAACCTCGATGCCGCCGAAGCGCGCGGCCACCCAGTTGTAGGCGCGGCAGCCCAGCCAGAGCAGGCCAAAGCCAATCAGTGCGTTGAGGATCAGGGCGGTAAAGACTGCAATGCCGGGCAGATCGCCATAGCGCACGAAGGCGACGAACAGGCCCATGGCCACGATCGGCACCGAAAAGCACAGATAGACCAGCACAAGTGCCCGGGCAGTCTTGACGGGATGGAGGTACGCGATCTCCTGGTGCATGACGACAGACAAGATATTGGGGGATTCGGATTTTCGTGCTGCAAGTGTAACGATTGGGGCTTGCGACGCCTAGACCGCCCGACTGCCGGATGAGGCATTTCAGACGGCAACGGTGCTTTCCGACAATGTATGCGGCACAAAAACGACACCGCCGGCAGTGACCCTCGCCTGGTAGGGTGGGTGATGCATGAATCGGAACGATTCATGCCGCGCGGCGGTGTTCCGCTTAGCGGGACGACATCCGTTGCTGCGCGCCGCGGCCACGGCGTCCGCCGTCAGACCAGACCATCGAACAGCATGACCTGCACGGTGTCTCCGGCCGCCACCGAACCCTGGTCGTGATCGAGCACGACAAAGCAATTGGCTTCGCTCATCGACCGCAGCACGCCAGAGCCTTGCTGGCCCGTCAGCCGCACCTCCAGATTGCCGTCGGCGCCCGGCGCCAGGATGCCGCGCTGGAATTCGGTACGGCCCGGCTTCTTGCGAATCGGCGTCGTGGTTCGTACCCGGAGGCGCGGCAGCGGCGCCACGTTGGCACCCATCAGCCGGTGCAGGGCGCCGCGCACGAAATGATAGAAGGTGACCATCACGGCCACGGGATTGCCCGGCAGGCCGAACAGCACGGCATCATGGCCGTTCGACGAAATCCGGCCGAACGCCATCGGACGTCCCGGTCGCATCGCGATCTTCCAGAACGTGACATCGCCCAGTTTTTCCATGATCTGCTTCGTATAGTCGGCATCGCCGACCGATACGCCGCCCGAGGTGATGATGGCGTCGGCATTCTCGCAGGCGCTGCGGAATGCCGCCTCCATGAGTTCGGGGTCGTCGCGCACCACGCCCATGTCGATCAGGTCCACATTGAGCCGGCGCAGCATGCCGTGCAACGTGTAGCGATTCGAGTCGTAGACGCAGCCTGGATCGAGCGGCTCGCCGATCGATCGCAGTTCGTCGCCGGTCGAGAAAAATGCCACCCGCAGGCGTCGGCGTACCTTTACCTCGGCCACGCCCAGCGACGCCAGCATGCCCAGATCGGCCGGCGTCAGGATCCGCCCCGCGTGCAATGCGGCCTGGCCGCGCGCCAGGTCTTCGCCGCGCAGCCGTCGGTTGTCGCCTGCGCGTACGGCGTCGGGCGCAAAGCGCACCAGATTGCCACCCGCCTGGACCTCCACGAATTCCTGCGGAATCACGGTGTCGCAGCCTGCCGGCATGATGGCTCCGGTCATGATGCGAACCGCCTGGCCCGCCTGCGCCTCGCCGGCGAAGGCGTTGCCGGCGTAGGCGGTGCCGATGACCTCCAGCGCGATACTTGCGTCGCCCTGGGTCAGCGCCCGGCTGGAGAACGCGTAGCCGTCCATGGCCGAGTTGTCGTGCGCGGGGACGTCGATGGGCGACATCACGTCGACGGCCAGCACGCGGTCCAGCGCGCTACGAATCGCAAGCTGCTCGATGCCACGGACCGGATCCACCACATCGGCAATGATGGCGTTGGCCTGGTCCACCGGCAGGGCGGTGGGATCGTAGTCGGACTGGCAGGAGATGACGGATTGCAGCGAAGGCATGGTCTGGGTCGTGACACGCGCACGCGTCGGCGATATGGGAATTTGGGTGAGAGTCTAGCCGGATCGGCCAGCGGCCTCGTGCTCGCGGAGTTCGTCCAGCGTGTTGATGTTTGCAAAGGCCTGCGCGTCGTCGAACATGACCTGCGCCAGCCGCTGGCCGGTGACCCAGCTTTCGATCCTGCGATGGCCGGCGTCCACGTACGCCTGCAGCCCGGCAGCGGCGGTCACCGGCATCAGGCAGAACACGGGTTGCAAGCGGCGTCGGCCATCTGCGTCCACGGTCACTGGCACGGCGATGTCGGCGTGTTCATCCTCGATACCCTGGGTCAGTCGCACCACCAGGTCGGCCGGCAGGAAAGGGGTGTCGCAGGGGGCAGTGACCAGCCATGGCGTCCGGCACTGCGCCAGCCCGGCCAGCATGCCGGCGAGGGGGCCGGCGAAATCGGCGATGGTGTCGGCGATCACCGGCACACCAAAGGTGGCGTAGCGTTCGGGGTTGCGGTTGGCATTGATCAGCAGCGATCCGGTCTGCGGGGCCAGGCGCTGCAACGTGTGCTGCACCATCGGCGTCCCCTGGAATGGCTGCAGGCCCTTGTCGGTGCCGCCCATCCGGCTGCCGCGGCCGCCGGCCAGGATCAGGCCCGTGATGTCATCGCGCGCAATCATCAGCCGCCGATATACGACATTTCGATCTTGCTTTCGGCGCGTGCGGCGCGTACGGCGGGATCGCTTCGCTGCTCGGAATAGTTGTCGGTGCGGGCCTGCCACACCTGCGCGATGGCGTTGCCGACTTCAAGGTCGCTGTGCCCGCCGCGGAGCAGCGCGCGCAAGTCGTAGCCTTCGGTGGCAAACAGGCATAGATAGAGCCGGCCTTCGGTGGACAGGCGGATGCGGCTGCAATCGCCGCAGAACGCGTGCGTCACGCTGGAAATCACCCCGATTTCGCCGCCGCCGTCGCGGTAACGCCACCGCTCGGCGGTCTCGCCCGAGTAGTTGGCCTGTACGGCTTCCAGCGGAAACGCCTCGTCGATACGGCGCACGACATCGGCCGAAGACAGCACCTCGTCCATCTGCCAGTGGTTGCTGGCGCCGACATCCATGAATTCGATAAAGCGGACGATGATGCCGCTGTTGCGGAAGTGACGTGCCATTGGCACGATTTCCTGATCGTTGGTGCCGCGCTTGACCACCATGTTGACCTTGATCGGGGCCAGCCCCACGGCCTGGGCGACCTCGATGCCATGCAGCACGTCGCGCACGGCGAAATCCACGTCGTTCATCTTGCGGAACGTGACATCATCGATGGCGTCCAGGCTGACCGTGACACGGGTCAGGCCGGCGTCGCGCAGCGATTGCGCCTTGCGCGCCAGCAGCGACGCATTGGTGGTCAGCGTCAGGTCCAGCGGCTTGCCCGATGCCGTTTCGATGCGCGCCAGCATTTCCACCAGGCGCTCGATGTTCTTGCGCAGCAGCGGCTCGCCGCCGGTCAGCCGGATCTTTTCGACGCCCTGCGCCACGAACAGCCGTGCGACCCGCTCGATTTCCTCGAAGCTCAGCAGCTCGGAATGGGGCAGGAAGGTGTAGTCCTTGTCGAACACCTCCTTCGGCATGCAGTAGACGCAGCGGAAGTTGCAGCGGTCGGTAACGGAGATCCGCAGGTCATGCAGCGGCCGGCCCCGGGTATCGGCCACGAGCCCGGACGGCGCCAGCAGGCGCGACGGAATGCTCGGCACCATCGATCGGTACCGATGGTCGCGCAGGTCAAGAATCGGAATGACAGTATCGGTCATGGCAGAGTGGGGCCGCGGCTGACCGCGTGCGTGGGGCGCCCGGGGTAGCCGTTCTGCCTGCCATTCTAGCCGAGGGCGCCTCCACGTCGCGCGCAACACTGTCGTGACAACAGCACAGTTGATGGCGGGGCACTGCAGTACAGCCGGGAGCGTTGCGCCATGTCGCGTCGGCGGCACCGCCGCACAAATGAAAAAAGGGACGGCGGTTGCCATCCCTTTCTCTCACTCAGCTTGCAGGGGCGAGGTTTCGCCTTATTGCTGCTGCTGTTGCTGGGCCTCGCGCTGCTGGCCGCCCGTTTCGACGAGGACCATCGGGCCTTCCGGCAGCGGCGGCAGCGGCTTGCGCTCGCGCGGCACGCGCGGGGCCGGCACGATGCGTGCGGCGGCTTCCTGCGCGGCGGCCAGCTTGGCGCTGTCGGTGCGTACCCACTCCAGACCGGCGGTCGAGAGCATCGACTCCAGTGCCGGCGTGCTGGTGCTTGCCGGAGCCGGCGCGGCCGCGACAGGGGCAGCGGCGGCCGGGGCAGGCGCTTCCACGGCGGGAACCGGTGCCGGAATCACTTCCGGGGTCACGACGACCGGCTCATGCACCACCGGGGCGGTGGCGACCGGTGCCGGGGCTTCCGCGGCCGGGGCTTCGATAGCCGCGGTTTCGACGGCCTGATAAGCCGGGGCGGGCGTCACCACCGGTGCCGGTTGCGGTTCGGCCACGGCGGCGAAGACCGGTTCAGCTGCCGGGGCCGGCTTGGCAGGTTCGACATGCTCCACCGGGGCGGCCGGAGAGGCCACGGCTTCCACCGGGGCGGCGGCCACGGCGGCCACGGGGGCCTGCACCACCGGTGCCGGAGCAACCGGTTCGGCAGCCGGCGGGGCCACCTGGGCCGTTACCGATGCCGACTCTTCTTCCGATTCCGTCACGCCGGCGCTGACTTCGGCCAGGTTGCCTTCATTGACTTCCAGGCTGCCGTCCTCGCGCTCGCGGCGGTAACGGTTGCGGCCACGACGGTTGCGGCGGCGGCGCTCTTCGCCTTCACCGGCTTCCGTTGCGGCGGCTTCGGCGCTCAGTGCGCCTTCCGGCACATCGACGGCCGCGATGACAGCCGGTGCAGCCTGGGCCGCCTCGAATGCCGACTGCGGTGCCGTGCCTTCAACGCTCAGGGTTTCGTCCGTCTCGCGGGCCTCGGCGCGCTCGCGCTGGCGTTCGCGTTGACGCTCGCGGCGTTCCTGGTTGCGTTCGCGGCGCGCTTCGGTGCGCTCGCCCTGGGCGATTGCCGGCGCAGCCTGCTGCGCTTCGCGCGGTTGACGGTCGCCACGCGGCGGGCGCTCGCCGCGCGGTTCGCGTGGTTCACGCGGTTCGCGTTGCTCACGTGCCTCGCCGCGTTGTGCCTCGGCGCGTTCGCCACGCTCGGCACGTTCCGCGCGCTCGCCGCGCTGGCCGCGACCCTGACGGTCGCCACGTTCGCCACGATCACCGCGCTGTTCGCCGCGGCCCTGACGGCCTTCGCCGCGCTCGCCGCGTTCACCACGCTGGCCGCGTTCGCCACGACCCTGGCGGCCTTCGCCGCGCGCCGGGGTTTCAGCGGCTGGCTTGACCGGCTCGGCCACGGGTGCCGGTGCGGGCTTCACGCCGAACAGACCCTTCAGCCAGGCGACGAAACCGCCGCTGGCCACCGGTTGGGTAGCCGGCACGGGACGTGCAGCCGCGGTGGCTTCGGGCTTCGGTGCGCGCTCGGGACGCGGCACCGATACCGGGGCGGGCGCGTCGGGCGTGATGCCCTTGACGGCCGCTTCCTGGCGCGGACGCGCGTCTTCCTTCTTGCGGCTGCTGTAGCTGGTGTCGGCTTCCAGTTCCTTCGCGGCGGCCTCGGCCATGCGGTAGCTGGCGGTCGAGTCTTCCAGGCGCGGATCGTCGTGACGCAGGCGCTCCAGCTTGTAGTGCGGCGTTTCCAGATGCTTGTTCGGGATCAGCAGCACATTGACCTTGAAGCGCAGTTCGATCAGGTTGATGTCCTGACGCTTCTCGTTCAGCAGGAAAGCGGCCACTTCCACCGGCACCTGGCAGTGGATGGCGGCCGTGTTTTCCTTCATCGCCTCTTCCTGGATGATGCGCAGCACCTGCAGGGCGGACGATTCGGTATCGCGGATATGACCTGTTCCATTGCAGCGCGGGCAGGTGATGTGCGAGCCTTCCGACAGCGACGGACGCAGGCGCTGGCGCGACAGCTCCATCAGGCCGAAACGGCTGATCTTGCCCATCTGCACGCGGGCGCGGTCGTGACGCAGCGCGTCCTTGAGGCGCGTTTCCACGTCCTTCTGGGCCTTGCCGGACTCCATGTCGATGAAGTCGATGACGATCAGGCCGCCCAGGTCGCGCAGGCGCAGCTGGCGGGCGATTTCGTCGGCGGCTTCCAGGTTCGTGCGCAGCGCGGTTTCCTCGATGTCCGCGCCCTTGGTGGCGCGGGCCGAGTTCACGTCAACAGACACGAGGGCTTCGGTATGGTCGATCACGATGGCACCGCCGGACGGCAGCATCACCATGCGCGAGTACGCCGATTCGATCTGGTGCTCGATCTGGAAACGCGAGAAGAGCGGCACGTCGTCGCGGTACTTCTTCACGCGGCTCATGTTGTCGGGCATGACCACGCTCATGAAGGCGCGCGCCTGCTCGTAGATCTCGTCGGTATCGATCAGGATCTCGCCGATATCGGGCTGGAAGTAATCGCGGATGGCGCGGATCACCAGGCTCGATTCCAGATAGATCAGCAGCGGGGCCTTGTTGTCGCCGGCGGCGCCGTCGATGGCCTTCCACAGTTGCAGCAGGTAGTTCAGGTCCCACTGCAGTTCCTCGGCGGCACGGCCGATGCCGGCAGTGCGGGCGATGATGCTCATGCCTTCCGGCACCTGCAGCTGCGCCATCGTCTCGCGCAGTTCCTGACGTTCTTCGCCCTCGATGCGGCGCGACACGCCGCCGCCACGCGGATTGTTCGGCATCAGAACCAGGTAGCGGCCGGCCAGCGAGATGAACGTGGTCAGGGCGGCGCCCTTGTTGCCACGTTCTTCCTTTTCCACCTGGACGATCAGTTCCTGGCCTTCATGCAGGGCGTCCTGGATGCGCGCATTGCGCACGTCCACGCCGTCCTTGAAGAAGGCCCGGGCCACTTCCTTGAACGGCAGGAAGCCGTGGCGCTCTTCGCCGTAATTGACGAAGCAGGCTTCCAGCGACGGTTCGATGCGGGTGATGACACCCTTGTAGATGTTGCCTTTGCGCTGTTCGCGCCCGGCGGTTTCGATGTCGATGTCGATCAGTTTCTGGCCATCGACGATCGCGACGCGCAACTCCTCCTGTTGCGTCGCGTTAAACAGCATGCGTTTCATCGCAATACCTCACTCCAGTGTCGCGGGAGCCCATTGGGTCATGAGTGGGTCATGCCCGCGACGGTCCAGGGAGCACGCGAGGAAAGAGAGCGAGGGCGGGAGAATTGCCGGAGTTGCCGACGCGTTCTGCTATGCGGCCGGCTGGGCGCGGGTGAAAGGAGAGGGTGTCGGCGTCCCGTCATCCGCAAAAAGCTTGCGGGCGATCCGCTGCTGGGTCGGGAGAGGGCAAATGGGCCTGCTCCTGATGCAGCGATATCTGGCGGATGCCGGCGGCCGGGGGCGAGGGCGGCTGTCGGCCGTGCCATCGGCACGGGCAACGCTGCCCATCGCAGCCGGGCCGGGATGGCCAGGACGCGTCAAAGAGCAAGTCATCCGGACGCAGCAGTTGCATGCCATTGCCAAACCGACCTGTCCGCTGGCGGGCGCGCCGCTGGTTCTTCGCGTTCTGCGCTCGGGCGCCGCTGCCGGATCGTCGAACTACGACGACCACCGGCAAGTCGCGGCGGGTACTGCAGGTCGGTTGGCAGGCTGTCACCTGCCGGGCCGGCACCGGTTCCCGGTGCGGGCGGTCTTCTCTCACCGATGCGGATGCCCTTGGCTGGCACCCGCATTGAATTCTTTTCTACCTGAACACTCTGTTTCCACGTGTCGGCCGGCTGGTTGCCGAAGCCGCCTCTGGGCGACTTCCTGCGCGCCGGCGCGGCGCGTGCGTGCTGCTGATTGCCACCATTTGCCTGTCTGGCGCCTTGCGGGGTACGCAACATGCGGGAGACGGGCCGGGCTGGCGGCAACCCGAAGTGTAAAATGCGAGATCTCGCGCGGATACTGGTGGGACTACCCAAGACAACTGCCTGGATGCCCTGCATATTCCGTTCCGGTTTGCCGCAAAAATGGCAGGCTTCCGGTCGGGGTTCGCGCCAAACATCGCTTACACAGGTCGCACATTCCCGGCATTTGGCCGGGTACGGCCGGGAAATTATATTGAAAATGAATGAGTTACGCCATCAAATTGAAACGGAGCCGCGCTCCCGCGCAAGCGGCCTCCAGGTGGCGTATGTCACGATCGACGAGAGCGCCGAGGGGCAGCGCATCGACAACTTCCTGCTGAAGGTTGCCAAGGGCGTGCCCAAAAGCCACATCTACCGGGTTTTGCGCTCGGGCGAGGTACGCGTCAACAAGGGCCGGATCGATGCCACTTACCGGCTGAAGCTGGGCGATGTCGTCCGTATCCCGCCGATTCGTATGGCAGAAAAAGCCGCCGAGGGCACTTTCGTGCCGGCCGGCGAGTTTCCCGTCTTGTTCGAGGACACCCATCTGCTGGTGATCGACAAGCCGGCCGGCGTCGCCGTCCACGGCGGGTCGGGCGTGGCGTTCGGTGTGATCGAGCAATTGCGCCGGGCGCGGCCGGAGGCCAAATTCCTGGAGCTTGTGCATCGGCTGGATCGCGAGACCTCCGGCATTCTGGTGCTGGCCAAGAAGCGTTCGGCCCTGGTGCACCTGCACGAGCAGATTCGCGGAAGCGACATGGACAAGCGTTACTTCGCCTGCGTGGCCGGCGAATTTCCCAATGCGCGCCAGCACGTGAAGCTGCCTCTATATAAGTACACCACGCCGGAGGGGGAGCGCCGCGTGCGTGTACAGGCCGATGGACTGGCGTCCCATACCGTCTTCAATCGTGTGAAGGCGTTCGATGGCTACACGCTGCTGGAGGCGGAACTGAAAACCGGCCGCACGCACCAGATCCGCGTGCACCTGCAGTCCACGGGCTTTCCGATTATCGGCGATGAAAAGTACGGCGATTTTGCGCTCAACAAGGCACTTTCCCGTAGTGGCGCGAAGCCGGGTATCAAACGGATGTTCCTGCACGCCCACAGGCTGACATTCATCCATCCGAATACCGGTGAGCCCGTCACCGTGTCGGCACCGCTGCCGCCCGAATGTGTCGATTTTTTGCAACAATTGAGCCCGATCGGCACGCCGTCGTAACGCCTGGCGCACGCGCCGCAATCCATATCTGCAACACTTTCCGCATCGACCAAGGACCGCAATGGCCAGGCAGCGATTTGACCTGATCGTTTTCGACTGGGATGGAACCCTGATGGATTCCACCCCCACTATCGCCAAGTGCATTCAACTGGCCAGCCGCGACCTGGGCTTGCCGGTGCCCGACGACAGCGCCGCCAGCCACGTGATCGGGCTGGGCCTGAAGGACGCGCTGTCCTACGCCGTGCCAACGCTCGATCCCGCCGACTATCCACGGCTGGCCGAGCGATACCGCTATCACTTCCTGACCCGCGACGCCGATCTGGTGCTGTTCCCTGGCGTGCGCGAGATGCTGGAGGCGCTGCACGGCGAGCACTATTTCCTGGGCGTGGCCACCGGCAAGACGCGGGTAGGCCTGGAGCGCGCGCTGGCCAGCACTGGCCTGGGCAAGCTGTTCGATGCTACCCGTTGCGCGGACGAGACATTCTCGAAGCCACACCCGGCCATGCTGCATGAACTTACGCGAGAACTGGGCCAGGACATCGGGCGCACGGTCATGATCGGCGATACCACGCACGATCTGCAGATGGCCATCAACGCGGGAGCGCAGGGCTTGGGTGTGTGCTATGGCGCACATCCGGCGGATTCGCTCCGGGCAATGTCGCCGGTGCATTGCGCCACTTCCATCGCCGATCTGCAGCAGTGGCTGCTTGCCCATGCCTGACGACAGCCTGATGCCCCGCCGTCTGTGCTCGGCGGCCGAGTTGACCGATGGCGGGGCCGGGGTGCGATTCACCGTCCGCATGGCTTCCCGTGACATCGGCGCGTTCGCCATCCGCTACGACGGCGTGGCCTACGGCTACCTGAACCAGTGCGCCCATGTACCCATGGAACTCGACTGGCAGGAAGGACAGTTTTTCGATAGTGCAGGCCTATACTTGATGTGTGCGACACATGGCGCGACTTATGCGCCAGACACCGGCCTGTGCGTGGGCGGCCCTTGCCGGGGCGCCGCGCTGGCCAAGCTCCGCATCGAGGAACGTGACGGCGCTGTCTTCTGGCAGCCCGAAGCCCCTTTTTTTGCGCCCGACGCCAGCTGAGCGGAGCCGGGTCCTCGTTTGACGCCTGAGTCCATCTGCATGACAGAACAGCAAAAACCGCCATCCTCCGATCAACCGGGTCAACCTGAGCAACGTCCTGACGAGGCTCCGCCCGCCAGTGAAACGCTGGAAACGGCGCAGCATGCGGACTATCCGCTGGAACGCGACCTGAAGGCCGGCGACGATGCCGCGCGACGCGAGGCCGACGAACGCCGTGCACGCATGGCCGGCAAGGCGGCCGCCCCAGTGGGCGGCGCCAGCGGCGGCTGGGAGCGCGACGTGCTGGAAAAGGTACTGATGGCCAGCCTCCGCGAGCAACGCGCGGCGCGGCGCTGGAAGATCTTCTTCCGGCTGGTAGGCCTGGGCATCCTGGCGCTGATCCTGTTCGCCGTGATCGATTTCAAGGGCGATAGCCTGACCAGCACCAGCGGTCGGCACACGGCCATGGTCACGCTGGAGGGCGAGATCGCCGCCGGTACGCCGGCCAGCGCCGAATCGATCAACGCATCGCTGCAGGCCGCATTTGCCGACACCAGCGCCGCGGGCGTGATCCTGAAGATCAACTCGCCCGGCGGTTCGCCGGTGCAGGCCGGCATCATCAACGACGAGATCCATCGGCTGCGCAAGATCTATCCGGACAAGCCGTTCTACGTGGTGGTGGAGGAAATCTGCGCGTCGGGTGGCTACTACGTGGCGGCGGCGGCCGACAAGATCTACGTCGACAAGGCCAGCATCGTCGGCTCGATCGGCGTGCTGATGGACGGTTTCGGCTTCACGGGCCTGATGGACAAGCTGGGCGTCCAGCGCCGGCTGTACACGTCGGGCGCCAACAAGGGCATGCTCGATCCGTTCTCGCCCGAGGTGCCGCGCCAGAAGGCGTTCGCCGAGTCGATGCTCAAGCAGATCCATCAGCAGTTCATCGACGTGGTCAAGGAAGGCCGGGGCGAACGGCTCAAGAGCGATCCGGACCTGTTCTCGGGTCTGTTCTGGTCGGGCGAGCGCGCTGTGGAACTGGGCCTGGCCGATGGACTGGGCAGCGCCGACTACGTGGCGCGCGACCTGTTCAAGGCCGAGGACATCGTCGACTACACCGTCAAGGAGAACATTGCCGAGCGCGTGGCCAAGCGGTTCGGCGCGGCCATGGGTTCCGCGGCGATGAAGATGATGTTGATGAACGCATCGGCGCCGGCCGTGCGCTGAGCATCAGGAAATTCTGGTGTTTCCGTCCTCTCCCGGCTGGGGAGGGGACGGGCCAGTGCCTGCTGAGCCTGGCTGCGATTGCTGGTTAACGCGTTAACTAGTGTGGACCGCCAGCAGGTGCGACTACTGCGCCAGCAGCGAAAAAATCGCCGGACGCTTGTGGAGTTCGAGGCGATCCGGCCGCCAGGCCGAAATCGGCAGCGTGACGATGGTCTCCGTCGGCAGCGTCAGGTCCACGGCGATCGACAGCAGCGTGGTGCCCGCGCAATGTTGGCGCAGCGCGTCAAGCAGCGCGCCGTTGCGGTACGGCGTCTCGATCCACACCTGGGTTTGCTGTGCCTTGCGCGACCGCTGTTCCAGGTCGCGCAGCTTCTTCGCGCGCTCGTCGGCGTCCACGGGCAGGTAGCCGTTGAACGCAAAGCTCTGGCCATTCAGGCCCGAGCCCATCACCGCCAGCAGGATCGAACTGGGGCCGACCAGCGGACGCACCGTGATGCCGCGCGTGTGGGCCAGCCGCACCAGATCGGCTCCCGGATCGGCCACGGCGGGCACGCCTGCTTCGGACAGCAGGCCGCCGTCGCGCCCGCCCGCGATGGGGTCGAGCAAGGCATCCAGCGCATTGGCCTTGGTATTGACGTTCAGTTCTCGGATCTCGATCTGCTGGATGGCGTGCGTCAGCGGCGCGGTCTCCGCCAGCTTCTTCAGAAATGCGCGCGCCGTCTTGGCGTTCTCGGCCACCAGGTAGTCAAGCCGCGCTGCAATCTGCTGCACGCCGGCGGGAATCACATCCATCACCGGATCGGATTCGTCGCGCTTGCCGAGCGTGTTGGGAATCAGGAATAGCGTGCCAGCCATGGCTCAAGCTCCAAAGAACGGGTAGCCAGCCTGGCGCAGCATGCCGGTCAGTGCCACCAGCGGCAGGCCGATCAGCGCGGTGGGGTCGTCCGATTCCACGCGTGACAGCAGGGCGATGCCGAGGCCTTCCGCCTTGGCGCTGCCGGCGCAGTCGTAGGGCGTTTCGATGCGCAGGTAGGCATCCAGTTCTGCATCGCTCAGGTTGCGGAACGTCACAAGCGTCTGCACGTCGGCCAGCTGCGCCACGCCGGTACGGCTGTCGAGCAGGCACAGGGCTGAGTGAAAAGTGACGGTTTTGCCACGCATCAGTTGCAGCTGGGCCAGCGCCTTGTCGTGCGTGCCGGGTTTGCCGATCTGCAGGTCGTCCAGCGTGCAGACCTGGTCCGAGCCGATCACCAGCGCACCGGGGTGGCGTGCCGCGATGGCTTCGGCCTTCAGGCGGGCCAGGCGCAGTGCCGTGGCGTCGGGGCGCTCGCCGGGCAGCGGCGTTTCATCGATATCGGGCGTTGCCACCTCGAACGGGATTCGCAGGCGCGCCAGCAGTTCGCGGCGGTACGGAGAGCTCGACCCGAGGATCAGCGCAGGACGGGAGTCGGAAGACATATAGGAATGGCGCCAGAAAACGGTGAGGAACGGTTTTCGGCTTGTATACTTTGACCGTTCCGGGAAATACCACGTATAATCGCGCGTTTAGCTGCACAGGCACATGCTTTGCCTGCAACGTGTGGCAAACAAGGCATTTATTGCGATTCAGCCTGTATGAGTCAGCCGACCCAGCCAGCGGCGTCCGCCGTGGCCTTCGATCTGCGTGAAACCGATCTCTTCGTCTTCTGCCGCAAAGGCGGCAATGTGGCGGGAGAGGTGCCGGTGCGCGATTTGCCGCGCATCTTAGCCGAGACGGCTGCCGATGCGCCAGCGTCCGCCGCGGACGAAGCGTTCTCGTACACCTTGAGCGGCTTTGTGCGCGAAGAGGCGGCGGAGCCCGGTGCGGCGGTATCGCAGCGCCTGTTTGTGGACGTGACGGTCAATGGTCGTGTCTGGCTCAGCTGCCAGCGTTGCCTGGGCGTCTATCCCGAGCCGATCGCAACGAAGATGCGTTTCGAAGTGGTGGCCAGTGAAGCGGCTGCCGACGAAGCGTCGATGGACGACGACGAGATCGACGTGATCGTCGGCTCGAAGAAGTTTTCGGCGCTGGAACTGATTGAAGATGAAGTGCTGCTGGCATTGCCTTCGGCACCCAAGCATGAAGTCTGTCCGACGGTACACGAGTCGCTCGTGACCGGCGCAGACGGCGAGGTGGAGCCCGAGGCGCCACCCGCGGAAGAAAAGCGGCCATCGCCCTTTGCGGCGCTGGCCGGCCTGAAGACCAGGCACTGACGCCGCGCGGAGCGCGGCCTGACAGGTCTTCACGGTAGCAGGTCAAGCATCCGGCCGGGCCCCGGCTACGCCTTGCGCAGGATGCGTGTGTTAATATCGCAAAATTCTCGAAGGAGTCATCATGGCTGTTCAACAGAACAAGAAGTCGCCGTCCAAGCGCGGCATGCATCGTTCGCACGACCATCTGTCGGTCGCCCCCCTGGCCGTTGAGCCGACCACGGGCGAAACCCACCTGCGCCACCACGTCAGCCCGAACGGCTACTACCGTGGTCGCAAGGTCATCAAGACCAAGAACGACTGACCAGGTCGTCTGGCGTGACCCTGTGTCTCGCTCGCGCACGTTGTCAGGTGTAATACAGGAAAGCGGCAAGCTCGTTGCCGCTTTTTTGTTGGGCGCTCGGCGCCCGCACCGCAGCGTATCCGCGCGTCCGGCTGGTTGCGTCCCCGCGAACCGATGCGGCGGGTGCCGGCGCGCTTTCCGTATCAGGAAACAATGACGATCAAGCTCGCTATCGACTGCATGGGCGGCGATCACGGAGTCTCCGTGACGGTGCCGGCAGCGATCAGTTTTCTTTCCCGTCACGACGACGCAGAGATGATCCTCGTCGGCCTGCCCGACGCCATCGGCGCGCAGCTGAAAAAGCTGCATGCAAGCGATCATCCGCGCGTGACCATCGTGCCCGCGACCGAAGTCATCACCATGGATGACCCGGTGGAAGTGGCGCTGCGCAAGAAGAAAGACTCTTCGATGCGTGTTGCCGTGACGCAAGTCAAGGAAGGCAAGGCTGGCGCCTGCATTTCCGCGGGCAATACCGGCGCGTTGATGGCGGTTTCACGCTATGTGCTGAAGACGCTCGAAGGCATCGAGCGGCCGGCCATCGCCACCACGATTCCCAACGAACAGGGCTGGGGCACCACGGTGCTCGACCTTGGTGCCAACGCCGACTGCGAGCCAGGACACCTGCTGCAGTTCGCGCGCATGGCCGAGGCCATGGTCGCGGTGGTGGATCACAAGGACCACCCGACGGTGGGCCTGCTCAATATCGGCGAGGAAGTGATCAAGGGCAACGAGGTGGTCAAGGCCGCCGGCGAGCTGTTGCGCGCTTCCGAGCTCAACTTCTACGGCAACGTGGAAGGCAACGACATCTTCAAGGGCACGACCGACATCGTCGTCTGCGACGGCTTCGTCGGCAACGTGGCGCTCAAGAGCACCGAAGGCCTGGCCAAGATGATCGGCAGCATGATCAAGGAAGAGTTCACGCGCTCGTGGTTCACCAAGCTGCTGGCCGCCGTGGCGATGCCGGTGCTGTCGCGCCTGGCGCGCCGGCTCGACCCCGCCCGCTACAACGGCGCTTCGTTGCTTGGGCTGCGCGGGCTGGTAATCAAGAGCCATGGTTCGGCCGATGCCCATTCTTTTGAGTGGGCGATCAAACGCGGGTATGATGCGGCCAGAAATGGCGTCATCGAGCGCATTGCAAAGGCCTTTGCCAACAAGTCCGGTGCCGCTGGCGCCGCGACCGGCGGCCCGGAGACAGACTCGCCGGACCCACATTCCGATACCCGTGCCGCCTGAGGCCGCGCGCCCGTCACGGGCGGGTGGCCCGACGTTCCGCCCGATGGCCTGGCCTGGGCGGGCCGGTGAGCACCACGATCCGACATACTCATGACCAAGTACGCAAAAATCATCGGCACGGGGAGCTATCTGCCCCCGCGGCGCGTCACGAATCACGACCTCGCCGTGCAACTTGCCGAAAAGGGCATCGAGACCAGCGACGAGTGGATCGTCTCGCGCAGCGGGATTTCGGCGCGCCACTGGGCCGAAGCCGACGTCACGTCGAGCGATCTGGCCGTCAAGGCTGCCGAGCAGGCGATTGCTGCCGCCGGTATCGACCGCCAGGACATCGACCTGATCATCGTCGCCACGTCGACCCCCGATTTCGTGTTCCCGAGCACCGCCTGCCTGGTGCAGCAGAAGCTCGGCATCACCAATCACTGCGCGGCGTTCGACCTGCAGGCCGTGTGCTCGGGCTTCGTTTATGCGATGTCGACGGCTGACAAGTTCATCCGCAGCGGCTCGCACAAGAACGTGCTGGTAATCGGTTCCGAAGTGTTCTCGCGCATCCTCGACTTCAACGACCGCACTACCTGCGTGCTGTTCGGCGATGGCGCGGGCGCCGTGGTGCTGAGCGCTTCGGACGAGCCGGGCATCCTGTCGTCGGCCATGCATTCGGACGGCAATCACGTGGACATCCTGTGCGTGCCGGGCAATGTGTCGGGCGGTGCCATCACCGGCAATGCCTTCCTGCACATGGACGGCCAGGCCGTGTTCAAGCTGGCCGTGACCGTGCTGGACAAGGTGGCGCGCGAGGCCATCGCCGCAGCTGAAATGCAGGCCGACGAGATCGACTGGCTGATTCCGCACCAGGCCAATATCCGCATCATGCAAGGCACGGCCAAGAAGCTTGGCCTGCCGGCCGAGCGCATGGTGGCCACGGTGCATGAGCACGGCAACACGTCGGCCGCATCGATTCCGCTGGCGCTGGACGTCGCCGTGCGCGATGGCCGCATCAAGCCGGGTCAGACCGTGCTGATGGAAGGCGTGGGCGGCGGCTTCACCTGGGGTGCGGTGCTGCTGCGCATGTAATATGCGGCCGGTGCGACGCGCTGCGCGCGTGCCGCACCGTTCGAAACGTTGAAACGTTGTATAGCCAGACTGGATTTCCGATGAAATTCGCATTCGTTTTTCCCGGACAGGGTTCGCAGTCGGTTGGCATGCTGAACGCGTTTGCCGACAACCCCGTAGTGCGTGCCACGCTCGAGGAAGCCTCGACGGCGCTGGGTCAGGACATTGGCAAGCTGATTGCCGAAGGCCCTGCGGAAGACCTGAACCTGACGACCAACACGCAGCCCGTGATGCTGACGGCGGCGGTTGCCGTGTACCGCGCCTGGCTCGATGCCGGCGGTCCGGCCCCGGCGCTGGTGGCAGGCCACAGCCTTGGCGAATATTCGGCACTGGTGGCGGCAGGCGTGATCCCGTTCGCGGACGCCGTGCCCCTGGTGCGTTTCCGCGCCCAGGCCATGCAGGACGCCGTGCCGGTGGGCGAGGGCGGCATGGCTGCCATCCTCGGCCTGTCCGATGATGACGTGCGCGCCGCTTGCGCCGAGGCTGCAGCGGCCGGTGCCGGTGTGGTGGAGGCCGTGAACTTCAACGCCCCGGCACAGGTTGTGATCGCCGGCAACAAGGGCGCGGTGGAAAAGGCCTGCGAAATCGCCAAGGCCAAGGGCGCCAAGCGCGCGCTGCCGCTGCCGGTTTCGGCGCCATTCCACTCGTCGCTGCTCAAGCCTGCGTCGGACCGCCTGCGCGAGCGCATGGCCGGGCTGGCGTTCTCGGCGCCGGCGATTCCGCTGGTGAACAACGTCGACGTGGCCATCGTCAACGATCCGGCACAGATCAAGGATGCGCTGGTGCGCCAGGCCGCAGCGCCGGTGCGCTGGGTCGAGTGCGTGCAGAAGATGGCTGCCGAAGGCGTCACCCATGTGATTGAATGCGGTCCGGGCAAAGTTCTCGCCGGCATGACCAAGCGCATCGACGGCAATCTCGTGGGTGGTGCAATCTTTGATCCTGCATCACTGCAGGAAATGCTGGCGCTGCTGAAATAAGACGAAGGAACGAACGCAACATGAGCAAGACTCTGGAAAATCAGGTCGCGCTGGTAACCGGTGCCTCGCGTGGCATCGGCCGGGCCATCGCGCTGGAACTCGCACGCCAGGGCGCTACAGTGATCGGTACGGCCACGAGCGAATCGGGCGCGGCCGGCATCAGCGAATACCTGTCGGCCGAAGGGCTGAAGGGCAATGGCGTGGTGCTGAACGTGAACGACGCCGCGCGCTGCGACGCCGTGATCGATGAAATCGTGAAGACCCACGGTGGCCTGGCGGTGCTGGTGAACAACGCCGGCATCACGCAGGACCAACTGGCCATGCGCATGAAGGATGACGACTGGACGGCCGTCATCGACACGAACCTGACGGCGGTGTTCCGCCTGGCGCGTGCGGTGCTGCGCCCGATGATGAAGGCCCGTGGCGGCCGTATCATCAACATCACGTCGGTGGTGGGCTCGACGGGCAACCCCGGCCAGATGAACTACGCGGCGGCCAAGGCCGGCGTGGAAGGCATGACCCGCGCGCTGGCCGCCGAGATCGGCAGCCGCAACGTCACCGTGAACTGCGTGGCGCCGGGCTTTATCGATACGGACATGACGAAGGTGCTGTCGGAAGAGCAGCATGCTGCTCTCAAGACGCGCATTCCGCTGGGCCGTCTGGGCCAGCCGGAAGACATCGCCAACGCGGTGGCATTCCTGGCCGGTCCGCAGGCTGCCTACATCACGGGCACTACGCTGCACGTGAACGGTGGCATGTACATGAACTAAGGATTTCGACCGGCTGCGGTTTCGAGGGAGAAGCCGAAAAAAGCCGGTTGATGCAGTAGTTTTTGAAACCAATCGGGCGCGAATCTTGCAAAGGTTGGCAGGCGGATTTTTTGTGGTCCAAACCTGCTAAAATGCGCCCACTTTTTGTCGAACATTCCCTGGAGGGTTACATGGACAATATCGAACAACGCGTCAAGAAAATCGTGGCTGAACAGCTTGGCGTGGCCGAGGCAGACATCAAGAACGAATCGTCGTTCGTGAATGATCTCGGTGCGGACTCGCTGGACACGGTTGAACTCGTGATGGCGTTGGAAGATGAATTCGGCATGGAAATTCCGGATGAGGAAGCCGAAAAGATCACGACCGTGCAACAAGCCATCGACTACGCCACCGCGCACGTCAAGGCCTAAGCCGTCGTCATCATATTCCGAGCCACAGAAGGCGCATGGACGGGGCCGTCACGGTCCTGTCATGCCGTTTTCTGTGGCTTTCGTCTGTTCGAAGAAGCAGAACCGGATCGATCCCCAGCAGCGCGCCCATGCCATGGTTTGTCGGCAGGCGCGGCGGGATCCTGAAGTCATCCGGTTCCACTTCACGCACTCGTAGGAAAATATAGTGAGCCGTCGTCGCGTCGTCGTCACTGGGCTTGGCCTTGTGTCTCCGGTCGGAAACACGGTTGCCGAAGGCTGGGCCAACCTGGTTGCCGGCAAGTCCGGCATCGCCACCATTACCAAATTCGATCACTCCGCCCTGGCTGTGCATTTCGCCGGCGAAGTGAAGGGCTTCAACGCCGAGGAATACATCCCGGCCAAGGAAGCCCGCAACATGGATACGTTTATCCATTTCGGCATCGCCGCGGGTACCCAGGCGCTGAAGGACAGCGGCCTGGAAATTACCGACGCCAATGCCGAGCGCGTGGGCGTGCTGGTCGGTTCCGGCATCGGCGGCCTGCCGATGATCGAAGACACGCAGATGACGCTGGCCAACCGTGGTCCGCGCCGCATCTCGCCGTTCTTCGTGCCGGGCTCGATCATCAACATGATCTCGGGTCACCTGTCGATCATCCACGGCCTGAAGGGTCCGAACCTGGCCGCCGTGACGGCCTGCACCACCGGCCTGCACAGCATTGGCCTGGCGGCCCGCCTGATCCAGGCGGGCGACGCCGATGTGATGGTGGCCGGCGGTGCCGAATCGACGGTGTCGCCGCTGGGCATTGGCGGTTTTGCCGCGGCCCGGGCGCTGTCGACCCGCAATGACGATCCGGCTGCCGCTTCGCGTCCGTGGGACAAGGATCGAGACGGCTTCGTGCTGGGCGAAGGCGCCGGCGTGATGGTGCTGGAAGAGTACGAGTCCGCCAAGGCGCGCGGTGCGCGTATCTACGCCGAGCTGGTGGGCTTCGGCATGAGCGGCGACGCGTACCACATGACCGCGCCGAGCACCGATGGCCCGCGCCGCTGCATGGTTGCCGCGCTCAAGGACGCCGGTGTGAACCCGGACGAGGTCAATTACCTCAATGCCCATGGCACGTCGACGCCGCTTGGCGACAAGAACGAGTCCGACGCCATCAAGCTGGCCCTGGGCGACGCCGCCTACAAGGTTGCCGTCAACTCGACCAAGTCGATGACCGGTCATTTGCTGGGCGGTGCCGGCGGGCTGGAATCGGTCTTCACCGTGCTGGCGATCCACAACCAGGTCTCGCCGCCGACCATCAACATCTTCAACCAGGACCCCGAGTGCGACCTGGACTACGTGCCCAACACGGCGCGTGAAATGAAGATCGATGTGGCCGTGAAGAACAACTTCGGTTTTGGCGGCACCAACGGCACGCTGGTTTTCCGCCGTATCTGAGCCGTATGACGCGCCCGTCCGTGGCGCGTCGCCGGGGCTCCGCCGGCAGCAGGGCGGGCCCCGGCTTCTTCCGAGCATTCCCCCGAATCGTCCCGCCGCCGCGCCGTCGGGTTGCACACGGTGCAACCTTAGTGTGCCGGCCAAGGAACCAAATTGCGTAGCCACGGTCACAGAATGCGCTTTGCGACGCCCGAGGGCGCACGGATCGTAGGTAAAATACAACGCTTGTCGTGACGACAAAACCAAGAGATACACTGCAGCAGGTGAACCATTCGTGAGCGAACGCGAAGCCGATCAGCTTCTAGTTGAACGCGTCCAGCAGGGCGACAAGAAGGCCTTTGAACTGCTGGTGGTCAAGTACCACCGCAAGATCATTCGCCTGATCTCGCGCCTTGTCCGTGACCCCGCAGAAGTGGAGGATGTGGCGCAGGATGCCTTTATCAAGGCATATCGCGCCTTGCCCCAGTTCCGGGGGGAGTCCGCCTTCTACACCTGGCTGTATCGGATCGCGGTGAACACCGCCAAGAACTACCTGGCGACCCAGGGGCGCCGTCCGGAAGCGTCCAGCGATATCGATGCCGAAGAGGCTGAAACTTTTGCGGACGGTGAGCAACTAAGGGATATCAATACGCCGGAGTCCATGCTTCACACGCGCCAGGTTGCCGATACAGTGAACCGCGCGATGGAAGCATTGCCGGAAGAATTACGCACCGCCATCACGCTGCGCGAGATCGAAGGCCTCAGTTACGAGGAGATCGCGGAGGCGATGGGGTGTCCGATCGGTACGGTGCGCTCGCGGATTTTCCGGGCGCGCGAAGCGATCGCAGAGAAATTGCGGCCCCTGCTGGGAACGGCAGAGGGCAAGCGGTGGTAAGTGAGAATGTCGTGCAGCCAGCGTTGCAGCCTATTCCTGCATCGATAAACGACAAGCGGTAGTGACGGGATTATCGGTGTTCAATGGAATTTCTTGGGGTTGGAAATGGGTCAGGCTCATAAGCAGTCGGTTCATGTAATGGAAGCAGCGGAGCAGATCTCGATCCTGATGGATGGCGAGTTGCAGGCGCACGAAATCGACGCGGCACTGGATATCGCCAAGGGCGATACCGGGATGGCCGAATGGTCGATGTATCAACTGATCGGTGACACGCTGCGTTCGGAAGAACTGACGCACGCCGGGTCGACCTCCGATTTTCTTTCCCGTTTCTCCGCGCAACTCGAATCCGAGCCGCACGTGCTGGTGCCGGCCGTGGCCGCCGCGGGCCGGCAGCGCCTGCTGGTGCGCCCGTCATGGGTGCGCCGCGTCATGCCGGGGACCGCGATTGCCGCCGCCGTTGCGGCCGTCAGCTGGGTGGTCGTGCCGCAGATGCGCGGGCCGGGCGACGCCGGCGCGCCGGATGCCATCGTGGCGCGCGTGGAACAGCAGCCGAATGGCGCGATGAAGGCGGCTGCCTCGATCGCGCCCGCAGCGGGAGCGATCGTGACCGTGTCTGCCGACAACGCGCAGATGATCCGCGACCCGCGTCTCGACGAGTACCTGCGTGCGCACCGCACGTCTGTAGCAACGGACGCCTTTGTGCCGACCATGCGTACAGTGGCCAATGGTGCAAACTTCTCCCAGGATAATTCGCAGGAATAATGCCGGACATGCATAGAGGACGGTCGCCCGCCGATGTCGCGGGCGTACACGGAAAGAAGGGCCTGCGCAGGTCCTTTTTTCTGGCCTTGTGTCTGACCGCTGCCGCAGCCACCGCGCAGCCGTCTGACAGCGCGCTGAGTCGACGCGATGCCACCGCGTGGCTCAACAAGATCCATCGCGCCGCGCAGCGTGAAAACTACGTTGGCACGCTGATCTATCAGCGCGGCAGTGTCATGCATGCCTCGCGTATCCAGCACTACAGTGACCTCGTCCACAACGAGTATGAACGGCTGGAAACGCTCGATGGCAAGCCGCGCGAGGTGCTGCGGCAGAACGACGTGGTCCACAGCCTGATTCCCGAAGCGAAGCTCGTCGTGATCGAGAAGCAGGAAGCGAAGGACCGCTTCCCCGCGCTGCTGGCCACGAACAAGAGTGACGTGCTGGATCTCTACGACATGCGCAAGCTGCCGGCCGAGCGCGTGGCGGGCGTCGAGTGCGAAGTCTTCGCGCTGGAGTCGCACGATGCGGCGCGCTATGCAGTGCGTCTGTGGGCGGACAAGAATTCCGGCTTGCTAATGCGCGCGCAGACGATCGGCGAGGGCGGCAAGGTGCTCGAACAAGTGGCGTTTTCGCAGGTCGACATTGGCGTGCCGTCCGACAAGCAGCGCATCCTGAACGCGATCAAGGGCGCGAATTCGTGGAATCACTACGAAGTTAGCTATCAGCCGGCCAATATCGCCGACGAGGGGTGGACGATCAACGCCCCGATCAAGGGCTTCCAGAAGATCCGCGAGGTGCGCCGCCCGCTCGGCGAGCTGCGTGCGCCGACGCAGGGTGCCAAGCCTGCCGGCGTCTTCGAGGTGCTGCAGGTCGTCTACAGCGACGGTCTGACCGGACTGTCGGTATTTATCGAGCCGGTGTCCGAACAACGCGCCCGCCGTGAAGGCGTGGCTTCGCTGGGCGCCACCCAGGTGGTGGTGCGACGGGTGTCCGACTACTGGATCACGGTGGTCGGCGAGGTGCCAGCCGCAACCGTGAAGCAGTTCGCGGCCGGCGTGGAGTACCGCCCGCCCAAGGCGGTACACTGAGCGAATCTTGGCGTGGCGGCGACGGGGCAGCGGATCCCGCGCCGGACCACCAGGCAGTGCGCTTCGCAGGCGCCCCGGCCTTGGCCTTGCCGCGAAGCATCCGTTTCTCGCAGATTCTCCCGGGAGTTCGTCGATGATTTCCAGATCCCCCGCCCTCGCGCGGGCCATGGTCATGGTGGCCATGCTCGTGCTTGGTCCGGCCGTTTCCGAAGTGGGCCACGCCCAGGCGGCGGCCTCGAATTACAACCTGCCCGATTTTACTGACCTCGTCGAGAAGGCCAGTCCGGCGGTGGTCAATATCCGCACCACCGAACGGGTCCGGTCGCGGGGCGGCAATTCCCCCGAAGACGATGAGATGGCGGAGTTTTTCCGTCGTTTCTTTGGCGTGCCGATGCCCGGCCAGCCGACGCCACCGCGCCGCGGCCAGCCGCAGACCCCGCCCCAGGGCGAGGAGCAGAGCCGTGGCGTGGGGTCGGGGTTCATCATCAGCCAGGATGGCTACGTGATGACCAACGCTCACGTGGTGGCTGACGCCGAGACGATCTATGTCACGCTGCCCGACAAGCGCGAATTCAAGGCCAAGCTGATCGGGTCCGACAAGCGCACCGACGTGGCGCTGCTCAAGATCGAGGCCACGGGCCTGCCGCGTCTGGCACTGGGCGATTCCGACAAGATCCGCCCCGGCGAATGGGTACTGGCCATCGGCTCGCCGTTCGGCCTGGACAACAGCGTGACCGCTGGCATCGTATCGGCCAAGGGTCGTGATACGGGCGACTATCTGCCGTTCATTCAGACCGATGTGGCGGTGAACCCCGGCAATTCGGGCGGCCCGCTGATCAACCTGCGCGGCGAGGTCATCGGCATCAATTCGCAGATCTACAGTCGCAGCGGCGGCTACATGGGCATTTCGTTCGCGATTCCGATCGACGAGGCGATGCGCGTGACGGAGCAGCTCAAGGCGAATGGCAAGGTCACGCGTGGCCGTATTGCCGTGGCGATCAGCGATGTGTCGAAGGAAGCCGCCGATTCGCTGGGCCTGGGTCGGGCCCGGGGCGCATTGGTGGGCAGCGTCGAGCCGGGCGGTCCGGCCGAGAAGGCGGGCATCGAGGCCGGCGACATCATCCTGAAGTTCAACGGTCGCGATATCGAGAAGGCTTCGGATCTGCCGCGCATGGTTGGCGATACCAAGCCGGGCACGCGGGTGCCGTTGCAGGTGTGGCGCAAGGGCCAGACGCGCGAGGTGCAGATCACTGTTGCGGAGCTGGAGCCCGACAATGCCAAGGTTGCGGCGCGCAAGGGCGACCGGAAAGGCAATAGCGGCGGCGAGGATCAGCCTTCAGCCAAGCCCAATGCGCTGGGCCTGGTCGTCAACGACATCCCCGAAGCGCGCCTGCGCGAGCTCAAGGTCAAGTCTGGCGTGGAAGTCGATACGGCGGACGGTCCGGCCGCGCGTGCCGGCATCCGTCCGGGCGACATCATTCTCCGCCTGGGCGACACGGATGTGACGGGGGCACGTCAGTTCAACGATCTGGTCAAGTCCCTGGACAAGAACCGGATGGCCGCGGTGTTCGTGCGGCGCGGCGATGCCACCCAGGTGCTGACCCTGCGTCCGAGCCAGAGCCGCTAAGCCATTGCGTGGCCATCAGGGCCGCCCGAAGGTCAACGAAGGTCGACTGATCGCGCCGGATGCCCTCCGGCGCGATCGTTTTTTGGCAAGGTGCAGCAATCGCCATGCCGAAGTGCGCCGATTCACGGCGCGCAAAGGCATTTCGCGCGACGGAAGTCCTTGAAAATCCGGTAAAATCGCGGATTGGCGCAAAAACCGTGCGCCCCACTTTTTGCCGCGCCCGCGCCATTCTGTCATGCCGGGCTGCGCTGGCGTTTTCCAGATCACTAGATGGACCATATTCGTAATTTCTCGATCATTGCCCACATCGACCACGGCAAATCCACCCTGGCCGACCGGATCATTCAGCGCTGCGGCGGGCTGTCGGATCGGGAAATGGAAGCGCAGGTGCTTGATTCGATGGACATCGAGAAAGAGCGCGGCATTACCATCAAGGCCCAGACCGCGGCGCTGAGCTACAAGGCTCGCGATGGGAAGGTCTACAACCTGAACCTGATCGACACCCCGGGACACGTGGACTTCAGCTACGAAGTCAGCCGGTCGCTGTCGGCCTGCGAAGGCGCGCTGCTGGTGGTGGATGCGTCGCAGGGCGTGGAAGCGCAGACCGTGGCCAACTGCTACACCGCCATCGAACTCGGTGTGGAAGTGGTGCCGGTGCTCAACAAGATCGACCTGCCGCAGGCCGATCCGGACAACGCCAAGCAGGAAATCGAGGAAGTCATCGGCATCGACGCCAGCGACGCCACGCCGTGCTCGGCGAAGACCGGGCAGGGCGTGGAAGACGTGATCGAGGCTCTGATCGCCAAGGTGCCGCCGCCCAAGGGTGATGCCGACGCGCCGCTGCAAGCGCTGATCATCGATTCGTGGTTCGATAACTACGTCGGCGTCGTGATGCTGGTGCGCGTGGTCAACGGCACGCTGCGTCCCAAGGACAAGGTGCTGCTGATGGCCACGGGCTCGCAGCATCTGGTGGAACAGGTAGGCGTGTTCTCGCCGAAGTCGGTCCAGCGCGATGCGCTGACAGCCGGCGAGGTGGGCTTCGTGATCGCCGGCATCAAGGAACTGAAGGCTGCCAAGGTGGGCGATACGATCACCACCCTGGCCAAGCGTGCCCCCGAGCCGCTGCCCGGCTTCAAGGAAGTCAAGCCGCAGGTGTTCGCCGGCCTGTATCCGGTGGAAGCAAACCAGTACGAGGCGCTGCGCGAATCGCTGGAAAAACTGCGCCTGAACGACGCGTCGCTGCAATTCGAGCCGGAAGTGTCGCAGGCACTGGGCTTCGGCTTCCGCTGCGGCTTCCTGGGCCTGCTGCACATGGAAATCGTGCAGGAGCGCCTGGAGCGCGAATTCGACATGGACCTCATCACGACCGCGCCGACCGTGGTCTACCAGGTGCAGCAGCGCGACGGCACGATGGTCACCGTCGAGAATCCGGCCAAGATGCCCGATCCGAGCAAAATCGAGGCAATCCTGGAGCCGATTGTCACGGTGAACCTGTATATGCCCCAGGATTATGTGGGCTCGGTGATCACGCTGTGCACGCAGAAGCGCGGCTCGCAGATCAACATGAGCTATCACGGCAAGCAGGTGCAGCTTACCTATGAAATTCCGATGGCTGAAATCGTCATGGATTTCTTCGACCGCCTGAAGTCGGTGTCGCGCGGTTACGCGTCGATGGATTACGAGTTCAAGGAATATCGCCCGTCGGACGTGGTCAAGGTGGATATTCTGATCAATGGCGACAAGGTGGACGCGCTGTCTGTGATTGTTCACCGCTCGAATTCGCAATACCGCGGGCGCGAGGTGGCTGCCAAGATGCGCGAAATCATTCCGCGCCAGATGTACGACGTGGCCATCCAGGCCGCCATTGGCGCGAATATCATCGCGCGCGAAAACGTCAAGGCGCTGCGCAAGAACGTGCTGGCCAAGTGCTACGGCGGTGATATCTCGCGGAAAAAGAAGCTGCTCGAAAAGCAGAAGGCCGGCAAGAAGCGCATGAAGCAGGTGGGCACCGTGGAAATTCCCCAGGAGGCATTCCTGGCGATTCTGCAGGTCGACGAAAAGTAAATGCCTGCGCTCTGGCGATAACAAGCCGGCGATACCAACAAATCGACATCACTCCAAGCCGTCATGAATTTCGCACTGATCCTTTTTGTGCTGGTGGTCATTACGGGCATTGCCTGGGTTGCGGACAAGCTCGTATTCGAGCGTCAACGCCGCAGCGTGACGCAACTGGCGCTGGCCGAATTCGACGCCCAGCGCCAGCACATGCAGGCCGTGCCGGCCGGCACGGAGCTGGATCGCTCGCGCGCGAAGCTGGCGGAAGAGAAAATGCGCCAGCCGTGGTGGCTCGAATATTCGGCGAGTTTCTTCCCGGTAATCCTGGCGGTATTCGTGCTGCGATCGTTTGTCGTGGAGCCGTTCAAGATCCCGTCCGGGTCGATGATCCCCACGCTGCTGATCGGCGATTTCATCCTGGTGAACAAGTACGACTACGGTATTCGCCTGCCGGTGGTGAACAAGAAAATCATCGACGTGGGCGAGCCGCAACGCGGCGATGTCATGGTGTTCCGCTATCCGAAGGACGAGTCGCTTGACTACATCAAGCGCGTAATCGGTGTGCCGGGCGACGTGGTGCGTTACGAAAACAAGAAACTGACCATCAACGGCAAGCCCGCCGAATACAGCGCACTGCCCGACTATCTCGACGAGGAGCGTCTGGCATATTCGAAGCATTTCACCGAAAAGCTGCCGGGCGGCCCCGAACATGGCATTCTGAACGACACGGACAGGCCGGCCTTCGTTGCCGGCGCCGATCCGGATTTTCCGTTCCGCGAGAACTGCACTTACAATCAGCAGGGACTGACATGTAAAGTGCCGGAAGGTCACTATTTCGTCATGGGGGATAACCGTGACAACAGCCTGGATTCCCGATACTGGGGCTTCGTACCCGACAAGAATATCGTCGGCAAGGCCTTCATGATCTGGATGAATCTGGGCAATTTCGGGCGCGTAGGGTCGTTCAAATAAGCCGTTCACGGCACTACGCAGCGCAAAACACTCAATATAGAGGGCAGCGCGATGGGTCAGAAGGTTTTGGGTAAAAGGGGGGAAGTCCGCGTGTTTGTGATTCATAAGTCACGCGGATTTTCGTTGGGATCGATGCTGGTGGTGGTTGCACTGGTGCTGGCGGTCGCTTTGCCGGCATTGAAGTCGATTCCCAGCATGCTGGAATATTTCTCGGTCAAGCGGGCGACCAGCTACGCCAAGGACCGATCGAGCAACCGCAAGGACGTAGCGGCCAACTTCGACAGGCAGGCCCAGATCGACAATATCAGTTCGATCCGGGGCGAGGATCTGGACGTGAGCGAGGACGAAACCGGGCGCATTCGCTCGATCGGCTTCGAATACCGGACCGAAGTGAAGATCTATGGTCCGTTGAGTTTTTTGATTACCTACTCGGGAACGCAGTAAAGACATGACCCTCGACGCCTTGCAGCAACGTCTCGGCTACCGATTCAGCAAGCCCGAATTGCTGCAGCAGGCGCTCACGCATCGCAGTCATAGCGCACAGCACAACGAACGCCTGGAGTTTCTTGGCGATTCGGTGCTGAACTGTGCGGTGGCGGACATGCTGTATGGCATGTTCGGCAAGCTGGACGAGGGCGACCTGTCGCGCGTACGTGCCAATCTGGTCAAGCAGCAGGCGCTGTACGAGATCGCCCAGATGCTGCAGTTGTCGGACGCATTGCGTCTGGGCGAAGGCGAACTCAAGAGCGGCGGCTTCCGCCGGCCGTCGATTCTGGCGGACGCGCTTGAGGCCATCGTTGGTGCGGTATTCCTCGATAGCGGGTTCGACGCCGCCCGGGCGTTGATCCGCAAGCTGTATATCCCCATTCTGGAGCAGGTGGATCCGCGCACGCTGGGCAAGGATGCCAAGACGCTGCTCCAGGAGTACCTGCAGGGTCACAAGATTGCCCTGCCGCAGTACAACGTCATCGCCACGCACGGTGCGGCGCACAGCCAGCAATTTGAAGTCGAATGCATCGTGCCTAAACTGGAGGTGCGCGTGTTCGGCACCGGCGCGTCGCGCCGCGCGGCCGAGCAGGCGGCGGCCAAGCTCGCGCTGGACGAAGTCCAGAAGCTCGTGCCCCAGTTGCTCAAGCGCAGCCGTGCCGAGCGAACAGGCAAGACGCGCAAGCAGCCGGTGCCACCGGATCCCCAGTTGTCTCTCAGGTTGAAGGAATGACCGATTCTCTCCCTCCGCAGCAGGCTGCGGCGGAACCCTCAGGTGCCACGGCATTTCGCTGCGGCACCGTGGCCATTGTTGGCCGTCCGAACGTGGGCAAGTCCACGCTGATGAACGCGCTGGTCGGCCAGAAGATCAGCATCACATCCCGCAAGGCCCAGACCACGCGCCATCGTATCGTCGGTATTCAGACCACCGATGATGCGCAGTACGTGTTCGCCGACACCCCGGGTTTCCAGACGCGCCATGCCAGCGCATTGAACCGCTCGCTGAACCGCGCGGTGACATCGACGCTGTCGTCGGTGGATGTGGTGCTGTTCGTCGTGGAAGCCGGCTACTTCGGCCCCGATGACGAAAAGGTACTGACGCTGCTGCCGAAGAACGTGCCGGTGCTGCTGGTGTGCAACAAGCTCGACCGCATCGGCGAAGGCCGGTCGGAAGTGATGATGCCGTTCCTGGAACAGATGGGGCAGCGTTTTCCGTTCACGGAAGTGGTGCCGATGTCTGCCAAGACGCGCGACCACATCGACCGCCTGCTGGCCATCATCCGGCCCTACCTGCCGGAAGGCGAGCCGATGTACGACGTGGATGCGATGACCGACCGCAGCGAGCGGTTCCTGGCATCGGAAATCATCCGCGAAAAGGTGTTCCGCTGGACCGGCGACGAGCTGCCGTACACGAGCACGGTCGTCATCGACAAGTTCGAGACGGAAGGCCGGCTGCGCCGTATTTTCGCCACGATCCTGGTCGAGCGCGACGCGCACAAGGCCATGATCATCGGCAACAAGGGCAGCAAGCTCAAGCAGATCTCCACCGAGGCGCGCCTCGACATGGAAAAGCTGTTCGACGGCAAGGTCTACCTGGAAATGTGGATCAAGGTCAAGAGCGGCTGGGCCGACAACGAAGCCGGATTGCGCGCCTACGGCTACGAGTGAGCAAGATGCCTGACGTGCGCCGCGGCGCGCCGCGTGCGCGCAGTGCCGATCCGATTGCCGAGGAGGCCGCCGAGGTGCTGGAGTCGGGCGCCATTTCCGCGCTGAGCCCTGCGGTGGCCGCCGGGCGGGAAATGATGGACCGCGCGATGCGCATCGTGCCGGCGCGCTCGGAGTTGCGCGTCACCAACGAGGCGGGGTTCGTGCTCCATGCCTATCCCTATCGCGAAACCAGCCTGATCCTCGACGTCTTCACGCGCGATCATGGGCGCATGGCGATGGTCGCCAAGGGCGCCAAGCGCCCGCATTCGGCGTTGCGCGCCGTGCTGCAGCATTTCCATCCCATTTCGTTGTCATGGACCGGGCGCGGCGAGGTCAAGACGCTGACCAAGGCCGAGTACATGGGCGGCATGCTGCCGCTGGCCGGCGATGGGCTGCTGTCGGGCTTCTATTTGAATGAATTGCTATTGCGATTCTGCCCGCGCGAGGATGCGCATCCCGCGCTGTTCAAGCACTACATGATCACGCTGACGCGGCTGGCGCATGGCGAGCCGGCCAGCCTGGTGCTGCGCGGCTTCGAGCGCGTGCTGCTGCAGGAAACCGGCTTCGCGGTGGCGTTCGATCAATGCATCAAGACTGGCGAGCGCGTGCAGCCCGGTCTCGATTACGTGTACCAGCCGGAGCGCGGCGTACGGCGCGCGCATGCCAGCGATCCGTCGAGCTGGCCCGTGGTGTCGGGGCAGACGCTGCTGGACATGGCGCAGGACGACTACGGACGCGCACAAACGGTTACGCAAAGCCGCGCGCTGATGCGGTTCCTGCTGCATTATTATCTACAGGGCGAGCCGCTGAAAACGCGCCAGATCCTGATCGATCTGCAGTACCTTTGATTCCCATTTCCCTCTGAGCAACCCGGCATGATCTTCCACGCGAATCCCGGGGTCATCGACCTCGGCGTCAACATCGATCACGTTGCCACGCTGCGCAATGCGCGCGGCACTGTCTATCCCGACCCGATCCAGGCCGCGCTGCAGGCCGAGGAAGCCGGCGCCGACCTGATTACGCTGCACCTGCGCGAGGACCGCCGCCATATCCGCGATGCCGACGTGCGCGCGCTGCGCCCGAAGCTGGCTACGCGCATGAACCTCGAGTGCGCCATTACTGCCGAAATGCTCGACATCGCGTGCGAGATCAAGCCGCAGGACGTGTGCCTGGTGCCGGAAAAGCGCGAGGAAGTGACCACCGAAGGCGGTCTCGACGTGGCGGGCCATTTCGAGCAGGTCAGCGCGGCATGCCGCCAGCTGGCCGATGCCGGCATCCGTGTGTCGCTGTTCATCGACGCGGACCCCGATCAGATTGCCGCCGCAGCCGCGTGCAAGGCGCCGGTGATCGAGATCCATACCGGCGCCTATGCCGATGCCCACACGGCCGATACGCAGGAAGCGGAGTTCCAGCGCGTGGCCCAGGGCGTGATGGCTGGCCAGAAGCACGGCCTGATCGTCAACGCCGGCCATGGCCTGCATTACACGAACGTGCAACGCATCGCGGCGCTGCCGGGCATCAAGGAGCTGAACATCGGCCACGCCATCGTCGCGCACGCGGTGTTCGTCGGCTGGCAGAACGCCGTGCGCGAGATGAAGGCCATCATGGTGGCGGCGCGGCTTGGCACCCGTTATCCCGTGCCGGGGCAGGCGGCGTGATCTACGGCGTCGGCACCGACATCATCCAGATTGATCGCGTGCAAGGCGTGATGGATCGCACGCGCGGCCGGTTTGCCGAAAAGGTACTCGGCCCGCGCGAACTGAAGATCTATCACGCGCGCAAGGCGCGCTCCGAAAAGCGCGGCCTGGCGTTCCTGGCCACGCGCTTTGCCGCCAAGGAAGCCTTCTCGAAGGCGATCGGGCTCGGCATGCGCTGGCCGATGACCTGGCGCGCGATGGAATTGCTGAACCTGCCGTCTGGCGAGCCCACCCCGCAGTGCACGGGCGAGCTGGCCGAGTGGGTTCGGGAACGCGGCCTGACCATTCGGGTCAGTGTCAGCGATGAACATGAGTATGCGGTCGCCTTCGCGATCGCGGAGCGGACGGCTCAGCCCGGTCCGCTGCCTGAACCAGCCTCGAACTGAACCGATATGAACAATAAAGTGTCCGGCAAGCGTCCGGGTCCCGTGGTGCTCGACGTGGTGGGCAAGCAGCTCAATGCCGAAGACGAGCGCCGCATCGCGCATCCCCTGACCGGTGGCGTGATCCTGTTCGCGCGCAATTTCGAGTCGCGCGCGCAGCTGGTGACGTTGACCCGCGCGATCCGCAATGTGCGCGACGATGTGCTGATCTGCATCGACCACGAAGGCGGCCGCGTGCAGCGCGCCAAGACCGACGGCTTCACGCACCTGCCGGCCATGGCCAGACTGGGCCAGCTGTGGGACCGCGACGTGCTGACGGCCACCAAGGCGGCCATCGCCTGCGGCTATGTGCTGGCGGCCGAACTGCGAGCCTGCGATATCGACCTGAGCTTCACGCCGGTGCTCGACCTGGACTTCGGCCGCAGCGGCGTGATCGGCGACCGTGCCTTCCACGCCGATCCGCGCGTGGTCACGATGCTGGCCAATCATCTGACCCACGGCCTGCTGCTGGCCGGCATGGCGAACTGCGGCAAGCATTTTCCGGGGCATGGCTACGTGGAGGCCGATTCCCACGTGGCGGTGCCCGTCGACGAGCGCACGCTCGACGAGATCCTGGCACACGATGCCCGTCCGTATGACTGGATGGGGCCGGCGCTGGCCTCGGTGATGCCGGCACACGTGATCTATCCCAAGGTGGATCCGGCGCCGGCGGGCTTTTCGCACTTCTGGCTCCAGGACGTCCTGCGCTCGCAGCTGGGTTTCGAAGGCGTGATTTTCAGCGACGACCTCAGCATGGAGGGCGCCAGCGTTGCGGGCACCGTCACGCAGGGCGCCAAGGCCGCGCTCGACGCCGGTTGTGACATGGTCTTGATCTGCAACAACCCGGACAAGGCCGATCAGCTGCTTTCGGAGCTCGACACGTCGATTTCGAAGACGTCGCAGCGCCGTATCCGCAAGCTGTTTGGCCGCCGCAAGCCGCTGGACTGGAACAAGCTCGTGCAGGAGGGCGAATACCGTGCCGCGCTGCGTCTGCTGAAGGACCTGGATTTGGTCAAGTAAGGATCACGGCGCCCGGCACGCCGGGGACGACAAAAAGGGCAGCCGAAGCTGCCCTTTCTTATCGCGTGGCGCCGTGAAGCTTAGTTGGCGCGGCTGCGGTATTCGCCGGTACGCGTGTCGATTTCGATCTTGTCGCCGATGTTGCAGAACAGCGGCACTTGCAGTTCGAAGCCGGTGTTGATCTTGGCGCCCTTGAGCACCTTGCCCGACGAGGTGTCGCCCTTGACGGCCGGTTCCGTGTAGATGATCTCGCGGACCAGCGTCGTCGGCATGTCCACCGAGATGGCCTTGTCGTTGTAGAACACCACTTCCACAGCCATGCCGTCTTCGAGGTAGTTCAGCGCATCACCCATGCTGTCCTTCTCGACTTCGTACTGGTTGAACTCGGTGTCCATGAACACGTACATCGGGTCGGCGAAGTACGAGAACGTGCATTCGCGACGTTCCAGCACCACCACTTCGAACTTGTCGTCGGCCTTGAAGACCGATTCGCCCGGGGCGTCCGTCAGCAGGTTCTTGTACTTCATCTTGACAACGGCGGCGTTACGGCCCGATTTGTTGTATTCGGCCTTCTGAACCACCATCGGGTCGGAACCGATCATGAACACGTTGCCGACGCGGAGTTCCTGTGCGATTTTCATCTGAACTGTCTTCCTGAAAAAAATGGTCCGGGCACAAGGTAGGGGATAGCACCCGGAATTCGGTATGGCGAAGGCGCGCAGCCGGCAGTTTGTTCTTGGGCCTTGAAACTTGGCTCGCCATCAAAATCAACCGGCTATTTTACCTGATTTTCGCTAAAGGCCACGAGATTCGCTGCGAGGTCGCCCAAGTGCTGCAACTGCCGCTGCCAACGATCCATGCCGGCGGTCAGGGCTGGCAGTTGTGCCTGCAGCGCCGCCCAGTCGGGTGCCGCGCCGTAGCCGTTCCACGCATGGGAGAAAGCGATCAGCGCCGCGGATGCCTCGGGCGCCACTCCTGCCCGCGCAAAACGTGTCAGCCACGCGTCGAGCTTGATGTGGTGCGCCTGGTCGTCCTGCGGGTAGATGTGCCAGATCATCGGCCGGGCGGCCCAGTGGGCGCGCACGCAGGAATCCTCGCCGCGCACGAAATTGATGTCGCAAGCCCAGAGCAGTTCGTCGTAGTGTTCCTGGCGCACGAACGGGATGCCATGGAGGACGAGATTGCCGCGATGGTGAGTGGTGCCCGGCAGCGGCGCCGCGCCCAGCCATTGGCCGATCTGTGTCGCGGCCAGCCCCTGGGGAACGAAGCATTCGATGGGCGTGGCCCCGTCGCGCCATTGGTCGAGCAGGGCGGGCGTGGCCGGATTCTCATAGGCGAACAGGCTGACCTGCAGCGCCCCCGGCGTGGGCTGGACGCCGAGCCGGTGCCACAGCGTGGCCTGCGCGGCCGGGCTGGTGCGGAAGGCATCGCGCGAAGCGCCGATCATCGATTCGCGCAACAGGCCGCCCGTGCCGCGCGCAAAGCCCGGGAAGAAGAAGTACTTGGTCAGCGGCAGGCGCGGATGGGGCGACGCCATCGCGTGGTGCTCGCTGACCCAGTCCTCGGCACTCAGATATTCCAGATTGATCCAGACCGGCTTGCGCGGCGCGGCGGCCATGGCGGCCAGGAACGACTCGGGCAGGTGGCAGGCGAACGCCTCGATCACGACGTCGTGCGGCGCGGGGGCATCGAACGGGGCGTCCGGCTGCGGCGCCCAGCGCCGCACTTCAACACCGGCCAGGCGCTGGTGCGTGGCGGCCGGGTCGATTTCCGGTGCCAGCCGGGCAAAGCTGGCCAGGTCATCCACCCAGAGTCGGACCGCATGACCGTGCTCCTGGGCCAGCTGGCGCGCCAGCCGCCAGCAAACGCCGATGTCGCCGAAGTTGTCGATGATCGTGCAGAAAATGTCCCAGGAACGGATAGGCATGGCGCGGAGGGTTTGGCGAAGATACGACGAGGACCCGGCACGGGCGGCCGGCGTTCAGGAAGTCTTCCGGACGAATTGCTCTAAACTTGCGATTCTAGGCCAGCGCCCCGTGTGGGCGCATGGATGGCGCACCGATGGCGCCCCTTATTCGTCCAATCCGCCCGCGATGCCCGAGCAGGAACCCGTCCCCCAGACCGACCCCGTGATACCCGAATCCGACGCCGCCCCGATCGAGGTGCAGGCTCCGGAGCCCCCCGATGTGCCGGACTTCGATCCACGGCCGATCCTGGCGCGGATGCCGGGGCTGCCCGGTGTCTATCGCTATTTCGATGCCGATGGCAACGTGCTCTATGTGGGCAAGGCGCGCGACCTGAAGAAGCGGGTATCGAGCTATTTCAACAAGACGCAGTTGTCGCCGCGCATTGCCATGATGGTGGGCAAGATCGCGCGAATCGAGACGACCGTCGTGCGGACCGAAGCCGAGGCGCTGCTGCTTGAGAACAATCTCATCAAGGCGCTGGCGCCGCGCTACAACATCCTGTTCCGCGATGACAAGTCGTATCCGTTCCTGAAGCTGACCGGCCACAAGTTTCCGCGCATGGCGTATTACCGGGGCGCGACCGACCGCAAGCACCAGTACTTCGGTCCGTTCCCGAGTGCGCATGCGGTGCGCGAGAGCATGCAGATCCTGCAGAAGGTATTCCAGTTGCGCACCTGCGAGGACACGGTATTCAACAATCGCACGCGGCCGTGCCTGCTGCATCAGATCCACCGTTGTACGGCGCCCTGTGTGAACGCGATTTCGCAGGAAGACTATGCGCGCGACGTGGGCAACGCCGCGAGCTTCCTGCAGGGCCGCGAGACCGAGGTGCTAGAGGGTCTGCAGCAGAAGATGGAATCGCACGCGGTGCAATTGCAGTTCGAGCAGGCCGCCGCCGTGCGCGACCAGATTGGCGCGTTGTCGACGGTACTCAAGCGGCAGGCCGTGGAGGAGGTTGGTCAGGCGCGCGATATCGACGTGCTGGCCGTGGCCGTGCAGGGCGGCCGCGCCTGCGTGAACCTGGCCATGGTGCGAGGCGGGCGGCATCTGGGCGACAAGGCCTACTTTCCGGCCCATGCCGATGAAGCGGCGATGATCGTCGAAGAGAGCGACGACACCGCCGAGGCATCGGAAACATCCGAGGCGCCCCCCGGTGAGGCCGCAGCCGGAACCGCGTCTGCGGCCGACGCGGGCCCGTTGTCGGTCGATCGCATTGCCGCGCGCGTGCTGTCCGCCTTCATGATCCAGCACTATCTCGATCAGGCGCCCCCGCCGATCATCGTGGTCAGCCATCTGCCGGCCGACGGCGCGGTGGTCGAGGCGCTGTCGATGCAGGCCGGGCGCAAGGTCGCGCTGGTGCGGCAGCCTCAGGGACAGCGCAAGGTGTGGCTGGAAATGGCTGCGCAGGGCGCCGGCCTGGCGCTGGCCAGACGCCTGGCCGAGCAGGGCAGCCAGGAGGCCCGCACCCGCGCGCTGGCCGAAACCATCGGCCTCGACATGGAGGACCTGGCCATGTTCCGTATCGAGTGCTTCGATATCAGCCACACGGCAGGCGAGGCCACACAGGCGTCGTGCGTGGTGTTTCATCACCACGAGATGCAGAACAGCGAGTATCGGCGCTTCAATATCACCGACATCACGCCCGGCGACGACTACGCGGCCATGCGCCAGGTGCTGACGCGCCGCTACCAGAAGCTGGTCGAGCAGATTCAGGAGGATGGCGGCGATCCGAACGCCGCCGGCGCCGGGGGCGTGCCCCGCATGCCGCGCGTGGTGCTGATCGATGGTGGCAAAGGCCAGGTCGAGGTGGCGCGGCAGGTGTTCGAGGAGCTGGGGCTCGACATTGGCCTGCTGGTTGGGGTGGCCAAGGGCGAAGGGCGCAAGGTGGGGCTGGAGACGCTGGTATTCGCCGACGGGCGTCCGTCGCTGGAACTGGGGCAGGGTAGCGCGGCCCTGATGCTCGTGGCGCAGATCCGCGACGAGGCCCACCGCTTTGCCATCACCGGCATGCGCGCCAAGCGGGCCAAGGCACGCACCACGTCGCGGCTCGAAGAAATCGAAGGCGTGGGTGCGCGTCGCCGGCAGAAGCTGCTGACGCGATTTGGCGGCCTGCGCGGCGTGATGGCCGCCAGCATCGACGAGCTGGCCAGCGTGGAAGGCATTTCACGGGCGCTGGCCGAGGAAATCTACCGGCAATTGCACTGAAAGCCCGTCCCTGGCAGGTATTGGGCGGCTTTCGGCCCGAAATTAACGGGTTGAAGCCGAAATCGGCGACAATCGCGCAATCCGCCTTGGCGACCACATCGCAGACCAGCCAGATTCTGGCGCACGAACGCACCGCCCATGCCACTGAATATTCCCATCCTGCTGACCTGGCTTCGCGTGGCCATGATCCCGCTTGTCGTCGGGGTCTATTACCTGCCCGAGGCCTGGCTGCCGATGCATACCAAGAACGTGACGGCGGCGTCGTTCTTCATCATCGCGGCGGTCACGGACTGGCTGGATGGCTTTCTGGCGCGGCGCTGGAACCAGACCTCGGCTTTTGGCGCCTTCCTGGACCCGGTGGCCGACAAGCTGATGGTCACCGCGGCGCTGCTCTCGCTGCTGGCCCTGGGGCGCGTGGCCGACCTGATCGCGCTGGTCATCATCGGCCGCGAGATCACGATTTCGGCCCTGCGCGAATGGATGGCGCAAATCGGGGCGTCGAAGAGCGTGGCCGTGAACTTCCTGGGCAAGCTGAAGACCACCGGGCAGATGATTGCCATCCCGCTGCTGCTGTTCAATGACACGCTGTTCGGGCTGGATGCTTCGCTGCTCGGCACCCTGATGATCTACGTGGCGGCTGTGCTGACGCTGTGGTCGATGATCTACTACATGAAGCTCGCCTGGCCCCAGATACGCGAGCGCAGCGATGCGCTGACCGGGGCGCGAACACAAAAATGAAATTCCTTGCAAAAAGTTGTTGACGAGCCGGTTCTCTCTTTGCAATAATCTCGTTCTCGCTGCTGACGACGCAAACGAAAGCAGCAAGATAAGCGGTACTTAGCGCGAATTGCCAGCATAAAGCTGCGTAGTTAAAAGAAGTTGCGCGATAGTCTGCTTTTCGGTATGATGCAGGGCCCTGCGGGAGTAGCTCAGTTGGTAGAGCGCAACCTTGCCAAGGTTGAGGTCGCGAGTTCGAGACTCGTCTCCCGCTCCAGGTTAATGGCATCCGGTGACATGGCGATGTTGGTCAGGTCGGCGGAACGGCAGCGCGAGCTGCCACAGCAGTAAAAGTTGTACGCGGGAGTAGCTCAGTTGGTAGAGCGCAACCTTGCCAAGGTTGAGGTCGCGAGTTCGAGACTCGTCTCCCGCTCCAATCCCAAAGGGAAGCAACGCTTCCCTTTTTCTTTAGCGTGTTTAGCGGGGTTGCATCCCCGTCGCGGTGTCGGCAGTCACGACGCTCGCGGCGAATCCGGATACAATCCAGCATCGTCACCTGGCGGGGTGGCAGAGTGGTTATGCAGCGGCCTGCAAAGCCGTGTACGCCGGTTCGATTCCGACCTCCGCCTCCAGTTGCAAGCCGACGGCGCCCATGTGGCGCCGTTGTGTTTTCTGCGCCGGCATTCGCCGAACTTCCCCAGTTTTTTGCGATTCCTCTCATCTTGAGCGGGGTGGCTCGCGTGTTACATTACGTCATGCCGTACGCATCCGGGACGGCGCCTGGCGTGGCAAGCCACCTCGCGTAGTCGTATTCCGATGCACTCCCTCCTGCCGCGGCGCATGGCGAAATTGCGATGCACCCGCGGTCTGCGGCCGCTCTTCCCGTACCACCAGTAACGATCCAGGTGCCTTCCTGTCCGCGACATGCCACTGCGCATGATGCGCCGGCGGGACGGCGCGCGGGTGCGCCGGTGGTTCATCCAGATTATCGAGACAACCGGAAAGGAACCCCAGACGCATGCATCACGCCACTCCGCTTATCAGCACCATCGTCGGCGGTATCGTGCTGGCGTTCATTCTGGGAGCCATCGCTAACCGGTTCCGGCTGCCGCCGCTGATTGGCTACCTGTGCGCAGGTATCGTGGTGGGGCCGCACACGCCGGGCTACACGGCGGACCAGGCTCTGGCGCCCGAACTGGCGGAACTGGGCGTGATTCTGCTGATGTTCGGGGTGGGCCTGCATTTCTCGGTCAAAGACCTGATGGCCGTGAAGAGGATCGCGATTCCGGGCGCCATCGTCCAGATCGGCATTGCGACGGCGCTGGGCATGCTGGTGGCCTGGGGCTTCGACTGGCACTGGGGCCAGGGCCTTGTCTATGGGCTGGCGCTGTCGGTGGCCAGTACTGTGGTGCTGCTGCGCGCGCTGCAGGAGCGTGATCTGATCGAATCGCAACAGGGGCGCATCGCGGTGGGCTGGCTGATCGTGGAAGACCTGGCGATGGTGCTCACGCTGGTGTTGCTGCCGGCCATGGCCGGTCTGCTCGGTGGTGGCGCGGACGGCGAGGTCGCCGGGGCATCGGCGCCGACTACGATGGATGTGTTGGTCGAGATTTTCTCGACCCTGGGCAAGGTAGCGGCGTTCGTGGCCGTGATGATGGTCGTCGGCCGGCGCTTTATCCCGTGGATGCTCGAACGCATCGTGTGGACCGGCAGCCGCGAGCTGTTTCGCCTGGGCGTACTGGCCGTGGCACTCGGCGTGGCGTTTGGCGCCTATTCGCTGTTCGGTGTGTCGTTTGCGCTCGGCGCGTTCTTTGCCGGCATGGTGATGGCCGAATCGGAATTCAGCCATCGGGCGGCAGAGGAATCGCTGCCGCTGCGCGATGCCTTTGCCGTGCTGTTCTTTGTCTCGGTGGGCATGCTGTTCAATCCGATGGTGCTGGTGAACGACCCCTGGGGCGTGCTGGCGACGCTGCTGATTATCCTGGTGGGCAAGTCACTGGCCGCGCTAGGCATCGTGCGTGCGTTTGGTCATGACACGCGCGTCGGTCTGACGATTGCCGTAAGCCTCGCGCAGATCGGAGAGTTCTCGTTCATTCTGGCCAGCCTGGGCGTCTATCTCAATATCCTGCCCGAGCGCGGTCAGGCGTTGATTCTGGCGGGCGCGCTGCTGTCGATCCTGCTCAATCCCGTCATGTTCCATCTGCTTGACCGTTACACGGCACGCGCGGATGGCGAAAGGCAGCGCGATCCTCAGCCGGCCTGAGGGGACGGGAGCACTGGCGCGGAACCACGCAGGTATTCGGTAAAGGCCAGCAGGCCCTGCGTCGGAAACTTGTCCTGATGGACGACCAGTTGCAGCGGCCGGATCACGCGCGGCAGGCCGCTGCGCAGCGCCACCAGCTGACCACGCTCGATTTCATCGCGAACGACGTGAAGCGACAGGCAACTGACGCCGAAGCCGCTCATGACGGCGCGCTTGATGGCTTCCGCGTTGCCAAGCTCCAGCGCAAAGCGTAGCGCGCCGAGTTCCGGCACCAGACGGGCTTCGATGATTTCGCGGGTGCCCGAGCCGGGCTCGCGCACGATCCAGTCGGCTTCGCGCAACATGTCGTGCAGGTTTTCCGGGCGCTCAGCGGCCGTCGCCAGCGGATGGGACGGTCCGGCGACGACGACCATCTCATCGTCGCACCAGTGCATGCTGCGCAGGTCGCGCTCGTGGCTGGTGCCTTCGATCAGGCCGATATCGACTTCGAATTTCACCAGCGCCTGCAACACGTCGTGGGTGTTGCCGATGCGCAGGTCGAGGGCGCAAGGGCCGGTCTGGGCGTTGCGGAAGCCCGCCAGCAGCGCGGGCAGGATATAGCTGCCGATGGTGTTGCTGGCCGCGATGCGCAATTGCACGCCCCCTTCCGACGCAAACCGCTCCAGTTCATGGGCCTGATCCAGCAGCGACAGCGCGCGCGGGAAGAACTGGCGGCCGGCTTCGTTAATGGCAAGCCGGCGTGCCACGCGGTCGAATAGTGCCCCATTCAGCGCACGCTCGAGCTCGGCGAGCGATGCGCTGACTGCCGATTGCGACATCGCCAGCGACTCCGAGGCAGCAATCGTGCTGCCGTGCTGGGCGACGGCTACAAACACCTGCAATTGGCGCAGGGTCAGGCGGAGCGGGCGCTGTTCCATGTTCTATCGATATATCCGGTTACGCATAACGATATTACCCGTTTTACTGGTTAGCAACGGGTGCGTACGCTGCAAGGCATCGCACAAGAACCTGTTTGCTGCCATGTCTACGGCTCCTGCCCCACATTCGATTTCCGTCGCCATCGCGCCGTCCACGCTGACGCTGTGGCGCAAGCGCATCCTGACGCTGCTGCCGCTGGGCGCGGTTGCCTGGCTTGCCCAGGTGGTGGCCGATCATCCGGCCATCTCGCAATATGGCTTGTCGGCCCTGACACTGGCGATGTTCGCCGGCATGATCGCGGCCAACACCATGCCCAAGCACTGGCTGACGCCGCTGGCCCCGGGCATGCAGTTCGCGCGACATCACATGCTTCGTCTGGGGGTGGCGCTGTATGGCCTGCGCCTGACGTTCGGCGCCATCGCGGCGCTGGGTGTCGGCGGCATCGTCGTGCCGCTGATGATGCTGGTGGCCACGCTGCTGTTCGGTACCTGGGTCGGCTCGTCGTTCTTCGGCCTGAGCCGGCGCGAAGCCATCCTGGTGAGCGCGGGCAGTGCGGTCTGCGGCGCAGCAGCAGCCATCGCCGTGTCGTCGGTGGTGCGCACTGACGATCGTCAGACGGCTGTCGCCGTGGCGACCGTCGTGCTGTTCGGTACGGCCGGCATGCTGCTGTACCCGTGGATGTACGAACTGGCCACGCAACACTGGCACCTGGCGGTGAGCGAGCGCGCCTTCGGCATCTTCACGGGTGCCACGCTGCACGAAGTGGCGCAGGTGATCGCGTCGGGCAAGATGGTGAGCGATACCACGGCCGATGCCGCCGTGGTGGCAAAGATGGTCCGCGTGCTGGCCCTGGGGCCGCTCCTGCTGATCATGGCCCTGTGGCCGCGCACGAGCTGGTCGCAGGAATCGGGGGCCTCGCGCAACCTGAAGGGCCTGCTGCGTTCGGTGCCCTGGTTTGCGGTCGGCTTTGTCGCGGTGATGGCGCTGAACTCGGCGGCACTCGTGCCCGGCGAATGGAAGCCTGCGCTGACGGCGCTGGACAACTGGCTGCTGGCCTGCGCGATGCTCGCCATCGGCCTGCATACGCGGATTGGCGATCTGCTACGCGCCGGCCGCAAGCCGCTGGCACTGGCGGGCCTGCTGTTTGTCTTCCTGATGGTGGTGGGCGCTGCTCTTTGCGCGGTTCTGGTGTGAACGGCAAGGGGCGCCGAGCACCTGGATGAGAGCTGGAGAGTCTGGTGCGGCCGACGGGACTCGAACCCGTAAGCCCGGAAAGGCGGCAGATTTTAAGTCTGCTGAGTCTACCAATTTCTCCACGGCCGCACGGCAAGCCCGGTATTGTGGTGGCTTCGTCCGCAGGAAGCAAGCTGGACACGTCGCCCACGAGATGTGATCCGGCTGTTACCGGCGGTAACAATGTCGATACCACCGTTTCACCTGCAGGTTCGTGACCTCGTACAATAGCGAGTATCAGGATTCTTCCTAACTCCCAGAGAGCACGATCATGAAACGTTGGTTGTTCGCAGCATTCGGTGTAGCCGCCGCGCTGGCGTCGGGCGCTGCAATGGCGCGTGTGAACGTCGACGTGGCGATCGGTGTTCCGGGCGTTGTCGTGGGCGGTCCCGCCTATTATCCGCCGGCACCTGCCTACTATGCGCCGCCTCCGCCGGTGGTCGTGGCGCCGGCGCCTGTCTATTACGGCCCGCCGCCTGTGGTGGTTCGTCCGGCCCCCGTCTACTATGGCGCGCCGCGCTATTACGGCTATGGTGGCCCGCGCTATTACTATGGCCCGGGCTGGCACGGCCGCGGCTACTACGGTGGCGGTCGTGGCCACGGACATCACCACTGATCCGTGTGCCTTGCCGAAAGCCATTGAAAGCTGTTTGTCAGAAAAAGCCCCGATTCGGGGCTTTTTTTTTGCCGAGGCGATCTATTGCGTTCATCCCGGCAGATTTTTCCGGAACGCTTTGGTGGAACATTGCGCGTGTAGGTTCCCGCGAAATTTCGTCGCTCAAAGTTTTTGATGCGTAGCGTCAAGCGATCTGGATATTCTGCTAGGGGTTTTCCCCTAAACTGCCTCACGTGACGCCGCTCCCACAGCAACGCTCCCAGGATCACATGCTGATGGCGTGGCGCCCGTCGTCAAACAGAACAAGGGGATTCACATGGCACTCAAGAAACGTCTGGCGGCCGTCGCCGCAATAGGGGCGCTCGCCGCGCTCTCGACATCGGTGTTCGCCGCGCCGGTCAAATACGACATCTACAGCGGTGGCCAACGGGCTGTGGATACGCGTGACGTCTATACCGATGGCGCCCGTATCACCAATCGGGACGTGTACACCGATGGTGCGCGCGTGACCGGATCGCGCGATGTGTATTCGGACGGAGCGCGGGTGACTGACCGCCGCGACGCGTTCAGCGACGGCGCCTGATCGCTTCCCAGCACGCGAACAAGCAAGGCCCGCGATATCGGAGAGATATCGCGGGCTTTTTGTTTTCCGCGCCCGGTGCGGACCGGCAGCGACATGATCGTCAAGTCTTGCGGAGGTGAAGCAGTTTCACCTCGCAAGGCGCGGATTGCGTCATTTCGCGTGGAAGGGGCGCGATATACTGCAGCCTCAACCCTGAACGATGGAGAGAGGTATGCAGCAAAAGAGCGTACTGACGGCTGACGACGTGAAGAAGGTGCTGGTCGCCGCCGAGGCCGAAGCCGCGGCAAACAACTGGGCTGTCACGATTGTGGTCGTCGACGACGGTGGTCATCCGCTCGGCTCGATTCGCCTGGATGGCGTGGCCCCGATCTCGGCCTACATCGCCACGGAAAAGGCCCGTACGGCGTCGCTGGGCCGCCGCGAATCGAAGATTTACGAAGACATGATCAACAACGGCCGCTACTCGTTCATGACCGCCCCCGTGCTGCAAGGCATGCTGGAGGGTGGCGTGCCCATCGTGGTGAACAACCAGGTGGTGGGTGCCGTCGGTGTGTCCGGTGTGAAGTCGACCGAAGACGCACAGATTGCGCGCGCGGGCATCGCCGCTCTCGGCATCTGATCCCCGATGGCTCCCAGTCAGCGCCGCGCTGACTGGCGCAAAAAGCCCCGCAGGCGCAATGCCTGCGGGGCGGTATAAAAAGGTGGCATGGCTGGCATCGGCCGTTCAGGCAAGGATCTGGAAAGATCGCCTGGCAGGGAAGTCCGATCGTCTGGCTACTGCCCAACACCCGTTGGACGGGTGGTCCCCACAAAAGTCGTTACAGAGGAATCCGGCTGCCGTTCTGCGCCGGTCTTCCTGATTATTTGGTCAGGATCAGCTTGCCATAGCGCGTGACGCGCAGCGTATAAACGTCCCCGTTGTGCAGGATCGGCAGCGTCGTGGCGCCTTGCATGATCGCTTCGAGCGGCACGGCCGGGGCGTCGGCGTTGCTGGCGGGCGTCTGGCGCATGAATGCCTCCAGGCGGGCGGGCAGGGCGGCGACTGCCGACTTGACCGACTCCAGCGCGGCCGAGGCTGTCGACGAAGCGCCTGACGACGCAGCGGCCGTGTCACGGCGCGACTGCGGGGCAACCTCCACACGGCGCAGGGACAGGCGGCGGCGCGTGACTTCACGCGGTTGCGACAGCGGCAGGCTCAGGGTGCTCATGGTCTTCTCCGTTCGAAGTTCCGGTGGTCCGTCTGAAGACGGACAGTGGATGTCGGCTCGATCCGCACGCTGCGAATCACGATGAGAATATCTTAAATGAGAACCGTTATCATTACAAGCCTCTTCGCATGAAGTTACATCTGTGACGCAATCGTTGCTGCGGTGGTTGGGGGTACGGGTCGCCAGGAGGTGCGAGGCGAGTCGGACACCCATGCAAAAGGGCACCCGAAGGTGCCCTTTGCGGCGAAAACGAAGCGGCTACTGAGCGCCGGCCCAGGCCGGATCAGTGCTTCGGTTCCGTGATAAAGCCGATCTTGCCCAGCCCGCCGTGCTGCGCGGCGGCCATGACTTCGGCCACGCGCTCGTAGCGCACATCGCGGTCGGCGCGCAGGTGCAGCTCAGGCTGCGGCTGCAGTTGCGCGGCGTTCGCAATGCGCTGTTCCAACTGCGCCTGATCCACTTCTTCCTGGTTCCAGAACACCTTGCCTTGTGCATCGACCGAAACGTTGATGCTTTGCGGCTTGGCGTCGTTGGGCTGGTTGGTCGCACGCGGCAAGTCGATCTTGACCGCATGATTGATGACGGGAATCGTGATGATGAAGATGATCAGGAGCACCAGCATGACGTCCACCAGCGGCGTCATGTTGATCTCGCTCATCACCTCGTCATCGTCGCCGTCGAGAGTGCCGAATGCCATGATGCTTTCCTTCAGGCGCTATGAGTCGCGCTCAGTTCTTGACGGCCAGGCGCATCGACGCATCGTCGGAAGCGCGGTTGGCGGAGGTCGGACGCACACGGGCGCCGGTTACGAAGTAGGCGTGCAGGTCGTGCGCAAAACGGTTCAGCTTGCTGATCACGCCCTTGTTGCCGCGGCTCAGGGCGTTGTAGCCCAGCACGGCGGGGATGGCCACGGCCAGGCCGAAGGCCGTCATGATCAGGGCCTCGCCCACGGGGCCGGCGACCTTGTCGATGGTCGGCACGCCCGAGGCGCCGATGCCGATCAGGGCGTGATAAATGCCCCACACGGTGCCGAACAGTCCCACGAACGGTGCCGTGGAGCCCACCGAGGCCAGCACGGCCAGGCCCGATTGCATCCGGGCAACCGCTTCGTCGATCGAGCTCTTCAGCGACCGGGTCAGCCAGTCGGAGATGTCCAGCGCGTCATGCAGTTGCGGCTGGCTCGCGCGATGGTGCTGGGCGGCTTCCTTGCCGGTAACGGCAAGGGTGCGGAACGGATTGGCCTCGCTGGCACCCAGGGTGTCGAGCGCGTGGTCGAAATCGTCCGAGTGCCAGAAGCGCTTTTCCGCGCCTTGCGCCATCTTCTTGAGGCGAACCAGATCCCACGCCTTGGTGAGAATCACGATCCACGACAGCAGCGACATGATCAGCAGAATGATGGCGGTCGCGCGCATGACGAAATCGCCTTGCGACCAGAGGTGGGAGAGTCCGAGGTCCTGCATGGTGGTTCCTGAAAGTGTCAGTGTTTAGGGTATCGGAAAATTCCGGGAAATCAGTTCAGCTCGAATTTGATCGGTTGCTGCGCGGTGGCGGCCATGGCGCGTCCGTTCTCCATGTACGGCTTGCAGCGGATCGCCCTGGCGGCGGTCAGTGCGGCCTCGTCCAGGCGATCGGACCCGCTGGTCTTCGACACCACGGCCTTCACGACCTTGCCGGTCTCGTCGAAGTTCAGCCGGATGACGGCCTCGCCGGTCTCACCCATGCGCTGCGACTGGCGCGGATACACCGGCGCGGGTTGCGAGCATGCCATTTCGCCGATACCGACAGCACGCGGTGCGGCGTTGGTGGCGGTCGGCGGCGGTGCGGGCGGCTCCGGTGCCGGCGGGGCAGGCGGAGCGGGCGGCGCTTCGATGGCGTTCGGCGTCGGCGGCAGATTGGCGACCGGGGTCGGCGTCGGCTGCGGCTTGGGCGGAGTCGGACGCGGTGTTACGACTTTGACCTGCTTGGGCGGCGTAGGTTGTGCCTTGGGCGGTTCGGGGGCGGGCGGCTCGGGCTTCGGCTGCTCCATTGGGATGATGCGGGCGATGATCTCCGGGGCGATGACAGCTTCCGTCATCTTGCGGGCCAGCCCGCTCTGGATCAAATACAGCAGTCCGACATGGAACAGCAGGACCGCAACGGTGATCTTTAAAAATCGTTGATCGAACATGAGAGGAACGACAGGTGTCCGCCTGGCGGCACAATCACTTGCGGTAGAACAGGATCAGCGAGATTCCACATCCGACCAGCAGGCTCAATAGCAATTCCATGATGATAACGCTCCAAAGAAACACAGCTGAAAACCGGTTACAGGGGGAGCGCCACTCTTGGGCAGCGTATCAGCGGGATAGTATAAACGATAATGATTCTTATTTGTTGCGTATTGTGCAATGCGTGACGATATTGTGCGGGCGCTTCATTGCGGACTGCGCAGCAATGGCGGGCAGCGTGTCGATCCGGCGTTACGTGGGACAGGTCGCGCCCCGGCATGCCTCCGATGCCCCACCCGCGGAAATCCGCGCTACGATTAATAGGAATCCCCAGTTAGCGGCAGACACGGCACAGGCCAGGCGTTCCCCGCGGTCCGGACGCCCCGCGCCCCGTGCGAAGGGAACCAGCCATGGACTTCACCCGTTTTGCTGAAGACGACCGCATGATGGACGACCGCAGCACGTTGTTGCGCGCGTCGTCCGGCACGGTGGGCACTTCGGCGCTCGACTGGATGTGCGCCCAGTTTGCGTTGCGCGTGGTCTGCGCGCTTGGGCCGCGTTTCAATCTGCGCAGCAATATCAATGACGTGCTGACCGTCAGCGCGCAGGAAATGGTGTGGCCGTACGGCGTGGTGCTGCGCGTGCAGCGATTCCTGTCCGCGCGCTGCGCCGACATGCCTGCGTGGAAAGGCGCCTCGCGCCTGTCGCCCGAGGAATTCCTGGAGCGCCACGGCCAGTGGAACAGTGCCTTCGACGAAAGCGCGCTGTTTTATTATCTCGACGAATACGTCAAGCACCACGCCAAGGACATGTTCGCGGTCTTTGCCGCGTCGTCGGCCGCGATTGCGTCGCGGCTCGATGGCGAGCGCGTGCTGCTGGTGCGCAATATCGACATGCTCAGCCACGTGCTGAACCTGCCCGACCACGAGCGCAAGCTGCTGCTCTACGCGGCGCTGGCCAAGTACAAGCGAGACCTGCGCGCGGTGATGGTCGACTGCAAGGTGGCCCACAGCCAGGAAGCATTCCAGATCCTGGGGGGGCTGACCGCGGCCAGCCCGGCTGACATCGCGTCGTCGCTGCGGCCGGGGTCGCGCCTGGAGACGCTGAACCTGATCGAACAGCCGCTACCGGAAAACAGCGTGACGGATCTGGGCGACCTGATGCGCCTGTCCGACCGCCTGCTGCACGTGCTGCTGGGCAACTACGCGAGCGAGGCCGAGATGATGGCGGTCTTCACGCGGCCTGCGGCGCCACCCACGCTGGGCACCAACGACTATCCGCACGTCGAGACCGATGCCCGTTATCTGACCGCCCTGCTCGGCAATGCCACGCGCCAGAACGCCAGCGGCGTCAACGTGCTGATCTATGGGCCGCCTGGCACGGGCAAGACCGAATTCGCGCGGCTGGTGGCGCGCGAGGCCGGTTGCGAACTCTACGAGGTGGACTGCTTCGACCGCGATGGCAACAGCCTGTCGGGCAAGGATCGATACCGGTCGTTGCAGGTGTCCCAAGCCTTTCTGCGGGGGCGCCCGCGCACGGCGCTGCTGTTCGACGAAGTCGAGGATGTGTTTCCCGGCAGTGCGCGCGAACTGATGAGCCTGTTCGGACAGGAAGACACGCGCGCGTCCGTCAACGGCAAGGCGTGGGTCAACCAGACGCTGGAGCAGAACCCGGTGCCCGTGATCTGGATTTCCAATTCGATCCGGCAGATCGACCCGGCCTATCTGCGGCGCTTCCAGTTTCATCTCGAATTAAAGATTCCGCCACCCCAGGTGCGCGAGAACATTATTCGCAAGCACCTTGGCAGCCTGGCCGTCAGCGATGCCTTCGTGGCGACGCTGGCGGCGCGCAAGACGCTGACGCCGGCGCAGGTGCAGTCGGCGGCGCGGTTCGTCGAACTCGCGCGGCCCGATGTCGATGAGCCGGTCGAGGCGCTGATCCTGCGCCAGCTGGAGCATGCCGACCGCGCGATGGGCCTGCGCCCCGAGGCCGAAACCCGTCCGGTTGTCACGCACTACCGGCTGGACAACCTGAACCTGGAAACACGCTACGCCGTCGACAAGATCGTGCAGGCGCTGGGTGCGCGCCGGCGCGGCACGTTGTGCTTCTACGGGCCGCCCGGTACCGGCAAGACGGCGCTCGCCGAGCACATCGCGGCGGCGCTGGACCTGCCGCTGATGATCCGGCGCGCCTCGGACCTGATGAGCAAGTATGTGGGCGAGACGGAACAGCAGATCGCTGCCATGTTTGCGCGCGCCGAGGAAGACGGCGCGGTGCTGCTGCTCGACGAGGCCGACAGCTTCATGCAGAGCCGCCAGCAGGCGGTGCGCAACTACGAGGTGTCCGAGGTCAACGAGATGTTGCAGGGCATGGAGCGCTTCAACGGCATCTTCGTCTGCACCACGAACCTGTTCGAACGCATCGATGAGGCGGCGCTGCGGCGTTTCTCGTTCAAGATCCGCTTTCTGCCGCTCAAGCCCGCGCAGCGCGAGGCGATGTTCGTCGACGAGGCGCTCGATGGGGATGCCGGGCGCATGACCGATGCCATCCGCCGCGATCTCGACAGCATGGATTGCCTGACGCCTGGCGATTTTGCGACGGTGAAGCGCCAGTCAGTGGTGCTGGGCGAGGCGCTGACGGCAGATGAATTCCTGGCGCAGTTGCGCCAGGAGCACTCCGTGAAGCCGGAGGTGCGGCTTCACAAGCCGGTAGGCTTCATTCAGTAGCCAGGCGCGTCGATGGCGGGGGCCGGTTCGATGGCCACGGTCTCGGCGCTGGCCTCCACATCGAGCAGCGCCCTTGCCATTTCGCGCAGGTGCGCGGCGTCCTTGGTCGACAGGTAGCGTATGGCCGGGGTCGCGTCGGGGCTGGCCGACAGGCCGAACTCGGCCAGCTTGCGGGCGAGCTGGCGCGCGATGGCCGTGCCGGTATCGATCAGCGTCAGGCGGCTGCCGACCATGTCGCGAATCGTCTCGGACAAAAAAGGGTAGTGCGTGCAACCCAGTACCAGGGTGTCGGCGCCGGCATCCAGCATGGGCCGCAGGTAGGTGTCGAGCTTCTCCCGAATCGCCGGGCCCGATACGTCGCCCTGTTCGATCAGCGAGACCAGCCCATGGCCCGCCGCGCACAGGTACTGGCTGTCGTGCGCCAGCGAGGTCAGCAGGCGGTTGAACTTGGCGCTCTTTAGCGTATTGGCGGTGGCCAGTACGCCCACCACCTTGCTCCGGCTCAGCGACGCCGCGGGTTTGAGCCCCGGTTCCACGCCGATGATCGGCACGCCCAGCCGCTCGCGCAGCGTCTGCACGGCATGCATGGTCGCCGTGTTGCAGGCGATCACCAGCGCCTTGCAGCCCTGGGCCACCAGCCATTCGCAGACCTGCAGCGTGCGGGCTTCGACAAATCGCTCGGGCTTGTCGCCGTACGGCGCGTAGCGCGAATCGGCGAAGTAGATCAGCGGCTCGTGCGGCAGCATGGCGCGCACTTCGCGCAGGACGGACAGGCCGCCAAGGCCGGAATCGAAGATGCCGATGGGGGAAGGATTCACGCGCGGGGGGTAAGGACGGATTTCTCCCTCTCCCATGAACGGGAGAGGGGAGCAAGGCCTTGGAAACGAATTACGCCGCTGCGACCGGAATCTTGCCGATCTTGGCCTGCCATTCAGCGGGGCCGGTCTTGTGGACCGACGTGCCCGAGCTGTCCACGGCCACCGTCACCGGCATGTCCTTGACGTCGAACTCGTAGATCGCTTCCATGCCCAGGTCTTCAAAGGCCAGCACCTTCGCGCCGCGGATCGCCTTCGACACCAGGTAGGCGGCACCGCCCACGGCCATCAGGTAGGCCGACTTGTGCTTCTGGATCGATTCGATCGCCACCGGGCCGCGCTCGGCCTTGCCGATCATGGCGATCAGGCCGGTCTGCGACAGCATGGTCTCGGTGAACTTGTCCATGCGGGTGGCCGTCGTCGGGCCGGCCGGGCCAACCACTTCGTCGCGCACCGGGTCCACGGGGCCCACGTAGTAGATCACGCGGTTCGTGAAGTCCAGGGGCAGCTTCTCGCCCTTGGCCAGCATGTCGGCGATGCGCTTGTGCGCGGCGTCGCGGCCGGTCAGCATCTTGCCGTTCAGCAGCAGCGTCTGGCCCGGCTTCCACGAAGCCACTTCTTCCGGCGTCAGCGAATTCAGGTCGACGCGCTTCGACGTTTCGGTGTTCGGGGCCCACTCCACCTGCGGCCAGGCCGACAGGTCGGGGGCTTCCAGCTTGGCCGGGCCGCTGCCGTCCAGCGTGAAATGCACGTGGCGGGTGGCCGCGCAGTTCGGGATCATCGCCACGGGCTTCGATGCAGCATGCGTCGGCGATGCCATGATCTTGACGTCCAGCACGGTCGCCAGGCCGCCCAGGCCCTGCGCGCCGATGCCCAGCGCGTTGACCTTTTCGTACAGTTCGACGCGCATTTCCTCGATCCAGTCCTTCGGACCGCGGGCGATGATGTCCTGGATGTCGATGGATTCCATCAGCGATTCCTTGGCCATCACCATCGCCTTCTCGGCGGTGCCGCCAATGCCGATGCCCAGCATGCCCGGCGGGCACCAGCCGGCGCCCATCGTCGGCACGGTCTTCAGCACCCAGTCCACGATCGAGTCGGACGGGTTCAGCATCACGAACTTCGACTTGTTTTCCGAGCCACCGCCCTTGGCGGCCACCTGGATGTCGACGGTCTTGCCCGGCACCACTTCATAGTGGATCACGGCCGGGGTGTTGTCCTTGGTGTTCTTGCGGGCGCCTTCGGGCGGGCTGACGATCGACGCGCGCAGCACGTTGTCCGGGTGCGTGTAACCGCGACGCACGCCTTCGTTGATCATCTCGGTCAGGCCCATGGTGGCGCCATCCCAGCGCACGTCCATCCCCACCTTGACGAAGATCGTCACGATGCCGGTGTCCTGGCACAGCGGGCGCTTGCCTTCGGCGCACATGCGGCTGTTGGTCAGGATCTGGGCAATCGCGTCCTTGGCGGCCGGACTCTGTTCCAGCTCATAGGCGCGGCCCAGGCTGGTGATGTAGTCCATCGGGTGGTAATAGCTGATGTACTGCAGCGAGTCGGCGACGCTCTGGATGAGGTCTTCTTGCTTGATGACTGTCATTTTGTGGGGGAGGGCAGCGGTGAAACACAGCCCGGGATGATACACCGTGGCGGCGACGGCTGTACGGCATGCATACAGCCGTCGACACCTTTGGTCGGGTATTCCTGTGAGGCGGATGAGTCACCTCGGAGGGACGGGATGCCTAGTGTGCCTGTTGCGCCGCACCATCGCTGCTGGCCGCGCCATGTCCCGGGGCGTGGTGGGGATGCGACACCATGCGGTCCACCCAGGCCATGGCCAGTGCGGATGCCAGGAATGCCACGTGGATGATCACCTGCCACATGATCGTGTGCGTGCTGCGCTGCTCGGCATCGATGAAAGTCTTCAGCAGGTGGATCGACGAGATGCCGATCAGCGCCATCGACAGCTTGACCTTCAATACGCCAGCGTTGACGTGGTCCAGCCACTCGGGCTCGTCCGGATGATTATCGATGCCCAGGCGCGACACGAAGGTCTCGTAGCCGCCCACGATCACCATGATCAGCAGGTTAGAGATCATCACCACGTCGATCAGGCCCAGCACCACCAGCATGATCTTGGTTTCGTCATAGGTGGTGACGTGTGCCAGCAGATGCCAGACCTCGGCCAGGAAGTGGTAGACGTAGACGCCCTGCGCGACGATCAGGCCGAGGTACAGCGGCAGTTGCAGCCAGCGCGAGGCAAAGATGATGCGGGGAATGGGACGCAGGGGACGAAGCGGGGTGTGTTGGGCCATGGGCGATGCCGGAAGAAAATGTAAATGTCAGCAGACAATCGAATAGGGGGTCGATTGTACCGTGCAGCGCATGACACCCGACAGCGCGGCCGGGTAACGATTCGTTAGTGTCGTTGGGCCGGATCAGCGTGGTCCGCTGTCCAGCGCCCGCCGCGCGATCGGCCCCGGCCAGCTGGCCAACGCGATGCCGGCCAGCACGCAGGCCAGCGCCACGCCATGGGCCCAGCCGGGCCGCTCGCCAAGCACCACGATGCCGTAGACCGCGGCCGCCACCGGCAGCACCGAGGTAAAGACCCCGGCCAGCTGTGCGGGCACATGGCGAATGCCCTTCATCCACAGCCAGAACGAAAACACGCTGGCCGACAGCGCGTACCAGACCAGCATGGCCCAGGTGGCGCCGTCCACGCCGCCGAAGTCGAAAGTTAGCAACGGCACGATGCCCAGCGGCAGCATCAGCGCTCCGCCGATCAGGTGGGTGTAGGCGCAGATCTCGATGGCGGCCAGCGTTTGCGACAATCGCCGCGACAGGATGACGTAGATCGATTCGCAGACCACCGCGCCCAGGATCATCAGGTTGCCGGCCAGCGCGTCGCCGCCCCCCAGGCCGCCTGGATCGTCATGGCCGCCGCCGCGCGCGACATTGAGCACGGCGATGCCGGCCACGGCCAGCAGCACCGAAAACACCGTTCGCCGCGACAGTCGCTCACGCAGCAACAGCCACGACAGGATAGCCACCGTGGCCGGGATGGTGCTGGTGATCACGCCGGCAGCCATCGCGCTGGTCAGCCGCACGCCGCCAAGCATCAGCAGCGTGAACATGAAGGTGCCGAAGAACGCCATCAGGAACAGGTTCAGCCATTCGCCGCGCGACACCGTGCGCATGCGCGCCGGCCGGTACCACGGCGCCAGGCACGCGATGGCGATCAGGAATCGCATCAGCGCGAACAGCAGCACGGGCACATGGGCAATGATCGATTTGCCGAGCCCGACATTGCTGCCGACAAGGGCCATCGCGGCGATCAGGAGGAGGGCGTGGATGGGCAAGTTCGTCCGATGGAGACCATCACGTTTGACAGAGCGGGCTAACCCTTCGCACGCCATGGGCCGGCTGCGATGGCAGGGGGCATGCCATCCGATGGAAAGGGCGTGTGCCGCGTTCAGGTATTTGGGTCCGGCGCATTATAGCTGTGCTAACTTAGTAGAGCCGACTGCACTTGTGCCCCCAAGTCTCCCGTGCCGTGCCATGCCAGACCTGCTGCATCGCAGCATCGCCCAAAGCGGACCGTCAGGTTTAAGTAAGGCGCCGGGCGTACCTTGCACCCAAAGCAGTCAAAGCCAAACCAGGAGACAACCCATGTCCGCCATCGAGTCGGTAATGCAGGAGCATCGCGTTTTCAATCCCCCGGAGTCGTTCGCGAAGAACGCCGCGATTCCGAGCATGGAGGCGTACAACGCCCTGTGCGCCGAGGCCGAGCGCGACTACGAAGGCTTCTGGGCGCGCCACGCCCGCGAACTGCTGCACTGGCACAAGCCCTTCACCAAGGTGCTGGACGAAAGCCATGCGCCGTTCTACAAGTGGTTCGAGGACGGCCAGCTCAACGCGTCGTACAACTGCCTCGAGCGCAATATCGAGAAAGGCAATGGCGACAAGACGGCCATCGTCTTCGAAGCCGACGATGGCGCCGTCTCGCACGTCAGCTACAAGGAACTGCTGGCGAAGGTCAGCCGCTTCGCCAACGGGCTGAAGGCGCTGGGCATCAGGAAGGGTGACCGCGTGGTCATCTACATGCCGATGTCGGTCGAAGGCGTGGTAGCCATGCAGGCCTGCGCGCGCATCGGTGCCACCCACTCGGTGGTGTTCGGCGGTTTCTCGGCCAAGTCGCTGCAGGAGCGCCTGGTTGACGTGGGTGCGGTGGCGCTGATCACGGCGGACGAACAGATGCGCGGCGGCAAGGCACTGCCGCTCAAGGCCATTGCCGACGAGGCGCTGGCGCTGGGCGGCTGCGAAGCGGTCAAGCACGTGGTGGTCTATCGCCGCACCGGCGGCAAGGTGGCCTGGACCGAAGGCCGCGACCGCTATATGGAAGACGTGTCGGCCGGCCAGCCCGATCACTGCGAAGCCGAGCCGGTGAGCGCTGAACATCCGCTGTTCGTGCTCTATACGTCGGGCTCCACCGGCAAGCCGAAGGGCGTGCAGCACAGCACCGGCGGCTACCTGCTGTGGGCGCTGATGACGATGCGCTGGACGTTCGACGTCAAGCCCGAAGACATGTTCTGGTGTACCGCCGATATCGGCTGGGTCACCGGCCATACCTATATTGCCTACGGCCCGCTGGCCGCCGGCGCCACGCAGGTCGTGTTCGAAGGCGTGCCGACGTTCCCGAACGCGGGGCGTTTCTGGGAGATGATCCAGCGCCACAAGGTCAGCATCTTCTACACGGCGCCCACCGCAATCCGTTCGCTGATCAAGGCGGCCGAGGCCGACGAGAAGATCCACCCGAAGCAGTACGACCTGTCGAGCCTGCGCCTGCTGGGTACCGTCGGCGAGCCGATCAACCCCGAGGCGTGGATGTGGTACTACAAGAACATCGGCCAGGAACGCTGCCCGATCGTCGACACGTTCTGGCAGACCGAAACCGGCGGCCACGTGATCACGCCGCTGCCGGGGGCCACGCCGCTGGTGCCGGGTTCGTGCACGCTGCCGCTGCCGGGCATCATGGCGGCCATCGTCGATGAAACGGGCCAGGACGTGCCGAACGGCAGTGGTGGCATCCTGGTGATCAAGCGTCCGTGGCCGTCGATGATCCGCACGATCTGGGGCGATCCGGAACGCTTCAAGAAGAGTTACTTCCCCGAGGAACTGGGCGGCACGCTGTATCTGGCCGGCGACGGCTCGATCCGCGACAAGGACACCGGCTACTTCACGATCATGGGCCGCATCGACGACGTGCTGAACGTGTCGGGGCACCGCATGGGCACGATGGAGATCGAATCGGCGCTGGTGTCGAACCCGATCGTGGCCGAGGCTGCCGTGGTGGGACGTCCGGACGACACCACCGGCGAGGCCATCTGCGCGTTCGTGGTGCTCAAGCGGTCGCGTCCGACCGGCGATGAAGCCACGAAGATCGCCGCCGAACTGCGCAACTGGGTGGGCAAGGAGATCGGCCCGATCGCCAAGCCGAAGGACATCCGCTTTGGCGACAACCTGCCCAAGACGCGCTCCGGCAAGATCATGCGACGCCTGCTGCGGTCGCTCGCCAAGGGCGAGGAAATCACGCAGGACACCTCGACGCTGGAAAACCCGGCCATCCTGGATCAACTGAAGCAGGCGCAGTAACGCCACGGGTTCATGCGCGCTATCCGGCGGCGTGACCCACGTTGTGCCCGCCCCGGCGCTGCCCGGGGCGGGCACAATGCTTTTTTTCCATACTGATTTCCACTCATCGTTGCGCTGATGCCAGACACCCAGTCGCGCTTCCGCCGTCGGCTGATGCTGTACTACGGCCTGTTCACGCTCGGACTGTTGGGCTTCGTCGGCATGATGGGCCTGCTCGAGCATTCGAACGCCGATGCGCTCTGGCTGGGCTACGTCTTCCTGTTCGTCACGATCGCGATTTACGCGTGCATCGGACTGATCTGCCGCACGTCGGATCTCAACGAATACTATGTGGCCGGCCGGCGCGTGCCGGCCATGTTCAACGGCATGGCCATCGCGGCAGACTGGATGAGCGCCGCCTCGTTCATCGGCCTGGCCGGCATCATCTTCGCGTCGGGCTACGAGGGCCTGGCCTATGTGATGGGCTGGACCGGCGGCTACTGCCTGGTAGCGTTCCTGCTGGCACCGTACCTCCGCAAATATGGCGGATATACGATTCCCGATTTCCTCGCGGCGCGCTATGGCAACGGCAAGCCGGGCGGCAATATCCCCGTGCGGGCGATTGCCGTACTGGCTGCATCGCTATGCTCGTTTGTCTATCTGGTGGCCCAGATCCAGGGCGTGGGGCTGATCGTCACGCGATTTATTGGCGTGGAATTCGCGGTGGGCGTGTTCTTCGGGCTGGCCGGCATCCTGGTTTGTTCGTTCCTGGGCGGCATGCGCGCCGTGACGTGGACGCAGGTGGCCCAGTACATCATGCTGATCGTGGCCTTCCTGCTGGCGGTGTCGCTGATTGCATGGAAGCATCACCATCAGGTGCTGCCGCAGGTGAGCTATGGCGGGCTGCTGCAACAGATCGACGCTGCGGAGAAGCAGCTCGATCGCGATCCCGCGGAACAACAGGTGCGCGAGATCTTCCGCCAGCAGGCCATCGACCTTCAGGACCGTATTGCCCGGCTGCCGATGTCGTTCAACGAGGAGCGGCAACTGCTTGATGCGCGCCTGCTGGAACTGCGCGCCCGCAATGCGCCGCTGCGCGAGATCAAGACGGTAGAGCGCGAACGGCAGGCGTTTCCCGCCGATGCCGCGGCCGCCCTGCAGCAGTGGACCCAGCAGCGCGAGGAAGCCCTGGCGCGCAGCCAGCCTTCCACGCCATCGACCGAACCGTATCCCGCTGCGTCGGAGCAGGAACGCAAGACGCGCCGGCTCAATTTCGTGCTGCTGGTGTTTTGCCTGATGGTAGGCACGGCCAGCCTGCCGCACATCCTGACGCGGCTCTACACGACGCCATCGGTCAAGGAAAGCCGCAATTCCGTGGCGTGGGCCGTGTTCTGCATCGCGCTGCTCTATGTGTCGGCGCCCACGCTGGCGGCGCTGGTCAAGGTCGAGTTTTTCCAGCACCTGGTGGGTACGCCGTACGCGGAACTGCCGCAGTGGGTAGTGCAATGGCGCAAGGTCGATCCGCCGGTATTCGGCATCCGCGACATGAATGGCGACGGCATCGTGCAATGGGCCGAGATACTGATCCAGCCCGACATGATCGTGCTGGCCGCGCCGGAAATTGCCGGCCTGCCCTATGTGATTTCCGGGCTGGTCGCCGCCGGCGCACTGGCCGCGGCGCTGTCGACGGCGGACGGACTGCTGCTGACCATCGCCAACGCGCTGTCGCACGACGTCTACTACCACATGATCGACCGCCAGGCGACCCACCAGCGCCGCGTAACCACGGCCAAGGTGGTGCTGCTGGGCGTGGCGCTGTTCGCGTCATACGTCACATCGCTGCGGCCCGGCAACATCCTGTTCCTGGTCGGCGCAGCGTTCTCGCTGGCGGCATCGAGCTTCTTCCCGGTACTGGTGCTGGCCATCTTCTGGCGCAGGACAACAGCAGCCGGTGCCGTCGCCGGCATGGCTACCGGCCTTGCCGTGGCGGTGTACTACATCTTCGTGAATTATCCGTTCTTCACCCGCATGACCGGCATTTTCGGCAACCGATGGTTCGGCGTGGACCCGATCGCGTCCGGAGCGTTCGGCGTCCCCGCCGGCTTCGCGGCCGCCATACTGGTGAGCCTGATCACGCCAAGGAACGCCCCGGTGATCGACCGGCTGGTGAATTATCTGAGGAAGGGGTAGGGCCATGTAACGTCTGGAGGCGTCCGACGGGTTTTGCCATCGTTCGGCGTATCGTTGCTGGACACCCGCGCCTGCTCTGCTATAATCGCGGACTTCCCGGAGAGATGGATGAGTGGTTTAAGTCGCACGCCTGGAAAGCGTGTATAGGTTAATAGCCTATCGGGGGTTCGAATCCCCCTCTCTCCGCCAAGATTCTGATGCCCGCGCCAGCGGGCATCGTCGTTTCCGGCAGAAGCAAGCCAATAGTTTGGCTTGCGCGAGGGATTCGAAGGGATTCGCTTGCAAGCGAATCCGCGGTCTGCGCCTATGTAGGCGAATCCCCCTCCCTCCGCCAGAATCCTGATGCCCGCGCCCGCGGGCATTTTCGTTTCCGCTTCCGGCCGCCGATTCATCCAGCACCCGCCCAAAAAAATGCCCGCTGCGCGGGGGCGAGCGGGCCGGGTGAAATGTCATGGGGTCAATCAAGACTGAGACCGATTGTCTTTTAATGTATCTCCGGCGTCTTCCCTACGGTGGAGGGGCGTGTGAGTGCTAACGTCCGACGCTGGTTTCTGGGTGTTACCGGATGACAAATTTGTCATGTTCGTGGGTCTGGGCGGCGTTGTGGGCGGCGTCGCTTGCCGGGCAACCGCCGCCGACGCACCGCGCCCCGACTCGAACGCGCTGATGATGACCGAGTTCATTGCAGACATCGCGCCCGCCACGCCCAGGACTGTCGTGCAGGCGGCGATCCAGATATTCCATCGCAGCAGTTTCGATTCTCTGCGGATTTCCACGACGTCCTCGCGTATCGCCATCGTCTGGGCCGTGAACTGCTCCTTCATGTCGTCGATGCGCTTGTCCATGCTGCGCAAATGGACGGCCATCATTTCGCGGAAGTTATTCTGCTCGATGGCGAGCCGCTGCTCCAGGCTTCGGGACTGCGCGGCGAAGCGTTCATCCATGCCCTTCAACAGCGCGTCGGTCCGCCGGTTGGATTCTTCAATGCGCCGCTCGGCTTCCCGTCTGTCCCGTTCGCTTTGTTCTTTGCACTGCTTTTCATATTCTTCTTTCCGCTTTTCGCGTTCTTTCCTGAGCCGCTCGTCCTGTTCCTCGCGTTCCTGCCTGAGCCGCTCGTCATGTTCCTCCCGTTCCTTCCTGCGCTGCTGCTCTTGTTCTTCGCGTTCCTTCCTGAGCCGCTCGTCTCGTGCTTCGCATTCCCTTCTGTACCGTTCGTCGCTTTTGGCGAACATGCGATTCATGCGTTCGTCGAGCCGTCGAACGTTCGCATCAAATTCGCCGCGCAGGATCCCACCGTCGCGGACGTTGCGGTGTCTTTTGGATCGTGAGCGGTGTCTTTGCTGTCTGGGCGTCATGCCTGAGGCCTCCGGTTGAAAAATGTTCAACTTCGACTGTCGGCCATCGCGCGGGGAATCGCTATAAGACAGTTCGCAAAGTGGAGCGAGGACGCCTACCATGCAAGAACGTCCATTCAAGGAGGTTCGCATGTCGAAGGAAAGCCGGGGTTTTGCCATGCCGACGTTGATTGCCTTTGCCGTGGCTGGCATGGCGTTCACCGCATCGCTGGTGCTGGCGTACTACGCCACGCACCCGCAGCGGATCAGGCAATAGAAATCGGGTGAGAAATCAGGCAGGAGGCGGCGGGCTGCGGGCGGGCGGCGGCAGGCGCCGGGCCGGCGAATCGGTTCAGGCCGTGATGGCGCAGGTCACGCGATTGCGCCCGCTGCGTTTGGCTTCGTACAGGGCCTCGTCGGCGCGGCCATAGGCGTACTCGAATGTACGGCCCTGGGCTGACCAGCTCACGCCAAAGCTGGCCGTCACCTGGCGGTTCACGGGTGGCGGAAATCCGTGGCCGGCGATGGCGCAGCGCATCCGTTCGGCCAGGTCCAGCGCATCGTCCATCGAGAAATCGGGCAGCAGCGCGGCGAATTCCTCGCCGCCCACGCGGCCGATTGCGCCTTCGGCCCGGACCGTATCCTTCAGGCAGGCCGTGACGCCGCAGATCACCGTGTCGCCGGCCGGATGCCCGAAATCGTCGTTGAGCCGCTTGAAGTGGTCGATGTCCAGCACGATCAGCGCCAGGCTGCCCCGCGCCAGCGCGGCGGTGGCGCGGTCGATCACGGCGCCCCGGTTCAGGGCGCCGGTCAGCGTATCGTGCGTGGCGCGATACTCCAGTTCCTGGGCCAGTTCCTGCAGCCGGTGGTTCAGCCGGTTCATTTCCAGCTCCTCGCGGTCGCTGCGGCGGATCAGGCGGCGCGTCTCGCGCATCAGCCGTTCGTAATAGCTGATCAGCTGGCCCAGCGTATGGCGATAGGCTTCCTCACCGGCGTCCACGTCGCAGAACACGGCCTTGGCATGGGCCAGGGCGCTGTTCTCCGATTCGAACAGGTCGGGTTCCGACATGGCTGCGGCAGGGGGCATGTCGCGCGGCGCGTTCAACTGCTGGTGGTCACTTCGTCGATGAAGTCGATGGCGGGGAAGTCGTCGTGCAGTTCCTGGCCAAACTCCAGGATGGTGTCGTCGTCTTCGTCGTGAAACCAGTGCAGCGTCACGTGGTTGCCGCGCTCCGCCGCCTCCTTGAGGGCGTCGAACATGCTGAACAGCATCTTGGTACTCGAACTGTTGAAGTACGTCAGGGACACATTCACGGTCACGTCCGTGTCGTCGCAGTCGGCCAGGTACTTGCGCAGGCGGCTGATGGCCTCGCCGTAGAACACGGCGGCATTCTCGGGGTAGGACTCGCCCTTGAGCGAGAGCGTGTGCCGCGCGAAGTCGAAGCTCACTTCGGGCGAGCTTGGCGTGGCGGCGATGAACAGGTTTTCCATGGCGGTTCGGTGCGATCGGTCAGTGTCAGATGGTGGCGACGAGCTGGAACATCGTCGAGACCGGGTCCGAGTCGATCGGCTGAAAGTTGTACTCCAGGGGGGCGCTCGCGTCGCGCGCCATCGTCAGGATGCCAAGCCCCGCACCCTTGCTGCCTTCGGGGGCATCGGCGCGCAGCGTTTCCTTGTAGGCCCGCTTGATTTCTTCCAGGGTCATGGTCCGCACCTTCTCCAGCGTGCCGCGCAGTTGCTCCACGCGGGCCGAGGATACGGGATTCGAACACATCAGCCGGTAGTGCTCGTCCACCATGCTGATGCAGACGGAGCCGTGGCGCAGCTGCCCGTCCGGCTGCGACGGCGACGTCAGCGAGTCGGACGAATAGTGAACGATGTTCTGCGCCATCTCCACGAACGACGAGAACAGCTTGCGCCGCGTGGTGCCGTCCACGCCACTCACGGTAAGCTGCAGCCGCACCGCATCGGACATGGCGGCGATGATGTTCTGCGAAAAATAGCCGACGTAGTAGAAAATCACCTTGCGTTCCCGAGCCATCTGGAAGAACGGCTCATATTCCTTGTCAATCGATTGTGCGGCGGTCATGGGCAAGCGGTTGGATGCGCGGGACGGGTGTCATTGCGCACGGAAGCAGAAGAATGTCAGGTCGTCGCGGCGGCGTTGTTCGCCTTGCCACGCGCGATGCACGTCCAGTACGGCTTCGCTGATCCGCGTGGCCGATGCGTCGCGCTGCGCGCAGATCGCCTCGCGCATGCGGCGTTTGCCGAACGCGATTTCCCTGGGGCCGCCGATCTGGTCGATCAGCCCGTCGGTGGTCACGAAGACCAGCGTGCCCGCCTGCGTCTGGACGGCGCTGTTGTGCCAGACGTAGTCCATGGCCGTGTCCACGTAGCCCACGCCCATGCGGGCGCCGTTGATCATGGCACCCTCGGCGTCGCCGGGCTGCAGCACGAACAGCGCCGACTTCGCGCCGGCGAATGTCAGTTCCCGCGTGGCGTTGTCGAACCAGAAGAATGCGGCGTCCAGGCCATCGTCCGATTCGGATGCGTCCGGGGTCTGCCGAGGTTCGCGCCCGGTCTGGGCCAGCATCTGCTTGATGCCGCGGTTCACGGCCATCAGCAGCGCGCCGGGGTCGCGCGGCCCGAGCTGCTCCAGGGCCTGGCTCAGGAGCGACGACGCGATCAGCGTCATGAAGGCGCCCGGCACGCCGTGGCCCGTGCAGTCGGCCAGGGCGGCGAACCAGCCGTCCGTGAAGGCGGAAAAATGGTAGAAATCGCCGCCCACCACGTCGCGCGGCTCCCAGACCAGCGCGGCATCGGCCAGCGTGGCGGCCAGGCTCTCGCGCGAGGTGCGCAGCATGGCCCGCTGGATCGTGCTGGCGTAGTCGATGCTGTGCATGATCTGGCGGTTACGTTCGGCCTGCATGTCGGCCACCACGCGCATCAGCTGCAGGCCGTGGCCCAGGCCGAGGTACTGGCCGGCGCGCGCCACGATGAAGCCATCGGCCAGCGCCTTCTCGCCGTATTCCACCGTGCGGAAGGTCAGGGCGTCGATGCTCATCTCGGCGTCGACGACGAGAGGTTCCTTGTCCATGAACGCGATGCAGCTCTTGCGGTTGTAGAGCTCGCGGTGGTACGGCTTGCTCATCTGCGACAGGAAGATCGACCGGTTGATCAGGCCGATGGGCCGGCCCTGCTCGGTGACGGGCAGGCAGGCCAGTTCCCGGTGCAGCGCAAAGACTTCCAGCACGTCCTGGTTCGTATGGTCAGTGGTGACCGAGGGCGTGGACACGGCCAGATCCTCGGCGCATGGCTGCCGGAAGCGCGGTCGCGCAGCGGGTGAATCCACCAGAAAGCCGGACATGACGGTGCGAGCGGGGAATGGGAAAACGGCCCAGAGTCTAGGCGGTCTTTGTGTCGGATCCGTGACGAAAATCCTTTCAAATCAAGGCTTAACGCCCTACTCGCGAGGGGTGGCGGCATTAGCGGTTCAAGCGGCGCGGCAATGCCGCATCACGTGTCGTCGCTGTGCGGCGCCGAAGGCGAGGGGGATGGGGCGCGGCGGGGCGGCAATGGCAGCCCCAACACCTGCGCCAGCAGCGGCCAGCGTTGCGCGGCTTCGGCCGTTTCCACCTCGCCTTGCTGGTCGAAGTAGTGGCGGCCGTCAAAGCCGTCCACCTTCTGGGCCAGCGCATCGATGTCGTTGTAGGCGATGGCCGCCTTGCGCGACGTGATGGGTTTGGTAATGGGACGCGCGCTCATTTCTGCTCCACCCAGACGCCGTCGGGCGTATGCACCACGTAGCCGTCGGTGCGCTTCATCGTGATCGTTCCCTCGTTCTCGCCCACCATCTGGGTTTGCGGCAGGTCCTCGGAATAGTGCGACAGCGCCGGCGCGCCCTGGCGGAACGGGCTGTCCGCCACGAGATTGAACACCAGTTGCGACAGCCCCAGGAAGCTCATCGGCGCGTCGATCGTCACCGGCTGGGGCGTCTCGGTGCCGGGCAGGCCCACCAGCTTGACGCCAACCGGCACATGGATGATGTTCGGCGTGGGAATCTCGCGCAGGCCCGAAATCTGGTTCTTGTCGCCGCGCAGCGCGGCCCCGTGCTCGGGCACGAACACCACCACGGCCTTGCGGCCGGATTTGGCGATGGTGTCGATGATCCGGTCCACGTCGTCCAGCAGCGCCTTGAGCCGCAGCGGATACGACTCCAGGCTGGTCAGCCGCTTGCCCGGCAGCCGGTTGCCGTCGTGCAGCGTCACGGAGTTGTAGTACAGCGCCACCGGTTTCCTGTCCCGCGTCAGGCGCTGTCTGTACCAGTGGTCGAATGTGTCGAAGTCGCCCAGTACCGGCGAATCGTCGAACGCGCGCATGGCCACGGGCACGCCGTCGGTGGCTTCCGGCTGCACGCCTTGCACGCCGATTTCCTTGTCGACAAAGGCGCGGAAATTGTCGAATCGGCCATCGTGGTTCATCAGCACGTGGGGCGTGAAGCCGGCCTGCGCCAGATCGGCAAAGACGTGGCACTCGGCCGGCGCGGGATCGTACAGGTTCTTGTGCGGCTCCTGGCCGCACGCGCCGCGCAGCACGCGGATGGCGGCCGGGCCGCTGTAGCTGGCGGCCGAACTGAAGTTCTTGAACAGGTAGTCGAAGCGCGACAGCAGCGGGTGGTTCAGGCTCTTGGCCGCATCCAGGTCGTCCCACGACAGCGAACAGATATGCAGCACGATGACGTCGAACTGCGCGTCGGGGCTGGCGGTCAGCGGCGACACCGTGGCCGTGCGCTGCGCCTCCTGCTCGCGGAACGCAGTCAGGATCGCGTCGTAGTTGTTGGTGGCGTTGATGTCCGCGCGCGGGCTGTTGGCCGCCTGCGCCACGGCCGCCCCCCGGCCCGGCAGCGTCACGCCCAGGCCGTACCAGAACGGCATCGCGAAGAGGGCAATCAGCACGAAGGTGGTGGTGCGCAGCCAGCGGTTGAGCAGCAGGTAGATCACCAGCACCAGCAGCACGGCCACCACCATCTGGATCGTCACCAGCCGCTGCAGCAGTTCCATCAGATAGGCGGGCGTGAAGGCGCGGATGTTCGCGAACTGCGAGATCACCCGCTCGAACGGCGGCAGCGTCGACTCGCGCCATGCCAGCGCCGCCCCCACCGCGATGGCCAGCACCTGCCGGATCACCCGCAGCGGGCGCGACTCCATCGGCATGACCAGCAGCAGCGCGAACAGGATGTTCAGCAGCCATATCGGCTTCATCTGCCCGGTGTGGAACAGGTAGAGCTTCGCGAGGAAGTAGAGGTTCCAGAGTCCCATGTTGTCTCGATCAAGGCTGGCGCGAACGGCGTCGCGCCACGACCAGGTCCACGGCATCGACCAGGGCGTCGTAGAGCCGCAGCAGACCCTGGTAGCCCATTTCCATGACTTCCTTGAGACTGCGCAGCGGCGCGTCCACGCGCTCGTCGTCCAGCCAGTCGACCCACGCATCGGCCCGGCCGAACGTGCACTGGATCAGTTGCGTCTCGCGCGCCATCGTCGGGTCTTCCATCCGCACGCCCAGATGCCGGTTCACGTTGCGCGTGACGACGGCCGGAAAATGGTAGGTGCGGGCGCCGCGCGACAGACACACGCCGACCCGCGCGCCTTCCTGCAGCGGCACGTCGATGGGCAGCACCACGCCCAGCCCGCCAATCGAATAGTTCTCGGTCTTGCAGGCCAGCGTGCGGCCATCGGGCAGCAGCAGCGTGGCGGGCACGCGCATCGGAATGCGGTGCGACACGCGCACCTGGCGCGCCTCGCGCGCCACGCCAATAGCCGCGCCCAGCATCATCAGGTTGAACAGGGCCCACGCCATGTTCATGAGCACCGTGGCTGGCTCCTCGGTGCCCCAGAACAGCAGCCGGGCAATGCCCGCGCCCAGGCCGATCACGTTCAGCGCCAGCAGGAACAGATAGGGCTTGGAGATCGTCCAGTCCAGGTAGTCGTCGGTAATCTGGCCGCCCTTGGCCGTCACGTTGAACTTGCCGGCGCGCGGGTTGATGAAGGCCACCGTGGTGGGCAGCACGATGTACCACGCCAGCACAGACTCGTAGACCTCGGCCCAGAACGAATGCCGGAAGCGCCCCTGCAGGCGGGAGTTGGTGATGTTGGCGATCAGCAGGTACGGCAGCACGTAGGCCGTGATCAGCAGCGCCGATGTATTGATCACGTGCAGCCCGAAGTACAGGTATGCGATCGGCATGGTCAGGAAGATCAGCCGGGGAATGCCGTAGAAGAAGTGCAGCATCGCGTTGCTGTAGCACAGCCGCTGGAAGAACTTCAGGCCGCGGCCCAGCATCGGGTTGTCCAGCCGGAAGATCTGCGCCATGCCGCGCGCCCAGCGGATGCGCTGGCCGATATGACCGGACAGGCTTTCGGTGGCCAGCCCCGCCGCCTGCACGGTGCGCAGGTAGGCGCTGTTGTAGCCGTGCCGGTGCAGCTTCAGCGCCGTGTGCGCGTCCTCCGTCACGGTCTCCACGGCAATGCCGCCGATCTCCAGCAGCGGGCCGCGCTTGATCACCGCGCACGAACCGCAAAAGAACGTGGCGTTCCAGAAATCGTTGCCGTCCTGGATCAGGCCATAGAACAGGCTGCCTTCGTTGGGCACGCGCCGGAACGTGTCGAAGTTGCGCTCGAACGGATCGGGCGAGAAGAAGTGATGGGGCGTCTGCACCAGCGCGCAGTTCGGATCGGACAGGAACTCGCCCATGGTCATCTGCAGGAACGAGCGGGTGGGGATGTGATCGCAGTCGAAGATGGCGATGTAGTCGCCGTCGGTCTTGGGCAGCGCCGCGTTGATATTGCCGGCCTTGGCGTGGCGGTTGTCGGTGCGCGTCAGGTAACCGACGCCGGCGGCCTCGGCAAACGCGCGGATATGCGGCCGGCGGCCATCGTCGAGAAGGAAGACGCGCAGCTTGTCCGCCGGCCAGTCCATGCTGCGCGCGGCGTAGACGGTGGGCTGGATCACGCTCAGCGACTCGTTGTACGTCGGGATGAAGACGTCCACGGTCGGCCATTCCCCGGGATCTGCCGGCAGCGCCTTCGGTTTGCGCTGCAGCGGCCAGGCCGTCTGCAGGTAGCCGAGCGCCAGCACGATCCACGTATAGATTTCGGCTGCGTACAGCACGTAGCCCACTGCAGCCTCGATGGCGCTGGCAAACTGCAGCGTCTGGGTGGATCGCCACCAGATGTAGCGGCCCGCCATCAGCGTGGAGATGGCGATCATGGTGATGGTGGCCAGATGCCCCGGTACGCGCCGAACCACGCTCAGCACGAGCCAGACCACGGCGAACAGCAGGACCTGGTCCTCGAAGCGCAGCGGCGTGGTGCTGACGGCGAGTGCGGCGATGGCGGCCAGCACGAGGGACACCGGCAGCACGAACGGAATGCGGCCCACGCGCGCCGACACGGCCTCCGTGACATAGGCCACGCGATTCCAGTCGGGGCGCGGCAGGTGCGTCAGCACCTTGTGCCGCAGCCGCGACGCGGCATGCCACAGCGGTTCCAGCACGCGATCCATCCATCGGCGCAGCCAGCCGGTGCGGTCGGGCTCCACGGCGGCGCGCTGCTTTCGCGGGTCGGCGGCAAGGCGCACGCGCGGCTTGGGCGGACGAACGAACAGGCGCCAGACCCAGGTGCCGGCCGAAGGACGCTTGCCGATGCCCAGGCGCGCCACCGAACGTCGGTAGATCTGAGCCGCCCATTCAGCGGGGATGTCCGGCTTGCCGGGACGCGGCGGGCGGAAGAACAGGCGCAGCAGCCAGTCGCCGGCATGCGGGACGGTGCTGGTGCCTACGCCAAGCTCGCGCGCCAGCCGCTGGCGGGCCGACGCCATCCACTGTCGGAGCCGCGGCAGGCGCGTGTTCATGCGGTGCTCCCGGCCAACGCAGTCGATTCGATCCACGCCGACAGCCACGATGCCAGCCCATTCAGGTCGTGCGCAGCCTGCGAATGCGGTGTGCTGCGGCTGAAGCACTCGCTGCGCGCCAGGGCTTCGGGCACGCTGCTGTCTTCATGCACGTGGTAGGGCAGCATGGCCTGCCCCAGCGTTGCCTGCAGCATGGCCACGATATCGACATGCAACTGCCGCGCCGGCTGCAGCCGCGTGGCCACGTAGCGCACGGTCTTGGCGCGCGCCTCCAGGCTGTCCGTCAGGCGGCGCAGCGTCAGGCAGGTTTCCGGCTGGGCTGGCAGCAGCACCAGCACCAGGTCGGCGGCATCGATGGCCTGGTTGGCGTAGGCCGACGGCCAGGGAGCCGTATCGATCAGCACGGCGCTGCGCGGCGGCAGGTCCACCTGTTCGATCCGGCGCGCCAGCCAGTTGGCGGTCAGCCGTTCGATCGCGCCCAGTTCGGCGCTGTCGCCCCACGGCACGAACAGCACGCCGTCGTCGCTGCGTTGGCCGCTGGCCGCCCACGCCGAGGGCGAGGCATCGTGCAGGTGAGCGCCGATGCCGTCGGACGGGTTATCGCGCATGCCGAAATGGAAACCCAGCACGTTGCGCGGGTCGCACTCCACGGCCAGCACCGCATGCCTGCGCCAGGTCAGCAGCGACGCCAGTTCGGCGGTCAGCGTGCTGCGGCCAGCGCCGCCCGTGGTGGAGACGATGGCGATGGTGGCGGCTTCCGTCCGGGTCGGCGTGCTCATCTGCGTTCCCCGCCCGATTGGCGCTTGCCGCGGATCACCAGCGCGTCGAGTTGCGGCGGCAGCCGTACGGCCCGGCGCGGACGTGGCGCGCTCCAGCGCGGCAGCCACCGCAGCAGGTCGAAACGCCAGGTCAGCCAGGCGAGGGGCGCGGCCAGGATCAGTCCCCAGATGAAATAGCCAAGAAAGGTTGCCATGGTCAGTCCTGACGTTTGAGGGGCACCGGATGAGGTTCCGGCAGCGCACGGGGTGCGGCGCTTGGGCTGGCGCGCCGTGGCGCCATCAAGGGCAGCGTGACCGGAGCCGCTTGCGCCCCGGGCGCGATTGCGAGGGCAGTGGCGCCTGCCGCTGCAGGGTCCGCCGGCGCCGGCTGCCCGAATGCGTCGGGCGAGGCGTCTTCCGGGCGGAACGGCGGCATCGGCTGCACCGGCAGCCAGGTGCTGTAGTCGGGCGCAGGCAGTTCCGCGATCTCGGCCTCGAACCGGGCCAGCTCGGCGGCGATCGATTCGTTGTCGCCGCTGCGCAGGTCGCCCTGGAACAGATCGGCCATCGGGCGCTTGAACACGCGCTGGCAGACCGCGTCCACATCGTCCATGCGGCAGGCAAAGAAGAAGGCATAGAGGCTGTCGCTGCCGGCCGTGCACAGGTCGCCCGCGCGGCTCATCTGGCACGCGCGCAGGGCATCGATATGGGCCACTTCGGGCAGCAGCGGCAACTGCAGCAGCACGTGCGGCAGCCGGATCATGCGGCTGCGCTCGACGGCGTCGCGCACCAGCGCAATGAAGGTCGATGCCGTGACATAGCCGCTGGCCGTGGTGGTCAGCACGGCAGACAGGGCGGCGCGATAGTCCGCCAGGATCGGCCGCGAGAACACCTGGCCTTGCAGCCCGTCGATCATGGCCTGCATGCGGGCGAACGGCGTGCGCTGCGCCACCACGGCGTTGGCGCCCAGGTTCAGCATCAGCAGCTCATAGTGCTGGCGCATGGCTTCGCGGTCCTCGCGGACCACGATCTTGAGGGCGCGTCCGGCGCTGCGGCGCAGCCGGTGTACCTGGCCGGCAAGGACCTCCAGGTCGCGCATGCCGGCGTAGTGCAGGACCACCGTGGCCGCCACCGATTTGCTGGCGGTGGCCACGGCCGCCTCGTTGCTGTCGACCACGCGCCAGTCCTCGGGGATATAACGCTCGCGCAGCACCGCCTCGCGGCTGACGATCACCCGTTGCTCGTCGGGCGCCAGCATGCCGGCTTCCTCGATGGCGTCGCTATAGGTGTCCGATGCCACCATCAGGCGATGTTCATTGGGTGCGAAGCGCAGGCGCAGCACCTCGCCGGCCACCACCGCCTGGTTGTCGCGCCAGAAGGCGACTTCCCAGGTGTACTGGCCCTGCTGCTGCGACAGCTGTACCGCGCCGGCAAAGCGGCCATGAAAGCCGTGCAGATCGGGCCCAGGCTGGCCTTCTGCCGCGGCCGGCGGCGCCATCACCAGCAGCAGCGCGCAGCGTTCGTCGGCGCACCATTCGCAAAGCCGTACGCCTTCAAGGGCCAGTGCGGTGGCGTCGTGCCAGTTGAAGAACGCTTCCGCGCCTTCCAGCAGGAAGGTCGTGCCGCGCGCGCCGCACTGCTCGACGAGGGCGTCCAGCGCTTCAATCAGCGCGTCGATGCCGGTACGGCCGGCGGATGGGCGCAGTGCGCAAAGGTTGGCCCGCGCGTGGAGCGCGCGGTTCACCTCGATATCCAGGCCATGCTCGCGCAGCGCACCGGAAATGTTGTCGGCGTCGCGGGTGGACAGCACGCAGGCGGGGCCGCGCAGCGCCGAGGCGGCGGTCTGCCAGAACAACGCATCGCGTGCCGGGGACGGCCGCGCATAGACCACGTGCGCGCGGCCCGGCGTCAGCGTGGCCAGCGCAGGGGCCAGGCCCTCGATGGCCAGCGTCGCCCGGGCGTGCAGCCGCGCGGTCAGCGGCGTGCGCGGCGGCGCGGTGCGGGGTGGGGCGGAGGTGCGTACGGCGTCGTTCATCGCGGGTCCCTGGCTCATGGTGCCGCTCAATAGGCCGAATATGGCCGCACCGGCGTTGGCGGGAATGGCACCGGCAGCTGTCGCTTGTCGAACAGGTAGCGCAGCCAGGCCATGGCGCGATTCGGCGCATAGTCGCGCGAGCGGTCGATCGAGAATCCGGCGCCCACCACCCAGTGCGGCGCAACCGTGTATTCGATCGTCGCGCCCAGCGTGTAGCTGAACCCGCCGCCCGATCCGCCGCCATAGGTGGCATTGCCGCTCAGCGCCTGCAGGTCGGGCCGCGTCGGGAAGAACGGGGCCGCATCCTCATAGGTCCATGACCAGCCGGCGGACCCCAGCAGGCGCCACGACCACCTGGCGTAGCGGCCTGTCCAGTCCAGCGGCACGCCGACCGAAACATAACGCTGGGGGCTGTAGTAGCCACCGTGGCCAAACGTGTAGAACCGCTGGTTGTCCGAGTAGTGCCACCAGTTGAAGACCAGGCCGCTGGTCACGCGCTGGTCCCGCTTTGCGTAGACCGGCACATCGAAGCCGGTCCGCAGCGTCACTTCGCGGTTGGTCTTGACGTTGTCACCAGTGTAGAGCCCGGCGCCGACGTCGGCAAACAGCCCCAGGCGGCCCACGTCGCGCGCGTAGCGCAGGTGGACGCCATTGCGCACGATGCCGCCCCAGTGCTCGCCAGTGACCGGATCGCGGGCGCCCGCGTACGAGATCAGCGAGCTGGTCTGCGCGCGGCGCGAGACATCGACGCTCACCGACTGCACGCCCAGGTCCGCCCGGTACCGGAAACCGCCCACCACCGTGCTCTCCAGGAAACCGAGCGGCGTGGTGCCGATATCGGCGCGCCAGCTGTTGTAGGCGCCGTCGTATTCGTAGCCCGCCGCCAGCGCCACGCCCTTGTCGGTCTGTCCGATATTGCCCAGCCCGGCATTGCCGAGCGCGGGAATCTTGCCGAACTCCAGACTGCTGGCCGGCGCGCCGCCGCGCAGCGTGCCAGCATCGAGCAGCACGGTGTCCGCATGAAAGAACGCGTGGCCGGTGTAGCCGTGCGGAATGCGCACGTAGAGCGGAATCTCGGTGGCATGCAGCCGCGAGATACCGTCGTCGCCCGATTTGTTCGATTGCATGACGGCTGTCGCCACCTCGCCCTGGCGACGCGCCTCCAGCCCGGCCAGCGCGCGCTGGGCCGGCGTGCCTTCCGCGCCGGGCAGCACATTTTCGCGCTGCTCCAGCGGCAGCGCCGCGCGATAGATGCCGGCCGCATCGTCGAAGTCGCCGCGCGACTGGGCGATGCGGCCGCGCTGCACGGTGATGTCGGCGCGGTCCGGGTAGCGCGCGTCCAGATCGTCCACCACTTGCGCCGCTTCGTCCTCGCGGCGCATCGCGGTGAAGCGGCGCGCAATCGACAGCCGCGTGTCGATGTCGTCTTCCGGGGTTTCGGCCAGCACCGTACGCACGATATCGAGCGCCTGGCCCGTCTGGCCCATCGCTTCGTACTGCCGAGCCAGCGTAAGCCGGGCGCCCGCGTCGTGCGGCTGCGTGGCCAGCACCTGGCGTGCGGCGTCGGCCGCGCCCTGGTAGTCGCCACCGGCCTGGCGCAGGTCTGCCAGTTCCAGCAGCCAGCGGCGATCCGCCTGCTGTTCGGCCGGCACTGCGTACAGCACCTGCTGCGCGCGCCGCAGGTCGCCGGCTTCGATCTGGCGATCTGTCTCGCGCAACGCCAGCCGCAACGACTGGTCGGCAAAGTCCGCACGTTGTTGGGCCGTGATGCCGGGCAGGGCGGTCGAGTCGGCGATCCATTGGCGCAGGGCGTCGTCGCGGCCGGCAGCGGCCAGCAGTTCGCCGTAGCGCAGGCGGATATCGAGATTGGGCGCTTCCGGATGCGCAGCCAGCCAGTCGCTGACCAGACGCAGACCCTTGTCGGCATCGCCCAGCGCAATCCATTCACGGCCGATCGAGGCCAGCATATGCGGATCGTCCCTGGCTTCCACGGCAGCCTGGTCGAGCAGGCGGCGCGCCTCATCGTCACGCCCTTCGGCCACGCGCTGGCGCGCATCCCGCAGCATCTGCTGGGCGGCCAGGTTGTGGGCCAGGTTGCGCATGCCTTCCGAGCGGCTGGCCGCGGGCACGGCGGCCAGCGTCGAGGCCGCCGCGTCGATGTCGTCGACACTGTTCAGATAGAGCGCGCTGGCATAGCGCATCTCGTTGCCGGGAGCGGCGCGCATGCCGTCGTCCATGACACTGCGGCCCAGCGCGGGAAGGCCCAGGTCGCGATAGACGCGCGCCAGCGTGAAGCGCATCCATGGGTCGTCGGGCCGCAGGCGGATGGCCGCCTCCAGGTCGCGGATGGCGGGGCTGCGCTGCTGCCGGGCCAGCGCCTGATCCGCGCGCACCGACAGCAGGTCTGCCCGCATGGCGCGCAATTCGGCTTCCGACCCCTTCATGCGCGCGGCCTGGCTGGCGATCAGCGCCTCCACTTCGGCGTCGCGCCCTTCCTTCTGCAGGATGCCCACCAGCGTGCGAAGCGCGCCGACGTCCGGTTTGGGCCGCGCCAGCATCCGGCGCAGCAACGTTTCCGCCTCGCGGTTCCTGTTCTGGGCGACCAGGGCTTCGGCCAGGATGTTCTGCGCGTCCTCGTTGTTCGGCTGCTGGGCCAGTGCCTGGCGCGCCAGTTGCTCGGCCTCGGCGGGCTTGCCTTGCCGGTTCGCCTCGCGGGCCTTGGCCACCGTGCCCCAGAACGTGGCCGTGGCGATCAGGCTGCGCCATTTGCTGCTGGGATCGATCTGGTTGGCGCGCGTGAACAATTCGCGGGCCTCGTCGTGGCGGCCCTCGCGCAGGCGCACCAGTCCCAGGCCGCCCACCACTTCGGCATCGTTGCGGCGCTTCTGGTAGGCCTGCTGCAGCGCGATGTCGGCATCCTTGAGCTGGCCACGCTCCAGTTGCGCCAGTCCGCGCTGCCGTGCCCGGTAGGCCGGGTCGGCCTCGAGCTGCTTTTGCGCCGCCACCTTCTTGCCCAGCGCGGCCAGCGTGTCCTGCGCGGCCTTGTCGTCGGGCGCCTCCTTCAGGTATCGCTCGAACCAGACGTAGTAGGCGGGATCTTCGTTGACGCGGTACAGCGTGCGCCGCCAGATATCGAGCGCCGTGGCACGGTCGCCTTCGGGCCGCTGCGTCACTTCGTAAAGCAGCGCGAGACCTTCCTGGCGCGTGGCCTCGCGATCGGTCAGCAGGTCGCCCAGCGCAAGCTTCGGCTGCATGTCGTTCGGGTTGGCGCGCGAGCGTTGGCGAAGCTCGGCAATGGCCCGCGTGCGTCCGGCCGGCGTGCCGGCCAGAATGCGATAGTAGTCGCGCGTCAGGCTGCCCGCCGGGGCGCCGCGCGGGAACAGCTTGTGCAGCCGCTGCACCGCCTCTTCGTCCTGGCCGCTGCGCGACAGCAGCCGGACACTCGCCATTTCGCGCTTGTCGCGCGTGGCGATGCGGTAGGCGTCGTCAAGTTCCTGCGTCTCCGGGCTGTCGGGCGCCACGGTGCGCAGCTTCCTGAGCAGCTTCTCCGCCTGCGCCGGCCGGTTTGAGCGGATCTCGATCAGGCCCAGCAGCTTCAATGCCTCGGGCTGGTTCGGGTCGATCAGCAGCGCCTTGTCGAGGATGCCGCGCGCCATGTCCGCCCGATTCCTCGCCTCCCACATCCTCGCGGACGCCAGCAGTTGCGCCATCTGGGGCGAAGGCGCTGCGCGCGTGGCGGGGACGGGGTCTGCAGCAAGGGCAGGCATGGCGGAACTGGCCAGCAACAGCGCCAGCGTGGAGGCTAGCGCGTTGCGGGGCATGTGGTCTTCCAGGCCGGCACCAGCGTGCCGTCCGCTTCGAAGCGGAAGTGTCCGTCCAGATGGCCCAGGCCGAACAGCGCCAGCACCTGGCTGTAGTAGCCGAACGAGGGCTGCGCGGCGAGCGTGCGGGCGCGGCTGGCCTGGGCGCGGGCGGCATCGCCCATCCCCAGCGCGGCCAGGTAGGGCGCCACGGCGGCGGAGAAGCCCGCGTTGCCAGCATTGGGGCCGAAGGTGCCGGCCTGCGTGTCGACGTGTTCGGGCGGATGGCCGTGGGCTACCACGTAGTCGGCCATCGGGCGGAAAGCGTGCAGGACCGACATTCGTGACGGATCGCGCGCAGCTGTCATCCCGGCCCACAGATAGACACGGATCGCGTTGTAAGAGCCGTCGGCCCTGGTCTCGGCATCGGGCTGGAAGCCGTGGCCCTTCCTGTAGACGACCCAGTCCGGAGAAAAGCCCTTTGGCGCGGTATCGACGATCAGCCGCGCGGAGGTGTCGGCCATCGTCTTCCAGGCGCCGTCTTCGGCGCCCAGCACGGCCGCCAGCCGGCGCATCACGGGCAGCGGCACATAGCTCGGGTTCAGCCGCCAGGTATCGGGCGCGGGATGGAAGCCAGCCGGGCCGGGCAGCAGCGTGCGGCCCAGGCCCGGCAGGACGGCCGATTCCTCACGGAGCACGCGCCGGGCTACCAGTGTGCCAAGCGCCGTATAGCGCCGTTCGTTCCAGAGCCGGCCGGCTTCCAGCAGCGCGTAGGCAATCCACAGGTCGGCATCCGATGCGGGATTCGGATCGATCACGCCCCATGTGCCGGCCTGTTCGCCCTGGGTGCGTTTACCCCAGAGCCATGCTGGCAGGTGCGCCGTCAGGTCGCCCTGGGCAAGGTTGTTCTCGGTCCAGGTCAGCAGCTTGTCGAAAGTGGCGCGGTCGTTGGCCACCAGCGCGAAGAACAGCGCGTAGGATTGCCCTTCGGACACCGTGGCCTGCTGGCTGGTGCTGGCATCGATCACGCGGCCATCCTGGCTGACGGTGTCCCGGCGAAAGGCGTCCCAGTCCGCCCACGGGCACTGGACCGCCACGGCGGATATGGCCGCGCCACCCATCGCCAACGCGAAGGCGCAGCGTAAGGATGCGCGCCGCAGCCAGGCCCGTGCCCGCCGCATGTCAGCCCCCGTTGCGGCGTGCCGCCAGACGGCTCAGCGCCCAGAACAAGGTCAGCGCCACCAGCAAACCGGCGAGGATGCCGGCAATCGCCAGCAGGGCGGGGTGCGCCGACATCTGCATCCACAGGCGCGCGTACCAGGGCAGGTTGCCGACATAGTAGGTATCGCCCAGCCGCAGGCCTTCCAGGTCGCGCTGGCGGATCACGGTCAGGTCGCCGCGGATCTGCGCCACCTTGCCCGGGTCTTCCAGCACGTCCAGCACATCGCGCACGCGGTCGTCGGTGGACGCGGTCAGCGCCACCACGCTACGGCGTTCCGCATAGGGCGACTCAAAGCCGATCAGCGCGGCCAGCGGCCCGTCGGCGGTCAGGATCGCCCGCCCGGCCGGCGAGATGTTCTCGTTGTCCACGCCGCTCAGCCAGTTCGACCAGGCGTGCGCGCGCTGGTCGCGCAGCGCAATCTCGGTCTTGCCGCGTTCGATCAGCAGGGGCAGCGACTTGCCCCATTGCTGCAGCACCTGCGCGGCGCTGCCGGTGCCGATGATGACCAGGTCGCGATGCTTGACCGAATCGATGGCCTTGGCCGGCGTCACGGTCACGCGCAGCGACGGCAGGCCGGTCCACTTGCCCATGTGGCCAAGCACGGTCAGCAGGGCTTCCTGGTCGATGGCGCTCGGCGCGTCGGGGATCACCACGGCGGTATCGGCCAGGTCGGCCATGCGCGTGAACGGGTAGCCGCTGTTCGCGAAGAACGCCAGGTTCGGCAACTGCGCGTAGTGCAGGAATCCGCTGAAGTCGATCGACGAATCGGGGTCCACCGCGGCGCGCGCCACGTTCGCGGCGCTGGACGAGCACAGCCCCGTCTTCTGCGAGTCGATGTGGAAGCGGAACTGCATCTGGTTGTTGCTGCCCACCCGGAACGCCGGGATCAGGACCTCGTTGCTGACGCTGGCGCTGCCGCCCGACAGCAGCGGTACGCTGACCAGGTTCTCGTCGGTCTGCACGGTGAGCGGCTTGAGCCGGTACGACCGCACCAGCTGGTCGTTCACGTCGATACTGAGCACCGAGTCGTTGTAGGTGGAAGGCGCCGTGTAGCGGTACTTCATGTTCATCGGCACCGCGCGGTCGTTCCAGCCGAACAGGTCGGCGGGCACCTTCAGGTTCACGCGGATCGCATCGGGGCTGGCGCCCGCCACCTGCAGCTGCTGCGGGTCGGACACCAGTTCCCTGAACATGACCGGACGATCCACAGGCGCCCACGCCGGCGCGTCGTAGGGGCGGCGCGGCTTGCCCAGGTCCACGGTCTTCACCATGGCACTGGCGCCGGCCATGCCGGCCTTGCCCAGCACCACCGCATTGGCCGCCACTTCCAGCTCCTGCGGCGTGCGGCCGGCCAGCACAAGCAGCTTGCGGGCCGGGTTGGCGGGGTTGGGCAGCACGCTGACGGTGGGGCCTTCGATCTTGTCGATGCGGATGCCGTCAGGCTGCGCGTTGGGCAGTACCAGTGCGATGGCGTGGGCATCGGCCGGCGCGGTGCGCGCCACCGGAAAGCGCAACTCGCGATAGCTCGCCAGCGCGCCCAGCCACGATGCCACCACCCCTGCGGCGCGCAGCGTCACCGGATCGGCACTGGCCGGCAGCACGAAGGGCACGGTCACGCGGCGGTTGTCGCGGCGGTCGAAGAAGGGCGCCGGCAGCAGCGCGAGATTGTCGGGAAGCGTGACCGTGGACTTGGTCAGCGTCAGCGTGCTGGTGGGGCTGATGTCGGTCCACAGGCTGGAGTGGTACGGATCTTCGCAATGATCGAGCGTGTAGTGCGCGATCATCTGCACGTTGATGCGGTTGAAGTCGGTGAAGAAGCGCGGATCGAGATCGATTTCGCGCGATATCTGCTGGCCCGCATGCTGCTGGTCGAGCAGCAGCGTGGCCACCACTTCGTCATTGAGCCGGATCTTCAGGTGCGACAGCGGATAGACCAGCGACGGCGAGTACGTGAAGACGAGCTTCAGCCTGGCCGCCGTCACCACCTCGTCGAGCCTGACGCCGACGTTGACGGTGCGGTCGGGATCGACGCCGCGCAGTGGGATCGTGTAATTGGCGCCCATCTGGGCGAAGGTCAGGGTTTGCGTCTTCCCGGGCGGCGCCGCCGCGGCATCTGGTGCCGGTGCCGCCGGCGTGGCCGTTGCGGCCGAAGCTGAAGCCTGGGCGGCAGCTTCGTTGGGAAGCACGGCCGGAAGAAAGGCCGCCAGGAAGACCATTGGCATCACGGCCCTTCGCATGCAGCCACGAAGCAGGCCTGACACGAGTTCCGTCATATCGGGGCGCCCTGTGAATGTCGCGCAGCAAATCACTGCTTTGTGGGAATACTGCGTGGCGAATATAGCACGCCACTTTCGGCTGGCAGCAACCGTTTGCAGGAACGGGCGAGTGAATTAAGAAAGATTCAATTCATACGGCCGACAGCATCCAAAAACTTTCAGTTGCTTCTGCTTCGCGGCGTCCGCGGCGCCTGTGGGACATGCCGAAATTGCATAAGGGCCGTCCCGCGCGTGTGAAAAAATGCCGTCATTCCTACTTTTCCTGAAAGAGAATCGCCATGTCCGAAGCCGTCGTCCTGCTCAACGGGGATCTGCTCCCGCTGTCCGAAGCCCGCATTCCCGTACTCGACCGTGGGTTCATCTTCGGCGATGGCATCTATGAAGTGATTCCGATGTACAACGGCAAGCCGTTCCGGGGCGCGCAGCACCTGGCGCGCCTGGCGCGCAGCCTGGCCGCCATCGGCATTCCGAACCCCCATACCGAATCGGAATGGCTGGCACAGATCGACCGCGTGGTCCAGGCCAATGGCATGTCCGACCAGATGATCTACATGCAGGTCACGCGCGGCGTGGCCAGGCGGGCGCATGCCTTCCCGAAGGAAGTCACCCCGACGGTGCTGATCATGACCAACCCGATGGCGCTGCCCCCGGCGGCGTCGGTGGAGCAGGGCGTCGCCTGCGTGACGATGGAAGACCGCCGCTGGCTCAACTGCCAGATCAAGTCCACGTCGCTGCTGGGCAACGTGCTGGCCGCTCAGGTGGCTGCCGAGGCGGGCGTGACCGAGGCCATCCAGTTCCGCGACGGCATGCTGACCGAGGCATCGGCTTCCAACGTCTGGGTGGTGAAGCAGGGCCGCGTGGCCGCGCCGCCCAAGGACAACCTGATCCTCGAAGGCATCCGCTATGGCCTGATGGAAGAGTTGTGCGCCGCCATGGACATCTCGTTCGAAGCCCGCCGGATCACGCGTGACGAGGTATTTGGCGCCGATGAAGTGATGATCTCGTCGGCCAGCAAGGAGTTGCTGCCCGTGGTGTCGATCGACGGCAAGACCATTGGCGCCGGCAAGCCGGGCCTGGTGTTCCAGCGGCTGTATGCGGCGTATCAGGCTGCCAAGGCGGCGCTGTAAGCACATCCGCGCCGGCTCCGTGGGTGCGTGCTAGGATGGCCGCTGCGGGAGACCCCCGATAGGAGGCTGCTCATGGCCAAGCTCGAACGCAGCCGGCGTGTCATCAAGGAAGAGGTGAGCCGGCGGATTCAGAACATCGACGAGATCGCGGACGACGGCGCAAGGGTTCGGGTGCCGGACCCCGAGCCGCACGAGCGCGATGCCCGTGGGCGCAACTGGGACATGGCCCGCTTTGGCAATGCCCGCGGCTACGAGGCGTCGATCCGCGCGGTGGTTGACGAAGTGCGCGACGAGTTCGATCTCGTCGACAATCCCGCCAGTTCGGTGCCGAACCCGTTCGGCGACTGAATTCAGACGGCGGGGTGCCGCCGCGAGCCCTTTCAGGAAGGCAGCCCCGTCGCAACCGGCTGGGGCTGCCACACTTCGATGGCTTTCGCCGGAAGTGGCTGGGCAAACAGGAATCCCTGCCCGACGTGGCAGCCCTGGTCCTGCAGGAACTGGCGCTGATACGCGCTGGTCACCCCTTCGGCCACGACATTGAGCTGGCGCGCCCGGCCGATGCGGATCACGGCCTCCACCAGCGTACGCGTGGCCTCGCTGGTTTCCAGGTCCAGCAGGAAGCTGCGATCCAGCTTGATTTCCTCCACCGGCAGGCGCGTGAGCTGGCTCAGGCTCGAAAACCCCGTTCCGAAATCGTCGATCGACAGCCGCACGCCCAGCTTGCGCAGCGCGTCGATGGTGGTTTCCGCCTCGGGCGTCTGTTCCAGAAAGACACCTTCCGTGATTTCGATGGTCAGGGCGCCAGGCGGCAGGCCGTTTGCCTCCAGCGCCTGGGCCACCACATCGGGCAGGCCGGGGTCGCGAATGCAGATCGGCGACAGGTTGACCGATACCGCCGGCACGGCTGCACCGGCGTCACGCCATAGTGCCAGCTGGGCGCACGCTTCGCGCACGGCCCAGTAGCCGAGCGCCACGATCAGTCCTGATTCCTCGGCCAGCGGCACGAAGACCGACGGCGATACATCGCCGCGGCGCGGGTGCGGCCAGCGGGCCAGCGCCTCCACGGCCCAGAGGTGGCCTGTGCCCAGGTGAATCTGCGGCTGGTAGTGCATGCGCAGCCGGCCATCGGCGATGGCTTCGCGCAGTTCGCCTTCCAGCGTGCGCCGGTCGCCCAGGCGGCGGGCCAGTGCCGCGTCGTAGAGGCAAACCTGGTTGCCGGGGTCCCGCAGTCGCTGGCGCTTGGCCTGGTACACGGCCAGGTCGGCGTGATGCAGCAGCGTTTCGCGGTCGCGTGCCTGTTCGGTCAGCAGGCTGATGCCGATGCTGGCCGATGGCGACAGGCTGAGCCCGTGGCCGATACCGACCGGCGCGCCTAGCGCCTGCAGCAGGTGCTGGGCGGCGGCCAGCGCGGCATCGCGCGCGTGACCGGGCAGCAGCACGGCGAATTCGTCGCCGGACAGGCGGCCCACCATCGCCTCGGCATGTTGATCGTGTGCCACATGCTGCAGCCGCGTGGCCACCTCGACCAGGAAGCGGTCTCCCGCCACATGGCCCTGGATGTCGTTGACGCGCTTGAAGTCGTTGAGATCGATGAACAGCAGCGCCAGCGGCGTGCCGTCGGCGTTGGCGCGGGCCACGGCGTCGTCGGTGCGCGCCAGCAGCAGCTGGCGGTTGGGCAGGCCGGTCAGGGCGTCGTAGTAGGCCAGCCGGTGGATGCGTTCCTGCGCCAGGTCGTGCGACAGCGCCAGCGCACAGAGGTCGGCGGCCACCGCCACCAGGTTCTCGTGGAAGGCATCGGGCAGCCGCGGCTCCGTAAAGCACAGGCCGAACGTGCCCAGCACCCGGCCATCGGCGGCGCGTACCGGGGTGGACCAGCTCGCGGCCAGGCCGGCTGCCTGTGCCACGTCGCGCAGCGTTTCCCAGCGCGGATCGCGCGGGATGTCGCCGACGGCCACGGGCTTGCCCAGGAAGGCCGCCGCGCCGCAAGAGCCCGATTGCAGGCCGATCGGCATGTTGTCGAAGGCGGCCACGGCATCGGCGTTGGCGGACGGCATGGCCACGCACTTCAGGCGTCCGTCGGTCACGCGCATCACCGCGGCGACGGCGCCCGGCGCCATGCGCTCCACCCGGCGGCACAGGTCGGCCATGATGTCGGCGGTGGGCAGGTCCCGCGCCAATGCCTCGAGCGTGCGGTGCTGGATCGACTCTCGCACCTTGGTGGCGGTGATGTCGGTCAGCACGCTGACCGTGTTCGTCATGGCAGCGGACGGCGGCGGGGCCATGATCGGACTCACGGCCACCGACAGCCAGCGCGGCTGGCCGGCCTTGTCGGCCACCAGCGACTCGTGCTGGAGCGGCTTGCCCTGCGCCAGCGGGGCCAGCAGGGCGCCGATCGCGTCGGCGCGCGCGTTGAGCGGCTTCAGCAGTTCATGCCAGGGCCGGCCTACCGCCTGGTGCCGGGCGTACCCCAGCAGCCGCGCGAAGCCACCATTGACGTGGCAGATGATGCCGCGTCCGTCCGTGATCATGACCGGGTTTTCAGCGTGATCGAGGCACAGCGACAACATGCGCAGGCCGGCCGGGCTCAGCGTTTCGCCACGTTCGTCCTGGTGATCGCACAGAAAGGCGGCGAACCGCACGTCCGAGCCGGCATCGCCATCCAGCGGCGCGAAGTCCGTTGTATGGATCCATACATCACGCACCGTGCCGTCGGGCCGGGCGATGGCGACCTGGCGCGCGGACTCGGGCTTTCCAGTGCCCGGCACAGTCAGCGTGCCGAGCGCCAGGGTGCTGGCGCATCGTCCGAGCACGGCCGATCGCCGGATACCCCACAACGCCTCGGCCGCGGCATTGAACAGGGTGACCTGGTTGCGCGCGTTGACCGCGACCACGGCATCGATCGCCTGTTCCAGCGCCTGGGTACGCATGCTGTCTATTTCTCGTTATCTTGGGGAATTCGTGGCGCGCTACCGGCAAGCTCCCTCGATTGCCGTCCAGCCGCGCGCTCCCCGGGAGTGTAAGGCCGAATCCCTACTGCCGAAGGGCAGGGTTTGCCCGGCTTTTTGTAGATATTGCAGCGGTGTCGCCATCGTTCGGGGGGCTGCCGGCCCGGCGGTGGGTCGCTTAAACCCGAATTAGAGGATTCCTTCGGAATCCGCCGCTGCGTCAGTCCACCGACACGATGATGGCCACCCGCCGGTTCTCGGCGCGCCCGGCGGCAGTGCGGTTGTCGGCGATCGGACGTCCCTTGCCCATGCCACGGATCTCCAGGCGTTCGCGCGGAAAGCCACAAGCCGCCAGCACGCGGGCGACGGCCTCGGCGCGGCGCCGGGACAGCAACAGGTTGTATTCGACGGTGCCGGCGTCGTCGGTATGGCCATCGATGCGCAGCGATTCGATACCAGCCTCGTGCAGCATGCGGCCCATGCGCTGCAGGGCCGCCTGGCGCTCGGGCGCGATCACGTCCTCGTCGAAGCCGAACAGCACCTTGTGGGGCAGCCCTAGTTCCCAGCCGCTGTCGGTCAGCGCGAATCCCTGGCTTTTCAGGACAGCCACCTGCGCGGGGGTGAGCTTGCCCGGCGGGGGCAGGGTGGCGCAGCCCGGCAGCACCAGGTACGCCGCCACCGCCAGCGCCGCGGCTGCGGCGTGGCGCAGGTGCAGGCGGCGGGCGGCGTCGAAGTCCGGCATACCGGGGTTGGCTAGACGTGGGATTCCGGTGGGGCGGCCTCGGCACTGCGCCAGGTGGCGCCAGACTGGCGCTTGGCGCCGTACATCGCGGCGTCGGCCGCATGCAGCAGGGCGGTGCCGTTGCGGGCATGGAGCGGATACACGGCCACGCCGATGCTGAGGGGCGCGACGATCGAGCCGCCGTCGGGCAGCCCCATCGGGCTCGTCATGGCGTCCAGGATGCCTTCGGCGATATTGAAGGCGTCGTCGGGCTGGCGCAGCCCGGCAACCAGCACCGCGAATTCGTCGCCGCCCAGACGGGCCACGCAGTCGCTGTCGCGCAGGCAGGCGCGGATGCGGTGGGCGATCCCGACCAGCACGGCATCGCCGGCGGCGTGGCCATGGCGGTCGTTGATGCCCTTGAAGTCGTCACTGTCCAGATAGAGCACGGCGGCGTACTGGTTGCGGGCCGCCGCTGCGCGGACGGCCAGGTCAAGCGCCTCGGTAAACGCGGCGCGGTTGAGCAATCCTGTCAGGCTGTCATGTGTCGCGCGGTGCGCCAGCGAACGGTTCTCGTGCTGCAGCTGCTTCTGCCAGGCCTCCAGTTCGTCGAGCAGAACATTGAAGTCCTCGGACAGTGCGTTCAATTCCTCGATGCGGGCCGGCGGCATGCGCTGGCCGAACGCGCGCTCGGACCGCACGGCATGGGCCACGCGCATCAGATTGCGTAGCGGATCGACGATATTGGACAGCATCCGGCTGGACATATAGTGCGCGCCCACGGCCGTCAGCAGCAGGCAGGCCACCAGTCCGAGCGCCCCCTGCAGCAGGAAATGCAGCAGGGCGATGGGATCGCCGGTCACGCGCACGCTGCCCACCTGCTGCGATTCGTGGATGACCGGCTGGTTCACCGGGCCCGAGGTCAGCAGGTCGCCCGCCATCGCGCGCAGCGCCGGGAAGCGGTCCTGGCCAGGGCGTTGCCACGACGCCAGCGGCTGGTCGTCGCGATCGAAGACGGCAACGGCGGCCAGGTCCTCGGCGGCGGCGATGGCCGACAAGGTGTCGGCGGCCGCCGCTTCGTCGCGGAATACCACCGGGGCCTCGACCGTGTAGGCAATCGATCGCGCCACCAGTCGGAGGTTGTGATCGGCATAGGCGCGCAGCGCGGTCAGGCCCAGGAAGGTCAGCGAAATGCCGGCCGTGAACACGGCGATCAGCGCCACGCCCATGTGGATGCGGCGCAGCACGCCATAGAGCGTCGGCCGCGCGTGGGCGCCCGGGGCTGGCCGGGCGGGCTGGCCGGGCCGAAGGGCAGGACGAACGGAGGTGCGGCGGCCGGGCAGGTTCATGATGCCGGTGCCTTGCGGCGTCCCAGTTGCAGGACGCCCGGATGCACGTGGATGCCGCTGCGCGCGATGGCGTCGAGATTGATGCGGAACGACACCTGGTGTTCGCGGATGCTCAGGCAGAACATGCTGCCGCCCTCACACTCGAAATCCTCTTCGGTCATCACCAGCACGGGTTTGCCGACGAAATAGGCGGTCAGCGCCCGGCGGCGGGCATCGTTCATGGCCCCCAGGTACAGGGCGTCGCATTGGGAGGCCAGCGATTCGGGCAGCCCGTCTACCCGGCGGGTCTCGACGAGCCGCCCGCTGGACAGCGTGCCGCCTTCCATCAGCTTGCCCGCAAAGCGCGCCGAACCATCGACGCAAAGCCGTAAGGTTTCGCGCTCGCCGGGCCAGCGCGCGTAGCTGAGCAGGCTCATGACCACGCGGGCGACGGCGTCGGGGCGCGATACGGGCATGGCCGGCGCCGACGGACCGGACGGCGCTATTGGCGGCATGGCGGCGGATGCGGGAGCCGGCGGCGCGGACGCGCGGGCGGGTATCGGCTGATGGACAACCACCAGCAACGCCAGCAGCGCCAGCAACGCCGGCGGGGCCAGGCGTACACGGCGGCGCACGGCGCGGGAACGGAGAGATGGGCGTAACGCGGAGCGCGGCAATTGGGCGGCGGGCGAAAGTGCGGTCGGACCGGCGGAACTGGCGGGTGAGAGACTCCATGGAGGTTTCGGCAGGATCTGCAAAAACTGTAGCCACAAACGCCTGCGTCCGCATCCGGGCCAGATGCCCTAGGCCGGCCGGCGGAATGGATATGCTAGAGTTTTTGGCAACGCGCGCCTGCCAGCGTCTTGTCCTGTCGTGTTCCAACGGAGATACATCATGACGAGTGAATCCAGACCGCAGTTGAAGGCTTTTGTGCAGACCGCGCCCCAGGCCGGGCGCTACGTGTGGGTCATCGCGCTGGTGGACTTCGGCGCGCAGCAGATCCGGCGCACCATGGTGTCGGACGACACTTTCACCACTGCCGACGCCGCCCGCGTGGCCGGCGAGGCCGAACTGAAGGCGATGGCCGCCGACCACTGAAGTCCGTCGGCCGCGCCTGCCGCTTACCCATACGCTGACGCCCCGATCCCCGGGGCGGTAACGCCCAGACACGCTTTCTTACATCACACCGTGTGCGCGGTGGGTAAACTGCTGTCCGTTCGTTCACATTTGTCTATGGCATTGTTCCTAAAAGAAGAGGGGGTCACCTTGAATCGCCATGCTTTCCTGCGCGCCGCAGCCAGCGCCGCACTGCTCTGGTCCGCCACGGCCTTCGCGCCCGCGGCGCTGGCCCAGGTCAACATCAATATCGGCATTGGCACGCCGCCGCCGGCGCCGATCTACGAGGCCGTGCCGGCACCACGCGCGGGTTATGTCTGGGCGCCCGGCTACTGGGTCTGGGACGACCACTATCGCAAGCACGCATGGAAGCAGGGCCATTGGGTGACCGCACGTCCGGGCTATGTCTATGAGCAACCGCGCTGGGTGCGTGCCAGCAACGGCTGGGTGATGCAGCCCGAGCGTTGGAACCGCGGCCCCGACTACGACCACTATCATGGGCACGATCGTGGCGACTACGACGGTGACCGCCCCCGCGGCGGCCCGCGCGGCTACCACTGCCCGCCGGGCCACGCCAAGAAGGGCGAGTGCTAGCCGCGTACTGGCTACCGCGCCCGATGCCGTCAATCTCACGATGCGGTGCCGGGCGCCGGCAAGGCCATGCTAGGATTTCCGGGCTCAGCCGATCTTCCGGAGACTCGACATGGCCAAGCAGGTCTTTTCGCGATCGCAGTATCTAGACATTCTCAATGACAGTCTGCGCCGGCATCCTGGCTTCCAGCCCGGCATGGCATTCGTGTTCCTGCCACCGGGCGCCCATGCCAGCCAGGCATCGGGCGTGGGTTGCACGGGGCCGCTCGAGGCGTTGCCCGTGTATTGCGAGATCGAGCGCGTGGCGTCGGGGCTGATCGAGGTAAAGGACAACTAGGGGCCAGCCAGGCCGCCCAGGCAACAAAAAAGCACCCGAGGGTGCTTTTTTCTTCAGCCTTCGTCTTCCTCGTCGTCGAGGAATTCACGCCGCAGCATCCAGTTCTTGATGGCTTCGTCGCAGACTTTCTTGAGCCGGCTCTTGTCGGGCAGCTTGTCGAACATCTGGAAGTTGACGAGCGCCATGCCAAGATCGGTGATATAGAACAGGCGGTCCGGCTCGTCGTAGTGAACCAGGCGACCGTCGATGTCCGCCTCGTTGTCCGGGGCGGGCACGTCCTCCAGTTCCACGACGCGACACGAGAAGCGCGGATTGTGGGTGTGGGTCAGGTACTCGAATTCGTCGTGCGTGACTTCACCGCCCTTGCTGGCGGTAATGGCGAAGCCCCAGATGAACCGGGGCATCGGCAGATCGGACAGATCATCAATCTCGTCCATCTCGTCCATGTCGTCCATGGTGTTCTCCCTGATGCAATAGCCGGCATTATCGCCGAAGTCTCGCACCACGGCAGCCCATTTGCTGCCTTCCAGGAGCATTCCGGGCGATTCAGCCGAGCAGGTAGCCACGGGCCAGCGCGCCGAAGTCCTCCAGCTCCCTGGCCTGCCAGGCGGCATCGTGACCCAGTTCCTCGGCCAGGATCTGCGCCACGCGCGGCGCCCCGGCCAGCGCGGCCCCTGCATCCAGGAACAGCGCGCGATTGCGCCGGCCCAGCACGTCTTCCACCCGGCGGGCCAGTTCGTGGCGCGCCGCGAAGCGGACGTGGGCCTCGGTCAGCCCCGATGCGGCCACGACCATGGTGTCCGCGCCCGGCAGCGCCCGCACCAGCGGGAGGTCCGCGCCATAGTAGCGGTCGGGCGATCCGGAGTTGGCGGGCGGCAGGTCGGACGGCATGCCCACCGCGCCATGCAGCGGCAAATCGGCGGTGCGGCAGGGGGCGGCGCGCAGCATCTGGCGCTGGATTGCGGTCTCGATCACGTCCTCGGCCATCTTTCGATAGGTGGTCCACTTGCCGCCGGTGACCGTGATCAGGCCCGCCCGGGACACCACGATCGTATGTTCGCGCGACAGCGACGCCGTGGACGATTCACCCGTGGCCTTGACCAGCGGCCGCAGCCCGGCCCAGACGCTGGTGACATCGGCCCGCGACGGATCGCGCGCCAGATAGCGGGCGGCGGTTTCCAGGATGAAGTCGATGTCGTCGCCGGTGGCGCGCGGCTCCAGCGGCAGGTCCTTGCGCGGGGTGTCGGTGGTGCCGACGATCACGTGCCCGTTCCAGGGCACCAGGAACAGCACCCGGCCATCGTCGGTCTTGGGGATCAGGATGGCGCGGTCGCCGGGCAGGAAGCTGCGCGGAATGGTCAGGTGCACGCCCTGGCTGGGCGCCACCATCGTGCGGGCCTGGTCGTCTTCCATCTGCCGGACCGCATCGACCCACACACCGGTGGCGTTGATCACGCAGTCGGCGCACAGGTGGAACGTGCCGGCGCCGAGCGCATCTTCGGCGGTGACGCCGGTGATCACGCCGTTGCGCTGGGTCAGGCCCGACACGCGCATGTAGTTCACCGCCGTGCCGCCCACGTCGAACAGCGTGCGCATCAGCGCCATGGCCAGGCGTGCATCGTCGAACTGGCCGTCGAAATACAGGTTGCCACCGCGCAGCGGGCGGCCGCCCACGTGTTCGGCCAGCGTGGGGGCCGCTTCGAGCGTTTCGCGGTGGTTCAGCCAGCGGCTGCCCGACAGGTTCAGCCCGCCGGCCAGCATGTCGTAGACCTTCAGGCCGATGCCGTAGAACGGCTGGTCGAACATCTGGTAGGCCGGCACGACGAATCCGAGCGGCCACACCACGTGCGGCGCGTTGCGCGCCAGCAGGCCGCGTTCGTGCAGTGCCTCGCGCACCAGGCTGATATTGCCCTGGGCCAGATAGCGCACGCCGCCGTGCACGAGCTTGGTGGCCTTGCTCGACGTGCCCTTGGCAAAGTCGGCCGCTTCGAGCAGCAGCGTGCGGTAGCCGCGCGCGGCGGCGTCGAGCGCGGTGCCCAGGCCCGTGGCGCCCCCGCCGATGACGATGACGTCCCAGCGGGCCGTGCGCGACAGCGTATCGAGCAGTTCGGGGCGGGTGGGCGGCTGGACCGCAGGTACGGAAATTGGCATGGCTTCTTCGGCAGTCGGATTCAGTGTGCGGCGGCAGTGTCGTCACGGGCCCAGTCGCGGGCGCGGTCCACGGCGCGGTGCCAGCGGGCGATGCGGTGGGCGCGCTCGTCGGCCGACAGCTTCGGCTCGAAACGCTGTTCCACCTGCCACTGGCGGGTGATTTCCTCGGGATCGGTCCAGTAGCCGGTGGCCAGTCCGGCCAGGTAGGCGGCGCCCAGCGCAGTGGTCTCCGTCACGCGGGGCCGCACGACCGGCGTGCCGAGCAGGTCGGCCTGCATCTGCATCAGCAGGTCGCTGCGCGATGCGCCGCCGTCGACCCGCAGTTCGGCCAGCGAGATGCCGGCGTCCTTCTGCATGGCGTCGAGTACGTCCACGCTCTGCAGGGCAATCGACTCCAGCGCGGCGCGCGCGATATGCGGTCCGCCGGTGCCGCGCGTGATGCCCACCATCGTGCCGCGCGCGAAGGGGTCCCAGTGCGGCGCGCCCAGCCCGGCGAACGCCGGCACCAGCACCACGCCGCCGCTGTCTTCGCACTGGCGCGCCAGCGGGTCCACCTCGGGGGCGCTGTGGATCAGCCGGAGCCCGTCGCGCAGCCACTGGATCGTGGCGCCGCCCATGAACACGCCGCCTTCCAGGCAGTACTGGGTGTCCTGGCCGATCTGCCAGCCGATGGTGGTAATCAGCCGGTTGCGCGACGTCACGGGCTTGTCGCCGGTATTCATCAGGATGAAGCAGCCGGTGCCGTAGGTGTTCTTGGCCATGCCGGGGCGCAGGCAGGCCTGGCCGAACGTGGCCGCCTGCTGGTCGCCGGCGATCCCGGCGATGGGCACCTCCACGCCGAACAGGCGCGTCGCGGTGCGCGCCACCTCGCCGCTGGACGGCGCCACTTCGGGCAGCAGGCTGCGCGGAATATCGAGGATGCCCAGCAGTTCGTCGTCCCAGCGGAAATCGTGGATGTTGAACAGCAGCGTGCGCGACGCGTTGGATACATCGGTCACATGCCGCTTGCCGTCGGTCAGTTGCCAGATCAGCCAGCTGTCCACCGTGCCGAACGCCAGTTCGCCCCGCTCGGCCCGGTCGCGCGCGCCGTCGTAGTTGTCCAGCATCCAGCGCAGCTTGGTGCCCGAGAAGTAGGCGTCGATGATCAGGCCGGTCTTCTGCTGGAAGGTCCCGCCATGGCCGGCAGCCTGCAGGTCCTCGCACATCGGCGCGGTCCGGCGGTCCTGCCAGACCAGCGCGCGGCCCACGGGCTCGCCGGTCTTGCGGTCCCACAGCACCGTGGTTTCGCGCTGGTTGGTGATGCCGATGGCGCGCAGCTGCGAGCCGCTGACATTGGCGTCGCCCAGCACCTCGTGGGCCACGGCCAACTGCGACTGCCAGATTTCGTAGGGGTCGTGCTCGACGTGCCCGGGATGCGGATAATATTGCCGGAATTCGCGCTGGGCGATCCGAACCACATTGCCGGCGTGATCGAACAGGATGGCGCGCGAGCTGCTGGTGCCCTGGTCCAGGGCCAGAACGTACTGTGGCGCTTGCGTGGATTGCGTGGGTGTCATGCGGTCCATCCGTAATGGTGAATGTGTCTGCCCATGTCCGATATCGTTAGCGTTGTCATTGCCGGCGTTGCCGCGCGCAGCCCCTTCGATCCCGCCGCGCACCTGCGGCTGCAGGTGGATGGCGTGCAGGTGGGCTGGCTGCCCCGGCGCCATGCCGGCATCCTTCGCGCGATGGGCGATGTGCTGGGGCCCGAGCAGGAAGAGGGCGCCGTGACGCTGCTGCCCGGCTGCGCCACGGTGGCGGCGCGCAATGCGGCGCTGGCCACGCTGGCCCGCCGGCTGGCCGATGCAGGCCACGTGCGCGGCTGGCGCAACGAGCTGTTTGCCGTCACGCCGGCGCTCGATGCGGCCCCGTTCGCGGTGATCGAGCGGGCGGCCGCCCGCTTCCTGGGGCTGCTGACCTTTGCGTCGCACATGAACGGCATCGTGGCCGGGCAGCGGGCGCTGTGGATCTCGCGGCGCAGCCCGTCCAAGGCGGTCGACCCCGGCATGTGGGACAACCTGGTGGCCGGCGGCATGCCGGCGGGCAGCGATCCGCTCGAAACGCTGGTGCGCGAATGCGACGAGGAATCGGGCATTCCGCCCGCGCTGGCCGGCCAGGCCGAGGCCCATGGCGTGATCGATGTGCTGCGCGAAATCCCCGAAGGCGTGCAATGGGAACGCGTGTATGGATATGACCTGGTGCTGCCGCCGGACTTCGTGCCCCATAACCGCGATGGCGAAGTGGCCGAGCATCGCCATATCGACCCGGAGGCATTGCTTGCTATCATGGCGGGCCGTGCCATGACCGTCGATGCCACGCTGGTGACGCTGGATGCCCTCCGCAGACGCGGCTGGGCTGCCGTCCAGCCCTGAACACCATGCATCGCGGGCCAGGCTTGCCTAACCCCGATTTGCCCAAGATGAGCACCACCGGATTTATTCTGACGCTTTCCTGCCCGGACCAGCCGGGCATCGTGCATGCCGTTTCCGGCCTGCTGTTCCAGCACGGCTGCAATATTGTCGATTCTGACCAGTACGGCGATGCGTTCACCGGCCGTTTCTTCATGCGCGTGCATTTCAACACGTCCGCCGGCGGCCCGGAGCTGGCCGAGCTGCGCGCCGCCTTCGCGCCCGTGGGCGACCAGTTCGGCATGCAGTGGGAAGTGTTCGACGCCACCGTGAAGCCGCGCGTGATGATCATGGTGTCGAAGATCGGCCACTGCCTGAACGACCTGCTGTTCCGGGCCAAGGTTGGCGGCCTGCCGGTCGAGATCGCCGCGATCGTGTCGAACCACCGCGACTTCTATCAGCTGGCCGCGTCGTACGACGTGCCGTTCTTCCACCTGCCGCTGATGAACGCGTCGGCCGAGCAGAAGGCTGCGCAGGAAGCGCGCGTCTTTGAAGTGGTGCGCGACCAGAACATCGACCTCGTGGTGCTGGCGCGCTACATGCAGGTGCTGTCCGACGACCTGTGCCGCAAGCTGCAAGGCCGGGCCATCAACATCCACCACTCGTTCCTGCCCAGCTTCAAGGGTGCCAAGCCTTACTACCAGGCGCATGATCGCGGCGTGAAGCTGATCGGCGCGACCGCGCACTACGTGACGGCCGACCTGGACGAAGGCCCGATCATCGAGCAGGAAATCGAGCGCGTGGATCACAGCATGGACCCCGAGCAGCTGACCGCGGTCGGCCGCGACGTCGAATGCGTGGCACTGGCCCGGGCGGTCAAGTGGCACGCCGAGCATCGTATTTTGCTGAACGGCCACAAGACGGTCGTCTTCAAGTAAGCCGTCGATCTGCGGCGCAGCAAGGGTTTCTCCCCCCTCCCGCATGCGGGAGAGGGGCGCCGGAAACCCGGGCGGATATCACTCCCCATCCGCGACCACACATTTCACTCCGCTTTCCGCCAGCATCGTGTCGAACGGCGCGCGTAGCGGCTCGTCCGTAAACAGCCGGTCGATGCTGCTCAGGGGCGCCAGCTCCACCATGGCTCGGCGATTGAATTTGCTGGCATCCGCCGCCAGCCAGATCTCGCGGGAATGCTCCATGATCGTGCGCGCCACCTTGACTTCGCGAAAATCGTAGTCGCGCAGCGTGCCGTCGGTCTCGATGCCCGAGATGCCGATCAGGCCGATATCCACCTTGAACTGGCGGATGAATTCCACCGTGGCCTCGCCGATGATGCCGCGGTCGCGCGAGCGCAGCACGCCGCCCGCCACGATGACCTCGCAGTCGGGATTGTCGGCCAGGATATTGGCCACGTGCAGGTTGTTGGTGATGACGCGCAGGCCGCGGTGATGGATCAGCGCGCGTGCCACTTCTTCCACTGTCGTCCCGATGTTCAGGATCAGCGAGCAGCCCTCGGGCACCGCTGCGGCCACGGCGCGCGCGATGTGCACCTTGCCGTCGGCGTTGAGCGCCTGGCGCTGCCGGTAGGCAATGTTCTCGGTGGTCGACCCCTCCATGCGCACCCCGCCATGAAACCGGGCCAGCATGCCGTTCTCGGCCAGCAGGTTCACGTCGCGCCGGACAGTCTGCAGGGTCACGCCGAACTTGCGCGCGAGTTCGTCGATGGAGGCAAAGCCCTGGGTGCGGACTTCCTCGAGAAGAGCGGTCTGGCGGGGATTAAGCGTCATGTCCGGCATTCTAGTTCAAACAGAAACGAAAACAAATGACGCACTGCAGTATTGTTTTATGTTCGTTTTTGAGCTAAAACGAGCGGGTTGACTTGAAAAGTGCGCCTTGGCCGCGGTTTTCGGAGTGGCTGAGCAAGCACAGGAACATTGGAGACTGGATGCAGCTGAGCCTGGAAGGCATTGCGCAGCAAGTAGGGTCGCAAGCCTATCTTTACCCGATGACGCTGGCCCCCGTGCCGGGCGCCGTCACCATCCTGCTGGGGACCACCCAGGCCGGCAAGACATCGCTGATGCGGGTCATGGCCGGGCTCGACAAGCCCACGGCCGGCCGTGTGCGCGTGGACGGCGTGGACGTGACCGGCGTGCCGGTGCGCGAACGCAACGTGTCGATGGTGTACCAGCAGTTCATCAACTACCCGTCGCTCACCGTCTTCGACAACATTGCGTCGCCGCTGCGGTTGCGGCGCGACAGCCGTGACGCGATCGACGCGCGCGTGCGCAGCCTGGCAGGCCGGCTGCATATCGACCATCTGCTGGAACGCTACCCCTCGGAACTGTCCGGCGGCCAGCAGCAGCGCGTGGCCCTGGCGCGCGCCCTGGCCAAGAATGCGCCGCTGATGCTGTTGGACGAGCCGCTGGTCAACCTGGACTACAAGCTCCGCGAGGAACTGCGCGAAGAGCTGACCCATTTGTTCGCGCAAGGCGATGCCACGGTGATCTATGCCACCACGGAGCCCGCCGAGGCGTTGCTGCTGGGTGGCCACACCGCCGTGCTCGATGCCGGCGAACTGCTGCAATACGGCCCCACGCCCGAAGTCTTCCACTATCCGGCCTCGCTGCGGGTGGCGCGCGCGTTCAGCGACCCGCCGATGAACCTGGTGGAAGGCGTGCTGGAGGCCGGCCGTGTGACGCTGCCGGGTGGGATCGTCATTCCGCTTCCCGATGTGAATGCGCCGGGCGGCCCGGTGACGGTGGGCGTACGCGCCGCCGCGCTGCGCCTGAGGGCCGTGCCGGGGGCGGTGGAAGTGCCCGGCAAGGTAGCCCTGGCCGAGCTGTCGGGCTCCGATACCTTCGTGCACATCGACACGGCGGCCGGCAACCTGGTGGCGCAGTTTGCCGGCGTGCTCGACCTGCAGCTTGGCGCGCCGCTGTCGCTCCATGTCGAGCCGGGCCAGCTCTATCTGTTCAACGCCGCCGGCGACCGCATCCACGCGCCGCGCCGCCCGGGCGCCCTGGCCGATGTGGTCAGCACGCCCGTCACCGAGTCGGGGGCCTGACATGGCGCGCATCGATCTCGAACTCGCCCACTCGTACGTGGCCGACCCGCAGAAGGACGAAGACTACGCGCTGCTGCCGCTGAACTTCACGTTTGAGGACGGCGGCGCCTATGCGCTGCTGGGTCCGTCCGGCTGCGGCAAGACCACGCTGCTGAACTGCATCTCGGGGCTGCTGCGGCCGTCGCAGGGCACCATCCGCTTCGACGGCAACGACGTGACCGACGCGTCGCCGCAGGCCCGGAACATCGCGCAGGTGTTCCAGTTCCCGGTGGTCTACGACACGATGACGGTCGGCGAAAACCTCGCTTTCCCGCTGCGCAACCGGGGCGTGCCCGCCGCGCAGGTCAAGGAGCGGGTCGGCAAAGTGGCCGAAATGCTAGACCTGTCGGCCTCGCTCGACCGCCGCGCCAGCGGGCTGGCCGCCGATGCCAAGCAGAAGATTTCGCTTGGGCGCGGGCTGGTGCGCCAGGACGTGTCGGCCATTTTGTTCGACGAGCCGCTGACCGTGATCGATCCGCATCTGAAATGGCAGCTGCGGCGCAAGCTCAAGGAAATCCATCACGAATTCCGGCTGACACTGATCTACGTGACGCACGACCAGACCGAGGCGCTGACCTTTGCCGACCAGGTGGTGGTGATGTCGCGTGGCAAGGCCGTGCAGGTAGGGTCGGCCGACGCGCTGTTCGAGCGGCCCGCGCACACCTTCGTGGGGCACTTCATCGGCTCGCCGGGCATGAACTTCCTGCCGGGGCAGTGGCGCGACGGCGCGGTGGAAGTGGCGGGGCGCCGCTACCTGCCCGAGTTGCCGCCGCAGACGCTGTCGGCACTGCAGGCCGCCGGCAGCTTCAAGATCGGCGTGCGGCCCGAATACCTGCAGCTGGCGCCGGCGGGCGACCCCCAGGCCATGCCGGTGCGGGTGGCGCGCGCGCAGGACATCGGCACCTACTGGCTGATGACATCGACGGTCAATCATGGCGAAGATGCCACGATCCGGGCCCGCCTGGGCACGGAGGCCGCCGCGCTGCGGCCCGGCGATACCGCGTGGCTGTCGGTGTTCAACCGCCACACCTGTTTCTATATCAACGAGGAACTGGTCCCATGAAGCCCGTCAACCAGAAAGCCTGGCTGCTGGTCCTGCCCGTGGTGATCTGCGTGGCGTTTTCGGCCATCCTGCCGCTGATGACCATCGTCAATTACTCGGTGCAGGACATCATCTCGCCCGAACGCCGCGTGTTCGTGGGCACCGAGTGGTTCGCCACGGTGCTGCGCGACGCGGAGCTGCACGATGCGCTGCTGCGCCAGCTTGGCTTTTCGCTGGCGGTGCTGTGCGTGGAGATTCCGCTAGGCATCCTGCTGGCGCTGGCCATGCCGGCCAAGGGCTGGCAGGCGTCGGCCGTGCTGGTCATCATCGCGCTGTCGCTGCTGATTCCGTGGAACGTGGTGGGCACCATCTGGCAGATCTTCGGCCGGACCGACATCGGGCTGCTCGGGGCGGCGCTCGAAGGCATGGGCTTCGACTATAACTACACCGGCAGTGCCGTGGACGCCTGGGTGACGGTGCTGGTGATGGACGTCTGGCACTGGACGCCGCTGGTGGCGCTGCTGTGCTACGCGGGCCTGCGCGCGATTCCCGATGCCTACTACCAGGCGGCGCAGATCGACGGGGCGTCGCGTTTCGCCGTGTTCCGCTTCATCCAGCTGCCCAAGCTGCGCGGCGTGCTGATGATCGCGGTGCTGCTGCGCTTCATGGACAGCTTCATGATCTACACCGAACCGTTCGTGCTGACCGGCGGCGGGCCCGGCAACGCCACCACGTTCCTGTCGCAGTACCTGACGCAGAAGGCCGTGGGGCAGTTCGACCTGGGGCCAGCGGCCGCGTTCTCGATCGTCTACTTCCTGATCATCCTGCTGACCTGTTTCGTGCTCTATAACTGGATGCAGCGCGCCGGCACGGCTGGCACCGAGGAGGTTCCCAATGGCTGATCGCAAACTGCCCGGCCAGCGCCCGGGCTGGTGGCGTCCGGTCTTCCTGACGCTTTACCTGATGTTCGCCATCGTCCCGATCTACTGGATGGTGAACATGTCGTTCAAGACCAACGAGGAGATTGTGTCGTCGCTGTCGCTGTGGCCGGCGGCGGTCACGCTGGAACACTACGTGACGATCTTCACCGATGCGTCGTGGTATTCCGGCTATATCAATTCGCTGATCTACGTCTTGCTGAACACGGTGATCTCGATCTCCGTGGCGCTGCCGGCGGCCTATGCGTTCTCGCGCTACCAGTTCATCGGCGACAAGCACGTGTTTTTCTGGCTGCTGACCAACCGCATGACCCCCCCGGCGGTGTTCCTGCTGCCGTTTTTTCAGCTTTATACGACGATCGGGCTGATGGACACCCACCTGGGCGTGGCACTGGCCCATCTGGTGTTCAACGTGCCGCTGGCGGTGTGGATTCTGGAAGGCTTCATGTCCGGCGTGCCGCGCGAGATCGACGAGACCGCCTACGTGGACGGCTATTCGTTTCCGCGCTTCTTCCTGACGATCTTCTTGCCGCTGATCAAGGCCGGCGTGGGCGTGGCCGCGTTCTTCTGCTTCATGTTCAGCTGGGTGGAGCTGCTGCTGGCGCGCACGCTGACATCGGTCAATGCCAAGCCGATCGTGGCGACGATGACGCGCACGGTATCGGCGTCGGGCATGGATTGGGGCGTGCTGGCGGCGGCCGGTGTGCTGACCATCGTGCCGGGCGCCATCGTGATCTGGTTCGTCCGGCACTACATCGCGAAGGGTTTCGCGATGGGCCGCGTGTAAGGAGTCGCGATGCTGAACTGGATGGTATGGACTACCCCGGTGGCGGTATTTTTTACCCTGGTGGTGGTGATGCTGATCGGCATGACGATCTGGGAAGTGCGCGCGCCCACCGTGGAGCGCAAAGGCTTCCTGCCGATCGCCACCACCCGGGGCGACCGCCTGTTTATCGGGCTGATGTGCGCCGCCTGGATCAACCTGGCCTGGGTGGGCCTGGGCGAGAAGATGCAGGGCTGGTTCCAGCTGTCGGAAGCGCCGTCGGTGTGGATCAGCGCGGCCATTTCGGCGGTGGTGCTGCTGATCGTCATGCGCCGGGGCTGAGGCGCCTGGAAGACGGCCCCGCAGGGGTTCGGCTGGTGTTGCTGTTCATGGGCTGCGAGATCTTGTCCCTTCCCCGGGGCCGCAACCCTGTGACAGAACCGGGGAAGGGTACCTGAGGAGACAACGAATGAAAGAGCGCGTGAAGTTGGGGATGTCGGCCCTGGCCTTTGCGGCCGCACTGACATGCGGGCATGCCGCGTGGGCCGACGAGGCCGCGGCGAAGAAGTGGATCGACAGCGAATTCCAGCCGTCGTCGCTGGCCAAGGACAAGCAGCAGGCCGAGATGAAGTGGTTCATCGACGCCGCCGCCAAGCTCAAGGCCAAGGGCGTGACGCAGATCAATGTGGTGTCCGAAACGATCACCACGCACGAGTACGAATCGAAGACGCTGGCCAAGGCCTTCGAGGAAATCACCGGCATCAAGGTCAATCATGACCTGATCCAGGAAGGCGACGTCGTCGAGAAACTGCAGACGTCGATGCAGTCCGGCAAGTCGATCTACGACGGCTGGATTTCGGATTCCGACCTGATCGGCACGCACTACCGGTACGGCGCCATCCTGCCGCTGTCCGACTACATGAACGGCGCCGGCAAGGAGTACACCAACCCCGGCATCGACGTCAAGGACTTCATCGGCACCAAGTTCACCACGGCGCCGGACGGCAAGCTCTACCAGCTGCCCGACCAGCAGTTTGCCAACCTGTACTGGTTCCGCGCCGACTGGTTCGCGCGCAAGGACCTGCAGGACAAGTTCAAGGCCAAGTACGGCTATGACCTGGGGGTGCCGACCAACTGGTCGGCCTACGAGGACATCGCCAACTTCTTCACCAACGACGTGAAGGAGCTGGACGGCAAGAAGGTCTTCGGCCACATGGACTACGGCAAGAAGGACCCCTCGCTGGGCTGGCGTTTTACCGATGCCTGGCTGTCGATGGCCGGTTCGGCCGACAAGGGCCTGCCCAACGGCATGCCCGTGGACGAGTGGGGCATCCGCGTGGCCGACGACAAGTGCACGCCGGTGGGCGCGTCGGTGTCGCGGGGCGGTGCCACCAACAGCCCGGCGGCCGTCTACGCGCTGACCAAGTACATCGATTGGATGAAGAAGTACGCGCCGCCGCAGGCCATGGGCATGACGTTCTCCGAGGCCGGCCCCGTGCCGGCCCAGGGCCAGGTGGCCCAGCAGATCTTCTGGTACACGGCCTTCACGGCCGACATGACCAAGAAGGGCCTGCCGGTGGTCAACGCCGACGGGTCGCCGAAGTGGCGCATGGCGCCGTCGCCGTACGGCCCGTACTGGAAGCAGGGCATGCAGAACGGCTACCAGGACGTGGGCTCGTGGACGTTCTTCAAGAACACCGACCCGAACCGCCTGGCCGCGGCGTGGCTCTACGCCCAGTTCGTGACCTCGAAGACGGTGTCGCTGAAGAAGTCGCTGACGGGCCTGACCTTCATCCGCGACAGCGACATCCACCACGAGTACCTGACCAAGAACGCCGCCAAGTACGGTGGCCTGATCGAGTTCTACCGCAGCCCGGCCCGCGTGGCATGGACGCCGACCGGCAACAACGTGCCCGACTATCCGAAGCTCGCGCAGCTCTGGTGGAAGAACGTGGCCACGGCGGTGACGGGCGAGAAGACGCCGCAAGCCGCCATGGACAACCTGGCCGAGGAAATGGACCAGGTGATGGGCCGGCTGCAGCGCGCGGGCATGGCCCAGTGCGCGCCGAAGCTGAACCCGAAGAGCGATCCGTCGAAGTGGCTGTCGTCGGAGCACGCGCCGTGGAAGAAGCTCGATAACGAAAAGCCGAAGGGCGAGACCATCGCCTACGACAAGCTGCTGCAGGCGTGGAAGGAAGGGCGAGTCCGCTGATCCTTCCCTGAACGGGGTGTTCGGCCTGCAGTGTGAAGCGGTGGCGCGTGTTGCGTCACCGCTTCATTTTTTTGTGGATCTGTTAAGGATTGGAACATTGCTGTTGCAGTCGGGGTTGAGGGGTGGACTGCCGAGGTGGGCTGCCTAGAATCGCTCGCGGGTCTTCATGAACGAGGAGCGATATGGATTTGTCGGATCATTTCGGACGCCCCAGGCTTGCTGCGGACATCGCGCAGAAGCTGGTGCATGGGCCGGCCAGCAAGGTCATCGCGCTGATCGGATCGCGTGGCATCGGCAAGAGCACGTTCCTGCGGCAGGAGGTGGCGCCTGCCATCCGCAGGCTTGGCGCGCTGGTGGTGATGGCGGACCTGTGGGGCGAGACGGACAAGGACCCTGCCGACGTGGTGGTCGGTGCGGTACAGAAGGCACTGGATGCCAATGAAACCATCGTCGCCAGATTCGCGCATGCGGTGGGTCTGAAAGGGGTGGGATTCGGCAGCCTGTCGCTGGCCTTCGATCACGGCGGGGCGCACGAGAAGCGCGGGGGGCTGTGGGTCTACCGCTCAATGGAGGCGTTGTCGGCCAGGATGCGTCGTCCGATCATCCTGATCATCGACGAAGCGCAGCAGATGCTGGCAACCGAGCGTGGGGACAGCATGCTGTACACGCTGAAAGCCACCCGGGACCTGCTCAACAACGACCGGGGACTGTATGGCGTACGGACCGTATTCACGGGCTCCGACCGCACGAAGCTGCTGATGATGCTGGGCGGTCGGCACACGATGTACAGCGCGTCGCAATTTGCGTTTCCGGAACTTGGCGAGGACTTCCTGCATTGGGTACGGCGCAAGTATGAACTGCCGCCTTCGGTCGACGATGCGCTGCTCGAACGGATGTTCCAGCGTGCCGAAAGTCGTCCCGAAGTACTGATGGATGCCGCGTTGCGGGTAGCGCTTTACGGCCAGTTCGAGGGAGTGAGCCTCAGGCACGCATTCGAACGGGCCGTTGACCGCCGGTTGGCCAAAGTTCACCAGCCTTTCCTGAAAGCAATGGATCCCCTGGACCCGATCGACGATGCGGTGCTGCGCGTGGTGGCCGCCACCCCGTCCACGATTGCCGGGTTCGACAGCCGGACGATGGCGCTGTACGGGACGGTCGTCCGGGAACTGGACCCCGACTGGAACCGGGCGCCGAAGCGGCGCGATATCGAACAGTCCCTGAAGCGGCTGACCGCCCTGAAACTGATGTGGGGCTCGGTGCTGGGCATCCATATGCTCGCCGATCCGACGCTGGCAGGTGCCATGCGGCGGGCGGGGCTGCTGGATATCGTGCCCGAGATCCCGGGCGGACGATGGCCGGACAGTGACGAGGACCTGGACGCGTTCATCGGTTCCCCGTGCGGGGCCGGGCCTCAGACTTCCGAGGACGCGTCCTCCGGCCACCTGGTCCCCGTCGACGCATAGCGGGCCTTGCCATGCCGCTTGGCATCGTACAGCGCCATGTCGGCGCGCATGAACAGCTCGCTCACCGACGTGCCCTGGTCCGGTCGATGCATCGCGCTGCCCACGCTGGCCGTGGACACCAGCCGGCGCCCGTCGATATCGAACGGCCGCATTGCCGCATGCACCACCGCGTGGGCAATCCGCTGGACCGTATTCGGGTTGCTCACGTTGTCGAGCACGATCGCGAATTCGTCGCCGCCGATCCGCGCCACGGCGTCGCCGGCCCGCACGCAGGCGCGCAGGCGTTCCGCGAAGGCAATCAGCAACTGGTCGCCGATCGGGTGCCCGTAGGTGTCGTTGACCGCCTTGAAGTCGTCGAGGTCCACGAGCAGCAGCGCGGTGCGGTAGCCGCCTGCATCGGCGCGGGCCATGTTTTCCTGCAGGCGGCGGTCGAAGCCCTTGCGGTTGAGCAGGCCAGTCAGGTGATCGGACAGCGTCTGGGCTTCCAGCGAGCGCAGTTTCTGGCGTTCGCCGGTAATGTCGCGCGCGAACATGTGCAGCCCGGTAACGGCGTCCTTCGTATCGTTCCAGGCAGGCTGGAAGGTCATTTCCCAGGACCGGCCCTCGGCGTTCTCGCGGCTGTAGGTGACCGATTCTCCCGCGCATGCCTGTTCCAGGTACGGCTTGTTGGCGACGTACTCGGGCGTGCCCCAGAGCTCGCGCAGCGTGAGACCCGTGATCTGGTTGGCCGGCAGGCCGAAATGGCGTGCGTAGGCCTGGTTGACGAACACGAATCGCTCGCCGGCGTCGACGAAGGCCACCAGGTCCGGAACATGGTTGGCGATGGCCTCCAGGCGCTTCTCACTGGCCGCTGCATTGCTGTTGGCGGCCTTGAGCGCGGCTTCCCGCTCGATCAGCTGGGCCATGACTTCCGAGAACGCGTCGGCCAGTTCGCCGATTTCGTCGTCGCGGCGCAGGGGCAGTTCTGCCATGGCGGCGGGCTGCTCGCAAAGGCGACGCACAGTCCGATGCAGGTGCTCCAGCGGCGCCAGCAGGTGCCGGATCACGGCCCACATCAGTATCGCGGCGGCGAGCAGGGTCACGATGCCCAGGATGACGGCCCGCTGGCGCACTTCGACCAGCGGTGCGTAGGCTTCGGCGGCGGGCAGGACCGAGATCACTTCCCAGCCATTCGACTCCAGCAGGAAGCGGGCCACCACGGGCTGCTCCGGCCAGATCGACTCCAGATCCGATTCGGGGGCTTCGGCGCCGCAGGATTCGCCAATTGCCTGCGCAGGGGTGAGGACCTTTGCCGCGTCGGGGTGCATCGCATAGCGCGGATTCGGCCCGGCCGACACCAGGCAATAGAAGCCGGTGACACCCACACGGTGCTGCGCCAGTTCCCGCAGAAAATTCTCCGCCGACAGGTTGAGCACGCCGCCCACCACCCCCCGCAACTGGCCATGGCTGTCGTGCAAAGGCACGGCCAGGATCACGCCGGGTGCGCTCGTGTGCTTGCCTTGCAGAAGGTCGGAAACGGCAAAGTCCGCGCCGTTGACGATGGCCTTGAAGTAGTCCCGATCGCCTACGGTCATCTTCACGCCATCGGGCACGGCGGTGCTGAAGACAAGCGTGCCATCGGGCGTGGCCAGGAAGGTGGCATTGAAGTTCTCGGGCATGTCGACCGTGTCGATGGCCACCTGGCGCAGTTGCCCGGCTGGACGATCGAGGACAGGCGCGAGCGTGCGCGCGAGCCGTCGCAGTACGAGAGCGCGCGACTCGAGCTTCTCGTCGAGTTGATCGGCGACCAGCTTGACCAGGGTGTCCTGCTGGGCCTGAACGACTTCTTTCAGGCGCGCGTATGCGTAGACCTGGGAAAACCCGACCCGTACCACGAATACCAGCGTGACAACCGTCGCGGCCGCGATTGCCATTCGATACTTCAATGAGTGCCGCATGAATCTCTTCTTGTTCTGCGCACTGACCCGTTTTCCGGTTGCCTGGGCTTCAATGCAACGACCCTGCCCATTTCTTGAAAGCACCTTGAGGATGCAACGTTGGCAGCCGGTTCAAAGCGTAGCAGAACGGCTATTTTTTTCGGCGAGAGTAGCGAGGGAAACACGTGCGGCTTCCCACATGGGGTGGCGTATGCGCCGCGTCGTGGCGACGGCGCGACAGCGCGGTGGGTCGATAAAGGCTCACGGGCAATTCGACAGGGCTTCGGCCAGCCAGTCGATGACGGGTCGGAATCGCGATGCCCCCCGAAACTCTGGTGGGTAGGCGAGCCAGATTTCGCGGAGCACTTCGGGGACATTGCGTACGAGCGTCAGGCCGGGCTCGCCGGCCGCCAGGTAGTGGGGCAGTAGTGCCACGCCGAGCGCTGCACGCACGCCTTCGCGCACGGCCACGAAACTGTTGGACTGGAACGAGAAGCGCCGTCCCAGCTCAAGCGGCCACTGGACTTCGGGCAGCGAGAAGCCTTCGTCGAGCAGCCCGCACAGCGGTGTATCGCGCGACTCTGCCACGGCAGCCGACATGACGGTGGGCGCATAGAGTCCGAACTGGATTGTCCCGGCGCGCTGCGCCACCAGCGAGTCTTCCTGGGGCCGCGCCAGGCGTACCGCAATATGGGCGCGGCGCCGAGCCAGGCTGGTGACGCGGTTATCCACTTCGAGCCGCACTTCCACGTCGGGATTGCTCGCGTAGAAGGCGGGCAGCCGCGGAGTCAGGAAATGGCTGCCCAGAGAGGCCGTCGCGGCGACCCGCACCACGCCCGACACGCCCGGGCTGGCGCCCTCGATCTCGCGCAGCAGCCGGTCGGCGGATTGTTCCATCTCCCGCGCGGCGGCCAGGGCATTGCGTCCGGCGGCAGTCAGCACGAACGTTCCGTCCGTGCGCGTGGCCACGGGTTTGCCCAGCGCGGTTTCGAGCCGCCGGATGCGACGGATGGCGGTGGCGTGCGTGATATCGAGTTCACGGGCGCAGGCCGAATAGCTGCCGACCCGCATCAGCGTGGACAAGGTCAGCAGGTCATCCCAGGTGATTGTGCTTTTTTGCACAGTATGTGTGATCTCGTGGCTAATTGGCGTACAGCTTACCGGCCTCTACGATGCCTGCATAGCCACTTTTCACTGTACGGAGACCGAGATGACCGCATCGCCTGCCGCCAAGCCATTTACCCTGCTCGATGCCGCCGGTGCCAGCCGCCAGCCGTCCGCCTGGTCGGATGCCGTGCTGGTGCTGGTGGATCACCAGCGCGAATACGTCGATGGCAAGCTGCCGTTGACCGGCATGCCGGCGGCCGTGGCCGAGTGCGCCGCGCTGCTTTCGCTGGCCCGCAAGCATGGCACGCCTGTGATCCACGTGGTTCACCACGGCAAGCCCGGCGGTGCGTTCGACCCGTCGGGCCCGTTCGCGGCCATCATCGAGGGCCTCACCCCCGCAGAAGGTGAGCGGACGGTCATCAAAAACCGGCCAAACAGCTTCGCGGGCACCGATCTGGCCGCGTTGCTTGGCGCGCTCGGCCGCAAGGAATTGATCGTGGCGGGCTTTCAGACCCATATGTGCATCAGCGCGACCGTGCGGTCGGCGCTTGACCATGGCTATCGCGTCACGCTCGTCGCAGCGGGCTGCGCCACGCGCGATCTGCCCGATCCGCTTGGCGGCGACCCGTTGAACGCCGCCGAACTGCACCGGGTGACGCTGGCCGCGCTGAACGACAGGTTTGCGACGGTGGTGGCGGATGCTTCGGCGTGGTCGCACTGACGTCGATCAACCGCGGCCGGCGTGCGGGGGCGGCTGAGGAATTGTGATGTGTGCAATCCGTTACATATGCGTCACGCGCTGGTGCTTCCGGTCTGGGGCATACTAGCGCCTTTCCAACGCGGCAAATCCGGCCGCGTTCGCATAATCAAGCCGCCCCCCGCATGAAGCGCATCCTGCTTATCAAGATCACGTCGCTTGGCGACATGGTGCATACCCTGCCGCTGCTGTACGACCTGCGCCGTGCCTATCCGGACGCCAAAATCGACTGGATTGCCGACGCGTCGTGCGCGGATATTCCCAGTTGGGCGGTCGGTGTCGACCGTGTCATCGCGCCGCCCCTGCGCCAGTTCAAGAAAAATGGCCGCAAATGGCGCGACCTGCGCGGCATCATCGGCGCCCTGATGTCGCTGCGCCGCGAACGCTACGACGTGGCCATCGACGTTCACGGCGTTTACAAGAGTGCCATCGCCGCCAGGCTGGCACGGACAAAGCGGCGACTCGGCTATGCCGCCGAATTTCTCGGCGAAGCAAAGGCCGTGTTCGCCTACACCGAGATTTTTGGTCCGCACGGCGACGCCAACTGCCGCCAGAAGATGCGCATGGTGGTGGCCAACGCGCTCGGTTACGACATCGAGCCGCACGAGACGGCCGAACTTCGGGTGCCGCCACCGGCCACGCCGCTGAACGCCGATGGCGTGCCACGCGCGTTGCTGTTCCACGCGACGTCGCTCGACATCAAGAAATGGCCGCAGGCCAATTGGGTCGAAATCGGGCACCAGCTGGCCCGGCGCGGCTACCGTGTGCAACTGCCATGGGGCTCGCAGAAGGAGCAGCAGGAAGCCCAGGCACTGGCCGCAGCCATCCCCGGTGCCGAGGTGCTGCCGCGCATGTCGATCACCGAGTGCGCGCAGCGCGTCGATGCGGCCGCTCTGGTCGTCGGCATGGACACGGGCTTCGTGCATCTGGCCGATGCTTTGGGCAAGCCGACCGTCATGCTGTTCACCGCGACGTCGAGTCCGCATTTTGGCGTGAACAAGCCCGGACAGTCGGTGTCGGTTGGCGATAACGGCGCACCGCCATCGGTCGACGAGGTGCTGCGAGCCATCGATCACGTCACCCATGCAAGCCCGGCGCCGGCGAGCGTGCCGGTTCACGCGGCCGGCAGCGCATCCGCGTAACGCCAGTACTCGAAATCCACGATCGTCGTATTGCCGTTAGCGGTCACCACGTCCAGCATGAACGGCTGGCGGCGGATCAGCATGGAAGTCAGGTAGCGCGACGCCCGGGAGAGTCCCGGTGGCGGGGCCACGGATTCGCCGTGACGCATCGCCAGCCGCAGGATATGCACGGGTACGAACCGCTGCGGATCGTCCATGCGCGCCAGGGCCGCGCTCCGGTAAAGCAGCGATGACTGCGCCAGGCGGGCAAAACGGGTGCGTAGCTGGGCCACCGTGGCTGTCGCCATTGTCGCGCCCGTGCCGGTCAGGCCCACGGCGGTTATACCGCGCACGTTTGCGCGCCAGAGCCCGCCCACCACCATCAGCGGGTCGCGCTTTTCGGGCGGCGGCAGGTTCGACAGGTCTTCCGACACCGAGAACATGTCGCCGTTGAGATCGTAGAGATGGCTGCGCAGCCCAAAACGGCGGTAGTAGCCGATGATGCAGTCGAGGTCATCGTCGAGGATGGGACGCGCGTCACGTGGCAGATAGCGAGGCCTGACCTCGAACAGGCCGGCCGATACGGCATAGCGTCCCGTCCAGGTCTTCAGCGCGGTAGCGCCGGTTCCGGCGCCGGTCTCGGCATTGGCAGGTGTCAGTTCCAGCGACATCGTCTTCAAGGCTTGGCGTTGGGGGGAAGCTCTCAACGCTACTTGCTGTGCCGCTCGACGTCGTTAGGACATTTCTAATTGTTGGTGCGGAATTTTCTCGTCCTGGCGGCGAATTGACCCAACGCAAATGCCCCCATGGCGATGGCCCTCAGTGAATGAATCCCCCTTGCACAAAGCGCACGGGCTCCGCGTCGATGCGCAACAGCAGTGCGGTCAGGCCATCGGGTGGCAGGCGCTGGCCGGCTCCCCGGCCGCTCGGCACGTCCGGAGCCGGCTGCCCCGCCGTGCAAACCAGGCTGGCGTCGCTCCAGCCCTTGTCTCCGGTAGCTGCCTGCGCGCGCAGCCAGCCGTCGCGATCGGTCAGCCACGTGGTGCCGGGCAACCGGGCAGGATCGACCCCCGCGATCCGCGCGAACACTGGCCAGGCCTGCGCGGACGCGGCCGCGCAACCGGCGCGGAAATCCGGAATCGTGGCTGGCGGGCGGCCGTCAGGCGTGACCAGCAGCGTGAGGAAGCGTGGATCGTCGACGGGCAATGTCACAGGCGCGCCATCGAATGCCACGACGCGCACGCGCTGGTGCCCGCGCCAGTCGTCCAGCGCGCGTGGCGGCGCCGCGCCGCAGCGCACCATCACATCGGGCAGTCGCAGCGGCACCGGCCAACTGCCTTGGGTAGCGCCGCCGGTGCCGGCGGCCAGCGTCTTCAGGTAATCGATCACGGCCCATGCCCGGGCATCGTCAAGCCGATCGCCGAAGGCCGGCATCGTCGTGTGCCCGTCGCGGTCGCGCATGCCGGCCACGATGTGCCAGAACAGTTCGCCTTCGGCGCGCCGGCCCAGCAGCGGACTCAGGAAGGTCGGCGGCCAGCGTGACAGCGTGGCCGCCTGCGGACCTTCGCCCCGGCCGTCTATGCCATGGCACGCCACGCAATGCTGCGCGTAGACCTGCGCGCCCGTGGCGATGGCATCCACGGCGAAACGGGTGGGGCTCTGGTGAAAGCTCGTCGGAGCCGCGGGCGTGACGAGCAGCGCCGGCGAAGGCCAGGGCGCCGCCACCAGCGCCAGCGCGCCGATGCCCAGCCACACCATGCGCCGCCGGCGCCAGCACAGCGCCACGACCAGGCAGGCCAGCGCCAGCACGACGGCCAGCACCGACAGGCCCAGCTGGCGCGCCAGTCCCAGGTCGATCAGCAGGGTTTCTCCGGCAATGCGGTGCGACCACGGCCAGGCAGGCTGGCCGTGCACATCGCCAGACCAGCCCAGCACGTGCCAGAGCTGCCACAGGGCAAGCTGGACTTCCTGCACCAGGCGCAGCAGCGCCGCGAGCCATGCCTGCGGTGGCGGGGCGCTCATGCGGCGCCCCGGGCGACGGTCTTACCAGCTGGCATCGAGACCCAGGTGGCGCAGTGCTTCGTGCCGAAGCTCGGTCAGCCGCGGATCGCCGCGATGGCGGGGATAGGGCAGGTCGACGTGGATCTCGGCCGTGATGCGCGCCGGCCGCTGGCTGAACACGATCACGCGTTGCGCCAGGAACAGCGCCTCTTCCACATCGTGCGTGACCAGCAGGGCGGAAAAGCCCGCGCGCTGCCACAGTTCGACCAGGTCACTCTGCATGGCCAGTCGCGTCAGCGAATCGAGCTTGCCGAGCGGCTCGTCGAGCACGAGCAGCCGGGGATCGTTGACCAGCGCACGCGCCAGTGCCACGCGCTGGGCCATGCCGCCCGACAGCTGATGCGGAAACGCGCGGGCGAAGGCTTCGAGCCCCACGCGCCTGAGCGCCGCATCGACGCGATGGCCTTCCCGGCGCAGCAGGCCGCGGGCCTGCAGGCCCAGCGCCACGTTGTCGCGCACGCGGCGCCACGGGTAGAGCGTGGGGTCCTGGAAGACGACGATGCGCGATGGGTCGGGGCGGTCGATCGGCGTGTCGTCCTGCAGGATCTGCCCCTGCGACGGGCTGTCGAGCCCGGCCACCAGCCGCAGCAGCGTGGACTTGCCGCAGCCGCTGGGGCCCAGCAGCGCGACGAACTCGCCCGGGGCCACCTTCAGGTTGACGCTGTCGAGCACCGGCAGCTGCTGGTCGCCATCGCCAAAGGCATGGCTGACGGCGCGGATATCGATGCGGGCGCCACGCGAGGGATCGGATGCGGCCACTACCATTTGACGGTTCCTTTCTGCCACGACAGCGCGCGGTCGCGCACCGCAAACAGCAATGTGATGACGCCCGAGAACAGCAGGGCCATGACGATCAGCGCCGCGTACATGTTCACGTAGGAGGCCCAGCCCTGCGCCCAGGTCAGATACCAGCCGAGCCCCGACTTCACGCCCATCATCTCGGCCGTGACCAGCACCGAGAACGACGCGCCGAGCCCCATGAACAGCCCCACGAAGACCTGGGGCAGCGCCGCCGGGATGGCCACGCGCAGCACCAGGAATGCCTCTGACGCGCCCATCGTGCGGGCCACGTCGTAGTAGCTCTTGTTGACGCTGGCCACGCCGGACCAGGTCAGCACCGCCACCGGAAAGGCCGTGGCCAGCGCGATCAGGAAGACGGCCGCCGAATAGCTCGACGGGAAGAAGTAGAACGTCAGCGGCAGCAGCGCGGTGGAGGGCAGCGGGCCCAGCACGCGCAGCACCGGATGCACCCAGTAGCCAATGCGGCGCGACCATCCGATCGACACGCCGATCAGGAAGCCCGCCACACCGCCGTAGGCCACGCCGAAGCCCAGCAGCTTCAGCGTGTTCAGCGCGCTGTCGCCCAGCCGGCGCCAGTCGTCGATGTAGACCTCGATCAGCGCCTGCGGGGGTGCAAAGAAGGGCGTGGGCAGCAGTGCCGTCTTCGCGGTCAGGATTTCCCAGCCCGCGAAGACCAGCGGCAGGGCTACCAGCCACGGGCCGGCATGGCGTAGCGCCTGGCGCACGCGGCGCAGCGGGCTCGCGTAGCCGCCCGCCAAGGCGACCGCCAGCAGCGCGGCGGCCGCCACGAGTACCGCGATGCCGAGTTCCTCGGTATAGGCCCAGTCCGAAAAGCCGGCCACCTTGTTCGGCCAGCGCCAGGTGAGCGCGCCGAAGGCGCCCCACGCCAGCGCGGCGACGATGCCGGTGGGCCAGGCGCCGGCTGGCGTGCCGGTCGATGCGGCCGGTCCGGCCGGCTTGGCCGATGCGACCGATCCGTCCAGCGGCAGCTGGGCGTCAAGCGTGTGTTGCGGCGTAGCCATGTCGGCGCTCCCGGGTTAGCCGAGGACGTTGGCGTAGACGTGCTGCGCCAGCTTCTTCGTGTCGGTCGATTTCTTGAGCACGCCGATGCGCTGGAAATCGCCGGCGTAGAACGCGATTTCCTCCTGCAGGTCCACGCCGGTCGGGTGATGGTTGTAGGTCAGCGACGCATAGAGCTTGCGCAGGTCGTCGGTGCTGATCTTGGGCGAGTATTTGGCAAATACCTTGGCCGCCTCGTTCGGGTTTTCGTTGACGTAGTCGGTGGCCTGCACGATCGACCGGGCCAGCGCAGACGCGGCCGGGCGGTCGTTGCGGACCAGTTCGCCACGGGCGCCGATCACGCAGCAGACCTTGCGCGCATACTCGCCGGTCAGGTTGGTCGCCAGTTCCACATAGGCGCCATTGGTGCGCTTTTCCAGCAGGTAGAGGTTCGGGTCGCCATCGGCAATCGCCTGGATCTCGCCCTTGTCCACGGCCACGCCCAGCAGGTCGGCCGGGTACTGGCGCCACGTGATGTCGCGGTCGGGGTCGATGCCGTTCTTGGCCAGCAGGATCGTGAAGAAGTGCTTGCCCGGCGCGGCCAGGTCGCTGACGCCCACGGTCTTGCCCTTGAGGGCCTGCAGGTTGGTCACGCCGGCGGCCTTGGCGCCTACCAGCCGCACGCAGCCGCCATGCGAGCTGCCGATGATCTTGACGTCGAAGCCGGCTTCGAGCGGCTTGAGCCAGCGGTGGATCATGCCCACGGCGGCGTCGGCCTTGCCGGTGGCGATCGATTCCAGCAGCTGGTCGGTGGACCCGCTGTAGTTGATCAGGTCCACCTGCAGTCCGTTCTTCTCGAAGAAGCCCTTTTCCTGGGCCACCACGATCGGTGTCAGGCAGAACGAATTCTGGTTCCACGCAAAGGTCAGCTTGCGCGGTGCGGACCACGCCTGGCGGCCCAGGATCAGGGCCGGCGCGGCGATGGCTGCCGTGCCGGCGAGCCGCAGGACGCTGCGGCGGCGTGCATCAGGCTGGAAGGTGTTCTGGCTCATGTTTTCCGCTCCCCGTTGTTGTTGGTGTGGGTGGTTCAGGCGGCGCGGCGGCGTTGTTCGGCGTCGCGCTGCGCCACCAGTTCGCGTACGCGCGGAATCAGCTCGCGGCCGTAGTCGACGGCGTCTTCGAGCGGGTCGAAGCCGCGGATCAGGAACGTGGTCACGCCCAGGTCGTAGTAGGCCAGCAGGGCGTCGGCCACCTGTTCCGGCGTGCCGACCAGCCCGGTGGAGTTCGAGCGGCCGCCCGTTTCCCGCGCGATGGCCGTCCACAGACGCTGGTCGACGCGATCGCCTTGTTCGGCCGCGGCCAGCAGCCGGCGCGCGCCTTCGCTCTGTTGCGGCCCGCCCCGGCTGTAGCCGGCCTGCACGCGCAACGCGCGGGTGCGTTCAAGGATGTCGTCGGCGCGCTGCCAGGCTTTCTCTTCGGTATCGGCCAGCACCGGCCGGAACGACACCGAGAAGTTGACCTCGCGCCCGTGTTTGGCCGCTTCGGCGCGTACGCGCGTGGTCAGTTCGCGCACCTGGTCGAGCGATTCGCCCCACAGCGCATAGACGTCGGCGTGCTTGCCGGCGACGGCAATGGCCGCCTCGGACGCGCCGCCGAAGTAGATCGGCACATGCGGCTGCTGCGCCGGCTTGACTTCCGAGAAGCCGCGCGCGAAGCGGTAGAACGTGCCTTCGTGGTCGAACGGCTGCGGCTCTGTCCAGATGCGCCGCAGGATGCCCAGATATTCGTCCGTGCGGGCGTAACGCTGGTCGTGGTCCAGGTAGTCGCCATCGCGCTTCTGTTCGTCGTCCGACCCGCCGGAGATGAAGTGCACGCCGAGCCGGCCGCCGCTGAACTGGTCCAGCGTGGCGATCTGGCGCGCGGCCAGCGTGGGCGAGGTGAAGCCCGGGCGGTGGGCCAGCATGAAGTGGATGCGCTCCGTGACGGCGGCCGCGTACGAGATGGTCAGCGTGGCGGACGGGCCGGTAGAGTGGTGCGGCACCAGGATGCGGTCGAAGCCGGCCTGCTCGTGGGCCTGCGCAAAGGCGCGCACGTAGTCGCGGTCGATCACGGGCCCGGTAGGCGGATGGATTTCCGATTGCTTCTGGCTCTGGATCATGCCGATGAAGTTGACGCTCATGCGTGACGCTCCTGGTTTGCCTGGATGGGGTACGGGTATGGACGAGAACGTACGCCCGCGCGGCGGCAGACCCAACGAATAAAAACGCCGCTCCATATGCAGCAAAAACCGCCGGTCGATATGCGATATGCGTCGTTATCAAGGCTGGGCGTGCGGCGGTACGCTATGTGGCGCCTGATCCTGTTCCCCCGACGCCCGAAGGAAACCCCATGTCTTCGTCATCCCTGCATCGCCTGCCGACCCCAGCGGCACGGCTGGACGACGTGCTGGCCGAACTGGCCGCGCGCTTTGCCGCCACCGCTGCCGCCCACGACGCCGACGGCACGTTCCCGCACGACAATTTCGCGCAGCTGCACCGCGACGGCCTGATCGCACAGGTAGTGCCGGCCGCGCATGGCGGGGCGGGCGCGGGGCTGGCCACGGCGCGGCGCATCATCGCGGCCGTGGCGGGCGGCGATGCAGCCACGGCGCTGGTGCTGACGATGACTTACCTCCAGCACCGGTCCATCGGCCGCGCCGATTCGCGCTGGCCCGAGGCGGTGCGCCAGCAGGTATTCCGCAGCGCCGTGGAGCAGGGCGGCCTGATCAACTCGCTGCGCGTGGAGCCCGAGCTTGGCTCGCCGGCACGGGGTGGCCTGCCGGGCACGGTGGCCACCCGCGTGGGCGACCGCTGGCGGCTGCGCGGCCACAAGCTGTACACCACCGGCATCCCGGCGCTGCGATGGCTGGCCGTATGGGCGCGCACGCACGAGCCCGAGCCCCGCGTCGGCATCTTTCTGGTGCCGAAGCCCGACGCCGAGACGCCCGGCATCCGGGTGATCGAAAGCTGGGACCATCTGGGGCTGCGCGCGTCGGGCAGCCACGAGACCGTGTTCGAGGATGTGTGGATCCCGCTGGAAAACGCCGTGGACATCCGCCCGCCTGCGGCCTGGGCGCCAGCAGGCGGCAGCCAGGCGGACATCGACGCCAACGCCGACCAGCAGGCGTGGATGGTGACCCTGCTGGGCAGCCTCTACGACGCCGTGGCGCGTGCCGGCTTCGACTGGATCCGCCAGTTCGTGCACGAGCGGGCGCCGGGCAGCCTGGGCAAGCCGCTGGCCACCTTGCCGCGCGTGCAGGAGTCGATTGGCGAGATCGCCGCGCTGCTGCGCGTGAACCAGGTCTTGCTGGACGATATTGCCGCGCGCACCGATGCTGGCGCGCCGCCGCTGCCGGCCGACAGCGGGCTGCTCAAGTACACCGTGACGTCGAACGCGATTCGCGCCGTGGAACTGGCGCTGCAACTGTCGGGCAATCACGGCCTGAGCCGGCACAACCCGCTGCAACGCCACTATCGCGACGTGCTCTGCAGCCGCATCCACACGCCGCAGAACGACGCCATCCTGACCGCCGCCGGCCGTGCGGCGCTTGGCGTCTGAGCCGGCGCGCCCCCGACTACCGGCCGTGCTATGGTTGTGTGCGATGTGCCGCAGCCTAGACGGCACACGAGAATCTGGAGACAAGCCATGGCCGAGACGCTACCTGGCGCGCACGCGCTGGCGCCGCTGCGCGACTTCATCACCGCCTTTTCCGCCTTGCTCGACCAGCAGCCGGACGAGCCCCGCATCCTCGACGAAGGCAGCGCGCTACTGGCAAAGCTGGTGGCGCGGGACGACTGGTTGCCCGAAGCCTATGCGCAGCCCCATCCCGAGTTCTACCAGCAGATGCTGCTGCACTGCGATTCCGCCGAGCGGTTCTCGATCGTCAGCTTCGTCTGGGGGCCGGGACAGCGCACGCCGATCCACGACCATACGGTGTGGGGCCTGATCGGCATGCTGCGCGGCGCCGAGTACGCGCAGCCCTACGCGATACACGGCGACGGCGTGCCCCGGTCGGCAGGCGAGGCCGTACGGCTGGAGCCGGGCCAGGTGGAGGCGGTGTCGCCAACGGTGGGCGATATCCACCGCGTTCACAATGCCTTCGACGACCGTGTATCGATCAGCATCCACGTCTACGGCGCCAATATCGGCGCGGTAAGCCGCCATGTCTATCCGGAAGCCGGCGGCAGCAAGACCTTTGTCTCCGGCTACTCCAATACCACCTTGCCCAATCCCTGGGACCGCTCGAAGGAATCCGTCGCACCATGACCGCAGCCAGCCATCCGTTTCCCGTCACGACCAGCCAGGCAGTGCGCCAGGCGTTGCTGGACCGCACCGAGATTGCGCTGGTGGATGTGCGCGAGGAAGACCCGTTCGCGCAGCAGCATCCGCTCTGGGCGGCCAACTTCCCGCTGTCGAAGCTCGAACTCGAAGCCTGGACGCGCATCCCGCGGCGCGATACCCGTATCGTGGTCTACGGCCGGCATGACGGCGAAGACCTGGCGCCGCGTGCCGCAAGCGTGCTGCGTACGCTTGGCTATACCGATGTGTCGCTGCTCGACGGCGGCCTGGAAGCATGGATCGACGGCGGCGGCGAAGTGTTCCGGGACGTCAACGTGCCGAGCAAGTCGTTTGGAGAACTGGTCGAGGCGAAGCGGCACACGCCCTCGCTGAGCGCCCCGGAGGTGCAGGCGCTGATCGACCGCAAGGCCGATGTGGTGATCGTCGACGCGCGCCGCTTCGACGAATACCAGACCATGAACATTCCCACGTCGACGAGCGTGCCCGGCGCGGAACTGGTGCTACGTGTGCGCGAACTGGCTCCCAACCCCGCCACGCAAGTCGTCGTCAATTGCGCGGGTCGTACCCGCAGCATCATCGGCACCCAGTCGCTGATCAATGCCGGTATTCCGAACCGCGTGGCTGCGCTGCGCAATGGAACGATCGGGTGGACCCTGGCCGGGCAGACGTTGTCGCACGGCGCGAGCCGCCGCGCACCGGCGCAGGTGGGCGCGGCCAACCTGGAACAGGCCCGTGCAGGCGCCCGCGCCATAGCGGACAGGGCGGGCGTGAAGCGCATCGCGCATGATGCGCTGGCATCGCTGGAGGCCCCGGGCCGCACCGTGTACCGCTTCGACGTGCGCACGCCCGAGGAATACGCCGATGGCCATCTGCCGGGCTTCGCCAGCGCGCCGGGCGGGCAGCTGGTGCAGGAAACCGATCACCATGCGCCGGTGCGTGGCGCGCGCATCGTGCTGGCGGACGATGACGATGTGCGCGCGAACATGACCGCGTCGTGGCTGGCCCAGATGGGGTGGGACGTCCATGTGGTGAAGCCGGTCGGCGATGCCCTGCGCAGCGAGCGCGGCACCCCGGCGGCGAATCGTCCCGCCACGCCGGAAGTGCCCACGATCACGCCGGCAACGCTGTCCAGCTGGCTGGAAACCGGCGATGTGGCCGTCATTGACGTGACAGCCAGCGCCAATTACGTCAAGCGCCATATCCCCGGTGCGTGGTTCGCGATCCGGGCGCAGCTGGCCCAGGCGCTGCGCGCTATCCCGCCGGCCCGCCGCTATGTGCTGACCTGCGGGTCAAGCCTGCTGGCGCGATTCGCGGCCGTGGACCTGCAGGCGCTGACCACTTCGGAGGTGTTTGTGCTCGAAGGCGGCAACACGGCCTGGTTCGACGCGGGCCTGCCAGCCGAGCCGGGCGAAACCCGTCTGGCCGTGCCGCGTACGGATCGCTATCGCCGTCCGTACGAGGGCACTGACAACGCAGCGGCTGCCATGCAGGCGTACCTCGATTGGGAGTTCGGCCTGATTGCACAACTCGATCGCGACGGCACGCATTTCTTTGAGGTGGCTTGAGCTAACCGTATTGCGCCAAGGCGAAGCCCCTGCGCAACGCAGCGGGCCATCGCCAATGCAACGGCAATGTGTCCGGGGTCGATGCGACAACCTGCCCGACGAGCGCCCGGCCAACTGGCCGGAAGAGCTGCCAGGGGACAGCCATGCGAGATACAGCATCGAGCATTTTCTGCACCAGGTCGAGGCTGAACGGGCGGAAGCGGAGTCCGCGCGTGTGCCGGAGGCGCTCACAAATCCCGTGTTCGTGGAATGATCACGGCCTGTCCGTGTAGCACGCCGTCGGTATCGAACATCTGCCACAGCGTGGCTTCCTCGATCATGAAGCGGCGTCCGGACTTGGTAATGCGCACGCCCTTGTAGCCCGACTCGTAGCCCTGTTGCTGCACCCGTTCGAGAAAACGCTGCCGCTCCTCGCGGTTCGGCGCTTCGGCAGACAGGCGCGATGGCAGCCGTGTGATCTCGTCCCAGTCGTACTCGAAGCGTCGCTGGGCGGCCTTGTTGCCGTAGACGAACACCGGGTCGGGCGCGGTATTGTGGGCGAGGATGGCGAAGGGCGCCGTTTCATAGAGCCATGCGGCGGCTTCGGTCGCCGGCATCGGCTCAGGCACCAGTGACTTTCCCAGCAGTCGTGCATAGCTGCTGGCAAGGAGCGCGTAGAACGCGGGGTCGCTGTAACGGGGAAGCAAGGACGACTACCTCCGGCTGGTGATCAGGCGGCGCTCGGAGGGGCCGCTGAATTCCGCGAACACGCGCGCCTGCACGGCCTCCATGAGCTTCAGTTCCTGCGGATTGGCGGCCTCGCTGGCGGTCACGCCGGTGGCGTCCCTGGGCTTGGCGCCGGGCGGATAGAACACAAAGCTCGACGCGAAATCCTTTCCGGCTTCCTTCTTAAGGCTCCGGTTCAGGGCCTTGAGGTACTTTTTCTTCGAACTCTTCGACATAGGGATGGTTTTCAGGTCGGTCCTGTCTGGTGGTGAAGCGGATTTCCGCGTAGTACCTGGACGGCTATGCGCTCCGTCAGCCCCTGCAGGATAGCGTCTTTGGAGTGATTCATTTGCCACTCTTGATAATCGCCGTGCGGCTATGGTAGACGGGGAATCTCTCCCGACTCAACTTCTGACTGTCATCGTCTCCAATGTTTATCCGACGAACGCGTGCCCTTTGTGTTCGAGGGCCGTATGCTTGCCGGGTGAAATCTGACCGGAAAGGGTCTGTCGATGACTGAGATGGCACGCACGATCGTTCCCGTAGATAATTCAGAGCAGACCTTGCTGGCCTGCGCAGTGATCGCGCGACATTCAGGCGGCACGCTGATTGGCATCCACCTGTTCGGATCGGCCATCGATGGCGGATTGAAGCCATGCAGCGATATCGATCTGCTGGTGATCGTGCGGACGCGGCTCGAAGAATCCGCCAGGCGCGCATTGATGCGCGATCTATTGACGGTTTCCGTGCCGCCAGGCAGCGGCGGGCCGTGGCGCTCGCTGGAAGTCACCGTGGTGGCGCGCGATGAGGTGGTGCCCTGGCGCTACCCGGCCAGGCGCGAGATCCAGTTCGGTGAATGGCTGCGCACCGATTTGCAGGCCGACATCGTCGAATCGCCAGTTCTCGATCACGACCTGGCCATCCTGCTGACGAAGGCGCGCCAGCACAGCGTGGCACTGGTGGGCCCTTCGGCCGAGACCCTACTCGACGCCATCCCCGCGAAAGATTTCCGCCGCGCGCTGCGCGATACCGCAGCGCAGTGGAATGCCGAAGCGGATTGGAAGGGCGACGAACGCAACGTCGTGCTGGCACTGGCCCGGATCTGGTACAGCGCGGTAACCGGAAAGATCGCACCGAAGGACGTGGCGGCGACGTGGGTACTGGAGCGGCTGCACGAGGCATTCCGACCAGTCATGATCGCGGCGAGGGCAGGGTATCTGGATGGCGGGCCGGCGTCGGCTCCGGCAGATGCGCAGCAGGTGGCGGCGTTCATCCGCTTCGCTCGGGCCGCCATTGAAGAAATTCTGGTGGCGTAGCTGACGGCGCGTTGGTCGATCGGGTGATCGGCACCGATGTCCAACGCCAAAACAAAAAGCCCAGCATCGCTGCTGGGCTTTTTGACGAATCTGGTGGGTGGTACAGGGATTGAACCTGTGACCCCTGCCGTGTGAAGGGCTCGCATCGAACAGATGAGCCGCTAGTCTAAAGCATGTGAGATGGGTTTGCCAGGCATGCGTACATAATCTCCCAAAGACGAGAGGATGTCGGGTGGCGGTATCATGAGGCTACCTAATTCGTAGCCGCGAACCGACATGTCGATGCCCGCAGCAGTATTCCTCGATACCAGCGTCCTGGCCGGACAACAGTACAACTTCGCATCGACCGCGCTCACAACGTTCACTGCCGCAGCAAAGAGTGCAAATCTAAAGCTAATACTTCCCGATCCGACGGAACGGGAGGTGAAACGGCAGATTAGGGATCGGTCGAAGGAAGCGTTAGACGCTCTCGAAATTGCTCGTCGAAGAGCACCCTTTTTGGCGAAGTGGAGTAGCTTCCCAAAAAGGACAGATCCAAACCTGGAAAATTGGGAGGTCGCGCGCGTGGCCACCACTGAATGGAATATTTTCCTAAAGCAGTTTGATGTAATCAGGCTTGGTTACGAACAGGTCGATGTCAAAACGGTGATGAATTGGTACGACGCGGTGACCCCACCTTTTGGCGAGGGGAAGAAACGCAAGGAATTTCCGGACGCCTTTGCTATTTCCATTCTGGATATATATTCGGAAAAGAGCGGGTCTTGCATCGCAGTTGTGTCTGAAGATCAAGATTTTAAGCTTGCATGCGAGAGATTTTCGAATCTCCTGTATTTCAAAAGCCTGCCGCGTCCGACGGAACTTCTAATCTCCAAGGATGATATCGTCCAAAAGATGCACTCAGCCATCGAGGATGGTCTGGATGTAATTGAGTCTGAAATACAAAACAAATTTGATGCTCTGGGCTATAGACATGCCCATGGATTTTTTGAGATCCACAATAGTAAAAATTTTGGTGCGGAAGTTTCAGAAATAAATATTGTTGCGCTTGGAGATAACGAATGCACGGCGACATTCGACGTTCGAGTTGAGCATGAGCACGACTTGCAATGGGAGGAATACAGAGGGCCAGACGAACCCCCAGACTATGTATCGGAATGGGTTGGCGAAACCACGCACCTTACGGGTACTGCGAAGCTGGCATTTGATGTCCAAAATTCCAAGTTGACAGGCGTAAAGCATGTGGTGCTGGATGCAGATGAAATCGAGATAGAAGCGATGCCACGTCGCTATTGATGGGACGATAAAGTCTGCTCCATTTTTCCATATGGTCTGTAGGTTCGCGGGGCTCATCGCTTGATGGCCGCAGGTTCAAACTCTGCCACGCAACGATGATATAACATGGAATTATGCCGTTATTCGTTTTTCCCGTAGATTTGTTTTTTTTGAAGTTATTCTTACGCATCATTGATAGAATTGCGGTGAAGTTATGAAAAAGTCACTTGCATTTCTCATGTCTTTGATGGCGTAATGGGCTCATTAAAATTGGAGTATACAGTGCACTGCATAGAACAGCCTTTTCCAATCTCGAAGCTCTGGATGCTGAGAAACTCTATTGAAGAAAGCCCAGAGTACCAACGCGAATCGGCGGTGTGGTCAAAAGATCGACAGCAACTGTTCATCGACTCCATCCTGAACAGATTCGATGTTCCCAAACTCTATTTCCACGACATGAGGACAAATGGGGGATTGAAGGATTTTGCGGTTGTGGATGGGAAGCAGCGGTTGCACACCATTTTTTCCTTTCTTCAGGGGCATTTCGGTCTTGCGCCGGATTTCGCGTTACTGGATCCTAGAACGGGCCAGGCAGATCCCGAGCCAGGGTCCACATTCAACGAACTGAGTGATTACTGGAAAGAAGAGTTCCGTGGTGCCGTACTGTCTATCGTTCTGATACAAGGCGCTGCCGACGATGACATCGAAGAACTGTTCTCCAGGCTTAATAACGGCGAGCCGTTGAACGCAGCTGAGAAGCGTAATGCGATGGGCGGGGAAATGTGTAAGCTAATTCGCGAAGTTGCGAAAGAAGATTTCTTTGCGAAGAAAATAAAAATAGCAAACAAGCGTTATCAGCACTATGAGATTGCAGCCAAATTCTTGCATCTTGAGCACACTGCTCAGTCAGGTGGTGGTCCGTATGCAGATTTGAAGAAGCGTTTCCTAGATGATTTGGTTGCAAAAAACAAGAATATGAGTACGGCTGCGGTGGCAGGTCTAAAGAAGCGTGTCACGGATCAGCTAAAGGCAGTAAGTAAGGTATTCTCAGATAAAGATCCGCTGTTATCAAAGCAGGCCTATCCGCCGCTTTACTATATCTTCATCAAGAGAATAACTTCAGAATATGGTGATTCAAAGCTTTTTGAGCGGATCAAGGTATTTCTTTCTAAATTTCACGTTAAGCGAACTGAGAACCTAGAGTTACCTGAGGATGAAAGGGATTCAAATCTTATCGAATTTGGAAGGTTAATGCAGCAGGGCACAAATGACCTGAACAGTCTACGCGACAGGGTTGCAACTCTCACAAGATACTTCTTGCTGGAGAATCCAGATGTTGCCTTGAAAGATCCTAAACGACTCTTTACTGATGAAGAGCGTTTGGCGATTTGGATTTTGGGTGGAAAGAAGTGCGCTGCGTGTGGCGTCGAGGTGATTATTGATGAAATGCATGCTGATCACGAAACGCAATGGGCGCATGGCGGTCCAACGTCTCTGGCGAACGGACGTTGCCTGTGCAAATCGTGTAATACAAGCATCGGCAAACCTGTGAAGTAGATTTATAGGGCAGATTTGGTTGCATGCGCTAGGACAGGGAAATTGGGGGGGCTGGCTGGGCAAAATGGCGTAGGGCTATTGTTGCAGCAGAAGGCAGGTTCCAGCGCTCTCCTGAATTCCCTGCTGAATAAAAAACACCCGAAGGGTCCGTCGCCCCCTCGGGTGGGAAATGACGACGCGGACTGATGCGCGCGTCGTCCTCGCTGAAAACGTCTTCTACCAGGCGACGTCGGTAATACGGACGATCGGCGATGCGCGCAATGCTCCCCAGGATATGCCCTCATAGACCGCGCGTAGCGCGGCGGAATAGGTCTGGAACATCGATCGCGTTGGGGTAGCGGTCAGACCCGCGTCGTCGACGATGGGCAGCGGGATCGTGTCTTCCTCGTGGATCGTTGCTTCGGTTGACACGTCGAACGTCGGTACGGGTAGAACGCGCGCCACGCTGCCTCCATCAATCAGATAAACGTCGGCGTCGGCGACGTTTTGCGATATGACGACCGGCAGGTCGATCAGACGTCGGCTTGCCATCTCCGGGAACTGTAGTGCGCCCGTGGCAGAAATCAGCATACGAAGTGCCACGGCATTCAATGGCGAAATGACCCAGACCAGGCCGGCGGACGACAAGCCCTGACCCAAAAGAATGCCGATTGCCTTTTTCAGGTCGGCCGTGATCGTGGCCGGCGTCGCGCCGGTACTGGGGAACGTGTTGCCAGCGGGCAGACCGTTCAAGATGCCGGCCGGCGATACCTCAGCGACCGAAGCATCGGTGGACAGAAACTTCGTGTCGAACGCCGTTGCGCTATCGATCAGGATCGATTCACGGATGACGCGTTCGATCGACGGTGTCGATCGCTGGAGCAATTCCAGGGTAAATGATCCGATGACAGCGGGCGCATAGGGCAACAGCTTTACCCCGTGCAGCTTCAGGGCGCCTACGCGGATCGGATCGCTTTCCTTCCGCCATGTGGCAGCGAGGTTAGGCGTCGACGACGACGGGTCCCGTGACGGGATCGTGATCGACGTGGCGCCGTTAAAAGTCTCGTCCTGGAGGGGTAGCGATGCAAAAACCGATACCTTCGCAAGCTCCTTGAGAAAGGCGCCATAGGCTTCTCGCGTCAGTTCTTTCGCCCAGCCGGCGACGTTCGTCATCGCAGGACCCTGAGCGTCCTTGACCATGATGGCGAGTGCATCCGACTGTTTGCGGTTCAGGTCGCCATAGCGTGCTGCGGCGATATCCTGGATCGCCTTGCGTTCGATTGCAGCAATGACGCGGCAGGTCAGGGCTTGCCAAAGCGGAGCGGCACGGTCCGTCGCAGGGGGAATATCCCTGCTCGCCGCGATGGTCGTCGTCTTGACGGGAGCTACCGAAGCCGGCGTGTTCGGTGGGTTCATAGCCTTGATCTCGATCATCAGTTGATCGGCGGTCGCGTCGTCGCCTGAGTCCAGAGCCGACTGTATGGCGCGGCGAAGGATTTCGTATTGCTGGGTTTGGTTCATGATCTTCAATCCATGTTCGGATTGGTCTTCCTCTCTTGGTGGTGCGTCGGCTTCGAACATGAAACCGTTTCGCACACTTTCGACAAACCCGCATGGCCTGGTTTCGCCAGGCGCGGGCACCTTAAATCAGTCGGATACAAACGCGCGGGCTTCGCTGACCAGCCGCGCGGCAGCTGCGTCTACTTGCCAGGTAGCGATGTTGGATAGTTCTCGGTGGCGTCTGGCGGAATCCGTGACGGTGTCATCGATCGTTCGTGCCAGGCTTTGCGACCGGTCATCCAGAACGTCCAGCCGCTTTCCGTGATCGCGGATCATCGCTACCTCGTCGGCCAGGACACCAGCGACAGATTTCATCGCCCGTTTGAGCGTTGATTCGGCGGATGCATCGATGCGCGCATTGATGCGGCCTTCCAGTTCAGCGACCCGTTTCGTCAGCACCTGGACCGTCCGCGCCATGTCCTCCAGTCCGCGTGAATAGTCGACGGGTGGTGACGGACTCTGAGCGTCGGAGATTCGGGCGACGTGTTGCCACAGGTCGCCAAGTTCCCGACGCAGGGCAGCATTGTCGCGATCAAGTTCGGCCAGACGGGGATCGTCGCTGGATCGGTTGGCGATGCCGCCAGCATAGGAAAGGTTTGAGGTCATACCTTCTCCCGCGTCGCATAGGCCAGCTTCGCCGCCGCGACCCGCTTTTCGGAATCTCGAATGACGTCGCGCATGTCCTCGTTCGGATCGTTCGCGGCGACGCGTCGCAACCAGGACAGGCGCTGATTTGCCTTCGCAATGTCCAGGGCGAGACACAGACCCTTGATTTCGACGCTGATCCGGGCCAGGCGCCCTAGGCTATTCCTAGCTGCCGTTTCGATCTCGATCGCGGTCTGGTCGACCTTGTCCTGGGCGACGACACCAGCCATGCGCGCGGCGCGCAGCAGACGGGCGGCGTCAGCCACGGTCGGTTCGTGTTCGGCGTGCTGGATGTCGGCGCCATTGCGCAGATGCGTAGCGATCGTTTCCAGAACGCGAACACCCTGGCCGGCGTACTCAATGCGTCGCCAGACGGTAGCTTCACCCTTTTCCAACTGGCGATCGATGCCGTCGGCCGCATCGGCATCGCAGTCGTTGGGTAGGTCTGCATAGAGACGGTCGCAAGTCGACAGCAGGTTTTCACAGGCAGCGCGGCATGCGTGCTGCGTGTCGGAAAGTCGCGGGTATGTTTGCATGGTCCTCTCCACGGGAAAGGGTTGCGATCGTTGTGAAAGGAGTTCAGCGCAGGCTTGCGGAAACCTTTGTCGATCCTGGGTATGAGAGGCGGTAACACAGCGCGCCGGCACGGCGGGATTGTGTGACTTGGCCTTCAGCCATTAGGGCGCGTAAAACGCGGCGGACCGTCCGTGCTGGCATCCGGGTAATCGTGCTGACGACGTCCAACGGCGCGCCATCGGGTAGGCCGGTCAGGCAACGCCAAACCCGGCCACGTTCATAGGAGACGGTAGGATGTTCGACGGAACGGTCAGTCGGCATAGATGCGTCAGCGTGTTTCGCTTAGTGCATCGGACCGGAAAAGCTACCGTCGCCGATGAGGAATGGAAGCAGGTACAGCAACGGCTGACCGTGCTTCGATATGCAGGTTAGTCCTTCATCGCTCCGTGGGCAAGCAAGGTATCCACCCGCAGCGGATCGCGCGCGCATTCGGGCGTCATGATCCGGCGTGCATCGTGGCGCCAGACGACGCGCCGTCCGTCGGGGTCGTTTCGTGCGATCCGTTCCGGTTTGGGCGGACGTCGAAAGCGTGGTAATTCTAGCGCCGGCACGGACTTCGCGTAGATCGAATCGATCCAGGATGTTGCCGTCATGGCAAATACGGGTCAGCGGAATTTGCGGTGGCGTACATATGCACTGGCGCCAGCTTGTGGCGGCGGCCGTTGTTCGACGGTGGTAACGCGGTATTCGCGTCAGCGTCCAGGCGGCGGGACACCGGCGACAGGCGCAGCGCGCGTGTCAGGGCCAGCAGCAGCCTGGCGGCACGGTCGACGTCGGCATCGATAGCGCGGGCTTCGGCGCGCTGGCTGGCGATGCGCCGCTTTGCTTTGGCCTGGAGCGCGCGAAGATCGCGCAGGACGGCCGCCTGGTGGCAGTAGTCGGCCAGTAGCTGTTCGTCAGCCTGGGCGAAATGTCCAGGCGTCACGGATGCCAGGGTTTCGCGCCAGACCGTCGCAGCGGCCGTTCCCAGCCATTCCGGGGGCAGCCATTCCGTAGTGTTGGCAGCGGCGGCTTCGACGTTGCGTGCTTCGCGCTTACGCATGATCCTCTCCGGGTTTGCCGCGATTCTCAGCACGTCGCGACCGATTCCAAATAGGCTATGCAGTATTTTCATGTTTCGCCAGTGCCGAAATCTATGGGCGTTTCACACTTCGGCAGAGCGGCGCATGGTCGGCGATGCCAATCAAGGTCTAGACTGCCCCCCGCCCTTCTTCGCAAAGCGGCGTAGCTTGTCACTGCTTGCACTGCCCATTATCGGAAGCCCATCGCGTCGAACACAGGGCGATAGGCTACTTCGCCTTCGGGAGTGTGCATGGACTCCAGAATCAGAGCGCCGGCAACGTACAACAGCGGTGCCCGCTCGGGCGTGTTCCATGCGTCGCGCCGCCGCATCGCCGACCATTCCGTGCCGACGAACGACAGGTCAAAGAGCTTCGCCTTGCGCTCCCGTACTTCTTGCGGCATGGATAGCCAGTCGGCACGGTTTGTGCCCAGCAGCGTGAGCAGGTCAGCTAACGTCAAACCCAGCGCCTCGGCGTCGTCACTGATACGGCGCAGGCGGTTGCCCAGCAATAGCACCTGGCGCGATGGATAGTCGCGAAGTCCGTGACGGCCGAAGTGCGCTAGGGCGTCGCGACGCAGATGGGCCAGTCGATTGCCGATGGATTGCAGCGGCGTGGTCATGGTTGCACCGTGTCACGTTGATTGCTCCACAGGTCATCGCCTTCGACGACGTCGGTCTGACCGTCGGTCTGATAGGGTCGATACGGCCAGAGTGGATAGGCATATCTGCCGCGATAGCGCGCCGGTACGGTGGCAAGTTCTTTACCGCGTGCCAGGCCGATTCGTTCGTCATTGGTCATTGGGTTTGTCCACCTCGGTGGCGATCAGCACGAACGTCTCGCACCGGTTCAGGGCGTTCGCGCCAGCCAGGCTGGCGCGCTGCGCGGTGCGGATCATTTCGGTTGCACCGCGTGTCCAGCAGATGGGAGTTCCTCTGTCGTCCCGTCCGCCAAAGTAACGGCAATCCTCACAACAGCGCATAGCAGTCTCCCGCTTCCCGTTCTTGGTTCGCCGGGAATTCACAGATTCGGATCGGCACCGTTCCTCCTTCCCGTTTCCCGTTTTCCCGTTCCCCCCTAAAGGGGAACGGGAAAGAACGGGAAAGCGGGAAGGGGTGTGGGATTCCCGTTTAAGGGTCTCTAAAACGGGTAAACGGGAATCAATAGGAAAACGGGAAAAGTGGTGCATCACGCTTTCCATATCCATCCGTCTTGATGGCCGTAGATGCGGCTTTCGACCAGCTTTCGGATTGCATCGCTCGCACGTTCGTTGCGCCGCCTTTGATCGACATTCTCCAGCAGGGGGGCAACGATCTGAATGGCTCTGTCGAGTTCTAGGCAGGGACGTCCCAAAGGCGCGCCGGGTACGTTGGACACGTTCGATTTGCGCAAGGGATCGGCTAGTGCATTAAGGGCGATTTTTTGATTGCCACCGATCCGGCGACCTGTCTGCGTGGTTTCCACCGTCGGCCCGTCGTCCGCTTTTACCTGTGGCAGCGCGACGCAGGATGTCACGGCAAACCCTTCGTCGTCCCGTCCCACTTCGACGACAGTCAGGCAGAACGGTACGTCGCCATCGTCGTCGGCGCCGTCCTTCACCTTGTTGGCGTTCCAGGACCGGGTCTTCGTACCGATGCGCTTGACTTCGATCGAGAAGTCCATGGCGGCGCGCAGGGACGAATGACCGCGTTCGCCACGCGTCCCATCCTTGCCGGTGTGGTGGCAAACGATGATCGTGCAGCCGGTTGCGTCGCGCAATTGTTTTGCCATCTCGATCGCAATTCCCATGTCGCGGGATGCGTTTTCGTCAAGACCGATCATCGCTGCATGCAACGTATCGATGATAATAATGCCGTCGCCAGCGTCCTCGTGTTTGATGAATTCGATCAAACCCTGGACGCAATCCGCGCTTGCGATGGAGAAGGGTTCCATGACGAATCGCAGGGTATCCGGCAGGTCGATCTGGTGATGCGTTTCCCAGGCCATGACACGTTGCTTAAATCCGGTCTGTCCTTCCTGGACGACATAGGTCACTGGAAGTTGGCGCGTGTTATGGCCGTAGAACGGGGCGCCCCTTGTGACGTGGGCGGCAAGGTCCATCGCCAGAAAGGATTTCGCCGACCCGGGGCCGCCAAACATCATGCCGATGGATCGACTTGGGATGACGTCGCGAACGATCCAGGTCGGCCACGGCAGAGCGCGAAGGTCCTTCGCAGTCAGGCCGAAGTACCTGGGTCTGTCCGCACGGTCGTCAACGGGCTTGTCGAAAGGCGTTGTCCCGTTTAGCGCGATCCGCGCCGCCTTCATCTGCGAATCCTCGGGTACAAGTTCCATCGTCAGCGCGCCGGGACTCATCACTGCGCCCCCCGTTTCATGATGACGAAGGTGGGTCGCAATTCTGGCAACAGAACCAGGCGGCCGATATGAGCATCGATGCAACTTTCGCAAACCAGTCGCAGGCGATGGAAACCGACGTCGACGCCGAAAAAGATTTCTATGTCCAGCCCGAACAGGGCCCGATAGTTATCGCCCGGGTTTGGCTGATAGGCGTCGGGGATCGCGATGGCATACGGACGTCGGATTGACGTGCAGCCAAGCGTCAGCAGGACATACCGGGCCACAGGCATCAAACCCGCCTCGCGTGCTTGAGCCAGGGGCGCAAGCCAATCCGGGGTGCGTGACATGGCGCCCCCTTACGCGGCCTTGGTGGTGTCGTTGTTTAGCGTGGAAGGGAGCGTGACGCACGCAAACGCGGCCGCGTTGAAACTGTGCTTGTGCGCAATGTAGGCGCGACCGGCGCGCCGCATCACGCCTTTATCGATGAGGGTTTGAACGTGACGACGGCGAAAGGCTTCCCATGAGCGAAGGCTCCCGGTAAATCCGAAATGGGGATGGCATTTGCAGAAGGTTTCCCACGCCAGTTCACCTTGAATCCACTGGTTCGGATCGTTCAGGGAAGTATCGTTTTCCATCATCTCAATAAGGTAGTTTTCTTTCGTACCAAGCTTCGGGCAGGGTCTACGAGTCACGATAGGCGAAAACACTTGAGAGTTGAAATGGACGGTCCTTGCGACACCTGTGGGGTGAAAATCGTATTCGATACCGTCTTCGGAGCAGGTGCTAAACAGAAGTGAAAATTAGCGAAGCGTGCAATGTTTGAGATGTTGACGCGATGAATCGCATGGTCTCGATTCCTTCATTTAGCGAACGAATCGTAGGGGAATGTCCTTACAAAAAAAATGACCCGGAGAGGTCCGGGTCAGTGCGTGATGTCGCTCGAATGGGTCTTCGCTGCTTATTTGAATTTTCGTTGCGGGCAGCACTATCGTAGCGTGTTATCTGCGCCAGGCGCCTGCCATGAACTTTCGGCAGCGCGTCGCAATACTGCGTCTTCGAGATGACCGTAACGACGTTGAAGGATCAGAGAGGAATGACCCAGGACCTGGGCGGCCACCGCGAGGGTCGTTCCTTTGCGCAATAGTTCGGCGGCGCGGTGGTGGCGAAGGTCATGTAGATGCAGATCGGGGCGGCCGATTGCGGCGGCTACGTCTTCCCATGCCTTGCGGAAATTGATCGGCTGGCCGTAACGACGGCCTTGGAATACCAGGGCGTCGGGTTCGCGCTTTGCGGGCCAAACTCGGCGAATTAGAGCGGCGGTCTCTTCGGAGAAAAATAGTGTGCGCGGGCGATCGGTCTTCGTCTGGATCACGGTAATCGTGCGCGTCTCCAGGTCGACGTCCTTCCACTGGCGCTCGCGTACTTCTCCACGTCTGGCGCCGGTTTCGATCATCAGGCGCACGTAGACAGCAAAGCGGCGATCCTTGTAGCCGTGTGCGGCCGCCAACAAGCGTTCGATTTCCTTGTTGCTGACTTCGACGCGGCGGATGGCTTCGTCGTAGCGAGGGATACCTACGGTGGGTGAGACAAACCCGATAGGGGAGAGGTGGCGGCGCTGCGCCCACTTGAAAACGCTGCCAACGCTGGACAAGTCGCGGTTGACGGTGCTCGCCTTGTATTGGCCGGACTGCATCATCGCCTCGGCGGCGAGCGAAAAATGGCGAGTGGTGAGTTCCCAGGCAGGAGAGGTGCCAAAGGCTTCGACCCACTTTTTCAGTCGTCGCTCATCGGAATCGTCGTCCGACATCGCGCAAAAAGCCGCGCACAGTTCGGCGAATGTCATCCGAGCGTCAGCCGCGTCGGTGACTTGGGCCATGGCGGCCCGCAAGTTGATTTTCGGTCTCATGAATCAGGTTCCTAGAGCACTGTCGTTGGAGACCTGCCCGAAGCCATGAGCCCAAAGCCAAAAAGCCTTGCGTATGCAAGGCTTCCCGGGTAATTCTGGTGGGTGGTACAGGGATTGAACCTGTGACCCCTGCCGTGTGAAGGCAGTGCTCTACCGCTGAGCTAACCACCCCTTGCTGCTTCGTCGCCGTTGTTGCTGGCGTCGTGCAGTGGAGAAACGAGATTATGCCGATGGGCCAGTATCTTGTAAAGCCCTTTTTTGAACTTTCTTTAAAAAAGTGGTGAGGGCTATTGCACGGTGGCGTCGGCGGGCACTTCGGTCGGGACTTCGATCTTCCAGACCGTCTTGCCGCCGCTGGCCTTGTCCAGTTCCTTGAGCACGCTCAGGTGGGCCGACAGTTCGGTCTCGGTGGCCAGAAGCACCGGCAGGGTCAGGGCCGACAGGTCGGCCGTGGCGCGGGTTTCGCCCTGGGCGGCGCCGGCGTCGAGCATGTCGATGACCAGCGAATTCTGGCCGCGCGTCATGGCCAGGTAAACCTCGGCCAGCAGTTCGGCATCGAGCAATGCGCCGTGCAGCGTGCGGTGTGCGTTGCTGACGCCCAGGCGGTCGCACAGGGCATCCAGCGAATTGCGCTTGCCGGGAAACATCTGGCGGGCTTCGCGCAGGGTGTCGATCACATTGGCCACGTGGTCGCGGAACGGGGGCAGGTTGTGGAGCTTGAACTCCATCTCCAGGAAGCCCATGTCGAACGCGGCGTTGTGGATGATCAGCTCGGCGTCGCGCACAAACTCCCGGATCTCGTGCATGACCTCGGCAAACTTCGGCTTGTCGGCCAGGAAGTCGGCCGTCAGGCCGTGGATGGCCACGGCGTCTTCAGGGACGTCGCGTTCCGGGTTGATGTAGAAGTGCAGGTTGCGGCCGGTCAGGCGGCGGTTGACCAGTTCCACACAGCCAATTTCGATCAGGCGATCGCCGGTGGCGTGGTTCAGGCCGGTGGTTTCGGTATCGAGAACGATCTGTCGCATGGGGCAGGATTGTAATCGCCCGGCACGGCCGGGCGACGGATTGCGGGGGTCAGGCGTTCAGGCGTCGATCGATTCCACGCCGCGGTTGGCCAGGCGGTCCGCCCGTTCGTTGCCGGGATGGCCGGCATGGCCGCGCACCCAGTGCCATTCGATTACGTGCGGCTGGCGGGCTTCGTCCAGGATCTGCCACAGGTCGGCGTTCTTGACCGGCTTCTTGTCGGCCGTCATCCAGCCGCGCTTTTTCCAGCCGGTGATCCATTCGCTGATGCCCTTCTGGACGTATTGCGAATCGGTATAGATATTGATGACGCAGGGTCGCTTGAGCGCGCGCAGCGCCTCGATCACGGCCATCAGTTCCATGCGGTTGTTGGTGGTGGGGTTCTCGCCGCCGAACAGTTCTTTCTCGTGGCCGCCGGATACCAGCACGGCACCCCAGCCGCCAGGGCCGGGATTGCCCTTGCAGGCGCCGTCGGAATAAATCGTGACTTCTTGCATGGATAGGTTCAGGAGAGCCCGGCTCAGGCGTCGGGCGTGGTCTTGTGATGTTTGCCGTGCGTACCCGTGGGGGTGGCCACCGGGGCCGCCACAGGCGCCAGGGTCGGCTTGGCGGTCTTCCACGCCGGGCCCACCAGGCGGATGTTCTTGACCCGCTTGACCGCCGAGATCATGTAGACCGAGCCGAAGATCGGCCACCAGCGGTCGCCCGCCTTTTCCATGAAGGCGGCGCGCTGCAGCCAGCGGTCGGTGCGATACGGCGGACAATAGCAGCCAAAGCGGCCGCGGATGATCTCGAAGCCGAGCAGCTTGAGCCAGTCCTTGATTCGCACGAAGCCGATGGTCTGCGCGTCGCTGGGCAGGAAGGGCGTGGCGCCCAGCCGGTTCAGGCCCTGGCGCGCGCCCCACAGGCTCATCGGGTTGAAACAGGTCACCACCACGCGGCCCTCGGGCATCAGCACGCGCGATACCTCGCGCAGCACTTCGTGCGGATCCTCGGAAAACTCCAGGATGTGGGGCAGGGTGACCAGGTCTATGCTCTGCGTATCGAACGGCAGTTCGTCGAACCGGCACAGCAGCTGGCGCGCATCGGGGTGCGTCTCGCGCGGCCCGTGCGGGCCGGCACGGCCATCGAGCGCCAGCGCCGAGAACGGCATGCGGTTCTCGCGCAGCGTGTCGATGTGGGGCAGCCCCAGCTGCACCGCGTGATAGCCGAAGATGTCCGTTACCGTCCGGTCATACTGCTGCGACTCCCACCGGAGCATGTACTGCCCGGGTGGCGACGCCAGCCATTCTTCCCAATCTATAATCGGTCGGTTGGACATAGGAGCACACATGTTGAAAGTGGAGCCGATCCCCGCCTTTCAGGACAACTATATCTGGGCCATCCACGACGGTAAAAGTGCCGCGGTGGTGGATCCAGGCGAGGCCGAGCCGGTGGAGCGATTTCTGGCGCAACGCGGACTGGCACTGGGCGCTATTGTAATCACCCATCACCATGGCGATCACCAGGGAGGTGTGTCGGACTTGCTGGAAGGTCATCCGGCCGGCCCCGACGGCGCGCCGATCCCGGTGATCGGGCCTGCCGGCGAACGCATCGGACATCGCACCCAGGCCGTGCGCGAGGGCGATACGGTGACGCTGGCACACCCGGCCGCGACCTTCCGCGTGCTGGATGTCCCCGGCCATACCGCCGGCCACGTGGCCTATGTGGGCGACCTGCCCGGCGCGGGCCACGCGGTCTTCTGCGGCGATACCCTCTTCGCCAGCGGGTGCGGGCGGCTGTTCGAGGGGTCGCCGGCGCAGATGCTGGCGTCGCTGGACAAACTGGCCGCCTTGCCAGGCGATACGCGGGTGTACTGCGCCCACGAATACACGCGCAGCAATGTCCGCTTTGCGCAGGCCGTGGAGCCGGGCAATGCCGACCTGTCGGCATGGTCGGCGCGGGTAGACGCGCTGCGTCAGGCCGAGACCCCGACGGTACCCACCACGGTGGCCCATGAGCGCGCAGTCAATCCGTTCCTGCGTTCCCGCGAGCCGGCCGTGCGCCGCGCCGTGCAGGCACAGGGCGGCGACGTCAGCAACGATGCCGCGGCGTTCGGTGCGCTGCGGGGATGGAAGGACAATTTCCGCTAATACATTCCAGACGTTTGCGGGCGGGGCAGGGGGTGCCGAATCCGCCGGGGCGGCCCCGGCCTGCATTTCAGGTATCGCAAGATGTCCAAATTGCATCTTCGGGAAAATCTCATTGACGCCAACCGGCCTTTTCCATAGGATCAGGCGAAATTTTTGGCGTCACTTTCAGAGAACTTAATGCGATTTGGTCGATTTCTGGCGGTAGTTGCGTGTGCCGCGCTGCTTGCAGCCTGCGCCAGCACACCCACTACGCCTGCCGGCGAGATGGCCGGCACGCCGACCGCCCTGGAATCCGGTCCTGCCAAGGACCCTCTCAATACCCTGAACAGCACCGGCCGCGCCGGCTCGCTTGCCAGTTCCAACGTCGCCAAGGTCGACCAGTCCAGCGTGGACTGGCTGCGCGGGCCGTCGTCCGATATCTGGGGCCGCATCCGCAAGGGTTTTGCGATGCCGGACCTGGAAGGCACGCTGGTCGACGATCGCACGCAGTGGTATGCCGCCCGCCCCGACTACATGGAGCGGATGGTGAGCCGGTCGAGCCGCTACCTCTACCACATCGTGGAAGAGCTCGAGCGCCGCAACATGCCGACCGAGCTGGCGCTGCTGCCGTTCGTCGAGAGCGCGTTCAATCCCCAGGCGGAATCCACGGCCAAGGCGGCCGGGATGTGGCAGTTCATCCCCAGCACGGGCAAGTCGTACAACCTCAAGCAGAACATGTTCCGCGACGAGCGGCGCGATGTCCTGGCGTCCACGGACGCGGCGCTCGACTACCTGTCGCGGCTCTATGACATGTTCGGCGACTGGCATCTGGCGCTGGCCGCGTACAACTGGGGCGAGGGTGCCGTGTCGCGGGCCATCGCGCGCAACCAGGCGCGCGGGCTGCCCACGGACTACGCCAGCCTGACCATGCCGAACGAGACGCGCTACTACGTGCCGAAGCTGCAGGCGGTGAAGAACATCATCGCCAACCCCGCCGCGTATGGGGTGAAGCTGCCTGACATCCCCGATCATCCTTACTTCGTGACGGTAACCACGTCGCGCGATATCGATGTGGCGCTGGCGGCCAAGCTGGCCAACATGCCGCTGGACGAGTTCAAGGCGCTCAATCCGTCGTTCAACCGCCCGGTGATTCTGGGTGCGGCCAACCCCCAGATCCTGCTGCCGTTCGATAACGCCGAACGATTCCAGTACAACCTCAATACCTATCGTGGCGGCCTGTCCACCTGGACGGCCATTTCGGTGGACAGCCGCGAGCGCGTGGAGTCCCTGGCCGCGCGGCTCAACGTCGATGCCGACACGCTGCGCGAAATCAACCGCATTCCCAAGGGCATGCGCCTGAAGGCGGGATCGACGGTGATGATTCCGCGCACCGATCGTCACGACCAGGACATCAGCGCGTCGCTGGTGGATACCGCAATGCTGGCCGTCGAGCCGGACGTGCCGGACGCGCGCCGCGTGGTGGTCAAGGCGGGGCGCAAGGACACGGTGTCGTCGGTGGCCCATCGCTACGGGGTGTCCGTGCGGCAGGTCCAGTCGTGGAACAAGCTGTCGGGCAGCAAGCTCGTGGCCGGCCAGAGCCTGGTGCTGATGGTCCGTCCGAACTCGCCGGCCGCGGCACGTGCCGAGCGCGGCGACGATGGCGACGATACGCCGGTTCGCGGCAAGGCGGCGCACGGCAGGACGGTTGCGGCGAAATCTGAAAAAGCCGAGAAGGTCGAAAAGGCATCGGTTTCCAGATCGTCGAAAGCTGAAAAGGCCGAGCCGCGCAAGCGCGTGGTGGTGGAAGCCGCACCGCACAAGGGCGCCACCAAGTCGACCAGCAAGCCGGCGCCCGCCACGCCCGCCAAGCAGACGCCGACGGCCAAGTCCGCCAAGGGTCACGCTCGCTGAGCGATATCCGACCTGTCTGATCCGTCCCCCCGCGCCGCGCTACGTCGCTGGCCGCGGGGGGATCGGCACCCACGGCGAGGCCAAACGTCTGAGCCGCCGCGCCGTCATGGTAGATTCTTCAAAAAAGGATGGCCGATATCCGTGCCCAAGGGGACGGCGTCGCAGGTCCCTGCGCAATGCAGGCGCCGGGCGATAGCCCTCCCCACCCGGGCCGGGCCGTAGCCATCCGCACCGCATTACGACAAACGACAAGCGGAGGAGACACATCATGACGGCAAGCCGTGCCCTGCACGCGCGTTCCCTGTCCGACAAGGCCGGATTCTGGGCCGAACAGGCTGCGCGCATCGATTGGGAAACCCCGTTCGAGCGCGTGCTCGACGACAGCCATCCGCCGTTCGCACGCTGGTTCGTTGGCGGGCGGACCAATCTCTGCCACAACGCCGTCGATCGCCACCTGCCCGAGCGGGCCGACCAGCGCGCGCTGGTCTATGCGTCCACCGAGACCGATTCCGAGCGCGTCTACACCTATCGCCAGCTGCACGACGAGGTGAACCGGATGGCCGCCACGCTGCAGGCGCTGGGTGTGCAGCGCGGAGACCGGGTGCTGGTCTACATGCCGATGATCCCCGAAGCGATGTTCGCGATGCTGGCGTGTACCCGCATCGGGGCCGTGCATTCGGTGGTGTTCGGCGGGTTTGCCTCGGTCAGCCTGGCCGCGCGTATCGACGATGCGAAGCCCAGGGTGATCGTCAGTGCCGACGCAGGGTCGCGCGCGGGCAAGGTGGTGCCGTACAAGCCGCTGCTCGACGAGGCGATCCGGCTGGCAGGCCATCATCCGGACAGGGTGCTGCTGGTGGACCGCAAGCTGGCCGACATGCCGCGCACGGCCGGCCGTGACGAGGACTACGCCGCCTGGCGCGACAGGATGGCGGGCCAGCAGGTGCCCTGCGTGTGGCTGGAATCGAGCGAGCCATCGTATGTGCTGTACACCTCGGGCACCACTGGCAAGCCCAAGGGCGTGCAGCGCGATACCGGCGGCTATGCGGTGGCGCTTGCCACGTCGATGGAATACATCTTCTGCGGCAAGCCTGGCGACACGATGTTCACGGCGTCCGACGTGGGATGGGTCGTGGGGCACAGCTATATCGTCTATGCGCCGCTGCTGGCCGGCATGACGACGGTGATGTACGAAGGCACGCCGATCCGTCCCGATGGCGGCATTCTCTGGAAGATCGTCGAACGGCACGGCGTGAACATCATGTTCAGCGCGCCCACGGCCATCCGGGTGCTCAAGAAGCAGGATCCGGCGCTGCTGCGCCAGTACGACCTGTCCAGCCTGCGGCTGCTGTTCCTGGCCGGCGAGCCGCTGGACGAACCCACGGCACGCTGGATCCAGGACGGCATCGGCAAGCCGGTGGTCGATAACTACTGGCAGACCGAATCGGGCTGGCCGATCATCGCGATCCAGCGCGGCGTCGAGGCCTTGCCGGCGAAGCTGGGCTCGCCCGGCGTGCCGGCCTACGGCTATGACCTGCGGATCGTCGATGAAGTGACCGGCGAGGAATGTCCGCCGAACCGGAAGGGCGTGGTGGCCATCGACTACCCGCTGCCGCCCGGCTGCATGACCACGGTCTGGGGCGACGATGACCGCTTTGTGCGCACCTACTGGTCGGCGGTGCCGAACCGGCAGTGCTATTCGACATTCGACTGGGGCGTGCGCGACGACGATGGCTACGTCTTCATCCTCGGACGCACCGACGATGTGATCAATGTGGCGGGGCATCGGCTGGGCACGCGCGAGATCGAGGAAAGCCTGTCGTCCCACCCGGGGGTGGCCGAAGTGGCCGTGGTGGGCGTGCAGGACGCGCTGAAGGGGCAGGTGGCGCTGGCCTTCTGCATCGCCCGGGATGCCAGCCGCACCAGCACCGATGACGACCGGCTGATCTTCGAAGGCGAACTGATGAAGACTGTCGAACAGCAACTGGGCGCGGTGGCCCGACCGGCGCGCGTGTTTTTCGTCAATGCGCTGCCGAAGACCCGCTCTGGCAAGTTGCTGCGCCGCGCCATCCAGGCCGTGGCAGAGGGGCGCGATCCGGGGGATCTGACCACGATTGAGGACCCGACCGCTCTGGATCAGGTGAAAGACGCCCTCGGCTGACCGATGTGACGATGACGGCCCTTTTCTGCGTAGGCAGGAGAGGGCGCCATGTCGGACGCCGCCTAAAATTCTTCTTGCCAGCCATCGTCAGGCGCCCTAATATTTTAAGCATAAAATATTTAACCCTGATGTAGAGTGCCACGGCCCGGTGCCGACGGCGTGCAGGAGACTGACAGATGCGAGTGCTCTGTATTGGCGGCGGCCCGGCAGGGTTGTACTTCGGGCTGCTGATGAAGCTGCAGGACCCGGCCAACGAGGTGGTGGTGGTCGAGCGCAACCGGCCGTACGACACGTTCGGCTGGGGTGTGGTGTTTTCCGATGCCACGCTCGAAAACCTGAAGCAGGCCGATCCGGTCAGCGCGGCCGAAATCAATGCGGCCTTCGATCACTGGGACGACATCGACATTCATATTGGCGGCCGCACGATCCGCTCGGGTGGCCACGGCTTCATCGGCATCGGCCGCAAGCGCCTGCTCAACATCCTGCAGGCCCGCTGCGAGGCGCTGGGCGTGAAGCTGGTGTTCGAGACCGACGCCACCGACGACCAGGCGCTGGCCCAGCAGTACAACGCCGATCTGGTGATCGCATCCGACGGCATCAACAGCCGCATCCGCACCCGCTACGCCGGGACCTTCGCGCCCGATATCGATACGCGCCAGTGCCGCTTTGTCTGGCTGGGCACCCACAAGCTGTTCGACGCGTTCACGTTTGCGTTCGAGAAGACCGAGCATGGCTGGTTCCAGGCCCATGCCTACCGATTCGATGACGATACGTCGACGTTCATCGTCGAAACCCCGGAGCCCGTGTGGCGCGCCGCCGGCATCGAACAGATGAGCCAGGAAGAGGGCGTGGCGTTCTGCGAGCGGCTCTTCGCCCGCCATCTGGACGGCCACCGGCTCATCAGCAATGCCACGCACCTGCGCGGCTCGGCCAACTGGATCCGCTTCCCGCGCGTGATCTGCCACCGCTGGGTGCACTGGAACACGCTGGCCGACGGCCGTCGCGTGCCGGTGGTGCTGATGGGCGATGCCGCGCATACCGCGCATTTTTCGATCGGCTCGGGCACCAAGCTGGCGCTGGAAGACGCGATCGACCTGGCCAGCGAGATCGGCGCGCACCGCGCCGCTGGCGTGGATGGCGTACCCGAGGCGCTGACGCGCTACGAGGCCACGCGCAGCGTGGAGGTGCTGAAGATCCAGAACGCCGCGCGCAATTCCACCGAGTGGTTCGAGAATGTCGAGCGCTACGCGGGCATGGCGCCCGAGCAGTTTGCCTATTCGCTGCTGACGCGTTCGCAGCGGATTTCGCACGAAAACCTGCGCGTGCGCGACGCCGGCTATGTCGATGGGTTCGAACAATGGCTGGCCGCCCAGGCCGGCGTGCCGCAGGAAACGCTGAAGCTGCGCGCCGCCGGCGGCGACGCGGGCCTGCCGCCGATGTTCACGCCGTTTACGGTGCGCGGCGTCACGCTGAAGAACCGCGTGGTAGTGAGCCCGATGGCCATGTATTCGTCGGTAGACGGCGTGCCGGGCGATTTTCACCTGGTGCACCTGGGCTCGCGCGCCCTGGGTGGCGCCGGCATGGTGGTGGCCGAGATGACCTGCGTGTCGCCCGACGCGCGGATCACGCCGGGGTGTCCGGGGCTGTGGAACGACACGCAGCGCGATGCCTGGCGGCGCATCGTCGATTTCGTACACGCCAACAGCGACGCCCGCATCGCCATGCAGCTGGGCCATGCCGGCCGCAAGGGCTCGACGCAGCTGGGCTGGCAGAAGATGGACTACCCGCTGGCCGAGGGCAACTGGCCGCTGGAATCGGCGTCGGCGCTGCCCTACCTGCCTGGCGTGTCGCAGGTGCCGCGCGAGATGACGCGCGCCGACATGGACCGCGTGCGCGACGACTTCGTGGCCAACGCCCGCCGCGCGGCCGAGGCCGGCTTCGACTGGCTGGAACTGCACTGCGCACACGGCTATCTGCTGTCGAGCTTCATCTCGCCGCTGACCAACGTCCGTACCGACGATTACGGCGGCTCGCTGGCCAACCGGCTGCGCTTTCCGCTGGAGGTCTTTGCCGCGGTGCGCGCTGTCTGGCCGCAGGACAAGCCGATGTCGGTGCGGATTTCGGCGCACGACTGGGTCGAAGGCGGCATCACGGCCGACGATGCCGTGGAGATTGCGCGCGCCTTCAAGGCGGCCGGCGCCGACATGATCGACTGTTCGTCCGGTCAGGTCAGCCCCGAACAGGCGCCGGTCTATGGCCGGATGTACCAGACGCCGTTCGCCGATCGCATCCGCAACGAGGCCGGCATCCCGACGATTGCCGTGGGCGCCATCTTCGAGGCCGACCACGTCGACAGCATCGTCGCGGCGGGCCGCGCCGATCTGTGCGCGATTGCCCGGCCGCATCTGGCAGACCCGGCCTGGACGCTGCACGAAGCCGCACGGCTGGGCTTCCGCGATGTTACCTGGCCCAAGCAGTACGTGGCCGGCAAGCGGCAGCTTGAAACCAACCTGGCGCGGGCGGCTTCGTACGCGCAGCAACCGGGGAAGTGATCATGGCGATGGCTTTGCAGGGCCGCCATGCGCTGGTGACCGGCGGCGGACGCGGCATCGGTGCGGCGATTGCACGCCGGCTGCTGGAAGAGGGCGCGAGCGTGACGCTGGTGGGCCGCGACTGCACGGCGCTGGATGCGGCCATGCAGGCGCTGGAGCCGCTGGCCGTGGACGGGGCGGCGCTGGGCGCGGCCGCGGCCGACATCACCGATGCCGACGAGGTGGCCGGCGCCTTTGCCCAGGCCACCAGCGAACGCGGTCCGATCACGGTACTGATCAACAACGCGGGCCAGGCCCATAGCGCACCGTTCGCCAAGACCGACCTGGCGCAGTGGCAGCGCATGCTTGACGTCAACCTGACCGGCACCTTCCTGTGTACGCAAGCGGCGCTGCCCGCGATGCTTGAGCAGGGCTGGGGGCGCATCGTCAACGTGGCGAGCACGGCCGGGCTGATCGGCTACGGCTATGTCAGTGCCTACTGCGCGGCCAAGCACGGCGTGATCGGCCTGACCCGCGCGCTGGCACTGGAACTGGCCGCGAAGGGCATCACCGTGAACGCGGTGTGCCCGGGCTATACCGAGACCGACATCGTGCGCGATGCGGTGGCCAATATCGTCGGCAAGACCGGCCGCACGGAAGAACAGGCGCGCGCCGAACTGGCCGCGCGCAACCCGCAGCGGCGGCTGGTGCAGCCCGACGAGGTGGCCGACGCCGTGGCGTGGCTGTGCCGCCCATCGGCATCGGCCATCACCGGGCAGGCCGTGCCGGTGGCCGGCGGCGAGGTGATGGCGGGTTGAGGGACTTGGGTTTTACGCCTTCCTCGCCGCAGGCGAGGGAGCGGGAGACAGTCAAATGCGGCGAACGAATCCAACGCGAGACAAACGATGAGCGACGTAGCACTGGACATGCGCCACCACAAGCGCGCCTTTGCCGGTTACCAGCCGAAGCACTTCCTGTGGTCGGTGTCGGCCGACGGCAAGGTGGCCACGATCACGCTGAACCGGCCGGAGCGCAAGAATCCGCTGACATTCGATTCCTACGCCGAGCTGCGCGACCTGTTCCGCGCGCTGAGCTATGCCACGGACATCAAGGCCGTGGTGATGACCGGCGCGGGCGGCAACTATTGCTCCGGCGGCGACGTGCACGAGATCATCGGGCCGCTGACGCGCATGTCGATGCCCGAACTGCTGGACTTCACGCGCATGACGGGCGACCTGGTCAAGGCCATGCGCGCCTGCCCGCAACCCGTGATCAGTGCGATCGACGGCATCTGCGCCGGCGCTGGCGCCATGATGGCGCTGGCATCCGACATGCGGCTCGGCACGGCGCAGGCCAAAACGGCCTTCCTGTTCGTCCGCGTGGGCCTGGCCGGGGCGGACATGGGTGCCTGCACGCTGCTGCCGCGCATGATCGGGCAGGGCCGGGCCAGCGAACTGCTCTACACGGGCCGTTCGATGACGGCCGAGGAAGGCCTGCAGTGGGGCTTTTTCAACGCGCTGCATGCGTCGGACATCGTGCTGGCCGAGGCGCAGGCGCTGGCCGCCCAGATCGCGGCGGGCCCCACCTTCGCCCATGGCGTGACCAAGAAGCTGCTGCACCAGGAGTGGAATATGGGCGTGGACGAGGCCATCGAGGCCGAGGCCGAGGCCCAGGCCATCTGCATGCAGACGCGCGACTTCCGGCGCGCCTACGACGCGTTCGTGGCGAAGCAGAAGCCGGTGTTCGAAGGCGATTGAGGAGCCGGCATGAGCGACAAGACCTATCTCGACCTGCCTTTTTTCGACGACGCGCATCGCCAGCTTGAGCGCGAGCTGGATGGCTGGTGCGGCGAACACCTGCGCGATATCGATCATTACGACGCCGATGCGGCGTGCCGGGAGCTGGTGCGGCAGCTGGGCCAGGCGGGCTGGCTGCGTTACTGCGTGCCGGCGGCCTTCGGCGGCGCGCTGCCGGCGCTGGATTCCCGCGCGCTGTGCCTGCTGCGCGAAACGCTGGCGCGTCACGACGGCCTGGCCGACTTCGCCTTCGCCATGCAGGGCCTTGGCTCCGGTGCGATCACGCTGGCCGGCAGCGATGCGGTGCGCGAGCGCTATCTGCCGCGCGTGGCCCGGGGCGAGGCGATTGCGGCCTTTGCGCTGTCGGAGCCCGAGGCCGGTTCCGATGTGGCGGCGATGCAGTGCAGCGCGCGCCTGTCCGACGACGGCAGCCACTACGTGCTGGACGGCGCCAAGACCTGGATCTCGAACGGCGGCATCGCCGACTTCTACTGCGTGTTCGCGCGGACCGGCGAGGCGCCGGGCGCGCGCGGTATTACGGCCTTCGTGGTCGATGCCGATGCGCCGGGCCTGTCGATTGCCGAACGTATCGACGTCATCGCTCCGCATCCGCTGGCCACGCTGCGCTTCGACAACTGCCGCGTGCCGGTGGGCAACCGGCTGGGCGAGGCGGGGCAAGGCTTCAAGGTGGCGATGATGACGCTGGACATCTTCCGCGCGTCGGTGGCGGCGGCCGCGCTGGGCTTTGGCCGCGCCGCGCTGGACGACGCACTGGCGCGCGCCACGTCGCGGCCGATGTTCGGCGGCGTGCTGGCCGACCTGCAGCTGACGCAGGCCGCGATTGGCGAGATGGCCACGGCCATCGACTCGGCCGCGCTGCTGACCTACCGCGTGGCCTGGCTGCGTGACGTGCGCCAGCAGCGCACCACGCGCGAGGCGGCCATGGCCAAGATGGTGGCCACCGAGAACGCCCAGCAGGTGATCGACCGCGCAGTGCAGATCTTTGGCGGCCTGGGCGTCAAGGTTGGCACGCGCGTGGAGAGCCTGTACCGCGAGATCCGCTCGCTGCGCATTTACGAAGGCGCCACCGAGGTACAGAAGCTGATCATCGCGCGCGAGACGCTGGCCGCGCGCCAGGCCTGAGGCATCGAATCCGAATCGAACAGGAGACAAGCATGGTCGCCCCCACCATCGTCCCGAGTGCCGCCACCGCGCACGTCGACACCTTCGCCCGGGACCGCCTGCCGCCAGCGGATACCTGGCCGGTATTCCAGTTCAACGACGACACGCGCTACCCTCCACGGCTGAACGCGGCAGTGGAACTGGTGGACCGCCATGTGTCCGAAGGCAACGGCCAGCGCGTGGCGGTGCGCCACGAGCGCGACGGGCGCATCGAGACGGTGACTTACGCGCAACTGTCGGCACTGGTCAGCCGCATCGGCCATGTGCTGGTGGAAGACATGAAGCTGGTGCCGGGCAACCGGGTGCTGCTGCGCGGGCCGAACAACCTGATGATGGCGGCCAGCTGGCTGGCCACCGTCAAGGCGGGCCTGATCGCGGTGCCGACGATGCCGCTGCTGCGCGCCAAGGAACTGCGCCAGATCATCGACAAGGCGCAGGTCACGGCCGCGCTGTGCGACGCCCGGCTGCGCGACGAACTCGACGCCAACCAGCGCGCGGACGGCGAGCACTTCTGCCCGACGCTGACCACGGTACGGTACTTCAACGGCGCCGGTACGGGGTCGCTGGAAGCCGCGATGGAGGGCAAGCCGGATACGTTTGCCGCCTGCGACACCGCCACCGACGACATCTGCCTGATCGCCTTCACGAGCGGCACCACGGGCCAGCCCAAGGGCACCGTGCATTTCCACCGCGACGTGCTGGCGATGTGCGACCTGTTCCCGCGCCACGTACTGAAGCCCACGCCGGACGACGTGTTCTGCGGCACGCCGCCGATCGCGTTCACGTTCGGGCTGGGCGGCATGCTGTGTTTCCCGCTGCGCATCGGCGCCAGCACGGCGCTGGCCGAGAAGCTCACGCCCGAGACCCTGCTCAAGCTGATCCAGGACCATCGCGCCACCGTGGTGTTTACGGCGCCCACCTTCTACCGCCAGATGGCCGCGCTGGCCAGGAATTTCGATATCGGCAGCCTGAAGAAGAGCGTGTCGGCCGGCGAGGCGCTGCCCGACGCCACGCGCCAGGCCTGGAAGGCTGCCACCGGCATCGAGATGACCGACGGGCTGGGCGGGACCGAGATGATGCATATCTTCGTGTCCAGCGCCGGCGCCGATGTGCGGCCCGGTGCCGTGGGCCGCGTGGTGCCCGGCTACGAGGCGCGCGTTGTTGACGACAACATGCAGCCGGTGCCACCGGGCACCGTGGGCAAGCTCGCGGTGCGCGGCCCCACCGGCTGCCGCTACCTCGACGACCCGCGCCAGGAAGTCTATGTGCGCGATGGCTGGAACCTGCCCGGCGATACCTTCATGGCCGACGAGGACGGCTACTACTTCTACCAGGCCCGCTCGGACGACATGATCATCTCGGCCGGCTACAACATCGCCGGCCCCGAGGTGGAGGGCACGCTGATGAAGCACGAGTTCGTGGCCGAGTGCGGCGTGGTGGGTGCGGCCGACGTCGAGCGCGGGCAGGTGGTGACGGCCTACGTAGTGCTGCGCCCCGGCGTGGCGGCCGACGAGGCCACGTGTGCCGCCCTGCAGGACTACTGCAAGCGCGAGATCGCGCCCTACAAGTATCCGCGCCGCATCGAGTTCGTGACCGCGCTGCCGCGCACCGAGACGGGCAAGCTGCAACGCTTCCGGCTACGGCAGATGGCGAACGAAGGCGGGCAGCCGTGAGCGAACGGTCATGAGCGAGGTATTCCGCAACCACGTGCGCATCCGCTTCAAGCATTGCGACGCCGCCGGCATCGTGTTCTATCCGCGTTACTTCGAGATGCTGAACGACTTTATCGAAGACTGGTTCGCCGAGGCGCTGGACTGGCCGTTCGACGCCATGCACGGGGCGGCGCACGCGGGCATTCCGACGGCCGAGCTGCAATGCCGCTTCGAGGCCCCGAGCCGCCTGGGCGAGCGGCTGTCGCGCGAACTGCGCGTGACGCACATCGGCCGCAGCAGCTTTGCCGTGGAGATCCGCTTTGCCGGGCCGGACGGCGACACGCGCATGGCCATCTCCCAGCGCCTGGTCTGCGTGGACACGCGCCAGATGGCCCCGCAGCCGCTGCCGGACCCCGTGCGCACCGCGATGGGGCGCTACCTGGCGCCCGCCGCGCGAGCCTGAACAAACCAAACGATGGCAACACCGAGAGGACCCAACATGCTGAAGACATTGCAACCGCCCGACTGGGCAGCGCCGAAGGGCTACGCCAATGGCATCCAGGCCGACATGCAGGTGGGCAGCCGCCTGATCTTCGTGGGCGGCCAGATTGGCTGGAACGGCCAGTGCGAGTTCGAGACCGACGACTTTGCGCTGCAGGTGGCGCAGGCGCTGCGCAATATCGTGGCGGTGCTGGAGCAGGGCGGGGCGCGGCCCGAACACATCGCGCGCATGACCTGGTATGTGAAGGACAAGGCCGAATACGTGGGCGCCTACAAGGCCATCGGCCAGCACTATCGAGACATCGTGGGCAGGCATTTTCCGGCGATGACGGCCGTGGAAGTGGCCGATCTGGTGGAGCCACGCGCCAAGGTGGAAATCGAAGTCACGGCGGTGGTCCCGCCGACGGTGTAAATCCCCCGGGAAACTGGCGGAGCGCGGCTGTGCGGCCGCATGTCATTTCGATGACAGGTAAGCCGCGCGCCGCTTCTGTCCATCGTAAGTTGTTGAATACTTGAGAAATTGGGTGCGGCGGGATATAATTCGAAAGTTTCGCTTTCAGAACCCTTCACCCTAGCGCCTACCGTATTCCACCTTCCGCCGCCCCGATTGCGCGCGTTTTTCATGCACTGCAAAAATGTGATGAAAAAGCCATGCGCCAGCCGGCCCCATGTTGGGCCGCCTACGGGGCACGAGGCGTTGAGCAGGTCGGTCACGGGGTGAGTCCAGCAGGAGCCTACCCGTGTTACCGTCTTTTCCGTCCGCCATCCTCGCGCTTGCAGACGGCACGGTCTTTCGTGGCTATTCCATCGGCGCTTCCGGCCATACGATCGGCGAAGTGGTGTTCAACACCGCCATCACCGGTTATCAGGAAATCCTCACCGACCCCAGCTATTCCCGGCAGATCGTCACGCTGACGTATCCGCATATCGGCAATTACGGCGTCAATCCTGAGGATGTAGAAGCCACGAAAGTCCATGCCGCCGGCCTGATCATCAAGGATCTGCCGCTTCTGGCCTCCAATTTCCGCAAGGAACACACGCTCGCGCACTACCTGAAGCAGGAAAAGGTCGTGGCGATTGCCGGCATCGATACCCGCAAGCTGACCCGTATCCTCCGCGAGAAGGGTGCCCAGAACGGCTGCATCCTGGCGGGCGAGGACAACGTGCAGAAGGCCATCGACCTGGCGCGCTCGTTCCCGGGCCTGTCGGGCATGGACCTGGCCAAGGTGGTGTCGGTCAAGGAACCGTACGAGTGGACCCAGACCGAATGGAAGCTGGGCGAAGGCTATGGCAAGCAGGACAAGCCGCAGTTCCACGTGGTGGCCTATGACTACGGCGTCAAGTTCAACATCCTCCGCATGCTGGCCGAGCGCGGCTGCAAGGTGACGGTGCTGCCGGCGCAAGCCAGCGCGGCCGACGCCCTGGCGCTGAATCCCGATGGCATCTTCCTGTCGAACGGCCCCGGCGACCCCGAGCCGTGCGATTACGCCATCGCCGCCACGCGCGAGTTCATTGCCCGCGGCATCCCCACGTTCGGTATCTGCCTGGGTCACCAGATCATGGCGCTGGCCGTGGGCGCGAAGACGCTCAAGATGAGCACCGGTCACCATGGCGCAAACCATCCGGTCAAGGACCACGACGACGGCCGTGTGGTGATTACGTCGCAGAACCATGGCTTCGCCGTGGATGCCGCGACGCTGCCGGCCAATGCGCGTGTGACGCATACGTCGCTGTTCGACGGCACGCTGCAAGGCTTCGCGCTGACCGACAAGCCTGCTTTCTGCTTCCAGGGTCACCCCGAAGCGTCGCCGGGTCCGCATGACATCGCGTACCTGTTCGACCGCTTCACGAAGCTGATGCAGGACGCACGCGCCAAGGCTGCCGCCTGACGCGGCGCGTTTGATGCAACGAGAGACCTGAACGGAATCCACCTGCCATGACTGCTTTCATGCACGCCAGCTTCGGCATCACCGATTTCTGGACCTATGTGCTCGGCACGATCTTCATTGTGCTGCTGCCCGGGCCGAACTCGATGTATGTGCTGTCGGTGGCCGCCCAGCGCGGCGTGCGTGCGGGCTACAAGGGTGCGTGCGGCGTGTTCCTCGGCGATGCCATCCTGATGGTGCTGTCGGCCGCGGGCGTGGCTTCGCTGCTCAAGGCCAGCCCGGCGCTGTTCCACGTGATCAAGTACGTGGGCGCCGGCTACCTGGGCTGGATCGGCTTCCAGATGTTGCGCGGTGCAGTGCGCAACTGGGCGAAGCCGGCCGATCCCGCTGCCGCGCAGGCGGTGGCCGTGCCGGTGGACAAGTCTTCGAACCCATTCACCAAGGCGCTGGTCATCAGCCTGCTGAACCCGAAGGCCATCCTGTTCTTCATCTCGTTCTTCATCCAGTTCGTGGATCCGCAGTTCGCGTATCCGGCGCTGTCGTTCGTGGCGCTGGGCCTGGTCTGCCAGATCTGCAGCTTCGCGTACCTGACGACGATCATCTTCGTGGGCGCGCGGCTGGCCGATGCGTTCCGCCGCCGCCGGCGCCTGTCCGCCGGCATGTCGAGCGGCGTCGGCGCGATGTTCATCGGCTTCGGCGCCAAGCTGGCCACGGCCACCCTGGGCTGACGATCCAAAACCTGATATCCGGTACGGACCGCGGGAACTTGCGGACCGGCCAATAAAGAGAGCGTGCAATGCCAAAGCGCACAGACATCAAGAGCATCCTAATCATCGGCGCAGGCCCGATCATCATCGGCCAGGCGTGCGAATTCGACTACTCCGGCGCACAGGCCTGCAAGGCGCTGCGCGAAGAGGGCTTCAAGGTCATCCTGGTCAACTCGAACCCGGCGACCATCATGACGGACCCGAACACGGCCGACGTGACGTACATCGAGCCCATCACCTGGGAAGTGGTCGAGCGCATCATCGAGAAGGAGCGCCCCGACGCCATCCTGCCGACCATGGGCGGCCAGACCGCGCTGAACTGCGCGCTGGACCTGCATCGCCATGGCGTGCTGGACAAGTACAAGGTGGAGCTGATCGGCGCATCGCCGGAAGCCATCGACAAGGCCGAAGACCGCCAGAAGTTCAAGGACGCGATGACCAAGATCGGTCTCGGTTCGGCCAAGTCGGGCATCGCCCACTCGATGGACGAGGCCGTGGCCGTGCAATCGCGCATCGCCCAGGAAACCGGCTCCGCCGGCTATCCGATCGTGATCCGCCCGTCGTTCACGCTGGGCGGCACCGGCGGCGGCATCGCCTACAACCGCGAAGAGTTCGAAGAGATCTGCAAGCGCGGCCTGGACCTGTCGCCCACGCGCGAGCTGCTGATCGAGGAATCGCTGCTCGGCTGGAAGGAATACGAGATGGAAGTGGTCCGCGACAAGGCGGACAACTGCATCATCATCTGCTCGATCGAAAACCTGGACCCGATGGGCATCCACACCGGGGATTCGATCACCGTGGCCCCGGCCCAGACGCTGACCGACAAGGAATACCAGATCCTGCGTAACGCGTCGCTGGCCGTGCTGCGCGAGATCGGCGTCGACACCGGCGGTTCGAACGTGCAGTTCTCGATCAATCCGAAGGATGGCCGGATGATCGTGATCGAGATGAACCCGCGTGTGTCGCGTTCGTCGGCACTGGCCTCGAAGGCCACGGGCTTCCCGATCGCCAAGGTCGCGGCCAAGCTGGCCGTGGGCTACACGCTGGACGAGCTCAAGAACGAAATCACCGGCGGCCAGACCCCGGCGTCGTTCGAGCCGTCGATCGATTACGTGGTCACCAAGGTGCCGCGTTTCGCGTTCGAGAAATTCCCGGCGGCGGACAGCCACCTGACCACGCAGATGAAGTCGGTCGGTGAAGTGATGGCCATGGGCCGTACCTTCCAGGAATCGTTCCAGAAGGCGCTGCGCGGCCTGGAAGTGGGCGTGGACGGCCTGGACGAGAAGTCCACCGACCGCGACGAAGTGGTCGAGGAAATCGGCGAAGCGGGCCCGGACCGTATCTGGTACGTGGGCGACGCGTTCCGCCTGGGCATGTCGCTGGAAGAAGTGCACGCCGAGACCGACATCGATCCGTGGTTCCTGGCCCAGATCGAAGACATCGTCAAGACCGAAGGCCTGGTGCGCAACCGCACGCTGGAAAGCCTGTCGGCCGCCGAACTGCGTTTCCTGAAGCAGAAGGGCTTCTCGGACCGTCGTCTGGCCCGCCTGCTGAAGACCGACGCCAAGGCCGTGCGCGAGGCGCGCGTGGCGCAGAACGTGCGCCCGGTCTACAAGCGCGTGGACACGTGCGCGGCCGAGTTCGCCACCAACACCGCTTACATGTACGGCACGTATGAAGCCGAGCATGGCGAGTGCGAGGCGGACCCGACCGCCAACAAGAAGATCATGGTGCTGGGCGGTGGCCCGAACCGGATCGGCCAGGGTATCGAGTTCGACTACTGCTGCGTGCATGCCGCGCTGGCGCTGCGCGAAGACGGGTACGAGACCATCATGGTCAACTGCAACCCGGAAACCGTGTCGACCGACTATGACACGTCGGACCGCCTGTACTTCGAGCCGCTGACGCTGGAAGACGTGCTGGAAATCGTCGACAAGGAAAAGCCGGTGGGCGTGATCGTCCAGTACGGCGGCCAGACCCCGCTGAAGCTGGCGCTGGACCTGGAAGCCAATGGCGTGCCCATCATCGGCACGAGCCCGGACATGATCGACGCCGCGGAAGACCGCGAGCGTTTCCAGAAGCTGCTGCAGGACCTGGGCCTGCGCCAGCCGCCGAACCGCACGGCTCGCGCCGAGGACGAAGCGCTGCGCCTGGCCGAGGAAATCGGCTATCCGCTGGTGGTGCGTCCGTCGTACGTGCTGGGCGGCCGCGCGATGGAAATCGTGCATGAGCCGCGCGACCTGGAACGCTACATGCGCGAGGCCGTGAAGGTCTCGAACGATTCGCCGGTGCTGCTGGACCGCTTCCTGAACGACGCGATCGAGTGCGACGTCGACGCCCTGTGCGACGGCCAGCGCGTGTTTATCGGCGGCGTGATGGAGCACATCGAACAGGCTGGCGTGCACTCGGGCGACTCGGCCTGCTCGCTGCCGCCGTACTCGCTGTCGCAGGCAACGGTCGACGAACTGAAGCGCCAGACTGCCGCCATGGCGAAGGCGCTGAACGTGGTCGGCCTGATGAACGTGCAGTTCGCGATCCAGCAGAAGAATGGCGAAGACGTCGTCTACGTGCTGGAAGTGAACCCCCGTGCGTCGCGTACGGTGCCGTACGTGTCGAAGGCCACCGGCCTGTCGCTGGCCAAGATCGCCGCGCGCTGCATGGCCGGCCAGTCGCTGGATTCGCAGGGTATCGGCGCCGAAGTGGTGCCGCCGTACTTCAGCGTCAAGGAAGCCGTGTTCCCGTTCAACAAGTTCCCGGGCGTGGATCCGGTCCTCGGACCTGAAATGCGTTCCACCGGCGAAGTGATGGGCGTGGGCAAGGTGTTCGGCGAAGCCCTGTTCAAGAGCCAGCTCGCGGCCGGTTCGCGCCTGCCCGAGAAGGGCACCGTGCTGATTACGGTGAAGGACAGCGACAAGCCGCGCGCGGTGACCGTGGCCCGCATGCTGCACGACCTGGGTTACCCGATCGTTGCCACGCGCGGTACGGCTTCGGCCATCGAGGCCGCCGGCATTCCGGTCCGCGTGGTCAACAAGGTCAAGGACGGCCGTCCGCACATCGTGGACATGATCAAGAACGGCGAACTGGCCCTGGTCTTCACGACCGTGGACGAGACGCGCACGGCAATTGCCGATTCGCGTTCGATCCGGATCGCCGCGCTGGCCAACCGCGTGCCGTACTACACCACGATCGCCGGCGCCAACGCCGCCGTGGAGGGCCTGAAGCACATGCAAAGCCTGGAGGTCTACGACCTGCAGGGCCTGCACAAGCAACTGGCCTGATTCAGGCCTGTCACTGCCGCCAATGCTGCGGTGCGGGGGAATACCCCGTGCCGCGGCGCTGCCGCCGGGTTGAAACCGGCGGCGGTTCTGGCCTAAACTACGTCGAATTCGCTGATCGATCCGCGCCCCGGTGCCGGGTCGATCCCATCTGAAAGCCGCGGTCGAGCGGAAGTGCTGACCGGCAGAATCGCTGCCGGAGCATGGTTCCAGCTCCGCTGCGGCTCATTTTTTTGTTGAACGAGACAATGAGCACCATTCCGATTACAAAGCGTGGCGCCGAACTCCTGAAGGAAGAGCTGCAGCGCCTCAAGGCCGTCGAACGTCCCGCGGTGATCAACGCCATCTCCGAGGCGCGTGCCCAGGGCGACCTGTCGGAAAACGCCGAGTACGACGCCGCGAAGGAAAAGCAGGCATTTATCGAAGGTCGCATCCAGGAAGTGGAAGCCAAGCTGTCCGCCGCCCAGGTTATCGACCCGACCCAACTGGATACCGACGGCCGCATCGTCTTCGGCGCCACCGTGGACCTGGAAGACCTGGAATCGGGCAAGGCCGTGAGCTACCAGATCGTGGGCGACGACGAAGCCGACCTGGACAGCGGCAAGATCTCGGTCAGTTCCCCGATTGCACGCGCCCTGATCGGCAAGTTCGAAGGCGATGTCGCCACCGTGCTGGCCCCGGGCGGCGAACGCGAATACGAAGTCATCACCGTCCGTTACATCTGACGCGGCGGGGCACGGGTGTTCTCGTCTTCGTACTCGAATCTGCCGCCGCTGCCGCACCGCATCTTCCTGCTGCTGACCGTAGTCTGGGCAGGCAGCCTGTGGACGGTGGGCTACATGGTGGCGCCGACGCTGTTCGCCGTACTGCCCAGCCGCGAGACGGCGGGCATGATTGCCGGGCACCTGTTCCGCTATGAGGCGATCCTGGGTGTCACCGTCGGCGTGCTGCAACTGGTGCTGTGCAATGTGCTGATCCGCCGGGGCGCCGCGCGTTACCGGGCGCTACGCTGGATCGTGCTGGCCATGCTGGTGTGCGTGCTGGCGGGCTATTTTGGCCTGCAGCCGTTCATGGAAGGACTCAAGGTCAAGGCCCAGGCGATGAACCTGGGTGTGTCCGATTCGCCATACAGAAGCCAGTTCGGCATGCTGCATGGCGTGTCGAGCGTGTTCTACCTGCTGCAGAGCCTGCTGGCCCTGGTGCTGGTGTGGCGTGCCAGTGCGCCACGCGCGGCTGGAGAGTAAGGCGGCGAGAACGTCCCGGAGCGTTTCGGGAAATGAAAAAGGCGGCCATGGCCGCCTTTCTTGCTGGATCAGGGAACCGATTGGCCCGTGGCCAATCTGATTCTGCCGGTCAGCCCAGCGACTTCTTTTTCTGGCTGGTGGGCCGTGCGCGGGCTCGCTTGACGTTGCCGGCCTGCGTCACCCGTTCATTGCCGAGCACCTTGACGGCAGTGCGGGGCGCGCGACGCTGGGTGGAGCCGGTGGCCTTGCGGACCATGACGGTACGCGGCGCGGCGCCGGTACCGAGGCGACGGCGGGCAGCGCCCATGTCGTCCGGCTGGTTCTCCTTGAGGCGGGCGGGGCCCGGACGCCAGATGACGAGCAGCTTGCCGATATGCTGGATCGGTGCGGCGTCGAGTTCGTCGCAGATGGCGTCGTAAATGGCGATGCGCGTATCGCGTTCATCACCGAATACCCGGATCTTGATCAGGTCGTGTGCCGCGAGGCTGCGGTCGATTTCGGCCAGGACGGCGGGGGTCAGGCCTTCGGCGCCGATCATGACCACAGGATTGAGGCCGTGGGCGCGCGAGCGCAGTTCGGAGCGTTGGGCAGAGATCAGTTGTAGAGCGGGCATTGGAGCAGCAAATTTCGGATTGGCGCGTATTATCCGTCAACCATGCGAAAAAAGGTCGCCGGGAGGCGGCAAAGATCACCAAATCGGGAGAAATACCTGCGTTCGGCCTTGAATTGTGGCCGTGCAGCCGGATTTTCCCGCAAGAAGGCAAGTCTCAGTAATGGCCAAGGGCAAGAACAAGTTCAACCAGTCGTGGCTCCACGACCACATTAACGATCCCTATGTGAAGCTGGCCCAGCGCGAGGGCTATCGCGCCCGTGCGGCCTACAAGCTCAAGGAGATCGACGACCAGGACAAGCTGATCCAGCCCGGCTCGGTGATTGTCGACCTGGGCGCCGCGCCGGGCAGCTGGAGCCAGTACGCGCGCAACAAGCTGGCGGCGTCGCCGCGTGCCAAGGACGGCAAGCCGGATGGCGCCGTGGTGGCGATCGACATCCTGCCGATGGAGCCCGTGGCCGATGTGACCTTCATCCAGGGCGATTTCCGGGAGGAGGAGGTGTTCCGGGAACTCGAAAAGGTGGTGCTCGAGGCGTCCGGCGGATCGAGAATTGACCTTGTTATCTCGGACATGGCCCCCAATTTGTCCGGTGTGGCGTCGGCGGATTCCGCGCGGATCGAGTATTTGTGTGATCTGGCGCTGGAATTTGCGCAGGCTCACCTGAAGCCCGAGGGGTCGTTGCTGGTCAAGTGTTTTCACGGATCCGGCTACAGCCAGATCGTTGAGAAGTTCAAGCGTCAGTTCAAGGTTGTCGCCAAGCGCAAGCCCAAGGCGTCGCGCGACAAGTCTTCAGAAACCTTTATTCTTGGGCGTTACCTGAAATCAGTGGACTGACAGGATGCATGACGGTGTACGGCCACCCCCACGAAAGCAGGGGTATCCGGGTTTGTGCCGGGCATTGCCCCGCTTGCCCGGATCGGACGGCTCGGGCACTATCAGGCTCATAGAATCAGATTTCCCTGTGGGGACGGGCGCTGCATTACAATGCAATGCAGCTATCCGTTGGCAAGGCAATTGCAAAGGAGTTCGGCCTTGAATAACAACCTGTTTCAAAAGGCGGCAATCTGGCTCGTGATCGCGCTGGTATTGTTCACCGTCTTCAAGCAGTTCGACAAACCACGTGCCCAGGACGGTGTCACCTATTCGCAGTTCATGGATGACGCCAAGAACGGCAAGGTGTCGCGCGTCGACGTGCAGGGCCGTAACCTGGTGGTCTCCCCGAAGGAAGGCGCTAAGTACACCATCATCTCGCCGGGTGATATCTGGATGGTCGGCGACCTGATGAAGTACGGGGTCCAGGTGACCGGCAAGGCCGATGACGAGCCGAACGTACTGGTCCAGGCGTTGTACTACCTGGGACCGACGTTGCTGATCATCGTCTTCTGGTTCTACATGATGCGGCAGATGCAGGGCGGCGGGAAAGGCGGTGCCTTCTCGTTCGGCAAGTCCCGTGCACGGCTGATCGACGAGAACCAGAACGCCGTGACCTTCGCCGATGTGGCCGGTTGCGACGAGTCCAAGGAAGAAGTGGTCGAACTGGTCGACTTCCTGAAGGATCCGCAGAAATTCCAGAAGCTGGGCGGCCGCATTCCGCGTGGCGTGCTGCTGGTTGGCCCTCCGGGTACCGGCAAGACGCTGCTGGCGCGTGCCATCGCCGGCGAAGCCAAGGTGCCGTTCTTCAGCATCTCGGGTTCCGACTTCGTTGAAATGTTCGTCGGCGTGGGCGCTGCCCGTGTGCGCGACATGTTCGAGAACGCCAAGAAGCAGGCACCCTGCATCGTGTTCATCGACGAAATCGACGCGGTCGGTCGCCACCGTGGCGCCGGCATGGGCGGCGGCAACGACGAGCGCGAGCAGACGCTGAACCAGATGCTGGTCGAGATGGACGGCTTCGAAGCCAACTCTGGCGTCATCGTGATTGCCGCGACAAACCGTGCTGATGTGCTGGATAAGGCACTGTTGCGTCCGGGACGTTTCGACCGTCAGGTCTACGTGGGGCTGCCGGACATCCGCGGCCGCGAGCAGATCCTGAAGGTGCATATGCGCAAGGTGCCGATCGGCAACGACGTGGATGCATCGGTGATCGCACGGGGTACGCCGGGCTTCTCGGGTGCCGACCTGGCCAACCTCGTCAATGAGGCCGCGCTGTTCGCTGCCCGCCGCAACAAGCGTGTGGTGGACATGCAGGACTTCGAGGACGCCAAGGACAAGATCTACATGGGTCCGGAGCGCAAGTCGACGGTCATGCGCGAAGAAGAGCGCAAGGCCACGGCTTACCACGAGTCCGGCCATGCGGTGGTTGCCAAGCTGCTGCCGAAGGCCGACCCGGTCCACAAGGTCACCATCATGCCGCGTGGCTGGGCACTGGGTGTGACCTGGCAGTTGCCGGAGCACGACAAGTATTCGAAGTACAAGGACAACATGCTTGAGGAAATTGCGATCCTGTTCGGCGGCCGCGCTGCTGAAGAGGTCTTCCTCAACGCCATGAGCACCGGTGCTTCGAACGACTTCGAACGCGCCACCAAGATCGCTCGCGACATGGTGACCCGCTTCGGCATGAGCGATTCGCTGGGCGCCATGGTCTACGTGGATACCGAGCAGGACGGCATGTTCGGCAAGCTGTCGTCGAAGACCGTGTCGGAAGCCACGCAGCAGAAGGTCGATCTGGAAATCCGCACCATCATCGACGAGCAATACGCGCTGGCCAAGCGCCTGCTCGAAGAGAACCGCGACAAGGTCGAAGCCATGACCAACGCGCTGATGGAGTGGGAAACGATCGATGCCGACCAGGTGAACGACATCATGGCCGGCAAGCCGCCGCGCCCGCCACGTGGCCTGCAGGGCCCGAGCGGTGGCGGTAGCACGCCTCCGGGTGGTTCGCCCGTAGCCCCGACCAACGCGCCCGCAACGGCGCGCGTCGACGATACGGTGTAATTGGGCTGCACCGCCGCGTAACAGACCGTTTGCAACGGTTCCAAACGCGGCGGATTCTGATAGCCTCCGAAGCCGGTGCCTGGTGCGCCGGCTTTTTGTTTTTCAGGTGTACATCTTGTCGACCGAGTTCTTCCAGTGCGGGCGCTATCGATTTGCCCGCAATCGCCGCCCGCTGGTGATGGGCATCCTCAATGTGACCCCCGATTCGTTCTCGGATGGTGGGCAGCACGCCTCGCGCGATGCCGCGCTGCGCCATGCCGAGCAAATGATTGCCGAAGGTGTCGACATCATCGACATCGGCGGGGAATCGAGCCGGCCGGGATCGGCGGCATTGCCGCTGGATCAGGAACTCGACCGCGTCATGCCGATCGTCGAAGCGCTGGCCGGCTGCGGCAAACCGTTGTCAATCGACACCTACAAGCCCGAGGTGATGCGGGCCGCACTGGCGGGCGGAGCCGATTTGATCAACGATATCTGGGGCTTCCGTATGCCCGGTGCCGTCGAGGCGGTGTCCGCGGGGCAGGCGGCCCTGTGCGTGATGCACATGCAACGCGATCCCCAGACCATGCAGGAAGCTCCGCAGTACACCGACGTGGTGGCGGAAGTGGCGGATTTCCTGCGCGAGCGGGTGTCAACCCTGCGTGCGGCGGGCGTGGACGATTCGCGTATTTCGCTCGATCCGGGGTTTGGATTTGGCAAGACGCCGGATCATAATCTGCGCCTGCTCGGGCAGATGCCACGGCTGGCGATCGACGGGCTGCCGATCCTGGCCGGGTTGTCGCGCAAGTCGACGCTCGGGGCCATCGTCGGCGGCAAGCCACCGCAGGGCCGGGTGGCGGCCAGTATTGCCGCGGCGGTCTGCGCTGCGGAGAAAGGCGCATATATCGTGCGCGTGCATGACGTAGAACAAACCGTGGACGCCCTCAAGGTCTGGTGGGCGATCCGCCATGAGTCGGTTGTCCCACAGGGGCAGCAAGGAGAATGAGCAAATGACACGCAAGTATTTCGGGACGGATGGCGTACGGGGCAGGGTTGGCGAGGTGCCGATCACGCCCGATTTTGTGATGCGGCTTGGCTATGCCGCCGGCAAGGTACTGGCCCTGGGGCAGAAGACGTCGCAAGGCCGGCCGACCGTGCTGATCGGCAAGGACACACGGATTTCGGGCTACATGCTGGAAGCCGCGCTGGAGGCCGGTTTCACGGCCGCGGGCGTCAACGTGCGCCTGACAGGCCCGCTGCCCACCCCAGCCATCGCCTACCTGACGCGTGCGCTGCGCCTGGCAGCCGGGGTGGTGATTTCGGCCAGCCACAACCCCTACTACGACAACGGCATCAAGTTTTTCTCGGCCTCGGGCGACAAGCTGCCCGATGAGGTCGAGGCGAAGATCGAGTCGCTGCTGGAAGAGCCGATGATGTGCGTGCGCTCGGAGGATCTGGGGCGTGCCAAGCGCATCGAGGACGCTGCCGGCCGCTATATCGAGTTCTGCAAGAGCACGTTCCCATATGAGCAGGACCTGCACGGCCTGCGCGTCGTGGTGGACTGCGCGCATGGCGCGGCTTACCACATCGCACCGCATGTGTTCCACGAACTCGGCGCCGAGGTGATTCCGATCGGCAATCAGCCGGATGGACGAAACATCAACGCCGGCTATGGCGCGACCGCGCCCGAAAAGCTCGTGGAAGCCGTGCGCACCCATCGTGCCGACGTCGGCCTGGCGTTCGACGGTGACGCTGACCGCCTGCAGGTGGTGGACGCCCAGGGCCGGCTCTACAACGGTGACGAGCTGCTGTACCTGATCGTGCGGGACCGTCAGGCGTCCGGCCAGAAGGTGGAAGGCGCGGTTGGCACGCTGATGACCAACATGGCCGTGGAACTGGCGCTCAAGCGCCTGGGTGTCGATTTCGTTCGCGCCAAGGTCGGCGATCGCTATGTGCTGGAGGAACTGAACAAGCGCGGCTGGCAACTCGGCGGCGAGGGTTCGGGACACCTTTTGTGCCTGGATCGGCATACGACGGGCGACGGCATTGTGTCGGCGCTCCAGGTACTGGCCGCGCTGCGCCGCAGCGGCAAGACGCTGGCGGAACTGCTGGATGGCGTGCATCTGTTCCCACAAACGCTGATCAACGTGCGCGTGGAGAAGGGCTTCGACTGGCAGAGCCACGCCGGCCTGAAGGCCGCTCGCGAGCGTATCGAGCCCGAACTCGAAGGCCGTGGCCGCGTGCTGATTCGCGCTTCGGGCACCGAGCCGGTGGTGCGGGTGATGGTCGAAGCCGAACAGGTGGAGACCGCCGAACGCGCTGCGCAGACGCTGGCCGACGCATTGCGCGCGGCCTGACAGTCGCGCCGGGCCCGGTGGGCCCCGGCGGCAAGCTCATCGACGCCACGGTCTTCCGGTCCGTGGCGTTTTCTTTTCTACTATTTTTGCAATTAACAGACAAAGCTATCGACCTGAAGTCATGCCAACGAGTTCGGCGGGGAAAGTGGCGATTAAAGCATGGCAAGGAGGCGGTTTCGTGACGGGTCCGGAATATTGGCCGTTTGGCGAGGCCTTTGAAGAAGATTTCGAGATGTCATGGAACTGTCATACAAGCAGCATACAGTTCGCCTTGTCAAAAATTTGTCATTCCCAACCAATGTTCTCTGGAGGACATATGAAGCTGGTCAAGACTGCCGTGGCAGGCATCGTGTCGATTGTGGTGGCGGGTACTGCGTTCGCGGCGGAAATTACCGGTGCAGGCGCTTCTTTCCCGGCGCCCGTGTATTCCAAGTGGGCTGACGCCTACCAAAAAGCGACGGGTAACAAGGTCAACTATCAATCCATCGGCTCGTCGGGCGGCATCAAGCAGATCAACGCCAAGACGGTCGATTTCGGCGCTTCGGACGCTCCCCTGAAGGACGACGAACTGGCCAAGGGCAACCTGATCCAGTTCCCGACCGTGATCGGCGGCGTGGTGCCCGTGATCAATCTGCAAGGCGTGAAGCCGGGCGAGCTGACCATCACCGGCGACGTGCTGGCCAACATCTACCTGGGCAAGATCAAGAAGTGGGACGATCCCGCGATCAAGGCCCTGAACCCGAAGGCCAAGCTGCCGAGCCAGGACATCCTGCCGGTGCGCCGCGCTGACGGCTCGGGTACGACGTTCATCTTCACGAACTACCTGTCGAAGGTCAGCAATGACTGGAAGAGCTCGGTAGGCGAGGGCACGACCGTGAACTGGCCGGGTGGCGGCACGGGCGGCAAGGGCAACGAAGGCGTGGCCGCTTTCGTGCAGCGTCTGAATGGCGCGATCGGCTACGTCGAGTACGCCTATGCCAAGCAGAACAAGATGACGTACCTGACGATGAAGAATTCGGCAGGTGAAGTGGTGCAGCCGAGCGACGACGCGTTCAAGGCCGCCGCTGCCGGTGCCGACTGGAACAAGACGTTCTACCAGATCCTGACGAACCAGCCGGGCAAGGGCGCATGGCCGATCGCTGGCGCGACGTTCATCCTGGTCCACAAGAACCAGGAAAAGCCCGCACAGGGCCAGGAAGTGCTGAAGTTCTTCGACTGGGCCTACAAGAGCGGCGGTGCCATGGCTTCGGACCTGGACTACGTGCCGCTGCCGGACGCCGTTGCCAACCAGATCCGCGCGACCTGGAAGCAGAGCATCAAGGACGGTTCGGGCAAGGCCCTGTACTAAGCTGTTGCTGTACTGAAGTACGGCCCGGCACGCGAGCCCGAACCGCCTGAGCGCGGAACGGGCCGGCGTGACGGGGCCGCGGTGGCCCTGCCGGCACCGCGGCACATGTTCCACCTACCGATTTCCATCATGGCGACTACGTCCGATCTTCCAGCCGTCCGGCCTCCCAGCCGCCTTGGCGACATCCTGTTCGGCGGCCTGACCCGCGGCGCCGCCATCGTCACCCTCCTGCTGCTCGGCGGCATCATCGTATCGCTCGCCATCAGCGCGTGGCCGTCGATCAAGCAGTTCGGCCCGTCGTTCCTGTGGACCGCCGAATGGGATCCGCCCGCCGACGTGTACGGCGCGCTCGTGCCGATCTACGGCACGCTGGTGACCTCGCTGATCGCTCTCATCATCGCCGTGCCGGTCAGCTTCGGCATTGCACTGTTTCTCACCGAGCTGTCGCCCGTGTGGCTGCGCCGGCCGCTCGGCACCGCCATCGAGCTGCTCGCCGCAGTGCCGTCCATCGTCTACGGCATGTGGGGCCTGCTCGTGTTCGCGCCGATCTTTGGCGAGTATTTCCAGAAGCCGCTCGCCAATACGGTGGGGCAGGTGCCTGTGATCGGCAAGCTGTTCCAGGGCGCGCCGCTGGGTATCGGCCTGCTGTGCGCGGGCGTGATCCTGGCGATCATGATCATCCCGTACATCGCCTCGGTAATGCGCGACGTGTTCGAGGTCACGCCCGTGCTGCTCAAGGAGTCGGCCTACGGCATCGGCTGCACCACATGGGAAGTGATGTGGCGCGTGGTGCTGCCCTACACGCGTGCCGGTGTGATCGGCGGCGTCATGCTCGGCCTGGGCCGCGCGCTGGGTGAAACCATGGCCGTCACGTTCGTGATCGGCAATACCAACCTGCTCGACAACGCGTCGCTGTTCTCGCCCGGCAACAGCATCACTTCCGCGCTGGCGAACGAATTCGCCGAAGCCGGTGCCGGCCTGCACACCGCGGCGCTGATGGAACTGGGTCTGATCCTCTTCTTCATCACGTTCGTCGTGCTGGCGCTGTCCAAGATCCTGCTGCTGCGTCTTGCAAAGAATGAGGGTGGCAAATGAATCAAGCCAGTCAAGCCGTGTCTACTTCGTCCATTCCCGCCGTCCGCCCCGATTCCGAAGCTGTCCGCACACGGCTCCAGGGCGCTCGCCGTCGCACCAACGCCCTTGCCCTGGCCGCCTCGCTGGGCGCCATGGGGTTCGGTCTGTTCTGGCTCGCGTGGATTCTCTGGACCACCATCTCGCTGGGCGTGGGCGGCCTCTCGCTCGACCTGTTCACGCAGATGACGCCGGCCCCGAACACCGCCGGCGGTGGTCTGGCCAACGCCATTTTCGGCAGCTTCGTGCTGGTGGGCGTAGCGACGCTGGTCGGTACGCCGCTGGGCATCCTGGCCGGCATCTATCTGGCCGAGTATGGCCAGAAGTCGCCCCTGGCCTCTGTCACCCGCTTCATCAACGATATCCTGCTGTCGGCGCCGTCGATCGTGATCGGCCTGTTCGTCTACGCGCTGGTCGTGACCCGCATGGGCCACTTCTCGGGTTGGGCCGGGGTTTGCGCACTGGCACTGCTGCAGATCCCGATCGTGGTCCGCACCACCGAGAACATGCTGAACCTGGTGCCGAACGCGCTGCGTGAAGCGGCGGTGGCCCTGGGCACGCCGAAGTGGAAGATGGTGATGTCGATCACGGTCAAGTCGTCGTACGCGGGCATCGTGACCGGCGTGCTGCTGGCCGTGGCCCGTATCGCCGGCGAAACCGCGCCGCTGCTGTTCACCGCGCTGTCCAACCAGTTCTGGAGCGCCGACCTGAACAAGCCGATGGCCAACCTGCCCGTGACGATTTTCCGCTTCGCCATGAGCCCGTTCACGGAATGGCAGCAACTGGCCTGGGCCGGCGTGTTTCTGATTACCGTCGGGGTGCTGGCGCTGAACATCATCGCCCGCGTACTGTTCAAGAAATAAGCGGCGCCACGCATCACGCCTGACCTGACTACCGAATTCAAGCGAGACATCAGCATGACCTCTACCGTCATCGATATTCCCGATACCGTGCGCGCCAAGATCGACGTGCGGAACCTGAACTTCTACTACAACCAGTTCCACGCGCTCAAGAACATCAACATGTCGATCCCGGACCGCAAGGTCACGGCGTTCATCGGCCCGTCCGGCTGCGGCAAGTCGACGCTGCTGCGCACGTTCAACAAGATGTTCGCGCTGTACCCCGAGCAACGCGCCGAGGGCGAGATCAACATGGACGGCGAGAACCTGCTCACGAGCAAGCAGGACATTTCGCTGCTGCGCGCCAAGGTGGGCATGGTGTTCCAGAAGCCGACGCCGTTCCCGATGTCGATCTATGACAATATCGCGTTTGGGGTGCGCCTGTTCGAGAAGCTGTCGCGCTCGGAAATGGACGACCGCGTGGAGTGGGCCCTGTCGAAGGCCGCACTGTGGAACGAGGCCAAGGACAAGCTGCACCAGTCTGGCTACGGCCTGTCGGGCGGCCAGCAGCAGCGCCTGTGCATCGCGCGCGGCATCGCCATCCGGCCCGAAGTGCTGCTGCTCGACGAGCCGTGCTCTGCGCTGGACCCGATTTCCACGGGCCGCATCGAGGAACTGATCGCCGAATTGAAGGACGAGTACACGGTCGTGATCGTCACTCACAACATGCAGCAGGCCGCGCGCTGCTCGGACTACACCGCCTACATGTACCTGGGCGAGCTGATCGAGTTCGGCGAGACCGAGAAGATCTTCATCAAGCCGCACCGCAAGGAAACCGAAGACTACATTACCGGCCGCTTCGGTTGATCCGCAACGGCATTGCAGGATATACCCAGCATACGGACAAGCGGCCAGGAGAACATTCATGACTGACAAGCACCTGTCGACCCAGTTCGACGCCGACCTCAACGCGATCAATACCAAGCTGCTGCAGATGGGCGGCCTGGTGGAGTCGCAGATCGAGATGGCCATGCGCGCGCTGGCCGACTTCGACGGTGACCTGGCCGACCAGGTCATGGCCCGCGAGCAGCAGCTGAACGCGCTCGAAGTCGAGATCGATGCGGACTGCGGCAACATCATCGCCCGCCGCCAGCCCACCGCCCGCGACCTGCGCCTGGTGATGGCGATCTCGAAGACGATCACCAACCTCGAGCGCGCTGGCGACGAGGCCGAGAAGATCGCCAAGCGGACCAAACACATCATGGAAGATGCGGCCGCGCACAATATCAACTATGCCGAGGTGAAGCTGTCCGGCGAAATGGCCATCAACCTGCTGCGGCAGGCCCTGGACGCCTTTGCGCGCCTGGACACCGTGGCGGCTGCCCGCATCGTCAAGGACGACAAGGCCATCGACGAGGAATTCCGCGCCTTCGTGCGCAAGCTGATCACCTACATGATGGAAGACCCGCGCACGATCTCGGTGGCGCTGGACTTCCTGTTCATCGCCAAGGCCGTCGAGCGTATCGGCGACCACGCGAAGAACATTGCGGAATTCATCATTTACATCGTGAAGGGCACGGACGTTCGCCATGCCTCACGCGAAGACATGGAGCGCGAAGCGTTGAGCTGAATACGCGCCAGCACTGATAAGCGGAGAACCATTACATGCCTAGCAGTATTCTCGTTGTCGAGGACGAACCGGCGATCGCTGAACTGATCGCCGTCAATCTCCAGCACGCGGGGCACTATCCGATTCGGGCGTACAACGCTGAGCAGGCGTTGTCGCTGATGAGCGATGTCCTGCCGGACCTCGTGTTGCTGGACTGGATGCTCCCGGGCAAGTCGGGCGCCGCCTTCGCCAAGGAACTGCGGACCAACGACCGCACCAAGCAGATTCCGATCATCATGCTCACCGCCCGCAGCGAAGAGCAGGACAAGGTCATGGGCCTGGAAGCCGGTGCGGACGACTACGTGACCAAGCCTTTCTCGCCGAAGGAACTACTGGCTCGCATCAAGGCCGTGCTGCGCCGCCGCGCGCCGCAGCTGACCGACGACGTGGTCGCCATCAATGGCCTGCGGCTCGACCCGGCCACGCATCGCGTGACCGGCCAGGACGATAGCGGCCCGATCAAGCTGGACCTGGGTCCTACGGAGTTTCGTCTGCTGCACTTTTTGATGACGCATCCGGAGCGTGTGCACAGTCGATCACAATTGCTGGATCAGGTCTGGGGCGACCACGTGTTTGTCGAAGAGCGGACCGTGGACGTGCATATCAAGCGTCTGCGTGCCGCGCTGACCCCCGGTGGCTACAGCAACATGATCGAGACGGTCCGGGGCAGCGGCTATCGCCTGGCGCGGTCACCCAGCCACTGACCGGAACCGGCCGGCGGCGGAGCAGCGGGGCCGCGCCGGCCGATGTCGGATAATGCCGGCTGAATGCAATGCTGCGGTGCATGTTGTGGCAGACTCTGTCGCAGTGCGAACGCAGTCTGAACCTCTTCTACTCCTCGCATGAATGTCATCTGGGCCCGCTCCGCGGCCATCCTTGCCGGTCTCGCGCTGATAGCGGCGGGCCTGTACGCCGTAGCCGGCGCCGTGCCCGGCCTGCTGTTCCTTTCCGTTTCGCTGTTCCTGCTGCTCGCGTATTACCTCTTCCAGATCAGCCGTCTGTGGCGGGTGCTCGACGCCCCGGCCTACGGTGAGATTCCCAGCGCACTCGGGCTGTGGGGCGAGGTGTATTACCGCCTGCACCGGCTGGTCAAGCGATGGCGCACCCAGGTGCTGCAGGTGGAGCAGCAGCACACGCGGTTCATCCAGGCCATCCAGGCTTCGCCCTATGGCGTGCTGATGCTCGACGATGCCGACCAGATCGAATGGTGCAACGGCGTGGCCGAGCAGCACTTCGGGCTGAACGCGCGGCGCGACGTGCGCCAGCGCATTACGCACCTGATCCGCCGGCCCGAGTTTGTCCACTACCTGACGCGCGAACGCTATGACGAACCGCTGGTGATGCGCGACATGGGCGAACACAAGCGCGGTATCACGTCGGTGCAGATCCTGCCGTATGGCGAAAACCGCAAGCTCGTGCTGACCCAGGACATTACCAAGGTCGAAAGCACCGAGGCCATGCGCCGCGACTTCGTGGCCAATGTCTCGCACGAACTGAAGACGCCGCTGACGGTGCTGACGGGCTTCCTGGAGACCGTGCGCGACCTGCCTGTCTCGGAGGAAGACCGCAAACGCTATATCGATCTGATGCTGGTGCAGTCGATGCGGATGCAGCACATCGTCGAGGACCTGCTGGCGCTGGCCAAGCTGGAATCCGACGCGCAGCCGCCGTCGCACGATCGTGTCAACGTGGCCGCGCTGGCCGCCCACATGGTGCACGACGCCGAGGCGCTGTCACAGGGGCGGCACCACATCGAGACCGAGATCGATACCGCCGTGGTGCTGCGCGGTGCGGAAGGCGAGCTGCTGTCGGCACTGGGCAACCTGGTGTCGAACGCGGTGCGCTACACGCCCGAGGGCGGACGCATCGCCATCCGCATGACCTTTACCGACGGACACTCCGTGTTCTCGGTCAGCGATACGGGCCTGGGCATCGCGCCCGAGCACATTCCCCGCCTGACCGAACGGTTCTACCGGGTGGATCGCAGCCGGTCGCGCGATACGGGCGGTACCGGCCTGGGCCTGGCCATCGTCAAGCACGTGCTGTCGCGCCACCACGCCGATCTGCGCGTCAGCAGCGAAGTAGGGCGCGGCAGTACGTTCCGCATCGTGTTCCCGGTGGACCGCAGCGGCTACGAACCGGACGCCGCGCAACCACTGTCCCAGCTGGGCGACGCCTCGCGCCACGCCGCCTGAGATCGGGCGCGCCCGGCACTATGAAGAAAGGCCGCTCCCGGTCCGGGCAGCGGCCTTTCTCATTCCGAAGCCGGCAGGGCTCAGGTGCCGAACTTCAGCAGCAGTTCGTGCTGGCTGACGCGCTGCAGCTTGGCGCGCGACGGCTTGCGCACGTAATTGCCGTCGGGTTCCATGATCCAGGCCGATGCGTTGTCGTGCAGATGCACCTGCAGGCCTTCCTTGATCACCCGGGCCTTGAGCGTACGATCCAGGATCGGGAAGGCCACCTCGACGCGCCGGAACAGGTTGCGGTCCATCCAGTCGGCGCTGGACAGGTACAGCACATCGTCGCCGGCCGCGTGGAAGTAATAGACGCGGTGGTGCTCCAGGAAGCGGCCCACGATCGAGCGCACCGAAATGTTCTCCGACAGACCCGGCACGCCGGCGCGCAGCGCGCAGACGCCGCGTACGATCAGGTCGATTTTCACGCCCGCGCGCGACGCCTTGTAGAGCTCCTCGATGATCGTGGGCTCCAGCAGCGCGTTCATCTTGGCGATGATGCGTGCCCGCTTGCCGGCGCGCGCGTTGCGGGCCTCGGCGCGGATATGCTCCACCAGGTTGCTGTGCATCGTGAACGGCGACTGCCACAGGTGGTTCAGCCGGATGGTGCCGGCGGTGCCCGTCAGCAACTGGAACACGTGGTGAACGTCCTCGCAGACCTGCTCGTTGGCGGTGAGCAGTCCAAAGTCGGTGTACAGGCGGGCGGTGCGCGGATGATAGTTGCCGGTGCCCAGGTGGGCGTAGCGCCGCAGCACCGCGTTCTTGGCCTTCGGGCCCGCCGGCTCGCGCCGTACGATCAGCAGCATCTTGGCGTGGCATTTGTGTCCCACTACCCCGTAGACCACATGGGCCCCTGCCGACTCCAGCCGCTCGGCCCAGTTGATATTGGTTTCCTCGTCGAAGCGCGCCAGCAGTTCCACCACCACGGTCACTTCCTTGCCGTTGCGGGCTGCCGTCATCAGCGCTTCCATCACGGCCGATTCGTTACCGGTGCGATAGACGGTCTGCTTGATCGCCACCACGTTCGGATCGCTGGCGGCCGCCTGCATCAGGTCCAGCACCGATGAAAAGCTCTCGTACGGGTGATGCAGCAGCACGTCGCGCTGGCGGATCACGTCGAACATGCTCGTGCCGGGCGGGAAGGCCTTGACCACGGCCGGCACGTGCGGTGGGTATTTCAGGGCGGGGCGGTCCACCAGATCGGGGATCTGCATCAGCCGCACCAGGTTCACCGGCCCCCCCACGCGGTACAGGTCCTGTTCGGTCAGGCCCGACTCCAGCAGCAGACGCCGCGACAGCGCCGGCGGCGTGTCGGACGACACTTCCAGGCGAACCATGTCGCCAAAGTGACGTGTAGGCAATTCGCCCTGCAATGCTTCGCGCAGGTCGGTGATTTCGTCCTCGGACACGAACAGGTCGGAATTGCGCGTGACCCGGAACTGGTAGCAGCCCTGCACCTCGATGGCCGGGAACAGTTCGTGGACAAACGCCTGCATGAACGACGACAGCATCACAAAGCCGTACGGATATCCCGACAGCTTTTCCGGCATGCGCACCACGCGCGGCAGCGCGCGCGGCGCCTGCACGATGGCCAGGTCGGCATCGCGGCCGAAGGCGTCCTTGCCGGACAGCTCGATCACGAAGTTCAGACTCTTGTTGAGCACGCGCGGGAACGGATGGGCGGGGTCCAGCGCAATCGGCGTCAGCACCGGGCCCAGCTCGCGCGTGAAGAAGTCCCGCGCCCACGCGCGCTGCGCGTCCGTCCACGTGCCGGTCAGGTGAAAAAACACCCCTTCTTTTTCCAGCGCGGGGAAAATGACGTTCTGCAGCATGTCATACTGCGAGGCCACGAGCCGCTGGGTGCGCTCCGTGACAAGCTGGTAGGCCTGCTGGATCGAGAGGCCATCGGGCGTCAGGCCCGATGCGTTATCCCGCATTTGCTCCTTCAGGCCGGCCATCCGGATTTCAAAGAACTCGTCCAGATTGCTGGACACGATACAGATGAACTTCAGCCGTTCCAGCAGCGGGACATTGGGGTCGGCGGCCTGCGCAAGCACGCGCGCGTTGAATTCCAGAATGCCCAGCTCGCGGTTCCAGAGCGAGCCAGGCGGCGTCGTCGACATGTCTATGACCTTATTTTGGCGATGAGGCGACTTTTTCATAGATCCGTGTCATTTTGATGACACTTTGATTTTGTCATGATGCAGACATGACAGGGACATAATCTTTCGGGTTTTGGCCCGCCACGGCCGATCCCGCGTAACACTGACGCAATGACACAGAATCCCCGCTTGCTGGCCGCCGTCGACATGGGCTCCAACAGCTTCCGCCTGATGATCGGGCGGGTGGATGAAACGCCCACTGCCTCGGGCCCCGCCAGCCAGATCTTCCAGGTTGACGCGCTGCGCGAGCCGGTCAGGCTGGCCGCCGGCCTGACGCCGGACAAATATCTGGACCAGCCGGCCCGCCGCCGGGGCGTTGACGCGCTGCGCCGCTTTGGCGACCGCCTGCGCGACTTCGCACCCGAGCAGGTGCGCGCGGTGGCCACCAACACGCTGCGCGTGGCCAGGAACGCTTCGGATTTCCTGATCGAGGCCGAGGCTGCCCTGGGATTCCCGATCGAAGTGATCGCCGGCCGCGAGGAAGCGCGCCTGATCTACCTGGGCGCGTCGCATGATGCGCCAGCCTGCCAGGGCAACCGGCTGGTCGTCGATATCGGCGGCGGCTCCACCGAATTCATCATCGGCAGCGGCTATCAGTCGAAGCTGATGGAAAGCCTGTACATCGGCTGCGTATCGCACAGCCGCCAGTTCTTTCCGAGCGGCAACGTCGACGAATACGCGTTCAAGCAGGCCGAACTGGCCGCGCGTCGCGAGATCCAGGTACTGGTGCGCCAGTACAAGGCAGCCGGCTGGCAGCAGGCGGTAGGGTCGTCGGGCACTGCGCGCGCCCTGGCGGAACTGATCGAGCTCAACGGGATGAACGACAGCGCGTCCGAACATGGCATTACGCGCGAAGGGCTGGAGCGCCTGAAACGTGCGCTGGTCAAGGCCGAGAACACGAACCGGGTGAAGCTGACCGGCCTGAAGGCCGACCGGATTCCGGTGTTGCCTGGCGGCCTGTCGATCATGCTCGGCGTGTTTGCCGAACTCGATATCGACCGCATGGACGTCACGGACGGCGCGCTGCGTCTGGGTGTGCTGTACGACCTGCTGGGCCGCAGCCACCATGAGGACATGCGGACCGTGACGGTCGACCAGTTCATGCGCCGCTACGCCGTGGACCGTGCGCAGGCCACCCGGGTAGGGCAGGCCGCCCGCGATCTGCTGGCGCAGTTTCCCGATCCGCGCAACGAGCGCCGCGAGGACAACCTTGCGTTGCTGGGCTGGGCGGCCAGCCTGCACGAGATCGGCATGACGATCTCGCACAGTGGATATCACAAGCATTCGGCTTATATCGCCACGCACGCCGACATGCCCGGTTTCTCGAAGACCGACCAGGCGCGGCTGGCCACGCTGCTGCTCGGCCACGCGGGCAAGCTCGGCAAGCTCTCCGGCAGCGGCAAGTTTCTGGACTGGCGCATGCTGTTCAGCCTCCGGCTGGCGTTTGTACTATGCCGCCGGCGCGGCGACATGAAGCTGCCGCAGATCCATGTCAGACAGCGTTCGGACGAACTCGACGAGGGTTTCGAGGTGCGGCTGCCGAAATCGTGGATCGATGCCAACCCGCTGGTGGAATACAGCCTGGCGCAGGAAGCCGACGAGTGGGAGCGCGTGGGCAAGCGTTACAAGGTCGTCTACGTCTGAGACGGCCGGCCCGGTGGGCCGGGGCAATCCGGCGACGAAACAGGAACGGCGACTCGAATGAGTCGCCGTTCTCGTTTCCGGTACCGGAACGACCAGCCGTTTCGTCCCGTACGAGGGGGCTGCTGATCAGCGGTCAGGCCGACCGAATGCCCAGGAAGTGCCGGGCATAGCGCGGGTTCATGTCGCGCACGCGCAGCAGTGTCAGGAAATCGGCGACGTTGAAATCGGGATCCCAGGCCGGCAGGCCGCAGATCTTGGCGCCCAGCCGCAGATAACCCTTGATCAGCGCGGGGGGCTCCACGTCAAGCGTCTGGTTCAGGTCGTCCACCGGCAGCGGCGCGCGCGGGAAGGCGTGATACTCGATCGGTGCCAGCGACTTTTCGGCAAACTGACGATAGAGGCTGGCCGCGTAGTGGCCGCCATCGCTCATCGGCACGCTGGCGCAGCCCAGCATCGATTCGAGGTTGTAACGCTGCAGGTATTCGCCCAGGCCACCCCACAGGGCCATGATCACGCTGCCCGAGCGGAAGTCGCGGTGCACGCACGAACGGCCCAGTTCCAGCATCTTCGGGCGCAGGTGGGCCAGGCGGACCAGATCGAATTCGGATTCTGCGTAGAGGCAGCCGATGCGCTTGGCCTGGTGCGGCGGCAGCACGCGGTAGGTGCCCACGACCTTGAGCGTTTCCTGGTCGCGCACGATCAGGTGGTCGCAGTAGGCGTCGAACATGTCCACGTCGGTTTCGGTGGCCGACGATTTCAGGCGCGCGCCCATTTCCTCGGCGAACACCTTGTAGCGCAGGCGCTGGGCCTCGGCTACTTCGTCCTGGTGACGTGCCCACGCCACGCTGAAAGCAGGCGCCGGAGCTTGAATCGGGGTTTGGAGTTGTGCTGGCTGACGAGGAAGACGCCTCCGCGCCGACTGGCCAGTCAGGCCAGTGGGCAAGGAGTCGAAGAGCGGCTGGGTAGGCGTCGGTAAGTCTCGCATCAGTGTGTCCTTTCGGTGACGAAACGGCTTCGAAACAATGTAGAGAGGCCGGGTGACAGCGCCGTGAACCGATGATGACGCTTCCGTGACTGACACAATGTTGTCGCCGGCGCAAACCTTAACCATAGGACAGGCTTCCGCTAGAGCACATCGGCGATCGTCCAAATGAACAGACTGATGTCGAATTTGTGACAGCGAAATCTCATTTTCGCCGCCATTTACTTAAGAAGGTTCAGAAAAGGTCGGGCTGAATCACGGCGCGGAGGACTACCTGCGCTTCGTTTTCGCGTGTGCGTCCGACCAGCCACCAGATGCCGCTTTTCTTCACGCTCCATGGCAGTTCCTGGCCAGCCAGCAGCAGGCTGGCCAGTTGTCCGATCCATGGCTGGTGGCCAACCACGACCGTGTGGTCGTTGCCCTGCGGCCAGTCGATCGCGGCCAGCACGGCGCCCACATCGGCACCCGGCGCGAGGTCATCGAGGATTTCGGCCTTGCCGGACAGGGCAGCCGCAGTTTCCCGCGTACGCAGCGCCGGGCTGCAGACCACGCGGTAGTCGGCAGGCAGGTGGGCGCGCAGCCAGTTGGCGGACGTTTCGGCCTGCTTGCGGCCGCGGCGGGTCAGTGGTCGCTGTAGATCCGCGCTGCGGGAGATGCTCAGGGCATCGGGCAGATCTTCGGCCTCGGCATGACGCCACAGAATCAGATTCATGTTCGCCTGGGGCTTGGTGGAGCCTTGAGTATGGTGACGCACGGCGCGTGCCGCAAGTGCGCGACCGGGCCGCCAAAAACAAAACGGGCCATCCGGTGGGCAAAGCCCACGGATAGCCCGTCAGTGTCGGTAGCAGCGATGTCAGCCGCGTGACAGCGGCGCATCGGCTGCGCGCCGCGAACTCAGGACTTGTGGCGGAAGTTGATGCGGCCCTTGGTCAGGTCGTAGGGCGACATTTCCAGGGTGACGCGGTCGCCGGCCAGGATGCGGATACGGTGCTTTTGCATCTTGCCCGAAGCGTATGCCCAGATTTCCACGCCGTTTTCCAGCGTCACGCGATAACGGTTGTCGGGCAGGGCTTCCGACACCACGCCGCCAAATTCAATGAGTTCTTCCTTAGCCAATCTGTTTTCCTTTGTGGCAGCCACGAAGGCTGCGTTAAGTTAGTGAGTATCCTGTGGGCGCCCGGTCGCGCGCATCCACGTCATGCCGCCATGGCGGCAGCCGCGCGATACGTCGTCGGGAAGCAAGCTGACGGGCTTGGCAAACCATGGAAGCCAGGCGGGTCAGAGAATCGAGTAGGGGCGCGGATGACCCTGACGATTGCCTTGCCACTAGCGGTTGCGCGGGCGTCTGGCGCATCCGTGTACATCACGGGGACAGCGGGCAAGGTGTTTCCGGGGCCGGCAACCCATCCGCCGGCCATATCTCAACGATATGAGGGCGGGTCGGAGAATTTCCAGTGCGCCAGGCGGCGCTTTCCCGGTTAACAGGGCATGCTCAGATACCCCGAACTGACGCGCGATTGTAGCACGACCGCACCATCTTCGCAGGCGCAGCAACCGTTCCCCAGTTGTTGCGCCAACGCCATGTACAGGCGGCTGGTGTCATTGTGCAGTGCCGCACCAACCCCCCTGACATGCGGCCCGAATGCGATCCATGCACCGCATGGAGAAGGGCGCGACATGGCTAGGCCATAGTTTCGCAACTTCCGGAAAGACAGAAAGAAAAAAGGGCTCACGTCTTTCAACGTAAGCCCTTGATCCTTCTACCTAAAACAACTTGCAAATATGGTCGGAGCGATAGGATTCGAACCTACGACCCTCTGATCCCAAATCAGATGCGCTACCAGGCTGCGCTACGCTCCGGAGCCGGCGATTCTATCGCGACACGTGCGGCCAGGTCAAATGTGGCGTGCGACGGATTGCAACGCGCGGAAGTGGCGCGCACGTACCCCGCTTCAGGCGGGATCGTATTTGGCTTGACTTGATGCGTCGCGCTGACATAATCCGCACACCGCATTGGTCCGACCCGGCGCTTCACGCCTGGCAATGCTGTGCCCACCCGGACCTGGTCCCACTATCAAAACTATGGCACGCCAGCCCCGCTAGCGACGCGGGCGCGCTGCGCCGTGCCTGAGCCATGCTTCGCCCGCGATGCCCCGCATCGACGTGACGCGGACGTGCCGGACTTGCGGAAACAATACAGGACGGCCGCTCGCAGGCCGCAAACAGAAGGCGGTCCGGTGCCATGCGGAGCATCGGCGATGCCTTTGTGAACGGGAATGAAGATGTTTCAGTCGCAGGTGGTAGTGCTGATCGCGGCCTTGTTCGTGCTGCAGATGGCGATCGTCTGTGCCGTGTTGCGGCGCTCTGCCGGTATGGAGCGCAGCGGGCTCACCTCGTGGGCGATCGGCGATCTGGTAGTGACCGTGGCCGCCGTGTTGCTGGCCGTTCATGGCTACCGTCCGGAATGGCCGCTGGCTGCCTTGCCTGAGCTGGCATTGACTGCCGGGCTGTCGATGATGGTTCACGGCACGCGTCATTTTGTCGGCAAGCCGGGGCGGGCCATGGTGCTGACCGTGCTGAACGTGCCCGGCGCAATCGTGCTCGCATTGCATGCGGTCGGCGGACTGATGGGCGCCGCGCCCAGCCCGCTGTCGCCTGGGGTGCTGGTGTCGCCTTCCGTCGTGGCCGGGCTGATGCTGGCCTCGTCGTTGATCCAGATGCTGCTGTTGCTGGAAATAATCCGCGTGGTCGTGCCGCGTTTGCCCGCGAAGCGCGGCACGGGGCGCCTGGCGATCCTGTCGCTCACCCTGGTGGCACTGGCCTGCACCGTGTTCGCGGGCGCGCAGGCATGGGCGCCGCTGTCGGCGCTGGTCGACGGCCACCCGCTGGCCACGCCGGACGAGCGCGACAACATCACCCTCTGCTTTGTCTTCGGCGTGGTGGGACTGTCGGTCAGCTTCGCGCTGATGGCGCATGACCGTCTGCGCCGGATCATCGAACGCCGCGCGCGCCATGACGACCTGACTGACGTGCTGTCGCGCGGCGCGTTCTGGGAAGAACTGGAACTCGCGTGCAAGCAGGCCGAGCGCCAGCGCACCGCCTTCACCGTGGCGTTCATCGACCTCGATCACTTCAAGGCCATCAACGACCTCTACGGGCATCTGGCGGGCGACAGCGTCCTGCGCCATTTCGCGGGCCTGCTGCGCAAGGCCGCGCCGGCCCGGGCCGTGCTGGGCCGCCTGGGCGGCGAGGAGTTCGCGATCGTCATGCCCGACACCACGCTGGAAACCGGCCGCGCCATCAGCGTCCGGCTAAGTGCGATGGTGCGTTCGGCGCCATGCCCGTCCGAGCCCGATGCCATTGCCTATACGGTCAGCATCGGCATGGCCGAGCGACAGGCCGGCGAGAACGCCGATGCGGTCATGCGGCGCGCCGACCGCGCGCTCTACGATGCCAAGCAGATGGGCCGCAACTGCGTGTCCTCGCACGACACGGCCGAAGGTGTCGGCATGCCGCGCCGCCCGCGCGTGCGCGAACGCGAGTCGTCCTGAGTTCGGCATCCACATCGCTGTTTCGCCAGCCTTGGGCTGGGCCGGCTTCAGTTTCGTCGGAATCTGATTCAAGGCCCGGCTCGCCGATGCTATAGATGCGCAGGTCACTGCAACGCGCCTTGCGCCAACATCCATGGACATCATCAGGCCGGAACACGCTGCCCAGCAGGCCAGGCAGATTCACCAGAACATCCCCGGCGCGACATCGATCTCGATCCTGCGCCGCGTGCATGATTCCCGCTACGCGACGCGGTACTTCGTCGGCAATGGCCTCGACATAGGCGGCGGCATCGACTCCCTCGCGTTGTTCGGCGACATGTTCCCGGCCATGAAGCACGTCTTCGTCTTCGACATGCAGCATGGCGACGCCCAGTACCTGGAGCGGGTGGAGGACGAATCGTTCGACTTCGTCTATTCGTCCCACTGCCTGGAGCATATGGTCGATCCGGCGGTGGCCATCCGGCACTGGATACGGGTCGTGAAACCGGGAGGGCATCTGGTAATCCAGGTGCCGGACGAAGACCTGTACGAGCAAGGACACTGGCCCTCGCGGTTCAACAACGACCACAAGCACACGTTCACGATGTGCAAGGCGCGGTCGTGGTCGCCGGTGTCCATCAATGTCATCGACTTTGTGCGGTCCGTATGCGACCAGGTATCGCCGATCTCGATGTTTCGGGTCGACATCGGCGTTCGGCAGAGCCTGCTGAACCGCGATTTCGATCAGACTCGCACACCTACCGCAGAGTGTGCCATCGAGTTCATCCTGCAGAAGCATCCCAGGTAGGCGGGCGCGTTTCCCTTCTGCAACTGGTGCGGTAGAATGCACGCCTTGCCGCAACGGCAAGGCCTTCCAGGGCTGCAAGGCCGACCAAGGCCCTGATAGCCACGGCCATCCGCCCTTAGCTCAGTTGGATAGAGCACTCGCCTTCTAAGCGAGCGGTCAGAGGTTCGAATCCTCTAGGGCGGGCCAATCCGCATCACGCCTGTCCCCCATCCATGTCTTTCGGCCGGCACAGCCCCGGCGCGAACGCCGGCGGCCCGCACGTCCCCCGTTAGTGGATCTGGGGCAACATCAGGTCGCTGATTGCGACTGGTCTGTGACGGATGTCGCGGGCGAACCGCCGCTCAGTCACACCCGTGCCGGCGCCGCGCCATATGGCACGTTCCATATCGATGTACACGCAAAAACGCCAATCGAGCTGAGCAGCGTGGGCGTGGGCCTGACGCCGCCGGTCAGCATGCTCACGCGGCGCCATTCACAACCCGGGCTGACAGGTGGCCCCGTGCCCGACGATGTGGCGGGTCGTGACTACCGCCGGGGCACGTGCGGGGCACATATCTATGACGAGCTGTTCAGTCCCTACCTGTTTGCGGGACAGCCCCGGCGGGCGGCGCGCTGACTTGGCCGCTGGTATGACATTTGCACGCTGCCGGCTAGATATGTTCCGACAGGGAGGCGGCCGTGAACTCGTCAAACAGCGATGTGGATTATGCCGAACTGGGCCTGCAGGATATTCCTGACACACGCCCGCTCGCCATTGTCACCGGGGCATCGACCGGCATCGGCTTTCATCTGGCGCATTGTTGCGCTGCCAGCGGCATGGATCTGATCGTCGTGGCCGATGAACCCGAGATTGCCGATGCGGCCGCCAAGCTGCGAGAGCATGGCGCGAGGGTGGAGTCGCTGGTCGCCGACCTTTCCACGCGGGCGGGCGTGGACGAATTACTAGGCAGCGTGCGTGGCCGGCGCATCGACGTGCTGTGTGCCAATGCCGGCAGGGGCCTGGGGCATGCCTTCGTCGACCAGGATTTTGCCGATATTGCGCGGGTGCTCGAAACGAACGTGGTCGGTACCTTGTACCTGCTGCATAGCGTCGCGCGGCACATGCGCGAAAACCGCGCGGGCCGGATCCTGATCACGGGATCGATTGCGGGCCTGATGCCGGGCACCTACCAGGCCGTCTACAACGGCACGAAGGCGTTCCTCGATTCGTTCGCATTTGCCCTGCGCCACGAACTGGCCGACTGCCGCGTCAGCGTGACGTGCCTGATGCCGGGCGCCACCGAGACCGAATTCTTCCGCCGCGCCGACATGCTCGATACGCGCTTGGGCGAGGCGAAGAAGGACGACCCGGCGGACGTGGCCCGGCAGGGATTCGAGGCCATGATGCGCGGCGAAGCCGAAGTCGTTACGGGGTGGCAGAACAAGCTCCGGGCCGCCATCGCGTCGATCACCCCCTCTGATCTGCTTGCCGAACAGCATCGCAAGATGGCCGAGCCGCTCGACAAGGACCGGAAAGCTGAAGCGGCGGTGCGCTAGGCCGGCGGTTGCCGGACGGTCCTGCTTGTTTCCTGCCGCCAGCCCAACGCCGGCGCGGCCCTCGACGCCCGAGGGCAGCGGGCCGGCTCACGCCGCCATCGTTTACGCGGCCATCCGCAGCAGATCGGCGGCGCGCTCGGCGATCATGATGGTGGGCGCATTGGTGTTGCCGCCGATCAGTGTGGGCATGACCGAGGCGTCCACCACACGCAGGCCGTCCACACCATGTACGCGCAGCTGTGGATCGACCACGGCCATCGCATCGACGCCCATCTTGCAGGTGCCCACGGGGTGGTAGATGGTGTCGGCGTGGGCGCGCACGAAATCGCGGATTGCCGCATCGTCCCCTTCGCCGGGCCCTAGCAGGGCGGTCAGCGGGTCGCTGCCGCCCGCTTCGGCCAGCGCCGTCTGGGCGAAGATCCGTCGCATCAGCTTCACGCCGGCCACCATGCCGTCGAGGTCGGACGGGGCAGACAGGAAGCGAGGGTCGATGCGGGGCGCCTCGCGCATGTCCGCCGATGCCAGTTCCACCGTGCCACGGCTTTCCGGGCGCAGCACGCAGGCGTGGCAGGAATACCCATGGCCGGGCCGGCCATTGCGCAACACGTTGGAATTGCCCAGCAACGCCGGCGCGAAATGCAGCTGCAGGTCGGGGGCGGCCAGCCCCGGTTGCGTCCGGACGAACGCGCCGGCTTCGGCCACCGGCGATGCCAGCATGCCGGTGCGCCGCCAGCGGTAGCGCATGACCTCGCCGGCCATGCGCGCCACGCCGCGCAGCGAGTAGCCGTAGAGATGCCACGACGTAACAGGCTTGCCGATGATGACGTCGAGATGGTCCTGCAGGTTCTGCCCAACGCCGGGCAGGTCGTGTATCACTGCCACGCCCACGCTGCGCAGATGGTCGGCCGGCCCCACGCCCGATGCCATCAGCAACTGCGGCGAATGGAACGCGCCGCCACTGACGATCACCTCGCGCCGCGCGCGCAACGTCTGCGTCTGGCCGTCGCGCACCACCTCCACGCCCACGGCGCGCTTGCCTTCGAACACGATGCGCAGCGCCTGCGTGCCGGTCATCACGCTGAGGTTCTGGCGGCCGCCGTTGTGGCCGGCATCGGCGCGGTTGCCGCGATGCAGGTAGGCGCGCGCCGCGTTCCAGCGTTCACCGTTGAACTGCGTGGCCTGGTACAGCCCCACGCCTTCCTGCTCGGCACCGTTGAAGTCCTGGTTCAGCGGCAGGCCGGCCTGCGCCGCCGCCTGCACGAAGCGGCGCGAGAACGGATTCGGCGTGCGCAGGTCACTGACATGCAGCGGGCCGCTGCCGCCGTGCCAGGCGTCGTCGCGGCCGGCATTGCGCTGGTTGCATTCGCTTCGCCGGAAGTAGGGCAGCACGGCGTCGTAGCCCCAGCCCTCGCATCCCAGTTCGGCCCAGCGGTCGTAGTCGCTGCGATGGCCGCGCACGTAGAGCATGGCGTTGATCGACGAACTGCCGCCCAGCCCGCGCCCGCGCGGCTGGTACGACTGGCGGCCGTTCAGACCCGGCTGCGGTACGGTACGGAAGCCGTAGTTGCGCGGCCCCGCGTGGGGCACCGTCCTGGCGATGGCCAGCGGGGTCCACACGCTGGGGTGATGGTCGTCAGGCCCCGATTCGAGCAGGGCCACGGTCACGCCCGGCTGGTCCGCCAGCCGTCCGGCCAGCGCACAGCCGGCCGAGCCGGCGCCCACGATGATGTAGTCGAAGCTGGTATCGCCCATGAATGGTGTCTCCTCGGGATTGTTCTTGTGGGGGGCTTATTTCTGGAAGCCGTGCGGTGTCACGACATTGAAGTTCGGGTCGAACGTGTCGAGCATGCCGAACAAGCCTGCCACGGCCTGCGGATTGCCGTCTATCCGGACCGCGCCGGACTGCATGGCCTGCGGCAGCGTCAGCTGTTTCAGGCTGATCTGGTCCAGCGTGGCCTTGGTCAGCGTGACCGTGGCGGTGGGCTGCGCGTGCTGGGCCTCTGCCACGTAGGTCAGCGCGCTGTTGCGCAGCGTCATCGCATAGCGTTGCTTGAGATCGGTGAACTGCCAGTTCAGCGTCAGGGTCTTGCCGGCCGCCTTGTCGGCGTTCAGGCGGACCGCCAGGAAATCGAAGAAGTTGGGCACGCTCAGCGCGCGGACCAGGTCCGACGAACTGGTACCCGTGGTGGACGGCCTGGCGACGCCATCGCGCAATTCCTGGGCCCCGGTCAGATAGATATTGCGCCAGGTAGCGTTCTCGCTCTGGTAGCCCAGCTGCTCCAGCGCATCGGCCTGCAGCGCGCGGGCGGCGGCATTCGACGGATCGGCGAATACCAGTTCGTTGCCGATCTGGCTGACCCAGCGGTACTCGCCCCGCGCGTAGGCGTCGCGCAGGCGGGCCAGCACGGCGTCCGGGCCGCCCATCCATTCGATGGTCTTCCTCGCGGCCTGCTCGGGCGGCAGCGGATTCAGGTGGGCCGGGTTGCCGTCATAGAAGCCCAGGTATCGCTGGTACACCGCGCGCACGTTGTGGCTGACCGAACCGTAGTAGTCGCGCGCATACCATTTGCTGGCCAGCGGCTGCGGCAGGGTTTTTAGCTGATCGGCGATGTCCAGCGGCGTGTAGCCCTGGTTCATCAGGCGCAGCGCCTGATCGTTCAGGTACGCGTACATGTCGCGCTGGTCAGATAGCAATTCGACGATGCGCTCGCGGCCCCAGGTGGGCCAGTGATGCTGGCCGATCAGGACGTCGGTGCGCTCGCCGTAGCGCAGCAGCGCCTGACCCAGGAAGTACGACCAGCCTTTGGCATCGCGCACCTGCGCGCCGCGCAGCGTCAGCAGGTTGTGCTGGGTGCGCACGGCGTTCTCGGCAATGCACAGCGTGCGGAACTGCGGCAGGTAGACGTTCATCTCCGCCGGTGCCTCGGTGCCGGGCGTCAGCTGGAATTCGAAGTCCACGCCATCGATGCGCCGGCTCTCGATCGGCCGGGTGATCGACGACGTGGGCGCCAGCAGCGTCATGGTGCCGCGCGCCGTGGCCTTGCCCAGGCCGGTGTCCACCTGGCCCGTGGCGCTTTTCGGCAGCTGCGTGCCATACATGTACTGGGCGCGGCGGCTCATGGCGCTGCCGGCCAGCACGTTCTCGCTGACCGCTTCGTCCATGAAGCCGCTCGGCGCCAGGATATCCACCTTGCCGCTCTTCACATCGGCCTCGTTGACGATGCCGCGGACGCCGCCGAAGTGATCGACGTGGCTGTGGGTGTAGATCACGGCCACCACCGGCTTGCGGGGGCGGTGCGCGTAATACAGGTCCAGCGCGGCGCGGGCGGTCTCGGCGGTCAGCAGCGTATCGATCACGATCAGACCGGTATCGCCCTCGATGATGTTCATATTGGCGATGTCCGCGCCGCGCACCTGGTACACGCGGTCGGTGACCTTGAACAGGCCCGCTTCGTTGTTCAGTTGCGCCAGCCGCCACAGGCTGGGATTGACGGTGTTGGGCGCGTCCGCCGCCGATTCGAACGCGTAGGCGCCGAAATCCCACGCCACCTTGCCATCCGCGATCTTGATGGCCGACTCCGGAAAGCGCGCGACCAGCCCCCGACGGGCGTCCTCGAAATCGGCGCGATCCGAGAACGGCAGGCGGCGCAGCCATTCGGCATTCGATTGCTCGGTCAGCGGCGTGGCGGCGTTCGGGACAGCCGGCGTGGCCGAAGCGGCCGGTGCGGCGGGCAGGGCCAGAACGGCTGCGGCCAGCATGGCAGTGCGGGCAAGACGCATGGGAAATCGACTCCTCGGTTGGGCAAGGCATCCATTGAAAGCGCGCGGCACCTATAATTCAATTGCAAATTTAGTATCGCAGCAATGCGGACGACGCATATATGAATCTGAAACGGCTCGAACATCTGGTGGCAGTGGCCGAAGAAGGCTCGCTGGCCGCGGCCGCACGGCGCGTGCATCTGAGCCAGCCCGCGCTGACGCGCAGCATTCAGGCGCTGGAGGAAGAGGCCGGCGCGGTGCTGTTCGACCGTGGCGCCCGTGGCGTGACGCTGACCACCGTGGGCCGCATGGTGACCGAGCGCGCCCGGCGCATCCTGTTCGAGTCGGGCTGCCTGGCGCGCGACCTGGCGCTGGTGCGGCAGCACGAGATCGGCAGCGTGCAGATCGGGTTGGGCGCGTTCCCGGCGGCCATCCTGCTGCCCGAACTGCTCTGCCAGCTGCACCGGCAATGGCCGAAGCTGCGGATCACGACGGAGGTCAGCCATCCCGCCGCGTTGCTGGACGCCTTGCATGCCGAGCAGGTGGATTTCGTGGTGGTCGAGCACAGCACCGTGCCCACGGCCGCCGAACTGGAAGTGATACGGCTGCCTGCCGGCCCCGGCGGGGTCTATGCCCGGGCCGGGCATCCGCTGGCGGCAGGGCCGGTCAGCCTGGCTACGCTGCGCGCATCGGCGCTGGTATCGGTGGTCTTCCCGCCGGAAACCCACGAACGGCTGCGCAAGCTGCTGCGCTGCAAGCCGGGCGAGGCATTGCCGTTCCAGGTCGAAAGCAACGATTTTCGCGCGCTGACGCACCTCGTGCGGCATGGCGATGCGCTGCTGCTGGCGCCGGCGCGGGCCGTGCGCGAGGAACTGGTCGAAGCCGGCCGGCTCGTCGCGCTGGAGATCCCGGAGTTGCCCGAGATCACGATGCAGTTTGCGATCGTCCGGCTCGCGCAGCGGACGCTGTCGCCGGCTGCCGAGCGGGCCGTGGCCGTGATCGAAGCCATCGCGCGGACGTAACACCGCGCGGCGGCAAACAAAAAGCGCCTCAATGGGCGCTTTTCGAGGCGGCGGACCGGCGTGCCGCCTGTCAGGGTCTGGCTGCTTACTCTTCGACGGCCGTGCCGACGATGTTGTAGCCGCCGTCGACATAGGTGATCTCGCCGGTCACGCCGCTGGACAGGTCCGACAGCAGGAAGGCGGCCACGTTGCCGACTTCCTCGATCGTCACGTTGCGGCGCATCGGGGCCACGTCCTCGAAATGCTTGAGCAGCTTGCCGAAGTCCTTGATGCCGGATGCGGCCAGCGTCTTGATCGGGCCAGCGGAGATGCCGTTGGCACGAATGCCCTTGGGGCCCACGGCCGATGCCAGGTAGCGCACGCTGGCTTCCAGCGATGCCTTGGCCAGGCCCATCGTGTTGTAGTTGGGCACGACGCGTTCGGCGCCCAGGTACGTCAGCGTCAGCAGCGACGCCTTGTCGTTGAGCAGCGGCAGGGCAGCCTTGGCCAGCGCCGGGAAGCTGTAGGCCGAGATGTCATGCGCAATGCGGAAACCCTCGCGCGACAGGCCGTCGAGGAAGTCGCCGGCGATGGCTTCGCGCGGTGCAAAACCGATCGAATGCACCAGACCGTCGAATTTTTCCCAACGCTGCCCCAAAGCGGCGAACGTGGCGGCGATCTGTTCATCGCTGCTGACGTCGCATTCGAAGATCATGTCGGAGCCGAATTCCTTGGCGAAGTCCGTGATGCGGTCCTTGAAACGCTCGCCCACATAGGTGAAGGCCAGCTCGGCGCCTTCGCGCTTGCAGGCCGACGCAATGCCGTAGGCGATGGAACGGTTCGAAAGCAAGCCCGTGATCAGGATCCGCTTACCTGCCAGAAATCCCATAAATTCTCCAGATTGTTTGTGGGGGACGGGCATGCTTCATGCACTGGCCCGTGTCCGGTGCGTGGCGGGGAGGCAATCCCCGCTGTTTGTTGCGCCGCGTAGAGGGAATGTCCGGATGGTTGGGCGCCACCCGAACGCATGTAAAATTGTCGCACAACTTCGCCCGGCCACAAGCCGCCGGGCCGTCTCGGGCATTGTGGAGGTCTGCAACCGGATGCTGATTCATGCACGTTGGCCGCGTCTGGCGGCAGGGCAGTGCTTCCGTCGACGCGCGGTAGTGCAATGGGCGCTGGCACTGTTGACCGTGCTGGGTTCGGGTTTTCCCGCATTGGGCTATTGCGCGCACGGCTTTGCGCTCCACGGTGATCTCAAGTATCCGCCGGATTTTGGCCAGTTTGACTACGTCAACGCCGATGCGCCGCAGGGCGGCACGCTGACGCTGGCCAATCCCGACCGCCGCACCAGCTTCGACAAGTTCAATCCGTTCACGCTGAAGGGCACGTCCGCGCCGGGCCTGACCTCGCTGATGTTCGAGACGCTGCTGATCAGCAGCGCCGACGAGACCGCCAGCGCCTATGGCCTGCTGGCGGACGACGTGACGGTGGCTCCCGACCAGCTCTCGGTCACCTTCCGTATCCGGCGCGAGGCCCGCTTCGTCAATGGCGATCCGGTGCTGGCCGCCGACGTCAAGTATTCCTACGACATGCTGATGAGCAAGGCCGCCAGTCCGGGCTACCGCAGCATGTGTACCGACGTGAAGGCCGTGGTGGTGACCGGCGAACGCTCGATCCGCTTTGACTTCAAGCAGCGCAACGCCGAATTGCCGCTGATCGTTGGCCAGTTGCCCGTGTTCTCGAAGAAATGGACGGCCAAGGTGCCGTTCGAGAAGCTGACCTTCGAAGATCCGATTACCAGCGGCCCGTACAAGATCGAACGCTACGACGCCGGCCGCGGCATCGTATTCCAGCGAGATCCGAACTACTGGGGCAAGAACCTGAACGTGCGGCGCGGCACGTTCAACTTCAATCGCGTGGTCTACCGGCTGTACAAGGACGAGACCGCCAAGCTGGAGGCGTTCAAGGCTGGCGAGTTCGATGCCATCGTCGAATACCGGTCGAAAAACTGGGCCAAGAGCTATGTCGGCACCAAGTTCCGGGACGGCAGCCTGATCAAGACCGAATTTCCGCACCGCAACGGCGCCGGCATGCAGGGCTTCGTCATGAATATGCGCAAGCCGATGTTCCAGGACGTGCGCGTACGCCAGGCCCTGATCCTGGCGCTGGACTTCGAATGGCTGAATCGCCAGTTGTTCTATGGTGCCTACAAGCGGCTCGACAGCTGGTTCTCCAACAGCGAACTGGCCGCCAGCGCCACCTTCGACGGTCGGCCCGGGGCTGGCGAGCTGAAGCTGCTGGAGCCCTTGCGCGCCCAGTTGCCGGCGGAAGTGTTCGGGCCCGACGTGGTGCAGCCCAGCACCAATGCGCCCCGGTCGCTGCGGGACAACCTGCGCGACGCGCGGCGCCTGCTGGCGCAGGCCGGCTGGACCTACGAGGATGGTGCGCTGCGCAACGCCAAGGGCGAGCCGATGGTGTTCGAATTCCTCGATGACGGGGGCGCCATGAGCCGGGTCATCACGGCCTACGTGCGCAACCTGGAAAAGCTCGGCATCGAGGTGCACCAGCGCACCACCGACTTTGCCCTGTACCAGAAGCGGCTGGAGGATTTCGACTTCGACATGGTGTCGATCCGCTTCCCGGACTCGCAGAGTCCCGGCAACGAGCTGCGCGACCGTTTTTCGGCCGAAGCGGCCGGCATGCCCGGATCGGACAACCTGTTCGGCCTGAAGTCGCCGGCGGTGGACAAGCTCGTGGACGCCGTGCTGCACGCCGAAACCCGCGACGAACTGATCACGGCGGGCCGCGCGCTGGACCGCGTGCTGATGCACGGCTATTACATCGTGCCGAACTGGTACAGTGCTTTCCATCGTGTGTCGTACCGCAAGGAACTGGCGTATCCGACCCGCCTGCCTTACTTCTACACGGCGGAGGGCTGGATTCTCTCAAGCTGGTGGCGCAAGGACCTGGCGCCGAAGACCCAGTAACCCAGTCTTCAGTCATCCCCACTCGGACGGCCAATGCTTGCCTATCTGCTGAAGCGCATCCTGCTGATGATCCCGACGCTGGTCGGGGTGGTGACGCTTACCTTTGTCGTGATCCAGTTCGTGCCCGGCGGCCCGGTCGAGCAGATGATGCTCGAGATGAAAGGCCGTGGCGGCGGAGGCGAAGCCAGCGGCGGCGGGGCGGAATACCGTGGCCGGCGCGGCGTGGACCCCGACAAGATCAAGGAAATCCAGGCGCTCTACGGCTTCGACAAGCCGCCGCTGGAACGCTATTTCATGATGCTCAAGCGGTTTGCCCAGTTCGATCTGGGCCAGAGCTACTTCCAGCACCGCAGTGTCTGGGAGCTCGTCAAGTCGAAGATGCCCGTATCGATCAGCCTGGGGCTCTGGACATTCTTTCTGACTTATCTCATATCGGTGCCGCTCGGCATCTCCAAGGCGATCCGGGCGGGCAGCCGGTTCGACGTCATCAGCAGCATGATCGTGCTGGTGGGCTATGCCATCCCTGGTTTTGTGCTGGGCGTGCTGCTGCTGGTGCTGTTCGGCGGCGGCACCTTCGTGCAGTGGTTCCCGCTGCGCGGGCTGACTTCCGACGACTGGGACCAGCTGTCGCTGATGGGCAAGGTCATGGACTACCTGTGGCACCTGGTGCTCCCGATCACGGCGTCCGTGGTCGGCAGTTTCGCCGTGGTGACGATGCTGACCAAGAACGCCTTCCTCGAAGAAATCCGCAAGCAGTACGTGCTGACGGCCCGCGCCAAGGGTTTGTCGGAGCGCCGCGTGCTGTGGAAGCACGTATTCCGCAACGCCCTGATCCCGCTGGTCACGGGTTTCCCGGCCGCCTTCATCGGCGCGTTCTTCACGGGTTCGCTGCTGATCGAGACGCTGTTCTCGCTCGACGGGCTGGGGCTGCTGTCCTATGAGGCCGTGCTGCGCCGCGATTATCCGGTGGTGCTGGGCACGCTGTACCTGTTCACGCTGATCGGGCTGGTGACGCGCCTGATCTCCGATGTCTGCTACGTCATGGTGGATCCGCGCATACATTTCGAGGGGATGCACCGATGAAAGCTGCCGCCAAGAACGGCCTGCCGCATTCGCTGTCGCCGCGCCAGCGCGCCTGGCAGCGTTTTCGCCGCAACCGGCTGGGCTACTGGAGCCTGGTGCTGTTCGTGATCGTCTTTGTCGTCAGCATGGGCGCCGAACTGCTGTCGAGCGACCGGCCGCTGCTGGTGCGCTACAAGGGCGAGTACTACTTCCCGATCGTCAAGACGTATCCCGAAACCACGTTCGACGGCGATTTCCCGACGCGGGCCGACTACCTGGACCCGTTCATCCGGGACCGGATCACGTCGAATGGTAACTTCGCCATTTATCCGCCGAATCGTTATTCCTACGATTCGATCAACTATTTCGCCAAGGAGCCGAACCCGGCACCGCCGTCTGCCGACAACTGGCTGGGTACCGACGACCGCGGCCGCGACGTGCTGGCGCGTCTGCTCTACGGTTTCCGGGTGTCGGTGCTGTTCGGCATGGCCCTGACGGTGATTGGCGTGCTGATCGGTACGCTCACCGGGGCGCTGATGGGGTTCTTCGGCGGCCGCTTCGACCTGTTTTCGCAGCGTGCCATCGAGATCTGGAGCTCGATGCCCGAGCTTTACCTGCTGATCATTTTCGCGTCGATCTTCGAGCCGAGCCTGGCGCTGCTGATCATCCTGCTGTCGCTGTTCGGCTGGATGGGCCTGTCCGACTACGTGCGCGCCGAGTTCTACCGCAACCGGTCGCTCGACTACGTCAAGGCCGCCCGGGCGCTGGGCCTGTCGAACGTGCAGATCATGTGGCGCCATATCCTGCCGAACAGCCTGACGCCGGTGATCACGTTCCTGCCATTCCGCATGAGCGCGGCCATCCTGGCGCTGACCAGCCTCGACTTCCTGGGCCTGGGCGTGCCGCCGACCACCCCGAGCCTGGGCGAACTGCTGGCGCAGGGCAAGGCCAACCTGGACGCCTGGTGGATTTCGCTGTCGACGTTTGCGGTGCTGGTGGTGACGTTGCTGCTGCTCACGTTCATGGGCGATGCCCTGCGTGATGCATTCGACACGCGGCTGGGCCTGGCCCACTTGCGCGGCAGGGTGGAGCCGAAGATGCCGCCCGGCGGCGCGGCGGCGGAGGCTACGTCATGAACTCCGCGAATCCCGCCATGGCGGTGAATCCGGTGTTTCCGGACCCCGTGGACATCCCGGAGCCCGGCACCAAGCTGATGTGCGTGGATCATCTGTCCGTCACCTTCGGCGAAGGCGAACACGCCACGCGCGCGGTGCGCGATGTCAGCTTCGACCTGCGTGCAGGCGAACGCTATGCGCTGGTAGGCGAGTCCGGCTCCGGCAAGACCGTGACGGCGCTGGCCATGCTGCGGCTGGTGGAAGATGCGCGCTACCAGGGCGCCATCCGCTTCGAGGGCAAGGACCTGCTGCAGGTATCCGATCGCGAGATGCGCGGCATCCGCGGGTCCGAGATCGCGATGATCTTCCAGGAGCCGATGACCGCACTGAACCCGCTCTATACGATCGGCAACCAGATCGTGGAGACGCTGGCGCTGCATGAGGGCCTGGACCGCCGCGCGGCACGCGACCGCGCCATCGCGCTGCTGGAGCGCACCGGCATCAGTGACGCGGCCAACCGCTTCAACAGCTTTCCGCACCAGTTGTCCGGCGGGCAGCGCCAGCGCGCGATGATCGCCATGGCGCTGGCCTGTCGCCCCAAGCTGCTGCTGGCCGACGAGCCGACCACGGCGCTCGACGTCACGATCCGCGCCCAGATCCTGGACCTGCTGCGCAGCCTGCAGGCCGAATTCGGCATGGCGGTGATGCTGATCACGCACGACCTGAACATGGTGCGCGCGTTCGCGCAGCGGGTCGGCGTGATGGAAAAGGGCGTGCTGGTCGAAACAGGCGAGACCGCCGAGGTCTTTGCCAACCCGCATCATCCATACACCCGCAAGCTGATCGACAGCCGGCCCCGGCGCGAGGTGCTGCCGCTGGTGCCGCTGGCGCCGGTGCTGCTGGAGACCGACGCGCTGTGTGTGAACTATCACAAGAAGCGGGCCGGTATTGCCGGCTGGTTCGGCAAGGAGGCATTTGCGGCGGTCAAGGACGTCACGCTGCAACTGCGCGAGGGCGAAACCGTGGGCATCGTGGGCGAATCGGGGTCGGGCAAGACCACGCTGGCGCACGCCGTGCTGGCGCTCCAGCGCAAGAGCAGTGGAGCGATCCAGTTCCTGGGGCGCAGTTTCGACGCATGCTCGCAGAAAGAACGCAGCGCGCTGCGCAAGCGCATGCAGGTGGTGTTCCAGGACCCGTTCGGCTCGTTGTCTCCGCGCATGACGATCGAACAGATCGTGGGCGAGGGGCTGGCGCTGCATCAGCCCGGCCTGACGAAGGAAGCCATGCGCGAGCGTGTGATTGAGGCTCTGCGCGAGGTGGGCCTGGACCGCACGGCGCTGGGCCGCTATCCGCACGAATTCTCTGGAGGGCAGCGCCAGCGCATTGCCATCGCGCGCGTGCTGATCCTGAAGCCGCAGGTGCTCGTGCTGGATGAGCCGACTTCTGCACTTGATGTGTCGATCCAGCAGCAGGTGCTGGCGCTGCTGTCACAGCTGCAACATAAGTACAACCTCAGCTATCTGTTCATCAGCCACGATCTGGCCGTGATTCGTGCGATGGCGCACCGAGTCATCGTCATGAAAAACGGTGAAGTGGTGGAATCAGGCGAGACGGAAACCGTACTCGGCGCGCCGCAGCATCCGTATACAAGAAAGCTGATGGCCGCGGCGCAGTTGGGTGCGGCCTGAATGATGTGCATCGCAGCACGCCTTGTCACGCCGAAGTAACACGGAATCCTTATAGCGATTCCGAGAAACAGAATACGTTTTTCGCGCTAATTCCTTGATTTGGCGGCGCTTTGCGGGAAAGTTGTAACCATCTTTGACACGTCAAGGGTGCGTACTTTACTATCCCGCGATAAGTTTTGTCGGGGGTGGTTCGTCCGCCGCATGCAGGCCTTGGGGAAGGTCGATGTTGCACGCGGCAGGTGCAGTCGCGCTGGCGTACTTCTTGCGTACGTTCCGCCCTGATGTTTTCACGCTGTCCGGCTTTGTCTGATTTGCCGGTCAGATTTATCCGATCATCAGGAGAACCAATGCAAACGGTACTTCATTCCCTTGCGCGCGCCGCTATCGGAATTGCCATTGCCTGCGGTGCGACTGTGTCGAATGGAGTGCTGGCGGATACGGTGTTCAAGGACCCCGACGCCCGGATCGAAGCCCGCGTTGACGCGGATGCGCATCCGGAAGGCAAGCGTGGCTTGCTGTCGTCGGTGATGAACTCCACCAGCAACGTCGCCAGCAAGGCTGGCGACCTGGTCATGAACGCGTTGGGCCTGATTGGCGTGCGTTATCGCTTCGGCGGTAACAGCCCCGAATCGGGTCTGGACTGCAGCGGCTTTGTCCGCTACGTGTTCAACGACACCTTCGGCTTCATGCTGCCGCGCCGTTCCGTCGAAATGAGCCAGGTGGGCACCACCGTGGCGGTCAACGAGCTGCGTCCGGGCGATCTCGTGTTCTTCAATACGATGCGCCACACGTTCTCGCACGTTGGCATCTACATCGGCGACAACAAGTTCGTGCACGCGCCGTCCACCGGCAGCAAGATCCGCGTTGACGACATGCGTGCGTCATACTGGGTCACGCGCTACAACGGCGCCCGCCGCATCGACGATTCGGCCCGTGGTTCGGTCGAAAACACGGGCAGCATGATCGAGACGCTCAAGCGTTTCGACCCCAATGCCCAGGGCCGTACGATGTTCGGTGGCTGACGCATCGTACGCGCAAGCCATAAGGACTGCCTCGGCAGTCCTTTTTTGTTGCCTGTTACCGCCATGTCTTAAGACAAATACCCCACCAAAGGGTGACATCCTCTGTCATCGTCGGTGACGATTTCTGTCAGGCGCGGCGATCCATGTGACAGGACATGTGACAACCGACGGACGGCAACCGTCCTGCCGCCGTCCTATTGGATTGCAATCGTGCCCGCCTGCGCGGGACGCAGCCGCGCCGCCGCCAGCTTCTCACGCAGCGCGCCGATCACCGCCGACGTGGCCTGCTCGCCGGCCAGGATGGCCCGGTTGCGCGAGGCAAAGTCGCTGCCGCCCATGTCGGGCAGGTCGGGGCGGATGACGATGTCGGCCCGCGACAGCGCCATGCGGTTGATCGACTGGCCCATGATCGCGGTGGTCTGCAGCAGCACGCCGCTCTGGCCGTTGTTCTTCTGGCTGGACGGATCGGCGGAGATATTCACGGCGATCACGAAGTCGGCACCCATCTCGCGCGCCGCGTCCACCGGCACGGGTTCGACCAGGCCGCCATCGACGTAATCGTGGCCGGCGATCGACACCGGCTGGAACACACCCGGCACGCTGCTGGACGCACGTACGGCCTGGCCCGTATTGCCGCGCCGGAATACGATGCGCTCGCCGGTCTTCAGGTCGGTGGCAACGATGCCCAGCGGCAGCTTCATGGCCTCGATGGGCCGGTTCTTGACCAGTCGGTTGACATAGTTCTGCAGCGCCTCGCCCTTGAGCCAGCCGCCAAACCTTGTGCCGAAGGGCAGGGCCCAGTCGGCGATGGCCGCTTCGTCCATCGTCAGCGCCAGCTTGTTGAGCTGAAAGCCGTCCATGCCGGTGGCATAGAGCGCCGCCACCACCGAACCCGCGCTGGTGCCCGTGACGATATCGGCATGAATGCCCTGGGCTTCCAGCGCCTTGATGACGCCGATGTGGGCGAAGCCGCGTGCGGCGCCGCCACCCAGGGCCAGGCCTATCCGGATGGGCCGCGGCGGCGTGGCGACGGGCGGCACGGCGGCCGTGGTGGGCGTAGTGGGCGTAGTTGGGGTGGAGGCCGGGGTGGTCGGCTTCGGGCCGAACGCGCAGCCTGCCAGCAGCATGGCCGCCGCGGCGCCAAGGAAATGTCGTCGTTGCATCGAGGTGGAAACTAATGCGGAAGTGATGTGCCGGGCATCGGCAGGCGCGCATCGCGTCACCGGATGTGCGCGGCCTGGATTCAGACCGGTGGCAAGCATAAATGATTCCGCAGCCAGTCCGGAATCGGGCAGGGCGTATAATGCAGCGTTCAGAAGTTCAGCGAAATCCGGCCTGCGCGCATCCGTGCGTGGGCTTTTTTGTTTCTCCCCGACCATGACACAACGCGTCCGCACCCGCTTCGCGCCGAGCCCGACCGGCTTCATCCACCTAGGCAACATCCGCTCCGCGCTCTATCCGTGGGCATTTGCCCGCCGCATGAAGGGCGACTTCATCCTGCGCATCGAGGATACCGACGTCGAGCGGTCTTCCGAGGAAGCGGTGGATGTGATCCTGGAAAGCATGGCCTGGCTGGACCTCGATATCGACGAGGGCCCGTTCTACCAGATGCAGCGCATGGACCGGTATCGCCAGGTTGTGCGCGAGATGCTGGACAACGGCATGGCCTACCACTGCTACATGAGCACCGAGGAACTGGACGCGCTGCGCGAAGCCCAGCGCGCGGCCGGCGAAAAGCCGCGCTACAACGGTTTCTGGCGCCCGGAGCCGGGCAAGGTACTGCCCGAGCCGCCGGCCGGCGTGCAGCCCGTGGTGCGATTCAAGAATCCGCTAGGCGGCAGCGTGGTGTGGGACGACGCCGTGAAGGGTCGCATCGAGATCTCGAACGAAGAGCTCGATGACCTGGTGATCGCCCGCCCCGACGGCACGCCGACGTACAACTTCTGCGTGGTGATCGACGACCTCGACATGAAGATCACGCACGTGATCCGTGGCGACGACCACGTCAACAACACGCCGCGCCAGATCAACATCATCCGCGCGCTGGGTGGTCAAGAGCCGGTGTACGCCCACCTGCCGACCGTGCTGAACGAGCAGGGCGAGAAGATGAGCAAGCGTCACGGCGCGATGCCCGTCACCGGCTACCGCGACGAGGGCTACCTGCCCGAGGCCGTGCTGAACTACCTGGCGCGGCTGGGCTGGTCGCACGGCGACGCCGAGATCTTCACGCGCGAACAGTTCGTGGAATGGTTCGACCTGGATCACCTGGGCAAGTCGCCGGCGCAGTACAACCCGGAAAAGCTGGCCTGGCTGAACAACCACTACATCAAGACTGGCGACAATGCGCGGCTGGCCGACCTGACGCGTCCGTTCATCGAGGCGCTGGGCGGTACGGTGGAAGGCGTGGACCTGGTTGGCGTGGTCGCGCTGGTCAAGGACCGTGCAAACACGCTGAAGGAAGTGGCGCAGACCGCGATGCTGTTCTATCGCGGTGAGCCGCAGGCCGACGCGGCGCTGAAGGCGGAGCACCTGACCGACGAGATCCGGCCGGCGCTGCAGGCGCTGGCCACGCAGCTGGGCGCATTGCCCGAGTGGAAGCGCGAAGCCATCAACGCCACGTTCAAGGCCGTGCTGGCCGAGTTCGGGCTGAAGATGCCCAAGTTGGCCATGCCGGTGCGCCTGCTGGTGGCAGGGCAGCTGCAAACGCCGAGCATCGACGCCGTGCTGGAGCTGTTCGGTCGCGATACGGTGCTGCGTCGCCTGGGCGCCGCATAAAAATGTGCAGAAATGTCTCGGCGGGGCTTGCGCTCAGGCCGAGACTTCAGCATAATCTCGTTCTCCCTGCTGCACGACGCAAGTCAAGCAGCCCGGTTGAAAAGCCGGAAAAAGGGACTTGCAAAAGATGGTGATTGATTTATAATCGCCGCTTCGCCGGAAAGCAGTAAATCTGGCGGCAAGCAGTAGTAAATGGCAGTAACTATGGGGCTATAGCTCAGCTGGGAGAGCGCTTGCATGGCATGCAAGAGGTCAGCGGTTCGATCCCGCTTAGCTCCACCAAAGTTTCTGTCCCCTTCGTCTAGAGGCCTAGGACATCACCCTTTCACGGTGAGTACAGGGGTTCGAATCCCCTAGGGGACGCCAGATGTTGGACGTAACCATGCGTCCAGTTGGCTGTCCGGAGCGAAGCTTCGGGTGGCAACCGCAAAAAACGGAGCGGTAGTTCAGTTGGTTAGAATACCGGCCTGTCACGCCGGGGGTCGCGGGTTCGAGCCCCGTCCGCTCCGCCAGACTGAGCCCGCTTGGGTGAAACCAAGCGGGTTTTTATTTGGGTGAGAGGTGATTATCTGATAATCACTTTTCGATTTACCCGAAGCGAATGTTGTCAGCTTCGAAAAATCAAAATATAATCGCGGTCTCGCAAGTCGCTGCGATTATAAGCAGTACCGGAAGTATTCGGGGCTATAGCTCAGCTGGGAGAGCGCTTGCATGGCATGCAAGAGGTCAGCGGTTCGATCCCGCTTAGCTCCACCAAGAATTCGAAGCCACTGATGCAGTAAAAAGTTGCTTCAAGTTGCGAAAATTCTGGTAGAATGCCGGACTTCGCAGCAAACGACGGAAGACGTTGCTTGCAACAGATTTCTGTCCCCTTCGTCTAGAGGCCTAGGACATCACCCTTTCACGGTGAGTACAGGGGTTCGAATCCCCTAGGGGACGCCAAACAGCCGGGCGTAATCAAACGCCTAGCGGTTAGCCGGGATTCCCGGGTAACAGCAGAAAACGGAGCGGTAGTTCAGTTGGTTAGAATACCGGCCTGTCACGCCGGGGGTCGCGGGTTCGAGCCCCGTCCGCTCCGCCAATTTTAAAAAAGCCTGCGCAAGCAGGCTTTTTTTTCGTCCATGAGGAGCGGAGGGAGCTGCCTGCGCAGCTCTCGGCGGGGCGAGAAGGGATTCGCTTGCAAGCGAATCCGCGGCCTGCGGGATGTAGGCGAGCCCCGTCCGCTCCGCCAATTTTAAAAAAGCCTGCGCAAGCAGGCTTTTTTTTTCGTCCATGAGGAGCGGAGGGAGCTGCCTGCGCAGCTCCCGGCGGGGCGAGAAGGGATTCGCTTACAAGCGAATCCGCGGCCTGCGGGATGTAGGCGAGCTCCGTCCGCTCCGTCAATGTTAAAAAAGCCTGCGCAAGCAGGCTTTTCTTTTCGTCTCCACGAGCTTCACGCAGCCAAAAAGAAAGCCTGCACAGGGCAGGCCTTCCTGGTAGTCAGATCCGGAGAGGCAGGACGATCACAGCGCCTTGACCGGCTCCGCGTGCGAATCCGCCGCCTTTACCCGGCTCACCTGCCTGAAGTACCGCACCAGAAGCGTTCCGGCGATGGCCAGGCTGATGCTGTTGGCCATCCAGAATCCGGCTGCGCCGCGGGTGAAGGCCGGCATGGCGTCGATCAGGCCGAAACCCAGCACGTAGCCGCCACCGAGCCCCACACCCCATAGCGAGCCCGCGTAGATCAGCGTTGGAATCAATGCGATCTTGTATGCGCGGAGGATGAACGCACTCATCACCTGGATGGCGTCGAAAGCCTGGTAGAAAGCCACGAAGAGCATCAGCGGCAGGGCCTTGGCGACTACGGCCGGGTCCTTGGCGTAGGCATGGAGCAGCGGCTCGCGAAATAGCCACAGCAACGCGCCCGTGGCCAGTGCCAGGCTGGCGCCAAAACGGATGCCGCGCCAGCCGATGCGTCGTGCGCCGCGCATGTCGCGGGCGCCAATGGCCTGCGCCACCAGCGTGGACGTGGCAATCGACAGCGACAGCGGCATCATGTACGCCACCGCGCTCAGGTTGGCGATGATCTGATGACCGGCCAGCGTTTCGGTGCCGAGCCGCGTAATAAAGATCGACATTAGCGTGAACGAGGTAATCTCGATCAGGTAGGTCAATCCCATCGGCACGCCGAGCCGCAGCAGCGGGCGGATGCGATCCCAACGGGGCCATTCCCAGCGCGCAAAGATCGCCAGCGGCTGGTAGGCCGCCCCGAGCCGCAGGATGGCCAGCCCTGACAGGCACCACGTCCAGGTGATCAGCGTGGACGCCAGCGCGCACCCAGGGCCGCCCATCGCCGGAACGCCAAAACCGCCGTGGATGAACCAGGCATTGAGCGGCACCTTGAGCATCAGGCCGGCGATCTGCAGCACGGTGACCATGATCGGCCGCGACAGCGCATTGTTCAGCGCCATGTAAATGCGGAACGCCAGCCCCGCGGGCAGGCCGAACGCCACGATATGCAGGTAGCGCGACGCCTTGTCCACCAGCTCAGGCGGCGCCTGGGCGAAAGTCAGCAGTGGACCGGGGAACAGCAACAGCAGCATCCCGGGAATGGCCAGCGCCAGGCCCAGCCACGCGGCCTGCCGGACTTCGACGCCAATCTCGGCGGTGCGCCCGGCGCCGTACAGTTGGCCGGCGATCGGCGCAAGCGCCTGGAGCACACCCATCAGGCTGATATAGACGGTGACGTAGATCGAGCCGCCCAGCCCGACCGCTGCCAGATCGGCGGCAGAGGCCCGGCCAGCCATGATGGTGTCCGTGACGCCGAAGGCGATTACGGCCAGTTGCCCGACCAGTACCGGGGCGGCAAGGTGAACGATGCGACGAAGATCCTGCAGCGCGCTGCTCATCGTGGAAGGTGTGTTGGGGGCGCACCCGGCGCGGGGCCGGGTCGGCGTTCGCGGGCGGCCGGCCGCCCGCGTGTTGGAAGGGACTATTGCCGTGGCAGACGGCGTCGCGCCGGGGCCTGCACGGGCTTGGCCTGCGACGTATCGACCAGTCGATACAGGCGGAACCGCTCATCACGGTCAGCCGGGCGCCGGCCTTCCCAGATCAGGCGCCATTCGAAGTGCGAGACATTGCTTGGCGCGCCATAGTCCACGGCATCGTGGCGCAGCAGCACGTCGCAGCCGTCCCCGGGGCCGCCGAAGCGGATATTGCCGAAGTACGCAAACGACGCGAGCTGCGCATCGCCCATGCGAATCGGCTGCACGCATTCGTAAGTGGGCGGCAGCGCCATCGCGGCGGCTTTTGCCACGTCGCGGTAGGTCTTGCCGTAGTTGATCGACGGCAGCCACAGCGTCATGGCCATGACCCACATCAGGGTGGTGCCGGCGGCCGAGATCACCACCGGGCGCCAGATCTGCTTGGGCGCGCGCGACAGCCGCCAGCGCACGACCAGCACCCACGCGACCGTGGCGGCCAGCGCGATGACAACGGCGCTGATCGTAAACGTGTGCTCGAAGCCAGGAATCTGCCGGAACACGTTGTTGGCCACCTTTGGCGGCCAGCCGGTGGTCTTGGCGATCCACATGAACCACACCGTGCCGCCGAAAATCGTGAAGAAGAGCAGGGCGAACCAGTCCACCGCGTTGATCGCCGCGCGCGGCAGCGTGGGCAGCGCGAATGCAGCCAGGATGGCCATCGGCGGCAGCAGCAGGATGAACTGCACGTCGCCTGGGCTGCGTTGCAGCACCAGCAGCAGGAACAGCATGCCGAGGATGGCCAGTGGCAGCGCCACATGCGGCGCACGTCGCATGCCGCGCCACGACAGCCACGCGAAGGCCGCGATCGGCCAGACCGGCCAGGCGAACAGCAGGAAGTTGCGCGCGATAAATCCGGCGGTGGGCAGCGTCGGCAGGCCGTAAGTGCGACGATCGTAGCGCGCCCACTCCCGGATATAGGTCACGCCGTCTTCGGTGACGGTCGCGCCCAGGTAGACCACGACCATCCAGGCGGCAACCAGCGCCAGTGCGACGGGCACGCCGATGGCCAGCAATCGCTTCGACGGCACCGGCGTCGAGATGGCCCCGGCGATCAGCGCCGCCGCCAGCAGCGCCGCGGCCAGAATCGGGCCGCTGGCCATGCACAGCGCAGCCAGGCCCACGCCGAACCAGAGGCTGCCCTGAACCGGCTTGTCCAGGCTGCGCACCATGCCGTACAGCATGAAGGCGATAAAGCAGACCTGGCCAACCTGCGCGGTGGTTTCGTGGCCGCGCACGGCCAGGCCCACGCAGGCCAGGAAAATCAGCAGCGCACCGTCAGCCAGCGCGCGACCGTAGGAGCGTGCGTCGGGCTGGCCGCCAAAGGCAAAGGCAAATGGCTGGACTTCGTCGCGGCGACCCAGCAGGTAGGTCGAATACCAGATAAAGGCGCAGGTGGCGAAGTAGAACAACGCCGTCGCCAGGCGGGACGCGTCCGGGGCGCCGAGCCAGCCGCCAAACAGGCGGATCATCAGGCCGCCAACCCAGTACACCAGCGGGCCGTCCTCGCTGAACGGGCGGCCCACGATATTGGGCATCAGCCAGTCCTGCAGGTTGCCCGAGCCTAGCTGCCACATCACGCCGAATCCCGCGGCGTCCTCGTTCTTCCATGGATCGCGGCCGAACAGGCCGGTCAGTCCGTAGATGATGCAGATCGCCAGCAGCAGATAGCGCGGCAGCGCGCCGGTGGCGGCGGCGGTCAGGTGGACGGGAGAGGTCTTGGTGGCTTGGGACATCGGCGGAAAATCGGGGTAGCCCTGGATGAACGTGCGCGAAACGCTATTGTGGGCCACAAATGCAAAGAGGCAGCCGATGCTGCCTCTTTGTCAGGTTGCGCGTGCCAGGAGCATCTGTCCTGTTGCGCGCCGCAGTCGCTTGGTAGCGTCGGCCAATTACTTCTTGGCGGCCAGCTTGCTGCCGAACTTCTGGCGGAACTTCTCGACGCGGCCGGCCGTGTCCATGATCTTCTGTTGGCCGGTGTAGAACGGATGCGACTCCGACGACACTTCGATCTTGGCCAGCGGGTAGGTCTTGCCTTCGTGTTCGATCGTGTCCTTGGTCTGGATCGTCGAGCGGGTCACGAACTTGAAGTCGTTCGACACGTCGTGGAACAGGACTTCGCGATAATTCGGGTGAATGCCTTCTTTCATGGTGCTTCCTTTCAGGTTGGGTAGCCAGTCCGCTCCGTGGTGCCGCAGCCTGCTTGCGACGAGCGAACCACTTGCCGATAACGGGCAAACCGGGATTATGGCAGAAAAACAAGAGCCGGGGCAATATTCGCGCCTCGATTTACGGTTTGCCGTCGCGTTTGTTGGTGATCTATATATCACTCGCTGCAGGGTCCTGCCGATAGAACTGGCCAAGCACCGCGTAGAGCGTCGGCCAGTGCTCGCGCAGGCCCTTCGGATCGACGAAAAATGACTCGGACGCCACGGCAAAAAACTCGCTCGGCGCTTCGCAACCATACGGGTCGATGACGCGCAGTCGCGGCGGCAGGCGTTCCGGATGCTCCCAACTGGCATCGGACACCGCCTCGCAGGCGTCGGCGAATGCATCGTACTGCGTGAGCAGGGACTCGGCCCACTGTTCCGCATCGATGCCGGGATGCAGCACGCGAGAAAACGGCGGCACGCCATCGGGTTCGCCGTCGAGCATATCGAGCTTGTGGGCGAATTCGTGGATGACCACGTTATATGAGTCCGATCCATGGTCGATACCCGATCCGGGCATGTTCACGTCCTGCCAGGACAGGATCACCGGGCCGTGCTCCCAGGCTTCGCCGCTGGCTTCCTCTTCCACGCCATGCACCAGGCCGATATCGTCTTCCACGGTCTTGCGGATCAGGAACTCGCCGGGATACAGCACGATGCCGTGCCAGCCGCGATACCACTCGATGCCAAGCTTCAGAATCGGCACGCAGGCCTGCACGGCCACGCCCACCACCATCTCGTCGGTCAGTTCCAGTTCGTGGGCGGTCGAATATTCCTTGCTGGCGATGAACAGCGTGGCCAGTTCGCGCAGGGCGGCCAGGTCGTCGGCGCCATAGCGTTGGACGAACGGCAGGGCGGCGACGGTGCGGGTCCACAGGTCGTCCGGGATGGCGTAGTGCGCGAGCTTGCGTTCGCGCGAGCGGGCGCGCAGGTAGCTGGACAGTTTGCCGAACATGTCGAGGGCGTGAATGCGGGGTCGGAGCGGAATCGGAAAAGAAAAAAGGCGCACCCGAAGGGTACGCCTTTTCATGCCGGAGGCAACTGGCCGATGTCAGCCGCCGCGACGCATCATGTCGAAGAACTCTGCGTTGTTCTTCGTCGGCTTCATCTTGTCCAGGATGAATTCCATCGCCTGGACTTCGTCCATGTCCGAGATGAACTTGCGCAGGATCCAGATCTTCTGGAGGATTTCCGGCTTGATCAGCAGTTCCTCGCGGCGCGTGCCCGACTTGTTCAGGTTGATGGCCGGGTAGACACGCTTTTCCGCCAGACGGCGTTCCAGGTGCACTTCCATGTTGCCGGTACCCTTGAACTCTTCGTAGATCACGTCGTCCATGCGGCTGCCGGTTTCGATCAGCGCCGTGGCGATGATGGTCAGCGAACCACCTTCTTCCAGGTTACGCGCGGCACCGAAGAAACGCTTCGGACGCTGCAGCGCGTTGGCGTCCACACCGCCGGTCAGCACCTTGCCCGAGGCCGGCACCACCGTGTTGTAGGCGCGGGCCAGGCGCGTGATCGAGTCCAGCAGGATCACCACGTCGCGTTTCAGTTCCACCAGGCGCTTGGCCTTCTCGATGACCATTTCGGCCACCTGCACGTGACGAATGGCCGGTTCGTCGAACGTCGACGCCACCACCTCGCCGCGCACCGATCGCTGCATTTCGGTCACTTCTTCCGGGCGCTCGTCGATCAGCAGCACGAACAGGTCGGCTTCCGGATGGTTGTTGGCAATCGCGTGGGCGATGTGCTGCAGCATCACGGTCTTGCCGGACTTCGGCGACGCCACCAGCAGCGCACGCTGGCCGCGGCCGATCGGGGCGATCATGTCGATGATGCGGCCGGTGATGTTCTCTTCGGCGCGGATGTCGCGTTCGAGCGTGAGCGGCCGGTTCGGATGCAGCGGCGTCAGGTTCTCGAACATGATGCGGTTCTTCACCGCTTCGGGCGGCTGCCCGTTGACCTTGTCGACCTTGACCAGTGCAAAGTACCGCTCGCCGTCCTTCGGCGTACGCACTTCGCCTTCGATCGAGTCACCGGTGTGGAGGTTGAAGCGGCGGATCTGCGACGGGCTGATATAGATGTCATCCGTGCTGGCCAGGTACGACGTTTCCGGCGAGCGCAGGAAACCGAAGCCATCGGGCAGAACTTCCAGCGTGCCGTCTCCGTAGATGGTTTCGCCCATCTTGGCGCGCTTCTTCAGGATCGCAAACATCAGTTCCTGTTTGCGCATCCGTTGTGCGTTGTCGATCTCGAGCGTAGCCGCCATTTCGAGAAGCGCAGACACGTGAAGCGATTTGAGTTCTGTCAGGTGCATAGACAAGGGGTACAGAAGGGCCCGGACGGGCAAGACCTAAGGAGGGGGAAGGAATGAGCGAACGCTCGGGGAAGTTGTTGGGTCGCATCTTAGCACAATCCGGCCGGCGCGCCAGAACTGGCGCCCGCGAGGCCGGATCATGCCAGGCCGGGGCTCGAGGCCCCCGGCCGGAGGTCGGCGGCTTAGACCTGTGCGTCCAGGAACGAGGTCAGCTGCGACTTCGACAGCGCGCCAACCTTCTGGGCCACGACTTCACCGTTCTTGAACAGGATCAGCGTCGGGATGCCGCGAATGCCGAACTTGGCCGGCACCTGCTGGTTTTCGTCCACGTTGATCTTGGCGATCTGCACGCGGTCGCCGTAGTCCTTCGCGACTTCGTCCAGGATCGGGGCAATCATCTTGCAAGGGCCGCACCACTCAGCCCAGAAGTCCAGCAGTACGGGCTTGTCGGACTTGAGGACGTCGGTGTCGAACGATGCGTCGCTCACATACTTGATTTGGTCGCTCATGGCGGGGAACCTCAGGTTTTGCTCAGTTTATGTTGAAGGCGGGCAACTGCCGTGGGGCTGAACCGTTACCTTACACGAGATCGTGCAGGGCCGCCGGCCGGCAATGCGTGGCGACACGCGCCGCCATTGACGCCGATATGTTACCAGCTTGCCGGATTTCAAGCCCCCGGGGCCATCCGCCGCGGGCCGCACGCCACAAGGCGTTCGCGTCGGTCACGGTCGCATTGTGCCGCGCCCCGGCTTCTGTTGCCGATGATAGTTTCAATCGACGCGAGAGACAGGCTCAATCGGCATCCCTCATTGGAGGTATTTGTGCCCGCCAGCGCCCGGCCGGCTGGGGATTTCCCGTAGAACAAGGCACAAGGCATGATCTAGAATGCACATGGACGGATCGCATCCGCGCAGCGCGTAGAATGACAGGCCGGATGCGCAAACCTTGCATCTTCCGACATAGGCCATCGATCATGACGCCCGATCCTCGCAAGCCCGATACCGATACCCCCGATGCGGACCAGTTGAGCGAAGCACTGGCACACCTGAACAGCGCCGTCGAGACCGACAGCATCGCCACCGGCGCCGCCAGGGGCCTGGTGTACAGCGTGATGGAAACCCTCGGCACGCTGATTGGCGATCCCGACCTGCCCGAGCATGCGCGCTCCGGCTACGAGGGATTGCTGGAAACCGCCCGCGAACTGCGTGCCCGCCTGGAAAGTGGCGGACGGGGCGGCAACTGACGGCCTTCGCGTGCATCCGGGGCGCCCGGGTCGCCCCGCTTTGCTGATACGTATCGGTCCCACCATTCATGACCCGGCTTTCGTTTCCTCCAGGCCCGTCGTTTCTCGAACAGGCTGCCACGGCGACGTGGTACTTCCTTGACCACTGCGGCCCTGCCGCGTCGGCCGCGCATGTGGTCGTGCCTACGGCCGCGCAGATTCCCGGCGTGCGCCAGGCGCTCGATGCCGCGGCACGCGCAGCCGGCCAGCCGCGCCTGCTGCCGCGCGTGCTGACGCTGGGTCACTGGCTGCTGGACCTGCCCCCCGATCTCGATGCGGAACCGGCCCCCCCGCGCAGCCACGCAGCGCGCTTGCTGGCCGTGCAGCAGGCCATTCGCGCGCAGGACTGGCTGCGCACCGCGTTCGGCGCCCAGACCGAGGGCGCTGCCTGGGGGCTGGCGCAGACGCTGCTGTCGATCAGCGACGAACTGAGTGCGCGATGGCTCGAGGATGCCGCCATTCGCGAGGATGACGACGTGGATGGCGACGACCGCGCCGCGCTGCTGCAAGGTGCGCTGCAGCGTACCTACGCCCATCTGTCGGAGCGGTTTCTTGGGCAGGAAGCCCAGATCGTGCTGGCTTTCTGGCAGATGCTGTCCGGCCCGGACGACCCCTTGCCGGCCCGTCGCCGTGCCTTGCAGCGTCTGGCGCAGCAGGTGGCCGGGCCGGTGGTGTGGATCGGCCCGACACCGCCCGAGCCCATCGAGGCCAGCTTCCTGCAGCAGGCCGGCGAGGCGGTGCCGACGCTGGAAGTGGGCTACGACTGGACCGGCGGCGAAGCGGCAGCCGACGCCGACTGGTACCAGACGCTGCTGGCACTGTGGCCCGAGGCGCGCCGTACCGAACAGGCGCAGCCTGACGAGGATGCCGGCGAGGCTGGCGGGGATCATGGCACCGGCAGGGCGTCCACGGATGCCCCGATGCCCGCGCTGCCCCGGACGCTGCCCGTCGAACGCCCGCGCGTGCGGGTCATCGGCAGTGCCCGTTTCGAGGACGAAGCCGCGGCCGCGGCGGCCCAGCTCGTGCAATGGCTCAACGAGGGCCGCAAGCACGTGGCTCTGGTGGCGCACGATCGCGTGGTGGCGCGCCGCACGCGCGCGCTGCTGAAGCGGGCCGGTGCGCCGGTACGCGATGAAACGGGCTGGAAGCTGTCCACCACGCGCGCCGCCGCCGCGCTGATGCGCTGGTTCGACGTGCTGGGGCGCGACGGCGATACCGCCGCCTTGCTTGACTTGCTGAAGTCGCCGTTCTGCCTGCCTGACGCCGCCCACCGTGGCGCGGCCATCGCGCTGCTGGAACGGCAGATCCGGCGCGATGTGATTACCGGCGGCTGGACCCGCCTGCGCCACCTGTTCGCGGAGCGCGAGGGGACGCTGGTGACCGACGCCGAGGCCATGGAGGCCAGCGATGCGACGCTGCACGTGCGCGCCGCGGCGCGCGGCCTGATCGCCACGCTGGCCGATGAAGCCGGCCAATGGCCGCGCGGCCATGCCCAGCAGCCGCTGTCGGTCTGGCTTGGGCGGCTCGATGCCACGCTCGACGCGCTGGCGATGCGTCCCGCGCTGGCGGCCGACGATGCCGGCCAGCAATTGCTCGATGCGCTGGCGCGGCTGGCCGAACTGGCCGACGACGAAACCGGCAGCCATGCCACGCTGAACCAGCAGGAATTCCGCGCGATGCTGGCCGCGCTGCTCGAATCGGTGGCCTACAAGGAACCGCTGGCGCAGAGCCAGTCGCGCATCACCATCCTTCCGCTCAATGGCGCGCGGATGCGCCGCTTCGACGGCGTGGTAGTGGTGGGCTGCGATGACGCCCAACTGCCGTCCAGCGCGGCCGAGCTGATGTTCTTCTCGAACCAGATGCGGCGCGAACTGGGCCTGGAGGATCGCGAGGCACGCTTCGCGCAGCAGGCGCGCGATCTGGCCGAAGTGCTGCTCAATAACGACGAGGTGGTGCTGACGTGGCAACGCTACGGCAGCCGGGGCGAGCCGCATCATGTGTCAGGCTGGATCGAACGGCTGTCCGCCTGCTGCGCGCGCGCCGGGGCCCCGATCGAGGCCGGCGCCGCGCCGCAGCTGCTCGATACCTTCGCGCAGCCGGGTCATATGCCCGCGCCGACCGCGCCGGAACGGGTGCCGGCCCGCTGGAGCGCGGCGGCGTACAACATGCTGCGCCGGTGTCCCTATCAGTTCTTCGCGGGCCGCATGCTGGGGCTGGCCGGGCTTGAATCGCTCAGCGACGACCTGGAAAAGCGCGATATCGGCAACCTGCTGCACCGCGTGCTGCTGCAGTACCACCAGGAAATCCACGATGCCGACGAGCGCGACGACGCGCGGCGGCTGGCTCGCCTGCAGCAGATTTCCGACACCGTGTTCGGCAAGCAGATGGCCGAGGACGGCAACGCGATCAGCTACTACCGTCGCTGGTGCGAGGTGCTGCCGTCGTACGTGGCGTGGCAGGCCGCGCGCGAGGAAATGGGCTGGCATTGGCGCGGCGGCGAATTGGACGCCGGCGTCGATGTGGCGATGCCCGACGGCGTGCCGCTGCGGCTGGCGGGCCGTATCGACCGTCTCGACAAGGGCCCCGACGGCGCCCACGCGGTGCTCGACTACAAGACGCAGCCCGCCAGCCGCCTGCGCCGCAAAGTGGGCGATGCCGAGGAAGACTGCCAACTGGCGTTCTACGGCCTGCTGCGCGCCGATGCCGTGGCGGGCAGCTGGGTGGCGCTCGAAGGCGTGAAGCAGGGCGGCCGCGACAGCGCCCCCGGTGCGCAGCGCGAAGTCGATCTGCCCGAATTCCAGGCCGCCGTGACGTGGCTGGAGCGTCAGTTGCGGCATGACGTCGGCCGCCTGCGGCAGGGCGCTAAGCTGCCCGCATTCGGCGATGCCGCCGCCTGTACCTATTGCGAAGCGCGCGGCCTGTGCCGCAAGGGCTTCTGGGAATCCACCGCCTTGCCGGATCTTCGCTCATGAACGCCAGTCAGGACATCCACGCGTATCTGCGCGATGGCCAGCCCGTGGCCGAGGCCGATTTCACACGCGCCGCGTGCGACCCGGCACGCTCCGTCGTGGTTGAGGCCTGCGCGGGCAGCGGCAAGACCTGGCTGCTGGTGGCGCGGCTGGTGCGCCTGTTGCTGGCCGGCGCCGCGCCCCACGAGATCCTGGCCATCACGTTCACGCGCAAGGCCGCCGAGGAGATGCGCGAACGCCTGCTGGAAGTGCTGTCGCAACTGGCGAGCGGGTCCGACGACGCCGTGCTGGCCCAGCTGGAAATGCGCGGGCTGTCCGCCGATGCCGCCCGCGCCGCGCTGCCCCGGGCCCGCCTGCTGCATGCGCAGGTGCTGGCATCGCCCGGCCGCATGGCCATCGACACCTTCCACGGCTGGTTCGGCACGCTGCTGCGCGGCGCGCCGCTGTCGTCGGGCATCGTGCCCGGTGCGTCGCTGCGCGAGGACGCCCTGCGCATGAAGCGGGAGGCCTGGGCGCCGTTCTGGCGCGCGCTGGCCCATCCGCAGCATGCCGATCTGCGCGAAGCCTATGAACAGCTGGTCGATGCGGTGGGCGACTTCCAGGCGCGCAGCCTGCTCGATCGCATGTTCCACGCGCGTAACGAGTGGTGGGCGTTCCGGGATGCTGGCGATCCTGCGCTGCGGCTCGCCCAGGATCTTGGCGATGACGCCACGGTCGACGTGCTGGTGGAGGCGCTGGCCGACGACGACTGGCTTGAGGAATGCGCGCAACTGGCGCTGACCCTGGGGCGGGCCGGCAAGACCGAGCAGACCCACGCGTCGCGGCTGGTGGACGGCCTGCGTGCGATCCGGGCCTGGCGCGATGCCGGCGCCGCGCCCGGCGACGCCGCCACGCAGGCCTTCGGCCAGTTGCGCGCCGCGTTTTTCACCGACGCCGGCAAGCCACGCTCGATAAAGGCCACCACGGCGCTGGTCAAGGTTTGCGGCGGCGAAGGCGGTGCCGAAGACCTGATCGCCCGCGTGGCCGACCACTGCGCGCGGCTCGACGACATCGCGGCCCGCCGCTGCGAGGCCGCCGTGCTGGCCATCAACCTGGCGCTTTACCGGCTGGGTGACGCGCTGCTGGAACGCTACCAGCGATACAAGGGCGAGCAGCGCGCGATGGATTTCGCCGATCTCGAATGGCTGGCCGCGCGGCTGATGGCCGACGAGGAAACCGCCACCTATCTGCAGGTGCGGCTCGATGCGCGCTATCGCCACCTGCTGCTGGACGAATTCCAGGACACCAACCCGCTGCAGTGGCGCATCCTGCAGGGCTGGCTGGCCGGCTACCAGGGCCTGGGCGACAAGCCGACCGTGTTCCTGGTGGGGGATCCCAAGCAGTCGATCTACCGCTTCCGCCGTGCCGATGCGCGCCTGTTCGATGCCGCGCGCGACATGCTGCAAGCCGAGTTTCGCGCCACGGTGCTGCGTACCAACCGCACGCGCCGGAATCGTCCGGAAGTGCTCGATTGGGTCAACGCGGTGTTCGACCATGCCCGCGCCGATGGTCGTTATCCGCTGTACGAAACCCAGACGACGGCGCTGAAGGATCCTGGCGGCCCGGTCTGGCTGCTGCCGCTGGTGGAAGCGGAGGATGCGGCCGAGTCCGGCGTGGCTGGCGACGCAGCCGGTGCGACCGACGATCAGCCTGCCGGCGACGGCCATCGCGACACACTGACGCAGCCGCGTGTGCAGCAGGGCGATTCACTGCGCTTCGAGGAAGGCCGGCGCGTGGCCGCGTGGCTGCACTATCTGCGCGACCAGGTGCCTGTGCGTGAGGGCGACGTGTCGCGGCCCGCTACCTGGCGCGACATGCACCTGCTGGTGCGCCGCAAGACTTATCTGCCCGACTACGAGCGCGCGCTGCGCGAAGCCGGTATCCCGTGCCTGAGCCCGCGCCGCGGTGGCCTGCTGACGACCCTGGAGGCGCTCGATATTTCGGCGCTGCTGGCGTTCCTGATGACGCCGGAATCCGATCTCGACCTGGCGCACGTGCTGAAGAGCCCGATCGTCGGGGCCACCGACGACGACCTGATCCTGCTGGCGTCGATCGAAGGCGAAGGCGGCTGGTGGTCGCGCATCGCCAACGGGCTGCCGGAGCATGTGTCTGACGCGCTGCGCGCCGGCATTGCCCGCTTGCGCGCCTGGCTGGCGCTGGCGCCGCACAAGCCCGTGCACGACCTGATCGACCATATCTATCACCATGGCGAGGTGCGCCGCCGTTACGCGGAGGCCGCGCCGTCGGCCATCCGCGAGCAGGTGCTGGCCAACCTGGACGCCTTCCTGAAGCTGTCGCTCGACCTGGACGGCGGCCGTTACCCGAGCCTGCCGAAGTTTATCGACGAACTGCAGGAAATCCGGCGCGGCGACGAGGACGAAAGCCCCGACGAGGGCGGCATGGGCGAGGGCGTGGAAGACACCGAGGCCGAGCCCGACGACGCCGCCGTCAGCCAGCTCGACGCGGTACATATCCTGACCGTGCATGCGGCCAAGGGCCTGGAGGCGCCATTCGTGGTGCTGCTCGATGCCAACCACAGCGATCCGGCCGCCGACCGTGGCGGCATCCTGGTGGACTGGCCGCCGGCATCGCCCGCGCCGCGGCATTTCTCGGCCTACGGCAAGCGCAGCGAGCGCGGCCTGGCGCGCGCGCCGATGTTCGAGGCCGAAGCCGCCTTGGCCGAGCGCGAGAACTGGAATCTGCTCTACGTGGCCATGACGCGCGCGCAGCAGGGGCTGCTCGTCAGTGGCGTCAAGGGCCGCGCCAGCAAGGCCGCCAGGGAGGAAGCCAATGGCGCCGAAATCGCCGGAAGCTGGTATGTGCGGCTGGCCGGGGCAGGCGTCGGGGACGAGGTGACAGCCTATCCGGAGACCGGAATCCCGACCGCCGACACCTTCGGCGCGGCCAGCGAGCGCGTGCGCTACACGGATTTCCGGCTGCGCTATCGCGGCGCGGACGAGGTGGCGGCCGGTGAAGCCGCCGAAGGGGCCGCTGAAGCGGTAGCCGAAGCCACGACCGAAGCCGCGACGGCTGCCGCCTTCGAGGACGAGGCCGAAGCCATGGTGTTCGACCCCGAGGCTGCCGCGCATGGCGAACTGGTGCATGCGCTGCTGGAACGGCTCACGCGCTACCCGGAGGCCTATACCGGCGTGCCGGACGCCGCCACCGTGATGCGCTGGTTCCCGCTGGCAGGAGCGGGGGCGCCCCTGGCACGAGACCGCTGGCAGCGGCAGGCCGAGGCGGCGGTGGCCGACCTGCGCGCCATGCTGGCCGCGCCGGCGTTGCGGCCGCTGCTGTTCGCGCCCGACGCGGTGTCGGCGCGCAACGAGGTGGAACTCTACGATGGCCGGGGCCGCCTGCTGCGGATCGACCGGCTGGTGGAGTTCGACGACCGGGTGGTCATCATCGACTACAAGCAGCGCCTGCTGCCGCAGGAACACTCAGCCTATGGCGCGCAGCTGGCGCGCTATGTGGCGGCGGTGCAGCCGGTCTTCCCCGGCAAGCGGATCGAAGCCGGCGTGGCCACGGCAGCCGGGGAGTGGATCGATGCCGAAGTGCTGCGCGCTTCGACGCCATCACGGACGTCCGCGCCAATTGCCACGACGCAGCAGGGGTCGTTGTTCTGATCCTGAAAAGAGGCGCAGAATAGGTGGCGGATTGCTGCCCGGTGGCGTGTCTGCCGCTATCGGGCAGAAGGCATTACTTCGTGGGATTTTCGCGAAGAACTTCGCGTGAAGACAGAAAAAGCAGGAAGAAGGGGGACGAGCCTGACCCTCGGCACTGGTGGAAAACGGCTGTGGCTGCTTCGTTCCCGACCTGACCAGGTTGACCGCGCCACCATGCGAGGAGGCCCGTCCGACCGGCATTGTAACCCAACCCGGTGCAACGTATTCAATTTCGTTGTTCTACTAGGGTTGTTCGACGCGAGTTTGATCTGATACCGGGGTGTCGCGCGACCATGCTGGCAGCATGGCGGACGGCATTTTCAGCCGACTTTTCATCCAGACAGGTTGGGGCATGAACGCAAACGACCAGATCCTCCGCGGCGCACTCGTGCCGCAAGACATCTCCATCGAAGTTCTTCAGGAAAAATACGCCAAGGGCGAGGAGCGCAGCATCGACGATGTGCGCCGCCGCGTGGCGCGCGCGCTGGCCGAGGTGGAACCGGCCGATCACCGTGACACCTGGGCCGCGCGCTTTCTCTGGGCGCTGGAAAACGGCTTCGTGCCGGCGGGGCGCATCAATTCCGCTGCCGGCACGGGCATCCAGGCCACGCTGATCAATTGTTTCGTGCAGCCCGTGGGCGATTCGGTGTCCGAGTCCAGGGACGGCAAGCCGAGTATCTACACGGCCGTGGCGCAGGCCGCCGAAACCATGCGGCGCGGCGGGGGCGTGGGCTACGACTTCTCGTCGATCCGGCCCGGCGGCGCGCTGGTGCGCGCCACGCATTCGCGGGCCTCGGGGCCGGTGTCGTTCATGAAGGTGTTCGACGCGTCGTGCGCCACGGTGGAGTCGGCCGGCTCGCGGCGCGGGGCGCAGATGGGCGTGCTGCGCTGCGACCATCCCGACATCGAGAGCTTCATCCACGCCAAGGATCGTGGCGACCTGACCAACTTCAATATCTCCATCGGCGTCACCGATGCCTTCATGCAGGCCGTGGAGGCCGATGAAGAGATCGAACTCGTGCACGAGGCCGAGCCGGGCATGGACGTCATCGCGGCTGGCGCCTACCGGCGCGACGATGGCCAGTGGGTGTATCGCCGGGTGCCGGCGCGCCGGCTGTGGGATCAGGTCATGCAGGCCACCTACGACCACGCCGAGCCCGGCATCCTGTTCCTGTCGCGCATCAACGCCGACAACAACCTTTATTACTGCGAGACGATCGAGGCGACCAACCCGTGCGCGGAGCAGCCGCTGCCGTCGTATGGATGCTGCTGCCTGGGATCGATCAACCTGACGCGCTTCGTGCGCCAGCCATTCACCGACGAGGCCAGCTTCGACTTCGCCGCGTTCGCCGAGGTCGTGCGGGTGTCCACGCGCATGCTCGACAACGTGCTCGATGTCACGTTCTGGCCGCTGCCCGAGCAACAGGCCGAGGCGCAGGCCAAGCGCCGCATTGGGCTGGGCTTCCTGGGGCTGGGCAGCGCGCTGGTGATGCTGGGGCTGCGCTACGACACCGACGCCGCGCGCGCGCTGGCGGGCCGGATATCCGAATCGATGCGCGACCATGCGTACCTGGCATCGGTGGAACTGGCCGACGAAAAAGGCGCCTTCCCGCTGTTCGATGCCGACGCCTACCTGGGCGGCGGCTTTGTCAGCCGGCTGCCGGAGGCGGTGCGGGACGCCATTCGCGCGCACGGGCTGCGCAACTCGCACCTGCTGTCGATCGCGCCGACCGGCACCATCACGCTGGCCTTCGCGGACAACGCGTCGAATGGCATCGAGCCGGCGTTCTCCTGGACGTATAACCGCCGCAAGCGCATGCCGGACGACAGCTATCGCACGTTCGAGGTGGCCGACCATGCGTGGCGGCTCTATCGCCATATGGGCGGCGACATGGATCAACTGCCGGACAGCTTCGTCACCGCGCTGCAGATGTCGGCGCTGGACCATATGCGGATGCTGGAAGCCGTGCAGCCGTATATCGACACCAGCATCAGCAAGACCGTGAACGTGCCGGAGGACTATCCGTACGAGGCCTTCCGCAACCTGTACCTGGAAGCGTGGAAGGCCGGCCTGAAGGGGCTGGCCACCTACCGGCCCAACCAGGTGCTGGGCGCCGTGTTGTCGGTGGCGCCGGCGCCCGAGGCGCCCGCCGCGGCGGTCACGCCGGGCGCGCAGCAGAACGGCGACGATCCGCTCACGCGGCCGTTCGGCAGCCGTCCGCTGGGCGATCTGGAAGGCGTGACGTCCAAGGTCGAATACCTGACCTACGAAGGCCACAAGACCGTCTACCTGACCGTGAACTTCATGCGCGTGTCGGGGACGGTCGACGGCCAGCCGGTCACGATCGAACGGCCCATCGAGTTCTTCATGCCGGCCGGCCAGCGTACCGAAGGGCAGCAGTGGATCACGTCGACGATGCGGCTGCTGTCGATGGTGGCGCGCTCGGGCGGGCCGATTGCCAAGGCGCTGGCCGACATGCGCAACGTGGTGTGGGACAAGGGCACCGTGCGCTATGGATCCGTCGTACGGCAGGATGGCACCGAGGTGCCGCGCTTCCATGACTCGGAGGTGGCGGCGTTGAGCTACGCGCTGCAGCGCATCCTGATCAAGCGCGGCTTCCTGGACGACGAGGGCGGCCAGGTGCCCGTGACCGCACTGGCCGCCCGTCTGGCCCGGCGCGACGGCGGCGAGGCGGCGGTCGCACTGGCCCGGCCGACGGCGCCGGCCCAGGCCGCCACGGCCGTGACCGGCATCGGCACCGGCAAGCCCTGCCCCGAGTGTGGCGCGCATGCGTTGCACAAGGTCGACGGCTGCGCCAAGTGCGCCAACTGCGGCTACGTGGGGGAGTGCGGCTGATCCGGCACCCGCCCGCACGGGCGGCCCGGAACGCACGGCTGCGCGACAGTTCGGGCCGCGCCTCCATCACATTACCTATATCGAACGATCGTTTTAAGGAGTACGCTGCGCGCGAGGATGTGAGGTGCGCCAGACTGCCCCCGCACAAACCCTGATCCCTGAATCCGGCTCATCGGGTCGATGACCGGATTTTGGGCGGTGAGCCGGGAACCCGTCCTTACAATCCCCTTTCTGTCCGGCGGGCGGCGCTTGCGTCGCTCGGCGGGGCAAATGTCGTCCGGTTGTCCAGGCCCGTCAGAGGCAGGCAGCCGTATCAACCAGAGGAGGATTCAATCGTGTGGAGTCAAGTCTATGACCCGCTAGGCAGCATGGCGCTTTCGACCATCGCTGCAGGGGTTCCGGTCGCCGTGCTGCTTGCCGCGCTGGCGTTCTTTCATATGCAGGCGCACCTGGCGGCCGGCCTGGCGCTGGTGGTGGGTATCGTCGTCGCGTCGTTCGTGTTCGGCATGCCGGCGGCCATGGCCGGCAAGGCGGCGGGGCTCGGCATCGTGTCCGGCTTGTTCCCGATTGGCTGGATCGTCCTCAATATCATCTTCCTGCACCGGCTGACCACGATAAACGGGTCATTCAAGGTGTTGCAGAACTCGATCTCCGGCGTGACCGAGGATCGTCGCCTGCAACTGCTGCTGGTGGCCTTCAGCTTTGGCGCATTCTTCGAAGGCGCTGCCGGCTTCGGCACGCCGGTGGCCGTGACCGGCGCCATCCTGATCGGCCTGGGCTTCTCGCCGCTGGCCGCTTCGGGCCTGGCGCTGATCGCCAACACCGCGCCGGTGGCCTTCGGCGCGCTGGGTGCGCCGATCATCGGCCTGTCGTCGGTGACGGGCATCGACCAGGTGCAACTGTCCGCGATGATCGGCCGCCAGCTGCCGTTCTTCTCGGTGCTGGTGCCGTTCTGGCTGATCTGGGCATTCGCGGGCTTCCGCGGCATGCTGGCGATCTGGCCGGCCATCCTGGTGGCGGGCGTCAGCTTCGCCGTGCCGCAGTTCCTGGTGTCGAACTTTCACGGCCCGTGGCTGGTGGACGTGATCTCGGCGCTGATCTCGATGGGCTGCCTGACCGGCTTCCTGAAGATCTGGCAACCGAAGGAAATCTGGACGTCCACGCGCATCCTGGGCCGCCACGACGACTCCAAGGTCGACCATCCCGAGGCACTGGAAGCCGACGCGCGGGCCAGCGCCGCATCGGTGGGCATCTCGGTGGCCAAGGCCTGGATGCCGTGGGTGATCCTGACCGTGTTCGTGTTCGTCTGGGGCGTTCCCGAGTTCAAAAAGCTGATGGACGGCATCTGGCAATGGAAATTCCCGATCCCGGGCCTGGACAAGGCCATCATCAAGGGCCCGCCGGTGGTGCCGAAGGAAATCGCCGAAGGCGCCGTGTTCAACTTCAACGTGCTGTCGATGGCGGGCACCGGCATCCTGGTGTCGGCGGTGGTTGGCGGCCTGCTGATGGGCTACTCGATCCCGCGCCTGTTCAAGGAATACTGGGAAACCATCAAGCTCGTGCGGTATTCGCTGCTGACGATCTGCGCGATGTTCGGCATCGGCTACCTGACCCGCTACTCGGGCCTGGACGCCACGCTGGGCCTGGCGTTTGCCCAGACCGGCGTGCTGTACCCGCTGTTCGGCACGATGCTGGGCTGGCTGGGGGTGGCGCTGACCGGGTCCGACACGGCATCGAACGTGCTGTTCGGCGGCCTGCAGAAGACCACGGCCGAGCAGCTGGGCCTGTCGCCGACGCTGATGGCGGCCGCCAACAGCTCCGGCGGCGTGATGGGCAAGATGATCGACGCGCAATCGATCGTGGTGGCGTCCACGGCCACCAAGTGGTACGGCCACGAGGGCGAGATCCTGCGCTACGTGTTCTTCCACTCGGTCTCGCTGGCCATCCTGGTGGGCCTGTTCGTGACGCTGCAGGCGTATGTGCATCCGTTCACGCAGATGGTGATTCACTGACGGCTGGCCAGCCCGATGTGACACGAAGCCCCGCCCCCTGGCGGGGCTTTTTCATAGGCGCCGGCCGGCCAGGGTTTGCCGGGCCGGTTCCCGATTGCCGAGGCCCGCCTTTTGCTACAATCGCCGCCATGAGTTATCAAGTTCTAGCGCGCAAATGGCGCCCACGGGATTTCACCACGCTGGTCGGCCAGGAGCACGTGGTGCGCGCGCTCACGCATGCGCTGGAACAGCAGCGGCTGCATCACGCCTACCTGTTCACCGGCACGCGCGGTGTCGGCAAGACCACGTTGTCCCGGATCCTGGCCAAGGCGCTCAATTGCACCGGGCCCGACGGCAGCGGCGACATCACCGCCCAGCCCTGCGGGCAGTGCAAGGCCTGCCTGGAGATCGATAGCGGGCGGTTCGTCGACTACATCGAGATGGACGCGGCGTCGAACCGTGGCGTGGACGAGATGGCGCAGCTGCTCGACAAGGCGGTGTACGCGCCGACGGTCGGCCGCTTCAAGGTCTACATGATCGACGAAGTGCATATGCTGACCAACCACGCCTTCAACGCGATGCTGAAGACGCTGGAAGAGCCGCCCGGGCACGTCAAGTTCATCCTGGCCACGACCGATCCGCAGAAGATTCCTGTCACCGTCCTGTCACGCTGCCTGCAGTTCAACCTGAAGCAGATGCCGCCGGGGCATATCGTGTCGCACCTGGACCATATCCTGGCGCAGGAAGGCATCCAGCACGACGGCAGCGCGCTGCGCCTGCTGGCGCAGGCTGCCCATGGGTCGATGCGCGACGCGCTGTCGCTGACCGACCAGGCCATCGCGTACAGCGCCGGCCAGGTGTCCGAGGAAGCCGTGCGCGGCATGCTCGGTGCGATCGACCAGAGCTTCCTCGTGCAGTTGCTTGATGCGCTGGCCGCCGAGGACGGCGGCGCGATGCTCCGCATTGCCGACTCGATGGCCGACCGCAGCCTGTCATTTGCCGGCGCGCTGCAGGACCTGGGCTCGCTGCTGCACAAGATCGCGCTGGCCCAGGCCGTGCCTGCCTCTGTGCAGGACGAATGGCCCGAGGCCGAGGACGTGCGCCGGCTGGCCGGCCTGTTCGACGCGCAGGAAATCCAGCTGTTCTACCAGATTGCCAACCTTGGCCGCAGCGAGCTTGCGCTGGCGCCCGACGAGTATGCCGGCTTCACGATGACGCTGTTGCGCATGCTGGCCTTCCGGCCGTCGGCCACGCCTGCCGCGCCGGTGGGCGGGCAGGGCGGTGGCGGCCAGGCCGTGGCGCGGCCGCGTCCGGCCAGCCCGCCGGCCGCCGCGCCGCGTGCCGTGTCGGCTGCGCCCGTGGCACAGGCTGCAGCAGCGGCGCCGGTGAAGGCTGCCGCGCCGCAGGCGCCCGTGGTCCAGGCGGCGGCGCCGAAAGCCGAGACGCCGGTTGCCGATGTGGCGAAGGCCGTCGTTGCGCCCACGCCGGAGCCGGTAGCGGAACCGCTTGCGACGCCCATGACCGCCGCCCCGGCGAATACCGGAATTCCCGCAACCCCGGTTATTGCCGACACGCCCGCCCTGCCGCCAGCCAGCAACCGCACCGCCATGTCTCCGGCCCGTGCCGCCCTCGAAGCCGCGCGACAGGCGTCGGCGGGCAAGGGCGCCTCGCGTCCGGCCGGCGCCAGCGCGCCGCCGATGGCCGGGGCCGCAGCCGCAGCCGCTTACAGTCAGCGCCCGGCGGCCCAGCCGCTGCGTCCGCCCTCGGCTTCGCGCCCGGCGACTACGGCCACGGCCGCGCCTGCACCTGCACCCGCGCAGCCGGCCCAGGCCCCTGCCGCCGCACCGGCTGCGCCCGCCGCTCCCGTGGCAGTCGCCCAGCCGGCCCCGGCCACGTCGGAGCCCATGCGCGAGCGCCCGGTGCCTGCATCCGCCAGGCCTGCCCAGCAGGCGCGGCCGGCAGCCGATGTGCCGCCGTGGGAAGCGGCCGGTGGCAGCGATGTCCCCCCGTGGGAAGCCATGCCGGCGGACATGCCGGTGATCGGCCCCTACGATAACGATCCGGGCTTCGACCCCGACTTTGGCGGGTACGACAACGGCTTCGAATCGGAAAATTTCGACCGCGCGCCGCGTGGCGCCGGACGTGCGGCTCCGGGCCGGTCCGCCGAGCCGCAGGCCCGCAAGCCGGCGCCTGAACCCGAGCCGGCGGTCGCGCTGGCACCGGCCGTGCCGCCGGTGGCGCCGAGCGCGTCCGACGACGGTACGCCGCCAGTTTTCACCGGCGACTGGCCGACGCTGGCTGCCAGCCTGCCGCTCAAGGGCCTGGCGCAGCAGCTGGCGCACCAGAGCGAGCTGCACCGCGTGGTGGGGCGGACGTTGCATCTGCGCGTGCCGGTGGCGGCCATTGGCGAGGCCAATGTGGCCGAGCGGCTGCAGGCGGCGCTCAATGAACACTTCGGCATCGAGGTCCGCGTGCATTGCGAGATCGGTGCCGTGACCCATACCGCGGCGGCCGTCGATGCCGCGGCGCGTGCCGAGCGCCAGCGCGAGGCCGAGGCCGAGATTGACCGGGACCCGTTCGTACAGGGCCTGCTGCGCGAATTCGGCGGGCAGATCGTGCCCGGTTCCGTGCAGCCGCGCGCTGCCTGATTTCGAGAGGCGGCCCGCCTGGATCGACACCACGCGGCGCCGTCCCACACCACACACATATCGAAGGAGTGATGCCATGATGAAAGGTCAACTGGCGGGGCTGATGAAGCAAGCCCAGCAGATGCAGGACAACATGAAGAAGATGCAGGAGCAGCTGGCCCAGATCGAGGTCGAGGGCCAGTCCGGCGCCGGCCTCGTGAAGGTGCTCATGACCTGCAAGAACGACGTGAAGCGCGTGACGATCGATCCGAGCCTGCTGGCCGACGACAAGGACCTGCTCGAAGACCTGGTCGCCGCCGCGTTCAACGACGCCGTGCGCAAGGCCGAGGCCACCACGCAGGAAAAGATGGGCTCGATGACGTCGGGCCTGCCGCTGCCCCCGGGCTTCAAGCTGCCGTTCTGATCGACGTCCCCATGCGCGCATTGTTCCAGGTGGTGCCATGAAAGCGGCACCGCCCACTTCGCTGCAGGCGCTGATCGAGGCGCTCAAGGTGCTGCCCGGCGTTGGGCCGAAATCGGCCCAACGCATGGCGTATCACCTGCTGCAGCATGATCGCGACGGCGCGCGCAAACTGGGCGACGCGCTGCGTGGCGCCGCCGATGGCATCCGCCATTGCGAACGCTGCAATACCTTCACCGAGCAGGACATCTGCGAGACGTGCCGCGACCCCGGTCGCGACGCCGCGCTGCTCTGCGTGGTGGAAACGCCGGCCGACCAGGTCATGATCGAGCAGACCCTGACCTATCGCGGCCAGTATTTCGTGCTGATGGGGCGGCTGTCGCCGCTCGACGGCATCGGCCCGAAGGAAATTCATCTCGATCGCCTGCTGGCGCGTGCCACCGACCCCGAGTATGGCGGTCCGGCCACCGAGGTGATCGTCGCCACCAACTTCACCAGCGAAGGCGAGGCCACCGCGCACTACATCGGCGAAATGCTGAAGGCGCGCGGGCTCAAGGTGTCGCGCCTGGCCCGCGGCGTGCCGGTGGGAGGCGAACTGGAATACGTGGACGCAGGCACCATTGCCCGCGCCGTGATGGACAGGCGCACGCTCTGACCATGAACCTGGCGCGCTTCGATCTCGTGACGCTGGGCCTGTTCGTGGCCGTGGCCCGGCAGGGCAGCATCTCGGCTGGCGCGCGCCAGTCGCATCTGGCCGTGGCGGCCGCCAGCAAGCGGATTTCCGACCTGGAAACCGCCGTCGGCGCGCCGCTGTTCTTCCGCCATGCGGCGGGCGTGCAGCTGACCGAGGCGGGGCAGGCGTGCTTTCACCACGCGCTGACCATCCTCCAGGACGTGGAGCGCATGGCCGGCGTGATGTCCGACTATGCGTCGGGGGTGCGCGGCCAGGTGCGCGTTTGTGCCAACACGTCGGCCATTACCCAGTTCCTGCCCGACGACCTGGCGCAGTTCATGCGCCAGCATCCCACCATCCGCATCGAGCTTGAAGAGCACAACAGCAGCGACATCGTGGCCGCGCTGATGGAAAACCGGGCGGACGTCGGGATATTTGCCGACCGTACGCCTTGCACCGGGCTGGTCACGGTCGAATACCGGCAGGACGAACTTGTCATCATCACGCCGCCGGGCCATCCGCTGGCCCAGGACGGCCCGGTGCATTACGCCGATGCGCTGGAATACGACTTCGTCAGCCTGCCCCAGGTGACGTCGCTGGCCGCGCGGCTGCTGGAAGAAAGCAGCCGGCTGGAACGCCAGTTCCGCCTGCGCATCCAGGTGCGCAGCTTCGACGCGATGTGCCGCATGGTGATGGCGGGCCTGGGGGTCGGTGTGCTGCCGCGCATCGCCGCCGAGCCGCATGTGAAGTCGATGGGGCTGTCGCTGGTGGGCTTGCGCGATGCCTGGGCGCGCCGGTCGTTGCTGATCGGCATGCGCGACCCGGCCGGCCTGACCGTCTCGGCCAGGCTGCTGATTACCCACCTGTGCGGCGACCGCGCGCCGTTCTGACTGGCACCGCTCCGGGCTACGGGGTGGCCAATCCCTCGTCGGCGTACTCCACGCGGTCCCGTCCATTGTGCTTGCCGCGATAGAGCGCCTGGTCGGCGCGCGAGATCATGCCGTGGATGGTGTCGCCTGGCTGCACGCTGGCCACGCCCAGGCTGGCCGTCATGTCTCCCGTCACCGAGAACGCCCGCTCGGACACCGTGCGGCGTAGCCGTTCGGCGAACTGCACGGCGACCTGGGGGGTGACGTCGGGGCAGATGATCAGGAATTCCTCGCCGCCCCAACGGCCCACGGTATCGGCATCGCGCGTGATTTCCAGGATGCGCTCGGCCATTTCCACCAGCACACGGTCGCCGATCTGGTGGCCGTGGTTGTCATTGATGGCCTTGAAGCGGTCCACGTCGATCAGGATGATCGAAAACAGGCTGCCCTCGCGGCGGTGGCGTTCCAGCTCGCTGATCAGCACTGCGTCCAGATGGCGCCGGTTGAACACGCCGGTCAGCTGGTCGGTCTTGGACAGCGCCTCCAGCTGCAGATTTTTCTCGACCAGTTCGGCCTGGGTGGCCTGGATCTGGGCAAAGGCCTCGTGGCTGCGCTGGATCGCGGCCCGTACCGTCAGTTCGGCTTCGGTCCGCTCGGCGATGATCAGCTTCAGTTTGCGCAACACCTGGTTGAAGCCGTCGATCACGCTGTCGAACTCGGTACGGCCGAGCCGCGACAGTTCGTCCAGCTCGTCGCCATGGCTCGACGCCAGCTGGAACAGTGCACGCTGCAGGTGTTCCAGGGGGCGAAACACCATGCGCAGGCCAAAGGTCAGCAGCAGCACCAGCACCACGTCGATGGCGGCCACCTCGGTAATGCCCTGGATCATCGCCGCACGCAGGGCCTTGTGCATCGGCTGGTGCGAGAACCGGATCACGGCCGTGCCGATAAATTGCTCGCGGCGCGCGGCATCGACATTGGCCGGCGGGTAAATCCGCACCTCGCTCAGCACGTCCTGCGGCCCGGCCACGGTGCACGGGGCGGTGCCCGGCGCGGCAGGGCGCCCTGCCGTGGCATAGGATTCCTTGCCGTCGGGCGAGAACACGCAGGCCTCCGAGACTTCGGGGTGCACCAGCGTGGCTTCCAGGCGGGAGCGCAGGATGCCGACATTGAGCGCCCAGGCCGGTTCGGCCAGGCTCTGGCCCAGGCCATCCATGATTTCGGCGCGGGTCCGCTCGAAGCGATGCGCGAGTTCCTGCTGCAATTGCCACTGGCGATGCGCGGCAAAGGCCCCCAGCGTTGTCGTGGTGACAACGATGAACAGCACGATCATCCTGTTCCGGATCGACTGAACCGGGGGCAGCAGTGGCATGAAGGGCTCGATCCTGAAGGATTCAGGGAGGGATTCTATTCATCCACCGCCTTGTTGAACAGCGTGCGGAAGCGGGCCAGCTCCGGATGCGATGCCTCGTACTTCTTGCTGAAACCGATATGCACGGTCTCGGTCTTGACGTTCAGCACGCGCCTGGACTTGTAGCGCATGCGCTCGGGCAGGCCGCGAGCCTCCAGGGTGAGCAGCGCCTCGTTCAGGACCACGCTGGGATTGACCACGCAGTCGATCTCTCCCACCAGCATCTTCTTGACCAGGTCCTGGAACTCATGGCCCTCCACAACCTCGATCCGGCCTTCCCGGGCGAACTGGAAGAAGCGTGGCCCCGGCGCCAGGTAGCCGCGCTGGTTGCCGAACTTCAGACCGGCGAAGTCATCGGGATAGGTGCGGAAGGTGCGGCCCTCGACGGCATCGCGATTGCAGTGGACGGCCACGTCCTCGGCGTAGAACGCCTTCGAATGGTTCAGGTATGGCCGTTCCTTCGGGCGGTAGTAGACGCCCAGGATGCCTGCGCTGTTGCCGGCCCTGGCCTCCTCGACCACGCGCGCCCATGAGGCGAAGCGGATCTCGACCCGGTATTCGGGCGGCAGCCGCTTCAGTACGCGCTGTACGCTGTCGATGTAGGCGCCCCGGGGCACGCCGTTTTCCTCGTAGGACAGCGGCCGCTGGGCAGCCTCGGAATACAGCACGATGGTCGTCGTTCCGGGCGCGGGCGCGTGCGCCAGCGCGGACGTGGCCATCCAGCCGGCGCAGGCGGCGCAGAGGGTCCGGCAGAAGCGGAAAAATCGCATGGTGACGAAGCCGCGGATGGTGGGTGGCTGGCGCGCAGCGTGCCGGAAATGGCCGGAACTGCGGCGGGAGGTGTCCCGGATAACGGCAACTCCGGACCGGAAGTTGACCCATCCCCTCATCAGGGTTAGCCCCAATCTTTCGCATTCCGAGATATCCCGCTTTCCGGAATGCCGATTCCGCGTCACCCCGAAGCTGCGGCACACTCCGTCGAAACAAAGCCAAATCCCCCGCACGGGTCAGTTTCACGGAGACATTTCCAACATGGCGCAACAGATTCTCAATGGCATCAAGGTCCTCGAACTGGGCCAATTGATCGCCGGCCCCTTTGCCGCCAAGACTCTTGCCGATTTTGGTGCGCACGTGGTCAAGGTGGAGCCGCCCGGCCAGGGCGATCCGCTGCGAAAGTGGCGCATGCTCCACGAAGATATGTCGGTCTGGTGGGAAGCGCAGTCGCGCAACAAGCAATCGATCGCCATCGACCTGCGCCAGCGCGAAGGGCAGGACCTTGTGCGCCGGCTGGCTGCCGAAGCCGACGTGCTGATCGAGAACTTCCGTCCCGGCACCATGGAAAAGTGGGGCATGGGCTGGGATGTGCTGCACGCGGCCAACCCCAGGCTGATCATGCTGCGTGTGTCCGGCTACGGCCAGACGGGGCCGAAGCGCGATGAGCCGGGCTTCGCCGCCGTGGCCGAGGCCATGAGCGGGCTGCGTTACCTGACTGGCGAACCGGGCCGGCCGCCGGTGCGCGCGGGCCTGTCGCTGGGCGACACCATCGCCGGGCTGCATGGCGCGCTGGGCGTGCTGCTGGCACTGTACGAGCGCGACGCGCGCGGCGGCAAGGGCCAGGTCATCGACGTGGCGCTTTATGAATCGCTGTTCAATCTCAGCGAAAGCCTGCTGCCCGAGTATTCGGCGTTTGGCGCGGTGCGCCAGCCGGCGGGCGGGGCGCTGCCTGGCATCGCGCCGTCCAATGCCTATCCGTGCGGCTGCGGCGAGTACGTGCTGATCGCCGCCAACGGCGATGCCATCTTCAAGCGGCTGATGGCGGCGATGGGCCGCGACGACCTGGGCGAGGACCCGGACCTGGCGCGCAACGACGGCCGGGTGAAGCGCGTGGACGAAATCGACGCGGCGATTTCCGCCTGGACCCGTACGCAGACGGTGGCCTCGGCGCTGGAAGTGCTGCGCGGCGCCGACGTGCCGTCCGGCCGCATCTACACCGTCAAGGACATCGCCGAAGACCCTCACTACCGCGCTCGCGAAGTCATCGAGACGGTGACGTCGGCCAAGGGCCTGAGCGTGGAAGTGCCGGGCATCATCCCGAAGCTGTCGAGCAATCCCGGTGCCATCCATGACCGCGCGCCCACGCTGGGCGAGCATACCGACAACGTGCTGGCGCAGGCCGGCTTCGACGCGGCGGCCATTGCCGACCTGCGCGCCCGTGGAGTGATCGCATGAATCAGCAAATCGCCCAGACCTACCCGCTGGCGGGGCCGGCGCGCATCGAAATCAACGACGTGGCGCCGCGCGACGGGCTGCAGATCGAGCCGTTCGTGGTGCCCACCGAGGGCAAGGTCGCCTTCGTCAACGCGCTGGCCCATTGCGGGTTTGTGCGCATCGAGGCCACCTCGTTCACGTCGGCCCGGGCGATTCCCGCACTGGCCGATGCCGAAGCCGTGATGCACCGGATCGAGCGCGTGCCGGGCGTGCGCTACACGGTGCTGGTGCCGAACCTGCGCGGCCTGGAGCGCGCGCTGTCGTGCCATCCGGATGAAGTGAACCTGGTGATGTCGTCCAGCGAGACGCATAACCGCGCCAACCTGCGCATGACGCGCGAACAGTCGAAGGCCCAGCTGCTGGCGATGATCGACGAGGCTGGCAAGGCCGGCGTGCCGGTGAATGTCTCGCTGTCCACCGTGTTTGGCTGCCCGTTCGAGGGCGATGTCAGCGAGGCCGACGTGATGGCGCTGGCGCGCACGTTTGCCGACGCGGGCGCGGCCGGCATCACGCTGTGCGACACCACGGGCATGGCCTATCCGAACCAGGTGGCCGCGCTGTGCGAGACCTTCCAGCGTGCGCTGCCGCAGACCGGCCTGACGATCCACCTGCACAACACGCGCGGCATGGGCCTGGCCAATGCCATCGCGGCCTGGCAGACCGGCGTGACGCGCTTCGACGCGGCGGCCGGCGGCCTGGGCGGCTGCCCGTACGCGCCCGGCGCCAGCGGAAACGTCAGCACCGAGGAACTGGTGCATATGTTCGCGTCGATGGGCGTCGATACCGGTGTCGACCTCGATGCGCTGCTGAACGTGGTGGGCGGCGTGTCGGAACTGGTGCAGCGCGACGTGCCCAGCCAGCTGCTGCGCGCGGGCCCGCGCCTGCGCACGCACCAGCCGCCCGCGTGGATGGCGGAGTTCTTCGCCAACGCCTGACCGGACCGCGGATTTCACCCCTGTTCCGGAAGTGGGGGCGGGGCGCAGAACAACAGGATTTTCGGATTTTCGGGTTTTCGGATCCCCAAATAAGACATACGGAGACAAAGCATGAAACGCAACCTCATCGGCGCCTGCGCCGCGCTGGCCGCTGCCGGACTGACTTTCGGCACTGCCGTCCAGGCCCAGGACGGCTCCTACCCCAATCGCCCGGTCATGCTGGTGGTGTCGGCGGCTGCCGGCGGCACCACCGACCTGGCCGCACGCCTGATCTCGGAGCCGCTGTCGAAGGCGCTGGGCCAGTCGGTGGTGGTCGACAACAAGCCGGGCGGCAACGGCACCATCGCCGCGCAGGCCGTGCAGCGCGCCAAGGCTGACGGCTACACGCTGCTGGTGCAGTATTCCGGCTACCACGTGATCACGCCGCTGCTGACCAAGACGGCGTGGGATCCGGTCAAGGATTTCCAGCCCGTGGCCAACCTGCTGTCGGCGCCGCAGGTGCTGGTGGTGCGCCCGAACCTGCCGGTGAAGTCGCTCAAGGAACTGGTGGCCTACGCCAAGGCCAATCCGAACAAGCTCAACTACGCGTCGTCGGGTAACGGGTCGCTGCAGCACGTGTCGACCGAGTTGCTGAACCAGATGGCCGGCATCCAGATCACGCACGTGCCGTACAAGGGTACCGGCCCGGCCATGACCGACCTGCTGGGCGGCAACGTCGACATGACGATCACCACGCCGCCGCCGCTGATGGGCCATATCGCCGCCGGCAAGCTGCGCCCGCTGGTGGTGACGAGCAAGTCGCGCCTGGAAAGCCTCAAGGACGTACCGTCGGCACCGGAAGCCGGCTACCCCGACCTCGACGTCTCGTCGTGGTTCGCGATGTACGCGCCGGCCGGCACGCCCAAGGCCGTGGTGGACAAGCTGACCACCGAGATCGAGAAGATCATGAAGACCGAGGCGTTCCGCAAGAAGGCCGAGGAACTTGGCGCCGAAGCGAAGTACATGAACCCGCAACAGCTCGACCAGTACCAGAAGGCCGAACTGCAGCGTTGGGCCAAGGTGATCAAGTCCGCCAACATCCACGCGGAATAAGCCGCCGCGCCGGGCACGCAAGCTGATTGAAAGCGCACGGCGGCAGCATGGCTGTCGCGGTTGCTCTCATTGTGCCGACATTAGGTGTTGATCCCGATGCGGACACTGGCCGTGTCCGGTAGCATCGCCGGGAGCCGCTTGGGCGGCGTCCCGGCTTTCGTGCGTCGGCACGCGGCGCGCCGTCATCCAAACAGAAGCAGAAATCGGAAAAGGCAGGAGACCCCCATGTACAACAAACCTTTCTGGAAGCAGTTGCTGATTGCGCTGGCGCTGTTCCTGGCCGGCTGGTTCACGTTCGGCAGCGCCTTCGCGCAGGGCAAGCCCGAGAAGCAGAAGGTGACGATCGCCGTGGGTGGCAAGAACCTGTTCTACTACCTGCCGCTGACGATTGCCGAGCGCCTGGGCTACTTCAAGGAAGAAGGGCTCGACGTGGAGATCGTCGACTTCGCCGGCGGCGCCAAGGCGCTGCAGGCCGTGGTGGGCGGCAGCGCCGACGTGGTGTCGGGTGCCTACGAGCACACCATCAACCTGCAGGCCAAGGGCCAGCATTACCAGGAATTCGTGCTGCAGGGCCGCGCCCCGCAGATCGTGCTGGTGACGTCGAACAAGACCATGCCCAACTTCAAGTCGATTGCCGACCTGAAGGGCAAGAAGATCGGCGTGACCGCGCCGGGATCGTCGACCAACATGATGGCCAACTTCGTGCTGGCCAAGGCCGGGCTGAAGCCGTCGGACGTGTCGTTCATCGGCGTGGGCGCCAGCGCCGGCGCGGTGGCCGCGATGCGCTCGGGCCAGATCGACGCCATGGCCAACCTGGACCCGGTGATCTCGATGCTGACGCAGAAGAACGAGGTCAGGATCGCCTCGGACACGCGCACCCTCAAGGAAACGCAGTCCGTGTTCGGCGGCAATATGCCGTCGGGCTGCCTGTATGCGTCGACGAAGTTCATCGAGCAGAACCCCAACACGACCCAGGCGCTGACCAACGCCATGGTGCGCGCGCTGAAGTGGCTGCAGGCGGCCGGCCCGTCGGACATCGTCAAGACCGTGCCCGAAAGCTATCTGCTGGGCGACCGCGCGCTGTACCTGGCGGCCTGGGACAAGGTGAAGGAAGCGATCTCGCCGGACGGCATGATGCCCGCCGACGGCCCGAAGACCGCGCTGAACACGCTGCAGCAGTTCGATCCTGACCTGAAGGGCAAGGCGATCAAGCTGGATGGCACTTTTACGAATTCGTTCGTGCAGAAGGCCAACGCCAAGTACAAGTAAGCATTGCGCCCCCGCCCGGGGCGCCTTTCGTCGCCCGCCGCGCGGCCCTGCATGGGCGCCCGGCGGGCGAAACGTTTCTCAGAGTCATGCCGTCATGAGCACGCCTGCACTTTCCCTTGAAAACGTGACCTGCACCTTCGTCTCGCGCGAAGACCGCTCGCAGCGGTATACCGCTGTGCGCGATGTCACGATGTCCATCCAGCCTGGCGAATTCCTGTCCGTGGTAGGGCCGACCGGCTGCGGCAAGTCCACGCTGCTGAATGTGTCGGCCGGCCTGCTGGAGCCGTCCACCGGCACCGTGCGTGTCTTCGGCGAGCCCTTGAACGGCATCAACACCCGCGCCGGCTACATGTTCCAGGCCGAGGCGCTGATGCCGTGGCGCAGCGCGCTGGACAACGTGATCGCCGGCCTGGAGTTCCGTGGCGTGGCGCGCGCCGAGGCGGTGGCGCAGGGCGAGGAATGGCTGCGCCGCGTGGGCCTGGGCGGGTTTGGCGACCGCTATCCGCACCAGCTGTCGGGCGGCATGCGCAAGCGCGTGAGCCTGGCGCAGACGCTGGTGATGGACCCGGACATCATCCTGATGGACGAGCCGTTCTCGGCGCTGGACATCCAGACCCGCCAGCTGATGGAAAACGAAGTGCTGGACCTGTGGGCCGCCAAGCGCAAGGCCGTGCTGTTCATCACCCACGACCTGGACGAGGCGATTGCGATGAGCGACCGCGTGGTGGTGCTGTCGGCCGGCCCGGGTACCCATCCAATTGGCGAATTTTCGATCGACCTGCCGCGTCCGCGCGATGTGGCCGAGATCCGCAACCATCCGCGCTTCGTGGAGCTGCACGCCGCCATCTGGGACGTGCTGCGCGAGGAAGTGCTCAAGGGCTATGCGCAGCAGCGCAAGGTGGCCTGACTTACCGGACCAGACAATAACAAGATCATGGCTTTTCGTGCTGATTCCAAAGGCATGCTGCGCGTCTGGCAGCTGCTGCTCCTGGTGGTGATCCTGGTCGTGTGGCACGTCGCCACGCGCTCTCAGGAGGTGGCGTTCTTCTTCGGCGAGCCGCTGATGGTGGCGCAGCGGATCTGGAACTGGTTCGTCGTCGAACGCGATATCTATATCCATCTGGGCGTGACCCTGCTGGAAACCGTGCTGGCCTTCGGCATCGGCACCGTGGCCGGGCTGGGCGTGGGCCTGTGGCTGGCGCTGAGCCCGTTCACATCGGCCGTGCTCGATCCCTATGTGAAGGCCGCCAACTCGATGCCGCGCGTGATCCTGGCGCCGATCTTCGCGGTCTGGTTCGGGCTGGGCATCTGGTCGAAGGTGGCGCTGGCCGTCACGCTGGTGTTCTTCATCGTGTTCTTCAACGTCTACCAGGGCGTGAAGGAAGTGAGCCCGGTGGTGCTGGCCAACGCGCGCATGCTGGGCGCCAACAGGCAGCAGCTGCTGCGCCATGTGTACCTGCCCAGCGCCACGAGCTGGGTGTTCTCGTCGCTGCATACGTCGGTGGGCCTGGCGTTCGTGGGTGCGGTGGTGGGCGAGTACCTGGGCTCGGCACGGGGTGTCGGCTACCTGATCCTGCAGGCCGAGGGCACGTTCGACATCAACACGGTGTTTGCGGGCATCGTCGTCCTGACGGCCTTTGCGCTGGTGCTGGACTGGATGGTGACGGCGGGCGAAAAGCGCCTGATGAAGTGGCAGCCGCAGAGCGGCGAGACGGAAAAACTGTAGGGATCCACGATGTCTTGCCGGCGTTTTCTCTCCTCTCCCGCCATGCGGGAGAGGAGAGAAAACCGGTCGGGCATTGCAGCCTTATGGCGTAATGACGATCTTCCCCGTCACCTTGCGCGCCTCCATGTCCTTCAGCGCCTGCGGGGCCTGTTCCAGCGGATACCGTGCCGAGATATGCGGACGGATCTTGCCTTCCTTCATCCAGCCGAGCATCTGGGCCATGTTGGCCTGGTTGGCCTTCGGTTCGCGCCGCGCGAAGTCGCCCCAGAATACGCCGACCAGCGACGCGCCCTTGAGCAGCGCCAGGTTCAGCGGGATCTTCGGAATTTCGCCATTGGCGAAGCCCACCACCAGATAGCGGCCACGCCAGCCGATCGAACGGAAGGCCGGTTCCGCGTAGACGCCGCCCACCGGGTCGTAAATCACGTCCGGCCCCTTGCCGTCGGTCAGCGCCTTGATGCGCTCGCGCAGGTCTTCGGTGGTGTAGTTGATCACGGCGTCGGCGCCGTGTTCCTTGCAGACCGCCAGTTTTTCGTCGGTGGACGCCGCGGCGATCACGCGGGCGCCAATCGCCTTGCCGATTTCGATAGCCGCCAGGCCCACGCCGCCGGCCGCGCCCAGCACCAGCATGGTTTCGCCGGCCTTCAGTTCGCCGCGGTCCACCACGGCGTGGTGCGACGTGCCGTAGGTCAGCGTGAACGCGGCGGCCACGTCGAAGTCGATGCCGGGTGGCATCGGCACCACGGCCTTGGCCGGCGCGCGGGCCTGGGTGGCAAACGCGCCGTTGCCCAGATAGGCGATCACCTTGTCACCGGGTTTCACATGCGTGACACCGGCGCCGACGGCATTGACCACCCCGGCCAGCTCGGAACCGGGCGAAAACGGCAACTCGGGCTTGGCCTGGTATTTGTTCTGGATGATGAGCACATCCGGGAAGTTCACGCCGGCGGCCTTGACGTCGATGACGACTTCGCCGTCGCCAGGCACCAGGTCGGGCAGGGTTTCCAGCGCCAGCGAATCGGGCGGGCCCCAGGCTTTGCACAGTACGGCTTTCATTGTGTCTCCCATGTGTGATGTGGTCTTGCCGGTGTCGTGCGTGGCAGGAACGCCAGGGCGGCCGGGCACGACGTCGGGCAAGTGTAGCGCAAGAAAAGCACGATCGTTCTGCAGGAAAAAATCGCTGCATGTCGCCTATTCGGGCGCCGCATGGCGGCCGGCTGGCGGGCCCATCTGCGTTGCATCTGTCCCGTTTCCGGTGCATCCGCGGTGCCGCCAGCGGCCTTTCGCTCAGGTACAATCGCGGCCATGCATATCCTTCTCGCCAACGATGACGGTTACCTTGCGCCGGGGCTCGCCGTCCTGCACGCAGCACTCGCGCCCCTGGCGCGCGTGACCGTGATCGCTCCGGAACAGAATCACAGCGGCGCGTCGAATTCTCTGACGCTGCAGCGCCCGCTTTCGGTCTACGAGGCGAAGGAAGGCGTGCAGAAGGGATTCCGCTATATCAATGGTACGCCGACGGACTGCGTGCACGTGGCGCTGACCGGCCTGCTGGAGGATCGGCCAGACCTGGTGGTGTCAGGCATCAACCAGGGCCAGAACATGGGCGAGGACGTGCTGTACTCCGGCACGGTCGCCGCGGCCATCGAGGGCTACCTGTTCGGCATCCCGTCGATCGCGTTCTCGCAGGTCCATCATGGCTGGGAGCATCTCGATGCGGCCGCACGCGTGGCGCGCGAGATCGTCGAGAACGTGATTGCGCGTCCGCCGCGCGAACCGTTCCTGCTGAACGTCAATATTCCCAACCTGCCGTTCGAGCATATCCGCGGGCACCGCGCGACGCGCCTTGGCAAGCGCCATCCGTCGCAGCCGGTGATCCAGCAGGTGAACCCGCGCGGCGACGCCATTTACTGGATCGGCCCGGCAGGCGACGCGCGCGATGCCAGCGAAGGCACCGATTTCCATGCCACGGCCAATGGCTTCGTTTCGCTCACGCCGCTGCAGCTGGACCTGACGCATCGCGGCCAGCTCGAACAGATCGAACAGTGGCTGGGGTGAGCGTGTCATCGCCGCGCGCCCCTCAGGCGTTTCTTCGCGGTCGCCGCGCGGGTATGCTGCGCGGCGGCATCGTTTTTGTCGTTCCCTTGGTTCCTGCGCCGTATCCGAAATGAGTTCCACGCCGCGCCGCCCCCGCTTTCCGCTGCCGCTGGATGCGGTAGTCGAACGCAAGCCAGCGCCTGCGCGCACTGCCGGCATGCCTGCGGTGGGCAAGCGGGCGGCCGCACCGGCGCCTGCCACCGTCAAGCCGCGCAAGCCTGCCGCCCCGCCGGCCGCACCGCCCCCGCCGGGCAGTGCCGTGGAGGCGCGCGCGTCGGCGGCCACGGCTGGCGGCGGCGGCATGGCGTCGGACCGGGCCCGTGCCGCGCTGGCCGCGCGCCTGCGCGCCGGCGGCATCCGCGACGAGCGGGTGCTGGGCGCCATCGCCACGGTGCCGCGCCACCTGTTCATGGAGCCGGGGCTGGCGTCGCAGGCCTATGAGGACGCCGCGCTGCCCATCGGGCATCAGCAGACCATTTCCAAGCCGTCGGTGGTGTCGCGCATGATCGAGCTGCTGCGCGAGGGTCTGACCCCCGACCAGCCGCTGGCGCGCGTGCTCGAAATCGGCACTGGCTGCGGCTACCAGGCCGCCGTGCTGAGCCTGTGCGCGCAGGAAGTGTTCTCCATCGAGCGAATCCGTCCGCTACACGAACAAGCCAAGGCCAACCTGCGGCCGCTGCGCGTGCCGAATATCCGCCTGCATTATGGCGACGGCATGCTTGGCCTGCCGCAGGCCGCGCCGTTCTCGTCGATCATCCTTGCCGCGGCCGGCATGGAGGTGCCGCAGGCCCTGCTGGAACAATTGGCCATCGGCGGACGTCTGATTGCGCCGGTGGTGACACCTGGCAACGGCGCGCCGGGTCAGACGGTCACGCAGCAGCTGCTGCTGATCGAGCGCCTCAATCGGCATCGATTTCACAGGACCGCGCTTGAAGCCGTTTTCTTTGTGCCTTTAAAATCGGGCACCATCTGAGTCGAACTATGCACAACATCGTGAATCAGAAGAATTTCACACGAGTCGGACAACATCTGAGCATCCTGGCCTGCGCGGCGGTACTGGCCGCCTGCGCCAATTCGCCGATGCCGGCGCCCGTGGTGGACCGGACGTCTGGCGGCACCGCCCAGACGGCCGCGGCGCTGGAGCCGGCGCCTGCCGGATACTATCGGGTCAAGCGCGGCGATACCCTTTACCGTATCGCACTGGAAAACGGCCAGTCGTATCGCGACGTGGCGGCCTGGAACAACATGGCCAACGCTAACCAGATCGAGGTGGGCCAGCTGCTGCGCGTGGTGCCGCCGAGCGCCGACGTCAACGCCGCTCCGGGAGTGGCCACCCTGCCGGTGGCGCCGGGCACGGTGCAGTCGCAGCCGATCGATGCCGCGCGCCCGGTGGGCACGCCGATGAGCGCATCTTCCGCCCCGGCCGCTACGCCCGCTTCGGCAGCCCCCGCTGCGGCCGCTGGCGCCAGCGCGGCGGGTGGCGCGTCGGCCCCGGCAGGCGATGTCCGGCTGGCCTGGCCGGCGAGCGGACAATTGATCGGTAAATTTGACGACAAAGCTAACAAAGGCATTGATATTGCTGGCAAGAAAGGCGATCCGGTGCTGGCTGCCGACGAGGGTAGGGTGATTCACGTAGGCCCCTTGCGCGGCTACGGGAATCTTGTCATCATCAAACACAACGACACGTATCTCACCGCCTACGGTCATAACGACAAGGTGCTGGTGGCAGAGCAGTCAACGGTCCGCAAGGGCCAGAAGATTGCCGAAATGGGTAACAGTGATACTGACAGGGTCAAGCTGCACTTCGAGGTTCGCAAGAACGGAAAACCGGTCGATCCGATGCGGTATCTACCGCCACAGTGAGGTTTCATGCCACGCCAGAAAACTGTTTCATCCGGAGTTGTCAGCAGGACCCGTCGTCCCAAGCAGCCGGAAGGAAAGGCTGGTGTGGCAACCCGAGCCGCTGAGGGCGATGCCGAAGTATTCGAGGTCGAACTCGAACCCGCATCCGACATGGTGCCGGTGGCCGACGAGCCCATCGCGCCCGTGTCGCGCGGCAGCCTGCGCAACAATGGCGATCGGAATGCCGAGCGCAACGCCGATCTGAGCGCCGACGACTCCGAGGACGAAGACGAGGAAGAAGACGAAGAGGAAGAGGGCGGCACTGAAGCCGCACCGGAACCCGACGACTTCCGCACCGTCCTGCATACGGAACTGGCTGCCGACACGGTCCAGCACTACCTCAATCGCATCAGTATCAAGCCGCTGCTTTCGGCCCCGGAGGAACTGCATTTCTCCACGCTGGCCAAGGGCGGCGATTTTTCGGCCCGGCAGGTCATGATCGAGCGCAACCTGCGTCTCGTGGTGAGCATTGCCAAGGGCTACCTGAATCGCGGCGTGCCGCTGCTCGACCTGATCGAGGAAGGCAATCTCGGCCTGATGCACGCGATCGAGAAATTCGATCCTTCGCGCGGTTTCCGCTTTTCCACTTATGCCACCTGGTGGATCCGCCAGAGCATCGAGCGCGCGATCATGAACCAGGCCCGCACCGTGCGGTTGCCGGTGCATGTGATTCGCGAACTCAACCAGGTCCTGCGCGCCAAGCGTCATCTTGAAAAAGGTGGCACCGATGGCCGCGACGCCAGCCTCGAGGACATCGCCCACCTGCTCGGCAAGACGCCGGACGAGGTGCAGGACGTGCTGGCACTCAACGAACATACCACCTCGCTGGATACGCCGTTCGATCTTGATCCGGGTTCGAGCCTGCTCGATTTCCTGTCGGACGAACATAACGCCGCGCCCGATCAGGAAGTGGCCCACCGCGAGCTGGAAAACCTGATGAAGCTCTGGCTGGCACGCCTGTCGGAGAAGCATCGCTATGTGGTGGAGCGCCGTTTCGGGCTTAACCACATCGAGCCGGCCACGCTCGAGGAGCTGGCCGAGGAAATGGGCCTGACGCGCGAACGCGTGCGCCAGATCCAGCAGGAAGCGCTGGTCAAGCTCAAACGGCATTTCGCTTCGCAAGGTGTACGCAAGGACGCCGTTTTATGACCCCTGTGCTGGTATTCGACATCGAGACGATTCCCGATGTCGACGGCCTGCGCCGTTTGCATGACCATCCCGCATCGATGAGCGACGCCGAAGTCGCCGAGCATGCGTTTGCCGCCCGCCGGGAAAAGTCCGGCTCCGACTTCCTGCCGCACTATCTGCAGCGCGTGGCCGCCATTTCGTGCGTGCTGCGTCGCACCCAGCGCGATGGTTCGGCGGTATTCCACGTCGGCTCACTGGGCACGCTCGAGGATGGTGAAGCCACGCTGATCCAGAAGTTCTACGAACTGATTGCGCGCTACAGTCCGCAGCTGGTGTCGTGGAACGGTGGCGGTTTCGACCTGCCGGTGCTGCACTATCGCGGCCTGGTCCACGGCGTGGCGGCGCCACGCTATTGGGAGATGGGCGAGGGCCGCGACGACGACAGCCGCGATTTCAAGTGGAACAACTACATCAGCCGCTATCACATGCGGCACCTGGACCTGATGGACCTGCTGGCGATGTACCAGCCGCGGGCCAGCGCGCCACTTGACGACCTGGCCAAGCTTTGCGGCTTTCCGGGCAAGATGGGCATGGACGGCAGCATGGTCTGGCAGGCGTTCCAGCAGGGCAAGCTGAACGAGATCCGCGACTATTGCGAGACCGATGTCGTCAACACTTACCTGATGTACTGCCGTTTCCAGTTGATGCGCGGCGGCCTGTCACCGCGCGAGTTCGACATGGAAGTGGCGCTGATCCAGGAATCGCTGGCCGAGCTGCCGGGCGCGCAGTGGATGGAGTACCTGCGCGCGTTCAAGCTGCAGCCGATGGCGCCCGAGGCCGAGGAAGACGACTGACGACTGCTGCGGCTTCGGGCGGCGTCCGAGCGGCACTTCCCGTCAGCGGCCCAGGCTCAGGTGGATCGGCTGGTGGTCCGAGGCGTCGGTCTTGCCATTGACCTCGCAACGCGTCACGTCGCCCAGCAGGTCTTCCGTCACAAACATGAAATCACAGGCGAACGGTGGCTCCGGCCACTGCTCCTTGTCGTACAGCGCGCAGGTCGGCGCGTGCGCCTGCCCCGGATGCATGTGGCACCAGGCGTCTTTCCAGTTCACGGTGGCATCGGGGTAGGGTTCGATCATGCGCTTGTAGGCCACGTCATCGGGCTTGCTGTTGAAGTCGCCGCAGAGGATGGCCTCGGTCGGACGTGGTTCCGGCGTGAACGGGCCGGGCTTTTTTTCCGACTTGCCGGGGCGGCGCGCGTGTTCGCAGGCCTCCGAGTGCCATTGGCGCAGGGCGTCTGCCTGCGCAGCGCGCTGCAGCTTCGAGTAGAACTCCAGATGGGTGGAAATGACCCGCAGCGGCCGGGCTCCGGCTTCCACGGTAACTTCCAGCGCGACGCGCGGCATCGATGCCACGTCGGGATCGGCCGGCCATGGCAGGGCATGGCGAAAGATCTCGCGCACCGGCAATCGCGTGGCCACGACATTGCCAAACTGGCGCGGCGTACCGTCGCCGTGGGTGCGGTCCACGCCCGGCGCGAAGATGACGCGATAGCCGGGCAGCAGCGCGGTCAGTTCCGCGACCTGGTCGCGCTGCGGCTGGCCTGCCATGTCCGAAAAGCCGCGGGTGACCTCCTGCAGGCAGATGACGTCGGGATCGGTCATGTCGCGGATCGTGGCGATAACGCGGGCAAGGTCGACCTTGCCGTCGGCACCGCGTCCCCACTGGATATTCCACGAAATCAGTTCCATCGTTTCCTCTTTCGTCTCTGGACTTTCGTGACGGCGCGGTGACTGGACTACAATCGCGCTTTCGCAAAACAATACGTCAGGTCCCTCCGGTGTCTCAAGCCGTCGAATCTTCCAAGCCCGAAATGGCGGGCAAGCCGGGTGCCGCACCCGCCGCATCCGCCATCCCCAGCGATCCCGTGGTCACTATTCACAGCCTCGACATGGAGGCACGTGGCGTTGGCCGTCTGGAGAATAACGAGGACGGCACACCCGGCAAGGTGATCTTCGTCGAAGGGGCGCTGCCCGGCGAGACCGTCTCCTACAAGAGCTACCGCCGCAAGCCCAGCTACGAGCAGGCGCATCTGGTGGAGGTCAAGCACCCGTCCGTGATGCGCGTGGAGCCAGGCTGCCAGCACTTTGGCGTGTGCGGCGGCTGCTCGATGCAGCACCTGGACGCCCGGGCGCAACTGGCGATCAAGCAGCGCGTGCTGGAAGACAATCTCTGGCACCTGTCGAAAGTGAAGCCGGACGTGGTGTTCCGCCCGATCGCCGGCCCGGACTGGGGCTATCGCTACCGGGCTCGCCTGACTGTGCGCTACGTGGCGAAGAAGGGCGGCGTGCTGGTGGGATTCCACGAGCGCAAGAGCAGCTTTGTGGCGGACATGACGCGTTGCGAGATCCTGCCGCCGAACGTTTCCGCGATGCTCGTGCCGCTGCGCGAACTGGTAACGGGGCTGTCGATCCGTGACCGCATGCCGCAGATCGAACTGGCGGTTGGCGCCGAAGTGACGGCGCTGGTGCTGCGCATCCTGGAGCCGCTGACCGATGCCGACAAGGACCTGCTGCGCGCCTTTGCCGACAAGCACCAGGTGCAGTTCTGGCTGCAACCCAAGGGTCCGGATACCGTCTATCCGTTCTATCCGGCGGATCAGGAGCTGGCCTACACGCTCCCTGAATTCGGCATCCGCATGCCGTTCAAGCCGACCGACTTCACGCAGGTCAATCACCAGATCAACCGCGTCCTGATCGGCCGCGCGCTGCGACTGCTCGATGCGCAGCCCACGGATCGGCTGCTTGACCTGTTCTGCGGCATCGGCAACTTTACGCTGCCGCTCGCCACGCAGGGTGCGTCGGTGATGGGTATCGAGGGTAGTGAAGCCCTGACCACGCGGGCGCTGGCCAATGCCGGGTACAACGGATTGGCCGACAAGACGTCGTTTGCCTGCCGCAACCTGTTCGAGGTGACTGCCGAGGATATCGCCGCGCTTGGCCGCTTCGACCGCTGGCTGGTGGATCCGCCGCGCGAAGGCGCGCTGGCCGTCTGCAAGGCGCTGGGCGAACTGCATCAGGCAGGCAGCGACGTGCTGCCCAAGCGCATCGTCTACGTGTCGTGCAGCCCGGCCACGCTGGCGCGCGATGCCGGCCTGCTGGTGCACGAGGCGGGGTATCGCCTGGCCGGTGCAGGCGTGGTGAACATGTTCCCGCATACGTCGCACGTGGAGTCGATCGCCGTATTCGAGCGCGACTGAGCACGACCGAGGATGCGGCCAATGCCGGCCGCACAAAAAAAATAGCCGCCCGAGGGCGGCTATTTTCATGATGGCGGGGCGACTCAGTCGCGGTTGCCGCCAAAGATGCCCAGCAGCGCCAGCAGGTTCACGAAGACGTTGTACACGTCCAGGTAGATGGCCAGCGTGGCGGTGATGTAGTTGGTCTCGCCGCCGTTCACCACGCGCTGCACGTCGATCAGGATGAAGATCGAGAAGATCGCGATGGCGATGACCGACAGCGTGATCATCAGGGCCGGCAGCTGCAGCCAGATGTTGGCAATGCTGGCCAGGATCAGCAGTACGACGCCGACGAACAGGAACTTGGCCAGGCCCGAGAAATCGCGCTTGCTGACCGTGGCGATCGTCGCCATGACGCCAAACACCGCCGCGGTGCCGCCGAACGCGTACATGATCAGCGCCGGGCCGTTCGAGTACGACAGCGTCAGGCTGAGAATGCGCGCCAGCATCAGGCCCATGAAGAACGTGAAGGCCAGCAACAGGACCACGCCCATGCTGCTGTTCTTGGTCTTCTCGATCGCGAACATGAAACCGAATGCGACGGCCAGGAACAGCAGCGCCGACATGCCGGGGCTGCCTGCGACCAGGCCGGCGAATCCGGCGGCCACGCCGATCCATGCGCCCAGCACGGTCGGGATCATCGAAATGGCCAGCAGCCAGTAGGTGTTGCGTAGGACCCGGTTGCGGACGGCAACGTCGGTGACGCCCGCAGCACTATTGCCGAATCCGTAAGTATTCAGCTTGTCGTTCATCGTGACTCCTGTCATCAGTTCTATGTGAGGCGCCGGAGCAACCCGACGGCACAGCGCCAATGTGGCATCGCGCCTGCGGATTTGCAAGGGGCTTTGTCCACACAATCACCCTTGTCATTAGTTGTTTTCCGAAAACGCAAACATTTGACGAAGGGTTTGCGCCGCCGTTCCCACATTTCACGAATGTAATGTGATTTATAAATAACAATAAACGCGGCAACGGCGTGCGCCGCAAGTATCGTCGGGACGGTTGGCGCGCATGCTCGAATCCGCCATGCGGTCGTGCTAGAATTGCACGTTTAATCCATTTGTAACCCCTTCATTTTTCGGAGTTTTTCATGGCGATCGAACGCACCCTGTCGATTATCAAGCCGGATGCCGTGGCCAAGAACGTTATCGGCCAGATCTACGCCCGTTTCGAGGCCGCTGGCCTGAAGATCGTTGCTGCCAAGATGGTTCACCTGTCGCGCGGTGAAGCCGAGCAGTTCTACGCCGTGCACAAGGCACGCCCGTTCTTCAAGGATCTGGTGGACTTCATGGTTTCGGGCCCGGTCATGATCCAGGCTCTGGAAGGCGAGAACGCCATTGCCAAGCACCGCGACCTGATGGGCGCCACGGACCCGAAGAAGGCTGAAAAGGGTACGATCCGCGCCGATTTCGCCGACAGCATCGATGCCAACGCCGTGCACGGCTCGGACGCCGCTGAAACGGCTGCCGTGGAAGTGGCTTTCTTCTTCCCGGGCATGAACGTTTACAGCCGCTGATTGTCTTCTGACACTCAGACTGAACCTGTAGTCAAGCTGGAAACTGCCGTCATGAACGATCTCGTCAACCTGCTCGACCTCGACGCGGACGCGCTCACCGCCTATTGCGGCGAGCTCGGCGAGAAGCCGTTCCGTGCGCGGCAGCTACAACGCTGGATCCACCAGTTCGGTGCCAGCCGCTTCGACGCCATGTCGGATCTCGCCAAGTCGCTGCGCGAAAAGCTCGCGACGCGGGCCGAGATCCGGTCGCCCGCCATCATCACCGACAACCTGTCGGCTGACGGCACGCGCAAATGGCTGCTCGATGTCGGCGCCGGCAACGCGGTGGAGACGGTGTACATCCCCGAGGACACGCGCGGTACGCTGTGCGTGTCGTCGCAGGCGGGGTGCGCCGTCAACTGCCGGTTCTGTTCGACCGGCAAGCAGGGTTTTTCCCGCAACCTGACGACCGGCGAAATCATTGGCCAGCTCTGGATGGCCGAATTCGCCATGCGCGCCCAGCTGGGCCGAGGTCCGAAGGACGACCGTGTCATCTCCAACGTGGTGATGATGGGCATGGGCGAGCCGCTGCTGAATTACGATGCCGTCGTGCCGGCCATGCGGCTGATGCTCGACGACAACGCATACGGGCTGTCGCGCCGCCGCGTGACGCTGTCCACGTCCGGCGTGGTGCCGATGATGGACCGCCTGTCCAGGGACCTCCCCGTGGCCCTGGCCGTGTCGCTGCACGCGTCGAACGATGCGCTGCGCGACGTGCTGGTGCCGCTGAACCGCAAGTATCCGCTGGCCGATCTGATGGCGGCCTGCCGCCGCTACCTGGAATTCGCGCCGCGTGATTTCATTACCTTCGAATACTGCATGCTCGACGGCGTCAACGACACCGTCGAACATGCGCGGGAGCTGCTGAAGCTTGTGGCCGACGTGCCCTGCAAGTTCAACCTGATCCCGTTCAACCCGTTCCCGGAATCCGGCCTGAAGCGATCGAACAACGAGCAGATTCGTCGCTTCGCCCAGGTGTTGATGGATGCGGGCATCGTTACGACGATCCGCAAGACCCGTGGCGACGACATCGACGCTGCCTGCGGGCAACTGGCCGGCGAGGTCATGGATCGTACCCGTCTGGCCGAGCGCGGCAAGTTCGGCAAGATCACGCCACTGGTTCCGGTGGCTGCCGGAACCGCTCGGGAGGCCCGTCCTGCATGACCCGTCTGCTTGTCGCTGCCCTGTCAGGGCTGTTGATGCTGTCCGCCTGCACGCTGCCCGCCGGGCCCCAGCAGGACATCAAGACCGCTTCCGACCAGACTGCCGCTGACAAGCGCGCGTCGCTCCGGCTGCGTCTGGCCACGCAGTATCTGGAGGCACGCCAGTATCCGGTGGCGCTTGACGAGGTCAAGCAGGCCATCAGTATCGATCCGTCGAACGCCGACGCCTATCACGTGCGTGCCCTGATCTACATGGGCATGAACGAGAACGCGCTGGCCGAGGACAGCTTCCGCACCGCGCTGAACATGCGGGCGAACGATCCGGATGTGCTGAACAACTATGGCTGGTTCCTGTGCCAGACCAACCGTTATGCCGAGGGCAAGGCCACGCTGCAGCGCGCGGTGCAGACCCCTTCGATGAATGGGCCGGTCAAGCCGCTGACGAACCTCGGCATTTGCGAGATGCGCAACGGCAACATGGCCGAAGCCGAAAAAAATCTGCAAACGGCCTACGGATATGACCGTAACGATCCGTCAGTGCTCATGAATCTCGCGCAATTGAATTTCCAGCGCGGGGACATGGGACAAGCCAGGCAGTTTGCCGGCCGCGTCAACGCGAGCCGCTTTGCCAGCGCGCAATCCCTCTGGCTGGGTGCGCGCATTGCCCACCGCCAGGGCGATACCCAGACGCAGGGCGCGATGATCGCGGAACTGCGTAACCGTTTCCCCGATTCGCGCGAGCTGACCGCATACGAGAGAGGAGCTTGGGATGAATGAAGAAGAGCGCGCCGGTAGCCAGGCAGCAACGCACGTTGCCGGCGGCGCGACAGACTCCGACCGCGAGGCAGTGGCCCGCGAGATCGGGGCGCAACTGAAAGAGGGTCGCGAGGCGCAACGCTTGTCGCTGGAAGATGTCGGGGCACGCCTGAAGGTGGCGCCGAACAAGCTTGTGGCGATCGAGGCAGGCGATGTGTCGAGTCTGATGGACGTGACGTTTGCCAAGGGCGTGATGCGCGCCTATGCGCGCACGCTCCAGATCGATATCGACGCGCTGCTTGGCCAGTATCACGCGCGGGCGCAGGCCACGCCGGTCACGGGCATCACGCGCCGCCATGAAGGCGCGCTGAACCAGACGTTCGACGACCGCAAGCGGTTCGGCAGCAAGACTGGCGGCGGCGCCGGTGGCCGCTGGATCTGGCTGGTCTGCGTGCTGGCACTGGTGGCTGCGGGCGTTTATTTCGGCTACGACCACGCCAAGGCATGGTTCGATGCACACAGCAAGGCCGCGGCGGAGGCCCCGGCAAGCGACAAGCCGGCCGAGAAAGTCTCGGAGGAAGGCACCACGCAGAGCAACGGCGACGGCACCGTGACCGCGGCCTTGCCGCCGGTGATGGCTGGCAACGATTCGCCGGCGCCGTCCGAGGCGGCCCCCGCCGAAGCGACGGCCAAGGCAGAGCCGGCCGAGCCGGCAACCAAGGCGGCTCCGGCCCCTGCGACGGCGGCTCCGGCCCAGGCCCCGGTGGCCACCACGACGGCTGGCATGCCGTTGGCAACGGGCGGCGCCGTGAACCTGGCGCAGGACGCGCCGGCGAAGCCGGCGGCGCCCGCCGTTGCGGCGCCTGCTGCCGCAGCAGCGCCCGCTTCGACGGCGTCCGGCGATGGCGCGGTGCAGATCCGCTTTGCCTCCGACACCTGGTACGAGGTGCGTGATCGCACCGGCAAGGTGATCCTGGGCGGCACGGCCAAGGGCGGCGACGCCGTGGCCGGCAGCGGCGCGGGCGGTCCGTACAAGGTCATCCTCGGCAACGTGAAAGGCGTGGAGTCGCTGGCGCACAATGGCTCGCCGGTGAACTTCAAGTCTGCCGACCGGAACAATGTGGCGCGCCTGACCCTGCAGTAATGCGGCCGGGCAGCGCAATCAGTCATGCCATTTGAAGGTGGTAACGCAATGCACCAGAATGCTTCCCACCCGGTGATTCCGGGTCCGCTGCCGCGCCGTGTCTCGCGCCAGGCCAGCGTCGTGTGGGGCGACAATATCGTGACGATCGGCGGCGGCGCACCCGTGCGCGTCCAGTCGATGACCAATACGGACACCGTCGACGCGATCGGCACTGCCATCCAGATCAAGGATCTGGCGCGCGCAGGCTCCGAGATCGTCCGAATTACCGTCAATACGCCGGAAGCCGCGGCGGCCGTGCCGGCCGTCCGCGAGCAACTGGACCGCATGGGCGTGAACGTGCCGCTGGTGGGCGACTTCCACTACAACGGCCATACGCTGCTGCACGACTATCCCGAGTGCGCGCAGGCGCTGTCGAAGTATCGGATCAACCCCGGCAACGTGGGCAAGGGCGCCAAGCGCGACAAGCAGTTCGCCGAGATGATCGAGATGGCGTGCCGCTACAACAAGCCGGTGCGCATCGGGGTGAACTGGGGCAGCCTGGACCAGGACCTGCTCGCGCGCATCATGGACGAGAACGCCAGGCGCGCAGAGCCGTGGCCCGCGCAGAGCGTGATGGTCGAGGCACTGATCACGTCGGCGATCGAGTCGGCGCAGAAGGCCGAGGAAATCGGCCTGGCTGGCAACCAGATCATCCTGTCGTGCAAGGTTTCGCAGGTGCAGGAACTGGTGGCGGTGTACCGCGAACTGTCGCGCCGCTGCGAGTATGCGCTGCATCTGGGCCTGACCGAGGCCGGCATGGGCAGCAAGGGCATCGTGGCCTCGACGGCGGCGTTGTCGGTGCTGCTGCAGGAAGGCATCGGCGACACGATTCGTATTTCGCTGACGCCGGAACCCGGCGCGGCGCGCGAGAAGGAAGTCTACGTCGGCCAGGAAATCCTGCAGACGATGGGCCTGCGCAACTTCACCCCGATGGTGATCGCATGCCCCGGTTGCGGTCGTACCACGAGCACGACGTTCCAGGAGCTGGCGGCCAGCATCCAGGGTTATCTGCGCGAGCAGATGCCGGTCTGGAAGAACGAGTTCCCGGGTGTGGAAGAGATGGACGTGGCCGTGATGGGCTGCATCGTCAACGGCCCCGGCGAGAGCAAGCACGCCAATATCGGCATTTCGCTGCCCGGCTCGGGCGAATCGCCGGCAGCGCCGGTGTTCGTCGATGGCGTGAAGGTCAAGACGCTGCGCGGCGAGAACATTGCCCAGGAATTCCAGGCGATCGTGGACGAGTACGTCCGCTCGCACTACGGCCCGAATGCCAGGCAGGCAAAACAGGGCGCGGTGGCCTGAGCGCAGGGCGCCAGGTCAGAATCGGTATCACGAAGAGAACAATGAGCGAAGACAAGACGAAGGCCGACAAGGCACTGCAGGGCGTGAAGGGCATGAACGACATGCTGCCCGCCGACGCCCCGCTGTGGGAAATGTTTGAGAACGCCGCGCGCAGTATGCTGCGTGCCTATGGCTATCAGCAGATCCGCACGCCGATCGTCGAGCATACGCAGCTCTTCGTGCGCGGTATCGGCGAGGTGACCGACATCGTCGAGAAGGAAATGTATTCCTTCACCGACGCCCTGAACGGCGAGAACCTGACGCTGCGTCCGGAAGGCACCGCGGCGGCCGTGCGTTCCACCATCGAGCACAATCTGCTGTACGACGGCCCGAAGCGCCTGTGGTACACCGGCCCGATGTTCCGTCACGAAAAGCCGCAGCGTGGCCGCTATCGCCAGTTCCACCAGCTTGGTGCCGAGGCGCTGGGCTTTGCCGGCCCGGACGTGGATGCGGAAATCATCCTGATGTGCCAGCGCCTGTGGGACGACCTGGGCCTGGTCGGCGTGCGCCTGGAACTGAACTCGCTGGGCCAGGCACACGAGCGTGCCGCGCACCGCGAGGAACTGATCAAGTACCTGGAAGGCTTCAAGGACATCCTGGACGAGGATGGCAAGCGTCGCCTGTACACCAACCCGCTGCGCGTGCTGGACACCAAGAATCCGGCGCTGCAGGAGATGGCGGCCAACGCGCCGAAGCTGATCGACTTCCTGGGCGAGGAATCGCTGGCCCACTTCGAGGGCGTGCAGCGGATACTGAAGGCGAACAACATCCCCTTCAAGATCAATCCGCGCCTGGTGCGCGGTCTGGACTACTACAACCTGACCGTGTTCGAGTGGATCACCGACAAGCTCGGCGCCCAGGGCACGATCGCCGGCGGTGGCCGCTACGATCCGCTGATCCAGCAGATGGGTGGCAAGCCCGCGCCGGCCTGCGGCTGGGCGATGGGTATCGAGCGCATCATCGAATTGCTGCGCGAGGAAAAGCTGGTGCCCGAATCGCAGGGTTGCGACGTGTACATGGTCCACCAGGGCCAGGCAGCGAGCGAGCAGGCGATGATTGCCGGCGAACGGCTGCGCGACGCAGGCCTGGACGTGGTCTTCCATGCCACGCCCGACGGCAAAAGCGGCAGCTTCAAGTCGCAGATGAAGCGCGCGGACGCAAGTGGCGCATCCTTTGCCGTTATCATTGGCGACGACGAAATCGCCGCCGGCACGGTGCAGGTCAAGCAGCTGCGCAGCGGCAATGCGGCCGAAGGCGGCCCGCAGACAAGCGTGCCGGCCGAGAATGTCGTCGACTTCATCATCGACAGGATGGTCGACGACATCGAATCGGACGACGAGGACGACGAGCAATAGGCACGCCGTCGGAATCGCGCCGCACGGCCGCTGTCCTGCCAGGAAGCGGCCGTGTCAATTTCAACCAACGCGGGTAACTGCCTCGACATGGCTTACGATCTAGAAGAACAGGAACAGCTTGAGAGCCTCAAGGCCTGGTGGAAACAGTATGGCAATGCCGTCACCTGGGCGCTGATTGTCGCCTTGCTGGCGTTCGCGGGCTGGTCCGGCTGGAACTACTGGCAGCGCAAGCAGGCCGGCGACGCGGCGGTGCTGTACGAGCAGGTGACCAAGGCTGCCGAGGCGCGCGACGCCGAGCGCGTCAAGCGCGCGGCGACCGATCTGGAAGACAAGTTCGGCCGCACCGCCTATGGCCCGATGAGCGCGCTGACGGCAGCCAAGGTGCTGTACGACGCGGGCGACCTTGCCGGCGCCAAGACGCAACTGCAGTGGGCTATCGACCATGGTGGTGACGACTACGCACCGCTGGCGCGCGTGCGCCTGGCCGGCGTGCTGCTGGACGAAAAGGCCTACGACCAGGGGCTGGCGCTGCTGAAGGATGCACCTGCGCAATACGAGGCGCTGTTCGCCGATCGCCGTGGCGATCTGCTGGCCGCCCAGGACAAGCGCGACGAGGCACGCACCGCCTACCGCCGCGCGCTGGAAAAGCTCGGCGCGAGTGAAGGCGGCATGCGCCAGATCATCCAGTTCAAGCTCGACGCGCTGGGCACCGCGTGAGCGGACGGCGGACCCTTTCAAAAAATTCAGGATCGCATCCTATGACGTCATTGCTTCGCACAGCCGCAACCCGTACGCTCGTGGCCGGCACCTGCCTTGGCCTGCTGGCGGGCTGCTCGCTGTTCAGCAAGGAAAACAAGCACCCGCCCACCGAACTGAAGCCGATTTCGGCCACGCTGTCGGTCAAGCAGGCCTGGAAGGCCGACGTGGGCAAGAGCGGCCCGTACGTCATGGCCCCGGTGGCAGCTGGCGATGTGGTGTTCGTGTCTGGCAAGAGCGGCGCGGTGATGGCGATCAACGCCAGCAGCGGCCAGACGCTCTGGAAGGCGAAGACCGATCTTGACCTGACTTCGGGTCCGGGTTCGGACGGCGACACGACCGCCGTGGCTGGAGAGAAGGGCGCGATCTACGCGTTCGACAAGAGCGGCAAGCAGATCTGGAAGAAGCAGGTCAATGGCGAGGTCCTGTCGGCACCGCTGGTTGGCAACGGCCTGGTGGTGGTGCGTACCACCGACACCCGTATCATCGGACTGGATGCCGGCACGGGCGACCGCCGCTGGATCTACCAGCGTTCGCAGTCACCGCTGAACCTGCGCGCCGCGATGGGCATGGTGTATGCCGGTGATGGCATCGTCACGGGTTTCCCGGGCGGCAAGCTGGGCGTGCTGGCTCCGGGCAATGGCGTGCTGCGGTGGGAAAGCACGGTGTCGTATCCGAAGGGGGTGTCCGAGATCGAGCGTCTGAACGATGTGACGGGCATGCCAGCCGTCATGGGCCGACAGGTTTGCGCCACCACGTTCCAGGGTCGCATTGCCTGCCTGGAACTGGCCAACGGCCAGCCGCAGTGGGGCAAGGATTTCTCGTCGCCGATGGGCCTGACGCAGGACGACAGCTCGCTGTTCGCCAGCGACGAAACGTCGGCGGTGTTCTCGTTCGATCGCCAGAACGGCAACGAGCGTTGGAAGAATACGGACCTGCGCTACCGCAGCCTGGGCGCCCCGGCGTCCATCGGCCGCTCGGTGGTCGTGGGCGACTATGAAGGATTTGTCCACTTCCTGTCGCGCGAGGATGGCACCGTCCTGGCGCGCATGAAGACGGACGGCAGTGCGATCAGCGCCGCACCGGTGATTGCCGGCCAGACGCTGGTGGTGCAGACCCGTGACGGCGACGTCTACGGCTTCGTACCGAACTGATCGGCTGATTGCCAGGGGCGCCAGCGATGGTGCCAGAATGAAAGCGTGCCAGCGCACGCAAGGCCGCCCATGCCCCTGTCGCGTGGGCGGTGCCAATCCGGTAGCATGATCCCTGGTCGTGCCAACAACAGCGGGATGGGACTGCGGTTCCGTATCCGCCCCGACAGGAAAAGCGGCCAGCCGTAGACAAGTACGGTGGTTGTCGGATCAACATGACTCCGGAATTGCTGGGGGACGGCGCGTGCCGGCCCCTGTTTCCGTTTATTGAATGAAACCAGTTATCGCACTCGTCGGCCGTCCTAATGTGGGCAAGTCGACGCTATTCAATCGCATGACCCGCTCGCGCGACGCCCTCGTCGCCGATCTGCCGGGCCTCACACGGGATCGCCACTACGGCGAGGGCCGTATCGGCGATCGTCCGTTCATCGTGATCGACACCGGCGGCTTCGAACCCGTTGCCAAGGACGGCATCGTGGCCGAGATGGCGAAGCAGACGCGCCAGGCCGTGGTGGAAGCGGACGTCGTGATCTTCCTGGTGGACGGTCGCCTGGGGCTTGCGCCGCAGGATCGGGTGATCGCCGACTACCTGCGCAAGACCGGTCGGCGCATCATGCTGGCCGTCAACAAGGCCGAGGGCATGAGGTACACCTCGGTGGCAGCCGACTTCTACGAGCTGGGCATGGGCGATCCGTACGCGATCTCGTCCACGCACGGCGACGGCGTGAGCGAACTCGTCGACGAGGCGCTGGAGCTTGCCGTGCAGGAGCGGCCGGAACTGGCCGACCAGGACGACGCCGGCCAGCGCGGCACAAAGATCGCCATCGTGGGCCGGCCGAACGTCGGCAAATCCACGCTGGTCAACACGCTGATCGGCGAAGAACGCGTGATCGCGTTCGATATGCCGGGCACCACGCGCGACGCGATCTATGTGGAGTTCGAGCGTGGCGGCAAGCCCTACACGCTGATCGACACCGCGGGCCTGCGCAAGCGCGGCAAGGTGTTCGAGGCCATCGAAAAGTTCTCGGTGGTCAAGACGCTGCAGTCGATTGCGGATGCCAACGTGGTGGTGCTGCTGCTCGATGCCCAGCAGGACATTTCCGAGCAGGATGCGCATATCGCCGGCTTTATCGTGGAGTCGGGCCGCGCACTGGTGGTGGGCGTGAACAAGTGGGATGGCCTTGACGGCCACGCCCGCGACCGCGTGAAGCACGACCTGGAGCGCAAGCTCCAGTTCCTGAGCTTCGCGAACGTCCATTACGTGTCGGCCAAGGAACGTACCGGAATTGGTGCATTGCTGCGCTCGGTCGACGATGCGTACGCCGCCGCGATGGTCAAGCTGCCGACGCCGCAACTCACGCGAGTGCTGCAGGAAGCGGTGGAATTCCAGCAACCGAAGCGCGCGGGGGTGTCGCGCCCCAAGATGCGCTACGCGCACCAGGGCGGTTCCAATCCTCCGATCGTGGTCATCCACGGCAACGGACTGCAGAACGTGACGGACGCGTACAAGCGTTATCTGGAAAACCGCTTCCGGACGGCGTTCAAGCTCAAGGGCACGCCGTTGCGCATCGAATTCCGTACGAACAAAAACCCTTACGCCGAATCGAAGGATTGAGCCCAAAAGGTGCCGTTCCTCGTCCGAAGTTTCGTTTGCGTTCGTTTGGAACTGCGGCTAAATTCACGAGTAGCAGGGGAAGCCCTGCTGCGTTGATGCCAGCTTGGTACCGTTTTGATCTTTTTTCTGGCGCGTTTTTGCGCCAACTGACTTGAACCGGGGACTTTCGTCCCCATGATCCATCACTAAATCTATAATTTTGGAGTGTGCCATGAGCAACAAAGGGCAATTGCTACAAGACCCGTTCCTTAACGCGCTGCGCAAAGAGCACGTGCCGGTTTCCATCTATCTCGTCAATGGCATCAAGCTGCAAGGCAATATCGAGTCGTTCGACCAGTATGTCGTGCTGTTGCGTAACACTGTGACGCAAATGGTGTACAAGCATGCGATTTCTACCGTCGTGCCGGCGCGCGCGGTCAATTTCCGTGTGGATGATTCCTCCGAGGGCTGATTTTTCCTCGTTTGTGGGCGGCCGCATCCGCATGCGGCCGTCACGCTGCACGTTCCCGCCCCAGCTGTTCTCCGGCCTGCGCCGCGGGCGCTGCCCTGACAGGGCGGCACCTTCCGAATCCGGTTCCCGATCAAGCCTGCATCCGTCACCGAGCTCCTTGGCACTGGTGAGCGACAGCTTGCCGCGGCGAGTCCTGCCATTGTCTTGACAATCGGATCCAACCCCGTTTTCCAACCTATTTTTCCGGCGCTTGGCGTCCACCCGCTTGCAACCCAGAGCTACCTCCCAGACCGATCCTTCGCGCGCGATCCTTGTCGGCGTGGATTTCGGCAAGCATGACTTCCAGGAAAGCCTTTCCGAACTGTCGCTGCTGACCTCCACGGCCGGCTCGGTGCCAGTACACACGCTGACCGGCAAGCGATCGCGCCCCGATCCGGCGTTGTTCATCGGTTCGGGCAAGGCGGAAGAGCTCAAGGAGGCGGCGGACGCCCTGGATGCCGATGTGGTCGTCTTCAACCACGCACTGAGCCCGGCCCAGCAACGTAACCTGGAGCGATTCCTGGGGCGTCACGTGATCGACCGTACCGGCCTGATCCTCGATATCTTCGGCCAGCGTGCGCAAAGCCACGTGGGCAAGGTGCAGGTGGAACTGGCCCAGGTGCAATACCAGGCGTCGCGCCTGGTGCGGGCGTGGAGCCACCTGGAGCGCCAGAAGGGCGGTATCGGCATGCGCGGCGGCCCTGGCGAGCGACAGCTCGAACTGGACCGCCGGATGCTCGATGATCGCGCCAAGCGGCTCAAGACCGATCTGGCGCGCCTGCAGCGCCAGCACCATACGCAGCGCCGTGCCCGCGCCCGTAACGACACGCTCAGCATTTCGCTGGTCGGCTATACCAACGCAGGAAAGTCGACGCTGTTCAATGCGCTGACCAAGGCGCGGGCGTATGCGGCCGATCAGCTGTTCGCCACGCTCGACACCACCTCGCGCCGGCTGTTTCTGGATGGATTCGGCAATGTGGTGCTGTCCGATACGGTCGGCTTCATTCGCGACCTGCCGACGCAGCTGGTGGCGGCGTTCCGCGCCACGCTGGACGAAACGGTCCACGCGGACCTGCTGCTGCACGTGGTGGACGCGTCGAGCCCCGTGCGCCATGAGCAGATCGAGCAGGTGAACCGCGTACTGGCGGAAATCAACGCCTCCGACATCCCGCAAATCGTGGTGATGAACAAGATCGATGCGGCGCCGGAACTGCTGGAGCAGGGCCCTCGCATCGAGCGCAACGAGGAAGGCGTGCCGACGCGCGTGTTCATTTCGGCGCGTGATGGGCTGGGTCTCGATGCCCTGCGCGAAGCCGTGGTAGAGCTCGCCCAGTGGCTGGCTTCGCGGCCGGACGAGCCGGCCCCATTCGATCCGCGTCTGGAGGGCATTCCGCCCCCGGCCGGCGACGATGACTGGGACGCCGTGGACCCCCGCGAGGGCACCGAAAGCGGCCCGGATCGGGGCGCCGACCGCCCAGACTGATAGCCGTTCGCTGCGAATGGCGTGCCTATTGGGGGAATTTGAGCAAAAGTGATCAAGATGGCTGCTAGAATCCCCCTGTTCGTGCGACACGCACTTCGTGTCCGGCCGCTCTACGTTAAGAGCATCGACCTTTGTTGAGACAAGGGGAAGGCTTCGGCCTGAACCGTCCAATCTCAACCATTTCTTGCTTTGACAAGCCCAGTCGCAAGGCTGGGTGAGTCTATGTGTGGTGGGAAGGCCAGCGCATCGGCTAACTCGCAGCTTGCTTTCTGCTGGATGGATGTCCAGCCATTGCCCAAAGGCGGAGACGCTTGCCTTTGGGCAAGTTCTCGGTCAACGCCCTACGTTGGTAGGTGCGGGTGGGTATGCAGCGGCAGTTTTGTTGCATCTCCGCTACATAGCATTCAAAACCGGCCCGGTTGGGTCGGCGCTACGTTCTTTGGGACGCAGACCACACGCTCGCGAGAGCACGTCTGTCGTCAAGCGCCTGCCAGTATGGAGGCACTGAAGTAATGAAGTGAGGTTCCCGGAGCGTATAGCTCTGCGCGTTATGGTTCGGTCGAGTACACCCGAGAGGGTGCCCCGATAGAGAACCTGCTATGCGACTAGCAGTAGCCTAGGGAGACACGCGTCACTGGTTAACGGTGGGGTGTGAAGCTCTCCTGACAACGTAGCCCCCGCAAGGGTGCGTCACTATTGTGAGATAGAGGCGTAGAGACTCCGAGCAGCAATGGGGTTGAGGAGCCAGGCTGACTGGTATGGGCAACATATGTGAACTGCTGATAAACACCGTCAGGATTGCAGTGCCAAAGCTGCTGATAGGCACTAACCAAAAAGGTATGTGGCCGGATGTCTCGCTGGACAGTCGAGACACGTCGCCATGACGGCCACCGGTGGAGAGGCAGGCCCTAACCCGGTCTTGTAACGCGCAGGGAACGTGGTAAGCCCGTATGGCTGCCGGAGTGCTGGTTGGCTTCGGCAGGCGAACCGTAAGGGACGCTGTTGGCTGTGCGGGTATGGGAGGTTGGAGAAAGCGAATGCCGGGTTGTAATGATCCGGATAGGGGCTCGTTCCCCACGCGAAAGCGGGCAGACTTCCAACTGGTCTTTCGTCGCAAGACGGCTGACTGAACTCGCTTGTTTAATTTTCTTCCCTTGAGGGGTGACACGCCCCTCAAGGGGCGTGTTGTCTCTTCTGTTTGGGGAAGTCCTCAAGATAGGAGAGCAGCATGGAAGCATTGATCCGCAAGGATGAATCTGCGCCCTCCGGCATCCCCCAGCGATGGGGCGACATCAATTGGCGCCGCGTCGAACGGAATGTTCGAGCAATGCAGATTCGAATTGCGAAGGCAACACAGGAAGGGGATTGGCGCAGAGTGAAAGCCCTGCAACGATCTCTGACCCGCTCGTTCTCCGCCAAGGCATCGGCGGTACGACGAGTGACGGAGAACCAAGGTAAGCGGACGGCAGGTGTCGACCGCGAACTCTGGGACTCGCCTGAAGTCCGATGGGAAGCCATCGGGCGGTTGAAGCGCCGGGGGTATCGGCCCATGCCATTACGGCGGGTCTTCATCCCCAAATCCAACGGAAAGGAACGCCCTTTGGGCATCCCGACCATGTTGGACCGGGCCATGCAGGCGCTATACCTGCTGGCGCTGGAACCAGTGTCCGAAGGGACGAGCGATCCGAACTCTTACGGGTTCCGGAGCAATCGTTCCACTGCGGATGCGATGTCCCAGCTCTTTGTCTCCCTATCCCAAAAGGCTTCGGCCCAATGGGTGCTGGAGGCGGATATCCGCGGGTGTTTTGACCATATCAGTCACGACTGGCTGGAGCGCAACGTCCCGATGGACAGAGCAATCCTTCGGAAGTGGCTGAAGGCTGGCGTGGTATTTCAAGGCCAGTTTCAGGCGACCGAAGCCGGAACGCCACAGGGGGGCATCATTTCCCCGACCTTGGCAAACGTGGCACTGAATGGACTGGAACGACAACTGGTGGACTCCTTGCGGGCGAAACTTGGTGTTGTTCACACGAAGAAGCTGAAGGTAAACGTTGTGCGATACGCCGACGACTTCGTGATCACCGGTAGTACCCCGGAGGTCTTAGAGCACGAAGTTAAGCCATGGGTGGAAGAGTTCCTAGCAATACGGGGACTTTCGCTATCCACGGAGAAAACGCGGATCGTCAACATCGCCGAAGGTTTTGACTTCCTTGGGTGGCATTTCCGGAAATACTCTGGAAGGCTGCTCATCAAACCGAGCAAGAAAAACGCGCAAGCGTTTTATCGCAAGGTGAAGGAAGCAATCAGTGCAAACAAGACGGTAAAGCAGGAGGTCTTGATCCGATTGCTGAACCCGATGCTGCGGGGGTGGGCACAGTATCACAGCCCAGTGGTTGCGAAGGCGACGTTCAACAAGATGGAGCACCAGATTTTCCGGGCTCTATTCTGGTGGGCGAAACGGCGGCACCGAGAAAAGAACACCGAATGGGTGCGGAAGAAGTACTTCGCTTCGTTGGGTGATCGGAACTGGGTGTTCGGGACCGAGTTAGTGGAAGGCGATGGGGAAAAGCGCTGGCGGGAGCTGTACTCGCTTGCTAGCACGCCCATCAAACGGCACAAGAAGATTCGGGGGGACTTCAATCCCTTTGATCCAGCGCAGGAGATGTATGGCGAAAATCTACGTCGGGATCGCATGTTGGAAAACATGTCGCACCGGAAACAGTGGATCAAGTTGTATGTCGACCAGCGAGGCTTGTGCGCGGTGTGTCAATGCAAGATAACCAAAGAGACGGGATGGGATGACCATCACATCGTCTACCGAACCCACGGAGGTTCGGACGCTCTAGGGAATCGAGTATTGCTGCATCCCAACTGCCATCACCAAGTCCATCACCACGGTCGAACTGTTGTGAAGCCGGTGTTTGAAATTTAGATAGACACTTAGTAAGGGCTTGAGCCGTATGCGGTGAAATTCGCACGTACGGTTCTTAGGGGGGAGCAAACCAGCAATGGTATGCTCCTACCCTCCCAAACTTTCCCGGACCCGTGCCCTACATGCCCCTGTTCCCTCGGAATCCTGACTCGCACTTCGTGCCAGGCAGCCGCGCCGCGCGGCTTGCTCGCTGGCCGCGCCTGCGCGCCATCTTCTCGTTGAACGACCCGCGCTGGGGTCGTAACGGACAGGACGATGAAGACAACAAGGACAAAGGTCGCCAGCAGAACCAGCGGCCGCAGGACGGCCCGCCCGACCTGGACGAGTTGTGGCGCGACTTCAACCGCCGCCTGAATGGCCTGCTGGGCCGCAAGGACAATGGCGGTGGGGGGCAGGGCAATGGTTTTGGCTCGCGTCCGTCGGGCAAGGGCTCGAACGTCGGTATCGGCGTGATCGTCGCGGCCGTGGTCGGCATCTGGCTGGCCAGCGGCTTCTTCATGGTGCAGGAAGGCCAGACCGCCGTGATCCTGCAGTTCGGCAAGTTCAAATACACCACGGGCCCCGGTATCAACTGGCGCGCGCCGTGGCCGATCCAGTCGGCCGAGGTGGTGAACCTGTCGGCGGTGCGCTCGGTGGAAGTTGGCCGCGCCACGTCGATCAAGGACAGCAACCTCAAGGACTCGTCGATGCTGACGCAGGACGAGAACATCATCGACGTCCGCTTCACGGTGCAGTACGACATCCAGGACGCCAGCGAATTCCTGTTCTACAACAAGACCGACCGCGGTGGCGATGAAGAACTGGTGACGCAGGCCGCCGAGACGTCGGTGCGTGAAATCGTGGGCCGCAACAAGATGGATGCGGTGCTCTACGAGAACCGCGAGCAGATCGCCCAGGGCCTGGCGAAGTCGATCCAGTCGATTCTGACTGCTTACAAGACCGGTATCCGCGTGATCTCCGTCAACGTGCAGAGCGTGCAGCCGCCAGAGCAGGTGCAGGCCGCGTTCGATGACGTGAACAAGGCCAGCCAGGATCGCGAGCGCGCGATCAGCGAAGGGCAGGCTTACGCCAATGACATCCTGCCGCGTGCACGGGGCACGGCGGCGCGCCTGAAGGAAGAATCGGAAGCCTACCGTGCCCGTGTGGTGGCTCAGGCCGAGGGTGACGCCGCGCGCTTCCGCTCGGTGCAGACCGAGTATGCCAAGGCGCCGCAAGTTACGCGCGACCGTATCTATCTGGAGACCATGCAGCAGATTTACAGCAACGCGAACAAGATTCTCGTCGACGCCAAGGCGGGCAACAACCTGCTGTACCTGCCGCTGGACAAGCTGATGTCGCAGTTGCCGCAAGCTGCGGCGCCCGCATCGGCGCCAGGCGCGAGCACGCCGGCCACGACCGACACGCCCACGCCGGACATCCGTTCGCGTGAGTCGATGCGCAACCGCGACCGCGACGTTCGCTAAGGAGACCCGTCATGAACCGACTGATTTCCTTTGCCATTGGCCTGTTTATCCTGCTGGCGGTCGTGTCGTCGATGCTGTTCGTGGTCGATCAGCGTCAATATGCCGTGGTCTTCGCCTTCGGCGAGATCAAGCAGGTGGTGCGCGAGCCCGGCCTGCATTTCAAGCTGCCGCCGCCGTTGCAGAACGTGGTCTTCATGGACCGCCGTCTGCAGACGATCGACGTGGCCGCCAGCGAGCGTTTCCTGACCGCCGAGAAGAAATCGATGGTGGTGGACTGGTTCGTCAAATGGCGAATTACCGATCCCCGGAAGTTCTTCGTGGCATTCTCGGGCAACGTCCGCGGCGCGCAGGACCGCATGACGCAGCGTATCGACGCCGTGGCGCGCGAGGAGTTCGGCAAGCGCACTGTGGCCGATGTGGTGGCCGGCGAGCGTGACAAGGTCATGCAGAATATCCGCCTGGGCATGGCCGAGTATGCGCAGTCCGTGGGCGTCGAAATCCTTGATGTGCGCCTGAAGCGCGTGGACCTGCTGCCCGCGATCAGCGAGTCGGTCTATCGCCGCATGGAAGCCGAGCGCAAGCGCGTGGCCAATGAACTGCGTTCGACGGGCGCCGCCGAAGGTGAGAAAATCCGTGCCGATGCCGACCGTCAGCGCGAGGTGGTGCTGGCCGAAGCTTATCGCGACGCCCAGATCGTCAAGGGCGAGGGCGATGCCAAGTCGTCGCAGCTTTACGCCGATGCCTTCGGCAAGGACCCGAGCTTCGCCCAGTTCTGGCGCAGCATGGAGGCCTACCGCAATACGTTCCGCGACAAGGGCAACGTGATGGTGCTGGAGCCGAATTCGGACTTCTTCCGCTACATGCGCTCGGCGGGCGGCAACGCGGCACCGGCTCCGGGCAGCGGCGGCAAGAAGTAGCGCGCACGGCGCGCACCGGGCATCCTGCTTGAAGCGGGGGCCCTGAAACGCAACATTTGACAGAACCCCGGTCCGCCGGGGTTTTGTCCGGCTGGAGGGGCTTGCGCTCCGTCAGCCCGGATTTTGATAGAAGAGACCCCCATGTCCAACCGCTGGCTCCTGCCCGAAAACATTGCCGACGTCCTGCCGTCGGAGGCGCGCAAGATCGAAGAACTGCGCCGCCGCATGCTGGACCTGTTCCGCACCTATGGCTACGAGTTGGTCATGCCTCCGATGCTCGAATACCTGGAGTCGCTGCTGACGGGTACCGGGCATGATCTCGACCTGCGTACGCTGAAACTGGTGGACCAGCTGTCGGGCCGTACGATGGGCCTGCGTGCCGACATTACGCCGCAGGTCGCACGTATCGACGCGCATTTGCTGAATCGCCCGGGCGTGACGCGCCTGTGCTACGCCGGCAACGTGTTGCATGCGCGCCCGGCAGGTTTCCACGCCACGCGTGAACCGATCCAGATCGGCGCCGAGATCTACGGCCATGCCGGCCTGGAAGCCGACGTAGAAATCCAGGAACTGATGCTGGCTGCGTTGCAGGCGGCCGGTCTGGCCGATATCCGGCTGGATCTGTGCCATGCCGGCATTCTCGAAGCGCTGCTGTCGGCGTTGCCGTCGGTGCGTAATATCGAAGATGCACTGTTTGCGGCACTCGAAACCAAGGATGTGCCGGCCCTGCGCGAACTGACCGAGGGGTTGCCAGATACGGAACGCACGGCGCTGCTGGCGTTGCCGACGCTATACGGCGGCGTCGAAGTGATCGAGCGGGCCCGTGCTACGCTGCCGGCCAGCCCCGCCATTGGCCGTGCACTCGACGAACTGGCCGCCCTGGCTGGCCAGGTGCGGGGCGCAAGCGTGAACATCGACCTGTCGGATTTGCGCGGTTACCACTATCACAGCGGCGTGATGTTCACGGCCTATGTGGCGGGGCTGCCGAACTACGTGGCGCGCGGCGGCCGCTACGACAAGGTGGGTCAGGCTTTCGGACGCGCACGACCGGCCACCGGCTTCTCGCTCGATCTGCGCGAGGTGGCGGCCCTGTCGCCGGTGGAAGTCCGTGCGCTGGCTATTTTCGCCCCGTGGGACGCCGATCCCGCCCTGCGCGCCACCATTGCCGCGCTGCGCGCGACCGGCGAGATCGTGATCCAGTCGCTGCCGGGCCATACGCACGAGCTGGACGAGTTCAACTGCGACCGCCAGCTGCAACGCCAGGGCGATGCCTGGGTCGTAGTGCCGCGTTGATTCGCTGATTTTCGGTGCCGGCCGTTTCGTGCCGGTGCTTTTCCACCTGCTCTCAAATGACGGTTGCTGCCCGTGGTGGCCTATGATCGCCCGGAATGGATGGCAAACGTCTGTTCCTCGGACTCGTGAAAACCCGGAACCGTCGAACAACGAGAGTAGAATACGTTTTTAACCTTCTGACCAATTCAACATGTCCGCATCCGCAGTAGGCCAGGGACGCAATGTCGTCGTGATCGGAACCCAGTGGGGTGACGAAGGCAAAGGGAAAATCGTCGATTGGCTTACCGATCATGCAAAAGGCGTGGTGCGGTTCCAGGGCGGCCACAACGCTGGCCACACCCTCATCATCGGCGGCAAGAAGACCATTCTGCGACTGATCCCGTCGGGGATCATGCGCGAAAGCACGGTCTGCTATATCGGCAACGGTGTGGTGCTGTCTCCCGAGGCGCTGTTCCGTGAAATCGAGGAACTCGAGGGCGCTGGCCTGCAGGTGCAGAACCGCCTGCGCATCTCTGAAGCCACCACGCTGATCCTGCCGTACCACGTTGCCATCGACAAGGCGCGCGAGGCACGCCGTGGCGCCGCCAAGATCGGTACGACCGGTCGCGGCATCGGCCCGGCGTACGAAGACAAGGTGGCCCGCCGCGCGCTGCGCGTGCAGGATCTGTTCGATCCGAAGCATTTCGCCGAGCGTCTGCGCGAGAACGTCGATTTCCACAACTTCATGCTGACCCAGTACCTGGGGGCCGAAGCCGTGGACTATCAGCAGATCCTGGACGAGATGCTGGCCTACGCGCCGCGTCTGAAGCCGATGGTGGCCGATGTGTCGGCCGAGCTGTACGCCGTGAACGCGGCAGGCGGCAACCTGATGTTCGAAGGCGCGCAAGGCACGCTGCTGGACGTCGACCATGGCACGTACCCCTTTGTGACGTCGAGCAACTGCGTGGCCGGTGCGGCCGCCGCTGGCGCCGGCGTGGGCCCGGGCCGTCTGAACTACATCCTGGGCATCACCAAGGCTTATTGCACGCGCGTGGGTGCAGGTCCGTTCCCGAGCGAACTGTATGACAACGACAACCCGACCCGTCAGGACGCCGTGGGTGTGCGCCTGGCCAACGTCGGCAAGGAATTCGGCTCTGTGACCGGTCGTCCGCGCCGCACGGGCTGGCTCGATGCCGCCGCGCTGAAGCGGTCGGTGCAGATCAATGGCGTATCGGGCCTGTGCATGACCAAGCTCGACGTGCTCGACGGTCTGGAAACGATCAACCTGTGCGTGGGCTACGAGCTTGACGGCAAGCAGGTGGACATCCTGCCGCGTGGCTCGGACGCCGTAGCGAACTGCAAGCCGATCTACGAGGAATACCCGGGCTGGAACGAATCGACGTTCGGCGTGAAGACCTGGGACGCGTTGCCGGAACAGGCTCGCGTGTATCTGAAGCGCGTGGAGGAAGTGGTCGGCATTCCGATCGACATGATCTCGACCGGTCCGGATCGCGACGAGACGATCCTGCTGCGCCACCCGTACCAGGTCGCCTGACGCGACGGAAATATCCGTGAGCATGACCGTGGCGCCATGAGCGTCGCGGCCTCACAAAGCCATTCGGCCCGCGACATGCGGGCCGATGCTTTATCCACTGGCCGATGAAGCGGCCAATTGAAGAAAAGACGCCATGAACCTGCCAACCAATGACGAGGAGAACCTGTGGGTCTCCTGGGATGAGTATCACCGCCTGGTCGCACGCCTGGCGCTGAACGTGCATGAGTCGGGCTGGAAGTTCGACAAGATCCTGTGCCTGGCCCGTGGCGGCCTGCGCGTGGGCGACCAGATGTCGCGCATTTTCGATGTGCCGCTGGCCATCCTGGCCACGAGCTCGTACCGCGAAGCCGCGGGCACGCAGCAGGGCGACCTGGACATCGCGCAATACATCACGATGACCCGTGGCGAGCTGTCGGGCAAGATCCTGCTTGTGGACGACCTGGTCGATTCCGGTGTCACGCTGGAACGCGTGGGCCGTCATCTGAGGGAACGCTATCCCGCGGTCACCGACGTGCGCTCGGCCGTGCTCTGGTACAAGGCGTGCTCGAAGGTGGAGCCCGACTATCACGTGACGTTCCTGCCGTCGAATCCGTGGATCCATCAGCCGTTCGAGGAATACGACACGCTGCGCCCGCACAATCTGGCCGCCTGGCTCAAGCGCGGCAAGCGCGCCAGCCTGCTGGAAGACGATAGCGCCGCCTGAGCGTTTCGTTTGTTCCCCACACCCGAGCGCGGGTGTGGGGCGTCCACCACGGGTCGCGATCAGTACCCGACCGTGAACCGTTCCCGCACATGCTTCGGCTGCTCGATTTCGTCGAGCATGGCGATCGCATAGTCTTCCATTGAGATCCAGCTCTTGCCATCGGCGGCGGTGAGCAGATCTTCGTTCCCCAGTCGGAATTTTCCGGTTCGCTCACCCGGCGTGAACAGGGCCGATGGCGAGAGGAAGCTCCACGCCAAGGCCGTTTCGCCGCGCAGGGCATTGAGGAAGTCGCGGCCAGCCGATGCCTCGGCCTTGTAGGCATCCGGGAAATTTGGCGTATCGACGAGTTGTACGCCGGGTGCCACGAAAAGGCTGCCTGCTCCGCCTACCACCAGCAGTCGCTCGACGCCAGCGGCCTTGACCGCGGCCACGATCTGTGCGGCGCTGGTCTGCAGGAAGCGCACCGTGCTGATCACGACATCGCTGCCGCGCAGCGCATGGGCCAGGGCCGATGTCTCGGCCACGTCCACGTCACATGCCGTCACGCCTTCTCGGGCGGGGAGTTTCGACGCCTGGCGGGCGAGGGCGGTCACGGTGTGGCCGCGGCGCAGGGCTTCATCGGTCAGGCGGCTGCCCACGTTACCCGTGGCGCCAATGATGGCGATCTTCATGATGGATTCCTTCAGGCTAAGGTTTATGTGAAACCAGTGTGGTTACATATCGAGGTAAAAAAATCAGCGCTTGCGGCGCCGGGCGGCATGCTCGACCTCGTTGAGCATGCTGGCAATCGTGATTTCCGCGAGCGATGCATCCATGGCGGCCTGCGCACGATCGGCCACGGCCTGCAGGGCGCCGGTGATCTCGCGGCCCACCATGCAAGCCGGATTCGGCGCGCTCTGGTGCAGCGTGATCAGCGCCGTAGTCTCGGTGGCGCGGAAGACGTCGAGCAGTGTGATGTCCGACGCGGGCCGCGCCAGCATCGCACCGCCGGTGCTGCCCATCGCCGTGGTCACGAAACCGGCTTCGGTCAGGGTGCCGATCATGCGGCGGATCAGCGCGGGGTTGGTACCCACGCTGCCGGCGATCATCGACGACGGCATCGGCCCCTCGGACTGCGCCAGCAGGGTGAGAATGTGAACGGCGACGGCAAACCGGCTGCTGGTGCTCATGCGGAAATCTCAATGTGAAACCATCATAGTTACAGATCGGCCAACCGTCAACAATCGAGTTGAATGGACGGGCTGCTGTACTTTTCGCGATGGAAATTGCGAAGATGGCGAGATAATGCCGGAATCGGCACTGAAACTGATACACTCATCCACGGCTCGAAGTCAGAAAAGAGCCACGGACAAGGCAACAAGGCCAACAAGGCAAGAGGGAGAGAATTTGAAGGATTCAGCAGCAGAAAACAAAAAACCCGCAACTCACGTTGCGGGTTCCTTGCTGAATCTTGGTGCCCAGGAGAGGACTCGAACCTCCACAGTGTTGCCACCGCTAGGACCTGAACCTAGTGCGTCTACCAATTCCGCCACCTGGGCAGGTGTCGAAACAACCGAAGCGGCCATTATAGCGACCGTCAAACGTTTGTCAAATAGTTTCGAGAAAAATTGAATCAGAACAACTATCCGATCCCCAGCCGGGAAGAGATCCTCGGCGTACTGAGAACTTCGGGGTCGCCCCTGTCGGCCGGCGATATCGCCAAGGCCCTGGCCGTCACGCGCAAGGAGCATGACGGCTTTCAGAAACGGCTTGCCGCGATGGAACGCGACGGTCAGATCGAACTGAACCGCAAGGGCCGCTACGAGCTGGCCCATCAACCGAATTTCGTTGTCGGCCGCGTGCAAGGCCATCGCGATGGCTTTGGCTTCCTGATCCGCGACGACGGCGAGGACGACATCTTCCTGCCCGAGCGCGAACTGCAGAAGGCCATGCACAACGACCGTGCCCAGGTGCGCGTGGTGGGCTACGACCGCCGCGGGCGTCCGGAAGGGCAGATCGTCGAGATCGTCGAACGCGCCAACCGCTTCGTGATCGGCCGCCTGCTGTCCGAAAACGGCGTGCTGGTGGTGGCGCCCGAAGACAAGCGCATCGGCCAGGACATCCTGATCCCGCCCAAGTCGCAAGGCAAGGCGCGCGTGGGCCAGGTGGTCAGCGTCGAGCTGATGGAGTGGCCGGACCGCTACGTGCAGCCGGTGGGCCGCGTGGTGGAAGTGCTGGGCGACATCGACGATCCTGGCATGGAAATCGAGATCGCCGTGCGCAAGTACGGCGTGCCGCACGAGTTCTCGGCGGCTGCCGCCAAGGAAGCGCAGGCGCTGCCTGACGAAGTGCGCCAGGCCGACCTGGACCATCGCATCGACCTGCGCGACGTGCCGCTGGTGACGATCGATGGCGAAGATGCGCGGGACTTCGACGATGCCGTCTACTGCGAGCCGGTCAAGATCGGCCGCGCCAAGGGCTGGCGCCTGATCGTGGCCATCGCCGACGTGTCGCACTACGTGCGCCCCGGCACGCCGCTGGACGCCGATGCGCTCGATCGCGCTACCTCGGTGTACTTCCCGCGCCGGGTGATCCCGATGCTGCCGGAGAAGCTGTCCAACGGCCTGTGCTCGCTGAATCCGAACGTCGACCGCCTGTGCATGGTCTGCGATGCCGTGATCACGGCCAAGGGCGAGCTCAAGGGCTACCAGTTCTATCCGGCCGTGATGCACTCGGCGGCGCGGCTGACCTATAACGAGGTCTGGGCCGTCCTGTCGAACACCAAGGGTCCGGAGGCACACAAGCGCGCCGAGCTGGTGCCACACCTGCAGAACCTGTACGAACTGTTCCAGGTCCTGCTCAAGGCGCGCCGCGAGCGGGGGGCCATCGACTTCGACACGACCGAGACGTATATCGTCTGCAATGCGCAGGGCAAGATCGAACAGATCCTGCCGCGCACCCGCAACGATGCGCACCGGCTGATCGAGGAATGCATGCTGACGGCCAACGTCTGCGCGGCCGACTTCCTCGAGCGCTTCAAGCACCCGGCGCTGTACCGGATCCACGCGGGCCCGAGCGAGGAAAAGCTCAAGAACCTGCGGGAATTCCTGAGGACGGCAGGGCTGTCGCTGGGCGGTGGCGACAAGCCGCAGGCTTCCGATTACGCCGAGGTGATGGACAAGATCAAGTCGCGCCCCGATGCGCCGATGCTGCAGACGATGTTGCTGCGCTCGATGCAGCAGGCCGTCTACAGCCCCGACAACATCGGCCACTTCGGTCTGGCCTACGAGGCCTACGCGCACTTCACGAGCCCGATCCGGCGCTATCCCGATCTGCTCGTGCATCGCTCGATCAAGGCCATCCTGGCCCATACCAAGTACCGGCCGGCCTTTATCCCGGGCACCGAACTGAACACGCAGATCTCGCCCAAGGCGCGCCGCATGCAGGCCGCCGACGCCGAGAAGCGTGCCGAGAACGCCGCGGCCCGCGTCAAGCGCGACGAGGGCATCTGGGACGAACTGGGCCTGCACTGCTCGGCCAATGAACGCCGTGCCGACGAGGCCTCGCGCGACGTGGAAGCCTGGCTGAAGTGCTATTTCATGCGCGACAAGCTCGGCAGCGATTTTGCCGGCACGATCAGCGCGGTCACGTCGTTCGGCATCTTTGTGCAACTCGACGAGCTCTACGTGGAAGGGCTGGTTCACGTCACCGAGCTGGGCAGCGACTACTTCCAGTACGACGAGGCCCGCAACGAACTGCGCGGCGAACGGACGGGCATCCGCTACCGGCTGACCGATCGCGTGCGGGTGCAGGTCTCGCGTGTGGACCTGGATGCGCGCAAGATCGATTTCCGCCTGGTGCAGGAGCCATCGGCCAAGACGCTGCGCGGACGTGCCGGCGCGACCGAGCAACCGCGCGTGCCTGCCGCCCATGCGGTGCCGGCGCGCAAGAAGGGCCGGCAACTGGCGGCCCTGCTCGGCGGCACCTCGAAGCCCGAGGAATCGTTCGACGAAACGCTCGACCGCGTGATCGAAGAGCAGCCTGTGTTCGAGGCCGTGATCACGCCGGTCAAGCCGCGTGAGGCAAATGTCGGACATGCGCCGCATTCGGGCCGCAAGGCGCCGACGGGCAAGCCCGCCAAGCGGGCGTCCAAGCCCAAGCCGCCGCACCTGCAAACGGCCAAGAAGTCCGCGGCCAAGCGGGCGCCGAAGCCGGCCGGCAAAACGAGCCGCGCGGCGCGCAAGCGGTAAGCAAATCGGCATTGTTGTGAGGCCATGGCGGGTACAATGCGCGCCATGGCCAAACACAAACTCCTGATCGGCTTTCACGCCGTCAACGCACGCCTGCGCCAGAACGCGCAGAGCGTTTCCGACATCTACATCGAAGCGAACCGCAAGGACCGCCGCATGCTGGACTTCGTCCGGCTGGCGGAAGGGCTTGGGGTGACGCTGCATCCGGTGGATGCCGACCGCCTGCGCGGCATGGCCGGCACCGACCGCCACCAGGGTGTGGTGGCGCGTGCCGAGGATGTCTCGCTCGCCCTCAATCTCGACGAATTGCTGGACGGCATCGAGGGCACGCCGTTGCTGCTGGTGCTGGACGGCGTGACCGATCCGCACAACCTTGGCGCGTGCCTGCGCGTGGCCGACGGGGCCGGCGCCCATGCGGTCATCGCGCCGAAGGACCGCAGCGTCGGCCTCAATACCACCGTGGCGAAGGTGGCCAGTGGCGCCGCCGAAACCATTCCCTATATCACCGTGACCAACCTGGCGCGCACGCTGCGCGAACTGCAGGAGCGCGGCATCTGGGTGATCGGCACGGCAGACGGCACGGACAAGTCGCTCTACGACATGGACCTGAAGGGTCCGACGGCAATCGTGATGGGTGCCGAAGGGGAGGGCATGCGCCGCCTTACGCGCGAAACCTGCGACGAGCTGGTGGCCATTCCGATGGCCGGCGGCGTGGAAAGCCTCAATGTTTCGGTCGCCAGCGGCGTGTGCCTGTACGAGGCCGTACGCCAGCGCCGGGGCTGACATGATCGTCGATGCCGCCGCGCTGGAGCAGGCACGCCAGTGGATCGACGCTGCGCAAAACATCTTCGTGCTGACCGGCGCGGGGATCTCGGCGGAATCCGGCGTGCCCACCTTCCGCGATGCCCTGACCGGGCTCTGGGCGCGCTTCGATCCCGAGGAACTGGCCACGGAGGAGGCCTTTCGGCGCCAGCCGGCGCTGGTGTGGCAGTGGTACGAGCACCGGCGCGAACTGGTGTCGGCCGCCCGGCCGAATCTCGCCCACTATGCGCTGGCGGCACTGGCCGGCCAGAAATCTCTGACGCTGGTCACGCAGAATATCGACGGCCTGCATCAGCAGGCCGGCAGTGAACACGTGGTGGAATTGCACGGCAACCTGTTCGCCAACAAATGGCTGGACGGCTGCGGCCGCTGCGACACGGTGCCCCCGGTGCCGGGCGAGCCGCCGCATTGCGCGCTGTGCGGGGCGATGATGCGCCCCGGCGTGGTGTGGTTTGGCGAGGATCTGCCGCGCGTGGCGCGCTTTCGCGCCGATCACGCGGCGCAGAACTGCGACCTCTGCCTGGTCGTCGGCACCTCGGGGCTGGTCTATCCGGCGGCCGCGCTGCCGGGTCTGGCGAAGGAGCACGGGGCTCGCGTGCTGATGGTCAATCCGCAACCGTCGGCCCTGGATGCCACGGCGGACCTGGTGCTGTCCGCTGCAGCAGGGCAGTGCCTGCCGATGCTGTGGCCTCAGGATACGGCCTGACCGCGCGACGGTTTTCTCGTCCGGCGTCCTTTTCATCCCTTTCCCGCCTGTCCCGCCTGTCCCGCCTGTCCCGCCTGTCCCGCCAACCAGGCGGGGCAGGTCAGTCACGAAGCCTGACGGGTTCAGCCCGCCAGTTCCGCTACCAGCTTTTCGAGCTTCACCGCGTCCGCGGCGAACAGGCGGATGCCTTCCGAAAGCTTCTCGGTGGCCATCGCATCCTCGTTCAGCTGCCAGCGGAATGCTGCCTCGTCGGCGGCGATGCGTGCGATGTTGCCGGCCTGGGCCTGCTCCACCGACAGCTTGCGCTCCACCGGCGCCTGGCTGCCCGCCAGCTGCTCCAGCAGTTCCGGGCTGATGGTCAGCAGGTCGGAGCCCGCCAATGCCAGGATCTGGCCCGTGCCGCGGAAGCTGGCACCCATCACCTCGGTGTCATAGCCGAACTTCTTGTAGTAGTCGTAGATCTGGCGCACCGAGCGCACGCCGGGGTCATTGTCGCCCGCGTTGGCGTCGGCGTCCCACTTGTCGCCCGCCTGCTTCTTGTACCAGTCCAGAATGCGCCCGACGAACGGCGAGATCAGTTGCGCGCCGGCTTCGGCGCAGGCCACGGCCTGTACCAGCGAGAACAGCAGCGTCATGTTGCAGCGGATGCCCTCGCGCTGCAGGACGGCGGCGGCCTGGATGCCTTCCCAGGTCGAGGCAATCTTGATCAGCACGCGCTCGCGGGCCACGCCGCGCTGCTCGTACAGCCCGATCAGGTGCCGCGCCTTGTCGACGGTGGCCTGCGTATCGAACGACAGGCGCGCGTCAACTTCCGTGGATACCCGGCCCGGCACGATGGCCAGGATCTCGCAGCCGAAGGCGATCAGCAACTGGTCCATGACGGCCTCGACGCCCGCGCTGCCGTGATGGTCGCGCGTGGCCTGCTCCAGCAGCGGCCGGTACTCGGGCTTCTGCACGGCCTTGAGGATCAGCGACGGGTTGGTGGTCGCGTCCTGCGGCGTGTACTGCTTCATCAGCTGGAAGTCGCCGGTATCGGCCACTACCGTGGTGAACTGCTTCAGTTGTTCGAGCGCGTTCATGATCTGGTTCCGTCTGAAAGAAGTCTGGGGCGGAGGTTCGCCGGGAATGGGCCATTGTAACGGCGCGGCGTGATGCGGCAAGGTGATGTGGCCGGCAGAGGCCGCGCGCGCAAGGACGGCACCGGGGCGGCAATCGCCGGGCGGGGGCTGCAATCCGCTACACTACGCCCTTCCCAACGCAATTCTGGCTGTTGTCATGACTCAGGATGAACTCAAGGCGCAGGTCGCGCAAGCCGCCGCAGACTATGTGAAGCAGGAAGTGCCCGAAGGTGCCGTTCTCGGCGTGGGCACGGGCTCCACCGCCAATCTTTTCATCGACGCCGTCGCGGCGTTCAAGGAACGCTTCAGCGGCGCCGTTTCCAGTTCGGAAGCGTCCACGCGCCGTCTGCAGCAGCATGGCTTCACCGTGCTGGACCTCAACGAGGTCGACACCATCCCCGTCTATGTTGACGGCGCCGACGAGATCGACGCCTCGGGCGCGATGATCAAGGGGGGGGGCGGCGCGCTGACGCGCGAGAAGATCGTGGCGTCGGTGGCCGAACGCTTCGTCTGCATCGCCGATGGCAGCAAGCTGGTGCCGGTCATGGGCACGTTCCCGCTGCCCGTCGAGGTGATCCCGATGGCACGCGCCGCAGTGGCCCGCCAGCTGGCCGCGCTCGGCGGGCAGCCGCGCCTGCGCATGACCAAGGAAGGCGGCATCTACAAGACCGACAACGGCAATGTGATTCTTGATGTGGCCGGCCTGAAGATCGAAGACCCGAAAGCCCTGGAACAGCGCATCAACCATCTGCCCGGCGTGGTGACGGTGGGCCTGTTCGCGCTGCGCGGCGCCAACGTGCTGCTGCTGGGCACCGAGCAGGGCGTCCAGCGCACCGACTACTAAGCCGGGGCGCCCCGGCGGTCAGCCCGTGAGCCCGTGCTCGACGGCGTAGACCGCCACCTGCACGCGGCTGGCGAGGTTGAGTTTCTTCAGGATGTTCTGCACGTGAATCTTCACGGTGCTTTCGGCCACGCCAAGCTCGCGCGCGATTTCCTTGTTGCTTTCGCCGCGCACCAGCCCCTGTACGATGTCGCGCTCGCGCACGGTCAGCGGGGCGCTCCGCTGGGTACCCTCATGGCCGCGTGCCGGGCCGGACGCCACGCCCGGTGCGCGAAACTGCTGCACCAGCTTCGCGGTCATGCTTTCCGAGATCACCGGTTCACCGGCCGCCGCCCGGCGGATGGCGCTGGTCAGGGCTTCCGTCTCGATGTTCTTGATCAGATAGCCGCGCGCGCCGCTGCGTAGGGCGGCTGCAAGCTCCTCGGCTTCTTCCGACACCGTCAGCACGATCACGGCGCTGTCGGGCAGATCTTCCACCAGCAGATGTAGGGCCTCCAGCCCGGACAGTCCGGGCATGTTCAGGTCCAGCAGGATCACGTCCGGCCGATGCTGCTTGGCACGCTTGATGCCCTCCACGCCGTCGGCGGCCTCGTCGACGATCTCGAAATCCGCTTGCCGCTGCAGCAGGGCGCGAATGCCCGAGCGGAACAGCGTATGGTCGTCGATCAACAGGATGCGGATGGTCATGATGATGGGCCTCAGGCCGGTGTGGTGGCCGGTATGGCGGCCGGTGTTGCGGCCGGTGTCGCGTCGTGCCGGTCGGCGGATGTGGCGGGGCGGCTGTCGGATGCAACGTCGCGCGGCAGGGTGAGTTCGATCCGTACGCCAAGCCCCGGGCGGGCGTCGATGGCAAGCTGCGCGCCAAGCCTGGCCGCGCGCTCGCGCATGATGTGCAGGCCGATGTGACTGGCGTCGTGCTCGTTCAGCCGGCCGGCGTCGAAGCCGTCGCCATCGTCCTGTACCACCAGCCGGAACAGCCGGTCGTGCCGGATCGAGATCGTCACGTGTTCGGCCATGGCATGCTTGCGCACGTTCGACAACGCTTCCTGCAGGATGAACAGCACTTGCAGCTGGTCTTCGGGCTGCAGCGGCAGGCCCTTGTCGTCGATGGTCAGCGTCGCTTCTGTGCGGCATTGGCGCCGGAAGCGCGCCACGGTTTCTTCCACGGCGGGGCGCAGGTCGCCGGTGGTCAGCCGCGACCGGAAGTTGTGCAGCAGCTCGCGCACGTCCTGGTAGCTCTCCTCCACACCGTGGCGCAGCAGCGGGATGATTTCCTGCACCTCGCCATCGGCATGCCGGTCCACGGCGTCTTCCAGCAGCTGCACCTGCAGATTCAGAAAGTTCAGCCCTTGCGCAATGCTGTCGTGCAGCCCCTGCGCCACGAGGTTCCGTTCCTCCACCACGGCCAGCTGGCGCGCGCTGGCCGACAGGCGGATGTGTTCCAGTGCGGTGGCCAGGTGCTGGGCCATCGTTTCCAGCAATTGCCGGTCCGATGGCGGCAGTTCGCGCGCCACCCGGAAGTGCAGCGTCAGCGTGCCGACCGGCCCACGCGGGGTGTCCAGCCGGAACGCAGCCATCGACAGGAAGCCTTCACGCCGGCAGGGCGAGGGCAGTGCCGGGGACTTCTGGGCAAGCGGCGGGGAAATGGCCCGGCGCAGGTCAGCCACCGTGACGATGCCGGCGTGCGTGGCATGCCCGCAGTGGCACGCATCAATATCCGCGCAGTGATCGTTGTCCGCCAACGTCATCGACAAGCCCGCCGATGCCAGCCGATGGAGCTTGCCCTGGCGGGCGTCGTACACGCGCACGGACCCACCATCGGCGCCGAACTGTTGCATCACGCGCTCCAGGAAGCCATGCGCCAGGGTTTCGGAATCGCCGGCCTGGTTCAGGAAGGCGGCCATGTCGTAGAGCGCCTCGAGATCGCGATTCTGGCGGGCCAGCTCCGCGGTCTTGCTGGTCACCCGCGCGGCCAGGTCATGGTAGAGATCCTGCAATTCGGCAGCCATTCGGTTGAAGCCCGAGGTCAGCGTGCCGAATTCGTCGCGGGTTTCCACCGGCAGGCGCAGCGAAAATTCGCGGGCGGCCATGCGGCGCAGGCCGTCCTGCAGCCGCAGCACGGGCAGGATGATCCAGAGGTAGAGCAGATAGATGACGGCCACGGTGCCCACGCCGGCCATGACGGCCAGCCCGACTTGCGACAGGCGCAGCATGTCGGTCTTGCGTGCGCTGTCGTTCTCGATCTGGCTGACCAGCCGATCGGCCCGATCGACAAATCCCGGCAGCGCCCGGACGTACTGGCTGGCATTGCCGGCCAGCGCCAGCGGCTTGAGCTGCTGCGACCAGTCGGCCAGCACGGCGTCGAGCTGGGCGTGAATGGCGGGTTCGTCGGGCAGGAACAGCGGGCGGGCCGGGTTGCCCTTGCGCAGTTGGGCCAGCGTGTTGTCGAGCGTGGTGATCTGTTCGGCCAGCGTGCTGGGTTTGCCCGATGCCGACAACGACAGCTCGATGGCGACGCGATTGGCGCGCATGCGCAGGCTGCCGGCGTCATTGATGGCGGCGCCCGCGCCTTCGAGCTTCCAGGACAGGTAGAGGGTGCCGGCGATCATCGTCAGCACGGCCAGCAGCGACACCAGCGATAGCAGGATGATGCGCGTGGACAACCGGTAGCGCGGGGGCGTCAGCCGGACGGTGTCCGGGACGTGGCCGGTTTCCGGCAACGGATGCGGCGCGGCGGCAGCCGTAGCCGAGGCTGCTGTGACGTGGTCTGAGGGCGTTGGAGTCGTGGGGCGTGGCATGGGATCGGGCTGGCACAAGGGGGCGGGCGCAACCTTGGTGGCGATTTTGGGCGTGATGGGGCGTGTGATTTCTGCGCCAGATCAAGAAATGTGCAATCCGGGCGCGGATTGTGGCGTGGACGCTAACGTGGTTGAACGACGTACGGCCGGAGGCGGACAATGTGCCGTTTTCGGTATCCCCGAATGAAAAAGGCAATCGGCCAGTGAAAGCGGCAAACCTCGACTACGCCCAGGCCCCACGGCCAGCCGTGGTGTTCGGCTGCCTGATGCCCGCGCCGTGGCTCGGTGCCGCCGGCGGTCTGCTGCTGGCCTTCGGGCCTGCCGATGGCCTGCCGCACCGCTTTGCGCCGATGGCGCTGGCATCGGTGCACGCGCTCGCACTTGCCATGCTTTTGCCCGTGATGCTTGGCGCACTGTTCCAAATGATGCCGGTGATTGCGCGGGTGCCGGTGCCGCGCGTGCGGTGGGTGGCACCATTTGTGGCGTTGGCGGGGGCGGGAATCGCCGTGGCGCTGGCAACGGGTTTCGTTCGTCTCGATACTGGGGGGGTTCGCTGGGCGATGATGCTTGGCCTGTTTCCGCTGCTTGTGGCGGTCATGCTGCTTCTCGCCGGACGCCGCGTGTCCCGCATGGACGCCACCACGCGCACGCTGGCCTGGATCGGGGCGCCATTGCTGGTGACCATCGCCGCCGGCATCGGACTGGCCGGCACGCTCGTCGGAGGATGGCTGCCGCCCTTATCGACGTGGATTTCCACGACGACGTTGCTGACATTGCACGTGGCATGGGGACTGGGAGGGTGGCTCTGTGCCCTGGTCACAGGGGTGTCGACCACCGTGCTGCCGATGTTCTGGCAGGCCCGTCCGCTACCCAACGTGCTGCAGCGCAGTTTGCCGATGGCGCACTGGCTTCTGCTGTTTGCGTTCAGCGTTGTCGCGGTTGCCTTTCCGCATCGCGCCTTCGCGTCGTTCGCACTGTTGCCGTGGCTCGGTTTCGTCGTGCTGCTGGGGGGCTGGATGCTGGCGACCGTGCTGCGCGCGCGCCGTCGCCATGATCCCCACTGGCTGCTCTGGCCTACGGCAATCGCCAGCATGGTGACGGCCGCGATCCTGACCGCCATCCAGTTGTTCCAGCCGGACGATACGTCGATGGCCCTGCCTTGGTGGATTGGCGTGCTGGCCCTGGTTGGCGGAGGCGTCCTGCCGGTAACGGCGATGCTCGGCAAGATCGTGCCGTTCCTGGTGTGGCTGCATCTGCGCCGTATCTTGCCGCCCCGCGCGCGCGTGCCGGTGATGCAGGACATCATTTCGCCCGTTCGCCAGCGACAGCAGGGCTTGCTGTTGCTGACCGCGTTCGTGGCGCTGCTGGCGCTTCCGCTGGCGCCAGCCTGGTTGGCGCGCGCGGGTGGCCTGCTGTTCGCGGGCTCCAACGCCTGGCTGGGCTATCAGTTGCTGACGGCGTTGCGCTGCATGTTCCGCATGCGCAAGCAGGGCGGCTTGCCGCCCCGCGTACCGCGAGATTGAATGAAAGAGAGGGAAGGAAAGGGAACGGCCGTTTGCCGTCAAGCCGCAGCAACGGCGACCGGCGCCGGCGCCAGCGCGGCGGGTTTTTCGCCGGTCAGCAGATAGTGCATCAGCTCGGCCACGGGCCGGATGGCTTCGCCAAATGGCAGCTTGCCCTTGCCACGGAAGAACAGGCCCCGTTCCACATCGCCGCGCACGGCTTGCGCAAGTTTCAGGTCGATGCAGAACTGGCCGATCTTGGCCACGCCATCCCGCAGTCCGCATGCCTGCAGGCAGTCGAAGCCCTCCAGGCAGGCTCGCGGCTTGGCGCGACGTTGCAGCCGGCTTTCGCTCGACAGATAGCGCGATAGCCATGGGGTCAGCACGGCGCGCGCCGGAAGCCCGGCCACGCTGGTGAATTCGCGCAGGGTTTCCGGCGTGGCGGTGGCCAGCACCTGCTTGAAGTCCGGATGGGCATCGCATTCGTCGGTCACGGCGAATGCGGTGCCCAGTTGCACGGCCGACGCGCCTTCGCCGAGCCAGTGGCGCACCTTCTCATGGGTATTGATGCCGCCAGCGAGGATCAGCGGAATGCTGTCCCAGGCCAGTCCCAGCGTCTGGAACAGTTCGCGGCATTCGGTCAGCACGCGGGCGAACGAAAATCGGTCGTTGCCAAGATCCTCGATGGTGGCGGCGCCAAGATGGCCGCCGGCGTGCGCCGGATGCTCGATCACGATCGCGTCGGGCAGACGGCCCTTTTTCATCCACCGGCGGAGCACCAGGCCAATGCCACGCGTTTCGGACAGGATCGGGATCAGGGCGACCTTCGGATGATCGGCCGCCAGTTCGGGCAGGTCGAGCGGCAGCACGGCGCCCATGACGATGGCGTCGGCGCCGCTCTCGCAGGCTTGCCGCACCAGCTGGGCGTGGGAGCCCACGGCTTTCATGACGTTTACGGCGATCAGCCCGCGGCCCGCCGACAGCGCACGCGCGGCCCGGATTTCACGATCGAGCGCCACACGGTTCGCCGCCTCGATTTTTTCCTTGTCATGTGTCCCGCGTGTCCGTGCCATCAGGTCCTCGTGATGGTGCCGCAGGTCGATGCTGGCAATGGTGCCGACGCCGTTGTTGGCGGCCACGGTGCCAGCCAGGCGATGAGCGGAGATGCCGATGCCCATGCCGCCCTGGACGAGCGGCAGCAGCCGCCGTCCAGCGAGTTTCAGCCAGTGTTCTGTCATGAGTCCATTCCGGATAGTGTTTTTTCAACGACGGCCCAGGTGGCCGCCTCTTCATCGTCGGTGCATGCGCCGTGCTGGCGCTTGGTGGCACCCAACCGGTTCAGGACCAGGTGACGGGTCGGCGTGACGCCCGCCGATGCCAGGCATGCCTTGACGCAGGCCAGCGGACAGCCATCGAGTGCCAGGATGGGCCGCCCGGATCTCGCCACGCGCATCAGCGCCGGGACGCCGCCGCCCACGCCGCTGATGCAGGACATCTCCGCCCGGCCGCTGCGGTCCAGGCGCACGGCAAACTGGTTGGCGAGCTGGGCGACACTGGAGCAGCCGGAGCAGGCGTAGACCAGTGGCAGGGCAGAAGAGGGCGACAGACTCATTGCATCAGGGGCGAACGGTAGTGACGGTGTGACGAACTTCGCATACGGGGGCGTCGGGCAGCGGGCAAACCAGTGGCAGGAAGCTGTCGGCGCGGTCCGAGTAAGCGAGCAGCGCGCCGGCGGCAATATCGAAATACCAGCCATGCAATGTCAGTTCGCCGCGCTCGCACGCGGCGCGCACGAACGGGAACGACTCGAGGTTGCGTAGCGACACCAGGATCGACGCCTGTTCACAGGCATGCTGACGTTGCTCAGCACTTGCGTCTGGCATGGTCTGCTCCACCAGCCGGCGGGCGGGTGCCGCAATGCGCACCCAGGGACCAATGAAATCCTGGCCGGCACGCGCCGGTGCCGTGTCGCCCTCAGCCTCGGGCCGCGCCAACAATGCGCGAATTCCGCCGCATCCGCTATGACCCATGACAATAATTCTGGCGACGCGCAGTTGCTCTACCGCAAATTGGATGGCCGCCGATACGCCGTGGAGCCGTCCAGTCTCCGTTTCGCTACACGGTGGCACCAGGTTTGCGACATTTCTGACAGTGAAGAGATCACCCGGATCGCTGCCGAGCAGCAGTCCGGGGTCCACGCGGGAATCGCTGCATCCAATCAGCAGGGTCTGAGGATGCTGTCCGGCGCGCAGCGCATCGAACAGCGCCGGCGCATCCTCGAAGTAATGCTGCTGGAAACGTTCGAACCCTTTCAGGAGGCGCTCGATCGTATGCATGGCGATGCCTTACCGGCTGCGCACCAGTTGCCAGGCGCGCCCGAGATAGCTCACCGATGCAAAGCCGCTCCATACATGCACCAGCCGGGTGAACGGGAAGATCGCGAACAGCGAAATCCCCATGAAGAGATGCGCCTTGAAAACCAGCGGTGCGTCGGCCACGTAGCTTGCGGCATCGCCACGCAGCGTGACGATGTGCTGGGCCCAGGTCATCAGCTGCACCATCATGTGGCCGTCCATGTGGCTGGCCGACGCAAAGATGGTGGACAGACCCAGCAGCAGCGTGACCAGCAGCCAGAGCAGCAGCACCTTGTCACCCGTACGGGTGACGGCCGACACGCGGGCGTTGGTCAGACGGCGGTGCAGCAGGATCAGCAGCCCGGCCAGGCACATGGTGCCCATCACGCCGCCGGCTGTCATGGCCACGGCCTGCTTGAGGCTATGCGACACGCCCAGCGCGTCCCACACCGCTACCGGCGTGAGCAGGCCGGCCATATGGCCGAAGAACAGGCCGAGGATGCCGACATGGAACAGGATGTTGCCCGTGCGCAGGTTGCCGCGGTACAGCACCTGCGAACTGTCCGATTTCCATGTGTACTGCTCGCGCTCGAAGCGCGCCAGGCTGCCGAACAGGAAGATGGCGGCGGCGACATACGGGTAGATCCCGAACAGGAATTGATGGACCAGATTCATGGTGAGGGTCCTCGGTTAGCAGGGGTTGATGGCTGACGGCATGCCGCGCGCGGCGGCCGCGGCGTCCCGCTTGTAGAAGTGCACCGTCTCGACGTCGGGCTTGCGGGCCAGCAACGGCTCCACGCCATCCGAGCCGGGGCCGAATGTCTCCATCGCCTCGTCCATGTCGCGCACGGGTAGTTCTTCCTGAGGCTGCGGCTGCACGTCCGTCAGCGTGCGCAGTGTCCGGAATACGGCGGCGTACGGGCTCTCGCTGCGGGCCAGGCGGTCCCCAATGGCGGCCAGCACGTGGATGGCGTCGCCCAGCAGCTGCTCGGCGCGCGCTTCCTTGCCGTCCATGGCCAGGGCGCCCAGGTATTCCAGGAACAGCGGCACATAGTCCGGCAGTTCGGCGGTGGTCAGGTCGAAGCCGTCGCGCCGGTATTCCTCCAGCAGGTCCACCATCGCCTGGCCGCGATCGCGGCTTTCGCCGTGCACATGCTCGAACAGGTGCAGCGAATGCGCCGGATTGCGGTCAAACGTGGCCACGTAGTTTTCCTGCAGTCGGATCAGCGGTTCCCGGCGCAGCGCCTCGGTCAACGGCGCAAGCATGTCGCGCGCCTGTGGCCATTCGGCCAGGGCGGTGTCGATATCGGCCATGGCGTCAATCAGCCCCTGGTCCGGATAGCTGAGCATGGCGCTCAGCACTCGATGGATAGTCATAGCGTTCTCCGGGTTCGGTCAGGTAGCCAGCGCCTTGCGCGAGCGCGGCAGGTTGGCATAGGCCACTTCGGGCTGCGGCTTCTTGCGGCCGAACAGCGTGCCGTCCGATGTGCCGCCCGAGCAGCCGTTGCCGAAGCTGAAGCCGCAGCTGCCTTTCTCGTCGAAGCTGTCCTCGGACATTTCCTTGTGCGACGACGGCACCACGAAACGGTCCTCATAGTTGGCGATGGCCATGGTCTGGTACATGTCCTCGACCTGCGCAGGCGTCAGGCCCACCTGTTCGAGCACGGCCAGGTCCTCGATGCCATCCACGTTCTGGCCGCGCTTGTAGGCACGCATGGCCAGCATCTTTTCGAGCGCGCCAAGCACCGGGATGACATCGCCGGCGGTCAGCAGGTTGGCCAGGTACTTCACGGGGATGCGCAGGCTCTTGACGTCGGGGATCACGCCGTTCATGCCCATGAAGCCGGCCTCGGCAGCCGACTGGATGGGGGAGAGCGGCGGGATATACCAGACCATCGGCAGCGTGCGGTATTCCGGATGCAGCGGGAAGGCCACCTTCCATTCGACGGCCATCTTGTAGACCGGCGACTTGCGCGCGGCATCGATCCAGCTCTGGGCAATGCCCTGGCGCAGCGCCTCGGCCTGCACGGCCGCATCGTTCGGGTCCAGGAAGAGGTCGAGCTGCGACTGGTACAGGTCCCGTTCATCGGCCACCGAGGCAGCCTGTTCGATGCGGTCGGCGTCGTACAGCATCACGCCCAGATAGCGGATGCGGCCCACGCAGGTTTCGGAGCAGACCGTCGGCTGGCCGGCCTCGATGCGTGGATAACAGAACACGCACTTCTCGGCCTTGCCGCTCTGCCAGTTGAAATAGATCTTCTTGTACGGGCAGCCGGAGATGCACATGCGCCAGCCGCGGCACTTGTCCTGATCCACCAGCACGATGCCGTCTTCCTCGCGCTTGTAGACCGACCCCGAGGGGCACGACGCCACGCAGGTCGGGTTCAGGCAGTGTTCGCACAGGCGCGGCAGGTACATCATGAACGTGTTCTCGAAGGTCGAGTACATGTCCTTCTGGATGTCGTCGAACAGCTTGTCGCGGCTGCGCGAGTTGAATTCGCCGCCCAGGTCGTCCTCCCAGTTCGGGCCCCATTCGATCTTCTCCATCTTCTGGCCGGTGATGGCCGAGACGGGGCGCGCGGTCGGCGGGGTTTCCACCAGCGGGGCCTTCTGCAGGTGTTCGTAGTCGTACGTGAACGGCTCGTAGTATTCGTCGATCTGCGGCAGGTTCGGGTTGGCGAACATGTTCGACAGGATCTTCCCCTTGCCACCCTGGCGCGGGGTCAGGCTGCCGTCGGCATTGCGCTTCCAGCCACCGTTCCACTTGTCCTGGTTTTCCCATTCCTTCGGAAAGCCGATGCCGGGCTTGGTCTCGACGTTGTTGAACCAGGCGTATTCCACGCCTTCGCGGCTGGTCCAGACGTTCTTGCAGGTCACGGAGCAGGTATGGCAGCCGATGCACTTGTCGAGGTTCAGCACCATGGCCACTTGAGCGCGGATCTTCATTGCCATGCTCCTTCAGTCTTTTCTGCCTTGTTATGGGGGGAGGGTTCGTCTTTGCGCGGACCTTCCAGCCAGTCCACCTTGTTCATCTTGCGAAGGATCACGAATTCGTCGCGATTGCTGCCAACCGTGCCGTAGTAATTGAAGCCATAGGCCAGCTGCGCGTAGCCGCCGATCATGTGCGTGGGCTTGGTCACGGCGCGCGTGACCGAGTTATGGATGCCGCCGCGCATGCCGCTGGTTTCCGCACCTGGCACATTGACGATTTTTTCCTGCGCGTGATACATCAGGCACATGCCCTGGGGCACCCGCTGCGACACCACCACCCGGGCGGTCAGCGTGCCGTTGACGTTGAAGACTTCCACCCAGTCGTTGTCGCGGATGCCGTTGGCCTTGGCCTCGGCTTCCGAGATCCAGACGTGCGGACCGCCGCGCGACAGCGTGAGCATGCGCAGGTTGTCCGAGTAGGTGGAGTGGATGCCCCACTTCTGGTGCGGCGTGATCCAGTTCAGCACCAGCTCCGGGTTGCCGTTCGGCTTGCGGCCCAGCATCGGGCTCACGGTCTTGGTGTCGATGGCCGGCTTGTAGACGCACGCGCCCTCGCCGAAGTCCAGCATCCAGCGGTGGTCCTGGTAGAACTGCTGGCGGCCGGTCAGCGTGCGCCATGGAATCAGTTCGTGCACGTTGGTGTAGCCGGCGTTGTAGCTGACGTCTTCCGATTCCAGACCTGACCACGTCGGGGCGGAGATGATCTTGCGCGGCTGGGCCTGCACGTCGCGGAACCGGATCTTGTCGTGCTCGCGTCCCACGGCCAGGTGCGTGTGGTCGCGCCCGGTGATCTTCGACAGCGCGTCCCAGGCCTTCACGGCCACGTGGCCGTTGGTTTCCGGGGCAAAGGTCAGGATCATCTCGGCGGCGTCGATGGCCGTTTCCAGCCGCGGACGGCCGTAGCTGACGCCCGGCTCGGTCACGGTCTTGCTCAGGTGGCCGATCTCGCGGACCTCATGCTTCGTATCCCAGTTGATGCCCTTGCCACCATTGCCCAGCTTGTCCAGCAACGGCCCGATCGACGTGAACTTCTTGTAGATGTCGGCGTAGTTGCGTTCCACCACGGTCATCGACGGGGCGGTCTTGCCCGGGATCAGGTCGCACTCGCCATGCTTCCAGTCCTTCGGCTCGAACGGCTGGCCCAGTTCGCCCGGGGTGTCGTGCAGCAGCGGCGTGCAGACCAGATCCTCGCGCGTGCCCAGGTACGGGCCGGCAATCTCGGTGAATTTCTTCGCGATGGCCTTGTAGATTTCCCAGTCGGTCTTGCTTTCCCACAGCGGCTGCACGGCTTCGGAAAGCGGGTGGATGAACGGGTGCATGTCCGACGTGTTCAGGTCGTCCTTTTCATACCAGGTGGCCGTCGGCAGCACGATGTCGCCGTACAGGCAGGTGGTGCTCATGCGGAAGTCCAGCACGGTCAGCAGGTCGAGCTTGCCCTCCGCGGCCGGGCGTACCTTCACTTCGCTCGGCTTGATCGCGTCGTTCTCGTCGCCGAACACGGCGTTCTGGGTGCCGAGCAGGTACTTGAGGAAGTATTCGTGTCCCTTGCCCGAGCTGCCCAGGATGTTCGAGCGCCATACGAACATGTTGCGTGGGAAGTTGGCCGGGTTGTCGGGATCGTCGCAGGCGAACTGCAGCGCGCCGGACTTCAGCTGTTCGACGGTGTGGGCGACCGGGTCCTTGCCGGCCGCGCGGGCGTCGGCCACCACGTCCAGCGGGTTGCGGCCGAGCTGCGGCGCCGAAGGCAGCCAGCCCATGCGCTCGGACTTGGCGTTCAGGTCCAGCAGCGACAGGTTGTCATAGCGCCTGTGATCGGCGGTCGGCGCCAGGATCTCGCCGACGCCAAGCTTCTCGTGGCGCCACTGGCTCGTGTGGTTGTAGAAGAACGACGTGCCGTTCATGTGGCGCGGCGGGCGCGACCAGTCGGAACCGAAGGCCAGCGGCGCCCAGCCGAATTGCGGGCGCAGCTTTTCCTGGCCGACGTAGTGGGCCCAGCCGCCACCGCTCTGACCCACGCAGCCGCACATCATCAACAGGTTGATGATGCCGCGGTAGATCATGTCGTTGTGGTACCAGTGGTTCAGCGCCGCACCGACGATCACCATGCTCTTGCCGTGTGTGCGGTCGGCGTTGCCGGCGAACTCGCGTGCCACCTGGATCACGAGGTGGCGTGGCACGGAGGTGTGCTTTTCCTGCCAGGCCGGCGTGTAGGGCACGTCGTCGTCGAACGACGCGGCCACGTTGGGCCCGCCCAGGCCCTGGTCGACGCCGTAGTTGGCCATCTGCAGGTCGTAGACGGTGGCCACGCGCACCTGGGTGCCATCGGCCAGCGTCAGCCGGCGCACCGGCACGCGACGGCGCAGCAGCGCGTCGTGCTCGCCGCCGAAGTAGGGGAAGCCCACTTCGGCCACTTCGTCCTCATGGCCGATCAGCGACAGGCGCGGGTCGATGTCCCGGCCGCTGCCGCCATCCTTCATTTCCAGGTTCCAGCGGCCCACCCTGGCGCCGTCGTCGTGCGCGGCCTCGCCCCAGCGGAAACCGATCGAGCCGTTGGGTGCCACGATCTCGCCGCTGGCCTGGTCGATCACCAGCGTCTTCCATTCCGGATGGTTGGCCTGGTCCAGGTTGCCGTCCAGATGGGACGCGCGCAGGAAGTGGTCGGGCACCAGCGTGCCGTCCTGGTCGCGCAGCAGCACCAGCATCGGCATGTCGGTGTACTGCTTCACGTAATCGCGGAAATACGATGACTTGCCGGTCGCGTGGAATTCCTTGAGCACTACGTGGCCCATGGCCATGGCCAGCGCGGCATCGGTGCCTTGCTTCGGGGCGAGCCAGATGTCGCCGAACTTCACCATTTCGCCGAAATCCGATGACACGGCGACGGTCTTGGTGCCCTTGTAGCGGACTTCGGTATAGAAGTGTGCGTCAGGGGTGCGGGTTTGCGGCACGTTCGAGCCCCAGACCATCAGGTAAGTGCTGTTGTACCAGTCCGCCGACTCGGGCACGTCGGTCTGCTCGCCCCAGATCTGCGGGCTGGCGGGCGGCAGGTCGCAGTACCAGTCATAGAACGACAGGCAGGCGCCGCCGATCAGGCTCAGGTAGCGCGCCCCGGCCGCGTACGAAACCATCGACATGGCCGGAATTGGCGAAAATCCGATGACCCGATCCGGGCCGTATTCCTTGACCGTGAAGGCGTTGGCGGCCGCGATCATCTCCGTGGCCGTATCCCAGTCCGCCCGCACAAAGCCGCCCTGGCCGCGCACGCTCTTGTAGCGCGCGGCCTTCTCGGGGTCCTGGCTGATCGATGCCCACGCGGCGATCGGGTCCATGGTCTCGCGGGCCTCGCGCCACATCTCCATCAGGCGGCCGCGGATCATCGGATACTTCACGCGCTGCGCCGAGTACACATACCAGCTATAGGACGCGCCGCGCGGGCAGCCACGCGGTTCGTGGTTGGGCAGGTCGGGACGGGTGCGCGGGTAGTCGGTCTGCTGGGTTTCCCAGGTGATCAGGCCGTTCTTGACGTACACCTTCCACGAACACGAGCCCGTGCAGTTCACGCCGTGGGTCGATCGCACGATCTTGTCGTGCTGCCAGCGGCTGCGGTAGCTGTTTTCCCACGTGCGGTCTTCGTTGACCACCGCGCCATGCCCGTCGGCGTATGTGGACTTCACGCGCGACAGGAACTTCAGTCGATCCAGAAAATGAGACATTTCTTATGTTCTCCGCTTGCTTTTTGTGGGTGATGCCGCCTCAGCAGGGCATGGGGGCGTTCCGGCGTGCGTAGTACCACCAGGTCACCAGTACACAGCTCAGATAGAAGGCGATGAAGCAGTAGAGCGCGGCGTCGGGCGAGCCCGTCATTTCCAGCGACGTGCCGAAGCTCTTTGGAATAAAGAAACCGCCATAGGCGCCAATCGCGCCAGAGAAGCCCAGCACGGCGGCCGATTCCTTGCCGGCGTCCTGCACGGCCTGTTTTTGCGCGGCGTCGCCCTTGCCGGCGGCGTCGCGCTGACGCTCGGTCAGGAAAATCACCGGGATCATGCGGAACGTCGATCCGTTGCCGACGCCGGTCAGGGCGAACAGCACGATGAACGCGGCCAGGAATGCCTGGAAGTTGCCCGCCTGCCCGCCTTGGGGCAGGGCGGACAGCACGGCGCAGACGGCCGCGATCATGCCGATGAAGGTCCAGAGCGTGACCCGCGCTCCGCCGAGCTTGTCGGAGATCCAGCCGCCAACCGGGCGCGTCAGCGCGCCGACCAGCGGCCCCAGGAAGGCATAGGCCGTGGGGTTGATGCCCGGGAATTGCGATTTGGTCAGCAGCGCCAGTCCGGCCGAGAAGCCGATGAACGAGCCGAACGTGCCGATATAGAGCCAGCACATCAGCCAGTTGTGCTGGCGCTGGAAGATCACGGCCTGTTCCGCGAACGACGCGCGCGCGTCGGCGATGTCGTTCATGCCGAACCACGCGGCCACCGATGCCACCACGATGAACGGTACCCAGATGAAGCCCGCGTTCTGCAGCCAGAGGCTTTGCGTGGCGCCGCCGGCCTGGTAGCTCTGGGGTTCGCCGCCGAGCGCGCCGAACACGGCCACCGACACCACCATCGGCGTGACGAACTGCACCACGGACACGCCGAGGTTGCCGATGCCGGCGTTGAGGCCGGTGGCCAGCCCCTTCTTCGCCTTCGGGAAGAAGAAGCTGATATTGGCCATCGACGAACTGAAATTGGCGCCGCCCAGCCCGCACAGCAGGGCCAGCACCAGCAGGGTCGGGTAGCTGGTGGAAGGGTCGCGCAGCGCAAAGCCCATGCCCAGCGCCGGAATCAGCAGCAGCGCGGTGGAGATCGCCGTGAAGCGGCGGCCGCCGAACACCGGCACGAGGAACGAATAGAAGATGCGCAGCGTGGCACCGGACAGGGCCGGCAGCGCGGTCAGCCAGAACAGCTGGTTCTTGGTGAACTGGAAGCCGGCGCGGTCAAGGTTGACCGCCACCACGCTCCAGAGCATCCAGACCACGAAGGCCAGCATCAGGGCCGGAATCGAGATCCAGAGGTTGCGATAGGCGATGCGTTCGCCCCGGTCGCGCCAGAACGTGGCATTTTCGGGCTCCCAACGGGTCAGTACGGTACTGGTCATGATGTGCGAGAGAGGGAAGTGGGAAAGCGCGGATCAGGCAGCCTGCGCGGACTTGTCCAGGGCGGCGGACGCCTCGGACCGGCGCCCCGCACGCAACTGCTCCGCGCGGTGGCTGTAGTGCATCCAGACCAGGCTCACGCAGACCGTGCCGTACATCAGCATGAAGCAGCTGCTGCGGATGCCGGTCAGGTCGGCCAGCGCGCCGAACAGAATCGGCAGGATGAAGCCGCCCAGGCCGCCGGCCAGGCCCACCACGCCGGACACGGCGCCGATGTTGTGCGTGAAGTCGTTGGAGATGAACTTGAAGACCGAGGCCTTGCCGATGGCGAAGGCGATGCCGACCACGAACATCAGGATCGTGAACAGGGTGGGCGTCAGGGCGATATGGAAGCTCTGCGGGCCGCTGACCGTATGGATCACGAAGTCTGTCTTCGGGTAGCTCAGCAGGAAGAAGCCCACCCAGCTGACCCACATCACCCACCACGTGGTCCGATGGGCGCCGTAGCGGTCAGAGATCCAGCCGCCAATCGCGCGCAGCACGCCGCCGGGCAGCGAGAAGCAGGCGGCCAGGAAGGCGGCGGTCTTGATGTCGAAGCCGTATTCGCCGATGTAGTACTTGGTCATCCACAGCGACAGGCCCACGTAGCCGCCGAACACCACCGAGTAGTACTGCGAGTAGCGCCACACGCGCGGGTCGCGCATCACGGCCAGCTGGGCGCGAAAGCTCGTGGCCGATGCCGACCGGTGCGCCGGGTTGCTGCGCGAAAACAGGAAAAATACGATGGCCGTGACCAGCATCGCCACCGAGTAGACCTTGGGCACGATTTCCCACGTGCCGGCAGCCAGGATCAGCGCCGGGGCCACGAACTTGGTCAGTGCGGCGCCCGAGTTGCCGGCCCCGAAGATGCCCATCGCCAGCCCCTGGCGCGAGCGCGGGAACCAGCGGGCCACATACGGCGTGCCCACCGAGAACGAGCCGCCGGCCAGTCCGACGAACAGCCCGAGCACCAGCAGCTGCCACAGCGTGTGGACATAGGAAATCAGCCAGATCGGGATCACCGTCAACAGCATCAGGACGAAGAACACCACGCGGCCGCCGTAGCGGTCGGTCCAGATGCCCAGCGGTACGCGGATCAGCGAGCCACTGAGCACCGGCGTGGCGGCCAGCAGGCCGAATTCCGTGTCGTTGAGGCCGAGTTCGTTCTTGAGCGGGATGCCGAGCACCGCGAACATCATCCAGACGGCAAAGCAGATGGTGAACGCGAACGTGCTGGACCAGAGCGTGGTCCAGGCGCCGGGCGGTACGGATTCGGAGGTTGGGGAGGAGTGGGTTGCGCTGGCCATGGCCGTTCCGGAGTCACTTTGGAGAGTGATGCCAGAGTAGGCCTGCGGGGCTGCGCGGAACATTCGCCGGCCGTACAGCCGGGAGCGGACGGGGCTATGCCGTGCGTACTAGTTCTTTCGGCATATGCCCGCCCGGAAAGCCGCGTGGGGCAACGGTCACGGCGGGTATGGCGCCAATGGCCGGCGTGGCGGCATACCGGCTCGCCGCGACATGATCATGATCTGGGTCAAATCGGATGTATCAATGAAAAGCGGGTGCCGAAGCACCCGCCTTGTTCGCGGCTTTCCGTCGGTCAGGCCGAAGGCGGCGGCACGTAGCCGGCGGCCTGGTCGGCGCCTTCGCCGAAGAAATACTTCTCGGTCTGCTTGAGCAGGTATTGGCGCGCACGGACGTCGGCCATGTTCAGGCGGTTCTCGTTGATCAGCATGGTCTGGTGCTTGAGCCAGCCAGCCCAGGCTTCCTTCGACACGCTCTGCCAGATCTTCTTGCCGAGGTCGCCCGGCAGCGGCGGGAAGTCGAGGCCTTCGGCTTCCTTGTTCAGTTTGACGCAATGGACCATGCGGGCCATGAGGGACTCCTTTTTCGTGTGGCCGCTATTGTAGCCAAGCTGGGCTGGCGGGGCGGGGCCGGCGGCCCATGTCCCTGCGGCGGCTGTTGTCTTTGCGGACGTTGCGGGGTTACAGCTTTTTCATCAGCACCATCGACTTGCGCTGCCAGTTGTAGAGCTTGCGCTTGTCTTCGGGCAGGTCATCCACGGTGGCGTGCACGAACCCGCGCTTGAGGAACCAGTGCTCGGTGCGCGTGGTGAGCACGAACAGGCGGTCCAGGCCCAGCGAGCGGGCGCGGCGTTCGATGCGCTTGAGCAGGCGCTCGCCGTCGCCGGTGCCCTGCGCCTCGGCCGACACGGTCAGGCAGGCCATCTCGCCCATGTTCTCGCGCGGGAAGGCGTACAGCGCGGCGCAGCCGAACAGCACGTTGTCGTGCTCGATCACCGAGAACTTGTCGATGTCGCGCTCGATCAGGTGACGTCCGCGTGGCACCAGCGTGCCATCGGCCTCCAGCGGCGCGATCAGCTGGAGGATGCCGCCCACGTCGTCGAGGGTGGCTTCGCGCAGGCTTTCCAGGTCGGTATCGGACACCATCGTGCCCACGCCATCGTGCAGGAACAGTTCCAGCAGCACCGAGCCGTCCATGTCGAACGGGATCAGGTGGGCACGGGGCACGCCGCCCTTGAGCGCCTTGACCAGATGCTCCAGGTAGTAGGCGACGTCGGGCGGCAGGTGGTTGTTCTGCAGCCGCTCCACGGCGGTGCGCAGCGACATTTCCTTCATCAGCTTGCCCACGGCGTCGGGCACGCCCGGCACCTCGGTGATGAAGATCAGCTTGTCGGCCTTGAGCGCGCTGGCCGTGGCGCTGGCCACGTCTTCCATCGACAGGTTGAACGCCTGGCCCGTAGGCGAGAAGCCCAGCGGCGACAGCAGCACGATCTTGCCGTGCGACAGCGACATGCGCATCGACTCGTCGTCGATCTTGCGCACCAGCCCCGTGTGCTGGTAATCCACGCCGTTGACGATGCCGACCGGCCGCGCCGTGATGAAGTTGCCCGACACCACCGACAGCTGGGCGCCGGCCATCGGGGTATTGGGCAGGCCCTGGCTGAAGGCCGCCTCGATGTCCAGACGCAGTTCGCCGGCCGCTTCCTTGGCGCATTCCAGCGCGGCGTTGTCGGTGATCCGCACGCCATCGGCAAACTGCGACTGCACGTTGCGCAGCCCCAGCTGCTCTTCCACCTGCGGGCGCGAGCCGAAGACCAGCACCACGTGCATGCCCATGGCGTGCAGCAGCGCCACGTCGTTGACCAGCGCGTTGAGCACCCCGGCCTTGACCAGTTCGCCACTGAACGCGATCACGAAAGTCTTGCCGCGGAACGTGTGGATGTACGGGGCGACGGCGCGCAGCCAGTCGACGAACTGCTGCTGGTCGGGGCCGCTGGCCTCGGCCAGATCGGCGCCGGCCGACGCTGACGGGATGGGCGTGGCAGGCTCGGCAGTGGTCATCGGGACGGTCGACGGATCGGCGGGCGGGGGCGAGTCGGCAGGATCGGGGTCCTGCTGCGGGGAGTCGGTTCTGGCGTTCATGCGGCGGATTATAATCCCGGCCAATGTCAGCACAACGCCCCGCCAGGCCCGCCCCGGCCAACCCCGCCGAAGCTACCTCCTCCCAGGCCAGCCAGAACCCCGCTCCGCGCGACGCGGGCGATGGCGCTCGCCCGCCAGCACAGGCCCCGCAGCAGCCCCGGAAGCAGCCGCAGAAGCAGCCGCAGACGCATTTCCGGACGCCGTCGCAATCCCAGGATCAGCCGCGTCAGCCCCGTGCGCAGCGCCAGGACGGCGCTCCGCGTCCGCCGCGGCCCGAAGGCAGCCAGCGCCCGCCACGCCCCGAAGGCAGCCAGCGCCCGCCGCGCCCCGAAGGCAGTCAGCGCCCGCCGCGCCCGCCCCAGCCGGTGCGGCTGGCCAATCCGCTGCCCGAGATCACGTTCCCGGAGGCCCTGCCGGTATCGGCCCGCCGCGACGAGATCGCGCAGGCGCTGCTGGCCAACCAGGTGGTGATCGTTTCCGGCGAGACCGGCTCGGGCAAGACCACGCAGCTGCCCAAGATCGCGCTGTCGGTCGGGCGTGGCCCGGCCCGCGAGGGCAAGCCCGGCGGCGGCCTGATCGGCCACACGCAGCCGCGGCGGATTGCCGCCACGTCCACGGCCAAGCGCATCGCGCAGGAACTGGGCACGCCGGTCGGCGAGCACGTCGGCTACCAGGTGCGCTTCAACGACACCATGTCCGCTGGCGCGTCGGTCAAGCTGATGACAGACGGCATCCTGCTGGCCGAGACGCAGAACGACCCGCTGCTGCGCGCCTACGACACGATCATCATCGACGAGGCGCACGAGCGCAGCCTCAATATCGACTTCCTGATCGGCTACCTGCGCCAGATCCTGCCGAAGCGGCCGGACCTGAAGGTGATCATCACGTCGGCCACCATCGATGCGAAGCGATTCGCCGAGCATTTCGCGCGCGATGGCAAGCCGGCGCCCGTGATCGAGGTCAGCGGCCGCCTGTATCCGGTGGAAATCCGTTACCGCCCGATCCAGGAAGACAAGCCGGCACCGGGTCAGATGGCCGCGCCGCGCTCGGAAAAGGCGAAGGAACGCGACCTGTACGACGGCATCGTCGATGCCGTGGACGAACTGTGCCGGCTGGGCCCCGGAGACGTGCTGGTCTTCCTGCCCGGCGAGCGCGAGATCCGCGAGGCCGCCGAGGCGCTGCGCAAGCATCATCCGCCGCATACCGAAATCCTGCCGCTGTTCGCGCGGCTGTCCGTGCAGGAGCAGGAGCGCGTGTTCCGGCCGTCGAACGCCCGCCGTATCGTGCTGGCCACCAACGTGGCCGAAACGTCGCTCACGGTGCCCGGCATCCGCTACGTGGTGGATACTGGGCTGGCGCGCGTGAAACGCTATTCGTACCGCAACAAGGTGGAACAGCTGCAGATCGAGTCGATCTCGCAGGCGGCCGCCAACCAGCGCGCCGGCCGCTGCGGCCGGGTGGCCGACGGCGTCTGCATCCGGCTATACGAGGAAAGCGACTTCGTGGGCCGGCCGCGCTTTACCGACCCGGAAATCCTGCGCTCGTCGCTGGCGGCGGTCATCCTGCGCATGAAGGCGCTGCGACTGACCGATATCGAGGCCTTCCCGTTTATCGAGCCGCCGCTGGGCCGCGCCGTGGCCGATGGCTACCAGCTGCTGCAGGAACTGGGTGCGCTCGACGAAGGCAACCAGCTGACCGGCACCGGCCGCCAACTGGCGAAACTGCCACTCGATCCGCGCGTGGCCCGGATGATCCTGGCCGCCCGCGACCACCACTGCCTGAAAGAAGTGCTGATCATCGCCAGCGCGCTGTCGGTGCAGGACCCGCGCGAGCGTCCGCAGGAAGCCCAGGAAGCGGCCGACCAGGCCCATCGCAAGTTCATGGACGAAAAGTCCGAGTTCCTGGGATGGGTCAAGCTGTGGAAGTGGTTCGAGGAAGCCGTCGCCCACAAAAAGACCAACCGCCAGCTGCAGGACCAGTGCCGCAGCAACTTCCTGTCGCACGTGCGCCTGCGCGAATGGCGCGATGTGCATTCGCAGCTGCATACCACGGTCAGCGAGCAGGGCTGGCGCCTGAACGAGTCCGAGCCGACCTTCGAGCAGTTGCACAAGGCGTTGCTGACGGGCTTGCTGGGCAACGTGGGCCTGAAGCTCGACGAGGCCGACGGCAAGGGCCGCGAGTACCTGGGCGCGCGCGGCATCAAGTTCCACCTGTGGCCGGGATCGCTGATCGCGCGCAAGGTTGGCCGCTGGATCATCGCCGCCGAACTGGTCGAAACCAGCCGGCTGTATGGGCGCACGCTGGCCCGCGTGGAGCCGGAATGGGTCGAACAGGTTGGCAAGCATCTGCTCAAGGTGAGCTGGAGCGAGCCGCACTGGGAGAAAAAGGCTGGCCAGGTGCTGGCGCTGGAACGCGGCACGCTGTACGGCCTGCCGGTCTACCAGCATCGGCGGGTGGATTTCGGGCCGATGAACCCGGTCGAGGCGCGCGAGCTGTTTATCCGCAGCGCGCTGGTGGAAGGCGAATTCGACACCCGGCTGCCGTTCTTCGCCCATAACCAGCGGCTGGTGCGCGAGATCGAGAACCTGGAGCACAAGTCGCGCCGGCAGGACGTGCTGGTGGACGATGCCCTGATCTACGCGTTCTACGACAAGGCCATTCCGGCGGACATCCACAACCAGGTGGCTTTCGAGAAGTGGTACCAGGCCGAATCGGCCAGGGACCGCAAGCTGCTGTACCTGAACCGCGACGAACTGATGCGGCACGAGGCGGCCGGCATCACGACCGACCTGTTCCCGAAGGTGCTGCCCATTGCCGGCATCGACATGGGTTTGTCGTACCACTTCGAGCCCGGCAGCCACCGCGACGGCGTGACCCTGACCGTGCCGCTGTACGCGCTGAACCAGGTCCGGCCCGAGCGTGCCGAATGGCTGGTGCCGGGCATGATCAAGGAAAAGGTGCATCTGCTGCTGAAGTCGCTGCCGCAGAAGCTGCGCCGCCATTGCGTGCCGCTGCCCGACTACGCGGCCCGGTTTGTCGACCGCCAGCCGTTCGGCGAAGGCGACCTGCTCGACGTGCTGATCGCCGACGTGCGCGAGCAGACGGGAACGATGATCCGGCGCGCCGACTTCAAGCTAGAAACGCTGCCGGCGCACCACACGATGAACTTCAAGGTGATCGACGAGCACGGTCGCCAGCTGGACATGGGCCGCAACCTCGCCCAACTGCGCGCCGAACTGGGCGGGCAGGCGCAGCAGTCGTTCCAGAGCATCGCCGCGCGCGATGTGCCGGCCGTCGAGGCCGGACATTACGAGAACCTGACCTCGTGGTCGTTTGGCGAGTTGCCCGAACTGCTGGAAATCCGCAAGGGCAACCAGACGCTGTTCGGCTACCCGGCACTGGTGGACCGTGGCGACCACTGCGACGTGGAGGTGTTCGACGATCCCCAGGAAGCGGCGCGCATCCACCACGCAGGCCTGCGGCGGCTGTTCGCGCTGCAGTTGCGCGAGCAGGTCAAGTTCATCGAGAAGAACATCCCGAACCTGCAGCAGATGGCCATGCAGTACATGACGCTGGGCACGCAGGAGGAATTGCGCAACCAGATCGTGCTGATGGCGCTGGAGCGCGCCTGCCTGCAGGCGCCGCTGCCGCGCAACGAGGCCGAGTTCAACGCGCGCAAGGACGAGGGCCGGGCGCGGTTGTCGCTGCTGGCGCAGGAAATCGCCCGGCTGGTCGGGACGATCCTGGCCGAATTCGCCTCGCTGCCGCGCAAGCTGTTGCAGGCCAAGCCGTTCGGCTCCGCCTACCAGGATCTGGAAGCCCAGCTTGCCCGGCTGATGCACAAGTCATTTGTGATTGATACGCCATACACGCAGCTGGTCCACTATCCGCGCTACCTGAAGGGCATGGCGATGCGGGTGGACAAGCTCAAGGGCGACCCGGGGCGCGACAGCCAGCGTATCCAGGAGATGTCGCCGCTGGTTCAGCAATGGCAGCGTGCCGAAAAGCAGTTGCGCAGCCAGGGCAGGGGCGCCGCCGATGCGCGGCTGGACGAATTCCGATGGATGCTGGAAGAACTGCGCGTGGCGCTGTTCGCCCAGGAGCTGCGCACGCCACAGCCGATCTCCGTCAAGCGGCTGCAGAAGGTGTGGGAATCGATCCAGCGATGATCGGGAAAAGCGGGACGGATCGGGCGGTCCCGATGGAAAGTGCCGCTCACATGTATCCAAATGTAAGTTACGCTTAAGAATCGGTTCTGCTCGTCATCGCAACCGTCGGACGAAACGTTAGAATGCGCGATTCGTGTAGAAATGGCGGTCTTATGCTTGCATTGCGTCGTGTTGTGGCTGGGGTGGTAGCGGTCGGCGCCCTGGCTTTGGCAATGGTCTCCGCGCCCGCTGGCGCGGAGGTGGTGACGATCCTGAACTCCGGTGACGCCAGCGTCACGTTGATCGACAAGGACACCCAGAAGGTTCTGGAAACGTTCCCGATCGGCAAGGAGCCGCACCACCTGATTGCCACGCCCGACGAGAAATCGCTGATCGTGGCCAACGCGGTCGGCAACGACCTGGTCTTCCTGGACCCGGTCACCGGCAAGGTGCAACAGCGCGTACCGGGCATCGACGATCCGTACCAGGTGGGCTTCTCGCCGGACCAGAAGTGGTTCATCGCCACTGGCAACCGGCTGGACCGCGTGGATGTGTACCGCTGGGACGGCCATCAGCTCAAGATCGCCAAGCAGTTCCCGCTGGCCAAGACGCCCAGCCATATCGCCTTCACGGCCGACAGCAGGATCGCCTTCATCACGCTGCAGGATTCCAACCAGATCGCCGCCATCGACCTGACCACGCTCAACGTGATGTGGGTCATGGAGGCGGGCTCGGCGCCGGCCGGCGTCTGGGTCACGCCTGACCAGAAGTACCTGCTGGTGGGCATGACCGGTGCCGACTACGTGGCCGTGATCGACTGGCGCACGCGTACCGTGGTCAAGCAGATCCAGACCGGCAAGGGCGCCCACAACTTCCGCGCCGTGGGCGACAAGCGCCACCTGTTCCTGACCAACCGCGTGCAGGGATCGATCAGCATCATCGACCAGCAGACGCTGTCGAAGGTGGGCGACATCACGGGCCTGCTGCCCGGCCCGGACGACATGGAACTGACCGCCGACGGCAAGACGCTGTGGGTGACGTTCCGCTGGGCGCGCTCGGTGGGCCTGATCGACGTGGCCAGCCGCAAGATGGTGAAGACGATCCGCGTGGGCAAGTCGCCGCACGGCATCTATTTCAAGACCCGCGCGCCGCTGTATTGATATTGACTCGACAAGGCTGAGGACAACATGCGCCGGATGATTTCGCGCATTGCCGCGCTGGTGCTGGCACCCGTGGCGGCTTCGGTGGCCGGCGTGGCGCTGGCGGCCGGGCCGGGGCAGGAGCCTGGCGCCTGCCGCGCCGGCACGCTGTACCTGACCTTCGACACCGGCAGCATGAGCCAGGCCGAGCTGATTGCCCGTACGCTCCGCCGCCACCATATCCGCGCCACGTTTTTCCTGGCCAGCGAACCGACCATCAACAAGGACAATTCGCTGGACCCGTCGTGGGCGCCGTACTGGAAATCGCTGGCCGCTGACGGGCACGCCTTCGGCACCCATACGTTCGACCATGTGTACCTGCGCAGTGTCAAGGGCGGCAAGGTCACCATGCGTCCGCAGTTCGGCGCGCAGGGCGGCCACGATGTGGTCATGGACGAAGCCTCGTTCTGTACCGAACTGCGCCGCAGTGCGCAGGCGTTCCAGTCGATGACGGGCCAGCCGATGGTGCCGCTGTGGCGCGCCCCCGGCGGCCGTACCGCGCCGCAGACGCTGGCGTGGGCCGAGCAGTGCGGCTTCAGGCATGTGGGCTGGGCGCCGGCCGGGTTTCTGGGCGATGAGCTGTCGTCGGAGAAATTTCCGAACCAGGCGCTGCTGGACAAGGCACTGCGTGACCTGCGCGATGGCGATATTACGATGGCCCACCTGGGCATCTGGTCGCGCAAGGATCCCTGGGCGCCGGCTGTCCTGGATCCGCTGCTGACGGGGTTGGAGCAGAAAGGATTCTGCTTTGCCACCTTGCGCGAACATCCGCTATACAAGAACTGGATCGCGCAGCACGGCGCGGTGGAAGCCGGTGCGCAACCAATTTCCGGATCGAAACGGTAATGTGGGACGCCTTCACTAACTGGCTCAATCTCTGGGTCGGCCAGATCGAGGCCACGGTCTTCCAGGACGTGATCCTGCCCGTGGTCTACAACCTCGGTTTTGGCGGCTATGCGGAGGACGCCTTCACCGGCACCGAATGGCTGCTGGTGGGCGTGGTGCAGATCGCCGTGATGGTGCTGATCCTGGGGCCGCTCGAAAAGCTGCGTCCGGTGGAGGCCGTGACCGACCGCCGCGCCATCCGGACCGACATGTTCTATACGGTGATCCACCGTCTGGGCCTGTTCCGCCTGGCCATGTTCTTCCTGCTGGCGCCGTTGATGGACGGCCTGGAGGGCCATCTGCGCCTGCTGGGCTGGCAGCGCATCAACGTGGAAGACTGGTGGCCGGGCGTGACGTCGGTGCCGCTGGTCAGCTTCTTCGTCTACCTGCTGCTGTTCGACCTGCTCGACTACTGGTATCACCGGCTGTCGCACACCTACCGCTGGTGGTGGAGCCTGCACGCGGTGCATCACAGCCAGCAGCAGATGACGCTGTGGAGCGACAACCGCAACCATCTGCTGGACGACATCCTGCGCGACGCCGTGTTCGCCACGGCCGCGCTGGCCGTGGGCGTGGAGCCGTCGCAGTATGTGCTGCTGGTGGCGCTGTCGCAACTGCTGCAGAGCCTGCAGCACGCCAACCTGAAGCTGCACTTCGGCTGGCTGGGCGAGCGGCTGCTGATCTCGCCGCGCTTTCATCGCACGCACCATGCCGTCGGGCTGGGCCATGAGCGGGCCGGCAGCGACGGGCGGCCGGTGAGGCTGGGCGGCTGCAACTACGGCGTGATCTTCCCGTGGTGGGACATGCTGTTCCGCACCGCCGTCTTCACCGACGTCTACCATCCCACCGGCATTCGCGACCAGTTGCCGCCGCCCACCGGGCGCGGGCGCAACTACGGTGGCGGCTTCCTGTCCCAGCAATGGCTGGGCATCAAGCGGCTTTTGCGTCTGGGGTGATGGGAACGCCCCCTTGGGCTGTGCTAGGCTCTGGTGGCTTTCCTGAACCCTCTTTTTCGCAGATCGCTGCATGAACGATATTCTTCGCGCGTTTGGGCGCGCCGTGGTCAGCCAGCTGCATCCGCGCATGCTGATGCTGACCGTCATCCCGTTCGTCCTGGCCACGGCCCTGTGGGGCGGCCTGATCTGGTGGGGCTGGGACCCGATCATGGGCACCGCCCGCGCGCTGCTGGAAGGTTCGGTCTTCACAAGCTGGATCTACTCCGTACTCGACTGGCTCGGCCTGCAGTCGCTGCGCACCGTCGTGGCGCCGCTGTTCGTGCTGACGCTGGCGATTCCGCTGGTCATCGCCTCGATGCTGATCTTCATCAGCCTGTTCTCGGTGCCTGCCGTGGTGAAGCACCTGGAGCGCGCCTATCCGGACCTGCAGAAGGCCCACGGCGGCAGCATCGCCGGCAGCGTGTTCCAGGCGCTGGGCAATACCGTGGTGTTCCTGCTGCTGGTGCTGGTCACGCTGCCGCTGTGGCTGATTCCGCCGTTCTTTGCATTGATCCCGCCGGTGCTGTGGGGGTGGCTGACCTACCGCGTGATGACGTACGACGCGCTGTCCGAGCATGCCACGGCCGAGGAGCGCAAGACGTTGATGAAGCGCCACCGCATTCCGCTACTGACGATCGGCGTGGTGGTGGGGCTGCTGGGTTCCGCGCCCACCTTGCTGTGGGTATGGTCGGCTGTCATCATCTTCCTGTTTCCGGTCGTGCTGGCCGGCACGCTCTGGCTGTACGTGCTGATCTTCATCTTCTCGGCGCTGTGGTTCGGTCACTTCTGCCTGCGCGCGCTGGCAGACCTGCGTGCCGAACGGGCCGCGGCGGCCCCGCCGCCACCGCCGCCGGGCGACGTGATCGACCTGGCGCCGTCCGACGTGCGCCAGATCCGGCAATCGTGATGGCGGACACAAGGGCAGCGTGAGCTTTCCATCCTGAGTCTTCAACCAAGAGGGGCATCATGGGTTTCGGTTTGATTGTCATCGGCGACGAGATCCTTTCCGGTCGGCGCGAAGACAAGCACATGCGCCGCGCCATCGAACTGCTCGGCGAGCGCGGACTTGCGCTGGACTGGGCCGAGTACGTGGGCGATGAGCGCGGGCGTATTACCGCCACGTTGCAGCGGACGTTCGCCGGGCCGGATGTCGTGTTCTGCACGGGCGGCATCGGCGCCACACCGGATGACCATACGCGCCAGTGCGCGGCGGCGGCACTGGGCGTGGACCTGGCACTGCATCCCGACGCGCGCGAGCAGATCGCGCTGCGCATCGCGGAATCGGCCAACGGCGATCCGGTCAAGGCCGACCTGAACACGCCCGAGAACCAGCATCGGTTCAAGATGGGCGAGTTTCCCGTGGGCGCTCGCATCATCCCGAACAGCTACAACCGGATTCCGGGCTTCTCGGTGGCCGATCACCACTTCATGCCCGGCTTCCCGGTGATGGCCTGGCCGATGATGGAGTGGGTGCTCGACCACTACTACACGCACCTGTTCCATCTGGACGCGGAGCAGTCGCGGGCGTTTTACGTGTTCGAGGCGCCGGAATCGACGCTGACGCCGCTGATGGAGCAGGTGGAAGCCACGTTTCCGGGCATCCGCGTGTTCAGCCTGCCGTCGGTGGGCGACGTCACCCGAGGCGACCGCCTTGGGCGTCGGCATATCGACCTGGGGGTGAAGGGGCCGGCCGACCTGGTGCCGGCGGCCTACGCGATGTTGTTTGAAGGTGTCCGCGCGATGGGATTCGAGATCGTCGAGCAGTAGGGCGGGGTGTGACTGGCGAAAAAAAGCGCATCACGGTGGTGATGCGCTTTTTTGTTTGCCGCGTGGTCCGCGTGGGGTTTGACGGCGTCGCCGTACTCAGGCGCCGTGCCACGGCAGGCCACGGAAACACCAGCCTTCCACGGTCTTGCGGTGGTGTTCGTCGTCGCGCGCGCCCTCGAAGCCTTCCAGCACATCCATGGCCAGCGTGTAGCCAGCCTCGGTAGCCACGCGCGCCGCATGCTTCGAGCGGGCTGCGCTGCGGCACAGGAACAGCACCGGGGCGTCCTGCGGCACGCGAGCCTTCAGTTCGGCCACGAAATTCGGGTTCTGGGTGCCGCCCGGGTAGGTTGACCATTCGATATGCGCGAACTGCTCGTCGGGCAGCGCCACGCCGCCCACCCAGTCCAGCTCGGCCTGGGTGCGCACATCGACCAGCACGGCCTTCGGGTCGGCCTGCAGCAGTGCGTAGGCTTCCTGCGGGGAAAGGGCGCCGTAGTAGGCGAGCTGGCCCTGTTGCTGACGGGCGTGGGCGGCCTGGAGGAGGGTGTCTCGGGTAGTCATTCTGTGTGACGGAGTCAATAAGAAAGCGATCAAAACGGGCGCGATCGGATGGCTCGCAGTTGCGATCGCAAGAAAGCCCAATCTTTACTGGGAGTCAGCCCGAATCGGCGCTATTCTAGCGCCCGGCCGTTGCGAGCGGCCCGAAAAATGGTGGCAGGCCTGATGCGCTGTTTTGGTGCCAAATCGGTGCGTTTCACCCCGTCCAGCACTGGAACGGTGCCGCAGCTTGAATGATGCACCAGAATGGTGTTTCATGGGTGTCAGGTCAACCGGTCCGCGGCGGCAAAGCGTGGCAGGCTCAGGCCGACGGCCAGGATTGCATGCAATCCGCATCCCCCGTCGCGGTGCGGTCTGGCAGGCAGATGCACGTTTTTCGGGAAGTCTGTGCGATTGGCGCCCCGTAGGGGGCGGGCGTTGGCACGCTTTCTGCTAACATCCCTCGTCCCTTTTGGGGCGGCCAGATCGGCAGGTCCGGAGGTCGCACCAACAATGGCTTTCTCAGACACAGCCTCGAATTTCCAGGAGATAGGCATGGCGCAGAGCGTTGCAGATGTGATGAAGCTCGTGAAGGAAAACGACGTCAAGTTCGTCGATTTCCGCTTCACGGATACCAAGGGCAAGGAACAGCACGTGTCGGTGCCGACGTCGCACTTCGACGAGGACAAGTTCGAAAGCGGCCACGCCTTTGACGGTTCGTCCATCGCAGGCTGGAAGGGTATCGAAGCCTCGGACATGCTGCTGATGCCGGATTCGGGTACCGCCTACATCGACCCGTTCTATGAAGAACCGACTCTGGTCCTGACCTGCGACGTGATCGAACCGTCGGACGGCAAGGGCTACGACCGCGACCCGCGCTCGATCGCCAAGCGCGCCGAGGCCTACCTGAAGAGCACCGGCCTGGGCGACACGGCCTTCTTCGGTCCGGAACCCGAGTTCTTCATTTTCGACGGCGTGACCTGGAACATCGACATGCAGGGCTGCTCGGTGAAGATCCAGTCGGAAGAAGCACCGTGGTCGTCGGGCAAGGAATTCGAGCACGGCAACAGCGGTCACCGTCCGGGCAAGAAGGGCGGCTACTTCCCGGTTGCCCCGATCGACACGTTCCAGGACATGCGTTCGGAAATGTGCCTGATTCTGGAATCGCTGGGCATTCCGGTTGAAGTGCATCACCACGAAGTGGCTGGCCAGGGCCAGAACGAAATCGGCACCAAGTTCAGCACGCTGGTGCAGCGCGCCGACTGGACGCAGCTGCAGAAGTACGTGATCCAGAACGTCGCGCACACCTATGGCAAGACCGCCACGTTCATGCCGAAGCCGGTCGTGGGCGACAACGGTTCGGGCATGCACGTTCACCAGTCCGTTTGGAAGGACGGCCAGAACCTGTTCGCGGGCAACGGCTACGCCGGCCTGTCGGAATTCGCGCTGTACTACATCGGCGGCATCATCAAGCACGCTCGCGCGCTGAACGCCATCACGAACCCGGGCACGAACTCGTACAAGCGCCTGGTGCCGGGCTTCGAAGCCCCGGTGAAGCTGGCCTACTCGGCCCGCAACCGTTCGGCCTCGATCCGTATTCCGTACGTTGCGAACCCGAAGGGCCGCCGTATCGAAACGCGTTTCCCGGATCCGCTGATGAACCCGTACCTGGGCTTCTCGGCACTGCTGATGGCCGGCCTGGACGGCGTGATGAACAAGATCCACCCGGGCGAAGCTGCCGACAAGAACCTGTACGACCTGCCGCCGGAAGAAGACGCAAAGATCCCGACCGTCTGCTCGAGCCTCGACCAGTCGCTGGAGTACCTGGACAACGACCGTGAGTTCCTGACCCGCGGCGGTGTGTTCTCGAACTCGATGATCGATGCGTACATCGAACTCAAGATGGAAGAAGTCACGCGTTTCCGCATGACGACCCACCCGATCGAGTTCGACATGTACTACTCGCTGTAAAGCGATAAGTGGGTTGCCAGGTTGTGACCGGGCAACACTTGCACCAGGAAGGGGCGGCTTCGGCTGTCCCTTTTTGTTTTGCGGCGACGTTGCTCGCTAGAATGGGGCTCCTTTTCCCAACCTTCATGTCGATGTTCATGAACGCCATTTCGAACAAGGTTTTCCGCATGGCCGGCGGCGCGCTGCCGCACCAAATGCGTGTGGGTTTCCCCATTCTGGTGACGATGGCCGCCGTGGCGCTGGCCGTCTGGGCGGCGCCGGCCGCCGCGCAGTCGTCGGACGTGTACATGTGCAAGGGCCCCAACGGCGTGCCCGAGTACCGCAACGGCAGCGGCGGCGGCAAGGACTGCAAGAAGCTCAACCTGCCCGACGTGATGACGGTGCCCGGCACGCGGACCGGCGGCGGTGGCGCCACGGCGGCCGCCAAGCCGGCCGCCACGTCGCCGGCGGCATTCCCGCGCGTGGACAGTGCCACGCAGAAGACCCGCGACAACGAGCGCCGCACGGTGCTGGAGCAGGAACTGCAGTCCGAGGAAGCCAGGCTGGCCGGGCTGCGCGCCGAGTACAACAACGGTGAGCCGGAGCGCCAGGGCGGCGAGCGCAATTATCAAAAGTATCTGGATCGCACGGCAAGGCTGCGCGATGACGTTGCTCGCAGTGAGGCCAATGTGGCCTCGCTTCGGCGGGAACTGTCGAATCTGAAGGATTGAAACCGATGCGTCGCCTGATTCGCGGAGTTTCGCGCAAGGTTACCGGGGCCGACCGCAAGCCGGATGCGGCCGAATCCGAGGCTACGGAAGTGCGTGATGCCGATATCCTGCCATTGGGCGATTTCGCATTGCATCCCGGACTGGACGTGGTGGCCAACCCGGTGCTGCTGGTGCGCCAGCCGGGGCTGCGGGTGGTCTACGCCAATCCGGCCGCCGAGGCCAGCTTTGCCATGTCGCGCAAGGCCATGGTGGAGCTGACGCTGCCCGACCTGTTCGGCGCGTCGGAAGAGCTCGATACGATGATCGACTCCGTCATGGCGCGGCAGGTGGATGTGCGCCGCCAGGACCTGGTGCTGCGCCCGCCGCTGCAGGAACCGCTGCACGCCCACGTGGTGGTGGGCGGCATCGAGGGCAATTCGAGTACGGTGCTGGTCGAGATCCTGCTCAACGAGCAGAAGGTGCGCAGCGACCGCGAGGAACGCCTGATCGACCTGACATCGGCCAACAAGGAACTGATCCGCAATCTGGCGCACGAGATCAAGAACCCGCTGGGCGGTATCCGCGGGGCGGCGCAACTGCTGGAATTCGAACTGCCCGAGCGTGCGCTGCGCGAGTACACGCAGGTCATCATCAAGGAGTCGGACCGCCTGCAGACGCTGGTGGACCGCCTGCTGGAGCCGCATCGGCACCCGCACATCGTCTCCGAACTCAATATCCACGAGGTGCTGGAGCGGGTGCGCTCGGTGGTGCTGGCCGAATTCCCGAACGGGCTCGATATCGTGCGCGACTACGATGCCAGCCTGCCGGAACTGCGCGGCGACATGGAACAGCTGATCCAGGCCGTGCTGAACATCGTCCACAACGCGGCGCAGGCGCTGCACGAGCGCGTCGCCCGGGGCGACGCGCAGATCGTCCTGCGGACCCGGGTGGCCCGCCAGGTCACGATTGCCAAGCGTTTGTACAAGCTGGCATTGGACTTGCATGTGATAGACAACGGCCCGGGCATCCCCGAGGACATTCGCGAACGCATCTTCTATCCGCTGGTGTCGGGGAGGGATGGCGGTAGCGGTCTCGGTCTCACACTCGCTCAAACCTTCGTGCAGCAGCACGAGGGCTTGATCGAATGCGAGAGCCGGCCGGGCTGTACCGACTTCCGTATCCTGCTGCCGCTGCACTGACCGTCGATCCAGACATCGACGCGTTCGACGCGGCGATCCAGCGGGTCATACGGGAGACCACATGACACCGAGCAGACAAGCGACGCACATGAAGCCGATCTGGATAGTCGACGACGATCAATCAATCCGCTGGGTCCTGGAAAAGGCCCTTGCCCGTGAAAGCCTGCTCTCTCGCAGTTTTACCAATGTGCGCGACGTGCTCGCGGCGTTGGAAGAGGACGAGCCGCAAGTCCTGATTTCCGATATCCGCATGCCTGGCGGATCGGGGCTGGACCTGCTGCAGGCCATCAAGGCGCGCCACCCCGGGCTGCCGGTCATCGTGATGACCGCGTATTCGGACCTGGACAGCGCCGTGGCCGCCTTCCAGGGCGGTGCGTTCGAATACCTGGCCAAGCCGTTCGATGTCGACAAGGCTGTCGAACTGATCCGCCGCGCGCTGGAGGAAAGCCTGCGCGAGGAGGAAATGGACGATCGGCTAGTCGATGCACCCGAGATCCTGGGCCAGGCGCCGGCCATGCAGGACGTGTTCCGCGCCATCGGCCGGCTGTCGCAGTCGAACGTGACCGTGATGATTACCGGCGAGTCCGGTACCGGGAAGGAACTGGTGGCGCGTGCGTTGCACAAGCACAGCCCGCGCGCCAACGGCCCGTTTATCGCGCTCAACACGGCGGCGATCCCGAAGGATCTGCTGGAATCGGAACTGTTCGGCCATGAGCGCGGTGCGTTCACGGGCGCGCAGACCATGCGGCGCGGGCGCTTCGAGCAGGCCGAGGGCGGTACGCTGTTCCTCGATGAAATCGGCGATATGCCATTCGATCTGCAGACGCGGCTGCTGCGCGTGCTGTCGGACGGCAATTTCTATCGGGTGGGCGGCCACAATCCGCTGCGCGCCAATGTGCGGGTGATCGCCGCCACTCACCAGAACCTGGAAACGCGGGTCAAGGAAGGGCTGTTCCGCGAGGACTTGTTCCACCGGTTGAACGTGATCCGGCTGCGCCTGCCGCCGCTGCGCGAGCGGCCCGAGGATATCACGCTGCTGGCGCGCCATTTCCTGCAGAAGAGCGCCAAGGAACTGGGCGTCGAGCCCAAGCGCATGTCGGACGAGGCGTTGACCTACGTCAGCACGCTGCCGTTCCCGGGCAACGTGCGCCAGCTTGAGAACCTGTGCAACTGGCTGACCGTGATGGCGCCGGCGCAGACCATCGAGGTCAAGGATCTTCCGCGCGAGATGATCGATGCGGGGCACGGCGAAAGCCTGTCGGCGTCGCGTCCGCCGGCCGCCGACATGCGACCTGCCGGCGACTACGAGGCAGTAGAAACGTCCGATTACGGCATGGGCGCGCCGGGCGGGGATGGCGACACCCTGGTGGCGACGCGTCCGCCGATGGTGGCGACATCTTCGGCCATGGCGCCCGCGTATGCCGCGCCGGCTGTCACGCAGAGCTGGGAAAGTCTTCTGGCCGGCGAGGCGAAGTCGATGCTGGAGGCAGGCCAGCCGGAAGTCATGGACGCGCTGACGCGCCGGTTCGAGAAGGCCGTGCTGGAGGCTGCGCTCGGCGTCACGCGCGGCCGCCGCGTGGAAGCGGCGACCCGGCTTGGAATTGGCCGGAATACGATTACGCGGAAGCTCCAGGAACTGGGATTCGACTGAAGTCCGGTCGCAGTGCCGCGCAAACGTGGAGGGAGGCCCGGTCGGGCCTCCCTTTTTCAATCGGAAACCTCAGAATCGCTTACGGACTGACTGGCTCGGGCGCCTCATCCACCCGGAACGCGGGCAGCCATACGTCGGGCCCCGGCGGGACCAGGATCTGGCCGCGTGCCGATACCCGTTTGCCTGCCAGCGCGCGGGCCTGACGGACCGTCATGCCGCGCAGTTCCCAGAAGTCGAACGTGTCTGTTTCCAGCATGATTGTCGGGAAGGGGTCGTTACCCCGGATCTGAATCTCTCCCACCAGCGTCTGCGGCGGCTCGACGGGCGGGTCGGTGGCACATGCCGTGATGGCAAGTGCAGCGAGTATTGCGACGAGGATTGCGCCGAAACATGCTTTCACGCCCGGTCTCCGGAAGTGCGGGGTGACGGCGCACCCCGCCAAAGCCTTATTGGACCACGACAGACAGCGATGTGCCCGGCGGGACCTCGACTGTCTCGCTGTACGTCCCGGTCACGGCGCTGCGAACGATCGGCAGGCTGCCGTAGGGCTGCAGCAGAAGCGGGACGGACTGCGTCAGCGTTCGAATCGGCAGGAAGTCCTGGGGATTGATCGGCGGCAACGTGAAGCCACCGTCCACCCGTTCCGGGAAGCCAAAGCCGGCAGGGCTCGGCATTTTCATCAGCGCGCCCGCAGTCGCGGCAAACGCGCGTAGCTGTTCGCCGAAACCGGAAGTGTCCTTGACCGAGCGGATGGCCGAATCAAGAACCTGGACCGAGTTGGTGCTGCTGAAATCGGTCAGCAGGTTCTTGTAAAAGTCGAGTCCGAGGTGCCGGGTCAGAAATCCGCCGAGCGATCCGGAGACGGCGTAGCTGTTGCAAGACACCGATGCAGGCCTGAAATCGATCAGGCTGCAGTTGTAGGAACCGGCCGGGAAGCCGACGTAGTCCGGAAAGCGCATGTCGCGGATCGTGTTGTAGTCCGGGCTGACGGAATGGCTGACCAGATCCTCCAGCATCATGGCTGAAGCTTCCTCCAGCCACCGTTCAAATATGTAGGAGGGGCCCTTGGCCACGCCTCGGCGGTAGAAGCTCTGCAGGTGCATCGCTTCATGGATCATCGTGGAGACCATTTCCGTCAGCGCCTCGGCGCCGCCAAGATAGAGCGCCTCGGCGTCCATATACAGCGACACCGATTCGTTGCTGTACGGATTGGTTACGGGGTGCCGTTTCAAGGCGTTTCGCGCAAAGAAGTATCCAAGCAAGCCGGTCGGCCGCCCATCGTTGTCGAAATTCAGGATCACGATGTCAATGGGCTGTCCGGTGGCGGGAATCAACTCCGAATAGTCGTGCGGCCCCCAAAGTGGGCCACCGATCGAGGTAAGCGTGTCATAGAGCCCGCCGGCGGGCGTGAAGCTGTCCGCAAGCAGCGCCACGATTTCGGGGCTCACCCGGTCTTCGGTATTTTCCGATTCCTCCACCCAAAAATTGACCATAGTGCCGTCGCTGGCGGCGCGCTGGAGCACCAGCGTGGCCGAACGCGCGATATTGTCGACGTGGTACCAGCTTCTGGTGGTGTTCAGGGCCGTAGCGCCCTGGTTCTGCCGTGCCGAGAAGCCCGGTATGTTGCCGCGCTTGCCGGCAAGTGCCACCCAGCCTTCGCGATTGAAGTCCGCAATGCGTTGCCTGACGGCCGGCTCGCCATCTTCCTTCCATCGCAGTGCGTTCGCCGCGACCGGGGACGCCTGCGACGTCGTCAGAGAAATCGTTGGCATGACTTTCGGCAGGGCGGTCTGGTTGGTGAAGACCAGCGTGACGTCCTGCCCGCTCAGGCCGTCGATCCGGACCGGAATCCTGGCCGTCGTGGCCGAGGCGTTGATGGCTTGCCACACCCCCACGCCATTCCCGGCATAGGTGTTCGCGGTGACGGCGCCGCAATCGCTGCAGGCCGGCGACACGGTGCTGGGCGGGTCCGGCAGTGGCGCGGGCGGCGATGTTTCGGGAGCGGGAGCGGGTGCGGGAGCGGGAGCGGGAGCGGGTGCGGCGACTGTCGTGGGTGGCGCCGACTGTTCGCCGTCGCCGCCACCGCAGGCGCCGAGCGTCGCGGCAGCGAGTATTGCTGCGGATGCAGACTTCGAATGCGCAAGGATGCGCGACGTGTACGTCATGACGATTTCCCCTCGAATGTCGGTTGGCGAAGCCGGGCGCCATCGCGGCGCAGCGGTGCTTATACCGGCGTGGATGGCGGGTTCGCCGTCCACGCGAGGGGAAATCGAGATTACTTGACGGTCATCATGCCAACTGTTTCAGCCTTAAGACCCTTTCCGCCATCTCCGCGAATCCTTCGCCCCCCGCCCCATCGGTGATGTAGGCGGGTTTCACTGGCAGTTTGTCCAGAATGTCTCGCACGTTGGCGACACCTACCGACAGCGGGAAATGCCCGAACATCGCCACGTCATTGGCCGAGTCGCCAATGAACAGCCATTCGTCGCGCTTTGCGTCGATGTCTTCCCCGAGTAATTCCTCTACACAGAGCCGGCTCATCGACAGCTTGTCGTGATGGCCGAACCAGCCGTTGACGTGGATCGAGCTGACCGTGGCCGTCATGCCGGCGCCGCGCATGATCGCCACGATGCGGTCGACGGCGGCCTGCGGCAGCGGCGATACGTCCTCGGCGTGGTCGATCGCCAGGTCGGCCGCATGCCATGCCTGATCCGAGGCCAGCGCGCAGCCCGGCACTTCGCGCAGGATTTCCTGGCCCAGTGCGTGGATGCGGAACAGGTTCGCCTCGCGCGTGGCGGCGTCGTCCAGGAAGCGCGTGATGAGTTTGTTATCGACAAGATGCGAATAGAACGCCCCGTTTTCGCCGATGATGGCATCAACGGGCCATAGGCGGGTCAGGATCTCCGCCCACGCGATGCAGCGCCCCGTGACCGGAATCACGTGCAGTCCGGCACGTTTGAGCCGGTCGAGCGCGACATAAGTAACGGCGGGCAGGCGGCCGTCGGTGGTCAGGGTGCCGTCGATGTCGGTCAGGATGCCACGGACACGGCGCAGCGCGCTGTCGGGCAGGGCGGAAAAGGAGGTCGGTGCGGTCATGGCGGGGCATTGTAGCCGCGGCGAACGGCGCCCGGCGCGGCAATTGTCTGTCGTCAATATGCTGCAACATTCTCTTGCGCAAGAGCGGGTTTGCCCGGTGTTCGATGACAACGGAGCGGCGTAACATGCCTGTCACAAAAAATGCATACAGTCGGTCGCTTTTTCAAAAAAACTGTCGCACCGAACGGCCTCAGGAGAAATACCATGTCCTTCCCGCGCTTCGCAGTGAAATTCGCCGCAGTGGCCAGCCTGGCCCTTGCCGGCACGGCCCACGCAGCCGTAGAGATCCAGTGGTGGCACGCCATGCAGGGCGCGCTGAACGACAAGGTGAACGAGATCGCCAACAAGTTCAACGCCAGCCAGTCCGACTACAAGATCGTGCCCGTGAACAAGGGCAACTACGACGAGACGATGGCCGCCGGCATCGCAGCGTTCCGCGCCGGCGGCGCGCCGGCCATCCTGCAGGTGTTCGAGGTGGGTACCGCCACCATGATGAGCGCCAAGGGCGCCATCAAGCCGGTGTCCGTCGTCATGAAGGAATCGGGCGAGAAGTTCGACCAGAAGGCATATATCCCGGCCGTCGCGGGTTACTACACCTCGTCGAAGGGCGAGATGCTGTCGTTCCCGTTCAACAGCTCGACCACCGTCTTCTATTACAACAAGGACGCCTTCAAGAAGGCTGGCCTGTCGGCGCCGCCCAAGACCTGGCCCGAGGTGATGCAGTATTCGGCCAAGCTCAAGGCGGCCGGCAGCAGCTGCGCCTACACGACCGACTGGCAGAGCTGGGTGCACCTGGAGAGCTTTTCGGCCTGGCACAACACGCTGTTCGCGTCCAAGAACAACGGCTTTGGCGGCACCGACGCACGCCTGGTGTTCAACAGCCCGCTGCACGTGAAGCACATCACGAACCTGCAGGAAATGGTCAAGAAGGGCTATTTCAGCTACGGCGGCCGCAAGTCGGAATCGCAAGCCAAGTTCTATAACGGCGAATGCGCGATGTTCACCGGCTCGTCGGCGTCGCTGGCCAATATTCGTAAAAACGCCAAGTTCCAGTTCGGCGTGTCGCAGTTGCCGTACTACGCGGACGTGCAGGGCGCCCCCCAGAACACGATCATCGGTGGCGCGTCGCTGTGGGTGATGGGCGGCAAGAAGGCCGAAGAATACAAGGGCGTGGCCAAGTTCTTCACGTTCCTGTCGCAGCCCGAGATCCAATCGGACTGGCACCAGGCCACCGGCTACCTGCCGGTGACGATGGCCGCCTATGAGCTGACCAAGAAATCGGGTTATTACGACAAGAACCCGGGTGCCGACGTATCGGTCGAGCAGATGGTCGTGAAGACCACCGAGAAGTCGCGCGGTGTGCGCCTGGGTAACCTCGTGCAGATCCGCACGATCGTCGACGAGGAACTGGAATCGGTGTGGGCCGGCAAGAAGGAGCCGAAGGCGGCGCTGGACGCGGCTGTGGCACGCGGTAACGAGCAGCTGGAACGCTTCCAGAAGACCGCCCGGGAATAAGCCCGGTCGGTGCAGGACCCTGGCGGGCGGCGGCACAACCGTCGCCCGCTTGACGTTTGGTCAGTCGTTTAGTCGTTTAGTCTCAGGGCGGACTCCATCCCATGGAAAAACGCGTCGTATTCCGGTCGCCGTGGCTGCCGTATCTGCTGGTGCTGCCGCAGATCGTCATCACGCTGGTCTTCTTCTTCCTGCCGGCCGGGCAGGCGCTGTGGCAGTCGATGCTGCAGCAGGATGCCTTCGGCATCCATCTCGATTTCGTCGGCGCCGACAACTTCGTCACGCTCTGGAACGATCCGAACTACATCGAATCGTTCCAGGTGACGGCCGTCTTCGCCATTGGCGTGACGGTGGTGGGCCTGTCGGTGGCGCTGCTGCTGGCGTACTTTGCCGACCGTGTGGTGCGCGCCGCCACCGGCTACAAGACGCTGCTGATCTGGCCGTACGCCGTGGCGCCGGCCGTGGCGGGCGTGCTCTGGATGTTCATGTTCAACCCGACGCTGGGCGTGGTGTCGTACGCGCTGCGCAAGATCGGCGTGGACTGGAACTACCTGCTCGACAGCAACCAGGCACTGGCCCTGGTGGTGCTGGCAGCCGCCTGGAAGCAGATCAGCTACAACTTCCTGTTCTTCCTGGCCGGGCTGCAGAGCATTCCCAAGTCGCTGATCGAAGCGGCGGCCATCGATGGCGCCGGGCCGTGGAAGCGGTTCTGGTCGATCGTGTTCCCGCTGCTGTCGCCGACCACGTTCTTCCTGCTGGTGATCAATGTGGTCTACGCGTTCTTCGACACCTTCGCGATCATCGATGCGGTGACGCACGGCGGCCCGTTCAACTCCACGAACACGCTCGTGTACAAGGTGTTCCACGATGGCTTCCGAGGTATGGATATCGGCGGTTCGGCCGCGCAGTCGGTGGTGCTGATGGTGATCGTGATCGCGCTGACCGTGGTGCAGTTCCGCTTCGTGGAACGCAAGGTCCAGTACTGACAGGAGGATAGGCAATGGTAGAGCGTCGTCCTGTACTGGACTTTATTACCCACGTGGTGCTGATCCTGGGCATCGTCGTGGTGGCATTCCCCGTGTACCTGACCTTCGTGGCGTCGACGCTGACGGCCGAGCAGGTGCTGGATGCCCCCATGACGCTGATCCCGGGCAGCCACCTGATCGAAAACTATCGCACGGTGCTGTTCCAGGGCGTGGGCGAGTCGGCGTCGCCGGTGTCCACGATGATGAAGAACAGCCTGATCATGGCGCTGGGCATCGCGCTGGGCAAGATCGCGATCTCGATCATCTCGGCCTTCGCGGTGGTCTATTTCCGCTTTCCGCTGCGCAAGGTCTTCTTCTGGATGATCTTCATCACGCTGATGCTGCCGGTGGAAGTGCGGATCCTGCCGACCTACAAGGTGGTGTCGGATCTGGGCCTGCTGGACAGCTATTTCGGGCTGACGATTCCGATCATCGCGTCGGCCACGGCCACGTTCCTGTTCCGCCAGTTCTTCCTGACCATTCCGGACGAACTGGCCGAGGCGGCACGCATCGACGGCGCTGGCCCGCTGCGCTTCTTCTGGGATGTGGTGCTGCCGCTGTCGCGCACCAGCATCGCGGCGCTGTTCGTGATCCAGTTCATCTACGGGTGGAACCAGTACCTGTGGCCGCTGCTGATCACCACGCAGAAATCGATGACGCCCGTGGTGGTGGGCGTGACGCAGATGATCTCTCGCTCGGGCGATGCGGCCACCGACTGGAACCTGGTGATGGCCACGGTGATGCTGGCGATGATTCCGCCGGCCGTGGTGGTCGTGCTGATGCAACGCTGGTTCGTCAAGGGCCTGGTGGAAACGGAAAAATAAGGTCAGACATGGCAAAGCTGTCTCTTCGAAACGTACAGAAGACCTACGCCGGCGGCACCCAGGTGGTGCATGGCATCGATATGGAAATCGCCGACGGCGAGTTCATCGTGATCGTCGGCCCGTCCGGCTGCGGCAAGTCCACGCTGCTGCGCATGGTGGCGGGGCTCGAAACCATCACCGGAGGCGAGGTGCATATCGGTGACAAGGTCGTGAACGACCTGGAGCCGGCCGAGCGCGACATCGCGATGGTGTTCCAGAACTACGCGCTGTATCCGCACATGAGCGTCTACGACAACATGGCGTACGGCCTCAAGATCCGCGGCATGTCGAAGGCCGAGATCGAGCAGCGGGTGACGCACGCGGCTGGCATCCTGGAACTGGCGCCGCTGCTCGAACGCAAGCCCCGCGCGCTGTCGGGCGGCCAGCGCCAGCGCGTGGCCATGGGCCGCGCCATCGTGCGCGAACCGGCGGTGTTCCTGTTCGATGAGCCGCTGTCGAACCTCGATGCCAAGCTTCGCGTGCAGATGCGGCTGGAGCTGAAGGACCTGCATCGCCGCCTGAAGACCACCAGCATGTACGTGACCCACGACCAGGTCGAGGCCATGACGCTGGCCGACCGCATGATGGTGCTCAACGGCGGACGTGTGGAGCAGATCGGCACGCCGCTGGAAGTCTATTCCCGCCCGGCCAGCACGTTCGTGGCCAGCTTTATCGGCTCGCCGCCGATGAACCTGGTGCCGGTGGCGCGCAATGGCTCGGGGCAGGGCACCAATGGCGGCGAGGCGCAGATGCGCGTGCTGCCGAAGGAAGGGCAGGGCGCGGCGGCCACGCTGGGTCATCTGCCGATGGGCCTGCACCTGCCGGAGCAGGCGCTGATGGGGCTGCGCCCCGAACACATCGAGCCATGCGCGACGCACGAGGCGATTGCCGAGGTCGATGTGCGCGTGGTCGAGGCGCTGGGCGCCGACTCGTTCGCCTATGGCACGCTCGGCGGCCAGCCGGTCGTGGTGCGGCTGGACAGCCATATGCCGGTGCGTGCCGGCGACAGGCTGCCGATCACGGCGTCGGCTGACCACCTGCATTTCTTCGACATGCAGCATGGCAAGCGGATCGAGGCGCTGGCATGAGCGATATCCGGACGAACTGGCCGTATCCGCGCCATATCGCGCACCGTGGCGCCGGCAAGCTGGCGCCCGAGAATACGCTGGCGGCCTTTCGCCACGGCGCGTCGTTTGGCTACCGGATGTTCGAGTTCGACGTGAAGCTGTCCGGCGATGGCAAGCCCGTGCTGATGCACGACGCCACGCTGGACCGGACCACGTCCGGCCATGGGCGCGTCGATGCGCTGACGCTTGGCGAGATCGCCCTGCTGGACGCCGGCAGCTGGCACAGCCCGGCTTTTGCCGGCGAGCCGGTGCCGACGCTGTCGGCCATCGCCCGCTATACGCAGGCCAACGGCTACCTGGTGAATATCGAGATCAAGCCGGTGCCGGGTGCCGAAGATCGCACTGGCGCCGCTGTGGCGCTTGACGCACTTTCATTGTGGAAGGATGCTGCGGTGCCGCCGCTGCTATCGTCGTTTTCCGAGGTTGCGCTCGAAGCCGCACGGCTGGCCGCGCCGGGCCTGCCGCGTGCATTGCTGCTGGACAAGCTGCCTGCCGACTGGCTCGACCGGTTGCGGCGTCTGGACTGCGTGGCGCTCGACTCGAATCATCGCGAACTCGACGCCAAGGTCATCGCCGACGCCCACGCCGCCGGCTTCAAGGCGTTGTGCTACACGGTCAACGACCCGTCCCGCGCGCGGGATCTGTTGTCCTGGGGGCTCGATGGCCTGATTACCGATGCGGTCGACCAGATCGAATCGCAGCCGTAACGTTCCTGGACAAACTGTCTCGATTTTGCATCACGAAAAGTCCCCACTGTCTGGGGGATTACATGCTATGCTCCGCGAGTGAAGACTTAGGTCCTTCCCGCACAACTTGCCCTTTTGGGTCTGGCGGCGAGACCGAGACAGACGGCACCCCCGGGTGCCGTTCGTTCAAGGTGGTAACCGCAGGGCCCCCAAGAGTTGTTTGCAATCCGCTAACCGGTCAGGCCGTGTCGCGGAAGGTTGATGAACCCGCTTAACTCCGGCATACCCGGAGAATAGTGAGCGCCCCATGATGCAGCAGTATCAAAGCAATTCGTACCTCTTCGGCGGCAACGCCCCCTATGTGGAAGAGCTGTACGAGGCCTATCTCCAGAATCCCAGCTCGGTTCCCGACAACTGGCGCGCGTACTTCGACGCGATGCAGAATGTCCCGGCTGTGGATGGTTCCAACGCCCGCGATATCCCCCACGCACCGATCGTCGCCTCGTTCGCCGAGCGCGCCAAGGCGGGCCCCATCAAGACCATCGTTGCCTCGGCCGACTCCGACATGGGTCGCAAGCGCGTCGCTGCCACGCAGCTGATCGCCGCCTACCGCAACATCGGTTCGCACTGGGCCGACCTCGATCCGCTCAAGCGCCAGGAGCGTCCGCCCCTGCCTGACCTGGATCCGGCGTTCTACGGTTTTTCCGAGGCCGACCTCGACATCGTCTTCAATGCCAGCAACACGTATTTCGGCAAGGAGTCGATGAGCCTGCGCGAGCTGCTCAACAACCTCCGTGAGACCTACTGCGGCACCATCGGCGCCGAGTTCATGTACGTGAGCGACCAGGCGCAGAAACGCTGGTGGCAGGAGCGCCTGGAAACCACGCGTTCCAAGCCCGTGTTCACGCTGGAGAAGAAGAAGCACATCCTCGACCGCCTGACCGCAGCCGAAGGCCTGGAGCGATTCCTCCACACCAAGTACGTCGGCCAGAAGCGTTTCTCGCTGGAAGGTGGCGAGAGCTTCATCGCCGCAATGGACGAACTGATCCAGCACGCCGGTACCAAGGGCGTGCAGGAAATCGTGATCGGCATGGCCCACCGCGGCCGTCTGAATGTGCTGGTCAACACGCTCGGCAAGATGCCGGCCGACCTGTTCGCCGAATTCGAAGGCAAGCACGTCGACGACCTGCCGGCCGGTGACGTGAAGTACCACAAGGGCTTCTCGAGCGATGTCTCGACCGAAGGCGGCCCGGTTCACCTGTCGCTCGCGTTCAACCCGTCGCACCTGGAAATCGTCAACCCGGTGGTGGAAGGCTCGTCGAAGGCCCGCCAGGAACGCCGTGGCGACGCTGGTCACAAGGAAGTGCTGCCGGTGCAGGTGCACGGCGACGCCGCCTTTGCCGGCCAGGGCGTGGTGATGGAAACGCTGAACCTCGCGCAGACCCGCGGCTACGGCACGGGCGGCACGATGCACATCGTCATCAACAACCAGATCGGCTTCACGACCTCGGACCCCCGCGATGCGCGTTCGACGCTGTATTGCACGGACGTGGTCAAGATGATCGAGGCCCCGGTGCTGCACGTGAACGGCGACGATCCCGAAGCCGTCGTGTACGCCATGCAGCTGGCCGTTGATTTCCGCATGGAATTCAACAAGGATGTCGTGGTCGACATCATCTGCTTCCGCAAGCTGGGTCACAACGAGCAGGACACCCCTGCCATGACGCAGCCGCTGATGTACAAGAAGATCGGCCAGCACCCGGGTACGCGCAAGCTGTACGCCGACAAGCTGGTGGCCCAGAATCTGACCGCTGCCGACTTCGGCGACGAGCTGGTCAAGGGCTATCGTGCTGCCATGGATGCTGGCAAGCACACGGTCGACCCGGTCCTGTCGAACTTCAAGAACAAGTTCGCCGTGGACTGGATGCCGTTCCTGAACCGCAAGTGGACCGATGCCGCCGACACCGCCGTTCCGATGACGGAACTGAAGCGTCTGGCCGAGCGCATCACCACGATTCCGGAACAGCTCAAGCTGCACCCGCTGGTGGACAAGGTCATCAAGGACCGTTCCAACATGGGCAAGGGCGAGCAGATGCTGGACTGGGGCATGGGTGAACACCTGGCCTTCGCCTCGCTGGTCGCTTCGGGCTACCCGGTGCGTATCACCGGCCAGGATGCCGGCCGCGGTACCTTCACGCACCGTCACGCCGTGCTGCACGACCAGGGTCGCGAACGCTGGGATGCCGGCTCGTACGTGCCGCTGCAGAACGTGTCTGACAACCAGGCACCGTTCACGGTGATCGACTCGGTGCTGTCGGAAGAGGCCGTGCTCGGCTTCGAATACGGCTACTCGACCGCCGAACCGAACGCGCTGGTGATCTGGGAAGCCCAGTTCGGCGACTTCGTCAACGGCGCCCAGGTGGTGATCGACCAGTTCATTTCGTCGGGTGAAGTGAAGTGGGGCCGCGCCTCGGGCCTGACGATGATGCTGCCGCACGGCTACGAAGGCCAGGGTCCGGAACACAGCTCGGCCCGTATCGAGCGTTTCCTGCAGCTCTGCGCAGACCACAACATGCAGGTGGTCCAGCCGACCACGCCGGCCCAGATCTTCCACCTGCTGCGTCGCCAGATGATCCGTCTGTTCCGCAAGCCGCTGGTGATCATGACGCCGAAGTCGCTGCTGCGCAGCAAGGACGCCGTGTCGCCGCTGTCCGATCTGGCCAAGGGCCATTTCGAGACCGTGATCCCCGATCACGAGGAACTGAACGCCAGCAAGGTCAAGCGCGTGATCATGTGCTCGGGCAAGGTCTACTACGACCTGGTCAACACCCGCAAGGAACGCGAGGCGACCGACACCGCGATCATCCGCCTGGAGCAGCTGTATCCGTTCCCGCACAAGGCCGTGGCCGCGGAACTCAAGAAATACCCCGGCGCGACCGAAATCGTGTGGTGCCAGGACGAACCGCAGAACCAGGGCGCCTGGTTCTTCGTCCAGCACTACATCATGGAAAACATGACGGAAGGCCAGAAGCTCGGTTATGCCGGTCGCCCCGCCTCGGCTTCGCCGGCGGTGGGCTACTACGCAAAGCACAACGAGCAACAGAAGGCGTTGCTGGAAGCCGCGTTCTCCAAGCTCAAGGGCTTTGTTCTGACCAAGTAATTCGTTGGTACCCCGCGGCGGCGCACAGGGATGCGCGCCGCGGGACTGCCTGCCTGAAACGAAACACACACGCATACATCGAGGATTTAACAAACCATGGCTATTGTTGACGTCAAGGTTCCGCAACTGTCTGAATCGGTCGCCGAAGCGACCATGCTGAACTGGAAGAAGAAGCCGGGCGAAGCCGTTGCTCAGGACGAAATCCTGATCGAAATCGAAACGGACAAGGTTGTGCTGGAAGTGCCGGCCCCGTCGGCTGGCGTGCTGTCGCAGATTGTCAAGAACGACGGCGACACTGTCGTTGCTGACGAAATCATCGCCAAGATCGACACGGCAGCCACTGCTGGCGCCGCCGCTCCGGCCGCTGCCGCCCCGGCTCCTGCTGCCGCCGCACCGGCCCCGGCCGCTGCCCCGGCTGCCGCTCCCGCCGCGGCTGGCGCCATCGCCATGCCGTCGGCTGCCAAGCTGATGGCCGAAGGCGGCCTGTCGGCCTCGCAAGTGGCCGGCACCGGCAAGGACGGCCGTATCACCAAGGGCGACGTGCTGGCTGCTGGTTCGGCCCCGGCCGCCAAGGCTGCACCGGCTCCGGCCGCTGCCAAGCCGGCGCTGCCGCAAGTGTCGGCCCAGGTCGACTTCGCCGCGCTGGGCGACCGCCCGGAAGAGCGCGTACCGATGAGCCGCCTGCGCGCCCGTATCGCCGAGCGCCTGGTGCAGTCGCAATCGACCAACGCCATCCTGACCACGTTCAACGAAGTGAACATGAAGCCGGTCATGGATCTGCGTAACAAGTACAAGGATCGCTTCGAGAAGGAACACGGCGTGAAGCTGGGCTTCATGTCGTTCTTCGTGAAGGCCGCCGTCCATGCGCTGAAGAAGTACCCGATCATCAACGCTTCGGTTGATGGCAATGACATCGTCTACCATGGCTACTTCGACATCGGTATCGCCGTCGGCTCGCCGCGTGGCCTGGTGGTGCCGATCCTGCGCAACGCCGACCAGATGAGCCTGGCCGACATCGAGAAGAAGATTGCCGAATTCGGCGCCAAGGCCCGTGACGGCAAGCTGTCGCTGGACGACCTGACCGGCGGTACGTTCTCGATCTCGAACGGCGGTACGTTCGGTTCGATGCTGTCGACCCCGATCATCAACCCGCCGCAATCGGCCATCCTGGGCGTTCACGCCACCAAGGACCGCGCCGTGGTGGAAGACGGTCAGATCGTGATCCGTCCGATGAACTACCTGGCCATGTCCTATGACCACCGTATCATCGACGGCCGCGAAGCCGTCCTGGGTCTGGTGGCCATGAAGGAAGCCCTGGAAGATCCGGCCCGCCTGCTGCTGGACCTGTAATCGGTCCTGTCCCCAGACAGACACTCCGTCTTTCGTTTGTCGTCGTCCCCGCGCCGCGGTGCGGGGACCCGGCGAGCGCATCTGCACGATGCCGCCGGATGCCTGCCATATTGGCGCAGGCATGACGTGCCAAAGAGATATTTCCCATGAGCAAACAATTCGACGTGCTGGTGATCGGCGCCGGCCCCGGCGGCTACATCGCCGCCATCCGTGCTGCCCAGCTGGGCCTGAACGTGGCCTGCCTGGAAGGCAACGCCTATGACGATCCCAAGGGCGAAGCCCGCCTGGGTGGCACCTGCCTGAACGTGGGCTGCATCCCGTCCAAGGCGCTGCTGGCTTCCTCGGAAGAGTTCGAGAACGCCTCGCACCACCTGGCCGACCACGGCATCACCGTGGGTGACATCAAGGTCGACGTGGCCAAGATGCTCAAGCGCAAGGATGACATCGTCGGCAAGATGACCAAGGGCATCGAGTTCCTGTTCCGCAAGAACAAGGTCACGCTGTTCAAGGGCTACGGCAAGTTCGCCGGCAAGGCCGCTGAAGGCTTCCAGGTCGAAGTGAACGGCGAAACGCTGACTGCCAAGCAGGTCATCATCGCCACGGGTTCGAAGGCCCGCCATCTGCCCGGTATCCCCGTCGACAACAAGCTGATCAGCGACAACGAAGGCGCGCTGAAGTTTGAGACGGTACCGAAGAAGCTGGGCGTGATTGGCGCCGGCGTGATCGGCCTGGAACTCGGTTCGGTCTGGCGCCGCCTGGGTGCCGACGTGACCGTGCTCGAAGCGTTGCCCGCGTTCCTGGGCGCCGCCGACGAAGGCGTGGCCAAGGAAGCCCAGAAGCTGCTGACCAAGCAGGGCCTGAAGTTCCACCTGAGCGTCAAGGTCAACGAAGTCAAGACCGGCAAGGACAACGTCACCGTTGCCTACACCGACAAGGACGGCAAGGACCAGACGCTCGAGGTCGATCGTCTGATCGTATCGGTTGGCCGCGTGCCGAACACCGACAACCTGGGCCTGGAAGCGGTTGGCCTGGGCGTGGATCAACGTGGCTTCATCGAAGTCGACGACCACTGCCAGACCAAGGTGCCGGGCATCTGGGCAATCGGCGACGTGGTGCGTGGCCCGATGCTGGCGCACAAGGCCGAAGACGAAGGCGTGGCCGTGGCCGAGCGCATCGTTGGCCAGAAGCCGCACATCGACTTCAACACGGTTCCCTGGGTCATCTACACGTTCCCGGAAATCGCGTGGGTCGGCAAGACCGAGCAACAGCTCAAGGCCGAAGGCCGCGAGTACAAGTCGGGCCAGTTCCCGTTCATGGCCAATGGCCGTGCACTGGGCATGGGCGCAGCCGACGGCTTCGTCAAGATGCTGGCGGACGCCAAGACCGACGAGATCCTGGGCGTGCACATCGTGGCAGCCAATGCTTCGGACCTGATCGCCGAAGCCGTGGTGGCCATGGAGTTCAAGGCCGCAAGCGAAGACATCGGTCGCGTCTGCCACCCGCACCCGTCGATGTCGGAAGTCATGCGCGAAGCGGCGCTGGCCGTCGACAAGCGTCAGCTGAACATGTAATACCCGTTCACCTCCTGGTGAACACCGGCGCGCCGCGATTCCTGCGGCGCGCCGTTTTCGCTTGAAGCACCCCGGCATTTCCGAGCCCCGACATGAACGTCACCGAGTTTTACGAACACGAACTCAAGCAGCGCGGCTACCAGTCCGACGAGGCGCAATTGCGCGCCGTGGCCCGGCTGCAGCAGTGCTACGACGAGTGGGTGGCGTACAAAAGCCGCCGCAACAACGCGCTGAAGAAGCTGCTGGTACACCCTGACGTGCCCAAGGGCGTGTACCTGTGGGGTGGGGTGGGGCGCGGCAAGTCGTTCCTGATGGACAGCTTCTATTCCTGCGTGCCGGTGGTGCGCAAGACCCGGCTGCATTTCCACGAATTCATGCGCGAGGTGCATCGCGAGCTCGAGGAGCTGCGGGGTCGCCCCGATCCGCTCGACGAGCTGGCCAGGCGCATCGCGCGCCGTTTCCGTCTGATCTGTTTCGACGAATTTCACGTCAGCGACGTGGCGGATGCCATGATCCTGCACCGCCTGCTGCAGCAGCTGTTCGACAACGGCGTGCAGTTCGTGATGACCTCGAACTATCGCCCGGACCTGTTGTACCCGGACGGCCTCCACCGCGACCGCGTGCTGCCGGCCATCCAGCTTCTGCAGACGAAGCTCGACGTCCTGAACGTTGACGCCGGGATCGATTACCGGAAGCGGGCGCTGGAACAGGTGCAGGCGTACCACACGCCGCTGGGCCGTGAGGCCAGCGCCGCACTGCGCGACGCGTTCGTGTCGATCGCCGGTACCGCCGACGAATCGCCGATTCTCCATATCGAGCATCGCGAGATCAAGGCGCTGCGCAAGGCCAACGGCGTGGTCTGGTTCGATTTCGCCACGCTGTGCGGCGGACCGCGTTCGCAGAACGACTATCTGGAAATTGCCTCGCAATTCCACACCGTGATTCTTTCGGACGTGCCGAAGATGACGCCGCGGATGTCGTCGGAGGCGCGCCGCTTCACCTGGCTGATCGACGTGTTCTACGACCACAAGGTCAAGCTGCTGATCTCTGCCGAAGTGCCGGCCGACGAGCTGTACACGGAAGGGCAGATGGCCAACGAGTTCCACCGGACCGTGTCGCGGATCATCGAGATGCAGTCGCGGGAGTACCTGGAGTCGGAACGCCGGGTGATGGATACCTCGCTGACCTGACCGACCTGAAGTCAGGGCACGTCAAGGCATCCGGCCGGCCTCCGTTGTTTGCCGGACACCTGCGGGAAGCAATTTTGGGAGTGTTTCCCCAAGTTTGATTTGTATCAAGGTAGGGCGCGCGCAAGGTACCTAGTATCCACTGGGTAATAAAAGCGCGCCATGTCGTCTCCAACTCCCGCCCCCTTCGCGCCAGGTCTGGTATCTGCCGCCGTTCCGGCCAGTACCTTTGCCGACCATTCGGACGCCCCTTCTGCCGGGCGGGCAACGGCGTCTTCTGCATCAACAGCCTCAGATTCCACCGATTGTTTCCATTGCGGCCAGCCGCTGACGGGCGCCGCGCCGTTTGTCGTCCAGATTGACGGCCAGCCGCGCGCCTTCTGCTGCGGTGGCTGCCAGACCCTGGCGCAGACGCTGCACGCGGGCGGTTTCGGCCATCTCTATGGCGATGTCACGCGCTTTGCGCGTCCGATCGACGCCGAAGCGCGGCGCGAAGCCGAGCCGGTCTGGGCGGCCTACGACAGCCCGGAACTGCGCGGCCAGTTCGTGCGACCGGCGGGAGAGGGCCGTTCCGAGGTGACGCTGGCGCCGGAAAACATCCGCTGTGCTGCCTGCGCCTGGCTGATCGAACAGCATCTCGGGCGGCTCGACGGGGTGGAATCGGTGGTGGCCAACGTGGCGACGCGCCGCGTCGTCGTGCGGTGGCGCGACGCCTCGCAAGGCGTGGCCAACCTGCTGTCCAGCCTGGCCGATATCGGCTATGCAGCGTGGCCGTTCGAAGTGTCGCGCTCCGACCAGCAGGACCGCCGCGAACGCCGCAGCCTGCTGATGCGGATGGCGGTGGCCATGCTCGGCATGATGCAGGTGATGATGTACGCGTGGCCCCTCTACACGCATGAGGCCACCATCGATCCCGGCCAACTGCAATTGATGCGCTGGGCCAGCTTCGCCCTGACCGTTCCGGTCGTTCTCTATTCCGCGTGGCCGATCTTTGCCGGCGCCTGGCGGTCGCTGCGCCACCGCCACATGGGCATGGACGTGCCGGTCGCCATCGGCGTGGCGGCAGGGTTCCTGGCCAGCGCCGTGGCCACCGCGCGCGGCGTGGGCGAGGTCTATTTCGATTCCGTGACGATGTTTGTCGCGTTCCTGTTGCTGGCGCGCTACCTGGAACTGCGGGTGCGCCAGGCATCGCGCAGCGGCGCGGAAATGCTGGCGCGGCAGTTGCCGGCCACCTGCGAGCGGCTGGCGCAGGCCGGCGGGGCGGGCGAGCGCATTCCGGTCGCCAGATTGCAGCCGGGAGACCGTATTCGCGTCAAGGCCGGCGAGATCGTGCCCGCCGACGGCGTGGTGCTGGCCGGCGCGAGCGAGCTCGATGAATCAATGCTGACGGGCGAGGCGCGGCCGGTGAAGCGCGTGGCGGGCGACGCCGTGCTGGCGGGCTGCTTCAATGCCGCCAGCCCGCTGGAAATACGTATCGAGCGTATTGGCGCGCAAACGCGTCTGGCCGAGATCGTCGCCGTGCTGGACCGGGCGCTGGCGGACAAGCCGAGGCTGGCGCAAGTGGCCGATCGCGTGGCCGGCTGGTTCGTCGGCACGCTGCTGATCATGGCGGTGGCGACCGGGGCGGTCTGGGCGCTGTGGATCGATCCGTCGCGCGCGTTGCTGGTGACGGTGGCGGTGCTGGTTGTCAGCTGTCCCTGTGCGCTGTCGCTGGCCACGCCGGCCGCGCTGGCGGCCGCGGGGGCGGCGCTGTCGCGGCGCGGGATGTTGCTGACACGCGCGCATGCGCTCGAAGCATTGGCGCGGGTGACCGACGTAGTGCTCGACAAGACCGGCACGCTGACTGAAGGCCGCTTCGCGCTGGTTTCCACACAGACTTTCGGGGCACTCGATGCGCAGGGTTGCCGACGCGTCGCGGCCGCCATGGAGCGTGGCGGCGAGCATCCGATTGCACGGGCGTTTGCCGAATCTTGCGACGACGCGGGCACGGGTCGACCCACAGTGAGCGACCTGCGCAATGTGCCGGGGCAGGGGCTCGAAGCGTCGGTCGACGGTTGCCGGCTTCGCCTTGGGCGACGCGCGTACGTGGCCGCGCTCTCCTCCAGCGCGGACGCCGGCGAATGGGGGCACGAGAGTCACCCGGGCGCCACGCAGGTGTGGCTGGGCGACGCCACGGGCCCGCTCGCCTGCTTCCTGCTCGCCGATGTCGAGCGCGGCCAGACCCGTGCATTGCTTCGCGCGCTGGATTCGCTTGGCGTGCGCTGCCACCTCGTGTCGGGCGATGAGATGGCGGCCGTGCGCTGGTGGGCCGACCGTTTCGGCATGGCTACCGCCCTCGGCGCCGTGACACCCGAAGGCAAGCGCGAGTACGTGGCCGCGCTGCAGCAACGCGGTGCGGTGGTGCTGGCCGTGGGCGACGGCATCAACGATGCCCCGGTGCTGGCGCAGGCGCAGGTATCGATTGCCATCGGTAGCGGCGCGCCGCTGGCGCAGGCAGGGGCCGATGCGGTGCTGACGCACGGCGGGGTGGCGGAGATCGCGACCGCCGTCGCGGCTGCCCGTCGCGCCCGCCGCGTGGTGCGACAGAACCTCGGCTGGGCCTTCGCCTACAACGTGGTGGCCATCCCGCTGGCCGCGACGGGTCACGTTACGGCCTGGATGGCCGGGATCGGCATGTCGGTGTCGTCGCTGCTGGTTGTGGCCAATGCGTGGCGGTTGCTGCGCGTCAAGGCAGCGGCACCCGAAGCGCCGGATGGGGAGTCCTGATGGAAACGCTATATCTGTTGGTGCCGATGAGCCTGGTGCTGGTGGCATTGATCGCCGGGGTCTTGTGGTGGGCGCTGCATGCGGGTCAATACGACGACCTGGACCGGCCCGCCGAAGCCATCCTGCTCGATAACGACAAGCCGCAGCGGCCCGAACATGCCCGGTAGGGCGAATCGGGCCAATGCGTCCTGGTGCAAGACCGGTGCACAGACATTACCCGGCGAAAACAGTTCGTGCGTGGTGCGTAAGGATTGATTGAAGTCAACACGACGAGCGCTCTGTTTTTCTAAAGTCACACAGTCAATAGGTTTATTCTTACTTAGCTTGGGGGTCTGAATGGCTGTCACCACCGCGTCTCCACGCGTCGACACCTTCAACTACGGTGTAGTGCGGCAGTTTGCCGTCATGACCGTGGTCTGGGGCATCGTCGGCATGGCCGTAGGCGTTCTGCTTGCGGCGCAATTGATCTGGCCGGATCTGAATTTCAATACGCCGTGGCTGTCGTTCGGCCGACTGCGGCCGCTGCATACCAATGCGGTGATCTTCGCATTTGGCGGCAGCGCGTTGTTTGCCACGTCGTATTACGTGGTGCAGCGCACCTGCCAGGCGCGCCTGTTCTGCGGGCCGCTCGCGGCATTCACGTTCTGGGGCTGGCAGATCGTCATCGTGGCCGCCGCGATCACGCTGCCAATGGGCATCACGAGCTCGAAGGAGTATGCCGAGCTCGAATGGCCGATCGACATCCTGATCACGCTGGTATGGGTGGCCTACGCCATCGTCTTTTTCGGCACGATTGTCAAGCGCAAGACCCGGCACATCTACGTGGCCAACTGGTTCTTCGGCGCCTACATCCTGACCATCGCCATCCTGCATATCGTCAACAACATCGAGATGCCGGCGTCGATGTGGAAGTCGTATTCCGCCTATGCGGGTGTGCAGGACGCCATGATCCAGTGGTGGTACGGCCACAACGCCGTGGGCTTCTTCCTGACCACCAGCTTCCTGGGCATGATGTACTACTTCATCCCGAAGCAGGCCGAGCGTCCGATCTATTCCTATCGCCTGTCGATCGTCCACTTCTGGGCGCTCAACTTCACCTACATGTGGGCCGGCCCGCACCATCTGCAATACACCGCGCTGCCCGACTGGGCACAGTCGCTGGGCATGGTGTTCTCGCTGATCCTGCTCGCGCCGTCGTGGGGCGGCATGATCAACGGGATCATGACCATGTCCGGTGCCTGGCACAAGCTGCGCACCGACCCGATCCTCAAGTTCCTGGTGGTGGCGCTGTCGTTCTACGGCATGGCCACGTTCGAGGGCTCGATGATGTCGATCAAGACCGTGAATGCGCTGTCGCACTACACGGACTGGACGATCGGCCACGTCCATTCGGGCGCGCTGGGCTGGGTCGCGATGATTTCGATTGGCTCGCTCTACTACCTGATCCCGCGCCTGTTCGGTGAAAAGCAGATGTACAGCACGCGTCTGATCGAGTTGCACTTCTGGGTGGCCACGATCGGCGTGGTGCTCTATATCGCCTCGATGTGGATCGCCGGTGTGATGGAAGGGCTGATGTGGCGCGCCACGCAGCCGGACGGCACGCTGACCTACGCGTTCGTGGAGGCGGTCAAGGCCAAGTATCCGTTCTACCTGATCCGTCTGGCCGGTGGCCTGTGCTTCCTGGGTGGCATGTTCATCATGGCCTACAACGTGTTCCGCACCATCGCCGGCAAGCCGACCGTGGATGCGCCGATCCCGGCCAGCCTGCCGGCTTCCGCCCACTGACCAGAGCCGAGGACGCAAACAATGTCTCAGAATCAAGGATTTTTCAGGCACGAGACGCTGGAAAAGAACGTCGGCTGGCTGATCATCGCGACAATCATCGTGGTCAGCATTGCCGGTCTGGTGCAGATCGTGCCGCTGTTTTTCCAGCACTCCACCACCCAGCCCGATCCGGGCATCACGCCGTATTCGCCGTTGCGGCTGATGGGGCGTGACATCTATATCCGTGAAGGCTGCGTGGGTTGCCATTCGCAACAGGTGCGCACGCTGCAGGCCGAAACCGAGCGTTATGGCCATTTCTCCACGGCGGGCGAGTCGGTATATGACCACCCATTCCTGTGGGGTTCCAAGCGAACTGGTCCGGATCTGGCCCGCGTGGGTGGGCGGTATTCCGATGACTGGCAGCGCATCCACCTGCGCAATCCGCGCGACGTGGTGCCCGAATCGGTGATGCCGTCGTATCCGTGGCTCGAAAAGACGCCGCTGCCGACCGATTCGGTCCAGGCCCGCATGCGCGCGCTGCAGCGTCTGGGCGTGCCCTATACGGATGCCGACATCGCAGGCGCACCGGAAGAGCTGGTGGGCAAGACCGAAGAGGACGCCATGGTCGCGTACTTGCAGGGTCTGGGCCTGAACCGTCGCAACGTCCGTCTGGATACGGCACCCGCTGCCGCAGCGCCTGCGGCCGAGACGGCCGCACCCGCCAAGGAGTAATGCCATGGTGATCGTGACTTCCATCGCCACTGTCCTGTCGCTGCTGACGTTCCTGGCCATCTGCTGGTGGGCGTGGTCGGCGGGCCGCAAGGCTGCCAACGAGGAATCGGCGATGTTGCCGTTTGCCTTGCCGGACGAACATAACAATCCAAGCCGGAACTAGTAACCATGAGCGATTTCATTTCCGATTTTTGGGGCTACTACATCACGGCCATCGCGCTCATTGGTATCGTCTGGTGCGTGTGGCTACTGTTTTCGCAACGGAAGATGCCGAAGGGTGTCAGTACCACCGATGACACCGGCCATGTCTGGGACGGCGACCTGCGCGAACTGAACCACCCGCTGCCGCGCTGGTGGATGTGGATGTTCCTGCTGGCCTGCGTGTTCAGCGTGGCTTACCTTGTGCTCTATCCTGGCCTCGGCACCTACGCCGGCGTGCTGAAGTTCTCGACGCAGGGCGAACTTGCCGCGCATCGGGAGGCGGCCGAGAAGATGCAGCACGAGATCTATGCCAAGTACCTGAAGATGGACGTCAAGCAGGTAGCGGCGGACCCCGATGCGCGCGAAATCGGCCAGCGCCTGTTTCTGAACTATTGCGCCCAGTGCCATGGCTCGGACGCGCGCGGCAGCCGCGGCTTCCCGAACCTGACCGATAACGACTGGCTGTATGGCGGTGATCCCGACACGATCCAGCAGACGATCGCGAAGGGCCGCAACGGCGTGATGCCGCCGTTTGCCGGTACGATCGATGCCAAGCTGGCCGGTGATACGGCGCAGTATGTGCGGTCGCTGTCGGGGCTGACCTACGACCCGATCCGGGCGTCGCGCGGCGAAAGCACGTTCAAGTCCACCTGTGCGGCCTGTCATGGCGCGAGCGGCAAGGGCAACCAGGCGCTTGGCGCGCCCAACCTGTCCGACAACGTGTGGCTGTATGGCAGTTCGGAAGGCGTGATCGTCGATGCCATCCTGAAGGGGCACAACGGCCATATGCCAGCCCATGAGGAAATCCTGACGCCCGAACGCATTCGCATGCTGACGGCATACGTCTGGGGCCTGTCGAACAGCAACGCGAACGCCGCATCCACAGGGCAATGACAAACCGTCCCCCGGGTCCGGAGGCCACGCCGTCCGGACCCGGGGGCATGAGGGCTGAACAATGAGCGCGCCCCTGGAATCTCCCCCCACTACCCGCGAATCAAGCGAGGCCGCCTGGCGGCCCGCACCTCCGCCAAAGCCGGCGGCCGACGCCACCGAAGAGGCCCTGTATGAAGTACGGCGCAAGATTTATCCGCGCTCGGTCACAGGCGCTTTTTCGAGCTGGCGGATCTGGCTGGTCATCCTCACGCAACTGGTCTACTACGGCACGCCGTGGCTGCAATGGAACGACCGGCAAGCCGTCCTGTTCGATCTCGGCGCCCGCAAGTTCTACATCTTCGGCCTTGTGCTGTGGCCGCAGGACGTGATCTACCTGGCGGTTCTGCTGGTCATCTCGGCGCTGGCACTGTTCCTGTTCACAGCCATCGCCGGACGGCTGTTCTGCGGGTACGCGTGTCCACAGACGGTCTATACCGAAATCTTCATGTGGATCGAGCGCCGGGTGGAAGGCGACCGCATCGCCCGCATCCGGCTGGACGGCGATCCGTGGAGCCTGCGCAAGATTCGTCTCAAGGCGACCAAGCACGTGCTGTGGATCGTGATCGCGCTGTGGACGGGCTTTACGTTCATCGGCTATTTCGCACCGATCCGCGAACTGGGCGGCGAGGTCCTGCACTGGACGCTCGGTCCGTGGCAGGCATTCTGGATGCTGTTCTATGCGTTTGCCACGTGGGGCAATGCTGGCTTCATGCGCGAGCAGGTGTGCAAGTACATGTGTCCGTACGCGCGCTTCCAGAGCGTGATGGTGGACCGCGATACCTACGTCGTGACCTACGACGTGGGCCGTGGCGAACCGCGCGGCAGCCGGTCGCGCAAGGTCGACCACCACGCGGCTGGCCTGGGCGACTGCGTGAACTGCAGCATCTGCGTACAGGTGTGCCCCACCGGGATCGACATCCGCGACGGCCTGCAGTACGAGTGCATCGGCTGCGGAGCGTGCATCGATGCCTGCGACCAGGTCATGGACAAGATGGAATATCCGCGCGGGTTGATCCGGTACACATCGGAGAACGCGATGCGCAAGAAGCTGTCGGCATCGGACGCCCGCAAGCGGCTGCTGCGTCCGCGCACGATCGTCTACACGGCGATCTGGGTGGCATTGACGGCAGGCTTTGTCGCGTCGCTGGCCATGCGCGCGCCGCTCAAGGTCGACATCATTCGGGATCGCGGCGCGCTCGGGCGCGAAGTGGAAGGCCGCTGGATCGAGAACGTGTACCGGCTGCAACTGATCAATGCCACAGAGGCGCCGATGAAGTTCCACGTGCAGGCGCAGAGCGACGCGTTGAAGGACCTGGTCGTAGAGTACGACCACGGTGCGGAATCGCTGTCGCCCACGTCGAACCGGCTGCTGCCGATCCGGATTCGTGTACCGATCGACGATGCGAAGCAGGGTACGCACAAGATCGAGGTGACGGTTACCGCCGAGACCGAAACCGATCGGAAAGTGGATATCCGGCAAAGCACGAGTTTCATCGTTCCTCGCGATCTGTGATCCTGTCATGGATGGTGAGCCGGGACGAATGCCAACAGGAGAGCGCAATGACCCAATACCCCGCAAAGCCCTGGTACAGGGAACCATGGCCCTGGATTTTGATGAGCGGTCCGCTGCTGGCGATGGTCGGTTGCGGTATCACGATCTGGCTGGCGAACACCCATGCCGATGTGCCGGTGAGCGGTGCCACGCGCCACGGACTGGTGATCGAGAAGGCCAGCGCCGATCACGCTGAAGCCACTGCGAGGCGCCCATGAGACTGCGCTGGCTGATGTGGGTGCTATGGCCGGCGTTTCTGATGGGCGGTGCGGCCACGGCGGTGGTGTTCTCGGTGGTGGATCCCGGAGACTTGAGTTTCTTCGGACATCCGGTAGAGGCTTCGCGGCAGGCGATCTACACCGTTGGTTTCCTGGTCGCGTGGTTATTTTGCGCGTTGTCCAGTGGGCTCACGCTGTACACGATGCCGGTGAAGCTCAGCGACACCGATGAACTCGAATAGGCAATGCAGAACGTGCACTGCAAACAGAAAGGCCGCGCTGGATTGCTCCGGCGCGGCCTTTGTCGTGATGTGCGGCCCTGGATTTCAGCAGGACCTGCTGTACACCTGCTTGATGCCTGCCATATCGACGAGCTTCACATGTCGCTGACGAATCTGGATCAGCCCCGCTTCGGCAAAGCGCGAGAACAGGCGGCTGACGGTTTCGAGTTTCAGGCCCAGGTAGCTGCCGATTTCTTCGCGGCTCATTCGCAGTACGAACTCGGTGGACGAGTAACCGCGCGCGGACAGACGCTCGGACATGTTGACGAGGAACGCAGCCAAACGTTCTTCGGCGCGCATCGACCCGAGCGTGATCAGCATGACCTGGTCCTGCGAGATTTCCTTGCTCATCAAGCGCAGGAACTGGCCTTGCAGGGAGGGCAGGGAGCTCGACAGCGATTGCAGGTCGTCGTAGCGTACGACGCAGACTTCGGCGTCTTCCAGCGCTGTGGCGTCGGAGGCGTGCTGCATCTCGCTGAGGCCATCGAGACCGATGACTTCACCGGGCAGGTGGAAGCCCGTGATCTGAGTGCGCCCGTCCTCCATCGTGACGTGCGTCTTCAGTGTGCCAAAGCGAATGGCGTAGACCGCGTTGAGCGGTTCGCCCATGCGGTAAAGCGTTTCGCCCTTGTGAACACGCACGCGTTCCTGCACGAGCGTGTCCATCTTCGCCAGGTCTTGTTGCGACATGCCCACGGGCAGGCAAAGCTGGCCCATGGCACACGTGGAGCAACGGGGCGACATCTCGGTGACGGGAATGGAAGTCAACAATTGAAGTGCTCGTTATGAATGCGCTTGCAGCGAGGGCGCGATGCAGGCATTTTACAGCGTCATGTGATGCAGAAGCGAGGAACAGTTGCCTTTTGGTGTGCTTTTAAGCGTTTTTCTGATGGCCCTGCTCGGTGGCATGCATTGCGCGGCCATGTGTGGAGGAATTGCTATTGCTGCGGAGCAGAAACAGCACCGCGATGTCGCAATTGTCATACACCGTTCCGCTCGTCAGTGGTGGACTGCGCTGTGCGTCATGCATGCGGGCCGCATTACGACATACATGCTGCTGGGTGCGGTGATGGGAGCTGTCGGAGCAACGGTGTGGCGGCAGGATTATCTGCCGTTGCAGCGATGGCTTTATGCGGCGGGCAGCATCATGCTGGTGATCACGGGTGTGTGGCTGTTGCGTGGACGCGTGATGCGGTCCGACTGGATCGAGCGGCTGGCCTCGCTTGCCGCCGTGCACGTGGTGCAGCGCGCGCGGGCCATGACCGCAAGGCTGCCGGTGCGGCTACGCGGCGAGCGTCGCGCAACGCCGCTGTTGCGCCGGTACGGCATGGGTCTGGCCTGGGGGCTCGTGCCCTGCGGAATGGTCTATGGCGCACTCGCGCTGGCGCTTCTGGCAGGCAATGCTGTGTCGGGCGCCCTGGTGATGGGCGCCTTCGGACTGGGCACGCTGCCCAACCTGCTCGTGATCTCCGGGCTGTCGGGGTACCTGCGGCAACTCTCTCGCAAACCTGCCGTGCGGGTCGCGTCGGGACTGGTGGTGATCGGCTTCGGCCTGCTGGGCGTGGCGCGGTCGATCTGGCTCCCGGACACCCTGGCCCAACACGGCTTTTGCGTGGTGTTCTGAATCGGCCACAGCGCCGGGTTGCGGGCGGGGCGGGGAATGCCATACAATCGCCAGAACCACGGTATCGCGCCGCACCATGCTCGGGGCGCCGCTGGGGCCGCATTCCTGATCTGGGGAGCGTGCCCAAGGTTTTCGGTCACTCTGGTGAGCCGAGAACGTCTCAACAGTCCATCCGGTTCAAAAGATCTGGTTAAAAGACCGGCTGCGGTTGGGAAGATGGCGCCGGTCAGGGCGAGGTTGCCTGAGCCGATACCGTTTTGTTTCTTGCCGTCTTGGTCATCTGGTGGCCCAGGCGAATGTCCGCCCCGAAGGGAGAAGGCGCGACGCAAGAGGTCCGTTGACTGGTGAAACTGGCCAGCGCCGGACGATCTCCTGCCGGATCGACCCGGCAATTCGATGCAAAAGAACGAGGTGCGCACGGCTGCGCTGCATTAGGCAGGCGAGCTGGCTGCGCGATGAGATGGCGGTGGCTTCGGCCTCGCTGTATCTGCAATCTCCAGTGCTCCGGGATTTGTCCGGGGGCAGGTGCAAAGACAGGCTGCACGCAATCACATGAATACCCAAGAGGCGAAGATCGTCCTCGAGACCGCGCTGATCTGTGCGCAGGAGCCGCTGCGCGTTGGCGATCTGCGACGGTTGTTTGCCGACGACGTCGGCGCCGACACGATCCGGGTGCTGCTCGAGGAACTGCGGCAGGACTGGCAGCCGCGCGGGGTCGAACTGGTGGCGCTGGCCAGCGGCTGGCGCTTCCAGAGCCGCCCCGAGATGCGGGAATTCCTCGACCGGCTGAATCCGGAAAAGCCGCCCAAGTACTCGCGCGCCGTCATGGAAACCCTGGCGATCATCGCGTATCGCCAGCCTGTCACGCGTGGCGATATCGAGGAAATCCGGGGCGTGACGGTCAGTACGGACGTGATCAAGAAACTCGAGGATCGCAGCTGGATCGAGGTCATTGGCCATCGCGACGTGCCGGGTCGTCCCGCCCTGTACGCGACGACCAAGGCGTTCCTGGATGACCTTGGCTTGCGCTCGCTGGACGAGTTGCCCCCGCTGGAAGATGCCCAGGCCCAGGCGCAAGCCGCGCTCCTGGAGCAGCAAGCCATCGATTTTGAAGAAATCGCCACGGCCAATCCGCCTGCCGGCGACGAAGAAGCGTTTGCCGAATCGGCAGCCGCTTTGACCGTCGAGGCCGCCGGGTCGGATGTGGGCGCCGAGCCTGTCGAGGCGGTACGAGCGGCAGAAGCGGCAGAAGCGGCTGAAGGATCTGAAGCCGCTGAAGCCGCTGAAGCCACTGAAGCCGCTGAAGCCGCTGACTTGGCCGGATCGGCCGAAGCCGGCGAAGGCGCCTCGCAGGAAGAGCGCGCCGATACCGGGTCGGTGCAACATGACGAGGGGCCTGCCGCCCCCAGCGAGGAAATCGCCGACGGCGATGCCTCCGAAGACGATATCAGCGCCGCCCGGATGCCTGAAGACGACGGGCAGGAAGACCCGCCGGTGGCTCATGCCAACGGCTTCCACATGGACACCGGGGCGCCCGAAGCGGCGCCCGCCGCCCCTGCGGACCGGAATGGCGATATGCCTTTCCCGACCGAGGACGACGACGAGCGTGTGTCCAACTGAACAACATGCAACATCGATAGTGAATACTTTGTCTGATTCCGCTGAGCAAGACGTCCGCCAGCCGGACGTGCCGGGTGACACCGGCGCCCCCGATACGGGAAATGACGCCGACGGCGCGCCGCGCCGCAAGGGGCTCCGCCGCGGTTTGCGCAATCTGGTGGCGTCGCGCCGCCAGGCCGCGCAGGATCGGGATGCGGGTCGCGCGGATGGCGACGCGCCGGCCGAGGCTGGCGACACCGCCCAGCCGGCCGCGCCGCGTGGCCGTGGTCGCCGCAAGCCGGCGCCTGCTGCCGATGCCGGTGCCGGTGCCGCTGCGCCAGAGGCACGTCAGGCCGACGGCGGCGAGGCGCAGGCCCAGCCTGGCCAGCGCAAGCGCCGCCAGCAGCCGCAGCGCAAGGCCGCACTGGTCGACGGCGACAACAAGCCGGCGGCAGAGCAGGCTGGCAAGCGCAATCGCAATGGCCAGCGCAAGAATCAGGCGGGTGCCGGCAAGCAGGGTGCCCGTGGCGAACAGCGTCAGGGCGAACAGCGCCAGGGCGACAGGTCGGCGAAGCCGGCCGGCAAGACCGGTGGCGCCAAGGCTGCCGCCGGGGCCGAGGACCTGTTCCGCTTCGTGATTTCCGACCAGTTCGACGAGGAAGACACCGTCGTGCCGCGCACCAAGGCCAAGCCGGTGCGCGAACTGACGTCGGATGACGATGCGCCGAAGCTGCACAAGGTGCTCGCCGAAGGCGGCCTGGGCTCGCGCCGCGAGATGGAAGAACTGATTCTGCAGGGCCGGGTGTCCGTCAACGGCCTGCCTGCGCATATCGGCCAGCGTATCCTGCCGACCGACCAGGTCCGCGTGAACGGCAAGCTGATTCATCGCAAGGTAACGACCAAGCCGCCGCGCGTGCTGCTGTATCACAAGCCGTCCGGCGAGATCGTCAGCCAGTCGGATCCGGAAGGCCGTCCGACCGTGTTCGACAGCCTGCCGCGTATCAAGAACGGCAAGTGGGTGGCGGTTGGACGCCTCGACTTCAACACCGAAGGCCTGTTGATCTTTACCACGTCTGGCGATATCGCCAACCGCTTCATGCATCCGCGCTACGGCGTGGAGCGCGAATACGCGGTGCGTACGCTGGGCGAACTGGCGGAAGCCGATCGCCAGGCGCTGTTGCATGGCATTCAGCTCGACGACGGCGAGGCTAATTTCCTGCGTATCGCCGACGGCGGTGGCGAGGGCGTGAACCAGTGGTATCACGTTGCGCTGACCGAAGGCCGGAACCGCGAAGTGCGCCGGATGTTCGAGGCCGTCGGCCTGACCGTGTCGCGCCTGATCCGGACCCGCTACGGCCAGTTCCTGCTGCCGCGTGGTCTCAAGCGCGGCCGCTGGCAGGAGCTGGAAGCCACGGACGTGCGCAATCTGATGGCCAGCATCGGCCTGAAGGCGCCGGCCAAGGCCGAGCAAGGCGGCGGCAAGGGTGGCGTGACCAAGGTGGGTGGCCGCAAGGCGCGTACCGAAGCGGCCATTGCGGGCATGCCAATGCACACGGGCATGGACGGCCTGCCGCGCTTTGAAAAGGCCGGCGGCAACCGAGGCGGCGGCAACGCGGGCCGTGGTCAGCCCGACCCGATGCAGACCTCGATGGGCTACATCCCGTCTGGCCCGGCACCGCTGACGTCGCACACGACGAAATTCAGTGGCGGCCTTGGCGGCGCCGGCGCGATGCGTGGCGCGGGCGGCATGCGTGGCGCGGCAGGCGGCAAGGGTGCCGGCGGTGGCCGTGGCGGTCGCGGAGGCATGGGCGGTAACGCCGGCAATGCCGGGAATGCCGGAAACGCAGGCGGGAATCGCCAGCGCCGGGGCGGCGGCGGTGACGTCAACGGCAATGTGATGCCCAAGGCCGCCAAGGCCGGCGGCGGTGGCGGCGGCAGTGGCGGCAATCGTCGGCCTCGTGGCGGTGGCCGGGGCGGTCAACGCTGATACGGAAAGCGCCGATGCCGGAAAAGTCCGGCCTTCGGCCGCATTCCGGCGCGGGTCCCAGTAGGCTTTTGCCTTTTAGGCATAATCCGCGTATAATCCAAGTCTATTCAAAAGTATCATCCTCGGCGAGGATGGGCGAATGATGGGCATTGCGCCCATTTTTTTTTGGTTCGCCCGTTTGTGCTTGCGGCTGGATTGCGTCACATGACGCGCCCGGTTTCGTGGGGATGATGGGCAGGCAGGGCTTACAGGCCGTTTCGGAACCTCGATTTCAGAACGTTGTGTTGCCCGGTGTCTGCCAAGGTATTGAAAGCCACTACTCGGGAATACAGTGCATCTGGCAGATTTGATCGAAACCACCCTTAACGGCATGGGCTACGAGTTGGTTGAGCTTGAGCGTGCCCCGGCCGGACTTCTGCGTGTCTATATCGATCAGCCTGAAACCGGCATCGTCATTGAGGATTGCGAGAAAGTCAGCCGCCAGCTCACGCACGTGCTGATGGTCGAGAACGTCGACTACGAGCGCCTCGAAGTATCGTCGCCGGGCCTGGACCGTCCGCTCAAGAAGCTGGCCGATTTTGTCCGCTTCGCCGGTGAGGAAGCCAGGGTCACGCTGCGCCTGCCGGTCAACGGCCAGAAGAATTTCGTCGGCATCCTGCGCGAACCCGCGGGCGAGGCCGGGGCCGAGAAGATCGGCCTGGAGTTCGAGGGCAAGGACGGCGCTGCACTGCTGGAATTCGCCATATCCGATGTCGACAAGGCCCGCCTGGTGCCTGTGATCGACTTCAAGGGAAATCAAAGAAAAGGGAACAAGCAATGAGCCGCGAAGTTCTGTTGCTCGTCGATGCGCTAGCGCGCGAGAAGAACGTTGACAAGGATGTGGTCTTTGGTGCACTGGAGGCCGCGCTGGCCTCGGCCACCAAGAAGCGTTTCGAGGAAGACGTGGATATCCGCGTCCATATCGACCGTGAATCCGGTGAGCACGAAACGTTCCGTCGCTGGCTTGTCGTCCCCGACGAACAGGGTCTGCAGGAACCGGACAAGCAGATCCTGCTGTTCGAAGCCCGCGACCAGAGCGCCGACATCCAGCTGGACGATTTCATCGAAGAGCAGATCGAGTCGGTGGAGTTTGGCCGTATCGGCGCGCAGGCCGCCAAGCAGGTGATCCTGCAGCGTATCCGCGACGCCGAGCGCGAACAGATCCTGAACGACTACCTGGATCGCGGCGAGAAGATCATGACCGGCACGGTCAAGCGCGCCGACAAGAAGGGTCTGATCGTCGAATCCGGCCGCGTGGAAGCGCTGCTGGCCCGCGACCAGATCATTCCGAAGGAAAACCTGCGCACCGGCGACCGCGTGCGTGCGTACATCCTGAACGTGGACCGCGCCGCGCGTGGCCCGCAGATCGAACTGTCGCGCACCGCGCCCGAGTTCCTGATCAAGCTCTTCGAGAACGAAGTGCCCGAGATGGAACAGGGCCTGCTGGAAATCAAGGCGGCGGCCCGTGACCCGGGTGTGCGCGCCAAGATCGCCGTGGTGGCGCATGACAAGCGCATCGATCCGATCGGCACCTGCGTAGGCGTGCGTGGCACGCGCGTCACGGCGGTGCGCAACGAGATTGGCGGCGAGGCCGTGGACATCGTACTGTGGTCTGAAGACCCGGCGCAGTTCGTGATCGGCGCGCTGGCGCCGGCGCAGGTGCAGTCGATCGTGGTCGACGAAGAGAAGCACAGCATGGATGTGGTGGTCGACGAGGAAAACCTCGCCGTCTCCATCGGCCGCAGCGGTCAGAACGTACGCCTGGCGTCGGAACTGACCGGCTGGCAGATCAACATCATGACGCAGGAAGAATCGGCGCAGAAGCAGGCCGAGGAAAGCGAAGTGGTGCGCAAGCTGTTCATGGCCAAGCTGGACGTGGACGAGGAAGTGGCGGACATCCTCATCGAGGAAGGCTTCTCCACGCTGGAAGAAGTGGCCTACGTGCCCATCAGCGAAATGATGGAAATCGAGGCCTTCGACGAGGACACCGTCAACGAGCTGCGCAACCGCGCCCGCGATGCGCTGCTGACGATGGAACTGGCCCGGGAAGAAAAGGTGGAAGAGGTGTCGCAGGATCTGCGTTCGCTCGACGGCCTGACCCCCGAGCTGATCGGCAAACTGGCCGAAGGCAACATCCATACGCGTGACGACCTGGCCGAACTGGCCGTGGACGAGCTGGTCGAGATGGCCGGCGTTGGCGAGGATGAAGCCAAGGCGCTGATCATGAAAGCACGGGAACATTGGTTTAACTGAGGGACACGTCCGGGTTCAACGCCCGGACGCGCTTTCCGCACACGAATTGTCCCGACGTAGAAACCGAGCATTGAAAGGGTTTGAATGGCAAGCACAACAGTTGCCCAACTGGCCGCAGAACTGAGCCGCAGCCCTGCTGCACTGCTGGAACAATTGCAGGCAGCTGGGGTGGGCAAGGCGACGCCTGAAGACATCATTACCGAATCGGACAAGACCCGGCTGCTGGATTACCTGAAGCGGTCGCACGGTCAGGCCGATGACAGCGCACGCAAGAAAATCACGTTGACCAAGCGCGAAACGTCCGAAATCCGTCAATCCGACTCCACCGGCAAGACCCGCACGGTGCAGGTCGAGGTGCGCAAGAAGCGCGTGCTGATCAAGCGCGACGACGTCGAATCGCACGACGACGGTGCCGACGCCCAGGCGGCCGAAGCGGCTGCCGAGCAGGCCCGTCGCGACGAGGAGCAGCGCCGCGAGCAGGCCGAGGCCCTGGCACGCCAGGAAGCCGAAGCCCAGGCAGCCCGCGAGGCCGCCGAGCGCGAGGAAGCCGACCGCCGCGCCAGGCAGGAAGCCCTGGAGGCCGAACAGCGCCGCCAGGCTGAACTGCTGGCCCAGAAGGCCGCCGAGGAAGCCGCTGCCGCCCAGGCAGCCTCCGACGCCGCCGAGGAAACCGCGCGCAAGAAGGCTGAAGAAGACAAGGCACGTCTGGCCACCGAACGCGCCCAGGCGCAGAAGAACGCCGACGACGCCAAGGCCGCCGCCGACAAGGCCCGCGCCGAGCAGGACAGCGCCAAGGCGGCTGCCGACAAGGCACGCGCCGAGCAGGACGCCGCCGCGCGCCGTCGCCGCGAAGCCGCCGAGGCCGAGGCCCGCGCCATCCAGCAGATGCTGAATGCGCCGCCGCGCGTGCTGAAGGCACCGTCGGAGCGCAAGGCCGAGGAAAAGAAGGCCGAGCAGACCGGCACGCTGCACAAGCCGGTGAAGCCGGCTGGCACCGAAGTCAAGAAGGACGAGAAGAAGACCGCCGCCGCGCCGGCCGCCACGACGACCACTGCAACCGCTGACAAGAAGGGTGGCAAGGGCAAGGGCGGCGGCAGCTGGCAGGACGATAGCCGTGGCAAGGGCAAGGGCGGTGGCCTGAAGACCCGTGGCGATTCGTCGGGCGGTACCGGCGGCTGGCGCAGCGGCCCGCGTGGCCGTGGCGGCAAGCAGCACGGTGACGATGGCCGCAGCAACTTCCAGGCGCCGACCGAGCCGGTGGTGCGCGAAGTTCACGTGCCCGAGACCGTCTCGGTGGCCGATCTGGCCCACAAGATGGCCGTCAAGGCATCCGAGGTCATCAAGCAGATGATGAAGCTCGGCCAGATGGTGACGATCAACCAGGTGCTGGACCAGGAAACCGCCATGATCGTGGTGGAAGAAATGGGCCACAAGGCATATGCCGCCAAGCTGGACGATCCGGAAGCCCTGCTGCTGGTGACGGAAGGCGAAGAGCAGACCGATGCCGAGCTGCTGCCGCGCCCGCCGGTGGTGACCGTGATGGGTCACGTCGACCACGGCAAGACCTCGCTGCTGGATTACATCCGCCGCACCAAGGTTGCCGCGGGCGAAGCCGGCGGCATTACGCAGCACATTGGCGCGTACCACGTCGAAACCGACCGTGGCGTGATCACGTTCCTGGACACTCCGGGTCACGAGGCCTTCACGGCCATGCGTGCCCGTGGTGCCAAGGCAACCGACATCGTCATCCTGGTGGTGGCGGCGGACGACGGCGTGATGCCGCAGACCAAGGAAGCGATTGCGCACGCCAAGGCTGCCGGCGTGCCGATCGTGGTGGCGATCACCAAGGTCGACAAGCCCGAAGCCAACCCGGACCGCGTCAAGCAGGAACTGGTGGCCGAACAGGTGGTACCGGAAGAGTACGGCGGCGATTCGCCATTCGTGCCGGTGTCGGCCAAGACTGGCCAGGGCATCGAGGACCTGCTCGAGAACGTGCTGCTGCAGGCCGAAGTGCTGGAACTGCGCGCTCCGGTGGACGCCCCGGCCAAGGGCCTGGTGGTGGAAGCCCAGCTCGACAAGGGCAAGGGCCCGATCGCGACGATCCTGGTGAGCAGCGGTACGCTCAAGCGCGGCGATGTCGTGCTGGCCGGCAGTGCCTATGGCCGCGTGCGCGCCATGCTGGACGAAAACGGCAAGCCGGCCAAGGAAGCTGGCCCGTCGATCCCGGTGGAAATCCAGGGTCTGTCGGAAGTGCCTGCCGCCGGTGAAGAAGTGCTGGTGCTGCCGGACGAGCGCAAGGCGCGTGAAATCGCCCTGTTCCGTCAAGGCAAGTTCCGCGACGTGAAGCTGGCCAAGCAGCAGGCGGCCAAGCTGGAAACGATGCTCGAGCAGATGGCCGAGGGCGAAGTCCAGACGCTGCCGCTGATCGTGAAGGCCGACGTGCAGGGTTCGCAGGAAGCACTGGTGCAGTCGCTGCAGAAGCTGTCGACCGCCGAAGTGCGCGTGCAGATCGTGCACGGTGGCGTGGGTGGCATTTCGGAATCGGACGTCAACCTGGCCACGGCCTCGAAGGCCGTGATCATCGGCTTCAACGTGCGTGCCGACGCTGGTGCGCGCAAGCTGGCCGAGCACAACGGCATCGACATCCGCTACTACAACATCATTTACGATGCTGTGGACGAGATCAAGGCGGCCATGTCGGGCATGCTGGCGCCGGAGAAGCGCGAGACCACGATCGGTCAGGTGGAAGTCCGCCAGGTCTTCCGCGTGCCGAAGGTTGGCGCCGTGGCCGGCTGTATGGTCACCGATGGCCTGGTCAAGCGTACGTCGCTGGTCCGGGTGCTGCGCAACAACGTGGTGATCCACGACGGCGAACTGGACTCGCTCAAGCGGTTCAAGGACGACGTCAAGGAAGTCAAGCAGGGCTTCGAGTGCGGTCTGTCGATCAAGAACTTCAACGACGTTCAGGAAGGCGACCAGCTCGAGGTGTACGAAATCACCGAGGTGGCGCGTACGCTGTAAGGCGATACGCAAAGACGGCAGGCTCCGGCCTGCCGTTTTCACATCATCGGTAAAGCAAAAAGTTTTGCATGGCCAAGAAAGGCAATATCTCCTCCCGTAATTTGCGCTTGTCCGACCAGATCCAGAAGGAACTGGCCGAGATGATCCAGCGCGAGCTCCGCGATCCGCGCCTGGGGCTGGTCACGCTGCAGTCGGTGGCGCTGACGCCCGACTACGCGCACGCCAAGGTCTACTTCACGGTGCTCGGCGCAGAGCCCGAGGTGGCGGCCGGCATCCTCCGGGAAAAGGCTGGCTACCTGCATTCGCTGTTGTTCAAGCGCCTGCACATCCATACCGTGCCGACGCTGCACTTCCATCACGATACGTCGGTGGAGGATGCCATCGAGATGTCGAAGCTGATCAACGAAGCCAATTCGACGCGCGCCAAGGACGACGAATAAGGCATCGGCGTTTCTTGCCGTTTTCTCGCGAGCCGGCCTGCGCGCCGGCGCCGCAAACCTCTTCCCCGCAATGACCGATTCCCAAGCCAACCGTCCGCCCCGGCTGCCGCGCCGTGACGTGCATGGCGTGCTGCTGCTCGACAAGCCGCTGGGCCTGTCGTCCAACGATGCGCTGGTGCGCGCCAAGCGCCTGCTGCGCGCGAACAAGGCCGGCCATACCGGAACGCTCGATCCGCTGGCCACCGGCCTCTTGCCGCTGTGCTTTGGCGAGGCCACCAAGTTTTCGCAGGATCTGCTCGATGCCGACAAGACCTACGAAGCCGCCGTGCGCCTGGGTGCGACCACGACCACCGGCGACGCGGAGGGCGATGTCGTCAGCGAACGTCCGGTAACGTGCGACCGCGCGGCGCTCGATGCGGCAATCGTGCGCTTCACGGGCGAAATCGAACAGGTGCCGCCGATGTATTCGGCGCTGAAGAAGGACGGCAAGCCGCTCTACGAGTATGCACGGGCGGGGCAGACCGTGGAGCGCGCGGCACGCCGCGTGACCATCCACGCGATCACGCTGCTCGATGTCGACCTGGAAAATGGCCGTTTTGCGATGCGCGTGACCTGCAGCAAGGGAACGTACATTCGCACCTTGGCCGAAGATATCGGCGAGGCGCTCGGTTGCGGCGCGCATCTGACCGGTTTGCGTCGGACTGGCGTAGGCGACCTGACGCTGGAAGGCGCGGTGACGCTGGAACAGATCGACGCACAGGCCGACGATGCGCGGCCGACACTGCTTGCGCCGGTTGACGCGCTGCTGCAGCGTTGCCCGCCGGTGCATCTGGATGCCGCGTCGGCCGGACGTTTCCTGCAGGGGCAACGTATCGCGCACCGTGACCTGCCCGAAGGACAGGCGCCGGAAGAAGGAATGCTTGCGCGCGTCTATGCCGAAGGCAAGCTGCTGGGCGTGGCGCGGATGAGGGAAGGCGCGCTGCGGCCGGAGCGGCTCGTAAAACTCTGAGTTTTACCGGCTCCGAGGGAGCGCATCCCAAAGAAAAAGGGCATCGACCGGAATCGATGCCCTTTTTTCATGCCGCGTGGCGCATGCCACATGCCGCAAGCCGGCCGGTCAGTGCGCCCCGGCCGCGTCGGCGCCGCCGCCGCCCTTGGCGCGCTTGGTCAGCCAGACAAAGCCGATCAGCGCGAAGAACAGCACGCCCGAGATCCAGAAGATGTCGTTGGCGCCCAGCATCGACGCCTGCAGCGAGATGTTCCGCTCGATCAGCCCGATGGCCTGCATCTTCGACATGCCCATTTCCATCAGGTGATCGAGCTGGGCCTGGTATGCCGGGTTGTACGGGTTGATCTGTTCGACCAGCTGCGCATGATGCAGCGCCGAGCGGTTTTCCCAGACCGTGGTCGAGATCGACGCGCCGATGGCACCGAACGTGATCCGCACGAAGTTCGACAGGCCCGAGGCTGCCGGGATCTTCTCAGGCGGCTGGCCCGACAGGATGATCGACGTCAGCGGGATGAAGAACATCGCCATGGCCGCGCCCTGGATCAGCGTGGGGATCACCAGCGCCCGGGTGTCCACGCCCGTGGTAAAGCCGGCCCGCATGAAGCTCACCGCACCGAACGTGATGAACGCCGTGGTGGCCACCCAGCGCGCATCGATCTTCGGCAGCACGCGGCCGATGATCGGCGACAGGATGATGGCGAAGATACCCACGGGCGCGGTCACCAGGCCGGCATCGGTAGCGGTGTAGCCGACGATGGTCTGCAGCCACAGCGGCAGGATCACGAGGTTGCCGAAGAACAGGCCGTAGGCCACCGAGATCGCCACCACCCCGGCCGCGAAGTTGCGGCCCTTGAACAGGTGGATGTCGACGATCGGATGCTTCTCGTAGAGCTCCCAGGCCAGGAAGAACAGGAAGCCGACCACGGCGGTCACGCCCAGCGCGACGATCACGCCGGAATGGAACCAGTCGAGTTCCTTGCCCTTGTCCAGCATCAGCTGCATCGAGCCGACCCAGATCACCAGCAGCGCCAGGCCGATGCGGTCGATCGGCAGCATCCTGGTGGGCGTCTCACGCTCGCGGTAGATCGACCAGGTGACCCAGGCGGTGACGATGCCGATCGGCACGTTGATGTAGAAAATCCACGGCCAGGTCATGTTGTCCGAGATCCATCCGCCCAGCAGCGGCCCCATGATCGGTGCCACCAGCGTGGTCATGCCCCATAGCGCCAGGGCCATCGAACTCTTGGCGGGTGGATAGCTGGCCAGCAGCAGCGCCTGCGACAGCGGAATCATCGGGCCGGCCACGGCGCCTTGCAGCACGCGGGCAGCCAGCAGCGTTTCGAGGTTGGGCGCCACGCCGCACAGCCACGACGACACCACGAACAGCAGGATTGACAGCACGAACAGCCGCACCGCGCCAAAGCGCGTGGTCAGCCAGCCGGTCAGCGGCACCGAGATCGCGTTGGCGACCGCGAACGACGTGATGACCCAGGTGCCCTGGTTCGGCGATACGCCAAGGTCGCCCGAGATGGCCGGGATCGATACGTTGGCAATCGACGAATCGAGCACGTTCATGAACGTGGCCAGCGACAGCGCGATGGTGCCCAGAATCAGCTTGCCGCCGGTGAGCGGCGGATGCTGGGCGGGGCGGGCGGGCGCCGGCTTCGGGGCAGGTGCCGCGCCGGCGTCGGGCGTCGCGGTAGTGGAATTTGCCATGGGCAGTCAGCCAGTCAAACAGGTCGGATCGGATCGATCAGGTACGGGCGGGCTTGGCCGCCGCACGCGCCGCAGCCGCGCTGGCCGCGCTTGTGGCACCCGCCGCGCCCGGCGCCGGCACGCGGCCGCCGTTGTTGACCGCGATGATGCGGGCGATCAGCGCGTCGGCGTCCTGCGCCACCTTGTCGTACACATCGGTCTGCAGCGGCCTGGCCGACTTGGCGCTGACCAGCGACGCGCCTTCTTCCTTGCGCACGTCGACCGTGACGTTCATCGACAGGCCCACGCGCAGCGGGTGGTCCTTCAGTTGCTGCGAATCCAGGGCGATCCGCACCGGCAGGCGCTGCACCACCTTGATCCAGTTGCCGGTGGCGTTCTGCGCCGGCAGCAGCGAGAACGCGGCGCCGGTGCCGGCCGAAAAGCCTTCCACATGGCCCGTGTACTTGACCTTCGAGCCGTAGACGTCGGCTTCCAGTTCCACCGGCTGGCCGATCCGCATATGCGTGATCTGCACTTCCTTGAAGTTGGCGTCGACCCAGACCTGATCCAGCGGCACCACGGCCATCAGCGGCGTGCCGGCCGCCACGCGCTGGCCCACCTGCACCGAACGCTTGGCCACGTAGCCCGTCACGGGCGCCGGCATCGTCGAGCGCGCGAACGCGAGATAGGCCGAGCGCAGGTTGGCGGCGGCGCGCTGCACGTTCGGGTGCTTTTCCACCGTGGTCTGGTCGGTCAGCACCTGGTTCGAGGCCAGTTGCTCGCGGGCGGCAACCAGCGCCGACTCGGCCGCCTTCAGCGCGGTCTGGGCGTGGGCGATTTCCTCGCTCGATACGGCGCCCGAACCGGCGATGGCCTGGCGGCGGCGCAGGTCGTCGCGCGCCTTGGCCACATCGGCTTCCCGCAGCGCCACCTGTGCGGACAGCGAACCATTGTTGACGTACAGCGTGCGAACCTCGCGCACGGCCTGGGCCAGCTGGGCTTCGGCCTGCTCCATCGCCACCTGGGTGTCGGCGCGGTCGAGCTGGATCAGCGGCTGGCCGGCGGTCACCAGTTGTGTATCGTCGGCAGCAATCGACACCACGGTGCCGCCCACCAGCGGCGTGACCTGCACGACGTTGCCGGCGACGTAGGCATCGTCGGTGTTTTCGAAATGGCGGGCGTAAAGGCCCCAGTACAGGCCGTAGCCGATGCCGGCCACCACGACCGCGGCGGTCAGGGAGACGAGCAGGCGCTTGCGCTTGCCGTTGTTGTCGCCCGCGGGGGCTGCTTGCTGGTTGGTGCTCATGATGGAATCTCTCGAATCTCTGCGATATGTCGTCGTGTCTTGTTTTGGCCGTTTCCGTCAGCCGGTGCCGCCATCAACCCTGCGAGCCCTGGGCCGCGCTTGCAGGCTTGCCGGATGCGCCATGGCTGCTGCCCTCGGCTTCCTGGTAGCCACCGCCAAGGGCCTTCATCAGGCTCATCTGCAGGTCCAGCCGGCGCGCCTGAAGGTCGGTGGCCAGCCGGCGCTGTTGCAATACGTTGCTTTCGGCATTGAGCACCGTCAGTTGCGTGCCCAGGCCCGCCTTGTAGCGCGTGGTGGACAGTGCGTAGGCATGTTCGGCCAGGTCCAGCGTCTCGCGCTGCGTCTGGATCTGCTGGTCCACGCTGCGGATGCTGGTCACGGTGTCGGCGGTCTCGCGCAGCGCGTCGACCAGCGTCTGGTTGTAGCTGGCCGCCGCGATGTCGTACTGCGCGTACTTGCCCTTCAGGTTGGCGCGCAGGCGGCCGCCCTGGAAGATCGGCAGCGTCACCGACGGCCCCACGCCGAATGTGCGGCTCATGCTCATCAGCAGGTTCGACGGATCGAGCGAGGCCACGCCCGCAAAGGCGGTCAGCTTCACATCGGGCAGGAATTCCTTCTTCGCCACGGTGATGTCCTTGGACGAAGCCTCCACGCGCCAGCGCGCGGCCACGATGTCCGGCCGGCGGCCGATCAGGCCGATGGTCAGGTCGTCGGGCAGTTGCGGCGTGGCATTGGCCAGCAGCGTGGGCCGCGTGATCTGCAGGCCGCGGTCGGGCCCCTTGCCCAGCAGCGCGGCGATCTGGTTGCGCGCCAGCGCGATTTCCTCGTCAACGCGTTGCAGGTCGGTCTGGGCGGCGGCCACGGTGCCGCGCGCCTGGGTGGTTTCCACCTGGGTGTCGAGGCCGGCAGCCAGGCGCTGGCGCGACAGGTCAGTCAGGTCGCGGCGCTGGGCGATGGCGCGTTCGGCCACGTCGCGTTGCGCGTACAACGCGGCCAGGCGGTTGTAGCCGCGAGCCACCGACGTGGTCAGCATCAGGCGGGCGGCCTGGGTCTCGGCTTCCATCGCACGGTCATCGGACAGTGCGGCTTCCAGCGCGTCGCGGTTCTTGCCCCAGAAATCGAGGTCCCACGACAGGCCCAGCTGCAGGCGCGACTGGTTCTGCCACGATCCGGCCAGCGGCGTGCCCGTGAACAGGTCGGTTTCCGAAAAACGCTGGCGCACCAGGCTGCCTTCGAAGTCCACACCGGGGTAGAGCGCCGAACGCGTGGCATCGGCCATCGCGCGCGAGGCTTCCAGGCGGCCAAAGGCCACCTGCAGGTTCGGATTGCCCTGGATGGCTTCGTCCACCAGCGCACGAAGTTGCGGGTCGTGGAACTGGTCGACCCAGTCCTGCGACGGCCACTGCCCGTGTTCACTGGTGAAGGTCTGCGGCGAGGCCAGCGTGCCGGCGTCGGTCATGGTCTGCGTGCTGTGCGAATTGCCCAGCGCGGCGCATCCAGCCAGCACGGCAGCGGCCAGCACGGTCAGCGCAAGCGTGCCCGTGCGGCGAAGCTGGTCCGCGCGGCTGGCACGGTGGGAAAGAGAATGAGCGGTGGTCATAGGGTGTGAACTGTGACGCGGTCTGGCGATTTCAGGAATGGCGTGTCTGACGATTGGAATTCTTCTTCGGTGTCGTGGGTGGTCCGCCTATCCTGTGTTGCGCTCGAATGGACAGCCCGCGGGGTCCGGGCCGCGGTTGTTGGCGATGATCCGCAGCAGCATGCCGCGCAGCGCCTCGACCTCGTCATGGCTGAAGCCCTCGAAGTGCCGGCGCATGACATTGCAGAACACGGCCGGCAGCTTCTCGACCATGGCGTGGCCGGCCGGGGTGATCGACAGGTCCACCACACGGCGGTCGTCGTCGCGGCGCGTGCGCGCGATCAGCCCGCGCTTTTCCATGCGGCTCAGCAGGCGCGTGACCGATCCGGCATCGGTGTTCAGGTTGCGGGCCAGGTCGGTCACCGTGGTGGCCTCGCCCTTGGCCAGCATCATCAGGCAGCTGGCCTGGGCCTGGGTCATGTCCAGGCTGCTGACCTCCTGCTCCACGCCCTGCGACAACGTGTTCTTGGCGCGCGACAGCAGGTAGCCGACGCTCTTGCCGATTTCATAGTCGGCCGGGTCGAACAGGTCTTCGGGCGGGGAAAGGGGTGTCGGGTACGTCATCTCTTGTCGCTGCAATCTTTGCCTGGGCAAATATAAGCATGTAGCAAGTGATGTTCAAGCACCGAAATTCGTTATTGCGGAAAACGCAATGACGCGTCTTGATCTATGCTGAACAGCGATAGAGTGTTCTGCGCTGCAACATGCTAGAATGTCGGGTTAATTTTTTCCGATAGCTCCGCCTTCAGGGGACGCCGAATGACCCGCGCCATCCGTAATATCGCCATCATCGCTCACGTCGATCATGGCAAGACCACCCTGGTCGACCAACTCCTGCGCCAGGCAGGCACCTTCCGCGACAACCAGCAAATCGCCGAACGGGTGATGGACTCGAACGACCTGGAAAAGGAACGCGGGATTACCATCCTCGCGAAGAACTGTGCCGTCGAGTACAACGGCACGCACATCAACATTGTCGATACCCCGGGCCACGCCGACTTCGGCGGTGAAGTGGAGCGCGTCCTGTCGATGGTCGACGGCGTGCTGCTGCTGGTGGACGCCGTGGAAGGCCCGATGCCGCAGACGCGTTTCGTGACGCGCAAGGCACTGGCCCTGGGCCTCAAGCCGATCGTCGTGATCAACAAGATCGACCGTCCGGGCGCCCGTCCGGACTGGGTGATCAACCAGACCTTCGACCTGTTCGACAAGCTGGGCGCCAACGACGACCAGCTCGATTTCTCGGTGATCTACGCCTCGGGCCTGAACGGCTACGCCGGCCTGACCGAAGACGTGCGCGACGGGGACATGAAGCCGCTGTTCGAGACCGTGCTGGACAAGGTGCCGGTGCGTAACGACGACCCGAACGGCCCGCTGCAGATGCAGATCATCTCGCTGGACTATTCGAGCTACGTCGGCAAGATCGGCGTTGGCCGTATCTCGCGTGGCCGCGCCAAGCCGCTGCAGGACGTGGTGGTGAAGTTCGGTCCGGAAGGCAACCCGATCAAGGGCCGCATCAACCAGGTGCTGAAGTTCAGCGGCCTGGAGCGCGAAATCGTGGCCGAGGCGGAAGCCGGCGACATCGTGCTGATCAACGGTATCGAGGAACTGGGCATCGGCTGCACCGTGTGCGCCCCGGAAGCCCAGGACGCGCTGCCGATGCTGAAGGTGGACGAGCCGACGCTGACGATGAACTTCTGCGTCAACACGTCGCCGCTGGCCGGCCGTGAAGGCAAGTTCGTGACGAGCCGCCAGCTGCGCGAGCGTCTGGACCGCGAACTGAAGTCGAACGTGGCGCTGCGCGTGGCCGACACCGGCGACGACACCATCTTCGAAGTGTCGGGCCGTGGCGAACTGCACCTGACCATCCTGCTGGAAAACATGCGCCGCGAAGGCTACGAGCTGGCCGTGTCGCGTCCGCGCGTGGTGTTCAAGGACATCGGCGGCGTCAAGCACGAGCCGTACGAACTGCTGACCGTGGACGTCGAAGACGGCCACCAGGGTTCGGTCATGGAAGAGCTGGGCCGCCGCAAGGGCGAGCTGCTCGACATGGCGTCGGACGGCAAGGGCCGTACCCGCCTGGAATACCGTATTCCGGCGCGTGGCCTGATCGGCTTCCAGGGTGAATTCCTGACGCTGACCCGCGGTACGGGCCTGATCAGCCACATCTTCGACGACTACGCACCGGTGCGCGAAGGCGGCCTGGGCGAGCGCCACAACGGCGTGCTGATCTCGCAGGACGACGGCGACGCCGTGGCCTACGCACTGTGGAAGCTGCAGGATCGCGGCCGCATGTTCGTGAAGCCGGGCGATGCGCTGTACGAAGGCATGATCATCGGCATCCACAGCCGCGACAACGACCTGGTCGTGAACCCGATCAAGGGCAAGCAGCTGACCAACGTGCGCGCGTCGGGTACCGACGAAGCGGTGCGCCTGGTGCCGCCGATCCAGATGTCGCTGGAATACGCGGTGGAATTCATCGCCGACGACGAACTGGTGGAAATCACGCCGAAGAGCATCCGTCTGCGCAAGCGTCACCTGAAGGAGCACGAGCGCAAGCGTGCTTCGCGCGACGCGAACTGATTTCCGGCATCCGGCCTGCTGGCCGGTCGGAAACGAAGACCGCGCCCATGTGGCGCGGTTTTTTTATGGCTGGGGCCGGACAAATTCCCTAGGTTTGCTCGGCTCGGCCGCTTGCGGAAGATGGGCCCGTGGGATTGGGGGAGAGGGGATCAACCTGCGAAGCGACACCCTGCGGGACAGCCTGCGGCCCCCGCCATTCCGGCGGCTTCCAGAGGTAGCGCAGATCGCGCTCGCGCCACACATCGGCAAACATGTCGCGCCATTCGTGGAACGTCAGCGTCAGCGGGTTGTGAGTACGGACCTGCCGCGTGATGCCGTATTGCGGCGCCTCCTGCTCGGGCACGAACGTGCCGAACATGCGATCCCAGACCGTCAGCACGCCCGCGTAGTTGCGGTCGATGTACTGCGGATTCCTTGCGTGATGGACGCGGTGGACGCTTGGCGTATTGACGATCTTCTCAATGACCGGCCATCGTCGCCTAAGCCGTGTATGGACGCAGAACTGAAACGCCAGGTTCAGGCCGACAGCCAGGATGACCCAGTCTGGCGAAAATCCGATAAAAGCCAGCGGAATCCAGAAGAGCCACATGCCCGAGATCGGATAGGTCAGGCTTTGCCGGAACGCCGTCGAGAAATTCATGCCTTCCGACGAGTGATGGGCAACGTGCGACGCCCACATCCATCGCACCCGATGGCTGGCGCGGTGGAACCAGTAATACAGAAAGTCCTGCAGCAGCAACAGCAGCGCAAACGACCACCACGTCTCCGGCATGGCGCGCAGGCCGTGCGCGTAGCACCATGTGTAGACCGTGCGGATCATCAGCCAGAGAAAGAAGGCGTCCGATGCCTGGTGCATTAGCGCCAGCGTGGCGTTCGACAGCGTGTCGCGCCAACTGTAGATCGAGCGGTCGCGCTTCGACCAGTACCAGGCCTCCCAGGCAATCGTCAGTACGAAGATTGGCGCAAAGGCCATCAGGATCAGGCCGGGGTCGAAACCCTGGGCGGCAGGGGCGCCAGATGTCATGGGGGATGTCATGGCGCAAGTGTGCATATTTCCCTCAGATTCGCACTGAGGATTTCCTCCATACGGCCGTCAAGTGGCGCCTGCTTAACGTATTGCCATCCATCACGAAAATGAAGGACTGACTATCACCGAAAGGCAATCAAGTCGGCGCACGGCAATGCCGTCATAGGGGCGACGGCCATGGAGGAGTGGCCGATTTTCACGTCACGGAGAGAACTGCCCCATGTTTCGCAACACTACGATCGGAGCCCGTTTGTGGCTGCTGACGATTGTCACAAACTTGTTGCTGTTGATTGTCGGTGCTGTTGGTTGGTTCGGCATGTCGCGTAGCAACGACGCCACGCGCCAGATCTACCAGCAGCAATTGTCGGCGGCCACCCACCTGGCCGAGGCGCGCTCGAATCAGTTGCTGGTGCGTGTGCTGCTGGACCAGGCGGCCTTTGCCACCGAAGCGGCCGATGCCAAGGCCCGCGCCGCCACGGCGCAGGACTTCGTGCGGCTGTCCGACGCCGCATGGCAGTCGTATCTGGCCATTCCGCGAACCGACGAGCAGACGCGCGCTACCGAGAAGGTGTCCGAGAAACGCCGCGCGCTGTTCCAGGAGGGCGTGACGCCGATGATCGCCGCCCTGAACGCGGGTAACCGCGACGCGATGATGAAGGCGGTCATGGAGACAATTCCGAAACTCGATATCCAGTTCACGGCTGTCAATACGGAACTTGGGCGCCTGCAGGTGGAAAGCGCCAAGGCAGTCTACGAGAATTCCCAGCATCGCTACGACCGGCTCCTGACCGTTTCCATCGCCGTCCTGGTGCTTGGCCTGGCGTTCAGCACTGTGGTGGCCTGGCGGCTGCGTGCATCGATCGTCAATCCGCTGGATATCGCCATTGGCCGCTTCGCGCGCATGGCGGACGGCGATCTTAGTGTTTCGGCGATGCGCGATGGCGATGCAATGGCCGACGAGCACGCTAGAAGCGAGACCAGCCGCATGCTCGGCATGCTGGGACGCATGCAGGGGCGCCTGGCCGAGATGGTGGGCGAAGTGCGCAGCGGCGCCGATTCGATTGCGGCGGCCAGCCAGCAGATTGCCAGCGGCAATGCGAACCTGTCGCAGCGTACCGAGCAACAGGCCGCTTCGCTCCAGGAGACCGCTTCGAGCATGGAGGAGTTGACCAGCACCGTGCGCCACAACGCAGATAGCGCCCGCGAGGCCAGCACGTTGGCGGTGGATGCGCGCCGGCTGGCCGAGACCGGCAGCCAGGCCGTGTCGCGGGTGCAGAGCACCATGCAGCAGATCGACACCGGCGCCAACAAGGTGGTGGACATCATCGAGGTGATCGAAAAGATCGCCTTCCAGACCAATATCCTGGCGCTCAATGCGGCCGTGGAGGCCGCGCGGGCCGGCGAGCACGGCCGTGGCTTCGCGGTGGTGGCCGGCGACGTGCGCGATCTGTCGCAGCGGTGCGCGGCGGCGTCGAAGGAAATCCGCACGCTGATCGGCGCCTCGGTGTCGAATGTGCGCGAAGGCACGTCGCTGGTGGACGATGCGGAGCGCGCCATGCAGGACATCGTCAATGCGGTGCGCCGCGTGAGCGATATCGTCGGCGGCATCAGCGCGGCGTCGGACGAGCAGTCGCGCGGCATCGAGCAGGTGAACGTGGCCGTCTCGCACATGGACGGCATGACACAGCAGAACGCGGCGCTGGTGGAGGAAGCCGCCGCCGCGGCCGGCTCGCTCGAAGACCAGGCGCAGCGGCTGACAGGGCTGATGTCGGCCTTCCGGCTGGCGTGATCGGCAGGGCCGACACACGTTCGGCAGACGATGAGCCGATTCTGAAACGTCATCGTCATCGAATCCGGGCAAGGCAGGTGGCGTAAAATTGCCGCCTACTGGAACGGAGACGGAAATGACGGAGTTTGTATCGAAGGCGGTGCAGGGCGGTGTGGCCTATCTGACGCTGACCCGCCCGCAGGCCCTGAATGCGCTGTCGCTCGACATGATTCGCGCGATCACGCAGGCGTTGCAGCAGTGGGAAGCCGATGCCGCCGTGCATGCGGTGGTGGTGGCCGGCGCGGGCGGCAAGGCGTTCTGCGCCGGCGGTGATATCCGCTGGTTCCATCAGGCGTACCACGCCAACGATCCGCTGCTCGACCAGTTCTTTGTCGAGGAGTACGCGCTCAACCATCTGATCCACCGCTACAGCAAGCCCTACATCGCCCTGATGGACGGCGTGGTGATGGGCGGCGGCATGGGCATCTCGCAGGGCGCCCGGCTGCGCATCGTCACCGACCGTACCAAGATGGCGATGCCCGAGACGAATATCGGGCTGTTCCCCGATGTGGGCGGGGGCTGGTTCCTGGCGCGCACGCCGGGCCATATCGGCGAGTACCTGGGCTTGACCGGCGCGGTGATTCACGCCGCCGACGCGCTGTACGCGAAGCTGGCCGATGCCTATCTGCCGACCAATGTCATGGCCGAACTGGCGGCATCGCTGCAGGCGCATGCGTTTGACAGCAGCGACGCCGTGCTGGCCCACATCGCCACCTTCACGGGCCAGCACGCGGCGGCGTGCGCGCCGCAGACCAGCCCGCTGGCGCAGTATGCCGGCATGATCGACGCGCTGTTCGCCGGGGCGACGGCTCAGGAGATTCTGAGCGCGGTTAGCGACACGGCCGGCGACTGGGCGGCCCAGACCGCCGCCATGCTGCGCAGCCGGTCGCCGCTGATGCTTTGCGTCACGCTGGAACAGATTCGCCGGGCGCGCACGATGACGCTGGAAGACGAACTGCGCATGGAACGCGACATGATGTACGACGTGTTCCGTCACGGCGATGGCATCGAGGGCATCCGCGCGCTGGTCATCGACAAGGACCACCAGCCGAAGTGGAATCCGGCCCGCCTTGACGAAGTGACACCCGGCCGGGTGCGCGCGTTTTTCGACAGCAAATGGCGGCGCGAGGAACATCCACTGGCTTCGCTGGAATAATCGCTCCGCCCGCCGCGCCATTCGCATCGGGGCGGCGGTGCGCGCGGTGGCCGGCAGCGGCCTTGCAAGTCAAGTAGAGTGTGGGCAGGACTGGCCCTGCTTCCGGGGGGCTGGCCTTTGATTCTCTTCGACCGTGTGTGAACAGTGAAAGGAACCGTAATGAGCAATCCTCGTGATGTCGCCGTACTGGTGGGAAGCCTGCGCAAGGAATCCCTGAACCTGAAACTGGCCAAGGCCCTGGCCGCGATTGCGCCCCCGCAGCTCAAACTCGATATCGTCGAGATCCGCCAGTTGTCCCACTACAACCAGGACGACGACGACAATCCGCCGTCGGAATGGGTGGCCTTCCGCGATCGTATTCGCCGGGCCGATGCGGTGCTGTTCGTCACCCCCGAATACAACCGCTCGGTGCCGGGCGTGCTGAAAAACGCCATCGACGTGGGATCGCGGCCGTATGGCCAAAGTGCATGGGATGGCAAGCCGGGCGGCGTGATCAGCGCGTCACCGGGCAATATCGGCGGCTTTGGCGCCAACCACCATCTGCGCCAGTCGCTGGTGTTCCTGAATATTCCGGTGCTGCAACAGCCGGAAGCCTATATCAGCGGAGTGGACAAGCTGTTCGACGAGCAGGGCGGCATCAGCAACGACTCCACCCGCGGCTTCCTGAGCAAATACCTGACGACCTTCGCGGCCTGGATCGACCGCAACGCCGCCGCGCGCTGACGGGCGGCTGCTGACCGCATCAGGCCGATTCAAACGTCGGTAAGCCCCGTCCTACAAGGCGAAGCGGGAGAGACCCGACACCGGCAGCGACCCCTCCTTTCTATAGTGAAGCCATGTTCATACACATAGATAAGGAGGAAACACCATGCCGTACATTCTCGCCTGGCTGCTCGGCGTACCGGCCTTCGTTCTGATCCTGATCTGGCTGTTCATGCACTGAGCGCATGCCCCCCAACATGAGAAACGGCGCCTTCGGGCGCCGTTTTTGCTGGCTGCGCCGCCGCCCATCCGATGTGAACGATCCGGGGCTCTGCTCAGGACTGCCATCTCGCGTATACTTGCGGGTCTTCCTCAGTCCGTGGACCTGAAAACCGAACCCGGACGCTCCCTCGACGCCATACCCATGACTGCAAATCCGCGCCGCATCTCGGTTGCTCCGATGATGGACTGGACTGATCGCCACTGCCGCACGTTCCACCGGTCGCTGAGCCAGCACACGTGGCTTTATACCGAGATGGTGACGACGGGCGCGCTATTGCATGGCGATGTGGCGCGGCACCTGGATTTCGATGTGGCCGAGCAGCCCGTGGCGCTGCAGCTGGGCGGCAGCGAACCCGCCGATCTCGCGCAGGCAGCCAGGCTGGGCGAGCAATGGGGCTATAAGGAAATCAACCTCAACTGCGGCTGCCCCTCTGAGCGCGTGCAGCGCGGTGCGTTCGGTGCCTGCCTGATGGCGGAGCCTCGGCTGGTGGCCGATTGCGTCAAGGCGATGCGGGATGTGGTGTCCGTGCCGGTGACGGTGAAGCATCGCATTGGTATCGATACGATCGAGCACTATGACTTTGTTCGCGACTTCGTTGGCATTATTGCCGAGGCCGGTTGCGAAACATTTATTGTCCACGCCCGTAATGCCATTCTGAAAGGCCTTAGCCCGAAAGAAAATCGAGAAATTCCGCCGCTGCGGTACGAAGTCGCATACCAGCTGAAGAAGGAATTTCCCCAACTCGAAATCCTGATTAACGGCGGCATTGGCTCTTATGGCGAAATGGAAGAGCACTTGCGCCACGTGGATGGGGTAATGATCGGCCGTCAGGCTTATCACGATCCCTATATCCTCGCCGAAATGGACAGCCGTTTCTACGGCGTCGACGGGCCGGTTCCCACACGCGAAGACGCCGAACTCGCCATGCAAGCCTATATTGGCGAACTGGTGGAGCGGGGCGGCTATATGGGCGCTGCCACCCGGCATATGCTGGGTCTCCATCGCGGGGTCTATGGCGGACGCGGCTGGCGCCGGGTGCTGTCGGATGCACGGCGCATGAACGCCGCCCGCACCCGTTCCGACGTAGATGCGCTGTTCGAAGAAGCGCGCTCCCATTTGCGTCCAGACCTCCTGGAAGCGGCGTGAGCGCCCTGCGCACGTGACGGCCGTATGCGAACCGGGCTGGAGGAAAAGCTCTAATTTCGAACGATCGTGCTATGCAGATGGCGCGAATGTATGCCCCAAGGGCGTTTGCGGCGGTTGAGGTGACCGGAAACCCGCGTGGGCAAAGGGATTCCCCTAATTCGCCAGTACTGTGGCATGTTCTTACACTGTGCCTGCCCTCGAATACGGGGCTTTCTTCAACTGATTTTTGAGCCCGCCGTGTGCGGGCTTTTTTTCTGCCCCGTCTCCTTGTTGCCACAGCTACCGTGGGTTTGCCCGGATGGTGCGCCGTGCGTTCGGGGTCTACATTGAATGTGCCTTCAGGGCATTGAGATCGCTAATTTAAGAGTCCGCTTGCGAGCGGGCTCTTTTTTTTCGCGGGTCACGGTATGCACGGATCAGGCATAAAGCGGGGCCACAGCTGACGCTGAAAAAAAAGCAGGCGATGCTCGTCGGGAGTGATCGCCTGTCGGGAATGTCGAGGGGGTCAATGTCCCTCGGGAAAGAGTATCCAATAGCATTATTTGCGGCAAAACCCTGCCGTGGTGGGGCAAGGCCTTCGCTTTTCGGAACATAGGCCGATACGTGAAACCGTGGTTATTGTTAAGACATGCCCTGTCGAGCGGTGCGTAGGTCATGTTACGATGCGCCTTAAAAATGCCGCGACAGTCGGCATGGGATGCGAGTCGGTTCTTGAAGAAGGCGGCTCCAAGTGGGGGAAAAGCAGGTGGGCTGGCCGGTTCGTCGGTGCGACGGGGATTGTCGAAGCAAGCGAAGCGGAAGCGAGCCCTGAGGAAATGAAATGGAAGCGGAAGAACCATTCGGTGAAGTCTTCGAGGACTACCGGGTGATCTGGGTAGCCGAGCAACTGCAGGACGGCAAATGGACTGCGCGCTACTGCTGGCATCCAGGCACATCCCTCGACGCGGGCAAGGCGTTGCAGCGCGACGTCCTGAACGGCAAGTCGAAACGCTTGCTTGGACTCTTTCCGAGCGAGGCAGAGACCATCGCTGCAATCAAGGAAGCGGTGCTGCTGGAAGCAAAGTGGGTCGGCCCACGATGAAGTCCCGCAGCCTCACCAGCGAACCGGAAATTTTTTTGTGCGGGATACTAGCCATCTGCCGAGAATGCTTGTATAGTCTTGTTCTTCGCTGATCGACGCAACGGTCAACGAAAAATCTCTACGGTGGCTGTAGCTCAGTTGGTAGAGTCCAGGATTGTGATTCCTGTCGTCGTGGGTTCGAGTCCCATCAGCCACCCCAAAGAATTCCCTTACGAAACAGCCGCTTACTCAAGCGGCTGTTTTGCTTTCTGTATATCCCTTCCATCATCCCTTCCGCCTAGTGCAACTGGCGCCAACGGTTCCTATCATTCAGAGAGCGGCCGCAACCACAAGGTCGCATCTGAATGGTATCGGGGAGGCGGTATGAGGCTGCGCACGCTTATCAGTGCATCGCTCGGGGCCTTGAGCCTCCAGATGGGATGCGGCAGCGGGGGTGGGGGCGGACGGGAAGAGGCAGGCCCCGCTTTACGGGTTGCATCGGGCGCGCCGGAGGTAGTCAGCTACGCTGCATCTGACCTTGAGGCGGCATATCTTGCGATTCTCGTCACGATGTGGGTGATGACGGCCAGTGCTGTGCCTCGGCTATGGCGCGATATTCGGAGCAGCGACGAAATCCGCTACGTATCGAGGTTGCAGCACGGCATCATGGTTGCGATCGCATACGCCATCGTCTGCGGATTTTTTCACACGACGATCACGGCTGTTTATCACGTCATTTTGTGGCACATCGAGGGCTGACCGTAGCGCCTCTCCAGCTAATCCCGGGGAAGCCGACGCTGAGGCGGACCTGGAGGCCGGCGGCCTTGGCTCGCCGTTCGCCGGCTGAACGGCGACGCGAGCCGATCGACGAAAAAAAACCGGACTTTGGCGGGGTCGACAAGGTCCGGTTCTGCGCATGACGCGAATGCGCAGTGATGCAGTTGCGCGCCAGTGAGTTTAATCAGGCTTTGCTCAGTTTTAAATAAAGCCTTAATTACACGTTGTGAGGCCGCAACTCCACTTTTTACAAAGCGGGTCGCCCGAGGTCGTGAGGCGCTATTAGTGCGTTTCCTCGAGTGGGCGGCCGGAATTCAGTCGAGCAGTTTCGTGCTCGGTTCGGCAAGTTCCAGCATGCGGCAGATGGCTGCCATGTTGCCGACCATCGTGCGACGTTGCGCGCCCTGGTAGACGCGGACGCCTTTGATTTGCCGGAACGGGACCGGCTTGACCGGGCGACGGGAAGCGATGGGATTCGATTGCAGCATGGCAACACCTCGTTATTTGCGACAGCAGTGGTCCGCGCCCGTCGTCCAGCAAGGACGGGGCGGCATGGGCAAAGCAAAGCGGGTGACCAGGGCAGACGGCCGTGCTGCCTAAGTCTCGGGAGCCGGAGGCGCTGTCAGGCGACTCCGATCACGCTAGAAGCCTGACGATCGAATCAGGCCGACAGCGATACCTTCAAGAGAGAACTCGTCGCGGCCCGAATGGAGCACGATGTTCTGGAAATCCGGGTTTTCTGCGATCAGTTCGATCGTGTCGCCGCGTTTCTTCAGGCGCTTGACGGTGACGTCCTCGCCAAGGCGGGCCACGACGATCTTGCCGTTGGCTGCCTCGCTGGCCTTTTTCACCGCCAGCAGGTCGCCGTCCAAAATGCCGGCGTCGCGCATGCTCAGGCCGCGTACGCGCAGCAGGTAGTCCGGACGCTCGTCGAAGACTGACGCATCTACCTGGTACTGACGGTCGATATGCTCTGCGGCAAGAATCGGGCTGCCCGCAGCGACGCGACCGACCAGCGGCAGCGTCAACTGCAGCACGCCTGCCATCGGCAGCGTGAACTGGTCCGAACGCTCCGAATCACTGCGCGCCACCTTGAGTCGGATGCCACGCGATGCGCCGGGCGTCAGTTCGATGACGCCCTTGCGTGCCAGCGCCCGCAGATGTTCCTCAGCCGAATTGGGCGAGGAAAAACCAAACTCGGCGGCGATCTCTGCGCGGGTGGGCGGGAAGCCCGTATTGCGGATCGTGTCGCGGATCAGATCGAAAATCTGCTGCTGCCGGGGTGTCAGGGTCGCCATGGTTCGCCGGTCTCTCGTGCCGAAGCACTGTATGTTTAAACAGTATGCTGTGATTTTATACAGTATCGTGTGAAGTGCAAGCACAATTTGCGCAGTGCGCTCTACATGGGCGGCAGCGGCACCGATGGCTTCGCGGGTTTGCCAAGGGGGCGCCGGCGCGGGGTGGCAGTTACAATCGTCGGCCAGATCCCGGGCCGCGCCAGCCTGGGCAGCCCCTCAGCCAGCCTATTTTCATGTCAGCTTCTTCGTTCTCGTTGCCTCGTGTCATCGTGCTCGCCACCGGCGGCACCATTGCCGGATCGTCCGGCGACCCAGCCAGCAGCGCCCAGTACCAGGCGGCTACCGTGCCGGTGTCGCAGTTGGTGCACGCCGTGCCCGCGCTGGCCGATGTGGCGCGCGTGGAGACCGAGCAGGTGGCGCAGGTCGATAGCAAGGACATGACGTTCGGCCTCTGGCAGCAGCTGGCGGCACGGGTGGCGTACTGGTCCGGCCAGTCGGACGTGGCCGGCATCGTGATCACGCACGGCACCGATACCCTTGAAGAAACGGCGATGTTCTTGCACCTGACGCAGCCGTGTCCCGTGCCGGTGGTCATCACCGCGGCGATGCGCCCGGCGACCTCGCTGTCGGCTGACGGCCCGCTGAACCTGCTTGATGCCGTGCGCGTCGCGGCCAGTCCGGACGCGCGCGGGCTGGGTGTGCTGGTGGTGCTGAACCAGCAGATCCACGCCGGGCGCGACGTGACCAAGGCGCATACGTCCGCCGTCGATGCCTTTGTCTCGCCGAATGCCGGTCCGATCGGCTACGTGCAGGACGCCTATATTCGATTCACGCGTGCGCCGGCCAGGCGCGAGACGTCGTATTTGCCGGTGCCGTCGGCCTGGCCAATGGTGGAAATCGTCGTCAGCCATGCCCAGCCGGGCAGGGTGGCCGTCGATGCACTGGTGTCGGCCGGTGTGAGGGGGCTGGTGGTCGCTGCCACCGGCAATGGCTCGGTCCACGAAACATTGATGGCGGCGCTGGCCGATGCGGCGGCGGCTGGCGTCGCAGTGGTGCGCAGTTCACGTACTGGCGCCGGCCATGTGTCGATTCCGGCGCGGCCGGCGACGCGGGCCGGTCTGTTCGTGTCGGCCGCAGACCTCAACCCTTACAAGGCGCGCGTGCTGCTGCTGGTGGCGCTGGCAGCCGAGCCCGCGCTGGGCTTCGACGCCGGGCGTCTGCAGTCGCTTTTTGCAGCCTGCTAAGCCGTCTGCGCCGCGCTCCTTGCGGATTCCCGGGGTTCCGGGCTATACTCGCGGGCTATTCAACCTTGCCGCACCGGACGTGACGCCCGGGTGGCTCATCCCAAAAGGAGCGTCAATGCGTCATTACGAAATCGTATTTATCGTCCATCCGGACCAGAGCGAACAAGTGCCGGCGATGATCGAGCGTTACAAGCAGCTCGTCACGTCGCAAAATGGCCAGATCCATCGCGTGGAAGACTGGGGTCGTCGTCAGATGGCCTACATGATCCAGAAGCTGGCCAAGGCTCACTACGTTTGCCTGAACATCGAATGCGGCAAGGACACGCTGGCTGAACTCGAGCACGCGTTCAAGTTCAATGACGCCGTGCTGCGTCACCTGATCGTCCAGACCAAGAAGGCTGAAACCGCTCCGTCGCCGATGATGAAGGAAGTGCAGCGCGAAGAAGCCCGCAAGGCCGCGCAAACGACCACGGAAGGCCAGGCCGCCTGAGTGCGGACTGCTGTGTCGCGGTGAACCAGCTTCGGCTGACCGCCACGCTCGCCGAGCGAGATACGCTGCGCTATACGCCAGCCGGCATCCCTGTCGTCAACTGCATCCTGCAGCATGCCGGCGAGGTGATGGAGGCGGAAACGCCCCGGCAGGTGGAATTCGCAGTGGTGGCCATGGGCATCGGCCCGATTGGCCAGCGGCTCGAGCGCATGCCGCTCGGCACGCTGCTCGACTGCGAAGGCTTTCTGGCCCGCAAGCACCGCAACAGCAAGACACTGGTCTTTCACATCACTCGATGTAAAGCATTCGAAAAGGATTGAATCATGGCATTCGTCAAACGTGACAACAAGAACAAGAAGCGCTTCCAGCAACAGAACCCGCTGTTCAAGCGCAAGCGCTTCTGCCGCTTCACCGTGGCTGGCGTCGAACAGATCGACTACAAGGATCTGGACACGCTGAAGGACTTCATCGGCGACAACGGCAAGATCACGCCGGCCCGTCTGACCGGTACCAAGGCGCACTATCAGCGTCAGCTGGATACGGCCATCAAGCGCGCCCGCTTCCTGGCGCTGATGCCGTACACCGACCTGCACAAGAACTGATAGTCCCGGGACCGCAAGGAGAAATACACGATGCAAGTCATTCTGCTGGAAAAAGTCATCAACTTGGGCAACCTGGGCGACATCGTTCGCGTGAAGGACGGTTACGCACGTAACTTCCTGATCCCGACCAAGCGCGCTCGCCGTGCTACGCAAACCGCCATCGCCGAATTCGAAGTGAAGCGCGCCGAGCTGGAAAAGGCCGCCGCCGCCAAGCTGGCTGCTTCGCAAGCCGAAGGCGAGAAGCTGAACGGTCTGACCGTCCAGATCACGCAGAAGTCGGGCGTGGACGGCCGTCTGTTCGGTTCGGTGACCAACGCCGACATCGCTCAAGCCCTGGAAGGCCAAGGTTTCAAGGTCGAAAAGTCGCAAGTGCGTCTGCCGAACGGCCCGCTGAAGATGGTTGGCGACTACGCCGTTGGCGTGTCGCTGCACACCGACGTGCTGGTCGACATCACTGTTTCGGTGCTGGGCGAGCACGTCTAAGCTGTACGCGTCCAGGATGTGCCGGTCCGGACCGGCGCGTCGGATGCTCAAGAAAGGCAGGGGCCACGCTCCTGCCTTTTTTGTTTTTTGCGTGGCGCCCGGCGCCGTTATAATTCCCTCCCATGAACGCGCCCGCCGCAGATCCCCAACTAGACAACCTCAAGGTTCCTCCGCACTCGATCGAGGCCGAACAATCGGTGCTTGGCGGGTTGCTGCTGGATAACGCCGCCTGGGACCGCATCGCCGACTTCCTGTCCGAAGCCGATTTCTATCGCTTTGACCACCGGGTGATCTTCCAGAGCATCGCCCGCCTCATTTCCGCCACCAAGCCGGCGGACGTGATCACGGTCTTCGAAATGCTTCAGGTGGCCGGCAAGGCCGAGGAAGTGGGCGGGCTGGCCTATCTGAATTCGCTGGCGCAGAACACGCCGAGTGCGGCCAATATCCGTCGCTACGCCGAAATCGTCCGGGAACGCTCGGTGCTGCGCAAGCTGGTGACGGTTGCCGACGACATCGCTTCCGCGGCTTTCGCGCCCAAGGGGCGCGAGGTGCGCGAACTGCTCGACGAGGCCGAATCCAAGGTTTTTGCGATTGCGGAAGAAGGTTCGCGTGGCCAGAAAGGCTTTCAGGAGATCCAGCCGCTGCTGACGCAGGTGGTGGAGCGGATCGACGAGCTCTATCATCGCGACAGCACCACGGACGTGACCGGTGTGCCGACCGGCTTCATCGACCTGGACCGCATGACCAGCGGGATGCAGCCGGGTGACCTGATTATCGTCGCCGGTCGCCCTTCCATGGGTAAAACCGCGTTTTCGCTGAATATTGGCGAGCATGTGGCGGTAGAGCAGGGCCTGCCCGTGGCCGTGTTCTCGATGGAAATGGCCGGTGTGCAGCTGGCCATGCGTATGCTGGGCTCGGTGGGGCGCCTGGACCAGCACCGTCTGCGTACCGGCCGCCTGCTGGACGAGGACTGGCCGCGCCTGACGCACTCGATCCAGCGCATGAACGACGCGCAACTATTCATCGACGAGACGCCGGCGCTGAATCCGATGGAGTTGCGGGCCCGCTCGCGCCGCCTGGCGCGCCAGTGCGGCCAGCTGGGTCTGATCATCATCGATTACCTGCAGCTGATGTCCGGGTCGGGTGGCGGAGAAAACCGGGCCACGGAAATTTCCGAAATTTCGCGGTCGTTGAAGGGGTTGGCCAAGGAGCTGAACTGCCCGGTCATCGCGCTGTCGCAGCTGAACCGAAGCCTGGAGCAGCGTCCCAACAAGCGCCCCGTGATGTCCGACCTGCGTGAGTCGGGCGCCATCGAGCAGGATGCCGACGTGATCCTGTTCATTTATCGCGACGAAGTCTACAACCCGGATTCGCAGGACAAGGGTACTTCCGAAATCATCATCGGCAAGCAGCGTAACGGCCCGATCGGCACCGTTAGGCTCACGTTCCTGGGGCAATTCACGAAGTTCGACAACTTCAGCGGCGGCCCGGCGTTCTTCGACAACGACACCTGATTGTCAGGGGTTACACCGCTGGACGGTGCAACCCTGTAAAATATTGCGCTTTGATGACAGCCGCCCACGAGGCGGCTGTCGTGCGATTGCTCTGCCTCCCATTTGCAACACAACCGAGCGTGCCGTGAGGCCCGCCACAAGGACATTTCATGTTCGGCCGTTTCATGCCCACCGAGGGCAAGTTCTTCGAATACTTCAACCAGCACGCCGATTGCGCCGTTACCGCCGCGCACGAGCTGGAAGCGTTGGTCAATGACCTGCCCAACGCCGAAGGCCATGCGCGCCGCGTGCAGGCTACCGAAAAGAAGGCAGACCGTATCACGCACGACACGATCGACCTGCTGCACAAGACCTTCATCACACCGCTTGACCGTGACGAGATCCACAAGCTCATCACGACCATGGACGACATCCTGGACCTGATGGAGGACGTGGCCGAGACGATCTCGCTGTACGACGTTACGCACCTCACCGACGAGGCCCGCCGCCTGGCCACGATCTGCGTGCAGTGCTGCGAAGCCGTCAAGATCGCCGTCGGCCTGCTCGAAGACATGGGCAACGCCAGCACGATCCTGAAGACGGCCCAGCAGATCGACCAGCTCGAATCGGAAGCCGACCGCGTGATGCGCTCGGCCATGTCGAAGCTGTTCCGCGACGAAACCGACGTCAAGCGTCTGATCAAGCTGAAGGCGATCTACGAGCAGCTGGAGTCCATCACCGACAAGTGCGAGGACGTGGCGAACATCATCGAAGGCATCGTCCTGGAAAACGCCTGAGGCTCGCACTGGCATGCAAACAGTACAAATGAGCTTGTGGGTCATCGGCTTGCTGGTGGCGCTGGCGTTGCTGTTCGACTTCATGAACGGCTTTCACGACGCGGCCAATTCGATTGCCACGGTGGTCTCCACGGGCGTGCTGAAGCCGCACCATGCCGTGGCCATGGCGGCCATGTGCAACGTGGTGGCGATCTTCATCTTCCACCTGAAGGTGGCGGCCACGGTGGGCACGGGCACCATCGACGTGCATATCGTCGATCACTATGTGATATTCGGCGCGCTGGTCGGCGCCATCGCCTGGAACGTGATTACCTGGCTGTACGGTATTCCGTCGTCGTCGTCGCACGCGCTGATCGGCGGCCTGGTGGGCGCTGCGGTGGCCAAGGGTGGCACGGGCGTGCTGGTGGGCAATGGCCTGCTGAAGACCGTGGCCTTCATCCTGATCTCGCCGTTGCTGGGCTTCATCCTGGGCTCGCTGATGATGGTGATCGTGGGCTGGACGTTCTTCCGGACGCCGCCGTCGCGCGTGGACCGCTGGTTCCGCCGGCTGCAGCTGGTTTCGGCGTCGCTCTACAGCCTGGGGCACGGCGGCAATGACGCGCAAAAGACCATCGGCATTATCTGGATGCTGCTGATCGCCAGCGGCCACGTGGCCGTGGGCGGCGCAGAGCCGCCGATGTGGGTCATCGTGAGCTGCTACGTGGCCATCGGCATGGGCACGCTGTTCGGCGGCTGGCGGATCGTGCGAACCATGGGCCAGAAGATCACCAAGCTGAAGCCGGTGGGTGGCTTCTGCGCGGAAACCGGCGGCGCGATTACGCTGTTCATCGCTTCGGCGCTGGGCGTGCCGGTGTCGACGACGCATACCATCACCGGCGCCATCGTCGGCGTTGGCTCGGCGCAGAAGATGTCGGCCGTGCGTTGGGGCGTGGCTGGCAATATCGTATGGGCGTGGGTGCTGACGATTCCGGCATCGGCGTTCATGTCGGCCATCGCCTGGTGGATCGGCAAGCAGATTCTGTAAGCCTTGCCGGAAGTATCGGCACACCAAAGAGCCAGGCATTGCGCCTGGCTTTTTTACTATTGATTCGCGAATGCCGCGATCGGGTCGTCTTCCGGCGGTGAGGCCGGGGGTGCGGCGGGCGGTGGCATGGGCGAGGTCGGGGCGGGCGTGATCGACGGAGCAGGGGCTGGCGTCATCGGCAAATTGCTGGCCGCCACGACGCGCCGCGCGCCGTTGTAGCGCGACGCCCAGTAGGACTTGCCCATGTCTTCGAGCCGGACCGTGCCGCCGGTGGCGGGCGCGTGCACGAAGCGGTTCTGCCCGACATAGATGCCGACATGCGAGTTGGCGCGGCCAGTGGTATTGAAGAACACCAGGTCGCCCGATGCCACGTCGCTGCGGTCGAGCGATACGCCGCGCTGGCCCATCTGCTCGGTGGTGCGCGGCAGGTTGACGCTGGCGGCGCGCTGCACCACGTAGCGGACCAGGCCGCTGCAGTCGAATCCGGAATCGGGCGTGTTGCCGCCGTAGCGATAGGGCGTGCCGACCAACGACATCGCCTGGATCGAGATTTCTTCCAGGCCTGCGCTCGGGTCGATCATGGGCTTGCCCGGGGTACGGGGCGGCGAAGACGTATGACGGGCAGGCGGGCTACCGGCGCAAGCGGCCAGCAGCAGGGCGCTGGCACACAGTGCAGTCAAGGCGAGCCGGGACGAACTCCGCGGTGACGGAGCCGGGGACATCGACACACGCGCCGGGCGTGGTGAGGGCGGCAATAGAAGCGGGCGCTGCGGCATCCTTCTTGTCGTTCGGTTGCCGGGTCAGGCGTCCGCCCCACCGTACAGGGTGGGACTGCCAGCGAAAATTCCAGGTATGACTACCAGCGCAACTGCGCGTTGCGCGTACCGGTACTGATCTTGATGGACTTTGGCTGACCCTTGTAACTGGCCTCGATATTGTAGCTGCCTTCTGGCGCACGTATGAGGCAGCGCGGGCCACCCGCGCGGAAATCGGCCACACTCTGGCCATCACGTGTCAGTTTTACGTCAACATCGGCCAGGTACTCGCCGTTGGCACCCCGGGTGAACAGGATGCCCATGTTGAAGTTCTTCTCCTGTTCGGCCAGCCTGGCCCGTTCGTCCTCGGCAATGCCGCCGCAGACATAGCTGACCGGGCCCATGGTGCGGATCACCATTTCGTTGCCTACCGGGGCGCTTGCTGCCGGCGCGCTTGCTACCGGCGCGCTGGCGTCCGCGGCCTTGGCCGGTTGCAGGGCGGCCGCCACGATCACCGTCGCGCCAATCAGCGCAGCCACGGCAAGGCGCTTGCGCCGGGTGGCGCGCGCGTTGTGAGAAAACAGGGTCCTGCTGGTGGACAGGTATCTGCTGAAAGATTGCTGCCTGTTCATCGACGCCTCCGTATCGACATGAACACCCGGCCATCATAGCCGGGTCGTGCGGTGCTGGCTGTCGGTCAAACGCCGACGCTGTGGGTTGCACCACACTACGCGATGCGGCCACGGGCAGCCATGGAACAGGCCGCCCGTGGAATTGCCGGTTTTGCAGTGACTGCCGCGTTACAGCACGTCCGCCGCGTGGTCCGCCAGGCGCGAACGCTCGCCGCGGGCCAGCGTCACATGGCCGCTGTGGCTCCAGCCCTTGAAGCGGTCTACCACATAGGTCAGGCCGGACGAGCCTTCGGTCAGGTACGGCGTATCGATCTGCGCGATATTGCCCAGGCAGATAATCTTGGTGCCGGGGCCGGCCCGGGTGACCAGCGTCTTCATCTGCTTCGGCGTCAGGTTCTGCGCTTCATCGATGATCACGAACTTGTTGACGAAGGTACGGCCCCGCATGAAGTTCATGCTCTTGACCTTGATGCGCGAGCGGATCAGTTCCTGAGTGGCCGCGCGGCCCCATTCGCCGGCGCTGTCGTCGCTCTTCTGCAGCACTTCGAGGTTGTCGTCGAAGGCGCCCATCCACGGCTGCATCTTTTCTTCCTCGGTGCCGGGCAGGAAGCCGATGTCCTCGCCCACGGGCACGGTGGCGCGCGTGACGATGATCTCGTTGTAGAGCTTCTGGTCCAGCACCTGTTCCAGGCCGGCTGCCAGCGCCAGCAGCGTCTTGCCTGTACCGGCCTGGCCCAGCAGCGTCACGAAGTCGACGTCGGGGCTCATCAGCAGGTTCAGCGCGAAGTTCTGCTCGCGGTTGCGCGCCACCACACTCCACACGTTGTTCTTGTTATGGGTGTAGTCCCTGAGCGTCTGCAGCAGGGCGGTCTTGCCGTTGATTTCCTTGACCTGGGCGTACAGCGGCAGGCTGCCGTCCATCGGCTCCAGATAGACAAACTGGTTGACCAGGAACGACGGCACCAGCGGGCCGGTCAGGCGATAGAACATCGTGCCCGACTTCGGGTCCTGCCAGCTTTCCACGCCCTTGCCGTGCTTGGCCCAGAAGTCGTTGGGCAGCTGCATCACGCCCGAGTACAGCAGGTCCTTGTCTTCCAGGACCTGGTCGTTGAAGTAGTCCTCGGCCGGCAGGCCCAGCGCGCGGGCCTTGATGCGCATGTTGATGTCTTTCGACACCAGCACCACCTGGCGCTCCGGATACTGCTGCTGCAGCGCGCTGACCACACCCAGGATCTGGTTGTCGGCCTTGCCCTGCGGCAGGCCTTCGGGCAGCTTGATGTCGTTCAGCCGGGTCTGGAAGAACAGCTTGCCGGCCGCGTCGCGGTTGCCGAGCGTGGCCAGCGGCAGGCCTTCGTCGAGCACGCCGTCGGTGCCGCCCACGAGCTGGTCCAGCGTGCGGCTGACCGTGCGCGCGTTGCGCGCAACTTCGCTCATGCCCTTCTTGTGGTTGTCCAGTTCCTCGAGCGTCATCATCGGCAGATAGATGTCGTGTTCCTCGAAGCGGAACAGCGAGCTCGGGTCGTGCATCAGCACGTTGGTGTCGAGCACGAACAGCTTGCTCGGGCCGGCTGCCTTGCGCGTGCGGCGGGTGGGGCCGGCGGCGGGCTTGACAAGGCTGACGGACGGCGATGCCGGCGGGGTGGCGACCGGCGCCGGGGCGTCGGCGGTCTTGGCCCGGGTTGTGCTGCCGGCGCGTGCACGGGTGGCTGGCGCCTCGGTGTCGCCGGTCTCGAGCAGTGCCACACGCTCGAGCACCGGCACGGGTTTCTTACCCTGCGCGGCTTTGGCCTTGGGCAGTGTCACCGGAGCGAATTCGCTCGGGTCCAGCAGTTGGGCAGGCTTGGCGGGCATGGTAGGCAGCGGCATGCTTGGCTTTCCTTTCAGGGGAGCAAACGGGGGCGAAAAAGCTGGCTTACAGCCGGACGTACAACCGGGAAACGACGGAAATCGGGAAAACCGGAGTGGCGGGACGCAAGGCGTCCCGGAAGGAAACCAACCAGCAAACAAAAAAGCCGCCAGGCCTGGAATACAGGGGTGGCGGCTTGTCTGTGGTCCCGCGACGCGGCAGGTTCGCTACCAGCCCTGGGACTGTGCCTGTCGGGCCGGGACGTTACTGCAGCGTGGCAACTGTGATCGGAACGCATTGAGGCCAAATCTACCCGAAGGTTTTCGCTTTTGCAATCGGTCAGATTCTCGTCGCGGTTGCGCAACTGTCGTCGGGCCGTGCGACGCGCGGGTTGCCTCGCCGAGGATGTTCCGGTTCACATCCCCTTGACGATCTCCAGCACCTCGTCCACATGGTTCGGCACCTTGATGCCGCGCATTTCGTGGCGCAGCACGCCCTTGGCGTCGAGGATGAAGGTGCTCCGCTCGATGCCGCGCACTTCCTTGCCATACATCTTTTTCATCTTGATGACATCGAAGATGTTGCAGATGGCTTCGTCCGCGTCGGAGATCAGCTCGAAGGGCAGTTTCAGCTTGGCCTTGAAGTTTTCGTGCGACTTCAGGCTGTCGCGCGAAATGCCGAAGACCGTCACGCCGGCGGCCTCGAAGGCGTCATGCTGGTCGCGGAAATTCATCGCCTCGGTGGTGCAGCCCGGCGTGTTGTCCTTCGGGTAGAAGTACAGCACCGTGGTCTTGCCGCGGTGGTCGGCAAGACGGAAATCCCCGCCGGTAGCGGGGGCCTGGAAGTCGGGAACGGCCTTGTTGAGACTGACGGTCATGCTGGTGGCTCTCCTGGATGGCAGTGCATCATCGGTGACGGCAGCGGCCCATTGTTGGTTTGTTCGCCCGGACCTGCGCCATGGCGGGTGCAGATTGGGGCAGTCGGGCAGACTTCAAGCGTGGCGGAGGCGCAACCCGGCAAAAAAGTGGCGCATGGCGGGGCACGCCAGCTGCGTGCTTCCCCCGGGTGGTCCGCGTCAGCCCTGTGCAGCCGGCTCCACCAGCAGGACCGCCGCGACCTTGCGGCCCTCGGCCATCAGGATATTGTAGGTGCGGCATGCAGCCTGCAGGTCCATGGCGTCGACGCCGATATGCAGGCGGGCCAGCGCCGCCGTCAGGCGCGGGTGCGGAAAGCGCAGGCGGTTGCCGGTGCCCAGCAGCACGACTTCCGGCTTCTTTTCCAGCAGCGCCTCGAAGTGGGCGGGTTCGAGGTCTTCGAAGCGGCCCACCGGCCAGGGCGCGACATCACCCTCGGGCATGACCAGCACCGACTGGTCGTGTCGGACCGCATTGATTTCGACATAGCCGGGGCCGTAGCCGGTCACGGTATTCAGGTTCTGGGGTTGGTCGGCGTGGAGTTTCAAGGAGGGGGCCTCATGCCGCCCGGGGGTGTCCGGAGGCCGCTCCCTGCGTGGGACGGGCGGCCGGACCGGCCACGGGAGGGGCGGGCGGCGGGTTGGTGGCAGGATCATGCGCGCGCGGGCCCAAAAGGCTCGCTGCAATGCAAGAATCCATGCCGAAGTCTGTCATAATCCGATATCTTATAGCTTTTGGTGCGACACGCACTTTTCGTGTCCGGTAGCTCATCGTTAAGAGCACGCTCAATAGAGCATCGACCTTTGCTGAGACAAGGGGAAGGCCTCGGCCTGAACCGTCCCATCTCAGCCATTTCTTGCTTTGACAAGCCCAGCCGCAAGGTTGGAGCGAGTCCATGTGTTGTGGGAAGGCCAGCGTATCGGCTAACTCGCAGCTTGCTATTTGCTGGATGGATTTCCAGCCATTGCCCAAAGGCGGGGACGCTTGCCTATGGGCAGGTGTCTTTGCAGTACGCACGCTCCCCGGAGGGTGCGGGTGGACATGCAGCAGCAGTTTCGCTGCGTGTTCGCTACATAGCATTTAAACCGGCCCAATAGGGTCGGCGCTACGTTCTTTGGGACGCAGGCCATGCGCTCGCGAGAGCCCGTCTGTCGTCAAGCGCCTGCCAGCACGGAGGCACTGAAGTAATGAAGTGAGGTTCCCGGAGCGATAGCTCTGCGCGTTATGGTTCGGTCGAATACACCCGCGAGGGTGCCTCGATAGAGAACCTGCTATGCGACTAGCAGTAGCCTAGGGAGACATGCGTCACTGGTAACGGTGGGGTGTGAAGCTCTCCTGACAACGTAGCCCCTGTAAGGGTGCGTCCCTGTCGTGAGATAGGTTCGCAGAGACTCCGAGCAGCAATGGGGTCAAGGAGCCAGGCTGACTGGTATGGGTAATGTAAGTGAACTGCTGATAAACGTCGTAAATAAGGCGGTGCCAAAGCTGCTGATAGGCACTAACCAAACGGTACGTGATCGGATGCTCCGCTCGAAAGTCGGAGTACGTCGCTAGATAGATCACCGGCGAAGAGGCAGGCCCTAAGCCAGTCGTGTAATGCGCAGGGAACGTGGTAAGCCCGTATGGCTGCCGGAGCGCCGTATGGCTCTGGCAGGCGAACCGCAAGGGACGCTGTTGGCTGTGCGGGTATGGGAGGTTGGAGAAAGCGAACGCCGGGTTGTAATGATCCGGATAGGGGTTGAAACATCATCCCACGCGAAAGCGAGCAGACTTCCAACTGGTCTTTCGTCGCAAGACGGCTGACTGAACTCGCTTGTTTAATTTTCTTCCCTTTGGGGGGTGACATGCCCCCAAGGGGGCATGTTGTCTCTGCTGTTTGGGGAAGTCCTCAAGATAGGAGAGCAGCATGGAAGCATTGATCCGCGAGGATGAATCTGCGCCCTCCGGCATCCCGCAGCGATGGGGCGACATCAACTGGCGCCGCGTCGACCGGAATGTTCGGGCAATGCAGATTCGAATTGCGAAGGCAACACAGGAAGGGGATTGGCGCAGGGTGAAAGCCTTGCAACGATCTCTGACCCGCTCGTTTTCCGCCAAAGCATCGGCGGTACGACGAGTGGCGATGAACCAAGGAGCGCGGACGGCGGGAGTCGACCGCGTCGAGTGGGACTCACCTGAAGCCCGATGGGCAGCCATTGGGAGGTTGAAGCGCCGGGGGTATCGCCCGCTGCCGTTAAGGCGGGTGTACATCCCCAAGGCAAATGGGAAAGAACGCCCTCTGGGCATTCCGACCATGCACGACCGGGCCATGCAGGCGCTGTATCTGCTGGCGCTGGAACCGGTGTCCGAAGGAACGAGCGACCCGAACTCTTACGGGTTTCGGATCAATCGCTCTACTGCGGATGCCATGTCCCAGCTGTTTGTTTCCCTATCCAAGAAAGCCTCGGCTCAATGGGTGTTGGAAGCAGATATCAAAGGGTGCTTTGACCATATCAGCCACGACTGGCTGGAGCGCAATGTCCCAATGGATAAAGCAATCCTACGGAAGTGGTTGAAAGCTGGCGTGGTCTTTCAGGGCCAGTTTCAGGCGACCGACGCTGGAACACCACAGGGGGGCATCATTTCCCCGACCTTGGCAAATGTGGCACTGAACGGGTTGGAGCAACAACTGATCGAGTCCTTGCGGGCAAGACTGGGCGTTGCCAACACGAAGAAGCTGAAAGTGAACGTCGTACGGTACGCGGATGACTTTGTGATCACCGGCAACACGCCGGAAGTTTTGGAGCACGAAGTGAAGCCGTGGGTAGAGCAGTTCCTAGCAACACGGGGACTGACGCTCTCCACGGAGAAAACACGAATCGTCAACATCGCTGACGGCTTTGACTTTCTTGGGTGGAATTTCCGGAAATACTCGGGAACGCTGCTCATCAAACCGAGCAAGAAAAACGCGCAAGCGTTCTATCGCAAGGTCAAGGAGGTCATCGGGACACATAGGGGGAAACGGACGGCAGATTTAATCCAGACGTTGAACCCGATGCTGAGGGGCTGGGCGCAGTATCACAGCCCAGTGGTTGCGAAAGCGATGTTCGCCCACATGGAGCATCTGATTTTTAGGTCTCTATGGAGGTGGGCAAAGCGGCGACACCGAAGGAAGGATACCGAGTGGGTGCGAAGGACATACTTCGCCTCAGTTGGGAACCGGAACTGGGTGTTCGGTGCCACGATGTGGAATAGGGCGGGTGAGCGCTACTGGATGGAACTGTATTCGATGCCGAGTACGCCTATCCGGAGGCACAAGAAGGTTCGCGGGGACTACCATCCCTTCGACCCAGCGCAGGAAATGTATGGCGAGACGCTGCGGCAGGAACGTATGGCAGAAAGCATGTCGTACCGAAGGCAGTGGGCAAAGCTGTTCATGTCCCAGCGGGGCTTGTGTGCGGTATGCCAGAGCAAGATTACCAAAGAGACAGGATGGGATGACCATCACATCGAACCTCGGGTATCCGGGGGCTCGGATGCTCTAGGGAACCGCGTTCTGGTGCACCCCGATTGTCATATTCAAGTCCATTTCCACGGCCAAGTTGCTGTGAAGCCGGTGTATGATTCGTCCATATACTTTGTAGAGGCTTGAGCCGTATGCGGGGAAACTCGCACGTACGGTTCTTAGGGGGGAGGGGGTCAGTAATGACCGTTCTCCTACCCTACCCTCCCGGTCTGCCACGCTCGACTGCTGCCCAGCGACGCGCGCCGCCAGACGTCCAGGACAATCCAGAAGATTCCCAAGACCGCTGCCGCAGAGACCGGCAGCTTGCCCTGACATCGCCGAAACCGCCGTGAAACCCATCCAGAAATCGAACAAGCTCCAGAACGTTTGCTATGACATCCGCGGCCCGGTGCTGGAAAAGGCCAAGCAGATGGAGGAAGAGGGGCACAAGATCATCAAGCTCAACATCGGCAACCTGGCCGTGTTCGGCTTCGATGCGCCGGAGGAAATCCAGCAGGACATGATGCGCAACCTGCCGAATTCGGCGGGTTATTCCGATTCCAAGGGCATTTTCGCCGCGCGCAAGGCGATCATGCACTACACCCAGGAAAAGAAGATCCAGGGCGTGGAGCTGGACGACATCTACGTGGGCAACGGCGCGTCGGAACTGATCGTGATGTCGATGAACGCGCTGCTAAACAGCGGCGACGAAGTGCTGGTGCCGGCGCCCGACTATCCGCTCTGGACGGCCGCGGTGAGCCTGTCGGGCGGCACGCCCGTCCATTATGTGTGCGACGAGGCCAACGACTGGATGCCCGACCTGGACGACATCCGCCGCAAGATCACGCCGAACACGCGGGCCATCGTCGTCATCAACCCGAACAACCCGACCGGCGCGCTGTATTCGGACGAACTGCTGCAGGCGATCGTCACCATCGCGCGCGAGCACGGGCTGATCATCTTTGCCGACGAGATCTACGACAAGGTCCTGTACGACGGCAACGAGCACACGTCGATCGGCTCGCTGTCCACCGACGTGCTGACCGTGACCTTCAACGGCCTGTCGAAGAACTACCGCTCGTGCGGCTACCGTGCCGGCTGGATGGTGGTGTCGGGCGACAAGCGCCCGGCGCAGGACTATATCGAAGGCCTGAACATGCTGTCGTCGATGCGCCTGTGCGCCAATGTGCCGGGCCAATGGGCGATCCAGACCGCGCTGGGCGGCTATCAGAGCATCAACGACCTGGTCGCCGAAGGCGGCCGCCTGCGCCGGCAGCGCGACCTGGCCCACGAACTGATCACGCAGATCCCCGGCATTACCTGCGTCAAGCCCAAGGCGGCGCTGTACCTGTTCCCGAAGCTCGACCTGTCGATGTATCCGATCCAGGACGACCAGGAATTCATCTACGAACTGCTGCAGGAGTCGAAGGTTCTGCTGGTGCAGGGCACGGGCTTCAACTGGGACGCACCGGACCATTTCCGGATCGTGTTCCTGCCGCACGAGGAAGACCTGCGCGAGGCCATCAGCCGCGTGGCACGCTTCCTTGAGAACTATCGCAAACGTCACGGCACGGCCTGAGCCGCCGGGGCGCCCCCATTTTCGTATCAAGCAACCCAGAGTCAGACGTCCATGAATCCCATCAAAGTCGGCCTTCTCGGCATCGGTACCGTCGGTAGCGGCACGTTCAACGTGCTCAAGCGCAATCAGGAGGAAATTCGCCGCCGTGCAGGCCGCGGCATCGAGATTGCGGTGGTGGCCGACCTCAACACCGAACGCGCCCGTGAGCTGACCGGGGGTACCGTGGACGTGGTCAGCGACGCCAACGACGTGGTGACGCGCCCGGACATCGACATCGTCGTCGAGCTGATCGGCGGCTACGGCATCGCGCGCGAGCTGGTGCTGAAGGCCATCGAGAACGGCAAGCACGTGGTCACCGCCAACAAGGCGCTGCTGGCCGTGCATGGCAACGAGATCTTCGAGGCCGCCCGCAAGAAGGGCGTGATCGTGGCCTTCGAGGCGGCGGTGGCCGGTGGCATCCCCATCATCAAGGCGCTGCGCGAAGGCCTCACGGCCAACCGCATCCAGTGGATTGCCGGCATCATCAACGGCACCACGAACTTCATCCTGTCCGAGATGCGCGACAAGGGGCTGGATTTCGACACCGTGCTCAAGGAAGCGCAGCAGCTGGGCTATGCCGAGGCCGATCCGACCTTCGACATCGAAGGCATCGACGCCGCGCACAAGGTGACGCTGATGAGCGCCATCGCCTTCGGCATGCCGGTGCAGTTCGACCGCGCCCACGTGGAAGGCATCACCAGGCTGGCCGCCATCGATATCAAGTACGCCGAGGAGCTGGGCTACCGCATCAAGCTGCTGGGCATCACGCGCCGCCGCGAAGAGGGCGTGGAACTGCGCGTGCATCCGACGCTGGTGCCGGCCTCGCGCCTGATCGCCAATGTGGAAGGCGCGATGAACGCCGTGCTGGTGCAGGGCGACGCCGTGGGTGCCACGCTGTACTACGGCAAGGGCGCGGGCGCCGAGCCGACCGCGTCGGCCGTGATCGCCGACCTGGTGGACGTGACCCGCCTGCACACCGCCGATCCGAACCATCGCGTGCCGCACCTGGCGTTCCAGCCGGACGAACTGTCGAGCGTGCCGGTGCTGCCGATCGACGAAGTCACCAGCTCGTACTACCTGCGCATGCGCGTGGCCGACCAGACCGGCGTGCTGGCCGAAATCACCCGCATCCTGGCCGAAGCCGGCATCAGCATCGACGCGATGCTGCAGAAGGAATCGCGCGAGGGCGAGCCGCAGACCGACATCATCATCCTGACGCACCTGACGCGCGAAAAGCACGTCAATGCCGCCATCCGCAGCATCGAAGGCCTGCAGACCGTGCTGTCGCCGGTCACGCGCCTGCGCATGGAAGAACTGAACTGAGACGCCGAAACTGGACGAATTGCCATGAAATACCAGTCGACGCGCGGCCATGACATGCCGCAATCGTTCTCCGAGATCCTGCTCGGGGGCCTGGCGCCGGACGGCGGCCTGTATCTGCCGAAGCAGTATCCGCAAGTTACCGCCGATGAACTCGAGGCGTGGCGCAAGCTGCCGTACGCCGATCTGGCGTTCGAGGTGCTGTCGCGCTTCTGCGACGACATCCCGGCCGACGACCTGCGCGCGCTGACGCGCAAGACGTACAAGGCCGAGGTGTACTGCAACGCGCGTCCCGGCGACAACACCGCCGACATCACCCCGCTGCGCACGCTGGGCGAGGAAGGGGGCACCAGGCTGCAACTGCTGGGCCTGTCCAACGGCCCGACGCTGGCCTTCAAGGACATGGCCATGCAACTGCTGGGCAACCTGTTCGAGTACGCGCTCAAGCGTGCCGGGCTGAAGCTCAACATCCTGGGCGCCACGTCGGGCGACACCGGCAGCGCGGCCGAGTACGCGATGCGCGGCAAGGAAGGCATCCGCGTGTTCATGCTGAGCCCGCACCGCAAGATGAGTGCGTTCCAGACCGCGCAGATGTTCAGCCTGCAGGACCCGAACATCTTCAATATCGCCATCGAAGGCGTGTTCGACGACGCGCAGGACATCGTCAAGGCCGTGTCGAACGACCACGCGTTCAAGGCCCGCCAGTGCATCGGCACCGTGAACTCGATCAACTGGGCGCGTGTGGTGGCCCAGGTGGTGTACTACTTCAAGGGCTGGCTGCTGGCCACCGATGGTCCGGGTCAGAAGGTGTCGTTCTGCGTGCCGTCGGGCAACTTCGGCAACGTCTGCGCCGGCCATATCGCGCGCATGATGGGGCTGCCGATCGACAGGCTGGTGGTGGCCACCAACGAAAACGACGTGCTGGACGAGTTCTTCCGCACCGGCACCTACCGCGTGCGCACGTCGGCGCAGACGTACCACACGTCGAGCCCGAGCATGGATATCTCGAAAGCGTCGAATTTCGAACGCTTCATCTTCGACCTGCTCGGCCAGGACGCCGGCAAGCTGGCCGCGCTGTTCCGCGACGTGGACGCCAAGGGCGGCTTCGACCTGTCCGGCACGCCGGAATTCGACCGCATCCGCCAGTTCGGCTTCGTCTCGGGCCGCAGCACGCACGATGACCGCCTGGCCACCATCCGCGACGTCAAGCAGCGTTACGACGTGACGATCGACACCCATACCGCCGATGGCGTGAAGGTGGCGCGCGAGCACCTGTCGGCCGGCGTGCCGATGGTCGTGCTGGAAACCGCGCTGCCGGCCAAGTTCGCCGACACGATCCGCGAGGCGCTCGGACACGAGCCCGAGCGCCCGGCTGCGTTCGATGGCATCGAGTCGTTGCCGCAGCGGTTCGAGGTCATGCCGGCCGACGCCGACACCGTCAAGGCGTATATCGTGCAGCACACGGGCCTGTAATAAGGGGTATTGCCTCAGACTCCTGTGGTTCCGGCGCCAACTCGCTACAATCGGGTTTGCCGGGCCCCGCTGCCACGGCCCCCGGGCGTTGCTCCCGGGGGCTGTTTTGCTTTCTGGGGCCAACCCAGATTCCAAAGACCCCCATGACCCAACCCGCAGCGCGTCCCCCGATGCTGACGATGGCCCAGGCGCTGGAAGCCCTGCTGGCTGGCGTTCGTCCCATCACCGAAACGGAAACCGTCGATACGCTCGATGCCAACGGCCGCGTGCTGGCGGCGCCGGTGACCAGTACGCTGCGTGTGCCGCCCGCCGACAATACGTCGATGGACGGCTACGCGATGCGCGCGGCCGATGTGCCGGCCGAAGGCACGCGCCTGCCGGTGTCGCAGCGCATCCCGGCCGGTCATGTCGGGTCCGAGCTGGCGCCGGGCACGGCCGCGCGCATTTTCACGGGCGGCCTGATTCCGCCGGGTGCCGATGCCGTGGTCATGCAGGAGCAATGCCAGGCCGACGGCGATGCGGTGATCGTGAACCATGTGCCGGCGTCGGGCGAGTGGATCCGCCGCGCGGGCGAGGATATCGAGGCCGGCAGCCAGATCCTGCCGGTGGGCGCACGGCTGTCGCCGCAGGCGCTGGGGCTGGCCGCTTCGGTCGGGCAGGCCAGGCTCGATGTGATTCGCCGCGTCCGGGTGGCCGTGTTCTTTACCGGCGACGAACTGGCGATGCCGGGCGAGCCGCTGAAGCCCGGCGCCATCTATAACTCCAACCGCTTCACGCTGCGTGGCCTGCTGGAAAACCTGGGCTGCGAAATCACCGACTTCGGCATCGTGCCCGATACCCTGGCTGCCACGCGCGACACGCTGCGGCGAGCGGCCGAAGGCAACGACCTGATCATCACGTCGGGCGGGGTGTCGGTGGGCGAGGAAGACCATATCCGTCCGGCCGTGACGGCGGAAGGGCGCCTGGACCTCTGGCAGATCGCGATCAAGCCCGGCAAGCCGCTGGCGTTCGGCCAGGTGGCCAATGGCACCGACCAGCCGACCTTCTTCATCGGCCTGCCAGGCAATCCGGTATCGAGCTTCGTCACGTTCCTGCTGTTCGTGCGGCCGTTCCTGCTGCGCCTGCAGGGCGTGGCGGACGTGACGCCGCGCCGCATTGCCATGCGCGCCGACTTCGATCTGCCGAAAGGCGACCGCCGCAATGAATTCCTGCGCGCGCGCCTGAACGATGCGGGCGGGCTCGACCTGTTCCCGAACCAGAGTTCGGGCGTGCTGACGTCCACGGTCTGGGGCGATGGCCTGATCGACAATCCGCCCAACCAGCCCATTGCGCGCGGCGACACCGTGCGGTTCATCCCGTTTGCCAGCCTGCTGGCCTAGGTTTCATGCCGATGCAACTTGAACTTCGTTATTTCGCCAGTGTGCGCGAGCAGGTAGGCCAGGCCGCCGAACGCGCCGAGGTGCCCGCCGACGTACGTACCGTCGGCGATCTGCGCGGCTGGCTGCGCGCGCGCGGCGGTGTCTGGGCCGAGACGCTGGCCGAAGGCCGCGCGCTGCGCATGGCGGTGGACCATGCCGTGGCCCGTGCCGACACGCCGCTGGCCGACGGCTGCGAGGTCGCCTTCTTCCCGCCCGTGACCGGAGGCTGAGATGACGGTCCGTGTGCAACACGAGGATTTCGATCTCGGTGCCGAAGTGGCCGCGCTGCGCGCCGGCAATCCGGGCGTGGGAGCCGTGGCCAGCTTTATCGGCACGGTGCGCGATGTCAGCGACGGCACCCCCGTCAGCACGATGGAGCTGGAACATTACCCGGGCATGACCGAAAAGGCGCTGGCCCGGATCGAGGCTGCGGCGTGCCAGCGATGGGCGCTGCTGGGCGTGACGATCGTGCATCGGGTGGGGCTGTTGCAGCCGCTGGACCAGATCGTACTGGTCGCGGTGGCGTCCGCGCATCGTGGCAACGCCTTTGCCGCGTGCGAGTTCATCATGGATTACCTAAAATCCGAGGCGCCGTTCTGGAAGAAGGAAGCCACGCCGGAGGGCGCGCGCTGGGTGGACGCGCGGGTGTCGGACGATGCGGCATTGCGCCGCTGGGGTATCGAATCGTTCAACGCCGAGGCGGCGGGTACGCCCGACAACAACAAATAAGTTCGAAAATTCGAACGGACGAAAGGTCGAATCGATGGGTCCGATGGGGTTTGTGGCGGTGGGCGTGGGCGCCGCGTTGGGGGCATGGCTGCGCTGGGGGTTTTCCGTGATGTGGAATGCCGTCAATCCGGCGCTGCCGTACGGCACGCTGGCTTCGAACCTGGTTGGCGGATATCTGATAGGCCTGGCGGTGGCGTTCTTCGACACCCATCCGTCGCTGCCCCCCGAGTGGCGCCTGCTGGCCGTCACCGGCTTTCTGGGCGGCCTGACCACGTTTTCGACGTTTTCCAGCGAGGTGATCGGCAACCTGCTGGCTGGGGACTATCGCTGGGCGCTGGCGCACCTGGCGACCCACCTCGGCGGGTCGCTGCTGCTGACCGCGCTGGGCATCTGGACGTACCGCACGCTATCCTGAACCGTCGGACTGTGCGGGAGGTCTCGCACGAATCCCCCGTTCTGGGGCATAGGTAACAGTCCCGATACTTTTGCCGCTAGCGGTCCGTCGCGGACCGACTACTATTTCCCGCATGGGCATTGAGGTGTGCAACGCACCTCGCGTCGTTCGCCTGTCTGCTTTCACAATCATTAGAAAGTGCAGCTACGGTCGCTTGCCGGCCCGCCGTGGCCTTCAAGAATCCGGCGGTCCGTCGGCGGCCATCCGCTTCGCGCCCCCCAGCAGTCCTTGTGTTATCGCGGCTTACCGTTCCGTCCAATGACAAGGAGACACCCCATGCAGCATCGCCATGCCTCGCCCGCCAGCCCGCAACTGCGGCGCCGGTTCCAGGAGACCGCCGTCGCGGCTGCGGCGGCCACCCTGTTGATCTCGGCCTGTGGAGGCGGAGATTCGCCCAGTACGCCAGGTGGCGGGGGCAGCACTACGCAGAATCCTAACAATCGGCCCACATTCATTGTCGGGACGATTTCGGTCAAATCCTACGACGGCTCGTCGGATGACCTGCTGACGGCGGGGCTTGGCAAGGACGGTCTGGCGGCCGCCGCGGCACCGGCATTTGCCGATCCCACTGCGCCAACGGCGGCGGAATTGCGCCGCAATGCCATATTCGTCAACTACCGCGCCATCGTGGACGTCCAGGCAGCCGGGGGCTACGGCTCGCTGTATGGGCCGAACGTCGACGCACAAGGCAATGTCACGGCCAGCCAGGGCAAGGTTCCGGGCACCGAATACCTGGCCTTTGCCGATGACGGCACGGGCACAAAAAACGTGACGATGATGGTGCAGGTGCCGGATTCGTTCGATAAAAGTAACCCATGCGTCATTTCCGCGACTTCGTCCGGGTCGCGCGGCGTGTACGGCGGCATCGCGGTCGGCGAGTGGGGTCTCAAGCGCGGCTGTGCGGTGGCCTATACCGACAAGGGCACGGGCGCGGCACCGCACGACCTGGATACCGACACCGTGCCGCTGATCGACGGCACGCGCGGGGACCGTCGCGGCGTAGGCAAGGCGGCCCAGTTTGCGGCCCAGCCTGGCGCACAATCGCTGGCGGACTTCACCACGGCCAACCCCCATCGACTGGCCTTCAAGCACGCCCACTCGCAGCAGAACCCCGAAGCCGACTGGGGCAAGAACACCCTCCAGGCCATCCAGTTCGCCCTGTTCGCCATCAATGACCGCTTCGGCACGATGGGCGCCGACGGCGTGCGCCAGGCTACCTTTACGAAGAACAACGTGCTGGTCATCGCGTCGGCCATCTCGAATGGCGGCGGGGCGGCAGTGGCCGCCGCCGAGCAGGACACCGACGGCCTGATCGACGGCGTGGCCGTTGGCGAGCCGAACGTGGAAATGCCGCCGAGCCCGGTCATTACCGTGCGGCGCGGCGGTACGCAGGTGGCCGCGTCCGGCAAGCATCTGTATGACTACACGACGACGGCCAACCTGTTCCAGCTGTGTGCCAGCCAGGATCCCACGCTGGTCAACGCTCCGCTGGCGGCGGCGCCCGGCACGTTTGGCGTCAATCGCTGCACATCGCTGAATGGCAAGGGCAAGGTGACCGGAGCCACCGCCGGCGACCGGGGCACATCGGCACTGGCGGCCCTGCATGCCGCGGGATGGGAAACCGAATCCGATGAGCTGCATTCGTCGCTGTCGGCGCTGGAAGTGGCCAGTTCGATCTCGGTCACCTATGCCAACGCCTATTCGCGCGCCAGTGTGACGGACCGGCTGTGCAACTACAGCTTTGCGGCGGTCGGTACGGCGTTGACGCCCGTGGCGATTCCGGCGGGCTCGCTGGCCGGCATGTTCTCCACCGGCAATGGCATTCCGCCGACCGCGCCCGTTACGCTGATCAACGACGCGAACCCGAGCGGTCCGCTCCGCGATCTGGTCTCGCAATCGCCATCGACCAACCTGGCCGACGGCAATCTCGACGGCGCCCTGTGCCTGCGAGCCTTGCTCGACAACCAAAACGCGGCGCTGATGGCCGGGATCGGCCAGACATACCGTAACGGCAACCTGCGCGGCAAGCCGGCGATGATCGTCCACGGCCGCAGCGATGCCCTGCTGCCGGTCAACCACACGTCGCGGCCCTACCTGGGCCTGAACAAGTCGGTGGAGGGCAGCGCCAGCAAGCTGTCGTATGTCGAGGTGACCAACGGGCAGCACTTCGATGGCTTTATCGACGTGATCGCCGGCTACGGTGCGCGGTATATCCCGATGCACCTCTACCTGAACCGCGCGCTCGACGCCGTGTATGCCAACCTGAAGAGCGGCACTGCGCTGCCGCCGTCGCAGGTGGTGCGGACCACGCCGCGTGGCGGCAGCAACACGGTCGCGGTGGGGCCGCAGATCCTGCCGTCCAACGTGCCGCCGATCGCGGCCAACCCGGCCGCCGCCGACACGATCTCGGTCAGCGGCACGACCGTCGACGTGCCGAACTAGCCGCGCCGCAGCGCGCGGAAGACGAAGTCGCCCGCCATGCACTTGCAGTCTGTACAAGTTGTGTGGCGGGTGTCTTGAAATGTCAATGCAAAGCCCTATCTTTCGTGAGTAACGTGTCCGGCAGGGCATCCGCGCAATGGCAGCCGCAGGGCTGCCACGCCGCCGCCCCGCACCAGGACACACTCATCGACCAGAGAGAGGGCGCCTGATGCGAATTGACAAACTCACTACCCGGTTCCAGGAAGCGTTGGCCGAAGCGCAAAGCCTGGCCCTGGGCCACGACAACCAGTACATCGAACCCCAGCACCTGTTGCGTGCGCTGCTGGCCCAGGACGACGGGGCGGCCCGTACGCTGCTGTCGCGCGCCGGTGTGAACGTGAACGGCCTGCAGACCGCGCTGGATGCGGCCATCGGCCGTCTGCCGCAGGTGCAGGGCACCAACGAGGTCCAGGTCGGCCGTGACCTCAACAACCTGCTGAACGCCACCGAGAAGGAGGCGATCAAGCGTAACGACCAGTTCATCGCCAGCGAACTGTTCCTGCTGGCCGTGTCCGACGACAAGGGCGACACGGGCCGCATCGCGCGTGAGAACGGGCTGTCGCGCAAGTCGCTGGAGGCGGCCATCACGGCCGTGCGCGGCGGCGAGAACGTGAACAGCGCCGACGCCGAATCGCAGCGCGAGGCACTCAAGAAGTACACGGTGGACCTGACCGAGCGGGCCCGGGCGGGCAAGCTCGACCCGGTGATCGGCCGCGACGACGAAATCCGTCGCGCGATCCAGATCCTGCAGCGCCGCACCAAGAACAATCCGGTGCTGATCGGCGAGCCCGGCGTGGGCAAGACCGCCATCGTCGAAGGGCTGGCGCAGCGCATCGTCAACGGCGAAGTGCCCGAGACGCTCAAGAACAAGCGCGTGCTGGTGCTGGACATGGCCGGGCTGCTGGCGGGCGCCAAGTATCGCGGCGAGTTCGAGGAACGGCTGAAGGCCGTGCTGAGCGACGTGGCCAAGGACGAAGGCCAGACCATCGTCTTCATCGACGAAATCCACACGATGGTGGGCGCGGGCAAGGCCGAGGGCGCGATCGACGCGGGCAACATGCTCAAGCCGGCGCTGGCGCGCGGCGAGCTGCACTGCATCGGCGCCACCACGCTGAACGAGTACCGCAAGTACATCGAGAAGGACGCCGCGCTGGAGCGCCGCTTCCAGAAGGTGCTGGTCGACGAGCCGAGCGTGGAATCGACCATCGCCATCCTGCGCGGCCTGCAGGAAAAGTACGAGCTGCACCACGGCGTGGAGATTACCGACCCGGCCATCGTGGCGGCGGCGGAACTGTCGCACCGGTACATCACCGACCGCTTCCTGCCGGACAAGGCCATCGACCTGATCGACGAGGCGGCCGCGCGCATCAAGATGGAAATCGACTCGAAGCCCGAGGCGATGGACAAGCTCGAACGCCGCACGATCCAGCTCAAGATCGAGCGCGAGGCCGTGAAGAAGGAAACCGACGAGGCATCGCGCAAGCGTCTGGAACTGATCGAGCAGGAAATCACGCGGCTGGAGAAGGAGTACGCGGACCTGGACGAGATCTGGCGCGCCGAGAAGGGCGCTGCCCAGGGCGCGGCCGCGCTGAAGGAAGAGATCGAGAAGATCAAGCTCGACATCTCGCGCCTGCAGCGCGAAGGCAAGCTCGACAAGGTGGCCGAACTCCAGTACGGCAAGCTGCCGGCGCTGGAAGGCAAGCTGCAGGCGGCCAACAAGGCCGAGGCGGCCGAGCAGAAGCAGCCCAACAAGCTGCTGCGCACGCAGGTCGGAGCCGAGGAAATTGCCGAGGTGGTGAGCCGCGCCACGGGTATCCCCGTCGCCAAGATGATGCAGGGCGAGCGCGAGAAGCTGCTGAAGATGGAAGACAAGCTGCACCAGCGCGTGGTGGGGCAGGACGAGGCCGTGCGCCTGGTGTCCGACGCCATCCGCCGCTCGCGCGCCGGCCTGTCGGACGAGAACAAGCCGTATGGCTCGTTCCTGTTCCTGGGGCCGACCGGCGTGGGCAAGACCGAGCTCTGCAAGGCCCTGGCCGAGTTCATGTTCGATTCGGAAGAGCACCTGATCCGCATCGACATGAGCGAATTCATGGAAAAGCACAGCGTGAGCCGGCTGATCGGCGCGCCGCCGGGATACGTGGGCTATGACGAGGGCGGCTACCTGACCGAGGCCGTGCGCCGCAAGCCGTACGCGGTGATCCTGCTCGACGAGGTCGAGAAGGCGCACCCGGACGTGTTCAACGTGCTGCTGCAGGTGCTGGACGATGGTCGCCTGACCGACGGCCAGGGCCGTACCGTGGACTTCAAGAACACGGTGATCGTGATGACGTCGAACCTGGGTTCGCACATCATCCAGGCCATGTCCGGCGAGCCGCAGGAGGCGGTAAAGGGCGCGGTCTGGCAGGAGGTGCGCACGCATTTCCGGCCCGAGTTCCTGAACCGGATCGACGAGGTGGTGGTGTTCCACGCGCTGGACCAGAAGAACATCGAGTCCATCGCCAGGATCCAGCTGCAGCGCCTGCAGTCGCGCCTGGCACGCATGGACATGACGCTGGATATCAGCGAGCGAGCCCTGGAGAAGATCGCCAGCGCTGGCTACGATCCGGTGTTTGGGGCGCGTCCGCTGAAGCGGGCGATCCAGCAGCAGATCGAGAACCCGGTGGCCCGCGCCATCCTCGAAGGCAAGTTTGCCGCCAAGGACGTGGTGCCGGTGGATTACCAGGACGATCACTTCACGTTCGGACGCGTCGTTCACTAAGCCGGGCGGCAGGCGGTATCGCCAGCGTCGCCATCATCGCCAACGAAGGAAGGACCTCTGCGGAGGTCCTTTTTTTTCGCCTTCCGCTTTCGGCCTTTTGCGCCACAATACCGGCTCGACCCGATTCCCACCCTCTGGAGCAATCCCATGGCTCATGGCGAGCACAAGTACCACGTCACCGTGGAATGGACTGGCAACCGCGGCACCGGCACCACCGGCTACCGCGCCTACGGCCGCGACCACACGATCCGCGCCGGCGACAAGCCCGAGATCCCCGGTTCTTCGGACCCGGCCTTCCTGGGCGATGCCACGCGCTGGAATCCGGAAGACCTGCTCGTCGCGTCGGCCAGCGCCTGCCACAAGCTCTGGTACCTGCACCTGTGCTCGGACGCCGGCATTGCGGTGCTGGCCTATGTGGACCAGGCCGAGGGCACCATGACCGATGGCCCGGCAGGCGGGCAGTTTTCGGAAATCGTGCTGCGCCCGCATGTGACCATCCGGACCGGCGACGATGCGGAACGGGCTGCGCACCTGCACCACGTGGCGCATGAGAAGTGTTACGTCGCCAATTCGGTCAATTTCCCGATCCGGTGCGAAGCGGTCATCGACCAGGCGGCCGCCGCCTGAGCCATATGCTGGCAGGTGGGGCAGGGCGTATGTCCGCTGTCTCACCCATACCGCGCGAAAGATGCCTGGCCATCACCATGCTCATGGTCTAGTGTTGACACATTGCATTGATTGACAAGCCAACAGTCAGCACGGTCATGAATCCCCATGTTGCCCTGACCAACTCCTCATAGCGCCCTGCGCCCGCGCTGTCGCGCGGGCAATCCTTCCATCCCAGCCCGTCGTCTGAATGTTCCGAGCCATCAGCCCGGCGGGCCGCGTTCGCCCTTGCGTCCGACAAAAACACGGCAGACGCTGCTTGCCCGTTGCTCCCCGCCTGCCAATCCGACATCCGCAAATCGCGCCCCCCCTGGCGCTTCTTTGTAGTCTGGAGGAAATATGGTGTTGCCAATACGGAAGGTCCCCCTGACCCTGGCGGCCGCGGTTGCGGGCACGCTGCTGGTCGTATCCTGCGGTGGCAGCGACGACAACTCGACGCCGACCACGCCCGCCACGCCACAGGCCGATAACAGTTGCCAGGTGCTGGCCAGCAACGGCAGCACGGTGGTGGTCGGGTCGAACCAGCCCGGCGACCCGGCATTGCCGGAAGCTGCCACCGGCTATCGCACCGGGTTGAAGCCGGTGTACGCCAGGACCTATATGGTGTCGACATCGAACGCCTACGCCAGCGCGGCGGGCTGCGCGGTGCTCAAGAATGGCGGCACGGCCGCCGATGCCGCGGTGGCCGTGCAGGCCGTGCTGGGCCTGACGGTGCCAGAGGCCACGGGCATGGGGTCGGGCGGCTTCATGCTCTATTACGATGCCACCGCGAAGACGGTGCAGGCCTACGACGGGCGCGAAACGGCACCGGCGGCGGCCACCGAGAACTACCTGCGCTACGTGGACGACGCCACCGACCAGACGCTGCCCAAGCCCAGTGCGCGTGCCAGCGGCCGGTCGATCGGCACCATTGGGGTGCCCCGGCTGATCGAGCGCGTGCAGAAGGAACACGGCAAGCTGGCCTGGAAGGACCTGTTCGGCGACGCCATCTCGCTGGCCACCAACGGCTTCCCCATCGGCGGCCGGCTCGCGCAGGCCATCTCGTCGAACGCTGCCAGCCTGAAACGCGACCCCGAAGCCACCGCCTATTTCTTCAACGCCGATGGCACCCCCAAGGCGCTGGGCACGGTGCTCAAGAACCCGGCCTATGCCAACACGCTGACCGCCATGGCCGCGCAGGGCGCCGACGCGCTGTACAAGGGCGCCATCGCCAGCGACATCATCGCCAAGATCGGCGCGACCACCGCCACGGACGGCACGCCGACCACCCCGGGCAAGACCACGCTGGCCGACCTGGCCGCGTACGAGGCCAAGCTGCGCACGCCGGTCTGCGTGACGTACCGCGCGTACTGGATCTGCGGCGCGCCGCCCCCGACATCGGGCGGCATCACCGTGGCATCGGCGATGCAGATCATCGAGAACTTCGATATGGCGTCGTTCAAGCCCCACCCCGTGGATGGGGAGGGCGGCAAGCCGACCGTGCAGGGGGTGCATCGGGTGAGCGAGGCCGAACGGCTGGCCTACGCCGACCGCGACAAGTACGTGGCCGATACCGACTTCGTGCCGCTGCCAGGCGGAACGTGGGACACGCTGCTGAACAAGCCCTACCTGCAGACGCGTGCGGCGCTGATCGATCCGACCCGTTCGATGGGTACGGCAACGGCCGGCAACTTCGGTGCGGTGCCGCTGGGCGTGGTACCGCTGGTCGAACACGGCACGAACCACTACTCGATCGTCGACGCGCAGGGCAATGTGGTCAGCGCCACGACGTCGGTAGAGTCGAGCATGGGGTCGTTCCACATGACCAACGGCTTCCTGCTCAACAACCAGCTCACCGACTTCTCGGCCGCCCCGACCGACGCCAGCGGCAACCTGGTGGCCAACCGGGTGCAGCCGGGCAAGCGGCCGCGCAGCTCGATGGCGCCGACGCTGGTGTTCCGCAAGGCGCCCGACGGGTCGATTGGCGATTTCCTGATGGCCACGGGCTCGCCGGGCGGCGGCACCATCCCGCAATACGTGGTCAAGACGCTCGTGGGCGTGCTCGATTGGGGGCTTGACGCGCAGCAGGCGTCGAATCTGGTGGATTTTGGCGCCAGCAACAGCGCGACCACGACCATCGGCGGCGAGCATCCGGACATCGATGCCAGCAACGCCGGCGCCAACGATCCGCTGATCACCGGCCTCAAGGCGCTGGGGCACACGATCTCCACCGCGGCACAGTCCAGCGGCGTCAACACGATCCTGCGCACCCAGGCCGGCGGCGCGCCAGTGCTGCAGGGCGGCACCGACCCCCGGCGCGAGGGCGTCGTGCTGGGCAACACCTTCACGCCATGACTGCCACCTGAACTACGCCGTTCGGCAGGGCCATCCGGTCGCGTCGGCCGGATTTCGCAGCCAACCGCCCGCGATTGTGGGGCGGTTGACCTGCGTCAACTTGCGAATGGGAACGGATGGCTAATATCTGAACCGTCATGGAGATGCGGGGGCGCTCTTCATGACTTGTCTACCCGTTTCCGGAATGGAAACTTGACCCGCAGCGCAACTCCGGTGCTGCGGGTTTTTTCTTTTGGGCGGCCCGCCAGTACCGCCTTCGCCAGGTTACGTTTCCGGCATTCCCATATTCCCGTCCGATCTTATGCAGAAAACGTGCTTGGATCGGCGAAACCATTCGTTCCGTTCAGAAGGACCGGCCGGTAGCCTTTCTCCCTGACAGAAACCCCGTCCGATCCAGGCGGGGGCATTCACGACAACTCTGACGGGAGCAATTGAACATGATTCGCAAGCTGGCCCTGGGCCTCGCAGTACTGTCCGCAATCGGCGCCGCACCGGCCGCCCTGGCCAATACCAACCTGCTGAACGTTTCCTATGACCCCACGCGCGAGCTGTACGTGGACGTGAACGCCGCGTTTGCCAAGGCGTACAAGGCGCAGGGCGGCGATACGGTGCAGATTCGCCAGTCGCACGGCGGTTCGGGCAAGCAGGCGCGTTCGGTGATCGATGGCCTGGACGCGGACGTGGTCACGCTGGCGCTGGGCTATGACATCGACGCCATTGCCGAGAAGGGCCTGCTGAAGCCCGACTGGCAGAAGCGCCTGCCGCACAACGCATCGCCGTACACGTCGACGATCGTCTTCCTGGTGCGCAAGGGCAACCCGAAACAAATCAAGGACTGGAACGACCTGGTGAAGCCGGGCGTGCAGGTCATCACGCCGAACCCGAAGACGTCGGGCGGCGCCCGCTGGAACTACCTGGCTGCCTGGGGCTATGCGCTGCGCCAGCCGGGCGGCAATGAAGCCAAGGCCAAGGAATTCGTCGGCCAGCTGCTCAAGAACGTGCCGGTGCTGGATTCGGGCGCGCGCGGCGCCACCACCACGTTCGTCGAGCGTGGCCTGGGTGATGTGCTGATCGCATGGGAAAACGAAGCCATCCTGGCCATCAAGGAACTGGGTCCGGACAAGTTCGACATCGTGGCGCCGTCGGTCTCGATCCTGGCCGAGCCGCCGGTGGCCGTGGTCGACAAGGTGGTGGACAAGAAGGGCACGCGCAAGGCCGCCGAGGCCTACCTGCAGTTCCTGTACACCGACGAGGGCCAGGAAATCGCGGCCAAGAACTATTACCGTCCGATCTCGGAAAAGGTGGCTGCCAAGTACGCCGCCAACTTCCCGAAGGTGAAGCTGTTCACGATCGACGAAGTATTCGGCGGCTGGGCCAAGGCCCAGAAGGCGCACTTTGCCGATGGCGGTTCGTTTGACCAGGTGTACCAGCCCGGCAAGCGGTAATCCCAGCGCCGGGGCGGCCAATTCCACCTTGCCGCCCCGGTGCGCCTGACGAAGGAGCCCGAGATGTCCGCTGTTCGCGCTGTCCTGCCTTCCCGCGTCGCCATGGGGCGATGTCCCGCCTGACCTGAAGTTTCCTCCACGCATGACGTTTTCCGCATGCCGCGCGCTGGCGCCGGCAGGGCGTCGTGCCGCCATCGATTTCGAACTTCTCCTCATCCGGAACCCCGATATGACATCGTTCAAACCGCTTTCCCTGCGCCGGCGCCTGCTGCTTGGCGCGCTCGTGGTGGCCACCGGCCTGACCTACGGCCTGCTGGCCAAGCCGGCCCAGGCGCAGTCCCAGACCGTGAATCCGAAGCAGTTGCGCATCGGCTATCAGAAGTACGGCACGCTGACGCTGCTCAAGGCGCGCGGCACGCTGGAAAAGCGCCTGGCGCAGCAGGGCATCACCGTGAAGTGGACCGAATTCCCGGCCGGCCCGCAGTTGCTGGAAGGCCTGAACGTGGGCGCCATCGACTTCGGCACCGTCGGCGAGGCGCCGCCGATCTTCGCGCAGGCCGCCGGGGCGCAGCTGGCCTATATCGGCAACGAGCCGCCCGCCCCGACGTCCGAAGCCATCGTCGTACCGAAGACTTCGACGCTGAAGTCCGTGGCCGACCTGCGCGGCAAGCGCGTGGCGCTGAACAAGGGCTCGAACGTGCATTACCTGCTGGTGCGCCAGCTGGAAAAGGCCGGTATCCCCTGGAGCGAGATCCAGCCGGTCTACCTGCCGCCCGCCGACGCCCGCGCGGCCTTCGAGCGCGGCGCCGTGGATGCCTGGGTGATCTGGGACCCGTTCCTGGCCGCCGCCGAAAAGCAGCTCGATGCCCGCGTGCTGGCCGATGGCCGTACCGCCGACGGCAAGAACCTCGTCAGCAACCATCAGTTCTATCTGGCGTCGCGCCCCTATGCGAATGCCCGCCCGGACGTGGTGAACGCGATCCTCGACGAACTGGCGCAACTGGGCCAGTGGGCTGAGAAAAATCCGAAGGACGCCACGCAGTTCCTGGCCAGGGAAACCGGGCTCGACCCGAGCGTGCTCGATCTTGCTGTTTCAAGATTTTCCTATGGCGCGAAGCCTGTGACGGCAGGCGTGCTGGCCGAACAGCAGCGTATTGCCGACGCGTTCGTGACGCTGAAGCTGATTCCGAAGCCGATCAAGGTGGCCGATGCCGCCTGGCAACCGCCGGCCGCCACGGCGCAACGCTGAATCGGTGAATCGCCGAATCGCCAGGCCGTCCATCGCAACCGATAAAACAAGAGGCTCGACATGCAAGTTTTCTGGTTCATCCCCACCCACGGCGACAGCCGCTACCTGGGCACCTCGGAAGGGGCGCGCGAAGTCAATTTCGACTACCTGAAGCAGATCGCCGTGGCTGCCGATACGCTGGGCTACGAAGGCGTGCTGATTCCCACCGGCCGCTCGTGCGAAGACCCATGGGTGGCCGCGTCGGCGCTGGCTGCCGTGACGCGCCAGCTCAAGTTCCTGGTGGCCGTGCGACCGGGTTTGATGACGCCAACGCTGGCTGCGCGCATGGCCGCCACGTTCGACCGCGTGTCGGGCGGCCGCCTGCTGGTGAATCTGGTGACCGGCGGCGATGTGGCGGAGCTGGAGGGCGACGGGTTGTTCCTTGACCACGCGGCGCGCTACGAGGCGTCGTCCGAGTTCATCCGCGTCTGGCGCGACGTGCTCGCGGCCAGCCACGACAACGGCGACATCAGCTTCGAGGGCAAGCACATCACCGTGAAGGGCGCGCGGGTGCTGTATCCGCCGGTGCAGCGCCCGCATCCGCCGGTCTATTTCGGCGGATCGTCGGCGGCCGCGCACGACCTGGCCGCCGAGCAGGTGGAGGCCTACCTGACGTGGGGCGAACCGCCGGCCGAGGTGGCGAAGAAAATCGCCGACGTGCGCGCCCGGGCCGCGAAGCACGGCCGCACGGTGCGCTTCGGCATCCGCCTGCACGTGATCGTGCGCGAAACCGAAGCGGCGGCGTGGGCGGCTGCCGACGAACTGATCAGCCGGCTCGACGACGACACCGTGGCGCGCGCGCAGGCCGTCTTCGCGAAGATGGATTCCGAAGGCCAGCGCCGCATGGCGGCCCTGCATGCCGGCGGCGCCAGGCGGACCCGCGAGGCGCTGGAAATCAGCCCGAACCTGTGGGCCGGCGTGGGGCTGGTGCGCGGCGGCGCGGGCACGGCCCTGGTGGGCGACCCGCAGACCGTGGCCGCGCGCATGGAGGAATACGCCGCGCTGGGCATCGACACGTTCATCTTCTCGGGCTATCCGCATCTGGAAGAAGCGTACCGCTTTGCCGAACTGGTCTTCCCGCTGCTGCCGCGCTCGGTGCGCGACAAGCTGCCCGGCCAGGTGCTGTCGGGCCCGTTTGGCGAAGTCATGGCCACCGGCATCGTGCCGCGGGCGTCGCAGAGTTGAGGAGGGCGCAACCATGACGACGCCTATATCGAGCCAGGTCGCGAAGAAAACCGCGAACAAGGCTGGGAAGAAAACCGCGGCGCAGGCCGTGGCACCGTGGATCGTGCCGGTGCTGCTGATCGTGGTCTGGCAGGGCGCCTCGCAACTGGGCTGGCTGTCGAACCGTGTGTTGCCGGCACCGCTGGCCGTGGTGGAGGCGGCGTGGTCGCTGGCCGTATCCGGCGAGCTGTGGCGCCACGTCTGGGTCAGCACCTGGCGGGCGCTGATCGGGCTGGCAGTGGGCGGCGGGCTGGGCCTGGCGCTGGGCCTGCTGACCGGCACGTTCCGCACGGCGGCCACGCTGCTCGACAGCACGCTGCAGATGGTGCGCAACATCCCCACGCTGGCGCTGATCCCGCTGGTGATCCTGTGGTTCGGCATCGACGAGACCGCCAAGCTGTTCCTGGTGGCGCTGGGCGTGTTCTTCCCGGTGTACCTGAACACCTACCACGGCATCCGCGCCGTGGACCCGGGCCTGGTGGAGATGGCGCGCAGCTATGGCCTGTCCCGCTGGCGCCTGTATCGCGAAGTGATCCTGCCCGGCGCACTGCCGAACATCCTGGTGGGCGTGCGGTTTTCGCTGGGCCTGATGTGGGTGATCCTGATCGTGGCCGAGACCATCTCGGCGCAGTCGGGCATTGGCTACATGACGATGAATGCGCGCGAATTCCTGCAGACCGACGTGGTACTGGTCGGCATCCTGCTCTACGCGCTGCTGGGCAAGCTGGCCGATGTGCTGTCGCGCGCGCTGGAACGGTTCTGGCTGCGCTGGCATCCGGGCTACCAGACCAACTGACAAGGAGAGATCCCCATGCAAACGCTATTTCCCGTGGAGCAGGCCGCGCTGGCGTGGGCCGAGCGCGATCTGGCCCGGCGTGACCTGGCCCGCCGCGAGGCGGCTGCCGAAGCGCGCCAGACGCCTGCGGCCGGAGGCATTGCGCTGCGCGTGCAGCAGGTGGTCAAGCGTTACAACGGCCGCGAGGTGCTGCATGGCATCGACCTCGATGTGACGCCGGGCGAGTTCGTCGCCATCGTCGGGCGCAGCGGCTGCGGCAAGAGCACGCTGCTGCGGCTGGTGGCCGGGCTGGAGGCGGCCGACGAGGGCGCGGTGCTGCTCGACCATCAGCCCGGGCGCCAGCTTGATCGCCAGCAAAGCCGGACACTGCAGGACAGTATCCGCGTGATGTTCCAGGATGCGCGGCTGTTGCCTTGGAAGCGTGTACTCGACAACGTCGCGCTGGGCCTGCCGCGCGAGCGCCGCGCCGACGCCGCCGCCGTGCTGGCGCAGGTGGGGCTGGCCGAACGTGCCGACGAATGGCCCGCGCGGCTGTCGGGCGGCCAGCGCCAGCGCGTGGCCCTGGCGCGTGCGCTGGTCCACCATCCGCGCCTGCTGCTGCTGGACGAGCCGCTGGGCGCGCTCGATGCGCTGACCCGCATCGACATGCAGGCGCTGATCGAATCGCTGTGGCGCCGACTCGGTTTCACGGCGCTACTCGTCACACATGATGTATCGGAGGCCGTTGCGCTGGCCGATCGTGTCGTCCTGATCGAGGACGGCCGCATCGCGCTGGACCAGCGCGTGGCGCTTGAGCGTCCGCGCCAGCGCGGATCGGCGGCGTTTGCGCAACTCGAAGACACCGTTCTGCGCCGCGTGATGCGGCAGCCATCGACAGTGTCTGCACCATCAACGAATCTTCACGCCCGGCCCGCCGAGGAGCTTCTATCATGAGCAATCAGGCGAACCGCGCGTACCGACATGGACTTCACCATGACCCACGCTTCCGCAACTTCCGCACCTTCCGCAACCTCCGCACTCGAACGCTACCTTGAAACCCTGCCGCGCGAGCCGGTGCCCGGCCGCGAGCTGTGGCGCGACGCGCGCGGGCAGGTGCAGGGCCAGTACTTCAACTGCTCGCTGACCAGCGCATTCGAGCCCCTGGTGACCCTGGCCGACCGCGAGGTGGTGGCCCACGAGGGCTCGATCCGCACCTATGCCGACGATGGCGTGGGGCTGGCCGCCTGGAAGCTGTTCGCGATGGCGGCCGACGATGCGTCGCTGGTGTCGCTGGACCGCCTGTCGCGGCTGGTGCACGCGATGAACTACTTCGCGGCGAACGGCGAGCGCAAGCTCGTGCTCAACGTGCATAACCGCCTGCTGGCGGCCGTGGCCGACGATCATGGCGCGGCATTCCGGCGCGCGCTGGAGTCTCTGGGCCTGCCCGTGGACCGTTTTGTCATTCAGGTGCCTGCCAGCGCCAATGACGACCTGCCGCTGTTGCTGCACGTGGTGGGCAACTATCGCCGCAATGGGTTTGCCGTGAGCCTGCAGGCGTCCGACCCGGCCGAGGCCGGCGCGCTGATGGCCCACGCGCTGCCCGACTGGCTCAAGCTGGACATGCGTCGCATCTGGACCGACCGTCAGCTTGCCGGGCTGCGTGCCAGCGCCGAGGGCGCCGGCGTCACGCTGATCGGCCGGCGGCTGCAGAACGACGAAGCCGTGGAGCGGCTGCAGAACGCGGGCATCGCGCTGGGGCAGGGCGAGGCCGTGGCCGGCGGGCCGGTGCCGGCACGGCAGTTGCATGAGCCGTTGCAGGCGGGCAGTGCTCCCTAGGCGGCATCGGCCTGCCGGCACTCGCAGGCGGGCCGTGCCTGCAATCGAACATCGACCCGCAGTCGGAAAGCTGTTGCAGTACCCATAAGTCCTGAACAACGAAGCACCGAAGCAGAGAAGGAGAGCGCGTATGGCGGCATCGACTCTATCGGGCGGTGTCGCGCGGCTGGAAGTGCCGCGCGGCCTGCAGATCCTGACCGTACCGGGCCTGCATGGCAGCGGGCCCGCACATTGGCAAAGCCGTTGGGAAGCGCTGTACCCCGACTGGCAGCGCATCGAGCAGCACGACTGGGGACGCCCCAGCCTGCCGCTGTGGGCCGAACGTGTATCGGAAGGCGTGTCGCGCGCGCTGCGCGTGGCATCGCGCGGCGCGGTCTTGGTGGCGCACAGCTTCGGCTGCCTGGCTACGCTGCGCCAGGCGTCGCTGGACCCCGTGGGCATCGCCGGCGCGCTGCTGGTAGCCCCCGCGGATCCGGACAAGTTCGGCGTGGGTGGCTTGCTGCCCACCTGGCGGCTGCCGTTCCCCACCGTGCTGGTGGCCAGCACCAATGACCCGTGGATGTCGCAACGCACCGCGTTCAGCTGGGGCACGCTGTGGGGCAGCGAACTGGTGGATGCGGGCGCGCTCGGCCATATCAATGCCGATTCCCGCCTCGACGAATGGCCGGCAGGGCAGGCCTTGCTCGCCACATTGCTGCAGCGGATCGATTCCGAGGGCCGTATTCTGCACCTGGGAGACGGTTCGGACTCGTGGGAAGCGTCGGCAGATGTCGCACAGACATCGCCTTATATCTAAAACGTCTAAGAAAATTCGGAAAGATTCGTTCTTTTTATAAGGGCGCATCTGCAAAATTTGTCTCGTACGCCGGCGCCTTATGCGCCGGTTTCATAAGACGAGACACGCATGCCTTCCTCGATTTCCCTGGCGGACGCGCCGCCGCAGACGGCCAGCGCCGCGCCCCTGCGCGCTGCGCCGGCCCAGCGATTTACCGTGTTGCCGGGCTTCGGGCTGTCGCTTGGCTTCACCATCTTCTACCTGACGCTGATCGTCCTGATCCCGCTGTCGGCGGTGTTCCTGAAGACCTTCACGCTGACCTGGGATGGCTTCTGGGCGACGGTGAGCAACCCGCGCGTGGTGGCATCGCTGGAACTGAGCTTTGGCGCGTCGCTGATTGCCGCCATCGTCAACACGGCCTTTGGCCTTGTCGTGGCCTGGGTGCTGGTGCGCTACCGCTTCTTCGGCAAGCGATTCATCGATGCGCTGGTTGACCTGCCGTTCGCCCTGCCCACGGCGGTGGCTGGTATCGCGCTGACCGCCCTGTTCGCCGGCAACGGCTGGATCGGCCGCTGGCTGGAGCCGCACGGCATCAAGGTGGCGTTTACGCCGCTGGGCGTGGTGGTGGCGCTGACCTTCATCGGCCTGCCGTTCGTGGTGCGCACGGTGCAGCCGGTGCTGGAAGACGTGGAACGCGAACTGGAGGAAGCGGCCGCCAGCCTGGGCGCCTCACGCCTGCAGACGTTCGGGCGGGTGATCCTGCCGGCCATCCTGCCGGCGCTGCTGACGGGCTTTGCGATGTCGTTCGCGCGCGCCACCGGCGAGTACGGATCGGTGGTCTTCATCTCCGGCAACATGCCGATGGTGTCCGAGATTGCCCCGCTGATGATCTATTCGAAGCTGGAACAGTACGACTATGCCGGCGCCACCGCGGTGGCCGTGGTGATGCTGGTGATCTCGTTCGTGCTGCTGCTGCTGATCAACCTGCTGCAGGCCTGGACGCGCCGCCACCAGACCGGTGCCCGCGCGGCCGCGCTGCCTGACGGCAACCCGGAGGCGAACTGACATGGCCGGCGCTGTATCCCGACTGGGCGGCCCGGCTGCCGCCCAACATCCGCACGACGCCACGGGCGAATCCCGGTGGGTGCGCTATACGCTGATTACGGTGGCGGTGCTGTTCCTGGCGCTGTTCCTGTTCGTGCCGCTGGCTTCGGTGTTCTACGAGGCGCTGCGCAAGGGCCTGGACACCTACCTGGCGGCGCTGACCGAGCCCGACGCGGTGGAAGCCATCAAGCTGACGCTGACCGTGGCGGCCATCGCGGTGCCGCTGAACGTGGTGTTCGGCGTGGCGGCGGCCTGGGCCATCGCCAAGTTCGACTTCCGGGGCAAGAACCTCCTGATCACGCTGATCGACCTGCCGTTCTCGGTGTCGCCGGTGATCTCGGGCCTGATCTACGTGCTGATGTTCGGCGCGCAGGGCTGGTTCGGGCCTTGGCTGGAAGCGCACGATATCAAGATCATGTTCGCGGTGCCGGGCATCGTCCTGGCCACGATCTTCGTGACCTTCCCGTTCGTGGCGCGCGAACTGATTCCGCTGATGCAGTCGCAGGGCAGTGAAGAGGAAGAGGCGGCCATCGTGCTGGGCGCCTCTGGCTGGCAGACGTTCTGGCATGTGACGCTGCCGAACATCCGCTGGGGCCTGTTGTACGGGGTGATCCTCTGCAACGCCCGGGCGATGGGCGAATTCGGCGCCGTGTCGGTGGTATCGGGCCATATCCGCGGCCTGACCAACACCATGCCGCTGCACGTGGAAATTCTCTACAACGAATACAACTTTGCGGCCGCGTTCGCGGTGGCGTCCCTGCTGACGCTGCTGGCGCTGGTCACACTCGGAATCAAGACGCTGGTGGAAGCACGCGCCAGCCGTGAACACGCATCGGAAGGGCAGCCATCATGAGCATTCAGGTCAGGAACGTGCAGAAGCGGTTTGGCGATTTTGTGGCGCTCAACGACGTCTCGCTGGACTTCGCCGAAGGGGAACTGACGGCGCTGCTGGGGCCGTCCGGCTGCGGCAAGACCACGCTGCTGCGCATTATCGCCGGCCTGGAACGCGCCGACGCGGGCCAGGTGGTGCTGGCCGGGCAGGACGCCTCGTCGACGCACGTGCGCCAGCGCAGCGTCGGTTTCGTGTTCCAGCACTACGCGCTGTTCAAGCACATGACCGTGTTCGAGAACGTGGCCTTCGGCCTGCGCGTGAAGCCGCGCGCCGAGCGCCCGTCCGAGGCGAAGATCCGCGAGAAGGTGAAGTCGCTGCTGGAACTGGTGCAGCTCGACTGGCTGGGCGACCGCTACCCGGCGCAGCTGTCGGGCGGCCAGCGCCAGCGTATCGCGCTGGCCCGCGCGCTGGCCGTGGAGCCGCGTGTGCTGCTGCTCGACGAACCGTTCGGCGCGCTCGACGCCAAGGTGCGCAAGGAACTGCGCCGCTGGCTGCGCCGGCTGCATGACGAACTGCACGTGACCAGCGTGTTCGTGACCCACGACCAGGAAGAGGCGCTCGAAGTGGCCGACCAGGTGGTGCTGATGAACCGTGGCAGCGTGGAGCAGTTCGGCACGCCCGAGGCGGTCTACAACCATCCGGCCACGCCGTTCGTGTTCGGCTTCCTGGGCAACGTGAACCTGTTCCACGGCCGCCTGGAAGTGGGCGACAGCGGCGGCCTGCTGCATACGGGCGAGGCGGTGCTGCCCGTGGTAGGCAGCGGCCACGAGACGGCCGGCGACGCGGTGGCCTACGTCCGCCCGCACGACCTGGAACTGGAACGCTACGCGCCGGGCACCGACGGCATCGCCGTGACGCTGCGCCGCGCGCTGACGCTGGGCCCGGTGGCCCAGCTGGAGCTGGAGCGCGAAGACAACCAGGACGTGATCGAGGTGGCGCTGCCGCTGGAACGCTTCCGGCACCAGGGCTTCCGGGAGGGCGAACTGCTGGCGGTGCGTCCGCGCCAGCTGCGCGTCTTCAACCGCAACCAGACAACAACACAGGATCAAGGGGCGGCACGATGAACTTCCAGCAACTGCGATCGATTCGCGAGGCGGTGCGCCGCCAGTTCAACCTGACCGAAGTGGCCAACGCGCTGTACACGTCGCAACCGGGCGTGTCGCGCCAGATCCGCGAGCTTGAGGAAGAGCTTGGCGTGGAGATCTTCGAGCGTTACGGCAAGCGGCTGACCGGGCTGACCGAGCCGGGCCGCGAGATCGTTCGCATCGTCGAACGGCTGCTGCTCGAAGCCGAGAACCTGCGCCAGGCCGGCGACGAGTTCGCGGGCCGCCATACCGGCCGGCTGACCGTGGCCACCACCCACACCCAGGCGCGCTACGCGCTGCCCCGGGTGGTGCAGAGCTTCCGGCGCGAATATCCGCACGTCACGCTGGCGCTGCAGGAAGCGTCGCCGTCGCATATCGTGGAACTGCTGCTGACGGGGCAGGCCGATATCGGCATTGCCACCGAGGCGGTGGCCAGCGAGGCGGGGCTGACGTCGTTCGAGGCCTATAGCTGGCAGCACGTGATCGTGGTGTCGCCGGAGCATCCGCTGACCCGCCTGCCCGAGCCGACGCTCGAAGACCTGTGCAATTTCCCGATCATCACCTACGACGCCGGTTTCACCGGGCGCCGCAAGATCGATGGCGCGTTTGCCGCCGCCGGGCTGCAGCCGGAGATCGTGCTGACCGCCATGGATGCCGACGTGATCAAGACCTATGCCGAGCTGGAACTGGGCGTGGGCATCATCGCGTCGATGGCGTACGACTCGCGCAAGGACGCCGGCCTGACGCAGATTTCCGCCGATCACCTGTTCGAGCCGAACACCACCAGCGTGGCCGTGCGGCGTGGGGCCTACCTGCGCGGCTACGCCCATGCGTTCATCAACATGTTCGCGCCGCACCTGTCGCGCGACACCGTGTCGACCGCGCTGGCCGAGGCGACCAGCCGCCTGGCGGTCGCCGCCTGAGGCCACCTGTTACCGGCCCGATCCTCGCCTTGACCGCTGCCCGGGCCATCCGGGCAGCCGCCTGCGTGCCGCCCCGCGCACCGCCAGGCAGGCCGTCCGGCGCCCGCCCGGCCCGCCGCGTGCCTTCAAACGCGCGTACGACCCGCTGGTCGAATCCCTGAACCGATCGCGCCATTTCACGCCGGTTCGTCGCACGGCGCTTTCTTCCCGTCGCGCTCCGGCGTAAAGTGCCCTTCATCGCCGCGCCCGGAACCCGCCGAATGCCCGGGCCGCTGCCTTTGCTGCAGTGCATCACAGAATTGCACGCGGTTTGTGGAGCAGAAGGAGGGAGAGAGATATGCGCATGTCGTGCGCGGTGCCGTCACGGCTCAATATTCTGGCGCGAGACCTGCTGTTCGTGCTTTGCATGAACACCGTCATCGCGGTCAGCCTCAATTACGGCTTCCAGACCGGCGGCACGCTGGTGCAGAACTTCGTCTACAGCCAACTGATCGGCCTGTCGATCTGGGTACTGATCGACGTGCCGCGCGTGCTGATCTGGTGGAACGACCGCCCGCGCCGCTGGCCGTTCATGTGCCTGGCCGTGGTGGCCGTGCCGATGGGCGTGGTGCTGGGCAGCTGGGCCACGCGCGAACTGCTGCACCTGCCCGAGAAATCCGCCGCTGCCACGGGGGACATGCTGCGCATGTGCCTGATCGTCGGCATGCTGGCGTCGGCCAGCATGATCTATTTCTACTGGTCGCGCGAAAAGCTGGCCTACCTGGAACGCCAGGCGGCGCTGGACGCCCTGCAGCGCGAGGAGGCCGAAAAGCAGCTGGTGCGCGCCCAGCTGATGGCGCTGCAGGCGCAGATCGAGCCGCACTTCCTGTTCAACTCGCTGGCCAACCTGGACGGGCTGATCGCCACCGACCCGCGCGCGGCGCGCCAGCTGCTGCAGCGGCTGATCGGCTTCCTGCGCATGTCGCTGTCGCACACGCGCGCCGAGCATTGCACGCTGGCGCAGGAATTCGAACTGCTGCGCAGCTACCTCGACATCCAGGGCATGCGCTTCGGCGCCCGGCTCGACTACGAGGTGGATCTGCCGCCGGCGCTGGCCGATGCCGAGATTCCGCCGATGCTGATCCAGCCGCTGGTGGAAAACGCGGTCACGCACGGCATCGAGCCCTGCATGCGGGGCGGCAAGATCGTGCTGTCCGCACGTCAGTCCGGGGACGGCAGCCTGCAGGTGCTGATTGCCGATACCGGCGTGGGCTTCTGCCAGAGTGGCAAGAGCGGATCCGGCCTGGGGCTGACGCATGTGCGCGAGCGGCTGGCGCGCATTTTTGGCGCGGCGGCCACGATGCAAATGGAAGAAAACACGCCGCGCGGCGTGGTGGTGCGGCTGACGCTGCCGCTCACGCGCAGCACCGAGCCCACCTTCGTGCCGATGCGCGCCGCGCCCGACGCTCGCCCGGCGCCGCCGGCCACTGTGGCGCCGGCCATCTCCCGGACCTGAGCGCACCCGAGCCACGCCCCCTGAACCGTTCTGTCCCTGACATTCGTCCCACATGTCTCCGACCCTGCTGATCGCCGACGACGAGCTGCTGCTCGCCCGCGTTCTCGAAGCCGAACTGAAAGCCCTGTGGCCCGAAGCCACGATCGTGTCCGTGGTGCATGACGGCATGGCCGCGCTGGACGCCGCGCGCGCCCACCGGCCCGACGTGGCCTTCCTGGATATCCGCATGCCGGGCATGAGCGGCATGGACGTGGCACGTGAGCTGATCGAGTTCGACCACCCGCCGCTGGTGGTGTTCGTTACCGCCTACGACCAGTTTGCGCTGGAAGCCTTCGAACGCGCGGCGGTGGACTACGTGCTGAAGCCCGTGCAGCACGAACGGCTGGAGGCCACGGTGGGGCGCCTGAAGGCGCGCCTGAGCGCCAAGGCCGCCGAAGCGGCCGGTGACGACGATGGGGATGACGGCGACGAGACAGCCGCCACGGACATCGGCACCATGGTCGACACCGACCGGCTGGCGCAACTGCTGCAGCGGCTGGAGTCGCTGGAGCAGCCCGCCGCCGCCCCGCGCGGCCACTACCTGCGCTTCATCAAGGCGCTGGTGGGGCAGGAGGTACGCATCATCCCGGTCGATGAAGTGGTGTATCTGGAAGCCACCGACAAGTACGTCAACGTGGTGTCCACCAGCGGCGAGGCGCTGATCCGCACCAGCCTGCGCGAGCTGACGCAGCAGCTGGACCCCGACCGCTTCTGGCAGATCCATCGCGGCACCGTGGTCAATATCGACTGCGTGGCCAGCGCGGTGAACCAGTCGCTGGGGCGGCTGTCGCTGAAGCTGCGCGACCGGCCGGAGTCGCTGCCGGTTGCCCGGCAGTACGCGCACCTGTTCAAGCAGATGTAGGACGGTCCGCGTCGCGGCCGTTTCCGGATCGGCCTGCACCACGGCGGGGAAAGCTGGCGCAATGGTTCCGCCGCCGCGCGGCTTCCTCTACCATGAGCGTTCCCTGTTCCGTCAGCAAAGGATTGCGCCATGCAGCGTGTGTTTGTCTACGGCACCCTTCGTGCCGGCGAGGTCAACGATCTGAACCGGGCCGCCGTGCAGCATGGCATCGGCGCGGCGACGCTGGTGGGCACAGCCAGCATTGCCGGGCGGCTCTACGACTTCGGCACGTATCCGGGCCTGGTGCTCGATGCATCGGCCGGCCCGGTGCTGGGCGACGTGTACGACATTCCCGACGCGCTGCTGCCGGTGCTGGACGAGATCGAGGAGGTCTATCCCGGGCAGGCCACGCTGTTTATCCGCGAAACGCAGTCCGTGATGCTGGACGGCGCGCCGGTCGATTGCCTGCTGTACCCGGTGGCCGCTGCCGCCGTGGCCGGCCTGGCCCGCATCGACGGCGGCGACTGGGTGGCCTATCGCCAGGCGCGCGACACCGCCGCGGCCGCCTGAAGACGAAACATTTCAAACGCCGTCACGCGGCACGTGACGGCGTTAGCATGGCCGGCGATGACATCCGATGCCGTCAACGCTCAACGCCCGCCCATGACCCAGCCGCCTGCGCCCGCGCATTCCGCAAGGGCTCCGCTTCGATTCCACGTTCAGTCCGGCCGCATCCGCCTGACCGCCTCGGCCTGGGGTGATCCCGCGCGTCCCGTGGTGGTGCTGGTGCATGGCTACCCCGACAACAGCGAGGTGTGGCGCGGCGTGGCGCAGGCGCTGGCGGTGCGGTTCCATGTCATTGCCTATGACGTGCGCGGGGCGGGGCAGTCCGATGCACCGCCTGACGTGGCCGACTATCGCCTGGAACGACTGGCCGACGATTTCATTGCGGTGATCGACGCCGTGTCGGCGGACCGGCCGGTGCATCTGGTGGGGCATGACTGGGGTTCGATCCAGGGCTGGGAGTTTGTGACCGATCCGCGCCTGTACGGCCGTATCGCGTCGTTCACGTCGTGCTCGGGGCCGTGCCTCGACCACGCGGGCAGCGCGTTGCGCGCCGGTGGCCGCCGCAGTCTCCGGCAATGGGGCGCCACGCTGCGCCAGGCGCTGGCGTCCTGGTACATCGTGTTCTTTCATATCCCGCTGCTGCCCGAATGGAACTGGAGGCTCTGGCTCGGGCGCGGCTGGCCGTTCTGGCTGCGCCGCACCGAAGGGCTGCACGTGCCCGCCAATCCCACCCAGACGGCGGACGGTATCCACGGACTTCGGCTGTATCGCGCCAATTTCCGCGCACGGCTGCGTGCGCCGCGCGAACGCCGGGCGCATGCGCCGGTGCAGGTCATCGTGCCCACGCGCGACCGCTACGTGCGGCCCGCCGTGACCGAGGATCTGGGCCGCTGGGTGGCCCGGCTATGGCGCCGGCAGATCGATGCGCATCACTGGCTGCCGCTGTCGCATCCACAACGCATGGCGGCCATGGTGTGCGAGTTTGTCGACCATCTCGACGGCACGGCCGCGTCACCCGCGCTGGAGCTGGCTTGTGTCGACCCGGAGGCTGCCAAAATTTCATGATGCGGAACGATGTTTTGGTCCGCAAAAATGCGGTCCACCTATCGGGCCCGGCATTTCTCATCCTGAAAGATGTCGTGCCATATTGTGAAAAGGCAAAGCTAACGTATTGATTTATATCAACTAAAAAACTGTACGCGCGTTACGGTCCGTGCTTGTTGCAACGCGGGAGGCTTCTCTACACTCTTATATAAGACACATGACCTGAGGCGCCAAAGACACAGCGCCCCGGTCGCCCGGCAGGCAACGGCCGGGGAGCCGTCACCGATTTCCATGCCATCTCGAAATCGCTACAGGAGAGTGAACATGACGACCCGCCAACAACAGATCGACGCCCTTCAAAAGGACTGGGATACCAACCCGCGCTGGAAGGGCGTGCAACGTCATTACACGGCCGAAGACGTGGTCAAGCTGCGTGGTTCGGTCCAGATCGAACACACGCTGGCCCGCCGCGGCGCGGAAAAACTGTGGCACCTGCTGAACACCGAGCCGTTCGTCAACACGCTGGGCGCGCTGACGGGCAACCAGGCCATGCAGCAGGTCAAGGCCGGCCTGAAGGCCATTTACCTGTCGGGCTGGCAAGTGGCCGGCGATGCCAACCTGGCCGGCGAAATGTACCCGGACCAGTCGCTGTACCCGGCCAACTCGGTGCCGATGGTCGTCAAGCGCATCAACAACACGTTCCAGCGTGCCGACCAGATCCAGTGGAGCGAAGGCAAGGGCGACACCGACTTCTTCGCGCCGATCGTGGCAGATGCCGAGGCAGGCTTTGGCGGTGTGCTGAACGCCTTCGAACTGATGAAGTCGATGATCGAAGCGGGCGCCGCCGGCGTCCACTTCGAAGACCAGCTTGCTTCGGTGAAGAAGTGCGGCCACATGGGTGGCAAGGTACTGGTGCCGACCCGCGAGGCGGTGGCCAAGCTGACGGCCGCGCGCCTGGCCGCCGATGTGTCGGGCGTGCCGACGCTGGTGATTGCCCGTACCGACGCCGAGGCCGCCGATCTGGTGACGTCGGACGTGGACGAGCGCGACCAGCCGTTCCTGACCGGCGAGCGCACCGTGGAAGGCTTCTTCCGTTCGAAGGCCGGCATCGACCAGTCCATCGCACGCGCGCTGGCCTACGCCGAAGTGGCCGACCTCGTGTGGTGCGAAACCGGCAAGCCGGACCTGGAATTCGCGAAGAAGTTTGCCGAAGCGGTGCACGCCAAATTCCCGGGCAAGCTGCTGGCCTATAACTGCTCGCCGTCGTTCAACTGGAAGAAGAACCTCGACGACGCCACCATCGCCAAGTTCCAGCGTGAACTGGGCGCCATGGGCTACAAGTTCCAGTTCATCACGCTGGCGGGCTTCCACTCGCTGAACTACTCGATGTTCAACCTGGCGTACGGTTACGCCCGCAACCAGATGTCGGCCTTCGTGGAATTGCAGGAAGCCGAGTTCGCCGCTGCCGAGAAGGGCTTTACCGCCGTCAAGCACCAGCGCGAAGTGGGCACCGGGTACTTCGACGCCGTGACGCAGACCATCGAAGGCGGCCAGTCGTCGACGACCGCGCTCAAGGGATCGACGGAAGACGAACAGTTCTTCGACAAGAAGGTGGCCTGAGCCACCTGACCGGAAAGGGGATTCGGGGACGGCGCGCGACCATCGCGCCGTCAGTTTGGCTCCGCGCCGTGAGACCCACGGCGCGGCTTTTTTCAAGAGGCACCAGCAAAACGATCCTGGCGTCGTTGCGCGCCCTTGGCCGTACCACTTGTACTGTCCGGCGGCCGCGCGCCTAGCCAGAACCGCTGCGCTGCGTTTTTCTAACGCCTCTCGGTGTGGGAGCTATCGGTAGACGATCACCGGAATATCCGTATGCGTGAGCACTTTCTGCGTTTCGCTGCCAAGCAGCAGGCCTGACAGGCCGCGCCGGCCGTGAGAGGCCATGAAGATCACATCGCAGCCATGGCGTTCCGCCGCGTCGATGATGCCCAGGTAGGGCACGGCAAAGGTGGTCATGTCGGCGTCGAAAGGCAGGCCGGCGGCCACGGCGGCGCTCTCGATTTCCTTCAGGTACAGCCGGGCCTGGTTCTCGATGCGTTCCTTGAACGCCTGGGGTGCCTCGACCACGATCTCGCTGAAGGGCGTATACGGATATTCCTCAAGACAGACGTAGGCAGTAACGCGGGCATTGATGACCTTGGCCAGTTCCAGGCCGCCGTCTATGGCCTTCTTGGACAGCTCCGAACCGTCGGTGGGCAGCAGGATGTGCTTGAACATACCGGACTCCTTTCGCGAGTGGGAACGGGTGCAGGCCAGCGGGGCGCCTGTCTGAATCGATTGTAGTCAGTGTGCAGTGTTCGTCATTGTGAAATATCAAGATTCTGCGATTGACAGCGTACGGACGGTGCTACGCGACGACGGCGTGGACTTCGGCGGCGGCGCTGCTGGGCGCCTGTTCGGCGCGGCGCCAGTAGGCCGGGTTGCCATAGGTGTTCTTGAGATGGTCGATAAACAGTCGCACGCGCAGCGGCAGGTGCTTGCGTTGCGGAAAGACGGCGTGAATGCCGATGGGCGGTGCCTGGAATTCGTCGAGGACGGTCACCAGCCGGCCGCTGACGATTTCCTGGCCCACTTCCCACCAGGAGCGCCAGGCCAGGCCGTGACCCTGCAGGCACCAGGCGTGGAGTACGGCACCGTCGGTGCATTCCATGTTGCCGCCGACCTTGACGGTGACGGCGCGGCCGTCCTGCTGGAATACCCAGCCGCGCTGCACGTTGGCGCTGGCACCGAAGTGCAGGCAGTTGTGGCGGGCCAGGTCTTCGGGCAGGGCGGGGGTGCCGGCGCGCGCCAGGTATTCGGGCGACGCCACGACCACGCGACGGTTTTCGGCCAGTCGGATCGATACCAGGCTGGAGTCGGGCAGGTCGCCCAGGCGGATGGCGCAGTCGAAGCCCTCGTTGACCAGATCGACCACGCGGTCGGACAGGTCGAGCGTGAGCGTGACGTCGGGGTGGGATTCGATGAACAGCGGCACCAGCGGCGCCACGTGCTTGCGGCCGAAACCGGCCGGCGCGGTAATGCGCAGGTGGCCGCTGGCCTTGACCCCGCCAGCGGAGACGCTGGCTTCGGCATTGTGGAGGTCGTTGAGGATGCGCTGGCAGTCTTCGAGGAACGCCGAGCCTTCGAACGTGAGGGTGATCTTGCGCGTGGTGCGCACCAGCAATTTGACGCCGAGCCGCTCTTCGAGGGCATCGATGCGGCGGCCGATGATGGCCGGCGCAACGCCTTCGGCGGCTGCGGCGGCCGACAGGCTGCCACGTGACGCCACCGATACAAAAGTCTCCAGTTGTTTGAAGTGATCCACGAAAATTAGCTCGGTGGTACACGAGTCTTGATGGGGATGGCCAAGATTAGTAGCGTAAAAGTAAAAGATCAAGTGACAGCGTGCCTATTTTCCGCACTGCAGCGCAACACTAGAATTCGATGCATTCAATCGTGTACAGGTCCATTCAGTCCCTGACGTTTTGAGAGATGAACAAAATCCGCGCGGTAGTCTTCGATGCTTACGGCACGCTGTTCGACGTGTATTCGGTCACGGCGCGGGCGGAGCAGCTGTTCCCGGGCAAGGGCGAGGCGCTGGCCCTGCTGTGGCGCGAGCGGCAGATCGACTACACCCGGCTGCGTTCGCTGGCCGCCCCGGACGGGGCGCGCTACAAGCCGTTCTGGGACATCACGATCGATGCGCTGCGCTATGCCGCCGACCGGCTGGCACTGAAGCTCGATGACACCGCGCAGGCGCAGCTGCTCAAGGAATATGCGTGCCTGTCGGCATTCCCGGAGAACCTGGCGGCGCTCAAGCGGCTGCGCCGCGCCAACCTGCCGCTGGGCATCCTGTCCAACGGCAACCCGGAGATGCTCGATATCGCGGTCAAGAGCGCCGGCATGCACGGGCTGTTCGACCATGTGCTGTCGGTCGATGCCGTGAAGCAGTACAAGACCGCGCCGGCCGCCTACGCGCTTGGCCCGAAGGCCTTCGACCTGCCGGCCGGCGAGATCCTGTTTGTCTCGTCGAACTGCTGGGATGCCTGTGGCGCCACGTGGTTTGGCTACACCACCTACTGGATCAACCGTGCCGGCCATCCGGCGGAGCGCCTGGACGTGGCGCCCACCGGCACCGGGCACGACATGAACGACCTGCTTGCCTTCGTTGCCGCCTCGGGCGCGACGGTCTGACAGGCGGGCCCCCTTAACACACCATCGCACCAACAGGAGAAGACTGATGGCTATCACGCTGCCCGCGGGCATGAAGATTACCGGCGAGATCCTGCCGGCCTACGAAGACATCCTCACGCCGGAAGCCCTGGCCCTGGTCGACAAGCTGCACCGCGCCTTCGAGCCGCGCCGCCAGGAACTGCTGGCCGCGCGCGTGGAACGCGCCAAGCGCCTGGACGCCGGCGAAATCCCCGATTTCCTGCCGGAAACAAAGAACATCCGCGAAGGCGACTGGAAGGTTGCCCCGGTACCCAAGGCACTGGAATGCCGCCGCGTGGAAATCACCGGCCCGGTGGAAGCCAAGATGGTCATCAACGCCTTCAACTCGGGCGCTGACAGCTACATGACCGACTTCGAGGACTCCAACACCCCGAACTGGCACAACCAGATGCAGGGTCAGGTGAACCTGAAGGCCGCCGTGCGCCGCACGCTGACGCTGGACAGCAACGGCAAGCACTACAAGCTCAACGACAAGATCGCCACGCTGCAGGTGCGCCCGCGCGGCTGGCACCTGGACGAAAAGCACGTCACGATCGACGGCAAGCGCGTTTCCGGCGGCATTTTCGATTTCGCGCTGTTCCTGTTCCATAACGCCCGCGAGCAGATCGCCCGCGGCGACGGCCCGTTCTTCTACCTGCCGAAGATGGAAAGCCATCTGGAAGCGCGCCTGTGGAACGACGTCTTCGTGATGGCCCAGAAGGAAGTTGGCCTGCCGCAAGGCACGATCAAGGCCACGGTGCTGATCGAGACGATCCTGGCTGCGTTCGAAATGGAAGAAATCCTGTACGAACTGCGCGACCACAGCGCTGGCCTGAACGCCGGCCGCTGGGATTACATCTTCTCGTGCATCAAGAAGTTCAAGGTGGACAAGAACTTCTGCCTGGCCGACCGCGCCAAGGTGACGATGACCGCGCCGTTCATGCGTTCGTACGCGCTGCTGCTGCTGAAGACCTGCCACAAGCGCGGCGCGCCCGCCATCGGTGGCATGAGCGCCCTGATCCCGATCAAGAACGATCCGGAAAAGAACGCCATCGCCATGGAAGGCATCATCAGCGACAAGCGTCGTGACGCCACCGACGGCTACGACGGCGGCTGGGTGGCCCACCCGGGCCTGGTCGAGCCGGCGATGAAGGAATTCGTGGCCGTGCTGGGCGACAAGCCGAACCAGTTCGAGAAGCAGCGCATGGACGTGGAAGTGAAGGCCGCCGACCTGCTGAACTTCCAGCCGGAAACGCCGATCACCGAACACGGCCTGCGCATGAACATCAACGTCGGCATCCACTACCTGGGCGCCTGGCTGGCCGGCAACGGCTGCGTGCCGATCCACAACCTGATGGAAGACGCCGCCACGGCCGAGATCTCGCGTTCGCAGGTCTGGCAGTGGATTCGCTCGCCGAAGGGCAAGCTCGAGGACGGCCGCAAGGTTACCGCCGAGCTGGTGCGCGCGCTGATTCCGGAAGAACTGGCCAAGGTCAAGGAAGTGGCAGGCACCGGCCCGACCTACGACCGCGCCGCGAAGATCTTCGAGCAGATGTCGACGTCGGAAGACTTCGCCGAATTCCTGACCCTGCCGCTGTACGAGGAAGTCTGAGATCCTCGTTGCTTTGTGTGTTCGCCCTTCTTCCTCTTGTGGGAGGAGGGCGGGGAAGAGGGCCCTGCCGTGTTCGAGCTGCGAAAGTCGGCAGGCAGAACCGCCGACCCTCTCCCTCGGCCCCTTTCCCGCGTGCGGGCGAGGGGAGTGCAGTGGTCCAATTTCCTCAGACAGGTCGATAGGTGGAAAATCACGATCGACGAGGAAAGACGACATGACAAAGCAACGCCGCAAGTTTGACGCCGCCTTCAAGCTGGAGGTAGTCCGGATGGTCCGGGATCAGGGCCTATCGGTCGCCGAGGTTTGCCACACGATGGCGATTGGGGAGACCGCCCTACGGCGCTGGCTGGTCCAGTATGACCTTGAAGTGGCTGGCGGCAAGGGAGTGGGCAAGCCGCTGACGCCTGAGCAGCAGCGCATTCGCCAGCTCGAAGAGGAAAACCGCCGCCTGAAGGAGGACAACCTGATCCTAAAAAAGGCATCGGCCTTCT
>NZ_FNJO01000006.1 GCF_900104095.1 Ralstonia sp. 25mfcol4.1 | reverse complement strand
AGGTCGACGGGAACACCAGGTGCTTGCCGTACTTCACGGCGCTGCGCACGATCGGCAGGTTGGCCTCGAAGTCCAGCTCGAACACGCGCAGCGGGTTGCGCACGTACGTGGCCGGCGTGGCGATGGCCACCAGCGGCAGGATCACGTCGCACTTGCGGATGTTGTACTCCACCCACTCCTTGTTGATGGTGATGTCACCCTCGGAGAAGTGCATGCGCGGATGGTTCACCAGGTCGCCCAGGCGGTCTGACGACATGTCCATGCCGTAGACCTCCCACTGCGTGGTTTCCAGGATGCGGCGCGTCAGATGGTGGCCGATGAAGCCGTTGACGCCAAGAATCAGGACTCGCTTGTGCTGCATGGATCGGGAATCTTTCAAAACGAAAAAAGGGCCGCGCGATGTCGGCCAAAACGGGTAGTTCAAAGATCGGTCAGCGCGACTGCGGCGGCGGGACCGCCACGTTTGTCACCACCACGCGGCGCCAGTCGCGCGCCACGACGTAGAGTGGAATGCTGGACGACAGTTCCAGGTAGGTCTGGGGCGACATGACCGCCATCGCGGGCTCGCCGCCCTTCCAGACCTTTGCGAAGGCGGCCACGTCGGGCAGCCAGCGTTGCGGTTCGATCGTGGTGCCGAACGTCAGTTCGTCCGCCGCACCCACCATCGTCAGCGGATGGCCCAGGTAGAACGGCAGCGTGTGGTCCAGCATGTTGACGCCGTAGAGCTTCATGCCCGGCGTCAGCCGCTGGTGGATCTGCGGCACCAGGTCGGCACCCGACGCCGGGCCGCCCACCGTCTCGTGGCCCAGCAGCGCGGCGGTGAATCCCATGTACATGCCCAAGGCATAGACAGCTACGCTGGGCAGCACGCCACGGCGCTGCAGCAGCATGCGCGCCGCCAGGATGGCCAGCAGCATCACCACGAAGGCCACGGCGACCCAGACGGCATAGGCGCGGTAGAACGCATTCGGCGTGTGGTTCGCGTTGAGCGTGGCCACGATCGGGCTGGCCAGCAATCCGCAGATCGCAACGATGGCCATGGCCCGCAGTTGGCGGCCCCAGGCCCGCGCATCCATGCGGTCGAGCGCCACGCCGGCCAGGATGCCCAGCGCCGGGAACACCGGCACGATGTAGCCGGGCAGCTTGGAGCGCGACAGGCTGAAGAATACGAAGATGGCGATGGCCCAGATGCCCGCCATCAGTGCCGGACGGAAACGCGCGCGCGCGGTGGCATCCTCGGCTGGGGCCGCGCTGCGCATGGCTGTCCACAACCGGGGGAACAGGCCTGCCCAGGGCAGGAAGCCCGCCAGCACCAGCGGCACGAAGTACACGATCGGGCCGCCGCGCGAATGCACGCCGGACGTATATCGCTGCCAGTGCTCGTGGATAAAAAAGAAGTTCAGGAACTCGGGATTGCGCTCGGACACCAGGTAGAACCACGGCATGGCGATGACCAGCATCGTCACCGCACCGGCCGTGAGGTGCAGCCTGCGCCACAATCCCCAATCGCGCGTGACCAGCGTGTAGACCACCAGCACCAGGCCGGGCAACGCGATGCCCACCAGCCCCTTGGTCAGGATGGCCACGCCCATCGCTGCCCAGCACGCCACCATCCAGCGCAGCCGGCTGGTTGGCGAAGCGTCCGGATGCTGGGCCACCAGCATGCAGCCCAGGATGCACGACATCACGCCGGCCAGCGTCATGTCGAGCGTGTTGAAATGCGCAGCCACGCTCCACATCGGCGCGGCCAGCAGCGCCAGGCCGGCAAACGCGGCCGCACGCGGCCCGAACCAGCGCCAGGTGGCCAGCATCGACATGCCGATGCCCAGCAGGCCGGCCAGCGCCACGGTCAGGCGCGCCTGCCATTCGCCCACGCCGAACAGCGCGTAGGTCACGGCGGTTGCCCACATGTGGAATGGCGGCTTTTCGAAATACTTCAGCGCGTTGTAGCGGATCGTGACCCAGTCGCCCGTGGTCAGCATCTCGCGCGAGATTTCCGCGTAGCGCCCTTCGTCGGGTCCCACCAGGTGCCGCAGGCCCAGCGTACCGAACCAGACCAGCAGCGCCACAGCGACGAACAGCGCCGTCCAGCCAGCCACGGCAGACACGCGCAAGCCGGCCGGCAACGAAACCGGACGGGTCCGGTCAGCCACTTCGTGCGTGATGCGTTGCTTGCTAGGAGGAAGGTGCATGTCGGATCCGGGTGGCTTCGCCGAAGTCGCGTTTGTGCCCAATCGGTCCTGCACGCGCGTTGATCTTGGAGAATCGAGCGCGCAGATTAGGGAATCAGCCTTAATTTCAGATTAAGCGTGCACCTGACCCGGCGCGATGCTACGCTTGGACCGCGCGAAGTGCATCATGCGTCCCGTTTCAATCGATACCAATAAACAGTCGTTCCAAGCAGTTCGCTCATGAGAATACTTATCGTTGAAGACGACCCCATGTTGGGGGATGGCATGCAGCGCGGCCTGAAGCTGATGGGGCACGCCGTGGACTGGTTCCGTACCGGGGCCGATGCCGACCGCGCCATCGCCGCCATGCACTACGACGCGGTGCTGCTGGATCTGGGCCTGCCGGACCAGGACGGCGTGACGCTGCTCTCGCGCTGGCGCAACCAGGGCCGCCAGACGCCGGTGGTAGTGCTGACCGCCCGGGACGCGGTGCAAAGCCGCATCAGCGGGCTCGATGCCGGCGCCGACGACTACCTGATCAAACCCGTGGATCTGGACGAACTGGCTGCCCGCCTGCGCGCGCACACGCGCCGGTCCGCGGGCATGCCCGAGCCGGTATGGCGCCACGGCCCGCTCGAATACCACCCGGCCGCGCGGTTGGCCGTCTGGCAGGGCAAGTCGGTGGACCTGACCAGCCGCGAATCGATGCTGCTGGAACTGCTGCTGGCGCACCCCAACCGCGTGCTGACGCGCGAATTTCTGCGCGACAAACTCTACGAGTGGGAAAAAGGTTCCGAGAGCAACACGCTCGAAGTGCATATCCACCACCTGCGGCGCAAGATCCATCCCGGCATCGTGCGCACGCTGCGCGGTGCCGGCTACACGCTCGGCACGCTCGACGCGCTGGAGACCCCCTCGGCCGACAACGGCAACGGGGACGATGCATGACCCTGCAGCGGCGGCTGATACTGGTCGTGCTGGCGTCGGTGGCGTTTGCCTGGGTACTCACCAGCGTCATGATCTTCCTGAACGCGCGCATGGAGATCAACGAGTTCTATGACACCGCCATGGTGCGCATGGCGCAGCAGATGCAGGCGGTGCTGCCGTTGATCAACACCGGCGCGGTACCTCCGCACCCGCAGCCGGACGGCATGGTGCCCGGCGATACCGACCTGGGCGACCTCGGCGCCGCCGGCCTTGGCGACATGGCAATCGCCACCTGGCGCGGCACCGGCCAACCGTTCCACATCGATCCCGACGGCGACCGCCTGCCGCGCCTGCCCGGTGTACGCGGCTTTACCGACCGGCAGATCGATGGCGTGCCTTGGCGCCTCTACTATCTGGATGGGCCCGTGGCCGGCTGGCGCGTCTGCGTGGGCCAGATCATGGCCGAGCGCGAGGAGCTGGTGTGGTCGTACCTGCAGGCGCAGGTGCTGCCCTGGGTGGTGGGGCTGCCGTTGCTGACCACGCTGCTGGTGTGGGGCATCCGCCGGATGCTGCACCCGATGCTGGCGCTGTCGCACACCATCGCCACGCGGGCTCCCGGCGATCCCACGCCGATCTCGCTGCACGACGCGCCGCCCGAACTGGCGCCGCTGGTGCACGCGATGAACCGCCTGCTGGACCGCGTATCGGCCCTGCTCGAACACGAACGCCGGCTGACCGCCGATGCCGCGCACGAAATGCGCACGCCGCTGGCCGCGCTGAAGGCGCAGTGGGACGTCGCCCGGCGCTCCGCCGATCCGGCCGAGCGTGCCCAGGCTGCCATCAACGTCGAAGCCGGCATCGACCGCCTGAGCCACCTGGTATCGCAACTGCTGACGATGAGCCGGCTGGAGGACGAGAACGGCCCGCCCTCGCGCAGCGCGGTGGACTGGCGCGACGTCTCCCAGCACGTGCTCTCCGACTGCCTCCTGCTGTCCGAACGCCGCCACGTCGACATGGAGATCGTCTGGCCGCGCCCCGACGCCAAACCCATCGACGTTTGCGGTGACCCCACGCTGCTTGGCACCATGTTGCGCAACCTGATGGACAACGCGCTGCGCTACAGCCCGGCGGGGTCAACCGTCACGCTGGCCTTCGAACCCGACTGCATCGTGGTGGCCGACCGCGGCCCCGGCGTGCAGCCCGACCAGCTGGCGCGGCTGGGCAGCCGCTTCTTCCGGGGCGGCTCGCAGCATGAACAGGGCACCGGGCTCGGCATTTCCATCGCGCGGCGCATTGCCGAACTGCATGGACTGTCGATCGACCTGGCCAACCGGCCGGCGTCGGAAGGCACCGGGCTGGTAGCGACCATCCGCATGAACGACACCCAAGGAGACCGGGCATGAGCGCCGCGTGGGAAGTATTTGTGGTGTTCCTGCGCCTCGGCCTGACGTCGTTCGGCGGCCCGGTGGCGCACCTTGGGTATTTTCGCGAGGCGTTCGTGGCGCAGCGCCGCTGGCTCAGCGAACATGCCTATGCCGATATCGTTGCGCTGTGCCAGTTCCTGCCGGGTCCGGCCAGCAGCCAGGTGGGCATGGTGGTCGGCTTGTCACGCGCCGGCTACCTGGGCGCGCTGGCGGCATGGATCGGCTTCACGCTGCCTTCCGCCGTGGCGCTGATCCTGTTTGCGCTGGGCCTGTCGCGCTATGGCAACCTGATACCGGCCGGCGCGCTGCATGGGCTCAAGGTGGCGGCGGTGGGCGTGGTGGCGCAGGCGGTCTGGGGCATGGCCCGCTCGCTCTGTCCCGACGCCCCCCGTATCACGCTGATGGCGCTGGCCGCCGTGGCGGTCAGCCTGGTGCCGTCGCCGGCGTGCCAGTTGGGCGTGATGGTGGTGGCGGGCCTGATTGGCGCGCGCCGCTTCCGCAGCAGCGATGCCGTGCCGCACGAACCGCTGTCCGTGCCGGTGGGCCATGGGCTGGCGCTGCTGTGCCTGGTCGCCTTCGCGGTGTTGCTGGTGGGATTGCCGTTTGCCGCGCGCGCGTCCGGCAATCACGCGGTGGCCCTGTTCGATGCCTTCTACCGCGCCGGGGCGCTGGTCTTCGGCGGCGGTCACGTCGTGCTGCCGCTGCTGCAGGCGGCCGTGGTGCCGCCGGGCTGGGTGGACAACGATACGTTCCTGGCCGGCTACGGTGCGGCGCAGGCGGTGCCCGGGCCGCTGTTCACGTTCGCCGCGTTCCTCGGCGCCGCCGGTACGCTGGCGCCCAATGGCTGGTCCGGCGGCGCGCTCTGCGTGGTGGCCATCTTCGCGCCGTCGTTCCTGCTGGTCTTTGGCGCGCTGCCCTTCTGGGAACGGCTGCGCCGCCATGGCGCCACCCGCGCGGCGCTGGCCGGTGTCAACGCGGCGGTGGTGGGGCTGCTGCTGGCAGCCTTGTATCACCCGGTCTGGACCAGCGCCGTGCTGGCTCCGGCGGATTTCGCGCTGGCCCTGCTGGCGCTGGTTGCGCTGGCCGTCTGGCGCGTGCCGCCATGGGCGGTGGTGCTCGCGTGCGCGCTGGCCGGGTGGGGGCTGCAGGCGGCAGGCATCGCATAAGACCGCGATCGATATCCGCCGCGGTGGCGGGTTCAGCCCGGCAACGCGTCGGCGTCGTACTGGGCGGCAAACTCGGCGGACGGGGCGATCGGGGTGATGATGTCGAGCATCACGCCATTCGGATCGGCGGTGATGAAGTGGCGCTGCCCGAACGCCTCGTCGCGCAGGGGCAGCAGGATGGGCAGCCCGGCGCCCGATAGCCGCGCATGCACCGCATCCACATCGTCGACTTCGAAATTCAGCAGCATGCCGGCGGCAGTCCTGCCGCGCCCCTGTGCCGGAATCGTGTCGTGGCTGGCATCGAGGATGGCCAGGTTCACCTGCGGGTCCTGCACCGATTGCAGATGCACGTACCAGTCGGCGGTGAACACTGGCGCAAAGCCGAAGTGCCTGGCGTAAAACGCCGCCGTCCCGGCCACGTCTTCAGTCATCAACACGGGGTAGTAGCTGGTGGTTCGCATGGGTCGGTGTCTCCATCGTTGGCGCCACGCGGGGCGTGACGTAACATACAGCCTGCATCTTTCCGATCCATTTAAACATACAGGCTGTATGTATGCAAGATAGAAAGGCCCGCTCGAATCAGGAGCGCACACTGGCTACGCGCACGGCGCTACTGGCAGCGGCCCGCGACCTGTTGATCCGCAAGGGCTATGCGGCCACATCGACACCCGAAATCGCGGCGGCCGCCGGCATTACGCGCGGGGCGCTCTATCACCATTTCACCGACAAGCAGGACCTGTTCCGCGCCATCCTCGAAGACGAGGCCCGCGCGGTGGCGGTGGATATCGAAAGCGCCGCGCCGCAGGACCTGCCCGTGCGCGATGCGCTGCTGGCCGGCAGCCTGGCCTATCTGAAGGCGATGACGGTGCCGGGGCGCACGCGGTTGCTTCTGATCGATGGCCCGGCCGTGCTCGGCACCGCTGCCATGTTCGCGCTCGATGCCCGCCACGCCGGCCGCACCTTGCGCGAAGGGCTGCAGGCGGCCCTGGGCCACGGGCTGCCTGCAGCCACCCCGGTCGATGCGCTGGCCGCCCTGCTGTCCGCCGCGTTCGACCGCGCGGCGCTCGAAATCGAGGCCGGCGGCGATCCGGACCAGTTTCGGGCCGCGATGGCCGGGCTGATCGAGCGCACCGTGGCGGCCGCCTGACCATGCCTGGCCGCCTGCGCATCGCCCTGATCGGCGCGGCCGCGACCCTGGCCATGTGCGGCTGCGCCACGGCACCGGCGGCCGTGGCAGCGCCGCCCCTCACGACCATCTCGGTGGTCGAGCGCGACTGGCACACCGACATCTGCATCCGCAGCGTCGATGCCGATGCGCGGCTCCTGCGCGTGACCCGGGGCTACGACGGTTCCAACTATCTCTGCTTCGGCTTTGGCGACCGCCACTACCTGATTACCGGCGAACGCGGTCCGCTGACGCTGCTGTCGGCCCTGCTCCCCGGCGATGGCGCGATCCTGCTGACGATCCTGCGCGATACGCCGGCCGCCGCGTTCGGCGCGGGCAATGTGGTGGATCTGGAACTGGACGAAGCCGGCATCGGGCGCCTGCGCGCATTCCTGAACCGGACGATCCAGGAAAACGACGCCGGCGAGCCGTTGGGGCTGGGCAACGGCCCCTATCCCGGCGGACTCTACTTCGGCGCCACGGCGCGCTACAACGGCTTCTATACCTGCAATACGTGGACGGCCGACGCGTTGCGCGAAGCGGGCATCCCGATGCACGGTCCGGTGCTGTTCGCCGAGGGCGTCATGCGACAGGTGCGGGACGTGGCCGCCGCGCGGCATGGCGCACGGCCCGCGGACAGCCCGGCGCCCTAGCAGGGGCCGGGGCTGCAGACCGTGGTTGCACTGCCGGCGGGCGTGACCACGGTGGACGATTGCGGTGGATTGGGATCGCTGCTGCTGATCGATACGCAGCCGGCAAGGCCGACCGGCACAAGGAGGACGGCGATGCGGGCGATGACCGCGATTCGGGCGATTCGGCTCGGTGTCATGGTGGCTGGCTCCCCCGCGTGCACGGGCACGCGACAGAGCCAGTATAGATAGCCACGTTCGGATTGCGACACCTGCCGCAAGGTGTCCGTGCCGGGCGGGCCGTTGCGACCCGCCCAGTCGGCGCCTCAGGGGACGGGTCACAGCCCGGTCACAGCCCGGTCGCCGCCGCCTTGTCGAAGCGATCCAGGTTCATGACCTTGACCCATGCCTTGGCAAAGTCCTGGACGAACTTGTCCTTGCTGTCGTCGGACCCATAGACTTCCGCGACGGCGCGCAGCTCCGAATTCGAGCCGAAGATCAGGTCCACCGGGGTAGCCTGCCACTTGACCTTGCCGGTCGCACGATCGCGGCCCTCATACACCCCCTGATCGGACGATGACTTCGACCACTTGGTGGACATGTCGAGCAGATTGACGAAGAAGTCGTTGCTCAGCGTGCCGGGCCGATCGGTGAACACACCGTGGCGCGAACCACCGGCATTGGCGTCCAGCGCCCGCATGCCGCCAAGCAGCACGGTCATCTCGGGCACCCTCAGGTTCAGGTAGCTCGCGCGCTCGACCAGCATGTCCGCCGGCGAGCGGGGGCTCTGCTTGCCATAGTAGTTGCGGAAACCGTCGGCCACCGGCTCAAGCACGGCAAAGGACTGGACGCTCGTCTGTTCCGCCGAAGCGTCCATGCGGCCCGGCGTGAACGGCACATCCACCTTGTGGCCGCCCTTGCGGGCCGCTTCTTCCACCGCGGCCGTCCCGCCCAGCACGATCAGGTCCGCCAGCGACACCTTCTTGCCACTGCCCTTCTGCGCCGAATTGAAATCCTTCTGGATGGCCTCCAGACGATCCAGCACCTTGGCCAGCTCGGCAGGGTCGTTGACGCCCCAATCCTTCTGCGGCGCCAGGCGAATGCGCGCACCGTTGGCGCCACCCCGCATATCCGTCACGCGGAAGGTCGCGGCCGACGCCCAGGCGGTGCGGACCAGCTCGGGGATGGTCAGGCCCGACGACAGGATGGTGGTCTTCAGGCTGGCCACGTCCTTGTCGTCCACCAGCTTGTGATCGACCTTGGGGATCGGATCCTGCCAGATCAGGTCTTCCTTGGGCACATCGGGCCCGAGGTAGCGCGACTTCGGCCCCAGGTCGCGATGCATGAGCTTGAACCATGCCCTGGCGAACGCGTCCTCGAATTCCTTCGGATTTTCGAGGAATCGCTTCGAGATCTTGTGGTACTCCGGGTCCATCTTGAGCGCGATGTCCGTGGTGAACATCATCAGCTTGTGCCGCTTCTTCGGATCATGGGCATCCGGCACGAAATTGGCGCTGGCGTTGTTCTTGGGCACCCACTGGATCGCGCCGCCCGGACCTTTGGTCGTTTCCCAGTCGAAGCTGTAGAGCCATGTCAGGAATTCGTGGGTCCAGCGCGTCGGGTTGGTCGACCACGCGCCTTCCAGCCCGCTGTTGACGGTGTCCACGCCATGGCCCGTGCCACATTTGCTGACCCAGCCCAGCCCCTGCTCTTCCAGACCGGCGGCAGCCGGCTCCTTGCCCACGCAGCCCGCCGGCTTGTGCGCGCCGTGCGCCTTGCCGAACGTGTGTCCGCCGGCGATCAGCGCCACCGTATCGACATCGTCCATGCTCATGCGGCCAAAGGTCTCGCGGATCTCCTTGGCGGAGGCCAGCGGGTCGGGCTTGCCTCCGGGCCCTTCGGGATTGACGTAGATGAGCCCCATCTCGGTTGCCGCGTAGGGCTTCTTCAGGGCGCCCTTCGCATCCTGGCGCTGGTGGGCCAGCATTTTCTTTTCCGGGCCCCAGTTCACCATCTCGGCTTCCCAGTCGTCCACGCGCCCGCCGGCATAGCCGAACGTCTTGAAGCCCATCTCTTCCAGCGCCACGTTGCCTGCCAGGACCATGAGGTCGCCCCAGGAAATCTTGCGGCCGTACTTCTGCTTGACTGGCCACAGCAGGCGCCGCGCCTTGTCCAGGCCGACATTGTCGGGCCAGCTGTTGAGCGGCTCGAACCGCTGCTGGGCGCCCGAAGCGCCACCCCGGCCATCGAAGACGCGATAGACGCCCGCGCCATGCCAGGCCATGCGGATAAAGAACGGCCCATAGTTGCCGAAGTCAGCCGGCCACCAGGGCTGGGAGGTCTTCATGACCCCGGCGATGTCCCGCTTGACCGCCTCGATATCCAGCGTCTTGAATGCCTCCGCATAATTGAAGGCCTTGCCCATGGGATCGGATTCCGCCGAATTGAAGCGCAGCGGCTGCAGGTCGAGTTGCTCTGGCCACCAGAAACTGTTCGGCGTCACATCCGTTTTCGCCATCAGCGGATTGGTGTACAGCGCGGCCGATACGGCAACTGCCACTACGGAAAGTTTTAAAGTTTTTCCGATGTTCATGGATCAATAACTCCTTGTAGTTGGTTACAAAAGCCGCTGCCGTAATGCAAGTGAATTGAAATGCAAAATGGGGATGTCTCGGCCTTGCTAGCGGGCTTCCTGCGCGCGTCCGAAAAACACTTATCGGGCGATACAAACCGGACGCGGCCGGCAGCAAGCGTTTTGCACTCTACGTGGACGGTTATCCAGGGAAAATTCAATTGTTTCAATTGGCTTGATTAGCCAACTCAATTGGCATACTGCATCGCCATGCAAATGCATGACCGCCGAATATACCGAGGCGCGATAAACACGCGTATTCCGGGCAAATCGATGTTGCGAGCGAGCCCGGGGGAAATACCGGAGACCATCCCATTCCGAGACGGATGGGTGATCGCATCGATTTAAAATACCGTCAGGATATTGACGATAATCAAATGTCGCCTGCTGCGGGATTGGACTGGCCACGGCCTGCCGGCAGGTTGCCGAAGACAGGGCAAACGTGGCGACGACGCCGGTGGGGAGGCCGGAAAGAAATAGAGCCGTCCTGACGGACGGCTCGGATCCCCGCGTACTTTATTGCAACGCCGCCGTTCCTTCACCGGTGTCTCTGTGGACTGCCATGTGATCCGCCGGAACGGTGCGGCTGCCGGCCCGCGGCGACCCCTCCGGTCGCATATGCGTTCCCAACGTGTTCGGTCGGGCCAGCGAGATGACATTCTGGCGATGAGATATTTCGGAAATAAGAACCTCGTGGGGCGCCGGCCGCACAATTGAAGACGTCCCAGAGGAAAGCGCAACTTCCGGGACAGTCGCCGATCACTAGAATGAATCGACCTCACCGGGGAGCCGACATGAAACATGATCCAGCCGTCGCAACAGAGACCACGGCAGAGGGGCTTGCGGCCCTGATCTACCACATCGCGCATGGCGCCAGCCAAGGCCAGCTGGACCCCGAGTTCGTGCGCAAGCTGTGCAAGCGCGTGGATAAGGAAATCGAGGCCATGGAGGACACCGACAAGCTTGCCGCGCCAGATCGCGAGCGCTTGCACCACGCGGTGCAGACGCTGCGTGCCACGGCCGATGCCGAGGAAGGCGCCCTGCTGACGCGGGCGCTGGAACGGCTGCGTTCGGTCGATGCCCAGGCCGACCGGGCAAACCGCCCCGCCGACGGCGCCGCGACCTGACGTGGACCGGGGCGCGCAAGGCAAGCGCCCCGGACGCAGGACACCGACGCCGGACACTTCCAAAGCAGAACGCCCCTCCTTCCCGCCAAGTCGGGTGAGGGGCGTTTGTTATCCGGCAGGTGCGGGGGGAAAGGCCCCGTCTGCCGGTGTCTCCCTGCCTTAGAAGCGGTGACGGATACCGACCACGGCGCCGGTCTGGTTGGCACCGGGGGTCACCGGAGCCGAGCTGCTCATCGACAGTGCCGACGAATCCTTGTTCTTCGTGTACGCGACGTTGAGGTAGACGTCGGTACGCTTCGAGAACGAGTAGTCGGCCGACAGCACGAACATCCACGGATCATTGCCGCTGTTGTGCGCGTCCTGATAGTAGGCGGCGCCGGTCAGCGACAGGGCCGGCGTCACGCGATACAGGCCACCCAGCCAGTACACGTTGTTGCGCGACGAAGCCGTGGCGGGGGAGGCGATACCGTCGTCACGCATCCAGCGGTAGCCGGCAAACAGCTTGGCCACGCCCAGGTCGTACGAACCGCCCACGGCCAGGCGCTTGACGGCGCGGTCGGCCACGTTGGCGGCATTGCCCTGGTACTGGTCGTAGGCGGTGCCCACCGAGAACGCGCCTGCGGTGTAGGCCAGGCCAGCGCCGAAGTTGCGGCCGATGCGATAGTTGCCCGGCACTTCCGTGCTGCCCGGCACGGTCGAGTCACGGCCCGTGCTGTAGAAGGCGGTACCGGTCAGGCCGCCGAACTTGCCCGTGTACTTGATGGCGTTGTCGGCGCGACCGTTGAAGGCCGAGTCAACCGAGTTCAGCGAGTACTTCGGGCCCACGCCCATCGGGTCGTAGGCACCGAACAGGTCATACAGCGAGTTTTGCTGACGACCCAGGGTGACGGCCCCGAAATTGCCTTGCAGGCCCACGAACGCCTGGCGGCCGAACAGGCGGCTGCCCTGGCCCGACGTGCCGGTGTCGATGTCGAAGCCCGATTCCAGGGTGAAGATGGCCTTCAGGCCGCCACCGAGGTCCTCGGCGCCACGCAGGCCCCAGCGCGAGCCGGACATGTTGCCCGAGCTCACCATCGCCTTGCTGCCCGTGGCTGCCGGCGCGGTGCCCGAGTGGTTGGCGAATTCGATGCCGGCGTCGACGATGCCGTACAGCGTCACGGAGGTGTTGGACTGTGCCGATGCAACGCCGGAGATAGCGCAGGTACCCGCTGCCGCCAGAGCAAATAGTGCTTTCTTCACTGTGAGTTCTCGTATTTGTTAAGACATTGAGATGCTTCCCCGTCACTATTTCAGAACGGGGCTACGAGATACGTACTACCGTTTTCCGAAACGATGACCGATGAGGGCAGGCGAATTGTTTCAATGAAATATGAAACCCATGTGTCTGTGGCGTCTCAACAACGGATTCGGACACCCCACTTCGGGGGGAAGTCTGGCCGATGGGTGCGAAGAATGCGGGTTTTCCCCACCCGCCTTCAGGTAGGATGCACACTTTTCCGTGAAAGGCATTTGACAGGTCCGTGACGGTGCGCACCGGCCCTGCCCCGCCTTGCGTCAATGCGCCTGGATTCATACAAGACCTATATCGCCCCACGGCTGGCCCAGTTCAGGCAGCACCTGCGCCGGCCCAGCCGACGCACCGTCCTGCTGGCCCTGGCCGCGGTTCCGGCGCTGCTGCTGCTCTACCTGCTGCTGCTGATCCCGTTTACGCCCGGCATCAGCGACATCCGCAAGGCCAAGTCGGAGCAGCCGGCCCAGGTGCTGTCGGCCGACGGCAAGGAACTGGCCGTCTACCGATGGGCCAACCGCGACTGGGTCAAGCTGGCCGACATTTCGCCCAACGTCGTCAATGCGCTGATCGCCACCGAGGATCACCGCTTTTACCAGCACTTCGGGCTGGACTGGCGCCGCACCGCATCCGCCGCGCTGCACACGTTCTCGGGCGACCGCCAGGGTGGCTCGACCATCACCCAGCAACTGGCGCGCAACCGTTATCCGGACGAAATCGGCCGGGCGCCCACGCTGACGCGCAAGCTCAAGGAAGCGATCACGGCGCTGAAGATCGAAGCGCTGTACTCCAAGGACGAGATCCTGGAGACGTACCTGAACACGGTGCCGTTCCTGTACAACGCGTTCGGCATCGAGATGGCCGCGCGCACGTATTTCGACAAGTCCGCCCGCCAGCTTGACGTGCTGGAAGCCGCCACGCTGATCGGCATGCTCAAGGGCAACAGCTACTACAACCCGGTGCTGAACCCGCAGCGCGCACTGGAACGCCGCAATATCGTGCTGGCGCAGATGGTCAAGCGCGGCAAGCTAGACGCCGCCCGCTACCAGGTGCTGGCCAGGCGCCCGCTGCGCATCGATTTCGAGCGGCAGATCGAGGAACCGGGCCCGGCCGCCCACTTCGCGCAGCAACTGCGCAAGTGGCTGATCTCGTGGGCCGACAGCAACGACTACAACCTGTACACCGACGGCCTGGTCGTCCATACGACGATCGATGCCCGCCTGCAGGCGATGGCCAACCAGGCGCTGGCACGCCAGGGCAACCAGCTGCAGTCGATTGCCAATGCCGCCTGGGCGCCACGCGCCGGCTGGGCCGAAAGCCGCGGCCTGGTGCAGCAGTTCGTGCGCGAAACGCCCGAGTACCGCGCCGCCGTGGCCGGCGGCCAGACCGACGCCGATGCGCTGAACCACCTGATGCGCGACAGCGCGTTCATGCAGAACCTGCGCCAGAACAAGACCCGCGTGCAGGCCGGCTTCATGGCGCTGGACCCGGCCACCGGCGAGATCCGCGCGTGGGTGGGCAGCCGCGATTTCACCGTGGACGCGTTCGACCACGTCGCCCAGGCCCGCCGCCAGCCCGGCTCCACGTTCAAGCCATTCGTCTATGGCGCCGCATTCGCGCGCGGGCAGAGCCCCGACGAGACCTTCATCGACCAGCCCGTGGAAATCAAGCTCGCCGGCGGCGAGATCTGGCGGCCGACCGACGAAACGGCGGCCACCGGCCGCCCGATGAGCCTGCGCGACGGCCTGGTCTATTCCAGGAACACCATCACGGCGCAACTGGTGCAGAACCTGGGCGCAGACCGCGTGGCGAAGCTGGCCCGCGCCATGGGCGTGCGCGACAGCAAACTGGAGGAAGTGCCATCGCTGGCGCTGGGCACGAGCCCCGTCACGCTCAAGGAGATGGTCAGCGCCTATGGCACGATCGCCAACGGCGGCCAGTACATCGCGCCGTCGATGATTACCAGCATCACGGACCGCGACGGCAAGGAACTGGCCCGCTTCCGCCCCGCGTCGCCCGAGCGCGCGCTATCGGCCACTGCCAACGAAACGCTGCTCGACGTGATGCGCGACGTGGTGGATCGCGGCACCGGCACGGCCATCCGCACGCGCTACGGCATTCGCGCCGACGTGGCCGGCAAGACCGGCACGACCCAGGACAACGCCGACGGCTGGTTCATCCTGATGCATCCGCAACTGGTGGCGGGCGCGTGGGTGGGCTTCAACGACAGCCGCGTGACGCTGCGCAGCGACTACTGGGGCCAGGGCGCGCACAGCGCGCTGCCCATCGTCGGCGACTTCTACCAGCGCGCCCTGCGCGCCCGCATCGTAGATCCGCGCGCGCGGTTTGCCGAAGTCGACGAGAAGACGTGGTATTCGGGGCTGACCGATACGGTACGCGGCTGGTATCAGAAGCTGTTTGCCTCGAACCGGAAGGACGACAGCGCGCCACTGCCGCGCCCGGCACCGCGCCGGCCGGTCTTGCCGGCCACGGACGCGGACGCCATGCCGCCCGCTTCGGCGCCCGCCACGGCCGCATCGGCGGACAGCGGCCTGGCGCTGGATCCCGGTGAAGTGGTGGAGGCCGTGCCCCCGGGCGGCCATGAGATGGAAGCATCGAGCGAACCGTCGGCAGCGCCGCCGGGGCCTGCCCCGGCACCGATCCCGGCACCGACCCCGGCGCCCGCCTCCGCGCCCGTGGCGGCGTCGGCGCCCGCGGCGCCCTGACCTGCCCCCTTCCCCACAACTGGGTGAGGGCAGAAAGCCATCTGCAACCCCTACCTGGCAATCCTCAGCCGGCCGCGATGCATCGCGCGCAGCGATGCGTCGGACAGCGACAGCGGCGGTTCCGGCGTCGGGCGGGCAAGCAGGTAGCCCTGCGCCAGATCGATACCCATGTCGCGGCACACCAGCAGATCGTCCACGCGCTCGATGCCCTCGGCGATCAGCCGCGTGCCAGCCGTGCGGGCCAGCTTGCATAGCCCCTGCAGCGCCTCGCGCTGGAACTGCGACGACGCCACGCCGTCGATGATGACGCGCGCGATCTTCACGTAATCGGGTTGCAGGGCAATCCACTGCCCCAGGCCGGCATGGCCGGTACCGTAGTCGTCCAGCGCGAACTGCGCGCCGCGGCTGCGAATCGAAAACACGGCCTTGGCCAGCGTATCCAGCGGCCCCAGTGGCGCCTGCTCGGTCAGCTCCAGCACAATGCGCTCGGACGGCAGCCCCTGCGCCTGCAGAAAGACCCGCACCTCGTCGCGAGTGTCCTCGATATTGCGCATCGAATCGGCGCTGTAGTTCAGGAACAGCTTGCCGGGCAGGTCGAATTCCATGAACGCCCGGATCGAGATGCGCGCGGCCAGACGTTCGAGTTCCACGTGCTTGCCCACGCGTGCCGCTTCGGCAAACAGCGCGATCGGGCTCTCCATCGGCGTACCCATCGGGCCGCGGATCAGTGCCTCGTATCCGAACACATCGCCCGTGACGAGCGAGCCGATCGGCTGGAAAACCGGCCGCAGCAGTTGTTGTTCGAGGCAATCGGCAATGGATGGCGTCAGGGGTCGCGACAAGGCTTGCACTCAAACTGGCTAGGAATCGTGTTGTACGAATCATTCGGTGGGCAGGTGCCACGCCCACTGTTGAGATAACGGCACTTCCGGGGCCGACTTGAGGCATCGCACGTACTGCTTTGGGAGGGTGAACAGGCCAGCCAGGCTTTGACAAGGTTGCGTATCGCAACTAATATTGCTTGCGTGTCGCAACCAATGCGGCAACTTGACAGCCTGCCGGAGGCCACCATGGACCTGATCGAAGCGCCCGCCCAATCCCGCGACGGGACCATCCTCGAACTTCGCGATTTCTCGCGCCGCCTGGTGCGCGAACTGGGCTTCATGCGTGCCACGCTGGCCGATAGCGACCTGGCGCCTTCGGCCGTGCACGCGGTGCTGGAGATCGGCATGACGCCCGGCATCAATGCCAGGGATTTGGGCCGGATCCTGCGGCTGGATAAATCGAACACCAGCCGGCAGGTGGCGCGGCTGGAATCCGCCGGGTTTCTGCATCGTCGGATCTCCAGCGAGGACGCGCGTGCCACGGAGCTGTTCCTGACGCCGAAGGGCAAAAAGCTGCGGGAGAAGATCGACCAGTTCGCAACCGACCAGGTATCCAATGCGCTGCGCCGGATGCTCCCGTCCGACCAGCAGGCGCTGCTGCGGTCCCTGGCGCTCTATGCCGACGCGCTGGCGCAGGACAACGCCGCCAAGGCCGCCGGGGGCGAGCCCGACAGCCTGCCCATCGTCGAAGGCTACCGGCCCGGCTGCATCGGCGATATCGCGAGCCTGCACGGGCGCTTCTACGCGGAGCACTGGGGATTTGGTGCCTTTTTCGAAAAGCGGGTGGCCACCGAACTGGCCGAGTTTGCCGCCATGCTGCCGGCGCCGGGCAAGGCGCTGTGGCTGTACCACGACGACGGCCGCACGCTGGCGTCCCTGGCCATCGACGGCGACCCGGCTCTGGGTACGGCCCACCTGCGCTGGTTTATCGTCGACGACGCGCTGCGCGGTTCCGGTGTCGGCCGGCAACTGATGGCCAACGCGATGCAGTTCGTGGACGCGCACGCGTTTGAAGAGACCTGGCTCTGGACCTTCAAGGGCCTCGATTCGGCACGCCATCTCTATGAGTCGTTCGGCTTTGTGCTGACCAGCGAAGCGGCCGGCACCCAATGGGGCAGCGAGGTGACCGAGCAACGCTTCAGCCGTCGCAAGCCTTGATCGACGTCGCGCCCTGCCCTACACCAGCCCGATATCGCGTGGCCGGCTGCCCGGAAATACCTGTGCCAGGCGGTTGTCGTCCAGCCCGTACAACCTGCGGAACAGGCCGCCCAGCACCGCCCGGTAGTCGTTGAGCACCGGATAGTCGCGGTTCTGGTTCAGGGTTGGCTGGCCAACGGCGACCTGTTCGCCCACCATGCGCCCGCCCCGCACGTTGCCGCCCGCCACCCAGTAGACCGTGCCGTGCCCATGGTCGGTGCCGCGCGTGCCGTTCTCGCGGAACGTGCGCCCGAATTCGGAGATGGCCACCACGGTGGTGTTGTGCCACGCCGGCCCCATTTCCTCGGAGAACCCGGCAATGCCGCGCCCCAGGTTATCGAGCAGGTTGGCCAGCTGTCCTTGCGCGCCGCCCTGGTTGACGTGCGTGTCCCAGCCGCCCACGTCGATAAAGCCGAGGTTGAATTTATCGCGCATCAGCCCGGCCATGCGGCGCGCTTCCTGCTCGAAACCGCGTGCCGTCAACGCACGCCGGTTGGCCGCCTGCATCTCCTGCATGCGTCCGGACATGGCGTCGCCAGCCGCGCCCGCGCTGGCCGCGCGCATGGCCGCCTCGTGCTTGCGCATCGCCTCGGCCTGTTCGGCCACGGTCTGGCGCAGGTCGAAACCTTCTGCAATCAGCGACTCGAAGCGCGTGCCCTTGTACATCTGCGCCAGGGTCTGCGTCTGGCGCGCATCGAACGGTGTGCGGCCGGTGCCCTTGAGCGACACGTTGGGCACGTTTGCGGCGCCGGACAGCACCATCGGCAGGCCGTCGGTGAAGGCCACCGGCGCCGCCTGCCCGCCCATGGCCTGCGTCAGCCGGTTCAGGAAGCCGCTGCCTTTGGGCGAGCCTTCGCCATGGCCGTCGCCGGCCAGTCCCGCCTCGATGCCATCCTGCGTTTCGAAATGACTGCGCGACATGTCGCTGGTGCCGGCGAACGGCACGAACGCCAGTTGCTGGCGCTGCCACATCGGCAGCATCGTGGCACCCAGCGCGGGATGCAGCGCCCAGCCATCGACGCCCAGCGGCAGCGCGGCTGCCGGGTCTGGCGCGGCGCCCTGCGCCACCGGCGGCCGGATGGCGATATTGGGTCGCGACGCGTAGTAGAAATCGCTGCCGGACGGCACCAGCACGTTGGCCGCGTCATAGCCGCCGCGCAGGAACACCAGCAGGAAGCGCGCATCGGCCTGGGCCGGCAGCGCGAACACGCGCGATGTCAGGGTTGGCAGCGTCAGCGCGAGCCCCGCGCCGCCCATCGTCCTGAGCCAGTGGCGTCGGTTCATGGTTGTCCCCTATCGTTGGATCCCTTGCCGTGGCGCTACCGCTGCATCCATTCCGGCGAACTGAGCAGCACGGCATTCCATTCCTGCTGCGAGCCCGCCTGGGCCAGCGCCTGGCGCGTGGCCGCGCCCAGCGTGCCCTCGATGGTGTCGTAGAACATGCGGTTGTTCGGCATCGGGAATCCGCGTTGCGCGGCGGGCTGCCCGCTTTCGTCCGAGAACAGCCCGGCCGGCCCGCTGCCGATCGTGCGCGCGATCTCGAAACGCTTGACCAGTTGGCCCGAACTGGCCCATGCGCTCTCGGTCAGCGGATAGCCGTCGGGCGCCACGTGGCCATATAGCGGCTCGCCAAGCTGGTTCAGCCAGTTGATCATCGGACGCAGGTTCGATACCGGCCGGCCGTCATAGGCCAGCCGCATCGACGACACCACAAAGACCATCGGGTCCTTGAATTTGCGCGCGCCCTCGGCAGCCGACTGGTCGAACCAGTGCGACAGGAACATCGTGCGCAGCACCGCGCCGATGTCGCCATCGGTGCGCGTGAACGTGGCGGCCATCTGCGCGACCAGCTGCGGCGGCGGATTGTCCGACACGAAGTACGTGGCCAGCCTGGCCGACACGAAGCGCGCCGTGGCCGAGTCGCGCGCCAGGATCGACACGGCCTGCTCCACCTCCGCAAACCCGCGCGGCTCGATGGTCTGGCCCAGCAGCGTCTTGGCGCCGAAGTCGTGACGGTTCGGATTGAACTCGAACAGGCCGTCGCTGCGGTACATGGCCGCGCGCTCGGCCGACAGCCGGGGCGGCTCGCCCCGCGCATTGATGCCAAGTCCGGTCAGCACGCGCGCCAGTTCCTGCACGTCCTGCTGGGTATAGCGCGACCCGCTCGGGCCGCCCGCCACGCCTAGCGTATGCAGCTCCATCAGCTCGCGCGCGTAGTTTTCGTTGATGCGGTTGGCCGCGCTCTGGGCGTTGTCCAGGTATTCGAGCATGGCCGGCGATGTGACCGTAGCCATCAGCAGGTCGCGGAACTTGCCCAGGGCATGCGGGCGGATCGCGCGTGCCTCGAAATCGGCCAGGGCGTAGCGCACCTGCCCTTTCCCCGCGTAGACGTTGAAATGATTCAGCCAGAACCACGTCATCTGCTCGCGCAGTTGCGCCGGCGAATAGAGCGCGCGCAGCAGATGGCGGCGGCCGGTATCGATCACGAGGTCGCGCCCCTGGCGGTTCAGCGCCTCGCGGGCCTGCTGCTTTTCGGTCTCGTCGGTCAGCGCCTGGATGCGCTGCCGTTCGGCGCGCAGCGCCTGGGTCCGTTGCAGCGCGTCGCCCTGGCTGACCGGCAACGCGGCAATGGACTGGGCCAACTGGGGCGGATCGGCCAGCGGCATCTTGATCTGCTCATCGAGATAACGCTGCCGCCCGATGGCTTGCAGGCGCTGTACGCTGGCCTGGTCGGCGCCAAAGCTGACGGTGTTGAGCCAGCGCAGGTCGGCCGCCGACAGCTTGCCATGGTGCGTTGCATCATCGGCCGCCGTCGATGCACAGGCGACCAGCACCGCCGATATCGCCAGCCATGCCAGCCAGACCAGCGCACCGGGTACCCGCCATTGCCGCAACCTGCCGATCCGTAGGTGTTCCATAGGCGCCCGTTCCCTTGTCATGCGCGCACCTCGCGCGCCGGAATGCCGGTTTGACGTCCGACGCGCCGGTTGGTTGACCGCGCCACCCCGGCAGTCTGTTACGAAAATTTTCCCGCGCTGATGCCAGCCACCTTCCGAAGCTATTTTGCATACAATTTACGGATACAATGAACGGCGCCGCCGACCCGTGGCGCCCGCCCGGGCCCGGCCCAACCCAAATCAATACGGAGGACAGACATGACCGCACACGCCGCCACCTCGCAGCACATTCCCGCGCTGGCACCGCTGGAGCAGTATCTGGAGGCCCATCGCACAGGCAAGGCCGAGTACATCTTCCAGGCGTTCCACGCCGACGCCCGCATCATTTCGTTCCGCGACGGCGCGCTGCACTCGTTGACGGTGGACGAGTTCTCGAAGCGCTTCCAGGGCCAGCCGCAGCCCGACGAGGCCGAGCGCCGCCGCCATATCGCCAGCTTCGACGTGGTGGGCAACGCCGCCACGGCGAAGATCGTGCTGGACTACCCCGAGGTGACGTTCACCGACTATATGAACCTGCTGCAGATCGACGGCGTGTGGAAGATCGCCAACAAGACGTTCAGCGCGGCACCGAAGTCGAAGTAAGGCCGCCCGGCCAATCAGATTGCGCTTGCGCTGTCATCGGCCCGTCACAGAGCCCCGTGACAATGCGCGACGATGACAGGCGCGAGAGCCTGCGCTGCCCGTTTTGCGGCGGCGCAGCGCAAATTTTCCTTGACGCCTGCTTTTTCGGCACTTCAATGAAAACGTTTTCATCCTGAAGTGCGCCATCCGATGAGGAACGCATGCCAACATCCCGCCGCGCCGTCCTGCCGCCCCGCCTGGCTTCCGCCGAACCTGGCCAGGGGGTCACGCTGGCCGACGTGGCATTGGCCGCCAAGGTGTCGCTGGCCACTGCGTCGCGCGTCTTCAGCCATCCGCAGCTGGTGCGCGAAGCCACCGCCCAGCGCGTGCACGAGGCCGCGCGCCGGCTGTCGTTCCGCCCCAACCTGCTGGGCGCCAAGCTGCGCGCGCAACGCACCCGCATCGTCGGCGTCATGCTGCCCACGCTGGATAACGCGGTGTTTGCCGAATGCTGGCGCGGAATTGAAGAATCGGCCATGGAGGCAGGCTACTCCCTGATGCTGGTCACCAGCAACTACGATCCGGCCCGCGAACGCGAGCGTATCGAATACCTGTTGCGTCACCGCGTCGACGGCATGGTGCTGACCGTGGCCGACGCCTGCGACAGCACCGTGCTGGACCAGCTCGACCGCGAATCGGTGCCCTACGTGCTGGCTTACAACCAGGTGTCGCGCGACGCCATGCAGCGCGGCCGGCATTCGGTGTCGGTGGACAACCAGACCAGTGCCTGCGAGGGTGTCAACGCGCTGATCGCGGCGGGCCATCGGCGCATCGCGGTGATTTCGGGTGCCTTCACCGCGTCCGACCGCGCGCGCCAACGCTTTGCCGGCTATGCCGATGCCATGCGCGCCCACGGCCTGCCGGTACGCGAGCCGGTCAACCTGCCGTCCCACACGGCCAGCAACGCGCCCCAGATCCAGGCGTTGATGGCGCAGCCCGACGCCCCCACCGCGTTCTTCTGCACCAACGACCTGCTCGCCATCGGCGTGATTTCCGACCTCAAGCGCCTGGGCCTGCGCGTGCCGCGCGATGTCTCGGTGCTGGGCTACGACGGTATCGCCCTTGGCGCGCTCGTGGAGCCGCCGCTGGCCACCGTCGTCCAGCCCAATGCCGACATTGGCACGCGGGCCATCACGCAACTGCTGCACCGGCTCGATGTCGGCTCGGCCGGCGCCGACGGCAACGCCACGCTGCTGCCGCACGCATTACGTATCGAGGGCACCGTCAGCGCGCCCGCAGTTCCTGCCTGATCCGACCGACCACCGACTGACCGACTCACCGACCGACCTAACCAGGGAGCCTTACATGTCGACGCAATCCTTCTGGCGCCGTCCGCTGCGCTGGCTGGCCACCGCCGCCGCTGTCGCCACCACCTGTGCCGCCTTCAGCCAGGGCGCCGCCGCGCAGACCGCCATCTGCTACAACTGCCCGCCCGAATGGGCCGACTGGGCCGCGCAGATCCGCGCGATCAAGGAAAAGACCGGCGTCACCGTGCCGTTCGACAACAAGAACTCGGGCCAGTCGCTGGCACAGCTGGTGGCCGAAAAGGCCGCCCCGGTGGCCGACGTGACCTACCTGGGCGTGACCTTCGGCATCCAGGCCAAGGCCGACGGCGTGACCCAGCCGTACAAGCCGGCCCACTGGAACGACATCCCCGACGGCCTGAAAGATCCGCAAGGCAACTGGTTTGCGATCCATTCCGGCACGCTGGGCTTCATGGTCAACGTCGACGCGCTGCGCGGCAAGCCCGTGCCGCAGTCGTGGGCGGACCTGCTCAAGCCCGAATACAAGGGCCTGGTGGGCTACCTCGATCCGGCCAGCGCCTTTGTCGGCTATGTGGGCGCCGTGGCCGTGAACCAGGCCCTGGGCGGCTCGCTGGACAACTTCGGCCCGGCCTTCAAGTACTTCCGCGACCTGCAGAAGAACCAGCCCATCGTGCCGAAGCAGACCGCCTATGCGCGCGTGCTGTCCGGCGAGATCCCCATCCTGCTCGACTACGACTTCAACGCCTACCGCGCGAAGTACAAGGATCGCGCCAACGTGGCCTTCGTGATTCCGAAGGAAGGCACGCTGGTGGTGCCTTACGTGATGAGCCTGGTCAACAACGCGCCGCACGCTGCCGAAGGCCGCAAGGTGCTGGACTTCGTGCTGTCCGACCAGGGCCAGGCGCTGTGGGCCAACGCCTACCTGCGTCCGGTGCGCAACGTGCCGATGCCGGCCGACGTGCAGTCGCGCTTCCTGCCCGCCGCCGACTACGCCCGCGCCAAGCCGGTGGACTTCAGCAAGATGGCCCAGTCGCAGAAGGCCTTCAGCGACCAGTACCTGAAGGAAGTGCGCTAATCCACCGGCCCGCGCCCGCACCATGACCCAGCGATCTCCCGCCCTCTTCCTGTTCGCGCTGCCCGCGCTGCTCGTGTTCCTGGCGTTCTTCTGCCTGCCGATGGCGCGGCTGATCGAAGTCAGCCTGACCGGCCGCGACGGCGCGGGGGTCTACTGGACCGTGCTGACCAGTGCCCGCTATCTGCACAGCCTGATGGTGACCGTGGTGCTGTCCGCGCTGGTCACGCTGGCCACGCTGGTGATCGCCGGCATCGCCGGTACCTTCCTGCAGCGCCACCCGGTGCCGGGCAAGCCGGTGCTGGTGGCGATGCTGACCTTTCCGCTGGCGTTCCCGGGCGTGGTGATCGGCTTCATGGTCATCATGCTGGGGGGCCGCAACGGCCTGCTGGCCAGCATCGGCGATGTGCTCGCGGGCGAGCGATGGACCTTCGCCTACGGGCTGGCCGGCCTGTTCGTCGGCTATCTCTATTTCTCGATTCCGCGCGTGATCCTGACCGTGATGGCCGCCGTGGAAAAGCTCGACCCGTCGCTGGAGGAAGCGGCGCGCTCGCTGGGCGCCAGCCCGTGGCGCGTGGTGCGCGACGTGATGCTGCCCGCGCTGATGCCGGCCATGCTGTCCAGCGGGGCGATCTGCTTTGCCACCAGCATGGGCGCGTTCGGCACCGCCTTCACACTGGCCACGCAGCTCGACGTGCTGCCGCTGACGATCTACAACGAGTTCACCAACTACGCCAACTTCGGCATGGCCGCCGCGCTGTCGATCCTGCTTGGCGTGGTCACCTGGGCCCTGCTGGCGCTGGCGCGCTGGTATTCCGGCGACGCCGTCGCCGCCACCGCCTGAAACGCCGTCCGGTCAAACGCACATTGCCGAGGACTATCGATGACCGCCCTACCCCGCCGCGCCGGCTACTGGCTGCAACTGACGCTGACCCTGCTGGTCTGCGCCTTCATGACCGTGCCCGTGGTGCTGTCCGTGCTGGCCGGCCTGACCAATAACATCTTCGTTGGCCTGTCGAGCGGCCTCACCACACGCTGGCTCGAGGAAGTCTGGTCGCTCTATCGCAACACCATCTTCCTGTCGCTGGGCATCGCGCTGGCCTGCCTGGCCTGCACGCTGGTGATCGGCGTGCCCGCCGCGTACTACATGGCCCTGCGGCGCAACCGGGTGACGCGCCTGATCGAGGAACTGCTGATGCTGCCCGTGGCGCTGCCCGGGCTGGCCACCGCGCTGGGCCTGATCCTGCTCTACGGCAGCTGGCAAGGCCTGCGCACGAGCTGGGTGTTCATCCTGATCGGCCATGTGGTGTTCACGCTGCCGTTCATGGTGCGGGCGGTGCTGGCCATCCTGTCGGCCATCGATATCCGCACGCTGGAAGACGCCGCGGCGAGCCTGGGCGCCACGCGCCTGCAGCGATTCTTCACGGTGGTGCTGCCGAACTGCCGCCAGGGCATCCTGGCCGGCGCGCTGATGGTGGTGACGCTGTCGGTGGGCGAGTTCAACCTGACCTGGATGCTGCACACCCCCACCACGCAGACACTGCCCGTGGGCCTGGCCGACAGCTACGCGTCGATGCGGCTCCAAATCGGGTCGGCCTACACCATCGTGTTCTTCGTCATGATCATCCCGATGCTGGTGTTCATGCAGGCCGCCAGCGCGCTGGGGGCCCGCGCACGCCGCCATGCACCGGTGGCCGAACCCGCCCAGGACGCGCCCCTGGGCTTGCCACAGACCGTCCCCGCCCCCAACGCCTCCACCGTTCCAGGAAGCCGCCATGCATGAGCCCACCCCCATCCGCCTGCGCCAGTGCGCCAAGACGTTCGCAGACGGCACGCTGGCGCTGCAGCCGCTGGACCTGGATATCGGTGCCGGTGAAACCGTGGTGCTGCTGGGGCCGTCGGGCTGCGGCAAGACCACCACGCTGCGCATCATCGCCGGTCTGGAGCAGCCCGATGCCGGCGGCGAGGTGTGGTTTGGCGACACGCGCGTGACCGACCAGCCCATCGAGCAGCGCGGGGTGGGCATGGTGTTCCAGAACTACGCGCTGTTTCCGAACATGAGCGTGTCCGAGAACATCGCCTATGGTCTGCGCGTACGGCGCGTGGACAGCGCCGCGCGCCGCCGCCGCGTGGACGAGATGCTGGCGATGATGCACCTGGAGCCGTTTGCCGACCGCCGCATCGACCAGCTGTCCGGCGGGCAGCGCCAGCGTGTGGCGCTGGCGCGCGCCATCGCCGTGCAGCCGCGCGTGCTGCTGCTGGACGAGCCGCTGACCGCGCTCGATGCCAAGCTGCGCGATGCGCTGCGCGCCGACATCAACCAGCTGCTGCGCAGCCTGCATATCACGGCCGTGTACGTCACGCACGACCAGGCCGAAGCCATGGCGCTGGGCGACCGCATCATCGTGATGGACAAGGGCCGCATTGCCCAGGCCGGCACGCCGCAGGACATCTACCGCGCCCCGGCCAATGCGTTCGTGGCCGACTTCATCGGCACCATGAACCACCTGCCGGGCACGGCCGAGGCGGGCCGCTGGCGCGTGCCGGGCGGCACGGTGCCGATGGGGCCGCCCGACGATGCGCCGACGACATCGACCGCGCGCCTGATGTTCCGGCCCGAGGACGTGGCGCTGGTGCACGCCGACGATGCCCATGTGGAAGGCACGGTCGTCACCGCGCTGTTCCTGGGCAACCACACCCGCCTGCTGGTGGATGTGGGCGCCACCGCGCCGCTGATCGTCGACACCGCCCGCCGCGATGCCTGGGCCGCCGGCACGCGCGTGGGCCTGCGCATCGATACCCAACACCTGATCACGCTTTGCCAAGCCGTATGACCCTCGCAAACCCGGCGCCCTACCTGCTGGCGCAACTGACCGACCTGCACATCAAGGCCGGTGGCAAGCTGTCCTACCGCATGGTGGACACTGCCGGCGCGCTGCACTCGGCCATCGACACGCTGCTGGCGGCTCCGCAACTGCCCGATATGGTGGTGGTCACCGGCGACCTGGTCGACTTCGGCGATGTCCACGAATACCGCTTCCTGCGCGACATCCTGCAGCGCCTGCCGATGCCGGTGAAGCTGCTGCCCGGCAACCACGATCACCGCACGTCGCTGCGCCGCGTGTTTGCCGATCACGACTACCTGTTCGCCAACGGCGACGGCGAGGCGCCGGTGCACTACGCCATCGATGCCGGCCCGCTGCGGCTGGTGGGCTTCGACTGCACCGTGCCCGGCAAGCCCGGAGGCCGTGCCGAGCCCGACGGGCTGGCGTGGCTCGATGCCGCGCTGTCCGCCGCGCCGCAGCAGCCCACGCTGGTCATGCTGCACCATCCGCCGTTCCATACCGGCATCGGCCACATGGACGTGCAGGGGCTGGACAACGCGGCGGCCCTGGAAGCGGTCATCGCCCGGCATCCGCAGGTGGAACGCGTGATCTGCGGCCATCTGCACCGCCAGATCACGCGCCGCTTTGGCGGCACCGTCGCCATGACCGCGCCGGGCCCGGCGCACCAGGTGGCGCTGGACCTGGACCCGCAGGCGCCGTCGTGCTTCCGCATGGAGCCGCCGGGCTACCTGCTGCACTGGTGGCACCCGCAACACGGCCTGGTCACGCATCTGGCGGCCATTGGCGATCACGGGGCGCGGCACCCGTTCTTCGACGCGGACGGCAAGCTCATCGATTGACGGCAGCGGCGCACGCACCCGTGCGCGTGCCGCTGCCATTGGCGTACCATTGTCGGCTTCTTCCGATTTACGGACCAACGTTCCGCCAGGCGGAACTCTGCGACACCCCGACATGGACCTGCTTCTGCTCAGCAACTCGACCTCGGACGAGGGCTACCTCGTTCACGCTGCCCAAGCCATCGCCGAACTGGCCGATGGCCGTACCGACGCCCTGTTCGTGCCTTACGCGGGCGTGACGCGCGACTGGGACAGCTACGCCGCCCAGGTACGCGAGGCCTTCGCGCCGGTCGGCATCGCGGTGCAGTCGCTGCACGAGCAGGCCGATACCCTGGCCGCGGTCAACGCCGCCACGCTGATCGTGGTGGGTGGCGGCAATACCTTCCGCCTGCTGCAGGTGCTGCGCCAGCAAGGGCTGCTGGCGCCCATGGCTGCCCGCGTGCGGGGGGGCGCCGCGCGCTATATCGGCTGGAGCGCCGGGTCCAACCTGGCCACGCCGACCATCCGCACGACCAACGACATGCCGGTGGTGGACCCGGGCGGCTTCGATGCGCTCGGCCTGGTCCCGTTCCAGATCAACCCTCACTACTACAACCTGCAAATCGAAGGCTTCCGTGGCGAGACACGCGACCAGCGGCTGGCCGAATTCACCGCGCTGTCGCCGGACACCCCGGTGCTGGGCCTGCCCGAAGGCGACTGGGTGCGCGTGTCGGACGATAGCTGCGTGCTGCACGGGCCACATGCCGCGCGCTGGTTCCTCGATGCCACGACCTGGGACGTGGCCGCCGGTCCGCTGTCGATCCCGGTCTGACGCTTGGCTGACGCTGACGGCCGGCCCGGGTCCGGACAAAAAAATACCCGCAGCCGGGAGGAGCGGGTATCAGAAGTGGTATGGACAAGTCGCGGAATTCGTCCATGGGCAAAATGCTGGCACCGCCGCACTACGCTGCCAATAATCTTTCCGGACTAGAGGCCGATATCCATGGCGGGGGCCGCAGCCCCCAATGCTGGCGATGGACAACGCGCGTCGAATCCAGTCCAATCGATCCCCATGTCGCTCCCTGCACTTTGTGCGTGTTTCCATGTCGCGTGCCCGACTCCTGCTGATCGATGACCACACCCTGTTCCGCACGGGGCTGAAGCTGCTGCTGGCAGACAGCCCCAGCGTGGCGTCGATCATCGAGGCCGGATCGGTCATGGAGGCCGTGCAGGCCCACGCCAGCCAGCCCGTGGACATCCTGCTGCTGGACATCCAGATGCCGGGCCTGAACGGCATCGAAGGCATCAAGGTCCTGCGCCGGCACTTTGCCGCGGCGCGTATCGTGATCGTCTCGGGTACGTCGCATATCGACGCCATCCCGGCCGACTCGCGGCGCGAGATCGCCGGCTTCCTGCCGAAGTCCGCCGATGCGGGCGATATCGAACGCGCCATCGCCAGTTGCCTGTCGGGCGGCACGCATTTCCCGGCCGATGGCAGCGCCTATGGCCCCGGCGCGGGCAGACCGGCCGCCGGCCATGCTCCGGCCTACGAACCGAGCCAGCTCACGCCGCGCCAGCTGGAGGTGCTCACGCAACTGAGCCTGGGGCGATCGAACAAGGTCATTGCCTACCACCTGGGGCTGTCCGAAAACACCGTGCGCGTGCACGTGGCGGCCATCCTCGATCACCTTGGCGTGGTCAGCCGCGTGGAGGCCATCCTCGAAGCGCAGCGCCGCGGGCTGGTGCAGACGCATCGCTGACCGCGATTTCAACCCGCCCCCGCCTGCCGCGCGACCATGGCGTTGCCCTTTCTTCCGCACTACGACGAGCCGCGGCTGCTGTCCGCGCAGATGGAGCTGATCGACCAGAGCTTCGGCATGGCCATGCTGGGCTGTGCGCTGGCGGCCGTCATCCTGGGCACCGGGCTGTCGCTGACCGACGGCCACCCCGGCGCGCTGCCGTGGGCGGCGGCGATGGCGGTAGTCTGCGCCGCCGCCCACTTTGGCCGGCTGGCCGTTCCCGACCGGCTGACCGAGGCGCGTTCCGGCCTGTATGCACGCGGCATGACCGCGATGCTGGTGCTGATCGGCAGCCTGTGGGGCCTGGCGGGCTGGCTCTATCTCGATATCCGCTCTCCGGCCGTGGTGATCTGCGTGCTGTCGCTGATCGCCGGCATGAGCGCGGCGGCGCTGGCCGTGTTCTCGGCCTGCCTGCCCGTGGCGGTGGGCTTTTTCATCCCGGCCATCGTGCCGGTGTGGGCGGCATTTATCGTCACGCACGATATCGCCTACCTGCCGATGTTCCTGGCCACCCCGCTGTACCTGTTCGTGCTGATCGTGTTCGCGCGCAACTACTCGCGCATGGCGCGGCATTCGCTGACGCTGCGCTTCGAGAACGTGGAGCTGATCTCGCAGTTGCGCGACCAGACCGCTCGCGCCGGCCAGGCCCAGCGCGAGGCCGAGGAAGCCAACCGGGCCAAGTCGGTGTTCCTGGCGTCGGCCAGCCACGACCTGCGCCAGCCGCTGCATGCGTTGGGGCTGTTCCTGGTGTCGCTGGGCCGCACGCCGCTGGACGCGCGCCAGCGCCAGTTGCTTGACCATATCGAGGCATCGTCCGGTGCGGCGCGCGAAATGCTGAACACGCTGCTCGATTTTTCAAAGCTCGACGCCGGCGTGGTGACGTCGCGGCCACGGCCCTTCGCGCTGCAGCCGCTGCTGCACAAGCTCGAAAACGAGTTCGCCCCGCAAGCCAATGCGCGCGGGCTGGTCTATCGTACGCGAGATACCACGGCCACCGCCTTTGGCGATCCCACGCTGACCGAACTGATCCTGCGCAACCTGATCGCCAACGCCATCCGCTACACGCACACTGGCGGCGTGCTGGTGGCCTGCCGCAAGCGGCGTTTCCATGTGTCGGTCGAAGTCTGGGATACCGGCATCGGTATTCCCGTCACCCAGCATCGGGCGATTTTTCGCGAATTCCACCAGTTGGGCAATCCCGAACGCGACCAGCGCAAGGGGCTGGGCCTGGGGCTGGCCATCGTGGACGGCCTGGCGCGGACGATGCAGACGTCGGTGACACTGGCATCGGTACCGGACCGGGGCTCGGTGTTCCGTCTGCGGCTGCCGCTGGCGTGGACCGCGCCCGAGGAATCGATCCTGCCCGGCGCCGCCACGCGGCTGGACGGGGTGCGCGTGCTGGTGATCGACGACGATCCGGCCATCCGCGAAGCCATGTCGGGCCTGCTGACAGTCTGGAACTGCCCGAACCGCACCGCCGAAACCGAGGAAGAGGCGCTGGCCCTGCTTTCGGGCTTCGCGCCAGAGCTGATCCTGGCCGACTATCGCCTGCGCGGACATCGCACCGGGCTGGACGCCATAGCCACCATCCGCGAGCACACGGGCCGCGACCTGCCCGCCATCGTCATCACCGGCGATACCGCCGCCGACCGCCTGCGCAACGTCCACGCCGGCGGCACCGCCCTGCTGCATAAACCCGTGGTACCGGGCGAACTGCATGCCGCCATCGGCGCCCTGCTGCGCGACGCTGGCTGAAGCGGCGCCCGGGCTGCCCCGGTGCGTCGGCTGCGCTCCCCACCAAATGGAACCGTGTCGAACGATAAGCACATGCCTCATTCATGCATAAATCGTATGAATGAATCATTCCTATTAATTGGACTTAGGTCTGAGGCCCGCCCACACTCCAAACCAAAGCGGGCCTGATCGTTGTGATGCTTCGGCCACCGCGCCCGTCATTCCAGAACCATGACCCAAGCGAGGAGCCTGTTATGACCGCCTCACGTCCCGACTTGCCCCGGCATGACCTGCTGATCGACGGCAAGCGCCTGCCGCCAGGCACAGGCGATTACTCCACCAACATCAATCCGGCCACCGAAGCGCCCATTGCGCTGGTGGCGCAAGGCAGCGCCGCCGACGTGGATACCGCGGTCAAGGCCGCCCGCGCGGCGCTGAAAGGCTGGGCGGGCATGCGCGCGGCGGATCGTGCGCGCATCCTGAACCGTTTTGCCGACCTGCTCGAAGCCCATGCCGAAGAGCTTGTGACTTTGGAAAGCCAGGACGCCGGCAAGCCGCTGGCTTCCGTGCGCCGCCAGGACATGCCGGCCGTGATCGACACCGTGCGCTATTACGCCGGCTGGTGCGACAAGATCCACGGCAGCGTAATCCCGGCCCGCCCCGACGCGCTCACCTATACGGTGCGCGAACCCGTGGGCGTGGTGGCGGCCATCGTGCCGTGGAATTTCCCGCTGATGATCGGCATGTGGAAGATCGCCCCGGCGCTGGCCTGCGGCTGCACGCTGATCGTGAAGCCCGCCGAGATCACGCCCCTGACCGCCCTGCGGGTGGCCGAACTGGCGCTCGAAGCCGGCGTGCCGCCGGGCGTGTTCAACGTGGTGACCGGCAAGGGCAGCGTGGTCGGCGACGCCATGGTGGCGCATCCAGGCATCGACAAGGTGACCTTTACCGGATCGCCCGGTGTGGGGCGCGGCATCATGCAGGGCGCGGCGGCCAACTTCAAGCGCGTGACGCTGGAACTGGGCGGCAAGTCGGCCAATGTGATCTTTGCCGATGCCAACCTGGACGCCGCCACGCGCGCGGCCGCGTCAGGCATCTTCTTCAACGCGGGGCAGGTGTGCTCAGCCGGCTCCCGCATCCTGGCGCAGCGGCAGGTGTATGACGAAGTGGTGGAACGGCTGTCGGCGCGCGCCCGGGCCGTCCGCGTGGGCGATCCGGCCGCGCCGGATACCACCATGGGCCCCGTGGTCTCGGCCGCGCAGATGAAGACCGTGCTCGACTACGTCGACATCGGCAAGCAGGAAGGTGCCAGCGCTGTGACAGGCGGCGTCCGCGTGGGCGAGCGCGGCTTCTTCGTCGAGCCCACCGTGTTTGCCAACGTGGCGCATGAGATGCGGATTTCGCAGGAGGAAATCTTCGGCCCGGTGGCCAGCGTGATCCCGTTCGACGATGAGGAAGACGCCGTGCGCATTGCCAACGGCACCGCGTTCAGCCTGGCTGCGGGCGTGTGGAGCGCGGACATCCAGCGCGTGCACAAGGTGGCCGGCGAACTGCGTGCCGGCACGGTCTGGATCAACACCTACGGGTACACCGACGTGCGCCTGCCGTGGGGCGGCGCGGGAGACTCCGGCCTGGGCCGCGAGCATGGCGACGCAGCCATCGAGAACTTCACGGAACCGAAGGCGATCTGGTTGTCGCTGCGCTAGGCGTCGTCGGGCATGGCCGCCAGGGCGGCCTGCGCAATGCCGAATCCCCGCCATGGCCCGGCGGGGCTTTCAACGCTCGCGACGGCGATCCGCCCATCAGCCCATCAGCCCATCAGCCCATCAGCCCATCAGCCCATCAGCCCATCAGCCCATCAGCCCATCAGCCGATCATGCGCATCGGCAGCAGCGCATACACGAGCGTCAACACGCCCACGATGGCTGGCGACACGTACTTCAGCGCGAGGCTCTGCGACTGCACGCCCAGATAGGCGTACATGCAGACAAGGATCATGGCGCAGGCAAAGACGAGCCCGTCATAGACTTGCATGGTTGGTGTCTCCCAGAGTTCGTTCTTCGACTACTTCTGTGATGACGGGCGTGCTTTCGGGGCGCCCGGGTACTGCCCACTGCAATCTATTTGCGCCGATGGTCGCGCCATCGATGGGGCGCGGCAATCATGGTAATCCCTTCGTTATGGGCGTTTGAACGATGCTGCAGCGCGGGATGCCGGGCGATATCGATACCGCCTTGCGCGGCTGCGGAAGTCAAGGAGGAAAGTCCCGATCCCCGGACCGTGGCGCGGGATGCCGATCCCGGTGAGACAATGCTCCGCGGCATGGCCGGCGAGCCGTGTTGCCGCAGCGCCATGACCGCCAATACAAAAAAGGGAGACAACCATGCATCGACTTGCCGTTCTGGCCGCTGTCCCGGCCGCTTTCGCTGCCACTTTTGCTGCCGGCTTCCTGACGGCTCACGTGGACCTGCCCGTGGCGCACGCGCAGACGCCGCCGTCCGCGCTGACGCCGCTCATCATCAAGAACCTGGCCGCGATGAGCAACGACGACATCGGCCCGCAGGTGCCCAACATGGGCACGCTGCGCACCAAGGGGCTGGTAAACACGCCGAGCGGCACGATTGCCGTGCAGTCGGGCAATGTGCCCAAGCACTATCACACCAGTGCCGACGAGATCCAGTATGTGATCGCGGGCACCGGCACGTTCTGGCTCGGCAATGAACAACACCAGGTGGGGCCCGGCGACCTCATCATCATTCCGAAGGGTGCGGCGCACGCAGGCTCGATCGCGTCGAGCGGCGAGTTCAGGTCCCTGGCCATCAAGCTGCCACCACAGGCCCCGAACGATACCCACCTGCTGCCCTGACAGCGGCTCAGGGCCGGGCCCGGATCAACTGCGGGCCTCGCCCTGCCCTGCGGCGGTGTCTGCCGGTAGCAGCAGCACCACCAGCGCCGTACAGGCGGCGATGCAGGCCATCGCCAGAAAGAGCGAGGCAAAGCTCGACGCCTTGACAACCGGGCCCAGCAGCCACACCGCCAGCGAGCTGATGCCGAACGACACCGCCAGGCGCATGCCGGCGACGCGCGATCGCACGCTGTCGTCGACGTAGCGCACGATCATCGCGTCGGTGAACGGGATGCTGCCGAAGATGCACACCATGGCGCCCAACAGCGCCGCGAACAGCCACCAGCCCTGCGCATGGGCGGCAAGGACCAGCCACGGGATCTGCGCCAGCACCAGGCACAGGTACAGCCGCTTGAGCGGCACCGTGTCGATCAGCTTGCCGACGATCACCTGCGTGAACGACGCCAGCGTGTAGATCACGGCCAGCAGCAGGCCGATCATGACCGGGTCGTCGATCCGCCCGTCGAACCGTTCGGTCAGGAACTGGGTGTTGCCATTGGTGGTGAAGTTGAACAGCAGGCTGCCGGTCACGGCGGCCGCCGTCATCACGACCAGCGCCCGGGCCAGCAGCCGGGGCGGCAAGACCACCTGCGGCGGCTTGCGGCTGCGCCCCGGCGCCGGCCCTTGCGGCGCGCAGAGCCACGCAAAGGCAAATCCGCAGCCGATGGCGATGACGCCGGGCACGGCAAACGCCGCCCGCCAGCCCCAGGCCTGGACCAGAAATCCCGTGAGCAGCGCGGCGCCGGCCACGCCGAGGTTGCCGGCAAGGCCATTGAGCCCGATGGCCGAACCCGGCCGGCTCGCGCGCTGCACGAGCATCGGAATGCCCACCGGGTGATAGATCGATGCAAACAGCCCGATCAGGGCCAGGCCGCCCGCCAGTTGCCAGGGGCCCTGCGCCAGCGCGGTCAGCAGCGCCGCCCCGCCGAGCCCGAAGAAGAACACCAGCATCATCTGGCGGCGACCCCACATGTCGCCCAGGCGGCCCGACGGCACCGAGCCGAGCCCAAACAGGAAGAACGCCCCCACGCCGTAGGGCATCAGGTCTTCCCAGCGGGCGAATCCGAACTCCGACGCGATAGTGCCCACCGCCGTGGCAAAGATCAGCAGGAACAGATGGTCCAGCGCATGGCCGACATTGAGCAGCAGGACCACACGCAGCGGGTGATTTTCGGTGGCCGACTGGGCCGCCTGGGCCGCGTGCGGTGCCTCGGTAGCCGTTTCAGCCGTCCGCGCTGGCGAAAGCTCGGTGTTCATTGGGTGTCTCCCCCGGGTTCATTCCCGGTCTTCTGAACACCGTAGTCTGCCGGATGCCGAAGGCGCCGGCTTTCGCGTTTCCTGCGACGAACCTCGCGAAAGGGACACCTGGCCCCGTCGCCCCCGGCAGCCGCCGGCGCGTCATTGGTCAGCCATGGATGCCCGGCGGCGCCAGCGTGTCGCGCTTGATCTTCTTGGCCAGCGACCACTTGTGCACTTCGGTCGGGCCGTCGTAAATGCGGAATGCCCGAAGCTCACGGAATGCCTGCTCGACGATGGTGTCGCGGGACACACCGTTGCCGCCCAGGATCTGCACGCAGCGGTCCGCCACCCGGAACAGCGCCTCCGACACGGCGACCTTGGCCATCGAGCTTTCGGCGGTGGCCAGCGACCCGGCATCGAGCACGCCCGCGCACCAGTCGATCGCCAGCGCGGCCTGCTGCAGGTCGATCAGGTTGTCGGCCAGCATGAACCCGACGCCCTCGTGGTCGATCAGCAGCTTGCCGAACGCCTTGCGCGTGGTGGCATAGCCGCGTGCAATCTCGTCGGCGCGGGCCACCGTGCCAAACCAGCGCATGCAGTGCGACAGCCGCGCCGGTGACAGCCGCACCTGCGCATACCGGAAACCCTCGTCGACTTCGCCAAGCACCTGGTCAGCCGGCACCCGCAGGTTGTCGATCACCACCTGGGCGTGGCCGCCCGGCATGGAGCTGTCGATCGTATCCAGCACGCGCTCGGTGCGGATCGCCGGATGTGGCAGGTCGACCAGGAACATGGTGGCCTGTGCGCGCTCGCCACCGTCGTCGCTACGCGCCATCACGATGCCCACCCGGGCGCCTTCCGCCCCCGTGATGAACTTCTTGCGGCCGTTGATCACCCAGTCGTTACCGTCCCGCACGGCCCGCGTCTGCAGCATCGACGGGTCCGAGCCGGCGCCGCCGTCTTCGGCCGGCTCGGTCATGAAAAATGCCGAGCGCGCCTCGCCACGCACCAGCGGGTCCAGAAACCGCGCCTTCTGCGCGGGCGTCGCCACCTTGCCGAGCAGGAACATGTTGCCCTCGTCGGGTGCCATGGTGTTGACCGCAACCGGCCCAAGCGGCGACAGGCCCGACCGCTTGAGCACCGCAGCCGTCTCCAGCTGGCTGAGATGCGAGCCGTCGGCAAGAATGTGCGGCGTCATCACGCCGGCAGCCCGCGCCAGGGTGCGCAGCTCTTCCACCAGTTCGGCGGTCGGACCGTGGGCTTCGCAGCGCGCATCCTGCTCGTACGGCGCTACCACATCGCGCACGAATCGTTCGACGCGGTCCGCGATCTCGCGGCTTCTTTCGGTCGGGCAAGCAGTGAACATGTTCGGCTCCGCGCGGCGCTTACCGCTGCCCGAAATGCGCGCTGCGGAACAGGTGCTCCAGCCCGCGCGGCTGCGAGCGCCAGTACTGCTTCGGCGCGTCGACCTGTGCGCCAAGCTTTGCCGCCGCATGCCACGGCCAGCGCGGGTCGTACAGCATGGCGCGCGCAATCGAGATCATGTCGGCCTCGTTATTGGCGATGATCGCTTCTGCCTGCTCCGGCTCGGTAATCAGGCCCACGGCCAGCGTGGGCAGGCCCACTTCGGCCTTCACGCGCTGGGCATAGGGCACCTGATAGCCCGGCCCCAGCTTGATGGCCTGCTGCGGCGACACCCCGCCGGTGCTCACGTGCACGGCCGCGCAGCCGCGGGCCTTGAGCGCGTGCGACAACGCGATCGTGCCGTCGATGTCCCAGCCGTTCGGCACCCAGTCGGTGGCCGACACCCGCATCCACACCGGACGCTCGGCCGGAAACGCCTCGCGCACGGCGTCGAACACTTCCAGCGGAAACCGCATGCGGTTCTCCAGGCTGCCGCCATACTCGTCGGTGCGGTGGTTGGCGATCGGGGACAGGAACTGGTGCAACAGGTAGCCGTGTGCACCGTGTACCTCGATGCCCTCCACGCCGATCCGTGCCGCACGTTTGGCCGCGGCCACGAAATCGTCGCGAATCTTCTGCATGCCGGTGCGGTCGAGCGCCGTGGGCGCCACCTCGTCGGCCGCATGGGGAACGGCCGACGGCGCCACGGTCTGCCAGCCGTTCGGGGCATCGGGACGAATCTGCGCGCCGCCTTCCCACGGGGCCTGGCTCGACGCCTTGCGGCCCGCGTGGCCCAGCTGCACCGCCACGGCAATCGGCGAATAGCGGCGCACCGCATCGAGCACGCGGCCCAGCGCCGCTTCATTGGCGTCGCTGTAGAGGCCGAGGTCGGCCGGCGAGATGCGGCCTTCCGGAGACACCGCCGTGGCCTCCACAATCATCAGGCCCGCACCAGACAGCGCCAGGCTGCCCAGGTGGATCATGTGCCAGTCGGTGGCCGAACCCTCTTCCGCCGAGTACTGGCACATGGGCGCGATGGCGAGGCGGTTGGAGAGCGCAAGATTGCCGATCTGATACGGATCGAAGAGATGAGACATGGGGAGTTTCCTTGGAGTCCACGGGCGCTCCCTGCGCGGGAGCGGGCAACGTCCCGGAGGATTGTAGACGCCGCCCGCAAACCTTGCTGACCCTGCCTCCGTCGTGGAATCTCCCGCCTGGCAGCCTGGGCTTACGAGGCCTCGACGATGTCGTCGAGCTTCCACTGCTTGTCGAACCACGGCTGCAGCGGGCCGTAGAGCCGGAAGATCGTGAACCAGCTCTTGCCCGGAATGGTCTGGATCCAGTTGGCCTGCCTGCCGGCGGGCGGCTGCGGGCCGAAGTAAAGGTCGGCAGAGCCGTCGGCATTCTTCACCAGCGATTTCTCGCTGGACAGGCTCGGGAACTGCTGGTCCGTCTGCAGCATCGAGCGGGTCTGCGTGTCGTACACCACCACCGACCAGAAATCCTTGACCGGCACGTTGGGCGGCACGTGCAGGCGATAGGTCTTGGCCCCATCCAGCGGGTTGCCGGCGGCGTCGAGGTTCGATGCCGCGTACTGCGAGCCGATGCCGGGCATCGCCACGGCCATCGCGGGCGTGTCGATCGTGGCGGCGTAGAAGAACAGCGTGCGCGCGTCGAAGTTGCGGGCGCCATTGTCCAGCCATTCATAGCTGCCGCCGATGAACGGCGTGGTCCAGCGGCGGTCCGGGAAGATCAGCGTGCGCGGGTCGCGATTGCGGAAGTCGATGGCACGGGCCGTTGCGTTGCCCACCGCCACGCTGTCGGTCAGGATCTGCTTCATGCGTGCATCGGGCGCGAACGGCTTGCCCTTCTGCATGCCGATGGCAGCCAAGATGCCAGTCATGTCGGGCCCGTACGCGCCGGCCGGCTCTTCCTGGATGATCTGGTTGACCTCTTCGTAGAAGCTGAAGTCGTTGGCGTGGACGGTATTCATGACCTTGCCCGACAGGTTGATGAACTTCGTCTCCGGCGGCCGTGCCGCATCAGCCAGCCGGTAGACCCTGAGCCCGGCCTTCAGGCTTGCCACGCCGGGACGCGGGTCGCCATGCTGCATGAACGCCCGGCCGAACAGCAGGTTGCCGTACGTGGGGCTCTTGACGATGTAGTAGCCGCTGGCCGGCAGCTGGCCGGTGTAGCCGGGCGGCACGAACAGGTACTTGCCGCCCTTGCCCTTGTCCGGCCCTGCGTTGCCCATGTCCGTGACATAGCGGAACCAGAAATCGTCAACCACGCCGAGGATGTTCGGCGGGGTTTCCACCACCACCGGGCCGTCCTTGAGATCCATCCAGTTCCAGAAATAGATGGTCTCGCTGTTCGGCGTCAGGTAGATCGACTTCGAATCCATCAGCTGCTCGTACACGCCCACGGTGCTGTCCACCGCGCCCACGCTGCGCAAGCCAGTGCGGATGGCGACCATCGACGCACCGGGTACGCCATTCAGGAACGCCTCGACCCCGCGCGCGAAATCGATGTTGTCAAAGACCTTCCGGGCCGTCGCGGCCGTCGGCACGCCGTCGAAAAACTCCAGCCTGCCAATGCGGGTATCGACCGACGCCGGCGTGGTGATCTGGGGCGGGATCGGCGTGGTCATCCTGTAGGAAGACGGCGCCTGGGACGCACACCCGGCAAGCCCGGCGGCAAGCAGCGTCAGGCAGCCCAGCCTGGTGGCAACGGAATTCGGCATGAAGACGGCTCCTCGAGGGTTCGGATACGCGCCGAACATAGCGCAGCCGCCTCCAGGCGTCGATTCAAAGTCTTCGCAGCCGTTTTAAAAGATTTCGACGCAGAATAGCCGGGTCAGAACTTCGGAATCCGCAGCGTCTTGCTGATCATCAGCGAGCCGCTCAGCACAAACAGCAGCGACATCGGGTGGAACGTGCCGGGGCCGATGGCCATCGCGCCGGCTGGCAGGGCGTCGCCGATCAGGCCATGCGAGGCGCACCAGGCCAGAATGCCGGTGAGTACCACGCTGGTGGGAATGGGCGTGCCTTCGAAGTATTTGACCTTGCCCAGGGCCGAGCCTTCGGCCAGGGTCTCGGCCGTGACGTTGAAGCGGGCCAGGCGGCTGACGCCGCAGCAGACGAAGTACATCAGCGCGGCCAGGTCCCAGCCGCCGCGCATGCCGGCCGCAAACGCCAGGGTGGCCGGACCGACGCCGAACGAGATGATGTCCGACAGCGAATCCAGTTCACGGCCCAGCGCCGAATGGGCGTGGCGCCAGCGGGCGATGCGCCCGTCCAGCACATCGAAGATGAACGCGGCCGGCGCCAGCGCCGCCGCGATATAGAAATGCCTGAGCGACGGTTCGGCGACGAAATACATCGCGTAGAACACCGAACCCATGCCGCACGCCGCGTTGGCCAGCGTGAAGAAATCCGCCAGCTGCAGGTCGCGCAGCATCGAAAAATGCCGGGGGCGCTGCTGAGGTGTCGACATGCGGCGGGCTCCTTTGGCGCATCGGCGCCTGCGTCACGTGCGTGGGCGGTCAGTCGCGATCGGGCCGCTCAGAGCACCGTGTTGACGTGATGAACGGCCGGCGGCGCGGCAAAGCAGTCGCTGACCAGCTTGCGCCATTCCTGGAATTCGTCCGACTCGCGGAAATGAACCATATGGTCTTCCACGGTCTCCCAGGCCACCACCAGCGTGTACTGCGACGGCTGTTCGATCGACCGCTGCAGATTCAGGCCGTGGCAGCCCTTCGACCGCAGGAACAGCGGCTTGGCCTTGGCCACGTTGGCTTCGAACTGCGCTTCCATGCCGGGCTTGATCGTGATCTGTGCAATTTCGTGAATCATGATGGGTCTCTAGGGCGGTTGATATCGGTGGCTGTCTGACAGCACCGCGTGGCAGGACGGCCGCACGCCAGGCGCGCGGCATCGCGTCTACCTTAGCAGATTTGCGCCGCCCGGCTTACTTGACCGTGTGGCGTGCCAGGCTTTGCACGAGGTAGACCACCACCAGCGCGTTGGCCGCCGCCAGCCCCACATGGATCCACGTGGGATGCCGCACCGCCTCGTACAGCTCCACCGGAATGTAGATCCCGCCGGACCAGACGCCGAGCCAGTTGCCCCAGGCACGCCCACGCCACAGCCCGTAGGCCTCGGCGAAGCGCATCAGCGCGTACACCGCGGCCGACCCGCCGATGGCCCACAGCCGGCCGTCGCTGGGATTGGACAGCAGTGCCAGGAACACCTTCGGATAGTGGCTGGCGGGATTCAGGTGGAAACGGCCGACAATGGCTTCGGCCAGCGCCTGTGCATCGGCGTGCAGCAACGCCACCAGGCCAAGCCCGGCCAGGATCACCAGGGCGCCCTTGGCGGCTTCGAACAGGGCAATGCTCTTGAGGCCAACTGCGGGGCTGACGTGCGCCATGACGAGTTCGTGAAAATCAGCGAAGTCGCCATTGTGCAACATCAACGTGCGTGGCGCTCCACCATCGGCCCGTTGGCGTCGATGCCGCCGCCCGCCTCAAGCGGCCCGTTGACCGTCAGCGGGCCGTCGACATAGAGATCGCCGTGCACCACCATCGATCCCTGCACGGTCAGCGGCCCATGAAAGACCTTGAGCAGCGACCGCTCCATCGGCGGCGGATACCCGCGCCCAGGCGACGCGAACCACGCAGCGGTGAGCGGGCCGTTGGCGTAGACATGGCCATCCACGCTCAAGGTGCCGTTCACCGTGGCCGGCCCTTTCACCCGTGCGGAACCGCCCACGGCGATGGAACCGGTAACGGACTGGCCGGTGCAGACGACGGGCAGCAAGGTGCCGAGCAGGACAACCGCGACGGCCATCCGGCGAAGGATTCGCATATCGGCCCTCCCTAAAACAGAACTGGCGCGATATTTCCAGTGTAGTGACCTGGAAACATCGCGCCAGCCATGTTTGTGACCGATTGTGTTTACCACCCTCCCCCGCTTGCGGGAGAGGGCGACACCCACAGCGGCAGGCGAAGCTGCCTCAGTTCTTCGCCACGGCCTCCGGCAACGGACCCCAGCCACCGCCCAGGCTGCGCACCAGCGACACCGTCGCCGCGGCGCGCAGGCCGGCCACCGCGTTGGCATCGCGCTGCGACTGCAGCACGGTGCGGTCCGCGTCGATCACCGTCAGGTAATCGACGGCGCCGGCATCGTAGCGGCTGCGCGAGATGCGCTGTGCCCGCCTGGCGCCGGCCAGTGCGCCGTCGAGCGCCGTGGCCTGCTGGCTGAGCCAGCGCACATCGGCCAGGCTGTCTTCGACCTCGCGGAAGGCCACCAGCACGGTCTGCTGGTAACGGGCCACGCTTTCCTCGTGGGCGGCGCGGGCGCCGGCCAGGTTCGAGCTGTTGCGGCCACCATCAAAGATGGTTTGCGCCACCGTCGTGCCCACCAGCGGCCCGAGCATCCATGTCCGCGACGACCACTTGAACAGGTTCGACAGATCCGACGACTCGAAGCCGAACAGCGCCGTCAGCGAGATGCGCGGGAAGAACGCGGCCTTTGCAATGCCGATCCGCGCATTGGCGGCCGCCATCTGGCGCTCCGCCGCAGCGATGTCGGGACGGCGCTCCAGCAGTTCCGACGGCAGCCCCGCCGGCACCGCCACCGGCGCCGTGTCGAACGGCCTGGCGGCCAGCCCGAACTGCGAAGGGGCCACGCCGGTCAGCACCGCCAGCGCGTGTTCCTGGTTGGCGCGGCGACGCTCGATGCTGGCCAGGTCGGCACGCGCCGTGCCCAGTTCCGATTCGGCGCGGGCCGGGTCCAGGTCGGTCGTCTCGCCTGCCTCGTAGCGCTTGCGCAGCAGCGACAGCGAATCCTCGCGCAACTTGATCGTCGCGTTCAGCAGCTCACGGTCGCTATCAAGCGTACGAAGGGCGAAGTATGCCTGCGCCACATCGGCTTGCAGCGCGAGCTGCACCGAGCGGTACAGGTCCTCGGCGCCCTTCTCTTCGGCGCGGGCAGCATTCACGCTGCTGGCCACGCGACCGAACAGGTCGAGCTCGTAGTTGGCGAACAGCCGCGCCTTGTACACGGTCTGCGGCGATACGCGCGTGCCGTCCGGCAGGCCCTGCGACGCGGCCGACGGCTGCGTACGCGTCGGGTCGAAACCCGCGCTCAGCTGCGGATACAGGTCCGCCTCGGTGGCGCCGGTGAAGGCCCGCGCCTGCTTCAGGCGGGCCGCGGCTGCGGCCAGGTCCTGGTTATGGGCGTTGGCGGCGTCGATCAGGCGGTCCAGCTCGGCGTCGCCGAACACGCGCCACCAGTCGCCGCGTTGCTGGCCTTCGGCCGGCGTGGCGGTCTTCCACTGCGCGCCCTCGGTAGCGGCCGCATCGGCTTCCTTGAAGGTGGCGGCGGTGGGCGTCTCGGGCACCTTGTAGGTCGGTGCCAGCGAGCAGCCGGCCAGCACCAGCGCGGCGGCCAGGGCGCCAAGCCTGGGCAGGTACTGCTTCATCACGATGTTGTTCATGTCTTTCACCATCACTCTGCGGACGGCACGGCGTGCGATGCCGGCACATCCGTCGCAACCGCTTCACGACGCTGCTTGCGGGTGGCCAGCAGACGCAGTGCCACGTAGAACACCGGCGTCAGGAACAGGCCGAAGAACGTCACGCCCAGCATCCCTGCGAACACCGCCACGCCCATGGCATGGCGCATTTCCGCGCCGGCACCGGTGGAGACCACCAGCGGCACCACGCCCATGATGAACGCGAACGACGTCATCAGGATCGGGCGCAAACGCAGGCGGCTGGCTTCGATCGCGGCCTGCACCACGGTGCGGCCCTGGTGTTCCAGTTCACGGGCGAACTCCACGATCAGGATCGCGTTTTTCGCGGACAGCCCCACCAGCACGATGAAACCGATCTGCGTGAAGATGTTGTTGTCGCCACGCGTCAGCCAGACACCGGTCATGGCGGCCAGCAGGCTCATCGGCACGATCAGGATCACCGCCAGCGGCAGCGTCAGGCTTTCGTACTGGGCAGCCAGCACCAGGAACACCAGCAGCACGCACAGCGGGAAGATCCACACCCCCGCGTTGCCGGCCAGGATGTCCTGGTACGTCAGCTCGGTCCACTCGAAGCCGATGCCCTTGGGCAGCGTTTCGGCGGCAATGCGCTCGGCAGCAGCCTGGGCCTGGCCCGACGAGAAGCCTGGCGCCGGACCGCCGTTCATATCGGCGGCGGTAAAGCCGTTGTAGCGCGTGACGCTATCCGGACCGAAGCCCTGCTTGACCTTCACCAGCGACGACAGCGGCACCATTTCGCCGGAACTGCTGCGCGCCTTCAGTTGCAGGATGTCCTCGGCATGCTGGCGGAACTGCGCATCGGCCTGCACCTTGACCTGATACGTACGACCGAACTTGTTGAAGTCGTTCACGTACGACGAGCCAAGATAGGTCTGCAGCGTCTCGAACACGTCCGTCACCGGCACGCCCAGCTGCTTGGCCTTGGTGCGGTCAAGCTGCACGTCCAGCTGGGGCACGTTCACCTGGTAGTTGCTGAAGATGCCAGCCAGCTCCGGGGTGGCGCGCGCCTTGGTCATGAACGCGTTGGTGGCGCTGAACAGTTCGTCGTAACCCAGCGCGGCACGGTCCTCGATCATCATCTTGAACCCGCCGATCGTGCCCAGGCCCTGTACCGGCGGCGGCGGGAACACGGCGATGAACGCGTCCTGGATCGACCCGTACTGCTTGTTCAGGTCGGCTGCAATCGCATTGCCAGACAGCTCCTTGCTCTTGCGCTGGTCGAACGGATCCAGCGTGACGAACACGATGCCGGCGCTCGGGCTGTTGGTGAAGCCGTTGATCGACAGGCCCGGGAAGGCCACGGCCGATTCCACGCCCGGATGCTTGAGCGCGATATCCGACATGCGGCGGATCACGTCCTCGGTACGGTCCAGCGTGGCGCCGTCAGGCAGCTTGGCGAAGCTCACCAGATACTGCTTGTCCTGCGCCGGCACAAAGCCCTTCGGCACCATCTGGAACACGCCCCAGGTGGCCACCAGCATCACGGCATAGACGCCGAACACCGAACCCTTGCGGCGGATCACGCCCTTCACGCCACGGCCATAGCTGTCCGAGCTGCGGCCGAAGAAGCGGTTGAAGCGGGCGAAGAAGCCGCCGAAGACACGGTCCATGCCACGCGTCAGCCAGTCCTTGGGCGCGTCGTGGCCCTTGAGCAGCAGCGCGGACAGGGCCGGCGACAGCGTCAGCGAGTTGAACGCCGAGATGATCGTCGAGATCGAGATCGTCAGCGCGAACTGCTTGTAGAACTGGCCGGTCAGGCCGGTCATGAACGCCAGCGGCACGAACACGGCGATCAGCGTCAGGGCGATGGCGATGATCGGGCCCGACACTTCGCGCATGGCCTTGTAGGTGGCCTCCTTCGGCGACAGCCCTTCCTCGATGTTCCGCTCGACGTTTTCCACCACCACGATCGCATCGTCCACCACGATACCGATCGCCAGCACCAGGCCGAACAGGCTCAGCGCGTTGATCGAGAAGCCGAACGCATGCATCAGGCCGAACGTACCGACGATCGACACCGGCACCGCCAGCAGCGGGATGATCGAAGCGCGCCACGTCTGCAGGAACAGGATCACCACCAGCACCACCAGCGCGATGGCCTCGAACAGCGTGTGGACCACGGCCTCGATCGAGTGGCGCACGAACTGCGTCGGGTCATAGACGATGCTGTAGTCCACGCCTTCCGGCATGTTGGCCTTCAGCTCGGCCATGGTCTTGCGCACGTCGTTCGAGATCTGGATCGCGTTGGAGCCCGGCGACTGGAAGATCGGCAGCGCCACGGCGGACTTGTTGTCCAGCAGCGAGCGCAGCGCGTATTCCGACGCGCCCAGTTCGATGCGGGCGATGTCCTTCAGGTACGTCACCACGCCGTCGGGCGAGGTCCTGACGATGATGTCGCCAAACTCCTCCACGGTCTGCAGACGGCCCTGGGCGTTCACCGACAGCTGCAGGTCGGTGCCCGGCAGCGACGGCGACTGGCCGATCACGCCGGCCGCCACCTGCACGTTCTGCTCGCGGATGGCGCGCACCACGTCGGACGCGGCCAGGCCGCGCTCGGCGATCTTCTCCGGGTTCACCCAGACGCGCATCGAGTAGTCGCCCGAGCCGAACATCTGCACCTGGCCCACGCCCTGGATCCGCGCCAGGCGGTCCTTCACGTTGATCAGCGCATAGTTGCGCAGGTACGTCATGTCGTAGCGGTCGTTCGGCGATACCAGGTGGACCACCATGGTCAGGTCAGGCGAGCTCTTGACCGTGGTGATGCCCAGCCGGCGCACGTCCTCCGGCAGGCGCGGTTCGGCCTGCGAGACACGGTTCTGCACCAGCTGCTGGGCCTTGTCCGGGTCGGTGCCCAGCTTGAAGGTCACCGTCAGCGTCAGGTTGCCGTCGCTGTTGGCCTGCGAGTTCATGTAGAGCATGTCCTCGACGCCGTTGATCTGTTCCTCCAGCGGCGTGGCCACGGTCTCGGCGATCACCTTCGGGTTGGCGCCCGGGAACTGCGCGCGCACCACCACCGAGGGCGGTACCACTTCCGGGTACTCCGAGATCGGTAACTTGAACATCGAGATGGCGCCGATCAGGAAGATCAGCACCGACAGCACGCCCGCGAAAATCGGGCGATCGATAAAGAATTTCGAGAGATTCATCTTGGTCTCGGCGAAAGCAGTCCCCCTGGCCGTCCGCTCGTCGAGCGGACGCCATGTACTACTGCAGGGAGAATTTCAGTTCGGTGTGGCTTCGGGCGGGCGCTCAGCTCACCTTGGCCTTGTCGGCCTTGCCCTCGTCCGCGGCCTGCTTGCGGTCGGGGGTGGTGCCGCGCGGCTCAAGCTCGCTGCGATAGGCCATGGCCACGGCCTTCGGTGCCACGGTGTCGCCAGGGCGCACGCGCATCAGGCCGTTCACGACGATGTTCTCGCCCGGTTGCAGCCCCTTGCGGATCACGCGCAGCCCTTCGTACGTCGGTCCAAGCTCGACTTCGCGATACACGAGCTTGTTGGCCTTGTCGACCACGAGCACGAACTTCTTGCCCTGGTCGGTGCCGATGGCGCGATCGTTGACCAGCACCGCCGGGTGCGGCGAACCGCCACCGAGCTTGACCTTCGCGTACAGACCCGGCAGCAGGCGGCCATCCTCGTTGTCGAACACGGCGCGCACGCGGATGGTGCCGCTACGCGTATCGAGCCGGTTGTCGATCGAATGGATCTTGCCCTTGTGCGGGTTGCCGTCCTCGTTGGCCAGGCCCAGGAACACCGGCAGGTCGTTCTTGCCGCCGCTGGCGCCCGGCGCCGTATAGCGCAGGTAGCTCTGCTCGTCGACATCGAAGCTGGCGTACACCGGCGAGACCGACACGACCGAAGTCAGCGGCGGCGACGCGGCGCCCGCGGCCACCAGGTTGCCCACGGTGATTTCCGCACGCGACACCTTGCCCGAGACCGGTGCAACGATGCGCGTGTAGCTGAGGTTCAGCTTCGCCACTTCCAGCGCCGCCTGTGCGCCGCGCACGTCCGCCGACATCTCGCTGGCGGCGTTGATGCGCTCGTCGAACTCGCGGCGGGAGATCGCATTGTCGTCCAGCAGGCGTTGCGCACGGGCCTTCTCGGTCTGTGCATGCGACGCGCGTACCTGCGCAGCGGCCAGCGCCGCTTCGGCGCGAGCCACTTCGGCGGCGTACGGGCGCGGATCGATCGTGAACAGGGGGTCGCCCTTCTTCACGATGGAGCCTTCGCGGAAATGCACCGTTTCGATGGTGCCGGAAACGCGCGGACGGATTTCCACGCGGTCCACGGCCTCGATGCGGCCCGAGAACTCATCCCATTCGGTGATGGTCTGGCCCACCGCGGCCGACACTTCCACGGCCGGCGCCGGGGGCGGCGTATTGGCCTGTGCTTCCCCGCCGTGCCAGGGTTGCAGTACCGAGGTTGCCACGCCCGCCCCAAGAATTGCCACGATGGCAAAGGCGATCAGCGTGCGTCGAGACTTGTCATTCATCTTTCTTCACTCCGTGTTTCGTCGGGTTTCTTCAACTGGAAAAGCAAAAATTCAGGCCGAACGCTGCCCGCCAGCCCAAAGGGCCGGAAAAACGGGAACAACAAGGGGGCCTCCGTCCCGATCGGACAGAAGCAAGCCACTACAGGGGTGCCAGCCTCAAAGGGCGCTGGCGGGGGAATCCGGCACCGTTACAGCATTCACGGCGCCGGCCGGCGTTCGGACCGGATTACGAGGCGTCGTCGGCCTTGGCGAAACTTTCGCGCAGGAACCGCGCACCTTCTTTGACCCATGCCTGACACATCTCATGGGACTGTTCCACCCCGTCGCCACAGGCGCCGGGCATGATCAGGGCCCTGGCCGGGATGCCGGCCTTGGACAATTTTGCGGCGAAGGCCTCGCCTTCCGCGCGCAGGGCGTCTTTTTCCGCCACCTGCACCAGCGTCGGCGGCAGTCCCGCCAGCCGCGAAGCCAGCGCCGGGGCCGCATACGGGTGCACGCTGGCGGCGGGCGTCGGCAGGTAGTCGCGATAGTTGCACGCCAGCTTGCGCAGCATTTCCATCGGCACCTGCCCGCCGGACGACGCGTGCTGCAGGCACGGATCGGTCACCGGCCGGATCAGCCACTGACCCGCCGGCTGCGGCAGGCCACGGTCACGCAGCATCTGCGCCGTGGCGATGGCCAGGTTGCCGCCGGCTTCCTCGCCTACCAGCGCGAAGCGCAGCTTGTCGAGCTTGAGCTTGCGGGCCTGCTTGAGCACCCACGACACCGTATTCACGGCGTCCTCGGGCGCTGCCGGGAACGGATTCTGGGGCGCCAGCGAGTAATCGGGCGTCACCACCACGGCCGGGACCGACTCCGCCAGATCCCGCACCAGTTCCTTCGCGGCTTCGACCCCGCCGTCGACAAAGCCGCCGGCATGCAGGTACAGCATCCACGGCAACAATGGCGCACCGGCGCTCACTGGCCAATAACCTGCGGGGTAACACACGCAGACCTTCATTTCGCGCTCGCCGCTGGCCACCACGTGCTGGATCACGATTGCCTCGCCCTGTTCTGCGGCCGGTTGTACGGCGGAACTACGGGGAGTCGTGGTCTTGGTCATGGTTGGCACGGCGGCCGGCAAAGGCCGTCGATTACTGTATTGCGATGCAGCGAATTATGGTGATTGACAACGGTGGGATAAAGCGAGCTATTGCCAATGCACTGTTTCTGCGTTGGAATAATCATCGAAGTGAACCCACACGGCTTGAAATGGATACCTGAAATGTGATTCACTCCGGTCCTTCGGCATCTGCGCACTTGGGGAAACAGCGCAAACGCCGGCGCCCCACCCTCCACCCGTCCCCGCTCCGGCCGCCACTGGCGGACCGCCGGCAGCAAATCCAGGCCGCGCACTTGACATGCAGCGGACCCGATCCCGCCAGACATCCTTCGGAACGTAGCCCGGTCTTACTCCTTTCGAAAGCAACATCATGGATCGTCTTGTCTCAATGCAGGCATTCACTCGGGTGGTGGATGTCGGCAGCTTTGCGCGCGCGGCGGAGTCGCTGGACCTGCCCAAGGCCACCCTCACCCGCCTGATACAAAACCTGGAAACCCACCTTGGCGTCAAGCTGCTGCACCGGACCACGCGCCGGATCAGCGTAACCACCGACGGTGCCGCCTACTACGAACGCTGCGTGCGCATCCTGGCGGATGTGGAGGAAGCGGAACAGTCGCTGACACGCCACAACAACTCGCCGCGTGGCACGCTGGCCGTGGATACCACCAGCGGACTCGCGCAGCTTGTGTTGATGCCTCAACTGCACGACTTCTTCAACGCCTATCCCGAACTGAAGCTGGAACTGACCATCAACGGAAAGCCCATCGACCTGCTCAAGGAAGGCGTGGATGTCGTGCTGCGCGTGGGTGCGCTCGACGAGGCCATGGTGGCCCGGCGCATCGGACAGGTGAAGCTGGCGTTCTATGCGTCGCCGATCTACCTGCGGCGTTTTGGCACACCGCACGACCTGACCGAACTGTCGCAGCACAAGGCCATCAACTTCCTGTCGAACCGTACCGGACGCGAAACGCCGTGGACGCTGATCCGTGGCGGCGAGAGCACCGAAGTGCTGCTGCCCTCGGTGATCTCGACCAACGATGCCGACGTGTACCTGGGCTGCGCAGTGGAAGGCCATGGCATTGCACGCATCTCGCGCGCCATGGCCGAGCCGTACATCCACAGCGGCCGGCTCGTCGAGGTCATGACCGACTGGCAGACCGACGAACTGCCGATTTCTGCGATGTATCCGCAGAACCGGCATCTGTCGGCCAAGGTACGCGTGTTCGTGAACTGGGCCGCGGAGATCTTCTCGCGGCATCCGCACTTCGGCGCGGCGCCGCAGCAGCTGGCGGCCTGATGTCCTGACCCTCTCCCGCCCGCGGGAGAGGGTATTCCCCCTGCCTCAGTTCTTTCCGATCTCCTGCAGCATCCGCGTCATCAGGTACAGGCGCGGCACGATCGAATCCAGTTCCACGTACTCGTCGCGCGCGTGATAGCCGAAGCCCGACAGGCCGAAGCTTTCCAGCACCACCGCCTTGCCCGAGCGTCCGGCAAAGCCTGCATCGGTGCCGCCTCCGGTGCCCGGCATCAGGATCAGCGACCGGCCGTCCATCTCCGCATAGATCTGCTGGGCCCGCGCGGCCAGTTCCTTCGAGCGCGCATCGGCCACGAAGGCGGGGCGCCCTTCTTCCATCGCAATCGTGGTCTTCGTGTCCGGAATGAGATGGCCCGCGTCGACCTTCTGCTGCAACGCCGTCTGCAGCTTCTGCGCGGCGCCGCTGGCGGTCACGCGCACATCGCCCACGGCGCTGGCCATCTCCGGAATCTGGTTGAGCGGGCCGGTGGTCCTGGCCTGCGTCCAGTTCATCTGCGCGCCTGGTATCGTCTTGGCCAGGTCGCGCGTTTCCTGCATCTGGTAGGCCAGCTCCAGCAGCGCGTTGCGGCCCAGTTCGGGCGCCGCGCCGGCATGCGATGACCGGCCCTTGACCTGCATCGTCGCCGTGGCGGTGCCGGCGGCGGCCAGCAGCAGCGATTCCGACTTCGCCACGGACTTCGCCACGTTGGGCTCGCACGACAGCACCACATCGTGCTGCGCGGCCAGCGTGGCAATGGTCTCGCCCGAGCCCAGGGAGCCGATTTCCTCGTCCGGGTTCAGCAGCACCGTGATCTGCGCGTAGTCCTTCCAGCCTTGCGCCTTGAGGATTTCCAGCGAATGCAGGATCACGGCCAGCCCCCCCTTGTCGTCGGCGATGCCGGGACCATAGAGCCGGTTGCCGTCCTCGCGGATCGGCTGCGACGCCAGGATGCCCGCCGGATACACCGTGTCCATATGGCCGATCAGCATGATGCGGCGCTTGCCCGTGCCGGTCAGGGTGGCCTTGACCATCGGCGCGGCGCTGGTTGTCATCGGCAGCCGCTCCACCTTCGCGCCCAGCGCCTGCAGCCGCTGCGACGTGTAGTCGGCCATGCGCGTCAGCCCCTGCATGTTGGCGCTGCCGGATTCGATCGTCACCATGTCCTTGAGCGACTGCACCACGGCCGGCTGCGCGGCGCGCGCGGCATCGAGCAGTGACTGGTCGGGGCCGGCGGCCAGCGCGGCACTGCAGGCCGTAGCGGCGGCCAGTGCGATGGCCGTGGCGCGGGCAAGGCGGCGAAGGGAAAGCGGCATGCGTGTCTCCTGATCTCGGTTTTCGTTTGGAGCTCCAATGTATCGCTTGCGCTATCCCGGAGGGAGGTTCAATATCGCCAATCCCGATGCCAATCCCGCCATTCGCCCCATGCCCCTGCCGGCCGCGCCCTTGCACGTCAAGCTGCTCTGGTTGCCCGATGCCATGCCTGGCACGCTGTTCGGCGCGCTCGATGTCTTGCGTACCGCCGCGGGCGTGGCGCAGTTGCAGCGGCCGGGCGCGCCGGCACGGCTGACGTGGGAGATCATCGGCGCCAACGGGCGCGCCCTGCCCGATCCCCTGCCCGGCCTGTCCACCTCGCGCCGGGGTACACCGCGGCAGGCCCAGGTACTGATCGTGGTGCCAGGACTGATGGCGGCCAGCGCGCCCCATCTGGGCGAACTGGCCGCTGCCGATACCGCCACGCAACGCCTGCTGGCACGGCATATGGAAGCTGGCGGCTGGGTGGCATCGATCTACACCGGGATGGCCTATCCACTGATGCTGGGGCTGCTCGACGGTGCGCGTTGCGGCGCGCCGTGGATGTTCCAGAGCTGGTTCGCGCAACGCTTTCCGGCGTGCGATCTGTCATCGGATGAACCGATGGGACTGCACGGACAGGTCTTTCATTGCGTGGCGCCCGCCCTGCAGACCGAATTCATGCTGCGCGTGCTGGGTCATCTGCAAGACCCCGACCTGGCGCAGGCGGTGGCCCGCCTGTTGCTCTACCAGCCCGAACGGCAGCAGTGGGTGCCGGAGCTGGTTTCGCAGCGCTGGCTTGGCAAGACCGCCGACAGCCCGGTCTATCGCGCCATCGGCTGGCTGCAGGCGCATGTCGGCGAGCCTTACCGGCTGGCGGCCGTAGCGCGCGCGGCCGCCGTCAGCGAACGGACGCTGCTACGCCATTTCCGCCAGGTGACCGGACGCACGCCATTGGATTACCTGCACCGGCTGCGCGTGGAGCGTGCCCGCATGCTGCTGGAGGTGACGCTGCATGGCACGCAGGCAATTGCCGAGGCCTGCGGCTACAGCGATGCCGCCGCCTTCCGGCGCCTGTTCCAGCGAACCATGCAGATGTCGATGTCGGAATACCGCTCGCGCTTTGCGTTGCGCACGCGGCGCCGCTATTGGCGCGTGGAAGCCCAGGCGGCGCAAGTCGATGCCGGCATCGTTGACTAGCTGTCAGCTACTCAGGGCGATATGGTTGATGACGTCCTCCACGCCTTGCACGTACCACGCATCGCGCTCCACCTGCTTGCGCGCGCCGTCGCTTGACGCGTAGCCGTCCAGCGTCACGACCCGCCCCTCGGTACGCACGCGGATGCGCGCGGCATCCACGAACGGGTCGGTTTCCAGCACCAGTTGCAGCGCCTCGCTCAGTTCCTCGTCGCTGTCGGCCTCGGCCGGCGCCACCACGATGTCGTTGATCACGTTGCGGCAGCCGCGTGACCACCACGCCAGCACGCCGGCCAGGCGCATGTGCGACAGGCTGATCACCTGGCCGCTCAGGATGACCGCGCCGTCGTGGACCGCCACCTCCATCCAGCCGCTGCGCTCGCCCACGGCTTCGCGCACAGGCTCGACCTGCCCCTTCACCTTCGCGCAGATCTTGCAGTTACGGAAGTCGATCGCGTTAAGCAGCCGATCGCAAACGGCCGCGCGCAGGTCGCCATCGCCCACCATCGGGCCGGCATGGGCAATGCGCAGGTGATCGATCACTGTGGAAACGCCGTCCAGTCGGCGCAACCGGGCCGTGGCGCGCGTCTTGTCCATGACGTCGGCCACTTCGCCCTCCAGAATCAGGGCCCCGTCGGAAAGTCGCAGGTGAATGGTGGGATGGATCTGGTGGCCCTGATATGGCACATGCGCCAACGCGGCTCGCGCCTGCGTCAGCACCGCTTCGCTACTCAGCATGATGTGTGTCTCCCCATTTGACGTGGAGATGGGTGGGAAGCGCGCCCCTGCCTGCAAGCACGCGTGGCGCGGTGCGGCCGTTTCTGCCCACGTGGTGCCGCGCCACACAGGCATTATAGGAAGCGGCCCGGCAAAGTCGCCGTCCCTCGGGCCACGCCCGCGCCGATGTTTCAAACGTCCGTTGCGCCTGCAAGCGGCATTGGCGTCACATACGGTGTGTGCCGGCGTCAAGGCGGATTGGACCCCGGCCCGTCGGCCACTCGGAAGTGCGCAGCCCGATACCGGCCAGTCTGCGGCGCTTTGTCCCGGCACGACGTTCGGCGACACGCACGCGCGGCCGATGATCGCGTATTGACGGCCCGTGCCGCCGTGCCGACCATAGGCGGCAGAACCGTGCTCCCGGAGCCCCCATGTGCGTCAACTACGCCCCCGTACAGAAACGCATCCTGCGCGAGATCTTTGGCGTGGAGCCGCCGCCGGGCCTGTATCCCCAGGAGACATGGCCCGACTATGCCGCGCCCATCGTGCGCCAGAAAACCGGCGAAGCGGCCTGGGAAAGCGTGCTGGCATCGTTCAGCATGGTGCCGAAGGCGACCATCCCGCCCGGCACGCGCTACTACCCCACCGCCAATGCGCGCGTGGAGACCATCGGGCAGCTGTCGTCCTTTGCCAGGTTCTGGAAGTCCTGCCAGCTGGCGCTGGTGCCTGCGACGGCGTTCTACGAGCCGAACTACGAAAGCGGCAAGGCGGTGCGCTGGAAGATCGGCCTGCCGGGGGGCGAGCCGTTTGCGATTGCGGGGCTGTGGCGGGCGTGGCCCGGTGGCGCCGTATCGTTCACGATGCCGACGGTCAACGCCGACCATCATCCGCTGATGCAGCGGTTTCACAAACCCGGGGACGAGAAGCGCGGCGTGGTGATCCTGCCGCGCGAAGACTGGGACGAATGGCTGCAATGCCGCGATCCCGAGGTGGCCAGGACGCTGCTGCGCCTGCTGCCCGCCGGGGAACTGGTGGCGGAGCCGGCCCCGTTGCCCCCGCGCGGGACGACAAAGGGGCCGCCGCCTCCTTCAGACTAGCCGGTCCGGCTACGCTCAGAACGCGGCGCGGGCCTGAATGTAGACCATGCGCGGCGCGCCCACCAGGCGGCCGGCATTGCTGTCGGTGGTACGCGTGTAGAACCGCTTGTCGAACAGGTTGTTGATGCCGACGGTAATGTCGGTGTTCTTGCGCTGCGGCAGCTTGAACATCGCCTGGATATTCCACGTACGGAAGCCCGGGATCAGGCCGTTGCTGCCATCCGCGCTTTCGGCCACCGTGTTGGCCAGATCCGCGTACTGCTTGCTCTGGTGCGTGGTGGAGACGTTGAACGTCCAGCTGCGCCAGTCGTAGCGTGCGCCGATCGTGTCGGTGGTACGCGAGTAGAACGGCACGTCCAGGCCCGCCGTGGTGCCCGACTTCTGGATGGCGCGCGTATACGTGTAGTTGGCGTACAGGTTCAGGCCGCCCAGCATGCTGCCGCGGTCGAACGTGTAGTCGATGGCTGCTTCCACGCCATCGTGGTCGGTCGCGCCGATGTTCTGGAACGTGGCGGGGAACAGTCCCGGCACCTGCAGGATCTGGTTGTCGAACTTGATCTTGAACGCGGTCAGCTCACCCTTGATGTGGCTGTCCGTCCAGCGCGTACCCACTTCGAACGTCTTGGCCACTTCAGGCTGCAGCGGATTGTTCGGCGTCTGCGAATTGAGCTGGGTGTTCTGTACCGGGCCGAACGACGTGCTGTAGTCAGCAAACACCGTCCAGGCGCTGTTCACCAGATACGACACGTTGACCGACGGCAGCGCCTTGTTGTTCAGGCTGTCCCACTGCGTCGCGGTGTTGCGCTGCTGGCGGGTCGTGTCGATATGCTCGAAGCGCACGCCCGGCACGATGCGCCAGTTGCCGTACGCGATGCGGTCGTCGATGTAGACGGCATGGGCATCGGTGGCATTGTCGAACGTGGTGGTCGGGCCGTTCACGCCGGTCTGGCGATTCGTGCTGAACTGGTTGTCGTCACCGCGTTCGCGGATGTAGCGGTAACCGACCGTCACGTCATGCGTGGTCGGGCCCACGCCGAAACGCTGCGTGAAGCGCGGCTCGATGCCGAACGTCGTGTAGTTGCGCGGCTGGTGCGCGATCACGGTGGCGCTCTGCTGCAGCGTGCTCTGGCGGTAGCTTTCGTTGAAGAACGTGCGGATCTCGAATTCCTGGTTCGCGGAGATCGTGTTCACGTAGCCCAGGTCGAAACCGTAGCGGTTGCCGCTCCAGTAGTCGTCGGGGCGCGTGTTCTGGAACGGATTGGCGTTGTACTGCGCCACGCTCAGCCCGCCCGGCGTCTTCGACTTGACGTCGTAGTACGACAGCTTGCCGTAGACCTGCGACGTCGGCGTGATGTCGTAGGCGAACTTCACGGCCAGGTCGTTGACGTTGTCGTCGCTGCCCTGGCGCCATTCACGGCCCGTCATGCCCGAGTACAGCAGCGCGATGCCCAGGCCGCTGTCGAGCGTGGTGCCCACGAACGCGTTGTACTGGGTATTCTTGCCGCCACCTTCGGTGTAGATGTTCTCGCGCACCGACGCCTCGCCGCTGAACACGCCCGGGATCGGCTTGGTATTGAAATTGATGATGCCGCCCACGTTCTGCGGGCCGTAGCGCACCGCGCCGCCGCTGCGCACCACGTCGATCGACTCGATGTTGCCCAGGCTGACCGGGGCAAACGACAGCTGCGGCTGGCCGTACGGCGCCACGGCCATCGGGATGCCGTCGAGCAGCACCGTGGAGCGCGGCGTGTAGCGGCCGGTCAGGCCCCGCACGCCGATATTGAGCGACACGGCGCTGCCGGCCGTGCCGGAGTTGTCGGTCGCCTGCACGCCGGGGATGCGGCGCATGACGTCGCCAATGCTCTGCGCACCGCTCTGTTCGATCTGCTGCTCGCTAACCACCGTGCGCGCACCGGGGAAGGTCTTTACGCTGTTCTGCAGCCCGGTGCCGAGCCAGTTTCCGGAAACCTGAACCGTTTCGAGCATCTTTTCCGTCTCACCGCCCTGCACCGGTCCGGCGGCGTCCTGCGCTGCCGCCCATTGCGGCGCCAGGCACAGCATCGAGACAGCCAGCGCCGTGGCGCACGGGGCAAAGTGGGGCGCGGCAAGTGGCAGTCCGCGACGGCTCGAATTCATGGTCTTCCCTTGTGACAAGAAACTGACAAAGCCCACGAATGTAAGTGATAACGGTTCTCGTTTGTAGCCCCACTCCCAAAAGACACGCTTAATGTATGTCGATTGCGACAATGTGTTGCCCATACACGACATTTTGTCGAAAGTCGACAAAGTTGAGCACGCAAGAGACCGACGCCACACCACTGATCCCGGACCGACGCGCCCCGCATTTGGGTGATTCCAGCGCCCCACCGATTGAGGGTGGGCGCCTTACCGGTCCGCACCCATACTGACCGGCCACCGGCCAGAAGAGCCGGATCAACCTGGGTCAGAACATGAATGCAGTCTCGTTTGTCGGATACGCGCTCGCGTTTCTGGCGGTGATCATCATCGCCGCCCGCTGGATCTACCGAAATCACCCGGCACTGCGGGACACCGATCCGCTGCCCCCCGGACGCCGCAACGATGGCGCAGGTGCGCCGCGCGGCGGACCGTCGCGCGACTGATCCGCGCACGCGTCGGGAACTGCCGCGCGCCGTCGTTGCCTGAACCTCTTGCGCCCGCGCCACGCGGCGTGCACGCTCGCGCCTGTGAGCCACAAGAACAAAGGGAACAAGACATGGCAACTGCCAACAAACTGCCGGCCTGGACCATCTGGTCCCCGCTGGCCGCCTGGGCCGCCTTCGGCCTGGGACTTGCAATGACGGGGCAGCCTTGGCTGATCGCACTGATGTCGATCGCATTGGCCGGTGCGGTGTTTTCCGCGGTCCATCATGCCGAGGTGGTGGCGCACAAGGTTGGCGAACCGTTCGGCACGCTGGTGCTGGCCATTGCGGTGACCGTGATCGAGGTGGCGCTGATCGTATCGGTCATGCTGTCATCCGGGCCGGAAAAAGCCGGCCTGGCGCGCGACACGGTGTTCGCGGCGGTCATGATCATCTGCAACGGCATTGTCGGCATCTGCCTGTTCGTGGGCGCGCTGCACCATCGCGAGCAGGCCTTCCAGGCGCCGGGCGCCAATGCGGCCATGGCCATCCTGGTCACCCTGCTCGGGCTGACGATGGTGCTGCCGAACTTCACCAGCACCACGCCGGGACCGGTCCTGTCATCGTCCCAGCTGGCGTTCTCCGGCGTGATGTCGCTGCTGCTGTACGGCTGCTTCGTCTTCGTGCAGACCGTGCGGCATCGCGACTACTTCCTGGTGGACGGCAGCAACGACGAAAACGTGCATGCGCCGCCGCCGCCCACGCGCGTGGCGGTGGCCAGCGGCGTGCTGCTGGTGGTCTGCCTGGTGGCCGTGGTGGCATTGGCCAAGCTGCTGTCGCCGTCGGTGGAAAAAGCCGTTGCGAACGCCGGGTTGCCGGCGGCGGTGGTGGGGGTGGTGATCGCGGCACTGGTGCTGCTGCCCGAGGGGCTTGCCGCGCTGCGCGCCGCCCGGTCGGACCGCATCCAGACCAGCCTGAACCTGGCGCTGGGGTCGGCCCTGGCGAGTATCGGCCTGACCATTCCGACGGTGGCCATCGTCTTCATCACCATCGGGCAGCCGCTGGAACTTGGCCTGAGCGCCAAGGAAATGGTGCTGCTGTTCCTGACGATGATCGTGGCGTCGCTGACGCTCGGCATGGGCCGCACGACCATCCTCCAGGGCGTGGTCCACATGGTGATCTTCGCGGCGTACCTGTTCCTGACGATCGTGCCCTAGCGGCAGGGCCCAACTCCCCTCGCCGGTTTGTACCGTCAATGGGCGAGGAGAGAAACAAGCAGGCCAGTTCTGCTGGCCGCGTTCGGTCGCCGCCGCCCGCTCAGTCGGCGTGGATGCCCCGTTCGCGGATCAGTGCGCCCCACTTGACCGTTTCCTTGGCCAGGTGGTCCTTCAGCTGCGCCGGCGTGCTGCCGATCGGCTCCGCGCCGATGCCGGCCAGACGCTGCTGCACGGACGGCTTCTTCAGCGATTCCAGCATGGCGCGGTTCAACGTGTCGATCACCGCCTGCGGGGTCTTCGCCGGCACGAACGCGGCAAACCACGGCGACAACTCGTAGCCGGGCACGCCCGCCTCCGCCACCGTCGGCACATTGGGCAGCGCGGACGACCGCTTGCTGGTGGTCACCGCAATCGCGGTCAGCTTGCCGCTGTCGATATGGGGCTTGGCCGACGTGATGCTGTCGAACATGTAGTCCACCTGTCCGCCCAGCAGGTCGGTCATGGCCGGGCCCGATCCCTTGTACGGGATATGCAGCAGGTCCACATGCGCCATCGACGTGAACAGCTCGCCGGCCAGGTGGATCGACGTGCCGTTGCCGGCCGACGCATAGGTGTACTTGCCCGGCTTGGCCTTGGCGCTGGCGATGACCTCGGCCACCGTCTTCTGCGGATTCTTCGCCTTGCTGGTGACCAGCACGTTGGGCACCACGGCCAGCAGCGACACGGGCGCGAAGTCCTTGATCGGGTCGTAGCTGAGCTTGCCGTACAGCGCCGGATTCACGGCCATGCCGTTCGCCACGATGATCAGCGTGTAGCCGTCGGCCGGCGAGCGCGCCACCATCTCGGCGCCGATATTGCCGCCGGCGCCGGGGCGGTTCTCGACCACGATGGCCTGGCCCAGCGACTTCGACATGTCTTCGCCCAGCGTGCGCGCGATGTTGTCCATCGCCCCGCCCGCGGGGAACGGCACCACCCAGCGGATCGGATGGTCGGGATAGGCGGCGTGCGCCGGGGCGGCTGCGGCAAACAGCAGCGATGCGGAAATGGCGAAAGCGGCCGGCATGCGGGCCGACCGTTGCAGCAAGGACTTCATGTCTCCGTTCCTTCTTTTGTGGTTGCCGATCAGCGGATCGACGACGGGTGCTTCGCCAGCGGCGTGACGTGGATCTTCATGTACGGGAACAGCGGCAGGCTGGCCAGCAGCGTGTGCAGTTCGTCGTTCGATTCCACATCGAACACGCTGTAGTTGGCGTACTCGCCCACCACGCGATACAGCGCCTGCCACTTGCCCTGGCGCTGCAGGTCCTGCGCGTAGGCTTTTTCGCGGGCCTTGATCTCGTCGGCCGTAGCGGCCGGCAGGTCGTGCGGGATCTGCACGTCCATCCTGACAAGGAACAACATGGGATGTGTCTCCGGATTGATGGCTTGATCGGAATGCTTGCGTGGCCGGCTCAGCCGGCCTTGCGGCGATAGTGGCGCAGCTTGTCTTCGTCGATGGCCAGGCCCAGCCCCGGACCCTTCGGCAGGTGCAGCGCGAAGTCCTTGAACACCGGGCGCTCCACCACGATGTCGTCCTTCACCAGCAGCGGGCCGAACAGCTCGGTACCCCACGCCAGTTGCGGCAGCGTGCAGAAGCCGTGCGCGGCGGCGATGGTGCCCACGGCGCCTTCCAGCATGGTGCCGCCATAGAGCGCGATGCCGGCCGCGTCGCCCACGGCGGCCGTGCGCAGCATGCCAAAGATGCCGCCCGACTTGGCGATCTTCAGCGCGAACACGTCGGCGGCGCCCAGGCGGGCCAGTTCCATCGCGTCCTCGGGGCCGGTGACCGCTTCGTCGGCCATGATCGGCACCACGAAACGCGCCGCCAGCCGCGCCAGCGCGGTGCGATGCTCGCGCGGCGTGGGCTGCTCGACCAGATCGATGCCGGCGGCCTCCAGCATGGCGATGCCGGTCGCCGCATCGGCTTCGTTCCAGGCCTGGTTGACGTCCACGGTCACGCGGGCACGGTCGCCCAGCGCGCGCTTGATGGCCGATACGTGCGCCACGTCGTCGCGCACGCTGCGGCGGCCGATCTTGAGCTTGAATGTGTTGTGCCGGCGCGCTTCCAGCAAACGCTCGGCTTCCTCGATGTCGCGGCCGGTGTCGCCGCTGGCCAGGGTCCAGAGCACCGGCAGCGTGTCGCGCACGGCGCCGCCCAGCAACGTGACCAGCGGCACGCCCAGGCGCTTGCCCTGGGCGTCGAGCAGGGCCGACTCCAGCGCCGACTTGGCGAACCGGTTGCCGCGCGCCACCCTGTTCAGGCGCGCCATGGCGCCGTGCACGTTGGTGGCGTCCTCCCCAGCCAGCGCAGGGCCCAGGTAGGTGTCGATCGTCAGCTTGATGCCCTCGGGGCTTTCATCGCCATACGACAGCCCGCCGATGGTGGTGGCCTCGCCGATGCCCTCCACGCCGTCGCTGCAGCGCAGGCGCACGATGACCAGCGTCTGCTGCTGCATCGTGGCCATGGCCAGCTGGTGGGCCCGGATGGTCGGCAGGTCGACCAGAATTGCCTCGATGGAAGAAATTGTCGCAGTCATACCTTTTCCATACTCGAATACGCGTTGAACCGAGTATGGGCCTTGACGGTACCGGCGTCCAAGACCGAAGATGTCTCGATCCATACCTGCAGGGTATGCTTCGCCTTTCACCCCATCCGCCATGGAACTCCGCCACCTTCGTTATTTCCAGACCGTCGCCCAGGAACTGAATGTGACGCGTGCGGCAGAAAAGCTGCATATGGCCCAGCCGCCGCTCTCGCGGCAGATTCGTCAGTTCGAGGAAGAAGTGGGCGTGGCGCTGTTCGACCGCGTGGGCCGTGGCCTGAAGCTCACCGAGGCTGGCCGCTTCCTGCTTGAGCAGTCGCTGCAACTGACGCAGCGGCTGGAAGAAACGCTGGAGGGCACGCGCCGCATTGGCCGCAACGAAAAACGCTGGTTCGGCATCGGTTTTGTGCCGTCGGTGCTTTATGGCGTGCTGCCGGAGCTGATCCGCGAATTGCGCGGCGATGACAGCGAGGTGGAGGTCGGCCTGACGGAGATGATTACGGTCCAGCAGCTTGAGGCGCTCAAGTCCGGCCGTATCGACCTGGCGTTCGGCCGGCTCACCTTCAACGACACGGCCATCGTCCAGCAGGTGGTGATGGCCGAGACACTGGTTGCCGCCATGCCGGTCACCGCCCCGCCTCCGGCCGCGCCGTTCGATGCGGCCAATCTGGCGCGCCAGCCGCTGATCCTCTATCCCGCCCGACCACGCCCCAGCTACGCCGATCACGTGTTATCGCTGTTCCGCGCACAGGGTCTGCAACCGCGTGTGGTGCAGGAGGCCAACGAACTGCAGACCGCGCTGGGCCTGGTGGCGGCGGGCCTGGGCATCACGCTGGTGCCGGCGTCGGTGCAGCGGCTGCATCGCGACGACGTGCGCTACGTGCCCATCGACGCCCCCGGCTTCCTCTCGCCCGTGATCATGAGCTACCGGGCCGGCGATACCTCGCCGCATCTGGCGCGCGCCATTGCCTGGGTTCGGAGCCAGGCCCGGCCATAGTCAGCGAAATGGGGCCTAGGCCGACACCATCTCCGACCTGGCCGCTACCTTCCGGGCTTCCTTGCGTCGGCCATACCAGCCGCCCACCAGCAGCAGCACCGCCACCGCGATGATGTCGCCCGTCAGGGCCACGGGCCGCGTCGGACGCCCACCCGCCAGGCCATAGGTCAGACCTTCGATGCCAACCGACACCACGGCACCCAGCACGAAGCAGAACAGGCTGTGGCGGCCGATCTGCACGACGGGACCCATGAAGCGGGCCAGCCGCTCGACCCAGCCGGCGCGCACGGCCAGGTACACCAGCCACGCCAGACCGAGGAAGCTGACCACGCGCAGCGCGGCCAGGCTCTGCTTGGGCAGCGGGAACGCCATCGTCGGGACCCACGCCGGCAGCCACGACTCATACAGGTGCGGACGCATCCACAGGTAGGCGGCCGCCATGCAAAGCAGCGCCACCACCACGGCGCCAGCCGTAAAGGCCCGGCGCACGATGGTCTGCTGCGGCAGGATGAAATCGGGACGCAGCCGCGCCAGCAGACCCATGGCGAACATCAGTTGCCAGGCAAACGGGTTGAAGCTCCAGCCGCGCGGCTCGCTGCTGGGCAGCAGCGGCAGCAGCGTGGGCGACATGATCCAGAGCGCCACACTGCCGCAGATAAACGCCAGCGGCTGTGCGCGGGCCCAGCGGATGGCCAGCGGCGCAATGCCGATGAACACGGCGTACATGGGCAATACATCGGACACGAACGGCTGGCGCGCCAGCGCGAAGACCTGCAGCAGCGTGGCCAGCGGCTGGGCCATGAAATCGAGCGCCTCGGTGGCGCGCACGGCCGGCGCGGGAATCTTGCACATCGCCAGCAGGAAGCCGAACAGCAGCATCAGCACGCCCGTCAGCACGAACGCCTTGTAGATCTCCCAGCTGCGGCGGCGCAGGCGCTTGCGCGCCGCGCTGGCGCCATCGCGCGCTTCCATGGCCAGATAGGCCGCGCCGGCCGAGCAGCCGGCCAGGAAGACGAACACCTCGGCGGCGTCGAAAAGCTGGAAATTCCGGATCGTGTAGTCGGCCAGCACACTGCCGTTGACGTGATCGACCACGATGAAGAGCAGCGCGATGCCGCGAATGAGGTCGATTTCGGTGCGCCGCTGATTGTTGTTCACTGCGTTCACAGGCGTACATCCCAAGGCTTGCCTGCGGCGGGGGCGCCACGCGGCAATCACGGTGGGCATCTTACCTTGATCTCAGGGTTTACCTGTAAGAACAGTGTTTCAGCAAGTTACGATTTGTGATGCCCGCGGCAGGCGTTAATTTCACCAGGACGGTCAGATATTTCGATAATTATTTCGTAGATTTTCTATTGTCAAATCGCAGTTTTACGAAAATACGATTCACTTAATGACCGCACGGCGATTTCTGCTGGAATTTTTCCTATAATTCGCGCTGCTTTTCCCATCCTTACCTTGCAAAAAAAGGGGCGCGAAACAATGAGCACGATTCCGCAATGGCTTCATGACGAGGTCAATGACTATTTTGTTGTCCCGATTCGGATAACGCCCCGCACCGTGCTCGATATCGGCGCAAATATCGGCGCATTTGCACTCCGGGCCCACCGCGAATGGCCATCTGCCACGGTATTCTGCTATGAGCCAATGCCATTCAACGTGGAAAAGCTGCGTGAAAACGTCGATGGCGCCTGGTGCCATATTTCCCCCAGCGCCGTTCGCGCTGAAACGGGCGAGGACGACATTCACGTCGGGGACATGTTCGTCACGGGCGGATTCTCAAAAGGCGCGCGCATGACAAACCAGACCATTCGCGTCCAATGTGTGGCGGCCGGCGGCCTGCCTTCATGCGACCTGGTGAAAATCGATACCGAGGGGTCCGAAGTCGAGATTCTGTCGCATCTGAATCTCGAAAATACCCAGGTAATCATGTTGGAGCATCACAGCCTGAGCGATGCCGAAACCATCAGGCAAATGCTGAGCCCCATTTTTGAAATGGTGCACGACGAAACCTCGCGCGAGGTGGGTACCGAGGTGTATTTCCGGCGTGGCTAACGATGCAACGAGGACTGGCGTCAGTCCTCATACCCGGTAAATGCCGCGTGCAGCCGGGCAAGCGTGTGCCGCCCCGCGCGCACCACAGCCGCATCATGGGTGGTCTGCGCGCGCACGATCATCCCCTCGATACAGATAATCGCCTCTTCGGCGACCGCCTCGGGCTGATCCAGTCCCAGTTCTTTGGCGATCACCCGGACAAAATCCTGCAACGACGCCTTGTGCGACACGGCCTGCTCCAACAGCCGGGGGTCGTCACCGGCACCCCCGCCCGACTCCGCCACCATATTGATAAAGGCGCAGCCGCGAAAATCCTCGCCGTCGAACCATTCGCCCAGCGTATCGGCCATTACGTCAAGATTGGGCCGCGCTGCCAGCCGGCGTCGCACGCTCGATTCAAACCAGTCCATCCAGAAGTCATGGCGTCGCTGCAGGTATTCGAAGATCAGATCGTTCTTCGAGGCGAAGTGTCGATATAACGACATTTTGGCCACGCCCGATTCGGCAATGATGCGGTCGATGCCGGTGGCACGGTAGCCATCGCGATAAAACAGGCGTGCGGCGGTGTCGAGTATGCGGTCGCGAGCGGAAGGGGTGGCCATGGCGGGGTACAAGGTTCAGCGAAAACGCTGCCATTATAGTAGACAGGTCTGTCTCCGAGACAGCGTACTTCTGCGCTGGGCCTGTCACCGCGCCCAATCCTGATCCGGCAACCGGGGCGTGAAACAACGCTGCTGGATATCGCCGCGCCGTGCCACCAGCATGGTGGACTCCGGGATCTCTTCCCACACGCCCTGCACGTCGATCAGCGGCTCGGACAACACCAGGAAGGCATCGTCGCCGGCAGCGATGATGCGCGGGTCATCGGGATAGAGCGCCCGCAACTGGCGAAACGACGTGCTATGGAACAGCGAGCGGGAATCGCGTTCACTTGAATAGCGCGCCGCCACGATCTGCTGCCCGTCGGTCACGCAGACGGTCATGTTGATCGGGTGCTCGATATCGTGGCGATGCCCGACTGACTCGATCAGCCCTACCATCTGCTCCAGCGCACCCTGCGGGTCCCGCTCCAGGCCGAATGTCAGGGCCAGGAAGAACATCACCTCGGAATCAGTCGAGCCCTCGATCCACCGGAACAGGTGCGGCGCCACGGACATCATCAGGTCGCGCCGCACCAGCGGGTAGTCGCGGATGAGCCCGTTGTGAGCAAACAGCCAGCGTCCAAACCGGAACGGGTGACAGTTGGTTTCCTGGGTTGGCGTACCCGTGGCGGCCCGTATATGCGCCACGAACAGCGGCGCCCGCACCGCCCGTGCGGCCTCGCGCAGGTTGGTGTCGCTCCAGGCCGGATGCAGGCACCGATAGCGGAACGGCAACTCGGAATGCCGCCCGTACCAGCCGACGCCGAAGCCGTCGCCATTGGTCGTGGTATGTCCGAGGCGGGAATTCAGGCTCTGGTCTATCAGCGAATGCTCGGGCTGAAACAACACTGCCTCCATCGGAACGGAACGGCCCGAATAGGCCAGCCAGCGGCACATGATGCCTCCTCCAGTCAGTCAGTGCGGGATCTTCACTTCAGCATAGCAAGTGGCCCGCGAGGATGCTGTCGCAGCGCAATCCGCGTGGCCGTCCTGTGGCAATTCCTACATCGGCTGCCCGGGATCGCGCATCAATCGGCCCTGCCAAACACCCGGCACAGGTCTGATTCATCACCTTTCCGGCCGCTGGCGGGCTGCGCAGGCCTGTCCTCCGGCGGGCACCATTCGTGCTACATGCCCGAAATGGAGCAAGCATGGACCACCGGAAACCGCCTGCAGTTGCTGGAAAACGGCGACGAATACTTCCCGCGCCTGATGGCCGCCATCGGGGCGGCGCGCCATAGCGTGCTGCTGGAAACGTTCATCCTGTTCGAGGATGAGGTCGGCAGGCAGCTTGGCGATGCGCTGGCGGCGGCCGCGCGCCGTGGCGTAGCGGTCAGCATGACCGTGGACGGATTCGGCACGGCCGACCTGTCGCCCGACTACGTTGCGAAGCTGGCGGAAGCCGGCGTCGTGGTGCGCGTGTTTGCGCCGGGGCGCCGGCTGCTGGGCAAGCGGACCAATCTCTTCCGGCGGCTGCACCGCAAGCTGGTGGCCATCGACGGCGAACTCGCGTTCGTGGGCGGGATCAACCTGTCAGTCGAGCATCTGGTCGAGGCCAGTCCGTCCGCCAAGCAGGACTATGCCGTCGAGGTGCAAGGCCCGGCCGCGCGCATCATCCACGCCTTCATGCTCGAAGCCAGTGGCGACCGGCCCGCCAGGCAGCCCCGCGCACCGATCCCGCCGGCGCTGCCGCCCCAACCCGTGCGTGCCGCGCCCGGCTCCGTGCTCTTCGTCACACGCGACAACCAGGCACACCGCAATGACATCGAACAGCAATATCTGGCGGCGATTCGCTCGGCGCGACACCAGATCGTGATCGCCAACGCCTATTTCCTGCCAGGCTACCGGCTGCTGCAGGCGATCTGCAACGCCGCGCAGCGGGGCGTCGATGTGCGACTGGTGCTTCAGGGCCGGCCGGACATGCTATGGGTCAAGCGAACCGTTGACATGCTTTACGCGCACCTGCGCGAATCGGGCGTGCGCATTTTCGAATACTGCGAGCGGCCCAACCACAGCAAGGTGGCCGTGGTGGACGACGACTGGGCCACGGTGGGATCGAGCAACCTCGACCCGCTGAGCCTGTCGCTGAACCTCGAAGCCAACCTCGTGATCCGCGACACCGCGTTCGTGGCATCGCTGCGGGACAACCTGCGCGACCTGATGTCCGCGCGCTGCTCCGAGGTCTGCGCCGATTCGACGCCGCGCGGTGCGTGGTGGCATGGCATCGCCACGCCGCTGATCTTCCATTTCCTGCGCAAGTTTCCGGCGTGGGCAGGTTGGCTGCCGGCACACACCCCCAAAATCGTGTCGCCGGTGCCAGTACCCGACATCGCATCGGCGGAGCCGATGGTGCGCCAGACGCAGCAAGACAGCCCATGACGACCGCCGCCAGCCTGCGCCGCAGCCTGCGGCGCAATATCCGATGGTCCATCGTCAAGCGTGTGGCGGGGCTGGTGTTCGTGGCGCTGGTGATCTACCTGATCTACCGGAGCCTGAGTGGCGTCGATTGGGCGCAGGTTCTGCAGGCGCTGAAGCAGTACGACGCCGCAACGCTACTGCCGGTGCTCGGGCTGGCGTGCGTCAGCTTCTCGCTGCACGCGTCGTTCGACCTGCTTGGGCGCCGCTACACCGGGCATCACCTGTCCACGCCCCGCGTCATGCTGATTGCCTTCATCGCCTATGTCTTCAACCTCAACGTGGGGGCGATGGTAGGCGGGCTGGGCATGCGGCTGCGGCTCTATTCGCGCGCCAACGTCAGCGGATCCCAGGTGGCGGGCATCTACACCATCGCCATCATCACCAACTGGACGGGCTACATGCTGCTGGCCGGCGGGGTACTAACGCTGGCACCGCCGCCGCTGCCGGCGGACTGGGGCATCACGCCATGGATGCTGCGCGCCGTGGGCGCGGCAATGCTGGCTTGCGGCCTGTTGTACTGGCTGGCCTGCGCCAAAGCCAAAACGCGCAGCGTGCGGTTTGGCCGGCATGTGTTCCGGCTGCCTGGCTTCCGCTTTGCGCTGCTGCAGAACGTGCTGTCGATCGCCAACTGGATCGTGCTGGCGTGCATTATCGATCTGCTGCTGCCCAAGGCGGTCAGCCTGCCCCAGGCGCTGGCCGCCCTGCTGGTGGGTGCGGTGGCGGGCGCGCTGGCGCACATCCCGGCCGGCATCGGTGTACTCGAAAGTGTGTTCGTGGTGCTGCTGCGCCCCGTTGCGCCGGAGCACATCGTGGTGGCCGCCCTGATTGCCTACCGGGCGTTGTACTACCTTCTGCCGATGGTGTTGGCCACGTCGGCCTATGCGTGGATGGAACTGCGTGGCGCCCGGGCCGCAAGGCGCGTGGAGGCTCGATAGCAAAAGGGCAGGCAGCGCGTCTGCGCCACCTGCCCTTCAGTCATCGGTCTTCAGGCTTCAGGCTGCCACCTTCAGTTGCGTCAGCTTGGCCTCCGCATCGCGCAGTGCGGTACGCAGGCCCTCTTCCACCACCGGGTGATAGAACGGCATGGCCAGCATCTGCGAGATCGTCAGGTTCTGCTGGTACGCCCACGCCAGCAGATGCGCGATGTTTTCGGCGCGCGGCCCGATCCATTCGGCACCCAGGAAGCGGCCCGTGGCCCGGTCGGCATAGATGTGCATCAGCCCCCGGTTCTTCAGCATCACACGGCTGCGGCCCTGATCCTCGAAGCTGACTTCACCGGTCACGAAGCGGCCCGGGATCAGATCCGCATGACGCTTGCCCACCATGGCGATCTGCGGATCGGAGAACACCACGGCGATCGGCGCGCGGCGCGCCAGCGGACGCAGGTTCGGCCAGTGCGCGGCGTTCTCGCCGGCGATCCGGCCCTCGTCGGCCGCCTCGTGCAGCAGCGGCAGCACGTTGTTGGCGTCACCGGCGATGAATACCGCCGCATTGCCACACTGCAGCGTGACCGGATCGAACACCGGCACGCCACGGGCATCCAGTTCCAGCGCCGTGTTTTCCAACGCCAGGTTGTCGATGTTCGGCCGACGTCCCGTGGCAGCCAGCACGTACGCAAAGCGCTCGGTCACCGGCTTGCCGTCCTCGCCCTGGAACGTGATCACCGCTTCGTCGCCCTCGCGGCGCATATCGGTCACGTTGGCATCGGGCAGCAGCGAAAACTCCGCATTGAACGTCCTGGCCGCGTAAGCCCGGATCTCGGGATCGGATAACGGGCCAACGCCGCCGCCGACGCCGAACACGCGGACCCGCACGCCCAGCCGGGACAGCGCCTGGCCCAGTTCCAGCCCGATCACGCCGGGGCCGAACACGGCCACGCTGGCGGGCAGGTCCTGCCACGAGAACACGTCGTCGTTGACGATCAGGCGGTCACCGAACACCGTGAACGCCGGCGGCACGGCCGGACGCGAGCCGGTGGCAATCACCACGCGGCTGGCTCGCACCACGGTATTGGCGCCCACCTGCAGCACCGTGTTGTCGATGAACTGTGCGTAACCGCGCAGACGGTCTTCCTCGGGAATGTTGTCGACGCCGCGCACCACGAAGCCCACGAAGCGGTCACGCTCGCTGCGTACGCGGTCCATGACCTGGCGGCCGTCGATGCGCACCGGGCCGTCCACATGTACCCCGAATGCGGCGGTATGGCGCGCCTCGTGGGCGGCCTCGGCTGCCGCGATCAGCAGCTTCGACGGCATGCAGCCGACTCGGGCGCAGGTGGTGCCGTAGGCGCCGCCCTCGATGACGACGGCACGCTTGCCTGCGGCGATGGCCGCGCGATACGCTGCCAGCCCGGCGGTTCCTGCGCCAATCACTGCCACGTCGGTCTGAATCGTTTTCATGTGCGTTTCCTGTTCGTGAGTCTGCTTTGCGATCAATCGGCGGATGGGATGGCACCGTCCTCGCCATGGCGCGGCGAAGGCGATGCCATCGGGTCCGGCGACTGCCGGCCCGCGCCGCCGGTGCCCGGCGGAAGGTTGCGGGAGCGTTGCGGGGGCGGGAAAAGGTGCCCAGGACACCAGCCGGGGGAGCCGGGCCCGGGCGGGAGGATCAGGCGGCAGCCAGGTACTGTTCCAGCGCGGCGGCGCCGCCAACGAGCTTGCCGTTGATGAACACCTGCGGCGCGGTCATCTCGCCGGACATGGCGCCCAGCACCTTGCCGCGGATCTTGTTGTCCAGCGGCACGTCGATGTACTCGTAGCCCTTGTCCTGCAGCAGTTGCTTGGCCTTTGCGCAGTGCGAACAGCCCACCTTCGAGAACACCACCACCTGGTCAGGACGCTTCGCGTTCGGCGCGATGTAGTTCAGCATCGTGTCGGCGTCGGACACCTTGAACGGGTCGCCCGGCTCTTCCGGCTCGATGAACATCTTGTCCACCACCCCATCCTTCACGACCATCGAATAGCGCCAGCTGCGCTTGCCGAACCCCAGGTCAGCCTTGTCCACCAGCATGCCCATGCCGTCGGTGAATTCGCCGTTGCCGTCGGGGATCATCACGATGTTTTCGGACTCCTGGTCCTTGGCCCACTCGTTCATCACGAAGGTGTCGTTGACCGACACACACAGGATGGTGTCCACACCGGCGGCCCGGAACGCCGGGGCCAGTTCGTTGTAGCGCGGCAGGTGGGTCGACGAACACGTCGGGGTGAAGGCGCCCGGCAGCGAGAACACGGCCACGGTCTTGCCGTTGAACAGTTCAGCCGTGGTCACGTCCTTCCATTCGTTGTTTTCACGGACACGAAACGTCACATTCGGAACGCGTTGGCCTTCACGGGATTGCAGCATCGGAATCACTCCTTGGGTTGGTTTGGCGCCACATGTCGTGGCGATGGAGTGGATTTTCGCGGTCTGAATGTGATCCGTAAAATTCATTGTCTCAACCAACCCGATTAAAACTTTCTATGATCAATCGGAGGAATCCGATTGCTTTTGACTATCGAGCAGGGTTTTGAATGCTTCCGCTCGCACATGGGCGTCGCTATCATGCGGGCACACAAAAACCATGAAGGGACACCGCTCCATGACTCGCCTGCCCATCCGGCTACCCGCCGCGACCCTGCTGGCCGCCACCCTGTTCGCCCTCGGCGCCACGAGCGCCCCCGGCGTCGTCGCCGCCCCGCTGGCCAAGCCCCAGCTCGACCAGCTGGTGGCCAGCGCCACGGCCACCCCGCCCGCCAGCTTCGACGCGTTCCTGGACGCTGCCGTCAGGGCCGACCCGAAACTGGCCGGCTCGGTACGCGCCTATCGGGCCAAGCGGCCGCTCAAGGGCGACGACCTGGTCAACATCGGGCGCCTGCTGGGCATCTACAACCGCGTGCATAACCACCAGGCGGTGCTCGACACCATCACCGAGATGGTGGCGCTGCGCACCGTACGCGACGACAAGGTGCCGCAGCACGAAAACCCCGCCATCATCGCGTTCGGCAAGGTCGTCGAGCGCATGGCGAAGGATTTCGGGCTGCAGTTCCGCAATGTCGACAACCGCGTGTTCGAGGTGACCCTGCCGGGCCAGGGCAAGGAAACCTTCGGCATCCTCACGCACGCCGACGTGGTGCCCGTGGTGGCCGACGAATGGGTGCTCGACGACGGCACGAAGCTCGACCCGTTCCAGGTCACGCGCGTGGGCGATTACCTCTACGGCCGCGGCACCATCGACGACAAGGGATCGATTGCGGCGGCGCTCTTCGCCATGAAGACCGTGCGCGAGAGCGGCGTGCCGCTGGCGCGCACGATTCGCCTGATGATCGAGACGACCGAGGAAACCGGCGGCGACGGCATGAAGTACTACCGCGACAAGACCGCCCTGCCCGAGTACAACATCGTGCTCGACAGCAAGTACCCGGCCGTGGTGGCCGAAAAAGGCTCTGGCGCGCTGACCGTGCGCTTTCCGGACCAGCCCGCCGACGGCAAGCAGGCCGCCATCGTCGCGATGGCCGGCGCCGCATCGGCAAACGCGATTCCGCAGACGGCCACCGCCCGCATTGCCGGCGGCGACCTGAACGCCGTGGCCGCGACGCTGGAGCAGGCGCGTGCGGCCTTCATCGCCCAGCAAGCCGCGCAGGGAAAGTTCACCATCGATATCGCACGCAACGGCGACGCCATCGACGTAAAGGTGACTGGCTCGTCGGCACACGGCTCGCGCCCCGAGGAAGGCGTGAACCCCGTGCCGCGCCTGGCGATGTTCCTGCAGGCGTCGGGTGTGCCGTTCGCGGACAACCAGTACGCGCGCGCCACGCGCTACCTGACGGACCTGTACGGCACCGGCTACCTGGGCGAAAAGATGGATGTGGGCTATCGCGACGACTTCATGGGTCCGCTGACGATGTCGCCAACGCTGATCCGCGACCGCAACGGCAAGCTGGAAGTCACGGCCAATGTGCGCATGCCGCGCGGGTCCACGCCCGACGCCCTGCGCGCGAAGATCGCCGAGCGCATCCAGGCCTGGGCCGCGCAGACGCACACCGCGCTGGAGATCCAGCACGAACAGGGCGACTGGATGGCCCGCGACCCCAAGGGGGCCTGGCTGTCCACGCTGCTGAACATCTACGGCGACACCACCGGGCTCGAAGCCAGGCCGGTGCCCACGGCCGGCAGCACCACGGCCAAGCTGATGCCGAACGCCATCAACTTCGGCCCCGCCATGCCCGGCAAGAAGTACACCGCGCACAATGCCAAGGAGTACAAGGAAGTCTCCGACCTGAACCTGGACATGCAGATGTTCACGGAGATGCTGGTGCGCGTGGGCAACCTGCAGAAGATGCAGTGATGCAGTGAAGCCGTGATGCAAGACGCCCTCTCCCGCTTTTGGGAGAGGGCGAAGACGGCGCGCTCCGGGTGGGCAGCGTCTCAGAACCCCAGATCGCTCAGGCCCGGATGGTCATCGGGCCGGCGGCCCAGCGGCCAGTGGTACTTGCGGTCCGCCTCGCGGATCGGCGCGTCGTTGATGCACGCGAACCGGCGGCGCATCAGGCCGTTTTCGTCGAATTCCCAGTTCTCGTTGCCGTACGACCGGAACCAGTTGCCCGAGTCGTCGTGCCACTCGTACGCAAAGCGCACCGCGATGCGGTTGCCGTCGTGCGCCCAGAGCTCCTTGATCAGCCGATAGTCGAGTTCCTTCTGCCATTTGCGCGTCAGGAAGGCCACGATATCGTCGCGCCCGTTCACGAATTCGGCACGGTTGCGCCAGGCACTGTCGACCGTATAGGCCAGTGCCACGCGGTGCGGGTCGCGTGTGTTCCAGCCGTCTTCGGCCGCGCGCACCTTGGCGGTGGCGGTCTCCAGGGTGAACGGCGGCAGCGGTGGACGAACTTCGGGTTGGCTCGACATGGGAAAGCTCCTTGCGAATCGGAAAACCTTCAATCGGAAATCGGGACGAAACTTGCAGATCCAGAAGTAGACAGATCTGTCTCATAGTGTTAGGTAGACAGATCTGTATGTCAAGCGGAAATTCGTCGCCGCCGCCGGGTTGGGTGCGCTTCGGAGCGCTAGACACGCTGCCGGTCAAACCCCGATTCCCGCGCCAGGACGATGGCTTGCGAGCGATTCTCCACCTCGAGTTTCGAAAAGATGCTGGTGATGTGGTTGCGCACGGTTTTTTCGCACAGCCCCAGATGGGCGGCGATCTGCGCGTTGTCGCGGCCCTGCGCGATCAGCACCACGATGTCGCGTTCGCGCCGCGTCAGGGCACCGAAGGCGGGGTCGGTGGACGGTGCAGGTGCCGGCAGAAAGGCACGCACCTCCTCGATCCAGCGGTCCCAGGCCGGCTCGGTTTCCAGCAGCAGGTGATTGCCACTGTCCAGCGGCACGAAGCGGGCGTTGGGGATCATGCTGGCGATCAGCCGACCTTCGTCGAACGGCACCCGCGCATCGCGCACGGCATGCATCACCAGCGTCGGGCAGCTGACCCGCGGCAGCAGGTCCACCACGTCGATTTCGTTGAAGATGCGCATGAAGCGCGCGGCATTGACCGGCGACGTGGAAACCCGCTCCAGTTCATTGAACCAGCGGTGCTGCTCGGCCGTGCCGCCCGGAATGAACTGCGTGGTGAAGAACTGCCGGAAGGCCGGATTTTCCTGACCCCAGCCGATTTCGGCCAGCCGGATCATCAGATCGGCCTCTTCGCGCATGGCTTCGCCCTGGTTGCGCTTGAGCCGCCCCCGTGCGTAGCCGCCGTGCAGCACCAGATGGCTGACGCGCTCGGGATGCGCCACGGCATAGGCCACGGCGATCGATGCCCCCTGCGAGATGCCCAGCAACGCAAACGGCTCCACGGCCATGGCATCGACGATGGTTTCCAGGTCGCGCAGCCAGGCGTCGAATGACAGGTCTTCCACGTGGCGATCGGAAAGGCCGCAGCCGCGTTCGTCGTACCGGATCAGCGTGTGCTGCTCGGACAACGCGCACAGCATATGGCTCCAGACCGGGCTGCCCACGTCGAACTCGAGGTGGCTCATCCAGTTGGCGGCCTTCACCAGCGGCGGCCCGCTGCCCGTGATGGCATACGCCAGGCGTACGCGGTCCGGGCTGGTGCATAGGCGAATCTGCTGCTTGAGCATCGGCATGGGCGGGTCGCGCACGGGGCAGGATACGGGCGACGCGGCGCGCCGCCGGGCAACGTCCGGCAACGGCTCGCCGCGTCCGGCCGTGCCGGGCGACTCACCTATCTTAGACAACGATCCCCAGCGCGCCGACATCAATGACGACTGCCGGCCCCGCCATGTGCGGAAGGCCAGACGCGGTGCATGGATGGTGCGCCGGATGCCGTACACCAGGGCCGGTGTCTCGCGACGGAGGTTGAAATCCCGGCTGCAACAGGTGGTCTGTCGCGGCCGGGCGAAGCGCGCTAGCGCGCGTCAGACCGCGCGCATCGCGCAGTCCCCCTGGGCGCCCACGCTGCGCGCGCCGTCGGTGTACGCGTCGCGCGGACCGATGCGGTTGCCGCCGTCGCTGAAGGCATCACGCGGGCCCATTCGGGCGCCATCCGCATAGGGATCAAAGGTGCCACGCAGGCACGATGACTTGCTCACGTGCAATGTCGATCCATTCGACGGAACGAATACTTCGCTCCACGCGGCGTGGGCGGTCTGGGCGATGCCGATGGTCAATGCGGAAACGGCTGAAACGGCAAGCAGGGTCTTTGCAACTTTCGTACACATCTCGACGACTCCAAACTTTGAACTCCAATCAGAAGCAACACACGGATGGCCGGGGGCCGGGATGGCAGCGGCCGATCCGTGGAGTCATTGTCGGAAATCGCTGGCGAGCGTGTCCGTGACCGGTGTCCCGGTTTTTGCCCGCTCCGGGGGAAAACCCGGTGCCCGCACGTGGGACTTCGGTCCCGTGCAGGCGAACGGACCGGGCCGGTGGCGTACAGCGGTGGTCTGCACGCCGCGTCCAGCATGGCATTGCCGGTAGTCCTATCGTAATTCCCCGAGTAAACCCGCGCCAAGGACGCACGTCCCGCTTTCCGGTGCCGATTCCGATGAAAACGATTGCAGTCGGGACACCGGCCTCACGCGCGACGCCCCCAAAACGTCCGAGTATCCGCCCCACGTCCTCCATGGGACGGATTTCACGTATCAAGGAGTTTCGCAATGCAAGCTGTATCCCTTTCCGCCGACACACAACGCTACGCCCGCTGCATCGCCGCTTCACGCCGCATCCGCTGGGACATCGACCAGGACGTGATTCGCGGCCGCACGTTCGACCTTTCGCACAAGTTCATGCCCGACGGCCTGTCGCTCGTCGACGAACTGCCCTTCCTGAGCGCCTCTGAGCAGCGATTCCTGAGCCAGGTCCAAGGCCGTACCTACGCCAACATGTTCGGGCTGGTGGAACGCTTCGTCAGCGCGAAGGTGCTGGAGTTGACCGGGCAACATGCGCTGGGCGACCAGGTCGCGCTGGAGGCCCTGATCCGCTTTTCCGACGAGGAACTGAAGCACCAGGAACTGTTTCGCCGCATCGAACGGCTGGCCGCGCAGGACATGCCCGAAGGCTATCGCTTCGACGCCCAGCCGAACGACGTGGCCGCGTTCGTGCTCGGCAAGCGCACATGGGCCGTGCTGGCCGTGATCTGCCAGCTCGAACTGTTCTCGCAGGCCCACTATCGCGCCAGCATCGGCACGGCGCCGGACGTATCCGAGCTGTTCAAGGATGTGTTCCTGTACCACTGGCGCGAGGAATCGCAGCACGCGATCCTGGACGAGCTGGAGTGGATCCGCGAGAACGCCCGCGTCAGCGACGCCGAGCGCGATGCGGCCATCGACGACATGCTGGCGATCGTGGGCGGCTTCGACGCGATCCTGCAAGCACAGGCCCACGCCGATGCGGCCTACTTCCTGCGCGTGATCCGCGGCGCGCAGGATGCCCCGCATGCGCCGGACGTGGAGGCGGTGATCCTCAAGGCGTACCGCTGGACGTACATCGTGACCGGCATGTTCGAACCGCGCTTCTCGAAGCTCCTGGAGGAGATGACCACCGAGGCACAGCGCGCACGCATCCAGGCCGGCGCGGCGCCGCTGATGTACGCGATGCCGGCCAACGGTGCGCCGATGCCGGCGATGGCGGCCTGAGCCAGCCGGCGATCCGCCAGCCTGGCCCTTTGGCCATCTGGCGGACCGGCAACCCGGCGATGGCTCCCCGGGGCGCGTTACTCGGGCGTAATCCCGGCCTTCTTGATCTGCGCGGCCCAGCGGACCATTTCCTTGCGCAGCATGGCATCGGCCTGGGCCGGGCTCATCGTCAGCGGCTCGAAGCCTTCCTTGAGCAGCCGCGCCTTGAGTTCGGGCTGGGCCAATGCCGCGTTGAGCGTCTGGTTCAGTTTCGCCAGCACATCCGTGGGCGTACCGGCCGGCGCGCTGACGATAAACCACGTCTCGAACGCGTAGTTCGGCAGGCCGGCCTCGGCCATCGTGGGCACGTCAGGCATCAGCGGCGAACGCCTGGGCCCGGTCACGGCCAGCGCGCGCAGCTTGCCCGCCTGCACGTGCGGCAGCGCCGCGGACAGCACCGGGAAGCTCATCTGCACCTGGCCGGCAATCGTATCGACCAGGGCCGGGCCGCCGCCTTTGTAGGGCACATGCAGGATGTCGGCGCCGGACTCGGTCTTGAACAGTTCGGCCGCCATATGGAACGTGCTGCCCGACCCGGCCGATCCGAAGCTCAGCTTGCCCGGCTGCGCGCGGGCCAGGGCCACCAGTTCCTTGACGTTCTTCACCGGCAGCGCGTTGTTGACCACCAGCACGTGCTGCGACGTCCCCATCGTGCCAACCGACGCAAAATCCCTGGCCGTATCGAATGGCAGTTTGGCGAACAGCGAGGGATTGACCGCCAGCGCCACGTTGTTGATGGCCAGCGTGTAGCCGTCGGGCTTCGCCTTGGCGAGCTGGTCCATGCCGATATTGCCCGACGCGCCGGCGCGATTGTCGGCCACGATCGACTGCCCCAATTGCTTGCCCCAGGCATCGGTGATGAGCCGGCCGGCGATGTCGACGCTGCCGCCGGGCGCGAACGGCACGATCAGGCGGATCGGCCGGTTGGGGAAGCTGTCTGCGGCAAGCGAAGGCACGGCGGCAAGCGTGGCAGCCATCGCCGCAACGGCAATGCCCGCACGCTTCGCCAGGCTGGCGAAGGGAATACCCATGATGATCTGTCTCCTGGTTGATGCGCCGGGCTAGGGCCCGGTCGAATACCCGAATCGCCCTGCCGGCGACGATTCCGGACAGGGCGCAGGCAGTGTAACCATGAAACAAAGCGCAGGGTCATCGTCTTCAGAACGACATTGATGCCCTCAACTCACGAATCAGACATTCCTCCGCGCTCAGACCCGTGCATGTTCCAGCGTGGCCAGATAGTGATGGATCTGTGCCACCACGGCCGCGCCCTCGCCCACCGCGGCAGCCACGCGCTTGGTGGAGCCCGACCGGACGTCTCCAATCGCGAACACGCCGGGCACGCTGGTTTCGAGCGTGTAGTCGGCCCGTTCGGTGCAGGAGTGATGCGCGTCGTAGCCGGTCAGGATGAAGCCCTTGTTGTCGGTCTCCACATGGCACGAGCGCAGCCATTCGGTGTTCGGCGCCGCGCCGATGAAGAGGAACACGTGGCGCATCGGCACGGCCACGCATTCCGGCCCCCTGGCGCGCTCCTTGTACCGCACCGTGGAAAGCCAGCCATCGCCCTCCATCGCCGTGATCTGCGAATGGGTGTGCAGATGCACGTTCGGCAGGCCCTTGAGCCGGTCAATCAGATAGCGCGACATGGTGGCCTCCAGCCCCTCGCCGCGCACCAGCATATGCACCTCGGCCGCGTGCGACGCCAGGAATACCGCCGCCTGGCCAGCCGAATTGCCGCCGCCCACCAGCATCGCGTGTTCGTCCTTGCAGAGCTTGGCCTCCACTGGCGACGCCCAGTAGTACACGCCGCGCCCCTCGTAGCGTTCCAGCGAATCGATCTCGGCACGCCGGTATTGCGCCCCGCTGGCAATCACCACGGTCCGCGTGGGAATGCGGCGGCCGTCCTGCAGTTCGAGTTCGATCGGATTTTCGCCACAATGCAACGCCTTGGCTTCTAGCGGAATGGCGACGTGGGCACCGAACTTGAGCGCCTGCACGAACGCGCGGCCGGCCAGCGCCTGGCCGGAAATGCCGGTCGGAAAGCCCAGGTAGTTCTCGATGCGGGCACTGGCGCCGGCCTGGCCGCCCGGCGACCGGCAATCGAGCACGGCCACCGACAGCCCCTCGGACGCGGCATAAACGGCCGTCGCCAGCCCGGCCGGACCGGCCCCGACCACGATCACGTCATAGACATGGTCCGGATCGAATTCGGGCACCAGTCCCAGGCAACTGGCAAGCTGGCCTTCGTCCGGCGCGCGCAGCACGCTGCCGTCGGGGCAGATCACCATCGGGAAATCGCTCTGGGGCGCCTTGCTGATATCGAGCAGACAGGTGGAATCGGTGTCGGTCTCGATGTCGATCACGCGGTGCGGATGGCCGTTGCGGCGCAGGAACGCCTGCAATGCCAGCAGCAGCGGCTCGGTGCCCTTGCCGACCAGCACCGGCCCGCCCCCCTGCTCGATCAGCCCCACCCGGCGCAGGATCAGCGCGCGCATGATGCGCTCGCCCAGATCGGCTTCGGCCACCAGCAGCGCCCGCAGGCTGGGCGGCGGGATCACGAGGATGGTCACATCCTCCAGCGCCACGGCGTCCACCAGCGCCGGCTTGCCGGTCAGTTGCCCGACTTCGGCCAGGAACTGGCCCGGGCCCTCCTCGGTGATCGGCGTACGGTGGCCTAACCCGTCACGACGGTCGATCCGCACGCGCCCGGCCAACACCACATGCATGCCGCGGCCTGCATCGCCTACCTGGAAAATCAGTTCGCCGGCCTGCCATGTTCGGACGTGGCCGAAACGCCGGATACGGTCGATCTCGGCATGCGTCAGCGTGGGGAACATCTGGTGCCGGCGCGTTTCCAGGTTCGAGAACGGCGCCTCGAGTTCGGTCGGCGTCGGCTGCGCGGCCGGTGCGTCATCGGTGTCAGGATTGGCGTCGAGTTCCGACGTCGCCTGGGTCATCTCCATGCTTTCCCCCGTTGCTGTGAAGCGGCCGGCCACGCCGGCGCGTGATGCATCGATCGAAGACTGCGAAGACTGCCTGGCCGGGCATGCCGGCCGCGCTGGAAACGATAGTAGCCCCGCCAGCGCCGAAACACATCCGGGATGTTTGCGGCCCCCGGAAACGGCTCGCCATGCACCACTCTTGCGCAGGATCATGAAGCACCGGTATCCCTCCATGTATGGTTCTCGCCGCACTCTCCTGCCGCACGCTACGACAGTGGCGTGCCGTCTTCATGACTATGAAAATTCCGACTCGATCCCAGAGCTTTAAATCATGGTGAGAATATTAAGCGGTCGCTACACTGTGCTACGCGCCTCCAAGACGCACCGTCCGTCACGGACCCACGAGGCCCCTGGCGGCAGATCAGACAGCCCCCAGCAAGGAGACTAGATGTACCGCGATCGCATTCGCCTGGCCGCCCTCCAGGACAGGATCATGTCGGCCGATGAAGCCGCAAGCCTGATCCGGGACGGCATGACCGTCGGCATGAGCGGATTCACGCGTGCCGGCGACTGCAAGGCCGTTCCCGTGGCGCTGGCGCGCCGCGCCGCCACCGATCCGCTCCAGATCACCCTGATCACCGGCGCCTCGCTGGGACACGACACCGACAAGATCCTGGCCGAAAGCAACGTGCTGGCGCGGCGCCTGCCGTTCCAGTCCGACGCCACGCTGCGCCGCAAGATCAACGGCGGCGAGGTCATGTTCATCGACCAGCATCTGGGCGAGACCGCCGAACTGCTGCGCAGCGGCCAGATCGGGCCAGTGGACATCGCGGTCATCGAGGCCACCGCCATTACGGAGTCGGGCGGCATCGTCCCCACCACGTCGGTCGGCAACTCGGCCAGCTTCGCCAAGACGGCGAAGAAGGTCATCATCGAGTTGAACCTGAACATGCCGAGCGGGCTGGAAGGCCTGCACGACATCGCCTTCCCCGTGCAGCGGCCGTATCGGCAGCCGATTCCGTTGATTGCCGTGGAGCAGCGCATCGGCCTGCCCTACATCCCGGTCGACCCGTCGCGCATCGCGGCCATCGTCATCACGCAGGCCGACGACAGCCCGTCCAACGCGCTGCCGCCCGATGCCGAGACGAATCTGATTGCCGGCCACCTGAATGCGCTGCTGGAGCGTGAAGTGCGTGCGGGCCGGCTGTCGCCGACCCTGCAGCCGCTGCAGGCCGGCATCGGCACCATCGCCAACGCGGTGCTGCACGGCCTGGCCGATTCGCCATTCCATGATCTGACAATGTATTCCGAGGTGCTGCAGGACAGCACCATCGCGCTGATCGACGCCGGCAAGATGCGCTTTGCCTCGGCGGCGTCGATGACGCTGTCCGCGCCGGTGTATCGCCGTGTGCTCGACGACATCGACCACTACAAGAGCAAGCTCGTACTGCGTCCGCAGGAGATCAGCAACCACCCAGAGGTGCTGCGCCGCCTGGGCCTGATCACCATCAACACGGCGCTGGAATGCGACATCTACGGCAACGTCAACTCCACGCACGTGGGCGGCACGCACATGATGAACGGCATTGGCGGCTCGGGTGACTTCGCGCGCAATGCGTATTTGTCGGTCTTCGTCACGAAGTCGGTGGCGAAGGACGGCAAGATTTCCAGCATCGTGCCCATGGTGACGCACGTGGACAACAGCGAGCATGACGTGGATATCCTCGTCACCGAGCACGGCCTGGCCGACCTGCGCGGCCTGGCGCCACGCGAGCGGGCGCTGCAGGTCATCAACAACTGCACCGATCCGGCCTATCGCGACGGCCTGCTCGACTACTACCGCCGCGCCTGCCTGCGCGGCGGGCAGACGCCCCATGTGCTGGAGGAAGCGTTTGCCTGGCACACCCACTACCGCGACCACGGCACCATGCTGACGGACGCAGGCAAGCCGGCAAACGAACCGCTGGCGGCCTGACCGGTCCGCCGCGCGAGCCGCCCCTCAGGACCCGCAGCATGTGTTGCGGGTCCCCCATGAATCGTCCTCCCATCGCATCCAATGGCATGCCTGGATGAGCCTCCAGGCCACGCGCTCGCGGCGGCCAATTCCAGAGCGTTGTCGCCCATCTCCCGTTGAACCATGCGTCCGTCGCCCCGACGCGGGCGGACACATGTTCGTGCGAGTTTGTGTCTTTTGTGTCCAAATCGCCATTTTTCCGGCGCGCCCTGATAGGGTCTCTCCCACTGCTTTTCGTCAACCGGCTCGCAGATTGTCAGTTGACAACTGACGAGCTGCCGCATATCGTGGGAGGCCTGATGGGTCGGGAAAAACATCCAGGAAAGGAAATCGAAGCCGCAGTCCAGTACGCGGAGGGTGAATTCTGGCGTTGCAAGCTGGGCGGCGCGCATGCGTGGGGCAAGCTGTATTGCCCCTACCACTGCGCCGCCTGCCGCTGCGGGGAATTCTGCATCGTGTCGATCTGGAGCACGCCTCGCAACCCGGAACTCCATGCCCGGTTCCTGCGTCGCGTGGTAGACCACTGCGCCATCCATCAGAGCCGCAAAGCGCCCCCTGGTGTCTCGCACTGACAGGACAACATGGAATACAACTTCACCCTTAAGTACCAGCTGCCCGCTTCGGACGACGATCAGGACGACGTGGTGGAACGCCTTGGGGCCAGTGGCTGCGACGACGCGCTGGTCGGCATCGGCATTCCGGGACGCATTGCGCTGATGTTCGCACGGGAGGCCGACACGGCCCATGGCGCCATCCTCAGCGCGCTGGCCGATGTGCGCCGCGCCGCGCCGCTTGCGCGGTTGATCGAGGCCACGCCCGACTTCGTCGGCCTGACCGATGTGGCCGAGGCCGTCGGGGTCTCCCGGCAGAACATGCGCAAGCTGATGACCACCTACCCCGCTTCGTTTCCGCTGCCGGTGCACGAGGGCTCCGCGTCGGTCTGGCACCTGGCGGACGTGCTGCGCTGGCTGGCGCAGCGTGGCAGCTATAACCTGGACCCCGCGCTGGTCGATGTGGCCGAAGTCACGATGCAGGTGAACCTGGCGCGCTGCGCAACCCGCCTGCTGCCGGAAATCCGGCAGCAACTCGAGCCGCTGGTGGCCTGACAGGTCATTTCCACCCTGCCGGCCCTTTTTGCCGGACCGGAAGTGGCCTATCCTCTCCACACCACAATCGGTTCCAAACTCCACGGGCGATGCCGCCCAGATCTGAAGACCATGGAAAAGACTGCATTCGTGTTCGCCGGCGGTGGCAGTTTGGGCGCCATCGAAGTCGGCATGCTCCGCGAACTGGTGAGTTGGGGCGTCACGCCAGATCTGGTCATCGGTGCCTCCGCCGGTGCCATCAACAGCGCCTACTTCGCCAGCAACCCACACCCCGATGGCATTTCGAAGCTGGAAGGCCTGTGGCGCAGCATCACGCGGGCGGAGGTGCTGCCGTGGTCGTGGCGCAGCATGCTCGGGATGATCATTGGCAATCGCGGCCATCTTGTGGAGTCCATGGCGCTGAAGCGCCTGCTGAAACGCCATCTTGGCGACGCACGCGTGGAAGACGCGGCCTTGCCGCTGCACATTGTCGCCACCGACATGCATAGTGGGGCGGAAGTCCTGCTGTCGTCGGGCAATATCGTCCAGGCCGTGCTGGCCAGCGCGGCCATCCCGGGCGTCTTCCCGCCCGTGGAAATCAACGGCCAGAAGCTGATCGACGGCGGCGTGGCGAACAACACGCCCGTGTCCACGGCCATCCGCCTTGGCGCCACGCGCATCATCGTGCTGCCGGCGGGCTTTGCATGCGCCGAACGGCGTCCGCCCAAGGGCGCGATCGAACATGCGTTCAATGCGCTGTCGCTGCTGGTGGCGCGGCAACTGGTGCATGACCTGGAACGCTGGGGCGAGCAGGCCCACATTGCCGTGGTGCCGCCGCTGTGCCCGCTCGATGTCTCGCCGTACGACTACAGCCGATGCGGCGAGCTGATCGATCGCGCGGCCGCGGCGACGCTGGCCTGGCTGCGCGCCGACGGCCTGTCGAGCCGCCGGGTACCCGGCGCGCTGGAACCGCACGAGCACGATGCCGAAAACCCCAGCTGCAGCGCCGACATCGGCCTGCCCCCGGCCGGCGCCCCACATGCCCATCCCCACACCCATGACCACTCGACCACGCATGGCGGCGTCCACTGACGCCAGCATTGCGCTGCCGGGCAAGCGCGACTGGGTGCAACGTGACGCGTCCGCGCGCCAGATGGAGCGCATCGAGGCGTTTTTCGGTGGTCATGGCTATGACATGCACCGCCATGACACCTATGCCATCGGCTGCACGCTGTCCGGCGTCCAGAGCTTTTCCTATCGACGGGGCATGGTTCATAGCCAGCCGGGCGGCACCATCGTGCTGCATCCGGACGAGCCGCACGATGGCCATGCCGGCACCGACGCCGGATTCCACTACCGCATGCTCTACATCGAGCCTGCGCTGATCCAGCGCGTGCTGGGTGGCCGACCGCTGCCCTTCGTGGCCGGCGGGCGTTCCGACGATCCGCGGCTATTCGCGGCGGCCGGCACCTTGCTTCGGTCCATGGACAGCGCCATGGACCCGCTGGAGGAGGACGACGCGATCTTCGACCTTGCGCACGCGCTGGCAGCGGCGGCCGGGGCGGCACGTGGACGCCAGGCGGTGGACTACCGCGCCGCCGAACTGGCCCGGACCTGCCTTCGGGACAACCTGGAACGGCCGGTGACACTCGACGAGCTGGAGCTGGCCAGTGGCCGCGACCGCTGGAGCCTGTCGCGCGACTTCCGGGTGCTCTATGGCACCAGTCCGCACCGCTATCTGGTGATGCGCAGGCTGGACATGGTCAGGCGCCTGGCAGCGGCGGGGCAATCGCTGGCCGACGCCGCCGTCTGCGCCGGGTTCACCGACCAGAGCCACATGACCCGCCATTTCACGCGCGCCTTCGGGCATTCACCGGGCCGCTGGTTGCGCGCGTTGCGAGGCGCCGCGACCTGAGGCTGCACGATCGTACAAGACCGTGCGCCGACACAGGCGCAGACTCGGCTGCCTGTCTCATACACCACAAGGAGCCCCGTCATGCAGCCATCGCCGGTCGCAGTCCCCGCCCATCGCGCTGCCAGCGCCGTCAATTTCACCCAGAAGCTGAGCCTCTTCACCGACCACTGGCAGCCGCGCGTCATTGCCGAGATGAACGACTACCAGTTCAAGATCGTCAAGATCGAGGGTGAGTTCATCTGGCACCAGCACGCCGATACCGATGAGACGTTCATCGTGCTCGACGGCCAGTTGCGCCTCGACTTTCGCGACGGCCATGTGACCGTCAACGCAGGCGAAATGTACGTGGTACCCAAAGGTGTCGAACACAGGCCCGTAGCCGAGGCGGAAGTCCGCATGCTGCTGATCGAGCCGCGCGGTGTGGTCAACACAGGCGACCAGGGCGGCGACCGCACGGCGCAGAACGACGTCTGGATCTGAGCGGCGGCATCCGCATAGTTGGCATTTGCCCAACGAATCGCGATGCCAGGTGTTGGAATGACATAGCAGTTTGCCCAGTTTTATCCGCCAAAAGTGACGGGCGCCGCGCGCCCCGTCCGCATACGCCGATGGCATGTTCCCTGCAATCAGACGCATCGAGCGCGGCGCCGCGCCTCGACCCTGATCCGGAGCGTATTGCTCCTTTCCCGGAGAACTGCCATGTTGATTCCGCCACAGTTGCGGCCGGGCGTCGTCGCGCCGTCTCGCCCAAGCCAAGCCCGCATCATCCGCTACCGGATTCGGGGTTTCATCCTGCTGCTGCGCGTCCTGCTGCTTTGCTTTCACACGGCCGCCCACGCGGACAAGGCGCTTCCCGCGCCAGCCGAGGCGCGACCGCCCGCCAATTTTCTGGAAGCGGTGGCCATCGAATACGCGAACAGCCACCTGTTCAACACGGTGGAAGGCATTGCGCCGGTCCGCGAACCCCGCGCCGTGCCTGGCGAACCTGCGCCTGTGCCACAGCCGCCCAGTTCGGCCGCCACGAATGGTCCGCCCCCGGCCGGGAACATCCGTCGCGTGAACGCGCGGTGACCCACGGCGCACCCGCGCCCGACGTGCAGTCTTTACATGCAGCCTCGCAAGGCTTGCATGGAACGAGTGGTTTCCCGAGCGCCCCGTCGCCCGCCACGCCAGTCCGCACAAGGCGTCTTCGCCACGGTACGAAACTTGCCAGATTGTTGGAATGGCCAGCGGCGCGACGCGGCATGCCGCATCGCACGCATGGCGATCCCACAACCTTCAGGAGCGCAATATGGGCGACTACCACAGCGAGCGCAATCGCCGGAACACCCCCTGGCGAGCCGATGAAAACCGACGCGACGACGACATGGGCGATCCCTGGGACGATGGCCGCGGCTCACGCTGGCAGGATCAGGACTGGCAGCCCGAATCGTTCGGTGACAACTGGGACGACGCGCGGCGCCGCCAGCGCCTGACGCCGGGGCAGCTAAGCGAAGGCGGTCCGGCACCATCGGGCTATCGCGGCCGGGACGATCGCGGCAGCGATCTGCAATACGGACTGAACGGCGGTTATGGCGAGTCCCCGGAGGACGACCAGGACTGGCGCCAGCGAGAGCAATACCGCAGCCGCCAGTACGCCAGCGAGTATGGCGATTACGGCGATCTGGGCGACGAGCGCCGGCGCGTCGACTATGGCGTGCACCGCCGGCAAGGCGAGTTTGGCCAGTATGGCTCCGGCGGCGACTACGGCAACGATGACGAAGGGGGGAGCCGCAGCCGCGGTGACGACTGGCAGCGCGGCCAGGGCGGCCGGGCTGGCCGGGAGTCGGGCGAACGGCGCGACGAACGCGGATTCGGCAACGCCGACCAGGCCTGGCTGCGCGCGGCGGAGCGGCGCGCCCCGGCATATCGGGGCCAGGGCGGCGACGAGCACAGCGGTCAGGGCAGCGGCCGGGGCAGCGGCCACACCGCCTATTTCAACGACCTGCGCAGCGATACCCGCTACTGGACGGAGCCGCGCGACGAATGGGGCGAAAGCCGCCCGTCCTACCACGCGCAACGCTACGGGCGGGACTATATGAGCGGCGGCGATGACCGGGAACGCGGCTATTCGCAATCGGGACGCGAATCCGGCGGACGGTGGCGCGAGGCGTGGCGCGACCATGACGACGACCGTGAAGAAGAGCACGGCGCGCTCTACAACCTTGGCCACCGCATCGGCCAGGCCGTCAGCGACTGGTTTGGCCCCGGCGCCATGGAAAAGCGCGCAGGCCCGCGCGGCTACACGCGCACGGACGAGCGTATCCGCGACGAGATCTGCGAACGGCTGACCTTCACCAGCGGCATCGACGTGCGCGAGGTGTCGATCGACGTCGACAAGGGCAAGGTCACGCTTGGCGGCACGGTGCAAACGCGCGGCCAGAAATACGATATCGAGGATCTGGCCGACAACACGTTCGGCGTGACGGAAGTGGAAAACAACATCCGCGTCCAACGCCAGGATGTGGATGCCGCCGTCACCGGTGCCGGCGGCTTCAACGGCTGGTAAGGCCGGTCCGGCCCGCCCGGCAACACGCGCCCGCTGCGAAGCGGGCGCTTTGCTTTCGGGGCCTCCGTTTTCACACGCCCTACGCCGCCAGCCGGAACACGCTCACCGCCTGCTCCATCCGCTCGGCCTGTTCCTGCAGCGCCCTGGCCGCCGCCGCAGCCTCTTCCACCAGCGCGGCGTTCTGCTGGGTGACCTGGTCCATCTGGGTCACAGCCTGATTCACCTGCGCAATGCCGCCGCTCTGCTCGTGCGACGCGCGGCTGATCTCGTCCATCATCGTCGTCACGCGCTGCACCGCCGTCACCACTTCACTCATGGTGGCCGCGGTATCGACGGCCAGCGCCGTGCCATCGGCAACACGGCCTGCCGACTGCGAAATCAGCGTGCGGATTTCCTTGGCCGAATTGGCGGCGCGCTGGGCCAGCGTGCGTACCTCGCCCGCCACCACCGCAAAGCCTCGCCCGGCCTCGCCGGCCCGGGCCGCCTCGACGGCCGCGTTGAGCGCCAGGATATTCGTCTGGAACGCAATGCTGTCGATCACAGCGATGATGTCGACGATCCGGCGCGAATCGGCCTCGATCTCGCTCATGGTCTGGCGCATGCGGCTCACCGACTCGCCACCCGCCACGGCAATGCCGGCCGCTTCGGCAGCAAGCGTGCTGGCCTGGCTGGCGTTGCCGGCGTTCTGCTGCACGATCGACGTCAGTTCCTCCATGCTGGCCGCCGTCTGCTCCAGCGACGACGCCTGCGCCTCGGTGCGCTGCGACAGGTCCGCATTGCCTTGTGCGATCTGCCCCGCCGCCACCAGCACGTTCTGCGCGCTGTCGCGCGTATCGCCGATGATGCCGCGCCATGCCTCCACCAGCGTCATCAGGTGCCGCTTGACGTCGCTGAGTTCGTCCCGGCCGCGCGCCTCGATCTGCACGCCCAGGTCGCCGTCGTTGATGCGCGTCACCAGGTCGGCCACATCGCGGACGTCGTCGCGCATGCCACGGCTGAAACCGGCAAACAGGTAGAGCGCGCCGCCCACGGTCAGCAGCGCAATGGTTGCCAGCACAGCCAGCTTGCGCTGCTCGGCGGCCACGCGCTGCGCCAGCATGGTGCCCGCCAGGGCGGTGAACTCGCGGCTGACCGCCGATACGGCTTCGATCGCGGCGGTGCCCTCGGCAAAGTACGATTTGGCATCGATCGTGATACCGGCCGAACCAAGCATGCTGACCTTCAGCGTGCGATAGAAATTGTCCACGGCCGCCAGCTGCTTCATCGCCGCATCCACCCGGTCGTGATACTGCGGCGCGGCGCGCTCCACGCGGGCCATGTCACGGCGGGCAACTTCCAGCCCGTCCAGGATCTGGTCGGCCAGCGCGGCCAGGTCGGCCTGCTGCGCGGCGTCGGAATAGCCGCCCTGGGCGATGATGCCGGCGCCCCGCCCGCGCGCCAGCGCGCTGACTTCGGCCAGCTTGGGCATCGGACCCACGGTCAGGTTGATCAGGTAGTAGGAGCCGGCCTCTGGATCAAGCGCCAGCGACGAATGGTCGGCCACGTCGCCGATGAACAACCGCGTCTGCCTGACCAGCGCGGTATGGCGCTCGAACAGCGGCGCGGCAGGCGTGTCGAGGCCAAGCTTGCGGATCTGCTGCCAGGATTCGTCCAGCTTCCGTACGTCGGGCGCGATGGCAAACGATTCAATGGCACCCGATTCCCCGAGCAGGCTGGCCAGATGCTGCGCGGCCTTGCCGTCGGCGGCGTCGAAGGTGGGCCGGAAACTGGCGTTGCCGAGCAGCACGCCATTTGCAGCGCCCCGGCGCACCTGCGTTTCGCGCATGAAGTCCAGCGCGATACCCACGAGCTTGAGGCCGCGCTGCTCGTCCTGCGTGTCGCGGATCGACTGCACAGACTGGTTCAGCACCGCCAACAGCGCCCCGCACAGCGGGATCAGGAACAGTACGGACAACAGCACCAGCTTGCGCGTGATGGTCAGGCGGGACATCAACCGGGTGGCGGGGGTCAGGAATGCGGTCACGATCATCCTAGATTCGAGGGTCTCATAGCCCGCTGTAACGGCTTCAATTCGTAGGAATAAAGCCATTTTTCCCGCTATTTCGCGCGCTTTTTGATATCGCACAAATGCAGTGCGATCCGCGCACAATGCCAGTGCCGCGCGCACAAAAAAGGCGCGGCCGACTGCACATGTCTTGCAGCCGGCCGCGCGCTGGTGCGCTGCTGACAGACGCGGATTTATGCCGTGGCGCCGCCGTCCAGGCCGATGGTCTGACCCGAGATATAGCGGCCCGCCGGCGATGCCAGCAGCACCGCCAGGCCGGCTACGTCGCTGGCCTCGGCGATGCGGCGCATCGGGATATTGGCGGACAGCGCCTTCTCGCGTTCGGGGTCGCCCCACAGCGCGTCGCGCGAGAAGTCCGTGCGCACCGGACCGGGGTTGATGCTGTTGACGTTGATGTTGTACTGGCCCAGCGTCTGCGCCAGATTGCGCATGGCCAGGTCGGTCGCGCCCTTCGAGATGCTGTACAGGGCCAGCATGGCGGAGCCGCGCCGCGCGGCAATGCTCGACATGAAGATGATCGAACCGTCCTTGCGCTCGATCATCTGCGGCGCCAGCGCGTTTACCAGCACCAGGTTGCCGCGCACGTTGCCGGCCATCACCTCGTCGAACTGCTCCGGCCCCTGCCCCAGCATCGAACCCACCGCCGTGCTGCCGGCGGCGTTCAGCACCAGCGCGTCCACGCGGCCGAACCTGGCCAGCACCTGGTCGGCAAAGGCGCGCACGCTGTCGAGGCTGACGATGTCGCAGGCAATGCCCGTGGCATCGATGCCCTGTTCGCGCAAGCCGGCCGCAACCTTGTCGGACACCGCAGCGTCGCGGCCCGATACCACCACGCGGGCACCAGCCTGGCCCAGGGCACGCGCCATTTCCAGGCCCATGCCCTTGGTGGAGCCGGTGACGACCGCGACGCGGCCAGACATATCGAACAGTTTGAACATGACAGGTTCTCCTTTGGGGGTGAGGAAAGGGTTTCAGGGTTTCAGGATTTCGGTTTCAACGCTTCAACGCTTCAACGTTTGCGGCACCTTCGCCGGATGCCGCCATCGCCCAGTTTGGATGATGATCGACATCTATTGAATAAAGTATGGACATCATCTAAACTGCGGTCAAGCTCGTTTTTCAAGAATTTGCGACAAGGAGATCGACATGGCACGTGCATCACGGGCAGTCGCCGATCAGCATAGGACAGCCATCGAGGCTGCGTCGGCACGGTTGTTCCGCCAACACGGCCTGCACGGCGTCACGGTGGCGCAGGTGATGGCTGACGCCGGACTGACCCATGGCGGTTTCTACGGTCATTTTTCGTCGAAGGACGAACTGGCGGCGGTGGGCTGTGCGCGTGCCTTTGCCGATTCGGCGGCGCGCTGGCGGCAGCGGATCGAACAGGCCGGCGGCGACACGCACGCAGCCCGGCGCTTTCTGGTGGATCAATACCTCGGCGAAGTGCATCGCGATGCACCCGAACATGGTTGCCCGGCGTCGGCACTGGTTGGCGACGTGGCGCGCGAACCAGCCGGCAAGCCCGTGCGCGGCGCCTTTCTGGATGGCATCCGGCAGCTGCTGGACGCCTGGAAGACGCTCGCACCCGATGCGACAGCGGCGGGGCCCGGTGCTGACGACGCCCTCGCGCACCGCACTGCCCTGCTGGAAATGGCCACGATGGTCGGTGCCGTCACGCTGGCACGCGCCACCGCCGGGGATCCCCTTTCCGACGACATCCTGGACGCCGCCCGCGCCTGGCTGCTGAACGCCGGCGAGGCCGCCCCGGCCTGATCGCCTTGGGCATCGCGCCATAACCGTCGATGCCTTTCCTCCTTCCACCCCATCGCCCCCAACGGAGCCCCATGTTTGCGCAAGCCCTATCCAGCCGGCTGGACCGGCGCGGCATCCACTACGCGTGGATCGTCGCCGCCATCACGTTCTGCGTGATGCTGACCACTTCCGCCGCGCTCGGCCTGCCCGGCGCCTTCCTGAAACCGCTGACCACCGAGATGGGCTGGAGTACCGACCAGGTGTCATCGATCCTGGCCTTCCGCTTTGCGCTGTTCGGGCTGATGGCGCCGTTCTCGGCCATCCTGATGGAGCGATTCGGTGTTCGCAATGTCGTCTGTGCGGCCCTGGCGCTGATTGCCGGTGGCATGGCACTGGCGACGGTCTCCACGCAGATCTGGCAGCTGTTCGTGGCCTGGGGCCTGATGCTGGGCGTCGGCTCCGGGCTCACGGCCCTGGTGCTGGCCGCCCTGGTGGCCAACCGCTGGTTCACGGCGCGGCGCGGGCTGGTCATCGGTGTGCTCACCGCCAGTTCCGCCACGGGACAACTCGCCTTCCTGCCTGTCGCGGCATGGCTGATCGAGCATATGGGCTGGCGCGTGGCAGTGCTGCCCGTGCTGGCGGCATGTGCCGCGCTGGCGGTGGTGGTGCTGGGTTTCCTGCGCGGGCGGCCGGCCGACGTCGGCCTGGCGCCCTATGGCGAAGTGCCGGCGGCGGTTGCCGCGGCGCCGGCGCCAGCCGCGCCCCTGTCATGGTCGGGTCCGTTCGTGGTGCTGCGCGAGGCAGCCCGCACGCAGACGTTCTGGATCCTGGCCGGCACCTTCTTTATCTGCGGACTGTCGACCAACGGGCTGATCCAGACGCACTTCATCGCACTGTGCGCAGACTTTGGCATGTCAGCCGTACCAGCCGCCTCGGCGCTGGCGATGATGGGCGCGTTCGACTTCGTCGGCACCATCATGTCCGGCTGGCTGTCGGATCGCTACGACAGCCGCAAGCTGCTGTTCTGGTACTACGCGTTGCGCGGCCTGTCGCTGTTCTGGCTGCCGCACTCGGAATTCACGCTCTATGGCCTGTCTGTGTTCGCCATGTTCTACGGTCTGGACTGGATCGCCACGGTACCGCCCACCATCAAGCTGGCCGGCAGCACGTTCGGCCGCGAGCGCGCCCCGATGGTGTTCGGCTGGATCTTCGCCGCGCACCAGATAGGCGCGGCCACGGCGGCGTTTGGCGCCGGGCTGTCACGCACGCTGTGGCTCACCTACTCGCCGGCGCTGTACGTTGCGGGTAGCGCCTGCCTGGTGGCCGCGCTGCTGGCGCTAATGGTGCGCCGCAAGGCGCCGGAAGCCACCCCACAGCCGGCACGGGCCTGAGAATCCCCTGTCCCGCCTTTCCCCTCAGCGTTCGCGGCTGGCCACCACGAACGCGTCGATCAGGGCGGCAGCCGACGCTCGCTTGAGCGCCGACTGCCGCACCAGCACCCCGATCTCGCGATACAGCGGCTGGCCCGGCATCGGCACTTCCTTGATGTGAGGGGTCTGCCGCAGCGGCACCAGTGCCGACGGAATGATCGCGCAGCCCAACCCTTCGCTCACCATCTGCAGGATCACGGCGGGCTCGTCCAGCTCCATGCCCTCGCGCACCCACAGCCGGTGGCGCCGCAGGTACCGATCCACCAGCTGCCCACCCGTGGAGTGGCGGTTGTAGCGGATGAACGGCACGGTCTCCAGCAACGTCTTCAGGGTGTCCGGCGCGTCGGGCGGCGCCACGGCCACGAACCGTTCGCGGATCAGCGGCACCCATTTCAGTTCCGGCGGAATGCCGAGGCGTGGCTTCACCAGCACGGCGATATCCAGTTCGCGGGCATCCACCTGAGTCAGCAACTGGGTCGACATGCCCGGCACGATGTTCACGTGGGTGTCGGGGTGCGCCACCCTGAAACGCTGCATCGCCTGGGGCAGCAGGCTCGATTGCACGGTGGACACGGCGCCAAGGTCCAGCGGCGCCATGTCGCGGTGGGCCCGCGCACCTTTCATCGATTCGTAAAGCCCGACCATCCGCGCGGCATCGTCCAGCATCTGGCGGCCTTCGTCACTCAAGGCCACCGATTTGCCAGTGCGGTCGAACAGCGTGCAGCCCAGATCGTCTTCCAGGCGGCGGATCTGCGTGCTGACCGCCGATTGCGTCAGGCCCAGCCGCGTGCCGGCGGCGGAAAACGAGCCGGTTTCGGCGGCCACCAGGAAAGTCTTGAAGTAGCGTAGCAAGGCGCGATTCAAGCATCGAAATTTTCGATACTTAGTCAAAAAATGATTCGTTTCATATTACGAGTTCTGCTGATTACAATCAACGACACACTCCACAACCGCCTCTCCAAAGAGCCACAGCGATGAGCGCCATTCCCCTGTTCCACCTTGCCTTTCCGGTTCACGACCTCGCCACCGCACGCCAGTTCTATGGCGACCTGCTGGGCTGCCCCGAAGGGCGCAGTTCGGACGCCTGGGTGGACTTCAACTTCTACGGCCATCAGGTCGTGGCGCACCTGTCGCCGGACGAATGCGGCCATCGCGCCACCAGTGCCGTGGATGGCGACGATGTCCCGGTACGCCATTTCGGCGCGATCCTGCCGATGGCCGAATGGGAACGCCTAGCAGACAAACTGCGGGCCGCGGGCACGAAGTTCGTGATCGAACCGCACGTGCGCTTCAAGGGCCAGGTGGGCGAACAGGCCACGATGTTCTTCCTGGACCCGTCGGGCAACGCCCTCGAATTCAAGGCGTTTGGCGACCTGAGCCAGGTGTTTGCGAAGTAACCCGGGCAATCCTTTCCCACTGATAGAAAGACAGAGCGAGACATGACCGATTTCGTGATCCAACCCGCGCCGCAGGCCAGCGTGGCCGTTGCCGGCAGCCAGGCCCGTTTTCCGATCCGCCGCGTGTTCTGCGTGGGCCGCAACTACGCCGCGCACGCCCGCGAAATGGGCAAGGACCCTGACCGCGAACCGCCGTTCTTCTTCACCAAGCCGGCTGACGCCGTGGTGGCAGCCGAAGGCACCGTGCCGTATCCGCCACTGACCGAAAACCTGCATCACGAGATCGAACTGGTGGTGGCCATCGGCAAGGCCGGCACCAACGTCAAACCCGAACAGGCGCTGGATCTCGTGTGGGGCTATGGCGTGGGCGTCGACCTGACGCGCCGCGACCTGCAGGACGTGGCCAAGAAAATGAGCCGCCCGTGGGACTGGTCGAAGTCGTTCGACGCGTCGGGCCCGTGCGGCCCGCTGCAACCGGCCTCGGCAATCGGCCACCCGGCCAAGGGCGCCATCTGGCTCAAGGTTAATGGCGAAATGCGCCAGGAGGGCGACCTGACCGAACTGATCTGGCCCGTGGCCGACGTCATCGCCTATATCTCGGAGGCCATGGCCCTGCAACCCGGCGACCTGATCTTCACCGGCACCCCGGCGGGTGTGGGCGCCCTGAACCCCGGTGATGCCGTGACAGCTGGCGTCGAAGGTGTCGGCGAGATCGCTTTCACGATCGGCAAGCGGTAAACCTGGCCGTACGGCTGATGCAAGGGCGGCGAGGTCCCAGCGCGGGGCGTCGCCGTTTTCTCATTTAAATTCAACGGATTACCATAGAATGGAGGGGCGCGTAGAGCAAACCCTCCACCTTGCACATCGGAATTTCTTCAAATTCTCCTTGCTTATCTATCTAGTAGTAGATAATATTCGAGCCATGGACGACGCAACGCAGCAAACGAAACAAGCAGCGCAGCCGAATCCAAGCATCATCAGGTTGTTTGTCAGTACCGGAAGCGGTCTTTTTTTTAGCGCAACGTATCTATCTAGCAGTAGATAGCAGCCAGAACAAAGACCCCTGATTCGCAGCACAGACATCGGCCAGCGATCCACACACGAACCGGGATCGCCGACCTTGCAAAGGAGAGCATCATGAACGCCAAGACCATCGTTACCGCCGCCGCCCTCGCCGCCGCCTTTGTGACTGGCGCCGTCCAGGCAGCCCCCGCCGCGCAAAAGACCGGCGAAGTCTACGGTTACAGCTATCGCGTGCAAGACCAGCGCAGCGCATTTACCGATGGCGCCCGCCAGGGCAAGTTCGATGCCTTCACCGAAGGCGCCCGCATCGGTAACCGGGACGCCTTCACCGACGGTGCCCGCGTGACCAACCGCGACGGCCTGGTGGCCAGCATCGGCAACCGCGACGCCTACACCGATGGCGCACGCGTCGGCAAGGCCGACCCGTTCACCGACGGCGCCAAGATCGGCAAGTTCGACCCGTACACCGATGGTGCCCGCACCGTCGCCGGCCTGGACCGCACGGGTGTGTCGTCCGAACCGTCGCGCAACTTCGACGTGTACACCGACGGCGCCCTCGTCTGAGCCCCCGCAACGGCCGTGACCCGGTAAATGACGGGGCACGGCCGCAACAGATACCTGGAGTTTCATCATGACCTTGCGTGACACAGCCCTGATCCTGGGCGGCTGGGTGGTGCTCTGCCTCACCAGCGGCGCAGTCCTCTCGCTGGTTGCGCAGACGCTGTCCATCTGAGAGGACGGACGGGCGAACAACCGGAGGGTCCATCGCCACAAAAGGCGCGGACAGTTGACATGAAAACGCATTCCGTACGCGATCAATTGCTCGAGCACGCCTCCGTGCTGATCCGGCAACGGGGCTACAACGGTTTCAGCTACCGCGACCTCGCGGAGCTGGTAGGCGTGAAGACATCGAGCATCCACTACTACTTCCCGGCCAAGGACGACCTGGTGCTGGAAGTGGTGCGCCTGTACCGTGAACGCTCGCAGGCCCGGCTGGCGGCCATCGACACATCGCTGCCGCTGATCGAGCAGGCGGAGCGATATGTGGGCCCGTTGCGCAACGATATCGAGCTGAACCAGATCTGCCTGGCCGGGATGTTGTCCGCCGAGGTGCTGGCACTGCCCGATGCGATCCGCAGCTACCTGCAGGCGCATTTCCAGGCGAATGAAACCTGGATCGCGAACCTGCTGCGCCGCGCCGAAACCGAACGCGGCCAGCCGTACCCGGTGCCGCCGCAGTTGCTGGCCAAGGTGCTGTATGGCGCGATCCAGAACGGCATCATCACCGCGCGGATGTCGGGCTCCAGCGACCGGCTGGACGCCGCGGCCGACATGCTGCTGGGCGCCGTGCGCGGGTCGATGTGCGCGGTGACGGAGCACGAACCGGCGATGGCCTGATGACCCGCCTGGCCTGAACAGTTTTCTGGGCGCCCCGGTTCAGGCGCCCGACGCCAGCTGTCCGCTCTCGCGACGGGCGTCACCATTTCTCCGACGCCGGGATCGTCCCCCGGCGATTTTTTGTTTACGAGCCGGCCTTCTTCGTGGCGGCCTTCTTTGCAACGGCCTCCTTTGCAGGCGCGTTCCTTACGGGCGCCTTCCTTGCCGCCGACTTTTTTGTAACGGACTCCTTCGCCGCTACCTTCGTCGCTACCTTCGCCGCAGCCTTCGTCGCTGTTCCGGCCGGCTCCCCGCCGCCAGCGTCGATCACCACCCATGCCGGCGCATGATCGCTGGCCTTCTCCTCGCCGCGCACCCATTTGTCGACGCCGGCATCACGCATCCGCATGCCCGGGCTCAGCAGCAGGTGGTCGATCCGCAGCCCCGAATTGGTCTGCCAGTGCTGGCGAAAGTAATCCCAGAACGTGTAGATCTTCTCGTCGGGATAGCGCGCCCGCAGCGCATCGGTCCATCCCTGCGCCAGCAGACGCCGGTAACATTCGCGGCTTTCCGGCTGCAACAGCGCATCCTTGAGCCATGAACGCGTGTTGTAGATGTCGTCATCGGTGGGCACCACGTTGTAGTCGCCGGCGATCACCACCGGGTGGCCGCTCTCCAGCAGGGTCTGCGCATGCTGGATCAGCCGTTCAAACCACGCCAGCTTGTAGTCGAACTTCGGGCCCGGCTGAGGATTGCCGTTGGGCAGGTACAGGCACGCGATCAGCACGCCCTCCACGGCGGCTTCCAGGTAACGGCTCTGCGTGTCCTCGTCGCCGCCCGGCAGTCCGCGTCGCACCTCCACGGGATCGGCGCCCCTGGCCAGGATCGCCACGCCATTCCAGGACTTCTGCCCGTGCCAGATCGCCCCGTAGCCGGCCGCGCGGATCTCGTCGATCGGAAACCCCTCGTCCACCGTCTTCAGCTCCTGCAGGCAGGCCACGTCGGGCGCCTCGCGTTCCAGCCAGTTCAACAGCGCCTGCAGGCGCGTGCGTACCCCGTTGATATTGAAGGTGGCGATCTTGAGCGGATGCATCGGAACGTTCTCCTTTCAGGCCGGTTTCCATCTTAGATTCCCGCGCGGGGATTTCCTGTCGGTGTCCGATCACTGTATATTCATACAGTCCCGCGATCTTCCACCCCCTTTGCGTCTTGTCCGCCACATCCACCAACCCGCCCCGCTATACCGTCGCCGTGCGCACCCTGTGCGAGTTCACGGCCAAGGCGGGCGACCTCGACCTGCGCTTCACGCCCTCACCCACGGGGCAGGAGGGCGTGGCCGGGCATGGCGTGGTGACAAGCCGGCGCGGGCCGGGCTATGAGGCCGAGGTAGCCCTGTCGGGCGATTTCGAGGGCCTGCGGGTGCGCGGGCGGGCCGATGGCTACAACCCGGTGACCAACCGCGTGGAAGAAATCAAGACGGTGCGCGGTCAGAAGGTGGAGATTCCGCAGAACCACCAGGCGCTGCACTGGGCCCAGGCCAAGATCTACGGCTGGTTGCTGTGCCAGTCCCGCGAACTGAAGCAGATCGACGTCGCGCTGGTGTATTTCGACATCGTGAGCCAGCAGGAACGCGTGCTCAAGGAACGATTCGAGGCCCAGGCACTGCGCGAATTCTTCGAGGACAGCTGCCGCCGCTTCATGCACTGGGCCGAGCGCGAGGCCGCGCATCGCGCGGGCCGCGACGCCGGGCTGGCCGCGCTGGCCTTCCCGCACGGCACGTTCCGCGATGGGCAGCGGCTGCTGGCGGAATCGGTCTACAAGGCCAATGCGTCGGCGCGCACGCTGCTGGCGCAGGCCCCGACGGGCATCGGCAAGTCGATCGGGACGGTGTTTCCCGCGCTCAAGGCCATGCCGACGCAGCGCATCGACAAGGTGTTCTTCCTGTCGGCGCGATCCACGGGGCGCGCCGTGGCGCTGCATGCCACGCGGCAGCTCAGGCAGAACGCCGACGAAACGCCGCTACGCGTGCTGGAGCTGACCGCCCGCGACAAGGCCTGCGAACACCCCGACCTGGCCTGCCACGGTGAATCGTGCCCGCTGGCGCAGGGCTTCTACGACCGCCTGCCCGCTGCCCGCGACGCCGCCAGCCGCGCGCCGCTGCTGGACCGCGCCACCACGCGCGACATCGCCCGCGCACACCAGGTCTGCCCGTATTACCTGGCCCAGGAGATGATCCGCTGGAGCGATCTGGTGGTTGGCGACTACAACTACTACTTCGACCGCAGCGCGCTGCTGTACATGCTGACCGCGATGAACGAATGGCGCGTCAGCGTGCTGGTGGACGAAGCGCACAACCTCGTGGACCGGGGCCGTGCGATGTACACGTCCACGCTCGACCATGCGGCGTTCCGGGGCGTGCGGCTCGCCGCGCCGGCGGCGCTGAAGCGTCCGATGGACCGCGTCTACCGGCAGTGGCATGCGCTGGCCAAGTCCGGCGATGCCGCGTACGAAACGCGCGACGAGGAGCCCGCCGCGTTCGTGGAGGCGCTGGTGCAGCTTTGCACGGCCATCATCGACGACATGAGCGACCATCCGCAGCGGCACGACGCCGCGCTGGAACGCTTCTATTTCGATGCCATGCATTTCCTGCGGCTGGCCGAGCAGATGACCGAATACGGCGGCAAGCATTCGCTGTTCGACATCACGCGCACGCCGCGCAAGCGGACTGGCTTCGACGCCGACCTGTGCATACGCAACCTGTTGCCGGCCCCCTACCTGGCCCCGCGCTTCGCGGGCGCGCATTCGACCACCCTGTTCTCGGCCACGCTGCAGCCCGCCGACTACTACCGCAACCTGCTGGGTCTGCCCGCCAGCGCGGTAGGCGTGGAAGTGCCTTCGCCATTTCAGGCCGAGCAGCTCGATGTACACGTCGCGCGCCATATTTCCACGCGCTTCGCACAGCGCCGGCGCTCGCTGCCCGCCATCGTGCAACTGATGGCCGACCAGTTTGCGCGGCGTCCAGGCAACTACCTGGCGTTCTTCAGCAGCCACGACTATCTGCAGCAGGCGGCTGCGCTGCTGGCCGAACAGCACCCCGGCATTCCCGCCTGGTCGCAGGCGCGCGGTATGACCGAGGCGGGCCAGGCAGCCTTTCTGGACGCCTTCGCACCCGGCGGCCAGGGCATCGGCTTCGCGGTGCTCGGGGGGGTATTTTCCGAGGGCGTGGACCTGCCCGGCGACCGCCTGATCGGTGCCTTCGTGGCCACCCTGGGCCTGCCGCAGATCAATCCGGTCAACGAGCAGCTGCGCGAGCGCATGGAAACCGTCTTCGGACAAGGCTACGACTACGCCTACCTGTATCCCGGCCTGCGCAAGGTGGTGCAGGCCGCCGGCCGGGTGATCCGCACCCAGCAGGACCGCGGCGTGGTCTGGCTGATCGACGATCGCTATGCGCGCGCCGAAGTGCAGGCGCTTTTGCCGGCATGGTGGGAAATTCTTACCGGGCCGCCGGCGCACGCGCGCCCGCTGTCGCTGGCAGAATGACGGCTACGCCGCTGGCGCGGAAATCGCGTGTCGGGGCATAAGCCTTCACCAGATCCCATGTATCGACGGAGTCCCAACCGATGAGCATGACCCACACTTTTGCCACGACGGAGCCGTCGCGCGACGAGATCGATGCGCTGCGCGGCGCCACCATCCTGGAGTTCGGCACCCCCTGGTGCGGCTTCTGCCAGCGCGCGCAGCCGCTGATCGAATCGGCCTTCGGCCAGCATCCGGCCATCGGCCATATCAAGGTGGAGGATGGCAGCGGCCGTCCGCTGGGGCGCTCGTTCCGCGTCAAGCTCTGGCCCACGCTGGTGTTCCTGCGCGACGGAAAGGAAGTGGCGCGCCTGGTGCGCCCGAACGACGCCCGGGATATTACCGAGGCCATGCGCAAGATCGACCAGTGATTCGCCGAAGCCCGCGTCCCCGGGTTCGCTTTGTCCCACTGAACGTTCCATTCGTGCCTTGATGATGTGCGAAGGCCGGCGCTAAGGTTGTGCCTGCCTATTCTGGCTGTTTTCCGATTTCAATGTCGGCGCGACGGCCAATCACAACATCAAGGAGACAACACGTGTTCCAGCCCCGACGCCGCAAGGTGCTTGGCCTGGGCGTGGCCGCCGCCGGCGCCGCCCTGCTGCCCCAGATCCCGTTCGCTCAACCGGCCGCCGGGCCGGGCGGCACCCGGCTGATCCTCCTGGGCACCAAGGGCGGCCCACGCGTGGGCGGGTCGCGCTCGAACCCGGCCAACCTGCTGCTGATCAACGGCGTGCCCTACGTGATCGACTGCGGCTCGGGCGTGTCACGCCAGATGGTCAACGCCGGCGTGCCGCTGTCGGCGCTGCGCTACGTGTTCATCAGCCACCACCATTCGGACCACGATCTCGAATACGGCAACCTGATCTACAACGCATGGGCCACGGGCCTGAACCAGACCGTGCATGCCTACGGGCCCGCCGGAACCGCCGAAATGACGCGCACCTACTGGGCGCTGAACCGCTTCGACATCGACACGCGCATCGCCGACGAAGGCCGTCCCGACATCCGCAAGCTCGTGGAAGCCACCGATATCACCGACAACGGCGTGGTCCTGCAAAACGCCGACGTCAAGGTGACGGCCTTCCGCACGCCCCACCCGCCCATCGTCGACAACTTCGCCTACAGGTTCGAGACGGCCGACCGCACCATCGTGTTTTCCAGCGACACCGCCTACAACCCGAAACTGGCCGAATTTGCCAAGGGCGCCGACGTGCTGGTGCACGAGGCCATGTACGGCCCGGGCATCGACGCCCTGGTGGCCCGCGTGGCCAACGGCGCCACCATCAGGAAGCACTTCCTGGAAAGCCACACCCTGACTGAAGACGTCGGCCGCATCGCCGCGGCGGCGGGCGTGAAAACGCTGGTGCTCAGCCACTTCGTGCCCGGCGATGACGACCGCATCACCGACGAAATGTGGGCCGCCGACGTCCGCAAGCACTACAGCGGCCGGATTGTGGTGGGGAAGGATTTGATGGAGGTGCGGTAGGCTTTGACAGCCAATCCTATGGAGCGACAACAATCAGCCCGCACTATGGCGGGCTGCTTTTACTCGCCAACCGCAAAATCAATCTGACTTGAATCCCTTGAACGTCTTGGTGTCCGCTACGGCATAGTAAAGCTGTATGCCCTTTCCCTTGGCAGGCGCAAATCGACCGATATACCCGGCCATCACGAACGCCGCAGAGCCCTGCCCAGTCGATTCCACTACACATACGTACCGGCTTGTTCCCTGTGTCACGACGCCATAACCAGCGCGCAAGGGGACTTCCAAAGGTGCCGGCTTCCATTGCGAAAGTGGAATGGCCGTCCGGATATACCCGCGACGTCTGCCTACAAATACATAGTCGTTATCCCCGCCCTTGCTGACAGCGTATCCGACGCGGACACCGGGCAACCGCTCCGGCCAGGTCAAGCGGTAGCCGGGAACGTCCTCAACCACCTGATGGCCGCTCGCCCCCATCACGACGGAAATGCCGGCAGCCGTTGAATACCCGAGCAGGCAACTTTCGATGACAGCTTGCGGCGGCTGCGCGTGGGCAACGGAACAGCAACCGACAAGTAAAAATACAGATGGCGCGAATCGCATTACCTGTGCGCCTTTCCTCTGGAAATCTTCAGCCATTCGCTCCCAAATTTCCAAAATATCGTTCCTCCATGGGCCGCAGTGGATTCGTAAGTGTATGGATATGTTCCTATAACCTTTCGTTCCTGAACGATTTTTCCGCGTCGTCTCTTCTTGACAACGATCGATAGCTCATACTCGCCATCCGTCGCTTTGACATCATAGATGTTGTGTCGCGGATCGGAGAAATATATTCCCGCTCTAACCTTCTGATGAGCCTTGTAGTTTGATTTGATATCGGCACCATCTCAGAAATATGCGCCATTTGAGTGGTCTACACCATCCGCAAAGGCATTTTGTGCCGCCGCTATTGCGACAGACATCTCAGGCGATTTTTCTATTTGAGCATCCGTCGATTTCATTAGCTTTGCAAATCTTTGATTACCGTCGGCCACGACAAAACTGAAGGACCGCTCCTTGGTCGTGAAGATGGCCATAGTTTGATATCCACGTGCCTTCATTTGCCTGACGCTGGCAATGGCCGCCATTTCCTCATAGACATTCTTCGGTGACGATTCGCCATAAGCAATCGCGGCCAGCAATCTCGTTTCCGAATCGTAGCTCATGCCTGCCGCCCCTCATGCCAAATAACCGCTTCTAAATAGCATTGCCCCGCCACGGCTTGAGTGCACCCGTTATCCATCAATTGATCCCTGAATACCATCTCGCCGTCGATGTAAAGATCGTAGCGCAGGCCGGTCACCCGTTCACCCGACCCGGTATTTACTACCTCAAAATACTGCTCAATTACTTCGTCATCACTGTCCGACTGACAATCTTGCACCGACGCTGGAGCAAGCGAGCGCGCATCACAGATTTCAACCCACGAGTCATACTGAGTTTCAATAACAAGTGGTTTCTCGGTACACTCGCAATAGACCCGAGCGCCAGATACCAACGCCTGTCTGCCGTCCTGATCGAAGTCCGGAAAACAGTTATTGAATACACGCCCGGTCGATTTACACGCAGGGCAGGTTGCCACATCGCCTTCGGACCCTACTGCCTTCCCCATATCAATGAAACCGTGGTCCGTGACAATCAACTGCCCGCCGGTACTGGTGGGATCCATATCTCGCAAGAAAAATCGAATATCTCTCATCGGTCCACCTGACCCTTTTCTAGATTGATAATCCCCCCATATGGCTGGTTTCTTGTGCTACGAGAGTACGACATTTCTGACCTCCGAGAGATTTTGGACAAGCCCCACATCTCTAGCACGAGGCACCGCTCACAAAAATCGCATATCTCCGATTTCCCTAACCCAACAAAACAAAAAGCCCGCACATGGCGGGCTTTTCACTCGTTCATCCGCAACCCTGCTCACAAATCCAGCGGCATCGCGCTTGTGCACTTGATTTCGTCCAGGCACACGCTTGACTTCACGCCGCTCACGCCGGGGATGCGCATCAGGGTGTCGAGCAGGAAATCGGACAGCGACTTCAGGTCCCTGGCCACGACCTTCAGTACGTAGTCGATGTCGCCGGTCACGGAGAAGCATTCCTGGATCTGGGCGAGTTCCGCCACCAGTCCCTTGAATTTGGACAAATCGCGAATATGGCCGCGTTCCATCGTCACGTGGATGAACGCCGTCACGCCAAATCCCAGCGCGTTGCTGTCGAGCCGCGCCTCGTAACGCTTGATGATGCCGCCCTCCTCCAGGCGGCGGTGGCGTCGCAGCGTCTGGGCCGGGGACAGGTTGATCGCCTCGGACAGTTCCAGGTTGGTGGCGCGCCCATGTTCCTGCAGCTCCGCCAGCAGGCGGCGATCGATGCGGTCGAGGTCGGTTTGCTGCATTCTGATTTCCTGAGATGGCGGTTTGACGAAATCTTATCTCATCTTTCAGGGTTTCCCTGCGTGCCTTACGAAATCCTATTTAGCGGGGCGGGTTCTACAATTTCCTCACGTTGCGCAGCGCGCCAAGCGTCCCCCAAGCCACTCGCGCGGCTGCCTCACCGAAATATTATTTCCATCCCCTCTCTCGCCCCCGAGGTGCTCCGATCATGGCCGACCTGTTTGAAAACCCGATGCAACTGATGGGCTTCGAGTTCGTTGAATTCGCCTCGCCCACGCCCAACGTGCTGGAACCGCTGTTCGAGAAAATGGGCTTTACGCTGGTGGCCCGTCACCGCTCGAAGGACGTGGTGCTGTATCGCCAGGGCGACATCAACTTCATCGTCAACAACGAGCCGCATAGCGAAGCCGCCTATTTCGCCGCCGAACACGGCCCCAGCGCCTGCGGCATGGCCTTCCGCGTCAAGGACTCGCACAAGGCGTACAACCGCGCGCTGATGCTGGGCGCCCAGCCGATCGAGATCGCCACGGGCCCGATGGAACTACGGCTGCCGGCCATCAAGGGCATTGGCGGCGCGCCGCTGTACCTGATCGACCGCTTCGAGGACGGCAAGTCGATCTATGACATCGACTTCGAATATATCGAGGGCGTGGACCGCCACCCGAAGGGCCACGGCCTCAAGCTGATCGACCACCTGACGCACAACGTCTACCGTGGCCGCATGGCTTACTGGGCTAACTTCTACGAACGTCTGTTCAACTTCCGCGAAATCCGCTATTTCGACATCCAGGGCGAGTACACGGGCCTGACCTCGAAGGCGATGACCGCGCCGGACGGCAAGATCCGCATTCCGCTGAACGAGGAATCGTCCAAGGGTGCGGGCCAGATCGAGGAATTCCTGATGGCATTCAACGGCGAAGGCATCCAGCACATCGCCTTTGCCGTGGACAACCTGATCGACGTCATCGACAGCCTGCAACTGGCCGGCGTCGAACTGATGACCGCCCCGAACGACTATTACTACCAGGCCCTGGACACCCGCCTGCCGGGCCACGGCCAGCCGGTGGACCAGCTCAAGGCCCGCGGCATCCTGGTGGACGGCACCACCGAAGGCGGCCGGCCGCGCCTGCTGCTGCAGATCTTCTCGAAGACCGTGCTGGGCCCGGTGTTCTTCGAATACATCCAGCGTTCGGGCGACGATGGCTTCGGTGAAGGCAACTTCAAGGCGCTGTTCGAATCACTCGAACGCGACCAGATCGAGCGCGGCACGCTGAAGGTGTGACGCATCCGGCCCGGCGCTGAACCGGGCCGACCCAATTCCCTGCTTTTCCAAGCGTGTGCCGGTAAACTCCCGGGTTTTCGCCGGCGCGCACCCCTGCGTCCGGCGTTACCCGCGCCGGCGTTTTTTCAAAGCGCCCAATCCCAAAGAGGCGCGCCGCCATTCCACAAGAATGGGTAGAGGATAGACACCCCAATGCATGCTTCCGATAGCCAAGGCACGCTCAAGCGTGGCCTGAAGAATCGCCATATCCAGCTGATTGCGCTAGGCGGCGCCATCGGCACCGGCCTGTTCCTGGGCATCGCCCAGACCATCAAGCTGGCCGGCCCGTCCGTGCTGCTGGGCTACGCGCTGGCCGGCATCGTCGCGTTCTTCATCATGCGCCAGTTGGGCGAGATGGTCGTCGACGAACCGGTGGCCGGCTCGTTCAGCTACTTCGCCAACAAGTATTGCGGCCACTTTGCCGGCTTCATGTCCGGCTGGAACTACTGGGTGCTGTACATCCTGGTCAGCATGGCCGAACTGTCGGCGGTGGGCATCTACGTCCAGTACTGGTGGCCGGGCATCCCGACATGGGTGTCGGCGCTGGGCTTCTTCGTCGTCATCAACGCCATCAACCTGGCCAGCGTGAAATCGTTCGGCGAGATGGAATTCTGGTTCTCGATCATCAAGGTCGCGGCCATCGTCGGCATGATCGGCTTTGGCGGCTACATGCTGGGTACCGGCGGCGCCGGCCCCGAAGCGAGCGTGGCCAACCTGTGGCAGCACGGCGGCTTCTTCCCGAACGGGCTGGGCGGACTGGTGATGGCGATGGCCGTGATCATGTTCTCGTTCGGCGGCCTGGAGCTGGTGGGCATTACCGCTGCCGAGGCCGACAACCCGGGCAAGAGCATCCCCAAGGCCACCAACCAGGTGATCTACCGCATCCTGATCTTCTACGTTGGCGCGCTGGCCGTGCTGCTGTCGCTGTACCCGTGGCAGAAGGTGGTCACCGGGGGCAGCCCGTTCGTGCTGATCTTCCATGCGATGAACAGCGATATCGTGGCCACCGTGCTGAACGTGGTGGTGCTGACGGCGGCGCTGTCGGTCTACAACAGCGGCGTCTACTGCAACAGCCGCATGCTGCTGGGCCTGGCGCAACAGGGCAACGCCCCGCGTGCGCTGATGAAGGTGAACCGTCGCGGCATTCCGCTGGCCGCGCTGGGCGTATCGGCCCTGGCCACCGGCCTCTGCGTGCTGGTCAACTACTTCATGCCCGGCGAAGCCTTCGAACTGCTGATGGGACTGGTGGTCTCGGCCCTGATCATCAACTGGGCCATGATCAGCATCATTCACCTGATGTTCCGCCGCGCCAAGCGCGCCGAAGGCAAGACCACGGCGTTCCAGAGCCTGGGCTACCCGCTGACGAACTACGTGACGCTGATCTTCCTGGCCGGCATCCTGGTGGTGATGTTCCTGACGCCGGGCCTGCGCATTTCGGTCTACCTGATTCCGGTCTGGCTGGTCATTCTTGGCGTAAGCTATCGCCTCCGGCAGAAGAACGCCGGTTCGGCCATGCCCGCCGCGAGCGCCCAGATCCAGTAACCTGCCTGAGCGGCCCGTGTGCGCACCGGGCCGCTGCCCCCCTGAACCCGCAAGCCAGACGCATCCCATGTTCGAACACATCGAAGCCTTTCCCGGTGACCCGATCCTCTCGCTCAACGAGGATTTTCAGCAGGACCCGCGTACCAACAAGGTCAATCTGAGCATCGGCATCTACTTTGACGACGAAGGCCGCCTGCCCGTCATGCAGGCCGTGGCCGAAGCCGAAGCCGCGCTCCTGTCGGACATGGGCCCGCGCCCCTACCTGCCGATGGCCGGCATCGCCGCGTACCGCCAGGCCGTGCAGGCGCTGGTGTTCGGCGACGACTGCGCCGCCCGCGCCGAAGGCCGTATCGCCACGCTGCAGACGCTGGGCGGCTCGGGCGCACTGCGCGTGGGTGCCGACTTCCTGAAACGCTATTTCCCGACCGCGGAAATGTGGATCAGCAACCCGAGCTGGGAAAACCACCGCGTGGTGTTCGAACGCGCCGGCTTCAAGGTCAATACCTACCCGTACTACGACGCCGAAACCGGCGGCCTCAAGTTCGACGCCATGCTGGCGGCCATCCACGCCATTCCGCAGGGCGGCATCGTGCTGCTGCACGCCTGCTGCCACAACCCGACCGGCGTGGACCTGAACGAAGACCAGTGGCGCCAGGTGATCGGCGTGCTGAAGGCTCGCAAGCTGCTGCCGTTCGTCGACATGGCCTACCAGGGCTTTGGCTCGGGCCTGGACGACGACGCCTTTGCCGTGCGCGAACTGGCCCGCCAGAACGTGCCCGCGCTGGTGGCCAACTCGTTCTCGAAGAATTTCTCGCTATACGGCGAGCGCTGCGGCGGGCTCTCCGTGATCTGCCAGAGCGCCGACGAAGCCAGCCGCGTGCTGGGCCAGCTGACCGGCGCCGTGCGCGCCAACTACAGCAACCCGCCCACCCACGGCGCCCGCGTGGTGGCCCGCGTGCTGACCACGCCGGCCCTGCGCCAGAGCTGGGAAACGGAACTGGCAGCCATGTGCCAGCGCATCACGCGCATGCGCCAGGCCATCCACGACCAGCTGCGCGAGCATGTCAGCGGCGAAAAGCTGTCGCGTTACATCAAGCAGCGCGGCATGTTCACCTACACGGGCCTGTCGGCCGACCAGGTGGACCGCCTGAAGAACGAGCACGGCGTCTACGTGCTGCGCTCTGGCCGCATGTGCGTGGCCGGCCTGAACGAGCGCAACGTCGGTGTGGTGGCGAATGCCATCGGCCAGGTGCTGAAGGGCTGATAGCTGGACCGCGCGCCTTCGACGCGCCATCGCGTTTTAAGCAAACAGCCACCCTCGGGTGGCTGTTTTTTTGCCCGGACGATATCGTCCAAACCATGCCGGCCGCTCAGACCTGCGCCTGTCCGCCATCGGCGGCGATTTCGGCGCCGTTGATGAAGCTCGAATCGTCGGACGCCAGGAACGTCACCACGCGGGCGATTTCCTCCGGGGCGCCCAGCCGGCCCATCGGCACCAGCGACGCCAGGTAGCCCAGCAGCCCGTCCTGCCCGGCCTTGGTGTCGCCGCCCAGTTCGGCCAGCCCCACCGTGTGCGTGGAACCGGGGCTCACCACGTTCACGCGGATGCCGCGATCCTTGAGGTCCAGCACCCAGCTGCGGGCCAGGCCGCGCACCGCCGCCTTCGAGGCGCTGTAGATGCTGAACGCCGGCGTGCCCGTCGATCCGGCGATCGAGCCGGTCAGGATGATGGAACCGCCCTTGCCCATCAGCGGCAGCGCCTTCTGCACCGTGAACACCACGGCGCGGACATTGCGATTGAACGTATCGTCGAAATGCTGCGCCGTGATCTCGCCCAGCGGCGCCATGGTGCCGCCGCCGGCATTGGCGAACAGCACGTCCAGGCGCCCATCGCCCTCGCGGATCGTGTTGACCAGCGCATCGAGGTCGGCCTCGCGGGTCACGTCGCCCTGCACGCCTACCGCGCCATGGCCGATGGCTGCCACGGCCTTGTCGAGTTCCGCCGGGCGGCGGCCGGTCACATACACCTTCGCGCCCTCGCGGGCCAGGTCCTGTGCGGCAGCCAGTCCGATGCCGCTCGTGCCGCCGGTTACCAGGGCGATCTTGCCTTCCAGTCGCTTGCTCATGATGTTTCCTTTCGTGTTGAAGAGTGGATGGCTTGACTGTAGGCATTAATGATTTGCGAATAAACACCCAGAAAATTAAATCATTATTCATCATCATGAATAATCAGGCATACTGCGTGCGGTCCCACCCTCCCTGCCGTTTTTTCGCCTTCCCTGCCCATGGATCAAATGCAAGCCCTGCGCGTGTTTGTGCGCATCGCCGAATCCGGCGGTTTCAGCAAGGCCGCCGACACGCTCAACATTCCGCGTCCCACCGTCACCAAGCTGATCCAGGATCTGGAGTCGCACCTGCGCATCAAGCTGTTCCAGCGGTCCACCCGCAAGGTGGTGGTGACCGACGAGGGGCAGGCGTACTACCGCCGCGCGGTCAAGGTGCTGGCCGATGTGGACGAAATGGACACGCTGTTTGCCGATGCCCGCGGCGCACCGCGCGGGCGCCTGCGCGTGGACGTCGGGTCGTCGCTGGCCAACCTGATCCTGCTGCCCAACCTGCCGTCCTTCCGCGCGATGTATCCCGAAATCCAGCTCGAAGTCGGCGTTGGCGACCGCCATGTCGACCTGATCGGCGACGCCGTCGATTGCGTGATCCGGGGCGGCGACCTGACCGATACGTCCCTGATCGCCCGGCATGTCGCCAGCCTCGATTGGGGCACCTACGCGGCCGCGCCGTACGTTGCCGCGCGCGGCAAGCCGGCGCACCCGGCCGCGCTGCAGACCGACCACGACGTGGTGGGCTACTTCTCGTCGCTCACGGGCCGCGTGATGCCGCTGCTGTTCGAGCGCGATGGCGAGCGCGTCGACGTGGACGTGCGCAGCCGGCACGGCGTGTTCGTCAACGAGAGCACGGCCCACCTGACGGCGCTGGTCAGCGGCCTGGGCGTGGCACAGACCTTCGGCTTCATGGCGCGGCCGCATCTGAAAACCGGCGCGCTGGTCCAACTGCTGCCCGAATGGAGCCGGCCACTGCATCCGTTGCATATCGTGTTCCACCCGTCGAGGAACCAGAGCGCCAGACTTCGTGCGTTCGTGGACTGGGTGGTGGCACTGTTCGCGCCGTACGACTGCACGGGCAGGCGCTAGGCCTGCGCCACGTGGCGGCACCGCGTTGGCCGGCGTTACACTGCCGGCCATGCCCGACGACCGCCATCCCGCTTCCCCGCCGCCTTCGCCGCCAGGCCTGACTTCCTGTTTCCGAAACGGGGACGCCATGCGCAGCCGGCGCGTGAGCGAGCGGATCTTGTCGGATACGGTGGGCATTCCGGCCCCGCCGGCGCGGCTGCTGGCGGACTGGGCGCGCGAGATTGCGTCGCAGATGACGCTGGAGCCCGGCGACGTCGAAGTCATGCCGCTGGCCCGTGCGCGGATGCGCTGGCCCGATTACGCGCGCTGCGTGCAGGCCGTGGCCGACTGGACGGCGTCACTGGGCCTGCCGGGCCTGCTGGCCCAGAGCGATATCGCGTTGATGGCCTGCCGGGGCGCCCGGTACCACCATGACGGCGACCAGTACGGCGGCGCGGCCTTCTGCAATCTGTTCCTGAGCGACGACAAGGGACAGGAAGTGCATTTTCCATCGCTGGACCTGCGCATCCCCCTGCATCGCGGCACGGTGCTGCTGTTCGATACCTGCCAGCCACATGGCGTGGTGCCGCGCGGCGCGGCGCGCTTCGATCCCGCCGATTTCCCCGCCAGCCAGGACGGGCATGACAACACGCAGCTGTTCCTGACCTGGGAACTGCCCATGGAAGATGCCCGGGTGGCCCGCGCGCTACGCGTGACGTTCGACCATGACCCGGCAGCCGCGGCGCAGGTCGAGGAAGAACAGGTGCGGCGCGATGGCCAGAGAGTCTGGGTATGCCCGGTCACCGGCCAATGGTTGCTGGCTGACCCGCAGACCTGACGTCACCGCAGGAAAGGGTAGACGAGGCCAGAGCGCCGTCCGGCCTCGCCGGCTTCAGATATGCGTGAACACCGCCTCTTTCGGCAGGCGGGATTTCGGCAGGCCGGCATTGAAGTCCTTTTCGCTGCGGCGGCCCAGCGACACCAGCACGACGCTGGTCAGGCCGCGCTCACGCAGGTTCAGCGCCGAGTCCAGCGCGCCAGCGTCGAAGCCCTCCATCGGCGTCGCGTCGATGCCAAGCATGGCGGCGCCCAGCAGCAGGCCGCCCAGCGCCAGGTAAACCTGCTTTTCCATCCATTGCGGCACATCGCGCAGCGTGTAGCGGTGCAGGTCCACATACGAGCGGCGGCTTTTGTCCTGGCCTTCGCGGGCGCCTTCCACCTTGAACCGGCCGTCGCGTTCCTCCTGCGCCAGCACGGCGCGCAGGTGGGCTTCGTCCAGGTCGGCACGCATGCACAGCGCAATCACGTGCGAGGCATCGACGATCTTCGGATGGTTGTACGAAAACGTGCCGGTGGCGGCCTTCGCGATGGTCTCGCGGCCTTCGGGCGTCGACGCCACCACGAAATGCCACGGCTGCGAGTTGACCGACGACGGGCTGTTGTGCAGCCACGCCAGCAGCATGTCCACCTGGTCCTGCGGCAGGGTCTGGCCGCCTTCGTACGCCTTGACGGTATGGCGGGACAGGACGGCGTCGGTGAAATTCATGGTGGGCTCCGGATCGAGAATTGGAAAATCGGCTATGCGTCGCATTATCGTCGCCGCAACGTTCTCGAAAAAGCAGGATAATCCGGCAGGACTTTCACTCCCGCAGTGAAAATGATCGGGCGTGCCGATGTGCCCGCCGCCTCAGCAGCGCCAGCCGGACGGGGATCACCTTCTCAGCGGCCAGGGAACACGAGCCGGAACGTCGTCAGGCCGTCGGGCACGGATTCCACCTGCACCACGCCCTGGTGCAGCTCCATGATGGTCTTCACGATGGCCAGCCCGATGCCCGACGATTCGCCGGAATTGGCGCGGGCGGGGTCGCCGCGGAAGAACCTGTCGAACAAGCGCGGCAGGTGCTCGGGCGCGATGCCGGGCCCGTGGTTGGCCACTTCGATCACCACCGTGCCGGCTTCCTGCCGGCTCCGGAGCGCAATCACCGCCGATTCGGGCGAGTGATGCACGGCGTTCGACAGCAGGTTGCCCAGCGCGCGCCGGAACAGCGTGGCATCGGCATAGAGCGTGCCTTGCGCGTCCACCTGGATGGCGATGCCATGCGCATCGGCCAGCAGCTCGAAATAGTCGGCCTGACGGGCCAGTTCGGTCTTCAGGTCGAGTTCCGCCCGGTGCATGGCCACCCGCGCATTGTCGGCGCGCGCCAGGAACAGCATGTTCTCGATCATGCGCGACAGCCGCTCGTATTCCTCGACGTTGGACGCCAGCAGCGCCTGGTATTCCTCCACCGACCGCTCGCTCGACAGTGCCACCTGGGTCTGGCCCAGCAGGTTGCCGATCGGGGTGCGGAAATCATGGGCCAGGTCGGCCGAGAACTGCGACAGGCGCTCGTAGCGTTCGCGCAGACGGTCGATCATGCGCTGCAGCGCGCTGGCCAGTTCATCCAGTTCCGCCGGCAGCCGCGACGGATCGACCGGCAGCACGCCGCTGGCAAACGTCACCGACGCCGTGCCAGCCGCAATCCGTCGCAGCGGCGCCATGCCGGCATGCAACGCCGCGTAGCCCAGCAAGCCGGCGCCCAGCGCCCCAAGGCACACGGCGATGCACAGCTTCAGCCGGTAGTCGCGCAGCAGCACCACGCGCGAGGCTGCCACCTGGTGGATCTCCGCCCGCACCGTCCGCGCGTCCGCGCCGGTGCCCACGCGCGCCTGCATCGCCAGACCCCGCGCCGGTATCGCGGCAGGCGTCTCCCATGACTGGATGGCCGCTGCCGATGGCGGCGTATCGGCGTCAATGGCGGCCATTGCCGGCATGTTGCCCGGCTGGGCGCCCGCCTGCGTCAGCAGCACGCCATCCGCCGCCAGCAGCCGCAGGCCGAATTCCTCGTTGCCCGCGACAATGCCGCGAATCTCCTGCCAGCGTCCGGCCTGGACGTCGGCGGCCGGCAGTTCGGCCAGCTTGGCGCGTGCGCGAACGGCCTTGCGCAGCAGTTCCGAATCGTCGCGCTCGATGATCTGCGTGGCCAGCGCCCGGTACAGGTACACGCCGACACCCGCGAAGGCGCAGCCGGCGATCAGCGCGAATGCCACCGCCAGGCGCGCGGTCAGCGAGCGGGGCAGCAGGCGGGTATGCCGGCGCACCGTCACGACGCGCGCAGTTCCAGCACGTAGCCGATGCCGCGCACGCTGTGGACGAGCTTGGGCGCGAAATGGTCGTCCATCTTGGCACGCAGGCGCCGGATGGCCACATCCACCACGTTCGTGTCGCTGTCGAAATTCATGTCCCAGACGTGCGATGCGATCTGCGTGCGGCTCAGCACCTCGCCGCTGCGGCGTGCCAGGAAATGCAGCAGCGCAAATTCGCGCGGCGTCAGGTCGATGCGCTGGCCCGCGCGCATCACGCGATGCCGGATCAGGTCGATTTCCAGGTCTGCCACCTCGATGCGGTCGGCCTCGCGCACCGGCCCGCGCCGCAGCAGCGTGCGCACGCGCGCCAGCAGTTCCACGAACGCGAAGGGCTTGGCCAGGTAGTCGTCGCCGCCCAGCTCCAGGCCGCGCACGCGGTCTTCCACCTCGTCGCGCGCCGTCAGGAACAGCACGGGCGTGTCCTTGCTTTCGCGCAGCCGGCGCAGCACGTCCCAGCCATTCATGCCGGGCAGCATCACGTCGAGGATGATCAGGTCGTAGTCGTCCTCCATCGCGTGGTGCAGGCCATCGGCGCCAGTGCGCGCCAGATCCACCACAAAGGACGACTCGGCCAGCCCCTTGCGCAGGTATTCGCCCGTTTTCGGTTCGTCTTCGACCACCAGGATCTTCATCGGTCCAGTCCTCAACCATCGGCGGCGCCAATCCGCCGCATTGCCAGCAGGATGGTAGCGAGCGGCGCCGCCGGTTTGGATGACAAGACTGTAATCGTTTTGACCGGAATTCACAGGGCGGGCGGTTTCTAGAATCGGCTCCATTCCTTACGATTGGCGCGCCCCCGGGGCGCCGGGAGAGAAAGCATGTGGATTGTCAGGCTCGCCCTGCGCCGCCCCTATACCTTCATCGTGCTCGCCATCCTGCTGTTGCTGGGCGGCGTGGTGGCCATCCTGCGCATGCCGACCGACATCTTCCCGTCGATCGACATCCCGGTGGTGAGCGTGGTGTGGAGCTACAACGGCCTGTCCGCCCAGGACATGGCCCAGCGCATCGTCACCGGCTACGAGCGGTCGCTGACCACCGACGTCGACAACATCGAGCACATCGAGTCGCAGTCGCTGCCGGGCGTGGCCGTGATCAAGGTCTTCTTCCACCCCGGCGCCGATATCAACCGTGCGATTTCGCAAGCGACGGCGGGCGCGCAATCGATCCTCAAGCAGATGCCGCCGGGCGCCACGCCGCCGCTGGTGCTGAGCTACAACGCGTCGACGGTGCCGATCCTGCGCCTGGCGCTGGGCAGCGACACGCTGCCCGAGCAGGAACTGTACGACCTGGGCAACAGCTTTATCCGCACGCAACTGGCCACGGTGCAGGGGGCGTCGGTGCCGCTACCCTACGGCGGCAAGGTTCGCCAGGTGATGGTGGACCTGAACGTGCCGGCGCTGCAGGCGCGCGGACTGGCGCCGCTGGACGTGGTCAACGCCATCAACGCCCAGAACCTGGTGCTGCCCGGCGGCACGGCCAAGATCGGCGCGCTGGAATACCGCGTGGACCTCAACGGCAGTACCCAGACCGTGGCGGCGCTGAACGACCTGCCGGTACGCAGCGGCCCGGACGGCACGGTCTATGTGCGCGATGTGGCGCAGGTGCACGACGGCTATGCGCCGCAGACCAACGTGGTGCGCCATGACGGCAAGCGCGCCGCGCTGCTGGAAATCGAGAAGACCGGCAGTGCGTCCACGCTGACCGTGGTGGCGCAGATCCGCGCCCTGCTGCCGCATATCCTGTCCGGCCTGCCCAAGTCGCTGCAGGTGCAGCCGCTGTCGGACCAGTCCGTGTTCGTCACCTCGGCCATCGACGGCGTGCTGCACGAAGCGCTGGTGGCCGCCTGCCTGACGGCCATGATGATCCTGCTGTTCCTGGGAAGCTGGCGCGCCACGCTGATCATCGCCATCACCATCCCGCTGTCGGTGCTGGCCGCCCTCATCGGGCTGGCCGCGCTGGGGCAGACGCTGAACATCATGACGCTGGGCGGCCTGGCGCTGGCGGTGGGCGTGCTGGTGGACGACGCCACCGTGGCCATCGAAAACATTGCCCACCACCGCGAAACGGGCAAGCCGCTGGAGCAGGCTATTCTCGACGGGTCGGGCGAGATCGCGCTGCCCACGCTGGTATCCACGATGTGCATCTGCATCGTGTTCCTGCCGATGTTCCTGCTCAGCGGCGTGGCGCGCTACCTGTTCGTGCCGCTGGCCGAGGCGGTGGTATTTGCGATGATGGCTTCGTACTTCCTGTCCCGCACCCTGATCCCCACGCTGGCGCACTACCTGCTGCGCGGCGAGCCGGATGCGCAGACAGCCGTGCCCCGTGCAACGGGGCGCCTGGCGGGCGTGGCCGGCTGGTTCGGCACGGCGCACCGCCGCTTCGAGGCCGGCTTCGAGCGGGTGCGTGGCGCCTACGGGCGCATGCTGTCCGCCGCGCTGGCCAGGCCGCGCCGGACCATGACGATCTTCGCGCTGGCCTGTGCGGGGTCGATGACGCTGGTGCCGTTCCTGGGCCAGGACTTCTTCCCGGCCGTGGATAGCGGCGAGATCCGCCTGCATATGCGCGTTCGCACGGGTACGCGTATCGAGGAAACCGCCCGCATCACCGATCAGGTCGAAGCCGACATCCGGCGCGTGGCAGGGCCGCAGCACGTGGCTGGCATCGTCGACAACATCGGCCTGCCTGTCAGCGGCATCAACCTGACCTACGACTCGTCGCTGCCGATCGGCACCGGCGATGCCGAGATCCTGGTGTCGCTGAAGCCCGACGCAGGCCGCTCCAGCGTGCTGATCGAACAGCTCGACGCCGCGCTGCAGAAGGATTTTCCGGGGGTCAGTTTCTCGTTCCTGCCGGCCGACATGGTCAGCCAGATCCTCAACTTCGGCCTGCCCGCCCCGATCGACATCCAGATCGTCGGCAAGGATCTGGCCGGCAACCGCAAGGTGGCGGACCAGTTGCTGCGCAAGCTGGCCGGCGTGCCGGGCCTGACGGACCTGCACCTGCAGCAGCCGGCCGACCAGCCCGCGCTGACCGTCGACGTGGACCGCACGCGCGCGCTGCAGGCGGGGCTGTCGCAGCGCGAAGTGGCGCAGAACCTGCTGATTGCGCTATCCGGCAGCGGCCAGACCGCGCCCAACTTCTGGCTCAACCCGAAGAATGGCGTCAGCTATCCGCTGGCCGTGTCCGTGCCCCAGTACGCGATGGATTCGCTGCAGCGCCTGTCGAATATCCCGCTGGGGCTGGGCGCCGATACCGCGCAACAAGGCGGCGCCGGGCAACTCGGCCAGTTCGGCACCATCGCGCGCGGAAGCCAGCAAGGCGTGGTGTCGCACTACAACGTGCAGCCCGTGCTGGACCTGTTCGGCGCGGTGCGCGGTCGCGACCTGGGCGCCGTGGCCAGCGATGTGCAGCGCATTGTCGACCAGGCCCGCGCGCAACTGCCGGCGGGCTCGGACATCGTCGTGCGCGGCCAGGTGCAGACCATGCACGCGTCGTTCACGGGGCTGCTCACGGGCCTGGCCGCCGCCATCGTGCTGGTGTATCTGCTGATGGTGGTGAACTTCCAGTCGTGGCTCGATCCGCTGGCTATCGTCGGCGCCCTGCCCATGGCGCTGGCGGGCATGGCGTGGATGCTGTTTGCCACCGACACGACGATCAGCGTGCCCGCGCTGACCGGCGCCATCATCTGCGTGGGCATCGCCACCGCCAACAGCATCCTGGTGATCAGCCATGCGCGCGACAGCCTGTCGGCAGGCAAGAACCCCATCGACGCCGCCTGGGACGCGGGCTTCAGCCGCTTCCGGCCAGTATCCATGACCGCGCTGGCGATGCTGTTCGGCATGGTGCCGATGGCGCTGGGCTCGGGCGGCGCCGGCGCGCAGAACGCCCCGCTGGGCCGCACCGTAATCGGTGGCCTGGCCTTCGGCACCGTGGCCACGCTGGTGCTGGTGCCTGTCTTCTTCGCCGTGCTGCATGGCTGGATGGCCCGCCGCGCACGATCCGATCACAACACGCCCCTTCAGGAGCGCCTGGCATGACCCGAACCGACCTCGATCCCAAGGCCGCCGCGCCGCGCCGCAACCCCAGGCTGGCCATGCTGGCCCTGGCTGGCGCCGCCGTGGCGCTGGCCCTGACGGCCGGCATCGTGCCGCGCTGGCAAGGCCACGCCGTATTGCAGCAGCGCGCGCAGGCCGCGCAGACGCCCATCGTCAGCGTGGTGCACCCGCGCGCCGCAGCGGCCGCGCACGACATCACCCTGCCGGCAGACGTCCGCGCCTACGAGGACGCCGCCATCCACGCGCGCGTCAACGGTTATCTGCGCCACTGGTACGCCGATATCGGCACCCCGGTCAAGGCGGGCCAGTTGCTGGCGGAAATCGATGCGCCCGAAGTGGCCGACCAGTTGCGGCAGGCGCGCGCCGACGAAGCGACCGCCGCCGCCAACTACCAGTTGGCGAGCACCACGGCCAAACGGTGGCAGGACCTGCAGGCGACGAACTCCGTCGCCCAGCAGGAAACCGACCAGAAGGTGGCCGACATGAATGCCAAGGCGGCGCTGCTGGCGGCGGCACGCTCGAATACCTCGCGGCTGGCCCAGCTTGCCAGCTACACGCAGATCCGCGCGCCGTTCGATGGCGTGATTACCGCGCGCAACGTCGATACCGGGGCACTGATCGACGCCGGCAGCGCGCCCGGTCAGGGTCGCGAACTGTTCCATATCTCGGCCGGCACGCGGCTGCGCGTCTACGCCCAGGTGCCGCAGGACGTCAGCGCGGCAATGGGGCCCGGCACGCAGGCGTGGCTGACGCTGCCGCAAGCACCGGACAAACGCTACCCTGCCACGGTGGCGCGCACGGCCGGTGCCATCGATCCCGTCACGCGCAGCCTGCGCGTGGAACTCGATGTCGATAGCCAGGACGGGCGCATCCTGCCGGGCGCCTACGCACAGGTGCATCTGGAAGTGGGCAGCGCACACGCCGGCCTCGATCTGCCGGCCAATACGCTGATGTTCCCCGCCGGCGGCCCGACCGTGGCCGTGGTCGGCCCGGACAACACACTGACGATCCGCCACGTGGCGCTGGGCCGCGACTTCGGCACCCATGTGGAAGTGCTGGACGGACTGCAAGCCAGCGACCGCGTCGTGGTGAACCCCGGCGACGGCATCGTGGCCGGCATGACAGTACGCGTGGCCGCGCCGGCAAAGGGAGATCCGGCATGACGCTCACCATGAAACCGGTCATGAAGCGCACCCTCCATCGCAACTTCCACCGCACCGTCATCGTACTGGCCTGCGCATGGCTGGCCGGCTGCGCCAGTGTGCCCTATCACGTTCCGGCGATGCCGCTGCCGGCGGCCTATCACGAAGCCCAGGACGGCGGCGCCCAGGGCGCGCAGCCGGACGACGCCATCGCGCCGGACTGGTGGCGCGCGTACAACGACGCCACGCTCGACGCCCTGCTGGCCCGCATCGACGTATCGAACCAGAGCCTGCTGAAGTCGATGGCCCTGCTGCGCGATGCCCGTGCCCAGGTAGATGCCGCCCGCGCCGATTACTTTCCGACCGTCGGCGCCACGGCCAGCGTCACGAGCACGCACCTGTCGGCCAACGTACTCGGGCACTCGCGGGCTGGAAAAACAACGCGCGATCACCTGCTGGGCCTCGGCGCCAGTTGGGAACCCGACCTGTTCGGGCGCATCGGCAACAACGTCGATGCCGCGAAAGCGAGGCTGCAGGCCAGCGCCGACGACGTAGCCGCCGTCCGCCTGAGCCTGCAGGCCGAAGCCGCGATCGATTACTTTGGTATCCGGTCGCTCGACCGCGAGGCCGCATTGCTTCAGCAGACCGTGGACGCATACGCGTCGGTGCTGCAACTGGTGACCAACCGCTACAAGGGCGGCATCGCCGCCGAAGGCGATGTCGCGCAGGCGCAGGCTCAGGTGGAAAGCACACGAGCCCAACTGGCCGACCTGCAACTGGCGCGCACCCAGTTGCTGCATGCACTGGCCACGCTGGTGGGCGAACCCGCCAGCACGTTTGCGCTGCCGGCACTCCCCGCCGACGCCGCGAACATCGCCGGCACCGCGAGCGCCGATATCGCCCTGCCCGCCACCCCGGCCGCCGTGCCCGCCACCCTGCTGCAGCGCCGCCCCGACATCGCGGCCGCCGAGCGCCGCGTCGCCGCCGCCAATGCGCAGATCGGCGTGGCCCGCGCGGCCTTCTTCCCGACGCTGATGCTGAACCTGAACGGCGGACTCGAAAGCTCGGGGCTGGCCGGCTGGCTGACCGCGCCAAGCCGCTTCTGGGCCGTGGGCCCGGCCCTGGCCGCAACGATATTCGACGGCGGCAAGCGCCAGGCCGGCGTGGACAGCGCCCGCGCCCAGTTCGACGCCAGCGCCGCCGACTATCGCGAAACGGTGCTCAAGGCCGTACAGGACGTGGAAGACAACTACGCCGCGCTACGACTGCTGGACCATGAAGCCGCCAGCCAGCAAGCCGCTGTCACCGCGTCCCGCCGCGCCCTGCAACAGGCCATCGACCGCTACCGCAAGGGCGCCGCCGCCTACCTCGACGTCAACGTCGTGCAAGCCGCCGCCCTGACCGACGCCCGCGCGCTGGAAGCCGTGCACCGGAGGCAGTTGGCGGCCAGCGTGTCGCTGTTCCGGGCGTTGGGCGGGGGGTGGGAGGGGACGGGCACTGGATTCCAGTAGAACTGGTTGTTTTTCCTTTTCTTTACGTGATTGGAAACGATCGAGCGTCCGGAGCTTCCGCCCAACCGTGTATGCTTTGAAAGCAAAATGCTTGGGAAACTGCAGGAACCGACAAGAGGATTACTACGATCAAGAAATTATTCTTCCACATCTGCGTCGATTCCTCCGTATTCAGGCGGAATCCGGTGACTCACTGCAATTACATGTGCCTCCGTCGAATTGGTTCTCACCAGATCAGTCGCATCCGTGATATTGGGAGATGCTTTGGAAAATTTCGTCGTCCGTATCGGCCAACGTACTCACGACAAGCATCATTCTATTTTTTTCCACAGCCAACCACAGGGCCCTAACTCACGCCCGAACACGCGATCATCTCTGGGCGGTCTTTGCAGCGCAAATCATACGATTCACATGGAAGCGCATGGGATGCTTTATACGGCGTCCAGCCGGTCGCGATTAGTTGTTGCCGTACTTTGGAGTATTTTTCGCCAACCCTTACCTTTGGATAATCGCGGATTTTCTCGACCGTACAGGCAGCACCCGCATTAACATGCAAGAAGCTGAGCGTTAGATTCGATCTAGGCGGGATCTGCGCATCCATAGTACTGCCCAATGCCGACGAAGAGTTCATCACCAACATCTGCAAGCGTATCAACGATGAGTATCATTCCATTTTTCTTCCATAGCCAGGCGCAGGGACCCACTCCAACACCAGAACATGCAAGCACTTCCGGACGATTCGCGCAGCATTTATCGTCGAGTTCATATGGAAGCGCATTAGGAGCGCGATACGGTGACCATCCCGCGGAAAGTAGTTTTTGGCGTACACTGGAATATCGTTCATCAATCGCGATGTGGGGCACGTCTCGAATCTTCTCAATGTCACTTTTGCGTAGATTTCCGTTTGAAACACGATCGCCAATATAGAAATGAGCTTTCTTTTCATCGGAGGTTTTTCCTAGCTTCAATATGGCGAGATCTCGTCAAAACGCCATAGCCAAATCTATTCCGATGGCGGGCACTCGTGATAAACGCCGACGCCTGTAAATCGCTCATCCTCTACTTCGTAAATCGTACCTACCACGATAAATACCTTATTTTTCTGCCACAGCCACGCGCACGGCGCCAATTGAACTCCGGAACAGGCGAGCATTTCCGGTCGATCTTTGCATCGTTCGTCTTCGGCCGCACAGGGCAGCGCTTCAGGAGCTCGATATGGCGTCCACCCCGCCGAAAGTAATTTTTCGCGGACTGATGAGTAATTTTCCTGCTGCATGAACTGAGGCAAAGTAGGTGGAGTACTATCGATGACGCAGTCGGCTCGCGCGGTTACACCGAACAGTCCGATGGTTACGAAAATGAGGAGCTTTCTTTTCATATGCGCACCTACACTTTCCAATACTCTGATATCTCTTCTAATATCTCACGTAACATTTTTGTGGACTCCGGATTGGCAAAGTTCGGCGGCTCATCGTAGTAGGATTGGTTTCCGTCAGAGACACTCTTGCCCCATCTTGTTCGACCTTTTGGCGCGGCGATGGATGCCCACTCCTGTGATGCAGCAAATTGAGCATCATCGATAGAGCCAATCCCTCGCTTTACGAATTTCGCGAGCCCTCCCTTGCCCGCCTTTTCAATAAGAAACTCGCTAAAGAGACGTTCTTGCATCGCATGGTCGAACACTTCTTCCCCGGTCAACTGTAATGCGATCTTGCCTTGGGCCAAGGTAGATTTAGTCACCTGATACTTTCCCGCCGCAAATATTCGGTTTGTATCTGTTGGATGTAATTTAGCGGCCTCGAGTATGGCGTCGATCGATTTCTTGGTTATCGTGCCTTGGGGCGGATTTACGAACGAGTGAACCACTTTGTGGTTGATAGTGCCGGTGTTGTAAGACTCATAGTTACCCTCTCCGTGCGCGATAACATCCCCGATTCTCCGAATGAAATCATGCACACGCATATCCACGAAGAAATTCCCCACCACCCCCACCGGATGCATATGAAACACCGCCGGACCGGGTAAATCAGGCAGTCTTGCCTTGACCTCCTCCCACCACACCAGTTTCTCGATACGCCGTTGCTCGGCTGCGTACTGGGCATTCGCCCCCGTCTCCTTTTCGAGTTCCGCGGTCAGCGATTTCCATTTGGATGCGTTGGCCCATTCGCTTTCGTGCCGGATAATCAGGCGCGATGCACGCAGCGACTGCCATCGGTCTTTCGCGGCCACGCATAGCTCGTCGATGGCTCGCTCGCCGTTACTGCCGGGGCAAATTGCCTGATAGACGCTTTTCATTAGCGGACTAAGTTTGTCCAGCGCTGCGGTGGCCGGCATGTCCTTGTCGCAGGCATAGTCGACGTACGCTTTTGATTTGGCGCATAGCGTATGGGCGGGGTCATGCGCACCCTCGATGGTCTGGAAATCCACCCAATCCTGCGGATACTCGCGCGTGACGCGACCGCCCGCGAAATTCTGTTCTCGTACCCAGCCGCTGATTTCGTTGCCGAGCATGTTGGCGCTGTGCACTTTCCACCAGTTCAGCTTCAGGTTGTCCGCGCCGGGGCTGGTCTCCGTGAACTTGTGTTCCTTTCGCCGGCCCAGTTCCGCTAGCGACAGCATTTGGACGACATCGGTGCGCGGAGCGTCCTTTCCCTCCTGATGGGCTGCCTTATAGAGCTTTGTTCGCCTGTCGATACGCAGCAGCGTGGCTTCGCCGGGTAACCCCAACGCCTTCCAGCGCGCGGGATGCGGCGAGTGTTCCTGGATCCAGGCTCGGCTCGTCTGAAGAAAGGTCTTGATGTCTTCGCCGCAGAAGAACTCGATATGAACCATGCGGGTGGGCGCCGAATGATTGAGCGAGTCGTACCGGCCGAGGTGGCCCAGCAACTGGCCCGCTTTGACCCTGATCGGTTTTGGAGGAACGACTATGCAGTCGAGCGCGGTGTCGGGCATGAATTCCTCGACCACCTGTCCACCATTTTCGCGCCCCAGAAATACCCAGCCGCCGACCGCAGCATCGGGCGCCACGAAGTCTCCAACACGGGGCGGAATCGGCGGGCCGCTGCGTGCGATCTTTCCCCAGTTGCCAGTGCGCTCGCTGATACTGAACTGTGTGCCCTGCGGCAGGATGCCAAGCGCCGTGCCGCCGGCCCGTGCGGACCGCACGCGCAGGCCCTTCTGCTCGGCGGGCGCAGCGCGCAGGCCGGGCCTGGGGCGTTGCCGATCCCGGGCGAACGTCGTGACCTTGAACTCCGGCGACCAATGGGCCGGGCGGGACAACGTCTTCTTGTTCTCGTAGCCAGCCAGATCCTGCAGGTGCATGTACAGGCTGTAGAAGGTCAGCCAGGTGCCGCGTGGAAACTCCATCTTGTGGCGCACCAGCGCGAACCCCGTGTTGTAGCAAGCCTGGCTGGCGGACTGCTGGCCGTTGCCGGGAAGCTCGGTAACCGGACAGGTTCGATCAAGTCTCCACGCCACGACTTCGCCGTCGGCCATCGCCAGCACGCCGCCGGTCAGGTCGAGGAACTGTCCTGCGCCTGCTTCGGTGATATGAATGCCGCCGTGCCACATGCCATGGGCGCTGACTGCAAAGGCGCCGCCCGGCTCACGTCGGAGCAGGCGGTGGAACTCGTGCTCGTCCGTAATCTCGACGCCTGGCGCGCCGTCCTTTGTGGCCTTTTTTCGCAGGGGGAAGGTGAAGCGGAGTGGCTTCAGCGGGACCAGTGGCTTATTGGGTACGGCGGTCGCTTTCATCGCCGCAGGCTCCGCACCACACTGCGCAATACTGGACAACAGACGCAAAGGCCGATCAAAGGCCCTGCCGGGCCGCGACGCACGGCCTCAAATTCGTTTGCTGACATGGGATCTCGTTGCAACGCACGTTACTGTGCGCCGCACGCTACCCGTATTCGTGTCTTCGCAAAACAGAGAAAACCATTCCATCTGGCGCATCGCAAAAGATCGCCAGCTTTCTCGAAAGATCGTGGATTACCGATGTTCGACAGGTGCGAATGCTGCTCTAACGGCAACGCCCAGCGGGCAGACCATCTGCCTACACCCCGTTCCGCGTCGAATCGATGATGCCTAGCGCTTCGGCCTTGAGCACGAAGTCGGCCAGCGAGCGGGCGCCCATTTTCTTCATGGCCTGGGCGCGGTGGATCTTGATGGTGATTTCGCTGAGCGTCAGTTCGGCGGCAATCTGCTTGTTCAGCAGGCCGCGCACCACGTAGGCCATGACCTCTTTTTCGCGGGGGGTCAGTTCTTCGTAGCGTTGGCGCAGGTCGGCGTCGCGGGTGTCCGTCTGGCGCCGGGCGGCGTCGCGGGTCAGGGCGCTTTCGACCGCGTCCAGCATGTCCTGGTCGCGGAACGGTTTGGCCAGGAAGTCCATCGCGCCGGCCTTCATGGCCTTGACCGACATGGCGATGTCGCCGTGGGCCGTCATGAAGATGATCGGGATCGGCATCTTGCTGGCCGCGAACTGTTCCTGCACCGCCAGGCCGCTCTGGCCCTTCAGCCGGACGTCGAGGATCAGGCAGCTGGGGATGTCCGGCCTGGGCGCCGCCAGGAAATCCGTGGCTGAGGCGAAGGTTTCGACCTGGTAGCCGACCGAGCGCAGCAGCATTGACACCGCGCGGCGCATGGACTCGTCGTCGTCCACCACGTAGACCACCGACACCCCTTCTCCGGACGGGATCGCTGTATTCATGGATTCACTTTCGTTCCGGGCGCGGTCTCGGGGCGCGGCGCAAGCGCGCCGGACGCCACATCTTCCAGGAATCGCTGGACGGCCGCGCCATCGACCGGTTTGCACAGACATGCCTGCGCGCCGGCACGCGAGGCTTCGCGGCGGATGGCATCGGTGCAGAACGCGGTGATGAATATTACCGGAACCTGACTGCCCTGCGCGTTCAGGGTGCGCAGCATCTCCAGCCCGCTGATCTTGGGCATCTGGACGTCGGACAGGATGCAATGCGCCTCGGCCGCCCCGCCAGCCTCCAGAAAGACCTGAGCCGATGCGTAAGTGCGCGCCTCCCAGCCCAGCGAACGGACCAGCCGGGAAGTCGCCGCGCGAATGGAATCGTCGTCGTCGATGATGGCGACAACCAGTTTCTTGGCCAAGGCCGGTACCTCACAACAATCTCATGGCGCAATGGTAGCGGCCCGCATCGGTGGCCAACACTATGCCTTCGTATAGGCGTCGGGCCGCCGCGACACGGCGCGCGGACATCCCGGAAGCCCCTGCCAGCATCCGCCTAAAGCCCGCCTAAAGCCCGCCTAAAGCCCGCTGAAAGCCCCTTGAAAGCCGGCGCCGGACGGCCTGCACACATCCGGCGCCCGGACGTGCAAATGCGAAAGCAGCGCCGATCGCGCGGAACGGTCCGACCCGCGCCGGCAGTAGCCTCAAACCTCACTCTCTCCTCAGGAAGACCGACATGAGCTACATCACCACCCAGGACGGCACCCGCATCTTCTACAAGGACTGGGGCACCGGCCGCCCCGTGGTCTTCTCGCACGGCTGGCCGCTGCATGCCGACGCCTGGGACGCCCAGATGCTGTTCCTGGCGCAGCACGGCTTTCGCGTGATTGCCCACGACCGTCGCGGCCACGGCCGCTCGGACCAGCCCGCGCACGGCAACGACATGGACACCTATGCCGACGACCTGGCCGCCGTGCTCGACGCCCTCGACATCCAGGGCGCCACGCTGGTTGGCCATTCCACCGGCGGAGGCGAAGTGGCGCACTACATCGGCCGGCATGGCTCGAAGCGCGTGGCCGGGGCGGTGCTGATCGGCGCCGTGCCGCCGATCATGCTCAAGACCGAGGCCAATCCCGGCGGCCTGCCGATGGAAGTCTTCGACGGCATCCGCCAGGGCGTGGCCGACAACCGCTCGCAGTTCTACAAGGACCTGGCGCTGCCGTTCTTCGGCTTCAACCGTCCGGGCGCCAAGGTGGCGCAGGGCACCATCGACAACTTCTGGCAGCAGGGCATGGCCGGCGGCGTGCTGGGCCAATACCTGTGCGTGAAGGAGTTCTCCGAGGTGGACTACACCGAAGACCTGAAGAAGATCGACGTGCCCACGCTGATCCTGCATGGCGACGACGACCAGATCGTGCCGATCGACGATGCCGGCCGCCTGTCGGCCAGGATCGTCAAGGGCGCGACCCTCAAGGTCTACGCCGGCGCACCGCACGGCATGTGCGTCACGCGTGCCGACGAGGTCAACGCCGACCTGCTGGCCTTCCTGAACCGCTGATTCATCAACGCCCCAACCGGAGAACCGCCATGCGTCCGATTCTGGTTCGATCCATCCTGGCCGCCACCTGCCTGCTGGGGGCCGTGGCCGCCCACGCCACCGATCCGGCCACCAGCCCGTTTGCCGCCGACCGCTACGACTACAGCGTGCTGCCGGCCGCCAAGGCCGTGACCAAGGCCGCGGCCCCGGCCCCGGCCCGGTGCCACGACGGCAAGGCGGCATGCCATCCGTCGCGTTAGGCGCCCTGCCGCGCGTCACGCGCGGCGGTGTGCTGCTGATGGGGCTGGCACTGGGGTGCGCCACGGGGGTCGACTTCGTGGCCACCTCGATGCTGGCCACCGGCGCGGTGCAGATCCACGCCGGCGTCTACGCCACGCCCGACGACTTCCTCTGGTGCTTTACGTCCTATGCTGCGGCCGCCATCGTCGCCAACCTGATGCTGCGGCGCATCGCGGACCTGATCAGCTACCGTGGCTTCACGATGCTGGGCCTGCTGGTGGCCATCGGCGGCGCGCTGCTTTGCGCGGTATCGAATAACATCGTGCAGCTCTCGCTGGCGCTGGCCGTGCAGGGCCTTGGTGCGGGCGGCCTGTTCGCTGCCGCGCGCACGCTGATCCAGATGATCGCCGCCCCGCAGGAGCGCCCGCGCCTGCTGTGGCCGTTCGTGCTGGGCGCCATCGGCATGCTGGCCGCGGCGCCGTGGATCACCGCCACGCTGATCCTCGATGCCAGCTGGCGCCTGATCTTCGTGGTGCAGGCCATCGGCGCCGCCGCAACGCTGTTGCTGGTGTCGGTCACCTATCCGCACCGCGTCACCCCGCCCCGTCCGCCTGACATCGACGCCCTGGCCGCGATGGACTGGTACACCGTGCTGCTGCTGGGTCTGGGGGCACTGGTGCTGGTGCATGGCCTGGCCGATCTGCGGCTCTATACGGCAGCCAGCACCCCCATCGTGCTTGTCCGCCCGCTGGCGGGTGCCGCCCTGATGACGCTGGCCTTCGTGCGGCTGCACCGGCATCCCGACCCGTGGCTCAATACGCACCGGCTGGGCGGCAAGCGCTATCTGACCGGCCTGGGCTTCTACGCCATCTACTCGTTCGTGGCGGGGCTGTGGAACTACCTGATCCCGATCGTGCTGCAGCTGGGCCTGGGCTTCTCGTTCGAGACCACCGGCATCGTAACGACGCTGACCGCCGCGGCGGGCGTCGTGGCAGCCATCGTGTTCGTGCTGTATGGCGCGCGCCTGCCCGGTTCGCGACGCTGGCTGGCACTGGGCTATGTCATGCTGGCGGGCGCGGCGTGGATGCTGGCCACGCGCCTGATGACGGACCTGTCGCTGGGCCGCGTGGTACCGGCGCTGCTGCTGCAGAGTATGGCGCTGCCGTTCAGCCTGATCGTCGTGGCCAAGCTGACGTTCCTGGACACACCGCTCGACGATTTCTCGCACACCTACCAGTTCAAGAACATCGTGCGCCAGGTTGCCTCGGCGGCCGGCACGGGAACCGCCGCCCAGTGCCTGCAGTACGGCGAGGCGCTGGCGCGCACGCACCTGGTGGCACGCGTCGACCCGTTCGGCATCGCACCGCTGCCGCATGGCGCCGCACTGATCGGTCTGTCGCAGCAAATCGACCAGCAGGCGGTGTTGCTGGCCGGCGCCAACCTGCTGGCCATCGTGGCGCCCGGCTGCCTGCTGGTGGCCGGCTTTGCGCTGTGGCAGCGGTGGCTGCGGTGAGTTCCCGCTGACGTTTGCGGTCTCAACGCTCGTTGGCCGCGATGATCTTCGCGATGTTCGCGTCGGCGTCGCGCCCCACCGTTGCGTAGACGTCCGTCGACAGCGGCGTCACGGCCGGCAGCGTGTTGAGGCTGGCGCCGTCGTGCTGGTGCACATCCACGGTCACCTGCATCGACAGGCCGATGCGCAGCGGATGCGCGGCCAGCTGCGCGGCATCGAGCGTGATCCGCACCGGCAGACGCTGCACCACCTTGATCCAGTTGCCAGTGGCGTTCTGCGCGGGAAGCACCGAGAACGCAGCGCCCGTGCCGGCCGAAAAGCCCGCCACCTTGCCGTCGTAGCGCACCTGGGCGCCGTAGAAGTCGGCCACCAGCGACACCGGCTGGCCCACGCGCATGTCCTTCATCTGGTTTTCCTTGAAGTTGGCGTCCACCCAGACCTGGTCCAGCGGCACCACGCCCATCAGCGGCACACCGGGCGCCACGCGCTGGCCCACCTGCACCGCGCGGCGCGCCACGAAGCCGGTGACTGGCGCCGGCAGTGTCGAACGCGCGTGCGTCAGATAGGCGGCGCGATAGCTGGCGACGGCGCGCGCCACGTCGGGATGCTGCGCGATGCTGGTGTTGTGCGTCAGGGCCAGGTTCGATGCCAGCTGTTCCTGCGCGGCACGCAACGCCGCCTCCGCTTCCTTGAGCGTGGACCGGGCGTGGTCGACGTCCTCTTTCGATACGGCGCCGGTCCCGTCGACCGACATCCGCCTGCGTAGATCGTCACGGGCGTTCTCCACGTTGGCCTGGCGCTGGGCGATGTTCGCCTGCAGCGTGCCGTTGTTGACATAGAGCGTGCGCACCTGGCGCACCGTTTCGGCCAGTTGCGCGGCCGCCTGCTGCAGCGCCATCTCGCTGTCGGTGGGATCCAGCCCCACCAGCGGCTGGCCCATCGTCACGCGCTGGGTGTCATCGGCGGCGATCGATACGACCGTGCCAGGCACCAGCGACGTCACCTGCACCACGTTGCCGGACACATAGGCGTCATCGGTGGACGCGAAGTGCCGGCCGATGGTCCACCAGTACGCGCCGGCGCCGATGCCCGTCACGGCGACCAGGGCGGCCACGGTGATCAGGCGGCGGCGCGGTACGGGACGCATTTCGGCCGACGGTGCGGGCGCGGCGGGAGCAGCGGGCGGGGCGGATGTGTTCATGGTGAGGTGCTCGTGGGATTAGGTGACGCGGCGGCCTGGGCTGCGGCATGTTCCGGCAACTGCCCGACGTAGCCGCCGCCCAGCGTCCAGACCAGCTGGAACTGGAGATCGAGTTGCTGCCCTTGCAGCTGGGCCACCTGGCGTTGCTGCGCCAGGACGCTGTCCTGCGCCGTCAGCACGGCCAGCTGGTTGGCCAGGCCGGCCTGCCAGCGACCGGAAGCCAGCGCATAGGCACGCTCGGCCAGCGCCTGGGCCCGCTGCCGCTGCGCAGTTTCGGCGGCCACGGCTTGCAGGCTGCCGACGGCATCGGCCGTCTCGCGCAGTGCATCGGTCAGCGTCTGGTTGTAGTCGGCCACGGCTGCGTCGTAGTCGGCGTAGCGCGCGTGCAGGTTGGCCCGCAGGCGGCCGCCTTCGAACACCGGCAGCCGCAGCGAAGGGCCAAAGGCAAAGGCCCGGCTCGCGCCGAGCAGGAAATCGGACGGCGTGATCGTGGTCAGGCCGGCCATGGCGGACAGCGTGACGTCGGGCAGGAATTCCGCACGCGCCACGTCGATGTCTTTCGAGGCAGCCTCCACGCGCCAACGCGCGGCCACGAGGTCCGGGCGGCGCGACAGCAGCCCGATGCGCGCGTCGTCGGGCAGGCCGGCCATCGGATGACCACCCGAGCCGTTCAGCAGCACCGGCCGGGTGATCGCCAGTCCGCGGTCAGGGCCCTTGCCCAGCAGCGCGGCAATCTGGTGGCGCGTCAGGGCGATGGTGTCGTCGACATGCGTCAGATCCGCCTCGGCGCCGGCCAGGTCGGCGTCCTGCAGCGTGATGCCCACCTGGGTATCGAGGCCAGCCACCAGCCGGGCCTTGCCCAGCGCGGACAGTTCGCGGCGCTGGGCAATCGTTTGCTTGGTGATGTCGCGCAGCACGTACAGCGTGGCCAGCCGCGCGTAGACGCGTGCCACGCCCGTGGTCAGCAGCAACTGGGCAGCCTGGCCTTCGGCTTCGGCCTCGCGCACGCCGGACATCGCGGCCTGCAGCGCGCTGCGGTGCCGGCCCCAGAAGTCCAGGTCATACGTCAGGCCGCTGGACAGCTGCACTTGGTTGATCCAGCGGCCCGACAGCGGCGTGGCGCCAAGCAGGTCGGTCTCGGAAATGCGCTGGCGCGACACACCGCCGCGGATATCGATGTCGGGATACAGGCCGCTGCGCGCGCCCTCGGCCACGGCACGGGCTGCCTCCACGCGCGCCTGCGCAGCCTGCAGCGTCGGGCTGCCGGCAACCGCCTCGCGGGCCAGTGCGCCAAGCTGGGGGTCGCCAAAGCGGTCGATCCAGTCCTGCGACGGCCACTGGCCATGCTGGGCCGGCAGGCTTTGCGCAATGTCGGTAACCACCGCCGGCGTCTGCGTGGGGCGGCTGTGGTCGAACGCGGCGCAGCCCGTCAGCGCCAGGGTAGTCAGCACGGCGGCAGCCACGGGCAAGCGCCGCCATCCGGTCGCGGCATGCATCACAGCCTCACTCCGATGGTTGATGTCGGGAATGATGGCCGCTGGCGCGCACGGCCGTGGTTGCGAACGCCAAGTTATTTCGGGATGGCACTACCGGGTGGCGGGACCGCCTCTATCCGCATGGTTTCGCCCCTTTCCGGTGCATTGCGTTGGGCCGGCCTATACCTTCGTTTAACACCGCACCACCTACACGGCAATTGTGGGCATCCGTACCCGGCTCCTAGCATTCCAGTCAACCACCGACTGCTTCCACGGGAGCCGCACCATGACACATCAGAAGCTCTGGATGCCGATCATCGCCATCACCCTCGCCTTCGCTACGGTCGGCGTGGCTGGCGCCGTGGTTTACGGCATGTGGCAACAGGCCATCGAGCCCGTTCACGCCGCAGCGCACGCCGTGCTGTCGCACCACCACCTGTGAGCGCCGCCATGTCCGACCAGGAAAGCCTGCTGCTGATGTACGGCTGGATCGTCCTCGCCGTGCTGAACCTGATTTTGATTGCCGTCGCGTTCCTCCAGTACGCCGAGTGAACGCCCGCCGCCGAACCGATACCGCATCCCGGAGCCCCGCCATGAAAGATGTAGCCACCACCGTCCTCGACGCCCCTGACACCTCTGGCGCCGCACCTGCCCGGGCAGCGCCCCAGCTGCGCGTGGCCGCCGCGCAGGCGCCCGGCTTCGTCCAGTGCGAGACCCGCTGGCGCCACGCCCCCGAGGCCGTGGTCACGCCCGGCCACCGCGACGCCATCGTGGTGTCGCGCTGGACCTGCGACGGCGAGCCGCCTGACATGGTGTCGCACGCCGGCGAACCCACCCGGCACTGCATCGCCATCAACCTGCGGTCCAGCTCGATCCGCTTCCTGTGCGGCGGCATGCCCGTGTTTGACGGACGACTGGGTGCCGGTGCGGTCCACGTGACCGCGCCGGGCACCGCCACCAGCGCCGTGTACGCATCGGCCAGCGACGTGCTTCACCTGTTCGTGCCCCAATCGGTGCTGGCGGCCTGCTATGCCGACCAGTTCGGCCACGACCACGACGGCGAATTGCGGCTCGACGATCCGTTCCTCCATGCCGACCCGGCGCTGGAACGGCTTGGCCAGGCCCTGGCGGTGGCGCATTCGCAGGACCCCGGTCTGGGCCGCATCTTTGCCGACAGCGTGGCGCTGGCCATCGTGGCGCGCGTGGTGGCCAATCATTTCCAGCGCATTGCGTCGAAAACGCGTGCGGTGACCACGCTGCCCCAATGGCGTCTGCGCCGCGCCATCGAGTTCATCGACGCGAACCTGTCCGCGCCCATCGGGCTGGCCGATATCGCGCGCAGCACCGGGCTCACGCGCATGTACTTTGCCGCCCAGTTCCGTCGCACCACGGGCATGCGCCCGCACGAATACCTGGTGCGCCGCCGAATCGAACACGCGCAGGACCTGCTGCGTGGCGGTGACGGCAGCGTGCTGGAAGTGGCCATGCGCTGCGGATTCCGCTCGCAAGCCCATTTCACCACCGTCTTCAAGCGTTTCGTCGGCGACACGCCGCACTGCTGGCGCGTCAAGGTCACCTCTACCCCCGGGAGCTCCCATGGCTGAAACCCTGTACCCCGCATCCGTTGATACCCGCGATCTGGCGGACGTGCGCGACAGCGCCTGCGACACGTGGCTGCGCACCATCGCGCTGCTGGATCCGAAGAGCCAGACGCTGGCGTCCCTGACCTACACCGCCGGGGACAACGCGCTGCGCGCCCATGCCCCGATCGTCAGCATCATCGAACGGCTCAGCGGCGCCATGGCCGTGGTGAGCTGGCGCGACGCCACGCACTGCCGCTACGGGGCGCAGGTCTGGACCATCGGCGCGGCCCGCGACAGCGGCGTCTGCGCGTTGTCCGGCCAGCCCATCGACAAAAGCGACCTGGTGTTTCGCCCGCAGCGTTCGCGTCCGCCCGCGCTCAATGCCGACGCGATGATCCTGGCCTCGGCCATGGAGAGCGCCGGCGTGGCGCTTGCGCCCGCGCTGGACGACGCGCAGCCCACCATTGCCTACCGATCCAACGCCAGATAACGCGCCATGCACGACGTCACCGACCTGTCGCGGCTGCAGTTCGCCTTCACCGCGATCTTTCATATCCTCTGGCCGATCCTGACCATCAGCCTGTCGGCCTTCCTGTTCATCGTCGAAGTGCTCTGGATTCGCACCAACGACGTGGCGTGGTACCGCCACGCGCGGTTCTGGAGCAAGCTGCTGCTGCTGAACTTTGCCGTCGGCGTGGTCAGCGGCATCCCGATGGAGTTCGAATTCGGCACCAACTGGAGCGCGTTCTCGCAGTTCACGGGGCAGTTCTTCGGCAACATCCTCGGCTTCGAGGGCGCCATGGCGTTCATGCTCGAAGCCGGCTTCATCGGCATCATGATGTTCGGCTGGGAGCGCGTGCCGCGCGGCGTGCACCTGTTCGCCACCGGCATGGTGGCGCTGGGCTCGTCGCTGTCGGCCTTCTGGATCATGGTGGCCAACTCGTGGATGCAGACCCCGGCAGGCGTGGCGGTGAAGGACGGCAAGATCGTCGTCACCGATTACCTGCGCGCGATCTTCAATCCCGACGCGCTCTGGGGCGTCAGCCACATGTGGATGGCCGCCCTGGAAACCGGGCTGGTGGTGGTGGCCGGCATCTCGGCCTGGTACCTGCTGAAGCGGCGCCAGCCGGATTTCTTCGCACGCTCGTTCCGGCTGGCCATGGTGCTGCTGGTGATCGTGACGCCGTTGCAGGTATGGCTGGGCGACGGCAGCGGCGTGGACGTCTTCGAGACGCAGCCCGCCAAGGGCGCCGCCATCGAAGGCCACTGGCAGACCAATGCGCCGGGCACGGCCGCGTCGTGGTCGCTGCTGGCCTGGCCCAACCAGGCCACCCAGCGCAACGACTGGGCCATCGAGGTGCCCGGCATGCTGAGCCTGCTGGCGACGCACAAGGTGCATGGCACCGTCACGGGACTGGCCGACATTCCGCGCGCCGACCAGCCCCCGATGCTGCCGCTGCTCTACTACGCGTTTCGGGTGATGGCCGGCATCGGCGTGCTGTTCGTGGTGCTGGCGTTGTGGACGGCACGGGTGCTGCGCCGCACACGCCACCAGCCCGCCAGCCTGAGCCAGCATCGGGCGCTGCTGCTGGCATGGATCGTCGCCATTCCGCTGCCGTACCTGGCCGTCGAGTGCGGCTGGATCGTGCGCGAGGTGGGTCGCCAGCCATGGCTGGTCTATGGCCTGTTGCGCACCCCGCAAGGGGTCTCGACCGCCATTTCCGCCGTCGACGTGACTGGCAGCATCGCGATGTTCGGCGCCTTCTACGCCGTGCTGCTGGTGACCTTCACCTGGCTGGCCGCGCGCTGGCTGCGTCAGGGCCCGGACCTGACGCTCACCGCTCCGGCAGCCGCCGCGGCGGCCCTGCCGGCTGCAGCCGAGCGCAGCACCTACTGACCCCCGGAGACTCGCCATGGAAACTACCGCCCATACCCTGCTGGTATCGCTCTGGTTCTGCATCCTGGGCCTGATGCTGGCCGCCTATGTCGTCACGGACGGCTTTGACCTTGGCATCGGCATCCTGAGCCTGTTCGAGCCCGAGCGCGAACGGCGCGACGTGATGGTCGAATCGATCATCCACGTCTGGGATGCCAATGAAACCTGGCTCGTGGTGCTGGGGGGCGGGCTGTTCGGCGCCTTCCCGGCCGCCTACGCCATGCTGCTGCCCCAGCTGTACCTGCCGCTGATGGCGCTGATCGCCGGGCTGATCATGCGCGGCGCAGCCATCGAGTTCCGCCACGCCACCCATCGCGGCCCGTTCTGGGACCGGGTCTTCGGCGTCGGCAGCCTGCTGGCCGCCGTGGCCCAGGGCGTGATCCTCGGACGCATCATCACCGGGCTCGATCCGGGCGCATGGAACGCCGTGTTCACGCTGGTTGCCGCCGTGGGCGTGGCCGCCGGTTACGCGCTGCTGGGCGCCACCTACCTGATCAAGAAGACGTCGTATCCGGTCGACGCTTCGGCGCGCAAGTGGACACTGGCAACGCTGCCGATCACCGTCGTCAGCGCGCTGGTGCTGTCCGGCGCCACGCTGCGGCTAAGCCTGATCGGCACCGACCGCTGGCACCAGCATGGCGTGCTGGCCGTGCTGCTGGCGCTCGGTGTGATGGCCGCACTGGCGGTCGCCTGGATTGCCGGGTCCACCTGGACCGGCCGCCGCCGCGCCCCGTTTCGCGCCGCCGTGCTGTTGTTCCTGGTGTCGTTCGGCGGCCTGGCCATCAGCCTGTTCCCGAACGTGGTGCCGGGGCGGCTGTCGCTGGTCGATGCCGCCTCCGACGACCGCACGCTGGTATTCATGCTGATCGGCATTGGCGTGCTGCTGCCGGTCATGCTGGGCTACAACCTGTACCAGTACCACGTGTTCCGCGGCAAGGTGGCCGTCTGAATTGTTGCATGCGACGCCGGCCCGCGATGAAAAAAAGCCCTCTCCAACGGAGAGGGCTTTGGCGTTGGCGTCGGCAACGTTACCTGACCGACTCCGCCAGGAACCACGCGCGGCGCTGCGCTTCGTCGATCCAGTTTTCCAGCAGGCTGGCGGAGGCCACGTCGGCATGGTCGTCGCATACCGCGTGGGCGTCGAGCATGGCTTCGACCAGCGCAAGGTTGTCGGCATGCAGTTCGCGCAGCATGGCCTTGGGCGAGACGTCCTCGGCGTCGTTGTCGCGCACGCGCTGGAGTCGTGCAATGGCGCCGATCGAGCGCAGCGTCGTGCCGCCGAGCTTGCGCACGCGTTCGGCCACGTCGTCGGTCATCGCGAAGATCTGGCTGGCCTGCTCGTCCAGCATCAGGTGGTAGTCGCGGAAGTGCGGACCGGACATGTGCCAGTGGAAGTTCTTGGTCTTCAGGTACAGCGCGAAGACGTCGGCCAGCAGCCGGTTCAGGTGATCCGAGATTTCTGTAACGGCCAGGCCGGGATCGTCAAGCTGGGTATGGGTCATGATGGGCTCCAGTAAGGCATACCAAAGGGCTATGTGCCCCGATTCTGTGCACTCGCGGTCGCCTGCGGCGCGGGCGAGTGTCCATCTCGACTGTGCACCTGCGGCAAAGGCGCGGATTGTCCCCAGATCAAGCGCTTGCAAAAACGCACCCGCGGTTTGCAAAGGGCGACGAATGCATGGACATCTCCTATACCTTCATATGATTCCTCGACCAGTCATTCAGGACTAATATCAGGGTCGGATCATGCTGCCGGCCGTGGGCATGGCATACCGATAACCAGCAATACGGGCGAAACAGGGATGTACAACCCAACCACCAACCGGCTGTTGATGGGCGCGGCGGGCCTGCTGGGCCTCTGTGTCTTCACGATCGACGCCTTGACGCCGCTCGATTTCGCCATCGCGGTGGTCTATGTGCTCGTCATCCTGCTGGTGGCGCTGACCGGATCGATCCGCGCCACCCGGATCACCGCTGCCACGGCGCTGGTGCTCACCGTGGTGGCCTTTGCGTTTTCGCAGAACCCCGACCCCGATCACGGCCAGCTGGCACGCTTCGTCTTTGCCCTGCTGGCCATCGGCACCACCACGCTGCTGGCGCTGCGCAACCTGGCCGACATGGCGCGGCGGCGCCGCACCGAGGCCGCCCTGGCGCGCAGCGAGGCGTTCCTGGCCGAAGCCCAGCGGCTCAGCAAGACCGGCAGTATCGCGCTGCGCCTGCCGGCCAACACGATGACGTGGTCGGACGAGGCATTCCGTATCCTCGGCTACCCACGGGGCGAGGCACCGCATTTCGGCATGGTGCTCACGCGCGTGCATCCGGACGATCTGGCCGAAGTGCAGCGCGTGCATGCGGCCATGCTCGGCGGCGTGCCGAGCGTAGATCTTCGGCACCGGCTGCTGCTGCCCGATGGCGCGGTCCGTCACGTGCATCTGGTGGCGCGGCGCAGCGCCACGGCCGGCGACCAGCACGAGTACATGGGCGCCCTGATGGATACCACCGACGCCATCGCGACCCAGCAGGCACTGCATCGGACCATGACCGAACTGGCGCATGTGTCGCGCGTGACCACGCTTGGCCAGCTGGCCGCGTCGATCGCACACGAGGTGACGCAGCCGATGGCCGCCATCGTCACCTGCGGCAGCTCGGCACTGCGCTGGCTTCAGCGCGACGAGCCCGAGATCGCCGAAGCCACCGAATCCATCGAACAGGTGATTCGCGACGCCAGCCGCGCCAACGACATCATCCGGCAGATTCGCGCCATGGCGCAGAAGTCGGAACCCAAGTACGTCGACATCGGCGTCGACAACCTGGTGACGGCTTCGCTGGAACTGGTGCGGCGCGAGCTGCAGGACCATCAGGTATCGGCCGAGTTGGACCTGGATGCCGACGGCGTGCAGATTCACGGTGACTGGACGCAACTGCAGCAGGTGCTGGTGAACCTGATGGTGAACGCCGCGCAGGCCATGGCGCACGTGTCCGGCCGGCGCCGGCTCACGCTGGCCAGCCGCGTCCTGCCAGACCATACGGTGCTGCTGGTGGTCAGCGATACGGGTCCGGGCATTCCCGACAAGGACATGGATCGCCTGTTCAACGCGTTCTACACGACCAAGCCGGACGGCATGGGCATGGGCCTGTCCATTTGCCGGAACATCGTGGAATCCCATGGCGGCAGCATCGCGGCGGAATCTTTGCCCGAAGGCGGTGCGAAGATGATGGTACGGCTGCCGCAGCGGCTGGCCGATGGCGAGCAGGCGACCGAGGAAGCGGCCTGATCGCGACCGTGAGACGCCCCGGGGGCGAAGGTTGTGTCGCCCGCTGAATCCCGACCCACAAGAAAAACCGGCGCCTGGGCGGCGCCTCAGACGCCTGCCCAGAGCGCCGTGACCAGCGCCATGCCGCAACTGGCGGCACAGACGCCCAGCCATGCCAGCGCCAGCGTGACACCACCGACGGCCGCGCTGGCGGCCCGGCCTTCGATTTCGACATTGGCGATCATGCCGCGCTCAAGCGGGCGTGTTGCCCGGAGGCGCCGATACGCCGGTCAGGTCCTGACCCACCTGGATGAAGCGGCCCTGATCCGCCAGCGACACATTGAAGCGCGCGCCCTGCGTGTACACGTCACGCGGCTGGTCGATGTTGTACTGCGGATGCGAATGCGTGGCCGGGTGCTTGCCGGTCTCGGCGGCATTGGCCATGCCGCTGCCAAGGGCGCTGACGGCGGCCACGCCGCATGCCACGAGAACGGGAACGATGTGCTTGCGAATCATGATGAACTCCTGGTTGACTTGCGTTGCGGACGGGAAAACTTTCCGGCTTCCCCGCCAGGGCCTGCGTCGCAAGCCCGTGAATCCATCGTAGGCGGCACCGCCGCGCGGCGCATTCGTACGTGGGTTGCCTCGCGCTAGTCAATTTGTAGGGCACCATCATCCTTTGGTTTGCATGCCGCATCGCCGGGCGTGCAAAACCGAAACCCCTACCGCCAGCGGCAACGCCCGCCACCCTGCCGGCGATACGCTTGGGCCATCCCGACGTATCGATTCCTTTCAGGCAGGAGCCCCCGCCATGGCCTTCAAGTCAAAGCCACGCATCGAACCCTATCCCCATGCCGCCGCCGGATGGGGCGCGCTCAAGTACGTGGCCATCAACCTGATCAAGGAGCGCGTGCCCGGCCGCGACTACGCGATGCTGTTCCGGCAGAACAAGGCGGACGGCTTCGACTGCCCCGGCTGCGCCTGGCCAGACCGCGAACACGCCTCGACGTTCGAGTTCTGCGAAAACGGCGTGAAGGCCGTGGCCGCGGAGTCCACCGGCAAGCGCGTGACGGCCGCATTCCTGGCGCAACACACGGTGGCGGCCCTGATGGACCAGACCGACTACGAACTGGAGCAGCATGGCCGCCTGACCGAGCCCGTGATTTACGATGGCCTGACCGACACGTACCGGCCGATCTCCTGGCAGGACGCGTTCGCGCTGATCGGCACCCGCCTGCGCGCCCTGCCCGATCCGAACCAGGCGGCCTTCTACACCTCGGGCCGCGCCAGCAACGAGGCCGCGTTCCTGTACCAGTTGTTCGCGCGTATGGTCGGCACCAACAACTTCCCGGACTGCTCGAACATGTGCCACGAGGCCACCAGTCGCGGCATGCCCCATACGGTGGGGGTCGGCAAGGGCACCGTGACGCTGGAGGACTTCGAGACCTGCGACACCGTGCTGCTGTTCGGCCAGAACCCCGCCACCAACCATCCGCGCATGCTGGCCGAACTGCGCGACTGTGCCCGCCGTGGCGCCACGCTGGTGTCGATCAACCCGTTGCGCGAGCGCGGGCTGGAGCGATTCACCAGTCCGCAGAGCCCGGTGGAGATGCTGACCATGTCCGACACGAAGATCTGCTCGGTGTTCGTGCGGCCCACGCTGGGCGGCGACTACGCGCTGATCAAGGGCGTGGCCAAGCGCGTGCTGGAACTGGACGACGAGGCGCAGGCCACGGGTGCGGCCCGGGTGCTTGACACCGTATTCATCGCCGAACACACGCACGGCTTCGACGCCTTCGCGGCCGACCTGCGTGCCGAATCGTGGACCGTCATCGAGCAGGAATCGGGCGTGCCGCGCGCGGACATCGAAGGCCTGGCCGCGATCTACGCGCGTGGCCAGCGCGTGATCTGCACCTGGGGCATGGGCCTGACGCAGCACAAGCATTCGGTCCAGACCATCCAGATGCTGACCAACCTCATGATGCTGCGCGGCAATATCGGGCGCGAAGGCGCGGGCCTGTGTCCCGTGCGCGGCCACTCGAACGTGCAGGGCAACCGGACGGTCGGCATCGAGGAGCAACCGACGGAAGCCTTCCTCGACAAGCTTGGCGCGGCATTCCGCTTCACCCCGCCACGCGAGCACGGCTACGACGTGGTGGAGAGCATCGAGGCCATGCTGCGCGGCGACGTGAAGATCTTCGTGGCGCTGGGCGGCAACTTCGCGGCGGCTACCCCGGACACGCCCCGCACGTGGGACGCGCTGCGCGCGTGCAACCTGACCGTGCATATCGCGACAAAGCTCAACCGCAGCCACCTGGTCCACGGCAAGGAGGCATTGATCCTGCCCACGCTGGGCCGCACCGAGATCGACCTGCAGGACGGCGTGCCGCAGGGCGTAACCGTGGAAGACTCGGTCTCGAAGGTGCATATCTCGTTTGGGATGAATACGCCGGCGTCGCCAGACCTGATGTCCGAGACCGCGATCATCGCCGGCCTGGCTCATGCCACGCTGGGCAGCGCCACCGTTGACTGGCGCTGGTACGCACAGGACTACGCGCGCATTCGCGACAAGATCGCCGAGGTGGTCGACGGATTCGAGCACTACAACGCCCGCGTGGCGGTACCGGGCGGCTTTCACCTGTATGTGCCCGCGCGCGAGCGACAATGGCACACGCCGTCCGGCAGGGCGGAGTTCCTGGTCAACCCGCTGACCCTCGACACGCCGATCGCCCGGGCCCGCGCCCGCCACGGCGAACGCGTGATGACGCTGATGACCACGCGTTCGCACGACCAGTACAACACCACGATCTACGCGCTGGACGACCGCTATCGCGGCGTCTTCGGCCAGCGCCGCGTGGTGTTCATCCATCCGGCGGACCTGCAGATGCTGGGCCTGCGCGACGGTGAATGGGTCGACATGACCACGGTCTGGCACGACGATATCGAGCGGCGCGCCGACGGATTCCGGCTGGTTGCCTACGACATCCCACGCGGTTGCGTGGCGGCCTATTACCCAGAGACCAACCCCCTGGTGCCGCTGGACAGCGTGGCCGACCTCTGCAATACACCGACATCGAAATCGGTACCGGTGCTGCTGCATCGGGCCAGCGCGGCAACCGCATCTCTTTGAGCGTCAACTCATTGGACGCTTGATAATTCAACGCCTGGCCCCCCGGCCACTGCCGTCCTCCGGCAAGTGGCCGTTTTCATGGCCGCCGCCGTAGCAATGTCTGCGGCTTTCGCGCAACGAAATCTGCACCAGATTGGCCCACGCGGCACGCGCTCCGCAATAACCGAAGGTGCCATCCCCGGCAGAAAACCTCCGGTTTCTGTCATGTCCATGTCATCGACCGGGCTGTATCCGGCGTGCAGTCAAGAGGTGACGATCCTCGTCACCGCAAGGCGCAATTTTTGTCACCCGATGCGCCAGATAATGACAATTGACATCTATTTAAGCAGCTCACGATAATCGCCGCGGCTACAGGGAATGGGCCGTTTCGCGGCACACGGCAGATGTCCGTGCCGAAGCCGGGGATAAAAGAAATCGAAACGGAGCCCGGCGCGGTTCCGACAAGAACGAAGGGTCAATACAATGAAAAAAGTCGCTCACCATCGTGGGCCGGCATTGCTGCTGGCCGCCTTATTCATGGTCGCCGCGTGCGGCGGAGGGGGCGGCGACGGCGGTTCGGCGCCTGCCCCGACTGTCACGCCATCGCTCTACGAACCGTTGTACGGCGCCGATACGCCGGTCATGGAACAGATCCAGTACCGGGAGGCCGACGGCACGCTGGTCACGATGATGGGCTCGCGCCCGACCGAGCGCCACGCGCGCGAACGCGGCGAAGCCTGGGATGCCCCCGATGCGGGCCCGGGCCGCTACCTGACCTTCCCCACGTTCTACTTCCAGAACCGCACGTTCGGCCTGGAAATCCGCGACCACGTGCCCGCCGGCAAGCAGCTGATCGAGGTCTACCTGCGCGTGAACCAGGGCATCTTCGACGGCACCACGTTCAGCCTGTTCCGCAACGTGCTAGATCCTACGGTGCGTGACTATGGCTGGTCGCTGAACTACGGCTTCAACAATCCGAAGGAAGGCGGCCTGCCGATCTGCCGCGAAAACCAGCCGCGCGAAGACTGCATGATGACCTTCGACTCGAACTGGCGCACCGACCCGCACAGCCCCCTGAAGATCGGCGACAAGGTCGAGCTGGCCCCGGCGCCGCGCCTCAAGCGCGATCCGGTGGTGGACGGCGGCGGCAGCCGCTACTACTCGTTCGAGCAGCTCTACATCGTGGGCGTGGGCATGCGTCCGTGGTACGGCATCGCGCCGAACCTCGATTCCGAACCGCTGCCCGACGACGCCCTGCTGGGCGGCCAGGCCAGCCTCTCGTACAACTACTCGGAAGAACCGATGCGGGTCTTCCAGCAGATGGCCAACAACATCGGCATCACCAATACGCAGCGGTTCGTGGAAGGGCGCCGGCTGTTCCACACGTCGTTCGCCGACGGCACGCACTCCGAGCACGATCGCGACAACCCCGTGTTCACGGCCCATATCGGTCAGCTCGGCGCGCGCTACAACCAGCCGCGCTGCATCGAATGCCACACCAACAACGGCCGCAGCAAGCCGCTGGCGCTGGGCGCGAAGCTGGATACGATGTCGTTCCTGACAGCCAACGGCGACGGCAGCGGCCCCGACCCCGTCTACGGCCACAACGTGCAGCAGCACGCCCAGGATGCCAAGGCGGCCCCCTACGACGTCACCGTGCAGTCGTTCGACACCACCGTGCGCACGCTGCCCGATGGCGAGAAGGTCGAACTGGTCAAGCCGGTCTTCGCGTTCAAGGGCCCTGCCCCGGGACGCTACTCGGCGCGCCAGGCCGCTCAGGTGATCGGCATGGGGCTGCTGGAGGCCATTCCAGAATCCACCATCCTGGGCCTGGCCGACCCCGATGACGCCAACGGCGACGGCATCCGCGGCGTGGCCAACCTCGTGGTGGATCCGCAGACGGGCAAGACCCACGTGGGCCGCTTTGGCTGGAAGGCATCGAAGGGCAGCATCCGCCAGCAAGTGGCCGACGCGCTGATCAAGGACCTGGGCGTGACGTCGCCGATGTTCCCCGACTACGGCTGCCAGCGTGGGGCGGCGAACTGCCACACGGTCACCACGCCGACGTCGGTCAGCGAGAACGAACTGCAGCGCGTGACGCACTACCTGTCGCTGATCGCCGTGCCGGCCCAGCGCAAGCTGCGCAGCGGCTTCCCGGACGGCGTCCGCGTGTCGCCCGAGCATGACGTGGATCCGGCACAAATCGCGCGAGGCACCGACCTGTTCACGCAGGTGCGCTGCGCGGCCTGCCATACGCCAACCTTGAAGACGGGCGCCACGCATCCGTTTGCCGAACTTCGCGAGCAGATCATCCATCCGTACACCGACCTGCTGCTGCACGACATGGGGCCCGAACTGGCCGACACGCTGTCCGAGGGCCGCGCGTATCCCAGCCAATGGCGCACGGCGCCGCTGTGGGGCATCGGCTCGTTGCGCTTCGTGCAGGGTGGCGATACCAGCGTGCGCCTGCTGCATGATGGCCGCGCCCGCACCATTCCCGAAGCCGTGCTCTGGCACGGCGGCGAGGCCACCGATAGCCGCAAACGCTACGAAGCCCTGCCGAAGGCCGACCGCGACGCGATCACGGCGTTCCTGCAGTCGCTGTAGCGCACGGTGACACCAGCCGCTTCCCTCTCCCGCCCGAGGCAGAGGGAAGCCACCCAATCCGACTCCGCTTCACACGGTAACCCACATGCTGATGCACACCCTACGCAGCCGTGCCGTTGCGCCGCTGCTCATGGCTTTCGCGCTGACCGCCTGCGGCGGCGGCGACGGGGGCACCCCGACGTCCGCGAGCGGCGGCTCTGGCGGTTCCGGCGGCAACCTCTCGGCAAGCACGCCGACCGCACCCACCACGCCGCCGTCGTCCACGCCGGGCGTGACCAAGAGCGCCAAGCGTGGCATCGCCTACGATCTGGCCAGCAAGGCCGACGTGGCAGCGCTGGCCCCCGGCGTATCGTGGTGGTACAACTGGTCGCCCAGGCCCAGCGCATCGGCGCCCACCGACCCGCGCGCCGCCTATGGCATGGACTTCGTGCCGATGCTCTGGAACGACTACGCGTTCGATGCCGCCACGGTGGAGACGTGGCTGAATGCGCATCCGGAGGTCAAGTACCTGCTGCTCATGAACGAGCCGAACCTGACGGATCAGGCCAACCTGTCGCCTGCCGCGGCGGCGGCAGTCTGGCCGCAGTTCGAAGCCATTGCCGCCCGTACCGGCGTCAAGCTGGTGGGCCCGGCCATCACGTGGGGCACCATGCCGGGCTACAGCGATCCCGTGGTCTGGCTCGACGCGTTCTACAACGCCTATCGCGCCGCCAACGGCAACCGCAATCCCCAGATCGATTATCTGGCCTTCCACTGGTACGACTATGGCCTGGGCGGGCAACTCGACCGCCTGGCCAAGTACGGCAAGCCGTTCTGGGTCACCGAGTTCGCCAACTGGCACAGCAATGTCGACGGCGCGCAGGTCGATACGCTCGAAAAACAGAAGACGCAGATGCGCGAAATGGTGGCCACCTGCGAGCAGCGCACCGATGTCTTCCGCTACGCATGGTTCACGGGCCGCTGGAACCCCGATCCGCATTTCACCAGCCTGCTGGGCGCCGATGGCGAACTGACGGAACTGGGGCGCTACTACGTGAGCCTGCCGTTCTGACGCCGCCGGCCCGCGGCCGCATGGCGGCGGGGCCGGCGGGATGGGTGCGGATCGTGTTGGACGGCCGTGCCTAGCGGGACACGTGGCGCTCCGTCAATCCGTGCGCCAGCGGCGTCGCGGCCGGTGCCGTCAGGGTCGGCGTGCCCGGCACGCGCGCCGCAGCCACCGCTTCGCGCTCCACGCGGATCTGATCGATCTCGGCGCCCACGTCGCCCGCCTCGCTGACGCCCATCGCGATGACCACGGTGCCCCGGGCCACCGGCACCGGCACCGGCGGCGACATACCGCTGCATAGCGCCGTGTTGCACGGCATGCCGTTGCCGCCCAGCGGCACGCGGGCGATGGTGGTGGCCGCCGAGCCCAGCTCGGCAAACGTCGCCGCGCCTTCGCCATTGACCACGAGCTGCCGGGTCACCAGCGCGAACGACACCGCGATCTGCGCCGATTGCGCGCCGTTGCCCGCAGCCGTCTTCGAAATCGTGTTCGCAGCCCGGATATAAAGCGGACGAAAGCGGAAGTAGTCGGTGAACTTGCCGTCCTGCAGCCGCTGTTCGATGGCCAGCACGGCGACCAGCCCGGGGCGCGACGGCGCATCGCCCAGCGCATAGCGTGCGAATACTGCGCAACGGACGCCACGGAAGCCCGCCGCCGAGAAACTGACGTCGACATTGCTGGCGTCGATCGCCTCGCGCTTCAGCTGTTCCGGACTGCCCTGGTCCTTGTCCGCGTAGAGATCGGCAACCAGCCGCGTACCGCTGGCCACGAACGCGGTGCCGGCTGCGTTGGCTGCGGCGGCTGGCCGGGCGGGCGCAGTCGATGCGTTCGGGGAAGATTTCGATGCGGGCTCGGCGCACTGTGGCGAGGCCAGCAGGTCCTTGATCTGGCGGTTCTCCGGCAGCGCCAGGATGGCACCCAGATCCTTGTCCGTCGACCAGTCCTTGCCGGCGGCGACCCATGCCTGCGCCGCGCGCTTCGGTTTGCCGCTGAGGTCGTCAGCCTTGAAGGCCGATGCTGGTGGCGCTTTCGGTGTCGATGTGCAGCCGGCAGCGAGCATGCAGCCGGCAGCGAGTCCCAAAAAGGTCCTCATGCTGCCCTCCCATGAAAGAAGCTAGAGGATATGGCCCGCCCGTGCGCGGCGGATACCATCCAAATGACTGAACAGCCAAATGGAGAGTAGTCATCCTGACGCATCGATGCCAGGCGAGTGTCGGGCAGGCGCAACGATTGTCCAGCATGATCTCGACGCGGGCCGGCTGCGGCTGGTGCTGCCCGACGCCGCCTTGCGGCCCGTGCCGCTGCAGGTGCTGCACGGATTCGGGCGCCGCCTGCCGGCCCGCGCGAAGATCTTCGTCGATTTCGTCGCCGCGGAACTGGCTGGCCGGTAGCCAACCGATCGCGCCACACGCCATCGCCGCTGTTGGACGGCGCCCGACTGGCTGACCGGTCGGCCGCGCCGCCCGCACCCATTCAGGATTGGCCCGGATCAAATATCACATCATGGGTATTTGTCGACTGCCAGGCAAAACTGCGCCAAAGCCATTACCATGCCGCTTTCGCCCACAAAACGACAACCGCATCACGATGACCGTTCTGTCCGACTTTCCGATTACCGGCAAATGGCCGGCGCAACATCCCGACCGCCTGCAACTGTATTCGCTCAATACCCCCAACGGCATCAAGGTATCGCTGATGCTGGAGGAAACCGGGCTGCCCTACGAGCCGCATCTCGTCCGCTTCGACAAGCACGACCAGACCTCGCCCGAATTCCTGTCGCTGAACCCCAACAACAAGATCCCCGCGATCATCGACCCCAACGGCCCCGGCGGCCAGCCGCTGGCGCTGTGGGAATCGGGCGCGATCCTGGTGTACCTGGCCGACAAGACCGGCAAGTTCATGCCGGCCGACCCCGCGCTGCGCTACGAGACCCTGCAGTGGGTCATGTGGCAGATGGGTGGCATCGGCCCGATGTTTGGCCAGGTGGGCTTCTTCCACAAGTTCGCGGGCAAGGACTACGAGGACAAGCGTCCGCGCGACCGCTATGTGGCCGAATCGAAGCGGCTGCTGAACGTGCTGAACGAGCGCCTCAAGGGCCGCCAGTGGATCATGGGCGACGACTACTCCGTTGCCGACATCGCCACGTTCCCCTGGGTGCGCAATCTGCTGGGCTTCTACGAGGCGGGCGACCTGGTGGGCATCCAAGACTTCCCCGAGGTGTCGCGCGTGCTGGCAGCCTTTGTGGCGCGGCCGGCCGTGCAGCGCGCAGTCGATATTCCGAAGCGACCGGAATAAGGCGGCGCGGCATCGGGCCGCCGCCCCCCGAGGATCAGCCCGCGAACCCCAGCAAGACGCTGATGGCCGCAGCTTCCTCGCGCACAGCGCGGCCGATCGGTCCGTCGATCGACGGATCGAAGCCGCCAGTGGCGCCCAGCGCGGTCAGCACCGCGCAAACCCGGCCGGTGTAATCGCGCACGGGCGCCGCCACCGCGCTGATGCCTTTGAGGTTGGTATCGCGCACCGCCGCGCAGCCTTGTGCCCGCACGGGCTTGCGCAACGCCCCTAGCGGGTCCTTCGCGTCCAGGTCCGCGCGCTGTCCCGGCGTCAGCACATCGAGTTCCGCGCGCGCCAGCGCCTGCACGTTCGAATCGTCGAGCATGCCCAGGAACACGCGGCCCGTGGCCGACCACAGCAGCGGCATCACCGACCCCACCCGCACGTTCACCGTCACCGGCAGGCCCGGCTCTTCGATCCTGACGATGGTGGGCCCCTTGTTGCCCATCACCGCGATGAAGCACGTCACTTCGAGCCGCTCGCGCAGCCGCGCCAGCGACGCTTCGGAGAGCCGGATCGGGTCCGCCTGGCGCATCGCGGCCAGCCCGATCTGCAGCGCCTCGATGCCCAGGTGGTACTGCTGGGTGTTCGCTTCCTGTGCGACGAACCCTTCCTCCATCAGGCTCACCAGATAGCGGTGCACCTTGGCCGGGCTTTCACCGATCTGCCCCGCGATAGCCGTCAGGCTGGCCCGCCCACCCAGGCGCGCCAGTGTCTTCAGCACGGCCATGCCGGTTTCGGCGGCCTGCACGCGCTGGCGGCGTTCGCGCGGGCGGGGACCGGGGTCCGGAGAGAATTCGGAAGCAGAAGTCATGACGCCCGAGGTTAACCCTCATTCATTGATTACGCAATGCGTATATGATTTACGCAAAAGAGGCCCACCACCATCCGGCCAAATACCAAGGAGACACCCCGATGCCCCGCTTCCAGCCCCTGGCGCTGCTTGCGCTGTCTTTTGCAGTGGTTACCGGCGCACATGCCGCCGATGCCTGGCCTGCCAAGCCGATCCGGTGGATCGTGCCGTACCCGGCGGGAGGCGGATCGGACTTCCTGGCGCGCACCATCGGACAAGGGCTGTCGACCCGCGTCAGCCAGCCAGTGGTGGTGGATAACAAGCCGGGCGGCAATACCGCGATTGGCGCTGCCGAGACTGCCCGCTCGGCGCCCGATGGCTACACGGTGCTGTCGGCCGACAACGGCACGCTGGTCTTCAATCCCGCGTTGTACAAGACGCTGTCCTACAACCCCACGCGCGACCTGGCGCCCGTGACGCTGCTGGGCCGTTTTCCGATGATCCTGGTGGTCGGCCCCGGCACGCAGGCCAAGACCGCGCAGGAGTTCATCGCCCAGGTCAAGGCGACGCCGGGCGGCGTGAACTACGGTTCGGCGGGCGCCGGCAGCCCGCACCATCTGGCGATGGAGCTGCTCAAGACCGAAGCCAACCTGACCATGACCCACGCGCCGTATCGCGGTGCCACGCCGGCCCTGTCCGACGTGGCCGCCGGCCAGATTCCCGCGATGATGGTCGACTACGCCGCCGGCGCGGGCTTCATCAAGGGCGGAAAGGTGCGCCCGCTGGCGGTGGCCAACGCCACGCGCCTGCCCCAGTTGCCCGACGTGCCGACCTTCGGCGAGCTTGGCTACAAGAACGTGGAAGCCGCCGCGCTGGTGGGCATGGTGGTGCCGGCCGCCACGCCGCCCGAGGTCATCAACACGCTCAACCGGCAGGTAGTGGCGTCCGTGAAAGACCCCGCCATCCACAAGAAGCTGGTCGACTTCGGCGTGGAGCCCGTCGGCAACACCCCGGCCCAGTTCGCCGACCTGCTGCGCAGCGAGACCGCACGCTGGACCCGGCTGATCCACGACCTGAAGATTTCGCTCGACTGACGCACCACCGCCCGTAGTTGGAGTTCCGCATGACCCAGTCCACCCCACCCGCGCGCGGCGCGGGCTGCCCGATCGACCACGCCGCACTGGGAGCCGCCGGCGCGTCCCCTGTCCTGGCGCCGAACGGCTGCCCGGTCAGCCACAACGCCGCGGCGTTCGATCCGTTCGAGGACGGCTACCAGCAGGATCCGCCCGACTACCTGCGCTGGTCGCGCGAGCAGGAACCCGTGTTCTACAGCCCGAAACTGGGCTACTGGGTGGTGACCCGCTTCGACGACATCAAGGCGATCTTCCGCGACAACCTCACGTTCAGCCCGGCCATCGCCCTGGAGAAGATCACCCCGACCGGCGACGAAGCGAACGCCGTGCTGGCGTCGTACGGCTATGCGATGAACCGGACACTGGTCAACGAGGACGAGCCGGCCCACATGCCGCGCCGCCGCGCGCTGATGGAGCCGTTCACCCCGGCGGAACTGGTGCACCATGAGCCGCTGGTGCGCCGGCTGGCGCGCGAATACGTCGACCGCTTCATCGACGATGGCCGCGCCGATCTGGTCGACCAGATGCTCTGGGAGGTGCCGCTGACCGTCGCCCTGCACTTCCTCGGCGTCCCCGAGGAAGACATGGACCTGCTGCGCCAGTATTCGATCGCCCACACGGTGAACACGTGGGGCCGGCCGAAGCCCGAAGAACAGGTGGCCGTGGCCCATGCCGTGGGCAACTTCTGGCAGCTGGCGGGCCGCATCCTCGACAAGATGCGCGACGATCCATCGGGAGCGGGCTGGATGCAGTATGGCATCCGCAAGCAGCAGGAGCTGCCCGAGGTCGTCACCGATTCGTACCTGCACTCGATGATGATGGCCGGCATCGTGGCCGCGCACGAGACCACGGCCAATGCATCGGCCAACGCCATCAAGCTGCTGCTGCAGCATCCCGACGTCTGGCGCGAGATCTGCGAAGACCCGGCGCTGATTCCCAACGCCGTGGAGGAATGCCTGCGCCACAACGGATCGGTGGCCGCCTGGCGCCGCGTGGTGACGCGGGACACCGAGGTGGGTGGCATCCCGCTGGCGGCAGGCAGCAAGCTGCTGATCGTGACATCGTCGGCCAACCATGACGAGCGCCATTTCTCGGATGCCGACCTGTTCGACATCCACCGCGACACCGCCAGCGACCAGCTGACCTTCGGCTATGGCGCGCACCAGTGCATGGGCAAGAACCTGGCGCGCATGGAAATGCAGATTTTCCTCGAAGAGCTGACCAGCCGTCTGCCGCACCTGCGGCTGGCCGACCAGCACTTCACCTACGTGCCCAACACGTCGTTCCGTGGCCCGGAGCACCTGTGGGTGGAATGGGATCCCGCGCTGAATCCCGAACGCACCGATCCCGCCGTGCTGGCACCCCGCGACGCGGTGCGCATCGGCGAGCCCACCGGCAATATCGGCCGCACGCTGGTGGTCGAGGCGGTCGAGCCGGCCGCGCAGGACGTGCTGCGTATCCGCCTGGCATCGCAGGACGGCCGCCCCCTGCCGCGCTGGACGCCCGGCGCGCATATCGACGTCGAATGCGGCCACACCGGCATCTCGCGCCAGTATTCGCTCTGCGGCGACCCGGCCGATGCCAACGCGTTCGAGATTGCCGTGCTGCGCGAGCCGGAAAGCCGTGGCGGTTCTGCCTGGCTGCACGCCAACCTGCGCGTCGGCGACAAGCTCAAGGTACGAGGACCGCGCAACCACTTCCGGCTCGACGAAAGCTGCCGCAAGGCCATCTTCGTGGCTGGGGGCATTGGCGTGACGCCGGTCAGCGCCATGGCGCGGCGCGCGCGCGAACTCGGCATCGACTACGTGTTTCACTACTGCGGCCGGTCGCGCAAGGCCATGGCCCTGCTCGACGAACTGGCTGTGCTGCACGGCAACCGCCTGCACGTCCATGCCGCCGATGAAGGCCATCGCGCCAACTTCGGCCAACTGCTCGCCAGCCCGGACACCGGCACGCACATCTACGCCTGCGGCCCGGCGCGGTTGATCGAGGCACTGGAAGCATGCTGCGCCAACTGGCCCGAGGACACGCTTCGCGTGGAGCACTTCAGCTCCACGCTGGGCACTCTCGACCCATCGAAAGAACTGGCTTTCACCGTCGAGTTGAAGGATTCCGGGCTGACGCTCGACGTCCCGTCCGACCAGACCCTGCTTACCGCGCTGCGCTGCGCCAATATCGACGTGCAGAGCGACTGCGAGGAAGGCCTGTGCGGTTCGTGCGAGGTGCGCGTGCTGGCTGGCGACATCGACCACCGTGACGTCGTGCTCACCCGCACCGAGCGCGACGCGAACAACCGGATGATGTCGTGCTGCTCACGTGCCGCGCGCGGCGGGAAGATCGTGCTGGCGCTATGAATAGCCCAGCCATCCCTTGATGGTCTGCCCCATCACACCGGCCGAAATGCCGTAGCGGTCGTGCAGTGTCGGCAGCGCGCCGGCGTCCAGGAATGCGTCGGGCAAGCCCACCTGCCGGAACGGTACATGCACGCCCGCGCGCATGAGCGTGCCTGCCACCGCCTCGCCCAGCCCGCCCATCACCGTATGGTTCTCGGCCACCACCACCAGGCGGCCCGGCCTGCGGGCTTCGCGCAGGATCGTCTCGGTGTCGAGTGGCTTGATGGTCGGCACATGCAGCACCGCCACGCCCACGCGATCGGCCTCCAGCGCCTTGGCCACTTCCAGCGCGCGCATCGTCATGATGCCCGACGAGATGACCAGCACCTCGGCGCCATCGCGCAACAGCCTGGCCTTGCCCAGTTCGAAGGTGTAGTCATACTCGTCCAGCACCACCGGCACATTACCGCGCAGCAGCCGCGCATAGACCGGCCCGTCATGCGCCGCGATGGCCGGCACCATCTGTTCGATATCGAGCGCGTCGCACGGGTCGATCACCGTCATGTTCGGCATGGCGCGCATCAGGGCCAGGTCTTCCGCCGCCTGGTGGCTCGGGCCGTAGCCCGTGGTCAGCCCCGGCAGCGCGCAGACGATCTTGACGTTGAGGTTGTCCTCGGCAATCGTCTGGTGAATGAAGTCGTAGGCGCGCCGCGTGGCGAACACCGCGTAGGTGGTGACGAACGGCACCGCCCCTTCATGGGCGAAGCCGGCGGCGGCGCCCATCAGCAACTGCTCGGCCATGCCCATCTGGTAGTACCGCTCGGGATAGGCCTTGGCAAAGATATGCAGGTCGGTGTACTTGCCCAGGTCGGCCGTCATGCCGATGATGTCGGGCCGTTGCGCGGCCAGCGCCGTCAGCGCGTGGCCGAACGGTGCGGCACGCGTGGCCTGCCCTTCGCCGGCAATCGAGGCGATCATCGCCGAGGTCTTGAGCCGGGCCTTGCCGGTATTTACAGTGTTGCTCATGCTTGTCTCCCGGCTTCCAGCGCCTGCAGCGCCAGTTGCCATTCGTGGGCTTCCACCCGGATGAAATGGTTCTTCTCGCGCTGTTCCAGGAACGGCACGCCGCACCCCATGCGCGTGTCGCAGACGATCATGCGCGGCTGCGGCCCCTGATGCGCGCGGGCGTTCTGGAACGCGCTGGCGACGGCGTCGATGTCGTTGCCATCCACGCGTTGCACGTACCACCCGAATGCTTCCAGCTTGGGCACCAGCGGTTCGAACGACAGGATCTGCGTCGACGGGCCGTCGGCCTGCTGGTTGTTCACGTCAACCATGGCGATCAGGTTGTCCAGCTTCCAGTGGCTGGCCGACAGGATGCCTTCCCAGATGGACCCTTCGTCAAGCTCGCCGTCCGAGAACAGCGTGTAGACGAACGCGTCCGAGCCCTTGCGCTTCAGACCCAGGCAGCGGCCCACTGCAATCGTCAGCCCCTGGCCCAGCGAACCGCCGGACATCTCCATGCCGGGCGTATAGCTGGCCATGCCCGACATCGGCAGCCGGCTGTCGTCGCTGCCATAGGTTTCGAGTTCCTCGGCGGGCAGGATGCCGGCTTCGAGCAGCGCCGCATACAGCGCGATGGCGTAGTGGCCGTTGGACAGCAGGAAGCGGTCGCGCCCTTCCCATTCAGGATCCTCGGGGCGGAACTTCATGGCGCCAAAGTAGGCCACGGCCAGCACGTCGGCGATGTCCAGCGCCTGGCCGACGTAGCCCTGCCCTTGCACTTCGCCCATCAGGATGGCATTGCGCCGGATACGGTAGGCGCGCTCGGCCAGCGACACGGGCGCGTCGAGATTGGTACGACTCATGATGACTCCAGAAAGGAATTTCAGCGGTTGACGGTGCGGGCCGGCACCAGGAAGACCAGCAGCGCGCCGCAGACGACCGTTGCCGAGATGAACATCAGGCCTGCGGTGGACTTGCCCGTCAGGTCGTTGAGCCAGCCGACGATGGCCGGCGAGAAGAAGCCCGCGAGGTTGGCCACGCAGTTCACCGCGGCGATGCCGGCCGCCGCCGACATGCCGCCAAGCAGCGCGGTGGGCAGCGCCCAGAACTGCGACGAAGACGCCATGATCCCGGCTGCGGCAACGCACAGGCACACTATGGCAGCCGTGACACTGCCCAGCATCGGCAGCGTGGCGAAGCCCACGGCGGCGACCAGCATCGGGATGGCCAGGTGCAGGCGGCGCTCGCGGCGGTGATCCGCCGAACGGCCGATCAACGGAAGCGCGACGATGGCGCACAGGTACGGCACGGCCGTCAGGATGCCCACCCAGAGCGGGTCGGCCACACCGGTCTTGCGGATGATGGTCGGCAGCCAGAAGGTCAGGCCGTACTGGCCCAGCACCACACAGAAGTAGATCGCGGCCATCAGCCAGAGGCGCCGGTCTGCCATGAATGCGCGGATCGACAGGTGCTGCACCTTCTGCGCGTTGTCACCGTCGACATTGCGGGTCAGCAGCGCCTTTTCCTGGTCGGACAGCCACTTCGCGCCCTGGATGCCGTTATCGAGGTAGAACAGGATCGCAATGCCGAGCACCAGCGACGGCAGCGCCTCGATCAGGAACAGCCACTTCCAGCCGGCCAGGTCGTGCACACCGTGGAGCGCATGCATGATCCAGCCTGACAGCGGCCCGCCGATGATGCCCGCGAGCGGAATCGCCATGAAGAACATCGACAGCGCCTTGGCCCGGCGCTCCGACGGGAACCAGTACGTCAGGTACAGGATGACGCCGGGCGCGAAGCCAGCCTCGGCAACCCCGAGCAGGAAGCGCAGCACGTAGAACTGCGTCGGCGTATTGACGAAGGCGAAGCCTGCCGAGATGACCGCCCACGTCAGCATGATGCGCGCCAGCCAGTTGCGCGCACCGAGCTTGTGCAGGATCACGTTGCTTGGCACTTCGAAGATGAAGTAGCCGAGGAAGAAGATGCCGGCGCCCAGGCCGTAGATGGTCTCGCTGAACTGCAGGTCATTGAGCATCTGCAGCTTGGCGAAGCCCACGTTGACGCGATCCAGGTAGGCACCCAGATAGCACAGCATCAGGAATGGAATCAGGCGTCGCATGACCTTGGCATAGGTACGCGACTCGAACGTGGCCGCATCGGCGCGCGGCATCACCGCGTCGGCCGCAATGGCCGACGGTACGTATTTCGTCTTCATGGAGTGTCTCCTGCCGGTGCCCCGGGTGGTCCCGGGTGCGTTGACATGGTGGGTGCGGCCGTCCGTTTCGGAGGCCGCCGGGCGTCAGTGGATCAACATGCCGCCGTTCACGTCGAGCGTGATGCCGGTCAGGTACGTGGACAGGTCGCTGACCAGGAACAGGCACGCGTTGGCCACGTCCTCGGCGTCGCCAAGGCGGCCCAGGGGAATGCCCTGGATGATGTCGGCGCGCATGTCGGGCGTCAGCTTGTCGCCGGTGATATCGGTCTGGATCAGGCCCGGCGTGACGGAGTTCACCCGGATACGGTCGCTACCGAATTCACGCGCCATGGCGCGGGCCAGACCCAGCACGCCGGCCTTGGCCGCGCTGTAGTGCGGGCCGCCGAAGATGCCGCCGCCACGCTGGGCCGACACCGACGACATGCAGACGATGCTGCCGCGCTTCTGCTCCTTCATCTGCGGCAGTACCGCCTGGGACATGTACAACGTACCGCGCAGGTTGACGTCCACCACGGCATCGAAGTTCGCGGCGCCGATATCCAGCGTGCGGATGGGCTGCGTGATGCCCGCGTTGTTGATCAGGCCATCGATGCGTCCGTAGCGACGCATCGTCGCGTGCACGGCGGCCTCGCACGACGCCTTGTCGGTCACATCGCAGCGCAGGCCCAGATGGCCTTCGCCCAGATCGGCGGCAGCGGCTTCGGCCGCTTCCTGTTGCAGATCCACGATGACCACCGTGGCGCCTTGTGCCGCCAGCACCCGCGCCGTAGCCTTGCCGATACCGCGCGGCGAGGCGGCGCCCGTGACGATCACTACCTTGTTCTCGACCAGCATCTCATGTCTCCTTCTGTTTCGACTTGACGATGGGTCCAGTTTTGTCGCAGGCGGAGCGCCGATCAATGCATTCGGGCTCAACTATCGTTGAGAAATTTTCAGATGTCGGCCGGCGCGCCCTCCGGGGAAAACCCTCGGCGCCGCTCAGGCGGCCGCCCCTTCGCGCGGACGGTTGACCTCGCGGTCCAGCCAGGCCAGAAAGCGCGCCACACGCGGCAGCTCGGCGTTCTGTGCCGGATACGCGACGTGGTGACTGGCCACCTCCACCGCGTATTGCGCCTCGAACACCGGCACCAGCGCGCCCTTGCGCAGCATTACCGATGCCAGCAGCGAGCTTTCCAGTGCGACGCCGAGCCCCAGCGCGGCGGTTTCGAGCGACATGTACGAACGGTCGAACGAGAAATCGAACGACTTCCGCGCGGCCGGCACGCCAAAGCGCGCGAACCACTGCTGCCAGCGGACCAGCGGCGTTTCGGAATAGATCAGGCGACGATCGACCAGATCGGCAGGATCGCGCACGGGATGCTTGCGCAGGTAGTCCGGCGACGCCATCGGCAGGATGCGCTCGTGCCGGAGCGTCTTCACCTCAAGATCGCGCCAGTGCGCATGGCCGTGCCGGACGTCGAGGTCATAGAAGCCGGCCGTGAAGGACACGTCCTCGTACGAACAAGACAGGTTCAGCTGGATGTCGCCGTTGTCCGCCTGGAAGGACGCCAGCCGGGGCAGCAGCCACATCAGCCCGAAACTCGGACTGGTATGGACCCTGAGGATATCGACGGCGCCTGGGCTGGACGCGCGTTCGGTGGCCCGGCTCAGTTCGGCCAGCGCGCCAGTGACGTCGCGCAGGTATTGCTCACCGACCGGCGTCAGCACGAGCCCCCGGCCCTGCCGGAAGAACAGCGCCTGCCCGACCGCTTCCTCGAGCCTGGCAAGCTGATGACTGACCGCCGAGGCCGTCAGCCCAAGTTCTTCGGCGGCCTTGTTGACGCTCTTGTTCCGGGCGACGCTTTCGAAGGCGACGATGGCCTTGACGGGTGGAATGCGCATGACGATCGGCGAAGGGTTGAACGCGGCGGCCACCATTATGGCTGCTTCTGCCTGCCGCCCCGCGCGCTTTGGCGCTGCGTCTCGGCGTGTTCGCGGATCGTCCCGACCAGCGCGCGCAAGCCGGCCGGGGCATGGCGGTGGCTCGGGTAGTACAGGCAAAGGCCGTCCAGCGGCGGCGTCCAGTCTTCCAGCACGCGCACAAGCGTGCCGGCCGCGAGATCGGCGCTGACCGTCCACTCGGTCAGGTAGGCCAGCCCGACGCCCGCGCGCGCCGCCGCAAGCATCAGGCTGCCATCGTCGAGTGTCAGGCTGCCCTGGCCGTCGAAGCGCACCGTTTCGCCATGGCGCTCGAATTCCCACTGGTAGATCGTGCCACTGGGCATCCGGCTGCGGATGCAGCGATGCGCCTTCAGGTCTGCCGGCGTGCGCGGCTTGCGATGGCTGGCGAAGTACGCCGGGCTGCCCACCACGGCGAAACGCTGGCGGTCGCCGAACGGCACGGCCACCATGTCCTGCGGCACGGTTTCGATCAGGCGCACGCCGGCGTCGAAGCCCTCCAGCACGATATCGATCAGCTTGCCTTCGGTCACGATATCGAGCTTCATCTCCGGATAGCGCGCCAGGAACGCCACGAACACGGCCATCACCTGATGCGCCGCGCCCACCGACGTGTTGATGCGCAACGTGCCCGACGGCGTATCGCCATAGCTGCCCGCCCGATCCATTGCCTCGCGAATGGTGGACAGCGCGGGCCCAACGGTGGCAACGAACTGCGCCCCGGCTTCGGACAGCGACACGCTGCGCGTCGTGCGATTGAACAGCCGCACGCCGATACGGGCTTCCAGCCCCGCCACGGCATGGCTCAATGCGGAGGTCGACACCCCCATCTCATTGGCCGCCGCCCGGAAACCGCGATGACGCGCCACCGCCAGCACGGCCTCAAGCTCGCCTAGCCCCGAAGTCTTCATTGTTCGATTCTGTTTAACGATTCATAAACGATTGTATGGCTAGTCAGCCCAATGCCGGCGTCTTATCTTGATGACAACGCCAACTGCTTTCTCGTACCCCATGTATCGCATCGACCAGATCTATATCGACGGCGCCTTTGTCGTGCCGCACGGCGAAGAACAATTCGCCTTGTTCAACCCGGCTACAGAGGCGGTCATTGGCCACGCGCGGCTGGCCGACGAAGTGGATGCCGCCCACGCGGTGGCCGCCGCCAAACGCGCCTTTCCGACGTTCTCGCGCACCACGCCGCGCGAACGCATCGACATGCTGCTGCGCATGCACGCTGCCGTGCTGGCGCGCGAGGACGACCTGCTCGATGCCATCGTCGAGGAATACGGCGCGCCGGCGTCGCGCGCCCGCTGGATGGCCCGGCACGCCAGCGAGGTGCTGCGCGACGCCGCCGGCGTGCTGGAGAACTATGCGTTCACGCGGCGCATGGGCACTTCCGAGGTCGTCATGCAGCCGCTGGGCGTGGCCGGCCTGATCACCCCGTGGAACAACGATGCCGGCTTCATCACCGGCAAGCTGGCGGCGGCGCTGGCGGCGGGCTGCGCCGCCGTGGTCAAGCCCAGCGAGATGAGCGCGCTGCAGACTCGCGTCGTCACCGAGGCCCTGCACGCGGCCGGACTGCCGCCAGGCGGCTTCAATATCGTCACCGGCCGTGGCGACACGGTGGGTGCCGCGCTCACCGCCCATCCCGACGTGGCAAAGCTGTCGTTCACGGGATCGACGGCGGTAGGCAAGCACATCCTGCGCACGGCGGCCGAATCGCTCAAGCGCACCACGCTGGAACTGGGCGGCAAGTCGCCGGTGATCGTGCTCGACGATGCCGACTTCGATCAGGCCGTGCCGCTGGTGCTGCAGGCCGGCTTCATGAACAGCGGCCAGGCCTGCATCGCCGGCACGCGCATTCTGGTGCCGCACGCCAGGCTGGCCGAGTTCGAGGCGCGCCTGGTGGCTGCCATGGCCGACGTTCACGCTGGCGACCCGCGCGACGCCGCCACCACCATCGGCCCGATGGTCAGCCAGAAGCAATGGGATCGCGTGCAACGCTACATCGGCATCGGAATGTCGGAAGGCGCCCGCGTGCTTGCTGGCGGCCCGGGCCGGCCGGACGGCATCGAGGCAGGCTGGTTCGTCCGGCCGACCGTGTTCAGCGATGTGACCGCCGACATGACGATCGCCCGCGAGGAGATCTTCGGGCCGGTGCTGTCGATCCTGACCTGCCGCGATATGGAAGACGCCATCGCGATCGCCAACGACACGCCATATGGATTGCAGGCCTACGTGCTGTCGAGCGACGTGTCCCGGGCACGCGAGGTGGCCTCGCGCATCGAAGCAGGCCGCGTGCTGGTGAACACCGTCACGCATGACCCGGCCGCACCGTTCGGCGGCTTCAAGCAGTCGGGCATCGGCCGCGAGTACGGCACGTTCGGCCTCGAAGCGTTCCTGGAGCCGAAGGCCGTGCTGGGCGTGGCGGGGTGACGACGGCCGCCGCGTTCCACCGCGCCCGACCGCCGTCGGCGGCGGCGCGCTAGGTGCCGGCGGTCTGCCCGGGCGCCCTCGCCACGCAGAACAGGCTCATCGCCGCCTGCGGCGTGCCCGGCCTGATGCCTGACAGGCGCTGCGCCATGCGCATCTTCAATGGCGCCGGGCCGATCTGCCCCTCGAATACTTCGGCCCCCACCATATGATTGTGCGGGAGCACCTTCACCTGCCATCCGCGTGGTTCCAGCACGCCGCGCAGAAAGGTCTCGGTCACACCGTCGCCGGGGCGATGATGCAGCTCGGTGGCCAGCGCCCAGTACTGCTCGTTATCGGCGGCGGCGTGACCGCCACGCTTGAGCCAGCGGTAGATCGGCACGCGCAGCCGCCACATCAGCATGGCCAGACCGCGGAAGTTCCACGCCGTGAACTGGGGATCATGGTCCGTGATCAGCACCCCGCCCGGCTTGACCAGCCGCGCGGCTTCGACCAGCACGGCGGCCATGTCGTCGCAGTGGTGCAGCGACCCGTTGATGGCCACGATGTCGGCGATGCCCGTCGCCAGCGGCATGTCGTGGGCATCGGCTTGCAGCGGGACATAGCCGACGCCTGCCGCGCGCTGCAGGCTGCCCTCCGCGACATCGACGCCGATGGCCACGCGCGGCGTGCCGCCCAGCGTAGCCAGCACGTTGCCGGGGCCGCAACCCACGTCCACCAGGACCTTGCCGTCGAGCGGTCCCGTCACGGCATGCCAGCGTTCGCGCCATTGCGGATAGCGATGGACATTGGCCAGCCAGTCGTCCATCCATTTCGGATGACTGAAGTAGTGCGCATTGGCACGCATGCCGCGCGTATAGCGGATCGGCGCCCGGGGAAACCAGCCATCCTGCACGGCGGCGCCCGCCTTCAGATAGGGCTGCAGGCGCTGCAGGTAGTCGTGGCCACGACCATCCCGCCCTTCGGGATGCCGCTGAGGACTGACCATCGGTGGATCGGCGGCCGTCACAGTTTCCTGCCAGGCAGCTGCAAGCGTATCGGACTGCTCCATGTCACCCCCAACAAAGTAAAAAAAAAGACCATGCCCAGCGTCGCGCTGCTGCGCGATCGTCGGCAGGAATTCCTGGGTATGGGACTGAGTCGGCAGGTGCTCGATGGCACAGCCGTTTGACGCGTTCGGGGGAAGTTAAGCAGTCTTACTGCAGTGCAGCAGTGTCCGAAAAGCTTCCATTAGTGCGCATTTGGTGCGGTAGCACACATAACCTGGAGTCAGCGGCGGAACCAGAGGATGGAAAGCGCACATGCCGCCACAAGCAAGAGGCTGGCGACGGCGGCGAACAGCGCGCCGACCTCGGTCTCCCTGCGTTCCAGCGCAAAGCGGGCGCTGAGCTGGCGGTACACGCGGCTGAGGTCGGCCGCCGAGCCGGCCTGGAAGTATTCGCCGCCGGTGATATTGGCCACGGCGCGCAAGGCGGGCTCGTCGAGCTGCATGAAGTAGGACAGCAGCGGCTCGCCTGCCACACCGCCCTGCGCCGATCCGAAGCCCACGGTATAGACACGCACGCCCCGCTGGGCGGCCATGCGCGCCGCGTCGAGGGGGTCGGGGCCCGTGGTGCGGCGGCCATCGCTGAGCAGGATGACGGCGCCGTGGCGGTAGGAGCCCGGCTGTACCGCGGGCCGCTCCTTCGCGCGCTTGCGCGCGGCGTCGGCCGCAGTGGCTTCGTCAAGTGACGTAGCGGGCCTGCCCACCAACGGTGCACCGTCGTTGAACAGGACGGCTTCGAGGTCGATGCCATCATCGGGAAACAATACGGCCAGTGCCTGTATCAGGCCGCTGCCGGTGGCCGTGCCGCGCTGCAGCTGGAAGCGGTCGAGCGCATCGAGCATGTCCTGGCGGTTGTCGGTCGGCGCCAGCACCTCCGCTGCGGTGGCGGCGAACGAGACAATGCCCAGCCGCACACTCGACGGCAGCCCCACCACCAGGTCACGCGCGGCCTGCTGGGCGGCGGCGATGCGCGTGGGCGCCACGTCGGTGGCCTCCATGCTGCGCGAGACATCCATCGCCAGCACCAGCGTGATGGTGTCGGACGGCAGCGTGATGGTGGCGCTGGGCCGCGCGCAGGCCAGCAGGGCGGCACCGAGCGCAAGCAGGAAGAGTACGGGAGGAATGTGGCGCCGCAGGCGTTGGCCGGGCCCCAGCGCGGCGCGCGGCAATGCAAGACTGGCATAAAGCAGGGCTGCCTTCTTGCGCCGGGCAATCAGATACACGTAGGCGGCTGCCAGCAGTGGGAGCAAAAGCAGCAGCCAGAGCATTTGCGGCCAGAGAAACTGCATGCCCTGCTCCTTGGCGCGTGAGTAAGAGGATGGTACTGTATTTTTTAAGGCGCGACGGAACCGGGGGCTGCGATGAAACGGGTGACGATCTACGGGTTGGTTTCAGTGGCCGTCGTCCTGGTATTCGCCGCAGGCGCATCGGTCTCGTGGCTGTCTCAGCCGCCGCCTCGCAAGCTCACGCAGGCCGACATCGACGCCGCCGTGCTACACACGCTGCAGACCAAGACGCTGCCATCCCAGGCTGCCCGGGCCGCCGAATCCATCCGCGAATCGGTGGTCGAGATCCGCAGCTTCGCGCCCGAAAAGGCACCCGATCCGCCCCCCGCCGTCAAGGCAAAGCGCGATCCGCCCGACACCAGATCGAAATCCGCACAGAAGGCCGCGCCGAAGGCTGCGCCCAACGCCAGCCCGCAGCGCGATGAAGCCGCCGCCAGCGATCCGCCCCGGCACAGCGAGCAGCCCGACGCCAGGTCCGAAGCCCGCCACATCGGGTCCGGCGTGGTCGTCACCGAGACCGGCACCATCATCACGAACTACCACGTGGTGGCCGACGCCAGCCGGCTTGAGGTCACCTTCCACAATGGCCAGACCTCGGAAGCCTCGCTGCTGCAGGCGATGCCCGAGAAGGATCTGGCCATCGTGCAGGCGAAATCGATCCCCGACGACCTGCCGGCCGCCACGCTCGGATCGAGCCAGAACCTGGCCCCGGGCATGGAAGTCGTGGCGGTGGGCTTTCCGTTCGGCATCGGCCCGTCGGTGTCTGCCGGCGTGATCTCCGGGCTTGACCGGCAGTTCGTGTCGCCGGACCGCAAGCAGAAGCTCGACAAGCTCATCCAGTTCGATGCGGCGGCCAATCCCGGCAACTCGGGCGGTCCGCTGGTGAACATGAATGGCGAGGTGGTGGGCATCGTCACCGCCATCCTCAACCCCAACCCGAGTGGCACCTTTCTCGGCATCGGCTTTGCCATCACGATCGAAAGTGCCGGCATGGCCCTTGGATCATCTCCCTTCTAGACGCGGAGGCCCATGAACGACCCAGCCCGCGGCGCCATCGACAGCGCCAACCTGATGGAACGCCTGCTGTACGAGGTGAAACGCGTGGTGGTGGGACAGGACCACTTCCTGGAACGGGTGCTGGTGGCCATGCTGGCCGGCGGGCACCTGCTTGTGGAAGGCGTGCCCGGGCTGGCCAAGACGCTGACGGTCAACACGCTGGCGCGGACCATGAGCGGATCGTTCAAGCGCATCCAGTTCACGCCCGACCTGCTGCCCGCCGACCTGATCGGCACCCGCATGTACAACCAGGGCACCGGCGAGTTCTCCACGGTGCGCGGGCCGGTCTTCGCCCACCTGCTGCTGGCCGACGAAATCAACCGCGCGCCGGCCAAGGTACAGAGCGCACTGCTGGAAGTGATGCAGGAGAAACAGGTGACGATTGCCGGCGAGTCGCATGCGGTGCCGACGCCCTTCCTGGTCATGGCCACGCAGAACCCAATCGAGACGGAGGGCACCTACCCGCTGCCCGAAGCCCAGGTGGACCGCTTCATGATGAAGGTGCTGGTGGGCTATCCCACCGAGGAAGAAGAGGTCGTGATCGTCAACCGCGTGACCGGCCCGCGCATCGGCGTGAGCGCGATCGCCACGCCCGAGCACCTGGCCGGACTGCAGGAAGAGTGCCGCAAGGTGTACGTGGACCCGGGCCTGATCCAGTACGCGGTGCGCGTGGTGGCCGCCACGCGCAAGCCCGCCAGCCATGGCCTGGAAGATCTGGAGCGTTACGTGTCGTTCGGCGCCAGCCCACGCGCCACCATCGGCCTCATTGAAGGCGCGCGCGCGCTCGCGTACCTGCGCGGCCGCGACTATGCCCTGCCCGAGGACGTGACCGACCTGGTGCCCGACGTGCTGCGCCATCGCATCGTGCTGTCGTACGAGGCGATCTCCGATGCGGTGACGGCCGACCAGCTGATTGCACGCATCCTGCAGGCGCTGCCGGTGCCGGAACGGCCCATGGAATCCCATGTTCGGGCGGCTGCGCGCTAGGCGCCAAAGCGGCCCGACAGGCGTCGTCGCTGGCGACGGCGTGGCGCGCGTGGGCGCCAGCCAGACCGATGCGCTGCTGCGGCGGCTGGAATGGACCGTGGTCCGGCGGCTCGACGGCCTGCTGCAGGGCGACTACCGCACGCTGTTTCGCGGCTTCGGACTCGATCTGGCGGACCTGCGCGAGTATCACCCGGGCGACGACGTGCGCCATATCGACTGGAACGTGACGGCCCGGCTGCAGACGCCACACGTGCGCGAGTACCAGGAGGATCGAGAGGTAGCGGTCTGGTTTCTGCTGGACCTCAGCGCCTCGGTCGATTTCGGGTCGGGCACGGTGCGCAAGCGCGATCTGCTGGCCGATTTTTCCACGGTCATGGCGCTGCTGCTGACCCGCTACGGCAATCGCGTGGGCACCGTGCTGTACGGCGGCGCGGCCGACGCCTCGGCCTCCGTGGTGCCGGCGCGTGCCGGTCGCCGCCATCTGATGCATCTGCTGGACCGCATGCACACCACGCCCGCCGCATCGCCGGGCGACACCCGCCTGCGCGATCTGCTGGAGCGTGCGCGCTCCGTCGCAAAGCGCCGTTCGGTGATGTTCGTCGTCTCCGACTTCATCAGCGCGCCCGGCTGGCAGGCTTCGCTGGCGATGCTGGCGCGGCGCCACGAAGTGGTCGCCGTGCGGCTCGTCGATCCTCTGGAGCTGGCGCTGCCCGACCTGGGCGTGGTGGTGATGCAGGACGCCGAAACCGGCGAGCAGATGGTGGTGGATACCCACGACAAGGGCTTTCGCAAGCGTTTCGCGGCCATCGCCGAGGCACGCGAGGCCGAACTGCGCCTGGGCTTCACCCGTGCCGGCGTGGATTGCCTGACCTTGTCCACCGACACCCGCCTGGACCTGGCGCTGCTGCAGTTCGCGCGCCAGCGCAGCCGCCGGCTTGGCACCGTGCGCGACGCCACCAGGGGCATCGCATGATCGAGGCGCTGAACCGGCTGCCGGTGCTGAGCTTCCTGTGGCCCGCCATGCTGTGGCTGCTGGCGCTCGTGCTGCTGCTGGGCGCGGGCTACCTGTGGCTCGATGCGCGCCGGCGCCGCGCCGCCGCGCGATATCCGGCCTTGCGCGTCGCGGGCATGGCAGGCGCGGCGAACACCGCCGGCAAGGCTCCGGCCAACTGGCGCCGCCATGTGGCGCCCGTGTTCGCGCTGCTGGCGCTGGCCGCACTGGTGGTGGCCATCGCGCGCCCTCAGGCGGTGATGGTGCTGCCATCACGGATCGAGACGGTGGTGCTGGTGATCGACCTGTCCGGCAGCATGCGCGCGCAGGACGTCAAGCCCAGCCGCCTGCGCGCCGCGCAGGGTGCGGCCAAGGTGCTGCTCGATGCGCAGCCGTCCGGGGTCAGTACGGGCGTGGTGGCGATGGCCGGCACAGCGGCCGTGGCGCAGGCGCCCAGCCGACGCAAGGAAGATGTGGCCGCCGCCATCGACAAGCTGCAGCCACAGGGCGGCACGGCGCTGGGCAACGGGCTGCTGATCGCGCTGACGACGCTGATGCCGCAACTGACGGAAGAAGCGGCGCGGCTGATGAACGAGGACGGACCCATTCCGAAATCGACGCCGGGCGATACGGACGAGGCCGTCGCACCCGGCTCCTATGCGGCCGGTGCGATCGTGCTGTTCTCCGACGGCGAGAGCAATGCCGGCCCGGCCGCACTGCAGGCCGCCCAGCTGGCCGCCGCCCACGGCGTGCGCGTCTACACCGTGGGCGTGGGCACGGTCGAAGGCGTGGTGCTGAAGGCCGACGGCATGTCGGCCCGCGTCAAGCTCGACGAACAGGTGCTGAAGCAGGTGGCCGACGCTACCGGTGCCGAATACTTCCGGCTCGAAGATGCATCGCGGCTCAAGACCGTGTACCGCGCCATCAACGCGCGGCTGGCCCATGGCAAGCGCGACCAGATCGAGGTCACCGCGTTCTTTGCCGCGCTGGGCGCCTTGCTGGCAACCTGCGCGGGGCTGCTGTCGCTATGGTGGTTCGGGCGCGTGCTGTAGCGTCAGACCGCCACCGGTCCGCTATCGCGGCTGCAGCACCAGCAGCGTGGATGTGCCGTGCGCCAGCACGCGTCCCGAGGTATCGGTCACGCGGCAGTCCGCGGTGATGATCTGGCGGCCCTGCGTGATGACCCGCCCTTCGGCACGCACCCGCCCGGTATCGGGCTTGATGGCGCGCGAGAAATTGCCCCGGGTTTCCACGGTGGTGTAGCCGGTGCCGGCAGGCAATACGGAATTGGCCGCGCATCCGGTGGCGCTATCGATGAGCGTCAGCGCCCAGCCGCCATGCACGGTGCCCATCGGATTGAGCAGATGCGCGCCCGGATCGCCCTCGAACGCGGCAAAACCGTCGCCCACTTCGACCAGCCAGAAACCTAGCGCCTGGCCGATCGGCGGCTGCGGCAGCCGGCCTTCGACGATGGCCTCCAGCACAGCCTTGCCAGTCATGCCCGCAATGTCGGCGGGGTTCGCCACGCCATAGTGATAATCGGTCACGCACGTCTCCGTGTTCTTGTGGGATGGGATAAAGATGCTCGCGGCATTGCGGGCAAGCTTATCGCAATATCCCGGCGGCTGCCGGGCCGGCGACGTCCGGAGTCGGAGTGGTGTCAGGCCGCCATCACGCCGCGGTGACGCAGTCCTGCTCGGCCTGGACCGCGGGCTCCGGCTCGCAGTCGGGCCGCATGCTGGATGCCAGCACGAACTGGTCGCGGCCGCGCTGCTTGGCCATGTAGAGCGCACGGTCCGCTTCGGCGAACAGACTGCGCCACAGGCCGTCGCGGCCCGATGGTCCGCCGTGCAGCTGCGCCACGCCGATGCTGACGCTGGCATGGCCGCAGCCGGGGCCGTCGCCGTCGGGCAAGGCAATCGCCCTGACCTTGCGCAGGATACGGTTGGCCAGCGCGGTGGCCTGATGCTCGTCGGTATGCGGGCAGAGGATGCAGAATTCCTCGCCGCCGTAGCGCGCGGCAATGTCCGACGCGCGCCGCGAGTTGTCGAGCGCGGCGGCGATGTCGCGCAGCACCTGGTCGCCGGCGTGGTGGCCGTGCCGGTCGTTGACACGCTTGAAATGGTCGACGTCGATCACCAGGCACGACAGCGGGTCGCCGTCGCGCTGCCAGCGCGCCACCAGGCCCATGGCGGTCATGTCCAGCGCGCCGCGATTGAGCAAGCCAGTCAGCGCATCCAGGCGCGCGCCGCTTTCGTTGCGGGCGATGATCTGTTCCATCGCCATCAGGCTGAAGCCGAACAGGCCAAGCAGCACGGCCACCAGCGGCGCCAGTGGCCAGATCGACGCACTGGTCTGCAGGAAGAACGGCGTGATGGCCAGCCCCTTGAACGCAGCGCCGTAGCTGAGCGCCGCCACCTGCGAGCCAAGCAGCACGAGGTGCGACGCCAGCACCAGCGGCCCGCCGATGCTGGTCCGGCCGCGCCGGCTGCGCAGCATCGTGACGATGGTACTGAACGAGATCATGGCCAGCATGCCGTACGCCACGCCGTGCAGCAGCAGGCGCCCGTCCGACAGGCCGGACATCAGCACCAGCAGCACCAGCGTGACCAGACCGATGATGCGCAACGGCAGCGCACGGTCCGCCAGCCCGTAATAGGCGCGCACGCCACGGTAGATGGTCAGCCGGCCGATCAGATAGGCCCCGGCGCCCAGCGCCGACAGCTGCAGCGAATCGCCGGCGACGCTGGCGGCCACCACCAGGCCGGCGCCCGATGCCACGACATGCCCAACGGCCCACAGGCGCCCTGCCTCGCTGGCGCGCAGCGCCAGAACCAGCCCCGCGGCCATGACCAGCGTGCTGGAGAACACCACCATCATGACGACCAGAATCGTCTGCTGAGCCAGGTGCACGGGAATCCGTTTCCTCTTAAAGCTACCGGGGGCGGCTGCCGTTATCCACGTTAACCCTTGTTGGGTGTCCCGACGTGAGAAACGGTGGATTGAAACGCCGTGACGGGATGCGAAGCGACCGGCGAAAGGACGCATCATAGCCCGCACACTGGCTGCGGCGCACCCCCGGCAAGCCGGGTACCCGTCGCATTTTTGCAATGGTTTGCACTGTGCGGACACCCGCTGGGCGGAATGCTCAGTCGTCCTGCGGCGGGGCGGTCGTCGACGATCCGGCGCTGGCCGGCCTGACTTCGGGAAAGGTGCCGCCCAGTGCCAGCGTCAACGCGCGGGCGGCGTCCAGCACCTGCTCGCGGAAGGCCTCGCTGAAGCGCGGCGTCGGGCAGGTCAGCGTCAGGGCCCCCTTCAGTTCGCCACCGGGGCCGAACACCGGCGAGGACACGCCGGCGATATCGGGGCTGCGGTCGCCCACCATCGCGACCACGCCTTCGTCGCGGATCCGCTGGTAGATCTCGCCGCGCGCCCCGGCAAAGGCCCGCAGCACGCGTCCACCCGAGCCCCGGTTGCGCGGCAGCAGGTCGCCGGCGCGGATATGGTCGCGCACCGGCTGCGGCGAATCCACGCGATACAGGCACAGGCGGTGCTCGCCCTGCTCGACGTGGAACGCGGCCGATTCCCGGGTCACGCGCACCAGTTCGCGCAGGGCCGGCATCACCACTCCCTCCAGCGAGAACGACGCCGCGTAGACCGCGTTGAGCCGTGCCACTTCGGGGCCCAGCGCATAGCGGCCGTCGGGCAGCCGCTGGATCAGCCGGGCATGTTCCAGCGAAGCCAGCAGCCGCAGCAGCGTGCTCTTGTACAGGCCGCTGCGCTGGGCCAGTTCGGCCAGGCCCAGCGACGTGTCGCCCTCGCGGAAGACCGATAGCACGAAGAGCGCCCGGTCGACGGCAATCGCACCGCCATCGGCGGCGTTCTTGTCGGCTTCGGACAGCTGGGCGGCTTTGCGTGGCATGGGCAGGCAGGCGGGACAGGCAATTGGAACGGGCGTCCACCGTATAGAACGGACCGGGTGTTGTCAATGCGACCATAAGTGCGCCTCAATACCCGGCGCGATTTCGGCAATGCCGGTATGATGACGCCTTCCGGGTTTTCCCTAGGTCGTCGTACCAGACGAGCCGGAGCCCGGCCAACCCGCGCCTCCTGAATCACCCATGTCCGCCCCGAGCCATTCCTCGGTCACACCACCGCACGGTGAACCCGCCGCCGGCAATGTGACCCGCCGCATTCTTGCCGTCGTCTTCTTCAACTTCATCGCCTATCTGGCAGTCGGCCTGCCGATTGCCGTGGTGCCGGGTTTCGTCCACGGCGACCTGGGCTATAGCGCCGTCCTGGCTGGCCTGGCGGTCAGCATCCAGTACCTGGCCACGCTGATGAGCCGTCCCTGGGCCGGCACGCTGTGCGACACGCAAGGCCCGAAGCGCTCGGTGCTGACCGGGCTGGCGCTGGTCACGGGCAGCGGCGTGCTGACGCTGGTGGCGTCGCTGTTCGCGGGGAGCGACTGGCTGGGGCTGGCCTGGCTGCTGGCGGGACGTCTGATGCTGGGCGCGGGCGAAAGCCTGGTCACCACGGGGACCATCGCCTGGGGTATTGGCAGCGCCGGCGCGCGGCACACCGCCAAGGTGATCTCGTGGAACGGCATCACCACCTATGGCGCACTGGCCGTCGGCGCGCCGGTGGGCGTGGTGCTGGCCAAATGGGGCGGCCTGGGTACGATTGGCGTGGTCACCACGCTGATTGCCGGCGCGGCGCTGCTGCTGGCGCGACGCCGCCCGCCGGTGCCGGTGCTCAAGGGAGACCGCCTGCCGTTCCGCCGCGTCTTCCGCGCCATGACGCCGTTCGGCCTGTGCCTGGCGCTGGGGTCGGTTGGCTTTGGCGTGATCACGGCGTTCATCACGCTCTACTACAGCAGCAAGGGCTGGGATCACGCGGCGCTAGCGCTGACGGCGCTGGGCATCTGCTTCGTGCTGACCCGCCTGGTAATGGCGGACGCCATCGCGCGGTTCGGCGGCTATGCCGTGGCGCTGGTGTCGTTTGCCGTGGAAGCCGCCGGCCTGGGCATCATCTGGATGGCCCACGCGCCCTGGCAGGCGCTGGCGGGCGCGGCCGTGGTGGGCTTCGGTTTTTCGCTGGTGTTCCCCGCGCTGGGCATGGAAGCGGTCAAGCGCGTGCCGGCCACCAATCGCGGCTCGGCATTGGGCGCCTATGCGCTGTTCCTCGATTTCGCGCTGGGCCTGACGGGCCCGGTGGCCGGCTTTATCGCCGCGCAGGGCGACTACCCGGGCGTCTACCTGTTTGCCGCGCTCAGCGCCGTGCTGGCGCTGGTGCTGAGCCAGTTGCTGGCCGCGCGGTATCGCGACCAGTTCGCCCCGGCCACCTGATTACAGCCGTTCGCAGCAATAGGCTTCGGTACTGTAGGGAAACGACACCTCGTCGCGGCCCTGCAGCGCCGGATCGCCGCCGATCACCGCATGCAGACGCGCGCGCACGGCGTCCTGCTCCGGCTGCGGCAGCGACGCGATAAAGCTGACCGACATCACGCGGTCGACAATCACCTGCTCCGGCGCGCCGGTATGCGTGTAGGGAAACCGCGTCAGGCCAAGCGGCCCGAAACCATCGGCCGGGAAGACCTTCTTCCAGTCGCCCTTGTAGAAGCGCGGCGCATCGCCCTCGTAGGGCGTCATGATTTCGGTCAGCCGGGCCACCCAGCCCACCGATTCGTCGCGCACATTCCAGACCAGCCCGAGCCGGCCGCCCGGCTTCAGCACACGGCCGATTTCGCGCATGGCGGCGGAGTTGGCAAACCAGTGAAAGGCCTGCGCGCAGACCACGGCGTCCACGCTGGCATCGGGCAGCGGCATCGATTCCGCGCTGCCCTGCACGGCGCGCACCTCCGGCAACTTGCCCGAAAGCTGGGCGCGCATCGCATCGACGGGTTCCACGGCAATGACGCTGGCGCCGGTGGGCACCAGCAGGCGGGTGAACTTGCCCGTGCCGGCGCCCAGGTCAACCACGGTCTTGCCGGGTGCCAGCCCCAGCGTGTCGCGCAGCCAGGCGCCGAGTTCGGCGGGATATTCGGGACGCCCGCGGGCGTAGGTATCGGCCTGGGACGAGAAGCCCTGGGCGGCGGCATGATGGATTGTCGTCATGACCCCGCACGATACGCCGGCGGCGCGACATCGACAAGTCGCACCGCCGCAGGCGGCACGGCTTCTTTCAGTGCTGCAGGCCCCAGCGGCGTACGGTCAGGCGTTCCAGCGTGGTGAAAACCAGCCCTTCCACAGCCAGTCCGATCAGGATCACCGTGGCCAGCCCGGCGAAGACGCGGTCGGTGTAAAGCTCGTTGCGGTTCTGGAAAATGTACCAGCCCAGCCCGCCCTTGCCCGACGACGCGCCAAACACCAGTTCGGCCGCGATCAGCGTGCGCCAGGCAAACGCCCAGCCGATCTTGAGGCCCGACAGGATGGCCGGCAGCGCCGCCGGCACCAGGATCAGCACCACGTAGCGCAGGCCGTGCAGCCCATAGTTGCGGCCCGCCATGCGCAGCGTTTCGGGCACGCCGCGAAACCCCGCGTAGGTATTCAGCGCCAGCGGCCACAGCACCGAATGGATCAGCACGAACACCAGGCTGCCGGTGCCCAGCCCGAACCACAGCAGCGCCAGCGGCAGCAGCGCGATGGCAGGCAGCGGGTTGAACATGGCCGTCAGCGTATCGAGCAGATCGCGCCCGATGCGCGTCGACACCGCCACGGTGGTCAGCGCGAACGCCAGCACGATGCCCGCCGCGTAGCCCTGCAACAGGATCGACAGCGACACCACGGCCTTGCCCGGCAGTTCGCCGCTGGCGATGGCCGCCACGAACGCGCGCGCGGTAGCCAGGAAGGTCGGCAGCAGCAGGTCGTTGTCCTGCACGCGGGCGATGACCTCCCAGGCGAGGGCCAGCACCAGCAGGATCAGGGCCTTGCGCAGCCAGCCCTGCTGCCACAGTTGCCGGTACCACGGCAGCGCACGGGACAGCGGCACGGCCGTGAAGGGTTCGAGTACGCGCTCGTATTCGGGGCGCAGGGTGGGGAGGATCGTCGACATGATCTGGCGGGGGGAACGTTAGTGCGTGGCGGCGTGGCGGGCGCGGCCGGAGGCCGAACCGGCCTCGGCCGGCGTGTCGAACAGCATCGCGTGGATGCGTTGGGCAGCCTGCTGGAATTCGGCGCTGCCCTGGCTGGCCAGCGAAAACTGGTGGCTGTTCAGCTCGGCGCGCACGCGGCCCGGATGGGGCGACAGCAGCAGGATGCGGCTGCCCACCACCAGCGCCTCTTCGATCGAATGGGTCACGAACAGCAGCGTGAACGCGGCCTCGTCCCACAGCGCCAGCAATTCTTCCTGCATGCGCCGGCGCGTCAGCGCGTCCAGCGCGGCGAACGGTTCGTCCATCAGCAGCACCTTGGGCCGCGTGGCCAACGCGCGGGCAATCGCCACGCGCTGCTTCATGCCGCCAGACAGCGTGTGCGGATAGGCATCGGCAAACGCCGCCAGGCCAACCTTGTCCAGGAAATGCATGGCCACGTCGCTGGCCTCGGCCTTCGACAGGCCGCGCGCCTGGCGCAGCGGAAACATCACGTTCTGCCTGACCGTCTTCCACGGCGGCAACTGGTCGAACTCCTGGAACACGACGATGCGGTCCGGCCCTGGCGCCTGCACGCGCTGCCCTTCGAGCCGGATCTCGCCCTCGGCGGGCGGCACGAAGCCCGCCACGGCCTTGAGCAGCGTCGACTTGCCGCAACCGGACGGCCCCAGCAGCACGAAGCGGTCCGACGCATGCACGTCGAAGCTCACGCGGTGCGTGGCTCGCACCACGCGCGTCGGCGTGCGGTATTCCAGCGACACGCCATCCACCTGCAGCAGCGGCTGCGGATGAGGCACCACGCGCAGGTGCGGGTTGCCGTGATTGCCGTGATTGCCTTCTGCCATGTCAGCTCCCCTGCGCGGTGGCCGGATCCTGGAAGAAGTAGTCCTGCCAGGACGCCGGGCGGTTCTTGATGGCGCCCACGCGGTGCATGAAATCGGCCAGCGGATAGGTGTTCTGCGGCGTGACCTTGAACTGCACCTGCGGATTCTTGAGGATCTTCACCAGCAGCGCGCGATCGATCTTGGCCTTGTTCACCCGGATGTAGAGGTCGGCGGCTGCCTCGGGGTTCTTCGTCGCGAACGCGGCGGCCTCGCCCAGCGCATCGACAAACGCGCGATATGTCTTGGGATTCTCGTTGCGGAATTTCTCGGTGGCGTACAGCACCGTGGCCGAGCTGGGCCCGCCGAGCACGTCGTACGAGCTCAGCACGATGCGCGCGTTCGGGTTGCCGGCCAGTTCCTGTTCCTGGAACGGCGGATTGCCGAAGTGGCCGGTGATCTCGGTGCCGCCCGCGATGATCGCCGCGGCGGCATCGGGGTGCGGCACGGCCACGGTCCATTTGTCCAGGCGGTTGAATTCCTTGTCGCCCCACTGCTTGGCGGCAGCCAGCTGCAGCACGCGCGACTGTACCGATACGGTCACCGCCGGCAGCGCGATGCGGTCCTTGTCCGAGAAGTCCGCGATCGACTTCACCTTGGGATTGTTCGAAACCAGGTAGTACGGAAAATTGCCCAGCGACGCCACGCCCTTCACGTTCTGGCGGCCGTGCGTGCGATCCCACAGCGTCAGCAGCGGGCCGACGCCGGCACCGGCGATATCGATGGCGCCCGACAGGAGCGCGTCGTTCACGGCCGATCCGCCCGACAACTGCGTCCATTCCACCTTGACGTCGACACCCTGCTGCTTGCCGTGCTTTTCGATCAGCTGCTGGTCACGCGCCACGTTCAGCAGCAGGTAGACCACGCCGAACTGCTCGGCAATGCGGATCCTGCCCTCCGCGTGTGCGGTGCCCGTCAATGCCAGGCCGGCGGTCAGGACGGCCAGCGTGGCACGGCGGGCGATGGGGGCGGCGAACGAAAATACTGACATGCGAAATGCTCCGGGGACGCTTGAATTGATTTTGGGAGAGGCTCAGAACGGCGTATCGCCTTCGATGGTGGTACGGAACATCACGCGGCGCAGGTGGTCGGGCGTGCCGGCCGCCAGGTGCAGCAGCGAGCGGTTGTCCCAGAACACCAGGTCGTGCTCGCGCCACTGGTGGCGGTAGACGTACTCGGGCCGCACGCTGTGCGCGAACAGTTCATCGAGCAGCGCACGGCTTTCGTCGTCGGGCAGGCCGACGATCTTCGTCGTGAAATGCTCGCTGACGAACAGCGCGCGGCGCCCGGTCTCCGGATGGGTGCGCACCACCGGATGCACCACGGGCTCGACCTGTGCGATCTGCTCGGGCGTCAGGTTGGGCCGCCACGGGCTGCGCTTCTGCAGCTCGGCGTAGCGCGCCAGGTAGGTGTGTTCGGCGGTCAGCCCCTCGATCTTCTGCTTCAGTGCCGCCGGCAGGCCATCGTATGCGGCGTGCATGTTGGCGAAGAGCGTGTCGCCGCCTTCGGCCGGCAGTTCGATGGCATGGAGCAGCGAGCCCAGGCTCGGCGTTTCCTTGTACGACAGGTCGGAATGCCAGAAGTGGCCTGCGTCGCCCAGCCCGATCGGCTTGCCGTCCTTCAGCACGTTGGACACGATCAGGATCTCGGGGTGATCGGCCAGCTGGAACTGGTGCAGCACATGGATCTGCAGCGGGCCAAAGCGGCGGCTGAATGCGATCTGCTGGGCCGGCGTGATGCGCTGGTCGCGAAACACCACCACGTGGTGATCCAGGTGGGCGCGATGGATGCGCCGGAAGTCGTCGGCTGAAAGCGGCTGATCGAGGTCGAGCCCGATCACTTCCGCGCCGAGGGCGGCACCCAGCGGGCGGATCTCGAAATCCTGCACGGTATCTACGTCGGCAATCGTCATGGCAATTCCTGGCCTTGGGGGAAGCACAAGCCTTGCACTCTAGGGAGCCACGACGCCGCACACAACGAATCAAATCGCGCGCCGTTATGCGGCCAGCGCATATGACCCGTCGTAGTACGCCCGGCGCATAAGCAAGCGCGCTTTCCTTCGTTCCCGTGCCACGTCGCGTTCCGTACGCTGACCGATTGCTTCTTCGAAGGAATGCCGCGATGTCATCCCCCAACACCACCCGTCGGCGCATCGTGCTGGCCAGCATGGCCGGCCTGGGCGCCGTCGTCGCGCCCGCCATCTCGTCCACGGCGGCGCTGGCCGCCGACACGCCCGAGACGCTGCGTATCGGCTACCAGAAGTCGTCGACGCTGATGATCTGGCTGAAGTCGCGGCAGGTTCTGGAACAGGCGCTGGCGCCGCGCAAGGTCAGCGTGCAGTGGCACGAATTCACATCGGGGCTGCCGCTGCTGGAATCGCTCAATGTGGGCAACCTCGACCTGACCGCCGACGTGGCCGATGCCGTGCCGCCGTTCGCACTCGCCGCCGGGGCCAGCATGACGTACTACGCCATCGAATCGCCATCGCCCACGGCGCAGGCCATCGTGGTGCGCAGCGACTCGTCGATCCGGTCGGTGGCCCAGCTCAAGGGGCAGCGCGTCGCGTTCTCGAAGGGTGCCGGCGCGCACTACCTGCTGCTGGAGGCCCTGAACGAGGCAGGTCTGTCGATGCGCGACATCGAACCCGCGTATCTGACACCGGCCGATGCCCGCGCAGCGTTCGAGCGCGGCAGCGTAGCCGCCTGGGTGATCTGGGATCCGTTCCTGGCGGCCGTGCAGCGCCAGGCCAACGCGCGCATCCTGCGCGACGGCGTGAAGCTGTCGAGCTACCGGCGCTTCTACCTGGCCGCCACGCCCTATGCAAAGCGCCGGCCCGACGTGCTGGCCACGGTCTACGGCGAGCTGCGGCGCGCCGGCGAATGGATCAAGGCCAACCCCGCCGAGGCCGCCGCATGGCACGCCCCGTTGATCGGCCTGGACGCCGCCACCGTCGAAGCCGCCAACGCACGGCGCACCTATCAGGTACAGCCCGTGGACGGCGCTGCGCTCGACGAGCAGCAGCGCATCGCCGACGCCTTCGCCGGCCAGGCCATCCTGCCGCGCAAGGTCACTGTGGCCGCGTCGCCAGTGTGGAGGCCGGCGTGACCACGCCCGATGCCTGACCGCGCCCGCCACGGGAGCGGTTGAACCCGCGGGGCGTCCTGCGGTGCGCCACCGCACGCCCCATCCCCTGTTCCGTGCCCTATAGTCGAAGGCAGCAGCGTCCACAAGATGCTGCGCCGCACAGGACACAGCGAACCACAAGGGGACCACCACATGGGCACTGTTGCGCGCTTTGACATCGGCTTTACGCGTTACCTGTCTCCCGAGGGCGCGCCCGCCCGGGACCTTCCCGTCTTCGCCCGCGACCCGGCCGCCCTGCTGCCGCTGTATCGCGCCATGGTGCTCACCCGGCAGTTCGACCTCAAGGCCGTCGCCATGCAGCGCACCGGCCAGATCGGTACGTTCGCGTCGGCGCTGGGCCAGGAAGCCATCGGCGTGGGCGTGGCCACGGCCATGCGGCCAGACGACGTACTGATCCCGTCCTACCGCGACCATGCCGCCCAATTTGTGCGAGGCGTCACGATGACGGAGAGCCTGCTGTACTGGGGCGGCGACGAACGGGGCAGCGAATTTGCGGCGGTGCCGCACGACTTCGGCAATTGCGTGCCGATCGGCACCCAGGTCGGGCACGCGGCCGGCGTGGCGTATGCGTTCAAGCTGCGCCGGCAGCCGCGCGTGGCAGTCTGCATCATCGGCGACGGCGGCACGTCTAACGGGGCGTTCTACGAAGGCATGAACATGGCCGGCGCGTGGCAGGTGCCGCTGGTCATCGTCATCAACAACAACCAGTGGGCCATCTCGATGCCGCGGGCCAAACAGACGGCGGCGGCCACGTTGGCGCAGAAGGCCATTGCGGCAGGCATCCCGGGAGAGCAGGTGGACGGCAACGACGTGATTGCCGTGCGCGAACGCGTGGGCGACGCCATCGAACGGGCACGCGACGGGGCCGGCCCGGCGCTGATCGAGGCCGTCACATACCGGCTGGGCGATCACACCACGGCCGACGATGCCTCGCGCTATCGCGACGACGCCACGGTCAAGGACGCCTGGCTGCACGAACCCGTCAAGCGGATGCGGGACTACCTGGCCAGCGTGGGTGCCTGGGATGCCGGACACGAAGAGGCGCTGGTCCGCGAGTGCCAGCAGGCCGTGGCCGCCGCCGTGGAAGCCTACCTGCAACTGCCCCACCCCGACGTCTCGGCGATGTTCGATTGCCTCTACGAGACGCTGCCGGCCGCGATGGCCGACCAGCTCGACACCGCGCAACGCTACGCCGCACAGGACCGGGAGACCCATCATGGCTGAACTGCATATGGTGGAAGCGGTCAACCTGGCGCTGGCGCACGCGCTGGAACACGACCCCGACGTGGTGCTGCTGGGCGAGGACATCGGCGTCAATGGCGGCGTGTTCCGCTCGACGGTTGGGCTGCAGCAGCGTTTTGGCGACGCGCGCGTCATCGACACGCCGCTGGCCGAAGGCGGCATCGTCGGCGCGGCCATCGGCATGGCGGCGATGGGCCTCAAGCCCGTGGCGGAGATCCAGTTCGCGGGCTTCATCTATCCGGCCATCGACAACATCCTGAATCACGCCGGCCACCTGCGGCACCGCACGCGCGGCCGGCTCAGCTGCCCGCTGGTGGTGCGCGCGCCCAGCGGCGCCGGCATCCACGCGCCCGAGCACCACTCCGAAAGCCCGGAGGCACTGTTCGCGCATATCCCGGGCCTGCGCGTGGTCATGCCGTCGTCGCCGGCCCGCGCCTACGGCCTGTTGCTGGCCGCGATCCGCGACCCCGACCCGGTGATCTTCTTCGAGCCCACCCGGCTCTATCGCCTGTTCCGGCAGGAGGTGGAGGACACCGGCGACGCGCTGCCGCTCGATGCCTGCTTCACGCTGCGCGACGGCTCCGACATCACGCTGGTCAGCTGGGGCGCAATGGTCCAGGAAACGCTGGCCGCCGCCGACCTATTGGCCGACGAAGGCATCGCTGCCGCCGTGATCGACGTGGCCACGCTCAAGCCGCTGGACATGGAGACGATCCTGGAATCGGTGGCGCAAAGCGGCCGCTGCGTGATCGTGCACGAGGCGCCGCGCACGGCCGGCGTCGGCGCCGAGATCGCGGCGAACCTGGCCGATGCCGGGCTCTATACGCTCAGCGCGCCGGTACAGCGCGTGACCGGCTACGACACCGTGGTGCCACTGGCACGGCTGGAGCACAGCTACCTGCCGTCGGTGGCGCAGATCGTGGACGCGGCACGGCGCGCACTGGACGCCGGCTAGGCACTGCCAACCAGGAGACAACGATGCGGATCTTCAAGCTGCCCGACCTGGGCGAAGGCCTGCAGGAAGCCGAGATCGTGACGTGGCACGTCCAGCCCGGCGACACCGTGCAGGCCGACCAGCCGCTGCTGTCGGTGGAAACCGCCAAGGCCATCGTCGAGATTCCGTCGCCGTTCGGCGGCCAGGTGGCCAGGCTGTACGCGCAGCCCGGCGACATCGTCCACCTGGGCGCCCCGCTGGTGGGCTTTGAAGGCGTGGGCGCGGCCGACGATGCGGGCACCGTGGTGGGCAATGTCGAGGTGGGCACGCACGTGGTGCGCGAAAGCGAAACGCGCGTGGGCGCCGCCGGCATCGTGGGCGGCCACGGCCTCAAGGCGACGCCTGCGGTGCGCGCACTGGCGCGCAAGCTGGCAGTGGATCTGGCCATGGTGACGCCTTCGGGCCGCGACGGGGTGATTACCGCCACCGACGTGCAGCGGGTGGCCACCACGCTGGCCGAGGTCGGGCCGGCCGAAGTGGTACGAGGCGTGCGGCGCGCCATGGCCCAGAACATGGCGCGCGCGCAGAGCGAGGTGGCCGCGGCCACCGTCATGGACGACGCCGATCTGCACGCATGGCAGACCGTGGGCAGCACGGCCAGCGGGCATGACATCACGATCCGCCTGGTGCGGGCGCTGGTGGCCGGCGTACGCGCCGAGCCCGCGCTCAACGCCTGGTACGAGGGCCGTACCGGCCGCCGCCATCTGCTGGAACGCATCGACGTGGGCATTGCGGCAGACCTGCCGGAAGGGCTGTTCGTACCGGTGCTGCGCAATGTGGGCAAGCGCGATCCGGCCGACCTGCGCAACGGGCTCGACCGGATGCGGGCCGACATCAAGGCCCGTACCATCGCCCCCGAGGAAATGCGCGGCAATACCATCACGCTGTCGAACTTCGGCATGATCGCCGGCCGCTATGCGGCCCCGATCGTGGTGCCACCCACGGTGGCTATCCTCGGTGCCGGGCGCATCCGCGACGAAGTGGTGGCCGCCGGCGGCCAGCCAGCCGTGCATCGCGTGTTGCCGCTGTCGCTGACGTTCGATCACCGCGTGGTCACCGGCGGCGAGGCGGCGCGCTTCCTGCGCGCGGTCATCACCGACCTGGAGCGCCCGGACTAGGGAGTGACGCACGCGTTACCGGGAAAATTCCGCCACCGGAACGAGGGCATTCGCGCGCCGCGCTTCCTATACTGGATAGCCCCGGCCATGGCGACTGCCGCGCGTGCCGGACATCCATCCGACAACTGCATACCACCCTGAAGGAGCCTGACCATGGCCATCCGCATTGGCGAGACCGCCCCGGACTTCACCGCAGAGACCACCGAGGGCAAGATCAACTTCCACGAATGGATCGGCGACAGCTGGGCCATCCTGTTTTCGCACCCCAAGGACTTCACGCCGGTCTGCACCACCGAGCTGGGCTACATGGCCAAGCTGAAGCCCGAATTCGACAAGCGCAATACGAAGATCATCGGCCTGTCGATCGACCCCGTGGGCGACCATTCGCGCTGGGCCAAGGACATCGAGGAAACGCAGGGCACCGCCGTCAACTACCCGATGATCGGCGACCCCGACCTGACCGTGGCCAAGCTCTACGACATGATCCATCCCGAGGCCAGCGGCGGCGGCCCGCGCACCGCCGTGGACAACGCCACGATCCGCTCGGTGTTCTGGATCGGCCCGGACAAGAAGATCAAGGCCATGCTGGTCTATCCGATGAGCGCCGGCCGCAATTTCGACGAGGTGCTGCGCCTGCTCGATTCTCTGCAGCTCAACGCCAAGCACACGGTGGCCACGCCCGTGAACTGGAAACCGGGCGACGACGTGATTATCCCGACTTCGGTTTCCGACGAGGACGCAAAGAAGAAATATCCGGACGGATTCAAGACGCTCAAGCCGTACCTGCGTACGGTGGCCCAGCCGAAGTAACCCACGGCCGGGGTAACTCGACTGGATGAGCCAATGGTGCGGTATACCTGTTTGAGTTAGTCCATCTGGCCTGTGGAACTATCCACAGGTTGCGTGGATAATCGCCCTCTTGACAGCCCGCAAACCCGCGCCAGCCTTGAGATGAGCTGGACTGCCTTTTTTTTGGGCAAACGCCGTTGCGGGGGTTTTATTGCCTTCGGCGGCGATTTATGCAGGGCGCCCGCCGGACACCAAAACGACGCGCCCCTCGCCCGCATGACGGGAGAGGGGCGCGGGTTTCCGCCACTGCGGGCGTCAGTACTTCCGGCTTCGGTACTTCCGATTATTTCCGTTTATTCCCGATTATTCGCTTACGGATGCCGCGCCAGCACGCCGCGGATCGTATCGGCCAGGTCCTTGGCCAGGAACTTCGACACATAGGCGTCGGCGCCCACCTTGCGCACGTGCTCTTCGCTGGCCTCGCCCGACAGCGACGAATGGATGATCACGGGCAGCGACTTCAGCCTTGCATCGGCCTTGATCTTGCGCGTCAGCGTGAAGCCGTCCATCTCCGGCATTTCCAGGTCGGTCAGCACCAGCGCCACTTCGTCGCGGATCGGCCGGCCCTGGCTGGCCGTCAGTTCGGCGATCTGGCCCAGCATCTCCCAGGCTTCCTGACCGGTCTTGGTCATCACCACCTGCACGCCCATGGCCTTGAGGCCGTTCTCGATCAGCCCGCGCGCCAGCGCCGAGTCGTCCGCGCACAGGATCTTGCTGCCCGGCCGCAGGTTCAGCTGCGGGCCCACCGTGGCGGGATCGACGTCTGGCTGGCGGGTCGGCAGGACGTCGCGCAGGATCTGCTCGACGTCCAGCACCTGCACCAGGCGCGGGTTGTCGCCGCCGACATCGAGCTTGGCGATGCTGGTCACCAGCCCGCCCTTGACGCTGTTCTCGGCCGAAATCACCTGGCTCCAGTCCAGTCGTACGATCTCTTCGACGGCCTCGACCGCAAAGCCCTGCGTCGAACGTGCGTACTCGGTCACCAGCATGATGTTCAGGCCCGACTTCGGGGTGCATTCCAGCAGACGCGGCAGGTCGATGACCGGAATCACCTGGCCGCGGATATCGGCCATGCCCAGGATCGACGGCTCGGCGCCCACCACCGTGGTGACCGGCGGCATGACCAGGATTTCCCGGACCTTGAAAACGTTGATGCCGAACAGTTCGGACTGTCCGCTATGCGTCGCATCGCCAAGTCGGAACAACAGCAACTCGAACTGGTTGTTGTTGGTCAGGTTGGTGCGCTCGTCGATGTCTCTCATCGCGCTGGTCATGCTGTGGCTCCGCTTCGGCTCGGTATGTGTGGATGTGGGTGTTGCCAAGGGGCTATCGGCGGCCCTGCCGTGACCTTTAGCCCGACATGTGCCACCGACGCCGGGTGTGACGCATCGGTGGCCTCCGCGCGGCATTTCAAGGCACCGGGGCGGCCAGCGTCGGCCATTGAGGGAAATCCCTGAGCCGTTCCAGGCACCGCCGGGCCGTGGTTATTCAGGCGACGGCATGTTCCGCATGTGGCCCCGATGATGAACATGGCGGATGGCTCGCCTACCTTTGAGCCTCGCCGGATCCCGCCCGTCAGAGGCATCGGACCGGCACCCGGCCCCAGTGGCCGGACACCGAGGAACGAGACGCCCGCACCCCTTGCCCGATGCCAGCGGCAACTCCGCCCTCGCACACCCGGAACCACGTGAGACGAGGCTGACGCCCGATCCGTACGCGGACGCGCGCAGCGCCCCAGCAAGGAGACAGACCATGATCGAACAGCCGTATCCGTCCGTTACGGACGTGGACGCTGCGCCGCCGCAGGCCAGCGGCAAGCTCGACCAGTATTTCCAGATCAGTTCGCGCGGCAGCACCCAGCGCCGCGAAGTGCTGGCCGGCGTGACCACCTTCATGGCGATGGTTTATGCCGTGTTCGTCGTGCCCGGCATGCTGGGCAAGGCCGGCTTCGACACCAGCGCCGTATTCGTGGCCGTCTGCCTGACGACGGCATTCGGCTCGCTGCTGATGGGATTGTGGGCCAGGCTGCCGATAGCCATCGGCTGCGCCATTTCGCTGACCGCCTTCATGGCCTTCGGCCTGGTGCTGGGCCAGAAGCTGTCGCCCGCCGTGGCGCTCGGCGCGGTATTCCTGATGGGCGTGGTGTTCACGGCCATCTCGGTCACCGGCGTGCGCTCCTGGATCCTGCGCAACCTGCCCGCTGGCGTGGCACACGGCGCGGGCATCGGCATCGGCCTGTTCCTGCTGCTGATCGCATCCAACGACGTGGGCCTCGTGGTCAAGAACCCCGCCCCCGGACTGCCGGTGGCGCTGGGCCACATCACGGCATTCCCGGTCATGATGTCGGTGCTGGGCCTGGCCGCGATCTTCGGCCTGGAACGCCGCCGCGTGCCGGGCGGCATCCTGCTGGTGATCGTAGCGATCTCCGCGCTGGGGCTGATGTTCGACCCGGCCGTGAAATACACCGGCGTGTTCGCGCTGCCGTCGCTGTCCGCACCGGGCCACGCGTCGTTGATCGGCGCCATGGACATTCGCGGCGCCCTGTCGGCGGCCGTGCTGCCCAGCGTGCTGGCGCTGGTGATGACCGCCGTCTTCGACGCCACCGGCACGATCCGCGCCGTTGCCGGACAGGCCAACCAGCTCGACGCCACGGGCCGCATCCACAATGGCGGCCGTGCACTGACCGCCGACTCGGTCAGCTCGATTTTCTCGGCGTTCTTCGGTGGCGCACCGGCCGCGGCCTATATCGAATCGACCGTTGGCGTAGCCGCCGGCGCGCGTACCGGCCTGGCCGCCGTCACCGTCGGCCTGCTGTTCCTGGCCGTGATGTTCTTCTCGCCGCTGGCCGGCCTGGTGCCGTCGTACGCCACGGCGCCTGCGCTGATGTACGTGGGCCTGCTGATGCTGTCGAGCGTATCGCGCCTGCATATGGACGATATGGTCGATTCGCTGTCCGGCCTGGTCTGCGCCGTATTTATCGTGCTGACCTGCAATATCGTCACCGGCATCATGCTCGGCTTCTGCACGCTGGTCATTGGCCGCATCGTTGCCGGCGAATGGCGCAAGCTCAATGTCGGCACGGTGGCCATTGCGGTGGCGCTTGCCGCGTTCTACGCCGGCGGCTGGGCCATCTGACAAGAGCATTCCCGGATCATCAGAAAAATTCCGCCGTAGCAATCGAAGGCCATCGATTGGCCGCGGCGCCGGCAACCGCGTCTCCTCCACCTGGGATGACCGGTGGATTTCCAGGGCCCTCGGGACTTTCCCCCGGGGCCTTTTTTTATATCCGCGTCCGGCCAGTCGCCCGCATGACAAAAATACCAATACTGACAATCATGCATGGGGCTGGCCGCCTCCGGAATGAAAGGCGAATGGAAGCAACGGCCCTCGCTGGGTAAAAAATCGACATCGATTTGTCGGGATCTCAGCTGGCGCATACACGAATATCCGACCCGTTGCGGTTGCCTCGCATTACCGATTCTGGTTAGGATGCGAACCGGCGCCATTGGCAAAACGCCTCGCCGGCGCCAAATAGATTCCGGAACATTCCGATAAAAGGCAGGGCAGCGGATTTTGACGCCCGGACAGTGACGAATGTTTTCGCGATTCACGTTGGAATTCGCGTTTGAATCGTGCTTTTCCGGATAATTCTTGTAATATTTTTGTTATGCGGATCGTATTGCAGCCGTACGCAATGCACCGCCAATCTGAACGGGGATCCAAAAATGCCAACTTACAAGCAACTGCTGGCTGAAAAAGAAGCACTGGAAGCAAAGCTCAGCGAAGTGCGCGCCAATGAAGTGGCCAGCGTGATCGAACAGATTCGCCAGCTGATGGCCGATTATGATCTGACCGTCGAAGACATCGCCCCGAAACGCCGTCGCGGACGCCCCGCCGGCAGCGGCGCCGCACACAAAGCCGCTGCAGCACTGCCGCCCAAGTATCGCGATCCGAAGACCGGCAAGACATGGTCCGGCCGTGGCCGCGCACCGGCGTGGCTGGGCAAGCGCCCCGAACGATTCCTGATCGAACAGGCCTGAATCCCACCGATTCGCGGGACGTGCGATCTAGCGCGTCCCCGTCCCCGCCCCCGCCTTCCCGGCCGCCCCGGCCTCGCACAGGTATTCGGGCCGCAGCGCCCTGAACCCTTGCTGCGTGGGCTCCTGGACCACCGTTGCACCGCCTTCCGCATCGGGCTGCAGCCGCAGCACGCGCGCCGTGCATTGCGTCGCGGTCTCGTCCCGCCTATACCGGATTTCATATTGCCCATTGACCTGGGGGACGAACGACACCCCGGCGGCGCAGCGCGCCTCGTCGGCAGGCGGCGCGGCGTACGACGTCACGGCGACATAGATCCGCTTGCCGGGCAGCACCTTGCGCTCGCGGGTGCGCGACGGCGGCTCCGGCGGAATACCCGCCATGTCCAGCGTCGAGTCGCGCCCCATCGAGGCCAGTTGGCGGCCCATGCCGGCCAGCACCTGCGGACGCGGCGACGGACACCGGGCAGGGTCCAGCACGTTGAACGTCGTCCGGTCGTCGGTACTGGTCATCAGGCGCACGCTGGCATAGGGCGCGTCCGACGGCACGCGGTAATATGACACGCAGCCCCCCAGCGGCAGGGTCAGGGCGACTACAACAGGCACGGCGGCAATCGGAATCCTGCACATAGCGGGCATGAAGCTGACAGTTGACCGAGGTTGGTGCCAGAGCATAGCCTTTCCGCGACATTGCCGACGTGGGCTGGACCACGTTGAGGATATCCACAGTTTCTGTGGATATCCTGCCATGTCGCCCCGGCGGGGCCCAGTCTGTGCGGCATCGCACCGGACTGCTCAAGAAATAGGCAACCAGTGGCACCCTCGACGCCGGTCTGCCGCTCCCTCCGAAACACGGCCGGAACATGGGACTGTAGGTCAGGTTCGGCCCGAACCCAAGTCCGGCATGCCCGGCGGCGCCACGCTCCAGTGCTCGGCCAGGTAGTCCACGAACGCGCGCACGCGCGGCGGCACCAGTCGGCGCTGCGGCATGACGGCGTAGATGCCGGTGACCGCGATGGGATGGTCGGGCAGCACCTGCACCAGCCGGCCCGCCCGCAGGTCGTCGCATACATGCCAGGTCGAATGCATGGCGATGCCGAACCCAGCCAGCGCCGCGTCGGCCAGCAGTTCGCCCGTATTGGCTTCTACCCTGCCGCGCACCCGCACCGCGATCTCCCCGCCCTTGCCATCGTCGAATCGCCAGACATCCGAGCGCCCCTGCGCCCCCACCAGCACCAGGCACTGGTGCCGGGCCAGGTCCTGCGGCGTCTGGGGCCAGCCGTGTTCGCGCAGGTAATCGGGCGACGCGCATAGCAGCCGCTGGTTGTCCGCGAGCTTGCGAGCCACCAGCGTGGAATCCTCCAGCGCGCCGATGCGGATCGCCAGGTCGAAGCCGCTGCTGACCAGGTCCAGCACATGATCGGTCAGGTGAACGCTGACGTTGACTCCGGGATATCGCCGCAGGAACGCGGTCAATAGCGGCGATACGTACTGGCGGCCGAACGATGCCGAGGTGGTCACGCGCAGCGTGCCCGTGATACCGGACCCGGACTGCCGCAGCGACCCCGACAGCGCCTCCAGGTCTTCCACCAGCGCCCGCCCCTGCTCCGCCAGCACCGCGCCCTCTGGCGTGGCATGCAGGCGCCGCGTGGTGCGATGCAGCAACCGGACCCCGAGGTCGCGTTCCAGCCGCTGCAGGCGCTGGCTGGCCACCGCCACCGAGATGTCCAGGCTGCGCGCCGCCGCGCTGATCGAACCCTGATCCAGAACCCGCAGAAACAGCCCGATGTCCGCAATGCGATCCATGATTCTCAATGAAATCTTGAAACTGATTATGGATATTGCCCGTTTTTCAGAAGATGGGAAAGGCCGACACTGCTGCCTTCCCCGCCATCCAACCGTCGGCCCCGCGCCGGCTTCCAACGGAGAAATTCCCATGGCTGCGTCCCCCACTTCCCCCACCGCCGGCCCGCGCACGCGGATGCCCGCGGCCCTGTATGCCCTGACGGCCGGATCGTTCGGCATCGGCTGCGCCGAGTTCGTCATCATGGGCCTGCTGCTGCAGGTGTCGGCCGACCTGGGCGTGACGATCGCCGCGGCCGGCATGCTGGTATCGGGCTACGCGCTCGGCGTATTTGCCGGGGCGCCCGTCCTGACGCTGCTGACCCGCCGCATGCCGCGCAAGGCTGTGCTCATGGCACTGATGCTGATCTACACCGTCGGCAACGCCGCGTGCGCGCTGGCGCCCGACTACACCACGCTGATGATTGCCCGCGTGGTCACGTCGCTGACGCACGGCACGTTCTTCGGCGTGGGCGCGGTCGTGGCTACGGGCCTGGTGCCGGCCAACCGTCGCGCTTCGGCCATTTCGGTGATGTTCTCGGGTCTGACGCTCGCCACGTTGCTCGGCATGCCGGCCGGTGCGTGGCTGGGCCTGCAGTTCGGCTGGCGCTCGACGTTCTGGGCCATGACGGCGATCGGCCTCGTGTCGTTGACGGTGATCGCGTTGCTGGTCCAATCCAGCCGCGACAAGACCGCGCCGGTACGGCTCGTCGACGAACTGAAAACCATCGGTCGCCCGCAGGTGCTGCTGGGTCTGCTGATGACGGTGCTGCAGGCGCTCGGCACGTTTGCCGTGATCACTTATATCCAGCCGATGCTGACGCGCGTCACGGGTTTCGCCGAAAGCGCGGTGTCGCCAATCCTGCTGCTGTTTGGCGGCGGCATGATCATCGGCAATATTCTCGGCGGGCGCCTGGCCGACCGGCGGCCCACGGGCGCCCTGCTTGGCGCGCTGCTCGCGCTGACGGTGGTGCTGGCCAGCATGACCCTGTCGCTGTACAACCCCGTGGCCGTCGTCGTCTTCGTCGGCGTGCTCGGCATCGCGGCGTTCTCCACGGTATCCCCACTGCAGTTGCGCGTACTGCGCCACGCCCAGGGCGCCGGCCAGAACCTGGCATCGAGCTTCAATATCGCAGCCTTCAACCTTGGCAACGGACTCGGCGCGTGGCTGGGCGGCGCGGTGGTGGATCACGGGCCGGGACTGCAGGCCCTGCCGTGGATCGCGGCCATCGCGCCGCTGGCGGCACTGGGTATTGCGCTGGTGGCCGTGCGCATGGAGCGCAACGCATCGGGCAAACCCGGGGCGTACCATCTCGATCCTGCTTGATAGCCGTCAACAAGGCCGCGACCGAACTTCACGATCATGCCCGCATGCTGCGGGCGTGCTCCGGTTCGTCGCAATACATGGCGCCTGCGCATCGACCCCGTGCGTTCCCCTCGCACCGATCCGACAGCACAACCCCCTCGCCGTGTACGACGCCATGTTCGACGAAAACGATCTCTACAACCGCATCCAGGACGATTTTCCGCTGCACGCACGGCCCTACCAGGCAGCCGGCGAAGCCTTCGACCTTTCGGAGCACGCCGTGCTCAGCCTGCTGGCGCGCGACGTGGGCAATGGACGCGTCAGCCGAATCGGCGCGGTCTTCGCGCCCAACACCATCTGGGCCAGCACGGTGGCCGCGCTGTCGATCCCGGCCGCACGCATCGATCGCGTGGTCGAACGCATCAACAGCGATCCCGATATCAGCCAGAGCCATGCCCGCGAAGGCCATCGCTACAACCTCTGGTTCGTGGCCGGCGCGCGGGACCGCACCACGCTCGACGGCGTGCTGTCACGCCTTGCCCTGGATATTGGCCAGCGGCCCATCGACCTGCCCCTGGAACGCGAATACCGCACCGATCTGGGCCTGCCGCTGGGCGCGACGCGCAGCCCGCGCCGCGCGCCGCTGCAGCCATCGCAAGTGTTGAATACCCCCGTACGGCCCGACTTCGATGAAGCAGACTGGCGGCTGGCCATCGCGCTGGAAGCGGGCCTGGCGCTGACGCCGCGGCCGTATCACGCGCTGGCGCGGCGTACGGGACTGGCTTTGTCGGAAACGCTGGCACGGCTGGCCAGATGGCGAAGTTCGGGCGTGATCCGGCGTTTTGGCGCCATCCTGCGGCACCGCCCCTTCGGCTACACCCATAACGTGATGTGTGTCTGGAACGTGCCCGATGCACGGGTGGATGCGGTCGGCCTGCGGCTTGCCCAGGTGCCGCACGTCACGATGTGTTTCCGGCGCACCCGGCGGCTGCCGGCGTGGCAGTACAACCTGTTCGCGATGATCCACGCCCGTAGCGCCAACGAACTGCACACCACACTGGCACGCTTTGACGCCGTCGGCGGCCTGGCCGACGTGCCGTGCGCGGTGCTGCGCGCCAGCCAGTGCTACAAGCAGCGCGGCACCCGTTTCGGGGGCGCCATGCCCGAATTCTGATTCAGGCGCCGCGCGGCTCGGGGAACAGCAGCGACAACCGCTGGGCCAGCGCGCCCAGCCACGCGGGCCGCGGCGCCGCATCGAGCCAGTATTTGACTTCAAGGCCGAGCGCCGTATCGCCGCGGATTGAAAGACGGCGCTGAAAGAACAGCGTATCGGTGTCGGCATCGCCGCTGATCAGCCGCAGGTAGCTCGACGCCGCCGCATGCAGCGTCAGGTCGGTTTCCCGGCCATCGAACGGCCCCGGCAGGAATCGGCCCTTGACGCACTGGAAGCGCACCTCCAGCCCCACGTCGTCCACCGTCAGCGAAAACGTGCGGCCATCCAGCGCCGCGGGCGGCTCCATCCAGCCCGCGCGGCGCATGGCCTCCAGGGCCACGACCAGCGGCGCCGCACGCATCGGCGCGGGCATATGGCGATGCACGCGCGCCATCATCGATTTCAGAATCGTCATGCCTCAGCCCCTTCCTCCGACAGCCAGTGAATGCCCGGCTTGCCGCTCCAGTAGCCATTGCTCCGCGCCGCGCCGGCCGGCAGCACGGCGCTTGGCGATGCGGCGCGTTCCCCGCGCCGGATGGCATCGAGATGGGCAATCACTTCGCCCGTGCCGGTGGCGTGCGGGCTGACCCGCGCGTAATCGATGCCGGCGGCCGCCATCTGCGATACCTGCGCGCAAAGATCGAGGCAGGTAGCCGATTGGGTCTGGATGCCGTTGAGCGTGAAAAAGTCCTGGCCTTCTCCCGTGGTGGCCACCAGGCCATCGGGATACGCGATGCAGCGCAAATCGCACGCATCCTTGCGCAGCCGGTGATGCCGCGCGGTGAAGCATCGCGCCGAGAACGCCAGCGGCATGCGCCCCCAGACCATGGCTTCCAAAGCCAGCCCCGCCGGGCGCCCCGCCGCCAGCGCCGCCATCGTCGTGCCATCCATCTCCACCGGCACCACGCAACCCTGTGCGCCCAGGCCGGCCAGCCACGCCAGTGTGTCGGCGTGATAGACGTTCAGATGCGGGCCGCCGATAAAGGGTCGCCCGCGCATGCCATGCACGGCGCCCAGATCGTTGGCCTCCACCAGGAAGTCCTCCTGCGCGCAGACCCGCCGCATCACCGCGATGTCGCTGTCCGACTCGACCAGCACCGGCGTGGACAGCACCACCTGCTTGCCGGCATCGCGCAACATCTGCCCGACTTCGATCCAGTCGGCCAGGCGCATCTCGTGCCGCCGCGTACAGACGGCCTCGCCAAGATGGACGCGATCGACAGCCGTGTCGGCGACCGATGCATAGAATTCCAGCACTGTCGTGCGTGGCCAGTAGTACAACAACGGGCCGAGCGCGATGCGGAACGGCTCGGGATTCAGTGGGGTCATGGTTGCCATGTTGGGCTGGAATCGGGCAGGTCTCGATGCGGAGCGGGCCGGCGGCGCCGTGGCCGCCCCGGGGAAGATGGAATTACCGCCAGGGCCGGTCGTACGCGCCTTGCGTCACCTGATCGCCCTCGGCATGACGGCCCAGCGTGGCCTGCCAGTCCTGGCGTGGGACAAACCGCTTCGGGTCGCGGCACGCATCGTCGATGGCCGCGCGCAGCACGCCCACCACATCGGCCACATAGCGCGGGCTGCGCTGGCGGCCTTCGATCTTGATGGCCGCGATGCCGATATCGATCAGCGACGGCAACAGCGACACCGCATTGAGGCTGGTCGGTTCCTCCAGCACGTAGCCGCGCTCGTCTTCCACGGTAAAGCGGCCCTTGCACAGCGTGGGATAGCCGGCGGGCTCGCCCGGCGCGTAACTGTCGATCAGGATGCCCGACAGCCGCGCATGCATGGTGCCGTCCTGCTCGTCCCATCGCACCGCATGGGCCGGCGAACAGACGCCCCTGTTATTGGGGGAATCGCCGGTGGCATACGAGGACAGCAGACAGCGCCCCTCGGCCATCACGCACAGGCTGCCGAAGCCAAAGACTTCCAGTTCGACATCGGTCTGCCGGGCCAGCCGGGCAATCTGGGGCACGGACAGCACCCGGGGCAGCACCACCCGGCGGATGCCGAACTGCTCGCGCATCAACGCGATGGCGTCGGCATGCGTGGCCGAGCCCTGTACCGAAAGATGGATGCGCAGCGACGGGTGCCGCTTCGCGGCGTATGCGATCAGCCCGGCATCGGCCATGATCACGGCGTCGGCACCCAGTGCGGCAGCGGCGTCCACGGCATGGTGCCAACGCTCCACATGGCCCATCTGGGCAAACGTGTTGATGGCGAACAGCACCTCGGCGCCACGCGCATGCGCTTCGGCCACGCCGGTGCGGATATCGTCCTCGCTGAAGTTCAGGCCGCCGAAGTTGCGGGCGTTGGTGGCATCGCGCAAGCCCAGGTAGACCGCGTCGGCGCCATGCTGGAGCGCCATGCGCAGCGCCGCGAGCGATCCGGCAGGCGCTACCAGTTGAGGGCGGCGAACGGCGGTCGCCGTAGAGTGTGTCATCGCGTGATGATCCGGGAAGGGGAACCCCCGGATGCTAGCGATTCAGCGAGATTGGGCCTTTGACCCTGCGCAAACGTCGAGAAGGATCAACGCGCCGCCACTGTGTGCGTCGCCGATGCCGGCGCGCCCAGCCTGGCCGAAAGCCGGTCGGCCAGCGCGCGCACCTGCTGGCCGATACGCTCGCCGGTGGCCGTATCGATCTCGCTGGTCAGATAGCTGACGGCAATGGCGCCGGCGGCGCGGGCAGCCTGCGCGTCGAACACCGGCGCGCCAAAACAGGTCATGCCCTCGCGCATCTGGCCGTTGTCGACCGAATAGCCCATCGCCCGCACCTGCTGCAGTTCGTCGGCCAGCGCGTCGGCCGAGGCAACGCTCGCCCGGGTGAGTGGCGGCGGCAGGCCGTCCGCGAACAGCCGCTGCACCTCCGCGGCAGGCATCGTGCTGAGCATGGCCTTGCCCGTGGCCGTGTACGGCGCCGGCAGGCGCATGCCGATGCGGAAGGTCACGCCCAGCGGGCGGTCGCCGTTCTGGCAGGCCAGGTAGACCACTTCGTCCCCTTCCAGCATCGACAGCGTGACCGTGGCGTCGTGGAACGCGTCGGTCTGATCCCACAGCGCGCGGAATTCCTCGGTGATCTGCGTCTGCGCCAGAAACGCGTTGGCCCAGGTCATCACGTGCGGACCCAGCGCCATCGCCCCGCCGGGCAGCCGCTTGACCAGTTGCAGCTGCACAAGCGTGTCGCACATGCCATGCAGCGAACTCTTGGGCGCGCCGGTCAGCCGCGTCAGATCGGCCAGCGTCAGCGGATCGGCCGACGCGGCGATGGCATCGAGCACCTGCACCGCCCGTACCACGGCAGGCGACGTGGGCCGGTTCGCGGCGCTGCCGGGGGCATCGGGATCGGCGGGGGTGGCGTAAGCGGATTTGGGCATGGATGAGCTTTACGGACAGGAAGGCGGACGGCAGGAGCCCGAGCCGCACGGAACGCTGGGGACCTACTGGCGGTCTCCCCGCCATGGGCGTATGATCTGGTCATCGTTCGACATACGGAATATAGTTCAATCTATTGAACGCAGGCAAGCGATTTTATCGGCAAGCCTGCATTCGTGACTTCGGGGAAATTTGCCATGCAACTCAAGGATCCTTCACTGTTTCGCCAACAGGCTTATGTGGGCGGCCAATGGTTATCCGCCGATTCGGGCGCCACGTTCGATGTGACCGATCCGGCCACCGGCGAGGTCATCGCCAAGGTGGCCGACCTGGGCGCCGCCGAGACGGAGCGGGCGGTGGCGGCCGCCGAAGTGGCCCAGAAAAGCTGGGCGGCGCTGACCGGCAAGGCCCGCGCCAGCATCCTGCGCCGCTGGTTCGACCTGATGCTGGCCAACACCGACGACCTCGCCTATCTGATGACCCGCGAGCAAGGCAAGCCGTTGGCCGAAGCCAAGGGCGAGATCGCCTACGCGGCCAGCTTTATCGAATGGTTCGCCGAGGAAGCCAAGCGCGTGGACGGCGAGGTGCTGGCCAGCCCCGCGGCCGACAAGCGGCTGGTCACGCTGCGCCAGCCGGTGGGTGTCTGCGCCGCCATCACGCCCTGGAACTTCCCGGCCGCCATGATCACCCGCAAGGCGGCGCCGGCCCTGGCCGCCGGCTGCGCCATCGTCATCAAGCCCGCCGAACTGACGCCGCTGTCCGCGTTTGCGCTGGCCGAACTGGCCCATCGCGCCGGCGTGCCGGCCGGCGTGCTGCAGGTGGTGACCGGCGACGCCAAAACCATCGGTGCCGTGCTGACGGGCAGTCCTGTCGTGCGCAAGCTGTCGTTCACGGGCTCGACTGAAGTGGGCCGCATCCTGATGGCGCAGTCGGCGCCGACGGTCAAGCGCCTGTCGCTGGAACTGGGCGGCAACGCGCCGTTCATCGTGTTTGACGACGCCGATGTCGATGCCGCCGTCGAAGGCGCCATCGCCGCCAAGTATCGCAATGGCGGCCAGACCTGCGTCTGCGCCAACCGCTTCTATATCCAGGACGGCATCTACGATGCCTTCGCCGCCAAGTTCGCCGAGCGCACCAGCCAGCTGCGCGTGGGCAATGGCCTGGAAGACGGCGTGGTCATCGGACCGCTGATCGAGGACGCCGCGGTCGACAAGGTGGTGTCGCTGATGGACGACGCCACATCCAAGGGCGCCCGCGTGCTGACGGGCGGCGGCAAGCACAAGCTGGGCGGCACCTTCTACACGCCGACCGTCATCACGGGCGCCACGGCGGACATGCGCGTGGCGCGCGAAGAAATCTTCGGGCCCGTGGCGCCGCTGTTCCGCTTCAAGACCGACGACGAGGCCGTGGCGGCCGCCAACGACACCGAATTCGGCCTGGCTGCCTACCTGTACACGCGCGACATCGCCCGCGCGTGGCGTACCGGCGAGGCGCTCGAATATGGCATGGTCGGGCTCAACACCGGCCTGATCTCGAACGAGGTGGCACCGTTCGGCGGCATCAAGCAGTCCGGCGTCGGCCGCGAAGGCTCGCGCCACGGCATCGAGGAATACCTCGAGATCAAGTATCTTTGCCTGCAGATGTAAGGTAGCGACGCGTCCGGCTCCCCTCTCCCATCAGTGGGAAAGGGGAAAACCCCAAAAAAGCTCATACCCATACCCGGAGACATCATGAACCCGTTCCGCTTCCAGACCGTGCCGACGGTCGTCGTCGAATCCGGCGCGGCGCGCCGGCTGGGCGCGCTGCTGCGCGAGGCTTTTCCGCCGGCGCGACGCCTGTGCGTAATCACCGATGGCTTCCTGGCCCAGAGCGGGCTGCTGACGCCGGCGCTGGAAGACCTGGGCAAGCATGGCTGGCAGGTGACCGTGATCGACGACGTTGTCGCCGATCCGCCCGAGCATGTCGTGCTGGAAGCCACCGAACGGGCCCGTCAGGCCGATGCCGAAGTGGTGCTTGGCCTGGGCGGCGGCTCGTCGATGGACGTGGCCAAGCTGATTGCCGTGCTGCTGCCGGCCACGCAGTCCATCAAGGACATGTATGGCGTGAAGAAGGTCACCGGCACGCGGCTGCCGCTGGTGCAGATGCCCACCACGGCGGGCACGGGATCCGAAGTCACGGCCGTATCGATCGTCACCACGGGCGAGACCACCAAGATGGGCGTGGTGGCGCCGCAGCTGTTTGCCGACCTGGCCATCCTCGATGCGGAACTGACAGTGGGCCTGCCGCGCGGCGCCACGGCAGCAACCGGCATCGACGCGATGGTTCATGCCATCGAGGCCTACACCAGCGCGCATCTGAAGAACCCGGTCTCCGACATGCTGGCCGTGCGGGCGCTGGAACTCCTGTCGCAAAACCTGATGCGTGCCTGCGACAACGGCCACGACCTGGCCGCGCGCGAGGCCATGCTGCTGGGCGCGATGTTTGCCGGCCAGTCGTTCGCCAACGCTCCTGTGGCGGCCGTGCATGCGCTCGCTTATCCGATTGGCGGCATCTTCCACGTGGCGCACGGCCTGTCCAACGCGCTGGTGCTGCCGCACGTGATGAAATTCAACGCGCCCGCCGCCTGCAGGCGGTATGGCGAACTGTGCGACGTCGTGCTGCCCGGCACCACCGGCAGCGACGAGACCAAGACGGCAGCACTGATCGCCCATATCGAGGGCCTGGTCGAGGCCACCGGCATTCCGCGGACACTGCGCGACGTGGGCGTCAAGGAGCCGGACCTGAACCGGCTGGCCAGCGATGCCATGCTGCAAACGCGCCTGCTCGTCAACAATCCGCGCGAAGTCACCGAGGCCGACGCCTTCGCCATCTACCGCGCGGCGTTCTGAGCCAGCGCCCGAGCCACTCCGGACGGCGCGTGGCAGGCATTGGCCGCAGGCGTCGTCTTATTCCTACACCCATATCAGCCCTTGCCCGCCTCTGGCGCGAGTGGTGCTGTCCTAACCTGCAGTAACAGGGACAGCCGTGCTGCGGCGTAGACAGTCGCAGCGTCGGCAGCACCACAACAAAGGAGCGCACTATGGGTATCGGCACCATTCTTCTGATCGTCCTCGTCCTGCTGCTGATTGGCGCACTGCCAACGTGGCCGTACAGTTCCGGCTGGGGCTACGGGCCCAGCGGCGGCCTGGGGCTGATCGTCATCATTGTCGTGCTCCTGGTTGTACTGGGCCGGATCTAGCGATCCGGGGCATTCACCGCGAACCGAAGGAGATCGACATGCCAGCCAAATCCAAGGCACAGCAGATGGCGGCCGGAGCCGCCTTGTCAGCAAAGCGCGGCGAGCGCAAGGCTAGTTCGCTCAAGGGCGCATCGAAGTCGATGGCCAAGTCGATGAGCGAAGGCGAACTGAAGAAGATGGCCAGTACCAAGCAAAAGGGCAAGCCCGCGCACAAGTCGAAGAGCTAGCCAGATTTCGCCGGCCGGGCTGGCCGGCGAAACACGCCGCGGGCGGGACGTCCCCATCGGAAGGACGAGGGGGTGTTCTCCTGCGGCGTTTTCACGTCGGTTTCCAGCCGGTTTTCATATTCTTTTCATGTCCTCTGCCTGCCATCAGCCCGTCCGCTCGCACTTGCCAACGTAGCCCGGCAGGCGCTTGGCCTTGCTACTGCGCGCGAGCTGGATCGCCTGGATCATCGCGCGTGCGAAGCCTGGAATGCTCTCCATGTCTTCTGCCACGTGCCGGCGAAAAAACCCCGCCCATTGGAAATCGCCATAAGCGTTGCCCGGCTTGCGGTAGGCGCCCGCATTGCGCGTGAACGCCGCGAGGCTGCGATACGGGTCGTCGCGCATGCCCATTACGGTGGCAGGCAGGTCCTTGGCCGACAGATGTTCGCCGTGTTCGTCGTAAGGATGCAGATGGCCCAGGGCGCGCATCCGCTTCCAGAACTTGCCCTGCGGCAGGTGGCTCAGATCGTCGATGATGGCAACGGGCGCCTCCTGCCAGCCAAGTTCGAGCCACGCGCGGGCCCAATGATGATGGTCGGCGATATACAGCGCGCCACCCGGACCGGCGATCGTCTTGATGCGGTGGTCTTCCAGAAAACGCTTCAGCGCCGCGTTACTGCGCGGCCGGGCCGAAACATCCATCTTCTCGTGTACCTGATAGATCCCCAGCGTGATCTGGGTGGGCCGAAGCGTGTCGAGTTCGGCGGTGGCATGCGTCGCCATCAGTGCGTCGTCCAGGGTCAGTTATGACTGGCGACCTGCCGGTCGACGTAGTGTTCAAGTTCGCTGCCGGGATCCTCGTTGCCCGTGCTGTCCTCGGCCACTGCCTCCTGCGCCACCGGCGCGGCATGCGCGGGCCGGGCATCGCCGTCGACGCCCTTGGCTGCGCCCTGCCCGGGGATGGGCCAGCATTCGCCCTCCGCCGGATCCAGCAGCGCCGGCGCGCGCGCCGGGTCGAAATCGGACCATTGCCCGCCTTCCCACTTGCCCTTGGCCTCCTCGCAATCGCAGGCCCCGCCTTCACGCAGCACGTCCAGCGCCTCGTCACGGCGCTCGCCCTTGGCGCGGGCGGCCAGCAGGACGCCCGGCGGGCGGGCGCCGCCCGGGTCCACGGACATGATCGACACGTCCCACACGGAAAAGCCGCGCGCGTACAGCTTCTGCGCTGCCTGCTCGGCCTCGGGGATGGACGCGAAGCGCCCGGCAACAATCGAAGACATGATGTTTCTCCCTGTGTTCAGGCGTTGACCACCTCGCCGCCGTTGATGTGGAGGATCTGGCCGGTGATATAGCTTGCCGCATCGGACGCCAGGAATACGTAGCCCGCAGCCACTTCGAACGGCTGCCCCGGGCGACCCATTGGCGTCTTCTTGCCGAACTTGGCCACTTCCTCGGCCGTAAAGGTGGACGGAATCAGGGGCGTCCAGATGGGGCCCGGCGCCACGCCGTTGACGCGGATGCCGCGATCCACCACTTGCAGCGCCAGCGAACGCGTGAACGCCACGATGGCCCCCTTCGTAGCAGAGTAGTCCAGCAGATGCGCACTGCCCCGATACGCCGTGACCGAGGTCGTGTTGAGAATCACGCCGCCCTGCCCCAGATGCGGCAGCGCCGCCCGTGTCACATGGAACATCGCGAACACGTTGGTCCGGAACGTGCGCTCCAGTTGTTCGGCGCTGACGTCTTCCAGCGATTCCTGCGGATGCTGCTCTGCCGCGTTGTTGACCAGCACATCGAGCCGGCCGAACGACTTCAGCGTGTCGGCCACGACCTTGTCGGCATGATTCACGTCGCCGATATCGCCCTCGATGGGCAGCGCGCGCTGTCCGGCCTCGGTGATCAGCCTTTCGGTCTCCCGCGCATCGGCCTGCTCGTCCAGGTATGCGAACGCGACATCGGCGCCCTCACGGGCAAAAGCCACGGCAATGGCACGGCCGATACCGCTGTCCCCGCCGGTCACCAGCGCCACCTTGCCCTTCAGGCGTCCGCTGCCGACATAGTCGCCGGCGCCGCTGTCGGGCTTGGGCACCATTTCGCTTTCCAGGCCGGGCTGGCGGTCCTGATGCTGCGGCGGGAGTTTGCTTGGAGTAGACATGTCGGCTTCCGGTGCGATGATCAATGCAGACATGCGGCGCAAATTCCGTGCCGCCTTGCCGACCCTTCGCCGCCTCTGGAGGCCCCTTTGCGGGCCTGCATCGGGCGGACGCGTCCGTGCGCCGGACACCCTGGAGATGCGTAACGGTTACAAGGCGTGGCAACGATTGCCAAGCGAAGCGCTGGCGCGATCGACGCAGCACGGCACAAACCTTGCTGCTTCCCGGCCAGTTCCTGCAACGGAGACCCGATAGCCATGGCAAAGCGCCCGAGGCGGCTTGGCAAGGACGCGGCACTGATGGTGCCCATCGCTCACCTGCGTCCCACGCAGATCACGGTGGGCGCGTACCACGTCGCGCAGAAGATGCATGTCACGCGACGGCTGGACCATGCCGACCTGCCCGCCTTTCTGGACCAGCACCGCGTGCATATCGTGATCGGCCCCGAGCAGACGCTGTACATCGTCGATCATCACCACTGGGTTCGCGCATGGCAGGACATGGGCATCGACATGGTGCCAGCGCTCGTGCGCAACGACTTGAGCCACCTTTCTATCCGCAAGTTCTGGAAGCGGATGACCGACGAGCACATGGTTCACCCTTACGATGAACGCGGGCGGCGCCGGCCGATCAGTGAATTGCCGATCGACGTCCACAGCATGCGTGACGACCCGTACCGCAGCCTGGAGGCATTCGTCCAGCTGGCCGGCGGCTATCGCAAAGTCAAGACCGCCTATTCCGACTTTCGCTGGGCCGACTTTTTCCGCAAACACATCAAGGGCCCGCTAGATACCCATCACACCTTTGCGGCCGCCCTGGCCACGGGTCTGCAGCTCGCGACGAGCCCGAAGGCGCGCGACCTTCCCGGCTATCTCGGACCCTGCAAGAAGACGCGTGGCAAGGCGTGACGCCGATCCGCCTGCGGTCGTCGGGAGGTGTGGGTCAGACGGCGGCCGTCATTCGGCCGCCCTGCGCGCCGCGCCTACCCTTGCCTGGGCCCGCGCGTTGTCGCGGGCCAGCGTGAGCACGCAGCACAGCAACAGGTAGGCGCGCTTGAACTCGCTTGCCGCCTCGCGCGGGCTGCCGCTGCGTGCATGGCGAAAACCTGCGTCCAGGCGAGCCTCGATGCCGCGTTCCACATCGGGCTGCGTGTACAGCGATCGCGTGCGGTTCTGCCACAGCGCCATGGTCGCGGTATGCCGGCTATCGAGCGCGGCGGGCGACAGCGCCTCATCGGGCTTGCTCAGCACCAGCCGCATTTCGCACAACGCCTGCATCAGCACGCGCGCCTGGCGCAGGTCGCTGCCGCGCGGCGCACGCGCCGAGGCGCCCTTGCCATGCTGCGCCTTCGCGGCGAGCCGGGCTGGGGAGATCCGCCGCGCCATATGGCCGTGGCCCGCCGCGCTGTGGTCGCCGGCAACGCCTACGACATCGGATGTGAGGGAATTTCCAGCAGTGGAAAGCGACTGACGCGCTTCCGTGAGAAAGGTTGCCGGGCTGCTGCTGTCAGCCCCGAGGTAACCGATGACTGCGTGTTCCACCTTGAGCCTCGATTGCTATGCGTGTTCTGCTTGTTGTCGGTACAAGGAACAATGCAATTGCCGTGCCGGTTGAAGAGGTGCGGCTGCGCGGCTCCTTGGACCCCGCTACGCCGCTCTGCGCGCCGTCCGCGCGAGCGTGGCGGTGCTTTCCAGCAGCGCCAGCAACCGCGCCTCGTCGGTACGCAGGCGCACCGCTGTACGCGGTGCCGGTAAAGCCTGCAATGCGTCGGCCATGAACGCGGCCAGCACGTCCGGATGCACATAGCACTTGCGGCAGACCGCCACCGTGTTGCGCAGCCGCTGCGCCACGCTGCGAATCACCTCCACCATCGCCTTCTTGCGTGCCGCCTCGGTATCGGCGCGGGTCTTGCGCAGCAGCGCCAGCGCATGCACGCTGCCCGCCCATGTACGGAAGTCCTTGGCCGTGAACTCGCCGCCCGTCACCTCCTGCAGATAGGCGTTGACATCGGCCGAGCCGATCTCGCGTACCTCGCCGTCGCTGTCCTTGTACTTGAACAACTGCTGGCCCGGCAGGTCCGCGCAATTGCGCACCACTCGCGCCAGCCGCGCGTCGTTGACCGACACGTCATGCGTGACGCCGCTCTTGCCGGTGAACTGAAAGCGCAGGCGGCTGCCTTGCACGGCGACGTGCCTGCGCTTCAGCGTGGTCAGCCCGTAGGTGCGGTTCTGGGCCGCGTAGCGCGGCGTTCCAACGCGCACCAGCGTGGCGTCCAGCAGCGTCACCACGGCGGCCAGCACTTTCTCGCGCGGCATGCCATTGCGCGCCAGGTCGCGGGCAACCCGGCGGCGCAGATGGGGCAGCGCCTGCCCAAAGGCCATCAGCCGTGCGTACTTGTCGGCGTCGCGCAGTGCGGCCCAGTCGGGGTGATAGAGATACTGCTTGCGGCCGCGCGCGTCCCGGCCCGTGGCCTGCAAGTGGCCGTCGGGGTCCGGGCAGATCCAGACCGATTCGTAGGCGGGCGGAATTGCCAGCGCATCGATGCGTGCCTGTGTGTCGGCGTCCACGCGCTTGCCGTCAGGCATGACATACGTGAAACCCTTGCCTGCACGCCGACGGGAAATGCCGGGCTGCCTGTCGTCGACATGATGCAGTCCCGCCTTGCGCAGGGTTGCATCGAGCGAAGGGGCCGGGGTGTCGGGCTTGGCGACGGCGGTTGTGTTCATGTGCATGCGCGTACGCATGAGCCATGCCATCGCGCTTTGGCCTCCCTACCGGGGTGACGCCTGTCATCCTTGCACTTTTTACCGATCGAAATCGGTGGCCGCTGGCCTGCTTTTGCAAATTGTGCTGCCCGACGGGAATGCTTCTTGCGCGACTAGCTGGGCGTACATGCCGCCATCCATCTCGCCAATCGGCAAATGAAGGAGCCTCGTCATGCCCGAACATCGCAACCCGGAACGCACGCCCCGGCGATGGCCACGCCACGTGGCAGCCGCCGCCCTCGCCCTGTGCGGCTTAGCAGCCGCGTCGTTGGCACCCGCCGCACCGCCCGTCGCCGATGCACCGCTGGCACCCACTCCGCCAAAGGCCGCCAAGCCGCCAGCCGCATCGCTGTCCACCGACGACCTGCGCTTTTTGGATGAAGCGCAGATGACCAGCCACCTGGAGATCTCGGCCAGTGAAATGGCGCTCGAAGTGTCGAAGGATCCGAAGATCCACGCATTCGCGCAGCAGATGGTGGCAGAACACAAGGAGGCGCTCGGCAGATTGCGCAGCCTCGCCGCCGACAAGGGCATCACCCCGCAGGATCGCGTGCCCGAGGCGCCGGAGTTGACCCGGCTGAAATCCCTCAAGGACGACGAATTCGACCAGGCCTATATCCGGACCATTGGCATCGACGCGCACGAGCAGGCCGTACTGCTGTTCCAGAACCAGGCCACGCGCGGCAAGGATCCCGCCCTGCGCGCCTTCGCCGCCCGCATGCTGCCGGGGCTGCGCGACCACCTGAAGCAGGCGCGCAAAATGGACCGGCGCGTGACCGCCGGCCGCTGACCCACGGTCGAGCGCCGCGCTACGCCGCGCCGCGCCCGCCCGGCGGCTGCGCGGCAATGACCTGGGGATCGTTCTCGTCGTCGCCGGCCAGCACCGCCTCGCGCGCCTTGTCCTCGCCGCCGTCGCCATTGCGCTCGGGCTCCAGGCCGTCGTCTTGATGCGGGGTCTTTGGCGCGGTCGATGCCTTGGACGGCCGCGCAGCCACAGCGGGCCCGGTACGGGCCTCCGTCACCATCTCGCGCAGCCAGCCCAGCAGCAGCTTGGTATAGGCACGCTGGCTGTCCTCGCTGGTCAGTCCGTGGTCGGCGCCCTTGAGCACGCGGTATGTGATCGAACTGGCCTGGATACAGGCATCCACGTAGCTCAGCACCGCGGTGTGCGGCACGATATTGTCGTGCTGCGATGCCACCACCAGCACGTCGCCCTTGAAGTTGGTGCAGGCGCGCAGCGCGCGATTGGTGTCGGCGGCCACCACCTTGCGCCGGTATGCCACGAGGTCCTGGTCGCGGTGCAGTTGCCGCTTGGGCGATTCCCAGCCTTCGTCCATGTATAGCGCCGGGGCACGAAACGCGAGCCACCGCACGGGCCTGAGTTCGCACAGCACCGCGGCCAGATAGCCGCCGTAGCTGCTGCCCACCACCGCAATGGCGTTGCGGTCCACCTCGGGATGCCGCACCAGCATGTCGTAGGCCGCCAGCACGTCAGCCAGGTTGCGCATGCGGCTGACCGTCTCGTACTGCGAGGACGTGCCGGCGTGGCCGGTCAGGTCGAACGTCATGCAGACCGCGCCCAGCCCGGCCACTTCCCGGGCGCGGGCCAGGTACTGCTGCTGGCTCCCGCCCCAGCCATGCACGAACAGCACGCCGGGCAGCTTGGTGGCGGGCGAGATCACGGTGCCCGCGATCATCCCCCCTTCGGTATGGATCTGGATCGATTCTTCATGAGTGGCCATCGGATGCTGACTCCAGTCTTGCGTATTTGGTCAGTGCGCCGACACTGCGGTCTTCTCCCTGAAAGTAGACGTCCGCGTCGTCGGGTACGGGTGCGTCCTTGCCGTAGATCTCGCGCGTACACGCGGTGGCGCGCATGCATTGCGGATCGTCGCGGAACGCGGCCAGCGCCGCCAGCTCCGCGCCCGTGGCGCCGCCCACGCGCCACGACTGTTCCAGCACGCCCAGCCGCCGCCGGCCGTTGTCGATACCGAACGCCACGTCGTAGTTGCAGCGCGACATCAGCGAGCCGGGAAAGCATTCGATGGCCGCCGCGTGATAGGCCATCGCGGCCTGCACGGCGTCGCGCAGGTGCACTTCGAGCGGATGCGTCAGCAGATCTCCCAGCGTGCCACGCACCACGCTCAGCGTGGACCCGCCATAGACCTTCCGGCCCGTGTTGTCGGGCGTCAGATCCTGCGTGCCGCAGTAGCTGGCGCACAGGTCGCCGATCTGTATCTGTCCCACGCTGAACGTGATCACGTCGTCGAGATTGCGCTCCAGCACCAGCCCTTCGCGCTTCACGCGCTCAGCGTCCAGCGCCTGCAGCGCCCGGTCCAGCTCCGCCTCGTTCGCCACCACCTGCTGGCCGAGCCCGCCGATCCCGCACGGCTCCTTGACGCGGACCTTGCCATCGCGAAGCATCCCCCGCGCGGCGCGCCTGGCGTCATCGAGCGAGAATGCCGTGAAGCCCGGCAGCACGTGCCCTTGGATGCGTGCGGCAAACGTGTCGCTCCACCCTGCGGGGGCCGCAGCGTCGGGCGCCACCCGCCCGTGCGAGATGGCCTTGGTGGCGATGAACGCGTGGGGCACCACACCGCCCAGCAGGTCGTCCAGCCCGGCGATGCCAAGCTGGCGGGCGCTGTCGACGCCGGTCAACGTATCGGCCGGCACGAAATAAAGCCTGCCGTCCGCGGGGCGGTGCGTGGCCGCGTCGTAGCTGCCGGCAAACGTGAAGCCCGCCAGCCTCGCCACCCGTTGGGCAATGCCTTTGAGCGTGGCGCCCTGGTGACTGTCCGGATCATCGCAATCGGCGCGGCCGTACACCACCACGCGTACGTCGCACTGCTGCGGATCGGGCTCCGGGGCGGCGTCCATGGCCACCGCAGTCGCTGATGCATCGGGAGTCGGGGTTGCCAAGTCGGGCTCCTCTGCGGCCAGGCCGCGTGTTGTCGTTTCAGCGTTTCAGATACGGGTATTGGCGGGCTACGCCGTGGCTGGCGCCTGCGCGTCATCAGCCTCCTTGCGGCGAGCATGCCGCACGCGGGACTTTTCGGCGTGATTCACCCGGGCTTCGTCGATCGAATGGCTGCACTTGACATCGCCCTCCTCGTCGGCCAGTTCGGCCAGATGGCGGTAGAACTTCACCAGCTGGCGCAGTTCTTCCTCGTCAAGGTCCTCGATGGCCACGAGGTGGTTGCTGGCCTCGCGGTGCGACGCCAGCAGTTCGTTGAGCTTCAGGTGAACCGCTATGGCATCCTTGTTCTGGCTTTGCTGGATCAGGAACACCATCAGGAAGGTCACGATGGTGGTGCCCGTGTTGATCACGAGCTGCCAGGTTTCGGAATAGCCGAATAGCGGCCCGGTAACCGCCCAGGCCAGGACGACCAGGACGGCAAGCGCGAAGGCCACCGGCGACCCCGCCTGGCGGGTTGCGGCGCCGGCGAAGCGGTCGAACAGTTGAAACAGACGGCGCTGCGTGGGCTGATGTTGCATGAAACGCTCCCGTGGCAAGGCAGGACTGTCTACATTGTAGGGAGCACCCCAACGCAGTTTCAGTCGGTGGCGTCCTACAAGGATGTCATCCGGCACCGTGACATGTCGTTTTTACAAGCAACGATCCGGAGACCGGGTGCCCCGGTGGGCATGGCGATTGCGTCTCACCGGCTATCCGGGCGCGGCGTTACCGCCGCGCACCATCACTTACCAGACAAGGACCGCCATCATGCAAACGGAAAGCGAAGCACCCCGCCGTACCAGCCCCGACGACGAAGACGAACTGCTGCGCGAGCGTGTAGGCACCTGTATCGCGGAGTTTTGCGGCGGCGACATGCCGGACGGCGTGGCAGTCCATGTGGTGGAACGCCGCGTGACCATCACCGGCCAGGTCGAAGACATCGATATCGCCCAGCGCATCGAAAAGGCCGCCTCGACGCCGCCGGGCATCCTCGGCGTGTCTAACCAGCTTACGACGCGCGTTCCGCCGCCACGCGAGAGCCCCGGGCAACCGCCGCAGGCCACGGGCATGCGCGCCGATCCGGCGGAAAAGCCACCCGGCCAGATCAATCACAAGGTATAGCAACGAATACGGCCCCGCCCCCTGATGAGGGGAACGGGGCCGCGCAAGCCGGCCAGGCGCCGGCAATGGCTTCAACCCAGGCCGGTCAGGCCCACGGGTCGTACCGGTCCTTTTCCCAGTATGGCGAAATGCCGTAGTACTCGTGGATGCTGGTGGCCCACTGCGAATTCGCCATGGTGGGCCAATGCTCCTTGTCGAAGCCCGGCGCTGCCTTGATGCGCTCCTTTTCAATTCCGAGCACAAAGCACTTGCGACGCGTGTCCAGCGTCAGCGCCGACCATGGCAACGCATGGAGCTTTTCCCCGATACCCAGGAAGCCGCCCATCGCCAGAACGGCGTAGGCGATACGGCCGCCGAGCACGTCGAGCATGATGTGGTCGATGGTGCCGATTTCCTCGCCGGACGGATCGACCACCTTGTTGCCTTCGAGCGTGTCGGACGCCATCACGAACGGTCCGCATCCGGCCGTGGTCTGGTCGACGTCACCAATGATTGACGCGCCGCGCGGCGGCGTACCGGCGGGCGGAGTCTGCGGGTCCATGGGCTTCATGAGCGGTTCCTCCAGGTGTGGAAGTTGAACGGCAAATCACTGCAAAGTCAAAAGACGCCGGCGGTGGCCAATCCGCCATACGTGCCATACATGTCAGGCCGATACAGGTCAGCGCCCCGCCGGCACCGGAGGAGCCAGCGGATCGAAGTCCTCCCAGCGGCCATCGCGCCACTGGCCTTCCGCGCGCTCGACATCACGTGCGCCGCCACGGCGCAATTCGCTGGCCACCAGCGCCGTATTGGCGTCGCTGACATGGGCGGCCAGCAGCACGCCGGCGTGCCGCACCGGGCCTGCGCCCCGATCAGTGCCGGCGAGCGCGCCCATCAGCGAGCCGGCATAGGCACCCACGCCGGTGGCAAACGCCATGACCAGCACCAGCACCCACGGCTGCACCGACGCCGCGCCGAACCAGGCGCGGGCCGCCGCCACCAGACAGATCCCGACCGCAAAACCCAGCACGGCACCGATCAGGATGCCTCGCCCGGCGCCGGGGCCGGCCTCTCGCGCGCCGGCGTCCACGGCCTCGTCACCCCCTATCGGAAAAGTGCCGTGCTGACCGGGCGGATTCACATAGAACATGGTCAGATCGTCCTGCCTGACGCCCTTGGCCATCAAACGTGATGCAGCAGTCTCGGCCCGGGCAAACGTTTCGAATCGTCCTGCGATGATCGTAGACATCCTGAGGCTCCGTTCAAAGGTATGTTGCAGTGCGAGGGTGGGGCAACGATCACATGGCGAACGCGCCGGGCGAGGAAATCGCCCTCGGCGATTCGTGCCCCGCCCGAATTCAACGCTTCTTGTCGCTGCGATCGCTGACGCCGGTGCGGTGTGCGGCGGCCTTTTCGCCGGCGGGCTGGTGTTCGCTGCCCTTCTTCAGCTTCCAGTCCACGTCGTCGCGGCGCGTGGCGGTCTGACGCTCGGCGTGTTCGGCGGCCCCGGGCGAGATCGGATCACTGGCCGGGAAGGTCATGTCCAGCGATTCATCCACAGCGGCCTGGTAGGTCTTGCCTGACTTGTCGGATTTGCCGGCGCCGGCCTTGTCCGCCGACTGGGTAGACGGCTTGTTCGACGGCTTGGCCGAAGGCTTTTGCGAACCCTTCGAAGCATGGGCGTGTGACATGGCATCTCTCCTGTTCGGAATCGAATTCGGGTCCCCTGTGTGCGGGGCTCCGTCCCTGAGCGATGCAAACGCCGGGCCAGCGCCGCAAACCGCGCGCACAGCCGTGACAGGGTGCGCACAGCGGCGCGTCATGTCGGGAATCGGCCGGAAAAAGTGAGAGAACGGCTCGCGGCGGCGCTGCAGATTGTGCGCCATCCGGTAAAAAGTGCTCAGGCCGGATGGGCGGCCGTCACGCGGGGAAAGCGCACAGCAATGCAGACCGTGACGTTGTCAGTGTCGCCACAGTTCTCGTTTTCGGCGGTCAGCGCGGCACCTTGCAGCTCAACCATACGGCGGGTCAGCAGCAGCGCGGTACTCTGGCGCGGCGAATGCCCGCCGCCGGCCGGCGCGCGGCGGCCGAAAAAGTCGCTCAGCGCGGCAAGCCTGCCTTCGCCCCGCGAGCGTTCCACGGGCGGGCTTTCGGTAATGCGGAACTTGACGAAGTCGGGTTCCGCGCTCAGATACACCCGTACCGATCCGCCTGCCGCAGCGCGCCAGATGCAGTGGACCAGCAGATGCCTGAGCAGCGGTCCGATGCGCAGGGCGTCGCCCGGCACCGTATAGCCGGCCTCCGCGTGGTCCTGGGCGTCCAGTGCCGCCAGGATGACCCCACGGGCCTCGGCGGCGGCACGCTTGTCCTCGATGGCCAGCCCCGCCAGCACGCGCAGATCGGTTTCTTCCCACGACGGGCCACGATCGTCGGCTAGCAGCCGCACCCCTTCTTCCATTTCCTCGATCAGCACCAGCTGCTGCTGCATGCCCGACCGCATGCCATCCAGCGCACGCTGTGCCGGCGCCGCCAGCGAATCGATCGAGCGGTCCAGCACATAGCTCCAGCTCTGGATCGCATTGAGCGACGACCGCAGGTCATGCGCGGCCTGCTCGATCAACGCGCTCACCTCGCCAATGCTGCGCACGGCGGGCGGGGCGTCGTCTGGGGCACCGCCACCGGCCGAAGGCGGCACGGCAGAGGAGGGAATGCGCGGAGCGTCAGTCATGTTCAGCCATCGGATCGGCAATCTTTTCGGAAACCGCCACTGGTTTCACACCACGCAAGAACCATGCACTGACACCGTCAGCCTGTCTTGCGCGCCACGGCGCATGCGCCCGCAGCCCTGCCCGACACGCCTCATGAGGCGGCAGGCGGGCTGGCGTCGCCGCCACGTGATGCCCGCAGCCATTCCGGCAGCTCGCCCTTGGCTGCATAGTCCTCCAGCCGGTTGTACAAAGTCTTCAAACTGATGCCCAGAATTTCCGCTGCATGCTTCTTCACACCGGCACATTGCTCCAGCGTGGCAAAGATGAGCTGGCGGTCGGCCTCGGCCAGCGACATGCCAACTGGCACCGACACCACGGCCGTGCCGGTGCTGGGCGCAGCCGCCACCTGCAGCGGGATCTGGACCTCGGTGATGACGTCCTGGTCGGCCATGATGTACGCGCGCTGCACGAAATTGCGCAGCTCCCGCACGTTGCCGGGCCACGAATGCATGCGCAGGCTTTCCAGCACGGCGGCCGAAAACCTGCGCTGCGTACCCTGCTCCGCGTTCAGTTGCTCCAGCATCGTGTTGGCGATCTGCACCACGTCGTCGCCACGGGCGCGCAGCGGCGGCAGTTCGATCGGGAACACATTGAGCCGGTGATACAGGTCGGCGCGCAGCTTGCCTTCGGCCACGGCTTCTTCGGGGTTGCGGTTGGTGGCGGCCAGCACGCGGACGTCGGCGTGGGTCTCGCGGTTGGTCCCCACCCGCATGAACGAGCCGGTTTCCAGCACGCGCAGCAGTTTCACCTGCAGCTCCAGCGGCATCTCGGTGATTTCGTCGAGGAACAGCGTGCCACCGTCGGCGCGCTCGAAGTAGCCCTTGTGCTGGCGGTCCGCGCCCGTGAAACTGCCCCGTTCGTGGCCGAACATCTCGGTCTCGATCAGCGTGGGCGAGATGGCCCCGCAGTTGACGGCCAGGAACGGCTGGCGCCGGCGCGCGGACAGCTCGTGAACGGTCTGGGCGGCCAGTTCCTTTCCCGTGCCGCTTTCGCCGATCAGCAGCACGGTGGCCTCGGTGGGCCCGACCTTGCTGAGCTGATCGTAGACCGTCTGCATGGCCTCCGAACTGCCCAGCAGGCGGCCAAAGCGCCCGTAGCGGCGCAGTTCGCCGCGCAGCGAATGCACTTCGGCCCGGAGTTCGCTGGTGGTGGCAATGCGCTTGAGTACCGTCTGCAGCCGCGTGACGTTGATCGGCTTGACCAGGTAGTCGGTGGCGCCCAGGCGCAGCGCCTCGACAGCCGATTCCACGCTGGCATAGCCTGTGGTCAGGATCACCTCCACCCCGGCGGAGCCGACTTCGTCGAACAGCTCCATGCCGTTGCCGTCTGGCAACCGCAGGTCGGCCAGGATGGCATCGGGCATGCGCCAGCCGATTTGCAGGCGCGCTTCGCGCAGGCTGTTGGCACTGGCCGAGGAAAAACCTTCGATCGCGACAATCTCCGCCAGGGCCGCACAGGCGTTTTCGTCGTCGTCAACGATCAGGATATGTGGCATAGGAAAGTCGGGTGGCGTCGTATGACCGGCGTCTGTTTGTCATGGACCTGCAGGTGGCGGCTGGTTGGCCAGGGCGAATGCGGACGGCACACGCCCAAGAATAGGCTGAAGTGTAACGACAGTCCCCTGGCCGTTATGCCGGTGTCCGTCTGACACGCCTGTGGGACCATGCCGCAACAGCGTTTCGGGCTGTAGCCACCCGGCGCGTGAACAGATAGCATGATAGACATCTTCCACCATTGCGACGCGCCTGCGCGCACCGGCCGCTCTCAGCGTTTCACGCGCCGGACCGCAGGCCCCGATCTGGCCACGCCCGTGTCAACCACCGCCACGCTCCCTTCCGGCCGTCCCGCCGCGCCGCCGCGCCCGGCGGGACGCCGCGCCGCACCCGCGCAGGTTTCGCTGCTGTGGGAAAGTACCTCGCCAGCCATGCAACGGCTGATCGGTCAGTTGAATCGTGTGGCGGCCACCGACGTCACGATGCTTGCCGTCGGGGAAAGCGGCAGCGGCAAGGAGGTGGTGGCGCGCGCGGTGCATGAACGCAGCAGCCGCCGGTCCGGCCCGTTCGTGGCGGTCAACTGCGGCGCCATCGCACCCACGCTGATCGAATCGGAGCTATTCGGCCACGAGAAAGGCGGTTTCACCGGCGCGCTGGAACAGAAGGCCGGCTATTTCGAGCAGGCCCAGGCCGGCACGCTGTTCCTGGACGAAGTTACCGAAATGCCGCTGGAGATGCAGATCAAGCTGCTGCGCGTGCTGGAAAGCCGCTCGTTCCATCGCGTGGGCGGCGATGCGCCGATGATCAGCGACGTGCGCATCCTGGCCGCCACCAACCGCGACCCCATGGACGCGGTGCGCGGGGGCCAGTTGCGCGAGGATCTGTTGTACCGGCTGGCGGTGTTTCCGCTGCATATTCCTCCGCTGCGCGAGCGGCCCGAGGACATCATCCCGCTGGCACGCCACTTCCTGGACGAGTTCAACGCGATGGAACAGACGGAAAAGTCTTTCTCGCCCGGCTCGCTGGAACGGCTGGTGCGCTACGACTGGCCCGGCAATGTGCGCGAGCTGAAGAACTCCATCTACCGCGCCTACATCCTCGCCGACCGTCAGGTCGAGATCGGCAATCCGGGCCTGGCCAGCCAGCCGCCCCGCCCCACCACCGTGGATGGGGTGGTCAGCGTGCGCGTGGGTACCACGCTGGCCGACACCCAGCGCGAGATCATCCTGGCCACGCTGGCCAAGTACGATGGCGACAAGCGCCAGGCCGCCAAGGCGCTGGGCATCAGCCTCAAGACACTGTACAACCGCCTCGACGTGTATCGGGCGGGCTGATCGCCCGGCTTTTCTTCCAGCCTTTCCGCGTTTCTCCCGCTGGCCGCGTTGCGCGTCGGCCGCATCCACTTGCCTGCCTCGGCGCCCCCCTTCGGGTGTCCGGAATGCAGCAGTCCCATCAGGGCATTCCTGCGTGCCCGACGTTTTGACCCTGTATTTCTTACATCGCTGACTCGGCAGCGGCGTTGGCGGCCCTCCGCGCCATCCCTTGCTGCACCGCACTTCCAGCGCAATGGCGGCGCCCGCCGTCCGCCTGGCACGTCCTCTGCATGTCCTTATGGAATTGACATGACGCGCGCCCGCCTGACCTACGGGCGCCCACGGCCAGAGGACGTGACGTGCGCATTTGCCAAATCAACCTGACGGAATCGCGGGCACTGGACGACGACGCACTGGTGCGCGCTGCCAGGCTCGGATTCGACCATATCCTGCTGGCCGGCTGGTCAGCCTCCCACTCCCGCCCCGACGTGCTGAAAGCGGCCTTTGAAGCGTGCCGCAAGCACGGCCTGGCGCCGCTGCTGGATCTTGCGCTGGACCGCCTTCCCGGCGACGCAGCGGCCATGCATGACGGCTGGGTCGATCATGCCCGCCCCGCCGGCAGCCCCGATGCCACCGACAACCATCTGCCCGGCGTTCGCGTGCGCTGGTTCGATGACGCCACGGCTGGGCAGTTGCTGGCCTGGTGGAATGCCCAGCTGGCCGATGCCGTGGCCGCAGGCGCCGCGGGCTTCTGCTGCAGGGCACCATCGCGGGTGGCGGGACGGCACTGGGCCGAACTGATCGAGTCGCTGCAACGCAACAACCTGCCTGGCAATGGCGGCAAACCGATTTTCCTGGCCTGGACTCCCGGCAGCACGCCGCAGCAACTTGATGACCTGGCAGCCGCGCCGTTCGACGGCGCGTTCTCGTCGCTGCCGTGGTGGGACTATCGCAGCGCCTGGCTGACAGAGGAAATCGCGCGCCTGCGGCGCTTTGGACGGGTGCTGGCCGCGCCCGCGCTGGCCCCTGACGGCGTTGACGTTTTGGCAGCCCGGCGGGCGTTGTGGACGGCCGCCGCCATCGGCGATGGATGGATGGTGCCTGCCGGTTACGAGACCGGCGCCGCTGCCGCGCATGGCGCGCTCGACACATCGCCCGGTGCACAGGCCGATGGCCATCCGGACGATATCGTCGACGCGCCCTACGACCTGACGCATGAACTGATGCAGGCCAACGCCTGGCTGGCCGCCCGCGATGACCAGCCCGCTGTGGCGGTGCGACAGGTCAGCGGGCCCGATGCCCCGTTGACGGTGCTGGCACGCGTGCCGCGCCACCTGGCCAACGGCGCCGCCGGCGAGCCGGCGCTGACCGTGGTGCTGAACCCCTGCCCCGTGAAGCCCGCGTCGTTTGGCGTCGATCGGGTGCTGAGCGGCCTGCCGCAGCCGTCGGCCACCTTGACACCCGTGGACGGCGGCCCCGGTGGCACGCTGGAAGACGGTCTCGACAACCTGAGCCCATGCAGCACGATCACGCTGCCGCCCGCCGATATTCGCCTGTTCGAGGCAGTGCCGGCGCCCGTGATCGCGACCACCGGACGCAAGGACGCGCGCAACGGTACGCGCAAATCCGCGGACCGGGAAGCCGACCGTGCGCTGGCCGCCGCCATGGAAGCGCCGCGCGTGGCTATCGAGAACCTGTCGCCCTCCACCGACAACGGCCGCTTTGCCGTGCGCCGCACGGTGGGCGAACGCGTGGAAGTCAGCGCCGATATCTGGATGGACGGTCACGACAAGCTGGCCGCCGTGGTGCTGTGGCGGGGTCCCGGCGAACAGGCATGGCACGCGGCGCCGATGGTCCACATCGTCAACGACCGCTGGCGCGGCAGCTTCCCGATGGTGGCCATGGGCCGTCATGAATTCACGGTCGAGGCCTGGCGCGACACCTTCGCCAGCTGGCTGGACGAAGTCGGCAAGAAGCGCAAGGCCGGCGTCAATATCAAGCTGGAAATCGAGGAAGGCGCGCGTCTGGTGGCTGCCACGCTGGGCACGCCGGAAGCCAGCGCCATTGCCGATGCCGGCGCCATCCGGGCCGACCTGTCGGCCGCGGCCGATGACGCCCTGCGCCTGGAAATCCTGCTCTCGCCGCGTACCGAGGCCGCCATGCGGGCGGCGATGGAAACCCCGGCGGGTCGTCCGTTCGCCAGCCGCTATCCAACCACGATGCCGGTCGAGGCCGATCGCCTGGCCGGACGCTTTGCCAGCTGGTACGAACTGTTCCCGCGCTCCGAGAGCGGCGACGTGAATCGCCACGGCACGTTCGACGACGTGATGCGCCGCCTGCCCGCCATTCGTGCGATGGGCTTTGACGTGTTGTATTTTCCGCCGATCCACCCCATCGGGCAGGCGCACCGCAAGGGGAAGAACAACAGCCTGAAGGCCGAACCCGGCGACGTGGGCAGCCCGTACGCCATTGGCAGTGCCGAGGGCGGGCACGACGCCATCCATCCGCAACTGGGCACGCTGGAGGACTTCCAGCGCCTGCGCAAGGCTGCCGCCGACTTGGGTATCGAACTGGCGCTCGACTTCGCCATCCAGTGTTCGCCTGACCATCCCTGGCTGCGCGAGCACCCCGAGTGGTTCTCCCATCGGCCGGACGGCACGCTGCGCTATGCCGAGAATCCGCCCAAGAAGTACGAGGACATCGTCAACGTCGATTTCTATGCAGCGCCACCGGGCGGCGAACAACTCTGGAAGGCGCTGCGCGACGTGGTGATGTTCTGGGCCGATCAGGGCGTGCGCATTTTCCGTGTGGACAATCCGCACACCAAGCCGCTGCCGTTCTGGGAATGGATGATCGCGGACGTGCGTGCCAGGCATCCGGACACGCTGTTCCTGGCCGAGGCCTTCACGCGGCCCAAGATGATGGCGCGGCTGGCCAAGCTGGGCTTTTCGCAGTCATACACGTACTTCATCTGGCGCAACACCAAGGCCGAGCTGATCGAGTACATGACCGAGCTGACGCAAAGCCCGCTGCGCGAGTTCTACCGCCCGCACTTCTTCGTCAACACGCCCGATATCAACCCCTTCTTCCTGCACGACGGCGGGCGCCCGGCGTTCCTGATCCGCGCCGCGCTGGCCACGCTGCTGTCCGGGCTCTGGGGCATGTACAACGGCTTCGAGGTCTGCGAGAGCGCGCCGCTGATCCTGAACGGCGTGGAGCGCGAGGAATACCTCGACTCCGAGAAGTATGAACTGCGCGTGCGCGACTGGCAGGCGCCGGGCAACATCGTCGCCGAGATCGCGCGACTGAACCAGATCCGCGCGAATCACCCGGCCCTGCAGAACCACCTGGGGCTGCGCTTCTATCACGCCAGCGACGACGCCGTGCTGTACTTTGCGCGCTTCGTGCCCACCGGGGCCGAACACGCCGGCGCATTCGGCGAAGACGTGCTGCTGGCCGCCATCAGCCTGGACCCGCGCACCGCGCGCGAGACCGACATCGAACTGCCGCTCTGGGAATGGGGCCTGCCGGACAACGCCGCGCTGGACGCCGAAGACCAGATGTTCGGCACCCGCTTCACGTGGCACGGCAAGCGCCAGCGCATCCGCCTGAACCCGCATGAACTGCCGTTCTCGCTCTGGCACGTCAAGCCCCAACAACAACCTGGAGACACGGCATGAAGCGACTCTCCGAGGGCGCCAACGCCGCATTGCTCAACGCCGATCCGCTCTGGTACAAGGACGCGGTGATCTACCAGCTGCACATCAAGTCGTTCCATGACGCCAATGGCGACGGCGTGGGCGATTTCGCCGGACTGCTTGCGAAGCTGGACTATCTGGTCAGCCTGGGCGTCGACACAGTCTGGCTGCTGCCGTTCTACCCATCGCCGCGCCGGGACGACGGCTACGATATTGCCGACTACCGCAACGTCCACCCCGACTACGGCACGCTGGCCGAGGCCAAGCGGTTCGTGTCGGCTGCACACGCCCGGGGCCTGCGCGTCATCACCGAGCTTGTCATCAACCACACGTCCGACCAGCACCCGTGGTTCCAGCGCGCGCGCCGCGCCAAGCCCGGGTCCGCCGCCCGCAACTACTACGTGTGGTCCGACAACGACCAGAAATACGCCGGCACCCGCATCATCTTCTGCGATACCGAGAAGTCCAACTGGAGCTGGGATCCCGAGGCCGGCGCTTATTTCTGGCACCGCTTCTACTCGCATCAGCCGGATCTGAACTTCGACAATCCGCAGGTGCTCAACGAAGTACTGTCGGTCATGCGCTTCTGGCTCGACATCGGCATCGACGGTCTGCGCCTTGACGCGGTGCCCTACCTGGTGGAGCGCGAGGGCACCAGCAACGAGAACCTGCCCGAGACCCACGAGGTGATTCGCAAGATCCGCCGCCATCTGGATGAACGGTATCCGGGCCGCATGCTGCTGGCCGAGGCCAACATGTGGCCCGAGGACGCCCAGCAGTATTTTGGCGGGGCCAGCGGCGGCGGCACCGCCGACAACACGGGCGCCGCCAGCCCGGACGGCGGCATCCAGGGGGACGAATGCCACATGTCGTTCCACTTCCCGCTGATGCCGCGCATGTACATGGCCATCGCGCGCGAGGACCGCTTCCCGATCACCGACATCATGCGGCAGACTCCCGAGGTGCCGCCGAACTGCCAGTGGGCGATCTTCCTGCGTAACCACGACGAACTGACGCTGGAAATGGTGACCAGCAGCGAGCGCGACTACCTGTGGGAGGTCTACGCTTCGGATCGCCGCGCCCGCATCAACCTCGGCATCCGCCGCCGGCTGGCGCCGCTGATGGAACGCGACCGCCGCCGCATCGAACTGATGAACAGCCTGCTGTTTTCGATGCCGGGCACGCCCGTGATCTACTACGGTGACGAAATCGGCATGGGCGACAACATCCATCTGGGCGACCGCGACGGCGTGCGCACGCCGATGCAGTGGTCGCCGGACCGCAACGGCGGCTTTTCGCACGCCGACCCCGAGCGCCTCGTGCTGCCGCCCCTGCAAGGCCCGTTGTACGGCTATGAGGCCGTCAATGTCGAAGCGCAGACGCGCGACCCGCATTCGCTGCTGAACTGGATGCGCCGCATGCTGGCGCTGCGCCGTCAGCACCGCGCCTTTGGCCGGGGTACGCTGCGCTTTCTGTTTCCGGGCAATCGCAAGATCCTGGCGTACCTGCGCGAGTACGACGGCGAGCACATCCTGTGCGTGGCCAACCTGTCGCGTGCACCGCAGGCCGTGGAACTCGACCTGTCGCAGTTCAATGGCCGCGTGCCCGTCGAAATGCTCGGCGCCACGCCCTTCCCCGCCATCGGCCAGCTGACTTACCTGCTGACGCTGCCGCCGTATGGCTTCTACTGGTTCGTGCTGAGCGAGGACGCGCAGCCGCCGTCCTGGCACGTCAACGCTCCGGAGCAGATGGTGGATCAGGTCACACTGGTGCTACAGAACCTGGGCGGACGTTCCGAACTGACCGACGCGGCGCGCCGCGTGCTGACCACCGAGGTCCTGCCGAACTACCTGGCGCGCCGCCGCTGGTTCGCGTCCAAGGGCGAGCGCATCGAGCGCGTGACCGTGGCCTATGCGTGGCCGGTGGCACGCGTGGGCAACAGCGAAGAAGTCTGGCACTGCGAGGTCGAAGTAACGCTGCCGGGCCGCACCGAGTGCTACCAGTTGCCGGTGGCTCTGCTGTGGGACCGCGAGAATACCGACGGCATGTCGCAGCTGATGACTGGCTTGTCGATGGCCCGCATCCGGCGTGGCGCCCGCGTCGGCGTGGCCACCGACGGCTTCGTGGTCGAATCCTACGCCCGCGCCGTGGTGCAGTCGCTGCGGGACAACGTCAGCGCCGAAACCCCGCACGGCACCATCCGCTACCTGGCCGAACCGGGACTCTCCGAGGCCCCGCTCGAAGACGAGCCAGTGCAGTGGATGTCGGCCGAACAATCGAACAGTTCACTGGCGTTCGGCAACACCGGGGTACTGAAGCTGGTGCGGCGCGTGGCCGGCGGCATCCACCCCGAAGCCGAGATGACACGCTACCTGACCAGCCATGGCTACACACATTCGGCACCGCTGCTGGGCGAAGTCGTGCGCACGGGCGCCGATGGCACGCCGCACACGCTGATGCTGCTGCAGGGCTACATCCTCAACCAGGGCGACGGTTGGGACTGGACCCTGGACTACCTGGGCCGGTCCATCGACGATGCCCTGCCAGCCGCCGAAACCGGCAACGAGGACGAGTTCGGCGAAGCCATGGCCGGCTACGCCACCATGGTCGGCACGCTGGGCAGGCGCCTGGCCGAACTGCATGCGGTACTGGCGCAGCCGACCGACGAAGACGCGTTCGCGCCGGTAGCCGCCACCGAAGCGCAGGCCACGGACTGGGCAGACGAAGCACTGCGCTCGCTGGAAGAGGCACTGGGCCTGCTCGAAGCGCGCCGTGCCAGTGCCACGGGCGCGTTTGCCGAAGACATCGACACACTGCTGGCCGCGCGCAACAAGCTGCCGCATCTGGTGTCGCGCCTGGCCGCCGCCGCGCCCGACAGCCTGCAGACCCGCATTCACGGCGACTTCCACCTGGGCCAGGTGCTGATCGCCCAGAACGACACGTATCTGGTGGACTTCGAAGGCGAGCCGCGCCAGCCGCTGGCTTTCCGCCGGCGCAAGACATCGCCGTTGCGCGATGTGGCCGGACTGTTGCGGTCCATCGACTACGCCGCCGCCACGGTCGGCACCGACCGCCAGGAGCGCACGCACGCCGCCCTGCCGCCGGCACAGGCCGAACGCCGGGCCGCGTTGCTGGACCGCTTCCGCAACACCGCCGGCGACGCGTTCCTGCACTGCTACCAGCAGGCCATGACGGCCGCGCCCCAGCCCTGGGCCGCGGCGGGCCAGTTGCAGCCGCTGCTGCACCTGTTCCTGCTGGAGCGTGCGGCTTATGAAGTGGGTTACGAGGCGGCCAACCGCGTGGCCTGGATCGACCTGCCGACCAGCGGTCTGGCGCGCCTGGTCCGCAAGCTCCTGGGAGAAGACCATGGCCAGGAATGATGCCGCCACGCTCGAATCGGCGGCCCCGACACTGCCGGGCCCGGTCATCGACGCGTTGCGCGAGGCGCGCCTGGCAGATCCGTTCGGCGTACTCGGCCCGCATCGCGACGAGCACGGCACGGTGGTCCGCGCCATCGTGCCCGGCGCAGCCGCCATCCAGTTGACCAGCGCCGATGGCGAATTCCTGGCCGACATGACGCTGCTGCACGCGGACGGCGTGTTTGCTGGCCGCCTGCCGGGCTTCGAAGATCGGCAGGCGACCGCCCCCGATTACCGCCTGCGCATCCGCTGGCCGGACGGCAGCGAGCAGTTCGGCGCGGACCCGTATGCGTTCGGGCTGCTGTTGGGCGATCTCGACCTGCACCTGTTCAACGAGGGCCGTCACCTGGAGCTGGGCAAATGCCTGGGCGCGCAATGCCTGACGATCGACGGTGAGCCGGGGGTCCGGTTTGCCGTATGGGCGCCGAATGCGCGGCGCGTGTCCGTGATCGGCGACTTCAATGGCTGGAACGCGGCGCGGCACCCCATGCGCCTGCGCCATGGCGCGGGTGTCTGGGAACTGTTCGTGCCGCAGGGCATGGGCATCGGGCCGGGCAGCCGATACAAGTACGACATGACCGGCCCGCACGGCGAAGTGCTGCCGGACAAGGCCGATCCGGTGGCACAAGCCACCGAATTGCCACCGGCCACCGCATCGGTGGTGGCGTGCGCCGGGCATGCCGCGCCGCCGTTCCGGTGGAACGACGCGGCGTGGATGGAGCAGCGCGCCAGCATCGACCCCTATGCCGCCCCGATGTCGGTCTACGAACTGCACGTGCTGTCCTGGCAGCGCGCGGCCAACGACAGCGGCCGCGGCTGGGAAATCCTGGCCGAGCGTCTGGTGCCTTATGTGCGCGACCTCGGCTTTACGCATATCGAACTGCTGCCCATCACCGAACACCCGTTCGGAGGATCGTGGGGCTACCAGCCGCTGTCGCTGTTCGCTCCCACGGCGCGCCTGGGCTCGCCCGAACAGTTCGCATCATTCGTGGATCGCTGCCACCAGGCCGGCATCGGCGTGATCCTGGACTGGGTGCCGGCGCACTTTCCGACCGACCCGCACGGGCTGGCAATGTTCGACGGCACCGCGCTGTATGAACACCAGGATCCGCGCGAGGGCTATCACCAGGACTGGAACACGCTGATCTACAACCTGGGCCGCAACGAAGTGCGCGGCTTCCTGCTGGCCAACGCCGTCCACTGGGTCGAACACTTCCATGCCGACGCGCTGCGCGTGGATGCGGTGGCGTCGATGCTCTATCGCGACTACAGCCGCAAGTCGGGCCAATGGGTGCCGAACCGTTTCGGCGGCCGCGAGAACCTGGAATCGGTGGCCTTCCTGCGCGAGATGAACACCGTGGTGCACGAACGTTGTCCCGGCGCGCTGACCATCGCCGAGGAATCGACCGCATGGCCCGGGGTCACGGCCAGCGTGGAATCGGGCGGACTGGGCTTCAACTTCAAGTGGAACATGGGCTGGATGCACGACACGCTGCGCTACCTGGGCCACGAGCCCATCCACCGCCCCTGGCACCACGGCGACATGACGTTCGGCATGGTCTACGCGTGGTCGGAGGCGTTCGTGCTGCCGCTGTCCCACGACGAGGTGGTGCACGGCAAGGGGTCGATGATCGGCAAGGCGCCCGGCGACGACTGGCAGCGCTTTGCCAACCTGCGCGCGTACTACGGCTTCATGTGGACGCACCCAGGCAAGAAGCTGCTGTTCATGGGTGGCGAGTTCGCGCAGTGGCGCGAATGGAACCATGACGAGGAACTGGACTGGGCGCTGCTCGACCAGCCCGCGCATCGCGGCGTGCATTCGCTGGTGCGCGACCTGAATCGCCTGTACCGCGACTTGCCGGCGCTGCACGCGATGGACCATCGGCCCGAAGGCTTCCAGTGGATCGTCGGCGACGACCACCAGAACAGCGTGTTCGCGTACCTGCGGCGCGCCGCGCCCGACAGCCAAGACGTGGTGCTGGCCGTCGTCAACATGACGCCGGTGCCGCGCCACGGCTATCGCCTGGGCGTGCCCTTCGCCGGGACATGGGAGGAATGCCTGAACACCGACGCTGAAATCTACGGCGGCAGCAACCTGGGCAACGGCGGGCACGTGCAGGCGGACGCAACCCCATCGCACGGCCAGCCCGCGTCGTTCTCGCTGACCCTGCCGCCACTGGCCACGCTGATTCTGCGATATGCGCCGGCCCATGCGGGCTGACATCCGAAGCGCGCGCCGCCCGCGCGGCGAGCCATCAAGACAAACGACAACCATAACCAGAACAACGAGGAGCTTCACGCATGGCGAGCCTTACCGTTGATCGCCTGCTGCCCGGCAAGCCGTATCCGCTTGGCGCCCACTGGGACGGACTCGGCGTCAATTTCGCCGTGTTCTCCGCCAACGCCAGCCGCATCGAGCTGTGCCTGTTCTCGCCGAACGGGCGCAAGGAGGTGCAGCGCCTGGCGCTACCCGAATGTACCGACGAAATCTGGCATGGCTACCTGCCGCACGCCCAGCCGGGCCTGCAATACGGCTTCCGCGCGTTCGGGCCTTACGAGCCCACGCGGGGCCACCGCTTCAATCCGCACAAACTGCTGCTTGACCCCTACGCCCGGGCGCTGAGCGGGCCGGTGCGCTGGTCCGACGCACTGTTTGGCTACCGCCTCAACAGCCCGCGCGCCGATCTCACGCCCGACCGCCGCGACAGCGCGCCGACGATGCCGAAGGCCGTAGTCATCGACGAGAGCTTCAACTGGGGCGATGACCGACCGCCCCAGCAGCCGTGGGCCACGACGTCGATCTACGAGGTGCATGTGCGCGGCGTGTCGATGCTGCGCGAGGACGTGCTGCCGCAATACCGCGGCACCTTTGCCGCGCTGGCCGATCCGCGCTTCGTCGAGCACCTGCTCAAGCTGGGCGTCACGGCAATCGAACTGCTGCCCATCCACGCGTTCCTGCAGGATCGCTTTCTGATAGAGCGCGGGCTGCGCAATTACTGGGGCTACAACACGCTGGCATTCTTTGCCCCCGAGCCCCTGTACCTGTCCGGCCGCCAGCACCACGAGGTGAAAATCGCGATCCGGCGCCTGCACGCGGCCGGCATCGAAGTCATCCTCGACGTGGTCTACAACCACACGTGCGAGGGCAACGAGCTGGGGCCCACGATGTCGTGGCGCGGGCTGGACAATGCCAGCTACTACCGGCTGATCCCCGGCGACGAGCGTCATTACATCAACGACACCGGCTGCGGCAACACGCTGAACCTGTCGCACCCGCGTGTGCTGCAGATGGTCATGGACTCGCTGCGCTACTGGGTGGAGGTGTTCCACGTGGACGGCTTCCGCTTCGACCTGGGCAGCACGCTGGGTCGCGAAAGCAACGGCTTCGACCCGGGATCGGGCTTCTTCGACGCCATCCTGCAGGACCCGGTGCTGTCGCGCGTGAAGCTGATCTCCGAACCCTGGGACCTGGGCCCCGGCGGCTACCAGGTGGGCAACCACCCACCCGGCTTTGCCGAATGGAACGACAAGTTCCGCGACAACGTGCGCCGCTTCTGGCGCGGCGACGCAGGCCAGCGCGGCGAACTGGCGGCGCGGCTGACCGGCTCGGCCGACCTGTTCGACCGCCGCCACCGCAAGCCGTGGGCCAGCGTCAACTTCATCACCGCGCACGACGGTTTCACGCTGGCAGACGTGGTCAGCTATGCGCACAAGCACAACGACGCCAACCACGAGGACAACCGCGACGGCAACGACGACAACGCCAGCGCCAACTGGAGCCCGGACGGCAGCATCGAAGGTCCGACCGACGACGAGGCCGTGCTGGAAACGCGCGGCCGGGTGGCACGCGCCATCATGGCCACGCTGCTCCTGTCGCAAGGCACGCCCATGATCACCGCCGGCGACGAATGGGGACGCAGCCAGCAGGGCAACAACAACGCGTACTGCCAGGACAACGAGCTGTCGTGGCTGAACTGGGACGATGCCGCCCATCCTTCCAACGCACCGATGCGCCAGCTTGTCAGCCGCCTGCTGGCACTGCGCCGCCGGTTGCCGGTACTGACCGAAAACCGCTTCGTCCATGGCCGCTCGCAGCCGGCGCCGGGCCTGGCCGATATTGCCTGGTTCGGACCCGACGGCAACGAGCTGACCAGCGAGCAATGGGCCAACCCCGAGGACCGTACGCTGGCGCTGCGCCGCGCCACGCACAGCCCCGAGGAAGAGGTGGAGGTCATCGTGCTGTGCCTGAATGCCAGCCACGAGGACGTGGTCTTTCGCATGCCGGGGCCGGGCGAGGACTGGCATCTGCTGTTCGACAGCACCGCGCCCGACCTGGAAGACGAACCCGTGGCACTCGACGACGAAGGCCGTCCCGCGTACCAGGTACCGGCGCGCGGCCTGGCGCTGCTGTCCGCCGCCGTGCCCAAGGACGAGGATCCCTCCCGATGAGTCACGACGACGCGCTGCAACGGCTGGCTGAACGCGCCGGGCTCCAGGTGCGTTGGCGCGACGCGTGGAACCAGCCGCAGACGCTGTCGCCGGACGCCCTGCGCACGGTGCTGACCGCGCTGGACCTGCCCTGCGGCACGCCCGGCGAGTGCGAGGCGTCGCGCGCCCGGCTGGCCGCCGACGACGGGACGCACGCGCTGCCGCCGCTGATCACCGCCGACCAGGGCATCCCCGTAGTCGTGCCCTGGGCTCACCCGCTGGCTGAGCGGCCTTATCGCCTGGAATGCGAGGACGGCACGATGATCGAAGGCATCGCCCGGCGCACCCGCGACGGCACGCTGCGGATAGCGCCGGTCCCGCAGTGGGGCTACCACCATCTGCTGCTGGGCGATGTGGAGACCACCCTGGCGGTGGCGCCGCCGCGCTGCTTCAGCGTGGCGGATGCGCTTGCGGCGTCGCCGCGCACGGTACTGGCGAGCAAACCCTGGGGGCTGTCGGTGCAGCTGTACGGGCTGCGGCGCGGCGCCGATGGCGGCATTGGCGACCTGACCACGCTGGCGCTGACCGCGGAAGCGGCGGCAGGCGCCGGCGCCGACGCCATCGCCATCAATCCGTTGCATGCCGGATTTCCGGCGCTGCCAGAGCGTTTCAGCCCCTACTCGCCGTCCAGCCGCATCTTTTTCAACCCGCTTTACGCAGACCCCGCGCGCATTTTCGGCCATGCCGCCGTGGACCACGCGGTGGCGAACCTGGGCCTCGGCGCGGCGCTGGCCGAAGCCGAGCGGCGCACCGAGATCGACTGGCCCGCCATCGCCGACGTGCGGCTGCGGTTGCTGCACTGGCTCTGGCAGCATCACGACACCCTGCTGTCCGCCGCGCAGAAGCAGGCTTTCGCCGCGTTCCGCGCGCGCGGTGGCAAGGCATTGCTGGCGCACGCAACGTTCGAAGCCATCCAGGCCGAACGGCTGGCCGTTGCCGCCGACAGCGACGCCGCCCGCGACGCCGCCGACTGGCGACGCTGGCCGGCGCCGCTACGCAGCCCCGATGGCGCGGCAGCCGCTGCCGTCGCCGCAAGCGCCGCCGACGCCATCAGCTATCACGCCTTCCTGCAATGGCTGGCCGCCGATGGCCTGTGCGACGCCCAGCAGCGTGCGCGCGAGGCCGGCATGGCGATTGGCGTGATTGCGGACCTTGCCGTCGGCACCGACCCCGGCGGCAGCCACGCGTGGACGCGCCAGGCCGAGATCCTGAACGGCTTCCACGCCGGCGCCCCTCCCGACCTGTACAACCCGCTCGGGCAGGACTGGGGCGTGGCCGTATTCTCGCCGCGCGGCCTGCGCCGCAACGGCTATGCCGCCTTCATCGAGATGCTGCGCGCCAACCTGGCCCACGCCGGCGGCCTGCGCATCGACCATGTGCTGGGTCTGGCGCGCATGTGGCTGGTGCCCGAAGGGGCGCCCGCCAGCGCCGGCGCCTACCTGACCTATCCGCTCAACGACCTGCTGCGCCTGGTGGCCATCGAGTCCTGGCGGCACCGCGCGATCATCATCGGCGAGAACCTTGGCACGGTGCCCGAGACGCTCGATACCGCACTGGCAGCGCGTGGCGTACTGGGCATCGACGTGCTGTGGTTCGTGCGCGAGGCAGACGACCCAGACACAGCGGACGACGATCGTGCCGCCGCCGATGCCCTGCCCGACTCCCCTCCTTCGCCACCCGCGCAGATTCCCGGCGAAACCGCTGCCGCAGCCGAGCCGGTCTGCCCGGCATTCCTGCCGCCCGATCGCTGGCCCGCGCTGGCCGTGGCCACCACGACCACGCACGACCTGCCGACCATCGCAGGCTGGTGGGCGGGCCGCGACATTGCGTGGCGCGCCCGGCTGCATCAGCTGGCCGCCGACGAGACCGAGGCCGGCCTGATGGCGCTGCGTGCTGCGGAGCGCAGCGCACTGTGGCAGGCCATGCGCGACGGGGGTGTGGCGCATGGCGCCGAACCGCCCGCCGACGCGGCGCCGGTGGAAGCCGTGCTGCGCTGGCTGCATCGCGCCCCTACCCCCCTGCGGCTGGTGCCGGTGGAAGACCTGCTGGCGCTGCGTGAACAGCCGAACCTGCCGGGCACGGTGTCGGGCCATCCCAACTGGCAACGGCGGCTGGACGCCGATCCGCGCGACCTGTTCACGCGTCCCGAAGTGGCGCGGCGGGTGGCGGCACTACGTGACGGGGACGCGCAGGCAGGCGGACCGGGCGGAATCGCGGGAATCGGCGGAGACGGCGGAGACGGCGATGCGTGATGCGTCAGGGCGCGTGCGGATCCGTCAGCGCGCGACAGAGCGCCTCCACGGTCAGCGGCTTGACCAGGTGCGCGTCGAAGCCGGCCGCTTCGGTGCGGCGCCGGTCGTCGGGCGAACTGCGTCCGGTCAGCGCAAACACGCGCGGCCCCAGGCCGCTCTGGCGCAGCGCATCCAGTACCTCGTAGCCGCTCATGTCGGGCATCTCCAGATCCAGCAGCACCACGTCGGGTGCGAAGCTGCGCGCCGCTTCCACGGCGCACATGCCTGTGTAGACCGGCTTGGCGTGATGCCCAAGCACGGTCAGCAGCTCGGCCATGCTGTCGGCCGAATCGGCACTGTCATCGACGATCAGGATGCGCCGGCCTGCACACTGGGCCGTTCCCGGACGCGGCACGCTGGCACCGTCCATCTGCACCTCAGGCAGCATGACCGTGAACGTGCTGCCAAGGCCCTCGCCCGCGCTGCTGGCCTGGATGGCACCGCCGTGCGCCTCGATCACGGCCCGTGCCAGCGCCAGGCCGATGCCGAGCCCGGAGCGCGCGGTCTCGTCGCCTTCCTGTGCGAACAGGTTGAAGATGCGGTCCAGCGCCTCCGGCGCGATGCCGCGCCCGGTATCGCTGATCGTGGTCACCACGTTGCCGGCGTCCGCGCGCACCCGCACCGTCACCGTGCCGCCGCGCGGCGTGTACTTGGTGGCATTGCTGAGCAGGTTCGACAGCACCTGCTCCAGTCGCGCCGCATCGCCGTTCACGAAGACGGGATCCGCCGGCAGCACCACGTCGAACTTCTGGCTGACACCGTCCAAGGCGGGCCGCATCGCCTCGACGGCGGTGGCGACCACCTCGTTGTAGAGGATGGGCACCGGCTGCACCTTGAGCTTGCCCGACGTCACGCGGCCCACATCCATCAGGTCGGTGACCAGGCGTGTCAGCAACTGCAGTTGCCGGCCGATGATTTCCGCGCAATGGCGGATGCGGGAGTCGGCCACCGGCGTCAGCCGGATCACATCGACGGCATTGCGGATCGGGGCCAGCGGGTTGCGCAGCTCGTGGGCCAGGATGGCCAGGAATGCCTGCACGCGGCGCCCCGTGTTTTCCAGGTCGGCCAGGCGAGCCGAGTCGGTGACATCGCGGGCGGTCCACAGTATGCCCGACACGCCCCGGTCGGCATCGCGCAGCAATACCTGGCGGACATGGCACCGCACCAGCGTGCCGTCATGCCGCTGCAGGCGTTGCTCGCCCGACCACGCACCGCTGCCGCGCACGGCATCGAGCAAGCCCGGCGTGCTGGCTGGCCGGTTGCCGGAGGGCGCGTCGGAAACCGTGTCCGGCGCCATATCGTGCCGGGGATGCAGCAGCGACAGCGGCTGACCCACTGCCTCCTGCGCCGTGTAACCGAACAGCGACTGGGCGCCGGCGTTCCAGCTTCGGATCTGCCCTTCGGGGCCAAGCTCGCAGATGGCAATGTCGTCGATCGTGTCGAGCAGTTCGTGCCAGCGCCCCTCGACCACCCGGACGTGTTCCTCGGCCGCGTACTGGACCGTGATGTCGCGGTAGACCACGGCAAACCCTTCGGGGCCGCCGTTGCGCCCACCGCCGGGCCCCGGCAGCGCCACGATCACCGCGCTGGCATAGAACACGCTGCCGTCGCGACGCATGCGCCAGCCTTTGGTTTCGGCGCGTCCGCTCGTCCTTGCCGTCGCGAGCAACTGGTCGGCGGTAGCCGCCCCGTCATCGCGATCGTCCGGACTGGCAGGATGAAAGCGCGACAGCGGCGAACCCGTCGCCTCGTCGGCGGTGTACAGCATCACGCGCCGCGCGGCCTCGGTCCACGCACTGACACGCCCATCCGCCGCCAGCACGAAGATCGCGGTGTCGTCGACCGCATCGATCGCATTGAGCAATGCGGCACCCGGCAGGGTCATGGAAACGCTCCTTCCTCTCTTGTTGCCGCTGCCTTTCTTGGAGGCAGTCGTCGCATCCGGCTCTCCGGCCCGGCGGGCCGGGACGTTTGCGTGGTTTGCAAAAACTACAAAGGGATGCCGGAAAAGCTAGCCGCGTTCGCGCGCCGCCTTGCTGACCGACGGCGGTGGCGGGTGCTTGTCCGGCAGGTTGCGGGCGGGCTGGTCCCCTTTTTCCTTGTTGTGATCGGGGCTCTGGTCGGGCCGCCGGTCCGGCCGTCGCACGGGGTCATGCGGGATGTGGGTAGCCATGGCGCGTCTCGCAGTCAATTTGCAGATGGGAGGCCATTTGCGCTGCAGATTTCATACCAGCGCCGGCATCAGTGCTTCCCCGGCGCCGCCCGATTTCTTTTGTAGCCTGAAACCAGCAAGAAGTCTCGATCCACGTTGATCTGTCCAGGAGTCAAGTGATGACCGATGCATCCCGGCTGCGGCCGGCCCCCGCCGATGCAACCCGTGGCAGCCAGACCGCCACGCCCGCCCCCGAGAACCCGGACGACACGCGCACCGCAATGTCCAGCGCCACCATCCGGCGCGCCTTTCTGGACCACGTGTTCTATACCCAGGGCAAGCTGCCCGGCCATGCCAGCGGCAACGATCTCTACCAGGCCCTGGCGCACACCGTGCGCGACCGGCTCGTGCAACGCTGGATCAGCACTGCGGAAACCTACCAGACGCAGCCGTCGCGCACGGTGGCCTACCTGTCCGCCGAATTCCTGATGGGCCCGCACCTGGGCAACAACCTCGTCAACCTGGGCATCGTCGACGAGGTGCGCGCCGCCATGACCACGCTGGACCTGGATCTGGACGACATCCTGTCGCACGAGGAAGAACCGGGACTGGGCAACGGCGGCCTGGGCCGCCTGGCCGCCTGCTTCATGGATTCGATGGCGACGCTGGAAATTCCCGCGCTGGGCTACGGCATCCGCTACGAGTACGGCATCTTCCACCAGAACATCATCGATGGCCAGCAGGTGGAAACCACCGACACCTGGCTGCGCCACGGCAATCCGTGGGAGATCCAGCGATCCGAATGGGCGGTGCAGGTGCGGCTGGGCGGTCACACCGAGCACTACACCGACGACCGCGGCCGCTACCGCGTGCGCTGGGTGCCGGACAAGACCGTGGTGGGCGTGCCGTTCGATTCGCCGATCCTGGGCTACCGGGTCAATACGGTGAACACGCTGCGCCTGTGGCGCGCCGAAGCCACCGAGGCGTTCGACTTCCACACCTTCAACCGGGGTGACTACCTGGGCGCAGTCAGCAAGAAGGTGACGTCGGAAAACCTGACCAAGGTCCTGTACCCGAACGACGAAACCCAGCAGGGCAAGGAACTGCGGCTGGAGCAGCAGTACTTCTTCGTGGCGTGCTCGCTGCAGGACATGCTGCGCCTGCTGGCCTCGCACGGCATTCCGGTGTCCCGCTTCCACGAGAAGTTCGCCGTGCAGCTCAACGACACCCACCCCGCCGTGGGCATCGCCGAACTGATGCGGTTGCTGGTGGACGACCATGACCTGACCTGGGACGATGCCTGGTACATCACCCGCAACGCGTTTGCCTATACCAACCACACGCTGCTGCCCGAGGCACTGGAACAGTGGCCGCTGGAACTGTTCCGGCGCGTGCTGCCGCGCCACCTGGAAATCATCTACGAGATCAACGCGCGCTTCCTCGACGAGGTGCGCATCCGCTTCTACGGTGACGAATCGCGGCTGGCGCGGCTGTCGCTGGTGAACGAGCAAGGCGGCCGATACGTGCGCATGGCCGGGCTGGCCTGCGTGGGCAGCCATGCCATCAACGGCGTGGCCGACCTGCACTCGCGCCTGATGCGGGAGGACGTGCTGCAGGACTTCTACGCGATGTGGCCGGAGAAATTCACGAGCATCACCAACGGCGTCACGCCCCGGCGATGGCTGGCGCTGTCCAACCCGCGCCTGACCCGGCTGGTCAGCGACGCCATCGGCGATGGCTGGATCAAGGATCTGGACCAGCTGCAGGCGCTGGAGCCGTACGCCGACGACGCCGGCTTCCGGGCCCAGTGGCAGGCCGTGCGCCGGGACAACAAGCGCGACCTGGCGCAGCTGATCCGGGATACCACCGGCGTGACGGTAGACCCGGCGTCGATGTTCGACGTGATGGTCAAGCGCATCCACGAATACAAGCGCCAGCACCTGGCCGTGCTGCACATCATCGCGCTCTATCACCAGATCAAGTCCGATCCGCATGCCGAGATTCCGCCGCGCACCTTCCTGTTCGCGGGCAAGGCCGCGCCCGGCTACCACTATGCCAAGCTGATGATCCGCTTTGTCACGTCGGTGGCGGAGGTGGTCAACCGCGACCCGCAGGTGCGCGACAGGCTCAAGGTGGTCTTCCTGCCGAACTTCAACGTGACCTACGGCCAGAAGATCTACCCGGCGGCAGACCTGTCCGAACAGATTTCGCTGGCCGGCAAGGAGGCATCCGGCACCGGCAACATGAAGTTCGCCATGAACGGGGCCATCACCATCGGCACCATGGACGGCGCCAATATCGAGCTGCGCGACGCCATCGGCGCCGACAACTTCTTCCCGTTCGGGCTCAATGCGTCGGAGGTCTATGCGCTACGCGCGGCCGGGTACCACCCGTCCACGTATTACGAAGCCAGCCCCGAACTGCGCGCCGTGGTGGACCTGATCCAGCACGGTTTCTTTTCCAAGGGCGACGCGGCCGTGTTCCGCCCGCTGTTCGAGGGGCTGCTGCAGCACGACCCGTACATGCTGATGGCCGACTTCGCGTCGTACCTGCAGTGCCAGCGCGAAGTTTCGGCTGCCTATGCCGATCCGGCGCGCTGGCAGCGCATGTCGGTGCTGTCCACCGCGCGTTCGGGCCGGTTCTCGTCGGACCGCGCCATCCGCGAGTATTGCGAGCGCGTCTGGCATGTCGACCCGGTGCCCGTGTGCCTGTTGCGGCGGTCGAGCGGCCAGGTGCAGGGGCAGCGGCGCGCTGGCGACGCCATCGGCGGTTTCAGCGAACGCTGCCAATAGTCACGCGGCGCCACAGGCGGCAGCCACCGCAGTAACGCCGCCGCCACATTCCACGCGGGCCGGGCCACCGATTGCAGATTGGTGGTTCGAAAGCCCGCCCGCGGCACTTTCTACAAAAGCGGCGGCACCTTATACATCGGCGTTGCGCGCGCTCTTGCCCGCCAGCACAGCCGCCTCAGGCGTCACGCGGCACGCCAGCCTGCGCGGGTGCTGGCACAAAGTTCGCATTGCTGTTCCCCTGCGTCCTGCGGCCCCTGTGTGCGGCGCCGCACGGACCCTCCAATACATCCCAGCAGAACGGCAAACCAGCGGGAGTCTTTCCTTGAACGCGAACACCCTGTTTGTGGCGGCAGAAGCCCAGCCCCTGGCCAAGACTGGCGGGCTGGCCGATGTGGTAGGCGGACTCGCCCATGCGCTGCTGCAGCGCGGCGCCGATGTCACGATCCTGATGCCCGGTTACCCCCGCGCCGTTGCAGCGGCGCGCGACGTGCGCAGCCTCGGCGCGATTCACCTGCCGATGGCGCTGCCGCCTGGACACAGCCCTGCGCGCCTGCTGCAAGGCCTGATGCCGGATAGCGGCGTGCGCGTGGCGTTCCTCGACTGCCCGTCGCTCTACGACCGGCCGGGATCGCTGTACGTTGACGCCACCGGCCGCGACTTCTGCGACAACGCCCAACGGTTTGCCGCGCTGGCGCACGCCGCCACGGCCATCGCGGCGGGCGAGACGCCGCTGCCGGTGCCGAGCCTGGTCCATGCCCACGACTGGCACGCGGCGCTGACGCCGCTGCTGATGCGCGCGCGCGGCCTGCACACGCCCACCGTCTGCACGATTCACAACCTGGCCTTCCAGGGCGTGTTTCCCATGGCCGCGGCGGAGCCGCTGGGTCTGCCCCCCGAATCGCTGACGCCCGATGGCATCGAGTTCTGGGGCAAGATCAATTTCCTGAAAGCCGGCATCCGCTATGCCGACCGCGTCACCACGGTCAGTCACACCTATGCGCGCGAAATCCTCACGCCACACTTCGGCCATGGGCTGGACGGCCTGCTCGCGCATCGCGCGGCCGTGCTGGGCGCCATTCCTAACGGTGTCGATACCGACGCCTGGTCACCCCGTACCGACCGCCTGCTGCCGCAGCGCTACGACGCGCGCAACCTGGCGGGCAAGCGCGCCTGCAAGGCCGCCCTGCAACAGCGCCATGGGCTGCCGGTGGATGCAGACCGCCCGCTGATCGCCATGGGCAGCCGCCTGACGCACCAGAAAATGGCCGATGTCGCGCTCGACGCGATCGCCCTGGCACTTGCCACACACTCCGACGCGCAGTTCGTGATCCTGGGCTGCGGCGACCCCAGGCTCGAAGCCGCATTTTGCGCACTGGCCCAGCGCCATCCGCAGCGCGTGGGCGTGGCCATCGGCTATCGCGAGGAAGATGCGCACCTGCTGCACGCAGGCGCCGACATGCTGTTGCACGGCAGCCGCTTCGAGCCCTTCGGCCTGACGCCGGTCTATGCCATGCGCTATGGCACCGTACCAATCGTATCGCGCGTGGGTGGCCTGGCCGACACCGTGCGCGACGTGGGCGACGGCACCGCACCGGCCGTCCGCGCGAACGGTATTGTTTTCGACGGCGAATCCGCCGAGGCGATGTGCGCCGCCATGACCCGTGGACTAGGATGGTATGGCCGCCCGCGCCACTGGCGCAGCCTGCAGCGTACCGGCATGCAAACCGATTTCGGCTGGGAAGGCCCCGCGCGCCAGTACCTCGCCCTGTATGGCGCGCTGGCGCCGGCGCTGGCTCACGTGCCAGTCGTGGACGTCACGCCCGTGGCGGCGGCGCCGACGGTACAGCCGGCGCGCGGTGGTCGCCGCCCGGTGGCAGTGCCCGAAGCTCCGGCGCTGTCGCCGTCCGACGCCGGGGCGGCCGCCACTCCCGCCTGAGCCATGTCCGGCCTGCCATGTAACTGGATGTGCGATTGCCTGCACGAAGGTAGCCTCAGATGATGACTGCTACGCCATCCCCGCCGCCCCGTGACGGCGCGCCGGTCCACCCGAACTGGCAAACCCTGGGCGCCGATGCCCGGATGCTGCCCTGCGGCGACGAAGCCGCGGAAGGCTACTGGTTCGGCCCGGTCCGCCTGGCAGACGGCCGCGTGCGCTTCCGCCTGTGGGCGCCCGACGCCGCCGCGCAGGGCCATGCGATACGGCTTGAAGTCGCCGGCATGGCGCCCGTGGTGATGATGGAAGGCAAAGGCGGCTGGTTCGAAGCAGTGGTGCCGTGCTGCCACGGCGTGCGCTACTGGTTCCGGCTTGACGACGGCACCATCGTGCCCGACCCGGCATCGCGCCTGCAGGCCGATGACGTGCATGGCGCAAGCGTGCTGTGCCTGCCGGAGACCGGCGCGGGCTACGCCTGGCAGCACACGGAATGGCGCGGACGCCCATGGCATGAAGCGGTCATCTACGAGCTGCACGTGGGCCTGTCCGGCGGCTACACCGGCGTAATGTCCGAACTGCACCGTCTGGCGGCGCTGGGCTTCACCGCGATCGAACTGATGCCGCTGTCGGAGTTTCCCGGCGCCCGCAACTGGGGCTACGACGGCGTGCTGCCGTTTGCTCCCGAGCACAGCTATGGTTCGCCCGACGAGCTGCGCGCGCTGATCGACGCCGCCCATGGGCTGGGCATGATGGTGCTGCTCGACGTGGTCTACAACCACTTCGGGCCCGAGGGCAACTACCTGCACCAGTACGCCAGCCCCTTTTTCCGCAGCGACCGGCAAACCCCCTGGGGGCCGGCCATCGACTTCCGGCGCGCAGAGGTGCGCCGCTTCTTTGGCGAAAACGCGCGCTACTGGCTGGAATCGTTCCGCTTCGACGGCTTGCGGCTCGATGCCGTGCATGCCATCGACGACGAAGGCTGGCTGCCCGAGCTGGCGCGCGAACTGCGCGCGTGCCTGCCCGACCGGCACGTGCATCTGGTACTGGAAAACGATCACAACGACGTGGCGCTGATCCAGGCCGGCTACGACGCGCAGTGGAACGACGACGCCCATCACGCGCTGCACGTGCTGCTGACGGGCGAGCATGACGGGTACTACCGCGAGTATCAATCGGCGCTGCCCGGGGCCACGGCCGCAAGAACGGACGTCGGCGAACCCGCGCTGCATCACCTGGCACGGGTGCTGGGCGAAGGATTCGCATGGCAGGGCGAAGTGTCGCCACACCGCAGCGGCGACGAGAATGGCCCGCTGCAGGGCCGCGAGGTGCGGCGCGGGCAGCCCAGCGCGGTGCTGCCGCCGACCGCCTTCGTGATGTTCCTGCAGAACCACGACCAGACCGGAAACCGCGCGTTCGGCGAGCGCCTGACCACGCTGGCGGATCCCGACGCCCTGCGCGCGGCAGTGGCGCTGCAACTGCTCTGCCCGCAGATTCCGCTGGTGTTCATGGGCGAGGAGCATGGCGCGCGCACGCCCTTCCTCTACTTCACCGACCATCCGCCCGAACTCGCGCAGGCGGTGCGCGACGGCCGGCGTCGCGAATTCGCCGCGTCGTCGGCCTTCCGCGACGACGCCCATGCCGCGCGCATCGCCGACCCGAACGCGCCGGAGACGTTCGATGCCTCGCGCCCGGTCTGCGACGATACCGACGGCAATTGCCGCGCGTGGAACCACTACTACGGCGAACTGCTGTCGATCCGCCGCAACGAGATCGTGCCGAGGTTGCGCCATTGCCAGCCGGCCGGCGTCACGCCACTGGCCGACCGCGCGCTGGTGGCGCGCTGGCGCATGGGCGACGGCAGCCAGCTGTCGATCTGGCTGAACCTTGGCCCCGAGCCCGTGGAAGCCGACTGCGCCGGCGGCCGGATGCTGCATGCCAGCCAGGCCGGCGCCATTGCATCGCTCAACGCCGGCATCCTGACCGAACGCTGCTGCGTCACCTGCCTGCATCCCGCCTGACAACGCCATGACCACACCCGCCGACGCGCATCACGCCGACCTCGATCATGCCGGCGTGCCCCGTGCCACGGTGCGGCTGCAACTGCATGCCGGCTTCACCTTTGCCGATGCTGGGGCGCTGGTTCCCTATTACGCCGGGCTCGGCATCAGTCACCTTTATCTGTCCCCGGTCACCGAAGCGCGGCCCGGGTCCACGCACGGCTACGACGTCACGGACTGCACACGGATCAGCGCGGCGCTGGGGGGCGAGGACGGCTTTGTGGCGCTGGCCAGCCAGGCGCGCGAAGCTGGCCTGGGCATCGTGCTGGACATCGTGCCCAACCACATGGCGGCCGACGCCACGCACAACAGATGGTGGCGCGACGTCCTGGCGCAGGGCGAACGCAGCGCGTTTGCCCACTACTTCGATATCGACTGGCAATCGCCCGACCCCGCCCTGCGCGGCAAGGTGCTGCTGCCGGTACTGGGCGACCCGTACTGGCAGGCGCTGGAGTCGGGCGCGCTGACCGTGGCACGCGCCAGCGATGGCCGGCCGACGCTGCGCTACGGCGACCACGACCTGCCGCTGTCGATGCCGGACGGATCCGCCTTGCCCACCGACGCGCAGGCGCTGCACGCGCTGCTGGAACGCCAGCCCTACCGGCTGGCGTGGTGGCGCACCGGGGCCGCCATGCTGAACTGGCGCCGCTTCTTCGAGATCACGGAACTGGTGGGCGTGCGCCAGGAATGCGAGGACGTGTTCGAGGCCACACATGCACTGCCGTTCCGGCTGTACCGCGAAGGCTGGATCGACGGGCTGCGCATCGATCATGTGGATGGCCTGGCCGACCCGGCCGGCTACTGCCGCCGCGTACGCGAGCGCCTGGACACCCTGCGGCCCGGCCGGCCCGCCGCGCTGGCGCGCGTGCATCCATGGCTGGTCGTCGAGAAGATCCTCGGCGAGCGCGAGCCGTTGCCGCGCGACTGGCAAGTGGATGGCACCACCGGCTACGACTTCATGGACGAGGTGGGCGCCGTGCTGCACGACCTGCATGGCGCGGCCCCGCTGAACATGCTCTGGCTGCAGATCAGCGGCGACGACCGCACGTTTGCCGAACAGGTACATGCCGGGCGGCATCGCGTGCTGGCACGGCATCTGGTCACGGAGGTCCAGTCGCTCTGCGCGCGGCTGCTTGCGCGGGCACGCAGCGACGTGGCCACGCGCGACCTGTCGCCGCACGCGCTGCATCATGCGCTCTCGGCGTTCATGACGGCCATCCCCGTGTACCGCAGCTACTACGTGACCGGCGACAATGACCGGGACCGCTCGTTCGACGACGACATGGTGTCGGCTGCAGCCGAGGCCGCGCGCCACCACCTGGCGCCGGACGAATCGGCCGCGCTCGATTTCATCGTGGCCGCCTTGCGCGCCGACGCCCCGCTCGACAGCGCAGCCGGGCAGCTTCGCACCAAACTCCAGCAACTGATGCCCGCGCTGGCCGCCAAATCCACTGAGGACACCGCGTTCTACCGCTATGGGCGGCTGCTGTCCCGCAACGAGGTGGGCAGCGATCCGGGCACGCTGGCCATTGCAGCCGAACGTTTTCACCAGCGGATGCAGGCGCGCGCCCAGACATGGCCTCACGCCATGCTGGCCGTATCCACCCATGACCACAAGCGCGGCGAGGATGCGCGGATGCGACTGGCGGTGCTGAGCGAGGTGCCCGAGGCATGGGCGGAAGCCGTGGCCGGCTGGGAGGCGCATCTGGCGCCCCTGCTGGCGGCATCGCCCAAGGGCCCCGATGGCATCGACCGGCTGATGCTGTACCAGACGCTGGTGGGCGCATGGCCCGCCGATCCCCGCGCGCTGGAGTCCGAGGACGGCCAGCGCACCTTCGTCGACCGCATCCTGGCCTGGCAACGCAAGGCCATTCGCGAGGCCAAGCGCCACGGCAGCTGGACCCATCCCGATCTCGAATACGAACACGCGTGCGAGGCGTTTCTGCCCGCCATGGCCATCGGCGGGGCGGACAGTGTGCTGGAGCGTATCGGCGCCTTCGCGGCGCGCATCGGCACTGCCGCGGCGCTGAACAGCCTGGCGCAGACGCTGTTGCAGCTGACCGCGCCCGGCGTGCCGGACCGCTACCAGGGCAATGAAACCTGGGACTTCAGCCTGGTCGACCCCGACAACCGGCGCGCACCCGATTACGCGCGGCTACAGGCGCAACTGGAATGCCGTGCGGGCTGGTCGCACTGGCTTGCGCACTGGCGCGACGGCCGCATCAAGCAGCAGCTGATCCGCAGCGTGCTGGCATTTCGGCGCGAGAACCCCGCGCTTTTCGACCAGGGCAGCTACCGGCCGGTGTCCGCGAGCGGCGATCTGGCGGGGTCCGTGCTGGCGTTTGCGCGCGAATGCGGCAACGTGGAAGCGGTGGTTGCCGTCACCCGGCTCGCCGCGCGCCACGTAGATCCGGCCGAGCCGCGTATTCCGCCGCAGTGCTGGCACGATACAGGCCTGCATACGGGCGATGGCGGCGAAGCAGACGGTAACGGCAGCGGGTGGACCGACATCCTGACCGGTCATGCCGTGACATCGCACGCGGGATGGCTGCGCGCCAAGGACGTGTTCGCCACGCTGCCCGTGGCGCTGCTCGTGCGACGCTGACGCCTGGGGCTAGCCGAGGGCGGCGGCCAGTTGCGCGTCCAGTTGCGCGGCCGCGTCGTCATCGGTGCGCTCGAAGCGCAGCGGCGTGACCGACACCGCACCCCGCCCCACCACCATCGCTTCGGCATCGTCCACATCGGGACGGGGGCCGCGCGAGAACTGGAGCCAGTGGTACGGAATGCCACGCGGGTCCACATGCGCGCGGACGTCGATAGCCTTGACCAGCCCCATGCCCTGGCGCGACACCACCAGCGGACCGGCCTGCTCCGGTTCGACATCGGGAAAATTCACGTTCAGACATGCCCCGTCCGTCCAGCCGGCCGTCAGCAGGCGGCGAATCACATCCGGCGCCAGCCCGCGCGACGTGTGCCACTTCACCGCATTGCGATCGGTGAACACCTGGCTCAGCGCGATGGAACGGATGCCGAGCAGCATGCCGGTCATGGCGGCGCCCACGGTGCCGGAGAACACGGTTTCCAGCCCGAGGTTGCCGCCCCGGTTGATGCCCGACAGCACCAGATCGGGCGGCGCGTCGCGCATGAGATGGCGCGCGGCCATCACCACGCAGTCACCCGGCGTGCCGCTGATGCCAAAGCGGCGCGGCCCGTGCTCGGCCACGCGCAGCGGCGCGTGCAGGCTGATCGAGTGCGACGTGCCGCTCTGGTCGTGATCCGGGGCCACGATCCACACCTCACGGGCCAGCGTGGCCGCCACCTGTTCCAGCACGGCAAGGCCCGGCGCCTCGATGCCGTCGTCATTGGTCAGCAGCACGCGGTCGACTACGAAATCGGAAATGGGGACACTCTTTGGAGGACGAATGAACGGCCCCTACTGTATCGCAACCACGCCCGCTGCCGTGGCTGTGCCGTGGCCGGGCTTCCTCGTTGAACTGACAAAAAAAAGCCCGCATCGCTGGATGCGGGCATGATCGCCGCGGCCTCAGTGCAGGCGGTGCGCGTCGCTGTCGAGCGCGCGCTCCGCGGCGTCGCCGGTCTGGCCGCGATAGTAGAGATGGACGCCGATGGCCAGCGAATCGTGCCGGATTTCATGCAGTGCACGCCACGCCTGCACGGGGTCCTTGAAGACCAGATAGTGCGCCTCGCGCTCTACCAGCGTGGCCACCTCATGCAGCCCGTGGTTGCGGAGCGCGCCGACCAGGTGATCGAGACTGCGGTGCGTGCGGGCGTCCGTACGCGGATAGAGCATGTGCAGCACGGCAACCGGCGAGGCCGCCGGCTGGGCCGTGAACGCGGCAACGATGTCCTGATGGTGGATGGCCGTGACGGCATCGTCGTTGGCCTGCGTGCGGAAGGACTGAAGTCCTGCGTCGAGGGTCGTGTTGTTCATCTCAGCACCTCCTGGTCAAAATCTGAACGACAGTGGTGCAAAGATAGGGGATATTTGACGCGCCGCAATACGCGTTTCTTGCAACAGTGAATTCCAGCTATTCCGCCGAACGGAACGCCCGGCAGGATGTCCATGGATCGCATTTCTTTCCAGCAGCTTTCCATGGGCTTTCAATTGGCTCTCGTCGCTGCCCGGCACACGGCGCGGCGGCAGCAACGACCAGTTATTCGAACGGACGCGGCTTCGGCGTCTTGTCGTTCGAGGGCGGCAGGATGGGCAGCGTAAGGCGCGGCTGATCTCCGGTCAGCGTGTGCAGGAAGGCCACGATATCGGCGTTCTCCTCGGCCGTGAACCTGCGGCCCAGTTGCAGGCGGCCCATCACGTCCACCGCCTCGGTCAGCGTGGCCGCTTCGCCGTCGTGGAAGTACGGATACGTCAATGCCACGTTACGCAGCGTGGGCACCTTGAAGCTGAAGCGGTCGGCGTCCTGCCCGGTCACGCCGGCCCGGCCTTCGGACGGGTTCTTCGTCTTGTACGGCTCGACCAGCCCCATCTTCTGGAACGATGTGCCGCCCAGGTTGGGGCCGTTGTGGCAGGCCACGCAGCCGGAAGCCTTGAAAAGCTGGTAGCCGCGCAGTTCCTGCGCGTCGATGGCCGTCTTGTCCCCTTTCAGCCATTTGTCGAAGCGGGCATTGGGCGTGACCAGCGTCTCTTCGAACGCCGCGATGGCCAGCGTGATCTCGTGCATCGTCAGCTTGCCGGATTGGAACACCTTGCGGAATTCGGCCCGGTATTCGGGGATCGATTTCACGGTGTCGACGGCCAGGTCATGCGTGAACGCCATCTCGATCGGATTGGCAATGGGCCCGTGCGCCTGCTCCTGCAGGTCCTTGGCGCGGCCGTCCCAGAACTGGACGAAATTCAGGCTTGAATTGAGGACGGTGGGCGAATTGACGAGCCCCTTGTTCCATTTGTCGCCAATCGACGTCTTCAGGTTGTCCGAGCCGCCCATGCTGAGGTTGTGGCACGAATTGCACGAGATGAAGCCGGAGCGGGACAGGCGGGGATCGAACCAGAGCTTTTCGCCCAGGGCCACGCGGGCCGGATCTGTGATCTTCGCGGGTTCGATGGGCTGCACGGGTTCGGCCTGCTGCGAGGTGGCGGACGCCACGCCGGCGCCGATCGATGCCGTGATCCACAGCAGGGCTGGTAGGAATGGTCTGGGCTTCATGGGAGGACTCCGAACTTTGCTGAACCGCTCGGGCATCGCCGATGCCTCGGAACGGGCCTTCGGATTAGGCACCCATGCCCGCTGGCTGACTCTTGATGGGCATCAATGTCGCCCTGAAAGCAGACGGAAAGGTGCGCCCGCATATCCATACGCGATCTTCTTCGTTTGCGCCGTGTTGCGCGCGCCCTACGATCTGGCCTTTGCCCGTTCGGGAAATGCGCGGCAGCCGCCGGCGTCAGGCGCCGGCCAGCCCGCGCTGCAGGGCCGTTTTGAGCATCGAGAAGACATGTCGCGCCACAGGATTGACCGCATTGGGACGCGCCCACAGGTAGTACGTGACATCGGGCAGCCGTGGCAGGCCATCGCTTTCGCCCAGGATGCGCAAGTCGGCCTGCAGCAGGTCGATGCTGCGTGCCGTGACGCCCAGCCCGGCGCGCAACGCTGCCTTGATGCCGATCAGGCTTGGGGCCAGATAGGCGATACGCCACGGCACACCGGCCTGCGTCAGCGCCTCCAGCGACAGCTTGCGGAACAGGCTCGGCTCGTCGGCCAGGATCAGCGGCACCGGCGTGCCGCGCTCATAGACGAAATCCGCCGCGCAGACCCAGATGGTTGGCGTCGTACGCAGCACGATGCCTTCGAGCGCGCTGTCCTCTCGTGTGGAAACGGTCAGGTCGATTTCGCCGCGCCGCAGCGACTCCATCAGGAACGGGCTGCGGCCGACGTGGATCTCCAGCCGCAAGGCCGGCGACGACCGGGCGATGTGCGACAGCAGCACCGGCAGGATGGTATCGGCCACATCGTGCGGCGCACCAATGCGCAGCGAGCCGGTCAGGTCGCCCTCGCGCAATACGCGCAGCGCCTCGTCGTTGGTACTGAGCAGTTGCCGCGCATACTCAAGCAGCTTCTTGCCATGCCGCGTGAACTGCTTGCTGCGCCCCTGCCGCTCGAACAACGGCAGGTCCAGCTGCTCTTCCAGCCGCTGCATCTGCTGGGTCACCGCCGACTGGGTGCGCTGGACGGCCTCGGCGGCCGCCCCGAACGTCTCGTGATCGGCAATGGCCACCAGTGTTCGCAGCAGGTCGAGGTCAAGGTTTCGCATTCATTAGCGGCGCTAATGGGTTTTCGTCGCGCATTAAGTGGTTTTCAGAACGGGTGTTCATTACAGTGAAACACGAAGCACCGTTCTACCCCCGAAAAACAGAGATTGCAAGGATTGCTCGCACCATGTCCCTCGCAGCACAGCGCCAGTCCGCCGTTGGCGACACCATCGAATCCATTAGAAACATTGTAGACAAGGGCGGCGTTACCCGCGCCAGCCTGGCCGAAGTGCTACCCCTCGTGGAAGACCTGGCCGCCCGCACCGAGCTGTGGAATGAAGCCGACTACCCGCCGCCCGAGGTCAACGAGCGTCAGGCGCGCTACCTGATTGCCGAAGATCCGAACCAGACGTACGCGCTGTACCTGAACGTCATGCGGCCCGGCAAGCGCATTCCGCCGCACAACCACACCACCTGGGCCTGCGTGGCCGGCGTGAGCGGGGTGGAGTTCAACGACGTCTACGTGCGCACCGACGACGGCAGCCAGGCCGGCGTGGCCACGCTGGAACATTCGCACACCGTGGAAGTGGGCCCGCGCAACGGCATCGCCCTGCTGCCCGACGACATCCATTCGGTGGAAATCCGTGGCGATGCCGTCATCCGTCACCTGCACATGTACGGTCGCGCGCTGGAAACACTGACCGAACGGCTGACGTTCGACCTCGAGACCGGACGCTGCCAGATCATGAACGTGGGCGTACAGACCCGCCGCTAAGCCACAGCCCGACCGGGGCCGCCACGCGCCCCGCCAACTCCCGAGATCGAAGCCGATTCCTCGCTGTTTCAGCAAGGACGGCCCCCTTTTTGCCCAAATTTCATGACCCAGCCCACCTACACCGCCGTCGATGCCGTCACCCTGAAGGGCTGGCTGCACGATGCCGACGAAATCGCGTTGTTCGACGTCCGCGAACACGGCCAGTATGGCGAGGGCCATCCGTTCTATGCCGTGCCGATGCCTTACAGCCGGCTGGAACTCGATATCGGCCGGCTGGCCCCGCGCACCGATGCCCGTATCGTGCTGGCCGATGACGGCGACGGCGTGGCGCAGGCCGCTGCCGCGGCGCTGGCATCGCTCGGCTATACGAACCTGTTCGTGCTCGACGGCGGCATGCCGGCCTGGCGCGCGGCCGGCTATACGCTGTTCGCGGGCGTGAATGTTCCGTCGAAGACCTTCGGCGAACTGGCCGAGCACCACTACCACACGCCGCGCGTGACCGCGCAGGAACTGGCCGCGATGCAGGCCGGCCCGCAGGCGCCGGTCGTGCTCGACGGACGCCCCACCAGCGAATTCCGCAAGATGAACATTCCGGGCGCGATCTGCTGCCCCAACGGCGAGCTGGCCTATCGTCTGCGCGACCTGGTGCCCGACACCACCACGCCGATCGTCATCAACTGCGCCGGCCGCACGCGGAGCATCATCGGCGCCCAGTCGCTGATCAACTTCGGCGTAACCAATCCGGTCTACGCGCTCGAAAACGGCACGCAGGGCTGGTACCTGAACGATTTCGCGCTCGAACACGGCGGCACGGCGCGTTATCCGGACAATGGCCTGCCGCAGGACATCGACGCGGCCCGCCGCGCCGCCCAGGCGCTGACGCAACGCTTTGACGTCCCCCACATCGACGCCGCGCAGGCCAAGGCATGGCTGGCCGACACGACGCGCACCACGTTCCTGTGCGACGTGCGCACCGCCGAGGAATTCGCCGCCCAGACGCTGCCCGGCGCACAGCACACGCCCGGCGGCCAGTTGATACAGGCTACCGACCAGTACGTCGGCATCCGCCGCGCCCGGCTGGTGCTGTTCGACGCCGACGGCGTGCGCGCCCCGGTGGTGGCCAGCTGGCTGCGCCAGATGGGCCATGACGCGGTGGTGCTCGACGGCGGCCTGCAGGCCGGTCAGGCTGCCGGCGTGCGCGCCCCCCAGGGCCCAACGCATGAAGTGACCGCACTGCCGGGCACATCCGCCGCGCAGCTGGCAGCGGGCCTGTCCGACCAGTCGATGCTGGCACTGGACCTGCGCGGGAGCATGGCCTACCGCGCCGGACATGTCGCCGGGGCCCGCTGGTCCACCCGTGCCCGCCTGGCGCGGGACCTGCGCGGCGTGCCGCACGACACCACGCTGGTGCTGATTGGCGATGCCGACGGCGACGATCCCGCCGAGCTGGCCGTGGCCGATCTGCGCGCGCTGGGCTTCCGCAACCTGCGTCGGCTGCAAGGTGGCTTTGCGGCGTGGCGCGATGCCGGCCATGCCGTGCGCCAGGGCGCCGACACACTGCCCGACGCGCAGTGCATCGACTACCTGTTTTTCGTGCATGACCGCCACGACGGCAACAAGGCCGCCGCGCGCAAGTACCTGGCCTGGGAAACGGGCCTGATCGCCCAGCTCGACGCGCAGGAACTCGCCACGTTCCGCTTCCCCCCTGCCGGCTGACTGCCACCCGAGTCATCCCACTTTCAACCTGCCATAGAAGAACGAGGTCGCCCCCATGTCCCGTCCGATGTCATCCCGCCTGTCGTCACGTCTTGCGCAGTACCTGGTTGCCGTATGCGCCGTCACGCTGTCCACCGCCGCCGCGGCGCAGCAGCCCCTGGCCCCCGTCAACGGATTTCCGTCGCAGCCGCTGCGGATCGTGTCGCCGTTCCCGGCCGGCGGCGGCAACGATGCCGTGACCCGCGTGGTGGCCACGCGGCTGTCGCAGGTGCTGGGCCAGAGCGCCGTGACCGACAACCGGGGCGGCGCGGGCGGCAACATCGGCACGCGGTACGTGGCCGAGGCCAAGCCCGACGGCTATACGGTGCTGACCTCGCAGGTATCGATCATGGCCGTCAACCCGACGCTGTACCGCGCGCCCGGCTTCGATCCGGTCAGGCAGTTCATCCCGGTCACGCAGATCAACGCGGCACCGCTGGCCATCGTGGTATCGGCCAACGCCCCGTGGAAGACCTTCGAGGAACTGGCCACGCAGGCCAAGGCGCAGCCGAACAGGATCACGTTCGCCACGCCCGGAAACGGCACGCTGTCGCACCTGGTGGGCGTGGTGCTCGACAAGGACAGCCAGGTTTCGCTGCAGCATGTGCCCTACAAGGGCGCGGGTCCGGCCATCAACGACCTGCTCGGCGGGCAGGTGGATGTGCTGATCACGTCCACGTCGTCGGTGTCGGGCTTCATCCAGACCGGCCGCATGCGTGCGCTGGCCGTCACCAGCCCGCGCCGTCTCGGGGTATTCACCAAGGTGCCGACACTTGAAGAGCTGGGCTATCGCAATGCACGCTTCGAGGACTGGTACGGCTTCTTCGTACCGGCCGGCACGTCGCCGGAGCGCGTGGCGCTGCTGAACCGCGCCATCGTGCAGGTACTGCAGATGCCCGAGGTGGTGAAGACCATCAACGAAGGGGGCAGCGACGTGGTCGCCAACAGCCCGGAGGCCTTTGCCGCGCAGATGAAGCAGGACATTGCCCGCTGGTCGCAGATCGTCAAGCTGTCCGGCGCGCACGTGGACTGATCGACCGATGCAGGCACGCGCCTTGCGACACCCCCGTACAACATGCGCCAACCCACAGGCCAGCCAATGACGAAAGCGATCCCCACCCGCCTTGCCCATGCCGGACGCTCCACGGCCGTGCCCGGCGGACAGCCGGTCAACCCGCCCGTGGTGCGCGCCAGCACCGTGCTGTTCGAGTCCGTCGCGCAGCAGCGCGAGATGCGCGCCCGGCGCGACACCGAGCGGCTGTTCACGTACGGCGCGCGCGGCAATCCCACCAACTTCGCGCTCGAAGACATGGTGACCACGCTGGAAGACGGCTATCGCACGCGACTGTTTCCATCGGGCCTGGCCGCCGCCGCGATGACGATCCTGGCCTACGTGCGTCCCGGCCAGCATGTGCTGCTGCCCGATTGCGTCTACGAGCCGGTGCGCAACCTGGCCAACGGCTTCCTGCGCGAGCACGGCATCGCGGCCGATTTCTATGCGGCCAACGGCGCCGACCTGGACGCGAAGCTGCGCCCCGAGACGCGGCTGGTCTATGTCGAGGCGCCCGGTTCGCTGGTCTATGAGATGTGCGACCTGCCAGCGCTGGCGGCCCGCGCCCACTCCCACGGCGCGCTGGTGGCGGCGGACAACACCTGGGGTTCGGGCCTGCTGTACCGCCCCTTGACGCTCGGCGCCGACATCTCGCTGATGGCCGCCACCAAGTACCTGGGCGGCCATTCCGACGTGATGATGGGCACGGTCTGCACCACCGAGGCCGCGTGGCAGCCGCTGGCCACCATGGCCGATGCCTTCGGCATGACCGTGAGCCCCGACGACGCCTACCTGGTACAGCGCGGCATCCGTTCGCTCGGTGCGCGCCTGGCGCAGCACCAGACCAGCGCGCTGGCCGTGGCGCAGTGGCTGCTCGACCGCCCCGAGGTGGCCGACGTCTTCTGCCCCGCGCTGCCGCACGATCCCAATCACGCGCTGTGGCAGCGCGACTGCCACGGTACCAACGGCCTGCTGTCGTTCACGCTGCGCTCGCAGGCGCCGGTGGCGGCCGAACGCTTCGTCGACAGCCTGCGGCTGTTCGGCATCGGTGCCTCGTGGGGCGGCTTCGAAAGCCTGGCCGTGCTGGCCGACATGCGCCGCGCGCGCAGCGTCACGGACTGGTCCCGGCACGGCACCGTGATCCGCCTGCATATCGGCCTCGAAGCCGTCACCGACCTGCTGGCGGACCTGGATCAGGCATTCGCCGCCATCGCTCATCTCGAATCGACAGAAAAGGACACTTCCCATGCCCATCATCGGTGACTGGCTGCGCCAGCAATCCGGCCCTGCCCGCACCAGCGGCCAGCTGCCCGTAGGCTCGATGGCCTCGGGCATGTCCGTCTCGCTGCCCTACGTGGCCGTACGTGGCGCACGGCCGGGGCGCACGCTCTGGCTGCATGGCCAGGTGCATGGCGACGAGATCAACGGCATGGTGGCCGCCCTGCGTTTTGCACGCAGCCTGGACCCGGCCGCCATGCGTGGCAACGTGGTGGTCACGCCTACTGGCAATCCCCAGGCGCTGGACGCACGGCGCAAGCGCAATCCCTATGACGAGCTTGACCTCGACCAGACCTATCCGGGCAGCGCCGGCGGCCTGGTATCCGAGCGGCTGGCCCACGCGCTGATGAGCGAAATACGCGGCGTGGCCGACGTGCTCATCAACCTGCATACGATGAATCCGCTGTTCGATGCCCGCCCCTACACGGTCTACAAGGTCCACCCGGGCAGCAGCGTGACCGAGGCAGAAGTGCTGGCCGCCATGGCGCCGTTTCATCCCCACGTGGCCTGCCAGCAGGACGTGGGCGGCAAGGGCGAGCTGCCCGGCAACATCGCCGGCGCGCTCGACTACCAGTGCCTGGCCGCCGGGGTCTGCGCGTTCATGCTCGAACTGGGCAGCGGCAGCCGCTTCGAGGCCGACAACATCGCCGTGGCCGAGACCGGCTTCCACACGCTGGCCGTGCAGATGGGCATTCTCGACGGCCCGCCGGCCAAGCCCGCCGCCACCACGCTGCGGCGCGTGACACGGCGCGGCTGGATTACCGCCGATGACGGCGGCCTGTTCATTCCGGCGGCGCGGGCCGGAGACAAGCTCGGCGAAGGCGCCTCGATTGGCGACACGCTCAAGCTCGACGCCTCGCTCACGCCCGTCAAGCCGCTCGCGCGCGACGGCGTGCTGATCGGCCTGCGCAGCGACCCCGTTGTCCACACCGGCGAGCGCCTGGCCTTCGTGGCGTGGGAATGGGACACGGTATCGATCCAGTTTTCCGTTACGGCATGACAACGGCCTGCCCTCTCCCCCGCCCCTCTCCCGTGAACGCGAGAGGGGAGAAAACCAAGGGCCATTCGCATGCGCTGGTTCGCTCCCCTCTCCCGCTTGCGGGGGTCCGCGAGAGAGGGCAGACGCCACAACGCCTTACCAAGCCTTGAAGCAAGACCATCGGAGCCTCACCATGTTTGCCCACCGCGCCCTCGTTCTCAGCCTTGCCCTACTGACACCCCTGGCCCATGCGGCCTGGCCCGATCCGTCGAAGCCGATCCGCGTGGTGGTCGGCTTTCCGCCCGGCGGCGGCGCCGACGCGCTGGCCCGCGCCATTGCCCCCGCGCTGTCGGACCAGCTCAAGGCCAACGTCATCATCGACAACCGGCCCGGCGCGGGCGGCCTGATTGCCACGGACCTGGTGGCCAAGGCCGCGCCCGACGGCTACACGCTCTACATCGCGACGCCGGGATCGTTCACGATCTGGCCAAACCTGCGCAAGCTGGCCTACGACCCGCAGAAGGACTTCGCGCCGGTCAGCGTGCTGGTGACCATGCCCAACGTGCTGGTGACCGGCGCCGACACCCCGTACAAGGACGTGCAGGGCCTGCTGGCGGCCGTGAAGAGCGCCAACGGCAAGTTCTCGTACGCATCGGGCGGCAATGGCACGATCGGCCAGATCGCTGCCGAGCAGTTCAAGATGCTGGCCGGCGTGCAGATGCAGCATGTGCCGTACAAGGGCACCACCCCGGCGCTGACCGACGTGATGGGCGGCGTGGTGCCGATCACGTTCTCCGATCCGTCGGCCAAGCCGTTGATCGCGTCAGGCAAGCTGCGCGTGCTGGCGGTGACCACCGCCAAACGATCGCTGCAGTTCCCCGGCGTGCCGACGGTGGCCGAAGCCGGCGTGCCCGGTTACGAGGTCACCAACTGGTACGGGCTGGTGGCGCCGGCCGGCACCCCGCCCGATGTCATCACGCAGCTGAACAAGGCGCTGGTGAAGGTCATGGCCGACCCCGACATCCGCCACCGCCTGGCCCAGTCGGGCATGGATGCCACCTCGGACACGCCGCAGCAGTTCGCGAAGCTGCTCGATAGCGAGCGCGCCAAGTGGGGCGACCTGATCCGCAAGGCCGGCATCCAGGGCGATTGATACCGTGACTGTCCGCCGCTACCCGCAACTGGCGCACTGGGGTGCCTTCACGGCCGTCGTCGAGGATGGCAGGCTGGTCCGCTGCGAACCGTTCGCGGCCGATCCCAACCCGTCGCCCCTGCTCGATGCCATCGTGCCGATGGTGTACTCGCCCACGCGCATCCGTACCCCGATGGTGCGGCGCGGCTGGCTGGCGCAACGCGAGGCCAGCGACGGCCATGCGCGAGGGCGCGACGATTTCGTCGAGGTGTCGTGGGATGTCGCGCTCGACCTGGTGGCGGGCGAGATCCGGCGCGTACGCGAGGAACATGGCCCCGCCGGCGTGTTCGGCGGCTCCTACGGCTGGTCGTCGGCCGGGCGGCTGCACCACGCGCGCTCGCTGATCCGGCGCTTTCATTTCGCGGGCGGCGGCTGCGTCGACCAGGTAGGCAACTACAGCTGGGGCACCGCGCAGTTCCTGCTGCCGCATGTGATCGGCACCGACCGGCCGCTGACGGGCCGCGTCACGGCCTGGCCCAGCCTGATCGCCCATACCGAGGTCTTCGTGGCCTTCGGCGGGCTGGCGCTGAAGAATGGCCAGGTGTCGTCGGGCGGCGCCGCCGAGCATACGCAGGAACAGTGGCTGCGCAAGCTGGCCGCCAGCGGCGCCACGGTCATCAATATCAGCCCCACGCGCGACGATTGCCCCGGTTTCCTCGGCGCCGAATGGATTCCCATCCGCCCGAACACCGATGTCGCGCTGATGCTGGCGCTGGCCTACGAACTGCGCCGCGCGGGGGCGCACGACGCGGCATTCCTGCAGTCGCATTGCAGCGGCTGGGCCGAACTCGAAGCCTATTTGCTGGGCAGCGCCGACGGGGAACCGAAGACGCCCGCGTGGGCGGCCGCCATCACCGGCATTCCGGCCGCGCGCATCGCCCAATTGGCCGTCCAGCTGGCCGGCAAGCGCAGCTACCTCACCTGCAGTTTCGCCGTGCAGCGCCAGCATCGCGGCGAGCAGCCATACTGGATGGCCATTGCGCTGGCCGCCATGCTGGGCCAGATCGGCCTGCCGGGCGGGGGCTTCGGCTTCGGGCACGGATCGATGAATGGCGTGGGCAACCCGCGCGTGGCCACGCCGGGCCCGGAAATGCCAGTCGGCCGCAACCCGGCCAACCTCGACATCCCCTGCGCACGGCTGTCGGACATGCTGCTGAATCCGGGCACCGCCTACCGTTTCAAGGGCGAGACCCGCCACTATCCCGATGTGAAGCTGGTGCACTGGGCCGGCGGCAATCCGTTCCATCACCACCAGCAGCTGGCGCGGCTGCGCCAGGCATGGGCGCGCCCGCAGACCGTGATCGTGCAGGACATCTGCTGGACGGCGACCGCACGTCATGCCGATATCGTGCTGCCGGTTACCACCGCGCTGGAGCGCAACGATATCGGCGGCTCGTCGCGCGACCGCTACGTGCTGGCCATGCACCAGGCCATCGCGCCGCTGCATCAGGCGCGCAGCGACTTCGACATCTTTACCGATCTGTCCGATCGCCTCAGCTATCGCCAGGCCTTTACCGAAGACCGCGACGAACGCGGCTGGATCGCGTCGATCTACGCCCGCTGCCGAGACGCCCAGGCAAGCGCCGGCATCGAGCTGCCGCCGTTCGACCAGTTCTGGCGCAGCGGCCACGTGGCCCTGCCCGCCCCCGCCAATGACTTCGTGCTATTCGACGATTTCCGGCAAGACCCGCTGGCGCACCCGCTGCGCACCCCAAGCGGACGTATCGAGCTTGCCAGTCCGACCCTTGGCGCCATATCCAGGGACTGCGGCACCCATCCGAACTGGCAGCCGCCCGTCGAATGGCTGGGTGCGCCCGAAGCGCGGCGCCACCCGCTGCACCTGGTGTCGGTGCAGCCGGCCGACCGGCTCCACAGCCAGCTCGATGCTGCCCCGCTGGCACAGTCGGGCAAGGTGGCCGGCGCGGAGCGGATCACGCTGCATCCAGCCGACGCGGCGGCGCGCGGCCTGCACCCCGGCATGCGGGTGCGCGTACACAATGCGCGCGGCGCCATTGCCGCCGGGCTGGCGGTGAGCGATGGCGTGGCCCCGGGCGTGGCAATGATCGCCACGGGCGCCTGGTACGACCCCGATGCCGAAGGCGTGGACCGCGCCGGCGCCGCCAATACGCTGACGCTCGACATCGGCACATCGGACCTCACGCAGGGGCCGAACGCGATGAGCTGTCTGGTGGAGGTGTCGCGGGAGGGGTAGGTTCGGCTAGCCGCCCGCGGGGATGCGGTGGCCAGGATATGCATGGATCGCCGCCACGAACGATCCGGCCTGTTCGATCATTTGACGGGCATCTTCGGGCTCGACGGGCTCGACGGCCTCGACGGGCCCGACTTCATAGTCGGCCACATAGCGACGCGTTTCCGCGTGCCTGAGCAAAGCGGCCCAGTTCAAGGCGACAGTGCGCGTCCGGGTGAATCGGAAGTCGTCGGCCGCCGCCATTGGCGCCACCGTTTCGTAGCTGGCGCCGCAATCCCGTCGATTCAGCCCCTGCCCCTGGCAAGTGCCTTCGCCGTGGCTTATACCTGTGACATCGCAACGACATTCACGACGAGGACCGAGCCATGCGCCCCATGCATCCCCCCTTTCCGAACGCCAGCGCCGACGACGACCAGGCATGGGCCTACTGGCGCGCCCGGCGCATGGTGCGGGCGCTGCGCGGCTGGTATATCCATCTGCTGATCTACGTGGTGGTGAACGGCTGGCTGTGGCTGCGCTTTTTCTACTTTCCGACACCGTCGTGGTCGCATTACGCCACCTCGGGCTGGCCGTGGCCGCTGACCACCACGCTGGCCTGGGGGCTGGGGCTGGGCGTGCACGGCATCCTGGTCTGGACGCGCCTGTCGCGCTGGGGCCGCGACTGGGAAACCCGCAAGATCCAGGAATTCATGAACCGGCAGCGGTGACCGACGCCCCCCCGGCTACATCTGCCGGAATTTGTGCACGTAGGCGCGCGATACCGGCAGTTCCGTGTCGCCGCCGCGCATCCGGACGAACAGGCGCCCTGAATCGTCGCGCCGCGTGCCGGCCACGTGCTCCATGTTGACGATGGTCGAGCGGTGCACCTGCCAGAAGACCTCGGGATCCAGCCCGTCGATCAGTTCCTGCAGCGGCGTGCGGATCAGGTGTTCGCCGTCCGGCGTGTGGACCACCACGTATTTGTCGTCGCTCTGGAAATACAACACGTCCTGGATCGGCACGTGGCTGGTGGTGTTGCCCCGGCTCGCGCGCACCCACCGCAGCGGTCCCGCGCCTTCCGCGCGCGCCTGCCCCCGCGCCAGCTGCCCCAGCAGCTGCGCCAGTTCGGGCAGCGGCGCAGATTCCTGAAGCGCCTTGCGCAGCCGTTCGATGGTGCGGCCCAGCCGCTCGTCGGTGACGGGCTTTACCAGATAGTCGACGGCGGCGCGCTCGAACGCGTCAAGCGCGAACTCGTCGTAGGCGGTGACGAACACCAGGCGCGTGTCGGTCTCGATGCCCTGCGCCACTTCCAGCCCCGAAAGACCCGGCATCTTGATGTCCAGGAAGGCCACAGCGGGCGCCAGCCGGGCGATGGCCGCCGCCGCCTCCGGTCCGTTGGCGGCCTCTGCCACGATGTCCAGCTCCGGCCAGAGCCGGGCCAGCTTGCCGCGCAGGTGCGCGCGCAGGTGTTCCTCGTCATCGGCGATCAGGGCGGTGGGCTTCATGCGGTGTCTCCGTTCCGGCGTGCGCGTGGCAGCGGGATGTCGATCAGCACGGCGGTGCCGGGCGCGCGGTCTTCGATGCGGACGTGGGCATCGCCGTCATAGAGCACGGTCAGCCGCTCGCGCAGGTTGGACAAGCCTACCCCGGCATTGCCGCCCGGCCTGAAGCCCATGCCGTCGTCCTCGATCGTGGCCAGCATGCGCGGCCCGCGCCGTTCCAGCTTCACGAGCAGGCGGCCGCCTTCCACCTTCGGTTCGAGTCCGTGCTTGACGGCGTTTTCCACCACGGGCTGCAGCAGCATCGGCGCCAGCGGCACGGTGCCAAGCGATGCATCGACGTCCACCGTGTACCGCAGGCGCTCGCCCATGCGGATCTTGATCAGGGCGAGGTAGTCGCGCAGCAGCGTGGCTTCCTGCGCCACGGTGCCCTGCGTGGCCCGGCTGGCCGCCAGCGATGCCCGCAGGTACGCAATGAAGTGTTCGAGCATCAGCGTGGCCTTCTGCGGCGCGGGTTCGATCAGGCTCACCACGTTGGCCAGCGTGTTGAACAGGAAATGTGGCTCGATCTGGGCCTGCAGCAGCCGCATCTGCGCTTCCACCAGCTGTTTCTCGGTGGACAGCGTGCGCACCTGGTCGCGCGCCATGAATTCGGCGATCTTGCGCTCTTCCCAGCCCCGGCCCAGCAGGCCGACCCGGCTCCAGGTCATGATGCCGTGCACGGCCAGGCCGATGCCCCAGCCCATCAGCGGCGCACGCACCCAGGGCCGCTCGGGCGACGTTACCAGGTTGATGACAATCAGCAGCGCGTTGACCCCCACATAGATCAGCGCATGCATGTAGAAGAAGCGCAGCGCCCGCACGCGGCGGCGGGCGTCCTGATAGGCGCGCTGGTCGGCGGCGGTACGCCAGAGTTCTGGATCGACGGAACGCAAGGCGGAATCCCGGGCGGGTGTGGAGTTGCCGCGAGATTACCACCGGCGGTGGTCACGGAACACGGGAAAAGCGCGGATCGACAGGAATCCGGCGCCGCCCGCCAGCAAACGGCGCCAGTGGCAAGGCCCCGCCGAGGGGCCGTGCCGCGCCGCAGCACGATTCGCCGCTTGCGTTTCCTAGCGCGGAAACGGCCGGTGCAGCGGCAGATCGGGGTTCAGCCGCACGCCAAAGCCCGGCGCATCGAGCGCGGACGCCTTCATCCGGCCGTTGACGGGCACCGGCTCGTCCAGCAGTTGCGGATCGAACATCGGCACGATCTGGTCGGCGCCCGGCGACATGTTCAGGAATTCGGCAAACGGGCTGTTATGGCGCGTGATGACGAAGTGGTAGCTGTAGACCGACGACCCGTGCGGCACCACGAGCTTGCCGTGGGCGTCGGCCAGTGCCGAGATGCGGATCAGTTCGGTGATGCCGCCACACCAGCCCACGTCGGGCTGGATGATGTCGCAGCAACCCATCTCCAGTAGCATCCTGAAGCCCCAGCGCGTCGCCTCGTGCTCGCCCGTGGTCACCAGCATGCCGCGCGGCACGTTGCGGCGCAGTTCCGCGTAGCCCCAGTAATCGTCGGGCGGCAGCGCCTCCTCGATCCATTTCAGGCCGAAGTCGTGGTACGCCGCCTGCGCCAGGCGTGTGGCGTATTCCACGTCCAGGCTCATCCAGCAGTCGTACATGAGCCAGAAGTCCGGGCCGCAAGCCTCGCGCATCTGCCCCAGCCGTTCCAGATTTCGGCGCAGCCCCGCCTCGCCCTCGGCCGGCCCGTGGTGCAGCGGCAGCTTGCCGCCGATGAAACCCTGCTTCCTGGCGAAGTCGGGCCGCGCGCCGGTCATGTAGAACTGCAGTTCGTCGCGCACCGGGCCGCCCAGCAGCGCATGCACTGGTTCCTTCCTCACCTTGGCAAGCAGGTCCCACAGCGCCAGATCCACCCCCGAAATCGTGTTCAGCACGATGCCCTTGCGCCCGTAATACAGCGTGGCGTTGAACATCTGGTCCCAGATCTTCTCGATGTCGGTGACCCTCTGGCCCTCGATAAACCGCGCCAGGTGCTTCTCGACGATCCAGCAGCCCAGTTCGCCGCCCGTGGTGACGGCAAACCCGACCGTGCCGTCACTGGCCTCGACTTCCACCACCAGCGTACCCAGCACGTTGATGCCAAAGCTCTGCCGGCTGCGGCGATATTCGGGGTATTTCGCCATCGGCGTGGCGATGTGGTCGTCGATCCAGTGGCCGGCGCCCTGGTCGTGATAGTCGGCGCCGGCGCCGCGCAGCGTGAAGGCACGGACGTGCCGGATGGTAGGCATGCTCATGTTGCGGTGCTCCAGGAATCGGAATCAGGAAAACTGGCGATGGGCGGCCGGATTGGCCTGCGCCTGCGCCGGGCGCGCGCCGCGCAGCCCCAGGAACAGCAATCCGCCCACCACGGTAATCGCAGCCAGCAGGTTCATGCCCGCCGTGTGCGATGCAAACGCCTGCTCGGCCCACGTCTTGATGTTCGGCGCAACAAACCCGCCCAGCGCGCCCAGCGAATTGATCAGCGCAATGCCGCCGGCCGCCGCCGCGCCGCCGAGATAGCTGGTGGGAAAGGTCCAGAACAGCGGCTGCACGGCGATAAAGCCGGCCGCCGCGAAGCACAGCGCCGCCAGCGCCACCAGTGACGACGACGTATGCACGGACAGCGCAATGCCGGCCGCCGAGATCACCAGCGTGCCAAGCGCCAGCCGCGCATGGTTGCCGTGCCGTTCGGCCACGCGCGGCAGCACATAGGCCGCCGCCAGCGCGCAAACCCACGGAATGGCCGTGACCAGTCCCACCTCGACACCCACCTTCCTGCCGAGCAGCGCCGCCACCTGGGTCGGCAGGTAGAACACCACGCCGTACACGCTGGCCTGGATCAGGAAGTAGATCAGCGCCAGGAACAGCACCCGTCCGTTGCCGAGCGCCCGCATCACCGTGCTGGGGCCGTGCGCGGCCTTGAGCTGCTCCTCGCCCTCGATGGCCCGGGCCAGCGTCTCGCGTTCGTCGGCGCTGAGCCAGCGCGCGTCGCGCGGCTCGTTGTCGAGATACCAGTAGGCCCACACGCCCACCGCGCTGGCCAGCAGCCCTTCCACCAGGAACAGCCACTGCCATCCCTTCAGGCCCAGCGCGCCGTCGAATTCGAGCAGCAGGCCCGACAGCGGGCTGCCGAAGATAAAGGCCAGCGGCGCGCCGAAGTAGAACAGCCCCAGGACCCGCGTGCGCGAGCTGGCTGGAAACCACTTTGTCAGGTAGTAGATGACGCCGGGGAAGAAGCCAGCCTCGGCCACGCCCAGCAGGAAGCGCAGCACGTAGAAGCCGGTCTCGCCGCGCACGAACATCAGCGCGGCCGACACGAGGCCCCACGTCACCATGATGCGGCACATCCAGAGCCGTGCGCCCACCCGGTGCATGATCAGATTGCTGGGCACTTCCAGCAGCGCGTAGCCGATGAAGAACACGCCGGCACCGAGCGCGAACATCGCGTCGGAGATGCCGGTATCGAGCTGGAATGCCTTCTTGGCGAAGCCGATGTTGGCGCGGTCCAGGAACGCCAGCACGTACATCAGCAGCAGGAACGGCACCAGCCGCGCGATGGCCTTGGCCGTGACGGACGCCAGGTCCGGGCGATGGGATTGCATGACGAGTGTCTCCTCTGCGCAGGACTGGCCGTCAGCGGGACGCCCCGCCGTGCGCACGGGTTGAGGCAGGCCGCCCGGGGATGCCTGTCCCCGGGGTCTGTGCCGCAGGAACTTCGCTTAGTAGGTGGCGCGTCCGCCCGACAGGTCGAACACCGCGCCCGTGCTGAAGGCGCAGTCCTCGGTCGTCAGCCAGGCGATCATCGACGCGGCCTCTTCCACTTCCAGGAAGCGGCCCATCGGGATCTTCGACAGCATGAACGCAATGTGCTGCTCGCTCATCGAGTCGAAGATCGGCGTGCGCGCCGCCGCCGGCGTCACGGCATTCACCAGCACGCCGCTCTGCGCCAGTTCCTTGCCCAGCGACTTGGTCAGTCCGATCACGCCCGCCTTCGACGCGCTGTAGTGCGATGCGTTCGGGTTGCCCTCCTTGCCTGCCACCGACGCGATATTGACGATGCGCCCGAACTTGCGCGCCATCATGTGCGGCACCACCGACCGGCAGGTCAGGTAGCTGCCGATCAGGTTCACCTCGATCACGCGCCGCCAGACGGCGGGGTCCAGTTCCCACGTAGGGGCATTGCCGCCCGTGATGCCGGCACTGTTGACCAGCGCGTCGATGTGTCCCAGCTTCCGGATCGTGGCTTGCGTGGCCTTGTCGACGGCGGTCTCGTCGGTCAGTTCCACGACCTCGCCCGTGGCCTGGCCCAGCTTCGAGAGCGCCTCGCAAGCCTTGACCAGCTGCGCCTCGTTGACATCCCACAGCGACACCACGGCACCCGAACGCAGCATCCGTTCGGCCACGGCGTAGCCAATACCCTGCGCACCGCCGGTAATCACGGCCACGCGGCCCTTCAGGTCGAGCTGGTTCATGGCTGGCCTCCCACGTTGGCTGCCACGGTGCGCTGCTGCTGTTCGCCCAGCCCGGTGATGCCCAGCCGCATGGTCTGTCCCAACGTCAGGTACACCGGCTGCGGCTTCTGCCCCAGGCCCACGCCGGGGGGCGTGCCGGTGGAAATCACGTCACCGGGCTGCAGGCTCATGAACTGGCTGATGTAGGACACCACGGTCGGCACGTCGAAGATCATCGTGCGGGTGTTGCCGTGCTGGTACCGCTTGCCGTCCACCTCCAGCCACATTTCCAGGGCCTGGGCGTCGGGCACTTCGTCGCGCGTGACCAGCCACGGGCCCATCGGGCCAAACGTGTCGCAGCCCTTGCCCTTGTCCCACTGGCCGCCGCGTTCCAGCTGGTAGGCCCGCTCGGAGACGTCGTTGACGATGCAGTAACCAGCCACATGATCCAGCGCATCGGCCTTCGACACATAGCGCGCCGTCTTGCCGATCACCACGCCAAGTTCGACTTCCCAGTCCACCTTTTCGGCGCGCGGCGGAATCTCCACGTCGTCGTTGGGCCCGACGATCGCGCTGGTGGCCTTCATGAACAGCACCGGCTCGGTGGGGATCGGCATGCCCGATTCGGCCGCATGGTCCGAATAGTTCAGCCCCACGCAGATCATCTTGCCCACGCTGCCCACGCACGCGCCGATGCGCGGCGAGCCTTCCACCAGCGGCAGCGATGCCGGGTCGATGGCAGCCAGGCGGGCCAGGGTATCGGGGGAAAGCGTGGCGCCGGTGATGTCCGGCACGTGGGCGGAGAGGTCGCGCAGGCGTCCCTGGGCATCGAGCAGGCCGGGCCGTTCCTGGCCGGCCGCACCGTGGCGAATCAGCTTCATCTTGTCTCCTGTCTTTATGGTGATGGGTGAAGAAGCGTCCGTTGCACTCTAAGCCGGCAGGCTATATCGTTCCAATCAATTTATAAGAGCGAGCCATTCCATTCTGGAATAGCCAAGGAGACACCGCATGTCACTGACACGCCGCCTGGTGAACCGGCTGAAACTCAAGCATTGGGCCCTGCTTAGTGCCCTGGCCGACACCCCCACGCTGAACCAGGCCGCCGCGCTGATCAACGTCACCCAGCCGTCGGCCACGAAGATGCTGGCCGATATCGAACAGGCGTTTGGCTTTGCGATCTTCGAGCGCCACGCGCGCGGCATGCGGCCGACGCCGCTGGGCATCGAGGTGGTGACCTATGCCCGCCACACGCAGGCCAGCCTGGACCGCTTTCTGGAGGACATGGAAGTGCGTCGCCGGGGCGGCCATGGGCATCTGGTGTTTGGCGCGATCATGGGGGCTGCGCCCGACCTGGTGGCGGCGGCCGTGGCCGACATCAAGCGCGAGCGGCCGCGCCTGGGCGTGCGCATCCTGGGCGAAACCAGCGACCAGATCGGCGTGTTGCTGGAGCGGCACGAGATCGAACTGGCCGTGGGGCGCTTTGCCGGCCCGCTCGACCACAACAAGTTCGACTTCTGCGCGCTGTCCGACGAACCGCTGCGGATCGTGGTGCGCAGCGGGCATCCGCTGGTGCAGGCGTTCCAACACGATCACGACGGGCCGGGCTGGGACGAACTCGTGCGCTGGCCCTGGGTGCTGCAGACGCTGACCAGCCCGGCGCGGCTGATGCTGGAAGAGCAGTTCGCGCAGGCCCAGGTGTCCACCCCGCAGGACGTGATCGAGTGTTCGTCGATCTTCGCCACGCTGCAGCTACTGCAATCGGGCGATGCCATCGCGATGCTGCCCGAATCGGTGGTGCGCGATCACGTCCGGGCGTCGCTGCTGGCCACGCTGCCCGTGGAGGTGGGGCAGGACATGAAGGCGTTCGGCATCCTGACCCGCAAGAACGAGGCGCTGTCCGACGTGGCCACGGCGTTCGTCGGACACCTGCAGGCGCGGGCGCAGTCGAAGGCCGCGGCGGCTTCGGCTGCTTAACGGCCGAAGCGGCGCGGGTCGTACGGCGTGGGGTCCACGTACGGCGTTTCGCGGTCGAACAGTTCGCCCAGCAGCCGCGCGGTGGCCGGCCCCAGCGTCAGGCCCTGGTGGCCATGGCCGAAGTGGAACCACAGGTTGGCATGGCGCGGCGCGCGCCCTACCACCGGGCGCATGTCGGCGATGCAGGGCCGCGCGCCCATCCACGGCTGTGCTTCCACGGGCTGGCCCAGCCGCACCAGATCGCCGGCCAGCATTTCGGCCCGTACCGACTGCACCGGCGTGGGCGGCGATTCATGATGCGCGAACTCGGCGCCCGTGGTCAACCGCAGGCCCTGGCGCATCGGCGCCAGCAGGATGCCGTTTTCTGCATCGAGCAGCGGTCTGTCCGGCATGGCGTTCACCTGGTAGTGGCGGTGGTAGCCGCGCTTGACGAACAGCGGCAGCCGGTAGCCGAGCTGGCGCGTCAGCCCCGCCGCCCATGGCCCCAGCGCGATCACGGCGTGTTCGGCCTCCACCGCGCCATCGCGCGTGCGCACCGTCCAGCCGCTGCCCGACTGGCGCAGCGTATCGGCATCGCCCTGCAGCAGCACGCCACCCTGGCGCTCGAACAACGCCGCGTAGCGCGCCACCAGTTCGCCGGGATCGCTGACCGTCCACGGGTCCTGCCAGTGCACCGCGCCGGCCATCGGCCGCTGCAGCACCGGCTCGGCGGCGGCCAGTGCCGCGCTGTCCAGAACCGCGTGGCGCAGATCGTGCGCGGCCGCGACGGTGCCGGCCGCCTTGGCCGCCGCCTCGAAGGCTGCCGGGGTCCGGTATGCCTCCAGCCAGCCGGACTTGCGGACCAGATCCTGGGCACCGGCGCGTTCGACCAGCGGCGCATGTTCGTCGATGCAATGGCGGATCAGCGCGGCGTAGGCACTGACCGTGGCCATATAGCGTTCCGGCGCGGATGCGTGCCAGTAGCGCGCCAGCGACGGCACCAGCGACGGCAGCGCACGCAGGTGGTAGTGCACGTCGTTGCCACGCCGTGCCGCCACCCGCAGGATCGCCTGCCAGGCGCGCGGAAACGCGTACGGCTGCACCGCCTCGCGCTGGATGATGCCGGCATTGCCGTACGAGGTCTCGCGACCCGGCGCCTTGCGATCGATCAGGCACACGGCATGGCCGCGCTGTTGCAGCGCCAGCGCCGTGGCAACGCCAACGATGCCGGCGCCCAGTACAACGACTTGGGTCTGGCGGGACGTTCTGGAAGCTTCTGTCATGTGGTCCTGCTTGCGGGTTTAGCGGTCTTGCGCGTCCGGGCGCCCTTTCGGGGGTTGCCGGGGCTGGTGCTCGCCATGTCGATCTCCCGGGCCGTCTCGCGCAGGCAGTCGGCCAGTTCGGCCACGCTCGGCGGCAGCCGGCGGTCGCGCAGCGTGATGATGCCTACCGGCGGCAGTTCCACTTCCACGGGCATTGCCAACACGTGGAAGCGGCCTTCCGCCTGCAATTGTCGGCCCACGGAGCCTGCTACGAAGCCTACCCCCTGCCGCTGCGCCACGAAGGTGGTGACGGCCAGGTACGACGACGACTCGATCAGGTCGGCCGGCGGCTGCTGCCCATGATGGAAGAACGCCTGCTCGATCTTGACGCGCAGCGATGCCCACGGCGGCGGTAACACCAGCGGATGCCGCGCCAGGTCGGTCCAGTCGGGGCTGGCCTGGCGGGACAGCGGATGGCCGGCGGCGACGATGGCCACCATCGGATCCTCGTAGAGCGCGTCGGTAATCAGGTCTGGCGCGGCGTAGGCGGGCTCCAGGCGGCCGACGATCACGTCGAGTTCCGACAGCCGCAGGCGCGGCAGCAGATGCGTGAGGTCGCCCTCCTCGACCAGCACCGTCGCGCGGGGCGAGCGGTCCTTGAGGCGCGCCACGGCCTGGGCCAGCAGCACGGGCAGCGTGGCGCCCATCGATCCCACGCGCACGCGGCCTGCCGCGCCGCTGGCCACGGCCTCGATCTCGTCGCGCGTCACGTCATACTGGGCCAGCACGGCGCGCGCAAAGCGCACCAGCGATTCGCCAGCCGGCGTGGGCTCCGTGCCCCGCGTGGAGCGCATGAACAGCGTCAGCCCCAGCATCTTCTCTACTTCGGCCAGCACCTTGGACACGGCCGGCTGGCTGACCGACAGGAATTCGGCGGTGCGGCCCAGATGGCGAAACTCGTCCAGCGCCACCAGCAACTGCAGGTGACGAAGCTTGATATTGGAGCGGAAGGCCCGGTCGATATGCGCCATGGCTGCGAGTCTACCTAACCGGAAGGTTATGAAGCAATGCCAATTTTCTATTGGATGGTTATGATCCGGGCGCCCACAATCGGTGCCAGAGCGGGTTGGCATCGAAGCCGGTCCGCGACCTAAAACAAGATCGGAGACAACCCCATGACGCAACGTCTTCCCGCCAGCCTGTCGCGCCGGCGACTTCTGCTGGGCAGCGCCGCTACCGCCGCCGTTGCCGCCACCGGCACGGCCAGCCTGCTGGTGCCGCGCATTGCACGCGCTGCCGGCGAATATCCCGACCGGCCCATCACGTTCATCTGCCCCTGGCCGGTGGGCGGTACGGCCGACCAGTCGATGCGGGCCCTGTGCCAGGTGGCGTCGGGGATTCTCAAGCAGTCGATCGTGGTGGAAAACCGCGCCGGCGCGTCTGGCATGATCGGGACGAAGGCACTGGCCCGCGCCAACCCCGATGGCTACACCATCGGCCAGATCCCGATTTCGGTCACGCGGTTCTCGCAACTGGGCATGCTGCAGCTGGACCCTCGCACCGAACTGACCTACCTGGCACGCACCTCTGGCCAGACGTTCGGCATCGCCGTACCGGCCGGCTCGCGCTTCAAGACGCTGGCCGATGTGGTGGCCGAGGCCAAGGCGAACCCGGGAAAGCTCACCTACGCGCATGCCGGCGTCGGCGGCGCCACGCACGTCGGCATGGAGCAGTTCGCGCTGGCCGCCGGCGTGAAGTTCAACGCCATCGCCTACAAGGGCGGTTCGCAGGCGCTGCAGGACGTGCTGGCCAACCAGGTGGACCTGCTGGCCGATTCCAGCTCGTGGGCGCCGCATGTGGAAGCCGGCAAGCTGCGCCTGCTGGCTACCTGGGGCGAGCAGCGCACGCCGCGCTTCAAGGACACGCCCACGCTCAAGGAACTGGGCTACAACGTCGTGGTGGAAGCCCCCAATGGCATCGGCGCGCCCAAGGGCCTGCCGCCCGACATCGAAAAGAAGCTGCGCGACGCGTTCCGCGCCGCCGTGGCCAGCGCCGAATTCAAGACCGTGGCCGCGCGCATCGACGCGCCGATCATGTACCTGGACGGCCCGGACTACAAGAAGTACGTGGCCGATGTCTACAGCCAGGAAACGCAGCTGATCCAGCGCCTGAAGCTCAAGGAAATGCTCGCGCAGAGCTAACCCGCCCCCAATCTGTCAATCGTGACCCTGAACCCCGTCATTCGCCTGCACGCCAACGACAACGTCCTGATCGCCCGCAGCGACCTGACGCTGGGCCAGCAACTGGAAGACCTGGGCGTGCGCGTGCGCGCCCAGGTGCCCGCCGGCCACAAGATTGCCGCCCGTGCGATTGCACGCGGCGAGCAGGTCAAGAAGTACGACACCGTGATCGGCGTGGCCGACCGCGACATCGCCGCCGGCGAGCACGTGCACAGCCATAACCTGCGGCTCGTGGATGACTACCGCGATCCCGCCTTCGGTGCCGATGTGCGCCCGGTGGCCTACGTGCCGGAAAGCGAACGCGCGACGTTCATGGGCTATGTGCGGCCCGACGGCCGCGTGGGCACGCGTAATTTCGTCGGCATCCTGTCGTCGGTGAACTGCTCGGCCACGGTCATCAAGCACATCGCCGCGCATTTCACCAGGGAACGGCTGGCTGCCTATCCCAACGTCGATGGCGTGGTGGCGTTCGCGCAGAGCAGTGGCTGCGGCATGTCGTCGCCAAGCGAACACTTCGACCTCCTGCGTCGCACCATCGCCGGCTATGCGCGGCATCCGAACCTGGCCGGCGTGCTGATCGTCGGCCTGGGCTGCGAGCGCAACCAGGTGGCCTCGCTGGTGGAATCGCAGGGGCTGGTCCCCGGCGAGAACCTGCACACGCTGGTGATGCAGGACACGGGCGGCACGCGCGCCACGATCGAGGCCGGCATCCGCGCCATCGAGGCCATGCTGCCGGCCGCCAATGCCTTCCGGCGGCAGCCAGTGAGCGCCAGCCATATCAAGATCGGCCTCGAATGCGGCGGCTCGGACGGCTTCTCCGGCATCACGGCCAACCCGGCGCTGGGCGCGGCCATGGATATCCTGGTGCGCCACGGCGGCACCGCGATCCTGTCGGAAACCCCGGAAATCCACGGCGTGGAGTACATGCTCACGCGCCGGGCGGTGACGCCCGAGGTGGGCCAGAAGCTGCTGGATCGCCTGGCCTGGTGGGAACGCTACACCGCCGGTCACAACGCGCAGTTCAACGGCGTGGTGGGGCACGGCAACCAGCAGGGCGGCCTGGCCAACATCTTCGAGAAATCGCTGGGCTCGGCCATGAAGGGCGGCACCACGCCCCTGCAGGCCGTGTACGAGTATGCGGAGCCGATCGACCGCGCCGGTTTCGTCTTCATGGACTCCCCCGGCTACGACCCCGTGGCGGCCACGGGCCAGATCGCCAGCGGCGCCAACCTGATCTGCTTCACCACTGGTCGCGGCTCGATGTTCGGCTCGAAGCCGGCCCCGACCATCAAGCTGGCCTCGAATTCGCCGATGTTCCGCCGGCTGGAGGAAGACATGGACATCAACTGCGGCCTGGTGCTCGATGGCGAACTCACCGTGGCCCAGATGGGCGAACGGATCTTCGAACACATCCTGCGCGCCGCGTCCGGCGAGCCCACCAAGAGCGAGCTGCTTGGCCTGGGCGATCATGAATTCGTGCCCTGGCATGTGGGGATCGTGAGCTAGACCCTTCGTATATCAGACGCTTCCAACATCCGACCACGCAATCGCATGCTGACCACCCTCACCGACCCCACCCTGCTTCGTAGCCAGAACTTCATCGACCAGCAGTGGTGCGACAGCCGCGCCCGCCTGGCAGTGACCGACCCCGCCACGGGCGCTGTGATCGCCGACGTGCCCGACAGCGATGCCGCCGATGCCCGGCGCGCCGCCGACGCCGCCGCCGCGGCCTTCCCCGCCTGGAGCCGCCGCACCGCCCGCGACCGAGCCCAGATCATCAAACGCTGGCACGCGCTGATCCTGGCCAACGAGCAGGACCTGGCGCGCATCATTTCCGCCGAGCAGGGCAAGCCGATGCACGAGAGCGTGGGCGAAGTGCGCTACGGGGCCTCGTACGTGGAATGGTTCGCCGAGGAAGCCACGCGCATCTGCGGCGACGTGGTGGCCGAGGCCGTGCCGGGCCGCAAGATGATCGTGCTGAAGGAACCGGTGGGGGTGGTGGCCGCCATCACGCCATGGAATTTCCCGCTGGCCATGATTGCGCGCAAGATCGCGCCAGCGCTGGCCGCCGGCTGCACCGTGGTGGCCAAGCCCGCCGAAGACACCCCGCTCACCGCACTGGCGCTGGTCCGCCTGGCGGAACGCGCGGGCCTGCCCCAAGGCGTGCTCAATATCGTCACGGCATCGCGCGCCAACACCCCGGCCGTGGTCGATGCCTGGCTGGCCGATCCGCGCGTGCGCAAGATCACGTTCACGGGCTCCACGCCGGTGGGCAAGCACCTGGCCCGCGAGTCGGCCGGCACGCTCAAGAAGCTGTCGCTGGAACTGGGCGGCAACGCCCCCTTTATCGTGTTCGACGATGCCGACCTCGATGCCGCCGTCGAAGGCCTGATGGCCGCCAAGTTCCGCAACGGCGGACAGACCTGCGTGTGCCCGAACCGCGTGTACGTGCAGGCCGGCGTCCACGACGCCTTTGTCGAGAAGCTTGCCGCCCGCGTGGGTGCGCTGCATGTGGGCCCGGCCACCGAGCCCGCCGCGCAGATCGGCCCGATGATCAACGCCCGCGCCGTCGACAAGATCGACCGCCATGTGCGCGATGCGGTGGACCGGGGCGCCCGCGTGGTGGTGGGCGGCGAGCGCGTGCGAACCGCCGACGGCCCGCACTACTACGCCCCGACCGTGCTCGCCGGCGCCACGCCCGCGATGGCGCTGGCGCACGAGGAAACCTTCGGGCCCGTGGCGCCCGTGTTTCGCTTCACCCACGAGGACGAGGTGATCCGCGACGCCAACGACACGCCGTTCGGGCTGGCCGCCTACTTCTATTCCAGCGACGTGCGGCGCATCTGGCGCGTGGCGCAGGCGCTGGAAACCGGCATCGTGGGCATCAACGAAGGCGCGCTGGCGTCCGAGGCGGCGCCGTTCGGCGGCGTGAAGGAATCGGGCTACGGCCGCGAAGGTTCGCGCCATGGGCTTGACGATTACATGCATACCAAGTATCTGTGCCAGGGCCAGTTGCACTGACAACGCCCATCGAACCCCGTTCGACACCCCGGACCGACAGGAGACACCCCATGCCCGCCCATAACCCGTTCAAGGCCGCGCTGGCCGCCCGCCAGGCCCAGATCGGCCTGTGGATGTCCGCCGCCACGCCCTACGTCGCCGAAATCAGCGCCACGGCAGGCTTCGACTGGCTGCTGGTGGATGGCGAACACGCGCCCAACGACGTGCGCACCATCCTGCAGACGCTGCAGGCTCTGGCCCCGTACCGCTCGCAACCCGTGGTGCGCGCCGTGTCGGGCGAGACCGCGCTGATCAAGCAACTGCTGGACATCGGCGCCCGTACGCTGCTGATTCCGATGGTGGACACCGCCGAACAGGCCGCCGCACTGGTGCGCGCCACGCGCTACCCGCCGTTCGGCGTGCGTGGCGTGGGCAGCGCCGTGGCGCGCGTGTCGCAATGGAGCGCCCGCAAGGACTACCTGGCCGTGGCCGACGACGAAGTCTGCCTGCTGGTGCAGGCCGAGACCGTGACCGCCATGCAGAATCTGGAAGCGATCTGCGCGGTCGATGGCGTGGATGGCGTCTTCATCGGTCCGGCCGACCTGGCCGCGTCGATGGGCCATCGCGGCAACCCGGGGCACCCCGAGGTGCAGGCGCAGATCGAGACGGCCATGCGGACGATCATCGCCAGCGGCAAGGCCGCCGGCACGCTGACGTCAGACAATGCACTGGCGCGTCGTTATCTGGAACTGGGCTGCACCTTCGTGGCCACCGGCGTCGACGTGCTGGTCTACGCCAACGCGGCGCGCAAGCTTGCCGCCGAATTCCTGCCGGAGCGCGCCCAACAGGTGTCCGCGCCCGGCGCCGCCTACTGAGTATCGACGATGTCCTCGCTGCCTTCCCAAGCCATGCCCTCCCAAGCCGACCTGCTGCACGCCATGCAGGCCATCGTCGGCCCCAACGGCTGCCTGACCGCCGACGCCGACACCGAGCCGTACGTGACCGACTACCGCCGCATCTATCGCGGCAAGTCGCCGCTGGTGGTCATGCCCGCCACCACCGAACAGGTCAGCCGCGTGATGGCCTGGTGCCATGAGCACGACGTGCCCGTGGTCCCGCAGGGCGGCAATACGTCGCTGATGGGCGGCGCCGTGCCCGACGACAGCGGCACGGCCGTGGTCATCAGCCTGAAGAAGATGAACCGCGTGCTGGCCATCGACACCGTCAACGACACGATGACCGTGGAAGCCGGCGTGACGCTGTCCGGCGCGCGCGCGGCGGCCGACGACGCCCGCCGCCTGTTTCCGCTGCGCATCGGTTCGGAGGGCTCGTGCCAGATCGGCGGCAACCTGTCGACGAACGCGGGCGGCACGGCCGTGCTGCGCTACGGCAACATGCGCGACCTGGTGCTGGGCATCGAGGTGGTGCTGCCCGACGGGCGCATCTTCTCGTCGCTCAAGGGCCTGCGCAAGGACAACACCGGCTACGACCTCAAGCATCTGTTCATCGGCGCCGAAGGCACGCTCGGCATCATCACCGGCGCGGTGCTGAAGCTGATGCCGCAGCCGCGCTCCACCGCCGTGGCGCTCGTGGCCGTGGACGGCCCGGAAGCCGCCGTCAAGCTGCTGGGCGAGGCCCGCGCGCTGTCGGGCGGCGCGGTCACGGCCTTCGAATTGATCTCGGCCCCGGCGTTGGACCTGGTGCTCGAATACCTGGGCGACGTGCCGTCGCCGCTGCCGGCGCGCCATGACTGGATGGTGCTGATCGAACTGACGTCGGGCACCGATGAGGAAACACTCGGCGGCACGCTGATGGAGATCCTGGAATCCGGCCTGGGCAACGGCTGGGTACTGGATGCCGCCGTGGCGTCGAGCCTGGCCGACGTGCAGCAGTTCTGGCGCATCCGCGAGGAAATCTCGGACGCCCAGACGCGCACCGGCGGCAGCATCAAGTGCGATATCTCGGTGCCGGTGTCGCGCATCGCCCAGTTCATCGACAAGGCGTCGGCCGAGGTGCTGGCACTGGAGCCGGCCACCCGCATGGTGATCTACGGCCATATGGGCGACGGCAACGTCCACTTCAACCCCCTGCGCCCGAAAGACCGCGATGCCAAGGACTTCCTGGCGCAGTGGTACAAGCCCGTGTCGGATCTGGTCGACGGCCTAGCCCACGCAGAGAACGGCTCGATCTCGGCCGAGCACGGCATCGGCGTGGCCAAGCGCGACGACCTGGGCCGCTACAAGTCGCCTGTGGAGCTGGAACTGATGTGGCAGGTCAAGCGCGCGCTCGATCCGAAGAACCTGCTGAACCCGGGCCGGGTGCTGCCACCGATCGCTGGGCCCGCTGACTGAGCCAGACCCCGCCGAGCACCAGCACCATGCCCGCGATCTGCGCCGTGCTCAGCGTCTGGCCCAGCACGATCCAGCCGATCAGCACCGCCGTGAGCGGGCTCAGGAACCCGAGCGTCGCCACGGCGCCGGGGCCCAGCCGCGCGATGCCCCGGAACCACAGCACATAGGTCAGCGCCGCGCCGATCACCGTCAGCCACGCCATGCCGAGCGCGTTGGCCAGCGTGGGCGTCGGCAGCGGCGGTTCCAGCCATAGCGCAAACGGCACCAGCAGGATGCCGCCCGCCGTGAGCTGCCATGCCGTGAACGTCAGCGCCGGCACCGGCGGCTGCCAGCGGCGCGTGAGTACGGTGCCCAGCGCCATCGACACCGCGCCAGCCAGCCCGGCCGCCACGCCCACCGCATCGAGCGTGGCCTTCGGGGTCAGCACCAGCAACGCCACGCCCGCCAGCCCGGCCAGCGCCGCGGCAACCGCGCCCACCCGGATCGCGGATCCCAGCAACACGCGCGACAGCGCGATCACGATCAGCGGCTGGATGGCGCCGAGCGTGGCCGCCACGCCACCGGGCAGCCGGTAGGCCGAGACGAACAGCATGGCCCAGAAGAACGAGAAATTGAGCGCGCCCAGCACCAGCAGCCTGAGCCACCAGCTGCGCGACGGAAGCTGCCGGCCCAGCAGCCAGAGCAGCATGCCCGCCGGCAGCGCGCGCAGCGTGGCGACCGTCAGCGGATAGCCGGCCGGCAGCCAGTTGGTGGTCACCAGGTACGTGGTGCCCCAGATGGCGGGCGCCAGCGCGGTCAGCAACAGGTCTGTCGAACGACGGGTGGTCATGGGGATTCCCTTGGGGACCAGCGCGGGTAGAGGAGCGCGGATGAATGTGCGCACATTACAGGACCGGCCCGTCCGCCGGAAGCCGACGGATATGGAACACAGCATTTACCGCCCGTCATGAATCGGCCCGCCATGAAAAAAGCGGGGCCGCAGCCCCGCTTTACGATAGTCGGGCGCCGCCAGTGGCTGGCGGCCCCTGTCTCGCGCCGGGCCAAGCCCTAGCGCGGGTTCTTCTTCATGTCTTCCTTGGTATCGCCATAGCTGGCCTGCGTGCGGCCGGCCACCTGCTGGGCCTTGCCCTTCATTTCCGTGGAAGTCTTGCCGGTCACCTTGCCGGCCAGTTCCTTTGCCTTGCCCTTGGCCTCGTTCATGCGGCCCTTCACCTGGTCCTTGTTCATGATCGCACTCTCCTGATGGGTCGGTTCGTAGGGCGTCCGGCGTCTGCGCGATGGCCCGGCTGGCGGGCGCTGCGGCAGGCAACGGCGCTACTGGACAGTGTAGAAAGGGCCTGGGGCCGGTCGTGTAGGACACGGCCGCGACAGCATGTCGGACGGTGCCAATGCACCCGCCCGGCTGCCGTTGCGGCTCGCCCTTGCGCACGCCGGGACGGCGCCCACAATTGGATGGGGCGTCCATATGCATCGCCGCCCCATGCGCCGTCTGGCGCAGCCTGACGTCACGCTCCATGCCTCACTTAATCCGCCATTCATCGAATGACGATACGCTTGCAGCACTTCGCCTTCCACCAGCCTTGCCCCGCCCCGCCACATGGACGGCCAACTGCATATTGAACACCTGACCGGCCACGGCCGCGGCCCTTACACCTTCGAAGTGACGGGCGGCAAATGCACGGTGCTGTCGGGCCCTTCGGGCAGCGGCAAGAGCCTGCTGCTGCGCATGATCGCCGATCTCGATCCCAGCGACGGCAGCGTCCGCATCGGCAGCACGCCGCGTGAAGCGCTGAGCGGACCGGCATGGCGACGCGAGGTGATTTATGTGGCGGCCGAATCGGGCTGGTGGGCCGACGACGTGCGCAGCCATTTCGACGACCTGGGCCCGGCCGACATCCCCGGTACACCCGATCCCTCCGGAACCCCCGGCACCCCCGGCACCCCGGATACCCGGCTCGCGCGTCTGGCGCAACGGCTCCGCCTGCGCGACGACATCCTGGCCGCGCGCGTCAGCCATCTGTCCACCGGAGAACGGCAGCGGCTGGCGCTGCTGCGGGCCATCGTCCGCCGCCCGCGCTTCCTGCTGCTCGACGAGCCCACCTCGGCGCTGGATCACGACACCACACTGGCCGTGGAAGCCGTGCTGCGCGAAGTCATGGCCGAAGGCGTCGGGTTGCTGGTCGTTTCCCACAACGCCGAACAGGCAGCGCGCCTGCAGCACGCGCACTGGCGCCTGTGCCCGTCCGGACTGGAGCCCTTGCACCCATGCACCCGATCCTGCTGACAACGGGCGACCTGACGCTGGCCAGCCTGCTGATCGTGGCGGGCGCTGCGCTGTCGCTGGCCATGTCGCTGGGCATCCATCGCGCCCTGCTCTGGGCGGCGGCCCGCATGGTGGTGCAACTGATGCTGGTGGGCCTGGTGCTGCGCGCGGTCTTTGCGCTGTCGTCGCCGTGGCTCACGCTGCTGGTGGTGACGGCGATGATCTTCGCCGCCGCGCGTGAATCCGGCAGCCGGCTGGAGCGCCGCTTCGCACCGCGCTGGCAGATGGCGATCGGGCTGGCGTCGGTGAGCGCACCCACGCTGGTCATCACGGTGCTGGCCCTGCTCACCGCCCTGCGCCCCACGCCGTGGTACGACGCGCGCCACGCGATTCCGCTGGCCGGCATCATCCTGGGCAACGCCATGAACGCGGCCAGCCTGACGCTGCACGCCACGCTCAACGCCGCCTGGCACCAGCGCCAGGCCATCGAGGCCAGGCTGGCCCTTGGGGACGACCGCCATGCCGCATTGCGACCGATCCTGCGCCAGGCGGTGCGCGGCGGACTGCTGCCGACGATCAATACGATGGCGGCAGCGGGCATCATCACGCTGCCAGGCATCATGACAGGCCAGATCCTCGCCGGCATGGACGCGATGGACGCCGCGCGCTACCAGATCCTTCTGATGTTCCTGCTGGCCGGCGGCAGCATGCTGGCCGTGGTGGTGGCCGGCTGGCTGGCCGTATGGCGCCTGACCGACGAGCGTCACCGCCTGCGCCTGGACCGCCTGCACGCGGCCTGAACCGCTACCCAACTGCAACAGCCCTGACACCGTTGACATGGCACTTCGTAGAACTGCCATGTGGTGACGCATTTCCCTGCAACAGTCTCATTCTGAATGAGAAAAATCCCACTCAGAGTGACGAAGAAGCGAGCCAAATCAAAGCTGAAAATTTCATGCCTTCCGATCATTGCGGATTCCTTCCCAACCTGGAGAACAAGGCATGAAACTCAAACTGGCAGCGGCTGCTGCAATCACGATGTTTGCCGCTGGCGCTCAGGCGCAGTCGAGCATCACCCTGTACGGCGTGGCCGACGTCGGCGTGGAATACCTGAACCGCACCGCCGGCGACCACAGCAACGTGCGCATGCAGTCCGGCAACGGCATCACCACCGGTTCCTGGTGGGGTTTGCGCGGCACGGAAGACCTGGGTGGCGGCTTCAAGGGCATCTTTGTGCTGGAAAGCGGCTTCGACCTGGACACCGGCACAACGGCCAATAACCGTCTCTTCAACCGGCAGGCTTTCGTAGGCCTGCAAGGCCGGTTCGGCGCCCTGATGCTGGGCCGCCAGCAGACGCCGATCTACGACTTCACGCTGGCGTTCGACCCGATGGCCGCCACCTCGCAGTATTCGATCGTCAACCTCGACCCCTCCATGGCCAGCCGGGCCGACAACGCCATCCAGTACAAGGGCACGTTCGGCGGCCTGACCGCGGCGGCGCTGTACAGCTTCGGCTATGACAACAGCAACGTGTTCGGCGTCGGCAGCGGCGAGATACCGGGCAACTACAAGAAGGGCCGCGAGTACGCCGCCAGCCTGCGCTACACGACGGGGCCGTTCGACGTCGGCGTGGTGTACGACCTGCGCCAGCCCGACACCCATATCAAGGACCAGCGCGCGTCCGTGGCCGGCAGCTACGCCTTGGGCCCGACCAAGGTCTTTGCCGGCTATCGGTGGGAAAACCGCAGCGGCGCGGGCGCGGCGTTCAGGCACAGCAACATCTACTGGATCGGGTTGGGCTACCAGGCCACACCGGCGCTGATGCTGAAGGGCGCGGTGTACTACAACGACCATGCCGAGACCAGCGCCGACCCGGCCGTCTTCGTCGCCACGGCCGACTACGCGTTCTCCAAGCGCACCAGCGCCTACCTGGACCTTGGCTACGCGTGGAACCGCACCAGCAAGGGCGTTTCGTCGCACGCCAGCCTGAGCACCGACAACATCCGGGCAGGCGACAGCCAATTCGGCGCGATGGTGGGGGTGCGCCACCGGTTCTGATTCCGCACCACGACACTTTCCGCTTTTTGCCCGGCCGCGCGCCGGGCTTTTTTATGTCGATGGCGCCCAGCGTTCCGAAAAGTACCAGCCCCGCTGCCGCGACGACTTCTTCGACCGACAGGAGGAAGCGGACTTCGAATAACGCCCGGGTACCGATGGGGCGTCGGGCCGGTCTCGTCCATAACGGCTGATGGCCCCATCCCGCAATGCCCTCGCCGTGCCGATGCCGCGGCACTATTCGCTGTCGCGGACGATCATGGAACTGGGCGCCAGCAAGTCAGGTTTCGATGCAATCCTGTGCCGCCACTTCAGCGCCGGCCACCCGCGAGCTTCCGCGCATCGGGATGGCCCCGCAGCCGCCACATCGCCACGCAGCCGAGTGCCGGGCCGATGGCCAGCATGCCGAAGCCTGCGCGCCAGCCCATCCATTCGACCACGTGGGGCACCAGGTGGATGCTGGCCAGCGTCAGCAGGAAGCCGGCGCATGTCTGCGCGGTCAGCAGCGTGCCGATCGATGACGGGTCGGCCAGTTCGGTCACGCTGGCCGAGAACTGGGCGGAATCGGCGATGACCGATACGCCCCAGACCAGCGCCACCGTCACCAGTACCGCCATCGGTGCCGTATCGAGCCAGCCCATCAGCGCCGCGCAGCTTGCGCTGATGGCCATGGCGCCGATGGTGACGGCCGTGCGGCCCACGCGGTCCGCCAGCCATCCGCCCGCCCAGGCACCGAGCGCGCCAATGGCAATTGCCACAAAGGTCAGCAGTTCCGCCCGCCCGCGCGCATCGTCCATGCCGCGTGCGGCAAACGACTGCTGCAGGAACAGCGCCAGCCACGCCCACATCGCGTAAAGCTCCCACATATGCCCCAGGTAGCCCAGGTTGGCCAGGCGCACTGCGGGCTGGCGCCAGGCCTGCGCGATCTTGGCTGGGTCGATGCGCGCGGCCTTCCGGAGATTCGGACCCATCGCGGCCAGGCCGATCAGCAGCGCCGCGCAGGCCGCGCAGGCCGCCGCCACGGCGTAGATGGTGCGCCAGTCGGGGCCGCCCGCAGCGGGCGTCAGCCAGGCCGCCACCAGATGCGGACTGGCCGACCCGAGCGTCAGCGCGCCCACCAGCAACCCGATCAGCAAACCCAGGTCGGTCCGCGCCCATGTTGCCGCCAGCCGCATGCCCACCGGATAGACCCCGGCCATGCACATGCCGGTGATGAAGCGCAACGCCACCACCGCGCCGCCGGTGGGCGCGATGAACGCGAGCATGCCCGTGGCCAGCGCCGCCACCAGCGCCGAGCCGGCAAACAGGCGGCGCAGGTCGTAGCGGTCGGGCAAGGACAGCAGCGCCGACAACAGCGTGCCAGCGACAAAGCCGAACTGCACGGCGCTGGTCAGCAGCGCCTCGTCGAATGCGGACATGGCCTCGCTGCGTTTGATCAGCGCCACGGCGGTGCTCGCAGAGAACCACACGCCCATCGCCGCCACTTCGGCCAGCAGCAGGATGGCGATCGAGAACACCTTGCCGCGCTGGCGCTGCTGCACAGGCGCGGCCGTCGACGTGGGTACCGTCATCTCAGGCGGCGGCCGGGTGTGCGACGGTGCCCACGGGATGGAAGTCGCGCCCGAAGTAGATCAGGCCCGCCTGGCCGCTGGCGCTTTGCGCGGCCTTGACGGCGCAGAAGAACACCGTATGCGTGCCGACTTCAGTCACCGACGTGATCTCGCAATCGAGCGCGCTGATGGCGCCATGCAGCACCGGCGCGCCCGTGACCAGCTGCTGCCACTCCGCGCAGGCAAACCGCTCGTCCAGCGACAGGTCCTTGTCGGCGAAGCGCATGGCCACGTCGCGCTGCGCGGCGGCCAGCACATTCACGCAGAGCCGGCCGTTCTGGCGGATGGCGGCGTTGTTGCGGCTGGACCTGTTAATGCAGACCAGCAAGGTGGGCGGATCATCGGTAACGGGACAGACGGCGGAGGCCGTGCAGCCGGCCAGCCCGGCCACGCCGTCCGTGGTGATGACGTTGACGGCGGCACCCAGGCCCGCCATCGCGTCGCGAAAAGTTGTCTTGTCTACCATTATGCGTCTGTCTATACCGGATTGGCGCCGGTTCCGCGATATTGCGCCGCCGCGTGGGTGGCTGGCAAGCGTGCCGTGCCGAACAGCTTGTCGCGATAGGTGCCTGGCCGGTACGCGGTCTTGTAGGCGCCGCGCTCCTGCAGCAGCGGCACCACCAGGTCGATCACGTCCTCGAAGCACTCCGGCACCACCGTGCGCGACAGGTTGAAGCCGTCCACGCCGGTGTCCTCGCTCCAGGCCATCAGCAGGTCTGCCACATGCGCGGCGGAGCCCACCCACGGCGGCTGGCGGCTGCCGAGCACCATCTGTTCAAGCAGCTTGCGGCGCGTCCATTGCGGGCCCGCGCTGCGCGTCATGGCTTCCACGTTCGACACGATGGCCTGGCTCTTGCCGGTATCGATCGGCTCGTCCAGATCGTAACGCGCGAAGTCGATGCCCAGCGACGCCGCAGCGTGCACCAGCGCGGCCTCGGAACTGACGTAGCGCCGGTATTCCTCGAACTTCTCGCGCGCCTCGGCATCGGTGCGTCCCACCACCAGCGTGGCACCCAGGAACACCTTCACGTCGTCGGCCTGCCGGCCCAGCTGCACGGCCTGCCCGCGGATGTCGTCGACGATCTCCCTCACGCCTTCCTTCTTCTGCCCGTTCACGAACACGCACTCGGCGTGCGTGGCGGCAAAGCGGCGGCCTCGCGTCGACGATCCGGCCTGGTACAGCACGGGCGTGCGCTGCGGCGACGGCGCGCACAGGTGCATCGCATCCACCTTGTACTGCGGGCCGCGATGATGGATCACGCGCACTTTTTCGGGATCGGCATAGACCCCGGCCGTGCGGTCGGCCACCACCGCGCCGTCATCCCAGCTGCCTTCCCAGAGCTTGTAGACCAGCGCCATGTACTCGTCGGCCAGGTCGTAGCGGTCGTCATGCGCCACCTGCCCGTCGATGCCGATGGCCCGCGCCGCGCTGTCCAGGTAGCCCGTGACGATGTTCCAGCCGATACGCCCGCCGGTCAGGTGATCCAGCGTGGACATGCGGCGCGCGAACAGGAACGGTTGCTCGTAGGTCAGGTTGGCGGTTACGCCAAAGCCCAGGTGCCGGGTCACGGCCGCCATGGCCGGTATCACCAGCGTCGGGTCGTTGACCGGCACCTGCACCGCGCCCCGCAATGCGGCGTCGGGGCTGGCGCCATAGACGTCGTAGACGCCCACCACGTCGGCAAAGAAGATGCCATCGAACAGGCCGCGCTCCAGCGTCTTCGCGTAGTCCATCCAGTACTGGAGTTCGGCGTAGCGGTGCGACTGGTCGCGCGGGTGCGTCCACATGCCGTGCTGGATGTGGCCGACACAATGCATGTCGAAGGCGTTCAGGCGGATTTCACGGGGCATGGGGGCGGTTCCTGAGAGAAAGGCGCGAGTCGCGTGTCATCCACTATAGTGGACGAACGAGCATCATCGTCAGAATTTATGGATGAGGGTTAACCCGCGCCCGGCGATGCCGCTCCTATAATCGGACCACCTTCCAGCGCCTTCGCCACCATGAGCCGCCTGCCCGACGACCCCACCACCGCCATTTCCGCCCGCGTGCGCATCGAGCGCGAATCGCGCGGCTGGTCGCTGGCGGAGCTGGCGGACCGCTCCGGGGTGTCCAAGGCGATGATCAGCAAGATCGAACGGGGCGAGGCCAGCCCCACGGCTACCGTGCTGGGACGCCTGTCAGGCGCGTTCGGGCTGCAACTGTCGATGCTGCTGGCGCTGGCCGAGCAGGCTGGCGAGCGCCTGAGCCGCGCCGCTGAGCAGCCGGTGTGGCAGGACCCGGAAACGGGCTACACGCGCCGTGCGGTATCGCCGCGCAATGGCGGCATGCTCGAACTGGTGGAGGTGACGCTGCCCGGCCACGCGCGGGTATCGTATCCGTCGTCGGCCTTCACGTTCCAGCATCAGCAGATCTGGGTGCTCGATGGCACGCTGGTCTTCGAGGAAGGCGAGCTGGCGCACACGCTCGCCGCCGGCGACTGCCTGCAGCTGGGGCCGCCCGCGCCCTGCACGTTCATCAATCCCGGCCCGGACGCCTGCGTCTACGTGGTGGCGCTGGTGCGCCGCTGATCAGGGCTGGTCGGCGTCGATCCACACGCGCGTCGACGCCCCCGCGCGCGTCAGCCGCATCTGGTAGGTATAGCGTTCCGGGTGGTAGAGCCCGACCAGGAACTGCACCGGGCGGCCGTTGGCGTCGGATGCCACGCGCGACACGCGCAGCAGTGGTACGCCAGGCGCGATGCGGAAGATGCGTGCCACGTCCAGGTCGGCCACGGCGGCGCCCAGCGTCTGCTCGGCCGAGACCACTTCGACGCCATGCTGCTCCATCGCCACCAGCATCGGCGTGTCCTGCAGCGTATGGCGGTCCAGCGCGGCGGCCAGATCGTCGGGCACGAACACTTCGGTATAGGAAATGGGCTGCGCCTTGAACTTGCGCACCCGCACCACCTTGAGCACGGGCGCGCCGGGCGGCAAGGCCAGTGCGGCGCTGACCGCGGCGGGCGCCGCCATGCGCTTCCATTCCAGCACCTGCACGCGCGTGCGCATGCTGACGCTGACGATGTTGTCGAGCAGGCCGCCTCGCACGGTCTGCACGGCGGTCTCGGGCTGCGGCACGTTCCGCGCGGTCGGCACCGTGCCCTTGCCGCGCAACCGCACCACCAGGCCTTCTTCCTGCAATCGCGCCAGGGCCGAGCGCACCGTCACGCGCGCCACGCCGAATTCCTCGGCAAGCTGGCGTTCGCCGGGCAGCGGCAGGCCGGCTGCATAGTGACCGCCGCGAATGCGCTCCCGCAGGATCAGGCGAACCTGCTGGAAACGGGGCAGCGAGGTTGGCGGGGCGTGGGCATCGAGCATCGGGCTGGGCGGCAATCAGGCGGGCGGGCCGGGAAACTGGGGGCGATGCCGCCACGGTACGCGTGCCGCCCCGGTCAGGCAAGCACGCGCAGCGTTGCGTTACTCGTACTGCTTGCCCAGCGCCAGCATTTCCGGCGTGCCGATGACGTCATTGAGCGCCTGGAACGACAGCATCCTGTCCAGGTACGGCGTGGTGGTGCCGTGGGCGTGCAGGGTGGCCAGGTAGTCGCGCAGCGCAAAACTCAGCGCACGCACGGTGCCCCCCGGGAAGATCACGATGCGGAAGCCGATTGCCTCCAGTTCGGCGGCCGGCAGCACGGGCGTCTTGCCGCCTTCCACCATGTTGGCCAGCAGCGGCGCGCGGCTGCCCAGGCGGGCGATGGCAGCCGTCATGTCCTCGCGGCTGCGCAGGGCCTCCACGAAGAGCACATCGGCACCGGCTTCGGCGTACTGCTCGGCCCGCGCCAGCGCGGCTTCCATGCCCTCCACGGCAACCGCGTCGGTGCGCGCGATGATCAGCGTATTGTCGTCGCGCCGCGCATCGCAGGCGGCGCGGATCTTGCCGGCCATCTCCGCGGCGCTGATCACTGACTTGCCATCCAGATGACCGCAACGCTTGGGCATCGACTGGTCTTCGAACTGGATGGCGGTGGCGCCAGCGCGTTCCAGCACACGCACGGTCTGCATCACGTTCAGCGCATTGCCGAAACCGGTGTCGGCGTCCACGATCAGCGGCAGCGTGGGGCAACGTTCGCGGATATTGCGCGTGACCGATGCCACGTCTTCCAGCGACAGGAAGCCGATATCGGGCCGCCCCAGCCGCGTGTAGGCGATGCTGGCGCCGGACAGGTAGGCGGCCTGGAAACCGGCCTGTTCGACCAGCAGGGCCGAAAACGCGTCGTACACGCCCGGTGCGGTCACGATGCCGGTGCCTTGCAGGCGTTGCTTCAGCGTCATTGCAGTCATTGCACTTCCTCTTTGACCGAGAGTTGGCCCGACGCGATCCGTCGCGCCAGGTGCGGGACCAGTCCGCCATCGCGGATCATGGCCACCAGATGCGGGGGCACCGGCTCGCATTGCAGCGCCGGCGCGTTCTCGATATGGACCCGGGCCGTGTCGATGTCGCATCCCGCGCGCTGGCCGGGCGTCACCGGCGGCAGCGCCCGGCAGGTCAGCAGCGGCAGCCCCAGGTTGAATCCATTGCGGTAGAAAAGGCCGGCGAAGGAGGGGGCGACGACCGCCACCACGCCCAGGTGGCGCAATACCTCGACCGCCTGCTCGCGCGACGACCCCGCGCCGAAGTTGCGTCCGCCGAAGACGATATCGCCGGGACGCACCTGCGCCGCGAACGACGGGTCCACGGCTTCCAGGCAATGGCGGGCGATCTCTTCGATGCCAAACTTCATGTAGGCGCCCGGCGCCAGGAAATCGGTATTGATATCGTCGCCGAACACCCAGGCCCGGCCGGAAAAACGACTCATGCCAGCACCTCCCGTGGATCGGCAATGCGGCCGGCAATGGCCGAAGCGGCCACCGTGTACGGCGAGCCGAGGTAGACCTGCGAAGAGGCCGCGCCCATGCGGCCCTTGAAATTGCGGGCCGTGGCGCTGATCACCACGGTGTCTTCGCCAAACCGGTGTTCGCCGTAGCCCGCGCAGGCGCCACAGGCGTTCGGCAGCAGCTCCGCGCCGGCATCGGTCAGCGCGGCCAGCGTGCCTTCCCGCGCGGCGCGCTGCTGGTCTGCGGCACTGGCCGGCGCCACCAGCAGGCGCGTTCCCCGTGCCACGCGCTTGCCGCGCAGCACCTGCGCCGCCATGCGCAGGTCATCGAGCTTGGCGCCGGTGCAGGCGCCGATATAGGCGATGTCGATACCCACGCCGCCGAAGACATCCACGTCGTCGGCGTTGGCGGGGGTGTGCGGGCGCGACACCTGCGGCGCCAGCGTCGCGGCATCGAAGTCATGCACGGCCAGGCAGGCTGCGTCGGCGTCCGACTGCCATCCGTGGATATCGATGGCATCGGCCGGGGCGCCGGCGGCCAGCAGCCAGTCGCGCGTGGTGGCGTCGGGGGCGATGAGCCCCACCTGCCCGCCCAGTTCGGCGGTCATGTTCGACAGCGTCATGCGTTCCTGCATCGACAGCGCCGATACGGTGTCGCCGGTGTACTCCACGGCCTGGTACTGGCCGCCGTCCATGCCGAAGCGCGTGCACATGCGCAGCATCATGTCCTTGGCCGAGACACCGGCGCCCAGGCGGCCATGCCAGCGCATGCGGATGGTGTGCGGCACGCGCACCCAGATCTCGCCAGTCACCAGCACACCCAGCATCTCGGTGGCGCCGATGCCGAACATGTAGGCGCCGAACGCGCCGCCGGTGGATGAATGGCTGTCGCCGCCCACCGCGAACATGCCGGGGCGCAGATAGCCCTTCTGCGGCACCACCACGTGGCAGATGCCTTCCATGTCGTGGAAGCGCGCCACGCCTTCGTCGCGCGCCCAGTCGCGCGCGATCTGGACGATCCTGCGGCTGTCGTCGTCATGCGCGGGCACGTAGTGGTCGGTGACCAGCACCACCTTGTCCGGATCCCACACCTTCGCGCCGAGCTTCTCCAGCATCGGCTTCACGCGGCGGGGGCCGCTCGAGTCATGCATCATCGCCAGATCCACGCGACACGTGACAATCTCGCCGGGCGCCACGTCGGCCCGGCCCGCGGCCCTGGCCAACAGTTTCTGCGCCAATGTCTGGCCAGTCATTGCTATTCCTTACTCTACTTTGGTACCAGACGCCTGGATCACCCTGGCCCAGTGCTGGATGTCGCTGCGCACGAACGCGCCGAACGCCTGCGGCGTCATGCTGACGGCCGTGGCCGCCTCGGTCTCTATGCGTGTCTTGTAGGCCGGGTCATCGACGGCCACCTTGACCGCGCGATAGAGCTGCTCCGTGATGGCCGGCGGCAGCCTGGCCGGGCCGAACAGGCCGAACCACGCCGACGACTCGAAGCCCTTCACGGTCTGGCCGATCGGGGGCACGCCCGGGAACTGCGGCAGTGCGTCCCTGCTGCTGACGCCCAGGAACTTCAGCGTGCCCGACTTCAGGTGCGGCAGCACGTTCACCGTGCTGGCGAACATCAGGTCCACGGTGTTGTTGCCGAGCACGTCGGTCAGCGCCGGGTTGGTGCCCTTGTACGGGATGTTCACGATGTCGGTGCCGGTGGCCATCTTGAACTGCTCGCTGGCCAGATGCAGCGACGAGCCCTGCGCGCCAATCGCGAACGTGAGCTTGCCGGGGTTCTTCTTCGCGTAGTCGATCAGGCCCGCCGTGTTGTCGAACGGCACGCCCTTGCGGGCAACCAGCACGCTGGGCACGCGCGCCACCATGGTGATCGGCGTGAAGTCCTTGACCGGATCGAACGGCAGGTTCTTGTAGAGCGATGCGTTGATGGTATGGCCGGTAAAGCTCATCAGCAGCGTGCTGCCGTCCGGCGTGGCACGCGCCACATACTGCGCGGCGATATTGCCGCCGGCGCCGGGCCGGTTGTCCACCACCACCGTGCGGTGCAGCGTGTCGCCCAGCGAGCGGGCAATCAGGCGCGCCAGCGCGTCGGTGGTACCGCCGGCCGGGCTGCCCACCACGATCGTGATCGGCTTGTCCTGCGCCACCGCGTGCCCGACCGGGGCCAGGGTTGCAAACATGGCCGGCGTCGCGCCGGCCAACAGCTTTCTTCGACTGATCAACATCTGTGTCTCCGCCTCTTTGTACTTCCCGTGGGGTTCAGGCGGACTCTATGCCCCATGGCCCGGTCACTCAATGGAACCAGCTGGTCCTATCCACGGGACCAGTCAGCGCGACGGATGTCCAGACATTGTCGGCCCCGCATGGCGGCCATCCAGTCGCACGCCGCGCCGGCGCCGTCCGAAAGCGCGCCATGGTACACAGACATGGCGCAAGTCAATACTACGGAATGCAGAGGAGGAATGTCAGAGGCGGGGCGGATAGAGCCGTCGCAGCAGGCTCAGGGGTCCGCCGCATGGCGCCCGCACAGGGCACCGACAGGCGGAACGCGGCGTAGTGGGCGCCTGCGCCGATGGGGCGCGCGGTATGCGTGGTGTGGTCCGGGGCGCGGGCGTTCAGTCGATCGTCGCACCCGACGCCTTCACCACCTTGCCCCATTTGTCGATCTCGCTGGCGACGAACCTGCCGGTGTCCGCCGGCGAGGTCCACGTGGCGGTGAAGCCCTGCGTGGCGAAGCGCGTACGCACGTCTTCCTGGGTCAGCACGGCCTTGAGGGCCTCACCAAGCTTGTCGACCACGGCCGCGGGCGTGCCGGCCGGCAACAGCAACGCGTTCCACGCGGTGGCCTCGTAGCCGGGCAGGCCCGCCTGTGCCATGGTGGGGATATCGGGTGCCGCCGGCGACCGCGCGGCGCCGGTCACGGCCAGCGCGCGCAGCTTGCCGTCGCGCACGAACGGCATGGCCGACAGCATGGTGTCGAACATCACCGTGGCCTGCCCCGCCATCACATCGGTCAGCGCAGGCGCGCTGCCTTTGTAAGGCACGTGGGTCATGCGGATGCCGGCCATGCTGTCGAACAGTTCGGCCGACAGGTGCGTGGACTGCCCGTTACCCGAGCTGGCAAACGTGACCTTCCCCGGATTCGCCCTGGCCATCGCGATCAGTTCGGCCACGTTGTGAACCGGGGTGGACGGCGCGGTCACCAGCACCAGCGGGCCGCTGGTCAGCATCGACACCGGTGCAAAGTCGGTACGCGTGTGGTAGCCCGGCCTGGCGAACAGCGTCATGTTGATGGCGTGCGCGGTGGTGGCCACCAGCATCGTGTAGCCATCGGGGGCCGACTTGGCTACGGCGTCCGCGCCGATATTGCCGCCGGCGCCGGGCCGGTTGTCGACGACGACAGGCTGGCCCAGCCGCTCGGACAGCTTCTGCCCCACCACGCGCGCCACGATGTCGGTGGGCCCGCCGGGCGGATACGGCACCACCATGCGGATCGGCTTGGCCGGCCACGCCTGCGCCTGGGCGGCGGGCACGACGGCCAGCATCGGGAAGGACAGCACCGACAGGGACAGCAACAGCTTGCGGACGGGGGGCATGCGCACGCTCCTGGATCGCCAAGGTTTTGCGGAGTGAAATTCGCGAAACGGTCTTGCCACAAGGCTTATAGGCGCCGGACCGAGCCGTGTCACTCTGCAGCGCATCAAAGTTTCACGGGCTGAAACCGGGGCCAGATGCAAAAACGCCGCGCGTCCCGACTGGCGGGGCGCGCGGCGTTGCGCGATCGAGCGGGCCGCCCGGGCCCGGCAGATCAGTCGTCGAGCAGCGACAGGTCGCGCACGGCGCCCTTGTCGGCGGACATCACCAGCTTGGCATAGGCCTTGAGCGCGGCCGACACCTTGCGCGGACGCGCCTTGGCCGGCTTCCAGCCACGGGCATCCTGCTCGGCACGGCGGGTGGCCAGCTCCTCGTCCGACACCAGCACGTCGATCGTGCGGTTGGGAATGTCGATGCGGATCCTGTCGCCGTCGCGCACCAGACCGATGGCGCCACCGGCCGCCGCCTCGGGCGAGCAGTGCCCGATCGACAGGCCCGAGGTGCCGCCCGAGAAGCGGCCATCCGTCAGCAGTGCACACGCCTTGCCCAGGCCCTTGGACTTGATGTAGCTGGTCGGATACAGCATTTCCTGCATGCCCGGCCCGCCCTTCGGGCCTTCGTAGCGCACGATCACCACGTCGCCGGCCTTGACCTTGTCGTTCAGGATGTTCTCGACCGCCTCGTCCTGCGACTCGGTGACGTGGGCCGTGCCCTCGAACACCAGGATGCTTTCGTCCACGCCCGCGGTCTTCACCACGCAGCCGTCCAGCGCGATATTGCCGGTCAGCACGGCCAGGCCGCCTTCCTTCGAGAACGCGTGCTCGTACGAGCGGATGCAGCCTTCGGCACGGTCCAGGTCCAGGCTGAGCCAGCGCGTGTTCTGGCTGAACGCCACCTGCGTGGGGATGCCGGCCGGGCCGGCCATGTAGAACGTGCGCACGGCTTCGTCCTGCGTGCGGACGATGTCCCACTGGTCCAGCGCGTCCCTGAGCGTGGGCGTATGCACGGTCGGCACGTCGGTGTGCAGCTTGCCGGCGCGGTCCAGTTCGCCCAGGATGGCCATGATGCCGCCAGCGCGATGCACGTCCTCGATGTGGTACTTGTTGGTGTTTGGCGCCACCTTGCAGAGCTGCGGCACCGAACGCGACATGCGGTCGATATCGGCCATCGTGAAGTCGATCTCGGCTTCACGCGCAATCGCCAGCAGGTGCAGGATGGTGTTGGTGGACCCGCCCATGGCGATGTCCAGCGTCATGGCGTTCTCGAACGCCTTGAAGCCCACCGAACGCGGCAGCACGCGCTCGTCGTTCTGCTCGTAGTACATGCGGGCCAGATCGACGATGCGCTGGCCGGCGCGCTTGAACAGCTGTTCGCGGTCGGCGTGCGTGGCCACCACGGTGCCGTTGCCGGGCAGCGACAGGCCCAGCGCCTCGGTCAGGCAGTTCATCGAGTTGGCCGTGAACATGCCCGAGCACGAGCCGCACGTGGGGCAGGCCGAACGCTCGACCTGCGCCACATCCTCGTCCGAATACGACGGGTCGGCGGCCATCACCATGGCGTCCACCAGGTCGAGCTTCTTCAGTTCGATGGTCTTGGTCACCGGGTTGGCCAGGCGCGTCTTGCCGGCTTCCATCGGGCCGCCCGAGACGAAGATCACCGGGATGTTCAGGCGCATGGCGGCCATCAGCATGCCCGGGGTGATCTTGTCGCAGTTCGAGATGCACACCATGGCATCGGCGCAGTGGGCATTGACCATGTATTCGACCGAATCCGCGATGATGTCGCGGCTCGGCAGCGAATACAGCATGCCGTCGTGGCCCATGGCGATGCCGTCGTCAACGGCGATGGTGTTGAATTCCTTGGCCACGCCGCCGGCGGCTTCGATCTCGCGCGCGACGAGCTGGCCCAGGTCCTTCAGGTGGACGTGACCCGGCACGAACTGGGTAAACGAATTGACCACCGCGATGATCGGCTTCTGGAAGTCTTCGTCTTTCATGCCGGTGGCGCGCCACAGCGAGCGCGCACCTGCCATGTTGCGGCCGGCGGTGGAGGTCTTGGAACGGTATGTGGGCATTGTGGGTGCTTGGAAATTACGCAAACGCAGCGGCCCACGGGGGATCGACAGGGCCAGGACAAACCCGTGCGGGCGGCCTTGTGAGCCGGGCGCCGGGCAAAGCTGGGGATTATCCCACAGCCCTTGCCCGGTCTGGCGGCCGGTCCATGGCTACAGCGGAGGCAGCCTTCGCTTGACCGGTTGCGACTTCACGATGGCCGAACTGGTCTCGGCCATCTCGGTGATCTGCTCCAGGATATGGTCCAGGTGCTCGATAGATCGCAAATACAGCCGGCCGATAAAGCAGTCGTCGCCGGTCACCTTGTCGCATTCGGCGAATTCGGGGATGGCCTCGATCAGCTTCTGCACCGCCTGCAGCTTGCCCGGCAAGGGCTTGATGCGGACGATGGCCTGCATCGAAAACCCTAGCGTGCGCGGTTCCACGTCGACCGTGAAGCCGCGGATCACGCCACGGTCCTCAAGCCGGCGCAGCCGCTCGGACGCGCCTGGCGACGACAGGCCGACCTGCTCGGCCAGGGCTTTTACGGGCAGGCGGGCGTCCTGCTGCAGCAGGGCCAGGATGCGACGGTCGATATCATCGAGAGACATAAGGTATTTCCTGAAAATCACCTTACAAAATACAGAACAAAGTGGGAACAGCCTGCATTTTCGACTGTGGATTGTAGGCCACAGCCCTTAAACTGCAACCCTCATTTGGCAAAGTTGCCATCACAGGAACGGGAGACGGCCGTGAACGACAGAACGCGGGGCATGCTGGAAATGGTGGCGGCGATGGTGATCTCGGGCACCATCGGCTGGCTGGTTGTGGTATCGGGGAGACCTGTCACCCAGGTGGTGTTCTGGCGCTGCGCCTTCGGCGCGCTGGTCCTGGTGCCGGTCTGCGCCGCGCGTGGCTACCTGCGGCCGGGCGGCATCTCGCTGCGGCAGGCGCTGCTGGCCGTGGCCGGCGGGGTGGCCATCGTCGCTAACTGGCTGCTACTGTTTTCGGCATACGAAGGCGCTTCGATCTCGATTGCCACGGCGGTGTACAACACCCAGCCGTTCATGCTGGTGGCGCTGGGCGCGCTGTTCCTGGGCGAGCGCCTTACCCTGGCCAAGGTGGCGTGGCTGCTGCTGGCGTTTGGCGGCATGCTGCTGATCGTGCAGGGGAAGCCCGGCGCCGGCGCGGCGCACGGCAACTACCTGCTGGGCATCGGGCTGGCGCTGGGCGCGGCGTTCTTCTACGCGCTGGCGGCGCTGATCGCCAAGCAGCTCAAGGGCGTGCCGCCGCACCTGATCGCGCTGATCCACGTGCTGGTGGGCACCGTCATGCTGCTGCCGATGGCGCTGCGCGCCGACCTGCCGGCCGGCGCCCTGCCCTGGGCCACGCTGGCGACCATGGGCTTTGTCCATACCGGGCTGATGTACATCCTGCTGTATGGCGCGATCCAGAAGCTGCCCACGCACCTGACAGGCGCCCTGTCGTTCATTTATCCTATCGTGGCCATTCTGGTGGACCGGCTGGCCTTCGGGCATCATCTGCACCTGTCGCAAATCGGCGGGGCGGCATTGATCCTGCTGGCTGCCGCGGGCATGACGCTGGGATGGCCCTGGCGCGGAATGCTGCCGTGGGGGGCGCGCAAGCCCTCCGCCTGACTGCGGCCCGCGCCCCGACTTCAAACCTGACAGGGAGGCGCGGATATGCAGCAGACGCAGGGGATGTCCCGGGATCGACTGGACCGGATCGGACGCTTTATCGACGAGACCTACGTCGCCACCGGCAAGCTGCCCGGCGCACTGGTGCAGGTCTGGCGGCGCGGCGAACTGGCCCTGAATGCGGTGCTGGGCCAGGCCGACCGCGAGCGGCAGGTGCCGCTGGCCGAGGATTCCATCTTCCGCATCTATTCGATGACCAAGCCGATCACGTCGGTGGCCATCATGATGCTGGTGGAGGAATGCAGGATCGCCCTCGACGATCCGGTCAGCAAGTACATCCCGGCCTGGGAAAAGCTGGGCGTGTTCGCGGGCGGCTTCATGGAGAGCTTCCAGACCCGCCCGCCCGCGCGGCCGATGCTGGTGGTGGACCTGCTGCGCCATACCTCGGGCCTGACCTACGGCTTCCAGCAGAACAGCAACGTCGACGCGGCCTACCGCAAGCTGAAGATCGGCGAACTGGCCACCGAAGGCACGCTCGACGACATGATCGAGAAGCTGGCCACGCTGCCGCTGGAATTCTCGCCGGGCGAGGCCTGGAACTACTCGGTGGCCACCGACGTGCTGGGCTACCTGGTCGGCAAGATTAGCGGCATGCCGTTCGATGCCTTCCTGAAACAGCGGATTTTCGATCCACTGGGCATGGTCGATACCGGCTTCCACGTGCCGGCGCACAAGGCCGCCCGGTTCTGCGCGTGCTACGCGGTCGGTGCGCTTGGCTCCAAGGTGATCATGCCGCGCCGCCCGATGCTGCAGGACGATCCGCAGACCAGCCCCTACCTGCAGCCGCCCGCATTCCTGTCGGGGGGCGGCGGCCTGGTATCGACGGCTGCCGACTACCTGCGCTTTGCCCGCATGCTGCTGAACGGCGGCGAACTCGACGGCGTACGGCTGCTCGGCCCCAAGACACTGGCGCTGATGACCGCCAACCACCTGCCCGGCGGGGTTGACCTGCCGCGCCTGTCGCGCTCAATGTTCAGCGAAGCCACCTACGAAGGCGTGGGCTTCGGCCTGGGCTTCGCCACCACCATCGCGCCGGCCAGCACGCTGATTCCGGGCAGTGCGGGCGACATGTTCTGGGGCGGCGCCGCCAGCACGTTCTTCTGGGTCGATCCCAAGGAAGACCTGATCGGCCTGTTCCTGACGCAGCTGCTGCCGTCGTCGGCCTACCCGGTGCGCCGCCAGTTGCGCACGCTGGTCTACAGCGCGATCACGGAAACGGGGCCGGCACCGCGCTAGCACGGCTGCCCGCGCCAGGGCATCGCGGCGCGGGCGCGCGTAAAATACGGCCACGTGAAACCCGCTACGGACCAGATCCAAACATGAAGCTCCGCACGACGATCGTCACGATGTCGCTGGCCGCCATGGCCGCCATGAGCCCCCTGGCACACGCCAGTGTGTCTTCCGACGCACACGCCTTCAAGGAAGGCGTCAAGGAAGCCGGCAAGAAAACCGGCCACGCGGTGGCCGATGTCGCCCGCACGATTGGCCACGGCGCCAAGGAAGCCGGCATCACCATCGGCCATGGCGCGCGGGATGCCGGCCACGCCGTGGCGGATACCACGAAGCGCGGCTACCAGGCGACCAAGCAGGCCATCAAGGGCGACGGGAAGGGCGAAGACAGAGGCGAGGATTAAGGCCCGGATTGCGCCGAAGATCTGGCCCGATGTCGCGCCGCCCCGCCGCACATGCGTACAATGCGCGGCTTAACCAATTGGAAAGCTGTCCGTGAAGAAAACCGACCTGGAAAAGAACAAGGGCCTGAAGATCAACAACAATCTGAAGCAGGCCGGCGCCAACCGGGCAGGTGGGCTCCCGAAGTCGCAGCGCCAGCAGGGCACCGGCAAGAACGGCCTGCTCGGCAAGCTGCTCGGCAAAGCCGTGCCGCAGGAAAAGTCCGAAGACTGAATCAGATAGCCGCGGCCGCCGGCATCGCGCGCGCCACCGGGCAGGTCGGGTCGATGGCCCGGCACAGCGCATAGAGATCGCGCACGATCACATGCGGCGCCTGGCTGCTGCGGGCCCAGCGCGCCGCAGCGGCATCGTCCGAGCGCACCACCCACGCGGCCTGAACGCCTGCCGCGATGGCTCCCACCACATCCAGATCCGCATCGTCGCCGACGTGCAGCATCCGTTCGGGCCGGCACCCGGCCAGTTCGGCCGCCGCATGGAAGATCGCGGCATCGGGCTTGGCGCAGCCGGCGCTCTCCGGATTCAGGGCCGCATGGAAGAAGTGATGGCCGCCCGTCACCTGCAGGCTGGCGTTGCCATTTGACACGGCCACCAACGGAAAGCGGGCGCTGAGCCATTCCAGCGCCGGGAACGCATCTTCGAAGAAATCCACGCGCTGGCGCGCGGCAAAGAACACGTCATAGGCGGCCTCGGCCAGTTGCGGGTCTTCGGCCGACAGTTCCAGGAGCATGCGGATCGATCCGAGCCGCAGCTCGCGCAGGCTGTGCGCAAGGTCCGGCCGCTCTGCCTGGAACCGCGCGCGTAGCTCGCCCAGCACCTGCGGCGATGTCAGCAGGCCCGATGTGCGCGGTGCCTGCGCCAGCAGCCAGTCGTGCAGGGTCTGCTCGGCCCGTATGACGGCTGGCGTGAACGGCCACAGCGTATCGTCGAGATCGAGTGAAATGGCCGCGAGGTTGGCCAGCGGTTGTTGCATGGGGACAGGGGCACGGAATTAGGGAATCGGTCCGAATTGTGCCAGTGTTCGCCGCGCCCCGTAAAACGCGCACATTGGCGAAACGGCCACGCGGCGCGGCAATCGCCCCGCATTCGGCACGCGGGCCGCCCTACAGTTCCGACATCCCGAAGCGCCGCAGCGCCTCCAGGTCGGTAACCCGGATGGTCTGGTACGACAACCCGACCATGTCCTCCGCTTCGAGCCGCCGCAGCGCCTGGTTCACGCGCTGGCGCGACAGCCCGGTGAGCAGGCCGATTTCCTCCTGCGACAACTCCAGCACCGCCGTGGTCTTCGGATAAAGCGCCGGATGGAACAGCTGGGCGATGGCCTGCGCCACACGGGCATCGGCGCCGAGCAGGCGGTCGTTCTGCACCATGGCGATGAACTGGCCCATGCGCTCGTTGAGCTGGCGCACCACGTAGCCCGCGAAAGGCAGGCTGTCCGCCAGCAGCGTGTTGAAGACCGCCTCGGCCACCAGCAGCACGCGCGATTCGCGGATGGCGATCACGTCGTAGCGCCGGTCCTCGCGCTTGATGACGCTGCCCTCCCCGCACCAGCCGCCGGCCGGCACGCCGCAGAAGGTGCAGCCGCGCCCGTCCGGCGTGTAGACCGCCAGCTTGATCAGGCCCGCATCCACGCCGATCCAGTGGCGCGAAAATTCGCCGCGCCGCGCGATATAGCTGTCGGGCGCGAACGTCCGCACCACCGTGCCCGACGCCGCCAGCGCCTGGTGTTCCGGCGCCAGCGCGCGATACCAGTCGTGTTGTTCAAGCGAGTCGTGGACGTTCATGAGCCTGCGGCAACGGTTACCCAGTGGAATCTGACGCGAAACTTACGCCAACGGGGCACAAGATGCGTCAATGTCGCGGTTGGAGCAGCTCTGTCGCCTGAACGACAGAGTCGGCCCGCGCGAGAATGATAGCGTGGCCCCCGACAACACAACACGAATCCGACAGGATCCAGACAGGAGACACGCATCATGCCGACCGACTTCGATACCGGGCTGGCCCGCAACGCCGCCAATTTCGTGCCGCTGACCCCGCTCGACTTCATCGCCCGCGCGGCCGAAGTCTACGGCCAGCGCCTGGCCATCGTGCATGGCCCGCTCCGGCAGAACTGGCGCGATACCTATGCGCGCTGCCGCCGGCTGGCGAGTGCCCTGGCGCGCGCCGGCGTCGGCAAGGGCGACACGGTCGCCGCGTTGCTACCCAACACGCCGGCCATGATCGAGGCGCATTTCGGCGTGCCGATGTCCGGCGCCGTGCTCAACGCGCTGAACATCCGCCTGGACGCCGCCAACCTGGTCTTCATGCTGCGCCATGGCGAGGCCCGCGTGCTGCTGGCCGATACCGAGTTTGCCGACGTGGCGCGCCAGCTTGCGCGCGAGGTACAGGGGCTCAAGGTCATCGCGGTCCATGACGTGCTGGGCCCCGAGCCCGACGCGCCGTTTGGCGACACCGATTACGAGACCTTCCTGGCTGGCGGCGACCCCGACTACGACTGGCAGATGCCGGCCGACGAATGGGATGCCATCGCGCTGAACTACACGTCCGGCACCACGGGCGACCCCAAGGGGGTGGTCTACCACCACCGCGGCGCGGCCATGAACGCGGTGTCCAATATCCTGGAATGGGACATGGCCAAGCATCCGGTCTACCTGTGGACACTACCGCTGTTCCATTGCAACGGCTGGTGCTTCGCCTGGACCGTGGCCGCACGCGCCGGCGTGAACGTCTGCCTGCGCAAGTTCGATCCGAAGCTGGTGTTCGATCTGATGCGCGACGAGGGTGTCACCCACTATTGCGCCGCGCCCATCGTCCACACCGCGCTGGTCAGCGCGCCGGCCACATGGCGTGAAGGCCTGCGCGGGCCGGTGCGCGGCATGGTGGCGGGCGCGCCGCCGCCGGCCGCCGTGCTGGCGCAGATGGAACACATGGGCTTCGAACTGTCGCACGTCTATGGCCTGACAGAGGTGTATGGCCCGGCCGCGGCCTGCGCGGAGCAGGACGACTGGCGGGACGTGTCGATGGAAGCGCGCGCCGTGCTGAAGGCCCGCCAGGGCGTGCGCTACCACCTGCAGGCCGGCGTGGCCGTGCTGGACCCCGACACCATGCAGCCGGTACCGCGTGACGGCGAGACCATCGGCGAGATCATGTTCCGCGGCAATATCTGCATGAAGGGCTACCTGAAGAACGACCGCGCCACGCGCGAGGCGTTTGCCGGCGGCTGGTTCCATACGGGCGATCTGGGCGTTTGCATGCCGGACGGCTATATCAAGATCAAGGACCGCAGCAAGGACATCATCATCTCGGGCGGCGAGAACATCTCCAGCGTCGAGGTCGAGGACGCGATCTACCGCCATCCGGCCGTGATGGCCGCCGCCGTGGTGGCCCAGCCCGACGCCAGGTGGGGCGAAACCCCGTGCGCGTTCGTCGAACTCAAGGACGGCGCCAGCGCCACCGCCGAGGAAATCATCGCCCACTGCCGTACCCTGCTGGCCGGCTTCAAGGTGCCCAAGGCCGTGTACTTCGGGCCGCTGCCCAAGACATCGACGGGCAAGATCCAGAAGTTCGAACTGCGGCGCCAGCTGCAGTCGGCCGCCGCGATCGACGTCTGACGCGCCTCGCCGCGCAACCGCCGCCGCGCCTCAGGGCTTTGGCGGCGGGGCGTCCACCTTGTGCCCCGCCATGTGGTGCAGGTAGGCCAGCAGGTCCTTGAGTTCGGCGTCGGACAGCGTTTTCTCGTCGATCGACGACATCTTCGAGCCCGGCCACCAGCGCAGCGCCTGGGGGTTGCGGATCAGCTTCGACAGCTTGTCGTCGCCCAGGTACTCCACCGGGTTGTAGGGCACGTTCAGGTCTGGCCCCAGGTTGGCGTCGCCGGCGCGGTTCATCGAATGGCACGAGAAGCAGACGCGCTGGAACGCCGCGAAGCCGCGCATGACCGGCCCGTCGGCGGGCTCGCCTTCGGCCGGGCGAATCGCCGCAAAACGCTCCGCGGCGGTGCCGCCCAGATCGATGCGCGCAATCGCCCAGGTCCACAGGCTTTCCGTGATCCGCACCGTCGCATCGGCCTGCCTGGCTGACTTCGGCACGGTCCAGATCAGCCGGAACGGGCCAATGTCCTGCCCTTTTAGCTTCGGCCACGGCTTTGCGGGGTTTTCCACCGCCAGCCACGCGCGGGGGCCGTCGGCGCGGTCGGCCGGCAGCAGGCCCAGCGGCAGATGCGAGACATAGCCATCGGTGGCGGCCGTGGTGGCGCTGCCATCCGGCGACGCCGGCAGGCCTGCCAGCAACGCAGCCATCGGGATGGCCTTGAATGTCATGCGACGCTTGTAGTTGTCGTCGTCGACGGTGACGCTGGCCAGACGCCGGTCTTTCAGCAGCGCATCGCGGGTCAGGGTCTTCTGCTGCGCGCCGGCGGTAATGGTCAGCGTGGCGGCATCCTCGGCGTGCGCCGGTGCGGCGCCGATCAGGGCCAGCGTGCAGCCGATGGCCGCAGCGGCGCGTGTGAGCCAGGGGGTCATGTTCTAGTCTCCTCGTGCGGGCGTGGGGTTGTTATTGGGGCGGGCGCCATAGCCGTAACCCTAATCGATGCCCGTGACAAGCTGCAAATTTCCCCTTTCCCCCAAACCCACCTGCCCGCCCGCATGGCGCATGCTTCCCGGGATGCTGGCTGGCGGCCGGCATGTGGCGCGCCGCCCCCCAGCAAAGGTTTCGCAAAAGAAATGCTTGCGCTTTGCGAAAGTCGTCTATAGAATTCGCGCCTTCGCTAGGCTCGTAGCTCAGCTGGTTAGAGCACCACCTTGACATGGTGGGGGTCGTTGGTTCGAGTCCAATCGAGCCTACCAACGCACAAACAGGAACGGACGGTCGCCACTCGGCACCGTCCGTTTTTGCATTCCAGACCCAACGGAACCCTTTCATGATCCAGCCAAGCCCGGTATTCAAGGACAACCTCGCACAACTCCCCGCCATCGACGGCATCGCCCGCATCGACCTCGTCGACACCAGCGGCACCGTGGTAGCGAGCATCGAGAACGTACAGGGCAAGCAAGGCTCGCTGGCCGTGTACCACTACCTGCAGCAGGTCTTCGGCAAGCTCGATGCCCAGGCCGCCGAGCATGGCCTGGCCGTCTTTGCCGAACACACCGCCGATGCACGCAACAGGCCGGGCGCACACCCGAACGTGGACCGCCTGCTGATCGTCGCCGCCGGCGGCGAAGCCCTGCAGATCCAGGTCGTCGCCAGAGCCTGAGCGGTCTTCCGTCCGCGCAGCCAAAAAGAAAAACGGCCCCTTGTGAATCCAGGGGCCGTTTTCTATTACGCGATGCCTAGTGCGCGGTCGCTTCGCCAGCGCCGATGCCCGTCTCGGAGCGCAGTTCCTGCGCCTCGAAGCCAGCCTTGTCCAGCAGGGAACGCCGTGACTTGTCGGTCACCGAGAACAGCCAGATGCCGACAAAACCGATCGTCATCGAGAACAGCGCCGGCGACGTGTAAGGGAACGGTGCGTTCTTGAAGTGGAACACATCGACCCAGACTGCCTGCGACAGCACCGTCAGCACCACCGCCGACACCAGCCCCAGGAAGCCGCCCACCATGGCGCCCCGCGTGGTGCAGCCCTTCCACAGCACCGACAGGAACAGCACCGGGAAGTTGGCCGATGCCGCCACGGCAAAGGCCAGCGACACCATGAACGCGATGTTCTGCTTCTCGAACACGATGCCCAGCACCACCGCGATGATGCCCAGCACAATCGTCGTGAGCTTCGACACGCGCAGTTCCTCGGCACTGGTGGCCTTGCCGTGCTTGAACACTGTCTGGTACAGATCGTGCGACACCGCCGACGCGCCGGCCAGCGTCAGGCCCGCCACCACCGCCAGGATCGTCGCGAACGCCACGGCCGAGATAAAGCCCAGGAACACATTGCCACCCACTGCGCTGGCCAGGTGAACGGCGGCCATGTTCACGCCTCCGAGCAGCTTGCCGCTACCGTCCTGGAAGCTGGCGTTGGTGCTGACCAGCACGATCGCGCCAAAGCCGATGATGAACGTCAGGATGTAGAAGTAGCCGATCCAGGTGGTGGCCCAGAACACCGATTTGCGGGCTTCCTTGGCGTTCGGCACGGTGAAGAAGCGCATCAGGATGTGCGGCAGCCCGGCGGTACCGAACATCAGCGCGATGCCGAATGAGATGGCCGAGATCGGGTCCTTGATGCAGTTGCCGGGACTCATGATGGAGTCCTTCTTGGCATGCACTTCCACGGCCTTGGCAAACAGCTGCTCGGGGCTGAAGTGATACTGGGCCAGCACCATGAAGGCCATGAACGACGCACCACCCAGCAGCAGGCAGGCCTTGATGATCTGCACCCACGTGGTGGCGGTCATGCCGCCGAACAGCACGTAGATCATCATCAGCGCACCGACGATGACCACCGCCACCCAGTATTCCAGACCGAACAGCAGCTTGATCAGCTGCCCTGCTCCCACCATCTGGGCGATCAGGTAGAACGCCACCACCACCAGCGTGCCGGACGCCGCGAAGGCACGGATAGGCGCCTGCTTGAAGCGGTATGCCGCCACATCGGCAAAGGTGAAGCGGCCGAGATTGCGTAGCCGCTCGGCCAGCAGGAAGGTGATGATCGGCCAGCCGACCAGGAATCCGATCGAATAGATCAGGCCGTCATAGCCATTGGTGTAGACCGCTGCGGAAATGCCGAGGAACGACGCGGCCGACATGAAGTCGCCGGCAATCGCCAGGCCATTCTGGAAGCCGGTGATGCCGCCGCCGGTATAGAACGTGGCCGCGGACTTGGTTTTCTTGGCCGCCCATTTGGTGATGAACAGCGTGCCGATGACAAACACCACGAACATGCCGATGGCCGTCCAGTTGGTGGCCTGCTTCACCGCCTGGCCCAGGTCGCCACCGGCGGCAAAGGCGTTGGCGGACAGCAGCAGTGCCGCGCCGAGCGCTGCGGCGCCGAATGCGTGACGGGTCATCGTGCCACCTCCTGCTTGATGCGGTCGGTCAGGTCGTCATAGACGCGGTTGGCATGGCGCACGTACAGCCCGGTGATCACGACGGTGAAGAGAATCACGAACAATCCGATCGGCATCCCCCAGGTCATGACGCCCTGGCCCACGCGCGTTGCCAGCAGTTCCTTGTCGAAGGCGATCAGCAGCACGTAGCCGTAGTACACCACCAGCATCACGGCCGTCAGCAGCCAGCCCAGCCGGCCGCGCCGACTCACCAGTTCCCGATACTGCCGGCTGGCCTTCAGTTTCTCGATCAGATCCTCTTGCATGCTTGTCTCCTGCGCATCTCTGCTGCACGTGCCACATATATTTGCGTTTGCCGCGCGAGTGTCCTCGCATGGCATGGTGACAAGGTAATGCGCGCCCCTTACCCGGTTCTTACACGGTGCCATTGGCGATGCGGGGGTAAACGCCTAGCCGGTGCTTCACCTCGGCGCGCATGGCGTCGCGATGCCACCGCCGGGCCCGTGCGGACTGGTAACTGCGATCCAACCTATCGGCGTCGGGTCCGTCGAGGTCCAGCAGGTCTCGTACTTCGGCTGGCTGCATGGAATCTGCGCCAGGGGGCCGCCGCGCAAGTCGATCCGTTCGCAGGACGCGCGGCGGCGTGGCAAGCGCCGTTCAGCGCATCTTGCCGACGATCGCCTTCATCTCGTCTTCCGTAAAGGCGCGCAGTGTCTGCGTGTGAACATTCCCTTGCGAGCCGATCGACAGGCCAAAGGCCGTCACGGATGCGTCGTCCTGCGCTTCCAGCGTCAGGATCACGTCATATATACCGAGCGTCCAGAACACGTCGGTCACCTTCACGCCGAACTGCGGCGCCATTTCGCGCACGGCCGCGGCGCGTTTGGTGGTGTCCTTGACAGTGCGTATGCCCTGGTCTGTAAAGCTTGCGAGCACGATGTATCGGGTCATGGCAAATCTCCGACAGGATGGGACAGCGTCGTCAGCGCGCTGACGGCGGCTCATGGCTTCGGAGCGTGACCCGACAGGTGCGCGCGACGCACCGTCCTGATGAAATGCATCGTGGACGCGTACACCTGGAAGGCGACACGCCGGGGAGTGTGAGCAACTTCGCGTCCATGCAAGGAGCGAGCCACTGGCCGCACCGCGCAGGCTGGCGGGCAGCGGCCATCCTTTACCAGGACGATTCCTGCCCAGGCCGTTGCAAGCCTGAAACAGTCAGCGGGACGGCGTGCGCACCGGCCCCGGGCACGCCTTGAGCCCGAGCCACATCACGCCAATCACGATATTGACCGGAACGCTGAGCGCGCCCGGCACATAGAAGCACGCCGACAGCACCGGCGCGCGCATCAGCAACTCGGCCGCACCGCCCAGCCCGTACAGCAGCACGCCACACCACAGCCATCGCCGCATATAGGTCAGCAGCCAGTGTGCGCGGGCCTGGTTGAAGCGCCAGGCCGCCGTGCGCGCGATCAGGTCGCCCCGGCTGGTGTCCTTGAACAGCCAGTCGAAAAAGAAGTACCGATACAGCAGGGTGCGAAAGGCAAGCTCTTGCATGATGATGGTGGGCCTACTCCGGCCGTATCGCGCAAAGACCGTGCCCACGCCGCTTCCGGCGCCGGGACTTTCACTACTGTAGGCGCTGCAGAGCCCGCGGACAGATTTTTCACGGCCGTCCTCGCATCGGACCCACGGATGCACCGGGGCGATGCATGGCACATCGGTGCCTGTCGCTGTCACCTCCAGGCGTCTTGCGCATCACTGCGCGCCGTAGTGCTCCGCCATGAAATCGATGAAGGCCCGCGCACGCGGAGTCAGGTGCCGGGTCTGCGGATAGAGCGCGTAGTAGTGGCTGGTGCCTGCGTGGTACTGCGGCAGCACACGCACCAGGCGGCCACGCGACAGTTCGCTGCGCGCCGTGCGCTCGGTGAAGGCCGCAATGCCGGCGCCGGCCAGCGCCGCCGCATACAGTGCGGTGATCGCATCGGCAGTCAGCGCGCCGCGCACGGCAACCCGTTCGGTTTGGCCGTCGGCACCCGTCAGTTGCCACGTATCGGGGGCCGCCGCGAATGCCAGCAGCTGGTGGCGGGCGAGATCGCTGGCGTTCACCGGCAGGCCACATGTGGCCAGGTAGGCGGGTGACGCCACCAGAACCGTATCGGACCTGGCCAGACGCCTGGCCATCAGACTGCTGTCGGCCAGCGGCGCGCTACGGATGCGCAGCGCCACGTCGAAACGCTCGGCCACCAGGTCGACGAACTGGTCACTGCACGAGAGGTCGAGCCGGATCTCCGGATAGCGCGCACGAAACGCTGGCAGCCAGTCCTGCAGTTCGAGCGTGCCGATGGCCAGCGGCACCGTCACGCGCAGCGGCCCGGACAACTGCGCGCCCTCCCCCGTCATCGCCACGTTCATGGCGTCGATACGCGCCAGGATATCGGCGCAGTGGCGGTGATAGCGTTCGCCGGCGTCCGTCAACGCGAAGCGCCGCGTGTTGCGGTTCAGCAGCTGCACGCCCATGCTGGCTTCCAGTTGCTTGAGCTGCCGCGACACGGTGGAGTGCGACAGGTCGAGCCGCTCCGCCGCCGCCGAGAACCCCCTGGCCTCGACGATGGCGCGAAAGACGCGCATGGCAAGCAGCTGGTCCATGAAAATGCCGTCTCCCAAAAGCAGAAACGCCCCGGCGGGGCGTCTCAGGACAGTGTCAGCGCAACGGCAGATGCGTGATGGCCGCAGTGGTCATCACATCGCCGAACGTGTCTTCGATCTCCGCAAGCGCGGCTTCATGCAGCGCGTCCTTGCCGATCGTACGGCCATCGGCGCGCGTGATGGCGCGCGTGGCCGAGGCGTCGGATGCTACCACAACGTGAAACCCGAGCGGCACCGCGTCGCGCGCGGCGCCGGCCACGCAGGCATGGGTCATCAGCCCCGCCACCACGATGGTTTTGACGCCCATTGCCTTGAGGCGGCGGTCCAGGTCCGTGCTGGCAAACACGCTCACGGTTTCCTTGCGCAGCACGACGTCCTGCTGGCGCGGCGCCATGCCCGGCTGGAAGTCCACGGTCTGGCCATCCACGGCAAAGACGGCGGCACCTGCCGGCGCGATGTGCTGGATCTGGAAGACGGGAATGCGGTGGCGATCGGCAAACGCAAGCAGGCGCTGCGCGTTGTCCATGGCGCGCTGGCCATCTGGAATCGGCATCCGGCCGGAGAAGTACTCCTTCTGGAAGTCGATGATGACCAGCGCCGTGCTGCGCGGATCGAGATGCTCGACAGGCTTGGCACCCAGCATCGCGCGGATGCCCGGGTGGGCGTTGTCTTGCGCCGCGTGGACGGCACCGCCGGCAGATGCCGCAAGCGACAGGCTTACGGTGGCCAGGCGGAAACAACGCAACAGGGTCAGGGTCATGACAGGCTCCTCAAAGAATCGAGGCGCCAGTCTAGGTTTGCACAGGTGGCCTGTTCAACGCCATGCGCCGCACAGCATTTGTGCGGCGCATGCACAGGCGCGCGGGGCGACGCGGGGGCATCGACGTCGATCAGGTCAGGCGCCGTCGAGGTAGATGTTTCGCCGGCCCAGGCGGCTGCCGAGGGCGTCCGGCGGCAGGCTCATGCTGGCGGGGTCGGCGGCGGCCGGGGCAGGTGCCATGGTCGCGGTACCCGGCGCGGGCGGCACGCCCCTCTGCACGGTTTCCATCGAACCCTGTGCGTAGGGGTTGGCGGCGGGCTGCTGCTGCGCGACGTCAACGGGTGCCGCCGCCGGCGCGGCCGGCGCTGCGTAGCCCGTGGGAGCGGCCGGCGCACCGTAGCCGGTGGACGCGGCAGGGGCGACAGGCGCGCCAGGCGCGACCTGGGTGGCGGGCATCGGCTGGGCCTGCTGGGCGGGAGCCAACTGCTGCGCGAGCAGTGGGTACGACGCGATCAGTGCGCCAGCCATCAACAGGGATTTCGCCAGATGTTGCTTCATTCGTGTACCTCCAGAAAAGCCTACAGACTTGGGAAGGCCCACTGTAGCGTCGAGGCACCTGACAAAGTGTTCCGTTTTGCAACTGTCATTAACGAGGCTTGCGGCCGACATTCATGCGCGGTATTTGCGCGCGCGTGCATCGGCCGCCACATACTGGTGTCGTGCGCTGGATGCGCTCACGGCGGCGTCATCACGGTCACGCGCAGGTAGGTCGCCGGGATCTCGGTGACATCGGGCTTGCCACTCCGGTTTTGCGCGGTGAACAGCGCGTCGAGTTCGCGCTGCAGATCGTCGCGCCTGCCGTTCGCCTCTGCGGCGGCAAACGCGTTCATGGTCGGGCCGTAGTAATCGCGGAACGTCGCCACGAAGTCTGTTGGCTTGCCGGCGTACCGGAAGACGTAGGTGTCCCGGTCAAAGCCGATGTTCTCCGGCGGCACGCCCGCCGCGCCGAATCGCTCGGTGACAATGATTTCGTGGCCCCACAGCATCGGGCTGATGAAGCCTTCCGGCGGTGGTGGCGAATAGGACATGCTGATCTTCAGCACCTGCGCGACCAGCGTCGGATCGTTCGGAATCCAGTTGCCCATCACGATGCGCCCGCCGGGCTTTACCACGCGCACCATCTCGCTGGCCACCTCCCCCGGCTTGGGCGCGAACATGGCGCCGAACATGCTGACGACCAGGTCGAAGGTGTGGTCCTGTAGGTCGGTCAGCGCGCAGGCATCGCCCTCCTGGAAGCGCAGGTTCCCGAGCCCCGCTTCCTGCGCGCGCCGGTTGCCGGCGGCCACCAGGTTGCTGGCGATATCGACGCCCAGGACGTCGGCCCCACGCTTCGCTTCGGGCAGCGCGGTGGTGCCGTCCCCGCAGCCCAGGTCAAGCACCTTCATGCCGGGCGTGACGCCCAGCCGCTCCACCAGTTCGTCGCCACTCTCGCGCATGGTTGCCGCCAGCCGCGTGAAGTCGCCCTTTTCCCACAGCGCCTTGTTCGGATTCATCTGCTGCCCCCTTGTTGCCAAGTCGTTGGATTGTGGTCCGTGCCGACCCCGCCGGCACGCGGCCCCCGCGTTGCGGGTTCTGGTTTTGTAGTGCATGGGACAGTGGCGGGCAATGGGACCGAAGCCCCACGCGACGGACAAGACACCCGCCGGTGCCGGCCGTCACCGCACCGCCAGGTGCGCGCGCGCATACACCTCGCGCAGTGCGGCCCGACTGGTCAGATAGGTCTGCAACACCCAGTCCGCGTACAACGCCGCCGCCAGGCTGCTCCGCTGCGGCCAGCGCACCACGCCGGCGGCCAGCGCACCGGCGCGGGCACCCGATTCCAGCGCAAAGCGAAGGCCATCGCCGGTAGCCGGATCGAGATAGCCAGCCGCATCGCCGCAAACGAAGTAACCCGCGCCTGCCGCCTGCCGCAGATGCCGCCAGCGGCGGCACTCGCGCCAGATCCGGCCAACTGGCCGCATGCCGGGGGGCCATGCCACGCTGGCGTCGCGCGTACTGCACAGCGCCGTCCAGATGCAGCCCTGTGGCGTGGCGTACCGCCACAGCCATCCGTTGGCGCCAATGACGAACTGCGTACCTGGCGCGCTGGCCTGCCCCCCAGCCAGCACGCCAAAGCCGCGCTGCAGCCACCAGGCTCCCGAGTCGATCCCTTCCGGCAGGCCCAGGGTGCGGCGCAGCCACCCGTTCACGCCGGACGCGTCGATCACGACGTAGGCGCCGGCAGCAAGGCCACCGCCGGACATGCCCTCCACGCCCGTCACGCGATCGCCGGCCACTCGTGGCCGCAAAGTCGACGCCGGCATGACCTGGTAGTCGGCCCCGGCGCGCACCGCCGCCTCGCGCAGGCCACGATCGAGCTGCGCACGATCGACGGCCCGGGCACGCTGTGTGATTACGGTAGCGTCTGGCCATGCGTGGTCGAGCCAGATGTGGGACCGGGTAGCGAACGCAGGCGAGATCGCATCCAGCAGCCGCAACGCCCCCGCCGACGCGCATTCGGGCACCGCGCGCATACGGCCGGCGCCCACCATCGTCACCGCGCCACCGGCCCGGGCCGCCGCAATGGCGGCCGCGCATCCCGCCGGACCGTCGCCGATCACCAGCACGCCACCATTGCGCATGATCGGTCAGTACAACGCCAGTGCTTCCGGGCCAGGGGCGCGGCGCCGCACCGCGCCGACCAGGCCCGCCGGCGTGGCGTCGCATTGCAGCGCCTCGGCATAGGGCACGCGCAGCCGCCCCGGTTCATGCTGGCGGGGCACGGCACTGGCATCGGCGGGAAGCACGAACACGAAGCGATAGACGATATCCGTCGCGCCATCCTGGACAGCCGCGGGAGCGGCGTCCAGCCTGCGCGCCGATACCAGCCACAGCCGCGTGTGCGACGGCACCTGGCCGTTGTCGCACGCCGCCACCGCGTGGCGCAGCGCGGCAATCCGCCGGATCAGCTCGGCCGAGTCGACATGCTCGAACGCGCCGAACAGCATCTGGCCACGCAACGCATTGGCCACGTAATCCGAGCGGTGGATGTCGGCGTAGTCCACCTCGCCCTCCGGGGTCAGGTACGGGCCGTACTCGCCGTCCCAGCCCGGCCGTGTCGCCCCGGCTTGCGCCAGCGGATGCGATGGGTGATAGCCCAGTTCGTCATCGAGCATCGGCAGCGCGGTGGGCGCATCGGCGCGACGGAACGTGCGCGACGCGTCCGGGCTTAGCGCCGGCCAGAAGCTGTTCGACGCCGCGCACAGCTTGATGTCCTCCGCAAACGGGCTGCCCAGCCCGAACGTGGCCAGATAGATGCCGCCCCAACCACCGGCATAGGTCACGTCCCAGCCCGGCGCGAACACGCTGGACGATGCATCGGACAGGAACGACACCATGCGCGGCACGTGGGTGCCGTCCGCGTTGGGTGCCTGCCCGCGTGGTGCCAGGCTGAACGACACGGGCATGGTGGTCTCGCCGGGCGGAAACGCCCGCGCCGCGCTGAATGGGTCACGATGCAGGGGATTGGCGGCCAGCCGTTCGGCACTGAGCGAGAGCGGCGATCCGCTGCGAAATTGCGACTTCGGATCGATCTTCTGCTCGCGGAACCACCGCTGCAATTCCGCCTGGTCGGCGTAGGGATAGAAATCCGGCGCGGCCACCACGGAGTAGGCCGGAAACACGTGGCGGTCCGGCCATTGCGCCACGCGCACGCTGACCGTCCCTTCGGCACAATGGTCCAGGAACAGCTGGGCGTGATAGCCGCCCTGCTTGACTTCGGCCAGGAACTGCTCGCGGTCCGAAGGCTCCGCGCACATGTCGCGATAGGTGGCCCCGTCGTCTTGCCAGCGGTGCCGGATATTGATGTACTCCGGCGCGTTGCGAGGCTCCGGATAGCGCAGGAACGCTGGGGCAAAATGCGGGACATATCGCTCGCGCAGCGCGTTGATGCCTTCCAGGAAAAGTTTGAACAGGTCCGAGAAAATGCGCTGGGTGGTGAAGCGCCGGTTGACCACCGGCAACACGCGCCATTGCGCCGGCACGCGGAAGCCCCGAATCTTGAAGTGCTCTGGCGTCAGGGGCTCGATCAACGGCAACGCCCCCGGCATCAGCCATACGGAATCGCCCTTGCGCACCAGCGCGATCGGCGGCGCCGTGGAGCCTGGCACCGGCGCGGCGCTTTGCGCGGCATCCGGAAAGCGCCACGACTGGGAATAAGGCGGATCGGCCAGCACGGCCCTGGGCTCCGGCGTTACGCCCCAGCGCGCCTGCACGGCGCGGCGCAGCTTGTCGCCGACGTGGTGGTGGCCGTATTCCAGCGTCAGGTCCTGCCCCGGCACGCAGCCGCTGGCGAACAGCTTGCGCACCGGCACCAGGAACTCGCGCGCTTCGTCGCCCTCCCGCTCGCCTTCGACCAGGCTCAGCGCGCTGGCACCGCGCGTCCTGCGCACCAGGAACGCCGCATAGTGGGCGGGCAGCACCCGCACGTGCTCGGGGTGCCCGGCTACGGTCGGCACGTGGCTGCGCGTGCGGGGGTCGTAACTCGATTCGGTGTCGCCGTTGCGCGCGATGCCGAGCCGAGAAAACACCAGGTCTGCGTGCAGCTGGTGCCCCGTGCGGCGTGCCGGCCGGTACTGGCAGGCAAGCACCGCGACATCGAGCGATGCCCAGTCGTCGGGCAGCGGCGCGCGGGAATAGATGTAGTTTTCCAGCAGATCCAGGTCGGCCAGCTCGATACCCTCATCCAGCGTCGGGCACTCCGCCAGCGCCAGCATGTGATAGAGCAGGCTGCGCGCGGGGTCGCCCGGTTCCACGGCACGGCGCGTGGCACGGCTCAGTTCGGCCACGCGCGGGTCCGACCAGTCGATCTGCAGCGTACGTTCGAGGATGTCGGCGGTGTCGTCGGCCGATCGAACCAGCGACAGGTCCAGGCCATGCCGCAGCAGCGCCTGTTTCCACGGGGCCGACAATCGCAGCACCCAGGCATGCATCGCTTCGACGGGCATCGCGTACCTCCCCCGGACAACCGGCGGCGTGCCCGCATGCGCGGGGGCGCGCGCTTTCATCGGCTTTCAATCCGTATTCCATCGCATTTATGTCTGCCAGGCACGCCTTGGCCTTTAGGCCTAGATGTCCCAGTGCCGCCTCGCGATGGCGGGCGACATTGACTAATATAGGTGATCGCAGCAGCAAGAGAATCGGGCTTGCGCGCTTGCGTTTGCGACCGGAGGCGACCAGAGGCCATGTCATGCTGACGCGCAGAACCTTTCTACTCGGCGGTGCGGCGGCGGGCGCGCTGGTGGTGGGATGGACATTGCTGCGGCCCGAGGACCGTCTCGACGCCGACCTGCCACCACCCGCCACCACGGGCGATGCGCGCCTGAACGGCTGGGTCGTGATTGGTGCCGACAACCACGTGACCATCGTCATGAGCAAGGCCGAAATGGGCCAGGGTGTGCATACCGGCGCGGCCATGCTGCTGGCCGAGGAACTCGATGCGGACTGGTCGCAGGTGCGCGTGGAGCAGTCCGCCATCGAGCCGCTCTACGTCAATCACGAGAACCTGCCGCGCAGCCTGCCGTTCCGCCCTGACGACGACGGCGCGCTGGCGCATATCAGCGAATACCTTGCCCGCCGTAGCGCGCGCCTGCTGGGATCGATGGTAACCGGCGGCTCGACCAGCATCGTCGACCTGTGGCAGCCGATGCGCGAAGCGGGCGCCTCCGCGCGCGCCATGCTATGCGGTGCCGCGGCCCGCCGCTGGGACGTGCAGGTGGAACAGTGTCAGGCCCGCTCCGGACGCGTGTTCCACGCGGCGTCGGGGCGTTCGGCCAGCTTTGGCGAACTCGCCACGGACGCGCGCGACCTGCCGCATCCCGGCCATCTCACGCTCAAGGACCCGAAGACGTTCACGCTGATCGGCAAGCGCCTGGGCCACATCGAGGCAAAGGCGAAGCTCGATGGCACCGCGCGTTTCGGCATCGACGCCTTGCCCGACCACCTGCTCTATGCGAGCGTGCTGATGTGCCCGACCCTGGGCGGCACCGTTCGCAAGTTCGACACGAACAAGGTGATGCACAAGATCGGCGTAAAGGGGTTTTATCCGATCGATGCGTACCACGGCGGCACGGGGGGCGTGGCGGCGATCGCCGAGAATCCGTTCATCGCCATGCGCGCGCTGTGCGAGTTGCCCGTCGAATGGGATCACGGGCCGGCCGCGGGGCTGAACACCGATGACGTGCGCGCGGCGCTGACCCGTGCGCTGGAAAGCAGCGACGGCGGCCACACGTTCTATCGTACCGGCGACGCCGAAGCGGCGCTCAAGCGCGGCAAGATGCTGGAAATGCGCTACGAGGTGCCCTACCTCGCGCATGGCGCGCTGGAGCCGGTCAACTGCACGGTGCAGGTGGACGGCCGCAAGGCCCAGGTGTGGGTGTCCACCCAGGTGCCGATGGCCGCGCGCAAGGCGGTGGCGAACATGCTGGGCCTGAGCCCCGGCGACGTGCAGATCCAACAGCAACTGCTGGGCGGCGCGTTCGGACGACGGCTCGAAATCGACTTCATCGTGCAGGCGGCCGCCATCGCGCGGCACGCATCGCCCAACCCGGTGCAGACCATCTGGTCGCGCCCACAGGATATGACGCACGATTTCTACCGGCCCGCCTGCATGGCTGTGTGCCGCGGCGCACTGGACGCTGACGGACGGCTTGTGGCGTGGCAAAGCGTCTCGGCCAGCCAGTCGATCGCCGAACAGGCGCTCCCGCGCGCGTTCGGCAAGCCGCGCTTCCTGGCCCGGCTGCTGACCGATGCCACCATGGCCGAGGGCGCGTTCGACCAGCCCTATGCGTGCCCCAACATGCTGGTGCACCACCATCGCGTCGAACTGCCCGTGCCCGTAGGCTACTGGCGCTCGGTCGGCCATTCGCATCAGGCGTTCTTTGTCGAGTGCTTTCTCGACGAGATGGCGGCGGCGGCGGGCAAGGACCCGATCGCGTTCCGGCTGGAATTGCTGACGCAGCCGGCACACCGGCGCCACGTACGCGTACTGGAGACGCTGCGCGAGCGCGCCGCATGGCGCGGACCCGCGCAATGGAGGGACCGCGATGGCGTGGCGTTCGCACGCGGCATGGCGATGCATGAATCATTCGGCAGCGTGGTGGCCCAGGTGGCCGAGGTGGCGGAGACAAAGCGGCAGGGTGCCACGGCCGAGCGTGATTTCCGCGTGACGCGGGTGGTCTGCGTGGTCGATTGCGGCCGCGCCATCAATCCGAACCTGGTGGAGCAACAGATGGAAAGCGGCATCGTGTTCGGGCTGTCGGCCGCGCTGCAACAGGCCATCACGTTGCGCAACGGGCAGGTGCAGCAGCACTACTTCCCCGACTTTCCGATCGTCGACATGGAGACCTGTCCCGTCATCGAGACCTATGTGCTGGACAGCGACGCAGCGCCAGAAGGCGTGGGAGAAACCGCGACCCCGCCCATCGCGCCCGCCGTGGCCAACGCCTTGTTCGCGCTGACCGGGCAGCGCCACCGCAGGCTGCCGCTGCAGGCGACACCTGCCGTACCGGAGGGCAACGACCCATGGTGTCAGTCCGTCTCAATGGCAAGACAGTAGACCTGAAGTCTGCAACCGACACGCCGCTGCTGTGGGCGCTACGCTGCGAGCAGCGCCTGACCGGCACCAAGTTCGGGTGCGGCATCGGCGTGTGCGGCGCCTGCACGGTATTGCTCGACAACCGTGCCACGCCGGCATGCCAGCTGCTGCTGAAGGACCTGCGCGGTGCGCGCATCACCACGGTCGAAGGCCTGCAAGGCCCGGTCGCGCAGGCCTTGCGCGCGGCGTGGATCGAATTCGATGTGGTGCAGTGCGGCTACTGCCAGAGCGGGCAACTCGTGGCGGCCGCGGCGCTGCTGGCCCGCTGCCCGGTGCCGACAGACCTGCAGATCGATATGGCGATGCGAGGCATCGCCTGCCGCTGTGGCACGTTTCCGCGCATCCGCAAAGCCATCCACAAGGCAGCCGCCATGTGCCGGCGCGGCTGAGCGGCCGGCGTGGGAGGCCTCAGCGGCCGCGCCGTGCGTTGGCCACGCGGGCTGCCGGCTCGCCGGATTCGGCCAGTGTCAGCTCCACCACACGCAGCACTTCCCGGGCCGTGTTTTCCGAATGCTCCCGCAGGATGCCTGCCAGGCGTGGACGCCCGGGTTCACGCAAGGCGGTCATGATGGCCTCGTGTTCCTCGTGCGATTCCTGCCAGCGCATGAGGTCGGCATTGGCCGCGCCGCGCGCGCGATGCACCTTGCTCATCAGCGTGGCATAGATGCCCGACAGCACGGCGTTGTCGGCACTGTCGACGATGAGCTGGTGGATTTCCTGGTTGATGCGGAAGTAGTCGGTGCGACGGCCCGAATCGTGCGCGTCGATCATGGCCTGATGCTTGCGTTCGATCTTCGCCAGCGCCGCATCGTTGAGCCGTTGCGCGGCCAGATCGCCCGCGTGGGCTTCCAGCCCGTGCAGCGTCTCGAAGGTGGCGCGCAGTTCGTCAAGGTCGAGCGGCGCCACGCGATAGCCGATGTACTGGCGATGCAGCACCAGCCCTTCGGACACCAGCACCTTGAGCGCCTCGCGCAACGGCGTCTTCGATACGTCGAACGCGTCGCAGAAGGCCTTCTCGTCGATGCGCACGCCGGGCGGCAACTCGCCCTCCTGAATCATCGTGCGCAGCCGCGCCGCGATTTCGGCCGACATGCCCAGTGTGCGCAGGCGGGCGGATTTGGGAAGCACTTGTGTCACGAACGTCACCAGAATAGGGAATCTGCACCAGTCCGAAGATTAGCACACCCAGATTGGTGCTTACCCTATGATCATATAAATCAATAAGTTATGAGCGTTGTAATTACAGATTACGTATCCTATACTCCGTTCCAGTTGCGCGACACCCCAACAGAAACGCCTCGAAAACGCAGCACCCCAGGAGCAAGGAGACCCCCGTCATGTCAACCACAAGCCAGGCCGCCGCGATGACGGCCCCGCGCAGCAGCGTCCGCTGGAAGATCTTCCTGATGATGCTGTTCCTCATCGCCATCAACTACATCGACCGAGCGTCGCTGTCGGTGGCGATGCCGCTGATCGCAAAGGAATTCGACCTGAGCCCCACCATGCAGGGCATGGTCCTGAGCGCGTTCTTCTGGACCTATGCGCTGATGCAGGTGCCCGGCGGCATGTTGGCCGACAAGTACAAGCCGCGCATCGTGATTGCCTGCGCCACCGTGTTCTGGGGCGCATTCCAGGCACTGGCCGCCGTCTGCACCACCACCACCGCCCTGCTGCTGACCCGCCTGGGCCTGGGCGCCGCCGAAGCGCCGATCTACCCGGCCGGCGGCAAGCTCAACGCGATCTGGATGACGCAGAACGAACGCGGCCGCGGCGCCACGCTGCTCGATGGCGGCGCGCCGCTGGGCGCGGCGCTCGGCGCAATCATCATCACCTGGCTGATTTCCTCGCTCGGCTCGTGGCGCCTGGCCTTCGTGGTGGCCGGTGTCGGCACCGTCATCGCCGGTGTCGTGGCCTGGTGGTACATCCGCAATTCGCCGCGCGAGCACGCTGGCGTCAATGAACTGGAAGCCAGCTATCTCGAAGCGGCGCACGCGACCGAACATCGCGCCGAGCCAGCCAACCTGTCGGGCCGCTCGCTCGATTTCTTCAAGTACCGCTCGGTCTGGTGCATGGCCATCGGCTGGATGTGCTTCAACACCGTCTTCTACGGCCTGCTGACCTGGATGCCGAACTACCTGAACAAGGTGCATGGCTTCGACATCAAGGCCATGGGTGGCGCCAGCTTCATCATCTTCTTCAGCGGCTTCATCGGCGAACTGATCGGCGGCTGGATTGCCGACAAGTGGAAGGAAGCTGGCGGCCGGCCCAACGTGGTCATGCGCACGCTGTTCGGCATTGCCGCCGTGGTGGCCACGGTGTCGATCTTCTCGGTCGCCTATGTGACCAACCCCGTGGTGGTCGTCGTCCTGCTCTCGTCCACGCTGTTCTTCCTGCGCTGGTGCGGCCTGTTCTGGTGCATCCCGTCGATCCTGGGCACCCGCAACAAGATCGGTTTCCTGGGCGGCGTGATGAACCTTGGCGGCAATATCGGCGGCATCAGCGTGCCGATCATCGTCGGCATGATCGTGCAGTACACCGGCTCGTACTTCCTGGCGCTGATGTTCTTCGCGGCCGCCGGCGTGGGCCTGCTGCTGGCGTCCACGGCCATCGACTACGAAAAGAAGATCCCGGTCTGACAACCGGCTTCGCACCGCCGGACAGGAATCCGGCTGGAGGAGACACCCATGACACGACTCACCCCGATCCTGGCGGCGACACTGCTGGCCTTCGGCGCACCGCTGGTGCAGGCTGCCCCGGCCACGGCCGGTGGCATCCCCACGGCGCAGCCCGAAGCGGTCGGCGTCGATTCCGCGCGGCTGGTCGCGCTGTCCGAATGGATTCGCCGCGACAGGCTCGATGTGCGCAGCCTGCTTGTCATCAAGGACGGCAAGCTGGTGTTCGAACGCTACAGCGAGGGCCTCGGACGCGACTACAACCACGAGCTGTATTCGGTGACCAAGTTCATCAGCGCGCTGCTTGTCGGCACGCTGGTCGGCGACGGCAGGCTCGCCGCCACCGACGCCCCGGCGCCACGCCTAGCGGCGGCACGCCCGGATCTGGCACAGGCGCTCGCCGACAAGCAGCAGATCCAGCTGCGCCATCTGATGTCGATGTCGAGCGGCCTGTCGTACAAGCTTGTCGAAGGCACCGACACGCTCTACTACGGCGTGCCGGACCGCCTCAAGGTGGCCGCCTCGGCCAGCGTGCGCACCACGCCAGGCACAGAGTTCGACTACATCGACGTCAACCCGGTGCTGGTCGGCGCCACGGTCAGCCAGGTCGCCGGCATGCCCGAGCAGCAATATGCGGCGAAGCGGCTGTTCGAACCGCTCGGCATGTCACACTTCCGCTGGGACGGTGCCGACGGCAAGGGCGCCGTCTCCGGCGGCTGGGGCCTGCGGCTTCGCTCGATCGACATGGCGCGGCTTGGCATGCTGATGCTGAACCAGGGCCGCTGGAACGGCAAGCAGATCGTGCCGGCGTCCTGGGTGGCGCAGATGACCACGCCGTCGGGGCCCGCAAAGGACTACGGCTACTACTGCTGGGTCAACAACATCGTGAAGGGCGAGCGCGAATTCAGCGCCATGGGCTACAAGGGCCAGTTCATCACGGTGCTGCCCGGACAGAACGCGGTGATCGTCATGAACAGCATCATGTCGACGCAAGGCGGATTGCGCGACGCAAAGTACCTGGACCTGTATCGTCAGATGGTCAACGATTACGTGCTGCCGGCATTGCAGGCCGGCGCTACCGTCAAGCCCGACGCCGCGCGTCAGGCCGCGTTGAAGAAGGAGCTGGAGCTGGCACGCGCCACACAGGGCGTGCCCGGCACCCAGCTCGCCTTCAACGACAAACCCGAACAATAAGACCAACATCCAATCCCGAGGCGCCGCGCCCAGACGGTGCCCGAATACTCTTGAGAACCAACCATGAGCAAGCAGATTCGCCTTGGCATGCTGACGCCATCTTCCAACACCGCACTGGAGCCCATTACCAGCGCGATGGTCAGCGGCCTGCCCAACGTCAGCGCGCATTTCTCGCGCTTCACGGTCACCGAGATCTCGCTGCGTGACCAGGCGCTGGGCCAGTTCGACCTGGAGAAAATCCTCGGGGCTGCCCGGCTGCTGGCCGATGCGCGCGTCGATGTGATCGCGTGGAACGGCACGTCGTCGGGCTGGCTCGGCTTCGACCGCGATCAGGCGCTGTGCAAGCAGATCACCGAGGCCACCGGCATCCCGGCTACCACCTCCGTGCTGGCGCTGAACGAGATTCTGGAGAAGACCGGCGCCCGCCGCTTCGGCCTGGCCACGCCTTACCTGAACGACGTGCAGCAGCGCATCGTCGCCAACTACCAGCGCAGCGGCTTCGACTGCGCAGCCGAACGGCATCTGGATCTGCACGTGAACTACAGCTTCGCCGAAGTCGGGGAAGACACCATCCGCAGGATGGTGCGCGAACTGGCCGGCCAGGACGTGCAGGCCATCACCACGTTCTGCACCAACCTGCGCGCCGCGCACCTGGCCGAGGAACTGGAGGCCGAGACCGGCATCCCGCTGTACGACACGATTTCCACCGTGGTGTGGAAGTCGCTGCGGCTGGCGGGCGTGGACACCAGCGCCCTGAAGGGCTGGGGCCGACTGTTCCGCGAAGTCGAATAACACCGGATACATCGGAGAGTGATGATCATGCCCGCAGACAACCATCTTGACCTCGTGATTCGCAATGCCGACGTGGTCACCGCTTCCGATCGCTTTCGTTGCGACATCGGCGTACGCGGCGGCAAGATCGTGGCCCTTGGCCACGGCTTGCCCGCCGCGCAGCAGGAAGTCGACGCCACGGGCCTGCTGGCGCTGCCCGGCGGCGTCGATGGCCACTGCCACCTGGACCAGCCCATGCCCGACGGCATGCGCATGGCCGACGACTTCTTCACCGGCACACGCGCGGCCGTGTGCGGCGGCACCACCACGGTGATCCCGTTCGCCGCCCAGGAAAAAGGCGCCTCGCTGAAGGCCGCCGTGGCCGACTACCACTGCCGGGCCGACGGCCGCGCCGTGATCGACTACGCATTCCACCTGATCGTGGCCGACCCCACGCCGGCCGTGCTGCAGGACGAACTGCCGTCGCTGATCCGCCAGGGCTACAGCTCTTTCAAGGTCTACATGACCTATGACGATCTGAAGCTGTCCGACCGCGAAATGCTCGAAGTACTGGACGTGGCACGCCAGAACCAGGCGCTGGTGATGGTGCATGCCGAGAATGCCGACTGCATCTCGTGGCTGACCGACAGGCTGACCGGCGAAGGGCGCATCGCGCCGCGCTTCCACGGACTGGCCCGCCCGGCCGTGGTCGAGCGCGAAGCCACCCACCGCGCGATCTCGTTCGCGGAACTGGTGGACGTACCGATCCTGATCGTCCATGTGTCCGGCAAGGAAGCCATCGAGCAGATTCGCTGGGCCCAGGGCCGCGGCCTGAAGATCCTGGCCGAGACCTGCCCGCAGTACCTTTACCTGACCGCGGAAGACATGGGCCTGCCCGGCGACGACGGCTACGAAGGCGCCAAGTGCATCTGCAGCCCGCCGCCGCGCGACCCGGAAAACCAGGCCGCCGTCTGGCGTGCGCTGGCCAACGGCGTGTTCAGCGTGTTCTCGTCGGACCACGCGCCGTTCAACTACGACGACCCCGAAGGCAAGAAGCTTGGCGGCGTGGCCCAGCCGTTCGACCATATCCCGAACGGCGTGCCCGGCATCGAGACCCGCCTGCCGCTGCTGTTCGATGGCGTGCAGCGCGGCAAGCTGTCGCTCCACCAGTTCGTCGAACTGACGTCGTACCGTCCGGCCAGGATCTACGGCCTCTACCCGCGCAAGGGCACCATCGCCGTGGGTGCCGATGCCGACATCGTGCTCTGGGACCCTGCGCGCAAGGTTCGCATCGCCAACAGTAACCTGCATCACGCGGTGGACTACACGCCGTATGAAGGCATCGAGGTCACCGGCTGGCCGATGACCACGTTCTCGCGCGGCGAGATGATCGTGCGCAACGGCGAGTACCTGGAGCCGGCCGCAGGACGCGGCAGGTTCCTGGAAGCGGGCCAACCCGAACTGTAATCGCCATGAACCTCCTGATCGTCAATCCCAATATCAGTGCGTCGGTCACCGACCTGATCCATGCGGAAGCCCAGCGCACTGCGGCGCCGGACACCCGCATCACGATGGCCACGGCCGGTTTCGGCGTGGCCTATATCGAAACACGCTTCGAGGCGCTGGTAGGCGGCTACGCCACGGCGTGCGCCGCCGCGGAGCACGCGGGCAGCTTCGACGGCCTGATCGTCGCCGCGTTCGGCGACCCCGGGCTGGCCGGCCTCAAGGAACTGTTCGACGTACCGGTCGTCGGCATGACCGAAGCGGCGCTGGCCAGCGCCTGCCTGCTGGGACAGCGCTTCTCGATCATCGCGATCTCGCACCGCATCGAGGCCTGGTATCGCGAATGCGTGGCCGCGAACGGCCTGGCATCGCGGCTGGCCAGCATCCGGTCGCTGCAGACGCCGCTGCGCGACATCGGCAGCGTGCAGGAAGACCACGCGGCCCGACTGGAAGAGATGAGCCTGCAGGCCGTGCGCGAAGACCGGGCCGACGTGATCATCGTGGCCGGCGCCCCGCTGGCCGGACTGGCGCGTTCGCTGCAAGGCCGGATCCCGGTGCCAGTGGTCGATGGCGTCAGCAGCGCCGTGCGGCACTGCGAATCGCTGGTGGCGTTGCGCGCCGGCAGCGCCCGCGAAGGCAGTTTCGCCCGGCCGCCGCAGAAGGCCAACGCGGGCCTGCCGCCCGCCCTGGTGCGCCTGCTGGCGTAATCCTGCGGCACCCGCTTTCGCGAACCGGGCGGCCGCGGCCGCCCCAGTGACACGCCGTTCGTCAGCGCGGGTCGGGAAAGTCTTCTTCCCAATACTCGTCCGGCATGCGCGAGCACTGCGCCTCCTCGCGCGCCAAATCGCGACGGCGACGTTCCACCCGCCGGATCTTGCCCGATGTCGTCTTGGGCAGTTCGCTGAATTGCAGTCGGCCGATCGCTTGTAAGTCGCCAGCTTTTCCCTTGAGAAGCGGAAGACCGCCAGAGCCAGCGCAGGCCCTGCGGTGTGACCGTAGACGAGATAACCGTCGTCTCGCCGCAGGGCGATGTCGGACGTGTGATACCAGCCGCGCAACCGTTCGATGAGCAACACTATGGGTAGCAGGGGCACAGAATCTGCCATATGCTGGATTGTTCCGCGTGCACGCGCGCCCTGCCCGACCCCGCACGGAGACGACACATGCTTGATGGAAGCGCAGCAGACACCCTGCGACGTGAAGCAGCCGTCGCACGCGAGACCGCGCCCGTCGATCGGCGCATCGCACGGCTTCGCCAGGACATCCGCTGGCAGCTGCACTATGCAAAAACGCAGAAGGCGCGTGGCTACCCGGCGCGGGACTACGCGCGCGTACTGCGGCTCCTCCGGCAGACCCTGAGCGTCGAAAGAACCTATCGTGCCGCGTTGCGCAGGGCGGCGCTGGCCCGGTTGCCCTGAGTCATCGCGCGCCTCCCCAGCAGGCGGACTTCTTGCGGGCCATCGTGCAGGAGCCGTTTCTTTCAGCGCACGCCGGGGCGCGGCGCGTGGCGGCCCAGAACACCAGTGCCGCCATGCTGACCGCCGCACCCAGCGCGCAGACGGCATACCATCCGCCGGCCCCGTATGCCGCCGTGGTACCGATGGCGCCCAGCCCGCTGCCCACGGCATAGAACAGCATATAGAGACCGATGAGGCGGCCGGGCGCCTCCGGGCGCGTCCGGACGATCATGCTCTGGCTGGTGACATGCAGCGCCTGCCCCGCCGCGTCAAGCAGCACGATTCCCACGGCAAGTATCCACAGCGACACGTGCAGCTGGGCGAGCGGCCACCAGGCCAGGACCAGCATCACCAGTGCCACCATGGTCGTGCGCTGGCCATGTCCGCCATCCACCCACTTGCCGGCACGCGCGGCCGCCAGCGCGCCAATCACCCCCACCAGTCCGAAGGCACCGATGGCCGTGTGCGGCAGCGAAAACGGCGGCGCGCCCAGCGGCAGCACCAGCGCGCTCCAGAAGATGTTCAGCGCGGCAAACATCAGCAGCGCCAGCATGCCCCTGACCTGCAGCGTGCGCTCGTGGCGCAGCAGCGCGAACATCGACAGGATGAGACGCGGATAGCTCACGCGCACGCGTGGCGGCGCAAGCAATGGCAAGCGATTCCACAGCAGCACGCCCGCCACGAACATCAGCATCGCCGCCGCAAGGTAGACCCAGCGCCATCCCGCAAGATCGCTGACGGCCCCGGCAAACACGCGTGCGGACAGCAGGCCCACGAACACGCCGCTCTGGGCCGCCCCGACCACCCGGCCCTGCTCGTTGGCCGACGCCGCGCTGGCCGCATAGGCCAGCAGGCCTTGCGTCATTGCCGTACCGAGCAGGCCCACCGCCAGCATGCCCGCGAATAGCACCGGCAGCGTCCGCGCCAGACCCACGACCACCAGCACGATGATCAGGGTAACCAGCTGCGCACGCATCAGCCGGCGCCTGTCTATCAGATCGCCCAACGGCACGACGAACAGCAACGCCAGCGCGCTGCCGGCCTGTGTCATCGCCACCACGCTGCCAACGACCGCAAGGTCGATCCGGAAATCGCGCGCCAGGGCATCGAGCAACGGCTGCCCATAGTAGACGTTGGCCACGCTGAATCCGGCCGATGCGGCAAACAGCGCAACCAGACCCCTGGCCAGGCCAGGGCCGCCCTGCCGCGCGGCGGCCTCGATGCGTGATCTTTCCAGCGTGTCTTCCGGTGCCATGGCGCCCCTTATCCAGTTTCAAAACAAAACTGGTTGAATGCTAGGGCAACCAGTTTTAAAATGCAACCAGCATCCCATGCCGAAACCCCATGCCAACACCTTCGACCCCAGCGACATCCGCGACGCCCCTGACGCGCACCAGCCCGAAGCCTCCGGAATCCTGCCCCGTCGCACGGTCACTCGATGTGGTGGGCGACCGGTGGTCGCTGCTGATCGTCCGGGACGCCTTCGATGGCGTACGCCGCTTCGGCGATTTCCAGCGTAGCCTGGGCATGGCGCGGAATATCCTGGCGGACCGTCTGCACAAGCTGGTGGAGGCCGGCGTGCTGGCATTGCAGGCGGCGTCCGATGGCTCGGCCTACCAGGAGTACGTGCTGACCGCCGCGGGCGAGCGGCTGTTTCCGGTGGTGGTGGCCCTGCGCCAATGGGGCGAGCGCCATCGGTTCGCGGCGGGTGAACGCCATTCCACGCTGATCGACCGGCGCACAGGCAAACCCTTGCCGCCCATGCAGCCGTTGGCGAAGGACGGCACCGCCATACGGCCTGCCGATACCGAGGTCCGCAAGCTGAAGCCGGACAGTGGCTCCGGCCGGACCGGCGTATGATGCGTGGCATCCCCTGGCCGCCGGAATGTCCGCGATGACCGACCGCCCTCACCTGTCTCCCAAACTGCATCTGACGGCCACGCACGGCTTTGCGCTGCACAACAGCCGGCAGCCCGCATTCCGGCGCGAATGGCACGAACATGACTGCGGCATGCTGCTATGGCCGCGCATGGGCCGGCTCAGGACGGTGTGGGATACCCCCGGCGATGCGCCGGGGCCAGCGGCGCAACCGGCGACGCCCGCTACGGCGGCACGGTCACGGCGTGCCGCGACGCTGGTGCGCGGTGCCGCGGTACTGCTTCCGGCGTCGACGTCGCACCTCACGGCATCCGAGCATCGACAGCAGCAGCACGGCGAACTCTATCTGCCCCCCGACCGCATGCCCGCCCTGCGGTATGGCGCGATCCGCCTGGACGGGCCCACGGTCGCCATGCTGGAGGCGCTGCTGGCCCCCAACCTGTCCACCCCGAGTGCTTCATGGCTGGTGCGTGCCATCGTCGAGCAACTCGTGACGAGCCAGCCGCTGGCGCATCCTGAAGAGCCTGCATCGATCGCCCATCGCATGGTGTGGCGCTTCACACAGGCGCTGGAATGCGACCAGCCCTTGCCGTCGATCGATGCGGTGGCCAGCGAACTCGGTGTGGCGATTCGACAGTTGCAGCGCGCATGCCAGATCGAACTCGGCACCACGCCCGTGGCGGTCCGCCGGCGCGTGCTGGCGGCGCATGCCAGGACGTTGATCGCGACCGGACACTCGCCCGCGAGTGTCAGCGTGCAGCTGGGCTTTGCGTCCAGCGGCCATCTGCACCGGCTGCTGCGCGAGGTGCCCGCCCCGGCCTAGGCTGCGGCGTTCCTCATGCGCCGGCCACGATCGCTTCCATTTCGATTTCTGTCCACGCACAGTCGGGCAGACTGGCCACGCCCAGCGCGCTGCGGGCAGGCAAGGGCTGATCGGGAAACGCCACGCGCAACACGGCCGACGCCGCGTCCAGCACCGCAGGATGCAGCGCGAACGTGTCCGCCGCACGAATGAACCCGCGCAGCCGCGCTACCTGGATCACCCGCGACAACTCGCCGCCACACGCCTGCCGCAGCGCCGCCAGTGCATTCAGCATCGAGACCTGCGCGGCTTCGCGGGCCGGCATCAGGTCGTCGTCGGTGCGGCACAGGCCCGCCATGGCCACGCCGTGGCGCCGGCAGACCTGACCGGAAATCGACACCCATTGCGTATCGCCAACCGGCACCGCGCAATACGGCGCGTAGTGCCCCCGGGGCGCCGATACCTCCGGCAGCACCAAACCCACGGCCGCGAGCCGAGCTTCCGGCGTGTCTGGCGGCGTGCCCGATGCCTGCGCCGTCATGGCGCGCCCCATGCCGTCCGGCCACTGAGCCAGCAGCCGTGCGCCGCACCCTGGTCGTCGACGCGCGGCGCCACCAGGATCTCCGACGGACTGCCCATGGCATCGCCTTGCCAGACGGCAATGGATGGCGCGACCGCCGCGTCAGCCCCGTTGCCAAGGCCGCCTTCGCGAGCCAGGTAGCCCCACAGTGCGGCTGCGGCGATTCCCGTGGCAGCGTCTTCCGGGTAGCCCGACGATTTCGGAAACTGCCGCGCGTGCACGATGCGCCGGCCATCCGGTTTCGTGGCACCGAGCGCGTATGGATACAGGCCCGTGGAGTCGATCGATTCGCAGAGTGCCTGCATCGTGGCGAAGTCGGGCTGCAGGCCATCGAGCATCGCCACCGAAGGCAGCGCCACCAGCGTCTTCACGCGGCTGGTGGCGGCGTTGGTCGCCGTCCACGCGCCCGCCGGCAAGCGCAACTGCGCGGCCACCCGGGCACTGTCCAGCGCGTCCAGCGCCTGCGTGCGTACCGCCGGCTGGGAGATCCACGCGCATTGCAGCGTGTCGTCCCACCGGGCGTGCACCACGCCGCTCAGGGTTTCGATACGCGCGGTGGGCGCGGTCCACTGCCCCCACTGCCGCAGCGCCCATAACGTGCCGACGGTGGCGTGGCCGCACATCTCCATCTCGTGCTGCGGGACGAAGAAGCGGATGCGCCAGTCGCAGCCGATGGTGCTGGGCAATATAAAGGCCGACTCGTGCCCGTGCGATGCGGCCACCGCCTGCATGGCCGCCGCGCCCATGCCCCGTGCATCGGCAACCAGCGGCACGGGGTTGCCGCCCCGGCCATCGCGCACGAATACGTGGATCAGACTGACTTCACTCACCTGTGGCTCCTACCGATCGCGCGATCGCGCCCCAATAGGGGATGTCCTTCTGTACGGCCGCCTGCAACGCCGCCGGCGTACCCGGCCGGGCCGTGACACCCTTGGCGGCAAGATCTTCCGCCACGGCCTTGTCTCCCAGCACCTTGTTCAGTGCGGCATTGAACCGGTCTACCACGGCTGCGGGCGTCCCCTTGGGGAACGCAATGCCGTACCACAGCTGCTGCTCGAAATTGGGCACGCCCTGGCTGGCGAACGTCGGCACATCGGCCAGCAGCGGCGTGGGCGCGGTGGTGGCGATGGCGGTGATCTTGCGCGCCTTGATGTACGGCGCCAGCCCCACCGGATTGTCGAACATGATCTGCACTTGCCCGCCAATCAGGTCGGTGTAGGCCGGGGACGCGCCGCGATACGGCACGTGCACCAGCGGCACGCCGGCCAGCTTCTGGAACTGCTCGCCCATCAGGTGCGATACGGTGCCCACGCCCACCGAGCCGAAGCTGTGCTGCGTCTTGTCGGCCTTGAGCCTGGCCAGCAACGCCTTGACATCGGTCGACTGCAGCTGGTTGTTGACGGCCAGCACGTATGGCGAGGTGCCGATGAACCCGGCATAGCTGAAGTCCCTGGCCGGGTGGTAGGTCAGCTTGGGATAGATCGCCACGCTGACCGCGTGCGTGCTGGTGGTCACCACGCCGGCGGTGTAGCCGTCTGCCGTGGCGCGTGCCACATAGGCCGAGCCAAGCGTGCCGCCGGCTCCGCTGCGGTTGTCGATCACCACCGGCTGGCCCAGTTCGCGCTGCAGCAGCGGCTGGATCGACCGCACCACCAGGTCGGTGCCGCCGCCCGCCGGGAACGGAACGACGATGACAACGGGCCTGGCTGGCCAGGTCTCGGCATGCGCGGCCCCGAAACAGAGTCCGGCTACGATGGCCAGCAGTGCGCGGTGCGCCGCGCGGGACGGATGGGACAGGATTGACACGGGCGAACTCCTTGTGGATGTGCAGGGAGTCTAGGCACGCGGCGCGCGGGATTCGAACCGGAATGCGACCCGCGCCGATCCGAAATGCGCCCGGCGAGCGCCAGCCCCGCCCCTGAGCACAATGAAAAAGGGCACCCTCGCGGATGCCCTTCGATTCATCGCACGCGGCGCGGGGTCAGAACTTGTGGCGAATGCCCATCAGCACGCCGGTCTGGTTCTTGCCAGCCACCGTGGTGCCGAAGCCGCCGGTACCCAAGTCCGAACCATCCTTGTTCTTCGTGTAGGCCAGGTTCAGGTAGACATCGGTCCGCTTCGACAACGAATAGTCAGCCGAGACGATGAACAGCCACGGATCGGCCCCCGAGTTGCGGAAGTCCTGGTAGTAGGCTGCGCCGGTGAGCGACCATGCCGGAGTGATGTCCCACTGCGCGCCGGCCCAGTACAGGTTGGTGGTCTGCGACGTCGGCGGCGTCATGAAGCGGGCATAGCGGTAGCCCAGGTACGACTTGACCGGGCCGAACTGATACGTGCCGGACACGGCAGCCTTGCGCGTCTTGTCCTGGTCCGTGGCCACTGTGTTGCCGTTCACTTCGTCGTAGACCACGGCGATGGCCAGCGGGCCGCTTTCGTAGGCCAGGCTGCCGCCGAATTCGCGGCCGACCTTGTAGTTGCCCGGCACTTCGCCATTGACGCCCGAGGTGCCGTCCGCACCGGCGCTGTACATCAGCTTGGCGCTGACCGGACCGAACTTGCCGGCGTACTTGATGGAGTTGTCGGCACGCGACTGGAACGCACTGTCCTGGGCGCCGATCGAGTACCGCGTCGAAATGCCCATCGGGTCGAACTGGACGCCGAAGTCATACATCGCAGTCGTATGGCGGCCAAGCGTCAGCGTGCCATAGGCGTTGCTCAGACCGATCCACGCCTGCCGGCCGAACAGCCGGTTGTTCTGGGTGCTCTTGCCATCGTCGACGCTGAAACCGCTTTCCAGCGCAAACACCGCACGCAGGCCCCCGCCAAGATCCTCGGCGCCGCGCAGGCCCCAGCGCGAGCCCGACAGGTTGCCCGATTGCATACGGACCACCGAATTGTTGCCGGCGCCCAGGTGATTGGCGTATTCCACGCCCACATCCGCCACACCGTACAGCGTTACCGACGTCTGCGCGAACGCGCCCCCGGCGAACAGGCCCGCGACGGCCGCTACCATTCCTACTGCTTGCTTCTTCATGACGCTGAGGTCTCCCCTCTCGTTGGAAAATCATCATCGGCCTGGGCAATGCCGGCCTGTGTTCTTCTTGCGCTGCCGCCACCCCGTGATGCGGCATGACGCCATCCGGTCTGCAACACCATGCATCCCGATGGCAATTTGGATGTATTTAAACAGATACAATACATCATATAGTGACGCATGTGACACCTATCGGGGTTATCCCCGAGGTGCGGACGCAACAAAGCTTGTTGCGCGGGGCAGGTCTCGTATTACGGAAAGGAGCGTGGGGTTGAGCGTCCCGGGCGGTACACGACTGCCCGACGTGCCGAGCAGCCGCGGCCGCGCCGGCATCAGCCAGTAACGGCGCCAGTCGCCCGGCATCGGTGCCTCAGAGGCTATCGTCCCCGGCCGCCGGGTTGCGGAAATGCGCCCGCACCAGCCTGGCGGCGGCTTCCCAGAGCGCGGGGGCGCCAAGCGCGATGGTCGGCCCGTAGCGGGAAACGACCTGCGCTTCATCGAGCCCAGGCGCAATCCATGTGCCGCCGCCGGTGGCGACGTTATGAAGCAGCGGCTGAAAGCGGTCCAGCGACTTGGCAAACTTTGCGTCGTCGCTTTCGGCCGCCTCGAATTCCGTCCACAGCCCGCGAAACTCGGCGGCCTGCGCTGCCGGCAGCAACGAAAAGATCCGCTCGGCCGCCCGCTGTTCCCGTTCGGCCTGGCCGGCCTGCATCGACGGATCATGGAACGGCGTGTCGCCGGCATCGATCTCCACGATATCGTGGAGCAGCAGCATCTTGACGACGCGCACCACATCGACCGGTGCGGCGGCATGTTCCGACAGCACGAGCGCGTACATGGCAAGGTGCCAGGAATGCTCGGCACTGTTCTCGCGCCGCGACTGGTCGATCAGCGGCGACATCCGCACCACGCTTTTCAGCCGGTCGATCTCCCGCAGGAATGCCAGCTGTCGTTCCAGGTTGGAGAGGTTCACGGCGCCGACTCGTCCGGCTCGTCTTCCAGCAGGTGCCCGTAGGCATCTATTTCCTTCTGGGTCCGGGCCTCGCTGGCGGCGATCTTGTCGGCCGTGATGTCGCCGTCCACGAACTCGACCGACACCCGGCGCACGCGCGAATCCTTGTCGACGATGCCCTGCAGCACCTTGTCGAACAGCTTTTCCCCAGCCTTGAGGCCCAGCGCCTGCGGCACCAGCACCTTGACCAGCAGGATCTCGTTGTCGTCCGAGGCCTTGGCCACGTCGGCGATGGCTGTCCTGAGGTAGCCCTTCAGCTTGAGCACACTGAGGTTGCCGGGAACCGCCACGTGCGATACCCGAATCCGTTTCTTGTCCATGCGTTACTGCCCGGCTGTGATGTCAACGCGCCGAATATAACGCACGCGCGCCCCACCTCCGGGCTCGGGCGGCCGCCGGGCGCTTCATTAAGCATTCTTAACGGAAGATGCATACGCGAATCATTATCATTTGATGCTCATTTGTCATGACCGGATCGGCAAACCGCCGGTTCCGCCCCGAATGCGTCTGAAAACCCTTGCCGTCGTCGCCGGCACCCTCCTTTCCGCGGCGCCGCACGTGCGAGCCCAGCAAGCCCATTCCGGCGACCCGCTGCCGACGGTGGTCGTCACCGGCACCCGGAGCGAAAAAACGCTGGACGAGACCCCGATCCGTACCGAGGTGGTGGACCGCCATTGGCGAATTTAGCGGCGAAGAGGATTAACTTTGCTTAACGGGCAGCGGCCGTCCCAGGCGCGGATCGGCGCTTCGCCTCCTCCGTCAGTACGGCGGGTTGACCACCACGTATTGCCCGCTCTGCGGCAGATACCAGGTCGAGCCGCATTGCTGGTAGACCATGCCACCGTAGTTGACCGGCACGCAGCTCGGCGGGATGGTACGGGTCATCGAGCCGATCACGGCCGAGGTCATCGCCACCGTTGCGGTGACCGCGGCGGCCGTGGCCACCGGATGGTAGTCGTTATCCCAGCCTCCACCGCAACAGCCGTTGCTGCTGACGTTCACATTTGTGTTGCGGTTGACATTGACGTTGTTGTTCACGTTGTTGACGCTGGTACTGCGCACGTTGTTGGTCCGGGCGTCTGCGCGCGTATTGTTCACCTGCTGCGTCTGCCGCGCCGCACTGGCGTTGGCGTTGGCACCGCCGCCCCCGCGCGCGCCGGCGGCTTGCGCGCCGCCACCCGCGCGCGCGTATGCCGATGGCGTCCAGGCGGGCATCGACAGGACGAGCGCGGCCAGGATCACTGCGAGTTGTTTTCCGTGTACTTGTCTCATGGCAGTGCTCCTCTATTGCTGCTGACTCTGCGCGCTCTGCTGCGACGGCTGCGTCTTCAGTGGAACGAATTCGACCTTCTTCGCGCCGGCCGGCGGCGAGAACACGAAAGCAGAATCCTTGAACTTCGGCTGCAGGTTCCACTTGTAGTGGGTCACCGATTGCGGGCGGGCCTCGTCGGCACGATTGGTAATCACCAGCTTGCGTGGCAGCGGCTTGCCTCCGGACGCAATCCATATCTGCCAGTCGATCTGCCCCTGGCGGAATGCATAGTGGTCGCACAGGTCGCCGCCGATGATGTCCTGGCCCGCATACAGGGCTGACTCGATGTTGTCGGTGGGCGCGGCGGAGGTGCCCCACGTAAAGAGATCGGCGGATGGCAGTTCGACACCGTACCGCGCCCGTAGCCGATCCACGAGAACGCCCAGGTTGTCGGCGAACTCCGCCTGCGAGTAATACTTCTGGTCCGGGTAGTACAACGTTACCGTTTTGCCGTCGTACACCAGATCGCGCTGCGACCGTGCAGACCGCATCTGGGCGCGCAGTTTGTTGGGCCGCACCACGTCCAGGTCCGACGTGGCCGTGTGCTGCAGCTTCTCACCGTCGGCCAGCACGCGCTCGCCGGACAACTCGATAAAGACCTCGAACTGTTTCAGCGTCTGCAGATAGGTCCCCATGTCCTTGAGCGCCTGGATCGACGCCGGATCCACCGTCTTCGCGTCGGTAGCGGCGGGTGCCGTTGCGGCAGAAGTCGAGGCCGGAGGCGTTGCCGTTTTCTGGCTCGGCGGGGGACTGGAGGCCGTGGGTGGCGCGCTGCTACAGGCAGCCAGCGAGGCAACAAGCAAGGTCAGGACCGATTTGCGTGCCATGGTGAACTCCGAAAGGATATTAAGGAGTGCCAGCAAAGACATATGCGCGCGTCGCCCGGCACTCAGCCGCGGCGCATCGGCATGCGCTTTGATGGTTGACTCTGCAGGGCGGGCCCTGGCAAAAGCCAGAGGCAGGAAGCCCGTTGCACGTAGCGGCTGGTGCGCCGCACCTGGAGCGGGTAAAGCGAAACGGCAAGGAACAGCGACCAGACAATCGGGTCCGGGAACGGCGGGAATATTCCGAACCGGAAAATCGCCAATACCGCGAGCAAGGCCGCCTGAATCAGCGCGTCAAGAAAATCTCGGGACAGGGTTTCCCCGGCAGGGGCCGCAGGCAACATGGTTTGTCTCCGTTCTTCTCAGTTGCCGAATTCTGCGCAACAGCGCCACTTCATTCTAGGTCGTGTTATCCCGTTCAGTGCCACTACGTTCGTCGACTGTCTTGCGCGCCATGCACACACCAATTGTCGGGGGCGCCATGCCGGTTATCTCTGCGGTTTATTGAATGCTTCAGCATGGAATCCAAGCGAGCACAGTAAATCACATATAAAATCGCGACATTACAGCCATCGACAGTTTCAATTTTTGGAATCGGTTGGGCGCTCAAGTTTCCGGGCCGCCTGCCGTAAGGGTCCGTACTACCATTGGCTCCATCGGAGCGCCCGTCGCGACCTGGAAATGGGCTACGGCTGGGCTGCCGGCTCGATCGCGCCAGAGTCACGCCGTGCACAACAGGAATATGTGGAGTCGATATGCTGAGATTTGCGACGATTATCTTGCTCTCGACATTGGGTTCGGCTGCGGCGAATGCCGCGCCGGATACGGGCAGCCGGCCCCAGATTCTGAGTACCGAACACGGAATCAGCGATGGCCAGCGTGATGCGACGGTGTTGCACACGCCGCCACCTTCCCGGGCGGGCACCATCGCGACACAACCGAACGCCCCCGCCTATGACCAGCAGGTCAATGGATCTGCACCGTACCCATATATCGTCGCGCCATATATTCAGATACCTGGCAATACGCCGTACCCGAATCCCCCGCGCCCCGTACCGCACGGTCGATAAATCGCGACGAAGCTGGCCGGAAATCCAATGTCCCTTCCCCGGGGGCGGCAAGGGACATTCGACGGCCTGGGATCCAGGGCTACGCCAGCATCAGGTCCAGGTTTTGAATCGCGGCGCCCGATGCGCCCTTTCCAAGATTGTCGAAAACCGCGGACAGCAATACCTGCCCGTGTGCCTTGCTCGGAAATACGCTCAGGCGCAGGTCGTTTGTCCCGTTTAGCGCCTGCGGGTCCAGATGCTTCACATCGCACGCCGCTTCGGGCGGCAGGACATGGACATGTTCCGCCCCGGCATAGTGGCGCGCGAGGCATTCCTGTAGCGTCACACCATTCACGCCCGGCGCCAGTAACCGCAACGCCAGCGGCACCGTCAGCACGATGCCCTGGCGGAACGCACCATAGGCGGGGACGAAAATGGGCGGCTGGCCGAGCCCGGCATGCTGCTGGATCTCGGGCGTGTGCTTGTGCGCAAGCTCCAGGCCATAGACCTGGTATGCAGGCGCGCTGGCGGCTCCCTGCCCTTCATATTCCTCCACGCCGGTGCGTCCGCGCCCGGAGTAGCCCGATACCGCGTGAATGCTGATGGGGTAATCGTCCGGTATCAGCCCAGCCTGCACCAATGGATGCAGCAGGGCAATCGCACCGGTCGGATAGCAACCGGGATTGGTGACCCGGCGTGCCTTTGCGATGCGCTCGGCCTGCTCCGGCCTCATCTCTGGAAATCCGTAGGTCCAGTCCGGCTGCGTACGGTGGGCGGAGCTTGCGTCGATGACGCGAACCGCCGGATTGACAATGGTGGCCACTGCCTCGCGCGCGGCCGCGTCCGGCAAACAGAGGATGGCGATGTCGCAGGCGTTGAGGGCCTCCGCACGACGCCGCAAGTCCTTGCGCTCCGCAGCCGCCAGCGTCATCAGTCTGATATCGGTCCGGTGACGCAGCCGTTCGTGGATCAGCAACCCGGTGGTGCCTTGGTCGCCGTCGATGAAAACAACGGGAGAACTCATACGTGAAATGCTCCGCTAACTTTGGATTGGAAGAAGCAAGACGAAGAAAGAGCCCCCATGTTCGGCGGACCGCTACAATATGGAAAGTTGAATTTCATAACGTGAACATTCAGTTTTCCTGAATCTGGACGCCGACATGCGAGAGATCAGCCTGGACCGCCTGCGCACTCTGGTCGCCATTGCAGAGCGCGGCTCTTTTGCCGAAGCGGCACGTGCCTTGCATCTGGCGCCGCCAACGGTCAGCCTGCATATCGCGGAACTGGAAAACCGCATTGGGGCGCCCCTGCTGTCCCGCAAGCGCGGACATGTCAGGCCGTCGGCGATCGGAGAGGTGCTGGTGGAGCGCGCGCGCCGACTCCTTGCCGATGCGGAGCGGGCGCTGGACGATATTCAGCGCCAGGTGCAGGGCCTTGAAGGGCGCGTGCGGATCGGAGCCTCGACTGGCGCCATCGCGCATCTGCTGCCGCAGGCGCTGGAGGTCTTGCGCCAGCAGCATCCCGCCATCGACATTCAGGTGGCCGTGCTGACCTCGCAGGAAACGCTATCGCGGCTAGCGGATGGGACGCTGGATATCGGCCTCGTCGCACTGCCCCAGCCACCCGTGGCGGGGCTCGTCATCAAGCCCTGGCGGCGCGATCCCGTGATGGCCTTCGTACCCGCGCACTGGCAGTGCCCGGCCCACGTCACGCCAGAATGGCTCGCTGCCCAACCGCTCATTCTCAATGACGCGACCACACGCCTTTCACGCCTGACGGCGGAGTGGTTCGCAACCTCGGGGCATCACCCTGCGCCTCGCATCGAGCTGAACTTCAACGACGCGATCAAGAGTCTGGTGGCGGCCGGTTATGGCGCCGCGCTGCTGCCCCATGAGGCGACAGCGCCAGCACCGGACCAACGCATCGTCATGCGTCCGCTGCGTCCGGCATTGTGGCGTCGGCTCGGCATCGCGCATCGTGCCGGGCATGTCGAGCGTTCCACGCAACACGTACTGGATCTGTTGCGCGATCTGCGACTGGCGTAGGCGCTCCGGGCTGGCAACCGCCGGTCAACCCATGCCGTCCGCTCGAACAGCGAGCGCGAGCCGGCGTTGAAGCGCCATCCCTGGACCCCGGCGGAGCCCAGCGCGTGCTGATACGGTAGGTGCCATAGCCATTGAAGCGGCAGATCGTGGCCCGGGTCCGGCTTTTTTCGAGTGACTTGCGATATGTCTCAGGTTGCGGCTTCCGCTCCAAGAGGGGGTGGACAGACGCCTCGCCCGACTGTCACGTCTCATAGTTAGTGGGATGTGCAACGTAGAAAAATCAAAGAGTTGCGGAGCCCTGTCTCAAACTACCTGGGTCAAAATCTCACAGTAAGCGGGTAAAAGGCGCAACCCGTCTCACAGTAAGTGGGTACATGGTGTGGCGAGGGAACGGGGCTTTGTAAGTTGAGGCTAGCCGCCGAAGGATTGCGGCATCTCGAAGCCCAAGCGCAGGAAGCGTTCGGGTCAGGCTACGGCACCGGCGTCGGGAAATCCAAGGTCCCTTCGCGGCCAGAAACTGTCATTGCCCATCGCTGAACGAATGGCTGCTTTGGCACAGGCAGCAGTCGAGACTTGATTCCTTGCTGGCCCGATTTCCATTAGCGCGACTCTGCAGCTTCCAAACCACTTACTTGCAGCAGATTCCCGCTCGATTAGCCGGATTTTTCTCCGAAGATCTGGCTCTCATTCGGAGGATCGGCTGATACCGGAAACGGAAAATGGCTGAATGCCCTTCGAGCACCCCTCGGTCGATAAAGGAGTGTTGAAGGATGAGTGTTCAACTGTGTCGGCTACCCGACTGAATGCATGAGGGCGGTCGGCCTTCCCGCATTACACCGCTGCCGCAACTGGAAGCCGAAACGGGGCGCCGAGACGATTGAATGCGTTCATGGCGGCAATCGTAATAGTGAGATCAACGAGGTCCTTGGGCGAAAATGCTGCCGATGCGGCCGCATAGGCTTCGTCTGAGGCATGCGTCTCACTGACGCGCGTCACTTCCTCCGCCCAGGCCAACGCGGCCCGCTCTCGCTCGGCGAATAGGTGCGGTACTTCATCCCACACCGGAATCAGCGTGATCTTGTCGATTGACATGGTCTTTCTGAGATCGCGGCTATGCATGTCAATGCAATGCGCGCATCCGTTGATCTGGGAGACGCGGAGGAACACGAGGTGGACAAGCTCCTCGGGGAGATCCGTCTTCTTCGTGACATAGTGGTGGATACCAAAAAGCGCCTTCGCGCCGTCAGGCGCGATCTCTTGCCAGTTCAAGCGGGTCATCTCGGTCCTTTTCTGTTGCTGATGGAGTCTAGCGTCGCGGTCCGCTCGCCCGAGCCGCCTATCGACTTGGGCCGCGATTCATGTCATAACGCAAAGTTACTCCGCCAGGCATTGAAGATACAGGCCCAAAAAGTGGAGAAACGACTGGCCCAAAATGAATCACCCGAATTCACCCGCCGTGCTGTCCATTCTGGTGGACCGCGCCACCGCCGTGCCGATCGGCGACCAGATCCATGCGAGCCTGCGACAGGCGATCGTCGAGGGTCGGCTCGTACCTGGACAGCGTCTTCCTTCCGGCCGGGACCTCGCTGCGCAGCTTGGCGTCGCCCGCGGCACCATCCGTGTCGCCTACGACCGTCTGATCGCCGAAAATCTGGTGTTCGGCGCGGGCTCCGCGGGCACACACGTATGCGCGCGGCTACCTGTCGGGCGAGCCGGCGGCGAAGCCGAACTCGATGGGCCTCTGGCGGATTTCACCCGCCCGTTCTCGAGCGTCCCGCTTCCGTTCCAAATGGGCGTACCTGCCCACGACGCGTTTCCCGCCAAGCTCTGGGCCCGCATGCGGACGCGTGCCGTACGCGCCGATGCCTTCGCTTACACGGCCTATGCTGACCCTCGCGGCGAGCCTGCCCTGCGAGCCCAGATCGCGAGCCACCTGGCCGTAAGCAGGCAGATGCAATGTCATCCGGATCAAATCATCGTTACCAGTGGATACCGGCAGGGTCTGATGCTGGCACTGACCGCCCTGCGCGCGCACGGCCGCAAGGCGTGGCTCGAGGAGCCAGGGTATCCGCTCGGAAGGCGAGCACTGGAAGTGACCGGAGCCGAGGTCGTACCCGTGCCCATTGATGCCGAGGGGCTGCGCGTCGGAGCCGGCGTCGCCAGCGCGCCAGACGCTTTGCTGGCTCTGGTCACGCCCGGCCAACATGCACCGCTGGGCGTCACGATGTCGCCGGCACGCAGGCGCGCGCTGCTCGAATGGGCGGCGACAAGGGGGGCCTGGATCATCGAAGACGACTATCTCGGAGAACTACAGCTCGACGGCCGAGCCGCCCCGGCGCTTGCCGCCGGCGAGGGCGCCGAGCGTGTCGTTCATATCGGCGCGTTCAGCAAAACGATCAGCCCGGCGCTGGGCCTCGGTTTCGTCGTTGCCCCGCGCGCAGTGGCGGAGCATCTGGTGGAGGTCTGCGCCGTGTTGGCCCCGGCGCCGAACCGGACCACCCAATTGGCGGTGACGGAGTTTCTGCGGGATGGGCATTACCTGCGGCATTTACGCCAGATGAAGGCACTCTATGGCGAACGCCGCCGCCTGACGCTGGCGCATGTCAGCGAGTTTCTGCCGGGCACGCTGGTGGCGGGTCTGGGTGTGATCGCACCGCTGCCACAAACCGCCGACGACCGCGTGGTTGTCGGCCTTGCCCGCGCACGCGGCCTCGCACCTTCGGCACTCTCCGCATGGTACCTTCGCCGCAATCACGCGCAAGGCGGCTTGCTACTCAGTGCGACAAACCTGCGGCCTGACAACATCGAGGCCGTGTGCGCGACGCTTGCGGATATCGTTGCTTCATCGAGTCGTAGCCCACATGAGTCCAATGGTCGCGAAGGCGGCGTCGAAGCGTCCACTTTCTAGAGATATCGACGACGGCTAAGGGTCGGAACCGAGGAGCCGTAGCCGCGGCGGGCCTAGCGACCGCGGAACTTCCGCGTGCGGCCATTTTGCGTCAATGGTGCTAGTTAATATGAATGGCCTTTGAGCCCCCAATGCCGGCCACTCATGGCGCAAATCTGCACGCCAAAAGTGCATCTTTGCGCTCTTGCAGCCGGCCTCAGATGTTAGGCTTCAACCGTTCTAAGCCCATCCGTCGGCTCCGCTCTATCTTTTTCCCTAGGAGGTAAGCATGACCACGAATCAAAATTCGCTCGAAAAGAAAACCGCCTATTGGGGTGTTCCGTGGGAGGACGCATATGGCTATGCGCAGGCAGTCCAAGTAGGCGAAGACATCTATGTGTCCGGACAACTGAGCCATGATAGCAACGGACAACTTGTCGCTCCGGCCGCTCTTGACGAAGCAGGGAAGCCTCGCGATTTTTCCACGATGGAAGCACAAATGCGTGCCACGTACGAGAACATCGCCACACTTCTCGGGAAATTCGGTGCAACGCTCGACAATGTTGTAGAAGAAACGCTGTACGTTCTGGACGTCGACGCGGCATTCGCAGCCGCCGGCAAAGTACGCAAAGCAGCGTATGGTACTGAACGCCCTCAATGCGCCAGTAACCTTATCGGTGTCTCGCGCTTGGCCATGCCGCCGCAATTGATTGAGATTGCCTGCAAGGCGGTCTTGCACAAACCGGGCACCTAGCCGACCCGGTTTTTCAGAACCTTCCGATTGGATTCGTTTCGCGGCCTTCGATCAACGCCTTCTGCTTTGCTACCGCCGCAGCACAAAAGCTCATAAACGCTTGGACGCGTCGTGTCCGCCGAATATCGGGATGTGTGAGCAGCCAAAGCTCATCCTCCAGCTCGGGGACCACAGGACCGACGCGGACCAACTCGGTCGTCAAATCGCCCAGCATGCACGGAAGGTAACCCATACCGAGCCCGGCAGCGACCGCTTTGCTCACGGCAGCAACTGAGTCGGAACGGTATGCAATGTTGATCGGTGCAACGCGGCTTTGAAGGTAATGGAATGCTTTGAGCCCCGCCAGTTTCCCGGTGTAAGAGGCCCACGTCATATCAAAAATTCGATCCGCTGCAGGCCGCTTCCGGCGAAATTGAAGGGCGCTTCCGTACGGCGCCCACGCAATGCTCGCAAGCTTTCGCCCCACTAGATTCTCCAATGGACTCCGTGTTGCTCTTATCGCGATGTCCGACTCGTCCCGGGCGAGATCAAGTGTGTCATTTCCGACCAGCACGTCAACTGACAAGGAAGGGTTGCGGGTCCTGAATTCGGCGAGGATTGGAGTCAGGAAATACAGCAACAGCGAATCGCTTGTGGTAATACGAAGGGTACCCAACGGCCCATGTACTGCACCTGCGACCCGTCGGGCTACGCTGACGACATCCAACTCGACACGCTCGCTCAGCTCCCGCAGCTCCACCCCTTCAGGGGTCAGCTTGTAGCCAGCACGTCTCCGGTCAAACAACGCAACGCCCAATGCGGCCTCGGCCTGCGCTACCCGGCGCGAAACGGTGGACGCGTTGATGCCCAATCTTTCGGCGGCAATCGCGCGACTGCCGCACTCGCTTAGCATTTTGATGATGCGGAGATCGTCCCAAGAAAATCGAAGAGCCGCATCACTTATTGCTATTACTTTGCGATCTGGCACAGTTGAGGATGGCATGAGTCTTAATAATGAAAACTGTACGTTAAGGCCTTGCGCAAGCCTTTCGCCGAAAACGCGCATCATCTCACAGTAGGATCACGAATTTGAAGAGAGCTGGTACCGGCGGAGAAGCTGGGCCTGCCGGCCAGAACACAGCTCACCCAAATTTCCTCAACAAACGGTTGCTTCTGGCTGCCTCACTCACGGTACTGAGATAGTTGGCAGGGGAGCGGCTCTGCACGGTCGCTGGGCACGGCGCTCACTTGGCTCCTCCGCCCTACATTGCGGCCGCTCGAGGCGTATGCGCTCGGTGGCCGAGAAGGGTCGCGAACCGCCGATTGAGCTGGACCTAGCCTGTGAATGTGGGTCGACGACGGGGTCCGGCCAGTAAGCGTCATCCGAACTAGCGCATCTGGATGCGCGGTTTCACACTAGGTTTCGGCCTTTCGGAGACACAACGTCTATGTCTTGTTGCATCCTCGCCAGGGGGCGAAAGGACGCGGTAGAACTCCGCGTCGAGGCCACTGGTCGGCAAATATTCCATTAGGCCACCAGCGCCACGATCACCGTTCCCCATAGCGCCAGCAGCACGTTGCCCACCGCATAGGCAACGCCGTAGCCCAATGTAGGCACTGCGCTTTTTGCGGCTTCTTGTACTGCGGCCAACGCGGGGGTTGCCGTCGAAGCCCCTGCGCAAACACCAAGCATGACGCCCGGATGCATCTTCATGAGCTTGTGGCCCACAAATATGCCTGTGAACATCGGAATGCTCACTGTGAGCGCTCCGGCGAGCAGCAATGACAAGCCACTTGACTGCAGACCTTTGACGAAGTCGGGTCCGGCATTCAGGCCGACGATCGCTACAAATCCGGTCAACCCAATGGACTCGAACACCCAGAGCGTCGGCCCCGGAATACGGCCGAAGAGGCGCGGCTGCACTGATCGTAGCCAGCCACACACCAGCCCGCCTAGCAGCACCCCAACGCTAAGCGAGAGGCCAATCTCAATGCCGCCAACGGCAAGCGCCGGGATGCCAACGAGGGCTCCAGCCACGATGCCCAGCGATACCAGCACCATGTCCGTCGCATTGGTTGCACGATCAGCCACGCCAACTTTCCCCACTGCGCCCTCGACACGTTTGACACTGCCCACCAGCGAAAGGATATCTCCACGGTTAAGGATGGTTTTGGGCGAAAGAAGTATCGGCGTGCCCGCGCGCGACACGCGCAGCACAAACACGCCGCGCGCGCCTTCCTCCTGGGCCAGTTCACCGAGCCGGCGCCCGTCAATTGCCTTGGAGGTGATCACCACGTCCAGCGCTTCCACTTCCACGTCCAGCAACGTCCGATCATCAATCTCCCGCAAACCAGCACCCGGGCCTTCCATGCGCTCGACCAACAAGGTGCGTCGACCTGACACACTGAAGGTGTCGCCGGCACGCAGGACAGTTTCCGGCGTGGCGTCCGTCATGACGCCATTGCGGCGAAGACGTTCGATAAAGAGACGCTCCTCACCCATTGCCGCTTCCAGCTCGGCGATCGTTGCGCCTGCCAGCGGCGATCGATCGCCAATGCGATAGGCGCGCAGTTCGAACTCGCGCCGGCTCGGGATTGCCTGCGTCGCGTTGCCTTCCATGCTGGCTTCGAGCTCGCGGCACACCGCGGGGAGATCCACACCCAGCAATCTAGGCGCGAGTTGACCGAGAATCCACGCTGCACCAATCACACCCACCAAATAGGTGACCGCAAAGGCAACGGGAACCTGGTTCGTCAAGACCTGCCGCTGGGCTTCCGACAAGGCCAGCCGCGAAATGGCGTCGCTCGCCGTTCCGATGGTGGCCGATTCTGTCAGCGATCCGGCCACCACGCCCGCCGCGGTACCTGCCTGGTATCCGAACAGCTTGCTGACGACGAATGCGATCACAAGCCCAGTCGTGGCGACGATCGCCGCCAGCAGCGCCTGCTGCAGACCATCGCTGCGCAGACCGCGAAAGAACTGTGGGCCGGTGCGAAACCCGATGGAAAACAGGAATAGCAGAAAGAAGCACTGCTTCACTTCACCGGAAATCTTGAGGCCCAATTGCCCGACCAGCACGCCAGCGAGCAGCGTTCCGGTGACGGCGCCCAGCGTAAAGCTGCCAATTTTCAGCTTACCAAGCGCGTAACCCAAGCCCAGCACCAGGAAGAACGTGACTTCCGGATGAAGACGAAGTACATGCTGGAACCAGTCGAACGCTGCAATCATTGCGAACTCCACGGTGACCTACTAAGCGACGCACGAGGCTCACTCGATCCCAATAGGTGTCACGGAGGATCCAGGGATTGCTGAAGACTTAGGAGGTTCTGGGGGACAACGCGGATCAGCCCGCCGCGCGGGCTGTCAATATCCGAAATCAGGGACAACGACAGTGACACCGTCAACGGCACGATCAGCAGCAGAAACAGCTTGGTACCTTCCGCGCGTATGCCATATCCCTGCAGCAGGCTGCTGAAGAACGCGATGATGATCATCAACCCCCAGGCAGAAATGGGGATACGGTTCAGCCAGGCTGCCTCGGTATAGCCCTGCGAATTGATGACATCATTCATACCTGCCACGGCCAGCGCGGTGATCGGGTTGGGTGCAGCGCCGGCTGCGTCTCGCACCAACCGCCACATCTCCGCTTCGACACGCGCGGTCTTGTTTTCTATTTCTTGCACCTTAGCTCGATCGCGCGTCTGGTAATAGAGGATGCGCTGTTCGAGGTATTGACCGAGCAGCCTCTTGATGGCTGGCGCGTCGGCCGCCATCAACTCCGCCCTGAGATACTCGGTGCCAATCGCATTGGCCTCTTCTTCTTCCAGATTCTTGCGCTGATCGTATCGGCCTACCGCCATCGACAATGTGAACCCGATCAGCAACGCAAGAAGCGTCAGCGTGGCGCCCTGGATGATGTTGAAGTCATCCCGATTCTCCTTGGCAATTGGCCAGATGCGGCGTAGAAAAAGCGCCCCGATGGCCGTGGCGACGCCCATGAACAACAACAGTACGACGAACAGAATGGCCGGGTGGCGAATCAAGTCGTGCATACATCCTCATCTGGTATCGTCTTATCCGCGGAACAGGCGCGCTCGAGCGGTGACCCTATCGGACTCAGTACGGCGGATTGACCACCACGTACTGCGATCCCTGCGGTTGATACCAAGTGCCTCCGCATTGCTGGTAGACCATGCCGCCATAGTTCACGGGCGCACAATTCGGCGGCACGGAGCGGACCATCGAGCCGACTACGGCCGAAGTTACGGCTACCGTCGCCGTCACGGCCGCCGCCGTTGCAACCGGGTGATAGTCGTTGTCCCATCCACAGCATCCACCGTGATTGTCGACATTCACGTTGACGTTACGATTCGAGTTCACGTTGACGTTGCGGTTGGTATTGACGCTGTTGACGCTGGTGCTACGCACGTTTTTGGCGCGCGCGTCCACCCGGCTGTTGTTGATTTGGCGCCCGCCACCACCTCCGCCGCCGGCATGAGCGCCCGCCATATGTCCGCCACCGCCACCCCCGGCGTGTCTCCCGCCCGCATGACCACCGCCCGGGCGGGCTTCCGCCGTAGGCACCCATCCCGATGCGACTAGGACGAGCGCGGTCACGCAAACCATCGAAAGCTTGCCGAATGCGTATGTCATCGCGGGCTCCTTAGCGGGACTTTAGGGGAACGAACTCGGCGGCCTTGGCGCCCGCCGGCGGCGTGAATGCAAAGGTGGTATTGCCGAACCTCGGATTCAGGTTCCACTTGTAGTACGTGACCGACTGCGGCCGTGCATCGTCCGAGCGATCCGTGATGACTAGCTTGCGCGGCAACGGGCGCGGGCCAGCAGAAATCCAGATCTGCCAGTCGAACTGACCTTGCCTGAACGCATAGTGGTCGCACAGGTCGCCAGCGATAAAGTCCTGTCCGGCGTTCATCGCCGATTCGATGTTATCGACCGGGGCGGCGGGCGTACCCCACAGGAACAGGTCCGCAGAAGGCACTTCTATGCCATAGCGTTCGCCCAAGCGATCCACGAGTGTGCTGAGGTTGTCGCTGAACTGGGCCTGCGAGTAGTACTTCTGATCAGGCTGGTAGAGCGTCACTGTCTTGCCGTCGTAGATCAGGTCACGCTGCAGACGGGCACTGCGCATCGTTGCACGCAGTTTGTTGGGCCGAACGACGTCGAGATCCGCGATCGCGCTGTGCTGCAGCTTCTGCCCGTCCTGCAGTACGCGCTCGCCAGTCAGGCTGATGCCGACCTCGAACTGTTTGAGGGACTGCAGGCTCGCGCCCATGTCCTGCAATGCCTTGATGACCGCCGGGTCCACTGCATTGGCATCGGGCTTTGGCGCCGGCGCCGTGGCGGCGGGCGCCGCGGCGGCGACCGGCGGATTATCCGGCGCCTTGGCTGGCGACGGGGGTGCACTACTGCAGGCCGTCAGGGCAACAGCGAGCAGACCAAGTACCGGTAAGCGTGCCATGAGTACACTCTCCAAGCGATGTACAGCCGTTGGTGGAAGGACAGCGAGCACGGGCGTGTCCCCGATCAAATCCTTGCGTGTGCTCCCGATGCGTGGCGTGCGAGTCGCGATGAACCGTGCGGAGCGCTACACACCTACAGAAGAACTGTCAATAGTTTGAGCAGCGTTGCCTTGATAGGATACTGACCAGCCACAAGCAGAAGCATGGGTAGAGCCGCCGGAAGCGCGATGGCGAACAGTACGTACTTGTTGACGATCACGACCCGAATTTTCGTCACAGACTCGTAGATGGTCTGCGTATCCGCAGTGGCGCCTAATTCTGGCGCATTGAGCATCTCGTCATCATCCAGGCCATCGTTGCCTTCCAGCCAACGGCCTTGAACCTTCCGACCATGTTCGGCAAGCAAGACACCGTAGTCGAGCATCGCTTGCTTCTTCATGAGCATCAGTAATGGGGTAAAGCACAGCAACGGCATGGCTACCAGTAGTATTAGCACGACGACCAGCAGTCCCATTTGAATGTAAAGGGACGGCACGGGTGTGTCGTGGTAGGCAACAAGATGGGCCCAGGAAGCGGCCACAACCGCCGACACTGCAAGCGTGAACGGTGCGAATGCTGCCGGCATGCGCGCCAAGAATCCTAACCCTCCTACCCGATCAGGATGCGTTGGCACAAGCTGAAGCGGTAGCCGCGCAAGCCGGCCAAGGACGACGGCGGCAAGACAAAGCCGCCAGACCCACGCAAGAAGCAGCACGGAGAACACTGGCCTCACCACCAGCAGAAGCCACCACGCGCCAAATGTTCGTGCCGACCGCTCGCCCGTCCACGCGATCTCGTCGGGGTTCGGTGACGCCAGGACGATGGCCGTCCAGGCGATAACCAATCCACCGATTACCACCCACGGGTAGAAGCGGTCGCGCAAGCGGGAACCGGCCTGGATCACCTCCCGGAAGCCAGGAACAAGGCTTGGATCGACAATCCCGGTGCGTACGAACTGAGTCAGGCACAGCGGTACCAGCGTCTGGACAAGTGCTTCGCCCACGATCATCAGTGGGATGGCAACCAGGCATCGCACATGGATGCCAAAGTGACCCAGCATGGGCTCGTCAGGCCCACCAGGTAACATTCGCCCCGTTGACCATGCCCAGATGACAAGCGGCAGCCAGCACAACATGCTGTAAAAGACGGCGCGACGTCCAATACCAAGCCCTGTGGCCGGGATCAGTCCGATGCGCCGTTGGAGGTGGAACAGCAGGTCATTGCGGACGAGGGAAAAGTCCAGCCCCTCCACCATGCCGCGATATCCGGTGCCTTGAGAAATCGCGCTCATCGCCAGCGCCTGTTGCGGCTCGCCCTCAGGATCAGGCTAGCGTCGAACATGTTGCTCGTGGCTGGCAAGCGCAGCACCGGTTGGCTGCGCAAATCGACCTGCAAGCAGCGAAGCCACACGCATCCGGTTTGCCGGATCACCCGTCACGACGACCAGTCCACTATCCACTGCCTGCTGCCAGGAGATCCGTCCTTCCAGCAGGCCTCTGAGCACCTGCTCTCCCGTGACCACTACAACGTCTCCCTCGGCGGGGCCCGCATCGTGGTCGGCATGAACGTCAGCCTTGCGTTGCCCGACCGGGACATATCGCGTCCAAAGCCGCGTTTCGACAAGCAGCAGGGAGGTAGGCGGCAGCTTTGACTTGACCGACGTCAGACGCTGCTCCAGCATGTGGGCCGCATCGTCCGCTCGCAATCGGGCTTCCATACCCGTCAGATTTCCCGAAGGCGGGAGCGCGCCTCCCGAGAGCGCGTCGTTCATCGCAAAGGCGACGCCGATCGATGCGGGATGGGCGGCCCCAACTTCGTCGCCGAGGACAAAGTCGGACCCACAAGCCGCTCCCAGGCCCGGGGCCAGGGCCAGCGCGCCCGCTACGAGCACACCGGCTAGCACAGTCGGTTTGGTCTTCATGGCGTCACGATGTTGAACCAGAACGGGAAGGAATCGAGCAGACCGAGGAACTCGCCAAGTGCTTCACGGCGCCCTTCCACCTTCATGTCGCCCTTTGCGATAGCGTTCTCAATCGTGGTTTCCTTGAGCTGGATGGAATCGAGCGTCGCCTTGGACAAGGTGATTTTGGCGTCTGCCTGCGGCAACGGCTTACCGTAGTTCAGGACGGCATTTTCGACCGCCAGGCCATATTGTTTCTTGAGATCGGTGAAATCCAGGTTCAGAGCGATCTTCTTGCCTGCGGCCTTCGGGCCATTCAGACGTACCGACAGGTAGTCGAACAGCATTTCAGGCGGCATGGCCTTGATAGTGTCCGGACTGGCCACATCGGTGCCGCCTGCCTTTGGCACGCCATTGCGCAACTCGTATGCGCCCATGAGGTACACGGAGCGCCACGGCCCGCTTTCCGCCTGGTAGCCGAGCTGCTCCAGGGAGTCGGCAAGCAGATCCTTGCCAGCCTTGCTGTTCGGATTGGCAAATACCACCTGCTTGAGCGCCTCCGCGGTCCAGCGATAGTCGCCCTTGTCGAAATCCGCCTTGGCACGCTTGAGGATGGCCGCTTCGCCGCCCATGTACTCCACGTACTTCTTCGCGGCCATTTCGGGTGGCAGGTTGTTCAGGTCCGATGGATTGCCGTCATACCAGCCCATGTACCGCTGATACACCGCTCGCGAATTGTGGCGCAGCGTGCCGTAATAACCCCGGTTCGGCCAGAACTTATCGAGCTCGGGCGGCAGCTTGATCATTTCCGAGATCTCTTCCCCGGTGTAACCTTTATTCATCAGGTTGACCGACTGGTCGTGGGTGTATTTGTAGAGATCGCGCTGCTTCTTCCAATAGTCGATGATCTTGGCATTGCCCCACATCGGCCAATGGTGAGCCTGAAACTTGAAATCGACGTCCTTGCCGTACGTATCGATGGTTTCGTTCAGGTAGCTGGACCATTTCAGTGCGTCCCGCACCTGGGCTCCGCGCAGTGTCAGGATGTTGTGCATCGTGTTGGTCGTGTTCTCGGCCATCCACATGCCTTTGAACTGCGGGAAGTACGTATTCATCTCGGCTGGCGCCTCGGTGCCAGGTGTCATCTGGAACACCATTTTCACACCGTCCACAGTCACCTCGGTACCGGTCTTGCTGATGATGTCCGTGGGAACGATCAGCCCTGCCGTACCCGTGGAGACCGTCTGTCCCAGGCCGCCATTCACCCCACCACGATCGTTCCGAGGCAGCAGCGCACCATACATGTACACGGCGCGACGACCCATGGCGTTGCCGGCAATGACGTTCTCGCTCACCGCATGCTCGGTAAAGCCCTCTGGCGCGAAGATCTTGACCTTGCCCGATTTCACATCGGCCTCATTGACTACACCCCGGACGCCACCGTAATGGTCGATGTGTGAATGGCTATATACGACGGCCACCACGGGTTTTGAGCCCAGATGCTGCGTCACAAAATCGTAGGCTGCCTTGGCCGTCTCTTCCGAGATAAGCGGGTCCAGAACAATCCAACCTGTATTGCCCTGCACAAACGTCACGTTGGACAGATCGAAGCCGCGAACCTGGTAGATACGGTCCGACACCTTGAACAACCCATTCTGCATCGTGAGTTGCGCGTTGCGCCACAGGCTCGGATTGACCGTGTCGGGTGCGGGCTTGTCGATGCTAATGTACTGTTTGTACGCCTCGAGATCCCATACGACATCGCCCTTCGCATTGCGAATCGTCAGCTTGTCCGGCTTAGCAACCAGACCGCGCTGCGCGTCTTCGAAATCCGCTTTGTCATTGAAGGGCAGTTCATTGAGGACCGCCGCGTTTGCTGCTTTTGTGGCCGCCGTTGCAGGCTTGCCTCCTATCGGCTGCGCTTGCGCCCAACCCAATGATGTCCACGCCATGGCAAGCGCGCCAGTCAAGACGAGTACGGCCTTCATTGTCATCCCCCGTTAAGAGTCTCCCCAAGGTGAACGGATCGTCTCTCAACGGTGGACGCTGTAGAAGTGAAATCTTTATCTTTCCGCCTTAAGTGTTTTGGGGAAAGTGGCGCAATCCAGACAAGCGTTTGGTGTGCCGCACCAGAGCCCAAAGCAGTTCAAGTCTTCGGGTTTTCACGGGGACAGATAGAAGCGCGATGCATCGAACTCAATGTAGTTAGATCAACCACCGAAACTTTTCACTTCCGCGATGGGCTCGTCGCGGTAAGCATAGAGCTGACCTATGCTGCGCCGACCAAAGCAGCACGGATACGGTATCGCGGAGAGCTGCTTCTGGTGACGAATCGGTCGCAATAGCCAAGGCGGCGCTTGGATCTTCTGGCGCAAAAATGAGAGGTAATGCAAATGGCCGCTTCACTAAATGCCTCCGCGCGGCAGGAATTCGGGCGCCAAGCACGACAGCACGTCAGACGCTCTCAGCATGCAAACATTGGCGACACCGAGCGCGATCCGATTGAACTACTGAAGGCGAACAGTGCTGGGCGGGTTGAGGCGTTGGTGCCGCTCCGCTACGGCCGGATGTCCGTTTCGCCTTTCACATTCTTCCGAGGCAGCGCCATAATTCAGGCTCACGACCTCGCGGGCACCGTCAACACCGGTATCGTCCTTCCTATTTGTGGGGATGCACATTTATCTAACTTTGGGGGCTTTGCGACCCCGGAACGACAGCTCGTCTTCGATCTGAACGACTTTGACGAAGTCGCTCCCGGCCCTTGGGAATGGGATTTGAAGCGTCTCGTGGCAAGTTTCGCCATCGCTGGCGATCATATGGGCGCGGGCCGCGGAGCGATCGCCGAATGTGTATCGACTGCAGTACAGGAGTACGGCGACCGGATGCGCGAATACTCGGAATCCAGTTCACTGGACCTCTGGCACGAAGTCATCACCTTCGATCGAATGATGGAACGTGCGGTCAGCGATGAAGGCCGGGAGTTGATTGCGAAAACAAGCAAAAAAGCGACAAGCCGGACCAACGAAAGCGTTCTAGCCAAGATGGCGACCTTGCAGGATGGCCGTTGGACCATCCAAGACGCCCCTCCTGCACTGTTCCACCCTGGCGGGCCAAACTCCTTGCTTGGTGGTGAAAAATGGGCCGACACCGATGCATGGAAGGGTAAGCTCGCGAAGGCCTTTGACGCCTACGTGCAAACACTACCGTTTGACCGCCGTGCGCTGATATCGCAGTATGAACTTCACGACATCGCATTCAAAGTGGTCGGTGTTGGCAGCGTAGGCACGTTCTGCCTTGTCATGCTGTTCGTCGATTGCCATGGCAATCCTTTGTTTCTGCAAGTTAAAGAGGCCCGCCCCTCCGTCATCGCTACCTATTTTCCTGCAGCGGGCCCCTCACATCAGGGGGAGCGCGTCGTTGCTGGACAGCGCCTACTCCAGGCCGCGAGTGATTCGTTTCTCGGGTGGACAACCGGCCCGGCCAATCGTCACTTCTATTTCCGCCAGTTGCGGGACATGAAAGTCTCAGCGGAAGTGGAACGTATGAGCAATACCGTCCTTCAGGGCTATGCGCGCATGTGTGGCTGGGCGCTAGCCCGCGCACATGCAAAGGCGGGCGGTAAAGCCATTGAGATTTCCTCATATATCGGCAGCGGCGAGCGTCTTGCCGATGCGCTGGTTGAATATGCGTTCGCCTACGCCAAGCAAAACGAAGCCGACTACGGTCTGTTCATGACCGCATGTCGAACAGGCCGACTCGAGGCCCGTGGTGATGAAGAGATGGCCCAGGATTTTCGGGTATGAATTTCCTGGGTGTAGCAATGGCGGATTCAGATATTGACGAACTGACCAGAGCGCACCGGCGCTTTCCTTGCATATGACACAGGTATCACGCTTGGCAATTACGAGACTGAACGGGCGGTGGTTCGTAACCCCGATCAACAGGGATGGTTCTACCGGTGAGGCTTGCCCCTTCGAAGACGCAGCGGCCGCACTGGCATATGCGGCGGCAACTTATCCCGGTAAGCCAGTCAGCCAGCCAAGAAATTCGGTCGGCGCGAGACCTCTGAAGCCGGTCCGCGTATGGTTGCACGTGTCCGGGGATTAGTTGCGCAGGAAGCCAGAGGCTTTGCAGGACTTGGGCGACCGCAAAGGGCCACGAGGAAACGGGCGATAGACCGATAGACCGCCATATGCAATCTACCGGTCTTTAGAGCAGTCAAAACTGAACAACTCAGATGGGTCGGCTCCAGTCTGCTGGACTCACGTGTAGCAGATCTCGCGGTATCAATCGGACAGTTCTCGCTTTAGCCGACCAATGGACTGATGCACTTTAGACAGTCTTCTTCATCGACGGTGCTGGATGAAGCTCGAAATTTCGACTCTCATAGAACGAAACAGCTTCTGGCCTCGCATCGAGAAATACGGCACTCATATCGCGTACGCGAGCGTCAGCTTCGGCGTAGTCCATCAGGGCGTGCCCCGCACCGCTGCCTCGCGCTTCGGCCACGACGACTAGATCATCGACGTGCAGATACGCCCCGCGTGCCAACGTGTGGACCGGTCGCATCCCCAGGACGCCGATTAGTGCGCCGTCTCTGAATGCTCCGACGAGCTCGTACCCCGAATAGGATTGCCTGAGGGTTCGTCGGAGAAACTCCGCTTCGTCCAGCTTGCGCAACTGAGAGATAACAGGGAAGGCTTGCGGCCATTCGACTGGTGAAAGCCGTCGAACGGTGATAACAGCGCGGAGACTCGCATTCATGGATCAGTCGAGTTTGAACAGACGTATCATTCTTGCACACAACCGGACATTATCGCTCCCGTCAAATGTCCGGTCTTGAGCGGCACGAGTTAGCGCTTTGGGTCGGCGAGAGACAACCGTAGCCTGGTGCCGGGTCGTCGACCGATTCCTGGCAAGCAGCGGTCATCCATCGAGCCCGCTTCAAATATCCGCCATGGATGGGGGGAGCGGAATGCACCGAGGTCGAGCGGCCGTATGAACAACGGCGAGCATGACTCAGCGGGGCTTGCAGTTGCCAAAACGGGCCAGACAGTGCCACACCTGTTTGAGCATCTGCGGATCGTGTTGGCCGAGGTGCAAGGCCTCGCCAATCCGCACCGGCGTCAGCAGGTGTGCGCCTGCCAGGATCGCAGCAAGTTCCGCGACGGCTGGGCCGCGGTACTCTTGCTGTCGGCGCAGCAAATCGGCTCCTGCGCGAAAGCCGGCGTGCCATTCGACACGACAGGGCAATGCATGGGCAAGCGCCTCGATCTCCGTATGGCGGAATGATGGGTCGAGTACGATGGCCTCCACGTCGCGCGCGATTAGCACCCCGCCATGAACATGAGCCTCGATGTAAAGGTCAAGGGGATCAACATGCCGCGCCGCGGCAGCCAGAAGTTCGACAAGGGCGAAACGGTCAAACACGCCGAAGTGACTCGGCTCGTAGACGCTATCCGGGTAGCAAAACGTCGTGCGAGCCAGCACGCCGGAAGCAAGCCGCAGATGCGCCGATCCAAAGCGTGGCGCAGCGCCGGCTGGTGCATGACCCAGATTCAGCGCGCCATAGCACGGCCGTTCGGAAGGTGATGTTGTGTCATAGGCCTGTCCGAAGATCCGACTTTCCCAGTGCCACCGATCGCCACCGGGGTAGGCGGTCAGCCCGCCATTGCTGGTACCAGTTTCGAACTGAGATCGATACACGCCATCATCGGCCATCACCGCCAGCAGGGGCCGCCCCCGAAACATCCGATCCGGGTGGAAGTTCAGCGTTACGCGCCAGCCTGGATCAACCGGCTGGCCTGCAGATCTCGCGGCAACGTAGGCCCAAGCACGGGCGGCTGGAGTTCGGGCGGATGACATGGTGGCGCGCAAGTTTCACGGAAACACTTGACCAATTCTACCGGCAGCACATTGACTGGCCAGAGCGCGACCATGTAACTTGTTTTGCCGACAAGGGGACTTGGGTATCCAAACGAGGTGTCGCCCTTGCGCGTGGCTTTCGCGTTGCTACGCTAGAAGTGCCACCGGAAGTCGGCTGATGCTCCGCTATGTGGGAGATGACAATGGAAAAGTCGTTAGCTAGAAGCCCCGTCGACGTACCCGTCGTTGCCGTCGGAGCGTCGGCCGGTGGCATCACCGCCCTGCAGAAGCTTTTTGAGGGACTTCCTGCCAAGCTGCCGTTTGCGCTCGTCGTGCTGCAGCATTTGCCCAGCGACCGCCCCAGTGGTTTGCCGGATCTGATCGCGAGATGGACCCACCTGCCGGTCCAGGTTGTCGCAGACGGCATGCGACCCGAAACGAATACGGTGTACGTCCCAGCGCCTGATCATATCCTGACGCTTGAAAATGGCCGGTTTCATACAAGCCAGGCGCAAGGCGGCGGTCGACGGCCCGGCATCGACACGATTGACGCATTCCTTGAAAGTCTGGCGCTGCGTGAGGAACCGCGCTCCATAGCGGTCATCCTGTCAGGTACCGGCATGGACGGAACCGCAGGTGCGGTCCGCATCCGTCAGGCTGGCGGCATCGTCATCGTACAGGACCCCCTCACGGCCTTACATGACTCGATGCCTCAAGCCGTCATCCAGCGCGGCATCCATGACCATATCCTGCCTGTCGGCGCGATGGGTCGACAACTGGTGGCCTGCGCCGACCCAGCCTATGTACGTCCTACGGGCTCCGCCGACTGGACAGGTGGCATGTCGCAGACGCTGGGCCGGATAATCGAACTGGTGGGACAGCGGGCGGGATTCAACTTGAGCGGATACAAGCCTTCGCCGCTGCTTTGGCGCGTCCAACAACGTATGGATATGCGAAAGGTCTGGTCGTTCGACGACTATGCCCTGCTTCTCGAGGATGATCCGGTCGAACTGGAGGCACTGGTGCGAGGCATCCCCATCCATGTTACCGAATTCTTCCGTGACAGCGATGCCTGGGAGATCCTGGGCAACGATGTGCTCAGACCGCTGGTCGCCGCGGCCGGAACCGCTCGCACGGTAAGGGTATGGACGCCGGCATGCGCGACGGGCGAGGAGGCGTACTCCATAGCGATGCTCCTCGACGAAATCGCGCACGAATTGGCCACCCCTCCAGACTTCCAGATCTTTGCTACAGACGCTGCGCCGGAGCTCGTCGCAAAGGCGAGTCGCGGCGTGTTCCGAAGTGAGGCCCTGACGGGGCTTTCGCCCACGCGCCAGAGCCGGTACCTTTACCAGGTCGACGCGTTCTTTCGCGTGAAACGGTTCCTGCGCGAAAAATTGGTGTTCGTGCCGCAGGATCTACTCTCGGACCCGCCGTTTGCGGAACTCGACCTGGTCACCTGCCGCAACCTGTTCATCTATCTCGAGCGAGCGACAGTCGAGGAAGTCTTGTTCCGTCTTCACGGCGCGTTGCGCACTGGCGGCGTTCTTTTTCTAGGCAGGAGTGAAGCACTGCCTTCTAACGCCCAAGGATTCGAAGCGGTCTCCGTACAATGGAATATCTATCGCAAAGTCGGCCCAATGCCAGGTGTCCGACGCGACCCCGTATCCACTGCTCCGAGTAGCACAGCACGGACAGCGGCTGCGCTTCGCGTCGCCCATGAGCAATTCGACGTTCCGTCGGCACTGATCGACCACAGGGGCGACGTGCTAAGGACATACGGTAGCACGAAGGGTATCTTGACACTGCCCGCCGGGGAGCCCTCCCTCAACCTCACGGATCTCGTCCCACGGGAATGGGTGTCACAACTCCAATACGGCATCCGCCAAGTGCAGGAATCGCACGACCCGCTCACGTTGACAAACCTGACGGCCGCCCTTGCAAAGGACACTCAGCTAAGCATGCGACTTACCCCGCTCCAAACCTTGGGTGGAGGTGCATGGGACCGTATTCTGGTGTCGTTCATACCGGAGCAAGACTGTTCCGACGCACTGGGCGCGGGCGACTCCAACCTTTTACAAGACGACCTTGCTGTGGGTGCCAGCGTCAATTGGAAAGACGAAGCGCGCACGTCCCGCGAGGAGCTGGAAGCGTCGCGCGAGGAATTGCAGGCCCTCAACGAAGAACTCAAGGCGTCCAACGAACAGCTCAAACAAAGCAACGAGGATCTCAACGATGTCAACCGCGACCTGACGAGAAACATCGAGCGGCTCGCGATGCAAAGCCGCGTGTTGCTTTCCGGCCAGGTCATGGCTCTTTTTCTTGATCTGGAACTGAGACTTCAGTGGTTCACGCCGACGATGCGCGACGTGTTTCCACTAAGGCAGGCCGATACCGGGAGGAAAATCGCTGACCTCGTGCCGATATTCCGCGACCCTCACTTCTATACCGACATCCAGCATGTGGTCCGCACCGGCGAAGCGCGCGAAGCCGTCACACGCGACGACAAGGGCCGAAGCTTTCTGCGCAAGACATTTCCGTACCTCTCAGAGACAGCCGCGATCGCCGGTGTGGCAATTACGTTCGCCGATATCGGCGCTCATATGGGCTCAGAGGCGCTAGACAAGCGAGGAGCCTAGACCCAGAGTAAGGTACGCATGGCAGGCGGCATCCCCGTGTCAGATACCCGCCAGCGATTCGCCGCTGACCAATCCTTCGATGATGTCCGTCCCGTGCTGGACCGCTGCGCGCTTGGCCACACCCAAATCGGCCCACTGTGCATCCGGTACTTGAAAGACTCGCCCGCTGTCGGCTGTCGGCGCGATACCCTCCCGACAGATCACTACGGAGGCGCTGTAGCTACGGTCCGGCCTTCGTTCATGCCATTCACGCGGCGGATCGTATTTGTAGACTAGCGGGTAAATGTTGAAGCCTTTGCTGTTTGCTGCCGGATAAGTGTCCATGCCATGCTCCCAAGGAGAAGTCTCCCACTCTACGCTGATTGTCCGCGACGGCCAGCATCTATTTTTGGGCCTGGACGCACCCTAGACGACGTAGGACAACGGCCTACATCCCTCGACGATGTTCCCGTTCAGCATGACAGTCTCTCGCAAACTCTTGCGACACGGGCTAACCGCCGCATTGATCAACTTCACCGGGGCGTAGCTCTTGGCCGATCCAGCAGACACGACCGCGCATAGCTATCGCGGGCTAGTACTGTCCGTAAAGGTATTTCTTGAGGACTCCGATCCCGTGAAGTTCAGTACTGGCTGGGGCTATGAGGTATGCGTCGATGAGGTGCAGCACGGCACGCGCGTTTGGGGGCCGCTTCATTCAGGCACCCCCTATGAGTCGCATGGTTGCGCCGAACACGCAGGTGTTCAGCGAGGCCGTCTCGCCATCGACCTGCTGCTGGGCCTGCTGCAGGCTTCTTGGCGCTGATCTGGAGGCCCCACGCTCTGTCAGAAAGACTACGCCTGAGCCATGGCAGATCCCGCTGGAACGCATCCCAGCGGCGTTCGTCGATGAAGCCATGGAACCGAAGAATGGAACGCTGCAATGGAAACCGAGATCATGGAAGGCGGCCAGCAACTGAGCGCGGATCACCAGGTCGAGATGGCGCGTGTTGTGGCGAGCGGCATGCCAATGCCGGCGGCAGAATCGGTCAGAGCCTCGATTTCGATGTAGGGCCGCTCCGACCCGACCTTGCCGAATATCGCGGCAAAGGGAACATCGGCGGCATCCCGGCCGGTGCCGATGCGCAGCAGTCCGGTCGGAATGGACATCCCCGACGGATCAAGCAAATACCAGCCGTTCGAGAGATACACCTCGAGCACCGCATGGAAATCGGGTGGCCCCATCGCCGGATCCGCGCCATAGTCCAGGCTGCTGGAAATACGGGCCTGGATGCTCAGCGCGCGACAGATGGCGATCATCAAATGAGCGAAATCCCGGCACACCCCCGTACGCTCCATGAGCGTATCGATCGCCGACGTCCCCTCGTTGGTCGACCGTGAAAGAAAGCGCACATGGTTGCGCACCCACTCCCGTATCGCATACACGCGCGGGTAGCCCTGCCGCATGCTGCCAAACTCGCGCATCGCAAATTCCATCATGCGGTCAGATTCGCAATAACGGCTCGGGGCCAGGTAGGGCAGCACTTCGAAAGGCAGGTCGGCGACCGCGACCTGCGATAGCGTTTCGCCATCATCGAGCCAATGCTCGATCTCCACCACTGCCTCATACCGAGTTCCCAAGCGGCCCTTGTTCTTTACTCAGGACACGTTGCTCGCTGTCTCACGTACCTCGCTAACTAGACGCCGTATATTGACCCGGCTGAGCCACCTGCTGAGGCCGACCGTCACAACAGTACGCTTGCAACGCTTTTATGATTCGACTATAGTCGAATCATGGAAACCGATAACGCCCTGGAAGCGCTTGCCGCGCTCGCCCACGCCGTCCGTCTGGCTGTGTTCCGCCTGCTCGTGCAGGCCGGCCCCGAAGGCCTGCCGGCTGGCCGCATTGCCGAACTGATGGAGATGCCGGCCTCCTCGCTGTCATTCCACCTCAAGGAATTACACCGCGCCGGTCTGCTGGCCAGCCGCCAGGAGGGCCGGTCGATCATCTACATGGCACGCTTCGAGACCATGAATGCCCTGCTCGGCTATCTCACGGAGAACTGCTGTGGTGGCAATCCGTGTTCGCCGGTGTCCTCTTGTTCCGTCGCCACGGAGTCCTGAACCATGAAGCGCTTCCACGTCCACGTCAGCGTGGCCGACCTGCCGGCCAGCATCCGCTACTACTCGGCCCTGTTCGCTGCCGAACCCACTGTCGTCCGGGACGACTACGCCAAGTGGGCGCTCGACGACCCGCGCGTGAACTTCGCGATCTCCAATCGCACGGAGAAGCTCGGCGTCGACCATCTCGGCATCCAGGTAGAGACCGACGCGGAGCTGGCCGAGACGCAGACGCGCCTCGCCAGCGCCGACCTGCCCCTGCAGTCCCAGTCCGAGACGAACTGCTGCTACGCGACCTCGAACAAGCACTGGTCAGTGGACCCAACGGGGATCGCTTGGGAATCGTTTCACACGCTTGGTGGCGCGCCGACCTATGGTGAGTCACGGGAGCGGAGCGCCGAGGCCGCCGCGTGCTGCGTGCCGGTCCAATTGAGCGCCACGCCGAAGCCAACCGCCAAGACCGCCTGCTGCACGCCGGAATCCGGCTGCTGCTGAGCACTCCCTGACCCGCCTCCCGCATCGGGACCTCGCGCGAGGAGGCACCCGCTCGCCCCAACGTCGCTCAATCGCCCAACAACCACCATGTCCGACAAGACTTTCAACGTGCTGGTGCTGTGCACCGGCAATTCCGCCCGCAGCGTCATGGCCGAAGCGCTGTTCAATGTGCTCGGCAAGGGACGCTTTCACGCCTACAGCGCCGGCAGCCATCCCTCTGGCACGGTCAATCCCTTTGCCATCGAGCGCTGCCAGTCGATCGGCTACGACACCTCTGGCCTGCGCAGCAAGAACTGGGATGAGTTCGCCCTGCCCGACGCACCCAGGATGGACTTCGTCATCACCGTCTGCGACCAGGCCGCGGGCGAGATCTGCCCGATCTGGCCCGGCACGCCCATCACGGCACAAGGGGGCTTCATGGACCCCGCCGCCATCCAGGGCTCCGATGACGAGAAGCGCAAGGTGTTCGACCAGGTCTTCCGTCAGATCCTCAATCGCGTCAGCCAGTTCGTGAACCTGCCGCTGCACGTGCTGGACCATAACGCCATCCAGAAGGAGATGCGCGCCATCGGCGAGCAGCCTGTGGAGGCCGGGCAATGAGCACGGCGCAACGGTCCGCCGCAGCGGCACAACCCAGCGCCATTGGCTTCTTCGAGCGCTACCTGACCGTCTGGGTGGCGCTCTGCATCGTGGCGGGCATCCTGCTCGGTCAATGGCTGCCACCGGTCTTTCAGGCCATTGGCGCCATGGAGGTCGCACAGGTGAACCTGCCGGTCGGCGTGCTGATCTGGATCATGATCATCCCGATGCTGATCAAGATCGATTTCGGTGCCATGGGCCAGGTCGCGGGACACTGGCGCGGCATCGGCGTGACGCTCTTTGTGAACTGGCTGGTCAAGCCGTTCTCCATGGCGCTGCTGGGCTGGATCTTCATCCGACACCTGTTCGCTGGCTGGCTGCCAGTGGATCAACTCGACAGCTATATCGCTGGCCTGATCCTGCTGGCGGCGGCACCCTGCACGGCGATGGTGTTTGTCTGGTCCCAGCTCTGCAAGGGCGATCCGTACTTCACGCTGTCGCAGGTCGCGCTCAACGACGCGATCATGGTCGTCGCCTTCGCGCCCGTCGTCGCGCTGCTGCTGGGTCTGTCGTCGATCACGGTGCCCTGGGATACGCTAATCACCTCGGTGGCCCTCTACATTGTGGTGCCGGTGCTGATCGCACAGGTCATCCGCAAGGCACTTCTGGCACGGGGCGAAGCCACCTACAAGCGTGTAGTTTGCGCGCTGGGTCCCTACTCGATCACCGCCCTGCTCGCGACGCTGGTGCTGCTGTTTGGCTTCCAGGGCAATGCCATCGTCGAACAGCCATTGATCATCCTGCTGCTGGCCGTACCGATCCTGATTCAGGTCTTGCTGAACTCCGGCCTGGCCTATCTGCTCAACCGCAAGCTCGGCGTGGCCCATTGCGTGGCCGGCCCATCCGCCCTGATCGGCGCCAGCAACTTCTTCGAACTGGCCGTGGCCACCGCCATCAGCCTGTTCGGCTTCCAATCCGGCGCGGCGCTCGCCACCGTCGTCGGCGTGCTGATCGAAGTCCCCGTGATGCTGTTCGTCGTGGGCGTGGTCAACCGCTCACAGCACTGGTACGAATCGCACTGAGATACCCCATGACCGTCACCATCTATCACAACCCGGCGTGCGGTACGTCGCGCAACACGCTGGCCATGATCCGCAATGCGGGCATCGAGCCCACCGTCATCCAGTACGTGAACACGCCACCCGACCGGCAGACCTTGCAGGCGATGATCCGCGATGCCGGGCTCACTGTGCGCGAAGCGATCCGCGAGAAGGGTACGCCCTATGCCGAGCTTGGCCTTGGTGATCCAGCACTCACCGACGACCAGTTGCTCGATGCCATGCTGGCCCATCCGATCCTGATCAACCGGCCATTCGTCGTCACCGAGTTAGGCGTGCGGCTATGCCGGCCGTCGGAACTCGTGCTGGACATCCTGCCGGCGCCGCAGCAAGGCGCCTTCACCAAGGAAGACGGCGAGGCCGTCATCGACGCGCAA
>NZ_FNJO01000003.1 GCF_900104095.1 Ralstonia sp. 25mfcol4.1 | reverse complement strand
AGTGCGGTCATCAGCTTCACGGTCATGGCATGGCCGCGTTCGTTGGCGCGGCTTACCCACACGCTGGCCGGGCGCGCATCGGGCACCGGCCTTGCGGCGGGCAACTGCTTCTGGCCTTCCGGGTACGCATAGAAGCCGGCGCCGGTCTTGCGGCCCAGCAGGCCGCCTACCGAGCGCAGTGCCGTGATCGGCGACGGGCGATAGCGCGGCTCCTGGTAGAACTGGTTGTAGATCGACTCCATCACCGGATGCGACACGTCGAGCCCGGTCAGGTCCATCAGCTCGAACGGGCCCATGCGGAAACCAGCCTGCTCGCGCATGATGTTGTCGATGTCGACGAACTCGGCCACGCCTTCCTGCGCGGCCTTCAGGCCCTCGATGTTCATGCCGCGGCCGGCATGGTTCACGATGAAGCCCGGCATGTCCTTGCAGCGCACCGGCGTATGGCCCATGCGGCGCGACAGCTCCATCAGGCGGTCGCCCACGGCGGGATCGCCCGACAGGCCATCGATCACTTCCACGACCTTCATCAGCGGCACCGGGTTGAAGAAGTGGTAGCCGACCACACGGCCCGGCTTCTTCGCGCCCACGGCGATGGCCGTGATCGACAGCGACGAGGTGTTCGACGCGATCACCGCATCGTCACGCAGGATGGCTTCGAGCTTGGCCACCAGCTCGCGCTTGACGTCCAGGCGTTCGACGATGGCTTCCACCACCATGTCGCAGCCGGCCAGGTCTTCCAGCGCGCTGGCGGCCTTCACGCGGGCCAGCGCGGCGTCGCTGTCGGCGGCGCTGATCTTGCCCTTGTCGGCCAGCTTGGCAAAGGTATCCTGCAGGTACTGGCGCGCGGCGGCCACGGCCTGGGCGTTGGTATCGAACAGGTGTACGGTCAGGCCTGCCTGCGCGGCGATCTGGGCGATGCCGCGGCCCATGGCGCCAGTGCCAACGATGCCGAGCGTCTGGATAGTGGAATTGCTCATTGTTGGTCCAAAAAAGTTGTGGCTAAATTAGCACGATCGTACGTTTTCTGCACCTTTCGCGACAGAGGCGCCGCGCATGCGGCGTGCGCTGATCGGCCATGTCTGGCAGGGCAGACGGCGACGGTGCGGCCCCGGGTCGACACCGGCGATTCCATCCCAATTCGGAGAGAGACGACATGCTGAAGCTCTGCGGTTTTGCCGCCAGCAACTACTACAACAAGGTCAAGCTGGCGCTGCTGGAAAAGAACCTGCCGTTCGAGGAAGTGCTGGCCTGGATCGGTGAGACCGACCTGGCGGCATCGCCGCTGGGCAAGGTCCCCTACATCATCACCGATGCCGGCCCGCTGTGCGAGTCCGAAACCATCGTCGAGTACCTGGAAGCCAGCTACATCCAGGCGCCGCTGCTGCCGCAGGACCCGTTCCAGGCCGGCAAGGTGCGCGAAATCATCACGTTCCTGGAGCTTTACCTGGAACTCACCGCCCGCGAGCTGTACGCGGAAGCGTTCTTCGGCGGCAAGGTCAGCGACCGCGTCAAGGAACGCCAGCGCAACCTGCTGGACAAGTACATCCCGGCGTTCGGCCGTCTGGCGAAGTTCTCGCCATATATCGCCGGCGACACGTTCACGCTGGCCGACTGCGCCGCCGTGTGCCATCTGCCGCTGATCTCGTCCTGCACGAAGATCATCTACGGCGAAGACCTGCTCGCGGGCTTGCCGGTCAAGGATTATCTGAAGGCAATGGCGGAGCGGCCAAGCGTGCAGAGGGTCAACGCCGAGCGCAAGGCCAACACCGAGCTGATGCTGAGCCGGAACAAGTAAGGCGGACAGGGCTTTAGCGCACCACGCGCCAAATTAAGCAAAAAGCCCCGCGGCGGGAAGCCAGCGGGGCTTTTCTTCATGGCGGGGATGCGCGGCGCTTATAGCCGGTCGGCAGGTTATAGCCTGGCCAGCCGCTCCAGCGCCAGCTTGAGCGTTTCTTCCTTCTTGGCGAAGCAGAAGCGCACCACGCCCGATTCGCGCGGCTCGGAATAGAACGCCGATACCGGAATGGCCGCAACGCCAATTTCCCGCGTCAGCCACATCGAGAAATCGGCCTCGCTCATATCGGAAATGGCCGAATAGTCGACGCACTGGAAGTACGTGCCATCCGACGGCAGCAGCCTGAAGCGCGTATTGGCCAGCCCGGCGCGGAAGTAGTCGCGCTTGGCCTGGTAGAAGCCGGCGAGGTCCAGGTACGGCGCCGGGTCGGCCATGTAGTCGGCCAGGCCGTGTTGCACCGGCGTGTTCACGGTGAACACGTTGAACTGGTGCACCTTGCGGAATTCGTTCATCAGCGCGGCCGGCGCGGCCACGTAGCCCACCTTCCAGCCCGTGACGTGGTAGGTCTTGCCGAAGCTGGATACCACGAAGCTGCGGCGAGCCAGTTCCGGGTGGCGCGACACCGATGCGTGCTGCTGGCCGTCGTAGACCATGTGCTCGTAGACCTCGTCGGACAGCAGCAGGATGTCGGTGCCGGCCAGCAGGTCGGCCAGTTGCTGCATGTCTTCTGCGCGCCAGATCGTGCCGGTGGGGTTGTGCGGCGTGTTGATCATGATCATGCGCGTCTTCGGCGTGATCGCGGCAGCCAGCTTGTCGAACGGAATGCGGAACAGCGGGGCTTCCAGCCGCACGGGCACGGCCCTCCCGCCGGCCAGTTCGATCGACGGCAGGTAGCTGTCGTAGCACGGCTCCAGCACGATGACTTCGTCGCCGGGGTGCACCGCGCACAGGATGGCTGTCAACAGGCCCTGCGTGGCGCCGGCCGTGATCGTGATCTCGGTGTTCCAGTCGTACTGATGGCCGTACAGGCGGGCGATCTTGCCGGCGATGGCCTGGCGCAGCTTCGGCACGCCGGCCATCGGCGGGTACTGGTTGTGGCCCGCCCGCATGGCGCCCGTCACGGCGTCGACGATGCGCGGGTCGCAATCGAAGTCCGGAAAGCCCTGGCCCAGGTTCACGGCGTTCTTTTCGGCGGCCAGCGCCGACATGACGGTGAAGATCGTGGTCCCCACGTTGGGCAGGCGCGACAGCGGCGGATTCAGCGGATTCAGCGGGGCGAGGGTCGATTCGGACATGACTGGACGGAAACGGAATAGGACCGGGCAAGAAACCAGAGCGACATTCTAGCGGGGATCGCCGGCCGGGGCGGGCTCGACGGCTTCGACGGCTTCGGCGGCGGCCCGCTCAGCCAGCCAGCCCGTGAAGGCCAGCGGCGTCAGCACGTCCACGCCGCTGGTGCGGCGCAGGCGGCTCCTGAGCTTGAGTACGGCCTTGTCCTTGGACACCAGCAGCACGGCCCGCGCAAAGTGCGCCAGCTCGATGAACTTCTGGTCGTCGGTGTCGCGGCACTTGGGCAGGCGGATGGCGCCGGCATCGGCCGGTTCGGGCGCCGCGGACAGCGTGGTCAGGCGGTCCACCTCGGCGAGTGCGGCGTCGATATCGACCGCGAACCGGGCAAATTGCGGATAGGCCAGCACCCGCCGCAGTTCCTCGCGGCAGTCGGCCCGGATGACGGGCGCGATGGCACCCGACGCCAGCGCGGCGCGGATCGGCTCGACGTGCGGATCGCGGAAGACCAGCAGGTCGACCCAGACGTTGGAATCGAGTACGACTCGGGGGGCGGAGGTGCCGGGCAGGGCGCCGGCGGTGATCTCTGTGGGCATTCGCTACAATCTCAGCTTTGTTTCTGCCCGCGATTTTGCCATGCTCATCGTCCTGTCTCCCGCCAAGTCCCTGGACTACGAGACGCCGCCGCGCGTCAAGACCCATACGATGCCGCGTTTTATCGACCGTTCCGCCGAGCTGATCGAGCGCCTGCGCATGCTGGCACCTCAGGACGTGGCGTCGTTGATGGATATCTCCGACAAGCTGGCAGTGCTGAACGTGACCCGCTATGGGGACTGGTCGCCCGAGTTCACGGCCGCCAACAGCAAGCAGGCCGTGCTGGCCTTCAATGGCGACGTCTACGACGGCCTGGACGCCAAATCGCTGTCCACGGACGACCTGGCGTTCGCCCAGAAGCACATTCGCATCCTGTCAGGCCTCTACGGCGTGCTGCGCCCGATGGACTGGATGCAGCCGTACCGCCTGGAAATGGGCACCCGCCTGGATAACGCCGCCGGCCGCGACCTGTACGCGTTCTGGGGCGACGATGTCACGAAGCTGCTCAACAAGGACATGGCGGACCTCAGGCACGAGGGCGCGCCCACGCTGGTGAACCTGGCGTCCGAGGAGTATTTCAAGGTGGTGCGCCCCAAGGTGCTCGACGCCCGCGTGATCACGCCCGTGTTCGAGGACTGGAAGGGCGGCCGCTACAAGATCATTTCGTTCCACGCCAAGCGCGCGCGCGGTACGATGGCCCGCTACGCGGTCACGCACCGGGTCATCGACCCGGCGCAGCTCAAGCGATTCAAGGAAGACGGCTACGCGTTCGACAAGGCGGCTTCCGACGATATCCGCTGGGTTTTCCGCCGCCGCCTGGAAGACTAGGAAGCCGCTCAAGAATGATTTTGGCGTCGATGCGCGACCTTGCCGTACGACTTGTACTGTCTGCGGTCGCGCGACTGGCCGGAACGCTTCGCTTCATTCTGAAGCAGCTCCCAAGAACAAAGGATAAATTTGATGACCTCGGCACTCCCTACCTCGTCACTCCACATTTCCTCGATGTTCGATTCGGGCGCGATTGAAGTCGAAGCCATCGATCGCGCCGACGACATCCGCCTGCGCATCCGCGCCGATTCCCACGCCGATTTCCGCCAGTGGTTCCACTTCCGCCTGCAGGGCGCGGCGGGGCAGGCGTGTCGGCTGAAGTTCCTGAACGCTGGCGAGTGTACGTATCCCGACGGGTGGCGCGACTACCGCGCCGTGGCGTCGTACGACCGCGCGCACTGGTTCCGGGTGCCCACGCAGTACGACGGCACCACGATGACCGTCGACTTCACGCCCGAGCACGACAGCGTGTGGCTGGCGTACTTCGAGCCGTATTCCGACGAACGCCACCTGTCGCTGCTGGCCACGTGCCAGCGGTCGCCGCTGGCGAAGCTGTCGCACCTGGGCAGCACCGTGGATGGCCGTGACCTGACCTGCGTGACGCTGGGCCAGCCCGGCCCGGGCAAGAAGACGATCTGGATGATCGCGCGCCAGCATCCGGGCGAAAGCATGGCCGAGTGGTTCTGCGAGGGCGTGCTGCAGCGCCTGACCGGCACCGGCGCTTGGCAGGGCGATCCGGTCGCGCGCAAGCTGCTGGACCGCGCCGTGTTCCATATCGTGCCGAACATGAATCCGGACGGTTCGTCGCGCGGCAACCTGCGCACCAACGCGGCCGGTGCGAACCTGAATCGCGAGTGGATGCAGCCGAGCGAGGAAACGAGCCCCGAGGTCTACCACGTGCGCCGCGCGATCGAGCGCACTGGCGTGGACCTCTTCTTCGACATCCACGGCGACGAGGCGCTGCCGTACAACTTCGTGGCCGGCAGCGAGATGCTGCCCGGCTTCACCGAAGCCCAGCGCGAGCAGCAGTCACGCTTTATCGAAGCGTTCAAGCGCGCCACGCCCGACTTCCAGGACGTGCACGGCTACGCCGCCAGCAAGTACAACGCCGACGCGCTGAAGCTGGCCTCGAAGTACATCGGCCACACGTTTGGCTGCCTGGCGCTGACGCTGGAAATGCCGTTCAAGGACAACGCCGACCTGCCCGATCCGGTCGTGGGCTGGAACGGTGCAAAAAGCGCGCTGCTGGGCACGGCGATGCTGCAGGCGATCCTGGAGTACCTGGGCTGAGGCAAAACCGTCTTCCCCATCCCTCTCCCGCAATGGGAGAGGGATGGGGAGATCAACAGGGCAACGGCCTCAGTTCTTCTTTTTCGTCTTGGATGAGGAGGACGTGCTCTTGGCGCTCGACGTCGATTTGGTTGTCGACTTCGACCCGGACGATGTCTTGGCGCTGCTCTTGCCCTTCTTCTTGCTGTGCGACGCCGTGGACACGGCCGGGGCCGCTGCCGGCTCGGTGATCGTGTCGCCGTTGCTGTCGAGCAGTTCGTAGGCCAGCATCATGCCCTCGTTGTAACCGCAGCGCACCTTGACCGGCTGCCACTGGGCCTCGCCCTTGCGCTTGTGCGCCGTGGCGTTGAACGTCACCACCGAACTCACGGGCACGGCCTGTTTGCCGGGCGAGAAGCGGCCTTCCCAGCGTTCCTCGGTGGCCTGGCTGGCCGACAGCGCGCCGGTGGGGATCTTCAATGCGTCGTAGGACGCCGAACGCGGCACCACCCAACTGGCATGTGCGGCGCAGTCCGCCACGTCGGCCGTGGCATTCTCCGACTTCATCAGCTGCTCGCGCATCTGCGCGCGATACTCGGCCAGGCTCACGCGGCCCTTGTCGGGCAGCGTGACCGTGGTGGTCGGCGGGTTCTTGTTGACGACGGGGGGCGGCTTGACGCTGGGCGTGCCGGTCGGGGCGGTCGATGCGGTGGCGGGCATGCCGGCCGGCGTGGCCGGGGCGGCGGCAGCCTGGGCGGTGTCGTCGGTCGGCGCGGTGGCGCAGCCGGCCAGCGCAATCGCGCCTGCCACTGCGGCAGTCAGCATGCGAAGCTGGCTGCCAAACAGTCTGGAAATTCGTTTGATCACGGGATCGTCTTTGCCTGATTCAGCAAGGAGGGTTGGTGAAGGATTGCCATGATAGAGGAAAGCCTGCCGGCGAAGTTCCTAAATCTTGTTACCCTTCGTTCTAACTGCTTACAACTTGCACGCATCCGGCGCTATTACCTGCGCGCGATAGCAGATGTCCCAGTGTTCATGCAACTCAGGCGATCCCCGAGACACGCAAGTTACGTGTCCCGGGGCGCCGGGCACCATTGCAGCGCCCATTCCGGACCATACTCAGAACGTGCTGGCGAATCGCAGCAGGTCGTCCATCAGCGCGTTGAGGTCGCGCTTGAGCTTGTCGAAGCCGGCCGAGTGGGTCAGGCCCACTTCGTCCATATAGAGCTTGCGGTTGACTTCGAGCTGCAGGCTGTGGCGGTTGGCTTGCGGCTGGCCCACCACGCGCACGATCTCCACCCCCTTGTAAGGGTGATTGCGCCACACGTCGTAGCCCATCTCCTTGAGCACCGCCTCCACGCGATCGGTGAAGCGCGTGTCGCACGTGGTGCCGTCGCGGTCGCCGACGACGAAGTCCGGATGCTGCAGGCCCGGATGTTCGGTCGCGAACCTGGCGGCCTCGCTGGGCATCGAGTGACAGTTGATGTGGAACACGCGGCCATGGCGCGCCACGGCCGCGTCCGACAACTTCTGCAGTTGCGCGTAGTACGGCACGTAGTAGTTGTCGATCCGCGCCTGCAGCTCTGCCACGCTCAGCTTGCGGTCGTAGATCGGCTCGCCGGTGTCCAGCACGCGCCAGACCAGGCCCTTGCCCAGGCGCGTCTTGGACGTTTCCTTCTTCAGGCCCGGCCAGGGCGCGTCCAGCAGCGCCTCGTCGATTTCCTCCAGGCCGCGGTTGGCGTCGAGGTAGCTGCGCGGGCATCCCGCGGCCAGCAACGGGATGCCACGTGCCGGGGCATCGGCGTAGAGCTGTTCCACGAACGTGTCTTCCGCCTGCCGCAGCAGCGGCAGGGGCAGGTTGCCGGCGTAGCGGAAGTCCGCCGGGTACGTGGTGCAGCTATGCGGTGAGTCAAGAAAGAGCGGGCCGCTCTCGCCTTCCGGCATCTGCAGGAAGTAAGGGCTTTCCGCGGTCTTTCGTTCTGCGTCGGTCATGCGAACTGCCGGTGAGGTTTAGTCCAGGGAAATCTTGGCGGCGGCTGCCACCTTCTTGTTCTTGGCCACTTCGGTGGCGATCTGCTGCGCGAAGTGCTGCGGCGTGTCGCCCACCGGGGTGGCGCCCAGCTTTTCGAGCTTGGCCTTCACTTCGGGCATGGCCAGCACCTTGATGGCTGCGGCGTTCAGCTTGGCCTGGATGTCGGCCGGCAGCTTGGCCGGGGCGATCAGGCCGAACCAGGCGGCGTCGTTCACTTCGGGCAGGCCCAGTTCGGCGAAGGTCGGCACGTTCGGCAGGGCGGCCACGCGCTTGGGCGCGGCCACGGCCAGCGCACGCAGCTTGCCGCCTTCGATGAACGGCAGCGACGACGGCAGGTTGTCGAACAGGATCTGCACCTGGCCGGCCAGCGCGTCGTTCAGGGCCGGGCCCACGCCCTTGTACGGCACGTGCAGCAGTTCGGTCTTGCTGCTCATCTTGAACAGCTCGCCCATCATGTGCGACACGCTGCCATTGCCGGCCGAGCCATAGGCCAGCTTGTTCGGCTCGGACTTGGCCAGCGCGATGAACGACTTCATGTCGGTGGCCTTCACGCCCGGGTGGATGCTCATCACGTTCGGCACCGACGCCAGGTTCGTGATCGTCGTGAAGTCCTTGGTGGCGTCGTACGACAGGCGCGGGTACACGGCCGGGTTGATGCCGTGCGTCGAAGCGGTGGCAATGCCCAGCGTGTAGCCGTCCGGCGCGGCCTTGGCCAGGTAGCCGGTGCCGATGCTGCCGCCGGCGCCGCCGCGGTTATCCACGACCACGGCCTGGCCCAGTTGCTGGCCCAGCTTGTCGGCGACGATACGCGCGACGATATCGGTGGTGCCGCCGGCCGGGAACGGCACGACGAGCGTAATCGGCTTGGTCGGATACGTGCCCTGGGCAAAGGCGGGCAGGGTCAGGCCGGCAGCAGCAAAGGCAGTGGCGGCGGCCAGGATCTTGAGCAGGGGACGGCGTTGCATCGAAAGGATTCCGGTCAAAAGATAAGGGAAAGGAGAGAGAGGCCGGTCTCTGCGGACCTGATTTGAAACCTCGAGTGCGTGCAAACCAATGCGTGCAAACCAAGGGGCAATGCAAAAATCGTGCGTCCTGATTCTGCGCGCCAATGCAACTTCGTAGCAAACGATTTAAAATCCCTAGCTCATTCCATTTGGTATTGAAGTAAGGGGTGCGGTATGCGGCGCTTGTGTCCGTCGATGACCGAGTTGATGGCCTTCGAGGCGGCGGCTCGCCATAGCAGTTTCACGGTGGCGGCGCGCGAACTGCATGTGACGCAGGGTGCGGTCAGCAAGCAGGTACGGAGCCTGGAGGCGTTCCTGGGCGTGGAGCTGTTCGAGCGGGTGCGCCAGCGGCTATTGCTGACCGCAGCGGGCACGCGCTATCTGGAGCGCATCGGGCCCAGTCTGGGGGAGATCGAAGCCGCCAGCGTGGAACTGATCGCACGCCAGGGGCGCGGCGGCATCCTGCATATCGCCAGCATGCCCACGCTCGGTGCGAAGTGGCTGATTCCGAGGCTGCCGCAGTTCTTCGCCAGGCATCCGGAGGTCACGCTCGAATTCGTGCCCCATGCGCAGGGCTACGACTTTTCCCAGCCCGATCTGGACGCGGCCATCCGCTTTGGCGACGGCGTCTGGCCGGGCAGCCTGGCCGATTACATGACCGGCCGCGAGGTGCTGCCGGTCTGCCGGCCCGGGCTGCTCGTACACGAACCCGATGGCGTGGCCAGGACGCCCGCGGCGCTGCTCAAATATCCACTGCTGCACCATACGACCGTGCCGGAGGCATGGCCCGACTGGCTGTCGGAACTCGGTGTATCGACGAGGCAGGCGTGGAGCGGCGCGCGTTTCGACCAGTTCACGCTGCTGACGCAGGCGGCCATGTCCGGACTGGGGATTGCGCTGATCCCGCGTTGCCTGATCGAGGAGGAACTGGCCACCGGCACGCTGATCGTGGCCCATCCGGCGCGCGTGCTGGCCAGGAAAGGCTACTACCTGTGCTATCCGGAGCAGAAGGCCCACCTGCCGGCCTTGCTGACGTTCCGGAAATGGCTGATGGAAGGCGTTGACGTGGTGGCGTGACCGGCCGGCCGCGCCCCGGCACCGGCCAGTTACTTCGACAGCACCTTCATCGCTTCTTCCAGCCCCGCCAGCGTTACCGGATACATGCGGTTCTTCATGATCTGGTTGATGACCGTGATCGACTGGCGGTACTGCCACAGGCCTTCCGGCTCGGGGTTGAGCCAGACGAAGCGCGGAAACTGCTCGATCATGCGATTGAGCCAGACCGCGCCGGCTTCGGGATTGTTGTACTCGACCGAGCCGCCGGGCTGCAGGATTTCGTAAGGGCTCATCGTCGCGTCGCCGACAAAGATCACCTTGTAGTCCGGCGTGTACTTGTGAATCAGATCCCACGTGGCGATCTTTTCCGCGTGGCGGCGCCGGTTGTTCTTCCACACGTAGTCGTACAGGCAGTTGTGGAAGTAGTAGTACTCCAGGTGCTTGAACTCGGTCTTGGTGGCCGAGAACAGCTCTTCCACGCGCTTGATGTGGTCGTCCATCGAGCCGCCCACATCCATCAGCATCAGCACCTTGACCTTGTTGTGGCGCTCGGGCCGCAGCTTGATGTCGAGCATGCCGGCGTTGGCCGCCGTGGAATGGATGGTGTCGTCGAGGTCCAGCTCGGTATCGGCGCCCTCTCGGGCAAACCGGCGCAGGCGGCGCAGCGCCACCTTGATGTTGCGCGTGCCCAGTTCCACCTGGTCGTCGTAGTCCTTGTAGGCGCGCGATTCCCAGACCTTGATCGCGGTGCGGTTGCCCTTGGACGGCCCGCCGATGCGGATGCCCTCCGGGTTGTAGCCGCCATGGCCAAACGGCGATGTGCCGCCGGTGCCGATCCACTTGTTGCCGCCTTCGTGCTTTTCCTTCTGCTCTTCCAGCAGTTGCTTCAGGCGCTCCATCAGCTTGTCGAGCCCGCCCATGGCCTCGATCCTGGCCTTTTCCTCGGCGGACAGCTCCCGCTCCAGCGTCTTCTGCAGCCAGTCCAGCGGGATGTCGCTCTTCCAGTCCACCAGGCTTTCCACGCCCTTGAAGTAGGCGGCGAAGGTCTGGTCGAACTTGTCGAAGTGCTTCTCGTCCTTGACCAGCGTCATGCGGGACAGGTAGTAGAACTCGTCGATCGACGGCGAAATGACCTGCGCGCGCAGGGCTTCGAGCATGGTCAGGTATTCCTTGACCGATACCGGCAGCTTGGCGTGGCGCAGCGAGAAGAAAAAGTCGATCAGCATGGCTTGACTCCGATCAACGCGGGCGTTCGAGCTGGAATTGCAGATGCGCGCGCACCGTGGGCCATTCGCTGGCGATGATCGAGAAGACCACCGTGTCGCGTAACGATCCATCGGGCATGCGCAGATGGTTGCGCAGCACGCCGTCCTGCTTGGCGCCCAGGCGCGCGATGGCCGCGCGGCTCTGGTGGTTCATCCAGTGCGTGCGGAATTCCACGGCGATGCAGTCGAGCGTCTCGAACGCATGGCGCAGCAGCATCAGCTTGCACTCGGTGTTGAGCGCGGTACGTTGCACGCGCTTGGCGTACCACGTGGAGCCGATTTCGACTCGGCGATTCTTGCCGTCGATATTCATGTACGTGGTCATGCCGGCCACGCGGCCATCGGCATCGAGCACGGTGAACGGCTGCATCGAATCCTGTGCCTGCAGGCCCAGGCGGCGCTCGATCTCGGCGGCCATGCCCTCTGGCGTGGGCACGCTGGTGTACCACAGGCGGAACAGTTCGCCGTCGGCGGCGGCCTCGCGCAGGCCGGGCAGGTGTTCGGCCGCCAGCGGCGCCAGCGTGGCGTGTTGCCCGGTCAGCGTGACCGGCTGGACGAACTTCGTCATCGTCATTCGCCTATTTTGATCAGCGGTTGGCGCGGTTCATGAACACCAGGCGCTCGAACAGGTGCACGTCTTGCTCGTTTTTAAGCAAAGCGCCATGCAACGGCGGAATGGAAGCCTTGCGGTCGGGGTTGCGCAGCGCCTCGGCGGGGATGTCCTCGGCCATCAGCAGCTTGAGCCAGTCGATCAGTTCCGACGTGCTGGGTTTCTTCTTCAGGCCCGGCAGGTTGCGCATTTCGTAGAACGCCTCCAGCGCCGCGGCCACCAGCTCGCGCTTGATGCCGGGGTAGTGGACGTCAACGATCTGCTGCATCGTTTCGGCGTCGGGGAACTTGATGTAGTGGAAGAAGCAGCGGCGCAGGAAGGCGTCGGGCAGTTCCTTTTCGTTGTTCGACGTGATGATGACCAGCGGACGATGGCGGGCCTTGATCAGTTCGCGCGTCTCGTAGACGTAGAACTCCATGCGGTCCAGTTCGCGCAGCAGGTCGTTCGGGAATTCGATGTCGGCCTTGTCGATCTCGTCGATCAGCAGCACCACGGGCTGCTCGGCTTCGAAGGCCTGCCACAGCACGCCCTTGACGATGTAGTTCTTGATGTCGTGGACGCGGTCGTCGCCAAGCTGGGAGTCGCGCAGGCGCGACACCGCATCGTATTCGTACAGGCCCTGCTGGGCCTTGGTGGTCGACTTGATGTGCCACTGCAGCAGCGGCATGCCCAGCGCGGCGGCCACTTCCTCGGCCAGCATGGTCTTGCCGGTGCCGGGCTCGCCCTTGATCAGCAGCGGGCGCTGCAGCGTGCGCGCGGCGTTGACGGCCAGCTTCAGGTCGTCGGTGGCCACATACTGGGCGCTACCTTCGAACTTGACCTGCTGGGACGGATTGGCGTTGGCGGAGGTGGACATGAGGCAACCTGGGTGTATCGCTGCCGGCCTGCCAGGCAGGCCGGTCGAATGACAATGGGAAACAACAACCGGCTGGGCCGAAATCCTGCAACAACGGGCGGCAACAACCCGAAATTCGGCCGGAATGGGCCAGTATAAGAGCAGATCGACATTCGCGTTCAGTGGGGCTCACCCCAAGGCGCGCGCCGTGGACTGGCGCGTGCACGCTGCGGTACAATGCGCCGGTTTGACGCGCCCCCAGTCAATATCCTCCTCACGCCCGGCAGTTCTGTCACCAGAGACATGGCAGATCACCGGGAGGCGGCAACAGCGCGAGATGGTTGCAGAATGGTGTTAGAGCACCGCGGCACATCAGCATATCGCCCCGGCTGCGCCTTTGTCTGACCGGCTTCGCCCGTGGCAGATCTCCGGCAATCCGCTCCCCATCCCCATTCGTAGCACGCCGTCTGGCGCCCCAGCAGGGGCAGGTCACACGCGGTTTAACACTTCCCAATCAGCTACGAAAATGAAAAAGCTCCTCACGATGGTAGTGTTGGGCGCGGCCGCAACGGCAGCGCATGCCCAGGACAAGGGCAATGTCGACACCGCCCGCGACAAAGTGGCCATGTGCATCGGCTGCCATGGCATTCCGGGTTATCGTGCGTCGTTCCCCGAGGTCTATCAGGTGCCCATGCTTGGCGGGCAGAGCGCCAAATACATCGAGAATGCGCTGCACGGCTACAAGAAGGGTGATCGCAAGCATCCGACCATGCGGGGGATTGCCGACAGCCTGTCCGACAAGGACATCGCCGCCGTGGCTGCGTACTACTCGCAGCAGAAGGGCGACACGCAGAACAATCCGCTCAAGTAAAAGGCCCCTGATCATGAAGATGCTGAAAGCTGTTTCGTTCGTGCTGGGTGCCATGGCGCTTGGCGTTACTGCCATGTCGGCCTCGGCGGCCGATATCGCGGCCGGCAAGGCGCTGGTGGAAAAGGGCGGCTGCGTGGCCTGCCACGGCAAGGACCTGAACGCGCCGATCTCGCCCGACTATCCGAAGCTGGCTGGCCAGCATCCGGACTACCTCTATCACGCGCTGGCGTCCTACCAGGTCAGCGGCAACCCGCTGGTGGGCCGCACCAATGCCATCATGGCCGGCCAGGTGAACAGCAACCCCGCCGTGACCGGCAAGGACGGCAAGCCGCGTCCGTTCACGCACGCCGAACTGAAGGACATCGCCGCCTATATCGGTTCGCTGAAGGGCGACCTGGTGCTGAAGAAGTAAGCGCCGGCACGTTGCCGTCGCCCCACCGAAAGCCGCCCTCCGGGGCGGTTTTTTGTTGGGTGCGGTGATCAAAAAACAACGCCGACCCGAGGGTCGGCGTTGTTCCTTATCGCATAACAGCCAATCAGTTGCCGCTGCCCGTGGCCAGGCGGCGCTGCTTCACTGCATTGGACAGCGTTTCCAGGATCGACAGCGAATCGTCCCAGCCGATGCAGGCGTCGGTGACCGACTGGCCATAGGTCAGGTTTTCCACCGGCGTGCCCTGGACGTGGTCCTGGCGGCCGGCCACCAGGTGCGATTCCACCATGACGCCGATGATGCGCTGGTCGCCGCCAGCCACCTGGCGGCCGATGTCCTCGCAGACCGGCAACTGGTTTTCATGCTTCTTGCTGCTGTTGGCGTGCGAGGCATCGATCATCAGGCGCGCGGCCAGGCCGGCCTTCGAGATGGCATCGCAGGCTTCCGCCACGCTGGCGGCGTCGTAGTTCGGCGTCTTGCCGCCGCGCAGGATGATGTGGCAGTCCTCATTGCCGGACGTCGACACGATGGCCGAGTGGCCGCCCTTGGTCACCGACAGGAAATGGTGCGGCTGCGAGGCGGCCTTGATCGCATCGACGGCGATCTTCACGTTGCCGTCGGTGCCGTTCTTGAAGCCGACCGGGCAAGACAGACCCGACGCCAGTTCGCGGTGCACCTGCGATTCCGTGGTGCGGGCACCGATGGCGCCCCAGCTGACCAGGTCGGCAATATATTGCGGGCTGATCATGTCCAGGTACTCGGTGCCCGTCGGCACACCCATTTCGCTGATGTTCAGCAGCACTTCGCGTGCGGTGCGCAGGCCGTCGTTGATCTTGAAGCTGCCGTCCATGTGCGGATCGTTGATCAGCCCCTTCCAGCCCACCGTGGTGCGCGGCTTTTCGAAATAGACGCGCATGACGACCTCCAGCTCGCCCGCGAAGCGGTCGCGCTGCACCTTGAGCAGGTTGGCGTATTCCAGGGCCGCGCGCGTGTCATGGATCGAGCACGGTCCAATGATGACGATCAGGCGGTCATCCATGCCATGCAGGATGCGGTGCATGGCCTGACGGGCGCCGTAGATCACGTCGGACGCCGCCTCGGAGCAGGCGAACTCGCGGATCAGGTGCGCGGGCGGCAGCAGTTCCTTGAGTTCTCGAATACGCAGGTCGTCGGTGTTCTTCAGCATGATGGCTCCGGGTCTTGTGAGGTCGTGGGTCTGGTTGGGGTTCTGCGTGGCGACCGGCGGGCATAAAAAAACCGCCAGGTTCGCTGGCGGTCTTTTTGTATTCGGGGTTGCCTACAGCTGTCCCTCTCTATCCGCCAGCGGTGTGAGATGCCAAAAGAAGTAAAAATAAAACTTGGCGGACATGGCGGAAATCGGATCGGCTGTAGCGAGCTTGTGTCGGTTTTACGCGGATGCGTGAAGTTTATGCTGCGGCGCGAGAGAGCTGGGCATTTTATTGCGCCGCAATCCGGAAAACTGCGGGATGCGGTCGCCGCCCGCGCGACAACGAAGCATCTTTATAGCGCGTTTCCACGGCGCTGGCAAGCGACAGGTGCAACAGATTTAAGCATATGCAGAGTGCCCCTGCTGCCTATATTGGTATTGCGTGCTGCCGCGCGCATCGAAGAAAAGCGAAGCAGGGGAGGTGCCGATCATGTCTGTCGATGAAAAAAAGCTGAACGCCTTCATGGAGCGGTTCGTCCATGATCTTGGCGCCGTGATGCACGCGGCGACGGTGGTGGTGGGCGACGAGCTGGGCCTGTACAAGGCCATGGCGGAAAAGCCGATGACGGCGGCCACGCTGGCCGAAAAAACGCGCACCGACCCGCGCTACCTGCGCGAATGGCTGTCGGCGCAGGCCGCCAGCGGCTACGTCGAATACGATGCGGCCACCGACATGTTCTCGCTGACCGAAGAGCAGGCCTTCGCGCTGGCGCAGGAGGGCAGTCCCGCCTTCATTCCGGGGGCGTTCCAGATTGCCGTGGCGCAATTTCGCGCCATCCCGAAGATGATCGATATTTTCCGCAATGGGCGTGGCCTGGGCTGGCACGAGCACGATCCTGCCCTGTTCCATGGCACTGAGCGGTTCTTCCGGCCCGGCTATGCCGCGCACCTGGTCAGCAAGTGGATTCCGTCGATGGCGGGCATGGAAGCCAGGCTGGCGGCCGGGGCCACCGTGGCCGATGTGGGCTGTGGCCATGGCGCTTCGACGATCATCATGGCGCAGGCCTTCCCGCTGGCCAGGTTTCGCGGTTTCGACTACCACGAGCCGTCGATCCGGCATGCCGCCGACGCCGCGCGCCGCGCCGGCGTGGGCGACCGCGTGACCTTCGAGGTGGCGTCGGCCAAGGACTTCCCGGGTACCGGCTACGACCTGGTGACGGTATTCGACTGCCTGCACGACATGGGCGATCCGGTGGGTGCCGCGCGCCATATCCGGGACGCCCTGAAGCCGGACGGCTGCTGGATGATCGTCGAGCCGTTTGCCAACGACACCCTGCAGGACAACCTGAACCCCGTGGGGCGCGTGTTCTATTCGGCGTCGACGTTCATCTGCACGCCGGGGTCGCGTGCGCAGGAAGGGGCGATGTGCCTGGGCGCCCAGGCGGGCGAGGCGCGCATGCGCGGCGTGGCGGAGCAGGGCGGCTTCCATAGCTTCCGGCGCGCGGCGCAGACGCCATTCAACCTCGTGTACGAGGTCAGGCCCTGATCTCGCCGGAAAAAGAAAACGGCCGCTGATGCGGCCGCTTCGTCAAGGTCGGGCAGTCCAGGCTCAGGCCGTGCCGCCCACCGTCATGTTCTCGATGCGCAGCGTCGGCTGGCCCACGCCGACCGGCACGCTCTGGCCTTCCTTGCCGCAGACGCCCACGCCCGAGTCCAGGCGCATGTCGTTGCCGATCATCGTCACGTCCTTCAGCGATTCGGGGCCGTTGCCGACCAGCGTCGCGCCCTTGACCGGGTACGTGATCTTGCCGTCCTCGATCATGTACGCCTCGCTGGCCGAGAACACGAACTTGCCGTTGGTGATGTCCACCTGGCCGCCGCCGAAGTTCACGGCATACAGGCCCCGCTTCACGCTGGCGATGATCTCCTGCGGGTCGCGGTCGCCGTTCAGCATGTAGGTGTTGGTCATGCGCGGCATGGGCAGCGCGGCGTAGCTTTCGCGGCGGGCGTTGCCGGTGACCGGCATCTTCATCAGGCGCGCGTTGAGCGTGTCCTGGATAAAGCCGGTCAGGATGCCGTCCTCGATCAGCGTGGTGCACTGGGTCGGGTTGCCCTCGTCGTCCAGGTTCAGGGATCCGCGGCGGTTCTCGATCGTGCCGTCATCCACCACGGTCACGCCCTTGGCGGCCACGCGCTCGCCCATCCGGCCGGCGAAGGCCGACGAGCCCTTGCGGTTGAAGTCGCCTTCCAGCCCATGGCCAACGGCTTCGTGCAGCAGCACGCCGGGCCAGCCCGGACCCAGGACGACGGTCATCGCGCCGGCCGGGGCCGGGCGCGCATCCAGGTTGACCAGCGCGGACGCCACGGCCTCGTCCACGTACTTGCGCAGCAGGTCGTCGGTAAAGTAGCCGTACGCGTAGCGGCCGCCACCACCGGACGAGCCAATCTCGCGGCGGCCGTTCTGTTCGGCGATGACCGTGACCGATACGCGCACCAGCGGGCGCACGTCGGCGGCGATCACGCCGTCGCTGCGCGCCACCAGCACCACGTCGTATTCACCGGCCAGGCCGGCCATGACCTGCACCACGCGGGGGTCCTTGGCGCGGGCCAGCTTCTCGATCTTTTCCAGCAGCGCCACCTTTTCGGTGGCCGTCATCGAATCGAGCGGGTCGTTGGGCGCGTAGAGGTTGCGGCCGGTATGCGATGCCATGCTGCCGGCCACCTTGACGCGCCCGCTGCCGGCGCGGCCGATCGTGCGCGTGGCCGCGGCGGCCTGCGACAGCGCCGCCAGGCTGATGTCGTCCGAATACGCAAAGGCGGTCTTGTCGCCCGATACGGCGCGCACGCCCACGCCCTGGTCGATGCTGAAGCTGCCCGACTTGACGATGCCTTCCTCCAGGCTCCACGCCTCGTTGCGGGTGTGCTGGAAGTACAGGTCGGCGTAGTCCACCTTGTGCGTGAAGATGTCGGCCAGCACGCGCTGGAGCGTGGCCTCGTCAAGACCGTACGGTGCCAGCAGCAGCTGTTGCGCGGTGGCCAGGTTGCGAATTCCGAGATCTCCGGCGTTCATGATTGTCCTTGTCTTGAACCCCGTGGCGACCCGGGCCACGGGGAAATGCAAACAGTAATGCCCTGAATCCTACAGTACGCGATGGCGCAGTGCCGGCAGGTTCTGACGCACTTCGGCCAGCCTGGCCGGATCCACCACCCCCGACACCACGCCTTCGCCTTCGGGCAGCACGCCCATCAGCTCGCCCCAGGGGTCCACCAGCATCGAATGGCCCCAGGTGCGGCGGCCGTTTTCATGCTTGCCGCCTTGTGCAGCCGCCAGCACATAGCATTGATTTTCGATGGCGCGGGCCCGCAGCAGGATTTCCCAGTGCGCCTGTCCGGTGGTGTAGGTGAAGGCGGCCGGCATCAGAATCAAGCTGACGCCTTCGCCGCCCTTTGCCAGCCCGCGATACAGCTCCGGAAAGCGCAGGTCGTAGCAGATCGACATCGCCACGCGGCCACAGGGGGCGTCGAACGCCACAGGCGTCTTGCCGGCCAGGATCGTGCGCGATTCGTCGAAATTCTCGTCGCCCCTGGTAAAGCCGAACAGGTGGATCTTGTCATAGCGCGCCACGCGTGCGCCGTGCGGGTCGAAGGCCAGCGACGCGTTGTAGACGCGATTGTCGTCTCCGCACCACATCGGCAACGTGCCGCCGACCAGCCAGATCCGGTGCCGGCGCGCGGCATCGGCCAGGAATCGCTGCACCGGGCCGTCGCCGTCGCGCTCGCGGATGGCCACCTTGTCCGATTCATGCCGGCCCATCATGCAGAAGTACTCGGGCAGCAATACCAGGCCCGCACCGCCGTGGGCGGCTTCGGCAATCAGGGCGTCGGCGCGGGCAAGGTTGTCGTCGAGCGACGTGCCCGTCACGGTCTGGATGGCGGCGACGCGGAACGGATTGGCAGCGGTCATCGTGGCTTCCTCTATCGGATCGGGGCGGGGATGGATCGTGTAGCGGGCAGGGATCGGACGGTCGCGGCTTCAGCGGGTAAAGACGCCCGAACGGTCCTGTACCGGCGCCTGGCGCGACTTATTGTCCTCCACTTTGGTGACCTTGGGGTCGGCCCACGATCCGCTCACGTGGTAGTGCTGCGTGAAGACCTTCGAGAACTCGTCCGCGAACAGCAGCTGGGCCGCCAGCGTGCCGATGCCCAGCACCGGGTTGATGAACGCGGCTGCCACCGAAGTGGTGGTGGCGTTGATGCGCGGCACCACGGCCACCTGCAGGTCCTGCGTTTCATGCAGCAGGTCGGCCGTGCCGGTCATCGAGGCCATCACCTGGCTGCCCTTGAAGCGGAATTCGTCGATCTTGCCTACGCCGTTCTCGATGGTGCCCGATCCGGTGATGTCGTCGAACACCAGCCCCTTGCTGGCCAGCGAGCGGAAGTCGAGCGTGGCAAAGCGCAGCAGGCTCTGCAGGCTCAGCACGCCCAGCAGCCGCGCCGCGCCCGGTTCCACGCTGAGGATCTGGCCGTTTTCCAGGCTCAGGTTCAGCCGCCCCGACAGGCTCGGGTAATCGATCGACATCGGCGACCCGCGCCACGCGATGCGGCCTTCGAGCGACCCCTTGCCGTCGCGCACCGTGTGGGCCAGGCCGAAGCGGTCCAGCACGTCGCCGGCGTTGCGGACGTCGAGCTTGAAGTTGAGCAGCGTGCGGCGGCCCTCGGTGGGCGACACATTGCCCTGCGCCGCCGCCTCGCGCAGGCGGCGCGGCAGGCGCCAGCTGCCGCTGCCGGTCAGCGTGGCGCCCGGCTGCTCGATGCTCAGGCTGTCCAGCGTCCAGACCGGCTGGTTGTCGGTGTGGCTGGTATGGGCCTTGACCTCCAGCTTGCCAAAGTCGCGGCCATGCAGCACGAATCGCTCGACGGACAGGTCCAGCGCCGGCATTTCCTCGACGCTGCGCGTGATGGCCTCGGTCATGTGGCCGTCGTCGGTGGCGTCGGGAATGTCCAGGTGCGACAGCCGCACGGTCAGCGACCCGGCCGGATTGGTGCTGTCGCGCCGCCACTGGCCGTTGCCGGTGATCTGGCGCGATGCCATCTGCAGGTTCCAGCCGCCGCCTTCGCGATTGGCGTCGATCGTCACGTCGTTCAGCTCGCGGCCGAAGGCATCGAGCGATTTGGTCCGCACATTGACGCGCTCGGGCAGGAACGGTGACGAGCGGTCCACGTCGCCGGCCGGCTGGCGGTCGTTCGACGCCGGGTCGAGCACGGCACGCCAGGCGTCCACGTCGAGCCGGTCGGTGTTGATCGCCACGGTCACGCCGCTGGCCGGCAGCGGGGCAGGCTGGCCGACCCCGATGCCGCCCGCGATCACCTCGGTCGTGTCGCCCCGCCGCAGCACGTAGCGCGCGGCGGCATTGTTGGCGAACTGGATCGTCATGTCGTCCAGTCCGGCGCGGGTGGCCGACGGGCGCAGGTCGAAGCGCAGCGGCAGTTCCTGTCCCGCCAGCTTGGCCAGCGGGGGCGGCAGGTCGAGCGCCAGCCCGTTGAGATCCGATGCCAGCTGCATCTGCAGGCGCTTGTCCCGCACGCCCACCACGGCGCTGTACGGCGTGCTGCCCTCGATGCGCTTGCCCAGCGCGGCGGCGCCGGCGCCCAGTACATCGCGCAGACCCTGTGCCGTGGCCGTGCCGGCAATGGCCACGTGGGTGGTGCCGTCCGGCTGGGTGCCGCCGGTAATGCGGGTTTCGCCTCCCAGAAAGCGGCCGCGCACGTGGTTCAGCTGGAAGCCGTGCTCGTCGAAGGCGACCGCGCCGGTGGCGCCGAACAGCGTGGGCAGCTCCGGGAACAGCGTCACGTCGTTGCCAGGGAAGCGGAATTCGCCGTTGACCTTCGACCCTGCGGCGTGGCTCAGCGGCAGGTCCAGCTTCAGTTTCAGTTCGCCGTGGCCCGGCGCGCGCGCGCTGTCGGTCACGTTGGCCGTCCAGCCCCTGACCGGCGTGGTCGCCACATAGCGCAGGAAGCCTTGCACCGGCCCGGTGGCGCCACCGTCGATCGTCAGGTGGCCGTGGTCGCCCAGGTCGTCGATCTTGCCGCCGACATCGCGCAGCACGATCCCCGGAATGCCGCGTACGCCAGCCTGTTTGACCTGGAACGACATCGTGCTGCGCTCGAACAGCAGGTCGCCGGAAATGTCGGTGAAATCGGGCCAGGCCATGCCGCCGCTGGCGCCGGCGCCGGTGGTGGCCCCGACGTTGCTGCCGGCGGTGCCGCCGATGTTCGGGCCCGTTTCGTGCGGGGCGATCTGGTAGCTCACGTTGCGTACCGGCACCTCCACGCGGAAGTCGCCGGCCTTGGCGAACGGCGGGTGGAACGGGAAGTGGTACAGGTCGCCCTTGACCAGGAACTTCACGTCGTAGGCCTCGCCGCCGACCAGCGCGCCTTCCAGGTAGTGGCGCGTGGCCGGCATGGTCGACGGCAGGTAGCGCGGCACACGGTTGGCCAGCGCGCGGTCCAGCTCGCCGGACAGGTCGGCGATGCCGCTATGGCCGTCGCCGCCCGCGCGCCAGCTGCCGCGCACGGTGCCGGCGGTGTCGGTGTTGGCAAAGCGGATGCCTTCCGTGGTCACCACGAGCTTGTTGTCGGTGTCGTGGCGCCAGCGCACTTCGCCGCGCAGTTCGTCGAACGGTATGAGCGGGTCGTCGAATACGCCGGGGAAGCTCAGCGTGGCGCCGGTGCTGTCCACGCGCGCGGTGCCCTGTCGGTCGTCGAAGCTGAAGTTGCCGGACAGGCGGCTGAAGCCGGGCGTGCCGGTGTGGGGTTTGCCGTCCGGGCCCACGGCCGGCACCGCCGGCTGGCTGTTGACCGATACGCTGCGCAGCGTGCCCTGCACCGTGTAGTGCGGCACGCCGGGCCCGCGCGACAGCAGGCCGGCCCGCTCGCGCGACCAGGTGACGTCGAGGTTGTCGATATGGCCGGCCGGCTGCAGCGCGCGCAACTGGCGCAGCATCGCCGTATCGATCGGCATCGACGTGGCCAGCGCGCGCACCGTGTTCAGGTCGAAGGTTGGCGCGCGCAGCGCGAACTTGCGCAAGTGGCCGGCGTTGTCGCGGGCCCAGTCGATGGTGACCTTGCGCATGCCGTCGCGCCACGACGCATCGGTGGCGGAAGGCGGCCCAGCCTGCGGTTCGCCCTGCCAGAGCAGCGTGTCGATGGTCAGCGAGTTGTTGCCCCCGCGGTCGCCCTTGTGCAGCAGCAGCGCCTGCGCGTTGGTCAGCTTGAGCGGCTCGGTGGCGCCCGTCAGCAACAGGTCCACGCCCGTCGCGCGCAGCCGCAGCTGGCTGCGCAGCACATGGCCACCGCGGATGTCCACGGTGCCGTCGGTGCTGAAGACGCCGCTGTTGACGTTGTCGAAGATCGCCAGGTATCGCTGCACCACCGGCAGCTGCAGCTGGTTGAAGGCCCAGCTGGCCTGGCCGGCCCAATGCCGCCAGTTGCCGGCGCCATGCAGGTAGTCGTGCCGCAGGTTGGCCTGGAAGACCAGCGGCTGCGGCGCCAGCGATGCGCTGCGTGCCTCCAGGCGAACCGTGTGCTGCACGCCATGGCGGTCTGACGTGAAGTGGATGTCGGCGACATCGAGCTGCGGCAGCTTCGCCTTTTCGTCGAGCCAGCGCAGGTTGCCGCTCTTCAGATCGATATGGCCCTGCGACAGCAGCCAGTTCAGGAATGGATCGTCCTCGCTGGACGACCGGGTGGCCTCGATCGGCACCCCGGCCACCAGCAGCGCGCCCTTGTCGGTACGGCGGATCAGCACGTCGGTGCGGTCTGCCGTCAGGCTGGCGAACTGCAGGGTCAGTGCCGGCACCGATTGCCAGGACAGCTTGCCTTCGAGCGTGCCGGCCGACAGCAGCATCCGGCGATCGTGGTCCATCGCCTGCACATTGCTGGCGCGGAACGCCGGATGCCAGCCGTCCCAGTAGGTGTCGAGCTGGCCGATGGTGAGATTGGCGGTCAGCGCGGCGGACCCTTGCTGCTCCAGCCACTGGCGTGCGGTATGGGCCTGGGGCCAGAGGACAAAACGGATCAGCAGGACGGCGACGATGGCCAGCGCGGCCAGCACGGCCACGATGCGCACCAGCATGCGCCAGAGCCGGCCCCAGGCGGGGTGCCGTGCCAGCGCGCGCAGGCCTTGCCAGACCAGGCCCGGAGCTTTGCGGACGCGCGCCAGCACGCGCCGGCCACGGCCGGGCTCGGCGGTTTGCGAAGCAGGGGAAGCGGCGACCGCGGCGGTACCGTCACCGCCCGCGCGTGGGGATGCGGAACCGTCGTCCGGGGCGGTGGGGCGGCTGGACATGCGCAGATTATCCGACAATACTAGCCGCTCTCCAAAGTGGTGCGTGCAAGCGCCACCGCGGTCTCTACGGCGCCTGCCCGATAAAGCAAAGTAACTGGAATGACTGTCCCTGATCCGACGAGTTCCGCCGCGGGCACCGCCCCGGCATCGACCGGCCCGCAGCACCCGCTGGATGGCGCCGGAACCACTTCGATCCTGGCATCGCCGGGCGCCGCCGGACCGATCGGCAACATGGCCCAGGGGGCCTTTGCCACGATGACGGCGCAGGGACTGACCCCCGCGGATTGCGAGGGTCACGTATTGTACTCGGCGGCGTACTCCCATTACGCGCGGCGCGTGCTGGCCGCGCGCGCGGGGCTGCCGGGTGTGGTCGCGGAGGCGGCGGTCGGCCCGATCACACGCGACTGGATGGAAGCGCGCCTGAAGGCCCTGCACGCGCCATCGGCAGATGCCGAGGCCGCCGCAGGCCAAGCGCTGCGGCGCCTGCGCGCCGAAGTGATGTGCGTGGTGATCGAGCGGGACCTGCGCGGGCTGGCCACGCTGGCCGAGATCACCGGCGCCATGACCGACCTGGCCGAACTGTCGATCCAGTATGGTCTGCGCGTGCTCGGCGACGACCTCGCGGCCACCTTCGGCCAGCCCACCGGCGACCAGAGCGGCGAGGTGCAGGAACTGGTGGTGGTCGGCATGGGCAAGCTGGGCGGGCGCGAGCTGAACGTGTCGTCCGACATCGACCTGATCTTTCTTTACGACGAGGATGGCGACACGCGGGGCGGGACGCGCAGCCTGTCCAACCACGAATACTTCATCCGGCTGGGGCGGCGGCTGATCACGCTGCTGTCGGAAGTCACCGGCGACGGCTACGTGTTCCGCGTGGACATGCGCCTGCGCCCGAACGGCGACGCCGGGCCGCTGGTCTGCAGCTTCGGCATGCTCGAGGAGTACCTGGTGGTGCAGGGCCGCGAGTGGGAACGCTATGCGTGGATCAAGGGCCGGGTGGTGTCGGCCGTCGATACCCCACATGCCGCGCGCGCCGCCGCGCTGCTCGGCCGCATGACCACGCCGTTCGTGTTCCGCCGCTACCTGGACTACGGCGTGATTGCCGCCATCCGCTCGCTGCACGCCCAGATCCGTTCGGAAGCAGCCAAGCGCAGCGGCGGGCTGGCGGGCCATGGCGTGAACCAGCGATCGTTCAACATCAAGCTGGGCCGCGGCGGCATCCGCGAGATCGAGTTCATGGCCCAGGTGTTCCAGCTGATCCGCGGCGGGCAAGATCCCGCGCTGCGCGTGCGGCCCACCCTTGAAGTGCTGGACGTGGCGGTGGCACGCAATCTTTTGCCGGCCGGCCAGGCCGAGCAACTGGCCGATGCCTACCGCTTCCTGCGCCAGCTGGAACACCGGCTCCAGTACCGCGACGATGCCCAGACGCATCACCTGCCCACGTCGGACGACGAACGCGAGGCCGTGGCGCTGATGATGGGCTGCGCCGGCTGGGACGCGCTGGTCGCGCAGATGAACACGCTGATGGACCCGGTGGCGCAGCAGTTCGAAGCCACCTTTGCCGATCCGTTCGCCGACGGCGAGACGGCGCAGAGCGAGCCGCTGTGGCCGGCGCTGGTGCGCGAGGAAATGGCGTCGCGCGCCACGCAGTCGAACCCGGGCGACGATGACGACGAGACCGACCCGGAGTCGTCGCCGTGCCAGGCGCTGCAGGCGGCGGGCTTCAGCGACTGCACCGGGCTTTACGACCGTCTGCGGGCCATCGGCACGTCGATGCGCTATCGCGCGCTGTCGGAAACCAGCCGGGGCCGCTTCGATCTGCTCGTCAACCGTGCGCTGGATCTGGCAGTCAAGCAGGACGATGCCGACGCCACGATCGCGCGCTTCCTGGACTTCCTGGATGCGATCAGCCGCCGGGCCTCTTACCTGTCGCTGCTGTCCGAATACCCGCAGGCGATGGATCGCGTGGCACAGACGCTGCACGCGTCGCGCTGGGCGGCCACCTACCTGACCCGGCATCCGCAACTGCTCGACGAACTGCTGGACAGCGATGCGCTGGCCGGCGCGCCGGACTGGGCCGGTTTCCGCCAGCGCCTGTCGGAGCGGCTGCAGGCATCCGACGGGCAGGTCGAAACGCAGATGGACATCCTGCGCCGCGAGCACCATGCCGAGACCTTCCGCATCCTGCTGCAGGACCTGCAGGGGCTGCTGACCGTCGAGCAGGTGGCCGACCGCCTGTCCGATCTGGCCGATGCCATGCTGGAGGTCACCATGCAGGTGGTGTGGCGCCAGCTGGCCACCCGCCATTGCGAGTCGCCGCGCTTCGCGGTCATCGCCTACGGCCGGCTGGGCGGCAAGGAACTGGGTTATGCGTCGGACCTGGACCTGATCTTCCTGTACGACGACGACCATGAACGCGCGCCCGACGTCTACGCCGCGTACGCGCGCCGGCTGATCACCTGGCTGACCAGTCATACGGCGGCGGGCATGCTGTTCGACGTGGACACGCGGCTGCGGCCGAACGGGGCGGCGGGGCTGCTGGTGACGAGCTTCGACGCGTTCCGGCGCTACCAGTTGCGCGAGGGCGACAACACCGCGTGGGTCTGGGAGCACCAGGCGCTGACGCGGGCCCGCTTCTGCGCCGGCGACCGCGACATCGGCAACCGGTTCGAGGACCTGCGCGACGAGATCCTGCGCCAGCCGCGCGATGCCGTGGCGCTGCGCGAGGAAATCGTGCAGATGCGCGCCAAGGTGGCCGAGGGCCATCCCAACCCGACCGCGCTGTTCGACCTCAAGCACGATCGCGGCGGCATGGTCGATATCGAGTTCACGGTGCAGTACCTGGTGCTGCTGCACAGCGGCGCGCATCCGGAGCTGACGCGCAACGCGGGCAATATCGCGCTGCTGCGCATGGCCGGCGTGCTGAACCTGATCGACGCCGGGCTGGCGCTGGCCGTGGGCGATGCCTACCGGCTGTTCCGTGCGCGCCAGCACAAGCTGCGGCTCGATGGCCAGGACCAGGCGCGCGTGGCGCCCGACAGCGTGGCCGAGCAGACCGCGCCAGTGCGCGCGCTCTGGCAATCGGTGTTCGGCGAACGCTGAGGCGCGGATGAGCGCCGTGCAGCGGTCGCCGGGCGCGCCGCCGCCATTGCAGCCATCGCCGCCGCAGCCGCCGCAGCCGCCTCGCATGCCCGGATGGCCGGCCATGCTGGCCACCGTGGCCGGCGTGGCGGCCCTGTCCGCGCTGTTCACCTTTGTGCCGTGGTGGCACGCGCACGGGCTCTATGTGCGTGACGCCGTACGCCTGGACGGCCAGTGGTGGCGCGTGCTGACGGCGATGTGGGTGCATCTGGACTGGCGCCACTATCTGTCCGACGTGGCCGCCACGGCCGGCCTGCTGCTGCTCGCCGGCCGCGCCGCCCGTGTCCGCGAGATGCTGCTTGTATTGCTGGTCTGCGGTCTGGCCGTGCAGGTGGCGCTGCTGCGCATGCCGGAGGTTGGCTGGTACGGCGGATTGTCGGGCGCCACGCACGGCCTCGCGCTGTGGGCGGCACTGCGGTTGCTGCAGGCGCCCGGGTGGTCGCGCGTGATTGGCGTGGCGACGTGCGTGATCGTGCTGGGCAAGGTGTGGATCGAGCAGTCATGGCTGGCTGCCATCGTGTTCGATCCATCGTGGGGTTTCGGCGTGGTACGCGGTGCGCACGCGGCCGGCGCGGTGGCCGGCCTGGCGTGCTGGCTGCTGCAGGAATGGTGGGGCCAGCGCCGGCGCTGATTGGCAGGCGCTGGCGTCGCGGTGGTGTCTACCGCAGCGCCCGCCGCCGCGTGCCGAAGCCAACCAGTCCGATCACCAGCAGCACCGCCGCACTCCACGGCGAGAACGCACCGCCGCCGCCACCACCACCGCCGCCGCTATCGGCGGCCGTGCTGGTCGATGTGGAGCCGGTGGACGGCGGATTCGGTGCCGCTGCCAGCGCAGCGTCGGCATCGAGCAGGCCCGCGCCACACTTGCCGGTGTTGGCGCTGCGCGTGCAGTACGTACCCGCCGGATGGGCGCGTGCCGTGTTCTTCAGCACCGCGGTGACCTGGGCGGGCGTCAGCGCCGGGTTGACCGCCAGCATCAGCGCCACCACGCCCGACACCATCGGCGCCGAGAAACTGGTGCCCTGCGAGCTGATGATGTTGTAGGTGGTTGGTCCGGCCGTGCCCGCGTTGGACAGCGTGCGGATGAACGACTGGCCACCCGTGCAACCCGTCGCCACATTGTTGGTGACGATGACCTTGGAGTTGCCGCAGCCGCCTCCGGGCGCGCTGATGGTCACTTGCGGGCCCACGTTGGCAAAGCTGGCGTTTTCGCCATCGTTCGCATGTGCCGTGACGGCGATCACGCCCGTGCAGTCGGCGGGAGCCTCGACGGCGCCGGCCGAATTGCCGGCAGCGGCCACCACGATCACCCCCGCGGCGTTCAGGTCGTTCACGGCCTGCTGCTCGATGCTCGAACAGGTGCCGCCGCCCAGGCTCACGTTGACCACCTTGGCCGGCGTGGGGTTGTTCGGCACGCCGGGCACGGTCAGGCCGCCTGCCCACCGCATGCCATCGACCGTATCGGACAGCAGGGCGCCGCAGCGCCCCGACACACGCACCGGCTGGATGCGCGCATTCCAGTCCACCGCTGCAATACCGCTGCCATTGTTGGTCACCGCGCCCAGCACGCTGGCCACGCGCGTGCCGTGCCAGCTGCTGTCGCTGGCGCCGGAGCCGTCGGGGCAGGTGCTGCCGCTGGGTACGTAGTCGCCCGGGTCGTGCGCGTCGGTGTCGCGTCCGTCGCCATCGACCGATACCGAGGTGGTGCTGATGAAGTCATAACCGGCAACCAGTCGGCCCGCCAGGTCGGGGTGATCGAGATAGCCGGTGTCCACCACGGCGATCACCACATTGGCGCTGCCGCGCGAACGGTCCCAGGCGCGCGACAGGTTGGCCGCGCCGGGCGTCACTACCGGCGATCCCATATAGAGCGACTGGGTCGCGAAATCGGGATCGTTCGGTACGGTGTCGTGCAGTTGCAGCCAGCGGTCGGGCACGGCATCGGCCACGCGCGGGTCCTGGCGCAGCCGCCTGGCCACGGTTTCGGGGTCGTCGCCACGGCTGTCCTTGACCGTCAGCAACTGCATGGCGTTGGCCATCGGCCGCCTGACCGACAGCGCGAGGCCGGTATTGGACTCCACGCGGCGCATGCGCGTGGTGTCCGCGCTGGTGCCGATGGTCTGGCTGCCGTCGCGCCAGCGGACGATGTAGTTGCCGGTGTAGCGTGGCGCCGGTCGTCCGATGCGGGCTGCCGCGGCCGAGGCGGGCGCGGCAGCCGATGCCGACGCAGAAGCCGAGGTGGATGCCGAGGTGGATGCCGACGTGGATGCCGACGTGGATGCCGATGTCGCCGGCATGGCGGCGTCGGCCCGGGCGAAGCCCGGCAGGCCGAGCAGGGCGCTGGCCGCCATCGCCAGCATGACCGGCGCGATCGAAGCTTTGCGGAATTTCAGCGTTGCGTACGACATCTGCACTCCTGTGGAGAACGTTTGATGCGGACTGCTGACAGAACTGCTGATAGATCAGTATGGGTTGCTTTTCGCGCCCGATGCCTTGGGCTTTGGGCTTACGGGTTAGGCATGTCGCGGCTGACCGGCTTGCCGCGATGCGGCCGCAGCATCCGGTCGGGCGTGGCCGATGCCACCCGCGGCGCCGCCTGCAGCGTGGCCACGGCCTGATCCAGCGTGACATCGGCCGATGCCGTGATAGCCGTCACCAGCCACACGCCGCCCGACATCGGCCGCTTGACGACGTAGCGCACCGGACCCTGCACCTCGGCCAGCAGCTTGCCGGCATCCTCCGATGCCGTGACCTCCGGCGGTGCGAACTTGACCAGGATGTCGCCGATGGCACGGTCGTCAGTGATGCTGCCGCGCGGCGGCGCGAACGACTTCGATTCCGAAGCGCAGCCCGACACGGCGGTCAGCGCGGTCAGGCCCAGCGCCACCAGTACGGAGGCACCAAGGTGACGGGCGAACCGGCCGGCGGTCGGTACAACAACCGGGCCAACAGTCGTGCGGCGGGTCGATGGCAGCTTGCCATGGGTCATCGGTTTGAAACTCCTGTCCTTGTTTGCGTGGGTGCCGGTTTGCACGGGCGATGGGCTCAGCCCGCCGCGCGGCGTGGCTTCCTGCCGCCGCCTTCGCGCGGCGCATTGGCCGCCTGTGCCGCGGCGCGGGCACCCTGCGCCAGCATCTCTTCGGCATGTTGCACCGTCGTGGCCGTGACCGTGGCGCCGCCCAGCATGCGCGCGGTCTCGTTGACGCGGCCTTCGGCATCCAGCAGGCGGATGCGCGAACGGGTGACGGCGCCGGCCTTGTCGGTCTTGCTTTCCTTGCTGACCAGCAGATGGGCGCCGGCCTGCGCGGCCACCTGCGGCAGGTGCGTGACGCACAGCACCTGGCGCGAGCGGCCCAGTTCCTGCAGGCGACGGCCCACCACCTCGGCCACGGCGCCGCCGATGCCGGTGTCGACCTCGTCGAAGATCAGCGTCGGGGTGGGCGCGGCCTCGCTGGTGATCACCGAGATCGCCAGGCTGATACGGGCCAGTTCGCCGCCCGATGCCACGCGGGCCAGCGGCCGCGCGGTGACGCCCGCATGGCCGGCGACCAGGAATTCCACCTGTTCGAGCCCGTGGCTCTGGCCTTCTTCGAGCGGGTGCAAGGCCACGGCGAACGTGCCGCCGGCCATCGACAGCCCCTGCATGGCATCGGTGACGGCGGCCGACAGTGCGGCGGCGGCCACCGCGCGGGCCGCCGAAAGGTGCTGCGCCAGGGTCAGGTAGGCGGCGCGGGCGGCGGCTTCGCGCGCCAGCACCTTGTTGATGTCCTGGGCGGCCTGCAGGTCGTCCAGTTGCTGCCTGCGGGCCAGCAGTTCGTCGGGCAACTGCTCCGGCGGCAGCCGGTACTTGCGCGCCGTGGTGTGCAGCGCCTGCATCCGTTCTTCCACGGCCTGCAGCCGCTCGGGGTCGAGTTCGAGCCGGTCCACGTAGCGGGTCAGCGAATGGGCGGCCTCATCGACCTGCACCAGCGCGGGTTCCAGCGCGGCCAGCACGTCGCGCAGGCCTGGATCGACATCGGCAAGCTGCTGCAGCCGGTGCACCACGCCATTGAGTACCGACGCCACGGCGCCATCGGATTCGGACAGCGCGTCGAGCGCCGCGCGGCTGCCGTCGATCAGGCCGGCCGCATGCGACAGGCGGTTGTACTCGGCCTGGATCTCTTCCCACTCGCCGGCTTGCGGCGCCAGCTTGTCGAGCTCGCCCACCTGCCATTCGAGCCGCTCGCGTTCGAGCTGCATCTCGCGCGACTGGTGTTCCACGGCTTCGCGCTGCGCCCGCGCGGCACGCCACGCGCGCCAGGCCTCGGCCACCGCGCCGGCCTGCTCGGTCAGCCCGGCGTGGGCATCGAACAGGTGCCGCTGGGCATCCGGACGCAGCAGTTGCTGGTGCGCGTGCTGGCCGTGGATGTCCACGAGCTGGTCGCCCACCTCGCGCAGCTGGGCCAGCGTGGCGGCGGCGCCGTTGATGAACGCCTTGCCGCGGCCCGAGGCGTCGACGGTACGGCGCAGCAGCACGGTGTCGTCATCGCCGGCCAGTTCGCGCTCGGCCAGCCAGGCGTCCAGCGCGGGATGGGTCAGGAACGTGGCGCTGATGCTGGCGCGCGCCGCCCCTTCACGGACCACGCCGGCATCGGCGCGCTCGCCCAGCACCAGCGCCAGCGCATCGATCAGGATCGACTTGCCGGCGCCGGTTTCGCCGGTAAATACGGTGAATCCGGCCGAAAAGTCGAGGTCGAGCGTGTCGACGATGACGAAATCGCGGATGGACAGGCTGCGCAGCATCGTGAGCGGTAGGTGGCGTCAGGCGGAAACGGGGAAGGGCGGGCTCAGAGCCGGTTGTCTTCGGTCGGATACTCGTGCCAGTGCAGCTTCTTGCGCAGCGTGGCGTAGTAGTTGTAGCCCAGCGGATGCAGCAGGTTGACGGTCTTGGCCGAGCGGCGCACGACGATCCGGTCGCCGGGCAGCAGCGACGCCAGCGACTGCATGTCGAAGTTGACGCTGACATCGCGCGCGCTGGCCACCTCGATCGTGACCTCCGCATCGTGCGGCAGCACGATCGGCCGGTTCGACAAGGCGTGCGGGGCGATCGGCACCAGCACCAGGCCCGACAGCGTGGGATGCAGGATCGGTCCCCCGGCGGCCAGCGCATAGGCGGTGGAGCCGGTGGGGGTGGACACGATCAGGCCGTCCGAACGCTGGTTGTACATGAAATAACCGTCCACGGAGACGGCCAGCTCGACCATGCCCGAGATACCGGAGCGGTTCACCACCACGTCATTGAACGCCAGCGCCGAGAAAATGACGGCATCGTCGCGGATCACGCGCGATTCCAGCAGCATGCGGCATTCGGCCTCGTAGCGGCCGGCCAGCATTTCGGGCAGCGTCCGGGTGACGTCCTCGAGCGGGATGTCGGTCATGAAGCCCAGCCGGCCATGATTGACACCGATCACCGGCACCTCGTGGCCGGCCAGCTGGCGGGCCAGGCCCAGCAGCGTGCCATCGCCCCCGAGCACCACGGCGACGTCGGCCTGGCGGCCGATTTCCTCGGGACTCAGCACCGGATAGCCGGTCAGCCCGGTAGCCATGGCGGTCTCGCGCTCGAAGACCACATCCTGGCCGTTGCGCAGGATGCAGGACGCCAGTTCCTCCAGCGGGCCTTCGATACCGGCGGTCGAATGCCTGCCCACCAGGGCGACAGTCTTGAACGGAGCGCGCAAGGCGCTGGGCTTTGAGGGGGCAGACATGGCGGGATTAGAACATACCGGCATGACCATTGCCAGCTTCGGGCCGGCGCCGCCGGAATGGGTGCCGGCGGCACCCGCAGCCCACGCCGGCCGCCCGACCGCCATGCGCGGCCGGCGCCCGAACGGGCCAGTTTTGATTAAAATCCCCAGCATCATGGATGAACGTTCTAAAACGCTGCTCAAGACCCTGATCGAGCGATACATCGCCGAGGGGCAGCCCGTGGGCTCGCGGACCCTGTCGAAGTACTCGGGTCTGGACCTGTCGCCGGCGACCATCCGCAATGTGATGTCGGACCTCGAGGAAATGGGTTTCATTGCCAGCCCGCATACGTCGGCCGGCCGGATTCCCACGCCGCGCGGCTACCGGCTGTTCGTCGACACGATGCTGACGGCGCGCCCGCTGGAAGACCCGCCCGGCCTGAGCGCCGAACTGGCCGGCCTGAAGGACCAGATCCAGGGCCAGATGGCCAGCCAGCAACTGGGCCCGCAGCGGATGATCACGGCGGCGGCCCATACGCTGTCGAACCTGTCGCGCTTTGCCGGCGTGGTGATGACGCCACGGCGCGCGCAGGCGTTCCGGCAGGTGGAATTCATGCGGCTGTCGGACAAGCGCATCCTGCTGATCATCGTCAGCCCCGAGGGCGACGTGCAGAACCGCATCATCCAGACTGAACTGTCGTACACCCCGGCCCAGCTGATCGAGGCCGCCAACTTCTTCAACACCCACTACGCGGGCATGAGCTTCAATGCCGTGCGCGACCATCTGCGCGGTGAACTGCAGGCGTTGCGGCGCGACATGTCGTCGCTGATGCAGGCCGCCGTGGAGGCCGGCAGCAGCGCGATGGCCGAGGACAATACCGAGCAGGTGGTCATCTCGGGCGAGCGCCGGCTGCTGGAGGTGGAAGACCTGTCGTCGAGCATGGACAAGCTGCGCCGGCTCTTCGACGTGTTCGAGCACAAGACCAGCCTGCTGCAGCTGCTGGACGTATCGAGCCACGCGCAGGGCGTGCAGATCTTCATCGGCGGCGAAAGCCAGCTGGTGCCGCTGGAGGACATGGCCGTCATCACGGCGCCCTATGGGGTCGATGGCCAGATCGTCGGCACGCTGGGCGTGATCGGGCCGACGCGAATGGCCTACGAGCGGGTGATCCCGATCGTCGACATCACGGCCAGGCTGCTGTCGAGCGCGCTGAGCCAGAACTCCTGATGCGACGCCGGTGTCTGCCCTTACGGGCCGGACATTGCCGCCGGCTACCATTGCATTTTCCAGACTGAATCCGCGATTGCCAGCGCCCCGGCATCCGAAACGGAAACCCCATGACGTTTTCGCCTGAACCGGCATACCAGCACGGCCAGCCGCCGCGCACCGCGATCCTGCTGATCAACCTCGGCACGCCCGACGCCCCCACGCCCAAGGCGGTGGGCCGCTATTTGAAGGCGTTCCTGTCCGATCCGCGCGTGGTGGAGATCCCGCGCCTGGCCTGGCTGCCCATCCTGCATGGGCTGATCCTGCCGTTCCGTTCGCGGGCGTCGGCTATGAAATATGAATCGATCTGGCTGCGCGAAGCACATATGACCGGATCGCCGCTGCTGGTCCACACCGAGCGCCAGGCGCATGCGCTGCAGCTGCTGATGCAGAAGCTCGGGCATGACGTGACCGTGGCCTGCGCCATGCGCTATGGCAATCCGTCGATCGGCTCGGTCATGGAGGCGCTGCGCCGGCAGGGCACCGAACAGATCCTGGTGCTGCCCCTTTATCCGCAGTTCTCGGGTACCACCACGGCGACCGCCTTCGACGAACTGTTCCGCGTGCTGGCCGGATGGCGCAACCAGCCCGAGGTAAGGCTGATCAAGCACTTTCACGACCATCCCGCCTACATTGCCGCGCTGGACGCGCAAGTCAGGGCGTACTGGACCCGCCACGGCGTGCCCGACTTCTCACGGGGCGACAAGCTGATCCTGTCGTTCCACGGCCTGCCGCGCCGCCTGCTGGACCTGGGCGACCCCTATCACTGCGAATGCCTGAAGACGGGCCGGCTGCTCGGCGAAGCGCTGGGCCTGCACCCGGGCCAGTACCAGGTGACGTTCCAGTCCCGTTTCGGCAAGGCCGAATGGCTGCAGCCCTATACCGCGCCGACGCTCACCGAACTGGGCCGCGTCGGGACGCAACGCGTGGATGTGTTCTGCCCCGGCTTTCCGGCAGACTGTATCGAGACGCTTGAGGAAATTGCGATGGAAGGGCAGAGCGAGTTCCGGGTGGCAGGCGGGCAGGATTTCCATTTCATTCCATGCATGAATGATTCCGGGCCCTGGATCGCCGGTCTTGCCGACATTGCCCTGCAGCATCTGCAGGGTTGGCCGCTGTCGCTGCCCCACCCGCACGAACTGGAAGCGCGCCGAGGCCGTGCCCAGGCCCGCGGCGCGGCGGCCTGAGTGGCGGGCATGGAGGCGGGAAATCAGTCAGGAAGGATTTGACGATGCAAGTGGATTTAGGGCGTGCCGGCGTCGCGCGGCGCGGCCCCGATCGCCCAGAGCACTTATGAGGAAACGCCGGAAAGCCAGGCCCGGCGCCAGTTAGAGTCCGACCGGCGGCGCATGCAGCCGGAGCCGACCGCGGAACTGCAGGGGCGTCCGACCAAGCGCGACCGGCGCAGGATCGACAATTTCAGAGGGTAGAAAATCGGAAATGTCAGCGATCCGGCCACGGCAAGGCTGCCGCAGCCGGGCCGTGTGAAGGAGGACGTTAGCGGACGTACTGCACGAGGTAATGCTTGAATACGGCCTTCCCGCTGCCATACTCGGTGTCGCGCGGCGCCACCGCTTCGGACAAACAGATAAACGCCGTCATCGCCGACAGAACGGCGACCAGGCAGAACGTCACGACTGGTAGCTTGTGCATGGTGAAGCGTCCCAAAGATGCACCAAATTGATCCACCTTTTTGCTCCCGTTATTTTTGTCATTTTTTCCTGCATTGAATCTTAGTGTTTGCGTTGCAGCAAATCAATGAACACGAGATTGCATCAAACAGGCCTTTGTAACGGCGTATTTCGGGGTCCCTGAACCCGCACACTTGAAAAACTGGAAGGGCGGCGCCATGTGCGGCTAGACTTGCCGATTGGCATCCGATCCACCCCACGGTCCGCAAGTATCGCGGGTCGAGGTTTTGCATTTTTGATACGAATCGACATGGAAGAACAGAATCAGACGCCCGATACGAACACGCAGCAGGCGGCCAACGCCGCCGCAGCGCCGGCGCCCGAGGCTGCGGCCGCCGGTGCCGACGAAGTGGCACGCCTGACCCAGCAGGTGGCCGAGCTGGAAGCCAAGGTCAAGGAAACCTATGACCTGTTCATGCGCGCGACGGCCGAGGGCGAGAACATCCGCCGCCGCTCGCAGGAAGAGATCGCCAAGGCGCACAAGTTCGCCATCGAGAACTTCGCCGACAATCTGGTGCCCGTGATGGACAGCCTGCAGGCTGCGCTGGCCGACAACACCGGCGACCTGGCCAAGATGCGCGAAGGTGTGGAGCTTACGGCACGTCAGCTGTCTGCTGCCTTCGAGCGCGGCAAGATCGTCGAGGTGAATCCGGTGGGAGAGAAGTTCGATCCGCATCGCCACCAGGCCATCTCGATGGTGCCGTCCGAACAGGAACCGAACACCGTGGTCGCGGTGCTGCAACGTGGCTATACGATTGCCGACCGCGTGCTGCGTCCCGCGCTGGTGACCGTCTCGGCGCCGCGCTGAGCCGTTTCGATGTAATCGCCTGAAGCACGCCCGGTGGCCGCAAGGTTGCCGGGCGTTGCTGTTTCCGGAGGTCCGCAACGATGTCCGACACGCAAGACCCTCACCACGCACCCCACCTCGATCACCGCGCCTTCGATGCGCTCGGCATGCAGCCGGTAGGCCCCGACACCATCGATGCCGCCATCGCAGGTGCGGGCGACGACCTGGTCTGCGTTTTCTTCTGGGGCGTGGACTGCTTCAATTGCGAGATGGCCAAGAAGGCCATCCTGGCCGACCCCGACAAGCTGCGCGTGCTGAACCTGCGCTGGCTGCACACCAACGTCTACGCGCACCCCGAACTGGGCCGCCGCTTCGGCCTGCACGGCATTCCCGTGTTCATGTTCTTCCACAAGGGCAAGAAGCTCGGGCGCGCCACCGGCTGGCACGGCTATGGCCAGTTCGCGGCGGCGGTCGGCAATGCGCGCCTCAAGGCCGAAGGCAAGCCGCTGGCCGGCTGACTGTCGCCACCCCCGCCGAATCCGCAAGCTCACCGGGACAGCGCGTACCCGATGCGGAACTGCCACGGCGTCTTCTGGTTGTAATAGAGCAGGCTTTCGCCGTAGCCGTAGAAGAACCCGGCCATCAGGAAGCCGGCCGTACCGGGCAGCAGCCGCGCCAGCGGGTAGGTCAGCTGCGTATCGACGCTGCCATAGCCCTTGCGCGTGCCCTTGCGCAGCGTGGCGGCCAGCTCCCAGGAATCGGGTTTGCCGTAGGCGATATTCAGGTCCATGTAGCCGCGATAGTGGGCGATGTCCTCGTTGTCGCTCTTGCCCACGTAGGCGTAGAGCTTGGGCGCCACACGCCAGTGCCAGTCGGTCTGGTCGCCGAAATACATCGTCGGCTTGACGAACAGCGTGTTGACCCCGCGCGATTCGTCGCCAGAGCGGCCGTTCGATTCGTGCTCGAACCCGGCGGCCACCGACAGCCGGCTCAGCACGCTGTTCTTCACGCCGGTATCCGACAGGTAGTAATACAGGCTGGGGCGGTAGTTGGTGTCCTTGAACGGGCGCGAGTCGCCGGCCAGGTCCCAGAGCGAGAACTGGGTGTAGGCGAAGTAAAGGTTGTCCAGTACCGACTTCGAATTCGGGTCCTTGCCTTCGAAGATCCGGTATTTGAAGCTGATCTGGAACTTGGCGTTGGCGCCGTCGTGCGCGCCGAACATGAGGTACATCGGCTCGTTGAACGACAGGCGCTGGGCATCGCGCAGGTCGGCCGGGGCGGGCGCCGGGGCGTTGTTGTCTGCCGTGACGATGGGCGTGACGGGCGGCTTGCCGTCCGGGGCGGAAGCGGCGGGCGTGGTGGCCACCTGGGGCGCTTGCGACGTCGGCGCCGCCGCCGGGCCCGGCACCGGCGCGCGATTGAGCGTCACCAGTACCGGCGCGGCGTCGATGCCGGTGACGTCCAGGCGCACCTGGCCGCGCAGGTCGGCCGGCCATTCGGCGCGGTAACTGATCGTGCGGGATTCGCCGGGACGCAGGTTCAGCACAGCCGGCCCGCCGCCCACGCGCGTCAGTTCGATGCGGATCGGGGCGGCCAGGTCGCCGGAGGCCGTCACCTGCAGCGAATCGGGCACGGCATAGCGGCGGGTGTCGGCATCGGCACTGACCAGCAGCGTCAGCGTCAGCGGCCGGGTGCCGTCGATCTGGCGCGGCGGCTGCAGCAGCGCCACGGCGCCGTGCGCGGCCATCGGCACCATGACGGCACCCGCAATGACCAGCGCGGATACCAGCGCGGCCACTGGCCGGGCAGCGGCACGCCGCCGGGCGGCGCGCGCGGGGAGGATAGAAGGCATGGGACAACGGCACGCCGCACCGGAAGGCTCAACCGATAGGGTCGGGTGGCGCGGACATGGCAGGAAGTTGCGACCGCAAGAGGTTAGCATGCGGCGCCCGGTGCTCTTGTCGGTGTTTGTCGGACGCGCTCAGCCCGCCGCGCGGCGCTTGATGTCGTCCACGTAGGCCTGCCCGTCGGGCGGCATGCCGTTGCGCTGGGCATTCCAGAGCATCTGGCCCAGTGCTTCCATAATCTCGTGCTGGGCGGCGTGGGGCGAATCGAGCCGGCGGCTCAGGGCCTCGTACGCGGCGCGGATGCCGGGCGGCTGGTCGATCGACACCTGTTCGGAAATCGACAGGTGCATCGCCAGGTGCAGGAACGGGTTGGTCTGGCCGCCCTCGGGCGTATAGTCCCGTGCGACGGCGCCTTCGGCATCGTCGAGCTGGTCGTGGTATTCGGGATGCTGGTCGATCCAGTCGACCGCGATGGCCTCGAGCGGCGTGAGGACATTGCCCGCGACGCGCTTCTGCCAGGCTTCGCAGAAGAAACGGCGGACTTCTTCTCTTGAGGGATTGAACATGATGGCCGCTATTGTAGTGCAGCGGTCCGAATGCTGCCGGGGCATCCCGCCGCGTGCGTAGAATGCGAGCTTTCGGATTCATTTCGCCCCCATGACCGCCTCCGCCACCGGCACCCTGGGCCACGCCCGCGACAAACTCGCTGGCGTGCTGCTGATCGCGCTGTCGGCCAGCGCCTTTGGCGCCATGGCCATCTTCGCGCGCTTCGCCTACGCGGCGGGTGCCGATGTCTATGGCCTGCTGGCCGTGCGCTTCGTGGTGGCGGCCATCGCCATGGCGTTCGTCATGCGCGCGCGCGGCATCGCACTGCCGCCATGGCGGCGCGTGCTGGCACTGGCCGCGATGGGCGGCATCGGCTACGTTGGGCAGTCCTACTGCTTCTTCACTGCGCTGAACCACGCGCAGGCCAGCCTGGTGGCGCTGCTGCTCTATCTCTATCCGCTGTTCGTGACGATCCTGGCGGCGGTCTTCCTGAAGGAACGGCTGACCACGCCGGCCGTGATCGCGCTGGTACTGTGCTCGGTCGGGGCGGGCCTGACCGTGGGCGGCGGCGAGGGCGAGCCGCTCGGCATCGCGCTGGGCGTGGCGGCTGCCGTGATCTATTCGGTCTACATCGTGGTGGGCGCGCGCGTGACGGCGGGCGTCAATGCCATCGCCACTACTACGGTGATCTGTTCGGCGGCGGCGCTGGTCTATGTGACGGTGGGCATCCTGCGCACCGGCGCCGGCGTGCCGCCGCAGTTTCCGTCCACGGGCGGCGGCTGGCTGGCGCTGGTGGCCATCGCACTGGTGTCGACGGTGCTGGCCATCCTGACCTTCTTCGCCGGCCTGCAGAAGCTGGGGGCCTCCAAGGCGTCGATGCTGTCGACGTTGGAGCCAGTAGTCACGGTGGCGCTGGCGGCCGCGCTGCTGGGCGAGCATATCGGCGCCACGCAGGCCGTGGGCGGCGGGCTGATCCTGTTGGGTGTCCTTTGGCTCACCCGCCGGGCCAGCGGCACGCCGCCGCTGGATGCCGCCGACGAACGGAATTGAACGGTTTCATCAATCCGCTTGTGGGATGACGGCCCGCGCTTGGGTACAATCGCGCTTCCTTCCTTCACAAAACCCGGAAAACGCGCAATGAAATCCGTCGATCAGGCTGCCATCGCACAATTGTTCACCGAAGCCCGCACCCATAACGTGTGGCAAGACAAGCATGTGGACGATGCGCTGCTGAAGCAGGTCTACGAAGCGATGAAGTTCGGCCCCACGGCGGCGAACAGCTCGCCGGCCCGCATCGTGTTCGTGAAGTCGGCCGAGCAGAAGGCCCGCCTGGTGGAATGCGTGTCCGCCGGCAACCTGGAAAAGACCCGTTCGGCGCCGGTCACCGCGATCATCGCCTTCGACAACGCGTTCCATGACCAGCTGCCGAAGCTGTTCCCGCACGCCGACGCGCGTTCCTGGTACGCCGGCAATGACGAGAAGATTGCCCGCGATGCCCTGATGAACAGCTCGCTGCAGGGCGGCTACTTCATCCTGGCCGCCCGTGCCCTGGGCCTCGACTGCGGCCCGATGGGCGGCTTCGATGCCGACAAGGTCAACGCCGCGTTCTTCCCCGACGGCAAGTGGTCGGTCAACTTCCTGATCAACCTGGGCTATGGCGAGGCTGACAAGCTGCATCCGCGCCTGCCGCGCCTGTCGTTCGACGAAGCTTGCCGCATCGTCTGATCCGGGCTTCCAGCGAGTTTGCCGCAAACGAAAAGCGACCCACCGGGTCGCTTTTTTGTTGCCGGATGTAGTGGGGTGCCGATGGGCGGGCTCAGGCCGACCACTCCTGCACCGGATTGCACGCCTGGTAGCGCACCGGCTCCGTAATGCCCAGCCGGGCGCGTGCCGCGTCGAACGGTTCGTTCAGCAGTTTTTCGTAGTCCTCGCCCAGCAACCAGCCGGCGCGGCGGCCGTGCCGGTAGCCTTCCAGCACCGCGCGGGCGAAGGCCAGGCTCCGCGTTACGCGCCAGCTTTTCAGCGATGCGGCGATGGCGATAAAGGCCCAGCCCTTGCCGCCCGTTTGCGCGTAGCTGAACGCCACCAGCGCCGCTTCGCCCAGGCTCTCGTCGGCGCGATAGCCGGTCAGCACGTGCCAGATGTCGTGGACGTCGCGGGTCCGCCGGCCGAACCACATGTAGGCGTCCTCGACGATGGGCTCCTGGTTCAGGTTCGATACCTTGGCCAGGCCATCGGCGCTGTAGCCGGTTTTTTCAAGGAAAGCGCGATATGCGGCGCCCACCGTGCCCGGTGCGAAGCGCGCCACGTAGTCCGGATCGGATAGTTTTTCCGCCAGTTCGATGCGCTGATAGGCCATGCGCCGCCCCTCGGGCGTCGATAGCAGACGGCTGTAGTTGCGCGGCATCGACGGGCCGTTCAGCGCGCGCATGATCTTGAACACCTGTTCGGTGTCGTTGCCGTCGGCCAGCAGCTTGCGGATGGCCTGGAACGCGGTGCCCAGGTCGCGCCTGTAGGGGTTGAAACCGGTGGAGGAAGCCATGGCGAGTCCTTTCGGTGAAAGCTGCAGGTCAGGCGGTTGCCGGCTCGCGCAGGCGGGCGGCCGCGTTGCGCACGAAATCGACGCTGGCATCGATGGCGGTGACCGGCAGCATATGCCCGCCGGTCACGAGCGTCAGCCGGGCGGCGGGCACCCGGGCGACAAAGGCTTCGCCATTCTTGCGGTAGTCCAGAATCCGGTCTTCGCGGCCGAACAGGATGCTGACCGGCACGCGCAGGTCGCCATATTGCGCCACCAGCGGCGGCAGGCTGTGTGCGGCACCGATCAGGTCTTCGGACGCGCCCAGGAAATGTCCCGGCCGCAGCGCCAGCAGGCCGCCTCCGCGCACGGGGAAGTCGGCCGGCACGGCATCGGGGCCGAAGACGATATCCATGACCTGCTCGCGATTGCGGATCGACATGGGGATCAGCAGCGTCCAGGCGATCAGCTTGCGCACGGCCGCGCTGGGGATCGTCATGGCCTTGAACACGGGCGAGATTTCCTCGGGCGGATGGGTCAGCGGGGCGATCAACGCCAGCCCGCCCACGCGCTCGGGATGGTAGGTGGCCAGCGCCAGCGCAATGGCGCCGCCGAGCGAATGGCCCACTACCAGCGGTTTTTCCAGCCCGAGCCGGTCGATCAGCGCTGCGAGCGTGTCGGCCTGTGCGCGCAGGTCGGCCGGCGCACCGGGCGCGCGTGTGGACCAGCCGGCGGCGGGCCGATCGACGGCCACCACGCGGAAATCGCGCGCCAGCGGTTCGACCATCCCGTAAGCGAAGTTGGCAAGCTGGCCGGACAGCCCGTGAACCAGCAGCACCGGCTGGCCCTGGCCCTGCTCGATCACGTGCAGGCGGGCGCCGGGTACGTCGACGAAGTGGCCGGTGGGCGGCAGTCCGGCTTCGATCTTGCGCACCGTCTGACGGGTGAACAGGAACAGCAGGACGAGCAGGGCGGCGGCCAGCGCCACCACCACGGCGATCAGCGCAAGAAGGATGTTCAAGATTGGGCCTCGGCAATCGGATCGTTGGTCGGCAGCGTGGCCGCCACGCGGTCGAAGCGCAGCACGCCATCGTCGATGCGGCCATGCCGGATGGTCAGCATGTCCATGAGGTAATTCTGATACACGCGCCACGGTTTGCGTTGCCCCTGCCGGGGCAGCACCGACGCGGCACGCTGCACGTAGCCCGACGAGAAGTCCAGGAACGGCACGGTCGGCACCGTCGGATCGACTTCGGGCATCGCCATGCGGTAGCCGCGCCGGTCCATGAACCGCAGCAGACGGCAGACATATTCGGCGGTGAGATCGGCCTTGAGCGTCCATGACGCATTGGTGTAGCCGAACGCCAGCACCAGGTTTGGCACGTTGCCCAGCATCATGCCCTTGTAGGCCAGCGATTCGGACGGCCGGCGCGGCTGGCCATCGACGGTCAGCGCGATATCGCCAAGCATGTTCAGCTTGAGGCCGGTGGCGACGACCACCACATCGGCCGGCAGCGTCTGGCCGGACTTGAGCACGATGCCATCGGCGGTAAAGCGGTCGATCTGGTCGGTAACCACCGAGGCGCGGCCGTTGCGGATTTCTCGGAACAGGTCGCCATCGGGCACCAGGCAGACGCGCTGGTCCCATGGGTTGTAGCGCGGCGTGAAATGGGTGCCGACATCGAAGCCCGGCGTCAGCTGCGCGGCGGCCATGCCGACGATGCGCTCCTTGACCTTGGCCGGCCGGCGGCGCGCCAACTGGAAGAAGAACATGCCCAGCAGCACGTTTTTCCAGCGCGTGGCGCGGTAGGCCAGGCGCTCGGGCAGCATGCGGCGCAGCTTGTGCGCGATGGGGTCTTCGCCCGGTCGCGTCACGATATAGGTGGGCGAACGCTGCAGCATCGTCACATGGGCGGCGGTCTCGGCCATGGCCGGCACCAGCGTGACGGCCGTGGCACCGCTGCCGATCACCACCACGCGCTTGCCCGCATAGTCGATCGACGGGTCCCAGAACTGCGGATGGACCATCTGTCCGCGGAATTCCTGCTCGCCCGGAAACTCGGGCCGGTGACCTTCGGCGTAGCTGTAGTAGCCGGCGCAGACATAGAGCAGGCGGGCGCGCAGGCGCTGGCGGCTGCCATCGGCGCGGCGTTCGGCCTCGATCGTCCAGCAGGCTTCGTCGCTACGCCAGGCGGCGCCCACGACCTTGTGTCCGAACCGGATGTGGCGGGTAATGCCCGTTTCTTCGGCTGTTTCGCGGATATAGGCCAGGATCGACGGGCCGTCCGCAATGGCCTTGGCACCGCGCCAGGGCTTGAAGCGGTAGCCCAGCGTGTACATGTCGGAATCGGAGCGGATGCCGGGATAGCGGAACAGGTCCCAGGTGCCGCCGATGGCGTCGCGGGCTTCCAGGATGGCGAAACGCTTGTCCGGGCACCGGTGCTGCAGTTGGCGGGCGGCGCCGATGCCGGACAAGCCGGCACCAACGATCAGGACATCCAGAACATCGTCATCGGGACTGTGAGGGCGCATGACGGCTACCGGAGGCGAGTGGGTATTCTGACAACATAGGTTGTCAGAAGCCATCTGACAATAGGGAATGTCATAATGGCCGCCATGACCACCGAGCTATCTCCCGCCCGCCGCTACCGCGGCGCCGAAGCCGAAGAGCGCCGCGCCCAGCGGCGCGGGCAGCTGATTGCCGCCGCCGTGCAGGTCTATGGCGAGCGAGGCTACCAGAATGCCACCGTCAAGGCGGTGTGCGAGGCGGCGGGGCTCACGGAACGGTACTTCTACGAATCGTTCGCCAACAGCGAGGCATTGCTGCTGGCATCGTATGAAACGGTCACGCACCGCCTGCTTCAAACGCTGGCAAGGGCCGGGGAAGAGGCCGGTGGCAGCGGCGAACACCGCGTGCTGGCCATGCTGCGCGCCTATTTCGGAGCGCTGCAGTGCGAGCCGCGCTCGGCGCGCGTGTTTCTGGTGGAGATTCGCGGGGTCAGCAAGCTCGTGGACGAGGCGCTGGCGGTATCGCTATGCGATTTCGGCGCCCTGATGGCCCGGACGCTGCTGCCGCCCGGCGCGAAGGTGGATCCGATGCTGGCCGCCGGCGTGGCGGGCGGCATCGTGCATGTGGCGCTGTACTGGATCCGCAACGGCTACACGCCAGACGTGGACACCGTGGCGCGCACCGCCTTGCAGCTGGCGCTGGTCCTGAAGGGGCCGAACCCGGCCTAGACGTTCGGTGCGGGAGTCTTCGGCCTGAACTCGCAGAGGGGCTCGATGGCGCAATGCCAGCATTCGGGCTTGCGAGCCTTGCAGACGTAGCGGCCATGCAGGATCAGCCAGTGGTGGGCGTCGTGCAGGAACTCGGTCGGCGTTACCTTCAACAGCTTCTGTTCCACGGCATCGGGGTTCTTGCCCGGCGCCAGTCCGGTGCGGTTGGCCACGCGGAAGATATGCGTGTCGACCGCAATCGTCGGCTGGCCGAACGCCACGTTCAGTACCACGTTCGCGGTCTTGCGGCCGACGCCCGGCAAGGCCTCCAGCGCCTCTCGCACGGGCGGCACCTTGCCGCCATGCTGCGCGACGAGGATCCGGCAGGTTTCCATCACGTGTTTGGCCTTGGTCTTGTACAGACCGATGGTCTTGATGTACTCGATCAGGCCAGCCTCGCCCAGGTCCAGGATCTGCTGCGGGGTATGGGCCACCGGAAACAGCTTGCGCGTGGCCTTGTTCACGCCGACGTCGGTGGCCTGGGCGGACAGTAGCACCGCGATCAGCAGCTCGAACGGCGAGCTGTATTCGAGTTCCGTTTCCGGGGTGGGATTGACCTCGCGCAGGGTCTCGAAGATGGCAAGGCGCTTGGCGGGATTCATGAGCGGGAATCGTCGTTATGGTCGTTGTCGCCGGTTGCGGTGCTGCCGTCCGGGCTCTGGCGTTCCTGGCCGGGCTGGTCCGTCAGGCCCCGTTTCGCACGGCGCGCTTCGGCGGCATCGATCTGCGCCTGCACGGCCGGCGACACATTGTCGGTGTTGCGGGGCTGCACGGCGGCCGCCTTCTGGCGCGCGCGTTCGATGGCGGCCTGGATGATCGCCTTCTTGCGCGCCTGCGCGGCCTGTTCCGCCTCGCTGGCTGCGGCTTCGGCCTGCAGTGCTTCCAGCTTGGCCGCGGCCTTGGCGGCCAGGCGGGCGTCGTTTTCCTCGCGCTCGCGCACCAGGCGCACCTTGCGCGACTGATAGCGACCGTACGCGGCATCGGCCTGTTCCTGCGACCAGGCGGCCCAGCCCGTATTCGCGCCGGTGACCGGAATCATCGCAATGCAATCGACGGGGCAGGGGGCCACGCAGAGGTCGCAGCCGGTACACCAGTCGGGCAGCACGGTATGCATCTGCTTGGCGGCGCCGACGATGGCGTCCACCGGGCAGGCCTGGATGCACAGCGTGCAGCCGATACATAGTGATTCGTCGATTCGGGCCACGGCACGGGCCTGCTCGACGCCCCGCGCGGGGTCCAGCGGCTGGGGCGCGACCCCAAGCACGGCCGACAGCCGCACGATGCCCTCGGCGCCGCCCGGCGGGCAGCGGTTGCTTGCCGCCTCGCCCGCGGCCATGGCTTCGGCGTAGGGGCGGCAGCCGTCGAACCCACATTTGGTGCATTGGGTTTGCGGCAGCAGGGCTTCAAGGCGGTCAGCCAGGCTGGCGTCGCCGGCAACGGACGAGGGGGAACGGATCACGACGGAAAACGGAATCAGGGGGACGACTGGAATCTTGCACGCCTCTGTGGACGTGTGTGCGGCAAGGATTATCCCCGATTTCGCCGCGGTGCAGAAAAGGCGATGATTCGCCGTCACCCGAACGGGAAGAGGAGCCCGGACGAGGTGACGGGCTGTGCCATAATCCGCGCAACTGACAGATCAGATATTCATGTCGAACGAGCCAAAAACCAAGCGGGACCCCGAAGGCACGCGCCGCCGCATCATGGCCGCCGCCACCGAGGAGTTTGCCAAGGGCGGGCTGGCGGGCGCACGCGTCGACCAGATCGCACGCCGCGCCGAGACCAACGAGCGCATGCTCTATTACTACTACGGCAGCAAGGAAGGCCTGTTCCTGGCCGTGCTCGAAAAACAGTACGCCGAGTTTCGCGCGGCCGAGGAGCAGCTGCATGTCACCGACGAAGACCCCGAGGCGGCGGTGCGCACGCTGGCCCGCTTCGTCTGGGACTGGTACTACGCCCATCCGGAGTTCATCCGGCTCGTGAACAGCGAGAACCTGCATGAGGCGCGCCATCTGAAAAAATCGGCCCAGCTCCATCAGCTGATCAATCCGGTGGTGGACGTGCTGGCCGACATCATCAGGCGCGGGCAGCAGCAGGGCGTGTTCCGCGACAACATCGACGTGCCGCAGTTCTACCTGACCATTTCGGCGCTGGGCTACTACGTGCTGTCGAACCGGTACACGATCAGCGCCGTCATCGGCCGCGACGTGGCCACCGAGGAAGAGCACGCGCGCTTTGCCGACCTGCATACCGACATGCTGCTGTCGTATCTGACCAATCGCTGAGGCATCGCTCAGCGGTATAGTCGATCGGCCATAAAACTAAAACGCCCGCGAGGTCCTCGCGGGCGTTCTGCCATTCCGGCCCTGGGCGGGGCCAGGCCAGGCTCAGTACTTGCGGATGAAGTCGCGCAGTTCCGGATAGATGTTGTCGCGCCAGCGACGGCCCGAGAAGATCCCGTAGTGGCCGCACTTCGGCGCGGTGATGTGTTGCTTGCGCGTTTTCGGAATGCCGGCGCACAGGTCGTGCGCGGCGGCCGTCTGGCCCGCGCCCGAGATGTCGTCGAGCTCGCCTTCGATCGTCAGCAGCGCCGTGCCCTTGATGTCCTGCGGGCGCACCGGGTCGCCGTCGATTTCCCACGTGCCGTTGGCCAGGCGGAATTCCTGGAACACTTCGCGGATCGTGTCGAGGTAGTACTCGGCGGCCATGTCCAGCACCGCGTTGTATTCGTCGTAGAAGCGCACGTGCGCTTCGGCGTCGTCGGCGTCGCCCTCGATCAGGCTCAGGTAATAGTCATAGTGCGACGACAGATGGCGGTCCGGATTCATCGCCACGAAGCCGGCGTGCTGCAGGAAGCCCGGATAGACCTTGCGGCCATGGCCCGGATAGTTCGCCGGCACCGTGTAGATGACGTTGTTCTCGAACCATTCGAACGACTTGTTGGTGGCCAGGGAGTTGACCGAAGTCGGGCTCTTGCGCGCGTCGATCGGGCCGCCCATCATCGTCATCGTGCGCGGCGTCTGTTCGCCGGCCGACGCCATCAGCGAGATGGCGGCGAGCACCGGGACGGTAGGCTGGCAGACCGAGATCACGTGCAGCTTGTCGGCGCCGATATGTCGGATGAATTCCTGGATGTAGTAGATGTAGTCGGCGAGGTGGAACGCGCCTTCCTCGGCCGGCACCATGCGGGCATCGACCCAGTCGGTCACATAGACCTTGTGGTCCTGCAGCAGCGTGCGCACGGTGTCGCGCAGCAGCGTGGCGTGGTGGCCCGACAGCGGCGCGCAGACCAGCACCACGGGCTCGTCCTTGAGCAGCTTGATGGTCTCGGGGTCGTCGGCATACCGCTTGAAGCGCACCAGCTTGCAGAACGGCTTTTCCAGCACGGTCTGTTCGACGATGGGGATCTCGCGGCCATTCGAGCGTACGCTCTTGATGCCGAACTCCGGCTTCTCGTATTCCTTGCCGAGCCGGTACAACAGCTCGTATCCAGCCGCCATCCGGGGCGCGCCCGGAATCAGCGAGAGGGGGCTGAGGGGATTCGTAAATGTCTTGGCGGTCGCCTGGGCCCACGCTGTCAGCGGGTTCAGCATCGAACGCTGGAATTCATGCAGTTGGTAAAGCATGCCGGTACCTGTCTAGCCTTTCTTGTCGCGAGTGCTTGTCGCGCAACTGATTATGCCCGCAATCGAACGATCGTGCTTTGCAGCATACGCTTCCAAATTACGCCGGCAAGCAGGGAAGACAATAGGACATTGGCGCTAAATCTGGATGACACCGCCTGACAATGACAAAAAAGGCGACCTGAGTGGCCTCCAGGTCGCCTTTTGCCGCTGACGCAGGGTCGGGTGTTGCTTTTTAGTACACCGCGGCGATGGCGTTGACCACGGCGTCGATGTTGCGGCTGTTCAGCGCGGCCACGCAGATGCGACCGGTGCCGACGGCGTAGATGCCATGCTCGTTGCGCAGGCGGTCCACCTGGGCCGAGGTCAGGCCCGAGTACGAGAACATGCCGCGCTGGGCCTTCACGAACGAGAAGTCGCCCGGCACGCCCTTGGCGGCCAGCTTGTCGACCAGCGCGTTACGCATCAGCTTGATGCGGTCGCGCATTTCGGCCAGTTCCTGCTCCCACATGGCGCGCAGTTCCGGGCTGTTCAGCACGGTGGCCACCACGGTGCCGCCGTGGGTCGGCGGATTGGAGTAGTTCGTGCGGATCACGCGCTTGATCTGCGACATCACGCGCTGGGCTTCTTCCTTGCCCGTAGTGACGATCGACAGGGCGCCAACGCGCTCGCCGTACAGCGAGAAGCTCTTCGAGAACGAGCTCGACACGAAGAACGGCAGGCCCGATTCGGCAAACAGACGCACGGCGGCGCCGTCCGGCTCGATGCCTTCGGCAAAGCCCTGGTAGGCCATGTCCAGGAACGGAATCAGGTTGCGTTCCTGGACCAGTTCCACTACCTGTTTCCACTGGGCGTCGTTCAGGTCCACGCCGGTCGGGTTGTGGCAGCACGCGTGCAGCACGACGATCGTGTTGGCCGGATACGACTTCAGCGATTCCACCATGCCGGCGAAGTTCAGGCCGTGCGACGGGGCATCGTAGTACGCATAGTTGACCACCGGGAAGCCGGCGGATTCGAACAGCGCGCGGTGGTTTTCCCAGCTCGGATCGCTGATGGCGACCGATGCGTTCGGGTACAGACGCTTCAGGAAGTCGGCGCCGATCTTCAGGGCGCCCGTGCCGCCAAGTGCCTGAGCCGTCACGACGCGGCCTTCGGTAATGAGCGCCGAATCCTTGCCGAACAGCAGGGTCTGCACGGCCTGGTCGTAGGCTGCGATGCCTTCGATCGGCAGGTAGCCGCGCGGGGTGGCGCTGGTCAGGCGGGCCTTTTCGGCTTCCTGGACGGCGCGCAGCAGCGGAATTTTCCCTTCGTCGGTGAAGTACACGCCAACGCCCAGATTCACTTTGGTGGCGCGGGTATCGGCATTGAATGCTTCATTCAGGCCCAGGATCGGGTCGCGCGGGGCCATCTCGACGGCAGAAAACAAACTCATTTGGGATCTCGTGGTCAGCTGTGTAACAAAACGGAGGGCGTAGAATGCTTCGAACTGCGCTGTGGCTGCGGCGGCACCGGTGACGGGCTCCTGACTGACTTCCTGTCACTACTGACAAAACCTGACAGTATCCGTGCGGCAAACTATGGCCAACCGGGCTTGAACCGATCCGCGCAACCCCCAGATTCTAGCGTATCCCGCCAGTTTTCCTCAGGTTTTTCCCTACGTTTATGACGAATCTCGCTGAAGTCGCCCCGCCCCTGGACGAAGACAAATTCGTCACGTTCCCGGGATCCCCATTCCAGCTGTACCAGCCGTATCCGCCCGCGGGCGACCAGCCCGAAGCGATCCGGCAACTGGTGGAGGGCATTGAGGACGGCCTGTCGTTCCAGACGCTGCTGGGCGTGACCGGCTCGGGCAAGACCTTCACGATGGCCAATGTGATTGCCCGGATGGGCCGGCCGGCCATCGTATTTGCGCCAAACAAGACCCTGGCGGCGCAGCTGTATTCGGAATTTCGCGAATTTTTCCCGCGCAATGCGGTGGAATATTTCGTCAGCTACTACGACTACTACCAGCCTGAGGCCTATGTGCCGCAGCGCGACCTGTTCATCGAAAAGGACTCGTCGATCAACGAGCATATCGAGCAGATGCGGCTGTCGGCCACCAAGAGCCTGCTGGAGCGGCGCGACACGATCATCGTGGCGACGGTGTCGGCGATCTACGGTATCGGCAATCCGAGCGAATACCATCAGATGATCCTGACGCTGCGTACCGGCGACAAGCTGAGCCAGCGCGACGTGATCGCGCGGCTGATCGCCATGCAGTACACGCGCAACGAGACCGACTTCCAGCGCGGCACGTTCCGCGTGCGCGGCGACACGCTCGACATCTTCCCGGCCGAGCATGCCGAGATGGCCGTGCGTGTGGAGCTGTTCGACGACGAGGTGGACTCGCTGCAGTTCTTCGACCCGCTGACGGGCCGCGTCCGTCAGAAGATTCCGCGCTTCACCGTCTACCCGTCGAGCCACTACGTGACGCCGCGCGAGACCGTGCTGCGCGCGATCGAGGACATCAAGGTGGAGCTGCGCGAGCGGCTCGACTTCTTCTACAAGGAAAACCGGCTGGTCGAGGCACAGCGGCTGGAGCAGCGCACGCGCTTCGACCTGGAAATGCTGTCGGAACTGGGGTTCTGCAAGGGTATCGAAAACTATTCGCGCCACCTTTCGGGCGCCAAGCCGGGCGAGCCGCCGCCGACGCTGGTGGACTACCTGCCGCCCGACGCGCTGATGTTCCTGGATGAATCGCACGTGCTGATCGGCCAGTTGAACGGCATGTACAACGGCGACCGGGCGCGCAAGACCACGCTGGTGGAGTACGGCTTCCGGCTGCCGTCGGCGCTGGACAACCGGCCGCTCAAGTTCGAGGAATACGAGCGCAAGATGCGCCAGGCGGTCTTCGTCACCGCCACGCCGGCGAACTACGAGAAGGAGCACGCAGGGCAGGTGGTGGAGCAGGTGGTGCGGCCGACCGGCCTGGTCGACCCGATCATCCACGTGCGGCCCGCCACCACGCAGGTGGACGACCTGCTCAGCGAGATCCACTTGCGGCTGCAGGCCGGCGAGCGTGTGCTGGTGACCACGCTGACCAAGCGCATGGCCGAGCAGCTGACCGAGTTCCTGTCCGAAAACGGCATCAAGGTGCGCTACCTGCATTCGGACATCGATACGGTCGAGCGCGTGGAAATCATCCGCGACCTGCGCCTGGGCACGTTCGACGTGCTGGTCGGGATCAACCTGCTGCGCGAAGGCCTGGATATCCCGGAGGTGTCGCTGGTGGCCATCCTCGATGCCGACAAGGAAGGCTTCCTGCGGGCCGAGCGGTCGCTGATCCAGACCATCGGGCGGGCCGCCCGTAACGTCAATGGCACCGCCATTCTCTACGGCGACCGCATGACCGATTCGATGCGGGTGGCGATCCAGGAGACCGAGCGCCGCCGCGCCAAGCAGATCGCGCACAACGAGGCCCACGGCATTACGCCGCGCGGCGTGGTCAAGCGGATCAAGGACATCATCGATGGCGTCTACGACGCCGACGAGGTCAAGGCCGAGCTGACCGCCGCCGCGGAACGCGCGAAATACGAGGACATGAGCGAGAAGCAGGTGGCCAAGGAAATCAAGCGCCTGGAGAAGCAGATGCTCGATCACGCCAAGAACCTGGAGTTCGAAAAGGCGGCCCAGGTGCGGGACCAACTTGCCAAGCTGCGGGCGCAGGTGTTCGGGGCCGGCGCCGAAGGCGACCATCTGCTGCCGCCGTCAAGCTGAGGGAAGACCTGATCGGCGCCCGATGGGCATGGTGCGCCACGGCATCCTATAGTGATTAGGCAATCCGCCCAGCGCGGGACGCCGGATCACGAACCAGGGAGTGTGCCATGGTGACACAGTTCGAATATGGTGGTTATACGGTCGTTGCCCGTGCCGTTGCGCATGCGGGCGGCGGTTTTGCCGGGGTACTGACCATTTCCGATGCGTTCGGCGAGCCCGGCGGGCCCACGTTTGAAACCGAGACCGGCTCGGCCGATACGCCAGAGGCAGCGCTGGCGCTGGCGGAGGCCGAAGCCATGCGGACAATAGATGCCGGCGAGGTGAGCTGAAACCCGAATCAGCCCCCAGTCACGCCCGAAGAAGGCCGGCACGCCAGGAGACACTGATGTCCTATAGCAGTGAATGGAAAAAGAGGGTTTTCGAAACGCACGAGATCCAGGTGCTGGTGAAACCCCGGTCGCCCATCGAATGGGACTACACGGTTCGCGTGTGCCGCAAAGGCACGAATATTCGCGCGGCCGACACGCTGGTGGAAACCTCGCCGCCGTCAGAGCACTACAAGTCGCCCACCGACGCCGAGGCAGCCGGGTTCGCGCGCGGCAAGCTGCTGGCCGAGCGGCTGTAGCGGCTGTAGCGGCTCTAGCGGCCCTATCGTCGGGGCGGTTTTTAGCGGTGAGCATGGCGGTAAAATCGCGCCGATGAAAAAATAGGCCATTCTGATGTGCTGCATGGGTAACATCTGCCGTTCTCCAACGGCGGAGGGCGTGCTGCGCGCCAAGCTTCAGGCCGCTGGGCTGTCCGACCGGGTCGAACTCGACTCGGCCGGCACGCACGACTACCACGTGGGCCGCGCGCCCGACGCGCGGAGTCAGCGCGCGGCCTTGCAGCGCGGCTATGACCTTTCCGCGCTGCGGGCCAGTCAGGTGGATGTGGCGGACTTCGACCGCTTCGATCTGGTGCTGGCCATGGATCTGGCGAACATGGCCGGGCTGCGCCGGCTGCTTCCGGAGGTCGGCCCCGACAAGCTGCGCCTGCTGATGAGCTTTGCCACGCGTTATCGGGTCGAGGAAGTGCCGGACCCGTACTACGGCGAGGGCGACGGCTTCGAGCGCGTGTTGGACTACATCGAGGATGCCTGCGACGGCGTGATCGAGATGCTGCGGCGCCAACTGGCCTGAGCACGACTATCAGAATCGCCCGATATGCCATGCCGGAAATCAAGCCGGGGTGCTTTGCATGGCAGTTTTCCGAAGCCGCGACCGCAGGATCGTTATGGGGCGTGGAATAGTGCGTTGCGGGATCGGGTACTTGACTGATTTAGTCGGGATATCTTAAACTCGAGCGAAATTCTCAAGTATTCCCTCTCCCCGAGCATCATGAGACTGACCACCAAAGGCCGCTTCGCGGTAACCGCCATGATCGACCTGGCCATGCGCCAGGATCAGGGTCCTGTCACGCTGGCAGGCATCAGTCAGCGCCAGAAGATCTCGCTGTCGTACCTGGAGCAGCTGTTTGGCAAGCTGCGCCGTCACGAGATCGTCGAGAGCGTGCGCGGTCCGGGCGGTGGTTACAGCCTCGCGCGCAAGGCCGAGGACGTCACGGTGGCAGACATCATCATTGCCGTGGACGAGCCGCTCGATGCCACCCAGTGCGGGGGAAAGGGCAATTGTAACGGAGATGACGGATCCGGGCGCTGCATGACCCACGAGCTGTGGGCCACGCTGAACCAGAAGATGGTGGAGTACCTGGACTCCGTATCGCTGAAGAATCTCGTTGACCAGCAACGCGCCCGCCAGCCGGCCGTGCTGCACGACATGCGCGAAGACGCCGCGCAGCAGCCCGTCACCGTGTCGCGCAGCAAGGCCGAGAAGCAGGAAAAGCCGGCACGCGCCCGCGTGGTCAACTCGGTGTTCAGCCTCGCGCAGTCGTAAGCAAGGTTGCAGCACCTGCATTAAACTATCGGTAGGCAGTACGCGATTAGCGATCCCTATAAGGCAGTCATAAGATGAGCACCACCCCACATTTCCCGATCTACATGGATTACTCGGCCACCACGCCGGTGGACCCGCGCGTGGCGGACAAGATGATTCCGTACCTGCGCGAGCAGTTCGGCAATCCGGCGTCGCGCAGCCACGCGTACGGCTGGGATGCCGAGCGCGCCGTGGAAGAGGCGCGCGAGCAGGTGGCGGCGCTGGTGGGTGCCGATCCGCGCGAGATCGTGTGGACGTCGGGCGCGACCGAGTCGGACAACCTCGCCATCAAGGGCGCGGCCAATTTCTACTCGGGCAAGGGCCGCCACATCATCACCGTGAAGACCGAGCACAAGGCCGTGCTGGACACCACGCGTGAACTGGAGCGCCAGGGCTTCGAGGTGACGTACCTCGACGTCAAGGACGATGGCCTGATCGACATGGAAGTGTTCAAGCAGGCGATCCGCCCGGACACGATCGTGGTGTCGGTGATGCTCGTGAACAACGAGATCGGCGTGATCCAGGATGTCGAGCAGATCGGCGAGATCTGCCGCGAGAAGGGCATCATCTTCCACTGCGATGCCGCGCAGGCCACCGGCAAGGTTGCGATCGACCTGTCCACGCTGAAGTGCGACCTGATGTCGTTCTCGGCCCACAAGACCTACGGCCCGAAGGGCATCGGCGCGCTGTACGTGCGCCGCAAGCCGCGTGTGCGCATCGAAGCGCAGATGCACGGCGGCGGCCACGAGCGCGGCATGCGTTCGGGCACGCTGGCCACGCACCAGATCGTCGGCATGGGCGAGGCGTTCCGCCTGGCCCGCGAGGAAATGGCCACCGAGAACGAGCGCATCCGCATGCTGCGTGACCGCCTGTGGAACGGCCTGTCGTCGATGGAAGAGGTGTACCTGAACGGTTCGATGGAACACCGGGTGCCGCACAACCTGAATGTCAGCTTCAACTTCGTCGAAGGCGAATCGCTGATCATGGCCATCAAGGACGTGGCCGTGTCGTCGGGTTCGGCCTGCACGTCGGCGTCGCTGGAGCCGTCGTACGTGCTGCGCGCCCTGGGCCGCAACGACGAGCTGGCGCATAGCTCGATCCGCTTCACGGTTGGCCGTTTTACGACCGAAGCCGAGATCGACTACACCGTCGAGCTGCTCAAGAACAAGATCGGCAAGCTGCGCGACCTGTCGCCGCTGTGGGAGATGTTCAAGGACGGCGTCGACCTGAATTCGATCCAGTGGGCCGCGCACTGATTGCGATCCACGGTAAAAACAAGAACCCCATAAAGATTCGTCAGAGGTAACCAAAATGTCTTACAGCAACCAGGTTCTCGACCACTATGAAAATCCGCGCAACGTCGGTTCGTTCGACAAGAACGACGACGCGGTGGGCACCGGCATGGTCGGCGCCCCGGCCTGCGGCGACGTGATGAAGCTGCAGATCAAGGTGAACGAGGCGGGTGTGATCGAGGACGCCAAGTTCAAGACCTACGGCTGCGGCTCGGCCATCGCGTCGTCGTCGCTGGTGACCGAATGGGTCAAGGGCAAGACCGTGGATCAGGCGCTGGAGATCAAGAACACCCAGATCGCCGAGGAACTGGCGCTGCCGCCGGTGAAGATCCACTGCTCGATCCTCGCGGAAGACGCCATCAAGGCGGCCGTCGAGGATTACAAGAAGAAGCACGGCGGCGCCGAGCAGAAGGCTGCCTGAGCGGCCTGGTCCGCTTCAGACAAGTTGGTATGGCCGCGCGCGGTGCGGTATCGCGCGTGGCGTTTCGACAGCAAGGCAAAGATGATCACGATGACCGAAAAGGCGGCGAAACATGTTTCCCGCTACCTGGAACGCCGCGGCAAGGGCCTGGGCCTGCGCGTGGGCGTGAAGACCACCGGCTGCTCGGGCCTGGCGTACAAGCTGGAGTACGTGGACGAACTGCAGCCGGAAGACCAGGTGTTCGAGACGCGCGGCATCAAGGTGATCGTCGATCCGAAGAGCCTGCCGTACATCGACGGTACCGAACTGGACTTCGCGCGCGAGGGATTGAACGAAGGCTTCAAGTTCAACAACCCGAACGTCAAGGACGAGTGCGGCTGCGGCGAGTCGTTCCGGGTCTGATGGCCCGTGCCGCGCACGGATCGGCAATCGATGCGAGGGCGGCGACACGACAAGGGGCGGCATGACCGCTCCTTTTTGTTGTGAATGTTTTGGAAAGACGCGCTTTGAAAGACGATTTTTTCTCGCTGTTCGGGCTGCCTGCCCAATACGAAGTGGACGAAGCCGCGCTGGACGCGGCTTATCGCACCGTCCAGTCGCAGGCGCACCCTGACCGATTTGCCAATGCCGGCGATGCCGAGCGGCGCGTGGCCATGCAGTGGGCCGCGCACGCCAACGAGGCGTACCGCACGCTGCGCCAGCCGCTCAAGCGCGCCATCTACCTGCTGCATCTGCGCGGCGTGGACATCCAGGCTGAAAGCAATACGGCGATGGCGCCGGCGTTCCTGATGCAGCAGATGGAATGGCGCGAGGCGCTGCAGGACGCGACGCAGGCGCGCGACGTGGACCAGCTCGACCGCCTGCTGCGCGATCTGCGCCAGGAAAAGCGCGAGCGCCACGCGGCACTCGGTGCGCTGCTCGATGCCGGTGACAACGAAGCCGCCGGCGCCGCCGCGCGCCAGCTGATGTTTATCGAGAAGATCGAACACGACGCCAGCGAGGCGATCGATCGGCTCGAAGATTAGAAGATTCTCATGGCACTGCTCCAGATTTCCGAACCCGGCATGTCGCCCGCGCCTCACCAGCGCCGGCTGGCTGTTGGCATCGACCTTGGCACCACCAATTCGCTGGTGGCCGCCGTGCGCAACAGCATTCCCGAAGTCCTGCCCGACGACGATGGCCGCTCCCTGCTGCCGTCTGTGGTGCGCTACCTGCCCAACGGCAACGCGCATATCGGCTTCAAGGCGCAGGACGAGGCCGTGCGCGACCCCAAGAACACGATCGTTTCCGTGAAGCGGTTCATGGGTCGTGGCCTGCGCGACGTGGCAAATATCGAGCACAGCCCGTACGACTTCGTCGATGCGCCGGGCATGGTGCAGCTGAAGACGGCCGCCGGCATCAAGAGCCCGGTGGAAGTGTCGGCAGAGATCCTGGCCACGCTGCGCCAGCGTGCAGAGGATTCGCTGGGCGACGAGCTGGTGGGGGCCGTGATCACGGTGCCCGCGTATTTTGACGACGCGCAACGCCAGGCCACCAAGGACGCCGCGCAACTGGCGGGCCTGGACGTGATGCGGCTGCTCAACGAGCCGACCGCCGCTGCGATTGCCTACGGCCTGGACAATGCCGCCGAAGGCATCTACGCCGTCTACGACCTGGGCGGCGGCACGTTCGATATCTCGGTGCTCAAGCTGACCAAGGGCGTGTTCGAGGTGATGTCCACCGGCGGCGATTCGGCGCTGGGCGGCGACGACTTCGACCAGCGCCTGCTGTGCTGGGTGGTCGAGCAGGCCGGCCTGCAGCCGCTCTCGGCCGAGGATACGCGCCTGCTGATGATGCGCGCGCGTGCTGCAAAGGAAGCCCTGTCCGCGAGCGACAGCACCGTGATCGACGCCGTGCTGACCACCGGCGAGATCGTGCATCTGCCGCTGGACGCGCAAACGTTCATCGCCATCACCGCCAACCTGGTGCAGAAGACCCTGGCGCCGGTGCGCAAGGCGCTGCGCGATGCCGGTGTCACGCCCGAGGATGTCAAGGGCGTGGTGCTGGTGGGCGGTGCGACGCGCATGCCGGCGATCCGCAAGGCCGTGGGCGAGTATTTTGGCCAGCAGCCGCTGACCAACCTGGATCCGGACAAGGTGGTGGCGCTGGGCGCCGCCATGCAGGCCAACCTGCTGGCCGGCAACCATGCGCCGGGCGAGGACTGGCTGCTGCTCGACGTGATCCCGCTGTCGCTGGGCGTCGAGACGATGGGCGGCCTGGTCGAGAAGATCATCCCGCGCAACAGCACGATTCCGGTCGCGCGTGCGCAGGAATTCACCACCTTCAAGGATGGCCAGACCGCCATGGCCATTCACGTACTGCAGGGCGAGCGCGAACTGGCCAGCGATTGCCGGTCGCTGGCGCGTTTCGAGCTGCGCGGCATTCCGCCGATGGTGGCGGGCGCGGCGCGCATTCGCGTGACTTACCAGGTGGATGCGGACGGGCTGCTGTCGGTGTCGGCGCGCGAGACCAATTCGGGCGTGGAAGCGTCGGTGTCGGTCAAGCCGTCGTACGGCCTGGCCGACGACGATATCGCGCGCATGCTGCAGGAAAGCTTCCGCGAGGCCGAGCACGACATGAAGAGCCGCGCGCTGGCCGAGGAACGCGTGGAGGCCGCGCGGCTGGTGGAGGCCACCGGGCGTGCGCTGGAAGTCGACGGCGACCTGCTGTCGGCCGAGGAACGCGCGGCCGTGGATGCGCTGATGGCCCGCGTGACCGAGATCGCGCGCGGCGACGACCACCACGCGATCAAGGCGGCCGTCGAGCAGCTGTCGCATGGTACCGACGAATTTGCCGCCCGCCGCATGGACCGCTCGATCAAGAGCGCGCTGGCCGGAAAGAAGGTGCAGGAGCTGGGCTGAGTCACACGCAGCGCACCTGCCTAGAGAGAGAAAACAGGAATCACATGCCACAGATCATCGTTTTGCCCCACGTCGAATTGTGTCCGGAGGGCGCCGTCTTCGAGGCCGGCACCGGCACCAGCATCTGCGACGCGCTGCTGAACAACGGTATCAACATCGAGCACGCCTGCGAGAAGTCGTGCGCCTGCACCACGTGCCACGTGGTGGTGCGCGAAGGTTTCAATTCGCTGGAAGATGCCGAGGAAAAAGAGGAAGACCTGCTGGACAAGGCGTGGGGGCTGGAGCCCAATTCGCGCCTGTCGTGCCAGGCCATCGTCGCGGACACGGACCTGACCGTCGAAATCCCGAAGTACACGATCAACCACGCCAAGGAAGGCCACTAAGGCCCGCGCGAGGAGTTTCCCCATGAAATGGACAGATACCTACGACATTGCCGCCGCGCTGTACGACAAGTTTCCTGACGTCGACCCGGTAACGGTGCGTTTCACGCAATTGCGCCAGTGGGTGCTGGAACTGGACGGTTTCAGCGACCTGCCGGAACGCTCGGGCGAGAAAATCCTGGAGGCGATCCAGCAGGCGTGGATCGAGGAAGCGGAATAAGTCCGGTTGATCCAAGGCAAATGAAGCAAAAAAGCACGGCTGTCACGCCGTGCTTTTTTGTTTGTGTCGGAATCGGGCTCGCTGGGGCGGGACCGAATCCGAAGGGCGTCAGCCAGTCACGAGAACGCCGCGCTCCAGATGCACGCGCTGGCCCACTTCGACCCCCGGAGGATTCTGGTACGTGAACGTGCGGCGCGAGCCGTCATCCATCTTCACGCTGACGCGGTACGACTTGTTGGTGTTCAGCTTCTTCTCGGCGTAGTTGCCGCCGAAGCCGCCTGCGGCCGCGCCGGCCACGGTACCCAGAATACGGCCATTGCCCGAGCCGATCTGGTTGCCCAGCAGGCCGCCGACAACGGCACCGCCAACCGCGCCCAGGCCGCTGGTGGGCTTTTCGGCTTCCACCACCTGCACGCCTGTCACGTGACCGGCCGTATGGCTAGGCCGGGCGGCCGGCTTTTCCGCGGCCTGGGCTTGCTGCATCGGCTGGGCCGGTGGCGGCGCCATGTTGTTCTGGGCCTGGCGAGCGTCATAGGCGGGTGGCCGCGTGGTCGATCCTGGTGCCGGCTGGCTCGTCAGCGGCGGCGGCTCGTTCATGACGGGCTGGGTGCCGGTTTGATTGCCGCTGTACGAGCCCCCGGATGAGCTGCCATATGAACTGCTGTACGAAGCCTCGGCCGGCGCCTGTGTGGCCTTGGTAATCGGCAGCACGCCCGTTACGGCTGCGACCACCGTGAGGCTGGCCACCACAAGTGCGACGGCCGCCGCGCCCACCAGCGGATTCAGGCGGCGTTGCGACGGCAGGGCGGGAAGGGTTTCCGGACCGGACATTTCTTGTTCTCCAAGTCACCCTGGAAGGGTGGATACCTAGAGTCTGGCCGAATTACGATTCCGTTTCCGTTTGATTTTGTAAGGATGTGTAGCCCGAAATCCGAAGGAAAATCAGTGGGTTACAGCGAGGCGAGGAGGAAGGTGCGCGGGCGTCTGTAACAGCCGGCAAATCGGGAGGTGGTGGTAGCGCCCCACGCCGGACAGGCGTGGGGAACAGGGCGCGGCGCAGGCTGGCTGCGCCGGCCGATCAGTCTTCGCGGCGCAGGTGCGGGAACAGGATCACGTCGCGGATGTTCGGGCTGTCGGTCAGCAGCATGACCAGGCGGTCGATGCCGATGCCGCAGCCGCCGGTCGGGGGCATGCCGTATTCGAGCGCGCGGATGTAGTCGGCGTCGAAGTACATGGCTTCCTCGTCGCCGGCGTCCTTCTGCTCCACCTGCTTGCGGAAGCGGTTGGCCTGGTCTTCCGGATCGTTCAGTTCCGAGAAGCCGTTGGCGATCTCGCGCCCCGTAATGAACAGCTCGAACCGCTCGGTGATGCCCGGCTGCGTGTCCGAGGCGCGCGCCAGCGGCGACACTTCCACCGGGTAGTCGACGATGTAGGTCGGCTCCCACAGTTGCGACTCGGCCGTTTCCTCGAACAGCACCAGTTGCAGCGTGCCTACGCCGGCGTTCAGGAACTGCGGCGCGCTGGTGTTGATCTTGAACTTGCCCTTCAGCTCGGCACGCAGGAATTCGGCGTCGGCCAGTTGCGCATCGGTATATTCGGGGGCGTACTTCTGGATCGCCTGGCAGATCGTCAGGCGATGAAACGGCTTCGACAGGTCCAGCTCGCGGCCCTGGTAGTTCAGCACGGCGCTGCCGCTGGCGTCGATGGCGGCCTGGCGGATCAGGTTCTCGGTGAAGTCCATCAGCCAGCGGTAGTCCGTGTAGGCCGCGTAGAACTCCATCATCGTGAACTCGGGGTTGTGGCGCGGGCTCACCCCTTCGTTACGGAAGTTGCGGTTGATCTCGAACACGCGCTCGAAGCCGCCGACGATCAGGCGCTTCAGGTACAGCTCGGGGGCGATGCGCATGAACATCTGCATGTCCAGCGCGTTGTGGTGCGTGATGAACGGCTTGGCCGCCGCGCCGCCCGGAATCGGATGCAGCATCGGCGTTTCGACTTCCATGAAGCCGGCGTCGGACATATGGCGACGCAGCGACGACATCGCCTTGGTACGGGCGCGGAACGTGTCGCGCGTTTCCGGCGAGACGATCAGGTCCACATATCGCTGGCGGTACTTCATTTCCTGGTCGGCCAGGCCGTGGAACTTGTCCGGCAGCGGGCGCAGGCTCTTCGACAGCAGGCGCAGTTCGCGCACCTGCACCGACAGCTCGCCCTTGTTGGTGCGGAACAGCTCGCCGCGCGCGCTGATGATGTCGCCCAGGTCCCAGTGCTTGAACGCCGCGTAGACGTCCTCGCCCACCTTGTCGCGCGTGATGTAGAACTGGATCTGGCCGCTGCCGTCCTGCACGGTGGCAAAGCTGGCCTTGCCCATCACGCGCTTGAGCATCATGCGGCCGGCGATCGACACTTCCACCGGGCTGGCTTCCAGCGTTGCCTGGTCGGTCTCGCCGTACTGCGCGTGCAGCGCGCCGGCCTGGTGCGTCGGGCGGAAATCGTTCGGGAAGGCCACGCCTTGCTCGCGCAGGGCCTGCAGCTTCTCGCGCCGTTCGGCAATGATCTTGTTCTCGTCTACGGCAGGCGCGTCGGCGGGTGCGGCGGCGGGCGTGCGGGTCGGTTCGGTCATGGTGTCAGCTTCGGTCGTGCAAGGCACGGGGCCCTGCGCGATGGTTCAGTTCAATAGTTGCGGATGTCGTCGAGTTCGGTCTTGCCGAAGTCAGCGCGTTCCAGATAGGCGGCGATGCGTTGTGCGACGTCGTCGGGCGACGCCAGCTGGTCATTCGCCTTCAGGTCGCGGAAACGCTGCACCTGGGCAAAATCGGCGCCGCGGATGGTCTCCTGCATGCCGGTGTCCACCACGCCCGGCGCCAGCGCCACGGCGCGTACCGCGCGATCGTCGGCCAGGCCGGCGTACTCGGCATTGACCGAGCGGATGAACATGTCCAGGCCCGCCTTGCCGGCGCAGTAGGCGCTCCAGCCCGGCACCGGGTTGCGCGCGGCGCCCGACGAGATGGCCAGTACCTTGCGCGGGCAGTCGAAGCGCGCGGTGGCGTCGATGAACGCGCCGGTCATCGTCATCGGCGTGACGAGGTTGGTCTGCAGATGCGGCACCAGCGAGTTTTCGTGCAGTTCGGTGATCGGGCCAATGGGCTCCACCACACCCGCGTTCAGGATCAGCGTCACGCTGGCCGGCGCTTCGTCCACGGCTTCCAGCACGCTGGACAGCCAGCCGGCCGAGGGGCCGGGCTGCGACAGGTCCTGCAGGTGCCAGGCCACCGGCACGCCGCTGGCCGAGGCTTCGCGTTCGAGGCCGGTGTTGCGGCTGCGCGCCACGCCGATGATGCGGTTGCCCGGCTTGAGCAGCGCGCGCACGAGCGATGCGCCCAAGCCGCGCGAGGCGCCGGTGACGATGTAGAGATGGATGGGGCGGGGCGTTCCGGTGGTCATGACGTGGACCTTGTTCGATGAAACGGCGACTTCAGGATGGAGACTCTTGGTATTCGTCGTGCCGCCATGCCGGCACGGGGCAGGCATGGCGGCACGGCTGCGGCATCAGGTCTTGCCGGTGTTACAGGCCCTGTTTCAGGCTGGCCTCGATGAACGGGTCGAGGTCGCCGTCGAGCACCTTCTGCGTGTTGGACATTTCCACGTTGGTGCGCAGGTCCTTGATGCGGCTCTGGTCCAGCACGTACGAGCGGATCTGGTGGCCCCAGCCCACATCGGTCTTGCCGGCTTCGAGCTTGTCGGCCTCGGCCTGGCGCTTGCGCATTTCATGCTCGTACAGGCGCGACTTCAGCATCGACATGGCTTCGGCGCGGTTGCGGTGCTGCGAACGGTCGTTCTGGCACTGCACGACGATGCCGGTCGGGATGTGCGTGATCCGCACGGCCGAATCGGTCTTGTTGATGTGCTGGCCGCCCGCGCCCGATGCGCGATAGGTATCCACGCGCAGGTCGGCCGGGTTGACTTCCACCTCGAACGAATCGTCCACCTCGGGGTAGACGAACACCGACGAGAACGACGTGTGGCGGCCGCCCGACGAATCGAACGGCGACTTGCGCACCAGGCGGTGCACGCCGGTCTCGGTGCGCAGGTAGCCGAACGCGTATTCGCCCTCGATCTTGATCGTGGCGCTCTTGATGCCGGCCACGTCGCCTTCGGATTCTTCCAGCACCTCGGCCTTGAAGCCCTTGCGCTCGCAGTACTTCAGGTACTGGCGCAGCAGCATCGATGCCCAGTCGCAAGCCTCGGTACCGCCGGCGCCGGCCTGGATGTCGATGAAGGCGTTGGCCTGGTCCATCTCGCCCGAGAACATGCGGCGGAATTCCATGTCGGCGACGATCGCCTCGAATCCCTGCACGTCGGCATCGATCGACTCCAGCGTCTCGTCGTCACCTTCCTCGCGCGCGAGTTCGAACAGCTCGTCCGCGCCGGCGAGGTCGGCGGTGAGCTTGCCCAGCGTCTGCACGACGGCTTCGAGCGCCTTCTTTTCCTTGCCCAGGTCCTGGGCACGCTTGGGGTTGTTCCAGACGTCCGGGTCTTCCAGGAGTCCGTTGACTTCGGCTAGACGGTTTTCCTTGACATCGTAGTCAAAGATACCCCCGTAGATCTTCCGTTCGCGAACGGAGATCGGAGATGGCACCGGAGATGGCGTTGAGGCGTTCTGCTTCCATTGATATTCCTGGTAATGCTGCGCGTGCAAAACGTGGAATTATAGCGGATCGGCGCCGCGAAACCCGGCCGGCGTGCGAGTGGGATGGCGGTCCGGGCTGCACGCCCGTTGCGGATTCGGCTGAACTGTTCGCATGGCGAACGGTCTATTGCGTGACTTTCCCCTCTTTTCGCTGCAAGGTTTCGTTCCGACTTCGGCGACAATAGCGGCCACGATCAGGAGTTTCCCCGTACGCATGACAGGAATCCACGCAGTCCATCACGACGTGTCGCGCCCGCAGGGTGCGCGCCGACGCACACTTGGGCGCCTGGCCGCGATCTCGCTGGCCGCCATGCTTGCCGCCTGCGGCACCACGCCCAGCGAGCCCGCGCCCGAGGGCTATTACCGCGTCGAACGCGGCGACACGCTGTACTCGATCGCCCGGCGTCACAACCGCTCGGTGGCCGATCTGGCGCGCTGGAGCAACATTTCAGATTCGAGCCAGATTGAAGTTGGCCAGCTGATTCGCGTCAAGCCGCCGGCAGGCGCCGGCATCTCGGCCGCCAAGGCTACCGACAAGCCCGCCGCGACTTCCGCGCCGCGCGCCGCCGCGCCCGACACCACGCCGTCGAAGCCGCCCGCCAGCGCCATCCGCCTGCAATGGCCGGCCGATGGCCGCGTGACCGGCAGTTTTGCGCCGCCAGCGGAAAAAGGGTTGCGTATCGAGGTGCCGGCTGGCGGCAAGGTGCGCGCCGCGGCGTCCGGCTGGGCGATCCATGTGGGTACGCTGCGCGGTTACGGCCAGTTGGTCATCATCAAGCACAACGACGACTGGCTGACCGTGTACGGCAACCTCGACCGGCCCCTGGTCAAGGAAAACGACCGGATTTCGGCAGGGCAGGAGATCGGCAGCATGAGCCGCGACAACGAGCTGCACTTCGAGGTGCGCGGCAACGGCAAGCCGGTGAATCCGGCGCTCTACCTGCCGCCACGCGGATAACGGCACCGCCCACGGCCCGTCGCCGCGGGGCGGGCCGCGTAGCCGCCGCCCCGGCCTACTGGGCGTGCTCCACCACCAGCTGCACGCGTGTCACGCCATTGAACGTGTTGTTGTCGAGCCGGTAGGCCACCAGTGCGCTGGCGCCGTCCAGTGCGTCGGCGTGGTTGAACCAGATCGCGTCGAAACGCTGGCTGCCGCGTCCCAGTTGCAGCTTGAGGTGCTTGCCCTTCAGCACGGTCTGGCGCAGTACCTCGAATTCGCCCGAGAACGTGGGCGGCGGAAAGCCCTGGCCCCACACCTGGCCTTCGAGCAGGGTCACGAATTCGGGGCTGAAGCAGCCGTCGTCGATATCGCCGTCGGTCTCGATCACCCGGGCCAGTTGCTCTTCGTTGAGCCATTCGCGGCCCACGTCCTCGAATGCCGCCACGAAGGTGTCGAAATCCTTCGCGCGGACGGTCAGGCCGGCCGCCATGGCGTGGCCACCAAATTTCACCAGCAGGCCGGGATGGCGCTTGGACACCAGGTCCAGCGCATCGCGCAGGTGAAAGCCGGGGATCGAACGGCCAGACCCCTTGATGTGCTCCTCGTCGCCCGGCGCGAAGGTGATGGTCGGGCGGTGGAATTTTTCCTTGAGCCGCGACGCGACGATGCCGATCACGCCCTGGTGCCAGGTCTCGTGGAACACGCTCACCGTGTAGCGTGACGCCGGATCGAGCCCGGCCAGCGGCTGTTCCAGGATCTGCAGCGCCTCCTGCTGCATGCCGGCCTCGATATCGCGGCGCTCGCGGTTCATGCCGTCCAGTTCCTGGGCGATTTCCCAGGCGCGGTTGGCGTCGTCGGTCAGCAGGCACTCGATGCCCAGCGACATGTCGGCCAGCCGGCCCGCCGCGTTGAGGCGCGGCCCCAGCCCGAAGCCCAGGTCGAAGGTATTGGCGCGCTGGGCTTCGCGGCCGGCGGCGCGGAACAGGGCGGCCACGCCGGCATGCATCCGGCCCATGCGCATGCGCTTCAGGCCCTGCGCCACCAGGATGCGGTTGTTGGCGTCGAGCTTCACCACGTCGGCCACGGTGCCCAGCGCCACCAGGTCCAGCAGCGTCTGCAGCGGCGGCTGGGTGTCCTTGGTATAGACCCCGCGCTGCCGCAGTTCGGCGCGCAGCGCCAGCAGCACGTAGAACATCACGCCCACGCCCGCCAGGTTCTTGCTCGGGAATTCGCAGCCGGGCTGGTTCGGATTCACGATCACGGCGGCGTCGGGCAGCACGGCGCCCGGCAGGTGGTGGTCGGTCACCACCACGTCGATGCCGCGTGCGTTGGCGGCCGCCACGCCGTCGACGCTCGCGATGCCGTTGTCGACCGTGACGATCACGTCGGGCCGCTGCTGCGCGGCCAGCTCGACGATCTCGGGCGTCAGGCCATAGCCGTACTCGAAACGGTTCGGCACGATATAGTCCACGCGCGCGCCCAGCATGCGCAGCCCGCGCACGCCCACGGCACAGGCCGTCGCGCCGTCGCAGTCGTAGTCGGCCACGATCAGCAGCTTGCGCTGCGCGGCGATGGCGTCAGCCAGGTAGGCGGCGGCGTGGTCAATCCCCTTCATGGCGGAAGGGGGCACCAGTCCGGGCAGTTCGGTGGCCAGCTCGGCCGGGTCCAGCACGCCGCGCGCGGACAGAATGCGCGCCAGCGTGGGATGCAGGCCGGCGGCGGCCAGCACGCTGGCGTGGTCGTCGGAATAGGAGCGGATGGCAATCCGGGTCATGATCTTCGTTCCGTTGGCGTTCGGGCGGCTAGGCGGCCATGGCCAGGTTCGACAACAGTGCGCGCCAGTCGCCGCGCGCACCCAGGCCGCGCCAGAACTTGCGCAGGTCGGCCCGCGTGACCGTGAATTCGGCAAAGTGGTTCTCGCCGCCCAGCACCATCGTGACGGACTGGATCTGGCCGGCGGTCAGCGCATCGAGCACGGGCTGGAACCACTCGGCGTCCAGCGCGTGCATCCGTTCGAGCCACAGGCCCCAGTCGGATGCAATATGGGCTTCGGTGGCGCTGTCCAGCAGGCACATGACGCTGCCTTCCGTGTTCGCCACCTCGGCAAAACGGGCCGGCTGCGGGCCAACCCGGCTGCCGGCGGCCAGCGCCAGGCCGGCCATGAACGGGTCGCCGGTCAGCACCGTGTCGGCCAGCTTGCGGACGGTGCCCGCCTTGCCGCCGCCATGCAGCCAGACCGAATTGACCGGCAGGCGGCCCGTGGCCTCGCGGGCGTCGTTGACCGGATGGCCGTGCCAGGTCATCTGGATCTCGTTCTGCAGCCGGCGCCATTCGCGCGCGCGCGAGCCGGCCTGCATCCAGATATCGATATTGCGGCCGGTGGCGCGCACCGGCGTGGTCGCCGTCAGTTCGCCGAAGAGGCCGTCCGGCACGTACCATCGGGCGGGCAGCGGCGCCTCCAGCCGGATGCCGGTTTCATCGAGCAGTCCGGCGATGGCGGCGCGCAGCGTGTCGGCCTCGTCGGCGCGGATGTCGAGCTGGTCGGGGTGCATCAGCACCAGGTGATCGCGCGCGGCGTGGATATGCACCGGCTGCAGGCAGGCCCAGCCCGCGTCGGCGTCAGGGCTGGCATCGGCCGGCAGGCCCGCGGCCGCGCGGTCGGCCAGGCGCATAAAGGGCGCAGTCGGCACCTGGGCGGTATCCAGGCCGGCGCGGCCGGCCAGCCAGCGTTCCTGCGGCAGGGTGCGCAGGTAGGGGTCGTCGTGCGTTTCGCGGGGTCCCGGGGCGGCGCGCGTCAGCAACTTTCCGAGCGCAGGCAACTCCAACTGGCGCAGCAGCGCGCCGGGGACGACATCGTCCGTGGCGTCGTCGCCGGCGCCGGGCGGGACGGAAAAAGGCACAATCAGGGTCAGGTGCGTCATCATGGTTGCCGAGATTGTAAACTTCCGGCTGGCCGGCGCCAGTCTTCCGTCACCCCGGGGTGGCAAAATTGGCGCCGACGCGTTTCCAGAACAACAGGATTCCTCTTGAACTTTCCTTACGAGTGGCAGATCGGCTGGCGGTACACCCGCGCAAGCAAGCGCGCCAGCCGCAACACGTTCATTTCGTTCATCTCGATGATCTCGATGCTGGGCATCGCGCTGGGCGTGGCCGCCCTGATCGTCGTGCTGTCGGTCATGAACGGTTTCCAGAAGGAGGTGCGCGACCGCATGCTGTCGGTGCTGTCGCACATCGAGGTGATCGGGGCGGGGCCGCTGCAGGACTGGCAGAAGACCGCCGCCGAGGCCGAGCGCAACAAGGAAGTGATCGGCGCCGCGCCCTATGTGGCGGCGCAGGCCATGCTCACGCGCGACGACGCCGTGCGCGGCGTGCTGCTGCGCGGCGTGGATCCGAGCCAGGAACCCAAGGTATCCGACATCGGCAGCCAGTTCCGGTCCGGCAGCATGAACGCGCTGGTGCCGGGCGGCTTCGATATCGCGCTGGGCAGCGAACTGGCCAACGCGCTGGGCGTGCGCGTGGGCGACAAGGTCACGCTGGTGGCGCCGCAGGGCACCATCACGCCGGCGGGCATCCTGCCGCGCCTGAAGCAGTTCACCGTGGTGGGCGTCTTCTCCTCCGGCCACTATGAATTCGACAGCGCGCTGGCGCTGGTCAACATGGAAGATGCCGAACTGCTGTTCCGCCAGAACGGCCCGACCGGCGTGCGGCTCAAGCTGCAGGACATGCAGCGGGCCCCGCAGGTGGCGCAGGCGTTGTCCACCACCATGTCCGGCGACCTGTATCTGCGTGACTGGTCGCGCCAGAACCGCAACTGGTTTGCCGCCGTGCAGACCGAAAAGCGCATGATGTTCATCATCCTGACGCTGATCATCGCCGTGGCGGCCTTCAACCTGGTGTCGACGCTGGTCATGACCGTGACCGACAAGCAGGCCGACATCGCCATCCTGCGCACGATGGGGGCCCAGCCGCGCTCGATCATGAAGATCTTCATCGTGCAGGGCGTGGCCATCGGCTTCATCGGCACGGTGCTCGGTGTGCTGGGCGGCACGCTGATCGCGACCAATATCGACGTGATCGTGCCGTTCATCGAACGCGTGCTGCACGTGCAGTTCCTGCCCAAGGACATCTATTTCATCAGCGAATTGCCTTCGGACCCCCGCGTGAACGACATCGCCACCATTGGCATCATTTCCTTCGTGCTGGCCACGCTGGCCACGCTCTACCCAAGCTGGCGTGCCGCCCGCGTGAATCCGGCGGAGGCGCTGCGCTATGAGTGACACGACGCTGATTCCGGACGTGGCTGCCGTGCCTGCCGCGTCAATCCAGACCGGCGGCTCGCCGGTGCTGGTGGCCGAGGGGCTGACGAAGCGATTCCAGCAGGGCGGGCTCGATGTGGAGGTGCTGCGCGGCGTGGACGTGCGTGTCAATGCCGGCGAGAAGGTGGCCATCGTGGGGGCGTCGGGCTCGGGCAAGTCGACGCTGCTGCACGTGCTGGGCGGGCTCGACAACCCCGACGCCGGCCGCGTGGCGCTGCTGGGCAAGCCGTTCACATCGCTGCGCGAGAAGGAACGCAACATCGTGCGCAACCGCTCGCTGGGCTTTGTCTACCAGTTCCACCACCTGCTGCCCGAGTTCACGGCACTGGATAACGTGGCGATGCCGATGCGCATCCGCGGCCAGACCGAGCGCCAGGCGCGCGAGGCGGCCCAGGCGGTGCTGGAGCGCGTGGGCCTGGGCGGCCGCTCGAAACACCGTCCCGGCGAGCTGTCGGGCGGCGAGCGCCAGCGCGTGGCCATTGCGCGGGCGCTGGTGGGGCAGCCGGCCTGCGTGCTGGCCGACGAGCCCACCGGCAACCTGGACGATCACACCGCCGGTGGCGTCTACGACCTGATGCTCGACCTGTCGCGCACGCTGGGCACGAGCTTCGTGATCGTGACGCACGACATGGACCTGGCCGGCCGTTGCGACCGCGTGTTCAGGCTGCGCGACGGGCACCTGCACCAGGAACGCTGACCCGCGCGGCCTTATGTGGATCGACACCCATTGTCATCTGGACGCCGCCGAGTTCGATGCCGACCGCGCGGGCGTGATCGACGCGGCCCTGGCGGCCGGCATCTCGGGCATCGTGCTGCCGGCCGTGGCGGTGTCGAACTTCGACGCCGTGCGGGCGCTGGCCCGCGAGGGATCGCGCTGCGTCTATGCGCTCGGCATCCATCCGCTGTGCACGCCGGGCGCCGGGCAGGCCGACCTCGACGCGCTGCGCCGACAGGTGGCGGCATCGATCGATGATCCGCGCCTGGTCGCCATCGGCGAGATCGGGCTCGATTTCTTCGTGCCGGGCCTGGACGCGCAGCACCAGACCTGGCTTTACACCGAGCAGCTCAAGATTGCCCGCGAATTCGACCTGCCGGTGCTGCTGCACGTGCGCAAGTCGCAGGATCAGGTCTACGCCGGCCTGCGCCGCGTGGGCGTGCGGCAGGGCATCGCGCATGCCTTCAACGGCAGCCACGAGCAGGCGCGCCGCTATGTCGAGCACGGCATGAAGCTTGGCTTCGGCGGCAACGTGACGTTCTCGCGCGCGAAACAGATCCGGCGCCTGGCCACGGCGTTGCCCATCGAGGCCATCGTGCTCGAAACCGATGCGCCCGATATCGCCCCCGCGTGGCTGTCCGACGATCAGTTCGGCGCGCAGCACAAGGCGCGCAACACGCCCGGCGAGGTGGCTGGCGTGGCGCGTGTCATGGCCGAATTACGAGGCATGCCGGAGCGCGAACTGGCGCACATCATGTGGCGCAATTCTGTTGCCGCGTTGCCCCGCCTGGGTGCGTTCGCGGACGTCATGGCGCCGCGATAGTCTTCGCTTTTTCGCCATTTCTCGGGCCACATCGCCGGATGCGATGCAGATTTAACGTATTGACACACCGGCGCATCATTCGGACACGTTTTTCCCCTCCTTTGCACGGTACAAAGCCCCCTTCGTGACATCGATCCGGGGGCTTCATGCGCTTGCTGTTGCTGGCGTTCGTTTTGGGGTGCTGGCTGCTGCAACAGCAGGGCATGCTGCCGGGCCGCGCCGAATGGCTTGCCGGGTGTGGGCTTGCCTTTGGGCTGGCCGGTGCGATATGGGCATCGGCACGCGTGCGGGGCCGATGGGCGCCGCACGGGCGACTGGCGCTGGGCGCCTCGCTGGCGCTGCTGATCGGCGTGGGCTGGTCCGCGTGGCGCGCGGACGTGCGCATCGAACGCTGGCTGCCATCGGATATGGCGGGCAAGGACCTGGTGGTGGAAGGCATCATTGCCGGGCTGCCCGATGCCGTACCGCACGGCACGCGTTTCCTGTTCCGCGTCGAGAACTGGCCGGATGGCCAAGCGGGGCAGTCGCTGCCGCAGCGCCTGCTGCTCACGTGGCGCGACGAGGCGGCCGGCGACGGCGCCGCGCCCGACGAATTCCCGCCGATGAATGCGCTGTGGCCGGGCCAGCGCCACCGCCTGACCGTACGCCTGCGCCGTCCGCGCGGGCTGGCGAATCCGCACGGCTTCGATTACGCGTACTGGTTGCTGCGGGAAGGCGTGCATGCCACGGGCTACGTGCGTGGCGCCGCCACGCTGGCCTCCGGGGGCCCGGTGCCGTGGCCCGTGCGCATCGCGATGTGGCGCGCCGGCCTGCGCGATCGTCTGCGTGCCGCCTTGCCCCCCGACGCCCGCTACGGCGCCGTGCTGATCGCGCTGGTGATCGGCGATCAGCGCGGCATTGCGCGGGCGGACTGGGACATCTTCCGGCGCACCGGCATTTCGCATCTGGTCAGTATCTCGGGCCTGCATATCACCATGATCGCTGGCGCGACGGGAGCCCTGGCGCGCATGCTGTGGCGGCATTCGTTCGGGCTCGGGCGGCGGCTGCGCCGTCCGTTGCCGCTGGTGTGGCCGGCGCAGCAGGCCGCGCTGGCAGTGACCGTGCTGGCCGCACTCGGTTATGGCCTGATCGCCGGCATGCAGATTCCGGCGTTGCGCACCGTGGCGATGCTGGCCGTGGCGGCCCTGGCGTTGTGGAGCGGCCGGGCGACGCCACTGTCGGTGGTGCTGGCGTGGGCCGCTGGCATGGCGGTGGCGATCGATCCCTGGGCGGTCATGTCGCCGGGGTTCTGGCTGTCCTTCGGTGCCGTGGCGGTGATCTTTCTCCATGCGCGCGACGGGCCGGACGATAGCCGGCCCATGGCGGCAGGCAACGACGCCGGTCGGCGCATGGCCCGGCTGCGGGACGGCGTCGTGAACGCCGCGCGTACGCAGTGGGCCGTGACCATCGGGCTTGTGCCGCTGACGCTGTTGCTGTTTGGTCACGTGTCACTGGTGTCCTGCATGGCCAATGCGGTGGCGATTCCGGTGGTAAGCCTGCTCGTGACGCCGTTGGCGCTGGCCGGGGCCGTGCTGCCGAGCGCGTTCGCCGCGCCGTTGCTGGCCGTGGCGCACACCGCGCTGGCGTGGCTGGTGAGCGGGTTGGGTTGGCTGGCTGCGCCGGCATGGGCTGTCTGGGAGGCCGCGCATCCGGCCTGGTGGCGCACGGCGCTGGCCATCGGCGGTGTCTGGCTGTTGCTGGTGCCGCGACGGCCCCAATGGCCGCAAAGCGTCCAGTCTCGCAAGGGAAGCCCGCAGATCGCGCGGCCGGTTCCACGCTGGGCTGGCGCGGGCCTGATGGTGCCGATGCTGATGACCGGGCGCGCTGCCGTGGCCGAAGGCGAGATGCGCGTGACGGCGCTCGATGTCGGGCAGGGCACGGCGGTGCTGGTGGAAACGCGCCGGCATGCGCTGCTGTATGACGCGGGGCCGGCCTACGTGTCGGGCACCAGTGCCGGAGGGCAGGTCGTCGTGCCGTTCCTGCGCGCGTCGGGGGTGCGCCGGCTGGACACGCTCATGGTCAGCCACGAAGACGCCGACCATGCCGGGGGCGTGCGCGATGTCGTGCAGGCGGTGCCGGTCGGATCACGGCTGACGGCGGCACCGCCCGGGCATCGGCTGATGGCGGGAGCGGAGGGCGCTGACTGGCAGCCGTGCGTGGGCGGCACCGGCTGGCAATGGGACGGGGTACGGTTCGACATCGTGCATCCCACCACGGAGGAGCTGGCCCCCGGCAGGCTCCAGAGCAATGCGCGCAGTTGTGTGTTGCGTGTGGCCACGGCAGGACGCAGCCTGCTGCTGACCGGCGACATCGGTGTGCGCGAGGAGCTGCGGTTGGTCGAGCGCCTGACGCCGGAACAGTTGCGTGCCGACGTCCTGCTGGTGCCCCATCACGGCAGCGGCACGTCATCGCATGTGTCGTTCCTGCGCGCCGTACAGCCGGAACTGGCGATTTTCCAGCTGGGGTTTGCAAACCGCTACCGCCATCCGCGCGATGACGTCTGGCGGCGCTACGAGCGGGCGGGTATCGCCCGCTATCGCACGGACGAGACCGGCGCCGTATCGATCCTGACGTCGGGCGATGCGCTTGAGGTCGTGCCGTATCGGCAGCGATATCGCCGCTACTGGCGCGATGGGCCGCCGGCGCCGCGTTGATGCGAGTCAGTTGGCCCTTGCGGGCGCCTTGGCGGGTTTGGCCGCGGAACCACTGCGAGGCTTGGTGCTGGTTTTCCCGATCGCATTCGCGCTGGGCTTGGCTGCGGCCGGATGCGTCTTGGCCGGCTTTCTGGTCGCGGATCGGACGGCGCCTTCCCCGGCGCCTTCGTCGGCATCGTCAGCCTGATCCGCCAGTGCGGCCGGCTCCGCGCCGGCAATGCGTCGCTCGCGCAGATGGGCCTTGGCGCGCTGCAGGCCGCCCGCCACCGACTCCGCGCGCTCCAGTGCCACACCGGCGGCGAGCACATCGCCCAGCACCAGATGGCAGATGCGCGACGTCATCGGCGTATAGACCTCGCTGTCCTCCTCGACGTCGGAGAACACGCAGACGTCGGCCAGCTTGGCCAGCGGAGACCCACTGTGGGTCAGCGCCAGGACGCCAGCGCCGCTGCCACGGGCGAGCGTGGCGGCGGCCAGCATGTCCCACGTGCGGCCGCTGTTCGACACCAGTACGGCCACGTCGCCCGGCCGCAGCAGCGCGGCGGACATGCTGAACACGTGCGAATCGGAATACGCCGTGGTGGGGATGCCCAGGCGGAAGAACTTGTGCTGGATGTCGAGCGCGACGATGCCCGAATTGCCGCAGCCGTAGAACTCGATGCGCCGCGCGCTGGCCAGCAGGCGGATGGCGTGCTCGATCTGGTCGGCGGACAGTGCGTTGCGCACCGACATCAGCGTGGCGATGGTGCGGTCGAATACCTTGCCGGCGATGTCGGCGGGCCGGTCGTTGGCCTCCACGTCCTGATGCACGAACGGCGTGCCGCCGCCGACGTTCTGGGCGAACTGGAGCTTGAACTCCTTGAAGCCGTCGTAGCCGAGCGCGGCGCAAAAGCGCGCGATGGTCGGCTGCGAGACGCCGGCACGTTCGGCCAGCTCCGGCATGGTCAGCCGGATGACGCTGGCGCCGTGGCGGGCTACATAGTCGGCCAGCCGGCGTTCGGACGGGCGTAGCGTGTCATAGACGGCAAGGATTCTGTCGCGCATGGTGAAGGTCGTGCGGGAAACGGTGCGTGGGAGTCTTGACGGCGGAGCCGGGGTGGCCGCGTCTTTTAATATGTAGAGATTCTACACATTCGACTGTCGGATTCGCAGCCCCCGGCGCCCGGTTTTCATCCTAGGATTTACCCGAATTTGCGCGCGTAACGCCATTTCCAGGCGGTGGCAAGGCTTCCGGCGAGGTGTCGGCCGTGGCTATAATGTAGAAAATCTACAGATCCGGTGGCCTGTGGCGACATGTTCTTACCTGTCGCGCGGTTGTCCCGGATCGCCCCACGAGGATCCATTCCGCCATGACCCAAGCCGCCAAGGGCCACGTCCGCGCCGAAGTTTCGGCCGTCACCGACCGCATCGTCGAACGCAGCCGCGCCAGCCGCGCCGCCTACCTGGCGCGTTGCGAGCGCGCCCAGCAAGACCTGGGGCCGCTGCGCGGCATGTCATGCGCCAACCTGGCCCATGGTTACGCGGCACTGCCCGCCGACGACAAGCTCAAGCTGCGCGTGGAACATGCACCGAACCTGGGTATCGTCACGGCTTACAACGACATGCTGTCGGCCCACCAGCCGTACGAACGCTATCCGGCGGTCATTCGCGAAGCCGCGCGTGCCGTGGGCGCCGTGGCGCAGGTGGCGGGCGGCGTGCCGGCGATGTGCGACGGCATCACGCAGGGCAATGCAGGCATGGAACTGTCGCTGTTCTCGCGCGATGCCATCGCCATGAGCACCGCCGTGGCGCTGTCGCACAATACGTTCGACGCCGCGCTGATGCTGGGCGTCTGCGACAAGATCGTGCCGGGGCTGCTGATGGGCGCGCTGCAGTTCGGCCACCTGCCGGTGGTGTTCGTGCCGGCCGGCCCGATGGCCTCGGGGCTGTCGAACAAGGAAAAGGCGCGCGTGCGCCAGCTCTATGCCACCGGACAGGTCGGGCGCGACGCGCTGCTCGAAGCCGAATGCGCGGCCTACCATGGCGCCGGCACCTGCACGTTCTACGGCACCGCGAACAGCAACCAGTTCCTGATGGAAATCATGGGCCTGCACATGCCCGGCGCGGCGTTCGTGCACCCGGACAGCGGCCTGCGCGATGCGCTGACCACGGCGGCGGCACAGCGGGCGCTGGCGCTGATCGCGCGCGGCCGCGAATACACGCCGCTGGCGCAGATCGTCGACGAGCGGGCGGTGGTCAACGCCATGGTCGGCCTGCTGGCCACGGGCGGTTCGACCAACCACACGATCCACCTGGTGGCCATGGCGCGCGCCGCCGGCATCGTGATCGACTGGAACGACTTCGACCGCCTGTCGGCCGTGACGCCGCTGCTGGCGCGCGTCTATCCGAACGGCTCGGCCGATGTGAACCACTTCCACGCGGCGGGCGGCGTGGCCTACGTGATCGGCCAGCTGCTGGAAGCGGGCCTGCTGCACGAGGACGTGAACACCGTGGTGGGCCGTGGCCTGGCACGCTACACCGAAGAGCCGGTCATGACCGACGGCGCGCTGCGCTGGCGCGACGGCCCGGCCACCAGCGGCGATACCGCCGTGCTGGCACCGGCATCGGCGCCGTTCTCGGCCGAAGGCGGCCTGCGGTTGATGGCCGGCAATTTGGGGCGTGGCGTGATCAAGGTCTCGGCCGTGACCGACGAGCATCGCGTCGTGCAAGCGCCGGCGCGCGTGTTCGATTCGCAGGAGGCGCTGCAGGCGGCGTTCGAAGCCGACGAACTCAATCGCGACGTGGTGGCGGTGGTGCGCTTCCAGGGCCCGAATGCCAACGGCATGCCCGAACTGCACCGGCTGACCCCGGCGCTGGGCGCGCTGCAGGACGCCGGCCACAAGGTCGCGCTGGTCACCGATGGCCGCATGTCGGGCGCGTCGGGCAAGGTGCCGGCCGTGATCCATGTCGGTCCGGAGGCGCTTGTGGGCGGCCCGCTGGCCCGGGTGCGTGACGGCGACGTCATTCGTGTCGACGCCGTGGCCGGTACGCTCGAACTGGTGGGCGATGCCGACGTGCAGGCGGATTTCGCCGCGCGCACGCCGGTGCCGGCGCCGTCGGACGATTTCGCGAATTTCAGCATGGGCCGTGGCCTGTTCGGGCTGTTCCGGCGCCATGCCCGCATTGCCGAGGAGGGCGGCAGCGCGCTCGACCTGTCCGAGGCCGATGCCCCGTCGTCGGCCACGGCCGACGCGGCTGTCAAAACCGCGTCCGCCGTCGCACAATAGGCGGACGTCCGGGCAGGCCGGCCCACCACAGCCAATCCTTTCAGACATTCCGTAATCCCCGCGGCGCTGACGCCCCGGGGCACTGCCTGGCCACGCCGACGCGTGACCGGCGGCTACCGACAAGGGTGGCAATACCACCCGACACCATGTTCGATGGAGCAGACATGATCTATATCCTGATGGGCGTTTCCGGCAGCGGCAAGACCACCGTGGGCCAGCTGCTTGCTGAGCGGCTGCACTGTGGCTTCCATGATGCCGACACCTTTCACAGCGAGGCCAACAAGGCCAAGATGCACGATGGCGTGCCACTGACCGACGAAGACCGCTGGCCCTGGCTGGCCGCCATGCGCGCCGCCATCGACGCCGCGCGCGCCGAGGGCCGCACCCATGTCTTCACCTGCTCGGCGCTGCGCCAGACCTACCGCGACCGCCTGACCCCGCCCGATGGCGGCGTGACCTTCGTATTCATGAAGGGTGATGCCTCGACGATCGGCGGCCGCCTGTCGGCCCGCGCCGACCACTTCTTCAATCCGGCGCTGCTGCAAAGCCAGTTCGATACCCTGGAAGAGCCCCAGGACGCGCTGGTGCTGGATATCCGTCGGGCGCCCGAAGTCCTGGTGGAGGACATCCTGGCCAAATGCCCGCCGGAGTCGGTCTCGTGCGCCGGCCAGGCCAAGACCGCGCACTGACCCTGCACCAAGGCCAGCCACGCGTGGCTGGCAAGCATCTTGCTAAACCGTTTTGCGTACCGGCGCATGTCTTGTGCATGCAACCCCTTGCGGGATTTGCCGGTGCGGATATGCTGGAAGCGTCGACTCGACGAGGCATCGATAAACGGGTGGCCGGCGGTATTGCCGTGCAGCAAGGCCGAAGAGCAGTCAGGCGGCACGGACCGCGGCAGGCGCCCATTTCCACGAAGGAGCGGCCATCATGGCGGCGCGGTTTTTCGACGAGATGCTGGAAGGGCGAGAGGACGGCACGGTGACGGCCGTCGAGGCCGGACAGGTATTGCCGCCAGGGGCGGTCCGGACTCACTACCGAAGTTTTGCGGACTGGCTCGGCCGGCAGTCCGTATCCACGATGGACAACAAGCGCGCGGAGGCGGATCTGATCTTCCGGCGCGTGGGCATTACCTTCGCCGTCTATGGCGACAAGGACGAGTCCAACAGCGGCACTGAGCGGACCATTCCGTTCGACGTGATCCCGCGCGTGTTCCCGGCCAGCGAATGGGCCACGCTGGAGCGCGGCCTGCGCCAGCGGGTGGCGGCGCTGAACCGCTTCATCCACGATATCTACCACGGCCAGGACATCATCCGTGCCGGCGTGATTCCGCCCGACCAGATCTATAACAACGCCCAGTACCGGCCCGAGATGCTCGGCATCGACGTGCCGCGCGACATCTACGCGCACGTAGCCGGCATCGATGTGGTGCGCGCGGGCCAGGGCGAGTTCTACGTGCTGGAAGACAACCTGCGCGTGCCGTCGGGCGTGTCGTACATGCTGGAAAACCGCAAGATGATGATGCGGTTGTTCCCCGACCTGTTCGCCCGCAACCGGGTGGCGCCCGTGGCCCACTATCCCGACCTGCTGCTGGACATGCTGCGCAGCGTGTCGCCGCAGAATATCGCCGACCCTACCGTGGTCGTGCTCACGCCGGGCATGTACAACTCCGCGTATTTCGAGCACGCGTTCCTGGCCCAGCAGATGGGCGTGGAACTGGTGGAGGGCAGCGACCTGTTCGTCGAGGACGATCACCTCTACATGCGCACCACGCAGGGGCCGCAGCGCATCGACGTGATCTACCGCCGCGTGGACGACGACTTCCTCGATCCGCTCGTATTCCGGCCAGATTCGGCGCTGGGCGCGGCGGGACTGCTGTCGGTCTATCGTGCCGGCAACGTGACGATCTCGAATGCCATCGGCACCGGCGTGGCCGACGACAAGTCGATCTATCCGTATGTGCCGGACATGATCCGCTTCTACCTGGGCGAAGAGGCCATCCTGTCGAACGTGCCCACCTACATGTGCCGACGGCCCGATGACCTGCAATACGTGCTCGACCACATGGCCGAGCTGGTCGTGAAGGAAACCCACGGGGCCGGGGGATACGGCATGCTGGTGGGCCCGGCCGCGACGAAGGCCGAGATCGACCAGTTCCGCGAGGTGGTCAAGGCGCGGCCCGAACAGTACATCGCCCAGCCCACGCTGGCGCTGTCCACCTGCCCGACCTATGTGGAATCGGGCATCGCGCCGCGCCATATCGACCTGCGGCCATTCGTGCTGTCGGGCAAGGAAGTGCGCATGGTGCCGGGCGGGCTGACGCGCGTGGCGCTGCGCGAGGGGTCGCTGGTGGTGAATTCCTCGCAGGGCGGGGGCACCAAGGACACCTGGGTGCTGGAACGCTGAAGCCGAACACACTGATCGCCGGGAGACCCCATCATGCTGAGCCGTACCGCCGACCACCTGTTCTGGATGGCCCGCTACACCGAGCGCGCGGAAAACACCGCGCGCATGCTCGACGTCAACTACCAGACCTCGCTGCTGCCGCAGTCGGCCGAAGTGGCCGAGCAGGGCTGGTGGGCGATGCTCGACATCTCCGAGCTGACCCAGGCCTACGACCACAAGTACGGCCTGCTGCACCGTGACGACGTGATCGACTTCATGGTGCGCGACATGACCAACCCGTCGTCGATCATGAGCTGCCTGCGCGCGGCGCGCGAGAACGCGCGGGCGGTGCGTGGGTCGCTGACTACGGAGGTGTGGGAAACCATCAACACCACGTGGCTGGACGTGCAGCGCATGATCACCGAGGGCGAGCTGCGCGATGACCCGTCGCGCTTCTTCGAATGGGTCAAGTTCCGCTCGCACCTGGCGCGCGGTGTGCAGTTCGGCACCATGCTCAAGGACGATGCGTTCCACTTCATGCGGCTTGGCACCTTCCTGGAGCGCGCCGACAATACGGCGCGGATCCTGGACGTCAAGTTCCAGGCGTCGGGCCGCGACGACAGCGATCCGAACCGCGAGCAGAACGACTTCTACCACTGGGCGGCCGTGCTGCGGTCGGTGTCGGGCTTCGAGGTCTACCGCAAGATCTACCGGGCCGTGATCACGCCGCAGCGCGTGGCCGAACTGCTGATCCTGCGGCCGGACATGCCGCGCTCGCTCGTGTCGAGCATGGACGAAGTGGTGGCGATCCTGGCGCTGGTGGCCAACCAGCAATCGTCGGAGACCGAGCGCCAGGCTGGTAAACTCCACGCCGACCTCAAATACGCGCGCATCGACGACATCTTCGCCGTCGGCCTGCACGCCTACCTGACCAGCTTCCTGGAGCGCATCGGCGATCTCGGCAATGGCATCAGCCGGGATTTCCTCGTGCCGCTGCTGGCCGCCTGAACCGTCATGCATGTGCCCGGTGCGTCACGCGCCGGGCCGGGGAAGCACCGGCGGGTGCCGTGCCGGGCGCGCGATACGCATCGTGAAATACAGGATTCACCACAAAACCGTCTATCAATACACCGAACCGGTGCGTCGCAGCGTGCACGAACTGCGCCTCGCCCCGCGCTCGGGGCCCCTGCAATCGGTGCAGGGCTGGCAACTTTCGGCGCCGGGCAACCTGAGCGAGGCGCGCGACGGTTTCGGCAATATCGTCCACAACTTCACCATGGCCGGCCCGGCCCGTACGATCGCCATCACCGCCACCGGCGAGGTGGAGGTGCAGGGCGGACACCATGCTTTCGTCGATCAGCCGGATTCGGGCGAGTCACGGGTGTCGCCGCTATACTTTGTTTCGACTACGCCACTTACGCAGGCGCCGCACGGCCTGCAGGCGTTTGCCGCGCCCTATGTGGCGGCGGGTCACGATGTGCCGGCACTGCTGGCCCTGGCGGGCGGCATTGCCGATCGCGTGCGCTACCAGGCCAATACCACCGATGTCGGAACGTCGGCGGCCCAGGCCTTCCAGCTGGGGAGTGGCGTCTGCCAGGACCAGGCGCAGGTGATGGTGGCCGCGTGCCGTGTGCTGGGCATTCCGGCGCGCTATGTCAGTGGCTACTTCTACGATCCGGCCGCCACGGCGCTGGCCAGCCATGCCTGGGCCGATGTCTGTCTCGATGCCGGCCGGGGCCTCTGGTGCAGTATCGACGTGACGCACCGCTGTGTGACAGATGCCCGCCACGTGCGGCTCGCGGTGGGGCGCGACTACGCCTCGGCCGCACCAATCCGGGGCATTCTGGAAGGCGGCGCGGGCGAAACGCTCGACGTCGATATCGCCATCACGCCCGCTGCCTGACCGGCCCGCGCCGGCATTCAACGGCGTGGCGTTTTGCCGAGCGGCTAGAATGCAAATTTGCCGTCTCACAAGTGACACGGCGCCCCAACAAGACACCTGTTCATGACGTACTGCGTAGCGATGCGGCTGGATGCCGGTCTGGTATTCCTGTCCGATTCCCGAACCAATGCCGGGGTGGATGCCATTTCCACCTCGCGCAAGATGACCGTCTTCGAAGAGCCGGGCGACCGCGTGCTGGTGCTGATGACGGCCGGCAACCTGGCGATCAGCCAGTCGGTGCGGCAGCTGCTGGCCGAGGCGCGCGACGAAAAGCGTTCGCTGTGGACGGCCCGCGACATGTTCGAGGCCGCCACGATCGTCGGCGACGCCGTGCGCGCCGTGCACAAGCGCGACGCCCACGCACTGCGCGAGGCCGGCATCGACTTCAACGTCAGCATGATCTTCGGCGGGCAGATCCGCGGCGAGCGCACGCGGCTGTTCCATATCTATGCGGCGGGCAATTTCGTCGAGGCGTCGCCCGAAAACTGCTACTTCCAGATTGGCGAGGCCAAGTATGGCAAGCCGATCGTCGACCGAGTGGTGTCGCCGTCGCTGCCGCTGGGCGAGGCCGCCAAGTGCGCGCTGATTTCGATGGATTCGACGCTCAAGTCGAATATCTCGGTGGGCCTGCCGCTGGACCTGCTGGTGTACGAGGCCGATTCGCTGCGCGTGACGCGCTTTGTCAACATCGACGAGAAGAACGCGTACTTCCGCATGATCCGCGACACCTGGGGCCAGCGCCTGCGTCAGGTGTTCGGCGAGATCGCCAATCCCGAGTGGGATGCCGCCGAGCCGGCCGAGTTTCCGCTGGCGCGCGACGAGGCCGACCGATGGGGCCAGCCCGTGCGCGCACGCCGGGAACGGTAGAGGGAAACGTCTACCCCATTCGCGCCGGCGCGGGCGTCGAACGGCGGGGCGCCGCAGTACACTCTGCGGCGACTGCCACATTCCCATTGCACTTGTCTCATGCGCGACATCCTGCTGTTCTCCCACGCCAACGGATTTCCCGTATCCACGTACCGCAAGCTGTTCGGGGCACTGGAAGATGCCTTCGAGATCCGCGCCGTCGAGCGCTACGGCCACGATCCAAAGTACCCGGTCACGCGCGAATGGCCCAATCTGGTGGACGAACTGCTACGTGAGATCGAACGCGCCCGTCGCGACGGTGCCGATTCCCGCAAGGTCTGGCTGGTCGGGCATTCGCTGGGCGGTTTCCTGTCGCTGATGGCCGCGCTGCGCGAACCGCAGCGCGTGCGCGGCGTGGTGATGCTCGACTCGCCGATCATCGCCGGCTGGCGGGCGTCGCTGCTGCGCGCGTCGCAGGTCCTGGGTCTGGACGAAAAGCCGGGCCCGGCGGCCGTGACCAAGAACCGCCGCACGCACTGGCCCGATACCGAATCGGTCTGGACCCACTTCCAGGCCAAGCGCAATTTCCGGGTCTGGGACCCGGACGTGCTGCGCGACTACGCCGAGCATGGCACCGAGCCGACGGGCCGGGCCGCGGAACGCCGCCTGCGTTTCGACCGCGACGTGGAATACCGCATCTATCGCACGCTGCCTACCAGCCTGGGCCGGCGCGTGGCCCATGGCGCGCCGGTGCCGGTGGGCTTCATTGCCGGCACGAAATCACGCGAGGTCAGGCAGGTGGGACTGGGCGCCACGCGCAAGCTGGTGGGCGACCGCCTGCGCTTCCTGGAAGGCGGGCATCTCTATCCGATGGAGCGGCCCCTGGAAACCGCCGCCACCGTGCATGAGCTGATCGGGCAGATGCGCGCCAGCGGCCACTGAAGACGGGCGCGGCGCCGAGCGGCGCATGCGCCGCAGCAGCAGGGCGGCGCATCGCGGACACTGCCCTGTCACAAAATCCGGGTCGGCGGCGGACGGGGTCTCATGTATAATCCCGATTTCCCCGGCAAGCTCGGTTTATGACCAAATTCGTCTTCGTCACCGGTGGCGTCGTCTCTTCTCTCGGCAAGGGCATCGCTGCTGCTTCGCTCGCGGCCATTCTCGAGTCGCGCGGCCTCAAAGTCACCCTCCTCAAGCTCGATCCCTACATCAACGTCGACCCCGGCACGATGAGCCCTTTCCAGCATGGCGAGGTGTTCGTGACCGAGGATGGCGCCGAAACTGACCTCGATCTGGGTCACTACGAGCGCTTCGTGTCGGCCAAGATGCGCAAGTCGAACAACTTCACGACTGGCCAGATCTATGAGTCGGTGATCCGCAAGGAGCGCCGCGGCGAGTACCTCGGCAAGACCGTCCAGGTGATTCCGCATATCACCAACGAGATCCAGGCATTCGTGGAGCGCGGCGCGGCCGCCTCGCACGACGGCAAGGCCGACGTCGCCCTGGTGGAAATCGGCGGTACGGTCGGCGATATCGAATCGCTGCCGTTCCTGGAAGCCGCTCGCCAGATGAGCCTGCGCATGGGCCGCAACCACTGCGCATTCGTTCACCTGACGCTGGTGCCGTTCATCGCCAGCGCGGGCGAGCTGAAGACCAAGCCGACCCAGCACTCGGTGCAGAAGCTGCGAGAAATCGGCATTTCGCCGACGGCGCTGCTGTGCCGCGCCGACCGTCCGATTCCGGACGACGAGCGCGCCAAGATCTCGCTGTTCGCCAATATTCCGCAGGATGCCGTGATTTCGGTATGGGATGCCGACAGCATCTACAAGATCCCGCAGATGCTCAACGAGCAGGGCCTTGACCGCCTGATCTGCGAGGAACTGCGACTCGATCCGAAGCCGGCCGACCTGTCGATGTGGCAGAAGCTGGTGAACGCGCAGGAAAACCCGCAGCACGAGATCAAGATCGGCATGGTCGGCAAGTATGTCGACCTGACCGAGTCGTACAAGTCGCTGATCGAAGCCCTGCGCCACGCCGGCATGCATACCGCCACGCGCGTCAACATCGAGTACATCGATTCCGAGGAACTGGAATCGGGTCACCTCGAAGTGCTGCAGCCGCTGGACGCCATCCTGGTGCCGGGCGGTTTCGGCAAGCGCGGTACGGAAGGCAAGATCCGCGCGATCCAGTACGCCCGGGAGAACAAGGTGCCGTACCTGGGCATCTGTCTGGGCATGCAGCTGGCCGTGATCGAGTTCGCGCGCGACGTGGCGGGCATGAAGGACGCCAACTCGACCGAATTCAACCTCGAGACCGAGCACCCGGTGGTGGCGCTGATCACCGAATGGGTCGACCGCGAGGGCAAGGTGGAACAGCGTTCGGCCGAATCCGACCTGGGCGGCACGATGCGCCTCGGCGCGCAACGCGTGCCCATCCAGGCGGGCACCAAGGCCGCGCAGATCTACGGCGCCGAAGTCAACGAGCGTCACCGCCATCGCTACGAAGTCAACAATCACTACGTGCCCCAGCTCGAAAAGGCCGGCATGGTGATTTCGGCCCGTACCCCGACAGAAAACCTGCCGGAAATGATGGAACTGCCCGAGTCGATGCACCCGTGGTTCGTGGGCGTGCAGTTCCACCCGGAATTCACGTCGACCCCGCGTGACGGCCACCCGCTGTTCAAGGCCTACGTGGAAGCCGCGCTGGCCTCGCAGCAGCGCAAGGGCGCCTGACGTCGCGACGAAGGAGACAAGCCATGAAACTGTGTGGATTCGACGTCGGCCTCGACAAGCCGTTCTTCCTGATCGCCGGCCCGTGTGTCATCGAGTCCGAGCAGATGGCGCTGGACACCGCCGGCGAGCTCAAGCAGATCACCGGCGAACTGGGCATCCCGTTCATCTACAAGTCGTCGTTCGACAAGGCCAACCGGTCGTCGGGCAAGTCGTTCCGCGGTCTCGGCATGGAGAAGGGGCTGGAGATCCTGGCCACCGTGAAGCGCGAAATCGGCGTGCCCGTGCTGACGGACATCCACGAGATCGACGAGATCAAGCCCGTCGCCGCCGTGGTTGACGTGCTGCAGACGCCGGCCTTCCTGTGCCGCCAGACCGATTTCATCCGTGCGTGCGCCCAGAGCGGACGCCCGGTGAACATCAAGAAGGGCCAGTTCCTGGCGCCGCACGACATGAAGAATGTGATCGACAAGGCGCGTGACGCGGCCCGTGAGGCCGGTCTGCCCGATGACGTGTTCATGGCCTGCGAGCGTGGTGTTTCCTTCGGCTACAACAATCTGGTGTCGGACATGCGCTCGCTCGCGATCATGCGCGAGACCGGTGCCCCGGTGGTGTTCGACGCGACCCACTCGGTGCAGTTGCCGGGCGGCCAGGGCACCAGCTCGGGCGGCCAGCGCGAGTTCGTGCCGGTGCTGTCGCGTGCCGCGGTGGCCACCGGCGTGGCGGGCCTGTTCATGGAAACCCATCCGGACCCGAGCAAGGCCATGTCCGACGGCCCGAACGCGGTGCCGCTGTCGCGCATGAAGGAACTGCTGGCCGTGCTGAAGGACCTGGATACCCTGGTCAAGCGCGCCGGCTTCCTCGAAGACAATTTCGGCTGGCCCGCCTGCGCGTGATCCAGCCAGCAGTACCCGCCGCCCGCGCCTGTCGCGGGCGGCGTCGCTTCCGGATGCGTCAGATCGGGTGCGTGCGTGAATCGCCCCGGACGCACGGGTATCGAAAGACAATACAAAAGATTCGGAGATAGCGTATGGCCGCCGGCCTTATCATCGCGTACGTCGACGTGACGGATCCCCAGCAGTACGAGCAGTACAAGGTGCTTTCCACGCGGGCCATGCAGGCTCACGGCGCGGAAGTGCTGGTGCGGGGCGGCAAGACGGAGCCGCTCGAGGGGCAATGGGCGCCGACGCGCGTGGTGGTGCTGAAATTCCCCAGCTACGAGGCCGCCAAGGCCTTCTACGCGAGCGAGGAATACCTGGCAGCCCGCCAATCCCGCGAGCATGCGGCAAAGATGAACATGATCGTCGTGGAAGGCGTCTGAGACTTCCACCCGTCATCTGGCACGTAGAAGATTCACGAAGATTCAACAGTCCTGAGAGGAAATATGAGTGCAATCGTAGATATCATCGGTCGCGAGGTGCTGGACTCGCGCGGCAATCCCACGGTCGAGTGCGACGTGCTGCTGGAATCCGGCGTGATGGGCCGTGCCGCCGTGCCGTCGGGCGCATCGACCGGCTCGCGCGAAGCCATCGAACTGCGTGACGGCGACAAGTCGCGCTACCTGGGCAAGGGCGTGCTGAAGGCTGTCGAGCACATCAACACCGAGATCTCCGAAGCCATCATGGGCCTGGACGCTTCCGAGCAGGCGTTCCTGGACCGCACGCTGATCGAACTGGACGGCACCGAGAACAAGGGCCGCCTGGGCGCCAACGCCATGCTGGCCGTGTCGATGGCCGTGGCCAAGGCCGCTGCCGAAGAGGCTGGCCTGCCGCTGTACCGCTACTTCGGCGGTTCGGGCGCGATGCAGATGCCGGTGCCGATGATGAACATCGTCAACGGTGGCGCGCACGCCAACAACAGCCTGGACATCCAGGAATTCATGATCATGCCCGTGTCGCAGACCAGCTTCCGTGAAGCCCTGCGTTGCGGCGCCGAAGTGTTCCACGCGCTGAAGAAGATCCTGGCCGACAAGGGCATGTCGACGGCCGTGGGTGACGAAGGCGGCTTCGCACCGAACTTCTCGTCGAACGAAGAGTGCCTGAACACCATCGTGCAGGCGGTGGAAAAGGCCGGCTACAAGATGGGTGAAGACGTGCTGCTCGCGCTGGACTGCGCCGCCAGCGAGTTCTACCACGAGGCCGAAGACGTCTACGCGCTGGAGGGCGAAGGCCTGAAGCTGTCGTCGACGCAATTCGCCGACTACCTGGCCAACCTGTGCGACAAGTTCCCGATCGTGTCGATCGAGGACGGCATGGCCGAAGGCGACTGGGAAGGCTGGAAGACGCTGACCGACAAGCTCGGCAAGCGCGTGCAGCTGGTGGGCGACGACCTGTTCGTGACCAACACCAAGATCCTGAAGGAAGGCATCGAGAAGGGCATCGGCAACTCGATCCTGATCAAGATCAACCAGATCGGTACGCTGACCGAGACGTTCGCCGCCATCGAAATGGCCAAGCGCGCCGGCTACACCGCCGTGATCTCGCACCGTTCGGGCGAGACCGAGGACAGCACGATCGCCGACATCGCCGTGGGCACCAACGCTGGCCAGATCAAGACCGGCTCGCTGTCGCGTTCGGACCGTATCGCCAAGTACAACCAGCTGATCCGCATCGAGGAAGATCTGGGCGATATCGCTACGTACCCGGGCAAGAGCGCGTTCTACAACCTGCGCTGATTCCCCGAGCCTGCCGTCGGCGCGTGCCGCCGGCAAGCCAACGACAAACGCCGCTCCCGGGTTCGCCGGGGCGGCGTTTTTTTCGATCCGGTGTGGCGATTGTGCCGATATCCGGTGCCGCACGCACGGTTGTTGCGCTTTGTAGCGTCTTTTGTTTTGCAATCTGCGGCCGCATGATGGATCATTGGTGCCCATCGGAAACCTCCGACCACGCCATTATTCCATTGCGCCTTTTGCCCCGATGCGCCTGATTTCCCTGCTGTTGTTCGTGCTGTTGCTGGCCATTCAGTACCCGCTCTGGCTGGGCAAGGGCGGCTGGCTGCGCGTGTGGGATCTGAATCGCCAGGTGGGCGAGCAGATGGCCCACAACCAGGCGCTGAAACTGCGCAACGCCAAGCTGGAAGGCGAAGTGAAGGACCTGCAGGATGGCACGGGCGCCATCGAAGAGCGCGCCCGCTACGAACTGGGCATGGTCAAGGACGACGAGGTGTTCGTCCAGTTCGTGGCCCCGGCCCCGAAGGTCAGCGCCACGCCGCCACTGCCGCCGCCTGCCAACTCCGTCGCCGGACGCGGCGGTCACTAGGCGTCAGCCAGCACGCATCAAGCATCAGGTCCGGCCGCGCAACGCGGCCGCTATCGTTTGCGCACGCCGCATCACCACCAGCCGCCGTACGGGTAGCCTCCGTAGCCGTACCCCGGGAAGCCGAAGCCTACGCCGGCACCCCAGCCACCGCCGCCGCCACCCCAACCGTTGTAGAACATGTTGACGCTCGTGTTCGGGTAGTACGACGCACGGCTCCATGCGGCGGCCGACTGCTGGTTAGCCATTACCGTGGCCTGTTCCTGAAGGATCTGCTGGTTCAGCGCGCCCAGCTTCTGGCGCTCGGCGTCGCTAAGCGGAGCGGGGGGGATGGCATTGTCCGGCAATCGTGCCGTAGCCGGCACGCCGTCGGGGCTGCGCGGCACCGGCGCCGCGCAGCCGGCAATCAAGCCGGCAAGCGCCAGTACGCTGGCCAGCTGGCAGGCCAGGGCAGGTGTCGATCTGGAACGAATGGTCGCTGTCATATCGGACTCCGTTCGAACGGCTGAAGAACAAGCATGCCATTGGACCCGACCACCCGTGTGTGTGGTTCCGCACGGTAGGCGGACCTGATGGTTTTCCCCGGTTTCCCCCGGTTTTCCGCCCCCGAACTGCGTGACAGGGGGGCGGGTGGCACCTCAATGCTGCTGATTCGCACCCTCGCCGGCGCCTGTGGCCACCGGCGCGGTGAACAGCTGGGCGGCGTCCACGGGGTCGAACGCATAGCGTTGGCCGCAGAAATCGCAGTGAATCTCCACCTCGCCGCGCTCGGCGATGATGCCTTCGATTTCCTCCCGGCCCAGCGTCTGCAGCATGCCCGCCACCTTTTCGCGCGAGCACGAGCACTGGAAGTGCGGTGTCATTGGCTCGAACACACGCAGGCCGGCATTCTGCAGCTCTTCCCAGAACAGGCGGCGCAGCAGGGTTTCCGGCGTTTCGGCCAGTAGTTCGTCTTCCTTCAGCGTGGCGCCCAGCTGGCAGGCGCGATCCCACGTGTCCAGATCCTGGCCCTGTCCTTCGTCGGTCAGCGCGGCGCCGGTCTCGCCGATCTGCGCGCCGGCGGTGCCGCCATACGACGGCAGCTTCTGCAGCAGCATGCCGGCCGCCACCTGGTCGTTCGACGCCAGCCAGAGGCGGGTATCGAGCTGTTCGGACGCCTGCATGTAGTGTTCGAGCACCTCGGTCATGGTCGCCAGCGGGCCATGTTCGTCGGCCAGTGGCACGATGCCCTGGTAGGCCTGCTGGCCCGGCAGCTTGTCCTGCGGGTCCAGCGTGATGGCGAAGCGGCCCTTGCCATGCACGTTCACGAGCTGCTTGAGCGTGGCGTCGTCGGCAATCTCGGCGCCCTCGGCAATCTTGGCCGTGGCGCGCAGCGACAGGTCGGACAGACATTCCACCACCAGCATGCGCACCGGCCCGTCGCCGTGTACCTGCATGACCAGCGCGCCATTGAACTTCAGATTGGCGGACAGCAGCGCCGCGGCCGCGATCATCTCGCCCAGCACGCGCCGCACCGGCTCCGGATAGGCATGGCGGTTCAGCACCTCCTGCCAGGTGGATTGGATGCGGACCAGTTCGCCACGCACGGGAGCGGCATCGAACAGGAATTTCTGAAGCGTATCGGGATTCGAGGAAGCGGTCACGGTTCTGTCTAGCGGTTAAGTCGGCGTATCGGCTGCGCCAGGCGTCAGCCGATGCGCTTGAGTTCAGTCTTGTAAACGGCCTGCCGCTTCGCATACGTCTCGGCGTTGCGATAGAGGTTGGCCACGTCGGCGTCGGTCAGTTCGCGCACCACCTTCGCGGGCGCACCCAGGATCAGCGAACGGTCCGGAAACACCTTGTTCTCGGTGATCACGGCGCCAGCGCCCACCAGGCATTCCTTGCCGATCACGGCGCCATTGAGCACCACGGCCTGGATGCCGATCAGCGAGCCTTCGCCCACGGTGCAGCCGTGCAGCATGGCCTGATGGCCCACGGACACCTTGTCGCCCAGCGTCAGCGGACGGCCCGGATCGGTGTGCAGCACCGAACCTTCCTGGATGTTGGTATCTTCGCCCACCACGATCGGCTCGTTGTCGCCGCGAATCACCACACCCGGCCAGGCGCTGGCACGCGCCTTGAGCGTCACGTTGCCGATGATGGTGGCTTCGGCCGCCACATAGGCGTCTTCGTGGATTTTCGGGGCGGTATCGCCGAGCTGGTAAAGCGCCATGGGGTCTCCTGCTGAATGTGCGTAATTGGGGATGGCCGCGCGGATTAAAAGAGTCCGCCGACGGGGCCGGCTTGGGGACAAGCTCCGGGCGGGGGGCTCTACAATGGCGGCTTCCCGAATTTTACGCCTATGCCAGTGATCGCACCCGCCGACATCGCGCCCACGCCACTTGTCGGGCCCTCGCCCGGGGCCGCCGCCGTGCCGGCCTCCGCGCGCCGCCGCGCGCTGGACGTGCTATGCATGACCGATGCCCGGGCCAAGGCCGCGGCGGCCCGAGCCCTGTATGCCGCGCTGCTGGCCGGTGTGGATACCGTAGTCGATCCCGATGAAACCCTGGTGGCGGCGCCCGGCGCAGTGCCTGGCCGCCCGGCGCGCCCCGAACTGGTGCCGCCGATGCGGGTGGAGCGGCGCCGGTCGATCCACACCACGGCCGGCCGCGCCAACATGATCCACGCGTTGTGCCATATCGAGTTCAACGCGATCAACCTGGCACTCGACGCCGTCTGGCGTTTTTCCGGCATGCCGGCCGATTATTACCAGGACTGGCTGCGTGTGGCCGACGAAGAGGCCTATCACTTCACATTGCTGGCCGATCACCTGCAGACGCTGGGCGCCACCTATGGCGATTTCCCGGCGCACAACAGCCTCTGGGAGATGACCGACAAGACAGCGGGCGACGTGCTGGCGCGCATGGCGCTGGTGCCGCGCACGCTGGAAGCGCGCGGGCTCGACGCCTCGCCGCCGGTGCGTGCCAAGCTGGCCGATGCCGGCGACGAAGCCGCCGCCGCGATCATCGACATCATCCTGCGCGACGAAGTGGGCCATGTGGCCATCGGCAACCGCTGGTACCGCTGGCTCTGCACCCGGCGCGGGCTGGAGCCAGTGGCCACCTATGCGCAGCTGGCCGAGCAGTACAAGGCGCCGAAGCTGCGTGGGCCGTTCAACCTCGACGCCCGCCGCGCGGCGGGTTTCGACGAGGATGAACTGGCCTGGCTGGAGGCGTCGGCCGGCTAGTTGGCCGGATTCCCGGCCTGCTGCCGCGCGCGTTCCTGCTCCATCAGCCGCAGCACACGGCGCTGGATCTTGCCCGTGGTCGTCATCGGCAACTGGTCGATGAATTCGATGGCTTTCGGGTATTCATAAGGTGCCAGCTGGCCGCGCACATGCTGCTGCAGTTCGGCCACCAGCGCCGCATCGTTGTCGAACGAGCGCGCCACGGCGGGCGTCAGCACAATGAACGCCTTGACGATGGCCCCGCGCTCGGGGTCCGGCGACGGCACCACGGCGCAGTTCGATACCGCCGGATGCTTGAGCAGGCAGTTCTCGATCTCGCTCGGCCCGATCCGATAGCCCGATGACTTGAACACGTCGTCGGCGCGGCCCTGATACCAGAGATAGCCCTCGGCATCCATGCGCGCCAGGTCGCCGGTGCGGCACCAGCGCAGCCCGTCCGATTCCGAATACTTGCCAGCCGTGGCGGCCTCGTTCTTCCAGTAGCCCAGGAAGAATACGGGGTCGGGATGGCCGTGGACATCGGTGGCGCAGACGGCCACCTCGCCATCCTCGCCCGGCGCGCACGGACGGCCTTCATCGTCGATCACGGCCACGCGGTGGCCGGGGTAGGGACGGCCCATCGATCCCGGCCGCGCCGGCCAGCCCAGGCGGTCGTCGTCATACTGCGCCGTGCAGTTTCCGACGATGTAGTTGATCTCGGTCTGGCCGAACATCTCGTTGACGATCACGCCCAGCGCGTCCCGGCACCATGTGAATACCGTCTCGCCCACGGCCTCGCCCGCGCTCATGATGGCGCGCAGCTTCAGATCGTATTTTTCCGATGGCGTCGGGCAGGCTTTCATCATCTGCTTGAGCGCGGTCGGGAACAGGAAGGTGTTGGTCACGCCGTAGCGTTCCAGCAGTTCGAAGGCGCGGTCGGCCGTAAAACGCCCCTGGTAGCCGACGATCGGACGGCCGAAATACAGCGCCGGCATCAGTGCATCCCACAGCCCGCCGGTCCAGGCCCAGTCGGCGGGGCTCCAGAACACGTCGTCATCCCGCGGATACCAGTTCTGCGAGCAGACAAAGCCGGTCAGGTTGCCGATCAGCGCGCGGTGCGGAATCAGCGCGCCCTTGGGCGGCCCCGTGGTGCCGCTGGTGTAGATCAGCACCGCGGCTTCGTCGGCCTTGGTCTGTTCCGCCGTGAAATCGGGCAGCTGGGCGGCCAGCAGGGTGTCCCAGTCCAGGTCGCCGCGACCGGTGGCCTGGCCGGCGCCGATGACGGTCTTCAGCGTGGGGCAGTCGGGGCGGGCGGCCAGCAGGTTGTCGATCGAGGTTTCGTCGGCAATGGCCACGCGCGTTTCGCTGTGGTCGATCCGGTAGGAAAGTGCCTCGGGACCGAACAGCATCGACAGCGGCATGGCAATCGCGCCAAGCTGATACACGGCCATGCCGGCGATGACCGTTTCGATGCGCTGGGGCATCACGATGGCCACGCGGTCGCCGCGCTGCACGCCAAGCTCGCGCAGCGCCCGCGACAGCCGGTTGGCCTCGGCCTGGATATGCGCGTACGTGTACGACGCGCGCCGGCCGTCCTCGTGTTCGGTGTGCACCGCGACGCGGCTGGCCGTGGCCGGGTCGCGCGCCCAGCGGCCGCAGCACACTTCGGCAAGGTTGAAGAACGCGGGGACGTTCCAGTGGAACGATTCGTGCAGCGCGTGATAGTCGTCACGGCGCGTGGCCGGCAGGGCGGTCATGCAATTGTCTCCAATGTTCCCGCTCGCTTCAGATAGCCGTTTGGCTATAATCCAGTAAGCGAACGATCGTTCTATTTTTATCCGGGCCGCCGCGTGGCCATGGGCTGCGCGCATATCGGAAGACCCCGGCACAGAGGGCAGACACCATGACCATCACGGAAACTTCGCGTTCCGAATTTATCACGCTGCGCGGCCTGCGCACGCACGTCCGCCACTGGGGACAACCCGGCGCGCCCAAGCTGTTCATGCTGCATGGCTGGATGGATGTCGCGGCGTCGTTCCAGTTCCTGGTCGATGCGTTCCGGCGCGACTGGCATGTGATTGCCATGGACTGGCGCGGCTTTGGCGAATCCGATTACCCGACGCAGTATCCGGGCACGCGCTCGTACTGGTTCCCCGATTACGTGGCCGACCTGGAAGCGCTGCTCGACCATTACCAGCCCGACGGGCAGGTAGACCTGGTGGGTCACAGCATGGGCGCCAACGTGGTGTGCATCTACGCCGGCGTACGCCCGGAACGGGTGCGCCGCGTGGTGGACCTGGAAGGTTTCGGCCTGACGCGCACGCGGCCAGACCAGGCGCCAGCCCGCCTGGCGCGCTGGCTCGACGAACTGCGCACGCCGCCCGAACTGAAGACCTACGACAGCGAGGCCGCCGTGGCCGCCCGGCTGCAGAAGACCAATCCGCGGCTGCCCGACGACCGCGCCGCCTTCCTGGCCGCGCACTGGTCGCGCCGCAATGCAGATGGCCGCTGGGAGATCCTGGGCGACGGCGCCCACAAGATGACCAACCCGACGCTGTACCGCATCGACGAGATCATGGCGATCTGGGAAAAGGTGGCCGCGCCGGTACTGCACGTGGAAGCGCGCGATTCGGCGACGCTGAAGCACATCGCCCACAAGCAGAGTATCGAGGAATTCAAGGAGCGGTTCCGCGCCTTTCCGGACTTCCGCGAGGTATTCGTCGACGACGCCGGACACATGCTTCACCACGACCAGCCGCAGGCGGTGGCCAGCCTGATCGAGGACTTCCTGGCCTGAGTCCGGGGTCAGGCGCTGGTTGTCGCCCTGTCCCATGGCATGGCACGGGATGGCATGGCAGAGAGGAGCCGAAACGCCCCGCCGTTCACGCGTGCGTGAGCTTTTCCTTCAGCGCGGGGTTGTTGCTGGTGTGCATATGGACCAGCGCCTTGTCGGGGAAGGCGTAGTGATACGCCTTGCGCAGCGCCAGCGCGGCTTCGTGGAAGCCCGACAGGATCAGCTTCTGCTTGTTTGGATAAACGGCGATGTCTCCGGCCGCAAAGATGCCGCGGCGCGAGGTTTCGTATGTGGTGGTGTTCTCGATGTGGATGCGCCCGGCGTGCATGTCCAGATCCCACTGGGCGATCGGACCCGGTTCGGACACCAGACCGTAGAGCGCGACGAGTTCGTCGGCCTCGATGGTGCGGTCGCCGTCGCGCGTCTTGATGCCGGCGTGGGTGAGGGCCCCGGCGTCATCGGTTTGCAGGCTGCCGAGCATGCCGACCACGAAATCCATCTCGCCCGCGTCAACGGCGGCGCGCATCGCGCCCACCGTGTGATCGGCGGCACGAAAGCCTTCGCGCCGGTGCAGGAGCGTGACGCGTGCCGCCACCTTGCGCAGCGCCAGCGCCCAGTCCAGCGCGGAATCGCCGCCGCCGGCCACGATCACGCGCTTGCCGGCGAAGCGCGACACGTCGCGCACGGCATAGTGCACGTGCCGGTCTTCCAGCGCGGCGGCCTCGGGCAGCGACACGCGCTGCGGGGCGAACGCCCCGGCGCCCGCGCAGATCAGCACCGCCGCCACGTCGAATCGCTTGCCGCCATCGGTCGTGATCAGCAGGCGCGGATGGCCATCTGCGCCGTGGGTGTCGCTGACCGACTGCGCACGCTGGCTGAAGTGCATCGGAAACGCGAACGGCGCGCACTGTTCCAGCAGTCGATCCACCAGTTCCTGCGCCAGGCAGCCGGGCACGGCCGGAATGTCATAGATCGGCTTTTCGGGATAAAGCTCGGTGCATTGGCCGCCAGCACGGTCCAGCACGTCGATCAGCTCGCACTTGAGCCCCAGCACGCCGGCCTGGAACGCCGCGAACAGGCCCACGGGGCCCGCGCCGACGATCAGCACGTCGGTCTGGATGGTTTCCGGGGTCGCGGCAATGGGCGTGGAGGACATGGCTGGAAGCTGAAAAATGCGGTCGGGACAGGCCCCATGATACCCTGCGCGCCACGGCAATCCGGGCACACCACCTTTGACGGCAGGGCTAAAAAGCCCTGCCGGGAGTAGAATATGCCCATGCAAAACGCCCATGCCATCAACGCCGACCTGCACTGCCATTCCACCGTGTCCGACGGGATGTTGTCACCGTCCGAGGTGGCCGCGCGTGCGCATGCCGGCGGCGTGGCGTTTTGGGCCCTGACCGACCATGACGAGGTAGGCGGCCAGGCCGAAGCCCGCGCCGCCGCCGAATCGCTGGGCATGCGCTATGTGCCTGGCGTGGAGATTTCGGTTACCTGGGCCGGGCAGACCGTGCACATCGTCGGCCTGCAGATCGATCCGTTCAACGCGGACCTCATCGATGGCCTGGCCCGCACCCGCGACGGCCGTGCGCGCCGTGCGCAGGACATCGGCGAGGCACTGGCAAAAATCGGCATCCCCGGCGCCTACGAAGGCGCGCTGCGCCACGTCGGCAATCCCGACCTCATTTCGCGCACGCACTTTGCGCGCTGGCTGGTGGACGAGGGCCGCTGCAAGACCATCGGCGATGTGTTCAGCGAATACCTGTCGGAAGGCCGGCCGGGCTTCGTGCCGCACCGCTGGTCGGCATTGAAGGATGCCGTGGGCTGGATTCGCGGCGCCGGCGGCATTGCGGTGATGGCGCATCCGGGCCGATACAACTACACCGATTTGCAACACGACGCGCTGTTCGACGAATTCACGCAACTGGGCGGCCGCGCGGTGGAGGTGGTGACCGGCAGCCATACGCCCGACCAGTTCCGCCGTTACGCCGATGTGGCGCGCCACTATGGCCTGCTGGCGTCGCGCGGATCGGATTTCCACGGTCCCGGGGAGGGCCGGGTGGAAATCGGCACGCTGCCGCCGCTGCCGTCGGACGTCACGCCGGTCTGGTACGACTGGTAACCGCCCCTTTCCCCGAAACCCGCGCCCCTCATGTCCCAGTACTTCGAGATTCATCCCGACAACCCGCAGGCGCGGCTGGTGAAGCAGGCCGCGCAGATCGTGCAGAAGGGCGGGCTGATCGCGCTACCCACCGATTCCAGCTACGCGCTGGCCTGCCAGCTGGACGACAAATCCGCCGTGGAACGTCTGCGCCGCCTGCGCGGTATCGACGAAAAGCACCATCTGACGCTGATGTGCAGCGACCTGTCGGAACTCGGCAACTTCGCCCGGGTCGATAACCGCCAGTACCGCTGGATCAAGGGCGCCACGCCGGGCCCGTACGTGTTCATCCTGGAGGCGACCAAGGAAGTGCCCAGGCGGCTGTCGCACCCGGCGCGCAAGACCATCGGTGTGCGCGTGCCCGACCACCTGATTCCGCTGGCGCTGGTGGCCGAGCTCGGGCAGCCGTTGATTTCGGCCACGCTCCAGCTGCCGGACGACGAGGCGCCAATGAACGAACCGGCCGAAATCCGTGCGCGGCTGGAGAAACAGCTCGACCTGGTGATCTGTGGCGGCCCGGCGCCAGCCCAGCCGACCACGGTGATCGACCTGACCAGCGGCGAGCCGGAACTGGTACGTGCCGGCCGGGGCGATGTGGAGCGATTCGGACTGACGGCCGCGGCCTGATCCTGCCAGCCTTGTTTCATTTGACCTGTCGTTTCTGATACATACCGCACATCCCCGGACATGCCGGACAGCCTTGGGCGCCGGCGGCCCGATAGAATAGTTCGCATGGATTCCTCGATCGTCCAGACCTTCGCCGTATATGCACTGCCCGTGCTGTTCGCCATCACGCTTCACGAGGCCGCGCATGGCTTCGTGGCCAGGTATTTCGGTGACGACACGGCGTGGCTGCTCGGGCGCGTCAGCCTGAACCCCATCCGCCATATCGATCCGATCGGCACCGTGGCCGTGCCGTTGCTGCTGTATTTCCTGACCGCCGGACAGTTCGTGTTCGGGTTTGCCAAGCCCGTGCCGGTGGTGTTCAGCCACCTGCGCAACCCGCGCTGGCATGGCATGTGGGTGGCGCTGGCCGGGCCCGGCAGCAATATCGTCCAGGCGTTCCTGTGGGCGCTGATCGCCGTGGGCCTGGCGCTGGCGCAGATCCAGGAGCCGTTCTGGAGCCAGATGGCCCGCGCCGGCGTGCTGGTCAACACGGTGGTCGCCGCGTTCAACCTGTTCCCCATTCCACCGCTCGATGGCGGCCGCGTGCTGACCGCCTTTCTGCCCCGCCGCATGGCGGAAGCGGTTGGCCGCGTCGAGCCGTACGGCATTTTCATCGTGCTGGCGCTGGTGGCCGCCGGGGTCATCACGCGGATCTGGATGCAGCCGGTGATGACGGTGCTGCTGTCGATCGTCGAACTGATGCTGCGCCCGGTGCTGATGGTGTTGCAGTAACGCCCGCCTGGTGCCTTCTCGTGCCGGCTCGCCGGTTCCCTGCCATTTTCCGTTCCGTTCCATGCACTCCCAGCTTGCCGCGCCTTCCACCTGGCTGACCCGATGGGCCCACCTGATCCGGCCGGGTGGCCGCGTCCTTGACCTGGCCTGCGGCAGCGGCCGGCACGCCGCGTGGCTGGCGGGGCAGGGGTTTGCGGTGCTGGCCGTGGACCGCGATGCCGAGGCTGTTGCCGGACTGCCAGCCGGCATCGAGGGCCGGGTGGCCGATCTGGAGCAGGGCGCCTGGCCCCTGGCGGACGCCGGGCGGTTCGATGCGGTGGTGGTCACCAACTATCTGCACCGACCCCTGTGGCCATATCTGCTGGACGCCCTGGCGCCGGGCGGGGTGCTGATCTACGAGACCTTCGCGGCCGGCAACGAGACCGTCGGCAAGCCGTCGCGGCCCGATTTCCTGCTGCGGCCCGGCGAACTGCTGGAAGTGACGCGCGGCACGTTGCGGGTGACGGGTTACGAAGACGGCACGCTGGCGGCGCCGCGCGAGGCCTTCGTACAGCGGATCTGTGCCGTGCGCGAGGCGCCCCGAAGTGAATCTGGGGCCGCGCCGCCGCGCTACCCGCTGCCCTCGGTGCCGTGCGGATCGCCGCGGCCGTGAGGCGCGGGGGGCCCAGCGGCGGCGGTCGGCGAGACCGGCGCGCCACACGTTACGCCCGCTAACGTTTTCCCTCACTGATAGGGGGTCCGGAGGCCCTGACGGTTCCGGTACAATCCCGTTTGTTCGAATTTCCCGAATTCCCTGAGATATGACACAGATTACCGGCAGCATCGTGGCCATCGTCACCCCGATGCATGAGGATGGCAGCCTGGATTACCCGGCCCTGCGCGCCCTCATCGACTGGCATGCGGCGGAAGGCACCGATGGCATCGTGATCGTGGGCACCACGGGCGAGTCGCCGACGGTCAACGTCGAGGAGCATTGCGAACTGATCCGCGTGGCGGTCCAGCAGTCGGCTGGCCGCGTGCCCATCATCGCCGGGACCGGCGGCAATTCCACGAACGAAGCCATCGAACTGACCGCCTTCGCGAAGAAGGTGGGCGCCGACGCGTCGCTGCAGGTCGTGCCGTACTACAACAAGCCGACGCAGGAAGGCATGTACCGCCATTTCCGCACCATCGCGGAAGCCGTGGACCTGCCGGTGCTGCTCTACAATGTGCCCGGCCGTACCGTGGCGGACATGAACAACGAGACGATCCTGCGCCTGGCGCAGGTGCCGGGCATCGTTGGCGTGAAGGAAGCCACCGGCAATATCGATCGTGCCGCGCAGCTGATCAAGGACGCGCCCGATACCTTCGCCATCTACAGTGGCGACGACCCCACCGCAGTGGCGCTGATCCTGCTCGGTGGCAAGGGCAATATCTCGGTCACCGCCAACGTGGCGCCGCGCAAGATGCACGAGATGTGCGTCGCGGCCCTGAAGGGCGATGTGGTGACGGCCCGCCGTCTGCATATGGAATTGATCGACCTCAACCGTGCAATGTTCGTCGAGGCCAATCCGATTCCGGTCAAGTGGGCGCTCCAGCAGATGGGCAAGATGGAAGGCGGCATCCGCCTGCCGTTGACCCCGCTGGCGGAAGGCCAGCACGAAACCGTGCGCCGCGCGCTGGCAGCGGCCGGCCTGCTGGGCTGAGATTCGCCGGCTGAACGTTCGGCTATTCGCCGATTCTTGAAACCAGGATTACGTGTCAATGAAACAGAAGCTTAACCGTCGCGGCGCGACGCAGATCCGCCGTGTCGCCGTGGTTGCGCCCGTGGTGGCGCTGACGCTGATTGCCGGCTGCAGCAGCATCAACGAAGCCATGCAGCCCGACAAGATCGACTACAAGTCCCAAGGCAAGAAGACCGCGTCGCTGGACATTCCGCCGGACCTGACCAAGCTCGAAGGCGACCGCCGCTATACCGTGCCCGACGCCGCCGGTACGTCGACGCTGTCGAACTACCAGCAGGCCACCAAGACGCGCGAGGCCGAACCGGCCACCAACGTGCTGCCGTCCTCGCAGGGCATCCGCATGGAGCGTGATGGCAACCAGCGTTGGCTCGTCATCAGCAATGGCATGCGTGCCGACCAGCTGTGGGAGTCGCTGCGCGGCTTCTGGCAGGAAAACGGCTTCCTGCTGACGCAGGATTCGCCTCAGACCGGCATCATGGAGACGGACTGGGCCGAGAACCGCGCCAAGATTCCGCAGGACATCATCCGCAATACGATCGGCAAGGTGTTCGATGGCCTGTACTCGACCTCCGAGCGTGACAAGTTCCGTACGCGTGTGGAACGTGCCCAGAACGGCCAGCTCGAAGTGTTCATCAGCCACCGTGGCGCGCAGGAGCAACTGACCGGCGTCGACAAGTCGACCACCGTCTGGACGCCGCGTCCGGCCGATCCGGAGCTGGAAGCCGAATTCCTGTCGCGTCTGGCGCAGCGCCTGGGCGTGCAGAAGGAACAGGCCAACCAGATGGCCAAGAACCCGACGCCGGTGGGCAATGCTGCGGCCGCCGCCGCCCCGGCACCGTCGGGCGACGCCACGGGCATCGGTGCCGCCGCGGCAACGGGCGCAGCGACGGCCAGCGCCGCTGAAAGCAAGTCGTTCCTGGCCCAGGTCAATGGCTCGCCGGCACTGCAACTGCCGGAGCCGTTCGATCGCGCTTGGCGCTCGGTCGGCCTGTCGCTGGATCGCGTAAATTTCACGGTGGAAGATCGTGACCGCGCACAAGGCCTTTACTACGTGCGCTACGTGGATCCGAAGCAGGCGGTGGACGATCGCGGCTTCTTCTCCAAGCTGTTCACCAAGCCCAACGACGGCAAGACCGCGAAGAAGTATCGCGTGTCGCTGAAGGGCAATGGCACGGGTACGACGGTCACGGTGCAGAACGATGCCGGCCAGCCGGAAAACACCGAGATCAGCAAGCGTATCCTGTCGCTGCTGGACGAACAGCTGCACTGATGGGCGTCGGTAGTCCATCGATCCCGACGGCGCCCGCCGTCGGGCATCTCCCCAGGCGAGCGCATCGATGATGCGCTTTGCTTTTTTGGGAAGTGGCAGCGAAGGCAATTCGCTGCTGATCGAGGCCGGCGAGGGCGCGTCCGTGACGCGTGTGCTGCTCGACTGTGGCTTCGGGATCAAGGAAACGGCACGTCGTCTTGAGCGGCTCGGTGTATCGCCCTCGCAACTCGATGCGGTGCTGGTCACCCACGAGCACGGCGACCACGTGGGCTCCGCCTACGCGTTTGCCGCGCGGCACAAGCTGCCCGTTCATACGAGTCACGGCACCTGGCTGGCCACTTCGCATATGCGTGGCGCGGACCAGGCCGACGTGCGGGTATGTTGCGCCGATCACGTGTTTTCGGTGGGTGGTCTTCAGATTCATCCCTATACCGTGCCGCACGATGCGCGCGAGCCGCTGCAGTTCGTGCTGACCGATGGCGATGCCCGGCTTGGCGTACTGACCGATGCCGGCATGGAAACACCCTACGTCACGGCACGGCTGGCAGGCGTGCATGCGCTGGTCCTGGAATGCAACCATGACCGCGACATGCTGGCCAACTCGGTCTATCCATGGTCGCTGAAGCGGCGGATCGGCGGTGACTTCGGTCACCTGGCCAACGATATCGCGGCCAGCATCCTGTCGCAGGTGATCCATGCAGGCTTGTCGCGCGTGGTGGCGGCGCACCTGAGCAAGCAGAACAATACCCGCGAACTTGCAGCGGGCGCGCTGGCCACGGTGCTGGGAGTACTGCCTGATGAAATTCTGATCGCGGATCAGGAAGAGGGGTTGGGCTGGCAGCCCGTGCGGGCATAATCGGCGAGCGCCGATCCCGCTAATAGAGAGGCGTCAGATAATCGCCAAAACAAAAAGCCGACCCGAAGGTCGGCTTTTTGTTTTTCGGAAAGATCCGATTACTGCTTGGCAGCCGGAGCCGAAGCGTCAGCAGCCGGAGCCGAAGCGTCGGCAGCCGGGGCCGAAGCGTCAGCAGCCGGAGCAGCAGCTGCGGGAGCCGAAGCGTCAGCAGCCGGAGCAGCAGCGGCGGGAGCCGAAGCAGCGGTATCAGCAGCGGGGGCAGCGGCTTCTTCTTTCTTGCCGCAAGCGGCCAGAGCAACAGCAGCCAGCAGGGATGCGATCAGGAGAGACTTCTTCATTGTTCGTCCTTTAACTTTTAATAAAACGAAAACAGGCGATGAATAATTACCGGTAATTATCGCTCTTGTACTGCAAATATGAGGCTCTCCCGGGTGCCGACAGTGCAGTGGTCCACAGTACTAGCCAGCGGGCGATTATATCCGCGTTTTCCCGCCTTGTGTATAGGCGAAATATGTCGGTTCATTCTGTTACGCAAAATTACACACGTGCTGGCGCAATCTGCAACCAGCCTTCCATGGTCCAGTCGTGAAACGTGTCCATGAGATCCGGAAGTGCCGCGCACGCAGCCACTTCCTCGGCGGTCAGCTGGCGCAGGTCTGCCAGGCGCCGCAGCCATTTCGCCAGGGCCGGCGGCGGTTCGTACGCTTCGCCGTTCAGGAAGAAGTTTGTGCGGTCGTAGAGCGCAATGGAGCCCGGAGCAAGGACCACGCCATGCGCCTTGGCCAGCTTCGTGTATTGCTTCAGGCTGATTTCCGCGATCTCGTCGAACTGGACCGACTGCTTGGGCTCCGACAGGTATGACCCGAGGAATTCGGACACCATGCCCTTGTCCCATTTCAGCGCCTGCAGCCGGTCGGCGACGGCGCGGGCCAGGCCGGCGGGCAACTGGGCCGGGGTGGCTGTGGCCGCCTCGCCAGCGTCGGCATAGCGGCCGTCCAGCGCCTCGTTGCCCTCGACCGTTTCAGACAGCCAGGCCAGGAAGTGGCCCGCCAGTTCACGGTAGGCCGGCGCGCGGAAGCCGATCGACGCCGTCATGCATTCCCCTTCGGCGATGCCGTCGTGGGCGTACTGCGGCGGCAGGTAAAGCATGTCGCCGGGTTCCAGCATCCATTCCTCTTCGGCGCTGAAGTCCGAGAGGATTTTCAGCGGCATGTCCGGGATCAGATCGAGCTTGGTCTGTGACGAAATGCGCCACCGGCGTCGGCCCGATACTTGCAGCAGGAAAACGTCGTACGAATCGAAATGCGGGCCCACGCCGCCGCCGTCGGTGGCATAGCTGATCATGACGTCGTCGAGCCGCGCGTCGGGCACGAAGCGGAACTGGCTCATCAGTTCGGCGGCCGCCCTGTTGTGCAGGTTCACGCCCTGCACCAGCAGCGTCCACTTGCCCGACTTGCGTGACGGCAGGTTGTCTTCGGCGAACGGGCCGTGTTCGAGCTTCCAGCGGTTGCGAAAGTACGACACCAGGCGCGATTCCACATCGTCCCGATCGGCCAGTTCAAAAAGCGATTCGCGCGACACAGGGGGCACAATTCCGGGCACGGCCTGTCGAATCAGCAACGGTTTGCGGTGCCAGATGTCACGCATGAATGCCGCGGGCGTCATGCCCCCGAGCAGCGTGAGCGGTGCGTCGGGATCAATGGGGCCCGCAGGCAGGGCCTGCGCGTATAATGCGGAATCGCTCATGGAGTCAAGAATTGAAAATCGCTAAGAACACGGTGGTGTCCGTTGTGTACAAGCTGTCGGACGCGCAGGGCAATCTCATCGAGGAATCCGATGAGCCGATGGTCTACTTGCACGGCGGGTATGATGGCACGTTCCCCAAGATCGAGGAAGCTCTGGACGGCCACGATGCCGGTTTCGAGACCCAACTGCAGCTGGAACCCGAAGACGCGTTCGGCGACTACGATGCCGAACTGGTGAAGGTTGAGCCGCGCGACCGCTTTCCCGAGCCGCTGGAAGTCGGCATGCAGTTCGAGGGCGTGCCCGAGGACGGTGACGACGAGGATTCGATCATCTACACGGTGACCGACGTGGCCGAAGAGAAGGTCGTGCTGGACGGCAACCACCCGCTGGCGGGCATGGCGCTGCGCTTCTGGCTGAAAGTGTCCGAGGTGCGTGAAGCCACCGCCGAGGAAGTGGGACACGGCCATGCGCATGGCGCATCGGGCATCGAAGTCGTCGACGAAGACGAGGACGATGGCGGCGAGGCAGACAGCCCGCGCACGCTGCACTGATTCGATAACGGATCCCTGCCAGTCGAGCGATACGCGACAGGTCATCGCGAATATGAAAAAAGCCGGCATCTGCCGGCTTTTTTCATTTGGACTCAGCAGGCTGGCCGAGGCATGATGCAGGTCAATTCCGCCGGCCCTCTGGCTGGCGCTAGTTGGGCTTCGGCCCGTCCCGCAGTTCCACCTGGAACACCGATCGCGTGCCGGGTGTGACGGTCAATTCGACCCAGCGCGACGGATTGCCGATCGGCAACGCCACGCGCGTAAAGTTACCGACTAGCTTGCCCGCCGTGTCGCGCAGCGGCTTGTCGACGCTGAAGCCACTGTCGCTGGCATGAACGAGCAGGACCTGGCCCGGGAACTTCGTGGTCAGGTCACGTAGTTGTTTCTTGAATTCAAGGTAGCCATCGCGCGTGCCACGTCGCAGGAATCCATCGAGCAGCGATGGCTTGCCGCGCTTCTCCCAGCCGTTGCCGAACATCGGGTCGGCGTGGACCACCACAAGAACGCCTGGCAGATCGCGCTGGGTGGCCACCGAAAATGCCCGGTGCAGCCATTGCCGGTTGGCCTCGCGACGGTCTTCGAACTCGCCGTTGCGGCCACCTTCGCTGCGATAGTGATTGTTGTCCCCAGGCAGGTTCAGTCCGACCACCATCACGTTGCCTTCCACCAGCCGCACGTTCTCGCGAAAGCTGCGGAACATGGCCTGATCCGACTGCCGCACCACGGGGATCGTGCGTCGGCCGAGCGTGGCATCCACCGGAAAGAACAGTTCGCGTAGCCGGTTCAGGCGCTCGACTGCATCGAATCTGCCGTTGACCGGCTTCTGGCATTCTGCCCAGTCGGTTTCCCCCGGGACATAGAGCAATGGCGCGGGAGCGTCGTCGAGCGCGCGCAGTCGCGCGCCCAGCACAGCGTCTCCGCAGGATTCCGTGTCCCCCTTGATGCCGCCGGCATGCACGATCAGCGCGACCTGTCGCGCGTTCATCTGGTCGAACAGTGCCGCCATATCGGCTTCCGCCGCTGGCCATTGCGGCACGTCAGCGATCAGGGCCATGCGCGTGAGCTGCACGGCAGGTGCGGGTGGCGGCGAGACCTTGCTAGTGCGTGCCGCCATGGCAGCGCCCGGTGTCGTCAGGCAGACGCAGCCAGCCAGGACGGCCGCTGCCAGGGCCAGGCGTCCGGAGCCGTGCATGGCTCTCATGCCTGGGCGGCAGATTCCGCAATGGCCTTGAGCCGGTACAGCGCCTCCAGCGCGTCGCGCGGCGACAGGCTGTCCGGGTCGATGGCGGTCAGCGCTTCCAGGGCTTCCCGTGCGGCAGCCTGTTCCATTGCCTGCCCGACCGATGCGGAAGCCGTAACCGATACAGTGTCGTCGTCATCCGGCGGCGTGGCCGGTGCCGCGAACAGGTCCATCTGCGGCGTCGGCGTGGCATCGGCCGATTGCTGCTCCAGCCATGCCAGATGCTTGCGCGCGGCGCGAATCACGGGTTGCGGCACGCCCGCCAGTTGCGCAACCTGCAGGCCGTAGCTCTGACTGGCCGGCCCGTCCTGCACGGCATGCAGGAAGACGATGCCATCGCCGTGCTCCACGGCGGACAGATGGACATTGGCCGCCTGCGGAAACTCCTGCGGCAGTTGCGTCAACTCGAAATAGTGCGTGGCGAACAGCGTGTGGCTGCGGTTGTGCGACAGCAGGTGGCGCGCAATCGCCCAGGCCAGCGCCAGGCCGTCGAATGTCGACGTGCCCCGGCCGATTTCGTCCATCAGCACCAGGCTCGACGGGGTGGCGTTATGAAGGATGCCCGCCGCCTCGGTCATTTCCACCATGAAGGTGGAGCGTCCGCCAGCGAGGTCGTCGGCCGCCCCGATCCGCGTGAAGATGCGGTCGATCGGCCCGATCCTGGCTTGCCGCGCCGGCACCCACGCGCCAACGCAGGCCAGCAGCACGATCAGGGCTGTCTGGCGCATGAAAGTCGACTTGCCGCCCATGTTCGGGCCGGTGATCAGCAGCAGCTTGCGCGCCTCGTTGAGCTGGCAGTCGTTGGCGATGAAGGCGATCGATTCCGCTGCCAGCTGCCCCTCCACCACCGGGTGCCGGCCTTGTGCGATGTCCACCACGTTTTCGCTGACCCGCTCCGGCTGGGTCCAGTCGAGCGTGCGGGCGCGTTCGGCCAGCGTGGTCAGGACGTCCAGCCGCGCCAGCGCGCCCGCCACGCGTTGCAGGCTGCCGATATGGGGCAGCAGCGCCTGCAGCAGTGCTTCGTAAAGCTGCTTCTCGCGTGCCAGGGCGCGGTCCTGCGCCGACAGCGCCTTGTCTTCGAAGGCCTTGAGTTCCGGCGTGATGTAGCGTTCGGCATTCTTCAGCGTCTGGCGGCGGCGATAGTCGTCCGGCACCTTGTCGGCCTGGCCGTTCGTCACTTCAATATAGAAGCCATGCACGCGGTTGTACTCGACACGCAGGTTCGAGATGCCGGTACGTGTGCGTTCACGCGTTTCCAGCTCGATCAGGAACTGGCCGCAGTTTTCGGAAATGTCGCGCAGTTCGTCGAGCTCGGCATCGTAGCCGCGTGCGATCACGCCGCCATCGCGGATGACCGTCGATGGTTCCTCGGCCACCGCGCGCGTCAACAGCGACAGGCAGTCAGCCGGCACTTCGAGTTCGTCGATCGTCTGCGCCAGCAACGGCGATTCGTGCGCGGCGCTGACGCTGGCCTGGACGGCGGGCAGCGCGCCCAGCGTGTCGCGCAGCGACGACAGGTCTCGCGGCCGCGCCGACAGGAGCGCCAGCCGGGCCGTGACGCGTTCGACATCGCACAGCCTGCGGAGCGTGGCGCGCACGATTTCCGGATCTTGCGCGATCAGTACGCCAATCGCCTGCTGACGCGCACGCGGCAGCGCCGGGTCGCGCAGCGGGTGATGCAGCCAGTGGCGCAGCGCGCGGCTGCCCATCGTCGTCGAGCAGGTGTCGAGCAGCGAGAACAGCGTCGGCGATTCGCCGCCACGCAGCGTTTCGGTCAGTTCGAGATTGCGCCGTGTCGCGGTATCGAGCCCGACGAACTCGGATTCCCGCTCGACGGTGACGCCCTGTACGTGGCGCAGCGATTGCCCTTGCGTGGTGGCGGCATAGTTGAGCAGCGCGCCCGCCGCGCCAAGGGCGGCGCCCAGTCCGGCGCAGCCGAAGGGCTCCAGGCTTGCCACGCCAATCTGCTCGCGCAGCCGACGCGTGCCGGCGTCCTGGTCGAAATGCCATTCGGGCAGGCGCGTGCGGGCACACTCCAGCACGGGCAGATCCATGCCGTCCGCATACAGCAGCTCGGCCGGGCGGATGCGTTCGAGCTCGCGCGACAACTGGGCGGCATCGCATTCCATCAGGCGCAGTTCCCCGCTGGCCAGGTTCAGCCACGCCAGGCCTGTCTTGCTGACGCCGCGGCGCGTGGTCTGCTGGTGTACGGCCATCAGATAGCTGTCGGTCTTGTCGGGCAGCAGCGCCGCGTCGGTCAGCGTGCCTGGCGTGACGATGCGTACGACCTTGCGTTCGACCGGCCCCTTGCTCGTAGCCGGATCGCCAATCTGCTCGCAGATCGCCACCGATTCGCCAAGTTTGACCAGGCGCGCCAGATATTGATCGACCGAGTGGAACGGGATGCCCGCCATGCGGATCGGCACGCCGCCGGACTGCCCACGCGACGTCAGCGTGATGTCGAGCAGGCGGGCAGCCTTCTCGGCGTCGTCGTGGAACAGTTCATAGAAGTCGCCCATCCGGTAGAAGAGCAACGTGTCCGGATGGTCCGCCTTGATGCGTAGATACTGCAGCATCATTGGCGTGTGCTTCTCAGCCTTGTCCGATTTGCCGGATCTGCCGCCGCGCGGCGTCGTGCCTTCGGCGGCGGCCAGTGCTTCGGCCGACAGGGCGGCGTCGCGGGCGGCGTGGATGTCGTCCTCGCGCGGCGTGTCGTCGGGAGAAGTCGTGGACAGGTTGGAAAGGGCTTCAGCGGACATGCATTCCTCTCGGGCAGCGCCACAGTGGGGCCGCCGGTATATCGGTTGCCGCGGGTCAGGCAGGCAGTCGGGCGGACGCGCGGAGCGTTCCCGGCATCACCGGCCTGTTTGGGCTCGCGGCGCAAAGCGGCATTTTACCGCCAGCCCCTGTCGGAACCTCGTCCCCGATTCTCATTTTTGCTCGGGAATTCGGAGCCGTTGCGCAGGCTCACGCGTCACTGGCCATGGCTTCCATCGCGGCGCGGGCCAGAAAGCCGCTGCGGGTCTCGTGGCGGGCACCGACGAAAGCGTCGATCTTGTGCAGCACGAAGCGGGGCAGGCTGATGTTGATGCGCTCGGGCCGGTTGTCGAGCATGGCCAGATCGACGTCAGCAAGCGCCCAGACGGCGCCGGCGAATTCGGGCCGCTCCGCCAGTTCGGCGATCGGCGTGGCCGTCAGCGTGACCGCTTCGCCCAGTGACAGCAGCACTTCGAAGTGGCTGATGATGGCCTCGCGCGCCTTGCGGATGGCGTCCTCGATGGTGTCGCCGGACGAATGGCAGCCCGGTACGTCGGGCACAGTCACCCCGTAGATGCTTTCGGGGTCCTTGTGAATGGCGATCGGAAATTCCATGTCGTTGCGCTCCATGCGTTGCGCGCCAGTCATAGCAGCCGGGCCGTGTTCATGATGCTGCGCACGGTGCCCATGGGCAGGTCTTTCTTCGGATGCGGCACGGTGACGATGTGCGCGCGCGACGGGTGCTCGTAGGTGAGATGACTGCCCTGGCAGCGCACCACGCGCCATCCCTCACGTTCCAGCAGGCGGATCAAAGCCATTGAATGCAAAAGCGCCTCCTTTCGGCGATCCGTGTGTAAAGATACACACTATATTGAAGGGGGCGCAAGCGATTTGTGTATGGAAGGAGACTCTATGTGGCGCCGGTCAAGAAGTCTCGTGCCCGATTCTCAAAATGGGCCGGCTACGACGAGATTTGTCACACGCAACGCCGGCGCGCTGCAAACTTGTCAGTCGTTGCTGTGGCTAACCGGATATTTCCGACGAAAACTGTCACTTCGAAAGCGAAATCGGCCTGGCATGGTTCGTGGATATGTCAGGCGTACCGGCACGCAGAGGCCGGCAACAAGACGGGTCGCAAATGAAAAAGGCAACGACGGGAAAATGGCCGGGGAGGGCCGCGGGAAGGGGCCCGGTGAGGTGCATGGCCTGGCGGCCAGCGCTGCAGCGTGGGTTCTCGCTGATCGAGCTGATGATCGTGGTGGCGATCGTGGGCATTCTTGCCGCGATCGCCATTCCCACCTATCAGGGCTTTGTGGTGAAGTCCGAAATCGGTCGCGCCTTCTGGGAGGCGTCGGCGTACAAGATTCCGGTGGAAGAACGCCTGCACGATGGGCAGAACACCTTTCCGGATCCGGTGGCGTCGCTTGGCTACGTTCAGTCGCAGCTGACCGCCACGCCCAACCGGTTCGTGTTCAATGCGGACGGATCGGGCGGCATTGTCGTCACGCTCGATGGTGACGTGCATCCGGCGCTCAGGGGTACGCGCCTGACGGTGGGCCGTCTGGCTGACGGCACGTGGAACTGCGCGGTGCGGGTCGGCAGCGACGCCGTGACGGCGCAGCAGCTGCCAACCGCGTGTTCCCTCGATTCCGCCGGTTAGAAACCGGCTTCCTCGTGCTGCTCTCGCTTTTTATTCGCCGATCGGCTTCAGCGACGGCTTGACGTTATCCAGCGAGAACGGCGACAGCAGGCGCACCATCTGTGCAAAGGCCTTCGGGTTGCCGGCCAGCACCTCGCCTTGTTCCATCTGGCGCGATTCGCCGTTGTAGTTGCCCACCAGGCCACCGGCCTCGGTGATCAGCAGCATGCCTGCGGCCATGTCCCACGGCTTCAGGCCGCGCTCGAAGAAACCGTCCAGGCGGCCGCATGCCACATAGGCCAGGTCCAGCGCGGCGGCGCCCGGACGCCGCAGGCCGGCGCAGCTGCGCGTCATCAGCGCGAAGATTTCCAGGTATTCGTCCATGCCTTCGAGGTCACGGAACGGGAAGCCCGTGCCGATCAGGCAATCGGCCAGTTTGTCGCGGCGCGTGACGCGGATGCGGCGGTTGTTCAGGAATGCGCCGGCGCCCTTGCTGGCCGTGAACAGTTCGTCGCGCGTGGGATCGTAGACCACCGCCTGCGACGGCACGCCCTTGTGCAGCAGGCCGATGGACACTGCGTATTGCGGAAAGCCGTGGATGAAGTTGGTGGTGCCGTCCAGCGGATCGATCACCCAGGTGAATTCGTGCTGGTCGTCGCCCTCGGCCCAGGATTGGCCGGACTCTTCCGCTAGAATGGCGTGCTCGGGGTAGGCGGTGCGGATGACCTCGATGATGGCGGCTTCGGCCGCGCGATCGACTTCGGTCACGAAATCGTTGTGCTGTTTGCGCGAAACGCGGACCAGATCGACGTCGATCGACGCGCGGTTGATGATGGATCCCGCCTTGCGGGCCGCCTTGACGGCGATATTGAGCATCGGATGCATGAATCTCTCCAGGGGCCGCGCGGGACGTGATTCGCAGCAGCGGCATCCGCCGGCAATGGGCGGTTGGCGCGCGAACCGCCCGGCATTGGCCGAACAGCACAACGGATTGTAGAAGAACAAGGGGCGTCGCCTGGTTGGGCGCCGCACCGCAATTGGAAGGCGCCATTGTATAGGAACCCGGCCCGCTGTACGAGCCGACGGCGGCAAACGCCGCGGCAGGGGCATCCCAGATGACTGAAGCATTGAATTCCCAGGCTGAACCCATTCCCGTCGAGGCTGCTGCCAGTGGCGCATCAGGCATTTTCTCGCGCGTGCGCGTGGTGCTGGTGGAAACCAGCCACCCCGGCAACGTAGGCTCGGTAGCGCGGGCGATGAAGACCATGGGCTTTGGCGGGCAGCTTGGCAGCCTGGTACTGGTGTCGCCGCGCGAGGCTGGTGTGCTGACGCACCCGGACGCCGTGGCGATGGCCAGCGGTGCCGACGACGTGCTCGCCGGCGCCCGTATCGTCGACGATGTGGAAAGCGCGCTGGCTGGCACGGCGTTCACGGTGGCGATGACCGCGCGACAGCGCGAATTCGGCCCGCCGCGCCTGTTGCCGCGCGCCGCCGCAGCACGGTGCCAGGCGATGCTGGCGGCCGATGGCCGGGGTGTCATTGCCTTCGTATTCGGGAACGAGCGTTACGGATTGCCTAACGAGGCGGTACTGCGCTGTTCGGCCGTGACCCATATCCCCGCCAACCCCGCGTACGCGTCGCTGAACCTGGCGCAGGCGGTGCAGCTGATCGCCTACGAAATGCGGCTGGCACTGCTGGAAGCGGAGCCGGCGCAGGCGGAGGCGCCGGACGGCACTCGGAATATCGGCTATGCTGGTGAGCCTGCCACGGCGGAACAGGTCGAATCGATGTTCGGTCATCTGCAGGCGGGGCTGGTCGCCATCGGATTCCTCGATCCGGACAACCCGCGCAAGCTGATGCCGCGTCTGCGGCGGATGTTTGCCCGCGCCGGGCTGGAGCGCGAAGAGGTCAACATCCTGCGTGGCATCGCGAAGCGCATGCTGCTGGCGCGCGACGGCGACGGCGCCGGGCCGCAGGCCAGGCAGACAGAAGGCAACAAGGAAGGCTGAACCGTGATTTCCATCCCGGCATACGACATGCGCAGCGACTCCAGCGGCCCCGCCCCCGGCCCGAGCGGCGTTCGCGCGTGCGGTGGTCAGCCGGCGCGATGTTGAAGCCGTCGCGACCCGAAAAGCCCTGATGGCCTCAGGGCCCGGCGGCAGGCGCACAAATCTCTTACACTCCCTGCTCGCACGCGCCCAGGCCGTCCCCCACGCAATCAAGAAGCACAAGACCGGCTCCTGACCGCGCCGGCGACCGTTCGCACGTTGTGCGGACGGCGCATCGGCGCGGCAACACGACACGACGAAGATGTTCACTCGCCTGAAGGAAGATATCGATGCCATCATGCGGCGCGACCCCGCCGCACGCAGCCGCCTGGAGGTGCTGACCTGCTATCCGGGGCTGCACGCCGTGATATTCCACCGCGTGGCGCACGCGTGCTGGGGCGGCGGATTCCACTGGCTCGGCCGCTGGATCTCGCACTGGTCGCGCTGGCTGACCGGGATCGAGATCCATCCGGCGGTCAGGCTTGGCCGCCGCGTATTCATCGATCACGGGATGGGCGTGGTGATCGGGGAAACCGCCGAAATCGGTGACGACTGCACGATCTACCAGGGCGTGACGCTGGGCGGCACGTCGCTTTACAAGGGGCAGAAGCGCCATCCGACGCTGGGCGCCGGCGTGGTGGTCAGTGCCGGGGCCAAGGTGCTGGGCGGGTTCGTGGTAGGCGATGGCGCCCGCGTGGGCTCCAATGCCGTGGTGCTCAAGCCCGTGCCGCCGGGCGCCACCGCAGTGGGCATTCCGGCCCGCATCATCATGCCGGACGCGCCACCGCAGCAGCAGGGCGCAAAGCAGGAATTCTCGGCCTACGGCATCACGCCGAACGCCGACGATCCGGTATCGCTGGCGCTCAAGAGCCTGATCGACAACGCGGCCAAGCAACATGACCGCATCGAGGCCGTGCTGGCCGCGCTCGACCGGCTCGGCGAGCATCTCGAGAACACCCCGAACGACCGCTTCGACGCGAGCGAACTGCGCAAGCTGATGAAATAGGGGTCTGGGCGGTGGACTGGCACGCCGTGCGGCGCGGCACCGATCGCGAGGGGAACGGCATGGGTCAATCCACCTGCGGCAGCAAGGTAAAGCCGCCCGTATCCAGCTGCAGCACGGCCGCGCGCGGATGGCGGCCATCCAGGTCCCAGTCGGTCAGCACCCAGCGGTCGCCGCGTGCGTGCGCATGGCGGGCCGGCCGATGGGTGTGGCCGTGGATCAGGGTAGGGGCGCCGCTGGAAGCCAGCAGCGCATCGACGGCGGCGGGTGCGGCATCGCCATAGTCGGGCGGCGCGGCGCCTTCCGCCTGGCGCGCCCGGCCCGCCTCGCTGTCGGCCCGCAGCCGGCGCGCGATCTTCAGCCGCGTGGACATCGGCAGGGCCAGAAACAGCCGCTGCACCCAGCCCTTGCGGGTCCAGTTGCGGAAGCGGATGTAGCGCGGATCATCAGTGCAGAGCATGTCGCCGTGGCTCAGCACCACGCGTTGGCCGGCGCAATGGATGACCGAAGGGTCTGGCAGCAGCGTGGCGCCCGCCGCGTCGGCAAAGCGTCGGCCAATCAGGAAATCGCGATTGCCGTGCATCAGGTAGACCGGCACCCCGGCGTGGGCCAGCCGGCGCAGGGCGGCGGCCACCTCGGCCGCGAATGGCGTCTCGGTTTCCTCGTCGCCCACCCAGAACTCGAAGAAATCGCCCAGGATGAACAGCGTGCCCGCGTGACTGGCGGCCTGGTCCAGCACGCGCTGGAAGGCGGCCAGCGTGCGCGGCATGCCGGGTGTCAGGTGCAGGTCGGAAATGAACCACGCCGGCGCCTGCACCTCGATCGGTGCGGCCGCCGGCGTGCGGGCGGATGCGGTCATGCGTTTCGGAAGGGTGTGTTCACCGCGAGCGGCATGCCGCCATCGAAAGGAACGTTGCCGTCGGATTATTCGACGATGGTGGCCTTCTGGATCACCACGTCTTCCATCGGCACGTCCTGGTGGAAGCCCGAGCTGCCCGTGCGCACGCCCTTGATGGCGTCCACGACGTCGGTGCCTTCCACGACCTTGCCGAACACGGCGTAGCCGAAGCCTTGCGGCGTGGGCGAGCTGAAGTTCAGGAAGTCGTTGTCCACCACGTTGATGAAGAACTGGGCCGTGGCCGAATGCGGCGCGTTGGTGCGCGCCATGGCAACCGTGTAGCGGTCGTTCTTCAGGCCGTTGCCGGCCTCGTTCTCGATGGGGGCATCGGTGTCCTTCTGCTTCATGCCCGGCTCGAAGCCGCCGCCCTGGATCATGAAATTCTTGATCACGCGGTGGAAGACCGTGTTGTCATAGTGGCCCTTGCGCACGTACGACAGGAAGTTCTCCACCGTCTTGGGGGCCTTTTCGGCGTCCAGTTCGATCGTGATGACGCCTTGCGTCGTTTGGAGTTGTACCTTGCTCATGGGTTACCTCTGTTCGGTGACGGTTATGGCCACGCGCGGTGCGCGCGGCGGTATTACTTGGTGACGACGGTGGCAGACTCGATCACGATCGGCGCGGCGGGCACGTTGCGCATGGCGCCGTAAGCCGTGGTCGGGGTGGTCTTGATCTTGTCGATCGTGTCCATGCCTTCCACCACCTTGCCGAATACGGCATATCCGTTGCCATCGGGCTGCGGGTAGTCGAGGTTCGGATTATCCACCACATTGACGAAGAACTGCGCGGTGGCGGAATTCGGATTCGACGTGCGTGCCATGGCCACCGTCCCGGCCTTGTTCTTCAGGCCATTCTGCGCTTCCAGCGGAATTGGCGCGCGGGTGGGCTTTTCCTTCATGTCGCGGTCGAAGCCGCCGCCCTGCACCATGAAGCCGTTGATCACGCGGTGGAAGATCGTGCCGCTGTAGAAGCCGCTCTTCACGTACTCCATGAAGTTGGCGACGGTCTTCGGAGCGGCGTCGGGATACACCTCGACCGTGAACTTGCCGGCGCTGGTGACGAATTGCACACGCTCGGCCTTCTGGGCGGCGGCCGGGCTGGCTCCCTGGGCCATGGCGGCCAGCGGGGACAGTGCGGTGGTGGCGGCCACCAGGCCAGCCAGGACGATGCGGCGGGAAAGGGTCATCTCTGGAACTCCGTCTTGCAAAGCGGGTGAGCGGATCGGGCAGGAGCCGGCGCCGAGGACGCCGGCATTGCGTGGGTGCCTAGCGGGCCGCCGGCGCGCTGGCCGGTGCCTTGCGCGAACGTGGGGCCGCGGCCGGCGAAGAAGCCGGCGCCGGGGCTGCCGCAGGGGTGGCACCCAGCTGGCGCAGGCCCGCAGCGGCGCGCGCGTCGGCCGGGTTGCGCCGTACCGCGTCGGCATAGGCCTTTTCGGCCAGGCGGCGGTAGACATCGCCCAGATTGCTGTAGGCGATGGCGTAGTCGGGCTTGGCGTCGATGGCCAGCAGCAGTTCGGCCTCGGCACGCTTCAGGTCGCCGCGCCGGGCGTAGAGCAGGGCGAGGTTGTTGTGCGGTTCGGGCAGTTCGGGAAAGTCCTGCGCCATTTCGGCAAAGGCCTGGACGGCCTGGTCGTCATGGCCCGCCTGCGCCATGGCCCATGCGCGCTGGAAGCGGGCCTGGGCGTTGCGCGGGTTGGTGGCCAGCACCTTGTCGAAGCCCTTGATGGCGTCGTCGTAGCGTTTGTCGTTGACCGCCTTCTGCGCCGGGACCATGCCGGGGTCCGTGGACGCCACGCCACTGGTCGGCGCCGGCGGGGCTGGCATGGATACCGGCCCGTTCTGCGCCAGGGCGGGCGCGGCCGCCAGGGCCGCCGCCATCGCCAGCGCGCCGCCGGCGGCACGAAGGGCGGCGCGGCCAGACGGGCTGGCGCCGCGGCGGGCCGTTGCAAGGATGGTGGAGGGCAGAAGCAGGCTCATGTAAGGGCGGTCCGTTATACTCCGCGGCATTCTAGCAAAGCGGCACGGCGTGCAGGACAGGGCGCAATGCCGAGACCCGCCTCAGGCCGGCCCGACAACCTTCCGGTAAGATATGGGGCCCGTGCGCCATGGCGCGCACCGCATCGTCACCCAATCACATCGCTCCATGCAGCAACTGAACATCTACAACACGCTCGCGCGTGAAAAGCAGCCTTTCGTGCCTATCGAACCCGGCAAGGTCCGCATGTACGTGTGCGGCATGACCGTGTACGACTACTGCCACGTGGGCCACGCACGCGTGATGGTGGTGTTCGACATGGTGCATCGCTGGCTGCGTGCCGCCGGCTACGATGTGACGTACGTGCAGAACATCACCGATATCGATGACAAGATCATCCGTCGCGCCGCCGAAAATGGCGAGACCATCGGCCAGCTGACCACGCGCTTCATCCAGTACATGCATGAGGATGCCGCCGCGCTGGGGGTGATCCGGCCCGATTACGAGCCCCGTGCCACGGAATTCGTGCCGCAGATGCTCAATATCATCGAAAAGCTCGAAGCCAAGGGGCTGGCCTACCAGGCCGCCGACGGCGACGTGAACTATTCGGTGCGCAAGTTTCCGGGGTACGGCAAGCTGTCCGGCAAGTCGCTGGAAGACCTGCGCGCGGGCGAGCGCGTCAGCGCCAACGACGCCAAGCAGGACCCGCTGGACTTCGTGCTGTGGAAATCGGCCAAGGAAAGCGAGCCGCCCGAGAGCAGGTGGGATTCGAAATGGGGCAGCGGCCGGCCGGGCTGGCACATTGAGTGCTCCGCCATGAGCTGCACGCTGCTGGGCGAGCACTTCGACATCCATGGGGGTGGCGCCGATCTGCAGTTCCCGCACCACGAGAACGAGATCGCGCAGTCCGAAGGCGCCAGCGGCAAGCCGTTTGTGAACATGTGGATGCACAACGGCTTTGTGCGTATCAATGACGAGAAGATGTCGAAATCGCTTGGCAATTTCTTCACGATCCGCGAAGTCCTGAAGCAGTACGACCCCGAGGTCGTGCGCTTCTTCATCCTGCGCGCGCACTATCGCAGCCCGCTGAACTACAGCGACGCCCACCTGGACGACGCCCGCCATGCGCTGACGCGCCTGTACACGGCGCTCAAGGAAACGCAGCCCGGCGGTTGCGCGGTGGATTGGGCCGAGCCGCACGCGCGGCGTTTCGCCGACGCCATGCATGACGACTTCAACACGCCAATCGCCATGTCGGTACTGTTTGACCTGGCCAGCGAGGTCAATCGCACGGGCTCGATCCAGGCAGCCCACCAGCTGAAGGCGCTGGCCGGCACGCTGGGCCTGCTGGAGCGCGACCCGCATACCTTCCTGCAGGGTGGGGCGGCAGCCGATGGCCTGAGTGCCGAGCAGATCGACGCACAGATCGCCGCGCGCCGTACGGCCAAGGCCGAGCGCAATTTCGCCGAGGCGGATCGCATTCGTGCGGAACTGCTGGCTGCGGGCGTGGTGCTCGAAGACAAGCCAGGCGGCGCCACCGAGTGGAGGCGTGCTTGAACGCTGCCGCGCGCAAGCCGAAGCCTGCTGCCGTGGCGCCCAGGCCTGCCGGCAAGACTGCGGCCAGGCAGGCGCCCAAGGTACCGGCGAAGGCACTCGCCACGGGCAAGGCAGCGGGCAAGTCGCGCAAGCCTGAGCTGCCGGAGGCGCAGGCCGTTCCGCTGCCCGTGGAGACGGTGGTCGACGCCGTGCGCCCGGCCTATTGGGACGAAGCCTGCGCGGACCTGATGAAGCGCGACCGTATCCTCCGCAAGATGATTCCCACGTACGGGCCCGCGCACCTGGTGTCGCGCGACGATCCGTTCATCACCCTGGCCCGCTCGATCGTTGGCCAGCAGATTTCAGTCAAGGCCGCCCAGTCCGTATGGGAGCGCCTGGTGACGCTGTGCCCGCGCGTGACCCCGGCCCAGTTCCTGAAGGCCGGCACGGAACAACTGGCCGGCTGTGGCCTGTCGAAGCGCAAGGCGGAGTACATCACCGACCTGGCCGAACATTTCAAGGCCGGCACGGTCCACGTCAAGGATTGGGCCGGCATGGACGACGAGGCGGTGATCGCTGAACTGACCCAGATCCGCGGCATCGGCCGCTGGACGGCCGAGATGTTCCTGATGTTCAATCTGATGCGTCCGAACGTGCTGCCGCTCGATGACGTCGGGCTGATCAATGCGATTTCGACCAATTACTTCAGTGGCGAGCCCGTCACGCGAAGCGAGGCACGCGAGGTGGCGGCCAACTGGGAGCCGTGGCGCACCGTGGCCACATGGTATATGTGGCGCAGTCTGGACCCGCTGCCGGTGACGTATTAGTTACCTGATGCGGTGGATAGCAGTAATGACGGCGTTGATTCTTGCCAAAAATGCATAAGAATCAACATATTGGGCGGCGGATTTCTGGATTTTTTCCGGTAGAATGCGCCCCTTCACAGACAGGTCCGCGTTTTTATGAAAACCACCTTCCTGGATTTCGAGCAGCCGATTGCCGAGCTTGAGGCAAAGATCGAAGAACTGCGTTTTGTGCAGGACGATTCGGCGGTCGATATTTCCGAAGAGATTTCGCGGCTGGCCGGCAAGAGCCAGCAGCTGACCAAGGATATCTATGCCAACCTGACCCCCTGGCAGGTTGCGCAGATCGCGCGTCACCCCCAGCGTCCCTACACGCTGGACTACGTGCGCGAGATCTTCACCGACTTCCATGAGTTGCACGGTGACCGGTCGTTTGCCGACGATCTGTCGATCGTGGGCGGCCTGGCGCGCTTCAATGGCCAGGCCTGCATGGTCATCGGCCACCAGAAGGGCCGCGACACGAAGGAACGCGCGCTGCGCAACTTCGGCATGTCGAAGCCCGAGGGCTACCGCAAGGCCAAGCGCCTGATGGAACTGGCCGACAAGTTCGGCCTGCCGATCTTCACGTTCGTCGACACGCCGGGCGCGTTCCCGGGCATCGACGCCGAGGAGCGCGGCCAGTCGGAAGCCATCGGCCACAACCTCTATGTGATGGCTGGCCTGAAGGTGCCGCTGATCGCCACGATCATCGGCGAAGGCGGTTCGGGCGGTGCGCTGGCGATTGCCGTGGGTGACGTCGTGCAGATGCTGCAGTTCGCCACGTACGCGGTGATCTCGCCGGAAGGCTGCGCGTCGATCCTGTGGAAGACCGCCGAGAAGGCGCCGGAAGCTGCCGAGGCGCTGGGCCTGACCGCGCATCGCCTGAAGGCGCTGGGTCTCATCGACAAGATCATCAACGAGCCGCTGGGCGGCGCGCATCGCGATCCGAAGGGTATGGCGACGATGCTCAAGCGCACGCTGGCCGAATCGCTGCGTCAGTTCCAGGGCATGAGCGTCAAGGAACTGCAGGCCCGCCGCCACGAGCGCCTGATGGCCTATGGCAAATTCAAGGAAACCGGCGCCCAGGAGTGATGTGAGCGCCGAAGACGCGACGCGCCTCGCCGCGCGTCTGACCGACAAGGTCGCACAGGCTGTCCAGGCCAGTGCGGCCTTTGTTGTTTCTGAGGCCGCGCGGCCGTTCACGGTTGCCGTCGCGTTGTCCGGCGGCCGCGATTCGGTGGCGCTGCTGCACGCCGCGCGCGACGCGCTGGCCGCGGCATGTCCGCTGGCGCGCGTGGTGGCGCTGCACGTGCATCACGGCCTGCAAGCCCAGGCCGACGACTGGGACCGCTTCTGCGCCGCGCTGTGCGCCGACCTGCGGGTGACGCTGGTCAGCACGCGCGTGACCGTTCAGCCCACGGCCGGCGAGGGCATCGAGGCTGCCGCACGGCGTGCCCGGCATACGGCGCTGGGCCGGATGTGTCGCGAGCAGGGCGCCCGGCTGCTGCTGTTCGCACATCATCGCGACGACCAGGTGGAAACGGTGCTGCTGCGGCTGTTTCGGGGCGCCGGCGTCGCCGGCATGGCGGGCATGCCGGCCAGCCGGCCGCTCGACGCACTGGGTGAATCCGATGGCGAGGTCTGGCTGTTGCGGCCCTGGCTGGACGTGCCGCGCGCCGACATCGACGCCTACTGCGCGGCCCATGGCCTGCGCTGGATCGACGATCCCTCGAACTCCGACACGCGCTTTGCGCGCAATGCCCTGCGCGCCCAGTTGCCGGCGCTGCTGCAGGCGTTTCCTGGCCTGTACGACAACGTCACCCAGGCGGCCGCGCATTTTGCGCAGGCGGCCGGCATGCTCGACGCACTGGCCGCGCAGTCCCTGGCCAGGCTCGTCTGCAGCGGCCGCGACGCCGATACCCTTTCCGAACTGGACCTCGCGGGCCTGCGGGCCTTGCCGCCCGAGCATGCGGATGCGGTGCTGCGGCACTGGCTGCGCGACCTCGGCGCCCAGCCGCCATCGACCGCCCGCCTGGCCGCCATGCGCACCCAACTGATCGAACATGAAGGCGGCGAGCCGGTTATCGCGCACGATGGCCTGGTGCTGCGCCGCTTTCGAAGTCGCGTACTGGCCTGCCATGCCGTGCCGGCCGGGGTGCCGGCGCCATTTGCGTTCGAATGGCACGGGGAGGCGCGCATCGTGGTGCCCGCCTGGCGTGGCGAACTGCGCTTTGACCGGGATGACACCTTCGGCGTGCCGGAGGCCGTCCTGCGGGCGCCGCTTCGTCTGGTGGCCAGGGCAGGGGGCGAGCGCATCGTGCTGCGTCCGGGCGGGCCGGCACGGGCGCTGAAGCAGGCGTATCAGGAGGCCGGTGTCCCCGCCTGGCGGCGCGCGCACCTGCCTCTGCTCTGGAGCGATGACACGCTGGTACTGGCCGCAGGGCTGGGCATGCACCGTCGCTGGCCGGCCGATGTCCCCCATGCGCCGCGCTGGCGCGTGACGTGGATATCGCAGCCGGAATCGGGTAATTAGGCGGACAGGTCCGCGATAAGTAGGGACAGATATAATCTTCCATGTGAATTTTTTTCACATAAAAATGACGTCAAATGTGTGACGTTTTTGCGCGATTCTGGCCCTTCGGCCTTTACGGGTAGCCACTCTTGGTGTAATTTCATCGGCTTTGCACAATCGCTGGCATCGACAAGAAGATGGCTCTCATCGTTCACAAATACGGCGGCACTTCGATGGGTTCCACGGAACGCATCAAGAATGTCGCCAAGCGCGTGGCCAAATGGCACCGCGCAGGTCACCGCGTTGTCGTGGTGCCTTCGGCCATGTCGGGCGAGACCAATCGCCTGCTGGGCCTTGCCAAGGAAATTTCCGCGCAGCCGGACCCGCGTGAACTGGACATGCTGGCCTCCACGGGCGAGCAGGCCAGCGTGGCGCTGCTGGCCATCGCGCTGCACGGCGAGGGCATCGATGCGGTCAGCTATACCGGCTGGCAAGTGCCGGTGAAGACCGATTCGGCTTTCACCAAGGCCCGTATCGAGTCGATCGATGACGAGCGCATCCTCGGCGACCTGGATTCCGGCAAGGTGGTGGTGGTTACCGGCTTCCAGGGCATCGATACCGAAGGCAACATCACGACGCTGGGTCGTGGTGGCTCGGATACGTCGGCCGTGGCCATCGCCGCCGCCATCGAGGCGGACGAGTGCCTGATCTATACCGACGTGGACGGCGTGTACACGACCGATCCGCGCGTGGTCGAGGACGCCCGCCGGCTGGACCAGATCACGTTCGAGGAAATGCTGGAAATGGCCAGCCTGGGCTCGAAGGTGCTGCAGATCCGCTCGGTGGAATTCGCCGGCAAGTACCGCGTGAAGACCCGCGTGCTGTCGTCGCTGACCGACCCCCTGATGCCGCTCGAACAGGAAATGCATTCGGGCACGCTGATTACTTTTGAGGAAGAGTCTGAAATGGAAGCAGCCGTCATCTCCGGCATTGCCTTTGCCCGTGACGAGGCCAAGATCACCGTGCTGGGCGTGCCGGACAAGCCGGGCATTGCCTACCAGATCCTGGGCCCGATCGCCGACGCCAACATCGACGTCGACATGATCATCCAGAACCAGTCGGTGGACGGCAAGACCGACTTCACGTTCACCGTGCCGCGCGGCGACTACCAGCGCGCGCTGACCATCCTGAACGACAGCGTGAAGGCCCATATCGGCGCCGCCAGCGTGTCGGGCGACCCGAAGGTGTCGAAGGTGTCGGTGGTGGGCGTGGGCATGCGCTCGCACGTGGGCATCGCCAGCAAGATGTTCCGCACGCTGTCGGAAGAGGGCATCAACATCCAGATGATCTCCACCTCGGAAATCAAGATCTCGGTGCTGATCGACGAGAAGTACATGGAGCTCGCCGTGCGCGCGCTGCACAAGGTGTTCGAGCTGGATCAGGCGTGATCCGCTTCTGAAAATTCTGGCGCGGCAGGATTGCTGTGATTTTTGTCACGGGTCGCGAGAAATTCGTTGACCAGTCGAGACTGCCTCGCTAGAATACGCGCTCTGTTGTGCAGCCTCCCTTGCACAACAAAAGTTTGGGAGACGTGGCCGAGAGGTCGAAGGCACTCCCCTGCTAAGGGAGCATCCGGGCCAAAACCTGGATCGAGGGTTCGAATCCCTCCGTCTCCGCCACTACATCTGTATTGGCGGCGAACCCCGGAAGATCGCGGTCTTCCGGGGTTTTGTTTTTTGGGCGGAGTTAAGGCGTTATGCCATGCCGCGCAGGTGTTGCACCGATGCCTGTGAGAACCCTGGCACAGGCGGCACGGTCTTGCGGCGCTATTGCACTTTCTTGTCTTCGCGTTTCGCCTCTTCCATGGCCTCTGGCTCCAACTCTTCCGCAGAGCGATTCAGGTGGACGAACAGGCCCCAGGCGGCAAGGAGCAAGGCTGTCGATGCGATCAGTCCGGCCGCATAGCCGAGTTGCGTCGGATCCTGGTGCAGCGCCTTGAAGGTTGCCACGAGGCCTTCGATGGCCAGCGCGACCACCACGACCACCAGGAATCGCGACAGGAAACGTCGTACCCGTGTTGGCGCGCTCACGTCGGCTTCCCGGATGACCTCTTCTTCGACGATGGTCTCCGCGATCTGCAGCGCGACAACGGCTCCTGCCAGCAATCCAATCGCTTCAATGACGGCTTGTGCGCTGGCCTGGTCCCACTGACTCACAAATACGGTCGATCCGATGCGCGCCGCAATCGCAATCAACATCAGCGTTGCGCAGGTGAAGAGGAGTGCCATCAGACCATGGATGACCGTGAAGACGCGCACCGGAATCTTCATGTGTTTGGCTCCGATGCGCGAATCGGCGGCTGCGCACTGCCGGCGAGACGGCCTCGCTTCGATGAAACGATGTCCCAACCCATGAGATGGCCTCCGTCGATGCGTGGATCCGAAGCCCGATGCAACAAGCACGCCCGAGGGCTCGGTAGGCAGGGGAGTGCTCGATGGGTTCGCGGTGGCAAGGTCAGCGTGCGGCGGCCGCAGTCTTCCTTCTGCTTTCCCCTGCGCCCATGCTTGCGTTTTGCGACGTGTCGGACGTCGATGGCAGCGACTGCAGGAGTTTCGTCGACATGCAAAATTGACGTATGAAAATTACTGCAGCCGTGCCGCCGGGGACTGGATGTTCAATCCAGCCGCCGGCACATGCAGAGCGTTCGCGCACCAAACCGTCTTTGGAATTCACGCGACAGTTCCAGTTTTCGGTGTACGGCATCCAGCGATGTCAGCGAAAAACCATGACGGGCAAAAAAGGTGGGATGGTCGACGGTGAGCAGTATGGCAGTGGTGCAATGATGGGTACGGGCGCGCATAAGCAAAGCCCCCACCAAAAGCGTTGCGATGCCTTGCTGTCGCAGTTCCGGCAGGACGAACACCGAACGCACGACAAAAGTCTCGTCGAGGCATTCGCCAAATGCCCACGCGACGATTTTCCCCTGCAGGCGGCCGACATGGTGGAGCCGTGTTTCATCCGCCGTGTCTGTCTGCGCCTCGATTTGCCAAGCGGCGCAGAATTCCGTCACGGCATTCATATCCGCAGCGTGGGCGGCTCCAAATCTGATTTCTCTCAACATCTCGGCTTCGCAAATGAGGCGTTACCCGCAGGGAAACTGAAACCACGTGAAAACCTGGGCTCTCTTCGGGAGCATATGCGCGTTCGACGTCGCTTTGTTAATGTAGCGTACGCTTACTTCGTGGCTGTATTATGGTTAACACAAATACGCGAAACGGCCGAGTTGGGTATCGCTGTGACTCCTTGCTATTTTGTGACCGGAAGCGCGCGTATCGCAGCGGTTTCTGGTTTTTGGTGAGTTATCTGCCGCGCAAAAACCCGTCTTTTTATCGGAAATACGTGAATAGATCGGCAGTCTGCAGGGCTTTTCCCGCGTATCCGGTGCGAAATCCCGGGAGATTCTTGTCAATAAAGTGGACATTAAGAACAGGGAAATACAAACGATTATCACTGCGCCCCTGATAATCGACGCTTCACGATAAACCCGCCGCTCTCCGCTCTCCGCTCTCCGCTCTCCGCTCTCCGCTCGCCGCTCGTCGCTCGTCGCTCTCCGCTCTCCGAACGCCTTAGCCCAGTTCGTTCGCCAGGTAGGCCGCGGTCACGCTGGCGGGGGAGGCGGCGACGGCATCCGGATGCCCGCTTGTCACGATGGCTCCGCCTTCGTCGCCGGCGCCCGGGCCGATGTCGATGACCCAATCGGCCTGGGCCACGACGCGCATGTCGTGTTCGACCACGACCACGGTGTTGCCGGCGTCCACCAGCGCCTGCAACTGTACGAGCAGGCGGTCCACATCGGCGGGATGCAGGCCATTGGTGGGCTCGTCGAGCACGTACAGCGTGTCGCCGCGCTGCGCGCGCTGCAGCTCGGTGGCCAGCTTGATACGCTGCGCCTCGCCGCCCGACAGTTCTGTGGCCGGCTGTCCGAGCCGGAGGTAACCGAGCCCGATGTCGCGCAACGCCGCAAGCGCGCGCATCGCGGGCGCCTCTCCGGCGAAAAATTCGCAGGCAGCGTCGACGGTCAGATCCAAGACTTCGGCGATGTTCCGGCCCTGCCAGGTGATTTCCAGCGTCTGTGGGCGGTAGCGCGTGCCGTGGCACGCCGAGCACGGCGCGTAGACGCTTGGCAGGAAGAGCAGCTCCACGCTGACAAAGCCCTCGCCTTCACACGTCGGACAGCGGCCCTGGGCCACGTTGAACGAGAAGCGGCCGGCCGTGTAGCGCCGCTTGCGCGCGGCGGGCGTCGCGGCGAACAGCTTGCGCACGTGGTCGAACAGTCCGGTGTACGTGGCGAGGTTCGAGCGAGGCGTGCGCCCGATGGGCTTCTGGTCCACACGCACCAGCCGGCGCACCGCCTCCATGCCGCCAGCGATGCGGCCCTCGGTCGGTGTGTCGGTGACGGCGAACAGCGGGTCGCGCTCGTCGTCGGCGTCGCCGTCGTCGGTACGTCCCAGATGCCGGTTCACGAGTTCGGGCAGCGCCTGACTGATCAGGCTCGACTTGCCGGAACCCGACACGCCGGTCACCGCCGTGAAGCAGCCCAGCGGGATTTCCGCATCCACGCGGCGCAGGTTGTTGCGCGAGACATGAGCCAGCTTGAGCCACCCGGCCGGTTCGCGCGGCACACGATGCTGCCGCGGCGGAGCGTCGAACAGGTAGGCCGCGGTGCGCGACGCCGTGATCCCCGCCAGGCCGTCGGGCGGCCCGCTGTAGAGCACGCGCCCGCCATGTTCCCCGGCGGCAGGGCCGACATCGACGATCCAGTCTGCCTGGCGCATGGTCTGCGTATCGTGCTCGACGACAAACAGCGAGTTGCCGGCGGCCTTCAGGCGACGCAATGCCACGAGCAGCGCCTCGCCATCGGCGGGATGCAGCCCGGCCGACGGTTCATCGAGGACGTAAACCACGCCGAACAGTTGCGACGAGATCTGCGTAGCCAGTCGTAGCCGCTGCAGTTCGCCTGATGACAGCGTTGGCGTGCTGCGATCGAGCGACAGATAGCCCAGGCCCAGATCGATCAGCGTGGATAACCGTTCCATCAGTTCCTCGGCAATGCGTTGCGAGGCCAGTCGCTTCTCGTCGGACAGGTTTGGCGTGCGCCGCACATCGGGGGCCGCCTTGTGCGCCGACCCGCCCGCCGCCACGCGCCGCGCCGTGTCCGCGCGCGCTGCCTTGCGGCTGAGTACGGCGACGGCGCCAGCCGGGCCGGGCGGATCGCCGTGCGCGATCGGACGCATGATCTCGGCCACGCGGGCGAGCGGCAGGTGCGTGAATTCGCCGATGTCCAGCCCGGCGAACGTCACCGACAGCGCGGCCTTCTTCAGCCGCTTGCCGTGGCATGCCGGGCAATCGCGCCCGATCATGTATTGCGCCACGCGCTTCTTCATCAACGCACTCTGCGTGGTGGCGAAGGTCTGCAGCACATAGCGCCGCGCGCCGGTGAACGTACCCTGATAGCTTGGCTCCAGCTTGCGCTTGAGTGCCGCGCGCACTTCGCTCGGCGTGAAGCCGGCATAGACCGGCACGGTGGGCTGGTCCTCGGTAAAGAGGATCCAGTCGCGGTCCTTCTTCGGCAGGTCGCGCCAGGGCGTGTCGACGTCGTAGCCGAGCGTGACGAGGATGTCGCGCAGGTTCTGCCCATGCCAGGCCGGTGGCCAGGCGGCCACGGCACGTTCGCGGATGGTCAGGGAATCGTCGGGCACCATCGACCGCTCGGTGACATCGTAGATGCGTCCGAGCCCATGGCACGTCGGGCAGGCGCCCTCCACGGTGTTCGGCGAAAAGTCCTCGGCATAGAGCATCGGCTGGCGCGCTGGATAGGTGCCGGCGCGCGAGTAAAGCATCCGTACCAGGCTCGACAGCGTGGTGACGCTGCCCACGGTAGATCGTGCGTTCGGCGTGCCGCGCTGCTGCTGCAGCGCCACGGCGGGCGGCAGGCCCTCGATGCTGTCGACCTCGGGCACGCCCACCTGGTCGATCAGCCGCCTCGCATATGGCGCGACGGATTCGAAATAGCGCCGCTGCGCCTCGGCGTAGAGCGTGCCGAACGCGAGCGACGACTTGCCGGAACCGGACACCCCGGTGAACACCACCAGCGCGTTGCGCGGGATGTCGACATCCACATTCTTGAGGTTGTGCTCGCGCGCACCGCGCACGCGGACGAAGTTGTCCACCTCGACTGACGCGGGCGCCGTCGCCCGGTCATCGATGCCGGAATGCCGGACTGTCCGGAGATCGTCGGTCATCCGCACCTTCGCTTGCATAAATTGCCGCTCGAACCCTGTACATCCGGCTACTTGCGACGGCGTTGGCTTGTGCGCTTGCGCGCGGGTTTGGGCGGCGTCAGCGCGGCAAGCCACGCGTCGGTTGCCGCCTTCGTGACGGCCGCGGCCGCCGTGGCCGTCTGGCGCCCGCCCTCGGACAGTGCGTGTCCCCGCGCCGCCCCAATCACGCCGTTGGCGCCGCTGAGCCACAGGCTCAGCCACGGATTCTTCTTGAGCCAAGGGTTTTTCATCGCAGGTTCCTTTTGAACGATGTCGAACTGCTATCGAAAAAGGGCAGCAGGAAGCATGCCACGGACGGACGGTACGGTGGGGAGAGTGGAGTTCGCCGCACTGTCCAATACGGGCACCGGCGGCATGACCTGTCGGGGGACACGACCCGGGAATGAAGATTGCGAACAGACAAGCTGTCCAAGCTAAGACGGCGCCACATGATCGCTTTCAAGGGCAGTTCGAATACCAGTCAATCGAGGGCCCAATGACAGTCCGCATCGGCATATCGGGTTGGCGCTATGCGGGGTGGCGGGGCGTGTTCTACCCGCCCAAGCTTCCCCAGCGCCTTGAGCTGGAGCATGCGTCTCGCCGGGTGGATACCATCGAAATCAACGGTTCCCATTATTCGCTGCAGTCGATCGAGAGCTGGCAGGCCTGGCACGATGCGGTGCCCGACGATTTTGTGTTCGCGGTAAAGGGCCCGCGATATTTGACGCACCTGCTGCGCTTCCGCGATGAGAAAGCCGTGCCGGCCATGGCGAATTTCTATGCGTCCGGGGTGCTGGCGCTGCGTCGCAAGCTGGGACCCTTCCTTTGGCAGTTTCCGCCCAACTTCCGGTTCGATGCCGAGCGGTTCGACCGATTCCTGTCGCTCTTGCCCAAAAGTTCGCGCGAAGCGCGGGCGCTGGCGGACCAGCACGATACCCGCGTCAAGTCGCCGTGGTATGGCACCAAGGGAAACAGTCGCCTTCGACACGCGGTGGAGGTGCGCCACGACAGCTTCTGTACCGCGGAGTTTCCCGCGCTGCTGCGCGAGCACCGGGTGGCATTGGTGGTGTCGCACGCCATTGCGGACTGGCCCTACGCGGAAGACGTGACCAGCGATTTCATCTACATGCGCCTGCACGGCGCCGATGCGCTCTACAGCGGCGCCTATCCCGATGCATCGCTGGACCGCTGGGCGGCACGCATTTACGCCTGGGCACATGGGCGGGAGCCTGCCGACGCGGTCCGCATCGCACCACAGCCGCCGCGACGGGCCACCCGACGCGATGTGTACTGCTATTTCGACAACGACAAGAAGGTCAACGCGCCTTTCGACGCCCAGCGGCTGCGCGAGCGCGTCATCCCCTGATCGATCGGCGCCGAGGAACCACAAGACGTTGCCGGCATGTGGTCCTGAGCCAAAAAGCAAACCGTTTGCTGCCACTCATGCATCGTCCGTCCGGACGTTCGCCGCCGACGCGTCCACGCGCTTGCGTCCGTCGTCGATGCATTGTTCGGTGGCCATGGCGGAGTTCTCGAAGTAAATGCCTTCGGGCGAGTCGAATTCCTCTGTCGTCGACTCGCCGGATCGTTCGATCTCGCCGTGATAGCGATACTGGAAGCCAGTCTTTCCGCCACCGACTTCCACGGCATAAGCAGTAATGGCCGCGTCGCGATAGATGATCGTCTTCATCGCTTGTACGGCGGTTAGTCGTCGCCGACTTTCTTCTTCAGATCGCGGGCCATCTGCAGATGGCCTTCCAGGTCGGGCAGATGCCTGGCGGCAAACGCCTTGACGTCGGCGTCTTTCGCGGTGTTTGACGCCTCGCGGAATGTCTTCACGGCGCTTTCGTGCGCGGCTACGCCGATGCGGCTAGCGTACATCTTGTCGAATTTGGCGCCGCTCAGCGCGCTCAGGGCCTTGATCTCGCTCTTTTGAGCTGGGGAAGCGTCCTTCGGCGTCGTGACGCCTTTTCTGGCGGCCAGGGCATCCAGTTCAGACCCCACCTTGCCATGGTCCTGGATCATCCTCTCGGCGAACGATTTGACATCCGCGTTCTGACTTTTTTGCTGAGCGAGCTTGCTGGCCTCGATTTCCGCGTGGCCCGCGTGCGCGGCATCTTCCATGAATTTGCTGTCGCTGTGGGCCGGCCGCGATGTCCCGGCCGAAACGCCCCCTGTAGTGCTTTTCGTGTTGTCGGGCGTGACATTGCCGGTGGTGCCCGAGGCCGGCGACAGGCTGGAACCTTGCGCCACGGCCGCCGACGACCAAACCAATACGCTGGCAATGGCGACCAGCGGACGCCAGAAGTGACTTTGCATGAGAGCCTCCGTTTCAGTGTCCCCGGGCCAGGATTTACTTTGGACCGTGGCGTTGTTTGGCGCCGCCACCCGCGCCGTGCGTCTTGCCGGCCTTCACATGGCTCGCGGCATGGTGGCCGCTAGCCGGCTTCCTGCTCGGTGTCGTCGCGGCCTTGCCCGACTTGTCCTCGGCCCGGACGTCCTGCTCCGAGCGGTTTGATGGTGACGCGGTCTTGGTCATGATCGAATACTCCTTTTGCTACAGGGGTCGCTCCGAAGTACGGGCGGGCCGCCCACCGACGTGACGATGCTCGGCGGCGCGGGCGGCCGGTCGGCGCTACTCAAGCCGGCTGGCCCGTGAGTTCGGCCTTGCGCGCTTCGAGTTTTTGCGCCACATCCTGGAGATCGACCTTGGCACGGATCACGGCCTGGAAGAGTTCGTTCTCTTCTTCCGCGACGTGGTGGCCCACGTACTCCGTCAATACGGTGTAGTGCGCCTCCAGCATCTCGCTGTTGCCGGCCTCGATCTTGGCAATCAGGTCCTTCGCCACGGCGTGTTCGACCTTGGCCTCGTCGAGCATGTCGTCGATCTTGTCGCTGGCGCCGCGCAGGGCAGGGTAGAAGATTTCTTCCTCGATCTGCGCATGGACTGTCAATTGCTGGCAGGTCTCGGCCGCGATCGACTGCTTCTCGGCGTCGTCCTTGGCGTCCTGAAATGCCTTGAAGAGCTTCTTGACGCTGCGGTGATCGTCCACCAGCAGGGAGAGCGCGGCGCGCTGTTCGGCGGGTACTTTGGATTTGTCCATGATGTCTCGTGCTGTGGGGTGATTGGAGGGCGGCCGAACCGCCGGCCGTCCCGCGAGGCTCCTGCAAGACGCATTCCAGCCGCCGCAACGCCGCCAGATGGCAGATGGGCGCTGCCATAGGGACCCGCGCTCCGCTGGAATTTGTCGGCCGCGCCGCCATAAACGCCACGAATTGAAAGAATGCCAGTCGGTCGCCGCGCCGGGAGATGTCGCGTAACGCGTTGAGCGGGGCGCTTCGTCGATGCATCGCTGGCGCAGTGGCATCCGATGGTGCAGTGCAAAAAATCAGACGGTCACCGACACGGAAAGCGGCGCCGGGGCGCTAAGGTGCCGCCATGCAGTCGTGAAGCTTGGGCCCGGTCCATCTCCAGTGGCGGGCTTCTTTTTTTGTCAGCCCAAGAGGGCTGTCACGCCAAGAATGATCACCGTCAGCCACATGACGCCCGTGGCGCACCACGCCAGGCGATGTACCCACAGCGAGGGCGCAAACGGACCCACTACGCGGGGGTCGCGGGACATCAACTGCAGCATGATCATCGCGGGAGCGGCGGCGATACCGTTGAGGACGGCGCTCCATACCAGCATCCTGGCCGGCTCGATCGGCGCGAAGCAGAGCGTTGCGCCGATGAACATCGAAACCGCGATCACCGCATAGAAGTGCCTGGCCGACAGCGGCTTTTCTTCGAGGCTGCGCCGCCAGCGCATCGCCTCGGCCGCGGCGTAGCCGACGGACCCGGCCAGCACCGGCACGGCAAGAAGCCCCGTGCCGACGATGCCAAGTGCGAAGAGGAGTACGGCCCATTTGCCTGCAACGGGCTCCAGCGCCTTGGCGGCGTCGACGGATGAAGCGATATCGAGCACACCGTGCGCGTGCAGGGCGTAGGAGGCGGTCAGCATGATGCAGAGCGCAATCACCGCCGAGACGACCATGCCGGTAATCGTGTCGACGTTGATGCGGCGAAGCTCCTGCTTCGCCTGCTCCGGAGCATCGCGTAAAGGAAGGGCCGTGCGGTCCGCTTCGAGTTCCTCGACCTCCGATGCCGCCTGCCAGACAAAGAGGTAGGGACTGATGGTGGTGCCGAAGACCGCGACCAGCACCAGCAGGTACTCGCGTGAGAGATGGACGTGCGGCAGGACGAGGGACACCGCCGCGTCGCGCCAGTCCACCTTGAGCATGAACATCGCGATAACGTAGACGAGCAGGGACAGGCTTAGCCAACGTAGATAACTGGCGTAACGTCGATAAGGGATAAAGAGCTGGAGGAGGAGGGAGGCGCCGGAAAGGACCAGCGTGTAGATCCAGCGAGGTCCGCCAGCGACAAGCGCCAGCGCGTCTCCCATCGCAGCCAGATCGGCACCGATGTTCAACGTGTTTGCCAGGACCAGCAGCACCACGAACCCGTAAGCCAGCTTCTGCGACTTGTGCCGGCGGACGTTCGCAACGATGCCGCTGCCCGAGATCCTCCCTAGCCGTGCACAGACAAGCTGGATCGCAATCATCAGCGGCAACGACAACAGCAGGCTCCACAGCAATCCGTTGCCGAACTGGGCGCCGGCTTGCGCATAGGTGACGATGCCGCTGGGGTCGTCATCGGCCGCGCCGGTCACAAGACCGGGCCCCATCAACTTGTACCACGGGTCGCCACCGCCGGCTTCCGGATCGTCGGCGGCTGAATGACGGCCATCTTCGGGCGTGTGCGCTTGCATGGTGTGTCTCCCTGTACGGTCGGCCTGTGGTGCCAGGTTCGAGGCGACATGCACGCAAAGCCTGGACCGTTCCAGACCAAGGGATACGTGGTTGCGTGGTATGCCGATGTCGGACGGGCGCTGAAGCGGATGCCGGACTGCGGCGCTATGGATTCTCGCGGGCGGACTGCTCGGTGGCGCATGGAAGCATCGAGACGCCGGGCGCGCCAGTCGTGCGTGGTACGCAATTTGCAGCGGTGCGGCATCGGGCGCGTCCAGCGGTGAAGTCCCCATGCGCTGCGCCCCGCTTCAAGAGGTAATGCGGAGACTTCATGGAAATCCGTACCGAATCGCCCCAGCCCTGTGCCGCCGTATTTTCCGTCCTCGCCCAGAAATGTCCCCTAGGCTCTCGCCCGCTTTGATGCGGGTGCTACGCCACCGTTTTGGTGTCACACACTTGCGCCCTGGCCAGGCAGAAGTACTGGCCAGCGTGCTGCAGGGGCGCGACACCGTCGCCGTCATGCCGACCGGCAGCGGCAAGTCGCTGTGCTTTCAGCTGCCGGCGCTGATGCGCGACGGGCTGACCGTGGTGGTGTCGCCACTGATTGCGCTGATGCAGGATCAGGCGACGAAGCTCGGCGCGCTCGATCTGGCGCCTGCCGTCCTCAATAGCGCGGTAGGCGACGCGGCGCTCGAAGATCTCGCCCAGCGCCACGAGCGCATCCTGTTGACGACGCCGGAGCAACTGGAAAATCCGGAAGTACTGGATGTCCTGCGCCGCAATCGGATAGCCCTCTTTGTCGTGGACGAAGCGCACTGCATTTCCCAATGGGGCCATGACTTCCGGCCCGCCTACCTGGGGTTGCGAGACGCCGCTTCCGCGTTGTCTCGTCCGCCGGTGCTGGCGCTGACCGCCACAGCCACGGAAGCGGTCATTGACGACATAGCCCGGGAACTCGGCATGCGTGATCCGCGCGTCGTGCGCGCACCCCTGTTCCGGCCGAACCTGGCCTACGCGGTCGAGCACGTGTCCGGGGACGCCGCCCGGTTTGACGCCGTCAGGCGCCTCGTTTCCGCGCAAACGGGCGCGGGCATCGTCTATACGGCGACGGTCGCCGTGGCCGAAAGGTTGCACGGCGCCTTGCAGGAGAGCGGGAGTCGCGTGGCGCTCTATCACGGGCGCCTGGCGGCGACCCAAAGGCGTGACGCGCAGGACGCTTTCATGTCCGGCGAAACGGACGTGATGGTCGCCACCAACGCGTTCGGCATGGGCATCGACAAACCCGACGTGCGGTTCATCGTGCACGCCCAGTCGCCGGGCAGCCTCGATGCTTACTATCAGGAATCCGGCAGGGCGGGGCGAGATGGCGATCTTGCGCGCTGCACGCTGGTATTCGATGAAAAGGACAAGCGGATTCACCAGTTCTTCCTGGCTGGCCGATATCCGTCCGCAGCGGATCTGCGCCGGATGGCGGCGATGGTCCGCGAGACGCCGATGGACATGCCGTCGCTGCGTGCGGCACTGAACGATATCGGCGTACGGCGCCTGCAGGCGGGCATGCGGATGCTGCGCGAATTTGGCATCGTGCAGCGCGATGGCCGTGGCCGGTTTTCACTGCGCGACCGCGATGAGGCCGGTGTCGAGCAGATCGCCGATTGCTACGCGGCCCGCAGTCGGGAGGACCGCGAAACCCTGCAGGCCATGCTCGATTACGCGCGGAGCGGCGGTTGCCGATGGGCGACGTTGCTTGCGTACTACGGGGAAACGGATGGCCCGGAACGCTGCGGCATTTGCGATAGCTGCCGGCGCATGGCCGAGGTGGCCTTGCATCCCGCCAGCGACTCCGCGCGTCCACCGGCAGCGTCGCCGGCGTTGCCTTTCGCAAAGGGAGACGCCGTCCGGGCACGCCGGTTCGGTGAGGGCGTGGTCGTCGACATCTCGGAAGAATGGGTCGACGTTCGGTTTCCGGACGACAGCGTACGGCGCTTCCTGCCGCGATTCTTGCGGCGCAAACGCGAGCGCGCGGCATCGCGTTCCCGCAGCATGCCCGTGCAAGGTGTTCCGGAACCAGGCGGATAGCTGAGTCCGGGACACAGGCAGACGGCCGGCCGGTCGCGCTGTGTGGATTTCAGGACACTTGCCGCGCCTCGTGAGCGCGGAATCGGCGTTGATCAGCCAGTCACGCTTCTTGCGTCGCTCAGAGGTTTCGGCGCGATTTGGGCGCAGTGTCAGGCTGGACCCGATGCTCAAGCGCCGGAGGAACTTGCCACAGGAGATAGTCACCATGAATGAATATCAACAGCACACCAGGACGGCTCCAAAGGGCTACACGCGACCGGACGAGAGCATTCGCGAGGAGCTTTGCCGGAAGCTGGCGTACAGCGATGCCGTGGATGTGCGCGAGGTCGAGGTCAGGGTAGATGGGGGCGTCGTGGAACTGACCGGATCGGTCCAGGACCGGCGCCAGAAGCGGTGGATCGAGGAATTGGCCGCCCAGGTGTCCGGCGTGCGGGATGTATTGAACCGGATACGGACAGCGCAACGCAGTGCCGGCGGAAGGGCGGACGGGCATATCAGCGGCATCAGCCATGCCAGCCCAGCCACCGGCTCTTCGGCCAGCAGTTATGGCGGCGGCGTCGAGCGGGGGAATGCGGATGAATTTCCGAAGGGGCGTGATACGTATGGAGGTACGACCAACCCCATGAAATCCGTGACATGAACCCAGGCAGTGGCGCACCCCGCGGCCGCGCGAATCTACAACGTCTCCCGTCGCGAGTTGCAAGGTCCGTCGCGGCCGCGCCGCCCATGCCGCACATCGGACCTGTGTCGCAGCAGCGCTGTCGGGGGTGAGCGGCCGGGTACGGTCCATGCGAGATGGAACCCGACGGCGCCTCCGGGTGCCGTCCTTATCGTCTCCTCTCCTTTCGCCCGCGTTCGCGCGGGCTTTTTGTTGCCCATCCCGCGCGACTGTCCGGAATGCTTGCCTTCCCTAATGCCCCGGCGCCCTGGCGATGGCGTAATTTCAAAATGAAAAGGAGCGAATTGCCAACGTTCCGGACACATCATGAAAAACTTCAAAAGCGCCTTGCTCATCCACCGATACATTGGCGAACTGGAAGGCCAGATATCGGCGCAGGAGCGCCGCATCCTGGCGCGCCAGCAGGCCGGATTGCCCGATCCCGAGGCCGAGCGTCAGCTCACCACGCTGCGCGGTTCGTTGGAGGCGCTGCGCTTGCGCGCGCGGAGTATTCCAGGAGGACGTTGAAATGTTCGCCGATCGTCCGCGGTTTTTCAGCGATGTGGTGCTCGACGTGACGCTATATCGGGGGGCGCGCCGCGCGCTGCTGGTGCGCGCCGGACTCGAACTGGAAAACCTGCCCGCGCATGTCCTGAAGTGGCTGGGCGAGATCCAGTCCACGGAGAAAACGGAGTTCTCCGAAACCACCTTGATGGTTGGCATCTCGGCGCCGGCGGTCATGTACGACCTGCTCATCCACGGCTTCTACCTGATGGAGGAAGCCGCGATCGATCCGGCGCGCAAGCCGTAGCCGCCCCGCTCGCGCATTCCATCCGCGCGGCGGCCGTGGACCGCTACATGGTCATGACGACCTTTACGCACCCGTCCTGCTTGTCGCGGAACGTCTTGTACATGTCGGGGCCGTTTTCCAGCGCCACGCGGTGCGTGATGATGAATCTAGGGTCGATCTGACCATCGAGGATGCGCTGGAGCAGGTCGTCGGTCCAGCGATTCACATGGGTCTGTCCCGTGCGGATCGTGAGCCCCTTGTTCATGAGGGCGCCCATGGGGATTTTGTCGACCAGGCCGCCATAAACGCCAGGAATTGAAAGAATGCCAGCCGGCCGGCACACGTATATCATTTCGCGCAGCACATGCGGCCGATCGGATTCCAGCATGACCGCCTGCTTGATGCGGTCGTAGACGGAATCGAGCGACGCCGTGGCGTGGGCTTCCAGGCCGACCGCGTCGATGCACTTGTCCGGCCCCTTGCCGTTGGTCAGTTCATTGAGCGCCTCCACAACGTTGACCGCATCGAAATTCAGCGGCGAGGCGCCGAGCTGCTGGGCCATGGCGAGGCGCTCCACGACGTTGTCGATGGCGAGAATCCGTTGGGCGCCCATGATCTTTGCGCTCAGGATCGCGAACTGGCCCACCGGGCCGGCGCCCCACACGGCAACGACGTCGTCAGGCTGGATGTCGCACGCGGCCGCCGCCTGCCAGCCGGTGGGCAGGATGTCCCCGAGGAACAGCACCGATTCGTCGCTGATGCCCTCGGGTATCTTGACCGGGGCAACGTCGGCATACGGCACGCGGACGAATTCGGCCTGCCCGCCCGCATAGCCGCCTGTCAGGTGGGTGTAGCCGAACAGGCCGGCCGTGGTGTGGCCGAAGACCTTGTCGGCCGTGGCCTTGTTGCGGTTGGTTCGTTCGCAGACCGAGAAATTGCCCCGGCGGCACTGATCGCATTCGCCGCAGATGATGGTGAAGGGAACCACCACGCGGTCTCCCACTTTCAGGCGCCGGTTCTCCGCGCCGACCTCGACGACCTCGCCCATGAACTCGTGGCCCATGATGTCGCCCTTTTCCATGCCGGGCACGAAGCCGTCGAACAGGTGAAGGTCCGAGCCGCAAATGGCGCAACTGCTGACCTTGATGATGGCGTCGCGCGGATGCTCGATGCTCGGGTCGGGGACGGTGTCACAGCGGATGTCGTGCTTTCCATGCCAGCAAAGGGCTTTCATGTTTCGCTCCAGGCAATGTGGGATCGGCAGGGACAGCCCTCGTGGCCGGCCCCGGATGAGGTCGCGGCATGCATCGAATGTGCCCGGCGAGTCTGGCGAGCCCCGCCAGTACGCGAGAGGCAAAGGGAGGTCCGCGGGCACGCTATTTGCACTGTCCGGGGGATCATTCGCCGAATCACGGAGATGTCATGCCAACCATAGTTGCCGGATTTGCCGAGAGCGCCGCGGCCGGGGCTGCGTGCCAGGCGCTTGTCGAGACGTACCCGGAGTTCAAGGTTGCCTTGCGGCTGGCTGCCGAGAGTGAAAAGGAAGCGGGTGGCGAGGGCTTTCTGGCGGAGCTCCGGAGCCTGATGGTGGAAATCGTCGGGGTGCAGAGCGCCGACGGTGCCGAGCAGCCGGACGGATGCGCGGCACGATTGATCGTGTCCGATGTGCCGGTCACGCAACTGGACGGCGCAAAGGCGCTGCTGTCCAGGCACAGCGCCGTCTTTATCGGCGAACTCGCCGACGGGGGGCCACGCGAAGGAGCGCCCCATGAAACACGGTAAGACAGAAGCCAATCCCACCGGATCCGCCGGCGGGTGGGGATCGCTCAAGGCCGTGGCAAGGATCCTCGTGCACGAGCATGTGCCGGTCCGGGCGAGCCAGGCGCTGGCGCACCAGAACAAGCCGGACGGCTTCATGTGCGTCAGCTGTTCCTGGGCGAAGCCGAGGGATCCACACGCCTTCGAGTTTTGCGAAAACGGTGCCAAGGCGACTGCGTGGGATTTGACTGCCCGCAGCATCGCGGCCGATTTTTTCGAGCGTCACACCGTCGCGGAACTGGAACAATGGCATGACCACGACCTGGAGGATGCCGGCCGCGTAACCGTGCCGCTGCGCTGGGACGCGAGCACCGACAAATACGTCCAGGTAACGTGGGCGCAGGCGTTCGATGAAATCGGGCGGGAACTTCGCGCGATGGATCCGAAGTCCGTGGTGTTCTATACCTCCGGGCGGGCATCGCTGGAGACTGCGTACATGTACCAGCTGTTTGCGCGCATGTATGGCACCAACAATATGCCGGACAGTTCGAACATGTGCCATGAAAGCACGTCGGTCGGGCTGAAGGCGTCCATCGGCGTTGGCGTGGGCACCATCACGCTGGATGACTTCGAAAAAACCGACCTGATGTTCTTTTTCGGGCAGAACGTCGGGACGAACAGCCCCCGCATGCTCCACCCGTTGCAGGACGCGCGCAAGCGGGGCGTCCCGATCATCACCTTCAATCCGATTCGCGAGCCGGGCCTCGTGAGCTTCGTCAACCCGCAATCCCCAGCCGAGATGCTGACGCCGGGCGCCACGCAGATCAGCACGCAGTACCACCAGGTGAAGGCCGGCGGAGACACGGCCGCCATCATGGGCATCTGCAAGGCCCTCCTGGAAGCCGATGCCGACGCCATCCTGAATGGCGGCACCGGCCTGCTGGACCGCGACTTCATTGCGCAGCACACGACAGGATTCGACGCGTTCAGCGACTGCGTGCAGGCGACGGCGTGGGAAGACATTACGCGCGTGAGCGGTCTGACCCGCGCAGCCCTCACCGAGGCGGCAGTGGCGTATGGCAATGCCAAGGCTGTCATCGCGCATTTCGGGATGGGGCTGACGCAGCATCGGCATGGCGTACAGAACGTGCGCATGGTCGCGAACCTGCTGATGCTGCGCGGGAACCTGGGCAAGCCGGGCGCCGGTGCGTCGCCGATCCGGGGGCACTCGAACGTGCAGGGACAGCGTACCGTCGGCATCACCGAGAAGCCCGAACTGGCCCCGCTCGACAAACTTGCATCGCAGTACGGCTTCGAGCCGCCGCGCGAGAAGGGTCTGGATACCGTTGGCGCGTGCCGGGGCATCATCGATGGCAGCGTTCAGGCCGTGGTGCAGCTGGGCGGCAATCTGGTGCGGTCGGTGCCCGACCGCTACGTGGTCGAGCCTGCCTGGCGCAAGCTGCGCCTGACGGTGGGCATCACCACGAAGCTGAATCGGAGCCACCTCGTCCATGGGGCGATTTCCTATGTACTGCCATGCCTGAGCCGTATCGAGATCGACCAGCGTGCCCAGGGCGCCCAGTCGGTATCGATGGAGGACAGCACGGGATGTTTCCACGGCTCGCGGGGTGTGGCCGAGCCGGCCGGCCCGGAGCTGCTGTCCGAGCCGCAGATCGTCGCGGGCATCGCCAGGTCGGTGCTCGGGTCGGCCAGTCGTGTCGACTGGAGTGCGTGGGCGAATGATTACGCGCTGGTCCGGGACGCCATCGAGCAGACTTATCCGGACATCTTCCGCGGGCTCAACGAACGCATGTGGGAGCCCGGCGGCTTTCATCGGCCGATGCCCGTGGCCCAGCGGCAATGGAAGACGAAAAGCGGCAAGGCCGAGTTCTTTACGCCTGAGTCCCTGATCGAAGACCCGGACGCTCCCGAGACGGGCGCAGACACACTGCGGCTGTTCACGCTGCGCAGCGACAACCAGTTCAATACCACGATCTATTCGCTCGATGACCGGTTCCGGGGCATCAAGGGCACGCGAATGGTGGTGCTGATGAACGAGGGCGACATGGAGCGCCTTGGGCTGTCGGCGGGGCAGTCCGTCAGCCTGGAAGCCGTGACGACGGACGGCGTGGCCCGGCGCGTGGACGGCTTCGAACTGGTGCCTTTCGATATCCCTGCCGGATGCGTGGCGGGCTATTTCCCCGAGTGCAATCCGCTCCTGCCGCTTTGGCATCATGCCGAGGAAAGCCACGTCCCGGCGGCCAAGTCCATTCCGGTGCGGATTCGCCGTGTGACGGCCGACTGACGGCCGACTGACGGCCGCCATCCCGCCATGGACCCCCGGCCTGGCCCATCACGCGGGTCGGGCCAGCGATTTTGAATGATCCGGCGGGATCTCGGTGGCGACTGCAAATGAAATGCTGATCCGGCACGCGCTGTCCTATGCGCGACGGATGGGTCCTGTCCATTTCTCTTAAATCCGTCGATCAAAACATTCAACATGGGGCCGTCATGGGGCGGGCGCGTCTTGCGATATGCTCGTCCGGCGATTGTCATGCCCGCAATGATCCACATGGCGGGTATGCAGAATTCAACGGAGAATTTCGCATGGCACGTTCCAGGATGATGCTGTTCACGCTGCTGGTAGCGGCATCGACCGCCAGCTTGGCCCAAGGCGCCGGGGGGTATGTATTCGAGCGCGGCTATCCGACTGCGCAGACCACACAGGCCGCGCGCAACGATGCGGACTTCCAGCGCGCCATGACGGCGTATCGGTTCTGGTATCCGACCGTCTCGGTGGAAGGCATCTTCAACGGCAACCGCGAGCTGGGGATCAAGGATGGAGAGTCGTGGGGCATGGCGGCGGCAGGCCCGCGGCAGGTTGGCTTCACCCTGAACTCCGATACGCCCTATGCTTCGGCCGTGATCGATCTGAGCCAGGGGCCGGTCGTCATCGACCTTCCGCCCGGCCCCTATATCGGCCTGGTCGACGATCACAACCAGGGTTGGGTGCAGGACCTGGGTATTCCGGGGCCGGATGCCGGCAAGGGCGGCAAGCACCTGGTGGTGCCGGCCGGCTACAAGGGAAAGATTCCCAAGGGCTACCACGTTGGCACGTCACCGTCAGTCAAGAACCTGTTCGCCGTGCGCGCGCTGCCGGTCGGCGGAGACCTGCCACGCGCGCTCAACGCCTTGCGCGCGATCAAGATCTATCCGCTGTCGTCGGCGGCGAGTCCGGTGCCGCTGAAGCTGGTCGATACCACCGAACAGCGCATGGACAGCTCGTCGCTGCGCTGGGAAGGCAATCTCCAGTTCTGGCAGGTGTTGCAGAAGATCATCGACGAGGAACGGATCGTGCCGCAATTCCTGCCCATGTACGGCTTGCTGGCCGAACTGGGGATCGAGAAAGGCAAGCCGTTCAATCCCGATGCGCGCATGAAGGACATCCTGGAGCGCGCGGCCAGGGCCGGGCGCGACCAGATGCTGGTGTCGGCCTTCGACAGCGCCCGTCCTGACCGGGTGAACTGGCCTGACCGGAAATGGGAGTGGGTGGGCCTGACGCCCGGCAGCGCGCAGTTCGAGACGCCGGCAGGCATGGATCTGGAATCGCGCGACCGCTGGTTTGCGCAGGCCATCGTCACGTCACCCGCCATGTTCCGGCGCAGCGCCGGCGCCGGTTCGCTGTACTGGATGGCCGTGCGCGACGGCACCGGGGCATTCCTCGAAGGCGGCAAGCACTACAAGCTGACCTTGCCCCAGCCGGTGCCGGGCAAGCTGTTCTGGTCGGTCACGATCTACGACGCCGAAACCCGCTCGCAGGTGCAGACCGACCAGGACAAGGCAGCCCTGCGCTCGCTGTTCGAACTCAAGGGCGTGCCGACCAATGCCCCGCTGGATCTCTACGTTGGCCCGACGGCGCCGGCAGGCAAGGAAAATCGCTGGATCAAGACCACCCCGGGCAAGGGATGGTTTGCCTACATCCGCATCTATGGCCCGGAGCCGGCGGCATTCGACAAGAGCTGGAAACCGGGCGATTTCGAACCGGTAAAGTGAGACGGTCGCCGCCGCAGACCAAGAGGAACGGCCGGTGGGCGGCGACGCCGGCCGTCCCGCCGGCAGCCGCAGGGGGCTTGCCTAGCGCCGCCCACCCCGGCCGCCGCCGCCGAATCCACGCCCGCCGCCACCGCCTCCGCCCCGGAAGCCGCCGGCATTCCCACGATTCGAGCCTGAGCCGAGGCTCGCATTGCCGCGGTTCATGTCGCGTTGCATCTCGCCACGACCATTGCCGACCCCGTTGAACCCGCTGTCACGACCCGCAGAGCCGTCGCGACCCCGGAATCCGTTGCGGGTTTCCGCGCCGGGCGAACTACGTCCAAACTTCTCGCGCGACGCGCTATCGCGGTAGGCCACGCCCTGGCGATGGCGTGCGTCATGCTGCCAGCGGTCTCCGCTCAGCCTGCTGGAATCGAAGTTGCGATCGATGTTGCGGGCCTTGTGATGTTCGACGTGGACGTTGTTGTTGTTCCAGTCGCAATTGCCGAAGATCGCCGCCGCCGTGATCAGCCCCACGCCGAACGCGATGCCAGAGCCGTAGCCGGGATAGTAGGCGGGGTAGGGCGGCCAGTAGTAGTACGGATATGCGGGATAAGCCCACGGGCCGTACACGACGCCAGGGTCGTACGCCGGCACGTAGATGGTTTGCGGGTTGGCGGGCTCGATGATCACGACGCTCTGGCCCGCCGCCGTGGTCTGCGTGGTGACCGTTTGCTGGGCATTCGATTGCAGGTTGCCGGCCTGCCGTGCCTTCGCACGCAGCCGCTGGATGGCATCGAAGACATCCTTCTGCTGCGCCAGGAAGGCATCGCCCAGATTCTGCGTCCAGTCGATCTTGTCGTTCATCGGCTCCAGCACCTGCGGAAAGGCCAGCATCGACTTGACGCTGGCGTCCCACGGCTCGCTTTGCGCGGCCTGGATGGCGGCGTCGCCTTTCAGGTCCGGACGGGCTTTCAGCCAGCGGGCGGCCAGGACGATTTCCATGGGGTAGGTGGAAGCCATCAGCACCTGCGAGAGCAAGGTGTCCGGATACAGCGCGATCGGGGCTACCAGTGCCTCGATCTCCTCGGGCTTGTAGGCGACGCCGGCCGGCTTCTGCACGGCCGCCAGACGTGCCTGATCCAGTGACTGTGCCTGTGCAGCCGCCGGTGATTGCGCGGCGGCCGGGGCGCCCTTGGATGGTGGATTCGTCTGGCACCCCGCCAGCATCAGCGCGACGCAGCCCGTCGCGATGGCCATGCGCTTCATGGGGCTACCCGCCTCCAGCCCGGAGCTGGATCGAATGTCTGGATGCCGGATGCCTTCATGGCGGTTTGCGGGCCGAGATTGCGTTCGTAGACGACGCCGAGGTGGTTCACCATGAACGTCATCACGCCGGTGTCGCCATAGCGCACGGGCCAGGCGATCACCGCGAAGCCGCCGAAGAGCTTGCCGTCCACCACGTAGTTCATCGCGCCGGACTGGGCATGCTTGCCCTGTGCCGTGAGCAGCCTGAAGCGGTATCCGTTGTAGCCGTCCTCGCTCTGGTTCGGCCGGCTGGCATCGCTGAAGGCCTCGCCCAGCGGGCTCGGGGGCTCGTTGGGCCCGGTCGGCCAGTACAGGCCGTCGTGCCTGCCGGGCGAACTGGCCAGCTTGCTCGCGTAGACGTGGAGCGTTTCGCCGTCGTGCGTGGTCTCGGCATAGTCGTCCTGGGCGTCCCGGATGGCCAGCAGGGTTTGTATCGCGGCCAGTTCGTTGCGGCCGATGCGGCGCACACGCATTTCCTGCAGGCCGGCCTGGGTGTCGAATTGCCAGCCCGCCGTGCGTTTCACCAGCGGCACGGGCAGGGTCCAGCCGTCGTCGCCCACCACGATGAAAGCATGGCCATTGGCCGTTCGAACGGTGTGGGACACATTCCACGCGCGCACGAACGTCTCGCGGGCCGCGTCGCCCACGGGCGGGACGATGGCCCGGAAGTCGTCGCCGAGCATCTGCGTAAGCGCGGGCTGGTCGTCGGCCAGCACGGCCTGGCCGAACGCCAGCATGCCATCCTGGGCTGTGCCGAAATGCTGCTGGGCAAGCGCCGCCTGGGTCAGCAGGAAAAACAGCGTCGCCAGGCCCCACGAGCGCGGCGCACCCAGGCGCATCCGGAACGGACGCGGCCGCATTGTCATGGCATCGGTCCCTTTGCGCGCGGATGTCATCGTCCCATGCGCCGGTTGTAGGCGTTGTAGATGCGCTGCACCAGATCCGTGGCTTTCGGGTCTGGCGAGGCGAACTGGACATTGAGCGTGCCATCGGATTGCCTGCGGAACGCGGCACTGATCGTGGTGGTTCCCGCATGGCCCGTGATGGAGCCGGCTTGCCGGTCGGCGTTGATGTCGGCCACGCCCTCATCGTGAAACGCACGCACCGCGGCACTGAACGAGCGGTCAAACGTGGTCAGGGGTGCGCTGGCGAGCGTCACCGGAATGATGTTGGCACCGGCCGCGAGCGCGCCGCCCCCGCCCGGCAACAGTGACAGGAGAGCCAGCCCGACAAGGGGCCGCCACTGCCATGATCGTCCTAGCTTGTCCATGACGGCCTTGGTCTGCGCGATGCGGTTGGCGCGAGGGGTTGCCGCTGCCCGGCGTGCCGGCCCCACTTTTGCATGGGGTCTACCCCGCACAGGGTGCGGGGCATCGGCTGGAACGGGCGGCCGCGTTCCCGGCGGCCCGGCCGGACCGCCCGCCACTTCATTTTATGGCCGGGTGGACGGGGCGCAATGGCACTTTGGGGCAACCGCACCCCGCCGCGGGGCGGCGCGCCGGCTACCCCGATGTCATCCGGCCTTCAGTCCCGTGCGGGCCTTGAGCAACTCGCCGGCCAGGTGGGCGTGCTGACGGTGCCGGCGCGGCCGTACGACGGGCCGCCCGGTCGCGTCTGCGAGTCGGCCACCAGCCCCTTCAGGTTCCTTGCCTGCACGGAGGGATGGGTGATCGGGATCAGGGCGGCGACGCTGCCCCAGCGGATCGCCGCGCCGTGAACTGACGGCGCCGAGATCGACGGCCGCGCTGCGGCTGCGATCCCGGCACGCGAGGTGTTTAACCGCGCACAAACGCCAGCAGATCGGCATTGATCGTGTCGGCGTTGGTCGTGGGCATGCCGTGCGGAAATCCCGGATAGGTCTTCAGCGTTCCGTTCTTCAGCAGCTTGGCCGACAGCGGCGCCGAGTCGGCATAGGGAACGATCTGGTCGTCGTCGCCGTGCATGACCAGGACGGGGATCGTGGCGCGCTTCAGATCCTCGGTGAAATCGGTCTGCGAGAACGCCACGATGCCGTCGTAGTGCGCCTTGGCGCTGCCCATCATGCCCTGGCGCCACCAGTTGCGGATGACCCCTTCGGACGGTTTCGCGTTCGGGCGGTTGTAGCCGTAGAACGGTCCGGTAGGAATGTCGAGGTAGAACTGCGCACGATTGGCGGCAAGCTGCGCCTGGAAACCGTCGAAGACGTCCTTGGGAAGGCCGCCCGGGTTGCTTTCGGTCTTGACCATCAGCGGCGGCACCGCGCTGACAAGCACGGCCTTGGCGACGCGGTCCTCGCCATGGCGGGCAACGTAGTGGATGACCTCGCCGCCGCCCGTGGAGTGGCCGACGTGGACGGCCTTCTGCACGCCCAGATGTTTCACCACCGCCGCCACGTCATCGGCGTAGTGGTCCATGTCGTGGCCGTCCCAGACCTGGCTCGACCGGCCATGGCCGCGGCGGTCATGGGCCACGACCCGATAGCCGTGCGCCAGGAAGAACAGCATCTGCGCGTCCCAGTCATCGGCGCTAAGCGGCCAGCCGTGATGAAAGAAGATCACCTGAGCGTCGCGCGGTCCCCAGTCCTTGTAGAAGATATCAACGCCGTCCCTGGTTGTGACGTATCCCATGTTTCGCTTCTCCTGAGTGGTGCAGCCATCCGCATCGATGCGGGAATCCGGCGGGCCAGCGCTGGCAGGCCGTGGCCGGGCGGGGCCCGTCATGCAGGAATTGTCCGACGCATGGTTGGGGCCAGAAACCACTGTAGGATTGAAGCCCACATCAAGGTCAATCTTTTTCAGCTGGTGGGAACCGGGGATCGCCCCGACCGTTCCGATCCGCCGGATCGGTGCCCGTTTTCTTTCCTACACTTACTCCGGGCAGGCTCAGGCAGGTGCGACGATGCGGGCCGATTCTGGTCGTCAGGACGAGGCGGGCAGCGACCGAACTCTGGCGTATTTCGGATGGCTGACGTTGCTCGTCTACCTGGCGACGCCGGCCGGCGCCCTGGTCGACATCCAGACGTCGTACATACTCAAGAACGAACTGCAGGCGACGGCCACGCAGATTTCCACGTTCCGGCTGGTGACGGGCATCCCCGTCTACGTGGCGTTCGTGTTCGGGCTGGCGCGCGACCAGTGGAGCCCGTTCGGCATGCGCGATCGCGGCTATTTCCTCATCTTCGCGCCGGTGACGGCGCTCGCCTGCGTCTGGATGGCCCATTCGGGCTTTTCCTATCCGGGCCTGCTGGCGGGCACGCTGATGGCCATGCTGGCATTCCGCTTCGTGGCGGCGGCCTATCAGGGGTTGATCGCCCTGGTGGGCCAGGAAAAGCTGATGTCAGGCCGGCTGAGCGCGCTGTGGAACGTGATCAGCGCCGTGCCGGTGGTGGCAGGCGCCTTTGCGTCGGGCTACGTCTCCGACCATCTGGCCGCCCGGCAGGCCATCTACCTGGTGGCCGTCTTCAACCTGCTGATCGTCGCGCTGGCGCTCTGGAAGCCGCCATCGGTGTTCGGACAGCTCTATGACCGCAAGCAGGCCCGCGCCACCGACTTCGTTGGGAACATCAAACGGCTGGTCAGGCACAAGGCCGTCTATCCGGCGGTGCTGATCTGCTTCCTGTGGAACTTCGCGCCAGGTTCGGCCACGCCGTTGCAGTTCTACCTGACCAACGAGCTGCATGCGTCGGACTCCGTGTATTCGTACTACAACGGCATCTTTGCCGCCGCCTTCGTGCCGACCTTCCTGATCTACGGCTACCTGTGCAAGCGGGTCGCGCTGGGCAAGCTGCTGTGGTGGGGCACGATCATCGCCGTACCGCAGATGATTCCGCTGGCATTCATCCACTCGGCGGATCTGGCGCTGGTGCTGGCGGCGCCGACCGGCCTGATGGGGGGCATTGCCACCGCCGCCTACCTGGATCTGGCAATGCGATCCTGCCCGCCCGGCCTGCAGGGCACGCTGATGATGCTGGTGGATGGCGTGCTCGCGCTGTCCGGCCGTGCCGGCGACCTGCTGGGGTCGTGGATCTACAACAGCGCGCCGTCGCACGGATTCGTGTACTGCGTGATTGCCACCACGGCCGTGTACGCGCTGATCCTGGCGATCATCCCGTTCACGCCCAGGGCGTTGATTGCGACGCGGGATGGCGAGTCCGTCGCGGACGATCCGGCGTCCGCGCCGCCAGAGACCGGGAAGCCCGCCTGAGCGACGTCACCGGCGGGCCCGAGGGCGGTCCGGGCGGGCGACGGCTCAGGCCGTGCCGCCTCCCGACCTGGATGACCTGGCCCGCGCCTTGCGCGGGGCCGGTGCGCGCGGCGCGTCGCGGTCGGGCACGAGCGAGATGGCGTGCATGCCCTCCAGCCACGACAGCGCATCGACATACGAGAGGAACTGCTCCAGATAGCCGGGCGACACCTCGCGCATCAGCGACAGCGAGCGATGCACCAGGTGATTGGTGTTCAGCGGTCCGGCGTTTTCCGGCACACCGGCCTGCGAATCGCGCAACTGGCGATCGACGCTGACGCGCGCCCAGGTGTCGCGGAAATAGTCGGCCAGCGCCGGCTCGGCGTGGCGGGCGCGATGCCCGTTGCGGGCATCCGGCGTCCGGGGCGTGCCGGGTGCCTGGGACGCGGGCAGGGCGCCCCGGTGTGTGGCCGGATGCGCGTTCGGCGGGGCGTCCTCCGGAAGGGCGTCTTCCGGATGGGCGCCCTGGCCAAGCCGCGCCGTGAGGGCGGCCAGGTCGGAGCGTGTGTCGGCCCGCCGCAGCGACTTGCCGGACGCCGGCACTTCGGTCTGGACGCGTGACAACACATCGCCATAATCGGCAACCAGTGCCGCCAGCCGCTGCTCCAGCCGTCGCCGTGCCTCGCCATCGTAGGCGGACGCGCGCCGGGCCAGCGCCTCGATAAAGCGGAAGCGCACCGGGTCGGCGCGGTCGGCGCCACTGTCGCGCCAGCCGTCGATCCGGGCGCGGGCGTCGCGGCGGTCCTCGCGCGGGTCGGGACTTGGCGCGTCGTGCGATGCGTCGCTATGCATCGGGTTTGGGCTTGCCTGCCGTGGCCCCGGCACCCGCCGATATGCGCGGCACGGGCGCAATTTCCACGCGGCGGTTCTTCGCGCGGCTTTCTTCCGTGGCATTGGGCGCAACCGGCTGCTGCGATCCGAATGCCGCCGAGAACACCGACGCAGGCGGCACGCCCGCCTCGATCAGCGCACGGGTCACGGTCAGCGCGCGCTGGGCCGACAGTTCCAGGTTGTCGGCGAACCGCCGGTTACCTTCCCGGACCTGCTGGTCGTCGGTGAAGCCGCTCACCATCAGGATCTCGTCGCGTGCGCCCAGATAGGCCGACAGCGGCGCGGCCAGGCTCTTGAGCAGCGTGCGGCCCTCGGGCTGCAATTGGTCGGAGTTCAGCGCGAACAGCACGTTGCCGCTGATATTGATGCGGCCATCCTTGAGCGTGACGCGGCCGGCTGCAAGCGGCCCGGCCAGCGCCTGTTCCAGCGTCTGGCGCCGCTTCAGTTCCTCTTGCCGCTGCCTGACCTCGTTCTCCAGCCGCGCCGACAGTTCCATCTGCACGCCGATCACGCCCAGCAGGACCAGCACGAAGGCGCCCAGCATGACCGACATCAGGTCGCCGAACACCGCCCAGGCCGGGACGGTCGGCTCCACGCCGGCGTCGATATCGTCCGTCATGCCGCCTCGACCCCGGGCTGTTGCGCGGAAAACTGCTGCAGGTTCTCCAGGATCTGCTTCTGCGACAGCATGCTGAGGTCGACCACCTCACGGGCCTGCGCCACGTAGTAGGCCAGTTGTTCGTCGCTGCGGGTCATCGACCTGTCGAGCGCGGCCTCGATGCGCGCCAGGTGCTCGGCCAGCTTGTCGTTCGAGGCGCCGAACAGTTGCACCGCCGCGCCGAACGCTTCGCCCAGGCTCGCCACTTCCACGGCGCTGCCCGTGATCTGCGCGGCGATGCCGTCCAGCTTGCCAGTCTCCTGCGCCACCTGTTCGGTGAAGCGCGTGCCCACGCGTTCCAGCAAGTCGGCCGTGGTCGTGACCAGGCCATCCACCGCCGTGCGCTGTTCGGTGGAAGCGTGGTTCACGGCGTCGAGCAGCGTGCCCAGCGTCTCCAGCAGGCGGCCACGTTCCTCCAGCATCGCGTTGTCGCGCGCCATGCCGTCGGTCAGCTTCTGGCGCAGTTCGGCGATGACGTCGGCAGCCGCCTTGGGCGCCTCGGTTGCCACCTGGGCCAGGCGGGCCACCTCGGCGATGGTGCCGCTGGCCTGCTGCTGCGTATGCGTGGCGATGTCGCGGGCGGTCTGCGACAGGGCGTCGCGGATCTCGCGCTGGTGGTCGGCCGATGCGGCGCTGGCCTGCTGCCATTCGTCGCGCATGGTCGCGGCCATGGCGGCCAGCGTATCGCGCCAGACGGACAGGCGGGCTTCGTCGCGCGATGCCAGTTCGGCCTGCAGCGAGGACGCCGCCCGCAGCAGGCGGTTGATCTCGGCCACGGTGCCCGTGGCGTGGGTCTGGGCGTGCGTGGCGATGTCGCGGGCGGTCTGCGACAGGGCGTCGCGTATCTCGCGCTGGTGATCGGCCGATGCGGCGCTGGCCTGCTGCCATTCGTCTCGCATGGTCGCGGCCATGGCGGCCAGCGTGTCGCGCCAGGCGGACAGGCGGGCTTCGTCGCGCGATGCCAGTTCGGCCTGCAGCGAGGACGCCGCCTGCAGCAGGCGGTCGATCTCGGCCACGGTGCCGGTGGCGTGGGTATGGGCGTGCGTGGCGATGTCGTGGGCGGTCTGCGACAGGGCGTCGCGGATCTCGCGCTGGTGGTTGGCCGATGCGGCGCTGGCCTGCTGCCATTCGTCGCGCATGGTCGCGGCCATGGCGGCCAGCGTATCGCGCCAGGCGGACAGGCGGGCTTCGTCGCTCGCGACCAGTGCCGACTGGCGCGCTGTCTCCTGTGCGGCCAGCTTCGATTGCAGGTCGGCGTGCGACTGGCTGACCGTGCCGGCGATACCGGCGGCGTGCTGCGCGAAGGCCGCCGATGCGTCGGCCATGGCCTGGTGGCTGGCGCCGGTAATTGCGGCACCCGATTGCTCCAGGCGCGACAGCGCCGCATCCCACGTACGGGCCGCGTCGGCGTTGGCCGCGTCGAGACGGGTGCCGACTGCGTCCACCATTGCCGACGAGCGCGCCGTGAAAGCTTCCCCGAAGCCGTCCAGCGATGCCCGCAGGTCTGACGTCAGGGCCGTGTTCGCCTGCTGGTGCAGCGCCAGGGCCTGCTGCCAGGTATCGGTCACGGCGGCGGTCGTGGCCTCGAAGCGCGCGGACAGGCTGTGCAGGTGCTGCTGCACGGTCTGCGTGACGGTGTCGCGCACGGAGGCGGCTTCGTGGGCAAGGCCCGCCATCGTGGTGTCCACGGCGGGCTGGATGGCCGCGCTGGCGGCTCGCGCGCTGTCGGCAATGCCTTCCTTCAGCGACTGTCCCACGGTGTCGGCCAGCCGCGCATAGGCGGCGTCGGTGCGTGCGTGAAAGGCCTCCTGGTTGGCCGACAGGCGCTCGCCAAGCGCGTCGTTCTGGCGGGCCATCGCGGTGGTCATGGTGTCCAGTCGATCCACGAGCGCGGGCATCAGCTCGGCCTGCCGCTGCAGCAACGCATAGACGGCGTCATGCTGGTGATGGCGCGAATGCACGCGCAGCGTGGTGGCGATGCGTTCATCGAGCATTTGCGCCGCCTGCGCCCGCTCTCGGCGGACCAGCGCGGAAAGCAGGCCGAGCATGGCGGACGTGGCCACGCCCGCCACCGACGTGCCGAACGCGAAGCCCAGTCCCTTAACCGGAGCCGCCAGCGAGGCGCGGATGGCCTGCAGGTCTGCGGCGCTTTCCAGCGCCACGCCGGTGGTGCGCAGCGTGCCGACCATGCCGAGGAAGGTGCCGAGCATGCCCAGCAACACCAGCAGGCCCACCAGATACGGCGTCATGGCCGGGCCGGGCAGTGCCACGCGCTCACCTTCCACGCGCAGGCGCACGGCGTTGCGCAGGCTCGGATGCAGGCGGTCCAGCCACGCCGCAAGGCTGGCCGGCGGCGTGGCCAGGTCGGCCAGCGCGGCGGTCAGCGTGGGCGTGGCCTCGCGGTAGCGGCGCAGTTCCAGTGCGCCGCCCACATAGAAGCCGCCGATGATCAGCGTGACGGCCAGCGCCAGCGCATTCGTGCCAGCGTAGCCGGCACCGACCCAGCCGACGACGGCCAGACCCGCGAGGAAGACCGCCAGTGGTGCGGCAACGGTTGTGGAAGGTTTCTTCATGTCGATTCAGCTTTCGCGCAGGGCAGCGAGCAGCGCGTCCACCGGCTGGAAGCGGATCTCCAGCTCGGCCAGCAGCACACTCTGCATGTCCCTGCGAAATTCGTTGAGCCACGCGCCCTCGGCGCCGCGCAGCCGTGTGAAATGCGGTTCCAGCATCCCCGGCACGGCCGCCAGCACGGCCTGTTCGCGCGGGCCGAGCACCTGCTCCATGACGGTATCCAGCATGGCGAGCCGTCCCGCCGACGTCGTGCGCGCCGCCAGGGCCGTACGCAACCGCGCACGCAGCCCGGCGATCTCGTGTTCCATCTGCTGCTGCAGCGCCACGTAGCGCTGGCGATGCACGCCGAAATCGGTTTCGGCCGGATCGGGCGCGGCGGAGCGCGCCGGCATGCGGCGGCGGGTGTCGGCCGACGTGGCCTGCCCGGTGATCGCCGCGGTCAGCATGGCGCGCACATGGGTGCCGGCGGCGTCGCCAATGGCCACGGGCCTGCCGCTGCCCGCCCGCGCGGGTGCGCTGGACGGCGCTTCCGGCGGACTGCCATTGAGCGCGGCCGACAGCGCGATGGCGTCGGTCCAGCCAAGCCACCGGCTCATCACGGCAGACAGCGATGGCGGGGCGGCAGCGGCTCCGGCATCGGTCAGGCGAGCCAGCAGGCGAAGCAGTTTCGGGCCGCTGAGACCCGTGCGCTGTGGCACTTGCATCATGTCGGCTGGATGAAAAAAACGGGGAGTTTACACGGTCGGGGCCGGGTGGAGCCGTCAAATCAGGGAAGACGATGAAGATCGCCGGCTAACGGGCGGACTCGCCACCTCGCGCGGTCGCGGAGAAAGTCGGCCAGCACATCGACACCACGGCCCGATATTCGGTGCGGCGGCCGGGAATGGCGGGGAGCCATCGAGGACGTGCCCGTCAGCCAGCCTGGCGAACCGGAGCCATCCATTGCCGAAAGCCGCGGTCGAAGCTGGCGGCGCCGGCTTCAGTCGTGAGTGAAGTGGTCCGTGCCGTAGATCTTTTCGCACCAAGCCGGACTCGCGCCCAGCAGCCTTGACAGTTTGGTGGCAGCCACCAGCTGCACGCGGGCGATCTCGGTACGGTCCGCCGCCTCCAGGCGCGAGGCCGGGCCGGAAAGCGCGAGCGCGGCGATGAACTTGTCGCCGGCGCCGAACAGCGGCGTGGCGAAAGCCGCGGTGTAGATATCGCGCACCCCGGCGGTGAACCACGGCAGCGGCTCGTCGCGCCGGGCCGACTCGTCTTCCTTGCCCCAGTACTTGAGCACCGATGCGATCGCCGTGTCGTCGAGCGGCAGGATGGTGCCCGGCAGGCGCGTCTCGCGCAGGCCTTCGCTTGGCTCGGCGCGATACGGGCACATGCGGTGCTCGTCGCCGTGCAGTACGTAGTACGACGCGCTTTCGCGGGTGGCCAGCGCCAGTTCCTGCAACACCGGTTCGATGACCGAACCGAGCTGGAACGATTGCTCGTACAGCTTGCCCAGGTAGAGCACACGCGGCCCCAGCGCATAGCGCCCATCGGCCGTGCGCACCACATAGCTCATCCGCTCCAGCGAATTCAGCAGACGAAACACCGTCGTCTTGTGCATGCCCGACGTGCTGGAAAGCTGCGCCAGCGACTGGATTTCGGCGCCCAGGCGGAAGCAGTCCAGCAAACCAAGCGCCTTTTCGACGGCGGCTACCCCGTGGTTACTCATCTTCTGATCCGGTCCGTATTTTTGGCGATTGTACTGTGTACAACGCCGTTTTGCATCGTACCGGGTAAACGCCAAGTGGAGCCGCGCCTTTTACGAACTATAGTTATCTCAAATTTATGAAACGACGTTGTACAGAGTACAACGCAGCAAGCAGCGGAGACAAACCATGCATCAAGTCCGGTCCCCCCGATCCTTCCGATCGCTTTTCGTCGCGGCATTTGCGATGACGGCGATGTCCGCGCACGCGGCCTGGCCCGACGACCGGCCCATCGAGGTCTACGTCGGCTTTGCCGCCGGCGGCGGCACGGACCTGCTGGCGCGCGCCATGGCGCCGTACCTGCAGAAGCATCTGGGCGGCAAGGCCCGCATCGTGGTGGTGAACAAGCCGGGCGCCTCGGGCGAGATCGCCTACTCGGCGCTGGCGCGGGCGGCGGCCGATGGCTACACGATCGGCATCGTATCGACGCCTTCGCTGCTGACGATTCCGATCCAGCGCAAGCCCAAGTACGACCCGGCCGGCATCGTGCCACTGGCGCGCGTGATCGACGATCCGGCCATGTTCGTGGTGGCCGGCGACAGCAAGCTGGGGTCGCTGGCCGATCTGGTGAAGCAGCTCAAGGGCAACCCCGAAGGGTTGTCGATGGGCAGCAACGGTATCGGCACCAATGGCCATATGGCCGCGCTGGCCCTGCAGCAGGCGACTGGCGCGCGCGTCAACCACATTCCGTTCGCCGGCACGTCGCAGACCAAGACGAGCCTGCTGGGCCACCACATCGACGTGATGGCCATGAGCACGACCGAATTCACCGAGGCTGACCGTGCGTCGAAGGACGTGAAGGTGCTGGCGCAACTGGGCGACGAGCGCCGCCCCGGCCTGGTGGCCGACGTGCCGACGGCCCGCGAACAGAAGCTCGACATCACGATTTCGTCCGAGCGTGGCTTCGCGGCGCCGCGTGGCCTGCCGCCGGAGATCGCCAGGCGTCTGCAGGACGCCATCGAGGCCACGACGAAAGACCCCGAATTCCTGGCCCGCGCCGTCAACGAGGCGCGCGGCATCTCCTACCTGTCCGGCGCGGCGTGGACCCAGCACATGGCCACGCAGCGCGGCAAGTTCGAAAGCCTGTGGAAGCTCGCTTCCACCAGGTAAGCCCCCTGAGCTGGACCCCTTGTTTGTCCGTCATATCTGGAGTCGTACATGAGCACCCAAGCCAAAGCATCCCCCGCCATCCGTCGTGATTTCGAGCGCGTTTCGCCCGAACTGGTGGCGCGTGCGTCGAAGTTCCAGGCCGCCATCCTGGCCGATGTGGTGGGCCGTCGCGGCACGCTGAACGCCCGCGTGCAGGGCCTGTCGCCGGCCATGAAGGTGTGCGGCCCGGCGCTGACCGTCGAGGTGCGTCCCGGCGACAACCTGATGTTCCACGTGGCCCTGGCGCTGGGCAAGCCTGGCGATGTGATCGTGGTGGACGGCAAGGGTGACCAGACGGCCGCGCTGTGCGGCGAAATCATGGCCACGCAGGCGCAGGCCTCGGGCCTGGCCGGCTTTGTGATCGATGCCGCCGTGCGGGATTCGCACGAACTGGCCCATGGCGCGTTCCCGATCTTCTCGGCCGGCACCAATCCGTGCGGCCCCACCAAGGCCATTGGCGGCCTGGTGAACTGGCCCGCATCGGTGGCGGGCGTGGCCGTCAATCCGGGCGACCTGATCGTGGGCGACGCCGATGGCGTGGTCGTCATCCCGCGCGAAGACGTGCCGGCCATCCTGGAACTGGCGCAGAAGAAGGTGGATGCCGAAGCGAAGCGTATTGCAGCGATCAAGGCCGGCGACCTGCGTCCGGGCTGGCTCGACAAGGAACTGCGCGCCGCCGGCGTGCTGGCCGAGGGGGAATCGCTGTGAGCGTCGCGAAGAAACCCGTCCTGCTGGTCACGGGCAATGACCTGGCGCCGCAGGCGCTCGAACTGCTCAAGGATTTCGAGGTGGTTTTCGCCGGCAAGCAATGCAGCGAGGAAACCGTGCTGGCATTGGCCAGGGAGAAGGACCCGGTGGCCATCATCGTGCGCTACGGCAAGGTGGGCGCGACGGTCATGGACGCCGCGCCGTCGCTGAAGGTGATCTCCAAGCACGGCAGCGGCATCGACGTGATCGACCAGAGCGCCGCCGCCCAGCGTGGCATCGCCGTGAAGGCGGCGGTGGGCGCCAATGCCGCTGCGGTGGCCGAGCACGCATGGGCGCTGATCCTGGCCTGCGCCAAGGCCGTGCCGCACCTGAACGCCCGCATGCGCGCCGGGCATTGGGACAAGTCGATCCACAAGACCATCGAGCTGAACGGCCGCACGCTGGGCATCGTGGGCCTGGGCGAGATCGGCCGTCGCGCCGCCGTGACAGGCGTGGCGCTGGGCATGCGCGTGATCGCGTTCGATCCCTATGCGAAGACCGTGCCCCAGGGCGTGACGCTGGTGGACAACCTGCCGCAGCTGTATCGCGAGGCCGATGTGGTGTCGCTGCATTGCCCGCTGACCGACGACAACCGCGGCATGCTGAACCGCGAGACGCTGGCCCAGTTCAAGGACGGCGCGATCCTGGTCAACACGGCGCGTGGCGGCCTGATCGACGAACCGGCGCTGGCCGAGGCGCTGTCCAGCGGCAAGCTTTATGCAGCCGGCCTGGACAGTTTCGCGGTCGAGCCGATGACGGTGCCGCACCCGTTCCAGCAGATCGAGAACCTGATCCTGTCGCCGCATATCGGCGGTGTCAGCGACGCGGCCTACGTGAACATGGGCGTGGGCGCGGCAAAGAACGTGCTGGCCGTGCTGCAGGACGCCGCCACGGCGGTGTAACGGTGTAACGGTGTGAGGGAAGCCCCAGGCTTCCACAGACATAAACAGGCATCGCGGCGGGTTTGGCGCCAGCCAGAACCGCCGCAGTTGCCGGGAGACAACGATGTTGCATTGCGCATTTTTCCCCTCATTCTTCCGCTCGTTTTCCCGTCTGGCGGCGCCGCTGGCCGTCGCCGCGACACTGGCCGGCCTGGGCGCGCCCGCGCTGGCGGCATATCCCGACAAGCCGGTGCGGATCGTCGTGCCCAACCCCCCGGGCGGCGCCGTCGATGTGGTGACCCGCAAGGTGGCACAGAAGCTGACCCAGCAGACGGGCCAGAGCTTCGTGGTCGAGAACAAGCCGGGTGCCTCGGGCACGATCGGCACCTCGCAGGTGGTGAACGCGCCGGCAGACGGCTACACGTTGCTGGCCAACGACAATTCGTACACCACGCTGCCCTACGTCTTCAAGAAACTGAACTGGGACCACCAGACCGCGCTGGTGCCCATCGCACCGTTTGCGTTCTCGCCGGTGGTGGTGGGCGTGAAGGCCGATTCGCGCTTCAAGGACCTGCAGTCGCTGGTCAGCTACGCCAAGGCGCATCCGGGCGAAGTGACGTTCGGCACCGGTGGTCCGGGCAGTTCCCCGCATTTCGCTGCCGAGGCGTTCCAGCAGGCCGCCGGCATCAAGCTGATGCACGTGCCGTACAAGGGTGCCGGCGAGGCCATGGTGGGCCTGCTGGGTGGCAGCGTCGACCTGCTGGTGGTATCCACGCCCACCGCGCTGGCGTCGGTCAAGGGCAACCAGATGCGCCTGCTCGCCATCAGCGGCAAGAGCCGCGTTGATGTATTCCCGAACGTGCCGACGTTTGCCGAAGCCGGCCTGCCGGCCTTCAGCCTGTTCAACTGGTCGGGGCTGGCCGCCCCTAAGGGCACGACGAAGGAAGTCGTCGACCGCCTGCAGGCCGAAATCCAGAAGGCGCTGCAGGCGCCCGACATGAAGGACTTCCTGGCGAAGATGGGTTCGCAGCCGGGCAATCTGGACAGCCCCGCGTTTGCGCAGCTGATCCAGCGGGAAACTGCTCAATGGGCCACCATTGCGCAGAAGGCCAATATCGAAAAGCAATAAGGGGTCGCGATGCTGCTGCTTCAGCCCCCCACCATCCGTGACGCCGCGGTGCTCTCCCGGCTGCCCGACGCGTTTCGCCGGCACGATCGGGCCAACGCGTGGTCGCTGGCCAATCGCGGCGGCGGCGTGGTCACCGATTCGTTCCTGGAAGGTCCCGTCTGGTCGGACGGCCATCTCTGGGTGACAGATATTCCCTACGGGCGGATCTTTCGCGTGTCCCTGCAGGGCGACTGGGAACAGGTGGCCGAGTACGACGGCGAGCCCAACGGCATGAAGCGTCTGGCCGGCGGCGATTTCCTGATTACCGACTACCGCAATGGCCTGATGCGGCTCGATGCCCGCACCGGCAACGTCACGCCGTTCCTGGAGCGGCGCAATTCCGAGCGCTTCCGGGGCGTCAACGATCTGACCTTCGATTCGGCCGGCAACCTGTATTTCACGGACCAGGGCCAGACCGGCATGCACGATCCCACCGGCCGCGTGTATCGACTGGCGCCCGATGGCAGGCTCGATGTGCTGCTGGCCAACGCGCCGAGTCCCAACGGCCTCGTGCTGTCGCCGGACGAAAAAGTGCTGTACGTGGCCATGACGCGCGGCAACTGCGTGTGGCGCGTGCCGCTGCAGGCCGATGGCTCGGTCAGCAAGGTCAGTCAGTTCTTCACGTCGTACGGCCCAAGCGGCCCCGACGGGCTGGCCATGCGCGCCGATGGCTTCCTGCTGGTGGCCAATCCGGGGCTGGGCTATGTCTGGGTGCTCAACCACCGCGCCGAACCGGTCGAAGTGATTCGCACGCCGATCGGGGCGTCGCTGACCAACCTGTGCTTCGGCGGTGCCGACGGCAAGACGCTGCTGATGACCGAATCCACGACCGGTTCCATCCTGTGCGTGCCGATGCCGGAAGGCGGTGCCCCGGTGCATGGCGGGCGTCTCGCATGACCACCGGCGCGAGCCCCGTCGCCGCCTTCGCAGGCGCATGCGACTGCCATGTGCACGTCTATGACAGTCGCTATCCGGTGGCGCCGGGCGCGAGGTTGCGGCCGCCCGATGCGTCGGCCGACGACTATCGCCAGGTCCAGCGCCTGCTGGGCACGCAGCGCGTGATCGTGGTGACGCCTTCGACCTATGGCGCCGACAACGCCAGCACGACGGACGCCATCGCGGCGCTGGGACGGGGCGCACGCGGCGTGGCCGTGGTCGCCGCCGATGTCGCCGACGACGAACTGGCGCGGCTGCACCGGGCGGGCATTCGCGGCATCCGGCTGAACCTGACGCTGCCCGCGCCGGTATCGCTGGACGATCTGCCCACGCTGGCGGCGCGGATTGCCGCATACGGATGGCATGTCCAGCTCAACCTGCCGCCCCAGTGGCTGCCCGATGCGGCCGGCATGCTGGCCGCGCTGCCGGTGCCGATGGTGTTCGATCACTACGGCCACTTGCCGGCCGGCAAGCCGGAGGCGGAGCCGGCGTTCCGTGTGATTGCCGACCTGGTGGCGGCCGGCAAGGCCTGGGTGAAGCTGTCGGGGCCCTATATCGAATCGCTGGAAGGGGCGCCGCACTACAGCGACATGCAGCCGCTGGCGGCGCGCTACCTGAAGCTGGCGCCGGAGCGCATGCTGTGGGGGTCGGACTGGCCGCACCCTACGGCGCAAGCCAGAGGCAGTCGTCCGATCGACGATGCCGCCGTGCTGCGCACGTTCCTGGACTGGTGTGGATCGCCCGATACGGCGCAGCAGGTGCTGGTTCGCAATCCGCAATCGCTTTACGGGTTCGGGGACATTGCCCCGGCCTGAGTCGTACCGCAAAAAAGAACTGGAGACATGATGTTCGCATCGCTTTACCTGTCGGCCCGCATGCGCAAGCTGGGCCTGTCGGTCTGCCTGGCCGCCGCATCGCTCGCCGCTGGCGCCGCCCACGCTCAGGCGGACTGGCCCGCCGGCAAGGTCATCAACTACATCGTGCCGTACCCGGCCGGTGGCACGACCGACATCCTGGCGCGCCTGATCGCGCAGAAGGTGGGCCAGGCACTGCACACCACGATCGTGGTCGAGAACCGGCCCGGTGCAACCGGCGCCATCGGCTCGGCCTTCGTGGCCCGCGCCGCGCCGGACGGCTACACGCTGCTCGGGGCATCGACGGCCTCGCACGCCATCAACCCGGCGCTCAACCCAAAGCTGCCGTATGACGCGGTGAAGTCGTTCACGCCAGTGGCGCTGCTTGGCACCATCCCCAGCGTGCTGATCGTCGGCCCGAACAGCCCGTACAAGAGCGTCAAGGACCTCGTGGCTGCCGCCAAGGCCAAGCCGGGCACCCTGAGCTATGCGTCGGGCGGCAACGGCACGATCCTGCAGATGTCGGCGGAACTGCTGCAGCAGCAGGAAAGCGTGCGCATGAACCACGTGCCGTACAAGGGCGACGTCCCGGCGATCCAGGACGTGATGGCGGGCCATGTCGACTTCATGTTCGCGCCCACCGCGCCGATCCTGCCGCACGTGCAGGCCGGCAAGCTGCGTGCGCTGGCCGTGGCCACCGCAGCGCGGGTGCCAAGCCTGCCAAGCGTGCCGACGATGGCCGAAGCCGGTGTGGCGAACTTCGAGGCCGAGCAATGGCAGGGCGTTTTCGCGCCGGCCGGCACGCCGCCCGCCATCGTCCAGCGACTCAACGCCGAGATCAACCGTGCGCTGCAGGACCCGGACGTCAAGGCGCAACTGGCTAAATTGGGGATCAAGGTGGTGGGCGGGGCGCCCGAGCGGCTGGCCGAGATCCAGAAGGCCGATATCGCCAAGTGGAGCCGCGTGGGCAAGGCGGCCAACATCACACTCGAATAACGCCGCGCGAGCGGTGCCGGTTTGCAGGACAACCGGAGAAGACGTGGTATGCCGCAGTGGCTATGGGCTGGCGCTGCACGGCCTGGCGGCGTGTCTTCCCCTCACCGCGAAAACACCCCCAGCCCCTCGTGGTCGTAGTACTCCAGCCACACCCGGTCGCTGCCAAAGACGGCTTGCGAGATCGTGCCGGGTGTGGCGTTTTCGTTGTGGAGCGTGAACGTGAAGATGTCGCCGTCCCAGTGCGTGAGCGGCAGCGTCAGCGGCCGCGCGCCAAGCGTCATCACCAGTGCGCCGCCTTGCTCGGTGACCTGCAGCGGCCCGTAATAGTCGTTGCGATAGGTGCCGGTGTAAGTCGACAGGGCCCGCGCCGGCAGCGGGCTGGCTGGCGGCGACTGGCCGACCAGACGGCCCTCCGGCAGCAGCAGCGACGCCAGGGCATCGGTGAAGATCGCGCCCCAGTCGCGGCGGAAGGCGCCGTATTGCACCAGGTCGAAGAACTGCGCGTTCAGTGTCTCGGGGATGCCGATGGGGTAGCCGTTGGTCAGCGTGACGATGGCCAGGTTCAGCGACGGCACGGCCGTAAAGGCGGTGGCCGCGCCCACCGCGAAGGCGCCCGAATGGCTGTAGGACGTCAGGCCCAGCTCGGTGGTGCCGACATTGAAGCCATAGCCGTACCAGCTTGCCGGCCGGCCGTTGACGGGCGGGCCGCTTTGCATCTGCTGGTCCAGCGCCGGCGCCAGCGCAGCGGCATCGACGATGCGCTGGCCGGCGAACTCGCCCTTGGCCAGCAGCATGATCAGCCATTTCGCCAGGTCGTTGACCGACGAACTGACGCCGCCGGCCGGCGATTGTGCATCGGGCATGGTTCCCAGCCCCTGCACCCAGGCGCCATTCACCTTGACGTGGCCGAGCGCGCGGTTATCGCGGGCGGCAAAGTCGGCGTAGCGCGAACTGGTGCGCGTCATGCCCAGCGGCTGGTAGATGGCCTGCTCCGACAGCGTGGCCCAGTCGATGCCAGCGGCGGTCGCCACGGCTTCCGCCCCGGCCGTCATGCCGAAGTTGGTGTACGCGTAGGCGGTGCGCAGCGGGTGGACAGGCAGGAAGCGCAGCCGCGTCAGTACCTCGCGGCGGTCGTAGCCCATGTCTTCGAGCCGGTCGCCCGCATGGTCGGGCAGGCCAGTGCGATGCGCATAGCAGTCGCCGATGGTCACGGCCTGGGTCGAATCGGCATCGGATAGCGCAAACCACGGCAATTGCGTGATGACGGGCGTGTCCCACTGGACGCTGCCGCGTCCCACCTGCCGGGCCACCACGGTGGCGCCGATCGGCTTGGAGACCGATGCCAGCTGGAACACGGTGTCGGCATCGACGGGCGCGGGGGCTGTCACCAGCCGCCGTCCGAACCCCTTGGCGTACACCGTCTGCCCACCGCGCACCACGGCGACGGCCATGCCGGGCACGCCGGAGCTGGCCATCAGGTTGGTGGCCAGCGTGTCGACCTGGGCGATGGCCCGCGTGATCTGCGCATCGGGAACGGGAGAGGGCGTCGGTGCAGGTGCCGGGGCGGGATCGTCGCCGCCGCCGCAGGCGGGCAGGGTGGGAAGCAGAACGCCGCCCAGCGCGGCACCCAGAAAGCGGCGACGATCCTGCAGTTTGCCCACGGCGGTTCTCCTGGCTGGACATGCTGAAAACGCTGAAAGGTGCTGGGCATGCGCGGCTCGCGTGCATGGATACGCATCACTGTAGGCGAAGCCGGCCGATTCCGAATGTGCCGTGTCCCACGTAGGGGCCCGCTGGCGAGGCCGATCGGTTTCATTTTCGTTACGAATCGTTGCAAAGGCCGGTTCCCGATGGGGTATGCCCAACGTATGCTTCAGGCACAACCGCGCCCTGAGGAGAGGCCTGTCATGAGAATCAGAAACCCGCTTAATGTGGCGAAAATCCTGGCCGTTACCGCGGCCATAGTGCCAGTGCCTTTCCTGGTCGTCGCATGCGGCGGCGGCGACGGCGGCAGCAGCGACAACACGACGTCCAGCAACGGCACGCTGCATGTGGCCATGACCGATGCTCCGGCCTGCGGCTTCGACCACGTCTTTGTCACGGTCAGCAAGGTGCGGGTTAACGCCAGCAACGCGGCAGGCGACAACGACGGCGGCTGGACGGACATCGCCCTGCCCACGCCGCAGCGGGTCGATCTGTTGTCCCTGACAAACGGCGTGCTGTTCGACCTTGGCCGGGCGCCGCTGCCTGCCGGGCAGTACCAGCAGGTGCGGCTGGTACTGAGCCCGAACCAGGGCAATACGCTGGCCAATGCGGTGGTGGTGTCCGGAACGACGACCGAACTGCCGCTGGCCACGCCGAGCGCCACGCAGAGCGGGTACAAGATCATCCAGTCGTTCACGGTGCCGGCCAACACGCTGGTGGACCTGATCCTGGACTTCAACGCCTGCAAGTCGATCGTCCAGCAGGGCAATGGCGGCTACAGCCTGAAGCCGGTGGTCACGGCCACGCCGATGACCGTCAGCGGGTCGATTACCGGCTTTGTGGCGCCCGCGCAGGCTGGCGCTACCGTCTACGCGGAGCAGAACGGCAAGATCGTTCGCGGCACCGTGGCCGATGGCAGCGGGAAGTTCGTGCTGACGCCGCTGGTGCAGAGCAGCACCGGGGGCAACTATGACGTGGTCATCGTCGACAACAAGCTGCCATCCGGCCACGCCACCGGCATCATCGGCGCGGTGCCGGTGACGGCCAGTGCCACGACGTCGGTCGCCACGGCCGGGTCGCCGATCACGCTGCCGACTTCGACGACCAATACGGTGTCGGGCACGGCCACGGCTTCGGCGGAGGCTGCCGTGCGCGCGCTGCAGCCCATTGGCGCGGCGTCATACGAGATTGCCTCGACCAACGCCAACCTCGGTACCGGCGCCTACTCGCTGGCCTTGCCGGCCGCCGCGCCGCTCGTCGGCACCTACAGCCCGACGCTGCCGATTGCGCTGTCGGCCGTGTCGTCAGCCGCCGGCCAGTACTCGGTGCAGGCCACCAGTGCGGGCGGCGCGACGCAGACCCATAACGTCAACGTGTTCAACGGCGGCCAGTCCGGCGTCAACTTCAGCTTTTAAAACAGGTGACTGACCGGGTCAGTCGCCCCTCCACACCATGAAAACCATCCTCATCATGCTTGTTACCAGCGCCACACTACTCGGTGGCTGCGCCTACTACGTGCCCGACAGTGGGCCGGCGGCCCGTCCCCAAGGCGGCCCCGGCAACGGATTCTGCCCGCCGGGCCAGGCGAAGAAAGGCAACTGCTGATTCCTGGCGGTGCCGCACGCAACGGATGGCCGGTCACACGACCGGCCTTTTTGTTGTGCCGCGCAGCAGCGTAGTGCAAATGAGAAGCGGCGGTTCCACTGCAACCATACGTAACCGCTGCCGTGGCGGACCGGGCGTTCGGCAGGCCACACGCGCTGCCGCAACGTCAGCCGCGAAGTGGCGGCGATAAAGGCGATGCCGCGCGCATTCGGCGCGTTGCGCCGCACCGGGGCGCCTGCGTGTCCATACAACTTCCCCGGACAGTGCTTGTCTCCCAATTCAGGGATTACACCGAGAAATTCGTCCGACGCGCCAGATACATCATGGTGTGATGCAATATGTAAGCTGCCTGGAAGCCGCATGAAAGGCCCTTGGAAGACATCGTTTGTAGATTTCCGGTTGACCCGCATGCGCGGGTATCAAGGAGACAAACGATGTTCGATCGCCGTACCCAGCCCCCGCTGCATGACCGCCGGAGGGCCGACCAATGAGTCAGGCTTATCGCTTCAAGAAGGACTACTACGGTGGCGCGCTGATGGTGCTCGTCGGTCTGGCGGCCGTGGCCGCCGGCCTGCAGTACCACACCGGCACGCTCAGCCGCATGGGCCCGGGGTTCTTTCCCGTTGCAGTGGGCGCGCTGCTGGCATTCGTCGGCGTGCTGATCGCCAGTTCGGCGCGCGGTCAGTCGGCGCCGCCCGCGGAACAGCCGGCCGGCCACGGCCATGGCCACGCGGCCCCCGACCTGCGCGGCACGGTCTGCATCGTGCTGGGCACGCTGGCGTTCCTGCTGTTCGGCGTGTACGGCGGCATGATCCCGGCGACGTTCGCCATCGTCTTCATTTCCGCGCTCGGTGATCGCAACAACAACATCAAGCAGGCGGCCGCTCTGGCCGTGGCGATGTGCGTGATTGCCGCCGTGGTGTTCTCCTGGCTGCTGCAGATCCAGTTGCCGCTGTTTACCTGGGGAGGCTGAGCCATGGTTTCCAATGCCTTGCATGATCTCTGGTTCGGCTTCGGCGTGGCGTTCCAGGGCAGCAATCTGATGTGGTCGTTCTTCGGCGTGCTGGTCGGCAACCTGATCGGCGTGCTGCCCGGCATGGGCGCGCTGTCGGCGATCTCGATCCTGCTGCCGCTGACGTACGTGATGCATCCGGTGCCCGCCATCCTGATGCTGGCCGGCATCTTCTACGGGTCGCAATACGGCGGTGCCATCGGCGCCATCCTGCTCAACCTGCCATCGCATCCCCCGCACGCGGTCACGTGCCTGGACGGCTATCCGATGACGCGCGCAGGCAAGGGCGGCACCGCGCTGGGTATCACGATGATCTGCTCGTTCTTTGCCGCGTCGGTGGGCATCCTGGTGATGATCTTCGCGTCGCCGCTGCTGACCGCCATCGCGTTCAAGTTCGGCCCGGCCGAGATCTTCTCGATCATGCTGCTGGGGCTGCTGGCGGGTTCGACCATGTCGCGCGGATCGCCGCTCAAGGGCGTGGCCATGACGCTGTTCGGCCTGCTGTGCGGCGTGGTGGGCACCGACGTGAACACCGGCACGTTCCGCTTCGCGCTGGGCATTCCCGAGCTTAGTGATGGCCTGGAACTGGTGGCCATCGCCATGGGCCTGTTCGGCGTGGCCGACTTCATCCTCAACGTCAACCGCATGACGGCGGTCACCAGCAATGCCAAGCTGCGAATTCGCGACATGCGCCCGAGCATGGCCGAACTGAAACAGGCGTTCTGGCCGATGGTACGCGGCACCGGCGTGGGCACACTGTTCGGCGCCATGCCCGGGACCGGCCCGACGATCACGACGTTCGTGGCCTACGCGCTGGAGCGCAAGATCTCCAGGACGCCCGAGAAGTTCGGCACGGGCATGATCGCCGGCGTGGCGGCGCCCGAGGCATCGTCGCATTCGAAGACGCAGGTCGACTTCATCCCGACCATGAGCCTGGGCATTCCGGGCGATGCGGTGATGGCGCTGATCCTGGGCGCGCTGATGATCCAGGGCATTGCGCCGGGGCCGCAGCTGATCAGCGATCACCCGGACATCTTCTGGGGCCTGATCGCCAGCTTCTGGATTGGCAACGTGATCCTGATGATCCTGAACGTGCCGATGATCGGCGTATGGGTCAAGCTGCTGCAGGTGCCGTATCGCTACCTGTTCCCGTCGGCCATGTTCTTTATCGCCGTTGGCGTGTTCAGCACGCAGAGCAGCCTGTTCCAGATCTGGGAAGTGCTGGCCTTCGGCCTGATCGGCGCGCTGCTGATGTACCTGGAGTTCTCGGTCGCCCCGATCCTGCTGGGCTTCGTGCTCGGGCCGATGGTGGAGGAAAACTTCCGCCGCGCGCTGTTGCTGTCGCGCGGCGACATGACCGTGTTCATCGATCGCCCGATCAGCTGCACCTTCGTCGTGATCTCCGCGCTGCTGGTGACTGCCGTGACGTGGTCGGCATGGCGCGGTCGTCGCGGCGGCAGGAAAAAGCCGGCCGTAGCGGTGCCCGATTCCGGAATGGCCGTGAGCGAATAGAGGGCAGGGGGGACGGATGCGGCCGGGCGTTGCGCAGGCAGCGCCCGTTTTCTTTTGGGAGGCGCCGCCGGGGCGGTGTGATGCTTGCGACTCTTACCCACAGGGTGGGTAGACGCAAGACGACGTGTTCCGTGTCAATCGCTGGATCGCCGCAAAAGAGAATGATTACTGTTGCGTATTGGGCACGCCGGCGCGGGCCCGGCGCTGGCGATGGTACAAAGTATTGCAATCGCTACATGTAATATGGTTACAATCTAAACGTTTGCTTACAATGCGACGTTGTAGCAAAACGAATAAAAACTAAACAAGATTTCGGGGTGGTCGTTTCATGCGCGTTTTTGCTCCTTTGTTATTTACGGCAATTGCCGGCCTGGCTGCCTGTGCCCAGACGCCGGAATCGCAGTTGTCGCGGTCGCCTACCGTACGCCTGTGCAACGGCAACGCCTGCGCCGAGCAGGACCGCCGTGTCGCCACCTTCACTCCGGCAGGCCCCACCGAATCGGATCGGCGCATGCAGGCGCTGGCGGAAAAGGCGGAAGGCAATCCGAACGCTGCCTATGACCTGGGACTGCGCCTGCTGCGCGGCGACGGCGTAGAGCGCAACACCTACCAGGCGCTGGAATGGATGCGCAAGGCCGGCGACAACGGCCACGTGCAGGCGCAACTGGCCCTGGGCCGCCTCTATCTCATGGGCTTCGAGGAAATGGGCGCCGACCCGGCCGAAGCCGAGGCGTGGCTGATCCGTGCCGCTTCCAAGGGCAACAAGGAAGCCGCGGCGCTGATTCCGCAGGCCCAGGCCGCCAAGAAGGACGAACATGCCTTGTACCGGGTGCGCGAAGCCTATCGCACGTCGTGGTACGCGTGGTACAGCGGCTATCCGTATTACTGGGTCTGGGGCCCCTCCGGCTGGTACCAGCGTTAAGCGCCGGTCGCCATTTCTTCCCTCCCCGATTTTTCCTTTTACTTCCGACAACAGGAACGCGAATTCATGTCCAAGAAGATCTCTCTGCGCGCGGCGGCATTGGCCGCGTCGATGGTGCTGGCCGGCTGTGCCAACATGGGTGGTGGCTCGATCAGCACCGGCACGGCGCCGACGGCGGCCACCGGCGCGGCAGGCGGCGCAACCAGCGTGAACGCCAACCCGACGCTGGAGCGTTGCGACACGCCGCTGGGCACGCTGGCCGTTGACGATGGCCGTGGCAAGGAATGGTATGCAAGCTTTGGCGCCGCCACGAAGATCACGACCATCGAGCCGCTGATCCGCCTGGCCGTGCAGCAGTCGAACTGCTTCGTGATCACGTCGGTGGGCAACAACCGCACGGAAAGCAAGCTGTCGAACATCACCGACAAGCAGCGCAACTCGGGCGAATTCCGCGCCGGTTCGAAGCAGCAGAAGGGCCAGCGCGTGGCCGCCGACTACTACATGGAGCCGGCCATCATCATCGACAACGACGCCACGGGCCAGCTTGCCGCCGGCGTGGGCAGCCTGTTCGGCGGCGTCGGCGCGCTGGTGGGCGGCGCCATGGCCAGCAAGGCTTCGGTCGTGACGCTGACCATGTTCGACATCCGCTCGGGCGTGCAGCTGTCGATCTCGGAAGGCAATGCCACGGCGACGAACTTCGGCGCCGCAGTGGGCGCGTTTGGCGGCGGTGCGGCCGGCGGCCTGGGCGGTTTCTCGCGCACGCCGGAAGGCAAGGCCACCGTGGCAGCGTTCATGGACGCCTACAACAACATGGTGGTGTCGCTGCGCAACTACAAGGCGCAGGAAGTCAAGGGTGGCCTGGGTCGCGGCGGCCAGCTGAAGGTGGGCTCGTAATCCAGCCGGACGCCTCTCCCGCGCGGGTCCCGGCTGGCAGCAACCGGGACACCGGGCGGGGGGGCTGCCAGGGCCACGCCCTGGCTTCCCGCATCCCTTCCTTGCAGTTTCCGTTTCAGCCTTCCGCCGGGGCCACGTTGGCACCCTGGATGTTGTGCGCCCGCAAGGCAGCGGCCACCTGGCCCGACGCCTTCATCTCCTCGACGAATTTCGCCAGATAGGCCGCAGCGGCCTCGCCGCGCGACTTGTGCACGCCCATCGCCTGGCGGATCACCATGAACCGCTCGTCCAGCAGGCGCAGGCCGGTCATGCCGGCGGTGTCGGCCTCCAACTGCTGCTTCACGCCGGCGGCCACGTCGAGCGACGCTTCCAGGAAGGTCTTCACCACGGTCTGCGACGACGGCGCACGCACGATCTCGGCGTGTTGCAGTTCGCGGGTCAGGTAGAGGTCGTAGGCGCTGCCCTTGCCAACCACCACGCGCGTACCGGCACGGTCCACGTCGGCGTTGGCGCGCACCGGCGAGTCGTCGCGCACCATGTAGTAGCCCTCGATCAGCACATACGGCGCCGTGAATGCAATGGTCGCACCGCGCTTTGGGTCGATGGCGAAGAAGCCGATGTCGGCTTCCTCGTTCGATACCACGTCGACGGACTTGCCGGCCGTTTCCACCACCACCAGCTCAAGCTTCACGCCAAGCCGTGCGGCCAGCGCCGTGGCCAGGTCGACGGAGACGCCGCCGGCACTGTTGCCATCCTTGCGATGCGCCAGCACAGGGTTACCCAGATTGATCGATGCACGTAGCGCGCCGGTCGGCGCGAAGGCATCGAGAATGGCCTTGTCAGTCATGTCGTTCCTCTCGGTTGTCGCTTTCACTGTCGATGGTTACGGTTCCAGGATGTCGGTGATGCGGGCCAGGGCCGTCAGCGTGTGGCCCAGATGGTCGCGCATGGCCTGCGACGCGTCTTCGTTGCGCCCGCGCTCCAGCAGATCCAGCAGATGCAGGTGCTGCCGCGCGTGGTCCGCATAGCGCGATCGCTCGCGCATCGACCGGTACGACAGCAGGCGGCGCACGCGGTTGACGCGACGGATCGCATCGATGAAGAAAGCATTGCCCGACGCCTCGACCAGGGCTTCGTGAAACCGCACGCCACGGTCGTGCAGCTGGTCGGCGGTATCGGTTTCGATGCCGCCTTCGAGCAGGTGGACTTCGGCGGCCCGCAGTTGCGCGATGGTGCGCGGGTCCAGGCGGTAGTCGGGTTCCAGCAGCGCGGCAGGTTCCAGCGCCAGGCGCATGCGGTACGACTGCAGCAGCGAATCTGGCGTGGTGAGCATGGTCGAGAACTGCCAGCCGTAGCCGGGCTTGCGCTCGCCCCAGCCTTCCTGCGCGATGCGTGACAGCACCGCATTGAGTTGCGTGGCGGTCAGCGTGTAGCGGGTGCGGAGGGCTTGTTCCGACACCTCGGTGGGGAGTGCGCCCCTGAGCAGGTCGTCGGCGATCTGGAAGTAGGCGGTGCCCACCATGTCCGGCCCGGACAGGCCTAGTTCGGCGGCCGGCACCGGCACAGGCGCCGCCAGGAAGAAGCCCCGGTTCTTCTCGCGCGTGACGATGCCTTTTTCGTGCAGCAGGCCGAGCGCGTCGTTCACGGGCGTACGCGACACGCGCAGCCGGTCGGCCAGTGCCTGGGCGCGCAGATGCGTGCCCACGGGCAGTTGCTCGCGCTGGATCAGCTCGACGATCTGTGCCGCGATGGATCGGTCGTGGTTCATGGTCTTCGGCCGCAGGATGCAGGGTGGGGCGGTTACGCAGCGGGTGCGTCCGTGCCTTGCCGCGCCAGCGTCCTGTGCAGGATCGACGGAATGACGCCGCCGCGCCGCAGCAACTCGACTTCGAGCCGGGTTTCCACGGCGGCGGTGGCCTCGAACGCTTCCACCGAACCGTCCTTGCGCACCACGCGCACCGGCACCTTGCAGCGCGGCGCCAGGGTGCGGGCATCGGCGCCGACGTGCACCGTGTCGCCGGGCGCCATTGCCAGCGTTTGCGGGTGCATGCCGTCCGGCATCCGCAGCGGCAGGATGCCCATGCCGATCAGGTTGGAGCGGTGGATTCGCTCGAAGCTTACCGCAATCACGGCCCGGATCCCCAGCAGGCGCTGGCCCTTGGCCGCCCAGTCGCGCGACGACCCTGTGCCATAGCGCTCGCCGGCGATCAGCACCACCGACTGGCCATCGTCGCGATAGCGCCGCGCCACCTCGAAGATCGGCGCCACATCGCCGGTGGGTCCGTGCACGGTGTGGGCCGTGGGCGCATCCGGCAACAGCAGGTTGACGAGTGTGCGGCTGTAGAAGGCCGCGCGCAGCATCACCTCCCAGTTGCCGCGCCGCGAGGCAAACACGTTGAGATCGGCGCGGTCATCGCCGCGGCTGACCAGAAAGTCGGCCACGAAGCTGTCTGGCGGGATGGCGCTGGCGGGTGAGATATGGTCGGTGGTGATGTCGTCGCCCAACACCAGCAGCGGCCAGGCGCGGTATTCCCCAAGCAGCGAGCCCTGGTCCAGCGCCGCGAACGGCGGGCGCCGGAGCGCGGTGGAGCGGTCATCCCACGGATAGCGTGCGGCATCGACCGTGGGCAGGGCGGCCCAGACCGGGTTGGCCGACGCCAGGGCAAAACTTCGGCGATAGTCGGCGGGCTCGGCGCCGGCGGCCAGTGCTGCCGCCATGTCGTCGCGCGTCGGCCAGAGGTCCTTGAGGAAGACCGGCGTGCCGTCGGGTGCAATCTGCACGGGTTCGCGGCACAGGTCACGCTCGGCGTCGCCGGCCAGCGCGAACGCCACCACCAGCGGCGGCGACATGATGAAGCCCAGCGACAGGTCCGGGTGGATGCGTCCCGGGAAATTGCGGTTGCCCGACAGCATGGCCACTGGCCACACCGCGCCAGCCGTGGTGGCGTCGCGGATCGCCGGCGTCAGCGGACCGGAGTTGCCGATGCACGTGGTACAGCCAAAGCCGACGATGTCGAAGCCCAGGGCCGACAGGTCGTCGCGCAGTCCGCTGCGGGCCAGATAGCTGGCAGCGGCCGGTGATCCCGGGGCCAGCGAGGTCTTGATCCACGGCGCCACGGTCAGGCCGCGCGCGCGGGCCTTGCGCGCGACGATGCCGGCGGCCATCAGCAGCGCGGGATCGGACGTGTTCGTGCAACTGGTGATCGCGGCAATGGCCACCGGGTAGCGCGGCATGCCGTGGTGCCCGGCGCCGGCGTCGAACGGAAACTGCGCCAGCGCGGCGGCCGTGTCGCCATAGGTGTGCAGATCCTGCGGCCGGCGCGGGCCGGCCACATGCATGCCGATGCCGGCCAGGTCGATCTCGATCGTGCGGGTGTAGCGCGGCGTGGCGACGGGATCGAACCAGAGCCCGGCGTGCCGCGCGTAGGTGCCGGTCAGCGCGATACTGGCCTCGCTGCGCCCGGTGGCGCGCAGATAGGCCAGCGTTTGCGCGTCGATCGGAAAAAAACCGGTGGTGGCGCCGTACTCGGGCGCCATGTTGGCGACGACGGCGCGGTCGCCGGCGGTCAGCGTGCTCACGCCACGGCCGAAGAATTCGACGAACTCGCCGGACACCCCGATGGCGCGCAACCGCTGCGTTACGGTCAGCGCCAGGTCGGTGGCCAGCACGCCGGGCTGTAGCGCGTTGGCCAGCCGTACACCGATGACGTCGGGGATGCGCTGCATCACCGGCATGCCGAACATGACGGTCTGTGCTTCGAGCCCGCCCACGCCCCAGCCCAGCACGCCGATGCCGTTGATCATCGGGGTATGGCTGTCGGTGCCGATCAGCGTGTCGGGTACTGCCCACAGCGCACCATCGCGCTGCTGGGACGTGACAACGGTGGCCAGCTGCTCCAGGTTGAGCGTATGCATGATGCCCGTGCCGGGCGGGTGAATGCGCACGCCCTTGAGCGCTTTCGCGGCCCAGCGCAGGAAGCTGTAGCGTTCCGCGTTGCGCCGGGCCTCGATGCGAAGGTTCTCGGCGGCCGCATCGGGCCGCGCGAATGCCTCGACGGCCAGCGAGTGGTCGACCGACGCATCCACGGGCAGCACAGGGTTGAGCGCGGCGGGGTCGGCGCCGGCCTCGGCCAGCGCATCGCGCATCGCGGCGATATCGACCAGGGCCGGCGTGCTGGTGGTGTCGTGCATCAGCACGCGGCCCGGCTGGAAGGCGATTTCCGCCTCGCTCGTGCCGCTGTCGAGCCACGTCGTGATGGCCGCGATGGCGGTCGTGCGCTCGTCTCCCTCCATATTGCGCGCCACGTTTTCCAGCAGCAGTCTCAAGACGACCGGCAGCCGCGTCAGGGATGTACCCAGCATCGCCGGCAGATCGACATACCGGTAAGTGACGCCATCAGCGCAAAACTGGCCTGCGGGAAAGGGAGGGTTCGTGTCCATCGCGCTATATTGCATATTAATAAATAAAAATGCAATGCAGGTTGGCCTTCAGGCCAATGGAGTGCCGCCCGGGTGGGCAGTAGAGTGCATCGCATCAAAGGCGCCCAACGTGCGGGAGATATCGATGATCCGGCCCTTGCGCTTCACCCTTCTGGCGTGTCTGGCTCCCGTGCTGCTGGCGGGGTGCAATACCGCGCCTATTCCACCGGGCAAGTCGGTATCCGTGCAGGCAGCGCTCGACAACATTACGCGCGACATGTGCGCGTTCCGCCAGAAGTTCGCGCAATCGCCGCAGGGTGCCGCGATGGACAGCTATACCGTCGAACTGGTGCTGACCGTCGATGCCGAGCGGCAGCCGCCGGTGGCCGTGGCGCCCGATATCGCGTTCATGCCGACCGTGACCTACGGCAACACGCTGATGATGGCCAAGGACAGCCGGCTGGTGGTGACCTTCCGCAATACCGACCAGGGCGGGGCGGGGAGCTGCCCGCCGGCTCAGTAAGGTGGGGCGTCGGGCTGTGCCACGACCGGCACGGCGACCGACGTCACGCGCCACGCCACGCCATGGCCTGACAGCGTGGTGAGCGTCATCGGCGCGATATCGATCTGCATGGCGGCTCGCGCCGGCGCGCCCAGTGCATGCGCGACGACGGCACGGATCACGCTGGCGTGGGTGACGGCCAGGGTATGGCCGGGCGCGCGCCGCGACAGCCACAGCCCGGCACGTTCGTAGACCCGCGCCAGCGATTCGCCGCCGTGCGCGTGCATGTCCGGATCGGATAGCCACGCCGCCAGCGCCTCCGGCTCGGTCGTGCCGATATCCTTGAGCGACTGGCCGCGCCAGCGGCCGTAGTCCACTTCCCGCAACGATTGTTCCTCCGTCACGGTCAGGCCCAGGGCCCGCACGGTGTCGCGGGCACAGGTCGTCGGGCTGCACAGCACGCGGTCTGGCTGCCCGAGCTTGTCTGTCCAGCGGGCGGTCGGGACGGCGGCGCCTTCATCGAGGGCGTCATCGGCCGGAAAGCGCCCGGCGCGCAGGGCGGCCGTGGCGGGTACGCAGAGCAGGGTGAGGCGGCGGGTCATGTCGGCGGGCAAAGGTCTGGCTGATGCGGATGGCTGAGGGCTGATGCGCAAGGGCGGCGGCGATTAGGCGGATCGGCAGCCCCTCGACTAGAATGCACGGATTCCGAAGAGAGGAAGCCGGTGAGATGCCGGCACGGTCGCGCCACTGTATCCCGGGCTGCCCGCGTGTGATCGCGGGAGGCACCGGCAAGTCAGACCTTCTCCTCGGGCACAACCATCCGTCTCGGGACGCGTCATCCTCAAGGAGAATCCTCATGCACGCAAGCGCCAACCTTGCGCCGGCCATCGCGCCGACCATCGCGCCGGTCACGATCCCTGTCCGGGAACTGCTGCCCTGGGCCATCTTCGGCGGCATGCTGCTGCTCCTGGCCATCTATTTCGTAGGTGTGGAAGAGGGCGCCGCCGCCATCTTCAACACCATGTACGTGCATGAGTTCGTGCACGACGGCCGCCATCTGCTTGGCTTTCCCTGCCACTGACAAGGCCCCCTCATGGTGAGAAGTCTGCTGGTCCGCGGCATGATCGCGGGCCTTCTGGCCAGCCTGCTGGCCTTTGCGTTCGCGCGCGTGGTGGGTGAGCCGCAGGTGGAGGCGGCCATCGCCTTCGAGGAACAGGCGACCCACGCGATGGGCGGCAGCCATGCGCACGAGATGCCGGAACTGGTCAGTCGCGACACGCAGTCGGGCGTCGGCCTGTTTGTCGGGCTGGGCGTGTTCGGCGCCGCGCTGGGCGGCCTGTTCGCGCTGGTCTTCGCGTTTGTCCATGGCCGTCTGGGCGCCCTGGGCGTCCGGGCCACCTCGGGCCTGCTGGCGCTGCTGGGCTATATCGCGATCGTGCTGGTGCCGTTCTTCAAGTACCCGCCGAATCCGCCGGCCATCGGCGATCCGTCCACCATCGGGCTGCGCACGGCGCTGTTCTTCACGATGATCGGTGTGTCGCTGGCGGCCATGGTGGTATCGGTGGTGGCGGCGCGCCGGCTGGGCGCGCAGCGCGACGGCTGGACGGTGGGCCTTGCGGCCGGCGCGATCTTCGTGGTGCTGGCCGCGCTGGCGCATGCGCTGCTGCCGGGGATCAACGAGGTGCCCGCGCATTTCCCGGCCACGCTGCTGTGGCAGTACCGCGTGGCGGCGTTCGGCATCCAGGCGGTGCTGTGGGCGGCGCTGGGCATCGTGTTCGCCCATCTGGCCGGTCCGGTCATGGCGCCGGGCCGTCGCGCTTCGCGCGCGTAAGGTCGGCCCGCAGGCCGCTCAGCCCGCGCTGTACACCTCGCTCGGAGCCACGTGGATGTAGACGCCGCTGGCCTGTTGCGTGCCAGGCATCAGCACGCGCAGCGGCATCGTGGCGCCGTTCAGTGCCTCAAGAAAGGTCCAGTTGACGGTCTGGCCGCCAGCCCGGATGGCCACCGATTCGCCCGATGCCACGGTGACAAAGCGGGTGTCCGGGCCGATGGTGAGGGTACGGCCGACGGTCTGCGCGGTCGCCGGACTGCCGAACAAAGCGGCGTCATGGCTGACGGGGGTGGGCGCGGGGGCGCTCCAGGCCAGTACAGGGGCGAGAAGCAGGGCAGGCGTCAGGAGAGTCTTCGAGGTCATCATGGTGTGGTTGTGATCGGCTCCGTTTGAACCGTACAGAAAGCCTACGCCTCGGCCATCAATTCCCAAAATGACTTGCATCCACGAAATCAAGTCGAAAAAGGAATGAAAAACGCGGGATTTGTGCGCTGTACCCCCCGAAAGACGGGTGTGGATGCGATACAACCCGGCCGCAAGACATCTTCGATACATTTGGCATTTTCCGGGCGCACACGCATGACTGGACGGGACCGGTCGGGCGCCTCGGACACCATCAAGAACAAAAAAGAGGCGGGTCAATGGTTCGTGGGATGAACGCGCAGGCGCGCGCGCAGTCGCAGCGGCAATGGGGGCGGCATTCAGTCGTCGGCACGCTGATCGAGGCGCCGTGGTGGATGACGGCGCTGCTGGGCGCCGCCTGCTTCTTTACGCTCTACGCGGTCATGCCGGGCGTCATCGGGTTTCTGGTTCAGGCGCGCGCGTTGCCCCACGCCGCGTCGGGCCTGTCCGGCTTGCTCCGCCTGGCGGCGTCCGTGGTGGCGGCGATGACCGCGATCCTGGCCTGGAAGGCGCACCGCCACGCCGGAGAGCGCCGCCAGCAGGAAGCACACCGGCGGATGGCGCCGCGTCGCCGCCCCGTGGCGCCGCCGGCCGGGCTGCGTCCCTATGCCGATACGGTCAGGACGGTGCCGCCGGCCCGCGCCGCGGCCAACGCTGCAGCCGGGGCACCGCTACCGGCGGGGCCACGGCCGATCCCCCCATCCGTCCGCGAATGGTCGCTCGACGCGCTCCGCCAACTCGAATGGAAACGCTTCGAGCTGCTATGCGTGGCGTACTACGAAGCCATGGGTTTCAAGGTGAAGACCGTGCCGAATGGCCCGGACGGGGGCGTCGATGCCACGCTGTACAAACGCGGCCAGCGCGCGCCGCTGGCGGTCGTGCAATGCAAGGCGTGGAACCGGCCGGTCAAGGTGGAACAGGTGCGGGCGCTGGGCGGCGCGATGCTGGAGCGCCAGGTGCGGCGGGGCGTGTTCTGGTCGCTGTCCGGCTACGTGGGCCGGCCCGTGCAGGCGTCGGCCGAACGCGCGGGCATCCAGCTGCTCGATGGCGAGGCCATCGTCGCCCGCATCCGGGCGCTGCCGGCCGAGACGCAGGCCATGCTGATGGAGTCGGCGTTCGCCGGCGATTTCCACACGCCCAGCTGCGCGGCCTGTGGCGTCAAGCTGGTGGCGCGCCACGGCAAGGCCGGCCCGTTCTGGGGCTGCCTGAATTTCCCGCGCTGCCGGGTGATCCTGCCGCGCGCCGCGTAATATCGATCTGCATCCGCTGACCCCCGGGTTCGCGGGCAACGGTGTAGTATCCGGGGCCCAACCCGATTCAAGCTGGAGAGCCAACATGATCGTATTCGTCACCGGAGCCACTGCCGGATTCGGCGCCGCCATCGCCCGCCGCTTCGTCAACGCCGGCCACCGCGTCATCGCCGCCGGCCGCCGTGAAGACCGGCTGCGGGCCCTTGTCGACGAACTGGGCCGCGACAACGTGCTGCCGCTGGTACTGGACGTGCGGGACCGCGATGCCGTGTTTGCCGCCGTGGCCGACCTGCCCGCCGACTACGCCCAGATCGACCTGCTGGTGAACAACGCCGGCCTGGCCCTGGGCCTGGAGCCCGCGCACCGCGCCGACCTGGACCAGTGGGAAACAATGATCGACACCAACGTCACGGGCCTGGTGACCATGACCCGCGCGGTGCTGCCGGGCATGGTCGAGCGCAACCGTGGCCATGTGATCAATATCGGTTCGGTGGCCGGCGCCTATTCCTACCCGGGCGGCAACGTGTACGGCGCCACCAAGGCCTTCGTGCACCAGTTCTCGCTGAACCTGCGTGCCGACCTGACCGGCACCCGCGTGCGCGTGACCGATGTGGCCCCGGGGCTGGTAGGCGGCACGGAATTCTCCAATGTGCGCTTCAGCGGCGACCAGTCGCGCGTGGACAAGGTCTACGAAGGCGCCGACGCGCTGACGCCCGACGATATTGCCGAGACCGTGTTCTGGGCCGCCACGCTGCCGGCGCGGGTCAATATCAACTACCTCGAAGTGATGCCGGTGACACAGTCGTTCAGCGCACTGTCGATTACCCGCGAGAAACCGTAAGCGGTTTCGGATTCGCCCGGCAGCCGGACGCAGCCGGGCGATTTTTTTTCGGGCGGGTGGAATACTCCCCCGGCGTTGCGCGTATACCGGATGAGTCCTCACGCACCGGGAGTACGCATTGACCGACAACACCCCCACATCACAATCGGGCACGCGCATCTGCGTGCCCTGCCGCCTGGGCGCCATCGGCGCCGTGGTGCTCGTCCTGGCCGGCGGCTTTGCCTACACGGGCGGGTGGATCGCGCCGCACCGGCTATCCACCCAGGCCATCGTCAACCAGTTCCAGCGCAACGACGGGCTGCACGAAGGGTTCCGGCGCAATCACGCCAAGGGCGTCTGCGTCGAAGGCTATTTCGAGAGCACGGGAGCGGCCGCGCAGCTGTCGAAGGCCGGCGTGTTTGCCCAGGGCCGTACGCCCGTGATCGGGCGCCTGGCCATTCCGGGCGGCAATCCGCAGGCGCCCGACGGCAGCGTGCCGATCCGCAGCTTCGCGCTGATGTTCAGGCAGGCGGACGGCCAGCAGTGGCGCACCGGCATGAACTCGGTGCCGCTGTTCCCGGTGCATACGCCAGAGCAGTTCTACGGGCTGCTGCAGGCCAGCCAGCCCGATCCGGCCACGCACAAGCCCGATCCCGCCCGCATCAAGGCCTTCGCAGAAGCCAACCCCACACTTGGCGCGTTCCAGGGCTGGGTCAAGAGCCATCCGCCGTCGTCGAGCTTCGCCAATGGCGCCTATTACAGCGTCAACGCGTTCTATCTGGTCGACGGGTCGGGCAAGCGGCAGGCCGTGCGCTGGTCGGTGCAGCCCGAGCTGCCTTATGCCCCGCTGACCGACGCCGAGAAGGGCGAGGCGTCGTTCCTGGCCGCCGACCTCACCCGGAAGCTGGCTGCTGGCCCGCTGCGCTGGCGCCTGATGCTGACGCTGGGCGCGCCCGGCGACCCCACCGACGATGCCACGCAGGCCTGGCCCGATGACCGCCAGCAGCTGGACGCCGGCACGCTTGTGATCGAGCGCGCCAGTACGCAGGCCGATGGCGGCGTTTGCCGCGACGTCAATTTCGATCCCACCGTGCTGCCATCGGGCATTGCCGCGTCGAACGACCCGCTGCTGGCCGCGCGCTCGGCGGCCTATGCGGTGTCTTACCAGCGCCGCACGCGCGAAGAAGCCCTCGACGCGCACGGACAGCAGGCATCCCGATAAAAGGAACCAGGCATGAAGGCTACGCATACGCAATTCAGCGGCTTGCAGAAGCTGCTGCACTGGCTGATGGCCGTGCTGATCCTGTCGATGCTGTTTGTCGGGGTCGGGATGGTCTTTACCGTTTCGCGCGCGCACGACACGCTCGTGGCGCTGCACCGGCCGCTGGGCATCGCCTTGCTGCTGCTGGTGATCGTCCGCCTGGCGGTGCGCCTGCGGCGTGGCGCGCCGCCGCTGCCGGACAGCATTCCCGCCGCGCAGCGCGTCATCGCCAAGGCATCGCACTACGTGCTCTACGCGCTGATGCTGGCCATGCCGCTGGTCGGCTGGGGCATGCTGTCGGCGGGCGGCTATCCGGTGACGATGGCCGGCGGCTTCCACCTGCCGCCGATCCTGCCGGCCAACGTGACGCTGTTTGCATTGCTGCGGACCTTGCACACGTGGCTGGGGCTGACGCTGTTCGCGGTGGTGCTGCTGCATCTGGCCGCCGCGCTGCTGCATGCGCTGGTGCTGCGCGACGGGGTGTTCCAGGCGATGGCACCGGGTGGACGCCGGCAGTATCGATGATCCGGCTGTTGTCTTCCCTCTGCCGCCGCACGGGAGAGGGAAGCAACACTATCTCGGCGGTTACACCGCGGTCTCGCCCCCGAAGGCCGCCAGTTCCTTGACCAGGCTGCTGGCGGCCAGCTCCACCAGGGCGCGGCCCTTTTCCGGCGTGGCCTGGTTCGGGTCCGAACCCATGCGGCCGTCGGGAAAGCGGGCACGGAAGTCCAGCGCCTCGCGGATCGGCCCGGACGGCGCGATGCGCGGCGCGTAGTCGGCGTGCTTGATCGCATGCGCGTACGCGTACTGCGTGACGGCGATCTCCGACGGCGTGGCGTGCGCGCCGTGGCCAGTCGGGAACATCTCCCTGGCCAGTTCGTTCACGCCTTCGAGGTCCCACCAGTTGGTGAGTTTCATCGCAAAGCCGGCACGGCGCCCCGCGAAGCTCGACTCGGCGTAGATCTCGGAAAACGCCGCCTCGATCGAGGCGATATTGCCGCCGTGGCCGTTCAGGAACAGGATCTTCTCGAAGCCATGGCGGGCCAGCGAGCGCGTCCAGTCGACGATGGCCGCAATGAACGTCGTCGGGCGCAGCGAGATGGTGCCCGCAAAGCCCAGGTGGTGCTGGGCCATGCCGATGTTGAAGGTGGGTGCCACCAGGATGTCGGCCTGCTGCTCGGCCGCGCGGCAGATGATCTCCGGGCACATCCAGTCGGTACCCAGCAGGCCCGTGGGCCCGTGCTGCTCGTTGGAGCCGATCGGGATGACGATGGTCCGGCTGCGCTTCAGGTACTGCTCGATTTCAGACCAGGTGGACAGGTACAGCAGCATGATTGACTCCTAGTTGTACGTGGGGTGTTGCGGGGAGGGCTTCGGATGGGATGCGGCTCAGTGCCGGGCGGGCAGCCGGTTGGCCAGGATGATCAGCGCGGCAGCGAGCGGCATGGCGGCGATGATCAGCACACCGGGATGCAGGCTGCCGCTGGCCGACTTGGCCCAGCCGATGATGGCGGGGCCCCAGAAGCCGCCCGACAGCCCGATGGTGTTGATCAGCGCGATGCCGCCGGCAGCCGCGGGCCCCTTGATGTATTCGGACGGCATGGCCCAGAACACCGTGTAGGTCATCCACAGCGTGGTGGTGCCCAGCGTCAGCAGGGCGATGGTGGCCGCGAGGTTGCCGTCGGCCAGGGTCGACCCGGCCAGCAGCGCGGCACCGGCCAGCGCCGGCACGGCGGCGTGGTAGCGGCGCTCGCGCTTGCGGTCCGAGCGGCGCCCCATGTAGAGCATGCCGATGGCACCGCCCACATAGGGCAGGGCCGTGTACCAGCCCAGCTGCACGGTGTCGTTGACGCCCTGTGCCTTGATCAGCGTCGGCAGCCAGAAGCTCAGCGCATAGATGGCGGCGATCACGCAGAAGTACGCAAACGCCAGCACATAGACCTTGGGGTCGCGCGCCACGGCGCCAAACGAGTGCCTGTGCGCGGCGGGCACGGCCAGTTCCTGTTCCAGCAGGCGTTTTTCGTCGGCGGTGAGCCAGTTGGCGTCGGCGGGCCGGTCGGGCACCAGCTTCCAGGCCAGCACGCCCAGCACCAGGCAGGGCAGGCCCTCGACCAGGAACATCCATTGCCAGCCGGCCAGCCCGGCATGGCCAGCCAGCGCGGTCATCAGCCCCGCCGACAGCGGGCCGCCGACGATGCCGCCGATCGGACCGGCCAGGAACACGATGGCGATGGCGCGTGCCATGCGCTGCGGGCCGTACCAGCACGACAGGTAATAGATCATGCCCGGCGCAAAGCCGGCTTCGAACACGCCCAGCAGGAAGCGCATGGCGTAGAACGTGGGTACGTCCCGCACGAACAGCATGCAGGCCGACGTGATGCCCCAGAGCACCAGGATGCGACTGAACGTCTTGCGCGCGCCGATGCGCGGCAGCATCAGGTTGCTCGGGATCTCGAACAGCACGTAGCCGATGAAGAAGATGCCGGCGCCCACGCCGTAGGCGGCATCGGAAAAGCCCAGGTCGCCCTGCATCTGGAGCTTGGCAAAGCCGACATTGACGCGGTCCAGGTACGCAAACAGGTAGCAGACCAGCAGGAACGGCAGCAGCCGCAGGTTGATCTTCTGGTACAGCGCTGCGGTGCCGTCTACGGCGGCGGGGTTCGACATCACTAACATTTGCCAGTCTCCAGAGCGTTGTGATGGTTGTGGGATTGGCTTCGATAGTGGCAGCCGCGTAGACTGACACCAACAGCAACAAAGTTCACACTTCGTTCTTCTGAAGGCAACGCAGCGACATATGGCGCACTAAAAGTGGCTTTTGGATAACAAAAAGGCAAGGCGATGCGCGAAATCAACCAGCAGCGGCTGCGATATTTCCGGGAAGTGCTGGCCCATGGCACGATCCGGGGCGCGGCCGAGAGCCTCAATACGTCGCCGTCGGTCATCACGCGCCAGATCCGGCTGCTGGAAGAGGAACTGGGCACGACGCTGTTCGAGCGGCAGGCGCGCGGCGTGCGGCCCACCGAGGCGGCCGCGCACCTGCTGGAGTTCTGGCGCGGCTACCGCTCGCACCAGGAAAAGCTTGAAGACCAGCTACACGCGCTGATGGGGCTGCAGCAGGGCATGGTGCAGATCGTGCTGAGCGAGGGTTACGTCGATGCGCTGGTCAACGAGGTGGTGGCGCCGTTCTGCGCGCAGTACCCCATGGTCGATATCCGCATGGAAATCCTGCCCGTGGACGACGTGCTCAACGAGGTGGCCGAAAGCCGGGCCCATATCGGCCTGGCCTACAACCCGCCGCTGCACCCGCGCATCGAATACCGCGCCAGCTCGGCGCAGCCGATCGTGCTGCTGACGCGTCACGATCACCCGCTGGCGCTGCGGGGCGGACCGGTCACCATCCAGGACGTGATGGACTATCCGCTGGCGCTGATGCCCGAGTCCTACGGCATCGGGCACGCGGCCAGGATGCTGGAATTCGCCGAGAACATCCGCATCCGGCCCACGCTGGTCACCAATTCGCTGTCGGCGCTCAAGCAGTTCGTGGCCTGCGACGATTTCGTGACGCTGATCGGCCAGTTCGCCGCCTACCGCGAGGTGGCCGCCGGCAGCCTGGCCACCGTGCCGATCGACCATCCGCTGTTCCGGGGCACGCAGGCCCGGCTGCTGGTCAAGGCAGGGCGCCCGCTGCCGGCGGCGGCGCTGGAGGTGCTGGCCTATATCCAGCATCGCATGGGCATCTTCGCCGAGGGCGGCTGAGCGGGGCCGCGGAATCGCCGCCCAGCCCGCACGGCGTCAGGCGCCGGTGGTGTCGGCCGTCGGGGCGGTTGTCGCCTTCCTCGCCGCCGACCATCGCGCAATCCACGCATACAGCAGCGGAATCACCAGCGTGCCCAGCAGGGTGGCGCCCAGCATGCCGCCCAGCACGCCGGTGCCCACCGCGCGCTGCGCGCCGGCGCCGGGGCCGGTGCTGATGGCCAACGGCACCACGCCGAGGATGAACGCCAGCGATGTCATGACCACGGGCCGCAGCCGCTGACGGGCCGCCTGGGTTGCGGCCTGCACGCGCTCCATGCCGCCGCGCCGCAGCTGCTCGGCGTACTCGACTATCAGGATCGCGTTCTTGGCCGCCAGTCCCATGATGACGACCACGCCCACCTTGAAGTAGACGTCGTTGGGCAGCCCGCGCAGCCAGACGGCGGCGGCCGCGCCCATCAGGCCGGTGGGCACGATGGCCAGTACGGCCAGCGGCAGCGTCCAGCTTTCATAGAGCGCCACCAGGCACAGGAAGATGAACAGCAGCGACAGCGCAAACAGCCACGGCGCCTGCGTGCCGCTTTGCTGCTGCTCGAACGCGCGGCCATTCCAGCGTACCTCGTAGTCGGGGCCCAGTTCCCGGACCATGGCTTCGAGTCTGGCCATCGCCGCGCCGGTGCTGACGCCGGGCGCCGTATCGGCGTTGATCCGCACCGATGTCAGGCCGTTGTAGCGTTCCAGCGTCGATTCGCTGTTGCCCCATTCCAGCGTGGCGAATGCGCCCAGCGACACCATCTGGCCGCTGGCGTTGCGCACGTGCACGCGCGCCAGGTGGGCGGCCTGCATGCGGAAGGGCGCATCGGCCTGCAGGATCACCCGGCGCACGCGGCCTTCGCGGGCCAGTTCGTCGATATAGCGCGAGCCGATCGTGGCCGACAGCGCGTGATGGATCGCCTCGGCGTCCACGCCGAAGCTCTCGGCCTTGCGATAGTCGATGGCCAGGTCCAGCGCCGGCGTGGGCTGGCCGGCGGTGGCGCGCACCTCGCCAAACAGCGGATCGGCCTTGGCGCGCGCGATCAGTTTGTCGCGGGCGGCGTAAAGGTCCTGCCGGCCGCCTTCGCGGCGCGTCACCAGCCGCATGTCGAGGCCGCTGGTGCTGCCCAGTTCGGGCAGGGCGGTGCCGTTGTACGGGTAGAGCTGCGCTTCACCCCGGCCGGGCCACGCTTCCAGGCCCTTGCTCAGGCGCGCCAGCACGACGTCGGCTGCATTGGCGCGGCCGCGCCGCTGCCAGTCGTCCAGCGACAGGAACACGCTCGCGCGCTGCTCGCCGGAGCCGCCGTTGTTCCAGCCCAGCAGCGAGAACGTGGTCTTGATCGGGAATTTCTCCTGCGTCATCCACTGTTCCAGCCGGGCGATGGTCTCGCGCGTCTGGGCCTGGGTGCTGCCCGGCGGCAGTTCCACGTCGATCACCAGTTCGCCGGTGTCTTCTTCGGGCAGGAAGCCGCCCGGCAACTGCCAGAGCATCAGCGCGCAGGCCGCCGTCATGGCCAGGTAGACCGCCAGCCAGCGCAGGCGCCGTTGCTGCAGCCGGTGGATCCAGCCGGCATAGCGCGTGGTGAAGGCGGCAAAGCGGGCTTCGAACCAGGCCAGCGGACCCCGCGCGGGCGCGGCGCCGTGACGCAGCAGCGTGGCGCACATGGCCGGCGCCAGCGTCAGCGCAAAGAACAGCGAGAACGCGATCGAGATCGCCAGCGTCATGGCGAAATGGCGGTAGATCACGCCCACCGCGCTGTCCATGAATGTCATCGGCACGAACACCGCGCACAGCACCAGCGTGACGGCCAGCAGCGCGCCCGAGACCTCGCGCATCGAGCGCGACGCGGCTGTGAACGCATCCACGCCGTCCTCGCGCATGATGCGCTCGACGTTTTCCACGACCACGATGGCGTCGTCGACCAGGATGCCGATGGCCAGCACCACGCCAAACAGCGTGATCACGTTCAGCGACAGCCCGAACGCCTGCAGGCAGGCCACCGTGCCCAGCAGCGACACCGGCACCACGACGCACGGGATCAGCGTGGCGCGCAGGTTGCCAAGGAACAGCCACAGGATCAGGAACACCAGCACCGTGGCCTCGCCCAGCGTCACCAGCACGCGCGTGATCGAGTTCTGCACGAAGTGGGCGGTGTCGTAGGAGATGTCGTACGCCACGCCGGCCGGAAAACCCCGCGCAGCCTCGTCCAGCGCCGCGCGCACGGTGCGCGAGGTGGCCAGCACGTTGGCGCCATCGGCCAGTTTCAGGCCCATCGACGCGGCCTCGCGGCCATTGAGCGACGAGGTGTAGCGGAAGTCCGCGGCGGCCATTTCCACGCGCGCCACATCGCGCAGCAGTACCGCCGAGCCGTCCCTGGCCGGCCGCAGCACGATGCGTTCGAACGATTCCGCACTGGCCAGCGGCGCGGGCGGCCTCACGATGGCCTGGAACGGTTGGCCGGGCGCGGCGGGCGCGCCGCCAAGCTGGCCGGGCGTGACGCTGCCGTTGCGGCCGCGGATGGCCGTTTCGACATCGGCGGTGGTCAGGCCGTAGGCGTGCAGCTGGTCGGGGTTGAACCAGACACGCAGCGCGTATTCGGCACTGTACGGTTCCACCTTGCCGATGCCGGGCAGGCGACGCAGCATGGGCAGCACCGTGCCCGCCGCATAGTCGGCCAGCGCGGTTTCCGACATCGTGCCGGTCTTCGAGATCAGCGACACGTACATGAACGGGCTGGCGCTGGCCTGGTCGACGTAGACGCCGCTGCGTCGCACCACCTCGGGCAGCAGCGGCTCGGCCTGCGCCACGCGGTTGCGCACGTTGACCTGCGCCAGTTGCGGATCGGTGCCCTGTTTGAACCCGATGGTGACCGTGGCCGTGCCGGCCTCGCTGTTCGAGTCGATGTAGAGCAGCCCGGGAATGCCGTGCATCTGCTGCTCCAGCACGGCCGTCACGCGGTCTTCCACGGTGCGCGCGGTGGCGCCGGGGTAGTCGGCGTACAGGATCACCATCGGCGGGGCCACGGCCGGGTATTGCGCCACCGGGATGCGGTTTAGCGCGACCAGGCCCGCAACCATGGTCAGGATGGCCAGCACCCACGCAAACGCGGGGCGGCGGAGGAAGAAATGCGCCATAGATGACGAACGACTGCTAACACCGTGCATCGCGCCCGGCCATGCGGCGGCGCGCCGAGACTCGGCGTGGGTTGGGTAGGTATCGCAATATCTGCCGCCGCGGGGCGGTGGGAATGCCGGGCGGTCGGTGGGCCGGTGAGGCCCGGTGGCACGGTCAACGCGGCCCGATGGCTCGGTCGGGCGGCGCAGCGCGCGCTTTTGGGTATGACGCTCCGGCCGCGTCGGGCCGGTGGCGAGTGTGGCGAATTATAAACATCGCCCCTTGTTGGTGCAATCAAAGGAAATGCTATGCATCAGCGGAGGCCGGCATGGCCGTTTCCGGATTTGCCCATGGCACACCCGCGACCTATCGTTACAGGTGCAGACCTCGGCGCAGGACTTCCATACGGCCACCCCCAAAGGAGACGTCATGAGCAAGAAGTCAAATATCACGACCTGGATCCTGATTGCGATGATCCTGGGCGCAGTGGTCGGCTATGCATGCAACACGGCGTTCCCCGATCCGAAGGTGGCCAAGGATATCGCCGGGTATATCTCGATCATCACCGACGTCTTCCTGCGGCTGATCAAGATGATCATCGCGCCACTGGTGTTCTCGACGCTGGTGATCGGTATCGCGCACATGGGTGATGCCAGTACGGTGGGGCGCGTCGGGGTGAAGGCGCTGGGGTGGTTCATCACCGCGTCGCTGGTATCGCTGACGCTGGGCCTGGTCATGGCCACGCTGCTGCATCCGGGCGTGAATATCGGCCTGCCGCTGCCCGACGTGGGTGCCGCCACCAACCTGAAGACCAACGCGTTCACGCTCAAGGATTTCGTGGCCCACCTGGTGCCCAAATCGGTGGCCGAGGCCATGGCCAACAACGAAATCCTGCAGATCGTGGTGTTTTCGATCTTCTTCGGCACGGCGATTGCCACGCTGGGCGAGCGCGGCGCACGCATGGCCGCCGTGATCGAGGATCTGGCGCAGATCATGCTGAAGATCACCGGCGCGGTGATGTGGCTGGCCCCCGTCGCGGTGTTCGCGGCGATTGCATCGACGGTGACCACGCAGGGGCTGGGCATCCTGATCACGTTCGCCAAGTTCATGGGCAGTTTCTACCTGGCGCTGTTCGTGCTCTGGGGGCTGCTGACGCTGGCCGGCTTCCTGTTCCTGGGCAAGCGCGTGTTCGAACTGGTGCGGCTGATCCGCGAGCCGTTCCTGCTGTCGTTCTCGACGGCCAGTTCCGAGGCCGCCTATCCGAAGCTGCTCGACTCGCTCGACCGCTTCGGCGTGAATCGCAAAATCTCCAGTTTTGTGCTGCCGCTGGGCTACTCGTTCAACCTGGACGGCTCGATGATGTACTGCACGTTCGCGGTGCTGTTCATCGCGCAGGCCTATGACATCCATCTGCCGATGGGCACGCAGATCACGATGCTGCTGTTGCTGATGCTGACCTCGAAGGGCATGGCGGGCGTGCCGCGCGCGTCGCTGGTGGTGATCGCGGCGACGCTGAACCAGTTCGGCATCCCCGAGGCCGGGCTGCTGCTGATCATGGGCGTGGACCAGTTCCTGGACATGGGCCGCTCGGCCACCAACGCTGTGGGCAATTCGATTGCGGCCGCCGTGGTGGCCAAGTGGGAAGGGCAACTGGCCAGCGGGCCGGTGCCCGAGACCGAGAAGGACATACCGGGAGAGGAGCCCCGCACGCCCGGCACCGCGGAGGCCTGACGCCATGCGCGCATCCGTCCGGAAGCTGGTGGCAAGGGGCCTGGCCGCGCTGATGCTGCTGGGCTGGGGCGCGATGGCTGCCCACGCGCAGGACGCCGTGGCGCTGTCCGGCACGCTGAAGAAGGCCAGGGACACCGGCGTGCTGACCATCGGCTACCGGGAGTCGTCGCTGCCGTTCTCGTATCTGAATCAGGCAAAGCGGCCGATCGGCTATTCGATCGATATCTGCCAGGCCATCGTCGAAGCCGCCGCCGCGGAGATCAGCCGCAACCTGACCGTGCAATGGGTGCCGGTGACGTCCGAAAATCGCTTCGACGCCATCACGTCGGGCAAGGCCGACCTGGAATGCGGATCGACCACGCGCAATGCCGAACGCATGCGCACGGTGGCGTTTTCGCCGGTGATCTTCGTGGCGGGCACCAAGCTGATGGTGCCGCGCAATTCGCCGGTGAAGACCTTCCGCGACCTCAAGGGCAAGACCGTGGTGGCCACGGCCGGCACCACCAATGCCAGCGCCATCGAGGACCTGTCCACGCGCTTCAACCTGGGCATCAAGCTGATCCGCGCCCGCGACCACGCCGATGCCTTCGAGGTGATGCGCCACGGCGGCGCCGATGCCTACGCCGGCGACGACGTGCTGCTGTACGGCTTCCTGGCCCACTACAACGCCGGCAAGCAGTTCATCGTGACCAGTGAATTCCTGTCCTACGACCCCTACGGCATCATGCTGCGCCGGGGCGATCCGCAGTTCGCGGCCGTGGTCGACAAGGCCGTGCGCGACCTGATCACCTCGGGCGAGCTGGGCCGCCTTTACAAGCAGTGGTTCCTGAACCGGCTACCCACCGGCGAGCGCCTGGGCATCCCGATGAGCGCGCAGCTGGAGGACATCATCGATGCCACGCCGCAGCAGCCGGAGTAGCGGAAAGGGGGGCGCTGCCGCTTCTTATCACAAGCCTATTCCCTGAAATATGCCGTGTAAGGCATATTGTCCGCCGACTAAATCATGAGGATGCGGTGTGGATGCACCACACTCATGCAGAATCAGTAAGCACAGTTAAGCGTTTGTGCACTGCGATGGCGCAAACTGTACTCTTCCGGCGGTACCTGTTCTGTACGTCCCTCGCGTCACATTCCGGGCCTAGTCTGCAACCATCGCAGCGAGCGTCCGGACATCACACGGAAAACCGGGCCGGGCACTCGGGCTTTTGTTCTGGAAGTCGCCCCCATGAGTACTCCCACGCCCGAAAAGGGGCATATCGCCCCCTACACGCACCCGGCCGCCGGCTGGGGTGCGCTCAAGCAGGTCGCCATCAACCTGGTCAAGGAAAAGGTTGCCGGCGGCAAATACAGGACGCTGTTCAAGCAGAACCAGCCGGACGGTTTCGACTGTCCGGGCTGCGCCTGGCCCGACCGCCAGCACGCGTCCACGTTCGAGTTTTGCGAGAACGGCGTCAAGGCCGTGGCTGCCGAGGCCACCAGCAAGCGCGTGACCAACGAGTTTTTCGCGAAATACACGGTCACGGAGCTGATGCAGCAGTCGGACTACGAACTGGAACAGCACGGCCGCCTGACCTATCCGGTGCGGTACGACGCCGCCACCGACAAGTACGTGCCGGTGGCGTGGGACGACGCGTTCCGCCTGATCGCCGATCACCTGCGCCGCCTGGACAGCCCCGACGCCGCCACGTTCTACACCTCGGGCCGCGCCAGCAACGAAGCCGCGTTCCTGTTCCAGCTGTTCGTGCGCATGTACGGCACCAACAACTTCCCGGACTGCTCGAACATGTGTCACGAGGCCACCAGCCGGGGCCTGCCGGTGACGGTGGGCGTGGGCAAGGCCACGGTGCTGCTCGACGACTTCCAGCTGGCCGACACGATCATGGTGTGGGGCCAGAACCCGGCCACCAACCATCCGCGCATGCTCAACGAACTGCGCGATGCGTCAAGGCGCGGCGCGAAGATCGTGTCGATCAACCCGCTCAAGGAGCGCGGCCTGGAGCGTTTTGTCAGTCCGCAGCATGTGACGGAAATGCTCGGTGGCAGCGGCACCCAGATTGCGTCGATGTTCGTGCGGCCCAAGCTGGCTGGCGACTTCGCGCTGCTCAAGGGCATTGGCAAGCGCGTGATCGAGCTTGACGACGCGGCCGTGGCCACCGGCGGCAAGCGCGTGGTCGATATCGCCTTCGTCAACGACCACACGGCCGGCTTCGAGGCATTCGCCGCCGACCTGCGCGCCGAGAGCTGGGCCGACATCGTGGCCGAATCGGGCGTGACGCGCGAGGATATCGACGCGCTGGCCGACGTCTACGTCAACAGCGAGCGCACCATCATGTGCTGGGGCATGGGCCTGACGCAGCACAAGGAGAGCGTGCGCACGATCCAGCTGCTGTCCAACGTGATGATGCTGCGCGGCAATATCGGCCGGCCCGGTGCGGGCCTGATGCCGGTGCGCGGCCATTCGAACGTGCAGGGCGACCGCACGATGGGCATCGAGGAACAGCCCGACGACGCCTTCCTGGACCGCCTGGGCGCCACGTTCGGCTTCGAGCCGCCGCGCCACCATGGCCAGGATGTGGTGGCCGCCATCAACGCGATGCTCGAAGGCAAGGTCAAGGTGTTCGTGGGCCTGGGCGGCAATTTCTCGATCGCCACCCCGGACACGCCCCGTACCTGGCAGGCGCTGCGCCAGTGCGACCTGACCGTCAATATCGCCACCAAGCTGAACCGCAGCCACCTGGTGATCGGGCGCGATGCGCTGCTGCTGCCGACGCTGGGCCGCACCGAGGTGGACGAGCAGGGCGGCGTGCCGCAGGGCGTGACCGTGGAAGATTCGGTCTGCATGGTGCATATCTCGTATGGGATGAACAAGCCGGCGTCGCCGCACCTGCTGTCGGAAACCATGATCGTGGCGAGGATGGCGGACGCCACGCTGGGATCGAACAAGGTGGACTGGCTGTGGTTCGCGCAGGATTACGCGCGCATCCGCGACGCCATCGAAAAGGTGATTCCGGGCTTCGAGCGCTACAACGAGCGCGTGGCGCAGCCGGGCGGCTTCCACCTGACGCCGGCCTCGCGTAACCGCGTGTGGCGCACGGCGTCGGGCAAGGCGCAGTTCCTGGTGCACGCGATCGACCGCGACACGCCGATCAAGCGCGCCCGCGCCAAGTACGGCGACGACCTGCTGGTGATGATGACCACGCGCTCGCACGACCAGTACAACACCACGATCTATGGCCTGGACGACCGCTATCGCGGCGTGTTCGGCCTGCGCCGCGTGGTGTTCATCAACCGCGCTGATCGCGAGCGGCTCGGGTTTGCAGAGGGCGAACGTGTAAATATCACCAGTGTCTGGGAAGACGACGTGACGCGCCATGTGCAAGACTTCCTGCTCGTCGACTACGACATTCCGGCCGGTTGCCTGGGCGCGTACTATCCGGAGACGAATCCGCTGGTGCCGCTGGAAAGCATCGGCGACCGGTCGGGCACGCCCACGTCGAAGTCGATCCCGGTGCTGCTGCAGCGCGCCGGGTAAGGCTGAAGTCCACCGCAGGGGGTAGTACATGGCCGAACGCGGCTACATCACGCGCGAGGTTCGCCGCCACCAGGGCGACGCCGTCGCGCTGGAGATCGACAACGTGGCCGAGGAAATACCGGTCGCGCTGGTCTACAACGACATCTCGCATGCGGTGATGATGGCCACGCCGCTGGACCTGGAGGCGTTCGCGGTCGGCTTTTCGCTGACCGAGGGCATTGTCGACAGCGTGCGCGAGATCTACGACGTCGAGGTGCAGCCCGGCTGCGATGGCATCGAGGTACGCCTGCAGATCAGCCAGCGAGCCTTCATGGCCATGAAGGAACGCCGCCGCACGCTGGCCGGCCGTACCGGCTGCGGCGTCTGCGGCATCGAGAGCCTGGCCCTGCTCGACCTGGTGCCCGAGCCGCTGGCAACGGCGCGCACCATCGCGCCGACGGCGGCCATGATCCGGCACGCGGCCGATGCGCTGCGCGCCCGCCAGCAGCTGATGGCGGCCACCGGCGGCGTTCACGCCGCGGCGTGGTGCGGGGCCGATGGCCAGTTGCGTGCGGTGTTCGAGGACGTGGGGCGCCACAACGCGCTGGACAAGCTGATCGGCCATCTGGCCCGGGCGCGCGAAGCCTTCGGCGACGGGTTCGTATTCCTGTCCAGCCGGGCCAGCTACGAACTGGTGCGCAAGGCCGCACGCATGCAGATTCCGATGCTGGCGACGATCTCGGCGCCGACCTCGCTGGCCATCCGCATCGCGGAACAGGCCGGCGTGCGGCTGCTGAGCTTTTGCCGCCAGGATGGCTTCGTCGAATACACTTCGCCTGAATCCGTATTAGCATCCGATTCGCTGGTGGCCGCAGGCTGACGCCTGGGTCGTCCGGCGCCCCCGGACCATCCAGAAAAGGCGAAGACCCGTTGGCAACCGCAACCCTGTACGAAAAGCTCGCGGCCGATATCGAGGCGCTGGTGCAGCAGGGCGTGCTGCTGCCCGGCGAAAAGATCCCGTCAGTGCGCCAGGCGGCCCAGCACCACCGGCTGAGCATCACCACGGTCATCCGCGCCTATCTGCTGCTGGAATCGCGTGGCATCCTGGAAAGCCGGCCCCAATCCGGCTACTTTGTGCGGGCCCGGCCCGGCGAGCCGGCCATCGACCTGCAGCCCACGCGCCCGGCCGCGCGGCCGTCGGCCGTGGATGTCAGCGCGCTGGTGCTGTCCACGCTGCGCTCGATCCGCGCCGATGACGCCGTGCCGCTGGGCTCGCCATACCCTGACCCGAAGCTGTATCCGTGGCAGCGCATCATCCAGTACGCCAACGCCATCGGCAAACGCTATGACACCTGGAGCGTGCTCGATGACCTGCCGCCGGGGTCGCCGGAGCTGATCCGGCAGATCACGCGCCGCTATCTGGAAAACGGCTACACGGCCGATCCGAACGAGGTTGTCGTGACGATTGGCGCGACCGAGGCCATCAACCTGTGCCTGCAGGCCGTGGCAAGGCCGGGCGACACGATCGCCGTGGAGTCGCCCACCTACTACGCGATGCTGCACGCCATCGAACGGCTGGGCATGCGCGCCGTGGAGGTGGCCACCGATCCCGTGGAAGGCATCGACGTGCAGGCGCTGGCCCGGCTGATCGACGAGCGGCCCGTAGCCGCCTGCATGGTCATGCCGAATTTCCAGAATCCGCTGGGCTTCCAGATGTCCGACGCGCGCAAGCAGGCGCTGGTGACCCTGCTGACCGAGCGCGACATCCCGGTCATCGAGAACGACGTCTATGGCGAGCTGTACTACGGCGATGCCCATCCAACTTCGCTGAAATCCTATGACACGGCCGGCATCGTGCTGCACTGCTCGTCGTTCTCGAAGACGCTGACCAATGCCTACCGCATTGGCTGGGCGCTGCCCGGGCGGTACAAGGAGAAAGTGGAGCGGCTCAAGTTCCTGAACACGCTGACCACCTCGACGATTCCGCAGCTGGCCATCGCCGAGTTCCTGCGCCGCGATGGCTACGACTATCACCTGCGCCGCGTGCGCAAGGCCTACGCCCAGCAGGCCAACATCATGGCGGCCTCCGTGCGGCGGTTTTTCCCGGCGGGCACGCGGGTGTCGCGCCCGGCCGGCGGCTATGTGCTGTGGGTGGAACTGCCCGAAGAGGTGGACGCCATGGCGCTGTACCACGCCGCGCTGGAGCGGCGCATCACGGTGGCGCCGGGGCACATCTTCTCGCCGGTGCCCAGCTACACGAACTGCATCCGCCTGAACTACAGCGGCGCCTGGTCGGAAGAGGTGGAAGCCGCCGTGATCACGCTGGGCAAGCTCGTGGCGACATTACAAGAAAGGGAGACGACATGACGAACGACGCGGCAGACGACATGCCGGAAGGCGAGGACGATGACCTGGACCCCGTGGTAGGGGCGATCCTCAAGACGCTGTGGGACCACGGCCAGAGCGGGGCCGACAAGGATCTGTCCCTGGCCCGGCTGAGCAAGCGTGCCAGCGTGCAGATGAGCGTACTGCGGCGCGTGCTGACCCAGTTGGGGGCCGCCGATCTGGTCGACACGGTCATCGAGGAAGACGGGCGCGGCACGGCGCGGCTGACCGACGAAGGTCAGGCGGTGTGCGGCCAGCTGTTTGGCGAGCCGGATGGCGGCGACGCGGCGCCGCCGGTGCTGCATTGAAGGCGTTGATGGCTCCCCCTCTCCCATGCACGGGGGAAGGGGGGCGATATACCGTCACACTACCTTGCCGGGATTCATCAGTCTCTGCGGGTCCAGCGCCTGCTTGATCGCGCGCATCATGGCCAGTTCGACGTCGCTCTTGTAGCGGCGGTTTTCCTCCAGCTTGAGCTGGCCCAGGCCGTGTTCGGCCGAGATCGATCCGTTATGGGCGTGGACGCTGTTGTGGACGATCAGGTTGATGGCGTCCTGGTGCTTCAGGAACTGATCGTTGTCCACGCCGACCGGCGGCGACACGTTGTAGTGCAGGTTGCCGTCGCCCAGGTGGCCGAACGTGACCATGCGCGACCCGGGGAAGGCGTCCTGCAGCAGCGCGTCGGTGGTTTCAATGAAATCGGCCACGCGCGAGATGGGCACGGCGATGTCGTGCTTGACGTTCTTGCCTTCTTCCACCTGGGCCAGCGGAATATGCTCGCGCAGGTTCCAGAAATCGCGCGACTGCTGCACCGATTCCGCCACCACCGCGTCGGTCACCACGCCGGCGTCGAAGGCCGCTTCCATCATGGTCTCGAAGATGTGCCGCGCGTGGTCCTCGCTCTCGCTGTCGGACAGTTCCAGCAACACCAGTTGCGGATGGTGCTCGCTGAACGGATAGCGCAGCTGCGGAAAGTGCTTGGTCACCAGGTCGATGCACATGGCCGACATCAGCTCGAAGCCGGTGAGCATGGCGCTGGCGTGCGACTGGGCGATGGCCAGCAGGGCCAGCGCGGCGCGCGGGCTCTTGACCGCGGCCAGCGCCGTCACGCGGGCGCGCGGCGCCGGGAACAGCTTCATCACGGCGGCGGTGATGATGCCGAGCGTGCCTTCGGCGCCGATGAACAGATCGCGCAGGTCGTAGCCGGTATTGTCCTTGCGCAGCCCGCGCAAGCCGTCCCAGACCTCGCCGCGTACGTTGACCACCTCCAGCCCCAGGCACAGTTCGCGCGTATTGCCATAGCGCAGCACGGCCGTGCCGCCCGCATTGGTGGACAGGTTGCCGCCGATGGTGCAGCTGCCCTCGGCCGCCAGCGACAGCGGAAACAGGCGCCCATGCTCGCGCGCCACGTCCTGCAGCTGCTGCAGGATCACGCCGGCTTCCACGGTGATCGTGTTGTTGAGCGGGTCCACCTGGCGCACGCGGTTCATGCGCTGCAGCGACAGCACCACCGCGCCCCTTGCGGCCGATTCGCCGGCCCCGGGCGTGGCGCCGCCGCACAGCCCGGTGTTGCCGCCCTGCGGCACCACGGCCAGCTTGTGCGCGTGGCAGGCATGCATCACGGCGGCCACTTCCTCGGTGGTGCCGGGACGCAGCACGGCCAGCGCGTCGCCGGTATAGCGGCGGCGCCAGTCCGTCAGGTATGGCGCCTTGTCGGCCGCATCGGTCAGCACGTTTTGCGGACCGATGGCGGCGCGGCAGAGATCGAGGAACGAGTCGGAATGCACGGCGGTCATGGCAATCAGGAGGGTTGGGACGTTTTGGCGATGGCCTTGGCGCGGCGCTTGTAGGGCCGCAGGTACAGGATCGTGGCGACGAAGAACACCAGCGTCAGGGCCACCTCGCCCCATGCCAGCCACGACGACGGGGCGCGGTCGCTGGTGGCGCGCACGATGCCTTCGGTGAAGTACAGCAGGATCAGCATCGACGACCATTGCATGGTGTAGCGGTTGCGCGTCCAGACGCCGCGCACCACCGGCAGCAGCAGCACGCACTTCAGGACCAGCCACGATCCGCCCGGGCGCAGGGGCGCCAGCACCCATTCCCAGGCGATGCATAGCGCGATCAGCGCGATCAGGCTGGCCAGGCTCAGGCGCCAGAGCGGCGGGCTGTGCAGCGAGCGATCGTCGGGCGTCTTCATCGTGCGGCCAGCTTCAAGGCCGTCTGCGCCAGCCGGCGGCCCATGGCCGTGGCCAGCGCGGCTTCCTGGTCGGTGACCGGGCCGTGGTTGTCGACGTGAGCGTGATGGCTGGGTCCGTAAGGCGTGCCGCCGGCCGTGGTGGTCATCAGGCCGGCCTCGGAATAAGGCAGGCCGACGATCACCATGCCGTGGTGCAGCAACGGCAGCATCATCGACAGCAGCGTGGTTTCCTGGCCGCCATGCAGGCTACCGGTCGACGTGAACACGCAGGCCGGCTTGCCCGTCAGCGCGCCGGACAGCCACTGGGCGACCGTGCCATCGAGGAAATACTTCATCGGCGCGGCCATGTTGCCGAAGCGGGTGGGGCTGCCCAGCGCCAGGCCGGCGCATTCTTCGAGGTCTCGCAGTTCCGCGTAGGGCGCGCCTTCCGGCGGAATGTCGGGCGCGGTGGCCTCGCAGACGGTGGATACGGGCGGCACGGTACGCAGCCGGGCCTGGGCGCCGGGAACGCTTTCGATGCCGGTGGCGATCAGTTCGGCGAGTCTGCGGGTGGCGCCGTGGCGGCTGTAGTAAAGGACGAGGATGTCGGTCATGAGCGGGACAGGCGCGCCGGGCAGGGACCGGCAGGGGCCGGCGCCATGGATCAAGGTGGAGAACGGCGGAAACGGCGCCGCAGGACGATCCGCGTATTATAGTTGGGGCGCTGCCGGAAGTGACGCCCCCGATGCCGCGCACTGCCGTGCCGGTGCCCGGCCCCGGCGCGCAGCGACGGATCGGCGTCGCATCCTTATTTGACATCCACGGAGAAAGCCCCCGCATGTCCGCTGTCCGCATTGCCCGCCTGCGCAGGGAATGGAACCTGCAGAAGGTGCGCGCACTGGCCCGCTACGCGCTGCGCCGCGCTGGCGAAAACCGGCTGCCGCAGGTGGCCGCCAGCCTGACATTTACGACGTTCCTGTCCGTAGTGCCCGTGCTGACCGTGGCATTCGCGCTGCTGGCCGCGTTTCCGGTGTTTCGCGAGTTTCGGGGCCAGATCGAAGGCTTCCTGTTCCAGAACCTGATCCCGGGCGGCAATATCAGCGATTCGGTGTCGCGCTACCTTGGGCAGTTTTCCAAGAGCGCGCGCGGGCTGACCGCACTGGGGCTGGGCGGCCTGATGGTGACGTCGGTGCTGACCATGCTGACCGTGGAAGACGCGCTCAACGCCATCTGGCGTGTCAAGCGGCGGCGCCCGCTGGCCCAGCGGGTACTGGTGTTCTGGGCCGTGCTGACGCTGGGCCCGGTGCTGATCGGCGGCAGCCTGTCGGTCAGTTCGTACCTGATCTCGGTCTCGATGGGCTACGTCGGCAACCTGCCGTTCGGCATGAGCCTGGTGGTCGGCCTGATCCCGATCGGCCTGACCGCGCTGGCCTTTGCCTTCCTCTACATGGCTGTGCCGTATGCGTACGTGGATTGGCGCGACGCGATCTTCGCCGGCATCGTGGCCGCCGTGGCATTCGAGGTGGCCAAACGCGCCTTTGGCTATTTCATTACCCATATTCCGACCTACACGGCCGTCTACGGCACCTTTGCCGTGCTGCCGCTGTTCCTGCTGTGGATGTATGTGAGCTGGCTGGTGACGCTGCTGGGCGCCACCATCGCGGCGAACCTGCCGGTCATCCGCGAGGGCCACTGGCGCCGTCGCACGTTCGCGGGCAGCGAGTTCTTCGACGCGCTGGGCGTGCTCTACGTGCTGTACCGCGCCCGCGAGGAAGTGCCGCGCAGCGTGGGCGAGCTGGACATGGGGCGCAAGCTGCGGGTGGAGGCCGACTACCTGGCCGGGCTGCTGGCCAAGCTCAAGGCGCTGCACCTGGTGGGCAAGCTGCAGCAGGACCATGGCCAGGCACACTGGGCGCTGCTGTGCGACCCGTCGCAGGTGACGCTGCGCACGCTGCACGACCGGCTGGTGCTGAACATGGCGCGCCTGCCGCGCACGGCGCTGGCGCAGCAGATGCAGGGGGTGGAAGTGCTGCGCGGCATCCTGGACAACCCGCAGCTGGACCAGTCGCTGGAAGCCGTGTTTCGCGCCCAGACCGCCGATGCGGCCGCCAACGAAGCGGCAGGGCCGGTGATCCAGGCGGTGCCGCCGGGCCGGCACGGGCAGGGCTGAGCGCGCCGCTCAGGGCCCGCAAGCCGGCACGGATTCAGAACGGAATCTTGCCGCGCAGGATATCGGCATACATCACCCAGTCACCCATCAGGCTGTAGAACGGGTGCCGGAAGGTGGCCGGGCGGTTCTTCTCGAAGCCGAAATGCCCGACCCAGGCAAAGGCATAGCCCGATACCAGCGCGGCCAGCAGCCACCAGGCGTTGCCGGTGACCACCAGCGTGACCAGGCAGGCCAGCGCCAGCGTGGATCCGGCGAAATGCAGGCGCCGGCAGGTGCGGTCGCGGTGCTCGCTCAGGTAGTACGGATAGAAATCGGCAAAGCTGGCGAATTCCTTGGCATGGGCCTGGGCCATCGCAGTCTCCTGATTTTTGGTCTTTTTCCGATCCTTCTACAGTGTAGACCTTGCAAACGCGGCCAGCGCGTCGAGCACCTCGTCGGGTTTTTCGCCCATCATCGCGTGGCCGCTCGGCACTGTCACGACGCGGGCCCTGGGCATCTTGCCGGCCAGCGCCTGGGCCGCCTTCGGCGAGGTCATCATGTCCTTGCTGCCGACGATGAACAGTGCCGGACAGGCCACGGCCGCGGCGGCTTCGTCGCCATGTGCATAGCCGTTGCAGGCGGAGAAATCGGTGTGGAACACATGGGCGCCGGGGTTGCGGGCGCTCACGCGCTCCATCAGCCGCTGGCTGCCGCCGTGCATCCATGCGCCCGGCCCCGGCGACGACGGCTTGCTGGCCAGGCTGGAAATGGACCACTGGTTGACCATCGCGATGGCATCGCCTTCGCGGTGCAGCGCGGCGTCGAGCAGGGCGTCGGATACCTTCATGGGATAGGCGGTGGCCAGCAGCCCGATGCCGCGCACGGCCTGCGGATGGCGGGCCGCGCATTCGAGCGCGATCAGCGACCCCATGCTGTGGCCGACCACCAGCGCCGGGGCCGTGACGCCGGCTGCGCCGGCCAACGCCATGACCCAGTCGGCCATGTCCTCGACGGTGGTCAGCGGCGCGCCCGCGCTGCGGTTGTGGCCGGGCAGGTCCACGGCCAGCACCGAGAAGCCGTGATTGGCGAACCAGCGCGTCTGCAGCGCCCAGACACTGTGATCGTTCTGGGCGCCGTGGACGAAGATGGCGCAGGGCAGGGCGGGGTCGAACGGCTTGCCGCCCGTGTAGGCATAGGCCGCGTGGCCGGAGACGGTCAGTTTCATTACGCCTTGCCCCCCATGGCCTTTTCGGCGGCCTTGAGACCGCGTTTCAGGTCGTCGATCAGGTCGTCCGGATCTTCCAGGCCGATCGACAGCCGGATCGTACCTTCGCCAATGCCGGCGGCTTTCAGCGCAGCGGCGTCCATGCGGAAGTGCGTGGTCGACGCCGGGTGGATCACCAGCGAGCGGGCATCGCCCACATTGGCCAGATGCGAGAACAGCGCCAGGCTTTCGATAAAGCGTTGCCCGGCCTTGCGGTCGGCCTTCAGGTTGAAGCTGAACACGGCGCCGCAGCCGCGTGGCAGTAGCCGTTTCGCCAGTTCGTGGTCGGGGTGAGATTCCAGTTCGGGGTAGGCCACCGATTCCACCATCGGATGTCCGGCCAGGAACTGCACCACGCGGCGCGTATTGTCGACGTGGCGGCTCATGCGCAGCGGCAGCGTCTCGATGCCCTGCAGCAGTTGCCAGGCGGCCATCGGATTCATGCACGCGCCAAAGTCGCGCAGCCCTTCGCGGCGCGCGCGCAGCAGGAATGGCGCCACCGTGCTTTCCTCGGTGAAGACCATGTTGTGGAAGCCCTCGTACGGTTCGGACAATTCCGGGAATTTGCCTGATGCCTCGAAATCGAACGTGCCGCCTTCGGCCAGCACGCCGCCGATGGTGGTGCCGTGGCCGCCCAGGAACTTGGTGGCCGAGTGGTAGAGCAGGCCGGCGCCATGGTCGAACGGGCGCAGCAGGTAGGGCGTGGTGAACGTGGAATCCACCAGCAGCGGAATGCGGTGCTCCTGGCCAAGCTGGGCCACGGTGGCGATGTCCAGCACGTCCAGGCCGGGGTTGCCCAGCGTCTCGCCAAACAGCAGCTTCGTCTCCGGACGGATGGCGGCGCGCCAGGCATCGATATCGCGCGGATTGACGAAGGTGGTCTCGATGCCGAAGCGGCGCAGCGTGTAGTGCAACAAATTGTGCGAGCCGCCATACAGCGCGGTGGACGCCACGATATGCGAGCCGGCCCCCATCAGCGTGGCCACGGCGAGGTGCAGAGCGGCCTGGCCCGAGGCCGTGCCGATGGCTCCGGCGCCGTTTTCCAGCGCGGCCACGCGTTCCTCGAACACGGCGACGGTGGGGTTGCTGATGCGCGAATAGACGTGACCCGCGCGTTCCATGTTGAACAGCGACGCCGCGTGCTCGCTGTCGCGGAACACGAACGACGTGGTCAGGTGGATCGGTGTGGCACGGGCCCCGGTGGCGGGGTCGGGCGCGGCGCCGGCGTGCAGGGCCAGCGTGTCGAAACGGCTGCCAGACGATGTGGACATGGCGGGAAGGGGCCCGTTTGGCCGGGCCGCGAGTGGTTGTCTCCGACGGCATCCTAGCACCATGCGCCACTCGGGGCAGCCCGGGTTTTTCCCGCCGGATGGCGGCCCCGGGCCCGCCTGGCAGGCCTCTGGAGGCCACGCTCGCTTTACTTGAGACGGCGGTTTGGGCTAGCATCGACCATCAAACCTGAGCCACAGACCCTGCAATACAAGGCAGCCCCGGAGACACCATCATGAAAGTCAGCGACATCCTGCAGATCAAGGGCAATACGCTCTTTACCGTCACGCCGGATACGCCGCTGCAGCAGGCGATCCAGACCATGGCAGAGCACGACATCGGCTCGCTGGTGGTCATGGAGTACGGCGACCTCGTCGGCATGCTGACCTTCCGCGAAATCATCGAGGTGCTGGCCGCCAACAACGGCACGCTGGGCCCCGTGGGCATCCGCAAGGTCATGGACGACGCGCCGCTGACCTGCACGCCCGAAACCGACGTCAACGAGGTGCGCCGGATGATGCTCGAGCGCCACACCCGCTACCTGCCGGTCCTCGAAAAACGCACGTTGATGGGCGTGATCTCGTTCTACGACGTGGCCAAGGCCGTGGTCGAGGAGCAGAGCTTCGAGAACAAGATGCTCAAGGCGTACATCCGCGACTGGCCGGAAGAAAAGGAACAGCCGGCGCGCTGAGCTTGCGCCCGGTCCGGTGCCGCCCCCGGCATCGGACTCCCTCCGGCGTGAGACTTGTCTAATTTAGGCGCATCCCCATAGCCGATCCTGCCCGCTGCTGGCATGATGGCGGCGAACTGATGCCCCGGCGGGTCACCGGGGTCCACATCCTGTTTGCCATCGATGAGCCAACAAAGCCAGTTTCGCCTGCTTGGCGTGCGCCGTTTCGCCCCGTTTTTCTGGACGCAGTTCCTGGGGGCCATGAACGACAACGTCTTCAAGGTCGCCTTCACCTCGCTGGTCACCTATCACGCCGCGCTGTTCGACGGCGTCGATCCGCATAGCGCCGCCTTCCTGATTTCCGCCATCTTTATCGCGCCGTTCGTGCTGTTTTCGGCCACCAGCGGGCAGATCGCCGACAAGATCGAGAAATCGCGGCTGATCCGGCTGGTGAAGTCGCTGGAGATCGGCATCATGCTGCTGGGCCTGGCCGGCTTCTACCTGCACAGCGCCACGCTGCTCTACATGGGCACGTTCCTGATGGGGCTGCACTCCACGCTGTTCGGGCCGGTCAAGTTCGCCTATCTGCCCCAGCATCTGGACCAGACCGAACTGGTGGGCGGCAACGGGCTCGTGGAAATGGGCACCTTCGTCGCCATCCTGCTGGGCACGCTGCTGGGCGGCGAACTGGCGGGCCTGACTGGCGCCGATGGCAAGGTGGTCGGGCCGCTCTACGTGGGTATCGTCTGCGTGGTCATCGCGGTGGCCGGGCGCACCGTGTCGCAGGGCGTGCCGCTGTCGCCAGCGCCCCAGCCGGACCTGCGCATCAACTGGAATCCGTTTACCGAGACCTGGCGCAACCTGATCCTGGCGCGCCAGAGCCGCGTGGCGTTCCAGAGCCTGCTGGGCATTTCCTGGCTCTGGTTCCTGGGTGCCACCTTCCTGACGTCGTTCTTCAGTTTTGCCAAGGATGTGCTGGGCGGCGACCAGAACGTGGTCACGCTGCTGCTGGCCGTGTTCTCGGTCGGCATCGGCATCGGGTCGCTGCTGTGCGAGCGGCTGTCGGGGCGCCATGTGGAAATCGGCCTTGTGCCATTCGGGTCGATCGGCATGACGGTGTTCGCGGTGGATCTCTATTTCGCCACGCAGGGCCATGCCACGAGCGGCACGCTCAGCGGCGTGGGGGGCTTCCTCGCGCAGTCCGGCCACTGGCGCGTGCTGATCGACCTGTTCTGCGTGGCGATGTTCGGCGGCTTCTACAGCGTGCCGCTCTACGCGTTGATCCAGAGCCGCTCGGCGCCCACGCACCGGGCGCGCATCATCGCCGCCAACAACATCCTGAACAGCTTCTTCATGATCGGCGCGTCGCTGCTGGGCGTGTTCATGACGCAGGCCGGCTATTCGATCCCGCAGCTGTTCCTGGTGGTGGGGCTGCTCAATGCCGTGGTGGCCATCTATATCTATACGCTGGTGCCCGAGTTCCTGTTGCGCTTCATCGCCTGGCTGCTCGTGCATACGATCTACCGGCTGCGCCGCGTGAATGCCGAGCGGATTCCGGAAGAGGGCGCCGCCGTACTGGTCTGCAATCACGTGAGCTTTGCCGATGCCGTGGTGCTGATGGCGGCCAGTCCGCGTCCGGTGCGCTTCGTGATGGATCACAATATCTTCAAGGTGCCGGGGCTGTCGTGGTTTTTCCGCCAGGCCAAGGCCATTCCGATTGCGCCGGCGCGCGAGAATCCCGCACTGCTGGCGCGCGCCTACGACGCCGTGGCAGCCGCGCTGGAAGACGGCGAACTGGTCTGCATCTTCCCGGAGGGCAAGATCACGGCCACCGGCGAGATCAATCCGTTCAAGACCGGTGTCACGCAGATCATCCAGCGCACGCCGGTGCCGGTGGTGCCGATGGCGCTGCGCGGCCTGTGGGGCAGCTTCTTCTCACGCAAGGGCGCGCCGGCCATGACCCGGCCGTTCCGGCGCGGCCTGCTGAGCAAGCTCGAACTGGTGGTAGGCGAGCCGGTGCCACCGGAGGCAGCGACCCCCGAAAGTCTGCAACAGATGGTGCTTGCCCTGCGCGGCGACTGGAAATAACGATGATCACCCTGTTCACGTTTGGTCCCGCGTTCGGCCTGCCCGACGCCAGCCCGTTCGTCATCAAGGCCGAGATGCTGCTGAAGCTGGCCGGTCTGCCCTACCAGACAAAGCGCGGCAACGTGCGCCGGGCGCCCAAGGGCAAGCTGCCGTACCTGGACGACATGGGGCGGCAGGTGGCCGATTCGACGCTGATCCGCTGGCATATCGAGAAGACCTATCACGTGGATTTCGACGAGGGGCTGACGCCGGCCGAGCGCGGCGCGGCCTGGGCGGTGGAAAAGCTGCTCGAAGACAATCTTTACTGGGCCGTGGCGCGCGTGCGCTGGCTGGAAGGCGACAACTTCGAGCGCGGGCCGGCGCAATTTTTCAACGTGGTGCCGGGGCCGCTGCGCGGCATGGTCAAGGCGCTGGTCAAGCGCCGCGTGCGCCAGATGCTGTGGTCGCAGGGCCTGGGGCGCCATAGCGTGGACGACATGACGGCCATCGCGGTACAGGGCGTGCAGGCCGTGGTCGACATCCTCGGCGACAAGCCGTACCTGATGGGCGACCGGCCATGCGGCGCCGACGCCACCCTGTTCGCGTTTGCGTCCAGCCTCCAGTCGCCGGTGTTTGAGACGCCCATCCGTGCCGCCGCGCAGTCGCACGCCAACCTGCAGGGCTATCTGGCACGGATGCGGGCGCAGTTTTATCCCGATTTCGTCGGCAGCGGCGTGTTCGCACCGGATTTCGGCAAGCCGGCGGCCGGCATTGGCGCCACCGCCGCCGCAGGCGCCTGAGCTGGCGTCGGGCCGGCATCCGGCGTGGGAATGCGGCCGGCGAGGCGTCTGTCCGGACGCTAATGGCCGTACAATGTAGCCCGTCCCCCAATTCCTGCGCATTTCAACCATGTCTGGCAATACCCTCGGCCTGCTTTTCACAGTCACCACGTTCGGCGAATCGCACGGACCGGCCATTGGCGCGGTTGTGGATGGCTGCCCGCCGGGCATGTCGCTGACCGAAGCCGACATCCAGATCGATCTGGACCGCCGCAAGCCCGGCACGTCGCGCCATGTGACGCAGCGCCAGGAGCCGGACCAGGTGGAAATCCTGTCGGGGGTGTTCGAGGGCAAGACCACGGGCACGCCGATCTGCCTGCTGATCCGCAATACCGACCAGCGCAGCAAGGACTACGGCAATATCGTCGAGACCTTCCGGCCGGGCCACGCCGACTACACCTACTGGCACAAGTACGGTATCCGCGACTATCGCGGCGGCGGCCGTTCGTCGGCCCGCCTGACAGCGCCGGTGGTGGCCGCGGCGGCCATCGCCAGGAAGTGGCTGCGCGAGCAGTACGGCACCGAGATCCGGGGCTACATGTCGCAACTCGGCGAAATCGAGGTGCCCTTTACCGACTGGAAGCATGTGCCGGAGAACCCGTTCTTCGCGCCGAACGCCGACATCGTGCCCGAGCTGGAAACCTATATGGATGCGCTGCGCCGCGATGGCGATTCCGTCGGCGCGCGCATCGAGGTCGTGGCCAGCGGCGTGCCGGTGGGCCTTGGCGAGCCGCTGTTCGACAAGCTCGACGCCGATATCGCGCACGCGATGATGGGTATCAACGCGGTCAAGGGCGTGGAAATTGGCGCCGGTTTCGACAGCGTGGCCCAGCACGGCACCGTGCATGGTGACGAACTGACGCCAGAGGGCTTCCGCACCAACAACGCCGGCGGTGTGCTGGGTGGCATCTCCACCGGGCAGGACGTGACCGTGTCGCTGGCGATCAAGCCGACATCGAGCATCCGCACCGCGCGGGAATCGATCGACAAGGCGGGCCAGTCGGCCAGCGTCGAGACGTTCGGCCGCCACGACCCGTGCGTGGGCATCCGTGCCACGCCCATTGCCGAGGCGATGCTGGCGCTGGTGCTGATGGATCATGCGCTGCGCCATCGCGCCCAGTGCGGTGACGTGCGCGTCGAGACCCCGCGCATCGCGGCGCAGGTCAAATCCTGAGTACCGCCTCATACCGGCCGGGGTCGATCGACCCGGCCACCTATCTCCGTTTCGGACTTTTCTACCTCGGCTACTACGGCTACGTCGGCGTCATCTCGCCGTATGTGAGCCTGTTCTTCGCCGATCGCGGCTTCTCGCCGGTGCAGATCGGCGTACTGATGGCCTGCTTCCAGCTGAGCCGCATCGTCGGGCCGTATCTGTGGGGCTGGCTGTCGGACGTCACCCATACGCGCGTGAAGCTGCTGCGGCTGGCGGCCGTCGCGTCGCTGCTGGCGTTCCTGGCCGTGCCCGGCGTCCACAGTTACGGCGGCATGATGGCGATGATGATCGGGCTCAACCTGATTACCAGTGCCATGTCGCCCTTGGGCGATGCGCTGACGATTTCCACGCTGCGGCGCCATGGCGCGTTCGACCACCGCTATGGCCGCGTGCGCATGTTTGGCTCGGTGGGGTTTATCGCGGCCGTGCTGCTGGGCGGCGCGCTGTTCGAACACTTCGGCATGCCGGCTTTCCCATGGCTGGCCAGTGCGATGCTGGCGCTGTTCGCTGTGGTGGTCTTCGGGCTGCGCGATGCCGAAGACGAAGGGCCGCGCGTGAAGCCGCCCCCGGCGCTGCCGCTGCTGCGCCGGCCCGACGTCGCATGGTTCCTGGCGTCGGCCTTCCTGATGATGTTCGCCCACGCGGCGCTCTACGTGTTCTATTCGCTGTACCTGGAGCAACTGGGCTATAGCAAGATCGCCATTGGCGTGATGTGGACCATCGGCGTGGTGGCCGAGATCGTGTTCTTTTTCTATCAGGGGCGGCTCTTTGGCGCGCTGGCACTGCGCACGATCCTGGCGGGCACCTTCGTGCTGGCGGCCGTGCGCTTCGGGGTGACCGGCTACTTCGCGCAGTACGCGTGGCTGATGGCCGCCGTGCAGATCCTGCATGCGGCCACGTTCGCCGCGCACCACAGCGCCAGCCTCAAGCGGCTGCAGCGTTGGTTCGCCGGGCCGTTGCAAGGGCGCGGGCAGGCACTTTATACGGGCATTTCCTACGGTCTGGGCGGAACGCTCGGCGGCCTGGTCATGGGGTGGACGTGGAAGACGCTGGCGCCGATGCACACGTTCGGCCTGGCGGCGCTGGCCGCGGCGCTTGGGGCCGGCTGCGCCGCGATGAGCTTCCGGGATGAGCGCCCGGAGGCCCACCCGGAAGCTGCGACGCAGGCTTAGGCCAGCAATCCGGCGACCTTCTCGGCAATTGCCAGCGACGACGTCAGTCCCGGCGATTCGATCCCGAACAGATTGACCAGTCCCGGAACGCCATGCACCTGCGGGCCGTCGATACGGAAATCGGCGGCTGTCTCGCCCGGGCCGCTGATCTTCGGGCGGATACCGGCGTAGCCCGGCTGCAGGGCGCCATCGGCCAGGCCCGGCCAGTAGCGGCGCACCTCGTCATAGAAGCTGTCGGCATCGTGCGGTGGCACGCTGTACTCGATCTCCTCGATCCAGCGCACATTGGGCCCGAAGCGGGCCTGGCCGCCCAGATCCAGTGTCAGATGCACACCCAGGCCGGCGGCTTCGGGCACCGGGTAGATCAGGCGCGAGAACGGCGCGCGGCCAGCCAGCGTGAAATAGCAGCCTTTGGCGTAGAACTGGCCGGGAATGTTCTCGGGCGGGATGCCGTCGATGCGGCGCGCCAGTTCGGGAGCGGTCAGGCCGGCCGAGTTGACCACCGTGCGGGCCAGCAGCGTCGTTTCGCCGTCTTCCCCGGCCACGTCCAGCCGAATGCCATCGGGCGTGACGGCACCGGATACCACGGGCGACTGCACGGCCAGCATCGCGCCGGCCTGTTCGGCATCGCCCAGCAGGGCGGTCATCAGGCCGTGGCTGTCGATGATGCCGGTCGATGGCGACAGCAGGGCGGCATGGCATTCGAGCTGGGGCTCCAGGGCGCGCGCCTCGTCGCGCGTCAGCAGACGCAGGTCATGCACGCCATTGGCCTCGGCCTTGGCGCGGATGCCGGCCAGCGTGGCCACCTGGGCCTCGCTGGTGGCCACAATCAGCTTGCCGCAACGCTGGTGGGTCACGTGGTGGCTGGCGCAATAGTCATAGAGCATGGCTTTGCCGCGCACACAAAGCTCGGCCTTCAGCGATCCGCCGGGATAGTAGATGCCGGCATGGATGACTTCGCTGTTGCGGGCGCTGGTGATCGTGCCGAACGCGTTTTCGGCTTCGAGGATGATGACCTCGCGGCCCTGCTGCGCCAGCGTGCGGGCCACGGCCAGGCCCACCACACCGGCGCCAATCACGACGCAATCCACGTTTTCCATCTGTCTGCTCCTGTTTTGTTCGGACTTTTCCGATGTCTGTGTGTTCAGTCGAGTCCCATCCGGTGCGCGGCGGCGCTCAGGTGGGCCGAGGCGGCCGCGCGCGCGGCTTCGGGGTTGCTGGCGGCGATGGCATCGACCAGCGCGGCATGTTCGGCGTCGGCGGCGCGCGGCGTCCCCTGGGCAGCGTGCAGCCGGGCGCTGTTTTCCCATGCATGCTGGCGCGCCACCAGCAGCTGCTGGCTGACGAAGTCGGTCAGGCCCGTGAAACACGGGTTATGCGCGGCCTGCGCGATGGCGTGATGGAACGCGATGTCGGCCGCCGCCGCGCTGGGAAAATCGGCGCCGTGGCGCTCCATGCTGGCCAGCGCTTCGCGGATCCGCTGCAGATCGGCTTCGGTCCGGCGCAGCGCCGCCATTTCGGCACAGGCCGTTTCCACGACGCGCCGTAGTTCGAAGAGTTGCGCGAGGGTCGGGCCGCCGTCCGGCGTGCTGGCTACGCGCCAGACCTGGCCGCCGGGCGTCTCGGACACATAGGCCCCGGAGCCCTTGCGCGTAATCAGCACGCCGTCGGCCTTCAGCAGGGCAATGGCCTCGCGCACGATCGGCCGGCTGACATCGAACGCATCGGCCAGCGCCGCCTCGGCTGGCAGGCGTGCGCCGGCGGCAAAGCGCCCGGCGGCAATGTCGTCGCGCAGGGTCTGGGCGATGCGGCTGGCGAGCGAAGCGGGGCGGGGCAATCGATCCATAGTGATCCGGGATGCTGTCAGGCTGTCTGACAGCTTTTCATCGAATGCTGATTCTGCAAGGTCGAATGATGCCCGTCAAGCGGCGATTGATCTGTTGATGGCCGAATGGCGAAGACGGCACATGAAATGGTTCCGAAAGCGATCGCCCCCAAGGTGGGGGTCAAGGTTCTGTCACATTGGTCGATAGCAGACGCATCAGGATCGGTGTGTCCGTCATTGGGTGATGGACAAAGGTCCGTCACGATTTCCTCGCGTTGGCGCATCGTGCGCCGGCGCGTTTCATGGAGAGTCCTCCACGCCATGATTCCGCTTACGCCCCAAGACTTGCCCGTCGGGCAGCCGCTTCCCTGGTCCTTGCTGGACGGACAGGGCAACCTGATGCTGGGCAGCGGCAGCATCATCCCCGATGCACGCGATCTGGCGCTGATGTTCCGGCACGGCACGGTCTGCCGGCCTGACGACATGCTGGAAGCCGGCAATGAACCCGACGCCCAGGCTGGCACGCGCCTGAGCGCCGGACCGCTGGGCCTGCAGGTGGGTACGCTGCTGCACGTGAAAACACCGGGCGATCAGTCGCGGGCCGCCGCAAGCCGCCTGATCGGCTTTATCGAACAGGGGCTGTTTGTCACCTGGCCGACCCTTGGCGGGCGCGAACTGGCCGTACGTGCCGGTGAAGACCTGCTGCTGCGCGGATTCTCCGGGCACGCCATCCACAGTTTTACCTCGACGGTCACGGCGGTGTGCCGCAGCCCGTTCCGATACCTGGTGCTATCGGCGCCGGCCCAGACCGAACAGATGCCGGTGCGCCGCGCTGCCCGCGTGCCTACAAGGTTGGCGGCCTATCTGGTCGATGCCGACGATGCGAGTGCCGAGGCGGACGAAGGTGGCGACGGCGGCAACGGTATCGACAACGGCCCCGGCCAGACCATCCCCGATCTGAGCGTTGACCAGCGCATGGGCGAGGGCATGGCGCGGCTGGGGCTGCTGTCCGACCTCAGCACCGGCGGCGCGCTGGTGCAGACGTCGTCGCCCGCCCCGGCGGTGGGGCAAAAGGTGCGGCTGCGCTTCCAGTTGCGCACCGGCGCGCTGGACGCCGAAGTCCTGATCGATGCCACGGTGCGCAGTGCGCCGGGGCAGGAAGATGACGAATTCCCGGCATTCGGCGTGGCGTTTGACGCGCTGGGGGAGCGCGAGCTGACCCTGCTGCAGTGCTTTATTTACGAGCAGCTGCTGGCAACGACCTGCATGCCGGTCTGACGCCGGCGGCGCGCAAAGCAAAACGCCGGCCACTGGCCGGCGTTTCCGTTGCTGCGCGGGGGGGCGCAGCGCGACTTACATGCCCACGTAGTTCGGGCCGCCGCCGCCTTCCGGCGTAACCCACACGATGTTCTGCGTCGGGTCCTTGATGTCGCAGGTCTTGCAGTGCACGCAGTTCTGCGCGTTGATCTGCAGGCGTTCCTTGCCATCGTCGTTCTGCACGAATTCGTACACGCCAGCCGGGCAGTAGCGCGACTCGGGGCCGGCAAACTTTTCCCAGTTGACGTTGACCGGCACGCTGGCGTCCTTGAGCGTCAGGTGCGCGGGCTGGTTCTCTTCGTGGTTGGTGTTGCTGATGAACACCGACGACAGGCGGTCGAACGTGAGCTTGCCGTCCGGCTTCGGGTACTCGATCTTCTGGCACTCGGCGGCCGGCTTCAGGTACACGTGGTCCGGCTTGGTGCGGTGGATGGTCCAGGGCGGGTTGCGGATGCCGAGCTTCGGCAGCAGCCACTGCTCGATGCCGGTCATCAGCGTGGCCGTGGTGCGGCCCTTCTTGAACCATTGCTTGAAGTTCTTGGCCTGCAGCAGTTCCTTGTGCAGCCAGCTTTGTTCGAACGCGGCCGGGTAGGCAGTCAGTTCGTCATGCTGACGGCCAGCCTGCAGCGCGTCGTAGGCGGCTTCGGCGGCCATCATGCCGGTCTTGATCGCGGCGTGGCTGCCCTTGATGCGCGAGGCGTTCAGATAGCCGGCATCGCAGCCGACCAGCGCGCCGCCCGGGAACACCGTCTTCGGCAGCGACAGCAGGCCGCCGGCCGTGATGGCACGGGCGCCGTAGCCAATGCGCTTGCCGCCTTCGAAATACTGGCGGATTTCCGGATGCGTCTTGAATCGCTGGAATTCCTCGAACGGCGACAGCCACGGGTTGGTGTAGTCCAGGCCCACCACGAAGCCGACGGCGACCTTGCCATCTTCCATGTGATAGAGGAACGAACCGCCGTAGGTGGCCGGATCGAGCGGCCAGCCAGCCGTGTGCACCACCAGGCCGGGCTTGTGCTTGGCCGGGTCGATTTCCCACAGTTCCTTCAGGCCGATGCCGTAGCTCTGCGGATCGCGGCCAGCGTCGAGCTTGTACTTCGCGATGATCTGCTTGCCCAGGTGGCCACGTGCCCCTTCGGCGAAGATCGTGTACTTGGCATGCAGCTCCATGCCGAGCTGGAAGTTCTCGGTCGGCTCGCCTTCCTTGTTGATGCCCATGTTGCCGGTGGCCACGCCCTTGACCGAGCCGTCGTCGTTGTAGAGCACTTCGGCGGCCGGGAAGCCCGGGAAGATCTCCACGCCCAGGGACTCGGCCTGCTGGCCCAGCCAGCGCACGAAGTTCGACAGGCTGACGATGTAGTTGCCTTCGTTGTGGAAGCACTCGGGCAGCAGCGGGGCACCCTTGGAGCCGGACTCGTCCAGGAACAGGAACTTGTCTTCGGTGACGGGCTGGTTCAGCGGCGCGCCCAGTTCCTTCCAGTTCGGAATCAGCTCGTTCAGCGCGATCGGGTCCATGATGGCGCCCGAGAGGATATGCGCGCCCGGCTCGGAGCCCTTTTCGAGCACGCACACGTTGACGTCGCCGCCTTTTTCCGCGGCAAGCTGCTTCAGGCGGATGGCGGTGGCCAGGCCGGCGGGACCGCCGCCGACGATGACCACGTCATATTCCATGGCTTCGCGCGGGCCGAACTGCTCGACGAGCTGTTGCTGATCCATTGTCTCTTACCCTCAGTGTCTTCTGGGCGGCAATACTGCCGCATGGTGCAGCCCTCTCCAGGCGTGCGGATTGTGGGATGCGGTAATCGTGGTTCTGCGGAACCGGGGACCATGCGGGGGGCGAGGCGGGTTCGACGTGTGGCGGCACGCGCCTGCCCGGTGGGGGCCCGGCGCGGCATGCGCGCTGACCTGGCGATCGGCGGGTTACCGGGCCGGATCTAGGCGTTTTTCCTCTTTCCCTTTGGGGACCAAGTTCTTAGAATCTTCGGCATTGTCCGGGACTCGACACCCTCAGGCAAGACATTTTTTTGAACGACCGTTCTTTTTTTTGATAAGCTGCGGCCGCACATCGGCAGGTGCCTTCCCCGGCGCCCGCGATGCGGAACAGCGGGCCGTGCCGGGCCTGCGCGGTTGCTCCCACACCGAGGTAACTATGGGTTTGTCGATCAATCTGGAAGGCAAGGTCGCGCTCGTGACCGGGGCGTCGAGCGGGCTGGGTACGCGGTTTTCGCATGTTCTGGCTGCTGCCGGCGCCAAGGTCATCCTGGCCTCCCGCCGCGTGGAGCGGCTCAAGGAGCTGCGGGCAGCGATCGAGGCCGATGGCGGCAGCGCGCACGTAGTGCGGCTGGACGTGACCGACCCCGACAGCATCCGTGCTGCCGTGGCGCACGCCGAAACCGAGGCTGGCTCCATCGATATCCTGGTGAACAACTCGGGCGTGTCCACCACGCAGAAGCTCACCGACGTCACGGCCGACGACTTCGATTTCGTCTTCGATACCAACACGCGTGGCGCGTTCTTCGTGGCGCAGGAAGTGGCCAAGCGCATGATCGCGCGGGCCAAGGGCGCCGAGAAGATGGGCAACCCGCTGCCACAGGCGCGCATTGTCAATATTGCGTCGGTGGCCGGTCTCAAGGTACTGTCGCAGATTGGTGTCTACTGCATGAGCAAGGCCGCCGTGGTCCACATGACCAAGGCCATGGCTCTGGAGTGGGCGCGTCACGGTATCAACGTGAACGCGATCTGCCCCGGCTATATCGACACCGAAATCAACCACCACCACTGGGATACCGATGCGGGGCAGAAGCTGATCCAGATGCTGCCGCGCAAGCGCCTGGGCCAACCCGAAGACCTCGATGGCCTCTTGCTGCTGCTGGCGTCCGATGCATCGCGCTTTATCAATGGCGCGGTGGTCACTGCCGACGATGGCATGGTCTGACCGCTGACCCTTCGGGGGGAGGGGGCGGGCCTAGAAGAATAAGCAACAGGAGAAACGTCTCGGACGGCCAGCTGGCCAGAGGCGGCCCGGAACCGGAGGCCGGGTTTTGATGGCTCAAGAAGAACTGGCACGGCGCGACGCCGGGCCGCAGCACGTTGTCGATTCGGTGATCGTTCCCGAAGCCGCCGACGAGGCGCGCGATAGCGAATTCCGCATTTCACCGCGTATCGAGGACTGGGTTGGCGTCATTGTGATGGTGTTGCTGGTGGCCATCACGTTTGCCAACGTGGTGGTCCGCTATTTCACCGACGAATCGTTCGCGTGGACCGAGGAATTCTCGGTCTTCCTGATGATCGTGCTGGCGCTGGTGGCCGGCAGCGCCGCCGTGGCGCGCGACCGCAATATCCGTATCGAGTATTTCTTCGAGCGGGGCAGCGCGGCGCGGCAGAAGCGGCTGGCTGTCCTGTCGGCCGTGGGCGTGGCGGTGATGTTCCTGGCGCTGGCGGTGCTGGGCGCGCGGATAACATGGGATGAATACGCGTTCGGCGAGACCTCGCCGGGCATTGGCGTGCCGAGCTGGTGGTATTCGATCTGGCTGCCCGTGCTGTCGGGTGCGATCGCGCTGCGCGCCCTGGCCCTGGCCCTGCGCAATGTGCGCGCGCTGAAGGCGCTCCATGCAGCGAACAAGGATGGAGGCCAGCCGCGATGACACTGGTCGCCATCATTCTCTTCGTGGTGTTCATCGGCCTGATGCTGCTGGGCGTGCCGATTGGCGTGTCGCTGGGGCTGGGCGGCCTGGTGGCCATCGGCCTGTCGAATCTGGACACCCAGATGTTCGGCCTGCTGGCCGTGCCGCAGAACTTCTATGCCGGGCTGGCCAAGTATCCGCTGCTGGCGATTCCGATGTTCGTGCTGGTCGGGTCGATCTTCGACCGCTCCGGCGTGGCGCAGCGGCTGGTGACCTTTGCCATCGCCATCGTCGGGCGCGGGCCGGGCATGCTGCCGCTGGTGGCCATCCTGGTGGCGATGTTCCTGGGCGGCATTTCCGGCTCGGGGCCCGCCAATGCGGCGGCCGTGGGCGGCGTGATGATCGCTGCGATGTCGCGCGCCGGCTATCCGGGCTCGTACAGCGCGGCGGTGGTGGGCGCCGCGGCGGCCACGGACATCCTGATTCCGCCGTCGGTGGCCTTCATCATCTATAGCGTGCTGGTGCCGGGCGCGTCGGTGCCGGCGCTGTTCGCGGCAGGCATGATCCCGGGCATCCTGGCTGGCGTGGCGCTGATCGTGCCGGCCGTGTGGCTGGCGCGCAAGCACAACATGGGGCATATCGAGGCCGCACTGCCGCGCCCGCCGTTCTGGAAGAGCCTGCGCGAGGCCGCGTGGGGGCTGGTGGCGCCGTTCCTGATCCTGGGTGGCATGCGCGCGGGCTGGTTCACGCCGACCGAGGCCGCCGTGGTGGCGGTGGTCTACGGCCTGTTCGTCGGCATGGTGATCTACCGCAGCATCGGCATGCGCGACCTGTTCACCATCTTCCAGGAGGCGGCCGAAACGTCGGCCGTGATCCTGCTGGTGGTGGCGCTGGCCGGCATCTTTGCCTACGCGCTGTCCACGCTGGGCGTGATCGACCCGCTGGCCAACGCCATTGCGCATTCGGGCCTGGGCGAATACGGCGTGCTGGCGCTGATCGTGCTGCTGCTGATGACGGTGGGCATGTTCCTGGACGGCATCTCGATCTTCCTGATCTTCGTGCCGCTGCTGCTGCCAATTGCCAACGCCTTCCACTGGAACCCGGTATGGTTTGGCGTGGTGCTGACGCTGAAGGTGGCGCTGGGCCAGTTCACGCCGCCGCTGGCCGTGAACCTGATGGTGTCGTGCCGCATCGCCCGCGTGCGCATGGAAGAAACCGTGCCCTGGGTGATCTGGATGCTGCTGGCGATGTTCATCGCCATGCTGATGGTGCTGGCCTATCCGCCGCTGGCCACCTGGCTGCCCAACTACCTGGGCTACTGATTTGAACGACAAGACGAAGATGAAACGAGGAGATTCCCGCATGAAACGCCGTGCCCTGATGCTGTCCGTTGCCGCCTCGATCGCTGCCGCTGCCTTTGCCGCGCCGGCCGCCATGGCCCAGACCTACAAGCCCGAATACAAGATGTCGCTGGTGCTGGGCCCCGCGTTTCCGTGGGGCAAGGGCGGCGAGATCTGGGCAGACCTGGTGCGCCAGCGCACCAGCGGCCATATCAACATCAAGCTGTATCCGGGCACGTCGCTGGTGGCCGGCGACCAGACGCGCGAGTTCTCGGCCATCCGCCAGGGCGTGATCGACATGGCCGTGGGCTCGACCATCAACTGGTCGCCGCAGGTCAAGGAACTGAACCTGTTCTCGCTGCCGTTCCTGATGCCCGACTACAAGGCGCTGGATGCGCTGACGCAGGGCGAAGTCGGCAAGTCGATCTTCGGCACGCTGGAAAAGGCAGGCGTGGTGCCGCTGGCCTGGGGCGAGAACGGCTTCCGCGAAGTGTCGAATTCGAAACACGAGATCCGCAAGCCCGAAGACCTCAAGGGCCTGAAGCTGCGCGTGGTGGGTTCGCCGCTGTACATCGAGACCTTCAACGCGCTGGGCGCCAACCCCACGCAGATGAGCTGGGCCGATGCGCAGCCGGCCATGGCGTCGGGCGCGGTGGACGGCCAGGAGAATCCGCAGAGCGTGTTCGCCGCCGCCAAGCTCTACACGGTGGGCCAGAAGTACGTGACGACCTGGGGCTACGTCGCCGATCCGCTGATCTTCGTTGTCAACAAGCAGATCTGGGAAAGCTGGACCCCGGCTGACCGCGAGATCGTGAAGCAGGCCGCCATCGACGCCGGCAAGCAGGAAATCGCACTGGCCCGCAAGGGGCTGGTGGAGCCGGGCGCGCCGGCCTGGAAGGACATGGAGCAGCACGGCGTGAAGGTGGTCTCGCTCTCGCCGGCCGAGCACGACGCGTTCAAGAAGGCCACGGCCAAGGTCTACGACAAGTGGAAGAAGCAGATTGGCGCCGACCTGGTGACCAAGGCCGAAGCGTCGATCGCCAAGCGTTGATGAAGCACGTCTTCACCTGCGTGATGCCGATCCGGTGGGGTGACATGGACGCCATGGGCCATGTCAATAACACCGTCTACTTCCGCTACCTGGAGCAGGCGCGAATCGAGTGGTTCGCGTCGATCGGACGCAATGGGCGGGACGGTAACGGCCACGGCCCCGTGCTGATCAATGCCCACATGACGTTCCTGAAGCAGCTGCGTTACCCCGGCGATATCGAATGCCGGGTGTACGCGGGCCAGCTGGGACGGTCGAGCTTCGAGACGAAGATCGAGATCCGCCGGACCGACCTGCCCGATGTGGTCTGGGCGGAAGGCGGCGCCAAGGTGGTGTGGTGCGACTACGCGGTGGAGAAATCGGTGCCGGTGCCGGACGAGATCCGGCGGCTGATCGAGGCCTAGGTTTTTATCCGCAATCGGCAGGCCCCTTCTCCCGCCAGGCGGGAGAGGGGCGCAAACCGTCAATGATTGACCAGCCGCTGCACCAGATCGACAGCGGTATGCGCCCCATATTTCTTCATCAGCCGCGCCCGGTAGATATCCACGGTGCGCGGGCTGATCGCCAGCAGCTTGCCGATCTGCTTGCTGGTCTTGCCTTCCACCAGCTGTGCGGCAATGTCGCGTTCCCGGGCGGTCAGTTCGGCCGTGACCGGCCGCTTCTGCGACAGGTCCTCGAATGTCCAGATGCCGGCGCCGAGCGGATCGGTGCGGTCCAGCGCGCGGCCCGTGACATGGCACCAGAACAGCTCGCCGCTGGCGCGCTTCATGATCCGTTCGTCGGAATACAGCCCCCTTGTGTTCATGACCGGCACGATGCGCGCGCCGGTACGTTCGAATTCGTCGGCGGTGGGGTAGAGCACCTGGAACGACTGGCCCATCAGGGCTTCGCGCGTGGTGCCGAAGATCCGGCAGACCTCGTCGTTGCAATCCTCGATCATCCGGGCGCGCGAGAGCACCAGGCCGACCGGCGCCAGCTGGAATGCGGTCTGGTAGTCGATGGGCGGCATTATCCCTTATGTACTTTTACGTAATGGCGTTCGCGGCATCCGTTGACGTATCCTTTGGGGCGTCAACGGCGGCGCCTGACCGCCGATTGTACCGTTACAATTTCCGCGTGTGGCCAACCGGCCGCGCAAGAGCGGGACTACCGAGGAAGGAGCGAACATGAACAAGGTCTACGCCAGCGCCGCCGAGGCGCTCGCGGGCGTCGTACGCGACGGCCAGACGATCGCCGTGGGCGGTTTCGGTCTGTGCGGCATCCCCGAAGCACTGATCGCCGCGCTGCGCGACAGCGGCGTCAAGCAGCTCACCTGCATTTCCAACAACGCCGGCGTGGACGGCTTTGGCCTGGGGCAGCTGCTGGCCACCCGCCAGATCAAGAAGATGATCTCGTCGTACGTCGGCGAGAACAAGGAGTTCGAGCGCCAGTACCTGGCCGGCGAACTCGAGCTCGAATTCACGCCGCAGGGCACGCTGGCCGAAAAGCTGCGCGCCGGTGGCTCCGGCATTCCGGCGTTCTTTACCAAGACCGGCGTGGGCACGATCGTCGCGGAAGGCAAGGAAACCCGCGAATTCAATGGCGATACCTACGTGATGGAGCAGTCGCTGGTGTCCGACGTGGCCATCGTGAAGGCCCAGAAGGCCGACAAGGCCGGCAACCTGGTGTTCCGCCGTACCGCCCGCAACTTCAACCCGGTGTGCGCCATGTCCGGCAAGATCACGATCGCCGAAGTGGAAGAGATCGTCGAAACCGGCGAAATCGACCCGGACGACGTTCACCTGCCCGGCATTTTTGTGCACCGCGTCGTGCTGAACACCCGCCCCGAAAAACGCATCGAACAGCGCACCGTGCGTGCCAAGTAAGGAGACAGATCATGGCATGGACACGTGATGAAATGGCCGCACGCGCGGCCGCCGAGCTGCAGGACGGCTTCTATGTGAACCTGGGCATCGGCCTGCCGACGCTGGTGGCCAACCATGTGCCGCAAGGCATGGAAGTGTGGCTGCAGTCGGAAAACGGCCTGCTCGGCATCGGCCCGTTCCCGACCGAGGAAGAAGTGGATGCCGACATGATCAACGCCGGCAAGCAGACCGTGACGACGCTGCCGGGCTCGTCGATCTTCTCGTCGGCCGATTCGTTCGCGATGATCCGCGGCGGCAAGATCAACCTGGCCATCCTGGGCGCGATGCAGGTCAGCCAGCGCGGCGACCTGGCCAACTGGATGATCCCGGGCAAGATGGTCAAGGGCATGGGCGGCGCCATGGACCTGGTGGCCGGCGTGGGCCGCGTGGTGGTGCTGATGGAACACACGGCCAAGAAGAAAGACGGCACCGAGGACGTCAAGATCCTCAAGGAATGCAACCTGCCGCTGACCGGGCTGGGCGTGGTGAACCGCATCATCACTGACCTGGCCGTGATCGACGTGACGCCGCAAGGGCTGAAGCTCGTCGAAACCGCGCCGGGCGTGTCGCGCGAGGAAGTCCAGGCGAAGACGGAAGCCGAACTGATCTGAGCGCCGCTGCCTCGAGCACGCAGCCTCAAACAAAAAACCCCCGCCGGTTCGCCCCGGCGGGGGTTTTTGCTTCGGACGAAACCGAGGCGCTGGCCGGGTCGCCGGCGCAAGCGCCCAAGGCTCAGGTCGAGGGCTTGTTGTAGCTGGAGAAGACCGACGCCGCGCCATCGGACTTCACCAGCAGCACGTCGAACGGATCCTTGCGCGGACCATACTCCATGCCCGGCGAGCCGACCGGCATGCCCGGGACGGCCAACCCGGCGGCCTTCGGCCTGGCTGCCAGCAGCTTCTTGATATCGGCGGCAGGGACGTGCCCCTCGACGCCGTAGCCCTGGATGACGCCGGTATGACACGAGCCGAATCGCTCGGGAATGCCATATTTCTTGCGATATACGCCGGTATCGTCCACGTCGTGGGTGGCCACGGTGAAGCCGTTGTCGCGCAGGTGCTTGACCCAGCCCTCGCAACAGCCGCAGGTCGGGCTCTTGTAGACGTCGATCGCCAGGGCCTTCGGGGCCTGGGCCACCGCCATCAGCGGCGACAGCAGCAGGGCCCCGGCGCCAAGGGTGCGCAGGACATGGCGTCGCGATTGACTACGCTGCATCGCCGCCTCCTTATTGCGCCACCCAGCCGCCATCCATGTTCCAGATCGCGCCACGCACCTGCCTGGCCGCTTCGCTCGACAGGAATACCGCCAGCGCGCCCAGTTCCTCCGGCGTGACGAACTGGCCCGACGGCTGCTTTTCCAGCACCAGCTCGCGCTTGGCCTGTTCCACCGGGATGCCTTCCTTCTGCGCGCGGGCTTCCACCTGCTTCTGCACCAGCGGGGTCAGCACCCAGCCCGGGCAGATTGCATTGGCGGTGACGCCGGTCTGTGCGGTTTCCAGCGCGGTAACCTTGGTGAAGCCGACAATGCCGTGCTTGGCCGCCACGTAGGCCGACTTCTCGGCGGAGGCCACCAGGCCGTGGGTGGACGCCACATTGATGATGCGGCCCCAGTTCCTGGCCTTCATCGACGGCAGGGCGAGACGGGTGGTATGGAAGGCGGAGGTCAGGTTGATGGCGATGATCGCATCCCACTTGTCGACCGGGAATTCCTCGATCTTGGCCACGAACTGGATGCCCGCGTTATTGACCAGGATGTCCACGCCGCCGAAGTCCTTCTCGGCATAGCGCATCATGTCCTCGATCTCGGCGGACTTGCTCATGTCCGCGCCGTGGTAACCCACCTGGATGCCGCTGCCGGCGCGGGCGATTTCCGCCTTTGCGCCGTCGGCATCACCGAATCCGTTGACGATGATGTTCGCGCCCTGCGCAGCCAGAGCCTGCGCGATGCCGAGTCCGATACCGCTGGTCGAGCCCGTGACCAGTGCCGTCTTGCCTTTGAGCATGTAAGCCTCCGTCGGGAGTGTCAGGATGTGCTGTGGCATTGTACTCGCAGGGCGTACAATCCGGCTTTGGCCTGGCGCCGTATTTCGTCGCGTTCTGCCCGGTGTTTCATCGGGGGCAAGAAATTCCGAAAAACTCGCACGCCGCAGGGGATGCGGTGGCACCAGCAGGGGAGTCCCAGATGTCTTCCAGTCCGCGCCTTGGATTCGTTCAGTGCTTCAGCCCGGCGGGCCTGCATCGCATGGCCTATCACGAATGGGGCGATCCGCTGAATCCGCGCGTGCTGATGTGCGTGCATGGCCTGACGCGTACCGGCCGCGACTTCGACGCGCTGGCGCGCGCGATGTCCGACGAGTATCGCGTCGTGTGCCCCGACGTGGCCGGCCGCGGACGCTCGGAATGGCTGGCCGATCCGCATCACTACGTGGTGCCGCAGTATGTGTCGGACATGGTCGCCCTGATCGCCCGGCTCAACGTCGAACAGGTGGACTGGTTCGGCACGTCGATGGGCGGGCTGATCGGCATGGGCCTGGCAGGCCTGCCGAAGTCGCCGGTGCGCAAGCTGCTGCTCAACGATGTGGGGCCGCGCATCGCCGCGCAGGCGCTGGAACGAATTGGCGCCTACCTGGGCCTGCCGGTGCGGTTCAAGACCTTCGAGGAAGGGCTGGCGTACCTGCAGACGATCAGTACGTCGTTCGGCCGGCATACGCCCGAGCAATGGCGCGAACTGAACGGCGCCATCCTCAAGCCGGTGCAGGGCGCCGAGGGGCTGGAGTGGGGGTTGCACTACGATCCCGCGCTGGCCGTGCCGTTCAAGGAGGCGTCCCCCGAGGCGGTGCAGGCCGGCGAGCAGGTGCTGTGGCACATGTTCGAGGCGGTGCCAGGGCCCACGCTGATCGTGCGCGGCGCCCAGTCCGACCTGCTGCTGCGCGAGACGGTGGCCGAGATGGTGGCACGCGGCAAGCAGGTGTCGACGGTCGAAATCCCCGATGTGGGGCACGCGCCCACGTTTATCGATCCGGCCCAGATTGCCATTGCCCGGGAATTCTTCCTGGGTACGTAACGAATTTTTTTGCTGAGAAGAATCTGATATGAGCACCTACCCCCTGAAGCGCGCCCACGTGGGCAAGCGTCTGTCCGAATACGCGGTCTACAACGGCGTGGTCTACGTGGCCGGCCAGGTTCCCGAGGTGGATCCCAAGGCCGACCTGCGCGGCCAGACCCGCGAGGTGCTCGGTCATATCGACCGCCTGCTGGCCGAGGCCGGCAGCGACAAGACGCGCATCCTGATGTGCCAGATCTTCCTGACCGACGTCACCCGCATCGGCGAGATGAACGAGGTGTGGGACGAATGGGTGCCCCAGGGCAACACGCCCCCGCGCGCGACGGTGGAAGCAAAGCTGGCCAATCCCGACTACCTGATCGAAGTGGTGGTGACGGCCGCCCTCAATTGATGCAGGCGTTGTGACATGGTGACGTCAACGGAGCTGACGGGCCAGACCGCAGGCATTCCGGATGCCGGGCTCGTCGAACGCGCCCTGGCCTTTGTGCGCGAGGTGGCGGACGGCGAGAACCCCGTGCTGTTGCCGACCGGCGAGAGCGTGCTGTCGCACGCCGAAGGGATGCTGCGCATCCTCGACGGCCTGCGGGTGGACGATGCCGCGCGGGCCGCGGCCTGCCTGTTCGCAGCGGCGGCCTTCGTGCCCGACGCCGAGGCCCAGATCGAACCCAGATTTGGCGAGGAGGTGGTACGCCTCGTGAAGGGGGTGCGCCAGCTGCTGCGCATCGGCGCCATCGCAGTGACGCAGGCGGACGTGTCGGAAGCGTCGAAATCGCAGGTGGCCGCGCGTCACGAGCAGGTCGAGGCGTTGCGCAAGATGCTGCTGGCGTTTGCGCAGGATATCCGCGTGGTGCTGGTGCGGCTGGCGTCGCGCCTGCAGACGCTGCGCTGGCTTGCGCAGACCAAGACGCCGCCGCTGGCCGGCGTGGCGCGCGAGACGCTGGACATCTACGCGCCGCTGGCCAACCGGCTGGGAATCTGGCAGGTGAAGTGGGAGCTTGAAGACCTGGCGTTCCGCTTCGAGCAGCCCGATACCTACAAGCGCATCGCGAAGCTGCTGGACGAGAAGCGCATCGAGCGCGAGGGCTATATCGCGCAGGCCATCGCGCGCCTGCAGTCGGAGCTGGCCTCGGCCGGCATCCGCGCGGAGGTGACGGGCCGCCCCAAGCACATCTACAGCATCTGGAAGAAGATGCGCGGCAAGGAACTCGATTTTGCCGATCTGTACGATGTGCGCGCGTTCCGTGTGATCGTCGACGACATCAAGGACTGCTACACCGTCCTGGGGATCGTCCACCATATCTGGCAGCCGATTCCGCGGGAGTTCGACGACTATATCTCGCGGCCGAAAGCGAACGGCTACAAGTCGCTGCATACCGTGGTCATCGGCGACGACGGGCGCGCGTTCGAAGTGCAGATCCGCACGCAGGAGATGCATCATTTCGCCGAGTACGGCGTGGCCGCGCACTGGCGCTACAAGGAGGCCGGCGGCAAGGGCTACAGCGGCCAGTTTGCGGCCGACAATACCTACGACGAAAAGATCGCCTGGCTGCGGCAGCTGCTGGCCTGGAAGGACGAGGCCGACCACACCGTCGCGCACGAGGATTCGCCGTGGGAGCAGCTCAAGCATGCCGCCATCGACGACCATATCTATGTGCTGACGCCACAGGCGCGCGTGGTGGCGCTGCCCCAGGGCGCGACGCCGGTGGACTTTGCCTATTACCTGCACAGCGATCTTGGGCACCGGTGCCGCGGGGCGCGCGTGGACGGATCGATGGTGCCGCTGAACACGCCGCTCAAGAACGGGCAGACCGTGGAGATCGTGGCGGTGAAGCAGGGCGGCCCGTCGCGGGACTGGCTGAACCCCGAGCTTGGCTATCTGGCGAGCAATCGCGCGCGGTCGAAGGTGCGGGCCTGGTTCAACGCGCTCGATTCGCAGGAAACGCTGGCGCAGGGCCGGGCGCTGATCGAAAAGACGCTGCAGCGCGAGGGCAAGACGGCCGTCAATCTCGACGATCTGGCCACGCGGCTGAACTTCAAATCGACCGACGATCTCTATGCGGCCGTGGCGAAGGAAGAGTTCAGCCTGCGGCATGTGGAGCATGCGCTACGTCATCCGGAAGGTGACGCCCAGCCGCAGTTCAACGAGGAAGAGGCCGTCACCAAGAAGAGCCGCGCCACGAGCGTGGCGCGCGGCGCCAAGAGCGGCGTGCTGGTGGTGGGCGTCGATTCGCTGATGACGCAGATGTCGCGTTGCTGCAAGCCGGCGCCGCCTGACGAAATCGTCGGGTTTGTCACCCGCGGCCGTGGGGTGTCGATCCATCGCCGCAACTGCAGCACGTTCCTGCAACTGTCGGCACGGGCGCCCGAGCGCGTGATCCAGACGGAGTGGGGCAAGCGCAGCGACGCGGTGTATCCGGTGGACATCCAGGTGGAAGCGGTGGATCGCCAGGGCCTGCTGCGCGATATCTCCGAAGTGCTGTCACGGGAGAAGATCAACGTGACCGGCGTGAAGACGCTGTCGAGCAAGGGCGTGGCGCGCATGCAGTTTACGGCGGAAGTGTCCGAGGCCACGCAGTTGCAGCGCGCGCTTCAACTGATCGAGGAAGTGCAGGGGGTGTTGCACTCCCGGCGAAAATAAGGTTATACTCTGCGCTTCGCTAGGCTCGTAGCTCAGCTGGTTAGAGCACCACCTTGACATGGTGGGGGTCGTTGGTTCGAGTCCAATCGAGCCTACCAACGAACATGCAGTACAACGCCGGAAGCGCACCATGAACATGACAACTCGAACTACTACCGCTGGTTAGCGACAGTAGTCGAGGTGCGCCTTCGACCCGTGCAGGATGCGGGGAAATACAGAAAAACGCGGCCTTGGCCGCGTTTTTTTTCGTCTGTCGTTTGCCAGTGTGCTGCTAAGCTGCCGCGTCGCCTGAATTTGGGCGCGGGTCAGCCCGAGAGATTTCCGTTGCCGGTGTTGTCCGATGCGCGCGTGCGCCGCATCTGGCGGCCTGGCGCCACAAAAAGTTGCTTTGTCCGCCCGCCCTGGTGCCCAGACGCCGGCGCGGTGGAATCCACAAGAGGTGCAATGATGATCGCAATCACGCTGCCGGACGGTTCCCGTCGCGAGTACCCCGGCCCCGTCACGGTGGCTGAAGTGGCGCAGAGCATCGGCTCGGGCCTGGCCAAGGCCGCGCTCGCCGGCAAGGTCGATGGTCGCATGGTCGATACGAGCTACACGATCGACCAGGATGCCTCCCTGGCCATCGTCACGGACAAGGACGCCGACGGCGTCGACGTGATCCGCCATTCGACGGCCCACTTGCTGGCCTACGCCGTCAAGGAGCTGTTCCCCGATGCGCAGGTGACGATCGGTCCGGTCATCGAGAACGGCTTCTACTACGACTTTTCCTACAAGCGTCCTTTTACGCCCGAGGATCTGGCCGCCATCGAGAAGAAGATGACGGAGCTGGCCCGCAAGGACGAGAAAGTCACGCGCGAAGTGTGGAACCGCGACGAGGCGGTGGCGCTGTTCGAGTCGATGGGCGAGAAGTACAAGGCCGAGATCATCGCGTCGATTCCGGCCGACCAGGAAATCGGCCTGTATCGCGAAGGCAGCTTCGTCGATCTGTGCCGTGGCCCGCACGTGCCGTCGACGGGCAAGCTCAAGGTCTTCAAGTTGATGAAGGTGGCCGGCGCCTATTGGCGTGGCGACTCGAACAACGAGATGCTCCAGCGCATCTACGGCACGGCCTGGGCCAGAAAGGAAGATCAGGAAGCGTACCTGACGATGCTGGAGGAGGCCGAGAAGCGCGACCACCGCCGCCTGGGCAAGACGCTGGACCTGTTCCACCTGCAAGAGGAAGCGCCGGGCATGGTGTTCTGGCACCCGAAGGGCTGGAGCGTCTGGCAGGCCGTCGAGCAGTACATGCGCGGCCGCCTGACGGAAGCCGGTTATCAGGAAGTCCGGACGCCGCAAGTGATGGATCGTTCTCTCTGGGAGAAGTCGGGCCACTGGGAGAACTACAAGGAAAACATGTTCGTCACGGAGTCGGAAAAGCGCGACTACGCGATCAAGCCGATGAACTGCCCGGGACATGTCCAGATCTTCAACCACGGCCTGCGTTCGTACCGCGACCTGCCGTTGCGTTTTGCCGAATTCGGCTCATGCCACCGCAATGAACCGTCGGGTGCGTTGCATGGCCTGATGCGCGTGCGTGGTTTCGTGCAGGATGATGCACATATCTTCTGCACGGAAGAGCAGATCGTCGAGGAAGCCAAGGCGTTCAACGAGCTGGCGTTTTCGGTGTATGACGATTTCGGCTTCAAGGACGTCAAGGTCAAGCTGTCGCTGCGCCCGGAAAAGCGCGCCGGCTCGGATGCCGTCTGGGATCACGCCGAAGACGGCCTGCGCCTGGCGCTGCGCGCCTGCGGCGTGGAGTGGGAGGAACTGCCGGGCGAGGGCGCCTTCTATGGTCCGAAGGTGGAATACCACATCAAGGATGCGATCGGCCGTTCGTGGCAGTGCGGTACGCTGCAGCTCGACCTGGTGCTGCCGGAGCGCCTGGGCGCCGAGTACGTGGCGGATGACAACGGCCGGAAGCGCCCGGTCATGCTGCACCGTGCCATCCTGGGTTCGTTCGAGCGATTCCTCGGCATCCTGCTGGAAAACCATGCGGGTGCGCTGCCCGCCTGGCTGGCTCCGGAGCAGGTGGTCGTAATGAATATCGCCGAATCCCAGGCGGAATATGCCGAAAACGTCGTGCAACTCTTGCAAAAACAAGGGTTTAGGGCCAAGGCGGATTTGCGTAACGAGAAAATTACGTATAAAATCCGCGAGCACTCGCTCCAGAAGATTCCCTACCTGCTAGTGGTGGGCGACAAGGAGCGGGACGCCAATCAAGTGGCCGTGCGTGCCCGTGGCAATGTGGATCTGGGTGTCATGCCCGTTTCCGCCTTTGTGGAACGTCTTCAGAACGACGTTGCCAGCAAAGCCTGAGGGTGTGAAGCACGGCTTGTTTTTTTGTCTTCTTGAGGTAACGGAACATCGCTACAGACAAAGGTCACCGTATCAACCGGGAAATCAGCGCGCCTGAGCTGCGCCTGGTAGGGGTTGATAACGAGCAGCTCGGCATCGTCAAGTTCATGGACGCACTGCGCATGGCCGAGGACAAGGACTTGGATCTGGTGGAGATCGCGCCTAACGCGGCTCCTCCCGTGGCCCGCATCATGGACTACGGCAAGTTCAAGTACGAGGAAGCCAAGCGCGCCCACGAGGCCAAGCTTAAGCAGAAGATCATCCAGGTCAAGGAAGTGAAATTCCGTCCTGGCACGGATGATGGCGACTACAACGTCAAGCTGCGCAACCTGCGACGCTTCCTGGAGGATGGGGATAAGACCAAGATCACGCTGCGTTTCCGCGGTCGTGAGATGGCCCACCAGGAAATCGGCGCGCGCATGCTCGAGCGTCTGAAGGCTGACCTGGAAGAGCTGGGTCAGGTCGAGCAGATGCCGAAGATGGAAGGTCGCCAGATGGTGATGGTGCTGGCTCCCAAGAAGAAGAAGTAATTCCTGTGTGGGGCGACGGCCGGGATGCCGGGGGTATCCCGGCGTCGCCCTGCGCGGAAACCGTGCGTGGTGTACGGGGTTTGCACCCCGGTGCCGCGTACAAAAACAAGTGGATGCGGGTTTTGCAAGTGATGGCGTCAGTCATCCACCTGCATGCATGTCATAGAGCTGGAGTTATTCATGCCTAAGATGAAGACCAAGAAAAGCGCCTCCAAGCGCTTTACGGCGCGCCCGAACGGTTCGTTCAAGCGTGGCCAGGCCTTCAAGCGTCACATCCTGACGAAGAAGACCACCAAGAACAAGCGTCAACTGCGCGGCACCCAGGACGTCCATGAGACGAACCTGAAGTCCGTTCGCGCGATGATGCCTTACGCATAACCCCAACCGATAACGAAAGGAGTATTACATGCCTCGAGTAAAGCGTGGGGTCACTGCACGGGCCCGTCACAAGAAGGTTATCGACGCTGCCAAGGGTTACCGCGGCCGTCGCAATAATGTCTACCGTATCGCCAAGCAGGCGGTCATGCGTGCTGGTCAGTACGCGTACCGCGATCGTCGCAACAAGAAGCGCGTGTTCCGCGCTCTGTGGATTGCACGTATCAATGCCGCGACGCGTGAGCATGGCATGACCTACAGCGTGTTCATGAACGGCCTGAAGAAGGCTTCGATTGAACTGGACCGCAAGGTGCTGTCGGACATGGCCATCCATGACAAGCCTGCCTTTGCCGCCATCGTCAACCAGGTGAAAGCCTCCGTTGCCTGATGGCCGTTCGGGAAGCGCGTAATGCGCTTCCGGGCAAGCACCGACCGCAAGGTCTGCTGAAACGGGGCTCCTCACCGAGCCCCGTTTTCATTTCGAATGCCATGCCGAATGGAGACTTCCCCAGCCGGGACGGCATCCGAAATGACAAGGCATCGCCGCGTGCGACCTACCGTGTACCGCGTATCGCGCCCGGCGGCAGTGCCTATCCTTCCTATGCACCATCCACGTACCGTCCACGTATAGCCGTCATGTCCCTGGATCTGGATCAAATCGTCGCCGACGCACAGGCCGCCTTCGCCGCCGCCAACGACAACGCCACGCTGGAAAACGAGAAGGCCCGCTTCCTGGGCAAGACCGGCGCACTGACCGAACTGCTCAAGGGCCTCGGCAAGCTGGACCCGGAAGCCCGCAAGACCGAGGGCGCCCGCATCAACCAGGTCAAGCAGCAGGTGGAGGGCGCGCTGCAGGTGCGCCGCCAGGCGCTGGCCGATGCGCTGATGAACGCGCGCCTGGCCGCCGAGGCCATCGACGTGACGCTGCCGGGCCGCGCCGTGGCGCGCGGCAGCGTGCACCCCGTGATGCGTACGTGGGAGCGTGTCGAGCAGATCTTCGGCTCGATCGGCTTCGACGTGGCCGACGGCCCCGAGATCGAAACCGACTGGATGAACTTCACCGCGCTGAACAACCCGGACAACCATCCGGCACGTTCGATGCAGGACACGTTCTATGTGGACGGCCGCGACAGCGACGACAAGCTTCTGCTGCTGCGTACCCATACCAGCCCGATGCAGGTGCGCTACGCCCGCATGCACGTGCAGAAGTACGCCGGCAAGCCGATGCCGCCGATCAAGGTGATCTGCCCGGGCCGCACCTATCGCGTGGACAGCGACGCCACGCACTCGCCGATGTTCAACCAGGTGGAAGGCCTGTGGATCAGCGAGGATGTCAGCTTTGCCGACCTCAAGGGCGTGTACACCGATTTCCTGCGCAAGTTCTTCGAGCGCGACGACATCCAGGTGCGCTTCCGCCCCTCGTACTTCCCGTTCACCGAGCCGTCGGCCGAAATCGACATGGCCTTTGGCAATGGCAAGTGGCTGGAAATTTCCGGCTCGGGCCAGGTTCACCCGAACGTGCTGCGCAACATGGGCCTCGACCCCGAGCGTTATATCGGCTTCGCGTTCGGCTCCGGGCTGGAGCGCCTGACGATGCTGCGCTACGGCATCAATGACCTGCGCCTGTTCTTCGAGGGCGACGTGCGCTTCCTGCGCCAGTTCGCCTGATCGTCGCAGGCCGCTGCCCGCATATCGTCAAAGACATCACAGAATACCTACCGGATCAGAAGCGCCATGCAATTCTCGGAATCCTGGCTTCGCACATTCGCCAATCCTGAAAAGATCTCGACCGACGCGCTGTCCCACAGCCTGACCATGGCCGGCCTCGAAGTGGAAGAGGTCGGCCCGGTTGCGCCGCCGTTCAACAAGATCGTGGTGGCCAGCGTGCTGGCGACCGAACGCCATCCCAATGCCGACCGCCTGAACGTTTGCCAGGTGGACGTCGGCACCGGCGAGACGCTGCAGATCGTTTGCGGCGCGCCCAACGTGAAGCCGGGCATCAAGGTGCCATGTGCGCTGGTGGGCGCCGTGCTGCCGCCTGCCGAAGACGGCGGCAAGCCGTTCGAGATCAAGGTGGGCAAGCTCCGCGGCGTGGACAGCTTCGGCATGCTGTGCTCGGCCCGCGAACTGAAGCTGTCGGAAGATCACGGCGGCCTGCTGGTGCTGCCGGACGACGCGCCGGTGGGCCAGGACATCCGCCAGTACCTGGACCTTGACGACCAGGTCTTCACGATCAAGCTGACGCCAAACAAGGCGGACTGCCTGTCGATCCACGGCGTGGCGCGCGAGGTGTCGGCGCTGACCGGTGCCGCGCTGACGCTGCCGGACATGTCGCCGGTGGCCGTGACGCTGCAGGACAAGCTGCCGGTCAGGATCTCGGCGCCCGACCTGTGTGGCCGTTTCTCGGGCCGTATCATCCGCGGCGTGAACGCCCGGGCGGCCACGCCGGCCTGGATGGTGCAGCGCCTGGAGCGTTCGGGTCAGCGCAGCATCTCGGCACTGGTCGATATCTCGAACTACGTGATGCTCGAACTCGGCCGACCGTCGCACGTGTTCGACCTGGACAAGATCCACGGCGGGCTGGACGTGCGCTGGGGCCGCAAGGGCGAACAGCTCAAGCTGCTGAACGGCAACACCGTCGAGGTGGACGAGCAGGTTGGCGTGATCTCCGACGACAAGGAAATCGAAAGCCTGGCGGGCATCATGGGCGGCGACAGCACCGCCGTGTCGCTGGACACCACGAACATCTATCTGGAAGCCGCGTTCTGGTGGCCCAATGCCATCCAGGGTCGCGCGCGCCGCTACAACTTCTCGACCGATGCCGCGCATCGCTTCGAGCGTGGCGTGGACTACGCCACCACAGTGGAGCACATCGAACGCATCAGTGCGCTGATTCTTGATATCTGCGGCGGCCAGGCCGGCCCGGTGGACGACCAGATCGTCAACCTGCCGCAGCGCAAGCCGGTGGCCCTTCGCGTGGCGCGCGCCGAGCGCGTGTTGGGTATCGAACTGTCGCCGGCTGAGATCGCCGATGTGTTCCAGCGCCTGAACCTGCCGTTCACGCGTTCGCAGGGCGCGGATGGCGAGGTGTTCGAGGTCACGCCGCCGAGCTATCGCTTCGACATCGAGATCGAGGAAGACCTGATCGAGGAAGTGGCGCGGATCTACGGCTTCGAGCGTATCGTGGCCCGTCCGCCGATCGCCGAAAGCGAAATGCGCCCGACCAACGAAGGCCGCCGCTCGCAGCACGTGGTGCGCCACGCGCTGGCCGCGCGCGACTTCAACGAAGTGATCAACTTCGCCTTCGTGGAAGAGCAGTGGGAGCGCGACTTTGCCGCCAATGACAACCCGATCCGCCTGTTGAACCCGATCGCTAGCCAGCTGGCCGTGATGCGTTCGACGCTGATCGGTGGCCTGGTCGACAAGGTGCGCTACAACCTCAACCGCAAGGCGGCGCGCGTGCGCCTGTTCGAGGTGGGCCGCGTGTTCCACCGCGACGCCAGCGTGGCCGACGGCGGCCTGACCGTGGCCGGCTATCGCCAGCCGATGATGGCGGCGGGCATCGCCTACGGCCCGGCATTCGAGGGGCAATGGGGTGTGGCAACGCGCCCGGTGGACTTCTTCGACATCAAGGGTGATGTGGAGGCGCTGTTCCATCCGCGCACGCCGCGCTTCGAGCCGGTGGCGCATCCCGCGCTGCACCCGGGCCGCGCCGCGCGCGTGATCGTCGGCGGCAAGTCCGTGGGCGTGGTGGGTGAAATTCACCCGCGCTGGCTGCAGGAGTACGAGCTGACCAACGCGCCGGTCGTGTTCGAGCTGGAGCTCGACGCGCTGCGCGACGTGGGCCTGCCGGTGTACACGGAAATCTCCAAGTTCCCGGCGGCCGTGCGTGACCTGGCCGTGGTGGTCAAGCAGCAGGTGCGCGTGCAGGACATGATCGATGCCATGCGCGCGGCGCTGGACAAGGCCGGCTCTGGCCACTTTGTCCAGAGCCTGGTGCTGTTCGACGAGTTCCGTCCCAAGGCGGCGTCGGCGTCAATTGGTGCCGACGAGAAAAGTCTTGCCTTCCGGGTAACGTTGCAAGATACTGGGGCGACCCTCCAGGACGAGACAGTCGACAGCGCGGTGCGTTGCATGGTCGACGCGCTGACAGCGGGCTTCGAAGCCCGTCTGCGCGGTTAAACCACCATCGCAGTTGGAGCGCCCGGGCACAGCTCCCGGGCGGATCGCCAGACAGATTCAAGAGAGCGATCAAGGATGAACGATCGAGACGCGATTTCCATGAATGCTGCAGACCTGGGCGAGGCAAGCGACCGGCATGCTGCCTCCTTCGACGATGCATCGCCGGAAGCCCGCGCTACCGAGGTGCCTACCCTGACCAAGGCCGAACTCGCAGAAATGCTGTTCGACCAGGTCGGCCTGAACAAGCGCGAATCGAAGGATATGGTCGAGGCTTTCTTCGACGTGATTCGTGAAGCCCTGGAAAAGGGCGACAGCGTGAAGCTGTCCGGCTTCGGCAACTTCCAGTTGCGCGACAAGGCCCAACGTCCCGGCCGCAACCCCAAGACGGGCGAGATCATTCCGATCACCGCCCGCCGTGTGGTGACGTTCCACGCAAGCCAGAAGCTCAAGAGCCTGGTCGAGGAACGCGCCGACGTGGCGCTTCCGGGCTGACGACGCGGCAGGACCTGACGCCCCGCGTGTCAGCCGCCTGTCGAACGATGACCGTCGCGGCGCACAGACATCTGTATCAATTTGCCACATCGGTTGGATTGCCCGGGGCGGCGGCTGTCTGTATCCTGCAATGCTGCGCGCGCGTCGCGCCAACCGCGTCTCGCCCCTGACGGGGCTGACATCAGCTTCTCCATCGCATGACGGAAAAATCCAGCGAGCGCGTCGCGCTGCCGCCGATTCCCGCAAAACGCTATTTCACGATCGGTGAAGTCAGCGAGCTTTGCGCCGTCAAGCCGCACGTCCTGCGCTATTGGGAGCAGGAGTTCACGCAGCTCAAGCCCGTGAAGCGGCGCGGCAACCGCCGCTATTACCAGCACCATGAAGTCCTGCTGATCCGACGGATTCGCGAACTGCTCTACGAGCAAGGCTTCACGATCAACGGTGCGCGCAACCGGCTGGACGAAGGGCGTCATCATGGCGTCGCCGCTGCCATGCCGGACGAAGCGGTCGAAGCCAAATCCGACGCCGCAGTGCAACCGCCGATGCTGTCGGTCGACCTGAACACGCTGCGCGGCGACCTGGTGGAAGTCCAGCATCTGCTGGCGCAACTGAAGCAGATCGCGAAGCATGAATAAATTAACTGCAAACCACTAGCCATTACTGTCGGCTCTGATATAATCTCGTTCTTCTTCGGGGCGTAGCGCAGCCTGGTAGCGTACCTGCATGGGGTGCAGGTGGTCGGAGGTTCAAATCCTCTCGCCCCGACCAAAAAAAATGGAAGCCCGCGTAATCGATTGGTTACGCGGGCTTTGTCTTTTCCGATTCAGTGATTGCCCTGGCGATATGCCAGGCGAACTGGTCAGGGCGGGATCACCGCAAAATTTCCTTACATCTCAGACATTGTTCTGTGTCCGTGATGGTCTAGCCTTAACCCCATTCATCGAACTCATGGAATGCCGCACGATGGCGGTTTATCGTGCGGCCGCGTTTATTAGTGATGACCTGGCGTGACGTCTTACTGATTGGTTGTGGATGGGTAGGTGCCTGCGTGGCCGCGGGGTGGATCCTGAGCGCGGCGGTCGGGGTGTTCGGGTGAACCTGCCGGGCTCCCTCACTGCGCTTTCGATACCAGCACCGGATCGTTCCGATAGAGGTCCGGGAACATCTTCTTCAGGTTGCCGATCTTCGGCAGGTCGTTGAAGACGATATACATGTCGCGCGGGTTCCGGGCCAGATAATCCTGGTGGTAGCTCTCGGCGGCATAGAACGGCTTGTTGGGCTCCACGCGCGTCACGATCGGCGACGGCCAGGCCCTGCTGGTGCCCAACTGCGCAATATAGGCTTCGGCAATCGATTTCTGCTCCGGTGTAAGCGGGAAAATGGCGGAGCGGTATTGCGTGCCGTGGTCCGGCCCCTGGTAGTTCAGTTGCGTCGGATTATGGGCGACCGAGAAAAAGACCTGCAGCAGCTTGCCGTAGGTAATTTGCGTGGGGTCGTAGCGGACTTCCACGGACTCGGCGTGTCCGGTATTGCCGGTGCCCACTTTTTCGTACTGCGCCGTATTGGCCGCGCCCCCCGCGTAACCGGATGTGACCAGCGTTACGCCACGTACATGCTGGAACACGCCTTGCACGCCCCAGAAGCAGCCGCCGGCGAAGACCGCCGTGGCGGAATGGCTGGTGCCCGGTTTTTCGTCGACGGTGGGGGCCGGAACCTTCACTGCGTCCTCGGCCGACAGGGCGGGTACCCGGTAGGTGGTGGCGATGGCCGCGACGAAGGCGAGCCCCATCATCTTGAGCGTGGTAGGGCGGGTCCAGCGTTGCAGCGTGGTGATGGCGGTCATGGTGATGTTCCTTTCGCTGTCGAAATCAGTGTGGATGGCTTGAACCGGTCCTGGCTACGGCCTCAGCCGAACGTGAACGCGTAGGCCTGCACGCCGGGGTCCAGAAACTCGATGGCAAAGGTGCGGTCGCGTATCGTCCCGTCTTGCCGCACCAACTGGTAAAGGCGCTGGTCCGTGACCGTGCCGGTGCCGTCGGCGGCCACGTCCGTGCCGTGCGATGCCCCTGGCGACTGGCCATCGATCGTCACACGGAAACGCGCCGGCTTGCCGTCGCGGCCGGGGCCCAGCACCAGATGCAGATCGCGGGCGTGGAAGCGGTAGACGATGCGCCCATCGGGCTTCACCAGCGAGGCGTGCTCGTCGCCGATATTCCACTGGCCGGCCAGGCCCCACTGGTTCAGCGCAGGCTGGACGGGCGCGCTGTAGTCCTTCGTGGCGTCTTGCCGGGCACCGCCGGGCGAGGCGAAATTCTCGGCCCGTGCGTAGCCGACGTAGGTTTCCGGCGACTGCACGGCGCGGGCGTCGGCGGCCAACTCCACGCCCGATGCCATGCCCTGTACCGTCCCTTCCGCCGCGCCCGCACCGACAGCAGCCATCTTGCCCACATCGCCGTGGCCGGCCTCGGCCAGCAGCTCGCGGATGACCTGCTCGGACTGGTCGTATTCGCCTTCGCCGAAGTGGTGGAAGCGCACGCGTCCCTGGGCGTCGATGAAGTAGTGCGCCGGCCAGTAGTTGTTGTGGAAGGCGCGCCAGATGGCGTAGTTGTTGTCGATCGCGACCGGGTAGGTCACGCCCAGGTCCTTCGTCGCCTTGCGGACGTTGTCGATATTGCGCTCGAACGCGAACTCGGGCGCATGCACGCCGATCACCACCAGCCCCTGGTCGCGATACTTGTCCGCCCACGCCTTCACGTACGGCAGCGAGCGCAGGCAGTTGATGCACGAATACGTCCAGAAATCGACCAGTACCACCTTGCCTCGCAGGGCGTCTGCCGTCAGGGGCGGCGAATTCAGCCACGCCACCGCGCCATCGACACCGGGAAACTTGCCTTCGACCGGCAGGTTCGATGCATGGTCGGCCGCCGCGCGCATCATCATCGACCCACCGGATGCCTCGGGCCTGGCCGACATCGCCATACTGTTCTGCGCCATCGCCTGTGGCTTGGCCTGCATCATCATCGCGCCGCCGCCGCCGCCGCCGCCGCCGCCGCCGCCGCCGCCGCCGCCGCCGCCGCCGCCGCCGCCGCCGCCGGCGTCCTTGCGGCCGGCGAAGGCATCGACCAGCCGCTGCTCCAGGCCGCCGGTGGCTACCGTGGAAATACGCGTGAGGATGCCAGTATCGAGCCCGAGCGCGATGGCGGCCACGCCCACGAGCATGGCGGCGCCGATGCCGCGCCGGATCCATTCGCCCGCGCCCAGCGACCGTTTCATGGCGGCGAACACGCGGCCGCCTACCAGTAGCGCCACCGCCAACGACGTGGCGGCGCCGGCGGCATAGGCGAGCAACAGCAGGGTGGTGCCGATGCTGGCGCCCTGCAGTGCTGCGCCCGTCAGCACCAGGCCCAGGATCGGGCCCGCGCAGGGCGCCCAGAGCAGGCCCGTGGCGATGCCGAGCAGGAACGACGACGCCGGGCTGGCCGGGCGTCCGTCGGCCTGGGCGAAGCTGGTCAGGCGGCTGCCGGCACGTACCAGCGGCTGGGTCAGCCGTTCGGCAAGGCTCGGCAGCAGCAGCGTCACGCCGAACACGGCCAGCATCGCGATGGCCAGCCAGCGGCCAAGTTCATTGGCCTGCGCTACCCAGCCGCCGCCCACGGCGGCCAGCGTGGCCACGCCGGCGAACGTGATACCCATGCCGGCCAGCAGGGGCAGGCCGCTGCGCACGAACGGCTGGTCGGCCCGCGCGAATACGAACGGGAGGACAGGCAGGATGCAGGGGCTCAGGATCGTCAGGACCCCGCCCAGGTAGGCAAGTATCAGCAGCAGCATGGCGTGGTGCTCGTGGTCGGTGGCTGGGGAATGTCGCGGTGCCCGCGGGTCAAGGTCAGGCGGCAGCCGGCCGGAAGGTCATTGCTACGCCGTTCATGCAATAGCGCAGACCGGTGGGCTTGGGTCCGTCATCGAATACATGGCCCAGGTGACCGCCGCAGCGGCGGCAATGCACCGCGGTGCGGATCATCCCGAACGTCACGTCCTGGGTGGTGCCCACCGCATTGGCCAGCGGCGCCCAGAAGCTGGGCCAGCCGGTGCCGCTGTCGAACTTGGTATTCGACGCGAACAGGTCGAGCTGGCAGCCCGCGCAGGCGAACAGGCCCTTGCGGTGCTCGTCGTTGAGCGGACTGCTGAACGGCCGTTCCGTGCCTTCCTGCCGCAGCACGTTGTACTGGGCGGCGGTCAGCTTCTTGCGCCAGTCGGCATCGCTCATGGTCACTTCGAATTTCTCGGGGGCCTGCGGGGCGGTGCCGGCGCTGGTCGGGCCCGCCAGCAGCCGCCAGCCGCCCAGGGCGGCCACCGCGGCAGTCAGGGTGCCGCCGGACAGCAGAAAGCGTCGGGTGATGCGCATGGTGGACTCCGTGCTCAGGAAGGGGTGATCGGATGGTAGGCAACCGGGCGTATCGGAGTCCTCGCCGAACCTTAAACAATTCGTGATAACTGCCTCAGGCGGATTTCTGCACAATAGCGACACATTCCCGATTTCCCGAGCTTTCCCGCAGCCCCTGCCCACCCGGTACAACATGGAACACCCGAAACGGATCCTGCTGGTCGAAGACGATGCCGGCATTGCCAACGTGCTGGCCATGCATCTGCGCGACGAACGCTACGAGGTCGTACACAGTGCCGACGGCGCCGAAGGCCTTCGCCTGCTGGAGCAGGGCGGCTGGGACGCGCTGGTGCTGGACCTGATGCTGCCCGGCGTGGATGGGCTGGAAATCTGCCGGCGGGCGCGTGCGATGACGCGCTACACGCCGATCATCATCACCAGCGCGCGTTCCAGCGAGGTGCACCGCATCCTGGGACTGGAACTGGGCGCCGACGACTACCTGGCCAAGCCGTTCTCGGTGCTGGAGCTGGTAGCGCGCGTCAAGGCGCTGCTGCGGCGCGTGGAGGCGATGGCCCGCGATGTGCGCGCCGACGCCGGTAGCCTGGAACTGGCTGGCCTGGCCATCGACCCGCTGGCGCGCCAGGCTTCGGTCGACGGCCGGCGGCTCGATCTCACGCCGCGCGAGTTCGACCTGCTGTACTTCTTCGCACGCCATCCCGACAAGGTTTTCTCGCGCATGGACCTGCTCAACGCGGTCTGGGGCTATCAGCACGAAGGCTACGAACACACCGTGAACACGCATATCAACCGGCTGCGCACCAAGATCGAGGCCGATCCGGCGCGCCCGATGCGCATCCTGACGGTCTGGCGTCGGGGCTACCGGTTCGTGGCCGACCCGGCTGCCGCGCCCATGGGCGAGGTGGAAGACAAGGGGACCGAAGGGGAGCCATCGTGAACCTGTCGCTGACCCAGCGCCTGTCGGCCGTGTTCGCGGCGCTGCTGCTGGCCTGCTGCGGCGCGTCGGCCTGGCTGCAGGTGCGCGCCAACGCGATGCACGAGAAAGAGGTGATCCAGAGCCTGTCGCGCGGCCTGGCCGCCTACATCGCGCGCAATGCCCTGCTGGAGGACCAGAGTGCCATCGCGCCGCAGGCGCTGCGCCAGCTGTTCGGCCAGTTGATGGTGGTGAACCCCAGCGTCGAGGTCTATCTGCTGGACGACCAGGGCCATATTCGCGGCCACGATGCGCCCAGCGGCCACCTGATCCGCGATCGGGTCGATCTGGCGCCGGTGAAGAAGCTGATCGACGGCGGCGCGCTGCCGATCCTGGGCGACGATCCGCGCAGCGCGTCCGGGCGCAAGGTGTTCAGCGCCGCGCCGTTGCGGCAGGGCGGCTATATCTATGTGGTGCTGATGGGCGAGACGCACGACCGGCTTGCCGCGCGGGCGTCGCAGGATTCGGTCATGCGCACCACGCTATGGTCGATGGCGCTGGTGGCCTCGCTGGGCCTGATCGCCGGCCTGGTGGCGTTTGCGCTGATCACGCGGCCGCTGCGCCGGCTGACCAACGAGATCCGGCAGTTCGATTCCGGCGATGCCTACACCGCCGGCGACCCGCAGGCGACGCCGGCAGAGCCCGTGCCACGCGACGAGATGGCGGCGCTCGAATCGGCGTTTCGCCAGATGTCGGACCGCATCGACAGCCAGTGGCGCGCGCTCAAGCAGCAGGACCAGGAACGGCGCGAGATGGTGGCCAACATCTCGCACGACCTGCGCACGCCGCTGACGTCGTTGCACGGCTACCTGGAAACCTTGTCGGTCAAGGCCGACAGCCTGAGCGCGGACGAACGCCAACGCTATCTGGCGATTGCGCTGGCGCAGAGCGCCAAGGTCGGCGGACTGGCCCAGGCGCTGTTCGAACTGGCGCGGCTGGAGCATGGCATGGTGCAGGCCGTGCCCGAGGACTTCTCGATGGTTGACCTGACGCAGGACGTGCTCGAAAAATTTGCCTTGCCTGCCGAGGCCAAGCATTTGCAACTGCGCGCCGGGGTGCCCCCCGCGTTGCCGGCCGTGTCGGCCGACCTCGGCATGATCGAACGCGTGCTGACCAACCTGCTGGACAACGCGATCCGGCACACGCCGGCCGGCGGTACGGTCGAGATCGACCTGGCCAGCCAGGACGGCAGGGTGGCGGTCACGGTCAGCGATACGGGGCCGGGCATTCCGCCGGCGCTGCGCGAGTCGATCTTCCAGCGGCCGTTTCCGTCAGGCGGCGCGCATCGGGGCGGCGGCCTGGGCTTGCTGATCGTGCAGCGCATGCTGCAGCTGAATGGCAGCCAGGTGAAGCTGGTGGACCGGCAGGGCGGTACGACGCTGACGTTTGCGCTGCGGGCGGCGGCGCGGTAGCAGCCATGGCTGGCATGTGCTGTACGGCATCCATCGGCCGGCCTTTCCTTCGTCTGGAAGGGGGGCAGGCGGCCACGTGGGCCGATGCGGCGCGCGGCAATGCGGGGTGTCCGATGCACCGCGCGCCTCGTTCTAAGGCGCGATGTGAAGCGATTGGCCGCGCCGGATATCTGGCGGGCCACCGTATGGCCAAGTTCAACCCGTTGCTACGTATCGGGCACATGATTGGTAGTTGGGCGAGCTATGTAGGCGGCGTGGGCCTGCGGCGCTGATGCGCCAGGGTAGGCACGAGCCCGCCGACCTACAGCAGCGCGAAGCGTGCGGCCTGCGGCCCCACCACCGCCGGCCGGCTGACCGGATAACGATGATGGTCGCCGCCGGCCTCGAACGACAGGTAGTCGGGTGTCCAGCGCAACCCGCGCAGGATCCGGGTTTCCAGACCGTCGACAACAATGGCGCCGCCGTGCACGGTGACGCGGTCACAAGGCAGGCGCAGCAGCTCGGCGTCGTCGCCGAAGTAATGGGCTTCCAGCAGGATCGAGGCGGCTTGGTAGGCGGGCATGAGGGTCGTCGGTGCGGCGGATCGAATACTGTATAAACATACAGTAGTATAGCGGCGTTGCCTCGCGGCCGCACGTGCCTGATTCTCAATTTTCGTGGCCGGCGCCCGATTCAGAAAAGTCTTGCTTCCCCGACATCGCGACGTGGCCGGCGCACGTCCATGGCCCATCCATCGCTGCCCCATCGCCAGATTGGTATAACCTGAAGTGCAGGAACCTCCGATCTTCCGGCGTCTCTCGACATCGGAGAAACGTCTCGAAGCGGGAGGCTGCGGATGTTGGAAAGGGAAAGCAGGACGTGCTGGTTTGCCGCGGGGTTGCTGACGGGGGCCATCACGGCGGGCATATGTGCATGGCTCGGCGTTCAACGCGCGCGACGCGACAGGTTGCCGGCCGGAACGTCTGGCGCGGCCGACGCCGATGATGCCGGAGCGCCGGCGGGGCCCCCTGTCAGGCCGGTACCTTCGGTGGCCGCGTCGCATCAGACCGACGGTGGGTCCGACATGTTCGAGTACCGTGGGTTTGTCGTGCATCTGTTCTGGCAGGCCCTGGCGCCGGAGCGTTATCGCGCGTGGTGCGATATCTGGGAAGCCGGGGCGGTGGTGCAGGAAGCAGGCGGTCCGCCGGCCACGTTCCTGAGCGCGGCCGAAGCGCGGCTCGCAGCGGGGGCATGGGCACGCCACTGGGTGCAGAACAATGGCTAGGGCAGTCACGCCATCCCGCCGACGTGGGGCGTGAATCATGCAGACGCGCGGTGTGATGCGTGGAGCCTGCGTGATACGATGACTCGCTTCATTTGGAGTTCATGATGTTTGTCTGCCAGAACCAGCCTTGCGGCGCGCAGTGGTCGCCCGACGAGGTGGAGATCCGGAACGAAGGGCAGGGCCCGCTGTTTCGCTGCCCGCTGTGTGGCGCGCGCAATCACCTGGAGGCCCGCGATGGGCCGGACGGCGCGCCAAGATACCGCCAGGTTCCTCGGGCTCCCGCCGCAACGGCGACGGAGCGTCCGTCCAGGCCGGCGCCTCACCGCGGAAAACGGCACTGATTCCGTCGCGCAAAAGGGGCACCGTCATCCACGATAGCGATGTCACCTCAAGCCGGCGCGGTCTCGTACCGTTAAGACAATCATGGACATTAGCGATATCTCTCACGATGCCGCCTCCAATGCCGAAGTCATTGGATGGGCGGGTGCATCCCCTCAGGTCATTGCCAGGGTGCTGAACACCGCGCTGGCCGCGCAGGATCTCTCGGGCTTTGCCGCGCTGCTGTCTGACATCGCACGAGACCGCGGCCTCAAGGGTGCGCGCGGCACGCATCAGTCGATTTACGACATGCCGTATGCGAGCCTGCTGCCGCGCCAGAAGCATATGCTGGCCGATGCGTTCGACCTGTTCCTGCGCCTGGGGCTCGAATTCCGCGCGCGTGGCGACGGGGCGGACGATGATCTGACCGATGACGGCGACGACGCGCCGCCGCTGCGTGACATGGACGACGACGACGTGATCGACGACGACTGACGCGCAGCACCGGATGCTTCACGTCATACGACTGTTTGATCCCACCACATCCTTCGGCCCGCCCAGTGCGGGCCGTTTTGCTTGCAGTGCGGTCAACGCGTGCACCGGCGTCAGGCGCGTTCCAGCAGGCCGATCTCCCTGACCGCCACCGACAGCATCGACAGGGCCGCCGCGCCCGACACACCCGACGCGCGCTGGTCGGTCAGCATCTGCGCGTAGCGGTCCAGGGCCACCTGACGGCTGCCGCGCCAGGTGTGGATCATTGCCGCCGCATCGTCGCTGTCCTGTGCCTGGGCCAGTACGCTGGTGGTCAGTGCGCGCTTGAGCCGGCCCAGGTCTTCCAGCGTGGTTGTGCGCGCGAGCAGGTCCCAGTGCGTATCGGCCGGCAGCGACAGCGCGCGTTCGCGCAGCCAGCCGAAGTTGAGTTCGGTGTCGAGTGCGAAGTAGACTGCCGCCACCGCCGCCAGGCTGCGGTGGCAAGCCCCGGCCACCTCGGCAATGTCGAGCGCGGCGGCAGCGTTGTCGCTGGCGGCCACACGCAGGGCCAGGTCGTCGTCGACACCGGCCTCGGTCAGCGACAGGGCTGCATCGGCCATGGCCTGCGACGTCTCGGGCGGCAGCAGCGTCGCCAGTTGCGGCGTCAGCCACTGCGCGGCCTCCATGAATCGCGTGGCACCCGGCTCGACCGTGCCACCGCCCCGGAGGTAGCGCACGAACCATAGCGTCGCGCGTTCCAGCAGCCGGCCCAGCGCGCCGAACATGCGCGCCTGGATGGCATCGTCCACGCGGTTGTCGAGAGCGTCGATGCGTTCCCACAGCCCGGTCAGCCCGAATACGTCGCGCGCCAGCAGGCAGGCGCGCACGATGTCGGCGGGCCGGGCGTCGGTCTCTTCCATCAGCCGATGGACGAAGGTGGCGCCGATGCGGTTCACCAGCATGTTGGTCAGGTGCGTGGCCAGGATCTCGCGCCGCAGCGGGTGCCGCTGCATGGTCGCGGCATGCTGCTGCTGCAGCGGCTTCGGGAAGTAGTCGACGAGCAGGCCAGCCACCAGTGCATCTTCGGGCAGGTCGGACACCAGCAGCTCGTCGTAGAGCCACATCTTGCTGTAGGCCAGCAGTACCGCGCGCTCGGGCGATGTCAGGCCCTGGCCCAGCGACTTGCGTTCGGCGATGTCGGTGTCGGACGGCAGGAATTCGAGCGGACGGTTGAGGCGGCCCGCGCGTTCCAGCCAGCGAATCAGCCGGCCCTCCGCATCGATCAGCGTCGGCGCCTCGCGCCCCGCCACCGACAGCGCCTGGGTCTGGTAGTAGTTGTCCTGCAGCACCAGCAGGCCCACCTCGTCGGTCATCTCGGCCAGCAGCTTGTTGCGCTGCTTCCCGGTCATCTCGCCATCGGCGACGACCAGCCCGAGCAGGATCTTGATGTTGACCTCGTGGTCCGAGCAATCGACGCCGGCCGAGTTGTCGATGGCGTCGGTATTGATGCGGCCGCCGTTGCGCGCGAACTCGATGCGGCCCAGTTGCGTGAAGCCCAGGTTGCCGCCTTCGCCCACCACCTTGCAACGCAGTTCGTTGCCGTTCACGCGGATCGCGTCGTTGGACCGGTCGCCGGCCTGCAGGTGCGTCTCGGTGCTGGCCTTGACGTAGGTGCCGATGCCGCCGTTGTAGAGCAGGTCCACCGGCGCGGTCAGGATCGCGTGCATCAGCTCGTTCGGCGACAGCGCGGACGCCTGGATGCCCAGCGCGGCCTGCACCTGCGGCGACAGCGGAATCGTCTTGGCCGTACGCGGAAACACACCGCCGCCGGCCGAAATCAGCGAGGTGTCGTAGTCGGCCCAGCTGGAGCGCGGCAGGTCGAACAGGCGCTGGCGCTCGGCCAGGGCCTTCGCGCAATCGGGGTCCGGATCCAGGAAGATATGCCGATGGTCGAACGCGGCCAGCAGCCTGATATGGGGCGACAGCAGCATGCCGTTGCCGAACACATCGCCGGACATATCGCCCACGCCCACCACGGTGAACGGCGTGCTCTGGATATCCACGCCCATTTCACGGAAGTGCCGCTTGACGCTTTCCCACGCGCCGCGCGCCGTGATGCCCATCTTCTTGTGGTCATACCCGACCGAGCCGCCCGACGCGAAGGCGTCGTCGAGCCAGAAGCCGTATTCGGCCGAAATGGCGTTGGCGTAGTCGGAGAACGTGGCCGTGCCCTTGTCGGCGGCCACCACCAGGTAGGGGTCGTTCTCGTCGTGACGCACCACATCCGGCGGCGGCACCAGCTGGCCCGATACCAGGTTGTCGGTCAGGTCCAGCAGGCCGCGCAGGAAGGTCTGGTAGCAGGCCACGCCTTCGGCCAGGAAGGCATCGCGATCGGTGGCCGGCGGCGGACGCTTGACCACGAAGCCGCCCTTGGAGCCTACCGGAACGATCACGGTGTTCTTGACCATCTGGGCCTTCATCAGGCCCAGCACCTCGGTGCGGAAGTCCTCGCGGCGGTCCGACCAGCGCAGGCCGCCGCGTGCCACGCGCCCGCCGCGCAGGTGCACGCCTTCGACGCGTGGCGAGTAGACCCAGATCTCGAACATCGGGCGCGGTTCGGGCAGGCCCTGCACCAGCGCCGGATTGAACTTGAACGACACGTACGGGCGCGCCTGCCCGTCCGCGCCGCGATGGAAATAGTTGGTGCGCACCGTGGCGTCGATCAGGTTCAGGAACAGCCGCAGGATGCGGTCCTCGTCCAGGTTGGGCACCTGGTCGAGCGCGGCATCGATATCGGCCAGCCACTTGCGGGTGCGCGGGTCGTCGGTCTTCTCCGCGTGATCTGGTGCGGGCGCGGCCGCCGTGGCCGGGTCGAAGCGCGCCAGGAACAGCGACACCAGCATCGCCGCGATGTTGGGATTGGCCGTCAGCGCCCGTTCGATATACGCATTGCTGAACGTGGAGCCGACCTGGCGCAGGTACTTGGTGTAGGCGCGCAGGATGGTCACGTCGCGCGCGGCCAGGCCCGCGCGCAGCACCAGCCGGTTGAAGTCGTCGTTCTCGATCTCGCCATTCCAGGCGCGCGCGAAGGCGTCCTCGAACAGCGGCTTGATTTTCTCGATGTCGATGTCCAGCGGCTTGCCGTCGGGGTCGGCCACGATTTCCAGTCCGAAGTCGTGAATCCACACCGGCTCGCAGCCATCGGGCTCGATCAGGTAGGGGCGCTCTTCGTCCACGCGCACGCCCAGGTGTTCCAGCATCGGCAGGCTCAGCGACAGCGCGATGGGTTCGCCGGCGCGGTACACCTTGAAGCGGAACGCGCCCGATGGGGCCTCGATCGGCCGGTACAGGTTCATCGCCAGCTTGCTGGGATGCTGGCGCGCATGTTCCATCAGTTCGATATCGCGCACTGCGGTGCGGGCCGCGTAGTCCTCGCGAAAGCCGGCCGGGAACGAGTCGCCGTAGCGGCGCAGCAGCCGGTTGCCCTGTTCCTCGCCACGGCTGTCGTGCAGCGCCTGCGCCAGATCGTCCTGCCAGCGGCGCGTGGCCTGCACGATCTTTTCTTCAAGCTCGCGCGTGTCCACCTCGGGCATCGTGCCCGGTTGGCCGCGCACCGTCAGCTGGATGCGTGCGAGCGGCGATTCCGACAGCTGCGGGCTGAACTCGCAACTGGTGCCGTTGAACGACTGCACCAGCAGCTTCTGGATGCGCTGGCGCAGGTCGGTGTTGTACTTGTCGCGCGGCACGAAGACCAGGCACGAGATAAAGCGGTCGAAGCGGTCGCGCCGCACGAACAGCCGCGTGCGCTGGTGTTCCTGCAGGCGCAGGATGCCCAGCGTGATGTCGAACAGTTCGTCCTCGTCGGCCTGGAACAGTTCGTCGCGCGGATACTGCTCCAGGATCGTCACCAGCGACTTGTACAGGTGGCCCTTGGTCAGGAAGCCGGCCCGCTGCAGGATATTGGCGCACTTGCGGCGCACCAGCGGAATCTCGCTGGTGCTGACCATGTAGGCCGTGGACGTGTACAGGCCCACGTAGCGGCGTTCGCCGAACAGGTTGCCATTGGCGTCGAGCAGCTTCACGCCCACGTAGTCGAGATAGCCCGGCCGGTGTACCGTGGACCGCGAGTTGGCCTTGGTGATGAAGATCGGCGATGCGCCTTCGATGATGGCGCGTGCGGCGGGCGGCAGGGGTGTGACATCGTCAGTGCCCGGGTCGCGCAGCGCCTCGCGCAGGATGCCCGCGCCGGAGCCCGCCACGCCGCGCAGGAAGTACTGGCCGTCGCGCGACACCAGTTCATAGTCGCGCTGGCCCAGGAATGTGAAATGGTCGTCGAGCATCCATTCCAGGAACGCCCGCGCCTCCGCTGACTCCGGCGTGCCGGCATCGGCCGCGTGGGCCATGCCGGCCACGGTTTCCTGGGCGATCTGGCGCATGCGCGGCCAGTCTTCCACGGCTGCGCGCACATCGCCAAGCGCGGCGCCGATGCCCACGCGCAGCGCATCGAGCCGGGTGGACTCTCCGGTGCGGTCCACTTCGAAATGGATGAACGATTCGAGCCGGCAGCGATCGGTGCTGGCTTCGGTGCCGCCCAGGCCGATGCTCTCGATCGCCCCGCGCGCGTCGCGGCAGACGCGGAATACCGGATGGATGGCCGAATGCAGGGTCAGGCCGTGACGGTTGATCTCCATCGTCACGGAATCCACCAGGAACGGCATGTCGTCGTTCACGATCTCGACGATCGTGTGGTCGGAATGCCAGCCGTGTTCTTCCAGGTTGGGGTTGTACACGCGCAGCCGCGCGGCACCCGAGACGAATTTCTGGGCCGTCTGCCAGTGCGCCATCACGGCGCCGTACAGATCGGCGACGTCGCGCGCCAGCAGGTCTTCGGCATCGGCCAGGTCGTAGTAATGCCGGAACAATGGCTCGACGATGGCAAACGTGGCGGCGGGCAGGCGTTCACGCGCGAATGCAACCAGATCATCGAGCAGTTGCGCAACCTTTTCTTCGTTCTCGGGGGGCATGGCCTCTCCTCGCTGTTCTCGGTGGTGTGCCGGTGCATGCTCACACTGTAGGAAAGATTTACGAGGCCGGGGCCACAAAACGACGACGCCCCGCAGGGGCGGGGCGTCAGGGTCGTGACCGGTGGGCGCAGGGCCGAAGCCCTGGTGCGGGTCAGGCGGCCAGCGCGTGTTGTGCGGTGCGGCTGGCGTGCTCGGCCACCACCAGCGATAACTCGGCGGTGTTGCGGGCGGCCTGGCGGCTGTGGCGTTCGGCGTGATGGTCCAGCGTGGCGGTCATGCGATGCAGCAGACTGGTCAACGCGGTGCGTTCCGCCGGCGCCAGATGCGAGATCGAGACCGAGTGCAGCGCCCGCACGGCCAGCGCCGCGCGTTCCAGGCGCGAACAGGCTTCGAAGGCGATCTGCGGCGTGCCATCGCTCGGAAACTCCAGCCAGCCATCGGCATGGAGTTCGCGCAACAGTCGCTCGGTCTGGGGCACGTCGAGGAAGATCGCGCCCTGGCATGGCTGGCCGCGCGTGAAATCACCGGACTGGATGCCGCGCAACAACAGCCATTTTGGATAGGTCAGCCCGGAGACGCTCAGCGTCTGTTCCAGGGCGCTTTGCCACGCGGTGACCGCATCGACAAGCGAGAACACGACAGGCTCGTGGATTTCGAGTGCTTTGGGCTGCATTTGCTCAGGTCTCCCATAACAGGGTTTTCTTGCCGCCTGGACACTTCTTGGGCCGGTGCTTGGCCGGCCCGGACGGCTGGCGCCTGCCTCTCGATCGGGCCGGTCGCTCTTCATTGAAAATCGTTAGGGACGAACACTATCAGCAATGTTGGGACATTTGCGTGACAGGTCGGGTATGTCCTAGTCAATCTTTTGGCTGAGGCGGCTGCGTTGCCGCTTGACGCTGCAGGGCAGGCGGGGTGTCTGACGTCTGATGTGCGCAAGGGCGGCAGGCGGCGCTGCCCGAATGAAAAAAGCCCCCGCGCGACGGCAGGGGCCTTGAGGCGCTGACAGTGAAAGCAAGCCCGGTGTGCCCTGGCCGCCGACTGTCTGGGTGCGGGATTTACTGCTTCTTGGCGCCGTCGGTGTACGGATCGGCCTTGCCGGACTTGGCGCCGTCCAGGTACGGATCGGGCTTGCCGCTCTTCGCACCGTCCAGGTAAGGATCCGGCTTGCCGGACTTGGCGCCATCGGTGTACGGGTCGGCCTTCTTGTTCGGGGCCAGGTCGGCGCGCGTCGATTTCTTCGCGCCATCGGTGTACGGATCGAACTTGCCGGACTTGGCCGGATTCTGGTTCGGATTCGCCTTGTTCTTGGTGTGGCTGCCGCTGTAGAGATCGCCGCCATCCGTGTAGTTCTTCTGGGCGTGGGCCAGCTGCACGGCGCCCAGGGCAGTCAGGGCGGCAACGATCAGCGTCGGTACGGTCTTCTTCAGCATCATTATCCTCTCGAGTGAGGGCCGGTCGGTGGGATCGGCCAAAAACAGAAATTTGTAGAAAATGCCTGTATCGATAATCACACTGTACCGCTATTTGTGACGGCCTGCCGCCGGGAGTCGTAGTACCAACCCTCGGGCGACGGGCGCGTCACGTGACCGTCATGCCATCATCAGGCGGTCATTCGAGCGTGATGTTCTGGTCGGTCGCAATCTTCTTGCGCAGTTCCAGTTCGCGCTTGATCTGCGCGGCATATTGCTGCTGCGTATTGCCATCGGGATAGGCGCCGGCGTCGTGCAGGCGCTTCTTCACGTTCGGGTCCTGCAGTGCCTTGACCGCGGCATCGTGCACCTTGGCGACGATCGCTGCCGGCGTGCCTGCCGGGGCCACCAGGCCGTACCAGGCCATGTTGTTCATGTCCTTCATGCCTTCCTCGGCGAAGGTCGGCACATTGGGCAGGCCTTCCACGCGCTTGGGCGCGGCCACGGCCAGCGCACGCAGCTTGTCGCTCTGGATGAAGGGCATCGACGACGGCAGGTTGTCGAACTGGGCGTTCACCTGGCCGGCCAGCGTGTCATTCAATGCCGGGCCCGATCCACGATAGGGGATGTGGACCATGTCGGTCTTGGTGATGTACTTGAACAGTTCGCCGTCCAGATGCGAGATGCTGCCCTTGCCGGCCGACGCATAGCTGTACTTGCCAGGGTTCGACTTGAGCAGGGCGACGAATTCCTTGAGGTTCTTCGCCGGCACCTTCGGGTTCACCGTCAGTACGTTCGGCACGTTCACGAGGTTCGTGATCGGCGCGAAATCCTTGATCGGATCGTAGGGGTTCTTGGCGTTCGTGGCCGGGTTGGTGGCCATCGTGCTTACGGTGGCGATGCCCAGCGTGTAGCCGTCCGGTGCGGACTTGGCCAGCGCGTCGGCGCCGATCGCGCCGCCGCCGCCGCCGCGGTTCTCCACCACCACCGGCTGACCCAGTTCGCGGCCCAGCGCGTCGGACACGGCGCGGCCAACGATATCGGTGGTGCCGCCCGCTGCGAACGGCACGATCAGGCGGATCGGCTTGGTCGGATACGACTGCGCCTGCGCGGCGGTTGCGACCAGGCCCAATGCGGCGAGGGCGCCCGCGGCGCCCACTTTCAGAACAGCTTTCAAGAGATGCCTCCCAACATATTGCTTGTATTGCCCGGATACGGACTCGGGTTCCGCAATACGGAACTACGTTCCGTGATATGCGGCGAAGAGCATTCAACCGCGAAAGGCGAGGGCCGGGATATAGGGGGGAACCCGTGGAGATCGGACCACCGGCGCCGCGACGTGGGGAAGGGGGCTTGCACCGCTCTGACCGGAAAGCAGGGGGCCGGAAAGCAGGGCCGGAAAAGCAGGGCCGGAAAAGCAGTGGGCCGGAAAGCAAAAAGCCCGAAGCGGGTAGCCTCGGGCTTTTCTGGAATTCGCTGGTGGGGCGTGAGTGACTCGAACACTCGACCTACGGATTAAGAGTCCGCTGCTCTACCAACTGAGCTAACGCCCCAACGAAGAAAAAGATTGTAGCAAGCGACTTTGTATCGCGCAAGCCCCTTCGAAGAGTTTTTTGAAGAAATTGCTGCGCCTTACAATGCGCAGATTCCTGAGCCGACCCTTTTCCGTCCTTCCGCCATGCACGCACGTGTCCTCCGCTATCTTGACGAAGTTGTTCGCCGTGGTTCGATCCGGCGCGCGGCGGAAACCCTTCACGTGGCGCCCACGGCAATCAATCGCCAGATCCTTGAACTGGAAGCCGAGCTTGGCGCGCCGCTGTTCGACCGCATCCACAAGCGCCTGCATCTGACGCCGCTGGGCGAGGCCGTGCTCGCCCATGTCCGGCAGACGCTGCGCGAACATGCGGCACTGCAGGCGCGCGTGGCCGAGATCAAGGGCGCGCGGCGTGGCATGGTGACGGTTGCCACCACATCGGGCCTGGCTGGCGCACTGATGCCGTCGCTGGTGCATGACTTTCGTCAGCATCAGCCGGGCATCGTCGTCCGCGTGGCCGACCTGCCGGTCAGCGGCATTGTTACGGCGGTGGAACAGGGCGATGCCGATCTGGGGCTTGGCTACGACCTGCCGGAAGTGGCGGCGTTTCGCGTGGTGGCCAGTCGCGACTGGTCGATCGGTGCCGTGGTGGCGCCGGGCCATCCGCTGGCCGCGCAAACGTCGGCCACGCTGGCCGAATGCGCGGGGTACCCGCTGATCCTGCCGGCGCCGTCGCTGTCCATCCGCGCACTGGTCGACGATGCGTTTGCCCGCCAGTCGATCGAGTTGATGCCGGTGGTGGAATCCACCTCGGTGGTGCTGATCCAGCGCCTGGTGGCCACGGGCGCCGGCGTGGCGCTGCTGAATCCGCTCGATGTGATGGAGGAGCGGGCGCGCGGATCAGTGGTGTTCGTGCCGTTGCGCGACAGCGGCCTGCAGCGCCAGACGTTGCGGCTCGTGGCGCGTGGCCGCAGCCCGCTGTCACCGGCCGCCGGATCGATGGCCGATGCCATGGCCCAGACCCTGGCCGGCCTGTTCCGCTAGTCGCCTCGATCGCTGTCTGTCCACATTTTGTGGACACCCCGCACGAAATTCTGCGCTTGGGGGTGCTAGCCGGCGGTGCGTAGACTCCGGGGCATACTTCATCCGGATACACGACTGCCATGACCCTGATCCTCCAGCACGCCGACGTACTGGTCACCATGGACGCCCAGCGCCGCGAGATCGCGGACGGTGCCCTCGTCGCCAACGGCCCTGCCATCGAATGGGTGGGTCCCACCGCCGATCTGCCCGAGACCTACCGTCGCAAAATCGACGATGGCAGCGCCGAGGTGGTGAATATGCGCGGCCATGTGGTGATGCCCGGTCTGGTCAATACGCACCATCACATGTACCAGAGCCTGACGCGTGCCGTGCCGGCCGCGCAGGACGCCGAGCTGTTTGGCTGGCTGACCAACCTGTACATGATCTGGTCGCACCTGACGCCCGAGATGATCCGCGTGTCCACGCAGACGGCGATGGCAGAGCTGATGCTGTCCGGCTGCACGACCACCAGCGACCACCTGTACCTGTATCCGAACGGCGCCAGGCTCGACGATTCGATCGATGCGGCGCGGCAGATCGGCATGCGCTTTCACGCCGCGCGCGGCTCGATGAGCGTGGGGCGCAGCCAGGGCGGCCTGCCGCCCGACGTGGTGGTCGAGCGTGAGGCCGACATCCTGCGCGACAGCCAGCGACTGGTGGAGCAGTACCACGATGCCTCGCGCCACGCGATGCTGCGCGTGGTGCTGGCGCCGTGCTCGCCGTTCTCGGTGTCGCGCGACCTGATGCGCGAATCGGCCACGATGGCGCGCCACTATGGCGTGTCGCTGCACACGCACCTGGCCGAGAACGACAACGACATCGCATACTCCCGCGAGAAGTTCGGCATGACGCCGGCGCAATACGCCGAGGACCTGGGTTGGGTGGGTCGCGATGTCTGGCACGCGCACTGCGTGAAGCTCGATGACGAGGGCGTGGCGCTGTTCGCGCGCACCGGTACGGGCGTCGCGCATTGCCCGTGCTCGAACATGCGGCTGGCGTCGGGCATCGCGCCAATTCGCCACATGCGCGATGCAGGCGTGCCGGTTGGGCTGGGTGTCGATGGCAGCGCGTCGAACGACGGCGCGCACATGCTGGGCGAGGCGCGCCAGGCCATGCTGCTGCAGCGCGTGGGTTTCGGTCCGGCGGCCATGAGCGCGCGCGAGGCGCTGGAGATTGCCACGCTCGGCGGTGCCCGGGTGCTGAACCGCGACGATATCGGCGCGCTGGTGCCGGGCATGTCGGCCGATATCGTATCGTTCGACATGTCCGCCGTCGGCTTTGCCGGCGGGGGCCACGACCCGGTGGCGGCGCTGGTGTTCTGTACGCCGGCCAATGTGTCGACCAGCATCATCAACGGCCGCGTGGTGGTGCGCGATGGCCAGTTGCGCACGGTCGATCTGCCGAACGTGCTGGCCGATCATCGCCGGCTGGCGCGCGCGCTGTTCGAGAGTGCCAGGGTTTGATGCGGCAGCGTTGGAAGCTTTGATGATCGGACCGCATGAGCGGTCCGGCCGTACATAGCGGGATCGCCAGAAAGCAAAAGGCCGGAAGCATCGCTGCTTCCGGCCTTTCTTTTGTCTGGTGGGGCGTGAGTGACTCGAACACTCGACCTACGGATTAAGAGTCCGCTGCTCTACCAACTGAGCTAACGCCCCGACGAAGACCGAGATTCTAGCAGCATTTTCAGCTTTGTCAAACGCTAGATGCGTGCCGCGCATAAATCGCTCCGAGGCCCGCAGGCATGCGCGCTGCAAGCCGCCGCGTGAGCGGATCGATCGGTCGAACGACCGGCTGAACCATCGGCGGAACGATCGGCACATCGCGCTGACACACATGCATGGCATGCTGCGCGGTTGCGGTGGCGTCCGATGCAGAACATTCGACAAGTGACGGAACTTGCCGTGCCCGCCGCTAGTCATTGGGACGAATCTTATTCTGCTGATGGCGCGCAGGGGATCGAAGACGATTTCCGCAAAGCCATGTTAGGATTCTTTTCCACTTGCATATGGAGGGCTGTGATGATGGAAATCAAATTCCAGGAGCAAGACCGCTACGACATCAACAACGAGGGTTTGCTGTTCCACGCGCTTGTCGATGGTGAGCAAGTGACATGCGTGGTAACACGCGAAGCACTCTGGGAAGGGTTCAGTGCCGACCAGGTGCTGTCGCTGGAAGAGGCGTTCCGCGCCGGTCGTGACACGATCGAACGCGCGGCCGTGGTACTGATCGAGCAGGGTGTCCCCCAGCCGGTCGTGGTCAAGCGGGCGCACGTGGCGCCGGTCTGAAGGCCGGCCGACGGTAGCAACCCTCCGCCCGCCGGCTTCGGCCCTGCTTCACCGCAGGCCGGCCGGCGCGCCAGACGCCAGAAGGTTCAGGGCGCCTTTCGAGTAGTTCTCAGCAGTTTTTTCAAAGTCTGGTTGTCTGCATTGCCATTCAGGCAGGATGCGTCGTGTCCAGTGCCGTGCCATGCCGTGGCGCGGCCTGAACTGTGGCGTCCTGTTCCGGCTGGCTTGCCGGGCCGCCCGGCCGTGCTGCGCATTCCTCGAAAATGCGCGCCTGGCATTGCGCGCAGATTTCGGGCGATAGCCGCGCGATGATCGTGTGAAGTGCCTGCCGCTTGGTCGGGAAGATATGGTCGTTGCCCAGCTTGGCGGTGAATCCGGTCTGCTTCCACGTTTCGAGCACCTGCGTACGCGGGCGATGGAAGTAGAGATCGCCGCCGGCCGCGCGGCGTTCGCTCAGTTCGGCCTCCCACATCTCGGCGCCAGCCAGGTCGATAAAGTTCATGCTCTTGGTCATCGCCAGCAGGTGCTTCTGGTCGGCATCGACGGTGCGCAGCCAGTGCAGGCGATCGGTCACGTATTGCACCGCGCCGAAGTAGATTGCGCCTTCCATGCGCAGCAGCTTCAACTGCGGGCATTCGGGCTGCGGGCGTCGCAGTTCGTCCAGCGGCGTGAAGCGCCGGCCCGGGTCGTCCGCGTCGGGCACCAGGCTGCGTACGGCGGGGCGCGACGTGCGATAGAGATAGGCCACCAGCGACAGCATCGTACCTAGCAATACGGCCATTTCCAGCCGGATCACCAGTGTGGCGGCGAACGTGCCCACCGCGATGGCGAATTCCGTCCGGGAAAGCTGTGCGATGCGGCGCATCCGCTGGAAATCGAACAGGCCCCAGGCCACCAGCATCAGCATGGCCGCGATGGCGGCCAGCGGCATCTGGGCCAGCAGCGGGGCGCTGACGGTGACCAGCACCACGAGCAGCAAGGCCGAAAAAACGCTGGCCAGCGGCGTCTGCGCGCCAGCCTCGAAGTTCGGCATCGAGCGGTTCAGCGATCCGCACGAGATATAGCCCGAAAACAGCCCGCCGGCGATGTTCGACAGACCCTGGCCGATGAACTCGCGATTGGCGTCGACATGCTGCCCGGACCTCAGCGCCACGGCCTTGGCGATCGAGATCGACTGCCCCAGCGCCACAATGGTCAGCGCGGCGGCGATGCCGAGCAAGTCGGGCACCGTGCGCCAGTTGATGTCGGGCACATGGAAGGGAGGAATGGCCGACGGAATCGGGCCCACAACGTTCACATGCTGGGCGCCGCCCCAGCCGCTATGGTTCAGCATCATCGCCACGCAGTAGCCCGCCAGCAGGCCCAGCAGCATGAACGGCAGCCGCCGCGACACCCGCTTGAGGGCGATGGTGACCACCAGCGTCACGGCACCGACGATCAGCGCGCTGCCATTGACGGTGTCGAGGTTCTCGAACAGGAAACGCACCACGCCGAACGCGCTGGTGCCCGTGGGCACTGCCAGGCCGAACAGGTCCTTGAGCGCGTAAAGGCCAATCAGCGTGGCCGCGCCGCAGGTGAAGCCGAGCAATACCGATGGCGAAATGAAGTTGGCGAGCGAGCCCAGCCGCAGCGCGCCGACCGCCAGTTGCAGCAGGCCCACCAGCATCGTCACGGCAAGGGCCAGCGCGATATAGTCCGGGCTGCCCGCGAAGGCCACCGGGCTCAGCATGGCGAACAGCGCCAGCGAATTGGCATTGGTCGGCCCGGACATCACATGCCAGCTCGACCCGAACAGCGCCGCCACAATGCACGGAATCACAGCCGTGTAGATGCCATATTGCGGCGGCAGCCCCGCCAGCGTCGCAAAGGCCACGCCCTGCGGCAAGACCAGCACCGCACCGAGCAGGCCGGCGATGACGTCCGCGCGCAGCGTCAGCGGGGTGACGCGTCGCAGCCACGGAAACCAGCGCTGCAGGGTCGGGGTGTTGGCGCGGGCGGTGGCGCTCATCGGCTCAGTCGAGCTTGAGCGAGGCCACGACCGGGGTGTGGTCCGACGGCTGGTCCCAGCGGCGCGGTTCCTTGTCGATCAGGCAGGTCGTGCAGCGTTCGGCCAGCGCCGGCGTCAGCAGGATGTGGTCGATGCGCAGGCCCGCGTTGCGGCGGAAGCCCATCATGCGGTAGTCCCACCACGAGAACGTTTTCTCGGGCTGCTCGAACATGCGGAATGAATCGACCAGACCCATTGCCACGAGCGCCTTGAACGCATCGCGTTCCTGCGGCGACACCAGGTTCTGGCCTTCCCACTTGGCCGGGTCGTGCACGTCGCGGTCTTCCGGGGCGATGTTGAAATCGCCCAGCAGCGCCAGCTTCGGATACTTGATCATTTCGGCGCGCAGCCAGTCGGTCATGGCGCGCAGCCAGTCGAGCTTGTAGACGAATTTGTCGGAATCCAGCGCCTGGCCATTCGGGAAATAGGCGCTGATCAGCCGCACGTCGCCGTAGGTGCCGGCCACCACGCGCTGCTGGGCGTCTTCATAGCCGGGGATGTTGCGCACCACGTCGGTCGGCGCCGGCATGGCGCCGTCGCGCGCCACGATCGCCACGCCGTTGTACGTCTTCTGGCCCGTGAAAATGCTGTGGAAGCCGGCGGCTTCCAGTTCGGCCAGCGGATACTTGTCGTCGGGCAGCTTCAGTTCCTGCAGGCACAGCGCGTCGACAGGGGTGCCCGCGGCGTCCTGCGCGGCCAGCCATTGCAGTACCTGAGGCAGACGGACCTTCAGGGAATTGACGTTCCAGCTCGCGATTCTCATATGTCGTTATTCTTCGGGGTTGGCACTTTCGCCAAAAAGGTTGCGGCTGCCGCCCAGCAGATCGCGCTGGTCGAGGATTTCGAATGCGATGTCGGGATGGGCTTCCATGCTGCGCCGGATGGCGGCGGGAATCGCCTGCCGGGTCTTGCGGCACAGGCCGGGCTGGTCGGCCAGTTCGATGCGGAAGCCGCGCGTGGTGCGCACCACGTTGTCGCTGGGCGTGATCGTGATCGTGATGCCCAGCAGCGCGTGCATCCGTTCCTGCATGCGGTTCAGTTCGGCCAGCGTGGCGATGTTTTCTAGTCGTTCTACGAGTTTCTTTTCTTCCTGCTGCGTGAGCTGCAGAATGCGCCGGTCGGCCTGCGGATTTTCCAGCAGCGCCTCGCGGTTGCAGACGCAGGCGCCCGGCGGACATTCCTTGCGGATCGGGAAAGGAATGTCCATGAGCCGGGGCGCCTGGTCGGGGCGACGCGATCAGGCCGCCACTGCCGCCGTGTCGGCCATCCCGCCGTGCCGCAGCAGCGCGTCGATCTGCGGGGTGCGGCCGCGGAAAGCCACGAACGATTCCATGGCCGGGCGGCTGCCGCCCACCGACAGGATCTCCTGCCGGTAACGCGCGCCGGTTGCCGCATCCAGCACGCTGCCCGACAGCTTGGCGGCTTCCTCGAAGGCCGCGTACACGTCGGCCGACAGCACTTCGGCCCACTTGTAGCTGTAGTATCCCGCCGCGTAGCCGCCCGCGAAGATATGGCTGAACGTGTTCGGCCAGCGCGACAGCGGCGACTGCGGCACCACGTGCTTCGCGTCGTTGATCTGGCGCGACAGTTCCAGCACCGACACGTCGCCCTGCGGGTCGTAGTCGGTATGCAGGTGCATGTCGAACGACGAGAGCACGATCTGGCGCAGCGTCATCATGCCGTTCTGGAAGTTCCTGGCCGCCAGCATGCGGTCGAACAGCGCGCGCGGCAGCGGGGCGCCGGAATCCACGTGGGCCGTCATCGTCGACAGCACCTCGTATTCCCAGCAGAAGTTCTCCATGAACTGCGACGGCAGTTCCACGGCATCCCATTCCACGCCGTTGATGCCCGAGACGCCCAGGTCGCCCACCTGCGTGAGCATGTGGTGCAGGCCGTGTCCGAACTCGTGGAACAGCGTGATGACCTCGTCATGCGTGAACTGCGCCGGCTTGCCACCCACGGGCGCCGTGAAGTTGCAGGTCAGGTAGGCCACCGGCGTCTGCACGGTGCCGTTGTCGCGCTCCTTGCGGCCGCGGGCGTCGTCCATCCAGGCGCCGCCGCGCTTGCCTTCGCGCGCGTAGAGGTCGATGTAGAACTGGGCCAGCAGCGCGCCCTGGGGCGACACCACGCGGAAGAAGCGCACATCCTTGTGCCAGGTCTGGGCGGTGTCCGGCTCGATCTTCACCGAGAACAGCTTCTCGACCACGCCGAACAGGCCTTTCAGCACCTGCGGCTCCTGGAAGTACTGCTTGACCTCGTCGTCGGAGAACGCATAGCGCTTCTGGCGCAGCTTTTCCGACGCATAGGCCACGTCCCACGGCTCGATCGTGTCCAGGCCCAGTTCGGCGGCCGCGAACTCGCGCAGTTCCTTCCAGTCGGCTTCGGCGAAGCGGCGGGCGCGGACGGCCAGTTCGTCCAGGAACTTCAGCACGTCGGCCGGCGTTTCGGCCATTTTCGGCACCAGCGAGACTTCGCCGTAGTTGTTGTAGCCGAGCATCCGCGCCTCTTCGCGGCGCAGCGTCAGCTGCTCGCGCATATTCGACGTGTTGTCCCAGTCGGGCTGGCCGTTGTTGTACTGCGGGCCCAGTTCCGAGGCGCGCGTGACGCTGGCCTGGTACATGGTCTGGCGCAGCGCGCGGTCATCGGCGTACTGGAGCACCGGGAAGTACGACGGGAAGTGCAGCGTGAATTTCCAGCCGGGCTTGCCATCCTTTTCGGCGGCCAGCCTTGCGGCTTCCTGCGCGTCGGCCGGGATGCCAGCCAGGCGCTTCTCGTCGTCGACGTAGAGCGCATAGGCGTTCGTGGCATCGAGCACGTGATCCGAAAATGCCTTCGACAGCTGGGCCTGCTGCTCCTGGATCTCGGCAAAGCGCGGCTTCTGGTCTTCGGGCAGCTCGGCGCCACCCAGGCGGAAACCGCGCAGCTCGTTTTCGAGCAGTTGCTTGCGGGCCGGCGACAGCCCGCCGAATTCCGGGCCGGCCGCCACGGCCTTGTATTTCTCGTACAGGGCCAGGCTCTGACCCAGCGACGACCAGAATTCGGTCATGCGCGGCAGGTTGTCCGAGTGAGCCTTGCGCAACTCGGGCGTATCGGCGACGGCGCTCAGGTGGCCCACCACGCCCCAGGCACGGCCCAGCGGTTCGGTGGCGGTTTCCAGTGCCTCGACGGCGGTTTTCCACGAAGCCGGCGTCTCCGGAGCCTCGGCGCGCGCGACGGCCGCCTCGGCCTGCGCCAGCAGCACATCCAGCGCTGGGCCGATGTGCTCGGGGCGGATCTCGGCAAAGCGCGGCAGGTCCGCGAAGTCCAGCAACGGGTTGTTGGCGCGGTCGGTGGTATCAGTCATGACAATTCCCGGTTGGCGTGCCGCCGTCGAAAAATGCCATGCGGGCATGGCGGCACGATTACCTGTGCAAGATGAGGCCTTTAGGGCCAAATATCCAGTACGACTTTGCTATCAGGATGATTGAGGCGCGGCGCGCGCGCCATCGGGACCCATCCCGATCATTCGTCAGGCCAGGCCAGCCCGGCGCTCGGCCGCTTCCAGCGTGTTGATCAGCAGCATCGTGATCGTCATCGGGCCAACGCCACCCGGCACGGGCGTGATGTGGCCGGCTACCTCGCGCACGCCGGCAAAGTCCACGTCGCCGCACAGCTTGCCGGCATCGTCGCGGTTCATGCCCACGTCGATGACCACGGCGCCCGGCTTGACCATGTTGGCGGTGATGATGTTGCGGCGGCCCACGGCGGCCACGATGACGTCGGCGTCACGGGTGTGCGCCGTCAGGTCGCGCGTCTTGCTGTTGCAGATCGTCACGGTTGCACCGGCCTGCAGCAGCAGCATCGCCATCGGCTTGCCCACGATGTTCGAGGCGCCCACCACCACGGCACGGGCGCCGCGCAGCGGGTACTGGATCGATTCCAGCATCTTCATGCAGCCGTAAGGCGTGCACGGGCGGAACAGCGGGGCGCCGGTCATCAGCGCGCCGGCGTTGGCCACGTGAAAGCCGTCCACGTCCTTTTCGGGGGCAATGGCTTCGAGCACCTTGTGGCTGTCGATATGCTTGGGCAGCGGCAGCTGCACCAGGATGCCGTGGATCTTCGGGTCGTTGTTCAGCGCGTCGATGCGGGCCAGCAGGTCGGCTTCGGACAGGTCGGCCGGATAGCGGTCCAGCGACGAGTAGAAACCGTTGTCCTCGCAGGCCTTGACCTTGTTGCGCACATAGACCTGGCTGGCGGGATCCTCGCCCACCAGCACCACGGCGAGCCCGGGCTGGTGGCCGGCGGCGGTCAGGCGGGCGGCGCGCTGGGCGGCTTCGGCACGGATTTGTTTGGCAAGGGCGTTACCGTCGATCAATTGGGCGGACATGGGCGTACGTGACTGGAAAGGCTGAGAAGAAGGCGCCGCGCGCCACGCTGCAGGGCGGGCGCGTGCAAAACCCGGATTATAAAGGCTTGGCACGATTCGGCGCCGCCTTGACCGGATGCAAGCGGAGACAGGCTGGCGACTGCTAGCATCCGCCGATGGACATAGACGATTCTTCAATTCCGGAACTGCTGGCGACCTGGCCGCTACCGACCCTGGCCGTGGCAGTGCTGGTCTGGGCGATCTCGCAGCGGCCGTGGCTGGTGCTGCGCCGCGAGCCGATCCAGCATGCCTGGCTCGGGACGCTGGTGTTCCTGGCGCTGCTCTGGACGGCGCGGGCCACACTGGGCGGCGGGGTGGTGATCCAGTTGATGGGCGCGACGCTGGCCGTGACGATGTTCGGCCTGCCGATGGCGCTGGTGACACTGGCCATCGCCAACGTGATCTCGCTGATCGGGCTTGCCTACCTGGCCGGGCAGGCGTGGCAGGACATCCACTGGGTCTCGCTGGCGCCGCGCTTTATCTGGATGGCGGCGGTGCCTGCGCTGGTCACGGCCGGCCTGCAGGCCACTTTGCGGCACTGGCTGCCGCGGCACCTGTTCATCTTCATCCTGGGCCACGGGTATTTTGCCGCGCTGGTGGCGGCCATCGTGGCGGGGGTGCTGCGGCTGGCCTGGCTCATGCTGGCCGGACACGGGGGAGAGGCCGGGCTGACCGTGGGCGACTGGCTGACCGGCGTGGTGATCATCGCCTTCGGCGAGGCCTTCCTGACCGGCATGCTGGTGGCCATCTTCGTCATCTACCGCCCGCAATGGGTGGTGACGTTCACCGACGCGGAATACCTGGAGGGAAAGTAGGGGGCGGACCGGGCTGGGCCGGACCCAGCAGGGTCGGCGCCGGCCGTGGTGTGGCAATGCACGGGCAGCCGGCGCGTCGGGGATGTTGCCCGATCAGCTGTTGCGCGACAGGGCCAGTCGCAGCAGGTCGGCCACCGTGTTGACGTTGAGCTTTTCCATGATGTTGGCGCGGTGCGCCTCCACGGTCTTGATGGAAATGCCCAGGTCGTCGGCGATCTGCTTGTTCAGGCGGCCGGCCACGATGCGTTCCAGCACCTGCTGCTCGCGCGTGGTCAGCTTGGACAGCAGGTCCTTGGCGGCGCGCTGTTCGCGGGCGGCGGAATGGTCGGTGCGGGCCTTCTGCAGCATCCGTTCCACCAGCGCGCGCAGTTCGGACTCATCGAACGGCTTTTCGATGAAGTCGATCGCGCCGCGCTTCATCGTCGACACCGCCATCGGCACATCGCCATGGCCGGTAATGAAGACGATCGGGATGTCGATGTTCTCGGCGATCATGCGTTCCTGCAGCTCCGGACCGCTCATGCCGGGCATGCGCACGTCCAGGATCAGGCAGGCCACCGAACCGGTGTCGTAGGCGGACAGGAACTGCTCGGCGCTGTTGAAGCTGCGCACCTGGTAGCCGTTGCCCTCTAGCAGCCAGGTCAGCGAGTCGCGCATCGCTTCATCGTCGTCGACGATGAAGACGGTCTCGCCACGATGCGGCGTTGGGCTGGGCGTTGCGGTCATGAAGTCTCCTGGGGCAAAGTCGTTTGCAACGAAGTGTAACTGCATGCGGCGGCGCGCAACACCCCCAGGCAAATCGTCCGGACGGCCTCCCGATGCCCCGCGGCAGAGGGTCGTCCGGCATGCCCGGGGGCGCTCCCGAGGTTATTGCTCGGGTAGCGCGGGCTGCAGCGGCAGGGTGATTTTAAACGTACAACCGATGCCGTCCACATTGTTTTCCACCCACAGACGGCCCTGGTGGGATTCAATGATCGACCGGCAGATGTTCAGGCCCATGCCCATGCCGTCCGATTTGGTGCTGAAGAACGGCTCGAACAGCCGTTCCTTGGTGGCTTCGTCCACGCCCGGGCCCTGGTCGATCACGTCGATGCAGACCGATTGGCCGAACTCGACGTTTTCGACCCGCGCATGGAGCCTGACCACGCCGGCCGCGCGCATCGCCGGCAGGCCGGCCATGGCTTCCACGGCGTTCTTGAGCAGGTTGACCAGCACCTGCTCGATCAGCACCGGGTCCACATACAGCATCAATGGCGGGGCGGGCAGGCGCGTCAGGATGGTCACGCGGCGGCGCGTGGCTTCCAGGTCGGCCAAGCCCACGGCGTCGGCCACGATGTCGTGCAGGGCGGCCTCGCGCCGCTGGGGCTGGCTGCGCTTCACGAAGCCGCGGATGCGGCTGATGATGGTGCCGGCCCGCACGGCCTGGGCCGACGTCTTTTCCAGCACCGGGATCAGGTCTTCCGGCGTGCTGCGGCCCGAATGCAGGCGCGCCACGGCACCCATGCAGTAGTTGTTGATGGCGGCCAGCGGCTGGTTCAGCTCGTGCGCCAGCGACGACGCCATCTCGCCCATGGTGGTCAGGCGGCTGGTGAACTGCAGGCGTTCCTCGTGCTGGCGCGCCATTTCCTCGGCGGCCTTGCGGACCGTGATGTCGGTGGCGATCTGCATCTGCGCCAGGTGGCCGTCCACCCACTGGATATAGCGGCGGCGCACTTCAAACCATTTCTGCATGTCCGGCACGAACACTTCCCGGGCGTCGGACGCGTACGGCATCAGCTCCGAGGCGGGCAGGCCGGCATAGGCGTCGACGAAGTCGGTGTTGTCACTCGACATCTGTTCCTTGTCGAAGTCGTCGCCGGCCAGTTTCAGGTGCCCCTCTGCCTCCCAGCCGAACAGCTGGCGGTAATAGCGGTTGGCGAACAGCAGTTCGGCCTTGTCGGTGGCCAGCACCGACACCGCGGCGTCCAGGCTTTCCAGCACCGTCGTGAAGCGGTCGTGCGCGGCGGCCAGTTCCTCGCGGGCGCGCTTGGGCTCGGTGATGTCCGTCATCGAGCTCATCCAGCCCGTATGGCGGCCGCGGCTGTCCACCAGCGGCGACACGTACATCCGCGCGAAGAAGCTGCTGCCGTCGCGGCGCATCACGCGCATTTCGTAGCCGGTGGCCGGCGACTTGCCCTGCAGCGTCAGGTCGATCTGCTTCTGCATCTCCTGCTGGTCGTTGGGCGGCCAGTAGGGGAAGGGCGGGATGCGGCCCACCAGTTCGGGCTCGGACCACCCGGTCATGCGGCAGAACGCCGGGTTCACGTAGGTGATGCGGCCGTTCAGGTCCAGCGCCCGCAGCCCGATCAGCATCGAGTTTTCCATCGCGCGCCGGAACGATGTCTCGGCCAGCAGCGCGCGCTGCGCCTCGGAGCGCCGGCTGGTGTGCCGCCACATGCTCCAGAGGCTCCAGAGCAGGAAGCACGACAGCCCCACCACCAGCCACAACAGCATGTTGTTGGGCAGGTTCGATGGGGGCGGATAGGCATCGGCGCGCAGCGACAGCGAATGGCCCGGCGGGTCGAGCAGCACCTCGTAGGACAGCGCATTGCCCGGCACCGGGCGCACCGACGTGCTGGCGCGCGTCTGGTTGTTCTTGTCGATCAGCGAAAAGCGGTACCGCTCGGTCAGCTCGGGCGGCAGCAGGTGGGTCAGGATGCCGTTGATCGAATAGAGCGCCCCGAGCGTGCCCAGGAACTCGTTGTCGCGCACGATCGGCACTTCCATCAGCATGAAGCTGTCGCCGCGGTCGTTGGTAAGCGGGCGGGAATAGACCACGCGCTGGGTCTCGCGGGCGGCGTCGAAGGTGTCCAGCACCTCGGGTTCCAGCGGCTGGTCGACGGTTTCACGTAGCCGTCCGGCGAATTCGGACGTCGACGGCAGCGACCAGCGGCCACGCTTGGTGGCGTCGAGCCAGTTGATGAAAACGATTTCGGGGTTTTCGCGCAGGATTTCCTGGGCGGCGGTGCGGTAGGCGCCCTGGTCCAGCTGCGCGGCGGCGATGTCGCGCGCCAGCGAGGCCATCTGGTCCTGGTTGCTCAGCAGGGATAGCCGAACCCGCTGCTGGGCCCAGGCGGCATCGCGGTACAGCGAGTCGCGCTGCTGCTGGCGCTCGGTCTCGTGCAGCGACCACAGGATGACGCCCATCGCGACGGTAAACAGCACGATGGCCACCAGCGGAATGAACATGAACCAGCTGGTCGCCACCAGATTGCGCCAGCGCATGATCCACAGGCGGCGCGGCGGCGCGGCCAGCGGCTCCATGACGTCGGCGTGATCGACGTGTTCAGGATGGTCGTCGTGACCGACATGCGAATCGCCATGGCCCGCGCGCGCCACGCCGGGCGCAACGCCCTGGGCGGAATCGCTGACGGTACCGGCGGAATTCGGTGGCAGGATGGCCATTCGCAGGCCAGAGAGGATTCGGTCGAAGAACTGCATAGGGGATTGACGGTCAGCCGAACAGTGTATCGGCTTTATTGCGGTGCGTCGCTTGGGGAAAGCGCCTATCCGGCACCGCCGGATTCGGAAATCCGCAGACGGTTTTCCGGCTTGGCCATGCGGTTTCTGGTGCACTGCCGCAATATTTCACATTATAAGAAATGACTTCGTAATCTGAAAATTTAGCTTGTCAGCCGTTGCTGTGCTTCCATAGAATCGCTTCGACCGAACAATGCGGGCGGAGCCATGTGCTTGAGCCGATGAGGATCCGGGCGACGCGACCCGATGCGAAAGATCCCGGTCCTGGCCATTGAACCGATGCCAGGGCCACGAGGCAAGGGCTCCGCTGCGACGTCAACACCGTCAGACCGGCCAACCGAGATCCGCCATACCGGGCGGGCGCCGGGGCAGGAATTTACCCAGGAGACAGTCATGTCCGCTGTACCAGAGCAGATCCTCGGCGCCAGCAGCGCCAACGACGCAGATCCCCAGGAAACGCATGAATGGCTTGACGCCCTGCAGGGCGTCCTGAACGCGGAAGGCTCCGACCGCGCCGCCTTCCTGATCGACAAGCAGATCGAATACGCACGCGTGAACGGCGTGACGCAGCCGTTCCACGCCGAAACGCCGTACATCAACACCATTCCGGTGGAACAGCAGGCACGCATTCCAGGCGACCAGGACATCGAGCACCGCATCCGCTCGTACACGCGCTGGAACGCGATGGCCATGGTGCTGCGCGCCAACAAGAACACCAACGTCGGCGGCCATATCTCGTCGTTCGCCTCGGCGGCCACGCTCTATGACGTGGGCTACAACCACTTCTGGCGCGCCCCGTCGGAACAGAGCGGCGGCGATCTGGTCTTCGTGCAGGGCCACTCGGCTCCGGGCGTGTACTCGCGCGCCTTCCTGCTGGGCCGCCTGACGGTCGAACAGCTCGACAACTTCCGCCAGGAAGTGGACGGCAAGGGCATCTCGTCGTACCCGCACCCGTGGCTGATGCCGGATTTCTGGCAGTTCCCGACCGTGTCGATGGGCCTTGGCCCGATCATGGCCATCTACCAGGCCCGCTTCATGAAGTACCTGGGCAGCCGTGGCCTGGTGAACACCGAGGGCCGCAAGGTCTGGGCCTTCCTGGGCGATGGCGAGACCGACGAGCCGGAATCGCTGGGCGCGATCGGCATGGCCGGCCGCGAGAAGCTGGACAACCTGGTCTTCGTGATCAACTGCAACCTGCAGCGTCTGGACGGCCCGGTGCGCGGCAACGGCAAGATCATCCAGGAACTGGAATCGGAATTCCGCGGTTCGGGCTGGAACGTGATCAAGGTGGTGTGGGGCAGCCGCTGGGACCAGCTGCTGCAGCGCGACACCAAGGGCCTGCTGATGAAGCGCATGATGGACTGCGTGGACGGCGAGTACCAGACCTTCAAGGCCAAGGACGGCGCCTACGTGCGCGAGCACTTCTTCAACACGCCGGAACTGAAGGCCATGGTGGCCGACTGGTCCGACGATGACATCTGGCGCCTGAACCGTGGCGGCCATGATCCGCACAAGGTGTACGCGGCCTACAAGGCGGCCAGCGAGCACAAGGGCCAGCCGACGCTGATCCTGGCCAAGACCATCAAGGGCTATGGCATGGGCGATGCCGGCCAGGCCATGAACGTGGCGCACCAGCAGAAGAAGATGCCGGTGGACGCCATCCGCGCGTTCCGCGACCAGTTCAACATTCCGGTGCCGGACGACAAGCTCGAAGAAGTCCCGTACCTGACCTTCGAGGAAGGCTCGAAGGAACTGGAATACATGCGCCAGGCGCGCATGAACCTGGGCGGCTACCTGCCGGCCCGCCGCCAGAAGGCCGACGCGCTGAAGGTGCCCGAGCTGTCGGCGTTCGACGCGCTGCTGAAGGCCACCGGCGAAGGCCGCGAAGTGTCCACCACGATGGCCTTCGTGCGGATCCTGAACACGCTGCTCAAGGACAAGCAGATCGGCCGCCACGTGGTGCCCATCGTGCCGGACGAATCGCGCACGTTCGGCATGGAAGGCCTGTTCCGCCAGGTTGGTATCTGGAACCAGGAAGGCCAGAAGTACGTGCCGGAAGATCACGACCAGCTGATGTTCTACAAGGAATCGCAGACGGGTCAGGTGCTGCAGGAAGGCATCAACGAAGCCGGCGCCATGTGCGACTGGATCGCCGCGGCCACGTCGTATTCGACGCACGGCGTGCAGATGATCCCGTTCTACATCTACTACTCGATGTTCGGCATCCAGCGTATCGGCGACCTGTGCTGGGCCGCTGCCGACATGCGCTCGCGCGGTTTCCTGCTGGGCGGCACGTCGGGCCGGACCACGCTGAACGGCGAAGGCCTGCAGCACGAGGACGGCCACTCGCACGTGTTCCACGCCGTGATCCCGAACTGCATCTCGTACGACCCGACGTTCCAGTACGAGCTGGCCGTGATCATGCAGGACGGCCTGCGCCGCATGTATGCCGAACAGGAAGACGTGTATTACTACCTGACGGTGATGAACGAGAACTACGAACATCCGGAAATGCCGGCTGGCGTGGAAAAGGACATCGTCAAGGGCATGTACCAGTTCCGCAAGGGCGTGGAAAACAGCAATGCGCCGCGCGTGCAGCTGCTGGGTTCGGGCACGATCTTCCGCGAGGTGATCGCCGCCGCCGAGATGCTCAAGAAGGACTGGGGCGTGGAATCGGATATCTGGAGCTGCCCGAGCTTCACCGAACTGGCCCGCGAAGGCCAGGCCGTGGAGCGCCATAACCTGCTGCACCCGACGGAAGCGCCGCGCGAGTCGTTCGTGGCCCAGAAGTTGAAGGGTGTGCGTGGCCCGGTCATCGCATCCACCGACTACATCCGCGCGTTCGCCGAGCAGATCCGTCCGTTCGTGCCGCGCCGCTACGTGGTGCTGGGCACCGACGGCTTCGGCCGCTCGGATACCCGCGAGAAGCTGCGTCACTTCTTCGAAGTGGACCGCAACTGGGTGACGGTGGCCGCGCTGAAGGCGCTGGCCGACGAAGGTGCGATCGGTCGCGAAAAGGTGGCGGAAGCCATCAAGAAGTACAACCTCGACCCGAGCAAGCCGAACCCGATGTCGGTCTGATTCCCCGGACTTGCACGACTGAACCCCCGCAGCGCGGCAACCCGCCGCGCCGCGGGCGCCCCCGGCTGGCCCGGCGGTGCCCGGCGGCGCAGGTGATGCGCGGCAGCGTGACAGATGCGTGCGGCGAGAGTAACCTCGCCGATTGCGTTTGTCGTGTTGAGCGTAACGAACCAGGGTGCCGGCTGCCCAGGAGAGACACTGAATGAGTCAAGCGATTGAAATCAAGGTGCCGGACATCGGCGACTACGACGCCGTTCCCGTCATCGAAGTGCATGTGAAGCCGGGCGACCAGATCAACGCGGAAGACGCGCTGGTCACGCTGGAATCGGACAAGGCCACCATGGACGTGCCGTCGCCGCAGGCCGGCACGGTCAAGGAAGTCAAGATCAAGGTGGGCGACAACGTGGCCGAAGGCAGCGTCCTGGTCATGCTGGAGCCTGCCGGCGCCGGCGCCGCCGCCGCTCCGGCTCCGGCCGCCGCATCGGCCCCGGCACCGGCACCTGCCGCCGCTGCTGCGGCTCCGACGCCCGCCGCACAGGCGCCTGCCCCCGCAGCCGCGCCGGCTGGCGGTGGTACGGTAGAAGTCAAGGTGCCGGACATCGGCGACTACGACGCCGTCCCCGTCATCGAAGTCCACGTGAAGCCGGGCGACCAGATCAACGCGGAAGACGCGCTGGTGACGCTGGAGTCCGACAAGGCCACGATGGACGTGCCGGCCCCGCAGGGTGGCACCGTCAAGGAAGTCAAGGTCAAGGTCGGCGACAACGTGGCCCAGGGCACGCTGATCCTGATCCTGGAAGCCGCTGGCGGCGCCGCCGCAGCCCCGGCTCCGGCAGCAGCCCCCGCTGCCGCCCCGGCCCCGGCTGCTGCTGCACCGGCACCCGCGCCGGCTGCCGCCGCCCCGGCCCCGGCTCCCGCCGCTGCGCCGGCCCAGGGCGTGACCGGCAAGGCCGCCCACGCCAGCCCGTCCGTGCGCAAGTTCGCACGTGAACTGGGTGTGGACGTGGCGCGCGTGCCGGGCTCGGGTCCGAAGGGCCGTATCACCCAGCAGGACGTGCAGAACTTCGTCAAGGGCGTGATGTCGGGCCAGACCGCTGCCCCGGCGGCCGCTGCCGGCGGTGGGTCGGGCGTCGGCCTGGACCTGCTGCCGTGGCCGAAGGTCGATTTCACGCGCTTCGGCGAAGTGGAATCGAAGCCGCTGTCGCGCATCAAGAAGATCTCGGGCGCCAACCTGCACCGCAACTGGGTGATGATCCCCCACGTCACGAACTGCGACGAGGCCGATATCACCGACCTGGAAGCGTTCCGCGTGCAGCTGAACAAGGAAAACGAGAAGGCCGGCATCAAGGTCACGATGCTCGCGTTCATGATCAAGGCCACCGTGGCGGCGCTGAAGAAGTTCCCGAACTTCAATGCATCGCTGGACGGCGACAACCTCGTGCTGAAGAAGTACTTCAACATCGGTTTCGCCGCCGACACGCCGAACGGCCTGGTCGTGCCGGTGATCAAGGACGCCGACAAGAAGGGCGTGATCGAGATCAGCCAGGAGATGGGCGAGCTGGCCAAGCTGGCGCGCGACGGCAAGCTCAAGCCGGACCAGATGCAGGGCGGCTGCTTCTCGATCTCGTCGCTGGGTGGCATTGGCGGCACATACTTCACGCCGATCATCAATGCGCCGGAAGTGGCCATCATGGGCGTTTGCAAGTCGTACATGAAGCCAGTCTGGGACGGCAAGCAGTTCGCGCCGCGCCTGACGCTGCCGCTGTCGCTGTCGTGGGACCACCGCGTGATCGACGGCGCCGAGGCGGCGCGCTTCAATACGTACTTTGCGGCGCTGCTGGCGGACTTCCGTCGCATTCTTCTCTAAGCGGTGGCTAAAGATTTTGCTTCATCTTGAAGCAACCGCAACGCGCACCGGCCGGGCCGGTGTGCGGATAGCCGAGTAAGGGGGGCGAGCCATGACTACCTGCGTTGTCGTACGCAAGGGTGACGAGGTGGCGATCGCGGCCGATGCGCTGGTGACGTTCGGCGATACGCGCCTGTCGCGTGCCTACGAGCGCAACCAGAAGGTGATTCCCGTGGGCGAGAGCTTCGTCGCGCTGGCGGGCACCACCGCGCATTTCCCGGTCATGCGCGCACTGTTGACGGGCATGGGCGACGAATGCCGCCTGATGACCCGCGACGACGTGTTCCGAACCTTCCTCAAGGTGCATGAAAAGCTCAAGAACGAGTACTTCATCAACACCAAGGAAGACGAGGACGACCCCTACGAGTCATCGCAGATCGTTTGCCTGATCGCGAATCCGGGCGGCATTTTTGGCGTTTATTCCTACCGCGAGGTGTTTTCGTTCGACCGTTTCTGGGGCATTGGCTCGGGCCGCAACTATGCGCTCGGGGCCATGCACGCGGTGTACGACCGGCCCGAAATGGGCGCCGGCGACATTGCGCGGATCGGGGTCGACGCGGGAATCGAATTCGACAAGAGCTCGGCGGGCCCGATCGACGTGCACACGGTGAAGATTCTTGCGGCACCCCATGAGACGCCCCAGCAGCCCGGCGGCGCGGAAACCAACAAAGACGGCGCGGCCTGAACCCGGAGCGGGCAGGGCGCGCATCCCAGGAGGAAAAGCATGAGTGTGATCGAAGTCAAGGTGCCGGATATCGGCGATTTCGACGCGGTGGAAGTGATCGAGGTGCTGGTCAAGGCCGGCGACACGGTCGAGGAAGAGCAGTCGCTGATCGTGCTCGAGAGCGACAAGGCCAGCATGGAAGTGCCGTCGTCGGCCACCGGCAAGGTGGTGGACGTCAAGGTGAAGGTTGGCGACAAGGTGGCCAAAGGCACGGTGATCTGCACGGTGGAAGGCGGCGCGGCCGCCGCCCCGGCGCCGGCGCCCGCCGCGGCACCTGCTCCGGCGGCTGCTCCGGCCCCGGCTGCGGCCGTTGCGCCGGCGGCAGCCCCCACGGCCGCCAAACACAGCGGCAGCGCCGACATCCAGTGCGACATGCTGGTGCTTGGCGCCGGCCCCGGCGGCTACTCGGCCGCCTTCCGTTCGGCCGATCTGGGCATGAACACGGTGCTGGTCGAGCGTTACGGCTCGCTGGGCGGCGTCTGCCTGAACGTCGGCTGCATCCCGTCGAAGGCACTGCTGCACAACGCAGCGGTGATCGACGAGGCGAAGGCCCTGGCCGCGCACGGCATCCTGTTCGGCGAAGCCAAGATCGACCTGGACGGCCTGCGTCATTACAAGGAATCGGTGGTCAGCAAGCTGACCGGCGGCCTGGCCGGCATGGCCAAGTCGCGCAAGGTACAGGTGGTGCGCGGTATCGGCACGTTCCTGGACCCGCATCACCTTGAAGTGCAGGAAACCGAAGGTGATGCCAAGGCCACCACGGGCAAGAAGACCGTGATCCGGTTCGAGAAGGCCATCATCGCGGCCGGCAGCCAGGCCGTGAAGCTGCCGTTCATCCCTGAAGATCCGCGTATCTTCGATTCGACCGGCGCGCTGGAACTGCGCGACATCCCGAACAAGATGCTCGTGATCGGCGGCGGCATCATCGGCCTGGAAATGGCCACCGTCTACAGCACGCTGGGTGCGCGCATCGACGTGGTGGAAATGCTCGATGGCCTGATGCAGGGTGCGGACCGCGACCTGGTCAAGGTCTGGGACAAGATGAACAAGCATCGCTTCGACAACGTGATGCTGAAGACCAAGACGGTCGGCGTGGAAGCCAAGCCGGACGGCATCTACGTCAAGTTCGAAGGCGAGGGTGCCCCGGCCGAACCGGTTCGCTACGACGCCGTGCTGGTGTCGGTGGGCCGCACGCCGAACGGCAAGAAGATCGGCGCCGAGAAGGCCGGCGTGGCCGTGACCGACCGTGGCTTCATCGACGTGGACAAGCAGCTGCGCACCAACGTGCCGCATATTTTCGCGATTGGCGACATCGTTGGCCAGCCGATGCTGGCGCACAAGGCCGTGCATGAAGCCCACGTGGCCGCCGAGGCCGCGCATGGCGAGAAGGCGTACTTCGACGTCAAGCAGATTCCGTCGGTGGCCTACACCGATCCGGAAGTGGCATGGGCCGGCCTGACCGAAGACCAGTGCAAGGCGCAGGGCATCAAGTATGGCAAGGGCGTGTTCCCGTGGGCCGCTTCGGGCCGCGCCATCGCCAATGGCCGTGACGAAGGCTTTACCAAGCTGATTTTCGACGAGGAAACCCATCGCATTATCGGCGGCGGTATCGTCGGCACCCATGCGGGCGACCTGATCAGCGAAGTGTGCCTGGCCATCGAGATGGGCGCCGATGCCGTGGATATCGGCAAGACCATCCACCCGCACCCGACGTTGGGCGAGTCGATCGGCATGGCCGCCGAGATCTACGAAGGCGTCTGCACGGACGTGCCGCCGCCGCGCAAGCGTTGATCGGCCTCCTCGACACCGACGAAGCCCGCCGTCCGGCGGGTTTCTTTTTGGCGGATTACTCAATTAACCGCCAAGAAAATGCGGCGCCGGCAGGCGGGCGAAAAAAACCCGGCAACCTGCTTGCAGGGCCGGGCCGAACGATACCTTTTGGAATCGGTACCGAGGAGACATCGGTACAGGGCGATGGACGATGGCGATGGTGCCGCCTCTTGTCCACGCTTGCCGTTGGCAAAGCACCCATCCTGGCGGGCAGGGCGAGGATGCTTTGCCAACGGACCGGCCGAAGCCGGTACGCTGGAGAACTACGGTGCTTAGGCAGCAGCAGCCGACTTCTTGGCGGCGGTGCGGGCCGTTGCGCTGGCTTGCTGGGCAGCCTTGGTGGCGGCGGTGGCAGCAGCCTGGAAGTTGGTTTCGGCCATTTCAACAGCCTGCTTGGTGGCCTTCTGGACCGACTCGTAGGCGTTGTTGGCAGCCGAGATGGCCGACTTCACGATGGCCACGGTCGATTCCGAACCGGCCGGGGCGTTCTTGGCGAAGTTGTCGACCAGGGCTTGCACGTTCTTCGTGCCTTCGGCCAGCTGGGCTTCGGCAACCTTCGTGAACTCGCTTTGGGTTTCCGAAGCGATTTCGTACAGGTGACGGGTGTAGGCCAGGGTCTTTTCGGCAACCGGCTGCACCAGGGCAGCCTGGATGGCCAGCAGTTCCTGGGCATCCTTGGCGCCAAGGGCCTTCTTGGCGTTGTCGACGTTCTCGGCGAACGTGGCCTTGACCACTTGCAGGTTCAGCTCAACGAGCTTCTCGACGCCTTCGAAGGCCTTCGAGGTCAGACCGAACAGGGTCTCGAGGTTGGCTTTTTGTGCAGCTGCAACTTGTTCCGGGGTCAGGATCATTGCTGGTCTCCAGTGGTGAACTTCAAGGTCAAGCAAAATTAAAATTAAGCCGCCCAGATGTCAGGGCCATGACTTCAGTGTCTGGCCAGCCCGAGCGTACCTTCGTATGTCCGTCGGCGTTTTCCGAGATTCTCGGTCTTTGATGCGCCGCAACAATTCCAATTCTAAGCAAGGCAAATTGGGTGTCAAGCGGTTTTTGTGCGGCGCACCAAAAATACCGGGGGATTTTCCTTCGGAAGGGCATTTCGGGCCACTATCCCGCCATGGGTAAGGGTTTGTCCCGATCTAGGGCGGGCGTCGCGGAGGTGGTGCGATGCGAGAAAAACGGGTGTTTCACACGCCTTGCGGCATCGCCACGGGTCCAGTGCTGAAGTCGGTGCTACCATCGCTGACTGTCCGGTCGGGAAATGACTGCAACGCGTCACTTGCCGACCAAGCTTCCAGCGCCCCGACCCCCCACGCGCCCCGATGTTCGCCTTCTACGCCGACCACTTCGTCCTGCCGCTGCCCCCTGGGCATCGCTTTCCCATGCGCAAGTACGGCATGCTGCGCGATGCCGTGGTTCGTGAGGTGCCCGGGCTCCAACTGCATGAAGCACCGCGTGCTGGCGACGATGCGTTGGCGCTGGCCCATTCGGCCGACTACATCGCCGATGTTTCGGCGGGGCGGCTGGACCCGGCACGCCAGCGCGAGATTGGCTTCCCCTGGTCGCACGAAATGGTGGAGCGTTCGCGCCGGTCCGCCGGCGCCACGATCGCGGCGTGCCGCACCGCACTGACGCAGGGCATCGCGGTCAACCTGGCTGGCGGCACGCACCACGCCTACGCCGACAAGGGCGGCGGCTTCTGCGTGTTCAACGACGCCGCCATCGCCGCGCGCCAGTTGCAGCGCGATGGCCAGGTGCGGCGTGTGGCGGTGATCGATCTTGATGTCCATCAGGGGAACGGCACGGCCTCGATCCTGCGCGACGACCCATCGGTGTTCACGCTGTCGCTCCATGGCGAGAGGAACTACCCGTTCCGCAAGGAGGCCAGCGACCTCGATGTCGGGTTGCCCGATGGCTGCGACGACGACACCTATGCCGCCGCGCTCGCCGGAGCGCTCGAATCACTGCAGGCGCGCTTTGCTCCCGACCTGCTGATCTACCTCGCCGGCGCCGATCCGCATGAAGACGACCGGCTGGGGCGCCTGCGGCTGACCATGGCAGGCCTGGCCCGGCGCGACAGCATGGTTTTCGACTTTGCCCTGGCGCGCCGGCTGCCGATCGCCGTGGCGATGGCGGGCGGCTATGGCAACCAGATAGAAAACACCGTGGCTGTACACACGCAAACCGTCGCACTGGCGGCGGCCTGTCACACCCGTTACGGCGCACTGGATGCCGGCCTTTCGTCGCCCATGTCGGCGGCGGCCGCATGATGGCTTCGATGCATCGTAAAAAATTTGGAACCTTGTGGCATACCGTGCGCTCATACGGTCCTCGCATGTGGCTGCTGCGGCGCTGATCCCGTTTCGCTCAATGTTGTCCTGAACCGATTCCAATGAAGCCTGAACCCGATCGCCGTAGTGCGTACGCGCACTTTCAGCCCATCACGACGCGTTGGATGGATAACGATGTGTATGGCCACGTGAACAACGTTGTCTACTACAGTTACTTTGATACCGTCGTGAATGCGTACCTGATCCGGGAAGGCGTGCTCGACATCGAAGCCGGTGCCACGATCGGCCTCGTCATCGAAACGCAGTGCAACTACTTCTCGTCGCTAAGCTTTCCCGACACGGTCGTGGCGGGTCTGCGCGTGGCGAAGCTGGGTAATTCGAGCGTGCGCTATGAAGTGGGGCTGTTCCGCAACGACGAGGATGTGGCGGCGGCGCAGGGGCATTTCGTGCACGTATACGTGGATCGCGAAACGCGCAGGCCGGTGGCGTTGCCGCCGGCGTTGCGCGAGGCATTGCAGGCGCTGGTCGTAGGCCAGCCACAATGAACAAGATTTGAGGAGACCACAGAGCATGTCGCAAGCAGATGACGCCGCGATTGTTGATCGCGCCATCACGACACGCCGTTCGGTTCGGGCGTTCCTGGATACACCGGTGCCGCGCGAAACCATCGAGGAAATTCTTGCTGTCGCCAGCCGGGCGCCGTCGGGCACGAATACGCAGCCCTGGAAGGTTTACGTGCTGGCGGGCGATGCCAAGGCGCGCTTCTGCGCGGATGTGCTGGCCGCTTACGACGACCCCGACCGCGACGCCAAGTACCGCGAGGAATATCCCTACTATCCGCGCGAGTGGGTGGACCCGTACCTGTCGCGCCGCCGCAAGGTGGGCTGGGACCTGTACAGCCTGCTGGAGATCAAGCGCGAGGACAAGGCGCGCATGCACGAGCAGCACGCCCGCAATTTCCGCTTCTTCGATGCGCCGGTCGGCCTGATCTTCACCATCGATCGGATCATGGAGCAGGGCAGCTGGCTCGATTACGGCATGTTCCTGCAAAGCATCATGGTGGCAGCGCGCGCACGCGGGCTCGATACCTGTCCGCAAGCCGCGTTCACGCAGTTCCACGCGATCATCAAGCAGCACTTGCTGCTGACCGAGGAGGAAATGGTGGTGTGCGGCATGTCGCTCGGTTATGCCGACCCGGGCGCGACAGCCAATCAATTGACAACCGAACGTGAACCAGTCAGTGGGTTCGTGCGTTTCCTCTCCTGAATTGCCCTGACAGATATCAGGATTCCGCCATGCAGACCGTTATCGACAGGAACCGGCAGGAAACAAGGCGTCGTGACCTGCCCTGTGGCCGACGACGATGGCGTGACGCCTGAGACTCAGCACGTTAAAAACTGTTGTATTTGCGTTAGCAGTGATGTGATTTATATGGCTCTTTTCCCGCAATGCGGAAATGTTTGCGAATGAAACTTTAAAGAGCCGCTGTAAGTCATTAATCTTGCTAAGAATTTCTTAATTTCCTACACTAGCGCCATTCCGTATTCGCGCTGAACAGATCATGTTCCGGACCGATTCCTTCATGTCCCGACTCTTTGGCCTTCCTCAACTGACCGCTATCGCCACGTCGGCGCTGGTGTCGGTTGCCCTGCTGGCCGCGCCGGCAGCGTACGCATCGACGAAGTCGACTGCGACGAAAACTTCCTCCAAAAAGACCGAAAAGTCCGCAAAACCCACCAAAAAGGTGGCTTCTGCGAAAGCGGAGGCGTCTCCACGCAAAGTGATTGTCGTCAGGAACGGCAAACGCACCGTGGTGGCCAGCCGTGCCGCGCCGGTGCGCGCCGCGTTCGTGCCGGCCAAACCGTCGCTGGGCGAGGCGATGGGCCTGCGGGACACCGAGGACGCCCTCTCTCTGCGTTCGTCGGTGGCGCTGGTCATGGATCAGAACACCAACGAGGTGCTGTTCCAGAAAAATCCGACAGCGGTGCTGCCGATTGCCTCGATCACCAAGCTGATGACAGCGCTGGTGGTGATGGACTCGCACCTGCCGATGGATGAAATGCTGACGGTGAGCGAGGACGACCGCGACACCGAGAAGCACAGCAGCTCGCGCCTGCGCTTCGGCACGACGCTGACGCGCCACGAGATGCTGCTGCTGGCGCTGATGTCGTCGGAAAACCGCGCCGCGTCGGTGCTGGGCCGCAGCTACCCGGGTGGCCTGCCGGCTTTCGTGGGGGCGATGAACAAGAAGGCACGCGAGCTGGGCATGAACGACAGCCACTTCGTCGATTCGAGCGGCCTGTCGAGCAGCAATGTGTCGAGCGCGATGGATCTGGCTCGCCTGGTCAACGCGGCTTACCGCAACCCGACCATCCGCGAATTCTCGACGCAGCCGGAGCACGAGGTCAGCGTGTCGGGTCGCACGATGCACTACGTCAGCACCAACCGCCTGGTACGTGGCGGCAGCTGGGATATCGGCCTGCAGAAGACCGGCTATATCTCGGAAGCTGGCCAGTGCCTGGTCATGCAGACCCGCGTGAACGATCGCAACGTGGTGATGGTGTTCCTGGACTCTGTGGGCAAGCTGTCGCGCTTTGCCGATGCCACGCGCGTGCGCAACTGGCTTGAGCATCAACCGCCGTCGGCAGGGGGCCAGCCGCGCCCTTTCCCGTCAACGCCCAATCTTACGCAGGGTCCTAGATCCCCTGCGGCGGTCCTGGTATCGCAGCAGTCGCATGGCACCTGAGCGGTAGCCATTGCGCCATGGAAAACGCGCCGTGGGGTGTCAGCCCCCGGCGCGTTCTTTTTTGCCCGGCCGACGTGGCCGTCGAGCCGACGATGACGGTGCAGGTCAGGCGGTAGGTTCGGGCACGTAGCCCATGCCGCGCGAAATCTGCAGCGCGGTCTCCTTGAGATTCTGCAGCCAGCTGTCCTGCAGCCGGTCGGCCGGGGCCGACAGCGACAAGCCTGCCACGAGCCGGCGGGAGTCGTCATAGATACCCGCGGCGATGCAACGCACGCCCAGTTCCAGTTCCTCGTTGTCGCGCGCATAGCCGTTCGAACGCACCCACCCCAGTTCGCGTTCGAGCTTGGCCAGATCGGTGATCGACGTGCGCGTATGGCCGGCCAGACCGGTGCGGGTGGCATAGGTGCGCACGCGCGTGGCTTCGTCGGCGGCCAGGAACAACTTGCCCACCGATGTGAGGTGCAGCGGGGCGCGGCCGCCAATGGCGCGCACGACCTGCATGCCCGAGCGTTCGCTGTAGGCGCGCTCGATGTAGACGATTTCGTCGCCCTGGCGCACCGACAGGTTCACGGTCTGCCCCGTCACGCGATGCAGCGCCCGCATCGGCGCCAGCGCCGCGTCACGAACCGAGAGCCGTGCCTTGACCAGGTTGCCCAGTTCCAGCAGCCGCATGCCGAGCCGGTAACTGCCGGGATCGGAGCGGTCGACAAAGCGGCAGGCCACCATGTCGTTCAGGATGCGGTGCGCGGTGGACGGGTGCAGGCCGGTGGCCAGCGACAGCTCTTTCAGGCTGACGGGATCCGCGTGCTGGGCCAGCGCGTCCAGCAGCGTCATCATGCGCTCGATCACCTGGATCGAGGTCTTGCCGGGTGACTTGTCTGCTTCTGCCATGTGGAAATGTTGCCGTGCGGCAAATTAAGCGTTTGCCTGATTCTATCTCGCATCGTGAAAATTTCAACAGGTGAAACGTGATTTTCGAGATTTCCTTCGATTGATGCGGCCTGGCGCCCGGCGGGTCATGAGCCACTTTGCACCGCCCGATGAACAGGATTGCGGCGCCGGATGCCCGCAGCGGTGGGGCAAAGGGGCATAATCACGGGGTTTCAGGGTCTGGATAAAGAAAACGCCATGCGAATCGGACTGTTCGCCACCTGTCTGGTGGACCTCATGCGCCCCGAGATCGGGTTTTCGGTGCTGAAGCTGCTGGAATCGGCTGGCTACGAGGTGATGGTGCCCGAGGCGCAGACCTGCTGCGGTCAACCCGCGTACAACTCGGGCGAGCGCGCCGTGTCGCGCGATCTGGCCGAGAAATTCCTGCGTGAATTCGAGATGTTCGACTATGTGGTGGTGCCGTCGGGCTCTTGCGGCGGCATGATCCGCCACCACTACCACGACCTGCTGCGCGACGACCCCGAGCTGAACGGCCGCTACGAGCGACTGCGCGAACGCGTGTTCGAACTGACCGATTTCCTGGTCAACGTGGCGAAGATCGACAAGCTCGATTCCAGCTTTGCCGGCCATATCACCTATCACGATTCGTGCTCGGGCCTGCGCGAACTGGGCGTCAAGCAACAGCCACGCGCCTTGCTGGGCAAGCTGCCCGCCGTGCAGCTGACCGAGATGAAGGACTGCGAGGCCTGCTGCGGTTTCGGCGGTACGTTTTCGGTCAAGTACGGCAATATCTCCACGGCGATCGTCGACGAGAAATGCGCCAACATCAAGGCCAGCGGTGCCGACGCCGTGGTGCTGGGCGACCTGGGCTGCATGTTGAATATCGAAGGCCGGCTGCGCCGCTCGGGCGATGCGCAGACGCGCGTGCTCCATATCGCACAGGTGCTGGCCGGCGACGCCTGACACTGCGAACTTTCAAGAGAGCCCCAGATGCAAGTGCACAGCATGGAATTCAAGGCGCGCGCCGGGCAGAAGCTGGCCGATCAGCGTCTGCAGCAGAACCTCAAGAAGCTTTCGACGAAATTCGTGACGGCCCGTGCCGACGCCATCCGCGACATCGACTTCGACGCCACCCGCGCCGCGCTGAAAGAGCGCCGCAACCGCGCACTGGAAAACCTCGACGTCTGGCTGGCCACTTTTGAAGAAAATGCGACCCGGCGTGGCGCCACGGTGCTGTTTGCCGAGACTACGGCCGACGCCGCCCGGCTGGTCGCCGAGATCGCCCAGAAGCATGGCGTGAAGAAGGTCATCAAGAGCAAGTCGATGGTGACCGAGGAAATGCGCCTGAACCAGGTGCTGGGCGAGATGGGCGTGCAGAGCATCGAGACCGATCTGGGCGAGTACATCCTGCAGATCAACGATGCCGAACCGCCGTCGCACATCATTGCGCCGGTGATCCACAAGGACAAGGACGAGATTGCCGACCTGTTTGCCAAGGTCCACAACAAGCCGCGCCTGACCGACATTCCCGAGATGACGCGCGAGGCGCGCGAAGTGCTGCGCCCCGAGTTCCTCTCCGCCGACATGGGCGTGACAGGCGGAAACTTCATCATCGCCGAGACCGGCTCCGTGGCGGTGGTCACCAACGAAGGCAACGAGGGCATGTGCACGATCATGCCGCGCGTGCACGTGGCCGTGACGGGCATCGAGAAGGTCTTGCCGACGCTGGAAGACCTGGCCACTGTGATGCGGCTGCTGCCGCGCTCGGCCACGGGCCAGGCGATCTCGAACTACTTTTCGCTGCTGACCGGGCCGCGTGCGGAGGGCGAGCGGGATGGCCCGGAGCACATGTACTTCGTGCTGGTGGATGGCGGGCGTAGCGGGCTGATCGGTGGCGAATTCCAGGAGATGCTTCGCTGCATCCGTTGCGGCGCGTGCATGAACCACTGCCCCGTGTACCAGAAGATCGGCGGCCATGCGTACGGTTGGGTCTATCCCGGTCCGATGGGTAGCGTGCTGACGCCCAGCTATGTCGGCCTGGCCAATGCGGTGGATCTGCCGCAGGCCGCCACGCTGTGTGGCGAATGCAACCGGGTGTGTCCGGCATCGATTCCGCTGTCGGACCTGCTGCGCAAGCTGCGCGAGAAGCAGATGGAGCGCCACCTGCGCCCGTGGCAGGAGCGCGTGGCGCTGCAGGTCTGGGGCTACGTGGCCCGGCGCCCGGACTTGTACGCCTTTGTCGCACGGATTGGGGCGCGTATGCTGTCACGCATGGGTGGCCGCAGCAAGCTGATTGCCAGCCTGCCCATGGCGGGCAAGGGCTGGACCGAAACACGAGACATGCCGGCCCCGAGCGGCCGCACGTTCCGCGAGCTATACAAGGAAAGGAGGGCGCGTTCATGAGCGCCAATCAGGAAACGCTGGCCGTCATGCGCCAGGCGCTGGAAGCCCATCTGGCCGGCACGCTGCCTGCCGGCGAGCTGATCGCCCGGTGGCGGGCTGCCGCACCGTCGCTGACGCTGCCACCCGTGTTCGGACAAGCAATGGAGGAATTGCTACGTCGGATGGAGATGGCGGCGGTCTTCGCACAGGACAGCTGCTCGTTTTCGAGCACGGCGGTGACCGATCAGCTCCAACGCTGGCTGGACAAGGCGGCAACTGCCTGAGCGGCGGCCCCGATACTCCGGGTGCCGGCAGGAAGAAGAAAAGCCCGCTTCGGCTTCGAAGCGGGCTTTTTTGCGAGCGGCTTGCGCCGCGCGTGGCGATCAGCTCAGCAGAAGGGCGTCGTCATCGAGTTGCTCATGCCGCGTCTGCTCGAACATCTTGAGCAGGTCGGGCACGTCGAGGCCCTTGCGCTGGTCGCCCGACACATCGAGCACCACCTGGCCCTGGTGCAGCATCACGGTGCGCTGGCCGTAGTCCAGCGCCTGGCGCATCGAATGGGTGACCATCATCGTCGTCAGCTTGCTTTCCTCGACGATACGCGCGGTCAGTTCCAGCACGAAGGCTGCGGTCTTGGGGTCCAGCGCTGCCGTGTGCTCGTCGAGCAGCAGGATGCGCGACGGCTGCAGCGATGCCATCAGCAGGCTCACCGCCTGGCGCTGGCCGCCCGACAGCAGGCCGATGCGGTCCGTCAGACGGTTTTCCAGGCCCAGGTTCAGCAGGCGCAGCTTGTCGCGGAACAGTTCGCGCGACGGCTTGTTCAGTGCCGGCCGGAAACCGCGGCGCGAGCCCCTAGCCATGGCCAGCGCCATGTTTTCCTCGATCGTCAGCGCCTCGCAGGTGCCGGCCATCGGATCCTGGAACACGCGGGCCACCAGGTGCGCGCGGTCCCAGGCGGGCTGGCGCGTAACGTCTGTGTCGTCGATCATGATGCGGCCGCTGTCGACCATCGTGTCGCCGCTGACGGCGTTCAGGAAGGTCGACTTGCCGGCACCGTTGGACCCGATCACGGCCACGAACTGGCCGGCCGGGATTTCCAGGCTCAGGCCGCGCAGGGCCCGGTTTTCGATCGGCGTGCCCGGGTTGAAGGTGAGCTTCAGGTTTTCAGCGCGCAGCATCTCAGGCACCTCCGTTCTTGCGGGCGAACAGCTTCTTGCGCGTGGCGGGCAGCACCAGCGCCAGCGTCACCAGCGCGGCGGTCACCAGGTTCAGATCCTGTGCCTTGAGGCCGATGAATTCCGAATTCAGTGCCAGCGCGATGAAGAAGCGGTACAGGATGGCGCCGACTACCACGGCCAGCGTCACGTACACCAGGCGTCGCGCCGGGATGATGGTCTCGCCGATGATCACCGCGGCCAGGCCGATCACGATCGTGCCGATACCCATCGAGATGTCCGATCCGCCCTGCGTCTGGGCGAACAAGGCGCCGGCCAGCGCCACCAGCGCGTTTGACAGCGCCATGCCGGCCAGCGTGGCGCGGCCCGTGGGCACGCCCTGGGCACGTGCCATGCGCGGATTGGCGCCCGTGGCACGCATCGCCAGGCCAAGCTGCGACGAGAAGAACCAGTCCAGCGCGAGCTTGGCGATGACCACCACGACGAACAGCACCAGCGGGCGCAGCACGTAGTCGGGCATCCATTCGGGCTGCAGGATCGTGAAGATCGTCGGCTCGGTGATCAGCGGCACATTGGGGCGGCCCATGATGCGCAGGTTGACCGAGTACAGCGCGATCATCATCAGGATACTGGCCAGCAGATCCATGATCTTCAGGCGCACGTTGAGCCAGCCCGTGATCCAGCCGGCCATGGCGCCGGCGACGATGGCGACCACCGTGGCAATGAACGGATCCTGTCCGGCGGAGATCAGCGTGGCGGCGACTGCGCCACCGAGCGGAAAGCTGCCATCAACGGTCAGATCGGGAAAATTGAGGATGCGGAACGAAATCAGCACCCCGAGCGCCACGAGGCTGAAGATCAGGCCGATCTCCAGGGCACCCAGCAGGGAAAAGAGGGACATTGGGGAAAATCCTTTGCAGGCCGTCCGGCCGGCCCGGATAGGGCCATTGGGGGCGCTTCGGGCCGCGCGCCACAGGGTAGGGCGCGCGGCATCCGGCGGTATTACTTGATGACGGTCTTGGCTTCCTTGACCAGGTCCGGCGACAGCGTGACGCCTTGCTTCTCGGCGGCGCCCGTGTTCACGAACAGTTCAAGGTTATCCGACGTCTGCGAGGCGATCGCGCCCGGCTTCTCGCCCTTCAGGATGCGCACCACGACCTTGCCGGTCTGGTGGCCGAGGTCGCCGTAGTTGATGCCCAGCGCGGCGATGGCGCCACGCTTGACGCTGTCGGTATCGGAGGCCACCAGCGGAATCTTCGATTCGTTGGCCACTTTGACCAGCGATTCGTAGGCCGATACCACGTTGTTGTCGGTGTTCGTGTAGATCACGTCCACCTTGCCGATCAGGCTCTTGGCGGCCGGGCCGATGTCCACGGTACGCGGCGCGGCGGCTTCCTTCAGCGACATGCCCTGCTTGGCCAGCAGATCCTTCAGCTCCTTGACCACCACCACCGAGTTGGCTTCACCGGGGTTGTAGACCATGCCGACGGTCTTGGCCTTGGGCACCACGCGCTTGATCAGCGACACCTGCTTGTCCAGCGGCAGCTTGTCCGACACGCCGGTCACGTTGGTGCCCGTCGCGCTCCAGCTCTTCACCAGCTGCGCGGCCACCGGATCGGTCACGCCCGAGTACACCACCGGCACGGACTTGGTGGCGGCCACCACGGCCTGGGCCGAAGGCGTGGCGATGGCCACGATCGCGCTCGGCTGGTCGCCCACGAACTTGCGGGCGATCTGGGCGGCGGTGCCCGGGTTGCCCTGGGCGCTCTGGTATTCCCACTTCAGGTTCTTGTCGGCGTCGTAGCCGGCAGTCTTCAGCTCGTCGCGCACGCCGTCGCGGATGGCGTCGAGCGCAGGGTGATCCACGATCGACAGGACCTTCACGGTGGCCGTCTGGGCCTGCACGGCACCGCCGTAGAGCAGGGCCAGCGCCACTGCGCTGCCGAGGATGGACTGGGTGGTGGATGCCTTGAAACGCAGCATGTAATTGTTCTCCCCCGAGGGTTCGGTGCTTTTCAGTCAGTCAGCCGCAAACGGTACGACTGCCGTCCTGACGGGCGCCGGCAGGCCGGAAAGGGCATCTGCGGGGCTGCCCGGCGGTCCTGATGCGGACGCGGCGCGCCCGGCGGCAGGTACGGGCACGCGCGTGATCACATCGGATGCGACGGCGCGAAGCCTGCGAGCATACCATTTTCGGCCCCCGCTGGGATCGCTTTTGGTGCTGCATTGCGCCATATCCTGCCGAAAAACACCTCCCAAAGAAGGGTGTGCCGCAAGATATTGCGCAAGATTGTCATTTTTCGCGTGAATGCGCCCGATGACCGACACGGGGTGGTGGCCCCCGCGATGCCGTCCGCCGCCTACCGGCGCAGGGCGGCGGCGCAGTCGCGGACCAGCGTCGGGCCGCGGTAAATCAAGCCGCTGTAGACCTGTACCAGTTGCGCGCCGGCGTCGATTTTGGCGCGCGCGCCCGCTCCGTCGAAGATACCGCCCACGCCAATAATTGGCAGATCATTGCCAACGACGCGGCGCAGTTCACGCACTACACGCGTGGATGCCTCGAAGACGGGGCGGCCGGACAGGCCGCCGGCTTCGTCGGCATGGGGCAGACCCTTGACCGCGTCGCGCGAGATGGTGGTGTTGGTGGCGATCACACCGTCGATACCGTGGCGGACCAGGGCATCGCCGATATTGCGGATCTGGTCGTCATCGAGATCGGGCGCGATCTTCAGTGCCACCGGCACGTACCGCTTGTGCTGGTCGGCCAGGCGCTGCTGGGCGGTCTTGAGCGTGGACAGCAGGCTGTCCAGCTCGCTGGCGCCCTGCAGCTGGCGCAGGTTCTTGGTGTTGGGCGACGAGATGTTCACCGTCACGTAGCTGGCGTGGGGGTAGACGCGCTCCAGGCAGTACAGGTAGTCGTCGGCCGCGCGCTCGATCGGCGTATCGGCGTTCTTGCCGATGTTCAGGCCCAGCACGCCGCCTTCGGCCTTCCAGCGAGACGCCTGCACGTTGCGGATGAACGCGTCGACGCCGCCGTTGTTGAAGCCCATGCGGTTGATCAGCGCATCGGCCTGGGGCAGGCGGAACATGCGCGGACGCGGATTGCCGGCCTGGGCGCGGGGCGTGACGGTGCCCACTTCGATAAAGCCAAAGCCGAACGCGGCCAGCCCGTCGATATAGGCCCCGTCCTTGTCCAGCCCCGCGGCCAGGCCCACCGGGTTCGGAAAGCGGATGCCCATCACGGTGCGCGGATCGTCGGCGATGCTGTTGCCGAGGCAGCCGGCCAGACCCATGCGCTTGGCGCGCATCAGGTTATTCAGCGTGAAATGGTGGGCATCCTCCGCGTCCATGGAGAACAGGGCGGGGCGAAACAGGGGATAGAGCGCGTTGAGCACGGATGGGGCGCGGCCGGAGCCGGAGAGGAGTCGGAACCAGGGCGGCATTGTAGCCGTTCAGGCCGCGTCTGCCGCCAATTCTGCCCGGTCTGGGCGCGAACTGCCCCGTTCGGCCTGGTTTCGACTGGATTTGCCTCGCGTACCCGGTAGCCCGGGCACGGGCCCGCGCCTGGCGCCTATTCCTGTGCCGGGCCGGGATTGGCCGACGGTTGCGGCTCCGGCGAGGCGGGTGCGCCTTCGAACGCGTGCCACTGGTTGCCGGTCAGGACCTGCAGCGGCTGGAAGCGCGCCTTGTAGGCCATCTTGCGGCTGTCTGCGATCCAGTATCCCAGGTACAGATGCGGCAGGCCCAGCTCGCGGGTCTGATTGATCTGCCAGAGGATGTTGTACGTGCCATAGCTGGTGCCGGTTACCAGCGGGTCGTAGAACGTGTAGACCGACGACAGCCCATCGTCGAGCACATCGATCATGCTCACCATGCGCAGCTTGCCGGCCTCGGGCGAACCCGCCGGCTCGCGGAATTCCACCAGCCGGGAATTGACCCGGCTTTGCAGCAGGAACTGCTCGTACTGGTCGCGGCTGTCCTGGTCCATGCCGCCGCCCGCATGGCGCATCGACTGGTAGAGCAGGTACAGCGCGTAGTGCTCTTCCACGTACGTCAGCGGCGCCACCAGCGCCTGCAGGCCCTGGTGCTGTTTCCAGGCGCGACGCTGGCTGCGGTCGGGTTCGAACTGGTCCACCAGCACCCGGCACGGCGTGCACGCGCGGCATTCGTCGCAGTAGGGGCGGTATGTGAAGATGCCGCTGCGGCGAAACCCGGCCCGCACCAGCCGCGAGTAGACATCGGCGTTGATCAGGTGGGCGGGTGTCGCCACCTGCGAGCGGGCCATGCGGCCTTCCAGATAGCTGCAAGCGTAGGGCGCCGTCGCATAAAACTGCAGCGCGGAGAGCGGTAGTTCCTTCAGCTTGCTCATGACGTCGAATGAGGGGGCGGCGCGTCGGACGCCGGCATTGCGGGTCTGAGTGGCAGTCTATCAGAGCCCATTGGGGCACGTCTGCAAGCGGAATCGGCACGGCGGCCGGCACTTTGAGATTCCTCGCATTGTTTTCAGCGCAGCGGCTTTCTAGGATGCGCTCTCTGATACTTCAGGAGCACATCATGGCATCCATGCCATTCGAGGAAGGTTCGGGAAGGGCGCAGCCTGGCGCGACCATGGTTGCGGGCTACCCGGTTGGCCGGTGGACGCGCTACGCAGACATGGCGGCGGTGGCAGGCCTCGGTCTCGGGCTGCTCGCCGCGTTGTTCGGCATTCTCGATTACCAACGCAACGTCTACGGCGACATGTTGAAAACCGAGGTTCGGGCCGTTGTGTCCACAATGTCGGAAATGGACAGGCGGCTCAGTGGTGAAATCGGGGCGCTGGACAAGAAGCTCAGCGGACAAATCGTCGCGCTGGACAAGAAGCTCAGCGGACAAATCGTCGCGCTGGATAACAGGCTCAGCGGACAAATCGGGGCGCTGGACAACAGGCTCAGCGGGGGAATGAAGGGGCTGGAAGCCCGCCTTGGCGACAAGATCGACGCCACGAACCGGCGTCTCGATGAAACCAATCAGCGCCTTGTCGGGCTGGAAAAGGAAGTCGGCGGCATCAACGTCCGCCTGGGCCGGCTCGAAGGAAAGGTCGCCAAGTGATGGCTCAGGCGTCGCCGTTTGTGCCAGTCCAGCGGCGCAGTTCGCCCTTGTCGAAATGCCATGGCTCGATAGTGGCAGAGCCTGCCGCGGCCCGCACATGCGCGATAAAGTCGGCGCGCGGAATCGGCGCCGCGCCAAGCGATGCAAGGTGGTCGGTTTCCTGCTGGCAGTCGATCATGGCGACGCCGTGGCGCTCCAGGAACGCACAGAGCGCCGCCAGCGCGATCTTCGAGGCATCGGTCCGATGCGCAAACATCGATTCGCCGTAGAACATGCGTCCCAGCGCCACCCCGTACAGGCCGCCCACGCGCTCGCCCTGGTACCAGGCCTCGACGGAATGCGCCAGGCCCAGCCGGTGCAGGGCCGCGTACGCGGCAATGATCTCGTTCGTGATCCATGTGCCGAGCTGGCCGTTGCGCGGCGTCATGGCGCAGGCGCGCATGACGGCCGTGAAGTTGTCGTCGACGCGGATTTCCCAGTCGGGATCGCGCAGCACGCGTCGCAGTGTCTTGCGGAACGAAGGAGAAACCTTGAGCGCGGCGGGCACCAGCACCATGCGCGGGTCGGTGCTCCACCACAGCACGGGCTGGCCTTCGGAGTACCACGGGAAGATGCCCTGGCGATACGCCAGCAGCAGGCGCTGCGGGGTCAGGTCGCGGCTGGCCGCGAGCAGTCCGGGCGCGTCGCTGGCTGGGCCGAGCGCGCGCTCGACCGGCGGAAACGGATCCTGCGGGTCGAGCCAGGTAATCATGCCGGGAAGATGGGCGGGGCCGCCTGGGCCGCGGTTACGGTGTGACGGTGGCGCGGCTGGTAAGCGGCCGCATCGGCTTGTCGATGTCGAGCGTGTGCAGGCGGAAGTCGCCAGCGGCGATCCTGCCCGCGGCGCGGTCGGCAAAGAAGCAGCGGAGCGTGTGGATCACGGTCGGGAAGGCCAGGTCGTCCCAGGGCACGTCGGCTTCATCGACGAGCTTGACCTCCAGGCTTTCTTCTCCCGGAGCGATGTCCAGGTCGTTCAGTCTGGCCAGGTAGAACAGGTGCACCTGATGCACATGCGGCACGTTCAACATCGAGAACAGCCCGCCCACTTCCACGCGTGCGCCGGCTTCTTCGAGCGTCTCGCGAGACGCAGCCTGCGCCGTAGTTTCGCCAATTTCCATGAAGCCAGCGGGCAAGGTCCAGAATCCGTAGCGCGGCTCGATGGCGCGCTTGCAGATCAGGATCTTGTCTTCCCAGACCGGAATCGTGCCCACGACATTGCGCGGATTGACGTAGTGGATGGTGCCGCAGTTATCGCACATGCTGCGCGGGCGGTTGTCGCCTTCGGGCACGCGCAGCACAACCGCATGACCACAGTTCGAGCAGAATTTCATGGGAGGCGTCCGGGAAGAATGGGGGAAAGTGTATCACCGCGCCGGAGACTCGCTTTGGCGGCTGCGTGAGGCAGGCGCGCGAAGCGTGGCGAGGGCGCACCGCGCCTGACATGCGGCATGGCCGAGGCGGCGATGCAAAACAAAAAACCCGCCGTTGGGGCGGGTTTGCTGTGTTGCTGCGTGACGGATCCGATTGATGCTGATCGGTTGGTTGCGGGGGCAGGATTTGAACCTGCGACCTTCGGGTTATGAGCCCGACGAGCTGCCAGACTGCTCCACCCCGCGTCCGTCGAAGCTGTGATTATAGGTGACCTGTTTTCGCATTGCAACAGAAACTTAAAAGTTCTGCGATGGCAGCCAATCCGGCGCGTTCGGGCTGCGCCTGACCTGCCTAACTATTGGAGCGTTTTTGCGCCGGGCCGTTCAAGCCGATGGCGGATTTTCACTTGTGCGATGCGGTGGCGGCCAGGGGGTACTTTCGAATTCGAAGCTGTCGCGCTGTCGCAGGTCATCGCGTTGCCAAATCACGCGGTCGTGGCGCACCGTGAGCATCCAGGTGGTGGTGGCCAGCGGTTGCGGCGGGTCGAACGCGCGCGGCGTCAACACGGCCACGCAGGTACCTGGCTCGGGATCTCGCACCGACGTGTAGCGGATCAGGCCGACACCGGCTTCCCGGGCGATGCGCGCGAAGTCCTGGCATGGGCCGTACTCGCGGGGGTGCGTCCACTGCGCGGCGTCCTGCGCGAAGGGCAGGGCGTCCAGCGCCACGCCATCGCTGCGGACACCTACCTGGAACAGCGTCTGTGCGCGCGCATCGATGCGGGGCAGGGCCGGGCAGTCCATCAGGAAGCGCCAGCGCCAGTAGCCCAGTTCGGCGCAGGCGGTACGGATCGATTCCGCGCCGTAGAACACGCCGGGGTCCTGGCCACCCCGGAAGCGTGAGCCCCACTCGGTGGCCGGATACCGGAACGGCGTAAAGATCAGGTAGTGCAGGGCGCGCGCGTCGGGTGGGACGACAGGTTTGCCGGCATCGATCACGGCTTCCAGAACGGCCTGCTCTTCGAGGGTATCGACCAGGGGCATGGTCGAGACAACATGCTGGGCTTCCACGGCCCGCCAGAGCGTGAGCGCGAACAGCTTGCGCTCAGATGCGACCGCGGGTGGCGTCCAGGTAGTGAACGACACGGACGAGGCCCTCAGTGGTGCGGATCAGTTCCAGCGGTTTGCCGCCGAGCGAGATGTTGTCGTGCGTCAGCCAGAGCCGCGCCTGCTCGTCATGGCCGAGGATGGCATCCAGCGATCGGAACAGGCGGACGAACAGGACAGCGAATTCCCATTCCTTGCGATGCGCGTCCAGCACATAGCCGCCCGAGGCCATGCGGGACACCGAGGCGGTGCTGATGCCCAGCACACTGGCGACGATGGCCTGGCTGATGCCCAGGAAGCCGGCCGCACGCATCACCGCCTTGGTCAGCGTCACACCGGCGTCAGGGTTGCCGGTCGGCGCAGTCTCCGGAATCTGCCTCGATTGCATCGCCCATGGTCTCCTGTTTCTTGAGAAACATTATAGGCGGCAGGTTTCACTTGGGAAGTTGCAAATCGAGACAGTTCCAGACCCTCGACAATCAGTACGTTTCGATGTGCAGCCGGCCTTCGGCGCGCAGGCGCGTCTCCACCTCAGTCCACGACAGCCCGGCCATCGCGCACACCTCCGAGAAAGCACCGAGTACGCCTTCCTCCATGCCCTTGAGCCCGCAGATGTAGACGTAGCCATGCGGGTCGCCAAGCAGTGCGGCGACGCTGGGGGCCGCTTCGCGTATCGCATCCTGCACATAGCGGCGCGACACGCCCGGGTCGCGGGAGAACGCGAAGTGGATGTCCAGGAAGTCCTTTGGCAGCTTCAGCAGCGGGCCGAAGTACGGCAGTTCGCGCCGGTTGCGAGCCCCGAAGAAGAGCAGACGGCGACCGCCGAAGTGGCTCATGTTGCGGCGCATCCGTTCGGTCATGGCACGCATCGGCGCCGATCCCGTCCCGGTGCAGATCATCATGACGCTGGCTTCGCGGTGGTTCGGCATCAGGAACGTGTTGCCGAACGGGCCGACGACCTGCACGGTGTCGCCCTTGTTCAGGTCACACAGGAAATTCGAGGCCACGCCACGCACCGGATTGCCGTCGTGGTCGGTGTCCACGCGCTTCACGGTCAGCGCCAGGTTGTTGTAACCGGGCCGTTCGCCGTCGCGCGGGCTGGCCACCGAATACATGCGGATGTAATGTGGCCTGCCCGACGCATCTGTGCCGGGCGGAATGACGCCGATGGCCTGTCCTTCGAGCACCGGAAAGAACTGGTTGCCGAAATCCAGCACGATATGGTGGATATCACTCGACGCGTCGGTCTCCGTCAGCCGGTAGTTGCCGGCCACCGTGGCGGTCAGCGGTTCGCGGATGCCATGCAGGTGGACGTATGGATGCGCCGCCGACCACGGCGCCTTGGGCGAGGTATGGCGGCTGGTTTCCACCGCCTGCACCGTTACCGGCGTGCTCGATGCCGCAGCCTCGCCAATCGCTTCGTCGGCTGCTGCGGCGTCGATGGCGGCGTCGATCACCGCATCGGTCAGCGGCACCTCGGCGGGCAGTTCGTCCCAACCCAGCTGCGCCTCGATCGTGTAGGCCTGCCCTTTGAACATGGTGCGCCAGTTGTCGATGGCGCCCGTGGGGCAGGGCGACAGGCACGCGCCGCAGCCGTTGCAGACGTCGGCCTTGACCACGTAGTTGCGGTCGTCGTGGGTGATGGCATCGATCGGGCAGGTGTCTTCGCAGGTATTGCACCGAATGCAGATTTCCGGATCGATCAGATGTTGCTTGATGATGTCGGCGGCGCCCATGATCGTCGGTTCCTCCGAAAATTCAGTTGAAGCGGACGTACTCGAAGTCCACCGGCTGGCGGTTGATGCCAATGGCAGGCGGCGCGATCCAGTTGGCGAACTTGCCCGGCTCGACCACCCGGCCCATCAGCGACGCCACGTACTTGCGGTCCGCGTCGGTGGCCAGCCACTTGTCCTTGTTGGCATTCCACTCGGCTTCGCCGATCACATCGCCTGTGGGCGACACATGCAGGTTCGCGAACGTGCCGATCTTGCGGTTGAACGCCTTGTGCGGCACCGTCAGCCGGAACGGGATGCCGGCTTTCTCGATCACCTTGTTCCAGCGCGCCACCCCGCCCACGGAATCCTTGATGTAGTCGTCCCGCAGCACTTCGTTCAGCGCGTTGAGCATCGGCACCTCGCGCTCGGCCAGCTTGCCGTCCCGGACTTCGAGGATACGGTACACATCCCCCTTGAGCAGGTGATCGTCGGCGCGCTTGCCCTCCTCGAAGCGGCCCTTGAGGCCGGCGCTGTAGAACGTGGCGGCGTTGGACGACTGGTCCGCGCCGAACAGGTCGATCGTCACGCTGTAGTGGAAGTTCAGGTAACGCTGGATGGTTTCGAGGTCGATCACCCCGGCGGCGCGCACGTCGGCCGGGTCCTGGATGTCGCGCTCGCGCATGACCTCGCAGGTGCGCTGGATCACGCGCGACACGCCGGATTCGCCCACGAACATGTGGTGGGCTTCCTCGGTCAGCATGAAGCGCGTCGTGCGCGCCAGCGGATCGAAGCCCGATTCGGCCAGCGCGCAGAGCTGGAACTTGCCGTCGCGGTCGGTGAAGTAGGTGAACATGAAGAACGACAGCCAGTCGGGTGTGCGTTCGTTGAAGGCGCCCAGGATGCGCGGGTTATCCTCGTCGCCAGAGCGGCGGCCCAGCAGCGCCTCGGCCTCCTCGCGGCCATCGCGGCCGAAGTGGCGGTGCAGCAGGTACACCATGGCCCACAGGTGGCGTCCTTCCTCCACATTGACCTGGAACAGGTTGCGCAGGTCATAGAGCGATGGGGCGGTCAGGCCCAGGTGGCGCTGCTGCTCCACCGACGCGGGCTCGGTGTCGCCCTGCGTGACGATGATGCGGCGCAGGTTGGCGCGGTGCTCGCCCGGCACTTCCTGCCAGGCCGCCTCGCCCTTGTGCTCGCCAAAGTGGATCTTGCGCTCGGCATCGGCCGGTTGCAGGAAGATGCCCCAGCGGTAGTCGGGCATCTTCACGTGGTCGAAATGCGCCCAGCCCGACGGGTCCACCGACACCGCCGTGCGCAGATAGACATCGAAATTGTGCGAGCCGTCCGGACCCATGTCGCGCCACCAGTCCAGGAAGGCCGGCTGCCAGTGTTCCAGCGCGCGTTGCAGCGTGCGGTCTTCCGACAGGTTGACGTTATTCGGAATCTTCTGGCTGTAGTCGATGCTCATCGCGGGTCTCCTTTTTTCGTTGTCAGGGGTGGCGGGCGGCGGTCAGACCCGGTCCCAGTCGAAGCGTGCCTTGTTGCCGGTGCCGAAGACCTTGAGTGCCCCGTGCTCGCCCACGGCGTTGGGGCGGTTGAAGATCCAGTTCTGCCAGGCCGTGAGCCGGCCGAAGATCCGCGTTTCCATGGTCTCGTGGCCCCCGAAGCGCAGGTTGGCCTCCAGGCCGGTCAGCGCATCCGGCGACAGGCTCGCGCGTTCCTCGATGGCGATACGGATCTCGTCTTCCCAGTCGATGTCGTCCAGCGCGGCCGTGACCAGCCCCAGCGCCTCGGCCGCAGGGCCGGCGAGTGGCTTGCCCGCCTGCTCGCGCACGGCGGCCAGTGCGTCGGATTCTTCGTAGAACCGTGCGGCGATCCGCGTCAGCCCGTTCGGCATCGGATAACGGCCAAAATTGGCGGCGTCGGCATGCAGGTGCGGGGCCTCGTCGGGGGCATCGGGCATATGCAGCATGTAGGTGCGGTCGGCGGCCAGCGCCAGTTCCAGCAGCGTGCCGGCAAAGCACGAACCCGGTTCCACCAGCGCGAACAGGCTGCGCGAGGACACATCGAGCCGTGCCAGCGTCCGGCGCAGCATGCCGATGGTTTCGCGCACGAACCAGTGACTGGCGTGGGCGTCCATCAGCGCATCGGCTGCCAGCACCTGCGCGGCGTCGCCCGTGGTCTTCAGGACCCACATGCCGATGTCGAGGTGGTTGGCGCGCAGGGTCAGGATGGCGTCATCGAGCTCGCGGGCCATCTTCAGCGGCCACCACTGCGCGCCGGCAGCGACGATGCCTGCCACGTCAGTCGGCTGCTCGCCGGTGGGGGCGCTAACGGTGATCGTGGCGTGGCGCGCGTCGCGGTCGATGTCGACGCGCACGGTGTCATAGCGATAGCCGGTGTCGCTGGTGTGGCGCGCCAGCGGTGTCAGCGCCACGCCGGCCTCGCCCGCGGGTCGATCGCTTTGCGCGGCCAGCGCCTGCGCGCGTTCGCGCACGTGTTCGTTGAAGCGGGCGGGTTTGACCACATCGTCCACCAGTCGCCAGTCCTTGGCGCGCTGGCCGCGCACGCCCTCGGTGGTCAGGCAGAAGATGTCGGCGTGGTCGCGGCGTACGCGGCGCTTGTCGGTCACGCGCGTCAGACCGCCGGTGCCGGGCAGCACGCCCAGCAATGGCACCTCGGGCAGGCTCACGGCCGACGAGCGGTCATCGATCAATACGATTTCGTCGCAGGCCAGCGCCAGTTCGTAGCCACCGCCGGCGGTGGTGCCGTTGCAGGCTGCGATGAACCTGATGCCGGAGTGGCGGCTGGCATCCTCGATGCCGTTGCGCGTTTCGTTGGTGAACTTGCAGAAGTTCACCTTCCAGGCATGGCTGGACTTGCCCAGCATGAAAATATTGGCGCCCGAGCAGAAGATGCGGTCCTTCGCGCTGGTGAGCACCACGGTGCGGACTTCGGGATGTTCGAAACGGATGCGCTGCAGCGCGTCGTGCAGTTCAATATCCACGCCCAGGTCGTAGGAATTGAGTTTCAGCGTGTACCCGGGGCGCAGGCCGCCTTCCTCGTCGACGTCCATGGCCAGTGTCGCAATCGGTCCATCGAACGTCAGCTTCCAGTGGCGGTACTGCTCGGGATGGCGCTCGAAGGTCACCGGGGCGGCAGGGGCGAGCGTGGCGGTCTCCGTCGGCATGGGGGCGTCTCCTTGATGCACTATAGTGCCGTATCATTTGCGATGAAATATAGTGCATCGAGGCGGGCGATGCAAGTCCCGCGCAACATGTCGGCGCGAAGCCGGAGACTTCGCGGAATTCGTGGGCAAAGGGCGGCGACGCGCGCCCGCTATCGTGGAAATGTTCCGGCCGCCCCGGGCACTGTCCGGGGCGGCCGGGCAGGTCTAGTGCGGAAGCTGGCGCAGTTGCGTCTGGAGCGCCTGCAGCGACGACGCGGCGTCCTGGCCGCTGGTGTCGATCGAAACATCCGCGCGCGAATAGAGCGGGGTGCGCGCCTGCAGGATGCGGCGCAGGTCGGTCATGGCTTCGCGGTTGCCCTCCATCGGGCGCATGTCGCCCTGGGCGACCACGCGCGCCATGTGCTCCTCGGGCGAGGTGCGCACCCAGACCGTCAGGCAACGCGACAGCAGCAGGTTGAATGTGGCCGGTTCGGAAACCAGGCTGCCCGGCGTGGCCAGCACCATCGTGTCGTGCTCGCGCAGCACGCGTTCGAGCGCGCGCATTTCATAGCGCCGGTAGGCGGCCTGGCCGTAGAGCGAATGGATCTCGGACAGGCTGGCGCCGGCCTCCTGCTCGATCGCCGCGTTCAGTTCGACGAACGGGATGCCTTCGGCGGCAGCCAGCGCGCGGCCGATCGTGGATTTGCCGGCGCCGCGCAGCCCGATCAGCGCAATGCGACGATGCCGCGCGTCGCGCGACTCCGCTGGCGACAGCGCGTGCTGCGCCGCCTCGCGCACGCGCGCCAGATCGCTGGCGGGCAGTTGTGCCAGCCACTGCACCAGTTGCGAAAACTCAGCGGCGCCGGGGCTGCCGTGCCCGGTGGCGTGGCCATCCACCTCGGCCAGCACGACGGGCAGCGGCACGTCCAGCGCGCCGGCCACCTGGCGCAGCAACAGCACCGATGCATTGCCGGTGCCCGTTTCGAGGTTGGCCAGGTAGCGTTCCGAGACATCGGCGCCGCGTGCCAGGTCCTTGCGAGACATCCCGCGCGCCGCGCGCAACGAGCGGATGCGTTCGCCAAGCTGCGTCAGATAGGGGTCGCGCTCGCCCGTGGCGCGGGACTCCGCGCGCGCGTCGGCGCGGCCGTCGGGGGGCAGGAGCGTGTCGGGATCGCGACGCATGCTGGTATCGAAAATAGGGTCAGGTTGGATCGGGCGACGCATTATACGTACACGGCGCGCCTCATCGCGCATGGTGGGCGCTGTTATATAGTGCATACCCTTGCTTGCATAATAGTCGATATGAAATAAAATGCATCGACATCACGGCGGCGCTGCGCGTGGCTGTCGGGACAAGAAGACAAACTGCTGGAAGCCATACCGGACCGCGTGCTGTGGCTGGCGACGATCCGGGTGGCCAGAGGAGTGGAGACATGACGCCCCCGATCACTAGCACCGCGGCTGCCGGCACGGCAGGGCAGGCGGTGTCCCCGGCTGTATCCCTCGCATCGTCTTCCGTGTTGGCTGGCGAGGCGCCGGGCCCGGCAACTGCGACGGCCACCGTCGCCGTGACCGCGCTGCCCAACCGCTACAACGCCGCCGACGACCTCCTTGCGCGCCACCTGCAGGCCGGGCGGGGCGGCAAGCTTGCCTATATCGACGACACCACGACGCTGACCTTTGCCGGGCTGGACGATCGCTGCCGCCGCTTTGCCGGCGCGCTGCATCGGGCGGGGTTCCGGCGCGAGGAGCGCGTCTTGCTGTGCGCGCTCGATACGATCGACTTTCCCACGGTATTTCTGGGATGCCTGCTGGCCGGCGTGGTGCCGGTGGCCGTCAACACGCTGCTGACCGTCGACGACTACGCATACATGCTGGCGCACAGCGGCGCGCGGGCCGTGGTGGTGTCGGCGCCGCTGCTGGGTACGATGCAGGCCGCCATCGACAAGGCCGGGCTGGCGCCCGACGTGATCGTGGCCGCGCCCGGGACGCCGTCGATGGCCGACGCACCGGCCCCCACCGTCGCCAGCATGGTGGCCGATGCCGATCCGGCACCCACCGCAGCCGCTACCGGCCCTGACGACATGGCGTTCTGGCTGTATTCGTCGGGCTCGACGGGCCGCCCCAAGGGCACGGTCCACACCCATGGCAACCTGTTCCATACGGCCGATCTGTACGCGCGCCGGGTACTGGGCATCCGCGAAGACGACGTGGTGTTCTCGGCCGCCAAGCTGTTCTTTGCCTATGGATTGGGCAATGCGCTGACATTTCCGCTGTCGGTGGGCGCCACCACGGTGCTGATGGCCGAGCGGCCGACGCCTCAGGCGGTATTCCAGCGCCTTGTCAAGCATCGTCCGACCGTGTTCTGCGGAGTGCCGACGCTATTCGCCGGCATGCTGGCCGCCGCCGACCTGCCGCCGCGCGCCGATGTGGCGATGCGGGTGTGCACGTCGGCCGGCGAGGCGCTGCCGCGCGATATCGGCGACCGTTTCCAGAACCACTTCGGCTGCGACATTCTCGACGGCATTGGATCCACCGAGATGCTGCACATCTTCCTGTCGAACCGTCCGGGCGAAGTGCGCTACGGGACCACGGGCCGCCCGGTGCCGGGTTATGAGCTGAAGCTGCTCGACGAGCAGGGCGAGCCGTGCGCGCCGGGCGAGATTGGCGACCTGTTCATCAAGGGGCCGTCGGCCGCGCTGATGTACTGGGGCAATCGCGACAAGAGCCGCGATACCTTCGTGGGCGCCTGGACGCGCAGCGGCGACAAGTATGTCTGCGATGCCGATGGTTACTACACCTACGCGGGCCGCAGCGACGACATGCTCAAGGTGGGTGGCATCTATGTATCGCCGGTCGAGGTGGAGGCCGTGCTGGCCCAGCATCCGGCCGTGCTGGAGGCGGCCGTGATCGGCGTGGCCGATGCCGACGACCTGATCAAGCCGAAGGCCTTCGTGGTGCTGCGGCCGGGCCAGCAATGGCACGACGGCATGGCCGCCGAACTGCAGGCTTTCGTCAAGACAAAACTGGCGCCGTACAAGTATCCGCGGCAGATCGAATGCGTGGAGGAATTGCCGAAGACGGCCACCGGCAAGATTCAGCGATTCCGTTTGCGCCAGCGCGAGGAAGCGGCGCGGCTCTCGTGAGGTATCGTGACGGCGTAGCGTCGGGCAGTCAGTCAGGCGGGTGCAGGCAGGCGTGGTGACAGGGGTAGTGACATGGGCAGCGAGCTGGTTCGAATTCCTTTCGATGGGCGGCAGATCGACATCGAGTACCAATGGCTGAGGCAGGAACGCAAGCGGCGGCCGCTGGTGGTGTTCCTGCACGAGGGCCTGGGCTCGATCAGCATGTGGCGCGACTTTCCGCGCCAGTTCTGCGACGCCGGCGACTTCCGGGGCCTGGTCTTCTCACGCTACGGCTACGGGCGTTCCACCCCACGGCCGCATGACGAGAATTGGGGTGTCGATTTCATGCATCGCCAGGGCCGCGAGGCGTTGCCGGCGCTGTTCGATGCGCTGGGCATCGGCCCCGGCCGCCAGCATGGCAAGCCCTGGATGCTGGGCCACAGCGACGGCGGGTCGATCGCGCTGATCTACGCGGCAAGCTTTCCCGATGCCGTGGACGGCCTGACCGTGCTGGCGCCCCACATCTTCGTCGAGGACCTGTCGGTGCGCAGCATCGCCGCCACGCGCGAGACCTACCTGAACACCGATCTGCGCGCACGCCTGGCGCGCCACCATGCCGACGTGGAATCGGCCTTCTGGGGCTGGAACGATATCTGGCTGAACCCGGAATTTCGCCATTTCGACCTGCGCCCGCTGCTGGACGGCATCCGCAGCCCGGTACTGGCCGTGCAGGGCGAGGACGACGAGTACGGCACCATGGCCCAGATCGAGGGTATCCAGCGATATGCCCCGCAAACCGTACTGCTTAAACTCGCGCGCTGTGGGCATTCGCCACACCGCGACCAGGCGGGCGCATTGACGGCTGCGACCGCGGCGTTTATAACGGCAAATACTTCAATCCTAAAATAACTGGCGGCGACAGCCGGGCCGGCACCGGCCCGGTGCACGCGGCGCCATCGGCTTCAGACCACCAGGAGGAGATTCCATGCATCGCAATGCATTGCGCAGGCTGCTGCACGCGCGTCGTCTGTCTGTCGTCACATTGGCCGCCAGCGCGGTGCTGGCCACCGGCTCAGCAGCCCTGGCCCAGACGGCACCGGCCGCCCCGGCCGGCGGCAAGGTCAAGGTCGGCTTCATGCTGCCGTACACGGGCACCTATGCGGCGCTGGGCACGGCCATCGAGAACGGCTTCCGGATGTATGTGCAGCAGCAGGGCGGCAAGCTGGGCGGGCGCGATGTGGAGTACTTCAAGGTGGACGATGAATCGGACCCGGCCAAGGCACCGGAAAACGCCACCAAGCTGATCCGACGCGACCAGGTGGATGTGGTGGTCGGCACTGTGCATTCGGGCGTGCAGATGGGCATCGTCAAGGTGGCCAAGGAAAACAACACGCTGCTGATCATCCCCAATGCGGGCGTGGACGAGGCCACGGGCCCGCTGTGCGGCCCCAATATCTTCCGGTCGTCGTTCTCGAACTGGCAGCCGGGCTATGCCATGGGCCACGTGCTGGCCGATCGCGGCATGAAGAAGGTGGTCACGCTGACCTGGAAGTACGCGGCCGGCGAGCAGTCGGTCAAGGGTTTCAAGGAGGCCTTCGAGGCCAAGGGCGGCAAGGTGGTCAAGGAACTGAGCCTGCCGTTCCCGAACGTCGAGTTCCAGGCGCTGATTACCGAAGTGGCGTCGCTGAAACCGGACGCCGTGTTCGTGTTCTTTGCCGGCGGCGGTGCGGTCAAGTTCGTGAAGGACTGGCAGGCAGCCGGGCTGAAGGACAAGATCCCGCTCTTCGGCTCGGGGTTCCTGACCGATGGCACGCTGGAGGCGCAGGGCGCCGCCGCCCAGGGGCTGGAGACCACGCTGCACTACGCCGATGGCCTGAGCAACGCGCGCGACAAGGCCTTCCGCCTGGACTACGCCAAGACCTACAAGCTGCAGCCTGATGTCTACGCCGTGCAGGGCTACGACGCCGCGCAGCTGCTGGCCGCCGGCGCCAACGCGGTGAAGGGCGACATGACGCGCAAGCCGGACATCATCAAGGCCATGGAAGCGGCCAAGGTGGATAGCCCGCGCGGCGCGTTCACGTTGTCGAAGGCCCACAACCCGGTGCAGGACTTCTACCTGCGCCGCGTGGATGGCCGCGAGAACAAGGTCAGTGCCGTGGCGGTGAAGGCGCTGGCCGATCCGGCGCGCGGCTGCCGCCTCTGATCCGGCGCCGCCGCGGCCTTTCGCACGGCGCCCCAACGCCACCCCTCGATCCACCAGACGGCACGGCCGGTTTCACGATGGACATCGTTTCCTTTCTCATCCAGTGCCTGAACAGCGTGCAGTACGGCCTGCTGCTGTTCCTGGTGGCCAGCGGGCTGACGCTGATCTTCGGCATCATGGGCGTGATCAACCTGGCCCATGGCAGCTTCTACATGCTGGGGGCTTACCTGGCGTTCACGCTGGCCAGCCTGACCGGCAACCTGTTTATCGCGCTGCCGCTGGGCATCGTGCTGGCCGTGCTGTTCGGCTACGTGCTCGAATGGGCGTTCTTCAGCTACCTGTACCAGCGCGATCACCTGCAGCAGGTGCTGATGACCTACGGGCTGATCCTGGTGTTCGAGGAACTGCGCAGCATCCTGGTGGGCGACGACGTCCATGGCGTGCCGGTGCCCGCGCTGCTGGACGGGTCGCTGCCGATCGGCAACGACATGACCTATCCGGTGTACCGGCTGTTCATCTCGGCGGTCTGCCTGCTGGTGGCGGGCGCGATGTACTACGTGATCCGGCGCACGCGGGTGGGCATGATGATCCGCGCTGGCGCCACCAACCGCGAGATGGTGCAGTCGCTCGGCATCAACGTGACGGTGCTGTACCGCTTCGTGTTCGCGCTGGGCGTGGCGCTGGCCGTGCTGGCGGGGATGATCGCGTCGCCAGTGTCGTCGGTGTACCCGGGCATGGGCGGGCAGGTGCTGATCATCTGCTTCGTGGTGGTGGTGATTGGCGGTATCGGGTCGGTCAAGGGGGCGCTGGTGGCCTCGCTGCTGATCGGCTTTGTCGACACGTTTGGCAAGGTGTTCTGGCAGGACGCCGCCGGCGTGCTGGTGTACCTGCTGATGGCCGTGATCCTGCTGTGGAAGCCGCAAGGGCTGTTCCGCGCGGGTTGAGCAGGGAAGGGGACATGCAAACCGACATCTCGACAACCGCGCCCCAGCCAGTGCGGCGCCCCGCGTGGCTGGCCGCAACGGGCTGGATCATCGCGCTGGCCGTGCTGTGCGCCGCGCCGCTGCTTTTGACCGCAGACAGCCACAAGTACTACATCGAGCTGCTCAGCAAGGTGATGATCATGGCGATCTTCGCGCTGTCGCTGCAGCTGCTGATCGGCTACACCGGACTGGTGAGCCTGGGGCACGCGGCGTATTTCGCCATGGCGGCCTACGCCACCGCCATGCTGGCGCCCCAGAGCGGCGCGGGCAACGGCTGGCTGCTGTTGCTGGGCGCGGTGGGCGCCGCCGGTGCGCTGGCGCTGGTGGTGGGTACGCTGGTACTGCGCACGCGCGGCATCTACTTCATCATGGTCACGCTGGCCTTCGCGCAGATGGTGTATTTCGTGTTCCACGACACCAAGATCGCCGGGGGCAGCGACGGCACTTATATCTACTTCCGTCCCGAATTCGGCCTGTTCTCGGAACTGCCCATCACGGTGAACGATCCGGTGCGCTTTTACTGGCTCGTGCTGGCCGCGCTGGTGCTGACCGTGGCGCTGCTGGCGTTGCTGCTGCGCTCGCGTTTCGGCCATGCGCTGGTGGGCATCCGCCATAACGAGCAGCGCATGCGCGCGGCCGGCTTCGGCACGTATCGCTACCAGCTGGGCGCCTTCGTGGCTGGCGGCATGCTGGCCGGGCTGGCGGGATTCCTGTATGCCATCCAGTTCGGTTTCGTGAACCCCGAGATTGCGTCGTGGCACCAGTCGGGCAATGCCATGCTCATGGTGATCCTGGGCGGCGTGGGCAGCCTGGCCGGGGCCGTGCTGGGCGCGTTCTCGTTCGTGCTGCTGGCCGAGTGGTTCGGCACGCTGACCAGACACTGGCAGTTGCTGATGGGCGGCTTCATCATCGTCGCGGTGGCGCTGCTGCCGCGCGGGCTGGTGAGCGTGCCGGCAGTGCTGCGGCAACGTTCGCCGCGCCGCGGGCGCCGCCATGCCGGCGCCGCCGACCCGAACGCGCAGAGCCGGGAGGCCGTATGAACCATGCCACATCGGCGCCGGTGATGCAGGCCGAGATGCTGTCGCGCCGCTTTGGCGGTCTGACGGCGGTCAACCAGGTGGACCTGTCGCTGCACCTCAATGAAATCCACGCCGTGATCGGCACCAACGGCGCCGGCAAGTCGACACTGATCAACCTGCTGTCCGGCGAGCTGCCGCCGTCCGAAGGCCGGCTGTATCTGCAGGGGCATGAGGTCACCGGCTGGGCGCAGCCAAGGCTGGCGCGCCACGGGGTGGGGCGCAGCTACCAGCGCAACAATATCTTCCTGCCGCTGACCGTGCGCGAGAACTGCCGGCTGGCCGCCCAGTCGCGCGCCCAGCGCGCATGGCGACTATGGGAATCCGCACAAGGCTGCCGTACCAGCCGGGCGCTGGCCGATGAAGCGCTGGAGCGCGCCGGCCTGTCGCAGCACGCGGGCCGCGTGGCCAGCGAACTGGCCCACGGCCAGAAGCGCCAGCTGGAAGTGGCGATGTGCCTGGCCACGGAGCCCGTGGCGCTGCTGCTGGACGAACCGCTGGCCGGCATGGGTGCCGAGGAATCGGCCCGCATGCTCGACCTGCTGCGCGGCCTGCGCGAAGGGCACGCGATCCTGCTGGTCGAACACGACATGGAGGCCGTGTTCGCCGTGGCCGACCGCATCACGGTCATGGTCAACGGCACGGTCATTGCATCGGGCGATCCGGCCAGCATCCGCGCCAACCGTGAGGTGCAGCTGGCCTACCTGGGCGAAGAGGACGAGACGGGGCAGCGGCAGGAGGCCGGCGCATGAGCACCACCGCCATCATCGACGCCAGCGGCGTCAACGCCTGGTATGGATCCAGCCACGTGCTGCGCGGCATCGACTTCCATGTCAACGCGGGCGAGACCGTCGGCCTGCTGGGCCGCAACGGCATGGGCAAGAGCACGCTGCTGCGTACGCTGCTGGGCCATGTCCGGGAACGCGCCGGCACGATCCGCGTGGCTGGCCGCGAGATGTCGCGCGCCCGGCCGCACGAGGTGGCCCGGCTTGGCATCGCCTACGTGCCAGAAGGACGTGGCATTTTTCCGAATTTGAGCGTGCGCGAGAATCTGGTGATGGCAGCGCGGGCCGGCTGCGGTGGCCGCAGGGACTGGGACGAGGTACGCGTGCTGGACCTCTTTCCGCGACTCAAGGAACGGCTATCCCACGGCGGGCAGCAGCTGTCCGGCGGCGAGCAGCAGATGCTGTCGATCGGCCGCGCGCTGATGACCAACCCCGACTGCCTGATCCTGGATGAGGCCACCGAGGGGCTGGCGCCGCGCATCGTCCACGAGATCTGGAACGTGATCGCCACCGTGCGTGGCACGGGCATCGCATCGATCGTGGTCGATCGCAACTACCGCGCGGTGCTGTCGCACGCCGACCGCGTGGTCGTCCTCGAAAAAGGGCAGGTGGTCATGGCGGGGCCCGCCGCCAGGCTGGCCGCCACGCCCGCCGCGCTGGACCGCTACCTGGGCGTCTGACACCTGTTTGAAAAAAGTAACGTATCAGACATTTGGTGTCGTGCCTTCACAACGTGCCGATGGTGGGTGATACCACCGTGGCGGCATTGGTGGGCCTTGACCATGCCCCGCTTCTTTCCCATGCTTGATCGGTCGCGGCCAATGACGTCGGCTTTTCCACAGTGGTCGCCGCACGACACTTCATCTAGAATGCGCGCGTTTGTGCATCGCAATAGAAACTGAGAAGGCCAATACGCCCCATCGGGGACCGGAGCCGCTAGCGTGAGAGAAGATCGTGCCTGATAAAGCACTTTGGAGGGACTGTCCGTCTGGCGCCATGCCAGGGCAGCCAAAGGCAGGCACGGGAGGCGCGAGCCGGTTCACCTGACCCAATTCCATGACCCAGTCCGCAACCACCAGCCATTACTTCGTCGAAAGCCCGAGCACCCGTGCGCTCGTGATCGGCGCGATCGGCGTCGTCTTTGGCGACATCGGTACCAGCCCCCTTTATTCGCTGAAGGAGTGTTTCAGCAAGGACCACGGCATTCCGTTCAGCCCCGAAGCGGTGCTGGGCATCATCTCGCTGCTGTTCTGGGCGATGATCGTCGTCGTGTCGATCAAATACGTGTTGTTCGTGATGCGCGCCGACAACAACGGCGAAGGCGGGGTGCTGGCGCTGATGGCGCTGGCGCTGCGGACCGCGGCGCCACGGTCGCGCATGGCCCGGCTGATCATGATGTCGGCCATTTTCGGCGCCTGCATGTTCTATGGCGATGCGGTGATCACCCCGGCCATCTCGGTGCTGTCCGCCGTGGAGGGGCTGGAGATCGCCGCGCCAGCGCTGTCGCACTTCGTGATCCCGATCACGCTGTCGATCCTGTGCGTGCTGTTCTTCATCCAGCGGCACGGCACCAGCGCCGTGGGCAAGCTCTTCGGGCCGATCATGGTGGTCTGGTTCCTGGCCCTGGGCGGCCTGGGGATCTTCAATCTGGCGCAGGCGCCGGACATCCTCAAGGCCATCAATCCCTGGTACGGCATCTCGTTCCTGATCGAACACTCGCTGCTGGCGTTCATCGTGCTCGGCAGCGTGTTCCTGGTGCTGACCGGTGCCGAGGCGCTGTACATCGACATGGGCCACTTCGGCGCCAAGCCCATCCGCTACGGCTGGTTCGCGCTGGTGATGCCCTGCCTGATGCTGAACTACTTCGGTCAGGGCGCGCTGCTGCTGGTCAACCCGAACGCCATCGAGAACCCGTTTTTCCTGATGGTGCCGGACATGCTGCAGCTGCCCATGGTGCTGCTGGCCACGGCGGCCACGGTGATCGCGTCGCAGGCGGTCATCTCCGGCGCGTTCTCGCTGACCAGCCAGGCCATCCAGCTGGGGTTCCTGCCGCGCATGCGCATCCTGTACACGTCGGCGGCGGAAATCGGCCAGATCTACCTGCCCGTGATCAACTGGGCGTTGCTGGTGCTGGTGATTGCCGTGGTGCTGTCGTTCCGCAAGTCCGAGAACCTGGCCGCAGCCTACGGCATTGCCGTGACTACCACGATGCTGATCACGACCTTCCTGGCGGTCATCGTCATGCGCCGGTTCTGGAAGTGGAACCGGGTGCTGGTGACGGTACTTGGCGCATCGTTCCTGATCGTCGACCTGTCGTTCTTCGCCGCCAACCTGCTCAAGGTGGCGGAGGGGGGCTGGTTCCCGCTGCTGATGGGCAGCACGGCGTTCTTCCTGCTGATGACCTGGCATAGCGGCCGCAAACTGCTGCGGGCGCGCAGCCTCGAAGACGGCATTCCGCTGGAGCCCTTCATCGCCGGCCTGCTGGCCCATCCGCCGCATCGCGTCGAAGGCACGGCGGTGTTCCTGACCGGCAGTACCGAATCGGTGCCGGTGTCGCTGCTGCACAACCTGAAGCACAACCGCGTGCTGCACGAGCGCGTGGTGTTCCTGAGCTTTGTCACGCGCGACATTCCCTACGTGGACGACGACCATCGCCTGACCTGCAAGGACCTGGGCGGCGGCGTGTTCATCCTGGCATCGGAGTACGGCTTCAAGGAAACGCCGGACGTGAACCGGGTGCTCGACCTGGCGCAGCGCAAGCTCGACATGCATTTCGAACTGATGGAGACCTCGTTCTTCATCGCGCGCGAGACGGTGATCCCGTCCAAGCTGCCGGGTATGTCGATGTGGCGCGAACGCCTCTTCGCGTGGATGCATCAGAACGGCGCCAAGCCGTCGGACTTCTTCTCGATCCCGGCCAACCGGGTGGTGGAACTGGGTACGAAGGTAGAAATCTGAGCCGGCTCGCCCACTGGCCGCCGCAATGAAAACGCCCCGCATCGAGCGGGGCGTTTTTCGTTCTGCCGTGCGTTGCGGGCGGCTTAACGCTTGAGCTTGGCAAAGGCGGCGGCCATGGCGCCTTGCGTCTCGGGCTCGCGGCGGGCGATGCCGCCGGCGCCACGGTTGCCGCCTCCGCTACGCGGACCACGATCGGCAGGGCGGTCGCCGCCGCCCGCGCGGGCCGCCTGCTGGCCGGGTTCGTCGTCCAGGCGCATGGTCAGGCCGATACGGTTGCGCTTGACGTCCACTTCCATGACCTTGACCTTGACGATCTGGCCGGCCTTGACCACTTCGTGCGCGTCCTTGACGAACTTCGTCGACAGCGCCGAGATGTGGACCAGCCCGTCCTGATGCACGCCGATGTCGACGAACGCGCCAAAGGCCGCCACGTTGGTAACCACGCCTTCCAGGATCATGCCCGGCTGCAGATCCTTCACGTCTTCCACGCCTTCCTGGAAGGTTGCGGTCTTGAACTCGGGGCGCGGGTCGCGGCCCGGTTTTTCGAGTTCGGTCAGGATGTCGCGCACGGTCGGCACACCGAACTTGTCGTCGGCAAACTGCTGCGGCGACAGGCCGCGCAGGCTCTCGCGGTTGCCCATCACGTCGGGCAGGCCCTTCTTGATGTGGTCGAGGATCTTCTGCACCACCGGGTAGGCTTCCGGGTGCACGGACGAACGGTCAAGCGGATTGTCGCCATTGTTGATGCGCAGGAAGCCGGCCGCCTGCTCGAACGTCTTGTCGCCCAGGCGTGGCACCTTCTTCAGCGATTCGCGATTGCTGAACGCACCGTTGGCATCCCGGAACTCGACGATATTGCGCGCCAGCACCGAGTTCAGGCCCGACACGCGCGCCAGCAGCGGGGCGGATGCGGTGTTCACGTCCACGCCCACGGCGTTCACGCAGTCTTCCACCACGGCGTCCAGCGCACGGGCCAGCTCGCGCTGGTTCACGTCGTGCTGGTACTGGCCCACGCCGATCGACTTCGGATCGATCTTGACCAGCTCGGCCAGCGGATCCTGCAGGCGGCGGGCAATCGACACGGCGCCGCGCAGCGATACGTCCAGGCCAGGGAATTCCTTGGCAGCCAGTTCCGACGCCGAGTACACCGACGCGCCGGCCTCGCTCACCACGATCTTGGTCAGCTTCAGCTCCGGGGCGCCCTTCATCAGGTCCTGCACGAGCTTGTCGGTCTCGCGGCTGGCCGTGCCGTTGCCGATCGAACAGAGCGCGACATTGTGCTGCCGGGCCAGCCGGGCCAGCGTGGCCAGCGAACCGTTCCAGTCGCGGCGCGGCTCGTGCGGGTAGATCGTGGCGGTATCCAGCAGCTTGCCGGTGCTGTCCACCACGGCGATCTTGCAGCCCGTGCGAATGCCTGGGTCGATACCCATCACGGACTTCGGGCCCGCCGGCGCGGCCAGCAGCAGTTCATGCAGGTTTCGGCCGAACACCTTGATGGCTTCGCCCTCGGCGGTTTCGCGCAGCTGGGTCAGCAGTTCGGTTTCCAGATGCGGCTGCACCTTGACGCGCCAGCACCAGCGGCACACGTCGGCCAGCCATTTGTCGGCCGGACGGCTGCGGTTCTCGATGCCGACATGGCGCGCAATCATGCCTTCGCACGGGTGCGGCACCATGGCGTCCTGCTCTTCGCCCAGGCCCAGCTTGACCAGCAGCACGCCCGCGTTGCGGCCGCGGAACAGCGCCAGCGCACGGTGCGACGGCACGGTGCGGAGGGTCTCGCTGTACTGGTAGTAGTCGCGGAATTTCTCTTCCTCGGCGGTTTCCTTGCCTTCCATGACCGTGGACGACACCACGCCGTTGTTCCACAGGTGATCGCGCAGCTTGCCCAGCAGCTCGGCCGTTTCGCCAAACTGCTCGGACAGGATGTCGCGGGCGCCGTCCAGCGCGGCCTTGGTGTCAGGCACGCCGCCTTCGGCGGTGGGGTTGCCATTGACGAATTTGGCGGCCTCGGTCTGCGGATCCAGCGTGGGGTCGGCCAGCAGCGCCTGGGCCAGTGGTTCCAGGCCGCATTCCCGGGCGATCTGGGCGCGCGTGCGGCGCTTTGGCTTGTAGGGCAGGTACAGGTCTTCCAGCGTCTGCTTGGTCTCGGCGCCCTCGATGGCGGCGCGCAGCTCGTCGGTGAGCTTGCCCTGTTCCTCGATCGACGCCAGGATCGTGGCGCGGCGGTCTTCCATGTCGCGCAGGTACAGCAGGCGCTCTTCCAGGTTACGCAGCTGTGTATCGTCGAGGTTGCCCGTCACTTCCTTGCGGTAGCGGGCGATGAACGGCACCGTGGCACCTTCGTCCAACAGGTCGACGGCAGCCGCCACCTGGCGCGGTTGCACGGACAGTTCGGCCGCGATCAGCGACACAATCTTTTGCAGGACGGAAGCAGGCAGATTGGACATCGAGAAAACGAGTCAGTCGAAAGCGGGGCATTGTGCCACAAGCGCGGCGCGCTTCCGGTGACGGGAAGACACCTTTTACCGTGTCTTTTCCGCGGCTTGCGCGGGTGGCGCCCGCACGGCACCTGGCGGCCGGTTCGCGGTGCGGTCCGAGGGGCCCCCGGATGCTAGAATCGCGGCATGATCGTCAAGCCCCTTCCGGCCGTCATGGCTCGCCCGGTTTCCTTTTCCGCTTCCCCGATTGCCACGCTGGCGCTGGCCTCGCTGCTGCTGGGGGCGCCGCTGGGCGCCGCGCACGCGCAGGCGTCCGCACCCGTTGCCGCGCCCGCATCGGTACCCATCCCGCCGGACCCTGGCAAGCCGCGCGATTTCGAGGCCGAGCGCAAGGCCATCAATGATTCGCGCGCATGGACCAATTACCGCTTCGCGGTGGCCGAGCGCGCGTGCTACAGCAAGTTCCTGGTGACTAACTGCATCGACAAGGCCAAGGACGTGCAGCGCGAGGAACTGCACGTGCTGCGGGCCAAGGACCTGGAAGTCGGCGATGCCGAGCGGGCCTACAAGGCGGCCACGCGCGATCGCGAGCAGGCCCTGCGCCGCGCCGAATTCGAGGCCGGCCAACCGGGCCGGGCGGCCAACGAGCAGGCCAGCCGGGAAGCGTTCGATCGCAAGCAGCAGGAACAGGCGCTGCGCGATGCGCAGGCCACGGGGCAGGCGCCGCAGCGCGCGGCCAATGCCGAGGCGTACCAGAAGAAGCAGGACGATTACAACGCGCGCATGAAGGAAGCCCAGCAGAAGGGCGCCGAAAGCGCGCGCCAGCGTCAGGAAAACGTCAAGACGTACGAGCAGAAGCAGGCAGACGCCGTGCAGCGCCAGAAAGACCTGGACGAGCGGCGCGCACGTGCCGAGGAGAAGCAGAAGCAGGGCGGCCAGAATTCCGGGCCGAGCCCGTTCGGTTTCTGATTCGTTGGCAGGGTCTGGCGGGGCCGCTGGCTGCCGCCATGGAGTACGAAGGCGCACCATGGATGAAAATCTCAACACGCTGGCGCGGCAGATCATCGAGTTGCAGATCGAACACCGCGACCTCGATTTCCTGATTGACCGGCTGTCCGCCGATCCCGCCCACGATGAACTGCAGCTGCGTCGCCTGAAAAAGCGCCGCCTCAAGCTCAAGGACGCGATCACCTTGCTGCAGCTGCACCTGGAACCCGATGTTCCGGCCTGATGCCCCCGCAACGGCGCGCTGGCCTGACGATCCGGCCAACTGAAGCGCGGCACACGCACCACACATCTCTCGTGGCAGGGCAACCGGCCACGGGTATCGAAGAAAGCCCCACCTTGCCAGATCCCACCGACGACCTCCTGTCCGATGCCGCCGAGGCGCCCGACGCACACGAACCCGCCGAATCCCTGGGCGAGGCCGTGGCAGCGGCATCGGCCAGCCAGGCGGCCTTGCAAGCCGCGCAACTGTCGACGATGTTCGCCGACACGGGCACGCTGGCCACGGCCATCCCGGGCTACCGTCCGCGTGCGTCGCAGTTGAAGATGGCCGAAGCCGTGGCCAATGCCATCGGCCAGAACGACACGGTCATCGTCGAGGCCGGCACCGGCACCGGCAAGACCTTTGCCTACCTGGTGCCCGCCATGCTCTGGGGCGGCAAGGTCATCCTGTCCACCGGCACCAAGAACCTGCAGGACCAGCTGTTCCTGCGCGATATTCCGACGGTGCGCCATGCGCTGAACGTGCCGGTGTCGGTGTCGCTGCTCAAGGGGCGCGCCAATTACGTGTGCCACTACCACCTGGAGCGCGCGCAGGCCAATGGCCGGCTTGCATCGAAGCAGGATGCCGCATGGCTGCGCGACATCGGGAATTTCGCCAAGGCCACGGCTACCGGCGACAAGGCCGAGCTGGCGTCCGTGCCCGAGAACGCGCCCGTCTGGCAGATGGTGACGTCCACGCGGGACAACTGCCTGGGCAGCGAATGCCCGAACTACAAGGAATGCTTTGTGATGCGCGCCCGCAAGGAAGCGCAGCAGGCAGACGTGGTGGTGGTGAACCATCACCTGTTCTTTGCGGACGTGGTGCTGCGCGATACCGGCATGGCCGAGCTGCTGCCCGCCGCCAACACGGTGATCTTCGACGAAGCCCACCAGCTGCCCGAAACGGCGACGCTGTTCTTTGGCGAAACGCTGTCCACCAGCCAGTTGCTCGAACTGGCCCGCGACACCGTGGCCGAAGGCCTGTCACACGCCCGCGACGCCGTGGACTGGGTGGCGCTGGGCGCGCCGCTGGAACGTGCTGCGCGCGACTTGCGGCTGGCGTTCGGCCGCGACAACGTGCGCATGGCGATGGGACAGATCGATGCCGATCCGCGCACTGCGGAGCCGTTCTACGAAACGCTGGACGCGCTGGAAGAGGCATTGTCCGGGTTTGTCGAGGCGCTGGAATCGCAGGCCGAGCGCGCCGAAACGCTGGAACAGTGCCATCGCCGGGCCGTGGAGCTGGCCAACAGGCTGGAAGTCTGGCGCGATGACCGCGTGGCCGCGACGCCGGCCCCCGCGGCGGTAGCGTCCGGCGAGCCGGCGGCCGAGGGTGATGCGGAAACCGCGGCGCCGCCCGCGCCTGCCCAGTCCGGCCCGGATACCGTGCGCTGGGTCGAAGTGTTCTCGCACACCGTCCAGCTGCACCGCACGCCGTTGTCGATCGCCCCGATCTTCACGCGCCAGCGCGAAGGCCAGCCCCGCGCGTGGGTCTTCACCTCGGCGACGCTGTCGGTAAAGGGCAATTTCGCCCATTACGCGGCGCAGCTCGGGCTGAACAAGGATCAATCGCTGACGCTGCCCAGCCCGTTCGATTACGCGAAACAGGGCCTGCTCTATGTGCCGCGCGACATGCCGCCGCCCAATTCGCCCCAGTTCACCGAAGCCGTGGTCGAAAAGGCGCTGCCACTGATCGAGGCGGCTGGCGGCCGCACCTTCCTGCTTTGTACCACGCTGCGTGCGGTGCAGAAGGCGTCGGACATGCTGTACGACCTCTTTGCCGCGCGTGGCATCAACCTGCCGCTGCTGGTGCAAGGCCAGGCCAGCCGCACCGAACTGCTGGACCGCTTCCGTCAACTCGGCAATGCCGTGCTGGTCGGGAGCCAAAGCTTTTGGGAAGGTGTGGATGTGCGCGGCGAGGCGCTTTCTCTGGTCATCATCGACAAGCTGCCTTTCGCGCCGCCCGACGACCCGGTGCTGGCCGCCCGCATGGAGGTGTTGCAGAAAAAGGGCCTGAGCCCATTTGCCGTACACCAGCTGCCGCACGCGGTGATTACGCTGAAGCAGGGCGCCGGGCGCCTGATCCGTTCCGAATCGGATCGCGGCGTACTGGCCATCTGCGATACGCGGCTCGTAGAAAAGCCATATGGCCGTCAGATCTGGCAGAGCTTGCCGCCGTTCACGCGTACGCGAGAGGCCGAAACGGTGGTGCGGTTCCTGGAAAGCCTGCGCAAGCCGGCTGACGAGGCAGGCACGAATGCCTGGCCTGGCGCGGAAGCGGGCGGCGAGGGCCGGGTCGACGATGAACGGGTCGACGAAGGCCGGGTCGACGAAGGCCGGGGCGGCGAAGAACGGGGCGGCGAGGCATAGGAAGAGCGGGAAAAGCGCCAGCCAGCACTCAACACCGTCGCCGAAAAACGAAAAAGCCCGACCTTGCGTCGGGCTTTTCTCATGTTCCGGCCAGGCCGGGCGTCGTCAGAACACTTCCCACCAGGACTTGTCCTTGCGGCGCTGTCCGTACTTGATGAAATCGCTGTTCGGGTAGTTGCGTTCCATCACGCGTGCCGCGTCGTCGCGCAGGTCCTTCATGCCCAGCGCATCGTACGACCGGACCATGATGTACAGCGCCTCTTCGTTGGCCGGCGCGCCATCGTAGTCCTTGAGCGCCTGCTGCGCGCGGTTCACGGCCGCCAGGTAGGCGCCACGGCGGTAGTAGTAACGCGCGGCGTGGACCTCGTGCTGGGCCAGCGCGTTGACGATGTACTGCATGCGCAGCGTGGCGTCCGGGGTGTACTTGCTGTCCGGATAGCGCGTGATCAGGGTCTGGAACGCGTCATAGGCGGCGCGGGCTGCCTTGGGGTCGCGTTCGCTGAGATCCTGGCCCGAGAAGCGGCCAAGCCAGCCGAGGTTGTCGTTGAAGTTGATCAGGCCCTTGAGGTAGTAGGCGTAATCGATGTTCGGGTGGCTCGGGTGCAGCTGGATGAAGCGGTCCACGGCAGCCAGCGCGGCAGCGGTCTCGCCATCCTTGTAGTTGGCGTAGGCGGTATCGATCTGGGCCTGCTGTGCATAGCGGCCAAACGGATAGCGGCCCTCGAGCTTTTCGTACAGCTTGACGGCGCGCGTGTAGTCGCCGCCATCGAGGGCATCCTTGGCTTCCGAATATAATTTGTTGGCCGACCAGCCGGCAGTTTCGTCAGGCTGGTCTCCCAGCAGGCCGCATGCCGATAGCATGACGCATCCGCCTGCGAGCAAAACCGCTCCAATTTTCGCGCGCCAGTTCGCGCGTTTGATGCTCTGCAATTGCATGGGCAACCTGTTCCGGATGAAAAAAAATAGCGCCAAGCATTATAGCCGAAGCCCCAAGACCGAAACCGGTCTGGAACGCCACTCCGAAAACGCCGACGTGACCGACGAGGAATCCGAAGACTTCGACGACCATCTTGATGATGGCGACGAAGGGGAGGCGACTGGCGAATTCAATGACGAGGTGCCTGCCACGGCGCCTGCCGCGCCTGACCTGATGCCACTGTACCTGGAAGTCGATAGTGCGGCGCATGGCGAGCGGCTCGACAAACTGCTCGCGCGGCACTTCAACGAATTTTCGCGCAGCCGCATCCAGCAGTGGATCGAGGAGGGCGCCGTCCGCGTGGACGGCGAGCCCAGCCGTGCCAAGGCATCGGTGCAGATGGGCCAGCAGATCGAGATCCGCCCCCAGGCCGCGCCGGAAACGATGGCCTTTACCGCAGAGGACGTCCCACTCGACGTGCTGTACGAGGACGAGGCGCTGCTGGTCATCAACAAGCCGGCCGGGCTGGTGGTGCATCCTGCCGCGGGCAACTGGAGCGGCACGGTCCTCAATGGCCTGCTGCACCGCGATCCGCACGCGGCGCGCCTGCCGCGCGCCGGCATCGTGCATCGGCTCGACAAGGAAACCTCGGGCCTGATGGTGGTGGCGCGCACGCTGACTGCTCAGACCGACCTCGTACGGCAACTGCAGGCCCGCACGGTCAAGCGCACGTATATCGCGCTGGTCTGGGGCGAGACGCCCGACGAGGGCACGATCGATGCGCCGATCGGGCGCGATCCGCGCGAGCGCACGCGGATGGCCATTGTGCATACCAACAGCGGCAAGCCGTCGCGCACGCATTTCGAAACGCTTGGCACGGTGCCGCTGGGCCGCTCGAAGGTATCGATGGTGATGTGCCAGCTCGAAACCGGGCGCACGCACCAGATTCGTGTGCATTTCGAGTCCATTGGCCATCCGCTTGTAGGGGATCCGGTGTATCACAAGGCGACGCAGCGCGGACAGCGCCCGGCCGTGCGCGTGCCGCTGCCGGTGCCTTTCACGCGCCAGGCGCTGCACGCATACCGGCTGGGGCTGATGCACCCGGTGACGGGCCGCAGGAAATCCTGGGAGGCCGAGCCCCCCGAAGACCTGCAGGCATTGATCGATGCGCTCGACTTCGATCGCTATGCCGAGGAAGACGAAGAGGACGAGGGCGAGCCCGAGTGGTACGAAGGAGAGGCCGATGACGATGACGACTGACCGGGCGACAGTTGACCCGATGGCCGGTGCCGCAGCCTGGATCGTCCCGGACTGGCCGGCGCCGGCCCGGGTGCGCGCGCTCTCCACCACGCGAAAGGGGGGTGTCAGCGCAGGTCCGTATGGCTTGGCCGATGGTCGCGCCGGAGGACTCAACCTGGGTACGCACGTCGGCGACGATCCGGCTGCCGTGGCGGCCAACCGGGCACGGCTGGCCAGCCATCTGCCGGCCATGCCGCACTGGCTCGAACAGGTGCATGGATGCGGCGTGGCGACGGCCGACGACGCGGGCGAAGGCGACGATGTGCCGCGCGCCGATGCCAGCGTGAGTGCTACGGCCGGACACGTCTGCGCGATCATGACGGCCGATTGCCTGCCCGTGCTGCTGTGCAATACGGATGGGACGGTGGTGGGTGCCGCGCACGCGGGCTGGCGCGGGCTGTGCGACGGCGTGATCGAGGCCACCCTGGCGCGCATGGCCACGCGGGCGGGCGCGGGGGCGCGGTGGCTGGCCTGGCTCGGCCCGGCGATCGGCCCCGATGCCTTCGAGGTGGGGGTCGAGGTACGCGAGGCGTTCCTGCAGCAGGCCTTGCCCGACGAGCGCGCGGCCGTGGCAGCGGCGTTCGTCGCGGGCGCGCCCGGCAAATTCCTGGCCGACCTGTATGCACTCGCACGCATTCGCCTCGCGCGCGCCGGCTGCACGCAGGTGTTCGGCGGCAATACCTGCACGGTCAGCGACGCCGATCGCTTCTACTCCTACCGCCGCGACCGCACCACGGGCCGCATGGCCACGCTGGTCTGGCTGGCCGACTAGGGCCCGGTCGCACCATCGTCCGGAAGCCGCGCCGCCTGTGCCGTGGCCGCTTCCGCGGCTTCACGGGCTTCCTGCGCACGGCGCCGGCGACGCCGGCCCGGCGTCCCCATGATGTACATCACGATCGACACCGGCGCCAATCCGTACAACAGGAACGTGGCCACACCGGCGACGACACTGGTCTCGGTGATGGCCATCATCAAGGCGACGTAGAGCCAGCCAATTGCCACGATATACATCAGGCTTTCATCTTTCCTGGATAGGGGTTGGACCGGCCCGGCAACCCGCGCCAGCATTACCGTCCGGTAGGTTGGGCTTCACTTATTCAGCCCACGCATCGCAATGCGGATTTCCGCATTGACAGTCTCTCCATTGCAAGGCAACAATGCCTCGAAATGTATCGGAACCGAGGAACGATTCCAGGGTTTCGCCGGCAAGCATAGCGTAAGAGCCAAGCAGCCCTGGGCAGCTTGCGGACGCAACCCGGATGCGGGGCGGGTCGGGAGACAGTTACCCCGAGCCCGTCATCCACTACGACAGGCAGAGAGACGATTACATCATGGCGACCGGCAAAGGTGCGGCAGCTTCCGGCAAGGAAGACAAGTCCCAACCGTTTCAATTTGCGCCGGGGCCATTCGATCCAGCTGCATGGCTGGAATGGTCCCGTCAGTGGGCCCCTGAAGCCAACGGCGAGATGCCGGCCGGTTTCCCGGCGGGTCTGGCCGGTGCATTCCCCGGTGGCTTTCCCGCCGGCGATGCCTTCGCCAAGGCGTTCCAGCAGGCGTTTCCGACTGGCGGTGCGAACGGCGGTCCCGTGAAGATCGCGCCGGACCAGCTGGCCGGCATCCAGCAACGCTATCTGAAGGACTTTGCCGAGCTCTGGCGCGAAATGGGCGAGGGCGCCATGGTCGCCAACGGCAATCCGGCCGGCAACGGGAATGCCGGTGCCAGCGAACGCTTGTCCGATCGCCGTTTCGCCAGTCCTGCCTGGCGCAACAACGCGCCGTACCGTTATACCGCCGCGTTCTATCTGCTGACGGCGCGCGCCATGACCGAACTGGCCGACGCGGTGGAAGCCGACCCGAAGGTGCGTCAGCGCATCCGCTTCGCGGTGTCGCAGTGGGTCGACGCCATGTCGCCGGCCAACTTCCTGGCCACCAATCCCGATGCCCAGCAGCGCCTGATCGAGTCGGGTGGCGAATCGCTGCGCAACGGCGTGCGCAACATGCTGGAAGACCTGCAGCGCGGCAAGATCTCGCAGACCGATGAGAAGGCCTTCGAAGTGGGCCGCAACGTGGCCGTGACCGAAGGCGCCGTGGTCTACGAGAACGAGTACTTCCAGCTGCTGCAGTACAAGCCGCTGACCGACAAGGTCTACGCCCGGCCGCTGCTGCTGGTGCCACCGTGCATCAACAAGTACTACATCCTCGACCTGCAGCCCGAAAGCTCGCTGGTACGGCACGCCGTGGAAAACGGCCACACGGTCTTCCTGGTGTCGTGGCGCAACCCCGATGCGTCGATGGCCGAGCGCACGTGGGACGACTACATCGAGCACGCGGCCATTCGCGCGATCGAGGTGACGCGCGATATCGGCGGGCAGGACCAGATCAACGTGCTGGGCTTCTGCGTGGGTGGCACCATCATCTCGACCGCGCTGTCCGTGCTGGCCGCGCGTGGCGAACGGCCCGCAGCCAGCCTGACGCTGCTGACCACACTGCTCGATTTTTCAGATACCGGCATCCTCGACGTATTCGTCGACGAAGCACACGTCCAGCTGCGCGAAGCCACGCTGGGCGGCGCCTCCGGGGCGCCTTGCGGCCTGCTGCGCGGCGTGGAGCTGGCCAACACGTTCTCGTTCCTGCGACCGAACGACCTGGTCTGGAACTACGTGGTGGACAACTACCTGAAAGGCAATACGCCGGTGCCGTTCGACCTGCTGTTCTGGAACGGCGACGCCACCAACCTGCCGGGCCCCTGGTACTGCTGGTACCTGCGCCACACCTACCTGCAGGACGAACTCAAGGTGCCGGGCAAGCTGACCGTCTGCAATGCCCCGGTGGACCTGGGCGCGATCGACGTGCCGACCTATATCTACGGGTCGCGCGAAGACCATATCGTGCCGTGGATGGCCGCCTATGCATCGACCGCGCTGCTGAGGAACAAGCTCCGCTTCGTGCTGGGCGCCTCTGGCCATATTGCCGGCGTGATCAATCCCCCGGCGAAGAAGAAGCGCAGCCACTGGACCAACGATGCGCTGCCCGAATCGGCCCACGAATGGCTGGCCGGCGCCCAGGAGCACCCCGGCAGCTGGTGGCCCGACTGGATGGCCTGGCTGGGCAAGCACGCAGGCCAGAAGCGCGCCGCATCGGACACGCTGGGCAACGCCCATTACCCGCCGGTGGAGCCGGCACCCGGCCGCTACGTCCGACAGCGCGCCTGATTTCACGCGGGCCGGCCGTGGCGGCTGGCCCGGTTTCGAACCGATCCGCGATTCGCTTTCTCGAAAGGACCTCAAATGACCGACATCGTCATTGTTTCCGCAGCCCGTACCGCAGTAGGCAAGTTCGGTGGCTCCCTGGCGAAGATCCCGGCGCCTGAATTGGGTGCCATCGTGATCAAGGCCGCGCTCGAGCGCGCCGGCGTGAAGCCGGACCAGGTAAGCGAAGTGATCATGGGCCAGGTGCTGACGGCCGCTTCGGGCCAGAACCCGGCGCGCCAGGCTTCGCGCAAGGCCGGCCTGCCTGACATGGTGCCGGCCATGACCATCAACAAGGTGTGCGGCTCCGGCCTGAAGGCGGTGATGCTGGCCGCGAACGCCATCATCGCCGGCGAAGCCGAGATCGTGGTGGCTGGCGGCATGGAGAACATGAGCGCCGCGCCGCACGTGCTGCCGGGCTCGCGCGACGGCTTCCGCATGGGCGACACCAAGCTGGTGGACTCGATGATCGTCGACGGCCTGTGGGACGTCTACAACCAGTACCACATGGGCATCACGGCCGAAAACGTGGCCAAGGAATACGGCATCACGCGCGAAGCCCAGGATGAGTTCGCCGTGGGATCGCAGAACAAGGCCGAAGCCGCCCAGAAGGCCGGCAAGTTCGACGAGGAAATCGTCCCGGTACTGATTCCGCAGCGCAAGGGCGATCCGGTGGCCTTCAAGACCGACGAATTCGTGCGCCAGGGCGCCACGCTCGACAGCATGTCCGGCCTGAAGCCCGCCTTCGACAAGGCCGGCACGGTGACGGCCGCCAATGCATCGGGCCTGAACGACGGCGCCGCCGCGGTGGTGGTGATGTCGGCTGCCAAGGCCAAGGAACTGGGCCTGACGCCGCTGGCCACGATCAAGGCGTACGCCAACGCCGGCGTGGATCCGGCCGTGATGGGCATGGGTCCGGTGCCGGCCAGCAAACGCTGCCTGTCGCGGGCTGGCTGGGGCGTGCAGGACCTGGATCTCATGGAAATCAATGAGGCCTTCGCCGCCCAGGCCCTGGCCGTGCACAAGGAAATGGGCTGGGACCAGTCGAAGATCAACGTGAACGGTGGCGCCATCGCCATCGGCCATCCGATCGGTGCATCGGGCTGCCGCATTCTGGTGACCCTGCTGCACGAAATGAAGCGTCGTGACGCGAAGAAGGGCCTTGCCTCGCTGTGCATCGGCGGCGGCATGGGCGTGGCGCTGGCAGTCGAGCGCTGATTGCAGGAGGGGTATGCCGGCGGCGCGTGCCGAGGAACGTCTGCCCGCCGGTATCGACACAGACCTGAGCATCGATAACAACGATCGAGCGAGCCAACTAGGAGTGGATATGACTCAGCGCATTGCATATGTGACCGGCGGCATGGGTGGCATCGGAACCGCGATTTGCCAGCGTCTGGCCAAGGACGGATTCAAGGTGGTGGCGGGCTGCGGCCCCAATTCGCCGCGCCGCGAGAAATGGCTCGAACAACAGCGCGCGCTTGGCTACGAGTTCGTGGCGTCCGAGGGCAACGTGGCCGACTGGGATTCGACCAAGGCCGCCTTCGACAAGGTCAAGGCCGAAGTGGGCGAAGTCGACGTGCTGGTCAACAACGCCGGCATCACGCGCGACGTGGTCTTCCGCAAGATGACGCGCGCCGACTGGGACGCCGTGATCGACACCAACCTGACGTCGCTGTTCAACGTGACCAAGCAGGTGATCGACGGCATGGCAGACCGTGGCTGGGGCCGGATCGTCAATATTTCGTCGGTGAACGGCCAGAAAGGCCAGTTCGGGCAGACGAACTACTCGACGGCCAAGGCAGGTCTGCACGGCTTCACGATGGCGCTGGCGCAGGAAATGGCTACCAAGGGCGTAACGGTGAACACTGTGTCGCCGGGCTATATCGCTACCGATATGGTCAAGTCCATTCGCCAGGACGTGCTGGACAAGATCGTCGGCACGATTCCGGTCAAGCGCCTGGGCGAGCCGGCTGAGATTGCTTCGATCTGCGCCTGGCTGGCATCGGAAGAATCGGGTTTTTCGACCGGTGCCGACTTCTCGCTGAACGGCGGCCTGCATATGGGCTGACGCCGGCGGCCTGCATTGGGACGCCGCCTTGATGCGGCGCATCCAGCGCAGTGCACAAGCGGATATTCCTGGCCGGCTGCGCAGCGCCAGGAACGGGCCGCCCGCATGCCACCCGGCGCGCGGGCGGCCTTTTTTTTCAGGCCCTTTCTGTAGACGACGGTGGTTTGCTGCGGGTTTTCCTTAAACACTGCCGTCTTTCCATAGTGCTTTCTTGAGCATAGAATCAGGGCAATGGCGCAACCGGCACCAAAGAAGAGCGCTCTTCACGGGTCTGGTCCGGTTGTATCTTGCGCGCCTGCGGCGTCGATCCCGCCCGGGACGACGCGTCCATTGCGCACTGCACCGCATGCGGTGCAGCAGCGTTGCGACCAGGCGCAGCAGCGGATGCCAACCGCCGGCATCAGCGACGACAAAAGGATAGAGCACCGATGGCCACGACCAAGAAAGGCGCAGAGCGACTGATCAAGAAATATCCCAATCGCCGGCTCTACGATACGCAGACCAGCACCTACATCACGCTCGCGGACGTCAAGCAGCTGGTCATGGATACCGAGGAATTCAAGGTCGTCGACGCAAAGACGGGCGAGGAACTCACGCGCAGCATCCTGCTGCAGATCATCCTGGAAGAAGAAACGGGCGGCGTTCCGATGTTTTCGAGCGCCATGCTGTCGCAGATCATTCGTTTCTACGGCCATGCCATGCAGGGCATGATGGGCACCTACCTGGAAAAGAACATCCAGGCCTTCATCGACATCCAGAACAAGCTGGCGGAGAACTCGAAGGGCCTGTATTCGGGCGAGGCGTTCAGCCCGGACATGTGGTCGCAGTTTATGAACCTGCAAGGCCCGATGATGCAAGGGATGATGAGCAACTATATCGAGCAGAGCAAGAACCTGTTCGTACAGATGCAGGAACAGATGCAGAACCAGGCCAAGAGCATGTTCGGCACGTTCCCTTTCAACCAGCCAGACAAGAAGTAAGCGGCCTTCCGGCCAGCGCATATCAGGCCCTGCACGTGCAGGGCCTTTTTCGTTGTGCGGCGGCGACGAGATGTTGTGAATGTCTGGCGAATTGCCACATTGGTGATGCACTCCCCGGAGAGCGATGCCCACGGCAAGTCTTCTGTGGTGCAATCGGCGGAACCCTGAGCAACGGGTACCTGTTGATCCCGATTTCTTTCGCTGCACGATGGCATCTCTCGCGCAAACGCACACGCACCCGCCGGGCGGCGCGGCGCCATCGGGCCCGAACTGGAGGCACATCCATGCCCAGCCAAGCCGCTACCTGGGGCCTTGAGCCCGACCATGTCGAATCGCCGCAATTCACGAATGTCTTCGAGTTTGCGCTCGGTCTGTACGGCCAAATGGCCCACATTCAGCACGAGGTTGGCGCGTTGTCGGCGGCCCAGCCGCGGATCGAGGAGCGACTCGATGCGACGCAGGCCCTTGTCGGCGCCGCCGAAACCCGCCTCGGCGGACAGGTCGTTGAAGCCGAGGCGCGCCTGACGGACCGGATTCGCGAATCGGAAGCCCGCACGGCCCAGGCGCTGGCGGCGTCGGAGGAAAGGAGCGAGTCGCTGATCGCCAGGGTCTTGCGGGAAATTGACGCCCGTTCCGAAGCGCGCTTCAGCCGGATGGACGCCAGGTTTGACGCCATCGATGCCAAATTCGAAGTCGTAGACGCAAAGTTCGATGCCATCGACGCCAGATTCGACCAGATGGACGCGCGGTTCGACCAGATGGACGCCCGGATGGACAAGATGGACACCCGGATGGACAAGATGGACGCCCGGATGGACAAGATGGACGTTCAAATGGACAAGCTGGACGCCAGATTCGACAAATCTGACGCACGGGTGGACAAGCTGGAAGAAAACCTTGGAGGTCGCATCCAGTCCGGTAACGAAAAGATCTCCGCCCTGAAAGACCGACTCAACAAGGTCTTCTGGGTGGCGTCAGGCGGGGGCATCGTGCTCGGCCTGGCGGTGGGCTGGAAGCCGATCATCGAACGCATGGGGAGTCTGGCTGGCCTGTCGTAGCGTGGTTTCCGGCCATTTGGCCGGCCCATGCGCCAATATCGGCCGCTCGGGGTAAAATCTCCGCCTTTCATGGCAATGACGGCGCCCGGCAGGCTCGCCGGATGCCATAGACCAGCGCGGCGCACCACCGGGGACGGTAGGGCGCGCCCAGATCCCCCCATATTCGCGGTGCCCCATGTCGTCTGAAACCAATCTGTCCAATCCTGCGCCGAAAGTCGGCTTTGTATCACTTGGCTGCCCCAAGGCCTTGGTCGATTCCGAGCAGATCATCACGCAGCTGCGTGCCGAAGGCTATGCCATCAGCGGCACTTACGACGGTGCCGACCTGGTGGTGGTCAACACCTGCGGCTTTATCGACGAGGCCGTGCAGGAGAGCCTGGACGCCATTGGCGAGGCGCTGACCGAAAACGGCAAGGTCATCGTGACCGGCTGCCTGGGAGCCAAGAAGGATGCGGCGGGACACGATATCGTGTCGTCGGTCCACCCAAAGGTGCTGGCGGTTACGGGGCCCCATGCGCTGGGCGAAGTGATGCAGGCCGTGCACACGCACCTGCCGAAGCCGCACGATCCGTTTACCGATCTGGTCCCTGCTGCAGGCATCAAGCTGACCCCCAAGCACTATGCCTATCTGAAGATTTCGGAAGGCTGCAACCATCGGTGCTCGTTCTGCATCATCCCGTCGATGCGGGGCGACCTGGTCTCTCGCCCGGTGGCAGAAGTGATGCTGGAAGCCGAAAACCTGTTCAAGGCCGGCGTCAAGGAACTGCTGGTGATCTCGCAGGACACGAGTGCGTATGGCGTGGACGTCAAGTACCGCACGGGCTTCTGGGCGGGCCGGCCGTTGAAGACGCGCATGACCGAACTTGTCGCAGCGCTTGGCGAGCTGGCCAGCCAGTATGGCGCCTGGGTACGGCTCCACTATGTCTATCCGTATCCGCATGTCGACGAGATCATTCCGCTGATGAACCAGGGCAATGTGCTGCCGTACCTGGATGTGCCGCTCCAGCACGCGCATCCTGATGTGCTCAAGCGCATGAAGCGTCCGGCCAACGCCGAAAAGACCCTCGACCGCATCCGTGCGTGGCGCGAAATCTGCCCGGAGCTGACGATCCGCAGCACGTTTATCGCCGGTTTTCCGGGTGAAACGGAGGCCGAATTCCAGACGCTGCTCGATTTCATTGCCGAAGCCGAGCTCGACCGCGTGGGTTGCTTCGCCTATTCGCCGGTGGAGGGGGCAACCGCCAACGACCTGCCCGGCGCGCTGCCCGACGAGGTGCGTGAAGAGCGCCGTGCGCGGTTCATGGAAGTCGCCGAGGCCGTGTCGGCACGCAGGCTCCAGCGCAAGGTCGGGCAGACGCTGCGGGTACTTGTCGACGAAGTGAACCAGGACGGCGGCATTGGCCGGTCGTCCGCCGATGCGCCGGAAATCGACGGTCTGGTCTATATCGACCCCGTCGCCAAGCCGTCGCAGCGTTTCAAGACGGGAGACTTCGTGAACGTCAAGATCACGGGTGCCGACGGTCACGATCTCTGGGGTGAAATCGCCTGACGCTGTATCGGCTTTTTGGGGCCGGGCGGGCGGATGGAAGTGTGCCTGTCCAGACAATTAGGTAAAAGTACGGTCGTTCGCTTTTGCTTGGCGAGGACTATACTGTGCGCCGCAACATAACGCATGGAGACGAGTCATGACGCGTGAAGTGGTGATTGTCAGCGGTGTACGCACCGCAATTGGCACCTTCGGCGGCAGCCTGAAGGACCTGGCCCCGACCGAACTGGGTGCGCTGGTGGTGCGCGAGGCATTGGCCCGCGCCAACGTGTCGGGCGACGACGTCGGTCACGTCGTCTTCGGTAATGTGATTCAGACTGAACCTAAGGACATGTATCTGGGCCGCGTAGCGGCCGTGAACGGCGGTGTTTCCATCAATGCGCCCGCGCTGACCGTGAACCGCCTGTGCGGTTCGGGCCTGCAGGCGATTGTCAGCGCGGCCCAGACGATTCTGCTGGGTGACGCCGATGTGGCCATCGGCGGAGGCGCCGAAAGCATGAGCCGCGCCCCGTATCTGGCACCGATGGCTCGCTGGGGCGCTCGCATGGGCGACGCCAAGCTGGTCGATATGATGCTGGGCGCGTTGCACGACCCGTTCCACACGATTCACATGGGCGTGACGGCCGAGAATGTCGCGAAGGAATACGACATTTCCCGCCAGCAGCAGGACGAAACCGCCCTGGAATCGCACCGCCGCGCGTCGGCCGCCATCAAGGCTGGCCACTTCAAGGGCCAGATCGTTCCGGTCACGTTGAAGTCGCGCAAGGGCGATGTCGTCTTCGATACCGACGAGCACGTGCGCCACGATGCCACCATGGACGACATGACGAAGCTGAAGCCGGTTTTCGTCAAGGAAAACGGCACGGTGACGGCTGGCAATGCCTCCGGTCTCAATGACGCCGCCGCAGCAGTGGTGCTGATGGAGCGGGCAGAGGCGGAGCGCCGCGGGTTGAAGCCGCTGGCGCGTCTGGTCTCCTACGGCCATGCCGGCGTGGATCCGAAGACGATGGGGATCGGCCCGGTGCCCGCCACCAAGATTGCGCTCGAGCGGGCCGGCCTGTCGGTCAAGGATCTGGACGTCATCGAGGCCAATGAAGCCTTCGCTGCGCAGGCCTGCGCCGTGACCAAGGCCTTGGGGCTGGATCCGGCCAAGGTCAATCCGAACGGTTCGGGCATTTCGCTGGGCCATCCGATTGGCGCCACGGGCGCCCTGATCACCGTGAAGGCGGTGCATGAGTTGCAGCGTGTCCAGGGCCGCTACGCGTTGGTGACGATGTGCATCGGCGGCGGGCAGGGAATTGCCGCGATCTTCGAGCGCCTTTAAGTCGCCTTGCGCGCAATTGCCAAGGAAGCCGTCTTGTCCCGTCCCGCTCTGTCCTGTCTGCATTCGTTAATCGTTGTGATGGCGGTGGCGCTGCCGGCCGCTGCCATGGCTGCCGCAGACGAACTGTCGACAGGAACCGGGCAGGGCGGCGGCTTTGGTATCAACGAAGCCATCCGCGCAGGAGAAGCCGAGCGCGGCGCATCGCTGTCAACCGGACCGGTTCGCACGCTGTCGCCGCGCCAGGAGTACTCGCACTATCCGACTTACGTCGGCACGGTGGGCGACAAGCCAGTGCGCATGCGGATTGCGCCGAAGACCGACACACGAGACAGCCTGCAGGGCGAGTATCAGATCGGCGATGGCAAGGGTGTGCGACTGCTGTCCGGGGAATGGGACGACGGCACATTCCTGATGGAGGAGTCGGACGACGGCACGCGTGTGTCCGGCAACTGGGAAGGGCAGATCGACCGGAACGGCGCGGTGCGTGGCACATGGACCGATGCCTACAATCCGGCGATCGTCTTGCCTTTTTTTATTCGCCCGTTTGGCGGATATCTGGTGATTCCCCCGTTCGACACAAATTCGGGCAGTGGCGTCACCTATGCGCCGCCGGCCCCCAAGTCATCGATCTCGACGGGCAAGTCCCGCTGACACGTCGGCGCCACATCGCGTGGCGAGCGCGGCATTTGCTGGTAAGCTCGGACGCCTGATCCGAATTTTCCAGGGAATACGCCGTGTCTGCATCTGACTCGTCCCGCAACGCCCCGCGCTATATCCGGACCACCGCGGTCCAGCCCGAACTGGATATCGCGCCGGGTTTCGACTCTTTTTCCACGCCCACGTATCGCGGCTCGACGATCGTCTTCCGCAATCTTGCTGAATTGCGCGCCTATGGTGATCGCAGCAAGACGTACTGGCGCTACGGCCTGCATGCCACGCCCACCAGCGAGGCACTGTGCCAGCAACTGGCGCAGATTGAAGGTGGCCGGCACACATTGCTGCTGCCTTCGGGCATGGGCGCCATCTCGCTGGTGTATTTTGCCCTGTTGCGGACCGGCGACGATGTGCTGGTGCCCGACAACGTCTATGGCCCGAACCGCGACCACGGCGAATGGCTGGCGCGCGAATTCGGCGTGACGGTGCGCTACTACCATCCGTCGATTGGCGCCGGCATCGCTTCGCTGATCCAGCCCAATACGCGGCTGATCTGGATGGAGGCACCGGGCTCCGTGACGATGGAGGTGCCTGACACCGACGCCATTGTCTCGGTGGCGCGGGCGCGAGGCGTGCTGACCGCCATCGACAATACGTGGTCGGCGGGGGTCTATTTCAAGCCTTTCGAGAAGGGCATCGATATCTCGGTGCAGGCGCTGACGAAATACCAGTCCGGGGGCAGTGATGTGCTGATGGGCGCAGTCATCACGCAGGACGACAAGGTGCATGACCGCCTCAAGCGTACCCGCATGATCATGGGCTGGGGCGTGTCGGCGGACGATTGCTTCCTGGTCCTGCGCGGGCTTGCCAGCATGCCGGTACGCCTGGCGGCGCACGACCGTGCGGCACGTGAAGTTGCCGAATGGCTCAAGCAGCGTCCCGAGGTGACCCGTGTGTTGCATCCGGCCTTGCCCGATTGCCCGGGGCACGCCGAATGGTTGCGTGATTTTTCCGGGGCCAGCGGACTGTTTTCGATCATCCTGCATGACCGCTTCTCGCGCGAGCAGGTGGATGCGTTCGTCGAGGCCCTGAAACTCTATGCGATCGGTTGGTCCTGGGGCGGCGCGCATAGCCTGGCGGTGCCGTACCACATTGACACGATGCGGCCGGCGGGCACGTGGCCGCCGGAAGGCTGGACGAACGCCGGGGAGCTTGTGCGTCTGTACATTGGCCTCGAAGACACGCGCGACCTGATTGGCGATCTGAAGCAGGCGATGGAAAGCTGCCTGCGCTAGCCGCCGGGGCGCCCCGTAGCAGTAAAAAAGCCCCGCCGAAGCGGGGCTTTCTGTTTGCTGGCCAGTCCATCAGGAGGCGTCGGCCTTGCGCATCGTGGCTTGCGGCGCCGGCTGGGCCGCAGTGCCCGGTGTTGCCCACACCGATTCGGCGGGGCCATTCTGCGCGCGGCGGCGGGTCACACGGGCCAGTGCGATGTAGCCCACCGCCATGGCAATGGCGCCAATATCGAAGCCGGCGATGACCCAGCGGCCATGGAGTGCGGCGGCAAACACGTGATCCCCGGTCAGGACCCAGTTCGACAGCGGCACGGCCAGTGTTGCCAGCGCCGCCACGTAGAGCAGTTCCACGGCTGCGCGAATGGGAGGCCTGGCCAGCGCCCATGCCGCGGCCAGCACGAACACTGGCCAGAACACATAGCTCACGGCGCGGTCCGGCCACAGCAGGGCCGCCGGGAAGCACAGCGCCACCCCGATGCAGGTGCCGATGCAGACGCCTACCGTGGCCTGGGCCAGAAGCTTGTGGACACGAGGCTGTTCGGCCTGCCGGGACTTGCGGCGCGTCTCGATCCACAGCAGGTTGCCGGAATAGAACAGGAACGCGCCGGCGAGCCCTGCGACAAGGTACACGAGCCGCACCGCCAGGTCGCCATAGGTGCCGTAGTGCAGCGCAAACATGGCGCTGTAGATCATGTGGTTCGTGTCGCGGGCGCCAGCCGTCTGGTTGGCGATCAACTGGCCGGCGTTAGGCTCATTGGCGGCCGCGTGGATGCCCACAGCGCCGCCGTTGCCGAGCGCGCGCGTGCTGTCGCCTCGTACTTCGGCCACGGCGTTGGCATCGCCGTAACGCTGGAAGCGGATGGCGTTGGGCGTGAATCGCTCGCCGCCGTGTTCGCGCGCAATAGCGAGCAGCTGGGCCGAACTCATCGTCGGGGATGCGCGGCCCGAGGCCGTGACTTCGGGGGCCGCACCCGTGACGCGCGGAATCACTTCGAACAGCTTGCCGTCGAACGTCAGCGTGTTGAAGACCATGACCATGATCAACGACAGGCAGAAAAATGCGCCGGTGATGGCGAAGATCAGGTGGAACGGCAGGCTGAACAGGCCCAGCACATTGTGCGTGTCCATCCAGAAACGCTTCAGGTTGCGGCCGGGCCGCACCGCGAACAGATCTTTCTTCAGGCGGGGCAGGTGAAGGATCACGCCCGATACAAGTGCCAGGCCGTACAGCACGGAGATGATCCCCATGAAGTACATCCCATTGATGCCGAGGCCCAGCGAATAGTGCAGCGCGTTCAAGAACGCCGACAGCTCGCCAGTCACGTGGTCGAGCGAAGTGTTGTTCTGCGCCGCCTTGTCGCCGTTCAGGCGCTCGCCGTTCATCGTGTGCCATTCACCGGCCTTGTCCTGCCAGTAGGCGTTGAAGTCCGGTTCCTCCTTGCTGGGCAGGCCGACGTAGACGCTGTTGGCCGCGTCCGGATGCACCGCCACCAGCTTCTGCACGAAGGCGTCGATGGCAGGCCCGTCCACCTGGACTTCGGTGCCGTGATGACCCTCCAGGCGCGCCGGGTTCTGCCAGACGTGCAATTCGTGGTGGAAGACGGTGATCGCGCCCGCGAAGAAGGCGATGAACAGTGCCCAGCCGGCCATCAGGCCGACCCAGGTGTGGAGCGTATTGAAAACGCGCAGGGTATTGGGTTTCATGCGAATGCCTCGGTGGCCGGATCAGTGCCCAGACAGGGCAGACAGGGTCGATGCCGGCGGCATCGCGTGCATCAGGCGGACCGCCCACAGAATGCCGTAGCAAACCAGGTTGCCGCCAATCAGCCAAAGCCAGGCGGCGCGGCTGGTCTGGAATAGCAGGCTCAGGCTGATGATGGTCACCCACAGCACGAAGCTGAGGGTGACGGCCAGCACGACGCCGCTCTCCCAGCCGCCCGGCAGCCACAGCACGCCGAGCGTGCACAGCGCGACGGCCAACGGCAGGCCCAGCAGGGTGCCGGCGAGCCACTTGGTTCCAATCATGGTGCACTCCCTTCGCCGGGCATGTCGTCGTAGCGTTTGTGGTGAATCCAGGTGCCGACGAACGGCCATGCGGACAGGCAGCAGGTCAGCGTGACCAGCGTCGCGGCGATCGCCACGGGCCAGCCTTCGGGGATGCTCATGACCCAGGTGCTGCCGATGGCAAGCGCGACGCCCAGCCAGCACAGCAGCCGCGGCGGTAGCGGTGCACGGCCGTTGTTGTCGGCGTCCACGCACAGGACCTGATTCGGCGCGGAAAGATAAAGGCAGGCGGCGGCGGCCAGGGATAGGAAAACGGCTAACGCTTGCATGCGTCGAGCGACCGAGGGGACGGTGTTACGGGAAAGAAATAATAATAATGATTCGCATTTGATTTCACAAGGAAATCGCGGCTTTAACGGGCTAATCGGTACACCTGTGACCGAAAAGCGAATAACGCAAATGTAATGTGACATGCGCACGGAAATGTGCGCAGAAGACGGCCCCCGGCATCGCGAGGGCCTCAACAGGCACCGCGAACGGGTGCCGGCGGGTAATCGCTTAGTGCGGGAACAGGTTGAGCAGGCCGTCCAGGCCCACGTGATTGAACGCGACGCTGGCTTGCGCGCGCACCACGGGTTTGGCCCGGAAGGCCACCGAAAGACCCGCTACGGCCATCATCTTGAGGTCGTTGGAGCCGTCGCCCATGACGATGGCCTGGGACGGGTCGGCGCCGATCTGCGCGCAGACTTCCCGCACCGTGCGTGCCTTGACGTCGGCATTGACGATTTCGCCCACCACGTTGCCGGTCAGCTTGCCGTCGACGATTTCCAGCGTATTGGCGCGCGTGAAGTCGAGTTTCAGCCGCGGCTTGAGCTGGTCGGTGAAGTGTACGAATCCGCCCGACACCAGCAGCGTCTTCATGCCCAGAGCCTGAATTGTCTGCAGCATGCGCTCGGCCCCCGGCGACAGCTTCAGGCGTTCGGCGTACACGCGGTCGAGCACGCTCGCGTCCAGGCCCTTCAGCAGGGCCACGCGGCGGCGCAGGCTTTCGTTGAAATCGGTAATTTCGCCGCGCATGGCGGCTTCGGTGATGGCCGATACCTCGGCCTTGAGTCCGCAGAAGTCGGCGATTTCGTCGATGCACTCGATCGTGATCAGCGTGGAGTCCATGTCCATCGCCACCAGCCGGAAATCCGACAGCTTGCGGCCTGCCGGCACCACTGCCCAGTCGATGCCACGTTCGCCGCACACGTCGTCCAGGGCATCGCGCAGCGCCGGGGTCAGCGGATTGCACTGATCGGCGGCTGCCACGCTGTCGCCGCGCAGCGCGAGATCAGGGGCATTGGCCACCGTGCGGACGGCGTCGAGGTCGGCGGCGGACAGCGGGGACAGGCTTTGGAGAATCAGGGGCATGACGGCAGGAATCCGCGCGATGCGGGAGGGGCGACAAGGAGAAGGGCGGTATTGTACTGCGCTCCCGCTCCCTCATCGCGCCCGGGGCGGCGACGATCAGGCCGCGCGCAGGCTGTCCACCACCTTGTGCAGGAACGCCTCGCAGGCGGCCAGCTGGTCCAGCGCCACGAATTCGTCGGGCTTGTGCGCCTGCTGGATATCGCCGGGGCCGCATACGACGGCCGGAATGCCGGCACGCTGGAACAGGCCGGCCTCGGTGCCGTAGGCCACCTTGTTCGTGTCGCGGTCGGCGGTCAGTGCGCGCACGAGCTGCGTGATGGCATCGGATTCGGCGGCGTCGAGCGACGGGGCCGCGGCGATCTTGCTGATCGCCATGCCCGCATCCACGTGCTCGGCGCGCATCTTCGGCACCAGCACGTCGTTCACGTACTGCTGGATGCGTGCCAGGATGGCTTCCGGATCCACGCCCGGCAGGTTGCGGAACTCGAACACGAACTCGCATTCGGCAGGGATCGTGTTCAGCGCGATACCGCCGTGGATCGTGCCGGTGGACGCCGTGGTGAACGGTACGTCGAAGGCCCGGTCGTACGGGCCGTTGGCCTTGAACTCGTCGGCAATGTCGCGGATATAGCAGATCAGGCGCGCCGCATATTCGATGGCGTTGACACCCTTCGGCGTCAGCGACGAATGGGCCGCCTGGCCCTTCACGCAGCAGCGATAGGCGTTGATGCCCTTGTGCGCAACGATCACGCGCATGCTGGTCGGCTCGCCGACGATGCAGCCCGCCGGCTTCACGCCGCGGTCGCGCAGTTCGGCCAGCAGGTACGGCGCGCCCATGCAGCCGATTTCCTCGTCGAAGGACAGCGCGTAGTGCACCGGCTCGCGCAGCCTGGCGTCGAGGATAGTCGGCAGGAGCGCCAGGCTGGCGCCGATGAAGCCCTTCATGTCGCATGTGCCCCGGCCGTAGAGCTTGCCGTCGCGAATCACCGGCTTGAACGGGTCGGTGGTCCAGCTCTGGCCGTCCACGGGCACCACGTCGGTGTGCCCGGACAGCACGATGCCGCCATCGGTGGCGCCGTTCGCGGCAGGAATCGTCACGAACAGGTTGGCCTTGTCCCCCTGCGGGTTGTAGCTCAGATGCGGACGCAGCCCCTTTGCCAGAAAGTGGTCGCGCACGGATTCGATCAGGCCCAGGTTCGAGTGGCGCGACGTGGTGTCGAACGACACCAGGCGCTGGGTCCACTCCAGCGCGCTGCCGCGTTGCGGGGCTTCGGTATTGGTGTTTCGGGTGTCGGCGGCAGCTTGCATGGGATGGTGAACCGTTGATTCGTCAAGGATGTGATCGTACACCTGTCGGCGTGGTCAGGCCAGCTGGCGCAGCGTGTGTTTGATGGTCTGCGCACGGGCGCCCACGTCGGGCATCTTGGCCTCGATACGCAGCTTGTCCTGGCCGGCCAGCTTGATGTGTTTGTTCTTTTGCACGAGGTCGATGATCCGGATGGCGTCGATCGGGGGATTCGGCACGAACTGCATGCTCACGGTGGCCTCGCCGGCGTCGATTTTGCGCACGCCCAGCGGCGCGGCGGCAATGCGGAGCCGGTGCGTTTCTATCAGTGCCTGCGCCTGGGCGGGCAGCCGGCCGAAGCGGTCGATCAGCTCTTCCTGGATGTCGTCCACGCGCTCGCCGGTCTCGCAGTTGGCCAGCCGCTTGTAGAGCGATAGACGCTCATGGACGTCGGCACAGTAGTCGTTCGGCAGCAGCGCAGGCGTGCCGAGGTTGATCTCGGTGGTGGCCGCCAGCGGTGCCATCAGGTCGGGCTCCTTGCCGGCCTTGAGCGACTTCACGGCCGCGTTGAGCATGTCGGTGTAAAGCTGGAAGCCGATTTCGTGGATCTCGCCCGACTGCTTGTCGCCCAGCACCTCGCCGGCGCCGCGGATTTCCAGGTCGTGCATGGCCAGGTAGAAGCCCGCGCCCAGTTCCTCCATCTGCTGGATGGCTTCCAGCCGGCGCTGCGCCTGCTTGGTCAGGCCGTCCACGTCGTGCACCAGCAGGTAGGCATAGGCCTGGTGGTGGCTGCGGCCCACCCGGCCGCGCAACTGGTGCAGCTGGGCCAGGCCGAAGCGGTCGGCGCGATGGATCAGGATGGTGTTGGCCGTTGGCACGTCGATACCGGTCTCGATGATCGTCGTGCAGAGCAGGATGTTGTCGCGGCGGGCCACAAAGTCGCGCATCACGCGTTCCAGCTCGCGCTCGTGCATCTGTCCGTGCGCCACGGCGATGCGGGCCTCCGGCACCAGCTCGGCCAGCCTGGCGCGCTTGTTCTCGATCGTCTCGACTTCGTTGTGCAGGAAGTAGACCTGGCCGCCGCGCTTGAGCTCGCGCAGGATGGCCTCGCGGATCACGCCGTCTTCCTCGCGCCGCACGAAGGTCTTGATGGCCAGCCGCTTCTGCGGCGCGGTGGCGATGACCGAGAAGTCGCGCAGGCCTTCCAGCGCCATGCCCAGCGTCCGCGGGATCGGCGTGGCGGTCAGCGTCAGCACGTCCACTTCGGCGCGCAGCGTCTTCAGCGCCTCCTTCTGGCGCACGCCAAAGCGGTGTTCCTCATCGATGATGACCAGGCCCAGACGCTGGAACTTCACTTCCTCGGACAGCAGCTTGTGGGTGCCGATGACGATGTCGACCGTGCCGTCGTTGATCTGCTTGATCGCGGCGTCCACTTCTTTTTTCGTCTTGAAGCGCGACAGTTCCACGATGCGCACCGGCCACTCGGCAAAGCGGTCGGACAGGGTCTGGAAGTGCTGCTCGGCCAGCAGCGTGGTGGGGGCCAGCATGGCCACCTGCTTGCCGCCGAGCACGGCCACGAACGCCGCCCGCAGCGCCACCTCGGTCTTGCCGAAGCCCACGTCGCCGCAGACCAGCCGGTCCATCGGCTTGCCCGACGTCATGTCGGCGATCACGGCCGAAATGGCGGCGGCCTGGTCTGGCGTTTCCTCGAAGCCGAAGCTCTCGGCGAAGGTCTCGTAGTCCTTGGGCTGCAGCGGGAAGGCAAAGCCCTGGCGCAGCGCGCGGCGCGCGTACAGGTTCAGCAGTTCGGCGGCCGTGTCGCGGATCTGCTGCGCGGCGCGGCGCTTGGCCTTGTCCCACTGGCCGGTGCCCAGCGAGTGCAGCGGGGCGGTGTCCGGATCGGCGCCCGAATAGCGCGAGATCACGTGCAGCTGGTGCACGGGCACGTACAGCTTGCTGGCCTTGTCGTAGTCCAGATGCAGAAATTCCTCGTCGCCCTGGCCCATGTCCAGCGTGACCAGCCCCTGATAGCGGCCGATGCCGTGCTCGCTGTGCACCACGGGGTCGCCGATCTTGAGTTCGGCCAGGTCGCGCACCATCGAATCGACGGTGCTGGCCTGCTCCTGCTTGCGGCGCCCCGTGCGGCGCGCGGTACCGGCATACAGTTCGTTCTCGGTGACGAACGCGAATTTAGCGGCGGTCAGGGCAAAGCCGCTCTGCAGCGGCGCGACCACGATCGAGAAATGCGAGTCGCCAGCCAGGAAGGCCGCAAAGTCCTCGACCACCATCGGACGCAGACCACTTTCGGCAAACAGCTGCATCAGCGTTTCGCGCCGGCCCGCCGAGTCGGCGCACATCAGTACGCGTGTGGCCTTGTTCAGCAGCAGTGCTTCCAGGTTGACCAGCGGATCTTCGGCGCGGCGGTTGACCGACACATCGGGCAGGCTGGCCGAGAAGGCCGGCACGTCGGCCGCCACGGCCTCGCGCTGCAGCACCAGCCGGGCCAGCGGCTTGGCCCCGATGAAGAACTGCTCTTCGGACAGGAACAGGTCCGCGGGCGGCAGCAGCGGGCGCTCGCGGTCGTGGCGCATGAAGGTGTAACGCTGCGTGGTGTCGGCCCAGAAGCGGCGGATGGCCTCATCGACCTGGCCCGCGAATGCCAGTTGCGTGCCGGCGGGCAGGTAGTCGAACAGCGTGGCGCTTTGCTCGAAGAACAGCGGCAGGTAGTACTCGATGCCCGCGGACGGTACGCCGTTGCCGATGTCCTTGTAGATCGGGGACTTGGTCGGGTCGCCCTCGAACACCTCGCGCCAGCGGCCGCGGAAGGCGGTGCGGGCGGTGTCGTCCAGCGGAAACTCGCGGCCCGGCAGCAGGCGCACTTCCTTGACCGGATACAGGCTGCGCTGCGAATCGGGATCGAACGCGCGGATGGTTTCGATCTCGTCGCCGAACAGGTCGATCCGGTACGGCAACGCCGAGCCCATCGGATACAGGTCGATCAGCCCGCCGCGCACGCTGTATTCGCCCGGTCGCATGACCGCGCTGACGTGCTCGTAGCCGGCCAGCGTGAACTGCGCCTTGAGCGCGGCCTCGTCGAGCTTTTCGCCCTGTTTGAAGAAGAACGTGTAGGCGGCCAGGAACGAGGGTGGCGCCAGGCGGTAGAGCGCGGTCGATGCGGGGACGATCATCACGTCGCACTGGCCGCCCTGGATGTCGTGCAGCGTGGCCAGGCGTTCCGATACAAGGTCCTGGTGCGGCGAGAAGCTGTCATAGGGCAGCGTTTCCCAGTCGGGCAGCAGCCGCACGCGCAGTTCGGGGGCGAACCATGGGATTTCCTCGGCCAGCCGTTGTGCGTCCATGGCATTGGCGCAGATCACGGCCACCATCGGCACGCTGGCGCGATGCTGGCGCGCGTAGGCGGCCACCGCCAGGGCGTCGGCGGATCCGGTCAGGCCGGCCACGGTATGGCGCATGCCAGCCTTGATCAGTGGCAGGGTGGCGAAGGGAAATGCGGTAGCGTTGTCAGGCATTGGCAGCATTAGGCGCAAAAACGGCGACACCCCGCCGGCACATGCGAAAGGCATGCCACGGGCAGGGTTGTCTGTCATGCCAGCCGGGCCATGCCAGGATTCATGGCGGCGGGCGAGGGCCGTATTATAGAATGCGCTCCGGCCGGCCCGCTGGCCGTGCCAAATATTCAAAGGCCCTCAGAAACCTGTGTCCGATCGTCGATTCGCCCTGATTCCCTGTGCCGGTACCGGCAGCCGTGCCGGCGGCGCCGTGCAAAAGCAATACCAGACCGTGGCCGGCCGGCCGATGCTCTGGTACGCCCTGGCGGCGTTTTCCGCCAGCGAAGCCATCAGTGCCACCGCGCTGGTACTGGCGCCCGACGACATGCCGCTGGAGTCACGGTTCGGCGCGCAAGCCTTTGCGGGGCTGCGCTTCGACACCGCGTTCGTGGGCGGCGATTCGCGCCACGCGTCGGTACTTGCCGGCCTGCATCATCTGGCCACGCTGGGTGCAACGGACACCGACTGGGTGCTGGTCCACGACGCCGCGCGCCCCGGGCTGACCAGTGCGATGATCGATACGCTGGTGCGGGCGGTGGAATCCGACGATTCGGCCAGCGAGCCGATCGGCGGCATCCTGGCCGTGCCGGTGCCTGATACCCTGAAGCGTGCCGATGCCGGCGCGCGCATCGGCGGGACCGTGTCGCGCGAGGGCCTGTGGCAGGCGCAGACACCACAGATGTTCCGCATCGGCGTACTGCGCCATGCGCTCGAAGACGCCATGGCCGCCGGTGCCGTGGTCACCGATGAAGCCAGCGCCATCGAGCGCCTCGGCCTGCATCCGCGGCTGGTCAACGGATCGCTGCGCAATTTCAAGGTGACCTACCCCGAGGACTTTGCGCTGGCCGACGTGCTGCTGCGCACGGGCCAGCCGGCGTCGTGACCCATTTTTGCAAGGAGTCGTTTTGAATCCGTTCGATTTTCGCGTTGGGCAGGGCTATGACGTGCACGCCCTGGTGCCGGGCCGCAAGCTGATTCTTGGTGGCGTCGATATTCCGCACGACCGTGGCCTGCTGGGCCACTCCGATGCCGATGCGCTGCTGCACGCCGTGACAGACGCACTGTTTGGCGCGGCCGCGCTGGGCGACATCGGCCGCCATTTCCCGGACACCGATCCGGATTTCAAGGGCGCCGACAGCCGCGTGCTGTTGCGCGAGGCCGCGCGCCGTGTGCGAGCCGCCGGGTTCGAGATCGGCAACGTCGATGCCACCGTCATCGCGCAGAAGCCCAAGCTGGCGCCGCATATCGCGGGTATGGTGGCCAACCTGGCCGAAGACCTGGGCCTGCCCGTCACGCATTGCAACGTGAAGGCCAAGACCAACGAGAAGCTCGGGTTCGAAGGAAAGGAAGAGGGTATCGTCGCGCAGGCGGCGGTGCTGATCTACCGCCGCACCGCCGACGTGCAGGACTGATTGCGCGACCCGTTCAGGGGGCTGGCGGCGACGGTGCCGCCGGTTCCTCGGCCTTGATCGGGTAGACGTAGTCGATCAGCCGCGCCATGGCCCCATGGCGCGATCCGGCTTCCGTATGTTTCTGGAAGCCCATCTGCTCGCAGAGTTTGATGGCCGAATCCATTTCGGGCATGGTGCGGCAGATCAGCGCCTGGGCGCCAATGTCGCGGGCGCGCTGGATGCAGATCTGCATCAGCCGCTTGCCCAGCCCCAGCCCGCGCGCCTGCGGGCTGACCGAAAGCAGCCGGGCTTCGGGCTGCGTCAGCGTGATCGTGGAGTCGTCCAGCGCCGTCAACGTGGCGCCCGGATGGCAGAACAGCACCGCACCGCTGATGCCGTGGTCGGTTTCCGCGACCCACCATTCCATGTCCGGATTGTCCTTGGCGGCCATCACGGACTTCATGCCGCGCTGGAACGACGCACGGCAATCTTCCATGATTTCCAGCTCATACTGCCCGTAGGCCTGCTGCGTGACCGCGGCGATATCGCCCCAGTCGTGTACAGCGGCCAGCCGGAAGCGGAAGCGCGGCGAATTGGGTGAAGGCAAGGTGCTCATGGCAACGGCGAAGTTCGTGACCTTTCGTTGATTGTAGGCCGCGCCATGCACAAATGCACCGGGTCGATTGGCTGTACGCGATGTCGGACAATACCGATTGACCGATTGCGGAAGTGCAGAAATGCACGCGGGCAGGCACTCTTCAGTGCCCGCCCGCGTGGGTGCCTGGCGATGCGTCACGGGCGACGCCGCCCGCGATAAACGCCCGATTGGCGTGCTTCGGTTGCGATTTCGCGCCTTATTCCGCGACGATTACATTGGCAGCGGCGCCAATCACGGCGGCGATGCGGCCGACATCGCGCAGCTGCTGGGCGCTCATGCCCTGTTCGTTCTTCAGCAGCTGGTAGTGCGACTTCACGCAGAAGTGGCACTTGCCGATGATCGACGCAGCCAGGGCGTACATCTCGAAGCGGCGCTTGTCCACACCACCATGGGTAGCGTAGGCGTTCATGCGCAGGCCAGCGGGCTGGCTGGCCAGGTCCGGATCTTCGGCCATCTCGACGTACGGATACCAGATGTTGTTCATGCCCATCAGCGCGGCGGCGGTTTGCGCGGCGTTGACTTCCTCGGGCGACAGCACGTTGGCATTGCGAATCACGTCGACAATCAGCTTGCTCTTGGCCGCGAAGGCCGCAGCCAGCGCCACGCCCACCGCATCGTTGCCTTCCAGCGACGAACGCGCGATGGTGCCATCCACATTCAGGCGGATGTCCTTGGCGTAATCGGGGATTGCATTCTTAATCGTGCTGAGGAATTCCATTTATTTCTCCTATCGACAAGGGCTCAAAAAACCCGCACATAGCGGGTTTCGACATGAAAGGGCGCCAGGCCCTTCCATGTGATGTGCCGGGTCACCCAAGGTGCCTGGCGGGCAGGGCCAATTACAGCGTGGCGCCGCCGACAGCGCGGTTGCACGGGCACAGTTCGTCCGTTTGCAGACCGTCCAGAATACGCAGGACTTCTTCCGGGTTGCGGCCCACGTTCAGGTTGTTCACCGAAACGTGCTGGATCACATTGTCCGGATCGACGATGAACGTCGCGCGCAGGGCCACGCCAGCGGCCTGGTCACGCACGCCCAGCTGGTCGACCAGCGAGCCGGTCACATCGGCGAATTGCCACTGGTTCAGCTTGTTCAGGTCCTTGTGTTCGCGGCGCCATGCCAGCTTCACGAATTCGTTGTCGGTCGAGCCGCCCAGCACGATCGCGTCACGATCGGCGAAGTCGTTGTTCAGCTTGGCGAACGCCACGATTTCGGTCGGGCACACGAACGTGAAGTCCTTCGGGTAGAAGTAAATGATCTTCCACTTGCCCTCGAACGACTTTTCGGTGATGTCTTCGAAAGCCGACTGGCCATTCTCTTCGTGGTTGTTGAAACCCGGCTTGACACCAACGATGCTGAAGGCTTCGAGCTTGTCACCAACGGTCTTCATAGACTTCTCCTAGATACGGTTGAACAGATTGAGGCTTGCAATCTACGATTCCGTTCCCGCGGCAGCCGGGGATGTCAATCGTATTTGCACGAAAGCTTCGAGTATGCGCATTTGTGCGCACCAAGGCCAATTGGTTTTCTTAACTGGCCCGATAGGCAGCGTTTCATGCGGCGCAAAACGAGCCGCCAGTATGCCATGTGCGCGAGATGGTGATGGCTGTCCGAAAAGCAATCGCGCCGCCATCACGTACTTGCCACGAAAACGTGTCAGGCACATGAAGGCGGCGCGGGCCGCACGCATGCGGCAGGCAGGCCAGGGGCTCAGGCGGTGCGCAGCGCCGCTTGCTCGCGCCGGGCGCGGAAGATGACCAGCGTGGCGACCAGGCCGCAAGCCGCGGCAAACATCAGCCACAGGCCGGGGGCTGCCTTGTTGCCGGTGCTATGGATCAGGTACGTCGAGATCGCCGGCGTGAAGCCGCCGAACAGTGCCGTGGCCAGGCTGTAGGCCAGCGAGAAGCCGGCGGTACGCACGGCGGGCGGCATGACCTCGGTCAGGGTGACGACCATGGCCCCGTTATAGCTGCCATAGAGGAACGACAGCCACAGTTCCACCATCAGCAGGCGCTCGAAAGAGGGCGCCGCCACCAGCCACGACACCGCGGGGTAGGCCGTGACCAGCGTGGCGATCGTGAAGAACACCAGCAGCGGCTTGCGGCCGATACGGTCGGACAGCGCCCCCATCAGCGGCAGCCAGATGAAATTCGACAGGCCCACGCACATCGTGACGATCAGGTTGTCCACGTCGTCGAGCTTGAGCACCGTCTTGCCGAACGTCGGCGTGTACGCGGTAATCATGTAGAACGACACCGTGGTCATTACCACCATCAGGCAGCCGGCGATGATGATGCGCCAGTTGTCGAGCATCGAACGGTAGATCTCGTTGATCGTCGGACGATGCTTGCGCGTGCGGAATTCCTCGGTTTCTTCCAGCGAGCGGCGGATCAGGAACAGGAACGGCACGATCAGGCAGCCGATCAGGAACGGCACGCGCCAGCCCCAGCTGTCCATCTGCGCGGGCGCCAGCGTGGCGTGCAGGACCACGCCGAGCAGGCCGGCGAAGATCACGGCCACCTGCTGGCTGGCCGACTGCCAGGCCACGTAGAAGCCCTTCTGGCCGGGCTTGGCGATCTCGGACAGGTACACCGACACGCCGCCCAGTTCCACGCCGGCCGAGAAACCTTGCAGCAGGCGCCCGAACAACACGAGCAGCGGGGCGGCCACGCCGATCGAAGCATAGCCCGGTACCAGCGCAATCAGCAGCGTGCCCAGCGCCATCAGCGCCAGCGTGATGATCAGGCCCTTGCGGCGGCCGTGATGGTCGATGTAGGCGCCCAGCACGATCGCGCCAAGCGGTCGCATCAGGAAGCCGGCGCCGAAAGTGGCCAGCGACAGCATCAGCGAAGCAAACTCATCGCCGGCAGGAAAGAACGTACGCGCGATGGCGGCGGCGTAGAAGCCGTACACCATGAAGTCGTACATTTCGAGGAAGTTTCCGCTGACGACGCGGAACACGGTACGGAAACCGTGCTGGGATGTGGAGCTGGAGCTTGACATGGCTGTCTCTCGGTCGCCGCATGTGGGGTCGTGCGGCATGTTGTCGGTCGTTGTCAGCCATGGCGGAAAAGGGGTGCTGCGGCAGGCGGCGCCATGACTTCGGATGCCGTTGTATGCATCGGCCTGTCGATGGCCTGAAGTGTGCGCAATGACGCTGTCATTCCCCTGTCAGCAACCTTTCAAAACCATATCAAATGCTGAAGAAAACCTGTCAATGCGCCGCATGCGGGACACACGGGCACTCAAGTGGGGCGCGAAGGGGAATACGGCGGTTCAGGCGCGCTTGAATCGCGCGCTGACCACGAGTCCGGTTTTCGGGGCGGGACGGTTGGCCAGTATCAGGCGGCCGCCGTTGCGCTGCAGGATACGGTTGACGATGGACATGCCCAGGCCGGCGCCCTTGGCTTCGCTGCGCGCGCTGTCGAGCCGGTAGAACGGGCGGGTCAGCAGCGACAGCTGTTCGTCGGGCACGCCGGGCCCGCTGTCGGCCACCACCAGCACGGCTTCCTTGTCCTCCACCCGCGTGGAGATTTCCACCTCGGCCATGCCCGATTCCTCGTCCTTGGCATAGCGGCGCGCGTTCTCGACGAGGTTGTCCAGGATGCGCTGGATCTCCATGCGGTTGGCCACGGCCATGACCGGGCCATTCGAGCGCACGTGCACGCGCACATCGTCGTGCGCGGCATAGACGCCAACGGATTCCTGTACCAGCGTGGAAAGGTCCACCGGCTCCACCACTTCCTGGCCTGGCCGGGCGTAGTTCAGGAACTGGCCGATGATGGCGTCCATCTGTTCGATGTCGGCAATCATGGCGTCACGCGTGGTGGTGTCCACGGGCGACATCTCGGTTTCCAGCCGCAGACGGGTCAGCGGGGTGCGCAGGTCGTGCGAGATGCCGGCCAGCATGACCACGCGGTCGTCGTCGAGCTGGCGCAGGTCGCGCACCATCTGGTTGAAACTGCGGTTGGCCTGGGCCACTTCGCTGGCGCCCTGTTCGCGCAGCGGCGGCGCTTCGCCCCCGGTACCGATCAGTCGCGCGGCATTGGCCAGCCGCTTGAGCGGGTAGTTCACGCGCGCCGTGATGAAGGCCGCGCCGATGATCGACAGCAGCAGCGCCGCAATACTCCACCAGAGCCACTGGATGCCGGGCACGCGTTCGAAGCGTTCGGGGCTGATCGCCACCCAGTAGTCGTCGCCTTCGATTTCGAAGCTGACCCACACGCCCGGAATATCGTTGACGGTGGTGGCCAGCACGGTGTCTTCGCCCAGCCGGCTGCGGATTTCCTGCTGGACGAGCTGCGTCAGGAACGGGTTGGCCTTGGGCGCGGCAAAGTCGTCGTCCTTTTCGCGCGGATAGACCTTGATGCCCTCGTTCTGGACGAGGTCGAGCAGCAGGAACCGGCGCCGGGCCGGATCCGAGTAGAGCAGGGCTGCGCGGGTGAGCTTGACCACGCTGACCACCTGCATGGCGATCTGCTGGGCGCGCGGCGCGCGTTCGAAGAGCCGATAGCTCTGGAACCAGATACCCAGCGAGATCGCCAGCAAAAGGGCGATCAGCATGAAGGTTCGCCAGAATAGCGAACCGAAGAACCGCGTTGCGGTACGGCCGAGGGCAGTCGCCACGATGAGGCTGCGGTCGACCGGACTTACTTCACGCCATCGGGGATGAAGACGTAACCCAGGCCCCACACTGTCTGGATGAAGCGCGGGTTGCTCGGGTCAGGCTCGATAAGCTTGCGCAGACGCGAAATCTGCACGTCCAGGCTGCGGTCGAAGACTTCGTATTCGCGGCCGCGCGCCATTTCCATCAGCTTTTCGCGCGACAGCGGCTGGCGCGGGTGGCGCGCGAAAACCTTGAGCACCGAGAATTCGCCCGTGGTGAGGGTGATTTCCTCGTCGTTCTTGGTCAGCGTGCGGGTGGCCAGGTTCAGCACGAAATCGCCGAACGCAAACGTTTCGGGCGTTTCGGACGGCGCGCCCGGTACTTCGGCGGGCCCCTTGCGGCGCAGCACGGCGTGAATCCGCGCAATCAGCTCGCGCGGATTGAAAGGCTTGGGCAGATAATCGTCGGCACCCATTTCCAGGCCGACGATGCGATCCACGTCCTCGCCCTTGGCCGTGAGCATGATGATCGGGGTCTGGTCGTTGGCGCCGCGCAGGCGGCGGCAGATGGAAAGCCCGTCTTCGCCGGGCATCATCAGGTCCAGCACCAGCAGATCGAAACGCTCGCGCAGCCAGAGCTTGTTCATGGCCGTGGCGTTTTCCGCCACGAGAACCGTGAAGCCCTGCTCGCCAAGGTAGCGGCGCAGCAGGTCGCGCAAGCGCGGGTCGTCATCCACGACGAGAATCTTGTGGCTGGTATTTTCCATGGCGGTATCTTAGCGACTATCGCTTTCGCTCAAAATGGCTTAACAAAACGTTACATACTTTACCCCGTGGTATGGCGGCATGCACCTTTTGTGCATTTACACTCCGCAAACCGTTTTCCCAAGGACGATTTTCGCCGGGGAAATGAATGGTCACCACGGGCATCGTACTGTTCCCGGCCGCGACACGGGCATTCGCCTTGCTGTCGGCGGGGGCGATGCCGGTGCGCTGCCACCGGGGATCCTGAAGATCGATCCGGAGGCCACAGTCGAAACCGCCATTATCCAATGAAAGTGAAGCATAACCGGCACGGGCAAACCCTGCGTCGCACAATTTGCGCGCGAGTGGTCTGTCTGGCCGGCCTGACCCTGCTGATGGCCGTGGCACCTGCTCCGGCATTCGCCCAGTCGGCGGGCATGGCGCATTTGCTTCACCCCAAGGGCCAGCCGCCCGGCGGGCCCGGCAGCAGCCCGTCCGCACCCGAACGCAACCGTCAGCCACCCCGCCGCAACGATCGTGCCGAGACCGAGCGCGACATGGCGGAGCGTGCGGCGCGCCAGGGGCAGCGCGGCGGCAGCCAGCGCCTGTCGCCCGACGAGCGCAAGACGCTGCGCAAGAATCTTTACGACATCGGCAAGGAAATGTACCAGGGCGGCTGATCAGCCCGCCGCCCGGAAGTGCCGCAGGAAGTCCACGAATACCTCGGCGGCCTGCTGGGCGTCTTCCACCGTGATCGTTTCCGCCGGATTGTGGCTGATCCCGCCATTGCCGCAGCGCACGAACAGCATTGCCACATCGGTGATCCGCTGCATCATCATCGCGTCGTGCCCCGCACCCGAAGGCAACTCGAACGCCTCCAGCCCACGTTTTCTCAACACGGCCGCGAACTGGTCCATCAGCCAGCGTGCGCAGGGCGCGTTGTTGACCGGCGTGACCCGTTCCACGGTGACCTGCAGCAGGCGCCGCGCCGCAATGGCCTCGATGCCCGCCACGATGTCCGCAATGGCCGCTTCGCGGATGCCGTCCTCGCCCGCGCGGATGTCCATCGAAAATACGCATGCGGCCGGAATCACGTTGCTCGATCCGTTGGGCACCTGCAGCTGGCCCACCGTGCCGACCAGCGTCGGCACCTGGCCGCAGCGCTGCTCGACCAGCAGGATCATTTCCGCGGCGCCGGCGGCGGCGTCGCGTCGCATATCCATTGGCGTGGTGCCGGCATGGCTGGCCAGGCCCTCCACGCGCACCAGAAAGCGGCTGCTGCCGGCGATCTGCGTCACGATGCCGAGCGGCAGGCCGCGATTCAGCAGCACCGGGCCCTGTTCGATGTGGACCTCGACAAAGCCGGCCAGCGTGGCGGGATCGACCGCCGCGGCGCGCAGCGCGTCCAGCGCGCCAGCGCCCGGGAAGCCCGCCTGCGCCAGGGCATCGCGCATCGACACGCCATCGGCGTCCACGCGGTCCAGCAAAGCCGGATCGAAGCGGTTCGCCAGCACGCTGCTGGCCAGGAAGCTGGTCTTGAAGCGCAGGCCTTCCTCTTCGGCAAAAGCCACCACCTCGAAGTGGTAGGGCAGGCGAATACCCGCATCGCGCAGCGCGCCCACCACGGCGATCGGCAGCAGGATGCCCAGCCGCCCGTCGTAGCGTCCGCCGTTGCGCACCGTGTCGAAGTGCGACCCGGTCATCAGCACCTTGGGGTCCGGCGCGGCCGGATCGGCGGCATAGCGGCCGATCACGTTGCCGATGGCGTCGATGCGCACCGTCATGCCGGCATCTTCCATCCAGCGCGCCAGCAGCGCCTGCGCCTGGGTGTGGGCGGGCGTCAGGTAGGCGCAGGTCAGGCCGCCTTCCATGTCGGAGTGCCGGGCCAGGGCGTCGGCGCGATCGAGGATCAGCTGGCCTAGAGAGGGCGTGGCAGTGGTCATGGCATCAATACGTTGAAACGACTGGCCGCCAGGGACTGACGGCGCGGGACGGGGCCGCGGCAGAAAGGGCGGCAGTAAGAGCGGTAGAAAAGGGCCGACGGCGCAAGAAACCCGCGGGCCGACGCGGCAAGGAACCCGCGCTCAGCCATTCCTGAGCCAGGTCTTCCACGCCAGCCACAGCTTGCGCATGGGCGTCAGCGCAATGCGCTGGGTCAGTACCTGGAAATCGCTGGCTTCGATCTCGTCGAGCAAGGCATGGTGGATGGCCGCCCGCGCCAGCGACGCGCGCTGGGCCCGGCGGTCGGCGCGGGGCAGCAGCGCCAGGGCTTCCTGGTACAGCGTGCGGGCCAGCGTGGCCTGTTCGCGCATCAAGGCCACAAACTGCGGGGAATGGCGCGACTGCATGATGTCCGCCACCGGCACTTCAAATCGCTGCAGGGTATCGACGGGAATATAGACGCGGCCCTGGCGGGCGTCGTGGCCCACCTCGCGCACGATGCGGATGCGCATCTGCGACAGCCCGAGCTTTTCGGTCGATTCCAGCGTACGTTCATCGGTAAAGCCCAGCAGCCGCGCCGACAGCTTGCCCAGCGTGCCGCCCACCAGCCGGCAGTACCGGCCAAGCGCGCCCTCGTCGAAATAGCGCGACTGGGCGAGGTCCATCTCGGTGCCATCGAGCACCTGGGTCATCTCTGCCTGCGGCAGGCTGGCCAGGTAGGGCAGCAGCGCGTGGCTGACGGGGTGATTCGGGCTGCCTTCGTACAGGCGGCGCAGTTCGGCGCGCCACCAGTCCAGCCGCTGGAGGGCCACGCCGGCGTCGTGATTCTCGTGAACGATGGCATCCAGCTCCAGGCGCCAGGCTTGCAGCGCCGTCAGCGCACGGCGGCGTTCGGGAGGCAGGAGCAGGCTGCTGTAGTAGAAACTGGAGCCGCTTTTCGCGGCCTTGTCCTGGCAATACTGATCGGGCGTCACGCCAATCTCTTTCTGGTGGGGCGGCGGGGGCGGCGCCAAAGCGGCGAATTGTAACATCGGCCACCCGGGCCGGCGCCCCGGCAATTGAGTGATGAAAAAGGCTTTTGTAGCCTGCCGCGCCGGCAACGTGACGTTTTGTCGCGAAATACAGCCGTTCGTCATCCGGCGTTTGACGCACTCATGGGCGCTCGCTATATTACTGACCGCAAAGTTATTAACTCATCGTGGCCGATTTCCGAATGTTCGGGGATCGACCCGCGCGGCAGCAAGGCACCCGACCCGAGGCGCCAGCGAGACACCATCCGGCCGCAAGGCCGCGCAGTACCGCTGCCGTATTCGGCCCGAGTATCAGCCGGGTTTTCGCTGCACCCAGCTTCATCCTTTTCCACCGACTCAAAGACGCTTGTCCATGCCAGTGCCCATTGCGAGGCCGGAAGTTGCGGCCGCTGAAGTTGATCTCGTTCCCCAGTCGCGCGTGGCCGTGCGCCGCCCCGTGCGGCCGGGGCGGGCCCGTTTGGCCGTGGGGCTCGTGGCCTTGGCGGGGTTGCTGGCACTGGGTGGATGTGGCAAGCAGGCCGAGCCGGTGGAGGACGTGCGGCCGGTACGCCTGATGCAACTGAGCCCGGCGGCCGGCAAGACGGAGTACGAGTTTTCGGGCGAAGTTCGCCCGCGCATCGAATCGCGTCTGGGGTTTCGGGTGGGTGGCAAGATCTCGGCCCGTCTGGTCGATGTCGGGGCCAGCGTACGCAAGGGGCAGCCGCTGGCACGGCTGGATCCCACCGATCTGGCGCTGGCCGAGTCCGGCGCGCGGGCCCAGTACGATGCGGCCAGGACCGATCGTGATTTGGCTGCCGCCGACCTGAAACGCTACAAGGAACTGGCAGCCAGGAATTTCATCAGCGCAGCCGAACTGAACCGCCGCCAGGCTACCTTCGATTCGGCCGCGTCGCGGCTGGAACAGGCGCAGGCCAGCCTGCGCAACCAGTCGAACCAGACCGGCTACGCGGTGCTGACGGCCGACGCCGACGGCGTGGTGACTGCCATCGATACCGAAGTAGGCCAGGTGGTCACGCCGGGCCAGCCGGTGATCCGTGTGGCGCAGACCGCCGAAAAGGAAGTGGCCATCGGCCTGCCCGAAGATCAGGTGGACATGCTGCGTGGCATCACCGATGTGTCGATCCATACGTGGTCGGACCCCGACCGCACGTTGCCTGGCCGGGTGCGCGAGATTTCGGCGGCGGCCGATCCGGTCACGCGTACCTATCCGACCCGCGTCAGCATTCCCAACCCGCCGGCCGACCTGCGCATCGGCATGACAGCCGTGGTGTCGTTCACCCGGACCGGCGATGCGGCCACGATCCGCGTGCCACTGACTGCGCTGCTGCAGGACAAGGGCGCCAACCAGGTATGGATCTACCAGCCCGGCCAGGGCGGCAGCGGTACGGTCAAGCCGGTGCCGGTGACGCTGGGCGAGGCGCAGGGCAACCTGATCGAGGTGCGGCAGGGCCTGACGCCGGGCCAGACCATCGTCACGGCCGGCGTCCATCTGCTCAAGCCCGGGCAGAAGGTCAAGCCGATGCAGAGCGTGGCGCCGGCGCAGCCCGCCTCGAATCCCGGCGCGCAGCTGAGCGCCCTCGACCGCCGCCTGGGCTGAGGGCGGCGCATGGAACATTCCCGTTTCAACCTGTCGCGCTGGGCGCTCGAACACCAGCCGCTCACGCGTTACCTGCTGGTCGTGCTGCTGCTGGGCGGCCTGCTGGCGTTCTTCCAGCTTGGCCAGGACGAAGACCCGCCGTTCACGTTCCGCGTGATGGTGGTGCAGGCCTTCTGGCCCGGCGCCACGGCCGAGCAGATCGCCGTGCAGGTCACCGACAAGATCGAACGGCAACTGCAGGAAGTGCCGTATGCCGACAAGATTCGTAGTTTCTCCAAGCCGGGCGAGACCACGGTGATCTTCCAGCTGGCCGACAATTCGCCGGCCAAGGACACCGCGCAAATCTGGTACACGGTTCGCAAGAAGATCGGCGATATCCAGCAGACGCTGCCGCAGGGCGTGCGCGGCCCGTTCTTCAACGACGAGTTTGGCGACGTTTACGGCTCGATCTACGCACTGTCCGCCGACGGCTTCAACTACAAGGAACTGCGCGAATACGCCGATCTGGTGCGGCAGGAACTGCTGCGCATTCCGGCCGTCGCCAAGGTCACGCTGCTGGGGCTGCAGGACGAGAAGATCTTCATCGAGTTCAACCAGGCGCGCTTTGCCCAGCTTGGGCTGGACATCAACGCCATCGCCAACCAGATCTCGGAGCAGAACAATCCCACCGGCAGCGGCGTGCTGGTAACGCCGACCGACAACCTGCAGGTGCGGGTCACCGGCCAGCTGGGCGACGTGGAAGACCTGCAGAACCTGGTGCTGCGCGGGCCCAACGGCATTGCCAATATCCGCCTGGGCGACATCGCGCACGTGTACCGCGCCTATGTGGACCCGCCGGTCAGCAAGATGCGCTTCAACGGCAAGGACGTCATCGGCCTGGGCATCTCGATGGAAAAGGGCGGCGACATCATCGCGCTGGGCCAGGAACTGCGCCGCGTGACCGATGGCCTGCGCGGTCAGTTGCCGGTGGGCATCGAGATGGACCAGGTGCAGGACCAGCCGCAGGCGGTCAAGCGCAGCGTGGGCGAGTTCGTCCACGTGCTGATCGAGGCCGTGGTGATCGTGCTGGGCGTCAGCTTCGTGGCGCTGGGCCTGCATACCCGGCCGCTGCGGCTGGACGTGCGGCCGGGGCTGGTGGTGGCGCTGACCATCCCGCTGGTGCTGGCGGTGACGTTCCTGTTCATGAACATCTTCGGCATCGGCCTGCACAAGATATCGCTGGGAGCGCTGATCATCGCGCTCGGGCTGCTGGTCGATGACGCCATCATCGCCGTGGAGATGATGGTCCGCAAGCTCGAAGAAGGCTTCTCGAAGATGGAGGCGGCCACCTTTGCCTACACCTCCACGGCCATGCCGATGCTGACCGGCACGCTGATCACGGCGGCGGGCTTCCTGCCGGTGGGGCTGGCGCGCTCCACGGTCGGCGAATACACGTTCGCGATCTTTGCGGTCACGTCGCTGGCGCTGGTGCTGTCCTGGCTGGCGGCGGTCTATTTCACGCCGTATCTGGGCTACCTGATCCTCAAGACGCGCACGCATGACGGCGGCCATCACGAGGTGTTCGACACGCCGTTCTACGCGCGCTTCCGGCAGCTGGTGAACTGGTGCGTCACGTGGCGCAAGACGGTGATCGCGATCACGCTGGTGGCGTTCGCGCTGGGTCTGCTGGCGTTCAAATACGTCGAAAAGCAGTTCTTCCCCGATTCGAGCCGCCCGGAGCTGATGGTGGAGTTGTGGATGCCGGAGGGCACCGCCATTGCGGAGACCGAGGCCATGACCAAACGCTTCGAGGCCGCCATGCGCCGCGACAAGGGCGTGCAAAGCGTGACCTCGTTCGTCGGCACCGGCGCGCCGCGCTTCTACCTGCCGCTGGACCAGATCTTTCCGCAGTCGAACGTGGCACAGGCCATCGTGATGCCGGTGACGGTGGAAGCGCGCGATGCGTTGCGCAAGCGCATCGAGCGCGTGCTGGTCACGGAATTTCCGCAGTTGCGCGGCCGTGTGAAGCTGCTGCCGAACGGCCCGCCGGTGCAGTATCCGGTGCAGTTCCGCGTGATCGGTCCCGATGCCGGCGGGGTGCGCAAGGTGGCCGATCAGGTGCGGGCGATCATGACGGCCAACCCCAACACGGTGGGCGTCAATGACAACTGGAACGAGAACGTCAAGATGCTGCGCCTGGAGCTGGACCAGGACAAGGCGCGGGCGCTGGGCGTGACGACCAACGCCATCGCGCGGGCTACCCAGGCGGTGCTGACGGGCGTGCCGGTGGGCCAGTATCGCGACGCCGACAAGCTGATCGACATCATCATGCGCACGCCGCGCAGCGAGCGCGACACGATGTCGGACCTGAACAACGTGCTGGTGCCCACCAGCAGCGGCCGCGCCGTGCCGCTGACGCAGGTTGCGCGCGTCACGCTGAAGTCCGAGCCTGGCGTGATCTGGCGCGAGAACCGCGATTTCGGCATCACCGTGCAGTCCGATATCGTCGATGGCATCCAGGGCCCGACCGTCACCGCGCAGATCAATCCCAAGCTGGACCCGATCCGGGCCGCGCTGCCGGCCGGCTACCGGATCACGATCGCCGGTGCCCAGGAGGAAAGCGGCAAGGCCGGCGCGTCGATCGCAGCGCAGCTGCCGCTGTGCATCTTCCTGATCTTCACGCTGCTGATGCTGCAGTTGCACAGCTTCTCGCGCGCGGTGATGGTGTTCCTGACCGGCCCGCTGGGCCTGATTGGCGCCGCCGCCACGCTGCTGCTGCTGCATTCGCCGATGGGGTTTGTCGCGCAGCTGGGCATCACGGCGCTGCTGGGCATGATCATCCGGAACTCGGTGATCCTGGTGGACCAGATCGAACAGGACATCCGGTCCGGACTGCCGCCGTGGAATGCCATCGTGGAATCGGCGGTGCGCCGCTTCCGGCCGATTATCCTGACGGCCGCGGCGGCGGTGCTGGCCATGATCCCGCTGTCCCGCTCCACGTTCTGGGGGCCGATGGCGGTGGCCATCATGGGCGGTCTGGTGGTGGCTACAGTGCTGACGCTGCTGTTCCTGCCGGCGCTCTATGCCACGTGGTTCCGGATCAAACCGCCCGAGGACGAGCGCGGGGTGATGGCGGGTTGATCCCGGCCGAAGGCGCGGGCCTTACGGCCGGCGCTTCTTCCATTCGTAGTCCGGCGGCGGGTCTGCCGCGCCGGGCTTGCCGACCGAGTTCGGGTTTTCCGAGCAGAGCGTGACAAAGCTGACCGGTTCGCCCGCGAACTGCCGGCGGCGCAGCGCCTCGGCGAACTGCAGCGCATCGCGCAGCGCATCTCCCGGGAACGATTGAGCGTGCGGGGCCATGCCTTCGGCGGTGGCCTCGGTCCAGTAGATCATGTACATGTGATGTCTCCGTTGCGGCGTCGCGGCCGAGCCGGCCGCCCGTCGCAGCTGAGGCCGGCTGCCCGTTACTCGGCCAGCTCGAACACCACGTCCTGCGCGCCCTCCCACAGCACCTTGGTGCCCAGCGCGCGCAGGTTTTCCTTGCCTTCGACGATGGTCAGGAAGTGGTTGCCGGCCAGCTGGCCCATCTTGCTGGCGAAGCAGCAGCTGCCATAGGCCAGGATGATCTCGGTTTCGCTGTAGCCGCCCGGATAGAACAGGATATCGCCCACCGACGGATGGCTCGTGTGGTTTTCGAAGCCCACGCCGAGCTTGAACTCGCCCAGCGGAATCCAGCAGCCTTCGCCGCTCCAGCGCACGTGGATCAGCTTCTGCCGGTAAGGCAGCAGCTTCATGAAGGCCGCCACGGTGTCGGGGGCGTCCGGGTTCGTCTCGGCGATAAACGAATGGCCGGCGGCGGTGATGCGGAGTCGGGTCATGGAGTTTTCCTGTTGCGTGTCCGTCCCCGCCGGCACGGGGCGGCGGGGTCCAGTTGAGCCTAGCCTATGCCGGCCCGTCAGACCAGTGCCGTCATCAGCGTCTCCGCCACGGCGATCAGGCTGCGGTCGCTGCCCTTGGGGCCCAGCAGCGAGATGCCCAGCGGCGCCCCGTCCCGGCCCGACAGCGGCAGGCTCAGTTGCGGAAAGCCCGACAGCGGCGTCAGGCACAGCGTATGGGCGGCCGCCGTGCGGTAGTCCTCCAGCGCCTCCATCGGCGTGGCGCGCAGCGGGGCGATGTCGGGCATGGTCGGCAGCACCAGGATGCCGTCATGGCCCAGCAGGCGCCCAAGGTGGGCGGTGAATTCGCGGCGCACGGCGCTCGACTGCTCGAACTGGGCCTGCGTGACGCCCTTGCTGAAGGCAAAGCGCCCGGCCACATCGGGCCCAAGCTGCAGCCCATAGTTTTCGATCAGCGCGCCGTCGGCCTCCCACGCTTCCCAGCCTTGCACGTAGCGGAACGCCCAGTACAGGTCTGACAGCGGGCGGTCCGCCACGTCCACCGGCGTGGCCTTGCCCAGGATGGCTTCGATCCGCGCCACGGTCGGCGCCAGCGCGGCGCGCGCGGCCGGTGTGGGCAGTTCGAACAGGTCGGCCGCCAGCAGCAACCGCGGCCGGGCCGGCAGCGGATCGCCATCGGCGCCGAACAGTACGTCGGCCACGCGGGCGAACGTGGCGATATCGCGAGCGAAGAAGCCGCAGGTATCGAGCGATTCGCACAGCGGCATGCAGTCCTTCAGCGAAATGCGGCCATGGGACGGCCGGATGCCGAACAGCCCGCAATGGCTGGCCGGCGCACGCACCGATCCACCCGTGTCGGTGCCCAGCGCGAAGTCGCAGAGCTGGTGTGACACGGCCGACGCCGATCCCGAGGACGAGCCGCCAGTGATGCGGTCGGGTGCCGCGCCGTTGTACGGGCCGCCGTAGTGGTAGTTCTGGCCGTTCATCGAAAAGGCCAGCTCGTCGGTGTGTACCTTGCCGATAAACGTGGCGCCGGCGTCAAGCAGCTTCTGCACGGTGGGCGCCGTGGCGGTCTTGATGCCCGAGCGCGCCAGCACATGGGGATTGCCGCCGCCGGTCGGGTAGCCGGCCACGTCGAACAGGTCCTTGACCGCGAAGGTCAGGCCACGGAGGGGCCCGCTTGCCGCGTTCGGCACGGCGACATCGGGGTAGGGCAGGAACGCGCGGGCGGGATGGGTGGCCAGGCTCATGGTGTTCGGGTTTCCTTGGTCGAGAAGGTAGGAGGTCATGCCGCGCATTCGCTGGACGCGGGCTCGGATACCAGCACGCAGCTCACGCGGTGGCCGCCGCCCAGCGATACCGCTGGCGGCACGGAAGACAGGCACTCGGGCCGCGCCTGCGCGCAGCGCGGCGCGAACGTGCAGCCCGGGGGCAGGTTGGCCAGGTCGGGCGGTGCGCCGCCGATGGTCTGCAGGCGCTGCCCACGGTCCATGCCGTGCTGGCGGCTTTGCAGCAGCGCAATGGTGTAGGGATGGCGCGCCTCGCGCATCAGCGTGCGGATCGGGCCTTCCTCGACGATGCGGCCGCCGTACATCACGGCCACGCGGTCGGCAATCTCCACGGCCGCCCCGATGTCGTGGGTGACGAAGACGATCGACAGGCCCAGTTCGCGCTGCAGTTCGCGCAACAGGATCAGCACCTGGATCTGCACCGTGGCGTCCAGCGCCGTGGTCGGTTCGTCGGCCAGCAGGATCTTGGGCTGCGCGGACAGCGCCAGCGCAATCATCGCGCGCTGCCGCATGCCGCCCGACATCTCGTGCGGATAGGCGGCCAGGCGGCGCTCGGGGCTTGGAATCCGCACCGATTCCAGCGCCTTGAGCGCCAGCGCCTGGGCTTCGGCCCTTGACACCTTGCGATGGGTGCGGATGCATTCGACGATCTGCTGGCCCACGGTGTAGACCGGGTCCAGCGCCAATAGCGGCTCCTGGAACACCATGGCGACGATGCCGCCGCGCAGGCGGGCCAGCGCGCGCTTGTCGAGCTTGAGGACGTCCTGCCCGTCCACGCGGATATCGCCCTCCATCGTCGTGCGGCGAGGCGGATGCAGGCGCATCAGGGCCCGCAGCGTCACGCTCTTGCCCGAGCCCGATTCGCCGATCAGGGCAACCGCTTCGCCCGGCGCGACGTCGAGCGATACGCCATTCACGGCCCGGATGGTCTTGCCGCCGCCCGAGAACGTCACGCGCAGGTCACGCACCGAGACGGCCGGCGGGGTCGGGGTGGCGGAGACGGAGGAACTGGTGGAGTCTATGGACATCGAAATCTCCGGCGAATCAGGGTGTGGCGGCGTGCAGGCCGGGCGTCATGCGGCGCATCGGCAGCGAATGGCCGCCGTCGGGCATCGCCATCAGGCACGACACCGGATGGCCGGCCAGCGCATCGGACAGCACCGGCGCGCGGCGTTCGCAAATCGGCTCGGCGCGGGCGCAGCGCGGATGGAAGCTGCAGCCGGGCGGCGGGTTGATCGGGTTGGGCGGGTCGCCGGCCAACGGGGCGGCCAGCGTGCGGTGGTCGGGGTCCATCGACGGCATCGACGCCAGCAGCGCGCGCGTGTACGGGTGGGCCGGGTTGGCATAGACCGATTCGGTGTCGCCGATCTCCACGACCTTGCCCAGGTACATGACCATCACACGGTCGCACAGGTAGCGGATCACGTTGAGGTCGTGGCTGATGAAGACGTAGGTCAGGTCGAATTCGGCCTTGAGGTCCAGCAGCAGGTTCAGCACCTGGGCCTCGACGGACTTGTCCAGCGCGGACACCGCTTCGTCCAGGATCACCAGGCGCGGCCGCAGCGCCAGCGCGCGCGCGATATTCACGCGCTGGCGCTGGCCGCCCGACAGTTCGTGCGGATAGCGTCCGGCAAATCGCTTCGGCTCCAGGCCCACACGTTCCAGCAGATAGCGCGCGCGCTCGGTGGCTTCGCGGGGCGGCACGCCGTGCACGCGCGGCGTGAAGGCCACCGATTCCTCGATGGTCAGGCGCGGGTTCAGCGACGAATAGCTGTCCTGGAACACCATCTGCACCTGGCTGCGGAAGGCCTTCATCGGCAGTTGCGGCGAGCCCACGCCCTGGGCGTCGAAGATCAGTTCGCCGCTGTCGTGCGGCGTCAGCTGCATCAGCAGCCGCGCCGTGGTGGACTTGCCGCAGCCCGATTCGCCCACCACGCCCAGCGTTTCGCCCTTGAGCACGTCGAAGCTCACGCCATCGACGGCCCGCACCACGCCGCCGGGGCGGAACGGCACCGCCGATTTCAGCGGGAAATGCTTGACCAGGTCGCGTGCGATGACCAGCGGCTGGGCCGGGCCGCCGACATCGGCGGCGGCGGGGGGCACTACGGGGTTGGGGGTTGCCAGCATCTCGGCCATGCTCACTCCTTGATTTCCATCGCCGAGCGGATGCCGTCGGCCAGCAGGTTGAACGAGATCGAGGTCAGGAAGATCATCGCGCCGGGCAGCGCAGCCACCCAGGGCTGCGTGTAGATGGCCGTGCGCAGCGTGTTGAGCATCAGGCCCCATTCGGGCTCGGGCGGCTTCACGCCCAGGCCCAGGAACGACAGGCCGGACGCCAGGATCATCGACACCGAGATCAGGCTGGTGGCGTAGACGAAGATTGGCCCCAGCACGTTGTTGAGCACGTGCGCCCGGACGATGGTCAGCGACGATGCGCCCGAGGCCCGCGCCGCATCGACAAACTCGCGGTTGCGCACCTGGGTGGTCACGCTTTCGGCCACGCGCACGATCTGCGGCACGAAGACGATGGTCAGCGACAGCAGCGCGTTGCCCACGCCGGCGCCCAGCGTGCCGGACAGCGCGATGGCCAGCAGCACCGACGGGAAGGCGTAGAGGATGTCGGTGAGCCGCATGATGGCCGTGTTGGTCCAGCCACCGGCATAGCCCGCCACGATGCCGATGGCGCTGCCGATCACGAACGCCAGCAGCACGGGCGTGATGCCCATGAACAGCGACAGCCGCGCGCCGAGCATCAGGCGCGACAGCATGTCGCGGCCCAGCTCGTCGGTGCCGAGCGGATAGCCCTCGAAGCCGATCGGCTTGAGCCGCTTGAGGATCGACGACGCGTACGGGTCGGCCGGCATCAGCGCCGGCGCGAAAATGGCCATCACAATCAGCGCCAGCAGGATCAGCCCGGCCAGCATCGCCAGCCTGTTGCGCAGCAGGCGCCGGCCCACGGTGGCCCAGTAGCCGGGGGAGCGTTCCACCGGCAGCGGCGCCACGGCCTTGTTCAGCGTCATTTCCATGGCAGGCTCCTCAGTTCCGTTGGATGCGCGGGTCGAACAGCGTCTGCAGCGCGTCGACCACCAGGTTCAGCAGCACGAAAAACACGGCCAGGACCAGGATCGTGCCCTGCAGCAGCGGAAAATCCCGCTGGAAGATCGCCGAGTTCAGCAGGAACCCCGTGCCGGGCCACGAGAAGACCGTCTCGATCAGGATCGAGCCGCCCAGCAGGTAGCCGAGCTGCAGGCCCATCACCGACAGCGCGGTGGGCGCGACGTTCTTGACCACGTGCCGGAACACGGCGTATTCGGACAGCCCGCGCGCGCGCAGCCCGACGATGAATTCGTTGGACAGGATTTCGGCCACCAGCGCCCGGATCGTGCGGGCGACGATGCCCATCGGGATCACCGACATCGTGACGGCCGGCAGCAGCATGTACTGGATGTGTTCCCAGTCCCACCGCCAGGAGCCCGATCCATCGGGGCCGGCGCCGGTGGCCGGCAGCCAGCCCAGCAGCACCGAGAACGCGATGACAAGCACCATGCCCAGCCAGTAATGCGGGATGCTGACGCCCAGCACCGACAGGAACGACGCCACGCGGTCTGGCACCGAATCGCGCAGGTAGCCCGCCACGAAGCCGAAGAGGCTGCCGAGCGTGAAGCCGATCAGCGTTGCCACGGCGGCCAGCCGGATCGAGTTGACGACCGCGTTCGATACTTCGGCCATCACTGGGCGGTTCGTCGCGATCGAGGTTCCCAGGTCGCCATGCACGGCACGCGCGAGCCAGTGGAGGAATTGCTCCACGAACGGCTTGTCGAAGCCGTACAGCGCGGTCAGCTGGCGGCGCAGGTCCTCGGACGCATCGGGTGGCAGCACCGACACGAGCGGATCGCCGGGCGCGATATGAACCAGCGAGAAGCAGAGCAGGGCGACCCCAAGCAGGATCGGCAGCGCATACACGATGCGGCGGAGCAGGTAAGTCATGGTCTGTGGCCGGCTTGTGGGGATGGCGATGACATTTCAATTCGGCGCCCCTCGCCCGGGGTCGGGAGAGGGGAGCAAACAGGCGAGTCGGGCAAACCGCGCGTCAATCCATCGACATCGTCGCAATGTCGATGAACCAGCTTTGCGGCTGCACCACGCCCTTGACCTTCTTCGAGATCGCGCGCGGGCCAACGTCGTGGGCGATCAGCACGAAGGGCGCTTCCTCGACGATGCGGGCATGCAGCCGGGCCAGCGCGGCATCACGGTCCTTCTCGCCGAACGACGTGCGCGCGGTTTCGATCAGCTTGTCGAACTCCGCATTGCCGAAGTAGCCCCAGTTGTTCGAAACCGGCGGCTGGGTCTTCGTGCTGACGAAGCGGACCATGGCGAAGAACGGGTCCATCGCCGCAAAGCTGACGTTGATGGCGTTGGTGCCGTGCGCGCTCGGGTCCTTGGCGCCGATGCGCCAGTTCGTGAACAGCGTGTTCCACTCGACCACGTCGAAGTCCACGTCGAAGAAGCATTCCTTGAGGTTCTGCTGCACGTATTCGTTCATCGGCAGCGGCTGCATCTGGCCCGACCCCGATGCCGACACCTGCACCTTGACCTTGACCGGCTTGGCGGCCGAGTAGCCGGCCTCGCTCATCAGCTTGCGCGCGGCGGCAGGGTCGTACTTGATGTCGAACTTCGGATTGCCCCACCACGGGTTGCCGGACTCGACAATGCCCTTGGCCTCGGCCATGTAGCCGCCCAGCAGCGTTTTCAGGCCGGCGCGGTTCACGCACAGGTTGGCGGCCTGACGCACGCGCTTGTCCAGCCACGGGGAGTTGGGCGCGAACGACAACTGCCACGGCCACATGTGCGGCTGGGCGTTGGCGTAGACCTCGAAGCCACGGCTCTTGATCTGCGCGATGGCGTCAGGCGCGGGGGCCTCGATCCAGTCCACCTGGCCGGACAGCAGGGCCGCCGTGCGCGCGTTGGCCTCGGGCATCGGCACCATCACAACCTTGTCGATCTTCGGCGTGCGCTTCGGGTCCCAGTAGCTGGCGTTCTTCGCCAGTTCCAGGCGCTCGCGCGGCACGAATCGCGTCATCTTGAAGGGACCCGTGCCCGATGCATCGGCCGCGAACGCCACCCATGCCTGCTTGCTGCGCTCGGCCGGGTCGGTCACGGACGCGGGCACGGCGGCCAGCTTCTTCTCCCACTGCGTGGGCGACGCCATGAACAGGTTCGACACGTTATAGGGCAGGAACGAATCGGGCTCGGCCGTCACCAGTTCCACGGTCAGGTCGTCGATCTTCCTCGCGCTGCGCAGCGTGGGCATGCGCGATGCCGTCACCCCCACCTGGCTCGGATCGAACTGCTTGGCGGTCTTGTCGAGCACCTTGTTGACGTTCCAGACCACGGCGTCGGCGTTGAACGGCGAGCCGTCGTGGAACTTCACGCCGGGCCGCAGCTTGAACGTCCACCTGGTCTTGTCCTTGTCGTCGACCTTCCACTCGGTGGCCAGGCCCGGCACCAGCAGGCTCGGGCCGTTGCTTTTGGACAGATCCCAGGCGGTCAGGGCGTCGTACATCGGAATGCCGGTGAAGCGGTTGCCTTCGAAACCCTGGTCGGGCTGGCCCAGCGTGCGCGGGATATCGGCGGCGGTCATGCCGATGCGCAGTACCTTGTCGGCCATGGCCGCGCCGGGCAGGGCCAGCAGCGACAGGGCGACGGCAGCCGAAGCCGAACGGATGACAGCGGAGAAACCTTTTGCGCGGGGATACGTGGAGAGGGTCACAGGCAGGGCTCCTGATTGGGGGATGGGTTGAACGCTGTGTTCGGTCTCGAACTAGCAAGTGATGTGCCAGTGCCCATGCACCATCGCTGGATCATCGGCGCCGGTGGTCTGCTTCTTGCTGGATCGACACTCGATGTTCACTCACTGCAGACAACACAGACATGGATTCGCAATTCACTCCCCGCATCAATGGCGCCCGCCTGTGGCAATCGCTGATGGACCTGGGCGCGATCGGCGCCACGCCGCTGGGCGGCGTGTGCCGCATCGCCCTGACCGACGAAGACCGCAAGGGTCGCGACCTGGTGGTGCAGTGGTGCCGCGAGGCCGGGCTCGACGTGCGCGTGGACGAGATCGGCAACGTCTTCGCGCGCCGCGCCGGCACCGACCCCAACGCACCGGCGGTGGCCACCGGCAGCCACATCGACACCCAGCCATCGGGCGGCAAGTTCGACGGCAACTTCGGCGTGCTGGCCGGGCTGGAGGTCATGCGCACGCTCAATGACCTGGGCATTGCCACGCGCGCCCCGCTGGAGGTGGCGTTCTGGACCAACGAGGAAGGCACGCGCTTTACCCCGGTGATGATGGGGTCTGGGGTGTTTGCCGGGGTATTCGACGGCGAGTTTGCGCGCGCCCAGCAGGACCGCGACGGGGTCAGCGTGGGCGATGCGCTCGAAGCCATCGGCTACCTGGGCGCGCAGCCCGCCGGGCAGGTGCCGGGCGGCATGTACGCGGCCTACTTCGAGGCGCATATCGAGCAGGGGCCCGTGCTGGAAGCCGCCGGCCTGCCGATTGGCGTGGTCAGCGGCGCGCTGGGCCAGCAGTGGTACGACGTGACCGTGACCGGCCAGGATGCCCATGCGGGCCCCACGCCGCTGGCGCTGCGCCACGACGCGCTGCTAGCATCGGCGCGCATGATCGAGGCCGTCAACCGCATTGCGCGTGACGAGGCGCCACATGGGCGCGGCACCGTGGGTTTTGTCGAGGTCAAGCCGAACTCGCGCAACGTGATTCCGGGGCGCGTGGATTTCTCGGTGGACTTCCGCAACCTGTCGCAGGCCGGGCTCGACCGCATGGACGCGGCGATGCGCGCCGCGTTTGCCGGCATCGCGGATGCCACCGCCGTCACGGTGGCCGTGCGTCAGGTCGTCAAGTTCGAGCCCTGCATCTTCGCGCCTGCATGCGTGGACAGCGTGCGGCGCGCGGCCGCGTTACTGGGGCTGCCGCATATGGATGTGGTGAGCGGGGCCGGGCACGATGCCGTGTACGTCGCCCAGCGCGCGCCCACCGGCATGATCTTCGTGCCGTGCAAGGACGGCATCAGCCATAACGAACTTGAAGACGCGCTGCCCGAGCATATCGAAGCCGGCGCCAACGTGCTGCTGCAGGCGATGCTGGAGCACGCGCGCTAAGCCTCCCGCCAGCGAAACGCCGGAGGTCAGTGGGCGATCGACCGCGAGATCGCCCACGCGCATTCGATCACCAGCGGCCCGAGCTTCTTCTGCGCGTCGGCCATGGTCCAGCGGCTGGCCGGCGGGGATACATGCACCGCGCCAACGGCCTCGCCACGGCTGTTCACGATGGGCGCGCCCACGCCCATGTCACCGAGGAACAGTTCCTCCTCATTGCACGCATAGCCCAGGCTGCGGCACGCCACCACCTGCTCGAAGATCGCATCCACATCGGTCAGCGTGGCCGGCGTACGCGCCTGCCGCGTGGAGGCTTCGAGCATCGCGCGTACCTGGTCGTCGGGCAGCCGGCTCAGGTAGGCCCGGCCCGAACTCGTGCAGTACATCGGAATCCGCATGCCCACCGGCGTCAGCACGGGCATGTGCTTGGCGGTCATGAGTTGCGCGACGTAGACCATGTCGAGCCCCACGGGCTCGGTCAGGTTGGCCGTCTCGCCGCTGGCATTGGCCAGTTGCGACAGATAGGGGCTGGCAATCGGAATCAGCGCGTCGGCAGCCAGGTAGTTGTAGCCGATTTCCATCACCTTGGGCGTCAGCCGGAAGCGCCGCGTCTGCGGGTGCTTGTCGACGTAGCCAAGCCGTTCCAGCGTATGGACGGTGCGCTGCGCCGAACTCTTCGTCATGCCGGTCAGCGCGGCCAGTTCCACCAGGGTCAGCGTGCGATGCACGGCGCTGAATGCGCGCAGGACTTCGAGCCCTTTTTCCAGGGACTGGTTGAAGAGCGGGTCGGGACGGTCGCCGTCGTTGATGGCCATGGGGGTGGATCCGGATTCGGCACCATCGTCGTGATCCGCTGCACCACGATTGTTAAATATTGCACCAAGATATTTATGTATCGATTATCGATTCATAGCGGACGGCTAATGATAGGCGCAACGGCCGTCACATGGCCAGCCGAGGCGCGATGCCTAGCGTTTACCCCTAGGAAATTCCCGGTTGTGTCCAGTGAAATATCACACTAGTATCACAACAACTTCAAACGAACAGACACTGATCCTGCCGTGGTGAATCCGATTCGACTGGTTGGCGCCGCCGACCCCGCGCCCGCACTGCCCACCGCCGCCCAGAGCGGCGCGGCAATGCGCGAGCAGGCCTATACCGAAATCAAGCGCCGCATCATCGCGTGCGAGTTCCGTCCGGGCGAACCGCTGAACGAGGCCCAGGTGGCCGCGCTGCTGGGCCTGGGCCGTACGCCGGTGCACCAGGCGCTCCACCGGCTGGAAGTGGAAGGGCTGGTGTCGATCCTGCCGCGCAAGGGCGTGCTGGTGACGCCGCTGTCTCTCAATGAAGTGCTCGACATGATCGAAGTGCGCGCCACCAACGAGGTGCTGTGCGCCACGCTGGCCTGCGAGCGCGGCCACGACAGCGATTTCAAGGCCATGCGCGACATCGTCGACCGCTCGCCAGAACTGGTCGCCCGGCGCGACATCCCCGCGCTGGCCGCCCTGGATCTGAAGTTCCACACGGCGATGTCAGCCGCCTCGCGCAACCGCGTGCTGGCCGATCTCCTGCGCGGCCTGCACGAGAAGCAGGCGCGTTTCTGGTTCCTGTCGCTGTCCGATCCGCAGCACCTGGAGAACGTCTACCAGGAGCACCTGGAGATCGTTGACGCCCTGGAGCGGCGCGACGTGCCGGCCGTGCGCGAGGCCATCCGCGAACACATTGACGAATTCCGGAAGAACATCATCCGGACACTCTGACCCGAACTTTTTCCTCGTAACAAAGGTAGTACGCAATGCCGACACTGCATCTCCAGGTAGCCGGCGGGGGCGCGCTCGCCCTCGACATCGAACGACTGATCATCGCCGGCTGGACTGGCCGCGACATGGCAGCCGTCCAGCACCATATCGACGAACTGAAGGCCATCGGCGTGAAGCCGCCGGCCACCGTGCCCACGTTCTATCCGCTGGCCGCCCAGCTGCTGACCACCGACGACGTGCTGGAAGTGCCGCGCGACGACTCGTCGGGCGAGACGGAATTCGTGCTGCTGCAGGGCGCCGACGCGCTCTATATCGGCATCGGCTCGGACCATACCGACCGCAAGGTCGAAGCGTACGACGTGACGGTATCCAAGCAGATGTGCGCCAAGCCCATGGGCCGCGAAGTGTGGCGCTTCGACGAGGTGGCCGATCACTGGGACGCACTGGAAATGCGTTGCTGGCGCGTGCGCGACGGCCAGCGTGCGCTGTACCAGGAAGGCAAGGTTACGCGCCTGCTGGACCCGCGCGACCTGATCGAACGCCTGACCGGCGAATCGCAGCTGCCGCCGGGCACCGCGATGTTCTGCGGCACCCAGGCGGTGATCGGCGAGATGGGCCACGGCGAATCGTTCGAAGTGGAACTGCACGATCCCGTACGCAACCGCAGCCTGCGCCACGCCTATCGCGTGGAAACGCTGGCCGTAGCCGAGTGAGCATCGCCATGACTGCACCGACCATTGCAGAACTGGCCGCCGCGCTGGCATCCGGCCGGACCACCAGCGTGGCGCTGACCGAAGACGCGCTGGCCAGGATCGACCGTCATATGCAGGCTGGCGGCGCGGCGTTCATGAGCGTCGACGCCAAGGGCGCGCTGGCACAGGCCCATGCGGCCGACCAGGCCCGCTCGGCAGGCTACGTGGCATCGCCGCTGGCGGGGCTGCCAGTATCGGTCAAGGACCTGTTCGATGTGCGCGGTCAGGTGACGCGTGCGGGCTCGAAGGCACTGGACGGCCGCGCGCCGGCCCGGGCCGACGCCCCGGCCGTGGCGCGGCTGCGCGCCGCTGGCGCCGTGCTGATCGGTCGCACCAACATGAGCGAGTTCGCGTTCTCGGGCCTTGGCCTGAACCCGCACTACGGCACACCGCGCACGCCGTTCGATCCCGACCGCATCAGCGGCGGCTCGACGTCGGGCGGCGCCGTGAGCGTGGCGGAGCAGATGGCCGTGGCCACGCTGGGCACCGACACCGGCGGCTCGATCCGCATCCCGTCGGCCTTCTGCGGCCTGACCGGCTTCAAGCCCACCGCGCGCCGCGTGCCGCTGGACGGCGCCGTGCCGCTGTCCACGTCGCTCGACTCGGCCGGCCCGCTGGCCCGCTCGGTGGCCTGCTGCGTGGCGATGGATGCGGTGCTCAGCGGCGAAACGCTGGACACGCGCGCCGCCAACCTGCGCGGCCTGCGCTTCTACGTGACCCGCGACTTCGTCGCTGACGGGCTCGATGCCGAGGTGGCCCAGGCATTCGAGGCCACGCTGGCGAAGCTGGCGGCGCAAGGCGCGCACATCGTGGAATTCGCTTTCCCCGAACTGCGCCGCCTGCCCGAGATCAACGCTGCCGGCGGCCTGACCGCGGCCGAAGCGTGGACCTGGCATCGCGAGCTGCTGCAAACGAAGGGCGACCAGTACGACCAGCGTGTGGCCCAGCGCATCCGCCGCGGCGAGAAGCTGACGGCCACCGACTACATCGTCCTGCTGGCCGAACGCCGCGCCATGCAGCAACGCGCCGCCGAGCTGCTGCGCGATGCCGATGCCTGGCTGATGCCGAGCGTGGCCGAGCGTCCGCCGCGCCTGGATGCGCTGCAGCGCGACGAGGATTTCTTCGCGATCAACGGCCTGGTGCTGCGTAACCCGAGCGTGATCAATTTCCTCGATGGCTGCGCGGCGTCGCTGCCGATGGGCGAGGGCATGGGTCTGGGCGTCTGCGGCCTGCATGGCAACGATGCCCGCGTGCTGCAGGTGGCCGCGGCCATCGAGCAGGCCCTGGCCTGACGCCGTACCTTTGCATTACACGTAGCACCGGCCGGATTCCCACGGCCGCCGCAGCAAGCGCCAGCACAGCGCAATGCGAGAGGGCGCCGCCAACGTAGCGGCGCCCCGCCAACCACACCCAAGGAGTAGTCACCGATGTCTTCCGTGATGAGCGGCGCCCCCGGCGCCCTGGAGAGCCTGCCGCCAGCGCAACTGGCGCAGCAACGCAACGAGGCGTACCGCAAGATCACCGTGCGCCTGATCCCGTTCCTGGTATTCCTGTTCATCCTGGCCTGGATCGACCGCGTCAACGTGGGCTTCGCCAAGCTTCAGATGCTGCAGGACCTGCAGTTCAGCGAGGCCGTGTACGGGCTGGGCGCGGGAATCTTCTTTATCGGCTACTTCCTGTTCGAGGTGCCGAGCAACCTGCTGCTGGAAAAGATCGGCGCACGCAAGACGCTGGCGCGCATCACTATCCTGTGGGGCCTGGCCTCGATGGCGATGATCTTCGTGAAGACGCCGATGCAGTTCTACACGCTGCGCTTCATGCTGGGCATCTTCGAGGCCGGCTTCTTCCCGGGCGTGGTGCTGTACCTGACCTACTGGTTCCCGGCCGCGCGGCGCGCACGCATCAACGGCCTGTTCATGACGTCGTTTGCCATCGCAGGCGTGATCGGCGGCCCGCTGGCCGGCTTCATCATGAGCGCGATGGACGGCGTGGACGGCCTGGCCAACTGGCAATGGCTGTTCGTGATCGAAGGCATTCCGTCGGTGCTGGCCGGTATCGCCGTGCTGATGTACCTGCCGGAAAAGCCCGTCAACGCCAGGTGGCTGTCGCAGCAGGAACAGGAAATCGTCACGCGGGACATCGAACAGGAGGCGCGCGATCCTGCCAAGCATTCGTCGCTGAAGGCCGCCTTTGCGAACTCGCGCGTCTGGATCTGCGCGGCGATCTACTTCTGCGTGGTGAGCGGCAACGCCACCATCGCGTTCTGGTCGCCGTCGATCATCAAGGAACTGGGCGTGCAGGGCAACCTGCGGATCGGCCTGATCTCGGCCATCCCGTTCGTGGCCGGCACCATCGCCATGGTGCTTAATGGCATCCACTCGGACCGCACCGGCGAGCGCCGCATGCACTGCGCGCTGGCTACGCTGCTGGCCGCCGTGGGCCTGACCCTGACGGGCTTCTGGCTGCACAGCGCCGTGCTGGCGCTGGTCGCGCTGACCCTTGCGTCGGTCGGGATCCTGGCCGCATTCCCGGTGTTCTGGTCGCTGCCCTCGGCCTTCCTGGCCGGCACGGCCGCCGCCGGCGGCATCGCGCTGATCAACTCGATCGGCAACCTGGCCGGCTTTGTTGCGCCGTACATGATCGGCTGGTTCAAGACCACCACCGGCCAGCTGGCCTCGGGCCTGTACTTCGTGGCCGCCCTGGAGGCCTGCGCCACGGTCCTGGTGATCGCGTTCATCCGCGCCCGCCAGTAAAGTGGAGCGGCATTGTCGGCCGGAGGCGCGGGGGCTGGATTCCCCCGACGCCTTGCGATACAATCCGCATCCTTATTGCGCCGCAGGCTGAAGTTACGCCGGCGGCACGAACCGGATCCCGGCGCGCAACGCGCCACAGCAAGCCACAAGCAGGAAAAGGCGGGCAGTCCAGCCGCCTTTTTTGCTTTGTGCCTGCCCGGTTCCAGGACTGCGAGGGTGGCGAAATTGGTAGACGCACCAGGTTTAGGTCCTGACGCCAGCAATGGTGTAGGGGTTCGAGTCCCCTCCCTCGCACCAACCTACCTTTTTGTTGCGTAATCGCAACATTTACACTCCACGCCAATCGGTGGCACTTAACGCCGCGAAGCCAAGCCCCGCAAAGGCCGGCGGGTGATTTCCCCCCTTTGTCGTCGCGCAATTGGTGCCCCTCCGCGCCACTCTATAATTTCCGCGCGCCCCCAGAAATCCCCCACGGAGCCCCCATGGCATCGTTGCAAAAGACAGGGACTGGATGGCGCGTTCAGATCGACGTGAAGGGCCATCGCGAGAGCAGGTGTTTTCCGAATAAGGCACTTGCCCAGGAATGGGCGGATCGGCGCAAGTCCGAACTCCGGTCGCTGCAAGGCGGTAAGGGCAGCAAAACACACACCATCGGCGACGTCCTGGACGACTACCAGCGCAAAGTCAGCCCGACAAAGCGTGGCGCCCGGTGGGAAAAGCTCCGCCTGGACCTCATCGGCCGCAAGGAGATCGAGGGCAGCCCGTTCCGCGACATCCTCCTGGTCAACCTGCGGCCCGCCCACATCGCCGCCTGGCGCGACGCGCGGCTGCGCGATGGCGTGGCCGGGTCGTCTGTGTCCCGCGAAATGTCCCTGCTGTCGCACGCCCTGCAGGTGGCGCGCACCGAATGGGGCTGGCTGGTGACCGACCCGATGAAGGAGGTGCGCCGGCCGCCCGACAACCCGCCGCGCGAGCGGCTGATTCCCCAGGCGGAGATCGACGCGGTACTGATCGCCCTGGGCTACATCGAAGGCATGCCGGTCGTGCGGGCTTCCCAGCGCGTCGCCGTGGCTTTCCTGTTTGCGCTGGAGACGGCCATGCGGTCAGGCGAGATAATCGGCCTGACCAGCTTCACAGTGGATTTTGAGCGGCGGGTGGCGCGGCTGCCGCTGACCAAAAACGGCCTGGCGAGAGAGGTACCCTTGTCGGGCCGCGCCATCGAGCTGCTGCGGATGCTGCCGGCGGTGGACGAAGGGGCGCCGCTGTTCAGCCTGGTACCAGCCAGCCGCGACGCGCTGTTCCGCAAAGCCAGAAACAAGGCCTGCATCGTCGACCTGACGTTCCACGACACACGGCACGAAGCCATCACCCGCCTGGCGAAGAAGCTGCAGCCGCTGGACCTGGCCCGCATGACAGGCCATACCAACCTGCAGGAACTGATGACTTACTACAACGAGTCGGCGTCCAGCATCGCGCAGCGCCTGGGCTGACGCCGCAGGCGCTGCAACGCGTGGTCAATCCGCCTTGCGCGGGCGGCCACGCGGCTGATCCTTGTACGATTCCGCCCAGGCCACCACCTCGGAGGCCCTCCAGCGGGGCAGCGCCTTGGCCGGCGCCCCACCGCCCGATTGCACGGAAGGTATCCGAATCGCCTTCGGAAAGTCCGGCAGCGTAACAATCCGTTCCCGCACCACCTTGGGCGAGCGCACCAGGAATTCCGCGATCCGGTCCACATCCCAAAGCGCCACGCTCACCGGCAGCGCCGGCCGCACGTGATCCGCCACGGCCAAGGCGATGCGTTTGATCAGGTGCCCGTCATTCATCCCGTGCTCCCTCGATGCGTGCATGCACCGCGCGCCACCGTGGCGCATTGTCGCCGTGGTTTTGCTGGTCTTCCACCGCCAACGAAACCTCCAACAACTCCCTCCTGGTACACATCCTCTGAATCTCATCCGTCAGATTCAACGCCCGCCCGATCACCCGATACTCGTCGCCAGTAACCCCCAGCCGGCCGCGCGCCCGATACCGCTTTCCCACAGCGGCAATCGCTTCCACGGCTGCATCCATCGCCTCGCGCAGCTCACGGTTTTCCGCAAAGTAGAGCGCCGCCGCCAGCTGGCCGACGTTCACACGGAAGCCCAGGGTGAACCAGGCATTCTCCGTGGCTGTGCCGTCCAGGATCTTGCTCAGCTCCACATGGGGAATGAGCTGCAGATCCACCTCGGCCTTGTTGCTGAAGCGATAACAAGACGGCAGGCGGGCCACACGCGGCTGGTGCGCGCGGCGGTTCTTCCGGTGTTTGCTTGCTGGCATGGTCAGTCCTCAAAGTCGCCGGCAGCGCGGCGTTTTAGGTCGATGGAAAGGGCGCGTGGCCGGGCCTGGCCGCGCGCAGCCATGTCTCGCGCAGCCATGGCACGGGCTGCGGCGGCTACGGTGCGGCGCAGCAGGTCCGACATGGCGTCGAAGGGGGTGGCGATGCGAAGCGCCTGGTGCGTGCGCCGCAGCTGCGCTTCGGTGACGAAGGGTTTATCCACGGGCGCCTCCCTGGCGAATGAACCCGTCCCACACGCCCCGGCCGTAGCACAGCGTGAAAAACAGGCTGACCACGAACATGCCGGGCTCGTCGGTGGCCATCGTCAGGTGCAGCCACGCGGGCTGTCCGACCAGGCCGATCAACGCGCCCCAACGCACCCGATGCGCGCCGGCGTTGAACAGGTAGACGGAGGCCACAGCCGTGGCGATCATCCAGACATTGAGCAGGGCGTACATCAGGCAGCCCTCCCGATGGCGGTAGCGCGGCAGAAGCGGGGTGGCTCGGTCAGGCAGTCCAGCGCGCCCAATTGCGCATCGAGGCGCGTACGGGCCAGCCTGGTGAACTCGATGCGGACGCCGGCGTGGGAAACGATGCAGACGAGGAAAGCAGACATACTCACGCTCCTGTGTTCGCCGGCCGATCCTCGAACACCCAGCACTTCACAGTGGCAGGGCGTTTCGGCTGGTGGATGTGCTCGGCGTTGAATCGCGCGTTGATTGCGCTGTTGACGACCCGCAGATCAATGAACTTGCGGTGCCGGGATGTCTTCAGCACGCGTTTCAGTTCGGGCAGCGGGGGAAGGTTCAGGCGGCGGTCGTTTGCCACCTGTTCGAAATGGCGCAGGCTGATGGCGATGACGCCATTGCCTCGGGCGTGGTTCAGCACGGCCTGGTCGTCGGCGGCGGATTCGAGGTGGTCGTACAGTTCCCAAAAGTCCTGTACCAGCGGATGGTCTGCGCCGATGGCTTGCTGGCGCTCCACGGCCATCTGCACCAACTGGCGCTGTGCGGCGTCGCGGTACTCAGCCGGCAGCGGCAACACAATGGGCAGGCAGTCGACCATCGCCATGATCTGTGCGTGGTTCTTCGCCAGGCGCTGGTTCTTCACGTCCGGGTTGCGGATCAGCATGTCCTGGTAGTGCGGCATGCGCTCGACAAAGCGCGCCAGGATCTCGCTTTCCTTCAGGATGGCGGACAGCAGAAAGCCCGACACGTCCTCCACCGGCATCTGCTCCAGCGCGCGGGCGGCGGCAAAGGTGTCGGCGTTCTGGCCCGAGCGGTCGAAGTACAGGTGGACGATCCGCTGCAGGATGGCGTCGCTGGCGCACACGTCGGCGTTCTGGCTGATCACCACGGCGCCACGGAAGGGCGATTCGTCTGTCTCGTTGCCGGAATTCTTCACGCCGCGCGAGCGTGAGCTGCGGCCGTTGTAGGCGGTCTTCAGTTCGTTCCAGTCGAAACCCTTGACCTTCGCACCATCGTCACCACGGTCGGCCTCGATCATCACGACCGGCAGGTTCGACACCTGCGAGAAATTGCGCGCCCGCGCCGCAATCGACGCCTTGGACGGGTCGAAGCCCTCGTAGTCACGCCGCCCACACAGCTTCCACAGGAACTCGATCAGCGTCGATTTGCCGGCGCCGGGTTCGCCCACCACTTCCAGAAACGGGTAGCTCTTTTGCTTGATGCCGTCGCCTTCGCGGATCTGCTCCACAAACAGCGACCCCAGCCAGAACGCCAGCGCGACGATGGCCTTCGCGCCGAACGCGCGCCACAGGGTGTCCAGCCAGTCGTGCCGAAACGCCTTCAGGTCCGTGTTAAGCGACAGGCCGGCCGAGCCGAGAATGCTCTTGATCGACAGCCGGCCGATGTCGAAGAAGTCCTCGTCGTTGAGGGTGTAAAGCTTGCCGTCCTTCACCGCCACGTCCGAGTACACGTAGCAGCCGCTCTCCCTCGTGTACCCGACATAGTTGATCGTCTGCACGCTCTTGATGCGGTGCATCTGCTCCTTCAGGTAGGCGTCCAGTTGCCCGTTCGATCCGGTGTAGAACGCCCCCGGCGCCACGGCCAGCAGGCGCTTCTTGAACTCCGTGGCCGACGCCACCTGCGCGCTGGTGAATGTGTTCCTGATCGGCGCGGCATCGTGCGGGAAGGCAACGCGGAAGTAGTACCAGGCTTCGTCGGTCGCAGCGTTCGCCTGGTAGTAAAGGACGGTGGGCAGACACGTCGCGATGTTCGTGACCACGCCGGCCTTGAGCATCGCCTCGTCGCGGATCTCGGTTTCATCCATGTCGCCGTGCGCGCTGCGCACGGCGTCCATCTCGCGTGTCAGCGCGTCCAGGTCCAGCTTGAACCAGTAGAGCCGGCTCTCGAAGTCGAACGCGAACTGGCTCATGCTGGTGCGGCCGTAGATCAGCCGGGCCTTCTCGGCCGCCGTGGGTGCGGCCAGCAGGTCGCCCAGGTAGCGGTATTCGGCAATGTCCGGCTCGGTCAGCTTGTCCAGCTGGTGCAGGTCGTTCCAGTCGAGCTTTTTCTTGCCTTTCTGCTTCGGCAGCGCGATGGAGGCTTCCCAGCCTTCCTCGCGGCTGCGCTTGAGCCATTGCATGGCGTACCGCATGCCGGCCTTGTCGGCATCCAGCGCCCACACCAGCCTTGGCCGAGGATTGCCGTTCGCCGCGCACTGTTCGGCCAGGCCGCGCAACGCCTGCGCGGGGTAGTTCGTGCAGGACAGGGCCGACGCTGCGGTGATGCCGTGGTGGAGCAGGGCGATGGCATCGAACACGCCCTCGACGATCCACAGTTCTTCTGCGCCGCAATGGGTAGCCCCCGGCGGCTGCCACCACATGCCCCCATAGCTGCCATGGAACGTCGCCTTACGGTCACCGAAGCGGTGTGCCTGGTCGATGATCCGTTCCCAATAGACGCCGAGCGCCAGCGCAAAACGCACCGTGGCGCTGCCAATCTTGAGTTCGTGGCTGTAATAGCTCTCCTGGGTGTACCAGTCGCGCACCTTGTCCAGATCAAAGCCGCGGCCGTCGCGCATATACGCATCGGCCGACGCCTTCGGGTTCTCAGGTGTCGGGCGAAAGCGGTCCGACCAGCTGTCAAAAAGATCCGGGTACAGATCCTTGATGTGCAGCTCGGCGCCGCAGTTGTTCAGCCGATTGCAGCGGATCACCCACGGCGCATCGCCGAACGCCCACAGCGCCTTCTTGCCGCAGGACGGGCAGTGGCCGGCTTCCAGCTTCGCACCGGACTGTTTCTGCTTGAACGCGTAGTCGCGCAGCAGGCGGCTGGTGACATCGGAGTGCAGGGATGGGTCCATGGAATCCAGGCAAAAGGGTGTCCCTCACGGTGCGCCGGACGCGCCGTGAACGAAAGAAACCGGAATGGGAAAGTCAGGCCGCTACGTAGGCAGCAAATCCATCTGCCGCGTGTCCTGCGGCGTGCCGCGCGCCCTGCCTTGCGGCAGGTACGCCTTGGGGTTGGGCATCATGCTCGGCGCGATGGTGTGCACGGCCGACAGCAGCATCTTGCAGGTGTAGGCGCACTCGACGTTCGGGCACTGCGCGTACAGCTCTCGGGAGAGCAGCGAGACGGCGCGGCTGGTGCGAATCTGCAGGCGGTAGGTGCAGTGGGGGCAGAGCATCATCATCTCGCGTTGCTCCGCAGTGGGATCGTGCGTGCCGGTTTGCACTCGTAGGCAGACAGCCCTTCCAGCAGGATCAACCGCGCCAGGCTCGACAGCGAGCGGTTCTCGACCAGCGCCAACTGCTCCAGCTGCTCGCGCTCCTTGGAGAGCAGACGCATGCTGATTGGCTTGTCCTTCAGCACCCCACGCGGGGCGCGACTTACCGGCGTTTTCGCACGAGACATGGCGGATATACTCTGTGTGAAAGTTAGCGATGCACAACACGCAGTGTCTTACCAAGAGGAAAGTTTTTCAATGATCTCAAGGGAAGAAAAGGAAGGTTTAGGAAAACGCCTATACGAAGAACGGAAGCGGGCGGGGCTCACGCAGGCCGCGCTCGCAGCGATGGGCGGCGTCTCGCCAAAAACGCAGGTGTTCTATGAGAAGTCTGAGCGCGTTCCGGACGCTGCCTACCTGGCCGCGATTGCGCGGGAGAGCTTCGACGTGATGTACATCCTGGTTGGCGAGCGAACATTCGAACCCCTGTCGGTTGAAGAAACCGCCCTGGTGTCCGGGTACCGTCGGCTCAATACGCGAGCACGCGCCGGCGTCATGGCCCTGCTCAGCGGCATGCAGCCAGAGCCCGAGCAACGGGTACACGTCAAGGGCGACGTGGGGCAACTGATCGAAGGCAATTTGCACACGTCAGCGCCGGTCACCATCAACATGGGAAAGAAGCGAAAGAACTGATTCACACAGTGCGCGTGCCACGACGCGCGCCAATGGCAGGGGTCGACCGTAGTCGTAGTTTCTTTTTTGGGAATGCGATGAGGAAAGAAAAAAGCGATCTGGTGGTTGACGGAGATGTGGGCCAGGTAGTGATGGCGTCGAGTGTGGTGTATCACGCGAGCAGCGGGCCAGGGCAGGTTAGCAACGCCATAAATATGTCCGGATCGGTAGAGCAGGCCGACGCCGGCACTGAGCCCGAATGTAAGCCCTCGGCGAAGTGCCACAAGTGCGCCGCAGTAGCGCAACGCTTCCGCCGGATCAAGCTGGCCGTGGCCCTCGCCGCAGCAGCTGCGTGCGGGGCTCTCGTGGCTACCGTCCGAAGCCACTTCGCGGAATGCGAACCAGCTCAGCCGGTGGCAAGCCAGTGCCATTTCGATGGTCGGCAATACTCAGCCGGAAGCATCGTCAAGATGTCCGATGGCCTCGCCCGAGAGTGCCTGGAGTCAGTCGGCGGCAGGGCTCACAAATGGTCGGAGTTTGCGTTACGGCCAATCTAGGTTTTTTGAATCGAAGCGCCCCCTAACAGATTGTGGCTCATGAGAATGAAGCCGCGCTATGGGAGGTATCGATGTTCGGAGCAGGATTCAAAGCCGTATTGAAGGCGGTGTTCGACGACATATTTGCTGTGCCCCGGCCTCCGCAGCCGCCGCATATTCCATCGGAGGCCACGGCGACGGCGCCCGTTAGAACGGAGCCCAAGGCGAAGGACGAGCCTGCCCAGGGAAAGTCGAACGAAAAGTCGGGCCGGACCGTGTCGAAGGTGATAGCCAAGCCGGTCGTCCCACAGCCCAAGGTGTGGGCCTCTCCCGCTGTGAGCGCGTCGAAGCCAAATGCAGTGCCGGTCGACACGGAAGCGAAGGTCCAGGCCGAGATAGCCGCACTGCGAAGGATGGCGCCACTGAGACCGCGACAGTCTGTGAGATACGACGCCTACATCGAAAGATTCGACGAGGATGACGAGGACGACGGGCTGGGCATGGTGTCACTAGCCGAAACAGAGCATGTCATCTTTTCCTACCGTGACGCTGGTGGCAACGAGACCGACAGGCACGTGATGGTCGAGCGTGCCGGCGAGGATCACTTTCAGGGTTTTTGCATGATGCGCATGGACACGCGTACGTTTCTATATTCGCGCATCATTGGAAAGGTGACGCGGTTGGACACGGGGGAAATCCTGACGAAGGCTAAATGGCGGCGTGGATTGGTCGATATCGACTGAGGGGGACGCATTGTCCAGTTGTTGGACTCTTGATCAAAAGAACAGGTCGATAATGAAGAAGATCACGCGCATTGCGTATAACACCGCGGGCTGGCGCCGCCCGTCCGGCGACGCTGGAGCACTCGAGACATCGAAAACCTATGCTCGGGAGTTTGGCTTTGCACACGAGGAGTGGTTGTTTCGAAATCAATGGGTTCATCAAGGATGGCGCTATGCATTCTTGCAGGGAGTAGGGAAAAGCCACAAAAAGCTTCAGGAGGAAGGTGCCTTTGATGTGACGCTTTACACGATAGAGCCCTTCAAACAGCGTCGCCTGGTGGCAGAGATCCTCCAGGCAGAGGCCATTAGTGACGATGACGCTGAGATGGCCTTCAAGGCATTCCGGAAAAACGGATGGCTGAAGATCATGCAGAAGGAAATTGATGCACTCGGCCGCAAGGCGTTGAATTTGGCAAGGGTCGATTCCGCGAGGAGCCTCTTCAACGTTCGGTTTCGCGCGAAGAACGTCCATATGTTTCCTGCGGGCTCGTACATTGAGCGAAGCCACGCTGCGTGGAGGCAAAGCCGGTACATCATTACGGGCCTTACGGATGCTTCGCATGTTTCTCCGAGTCAGCGCAGGAGTCGGCGTGCAGACCCAGTTCTATCTGAGATTGAAGCGTATGTCCGTGTTGGAACGAAACCGGTGCGAGTCACACAGCATCATCGAACAATGCAACGACGACTCTTTGAGAGGCTGAAGAAGGAGTATCCAAACGCTGTAGTCGAAGCCGAGAAGAATTTCGTGGATGTGCTTGTGCAAACCGAAACAGAGATCCGGTTGTACGAAATCAAATCTGATCGCTTGGCCCGCGTGGCAGTACGCAACGCGCTAGGGCAATTGCTCGAGTACGCGTATCACGCGGTGGACGCAACTCACAGAAAGGTACAGCTCATTGTGGTTGGACCAACGAAGCTGGACTCCGACAACTCGAAGTACATCAAGTATTTGCAGTGCACCTACGGCTTGCCGGTTGACTACGAAGTGATGTCGTTTAAGTAACGGGTGGGAGGCGATGCTACTGCGGCACGCAATCGAGCTACAGAGGCCGCGTGATACGCAGCCTCAATTTCACACCCAATCCACCGATGCCCGTGCTCCTTCGCCGCAGCCAGGAACGTGCCTGAGCCGGCAAACGGATCGCAGACAACACTGCCCGCCGGCACCAGGCGCACGACTTCGCGCGCCAGGCCGGCGGGCTTCTGCGTCATGTGAGACTTGGGGCGGGGCAGGCGTTCGGCGAAGACGCCTGGCAGATGTACTTTGTGGTCGGTGCGCACCGCGCCCTTCGTCGCCCACACCATGAACTCTGCCTGCTGCGAAAACCCGCCCAGGCGCGGCCGCGCGCCGCCGGCGGTCTTGTCCCAGACGGCCACGCTGCGCCAGATGAAGCCGGCGCCCTGAATGGCGTCAGTCAGGCTGGGCAACTGCCGCCAGTCGATGAAGCAGACCAGGTGGCCACCGTCCTTTGCAGCGCGGAACGCCTCGCTTAGCCAACTCATGCACCAGTAAGTCCAGGACCGCTGGTCCTTGTTATCGTGGCTGAATTCGGGATAGACGGTCTTCACGTCCGCGCCGATGTACTTCTGGCCCGGGGCCTGAGCGCGCGTGCTGGCGTGCAGGCCGCCGGACGAGTAGGGCGGGTCGGTGAAAAACAGGTCCACCGACTTGTCGGGCAAGCCGCGCAGCATGTCAAGGGCGTTGCTTTGGTAGAGGCGGTCGAGCTTCATCGCGGGCATCTCCGATACACGAAGCTCGCGGGCTCTCGGGGACGGGGCGCTCGGCCCTCAGTTGGTTCATCGTGCCGCAGCGCGGGCACTTGATGGCAAGGCAAACGTAGTCGCCCATGCCGAGCTTGCGGTTACAGCTACCGCAGCGGATTTCCTGCATGATTTGCACTCCCAGCGTGTGCTAGGATGCCTGCGCCTCGCGAGGTGGCGCGGCCCTGGCCGGACTGGCAGGCTGGTTCTGCTGGAACGGGGCGTGGTTGGTGCGCTAACACCAGTCCCGTCGCCGCGTCTTTCTTTCTGCTGACGAATCGATTGTCACGCGCGTGTGCGGGGAGCGCACATGGAGCCTGTAGTTGCTCACACGCTTACAACAACGCGACAGCGCGGGAAGTCTGGCGCTTCCACGAAGAAATGCTGGAGAGCCGGCTGACGGCGGAGTTCGGCCAAAAGCGGCCGGTCGGCATACCTGGCGATTTGAATATGGGATCGCACCGAATTGGCCATGGGGACGCATCATTTCCATTGGTACGATGCAGCCCGCACGAACGGCCTACGGGCGTCCTCAGGCAACCACGAGAACTGTATTTTGAGTCCACAGTCGACTGCATCGCAGGCCTTCGATATGTCCGCCTGCTGCCAGTGGTCGGCACGGCATGCCTCGGCCCAGATTTGCGAGAGCGTGTCTGGGTCCTCGGAATCACGAGATAACTGACTCAAAACAGTCGAATAGAACGTCCATGGCTTTTCCCAATCCTGGAACGCGTTTACAACTTCAGTAAGGTCGGATCTGGGCATGATGCGAAAGCTCGAACAATGAGGGGTTACGATATTACGTCGGACGTCTGCTTTCGAGATATCCGTCCGTCCGCTTCGGGTCGGTCAGAGCCCGCCGGCCATGACGGCGCCGTCACCCGGTGGGCCGAGACCGGCCACAAGCGGTCGGTCGACCACGCAGTCGGAATCGGCGACAATCACGACGAGTTGAGCATATTCCGCGCGACCATGTCCAATGATCAAAGAAATGTTTGCCAGCGATTCGGTACGGAATACATGCCGCCTGAGGCGAGCCAGAAGGTAGGAATCTCGCTTGGATCCCTTGAAGATGTGCCGCTTCACGCGGTTCGGCTATCCCCGGATAACGGTACGTGCGGTTGGTATATTTACGGTGGCGAGTACTCGCCGGACGCTAACTTCTATCAGCCGCTTCATGTCGCCCACTTGATCGAGCGCTGTCCGAATATCGTCCCTTACTTGGCACTACCGCCGGGATGGCGTGTATTGCTTGCGCCGGACTATGAGGATGTCTGGTTCGATGGTGAACTGCTGAAGAACGTCATTGATAGCCTGTAACGGCCATGAGCGGACATTGGTCGATGCTCGTTAGGAAATCCCGAATGCTGCTAGAGTCTCCGTAAGTCACCCCCAACCGAGAGCGAATACATGCTGCCTTCAGTCCCGCGTCAGTACAGTGATTATCTGGCTGCCCATGGAGTCTTCGAAGGATTTACGGCGGACGGAACTAGGCCCGGGTACGTCGCGCTATGGCCCCTAGATGAAATACGCGGCAACAACGTTGATGTCGAAATCGAGGTCTATGCACCAGGATTTCTAGCCTTTGGGGGCGACGGCGGCGGAGAGCTGTTGGCTTTCGATCATGCCGGCGCCGTTTTCATGCTGCCAATGATCGGCATGGCACCAGATTGCGCCATCCGCATCGCAGATTGCTTTTCGGACCTGGCTGCGCTCTTCGAGATTTGACTGGGCGACGCTAGCGCCAGAAACCTACAACAACGCTTGCCCGGTACGGTTCCGGCAGATGTCGCGGGCCGGCTAGGTGCAGCCATTCGCCAACTTCAATCCAGCGCTTCAAGTCAGGGAACCATGGACTCTGCAATACAAGAACTCGTGAGCACTATTGAGGAACTCGCGCAGCTACTCGAGAGCGACCGCGACCGTCATTGGAGTCTGTGGGTACGTCGGGCTGCTGGCAGATTGACCGATAGCGACGGTTCAGGTGTTGAGTATTTGTTGCAAGCCTACGGCGGTATGGGTTCAATCAACGACCTCGTTCTGGGCCAAACAACCCGCGATGGTACTTTCGCGTGGAAGCCGGGGTATGAGGCGCTGAATGAGCGCTTTGAAGCACTTCGCAGTAGGGCTTGGCACCTCGCGCAGCAGGTCAAGCGTTCGCGTACCGCAATCTGAAAGGCCGCTTGGGAGCGGAGTCGATGACCGGTTAGGGTCGATACACGACCTTCAGGACTCGTCGGCAACTTCCGTACACGAGTGGCCACTTCCATCTCTAACGCCGATGTGAATCCATTCCCCGAGTATGCGTGCGTAACCTTTGCGACCACCCACCCCGTCCCATCAATCTCCGTCTTCCACCCCCTCACGCTCGCCGCCAACTCCGGAAACACCTCCGGCCGCCCTCGAGCCAGGGTGATCCGGAACGACGCGACCCCACGTTGGATCCTCTGCCATTCCGCCCGTGCTGCGCGCTCAGCGTTGGACTTGGTGGCATAGGTATGCCGCAGCACCTTCAGGTTGTCCGGATCGGAGTTCGCCAGGACGTTGGCCGCCGTAGGCTCTCCGGCCGAAGATGAACTGGCGGCAGCTTCCATCCCGTTCGACCCATCCACCACCACTTCACCTTTCTCTGCCCGCCGTGCGTCCTGGTAGTACGCCTTCACGCCGTTGTAGTTGTCCCGATCCGCGACCGTAAAGCTGTGGGTGTCCCCGCTGGCCCGTGTGATCGTAACGGTGGGCAGCGGCACGCCTGACGCGCTCTGCGCCGCGCCGGTGCTGATGAACAGCAGCTTGCCTTGCTTGACCGTGGCGATGGCGTCGTGGTCCTTAGCCAGGCGCGTGAGGAAGTTGGCATCCGATTCGCCGGTCTGATCTATATGGTCGATGACCAGGTGGTCGAGGGCGGCGGCGATTGCGGCTGTCAGGCCATGCCGCGCGGCGATGGCCCGGACGATGACGCCGATGGTTTGGCCGCGGTACGACTGTTCCTTGCGCGTGGTAAGGCCGCTGGCGAGGTCGGCGCTGCGGGCGCGGATGGTTAGGCGGTCTGGTGGGCCGGTGTGTTCCAGCTCGTCGACCTTGTACGTGCCCTTGTCGACCACGCCCGTGTCCTGCCAGCCCAGGGCCAGTGACAGCGTGGCGCCTTTGTCGGGCAGGTCGAGCATACCGTCTGCATCGTCCAGTTCGATGTCCAGCTGGTCGGCTTCGAAGCCACGGTTGTCGGTCAGCGTCAGGGAGATCAGCCGGCCCTGGAAGCGGCTGGTGATGTCGTGCTTCCCCTGCATCAGTCGGTACACGGGCACAGCGGCGGTGCCAGAGATACTGTCGGGCAGGGTGGTGGTCGGCGGGATGGCTGTCATAGGCCTGGTGTCGTGCGTGGCAGCATACCGAAGAGACCGCCACCGATGACATCCTCGGCCTGGCCGTCCACTCGCGTCAGCCGAACGGAAAACTCGATGCGCCGCGCCTTGCCGTCGCGGAAGAAGAGGGTGCGGGTGATTGATAGCGAATCGATCTCGAACATGCCGTAGTACCGGCCCGAGCCCTCGATAAGCACGTAGGGCTGGCCCGTGTCGCCCATTTGCCGCAGCAGGTCGATGGTGTTGTCGCCGCCACTCAGCTCGGGCAGCAGCACGCCGGACAGGGTTACGGTCTCGTCATCCAGCCCGGTGTACTGGCGCGATGGCCGGCGACCCACCCGGTTGTTCGACGGGTGGCGCCAGCCGATCTGCTGCTGGAATTCCTGGTAGGGCGCCGTCTCCAGGGCGAAGACGAACAACCCGAGGGCCATCATCATGGGTCAGTCCCTGTCGGTGAGCCGGGACCGGGCGCGGGCGGCGCGCTGCGCCTCCAGCCGCTCGATCCGCTCGGCCACCAGGCGCGCGATCAGGTGCTCGTCGGCGCCGGCTGGCGGGTGGATGTGGATAACGACCGGCGCCGAAGCCGCCGGCGGCGCAGCAGTCGCGGCGCGGGAGGGGGCTGCGATGGGCGGCCGGGTGTCAAACCGCACGGCTGCGGTGGCTTGGCCGGTGCCGATGGCCAGGCCGGCGCCGATACCGGCCATCGCCGTGGCGACGCGGGAGACGATGCCCAGCGGGCCGTCCTGGGCGCGTGTGAGCCCGCGTTCCAGCCCCTGCATGGTGAAGCCGCCCAGCTGGGCGAAGACGCGGCTGGGCGAGCGGATGCCGAGCTTGTCTTTGAACCAGCCCACCACGCTGTCGCCCACCGACGAGATAGCATCACGGACAGCGGACACTCGGCTCTTGATGCCAGCCACCAGCCCCTGCAGCAGGTTGGTGCCGAATTGGCTGAAGCGCGCGGGGAGATCGATGCCGAACCAGCGTAGGACGGGCGCCATCACGTTGTACAAGGTGCCGAGCAGCGACCAGTTCGCAACCAGAGCAAGCACGCCGCCGAGGCCGCCCTGGAACGTGGCGGTCACCCGTGCCCAAAGGCCAGTAAAGAACGCCTTGATCGGCTCCCAATACTTGATCAGCAGGTAGGCGCCGAGGGCGATGGCTGTGACGGCCAGACCGATGGGATTGAGCAGGAACGCGCGGCCAACGAACGCGAGCGTCTTCATCAGGAAATTGAAAGCCCCGGCCAGGCGGGTTGCAATACCGACACCACGGCCAAGCTGGATACCCAGCATCGCCATCCCATAACGCGCAATCACCAGCGGACCGAACGCGGCCGCCAGCGCCAGGGTCAAGGCGCCCAGCACCGTCAGCAACGCACCCACGGAGGCGGCGCCTTTGAGAAGCCAGGACACAAGCTGCGGATGCGCCTGGGCGAAGGCGTTGAAGCGGTCGATCAGGCGTCCCACCGTATCCATCAACCCGACGAGCGTCGAGCGCAGCGCCCCGCCTCCGGCGCTGCTGGTATTGAACATCTGGTTCTGCAGGCGTTGCCAGCGGGCAGAAACCGTGTCCTGCCGCGCCGCGAATTCGCGCGACATGGACCCCTGAGCCTTCGCACCGTTGGCCAGGTCAAGTTGGCGCCGCAGCTCGTCAGGCTTGTCGACAAGCTTGGCCAGTGTGTCCGAGTGCTCCATGCCGGCAAGCTCCACCATCACGCCGATGCGCTTGTCGCTGGGTAGCTTGCGGATGGCGTCGATGACCGTGAAGAGCGTGCCCGTTGCGTCGGTCGCCATTCCCCGCTGGACGGCGGCCGTCGAAAGGCCGATCTCATCCATGGCGGCGCGGAACTTTTTTGACCCTTTCTCGGCGGCAGCAAACTTCTGCGTGATGGCGTTGATGGCCGTGCCGGCGGTTTCCCGGCGCTCCCCCAGTGTCAACAGCGTCGAAGCCAGTGCGGCTGCATCGGATGCCGGCATGGCGACACCCGACACAACTCCCGACACGCGGTTCAGGACGTTGATGATGTCGTCGCCTCTGCTGATTGCGTTATCGTCGAGATAGTTGATCGTGTCGGCCAAGCCCATGATGGCGCCAGTGGGGATCCGGAAGTTCTTGGCGACCTTGCCCATGCTCTCGGCGATCTCGTCGGGCACGGCATCGAAAGCCGTGGCCATCATCGTGACCGTCCGGGTGTACTCGATCAGGGCGTCGCGCGGCACTTCCATCCGGGCGCCGGCCGTTACCATGTCAGCGATTTGTGCCGTAGGGACGGGAAGCTCGCGGGCCAACTGGCGGATCTCGCGCGCCATGTCGTGGTAGACGACGGTTAGCTTGCCGCCTTCGTCGCGCGCACCCTCTACCTGGCGGGCGATGCCGAGCATGGCGTCCTCGAAGGTCACGTAGTCCTTGACCGTCTTGACGACTGGCGCCAGTATCGCGCCGCCGCCGGCCATGGCCGATGCACCAGCATTGAGCAGAGCATTCCGCGCTGCCATGCCTTTCTGGTACTGCGCCTGGGCGGCAGCCATCCGGCTGTTGCGCTCGCTCACAGCCTTGAGCTGGGCTTCTTGCTTGGCAAGGGCGGCAGTGACCGAGGTGATCTTTTCCCGCAGATCCGCCTGGCCTCGCCGCAACGTCTGCGTGCTGATGCCGGCAGCTTGCAGCCGTTCCTTGACGCCGCCCAGGCTCCGTTGCAGTTCCGCGCTCTTTTTGCTTAGTGCGTCAACTTCGCGATCTGCCTTGTTGAACGCGCGGGTCATCGCAGCCGTGGGCCGGCCGGCGGCGTCCATTTCCAGCCCCAGCGCCTTCATCTGGGCCTTCGCCTTGCGCAGCGCATTGTCGGCAATCGCTGCATCCTTCGACAGCTTGCGGAAGCTCTCGGTGTCGGCCTGGACGCGGTTCAGCTCCTTCAGCTGGTCCCGCGTGGCCTTGACCGTCTTCGCCAGCTTGCTGCTGCCGCCCATGATCGCCTTGAACGGCCGCGTCATCTTGTCGACGGCCTGCAGCACGACTTCCAGCCTGAGATTTCTCGGGGTGCTCATTCGTCGGATCCGCTACGCTCGTAGGCGCGCTGGCGCCATTCCATCAGTTCGGCGATTCCCATGGCGTACATCACGTCTGGGGGCCAGTGGAAGATCACTGCAATGTCGGCGACGGCGTGATCGATTCGGTCTGGAAGTTGTCCTCCCTGGCCGACTTCGGCAGCAAAAAACCGGTTACCGCCGTGCCGAGCTGGGTCAGGTCTGCCGGATCCAGCCTGCCGACATCATGCTGCGTCAGCGTCGGGTTGGTGATGCGCGGCAGCACGAGGTGAAGGGCGGACACGTCCATGCGCATCAGGTCGATCAGGCTGCAGCCGCGCAACTCGCCGGAGCCAGGCTTGCGCACCTGGATCTTCGAGATGGTCTGCCCGCCGCGCTGGATGGGGTGGTCGAGGTCGATGTCTACGGTGGTGGGTGGGGTCATGATCGTTCAGACACAAGGTGGTTGGGGGAGGGCTACAGGCCCATCGCGCGGCGTTGCTCCGCCAGGCGGTCGACGCCGAAGATGATCTCGATAAAGTTCGCGTGGTCGATCTCGCACCAGACTTCGCCGTTGACGGTGAGCTTGTAGTAGCTGATGGAGGACTTGACCTTGAACTGGCTGTTGTCGCCTGCCTTGGCGGCGCCCATGTCCAGCTCCGTATGCCGGCCGCGGATGACGACCTCTACCGCATCGACCGCGTCGGAGTCGTCGCGCTGATAGGCGCCAGCGAAGCGCAGCAGCACGCCGTCTACCGCCGTGATGCCCCATGCCTTGAAGGGCTCGCGCATCAGGCCGCCGTAGGTCGCTTCCGTTTCCATCTTCTCGGCGCCCAGGTCGATATCGACGGGACCGTTCATGCCGCCGGCGCGATACTCCTCCAGCTTGCGGGCCAGCTTGGGCTGCGTGAATTCCTCGCATTCGCCCACGTAGCTGACGCCGTCGTGGAACACGTTGAAGTTCTTGAGTTTGCGTGGCAACGCCATGGTCTGTTCCTTCGAGTGATGGCCGGTCGAACACTCACGCGGTGACCGCGCGGGCGAACTGCATGAGGTAGCGGTCGGTGATGCGCTGGCGCAGCGTCAGGTTCTCCAGCGGCGGTACCGGCCCGTAGTCGTAGTCGATGGCAAGCTGGCCGGCTTTCAGCGTGTCTTGGGTATTGACTTCCGGGTCGAACCAAGCCTCGCCGCCCAGCAGGTAGCCGTTGCGCTTGAGACCGCGCATCTTGGCATTGATGCCTTCCAGGATGTCGCGCACCAGCGAAGGGTGCATCGGCAGATCCATCGCCCAGGCGTGGGCTTCGGCCATGGTGTCGGCCAGGACTTGTGCCGTGCGGGTGTAGTTCTCGAAGGCGAAGAGCGGGTCCGCGCTGCAGGTGCGTGAGCCCCAGAAGCGGAAGCCCTGGAAATTGACGAGCGTGGTGACTTCGTTCCGGTTCAGGTAGCCGGCATCGGTGGCCGGATCCTGCAGATCCCAGAACACGTCTTTCGACAGCCCGGTCACGCCGTTGACGGCCACGTTCGACAGGGTCTTGTGCCAGCCCACCTCGTTGTCGAGCTTGGCCCGCAGGCCCAAGGCGCGGGCCGTGGCCCAGAGCGTGGATTCGGCGTTGCTGACCGTGTTCCACCCGACAAACTCCGGCCAGATCGTCATCAGCTCGCGCTGGCCGAAGTTGGAACGGTAGGCCACCGCTTCTTCCTTCGTTTCGCAGCCGAAGGCGGACACGTAGGCAAAGGCCCGCAGCTTCTGCGCGATGGCGGCCAACTCGGCGGCTATGGGCAGGCTGTCCAGGCCGGGAATGCCCAGGATGCGCGGCGTCACGCCCAGCGTGTTCTTCGCGGACAGCAGCGCCTTCATGCCGGTAAAGCGTCCGTTGGCGTCGGTGCCGCCGATCAGGTTGGTAGTGGTCTCCGCAACCGTTTCGCCCTCCGGCACGCGCACGACGACCGTCAGCGGATTCGCCTGGTCGGTGATGGCATCGAGCGTGTGGGCCAGCGTGCCCGTATCGCCGGCCTTGCCCAGGGAAGCCATGGGGTTGGTCAGCAGGACGGGCCGGTTCATTGGAAAGACCGCCGCATCGGCGTCGTCGGCGGTGCAGACGATGCCAGGCACGGCGGTCTCGATAGTGCGGATAGGGCGGGTGCCTTCGTTGATTTCAACGACACGGACGCCGTGATGGTAGCCAGTTGGCATGCAGTCCTCCGGGGTGGGCCAGGTGATGGCCGGGATCGTCCGGTAAGGATGCGGCGTACGCGCGAGGGTGTCGCGAAGAGGGTGTTGTGCCAGCATCTGAGACAACACCTGGTGGGGCATTGGGCGGGCTAGTAGGCTCCCCGTCCCCCGACCCGCACCGCCCAATACATCAGCCAGCGGACTGGCCGCGAAACGCCGAGTACTTCCATGGCTTCCCGAAACGTCCGATCCGCATACGCCTTGCTGCCAATCGCGTTGGCATACAGGTAGTCGTGGATGATCGCCGCCTTCGCCCACCGTCCATGCGGCGGGAACAGTGCCCAGAGCAGGCGCGGCACACTGGCCAGGTCGGTGATGGTGCCTGCGGGCACGCAGATCACGTCGGCGCTGGGGTAGTCGCCGACGTGGTATTCGAACGCCGCCAGCAGCTGCCAGCGGTAGTTGTCCAGCATGCGCAGGTCGGCAGGGCGGGTGAAGCTCGACATGCCGGTCAGCGTTGCAGCCTGGACGCGGCGGCGTGTGCCGCTTCTGTCTGCGCGGTAAGGATGTCGGTGATCTCGGCTTCGTCCTTCGCGGCGCGGATGGCGGTGCGTGCGTCGTCGCGCAGACGCTCGGCCAGGCCGACGATCTTGGCGTACGCGGTGGCGTTGGCGAGGACCGAAGTCGCCCATGATCGCCTGGCCGCCGCGTCATTCAAGCCAGCCGCGGCGACAAACTGCTCGCCCGCAGCAGAAAGCTCGGAACCAGCCGTGATGGCGCCTGCCGTTTCAAGCTTCAGTGCCCACGTGTCCTTTTCGACCTGTGTGGGGTTGTCTACCATGGTTTGAACGGCTTCGGCATGGAAGGCGTCAACGCGCAGCAGAGCTTGTTTCTTTGCCTCTGCAAGCGATTGCGCCGCTAGTTCGTCATCGAGGACGTAGCTCTGTCCGTCCCACTGGCGCGCGCCATCGAAGGGAAGAGGCACGCCCCCGTCTGCGACAAAGTCCTGAAACTGCCGCCAGGTCTCGTTGAATTCATCCTGTGGCACCTGTACGCCGGCGGCGATGATGCCCGGCATCCGGACGCCGGCTACGGTTGGCATTTCCATGTAGATGTTCTGCATGTCAGAGTACCTTGTTGCCATAAAACGCAAATGCGTTGTAGTTGCCGCCGCGAATGCGGACAGTGCCATGCCCGGACGGAATGCTGCCGTTGTTTTTCAGGACGAACCTCACGGTAGCCATTGCTGAAAAGACCCGCACAACGAACGGCGACTGGTTATAGGGCGAGGGATTGACCTGTGGCACGTTGGTGAAGCCGGATTCACCGATCCCTGCGTCAAATTGCGCGAAGCACGTGAGGTAGTAGGAGCCGTGGCTGTTCTCAATTTCGAAGCCGCAGTTGTAAGGCGCGATGACATAAACACCGCGCGCCAGCTGGATCTGAGGGGTACGCAATTCGTTGGCGATCCCAACTTCCACTGTGACGCCGACAGCGGCGTAGGCCGCACGATCGCTGGGTAGCGTGGCATTCCAGCGCCATGGCGACCAGGCGCCATCGGCATTGCGCGTGCGCACGAACAGCTCGCCGCTTCTTGACTGGCATAGTTGGGACACCCACTGCGAGTCCTCACGCCAGACCTTCATGACACCTGCGTCACTCGGCGCGTTTGGATTCGCGCTGGAGTAGAAGTACTCGCCGGGCGTCACCAGCGCGTTGAGGTCGCCCGCCGCCGCATTGGTCACGGCTAGATCCGCGCCCACACCTGCGGCCGTGCCCAGGACGGCGGGAAGGCTGGCGGCAGTGCATGCGCCAAATCGGTTGTCGACGTACTCGCGCGTGGCCAGCACGGCAGAAGCGTCGATCTTCAGCTCGACTTTGACTTGACCAGTGACCAGGACGACCAGTCGGATCACCTGCGTGCGGCCGGACCCTTCCGCCAGGCGCGGCTTGTACGTCTCCGGCAGGTTGCTGTAGTAGCAGAGCATGCCATCTTCGTCGTAGAGGCCGGCTTCGCGCATCCACCATCCTCCGACTTCGGCAGGGATCACCTGCTCGGCGATGTACTGGCCGGGGTTGTCCGGATCGGGCGACAGCATGTTCAGCGGTGCGCGGCGTTTTTCGTTGACCAAGGCGGAGCGCTGGCGGCTAGGCTCGGGCAAGGCACCGTTGCCATCGCCCACGGCCATGTGGGTCAGCCTAAATGGCTTGCCGAGTGCCTGGGCATTGGCGATGCGGGCTTCGCCGGCCGCAGTGGGCATCAGGAAATATCGTTGGGTCATAGCGACAGTTGGGTGACGGTGACGGTATCGGTAACGTGGAATGCTGCTCCCTGCGCCAGGCGCCCCGACACCTCGACGGGGCTGGTGGGGCCAGGGTGTACGGTGAGGGTGTCGATGACGTGAAACGCGCCGCCATGACGCAGGCCCCCACGGACTTCGACAGCGTGGGAGAGATTTGGATGGACGGTGATGATGTCGCCCAGGATTGGGGCGCCGCCAATCCGAAGGTGCCCACGCGTCTCCAGTTGCATGGTCAGCGCCGTGAGGTGCCGCGCCAGCGGCTTGGCATCATCAATGAGCCGAGCGATTTCCTCGTGAAGGTCTTCGGCCACGCCACGTTCACCGACTTCGACCTGTATGGCGAACGTGCCGCGACGGCCCACTGGATCCATCTCGTACCAGGGCACCAGCCGCACCCGGTAGCCAAGCGGCTCGATGGCGCGGCGGATGGCGCCGACCGTGCCCTTGCGTTGATGCACCAGGAACGCGGCGTCGATCACGGCGCGCTTGGTGGCTTCGGGCCAGTCGGGATCCCATCGGTCTACGGAGCGTTCCCAGGCGAGGAACGGCAGGACGGCGGTGGGGCAGGTGGCCGAGTCGCCAATATCCCGAATTGGGATCGGAATCTCCGCGATGGCCGCGCCCGCCGCAGCCAGGTTGCGCTCCAGCGGCGTGGCGTTGGGTGGCAACAGGCTACTCACGCGCGCCCCCGTCCACGATGTTCACGGCCGTGCAGTAGCCGGCCTGGGTGTCGTCCAGCGCCACGTCGACGTCCGGCAGACGGATCTCCACGCGCGATACGCCCTCGGCGAACAGGGCGTTGTTGATGGCAGATCGGTCGATGTCGCGGCCCAGGCGTCGGCTGGCTTTGCGATAGGCGTCGGCGCGCTTGCGCGACTCTGCCAGTACCAGTTCGCGTTCGGGGCCGTTGGTCTTGGTGTAGACCGTGGCGTCGATCTCGTAGCGCACGATACGCGCGGACTGGACGGTCAGGCGGTCGGCCATCGGGCGGACGTCCTCGTCGCTCAGGGCTGTTTCTACGTTGTGGAGCAGGTCCTGGCCGACTGTGCCGTCTCCCTCGATGCCGAGCACGGTGATCACCACTTCGCATGGTTCCGGGCTGGTGGCGCTGACATCGGCAATGCGGCCATCGGCGCTGCGCGCATGGAACTTGTATCCCTCGCGCGGTCCGGCGGTCGATAGACCTTCGAAGGCAAGTTGCGTGCGCTCGGTCAGGGAGTCGTCGTCTTCCATCACGGCGGCGGCGGGCGGCGTCGCGGCCGGGTTCGCCGGTGATACCACCAGGCGCCGGACGTTGTAGTTAGCCGCGATGTGTTCGAGATCCTTGCCTTCGGCGTAGGCCAGCATGCGAGCCCGCGCCGCGTCGTTGATGCGCTGGCGCAGCACGATTTCGAGGTAGGCGTTTTCCTGCAGCAGCTTCAGGGCCGGCTCGGATTCCAGCTGGAGCGCCTTGGCCACGGCGGCGCGCTGTTCGGGCGGGTGCAGGTCGATGTACCGCGCTCTACGCCTGGCGAGGATGGTTTCGAAGTCGAGCGTTTCGACCACGTCGGGCGCGGGCAGGCGGGACAGGTCAATCGGGGAGGTCATCGCTTGGCCTCTCGTACAGGGATGGAGAGCCTGCCCATGGCGCTGGCCCGCGCGCCGTCGATGCGATCCGCATCCAGGTCGACCACCATGCCGCCTGCGGCGTCCACGGAGAACCAGGCCGCGTTGACCTGTACCCGTGGCTCCCACTGGACGATGGCGGCCACGGACGCCGACATGACGCGCAGCCGCGTAATGTCGTTCAGCGGCTGATCGATCAGCATCGGCACGTCCGAGCCGTACCGGCGCCGCATGAGGCGCGTGCCGACAGGGGTGGTGAGGATATCGCGGATTGATTGCTGGATGTGGTCCAGATCCGCGATGGGGCCACCAGTGGCGCTGTTCAGGCCCTGGTATGTCATTGCGGACCTCCCGTGCGATCCCCGCCACGCCGCACGCCGCCGTGGTCGTGCTTGTGGACGACAACGCCGTTGGAGGACAGATCCCCACCCGAATGGGTGATATCGCCCTGAATGGCGTTGCCGTTGGCGCCGGCCTGGCCGGAGATGCCGTTTTGGTAGGAGAGCAGGCCGGTAACGGTGACGTCGCCTTCGAAGGTGGTGTTGGGGGATTTCACCAGGACGCTGGTGGCGGCTTCAATCGTGACCCGCTGGACGCCGATAAGCGTTAAGACGCCGGATGTGTGGTTGTAGCGCGTCGTCGCACCATCCGGATACAGCGTCACCGTTTCGTCGGGGCTGTGGCTGGGCGTGTCGTTGGTGTCGCACGGGATGCCGCAGAGGACGATGCCGTTGCGGAGGTCGCCGCTGGGGCAGAGCATGAGGACCTGTTCGCCGATGGTCGGCGGGTTCCAGGTGCGGGTGGAGCCGGCGCGGCGTTCGAGCCAGGGGAGCCAGTCGGTGGTCAGGCCGCCGGCTTGGACGCGGACGCGGGGTGGGGTGGTGTGCTGCAGCTCGGTGATGGTGCCGAGGCGCAGGAGGTTTTCGAGTAGGCGGAGGAGGCTGACGGAAGACATGACCGCCAGCGTGCCTCAGGCGCGCGGGGCTAGCATTGGTTGCGTGTTGTATGACGGAGCAAGACAACAAAGATGGGCGATAGAATGCGTCCTCAGAATAAATGCACTCGCAGATCCCCGAGGAGGTGACCACATGGCGAAAATGGATAGAGCAACGGACGAGCGGTTTACCGCCTTTTTGCGTGAGAAGGCAGCTGAAATCAAAAGAGATACTGGTTATCCGCCCAACCAGTTCATCAAGATGCTGAACGCCGATGGCGGCTACGCCACGGCGTGTAAGTTGCTGGCAGGAAAGTACCCTTCAGATGGCTTTGTCGAGCTTTCCAATAAGCACCGGCTGGATCTGAGTGTCGAAGCACTGGTGCTGGAAACTGAATGGATCGCCTACTTCGATGAACTTCTGTTGAAGGAAGCAGAACGAAAGCTCAAGGGCGCATACAAATTCGTTCGTTACCAGCCTGTGGGAGACAACAATCGCTGGCCAGTCGACGTGCTCGAAAAGGTAACTGCCGAACATTTGTTCGAGGCGGTCCGCCAGTTTAGGGAAGGTACCGCTCAACATGTGTTTGCACCTTCGACCGACTACGACCTGCTTACCGAGGATGGTCGGAGGTTTCCCCCGAAGGCCGTTTTTGGGGTCGCTCTATCGATGGCCCTAGGCGGTGAAACTGTTGAACCGAAGCACTTTTCGGGGGGCGAGTCGTCCGCTTGTTTTCGCATTTTGCGTGAAGCAGGCTATGTCGTGGTCCCCAAGGATTCTGTCGAACCTTCTCAGCCAGAGACGGATCCGGACAAGGAATGGCACGAAGGAAAGCCTCGGCTAGTGTCGCATCTCAAGCGAGAGAGAGCAGCAGGGCTATCAAAAGCAAAGAAGGCCCAGTTTCGTCGACTCCACGGAGCTTTGCGATGCGAGCGTTGTGGTTTCGATCCCGCGAAGCACTACGATGAGGAGCATGCCGAATCGTGTATCGAAGTGCATCACGCAGAAACTCACGTTAGCAAGATGGAGAGCGGGCATGTGACAACTCTCGATGACGTGCAGTGCTTATGCGCAAATTGTCACCGCGTCGTCCATAGCGTCCTGCGCGCTGAAACCGTACGCGCAAAGCGGGTCGGCAACTGAGTATTTTTGGTGCTGCGACGTGGAGTGACGGGCGAAGTGGTGTCGGCATGCCATTCTTGCTGGGGGTATTGGCGGAGGATTTCAAATGCGAAGATTTACCGGTGGCAAGAAGCGGTACCGCACAGCGACGTGCTCTCATCCGCGCGAGAGCAATTGCTCTGGAACTAGCAAATTGGACGTTCTTTCTAAGGATTCGGCGTGACATACATCTTGGCGACCACGGACGAAACGGTGCGGTGGTACAAGTTCAGATACAACGGTGACTTGGAACCGGGTCAGTTTGAGCTCTTGGACAAGCTGGAATTGAAGCAAGTCCCGCACTTTGCCGACAAGGAGACGGCCAAACTCGCGGCCCAAGCTCTCGGGCTGAAAACGTGGAGGTACGTGCGCATATGAGTAATCAGTTCTTCTTTATCGTGCTGCGGATCGAGAAGCTGGAAACCTCACTGTACGAGTGGGTGGCCGAGGCGGATTCGGGCGGGCCGCCTGCGCTGGATTCTGGCAATGGGACCAGCATCGAGGAATGTTTGCGAGATGCCGTTGGGATTCTCGGCGTGTCCCACGGAGTGGAACTCCGCTATGACGGATATTGCGCGGGTACGTTCGTCGGTGCCGAAGTGGCAGAGCGTCCCGCAGAGTTTGCCGCCAAGGCAGCTGCGGTCACGAAGTATTTCAAAGCAGTCCAGTTTGCTGCAGGCTGATGATCAGCCCGAGTCTTCCACAACGTCTACAAACGGCTTTCGATCAGCGATCTCAGATGGGCCTGACTCAGCGTCACAAGGAAGCCATCAAGTATCTCGAATGGCACCGCAAGCTGCTATTCGCTTCTGAGTAAAGCGCAGGCACGATGATCATTCGCATCAAAGGGTTTCGCGTGGCACGACATGGCTAAGTACCATGTCGGCCAACCGATCCACATCCCCCTCCGCGAACCCCAACAACTCCCGCCGCGCATACCTCACCTCAAGATTCCCCTTCCGATTCACCCGATCCCGCAACCCGTACTGGTGCACCGCCGCGATATTCCCGGCGTAGCCAGCAAACAACACCACCGCGCTGCCCGCATCCGACTGGGCCTTCATCGTCCGGGCCATCCTCAGCCGGGCGAACATCGTACGGCGCAGCCGGCCTTGCTTCTTCCTGAGCTGCGGCTTGCGCGGTTCGTAGGCCGACCCATCGGGGTTACGCTGCGCCGCAATCCGTGCGGTCTGGCGCCGCCGCAGTTCGGTGACGACCGCCCGCATCAGCGCCCGCCGTTGCCGAGCGTCCAGCGTCTGCACAAGGGCGCCGGCCCAGGTGGTCAGTTCGTCCAGATCTTTCATCGCGCGGGCAGCTTCCATCCGGACGGATCGTCGTATGGATCCACCGGCTCGTCCGCGTGGGTGACCTCATACCTCCCGTCGGCCACCTTCACGATCACGCGCTCAGTCAGCGGCAGCTTCACCAGCAGATCCACGCAGTCGTGATTCAACACGTCCGTTTCGAACTTGAAGCCATCCAGCCGTTTGTCGGGGTTCGTGAACAGCTCGGGCTGGTTCTCCCGCAGCCACGCCAGCACAGGCACGGTGATGGCGTCGGCACTGTCGGCGAAGTCGGTCACCAGCAGGCTAAGGGTGTACTGGTATTCGAAGGAGAGGGACTTCGCGCCGGTGGCCACCAGGCGGCCTTCCTCGACGAATAGGTGCAGCTTCTCGGGGTTGCGCTGCAGGTCGGGCACCGCCGCGGTGATGGCGGCTCGCAACTGGGCGGGTTTTTTCATGGTGCCGGTTCCGCGATGATGGTGACGTCCTGGGCGCGCAGTGTGTCCTGGAGCGCTGTCAGTTGGGCGGCGTTGGCGTGGCCGGTGGTGTAGTTGGTGGCGACGGTTGCGGCGACGGCAGAGAGTGGAACGCCTGAGGGGGCCGCATCAGGATCTCCGGGATGCGGATCGAGCATTGCACCGGCTGCGGCGGCGTTGTGCAGGCGGACAAAGCCAGCAGGCACACCAGGCAGCATCAGCCTCGACGGTGACATAGCGGGGTACCTCCTTGATGATGGTGTTGCCTTTGAGCCGGATGGTTTTGACGCGGTCTACGTAACGGATGACTTCGACCACGCCGACGTCGGTGCTGTCGAGTTGGGCGCGCAGCGATGCGACCAGCGTCTCGGCGGCAGTGGCGCGCTGCTGGGCGGCGCGGTACTGGCTGGTGAGCCACGCGCCAGCGCCAGCGATGCCGAGGACGGCCAACAGCGCGGCCAGGGCGATGTACAGGGTGCGGTTCATGCGGCCTCCCGATCTTCGGCCTCGTAGCGTGCGTAGGCGCGCGCCAGCCTGACGTCGTATAGGTTGTCCTTGTACGCCGGGCCGTTGTAGCCGGCGGCGAAGGTGGCCCAGCGGCGGGCTTTCAGCGCCTTGTGGAGCGCCGGGTCGGCCAGCACGAAGCGCACGAAGGCATCGAGTTGGTCCGCTTCGCTTTGGCGCATGGCGTCGGCGAACGTCTCGACGCTGGCGTAGCCCAGGCGCTCCCAGTGGTAGCCCATGACCTGGAACATGCCCCAGCTGGCCGACGCCAGCGCGCAGGCCTGGTTGATTTCCGCCGCGCGGGTCAGGCGCATGTGCTCGGCCGCCTTGCCCATGTAGCCTCCGCGCTTCGGGTTGACGATGTTCGGGTACTGGCGGGCCAGCGCATCGGCATCGAGGCCGAGCGCGCGTACCTGCCGGTACATGATGTGGCGCTCGAACAGGATGACCGGGCGGCCGTCCGGCAGGAAGCCGGGGCCGGCGCTTTCCACTTCGTTCACGGCGCGGACACTGGCCAGCGGCACTTCGAGCTGGGCGGCCGCGCGGCGCAAGTCGTCGGCGCCAAGCTGGCCGGGCTGCCGGCCGTCCAACTGCAGGGCAATCAGCGTTTTGGGACCGGCCAGGCCGTCCACGACCAGGCCGTAGCGGGCTTGGGCGGCCAGGACGGCTGCGACCGTCGCCCCGTCGAATTCGGCGGTCAGTTCGATTTGTGCGCCACGCGTGCGCAGCAGGCGCTGCAACTCGCGCACATCGGCGCCGACGTTACCGCGTCGCAGGATCGTCATGGCGGGATCTCCGGAGCAGGCGAAGCAGGAAGGAATCCCCATCGGCGGCGCGATCGAGCCCCGTGATGCGGAACAGTTCGACCACGTTGCCGCGCACGGCGTAGATGGCCAGGCATAGCACGGCGGTGATGCCGTTCTGAGCCAGCAGCGCCCATTCATAGCGACCGCAGAGTCCGCCGATGGCGCCGGTGCTGGTCAGCACGATCAGGCCATAGGCCAGGCGGGCTGCCCAGGGCCGGTGGACGCCACCGGCGCGGCGGAACAGCAGCAGCCGGACGGCGATCAACGCGCACAGCAGCGCCTGGAGGATGAACAGCAGCTTCATTTGCCACTCCTTTCATGGTGACCACGGATCAGGGACATCAGCCGGTCGCTGCGGTCGGCCAGCCGGATCAGCGCCAGCAGGAGCTTGACCAGGACGGCCGAGGCGACCAGGGCGCCGACGCCGTGGCTGACCTCGGTGTCGGACGGCAGCAGCCGCGCCAGCAGCGATGCGGCGAGCGGGGCGGTGAGCCAGCCCATGACGATCGACAGCAGCAGGAAGGCGACCTTCTTGCCGGTGGACAGCTCGTCCGAGTTCAGCGCGAAGACGGCGGCGCCAGCGAAGGCGCCCAGCACGGTGGCGGCGTCGACGCCTGGCAGCAGGGAGACGGCGCCGACGCCGGTTACCGCGAGGGCGGCGGTCGAGCTGGTGGAGATGGGTTCAGCCATGTTGGTCCTTGCTTGGTCCTTGGTGTCAGTCCCACAGCTGGGACGCGCTTCACATCCGGCTGGGGTGGCAGGTCGGGCAGGTTCACGACCGTGCCGTGGGGAAGGACCGGGCCGAGATCGGCCAGGCCCGGATTCGCTTCTAGGACCGCCTCGGTGATACCGGCGGTCTGGCCGTAGACGCGGTGGCAGATGGCGTCCACGGTGTCGCCCTGCATGGCGATGGCGCGCATCAGATCAGGTCCACGGTGCTGCGCTGGCGCCCGACGATGTCGCTGACAGCCCAGCGGGCGTCGCGGCGCAGGTCTTCCACCGCCTGCATCAGCGCCTCGGCCTTGCGGTCGCCGGCAGCGGTAGCGTCATAGTCCCGATAGCGTTCGATCAGACCGGCGCGGGCCTCGCAGTACACCGCGCGCAGGTATCGGTGGACGTGGGCGGGCTTGCCGTCGATCTTGTCGGTCGGTACGGCTTCGAGCCTGGCGTGGCCGGCGGTCTGCCGGGCGACCCGCCATGACGCCAGGTCTTCGTTCACCGACAGGATGGCCTCGACGAGCGCCGCGCGCAGGCGCCCCGCGGTGACGGTGCCGTCCTGGCGCATCGCGGCCATGGCGACGCTGACATCGATGTCGGGGAAGAAGCCGTCGTTGGCGATGACGGTCTGTCCGGGTGGCGCTGGCGCTTTGGCGAGGAACGAAGACATGGCTGGACCTGTTGGGGACAGTAGAGGCGATGGAGGCGGTGGACGGGGTGACTGTCGGTGCGGCGCGTGGCCTGGCCTTGGGCACCCCGTGCCGCCTGGTGCGCGGGGTCACGCTCGGGGTCAGCCGGATCCGTCGCCTGGCTTGTCTTCAGGCGGCGCGGCGGTGGCTGCGTTTCGGATCTCGCGCTCCAGGCGCTCGATGTCTTTCTTCACGCCTGACTTGTCGTGCAGCGTCAAGGCGCGTTGCAGATGAGCGAGGGCGGCCTGCCGGGCGCGCTGCTGCTGGTCGGCCGGCAGGGCGGGGATGCCGGTCAGGCTGCTGTAGCCGATGGCCTTGTGCAACTTCGCGCGCACCTCGTCGGGCATGTCTTCGCCTTCCACGAGTTGGGCGATGTCGGCCAGTGCGTCGGTATCCACGGGATCGCCGGCCTCGGCAGCCTTGATGGCCATGGTGGCGTACTCCTCGGCGATCAGGCAGGCGGTGGTCCGCTGGTACTGGTCGGGCATGGCCAGGCGGTGGCGGATGGCGTGTCGCGCCAGCGGCAGGGCGCCAGTGAAGTCGCCCACGTCGATGTGCCAGACCATGACGGTCATGAAGACTTCGTCCTGGACGGCGGCGTCGGCGGCGATAACGCCTTCGATCCAGGCCTGGTACTCGGGCAGCATCGTGCGCTTGGCGTCGGCCTTGCGCTTGATGGACTGGATCAGCTTCAGGGCGCGCTTGTGCTCGGCAAGCTGAGCCAGCATCAGCTCGTAGCCGGTGGCGTGGCGGAGCGGGTTGTCCGCTTCGGCATCAGCTGCGGAGCGTGCAGCGGCCATGCGGAGGAAGTGGCTGCGGGCAGGGCTGGTCATACGTCGACCACCTCGATGTTTTCGGCCATCGCCACGCATTCGAAGTCCTCGACCACGTAGGCGTCGTTGCTCGATTCGTAGTTCTCGATGCGGTCGCGTTTGGCGTTGTCGACGATGGTGCGGCGGCGGCTGCCCTCCTGCCAGTAGATCGACAGGTTGTCCAGGCGGGTCACGAGCAGGGCGTCCGGCGGGAAATACGGCACGCGGATGGCGGGCAGGTTGCCGATGCGCTTCTGGCTCATGATGATGTCTGTGGCCAGCTTTTCGGTCGGTTCCCGGTCGCGGTTGACTAGCGGGAAATACTTGTCGGCCAGCAGCTTGCGGCCACAGATGACTACTAGGTCCGGATCTTCGGCGTACCACGGCGCGATCAGGTTGTTGCACAGGTCGAAGACCAGGGCGTCGAGGCTGGCGTAGTCGCGGCCCGGTTCGCCATCGAAGCCGCCTACGACGATCTTGTCGGCCGCCTTGGCGCCGGTCATGACGCGCTCCTTTGCTTCCTTGCGCAGGTGTTCCAGCCAGCCCGTGTTCACGTCCTGCAGCATCGGATTCGCCTTGCGGTCGGACGTGGCAGCGCGGCCAATGCCGTGGAAGCCGATCATGATGCGGTCCAGTGCCTGGCGGCGCAGGATGGCGTCGCGCAGGCGCGTCTGGAAGTCTGGAAACTTGGCCCAGGTGTCCAGGCGCTGGTAGGTGATGTGCGTGTCGGAGTCGGTCTTCTCGCAGCGGTACTTGCGATTGTCGAGCGCGGCCAGATCGGTGGTCTGGCGTTCCTTCTTCGACGTATCCGTGGTGCTGGCCACGGGGCCGGATACGCCCAGGCCGACCTTCTCGCCCTCCAGCTCGGGCACGCCAATGATGTTGATCCGCGAAAGGAATTCGCTCGATTCCTGCACGCGGGTTTCCAGCTTCTGCTGGATGGTGGGCGCGACGCTGAACTTGCGGTCGACGCGGTCCACGTCGTTCAGTTCTGCGATGCGTTGTTCGTAGGCCGTGTACAGGCGGCGGGTGTCGTTGCGCATGGGATGGGCTCCGGAGGAATGGGGTGTCGGGTCAGCAGTCGGTCGAGGCGGCGGTGCTGCCGTTGCCCCCTGTGGCCGGTGGGCGGCGGCTGTACGACTCGGTCGAATCGAGCGCGGTTTTCAAGGTGGAGAACTCGGCCTTGTCTTTTTGCTGCTCGGACTGGATCGTGTCGACGCGACTGGCGATGGATTCCAGCGCCTGGGTGACCTTCGTGAAGGTGCCGCCCATCGCGTGGATCTCGCGGGCCAGTTGCTCGACGGCCTCGCGTGTGTCCGCGTGCTGCGCCTGGCTGCCGGCTTCGGACTTGTCGACGCAGCCGAACAGGCGCTTGATGGATGCGGCCAGGCCGTTGGTGGGCTGGGCAGGTTCGCTCGGATCGTCGGCGGTGAAGTCGAGTTCGACTTCGACGGCTTCGGAGAACAGGTTGTTCGGATCCTGCTTACGGTCGGCCAGCGGATTGACCTTGGCCTTGGCGCTGAATTGCAGCATCTCGCAGCCCAGGCTGGCCGGATTGTCCGTGACGGCCAGACCGGTCAGGTAGGCCTCGCCGGTATCCGCAAAATCGGGGTTCACCTCCATCGAGCAGAAGATTTTCTGGCGAGCTTTGGTGAGCGATACCAGTTCGGGCGTGGGGTCGAGCTGCGCGAAGAGCCGCATCTTGCCGTCTTGTTCTTCGGCTTTCAGGGCCAGGACGTCGCCGTAGGCCTGGAACATGCCCTTGGGGTCGATGCCGCGAATGTGTTCGAGGTTGATGCGGGCGCCGTACGTCTGCGGCGTATAGCTGGCGGCCATCTGCAGGAGCATCTGGCGGTCGATCACGCGGCCGTCGCTGGTGGCGCCTTCGGTGGCGATGCGGAAGAACTTGGGCTTGCTGCTGGCCATGGCTGTCTCGTCGGTGAATCAGTGGTGTTGCCATGGTGAGCAGGCGGACTCGCGCGGGCAACGTCGCGGTGTTGTTGGCGCCGGGCAGACAACATCGTCCGCGTGGCACGCGTGCGCGCGAACGGTAGCGTTGCGGCATGACTACGCTGCCGCCCATTTCCACGCATCAATTCGACCCGCAGATGGACCCGCGCCGCATTGCGCGCGGGCTCTACTGGCAGGGATACCGCGTCGCGCGCATCGCCGAGATGCTCGGCATCAAGGCCGCGACCGTGCATAGCTGGAAGCGCCGTGAGGCGTGGCACAAGGCGGACACGGTGGACCGCGTGGGCGCGAGCCTGGAGGCGCGGATGGCGCTGCTGGTGGCCAAGGACCAGAAGGAGGGCAAGGACTACAAGGAAATCGACCTGCTGGGCCGGCAGATCGAGCGGCTTGCGCGTGTGCGGCGTTATGAGGCCAGCGGCAACGAGGTCGACCTGAATCCCAAGGTGGCCAACCGGAACAAGGGCGCTCGGCGCAAGGTGGAGCGCAACGCGATTAGCGAGGCGCAGCAGGGCGAGCTGGTGGACGCGTTCATGGATTCGATGTTCGCGTATCAGCGACTCTGGTACGAGGCAGGCCTGGCCGAGCGGATCCGCAACATCCTGAAGAGCCGGCAGATCGGCGCGACCTGGTACTTCGCGCGCGAGGCGCTGGTCGATGCGCTGACCACGGGGCGCAACCAGATCTTTCTGTCGGCCAGCAAGGCGCAGGCGCACGTCTTCAAGCAGTACATCATGCAGTTCGCCAGGGTTGCCGTCGGGGTGGACCTGAAGGGTGACCCGATGGTGCTGCCGAACGGCGCCACGCTGTACTTCCTGGGCACCAACGCGCGCACGGCGCAGAGCTACCACGGCAACCTGTACCTGGACGAGTATTTCTGGATCCAGCGTTTTCAGGAGCTGCGCAAGGTGGCGTCGGGGATGGCCATCCATTCGAAATGGCGGCAGACATATTTCTCGACGCCTTCGAGCCTGGCGCATGAGGCGTACCCCTTCTGGTCCGGGGCGCTGTTCAATCGGGGGCGGAAGAAGCAAGACCACATCCGCGTGGATGTGAGCCACGCGAACCTGAAGGGCGGCCGGCGTTGCGCGGACGGGCAGTGGCGGCAGATTGTGACCGTGGAGGATGCGATTGCCGGCGGTTGCAACCTGTTCGACATCGAGCAGCTGCGCCTGGAATACAGCGATGCCGACTTCGAGAACCTGCTGATGTGCGGGTTTATCGACGATACGGCGTCGGTGTTTCCGCTGTCGATGCTGATGCGCTGCACGGTGGATAGCTGGGAGGTGTGGGAGGACTTCCGGCACTGGTCGCCGCGACCGTTTGGCAACCGGGATGTGTGGGTGGGCTATGACCCGAACGGTGGCGGCGGCGACAGCGCGGCGCTTGTGGTGGTGGCGCCGCCGCTGGTGGCCGGCGGCAAGTTCCGGGTGCTGGAGAAGCACCAGTTCCGCGGCATCGACTACGAGGAGCAGGCGGCGGCGATCAAGCGGGTGTGCGAGCGGTACAGCGTGGCGTACATCGGCATCGACCGGACGGGCATTGGCGATGCCGTGTTCCAGCTGGTCAGTAAGTTCCGGCCCGATGCGCGGGGCTTTACCTATTCCGTGGACGTGAAGACCGGCCTGGTGCTGAAGGCGCACGACGTGATCAGCAAGGGGCGGCTGGAATTCGATGCCGGGTGGACGGACTTCGCCGCGTCGTTCATGTCTATCCGGAAGACCACCACGGCTGCCGGGGGGCGGGTCACCTATCAGGCCGGCCGGTCGGAGGAAACCAGCCACGCGGATCTGGCCTGGGCCTGTATGCACGCCATCGCGCACGAGCCGTTGGAGGGTGTGACCACAACGAACACCAGCATTATGGAGATGTCATGAGCATGGGGAAATTTCGTCGGAAGGGTGGCACGGCGGCGCGCGCTGGCGCCGGGGCGTTGGAGGCGTTCACGTTTGGCGACCCGGTGGCCGTGCTGGATCGGCGCGAGCTGCTGGACTACGTGGAATGCCTGCGCGTGGGCGACTGGTTCGAGCCGCCGATGCCCTGGGAGGGGCTGGCGCGCACGTTTCGCGCGGCGGTGCATAACAGCTCGCCGATTTACGTGAAGCGGAACATCCTGGTGTCGACGTTCATCCCGCACAAGCTGCTGTCGCGGTCGGCGTTCGCGCGGTGGGTGCAGGATTTTCTGGTGTTCGGGAATGGATACCTGGAGCGGCGCGACAACGTGCTGGGGCGGCCGGTGGCGCTGGAGCCGGCCCTGGCAAAGTACATGCGGCGGGGGCTGGATCTGGACAGCTACTTCTTCGTGCAAAACATGCAGGACGTGCATCGGTTCAAATCTGGTAGCGTGTTCCACCTGATGGAGCCAGATATCAACCAGGAGGTGTATGGGCTGCCCGAATACCTGTCGGCGCTGAACGCGACCTGGCTGAACGAATCAGCGACGCTGTTCCGGCGGCGGTATTACAAGAACGGCAGCCATGCCGGGTTCATCCTGTACATGACGGACGCGGCGCAGAAGCAGGAAGACGTGGACGCGTTGCGCGAGGCGCTGAAGAACAGCAAAGGACCGGGAAATTTCCGGAACCTGTTTATGTATGCGCCTTCGGGCAAAAAGGACGGGATTCAGTTGATTCCTGTTTCCGAGGTGGCTGCCAAGGATGAGTTCTGGAATATCAAGAACGTGACGCGGGACGACCAGCTGGCCGCGCATCGGGTGCCGCCGCAGTTGATGGGGATTATTCCGGCTAATACTGGGGGATTTGGGGATGCTGAAAAAGCGGCTTTGGTTTTTGCGAGGAATGAGGTGAAGCCGCTGCAGGAGCGGCTGGCGGAGGTGAATGAGTGGGTTGGGGAGGGGGTGGTTAGGTTTGGGGGGTATGGGTTGAACGATCTGCCTGTTTAGGAAGTTGACATTGGGCGTGGGCGGTAAATACGCGCGTGGCTCTGCCTGTTCCTAACCAGCATCTGTACTGGCTGTCACGTTTTCATAAAGACCGATCATGTGGCTCTGATCGTGATACCAATCATGCGTGCCCGTCACAATATTTCTCGTTCGCCATAGCTCCGATTTGAAATCCTCATTCGATTTCACTCTGTCCAGCAGAACACATAATTGAGCAAAGCTCAAATGCCAGTTTGAGAAGAACATTCTCGTGGTGTCGGCGCCCAGTTTCGCAAGTCCCGCGCAAGAATTCCTCAGACTTTGTGCAATTTTGTTTGCTTGCGAAAACTGCTTTTTCATTACTCCGCTGTTGGTTGAAAAGTCAGCTCGCAAAAAGGCGTTCAACAGATGGTCCAAAATTATCCGGTCTTGGAGTGCGCCAAATTCCGGTAGGCTGATAGATATCCTCTCAACATGGCGGTTGTTGAGGTGTACTGTATGATTTAAATCACCATCTTTAAGCGTCAATGTGCCGTTGGATTTTAGTAATAGTTCGTGCCGAATGATTTGGCTTGCCGCATGCACTGCACCAAGAGCGAGATCCGTGAATAAGTGAAGATCGCTGCCGCTGCGAGCCAAATTTGTAAGAGTCTTGTTCTTTGTCTCTAAGAAAAACACCACGTCCTTGGTTTCGATTACGATGTCGCACTCTCCTTTCTCCAATCTTCCTTCATATACGGAAGAGTACTCTCCAGTATGCCAAGTTATGCCGTGAGCCGTCAGTTTTTCCCGGAGTAGGTGCTCGGCTTGGCGCCCGAGGTCGGCGTAAAAATTACTGTCGGCCCCGCTGGCAAATTGGAGAAGAGACGTTACGAAGGCGGGCCCGCAAATTGAAGGGGAAATGATCTGATAGGTCCCATTCTTTTGTTTCAGTAGAGGTCTGTCTTGAAAATTGACCAAGTCTACATTAGCGGCAAGAAGGTAATCCTTGTTTGCGGCATGTGGCTCATGAGCGAGCACTGTGTCAATTATCTTCCGTACAGTTGATTCCCTCATTTTTCTTTCTTGCGCTATCGATTTCGCGCTGAAAGGAATCTTGAAATTTCCGCGGCAATGTCGATCAATGATGAAGTCCGTCAATCGAATTACTTCGGCCACGCCAATCCCTCGAATGGTGGTGCGTGATGAAATATGCTTTCGCAGCAAGCCTTTATATAAAATTTTCGCGTCAGTAACTCTGAGTTGAAAGATGCTGAATAATGAGTCGTAGCGCACCGATCGCTGAAGAAAATTAATTATATTTTGGGTGTCAACGAACAGGGACGAGTATGGGTTGTATGGTTGGACCTCATGCAATGCGCTGTAGGCAGTGGAAAGGTGTTGAATTTTATCTAGTAGATTCAGATTTGTTTCTTTTGGTTCGAGATGCCAATGCTTTACGGCAAGGTTAATCAAATATCCAAAAGGCTGCTGGGGGTTTACTTGGTGATTCCATTGGCTTGTCTTTCTTACGAAGCGGTATCGTTGAAATCTGGGGTCGAATAGATGGTTAATTTGATGGAATACACAGTCCAATACTACGCGTCCGCCCACAGTTGCTACGAGCGAGTCGATGTCAGTTGCAAGTTTCCTTTCTTCGTCGTCGGATATTTTTAGCTCGCCTTCTGCGAAATTGATATCGTATCCGACTTTCTTAAGATATTGCACTGCCGTAGCCAAGGCTCGCTCATCCTCGCAGCTGCCTAGAACCGATTCATAGTTGGAGAAATGCGGTGAGCGCGGAGCACTACACATTAGCTCGAGTGCCTTTCGCCACTCCACGTGCCCCTGAATTTCGCCTTCAGGTTCACCCCTCAAATAATTGAGGATTAACTCGTGAGCAACGATTAAAGGACGTTGCACGTCCTCTTCACTGCATACTGATCGCAAAATAAGTTCTTTTCGTATCCTTGCTATTTGTTGTCGGATTGCGTTTGTGTCATGCGGGAAGCAGTTCCTGATTTTCTGGCTACGCTCGCGCGAATAGGGAGGGGTCGAGACCTGGAGCACGTCCGTGCTTGGGTCGCTATTGCTCTCTGTAGGCCAGGCGTGTCGTACAAGATCAATGAACTCGTCGGTTCGCATTCAAGCTGCCTCATGCTGATAGAAATGGACGTGCTGCACGCGGCATCCCCTCCGAATGGAGCACTAGACATTCAAATTTTGCCGCATCTGGAAGTCTGTGAGGGTAATGTGACTAGGACTACCCGACGACCGATATGTCATCCTTCAGCGCGCCACTTCGACCCCGCCTCGCCGGCGCGCCTCGTAGGTCAGTTTTGATGCACGCGTGCGGCGCCGCTTCCACCCGCCAGTCTTGGCGCCAGCGGACGACGTACGACAGCAGTGAAATTTTCAATTCTCGGCGCCTATCGTCGCAACAAGCCTCCAGTACATCGCTCCGGGGCGATGCCGCTTCAATCCTATGAACTAGGGCAGGGTCCGGAAAAAGGTAACCTCGGTAACTAAGCCCGAAAATGCCGTCTAACTACATGATTTATAAGGAAAGCGGTGGTTACCTTTGGAAGGTAATCTTGGGTAACCTAAAAGGTAACCTCTCGCTAAGTCATTGATTTTATTGAGGGGGTGATTTGGAAGGTGTTACCTATGAAAAAGGTAATCTGGTTACCTTAAAGTTACCCCAATGTTACCTTTTGCTCGAAACCCGCTAAGCCTTGCACCACAACGGTTTGCGGGCAATTCTCCAGACGTGGTTACCAAGGTTACCTTTTTCCGGTGCCCCCACCGACTTTCACCATCCGGCGGAAATTGGCTGTATGTATATACAGTGGTGAGGCAAAGTGCTTATGCAGCTTGGACAGATCAAGCAGAGAGAAGCGACGGCCGTCTTTCGTCTCGATTCCGCCGGTTAGCTCACGCACTGCCACGCTCACCGGGTCGGATCATCCAATGGCTCGGCCCGAACGGCCGTCCAGAAGTAATGCGAGTGCCGGCCGTGCTTGGCCCGCCGGCGCTCGACCGAAACATGCACGAGGCCCAGCTCTCCCGCCTCCACCACGACCGTCGCGGCGCCGGGCCCGATCGCCGTAGGAGGAGGGAGTGAGTTCACCGCTTGCGCAACATAAACGCCAGGCACTCGGCCAAGGATTCCGTTTTCGGTGGGGACGATGTCGCCAGGCGCGGCAGCGTTTGTGGGGATTTGGCAGGTCCGAGCCAGTCTGTTGTTACCCATGATGCACTGTTGAGTACTGTATATTTATACAGTATATGGCCGAGTGCAACGGCCTGTAAACTTGGCGCGTCCCCGTGGGGAGAGCCCCTCACATAACAGAATCGGGCGAGCTACAAGTCCCCAGGATTCCCCCGGAAGTCTGCTAACGCGCTGATTTCCCAGCGCTCACGCTTCCCCTCCCTCGCACCAACCTACCTCTTTGTTGCGTAATCGCAACATTTGCACTCCACGCCAATCGGTGGCACTTAGTGCCGCGAAGCCAAGCCCAGCAAAGGCCGGCGGGTGATTTCCCCCCTTTGTCGTCGCGCAATCGGCAGCACTTCCAGTTCTTCGACCTCGTAGGGCCGTTGTCGATGACGCCGGTGGTCAACAAGTGCGCCGGGATGTCTCTCCGCAGGCGTCGGTTGATTCGCGTGCCGTCGCCGAATGCCGCCGCACCACGATGATCAGCAAGGCGATCATTACGGCCGGGAGAACGTTCAGGTATTGGTGAAGGTACGCTGAGAGGACGGCTTGGGCGGGCGCCAGCCAGGCTGCGCCGATGACAATCCATTCCATGCGCCCCAGCGCCACGGCCCGGTGGTCACGAATGAGAAGGACGAGCGGCAAGATTAGCCACACCAGGTCATAGAACATGATGTAGGGCTGCACCAGCAACGTGGCGATAATGAGCGAGGCGGCCCTGAGTTCGAATCTGGCCCGCCGCGTCCACAGATAAGCCAATGCAAGGACCGCGGGTGTCACCACAACACCATGCAACAGGTAGGAAGCAGTGACCGACAAGCCAGCGCTTCGGCCCAGCGCGAAGGCAGTTGGCATACCGGGCCACATCATGATGCCGCCTTGCTCTACCGCCAGCGTGCTGAACTGCGGCAGGAATTCCGCAAATGCCAGCCAGGCATCTACGCCGAACGCCAGAAGGCTCGCGCCGACAATTGCAAGGGTGCAAAGTGCGGATACGCCGAATGTCTTCCATTGCCCGGCACAGACGAGCGCCAGCGGGAACAGCACGCCAAATTGCGGCTTGATGGCGAGCATGGCGATGCATACTCCCGCAAGAGCGGTCTCAGCCTCGATCATGGCCAGTGCAGCGCCGGCAGCCGCAACCGTGAACAGGGAATTCTGCCCTAGCCCGATAGCAATGGCGACGCCGGGGAACGCCAGCAGCAGCGGCAGATATGCGCGGTCGATCCCGCGGCAGAGGCGCGCGAGCACGGCCCCATAGGCCAGCAATCCGAGCATGGAGTAAATGGACAGAGCCATACCAAAGGGCAACTGCCCAAACGGCAAGACTGCCAGCAGAAATGTCGGTGGATACGGCCAGGCGGAATAGGTGTCGAGCCCTAACGCGAGTTCCATCGGCTGCATCCACTGTGGCGAAAAGACGGCGGCGGCTCCATGCGCCATGGCCACCTTTGCCGCAGACCAGAAAATCGCGAAGTCGATGCCGACCATCGGAGATGAGTGGTCTTCCACGATGTAGAGCCGGAAGATCCATATGCCCAATACGAGGATCTGGATGGCGAGAGCCGCCAAGGCGTAGACCGTCAGGCGGCGCGTGGACGGGCGCTCGTTATTCGACGACGACATAGGCCCCCTGCGGGATGGCTTGTTTGCCGAGTCTACTTCGTCGAACACTACGTAGACACCGCCCAGTAGGGGGAAAGTGTTTTCCCTCACCACCTCCCTGGGCCAGAAAGCAAACTGGCGACGCTCAATGAAGCCGGGGCGCTTGATCGCGCAAATCTGCGCGTCAAAAGTGCGTCATTGCGCTCTTTCGCCCATCCGGGCGGGTGCGCTTGTACCGCATTGCATACCTAACGTGTTAGTCCGGCCGTATCGGCCACCAGCAAGACTTTGTCGTGCATGCCCGCCAGCACGCGTTCACGCGCTTCGCTGTTCCGGCGCAGGCCGAGGCCGGATTGGTTCTCGGCGGCCTTGACCAGGGCCAGGACGTCGATCGTGCGCGATTTGGAGGATGGGCTGGTCGAATCTTCCTCGAGATGGCCCATGACGTATTTCTGGGTATGGCGCGACTGGTCGACCGATTGCGTGATCGTTGCCTTCATCAGGTCGCCCTTGCGATAGGCGAATTCTGATTCGCTGCTGGCCTTGTCGTGGATTTGTTCGTAGTAGTAGTTTTGCGAGTACGGGCTTTCGTCCAGGGACAGCGGCGTGTCGGCGGACAGGGCGCTGTGGTAGCTGGCATCCAGGCTCGACTGCTGTTGCTGCCTGGCGCCGCGGTCGGCCTGGCCGCGGCCTAGCAGCTGGGTGGTTTGCGAGGCCTGATAGTCGAATGTGTCCGTCTCGTCGGAGCGCAGCGGATTGATGGAGGCGGGCGCCTGCGAGATCGAGGCCGAGAAGTCGGCAAGCCCCGTCAGCATGCCGTGGTCGCCGGCGCTGAAGCTGAAGCGCGATTGCTGGGTGGTGGCGGTGTTGTAGTGACTATGCAGGGCGCTGAAAGCGTCCTTGAACATGGCGATCAGCGCGGCGTCGCCCTGGCCGCGCGCCTTGGCGTCGTCGAACTGCTTCAGGTACTGGCTGACGGCCTTGGCTTGTTGCGCCGGGGTGCCGAAAATCGTCGGGTTGCTGGTGTCGACGCTGAGCTTTATCGTGCCGGTCGGTCCGGTCGACGTCAGCGACCGCACCTTGTCGTCGGCCTGAAAATCAAGTGTCTGCGTCTGATTGCCGCCTAGGGCCAGGTTTGCCTGCAGATGCACGGACGCAAACTGGGTGGCGTCGTATTGCATCAAGCCGTTCACGTCGATGCGCGGCGGCACCTCGTTCAGCGCGTCGATCGATTTCTGGAACGCTGCCGAGAGTTTTCCGATTGCCTCGCGCTCACCATCGGACAGTTGGCCGTCGCTGACCGTTGCCTGCACGCGCAGGCGGTCCCCGTCGCTGCCCAGCGTGATGCCTACCTTGGCGCCGCCGCGTGTGGTGATGGTCAGCTGGATTTCGTTGCTCGAGTGGGCTTGAAAGCTCGACGACGCCACCGCGTCGATCGGCTCGTCGGCGGGCAACTGGATGATCGACTGCGAGAAACTGCCGCCGCCGCCAGCGATCTGGTTCATCAGTGCCTCGCCAAGACCGCTGAATCGCGCGGATAGCTTGGACGCCGATACGTTGCCTGCCATGCGCATCGAGATCGGATCACCGATCGCATGCTCCCAGACCGGGGTCGGGCCCATGCTTTTGGCAGAATAGGTTGGCCAGTTGGCCGGCAGGGGCGTGGCCCGGCTCAGCGTGACAGACGTTGCGGACGATCCCTCGCCCTGCGCTGGCGCGCCGGTGGCTGCCGACGCGGAATTGGCACGGGCTGTGCCGGCGAGAACTTGCGACCCTACGGAAGAGATGGCGACCATTTGATCCACGAAGCTTGACGCGATGTGGAGTATTAACGACATATTAAGCGCCGGCTTGAGGCGCGATTTCCGTAGGAGGCGCCGCCGGTGCGATGCCCGATGCGGGGTGTCTGCGTCGTCTGGTCAGGGTCAGGTGCTGCCCGATGTCGATCGTCCGGCGCGGATCGCGCGAAAACCGAGCGCCATCCCGATCCCGATGCCCAACACGTCGGCCAGCAGGTCGGCCCAGGAAGAAGTGCGATAGGTCGTCAGCGACTGAAGGACCTCGATCGCCGCGCCGTAGGCCGTCAGGGCCAAGGCCAGTTGCCAGATCCGCGCCGGCCAGGCGCGGAGGCCCAGTACGGCCAGCGTGCCGAATGCCAGCAGGTGATTCGTCTTATCCCAGCCGGTGGACGGTTCGGCCGTATCCGGCGGCAGCAGCGAGAGCACCAGCACCGCCAGTGCGCAGATCGAGAAGAGAAAGCGATAGTGGGTCGGTGTCAGGCGTGTCACGGCGATCTCGGCGGTCCGGGCATGTTGGGGGCATCCCCTGGCGGGAATCCTGTCACCATCGCGCGCCCGATCGCCCCAGTCTGTGGGCTGCGGCACAGAAGAGCCGGCCACCGCACCGTTAGTTGTCGAGCGATTCGAGCGTGAAGCCGGCGCCGGCGTCCTGGCCTAGCAATTCCACGAGCTTTGGCATCGCTTCCTGCAGTGCAGCCTTGAGCGTCCACGGCGGATTGACCACGAACATGCCGCTGCCGTGCAGACCCAGGCCGCCTTCCACCGGATGCTTGACGGTCAAGGTCACATGCAGCCAGCTCTTGAGCGGAAGCCGTTTCAGTTGCGCTGGCAACTGGACAGACTCGCGGCGCTGCACTTCGGGATACCAGATCGCATAAACGCCATTCGCAAACCGTTCCAGGCCCGCCTTGAGCGTGTCGACCGTGCGCGCATAGTCCTGCTTGTCTTCGTAGGAAGGGTCGATCAGCACCAGCGCGCGGCGCGGTGGCGGGGGCAGGATGGCCTTGATGCCGTTGAAGCCGTCGCCGTCATAGAGCATGACCTTCCGACCCGCGCCACGGAAGTTGTCGCGAAGCACCTGGATTTCGGTGCTATGAAGTTCGAACAGCCGCAAACGGTCGGCATCTCGCAGCATCTGCCAGGCCAGCCAGGGTGATCCCGGATAGTGCTTGAGATTCCCATCCTGGTTCAGTTCGCGAACCTGCTCAAGATAGGCTTCGAGCAGTTCGGGCAGGGCCTGGCCCTTGGCCGCGGCGCGCCACAGCGGCGCGATGCCGGTCTCGAATTCCGACTTTTTCTGCGCGTAGGCATGATCCAGCGCGTACAGGCCAGCCCCGGCATGCGTGTCGACGTACCAGAACGGTTTGTCCTTCTGCGTCAGATAGTCGAGCAACTGGACGACAACGGCGTGCTTGAGGACATCGGCGTGATTGCCGGCGTGAAAGGCGTGACGATAACTGAGCATGGCAAGGCGGGATGACGGCGCGCAAACTCCAGTCAGACAAAGGCCGGCAGGCGTCCAGTCAGACAAAGGCCGGCAGGCGGTCTGCGCGAAGGGGGCTATGCTACCATCCGCCGCCATTTCCGGCCGTTTTCCTGTCGTACTTGCTCCTGTTTCCGTCCTGCCATGCCGTGTACCCTTGAGGCCGCCGAGCCCATCCTGTCCGACGACGGCATCCCGTATTCGCCGCGTTACGACGACGTCTATCACAGCACTGCAGGCGGCCTGGCACAGGCCCGGCATGTCTTCCTGGGTGGCAACGGATTGCCGGCCAACTGGGCTGGGCGCGAGCAATTCGTCATCGTCGAGACCGGCTTCGGGCAGGGGCTGAACTTCCTGGCCACCTGGCAGGCCTGGCGCAACGCGCCGCAGCGCTGCGCGCGCCTGCACTTTGTTTCCATCGAAAAGCACCCGTTCACGCGGGAAGGGCTGGCACAGTTGCATGCCGGTTTGGGCGATCTGCTGCCGCTGGCCGCGCAACTCCAGCAGCAGTGGCCCGACGCGCTGCCGGGCCTGCATCGCCTGACGTTCGAGGGCGGGGCGTTGACGCTGACGCTGGCGTTCGGCGACGTGCAGGCCATGCTGCCGAAGCTCGTGGCTGGCGCCGATGCGTTCTACCTCGACGGCTTCTCGCCGTCGCGCAACGCCGACATGTGGTCGGACATCGTGTTTCGCGGCCTGGCCCGGATGGCACGCATGGGGGCGACACTGGCTACCTACACGGCGGCCGGATTCGTGCGCCGGGGCCTGCAGGCCGCTGGCTTCGAAGTCAGCAAGGCTCCCGGATTTGGCGGCAAACGTGACATGACAGTCGCACGCTTTGCGCCCGTCTGGAAAAATCGCCGCCACGCGCCGCCCGACGCCGCTCGCTGGGCCGAGCGGCATGCCATCGTCATCGGCGCGGGGCTGGCCGGATGCGCGGTCACCGAGCGGTTGGCCGCGCGCGGCTGGCGCGTCACGCTGTTCGATGCCCACGACGGGCCGGCGCGCCAGACCTCCGGGCATCGCGCGGCGGCCATGCACGCGCACGTTTCGGCCGACGACAGCCTGCTGTCGCGGCTGTCGCGCGCCGGGAACCTGCATGCCTTGCGTGCGTGGCGGGCGCTGGCCGACGCCGGCCATCCGGTGGGATGGCATGGCTGCGGCGTGTTGCAGACCGGCGAGGATGACATCGAAAACGCGGCGCAACATGCCGCACTTGACGCACTGGGCTTTCCCGAATCGTTCGTGCGATGGATGTCGCCTGGCGAGGCTGCGGCGTCCCACGGCGCCACGGTGAGCCGTGGCGGGCTCTGGTTTCCGCAGGGCGGGTGGGTGGCGCCGCCCGATATCTGCCGGGCCCAGCTGGCCGCCGCCGGCAACCGGCTGGATGCCCGCTTCGGATGTCGGGTGGCGGCCATCGAGCATGTCGATGGAAAGTGGCTTGCTCGCGATGCATCGGGCGCGGTGCTGGCCAGCGCGCCGGTACTGGTGGTGGCAAATGCGCACGAGGCCGAACGGCTGGTGCCGGCCGGCTTCCTGGCGCTGCGCCGCGTACGCGGGCAACTGACCGATCTGACCCCTGCCCATGTCGAAGCGCTGGGCGGATGGCCCGACTGCGTGGTGACCGGCAGCGGCTATCTGTTGCCGCGTGGCGAGCAGGGTGGGGCCCGGGTGGGTTCCAGCTACGAGCCCGACACGGGCCCGCTGGCCGAAAGCGCCGCGGTACATGCCGCCAACCTGGGGCGTGTGGCGTCGCTGCTTCCCGACCGGGCAGCCGCGCTGGCCCGGATCGACGCTGGGACGCTGACGGGTTACGTGGGCGTGCGCACCGTCACGCACAACCGCCTGCCGCTGATCGGCCACATGGCCGACGAGCCGCAGGCGCTGGCACACGCCGGTGCGCTCCGCGGCGCGCATTTGCGCGACCTGCCTCGTCTGCCTGGGCTCTACGCGGCTCTTGCATACGCGTCGCGCGGCCTCACATGGGCCGCACTGGGCGCCGAACTGATCGCCTGCCAGCTTGAAGGTGAACCGCTGCCCCTGGAGGCGGATCTGGCCGATGCCGTCGATCCGGCCCGTCTGCTTCTGCGCGCACTGCGTCGTGGGCAGGCGGCAGACCCGTCGGGGCAGGATCCGGAGCCGGATCCAGACTGACTAGGGTAAAAACTGCCGGAAGCGAATGAAAACCGTGCGATAATCCGCGTTTTCCGTTTGCGCGGAGAACTCCGCTCGCGAGCACTGGCCGCGGCCAGGCGGCAAGGTGCGCAGACGGATGCGCTGACAACAACTATTTCTGGATTGGATTAACGACCATGTCGAACGTCATTGAAAACCTCGGCAAGCTGGACCGCAAGGTGACCCTGGCTATTCCCAAGGCCGAAGTGCAGAAGGAAACGCAGGAACGCCTGGTACGTCTGTCGAAGACCGTGAAAATGTCCGGTTTCCGTCCGGGCAAGGTGCCGATGAAGATGGTCGAGAAGCAATACGGCCAGCAGGTGGAATTCGAAGTGCGCTTCGACAAGGCCGCCCGCAAGTTCTTCGACATCACCCAGGCCCAGGACGTGAAGGTGGCCGGTCAGCCGAAGTTCGACATCAAGACCGAAGGCGTTGCCGACGACGAACTGGCTTTCGAAGCCACCTTCGAGGTGTATCCGGAAGTCAAGATCGGCGAGCTGGCATCGGCCGAAGTAACCCGCACCAAGACCGAGATCGGCGACGCCGAGATCGACAAGACCGTCGACATCCTGCGCAAGCAGCGTGTGCACTACCACCACCGCGGTGAAGCCGGCGCCCATGGCGACGGTGGCGCCGAAGTGGATGCCAAGAACGGCGATCGCGTGACGATCGACTTCGTCGGCAAGATCGACGGCGTGGAATTCGCCGGCGGCAAGGCCGAAGACTTCGTGTACGTGCTGGGCGAAGGCCGCATGCTGCCCGAGTTCGAGCAGGCCACGCTGGGCCTGAAGGAAGGCGAGAGCAAGACGTTCCCGCTGACGTTCCCCGAGGACTACCACGGCAAGGAAGTGGCCGGCAAGACCGCCGAGTTCACGATCACGCTGAAGAAGGTCGAGTGGGCGCACATGCCGGAAGTGGACGATGCGTTCGCAAAGTCGCTCGGCATCGCTGACGGCAGCGTCGAAAAGATGCGCGCCGACATCCGCGAAAACCTGGAGCGCGAAGTCAAGCGCCGCACGCATTCCATGCTGAAGGACGAAGTCATGGAAGCCCTGCTGAAGGTCAGCGAGCTGGACGTGCCGAAGGCCCTGATCGAACAGGATCAGGAACGCCTGGTGGAAATGGCTCGTCGTGACCTCGAGCAGCGTGGCATGCCGAACGCCAAGGACATGCCGATTCCGGCCGAGATGTTCGCCCAGCAGGCCGAACGCCGCGTGAAGCTGGGCCTGATCCTGGCCGAGATCGTCAAGGCCAACGGCCTGGAAGCCAAGCCGGAACAGGTCAAGGCCGAGATCGAGGACTTCGCGAAGAGCTACGAAGACCCGAAGGAAGTCATGCGCTGGTACTACGGTGACCAGCAGCGCCTGGCCGAGATGGAAGCCTACGTGCTCGAAAACAACGTGGTAAATTTCGTGTGCGACAAGGCCAAGGTTACGGACAAGTCGGTGTCGTTCGAGGAACTCACCGCCGCGCCCGCACAAGCCTGAGGTCGGGCAAGACCGGATGCCGCGCGTTGACGCGGCGGCGGTCCGTGTCAACCGGCCTCGCGCGCTGGCCGGTTGACACCATTCCTGAATATCTGGAGAACCTGCATGACCCGCAATGATTTGCTTGATCGTCTCGCCACCACGCAGGCTTCTGCCCTGGAGACCCAGGGTCTCGGACTGGTGCCGATGGTTGTCGAGCAGTCCGGCCGGGGCGAGCGCGCGTACGACATCTACTCGCGCCTGCTCAAGGAACGCGTCGTCTTCATGGTTGGCGAGGTCAACGACCAGACCGCCAACCTGGTGGTGGCGCAGCTGCTGTTCCTGGAAAGCGAAAACCCGGACAAGGACGTGTCGCTGTACATCAATTCGCCCGGCGGTTCGGTTTCGGCTGGTCTGGCGATCTACGACACGATGCAGTTCATCAAGCCCGACGTGCAGACCCTGTGCATGGGCATGGCGGCGAGCATGGGCGCGTTCCTGCTGGCTGCAGGTGCCAAGGGCAAGCGCAGCGCGCTGCCGAACTCGCGCATCATGATTCACCAGCCGCTGGGCGGTGCGCGTGGCCAGGCCTCGGACATCGAGATCCAGGCGCGCGAGATCCTGTACCTGCGCGAGCGGCTGAACAGCATCCTGTCGGAAGTCACCGGGCAGCCGGTCGAGAAGATTGCCCGCGATACCGATCGCGACAACTTCATGAGCGGCGACCAGGCGGTGGACTACGGTCTGATCGACAAGGTGATTACCCGCCGCAGTTGAAATTTGGCCGGTGTGTCGGCACATCAGCCCGGAAGCATCCATCGGAAGCATCCGGGCGGTGACCGGCAAGGCCGGGCACCTGCCGCATTGGCTTGCGTCGTGCCAAATGACGAAGGCTACACCGGAACGAGGCTGTGCGCCTCGTTTTTGCGTTTTGCCCCACACGCAGGGGACGCCGCCGACTGCGCCAATTGTTTTGGCGTATGATGCGTTTAATGCGTTTCCCGCCCGTACGTTTCTGGCGGGATCCACACTGCTAATGTGACTGATTCCTATGGCGGACAAAAAAGGTTCATCCAGCGAGAAACTTCTCTACTGCTCGTTCTGCGGCAAGAGCCAGCACGAGGTAAAGAAGCTCATCGCGGGCCCGTCGGTGTTCATTTGCGACGAATGCATCGACCTGTGCAACGAGATCATTCGTGACGAGGCCGCCGCGACCGACAAGGACGCCGCCGCTGTCACGCGCTCGGATCTGCCCACGCCCCACGAAATCCGCGAAAGCCTTGACCAGTACGTGATTGGTCAGGAACAGGCCAAGAAGATTCTGGCCGTGGCGGTCTACAACCACTACAAGCGTCTGAAGCACCTCGGCAAGAAGGACGACGTCGAGCTGTCGAAGAGCAACATCCTGCTGATCGGGCCCACCGGCTCGGGCAAGACGCTGCTCGCCCAGACGCTGGCGCGCCTGCTCAACGTGCCGTTCGTGATCGCCGACGCCACCACGCTGACCGAAGCCGGTTACGTGGGGGAAGACGTCGAGAACATCATTCAGAAGCTGCTGCAGAACTGCAATTACGAGGTCGAGAAGGCCCAGCGCGGCATCGTCTACATCGACGAAATCGACAAGATCTCGCGCAAGTCCGACAACCCGTCCATCACGCGTGACGTGTCGGGCGAGGGCGTGCAGCAGGCGCTGCTGAAGCTGATCGAAGGCACCATGGCCTCGGTACCGCCGCAGGGCGGCCGCAAGCATCCGAATCAGGACTTCCTGCAGGTGGATACGACGAACATCCTGTTCATCTGCGGTGGCGCATTCGACGGCCTGGAAAAGGTCATCATGCAGCGTTCGGACAAGACCGGCATCGGTTTTGACGCACAGGTGCAGAGCAAGGAAGAGCGCGAGGTCAGCGAGGTGCTTCCGCAGACCGAGCCCGAGGATCTGATCAAGTTCGGTCTGATCCCGGAACTCATCGGGCGTCTGCCGGTGGTGGCAACGTTGGCCAAGCTGGACGAAGCCGCGCTGATGCAGATCCTGGTCGAGCCGAAGAACGCGCTGGTCAAGCAGTATCAGAAGCTGCTTGCCATGGAAGGCGTCGAGCTGGAAATTCGCCCGGCTGCGCTGACCGCGATCGCGCGCAAGGCCATCCGTCGCAAGACGGGCGCCCGTGGCCTGCGTTCGATTCTCGAACAATCGCTGATGGACGTCATGTACGACCTGCCCAACTACAAGGGCGTGCAGAAGGTGGTGATCGACGAAAGCACGATTACTGGCGACGCACCGCCGCTGCTGATGTACGAAGAGCAGCAGCCCAAGGTGGCAGGATCGAACTGAGCGAGGCCCAACTGACGCCGAACGTGCCGGACCCACGTGGTCCCAACCATACTGGCGACACTTTCAAGCTGCCGTTCGCTGGAAAGCGAGCGGCTTTTTTTCTTCAATTCCACAAACTAACGGGAGCAAACGCGGGTATGCTGTTTCAGAGTGGGTCGCGGGTGCAGTTTACGGCACGTTTTTTTAGTGTCGGGAATTGATGACGGGTATCTTGCAATCGAATCCCGAGACCCTATTTACGCCTTAAATGACTGACTGGGGAAAATGATGTCCGGAACACAACTCCTCCCGGCTGAGCCGATTCGCCTGCCACTGTTGCCGCTGCGCGACGTGGTGGTGTTTCCGCACATGGTGATCCCACTGTTCGTGGGACGCCCGAAGTCCATCAAGGCGCTCGAGACTGCGATGGAGTCGGGCAAGAGCATCATGCTCGTGGCACAGAAGACGGCCGCCAAAGACGAACCGACAGCCGAAGACCTCTATGAGGTTGGCTGCATCGCCAATATCCTGCAAATGCTGAAGCTGCCCGACGGTACCGTAAAGGTGCTGGTCGAGGGTACGCAACGTGCAAACATCACCGAGGTGAGCGAGGACGATTCGCACTTCATGTGCGAAGCCGTGCCTGTGCCGCCCGCACCGGCTGAATCGGCCGAGACCGAGGCCCTGCGCCGCGCGATCGTGTCGCAGTTCGACCAGTACGTAAAGCTCAACAAGAAGATCCCGCCGGAGATCCTGACATCGCTGTCGGGCATCGACGAGGCTGGCCGCCTGGCCGACACCATTGCCGCGCATCTGCCGATCAAGCTCGAGCAGAAGCAGAAGATCCTGGAAATGGTGAAGGTGACGGAACGCCTGGAGAGTCTGCTGTCGCAGCTCGAGGGCGAGATCGACATCCTGCAGGTGGAAAAGCGCATCCGTGGTCGCGTCAAGCGCCAGATGGAAAAGTCTCAGCGCGAGTACTACCTGAACGAGCAGGTCAAGGCCATCCAGAAGGAACTGGGTGAGGGCGAGGAAGGTGCAGACCTTGAAGAGCTGGATAAGCGCATCAAGGCCGCACGCATGCCCAAGGAGGCCAAGAAGAAGGCCGACGCCGAGTTCAAGAAGCTCAAGCTGATGTCGCCGATGTCCGCCGAGGCGACTGTCGTGCGTAACTACATCGACACGCTGGTCAACCTGCCGTGGCGCAAGAAGAGCAAGGTCAATAACGACCTGGCCAACGCGGAGCGCGTGCTGGACGAAGACCACTACGGTCTGGAAAAGGTCAAGGAACGTATCCTTGAGTATCTTGCCGTGCAACAGCGCGTGGACAAGGTGAAGGCGCCGATCCTGTGCCTGGTCGGGCCTCCCGGGGTGGGCAAGACGTCGCTGGGCCAGTCGGTGGCACGCGCCACGAATCGCAAGTTCGTGCGCATGGCGCTGGGTGGTGTGCGTGACGAGGCCGAGATTCGCGGTCACCGCCGTACGTACATCGGGTCGATGCCGGGCAAGATTCTGCAGAGCCTGTCGAAGGTTGGCGTGCGCAATCCGCTGTTCCTGCTCGACGAGATCGACAAGATGGGCATGGACTTCCGCGGCGACCCGTCGTCGGCCCTGCTCGAAGTGCTGGACCCGGAACAGAACCACACGTTCCAGGACCACTACATCGAAGTGGACTTCGACCTGTCGGACGTGATGTTCGTGGCGACGTCGAACTCGCTGAACATTCCGCCGCCGCTGCTGGACCGGATGGAAGTGATCCGTCTGTCGGGTTACACCGAGGACGAGAAGGTGAACATCGCCACGCGCTACCTGCTGCCGAAACAGATCCGCAACAATGGTCTGAAGCAGGGCGAGATCGAAGTCACCGAAGCGGCCATCCGCGACATCATTCGCTACTACACGCGTGAAGCGGGCGTCCGTTCGCTGGAACGCGAGGTGTCGAAGATTGCCCGCAAGGTGGTCAAGCTGCTGCTGCTGAAGAAGGAGTCGGGCGCGGTAAAGGTGGATTCCGAGAACCTCGACAAATTCCTCGGCGTGCGCAAGTACGACTTCGGCCTGGCCAACAAGGAAAACCAGGTGGGCCAGGTGACTGGTCTGGCGTGGACGGAGGTGGGCGGCGATCTGCTGACCATCGAAGCCGCGATCATGCCGGGCAAGGGCAACATCTCGCGTACCGGCTCGCTGGGCGACGTGATGAAGGAGTCGGTCGAGGCCGCGCGCTCGGTGGTGCGTTCGCGCGCACGTCGTCTGGGTATTGCGGATGAGATGTTCGAGAAGCGCGACATCCACATCCACGTGCCCGAAGGCGCCACGCCCAAGGATGGTCCGTCGGCCGGTATCGCGATGACCACCGTGCTGGTGTCGGTGCTGACGGGAATTCCCGTGCGTGCCGATGTGGCGATGACCGGCGAGATCACGCTGCGCGGCGAAGTGCTGCCGATCGGTGGCCTCAAGGAAAAGCTGCTGGCTGCCCACCGTGGCGGTATCAAGCTGGCGCTGATTCCCGAGGAAAACGTGAAGGACCTGGCGGACATCCCCGACAACGTCAAGAACGCCATCGAGATCGTGCCCGTGCGCTGGATCGACAAGGTGCTGGAGCTGGCACTCGAGCGCAAGCCCGAGGCGCTGCCCGAGGAAGACGCCAAGCCTTCCGAAGTGGCGGACAAGGGCGAGGCCAAGGTCGAGCGCATTCATCACTGATCGACGCCATCGTTGAAACGCCAAGAGCCGCGGGTTAGCCCCCGCGGCTTTTTTGTTTGCGCGGCCAGCGTGATGCAAGAGAATCGTGCAATCAACGCTTGGCAAATCGAAAAGTCTCGTATTACAATCGCGGCCTCGCAACGCAAACAGCGGCAACGAAGCAGTAACCGCCGAATCGTGCGCAGCGAGAATTACCTTGCAGGCAACTGGCTTGCGTGGTCCATGTGGGTGCTTAGCTCAGCTGGTAGAGCGGCGCCCTTACAAGGCGTAGGTCGGGGGTTCGAACCCCTCAGCACCCACCACACTGGATCGCAGCGCACAGGTCTTGCAGGTAGCGCCGACGCAAGGAGTGGTAGTTCAGTCGGTTAGAATACCGGCCTGTCACGCCGGGGGTCGCGGGTTCGAGTCCCGTCCACTCCGCCAACATAAAAGCCCGCAATCGCGGGCTTTTTGTTTTTGCATCTTCTGATCCGCGCAGCGAGCGTCCCAGTTCGCTGGCCCGAACGTGCAAGCATCCTGACGCAAACTCACTCCACGCCACATATTCCGCAGGTCTGGCGTCCTGCTCCTGATAGAATCGCAAAGTTTGACTGTCGGCCCAAAGGCCTCAACCCTTTCACCCGAAAAGCATGCTTGATTTCGTACGCAACAACCGGCGCCTGATGCTTTTGCTGCTGCTGGTGCTTGTCTTCCCGTCGTTCGTGTTCTTCGGTGTCGAGAGCTACTCGCGCTTCATGGACAGCTCGCATGACGCCGCCAAGGTCGATGGCCGTACCATCACCGTGCAGGAAGTCGACAACGTGATGCGTGACCAGACCGAGCGCATGCGTCAGATGCTTGGCAGCAACTACGACCCGCGCATGTTCGAGAGCGCCGCCGCACGCCAGTCCGTGCTGGACCAGCTGATTTTGCAGCGCGTGGTGGCCGACGCCACGGCCAAGAAGAATCTGACCGTTTCGAACGAGCAGCTACGCCAGGCCATCGAGTCCATTCCGGCGATCGCCCAACTGCGCAGTCCGGACGGCAAGCTCGACGAGAAAGCCTATATCCAGTTGCTGGCCCAGCAGGGCATGACGCCCGAACAGCTCGACGCCCGCATGCGTTTCGAAATGGCGACGCAGCAACTGGGCGGCGCCGTGGGCACCACCGCTTTCGTGCCGAAGTCGCTGCTCGACCGCCTGATCGCCATCCGCGACCAGCAGCGCGACGTGCAGGCCCTGCTGATCAAGCCCGCTGATTTCACTTCCAAGGTGACGTCCGATGCCGCCGCGCTGAAGGCCTACTACGAATCGCATCTGTCGGCCTACACCACCCCCGAGCAGGCCAAGGTTGAGTACGTGGTGCTGTCCGGCGATGCCATGGCAGCCAGTCAGACCGTGACGCCGGAAGAGCTGAAGTCCTACTACGACAGCAATGCCCAGCGTTTTCGTACGGAAGAGCAGCGCCGCGCCAGCCACATCCTGATCACGGTTCCGAAGGACGCCAAGGACGCGGATCGCAAGGCCGCCAAGGACAAGGCCCAGAAGCTGCTGGAAGACGTGCGCAAGCACCCGGAAACGTTCGCGGACGTGGCGAAGAAGAACTCGCAGGATCCGGGCTCGGCAGAGAAGGGCGGCGACCTCGGCTTCATGGGTCGTGGTGCACTGGTCAAGCCGTTCGAGGACGCCATGTACGCGCTCAAGGACGGCCAGATCAGCGATCTCGTGGAGACCGACTACGGCTACCACATCATCAAGCTGACCGGCATCAAGCCGGCTGCCACCCAGCCGCTGGAAGAAGTGCGTCCGGAACTCGAGGCCGAGCTGAAGAAGCAGCTGGCCAGCAAGAAGTACACGGAGCAGGCGGACGCCTTCGGCAATACCGTCTATGAACAGTCCGACAGCCTGAAGCCGGCAGCCGACAAGTTCAAGCTGACGATCCAGACCGCCGACAATGTCACGCGCCAGCCGAACCCGGCCCTGGGCAAGGACAATCCGCTCAACAACGACAAGGTGCTCAAGGCCCTGTTCAGCGGCGACGCGATCAAGAACAAGCGCAATACCGAGGCCATCCAGGTGGGCCCGACGACGCTGGTGGCGGCGCGTATCGTCGACTACCGCCCGGCGACCGCGCGCAAGTTCGAGGACGTGGAAGCCCAGGTGCGCCAGGCATATGTTGCGCAGCAGGCGGCCGAACTGGCCCGCAAGGATGGCGAGGCCAGGCTCGAGGCGCTGAAGAAGGCCGACAGCGCCAGCGGGTTCGGCCCGACGGTCACGGTGTCGCGCGCCAAGGCCGACAACCTGTCGCCGAAGGCCGTCGACGCCATCATGCGTGCCGACGCCACCAAGCTGCCGTCGGTGGTGGGTGTGGACCTGGGTGCGGACGGCTATGCGATCTATCGCATCAGCAAGGTCAGCACGCCGACGGAAGCCAATGCCTCGCAGCGCCAGGCCGATGCGCAACAGCTGAGCCAGCTCGCCGGCCAGACCGAACTGGCGGCCTACTATGAAGCGCTGAAGGCGCAGGCAAAGGTCAAGATCCTGCATCCGGTGAAGTCGGATGACCTGTCCCCGGCCAGCGAAGCCGCCGCGCACTGATACGGCGCGCTACGCCGGATGGCAAAAAGCCCCTGCAGGTGCATACCGCAGGGGCTTTTTCTTTACTGCCAGGGATGCGCGGCGCAGGATCAGCGGCGCTTGGCAGGCGCCTTCAGCAGCGGCTTCAGCGCAGGCCAGACCGTGTCGAGCAACGTCGGCTGGGCGGCCGATGTCGGATGAATCCGGTCTTCCTGGAACCATTCGGGCCGTGTCACGACTTTGTCGAGCAGGAACGGTACCAGCTGGGTCCGGTATTCCCCGGCGAGCTTCGGGAAGAGTCCGACGAACCGCTCGGTGTAGTCGGCGCCGTAGTTCGGCGGGATGCGCATGCCCACCAGCACCACCTGTGCGCCGGCCTTCTGGGCATCGCCGATGATGCCGCGCAGGTTGGCTTCGGTCGATGGCAGCGACAGGCCGCGCAGCGCGTCGTTGGCGCCGAGTTCCACGATCACGATGGCGGGCTTGTGCCGCTTGAGCAGGTCCGGGAGCCGGGTCTTGCCGCCGACCGTGGTCTCGCCGCTGATGCTGGCATTCACGACGCTATAATCGAACCGCTCGCGGCGCAGGCGGTCCTGAAGCAGGCTTGCCCAGCCCGTGCCGCGTGCAATGCCATATTCGGCCGACAGGCTGTCTCCCAGCACCAGCACCGCGGGCCCGGCCGATGCAGTGGCCGTGCCCTGCGCCATGGCGGGCGGCGCCGGCAGTGAACCGAACAGGGCGACCGCTGTCGCACTACAAGCTGCCAGCATCCGCCGGCGACCAACGTTTGCAATCCTCTCGCGCATGTCCTCTTCCATTCTTGCTGTCGAGTCCCTCGGAAAGACCGTAGCTGACACGACGGGTTCGCTGACGATTCTGCACGACGTCTCGTTTTCCGTCACGGCCGGTGAAACGCTGGCCATCGTTGGCGCTTCGGGGTCGGGCAAATCCACGCTGCTCGGCCTGCTGGCCGGGCTTGACCTGCCCAGCAACGGGTCGGTCCGCCTGCACGGGCAGGATATCTTCCAGCTCGATGAAGACCAGCGCGCCGCGCTGCGCGGTCGCCATGTCGGCTTTGTGTTCCAGTCGTTCCAGCTCGTCGGGCACCTTACCGCGCTGGAAAACGTGATGCTGCCGCTGGAGCTGCGCGGAGAAACGGGGCGCGTACGCGAGCGTGCCACGGAAATGCTCGAACGTGTGGGACTGGGCAAGCGCCTGACGCACTATCCGCGGACGCTGTCGGGTGGCGAGCAGCAGCGCGTGGCACTGGCCCGCGCCTTCGTGGCACGGCCGGACATCCTGTTTGCCGACGAGCCTACCGGCAGCCTGGACACCGCTACCGGCGAAGCCGTGATCGCGCTGATGTTCGAACTCAATCGCGATGCCGGCTCGACGCTGGTACTGGTGACGCACGACCGCTCGGTGGCGGCGCGTTGCGGCCGCATCCTGACGATCGATGCCGGCCGGGTGGCCAGCGACGAGCTGATGGGTACGGAAATCTAGGCGGCTACCGGCCAGGCGAGGATGAAAGGGCCGCGCGGGCCCAGATCCGGCTGCCCGGCTCAGCCGCGCCCGAGCACGCCGCGTGCACGGGCGATCAGCGCAGCGGTCGACGCATCATGCGTGGCCGTGCCCTGGCCAGTCAGTTCCTGTTCGATGGGGCGCGCCAGGATCTTGCCCAGTTCCACGCCCCACTGGTCGAACGAATTGATGTTCCACACCACGCCCTGCACGAAGGTGCGGTGCTCGTAGAGGGCGATCAGCGCGCCCAGCACGTGGGGCGTCAGGTCTTCCATCAGCAGCGTATTGCTGGGGCGGTTACCCTCGAAAACCATATGCGGAATGCGCGCCTCGTCGGTGACCCCGGCGGCGCGCAATTCATCGGCGCCACGGCCGCGCATCAGCGCCTCGGCCTGGGCAAAGCAGTTGGCAAGCAGCTTGGCGTGATGGCCGGGCACGTCGCGCGGTGGCACCAGCGGCGCCACGAAGTCCACAGGTACGATCTGCGAGCCCTGATGGATCATCTGGAAATAGGCATGCTGGCCGTTGGTACCCGCCGTGCCCCAGACCACAGGCGATGTTTCCACGTGTGCCGGGTCGCCGTTCAGCTGCACCGACTTCCCGTTGCTCTCCATCTCCAGTTGCTGCAGGAAGGCCGGGAACAGCTCAAGCGACGTGGAATACGGCGCCATGCAGCTGGTCGGCATTCCAAAGAAATTGCGATACCAGATGCCGAGCATGCCCATGACCACGGGCATGTTCCGCGCCAGCGGGGCCGTGCGGAAATGATCGTCCATGGCCCGGCCACCGAGCAGCAGGTCTTCGAACGCGTCGAAGCCCACGGCGAGCGCGATCGACAGGCCAACGGACGACCAGAGCGAAAAGCGGCCGCCGATCCAGTCCCAGAATTCGAACATGTTAGCCGGGTCGATGCCGAACTTGACCACGGCTTCGCGGTTGGTGGACACGGCAACGAAATGGCGTGCCAACTGGTTCTCGGCCACGCCGTGACGCAGGAACCAGTCGCGCATGCTGCATGCGTTGGCCATGGTTTCGAGCGTCGTGAACGTCTTCGAGCACACGATGACCAGCGTGCGTGCCGGGTCCAGCCGTACTAGGGTTTCGGCCAGTTCGGTCCCGTCGACATTGGACACGAAATGCATGCGTGGCCCTTTGGGATCCGCCAGGTGGGCCAGGGCGCGGCACACCATGCGCGGCCCGAGGTCCGAACCGCCAATGCCGATGTTGACGATGTCGGTGATGGTCTGGCCGTTGAAGCCGGTCCAGCCGCCGGTGCGCACGCGGGCGGCGAAATCGCGCATGCGGTGCAACACGTCGTTGATGCCGGGCATGACCGATGCCCCATCCACCTTGAACGGGGCGTCGGGCAGGGCGCGCAATGCCACGTGCAGCGCGGCGCGGTCTTCCGTCGTATTGATATGCTCGCCGGCGAACATGGCGTCGCGGCGCTGGGCCACGCCTGCTTCTTCGGCCAGCTTCATGAGCAGGGCAAAGGTCTCGAACGTGATGCGGTTCTTCGAGAAGTCGAGGTACAGGCCGGCGGCTTCCAGCGAGAAGTCCTCGACGCGGCGGGCGGCTTCGGCCTCGGCGAACCACTGCTGCATCGGCGTATGGCGGATGGCATCGTAGTGGTGGCGCAGGGCAGTCCAGGCGTGGAGTTCAGTCGGCATGGGGTGTTCTGAAATTCTCGGGGCATTGGCCCGCCGTAACGGGCCTGAGCGCAAGTATATCGCTCCGATGTGATGTCAAAAGCCGAAAGTAGCAGCAAAACGTAACGCCACTTGCGGCATCGGCAAAACCTTAACAGGCGATGTCTCCCCGCCGTATCGGGCGTTGTCCGACGTGCGGGGTGGCTTTGTGCGCGGGGCTGCCCAGTGTTTGTGCGCCGTAACGGTGGCGGGGTATGTGCGCCAGCGCGCGTTTGCCGCGGTGGGCCGCAGGCTCGAGCGACTATCGGCGCAGCCGCGTGGCCAACCGGCGCAGTAGGGGCTCGCCGCCTGCGACGCACAGGCCGCCTGCGCAGATCACGGCGATGCCAAGGGCGGTGGTCCAGTCCGGCAGATGGCCGAATGCGAAGTATCCGACCACGGTGGCGGAAAAGATCTGCAGATACAGGAACGGGCTCAGGAACGATGCGTCGGCATACTGGAATGCGCGGATCACAAAGTAATGCCCAAGCGACCCGGTGAGCCCTGCCGACAGCAGCAGCGCCCCTTGGGCCAGGGTTGGCACCGACTCGAACCAGAAGAACGGCACCAGCAGCGTGGTCAGCGCGGCACCTGTCACGCCGCTCTGGATCAGCGTTGTCATGGGCGCGTCATGGGCGGCGATGCGGCGCGTCAGCATCTGCAGCAGCGCAAACAGCAGCGCCGACAGCAGTCCCAGCCCCACGCCCACGGCGTCGAGTTCGCCGCCGGGGCGGACCACCACCAGCATGCCGGCGAAGCCGATGCCAACGCCGATCCAACGTGTCCAGCGCGCATGCACGCCGGGGCGCTCGCCCAGCAGCCACGGCGACAGCGCTACCACGATCAGCGGCGCACAGAAGTTCAGCGCGGTAGCGGTGGCCAGCGGCATCAGCTTCAGCACGCTGAAGAACACCAGCGTCGAGGCCAGCATCAGCGCGCCGCGCAGCCACTGCAGGCGCGGCGCGGCAGGACGCGACTGCCGTTGCCAGCGCGCCGGCCCGATCAGCAGGAAGATCGCCACCACGTGGCCGAGATACCGGACCCACGCCACGGCCACCACGGGCAGGCCCTGCTGGGTCAGCGTCTTGCCCGTGGCGTCGAGCAGGCTCAGGATCCATTGCCCGATAACGAGCAGGGCGATGCCGGTCAGCAGGCGGCGCCGCGCGCCATCGCCATTTTCGCCGCCGGCCAGTGTGGCAGCCTGAGTCATGCCGCGCCGCCTTGCAGCAACGCGTTGAAGATGGCCCGTGCGGGCAGGTAGAGTTCGCTCGCGGTCAGGCCGGCGGGGCCCGTGCCGGCGTCCACGAGTCGATCGGCGGCACGCCCGTGAATCCAGACGCCAGCACGTGCGGCGGACAGCATCGGCACGCCTTGCGCCAGCAACGCGCCAATCATGCCGGCCAGCACATCGCCGGTGCCGGCCGTGGACAATCCCGCATTGCCGGTGGGATTGATGGTGGCGGGCGCGCCTTCGGCCGTCGCAATGACCGTGCCGGATCCCTTCAGTACGACCGTGGCCTTCCAACTGGTGGCCAGTGCGTGCGCCGCAGCCAGGCGGTCGCGCTGCACGTCTGCCACATTGCTGCCCAGCAGGCGCGCCGCTTCGAGGGGGTGCGGCGTCATCACGTAGTCCAGCCCGCTGTCGATCAGCGACTGGTTCAGGGTCTCGTCCGAAGCCAGCAGGTTCAGGCCGTCGGCGTCGAGCACCAGCGGCACCGGCGGCGCCGCGTTGGCACAGAAGTCGATCAGCTTGACCAGTTGCTTGCGCGCGACCGTGCCAATGCCCATGCCGGGCCCGGCCACGAAAGCCGACATCGCATCGAGCGACAGTTCTGTCGCCTGATGCAGCATCAGTTCCGGGTGAACCGGATCAATGGCCGGTGCCGGCTGGGCCAGGAAGCCCACGTGCACGCGGCCCGAGCCGAGATGCAACGCGGCACGCGCGCCCAGCAGCGGTGCGCCGGTCATGCCATGGTTGCCGCCGATCACGGCCAGGCTGCCGAAGCGGCCCTTGTTCGCGGCGTGATCGCGGCGTGGCAGCGCATGCAGGAACGCGCCGGGCTGGTTGACGATGGCCACCGGCCGCTCGGCGGGCGGATAGTCCAGGCCCAGCGGGGCGATGTCGATGGCGCCTGCGCAGTCCCGGCCATCCAGCGTCAGCAGGCCCGGCTTGGCGCCCAGGAACGTCAGTGTGCGGCGCGCCCGCACGGCTGGCTGCCCTGCGCCCGTATCGGCAAAGAGCCCGCTCGGGATGTCCAGCGCATACACCGGCAGGTGTGAAGCGTTGAGATGCGCGATCCAGCGTGCCATATCGCCATCGGCGGCACGGTTCAGACCGATGCCAAGCAAGCCGTCGACGACCGCGACGCAGCCCGTAGGCCAGGGCGGCAAGGGCGCATCGGGGTCGGGATGCGTTGCCAGCAGCGGCACGCCGGCGGAGCGGGCGTTGAACCAGGCGCGCGCGGCATCGGCCGGCAACTGGTCTGCTTCGGCAACCAGCCAGGCTTCGACCAGGCGGCCGGCCTGATGCAGGCGCGTGGCGGCGACCAGCGCATCGCCGCCGTTGTTGCCACGGCCGGCCAGGAACAGGATGCGGCCACTGGGCACATGCTGGTGGAGCCAGTCTGCCGCGGCGGCGCCGGCGCGCGACATCAGCGTGAACGGTGCCGTGGCGTTCAGGCCCGCCTGTTCGACCCGGCGGATCGCCGCCACGTCGTAGAGCGGCGTCGGATCTTCACCGGCCGCGTCGAGCGGGATCCACGCGGGCGCGGCGGCGGTCTCGGCGGGGGCGCCCGGCTGGGTCGCGGACGGGGAGGAAGCGGGGACGTCGGTAGTCATGTCGGCTCACGCGGGCGCCAGCCGGTAGCGTGCCGGGGTCAATCCCTCCATGTCGATGGCGGGCCCCGGACCCTGGCCGGCGCTGGCGGCAATCTGGTCTGCGGCAATTTTGCCCGAACCGCAGCTCATCGCCCAGCCCGTGGAGCCGTGTCCCAGGTTCAGGAACAGCCCCGGCACGCGCGTGGCGCCGATCAGCGGCGGGCCGTCAGGCAACATCGGCCGCGCGCCGGCCCACAGCGTGGCTTCCTGATAGTTGCCGGCCACCGGAAACCAGTCGCGTGCCACCTTGATCAGCGTGTTCAGTGCGGCGGGACGCAGGTCCAGCCGCCGCGAGCCCAGTTCGGCGGTACCGGCCACGCGCAGGCGGTTGCCCATGCGCGTGATGGCGACCTTGAACGATTCGTCCATCAGCGCACCGAGCGGCGCCTGCAGTTCATCGCGCACCATGACCGTGGCTGAATAGCCCTTGACCGGATAGATCGGCACGCGCAGCCCGAGCGAGCGCAGCAGGCGGGCACTGCCCACGCCGGCGGCCACCAGCACGCGATCGGCATGGAGTACCTCGGGCGTGGCCCCCCGCTGCGTGGGGGCCAGTTCGACTGACAGCGTGCCCGACTGGTCGGCCCGCACCCGGGCCACGTCGGTCTGGAAGCGGAACTCCACCCCGGCGGCATCGGCGTGCTGGTGCAGGCGGCGCACGAACATGGGGCAGTTGCCCGATTCGTCCTCCGGCAGGTGCAGGCCGCCGGCCAGCGGGGTGTCGTCGGTCAGGCCCGGTTCGATCTGCCGGCACCCGGCGGCATCCACCAGCCGGTGCGGCACATTGTTCTCGCGCAGCAGCGCCAGGGCTGGCGCCGCCAGTTCGAGGTCTTTACCGGTGCGGAACAGCTGCAGGTAGCCACGCGACTGCTCGTATTCGATCTCCAGCTCGTCGCGCAGCAGATGCAGGCATTGGCGGCTGTAGAACGCCAGGCGCTGCATGCGCAGCTTGTTGGTGCGATAGCGTTCGACATCGCATTCGCGCAGCCATCGGCCGATCCAGCGCCACATCGCCGGATCGACCCCGGGCCGGAACAGAACGGGCGATTCGCGTCGGAACAGCGCACGCAGCACCTTGCCCGGCATGCCCGGCGCGGCCCACGGGGTGACGTAGCCCGGTGCGATCACGCCGGCATTGCCAAAGCTGGCTTCCTGCGCGGCCGCGCCGCGGCGGTCCAGCACGGTGACGGTGAAACCGGCCTGGCGCAGATACCAGGCCGAGCAGACGCCGATGGCGCCGGCGCCGATGACGATCACGTGCATCCGGGTGGGTTTCCTGTGGATGACTGCGGGTTTCCGGGCTTACTTGAGCTCCTTCGCCATCACCACGTCGGGCAGCCAGGTGACCACGGTGGGCCACACCGTGATGATGCCGATGGCAACGACCATCATCATGAAGAACGGCAGGGACACGCGCGCTATATAGTTGCTGTCCTTGCCGGTCATGCTCTGGAGCACGAAGAGGTTGAAGCCCACTGGCGGCGTCACCTCGGCGATTTCCACCAGCAGCACGATGAAGATGCCAAACCATACCAGATCGAACCCGGCCGCCTGCACCATCGGCAGCACCGTGGCGGTGGTCAGCGCGATCATCGAGATGCCGTCCAGCGCCGTGCCCAGCAGGATGTAGATCACGGTCAGCACCGCGATCAGCGCCCAGGGCGACAGGTGCAGCGCGGCGACCCACTCGGCCAGCGCCCGCGGGATGCCCGTGAAGCTCATGGTGACCGACAGGAATGACGTGGCGCCCAGTACGAACATGATCATCGCGGTCAGGCGGGTGGCCGACATCAGGCTTTCCCAGAACGCCTTGCGCGTCAGGGATCCGCCCGCCCAGGCCAGGCCCAGCGATGCCACCACGCCGTAGGCGGCCGCCTCGGTCGCGGTGGAGTAGCCGGCCATCATGATCCAGGTGATGAACGCGATCAGGATGATGCAGGGCATCAGCTGCCGGATGGAGGCCAGGCGGGCGCCCCAGCCGAAGGTTTCGGCAGGCGGGGTCCGCTTCGGATTCATCAGCGCCCAGACCACGATATAGCCCGAGAACAGCAGCATCAGCAGGAGCCCAGGCAGGAAGCCGGCCAGGAACACGCGGATGATCGACACATCGGCCGATACCGCATACACGACCATCGTGATCGACGGCGGTATCAGGATGCCCAGCGTGCCGGCGCACGACAACGAGCCCAGCGTGACGCGTTCGTCGTAGCCGCGCCGGGTCAGTTCGGGCAGGGCGGACTTGGCGATCGTGGCGCAGGTGGCGGCCGACGAGCCCGAGACCGACCCGAAGATGCCGCAGCCCAGGATGTTAACGTGCATGAGGCGGCCCGGCAGCCAGTTCAGCCACGGCGACAGGCCGTTGAACATCTGCTCGGACAGCTTGGTACGGAACAGGATTTCGCCCATCCACACGAACAGCGGCAGCGACGCCAGCGTATACGAGGCGCTGGACGACCACCACGCGTTGGCCAGGTTCACCAGTGCGTCGTGGTCGGAGAAGATCACCAGGCCCACCCATGACGTGACGGCGATGGCCACGGGGATCCAGGCGCCGATGGCCAGGAACACGATCATGACCAGCAACAGGACCAGTGCAACGAGTACGGTGCTCATCAGACGGTCTCCCCGAAATCGCCGGCGGCCAGCTTGGCTTCCTGCGCCACCTGGTAGCGCGGCTTCTGCCGGCGCACCACGCGCTGCCATTCGTCGGCCACGGCCAGCAGGAAGCCGATGGCACCGAGTACGGCAAAGCTCTGCGGAATCCAGAGCGGAATCACGATCTGGCCTTGCGAGACATCGTTGATGTCCCAGCTTTGCCAGGCGAACGTGCCCAGCGCCCACGCGGCATAGGCGGCGAACACCAGGCAGATCGTGAGCGATACCACTTCCAGCGGCCAGCGTCGGCGGGGACCGACCGCATCGAGCAGCATCTCGACGCGCACGATGCCGCCGTGCTGGAAGGTCTGGCCAAGGACCAGAAAGGCGGATGCCGCGCACAGCCAGGCGACGATGTCGTCGCCGCCCTTGAGCACGAACAGGGTCTCGCGCGAGATCGACATCGCGATCATGACGATACAGACCGCCAGGATGCAGAGCGCGCCGAGGGCGGCAAACGCGTCAAGCAGATGGTCGAGCCATCGCTTCTTGATGAGGGGGTCTTCCATGGGATAACAGGCTACCGGTAGGACTGCGAACAGCATGGAACTAGCCCGGCGCGATGCCCAGGGGCATGCGCGCCGGGCCGGTGGAGCAACACGCGTGGCGGGCGTGCGGGCCGTGGCCGGCTTGTCTGCCTTATTTGCGATAGGCGTCGAGGATGGCCTTGCCGTCGTCGCCCGCGCTCCGGGCCCACTCGCTCACCATGACGTCGCCCACCTTCTGCATGTCACCCTTGAGCTGGGGGGACGGCGGGGCCACGGTCATGCCGTTCTTCGACAGCGTGCCCAGGTATTCCTTGGTCTTCTGCTCCGATACCTGCCAGCCGCGCTTCTCGGCGTCGGCCACGGCCTTGAGCAGGGCGTCCTGGGTGGGCTTGTCCAGCGCATTGAACGCCTTCTTGCTGACCACCAGCATGTTCTTGGGCAGCCAGGCATCCACGGTATAGAAGTACTTGACCGACTCCCAGACCTTGGTGTCCACGCCGGTGGCGCCCGACGACATGAAGGAGTTGACCGTGCCCGTGGCCAGCGCCTGGGCCAGGTCGGCCGCCTGGATCGTCACCGGCTGGGCGCTGACGAGTTCGGCGATCTTGGAGGTGGCCGGGTTGTAGGCGCGCCATTTCAGGCCCTTCATGTCGGCCGCGCTGTTGATCGGCTTGTTCGCGTAGATGCCCTGCGGGGGCCAGGCCACCGCGTAGAGCAGCTTCATGCCCTGGCGGTCGAGCACCTTGTCGGTGACCGGCTTCGAGGCTTGCCAGAGCCGGTACGAATCGGCGTAGCTGGTGGCCAGGAATGGCACCGCATCGACGCCGAACACGGGATTTTCGTTGGCCAGCAGCGACATCAGGATCTCGCCCATCTGCACCTGGCCGGTCTGCACGCCGCGCTTGATCTCGTTGGCCTTGAGCAGCGAGCCGTTTGGATGGATGACGATCTTGAGCTTGCCGCCGGTGGCCTTTTCCACGTCGTTGGCCATCTGCTGCAGATTTTCGGTGTGCAGGTTGGTGGCCGGGTATCCGGTTGGCAGGTCCCACTTGGTATCCGCCCGTGCCGCCGTGGCGGCCAGCAGCAGTGCCGCCGCCGCGACTGCCATTGCCTTGACTCGCATCTCGATCTCTCCTGGTGTTGCGCACGGGCGGCCTGCCCGGCTGCGCGGGTTTGGAACTACCTGGAACTGCCGCCGCGCCGGACTGAAGGTCTGAGCCACAAGCGCGGTACTGCGGTCACGGCGCGGGCCTGGCTCAGCCTGCGTGCTGTGACGGTCGAACGATCGATTCCAATGCAAGGGCCGTGCCCAGCAGGTGCGCGTCGCGCATCGGGCCGTGCGACAGCATCAGCCCGACCGGTAATTCGTCCGGCGCCTGGCACGGCAGCGACACAGAGCAGCCGTCCAGGAAGTTGAAGGCCGACGTATTGCGCAGCAGCAGCGCGTTGGTGCGGAAGAACAGGGCATCGTCGGCCACCAGCGGGGCAATCGGCGGGGCCACCATCGGCACGGTCGGGCAGACCACGGCATCGAACGGTGCCAGGCGGGCTTCCATGCGGGCAATCCACTCCAGCCGGGCGCGGTGCAGCGCGATGTAGTCGGCCGCGCTCATCGCGGCACCGCGCTCGATACGGCTCAGCACGCGCGGGTCGTAGCGGTCGCGATGGGTGGCCAGCAGGGCGCGGTGATGGGAAAAGGCCTCGGGTGCCGAAAATCCTCCGGTCGCGTTGAGGCCGGCCAGTTCGGCAAGTTCGGGCATGTCCACGTGTTCCACGCGTACCCCGGCCGCCGACAGCCGGCCAATGGCGCGGTCGAAGGCACGCGCCACCGCGTCGTCCATGTCGTCGAGCACAAGCTGGCGCGGAATGGCCAGCCGCAGGGCAGCAGGCGTGGCGATGGCCGGGATGACCGCTGCATCGGCGATGACGCTGTCCACGGCAATGCAGTCGGACAGCGTGCGGGCCATGGCGCACGCTGTGTCCAGCGTGTAGGAGAGCGGAAACGCGCCAGCCAGTGGCACACGGCGCGCGGTGGGCTTGTAGCCGGTGATGCCACACAGGGCGGCCGGAATCCGGATCGATCCGCCCGTGTCGCTGCCCAGGGCCGCCACGGCCGTGCCCAGCGCGACGGAAACCGCTGCGCCCGACGAAGAACCGCCCGGAATGCGCGGCGTCGCGTTGTCGCACGGATTGACCGGTGTGCCGAAATGGGGATTGATGCCGACACCCGAGAACGCGAATTCGGTCATGTTGGTGCGGCCAACCAGGGCCGCCCCGACCCCGCGCAGCCGGGCTACCACGGCGGCGTCGGCCGTGGCAGGCGCGGCATCCGCACGGGCCGCGGACGCGGCGCGCGTGACCTCGCCGGCCACGTCGTACAGATCCTTGACCGAAACGGGCAGGCCGGCCAGCGGATGCAGCGGCTTGCCGGCGCGCGCCGCGGCGTCGGCGGCATGCGCCACATGGCTGGCGGCATCGAAGGTGGTGTGAAGATAGACGGCCTTGCCGGCGGGGCCCCCGGCCCGGGCGGCCGCTTCGGCGATCAGGTCCGCGCGGGACGTCTTGCCGGTGCGCAGGCGGGTGTGGATCGATTCAAGCGATTCAAGCGGATCGGGATGAGGCAGCATGCGGCGGCGTGACGATGAAAGGCGTTGCGGAACCGGACCGCATCCACGCATTGCCTCTGTGAATTAAGGTGTTCATGCTGAGAATTCGCCGATAAACTGTCAAGCCGAAATTGCCCCAACCCGCTTCGGGCTTTCACCTATCGCCACCGTGGCCACCTTGGCCATCACCCCGTTGCACCCGCCGACCTCACTTGGAGACCCATCCATGGCCCGCAAGCCCGCCCCGGAACGCCACGCCGATGCCGCCGAGGGCGCCAATCCGGACGCCGCCGGGCGGACCGCGCCGCTGGCCCGGGCCGCCGGCGTCAACATCGTGTCATCGGCGCACCTGGTGTCGGTGCGCAGCCCGGAGCTGTCCGAGTTCGAATTCGGCCTGAATACGGCGTACAACGCCTATAGCCGCTGGGTGGTGCGCTGCATGGGCGCGGCCGGCGTGCGCGATTTGACCTTTCTGGATGTGCTGGTGCTGCACCACGTGAACCATCGCGGCCGGGCCAAGCGGCTGGCCGATATCTGCTTCGTCCTCAACGTCGAGGACACCCACCTGGTCACGTATTCGCTGAAAAAGCTTGTGGGTCTGGGGCTCGTGGCCGGCGAGCGGGTGGGCAAGGAGGCCACCTACGCCACCACGCAGGCCGGCACCGAGGCCTGCGCCCGGTATCGGGAAATCCGCGAGCAGTGCCTGACCAGCAATTTCACGGAAGGCAGCGATGAAAACGTCGAAATTGGCGAACTGGCGCGTCTGCTGCGCGTGCTGACCGGTCTCTACGAGCAGGCGGCGCGCTCCGCCACGTCTCTCTGACGGCATTTCAGGAGATTTCGGACGGGTTTCGGGTGAAAATTGGCCACTTTCGCGTGACTCGGAAGTCAGGCCGCGACGGACGGACCTCGCCCTAATGTGACGGATGCGCCACCGGGCAGGGTAAATCGCGGCCCGTTGTCCGATTTTCCCGGGGCTGTCCGTCCGCGCCACATTGCGCAATGCAAAAAGCGGCCGCCAACAAGGTACAATAGCGGTTTCCCGCCTGCCGGCATTCCATTCAGCAGTGCCAGCCGCCGTTTAGCCTCACCTTCCTACGCCTCCTGACCGTACCGATCATGGCGCATTTCTCGTGCTTCCCCGGCGCTTTGGCGCTTTCCGCTTTCCGTCAGCAACGCCTGCTTGCCGCCCTGCAACAAGTCGACGCCGATATTGAGTCCGTGCATGGCCAGTTCGTGCATTTCGTCGATTCGGACACGCCGCTGTCCGCCGAGGACCAGACGCGCATCGGCGCGATGCTGACCTATGGCGCGCCGTTCACGGCGCAGCCCGAGGGCGACCGTTTCGTGGTGATTCCGCGTTTCGGCACCATTTCGCCGTGGGCAAGCAAGGCCACAGATATCGCCCATAACTGCGGCCTGACCCACGTGCACCGCATCGAACGCGGCATCGAGATCACCGTGGTCTGCAAGAAGGGCCTGCTCCGCGGCCGCAAGACGCTGGACGCCGGCACCCGTGCCGCCGTGGCTGCGCACCTGTTCGACCGCATGACCGAAACCGTGATCGCGTCCCGCGAGGAAGCGGCCGGCCTGTTTCAGGAACTGCCCGCCAAGCCGCTGCAGTTCATCGACATTTCGGCAGGGCGTAGCGCCCTGATGGACGCCAACACGGCCATGGGCCTGGCGCTGTCGGACGACGAAATCGACTATCTGCTTGAAAACTACGGCAAGCTCGGCCGCAATCCGACGGACGTCGAGTTGATGATGTTCGCCCAGGCCAACAGCGAGCACTGCCGTCACAAGATCTTCAACGCTACCTGGACCATCGATGGCGTGACGCAGGACAAGTCGCTGTTTGCGATGATCCGCAACACGCACCAGCTGAATCCGCAGGGCTCGATCGTTGCCTATTCGGACAACTCGGCCGTGATGGAAGGCGACGTGGCCGAACGCTGGTTCCCACGCGGTGCGGACCAGAAATATGGCCGCCACGAGGCGCTGACCCACACGCTGATGAAGGTGGAAACGCACAACCACCCGACCGCGATCTCGCCGTTCGCGGGTGCCTCGACTGGCGCCGGCGGCGAAATCCGCGACGAAGGCGCCACGGGCCGTGGTGCCAAGCCCAAGGCCGGCCTGACCGGCTTCACGGTGTCGAACCTGATGCTGCCCGACGCCGTCGAGGGCTGGGAAAACGCCCGCGACGCCGCCCAGCCGGTGGCCCATCGCAACCCCGACGACAAGCCTGGCGTGACCGGCAAGCCGGACCGCATCGCCTCGCCGCTGCAGATCATGATCGACGGCCCGCTGGGCGGCGCCGCATTCAACAATGAATTTGGCCGCGCCAACCTGGGCGGCTACTTCCGTGTCTACGAGCAGAACGTGGGCGGCACGGTGCGCGGCTACCACAAGCCGATCATGATTGCGGGCGGCATCGGCAATATCGACGCCGGCCACACGCACAAGAACCCGCTGCCGGCCGGCACGCTGCTGATCCAGCTTGGCGGCCCGGGCATGCGCATCGGCATGGGTGGCGGTGCCGCAAGCTCGATGGCGACGGGTACCAACACGGCCGACCTCGACTTCGATTCGGTGCAGCGTGGCAACCCCGAAATGGAGCGTCGTGCCCAGGAAGTGATCAACGCCTGCTGGCAACTGGGCGAAGACAACCCGATCCTGTCGATCCACGACGTGGGTGCGGGCGGTATTTCGAATGCTTTCCCGGAATTGGTCGATGGTGCCGATCGCGGCGCACGCTTCGAATTGCGCCAGGTGCACCTTGAAGAGTCGGGCCTGTCGCCCGCCGAAATCTGGTGCAACGAGTCGCAGGAACGCTACGTGCTGGCCATCGCGCCGAACGACCTGCCGCGCTTCCAGGCCATGTGCGAACGCGAACGGTCGCCGTTCGCCGTGGTGGGTATCGCCACCGAGGAAAAGCAGCTGCAGTTGGTGGACGCCGATGTGGACGCTGCGCTGAAGGAGCACTTCACGGTCAACATGCCGATGGATGTGCTGCTGGGCAAGCCGCCGCGCATGCACCGCGACGTGCAGCGCATCGAGCGCGAACTGCCGCCGGTGGACGTGACCGGCATCGCCCTGGAACAGGCCGTGAGCGACGTACTGCGCCACCCGACCGTGGCCAGCAAGTCGTTCCTGATCACCATCGGCGACCGTACCGTGGGTGGCATGAACGCACGTGACCAGATGGTGGGTCCGTGGCAGGTGCCCGTGGCAGACGTGGCGGTCACCACGCTCGACTACAAGGGTCGCGCTGGCGAAGCCATGACGATGGGCGAGCGCACGCCGCTGGCCGTGATCGATGCCCCGGCCTCGGGCCGCATGGCCATCGGCGAGGCGCTGACGAACCTGGCGGCCGCCCCGGTCAAGGACCTGAACAAGGTCAAGCTGTCGGCCAACTGGATGGCCGCCTGCGGCGTAGCCGGCGAAGACGCGAAGCTGTACGACACCGTGCATGCCGTGGGCATGGAACTGTGCCCGGCGCTGGGCATCAGCATCCCGGTAGGCAAGGATTCGCTGTCGATGCGCACCAAGTGGTCCGATGCCGATGGCGACAAGGAAGTGGTGGCGCCGGTTTCGCTGATCATCTCGGCGTTTGCCGCAGTGGATGACACCAACAGGACGCTGACGCCGCAGCTGCGTACCGACCTGGGCGATACCACGCTGATCGCCATTGACCTGGGCCGTGCGAAGAACCGTATGGGCGGCAGCATCCTGGCCCAGGTGACGCAGCAGGTGGGCGACAGCGCGCCGGACGTGGACAGTCCGGAAGACCTGAAGAACTTCTTCAACGTGATCCAGCGCCTGAACCGCGACGGCAAGCTGCTGGCCTATCACGACCGCTCCGACGGCGGCTTCATGGCAACCGTTGCCGAAATGGCCTTCGCCGGCCGTACGGGCGTGTCGCTCAATGTGGACATGCTGACGCTGGACCCGAACCAGGAACAGGACTACGGCGACGCCAAGAACTGGGCGCAGCAGGTTGCCGAGCGCCGCAACGACCAGACGCTGCGGGCGCTGTTCTCCGAAGAACTGGGCGCCGTGATCCAGGTGCGTGCCGAAGAGCGCGATGCCGTATTCGCGGTGCTGCGGGAGGCCGGCCTGTCGGCGTGCAGCCACGTGATCGGCAAGCCGAACACGAATGACCAGATCGAGATCTATCGCGACGCGAAGAAGGTCTTCGGCGCTGCCCGTGTCGATCTGCAGCGCACCTGGACCGAGGTGAGCTGGCGTATCGCGCGCCTGCGCGACAACCCGGCCTGTGCCGACAGCGAGTACGACCGCGTTCTTGACGCCGCCGATCCTGGCATCAGCCCCGTTCTGACCTTCGATCCGGCGCAGGATATTGCTGCACCGTTCATCGCCACGGGCAACCGTCCGCGCGTGGCGATCCTGCGCGAGCAGGGCGTCAATTCGCAGATCGAGATGGCCTACAGCATGGACCTGGCCGGCTTCGAGACGGTGGACGTCCATATGAGCGACCTGATTGCCGGTCGCGCCACGTTGGCGGATTTCAAGGGTTTCGTGGCCTGCGGCGGCTTCAGCTACGGTGACGTGCTTGGCGCTGGCGAAGGCTGGGCCAAGACGATCCTGTTCAACGGCCAGATGGCGGAGCAGTTCGCGGCGTTCTTCAACCGCCAGGACACTTTCGCGCTTGGTGTTTGCAATGGCTGCCAGATGCTGAGCAACCTGGCCCCGATCATCCCGGGCGCCGGCGCATGGCCGAAGTTCACGCGTAACCAGTCCGAGCAGTACGAAGCACGCTTCGTTACGGTGGAAGTGCAGCAATCGCCGTCGATCTTCTTCGCCGGCATGGAAGGTAGCCGCATCCCCATCGCCGTGGCGCACGGCGAAGGCTTTGCCGATTTCTCGCAGCAAGGCGATATCGCGAAGGTGGACGTGGCGCTGCGCTTTGTCGACAACCGCGGTGTCGTGACGCAGACCTATCCGCTGAACCCGAACGGCTCGCCGGAGGGCATCACGTCGGTGACGACGGTTGACGGCCGCTTTACCGCGCTGATGCCGCACCCGGAGCGCGTGTTCCGTACCGCCACGATGAGCTGGGCGCCTGACGCCTGGAAGGACATCCCCGACGGTGGCAGCCCATGGATGCGCATGTTCCGCAATGCGCGCAAGTGGGTCGGTTGATTAAACCTGCTGCTTCGAACGAAACGCCCGCGCAAGCGGGCGTTTTTGTTAGGGTACGGAGCTTATGCGAGGGTGCGACGGTACCATTCGCAGGCGAGAATGGTTAACGCCGCGTAGGCAACCATTCCCCATCCGATGCGTCGTGCCAATTTCATCTGAAAGGCATCGTCCTCGAATAGGCGCGTCAAGAATTTCTCCATGGTCTTCTCCTGTTTGAAGGCGGATAGAACTGTCGAGCATCTCAGGGACCGTTGCCGGTGAATGCCAATTGGCCATAGGCATACACCACGGCCGTGGTGCAACTGAGGAAAACGGACAGGAAGAGCATCAGGTTTGCCCGTGCCTTGTTCCGACGACTTCTGGGATAACTGTCCAACGTACCCAGTAGCACGAGCACGGAGCCTGCAACGATCATCGAGACATGCAGGCAAAGTAGAAACCACGCGTCGGGCCTGGACCCGCCGGTCTGGTCAATCCAGCACGCCAGCCCATAACACGCGCTGGCATTCAGCGGAATTGCCGCCCACAGCAACTGCCCATCCTGAATCGCCCTCCGCACGATGCCCTGGCTGCGTGAGCGCGAGAACACCGGCACCTTCGCAAAGGGCAGCAGGGCGAACGGCGCCAGCAGCGGAATCGCCACGTTGAAAACAAACCAGCCGAACAGTTCGGATACGCCTGTCATACCGCTCCCTGAAAGCCATTGGACAAGGCTGCGTGTGGGGCAATGCATGCCCTCACGTTCACAACGCAGTGATCCTAGGCTTCGAAAACGGGTGCGCCAAGAGCGCTTTTGTGAACTTGTGTGTCCAGAAAACCGGCGCTTGCTTCAGGTCATGAGAAAGGTCTCAGACTGCAACAGGAGTGGGGAGGTAGGCAGGATTTTCGCCTGTTTGCGGCAGATGGGATTGCTGCGTGCGCAGGCGTTCGCTCCATGGCAGGTAGCGGGAATAGAGCAGCCGCATGCGGTCTGCGCCGGGCGGCACGGGGATTTCGCCACGCACTTCCATAAACGCGACGGTCGCTTGCAGCAGCTTTGACTGGGCGTAGCGGTCACGCGTCGGAAGGTGGGGATGAAGTTCGCGCCAGCGGCCGCCGGTGCATTCGATATGGGGCATGCCTAGCGCGCAGTAGACCATCCCACTGGAATAGAGATGCCACATGTACCAGTAGCCGCTCGTCATGCCCATTGCGATATGCCCTTGATCCTCGCGCTCGATACCTTGCCGGGACGGGTGTCCGGCTTCGTCGAGCTCTCCGATATTACTGAGGCCAGAGAAGCGATGGAACCGGCAAACTGCACCAGAATGTTACCGAGCGCGCCAAAGCGCACCCCAAAACAAAAACCGGCGCACACGCGCCGGTTTTCGTTTGCAGCAAAGCAAAGGGATTACTGGATTTTTGCCTTGTCCTTGAGCGACTTCATCATCGCCTGGAACTGCTCGCGCTGCCATGCCTGGTCGCCCATCAGCATCTGCTGGAGCTGCGGCTTCACTTCCTCGAACGTCGGGATCTTCTGGTCGCGCACGTCCACGAGTTCAATGATGTGCCAGCCGAACTGGGTCTTGACCGGCGTATCGGTCATCTGACCCTTCTTCAGGCCGGTCATGGCCGCTGAGAATTCCGGCACGTAGCTGCCGCTGTTGGCCCAGTCCAGGTCGCCGCCGTTGGCTGCCGAGCCGGTGTCCTTCGACGATGCCTTGGCGACGTCTTCAAACTTGGCGCCGCCCTTGATCTTGGCGATCAGTGCCTTCGCGTCCGCTTCCTTTTCTACCAGGATGTGGCGGGCGTGGTATTCCTTGCCATTGCCGAACTGGCCCTTGATCTTCTCGTATTGCTTGCGCAGTTCGTCGTCGCTGGCGCCATGTGTCTTGACGTAGTCCTCGAACACCGCACCCGCCAGCACGTTCAGGCGGGCCTGTTCGAGCTGGTCCTGGACGTCGTCGCGTTGCAGGATGCCGCGCTTGGAAGCTTCCTGCACCAGCAGTTCCCGGTCGATCAGCATGGTGCGGGCACGGTCGCGCAGTTCGGGCGAGGCGGGCTGGCCGGTGCCGGCGATCAGCTTGTCCACCTTGGCCGACGGGATGGGCTTGCCATTCACAACGGCGGCGTTCTGGGCGAACACGGGCAGGCTGCCAGCAGCAAGCACAGCCGCCAGGCTGAACGAGAGGACGGTGGTCTTCATGGAGTCAGGTCTGAGAGTAGCGAGAGCGCGTCGCGTCATGCTTCGCGGGATTGATATTCTTGGTCGGTGTACGCGCTGACGGCCAGCGCATGGATCTGCGCGGGGAATAGTTCGCGCAGCGCATCATACACCATACGGTGGCGGGTCACGCGCGAATGGCCGGCGAACCGGTTGCTGACGATCAGAACGTTGTAATGGCCCCCACCCGACGCCGCGCCGGCATGGCCCGCATGGGCCGCGCTGTCGTCGTGGACGTGCAGGTGGGAGGGTTCGAGCGCCGCACGCAGCAGCGCGTCGATGGTGGCGGGATCGGCTGCCATCGGTTAATCCTTCGGGAGTGTGATCGGGGGCGGCAGGGCGGCTGCGCTTATTCGGAGCGGCCTTCCTGCGACGGGCTTTCCTCGATGTGGCGCGACAGCCAGATGCTCTGCGCGACGATGAAGACGACCATCAGGCCCATGCTGCCGAACAGCTTGAAATTGACCCAGGTATCGGTGGAAAACTGATAGGCCACGTAGAGGTTCAGCACGCCCATCGCGGCGAAGAACGCGGCCCATGCGACGTTGAGGCGGCCCCACATCGCGTCCGGCATCGTGACCTGCTTTTCCATCATGGCGCGGATGAGGTTCTTGCGCCAGCCGATGACCGAGCCGATCAGCGTGACCGCGAACAGCCAGTACAGCACCGTGGGCTTCCACTTGATGAAGGTTTCGTTGTGCAGAACGATCGTCGCGCCGCCGAATACGCCGATGATCAGCAGGCTGACCCATTGCATCGGTTCGACCTTGCCATGACGGATGCGCACCCACGCGATCTGCAGCACCGTTGCCACAATGGCCACCGCGGTGGCCGGATAGATGCCGAACAGCTTGAAGGCGACAAAAAACAGGATGACCGGGAACAGGTCGAACAGGAATTTCATGCGGACCAAATCAGGTTGGCGAACCCGGCCGGCGGCCGGGCGCGCTGGCGATCCGCGAGGCGGATCGGGCGTGGCGTCCGGTGTGCGGGTGGCGTCACCCGCGATCAGCCGGATCGCGATCGTCGAATTTTAGCGCAGCCGAGTTGATGCAATAGCGCAGACCGGTCGGGGCGGGGCCATCCTCGAAGACATGGCCCAGATGGCTGCCGCATTCCTTGCAGCGGACTTCCACCCGCGTCATGCCGTGACTGTGGTCAACGTGCTCGGCAATCACCTCGCCGTTGATCGGACGGAAATAGCTGGGCCAGCCGCAACCGGCGTCGAACTTGGTGGCCGACTCGAACAGCGGGGTGCCGCAGCCTACGCAGTGGTAGATGCCCTGGTCCCAGTGGTCCCAGTAGCGGCCCGTGAACGGGCGCTCGGTGGCGGCCTCGCGCGTCACGCGGTACTCGATGTCGGACAGCTGTTCACGCCATTCGGCGTCGGTCTTGGTGGTGGTCATCTCGTTTCCTTGTTGCGATCCCGGGCAGTCTGCCGGACTTACGACGAACAGCTGACTTCGAGTCCCGACGCCCAGTCGGGCGGCAGGGCGGCATAGTGTTCCGCACCCGGCTGCTCGTCGAAGGGCGTGGACAGCACGGCCAGCAGGCGGTCCACTTCCGAGAAGTCCTTGTCGCGCGCGGCACGGATCGCGGTTTCGGCCAAATGATTCCGGAGCACGTATTTCGGGTTGACTTGCCGCATTGCAACCCCGCGCGCGGCGTCGTCGGACTGTTCCGCTTGCAGACGTGCGCGGTATTCGGCGGCCCACGCGTCCCAGGCCGCACGGTCCAGGAACAGGTCGCGCACGGGCGCATCGCGCGATCCGTCCTGCGACCCCACCTGGGCCAGGTTGCGCCAGAACAGCGTGTAGTCGACGCGATTGGCGTGCATCACACGGAACAGGTTCGTCATCAGCGTCTCGTCCTGGTCATGCGCGGTGCGCAGGCCAAGCTTGGCGCGGTAATGGCGGAAGAAGGCCTCGGCATAGCGGTCGCGGAAGGGGTCGAGCGCCTCGCGAGCGGCCTCCACGGCTGCGTCCTTGGCCGCTTCGGCATCGGCGGCATCCGCTTCGCGCCACAGCGGCAGCAGCGCCTGGGCCAGGCAATGCAGGTTCCAGAACGCGATCTGCGGCTGCTGGCTGTACGCGTAGCGACCCTGCTGGTCGGAATGGTTGCAGATGTGGTTCGCGTCGAACGCATCGAGGAAGCCGAACGGTCCATAGTCGATGGTCAGGCCCAGGATCGACATGTTGTCGGTGTTCATCACACCATGACAGAAGCCGACGGCCTGCCAGTGCGCCACCATGTCCGCCGTGCGCAGCGATACCTCGCGCAGCAGCGCCTGGTAAGGGCTGGCAGCCTCGCGGCAGGCGGGATAGAAGCGGTCGATCACGAAGTCGGCCAGCTGCTTCAGCGAGGCGTGGTCCTCGCGGGCAGCGAAATGCTCGAAATGGCCAAATCGGATGAAGCTGGGTGCCAGCCGCGTGACCACGGCCGATGTCTCGATGGTTTCCCGCCGCACCGGAGCATCGGACCCGATGATCGCCAGTGCCCGGGTGGTGGGCACGCCCAGCGCATGCATGGCTTCCGAGCAAAGGTACTCACGGATCGACGAGCGAAGCACCGCGCGGCCATCGGCCATGCGCGAGTAGGGGGTCAGGCCGGCGCCCTTGAGCTGAATCTCCCACGGGCCGTCGGGCATCGTGGCTTCGGCCAGGCGGATGGCGCGGCCATCGCCAAGCTGCCCGGCCCAGACGCCGAACTGGTGGCCCGAATAGACCGTGGCCAGCGGATCGGCCCAGTCAGGCACCGCGTTGCCGGCGAAGGTGTCGACAAACTTCGGATCCTGCGTGGCGGCGCGCAAGCCGCCTTCATCCCATCCGAGCAGGGCGCCAGCCTCGGGGGCTATGCTGACTACATAAGGCGAAGGCAGGGCGGTCGGAGCCAGCCGCGTAAAAAACCGTTCGCCCAATGCCGCCATGCCGGGTGCGGTCGTGAACGGCACGGGGAATGCAATACGCGGCAGGGCGTCGTTGGAATCAGTAGGCATAGACGGCGTGCATGACGCTAGGGGAAAACGACATATTGAGACGCATGAGGGCTCGCAGTATTGTACTTGCACCGGTTTTCTCCTGCCGGCCAAGGGTTGTCCGCTGCTCGCAGACCAGTCAAAAAGCGATGCAAATATTGGACATCAATCCCGTGCATGGCAGGGTCCGCGCGTAGGTGCGAAGAGAGCGCGCCCACTACGCGTCAGTCCACCAACAACACCAACAAGTTTCTTCATTTTTTGTCGATGCTTTTGCAGGGTGTGGGATAGTCGGCCAAAAATAAGAACGGTTGTTCGTTTTTCCCGAACCAAGGAGACCGTTTCATGGCATTGATGGGTCAAATGATGAGCGCGCCGCTGCTCATTTCCTCCATCATCAAGCACGCTGCGCGCTATTACGGCAGCACCGAAATCGTCTCGCGGCGAACCGAAGGCGATCTTCACCGATATACCTACCGCGATTGCGAACTGCGTGCCCGCAAGGTAGCCCAGGCGCTGGAGGCGTTGGGCGTGGCGCAGGGCGAGCGCGTAGGCACGCTGGCCTGGAACGGCTACCGGCACCTGGAGATCTACTACGGTGTGTCGGGCATGGGCGCCGTCTGCCACACGATCAATCCGCGGCTGTTCCCGGAGCAGATCGCCTACATCGTCAATCACGCAGACGACCAGTTCATTTTCTTCGATGCCACGTTCCTGCCGCTGGTGGAAGGCGTGGCGCCGCACTGCCCGAACGTGAAGGGCTGGGTCATGATGACGGACCGCGCGCATATGCCGGCGGAATCGAAGATTGACCTGCTGTGCTACGAAGACCTGATCGACGCCCACGACGGCGCCTACGAATGGCCGGAATTCGACGAAAACCAGGCGTCGAGCCTGTGCTACACGTCGGGCACGACCGGCAATCCGAAGGGGGCGCTGTATTCGCACCGCTCGACCGTGCTGCATTCCTATGCGTCGGCGCTGCCCGACGCACTGGGCTGCTCGGCCAAGGACGTGATCCTGCCGGTGGTGCCGATGTTCCATGTCAATGCCTGGGGCCTGCCGTATTCGGTGCCGCTGGTGGGCGCCAAGCTGGTGTTTCCGGGCGCCAGGCTCGACGGCGCATCGCTCTATGAGCTGTTCGAACAGGAAGGCGTCACGTTCTCCGCCGGCGTGCCGACCGTCTGGTTGGGCCTGCTGCAATACGTGCAGGCGAACAAGCTGAAGTTCTCCACCTTCCGCCGGACGGTGATCGGCGGCTCGGCCGCGCCGCCGGCGATGATCCGCACGCTAGAGGCATTCGACGTGGAGGTCATCCACGCCTGGGGCATGACCGAGATGTCGCCGCTGGGCACGTCCTGCAAGCTGCTGGCCCGCCACAAGGACCTGCCCGAGGACGCCCGGCACAAGATCCTGGAAAAGCAGGGCCGGGTGATCTACGGCGTGGACATGAAGATCGTGGATGGCGAAGGCCAGGAACTGCCATGGGACGGCAAGGCCTTCGGCGACCTGCTGGTGCGCGGTCCGTGGGTGATCGACCATTACTACCGCAACGACAGCAACCCGCTGATCGATGGCTGGTTCCCGACTGGCGACGTGGCCACCATCGACGAAGAGGGTTACATGCAGATCACGGACCGCAGCAAGGACGTGATCAAGTCCGGCGGCGAGTGGATTTCATCGATCGACGTCGAGAACGTGGCCGCGGCGCATCCGGCCGTGCATATGGCCGCGTGCATCTCCGCGTACCACCCCAAGTGGGACGAACGGCCACTGCTGGTGGTGGTCAAGCGCCCCGGCATGGATGTCACCCGCGAGGAATTGCTCGGCTTCTTCGAAGGCAAGGTCGCCAAGTGGTGGATTCCCGATGACGTGGCGTTCGTGACCGAGATTCCGCTGACGGCCACCGGCAAGATGCAGAAGCTCCGGCTGCGCGAGCAGTTCAAGGAATACAAGCTGCCCGGCGCCTGAAGGCCGGACTCCGGCATCTCAGGACCGGCAAGGCAGCAGCAGGCATTTGCGGTGTCCCGCCAAGGCAGTCGGATGGCGGTCACAGCGCAGACGCGGCGGCCCGGCGCGAGGAGGGCACGGGCCGCCGCCCATCGCCAATGACAACAAGTGAAGGAGACAGGTATGACAAGGTTGCGTCCGCTGGTACGAAGTGTGGCTGCAGTTGTTGCTCTGGGTTCCGCGCTGGCATCGGGCGCCGCGACGGCCGATACGGTGAAGATCGCCTTCATCGATCCGTTGTCGGGGCTGATGGCCCCGGTGGGGCAGAACCAGCTCAAGAGCTGGCAGTACGTGGCCGACGTGGCCAACCAGAAGGGCTGGGGCGGGGCGCACAAGTTCGAGGTGGTGGGTTTCGACAACAAGCTGAGCCCGCAGGAAAGCCTGACCATCCTCAAGCAGGTGGTCGACCAGAATATCCGCTACATCGTGCAGGGCAACGGTTCGTCGGTGGGCCTGGCGCTGGAAGACGCCGTGGCCAAGCACAACGAGCGCAACCCCGGCAAGGAAATCGTCTACCTGAACTACGCCGCGGTGGACCCGGACATGACGAACAGCAAATGCAGCTACTGGCATTTCCGGCTCGATGCCAATTCCGACATGAAGATGGAGGCCCTGACCACCTACCTGGCCAAGGATCCCAACGTCAAGAAGGTCTACCTGATCAACCAGAACTACTCGTTCGGCCACCAGGTGGCACGGGCGGCCAAGGACTACCTGAAGCGCAAGCGGCCCGACATCCAGATCGTTGGCGAAGACCTGCACCCGCTGGCGCAGGTCAAGGATTTCGCGCCGTATGCGGCCAAGATCAAGGCGTCGGGCGCCGATACGGTGATCACCGGCAACTGGGGCAGCGACCTGGCCCTGCTGATCAAGGCAGGCAAGGATGCCGGCCTGCCGGTCAACTACTACACGTACTACGCCGCCACGACCGGCGTGCCCACCGCCATGGGGGCGGCCGGCACCGAGCACGTCAAGTACGTGGGCTACTACAACCCGAACAACGCCACCTTCCGGGGCGGAGACATCGTCGAGGGCTACAAGAAGAAGTACAACGACGACTTCTACGTGATGGCGTCGTACACGGGCGTCGCCATGCTGGCCAAGGCCATCAAGGACACCGGATCCACCGATCCGGTCAAGGTGGCCAAGGCGATGGAGGGCCTGAAGGTGGAAAGCATGAATGGCACGGTGGAGATGCGTGCCAGCGACCACCAGGCCCAGCAGCCACTGGTAGTGGCAACCTGGACGAAGGTCAACGGCAAGGACATCAAGTACGACCAGGAAAACACCGGCTATGGCTGGAAGACCAATGCGACGCTTGACCAGTTCGTGGCGGCGCAGCCCACCTCGTGCCAGATGAAGCGGCCGGGCAGCGGAAGCTGACACCGCGGCAGGTGGGAAGGGGTTCCCCGCCGCGCGGGAACCCCTGACAATATGGCTTTTGTCGGGTCAGGCTCCGGCTCCGGGAACAGGCCCTGAGGACTTGCCGTGGAATTCTTCATCATCTCGCTACTGAACGGCGTCAGCTACGGCTTGCTGCTGTTCATGCTGTCATCGGGGCTGACGCTGATCTTCAGCATGATGGGCGTGCTCAACTTCGCCCATGCCAGCTTCTACATGCTGGGCGCCTACTTTGCCTACACCATCGCCACCAAGGTCGGCTTCTGGCCGGCGCTGATCCTGGCGCCGCTGCTGGTAGCCGCTGCCGGGGCACTGGTGGAGCGATTCGGCCTGCGCACCGTCCACAAGTACGGCCATGTGGCCGAACTGCTATTTACTTTCGGCCTGGCCTACCTGATCGAGGAAGGCGTCAAGCTGGTCTGGGGCCTGGCCGCCGTGCCGTACCGCATCCCGGCCGAGCTCGACGGGCCGCTGTTCACGGTCTTCACCTCGTCGTTTCCCAAATACCGCGCATTCATGATGCTGGTATCGCTGGGCATGCTGGTGGCGATCTACCTGGTCCTGACGCGCACCCGCATTGGCCTGGTCATCCAGGCGGCGCTGACCCATCCGGAGATGGTCGAGGCCCTGGGCCACAACGTGCCGCGCGTGTTCATGATGGTGTTCGGCGGCGGCGCGGCGCTGGCTGGCCTGGCCGGCGTGATCGGCGGCAATGCGTTTGTCACCGAGCCGTCGATGGCGGCGGCGGTCGGGTCGATCGTCTTCGTCGTGGCGGTGGTGGGCGGCATGGGCTCGCTGGTCGGGGCGTTCATCGCATCGATCCTGATCGGGGTGCTGCAGACGTTCGCGGTGACGATCGATGCGTCGCTGGCCGGCCTGTTTGGCAGCTTCGGCATGGCCGTCACCGATGCCACGCCGTTCAGTTCGGTCTGGAAGCTCACCGTGGCGCAGGTGGCGCCGGTGCTGCCGTACCTGCTGCTGGTGGTCATGCTGATATTCCGCCCGCGCGGGCTGATGGGCACCCGGGAGAGCTGAGCGATGGAGTCTACGACGATGCAACAAAGCTCCAACCCGGTCGTGACTGGCCGCACCCTGCGTTACCGCCCGTTAAACCTGGCGCGCTGGGTCATCTGGACCACGACGGCGCTGCTGATGCTGGTGATGCCGCTGGCCTTCACGGGCGGGTTCGCGGTAACGCTGATGTCCCAGATGGGCATCATGATCATCTTCGCGCTCTCGTACAACATGCTGCTGGGGCAGACCGGCATGCTGTCGTTCGGGCATGCCGTGTACTCGGGCCTGGGGGCGTTCATCGCGGTACACGTACTGAACATGATCGGCGCGGGCAAGGTCTGGCTGCCGGTGTCGATGCTGCCGCTGGTGGGAGGCCTGGCCGGGGCGTTCTTCGGCGTGCTGTTCGGGTACGTGACGACGAAGAAGTCCGGCACCACGTTCGCCATGATCACAATGGGCATCGGCGAAATGGTGTTTGCCAGTTCACTGATGTTCCCCGATTTCTTTGGCGGCGAAGGCGGGATCTCCACCAACCGCGTGGTTGGCGATCCCTTCCTGGGCATCACCTTCGGCCCGGGCCGGCAGGTGTACTACCTGATCGCGATCTGGTGCTTCCTGTCGATGGTGGCCATGTACGCCTGGACGCAGACGCCGCTGGGCCGCATCGCCAACGCGGTACGGGACAATCCCGAGCGGGTGGAGTTCATCGGCTACAACACCCAGCGCGTGCGCTACCTGGTGCTGATCCTGTCGGCGTTCTTCGCGGGCATTGCCGGGGCGCTGTCGGCCATCAATTTCGAGATCGTGTCGGCCGAAAACGTCAGCGCGGTTCGCTCGGGCGGCGTGTTGCTGGCCGCGTTTATCGGCGGCGCGGGCGTGTTCTTCGGCCCGGTCATCGGCGCCATCGTCTTCACGCTGTTCGCGGTGGCACTGTCGGACCTGACCAAGGCCTGGCTGCTGTACCTGGGCCTGTTCTTCGTGACGATGGTGATGTTCGTGCCAGGCGGCATCGCCAGCCTGCTGCTGATGCAGATGCCGCTGCTGGCGAGGAAGCAGTTCGGCCGCATGCTGCCGTCGTACGCAAGGGCCGGCGTGGCCGGCCTGGTGCTGCTGGCGGCCGTGATCCTGACCGTGGAAATGGTCTACAAGGTGCAGGTTGACAGTGCCAATGGCACGGCGATGTCGTTGCTCGGCGTCGGTTTCGACGCCGGCACGCTGCCGCCGTGGATCGTGGCGGCGGCGCTGTGGGCGCTGGGCTATGCGGCCTGGCGCTGGGCGACGGCGAAGGTGCGCGCCGAACTCGACGCCATCCAGGCGCAAACGGAAGGTCTGGCATGAACGCCGCACTTGAACTTTCGGATGTCCGCAAGCGGTTCGGGCAGACCGAGATCATCCGGGGGGTGACGCTGACCATCGGCAAGGGCGAGCGGCATGCGCTGATCGGCCCGAACGGGGCCGGCAAATCGACCACCTTCAATCTGATCTCGGGCCGGTTCGCACCGACGTCCGGGGCGGTGAAGCTGAACGGCCAGAGCATTGCGGGGCTGCGGCCGTTCGAGATCAACCGGATGGGCCTGTCGCGCAGCTTCCAGATCACGAACATCTTCCACCGGCTGTCGGTGTTCGAAAACCTGCGCTGCGCGGTGCTGTGGTCGCTGGGCTACAAGTATTCGTTCTGGCACCGGCTGTCGGCGTTGCGCGATGCCAAGGCGCGCGCCGACGAGGTGCTGGAACTGATCGGCATGCAGCACCGGCGCAATACGCAGGCCGGCCTGCTGACCTATGCGGAGCAGCGGGCGCTGGAGATCGGCATCACCATCGCCGGCGGCTCCGAGGTCATCCTGCTGGACGAGCCCACCGCCGGCATGAGCCGCTCCGAATCGGACCACGCCGTGGAGCTGATCCGCAAGGTGACGGTAGGCAAGACCCTGGTCATGGTGGAGCACGACATGAGCGTGGTGTTCGGCCTGGCCGACCGCATTTCGGTGCTGGTGTACGGCGAGGTCATCGCCACCGACACGCCTGAGGCCATTCGCAACAACCGCCGCGTCAAGGAAGCCTACCTGGGCACCTCGCTCGACGAACCCGCGCTGGCAGGAGCCCACGAATGAGCAAGCCCATGCTGGAAGTCACCGGGCTGCACGCCTATTACGGAAAGAGCCATATCCTGCACGGCGTGGATGCCCATGTCGACGAAGGCGAGATCGTGGCGCTGCTGGGCCGCAACGGCGTGGGGCGCTCGACGATGGCCAAGGCCATCCTGGGCATGGTCAAGGCGGAAGGATCGGTTCGCTTTCGTGGCGACGAAATCCTGGGCCGCCGTACGTTCGAGATTGCCCATGCCGGCATCGGCTATGTGCCCGAGAACCGCGACATCTTCCCGACGCTGACAGTGCGGCAGAACCTGCTGCTGGGCGAGAAGCGCAATCCGCGCCAGCAGAAGCCGCGCTGGAGCGTGGAGGACATGTACCGCATGTTCCCCCGGCTCAAGGAGCGCGAGAACACGTCGGCAGGCGTGCTGTCCGGCGGCGAGCAGCAGATGCTGACGCTATGCCGCACGCTGATGGGCGACCCCGACCTGATCCTGATCGACGAGCCCACCGAGGGCCTGGCGCCGATGATCGTCACGCTGGTGGGCGAATTCCTCAAGACGCTCAAGGAGCGCGGCGTGTCCGTGCTGCTGATCGAGCAGAAACTGGCCATTGCGCTGGATATTTCGCAGCGCGTCTACGTGATGGGCCACGGGCATATCGTGTTCGAGGGCACGCCCGTGGAACTGAAGGCCAATGCCCAGATCCGGAAGGAGTGGCTGGAGGTGTGAACCGATCGGCTCGATATGCCGCGTGCCCCCGCTGCCGCTGGCCTATCTGTTCCGGGTGTCGGCAGCCGGCATGCGCGCCGCTACCTGATCGAGTACGACCTCCGGCTCATCCGCTTCGATATCGGTCTCGCCGTCAAGCCTGCTGTGCATCCGCTCGACGTCCAGGTCGCCCGTCCACTTTGCCACGACGACCGTGGCGACGCCGTTGCCGATCAGGTTGGTCAGGGCGCGTGCCTCGGACATGAACCGGTCGATGCCGAGAATCAGTGCCAGCCCCGCGACGGGCACGTGTCCCACCGCGGAAAGCGTGGCTGCCAGCACGATGAAGCCGCTGCCTGTCACGCCAGCCGCGCCCTTCGATGTCAAAAGCAGGACCGCAAGCAAGGTAATCTGCTGGGTGAAGGTCATGTCGGTATTGGTGGCCTGGGCGATGAAGACCGCTGCCATGGTCAGGTAGATCGATGTGCCGTCCAGATTGAAGGAATAGCCGGTCGGGATCACCAGGCCCACCACCGATTTGCGGGCGCCCAGGTTTTCAAGCTTGGCCATCATCCGGGGCAACACCGATTCCGAAGACGATGTGCCCAGCACGATCAGAAGCTCTTCCTTGATGTACTTGATGAACTTCCAGATCGAGAATCCATGGAATCGCGCGATGGATCCCAGCACGACGAAGATGAAAAGCAGGCAGGTGGCATAGAACGTCGCCATGAGCTGGCCAAGCTGGAGCAGCGAACTCAGGCCGTATTTGCCGATGGTAAAGGCCATGGCGCCGAACGCCCCGATCGGCGCCACCTTCATGATGTACCCGACGATGGCAAACAGTACGTGCGAGAATTTTTCGATGAAGTCGAAAACCAGCGTGCCGCGCCCACCGAACCTGTGCAGCGCAAAGCCAAACATCACGGCAAATAGCAGCACCTGAAGGATTTCGCCTTTGGCGAACGCATCCACCACCGTATTGGGGATCACGTTCATCAGGAATTCGACCGTGCCCTGCATTTTTCCGGGGCCGGTATAGGCGGCGATGCCTTTGGTATCGAGGGTGGCTGGATCGACATTCATGCCTGCGCCGGGCTTGACGATATTGATGATGAACAAGCCCACCAGTAACGCAATGCTGCTGACGACCTCGAAATAGAGCAGCGCCAGGCCACCCGTTTTGCCGACCTTCTTCATGTCCTCCATGCCGGCGATGCCCACCACGACCGTGCAGAAGATGATCGGCGCGATGATCATCTTGATCAGCTTGATGAAGCCGTCGCCCAGGGGCTTCATGGCCTCGCCGGTCTGGGGAAAGAAGTGTCCAAGAATGACGCCAAGAATAATGGCGGTAATGACCTGAAAGTAGAGAGACTTGTAGAGCGGCTTTGAATGTCCGGCTGTTTCCATGATCGTCTCCATTGCTGGTTCAGTGTCGGAAGCCGGACATCGGCCGCGTCTTGGCCACCTCGCTCGATCCTCGGGCCGCATTCCGGAAACACGCTAAGCCGAGCTTAGTGCCGCGCAGTCGGGATTGGGTATGGACCCAAAGACCTAGAAGCCACCCGCAGATAAGCCGCGCGAGAAAAACGGGCCAGATGGTTGAGTAAAGTGCTTAATGAAGCACGTTATGCCGTCATGTAAGGCGCGGAACGCGGGGTTGCCCGGATGGGAAGTGGACCAAAGTCCATTGCCTGAAAACACCCGACGTCACATATTGGGGGGTAGGGGCCGAGTGGGCCGAGAAAACCGGGTATCGGTGATTCGATGTCGCCGCATCCCGCGCGTGGGAGGTGAAGACCAATGCTGTCCAAGTTGATGGCGATGTATCGCTATTTCATGTCAGTCGTACCGTTCCGGCTGACGCCCGCCATTATCGCCACGGCTGTCCTGGTCACGCTGCTGCTGCTTCCGGCGCCGGAAGGGCTGAAGCCCGAGGCCTGGCATCTGGTGGCGATCTTCCTGACCACGATTGTCGCGATCATCCTTAAGGTCATGCCGATTGGCGTGATGGCCATGATGGCGATCGTGATCGTGTCGCTGGCACAGGTGACATCGCCGACGTCGAAGGGCGCCATTGCCGACGCACTGAGCAGTTTCTCGAATCCGCTGATCTGGCTGATCGTCGTGGCGATCCTGATCTCGCGCGGACTGAAGAAGACGGGGCTCGGGAACCGGATCGGCCTGATGTTCATTGCCCTGCTGGGCAAGCGCACGGTTGGCATCGGATACGGACTCACCATCTGCGAACTGGTGCTGGCACCGTTCACCCCCAGCAATACGGCCCGCGGAGGCGGCATCGTCCATCCGATCATGCGATCGATCGCTGGCGCCTTCGACTCCGACCCGGCCAAGGGGACGCAGGGCAAGGTGGGCACATACCTGGCGCTCGTGAACTACCACGCCAATCCGATTACCTCCGCCATGTTCCTGACCGCCACCGCGCCGAACCCGCTGGTGGTGGATTACGTGGCCAAGGCCAGCGGCCAGGCGCTGCATCTGACGTGGACCACCTGGGCGTTGTGCATGCTGCTGCCGGGCCTGCTCTGCCTGCTTTTGATGCCGCTGATCATCTACCTGCTATCGCCGCCGGAGCTGAAGGTCACGCCCAATGCCGTCGACTACGCCCGGGGCGAGCTGGCGCGCATGGGCCCGTTGAGCGGCAAGGAACGCGTCATGATGGGCGTGTTCGCCATGATGCTGATCCTGTGGGCCAATCTGCCCGCGATGATTTTCGGGCCGGCCTACACGCTGGACCCGACCGTCGTGGCCTTCCTTGGCCTCTTTGGGCTGATCATCACAGGGACGATCGACTGGGACGATGTGCTGTCCGAAAAGAGCGCCTGGGACACGCTGATCTGGTTCGGGGCCCTGGTGATGCTGGCCGAACAACTCAACAAGCTGGGCGTGATCGCCTGGTTCTCGGCCGACATGCGCGACGCCATTTCCGCCAGTGGCATGGAATGGAAGGGGATTGCCGCCGTGCTGGTGCTGGCGTTCGTGTTCTCGCACTACCTGTTCGCCAGTACCACGGCGCATATCAGCGCCATGATGCTCGCATTCCTTACGGTCGGCGCGCATCTGATTCCGCCGGAGTACATCCCGCCGTTCATGCTGATGATGACCGCCGGGTCGGCGATCATGATGACGCTGACCCACTACGCAACCGGCACGTCGCCGATCATCTTCGGCAGCGGCTACGTCACGCTGGGGCAGTGGTGGCGGGCCGGCGCGGTGATGTGCGTGTTCGAACTCGTCGTCTTCGCCGTGGTCGGCGGCCTTTGGTGGAAGGTGCTGGGTTTCTGGTAAATCCGGCCGGTCTTCTGGCGGCTTGCGTGGCCGCCAGTACCGTCGTCACGTCATCAGCAGGTTCTCGTATTCCTCGCGAAACTGGTGCATGGAGCTTTCCACCACCGTCACCGCACCGTCGATCAGTCCGCAGCGGCCGCTGCCCGGCAGGATGCGGCAGAGGTTCTCCAGCGCCTCCAGGTCTGCCCGCACGCCGCGGCCGGTGTCGATCCGGTTGAGCAGCCGCATCAGCTGAAATGTGCCGCCCTTGCAGGACGGGCACTGGCCGCACGACCCCTGGGCAAAGAAGCTCACGTATTCGGCAACCTTGCGGACGATGCTGGTGCCTTCCGAGACGACGATCATGGCCCCGGTCCCCAGGCTCGAACGCCGCTGACGCACCGCGTCGAAATCCAGCGCGACGTCCAGGTCGCGCTTGGTCAGCAGGGTGTTGGAAGGGCCTCCCGTAAATACCGCCTTGAACTCCTTGCCCTGAAGCATGCCGCCGCCGTGCCCGAACACCAGCGATTCCAAACTCGTCCCCATCGGCAGTTCATACAGGCCCGGGCGCAGCACGTCTCCTGAAAGCGAATAGAGCTTCGTGCCCACCGCCTTGCCGAGACCGAGATCGCGATACCACTGTGGGCCATGGCGCAGGATGCCTGGCACGTGAGCCAGCGTCTCGGTGTTGTTGACGATGGTGGGCGCGCCATGGACGCCGTGCTCGGCCGGGTAGGGCGGCTTGCGGCGCGGGAACGGAAATCCGCCTTCCACGCTGGCAATCACCGCCGTCTCCTCGCCGCCGATGTACAGGCCGGAACTCGGCATGACTTGCAGCGAGACGGCGCCGCCGACCACGGCCGCCAGACGGTCGAACAGCGGATGGGTCTGCCACTGTTGCACCGCCAGCCGCGTGACTGCCAGCGACTGCAACTGATGCGGGTTGACGTACAGGACGACATGATTGGCCCGCGTGGCGGCCGCCGCGATCAGCGCGCCCTCGATCACCTGGTGTGGTGTGTGCTCCAGCAGAAAGCGATCCTTGAAGGTGCCCGGTTCGTCTTCGTTGCCATTGCAGATGACGTACTTTTCTCCGGCAGGCGCCGCCGCGACGGGCGCCCATTTTCGATGCGTCGGGAACCCGGCGCCGCCCATGCCACGCAGTCCCGCCTGTTCGATTGCTCCGATGATGGCCGCTGGATCGTCGAGGGCCCTGGCCAGCCCTTCACCGCCGCCGTGTGCCAGCCACGCGGTCAGGTCGGCACCGACCTGGATGTCGTCATTCAGCAGGACCTTGTTCGGGCGTTCCATGGCGTGGCTCATCGCAGGCTACCCACCGTACGGCCTCGCGCACCGGCACGCAGGCCGGCATCGACACGCAGATCGAAATGCGCGTAGCCGGGAAAAAGCTGGGGCGCCTGGACGTGCAGTGGCAGGCCGGCCAGCGTTAGTTCGCGCTGCCATGCGTGGACGTGGCCGATTCCGGCGCGGCTGGGCAGCGCGCCGCGCATCGATTCCGCCGCCTTTGCGCCGGCCCGGCGCCCCATGCTCAGGATGTCCAGCAGCGCATTGCCCATCAGCCGGTTGCGTCCGTGGATGCCGCCGGTGACTTCGCCCACGCCATACAGGCCCGGCACGTTTGTCGATCCATCCTTGTCGATCGCCATGCCGCCGTTCTGGTAGTGCAGCGTCGGGTAGACCAGAAAGGGCACCTGTGCCGCGTCATGCCCGCATTTGTGCGCCAGATGGGTGAGGGTGACCAGCCGGTTGGCGAGGATGCCAGGGTTTTCCAGTTCCAGCGTGGGCGTGTCGAGAAACACGCCAACCTGTCCATCGCGGCTGATGCCGCGGCCTTCCGCGCATTCTCGCAGGATGGCCGAGGCCACGACGTCGCGCGGCTTGAGTTCGTCCACGAATCGCTCCCCTTCGCCATTGATCAGCTTTGCCCCGGCCGAGCGCGCGGCCTCGGAGATCAGGCCGCCCGCCAGGTGGGGCGGATAGGCAATGCCGGTGGGATGGTACTGGAACGAGTCGAGTTCCCGCAGGCGGGCGCCCATGCGATAGGCCAGCACCAGGCCATCGGCGGTGGCGCCATAGTGGTTGGACGTCGGGAACGCATTCAGATGCAGCCGGCCGGCGCCACCGGTGGCCAGGATCACCGAGCGGGCGCGCACCAGCACGAAGGCGCCCCATTCGAGGTTGTAGATTACGGCCCCGGCGCAGCGTCCGCGCTCGTCGGACAGCAGTTCGACCACCGGGCAGCGGTTCCAGACGGCAATGCCCGGATCCAGGTCCACCGCCTCGCGCAGCACGCGCATCATTTCCAGGCCGGTGTAGTCGCGATAGGACAGGATGCGCGCAGCGGATGCCCCGCCGGGCTTCTTGCGCAGCAGGTTGCCACCGATGGCCCGATCCTCGGTCTGGTCGAACATCATGCCCAGCCGGATCAGCCACCGGATCACGTCCGGACCGTCAGAGACCATCTGTGCGACAAGTTCACGGTCTGCGCAAAAATGGCCGGCGCGCAGCGTGTCCTCGAAATGCATTTGCAGGGTGTCGTCCTCGCCGATGGCTGCCTGGATGCCACCTTCGGCCATCACGGTGTTGCTGTCGCCCAGGCGCAGCTTGGTGGCAAGGACGACCTGCGCGCCCTGTGCCGCGGCGGTCAGCGCCGCCGCGCAGCCGCCTCCGCCGCCGCCGATGACCAGGACGTCGGTCGTGACCAGTTGCGCGCCGGCGATATCGACGTCGTCGATCAGCGCATTGGCCTGAAGACTGCGGGCCAGATCGGGCTGGCAGGGGTCGCCACGGTTCGGCCCCACGGACAGGGCGACTCTGGCGTTCGGCCCATGATCGGGGTGATAGGCCTTGAGGAGCGCCTCGACGGAAGTCGTGTCGTCGCGCATGGCGGGCGTCACGCCACGCTTGTAGCGTTGGCATGCCTCCTGATAAGGGATGCTGTCGGGCATGGTGTGTGGTCTGTCAACCTTGTTGTGGGGGATGCGCGCCCGGCGCGTCCAGGTCGATCGTCATCTCGCCCCGCTCGGTCTGCTGCAACCGCTGCATCAGGTTCGCCGGACGCAGCGACAGCGAAGCGATCATGCGCCGCACGAACAGGCCAAGATGGTTGGGCTGGATCAGTTCGGGGCAGGCCAGCGTGCAGAGGTTGCACATGACGCATTCGTCGAAGACCTTCGCCGACGCCGCCAGTTCGCCGGCCACGGCAAGGTTGACGCCGCGCTGGACATCGAGCTGCTTGGGACAGGCCCGGTCACAGCCGCTGCAGTGCCGGCAATGGGCGGCCTCCGGAAAGGTCTCGGCAATGGTGCCCAGGATCTGCCAGCTGTCGCCGATATCCTCGATTCGATAGACATGGCGCGATGACGAGGTGAAGTAGTCAAGGAAGGCCACCTGCATGCCGTCCTCGACCATCGTCTCGCAGGCCAGCGCGGTCTTGACCTCCGGCTCGCCCTGGCGCCGGACCATGACCCGGCAGGAGCCGCACACCCCCTGGCCCATGCAGCCGACACCTTCCACGAGCGTCTCGCCTGCGTGGATGAATGCCTGCAGGATCGAACAACCGGCCGGCGCCGCGATTTCCCGTCCTTCTATGTTCAGACGTGCCATGCTTCTCCCGCGCATCCCGTTTTGCGGCAGTGGCCTGACCCCGCCGCGTCTTCGAATAGGTCGTATAAACCTTAGCACAGGGAAGGTTATTGCCAAGTCGGATCGCATGTTCCCAGCGGCGGCACCCGGTTAGCACTGACGACTCGCCTTCGCGGGGCAGGCGGTTGTCGTCGGGCATCTTTTTGCCGATTGGAGTGCCATGTCAAAAATTTCCTCGCCGAGAAGGATTGCCCGCGGAAGGGTGATTTATTCGGCATAAATGCCCTGATTCCGTCCCGCGTCCTACGGGTTCCCCCTGAGGGTTTGAACCCCGCTGCAGGCTCAACATGAATGCCGGAAAAAGCGGCCATGAAGGCCGCGCATGACGGCCGTTCCGCGGTGGAAAATTGAAATTGAACGACCGTGCTATTTTGTGTATGCTTGTCCCGCCTTCGAGCCGGATGGCTTGTGGCACAAGGGATTGCGGGCCATCGCGCAGGCGGCCCGAAGTTCCGGCAGGATCAGAGCAAGAACTGCATTCGAGAATTCGAATCCCGAGACAACCCATGAGCCCCTAGGAAGACGAAGGGCTCGCAAATACCAAAGGAACGCGTATGACAGCGCAGTATCAGGTACAGGACGGCGTAGCCGTTATCACGCTCGACAATCCCCCGGTCAACGGCCTCGGTCACAGCACCCGCCTGGGCATCGTCGAAGGCTTGACCCGTGCGCTGGACGATGCCGCCGTCAAGGCCGTCGTCATTACCGGCGCTGGCAAGGCGTTCTCGGGCGGCGCCGACATCCGTGAATTCAATACGCCCAAGGCCACGCAGGAGCCGACGCTGCATTCGGTGATCCGCGCGCTGGAAGCCTCGACCAAGCCGGTCGTGGCCGCCATCCACTCCGTCGCCATGGGCGGCGGCCTGGAACTGGCCCTGGGCTGCAACTACCGCGTGGCCGCCAAGGGCGCGCAGATCGCGCTGCCCGAAGTCAAGCTGGGCCTGCTGCCCGGCGCGGGCGGCACGCAGCGCCTGCCGCGCCTGATCGGCCTGGAGCACGCGCTGAACATGATCGTGTCCGGCACGGCCATCCCCTCGGAAAAATTCGCCGGCTCGAAGCTGTTCGACGAACTCGTCGATGGCGACGTGCTGCCTGCCGCCGTCAAGTTCGCCCAGAACGTGGCCGCCGCCCCCGGCCCGTACCCCAAGGTGCGCGACCTGAAGGTGCGTCACGAAAACGCCGAAGGCTTCCTGGCTTTTGCCAGGAACACCGTGGCTGCCGTGGCCAAGAACTTCCCGGCGCCGTCGAAGTGCGTGGAGGCCGTGGCCGCCTCGCTCAAGCCGTTCGAAGCGGGCCTGAAGGAAGAGCGCGAAGGGTTCATGTACCTGGTCGGTACGCCGGAATCGCGCGCCCTGCGCCATGCCTTCTTCGGCGAGCGCGCCGCCAGCAAGATCCCCGATGTGTCCAGCGACACCCCGGTCCGCAAGATCGAGCGCGTTGCCGTGATCGGCGCCGGCACGATGGGCGGCGGCATCACCATGAACTTCCTGAACGCCGGCATCCCCGTGACGATGCTGGAAACCAAGCAGGAGGCGCTGGACCGCGGCGTGGGCACGATCCGCAAGAACTACGAGAACAGCGCCAAGAAGGGCAAGCTCACGCAGGAAAAGGTCGAACAGCGCATGGGCCTGCTGACCACCACGCTGTCCTATGACGACATCAAGGACGCCGACCTGGTCATCGAGGCCGTGTTCGAGGAAATGGGAGTCAAGGAAATCGTCTTCAAGAAGCTGGACGAAGTGATGAAGGCCGGTGCGATCCTGGCCTCCAACACGTCCACGCTGGACGTGAACAAGATTGCCTCGTTCACCAAGCGTCCGCAGGACGTGGTCGGCATGCACTTCTTCAGCCCGGCCAACGTCATGAAGCTGCTGGAAGTGGTGCGCGGCGAGAAAACCGGCAAGGACGTGCTGGCTACCGTCATGCAGATCGCCAAGAAGATCAAGAAGACGGCCGTGGTCTCGGGCGTCTGCGACGGCTTCATCGGCAACCGCATGATCGAGCAATACAGCCGCCAGGCGGGCTACCTGCTGGACGAAGGTGCGCTGCCGGAGCAGGTGGACCGCGCGATCGAAAAGTTCGGCTTCGCCATGGGCCCGTTCCGCATGGGCGACCTGGCCGGCAACGACATCGGCTGGGCCATCCGCAAGCGCCGCGCCGTCGACAAGCCGGACATCCAGTATTCGAAGACGGCCGACAAGCTTTGCGAAATGGGCCGCTTCGGCCAGAAGACCGGTGCCGGCTGGTACGACTACAAGGCGGGCGACCGCAAGCCGTACCCGAATGCGCAGGTCAACGAGATGATCGTCGAGCATTCGAAGGAACTCGGTATCACCCGCCGCAAGATTTCCGATGAGGAAATCGTCGAACGCCTGGTGTTCGCACTGGTGAACGAAGGCGCCAAGATCCTGGAAGAGGGTATCGCGTCGAAGGCGTCGGACATCGACATGGTTTACCTGACCGGCTACGGCTTCCCGCTGTTCCGCGGCGGCCCGATGCTCTACGCCGACCAGGTTGGCCTGTTCAACGTGGCCCAGTCGATGAAGCGTTACGCCAAGGGTTACCACGGCGAAGCCTGGAAGGTGGCCCCGCTGCTGCAGAAGCTGGCCGACGAGGGCAAGGGCTTCAACGGCTGAGACACGACGGCCTGAATCGACAGAAACAGGAAAACAGGGGACACGAAAACCATGGCCTACGGCGCGCAGGACTGCCTGCTGGTGATCGACGTGCAGAACGATTTCATGCCCGGTGGCGCGCTGGCCGTGCCGCAGGGCGACGAAGTGGTGGCCGTGATCAACCGGCTGGCGCCGGCCTTCGAGCATGTGGTGCTGACGCAGGACTGGCATCCGGCCGGGCATGCGTCGTTCGCCACCAGTCATGCCGGGCGCGCGCCGTTCCAGACCACCACGCTGCCGTATGGCGAGCAGGTGCTCTGGCCGGACCACTGCGTGCAGGACACTCCGGGCGCCGCGCTGCATGCGGACCTGCGTGTTCCGCATGCGCGGCTTCTGATCCGCAAGGGTCATCATGCCGGCGTGGACAGCTACAGCGCCTTTCTGGAAGCGGATCGCACGACAAGGACCGGCCTGGGCGGCTACCTGCGGGAGCAGGGCGTCCGGCGCGTGGTCTGCGTCGGGCTGGCGACCGACTACTGCGTGGCCTGGAGCGCGCTCGATGCGCGCGCGGCAGGCTTCGAGGCGGTGGTCGTGGAAGACGCCTGCCGGGCGATCGACCTGGACGGATCGCTGGCCCGCGCCTGGCAGGACCTGGCCGCGGCCGGGGTCCGGCGTACCACGTCCGCGGCGTTGCTGGCCGGTAGTGCGAACCACAATCCCTGGCTTCCTGAATCCTGACGATTCACGTCGACATACCGAATATTCGTCGCAAGTTGGCTAGAGATAGCCAGAGACACCAAGATACCGAGGAGCAACACATGAACGAGGCAGTCATCGTATCCACGGCCCGTACCGGGCTGGCCAAGAGCTGGAAGGGCGCTTTCAACATGACCCACGGCGCCACCCTGGGCGGCCACGCCGTCCAGCACGCCATCGCGCGGGCCAAGATCGAGGCCGGTGAAGTGGAAGACGTGCTGATGGGTTGTGCCAACCCCGAAGGCGCCACCGGCGCCAACATCGCGCGCCAGATCGCCCTGCGCGCCGGCTGCCCGGTGACCGTGCCCGGCGCCACCGTGAACCGCTTCTGCTCGTCGGGCCTGCAGACCATCGCCATGGCCGCGCAGCGCGTGATCGCCGACGAAGGCGATATCTTCGTGGCCGGCGGCGTGGAATCGATCTCGTGCGTGCAGCAGGAGATGAACCGCCACATGATCCAGGAAAGCTGGCTGAACAAGAACAAGCCGGAAATCTACTGGAGCATGCTGCAGACCGCCGAGAACGTGGCCAAGCGCTACAACATCTCGAAGGAGCGCCAGGACGAGTATGGCGTGCAGAGCCAGTTGCGTGCGGCCGCTGCCCTGGAAGCCGGCAAGTTCAAGGACGAGATCGTGCCGATGACGGTGCTGGCCGGCGTGGCCGACAAGGCCACGGGTCAGCTGATGACCAGGGAAGTCACCATTGACGCCGACGAAGGCATCCGCGCCGACACCACGCTGGAAGGCGTGTCGAAGATCCGCACGGCCATGCCTGGCGGCGTCATCACGGCCGGCAATGCGTCGCAGTTCTCGGACGGCGCTTCGGCTGCGGTGGTGATGAATGCCCGCGTGGCGGCCGCCAAGGGCCTGCAGCCGCTGGGCGTGTTCCGCGGCTTTGCCGTGGCCGGCTGCGAGCCCGATGAAATGGGGATCGGCCCGATGTTCGCCGTGCCGAAGCTGCTGAAGAAGACGGGCCTGAAGGTCGAGGACATCGGCCTTTGGGAACTGAACGAGGCGTTCGCGGTGCAGGTGCTGTACTGCGCCGACAAGCTCGGCATCCCGATGGATCGCCTTAACGTGAACGGCGGTGCCATCGCCGTGGGCCATCCGTATGGTGTGTCCGGTGCCCGCCTGGTTGGCCATGCGCTGATCGAAGGCAAGCGCCGCGGCGTGAAGTACGTCGTGGTGACGATGTGCATCGGCGGCGGCCAGGGTGCCGCCGGCCTGTTCGAAGTCCTGTAAGCCTGCTGGCGCCGGACCGACGACGTACACGCCCTCTCCGCCTTGCGGGGAGGGCGTGGCTTCCTACCCCTTGCGACGGCTGTCTGCCGCGCTTTTCAGCCAGGAGTGTTGTCTCCCATGTCGCTGATTCTCTCCCGTCGTGATCTCAATTTCGTCCTGTACGAATGGCTCGATGCCGAGTCGCTGACCCGGATTCCCCGTTTTGCAGACCATTCGCGCGAGACCTTCGACGCCGCGCTCGATACCTGCGAAAAGATTGCCACGGACCTGTTCGCGCCGCATAACAAGAAGAGCGACGCCCAGGAACCGCACTTCGACGGCGAGACCGTCACGATCATCCCCGAAGTCAAGACCGCGCTGAAGGCGTTCTGCGAAGCCGGCCTGATGGCGGCCGGGCAGGACTACGAGTACGGTGGCATGCAACTGCCGGTCACGCTGGAAAAGGCCGCGTTCGCGTATTTCAAGGCTGCCAACGTTGGCACCAGTTCATACCCGTTCCTGACCATCGGCAATGCCAACCTGCTGCTGACGCACGGCACGCCGGCGCAGATCGACACCTTCGTGCGGCCGGAGCTTGAAGGACGCTTTTTCGGCACGATGTGTCTGTCGGAGCCCCAGGCCGGGTCGTCGCTGTCGGATGTCACCACGCGCGCCGAATACGAAGGCGAATCGCCGCTGGGCCAGCAATACCGGCTGCGCGGCAACAAGATGTGGATCTCGGCCGGCGAGCATGAGCTGTCCGACAACATCGTGCATCTGGTGCTGGCCAAGATCCCGGGGCCAGATGGCAAGCTGATCCCGGGCGTGAAGGGCATCTCGCTGTTCATCGTGCCGAAGTATCTGGTCAACGCGGACGGTTCGCTGGGCGAGCACAACGACGTCGTGCTGGCCGGCCTGAACCACAAGATGGGATACCGGGGCACCACCAACTGTCTGCTGAACTTCGGCGAGGGCATGAAGTACAGGCCGGGCGGCAAGGCCGGTGCCATCGGCTACCTGGTGGGCGAGCCGCACAAGGGCCTGGCCTGCATGTTCCACATGATGAACGAGGCGCGTATCGGCGTGGGCCTGGGCGCGGTGGCGCTGGGCTATACGGGCTACCTGCACGCGCTCGACTACGCCCGCAACCGTCCGCAGGGCCGGCCGGTGGGGCCGCAGGGCAAGGACCCGGCCAGCCCGCAGGTCAAGCTGGTAGAACACGCCGACGTGCGCCGCATGCTGCTGGCGCAGAAGAGCTATGTCGAAGGCGGCCTGGCGCTCAACCTGTACTGTGCGCGGCTGGTGGACGACGAGCACGCCGCCAAGGCGGCCGGCGAGACGGCAAGGCAGCGCGAGCTGTCGCTGCTGCTCGATATCCTGACGCCGATCGCCAAGAGCTGGCCGTCCCAGTGGTGCCTGGAAGCCAACAGCCTGGCCATCCAGGTGCATGGCGGCTACGGCTACACCCGGGAATACAACGTCGAGCAGTTCTATCGTGACAACCGCCTGAACCCGATCCACGAAGGCACGCACGGCATCCAGGGTCTGGATCTGCTGGGCCGCAAGGTGGTAATGCAGGACGGGGCGGCCTTCCAGTTGCTGGGCCAGCGCGTACAGGCGACCTGCGAGCGCGCCGCAGCCAGCGGCGACAAGGCGCTGGGCGAACAGGCGCGCGCGCTGGGCGCCGCGGCCGCGCGGCTGGCCGAGGTCACGCAGACGCTGTGGTCGGCCGGCGATCCAAACGTGACGCTGGCCAATGCATCGGTCTACCTGGAGGCATTCGGCCACGTCGTGGTGTCGTGGATCTGGCTGGAGCAGGCCCTGGTGGCGCACGCCGGGCTGGCAGGCGCGAAGGGCGAGGATGCCGACTTTTATCGCGGCAAGCTCGCGGCGGCGGCGTACTTCTTCCGGTTCGAGCTGCCGAAGGTATATCCGCAGCTCGACCTGCTGGCCTCGCTGGATCGCACCACGCTGGACATGCAGGACGCCTGGTTCTAAATGGCAAGCGGAATCGCACATTAGAGAAACGAGAAACGAGAAACGAGAAACGGAGACGACATGAGAACCATCCAGCAACTGTTCGACCTGAAGGGGCGTACCGCACTGATCACGGGCGGTTCGCGCGGGCTGGGCCTGCAGATTGCCGAGGCGCTGGGCGAGCAGGGCGCGCGTCTGGTGCTGTCGGCCCGCAAGGCCGACGAACTGCAGTCGGCGCAGGCCCACCTGAAGGCGCGCGGCATCGAGGCCGACTGGATCGCGGCCGATGGCTCGCGCGACGACGAGATCTCGCGCCTGGCGGACGAGGCGCTGGCCAGGCTCGGTCACGTCGACATCCTCGTCAACAACGCGGGGGCCACCTGGGGTGCCCCGGCCGAGGATCACCCGATCGAGGCCTGGGACAAGGTGATGAACCTGAACATCCGCGGTCTGTTTCTGCTGTCGCAGAAGATCGGCAAGCTGTCGATGATCCCGCGCCGCCACGGCCGCATCATCAACGTGGCGTCGATTGCCGGCCTGGGCGGCAACCCGCCGGGCTCGCTGGAGACCATTGCCTACAACACGTCAAAGGGCGCGGTGGTCAATTTCACGCGCACGCTGGCCGGCGAATGGGGCGAGCACAACATCACGGTCAACGCGCTGGCGCCGGGCTTCTTCCCGTCGAAGATGACCAAGGGGTCGCTGGACCGCCTGGGCGTGGACAAGATGTGCGAAGGCGTGCCGCTGCACCGGCTGGGCGACGACGAAGACCTGAAGGGCGCCGCGCTGCTGTTTGCGTCGGACGCCGGCAAGCACATCACGGGGCAGATCCTGGCGGTCGACGGCGGGGTCAGCGCGGTGTAAGTGCAGCGGGTGTGCACCCTTTCCCGCGCGCGGGAGAGCGGTGCGAAGCCGGCGCATAGTTCAGGCCGAAGGTTTTTTTCAATTGCCCCCAAACATGACCCAACGCCAACTCAACATCCCGTTCCTTGCCGATCTCGGCGTGCTGTGCAACTACATGGAAGGCGGCCGCAGCGAGATCGAGCTGGATCTGCAGACGCGCCACCAGAACAGCTGGGACATGGCGCACGGCGGCGTGATCATGACCCTGCTCGACGTGGCCATGGCCATTGCCGGCCGCTCGTCCGACGCCGACGGACGGGGCGTGGTCACCATCGAGATGAAGACCAGCTTCATGGCGCCGGGGCGCGGCAAGCTGACCGCGCGGGGGCAGACCGTGCATCGGACGTCGACGATGGTGTTCTGCGAAGGCGAGATCGTCGACGCCGACGGCAAGATCGTATCGAAGGCATCGGGCACGTTCAAATACATCAAGCGCATGCCGCCCAAGCGGGAATCCGGGGCGGCGGATTCGGGCGCGGACGGCTGATCGCGTCGCGCCAGCAGTTCTTCCATCCAAACGCAAAACCGCGCAAAACCGCGCTAACCCACGCGCAAACCGAGCGAAGGAATCCACACATGTCGAAGCAAACCTACAAGCGCATCGTTCTGGCCTCGCGTCCGGCCGCAGCCGTCACGCCCGAGAATTTCCGCCTGGAAGAGGTGGCCGTGCCGGATCTGGCCGACGGCCAGGTCATGGTGCGCAACCATTTCCTGTCGCTGGACCCGTACATGCGCGGCCGCATGAGCGACAGCAAGTCGTACGCCGATCCGCAACCGCTGGGCGAAGTGATGATCGGCGGCACCGTGGGCGAGGTCATCGCCAGCAAGAACCCGAAATGGAACGTCGGCGACAAGGTCGTCGGCATGTTCGGCTGGCAGGAAATCGGCGTGAGCGATGGCGGGGGCATGCAGAAGGTGGACACCACGCATATCCCGCTGTCGGCCTACCTGGGCTCGGTCGGCATGCCCGGCGTGACCGCCTGGTATGGCCTGAACAAGATCATCGCCCCCAAGGCCGGCGAGACCATCGTCGTCAGTGCGGCCTCGGGCGCCGTGGGCAGCGTGGTCGGCCAGCTGGCCAAGCTGGCCGGCTGCTACGTGGTGGGCGTGGCGGGCGGCAAGGACAAGTGCGACTACGTGACCAATGAACTGGGCTTCGACGCCTGCGTGGACTACAAGGCGGCCAAGGACGCAAAGGAGTTGTACGCGATGGTCAAGGCCGTGACGCCCAAGGGTGTCGATGGCTACTTCGAGAACGTCGGCGGCGACATCCTCGACGTGGTGCTGGCCCGCCTGAACCCGTTCGCGCGCATCGCCGTGTGCGGGCTGATCGCCGGCTACGACGGTCAGGACATGCCGATCCGCAATCCGCGCGCCATCCTGGTATCGCGCTGCAAGATCGAGGGCTTTATCGTGTCCGAACACATGGACGTCTGGCCGCAGGCGCTCAAGGAACTGGGCGGCTTCGTGGCGCAGGGCAAGATCAAGTTCCGCGAGAGCATCGCCGAAGGCCTGGCCAGCGCGCCGGAGGCCTTCATCGGCCTGCTGAAGGGCAAGAACTTCGGCAAGCAGCTGGTGAAGATGGCCTGAGCGGCACCCAACCCCACAAATAAGGAGACAGCCATGAACGCCCCGCAAACCGCCAATGACAAGGATGACATGGCCGCCGGCCTGTCCGAGGAGGTCAAGGCCCGCTACCGCAATCTGCCGCGCCCGCCGCAGTTCGATACGCCGGCCCAGGAGCGGCTGCATCGCAAGCAGCGGCTGGCGGCGGCGTTCCGGCTGTTCTCCAAATTCGGGTTTGACGAAGGCGTGGCCGGCCATATCACGGCGCGCGACCCCGAGTTCACCGACACGTTCTGGGTCAACCCGTTTGGCGTCCACTTCAGCCACGTCAAGGTGTCGAACCTGATCCGCTGCGATCACCACGGCAATGTGGTGGAGGGCGACTATCCGGTGAACGCGGCGGCCTTCGCCATTCACTCGCGCGTGCACCAGACGCGTGAAGACGCCGTGGCGGCTGCCCATTCTCATAGCACCTATGGCCGGGCGTGGTCCACGCTGGGGCGCAAGCTCGATCCGCTGACCCAGGATGTCTGCGCGTTCTACAACGACCATGCGCTGTACGACGATTTCGGCGGCGTGGTGGTCGAACTGGACGAAGGTCAGCGTATCGCCAACGCGCTGGGCCAGAACAAGGCGGCGATCCTGCAGAACCATGGCCTGCTGACGGTGGGCAAGACCGTGGACGAGGCCGCCTGGTGGTTCATCACGATGGAGCGGTCGTGCCAGGTGCAGATCCTGGCCGAATCGGCGGCCGTCCGGACGGGCCAGGCACCGAGGGTGATCAGCGACGCGGCGGCCAGCCAGGCCTATTCGATCGTCGGTACGGCGCAGGCCGGCTGGTTCCAGTTCCAGCCGTTATACGCACGTATCGTTAAAGAACAGCCGGATCTGCTCGATTAAGCAGGAGTCGATCTCCCCGATCTCCTCCTGAAAGGCCAAGATGCCCGACCTCATCCTTCACCAATACGCAACGTCGCCGTTTTCCGAGAAAGTCCGGCTCGTGCTGGGCGCCAAGGGCCTGTCCTGGTGCGCGGTGGAAATTCCGCCGATCATGCCCAAGCCCGATGTCACGGCGCTCACGGGCGGTTACCGCCGCACGCCGGTCATGCAGATCGGCGCCGATATCTATTGCGATACGGCGCTGATCTGCGCGGTGCTGGACCGCATGGCGCCCCATCCGCCGCTGTATCCAGTGGCGCAGGCCGCGCAGTCGCACATCATGGCTGCCTGGATCGACAGCGCGCTGTTTACGGCCGCCGTGACCTACGCGATGCAGCCGGCCGGCGTGCAGGCGATGCTGTCGCACCTGTCGCCGGGACAGATCCAGGCCTTCATGGCCGACCGCAAGGCCATGCGCGGCGACTCCAACGCGCTGCGCATGCCGTTGCCGGAGGCGGCGGCGATGCTGCACGAGACCTTCGCGCGGCTGCAGGAGCAGTTTTCCGCCGGCCAGCAGCATGTGGCCGGGCCGGAACTGTCGATCGCCGATTTCTCGCTGTTTCACTGTATCTGGTTTATCCGCCGGGCGCAGGCGCTGGCGGCATTGCTCGACGGGTATCCGCTGGTCAAGACGTGGTTTGCGCGCATGCAGGCGTACGGCCACGGCAAGCTGCGCGTGATTCCGTCCGAATCCGCCATTGCCGATGCCTACGATCACGACCCGCTGCCGCACGACACGACTATCCTGCCCGGCGCCGGCTTCGCGGCCGGTGACGCAGTCACCGTCACGCCCACCGACTACGCGAAGGACCCGGTGGCCGGCGTACTGCTGACGTTGACCGAACACGTGGTCACCATTCGCCGGCAGGACCCCCGTGCCGGCGCGGTCAACGTGCATTTCCCGCGTCAGGGCTATCACGTGCAGGCGGCGGGCTAGGGCGCCGGGCGGTGCAGCTTTTTCCCCCGCTCCCGCCTTTGGGAGAGGGGAGCAAAGACCATCAACAAAAGACGCATCCGAAAACGGAGGAGACACCATGAAGCAGTTCGAAGGCAAGGTCGCCGTCATTACCGGCGGCGCATCGGGATTCGGCAAGGAGTTCGCGCGGATTGGCGCCCAGTTGGGCATGAAGCTTGTGCTGGCCGATGTCCAGGAAGACGCGCTCGACGCCGCGGTGGCCGGGTTCAAGGCCCAGGGCGCCCAGGTGATCGGGCTGCGCACGGATGTATCGAAGGCCGAACAGGTTCAGGCGCTGGCCGATGCGGCCCTGACGGCCTTCGGCGAGGTCAATCTGGTTTTCAACAACGCGGGAGTCGGTGCGGGCGGCCTGCTGTGGGAAAACTCCGAGAAGGACTGGGAGTGGGTGCTCGGCGTCAACCTGTACGGGGTGATCCACGGCGTGCGCATCTTCACGCCGCTGATGCTGGAAGCCGCGAAGAAGGACCCGGGCTTCCAGGGTCACATCGTCAATACGGCGTCGATGGCCGGCCTGCTGAATCCCCCGGCGATGGGCGTCTACAACGTGTCCAAGCACGCGGTGGTGTCGCTGACCGAAACGCTCTACCAGGACCTGAGCCTGGTCACCGAACAGGTGCGTTGCTCGGTACTGTGCCCATACTTCGTGCCGACCGGCATCAGCCAGTCGCAGCGCAACCGGCCTGCCGGCCTGACCAACGACGCGCCGCCGACGCGCTCGCAGATGGTGTCGCAGGCGCTGTCGGACAAGGCGGTCAACTCGGGCAAGGTCACGGCGGCGGACGTCGCGCAGATGACGTTCGATGCCATCCGCGACGAGAGCTTCTATATTTATTCCCACCCGCAGGCCCTGGCCACGGTGCGGAACCGCATGGAGGACATCGTCAACCAGCGCAATCCTGGCGATCCGTTCGGCGACAAGCCCGAAGTCCGCGCCGGCCTGGTTGCCGCGCTGCGCGGCTGACCTGGCCGCTTTCTTGCATCGTCGATCGGGAGACGTGTGATGGCAGAAATGGCCAGGGAGACAACGATGACCGCACCCGCCGTGATTCATCATTTGCAGTTCGCCAACCTGCCCAACGGCACGCGACTGCATTACGGCAGCGCGGGCGAGCAGGGCAAGCCGCTGATTCTGTTCGTGCACGGCTTCCCGGAGTTCTGGTACGCGTGGGAGCGCCAACTGGCGGAATTCGGTCAGACCCATTTCGCGGTGGCGCCCGACCTGCGCGGCTTCAACCTGTCGAGCAAGCCGGCGTCGCCCGACGCGTACAAGCCGAAGCTGCTGGTCGAGGACCTGGTGCAGTTCATCCGGGTGCTGGGCTACGAGCGATGCACGATCGTGGCGCACGACTGGGGCGGGGCGGTTTGCTGGAATCTGGTGGCGCAGTTTCCGGATCTGGTCGAACACTTTGTCATTATCAACTCCCCCCATCCGTACCTGTTCGCCCGGGCGCTGTCGGCCGATCCGGCGCAGCAGCAGGCGTCCGCCTATATGAACTGGCTGCGCAAGCCCGGTTCGGAGCAGGCGCTGGCGGCCAACGACTTTGCCTTGCTGGAGAAGATGCTGACGGGCGAGGCGGGCGCCGTGCCGGCCTGGTTCACGGGCGAGACCCGCGCGAAGTATCACGCGGCATGGTCGGCGCCCGGCGACGAGGACTCGCACCCGCTGACCGGCGGCGTCAACTACTACCGGGCCACGCCGATGCACCCGCCGGCGCCTGGCGAGACCGCGCCGGACATCTCGCGGCTGGACCCCGCGATGTTCGTGATCCGGGTGCCGACCCTGGTGATCTGGGGCGAAAACGACCGCGCGCTGCCAAAGTCGCTGGTGGACGGGCTGGAAGACTTCGTGCCCGACCTGCGGCTGGAACGCATTCCCGAAGGCACGCACTGGGTCATCCACGAGCAGCCCGAGCGGATCAACCTGCTGATCCGCAGCGCGCTGCCGTAGTGGCACGGTGACAGTCAGGGAAAGCGCTGGCGGCTGGAACTGGAGCCGCCGGCGCGCTGCCCCTATTTGAGCCGCTCGCGATACAGCTTGAAGTTTTCGTCGTCGAAACACACAAAGGTCACCTGCTCGATCGACGGGGCGCGCCCCAGCGCCTCGCGCACCGCCGCAATGGCGATATCGACGGCCCGCTCGCGCGGGAAGCCATAGATGCCCGTGCTGATGTTCGGAAACGCGACCGTGCGCAGGTTATGTTCGCCCGCCAGCCGGATGCTGTTGCGATAGGCGCTGGCCAGCAGGGCATCTTCGTTCTGGCTGCCGCCTTTCCATACAGGCCCCACGGCGTGGATGACATAGGGGGCCGGCAGCAGCCCGCCCGTGGTGATCACCGCCTCGCCAGTCGGACACCCGCCCTGGGCATCCCGAATCGCCCGGCAAGCGGCCGCGATGGCCGGCCCGCCCGCGCCGTGAATGGCGCCATCCACGCCGCCTCCGCCCAGCAGTCCGCTATTGGCTGCATTGACGATGGCATCGACCTCCATTCTCGTGATGTCCCCATGCACAACCTGCAAGTGTTCGCCTGTCATGGTGTCTCCTGTCTGATAGGGGTGCCGTGCTGGCGTTGCACGCCCTACAAGCATAGGCGCGGAACGTGCGCCCGGCAGCATCGCGAGCATGGCCGGTGATCGCGCAAAAGGTGCTTCAGGCGTTGTCTTGAGGGTTATTTCGTAATGCTGCATGCCGGAAAGGCTGGCATGATACGGAAATCGAACGACCGTTCACAATTCGAATTGTTGTTGAGCCTGTGATCCTGTGTGCCCCCGGTCGGTATCGGTCTAACATGGCCGATTGTCCGATTTCGACTGTTCCTATGTCCGCTCAGCTTTCTCCGTCCGCTCCCGGCCTGCCTGCCCAGCCGCTCGACCCCCAGGTCGCGCAGCTGCTGGAACTGATTGCGCGAGCCAAGCGTCCGGCGATCCATACGATGGATCCGGCGGACGCCAAGATCGGCTACGAAAAGAGCGCGCCGATTCTGGATCTGTCGCCGGCGGCGGTACACAGCGTCGAGGATTTCGCGGTCACGGCCCGCGATGGGCATGCCATTCCGGTGCGGCTCTATGCGCCGCGCGAAGCCAGCTGGGCCGACCCGTTGCCGCTGCTGGTCTACTTCCACGGCGGCGGGTTCACGGTGGGCAGCATCCAGTCCCACGACTCGCTGTGCCGCGTGTTCTGCAATGGCGCCGACTGCCTGGTGCTGTCCGTGGACTACCGGCTGGGCCCGGCGTGGAAATTCCCGACCGCCGCCAACGACGCCTTCGACGTGCTGCATTGGGTCTTCGACGAAGCAGCCCGCCTCGGCGCCGACCCCGCCCGGATCGCCGTCGGCGGCGACAGCGCGGGCGGTACGCTGGCGGCGGCCTGCGCCGTCGAGGCGCGCGATACCGGCCTGAAGCCGGTGCTGCAGATGCTGATCTATCCGGGCACCAGCGCGCGCCAGGACACCCCGTCGCACCACGCGCTGGCCGATGGCTACCTGCTGACGGCCGACATGATCCAGTGGTTTTTCGGCCAGTATCTGGACCAGGATGCCAGCCGCGACGACTGGCGCTTTGCGCCGCTTGACGGTGGCGGGCAGGGGGCAGACGTCCGGAACGTATGCCCGGCGTGGATCGCCGTGGCCGGCTACGATCCGTTGCACGACGAAGGCGTGGCCTATGCCGCCAAGCTGCGCGGGGCGGGCGTGGCCGCCACGCTGGCCGACTACCCGACGATGATTCACGATTTCTTCAAGATGGGACGCTTTATCCATGCCGTGGCTGGCGCCCATGCCGACGCCATCGCCGCGCTGCGGGAGGCGTTTCGCACGTAGTAAAAATACGAATCTTGGCCTGACCTCTACCCATAACAACCGGGGCGGGCCTGCATCTGTTTCACGGTTTATCGAAGTCGCAACAGTGCATTTTTTGCAGCAGAAGGAGACAACACTCATGCAACGCCGCCACTTTATGGCCCAGGTGGGCCTGATCGCCGCTTCGGCCGCAGTTGGACTGGCCGCCATGCCGGCACACGCCCAGGCGGACAAATTCCCGAATCGCCCGATTCGCCTGATCATCGGCTACACGGCCGGCGGTTCCACCGACATTCCGTTCCGCGTGCTGGCGGAAAACGCCTCGAAGATCCTGGGCCAGCCCGTAATCGTCGAGAACAAGCCCGGCGCGGGCGGCGTGCTGCCCGCCCAGATGATGCAGTCCACGGCCCCGGACGGCTACACGCTGGCCCAGGTGGCCATGCCCGTGTACCGCCTGCCGTATACCACCAAGATCAACTGGGACCCGGTCAAGGATCTGAGCTACATCATCAACCTGGCTGGCTATTCGTTCGGCCTGGTGGTGCCCGCCGATTCGCCGATCAAGACGATGCAGGACTACATCGCGTACGCCAAGGCCAATCCGGGCAAGCTGACCTACGGTTCGCCGGGGTCGATGACCACGCTGCACCTGACCATGGAAGACCTGGCCATGCGCCAGGGCGTGCAGTTCTCGCACATCCCGTACAAGGGCAACTCGGAATCGATGCAGGCGCTGCTGGGCGGGCACGTGATGTCGGTGGCCGATACGCCGGCGTGGGCGCAGTACGTGGAATCGGGCAAGCTGCGCCTGCTGTCCACCTGGGGCGACAAGCGTTCGGCGCGCTTCCCGAACGTGCCCACGCTGAAGGAACTGGGCATGGGCATCGTGCAGACCTCGCCGTTTGGCCTGGTGGCGCCCAAGGGCACCGATCCGGCCATCGTCAAGAAGCTGCACGACGCGTTCAAGCAGGCCATGGAAATGCCGAACTACCGCGAATCGCTGGCCAAGTTCGACATGGAGCCGTACTACATGGGCTCCAGCCAGTACGCGGCGTTTGCGGCAGACACGGTCAAGCGCGAGCGCGCGATCATCGAGAAGCTCGGGCTGAACAAGCCGCAATAAGCCTGTCACCGGACGGGGCGTTCCACGGAGCGCCCCGTTTTTTCATTGGGAGCCTGTGCCAGATGGCCAAAGAGGATTTCCGCCACAGCATGCCGCTGCGGGTGCGCTGGGCCGAAGTCGATCCACAGTCGATCGTCTTCAACGCGCACTATCTGACCTACTGCGATATCTGCGTGACCGAATACTGGCGCGCGGTCGGTATCCGCTACCCCGAAGACGTGCTGCACGCGCATGGCGTGGACATCTTCGTGGTCAAGTCCACGCTCGAATACCACGCCTCGGCGCGTTTCGACGACATGCTGGATATTCGCGGCCGCATGGCGCGGCTGGGCCGGTCGAGCATGCTGTTCCGCGTGGAGATGTACCGCGGCGACGAGCACCTGATCACCGGCGAGATCGTCTACGTGTGCGCGGACCCGCAGACGCAGAAGTCCGCGCCGATTCCGGCGCAGGTGAGGGAGCAGATCGAGGCGTGGGAGGTAACGAGGCCCGCTGCGTGAAGCGTGGGGAGGGTTTGAGGCGCTCGCCCTCTCCGCCGCCCCTCTCCCGCAAGGCGGGAGAGGGCGCTCAACAGCGGTTGCCGTGCCCCTTGTTTTCTACCCTCTCCCGCTCTGCGGGAGAGGGCCAGCGCCTCAATAGCGATACGGCTAACTTAAAGCGGAATCCCTGCATCCTCCGCATACGCGCGGATCACGTCATCGAAGCTGGCATCGCTGACAAAGCCCAGTTCCAGCGCGCGGGAAGGGTCCCACGCGGCCGGCCAGGTGCCGACGATCTTCTCGATGCGCTCCTCGCGCTGCCAGGTTACGCGGTCGGCCACTGCATCGCCGGCCACGCGGCGCAGGGCGTCCACCATCTGCGCCGCCGTCACCGACAGGCCCGGCAGGTTCACCACGCGGCGGTTGCCGAAGCGCGCGCCGTCCAGTTCGATGCCATTGACCAGCGCCTGGATCGCGCCGCGCGGCGACAGCAGCCACAGCGCGGTATCCGGGTGTACCGGGCAGTTGGCCGCCACGCCCGCCAGCGGTTCGCGGATGATGCCGCTGGCAAACGACGACGCGGCGGCATTGGGCTTGCCCGGCCGCACGCTGATCGTCGGCAGGCGCAGCACGCGGCCATCGACAAAGCCCTTGCGGCTGTAGTCGGACAGCAGCAGTTCGCCGATGGCCTTCTGCGCGCCGTAAGAAGACTGCGGATTCAGCGCGGTATCGTCCTGCACCACGGCCGGCAGCTTGCCGCCATAGACGGCCACCGAACTGGTGAACACCACGCGCGGCACGTGGCCGATCTGGCGGCACGTTTCCAGCAGCGCCCGCGACGCGTCCAGGTTCACGCGCATGCCCAGGTCGAAATCAGCCTCGGCCTGCCCGCTGACCACGGCGGCCAGGTGGAAGATCGCGCCGGTGTCCCGGTCGATGGCCTGCGCCAGCACGGCCGGGTCGGACAGGTCGCCCGTCACCACGCGCACGCGTGCATCGTCGATCTGGGGCGCCACCACGTCGAGCAGCGTGAGCCTGTCGATCGCGACGGCGCGGCCGTCCAGGCTCAGCGTGCCGCGCTTGAGCAGCAGGCGGGCCAGTTGCAGGCCCAGGAATCCGGCACCGCCGGTAATCAGTACGTTCATGGTTGCAAGAATCCGGTGGGTTTGCGGAGGATCAACGCTTCAGATACGGCTTGAGCCAGCCCAGGCCCTCGGACGTGCCGGCGCGCGGGCGGTACTCGCAGCCGATCCAGCCCGTGTAGCCGAGCCGGTCGATCACGTCGAACAGGTACGGGTAGTTCAGTTCGCCAATGTCCGGCTCGTGCCGCTCGGGCACGCCGGCAATCTGGATATGGCCGATGCCGGCAAAATCGCGCTCCAGCTTCTTCGCGATGTCGCCTTCGACGATCTGGCAGTGGTAGCAGTCGAACTGCACCTTCAGGTTGGCGGCGCCCACCTGCTGGCAGATGGCCTGGGCGTCGTCCTGGCGGTTCAGGAAGTAGCCCGGCATGTCGCGCGTGTTGATCGGCTCGATCAGCACCGTGATGCCGTGCGCGGCGGCCGACGCGGCGGCGTAGGCCAGGTTTTCCAGGTAGACGGCGCGGCAGCGGGCGCGGTCGGCGCCGGCGGGCACGAGACCGGCCATCACGTGCACACGGTCGTTGCCGATCACGGCCGCGTATTCCAGCGCCTTCGCAAACGCGTTGCGGAACTCGGTCTCGCGCCCGGGCAGGGCGGCGATGCCGCGCTCGCCGGCGGCCCAGTCGCCCGGCGGCGCGTTGAACAGGGCCTGGGTCAGGCCGTGCGCGTCCAGTCGCTGGCGGATCTCGGCGGCCGGATGGTCGTACGGGAACAGGTACTCCACGGCCTGGAAGCCGTCCTTCGCCGCAGCGGCAAAGCGGTCCAGGAAGTCGTGTTCCGTGTACATCATCGAGAGGTTCGCGGCAAAGCGCGGCATGTCAGGTCTCCTTGAACTTCAGGTTCGATCAGCGGTTGACCAGCTTGGCCGGGGTCAGCCACACCAGCAGGGCGCCCACGACCAGGATGGCCGACAGCACATACATCGGCAATTGCGTGCTCTGCGTCAGGTCCTTGAGCGCGCCGACCATGTACGGCGACACAAAGCCTGCCAGGTTGCCCACCGAGTTGACCACGGCGATACCCGACGCGGCGGCAATGCCGCTCAGGAACGCGGTCGGCAGCGACCAGAACAGCGGCGCGCAGGTCAGCACGCCGGCGGCGGCCAGTGACAGCGCCGCAATGGCCACCGGGGTATTGTGGGTGAAGGACGCCGCAATCGCAAAGCCCGTGGCGCCCATCAGCGCCGGCACGATCAGGTGCCAGCGGCGTTCGCGGCGGGCGTCGGCGCTGTGGCCCAGGATATTCATGACGACGATCGCGCAGACGAACGGGATGGCGGACAGCAGGCCGATGTTGAGGTTGCCGGTCACGCCGCTGGCCTTGACCAGCGTCGGCATCCAGAACGTCAGCGCGTACTGGCCGGTCACGAAGCAGAAGTAGATGAGGCACATCCACCAGACGCGGCGGTCGCTGAACACGGCGCTCAGCGAATGCATGTCGCGCTGGCCATTGGCCGCGGCGGCGGCCAATGCGGCACGCTCGTCTTCCTCGATATTGCGCTTAAGCACGCGCTTTTCGTCATGGCTGAGCCACGGCGCCTTGTCGATGCCGTCGCGCAGCACGAAGATCGTCACGATGCCGATGGCAAACGCGGGCAGCGCCTCGATGAAGAACATCCATTGCCAGCCGGCCCAGCCGTGGGTGTCGTGGAACGCGTCCATGATCCAGCCCGACAGCGGGTTGCCGAACATGCCGGCCACGGGAATGCCCGACATGAACAGGGCGATCATCTTGGCGCGGCGGTGCGACGGATACCAGTACGTCAGGTACAGGATCACGCCCGGATAGAAGCCCGCCTCGGCCAGGCCCAGCAGGAAACGCATGACGTAGAACTGCGTGGGCGTCTGCACGAATACGAATGCGGCCGAGATGATGCCCCACGTGATCATGATCCGCGCAATCCAGATGCGCGCGCCGATGCGGTGCATCAGCAGGTTGCTGGGCACCTCGAACAGGAAGTAGCCGATAAAGAACAGGCCGGCGCCCAGGCCGAACACGGTCTCGGAGAATTGCAGGTCCTGCGCCATCTGCAGCTTGGCGAAGCCCACGTTGACGCGATCGAGATAGGCGATCACGTAGCACAGCATCAGGAACGGCATGATGCGCCAGAACACCTTGTTGTAGGCGCTCTTTTCGGTGGCGGCGTCGGCGTCCAGCCGGGCGTCGGCGGCAGGGGTCCCCACCGCTGGGTTGGATGCGGTCATTTGGTCAGTCTCCACGTGGATTGAAAATTCAGCCGGTTTGCTCCCTCTCCAGCAGGGCGGGAGAGGTTTGGGGAGAGGGCAGGGGCGTTTGTTATGTGGCGTCGCCTGGGGGATGCGCTGGCCCTCTCCCCCGGCCCCCCTCCCGCATGGCGGAAGAGGGGTGAAACAATCAGTTGGTCGGTATCACAGGTTCACCACTTTGCCTTGAACGTGTCGCGCAGTTCCGTCAGCGCGGCTTCATCGAGCGGGGCGGGCTTGTCACCGGGCATCATCCAGAGCCTGGCGGTTTCTTCCAGCTCTTCCAGCGCCCAGGCCGCGCGCGACACGCTGTCTTCCCACACCACCGGACCCAGCCGCGCCAGCAGCACGCCGCGTACCTCGCGGGCCAGCTGCGCCACGCGGGCGGCCACGGCGGGGTCGCCGGGGCGGTGGTACGGAATCAGCGGGATATGGCCCACCTTCATCACGTAGTACGGCGTGATCGGCGGCAGCACGTCGTCGGGCTGCCAGACGCCTGCCAGCGTCAGCGCCACCAGGTGGGTCGAATGGGTATGCACCACGCCGTGGGCGTTCGGGTTGTTGTCGTAGACGCAGCGGTGCAGCGTCAGCGTCTTCGACGGCTTGTCGCCCGATACCCAGGTGCCGTCGGCGGCCACCTTGGCCACCCTGGCCGGGTCGAGCGTGCCCAGGCAGGCATCGGTGGGCGTGATCAGCCAGCCGTCCTCCAGGCGGGCGCTGATGTTGCCGGCCGTGCCGACCGTGTAGCCGCGCTGGAACAGGCTGGCGCCGACGCGGCAGATCTCTTCGCGCAGCGCGCTTTCGTTATGGCTCGCGGTCTGGCTCATCGCGCGGCTCCCAGCGCCTGCAAGGCTTCGTCGAAGAAGTTCTCGCCGCCGAAGTTGCCCGATTTCAGGGCCAGCGCCAGCGGTTCGGCATCGAGCGTGACCGTGGCCGGCACGCCGGGCGCAATCTGACGGCCGATGCGCAGCGACTGCACGCCCAGCGCCTGCACCACCGCGCCCGACGTTTCGCCGCCCGCCACCACGAAGCGACGCGTGCCGCGCGCCTTGAGCGTGGCCGCAATGCACGCCAGCGCGTGCTCGACCAGTTCGCCCGCGCGCGCCACCCCCAGTTCGGCCTGCACGGCCTTGACCTGCTCCGGTTGTGCGGTGGCGTAGATCAGCACCGGCCCGTCGTGATCGCGGGCAAAGGCCAAAGCCTCGTCGGCCACGGCCTCGCCACGCGCCAGGCGCAGCGGATCGATCCGCAGGGCGGGGCGCTTCTGTGCGATCCAGTGAGCCACCTGGCCGTTCGTGGCGCGCGATGCACTGCCGGCCAGCACCACGCCGTGGCCATTGACGGCCGGCACTTCGGCGGCGTCGGTGCGCGCAGGCAGCAATCCGGCACGGCGGAAGTTCTCCGGCAGGCCCAGCGCGATGCCCGATCCGCCCGTGATCAGCGGCAGCGCCGCGCAGCCTTCGCCCAGCGTGAACAGGTCGGCGTCGGAGATCGCATCGGCAATCGCCAGCTTCACGCCCTCGGCGCGCAGGGCGTCGATGCGGGCGCGCACGGCGTCGGACCCCTTGGCCACGGTGTCGTAGCGCAGCAGGCCGGCCTTGGCCTGGCTCTGGCGCTGCAGTACGCGCACCAGATTGGCATCGGTCATCGGCGTGAGCGGATGGTGTTCCATGCCCGATTCGTTGAGCAGGGCATCGGCCACGAACAGGTGGCCACGGAAGATCGCGCGGCCGTTTTCGGGGAAGGCTGGGCAGGCGATCGTGAAATCGCTGCCCAGCGCGTCGAGCAGGGCCTCGGCCACCGGGCCGATATTGCCGGCGTCGGTAGAATCGAACGTCGAGCAATACTTGAACACGAACTGGCGGCAGCCCTGTTCGCGCAGCCAGGCCAGTGCGGCCAGCGATTGCGCTACGGCGTCGGCCGCGGCAATCGTGCGCGACTTCAGCGCGACGACGATGGCGTCGGCTTCCACGGCCGACGTGGGCACGCCAATCGTCTGTACGGTGCGCATGCCGTTGCGCACGAGCGTGTTGGCCAGGTCGGTGGCGCCGGTGAAGTCATCGGCGATGCAGCCCAGGAGCGGACTATTCGAGCCGTCGGGGCGGTTCTGGCGATCGGTCGTCATCGCCTTACTCCCCGGTCTTGCCGGCCGGCAGTTCGATGCCGGGGAAGATCTTGATGACGGCCGAATCGTCCTCGCCGCCGTGGCCGGCGGTGGATGCCATCATGAACATCTGGTGCGCGGCGGCCGACAGCGGCAGCGGGAATTTGCTGGTGCGCGCGGTGTCGAGCACCATCCCCAGATCCTTGACGAAGATATCGACGGCCGACAGCGGCGTGTAGTCGCCCGCCAGGATGTGTGGCACGCGGTTCTCAAACATCCACGAATTGCCGGCGCTGTGCGTGATCACGTCGTAGAGCGCATCCGGGTCCACGCCTTCGCGCAGGCCCAGGGCCATGGCTTCCGCCGCTGCGGCGATATGCACGCCAGCCAAGAGCTGGTTGATGATCTTGACCTTCGAGCCCGCGCCGTGGGCATCGCCCAGGCGATAGACCTTGCCGGCGATGGCGCCCAGCACGTCTTCGGCCAGCGCGTAGGCTTCGGCCGGTCCCGACGTCATCATGGTCATTTCGCCACTGGCTGCGCGGGCAGCGCCGCCCGAGACCGGTGCGTCGAGCAGCAGCAGGCCCTTTTCGGCCAGTCGCTTGCCCAGCGCCTCGGCAAAGCCGGGCGGCACGGTGGCGCTGGCGATCACGAGCTTGCCGGCGGCCATGGCGGGCACGGCCCCCTGCTCGCCGAACAGCACCGATTCGGTCTGCGCCGCGTTGACCACCAGCGTGATCACCACGTCGCAGCGTTCGCCCAGTTCGGCCGGGCTGCCGCAGGGCACGCCGCCGGCGTCGGCAAAGCGGCGCAGCACTTCTTCGCGCAGATCGAACGCATGGACGTTGAAGCCGGCGCGCAGCAGCGACTGCGCCACGCCATAGCCCATCGCGCCCAAGCCGATGACACCAATATTCCTGGACATGGAAATCTCCTGAAAGCGGAATTAATGCGACGGGCCTTGCGGCAGGTCGCCGGCGGCAGCATCGTCGTCGCCCAGTTGCGACAGGCGGCGCGCCGCGTTGTACATGTGGTTCTGCGCGGCATTGCGCGCGGCGTCGGGGTCGCCCGCGCGGATGGCGGCGACGATGGCCTGATGTTCCTCGCGCACCTGGCGCGAGAAGTCCTCGCGGCGCGCCTCGTTGGTACGGGTAACGCGCGTCGCGGTTTCCAGGTACTGGCTCAGGAATGCCAGCGTCTTGAGGAAGTAGGGATTGCCGGTAGCTTCGGCGATGGCACGGTGAAAGCCCACGTCGGCGTCCACGCCGTCGCCGCCGGCGGCCACCTCGGCATCGAGGCGGGCTAGCGCGGCATCGATGCCGGCCATGGCGGCGTCGGTGCGGCGGCGGGCGGCCTGCGCGGCCACCTCGGCTTCGATGGAACGTCGCAGTTCGACGATTTGCAGCACGGATTCGAGCGTGCCGACGTCGGTGTAGTCGATGCGCAGCGGCCGGATGCCGGCCTGTTCCGTGACGAATACGCCGCTGCCCTGGCGTGATTCCACCAGCCCCTCGTACTTCAGTCGCGCAATGGCCTCGCGGATCACGGTGCGGCTGACGCCGAATTCCTCGGACAGCACGGCTTCGGTGGGTAACTTGGCGCCACGCGGAAAGGTGCCGCCCTCGATCTTTTCGAGTAGCTGTTCGGCCACGCTGTCGGTCAACGCACGGGCGGGAATCTTCTGGAACATCGTCGTCACGTCATCGGGTAGTCAGGTCATCATACAAATTTAGCCAACGGATGGCAGAGGGGGTAATCCCTAGGATGGTGCGATGCGTGGCCGATAATCGAACGGGGCGGCGGCGTCACCTTGACCGCCGTCAGAGGGCGGTCGGCGTATGATTGCGCCTTTCCCAGACTTTCCCCTGAACATCATGTCCGTTTCCTCCTATTCCGTACTGGTCTGCGCCTGGGATGAAGCCCGCGAACGTGCGCGCGCCATCCGCTACAGCGTGTTTGTGGAGGAGCAGGGGGTGCCGGTGGAACTGGAGTGGGACGACATGGACGCCCCAAGCTGGCACGCGCTGGCGTTTGCCGCCGATGGCACGCCGGTGGCCACGGGCCGGCTGCTGCCGGACGGCCATATCGGCCGCATGGCCGTGCTCAAGGCGGCGCGCGGCACCGGCGTGGGCGCCAAGGTGCTGGACGCGCTGATGGCCAAGGCCGCCGAACTGGGTTATCCGGAGCTGATCCTCAACGCCCAGACCCACGCCGCGCCGTTCTATGCGCGCGTGGGCTTCGCGCAGGTGGGTGAGGAATTCGAGGAAGCCGGCATTCCGCACGTCGAGATGCGCAAGCGCATCGGCTGAGGTCTGCCGGTCTTCGCTTTTCGGCTACGCGCCGAACTCGTCGAGCAGCGCCTCGCGGTCCTCATCGAGCCGGGGGGCCGGCCGCACCGCGCCGGTCTGCCAGGCGTCGCCGATCTTGATCGGATTGCCTGCCACGCGCAGCAGCTTGTCGGCGCCGATGCCAACGTCGAGCAGCATCTGCCGGGCCTCGACGTGGGCGTTCTCCATGATCTGCGGCACCCCGTTCAATGGACCATGCGGCACGCCGGCGGCCTCCAGGACGGCTTCCCATTCGGCGGTCGGCGCGTCGCGCAGGCGCGACTCCAGGCACTGCTTCAGTTCCGCATGGTGTTCGTTGCGGGCCGGGACCGAAGCGAACCGTGGGTCGTCAGCCCAATCCGGCCGCCCCAGCGCACCGCAGAGCCGTTCGAACAAGGCGTCGTTGCCCACGGCAATCACGACAAAGCCGTCCTGCGTGGCGAACATGTCGAACGGCGTGATCGACGGGTGCCGCGTGCCCAGCGGCTTTGGCACGTTGCCGGTGGCCGAGAAGCGGGCGATGGGATTTTCCAGCAGCGCCACCTGGCAATCGAGCATCGAGATATCGACCCGTTCGCCCAGCCCGGTAGCGGTGCGCCGCAGCAGCGCAGCCTGAATACCGATGGTGGCATACAGGCCCGCGCCGATATCGCCAATCGACACCCCGACACGCGCCGGATTGCCGCCGGGCTCGCCGGTCACGCTCATCAGCCCGCCCATGGCCTGCACCACCATGTCGTAGGCAGGCCGGTTGCGGTAGGGGCCGGTCTGGCCGAAGCCCGAGATCGACGCATACACCAGGCGAGGATAGCGGGCGCGCAGCATTTCCCATGTGTAGCCCAGCTTGTCCATCACGCCGGCCCGGAAGTTCTCTACCAGCACGTCGGCACCTTCCAGCATCCTTTCCAGCACCGCGCGGTCCGACGCGGCCTTGAGGTCCAGCGCGATCGACGACTTGTTGCGGTTCACCGACGCAAAATAGGCCGACTCGCCGTCGACGAACGGCCCCACCTGGCGCGAATCGTCGCCCCGGTCGGGATTCTCGATCTTGATGACGCGGGCGCCCAGGTCGGCCAGCATCATCGTGCAGTACGGGCCGGCCAGCACGCGCGTGAGATCGACCACCGTGATGCCCTGCAGGGGGCCGTTTGGCGTTGTCATGCTTGACTCCTTCATGTTCGATGCGCGGGCCGGCATCAGTCGATCTTCGCGCCGCTGGACTGCGCCAGGTCCACGCCGATCTTCCCTTCGCGGGCCGCGAAATCCCGGAATTCGGCCACCGATGCCGACACGGACACCTCGTCGCCCTGCGCCAGGAACCGCTTGCGCAGTTCGGGGTCGGCCATGACCTTGGCGGTGGCTGCAAACAGCTTGTCGATGATCTCGGGCGGCGTTTTCGCGGGGGCGAACAGCCCGTACCAGGCCGACAGGTCGTAGCCCTTGACCCCGCTTTCGGCGATGGTCGGCAGCTGCGGGTTGGCGTTCGAGCGGTGGGCCGAGGTGACGGCGATGGGCACCACCTTGTGGGTGTCGATCATCGGCTTGACCGATGGCGCGGTACCGAACGTCACCTGCACGTCGCCGGCGGCCACGGCCTGCGCCGACGGCGCGCCGCCCTTGTACGGCACGTGCGTCATGCGCACGCCGGCCAGCTTGGTGAAGTAGACGCCGGCCAGGTGCGTGATCACGCCATTGCCCGACGACGAATAGTTGATGGCGCCCGGGTGCGCCTTGGCCTGGGCGATCAGGTCCTGCACGTTCCGGATGCCGCTGTCCTTGTTGACGGCCAGGATCAGCGGTGCGGCCGACAGTTTCGTGATCGGCGCGAAGTCGGACGGTTCGTAGCGGACGTTCTTGTAGAGCACCTTGTCGCCGCCCATCAGGCTGGCCGTGGCGATGTAGAGCGTGTAGCCATCGGGCGCCGACTTGGCGACGTACTCGGCGGCAATCGTGGTGCCGGCGCCGGGCCGGTTGTCCACCACCACCGGCTGTCCAAGCTCGCGGCTCAGCGCATCGCCATAGAGCCGCGCCGTGTTGTCCGCGCCGCCGCCGGCCGGAAATCCGATCACGAGCCGGATCGGCTTGTTGGGGTAGGGCGTCTGCGCCGGGGCGGCAACGGGCAGCGCCGCGAACAGCGTGCCGAAGATGGCCAGCGCGGCGCGATGGGTCAGGGTGGTCGTCATGATGATGTCTCCTCCGTAGCTGTTTCGCCACTTGAGTGAATGGACGCGGCTGTGCCTGGCGTGGCTATCGGCCGCGGAACGCAGGGGTTCGTTTCTCCTTCCATGCCGCCGCGCCCTCGCGCAGGTCTTCCGAGGTTTCGGAGCGGTGTATGTCGCGTTGCAGCGCGTCGGCGTCGAGCCGGCCGCAGGCGATGTCGTTGAGGTGGCGCTTCATGCCGACCAGTGCGATCGGCGCCATGCCGGCCAGTTGGGTGCTCAATGCCGCCACGCGCGCGGCCAGCGCATCGGCGGTCACCATTTCGGTCAGGAAGCCGATGCGCAGCATCTCGTCGGCCTCGATGCGGTCGGCGGTCAGGAACAGCCGCTTGGCGGCGTTCAGGCCCAGGCGGGAGACATAGCGTTCCATGCCGCCGCGATAGAAATGCAGGCCCAGCCGGGCGGCCGGCATGAACATGTCGCATCCCGGCACGCCGATCCGGAAATCGCACGCCAGGCACAGGTCTGTCGCGCCGCCATAGACGCCCCCCTGGATGGCGGCAATCGTGACGGGCCGCGCGGCCTCGATGGCATCGATCACGTCGCCGAAACTGGCCGCGCCTTCGTCGGGCTTGCCGCCCAGCGATCCGATGTCGTAGCCGCTGCAGAAGTACTTGCCCTCGGCAGCGAAGCACAGCACCAGCAGGTCGGGCATGGCATTGACGGCGGCAACGTGGTCGCGCAGGGCAATCAGGTCGGCCGGGCTGAGCCGGTTGGCCACTTTGGGCCGGCGCAGCGTGATGGTGGCCACGCGGCCTTCGATGGCCAGGGAGGGTGAGGTATCATCCATCTCGTTATATCTCATAGCCGATTTGATATATCAAAAGAGGCTACAGATATTTTTATACGGAAGGTAGAGGGTAAACCCATGCAATCGCTACAAGATCGCATCCGCGAAAGCGTGATCGCCGCCATCCAGGATGGAGATCTGCGGCCCGGCGCGCAGATTGACGAGAAGATGCTGGCCGAGCAGTTCGACAGTTCGCGCACGCCGGTGCGCGAGGCGCTGCTGATGCTGGCCGCCCAGGGGCTGGTGTCGATCGCGCCGCGTGCCGGCATGTTCGTGCACAAGCCGAGCGCGGCAGAACTGGTGGCGATGTTCGAGACGCTGGCCGAGATGGAAGGGGTGGTGGCCCGCCTGGCCACGCGGCGTATTTCGGCCGAAGGGCGCCGTGCGCTGGTCGATTCGCACGAGGCCGCCGGCGTCCCGGCGCGCCAACGCGATGCGCTGGCATACGCCGAAGCAAACCGCGTCTTCCACGAGGTGCTGTACCAGGCGGCGGCCAATCCGTTTCTGTCGGAGCAGATCGTTCAGTTGCGGCGCCGCCTGGCGATCTACTGGCAGCGCAAGGACCTGATCAACGAGGCGCGCGTGGCGACGTCGTACCGCGAGCACGGCCACGTGGTCGAGGCCATTCTGAGCGGCCAGGCCGATGCCGCCGCCGAGGCCATGCGCACGCATATCTCGGCGGGCGGCAAGGCGCTGGCGGATCTGGTGCTGCTGGCCGACGCGGCGTCGGCATAGCGTTCGAGGAGGATCCGCCCGCACGTGGCGAAGGAGGAACGGATTTTGCGGGATGGCGTGGCCGTCTACCTGAATCCGGAGGCCATCATGAGCATCTTCAAGGACATCCTCAACAAGCTCCTGCACCGCAGCCAGTCTGGCGGGTCCGCAACCGCCAGCGCCACGCCTGGCACGACGCCGAGCGCCACCACCGGCACCACGGCGCAATCGGCCAGCCCGAACGCCCCGTCGCCGGGCGCGGTTCCCCCGGCTGGCAGCGCGCCCGCGCCGTCCGCTGCACAGGCGCAGCCATCGTTGTCACAGGTCGATGTGGAAGCGGTCATGGACAAGGCGGCCAGCGAGGCTGGGCAACCGCTCAACTGGCGCACATCGATCGTCGATACGCTGAAGGCGCTCGGCATCGACAGCAGCCTCGAACATCGCAAGGCGCTGGCCAAGGAGCTGAACTACACCGGGGACATGAATGATTCCGCGTCGATGAACATGTGGCTGCACAAGCGCGTCATGCAGGAACTGGCCGCCAATGGCGGCAAGCTGCCCAAGGACCTGACCGACTGACCGATGGATGGACGCGCGGTTCTGCTTCCGCCGTGAAAGTTTGCACGCCAGCTTTGCAAACCGCGGTGCGATCCCGGGCCAGGGCGGCCCGGCGGCATGATTACCGGGGTGCCGGAACCGTCCCGGTATCGCGCGCCACCTTCAGGCGGCCCTGATACGACACCTCGCCGGTCTTGCCATCGGCGTCGAAGCTGCGCTCGACAAAATCGAAGCGGCCGTCGTGCCGCACGCGCAGCACGGTGCTGGCGCGCGTGCCGTAGCTGGGCGAACGGATAAACGCCGACGACAGCAGCTTTTCCCATTCGGGCGCCACGCCGGTGCTTGGCAGTTCCCAGTCGGGCGCCTGCTTTTCATCGGCCAGCAGCTGCAGGTAGGGCTCGGGGTCCGATCCAAACTGTCCACGGTCGGCGGCCAGTACCTCGCACATGGCTCCCACGCGGCTGCGCACCTTGGGCCAGGGCGTATCGAGCAGGGCGTTGGACAGGCCATACAGCCCGGGCTTGAGCTTCTGCGGCTGGCGCGACTTGGACCGGTTGCTGTACCACCAGAGATCGTGCAGGTCGCTGGCCAGCAGGTTGAAGCCGTTGTACGCGCCGGGCGCGCGGGCCAGGTCGTGCAGATACTCGTCGGCCGTCTGGTTGCCGCGCAGGAAGTGCGACACCAGTTCGCCGCGCGACCGGGCGTCGGTACGTTTTTCGGAAGGGGCGCGGTAGTTGGTCAGCGCCGCAAAGCGGGCGCGTGAATCATCGGGCCATTCTGGCGATTCGGCGTTGGCGACGCCCATCCACGTACCGGCATCGCCAATCACCTCCGCCAGATCACGGCCACCCAGCACTTCGTGGGCGTCCTGCCACCAGTGCGCGGCCGCCGCGGGGCGGGCATAGAATTCGTCGCGGTTGCCAGCTACCACCAGGGCATAGTCCGGGTGCGATTGCCAGGCCACCAGTATCAGACACATGGGGGCTTCCTTTCTACGGCTTCTCTCGCGCGGTCAGAGCACGTCCAGATCGATGAACCGCTCGGTCATCCGATCGCCGCTGATCCACTGCGCCAGCCCGCTCTGGCGCCACAGCCCGTCGAGCGTGGCGTCGAACGCGGGCGGCACATCGGCGTAACTCTCCATCCACGTCTGCAGGCCCGCTCGGGTCTCGGGCCTGCGCATCAGCGTACCACCAATTCCGGTCGCCTCGGCGACCGTTTCCATCCAGCGGTGCCAGTGCGGCAGCGCGTCGGCCGCGTGCGCATCGGGTATCTTGAAGTAGACGTAGAGATGATCGCTCATGGCGGCGTTCCCGGGGCGTTCAGCTGGCCGATTCGGCCTCGTTCGGCAGCGGTACTTCGTACGGCAGCGCACGCGTGGCCAGTGCCGGTCCGTTGGCGGCGCCCAGGTGCAGCGCACCGGCGGCGGCATCGATTTTCAGTTCGGCCAGGCCGTCCCAGCCGCCCAGCGGCGACGCGGCGGCGTTGACGACCATGCCGCACGGCTGCTCGGGGTCTTCCGGACGGAAGATCTCGGCGGCCGCCGCCGGCACGGCGCCTTCGCCCTGCACGCGCCACATGCGCCGCTTGAGCGTACCGCGATACTGGCTGCGCGCCACCACTTCCTGGCCGGGATAGCAGCCCTTGCGGAAATTGACGCCGCCCACCAGTTCGAAGTTGATCATCTGCGGCACGAACTGCTCTTGCGTGGGGGCGGTGATGCGCGGGATGCCTGCGCCGACGTCGAGCCAGTCCCAGAATGCCGGGTCGGCGGCCGCCAGCGTGGCACCCAGTACCTGCTGCAGTGCATCGGCGCGGTCGGCGGCAGCCACGATCTGCCAGCGCGCCTCGCCTTCGGCATCGGCCAGCCGGATCACCGTGACGCCATCGGCGTGGGCCACGGCCAGCGGGCCCTGCGGCGCGGGCAGCCCGGCCTGGCGCAGCGCGGCCTCGGCGCCTGCGCCGGCCACGCCCAGCACGCGATGCGTGGCGGACAGGTCAGATAGCTTGGCCTTGGCGCGCAGCACGAACATGGTCAGGCGCTTCTGGATGGCGGGCTGAATGTCCGCCGACAGCTGCAGCACGATGCCTTCGGCATCGCGCCACATCAGGAAGCTGGCCATCAGGCGCCCCTTGGGCGAGCAGTAGCCGGCCAGCCGCGCCGCATCGGCGGGCAGGTCTTCCACGGCATTGGTCAGCTGGGTGTGCAGGAAGGTGGCGGCGTCGTCGCCGGCCACGCGGATCAGGCCCAGGCCGGCGGGCGCGGTCACGATACCGGCGGCGGGCAGGGCGGCGAAGCTGTCGGCGAGGGGCGGGAAGTCAGTGGCGGACATGCGGACGGTCCTGAAAATCGTATGAATGGGTAAATTGGAGGCGCAAGTGCGGAACACAATGTACGGCGACGCAGGCGCGGCCATCGGCGCGGCGGATCACTGCGGGCCGCCAGGTAACGCTCGGTGACACATTGGCCACAAGGCTCCCGGTATTATATGGGCCTGTCGCCATTCCGACCGGCCGCTCCAATGATCCCGACCCGCCGGCGGGGACATGGCGGCCGGTGTTTATTCTTACGCCATGAAACGTCTGTTCCTGCGCCTGGTCGGGGTATTGCTGGTCTTCGCCATGGCCGCCGCCGGCGGCTTTGCCTGGTGGGCCCGCCAGCCGCTTGCCCTGTCCGCATCCCCCGTCGAAGTCATCATCAAGCCGAATTCCGGCGTGGCCAGCGTGGGCCGCCAGATCCAGCGCGGCGGCGTGGGCATGGACCCGCGCCTGTTCCAGCTGCTGGCGCGCGTGACCGGGCATGCCACCGAACTCAAGGCTGGCGGATACCAGTTCGAGACCGGCGTGACACCGCTCGATGTGATCGAAAAGCTGGCCAAGGGCGACGTCACGCACTATGTGGTCACCGTGATCGAGGGCTGGGAATTCCGCAAGATGCGCGCGGCCGTGGACGCCAGTCCGGCCCTGAAGCACGACACGCAGAACATGTCCGATGCCGACCTGATGAAGGCCATCGGCGCGGCCGAGACATCGCCAGAAGGCATGTTCTTTCCCGATACCTACCTCTTCGCACGCGGCAGCAGCGACGTGGAGCTGTACAAACACGCCTACCGCGCCATGCAGAAGCGCCTGAACGATGCCTGGAACGCGCGCTCGCCCGACCTGCCATACAAGACGCCGTACGAGGCGCTGGTCATGGCATCGATCGTCGAAAAGGAGACCGGCCAGGCGGCAGAGCGGGCGCTGATTGCCGCCGTGTTCGTGAACCGGCTGCGCAAGAACATGATGCTGCAGACCGACCCGACCGTGATCTATGGCATCGGGCCGACCTTCGACGGCAACCTGCGCAAGAAAGATCTGCAGACCGACACCCCGTACAATACGTACACCCGGACCGGCCTGCCGCCGACCCCGATCGCGCTGCCAGGCCTGGCATCGCTGGCCGCGGCCACCACGCCGGCGCCTTCCGATGCGCTGTACTTCGTGGCCCGAGGCGACGGCAGCAGCCATTTTTCCAGCTCACTCCCCGAACATAATCGCGCGGTCGACAAGTACCAGCGCGGAAAGCCCTGAATTCATGCGCGGCAGATTCATCACCTTTGAAGGCATCGACGGCGCCGGCAAGAGCACCCATATCGATTGGGTAGCCGGGCGCCTGCGCGAACGCGCAACCGTTGTGACCACCCGCGAGCCGGGCGGCACGCCGCTGGGCGAAGACCTGCGCGGCCTGCTGCTGCACCGGAAGATGGACCTGGAGACCGAGGCGCTGCTGATGTTCGCGGCGCGCCGCGAGCACATTGCCGAGGTCATCGAACCGGCGCTGGCACGCGGCGACTGGGTCATCTCCGATCGCTTCACCGATGCCACGTTCGCCTACCAGGGCGGTGGGCGCGGCCTGCCGCGCGAGCGGCTCGAAGTGCTGGAGCAGTGGGTGCAGGGCAACCTGCAGCCCGACCTGACGCTGTTGTTCGACGTGCCGCTGGAGACGGCGGCGCAGCGCCTGGCCGGTGCCCGCGAGCCGGACAAGTTCGAGGCGGAGTCGCGCGCGTTCTTCGAGCGCACCCGCGCCGAATACCTGCGCCGCGCGGCCGAGGCGCCGGGGCGGTTCCGCGTGATTGATGCCACGCGCTCGATCGACGAGATTCGCGTGACGCTTGAGGAAATCATCTCAAGCCTTTGATTCATTGGATATATATGCGCGCGCTGATGTGGACGGCCTAGGCTCGGACAATACATGAGACGATCGCGCTAACTGACTGATCCGGCATGCTTTATCCCTGGCAACGAGAAGACTGGCAACGGCTGGCCGCGCTACGCGACCGTCTGCCGCACGCGCTGCTGCTGCATGGGCAGCAGGGCATCGGCAAGCGCGACCTGGCGCTGCACTTTGCGCAGGGCCTGCTGTGTGAATCCCCTGTGGCCGATGGCCAGCCCTGCAATACCTGCGGCGCCTGCCACTGGTTCAGCCAGGGCAATCACCCCGATTTCACCGTGGTGCGCCCGGAGGCGCTGGAAGCGGGCGGGGGCGATGCCGAAAGTGACGGCGAAGGCGGCGGCAGCAGCAAGAAGAAGGCGCCCAGCAAGATCATCCGCATGGAGCAGGTGCGTGGGCTGATCGAGGCCGTGGGGGTGGGCACCCATCGCGCCGGCCTGCGCGTGGTGGTGGTGTACCCGCTCGACGCGCTGCAGACCGAGGGTGCCAATGCGTTGCTGAAGACGCTGGAAGAGCCGCCGCCGTCCACCGTGTTCCTGCTGGTGACTGACCGGATCGACCGCGTGCTACCGACGATCCTGTCGCGCTGCCGGCAGTTTTCGGTGGCGCGGCCCACTCACGCCGCGGCGCTGGAATGGTTGCGCACCCAGGGCGTGGCCGATGTCGAGGCCCAGTTGGCGCTGTCGGGCGGTGCGCCGCTGACCGCGCTGCATGCGGCCGAAGCCGAGGAACAGCCGCTGCAGCGGTTGCTGGTGGGCCAGTTGGGCGCCGGCGCCGCGTTCGATCCGCTGGCGGCGGCCGACCAGTTGCAGAAGCTGCCCGTGCCGGCCGTGCTGGGCGTGCTGCAACGCTGGACGTACGATCTGCTGGCGCTGTGCCTGGGGACGGGCACGGTGCGCTATTTCCCGAAGGAGCAGGTCGCGCTCGGCCGCTGCGCCGGCGCCACCGACGCCCATCGACTGCAGGGGTTTGCCGCCCGTCTGGTCAATCATCGGCGTAGCGAGAACCATCCGCTGGCGCCGCGGCTGGTCCTGGAGTCAGTTTTCCTCGATTACCGGCAGTTGTTCCGCTGAAAGCGACAAAAAAGGACCGAAGCGGCCAAAAGCATAGGCATCGATGGGCACACGTGGTAAAAGTCGAGCCACGCAGTTCCCATATTCCATAGCCCGCCTAAGTGGGCAAAAGCACAGCAGGGGTCAAACATGAATGCACCAGTCACGATGCCGCCGCGTCCGGCGGCGGCTGCGCCCGTCAATCCGGCGGGGCCCGCCACGGGCGGCGCGCCGCAGCGGCCGAATGTGCTGTCGCTGTCGATCAAGGACCAGGCGGGGCTCTATGCGGCCTACATGCCGTTCCTGTCGCGCGGCGGCATCTTCGTGCCGTCGAACCGGCCGTTCCGGCTGGGTGAGCAGGTCTTCCTGGTGCTTTCCTTGCTGGACCGGCCGCAGAAATACCAGGTGCAGGGCACCGTGGCCTGGATTACCCCGGCCGGCACGCCGATGAAGACGCCCGGCGTGGGCGTGCATCTGCCGGACGATGACAATGGCCGCATGCTCAAGCGCGCGGTGGAAGAACTGCTGGGCAAGACCATCGAATCCGGACGGCCCACGCAGACCCTGTAACTTCAAGTGAAACGCGAAGCATACTTCGCAAGTATCTGTTTTTATGAGTAATAGTGGCTTTTCGGTGCGTCTGGCGACGCGTGGCGACCTGGCTGGCATCGTCGATATCTACAACAGCACGGTGCCGTCGCGCATGGTGACTGCCGATACGGAGCCGGTGTCCGTGGCTTCGCGCGAAGCCTGGTTCGCGGCGCACCTGCCCGAACGCCGCCCGCTCTGGGTGTGCGAAGCCGCCGATGGCCGCATGGCGGGCTGGGTCAGCTTCTCGGACTTCTACGGTCGTCCCGCCTACGGCGCTACCGCCGAAGTCTCGATCTATCTGCACGAGGATTTCCGTGGCCAGGGTCTGGGCCGGTACCTGCTGGAGCAGGCCATTGCGCATGCGCCCCGGGTCGGCGTCAACACGCTCCTGGGCTTTATCTTCGGCCATAACGCGCCTAGCCTGGCCCTGTTCGAGCGCCATGGCTTCTCGCGCTGGGGCGACCTGCCGCGCGTGGCCGTGCTCGATGGCGTCGAGCGCGATCTCGTGATCCTGGGCCGCCGCCTCGGCTGAGCGCGGAGGAGTACACAATGTTTGTCGATTCCCATTGCCATATCGATTTTCCGGAGCTGGCGCAGCGACTGCCCCAGCTGCTGGAAAACATGAAGACCAACCAGGTCACGCATGCACTGTGCATTTCCGTGACGCTGGAGGATTTTCCGCGCGTGCTGGCGCTGGCCGAACAGCATCCCAACCTCTACGCGTCGGTGGGCGTGCATCCCGACTACGAGGAAGACGCCGAGGAACCGACGCTGGAGCGGCTGGTGACGCTGTCGGCCCATCCGCGCGTAGTGGGTACCGGCGAGACCGGCCTGGACTACTACCGGCTCAACGGCCGCAGCGTCGGCGACATGGAATGGCAGCGCGAGCGTTTCCGCACCCATATCCGCGCCGCCCGCCAGACCGGCAAGCCGCTGATCATCCATACGCGTTCGTCGGCCGACGACACGATCCGGCTGATGCGCGAGGAAAATGCGCGTGAGGCCGGCGGTGTCATGCACTGCTTTACCGAGACCTGGGACATCGCGAAGCAGGCGCTCGACGAAGGCTTCCATATCTCGTTCTCAGGCATTGTCACGTTCAAGAGCGCGGCGGACCTGCAGGAAACCGCCAGGAAGGTGCCGCTGGACCGCATGCTGATCGAGACCGATTCGCCGTACCTGGCGCCCGTGCCGTATCGTGGCAAGACCAACGAACCCGCCTGGGTACGCCACGTGGGCGAGTTCATCGCCCGCCTGCGCGATGTGCCCGTGGAGGCGGTAGCGGAGCAGACGACGGATAACTTCTTCCGTCTTTTCAAGCACATAGACAGGAATGCTCATGCTTGATATCAGGATTCGACGCCTGGCGTCGACGATGGCCCTGGTGGGCCTGACCGCGATGTCGGGCTGCGCGCTGGTGCAGGCCGCACCGGCCGACGACATGCGCAAGGCCGTGGAATTCGATGACGGCAACACGGTGCAGAAGCTGCTGGCCAAGGGCGTGGACCCCAACCTGGTGGACAACCGCGGCAACCCGATGCTGGTGGTGGCGCTTCGCGAAAAGTCGAAGAAGGCGGCCACGGCGCTGATCAAGGCCAGGAACATCGACTTCGACAAGACCAACCCGGCCGGCGAGAACGCGCTGATGATGGCGGCGCTCAACGGCGACCTCGACATGATCAAGCTGATGGTCGATGGCGAGGAGGCCGAGGTCAACAAGAAGGGCTGGGCGCCGCTGCACTATGCCGCGACGAACGGGCACAACGACGTGGTCAAGTATCTGGTGGACCATGCCGCCTATCTGGACGCCGAAAGCCCGAACGGCACCACGCCGCTGATGATGGCGGCACGCGGCGGGCACATCGAGACGGTCAAGCTGCTGCTGGACGAAGGTGCCGACATGCGCCTGAAGAACCAGCAGGGCATGACGGTGATCGACTTCGCCGAGCAGTACAACCAGAAGGAAATCGCCGACGGCCTGAAGTCGCGCTGGCAGAAGCTGTACGGCAATGTGCCGGCAGCGGCGCCCAAGCCGAAGCCATACGTGGTGCCGAACGGTCAGCCCCAGCCCAAGCCCTATTGATCCCTGCTGGACGCTTTCCCGCACCTGCGGGGCCGGCGTCCCGTTCCCGGCTCAGGGAAATTCGCGCTCGGAGATGGTCACCGAGCGCGATGTGCCGCCCGGTACCGCATACAGCTTGAAGACATTGCGGTTGGCGCTGGTGCCGGCCGCCTCGCGGATTTCTGACAGATCGAAGCGTTCCGAGCGGAAGATCTCGCCCGAGTCCAGGCTCTGGTAGCGCAGGTCATAGGCGCCGGGCGAGATATTTTCCATCGTGAACGACGATCCGCCGCGCACGAAGCTCGTGCGCACCGGCAGCGGCGCATTGCCGTCCACGGCCACGAGTTTCAGCAGTACGTCCGACGCGCTGCCGGAATTGTCGACCGTCAGCGTCGACAGCCCATTCCCGTTGAGTACCGGATAGCCCGGCAGATAGCCAGAATGATCGGGCCAGGGCATGCCGCGCGGCGTCATCGCCGGCCGGGTGTAGCCACGATCGCGGGCAACCAGCTGCACTCCCGGTGACACCGATCTGGCCAAAGCCTGCGCGGCGCTGGCCGGCACGGCCCGGGCGTCGGGGCTGCCCGCCGTGGCTTCGCCGGTGCCCGACCAGTCTCCCAGCATGATCACGATGATCGCGCCGATGGCCGCATACAGCGCGACCGAGCCGTATTTTGGCAGCGGTACGGCGGGTCCGTCGGACGCACGTTCGCGGGCCGCACGCCGGGTGCGCTCCTGGCGGTCCGGACGCGCCTTGCGCGAACGGAAGGGCGGCGCATCGGTGGGCTCCGGATCGGCGGCGCGCGCCTGCTGCCCGGGGCGGGAAGCCGCCTGTCGCGCGGCCTGCTGGCGTTGTGCGGCCTGGCGCTGGGCCTGGGCCGCCGCTGCCCGCTGGGCCTGCGCCTGGCGCTGCGTCCGCTCGGCCTCGCGTTTTTCCTCGGCGATGATCCACTGGTCGTGCTCGGCGCGGCGCTCGGGGTCGCGCAGCACTTCATAGGCGGCGTTCAGCAGCCGCATGATGCGGTTGGCTTCCTCGCTGTCGGCGTGCCGGTCGGGATGATATTTCTGGCTCAAGGACTTGTAGGCGGCCCGAATCACTTCGGTCGGGGCGTCGCGTGAAACCTTGAGGTTGTCGTAGTGGGTGTGCATCAAGCAGAAAGACGCAATGGCGGTGGTCGACAACAGATAACGGCAAGTCGCCGCGAATATCAAGCCTGATCGCGCGGGCCGGGCCTGGCGCGGACAAGTCTCGCGCAACCGGGGGATGGGGTCTGCGGGGTGGCGAACAAAGCGCCGCCGGCACGTGCTGACCGGATGGAGGATGCCATGCCCGGCCCGCGCCGGGGCGGGAAACGCGCGCGGCGGCCTGCCTGGCGCCGACGCTGCTGGCGCCGCGCCGCGCCGCCGCGCCGCCGCGCCGTTGCGCTGGCGAGGCTACGACCCCATGCCCTGGCGCTGCTGGTGGTGGCTTCGGTGGCGAGCGGTGTCTGGATGCTGTCGACCGCCATCGACCTGTCGCGCATGTCCTGGCATCCGGGGGTGGCGCGCGATGTGTCGGTCTGCGTGGCGGGGCTGGCCGGCGTCACGGCCTTGCGCATCGCGCCGTGGCCGCTGGTGTTGTTTTTTGGCGGCAACATGGTCTGGATGGCCCTGACTTTTGGCATGCTCTTCGTCGACGCGCAAACGCGGCTGTGCGCCAACTACCTGCTGGGTGACCAGCGCGTGGCCGGCTTCGGGCTGATCGTCGGTGCCGTCGGTCTCGGCGCGTGGCTGCTGGCCCGGGTCGCGTGGGTGGCGTTGGCGGATGCGGATGCGGATGCGGATGCGGATGCGGATGCGGATGCGGATGCGGATGCCGCAGGATCGGCGCGCCAGCAGAAAACACTAAAGAAATCCAGCTGCCTGCCGATAATGGCGGCCAATGATGAGCATCAGAGCGAGGGGCCAGCCTGACCAGAGCCCCGCTTGAACGGGTACGCGAGGCAGGGGCTTCGTGCGCCATTTGATAGGGGCGAGTGCATGCTGAGAAGAATCAAGGCGGAACAGCTGCAGATTGGCATGTTCGTGGCAAGGCTGGGCGGGCCGTGGATCAATCACCCGTTCTGGCGCTCGCGTTTTCTGGTGACGAGCGACGAGCAGGTGGAGCAGATCCAGTCGGCCAACGTGCAGGACGTCTGGATCGACATCCTCAAGGGCCGGAACCTGCCGACACCGGCGGCGCCGGAAACGATGGAGGCCGACGACGCCAGCGACGATCCCGAGTCGAGTTTCGAGGACGAACTGGAGCGTGCGCGCGAACTGATCAAGACCGGCCGCGTGCTGGTCGGCAACCTGTTCAACGACGTCCGCATGGGCCGCGCGCTCGAAACCAACGGCGCGCTGCTGCTGGTGGACTCGGCGTCGACATCGCTGTCGCGCCATTCGCAGGCGCTGCTGGCCATGGCCCGGCTCAAGGTCAAGGACGACTACACGTACCTGCATTCGTTCTCGGTCTGCGCGCTGATGATCGCCGTGGGCCGCAACCTCAAGCTGCCGGACGGCGAGGTGCGCGAACTGGGCCTGGCCGGGCTGGTGCACGATATCGGCAAGCTGACGCTGCCCGAGTCCCTGCTGATGAAGGGCGGCGACCTGTCGCCATCGGAAGAGGAGCAGATGCGCCGCCATCCGTCGGCCGGCTACCGCATCCTGAACGAGGCTCGGCTCTACACCAACATTCCGCTCGATGTCTGCGTGCACCACCATGAGCGGGTGGACGGGCGCGGCTACCCGTTCGGGCTGCTGGAGCACGAGATCAGCGTGCACGCCAAGATCGCGGCCATCTGCGACACCTACGATTCGCTGACCTCGCCGCGCCCGAACCACCCGGCGTGGTCGCCGGCGCGCGCCATGGAATACATCGCGGTGCGCGTGGACACGCTGTTCGACCGCCGCGTGTTCAAGGCGTTTACGCGCACCATCGGCATCTACCCGCTGGGCACCGTGCTGCGGCTGCGTTCGGGCCGGCTGGCGGTAGTGTGCGGCCAGAACGAAGGCGAGCCGCTGCGGCCGCGGGTGATGGTGTTCTACTCGGTGACCGATGCCAGGCCGTTGCCCCCCGAGGTGCTGGACCTGACCCAGGCCGACGACACCGTGATCGCGTTCGAGGACGCCCGCCAGTGGGGCTTCAGCGACGAACAGCTCATGGCGATGTACGCGCCGCACGCAAAGTAGGGCGGCGCGCAGGGGGTCTCAGTCCTGCAGTACCCAGGGCGACAGCCGCAGCGCGTCGGTGACGAAGTCGTTGAAGGCGCGCACGCGGGCGCTGTGACGCAGGTCCGGATGGGTCAGCAGCCACAGCGGGGTGTCGAGCGCCGGGTCGGGTTCGTCCAGCCGCACCAGCGACGCGTCGGCATCGCCCAGCATGCATAGCAGCATGCCGGCGCCCATGCCAAGCCGTACGGCCTGCGCCATGGCCACCAGGCTGTCCGCGCGCACGGCGCAGCGGTCCGGAGACACGTTGGCCAGCGCCCAGCGGGACTGCGCCAGATGCGCGAGGCTGTCGTCGGGCACTACCCACCAGTGGCCGGGCCAGTGCGCCTGGGCGGGCGCTTCCATGCGGCCCAGATAATCGCGCGACGCATAGGGCGCGGTCTGCAGCCGTCCCACGTGCCGGCCCAGCAGGTGCTCGGGCGGCGCCGAGGCTGGCCGAACGGCCACGTCGGCCTCTCGGCGGGTCAGGTTCAGGAAGTTGTTGTGGATCACCACCTGCAGTTCGATACGGGGATGCCGGGCCCTGAAATCGGCCAGGATCGGCATCAGCAGCCCATAGGCGAGCGTATCGGTGGTGGTCACGCGCAGCGGGCCGCCCAGTTCGGTGTCGCGCCCGGCCAGCACGCGCTGGGCGGCGTCGATCTGTTCGCCCACGCCGTCAAGCTGCCCGGCCAGCGTTTCGCCGGCCGGCGTCATCACATAGCCGCCCAGGTCTCGCGAAAACAGCCGTGTGCCCAGGTCTTCCTCCAGCTTGTTCAGCCGCCGCAGCACGGTCGAATGATTGACCCGCAGCGCCCGCGCCGCCGCCGCCAGCGACCCGTGCCGGCTCACGGCCAGGAAGACGCGCAGGTCGTCCCAGTCTGCCTCCTGCATTTTTGCATTGCCTTTCCGCGATTTGTGCGAATGGTTATGCCGATCTGCAGAGCCTACAGTGTGGCGGAAGGAAGGGCAACCGGGGTTGTCCGATAGGAGGAGAGCACCATGGCGTGGACGCTGTTGGTCGTGGCGGGACTGATCGAGATCGTGATGGCGCTGGCGCTGAAGCACACCGATGGCTGGACGCGCCCCGTGCCGACGCTGCTGGGCATTGGCGCGGCGCTGGCCAGCATCTACCTGCTCAGCGCGGCGTTGCGGCAACTGCCGGTGGGCACCGCCTATGCGGTCTGGACCGGCATCGGGGCCATTGGCGTGACGCTGGTGGGCATCCTGTTCCTGGGCGAAAGCGCGTCGCCGGCCCGGCTGGCGCTGATCGCGCTGATCTTCGTCGGGATCGGCGGCCTGAAGCTGCTTCCGGCTTGAGACAAGTCCGAATTTGCAGGATCAGGCACGCAAAGTGTGGCGCCGGGGCGCATGGCTAGTAGACTTGTCGCCTGTTCCGAACCGAATGCCTTTGCATTGCCTTGATGACATTTGACGCCCTGCTGGACCTGTTCCAGCAACGCATTCCCGCCCATCCGTGGGCGCAGATCTCGCTTTATGTGCTGGCGCTGATGGTGATTGCCGCCATCGCGCAGTGGCTGGTGGCCCGTGTGGTGGGCCGTGTGGTGTATCGCGTGCTGAGCCTGTCGGGCAACCGCGACTGGGCGGCCGCGCTGATGCGCCACCGCACCTACCGCCGGCTGGGCTACGCGGTGTTCCTGGCAGTGATCACGGTCGGCATCAGCCAGGTGCCGGACCTGGGCAAGTTCTCGATCCTGATCGAGCGGCTGGCGCATGCCGGCACGTGGGTCAGCGTGTTCCTGATGCTGTCGGGCGTGCTTGGCGCCTGGCAGACCGTCTTCGCCAACAGCCGCCGCGCGCAGACGCGCTCGATCAAGGGGTACGTGCAGATCGCCCAGCTGGCGCTGTGGCTGGTGTGCGGGGTGCTGGTGCTGTCGATCCTGATCGATCGCTCCCCGCTGTGGATGCTGTCCGGTATTGGCGCGCTTTCGGCGGTGCTGCTGCTGGTGTTCAAGGACACGCTGCTGTCGCTGGTAGCCAGTACGCAGCTGACATCGAACGACATGCTGCGCATCGGTGACTGGATCGAGATGCCGCAGTCGAATGCCGACGGCTTCGTCATGGACATCGCGCTGCACACGGTCAAGGTCAAGAACTGGGACAACACCGTGACCACGGTGCCGACCTACAAGCTGTTCTCGGAGAGCTACCGCAACTACCGGCACATGTTCGAGTCCGGCGCCCGGCGCATCAAGCGCACGCTGCGCATCGACGCCACGTCGGTACGGTTTCTGGACGATGCCGAAGTGCGCGCGCTGATGCGCTTCCGGCTGCTGCACGACTACCTGGAGGTCAAGCAGCAGGAGGTCGAACAGACCAACCGGGCGCTGCAGGGCCCCGACGCCGATCCCGTGAACCGGCGCCGGCTGACCAACCTGGGCACGTTCCGCGCCTATGGCATCGCGTTCCTGCGCGCGCATCCGGATATCCATCACGACCTGCTGCTGAACCTGCGCATGATGGAACCGGACTCGCAGGGCATTCCGATCGAGGTCTACTGCTTCAGCACGCGTACGGGCTGGATGGACTACGAGCGCATCCAGGGCGATATCTTCGACCACCTGTTTGCGATCCTGCCGGAGCTGGGGCTACGCCTGTACCAGGCGCCGTCTGGGGCCGACCTGAGCGGCCTGCGCGATTCGCCGCGCGGCGCGCATGCGGCGCTGGCCGCGGCGGCGGCCGACCCGGGCGCGCGCGAGCCGATGGCGGCGCCCACGGACCGGGCAGACCGGGTGATGTGACGGGAGTCAACCGTCGGGCCGTGCGTCAGGGGGTGCTCAGGCCTTGCGCGGCTTGACCTTGCTGGCGGCTTCCTTGGCGCGATGGCGGGCGGTATCGACATCGCCGGCGTAGGCCAGCGCCACGCCCATGCGGCGCTTGGTGAACGACTCGGGCTTGCCAAAGAGGCGCAGCTCGGTCTGCGGCACACGCAGGGCATCGTCCACGCCGTCGAACACGATGCCTTGGGCGTCGACGCCGCCGTAGATCACCGCGCTGGCACCCGGGGCGCGCAGGCTGGTGTCGACCGGCAGGCCGAGGATGGCCCGGGCGTGCAGCTCGAATTCGTTCTGCCACTGCGAGATCATCGTCACCATGCCGGTGTCATGCGGACGCGGGCTGACTTCACTGAACCAGACCTGCTCGCCCTTGACGAACAGTTCCACGCCGAACAGGCCCTGGCCGCCCAGATCCGCCGTCACTGCGCGGGCGATATGCTGGGCCGTTTCCAGCGCCTTCGGGTGCATCGGGTGCGGCTGCCAGCTTTCCACGTAGTCGCCAGCCACCTGCACGTGGCCGATCGGCTCGCAGAATTGCGTTTCCACCTGGCCATTGGCTCCGACCGCGCGCACGGTCAGCAGCGTGATTTCATAGTCGAAATCGATGAAGCCTTCCACGATGATGCGGCCGTGGCTGACGCGGCCGCCGGCCATGGCGTAGTCCCACGCCGCCTTGACGCCCTCGGGGCCGTCGATCTTGCTCTGGCCCTTGCCCGAGCTGCTCATGACCGGCTTGACCACGCACGGGTAGCCGATGCCGCCGTCGATGGCAGCCTGCAGTTCTTCGAGCGAATCGCAGAACTTGTACGGGCTGGTGGGCAGGCCCAGCGTTTCGGCGGCCAGGCGGCGGATGCCCTCGCGGTCCATCGTCAGGCGCGCCGCGCGGGCGGTGGGGATCACGCGGACCACGCCGGCGGCTTCCAGGGCCTCAAGCATCGGCGTGGCGATGGCTTCGATCTCCGGCACCACCAGGTCGGGGCGCTCGGCTTCGATCAGCGCCTTGAGCTGGTCGCCATCGCTCATCGTGATGGTGCGCGCGCGGTGCGCCACCTGCTGACCCGGCGCGTTCTCGTAGCGGTCCACGGCAATGGTTTCCACGCCCAGACGCTGCAGCGCGATCAGCACTTCCTTGCCAAGCTCGCCGGAGCCCAGCAGCATGACTTTGGTGGCGGACGGGGAGAGGGGGGTTCCAAGGGTGGTCATGGCGGGGGCTCGGCGGGAAGGAAAAAACGGGATTGTATACGGCTGGCAGGGGCACGGGCCAGCGTCGCGCCAAAAACGGAAAGCCCCGCCGGAGCGGGGCCTTTCCACGGTCTCTGGCCTGACTCAGGCCATCGGGGCCGGCAATCAGTAGGCGATCTTCGCGCTCAGGCTGATGGCGCGCGGGTCGGCCGGCTGGGCGTAGTTTTCGTACTGGAAGGCCCAGTATCGCTTGTTGGTCAGGTTGGTCAGCGCCGCGCGCAGCGTTAGCTCCTTGCCGGACACGCGCGTGTTGTACGTGGCGCCGAGGTTGAACACCGTGTACCCGCCGAGGTTCAGGTTGTTGGCGGCGTCGGCCTTCATCGGACCGGTGTACTTGCCGTCCACGCCCACCTTCAGGCCAGGCACGAACGGAATGCGGTACGCCACGCGCCCTGTCAGCATGAAGTTAGGGGCGCCCGCCACGCGGTTGCCGATGTTGGTATCGCCTTCGGTGTACTCGGTGTGCAGGAACATCGCGCTGCCGCCCACTTCCCACTGCGAGCCGATCCGCGACGAGCCGGCCAGTTCCAGGCCCTGATAGACCGACTGGCCATCCTGCACGAAGGTCGGCAGCGCGCCCGCGCCGTTGTCGCGCGAGAATTCGCTGCGGCGCTCGATGCGGAACAGCGCGGCGGTACCGGTCCAGACGCCCTGGTCGGTCTTGGCGCCCACCTCGTACTGGCGGCTCTTGGCCGGCGTCAGGCCCTGGCCGGCGTTCGCGTAGTTGGTGGCCACCACGCCGCCACCGTCGAACGACTCCACGTAGCTGGCGTACAGCGTGGTGCTTGGCATCGGCTTGAACATGATCGCCGCGGTGGGCGTCAGCAGGCCGTTCTTGGTGAAGCTGGTGTCACCCGTGCCCGTGCCGGTAAAGCTGTTCTGTTCGTAATTGGTCACGCGCAGGCCGGCCAGCACCGACCACTTGTCGGTCAGGTGCATCGTGTCGCTGACGAAGGCGGCCTTCTGGGTGGTATCGCCGGCGCGGTACTTCTGGAACGCCGTGTTGCTGTAGTGCACGCCCGTGTACGGACCATACAGGTTGCCGGAGGCCAGCAACGGGTCGTTGAAGAAGTTGCTGGTATAGCGGTCGATCTGCTGCTGCCAGCTCACGCCGGCCACCAGCTCGTGGCGGAACTGGCCGGTGCGGAACTTGCCCTCGACCATCGTCGTCCAGTTGCTGAACTGCTGGTTCTCGGCGCCGTCGTAGCGCGAGCTGGTGTAGTTGCCGGCAGCGTCCGACACGAAGAACGTGCTTTCGTTGCGGCTGCGCGCCTGCTTGCTGAAACTGTAGGTCGTGCTGACCGTCCAGTCGGGGTTCAGGTTGTAGCGCAGGCCGGTCTGGTAGACCTGGAGGTTCGAGTAGAAATGCGTGTCCGGACCGGCGTAGAGACCGCCGCGGCCGCTGATCACGCCGGGCAGCTGGTTGCCGCCGAGGCCGCCAAAGTAGAACGACGGCGTCGCGCCCCAGGTATTGCGGTCCTGGTAGATGCTGTCGAACGTCCAGGTCAGGTCGCGCGTGATGCGGGCATCCAGGCCCAGCGACACCGAATTGCGGTTGATGCCCACGGCATTGGCCGGCTTGCCTTCCTCGTGCGTCACGTTCAGGCGGTAGCCGAACATATTGTCCGGGCCGGCCCGGCCGCCCACGTCCACGTGCTCCGTCCATACATGCGACGACCGGTAGCCCAGTTCCACGCTGGCCGTGAACTGGTCCGTCGGCTTCTTCGTCACGTAGTTGACCGTGCCGCCCGGGTTGCCAAAGCCGTACATGAAGCCGGACGCGCCCTTGAGCAGTTCCACCTGTTCAAGCTGCTCGTAGGGCAGCGTAATGCCGTAGGCGATGAACGGCATGCCGTTGATCTTGTACGCATTGCGCCAGTCCAGCTGCAGGCCGCGCACGGTGGTGTACGACGCCCAGGCGTTGTTGCCGTTGCTGTTGTCCGACACCGAGGCGTCGTTGAAGAACACATCGCCCACCTTGGTCACCTGGCGGTCAGCCAGGTCTTCGCCGCTTACGACCGTGGTGGAGAACGGCGTGTCCAGCTGCGAGCGGCTGCCCAGCGCACCGCCGGAAGCCTTTTTCCGAAGCTGCGGACCCAGATCGATGTCCTGCGTGGCGCTCACGGTCACCGACGGCAGGGCCTGTTCGGCCGGCGCGGTCTGGGCCATGGCAGCGCCGCACAGCGGAAAGCCGGCGAGGACGGCCATGCGGGCAAAGGCGGCGAGAGGGCGGATGCGCGAAGGTGCGTGCTGGCGGCGGGATGCCGGCGACGGGCAGGACGTCATGGTGCGGTTTGGCTCACAAATGAAAACGTAAACCGTAATGCGAACAACTCGCATTACGGAATCAAGGGGCGAATGATGCCCAGTGAGCCGTTGAATCGTCAAGGAAAAGCCATGGTCCCGGCACGGCCTTCGTCATATTTCCAACACGTCGCCGCGTGGATGCAATCCGGACAAGACAGGCGCGCCGGTCCGCTGCTTGCCGGGTGTCCGGCCGAGGGTCAGCGCAGCCCGAGCAGGTCTTCCAGCGTGCGGGCCAGGGCGGACACGCGTGGCCCGACGCGCTTCTGCATGGTGTCGAACGTGCCCGTCCGTGCCGGAACGCCGCCATTGACCACGAACCATTGGGAATCGACCGGCCTGCATAGCGGAACGGCGAAACCGAACACGTCGTGCCGCCATTCGGCCCGGTTCGAGCAATAGCCGAGCACTTCCAGGTCCTGCCGCGCCTGCGCCAGGGCCGGTGCGGCGCGGCGCCAGGCGTCGGGCGACGCCAGCCGCAGGCGGTTCAGTACCGGATCGCGCAAGGCGGCCGGCACGCGCCACAGCCATGCCTTGCCGATGGCGGTGGTCAGCATCGGCAGTGCCGCGCCGATGTCGGGCGGCATCACCAGGTTGTCGGTCGAGCGCGCCGTTTCCACGTAGATCATCTGGGTGCGGTCGCGGATGCCCAGCGACACGGCGCCGCCTATCTCGTCGGCCAGCGCCTTCATCAGCGGGCGCGCCACCTGGCGGATCTGCATGCTCGCCAGCAGCGGGTAGCCCGGCGCCAGCACCGGCGCGCCCAGCCAGTACTTGCCCAGCGCCGTCTCATGGCGCAGGTAGCCCAGCACGGCCAGCGTGTGGGTGAGCCGCGCCACCGTGGATTTCGACAGTCCGGTGCGCTGCACGAAATCGCGGTTGCCCAGCAGCGCCTCGCCGGGTCGATAGGCCAGCAGGATGTCGATGCCGTTGGCCAGCGTGCGGGCGAACTGGCGGTCGGCCGGGTCGTCGCCCGGGGCTGGCAGAGACGAGGCGGGGCTGCCGGGGAGGCTGTCGCGTGTCATGCCAGCAGCGCCTCGACTTCTGCCACCAGTTCGATCAGGCGCGGTCCCATCTCGCGTTCGAGCTTGCCGGGCTTCATGCGCGTGGCGGGCACGCCGCAGTTGAACACCAGCGTTTCGCCATCGGTCGGCTGCCGCATGGGCACGGCCACGGCGTGGACATCGGGCAGCCAGTCGCCGGCCGAGCGCGTGAAGCCGAGCGCCGCCAGATCGTCGATGGCGTCCTGGATGGCGCCTGCATGGCGCTGCCAGTCGTCGGGCTCGGTCTCGCGCAGACCGGCCAGCACGGCGGCGCGCAGGTCGGCAGGGGCCTGGGCCAGCCAGGCGCGGCCGATGGCCGAAGCCAGCATCGGCAGCGACGCGCCAATATCGGGCCGGAACGCGATGGCGTCGTGGCCCCGGCTGGTTTCCACATAGACCATGCGCAGGCGGTCGCGCAGGCCCAGCGACACCGACCCGCCCATGCGGTCGGCCAGCGCCTTCATCAGCGGGCGGGCCACTTGGCGCACGCGCAGGCTGGCCAGCAGCGGATACCCGAGCGACAGCGCCGTCGATCCCAGCCGGTAGCGGCGCAGCCGGTCGTCGTAGAGCAGCAGCCCGCGCACGGCCAGCGTGTAGGTCAGCCGGCTGATGGTGGCCTTGGACAGCCCGGTGCGCTCGGCCAGTTCCTTGTTGCTGAGCACCGTTTCGCCCACCCGGAAGCACTGCAGCAGCGCCAGACCGTGCGCCAGGGTCGTGGCGAAGGCCGGATCGGGATGATGGTGGGGGAATTTGGGTACGGGCATGGGCTGTCATCCTACCGAAGCCAGTATGGCGCCGGGCCGTCCAACGTTCAAGATAGCGAAACAACGATGCCGCCATATCGAAGCGGGGCGTACGCTTCGGTTCCATCACAAGACAAGAGATCGATGGAGCGAGACGATGATTCGTGATCCGGACGTATTCCAGCCGTTCCTGCTGTCGCTGCGCCGCTTCGTGCGCGAGCGGCTGGTACCGCGCGAAGCCGAGGTGGCCGAGCGTGACCTGGTGCCCGAGGACGTGGTCAATGCCATGGCCGCGCAGGGCATGTTCGGCTATTCGATTCCGGAGGAATACGGCGGCGCCGGCATGACCACCGAGGAACTGGTGCTGGCCGCGATGGAACTGTCGCAGTGCTCGGTGGCGTTCCGCGCCCGCGTGGGGACCAATACCGGGATCGGCTCCGAGGCCCTGGTGGCCGACGGCACGCCCGAGCAGAAGGCGCGCTACCTGCCGCGGCTGGCCAGTGGTGAACTGACCGGGTCGTTTGCGCTGACCGAGCCCGACGCGGGGTCCGACGCCACTGCGCTCAAGACCACGGCCGTGCGCGACGGCGACCACTACATCCTGAACGGCACCAAGTGCTTCATCACCAACGCGCCCATTGCCGGGTTATTCACGGTGATGGCGCGCACCGATCCGGACAAGGCCGGCGCGGGCGGCATCTCGGCGTTCATTGTGCCGCGTGGTACACCCGGGCTCGGCACCGGGCAGCCGTACCAGAAGATGGGCCAGGCCGGCTCGCCGGTGTCCGAGGTCTATTTCAACGATTGCCGCGTGCCGGCCGCCAACCTGATCGGCGGCGAGGAAGGGCAGGGCTTCAAGACGGCGATGAAGGTGCTGAACAAGCAGCGCATCCACCTGGCCGCGCTGTGTACCGGGCCGGCCATCCGCATGCTCGACGATGCGGTGCGGTTTGTCACCGGGCGCAAGCAGTTCGGGCAGGTGCTGGCGGACTTCCAGCTGGTGCAGGCGATGATCGCCGACTGCCAGACCGACATCCACGCGGCCCGTGCGCTGATCCTCGACACGGCGCGCAAGCGCGACGACGGGCAGGACGTGACGATGGAGGCGTCGATCTGCAAGTATTTCGCGTCGGAGATGTGCGGCCGCGTGGCCGACCGCTGCGTGCAGCTGTTCGGCGGCTACGGCTATATCGCCGACTATGGCATCGAGCGTTTCTACCGCGACGTGCGACTGTTCCGGCTGTACGAGGGTACCAGCCAGATCCATCAGCTCAACATTGCCAAACGCACGTTCGCGCAGGCCGGCACCCGCTGAGCGGCACCGTGCCATCGACAAAGACGGAGACAACATGTTCAAGCCCATCCTGATTGCCGCCGGCCTGGCGTGCGGCATGGCCCTGATACCGATGATGCCGGTCCACGCGGCGGATGCCGATGCGAAATATCCCGGCAAGGTCATCCGCCTGGTCGTGCCGTTCGCGCCGGGCGGGTCCACCGACATCGTGGCGCGGCTGATTTCCGAGCCGCTGCGCGAGGAACTGGGCCAGACCGTGATCGTCGACAACCGCCCAGGCGCGGGCGGCAATATCGGGGGCGATATCGTGGCCAAGGCCGCGCCGGACGGCTACACGCTGCTGATGGCCGCCGCCGGGCAGATCGCCATCAATCCGAGCCTGTACGCGAAGATGAGCTACGAGCCTGCGCGCGACCTGGCGGCCGTGACGATGATTGCCCGCGACCACAACATGATGGCCGTCAACGCATCGCTGCCGGTCAGGAACGTCAAGGAGTTCGTGGCCTACGCCCGCGCGCATCCGAACCAGATCACCTTCGGCTCGCCCGGCAACGGCAGCCCCGCGCAACTGGCCGGCGAACTGCTGAACCAGACCGCCGGCCTGAAGATGCAGCATGTGCCCTACAAGGGCAGCGGCCCGGCCGTGGCCGACCTGATCGCCGGCCATATCACGCTGATGATCGACAACATGCCGGCGATCTGGCCGCACGTGCAGTCGGGCAAGCTGCGGGCGCTGGCGGTGACCAGCGAGAAGCGCGCCTCGGGTGCGCCCGACGTGCCCACCGCCGAGGAAGCCGGGCTCAAGGGCTACGTGGTGACGGCGTGGAAGGGGCTGATGGTGCCGGCCCATACGCCGCGCCTGAACCAGGCCATGGTCAAGGTGCTGGCGCGGCCCGAGATCCGCAAGCGGCTGATCGAACAGGGCGCCGAGCCGGTGGGCAATTCGCCCGAGCAGTTCGCGCAGCAGATCAAGACCGATACCGCCTGGTGGGCGGCGCTGGTGAAATCCACCGGCACCACGCTGGACTGACCATGACATACGTATCCCCGCCCGCATCCCCGCTCGGAGGCGCGCCCGCATCCCCGCACGGAGGTCCGCATGCAGGCCCGCCCGCAGGCCCGGGCCCGCTGGCCGGCGTCCGCATCCTCGACATGGCCACGGTGCTGGCCGCGCCGTTTTCCAGCACGCTGTGCGCCGACATGGGCGCCGAGGTGGTCAAGCTCGAACTGCCCGACGGCAGCGATCCGCTGCGCGGCCTGGCGCCGGTCAAGGGCGACCTGGCGCTGTACTGGAAGGTCACGAACCGGGGCAAGCGCGGCATCACCCTCGATGTGCGCAAGCCGGCCGGCCGTGCACTGTTCCTGAAGCTGCTGCCCGAATTCGACGTGCTGGTCGAGAACTTCCGCACCGGCACGCTCGACCGCTGGGGCCTGGACCTGGCCACGCTGCACCGGGCCAATCCCCGGCTGACGGTGCTGCGCCTGACCGGCTTCGGCCAGACCGGCCCCTACGCGCAGCGCGCCGGGTTTGCGCGGATCTTCGAGGCGATGAGCGGGTTCACGAACCTGACGGGCGAGCCCGGCGGCGCGCCGCTGCACATGAACTATCCGATGGGCGATATGGTGGCCGGTCTGTTTGGCGCATTTGCCATCGCCAGCGCCATGGCCGAGCGCCGCCGGGCGGGCAACGAGGCGATGCCGGGCCAGGAGATCGACCTCGCCGCAACCGAGGCGCTGTTCCGCGTGCTGGAGCCGCTGGCGGTCGAATACGAGCAACTGGGGCAGGTGCGCGAGCGCGCCGGCAACCGGGCCACGTACACCGCCCCGTCGAACATGTACGCGACGGCGGACCGCCAGTGGGTGTCGCTGGTAGCCTCGTCGGGACCGATCTTCCGGCGGCTGTGCCAGGCCATCGGCCAGCCGGCCATGGCCGACGATGCCCGCTTTGCCACCAATCCGTCGCGCGTCAGGCATCTGGACGCCCTGGACGCCGCCATCAAGCAGTGGTTCGCGGCGCATGCCTACGCGGACGTTGCGCAGGCGCTGGCCGCGCACGAGATTCCGTTCAGCAAGATCTTCTCGATTGCCGATATCGTCGACGATCCGCACTTCCAGGCGCGCCAGGCCATCGTGCGGCTGCCCGATCCGGATCTGGGCACGATTCCGGCGCCCTGCGTGGTGCCGAGATTTTCCGGACATGCGCCGGCCCCGGCGCGCAGCGGGCCGGGCGTCGGCGAACACAATGCGGAGGTGTATGGCGGGCTGGGGCTGACCGCCGACGATATCGACGGGCTGAAGCGCGAGGGGGTGGTCTGAGGCGGGCTGCCGGCGGGAACGGCGGCAATCAGGCGTCGATCACCCGCCGCGCGAACCGTTCCAGATAGTCCATCAGCAGGTCGGCGCCGCGCGCGGCATCGGCCTCGTTGCCGCTGGCGATGGCGCTGGCCATCGCCAGGTGCGCCTGGGCGCCCTCGGCAATCTCGCCTTCGTGCTGGTAGGCGTACCAGAAGCGGCGGCACTGCACGATCAGCGGGATCACGGCCTTCACGGCCGACCGGTTGCGGCAGGCGGCATGATTGACGTGGTCCAGCGCCTGGTCGGCGGCCATGTATTCGTCCAGGTTGCCGCGCTGGGCCGCCTTGACCATCTTCTGGGCGCTGGCCAGCAGCGCCTTGCGCTGGGCGTCGGTGGCGCGCCGCGCGGCGCTGGCGGCGATCAGCCGTTCCAGCACGCGGCGGGTGGCAATCACGTCCAGGTGGTCCATCACGTCGATGGTCGACACCATCAGCCCGCGGCGTGGCTGCTGCACGATCAGGCCCATCGACACCATGCGCATCAGCGCCTCGCGCACCGGCGTGCGGCCCAGTTCGGTCATTTCGGCCAGTTCGGCCTCCACCACCGGGCTGCCGGGCGCGATCTCCAGCTTCGAGATCATGGTCTCGATCCGGTCATAGGCGATATCGGCGGCGCGGCGCTTGCCGGTTTCCGGCGCGTGTGCGGTCGTACCCAGGGAACTGGAAGCGTTAGGCATCTCGAACGAAGAAGCGGGGCCCGCCAGCCGGCAGGGCTGGCGGTGGCCGTCATTATGCCGCAGGAGGGCGGTGCGTCAGAGCGTGGCGCCGATCTTGCGCAGCTCGGGGATGGCCGGGGCCTTGGCCACCCAGAGTTCGTCGAACTTCTTCACGACCGGCTGCGGGTCGTAGCTGGACGCGCTCTTGAATGCCACCGACGACTGCTTGAGCTTGTCCACCAGGCCGGCTTCGGTGGTCACGATGTCGTTGATCTGCGCCGTCAGCGCCTGGTTGACCAGCTGCCGCACCAGGTCGCGGTCCCTGGCATCGAGCCCGGCCCAGATGCGGCCCGACACCAGCGGCGCGAACGGCATGAACAGAGCGTTCATCGGCAGCAGCGCCTTCGAGATCTTGTCGTATCGCTGGTTCCAGGACAGTTCGATGTCGGCTTCCAGCCCGTCCACCTGGCCGTTGGTCATGGCGTCGAACACAGCCGGGGTGGGGATCGGCGTGGGTGCGGCCCCCAGCATCGAGTAGAAGTCGCGGTAGACCGGCGTGGGGTTGATCCGCAGCTTCATGCCCTTGAGGTCGTCGGGCGAGCCGATGTCCTTGGTGGCGAACACCACGCGCATGCCCGTGATGCCCCAGCCCAGGCCGATGGTGCCGGTTTCGCGCGGCAGGGCATCGAGCAGCTTCAGCGCGGCCGGCGTGCGCACCAGCCTGGCCACGCTGGCCGTGGAGCGCACCAGGTACGGCGCGTTGATGGCGGCCACGCTCGATACGCGCGAGCCCAGTTCGGCGGCCTGGATCCAGCCCATGTCGAGCGCGCCCGACTGCAGTTGCTGCATCATCGCCGATTCGTTGCCAAGCTGGCCCGAGTGGAACACCGTGACGCTGAGCCGGCCGTCGGTTTCCTTCTTCAGCGATTCGCCGAACGCCACGGCGGCACGGTTCCAGGAATGCCCGGCCGGCGTGATCAGGCCCAGGCGGAATTCCTTCGTGGTGGCGGCGCGCGTGGTGGACGTGATCACCAGCGGCGCGGCGGCGGTGGCCAGCGCGGTGGTCTTCAGAAAGCGGCGGCGGGTGAAGTGGGACATGGCAGGCTCCTGTACGTTCGGGGGGATGTCGAGGGGTAGAGGGAAGGGGAAACGGCTACTTCAGCAGCCCGATGGACAGGCTGGGGAACAGCGACAGCAGCACCAGTCCAACGCAGCTGATCAGGAAGAAGGGCAGGGTGATCATGAACATCTTGCCGGGCTTGGCGCCGGTGACGGCCGACGCCACGAAGAAGCTCAGCCCCACGGGCGGCGACATCAGCCCCAGCACCAGGTTGATCACGATGACCACGCCAAAGTGGCGCGGATCGATGTGATAAACCTCGGTGGCCACGGGCAGCAGGATCGGCACGGTCATGATCAGGCCCGGAATGCCGTCGATGACGGTGCCGATGATCAGCAGGATGACGTTGGCCAGCAGCAGGAAGGCAATCGGGCTGTGCGCCACGGTCTGGATCCAGGTGGCCACCATCTGCGGGATCTTCCCGTAGATCAGCAGCCACGAGAACACGGCGGCCGCGGCCACCAGGAACAGCACGATGGCCGAGTAGATGGCCGAGCGCAGCAGGATGGCCGGCAGCGTGCGCATGTCGAATTCTTTCGTCACATAGCGCCCCACCAGCGCCGCGGCCAGCGCGCCGACGGCGGCGGCCTCGGTGGGATTGGCCAGGCCGGCCAGGATCGAGCCGACGATGACGATCGGGATCAGCAGCGTCGGGCTGGCCTGCAGCACGGTCGTCGCGCGCTCGCGCAGCGTCCGGCGGGCGCTGCGCGGGTAGTTGTAGAACATCCCCATGATGGCGATGATCACGAAGAACAGCAGTGTCAGCAGCACGCCGGGCAGGATGCCGGCGATCAGCATGTCGCCCACGGCCACCTGGGCCAGCACGCTGTAGACCACGAACATCACCGACGGCGGAATGATGGGCCCGAGCATGCCGCCGTAGACGGTCAGGCCAGCCGCGAAGGTCTTGTCGTAACCCTGCTTTTCCATCTCGGGCACCATGACCTGGGCCATGATGGCCACCTGCGCGGTGGCCGATCCGATGATCGACGACACCAGCATGTTGGCCAGGATGTTGACGTAGGCCAGGCCGCCCTTGACCGAGCCGACGAAGGCCATCGACAGGTCCACCAGCCGGCGCGTGATGCCGCCGCTGTTCATGATTTCGCCGATCAGGATGAACAGCGGGATGGCGATCAGGCCGTAGCTGTCCACGCCGGCAAACATCTGCGTGGGAAACGACTGCAGCAGCACGGTGTCGCCGGTGCTGAAGATAAAGGCCAGGCCGGACAGGCACAGGCAGATGCCGATGGGCACGCCGGCCAGCATCACGGCGCAGAAGAAGAGGGTGGTGGTCATGGCTTCAGTTCACCGATTCGGCATCGCCGACGTAGAACTCGGGGTAGGCCCGGCGCGGCGCCAGGTCCAGGTCTTCAAGCAGGTTGGCCAGCGCATGCAGGCTCAGCGTGAAGGCGAACAGCGGCATGATCAGCTGCAGCACCCACATCGGCCATTCCAGCGTCTGCGTGTGCTCGGTGTAGAGGAAGTTGAACGACTGGGCCGCGTATTCCCTGGCGTCGAAGTGAAAATTGGCGATGCCGACCGGGTCCATCCACAGCCAGCACATGGCAATCATGGCCAGCCCGAACACCAGCACGCCGCCCGTGGCAATGACCTTGGCGGCGCGGGCCAGCTTTGGCGGCAGCTGCTCGGTCAGCAGGCCCACCGCGAAATCCAGGCGCAGGCGCGTCATGACCGATGCGCCGACGAAGGTCAGCCACACCACCGCATAGACCGATGCCTCGTCCACCCAGTAGAGCGGCAGGCCGGCATAGCGCGTAGCCACGTTCAGCAGGATCAGCAGCACCAGCAGGGTCATCAGCCCGCCAAGCGCCAGGCGCTCCACGGCAAGCACCGCATCGGAGGCGCGCAGCACCCAGCGCACCGGGCGCGCCACGGGTGGGCTGGCGGGGGCTGCGTCCGCCGTGATCGAGGAGAGGTCGGGCATGCTGTAAAGCTCCTGTGCGTGGATGTCGGACGGGCCGGATCGAGCAAGTTGGATGCCAGTCGGCGCGCCAGGGCGCCGGCCGGCATCGCGGGCGTCAGGCCACCGACTGGTACTCGGCCGGCCGCGTGGCCAGCGCCTGGTGCACGACCTTTTCGACGAAGGCGCGTTCCTCGCCGATCAGCGGCAGGCGCGGCCGGCGCATGTGTTCGGTGCCCACGCCCACGATGGCGTCGATCAGCTTCAGGTTCTGCACGAGCTTGTTCGACACGTCGAGATGGAGCATCGGCGTCATCCAGCGGTAGAGCTTCAGTGCTTCGGCGAAATTGCCGGCGCGCATGAGGTCGAACAGCGCCACGGTCTCGCGCGGGAAGGCGCAGCCCACGCCGGCCAGCAGGCCGTCGCAGCCGAGCGCCAGCCCTTCGTAGGCCAGGTCGTCCACGCCCATGAAGATCTGGTAGCGGTCGCCCACGGTGTTGCGCAGGTCGGTCACGCGGCGGATGTCGCCGGTGCTTTCCTTGACGGCCGCGATCCACTTGCAGTCGGCCAGTTCGGCCATGTGCTCGGGCTTGAGATCCACCCGGTAGGCCACCGGGTTGTTGTAGACCATTACCGGTTTCTGGGCCGCCTCGGCCATGGCGCGCACGTTCTGCATGGCCTCGCGGGCGTCGGCCACGTAGATCACCGACGGCATGACCATGAAGCCGGCGACGCCCAGCTTGTTGGCGCCGTCGATATAGCGCAGCGCGTCGCGCGTGCTGGTCTCGGACACATTGGCCAGCACGGGAATGCGCCCGTCGGCGGCCTCCAGCGCAATGCGCGCCACGTCGAGCTTTTCTTCCAGCGACAGCGTGCTGGCCTCGCCCAGCGATCCGCACGTCACCAGGCCGTGGATGCCGTTGCGGATCTGGAAGTCGATATGGCGGATGGTGCCTTCGGCATCGATGCGCTCGTCGGCGTGGAACTTGGTCGTGACGGCCGGGAAGATGCCGGTCCAGCGCGGATTGCTCATGAGGAACTCCTCGGTTGGGAAGGTGAGGCTGCGCACCTGGCGGTCTGTCGATCGCTCCGGTCCGCCGCAAGAAAATATCTTCTAAATATATTAAGGATATCTTTGCAAAGTAATCCAGCACGATCCATGCCAGTGGAAACCCGGATAGGCGGCGGGGCGGAAAACGGCGTCAGGCCGTGGATTGGAGCGGGGTACGCCTCGTCAGGCGTGGGTCAGGGCAGGGCAGGACAGGGGCTGAAGGGGGCAGGATGGGGCATCGCAGGGCACGCATGCACGCCGTCATGCACCGCAGGCGGGGGGCGTGCACCGAGACGGCCCGCACGGCTCGGCATCGGTCGATCGGACACCGGCTGCGCACCGGAGGCGTCCGGACAGACATGGACGCTCCGGGCGTCGCCGTCCCCGTTTCGCAGACAAAGCCATTCCCCGGGGACCGGTCTCGCCGCCCCGGGTCCGCCGCTTTTTTGTAGCGACTTAATTCAGTTCGTCATCCTTGTAGTATTTGGTGCCTTTGGCAGTCAGTTCCAGCGCCAGGCCCTTGTCCGTGATCTGGTACAGCCAGATCCCCGGCCCGACGGCCACTGCGCCCTGGTAGGAAGAGCCGCTGTCGCCGGCCTTGGCTGCGGCGGTCGACTGTCCGCCGAAGGTCCAGCCTGACTGGATGAAGTCGTTCAGCGCGGATTCCTTCTCGAACACCCAGACAAGCTGGAACTTCTTGACTCCGATGCCCAGCCCCGCCTGCAGCTCGACCATCTTCATGTAGGTCATGGCCTTGGTCTTGTTATTCACCGCGATGCCTTCGCCAGTGCCGCTGCCGGCCAGCAGGATCTTCATGCCGAAATTGCTGAAAGCCGCGTAGCCGGCCGCCGAAGCCACGGCGCTGCGGGCCGATGGCTGCGCCTTGTACAGCGCATCCAGTGCCTTCTGCGCAGCAGTGCGCACCTCGGCCTGCTTTTCGGATTTGCTTGCGCCCAGTGCGATCGCCGGGACCGCGATCAGGGTAGGGAGTGCCAGGATGGCGATTCGTCGATTCATTGCTGCCCCCTTTCTTCGTAATGGGGCGCCAGGCCCCTTGCTTTTGCAGCACGGCCAGTATGCAACGCGTCGGTTGCCTCGTTCGATCGCCGGTTCACCGTACTGTCGGGCGCCCGCCGGGCACCTCTTTCTTGTGAAACGCCGGATCGTATCCCAGACTAGACGATGGAAGGCAGTGCGGCAATCTGGCCCTGATGCGGCCAGCTTTCGGCCTGCTTCGAACCCGTGACAGTCGGTTCCGCGTTCGCCGGGGCAGCCATGAAATCTGCCGCTATGGTTTGTGCGTTGATGGCGTTGCTGGCGTTGACGGCTTGTGCCGCGCCGGAGCGCCGGCAAGCAGTGGGCGACTTCCGCTCGAGGGCCGTCACGCGTGCCGATGGCGGCGTCAGCGTGGCCGTCTCGGTACTGTCCGCGCGCGAGAGCGCGGAGGTCTATGGCGTGCCGTTGGCCGACAAGGCCACGCAGCCGGTCTGGGTTCAGGTTCGCAACGACGACGACCGGCCGTACTACCTGCTGTTCCCCGGGCTCGATCCCAACTTTGTCCCGGCCTCCGAGGCCGCCGACGCGTTCGCCGAAAACGAGCCTGCCGATGTGCAACGCCAGTTGCGCGACCGCTTTGCGGCGCTGGCTTTCCGCAATCCGGTGCCGCCCGGTCAGACCGTCTCGGGCATGGTGCTGACCAGCCTGGAGGAAGGCGTCAAGCTGGTGCAGATCGACCTGGCTGCCGATGGCCGCACGCGCACGTTCTCGGTGTTCACCGTGGTGCCTGGCTTCCGTGGTGACTATCACGCCAGCGAGGTGTTCACGCGCGAGATCTATCCGCCCGAGGCCATCCGCTATCTCGACGACGATGCCGCATTCCGGGCCGCCCTGGAGGCGCTGCCATGCTGCGCCACCAACGGCGACGGCTCTCGCAACGGCGATCCATTGAACCTGGTCATCGTGGGCGGCCTCGATGACGCCTTCCCGGCGCTGGTACGGCGCGGCTGGCGTCCCACCGAGACGAAATGGTCGGGTGCCATCATGCGCGTGGTGACATCGGCGCTGTCTGGCGATCGCTACCTGAACGCGCCGGTCAGCGATCTCTACCTGTTCGGCCGTGCGCAGGACCTGGCGCTGCAGAAGGCCCGCGATTCGGTTCACCAGCGCAACCACCTCCGGCTCTGGCTCAGCCCCCTGCGGTATCAGGGCAAGCCGGTATGGGTGGGCCAGATCAGTCGCGACATCGGCAGCCGCATGACGATCCATTCGCCCACGCTGACTACCCACAAGATCGACCCCGATGTCGACGAGGCGCGCACGGCGCTGGCCGAGGACATGGCGTACTCCCAGAGCCTGGCCGTGGTCGGCTATGTGGGTGGCGTCGGACCCGCGCCGCAGCAGGCGCCGCGTCAGAACCTGACCACCGACCCGTATTACACCGATGGCGACCGTCTGGTCATGGTGTTCTACCAGCGCCCCGTGTCCCTGTCGGCGATCCGCCGCTTCAGCTGGCATGACGAGAGCGGGCCGGACGGCCGCCGTGCCACCGGTGTCGGGGTGGGGCGATGACCGCCGCACCGCGTATCCGGCGTCGGGCGGCTGCCCTGGCGCTGGTGGCCTGCATGGCGATACTGCTGGCGGGATGCACCACCTGGCAACGGCCCGCCCCGGACCGCGACGAGCCGCTGCGTGCCCGGGCGGTCAGCGTCACGAAGGAAAGCATCACGCTGCGCGCCGCCGTATTGGGCAAGATGGAAAGCCACCGCCTGCTGGGCGCGAATATCGGTGCGCTGGGCGTGCAGCCGGTCTGGATCGAGGTCCGCAACGACACCTCGCAGTCGCTGGCGCTGCTGCGCACCGGGACCGATCCCGACTACTTCTCGCCGCTCGAAGTCGCGTGGTCGCTGCACGGATGGTTCGGCGGCAGCAGGAATGCCGAGATCGACGACTGGTTCAACCAGGCGGGATTCCAGAATCCCGTGCCGCCCGGTGAAACCCGCTCGGGCATCGTGTTCACCAACGCCGCACGCGGCACCAAGCTGCTCAACGTGGACCTGCTTGGCAACCAGCGCCTGGTGGTCTTCACGTTGTTCCTCAGGGTGCCGGACGACGCCGACGACCCGAATTTCTCGCGGTCGCTGTTCGCATACCCCGATCCCCAGGTGACGGACTATCAGGACCTGGCGTCGCTGCGTGCCGCGCTGGAACGCCTGCCATGCTGCGCGACCGACGCCAGCGGCCAGCACAGCGGCGATCCGCTCAACGGCGTGGCCATCGGCGGGCTGGAGGATTTCGGGGCGGCCATGGTGCGCCGGAACTACCGCCGCAATCACCAGCCGCCCGATGACACACAGTATGTGTTCGGCCGCGTCCCGGACGCCGTCCTGCGCAAGCAGGGACATGCCGGGGCGGTGTCGCCGAACTGGATCCGTGCCTGGCTGGTGCCATTTCGCTATCGGGGGCAATCCGTCTACGTCGTGCAGATTGGCCGGCCAGCCGGCGGTCGTCTGGGCGCGGCCGCGGCGCAGGCCGTGCTGCACGAGGACGTGGACGAGGCCCGGAACATGGTGGTTCAGGACTGCATCTACTCCGAAGGCCTGGAGAAGCTCGGCTTTGTGACCGGCGTCGGCCCGGTCAGCCGGCAGCAGGAGCGCAGCAGCCTGAACGGGGCCCGTTACTTTACCGACGGCCTGCGCGCGGTCATGTTCTTCGTGACCCGGCCGCTCAGCATTGCGGATCTGCAAATCCTGGACTGGGTGCCCCTGGGCGCGCCCCCGAAGACCGAAGCGATCGAAAAGGATCAGCATGCAGCCGAGGATACCGCGCGGGCGCGCTAGGCCGCTGTGGGGTGGGCGGCCCCGCCGGCCGCGCGTTGCCGGTCGCGCAGGGGCACTGGCCTGTGCCTGCCTGATGCTGGCCGGCTGCGCATCGAAGCCGCTGGTTCCGTATTCCGCCGACACGCCGCCGCTGGTGCTGGTGCCGGCCGCCAACGCGGGGGTGCGCGACGCCCGCGGGCGTTTCCGCGAGATCTATTGCGCGGTCCTGAATGCGCGTCAGCAGGATCTGCCCGACCACCGGCCGTGCGCAGACGCGTTGACGCGCGTCGGGACCGAGCCGGCCGGCACCGGCAAGCCGGTCGATCTTGGCCCGTCGCGACGGCATCTGTTGGCGATGATCGTGCCCGGCATCGGATACGAGTGCTTTGAGCCCTGGCTCGATCCACCCGGCACGGTGGCCACCCATGTGCGGAAGTTTGGCTACGATGCCGTGCTGCTTAGGGTGGATGCCCTGTCGGGCTCGGCCCACAATGCGCGCCAGGTGCGCGATGCCGTGCTGGGGCTGCCGGCGGGCCCCGATGGGCCCTATGTCGTGCTGATCGGCTACTCCAAGGGCGCGCCCGACATCCTCGAGGCCGTCGCCGGCTATCCGGAAATCAGCAGCCGTGTGGTGGCAGTCGTCAGCGCGGCCGGTGCCGTGGGCGGCTCGCCGCTGGCCAACGATGCCGAGCAGTACCAGGCCAACCTGCTGCAGCACTTCCCTGGCTCCAAATGCGAGGCCGGCGACGGCCGGGGCGTGGAAAGCCTGCGGCCGGCCGTCCGCAAGGCATGGCTGGCCGATCATGCGCTGCCTGGGTGGCCGCGCTATTACTCGCTGGTGACATTCCCGGCCCCGGACCGCATTTCGTCGATCCTTCAATCGAGCTACGAAAAGCTGGCGCGCATCGACGCCCGCAACGACAGCCAGATGATCTTCTACGACCAGATCGTGCCGGGCAGCGCACTGGTGGGCTACGTCAACGCCGACCATTGGGCGCTGGCCGTGCCGGTCGCGCGCTCGCGGCCGACCATCGGCGCCATGTTCGTGACCCGGAACGCCTATCCGCGGGAAGCCCTCACCGAAGCGTTGCTGCGATTCATCGAGGAGGATCTGGCGAGCGGGGCTGCCAGGTAACCGCACCGAAAAAAATGCCGCGCCCAGGGAAGGCGCGGCCATCAAGCGCCCGCAACCGGGATATGTCCGGGCGCGTAGCAAATCTAGCGGAATGAACGTGTGACCGATTGTGTCCGTATAGGTGTCTTTCTGGACATACAAAGGCCGCTCAGGTCCGGTAATCTTTGGCGCGTCAGAGGGGATAGCTCACACCGTGATGTGAGCCATATCACAGATCAGGAGATCGCGATGGTACGCAATGCCTTACGCGACGCGGTGATGCTGGAGCAGTACGTCAAGTATCTGCAGACCCGGGTCGCCAAGCAGCAGGCGGTTGTCGCAAAGCTCATGGAATGCGGGCTGGACCCACACGAAGACCAGGTGGTGCTGGCGAACCTGGAGGGCGCCACCGAAGCATTGGCGCGCCAGCTCGACCAGCACAGCGTCAGGCCTAGGCCGGGGCTGGCACTGGTCTGATCTTCGAAGGCGGCAGGCCCCTTGCCCACGGCGCCGATCGCTATTGCGACGGGGCCATCGCTGTCTCGATGGCATCCACCAGTTCCTGAAGCCGCAGCGGCTTGCCGCACACTGCGTCGAAGCCCGATTCGATGGCCGCGCGCCGGTCCTGCTGGCGCGTGAAGGCGGTCAGGGCGACGGCGGGCACGCGCTGCAGCGCCTCCACGGCCTCGCGTACGCGGATCTCGCGGATCAGGTCATTGCCATCGCGGCCGGGCAGGCCGATATCGCTGATGACCAGATCCGGCGTGATGCGTGCCACTTCGTCCAGCGCCTCTTCGCAATCGCGCGCCGTACGCACCCGCGCGCCGTAGTCCGTCAGGATCGCGGACAGTGCCGCCGCCGCGTCGGCATCATCCTCCACCACGAGCACGTCCAGCGCCGTCAGCGGCACCGATTGCTGCAGCGCCGGCACCGCTTCGCTGGCTGCGGGCGGCTCGGGCGCGCGTGCATCGGCGAGCGGTATGACCACCTCGAAGGTCGCGCCCAGGCCGGCCCCGGCGCTGAACGCCTGCACCGTGCCGCCGTGCATTTCAGACAGGTGCTTGACGATGGCCAGCCCCAGGCCCAGCCCGCCGTGCTGGCGGCGGTTGGTGTCCTCGCTCTGGGTAAAACGGTCGAACAGCAGCGGCAAGAACTCGGCCGGGATGCCGCGTCCGGTGTCGATCACGCGCACGTGCAGGTAGTCGGTGTCGGACGACACGTCGATCCGCACCGTGCCGTCGGCGGGCGAGAACTTGATTGCGTTGGACACCAGATTCCACAGGATCTGCTGGAAGCGGGCGGCGTCCAGCCAGGCCCACTCCGCCGTGGCCGGGGCCAGATGCAATTCCAGCTTGATCTGCCGTTCGGCAGCCTGCGCCTGCATGGTGTCCAGCGCGCCGCGCACTACCTCGGCCACGTTGGCGCGCTCGCGTTCGAGCTTCATCTTGCCCACGTTGAGCATCGACACGTCGACCAGGTCGGCCACCAGCCGGCGCTGGATGGCTACGTTGCGCTCCACGGCGGCGAGCCCGCGCCGGCCTTCCTCGGTATCGATATGGCGCGCCAGCACGTGGGTCCACACCGAAATCACGTTGAGCGGGTTGCGCAGCTCGTGCGACAGGATGGCGATGAAGTCGTCCTTCATGCGGTTCAGCCGCTCCACGGCGGCCCGCGCGGCCTGCTCGCGCTCGATCAGCTGTTCGCGCTGTCGTTCCAGGTTGATGTGGTCGGTGATATTCGACACCACGGCCACCTTGACCCCGGTTTCCAGTACCGCCGATATGCTCCACTCCAGGTGCATGGTCTCGCCAAGCGCGTCGTCCAGCGGGAACGTGCCCTGCCAGCCGTCCAGCCGCGCGTGGCCTGTGGCCTCTACAACCTGCTCGCGGTACTCCGCCGGGGCGAAGGCGGCCACGGGCTGGCCCACCAGTTCGGCCTCGGTGCGCCTGAGCAGCGTGAGCATGGCCGGGTTCACGTCGACAAAGCGCCCGGCCAGGTCCAGCGTGCAGATACCGCCGATGGCCTGATGATAGATCGCGCGGAAACGTGCCTCGCTCTCGCGCATCGACCGCTCGGCCGCGCTGGCGCGCAGCAGCGACGCAATGGTGGCCACCAGCACGCCAGGCTCGGCAGGGTGGATCAGGTAGGCGCTGGCACCGGCATCGAGGCCGCGTACCTTGTCGTAGTCGGCCACGTAGGTTGCCGACAGGTGCACCACGGGCACGGTGGCGGTTTGTGGCCGCTCGCGCAGTATGCGGCAGACCTGGAAGCCGTCGATATCGGGCAGGTTGACGTCCAGCACCACGGCCGACACGCTGGTGTCGGCCAGCTGCAGGGCTTCCTGCCCGCTTTCGGCCTCGATCGTCCGGTAGCCTGCCGCGGTCAGCACGCGCACCGTGGCGTAGCGCGTCACGGGGTTGTCGTCGACCACCAGCACCAGCGATTCCGAAGCGCCGGGCAGGAGTGCGTTGCGGTGTTCATCCGGCATGGTCGTCTCCGGCGTCGGTTGCCGGGCCGGCCGGGCGCAGGGCATCAGGCGTGGCGTCCGGGCTGGGGTAGGTCGTGGGCAGCGTCACGTAGAACCGCGAACCGACGCCGACCTCGCTTTCGAAGCCCACGTAGCCGCCCAGCAGCTCGGCCAGGCGCTTGGAGAGCGCGAGGCCCAGGCCCGAGCCCCGATAGCGCCGCTGCAGCGGCGAATCGATCTGCACGAAATCCTGGAACACCTCGCCGTGCGATTCGGGCGGGATGCCGATGCCGGTATCGCGCACCGAAAACGTGATCGTGTCCGGCGTGTCGCAGATGGCCGACACGCGCACCTCGCCGCTGGGCGTGAACTTCAGCGCGTTGGAGATGTAGTTGCGCAGGATCTGCGATAGCTTGCGGTTGTCGCTGAACAGCTTCGAAACGCCGTGCGGCTCCTCGAAGATCAGCGACACGTCGGGATTGGTCAGCACGGGCTTGAACATGCCGCGCAGGGCGTCGAACAGCGCCACCATGTCGAACCAGGCGGGCGACACCTCGACACGGCCGGCCTCCAGCCGGGCCAGGTCCAGCAGGTCATTGACCATCTCGGCAAACTCGGCGGCCGTGTCGCGCACGAAGCCGACCTGCTTTTCCTGCTCGGGCGTGAGCGGGCCGTCCACGCGGTCCATCAGCAGCCGCGTGATGCTCTGGATGGCCACGATCGGCGTCCGGAACTCGTGGCTCATGTAGGCCAGGAAGCGGCTCTTGAGCTCGGTGGCGTGACGCAGCTTTTCGGCCTGGATGTCCAGCTCGGAATAGAGCGCCACCACGCCGCGATTGGTTTCCTCGATTTCGGCGCGCAGGGCTTCCACCTCCTGCGCGCGGGCGTCCAGCGCGGCGCGCAGCGCGGCCACCTCGTCGGGCGCCGCGGAGCTGGCGGATGGTGCGGACGGCATGGATGGGTCGGGCATGGCGTTGTCCGGGATCGCGTTCTGGGCGGTCATGTCAGATCTCCGCGCGGCGGATCACCACCACGGTGGCGTCGTCCCGCCCACGGGTGAATTTCCAGAGTACGAAGGCGGCCACGATGGCCGGGTCGCGCTGCAGCACGGTGGCGTCGTCGAACTGCCAGCGCGACTGGATGCCGTCCGAATGCAGGATCACCAGCGCATGGGCGGGCCAGTCCAGTTCCTGTTCCTGCACCGAGCGAATCTGGATGCCGGCCGTGCCGTTCTGGCTGACCAGCGTGCGGTCGCCGATGCCGGAAATCACGCGTCCCACGATGTTGCCCGCTCCGGCAAAGCGGATGCGCTGGCTGCCGCCGTCGATGCGGTAGGCTCCGATGGCGGCGCCACGCGTGCCGCGCAGCGCGACATGGGCGCGCTCGACGTATTGCGCGGGGCTGGCGCCGCGCTGCGGATCGAACACCGTCAGCGCCGCCCTGGCGGCGTCGGCGGCATCGGGGCCGTGGCCCAGCCCGTCCACCACCACCACGTCGGCGCGATGATCGTGCACGGCCACGCCCCAGCCATCGCCGCTGACCTGCTCGCCGGGCGCGGCCACGCAGATCGCGCCCACGGCGAAGCCACCTTTCAGCCGGTGCGGCTTGCCGGCGGCGTCGCGGTCGCGATAGAAGCGCGCCAGGATCAGGCTGCCCACGCCGGGCTGGGTGTGCACATCGAAATCGTCGGCCAGCCGGCTGACGGCGCCCAGGCCCTGGCCAGCGCTGCCGGCCGTGGAGTAGCCGTCCTGCATGCAGGCCGGCAGGTTGGCCATGCCGGGCCCGTCGTCGATCGACATCAGTTCGATGGCCAGGCTGCCGTCCACCTCGCACGCGGCCAGCAACAGCCGGCCACCCTGTGCGTGGCGCACCAGGTTGTTGCCCAGTTCGTTGACGGCCACCGCCAGGCGGCCGGAATGGATGGCGTCGAACCCCAGCCGCGCAGACATCTCGGCGGCATGGCGCCGGGCCTCGCCCACGCGGCTGGGGTCGCTCATCGGCACCGCGTGATGCGGGCCGTGGCCCTTACTTCCACCGAGTGATGCTGACACAGGTTCCCTCGCCAACTTGCGTGCGGATCTCGAACTCGTTCACCAGCCGGCGCGTGCCCGACAGGCCCATGCCCAGGCCGCTGCCGGTGGTCCAGCCGTCGACCAGCGCCTGCTCGACATCGGGAATGCCGGGGCCGTGGTCCTCGAAATGCAGGCGCAGTCCGCGCCGGCTGCCTTCGGCCAGGGTTTCCCAGCGCATCTCGCCGCCGCCGCCGTACACCATCGTATTGCGTGCCAGTTCACTGGCCGCCGTAATCATCTTAGTCTGCTCCACCAGCGAAAACTTCAGTTGGGACGTCAGTGTGCGCACCACGGCGCGCGCCTGCACGATGTCGCGCTCGTCGTGGATGGGGGCGCTGCCCGCCGGGGCAAGTTCGGTCGCCACGTCAGGCCACCCGGGCGGCGTCGAGCATCGCCATGCCGCGTTCCACGTTGAGCGCGGTCTTCACGCCGCTCAGCGACAGCCCCAGTTCCACCAGCGTGATGGCCACGGCCGGGCGGATGCCCACCACCACGGTCATGGCGCCCAGGATGCGGCTGATGTCGGAGATGCTGACCAGCATGCGGCCGATGAAGGAATCGACCATTTCCAGCGCCGAAACATCGATCAGCACCCCGTGCGCGCCGGTCTTCTCGACCATCGCGGCCAGGTCTTCCTGCAGTAGCAGGGCGGTCTGGTCCTGCATGTCGATCTGGATGGTGACCAGCAGGTGCTTGCCCATCCGCAGGATTGGAATTCGTTCCATGGCTGGCTCGCGCGGTTCAGTTGGGGCTGCGGGCCACCGTGTGCCCCGTCATGCGCATGGCCGTGGCCAGCGCGTCGGCCAGTGTCGACTTGGTGATGATGCCCTGCAGGTCGATGCCCAGATGCACGATGGTCTGCGCGATCTGCGGCCGGATGCCGCTGATGATGCTTTCGGCGCCCATCAGGCGGATGGCCGTCACGGTCTTCATCAGGTGCTGCGCCACCAGCGTATCCACGGTGGGCACGCCGGTGATGTCGATGATGGCCAGTTCGGAGCCGGTTTCCACCAGCCGTTCGAGCAGCGATTCCATGACCATCTGCGCGCGGCTGCTGTCCAGCGTGCCGATCACCGGCACGGCCAGCACGCCGTCCCAAAGCTTGATGACCGGCGTGGACAGCTCCATCAGTTCGTGCTGCTGGCGCACGATGATTTCCTCGCGCGTCTTCTGGTACGCGGAAACGGTCCACTGCGCCATGCGGTCCACAATGGCCGAGGTGATCCAGATCACGGCGATCTGGCCGTCCACACCCGCGCTCTGGCGCTGCAGCGCATCGAAGACCGGGCGTTTCAGCGCCAGTACGAAGCCGCTGGTCACGTCGGCCGTCTCCCCCTGCGCGGCCCGGTTGCGCGACAGGTGTGCCAGGGTGTCGCGCAACGTGCCCCACGGGCCGTTGCTGAAGTTGCTGGCGTCGCCGTCGGCGCGCAGGCCCGCTTCCAGGCCCTGCAGGATGGCCGTCTGTTCGGCCGCCACGTTCTGCGTCAGGCCGCGGCCATCGGCATAGTCGTGGTATTCCGCCGTCCAGCCGCGCAGGATGTCTTCGTGCTCGGCGCGCAGGAGGTCGGCAAGTCGCTGGTTTTCGGTGCGCATGGGCGTCGCTATGATGGGTTGGGGGTGGCCGGCGCAGGACTGCGTCGGCGGATAGGGATCCCAACCCATTCTAGGAGAGATTGATAGCTCACACTATCGGCGTCCGGCTGATTGACGGGACAACCAAAATCGGCGTTGCCCACGGCAGCCGGGAGCAAACGCCTTATCGGTAACACCGGTGCCGTTGTGAGAATGCGCCGACACTGGAACGGGACCGCCCCGGCTGACGGCGCCCCGCGCCCCTGTCTAGTCTGTAGCATCGGACAAAGGAGGGGTGACTGTGGACTGGCTTGATGCGCTGCAATGGCCCGCCATGGCTGTGACCGTGCTGGCCACCTGGCTGGTGGGCAGCGAATCGGCGCGCCGCCGCAAGGCGGGATTCTGGGGCTTCCTGGTCAGCAACGCGATGTGGGTGGGCTGGGGATGGCATACGGGCGCCTGGGCGCTGGTGGCGCTGCAGTTCGCGCTGGCCGTGCTCAATATTCGCGGCCAGGCCAAGGCCGACCGCGCCCAGCATGGCGGCAACTCCGGCCAGGAGCGCGCCCCCGGCTGAATCAGGGTGGATATCAGGATGGACGCGACATCGGACCTGATCGTGGCAACGCCGCAAGGGCTGTACTGTCCCGCCGGCGACTTCCATATCGACCCCTGGCGGCCGGTGGCGCGGGCCGTCATCACGCACGCCCATGCGGACCATGCCCGCCCCGGCAACGGCCATTACCTCTGCGCCGAACCGGGCCGGGGCGTGCTGCTGGCACGCCTGCCGGGGATATCGCTGGACACGCTGCCGTACGGTCAGCGCATCACCCACCATGGCGTGACCCTGAGCCTGCATCCGGCCGGCCACGTGCTGGGCTCCGCCCAGGTGCGGCTGGAACACGGCGGCCAGGTCTGGGTAGCCTCGGGCGACTACAAGGTCGAGCCCGAGGGCACCTGCGCGCCGTTCGAACCGGTGCGCTGTGACACGTTCATCACCGAAAGCACGTTCGGCCTGCCGATCTACCGCTGGCCGCGCGAAGCCGCGCTGATGGCCGAGATCTTCGGCTGGTGGCAGGACAACGCGGCGGCGGGCCGGGCCAGCGTGCTGTACTGCTACGCATTCGGGAAGGCCCAGCGCATCCTGAACGGGCTGATGCGCCATGCCGGCGCGGCGCTGGCCATGCCCGGGCCGATCGTTACCCATGGCGCGATGACCGCGCTGAATCACGCTTACGCAGAAGCCGGCGTGGCCTTACCCCCGACCATGACCACCGCGGACCTGCCCGCGCGCAGCCCGGCCCTGCGCCGGGCGCTGGTGCTGGCGCCGCCATCGGCGCAGCGATCCACCTGGCTGCGGCGCTTTGGCGAGGCGTCCGACGCGTTTGCCAGCGGCTGGATGCAGTTGCGCGGCACGCGCCGGCGGCGCGGCGTGGACCGCGGCTTTGCACTGTCCGACCACGCGGACTGGCCAGGACTGCTGTCGGCCATTGCCGCCACGGGCGCGGCGCGCGTGATCGTCACCCATGGCAACGTGCCGGTCATGGTGCGCTACCTGTGCGAGCAGGGCCTTGACGCGCAGGGCTTCCGCACCGAGTTTGGCGACGACGACGATGCCACCGGCGCCGCCGCGGAGCCGGCGCCCGACCCAGCCACGGCGGACGCACCGGCCGGGGAGGGCACGCCATGAAGGCGTTTGCCGATCTCTACAGCGAACTCGACGGCACCACGTCGAGCAAGGCCAAGCTCGCGGCGCTGGCGCGCTACTTCGGCAGCGCGGCGCCGGCCGACGCCGCGTGGGCGGTCTACTTCCTGTCGGGCGGCAAGCCGCGCCAGATCGTGCCGGTGGCCGCGCTGCGCGCGCTGGCGCAGCGGGCGGCCGGGCTGCCCGAATGGCTGTTCGAGGAAAGCTACCAGGCCGTGGGCGACCTGGCCGAGACCATCGCGCTGCTGCTGCCCGACGCCGATCATGTCGACACGGCCGGGTTGGCCGAGTGGGTCGAGCAGCGCGTGCTGCCGCTGCGCGACCTGGCGCGCGGCCAGCCGCCCGAAGTGCTGAACGATGCGCTGGACGCGCTGTGGCGCCCGCTCGATGCGCGCGGCCGGCTGGTGCTGTTCAAGCTCATCACGGGCAGCTTCCGCGTGGGGGTGTCGAAGCTGCTGGTCACCCGGGCGCTGGGCGAGGTGGCCGGTATCGATCCGAAACGCGTGGCCGAGCGCCTGGTCGGCTATACGGACATCCGCACGCTGCCCACGCCAGCGCGGTTCCTGGCCCTGATCGGGCCGGAACGGGCCGAAGGCGAAGCGGGCAGCGGCGATCTGGCGCGCGGCGGCCAGCCGTACCCGTTCTTCCTGGCCCATCCGCTGCAGGTGCCGGTCGAGGAATTCGACGCTGTACTCGGCGCCCCGTCCCGCTGGCAGGTGGAATGGAAGTGGGACGGCATTCGCGCCCAGCTGGTGCGCCGCGAGGGCCGGACGTGGCTGTGGTCGCGCGGCGAGGAACTGATCACCGAGCGGTTTCCGGAGCTGTCGGACGCGGCGCAGCGGCTGCCGGACGGCACCGTGCTCGACGGCGAGATCATCGTCTGGATCGATGGCCGCGTGCAGCCGTTCGCGTTGCTGCAGCAGCGCATCGGCCGCAAGACCGTGGGCGCGAAGCTGCTGCGCGACGCGCCGGCCATCCTGATGGCGTATGACCTGCTGGAATGGCAGGGGCAGGACTGGCGCGCCCGGCCGCAGGCCGAACGCCGTGCGCAACTGGCCCGGGTGGTTGCCGACCACATCCACCCGGCGCTGGAACTGAGCCCGCTGGTCGAGGCCGACGACTGGCCGCACTTTGCCCGGTTGCGCGACACATCGCGCGCGCTGGGCGTGGAAGGCTTCATGCTCAAGGGAGCCGATGCGGCCTACGGCGCGGGGCGCACGCGCGACGTTGGCCTCTGGTGGAAGTGGAAGATCGACCCCTACACCGTGGACGCCGTGCTGATCTACGCGCAGCGTGGCCATGGGCGCCGCGCCAGCCTCTATACCGATTTCACGTTCGCGGTCTGGAACGCGCCGCCCGGCACGCCCGACCGCGCGCTGGTGCCGTTCGCCAAGGCCTATTCGGGGCTGACCGATGCCGAGATGCGCGCCGTGGACGCGATCGTGCGGCGCACCACCGTGGAACAGTTCGGCCCGGTGCGCAGCGTCACGCCGAGCCAGGTGTTCGAACTGGGCTTCGAGGGCATCGCGCGCAGCGGCCGCCACAAGAGCGGTATTGCGGTGCGGTTTCCGCGCATGCTGCGCTGGCGCACCGACAAGCCGGTGGAAGATGCCGACACGCTCGATACGCTCGAAGCGATGTTGCCGGCGGACGGAGCGAAGGACGCCGCATGAGCGCCGGTGACACCCCGTTCGTCCAGGCCCCGCCGGTGGTGGAATCGCTGCCGGCGCTGTTCGCGGCACGGCACTGGCAGCCGTTCGATTTCCAGCGCGCCGTCTGGCAGGCCATCGGCGAGGGCAAGAGCGGGCTGCTGCATGCCACCACGGGCACCGGCAAGACCTATGCGGCGTGGCTCGGCGCGTTGCTCGCCTACGCGGCGCCGCCGGCGCGGGCGGGCGCGCTGCCGCCCCCGCTGACCGTGCTGTGGCTGACGCCGATGCGGGCGCTGGCCGCCGATACCACGCGCGCGCTGCAGGCACCGCTGGCGGAACTGGGGCTGGACTGGACCGTGGCACTGCGCACCGGCGACACCGGCAGCAGCGAACGCGCGGCCCAGGCCCGGCGGCTGCCGACCGCGCTGGTCACCACACCCGAAAGCCTGTCGCTGCTGCTGACCCGGGCCGATGCCCGCGATGCGCTGGGCCGCGTGCGGCTGGTGGTGGTCGACGAATGGCACGAACTGATCGGCAGCAAGCGCGGCGTGCAGGTGCAACTGGCGCTGGCACGGCTGCATGCGTGGCAGCCGGATCTGTGTGTCTGGGGCCTGTCGGCCACGCTGGGCAATCTCGACCATGCGCGCGACGTGCTGCTGGCCGGCGTTCCGGAACGCCGCCGCGTACTGGTGCACGGCCATACGCCCAAGACGCTGATCGTCGATACGCTGCTGCCCGATGCCGCCGGGCGGTTTCCGTGGGCCGGCCATCTGGGCCTGTCGATGCTGCCGCACGTACTGCGCGAACTGGAGTCCAGCAGCACGTCGCTGGTCTTCCTGAATACGCGCTCGCAGGCCGAAATCTGGTATCAGGCCATGCTCGATGCGCGGCCGGACTGGGCCGGGCAGATCGCGCTGCATCACGGCTCGCTGGACCGTGCGGTGCGCGAATGGGTGGAACTGAACCTCAAGAATGGCGCGCTGCGTGCCGTGGTCTGCACGTCGAGCCTGGACCTGGGCGTGGACTTCCTGCCTGTCGAACGCGTGCTGCAGATTGGCTCGCCCAAGGGCGTGGCGCGGCTGCTGCAACGGGCCGGGCGGTCGGGGCATGCGCCGGGGCGCGCATCGCGCGTGACCGTGGTGCCCACGCACAGCCTCGAAGTGGTGGAATCGGTGGCGGCGCGGCTTGCGATCCAGGCCGGTCGTATCGAGGCACGCGAATCGCCCGACAAGCCGCTTGACGTGCTGGCGCAGCATCTGGTGACCGTGGCGCTGGGCGGCGGCTTCCGGGCCAACGCGCTGCTGGCCGAGGTGCGCCAGGCGTGGGCCTATCGCAACCTGACCGACGACGAATGGCGCTGGTGCCTGGAGTTCGTGCGGCAGGGTGGGCCTACGTTGTCCGCGTATCCGGACTACCGGCGGGCGATGCCCGACGACGCGGGCGTCTGGCGCGTGCCCGATGCCCGGCTGGCGCGGCGGCATCGCATGAGCGTGGGGACCATCGTCAGCGACGCATCGATGCAGGTCCGCTTCTGGACGCGCGCCGGTAGCGGCGGTGCGTCGCTGGGCACCGTGGAGGAGGGGTTTATTGCGCGCCTGGCGCCGGGCGACTGCTTCCTGTTCGGCGGCCGCCTGCTGGAACTGGTGCGCGTGCAGGAGATGACGGCCTACGTGCGCCGCGCCACGGGCAAGCGGCCCTCGGTGCCGCGCTGGAACGGCGGCAAGATGCCGCTGTCGACCGAACTGGCCGACGCCGTGGTGACCACGCTCGACGCCGTGCAGGCAGGCGAGCTGGACCCGGCCGCCACGCCCGAACTGCCGCTGATCGCGCCGATCGTGGCGCTGCAGGCGCGCTGGTCGGCGCTGCCGTCGCCACAGACGCTGCTGGCCGAAAGCCTGCATTCGCGCGAAGGCTGGCACCTGTTCCTGTATCCGTTCGCGGGGCGCTCGGTGCATCTGGGGCTGGGCAGTCTGCTGGCGTGGCGGCTGGGCCAGAAGGTGCCAGCCACGTTCTCGGTGGCGGTGAACGACTACGGGCTGGAACTGCTGGCGTCGGCGCCGGTGGACTGGGCGCAGTGGCTGCCACAGGTGCTGGCCGAAGAACGCCAGCGCGACCTGGCTGCCGACGTGCTGGGCAGCCTCAACGCCGGGGAACTGTCGCTGCGGCGCTTTCGCGAGATTGCACGCGTGGCCGGCCTGATCTTTCAGGGCTATCCCGGCGCGCATCACAGCGCGCGGCAGCTGCAGGCATCGTCGAGCCTGTTCTACGAGGTCTTTCGCAAGCATGACCCAGGTAACCTGCTGCTGGGCCAGGCCGAACGCGAGGTGCTGATGCAGGAACTGGACGCGCACCGGCTGGCCGACACGCTGCGGCGCATGGCGACGCGGCGGCTCGACCTGCGCGTGCTGCAACGGCCGTCGCCGCTGGCCTTTCCGCTGATCGTGGAGTTTCTGCGCGAAAAGCTCAGCACCGAGAAGCTGGCCGACCGCATCGCGCGAATGCTGGCGGAGCTGGAACAGGCGGCCGCGCAGCCGGAGGACGAAACCGGCGGCAAGGCCGGCACCTACCGCGGGCCGATGCACGACACCCCGCCCGCCGTGGACGCCGAGCGCGTGGCCGAACTGGCGCGCTTCGGCATGGCCGACCACGCCGGGCCGGCCGGGCCGCGCAGGCCCCGGCGGCCACGCAAGCCGTCGAAGCCGCTGCCGCTCCTATGAATCTGGCTGCCATGACTCCGCACGAAGCAGGGGCGCAGGCCGTGACGCTGGCCGGCGAGACCGTCTGGCTGCTGCCCCAGCACGCGGTCTGGTGGCCGGCTGCGGCCATGCTGCTGGTGGCCGACGTCCATATCGGCAAGGCGGCGGCGTTCCGCGCGCTGGGCCAGCCCGTGCCCCATGGCACGACGGCTGACAACCTGGCCCGCCTGCTGAGCCTGGCGCGGCGCTATCCGGCGCGGGACCTGGTGTTCCTGGGCGATTTCCTGCACGCGCGGGCGGCCCGCACGGCGTCGGTGCTGCTGGCGCTGCACGACTGGCGCCGCGCCATGCCGTCGCGCGTACGCTGCACGCTCGTGCGGGGCAATCACGACACGCACGCCGGCGATCCGCCACCCGAACTGGGCTTCGCCGTGGCGACGGAACCGCTGGTGGCGCCGCCATTCGCGCTGTGCCACGAACCGGGCGCGCGTGCCGAAGGCTACGCGCTGGCCGGGCACCTGCATCCGGCCTGCGTGCTACGCGGCACGGGCGCCGACGCGCTGCGGCTGCCGTGCTTCGTGGTGGGGGAGCGGGGGATGATCCTGCCGGCGTTCGGTGCGTTTACAGGGCACGCCACGGTGCGGGCGGGCCAACGCGAGCGGCTCTATCCGGTCGGTGACGGGCGGGTGTGGGCGCTGCCCGGTGGATGATGTCTCGCGCTGGATGCGCCGTGCCCTCTCCCCCGGCCCCGCTCCCGCCCTGCGGGGGAGGGGAGCAAACCGTTGGAGACTGCCATGCCTGCGGGTTGTCTCCCCTCTCCCATGTATGGGAGACGGGTCGGGGGAGAGGGCAGGCAGTACAACCCGCGAGTGCCCAGAATCGAACCGCCCGCCCGGGGAGCAAACCGCCGCTGCGCGGCGCGTCAGTCTCCGGCAATCACCTTCAGCAGCAAATCGAGTTCCACCGGCTTGATCAGATGCACATCGAAGCCCGCGGCGGCGGTCTGCTCCCTGTCCGACGCCTGGCCGAAGCCGGTCAGTGCCACGTAGCGCGTGCCGGACAGCGCCGGCATGCCGCGCAGCGCGTGGATGACCGCGAAACCGTCCATGCCGGGCATGGCCAGATCGATCAGCGCCACGTCGGGCCGCACCCGCGCGGCGGCGTGGATGGCTTCCATGCCGTCGTAGGCGATCGTCACATGGTGACCCGACATTTCCAGCAGGATCGACATGCTGTCGGCCGCGTCGCGGTTGTCGTCCACCAGCAGCACGCGGCGCTCGTGGCCACCGCCATGGTCCGGGCCGCCGCTGCTGCTTGGTGTTTCGGCCGCAGGCGCCAGCGGCAACTGGACGGTGAACGTGGCGCCCAGCCCCGGGCCTTCGCTGGCGGCGGCAATCGACCCGCCATGCATTTCCACCAGCGAGCGGCACAGCGACAGGCCGATGCCCAGCCCGCCCTGCGCGGTACTGCCGGGCCGGTCTTCCTGTGCGAACAGATTGAAGATCGATTCCAGCGATTCGCGCGCAATGCCCCGGCCGTGGTCGATGACCTGGATCACCAGCGTGCGGTGGCGCACCGACGCCGAGATGGCGATCTGCGCGCCCGGCGACGAGAATTTCGATGCATTGAGCAACAGGTTCTGCATGACCTGGCTCAGCCGGGTACGGTCGGCGTACAGCGGCAGCGGCAGGCTGTCGGTGGTCACGGTCACGGTCTGCGACTTCGCCGCCAGTGCCGGTTCGGCGGCCTCGATGCCAAGGGCGATGATGTCCCGCGTGTCAACGGGCTCCAGCCGCAGGTCGATCTTGCCGGCGGCGATGCGGCCCACGTCGAGCAGGTCGTCCACCAGCCGCGTCAGGTGCGACATCTGGCGCTCGACCAGGCCAACGCTCTTCTGCATGGCCTGCGGGTCCTCGGGGCGCATCTGCATGACGGTCAGCGCGTTGCGGATCGGCGCCAGCGGGTTGCGTAGTTCATGGGAAAGGGTCGCCAGGAATTCGTTCATGCGTCGTTCCGATTGCTCCAGTTCCTCAAGCCGCTTGCGCTCGCTCATGTCGCGCGTGACCTTGGCAAAGCCGCGCAGGGCGCGCGTTTCATCGTAGACCGCCGTGATCGTCACGTTGGCCCAGAACAGCGAGCCGTCCTTGCGCACGCGCCAGCCTTCATCCTCCACGCGGCCCTGGTCGCGGGCGATGACCAACTGGCGGCCGGGCTTGTCGGCGGCCACGTCGTCGGGCGGGTAGAACACCGAGAAGTGCTGGCCGACGATTTCGTCCCGGCGGTAGCCCTTGATGTACGACGCGCCGGCGTTCCAGCTGATGACATGGCCGGTCGGGTCGAGCATGAAGATCGCGTAGTCCTTGACGCTGTCGACCAGCAGCCGCAGGGTTTCCTCGCTCTGGCGCAGCGCCTCGGCAGTGGCGCGCTGCGCGGTCATGTCGCGCGTGACCTTGCCGAAGCCGGTCAGCTTGCCGTGATCGTCGTACAGGGCGGTGATGATCACGTTGGCCCAGAACTGCGTGCCGTCCTTGCGCACGCGCCAGCCTTCGTCCTCGAAGCGGCCCAGCCGGGCGGCGGCTTCCAGTTCCGTGTCGGGCCAGTGGCGCGCCTTGGCCTCTTCGGTATAGAAACGCGAAAAATGCTGGCCGAGGATTTCGTCGCGGCTGTAGCCCTTGATGCGGGCGGCGCCGGCATTCCAGCTCATGACGTGCCCGGTGGCGTCAAGCCGGAAGATGGCGTAGTCGTAGATCGACTCGACCAGCGTGCGATAGGAGGCGTCGTCGCCGATGTCGCGGTGCGGCACCGGATCGCGGGCGGTACGGGACATGATCTGAGGGGCTGGCATGTCTCTAGTTTAGTAGCCTGAAAGGATAACCCGAGACAGGCCGTTCGCTGGGAAGGCGCCGCAAGTGTGTTGCAAATCAGCCGTCCGGGGCGTGGACCGAATGCTTCTCATGCTTTCGGAGATCTGCCAGCGCCGGCGCTGACGCGGCCGGTCGAACGGCTGGCGCCAAGGGGGGCCGCCAGTCGGATAAAAGCTGACAGACCGGACGCCGCCGTTGGGTTAGACTCGCAAGATTCCTGCCCGATGTCTCCCGCCGCGCCACGTCGGGCGCCGGAGATCGAGTGCCTGGACCCAAGGAGACGTCCCGCATGTATGCAGAGTCTGCGCTAGACCGCCGTAACTCCGATCAGGGCACCGACCCGGCCGCAGCCGGCTCCGCGTCGCCCGTATCTCCTGCGTTGCCCGACGCGCCGCCGCGAGACCTGCGCCGTGTCCCCATCCATCCCGATTTCTGGTATCCGCTGGCCTGGTCGCGCGAGGTCAAGGCCGGCCGCGCCCATGGCGTGACATTCGCCGGCGACCCCATCGTGCTGGTGCGCACGGCCACCGGCAAGGTGTTCGCGCTGGAAGACCGCTGCGCGCACCGCCAGGTGCCGCTGCATGCCGGCGTGGTGGACGGCGAGTCGATCCGCTGCTGCTACCACGGCTGGACCTACGACTGCACCGGCCGCTGCATCGACGTGCCGTACCTGGGCAAGGAACGCCTGCCCAACGGCGTGCGCGCCTACCCGTGCCAGGAACGGGCCGGGCTGATCTTCGTGTTTCCGGGCGATCCGGGGCTGGCCGAGCAGAAGCCGCTGCCCGAGTTCGCCTCGGTGTCGGACCCCAAGTACAAGACCCGCCGCCTGGGCCGCGCGGTCAACTGCCACTATTCGTTCATGCACGAGAACCTGATGGACATGAACCATCAGTTCCTGCACCGCAAGCAGATGGGCATGATGCGGGCGCGCTCGCTGGGCCGCCGCCGTGGCGACGACTTTGTCGAGGTGGACTATGTGTTCGAGCGCGAGGGCGGCAAGCAGCCGGTGGGCGAGGCGCTGGTGTTCGGCAAGGACGGCGGCCAGAACAACAAGGACGTGATGACGGTCCGTACCGGCTATCCGTACCAGACGCTGCAGATCCGTTCGGGGTCCGGCACGCTGGTCATGGACCTGTGGATCGTCTATGTGCCGCTGGACGCCGCCCAGCGCACCAATCGCACGTTCGGCATGCTGTCGATCCGCCGGCCCGGCATTCCGCTGCTGCTGGATGCCGCCTGGCCGCTGCTGGTGTGGTTCACCGAGCGGATCTTCAAGGAAGACCGCGAGATCGTCGAGATGGAACAGGCGGCCCATGACCGCCAGGGCGAGGACTGGAACCACGAGGTGTTCCCTGTCATCAAGGAACTGCGCGATCTGCTGCGCCAGTGCGGCGCTCGCACGGTGATCCCTATCCACCCGGTGCCGGCCGGGCTGGGCTGAGCCGAGCCGCGTATTCCAGGCGCGCCCGGGTGCCGGGGGATGCTCCGGCACCCCGGGGCGTCCGGGATCCCCGGGGCAAACTCAGGCCTGGACGGCCTGGGCCAGCGTCGGATAGTCGGTGTATCCCTGGGCCGGCTGGCCCGGGCTGCCATACAGCGTGGCGGGGTCCACCGCGTTCAGCGCGGCACGCTGCTTCAGGCGATCCACCAGATCCGGGTTGGCGATATAGGCGCGGCCAAATGCCACCGCGTCGGCGTTGCCGCTTGCGAGCACGGCCTGTGCGGCATCCTGGTCGAACCCGTCATTGGCAATGACTGCACCGCCAAACGCCTGTTTCAGCTGCCCCAGCAGCGCACCTTCCCCCTGCGTTTCCCGAACGAACAGGAAGCCAAGCCCGCGCTGGCCCAGCGCCTGGGCCACATAGCCAAATGTTTGCGCCGGCTGCGTCTCGCTCATCGAATGGCTTGGCGAACGCGGGGCCAGGTGCACGCCCACGCGGTTGGGGCTCCAGACCGCCGTGACGGCGTCTGCCACTTCCAGCAGGATGCGGGCGCGGTTTTCGACCGATCCACCGTAGGCATCGGTGCGGGTGTTGCTGCCGTCCTGCAGGAACTGGTCCAGCAGATAGCCGTTGGCGGCATGGATCGTCACGCCGTCGAAGCCGGCGGCCTTGGCATTGGCTGCGGCGCGCCCGAAATCGGCCACCACCTGCCCGATTTCCTCCACGGTCAGCGCGCGCGGCACCACGAAGGGGCGCTGCGGACGCAGCAGGCTGACGTTGCCGCCAGCCGCGATGGCGCTGGGCGCCACGGGCGTGCGGCCATCGAGCAGGCTCGGGTCCGAAATGCGGCCCACATGCCACAGCTGGGCCACGATTCGGCCACCGGCCTGGTGTACGGCATCGGTCACCTGTTTCCAGCCGGCAACCTGTTCGTCGGACCACAGGCCCGGCACGTTCTGGTAGCCCACGCCATCGGGCGACACGGGCACCCCTTCGGAAATGAGCAGCCCGGCGCTGGCGCGCTGGGCGTAGTACTCGGCCATCAACGCGTTGGGAACATGTACCGGGTCGGCAGCGCGCAGACGCGTCAGCGGCGCCATCACGATACGGTTGGGCAGTTGCAGGTCACCAATCTGGAGCGGATCGAAAAGGGTAGTCATAAGCTTATGCGGCTGGGCTATAAAGCTTTCAAAATGAAAGTATCGAAAGCATAGCAGCGCGCGGTAAGATCGCTATCGTTGTTTCTGTACATGTCCGTTGTTCACGCTGGAACAATCACGGGAGGGGGCATGATGGATGTCACGCACGCTGCGCTCAGGCAGGTGGGTCGGCCGCTGATGGTGATACTGGCGCTGCTGATGAGCGCCTGCGCCGGGTTGCCGCAACGGCCGCCGCTGGCGCCCGAGACGGCACTGCAGGATACCGGCGACACCGTGCTGGCGCGCGGCATGGCCCCCAGGCTGGCCCAGCATCCGGGCCAGTCGGCGTTCTATCCGCTGCTGTCCGGCACCGACGCACTGGCGATGCGGATCGCCCTGGCGCGCACCGCGCAACGCAGCCTCGACGTCCAGTACTACATCTTCGATGCCGATAACACCGGCCTGACGCTGCTGGCCGAGATCATGGCCGCCGCCGACCGGGGCGTGCGGGTGAGGGTGCTGCTGGACGATATCCACCTGGCGCGGCAGGACCGCGCGCTTTCGGCCGTGGACGCCCATCCGAACGTCGAAGTGCGGGTGTTCAATCCGTTCGCCAGCCGCAACGTGCGGCTGTTCGAGTACGTGACAGATTTCCGGCGCATCAACCGCCGCATGCACAACAAGTCGTTGACGGCCGACAACCAGCTGACCATCGTCGGCGGCCGCAATATCGGCGACCAGTACTACGGCGCGGCGGACACCGATTTCACCGATCTCGACCTGCTGGCCGCCGGGCCGGTGGTGCCAGAGGTGTCCGCCGTATTCGACGACTTCTGGAACAGCGAGGCCGTGTATCCGCTATCGGCGATGGCCAAGCCGCTGAGCGGCGACGAGGCGGCCACCCAGCAGCAGAAGCTGCGCACCTACCTGGACGAGCACGCCGTGAACATGCGCGCCACGCCATACGGGCAGTCGCTGCTGGAAACCGGCATCGTGCAGTTGCTGCGCGACAACAAGCTGCCCGAGTACTGGGGGCAGGCCACCGTGATTGCCGACCGCGCGGCCAAGGTGCTGCTGCCGCCCGAGGACGATTCGACGCACGCGATTCCCAAACTGGTGAAGTTCATGGAGACCGCGCAGCACGACCTGACGCTGATCTCGCCCTACTTCGTGCCGCCGGAATCGGCCATGAAATGGCTGACGGACATGCAGAAGCGCGGGGTGCAGGTACGCATCCTGACCAACTCCTACGGCGCCACCGACGTCTCGGCGGTCCACGCCGGCTATGCGCCCAAGCGCAAGGCGCTGCTCAAGGCCGGGGTGATCCTGTACGAACTGAAATCCACCGCCTATGCCGAGATGGCCAGGCAGAAGCGCCACCGCGGCCCGGGCGGCAGCAGCCGTGCCAGCCTGCACGCCAAGACCTATATGGTCGACCGCCACGAACTGTTTATCGGATCGCTGAACCTGGACCCGCGCTCGGCACGGCTCAATACAGAGATGGGCATCGTCGTCGACAGCAAGGAACTGTGCGACGTGCTCGCGCAGGGCGTCGACGATGCGCTGCTGGACGCGGCGTACCAGGTCGTGCTCAGCGACGACGGGGAATCGCTGCAGTGGGTAACCCGCGAGGGCGGGGTGGTGCGCACCTACACCAGCGAACCCGATATGAACGGGTGGGACAAGTTCAAGCAGGGCGTGCTGCGGATGCTGCCCGTCGAGGAGCAGTTGTAGGGCGAGGCGTTGCCCGATTTTCTTCTCTTTCCCTCATTTCGCCTCATTTCGCCTCATTCCGCTTCATTTCGGCGGCCCATCGGGCAATGGCGTCGTCCTGCCATGAAATGCGTGCCGTGTCGAGCCCCGCGCCCAGAGGCTTGGTGCTGCCCCCAACATAACGGGTCGCCATTCATCAGATACAGCGTGTCGAAGGATCTAGGATAAAAGGGCCGGTATCCCGGCCCTGGGGTATCCCATTGATTGACAGAAACATTATCAGTTTGTCCAGAATGGCACCGATAGCGCGGCCATGATGCAGCCATGGCGAACAATCTCAATCCTCAGAACAATCATGACATGAGATTGCATATTCAAGGGAGAGAACCCATGCATAATGTTCAGGAACGCTACCAGATCGATTCCGGTGGCATCAAATGCTTCAATCAGGGATTCCTCGATGTCGACCCCGCCGTGATTGCCTCGGCACTCCAGGAAAAGGGATATTTCAGTTTCGAGTCGGCCATCACGGAAGAAGCCCTGGCAGCCATCGAGAAATCCGCAACGGCCAAAAGGTTCGGCCTCAATCATAATGACGTGACCGGTGTCTATGCGGGGCGACAGTACTACTTCGTCAATCTGCTGGCGAAGTCGAAAGTCTTTTACGATTTCTGTACGTCGGATTTTGTTTTCGATGTATGCAGAAGTTATTTGGGTAAGGTCTTCAGACTGAAATCGTTAAGGTACTACGAAACACTTGGCGGTTATGCCATGCAATGGCATACGGATAACAAAACCGACAAGGGTACTGCCCAAATACCTGGCCTCATCTTCATTTTCTACGTATCCGACGTTGCTGATGGCGAGTTTCAGTATATCGAGGGCTCTCATCACTGGTCCGGGGAAAAGGCTTATTCCGATTATTCCGAAGACTTCATCAGCAGGAATTACGCCGACAAGATCGTTTCATTCAAATATCCACGGGGCTCGCTGATCATATACAACACGTATGGTATTCATCGAGCCAAGCCAGTGCTCGACCGGAGATTCATCAGGAAGAGCGTATTTTTCCAAGTGGACAGCGAGATCACCAACAGCGAACCCATCATCATCAATCCAAATTTTGTGGAAAACCTTTCGGAGGACGTCAAGACCTATCTCGGATTTGGCAGCCAATCGGAGTACGAGATCTTTCCCACGACGAATCTCCTCACGCTTGACAGCAGCCAATGCAGCGCGCTCCATATCGTATCCATCCTGCTCAAAAGATGGTTTGTGGAAAATGCCCGCGCGAGCATGAGGCGGTTTCCGATTCTCCGAAAAGTCAGAGCGTCACTGCAGAGCGGCCTGTCATTCGCCAGGCAGCGCAAGGCCCACGCCGCCAAAGAGGCGCTGCCGGAATGATTCGACTGGGGCGGTACGGGCGCCGGGTTTGCGCCCGGCGCGGGCAATTGCCGGGCGGCGTTATTTGCCGGCTTCAGGCCGTATCGAAATCGCCGTGGCCTCTGTATAGACCGCCTCGATCCGATCTCCCTTCTTGATTTTGGCCAGGCGATCCGGATCTTCGACCATCAGGTCTACCGTGTGCCCCTTTGGACCCTTCACAGTGACGGTCCTGGCGTCGGCGTTCACTGCGACGACGTCTGCCGTGACGGTCACCTCCCGGCCCATCGTTCCTCCGGGCTTGGCGCCGGGCACGGAGCGGTCGGAAATCACGCGTTCGTGCCGGGCCAGCGGGCCACTTCCCTTTTTCAGGCTGAGTGTCAGGGCTTCCTTGTATTCCACCGTGACGACATCGCCGAGATGCAGTTGGTCGAAATTCCGCGCCTCTTCTCCGACCACCACGTCCATTTCCTTGCCCTTGTCTGTCTTTAGCGTGACGGTTCTCGTCACGGGGACGATCTTGACAATCTTGGCCGTCGTCGTCGCGGTCCCTGTGGCCGTCATATGGTCGGGCCCTCGCGTCACATCCACCTTGGCTTCCGGCTGCGCCCATGCGGGACAGGCTACCGCCATCATCACGGCGAGGCCCATCAGCGTTCTGCTTGTCATGGCGTTCTCCTTCTTGTTCTCACGGGACTGCGAGGGTCCGCGTGTTGGTCGCGCTTCCGTCGCACTTCAGCTTAGGTCATTCGCGCAACAACGCCGACAGGATCGCAGCACGCCAGCGCGCGACCGCAAGGGGCCGTCCCCGGCGGCTCGACCGGCGTCATCGGCGGCAAACTTCATCGGCCTCAAGAGGGGGATCGGGGAGGGCTGTAGTCAGATGCTGCGCACATTTCGTATGCGCCCGCATCCGTTGCAGATGCCGACCCGCGGCACGCCAGCGTCATGTGGCTCTTGATACATGGAGACGGGCGCGCGGTCGGCGGAACAGCCTCGGACCGCGCAAGCGCGCTCGATGCGCACGGCAAGGTGCCCATCGCCGTCAGGCTGGCGGACGGTGAGGGCGGGTCTACGGCCCGCCCTGATGGAGGGAGTCCGGATCCGGCGGAACCGGATCCGCAGGCATGCCGTGGCTGACAGGACCGTCATCCACGGCGCTGCCGATCAACGATGCAGCAGTTCGCGGAAGCCGGCGATCAGCCGGTGCATGTCGGCCGCCGTTAGCGCGCCCATGGTCGAAATCCGGAACAGCTGCGAAGACAGGCCGCCCTGGCCCGCATAGATCACGAAGCCGCGCGCCTTGAGGCCGTCGTGCAGTTGCTCGTACGTGACGCCTTGCGGCAGCTTGTACGCGCGCAGCACCACCGACGACTGGGCTGCCGGCCACAACGCCTCGATGCCCAGCGCCGCCAGGCCGCTGCGCACTTCCTCGGCCAGTGCGGCGTAGCGTTGGTGGCGCGCCTGCCAGCCGCCTTCGTCGCTGTGCTCGCGCAGCGCCTCCACCAGCGCATAGAACGCGTGGACGGACGGTGTGAACGGCGTGTTGCGCTGGTCCTGCTGCTTCGCGTACCGGGCGATATCCAGGTAGTACGTACGGCTCACCGCATTGGCCAGCGCCGCGCGGCGCACGATCACGAAGGCCGCGCCGGGCACGCCGTGCAGGCACTTGTTGGCGGTGGCTGCCACGGCGTCGATATTGCCGCTGAAGTCGATGGCCTCGGCGCCGAAGCTGCTTACCGTATCGGCCAGCAGGCGCACGCCGCGCGCCTGGCACAGCGCGTCAATGGCCGGCAGGTCGTTCAGGCGGCCCGTGGTGGTCTCGTGATGGATCACGGCCAGGTGGGTGATGGCCTTGTCAGCCCCCAGCGCCGCGTCGATGCGGGCCAGGTCCGGCGCTTCCATCCATTCATGCTTCACCACCGTGTGCGGGATCTGGTACTGCGTGGCGATCTGCGCGATGCGCTCGCCATAGACGCCGTTCTGCACGATCAGCAGCTTGCCTTGCGCCGGGACCAGCCCGGCGATCATGCTTTCCAGCGCCGCCGTGCCGGAACCGCTCATCAGCACCGCCGTCCAGGTGGCGGGGTCGAGCCGGTAGATGTCGAGCAGCCGCTGGCGTGCTTCGTCCTGCAGGTCGAAGAACTCGCTTTCGCGGTGGCAGAGGTCTGTTTGCAGCAGGCTCTTGCGGACGCGTTCGGACAGCGTTACCGGGCCGGGATTCAGAAGCAGCATGCGTTCTCTCAAGCGGATTTGGAGTCAGGCGTTGGATCAGGCGTAATTGGCGTTGCCCTGGTCGGCGCCGATCTGGCGGCCCAGGCGCGTGGACACCTGCACGGGCGTCACCGACGGGCGCGGCAGGTCGTCCGGCGAGCCGGGGCGCGTCTGCAGGCACACAAAGTTCGGGCCCGCCGTGGCCGTGGCTGCGCGGGCCAGGACGTCGTCGAGCATGGCCAGGTTGTCGCCCTCGATGGCCGACGCGTAGCCACACGCCGCCGCCACGCCGGCGAACGACACGTTGTGCGACACCGTGGCCTGTCCGCCCGTGGAATCGTGGGCGTTGTTGTCCAGCAGCACGTGCGTCAGGTTGGCCGGGCCATAAGCGCCCAGCGTGGCAAACACGCCCATGCGCATCAGCGCGGCGCCGTCGCCATCGACCGCCACCACCTTCAGGTCCGGGCGCGCCAGGGCCAGCCCCAGCGCGAACGGCGTCAGGCAGCCCATCGATCCCACCATGTAGAGCTGGTTCGGCCGGTCGTCCAGCGCGTAAAGCTCGCGGCCGCAAAAGCCGGTCGATGCCAGCACCACGGTCGAATCGACCGGCGTATGGGCAATCACGCGCTGCAGCGCGTCCGTGCGGCTGGGCAGCGTGGCCGCACCGGTGCGGGACACCTCCGGCAGCGCCTTGTCTCGCGCGATCGGGCCCTTCTGCGACTTGAGCGGGTAGGGCGCGACGCTGCCCTTCTGCATGATCAGCGCGTACGGGCGGCCGGTGGCGTCCATATGGGCGATGGCCCGATCCAGTGCCGGGCCCACGGCCTCCGGCTCGGTCGGGAACAGTTCCCACGGGATGTCCATCGTGTCGAGCATCTGCGGCGTCACCGGGCCCATCAGCGCGTGCTGCGGTTCGTCCGATGCGCCGCCCGGCTGGCCGCGCCACGTGACGATCAGCAGCTGCGGCAGGCGGAACGTCCAGGTCAGCGACGTGAGCGGGCTCACCGCGTTGCCCAGGCCCGAGTTCTGCATCATCGTGATGCCGCGCACGCCATTGCGCGCACCCTGCGTCACCCCGGCGATGAACGCCACGGCATCGCCCTCGTTGGCGGCCGACACGTAGTGCAGCGACGGATCCTGCACCACGTAGTTGATGAACGGCGTCAGGTACGAGCAGGGCACGCCCGCATACCACGCGAAGCCGCGCTCGCGCGCGGCTTCCACGAACTGGACCGCCTCGATCATTGAGCAGCCTCGCCGTTGCCCACCGCGAACGGCGTCTGGCCGTGCGCGAAATCGCCGGCGCGGCGGAAGTCGTCCAGGTCGTTCACGCCACGCCAGTGGCCGTGCACGTACTTGACTTCCACCTGCTCGCCGGCGGCGACCAGCGCGTTGAGCAGGTCGGGCAGGTCGAGCTTGTCGAAGTCCGGGCGCTGGCGCAGTTCGCCCAGCAGCGTCTGCAGGCGCGCACGGCCTTCGCCACGCACGTTCATCAGGCCGATCCAGCGGCCGTGCGGGGCGTCGCCTGCCGGCACGTCGTCCGAGATCTTCTTCAGCAGCACCTTCTGGCCGAACAGGTCGCGGTCGTCCGATGCCGTGCACCAGGCAAAGTCACGCACGCTCTGGTTCGACGGCGCCGATTCCGACGAATCGATCACCACGCTGAACGGCGCATCGGTGTCCACCAGATCGCGCAGGATGTAGCTGCGGAACAGCAGGTCGCCGTAGGCGATCACGGTGTCGTTCTGCAGCGTGTCGGCGGCGGCGGCCAGCGACGCCAGCTCGCCGGTTTCGGCATAGCGGTCGTTGCGCACCAGATTGATGCCGGCCGCGTCGATGGCTTCGGCCTTGTAGCCGCCCACCACCGTGATGTCGTTGATGCCCTGGTTCTTGAAGCCGTCCACCAGCCAGCGCAGCAGCGGCTTGCCGGCCACCGGCAGCATGACCTTGGGCTTGTCCTCGGTCAGGGCCTCCAGGCCCTTGCCACGGCCCGCCGCCAGCACCACGGCCGAACCCGGTGCCTGGCCGCCGGTCAGGTAGATCTTCTCGGCGGCCGAGTATTCGTCGGCATCCTGCAGGCGGAAGATCTCGTTGACGGTGGCGATGCGGTCTTCCACATTGACCAGCGTCTGGTTCTCGTAGATGTCCTTCGCCACGGCCTGCATGCCCGACGCCGCCACGCGGATCAGGTGGTTGGCCCAGATGATCAGGCTGATGCCAGCCTTGCGGAACACGTCCGTCGGCGTGCTGTAGTACTTGGTCGGCACGATCACCAGCGGGGCGCGGTTGCCCCATTCGCGCGCGAACGTCACGATCTCGTCCGCCTTCGACAGCTTGCTGTGGATCAGGATGGCGTCCGCGCCAGCCTGGCGGTAGGCTTCGGCGCGGCGCAGCGCCTCTTCCATGCCCCAGCCCGCGATCAGGGCTTCCACGCGGGCCACGATCGAAAAGTTGTCGTCGGCCTGCGAATCCTTGCCGGCCTTGATCTTGCCGCAGAACTCGTCGATATCGGCCAGCGGCTGCTGCTCGCCGCCGATGAAGCTGTTGGTCTTCGGGAAGATCTTGTCTTCGATGCAGACACCGGCAATGCCGCGCTGCTCCAGCTTGCGAACCAGGCGGCGCACGTTGTTGAAGTTGCCGTAACCGGTATCGCCGTCCAGCAGGATGGGCAGGTCGCTGGCGTCGGCCATGAATTCCAGGTTGTCCACCACCTGGGTCCAGCTGGCCTCGTTGTTGTCGCGCACGCCGAACTGGGCCGAAATGGCGAGGCCGGACGCCCAGATGCCCTTGAAGCCGGCCTCGCGCACGATGCGCGCGGACAGGCCGTTGTGGGCTTCCATGATGAATTCAAGCTCGTTCGAGAGCAGCATCTGCCGCAGGCGCGCGGCGCGCGACAGGGGCGCCGAAGTACCGGAGGTGGCGAGCAGGTTCGGGTCGATGGCGTTCATTGGGCGATTCCTACGGGCAGAAGTTGGGGCAGGACTTCAACGGCTGCGCGCGAGACGTCGCCGGGGAAATCGATTTCGATCCAGGGGGCGCCGGTCACGTCGGCAGTGTCGAATACGTGGGACTGTTCCAGCAGCAGGTCGCGCACGGCTTCCTCGTGCGGCATGTTGGCGCGGCCCGAGTCGACGTAGCCCTTGACGATCTCGGCCAGACGGCGCGCGCAGTCTTCCTTGAAGCGGAAGAAGCCCACCGACTCACCGATCGTGTCGTACTGCAGGTCGGCCATGAGCTGCTTGCGCAGTTCCACGGGCACGCCGTCTTTCAGGCACAGCTTCACGGGCTCGTCGCCGGCTTCGAAGTCGCGGTCGATCAGCAGGCGGTTCACGGTATCGCCGGCCACCAGCTTGGTCATGATGCGCTCGTCGTAGAGCACGTCGGCGTCCATCAGCAGCACGTCGCCGCCGCGCGTCATGGCATCGGCCACGGTATGCACGGTCAGCACGCTGCCCAGGTCGTAGCGCGTGTTGATCACGATTTCGAGGTCGCGGCCGATACGGGCCAGCTCTTCCTTGACCTGGTCCGGCTCGAAGCCGAGCGCCAGCACCACTTCGGTCACGCCGGCGGCGTCAAGCAGGCGCAGGTGACGTTCGAGCAGCGTCAGCCCGTCAAAGCGCAACAGGCATTTCGGGAACTGCTTGCCCGGCTGTTGCTGAAGTCGCAGGCCAAGGCCCGCGGCAAGAATGATTGCTCGCATCACGTTGTTCTCATGAGAAATGAATGGTCCGCGCTAGCCCCGCTCAGCCGCCAGGGCGTGCGCGGCGCGACGGCGCTGGAACTTCCGTTCGCTGAAATGCAGATACACCAGTCCGGGAATGCCGAGCACCAGCTCGCGCACCCGCTTGGCCAGCGACAGCGCCAGCGCGGCATCGGGCGGCAGGCCCACCAGCGGCGCCAGCAGCAGGTAGCCGCCTTCCTGCGCACCGAGCGACCCCGGAATGGCAAACGCGGCACCCCGAATGGCCTGGCCCACGCTTTCGAGCAGCAGCGCCTCATGCCAGTCCACCGGATGCCCCAGGAAATAAAGAATCAGCCAGACCTCGCCGGTGCCGGCGACCCAGCCCAGCAGGTTAAGCCCGAAGCTGGCCGCCACCTTTTTGCGGTCGCGATAGAGTTCCCGAATCGCACTGTCCACGGCGTCGGCACGCAGCGCCAGCCCGGCCCAGCGGCCCGGTTTGGCGTTGCTGCCGTCGCCAGGCCGGGGATCGGCGGCATCGGCATCCGTGGCCTCGGCGCGCTTGCCGAACAACTTCTGCCCGATGCGCATCATGCGGCCAAACATCCCACGCCGCTGCAGCACGCAGAACGCCAGCACGCAGGCGCCCAGCACCACGGTGACGGCGATGATCGGGGTACGGTACTCGGACATGTCGCCGTTGGCGCCGAACACGGCAATGCCCAGCAGCGCGAACAGCATCTGCGACAGCGCCTGGGTGGTGGTGCTGACCGTGATGGCGGCCGCCGCGTCGCGCATGCGCGCGCCGCGATGCGACAGGTAGCGCACCATCAGCACCGGACCGCCGATCTGGCCGGCCGGCAGCAGGCTGTTGACCGATTCGCCGGTCCAGCGGGCCTTGAGCGCGCTGCAGAACGATCCGTGGCGGGTCTTGCGGTCCAGCAGCACGGCAATGGCGCCGGCATCGAGCGCCAGCGGCACCAGATGGAACGCGGCCACCACGGCCAGCCCCCAGCCGGCCGACATCAGCGTGGTGGTCACCGCGCCAAAGCCCTGCCAGGCCAGCAGCCCGACAAACAGCGCCGCGCCTACCGACAGAAGAATGAAAGCTGCACGATTCACGCTGCCGACTACCTCGCTGACTTCCCGCCCAGCAGGCGTCGGAACACCTGGCGGAACCCGAAGTACGCCACGGCGTCCTTCATGTTCGAGATGAAGCGCAGCCACGGGCGCATGCCCGGATCGGTCACATATTCAAAGGTCAGCGACACGCGGATCTCGTTCGGGCCCGCAGGCGTGATGCGGTGCCGCAGCTTGTCGCCGTCGAACAGCACGATGCCGCCCGGCGGGATCTGCACCGAACCCGGTTCGTCGGCGATATCGGGATTGCGCGTGTGCAGTTCGTAGTCGAGCCGGCAGGTCGATTCGTCCAGCACGCCGATCAGCAGCGTGTAGCGGCGGCCGTCGTAGTACGACGTGTCGTAGTGCCAGCCGATGTGGTCGCCCTGGCGCGTGTAGTAATAGAGCGCGTAGGCGTGCGGATCGGTTTCCGGGCAGGCCTGGAGCTTGTCGCCGGTCACGGCTTCCAGCCAGCCGATCAGCGCCTTCGAGCGGTACAACTCGGCTATGAACGGCGCCTTCTCGTCGATCGTGTGGCGGCTGACGCTGCCGCCCTGCTTGTGGCCGGGCAGGTAGTTGCGGTTCAGGCCAGACTGCAGCGAGCGGGCCAGCGCCACCAGTTGGGCGGTTTCGTCCGGGCCCAGGAACTTGTCCAGGTACAGGAACGCGCCCTGGCGGTCGAAGTCCTGGCGCAGGGCGGGGGTGTCCAGTTGCGACACCACGCCGGCCACGGCGGCGTCCGGGCGGCGCGTGGCCGGACGTGCGGTCGCGGGTTCGGCTTCGCGCGCCAACTGCGGGGCGATGGCGATGTCGCCGGTAACTTGCTCTGGCATGGGCTGCCTCAGTGTTCGGTGGAGGTTGCGACTGGCCGGGGGCGCCGCATGACTCGCCAGTAATCGATGATGACCAGTACGGCAAAGAGCGGGGCGCCGATCGAGGCGGCGGTCAGGAAGGGACCGATGCCATCCGTCAGCGTCACCAGCGGCAGCAGGTACAGCACGTCTTCGGTCTCGAATCCGCCAGCCGATGCCTGCTTGGTGCCACTTTTGCCAACCCGCGATTCTATACGCATGCGCAGGAAGAAGATCAGCGCCACGGCAAGGCCCGCGATCGTGCCGCGCAGGACCGGCCCGAAAACACCCGGCGTGCCGACTGGCGCGGTCGTATTGGCCACGGCCATGCCGAAGCTGACGAACAGCAGCACCGTAATCAGCGCGTCGCTGGCCAGGTCGTAAAAGTGGCCGATCTTGCTCGATTTGCCACTGATTCTCGCCAGTTCGCCGTCGGTATGGTCGACGAAGTTCGAAATGACGACGAGCAGCGCGCCCCAGTTGGTCCACGCGTAGCCACCCTGCGCAATGCAGGCGATGCCGGCGACGCCGATCAGCAGCCGCAGCGTGGTCAGGTGGTTCGGGGAGACACGGGTGTTCTTGAGGGGCCGCACCAAATGGCGGGCAAGGCGGGCATCCCAGGTGGACGGCAAGGGCGGTTCATCCGGGTATTTAGGGGATTTCTGGTTCATCCGTCAAAACTGATCTGGAGGGGCGGCTCCGGCACTTCGGCGCGCCAGGCGATGCGGAACACTACGCCTACGACGCCCGAAAGACAAGTTCACCAGAATACGCCCTTTCCCGCACCCGTGCAGCGGGGGCGGGTCAAGGACGTTCCATGGCGGATTTCGCGCGCGCCGTCGCTCCGGGCGAACCTGTCACTAAAGTTCTTGCTTAACTATTGGATGTCTCTATACTAAAGGACATGCTTAACTATTCCGATCCTCTCGACGCCACGTTCCAGGCATTGGCCGACACCACGCGGCGCACGATGCTTGTTCAACTGGCACGCGGACCGCTGTCGGTCTCGGACCTGGCCAAGCCGCTGGCGATGTCGTTGCCGGCGGTGATGCAGCACCTGTCGGTGCTGGAACAGGCTGGGCTGGTCAGCACCGAGAAGGTCGGTCGGGTACGTACCTGCCGCATGGCGCCCAATGCGCTGAGCGAGGCAGAGCAGTGGATCAGCGCCCGCCGCGCCGAATGGGAAGGCCATTTCGACCGCCTGGGCGAATACCTGGAAACCATGAAAAAGGAGGCAGCATCCGATGGCACCCGCGACCGCAACCGTAACGAAGACTGATACGCCGCAGCACGCCCCGCACCGGCTGACCATATCGCGCGCCTTCAACGCCCCGCGCGACCTCGTTTTCAAGGCCTGGAGCACGGCCGAGCACCTGAAGCACTGGTTCTGCCCGCAGGGCTTCACCGTGCCGGCCTGCGAGATCGAGTTCCGTCCGGGCGGCAAGTTCGACCTGTGCATGCGGTCGCAAGGCGGCGAATTCGAGCACTGGATCCGGGGCCACTTCGTCGAGGTCATGCCGCACGCGCGGCTGGTGATCGACATGACCGTAGTCACCGTCGATGGCAAGCCGCTGTTCAACGCCCTGACGACGGTCGGCTTCGAAACCGTCTGCGGCGGCACCGAGATGAGCGTGACGCAGGACTACACCTTGCTCGATCCGTCGGCCGGCGACTTCACCCGTGGCGCCGAGGAGGGCTGGAAGCAGACGCTGGACCGCCTGGCGCAGGAAGTGGCCCGTATCGTCGCCGAAGCGCCGCCGCGCTCGGTGGCCCATGGCACCTTCTCGATTTCGCGCACTTTCGAGGCCCCGCCGGCCCTCGTGTTCCGCGCGCTCAGCGACCCGGCCGCCAAGGCCGAGTGGTTCCACGGCGGGCAGGGATACCAGACCGTGTCGCGCGCCATGGACGTGCGGCCCGGCGGCCGCGAGCATCTGCAGGGCAAATGGGATAACGGGCTGGTGTCGACGTTCGACGCGGTGTATTTCGACGTGATTCCGAACGAGCGGCTGGTCTACAGCTACGAGATGCACATGGGCGAACGCAAGATCTCGGTGTCGCTGGCGGTCTTCGAACTGAAAGCCGTGGGGCAGGGCACGCAGCTGACGCTGACCGAGCATGGCGCATTCCTGGACGGCTACGACGATGCGGGCTCGCGCGAGCACGGCTCGGGGCTGCTGCTCGATGCAATCGGTGAATGGGTCAGGCAGGCACGCTGAAGCTCGGGAGCCTCAAGAACAGGAAGGGACCGTGGCGTGGCACGGCGGCCGCGCGAGAAAAATCGCGTGTAACTCAGCCTTGAAAAATCGGCAGCACGAAGTCATCCACCTGGCTGAGATGGTTTACCCGACCCGTTGCCTATGCTTCCCAACGGGTGAGCGAGGGCGGTTGCCGGATGTCCGGCGGCGCGCCCTCGCAGGCCCGGGTGTGCGTGGCGCATACGGCTGGCGAGGCGGCTGGCCGGCGCCTGCGCCGTAGCTTGACTGCACCGAATCCGGGAGCTTGCGATGCCAGAGACCCTGCCAGGATCGATCGATGTGATCATCGATATCCACCATGACAACCACTTCGATGCCGTCAAGCTCAGGAATGCAGGGGTCAGGGCAGTGATCCACAAGGCCAGCGAGGGCGCTACGTTCAAGGACCCGGTCTATCGCGAGCGTCGCGAGCAGGCACTGGCCGCCGGGCTGCTGTGGGGCGCCTACCACTTCTCCAGCGCCCGCCCGGCCGCCGATCAGGCGAAGAACTTTCTCGATGCCACGCAGGCAGGGGATCCCGACGTGGACAATCGCGCCACGCTGTTCTGCCTGGATTTCGAACCCAGTTCGAGCGGGCCGGACATGACGCTGGCGCAGGCCCATGACTTCGTGGCCCGGGTCCGGGACAAGACCGGCCGCTGGCCAATGATCTACGGCGGCAACATGCTGCGCGACGCCGTGCAGGCACATGGCGCCGACCCCATCCTCAAGAATTGCCCGCTCTGGTACGCGCGGTACCGAGGCGAGCCGATCGGCATTCCGATGGATACCTGGCCGCACTTCACACTCTGGCAATACACCGACGGCAGGCTCGGGCCCCCGCCACATGCGTTTGCCGGAATGACCGCGACCGATCGCGACTGCTACCTGGGAACCGAAGCCGCACTCAAAAACGCATGGCCGTTTGCCGATTATTTCAAGACGGCACCCGGCGCGAATGACCAGAACGGATAGCCGGCGCGGTGTGCGGCCGGCCCGGATCGCCTGCGGCCTAGCAGGCTGCTGAAATACCTCGAGCCATAGTCGGCGCGCGGACATGTTCAAACGTTGATCTGAGAACTCGACACGATCCACTTTCCCAACATCGCATGCGCGGCGCCGACACCTTCACCGAAAGCTTGTTCACAATGCGGCGGCTGGACGATTTCGTACCGAAGTCTCATCCACTGCGTTCGATCCGGACGATGGCCAATCTGGCACTGGCGAAGATGGATCGGCTGTTCGCCGAGATGTATGAGGCCGACATCAAAGGCGGTCGCCCGAGCATCGCACCGGAGAAGCTGTTGCGGGCGATGCTGTTG
>NZ_FNJO01000007.1 GCF_900104095.1 Ralstonia sp. 25mfcol4.1 | reverse complement strand
CAACAGCATCGCCCGCAACAGCTTCTCCGGTGCGATGCTCGGGCGACCGCCTTTGATGTCGGCCTCATACATCTCGGCGAACAGCCGATCCATCTTCGCCAGTGCCAGATTGGCCATCGTCCGGATCGAACGCAGTGGATGAGACTTCGGTACGAAATCGTCCAGCCGCCGCATTGTGAACAAGCTTTCGGTGAAGGTGTCGGCGCCGCGCATGCGATGTTGGGAAAGTGGATCGTGTCGAGTTCTCAGATCAACGTTTGAACATGTCCGCGCGCCGACTATGGCTCGAGGTATTTCAGCAGCCTGCTAGGCAATAAAGCCATAGTGCAGACCGCTCTTCGGATGGGTTGCCTCCAGAGAAAACTCCGCATAAGTTCCTGATAACAATAAGTAAAGAAAAGATCACGCAGAAACGTCAGGGAGGCTTGGGTTGCCATATTTTGCTGAGAACGCAAAACATTTGACCTTACGTGAAGGTCATGCCCCTAACACTGGGTTGCGAAGGGGCCAAGTAGGTGCTTTGTACGCGCTGGCTGCACACATCATCGAACGCCACGACCCAGCGCTCATTTCATTGCCAACGGGCTACGGAAAAACGGCCGTCCTCACCGCCGCCTGCTTTCTTGCTCAGGCACGCCGAGTGTTGGTCGTCACGCCGACCAGCACGCTTCGAGCACAGGCGGCTCGCGCCTTTCGAACACTCGACACTCTTCGACGACTATCGGCACTGCCGGGCGAGGATGCGCTGCCGGCACCCCGTGTTGCAGTGATCGAAGAGCGCATGACGTCGCAGCAACAATGGCAAGCTCTCGGTGATTGCGACGTTGCCGTATGCACGCCTCACTCGGCCAGCCCCGACATCGAAGGGGTCGAACCCCCTCCAGTGGACATGTTCGATCTCGTCCTCGTGGACGAAGGACATCACTCGCCCGCTCGAACGTGGGCAGCCTTCATTCGAGCAACGCCCAACGCCCGCCACGTTCTCTTGTCTGCGACACCTTTTCGCAGAGATCGCCGGCAATTGCCAGGACGCCTGATTTTCTACTACTCCTTGCGTCAGGCAGTCGCGGAAAATGCATTTGGAAAGGTGACATTCAATCCAGTCATAGTCGATGAAGACGCATTGCCGGACACGCGTGACGCGGCGCTCGTTGCAAAGGCTGTTGAAATATTTCGGCGAGACGCGGCTGCTGGTCTTCAGCACCGTTTGCTAGCCCGCACGGAGCGAATCGCCGACGCGGAGCGTGTGGCACAGCGATATGCCGACGCTGGCTTACGCGTTGAAGCTGTTTCCAGCCGCAGATCGAAGCAGCAAATCGAGGATATCGAACGTAGACTTGTCGCTGGGGAATTGGACGGCGTCGTCTGCGTGGACATGTTCGGGGAAGGCTATGATTTCCCGAAGTTCAAGATTGCTGTCCTGCACAGTGCGCACAAGTCGCTCGTGCCAACACTGCAGTTTATTGGACGCTTCGCACGCACTAATGATGAGCAGACGGGCACGGCGACGTTTCTTGCCGTGCCTCGGGAAGTCGACGCTGAAAGCTCAGAGCTCTATCGCGATGGTGTTGACTGGGACGTTCTGTTGGCGGATGTTGTGGAGGCGCGCCAGCAGTTGGCTTTACAGCAACGAGAAACCCTCCAGTCGTTTGCGCAGACCGGGCATCCCCACGCCGACTACGAAGCAGTCAATCCCGGCGCGTTCCGATTATCGCAGCATATTGCGGTGTACCGAACGGGCGACGCACCCGACTTTTCGGAGCCGCCTGAAACGCTCAAATCGCTGCAAGTCACCAACGGCTGGCTGAGCGACGATCACTCGACGTACCTGCTTCTTGCAAAGTCGGTTAAGTCACCGGCGTGGTATCGGGAAGAACACCTCGTGGACGCCGCTCATGCGTGTTTCCTCATCAAATTCTTCCCTGCTTCACGGCTGCTGTTCATTACCGCTACAGAGCGATCCGAACGCTACTATGCGGAGTTGGTGGAGTTCTTCTTCGGGGGAAATGCTTCCCCCCTCGCGTATGACCAGATCCGCAAGGTGCTCAATGGCATGACGGATCAAGAGTTCTATAGCGTTGGCATTCGAAGCACTTCCCCGACGGCCACCACGGAGTCGTACCGCATCGTGGCAGGAAGCAATGCCGACCGCGGAGTACGCGACACTGACGCGGCGAATTTTTCGCAAGGCCACTTCATGGGTCGAGGCCAAGTCAACGGCGAGTCCGAAGTTATTGGTGCTAGCGCCGGGGGACGCATCTGGTCAAACGGAAAACTGTCGATCCCGGAAATCCTGGACTGGATGACGGCGCTTCACGGCCGTATGACAGCGAATCAAGTCAATATTGGCCGCTCGGGACTTGATCTGCTTCCTTTTGGTGAGACGCTTGAACGCATACCCGCTTCGACATGCATGACAGATTGGCCGAAGGTTGCATACCGCGACAATCCTCAGGTCCTGATTGGCGAGGGTGCGGACCGCGTGGTGACCAGCCTACTCGACCTTCAGATCACCAATGTCACTGTCAACGGGGACGGATCGGCGCTAACTTTTCGAATTGGAGACGATGTCCGTTCGCAGCGCGTGCAGTATCGTCTGCATCGAAGGCCGAATTACGGCTTGTTGGATGAAAATCCGCCCATACGAGTGTCGACCTCCGAGGGAAACGTCTCCATCGAGGAATGGCTTGACGAGCACGGGTTAGTATTTTTTACGAAGGAGATGGATTCCTTCGTTTACGGCACACTGCAGCGGAGACTGGCTCGCACGGCGATCCGCCCGGAGAGCTTGGTCCCACACGACTGGACCGGCTGCCAGATCAATGTCGAGTTTGATACTACCGATCCCGATCGGATGACCGTACAGAGATTTCTTCAAGATCATCTTATCGGCGTCATGGCCGCCGACTTCATCATCTATGACCATCGATCAGGCGAGGCCGCCGACTTTATCGTTGGAAAGGTGATCCCAGGAAATCGCTTGGCCATATCGCTCTATCATTGCAAAGGCGCCGGCGGCCCAGTATCAGGCGAACGTGTTGACGACGTCTATGAGCTTGCAGGGCAGTCAGTGAAGTCCGCCAGGTTCCAGCGTAAGGACGAGTTGCTTCGTCACATCGAGCGTCGTACACAAGCGCGCCCAAACAGGGGCCATTCCCCGTTTCTTGTCGGGACGAGAGACGCGGCGATAGACCTGGTTCGGGCCTACGACCCTATCGCCATCAGCCTTTCCGTGCATGCGGTGCAGCCAGGTCTGCTGGCAACCGGATTGGCAGAGAACGTTCGCGCAGTTATGGCCGCGGCTAACGACAGTCTTACGGCACAGGGGGTCGAACTTCGTTGGCTGGTTAGCTAAACACTTGACGACGCATATCTCCCTATTGCGTTGCGCGTTCAGCGAGGTGCGATCTGTGATCTGGCTGAACACACAACCAGTCGCGCTGATCCACGTGTCAGTGCCACATAAAGATTCGGCACGTTCAACGCGTCGGCATCAAGAACGACAGCGACATGGGCCTCCAGGCCCTTAATCAACAGTGTGCTTCCCACCGCCCGCCGTGGAAGGGTCCTAGCCTGCATGCGGCCCTGCTCGCGAATCCGAATCGCAGCTTCCTGCAGCGTCGGAACGCCGCCAGTCGTAGCTGTGCGCAACGCTTCCAGGCACGCGCGCAGCACAACCGGTCGGAAAACCCGTGAGCCTGGCTGGTCGCGCAGCGCTTCGATAAGCCGCCTCACGGCTGGTAGCGAGCGCTGCACTTCAAACATCGTAGCCGCCGTTTCAACCTCACTCGGCTCGCGCCTGCTCTTGCCTCGACGCAAGACCTCAAGTCGCTCTAAGAGTGCTGCCGCCCCAACCCCCGTCATCATCCTGCCGCAAAATTCAACGATACGCCTGATCGCGTCGGGAGCTTGCAGCTGTAAGCCTGTTGCGAAGTCGACCAAATCCCGGAGGTCTACCGCTTCAATCGTGACGGCGCCGGGCACGAGGCTGGCCATGCGCTGCTGGCTCTGGGGGCTGGTACTGTGGCCAATGACCAAAACAGTGCCATCCCGGTGGGGCGGAGCGGTCCCAGCTGCTGCGAGCAGCCGGCCGTGATCATTGGCTGAACCATCAAGCTGAACCCATTGCACAGAGGGGGGCCCAGTCGCTAAATCAATCGGCTGCCCATTGAGCAGGAGAAGCCTCGCGTGTAGCAACCACTGTCCGAGCTCTTCAGCGCCCGCGTTGATCCAACGCCAGGGCCGATCCAGCGTATGGCCGATCGGGAAATGTTGACACACATCGCCCTGCCAGGACGCTAACGGATCGCCACCAAAGCCGAAAATTGCCTGCAACGGGTCGCCGACCACACAGGTAGGCACACATGCGGCAGCGCCTAGGATGATAGCGTGTTGAAGGACCGAGCAATCCTGATATTCATCGACCCAAAGCCGCGCATAGCTCGCAGCAAGCATGTCGCATACATGCCCTGCCGCCAGCAGGCGCGCAGCGGACTCACGGATTGCCCGATAGTCAGGGCGCTGCGCGGCAAGGATGGCGGGATCGAGGCCTGCCCGCATCGGAAACGTAGCGACGAGCTTCATCGCCCAACCGTCGACAGTTCCGAGACGGTACCGTTTGGGATCTACGCCAGCTAGCTCGAGTCGCTTGCGCAAGGCGGCGACGCCCGCATTGGTATGGGTCAGTAGCAGGATCGGCTTTCCCAGTCCGTGGCGAGCAAGCGCGTCCGTCAGGAGTTGCGTCTTGCCGCACCCCGCCGGTGCCTCAACTCGTGCGCCAGCTAGCTGAAGCAAGTCGATGTCGTAGCTAGCCATTCCAGCACCATCCGAAGATGCGATTAATCTCCGTCTTGAATTGCAGGTCCGACTGTTCAAAGCCGTGCGCCACTATCTCGCGCGCGATTCTCTCCATGTCGGTCACCGACTTGAACCAAGCGTTGTGTTTGGACCGCGCGGCCTTACCGAGAATACGCCGCAGATCAGGCCCCGGCCGCTGGAGCATTGCTGCATCGACAGCCGCTACGTTAAGGACGTTGCCGCTTGCCGTGCGCAATTGGCCGTCCAGCACGTCCAGGTCGCTTTGCTCCTTGATCAAGTCCCAAAGTTTAGCGACGGCCATGCCGTCAAGGGCTTGAAACAGTTCGTCCTCTAAGGCATTGGGAGCTCGCCAAGCGAATACCGCTCCCCCAGCCGCTTTGAAGCCCTCCTCTTCGAGCTTGGGAGGTACATCACTGTCCCGCAGGAGCGCAACCCGGTAGCCGAGTTTTTGGAATGCGAGCGCTCGCTGCACGGCAGACGATCCAGACCCGTCGACGAGCACCACGCCGAACGTTGAGATGGAGGGCTGATTGCTCGCTTGGTCCATACCCCGAATCAGTCCAACCTCGCTCGCGCCTTCGCACACCAGGATACTCTTGCCAAGCAGAGCTTCCGGGTACCGGCGCATCGTGCCTTGCACGTCGTCTTCGTTGCCACAGCAGTGCGCTAGATGTACGCCGTTATGCTGGCGCAGCACGTAGAGTTGCGTGCCTGATAGCTCTCGCACCACCACCGGCGAGTGAGTAGTCAGGAACACCTGCAGCGGCGGCGCCTGTTCCTTTGCGCCCAGAGTGACAAGTAAGCGGTAGATCCGGTGAGGCTCCAGACCGGTCTCAATCTCGTCGACCAACAAGACGGAAGTATCTGCCGCGGCAGCCCGCTGCAATCCTGCCACCAATAGTCGAGCCGAACCCAATCCGAGGGACCTGAGCGGAACGCCCCCAGCGTTGTGAAGCGCGATGGCGCCGCCGGACACAGAGATGGCGTGGGCATCGAGCAGGGCCTTTACCTGATCTCCAACCGGCACCCCGAGCTGATTGGCTGTTTCCAATACTTGCTTCAGCGCCTGCCCTAATTGGGCCTGAGCGTCGTCACCAAAGCGCAACCTCGCCTCACGCCCGGCACGCACCAAGGCTGCCGACGCATCCGCCCGCTCGTCGGAGAGTCGATTCAGCACCGAGCCACGGCGCCAGCTCAGGTTCTCGTCGCCCCTTGCACCCAGCTTACCCGGTGCAATCCGCAGCCGGTCGGCCCAAGCCAGATGCCGCGTTTGCCCCTGCGCGGCTGCGCGGTCGGAAACCAGTTGCCATTGCGGCTCCAAATCGCTCTGCACTGTAAGTCGAACAGTCAGCACGGTCTCGCAGCGCACCTCTGGCTCGTCCACCACGGCTCCATCCTCTGCTCGGAAGCCCCTCAGGTACAGGCCATAGGCCTCAAGATTCTTGAGCGCGTCATCAAGCTCCCCCACGGTGATCTCGATCACGATGGGCTGATCGACGTTCATGCCGAAGAAGTCGTCATCGCCAAAGACGACGTTACGCCGGGCGCCCAAGCAGAGATCGATCGCATCGAGCACGCTGGACTTGCCGGCGTCGCCAGAACCGATCAACGCGTTTAGTCCAGGCCCCGGACACCAAACGAACTGGGCGATGCTACGGAAATGGCGTATCTCAATTCTGCGCAGGCGAGTCATGGCTTACGGGAGGCTGTCTAAGTGCATCATGATCGCATATGTATGCAGACATGCCAGCCCGTGAGCCTGCTGCGCCGGAATGCGCGAGCAATTCTGCGCAAGAGCGACCAATCAGTATCCCGCACTCACCTCCAGAACCTGCGAACTTTTTTAAGAGGCATCCTCCTGCCATCGGGCCGCCATGCCAAGTGCCCCCGTCTTGGGGAAACCTTCTTGCGCGCACGCCACACAGCGGTCGTCTCGCTCAGCTAGACCCCATAAATCTGAGACCTTTCGCCGTCAGGGCCTTGGCTTATGCACCTGAAGTCCGTTCATCGCAGGATTTGTCTCTCGCCATCGCGTGTGTACATGGCTCGATAGGCTCCGATATCGCCGGGCACATATCTCACAATGACGTCTTCGTAGCAGGAGAACGCCACGGCGACTGCGGCCCGAACGACTTCAGCGGTTTCGCGTGGGGCGCGGATCGGCTTTATCGCCCTATTTTCCGCCCTTCCCCAACATGACATGGTCGCGATAGCTCTGCCCGTGTGCTACGACGGATCCTTTTCCATAGAAAGCGAGATAGTCGCCCATTCTGTCAAGGGATCTCGCGATGCCCGCGATACTTTCGACACCGGCCACCTCATACCACGCTGGCTCGTCAAGAACCTTCTCGAAACGAGAGAGGATGATCTGTTGGACGGCCTACGAGCGCGCGAGGCAGAGACTAGAGCCGCTCGCGTCTGCCGGCCAAGTCAAGTGGCCCGTGGATGCTTTCCTATCGATTCGTTAATTTTGACCGGCGACATCGAACATCTTCATACTGATGCGACCTCTGTCGGTGCGCCTGTTCATTAGTCGCCCGGCTTTCACGTTCTGATTCGCATCATGCCAATTTTTGTACCCGAACAACCGCGACAACAGTTCCAGGCAGTGCCCATGTCGCAACGTGCCGGCCGACAATTTTTTCAACTTCTTCGCTTCCAGCTTGAAGTCAACGATCGCTATTGAGCCATTCAGTGCGACTAGCAGCATGAGATCTCCCACCGTACTGCCAGAAATGTGTGCGACGGCGTCGACTTCGAACCCGTTCGGGTTGTTTGCGTTCAAAAACGCAAGAAAATGCTCTTGAAGGGACCGCGCGGAGGCACTAGCCGTTAGCCCATGCGGTGTAGGCTCCGGGGGTAGCACGATCACAGCATCGCTCTGCATGCCTTCCTCTTTTCCTAGTTCGGATCGACCATTTTTTGCACCACGCCACAGCGGGCGGACTCTGCGTCCAAATCTGGGCCTGCGGCGACGTCTCCCACTACCGTTGCGGCCCGCTTACCTACACGCCTTCCTAATACCCTAGCACGCGACGAGCAGCTCTGAGAATCCGCAACCCGGGACTTTGATGGGCCGACACAAAGGCCTGCCTGCAGACGTTGGGGGCGACGCACCAGTTGCACGACCCACCCACTACACACGAGCGCCGCTCGGTGCTCGTGTGAGACTGTCTACCCAATCCTTCCAGCATTCGTGTACCCACTAACTATGGGACGCAACGCGAGTCGCAGTCGAAAACCGACGCAAATTCACCATCTTCGCGGTGTGCCTCCAACCGCGAAATGGCGTCCTACGGCCGTTTGCGTGCCATTGACGTACCCATTAACTTTGAGAATTTAACCCACTAACTGTGAGACAGAACTCAACAACTGTGAGACGTGACACCGACACTGCGACACCCCGCCACACCCCTTCCCACCCCGCACCCCGCGCACGTTTTTAAGTTTTGTTCTAAACTTTCACAAATTTCTGAAAATTCAAAACAGACAATGCAACTCTCGCCCCTTGTCCAGCGATTTGTCCTCCACTTCGGTGAAATGGGTAGCCGCTGGGGCATCAACCGTACGGTTGGTCAGATCTACGCCCTTCTTTTTACCGCCGCGCGTCCGCTGAACGCGGACGAGATCGCCGAATCACTCGGGTTTTCGCGCTCCAACGTCAGCATCGGGCTGAAGGAACTGGAATCCTGGAACCTGGTGAAGCTGTCGCACCAGCCCGGCGACCGCCGCGAGTATTTTTCCGCGCCCGACGATGTCTGGGCGATCTTCCGCACGCTGGCCGAGGAGCGTCGCCGGCGCGAGATCGATCCCACGCTGTCGATGCTGCGCGAAGTCCAGCTGGAAACGCCGCTGTCCGACGAAGACCGGCACGCCCAGGCCCGCATGAAGGAGATGTACGGGCTGATCCTGCTGGTCACCACGTGGTTTGGCGACATGCAGAAGCTCGACGTCGCCACCCTCGAAAAGCTGATGCGCCTGGGCTCGCGCGTCACCAAGCTGCTGGACGTCAAGGACCGGCTGACCTCTGCCATCGGCATGGGCGGCGCCGCGAAAGACAAGACTGCCAGGGCCGACAAGGCCCCGGCGAAGTCCGCCGGCAGCAAGACCCCCGCAAAGTCTGCCCGCCCCCCCAAGGAGTAACCCGTGTTTGCAAGTGTCGATCCGGTGATACTGGCGCGCATCCAGTTCGCCGCGAATATCACGTTCCACATCCTGTTTCCCACCATCAGCATCTCGCTGGCGTGGGTGCTGCTGTTCTTCAAGCTGCGCTACAACAAGACCAGCGATGAAAGCTGGATGGACGCCTATCGCGTCTGGGTCAAGATCTTCGCGCTGACGTTCGCGCTGGGCGTGGTCAGCGGCATCACCATGAGCTTCCAGTTCGGCACCAACTGGCCCGGCTACATGGAAACCGTCGGCAACATCGCCGGCCCGTTGCTGGCCTATGAGGTACTGACCGCGTTCTTCCTGGAAGCCACCTTCCTCGGCATCATGCTGTTCGGCATGCGGCGCGTCGGCAATCGCATGCACACCATCGCCACGCTGCTGGTGGCCGGCGGCACCACGCTGTCGGCGTTCTGGATCCTGGCGCTGAACTCGTGGATGCAAACCCCGGCCGGATTCGAGATGATCGATGGCCGCGCGCATGTCACCAGCTGGTTCCAAGTCATCTTCAACCCGTCGTTCCCCTACCGGCTCGTGCACATGCTGCTGGCGTCGGGCCTGACCGTGGCCTTCCTGCTGGCAGGTATCTCGGCCTATCGCTGGCTGCGCCACGACCGCAGCCGCGAAGTCATGCATTCGCTGCGCACCGGCGTGACGCTGGCGGCATTGCTGATTCCGCTGCAGATCGTGGCCGGCGACCTGCACGGCCTGAACACGCTGCATCACCAGCCGGCCAAGATCGCGGCCATGGAAGGCATCTGGAAGACCGAAAAGGGCGCGCCCGCCGTGCTGTTCGGCCTGCCCAACGCCACCACGCAGTCGAATGATTTCGAGATCGCGATTCCGAAACTGGCATCGATCTACCTGACCCACAAGGTCGATGGCGAGATCAAGGGCATCGACGCCTTTGCCGATCGGCATCCGCCCGTGGCACCGCTGTTCTTCGCCTTCCGCATCATGGTTGGCGTAGGCCTGCTGATGCTGGCCGTCTCGTGGCTGGGCACCTGGCAGATCCGCCGGCAGGGTGCACCTTCGCCGTGGCTGGCACGCGTGCTGGTGGCGATGACGTTTTCCGGCTGGATCGCGCTGGTGGCGGGCTGGTATGTCACCGAGATCGGCCGGCAGCCTTATCTGGTCTATGGCGTGCTGACCACCGCCCAGGCCGCCTCGAAGGTGCCCGCCGCCATGATCGGCAGCACCCTGGCCATGTACCTGTCGCTGTATCTGGCGCTGATCGTGGCCTACATCTCTGTCGTCTTCCACCTGGCCCGCAAGGCGGGCAAGTCCGGCGCATCCGGCCCCGCCGCGGACACGCCGCAACCCGTCATCGGCCAACCCAGGAGCGCGCAATGAACCCGGCCACGATTCACGACCTGACCCAGCCGGCCGGATGGCTGCCGCTGGTGTTCCTGGCGCTGATGGGCCTGTCGATGCTGATCTACGTGATCCTCGACGGCTACGACCTTGGCGTGGGCGTGCTGCTGCGCCGCGCGGACGATGCCGACAAGGACACCATGATCGCGTCGATCGGCCCGTTCTGGGATGCCAACGAAACCTGGCTCGTGCTAGGCGTGGGGCTGCTGCTGACGGCGTTCCCGCTGGCGCACGGTGTCATCCTGACCAACCTGTACCTGCCCGTGGCGTTGATGCTGGCGGGACTGATCATCCGCGGCGTGGCGTTCGATTTCCGCGTCAAGGCGCGCGATCCGCACAAGCCGTGGTGGAACTTCGCGTTCTATGCGGGCTCGCTGCTGGCCAGCTTCTCGCAGGGGCTGATGCTGGGCCTCTATATCACCGGGTTCCGCTACGACCTGCCCAACCTGCTGTTCGCCGTGGCCGTGGGGCTATGTCTGGTGGCCGGCTACTGCCTGCTGGGCGCCACGTGGCTGATCATGAAGACCACGGGGAGCCTGCAGTTGCGTGCCATCTATTGGGCCCGGCGCAGCCTGTGGCTCACCGCTGCCGGCGTGGCGGCGATCTCGGTGGTCACGCCGATGGTCAGCACGCGCATCTTCGACAAGTGGTTTGCGCTGCCGAACATCATCATGCTGGCGCCGATCCCATTGCTGACGATGGGCCTGTTCGTGGTCATCGAGCGATTCCTGCGCCGCATGCGCAACCTGCACGCCATCGGCAACGACCGCTGGTGCTGGCTGCCCTTCGCCGGCACGGCGGTGATCTTCCTGCTGGCATTCAACGGCCTCGCCTACAGCCTCTTCCCGTACCTCGTGGTCGATCGCATCGACATCTGGCAGGCGGCCAGCGCGCCGGAATCGCTGATGGTGATCCTGCTGGGCGCCGCGGTGGTGCTGCCGACGATCCTGGGCTATACCGCCTACGCGTACCGCGTGTTCTGGGGCAAGGCCACCGACCTGCGCTACGACTGACGGCCGTCGCGCCGCCATCGGCCCTGGCGGCACGGCGGGTGTATGCTGGCGGCAGCCAGACAACACCCGCTTTTTTCGTTCCGCACCTTGTCCGCCTCGCCCGACCCCACCCACCGTGCGCCCGCGGGCGCCACCACCGGCCCGCTCATGCGTCGCCTGCGCAGCCACGCCGGCAATCAGGTTCGCGCACTCACGCGCAGCAATTCCGGGCTGACGCTCGACTACGACAATCCGCCCGGCGATCCCGGCCTGTTCGGCCCCGACGCCGTCTGCTGGCGCGTGCACGCAGATTTCCCGGCGATGCTGGCCGGCGGCGTCAGCGCGCTGTTGTTGCAGGCGTTACACCCGCGCGCGCTGGCCGGCGTGTGGGACCACTCCAGCTTCCGCACCGACATGCAGGGCCGCCTTGGGCGCACCGCGCAGTTCATCGCCGGCACCACCTACGGCAGCCGGGCCGACGCGATGCTGCTGATCGAACGGGTGAAGCGCATCCACGCGTCGATCCAGGGCACGGCACCCGACGGCCAGCCCTATGCCGCCGACGACCCCGACCTGCTGACGTGGGTGCATGTGGCGGAGGTGTCGAGCTTCATGGCCGGATACCTGCGCTACGTAGGGCCGCTGTCCGTGGCCGAGCAGGATCGGTATTTCGAGGAAGAAGCCACGGTAGCGGCGTTGCTGGGCGCACCGGACGTGCCGCGTTCGCGCGCCCAGGTCGATGCCTATCTGGAAGCCCAGCGCCCCGGCCTGGTGAACAGCGAGCGGACAAAGGAAGTGGTCCGGCTGATCATGGCGATGCCGGTGGCCAACCCGCTGCTTGTGCCGGCCGTGCGAACCATGGCCGATGCCGGCGTGGCCCTGCTGCCACCCTGGGCGCGCCAGATGCTCGGTCTGCACCGCCCTTCGCTGCGCCGCTCGCTGGCACTGGCCGGCATGCGCGGACTGGCGCCAACCCTGCGCTGGGCGCTGGGGCCCGGGCTGGCCGCACGTGCCAGACGGCGGGTACAGGCGCAGCCAGCCGCCTGATTACTCCGCTGCAGCCGCCGCCTTGGCGGCGGCGGCGGGGCTGCCGCGCAGCGTCGTTTCCTTGAGGCGGGCCACGAAGAACGGCGCGATCAGCGACACCGCCGCGCTCATCAGGAACAGCACGCGGAACGCACGCTCGGCGGCCACGCGCACCGCGGCAGCATCGCCCTGGTCGCCGCCGGACATCGCCCGACGGAACATGCTCATCAGCACATCCTCGCCGCCGCTCATGTCCGATACGGCCACGCCGCTATGGCGAAGCAGCGCGATCAGCACCGTGGTGAGCACGGCCACGCCGACGGCGCCGCCCAGCAGCCGCGAAAACGCCGTCAGCGCCGTGGCGATACCCACCTGTTGCGGCGGGACGGCGTTCTGCGTCGCCACCAGCCCGCTCGGCAGTTGCAGGCCGATCGACAGGCCCAGCACGATCATCACCAGCGCCGCCAGCGTCACCGATTGCGGCGGCGTGAATGCCAGCGCCACGATGGCCACGGGCGCCACCAGGCAGCCCGTCATCTGCAGCGGCTTGTAGCGGCCGCTCCACGACATCAGGCGGCCCGAAATATACGCGCCGAACGGAATCGCCAGCGTCAGCGGCACCAGCCGCAGCGCGGCCGTGTCGGCAGCCGCACCGCCCACCACCTGGAAGCGCAGCGGCAGCAGCACCGACATCGCGATCAGCTGGAAGAAGCACAGGAACAGCGTCAGGCAGCAGATGGCCACGGTGGGCACGCCCAGCATGGCAAGCGGAATCACCGGATCGGCGGCGCGGCGCTCCTGCCACACGAACACCACCATGCCGATCAGGCCCGCCGCCAGCAGGCCGATCGTTTGCGGTTCCAGCGGCGAATGGCCCTGCCCCAGGCGGGTCAGGAACACCAGCACGCCGGACAGGCCACCGCCGAACAGCAACGCGCCCAGGTAGTCGATCTTGTGCTTGCGGCCGCTGACGGGCAGATGGCGCAGCGCGCGGCGCACCACCACCAGCGCGATCAGCGCCAGCGGGATGTTGATCCAGAAAATCCAGCGCCACGACAGGAAGTGCGCCAGGTAGCCGCCGATCACCGGCCCCGCCATGCTCGCCACGGCCCAAACGCCGCTGACGTAGCCCTGGTACTTGCCACGCTCGCGCAGCGGCACCACGTCGGCGATGGTGGCCTGCGAGACCGAAATCAGCCCCCCACCGCCCAGGCCCTGCAGGATGCGCGCGACGATCAGCATCGGCATGGTCGTGGCCAGCGCACAGGCGATCGAAGCCAGCAGGAACAGGATGATCGAGAACGTCAGCACCGAGCGGCGGCCCAGCACGTCGGACAGCTTGCCGTAGATCGGCGTCACCACCGTCGACGCCACCAGATAGGCCGAAATCACCCAGGCCATGTCCTCGAAACCATTGAGCTGCAGCGCGATGTCGGGCAGCACCACGGCCACGATCGACTGTTCGAGCGCCCCGAGCAGGATGGCCAGCATCAGGCCAAAGATGACCTGCATGACGGGGACGTCAGCCGGGGGAGCGTCGGGGGAAAGCCGGGATGAGGGCGCTGCGGACATGGTGTGGCCTGGCTGGCAGATGAAGGCCCGGACGGGCTTCGCTGCTCTTTTGTCGGGTGAAGGAGAGCCGCTATTTTAGGCGACTGCTGAAAACCGCGCTTGCCGATTCCCTTTCAACGGCCGCATTTGCCCCTGGATCCGAGGCCTAAAAGAGACACCATCGTCACTTTGCTGGCAGTGACGCACAGCACCCGCGTACTGCCTGGCGCAACCAGCGATGGGCGGGATCGGTGTCGCGCCGCGCATGCCAGGCCTGCTGAAACGGCACCGCTGGCAGCGCCACGGGGGGCGCGAACGCACGCAGCCCCGGCTGGGCCGGCGCGGCGGACAGCGTCCGGGCGGCCACGGTCAGGATCAGGTCGGTGCCGGCCACCACGTCCAGCGCCGCGCTCCAGTGCGGCAGGACCACCGCGACATGGCGGTCCAGGCCGGCTGCCGCCAGGGCGGCGTCGATATCGCTCGGTGCATCGAGCCGCATCGCCACCAGCACGTGGGGACGGTCCAGCCACGCCTCGCGCGGCAGATCGCCGTGCGCGGATAGTGTGGCGCCATCGGCCACGCTGGTGTAGTGGTCCTCGAACAGCAGGTCGGCAACGATATCGCGCGGCAGATGCGGAAACACGCCCAGCGCCAGGTCGATCTCGCCGTCGGCCAGCTTGGCGAGCATGGCTTCGCGGCTGGCCTGCACGGCGGCCAGGTCGATGCCGGGCGCCTCGCTGCGCAGGCGGCGCACCAGCGGCGGCAGGATGATACGCGCGCCATAGTCCGACAGCGCCACGCGGAACGTGCGCCGGGCCTGGGCCGGATCGAAGGCGGATGTGCGCAGCAAACCGTTGAGCTGGCTCAGCGCGTCTTCCAGCGGCGGTAGCAGTTCGCACGCGCGCGTGGTCAGCACCAGGCCGGCGTCGCGCCGCACCAGCAGGGGATCGTCGAAGAGGTCGCGCAACTGGGCCAGCGCGTGGCTGACCGCCGGCTGGCTCTTGTGCAGCCGTACCGCCGCGCGCGTGACGTGCTGCTCCGTCAGCAACGCGTGCAGGGTCAACAGCAGATTCATGTCGAGGCGGCGCAGGTCATCCATGCGGCGAATGTCTCAGGTAAGGATTGCGAATTTCCCCGGCGGCCCAGCCCGGGGCACCATGAGCGCTTCGTTCTTGAACCGGAGACTTTACATGACGGCACCTTTGGCCACGCCGCTGGCATCCACCTGGATGCCGATGGGCATCGCACTGCTTGCGGGTGCCATGATTCCGTTCCAGGCCGGCACCAATGCCACGCTGGGCCGCTCGCTCGGCCATCCGCTGTGGGCCACGGTGCTGTCGCTGCTGCTGAGCTTGCTGGTGGTACTGCCGGTGCTGTGGGGCATGCGCGCGCCACCGCCCGCGCTGGCCGGCGCCCTGCACGGGCCGTGGTGGCAGTGGATCGGCGGCGTGTTCGGCGTGATCTACATTACGGCCGCGCTGATCCTGGCGCCCCGGGTGGGCACCGCGAACTTCATTGTCGGCGTAGTGGCCGGCCAGATGCTGGCTTCGCTGCTGATCGATCAACTGGGACTGGTCGGGCTGCCCAGCCGGCCCGTCACCTGGATGCGCCTGGCCGGGGTGGGACTGGTGCTGGCCGGGATGGCAGTCATGCAATGGCAGCCATCGGGCGTGGCTACGCAAGCGGACGGCGCCGCATCTGGCGCCGCCTCGCTGCGCAACCACCAGCGTTAAAACGTTTCCCAGTCGCCGGAATCGGCCGTTGCCGGGGTCGGCGCGGCCGAGGGACGACGGCGGGCCGGTGTGGCCAGTACGGGTTCCTTGCGCTGATGCGTCACCGGCGAGCGCGGGGCGACCGGCCTGGATGCCTGGCGCGACAGCACCGGTTCGGCCTTGGCCTTGCGCTGCACGGGCGGCCGGGCCGCGGCGGGCACGGCGGCCACGCGGGTCGGCGCCCTGGCCGTCACCGCAGCCTGCGCAATGCCGGGTGCCGGCCTGGCCGACTTGACCGGCCGGGCACCCTTCACCGGCTCGGCGGCGGGCGCGGGCAATGCCCGGACTGGCTTTGCAGCGATGGCGCGCGCAGGCCGGGCAACCTCCACCACGGCCGCACGCGGCGTTGCGGGGTGCCGGGCGAAGGCCTCGGCGGTTGCCATGCTGCCCTGCCCCAGGTCGAATCGCGCCACCTCGGTTACCAGGCCGCCGGCCTGCTGCAGCAGGCTTTCGGCCGCAGCGCTGGCTTCTTCCACCAGCGCGGCGTTCTGCTGCGTCACGCTTTCCATCTGGGTAATCGCCAGGCTGACCTGCTCGATGCCGGCCGTCTGCTCTTCGCTGGCCGACGAAATCTCGCCCATGATGTCGGTCACGCGGCGCACGGCGGTCACGATGTCGTCCATCGTCTTGCCGGCCACTTCTACCTGTCTGGCGCCGTCCTGCACCTGGCGCACCGATCCGTTGATCAGTTCGCCGATTTCCTTGGCCGCCGACGACGACCGCTGGGCCAGGCTGCGTACTTCGGCCGCCACCACACTGAAGCCCCGGCCCTGTTCGCCGGCGCGAGCGGCTTCCACGGCCGCGTTCAGCGCCAGGATATTGGTCTGGAATGCGATGCCCTCGATCACGCCGATGATTTCCGACACCCGGGCCGACGACTTCGAGATGCCGTCCATCGTATCCACTACGCTGCGCACCGCGCGGCCGCCTTCGGTGGCCACGTCAGACGCATTGACGGCAAGCTGGTTGGCCTGCCGCGCATTCTCGGCGTTCTGTCGCACGGTCGACGTCAGCTGCTCCATCGATGCGGCGGTCTGCTCCAGCGAGGCCGCCTGCTCTTCGGTACGTTGCGACAGGTCGGTGTTGCCACTGGCGATTTCGCGGGCCGCGGTATCGATCGAACCGGCCGCCTGCTGGATGCCACGCACCAGCGTGCCCAACTGCCCGAAGGCACGCTCCAGCGCACCGAGCATGCGGCCCATTTCGTCGTGGCTGCGCACCTGGATCGCGTGGCCAAGCTGGCCCTGCGCCAGCGCCTCGGCCGCTTCCAGTGCCTGGTGCGCAGGACGCGTTACCGAGCGGGCCAGTCCGATGCCAAGCAGCGCCGCGATGACGGCGGCCGCCGCCGACATGCCGATCAGCACGTTGCGCGTGAAGACATATTGCGCCGAGGCCTCCTCGACCGCCGCCATGGCCATCTTGCGGCCCAGTTCGGCGGCGGCATCGAGACTGTCGAAGTACGCCGCCTGGGCCGCGGGCAGCGTCACCACCAGCCCCGCACGGGCGCCATCGAAGGCGCCGCCGCGCAGTTGCTGCATGACGAGGTCGAGCTGGCCGTTGTAGTTGGCACGCACCTGCATCAGTTGCTCGAACCTGGCCTTGGAATCCGCGCTTGGGGAGGCCCGCATGACCTTGCCCAGGTCTTCGAGCGTGGCACTGACCTGTTCCCGGATCTTGCCGATCTTCTCCGCGTTCTGCTCCGCCAGCGCCGGGTCTTCCGTCAGGGCGGCGTCGCGCACCAGGATGCCGATCGTCAGCACCCGTTCCTTGGCCAGCCTCAGATCCATCACGCGCAACAGCCGTTGCTCCACGGCCTGATGCATCGCGTCGTTCATGCCGCCCAGCGCCCTCACGCCTACCGTGGCAACCACGGCCAGCAGCAGCACCACCACGGCGAATGCCAGCGACATCCGTGCGCCGATCCCCATTTTCCGCAAGCCCATGACTTCGTACCTTTCGTCTGTCGGGTTGTATTTGTATGCGCTGCGTCCGCCCGAGGAGGGGCGTCGCACGGCACGGTAACGGCGGGCCGCACGCTGCACTTGAGCGAATAAATGAAATGGGGGGAAAAGTCGCTGCTCTTCCACAAATTGGGGGTGCAGCGGATGGCGTCTAATCTGCCTCAGGCACTTCGATCCCGTCGCAAACGGATGGGCGAGGCAGACGGCCGGATACGGCGGATTGCCTCGAAGGACGCGGGCTCAAAAAAAGAAGCCCACGCGCGGGGTGCTCGTAGGCTTTCAGGACTGCGTAAAAGGACCGGCTGTACCCGGCCCCGAACCGCGAATATAAACCTGCTTACATGAGGTGTAAATCGCGCTTCTATCAGGGATTCCCCGGATGGCGGGTGTAACGAGTGCATCACTCGTATGCCAAAAGTGATGTCGAGAGTCACTTTTAGACTTATCGATGAATTACGGACGCTTCCCGGAAACCTTTAGCCGGCGCGGGTTGTGGAGCTTGAGCCGGTTCGGCAGGACCGCCGCCCATCGTTATGTGCTACACGAATCACAAAAACGCGGCAACAAAATAAGTAGAGCAAATCCTCTAGGCCCAGCCCCGCAGGGGGTTCGTCAACGCTTGTAAAACTTTGTTACTCTCCCGCCTGAAGTATTCCCCTTCTCTCCTGGCAGAGACGACCCCACCGGGCGGCAGGGCAGCGTTCCTCACTTTTATCGAACGCCTGTCCGCCGCAATCATGTCGTCGTGTCCCTGTACCGGTTCCGAGAGCGAATGTTTCAATTCTCGCCGCGATCAGACTGCAATAAACGTCACTTTTAGTGCGACGCCATGCAAAGTCCCTGGTCATCGGACCGTTGTCAGCCGCCAGAACCCTCGCGGGCTCTTCCGGAGAAGTTGTGAAGAAGGAAATCAAGGCTCCCAGACCCAGCAGAAAGCTGCAGCAGTTGCAGTTCGCCGCGCACAGCGCCAGCCGTGCCGCGGTGGTCGTGCATCTGTCGAACGGCACGCGACTCAATGGCATCGTGCTGGCGTCGGACAATTACATGATCCTGCTCGGGCGGACCGCCGAGGATCCCACCCCGACATTGATCTACAAGCGCGCCATCACGGTGGTGACGCCTGCCCACGCGTCGACCGACGCCGTGGCGATGCTGGACGCCGACGTATCGCCGGATTTCGTGCGGATCTTCATTCCGCGCACGCGCAAGCGCCGCTGACCGCCCGGACGGCCGCGCCGGGCCGGGGGCCGGCCGCTCCCGGCATCGCCTCCGCCTCTCTATATATAGAGGGCCACAACGGGCGCCATCGCTGGCAGGGCTGCCGCCATACACCAGATCGGGCTACGCCCGCAACACGCGCAAAAGTCACTCTAAAGTCTTCTCACCCACGGTCGATAACCTTTGCAACGGAGGCACTCTACGCCCTGCACTGCAGGCAGCCAACGTTACGGCACCCGCCGGAATGCCTAAAACATTGCAAATAGGAGTCGTACCATGGCGCAAGTCATCAACACCAACATTCTGTCGCTGCAAACGCAGAGCAACCTGAACACGTCGCAATCGTCGCTGAACAGCGCGATCCAACGTCTGTCGTCGGGCCTGCGCATCAACAGCGCCAAGGACGATGCTGCTGGTCAAGCCATCGCCAACCGCTTCACCGCCAACATCAAGGGCCTGACGCAAGCTTCGCGTAACGCCAACGACGGTATCTCGATCGCTCAAACGACCGAAGGCGCGCTGAGCGAAGTCAACAACAACCTGCAACGTGTGCGTGAACTGTCGGTGCAAGCCGCCAACGGCACGAACTCGTCGTCGGACCTGAAGTCGATCCAGGACGAAATCAAGCAACGTCTGTCGGAAATCGACCGCGTGTCGGCTCAAACCCAGTTCAACGGCGTGAAGGTCCTGGCCAAGGATCAAAACATGTCGATCCAGGTTGGTGCCAACGACAGCGAAACGATTTCGATCGCCCTGAAGCAAATCACGTCCAAGACCCTGGGCGTTGCTGGCTTCAGCGTTGCCGGCCCGCAAGGCGCCACGGCTTCGATCGGTTCGGCTGCTGCTCAGGCTGCCCTGGGCGCGGCCACGCCGGTGACCGCTGCTTCGGCAACGGGTATCGCCAACGCCGACATCCAGCGCGCTCTGGGCCTGAACACCTCGGCTGCCGTGAACGCACAGACCGTGGTGGCTGACTCGAACGGCAACTGGTTCGTGCAAGTGAGCATGACCGGCCTGACCGCCGCAGACGACGCAGCGCTGTCGTCGAAGGGCTTTGCCGGCAACGGTACCGCCACGTCCACCACGATGTTCATCGCCGTCAAGCCGACCGACGCTTCGGTCAACGGCCAGACCGCCGGCTTCACGCTGACCGGTTCGTCGCTGCAAGCTTCGGACTTCCAGCAAGCTGCCACGACCAACCCGCTGGCCACGCTGGACAAGGCCCTGGCAACGGTTGACAACCTGCGTTCGAGCCTCGGTGCAGTGCAAAACCGCTTCGAGTCGACGATCAACAACCTGAGCACGACGGTGAACAACCTGTCGGCTTCGCGTTCGCGCATCGAAGACGCTGACTACGCAACGGAAGTGTCGAACATGACCCGCGCGCAGATCCTGCAACAAGCTGGTACGTCGGTGCTGTCGCAAGCGAACCAGACCACGCAAAACGTGCTGTCGCTGCTGCGTTAATCGCCGCGCCGCAAGAAACCGGGCCGCAAGGCCCGGTTTTTTTGCCGGAGTGTTTTGCAGGCAGACCACTGCCTGCAAAGCATTTCAACCGTAGTGTTTTTCCTGCCCTACCGGACGGAGCTGACCATGGCATCTTCCACCCCCGTATCCATGCCGGCACGCATCACCGCCGAACCCGTGGCTGTCAGCCCGGCACCTGCCGTGCCGGCCACCGCCGCCGAGGCTGTACGTCCGGCTGCCGCAGCCCAGGACACCGGGAACCATGGCGGCACGGGCCATACGCCCGGCAACATGGCAGCCGCCGTGGAAGAACTCGTCGACGTGCTCAAGACCACGTCGATCGGCCTGCGGTTCGAGATCGACGACACCACCCACCGCGTGATCACCAAGGTCGTGGACAAGGAAACCGGCGATCTGATCCGTCAGCTGCCCAGCGAGGAAGTGCTGCGCTTCGCGCGCGCCATCGACAAGCTCCAGGGGCTGTTCGTCAGCCACGCCGTGTGATGTACCGCAAGCCCAGTCAGTTGAAGCGATAACAACAGGTAGAAAAACATGTCCGGAATCTCCTCCATCGGCATCGGCTCCAATCTCCAGTTGCAGGATCTGCTCGACAAGATCCAGACGAACGAGAACACCGCCCTCGACCAGATCAACACGCAGGCCAGCAGCTACCAGTCGCAACTGAGCGGCTACGGCACCATCAAGAGCGTGCTGGACGCGTACTCGGCCGCCGCCAAGACGCTGGCTACCGCATCGACGTTCGGCGCCGTGAAGGCCTCGGTCGGCAACAGCAGCGTGCTGTCCGCCACCACCGGCACCAACGCGGTGGCAGGCAGCTACAGCATTAACGTGACCTCGCTGGCCCAGGCTCAAAGCCTGGTGTCGAAGCAGGTGGCAGACCAGACCGCCGCCGTGGGCGGCGGCACGATCACGATCGACTTCGGCGCCGACCTGGCCACCGGCGGCACGCCGACCAGCACCAAGACCGTGACGATTGGCTCGGACACGTCGCTGCAAGGCATCCGCGACTCGATCAACAAGGCCGGCATCGGCGTGACGGCCAGCATCATCAACGACGGCAGCGGCACGCCTTACCGCCTGGTGCTGACGTCGGACAAGACCGGCACGCAGTCGCAGATGCGCGTCTCGGCCGACAACAGCGCCGTGAACGACATCGTGGGGTTCGATCCGGCCCTGGCCACGCAGCCGAGCGGCATGCAGGAAAAGGTCAAGGCGGCCGACGCCGCGCTGACGATCAACGGCATCGACATCACCAGCCAGAGCAACACCGTGGCCGAAGCTGCCCAGGGCGTGACCCTGACGCTGACGGCCACCGGCACCACCAGCATGAGCGTGACGCGCGACGACGCGTCGATCAAGAACGCAGTGCAGGGCTTTGTCACCGCCTACAACAACGTGCTGTCGGCCGCCAAGACGCTGACGGCCTTCGACACCGACGCCGGCACCAAGGGCGCCCTGAACGGCGACAGCACGCTGCGCAACATCCTGACGCAGATGCGCTCGGTGCTGACCACCCCGATGTCCGACGGCAAGGGCGGCATGGTCACGCTGTCCGACATGGGCGTCGAATTCAGCCTCGACAGCTCGAATTCGGGCTCGCTGAAGGTGAACGACGACAAGCTGACCAAGGCCATCGCCAATAACCTCGGCGGCATGACCGCCTTCTTCTCGGGCGCGAACGGCGCGTCGGGCCTGGGCAAGACCATCACCAGCTACGTCGATGGACTGAACGCCACCGGCGGCGCGCTCAGCGCGGCCACCGACAGTCTCACGACGACGCTGAAGGACCTGGAAACGAAGTACAGCGCCACGCAGGACCGTATCACCGCCACGATGGACCGATACCGCGCGCAGTTCACGCAGCTTGATCTGCTGGTTTCACAGATGAACCAGACCAGCAGCTACCTGACGCAGCAGTTCTCGGCCCTGACGTCCAGCACCAAGAAGTAAGAATCGGAGTATCGCCATGTTCGCGCGCCAAGGTATCAACGCCTATGCCCAGGTCGGAGTCCAGACCGGGGTGATGAGTGCCAGTCCGCACAAGCTGATCGTGATGCTGTACGACGGCGCGCGATCGGCCATCGCCCGGGCAAAGTTCCATCTGGAAAACGGCGAGCTTGAAGCGCGCGGCAATGCGATCTCCAAGGCCATCAACATCATCGACAACGGCCTGCGCGCGGTGCTGGACCACGAGGCGGGCGGCGAAATCTCCGCCAACCTCGAATCGCTGTATGAATACATGACGCGTCGCCTGATGCTGGCCAACCTGCACAGCGACGCCGACATGCTGTCCGAGGTGGACGCCCTGCTCGAAAACCTGTCCTCGGCATGGGCCGCCATCGATCCGGCCGCACCCGCAGACGCCACGCCGGCCGAGCCGGCCGTGGCATCCCCCCCCGTTTTGCAGGACAACTGATGATGTTTGCCATGTCCCCCATCGTTCGCAGCTACGAAGAGCTACTGGTGCTCTCCGAGCAGATGCTCGACGCCGCACGCGCGTCAAACTGGGATGCACTGACCGATCTGCAGAAGGTCTATATGGCCGAAGTGGATCGCCTGCGCCTGCTCGACCATAGCGTGGCGTTCACCGACAACGAGCGCCTGCGCCGCTTTCAGCTGCTGGAACGCATTCTGGCCTACGATGCCCGCATCCGCGACCTGACCATGCCCCGCCTGGCCGAACTGGGCAACCTGCTCAACAACTCGCGCCGCAAGCTCGAACTGACCGCCGCCTACGGCGCCATCTGAAGCGCGCCCACCGGCTGACGGCGGGAACGGCGCGACGCGTATCGCACCCGCTACCATCGTTGACACGCGTCCATGACCGGCATCCAGATTCCCACCAGCCTGATTCCGCATCAGGCACCGGACCCACAGCTATCGCGTCCCGCGCTGGCCATCGACAAGCTCGCGGCGCTGATGCCCGTGCAGGAGGTGTCGCAAGGCGACGTGCAGTCGTCGACCGGCGAGACCGCGCAGGCCCGGCAGCCGAACGCGCTGATGCCGGGCGGCACCGATCCGCGCCTGGCCGGGCAGACCACTTCCACGCGCGAAACGCTGAGCTTTGCCGCCAAGGCGATCCTGGATCTGTTCGAAGCCGGCGATGCCGTACCGGCGCGTGCGAATTTGCCGCTGCTGGCCACATCGCCTTCGGGCCAGCCGGGCGCCGCGCAGGACCTGGCCAGCGCGCTCGCGCGCTTTGTCGACCAGAGCGGACTGTTCTATGAATCGCATGTGACGCAATGGGTCATGGGCCAGCGCCCGTTGTCCACGCTGCTGCAGGAACCCCAGGCTGCGCTGCGCAATCCGGCCCAGAGCCAGACTGCACCGCCGCAAGGCCAGCCGGCAGCGGGCTCGCCCGCCGCACCGGCGCCTGCCGCCTTGCTGCCGTATGGCGGTCCGGCCGCACCCAGCGCCCTGCCGCCGCCCAGCGCGGCGATCCTGGCCGAACTGACCCGCCCGGTCATCTATCCGCTGTCTACCGGCGTGCCTGCCCATGGTTCGCACGGCCAGCCGCATGCCGGCGAAGCGGCACCGAGCCTGCCCAATTCCGCGTCGGCACCGCAGACGCCGCAGAGCGCCGCGGCCGAGCAGCGCCTGGCCGCGCATGCTTCCGCCGCCGCGCACGCCTATCAGGTCACCGCCGAGATCTCGCACGAGGGCCACCACGCCGCTCAGGCCCAGCGTGCCGCCATCGTCGCCAGCTGGAATGCGCCGGATGGCAGCACCCCGGCCGCTCAGGCGCAGCCCGATCCGGGCCCGCCCATTCATCCGTCCAGCGAGGGCGTGGTGCGCCAGCAGCTGGAACTGCTGGCCTCGCAACAGTTCCGCGCCACCATCGACGCGTGGCCCGGCATGCCCGTCGACTGGGAAATCTCGCGCGAGCACGACCGCGAGGCCGGCGGCGATCCGGCCGGGCCGGCTACCTGGAGCACCCGCCTGCGGCTGAACCTGCAGGCGCTTGGCAGCGTCGATGCGGTACTGACGCTTGGCGCGCAGGGGCTGGAGGCCCGCCTCGTCGCCGCCGATTCGGATGCCGCCGCGCGTCTGATCCAGGGCCGTGCGGACTTTCGCACCCAGCTGGAGGCGCGCGGCATCTCGCTGCTGAACATGAACGTGTCGACCCAGGACGCCCCGTCGACGCCCACCGTCATCGCCCTGCCAGCATGAGCGACCTCCCGTCCGATCGCGGCGCCGCCGTCGCCCTCTCCTACCAGACCAAGGACAACGCGCCCCGCGTGGTGGCCAAGGGCTACGGCATGTCCGCCGAAGCCATCATCGCCCGTGCCCGCGACGCCGGCGTCTACGTGCACGGCTCCCCGGCGCTCGTCAACCTGCTGATGCAGGTGGATCTGGACAGCCAGATCCCCCCGCAGCTCTATGTGGCCGTTGCCGAGTTGCTGGCGTGGCTGCACCGGATGGACGAACCGGGCGGCGTCTCCGAAGGCGTGCCGGCCCTGCGCTGACACGCCTGTCTGGCCCCGTCCCGCGCACCCTTCGCAGACGCCCTTTCGCGGCTGCCCGTTTCCGGGCCGAGCGGGGCGGCGAAAACGGCACCCATGTGGCGCCCCGCTTGAAATAGCGCCAATTTCGGCCCGTGTTCCGGCCGCTGGCGCACAACGTCCCTTGTTACTGTGCAGGCATCGATCAGCCCGTCCGTTTCGCGCGGGCCGTCATCGCGCCTACGCACACAACGCCATGAACAAGAACGTTTCGATGGGTCCCGCGCAGCGGATGATCCAGCACGCCTGGAATGCCTATAACGCCAACAAGTATGCGGAAGCCCTGAAGCACGCGCGGGCCGCGAAGCGCATCGCCGCGACGATGCCCGACGGCTATTACCTCGAATCGCTGGCGCTGTCCGGCCTGAACCACAACGAAGAGGCGCTGCGCCTGGCCGAAGCCGGAGTGCGCCGCTTTCCGAACCACTCGGGATTCCTGGGCCTGTGCGGCGCGCTCGAAGTCCAGCTGGAGAACTACGACAAGGGCATCCCGCTGCTCCAGCGCAGCCTGGAACTGCAGCCGGGGTCGGCCCATCTCTGGCAGACGCTCGGCACGGCGAACTTCTACAACGGCGACTACTATCAGGCCCGCCTGGCAGGCGAAAAGGCGGCGGCGCTGCTGCCCAACGATCCCGTCGCCATCGGCAACTATGCGTCGGCGCTGCGCGAATCGGGCAGCACGATCGAATCGATCCCTGTCTTCCGCCGCGCCTGTGCGCTGGATCCCACGCAGCGCGTCAACCGCTCCAACCTGCTGTTTTCGCTGCTGTATGACGAGACCATCGGTGCTGCGGAGCTGCGCCGCGAAGCCGAGGACTGGGCCCGCACGCTCGCCCGCACGAAGATCGACGGCCCGGCACTGCAGGCCAGCGAGGGGCAGCGTATCCGCATCGGCATCCTTTCGAACGACCTGCGCCGCCACGCCTGTGCGTACTTCCTGATCCCGCTGATCGCCAACCTCGATCGCACCCGCTTCGAGGTGCATCTATTCTCGCTGTCGAACGTCAACGACAGCATCACGAAGAAGATCCGCGTCTACGCCGAAGGGTTTCACAACCTGTACAAGATGTCCGAGGCGGAGGTCGTCAGGACGGTACGCGCGCGGCGCTGCGACGTCATGATCGACCTCGGGGGCTACACCGGTGCGTCGCCGCTGACCTACATGGTGCAGCGCCTCGCGCCTAAGCAGCTGACGTGGCTCGGCTACCCCGGCACCACTGGCATGGAGCAGATCGAGTACCGCGTGACCGACTGGACGGCCGACCCGGAAGGCTTCGAGCACAACTACACCGAAAAGCTGCTGCGCGCGCCGGTATTCAGCGCGTTCCACCCGATCGTCACCAATCCGCTGATGATCTACGACGCCCGCTACCGCGTGCAGCCCACGCCGGCGCTGGCCAATGGCCACATCACGTTCGGCTCGTGCAACACCATCGCCAAGCTCGGGCCCAAGACCATGCGCCTGTGGAGCGCCGTGCTGGCGCGCTGCCCCGATGCGCGGATGCTGGTGGAAGCCGCCGGCTGCGAGCGCGAAGACGTGCGCAACATGCTGCTGGAGCGCATGGCCTCGCACGGCATCGACACCAGCCGGGTGGAACTGATTGGCCGCGACGGCAAGAACCAGTACGTGACCTATCACCGCATCGACATCGCTCTGGACACCGCCCCGGTGACGGGCGGTACCACGACCTGCGACGCCATCTGGATGGGCGTGCCCGTGGTGAGCCTGGCCGGCGATACGTTCCACCAGCGCGTGTCGGCGCCGTTCCTGCACGCGGCCGGCCTGGACGACCTGATCTGCGACACGGAAGAACGCTACGTGGAAGTGGCCTGCGCGCTGGCTGCCGACGTCCAGCAACTCGACAACATCCGCCAGTCGATCCGCCCGCGCGCCGAAAGCAGCGAGATGTTCGACGCGCCCCGCTTCGCCGCCTGGTTCGAGGACCAGCTGACCGAGATGTGCAGCGAGACCAAGGCGGTGCCCGCGCGCACCGAACCGCGCCAGTCGGGCATCTTCTTCAATGGCCAGTGGTATCCGGCCGAAACGCTGCTGATGTCGGTGGCGGCCCACATCCATCTGGGCGAATGGCAGGCCGTGCACAACGTGCTGGAAAACCTGACGTCGACCTGGTATCGCCACTGGGCCGTGGCCTACGGCCTGGCCGAGTACAAGTACCACAACGGCGCGCCCGATACGGCGATCGAACTGCTCGTGGAGGCGATCGGCATGCGTCCCTACGCGCTGCCGCTGTATCGCAAGCTGGCAGCGTGGCTCGACGAACAGCAGCTGGACAAGTCCGCGCTGGCGTCGCTGCTGCAGGACCAGTTCGGCCTGACGCTGGCCGCGCTGGAAGCCTCGCCCCCGCCCAACGCCTTCGAGGTGCTTGGCATTTCGCTGGATCTGCCCGTCACCGAATCCGCCACCGAAGAAGCAGAGGTAACCGCATGAAAGCCGTCATCCTGGCCGGTGGCCTCGGCACCCGGATCTCCGAAGAATCGCACCTGCGTCCGAAGCCGATGATCGAGATCGGCGGCAAGCCGATCCTGTGGCACATCATGAAGATGTACTCGGCCCACGGCGTGAACGAGTTCGTGATCTGCCTGGGCTACAAGGGCTACGTCATCAAGGAATACTTCGCCAACTACTTCCTGCACATGTCGGACGTGACGTTCGACATGCGCGAGAACCGCATGGCCGTGCACCACCGCAAGGCCGAGCCGTGGAGCGTGACACTGGTGGACACCGGCGAGGATTCGATGACCGGCGGCCGCCTGCGCCGCGTGCGCGAATACCTGACGCCGGGCGAGGCGTTCTGCTTTACCTATGGCGACGGCGTGTCCGACATCGATATCAGCCGCGAAATTGCCTTCCACCGCTCGCACGGCCGCCGCGCCACCGTCGCCGCCGTGCAGCCGCCCGGCCGCTATGGCGCGCTGGAACGTGGTGACAGCGAACTGGTCAGCGGCTTCACCGAGAAGCCGCGTGGCGACGGGGCATGGATCAACGGCGGCTTTTTCGTGCTGCAGCCCGAGGTGATCGATCTGATCGAGGACGACAGCATGTCGTGGGAAGAGGCGCCGATGCGCGAACTGGCGCGCAGCGGCCAGATGGCTGCCTTCGAACACACCGGCTTCTGGCAGCCGATGGACACGCTGCGCGAGAAGAACCTGCTGGAGGACCTGTGGCAATCGGGCAAGGCACCGTGGAAGATCTGGTAACGACCGGCAACCCCGCCAGCGTGTTCGCGGCCTATCGCGGCCGGCGCGTCTTTGTCACGGGTCACACCGGCTTCAAGGGCGCCTGGCTGGCGCTGCTGCTGGCGCGCTTCGACGCGCAGGTGAGCGGCTACGCGCTGGCGCCGAACACCGCACCGAGCCTGTTCGACGCCGCCGACGTGCGCGCCGCGCTGGTGCGCCATACCGTCGCCGATATCCGTGACGCGGCCACGCTCGCGCAAGCCATGCAGGACGCGCAGCCCGAAATCGTGCTGCACCTGGCCGCCCAGCCGCTGGTGCGCGCCAGCTATCGCGATCCGGCGCAGACGTGGTCGACCAACGTCATGGGCACCGTCAACGTGCTGGACGCCGTGCGCGCGTGCGCGTCGGTGCGCGCCGTGATCGTGGTCACGACCGACAAGTGCTACGACAACAAGGAATGGCTCTGGGGCTATCGCGAAACCGATCCGCTCGGCGGTCATGACCCCTACAGTGCCAGCAAGGCGGGCACCGAACTGGTGGCCGCCAGCTATCGCAAGTCGTTCCTGGCCGAACGTGGCGTACTGCTGGCGACTGCGCGCGCCGGCAACGTGATCGGCGGCGGCGACTGGTCGGAAGACCGCCTGATCCCCGACGCTGCGCGGGCGGCAGCGGCGGCACGCACGCTGGAGATCCGCAGCCCGCAGGCCACCCGCCCGTGGCAGCACGTGCTGGAAGCGCTGCACGGCTACCTGCGCCTGGGCAGCCGCCTGCTCGATGGCGACGCCGCCATGGCCGACGCCTTCAATTTCGGGCCCGAGCCGCGCGACAACCTGCCGGTCGCCACGGTGCTGGCCGGCCTGCAGTCGCATTGGCCGGAACTCGACTGGAAACACTGCCCCCCGCCGGGCGCCGCGCCCCACGAGGCGCGCAACCTGTATCTCGACGCTGCGCGCGCCCGCACCGAACTGGGCTGGATGCCACGCTGGACGCTGCAAGAGGCGCTGGCCGCCACGGCCAGCTGGTATCGCACCGTCCAGATGGACCCGACCCAGGCGCGCGCCATCACTGAACGACAAATCGGCCAATTCTGCGCATGACCGCTCAACCCAACGCTCACCCCGCGAACTGCCGCGCCTGTGGCGCGCCGCTGACGCACACCATGGTGGACCTCGGCCTGTCGCCGGTCTCCAACGCTTTCATCAGGCCCGAGAACATCGCCCATGGCGAGATGTTCTATCCGCTGCACGCGATGGTCTGCGACAGCTGCTGGCTGGTGCAGTTGCGCGACGCCACGCCAGCCGAGACCCATTTCCACGACGACTACGTGTACTTCTCGTCGTTCTCGACCTCGTGGCTCGACCACGCGCGCCGCTATGTCGCGTCGATGACCGCCCGCTTCGGACTGGGACCGCAAAGCCGTGTGATTGAAATCGCGAGCAACGACGGCTACCTGCTGCAGTATTTCCACCAGAACGGCGTGCCCTGCCTGGGCATCGAGCCGTCGGCCAACACCGGCGCCGCCGCACGCGCCAAGGGCATCGACAGCCGGGAACTGTTCTTCGGCGAGCGCACCGCCCGCGCGCTGAGCGTGGAAGGCTGGCAGGTGGACCTGCTGCTGGGCAACAACGTGCTGGCCCACGTACCCGACATCAATGACTTCGTCGGCGGCATGCCGCTGGTGCTGAAGCCCGAAGGCGTCGTGACGCTGGAATTCCCGCACCTGCTGCGCCTGCTGGAGCAAAACCAGTTCGACACGCTGTACCACGAGCACTATTCGTACCTGTCGCTGACCGCCCTGGTGCCGATCCTGGCGCGCGCCGGCCTGCGCGTATTCGACATCGAGCACCTGCCCACGCACGGCGGCAGCCTGCGCCTGTTTGCGTGCCACCAGCATGCGAAGCACGGCACCACGGCGGCCGTGCAGGCCTGCCTGGACGAAGAAACGCGTGGCGGCCTGAACGCCACGGCGCGCTACACGGCATTCGCCGAGGGCGTGCGCCGGGCACGCATCGACCTGCTGGCCTTCCTGATCGACGCACGCCGCCAGGGCAAGCGCGTCGCCGCTTACGGCGCGGCCGCCAAAGGCAACACATTGCTGAACTACTGCGGCATCGATGCCGACCTGGTGGAGTACGTCGTGGACCGCAACCCCGCCAAGCAGGACAAGCTGCTGCCCGGTTCGCGCATCCCCGTGTTCGCGCCCGAGGTCATCGACAGCCGCAGGCCGGATTACCTGCTGATCCTGCCCTGGAACATCAAGGACGAGGTAATGGACCAGATGGCCGGCATCCGGGCCTGGGGCGGCCGGTTCGTGGTGGCCATCCCCGAAACCGTGGTGCTGCCGTGATCTTCACGCCTGCCCGCATCGCCGGTGCCTGGATCGTCGACCCCGAACCACTGGCCGACGAGCGTGGCTTTTTCGCGCGCACGGTCTGCGTGGACGCGTTCGCGGCGCACGGCATCGATGCGCGCTTCGTGCAGCAGAGCGTGTCGCGCAACACGCGGGCGGGCATCCTGCGCGGCATGCACTTCCAGCGCGGCGCGCACGCCGAGGACAAGCTCGTGCGCGTGACCACCGGCGCGGTCCACGACGTGATCCTGGACCTGCGCCCGGAATCGCCCACGTACCTGCAATGGCAGGCCGTGGTGCTCGATGCCGAGGCGCAGCGGGCGATCTTTATTCCGAAAGGCGTGGCGCATGGGTTCCAGACCCTGACGCCGCTGTCCGAGGTGTTCTACCAGATGACGGTGCCGTTCGCGCCCGGCAGCAGCGCCGGCGTGCGCTGGGACGATCCCGCCATCGGCATTGCCTGGCCCCACTGCGCGGATCGCCTGATCTCCGCCAAGGACCTGGCCTTGCCCACGCTGGCCGAACTGGCCGCGCAACCCAACTTTCACCCTGAAAACTGACAACCCCCTAGCGGAGCCACCCATGACGACTGAACATTTGCAGAAGCTTTCCGACGCGTTGCGCACGGTGGGCGGCAGCGCCGCCGCCCGAGACAAGGTCATTGCCCTGTGCAAGAGCATCGAGCAGGACCTGGACGCCTACGAGGGCAGCGTGCGCGACGACATCACCGGCCCGATCGTCGATGCGATGTACAACGAGACCTCGCGCCTGCGCAAGACGCTGGCCGACGGCACGGTCTTCGAATTCCTGTACCGCACCAAGATCGCCCGCGACTTCCTGATGAGCACGCCGGCCGCACCGGACCACGTCTGGGAACCGCAGACCACCAAGCTGCTGGTCAGGCTGTGCGAGCGCGGCGGCCATGCCGTGGTGGGCGGCGCCTACTTCGGCGACCAGGTGATCCTGATGGCCCGCCAGCTGGCCCGTGCCGGCGGCACCTGCCACGCGTTCGAGCCCAATGCCGACCAGCTTGGCATGCTGCGCAACAACGCGGAGCTGAACAAGGTGGACAACATCCGCAGCTGGCGCCTTGGCCTGTGGTCGGACAGCACCACGCAACTGCGCCTGGAAGGCCACGATTCGTTTGCGCACGCCGTCCACAGCACCGGCCCCGCGGGCGACGACAGCTTCAAGACGGTGACGATCGACGACTACTGCGCCGAGCAGAAGCTGGACAAGCTCGCCCTGATCATGCTCGACATCGAAGGTGCCGAACTGAACGTCTTCAAGGGTGCCGCGAAGCAACTGGCCCGCCCTGCCGGCGAAGCGCCGAACCTCGTGTTCGAAGTGCACCGCCACTACGTGGACTGGAGCCGCGGCCTGGAGAACGCCGAGATCATCCAGCTGCTCAAGGGCTATGGCTATCACGTGTACGCCGTGCGCGACTTCAACTCGAACGTCGACATGCAGGGCCGCCCGGTGGAACTGGTGCCGGTGGACAAGGTGTACCTGGAAGGCCCTGCACACGGCTTCAACATGGTGGCCGTGAAGGATCCCGCGCTGCTGCAAGGCGACGGCTTTGCTGTCGTGCCGGGCGTCAGCCCCAAGCTGCTGTGGCACCGCGACCCGGCGCTGCACCATCCGGCCAACTGAGGATCGCAATGCGTTGTACGGTAATCGGCGGCGCCGGCTTTGTCGGTCGTCGCCTGGCCGACACGCTGCGGCGTGCCGGCCACGAGGTCTGGGTGCCGGCGCGCGGCGACCGCGCGCTGTTCACCCGCGACCTGGGACACGTCTACTACTGCGCGGGGCTCACCGCCGACTACGCCGCACGGCCGTACGACACGGTGACCGCACACGTCACGCTGCTGGCCGACGTGCTGCGCGCCAACCGCTACGAGCACCTGGTGTACCTGTCGTCGACGCGTCTCTACGACACGTCGCAGCTGCCCGTGGGCGATGAGGCGGCAGCCCTGACGCTGCAGCCGGCCAATCCGCGCGCGCTGTACGACTTCTCGAAGGGACTGGGCGAGAACCTGTGCCTGACCGTGGCAGCCGGCCGCACCGCCGTGGCACGCCTTTCGTGCGTGTTCGACTGGGCGCCCGAGTCGCCGGGATTCCTGTCGGAATGGCTGATGCGCGCCGCCACCGAGCGCGCGTTCCGCCTCGACAGCGACTCCGGCTTCGTGCGCGACTACATCCATCTCGATGACGTGGTTGACGCGCTGGTTGCCATTTCCACGCGCCACGCCGGCGGCATCTTCAATGTCGCCAGCGGCCAGAACGTATCGAACGGCGAGCTGGCCGAGGTTTTCAACGCGGGCGGCTGGGACATTGCCCTGGCACGCCACTCACCCGTGCAACGGGCTGCGGAATGCAACACGGCGGCATTGCGCGCGCTCGGCGTGGCACCGCGCGACGTGCGTTCGGTGGTGGCAGGCTACCTGGAAGGGGTTCGCCCATGGAACTGATCGGACAGACCCGCGAATCGCTCGCGGCCTATACCTGCGCGCAGGTGGCCAACCTGGTACCGGACGGCCGTGGCGATGCGCTGCTGCCCGTGGTGACGCGCCATATCGACGAGGCGCTGGCCCGCACCGGCCGGTGCATCGACGCGGTGCGCATGTGGCGCCCCGGCCAGTTCAACTACCTGCATTCGTCGCAGTATTGCCAGTACCTCTACTACCTGGCCAATACGATCTGGCGCAACGAGCGCAACGGCGAGGCGTGTACGAAGCTGTTCCTGCTCAACAAGGCCCTCAATGCCATCGACCTGTTCTACGAGATCGAAATGCCCGAGGTGTTCTTCATCGGCCACTCGGTGGGCATCGTGCTGGCCAAGGCCACCTACGGCAACTACCTGGTGCTTTACCAGAATTCCACGGTTGGCAAGAACCATGGCGTGGCGCCCGTCATTGGCGAAGGCGTGGTGATGTATCCGAACACGGCCATCATCGGCCGCAGCCACGTGCGCGACAATTCGGTGGTGGCCCAGGGCGTGAGCGTGCTCAACCGCGAAACGCCGGGCAACTGTCTGGTCTATGCCGGGCAGGCCGGCGACCTGGTGTGCAAGCCGGCCAGCGAACGCGCGGCCGAGGAATACTTCCGCGTCTGAACGGTGTTCCTGCCCCCGGGCGGGAAACTCCCACATAGCAAAAAGGCCATGCGGCTTTCGCTCGCATGGCCTTTTTGCCGTTGGCGCGCCGCAGCGCGCCGGACGCGTACCGGACGTCAGACCGGCATGTTCATCATTTCCTGATAGGCAGCCGCCAGGCGGTTGCGCACCTGCACGGTGGTTTGGAACGAAATGTTGGCCTTCTGCATGTCGATCATCACGTCGTTGAGCGACACGCCGGGCTTGCCCACTTCAAAGGCCTCGGCTTGGCCGTAGGCGCGTTCCTGGGTGGCGTTCAGGCGTTGCAGCGAGCGTTGCAGTTCGCCGGCAAAGCCGGCCGTGGCGGCCGAATTCGCGGCCTGGGAGGGGGTTCCGCCGCCAGCTACCTGCGCCAGGCCGCGCAGTTGCTGGAGCATGCCCTCGATGGAAGAAATGGTCATGGCACGTACAGGTTGGTCAGTCGGGACAGGATCAATGTGACGAAAACACTACTCGTCATCCTGTTTCAGCCCTCGCACTGTACTGGCCGCCTGCCTCTGTCCAAAGGCTGAAATCGGCGGAAAAACCTCGCCTATTCAGCCGATTGTTCCTCGGCCGTCTGCCCGATCATCGCTACCGTGCCGGATCTGGCGGATCGACGCGTTTCTCGTCTTGCCGCCTGACTCCATGGAATTCAACTAACGCGGGGAGTGCGCGTGTTTTTTCAGCAGCGTAAAGTGAGCCGTGCCGAGATGATTAACGGCAGCGAAGGCCTGAGTGGTAAGGGCAGGGAATGCCCGGCCAAGCCGGAGACGCGCGCATGAACGCGGCCGCCACCCTGCCGAACGGCGCGGCCCTGGTCGAAAAGCTCAAGGGCAATCCGCGTCTGCCCCTGATGCTGGGCGGCGCGGCGCTGGTTGCCGCGATTGCCGTGGGCGTCATGTGGTCGCGCCAGCCGGACTACAAGGTGCTGTACACCAACCTGTCCGAGCGCGACGGCGGTGCAGTGATCCAGTCGCTGCAGCAGATGAACGTGCCGTACAAGTTCGCCGAAGGCGGCGGCGCCGTCATGGTGCCGTCCGACAAGGTTGCCGAGACGCGCCTGCGCCTGGCCAGCCAGGGCCTGCCCAAGAGCGGTACCACGGGCATGGAACTGATGGACAACCAGAAGTTCGGCATCAGCCAGTTTGCCGAGCAGGTGAACTACCAGCGCGGCCTGGAAGGCGAGCTGGCACGTTCGATCGAATCGATCGGTGCCGTGCAGTCGGCACGCGTGCACCTGGCCATCCCCAAGCCCACGCTGTTCGTGCGCGAACGCCAGAAGCCCACCGCATCGGTGGTGCTGCAGCTGTACCCGGGCCGCGCGGTCGATGAAGGCCAGGTGGCCGCGATCACGCACCTGGTGTCGTCCAGCGTGCCCGAACTGACGCCGAAATCGATCTCCATCGTCGACCAGCACGGCAACCTGCTGTCTGGCAGCAGCGACCGCTCGATGGACGCCACCCAGCTCAAGTTCGTGCAGCAGGTGGAACAGAGCTACGTCAAGCGCGTGGAATCGATCCTGGCCCCGATCCTTGGCAAGGACAACGTCCACGCCCAGGTCACGGCCGATATCGACTTCTCGTCGGTGGAACATACCGACGAGAGCTTCAAGCCGAACCAGGATCCGACCAAGGCGGCCATCCGCAGCCAGCAGACCAGCGAATCGAACCAGCAGGGCGGTTCCGGCGTAGGGGGCGTGCCCGGCGCGCTGTCCAACCAGCCGCCCGCCGCTGCCGTGGCGCCGGTCACCACGCCGCAGCCGCCGCGCCAGCCCGGCCAGCCGAACCCGCCGGCCCAGGCGCAGCCCAACCAGGCCACGCAGACGGCAGAAAAGACCGGCCCGAGCAGCAACCGCCGCGACGCCACCACCAACTACGAACTCGACCGTACCGTGCGCCACGTGCAGCAGGCGCCGGGCGGCGTGAAGCGCCTGTCGGTAGCCGTGGTGGTGAACTACCGCAGCAAGGTCGACGCCAAGGGCAAGCCGATCACCGAGGCGCTGTCCGCCAAGGAACTGGCCCAGATCGAGAACCTGACCAAGGAAGCGATGGGCTTCTCGGCCGATCGCGGCGATTCGCTGAACGTGGTCAACAGCCCGTTCACGGCCGACAACAAGACGGAACCGGAACTGCCGCTGTGGAAGCAGCCGCAGATGATCGACCTGGCCAAGACCGGTGTCGGCTACCTGCTGCTGGCCCTGCTGGCCATGTTCCTGTGGTTCAAGGTGGCGCGGCCGGTGCTGCGCAAGTACACCACGCCGGCCCTGCCTGCCACCACCGACGCCACGGAAGCCACCGCAGCCGAAGCCGTGCTGCCGCCGCCGGAAGAGGAAACCAATCCGGAAGTGCTGCGCCTGGCCGCGAAATATGAAAGCGATCTCGCCCTGGTGCGTGACGCCGCGCAACGCGACCCGCGCCTGGTCGCCAGCGTAATCAAGACCTGGATGGCAAATGACGAAGGCTAACGCTAGCAAGGGAGCGGCCGACAAGGGCCTGCAGAAGAGCGCCATCCTGATGATGGCGGTGGGCGAGGATTCGGCCGCCGAGGTGTTCAAGCACCTGTCGCCGCGCGAAGTGCAGCAGCTCGGCTCCGCCATGGCCAACCTGTCGGCCGTGACCCGCGAGGAAATGGCCGAGGTGCTGGCCGAGTTCCGCGGCGAGACCGAGCAGTACCTGGCCCTGAACGTCGATTCGAGCTCGTTCATCAAGAGCGTGCTGAACAAGGCGCTGGGCGAGGAACGCGCGCTGTCGGTGATCGAGGACATCCTGGAATCGCGCGACCCGGGCGGCGGCATCGATTCGCTGAACTGGATGGAAGCCAACACCGTGGCCGAACTGATCAAGGACGAACATCCGCAGATCATCGCCACCATCCTGATCCACCTGGACCGCCAGAAGTCGTCCGAAGTGCTGGGCTTCTTCACCGAACGCCTGCGCAACGACGTGGTGCTGCGTATCGCCACGTTCGGCGGCGTGCAGCCGGGCGCGCTGCAGGAACTGACCGACGTGCTGACCAAGCTGCTGGCAGGCCAGAGCCTGAAGCGCAGCCGCATGGGCGGTGTCCGCACGGCTGCCGAGATCATCAACCTGATGAGCACGGCCCACGAGGAAGCGGTGATCGACGGCGTGCGTACGCACGACGCCGACCTGGCGCAGAAGATCATCGACGAGATGTTCCTGTTCGAGAACCTGATGGAAGTGGACGACCGCGGCATCCAGCGCGTGCTCAAGGAAGTGGCCACCGAATCGCTTATCGTCGCGCTCAAGGGCGCGCAGCAGGAACTGCGCGACAAGTTCATCCGAAACATGTCGACGCGTGCCGGCGAAATGCTGCGCGAGGACCTGGAGGCCCTGGGTCCGGTGCGTGTGTCGCAGGTCGAGGCCGAACAGAAGGCCATCCTGCAGGTGGTGAGACGCCTGGCCGAGGCCGGCGAAGTCCAGATTGGCGGAGGCGACGATGCCTACGTTTGAACGCGGCTTTGCCGCAGGCCGCGGCCCGGGCCGCGGCGATCCCGGGTTCTTTGGCGCGCCCGGCGCGCCCCAGGGCGCCGGCGGTCTGTCGGACAAGCAATCCGGCGGGCTCTCCGGTGGACTTACCAATGTCCACCGCAGCGACGAAGGCTTCCAGGGTTTCGAGGCGCCCGCGCGATCGAGCCTGGGCGGCGACGCCTGGAAACGCTGGCAGCCCGAATCGCTTGACCCGCGCGACGCCCTGAAGAAGGTGCTGGCCGCGCAGTTGCCGGTCGAGCCTCCGCCCCCGCCGCCGATCGACTTTGCCGCGCTGGACGCCATGCGCGACGGTGCCCGCAAGGAAGGCTACGCGCAGGGCTACACCCAGGGCCAGACCCAGGGCTATGGCGACGGCCACCGCGAAGGTTATGCCCGCGGGCTGGAATCGGCACGCAGCGAAGCCGCCCGCCTGCAGGAACTGGCCGGCAACTTCCGCGACGCGCTGGGCCGTGTCGATACGGAAATCTCCGACGCGCTGATTTCGCTGGCGCTCGACGTGGCACGCCAGCTGGTGCGCAAGACGATGGAAATCGATCCGGCCGCCCTGGTGCCGGCCGCGCGCGAACTGATCAACGCCGAGCCGCCGCTGTCCGGCGCGCCCTGCCTGCTGCTCAACCCCGAAGACGTGACCCTGGTGGAAACCCACCTCAAGGGCGAACTCGAAGCGGCCGGCTGGACGGTGCGCGCCGACGCCACCGTGGCACGCGGCGGCTGCATCGCCAGCGCCGCCAGCGGCGAACTCGACGGCACGCTGGCCACGCGCTGGGAGCGCGTGATCAAGGCCCTGGGCCGCAACGATCCGTGGGAGCCCCCGCATGCATGAGCCCCAGGCCACGGCGCCGGACACCGTCTCTGCTGCCGCCCATACCGGCCGCTGGCGCGATGCGCTGGCCACCGCTTCGTCGAACATCGCCGAGATCGACAGCAAGCGCGCCTGCGGCCGCCTGACGCGTGCCGCCGGCCTGGTGCTGGAAGCCGTGGGTCTGCGCATGCCCGTGGGCAGCGACTGCCTGATCGAACTGCCGGGCGGCCAGCATTCGCATGGCGGCCCGCGCACGGCCGAAGCCGAAGTCGTGGGCTTTGGCGCCGATCGTCTCTACCTGATGCCGCAATCCGACGTGGCCGGCCTGGTGCCGGGCGCCCGCGTCTATCCGCTGGAGCCGTCGCCGCTGCCCAAGGGCGTGAGCGCCCCGCGCGAGCCGGGCTCGAAGCGCCTGCCCGTGGGCGATGGCCTGCTGGGCCGGGTGCTGGACGCGGCCGGACGTCCGCTTGACGGGCTGGGTCCGATCACCGCCGCCAGCGAAGTGCCGCTCTCGGGCGCGCAAATCAACCCGCTGATGCGTGCCCCCATCGAAACGGTGCTCGATACCGGCGTGCGCGCCATCAACGGCATGCTGACCGTCGGACGCGGCCAGCGCATGGGCCTGTTCGCGGGCTCCGGCGTGGGCAAGTCCGTGCTGCTGGGCATGATGGCCCGCTACACCAACGCCGACGTGATCGTGGTCGGCCTGATCGGCGAACGCGGCCGCGAAGTGAAGGAATTCATCGAGAACATCCTGGGCGAGGAAGGCCGCAAGCGATCGGTGGTGGTGGCCGCGCCGGCCGATTGCTCGCCGCTGCTGCGCATGCAGGGTGCCGCCTACGCGACGCGCCTGGCCGAGTACTTCCGCGACAAGGGCCAGCACGTGCTGCTGATCATGGATTCGCTGACCCGTTACGCGATGGCCCAGCGCGAGATCGCCCTGGCCATCGGCGAGCCGCCGGCCACCAAGGGCTATCCGCCTTCGGTGTTCGCCAAGCTGCCGACGCTGGTGGAGCGCACCGGCAACGGCCCCGAAGGCGGCGGCTCGATTACCGCCTTCTATACCGTGCTGACCGAAGGCGACGACCAGCAAGACCCGATTGCCGATTCGGCGCGCGCCATTCTCGACGGCCATATCGTGCTGTCGCGCAGCCTGGCCGAAGCTGGTCACTATCCGGCCATCGACGTGGAAGCGTCGATCAGCCGCGCCATGACCGCCCTGATCGAACCGCCGCAATTTGCCTCCGTGCGGCGATTCAAGCAGTTGATGTCGCGCTACCAGCGCAATCGCGACCTGATCAGCGTGGGCGCCTACGTGCCCGGCAACGATCCGGAGCTGGACCTCGCGATCCGCCTGCATCCGCGCATGGAGGCATTCCTGCAGCAGGACATCCACGAGCGCGCCGACTACGAGGTGTCGATTGCCCAGCTGCACGCGACCATCGGAGCAACCCACCATGGCTAAGACCTCGCCAATGCACACCCTGGCCGACATCGCCCAGGACAATACGGACAAGGCCACGCGCGAGCTGGGCCGCCTGCAGGGCCTGCGCACGCAAGCCGAGCAGCAGCTGCACGCGTTGACCGAGTACCGTCACGAGTACCGCGCCCGCATGCAGGTCATTGCGGCCGAAGGCATGACGTCCAGCCGCTGGCAGGATTTTTCCCGCTTTCTCGACTCGCTGGACCATGCCATCCGCCAGCAGACCGCCGCGCTGGACAAGGCCGAGGCCGACCTGCTGGCCGGTCGCGCCAACTGGCAACAGCAGAAGCGCCGCCAGAATTCCTTCGACACGCTGATCACGCGTGCCGAAGTGCGCGAACAACAGATCGCCACGCGCCGCGAACAGCGCGCCAACGACGAATACGCGGCCCGCATCGCACGCCAGCCGGCGAGCGGCCAGAACTGACCTGCCAAAGACCACAATGATCGATATCAGCCAGATCGTCGGCAACGCCGCCGCAGCCCTTGGGAACCTCAAGTCGCCCGACGCCGGCAAGGGTGGCGATGCCAACCCGTTCCAGGATGCGCTGTCGCGCGCACGCCAGGATGGCCAGCAGTCAGCGCCGGCTGCCGCGCAGGTAAAGGTGCCGGCCAAGGATGGCAAGCAGGCCGACGCATCGAAGGACAGCGCCGCGCAGAAGCCGCAGCAGGCCGCCGCCAACAATGCGCTGCCGCAGAAGGACACCGGCAAGGTGGCTGCCAAGGGCGACACGAAGACCGATGACGCGAAGGATGGCGAGACCGAGGACACCGCATCGAGCGACGCCGCCGCGGCTGCCGCCGCGCTGGCAGCCGCTGCGCTGCTGACGCAGCCCCCGGTGCCCCAGACCCCTGCCGCCGCCAGCACGACCGGCGTCGACACCAGTGCGATCAACGCCCTGCCGACGCTGCCGTCGGCACAGGGCACGGCCCAGGGCGCCAGCACATCCGCCGCCGCAGCTGCCACGGCCGCCGCGGCAGCCGCCACTGCCGATCCGGCCGCCGATGCCGCGGCCCTGCAGGCACAGGCCGAAGCAAGGTTGCCTGCGGCCACCGTAGACACGGCCGCCAAGGGCACCACCGCCAGCCCGACCGACACGCTGGCGCTGATCGCCCAGCAGCGGGCCGCGCTGCAGAACAATGCGCCGACCACGGCGGACAAGATCGCGGCCACCGTGACGGCGCCGGCCCAGGCCGCCGCACAGGACGCACGCGGCCAGGGCACCGGCCAGCAGCATGCGAATCTGGGCCAGCAGAACCAGCCGGCCCTGGCGCCGGCCGGCAATGCCCCGGCCAGCCAGCCGACGCAGGCCCCGGTCACGCCGTTCGCCGTCGCGCAGGCCAGCGCACGCACCGGCGAAGGCGTGGACACGGGCGCGACCAATGCCAGCAGCGCCGCCACCATCGCGTCGGCCCTGGCCGCCCAGACGCCGGCCCAGGCCGCCCAGGCCAACGCCGCCGCCGTTGTCGCGCGCCCGGTCATCGCCCCGAACGTCGGCGACAGCCAGTGGTCGCAGGCACTGGGCCAGCAGATGGTGCGCCTGTCCACGCAGGGCAACCAGACCGCCGAACTCGATCTGAACCCGCCCAACCTTGGCCCGCTGAAGGTGGTGCTGAACGTGGTCAACGATCAGGCCCAGGCGCAGTTCGTATCGCCGCACCAGGCCGTGCGCGCCGCCGTGGAAGCCGCGCTGCCGCACCTGCGCACGTCGATGGCCGAAGCGGGCATCCAGCTTGGCCAGACATCGGTGGGCGCCGACAGCTTTGCGCAAGCCAACTCGGGCGGCCAGCAACAGCAGCAGCAACGCCAGGCCGGCAACGGCGGCAACTTCGGGCAGGCCATGGGCTTCGGCAACGACACGCCGGCGCCTGCCGCCCCCGCCACGCCGCGCGCCCCGCGCACGCTGGCACGTGGCGAGGTCGATACGTTCGCCTGACGCACAAGTTCGTTCCGGCCCGCAAAGCCCGCCCTCTCTTCCGCCTGGCCGGAAGGAAGGCGGGCTTTTTTCATGCTGGCCACCCGGAACTTAGGCGCGCACGGGGCGGTCATTTGAGCGACCATATCCATGCTCGCCTATTCATGCCCGCCCACTCGCCCCCCTGGCCAATGACCATGCCCAGCCTTCGCCCGCTCCCCGTTCGTCCGACCCTGCTTGCCGCGCTCGCGCTGGCGGCCACCTTCGCCACCCTCGCACCGCCCGTCCACGCGGCCGACGCAGCCGATGGCGGCCCCGCCTACGGCCCCGAGCTGGAAGGCTTCGACTACCCCTATCCGGTCCAACGCTACAAGTTCTCGTCGCAGGGACGGCCCCTCGAGATGGCGTTCATGGACGTCAAACCCGAAAAGCCGAACGGCCGCGCCGTGGTGCTGCTGCACGGCAAGAACTTCTGCGGCGCCACGTGGCAGGAAACCATCCGCCAGCTCAGCGGCGCCGGCTACCGCGTGGTGGCGCCCGATCAGGTGGGCTTCTGCAAGTCGACCAAACCGGCGCACTACCAGTACACGTTCCAGCAACTGGCACGTAACACACACGACCTGCTGGCATCCATCGGTATTCGCGACATCACCGTGATGGGCCACTCCACGGGCGGCATGCTGGCCATGCGCTATGCGCTGATGTATCCGCAGGAGACCAAGCAGCTGGTGCTGGTGAACCCGATCGGGTTGGAGGACTGGAAGGCCAAAGGTGTGCCTTCACTGTCGGTGGACCAGTGGTACGCCCGCGAGTTGAACACAACCGCCGACCGCATCCGCAACTACGAGAAGTCCACGTACTACGTGAACCAGTGGAAGCCGGAATACGAGCCCTGGGTACAGATGCTGGCCGGCATGTATCGCGGCCCCGGCAAGCAGATCGTGGCATGGAACTCCGCCCTGCTCTATGACATGATCTACACCCAGCCCGTGGTCTACGAAATGGGCGCCATCCAGGCCCCCACACTCCTGATGATCGGCGACAAGGACACCACGGCCATCGGCAAGGACGCCGCCCCGGCCGACGTGCAGCCAAAGCTGGGCCGCTATCCTGAACTGGCCAAGGCCACCGCAAAGGCCATCCCGAACACGACGCTGGTGGAATTCCCGGAAATGGGCCACGCCCCGCAAATGCAGGACCCGACGGCGTTTCACAAGGCGTTGCTGGAGGGGATGGGGAAGGTGTCGCGATAGGTTGTCCGACCGCCTAAAGCAGCGTCCTGTAAGGAAGGAGTGCTTTGGCGGTCCGAGTCAGGCCATTTTTCTCGAAGTTCTTCAGGAGACAGTCCGGGGTCATCCTGGGCTGAGTCATCGCGCTACGCTGGCGCTGAACTCCGGCCACGACTACGCCAACGCTCAGATCCATCAGATTTTCGATGAATTCGTCGGGATGCTGCGCTTCGATTCCAAAGGGAGCCACCGCTTCTGCCGGAAAGTCCTTCAGGTCGAAAGTCACGATGACGCTCGCGCTGCAGTGTATGGCCGCCGCCAGGACGTGTCGGTCGCCGGGATCGGGTAGCGTGAGGCCGTCTATCAGCGACTCATAGCCGGTAACCACACTGTTGGGAACGGCCTCGTCCATTCTTTGCGAAGTACGATCCAGCCGCGCGCGCGTCAGGTCGGGCCGGTTGGCCAGAAGATTTCGCTTCCATTCTTCCTGAATGCGATCACTCCATCGCGCGCGAAACAGCCCGGACCTTGCCAGGCGGACGAGCAGATCCCTGACCGGGGCGGGATACAGAACGCAAGCATCGTAGACAGCTGTAAAAGGTGAACATCTCATTCGTAGCCCATGCCCAGGGCCTGTGCTTCACGAACCAACTCATCCATCAGCTTCTCGCTCCGCGCGTCCCGGGCGGCCTTGTAGGCCATGAGGTCGGAGAAACGGATGCGGCGGTGCTTGCCGGTCTTGTGGAACGGCAGCTCGCCAGCTTCGAGCAGGCTGACCAGATAGGGTCGGGACACGTTCAGCAAGTCCGCAGCTTCCTGGGTCGTCAGTTCGGCATGTACCGGGACGACTTGCACTGCATTGCCAGCCGCCAGTTCCGCCAGGATATCGAGCAGCAAGCGTAGGGCTGTGGTTGGCAACTCAATTTGATGCGCCTCATCCTTCTCATCGATAATCTGGATGCGCTGTGTGTCAATGTGTGTCCGAAGGTAGGCCGCAAGCTCGCGCTGGCCGCGCAGGGCGATTTCCACTTCCTTGTCGGCGGGGAGGGTGGTGCGAGGGTCGAGGATCGTCATGTGTCACTCCTTACTGCGTCGCCCGACCATAATCGAAATAAACGAAACGGGCAATCCACGTCATCAACGAAACGCCATGACGGCGCACCCGGTATGATCGGACTGCAACCGATCTGCCATGACCTTCGACCTCTTCGACGCCCTTCCCGCCCATCCCGATACGCCGCCAGCCGTTGAGCCGTTGGGGCCCGGTGCCGTCGTCCTGCGGGGCTTTGCGCGCGACATAGCGCCCACGTTGCTGCAGGCGGTTGGCGAAGTCAGCGCCGGCTCACCGTTTCGGCACCTGATCACGCCGGGCGGGCTGCGGATGTCGGTGGCGATGACGAATTGTGGCGAGCGCGGCTGGGTGTCGGACCGTACCGGCTATCGCTATGATCCGGTCGATCCCGATACGGGGCGGCCCTGGCCTGGCATGCCCGGCGCTTTCCGGAAGTTGGCGCTGGATGCCGCCGAGGCTGCCGGGTATCCCGGTTTCGTGCCCGATGCGTGCCTGATCAACCGCTATCTGCCCGGCACGCGGCTTTCGCTGCATCAGGATCGCGATGAACTCGACTTGCGGGCGCCCATCGTGTCGGTGTCGCTGGGCCTGCCGGCCATCTTTCTGTGGGGCGGCCTGCGCCGGGCCGACCGCCCGTCGCGCGTGCGGCTGGCGCATGGCGACGTGGTCGTCTGGGGCGGCCCCTCGCGGCTGGTGTTCCACGGCATCGCGCCGCTGGCCGCAGGGGATCACGCACTTACCGGCAACGAGCGCATCAACCTGACATTCCGCAAAACACACTGACCCGCGCGCGGCGGTTGCCTGCTTCATCAGACAACCATACGATAGCGGCTCAGCACTTTCGCTCATAAAACAAGACCGGCGTCCCAGGCGACCGGCCCGCCCGCGAGACAGATCCAAGATGTCAGCCACCCCCGGCAGCGCCGAAGCACGTCCCGAAACCACACCGCCGACGCCCCCTTCATCTCCGAAGCCCGCCCCGTTGGCCGGCCGCCCTGCCGATTCGATCCGTGCCGCGCTGCTGATCGGCGCCTGCATCAGCGCCGTCTGGATTACGGGCAGCGCCCTCCATGCCCCGCCGGCGCTGATCTGGGCCGGCGCGCTGGTGCTGTCGACGGTCTCCTGCTGGGCCGTCGGCGTGCTGCCCGAACCCACGGCCACGCTGCTGTTCTTCCTGTCGGCGGTGGTGTTCCATATCGCACCGCCCACCGTGGTGTTTTCGGGATTCACGTCGACGGCGTGGTGGCTGATGTTCGGCGGCGCCGTAACCGGCGTGGCGCTGCGCAGTACCGGGCTGGCGGTGCGGCTGGCGGACATCATCTTCCACAAGCGGGTGGGCACTTACCCGCAGGTGATTACCACGGTGGCGCTGAGCGCGGTCGGGCTGGCGTTCCTGATGCCCTCCACCACGGGCCGCGTGCTGCTGCTGATGCCGATCGTGCTTGCACTGGCGGACCGGCTGGGCTTCGCCGCCGGGTCGAACGGCCGTATCGGCATGGTGATGACCGTGGCGGCGGCCAGCTACATGCCGCCCACCGCCATCCTGCCGGCCAACATTCCGAACAGCGTGCTGCTGGGCGCGGCCAGTTCGCTCTATCACATCAACCTCAGCTACGGCAGCTACCTGCTGCTGCATTTCCCGGTGCTGGGCGCGCTGAAGACCGTGGTGCTGATCTGGGTCATCTGCAAGCTGTTCCCGGAAAACGGTCCGATGCCCGCGCAAGCGCCTGTCACGCAGACCGCGATGGGTGCCCAGGAGCGCGCGCTGGCGATCATCCTGGCGCTGGCGGTGGCCGGGTTCGCCACCGACGCGTGGCATGGCATCTCGCCAGCCTGGATTTCGCTGGCCGCGTGCATCGTCTGCCTGCTGCCCGGCATCGGCCTGGTATCGCCCAAGGCGCTGACCGAGCAGGTTCATCTGGTACCGCTGATCTACGTGGCCGGCTTTCTGGGTCTCGGGGCCGTGGTGGAATCCACCGGGCTGGGCAGCGCCATCAGTGCCGGCCTGCTGCAGGTGCTGCCGCTGGCTCCCGGTCATACGGCAGCCAACGTGGGCACCATCGGCGCCATGGGCGCGGTACTGGGCTTGATGTCGACGCTCCCCGCGCTGCCGGCCGTGCTCACGCCGCTGGCACGCGATCTGGCCAATGCCACGGGGCTGCCGCTGGAATCGGTGCTGATGCTGCAGGTGCCGGTGTTCTCGACGGTGTTCTTCCCGTACCAGTCGCCGCCCATCGTGATTGCGATGCAGCTCGGGGGCGTGGGCTTGCGGCACGGCACGCGGCTTTGCCTGGCGATGGCGGCCATCACGCTCGTGGTGTTGCTGCCGCTCGATTACGTCTGGTGGAAGCTGCTGGGCTACCTGCCCTGACTGGCCGGGCACGGCGCAGGCAGGCCCGCGCCGGCTACCATTCCAGCTTCTCCAGCAACGCATCGCGCACGGCACGGGGCTCGACAATCAGATCCATGCCGTAGGCCCCCAGCAGCGCCAGCAACTGGGCGACGCTGATGGTCTCCGGATTCAGCTCCATATGGGAAATGCGGCTCTGGCTGATGGCCAGCCGTGCGGCGGCGTCGGCCTGGGTCAGGCCGGCGATCTTGCGCGCGCCCTGGAGCACCTGCCCCAGTTGATCGCTGCTGGTAATGGTGACTCTGGCGGACATCTCGGTCTACCCGGCAGTAAATACCTCTGGAATCTATCAATATCCGCCAGCAATCGACAAATCCTTCGTCATTGACGAATGCGCAGAGGCTGACATTACCCATGTAGTGGGTAGACGGCGGGCGAGCCGTTGCCAAAAACAAACGCCCTGACCCGATTCAGGCCGCCGGGCGGCGGCGCTAGCGCAGGTAATCCCGGAAGCGGGAGCGGATTTCCTCGACGTTGGCGAGCGTGCCGGTCAGATGGTCGCGCAGCGCCGTTTCGGCGGCCGCCACGTCGCCGGCGGCGATGGCGTCGACGATTGCGGTATGGTCGCGCAGCACGGCATTGGCCTTGCCCGGAATCGGCAGGTGCAGCCGGCGCAGGCGGTCCAGATGGCCGCTCTGGCGGCGCACCAGCCCGAACAGGTCCGGCACGGCGGCGGCCTCGTAGAGCTGGCGATGGAAATACTGGTCGTTGGCGGTGAACTCGGCCAGGTCGTCGAGTTCGAGCAGGCGCTGCTGCCGTGCCACCGTGGCGCGCAGGCGTTCCACCAGGGCTACATCGGGCGCGCCGGCCAGGGTCCGGACGATCTCCACTTCCACCGAGCGGCGCAGAAAATGCGCCTGCCGCGCCAGCGCCACGTCGATGCGGCTGACGCGCGTGGCGTGCTGCGGAAACACATCGACCAGCCCTTCTTCGGCCAGCCGCATCAGCGCGTCGCGGACCGGCGTCTGGCTGATGCCGTACTGCAGCGCCAGTTCGGGACGCGACAGCACCGTGCCCGGCGGCAGCGCCATCGAGATGATCTGGTCGCGCATATGCTCGAACACCTGCGGCGCAGCCTGGCGTGTGCGGTCGAACTGGAACTGTCCGGAAGGGTTGGGAAGCGTGGCGGCCATGCGTAAATGACTGGAATGTTCGGCGCGATTCTAGCCGAACGGGCTGCGGAAATCCCTGCGTTGACGTACTAATATATTAGTGCTTTAATTTCCAAAACCCCAGTCGTCGTACAACTACGCGACTGGCAGGATTCCAAGTGGAAGAGACAACGATGACGGCACCTGAAAAAACGCCGGACCAGCTGCGCAGCGCGCGCTGGTTCGCGCCCGACGACTTGCGCTCGTCCGGGCATCGCTCGCGGATCATGCAGATGGGCTACGCGCCCGATGAATGGATGGGCAAGCCGCTCATCGCCATCATCAACACATGGTCCGACATCAACCCCTGCCACGCGCACTTCAAGCAGCGCGTGGACGACGTGAAGCGCGGCATCCTGCAGGCCGGTGGTTTCCCCGTGGAACTACCGGCCATTTCTTTGTCCGAAAGCTCGGTCAAGCCGACCACGATGCTCTACCGCAACCTGCTGGCCATCGAGACCGAAGAGCTGATCCGCTCGCATCCGATCGACGGCGCGGTGCTGATGGGCGGCTGCGACAAGACCACCCCGGGCCTGCTGATGGGCGCCACCAGCGCGGGCGTGCCGGCCATCTACGTGCCCGCCGGCCCCATGCTGCGCGGCAACTACAAGGGCCAGGTGCTGGGATCGGGCTCCGATGCCTGGAAGTTCTGGGACGAGCGCCGCGCCGGCAATATCAGCAAGACCGAGTGGATCGGCATCGAGGGCGGCATCGCGCGCAGTCACGGCACGTGCATGACGATGGGCACGGCCAGCACGATGACCGCGATTGCCGAGACCATCGGCATGACACTGCCCGGCGCATCGTCGATTCCGGCCGCCGACGCCAACCACATCCGCATGTGCTCCGAGGCCGGCCGGCGCATCGTCGGCATGGTCTGGGAAGACCTGACGCCGCAGCGCATCCAGACACACGCATCGTTCGAGAACGCGATTGCCGTGGCCATGGCGATGGGCTGCTCCACCAACGCCATCATCCACGTGATTGCCATGGCGCGCCGCGCCGGCCACGACATCGGCCTGGACGACTTCGACCGCGCCAGCCGCCATGTGCCCGTGATCGCCAACATCCGGCCCAGCGGCGACACCTACCTGATGGAGGATTTCTTCTACGCAGGCGGGCTGCCGGCGCTGATGAACCGCATCCGCGACAAGCTTCACCTCGACGCGCCCACGGTCACGGGCCGCACGCTGGGCGAGAACATTGCGGGTGCGGAGGTGCACAACGACGATGTGATCCGCACCTGCGAGAACGCGCTGTACCAGGAAGGCGCGCTGGCCGTGCTGCGCGGCAATATCGCGCCAGACGGCTGCGTGATCAAGCCCAGCGCGTGCGAGAAGCGATTCTTCAAACATACGGGCCCGGCGCTGGTGTTCGACGACTACCCGTCGATGAAGGCAGCCGTCGAGAACGAAGACCTCGACGTCACGGCCGACCATATCCTGATCCTGCGCAACGCCGGCCCGCAGGGCGGCCCCGGCATGCCCGAGTGGGGCATGCTGCCGATTCCGAAAAAGCTTGTGAAGCAGGGGGTGCGCGACATGCTGCGGATGTCCGATGCGCGCATGAGCGGCACCAGCTATGGCGCCTGCATCCTGCACGTGGCGCCCGAGGCCTACATCGGCGGCCCGTTCGCGCTGGTGAAGACGGGTGACCTGATCTCGGTGGACATCGACCAGCGCAGCATCCATCTGGAAGTGTCCGACGAGGAACTGGCCGCGCGCCGCGCCGCATGGACGCCTCTGCCCCCGCGCTACATGCGCGGCTACGGCTACATGTTCTCGCGCCATGTGCGCCAGGCCAACGACGGCTGCGATTTCGACTTCCTGCAAACCGATTTCGGCGAGCCCGTGGGCGAACCGAGCATCTACTGAGGCCACCCCATGACCCCGCTCAGTTCCAGTCTGCGCGACGCGCTGAGGACCGTCAGCACCGCCACGCTCTGCACCGCGCTGTTCAAGCGCGGCCTGCGCAACCAGTTCATCCAGGACGTGCGCCCGCTCAACCCCGACGCCGGCACGATGGTCGGCGAGGCGTTCACGTTGCGTTATATCCCGGCGCGCGAGGACCTGAACCCCATCACCGTGTTCCAGGACCCGAACCATCCGCAGCGCCAGGCCATCGAGCAGTGCCCGCCCGGCGCCGTGCTGGTAATCGACAGCCGCAAGGACGCACGCGCCGCATCGGCGGGATCGATCCTGGTCACGCGACTGATACAGCGCGGCGGCGCGGGCATCGTCACCGACGGCGGCTTCCGCGATTCGCCCGAGATCGCGCAGATGGCCATGCCCGCGTACCACCATCGTCCGTCGGCCCCCACCAACCTGACGCTGCATCAGGCGCTGGAATTCAACGTGCCGATCGGATGCGGCGACGTGGCGGTGTTCCCCGGCGACGTGATCGTGGGCGATGCCGAAGGCGTGGTCGTCATTCCGTGGCACATCGCAGAAGAAATCGCCGCCGAGGCCGTGGAAATGACCGCGTTCGAGGACTTCGTGACCGAGGAAGTGCGCAACGGGCGCTCGATCATCGGGCTCTATCCGCCGACCGCCGAGCAGGCGCGCGAGGACTTCGCGGCCTGGCGCAAGGCCCGCGGCCGCTGACGCGCAGGCCCAGACATAAAAACCTAAAACAATTCCGGAGACAACCCATGTTGAAGATTGCCCGCATCGCCGCCGCGGCCCTTGCCGTTACCGCTGCCTTTGGCGCCCACGCCCAGGGCGAATGGCCGACCAGACCCGTCACCATCATCGTGCCGTTCACGCCCGGCGGCGGCACCGACATCGGCACGCGGCTCGTCGCACAGCGGCTGTCGCAGATCTGGAGTCAGCCGGTGGTGGTGGACAACCGCCCCGGCGCCGCCGGCAACGTCGGCCTGGAACTGACCGCGCGCGCCAAGCCCGATGGCTACACGCTGGTGGCTGGCAACGTCGGCACCCAATCCATCAACCCGTTCCTGTACAAGAAGCTCAACTACAAGCCCGACAGCTTCGTGCCGGTAACGATGATGGCCGAACTGCCGTTCGCGCTGGTGGTCACGCCGGGCCTGGCCGCGAAGACGCCGAAGGAACTGGTGGCGCTGGCCAAGGCCAGGCCCGGCAAGCTGACGTTCGCCAGCTCCGGCACGGGTGGCTCGCCGCACCTGTCCGGCGAGATCTTCAAGGCCGCCACGGGCACCGACATGCTGCACGTGCCCTACAAGGGCGGCGGCGCGGCCATGACCGACCTGATGGCCGGCAACGTCGACATGCTGTTCGCGTCGATCCTGGAAACCACGGGCCACGTGAAGGCCGGCAAGCTGCGCGCGCTGGCCGTGACCGGCAACGTGCGGTCGCCATCGATGCCCGACGTGCCCACGCTGGCCGAGGCCGGCATCCAGAACGCCGAGTCGGGTTCCTGGGTGGGCCTGCTGGCGCCCGCCGGCACGCCGAAGGACATCGTCGACAAGATCGCCGCCGACGTGAAGAAGGCGGTAGCCATGCCGGAGGTAAGGAAGCAACTGATCGAACAGGGCGCGATTCCGGTGGGCAGCACGCCGCAGCAGTTTGCCGAGACCATCGCCAGCGACCGCAAGCGTTACGCAAGGATCATCGCCGATAATCACCTGAGCGCCGACTGACCGCGCGCCCGGACACTTCCACAAGAAAAGGACTCTTCTCGCATGAAACCCCGCCTCCTGCAGCATGGCCGGCTCCCGGAACAGACCGAAGCCCGTCTGGCCAAGCATTTCGACGTGCATCCGCTCTGGGCCGAAAGCGATCCCGCCGCCTACCTGGCACGGCACGGCGGCGAGTTCGTGGCAATGACCACGCGCGCCGCCACCGGCGTGGACGCCGCGATGCTGGCCACGCTGCCGAACCTGCGCGTGATTTCCAGCTTCGGCGTGGGCCTGGACAAGCTGGACCTGGACACCGCCCGCGCACGCGGCATTGCCGTGGGCTACACGCCCGACGTGCTCAACGACTGCGTGGCCGACACCGCGTTTGCGCTGCTGATGGACGCGGCGCGGCAGGTCAGCGCCGCCGACCGCTACGTCCGCCGTGGCGACTGGCTCAAGGGCCCGTATCCGCTGACCACGCGCGTCAGCGGCAAGCGGCTGGGCATCGTCGGCATGGGCCGGATCGGCCGCGTCATCGCCAAACGGTCGAGCGGCTTCGACATGGAGGTGCGCTACTTCGGCCGCAAGGCGCAGGACGGGGTGCCCTATCGCTTCGAGCCGTCGATACAGGCGCTGGCCGAGTGGGCCGACTTCCTGGTAATCGCCGCATCGGGCGGCCCCGAGACGCGCCACCTGGTGTCCGCCGACGTACTGAAGGCGCTGGGCCCGAAGGGCTATCTGATCAATATCGCCCGCGGCACGGTGGTGGATGAAGCGGCACTGGTCGATGCCCTGACGCACCAGCGCATTGCCGGCGCCGGGCTGGACGTGTTCGAGCACGAGCCCAAGGTGCCCGAAGCCCTGTTCGCGCTGGACAACGTGGTGCTGCTGCCGCACGTGGCCAGCGGCACGCACGAGACCCGTGCGGCAATGGCCGGGCTGGTGTTCGACAACCTGCAGAGCTTCTTCGCCACCGGCGCGGTCCTGAAGTCGGCCGTCTGAGCACCGGCGAGCCGGCGGCCGCCGTCGAAAAAGCGTAGCCGGGCTGACAGAGAGCGGAAATACGGCGCCCGCACCCCGGCACTGCACTGGACATCCCGTTGCCTGACGGGAGCGATGTCCAGCCTGTAGGCGCCGGCGCCACGCCGCCCTGCCCCCACTGCCCCATCCGGCCGCTGGCCGCTTCAGCGGCCTGCCTGCATCGAGCCGTCGTCGGGCATGTCCAGTTCGATGACCAGCCCGCCCGGCAGCGAGACAAAGATCTGCAGTGTGTTGTCCGCCGGCACGCGCGCCACGCGAAACGGCCACGGGCCCGCCTGCAGCCGGGCGATGAGCGGCGCCGCCGGCGCGTCGCTGCGGAACGCGATATGGCCGACCTGCAGCGCGCCGGACCCGGCATCGAGCCGGGGATCGTCCACGGCGTGGATCACGGCCTGGTCGCCGGCATACAGCCAGGCGCCCGGAAACGGAAATGGCGGCCGATAGCCTGTCTGCAGCCCCATCACGCCGCCAAAGAACTCTTCCAGCACCTTGTGGCTCCCCGCCGACACGTTCAGGTGGTCGAAGCGCCAGGTCGGGCGCGGGTCAGCATCTTTCATGGTGGCTCCTGTATGGCTGCTGCCGATCTGGCGCATGTGAGGCGTCCGCCACTGTCAAGCCCGGCACCACCCCGCCATCGGGATGAATCCGGGCGTAGGCAAATATCCCTTACCCTGTGGTCAAGGCCGTGCCGCCGGCAGGGCGGCGCCCTCGCATGTCGCCATTGGAAATTGCAAAAACAGGCTCAAAGTATCAGACGTGAGCGGTGATTGTTAGCTATGCTCCCCAGAGCAGGCAGGTGATTTTGTGGTGCAGCAACGCAAGACTTCCTCACTCCAGATATCAGGCAACACTGACAAGACTGTCAAATCCGGTTTGTGTGTTTGTGAATGGGACGGCGCGCACCGCGCCGTGGGCGCCCTCCGTGGCGCACTCTCCTGAGGGCTCCCGATGCAGCGCAGCTGGTTCTTGGTTGTGACGATCGTGCTGGCGACGATGGCCACGCTGTTCCCGGTGGGAATCGGCGTGTTCATGGCCCAGCTCGAAGCCAGCCGGCGCGAATCCGACCAGCTGAGCGTGTTTGCCGACGCCGCCGTGACGCGCGCCGAGACGGTCATGACCCAGGCACTCAACGCACTGCAGGACCTGGAATCGCTGCGCGAGGACCCCTGCTCTTCATCGCATCTGGTGGAGATGCGGCGCATTACCTATACCTATCGGCACATCCAGGATGCGGGCGCCTACCGGGGCGGCAAGCGGCTGTGCTCGGCCCTGCTGGGCGCCGTGCAAGCCGACCAGTTCATCCTGCCGCCGCCCGACTGGCGCACGCCAGACGGCCTGGATTACTGGTTCGACCAGCCCAACCCGTTTGCCGCGCCGCGCCGATCGATGCTGCTGGGCCGCAACGGCAGCTATGTCGGGCTCGACCCGCAGACCTTCGTCGACGTGGTGGACCGCGAATCGCGCATGCTGGCCGCCGTGCAGACCGATGCCGGGCGCATCTTCGCCGCGTCGCAGGGCGCCAACCTGGCGCGGCTGCAACGCGCCTACGCCGACCACGCCTACGGATCCGGCAGCGACGCGGCCAACGACGACGACGCGTCGATCGTTCTGCGCAAGTCGCGCACGATGCCGCTGGCGGTGGTGGTGCTGGCGCCGCGGGCCGCGCTGCTGGCCAACTGGAAGGCGCTGCTGGTGGGCGGGCTGGTCGTGGGGCTGGCCGCCGGGGTGCCGTTGGGCATCCTGGTCTGGCGCCGCGCCACCCGTCGCTTCAGCCTGGAAGGCGAGTTGCGCGGGGCGGTGCGGCGGCACGAGATGGCCGTGCACTACCAGCCCATCGTCTCGCTGTCGGACAACCAGTGCGTGGGCGTCGAAGCCCTGGTGCGCTGGCGCCGTCACGGCCGGCTGGTACGCCCCAACCTGTTCATCCCGATGGCGGAAAATGCCGGCCTGATCCAGCAGATCACCGACCAGGTGCTCGATATCGTGCTGGCCGAACTGGGCACGCTGCTGCGCCGGCATCCATCGTTCTACGTATCGATCAACGTGGGCACGGAAGACCTGAAGAGCCGCCGCTTTCTGGGCGTGCTGACCGCACGCCTGCGCGGCACCGGCATCTCGCCCGACCAGATCCGCATCGAGGCCACCGAGCGCGGCTTCCTGGAGCCGGACGTGGCGCGCGACACGATTCAGGCATTCCGCGACGCGGGCCACCCGGTCTATATCGACGACTTCGGCACGGGCTACTCCAGCCTGTCGTACCTGCAGAGCTTCAAGGTGGACGCGTTGAAGATCGACAAGTCCTTTGTCGACACGATCGGGCAGGAGGCGGCGTCGAGCACCGTGGCGCCGCACATCATCGCCATGGCCCAGTCGCTGGGGCTGCAGGTGGTGGCCGAAGGCATCGAAGACCGCGCCCAGGCCGATTTTCTGCGCGCGCAGGGCGTGGACTACGGCCAGGGCTGGCTGTTCGGCCGGCCGGTGCCGGCCGTGGAACTGGCGCAGGTGCTGGCGCGAGGTGCGGCCCCGGCGGCCGCTTGAGCCGACTAGCCGCTAGAATCGGCGGACAACACCAACACTCACCGAGACAACCACCATGTCCCTGCCCACCCTCTTCCTGACCGCCGCCGGCGTCGGCCTGGCCGTTGCCGCGCCGGTCGGCCCCATGGGGATGCTCTGCATACGCCGCACGCTGACCGACGGCCCGCGCGCCGGCCTGTCGATCGGCTTCGGCATCGCCTGTGGCGATGCCGTGTATGGCCTGGTGGCCGCACTGGGGCTGGTGGGGGTGTCGCAGTTCATGCTGGCCTACGACAAGCCGCTGCATATTGCCGCCGGGCTGTTCCTGCTCTACCTGGGGCTGCGTACGTTCTTCCAGAAGCCGACCGAGCAGGTCGCCACGCTGCGCGGCAATGGCTCGGGCCTGCGCGCGTTCGCCAGCGCCTTTCTGCTGACGCTGACCAACCCGCAGACCATCATCATGTTCGCCGCGCTGTTCGCCACGCTGGCGCCGCGCGGGCCGTTCTCGACGACGATTGCCATGACCACGGTGCTGGGCGTGTTTTGCGGATCGATCGCCTGGTGGTGCGTGCTGGTGGCGATGGTCACGGGCGCGCGCCACGCACTGGGCACGCGCCTGCGCCAGTGGATCGACCGGGTGGCCGGACTGGCGCTGGCGGCGTTCGGGGTGTCGGAGATCCGCCGCGCGATGTAACCGCGCGGCGGCGGCCGGGAAACTGGCCAGCCTCGGGCCTGATCCGGCTATTCGGCCTTCGCGCCCGAATCCTTGGCCACCTTGGTCCACTTGGTGGTTTCGGTCCTGATGAAGCCGGCCAGCTGCTGCGGCGTCATGTCGCCGGCGGTCACGCCCTGTTCGTCGAATCGCTTCTGCACGTCCGGCTGCTTCAGCACCTTGGCCAGCTCGGCGCTCACGCGCTGGCGCACCGCCTCGGGCGTGCCATGCGGCGCCATCAACGCATACCAGGTGGTCACCTCGTATCCAGGCACGCCGCTTTCGGCCACGGTCGGCACGCCGGGGTAGGCGGCCGAACGCTTGGCTGACGTCACGGCCAGCGCCTTGACCTTGCCGCTCTTGATATGCGGATTGGCCGACGGGCTGGTCTCGATCGCCATCTGGATCTGGCCCGCGATCAGGTCGGTCATCATCGGCGCGCCACCCTTGTACGGCACATGGGAGATATCGGTGCCCGTAGACGCGCGGAACAGCTCGCCCGACAGGTGCTCGGTGCTGCCGATACCGGCCGATCCATAGTTGACCTTGCCCGGATTGGCCTTGATGTAGGCCACCAGTTCCTGAACTGACTTGGCCGGAATCGACGGGTTGACGATCACCACGTTCGGCGTCAGCGCCACCATGCCGATCGGTTCCAGGTCCTTCTGGAAGTCGTACGGCAGCGTCTTGTAGATGCCGGGGGCCATCGTATGGGCCACGGTGGCCAGCAGGAACGTGTAGCCGTCCGGGTTGGCGCGCGCCACCAGCGCCCCGCCGATGGTGCCGCCAGCGCCGGGCCGGTTATCGACCACGACGGGCTGGCCCAGCGCCTCGCCCAGCCGCTGGCCCACGGCACGCCCGATGATGTCGGTGGTGCCGCCCGACGCAAAGGGCACGACCAGCGTGATCGGCTTGGACGGCCAGGCATCGGCGGCGAATGCAGCGGTGGTGAAAGGGGCCGGGATGGCGGCAGCCAGGGCCATGGTGCCGAGCGCCTTCAGCGCGATGCGGCGCGGCGTGCGTGGGGTCATGCGAGTCTCCTGCGGGAATCGTTGGAATCGTTCGAGTTCCCCGACTCTACGGACCGCGCGCCATGTGCGCCAGCCCCCACGCAGCAGACGGTGTTCAGGATTTGTGAAGGGTGGCGCCCGGCCAGCGTCCGGCCGTCACCAGTTCGCGCGCCACCTGCTCCAGCACGCTTCGCGCGGCAAGGCCGGCGGGCGACAGTTCATCGTCCGACAGGCTCACCAGCATGTTGGGGCGGCTCACCCCGGCATCGGCGATCTCGATCAGCGTCAGCGGATCGCCCAGATGGCGGGCCACGGCCGCGCCGGGCTGGATGGTGGCACCAATGCCGGCGCGCACGGCATCCATCAGCATCGCCAGGCCATCGATCTCCGCCACCACATTCAGCGGACGCTGGTTGCGCGCCGACGCCGCGTTGAGCACCGCGCGCAGCCCGTGGGCGCCGCTTGGCAGGATCAGCGGCAGGTCGCCGATGGCATTCAGCTGCACGGTCCCGGCGGCCGGCAGGCCGGGCTGGTCGGGCCGCGCGATCACGAACAGGCGTTCTTCCAGCAACGGCATGCTGCTCCAGCGTTGCCCCGGCTCCAACTGGAACAGCACGGCCAGGTCGAGCTGGCGCGCGCCGATCATCGTGGCCAGGCCGCCCGACAGGCTTTCGACCAGATGCAGGCGGATATCGGGATACCTGTCACGCATGGCCAGCATGAACGTCGGTCCCAGCACGGCAAGCGTGCTCGGCGCCATGCCCACGCTGACATGGCCCGACAGCCGCGCCGTACGCGCCGCAAGCGCGGCATCGTCGGCATGCCGCAGCGCCAGTTGCGCCTGGCGCCAGAACGCCAGCCCCGCATCGGTGGGCACCACGCCACTGGACGTGCGCTGCAGCAGCCGCGTGGACAGTTCGCTTTCCAGACGGCTGATCTGCTGGCTCAACGCGGACGTGACCACGCCGAGCCGCTGGGCCGCCTGCCCCATGCTGCCAAGCTCCACCACGTGCACGAAGTAGCGCAGTTGCCGCAGTTCCATTTCCTCTCCCGGTCGCGATCCGCGTGAATTTCGAGCCCCTATTGTGCCTCCGGCGCGACGGCATGCGCCAGTTGTGACGGGGACGGCATACGACATCTGTCAGGCGGCCGAAGGCTTCACAGTGTCCGCGATGACGCGCCGTCTTCGTCATGACGCATGACTCCTGCACGATGGCAGGCGGTCCGGCGACTTTCGTGCCACACACTGCATCGCGAATCGCGAAGGGGCCGGGATATCCGCCGGTTGACCCGTGGTCCTTGATGGATGACGATGTGGTGGTCGGCCCGAGCGATGCCCGTGCTGCCTGCCCGTGAAGCCGGCATCACCCCCGCCGGGTCAACTGTCCAATCGACTGGCGCATCCAGCGCTGGCAGCACCGTCCGCGCTGCCAAACCGTCTTTGTCACCGGTTTCCAACCTGGAGTCTTCAGCATGCAAAGCCAACCTACGAACCCCTGGGCCGCCTGGCCGTTCCAGCCGTTCGCTTTTCCGCCTGCCTTCCAGCCGTTTGCGACGTTCGACAACAAGCTGCTGGAAAACTGGCAAAAGATGATGGGCCTGAACGCCGACTTCTCGCGGTCGATCGTGGAGGAAACCCAGTTCGACTGGGCCTCCTGCTTCGTGCCGCAAGACCCCGAGGAACTCTACGCGCGGCAGTGGACCAGCCAGATGCCGCTGATGTCGATCCCACTGCACTATGCCAACGCCATGCTGGAACTTGGCGCGGCCACCCAGCGTGCCTGGGTGGACGCCTGGGGCCACTGGCTCGGCATGCCGGTGCTGCTGCCGGCCATGCCGGTGATGCCTGACATCTCGGCGGTGGCCACCGCCAAAGGCGACGTGGTCGATGTGCCTGCCGTGCATGTGCGCGAGTCGACGCGCGAGCGCAAGGGCCACTCCCACTGACGAACACCGTGCCGGCGCCGGCATGGCCCGCCGTCGGCACGTTCGAGCGGCAAGGTCTATCCTTGCAATGACAGCAAATTGAGACTTGCGTCATGCCGCCTGCCCGATGGCTTGATGGGCGCACTCGGGCGGGCCCTTGAATCGCGCCCCAATCTGGCGAGGCTCCCATGAGCAAGACACTTCTTTCCAGCCTGATCGTCGCTGCGGCAGCCGTGGCCATGGCGCCGCTTGCGCACGCGCAGAACAAGTTCGACCCCTATTCGCAGGGCGCCAAGGCCAGCAAGGCCGACCCGTACACCGACGGCGCCAAGGGCAAGCCCGACCCCTACACCGATGGCGCCAAGGCCGGCAAGTTCGACCCCTATACCGAAGGCGCGAACAAGTCGACCCGCAGCGACCTGGCCCCGTCGGCCAAGGCCGATCCGTACACGGACGGCGCCAAGTCGGACAAGTACAACCCCTATACGGATGGCGCCCGCGTAGGCAAGCCCGACCCGTACACCGACGGCGCAAAGACCGGCAAGCCAGACCCCTATACCGACGGGGCGAAGTCCAAGTAAGGCCGGTCGGGCCGGTCCAACCCATTCGCCCGGTGCGGCCGCAAGGCCGTGCCGGGCGTTCTGCTTTCCGGCCGACAACAAAAAACCCCGCACGCGCTTGCACGCGTGCGGGGTTGATCGACCATCAGGCCGTTTCTCTGCCAGGCGACTGGCGCTGCAACTGCTGCCGTCGCCGTGGCGGAGAAACGCGGCGCGTCAGACCGTCACCGTATCGGCTACTTCCTTGAAGTCTTCGATCTGGTCGAAGTTCATGTACTTGTAGATCTTGTCGCCGTTGGCGTTCAGCACGCCCATGTCGGCCATGTACTCTTCCTTGTTCGGGATACGGCCAAGGCGCGAGCAGATGGCGGCCAGTTCGGCGGAGCCCAGGTACACGTTGGTATTCTTGCCCAGACGGTTCGGGAAGTTACGCGTCGAGGTCGACATCACCGTGGCGCCTTCGCGCACCTGTGCCTGGTTACCCATGCACAGCGAGCAGCCGGGCATTTCGGTACGCGCACCGGCCGTGCCGAACACGCCGTAGTGCCCTTCCTCGGTCAGCTGCTTCTGGTCCATCTTGGTCGGCGGGGCGACCCACAGCTTCACGGGGATGTCGCGCTTGCCTTCCAGCAGCTTCGACGCGGCGCGGAAGTGACCGATGTTGGTCATGCACGAACCGATGAACACTTCGTCGATCTTGGCGCCAGCCACGTCCGACAGCGTCTTCACGTCATCCGGATCGTTCGGGCAGGCCACGATCGGCTCGTGCACGTCGGCCAGGTCGATCTCGATCACGGCAGCGTACTCGGCGTCGGCGTCCGGAGCCAGCAGCTTCGGATCGGCCAGCCATGCTTCCATGGCCTTGATACGGCGCTGCAGGCTGCGCGGGTCCTGGTAGCCTTCGGCGATCATCCACTTCAGCAGCGTGATGTTGCTGTTGATGTATTCGATGATCGGTTCCTTGTTCAGGTGCACCGAGCAACCTGCGGCCGAACGTTCAGCCGAGGCGTCCGACAGTTCGAAGGCCTGTTCCACCTTCAGGTCGGGCAGACCTTCGATTTCGAGGATACGGCCCGAGAAGATGTTCTGCTTGCCTTGCTTGGCCACGGTCAGCAGACCCTGCTTGATCGCGTACAGCGGAATGGCGTTGACCAGGTCGCGCAGCGTCACGCCGGGCTGCATCTTGCCCTTGAAGCGGACCAGCACCGATTCCGGCATGTCCAGCGGCATCACGCCGGTGGCGGCGGCAAAGGCCACCAGGCCCGAACCGGCCGGGAAGCTGATGCCGATCGGGAAGCGGGTGTGCGAATCGCCGCCGGTGCCGACGGTGTCGGGCAGCAGCATGCGGTTCAGCCACGAGTGGATCACGCCGTCGCCCGGGCGCAGCGAGATACCGCCACGGGTGCTGATGAATTGCGGCAGCGTGTGGTGCGTCTTCACGTCGACCGGCTTCGGATACGCGGCGGTGTGGCAGAACGACTGCATCACCAGATCGGCCGAGAAGCCCAGGCAGGCCAGGTCCTTCAGCTCGTCGCGCGTCATCGGGCCGGTGGTGTCCTGCGAGCCCACCGAGGTCATCTTCGGTTCGCAGTACGTGCCCGGGCGGATGCCCTTGCCTTCCGGCAGGCCGCAGGCGCGGCCGACCATCTTCTGGGCCAGCGTGAAACCGCGGCCGGTGTCGACCGGGTTCTGCGGCAGGCGGAACAGCGTCGACGGGGCCAGGCCCAGCGCCTCGCGGGCCTTGGCGGTCAGGCCACGGCCGATGATCAGCGGAATGCGGCCGCCGGCGCGCACTTCGTCGAACAGCACGTCCGACTTGACCTTGAATTCGGCGATCACGGCGCCGTTCTTCAGGGCCTTGCCTTCGTACGGGCGCAGTTCCACGACGTCGCCCATTTCCATCTGCGACACATCGAGTTCGATCGGCAGTGCGCCGGCGTCTTCCATCGTGTTGTAGAAGATCGGGGCGATCTTGCTGCCCAGGCACACGCCGCCAAAACGCTTGTTCGGCACGAAGGGGATGTCTTCGCCCGTGAACCACAGCACCGAGTTGGTGGCCGACTTGCGGCTCGAACCCGTACCGACCACGTCACCGACGTAGGCCACCAGGTTGCCCTTGTCCTTCAGCGATTCGATGAAGGCCACCGGGCCGCGCTTGCCGTCTTCTTCCGGCTGGAACGCCGCGCCTTCGCGCTTGTTCTTCAGCATGGCCAGCGCGTGCATCGGGATGTCCGGGCGCGTGGTGGCGTCCGGGGCCGGCGACAGGTCGTCGGTGTTGGTCTCGCCCGGCACCTTGAAGACGGTGATCGTCAGCGATTGCGGCAGTTCCGGACGGCTCGTGAACCACTCGGCGTCGGCCCAGCTCTGCAGCACGGCCTTTGCGTTGGCGTTGCCCTTGTCGGCCTTTTCCTTCACGTCATGGAAGGCGTCAAACATCAGCAGCGTCTTCTTCAGCGCGTCGGCGGCCACGGCGCCCACTTCGGCGTCGTCCAGCAGTTCGATCAGCGGCGAGATGTTGTAGCCGCCCAGCATCGTGCCGAGCAGTTCGGTGGCGCGGGCGCGCGAGATCAGGGCGGTCTTTTCCGAACCCAGGGCCACGGCGGCCAGGTACGAAGCCTTGACCTTGGCAGCGTCGTCCACGCCGGCCGGCACGCGGTACGTAATCAGGTCCACCAGGGTCTGCTCTTCACCCGCCGGCGGGTTCTTGATCAGTTCGATCAGCTCGGCCGTCTGCTTGGCGGTCAGCGGCAGAGGAGGAATGCCAAGCGCAGCGCGTTCGGCGACATGGGCGCGATAGGTATCAAGCATGGGAACCTGCTGTTAATAGGGTTGTAACGGGTACTGCCTTGTCTCTTGTGGGCCGGCGGCGCAATACCGCCAGCGGCCGCGTGATTGTAATCCGAAGTCCGCCGGAGATCAAATGTCTTATATCTTATATAAGAGTTAAATTGGCCGAAACACGATACGACAAGGGTTCGCGGGTGCAGGACTGTTGCAAAGCTGCAGATTAGAACGGTTCCCGCTGCATGCAAGGCCGTTCAGCATCGCCGGAGTAAAAGCGGCTCATGCATTACATTTACGTCAGGATCCACAGGAATCCCGGCACGCACGTCTTAAGTTCCGCGCCCCGTTATCGTTAACCAGCGTAGCAGGCGCAAATGGCGCGCCAATGCGCCCCTGCGCCCGATGCCCGCTGGCTCAAACGGCCAAGCTAAGCGGGTTTCCCCCTTTTTATCGGCCCTTTGCTTACCTGCGATTCAGGAAGAATGGCAGGCATTCCGACACAGGCATCTCATGGCGAACACGCTTTCCCCCTCCCAGACTGGCGGCACTTCGAGCAAGCGCGGCCGACTGCTGCTGATTGGCGGCGGCGTGCTGGTAGTGGTGCTGGCTGCTGGCGGCTTTTTCCTGGGCAGCATCCTCAGCAGCAATCACCAGCCGGCAGCTCCGGCTGCCCCGGTGGTGCCGCCGCCGATCTTCGTGCCGCTGGATGCGTTCACCGTCAACCTTAAGAGCGAGGACGGCGACCGCTTCCTGCACACCGGCCTGTCGCTGAAGGTGGCGGATGCCGACACCCAGGGACGTCTGGCCCAGTATCAGCCGGAAGCACGCAGCCGCATCCTGCTGCTGCTCTCTGCACGCCAGCCGGCCGATCTGGCCACGGTGGAAGGCAAGCGCAAGCTGGCCCAGGACATTCAGGCGGCAATCAGCCAGCCGTTTGCCCCGGGTCTGCCGCCGCAGAAGATCCTGGATGTCTTGTTTACTTCGTTCGTGGTGCAGTAACACTGCTGTCCGCACCGCGAACCCTGAGCCAAACCGATAGATATGAAACTGCCCGCCGAACTTCTTTCCTGCCGTCGCGTGACGCGCGACGTCTGAAGCCGGGCATGGACAGTTTCATCCTCACAGCCGTTCACGGGGCAGGACACTAGATGGCCTACGACAAGTTCCTCTCGCAGGACGAGGTAGACGAACTACTGAAAGGCGTATCCGGCGAAGCCGATACGCCAGCGGCCAGCGCACCGGTCGTCGAAGAAGGCGGTGTGCGGCCGTACAACCTGGCCAACCAGGAACGTATCGTCCGCGGCCGCCTGCACACGCTCGAAATCATCAACGAGCGTTTTGCCCGGGCACTGCGCACCGCGCTGTTCAACTTCATCCGCCGCGGCGCCGACATCTCGGTGGGCACGGTCAGGATCGAAAAGTACGGCGACTTCGTGCGCAACCTGCCGGTGCCGACCAACCTGAACCTGGTTCACATGAAGCCGCTGCGGGGCACCGCACTGTTCGTGTACGACCCGAACCTGGTGTTCCTGGTGGTCGACAACCTGTTCGGCGGCGACGGACGCTTCCACACCCGCGTGGAAGGCCGCGACTTCACCCAGACCGAGCAGCGCATCATCCGCCGCATGCTCGACCTGACGCTGAACAGCTACAGCCAGGCGTGGCGCACCGTGCATCCGATCGAGTTCGACTATGTCCGCTCGGAGATGCACACCAAGTTCGCCAACGTGGCCGGCCCGAACGATGCCGTGGTCACCACCGCGTTCCACATCGAACTGGGCGCCGTGGGCGGGCAACTGCATATCTGTATCCCCTTCTCGATGATCGAGCCGCTGCGCGATCTGCTGATGAATCCGCTGCAGGACGAAGTCGAGGTGGACAAGCGCTGGCTGGGCCAGCTTTCCAACCAGCTGCGTGCCGCCGAAGTGGAACTGGTGGCCGAATTCGCGCACCTGCGCAGCACCGTGGCCGAGGTTCTGGCCATGCGTGAAGGCGACGTGCTGCCGATCGAACTGCCGGAAAAGATCTTCGGCAAGGTTGACGGCGTGCCCGTCATGCAGTGCGGTTTCGGCTCGATGAACGGCCAGTACGCACTGCGCGTGGAACGAATGATCAATTACCAAGACAGCGATCCCAACAAGGAAACCGATCATGACTGACGGCACTCAGGACAAGCCGGTCGATCCGATGGACGATTGGGCCAGCGCCCTGGCGGAGCAGACCAGCGTCGAACAGGCTGCGCCCGCTGCCGAAGCGGCCGCTACCACGGCGCCGGCAGCCCCGGCCATGCCGACCGCCACGCCCGCGGCTTCCACCGTATTCCCGCCCCTGGCACAAGATGCGCCGAGCGGCTTCCACAACGATATCGGGATGATTCTCGATATCCCGGTGCAGCTGACCGTGGAACTGGGCCGCACCAAGGTGCCCATCAAGAACCTGCTGCAACTGGCGCAGGGCTCGGTGGTGGAACTCGACGGCCTGGCCGGCGAACCGATGGACGTGCTCGTGAACGGCTACCTGATCGCCCAGGGCGAAGTGGTGGTGGTGAACGACAAGTTCGGCATTCGCCTGACGGACATCATCACGCCGTCCGAACGTATCCGGAAGCTCAACAAATGACAGCCGCCTCGCGCCGGTCAGCAGCTGCCGTGCGCATCGCCTCGGGCATGGTCCTCTCGGGCCTTGCCGTGACCAGCGCGCAGGCCGCTGATGCCGTGCCCGGCACTGTCCAGGCGGGCACCCCCGCCAGCAGTGCCGCCGCCAGCCACACGTTCGCCAGCAACGCGCCGGCGATCAGCAGCGGCGGCAGCCTGGCCCAGGCGGGTCTGGGCCTCTTCGCGGTCATTGCGCTGATCCTGGGCATGGCCTGGCTCGCCCGCCGCGTGGGCCTGGTGCGCCACGGTGCCGGCAACGCCTCGATCAAGGTCGTGAACAGCCTGACGCTCAGCACGCGCCAGAAGGTCGTGACCGTGGAAGTGGGCGATACGTGGCTCGTGCTCGGTGTCTCGCCCAACGAAATCCGCCCGCTCCATACGCTTCCGGCACAGCCGGACAGCGGCGCGCCCACCGGCATGCCGCCGACCCCGCCCATGCAGGGCGGCTTCGGCGAACGCCTGATGCGCGCCATGCAGGAAAACCTCAAGAAATGAACTCGCCGCGTGCCGCCGCTGTCCAGCGGCTACCCGTGAAGCCCTTCGTGCGCCCGTCGCGCGTGGCGGCCGCCCTGCTGGCCCTGCTGCCCCTGGCGCTGTGGCTCGCGCCCGACGCCGCGCTGGCGCAGTCGCTGCCGGGCGTCACCAGCCGCGCCGCCGCCGGTGGCGGCCAGGTCTGGTCGCTGTCGATCCAGACGCTGGTCCTGCTCACGTCGCTGTCGTTCCTGCCGGCGGCCATGCTGATGATGACGGGCTTCACGCGCATCATCATCGTGCTGGGCCTGCTGCGCAACGCGCTGGGCACGGCGTCGTCGCCGCCCAACCAGGTGCTGGTGGGCCTGTCGCTGTTCCTGACGTTCTTCGTGATGTCGCCGGTGCTCGACAAGGTCTACGCCGACGCCTACAAGCCGCTGTCCGAAAACCGCATCAGCCTGGAAACCGCCGCGCAGCGCGCCGCGGTGCCGGTACGTGCCTTCATGCTGCGCCAGACGCGCGAGAAAGACCTGGCGCTGTTCGCCCAGATGGCCAAGACACCTGAAATGCAGGGCCCGGACGACGTGCCGTTCTCGGTGCTGGTGCCCGCCTTCGTCACCAGCGAGCTGAAGACCGCGTTCCAGATTGGCTTCACGATCTTCATTCCGTTCCTGATCATCGACCTGGTCGTGGCCAGCGTGCTGATGGCGATGGGCATGATGATGGTGCCACCCGCCACCATTTCGCTGCCGTTCAAGCTGATGCTGTTCGTGCTGGTCGATGGCTGGCAACTGCTGCTGGGGTCCCTGGCGCAGAGCTTCATGAATTGATGGGAGCTTGAGATGACACCCGAGATGGTCATGACGATCGCCACGCAGGCGATGAAGATGACACTGATGCTGTCCGCCCCGCTGCTGCTGGTGGCGCTGGCGGCCGGTCTGGTGGTGAGCCTGTTCCAGGCCGCCACGCAGATCAATGAAATGACGCTGACGTTCATTCCGAAGCTGGTCGCGTTGTTCGTGACGATGGTGCTGGTCGGCCCGTGGATGATCAACACGTTCGTCGACTACATGCGCGAAGTGTTCCAGGGCATCCCCGCCCTGGCGCACTGATCCTCCGCCGCTTCCCCGCAGGACCCAGGCACCGTGTTCGAGGTCACCACCGACCAGATGTACGGGTGGATCGCCGCCTTCCTCTGGCCGATGTTCCGGCTGATGGCACTGATCTCGACCGCGCCCCTGTTCAGCGAATCCACCATTCCGCGCCGCGCGAAGATCCTGCTGGCGGCCGCGCTGGCCACGATCGTGTCGCCCACGATCGGGCACATCCCCAGCGCACCGATCTATTCGTACGAGGGTCTGCTGGTCGTCATGAACGAAGTGGGCATTGGCGTGGCCATGGGCTTCTCGATGCGGCTGATCTTTGCCGCCGTGCAGATGGCCGGCGAAATCATCGGCCTGCAGATGGGCCTGTCGTTCGCGGCCTTCTACGACCGGTCGTCGGGCGGGCAGACGATGGTGCTGTCGCGCTTTCTCAATATCGTGGCCACGCTGATGTTCCTGTCGCTGGACGGGCACCTGATGATGCTGGCCGCCCTGGTGGACAGCTTCCAGGGCGTGCCGATTGCCGCCGTGCCGCTGTCCGGGCACGGATGGGGCGTGGTGGCCCGTGCCGGCTCGATGGTCTTTTCCTCCAGCATGCTGCTGGCGCTGCCGATGATTGCCGCGCTGCTGACGCTGAACCTGGCCATGGGTATCCTGAACCGGGCGTCGCCGCAGCTGTCGATCTTCGCGGTCGGCTTCCCGGTGACCCTGCTCGGTGGCATGCTCGTGATGGCGCTGTGCATGCCGGAGATGGGCGTCTACATGCAGCACCTGGTCGACACCGGCCTGCAGACCGCGGCCCAGGTACTGGACCAGCTGGCGCCCTGATCCCCCGGCCGCCGCCATCCCTTCAGGGCAGCGCGCCCACCTGCCTGAGCACTGCGCGGGCAATCTCCTGCCGCTTCGCACCCACTTCGGGGCGCGGCATGTCCAGGTTCATCGCGAATACATAGGTATCGCTCCCGCGCGTGACCCAGCCCACCCACCAGCCCACATCGACCTTGCCCGATGTAGCCCAGCCCGTCTTGGCGCGTAGCGTATAGGCGGGCGTGCTTTCGATGGTCAGGATGTCGTCAAGCGCCGCGAAGCTCTGCTCCGAGATCAGCGGCACCTTGTGCGCGGCGGCGTTGCCGAGGAAATCGATCTGCTGGTACGTGGTGATCTGCAGACGGCCATTGAGCCAGAAGCGGTCCACCGGGCCATCGACAGCGGCATTGCCGAAATGCGCGGCGCGCAGGTACTTGCGGTACTGCGCTGTCCCCACGCGGCGCGCCAGCGCCTGGTAGGCCGGCACGCAGGAGTTCTTCAGCGCCGCGCGCAGCGCCACATCGCCATTGCAGACCTCCGGCAGGATCGGCTTGCCATGGTGCAGCCACACCTTGCCGTCCCATGGCAGCTTGTCGTTGTCGACATCGGCCACGGCGCCGGTCTCGAGCCCGATCAACGAATTGAAGATCTTGAAGGTCGACGCCGGCGAGTAGGCGGTGGCCGCGCGCTTCGGGTTGTAGGTCAGCATGCGCTGCTGGCGCACGTCGTAGACCACCATGGTGCCGTCCACGCCGGCGGCGTCGAACAGCGGTTTGGCATCGATCGGGACTTCGGCGGCCTGCACGGCCATGGCCGTGCAGGCCAGCCACAGCGGCATCAGGAAAAATCGGGCAAGTCTGTTTCGCATATCAACACGCTATGAGTTTTGTGGTTATCGGGGTTGTCGTCATGCAGACGGTCGGCAATCCAGGCCCGGATCGTGGTGCGGAGCATAGGCGCAGTCCTGTACGTCGCCAACCTTCTCGTCTGTAACACGCGTAACATGGCGGCCATGCACGCCCCCGCATCCTCCCGCTCCATCGTCGCCATCGACCTCCGATCCTTACCGGGTGGGCCAACACGCTGCGCGCTACCAGTCGGTCTGGTTGCTCGCGCGGATCTGGCTGGCCGCCTCGCGCGATCGCGAAGACCTGGGCGCGGCCACCGTGCGCGCCCGTTTTGCCGATGCCGCCAACGTGCGCATGATCGTCTCGCGCGCGTTCGGCGACTTCGCCCGGTGGGGTGTGCCAGTGGGCTGGGGCCACGACAAGGCGATCGGCATTTCCGCGTTGCGTGCCGACGGCCGCAGCCGTGGCCGTTCTGGATGTCGGCCGCCACGGCGGGACGGCTGCGCTTCACGGCGCACGGCAAGCCGCTGGGCACCGCAGGCGTGGCGCGCTGGCTGGGGCAGTCGCCGGCAGGCGATGCCACGCCGGCCGCCGAAGCCGCCGGCGAGGGGCTGCAATACGTGATGCGCGACATGGCGTTCTGGCGCCATCTGACCCAGGCGATGCGCGGCGCGCAGGATGGCTTCGCGGGCGTGCTCGACCACGGCGTTGCCGAGTCGTTCCGGGCCGCGCAGCGCACCGCGGCCGACGACTTCCAGCAGGCGCTGTCGCTGCTCAAGGAAAGCCTGGCCTGGCGCCGCAGCGATCGCCTGGACAAGAGCCGCGCGGCATTGCGCCGCTTCGAGCGGATCGTGGTGGCCGGCGGCGTCAACGCGGCGCTGCCCACGTTCGCGGCCATGGCGCACGTGGTGCGCGCCTGGGAACACTACGCGCAGGGAGAACTCGATGCGGCGCAGCGCGAACTGGGGCGCCTGTCAGGCGATGCGGAGCTGCGTCCCGTCGTCCGCTATAACCCGCGCATCCGGTTCGAGACGCTGAACCTGGAAGCCCTCATCCACAAGAGCATCGCGCTGCGGCCGGATTCGCCGAACGGACCATCGAGGCCGGATCGGGCCGGGCCAGCGACCGCACAGACCAGCGCGTCGCTGCGCCAGGACGCCGCACGTCAGGCACTCGATGCCTTCGCGGGCGCATTGCAGGCCGCCTACGAGGCCGACTCGGTCGACGCGGTACAGCACGCGGCGGCCAATATCGGCTGGTCCCTATGGCTGTTCTGGCTCTATCGGCTGGTCGATGTTGCGCGGGAGATGGCGCCTGGCGATGTCCAGCGGCAGGCCATGCGCTGGCTGGGCCTGTCGGAATGGATCTGCGACCGTTTCGGGGTGGGCGGCGGGTCCGCGTGGAACACGATCTTCCTGCTGCGCGTGGCGCGCGGCAGCGTCAGTGGCGGCGCGCCGGCGTCGCTCGCCGGGTTCCGCGCCCTGCAGCCTCTGACCGTTGCGGCGGCTATCGACGCCCTGCGACCGTTTCACGCGCCGTTCGCGCCGGCCAAGGGCTTTGTGCGCTGGTCGTCCGTGGCGGCGTTCGCGCTGGAAGAGCACGACACCGGCCACGTCTGCTACAACGCGCTGCAGTTGGCGAACCTCCTGCTGGAATCGGCCTGGTACCTGACCCACGAGCAGGGCGCGTCGGCACAGGCGTACGACGCCATGGAGCGGTTGGCGACGCAACTCGGCGTACTGCGCGCCGCCGAACGCGGCTTCTTCCACTCGGAAATCCGTGCCTTCCCGCCCGAACTGCGCGCGGCTGCTGCAGAGGCAGCGGCGCGCGCCAGGCGTTCCCGCTGAACTTCCGGGGGGATCGCGGGCGTCATATTTCTTTCACACCGCGCAGGTACGGTGTCGCCCCACACAGGGGAGAAACCACAATGCGCTCACACAAGACCTTCGGCTTGATGGCCGGAGTGGCGGCGCTCGCCACCGTGGCGGCTTTGCACGGCTGCGGCAGCGACGACAACAACAGCAATAGCGGCACCAACAATCCGCCCGCCACCACACCCGCGCCGACTCCCGCGCCCGATGCGGCCACGGCCAGCGCCAACATTCAGGCTGCGTGGGTCGAGATCGGCGATGGGAACCAGGCCATTGCCCGCGTGGTAACCAGCTACACGGCCCCGGCCGGCGGCGCCGCGAATGCGCAGTGCCCGCTGCTGACCATCGATGGCATCGCGGCACGCATGACGCTGCGCGTGGGCCCGGCCACCGTGCCGCTACGTACCACGGCCAGCGCGGCAGCCGACTCGAAGCCGTCCGAATTTCCCGTTTCCGTTTGCGAAGCCACGTTGCCCGCCACGGCCACCAGCGCCGCCATCGGCACGCAGGCGCTGCCGCTCCCGAAGGCCACGCCGCAGCGTATCGTGGTGCTGGCGGACACCGGCTGCCGCCTGAAGAAGGCCGACAACGCCTGGCAGTCCTGTACCGACACCGAAGCCTGGCCGCTGGCGTCGCTGGCCGCGACGGCGGCGGGGTTCAATCCTGACCTCGTGCTGCACATCGGCGACTACCACTACCGCGAGAACGCATGCCCGCCCGACGTCGCCGGCTGCCAGGGCAGCCCGTGGGGCTATGGCTGGGACACGTGGCAGGCAGACCTCTTCAAGCCGGCGGCGCCGTTGCTGGCCAAGGCGCCCTGGGTCGTCGTGCGCGGCAACCACGAGGAATGCGCGCGTGCCGGCCAGGGCTGGGCCCGCTTCCTGGATACCCGCCCCTACGATGCAACGCGTTCCTGCGACGATCCGGCCAACGACGCCATCGCCAACTACGCGGACCCGTATGCGGTGTCGCTGGGCGGCGGCTCGCAGGTGATCGTGTTCGACTCGGCCAAGGCCGGCAAGACCGCACTGGCTACCAGCGATCCGCAGTTCATTGCCTACCAGAAACAGTTCCAGACCGTGGCGACACTGGCCGCGAAGACGGGCATGACCACCACGATCTTCACGAACCATCACCCGATCCTGGGCTTCGCCCCGGTGGCCGGCGCAAATCCGGCGCCGGGCAATCTGGCGCTGCAATCGGTGATGTCGAACCTGAACGCGCAGGCGTACTACCCGACGGGTATCCAGCTTGCACTGCATGGCCACGTGCATGACTTCCAGGCCATCAACTTCGCGTCGGCGCATCCGGCGACCATCGTCTCGGGCAACGGCGGCGACAACCTGGATGTCGCCCTGCCGGATCCGCTGCCCGCTGGCAGTGTCCCCGCACCCGGCACCACGATCGACCGCATTACCCATCACGCGAGCTTCGGCTTCCTGGTGATGGACCGTCATGCTTCGCCGGCCACGGGCTGGCAGTTCAAGGCCTACACCAAGGCCGGCAAGCTGCTGGCCACCTGCGACCAGACCGGCAGCACACTTGCCTGCGACAAGACCGGCTTCCTGACGCCCTGATGCGGTATCTGCTTCGCCGAAGTGTCATGCCTGCCGTCCAAGCCATGCTGCTGGCATGGGCGGTGGCATCGCCCGTGCTGGCCGCGGAAACGGTGCTGCTGCCGGGCGCGCCGCCCGCCACGGTGGTGGCGACGATCGGCAGCGGCACACCCAGGGTGGCCGCGAAGGTGGATGCCACCGCTGCCGTATTTCGTCCGGACCCCGCCCTGGTGACGCTGGGTCGGCGCGCGTTCTTCGATGGGCGCCTGTCGATGCCGCGCGGGCAGTCGTGCGCCAGTTGCCACGATCCCGCTCGCGCGTTCTCGGCCACGCTGCCGGCCAATACACCGGGCGTGACGCAAGGCAGCCGCCCCGGTCGTTTCAGCCTGCGCAATCCGCCTTCGCTGCTGTACGTACGCTACGTGCCGCGCCGCCATTTCTACCAGGACGACGATGCGCCCGCCGCCTCGCCGTTCGGCGGGCTGTTTGCCGATGGCCGCGCCGATACACTTGCCGAGCAGGTGCGCGGGCCACTGCTGGACCCCAATGAAATGAACAACGGCACGCCTGCCGGCCTGCTGCGCAATGTCAATGGCACCGAACTGGCGCCCGCCCTGGCCGCGCAGTTCGGACCCGAAGTGCGGCGCGACCCGGAGGCAATGCTGCGCGCGCTGGGCGCCGCGCTGCAGGCCTACATGCAGAGCGAAGAGATGGCGCCGTTCACGTCGCGCTTCGATGACTACCTGCGTCGCCGCGCGCCGCTCACCGTTCAGGAAACCCGCGGGCTGGCGCTGTTCAAGAACCCGGACAAGGGCAACTGCATGAGCTGCCACACGTTGTCCGATACGGCGAGCCGCCCCGAGCGTTCCTTGTTCACCGACTTCGGCTACGACGCGATTGCCGTGCCACGCAACCGCGCGCTGCCCGCCAACCGCGACCCGAAGCGTTTCGACAACGGCCTGTGCGACACCGCGCGGCGCCTGCGCTGGCCCGAGCCCACGCAGTGGTGCGGCTATCTGCGTACGCCCGGCCTGCGCAACGTGGCGGTGCGCCAGCGTTTCATGCATAACGGCGTATTCACCACGCTACGCGACGCCGTGGCGTTCTACAACACACGCTCGATCGATCCCGGCAATTGGTATCGCGACGGCAAGGTCTTCGACGACGTTCCTGCCGCCTACCGCGACAACATCAACGTGAATTCCCCGCCGATGAACCGCAAGCCGGGCATGCCGGCCGCACTCACCGACGGCGAGATCGATGACATCGTGGCATTCCTGCGTACCCTGACCGATGCCGCTTACGTCAACGCGATGCCGCCCGTCGACGCCAGGCGCTGACCTGCCGCCCGGGCGGCCTGGGCGCGCTGAACGCCGCTGCCCGGCAGCTTGAAGAAAGCCACGGCATCGGTGAGCATCTTGCCCTGCTCTTCGAGGGACTTCGACGCAACGGCCGCTTCATGCACCAGCGACGCGTTCTGCTGCGTCACCTGGTCGATCTGCACGATGGCCTGGTTCACCTGCTCGATGCCACGGTTCTGCTCGGCCGACGCCGCCGCGATTTCGCCGACGATATGGGTCACCCGCGCCACGGCCTCGGTGACTTCGACCATGGTCTGGCCTGCCTCGCTGGCCAGCGTCGAACCGGCCCGCACCTGCGCCACCGAGGCGTCGATGAGTTCCTTGATCTCCTTGGCGGCGTTCGACGACCGCTGCGCCAGACTGCGCACCTCGCTGGCCACCACCGCAAAGCCACGGCCCTGCTCGCCCGCGCGCGCAGCCTCCACCGCCGCGTTGAGCGCGAGGATGTTGGTCTGGAACGCGATGCTTTCGATAATCCCGGTGATGTCGGCGATCTTCGACGAACTGGCGCTGATGCCCTCCATCGTATCGACCACGAGCCCCACCCTGCCGCTGCCCTGCTGCGCCACTGCGGCGGCATTGCGCGCCAGTTCGCTGGCCTGCCGGGCGTTCTCGGTGTTGTGGCGTACCGTGGCGGTCAGCTCCTCGATGCTTGCCGCCGTTTCTTCCAGCGACGCCGCCTGCTGTTCGGTACGGCTGGACAGGTCCATGTTGCCGCTGGCGATCTCGCCGGTGGCAACCGCGATACTGCCGCTGCTTTCGCGCACGCGCACGACCGTTTCGGCCAGCCGGTCGTTCATGTCGCGCAGCGCGGCCAGCAGGCGGCCCGGCTCGTCCTGCGAATTCACCTCGATCCGCATGCCCACCTCGCCCCGGGCCACCGTGCGCGCCACCTCGACCGCGCGCTGGATCGGGCCGGTAATGGCCCGCGTCAGCAGCAGCCCGCCGAAGATGCCGAACGCCACGGCCGCGATCGCCACCACGATCAGGAACGCGCGTTGCCGCGCGTAGTCGTCGTCGAGGTTGCGGATCATCTCCTGCTGGCGCTCGTGCGTGAAGTCCGCATAGTCGCGCGTCGCCTTGACCAGCGCGGCCAGCAGCGGCCGGCATTCGGCATTCATCTTGGCGATAGCGGCGTCCTTCTTGCCATCCAGCGCCAGCCCCACGATGTCGGTCGCCACGGGGCCGTAGCGCGACTCGATGCGGTCGATCTCGGTCACCAGGTTGCGCGCGCCTTCGGCGACTCCTTCGGCCGTGATCATCTGCTTGAGCTTGCCCAGGCGCGCCACCACATCGCCGTGGGCCTTGAGTACCTCGGCCCTTTCCACGTCGAGATCGGCCTGCGTCGTCACCAGCACGAGGTTACGCGCGGCAATGGCCCGACGGTCCACGGCGGTGCGCACCTGCGCCGCCACTTCGGCCCGTGCATTGAGTCCGTTGATATAGGCAGCAAAGCCTTCGGTAGACCGGCTGAGCGCACGTAGCGACAACCCGGAGACCACCAGCACGACGAGCGCCAGCGTGCCAAACCCCGCGAGGAGCTTGGTCTTGATCGAAACATCTCTGAATTTCACGGTCCTTCTCCCTCTTTCCCGATTCAGCGGCCCAATGGCAGGCCAAAACACGATTGGAGCCACGGCGTGCGCCATGACCGGCATCGCTGAGAGAACCCGTTCTTTTGGTATTGGCGGGCGTCGTGGCGCACCGCTCTGTTTCATGTCTGCCTTGTCTGGCTAACGGGTAGACAAGGCATCGATTGACCCCTACGCGAGGAGGGGTTGAGGGGCAAATCGCATCGGTGTTTTCACTTACGCAACGGATTGCATGCGGCATCGCATCAATAAATTGCATTTCACATGCATCTTTCCTAGAATCGATTCCGCCACACCGCACGTTCTTGCACGCCTTCACGCCTTCACGCCACGCCTTCACGCTTCTCACCATGTCCGTCCTGCTGCAGATCTCCCCACCGTCGCGCGCGCCCGCCTATCGCGGCCTGCCCATCCTGGCGCTTGGTTTCCGCCCCTTCTACCTGTTGGCGGCGGCATTCGGCGCGATGGCCATGGCGGCCTGGGTGGCGATGTATCTGGGTTGGTGGATACCGGCCACGCAACCGTGGCTGGGCAGCATGGCGTGGCACGCCCACGAGATGGTGTTCGGCTTCTCGGCCGCCGTCGTGGTGGGATTCCTCTTTACGGCGGGCAAGAACTGGACTGGCCTGCAAACCCCGCAGGGTGCATGGCTTGGCGCGCTGGCGGGCATCTGGCTGCTCGCCCGCGTGCTGATGTGGACCGGGCCGGACTGGGCGGCCCTTGCGGCCGATGTGGCCTTCCTGCCGCTGTGCAGCCTGAGCTTCTACAGCATCCTGCGCCGGGCCGGGAGCCAGCGAAACTACGGGCTGGCTATCGCTCTGGGCATCATGGGGGCGCTCAACATCGGGTTTCACGCCGCCATACTGGCAGGCCGCATCGATTGGGCACTGCGTGCGGTCGAAGCGGCCACCGGTCTGGTGGCGATTTTCGTGACCGTGATCGGCGGACGCGTGATTCCGATGTTCACCGCCAATGCGATTGCCGGCGTGCGCATCCGACGGTGGCAGACGGTGGAACGCGGCGTGATCGCGCTGACCCTGCTGGCCACGGTCGCCGCCGCACTGCAGGCGCCCGCGGCGCTGACAGGCGTGCTGGCACTGGGGGCGGCGGTTGCCCATGGCGTCCGGCTATATGGATGGGATTCGCATCGCGCACTGCGCAAGCCCATTGTCAGCATCCTGCACGTCGCCTACGCGTTCCTGCCAATCGGCTTCGTCCTGATCGCCGCAGCCGCTGCCGGCTGGCTCGACCGCTCCACGGCACTGCATGCACTGACTGTCGGCGTGATCGGCTGCGCCATCATCGCGATGGTCACCCGTACCGCCCTCGGCCATACCGGCCGCCGGCTCGAAACTGGGCGCATGGAGCACCTGGCCTACCTGTCCATGGCACTGGCCGCCGTGTTCCGGGTGGCTGGCCCGCTTGCGCTGCCACAACTGAAGGCACCTGCTGTCGCACTCGCTGGCGCACTGTGGGTGCTGTCACTGATCCTGTATCTCATCAAGTACACCCCCTTCCTGGTTCGCCCGCGCCTGGATGGCAAGGAGGGCTGACCCGATGTCCCTCCGCCGCAACCCCGCGTTGCGGTTTCGGCGCGCTGTGATACGATGACTTACAACCGTCAGCGGTGCGATGCCAGACGGCGGTTGCCTTATCGACCCACCATCCACAACAGAACAAACGGGAGACATCATGCGTAAATTCACCGCGGCGCTGGGCGCCGCCATCTTGCTGGGCATCGCCGCCACGCCGGTTCTGGCGCAGTCGGCCGACCAGGCCGTCACCTCTGCTGCAGAGAAGCTGCGCGTGGCCATGGTCGACCCCGACCAGGCAACGCTGTCGGGGCTGGTGGCCGATTCGCTGAGCTATGGCCACTCGGGCGGCCGTATCGACACCAAAAGCAGCTTTATCGGCGACCTGCTGGACAAGAAGTCGGACTTCGTCAGCATCAACATTACCGACCAGACCGTGCATGTGTCGGGCGACGTCGCGGTGATTCGCCATACGCTGTCCGGCGAGACGCTCGACAACGGCAAGCAGGGTACCGTGCTGCTCAAGGTGCTGCAGGTATGGCAGAAGCAGGGCGGTCACTGGAAGCTGATTGCCCGCCAGGCGGTGAAGGCGACTGCCTGAGCCGGACGCTACCTGTCTGGAAGTCCGAACATTGATAGGATGTCTGACATCCTCTGCTAGTATCCGGATGATGGCAAAGGGGCGCACCCGCAAGGAGTAGCGCCCTTTTTCATTGCGGGTCGGCGTGCAAATGCGCAGAACGCCGCAGCATCCGTGCGTTGGAGGACTTCCTGTACCATGTGGGCTCGCATCCTAATGCATCGCTCCATGGCTACGCCGGGCGGTGCGCTCGCCGCGCCTTTCGGGACCATCGGATCATCACCCGCGTGACTGAACACTCGACCCCATCCAGCCTTGCCTCCGAATCGCCCCCTTCGCGTGACGTGCTGGCTGCACTGCGCGCCGCCACTTCGGCGCAGCACGCCCGGCTGGATCAGGCCATGCCACTCTCCCGGGCCAATCCCACGCTCGAAGATTACCGGGATCATCTGCTGATCCTGCGCGCGTCGCTGGCGCCGCTGGAGCACTGGCTGGCGCGCTTCGACGATGGCCCGCAAGATGCCGCCCGCCTGGCGCCGGTGGTCCGCATGCCAATTCTCGAACACGATCTGGCCCACCCCGCCACGCCGCCGGGCGGCCTTGTCGTTGACGATATCGATGTGGCCACCCTGCAACACGACGCCGCCTACCGCTGGGGCCTCTGCTACGTCATCGAAGGTTCACAGCTTGGCGGTGCTGTGCTGTACCGGCAGTTGTCCGGCCACTTCGCGCCGCATCCGCTGGCATACCTTGGCGCGGGCAAGACGCCTGGCCCGCGCTGGCAGCAGTTCCTGCACGCGCTGCGGGCCAGCGTGCGCGAGCCGGCCGACATCGCGCTGGCTTGCGCCGGGGCGCGGCGGGCGTTTAACGATCTGTTGGCCCGCGTTCCCGCGCACGCCGAGTCCGGCGCGCAGTAGACGCGCGAGACGCTCATGCCTGACGCCCTCGAACAACGGCCACCCCTCCAACGTGCGTTTGATACGGGGGCGCTGTTCGACGCCCTGCCCGAGTCCTATCTGGTGCTCAATGCGGCGTTCGAAGTCGTGGCCGTCAATGCCCGCTATCTGGCCATGGCTGGCCGCACGCGCAACGATGTCATGGGCAAATCGGTGTTCGACATCAATCCTTCGCTATCCGAACCCCAGATGGCGGCACGCCGGGACTGGCTTGCCAGCACACTCGACAACCTGCTGGAAGGCGAGTCGCGCCTGTCGCCGCTGATCCGCTACGACGGCCACCCTGCCGGCACCGGCAATACCGAACGATACTGGCAGGCCAAGGCGACGCGGCTGGACAGCGTATCCGATGCGGCATTCGTGCTGCAGGTCATGGACGTGACCGATCAGATCGTCAAGACCGAACAGACCCGCCGCGAGCACGCCAAGCTGCGGTCGCAGGCGCGACTGCGCCAGGTACTGGTGGAAGAAGCCAATGCGGCACTGCAAACCCACCGCAAGCAACTCGAAGAACTGCTCTCGTTTGCCAAGGTCGGCGCGTGGGAACTCGACGTCGCCACCGGGTTCATGGCCTGCACCGACCAGTGCAAGGCCAACATGGGGCTGCAACCGGACGACACCATCAACGAGGTGCGGGTCTTTGGCGAACTGATGCACGTCGACGACCGCGAGATGGTACGTACCGCCATGGCAGCGGCCATCGCCAGCCACGCACATTTCGAGGTGGAGTACCGCGTACTCTGGCAGGACGGCACCATGCGTTGGCTGATGTCGCGCGGCGCCGCACGCTATCTCGAAGACGGCTCGGCCCAGTCACTGATCGGCTTCACGATCGACATCACGGCGCGCAAGGCGTCGGAACTGCACTACCAGGCAGTGGCCCAGGAAGAACAGCGCGCCCGCGAAGTGAGCGAGCGCGGTGCCCGCGCCATGGACCATTTCGTGGCGGCGGTCAGCCACGAGCTGCGCTCGCCGCTGCACGCCATCCTGTGGTGGACCACGCTGCTGGAGCGCGGCACCGACCCTGCCCATGTGCGGCGCGCCGGGGAAGTCATCGAACGCAATACCCGCCAGCTGGCCCGCATGGTGGACGATCTGCTCGACAGCGGTGCCATCGCCACCGGCAAGCTGTCGGTGGATCTGCGCCTGCTGGACATGTCGGCCCTGGCGGCCACCGTGGCCGAGGATCTGCGTCTCGATGCGGAGTCGCGGGACGTGACGCTGGTCGTGGCGCCAGCGCTGCCCTGCCTGGTGATGGCCGATGAGCACCGGATCAAGCAGGTGGTGCTGAACCTGCTGACCAATGCGCTGAAGTTCGCGGAGCGTGGCACCGTGGAACTGGCCGTCGCGTCGGACGGCGCGGACGTCGTGCTGTCCGTGCGCGATTCCGGCGTGGGTATCGCGCCCGAAGCACTGGAGCGCATCTTCGAGCGGTTCGAACAGGCACATCGCGAACACGCCAATCGCGCGCCTGGCCTGGGCCTGGGGCTGTGGATGGTGAAGAATCTGGTGCTGATGCACAACGGCAGCGTAAGCGCGCACAGCGACGGACTGGGCAAGGGCTCGATGTTCCGCGTGCAACTGCCGCTGGCGCAACTGGCTGGCGGCACGCGCTAGCGGCGGGCAGCCGCGCAGGCTAGCGCGAGTACGGTGGCGGCTCGTTCAGCACCGCCCAGAATACGCCCAGGTCGTTGATGGCGGCCATGAAGTCGTCGAACTCGACCGGCTTCACCACATAGGCATTCACGCCCAGGTCGTAGCTCCTGAGCAGGTCGCGTTCCTCGCGCGACGATGTCAGCATCACGACCGGCACGCGACGCAGACGGTCGTCGGCGCGCACCTCGCGCAGTACCTCGTGGCCATCCACCTTCGGCAGCTTCTTGTCCAGCAGGATCACCGCCGGATTCTCTTCCGGCCGATCGGCATAGGCGCCTTCGCGGCGCAGGAAATCCAGCGCCTCGGCACCGTCGCGCACCGACACCACCGGGTTGGCAAGGCGGGTTCTCTGCAGCGCGATCAATGTCAGCTCGATGTCGTCAGGATTGTCTTCCACCAGCAGGATCGGCCTCAGCACGCTCGTTCTCCAGGATTCTTGCATCTTTCAACACGGGCCGGTACGGCTGGCCCGACGACACGGCCGCCAGCCGGGCTGCCGCCTCGGCGGCCGTTTCATTGACACCCGCGGTGCCCTCCGGCACGAAATCGCGCGGCAGCGAAAACCAGATGGTGGCCCCGCGATCGATCTCGCCTTCGGCCCAGGCCTTGCCGCCGTGACGCTCGACAATGCGCCGCACGCTGGCCAGCCCGATGCCGGTGCCGGGAAATTCCTCCACGCGATGCAGGCGCTGGAACACGCCGAACAGCTTTTCGGCGTAGCGCATGTCGAAGCCCACACCGTTGTCGCGCACGAAGAACAGGTCCTGGCCTTCGAACGCTGCCTCGCCAGGCATCGTGCCCACCTCGACCATCGCGGCAGGGCCCTCGGCACCGACGCCGCGCGTGCCGGTGAATTTTATCGCGTTGGCGATCAGATTCCGCAGCACCACGTCCATCAGCACCGGATCCGCCGTCACGTGGCCGAGCCCGCCGACCTTGTATTGCAGGCGCCGCGTGCCAAGCTCCTTCGTTTCCTCGGCCAGCAGGCGCTCCGCCAGCACCCGCAGGTCCACGCGCTGCGGACGCAGGGCGGCGCGCCCCATCTGCGAGAACGCCAGCAGGTCATCCACGAGCTTGCCGCCGAAACGTGCCTGCGCAATGATGCGCTCGACAAAATGCCGGCCGCGGTCCGACAGCCGGTCCTGGTCCATCTCGCGCAGCAGATCGGCGAAACCGACGATATGACGGAGCGGCGCGCGCAGGTCATGCGACACAGAATACGAGAACCCTTCGAGCTCGCGGTTCACGCGGCCAAGCTCCAGCGCCAAATGGGCCAGTTCCTCGGCACGCCGCAGCACGATGCCCAGCAGCGCGCCGCGAAATTCGGTGGCAATCTCCAGTTCTGCCGCCCGCCACGGTTCGCTGCGGCCGCGCACCGTCTGCGTCCACACTTCGAAGCTCTCGCGCGGCGACAGCGACGCCGACAGGCCCGCCAGCTTGGCGCGCGGGTCGCCCGCCCAGCGGAGCGTACGCACCACCTCGGCCCGGAACCAGATCACGTAGTTGCGGAACATGCGCGACAGCGGCACCACCAGCATGCCGGCAGCCTCGGGGCCCACGCCTTGCGCGGCGGCATCGGTCCACTCGGCCGCAAGCTGGTCGGTGGCATAGACGTCTTCGCCGCGCGTGTCGAGCCACGCCAGCAGCCCTTCGATGGCCGCGTCGGTCGGGGCATCGCCGATCCGGACGATACGCCCCTCGAACACAGCCGCCGCGCCGGTGGCGCCCACCAGCGCCAGCAGGTCATCGGCATCGCCCGAGATGGCCTCGATGAAGTCGTCGGTATTGGCCATCGAGGCCAGCAGCCCGGTCTGCCGCCGGCGCAGCGCCAGGCGGTAGCTGGCCTCGTCGTGATCCTCCTTGGCTTCCACCTGCAGCGAGAGCACCTGTGCGATGTGCTCGCACGCCGTGCGCACTTCGAAAGACGGCACGCGTGCCGTGGCGTGATGGCAAGAAATCAGGCCCCATAACCGCCCGCGCACGACGATCGACATCGACATCGACGCCCAGGTCCCCATGTTCTTCATGTACTGCACGTGCACGGGCGAAATGCTGCGCAGCGATGCATAGGTCAGGTCGGTGGGCTGGCCCGTGGCGGGATGCAGCGTCGGCACCAGCGGGGCCGCCGCGTAGTCGGCATCGGCGATCAGGCGAATGCGGTTGCGCACGTACAGCGCGCGCGCCTGCGGTGGGATGTCCGAAGCCGGAAACCGCTGCCCCAGATAACTGGCGTAGCCGGCATCCATCGACTCGGCCAGCACATGGCCGTGCCCCTCGTCGTCGAACGCATACACCAAGGTGCGGCCGAAACCCGTGATGCGATGCACTTCTTCTGCGGCAAGGCGCGCCAGCCCCTGGACGTTAGCCACGTCCTGCAGGCTGTTGATGAAGGTCCGGACCAAGGGATAGATCGATGCGAAGACGTCGGCGGTGCCACGGGCAGGCTCGAATTCGACGATGCGCACGCCCTGCCAGATGTGGACGGTGATGGCCAGCGGCGAATACAACGCAGCCGCCGCGCCGTCGCGCACGCTGCGCGGATCCGCCACCGATCCGGCATAGAGCGGGATGCCTTCGGCTTTCAGGGTGGCCAGCGCATCGAGCGCCAGCGCGGCACCGTCACCGACAAGCGCCGCCAGCGGCTGGCCCAGCAACGGGTCGATCTCGCCGGGCGCCCTGCCAACCAACAACGCCGTATTGGCGCTGGCCTGCACGACATTGCCCACGTTGTCGACACTGACCAGAAAGCCATGCGGCTGGATGCCGCCAGGAATATGAATCGGTTCCTTGGCGCAACCCTCGGCCGCTGCCGCCGCCGTGGAATTGGAGTGGTGAACCATGCTTGCTCCGCCTTGAGGCATGGCGCCGATTTTGGCACAGGCACGCGCCCGGCGCCGGCTTTGTGCGGAATTGACAGCACATTGGGGCGCCGCCGGTAAAAACTGCAAGCGCCGTGGGCGGCGCCTAAGGCAGCCGCCCGCTCGGTGTCTACCCGCATTCGGCCGGCGTTATGTTGACAATCATAATCCGGTGACCTACAACTCCGTACACAAACAAAAACGATTTTGTAGACAATTTTGTCGTCACATCGAAATCAGTGATGACCTGCGCACGCACGCAAGGCCACCAACGGAGACCCGAAATGCCAGTGACAGCTTCGCCCGCCGTCGATACCATCGGCACGCACGCCCCCGAAAGCAACGCCGTGATCAAGCCAGGCTACGACGAGCGGCTGACCAATGAGGACCTTGCCCCGCTGCGCAAGCAGACCTGGGGCACGTACAACATTTTTGCGTTCTGGATGTCCGACGTGCACAGCGTGGGCGGCTACATCACCGCCGGCAGCCTGTTCGCGCTGGGGCTGTCCAGCTGGCAGGTGCTGGTGGCACTGCTCATCGGCATCCTGATCGTGCAGTTCTTCTGCAACCTGGTGGCCAAACCCAGCCAGCTCACCGGCACGCCCTATCCCGTCATCTGCCGCGCGTCGTTCGGCGTGCTGGGCGCCAATATCCCCGCCATCATCCGTGGCCTGATCGCCGTGGCCTGGTATGGCATACAGACCTACCTGGCCTCCAGCGCGTTCCTGGTGCTGGCGCTGCATTTCTTCCCGCAGCTGGCGCCCTACGCCGACCTGAAGCAGCATGGCTTTGCCGGGCTGTCCTCGCTGGGCTGGGCCGCCTTCATGACGCTCTGGGTGCTGCAGGCGCTGGTGTTCTGGACGGGCATGGAGACCATCCGCAAGTTCATCGACTGGGCCGGCCCCGCCGTGTACGTGGTGATGATCGCGCTCGCCATCTGGCTGATCAACAAGGCCGGCATCGAGAACGTCAATTTCACGCTGAGCTTCCTGAAGTACCAGGGCTGGGACTCGGTGCCCGTGATGCTCAGCGCCATCGCACTGGTGGTGTCGTACTTCTCGGGTCCGATGCTGAACTTCGGCGACTTCTCGCGCTACGCCAAGGACTTCCGGTCCGTGAAGCGCGGCAACTTCTGGGGCCTGCCGGTCAACTTCCTGGGCTTCTCGCTGCTGGTGGTGGTAACCACGTCGGCCACGCTGCCCGTGTTCGGCAAGCTGATCACCGACCCCGTGGAGACCGTCAGCCATATCGACAGCACCTTTGCGATGCTGCTGGGCGCGTTCACGTTCATGACCGCCACCATCGGCATCAACATCGTGGCCAACTTCGTGTCCCCGGCCTTCGACTTCTCGAACGTCTCGCCAAAGTACATCAGCTGGCGGACTGGCGGCATGATCGCGGCGGTGGCATCGATCTTCATCACGCCGTGGAACCTGTACAACCACCCGACGATGATCCACTACACGCTCGACGTGCTGGGCGCCTTCATCGGACCGCTGTTCGGCATCCTGATCTCCGACTTCTTTCTGGTGCGCCGCCAGCGCGTGGTGGTGGACGACCTCTACACGCTGCGCAAGACCGGCACCTACTGGTACCGCCGCGGCTACAACCCCACCGCCGTCGCCACCATGATCCCCTCGGCCATCGTCCCGGTGCTGTGCGTGGTGATTCCGTCGTGGCAGTGGCTGGCCAGCTACAGCTGGTTCATTGGCATGGGCATTGCTCTGGTGCTGTACCGCGCGCTCGCGCCGCGGCTGATGCCGGCCCACCTTGCCGATGCCCGCCAGGCCTGATTTCCCTGTGAACGACACCATGAAAATCAAGATCATCAATCCGAATACCACGCAGAGCATGACCGACAAGATCGGCCAGTGCGCCCGGGCCGTGGCCCACGGCGACACCCGCATCGTGGCGGTCAGTCCCCGCATGGGGCCGGCCTCGATCGAGAGCCACTACGACGAGGCGCTAAGCGTGCCGGGCATACTGGACGAAATCCTGATTGGCGAGCGCGAAGGCATCGACGGCTACGTGATCGCCTGCTTCGGCGACCCCGGCCTGTTCGCCGCGCGCGAACTGGCACGCGGGCCCGTGATCGGGGTAGCTGAAGCGGCCATGCATGCGGCAAGCTTCATCGGCACCAGCTTCAGCGTGGTCACGACGCTGTCGCGTACGTGCAATATCGCCTGGCACCTGGCCGAACGCTACGGCATGGCGCGATTCTGCCGCAACGTCCGCGCCAGCGACCTGCCCGTGCTGGACCTGGAAAAGCCGGGCTCCGACGCACGCCGCATCATCACCGAAGCGTGCCGCCAGGCGCTGGCCGAAGACCGCAGCGACTGCATCGTGCTGGGCTGCGCCGGCATGACCGACCTCTGCGACGAGATTGCCGACGCGATCGGCGCGCCCGTCATCGACGGCGTCACCTGCGCCGTGAAGATGGCCGAGGCGCTGGTCTCGGTACGTCTGGCCACCAGCAAGCGGGGGGATTGGGCGCGCCCGCTGCCCAAGGCCTACGCCGGGATGTTGTCGCATTACGCCCTGAACGCGTGATCCCGCCGCACCGGCCTGGTGCCATCCGGCCCGGTGCATCGCCATTTTTGTGTACGATATGCGTAATTTTTGTCTTCATTCGCTGCATCTGCAGCGGGATATCGTCCCCGACATGGCAACCCGACGCAAAAAATCCGCGGATTCCGAGCCGCCCGCCGCGCAGGATGGCGGCGAGCCCGCGGCGTCCGAAGCCGCCGAATCTTCCGTCAATGAAGGTATCTACCAGGATCTGCTGAACGCGATCATGGAGCATCGGCTGCTGGCCGGCACCAAGCTTGTGGAAGAGCGGCTGTGCGAGGTCACCGGCGCCAGCCGCGCCAGGATCCGACAGGTATTCGCCCGTCTGGCGCATGAGAAGCTCGTCACCCTGGTACCCAATCGCGGCGCGTTTATCTCCAGCCCCAGCATCGAGGAAGCGCGTCAGGTCTTCCAGGCGCGCCGGCTGGTGGAACCGGAGCTTGCCGGCCTGCTGGCCACCACGGCCAGTGCCACGCAGATCCGCAGCCTGCGCCGGCATATCAGGCAGGAAGACGACGCCCGCACGCGGGGCGACCGCGCCGCCGTGATCCGGCTGTCGGGCGAATTCCACATCGTGTTGGCCGAGATGGCCGGCAATGCGATCCTGGAAAAGCTGATTCGCGAGATGGTGTCGCTGACGTGCCTGATCATCACGCTGTATGACCGCCCCGGCGCACCGGCCTGCCCCGAGGACGAGCATCGCGTGCTGGTGGACGCCATCGAGCAGCGCAATGCCGCGCAGGCGCAGTCAGTGATGGCCGAGCACCTGGCCCATATCGAGGGCTCGCTGGACCTGACCGTGCGCGATACCGGCGCCCCCGATTTCTACAGCATCTTCAGCAAGGGCTGACCGCCCGCTCCGCTGCCCATGGACAAGCTGCTCGCTCTGAAGATGTACGTCGAGACCGTCGATGCGAAGGGCTTCTCGGCCGCCGCGCGACGCATGAACCTGGCCACCTCGTCGGTCACGCGCACGCTGGACGGCCTGGAGGCCTCGCTGGGTACGGTGCTGCTCAACCGTTCCACGCGGCAGGTCACGGTGACGGAGGCCGGCGCCAGCTACTACCAGCAGGCGCGCCGGATCCTCGAAGCCGTGGCCGAAGCCGATGCCTCGATCGCCGATCATGGGGACCAGCCCGTGGGACAGTTGCGCGTATCGCTGCCGGTGGCGTTCGGGCGCTGCTGCATTTCGCCCCATCTGGGCGCATGGCTGGCGCGCTATCCGCAGCTCGAACTCGATGTCGAACTGACCGACAGCATCGTCGACCTGCTTGGCGCCCGCGTGGATGTCTCCGTGCGGCTTGGCAGCGCGGCGGCCTATGACAACGTGATCGCGCGCGAGATCGGCCGGTTCCGCCGCCTGGTGGTGGCCAGCCCTGCCTGTCTCGACCAGCACGGCACGCCCGCCGAGCCGGCCGATCTGGTCAACCATCGCTGCCTGCGCTTCAGCTTTGGCGCGCGCGACCAGGTCTGGCGGTTCCGCCCCGAGGCCATTGACGGCGGCGAGGCCAGCGAGCCGATCACCGTGCCCATTGGCGGGCCGTTCCGCAGCAACAATATCGAAGTGTTGCGCGACATGGCGCTGGCCGGCAGCGGCATCGCCCTGCTGCCGGACTGGCTCGTCGATGCCGATATCGCGGCGGGCCGGCTGACCGTACTGTTCGACGACTGGTCGGTCACGCCGAACCAGTCCAGTTCGGTGGTCACCGCGCTTTACCTGCCAAGCCAGCGCGGCTCGCGGCGCATCGCGGCCTTTCTGGACTTCCTGGCGACGTTGCCCGGACCGACACGCCGGCGCGACTGATTACGCAGACAGATTTCGGTTTGGCCCGCTTTGCTTGCGGCGCAACGCTGAGTTGCGCCACATTGTGATTCCCGCAACGCCCCCGGGCGCCTACGCTCTGGACATCGCAACCCGATCTCCATCCAGAGCCATGCAAGTCCAAACTTCTCCCAATGCCGGCGCTTCCAGCGCCGCACCCATGTCCGGCACGCTGGTCGCGCTGTTCTCGCTATGCGCCGGCGTGCTGGTGGCCAACCTGTACTACGCCCAGCCGATCATCGAACTGATCGCGCCTGCCGTGGGCCTGTCCGCGCAGAGCGCCAGCGTGATCGTGTCGCTGACCCAGATCGGCTATGCCATCGGCCTGTTCTTTCTCGTGCCGCTGGCCGACCTGCTCGAAAACCGCCGGCTGCTGATGGTCAGCGGCGTGGCCGCGGCGGCCAGCCTGGTGGGCGCGGCGCTGTCTTCGCAACCGGGCGTGTTCCTGCTGGTGTCGCTGCTGCTGGGCCTGAGCTCGGTCAGCGTGCAGATCCTGATTCCGCTCGCGGCGCATCTGGCGCCCGAGGCGCTGCGCGGCCGTACCGTCGGCACCATCATGGGCGGCCTGCTGTCGGGCATCCTGCTGTCGCGGCCACTGTCGAGCATGGCGGCGCAGTGGTTCGGCTGGCGCGCGGTATTCTTCATCGCCGCCGCCATGACGCTGGGCACCGTGGCCATCATCGCGATGACGCTGCCGCGCCGCGTGCCCCAGCACCGTGCCAGCTACGGCAGCCTGCTGGCCTCGCTGTGGCACCTGTTCGCACGCTTCGCGGTGCTGCGCCAGCGCGCGCTGCTGCAAGCCCTGCTGTTTGCCGCGTTCAGCCTGTTCTGGACCGCCGCGCCGCTGGAACTGGCCGCGCGCTATGGGCTGTCGCAATCGCAGATCGGCCTGTTCGCCCTGGTGGGCGCGCTCGGCGCCGTGCCCGCGCCCATTGCCGGCCGCCTGGCCGACGCCGGCCACACCCGCGTGGCATCGTTCGCGGCGCTGATCGTCGCCGCGCTGGCGTTCGTCCCGGGCCTGATCCATGGCCACGCCGGCCTGTACGGCCTGGCACTGACCGGCATCGTGCTCGACTTCGCGGTGCAGATGAACATGGTGCTGGGCCAGCGTGCGGTCTACGCGCTCGATGCCCACAGCCGGGCGCGCCTGAACGCGCTGTACATGACCGCGATCTTCGCGGGCGGTGCGGCGGGCTCGGCCATCGCCAGCGCGCTGTACACGCATGCGGGCTGGCACGGCGTGGTGGCGGCAGGCAGCGGGCTGGCAGTCGTGGCGCTGGGCGCGCTGGCCGTCTCCGCCCGCCGCTGAGCGCGGGATTCCTCTGCGCCCCTGCGCCTCCGGTCCGCGTCCGGGGCAGTGGGCGCAGAGCCGTCAGCACCTGCGCAGACAGTGGCTTTGCAGTGGATCAGGCCTCAATTGAACTTTGCGCGGGCGTTTCATAGAATCCAGCGCGATGCCGTTCCGGCCGTGTTGCACGTCCCCTTGCAACCCCCGCGCGGAGATTGCCGATGAAAGCCGTGCTTGCCCACATCATGCGGAGAAAAGTGGCGTATGCGGACTTGCCGCTGTTCGTGCATATGCGCGACGAAAGCCTGCCCCCGCAGATCCGGCTCAGCTTCATGCGCGGCTTCGCGTTCTTCGTCATGGCCTTCGGCGACCTCAACCGCCACGTGCTGCGCCGGACGCCGCCACGCGACGCCTGGCAGGAACAGGTCAACCGTCATACCTTCGAAGACGACCATCACTGGCCGTGGTATCTGGAGGATTTCGAGACGCTCGGCTGGGATCGCGTCACCACCACCACCGACGCCATGCGCGAGCTCTGGAGCGACGATACCTGCCGCTGCCGCGTCCTGATGTACGACCTCTGCGCCATCGTGGCCGATGCCCACGGGCCCGAGCGCCTGGCCGTGATCGAAGCCATCGAGGAAACCGGCAATGTCCTGTTCTCGCTTACGACGCCGCTGGCAGACGCGCTCCAGGCACGCCTGGGCGCCGAACTGCGCTATCTGGGCGCTTACCACTTCGCGCTCGAATCCGGCCATATGCAGCACGCCGACCATCGGGCGCTGGCGGCCATCGCGCTGTCAGCCGCGCAGCGGCAGCACTGCGTGGCGCTGGTGGACAGGGTGTTCGACGCCTTCACCCTGTGGACGCACGAGGCCGACGACCAGATCCACCGGGCGGCTGCCCTTGCCGCCTAGCCGCCGTCGCGGCCGAATGCGCTGAACTGCTTCGCCAGGAAATCCACGAACAGCCGGATGCGCGAGGACAGCTGGTGCCGCTGCTGGTACACGGCGTAGATATTGGCTTCGGGCGTCGCATACTGCGGCAGCACCTGCACCAGCCGGCCGCTGCGCAGGTAGCGATCGACATCCCACTCCGCGCGCAGCACGATGCCGTGCCCCTCCAGCGCCCAGTTCACGGCGATCTCGCCGTCGTTGGTCGTCAGGTTGCCCCGCACGTGGATCGATTCGGCGCGCGCCTTCGCCCCCTTGACCGGCGCCAGCCGCCATACCCCGTAGGCGTCGCTGCCCTGCCGGATGCCGATGCAGTTGTGGCGCGGCAGTTCGCCCGGCGTCTGCGGCGTGCCGTGCTCGCGCAGGTAGCGCGGCGATGCGCACAGCAGCCGGCGGTTCGGTGCCAGCAGCCGTGCCACGATCCGCGCATCGGGCGGCTCGCCAAACCGCACGCAGACATCGAAAGCGTCCTCGGTCAGCGGCGGCGGATCGGCCGAAAGCTGCAACTGGACATCCACGTCCGGGTACATCCGGCTGTACTCGGAGATCACCGGCGCCACGTGCATGCGACCGAAGCCGAGCGTGGCGTTTACACGCAGCAGGCCGCTGGGCCGGCCCCGGGCACTGGTCAGCAGTTGCTCCAGGTCGTCCAGCTCGCCCAGGATGCGGCGCGCGTGCTCCAGCAGGACCTCGCCCTCCGGGGTCAGGCTCATGCGCCGTGTGGTGCGTGTGACCAGCGGCATGCCGATCCGCGTTTCCATCTGGCCGAGCCGCTTGCTGACCGCCGCCGTGGTGATGCCCAGATCCCGCGCCGCCGCGCTGAGGCTGCCGGCCGTCGCCAGGGCCGTGAAAAAGCCCAGCTCGGCCGGCTGGATCGCGCTGTTCGATGCCATGCCGCACCTTTAACCAGAAAGTTAAGAATGGTTTAACTTTAGTGCCGATCCAAAACTTCGTCCACCGTCCAGAATCGTTCCAACGCTCAACGCAGCGGTGTGCAGTGGTGAACCGATTCCCAGACCAGACAGGAGACGAAAGATGAAGACCTACAAGATCGCAACCATCCCGGGCGACGGCATTGGCAAGGAAGTGGTGCCCGCCGGCCGCGAAGTCATGGAAGCCCTGGCCGCCGCCGGCGGCGGCTTCCGCTTCGAGTTCGAGAACTTCGACTGGGGCGGCGACTACTACCGCCAGCACGGCGTGATGATGCCGGCCGACGGCCTCGACGCGCTGCGCGACAAGGACGCGATCCTGTTCGGCTCGGCCGGCGACAACCAGATTCCCGACCACATCACGCTCTGGGGCCTGCGCCTGAAGATCTGCCAGGGCTTCGACCAGTACGCCAACGTGCGCCCGACGCGCATCCTGCCCGGCATCGACGGCCCGCTCAAGCGTTGCGCGCCCGAAGACCTGAACTGGGTCATCGTGCGCGAGAACTCCGAGGGCGAATACTCGGGCGTGGGCGGCCGCGTCCATCAGGGCCATCCGATCGAGGCCGCCACCGATGTGTCGATGATGACCCGCGTCGGCGTGGAACGCATCCTGCGCTTCGCCTTCAGGCTGGCGCAATCGCGCCCCCGCAAGCAGCTGACCGTCATCACCAAGTCGAATGCCCAGCGCCATGCCATGGTGATGTGGGACGAGGTGGCCGTTCAGGTAGCCAAGGACTTCCCCGATGTCACGTGGGACAAGGAACTGGTCGATGCCGCCACCGCGCGCATGGTGAACCGCCCCAAGACGCTGGACACCATCGTCGCCACCAACCTGCACGCCGACATCCTGAGCGACCTGGCCGCCGCGCTGGCCGGCAGCCTGGGCATCGCCCCAACCGGCAATATCGACCCCGAACGCCGCTATCCATCGATGTTCGAGCCGATCCACGGCTCCGCGTTCGACATCATGGGCAAGGGCCTGGCCAACCCGGTGGGCACGTTCTGGTCGGTGGTCATGCTGCTGGAACACCTTGGCGAGAACGAGGCCGCGCAGCGCGTGATGGCCGCCATCGAGGCCGTGACAGCCAACCCGGCCCTGCACACGGGGGACCTGGGCGGCAAGGCAAAGACGATCGACGTCACCAAGGCCGTGTGCGACTTCCTGGCCGGGAACAAGCAGCCCAAGGCCGCGTAAAGCCCACCCTGAGCCCCCCGCGCCCGGCGGCATGCCGGGCTCCCAGCAGGCGCCCGCCGCACGCGTGCGCCTGCTCCCTTGCGGTGCAAGACAACGGCCACCAGAGCCCCGACCGCAGGCGAATCACCTCGAATCAGCAGGAGACAGCCATGATTCAAAGGCTATTGGGCAAGCTGTATGTGCAGGTATTGCTCGGCGTATCGGCCGGCATTGCGCTCGGCGTGTTCTACCCGGACCTCGGCAGCAGCCTCAAGCCATTCGGCGACGTGTTCATCAAGCTCATCAAGATGGTCTTCGCGCCGATCATCTTCGCCACCGTGGTGCTGGGCATCGCGCGCATGGAGAACATGAAGGAACTGGGCCGCGTCGGCGTGCGTGCCCTGCTCTATTTCGAAGTGCTGTCCACGTTCGCGCTGGCCCTGGGCCTGATCGTCGTGAACGTGGTGCAACCGGGTGCGGGCATGAACGTCGACCCCGCGCACCTCGACGCCAAGGCCATCGCCGCCTACACCCATGCTGCCGAAAAGCCCCACTCGTTCATCGACTTCCTGCTGAACATGGTGCCCACCAGCGTGATCGATGCGCTGGCCCGCAACGACATCCTCCAGATCCTGGTCTTCGCCACGCTGTTCGGCATCGCGCTGTCGCATATCGGCCCGCGCGCCCGGCCGGTGGTCGATTTCCTGGATTCGTTCACGCACGGCATCTTCTCGGTGGTCGGCATGATCATGCGCCTGGCCCCGCTGGCGGCCTTCGGCGCCATGGCCTTCACGGTGGGCAAGTACGGACTGGGCTCGGTGGTATCGCTGGGCAAGCTGATGGCCACGATGTACCTCACGTGCCTGCTGTTCGTGGTCATCGTGCTGGGCGGCGTGGCGCGGATGTCGGGCTTCAACTTGTGGAAATTCCTGCGCTTTATCCGCGACGAGCTGTTCACGGTGCTGGGCACCAGTTCGTCGGAATCGGTGGTGCCGCAGTTGATGCGCAAGCTGGAGAACGCGGGCGTGTCGAAGCCGGTGGTGGGCCTGGTGGTGCCGTCCGGCCTGACGTTCAACCCCGACGGCCAGTGCATCTACTACACGATGGCCGCCATCTTCATCGCCCAGGCCACCAACACCCCGCTGACGCTGACCGACCAGCTCGTGGTGCTGGGCGTGCTGCTGCTGACGTCGAAGGGATCAGCTGGCGTGACCGGCTCGGGCTTCATCACGCTTGCGGCGACGCTGGCTTCGATGGGCAAGATTCCGGTGGCCGGCATGGTGCTGCTGCTCGGCGTGGACCGCTTCATGTCCGAGGCCCGCGCCATCACCAACACCATCGGCAACGCCGTGGGCACGCTGGCCATCGCCCGATGGGTGGGCGCCATCGACCAGCAGCGGCTTGACGACGCACTCGACGGCAAGCTGCAGGACGACCCGGAGGTGCTGGCCGATCCGGACCCGACTGCCGCGCCGGCCCCTGCGCCGTCGATCGGCACGCATCTGACCCGCGCCGCCAATGCCCACGCCAGCCTGATGCACTGAGAGAGACAACGTCGCCATGGAAACCTCACAGGCAAACGCGCTGCTGCGCCGGATGTTCGATGCCGCCATCTCGGCGGCGCAACCGTCGCTCACGCTGGCCCGCCACCTGCCCGAACCACCAAGGGGGCGCACCATCGTGATCGGTGCCGGCAAGGCATCTGCGGCGATGGCCCAGGCCTTCGAAGCCGCCTGGACAGGGCCGCTCGAAGGGCTGGTGGTCACGCGCTACGGCTACGCGGTGCCTTGCCAGCACATAGAGATCGTCGAAGCCGCGCATCCGGTGCCCGACACCGCCGGGCACGACGCCGCGCGTCGCATGCTGGAACTGGTTTCCGGGCTGACCGAGGATGACCTCGTGGTCAGCCTGATCTCGGGCGGCGGATCGTCATTGCTGCCGCTGCCGCTGGCCGGCGTGACGCTCGAAGACAAGCAGGCCGTGAATCGCGCGTTGCTGAAGTCCGGTGCCACCATCACCGAGATGAACTGCGTGCGCCGCCACCTGTCGGCCATCAAGGGTGGCCGGTTGTCGGCGGCGTGCTATCCGGCGCGCGTCTGCAACCTGCTGCTGTCCGATGTGCCGGGCGACGACCCGATCGACATTGCGTCGGGGCCTACGGTGGCCGATCCCACCACGCGGCACGATGCGCTGGAGATCATCCGCCGCTACGGCCTGGACCTCCCCGCGCACGTCCTGCGCGTGCTCGGCTCCGAGGCGGCCGAATCCGTCAAGCCGGGCGACCCGCGCCTGCCACGTATCGACACCACGCTGATCGCCACGCCGCGCATGGCGCTGGAAGCGGCGGCGGCGGTGGCGCGCGACGCCGGGCTGTCCGTTCACCTGCTCGGCGATGCCATCGAAGGCGAGGCCCGTGACGTAGGCCTGGTGCTGGGCGGCATCGCGCTCGAAGCGGCCGACCACCGGCTGTTTCCGCCGCCCTGCGTGCTGCTGTCCGGCGGCGAGACCACGGTCACCCTGCGCGGCAACGGGCGCGGCGGCCGCAACGTCGAATTCCTGCTGGCGCTGGCCATGACGCTACGCGGCCACGCCGGCATCCATGCACTGGCCGGCGATACCGATGGCGTCGATGGCCAGGAAGAGATCGCCGGCGCCGTCATCGGCCCCGACACGCTGCGGCGCGCGTGGGCGCTTGGCGTCCGGCCACAGGACGCGCTGGCCAACAACGACGGACACGGCTTCTTTGCAACACTGGGCGATGCCGTCATCACCGGCCCCACCCTCACCAACGTCAACGACTTCCGCGCGATCCTGATCGCGCCCTGATGGAGCAACACCATGAGACGCCTTCGCAATGCGAAGATCGTGGCCACGCTGGGCCCCGCCAGCACGTCACCCGAGATCATCGATGCCTTGTTCGAAGCGGGCGCCGATGTCTTCCGCCTGAACTTCAGCCACGGCAGTCATGACGACCACCGGCTGCGGCTCGACAGGATTCGCGCCATCGAACAGCAGCGTGGGCGCCCCATTGGCGTGCTGCTAGACCTGCAGGGCCCAAAGCTGCGCATCGGCACGTTTGCCGATGGTCCGGTCCAGCTCGCAGCCCAGGCAAGGTTCCGGCTTGACCTGGACCGCGATAACCCGGGGTCGGCCACGCGCGTCAGCCTGCCGCATCCCGAGATTTTCGCCGCGCTGCGCGAAGGCGCGGAATTGTTGCTCGACGACGGCAAGGTCCGCCTGCGCGTGGACCGCTGCGGCGCCGAGTTCGCCGAGACCACGGTCATCAACGGCGGGCCGCTGTCCGACCGCAAGGGCGTCAATGTGCCCGGCGTAGTGCTGCCGCTGTCGGCGATGACCGAAAAAGACCGTCGCGATCTCGAATTCGGCCTGACACTGGGGGTCGACTGGATTGCCCTGTCGTTCGTCCAGCGCGCCGAGGACATCCAGGAGATCAAGGCCATCGTGCAGGGCCGTGCCGGCATCGTCGCCAAGCTGGAAAAGCCCGCCGCCATCCAGAGCCTGGAGGCCATCGTGGCCGAGGCTGACGCCGTGATGGTGGCGCGAGGCGACCTCGGCGTGGAAATGCCGGCCGAACAGGTGCCCTCGCTGCAGAAGCAGATCGTGCGCGCCTGCCGCAAGGCAGGGAAGCCCGTGATCGTGGCCACGCAGATGCTGGAGTCGATGATTGCCGCGCCGGTGCCTACCCGCGCCGAGGCCTCCGACGTGGCCACCGCCGTCTACGACGGTGCCGATGCCGTGATGCTGTCGGCCGAGTCGGCATCGGGCCGCTATCCGGTGGAGGCCGTGAAGATGATGGACAGCATCATCACGCGTACCGAGTCGGACCCGCTCTATCACGACGCAATCCAGGCATCGCATACGCCGCCGCGCGCCGAGGCCGCCGACGCCATCGGCCATGCCGTGCGCCATGTGGCAGGGCTGCTCAAGGTGCCGGCCACCGTGGCCTACACCAGCTCGGGCTACTCCGCGCTGCGCATGGCGCGCGAACGCCCCGAGGTGCCGATCCTCGGCATGACGCCGCGCATGGCAACCGCGCGCCGGCTGGCGCTGGCCTGGGGCGTCCATGCGGTGCTGTGCCATGAAGTGGTCGACGTGCTGGAGATGACCGAACTGGCCAGCCGCACCGTGCTCGATGAATGTTTCGGCGAACGCGGCCAGTCCATCGTGATTTCCGCCGGCTTGCCGTTCACGGTGGCCGGCACCACCAATCTGCTCCGCATCGCGCAGGTGCAATGACCCCAACCGAGCCCACAACTGCAACAAGGACAATCCTATGTCAGTGATCCAGGAAGTGCGCGGCTACGAGATCCTCGATTCGCGCGGCAATCCCACCGTGGCGGCGCAAGTGCTGCTGGCCGATGGTAGCGATGGGTTCGCGGCTGCGCCGTCGGGCGCCTCGACCGGCTCCCGCGAGGCCGTCGAACTGCGCGACGGCGACGCGCATCGCTACGGCGGCAAGGGCGTGCGCCGCGCCGTCGGCCATATCAACGTCGATATCGCCCGCACGCTGGCCGGCATGCCAGCCGCGGACCAGGCAGACATCGACCAATGCCTGATCCGGCTCGATGGTACTGCGGACAAATCGCGCCTGGGCGCCAACGCGCTGCTGGCCGTCTCGCTGGCCACCGCGCGCGCAGCCGCCGCATCGGCGGGCATGCCCCTGTACCGGACCATCGGTGCCGCCACGTGTAATAGCGGCGCGTTGCGCCTTCCCATGCCGATGATGAACATCATCAACGGCGGCGCGCACGCGGACAACAGCGTGGACATGCAGGAATTCATGATACTGCCCGTGGGTGCGCCGTCGTTCTCCGAGGCGGTGCGCTGGGGTGCGGAGGTGTTCCACACGCTCAAGTCGCTGCTCAGGCAGCGCGGCTTTTCCACGGCGGTGGGCGACGAAGGCGGCTTTGCCCCGGACCTGAAATCGAACGAACAGGCGCTCGAAATCATCATGCAGGCCATCGGCGCCGCCGGATTCCACGCCGGCCGCGATATCGCGCTGGGCCTGGATGTGGCCAGTTCGGAGCTCTACCGCGACGGCAGCTACGTGCTGCATTCGGAGCACCGCCGTCATGACGCGGCTGGCTTTGTCGACCTGCTGGCCGGCTGGGTGTCGCAGTATCCGATCGTCACCATCGAGGACGGCATGGCCGAAGGCGACTGGATGGGCTGGAAGCTGCTGACAGAGCGCCTCGGCAGGCAGGTGCAGCTGGTTGGCGACGACCTCTTCGTCACCAACACGGCGATCCTCAAGGAAGGCATCGACTGCGGCGTGGCCAACGCGATCCTGATCAAGCCGAACCAGATCGGCACGCTGACCGAGACGCTGGCCGCAATCGACATGGCCCACCGCGCCGGCTATGCCTCGGTGATCTCGCATCGCTCGGGCGAGACCGAGGACACCACGATTGCCGACCTGAGCGTCTGCACCGCCGCCACGCAGATCAAGACCGGCTCGCTGTCGCGCTCCGACCGCGTGGCCAAGTACAACCGCCTGCTCTACATCGAAGCCGAGCTGGGCTGCGCGGCCACGTTCGCGGGCCGCCAGGCGCTCTCCGTATCGATCTGATATCCGCATTTTTTCCCAACCACCACTACAAGAAGAGGAGACAACCATGCGCAACTTCAACCTTCGGACGATCCGCCGGGTCTGCGGCCTGTCGCTGTACGCCATCGGGCTGGGCGGTGCGTCAATGGCCACGGCGCAGGAATGGCCCGCCAAGCCGATCAGCCTCGTGGTGCCCTTCCCGTCGGGCGGCACCACCGACATCCTGGCGCGCGCGCTGGGCGACCAGCTGTCGAAGAACCTCGGCCAGCCCGTGATCGTCGAGAACCGGCCCGGCGCAGGCGCCACGGTGGGGGCCGACTACGTGGCCAAGGCCAAACCCGACGGCTACACGCTGCTGATGGGCGCCGTGCATCACACGATTGCCACCTCGGTCTATCGCAAGCTGCCCTATAGCTTCCAGAAGGACCTGACGCCCGTGTCGACGCTGGCCATGGTGCCCAACGTGCTGGTCATCAACAGCGCGAAGACGCCCGCGAAGAACGTGGCCGATCTGGTGGCGCTGGCAAAGAAGGCGTCGCCGGAGCTGTCGTACGGCTCGAACGGCAACGGCACCGCGCAGCACCTGATCGGCACGCAGTTCCAGGCGGCCACGGGCACCCAGTTGCTGCACGTGCCTTACAAGGGCAGCGGCCCGCTCACCACCGACCTGCTGGGCGGGCAGGTCACGATGTCGTTCGACACGCTGACCACGGTGCTGCCGCATATCAAGGCTGGCAAGCTCAAGGCGCTGGCGGTGACCACGGCCAAACGGTCCAGCGTGTTGCCCGACGTGCCTACGCTGGAGGAAGCCGGCCTCAAGGGTTTCGATATCGGCACCTGGTTCGGCGTGCTGGCGCCGGCTGCCACGCCCAAACCGATCGTCACGCGCCTTAACGCCGAGATCGTGAAGATCGTGAACTCGCCCGACTTCCAGCAGCGCATGGCCGCAGCCGGCGCGGAGCCCATGGCAAGCGCGCCCGAGGCGTTCGCAAAGCGCATCAACGACGAGACATCGAAGTTCGCCGTGCTGGTCAAGGAAGGCAAGGTGACGATCGAGTAACCGGGCACGGGCACAGGCAAGCGGCGGCTCCGCAGCAACCCGAAGCGGGTTTTCCCGCACTGTCCCGTCAAGCAAAACGGATGTCCCGATAAGTCAAACCGTGAACCGTCATTCCCCGATACTTCGCTGGGTCGCGGCCACTCCGCGACAAGCCAGCGGGCCCCCGGCATTGTGCGGGGCGCGGCTGAGAATATCAGGAGACGGTTCATGTCGGGACTTCGTATTTCACGTCCTCAAATTTTTGCCGGCGCCCCGAGCGTCCGGGCTTCGCGCTACTACCCGTGGCTGGTCTTCGCGCTGAGCTTTGGCCTGCTGCTGTCCGACTACATGTCGCGGCAGGTACTCAACGCACTCTTTCCGCTGCTGAAGGCGGAATGGGCCCTCACCGACGCCAATCTTGGCGCGCTGGGCGGCGTCGTGGCGCTGATGGTGGGCGTGCTCACCCTGCCGCTTTCGATCCTGGCTGACCGCTGGGGCCGCGTGCGCAGCCTGACGCTGATGGCCGCGCTCTGGAGCCTGGCAACGCTGGGCTGCGCCATCGCCAACTCGTTCGGCGAAATGTTCATCGCCCGGCTCTTCGTCGGGATCGGCGAGGCCGCCTACGGCAGCGTCGGCATCGCACTGGTGCTGTCGGTCTTTCCGCGCCATCTGCGCGCCAGCCTTAGCGCCGCGTTCATTGCCGGCGGCGCATTCGGGTCGGTGCTGGGCATGGCGCTCGGCGGCGTGATCTCGGCACATTTCGGCTGGCGTATCGCGTTTGTCAGCATGGCCCTGTTCGGCCTGGTGATGGTGGGCTTCTACCGCCTGCTGGTCACCGAGGAGCGCCTGAAGATCCAACGCGAGGCGCTCAATGAACAGGCGGCCGAGGCACCGCGCCTGGGACCGATGCCGCTGCGCGCCCTGTGCAGCGCCCTGGTGGCGTCGCGGTCGATCATCTGCGCCTATGTCGGCAGCGCCCTGCAGCTGTTCGTGATGGGTTCGCTGCTGGCGTGGATGCCCAGCTTCCTGGGCCGCTACTACGGCCTGGCCACCGCGCAAGCCGGCCTGGGCGCCGCGTGCTTCGTCCTGGTGGGTGGTGCCGGCATGATCATGTGCGGCGCGCTGACCGACCGCGTGGCCCGCCACGCCCCGGCACGCAAGTGGCTGATGGCCGTCACATACAGCGTGCTGTGCTTCGCACTGCTTGGCACCGCGTTCCACCTGCAGGCAGGGACCGCGCAACTGGCCCTGATCGCCGCCGGCATGATGCTGGCGGGCGGCAGCGCCGGCCCGGCCAGCGCCGCCGTCGCCAACCTGACCGATCCCCGCATCCATGCCAGCGCGTTCGCCACGCTGACGCTGGTGAACAACCTGCTTGGCCTGGCGCCGGGCCCGTTCTTCACCGGCCTGATGGCTGACCACATCGGTCTGGCAGGCGCCCTGCAGTGGATGCCCGTCGCCGGCCTGATCGCCGCGGTCTGCTTCCTGCTCGGCCGCCGCACCTATACCGCGGATCTGCAGCGCCTGGCTCAACGCCGCGCCGCAGCGTGACGCGCATTCCCCAACACGCAAGCGATTCAACGATGTTCTTGTCCCCCGAAATCACCGTGCTGCTGGTGCCCGGGCTGCGCGACCACGTAGCCGACCACTGGCAGACCCTGCTGCAAGCCGAACTGGAGGCCCAGGGCCAGAAAGTGGCATCCGTGCAGCCGCTGGAACACGAGAAGCTCAGCTGCGCCGCGCGCATCGTCGCCCTCGACGAGGCCATCGCGGCCATCGACGGCCCGGTCGTGCTGGGCGCTCACAGCGCCGGTGTGATGATCAGCGTGCACTGGGCCCGGCACCTGCACAGCCGAGTGCCGGCCGGCAAGATCCTTGGCGCGCTGCTGGCCACGCCTGCCGACCTGGAAACGCCGCTGCCGCCCGGATATCCGGAAGTGGCCACGCTCGACCAGCACGGCTGGCTGCCGGTGCCGCGCCAGGCGCTGCCGTTCCCGACGTTGCTGGCGGCCAGCCGCAACGATCCGCTGGCCTCGTTCAAGCGCGCCACCGCCATGGCGCAGGACTGGGGCAGCGAACTGGTCGATCTGGGCCACGTTGGCCACCTGAACCCTGCGGCCGGCTTCGGCCCGTGGCCCGAAGCGATGGCGCTGCTGGCACGGCTGGCACGCTGAACCGCAGGGCCACAGCAGGAAGCGGCTCCGGGCCGCGACACAACAACATTTTCACAACACCGTAGTACCCATTCCGACGGGAACCCCCACTACACAAGACGTAAAAAAGGAGACTGTTTCATGAAGCTCAAGGGCATGGCCTTAGCCGCGTTGTTCGCCTGTACCGGCAGCGCATTCGCGCAATCCACCGTCACGCTGTACGGCGTGATCGACGCCAGCGTGGAATACGCGAACCACGTTGCCCCGTACTCGGCGGCAGGCTTTACCCCGAATCCGGGCGCCGGCGATACCGTGTATCGCATGAACTCGGGCGGCCTGTCCGGTTCGCGCTGGGGTCTGCGCGGCACCGAGGACCTGGGCAACGGCCTGAAGAGCCTGTTCGTGCTGGAAAGCGGTTTCAGCGGCGACAACGGCACGATGCAGCAGAGCGGCCGTCTGTTCGGTCGTCAGGCATTCGTCGGCCTGCAGCACCAGACCTTCGGGCAGATCACGCTGGGTCGCCAGTACACGTCGCTGTTCGCGGCGATGGCCAACTTCATGCCGACGGCCTACGCCACACAGTACGAGCCGGCAGCCCTCATGGCAGGCAACAACTTCCGCGAGGACAACGTGCTGGCCTACAACGGCACGTTCGGCCCGCTGACGGCCATGGCCCACTTTTCGTTTGGCGCGGGCGTGCCCAACCTGCCGGCCGGCACGATCGCGTTCGGCGGCAACGGCGAGGTGCCCGGTGCCTTCCGCCGCGACAATGCCTACGGCGCAGGCCTGGTGTACTCGGCCGGACCGTTCGGCGCGGCCATCGCCTATGACCAGTGGAACCCGTCGATCAACAACGTGGCGGGCATCTACCAGGGCAACACCGCGACGCTGAAGAAGGCTTCGGTGGCGGCCAGCTACACGATCGGCGCGGTCGCCAAGATCATGGGCGGCTACCGCTGGGGCAAGGCCGAGAACAACGGCACGAACGCCCAGATCCAGCGTGACGACTACTACTGGATCGGTGTGAACTATCAGGTGACACCGGCCATCGGCCTGACGCTGGAGTACGACTACGACGACCTCAAGCGCGACTACTTCAACCGCACCAATGCGCCGAATCCGTGGCAGGTCGCCTTTGTGGCCAACTACGCGTTCTCGAAGCGCACCGATCTGTACCTGAGCACGGCCTACGCCAAGCATGCCGGCCTGACGCTCGATGGCGCCAGCACGAACCAGCTGGCATCGACCGGTGCCACGGGCAACAGCTACATCCTGGGCAACGGCCAGAGCAGCATGGTCGGCGTCAGCCTCGGCATCCGGCACAAGTTCTGATCATGTAGGGATCGGCACAGCCGGACGGGATACTCCTGCACCCCGCCGTCCGGTCGTGTCGAGCTTCGTTTGGCCACCCCGGCGTGCGCGCTGGCGTGGCCATTTTTTATGGCGCCGACGCCTCGTCCGCCCGTACCTGCCGCGCGCGCCACTTCGATACGCTGCAGCCGTACTGCGCGCCGAACCAGCGCGAGAACGCGCTCAGCGACGAGAAGCCCAGCAGCGTGGCCACCTCGGACAGCGGCCGTGCGCGGTTTTCGATATAGCGCGTGGCCAGGCTGGCGCGGGCGTCGTTGAGGATGTCCGAATAGGTGACGCCGTCCTGTGCCAGCCAGCGATGTACGGTGCGCCGGTCCACGTTGAGCTGCTGGGCCACACGGTCGACCGAGCACATGCCACTGGGCAGCAGCGCATGCACCAGCTTGCGGACCTTGTCGGTCATGCTGGTGTCGGACTGCGCCAGCAGCGTGCCCAGGTAGAGCTTGACCTGCTGGGCCATGACCGGATCGTAGGACGGCAACGGCGCTTCCAGGTCCCTGGCCACGCAGACGATGCCGTCGAAATCCTGCCCGTAAAGCGCCGGCATGCCGAACACGCGCATGCAGGCGGCCTGGCTGTCGGGCGCCGCATGCGTGAAGCAGATGCTGCGCGGACGCCAGGCCGGGCCCAGGAACAGCGTCAGCATGCGGAACATCACGCCTGCCGCCAGTTCGGTGGCCTGGCGCAGGCTGCCGGGGGTATCGCTGAGGATGTGCAGGCGGATCAGCACCACGTCGTCGGCATCTTCCACGCGCATGACCAGCGCCTCGTTCTGCAGGCCCATGTAGCGCACCATCGACTCCAGCGCGCGGCGAAGCGTGGGTTCCTCCCGCACTACGAAGGCGAGCGGCCCCAGGTTCGCGAACGGGCGCAGTTCGGCCATGCGCAAGCCGAAATCGTCCACCTGTGCGGCGCTGGCCGACGCCTCCAGCAGCTTGCCCACCAGCGCCGCGGGAATGCGGATGTCGGGATCCAGCAACGCGTTACGGCTGATGCGTGCGGCACGCAGCATCTGGTGTGGATCGAGCCCCACGGCCCGTGCCACATCAACGTAGTTGGTAAGGCTGGCACTGCGCAGAAAGTAGGACATCGCGTTTTCCCTGACTGTCCCCAAATGTAAATCGAGCGTCCCCGATCGTCAAATTGCGGCACACCGTTCGCCGATACTTCCGTCACCGCAGCACGCACCCTACACAGGAGACCAACATGCAATTCCTCGACGATTCCCTGCACCCCGAAAACATGGACAAGGTGGTCATCACCGTGGCCCCGTACGGTCCCGAGTGGATGCCCGAAGATTTCCCGGAAGACATTCCGGTCACCATGGAAGAGCAGATCCAGAAGGCCGTTGACTGCTACAACGCCGGCGCCACCGTGCTGCACCTGCACGTGCGCGAACTGGACGGCAAGGGATCGAAGCGCCTGTCCAAGTTCAACGAGCTGATTGCCGGCGTGCGCGCCGCGGTACCCGACATGATCATCCAGGTGGGCGGCTCGATCTCGTTCGCCCCGGAAGACGAAGGCCAGGCCGCCGTGTGGCTGTCGGACGATACGCGCCACATGCTGGCCGATCTGACTCCGGCCCCCGACCAGGTTACCGTGGCGATCAACACCACGCAGATGAACATCATGGAATTGCTGTACCCCGAGTACCTGGCCGGCACGTCGCTGTCGAACCCGGCGTATATCGAGGCGTACCGCGAGATGACCGTGCCGGCCGGCCCGGGCTGGGTGGAAGAACACCTGCGCCGCCTGTCGAACGCAGGCATCCAGCCGCACTTCCAGCTGACCGGCATGCATGCCCTGGAAACGCTCGAACGCATGGTGCGTGCCGGCGCGTACAAGGGCCCGCTGAACCTGACCTGGATCGGTATCGGCGGCGGCTTTGACGGCCCGAATCCGTTCAACTTCTTCAACTTCATCCACCGCGCGCCGGACGGCTGCACGCTGACCGCCGAGTCGCTGCTCAAGAACGTGCTGCCGTTCAACATGATGGCGATGGCCATGGGCCTGCACCCGCGATGCGGCATCGAAGACACCATCATCGACCAGCACGGCAACCGCATGACGTCTGTGCAGCAGATCGAGCAGTGCGTGCGCGTGGCGCACGAGCTGGGCCGCGAGATCGCCACGGGCAAGGAAGCGCGCGAGATCTATCGCATCGGCACCTGGTACGACAGCGTGGACGAAACGCTGGCGGCCCACGGCATGCTGCCGAACCGCCAGTCGGGCCAGAAGAACCTGCCGCTGCGCCGCGCAGCCTGATCCACCCCTGAGCCCGCGACCGCCATGTCAAAGTCCACGGATACCCGGCCCGCCAATCCCTGCATCAATATCTGCCGCATGGACAGTGCGCGACGTTACTGCCAGGGATGCGGCCGGACCTCGACCGAAATCGGCCTGTGGGACGGCATGACCGCCGCACAGCGCGCCTTCATCATGGAGGCGCTGCCTGCGCGGCGCGGTCGACCGGCGGCAGGCAAGGCCTGACCGCCCCAGCATTCCCGGCGATGCGCCGCACGACGTATGCGGCGCGCGCCAGCTGTTTCACCGGGTCTGCCGATTCCAACGCGAAGACACGTTCCTCTACAGCCCAACGCGGGCGGGTCCGGCTTTCTATACCTACAAGACCTATCATGGAGACAAAGATGCCGAACCAACCTGCCCCCCTCCGCATGCGCCGTGCGATCCTTGCGGCCATCATGACGCTGGCGATGCCGGCCGCCATGGCCTGGACCAGCAAGCCCGTGCGCGTGCTCGTGCCCGCGCCTGCGGGCGGCACCATGGACGTCATGGCGCGCGTGCTGGCCGAACAGCTGGCCGCCGACCTTGGGCAGTCCGTAGTGGTCGACAACAAGCCGGGCGGTGGCGGTGCCATCGCCATCAACACGATGCTGGCCGCGCCCGCCGATGGCCAGACCATCATGGTGACGGCCACCAATGTGCTGACCGAAGTGCCGCAGGTGCAGAAAACGCCGTACGACACCATGAAGGACGTTCGTCCGCTGGCGGCGGTGGGCCGTTCGCGGATGGTACTGGTCGGCGCGCCGAACCTGCCGGCCAAGGATCTCAAAAGCCTGATTGCGTACGCCAAGGCCAATCCGGGCAAGCTCAGCTTTGCCTCGTACAGCGCTGGCACCGCATCGCACTACGCCGGCGCCATCATGAACCAGGAAGCCGGCATGGACCTGCAGCACGTGCCGTTCGCCGGCTCGGGCCCCGCACTGGCCCAGGTGATGGGCGGCCAGATCCCGCTGATGTATGACGGCATGGTGACCTCGCTGCCCATGATCCGCGCCGGCAAGCTGCAGCCCTACGCCGTGGCGTCCCGGACGCGCTCGCCGCTGTTGCCGCAGGTGCCGACGTTTGCCGAGCAGGGCTATCCCGATATCGACTTCAGCAACTGGGTGGGCGTGATCGCGTCCGCGCAGATGCCGGCCGACGTGGCGCAGAAGATCCAGAGCGCGGTGTACAAGGCCGCGGCCAATCCCAAGGTGCGTGAGCGCCTGGAGGCGCTGGGCTACGAACCGATGCCGGCGCAGTCGCTGCAGGACCTGAGCCAGTCGCTGCACGCCGAATACGACCGCAACGCCGGCATCGTCAAGACGTTCAACATCAAGCCCTGACCCCATCTCCTCATTACCCGCAACCACAAGCCGTCATTGCCACGGCCTGCGTCTTGCCCTATAGTTAGCTGCATGGCTAACTATCAAGTCTCGGTGAGCGACGTATTCCATGCGCTTGCCGATCCCACGCGCTGCGCCATTGTCTGCGCGCTGGTTGGCGGCGCGCAGACCGTGTCGTCGCTGGCGGCGCCGTTCGACATGGCGCTGCCGTCATTCATGAAGCACGTGACGGTGCTGGAACGCAGTGGCCTGATCCGCACCAGCAAGGCCGGGCGCACCCGCACCTGCGAACTCGTGCCGGAAACGCTGTCGCAAGCCGAGCAATGGCTGGCCGAGCAGCGCGCCGTGTGGGAAGCCAGGTCCGACCGCATGGTCGATTTCGTCGAGCGACTGCATCAAGAGGAGCAAGCCCATGCCGGAAAACGCCGCTGAATCCCGCGATCTCGTGATTTCCCGCGTGCTGCGCGCGCCGCGGTCCGTACTCTGGCGCGCCTGGTCGGATCCCGCCCTGCTCAAGGAATGGTGGTGCCCCAAGCCATGGACCACGCAGGTGCGCGACTTCGACCTGCGGCCGGGCGGCAACTTCCATACCTTCATGCAGGGGCCGGACGGAGGCACCAGCGACAACCCCGGCTGCTTTCTCGAAGTCGTGCCACAGTCTCGCCTGGTGTTCACGTCGATGCTGACCGGCGGCTGGCGTCCGCACAAGCCGTGGCTCGGCTTCACCGCGATCATCACGATGGAAGACGACCCCGGCGGCAGCCGCTATGTCGCCCGTGTCATGCATCCCGACGACGCCACGCGCGACCAGCACGAGAAGATGGGCTTCTTCGAAGGCTGGAACACCGCCATCACCCAGCTCGACGATTTCGCCTTGACGCTGCGCTGAGGCCGTCGCGGGCTCGCGGCCCCGACAGTTGTTCAGGGCGGCAGCAGCGCCGTCCGCGCAGCGGCCAGCACTTCGGCGGTCAATCCTTCCAGCAGGCCCGAAGCGGCACGCGCATGCTGCCAGTGCAGCGGCACATCGAGCGGCGTGTCGGGCACCAGTTCCACCAGCATTCCGGCCTTCAGATAGCCATCGATCATCGACTGCGGATGCATGCCCCAACCCATGCCAGCCAGCGCCGCCGTGACAAACGCATACGATGACGGCAGCGTGTGATGGGGCAGCTGCACCTGCCGGTGGCATAGCCGGCTCACCCAACGCGCCTGGAGTTCGTCCTTGGCGTTGAAGACCAGACTCGGCGCCTGCGCAAGACTGCCCGCCCCCACCCCGGCCGCGAAATGGCGCGTCACAAACGCCGGGCTGGCCGCCGCCACATAGCGCATGGCCCCCAGCGGGCGGCTGTTGCATCCTGTCGCCGGTCGCGCGGTGGCCGTGACGGCGGCCAGCACCGCGCCGCTGCGCAGCCATTCCGTCGTATGGTCCTGATCGTCGACCGCCACTTCCATCAGCACCGGATGCCGCGCGGCAAACGCGGCAATCGGCTGCGCCAGCCAGGTGGCCAGGCTGTCGGCGTTCACGGCCACCGGCAGCGGCACGCGGGTCTCGCCCTGCGGCGCCAGGGCGGGCAAGGTGCCGTGCAGCTCCTGTTCGAGCAACCGGACGTGATCGACGTGCTGGCACAGACGGCGGCCTGTTTCGGTGGCCCGGCATGGGTTGTCGCGGATCACAAGCGCGCAGCCGACGCGCTCCTCCAGCATCCGGATGCGCTGCGAAATGGCCGATGGCGTGACATGAAGCGCGCGGGCGGCGCGCTCGAAACTGCCTTCGCGCACAACGGCGGCCAGCGCGGATAGCGCCGCGTAGTCGAGCATGCTTAAGCCTGGCTAATGTCAATGAAGATTGTTTAGTTTGGCTTCATCGCCGCACGATGGCAAGCTTGCGTCATGTACTCGACCGACCTCCTGACTTCGGGCATGCCGCCCGGTATCGCCGTCCTGCTGCAGGGCCTGGCCCTTAGCCTGGGCCTGATCGTCGCCATTGGTGCCCAGAACGCCTTCGTCCTGCGCCAGGGCCTGCGCCGCGAACACGTGGGGAGCGTGGTGCTGCTGTGCGCGCTGGCCGATGCGCTGCTCATCGCAGCCGGCGTCATGGGCATGGCCCGCGCACTGGGCGAACGGCCCGCACTGGCGACCGCGCTGGCTTTGGCCGGCGCGGTCTTCCTGGCTTGCTACGGCTGGCGGGCGTGGCGGCGCGCCCACGGGCAGCATGTGCTGCGGGCTGCCGACGGCCCGTCCAGCACCACGCGCGGCGCTGTGCTGGCGCAGGCCCTGGCCTTCACGTTGCTCAATCCCCATGTCTACCTGGACACCGTACTGCTGGTGGGCAGCATCGGCGCACAACAGCCGGCCGCCATGCGCGGCTGGTTCGTGGCCGGCGCCAGCGTCGGCAGCCTGGCCTGGTTTGGTGCCCTGGGTTTCGGTGCACGATGGCTCGCGCCGTGGTTTGCCAATCCGCGCGCCTGGCAGATGCTGGACCGCCTGGTCGGCGTGACCATGCTGGTGCTTTCGGCGCTGCTGGCGCGGCATGCCATCGGCGGATTCCGGGGAATGGACTGGCTGCCAGGGGTGCTGCCGGCGGCGTAAACGCAAAAAGGCCGCCCTCCGAGCCGGGGAGGGGCGGCCATCAGTTTTCCCTTTCGCCTCAGGCTGCCTTCTTTTCCCGCAGCAGCTTCTTGTCAATCTTGCCCACGCTCGTCTTCGGAATCGCCGTGACGAACGCGATACGGTCGCCCTCGGGCACCGCGAACTTGCTCAGCCGCTGGGCTTCGACGTGTCCAAGCAGCACCGCGCGGATCTGCTGGGCATCCACCTCGATGCCAGCCTTGCGCACCACGTAGGCCATCGGCCGCTCGCCCCAGCGCGCATCGGGCACGCCCACCACCGCGCATTCCTGCACGCCGGGTACCTGGGTGACCAGGTTCTCGATCTCGATCGACGACACCCATTCGCCGCCGGTCTTGATCACGTCCTTGAGCCGGTCCACGATCTGCACGAACCCGTCCTCGCCCATCACCGCCACGTCCTGCGTGTGCAGGTAGCCATCGGCCCACAGGTCCTCCGACGCGGACGGCTTGCGGAAGTACGACTTGGTCAGATACGGCCCGCGCAGCACGATCTCGCCCTGCGCCTTGCCGTCGTGCGGCACTTCGCGCATATCGGGGCCGACGATGCGGAAGTCGGCCAGCGGCACGGGACGGCCCGTGGCGCTGCGCATGCGCACTTCCTCCTCGCGGGTGAGCGGCACATGGCCCGGCGGCAGCTGGGCCAGCGCGACGATGGGGCCCGTCTCCGACATGCCGTAGCCGGCAAAGATGTCGATGCCGCGCGACAGCGCCGCCTCGCACAGCACCGGCGGCAACGCCGAGCCGCCGATGATCATCTTCCAGCCCCACAGGTTGTATTCCCCTTCGTCCGCCGCCTGCAGCAGCATCTGCAGGATGGTCGGCACGCAGTGCGAGAACGTGACCTTCTCGGTCTTGCGCAGTTGCAGCAGCGTGGCCGGCACATAGCGGCCCGGCAGCACGGTGCGCAGGCCCAGCATGATCGCCACGAACGGCATGCCCCATGCCATCACGTGGAACATCGGCGTGATCGGCATGTACACGTCTTCACGGTGCATGCGCTGGCCTTCGCGCGGCGAGCACAGGCTGGTGGCCGTGGTCAGCGTGTGCAGCACGATGTCGCGATGGCTGTAGCACACGCCCTTGGGGTCGCCCGTGGTGCCCGTGGTGTAGAACGTGGTGGCCTTGGTGCGCTCGTCGAAGTCCGGAAAATCGAACGCGGCCGGCGCGGCAGCCAGCAGGGCCTCGTATTCGCCATCGAACGGCACGGTGCCGGCGGGCACGTCCTGGCCGTCGGCCATCAGCACGAAACGCGGCTGGCGCACCAGGCTGTCGCGGATCTGTTCGAGCACCGGCAGGAAGTCCGGATGCACCAGCACCACGTCGGCGCCGGCGTCGTTCAGCGTGTAGAGGATCTGCTGGGGCGACAGGCGCACGTTCACCGTGAATAGCGTGGCGCCCATCATCGGCACGCCGAAGTAGCACTCCAGGTACCGATGGCTGTCCCAATCCATCACGGCCACGGTGCTGCCGTGACGCACGCCCAGCGCCCCCAGCGCATTGGCGAGCCTGCCCAGACGCTGGTGGAAATCGCGATACGTGTAGCGCATCTCGCCGCGATAGCTGATTTCCTGATCACCATACAGGCTCATCGCGTTGGTCAGCAGCTGCTTGACCAGCAGCGGGTAGGCGTATGCCGAGGGGGTGGTAACGACGAGGTTGTCCTTCATGCCAGCTCTGTCCTTCATGTCCATCATGTCTTGCGGGTTCTGCCTGATCCGCATGCGGATCAGTACGGCACGCTGCCGATGATGCCGGCGCGTTCCATCTTGCGGTGGCACGGCGCGTAGTCCATTACCGCGTAGTGCTGGGTGGCCGTGTTGTCCCAGATCGCCACGCTATTCGGTTCCCATCGCCAGCGCACCTGGAATTCCGGGATGTACGCCTGCGACACCAGGTAGCGCAGCAGATCGGCCGCGCCCGGGTTGGCATCCTGGCCGTAACGCACGCGCGCCGGGGTGTGGAAGTTGGTGAAGTGCGTGGTGAAACCGTTCACGTACAGCACCTTCTCGCCGGTATCGGGATGCGTGCGTACCACCGGATGCTCTGCGTCGGGGAACTGGGCCTTGAGCGCCAGCCGCTTTTCGATCGGCATGGCCGCCCCGAAGCTTGCCTCGATGCTGTGGCGGGCGCGCAGGTCGGCAATCTGTGCCTTGACCGTGTCGGGCAGCCGCTCATAGGCCAGCGCCATGTTGGCCCACATCGTGTCGCCGCCCACGGGCGGGCACTCGATGCAGCGCAGCACCGCGCCGAACTGCGGCGCCTCGCGCCAGGTGGTGTCCGAGTGCCAGCAGTTCTCGTAGCGGTCGTTCGGCTGGTCCGGCCGCTTGTAGATGCGCACCAGCCCCGGATGCTCGGGATCGCTGCCCGCCACCGGGTGGTCTTCCAGCGCGCCGAAGCGGCTTGCAAATGCCACGTGCTCGGCACGGCTGAACTGCTGGTTGCGCAGGAACAGTACGCGGTGCTTCAGCAGTTGCGCACGGATCTCGCCAAACAGGTCGTCGTTGCGCACCGCTTCGCCCAGATCCACGCCCACCAGTTCGGCGCCCAGCGCACAGCTTAGTTGTTGTACTTTCATCACTGTCTCCTCAAGGTCTTCAGACGACGAAGATCGACGAACCGGTGGTCTTGCGCGACTCCAGGTCGCGATGGGCCTGCACCGCGTCTTCCAGCGCATAACGCTGGTTGATCTCGATGCGGATGCGGCCCGACCCCACGTGGTCGAACAGCTCGCCTGCCAGTTCGGCCTTCTCGGCCGGGTCGGCAATGTAGTCGGCCAGCGCCGGACGCGTCACGTAGACCGAGCCCTTCATCGCCAGGAGCACCGGGTCGAACGGCGGGATCGGGCCCGAGGCCGTCCCCACGCATACCAGCAGGCCACGGCGCTTGAGCGAATCCAGCGATGCCATGAAGGTGCTCTTGCCCACGCTGTCGAACACCACGTTGGCGCCCACGCCGTCGGTCAGTTCGCGTACCCGCGCCGCCACGTCCTCGTGGCTGTAGTTGATGATGTGCTGGCAGCCGTGGGCCCGCGCGATCTCGCCCTTCTCTTCGGTCGATACCGTGCCGATCACGTTCAGCCCCAGCAGGCGCGCCCACTGCGAGACGATCAGCCCGACGCCGCCGGCCGCCGCGTGCAACAGGATCGTGTCGCCCTTGCGGAAGGTGTGGATGCGGCGCATCAGGTAAGCCGACGTCAGGCCGCGCATGGTCATGGCGGCGGCCGTCTCGAAGCCGATGCTTTCCGGCAGGCGGATCAGCGGCGCGGCCGGCACCAGGCGCTCGGTGCTGTAGGCACCCAGGGTGTTCAGGAAGCCGGTGTACGTCACACGGTCGCCCACGGCCACATTGGTCACACCGGCGCCCACCGCCTGCACCACGCCCGACGCTTCCACGCCCATGCCCGCGGGCAGCGGCACCGGGTAGGTGCCATTGCGGAAGTACGTGTCGGCGTAGTTGAGCCCCACCGCCACGTGGCGGATGCGGACCTGACCCGGACCCGGGTCGCCTACCTCGACGTCTTCGTAGCGAAGCACCTCGGGTCCGCCGGTTTCATACATACGCACTGCCTTGGCCATGGGAATCGTCTCCTGAGTTTGGGGGCGGCACCACTTGCGCCGCCATGCCCTCAATGTAGGAGTCGGAGGCTTCGGCTGCTTTGCAGCGCAATCCGGACACTTTGCATTTCATGCCATCGCCGCCTATCATCGCGCCAACGACGCGTCATGGCACCCTGCATGTGACGCGCGCAAAACGACATCGGGAGACTCGCTTGAAAACCCTGGTACGCGCTGCGGTGATGACCAATTTCTTCGACGTCGCGAATGGCCTCGGCGTCAATCCGCTGCCGCTGCTGCGCACGGCCCGCCTGAGCCAGGCGCTGCTGGCCGACCCGGAGCAGCGCATTCCGGTGCAGGCCTGCGCCACGCTGCTCGAAGCCGCTGCGGAAGCCACCAGCTGCCCCACGTTCGGCCTGCGCATGGCGGAGTCGCGGCAGTTGTCGGACTTTGGCTTGATGAGCTTGCTGATCAGCCAGCAACCCACGTTGCGCGACGCGCTGGAAACCATCATCCGCTACCGGCATCTGGTCAACGAATCGGTGGCCATCCTGCTGGAAGCGTCCGACAAGATCGTGCTGATCCGGCAGGAAGTGGTGCTCGAAGCGCCCTCGCGCCAGGCCACTGAACTGGCGCTGGGCGTGGTATTCCGGCTGTGCCGCGCACTGCTGGGGCCGCAATGGCATCCGCAAAGCGTGAATTTCACGCACGCGGCGCCGCCGGACCTGCAGGTGCATCGGCGCCTGTTCGGCTGCCCGCTGGAGTTCGGCAGCGAGTTTAACGGCATCGTCTGCCTGGCGGCCGACCTGGACACGCCGAACCCGACCGGCAACCCCGCCATGGCGCGCCACGCGGAGCGCGTGGTGGAATCGCTGCCGCGCGTGAACGACGCGTCGGTCGGGCGCGAGGTACGCAATGCCGTCTACCTGATGTTGCCGATGGGGCGCGCCACCAGCGAAGCCGTGGCGCAGGGGCTGGGCATGAGCCTGCGCACCATGCAACGCCAGCTCGACGCCTCCGGCGAGACTTTCTCGGACATCGTCAATGGCGTGCGGCGCGACCTGGCGCAGCGATACGTCGCCAACCCCGACTATTCCCTGCTGCGGGTGTCGGAACTGCTGGGCTACGGGTCGGCCGCGGCGTTCACCCGCTGGTTCTCCGCACAGTTCGGCGAGGCGCCGATCGTCTGGCGGCGACGGCACGCCAACTCGCGCTGACGGAGACGGAGGGTCTCTCATGCTGCCCTTGCGGCACGGGACGGCTGCGTCTAGGCTAAGGAAACGTCACTGCGCGTCACTACGCGTCACTACGCCACCCGAACATCCCGAAGCATCAGCTATGTATGCCACACCAACCTGAGGTCCAACGCGGAGCCCGCATGCCGAACGCCATGAAGTCGTTGCAGTGCGTGATCGCCGCCTCCGGCGCGCTGAGCATCAGTCTGGGCGCGATGCCCGCGCAGGCGCAGCAAATGCCGAGTTCGGGTGCCGCGGCCATCTCCGATGCGGTACGTGAAGGCGGCAACCCCTACCGGCCTCCTTCGGCACCGACCGCGAGTCCGGCCGACGCCAAACGCGAACGCTGCGACGCGCTGTTGCAGGAGCTGAGCGGTACGTCGAAGCAGCGCGCCTACACGTCGCCCGGCACGGCCACCCAAAGTGCGCAGGGCCGTGCCGTTCCCAAGCTTGAGCGCGACGATTCGCGCAAGCAGCTGGAAGAAACCTACCGCGCCAACTGCACCTGATCACAAACCGCGATCGATGGCCCCTGCGTCATGACGGCCCCGCCTCCCGCAGGCGGGCCATCTGGCTCTTGACCACGTCAAGTACCGCGGCCGTCATCAGCGCCGTGGACAGGCCGAACATCAGGATGCCCAGCGCCGATTCGATCGGCCCGAGCATGCGCCAGCGGGGCGACATCACGATATCGCCGTAGCCCAGGGTGGCGAAGTTCACCGCCGAGTGATACAGCGCCGCCCCGAGCGTGTCGAACTCGCCCAGCACCATGAACAGCCCCGCCCACACCACCATCTGCGCGAAGTTGCAGAACAGCGTCAGCAGCATCACGGACGTCAGCAGCACGGCGTCCATCCACAGCGGTTCGCGCCCCTGCCACTTGTTCTGGAACCTCGCATAGCGCCGCAGGCACAGTGCCACGGCCCCGCACTGCAGCAGCAGGCAAAGCAGCATCACGGGAGCGGCAACCAGCAGGTGCAATTGCATGACGGTCTCCCTCAGCTTACGCGGGCACCGGCGCGGCGCGCCGGTCCAGCAGTGCGATCATCAGCCAGGCGTACAGCGACACGCCGACAAACAGCCCCATGCGCACCATGAACGCCTGGTAGACATCCTTGCCCGCCGCGCTGTCCGCCACGGACTGCCCCAGCAGGATGATCATCGTGACAAGGCTGTTCAGCCAGAAGCCTGGCGACATGCGCCCCGGCCGCAGCCGGAACAGCCGGCGCGCCACCCATAGCCCGAACAGCAGCATCCAGAGAAAGAACATCCAGATGTGGACGAACAGCCCCAACGCCAGCCAGCACAGAATGGCCAGTGCCCCGCCCATCAGCGTGGAGCCCACCAGTTCCAGCGCCGCACCCCGCGCCGTCGTGCTGCAGCTTTGCCGCCCCAGGCTGACCGCCTTCATGATGATGGGCAGGTACGCGGCCGGGTCCGCCATCGCCAGCAGGAACGGCGGCATCACCACCAGCGTGGCGCGCAGGGCCATGGCATCCGCATCCCCGGGGGCGACGCTGGGCTTCTGCGGCATGCGCAGGCCGCCCGGTTCGGGAATCAGCTGGTAGCAGATACCCAGCATCAGCACCGCGCACAGCAGGCCGCGCACCAGCGCGCCGATCACGGTCAGCGCCAGCGCGCTGTTGGCGGTGCCCGCCGCCGAAATCAGCGTGACGCCCGCTACCAGGAACGTCGACACGAGATTGTTGCCGCCCCGCAAACCATGGCGAAATGCCAGAAACAGGCACAGGCCCGCCATCAGTACGCCGGTCAGCGGCGCATGGCGCAGGAACGGCACCAGCAGCATGCCGCTGCCGGTCGTCAGCATGACCACCAGCGCCAGGCCCACGCCTGCCTTGAACGGCAACGGACGGTCCAACGTCGCAAACAGGAAGACGGCCAGCACCGGCGCCATCACGGGCACCGCCCACTGCATGCCGAAGCTCACGGCCAGGCAGGCCGCCGTGCCCAGCGCCAGCCGCAAGGCACGGCGCGCCAGCATCGCGCGCATGGCCAACGCGGCGGCGTCAGTAGACATACGAGACCCAGCTCATGAAGCGCAGGAACGCACGGCCCAGCAGGTTCAGCGGATTGCCTTCGGTCGGAAATGCCATCACCTCGGCCTGTCCGCCCACGCGCACGCCGCGCAACGTGGACAGCTGCCCCGGGTCGATGTCGACGATCACCGGGAATCGCTGTGCGGGACGCAGCCAGTCGCGGCTGTTCTGGATCGTCGGCAGCGTGCCGGGCGGCGTACTCTGACCCGCGCTGATGCCATAGCCGATGCTGCGCACCTTGCCCGTGAGCACGGTGCCCGGCAGCGCGTCCAGCACGATGCGCACCGGCGAGCCGGGGACCAGATGACCCAGGTTGTTCTCGGTCATGTCGGCGCTTATCCAGACATCGTGGATGGCGATCAACGTCATCAACGGCGCGCCCGCCGCCGCGTACTGGCCCGCCTCGGTGCGCAGGTCCGTAATCAGGCCGGCCGTACGCGCCCGTACCTGCGCGTTGGCCAGGTCCAGCTCGGCCTTGTCGACGGCGGCGGCAGCGCTGCGAAGCTTGGCGTTGTCGTCATCGCTGCCGCCCTGCTGCTCGCGCGCACGCTCCACCTCGGCACGTGCCGCGGCAACCTGGCTGATGGCCTGCGTATGCGTGGCCCGCGCCACTTCCAGGCGGCGTACCGACACGGTGCCCGGATCCTCGCGATACAGCCGCTCCAGCCGCTCGCTGTCCTGCTGGGCCTTGAGTTCGTTGGCCTGCGCGGCGCGCAGCGACGCCCGGGCCGAATCGATGCCGGCGGTATTGGCGCCGATACCGCGCCGCGTGGTTTCCAGGTCGGCCCGAGCGCGGTCCAGCGCGATCTTGTAGTGCTGCGGATCGACATCGAACAGCACGGTGCCGGCCGTCACGTTCTGGTTGTTCTGCACGTAGACGCGCGTCACACGGCCCGGCACTTCGGAGGCCACCGGAATCACGAACGCCTGCACGCGCGCCTGCTGGGTGTAAGGCGTGAAGCGGTCGGCCAGCAGATACCACGCCAGGCTCAGCACGATCAGCGCCACCACCCAGCGCAGCGCCTTGTGCGACGGATCGGCCGCGGCCTCCTTGACAGGCGGTGCGAGGGTGCCGCCACCCTCGGCCGGCTTGTCGGCGGCGCGCTTGTCGTCGAGGGTGGAGTCGCCAGTGCGCGTATCGTTCATGGGCGTGCGCTCCCCTTCTGCGCCGGAAGGCTGGCCGCCGGCGGCGGCGACACTTCGTCGATCAGCCCACCCCAGTTGATGCGCTGCTGCATCTGGGTCCGCGTGCCGGCGTCAAGCAGCGGCGCCGTGGTGTCCCAGCCGCCCCCAAGTGCCTTGTAGAGCCCGATCAGGTAGTTCACGGCGTTGCCTCGATTCACCAGATATGCGTCCTGCTGGGCGAACAGCGCGCGCTGTGCGTCAAGCACGCGCTGGAAATCCGAATATCCTTCGCGGAACACCGTGTTCGCCAGCGAAAGCGACCGCTCGGCCGACTGGGCCGCCTGGCCCAGGATGCGCTCGCGCTGCAGCGCCTTGTCCAGCCCGCTGGCCGCATCGTCGGCTTCGCGCGCGGCCTGCCGAACCGCCGCCTGATAGTCGACGATCAACTGCTGCAGCCGCGCATCCTGTACGCGCACGTTGTTCACGATGCGGCCGTAGTCGAAGATGTTCCAGCGCACGCTGGGCCCGCCCACCAGCAGCAGGCCGTTCTGGGTGCCGGGCAGCGACGCCGCTGTCCAGCCGATGCTGCCCATCAGCGTGACGGCCGGATACAGGTCGGCCTTCGCCACGCCGATCAGCGCGGACTGGGCCGCGATGCGAAATTCGGCCGCACGGATGTCCGCCCGGCGCAACAGCAGGTTGGCCGGTACATCCTGCAGCACAGCGCGATCGATCAATGGCAGCACGCCCTCTCGCTCGGGAGCCTCCGCCAGTTCAGGCAGCGGACCCGGTGGCCGGCCCAGCAGCAGTACCAGCGCGTTGCGTGCCTGCCCGATCTGGTTTTCCAGTTCCGGAATGCTGCTCAACGTGCCCAGGTACTGGGTACGCGCCTGCTGGAAGTCCAGTTCGTCGCTCTCGCCGCCCTTGAACAACCGTTCCGTGATCTCGAAGCTCCGCTTCTGCAGCCGGGCGTTGTCGCGCGCAATGCGCAGCCGGGCCTCGGCCGTGCGTACGGCGAAGTACGTCGTGGCCAGCTGGGCATGCAGCAACACCAGCACCGACTCGCGATTGGCCTGGGCGGCAAAGTACCCGGCATCGGCCGATTCGATGGCGCGCGCAAAACGACCCCAGAAATCAAGCTCCCAGCCGACATCCACGCCCGCGCTGTATTCCCAGAGCCGCGCGCTCTGCGCCGTGGGACCGGACTGGCGGCTGTGGACATACATGGCCGACGCGCTGGCCTGCTGCATCTGCGGATAGCGGCCCGCGAGCGCAATGCCCAACTGCGCGCGCGCTTCCATCACGCGCAGGCCGGCAATCCGCACATCGGCATTGCCGGCGTCGGCTTCCGCCATCAGCGTTTCGAGTACCGGGTCGCCAAACACCTGCCACCATTGGCGCAGGTCCGGCGTCGCCTGCTGAACGCTGGCCTGCTCGATGGCATCGCTGCGCCACGTGGCGGTCCATGGCTCGGGCTGCGGCTGGAAATCGGGCCCCACCCGCGCGCATCCGCCAAGCACGGCGGCCAGGGCCAGCCAGGCACGGGCGGATGCAGCCACGGTTATCCCCTGGTGATGTCTGCACCGGTGATGTCGGGCACGCTGCGCGGCGCTTCGGTTTCCACCTCGATACGCGGCGGCGGATCTTCCACCCATTGCCAGAACAGCTGATAGCCCACCGCCAGCACGATTGGGCCGATGAACAGGCCGATCACGCCCCCGGTGACCATGCCGCCCAGCGCGCCGATCAGGATGACCGGCATCGGCACGTCCACGCCTCGCCCCAGCAGCAATGGCTTGAGCACATTGTCCGACAGCCCCGCGATGAACACGTAGATCGCAAAGACGATGTTGGCGCCGGAAGCACCCTCGGCCGCGAAAACCAGCACGATCACCGGCACCGTGATCAGCGTGGCAGGCAACTGCATGATGCCCAGCAGCAGCACGGCCAGCGCCAGCAGCCCCGCGCCCGGCACGCCCTTGATGATGAACGCGACGCCGATCAGCAGCATCTGGATGAAGGCGATGCCCACCACGCCCTGGGCCACCGCGCGCACGGTCGCCGTGCACAGCGCCGTGATGCGCGGCCCGCGTTCCGGGCTGGTGAGACGCGTGGCGATCTGCTCCGCGCTGCGCGTGCCCAGTTCGCCATAGGCCATGATGATCCCGGCGATGATCAGCGCACCGACGAAGACCAACAGCCCCACGCCCACGCCACCCATGGCCCCCAGCAGGCCCAGGCTGGCCGTCTTGATCTGCGGCCCCAGCTTCTGGATCAGGCCGCCCGCATCAGTGGATGCCATCTGCCAGGCGTCATGGAGCCGCTGTCCGATCACGGGCCAGCCGGCCACCGTCTCGGGCGGCGGCGGGATCGTGAATTCGCCGGTCTTGGCGATTGCCATGGCATGCTCGACCGATTCGATCAGCGCAATGCCCAGCAGGTAGGTCGGAACCATCACCACGGCGATCACCAGCACGATGATCAGCGTGGCGGTGCGCCCTTCGCCGTCAAAGACCTTGCCACGCAACCGCACCTGCAGCGGATACATCGTGATGGCAAGGATCACCGACCACAGCAGCAGGTTCATGAACGGCTTGAAGATCTGGAAGCAGAAGACCGAGAGCAGCGCGATCAGGCCAAAGCGGATCAGCGAGTCGATCAGCGTGCGCGACGCGGTCGCGCTGGAATACGGGGCTTGCAGCATGGGATGACCTCCCTTGTGCGGCGGATTGCGAGCGGGACAGCGGGCACGCCATCAGGCGACCTGGCGCCGGCGCGCGATCAGGAACACGACGGCACCGACGGCGAACAGCACCACGCAGCCGATCAGCCAGTCGCGGGCGAGCACGTTCACCAGGTAGCGTGGCGGGTCGCTGCCAGTCCGGAACATCTGCACCTCCAGGCCGCGCATTGCCAGCCTGAACAGGTTCAGTTTGTCCGGCATCTGTCCGCTGGGATCGCTGAAGAAGATGCCCACCACGGCCAGCCACAGCGCCCCCGCCATCAACACGACACCGCATTTATGCATGATGGCAAACTCGAACAGGTTCTCCAGTTAGAGTCAGCCAAGCACCGGCGCAAAGCAATTGGTCCTTGGGCCAAGCATTGGACCAAGGTCCATTGCCAAAGCCCGACCCAGTGTCCAGATTGATACTCGGGGGAGAGTATCCCCATCAAGACTCCGGGAGCTGACATGGCAAAACAGGCACGGCGCGCCGAAAGCGAGGCGGGGGCCAGCACCGAACTGGGCCGCAAGGACTATGACGAGGCGCTGGCCGGGCTGCATGTGGAACTGGTGCACATGCAGAACTGGATCAAGGCCAGCGGCACCAAGGTATGCATCGTTTTCGAGGGACGGGACGGCGCCGGCAAGGGCGGCACCATCAAGGCCATCACCGAGCGGGTCAGCCCGCGCGTGTTCCGGGTGGTGGCGCTGCCCGCACCCACGGAGCGCGAGAAGAGCCAGATGTACATGCAACGGTACATCCCCCATCTGCCCGCCGCCGGCGAAGTGGTGATCTTCGACCGCAGCTGGTACAACCGGGCCGGCGTGGAACGCGTGATGGGCTTTGCCAGCGAAGAACAGGTGGATGCGTTCCTGCGTGCCGTGCCGCTGATGGAACGCGCCATCGTCGGGTCCAACGTGCTGCTGCTGAAATACTGGCTCGAAGTCACGCCCGAAGAGCAGACGCGCCGGCTGCAATCGCGCATCGAGGACGGGCGCAAGACCTGGAAGCTGACGGACATGGACCTGAAGTCGTACAGCCGCTGGTATGACTACTCCCGCGCCCGGGACGCGATGTTCGCGGCCTCGGATACCGACTTTGCCCCGTGGCATGTGGTGCGCTCCGACAACAAGCGGCGCGCGCGGCTGAACATCATCAGCCATCTGCTCGCCTCCGTGCCGTACGAGCACGTCAAGAGCAAGAAGGTCACGCTGCCGGCGCGCCAGAAGGCGGGCAACTACAAGGCACCCGACTATCCGTACCGCTACATCCCCGAGAAGTTCTGAGCCCACCGCCGTGCGGCGGTGGGGCCAGGTCCGCCGCCGGGCGGCGCGCGGTCAGTCCTTGATCATCGTCTTCTTCCAGTCGCCGTCCGATTGCTGGCAATACCAGCCTGTCCAGCGTTCCGGCTGCCGGCCCGGCTGACGCAGTTCGCTGCGCACCTTGCGGCAACGCTGCCCGTTCTCCGTACGCGTCTTGAGCGGCGTGAACGTGCCATCGGTGGCTTTGCTCTTGGCGTTGCTGGTGCTGGCGTCCAGGTGGAACGGCACGCTGGCACCGTCATCGGAGTCGGTCAGCGCCTTGCCGAATGTGGTGCGCAACGCCGCCACCTGGTCCTTGTCCAGGGTGCCGATGATGGTGCCGCTGAGGAAGTGATCGTAATACGCATGCGCTGGCCAGGCCAGGCCCAGCAGCGCGGCCGCGCACAGGCCGTGCCATTTCGCAGTGAGCATCGAGGCTGCCTCCTTCACTCCTTGCCGGACTGGATCGGGAATGCCGTTACTTCGCGGCGCCCGGTGTGACAGATACCGCGACTGCCTCAGTATAGACAGCCTGCACGCGGTCCCCCTTCTTCACGGCCTTCATCTGCTCGGGGTCTTCCACCAGCAGATCCACCGTGTGGCCACGGGGCCCCTTGACCGTGACGATGTTCTTTTCCTTGTCGACCTTGACAACCTGTGCCACCACGGTTACCTCGCGCCCGAGCCGGCCACCCGGCTTGGCGCCGGGTTCGGAACGCTCCGAAATCTCGCGTTCCTGCATGGTGGACGCCCCGCTGCCCTTCTTCAGGCTTACGGTCAGGGCCTCGGTGTACTCGACGGCAACCTTGTCGCCCACGCGCAACTGGTCGAAGTTGCGCGCCTCGTCGCCCACGGTCATGTCCACCACCTTGCCGGCCTGGGTCTTGAGCGTGACCTTGCGCGACGCCGCGTCGATGGCGGTGATGGTGGCGTTGACCTTGGCCGTGCCGGTGGCCGTGGTCTGCCCGGGCGACCGTTGCACGTCCGTCTTCACGTCCGGCTGGGCGTACGACGCTGCCGACAGGCTCAGCAGCACTGCAGCTGTAATGGCGACTCGCTTGAACATATGACCTCCTTGGTTATTGGATCGTGTAACCGCGCCCCTGCATGCAGGCCGAATAGGCGCGGTAGTAGGTATTCATGGCTCCCGACTGCTGCGATTGCGCATTGGCCTGCGCATTGCGCTGGTTCTGCCTTGCCCGGTGACCGCCCGCCATCGTGCCCACGGCCGCACCGGCCGCGGCGCCCTTGCCGGCATCGCCCGCAATGGCGCCCACCACCGCGCCCCCCGCAGCGCCGCGCGCCGCACCGCCCACCCGTTCGCCGCCCCCTACGGCGGGGCCGCTGGGCGCGGGCGGGGGCGCGGCGGCCACCTGCGCCGGATCGATGCCGGTGTTCGACTTGGCCCACGAGTAGCAGTAACCGTCATCCTCCTGCTGCTTGGCCTGGCTTTGTCCCTTGGCCGGATAGGCGATCGGTTTCGATTGCGCGAGGGCGCCGGCGCTGAGGCCAACCAAAACGGTGGCGGCTAGCAGCGCGGCCGGAATGCTGGATCTGGACATGAATCACTCCTTGGCGGGGCTGGCCGGCTGGTTGACGCTGGCCTGGGGTGCGCCGTCGACGGGCCAGCCGCCGCCCAGCGCCTTGTAGAGCTGGACCAGTTGGCCGAACTCCGTGCCGCGCAACGTCGATTGTTCGAGTTGCGCGGAAAACAGCGAACGCTCGGAATCGAGCACTTCCAGGTAACTGGTGTAGCCGCCTTCGTATCGGTCGCGCGCCAGCAGCGCGTAGCGCGACAACGCATCCACCTGGTCGTTCTTGGCCAGGAGCTGGCTGCGCGTGTACTGCACGCCAGCCAGCGCATCGGCCACCTCGCGGAACGCGGTCTGCACCGCCTGCTGGTAGCCGTAGAGCGCCTGCTTCTGGCGTGCCTCGGCCTGCTTCACGTCACCGGCAATCGCACCGGCGGTGAAGATCGGCACGCTGATCAGGCCACCGTACGACCACGCCCTGGATGAACCCACCCACAGCCCGGACAGCGCGGTGCTGGCCGCGCCGAACATGCCGGTCAGCGAGATCGTCGGGAAATACTGCGCGCGCGCGGCGCCGATCTGCGCGTTGGCCGCCACCAGCGATTGTTCGGCCTGCAGAAGATCCGGGCGCTGTTCCAGCAGCGACGACGGCAATCCCACCGGCACCACCGGAAGAATCAGCTCGTCGATCGACTTGCCACGCGGCATGGCACGCGGGTTGTCGCCAACCAGCACGGCCAGCAGGTCTTCCTGCTGCGCCACCAGCTGCCGGAACTGCTCGACCGAAGCCTGCGCCGACGCATACTCGGAGCGCGACTGCGCATACTCGACCTCCGACACCACGCCACCCTGGAACCGTTCGCGGAACACCTGCAGCGCGCCCTCGCGGCTGGCCAGCGTGTCCTGCGCGATGCGCAGGCGGTTGTCGAGATCGCGCAACGTGATGTAGCCGCTGGCCACCGCCGCCACCACGCTGATCTCGGTGCTGCGGCGCGCCTGTTCGGAAGCCGCCCAATCCGCCCGGGCCGCTTCGGTCATCCGCCGGATGCGCCCGAACAGGTCGATCTCCCACGACGCGTAGACGTCGGCCTTGACCGAGTTGAACGGGTTGTCGATGGGCAGCACGGTGCCGCCGCTGGTGCTGATGCGCTGCCGCCCGCCGCCCGCCTCTGCCCCCACCTGTGGGAACAGGCCGGCCCGCGTGGTCATCACGCGTCCGTAGTATTCCTCTACGCGCGCCGTGGCAATCAGCACGTCGTAGTTGTGCGCGCGCGCCGCGGCGATCAGGTCGTCGAGCACCGGATCACCGATCTGCGACCACCAGTATTGCGTGGTGACCACGTCGGCCGCCTGCGGCGTTTCGGGCGCGAAGCGGTAGGTCTCCGGCACGGCCACGTCCGGCCGCACGTAGTCGGGTCCGACGGTACAGCCGCCGGCCAGCAGCGTCATCGCCGCCAGCCCCGGCACCAGGGCTCGCGCCCGCAAGCCGCGATGGCTCATAGCGTGCCTCCGGTGGGCGCGGCGGGGTCGGCGCCTGGCCCGGCATCCTTCTCGGCCTGCTTGGCGAGCTTCTTCTTGCTCTCGCGCTCCAGCCCCCAGAAGAACATCGGGATAAAGAAGATGGCGATCACCGTGGCGCCAAGCATCCCACCGATCACGCCCGTGCCCAGCGACTGGCGGCTGGCCGCCGACGCACCGCTTGCGATGGCCAGCGGGATGCAGCCGAGGATGAACGCCAGCGACGTCATGATGATCGGGCGCAGCCGCATCTTGGACGCCTTGACCGCCGCGTCATACGGGCTGAGTCCCTCCTTGACACGCATCTCCACCGCGAATTCGAAGATCAGGATGGCATTCTTGGCGGCCAGGGCGATCAGCACCGTCAGGCCGATCTGGAAGTACACATCGTTTTCCATGCCCCGCACCAGGATGCCCACCAGCGCGCCGAACAGCGCGAACGGCACGGCCAGCAGCACCCCGATCGGCAGCGACCATTTCTCGTACTGCGCCGCCAGGATCAGGAACACCATCAGCAATGCGAACGCGAACACCATCGCCGCCGTGGACCCGGCCTTCTTTTCCTCATAGGCCTGACCGCTCCACGCATAGCTGTAGCCTAGGCCCAGCACCTCGGCCGCCACCTCCTCCATGGCCTGCAGCGCCTGGCCCGAGCTGTACCCCGGCGCGGCGTCACCGGTGATCTTGGCCGCCGGGAAGTTGTTGAAGCGCGTCACCAGATCGGCGCCGGCCACATAACGCGCCGTGGTCACGGCCTTGATCGGCACCATTTCGTTGCGTGAATTGCGCACGTAGACCTTGTCGATATCCTCGGGCTTCGACCGGTACTCCGGTTCGGCCTGCAGGATCACCTGGAACAGCCGGCTGTTTTTCGGGAACTGGCTCACGTACAACGACCCAAACATCGTCTGCAGCGCGGAATACACCTGCTCCACGGGCACGCCCTGTGTTTCGGCGCGCTCGCGGTCGAGGTCGACCAGCAATTGCCGCGACCGCGTGTTGATCGTCGTGCTCACGCCGCGCAGTTCCGGCCGCTGCCGGGCCTTGGCAATGAACGCCCGCGTGCGTTCCTCAAGCTGCTGGTAGGTACCGTCGCCGGTGCTCTGCAGCCAGAACTCGAAGCCGCCCGTGGTGCCGAGCCCCGGTATCGACGGCGGATTCACGGGAATCACCAGCCCTTCCCGATAGGTCGAAAACTCCTTGTTGGCCTGCGCGATCAGGTCAGCCGCGCTTTCGCCCTTGCCGCGCTCATGGAAGCCCTTCAGCGTGATGAACAGCGTGCCGGCGTTCGACTTGTTCTGCGAATCGATCAGGCTGTAGCCGTCGGGCACCGCCACCGATTTCACCGCCGGCTGCTTCTCGAACCACTCGGCAGCCCGCTTCGATACCGCGCCGGTGCGGTCCAGGCTGGCCGCGTCGGGCATGATGACCGCGCCGAGCAGATAGCCCTGGTCCTCCACCGGCAGGAACGATGACGGAATGCGCATGAACATCAGCACGGCGGCCACGATCAGCGCGATGACGATGCCCACCGAGATCGCCGTGCGCCGGATCACGGCCTGCACGGTCGAGCCATAGCCTTCCACCAGCCGGTCGAAACTGCGGTTGAACCAGCGGAAGAACCGGTTCTTCTCGTGGCTGCCCGGCTTGAGCAGGATGGCCGCCAGCGCCGGCGACAGCGTCAGCGCCACCACCCCGGACAGCAGCACCGATACCGCCAGCGTGATGGCGAACTGCTTGTATAGCTGGCCCGTGATGCCCGACAGGAACGCCACCGGGATGAACACCGCCAGCAGCACCAGCACGATGGCGATCACCGGGCCGCCCACTTCGTCCATGGCGGCCTTGGCGGCCTCCTTGGGCGGCATGTGGAACTCCATCATGTTGCGTTCGACGTTCTCGATCACGACGATGGCATCGTCCACCACGATGCCGATGGCCAGCACCATCCCGAACAGCGTGAGCATGTTCACCGAGAAGCCGAACGCGGCCATGGCGGTGAACGTACCGATGATCGACACCGGCACCGCCAGGATCGGCACCAGCGTGGCGCGGAAACTCTGCAGGAACAGGTACACCACCAGAATCACCAGGATCACCGCGTCGCGCAAGGTGTGGACCACCTCGTTGATCGATTCATGCACGAACTCGGTGGTGTCGAGCGCGATCTCGTATTCCAGCCCCGGCGGAAACGTCTTCTTGGCTTCCTCCAGCGCCTTGCGGACCTGGCCGGCCACTGCCAGCGCATTGGCGCCCGGCTGCTGGTACACGGCCAGCAGCGTGGCCGTCTTGCCCTTGTAGCGGCTGCGCAGCGAGTAGTCCTTCGAACCCAGCTCGGCCCGGCCGACATCCTTGAGCCGCACCAGCGCGGCGTCGCCCGATGCCGCGCGCAGGATGATGTTCTCGAACTCGGCCGGCTCGGTCATGCGGCCCTTGGTGGTCACCGGGAACGTCTGCTTGACCGGCTCCGACGTGGGCGAACTGCCGATGCGGCCCGCCGAGAACTGCTCGTTCTGGTTGGCCACGGCGTTCTTGACATCCTCGGCCGTGATGCCCAGCTGGGCCATGCGGTCCGGCTTGAGCCAGATGCGCATCGCGTAGTCCGGCGTGCCGAAGATGGACGACTGGTTGGCACCCGGGATGCGCTTGAGCGAATCGAGGATGTAGATGCTGGTGTAGTTGTCGACGAAGGTTTGCGGGTAGCTGTTGTCAGGCGAATAGACGGCAATCACCATCATGAACGCCTGCGAACGCTTTTCCACGGTCACGCCCTGCTTGGTCACGGCGTCGGGCAGGGTCGGCAGGGCCAGGTTGACCCGATTTTGCACGTCAACCTGCGCCAGTGCCGGATCGGTGCCGATCTCGAAGTACGTGGTCAGCGTGATATTGCCCGTGGACGAACTGGTGGACGACATGTACAGCATGTTGTCCGCGCCGTTCACCTGCTGCTCGATGGGCGCCGCCACATTCTGCGCCACCACTTCCGAGCTGGCGCCCGGATACGTGGTCGACACCGTGATGCTGGGTGGCGTGATGTCGGGAAACTGCGCGATAGGCAGGTTGAACAGCGCCACCATCCCGCCCACCACGATGATGATCGACAGCACCGACGCAAAGATCGGCCGGTCGATGAAGAAGTGGGACAGTTTCATGACGCGGCACCCTTGCCGGCTTCCGCCGCACCGGGGGCGCCCGGCGCCGCTGGCCGCGCGGGCGGCGCCGACGGCGGCACCGGTGACGGCCCGTCGCTGGCCGGGCGCGGCGCAGCCGCCACCGGCTTGACCGGCGCGCCCGGCGCGAGGCGTATCGCACCATCGACGATGACGGTATCGCCCTCGCGCAGGCCCGAACGGACCACCCAGTTGCCCTGCGACCATTCGCCCACGTCGATCACGCGCGACTCGGCCTTGTTCTCCTTGCCCACCAGCCAGACGGACTGGCCGCGCTGGCCCTGCACGACGGCTTCCTGCGGCACGGTGATGGCCTTGGTACGCACCGCGCCGATCAGCCTCACGCGCACGAACTGCCCCGGCCGCAGCATGCCCTTGGTGTTCGGCATTTCGGCGCGGATCAGGTAGGTGCCGGTCTCGGAGTTGAACGACGCATCGGCGAAGGCGATACGCCCGCGCTGCGGATACGTGGTGCCGTCGGCCAGCACGATCTCGACCTCCATCGCGCCGCGCTCGGGCATGCGGAGCGTGCCGGACGCGGTCTGCGACTGGTATTGCAGCACCTCGTTCTCGGACAGGCTGAAGTTGATCCAGATCGGATCGAGCTTGGCCACATAGGTGAGCAGGCTGTTGGTGGCGTCGATGTAGGACCCCACCTGCTTCTTGGCGTAGCTGGACAGGCCATCCACCGGCGACGTGATGGTCGTGTAGCCGAGATTCAGTTTGGCGTTGGTGACGTTGGCCCTGGCCGCTTCCACGGCGGCGGCGGCGGCCTGTTCCTGCCCGGTGGCTTCATCGAGGTCCTTCTGGCTCAACGCGTTCTTGGCAGCCAGCGGCTTGACGCGTGCCAGGTTGGACCGCGCGGTGGTCAGCCGGGCCTGCTGCTGGGCCAGTTCGGCCTGCGCCGCATCGAGCGCGGCCTGGAACGGCTTCTGGTCCATGCGGAACATGACCTGGCCGGCCTTGACCATCGAGCCCTCGGTATAGAGGCGCTGCTCCAGGAAGCCGCTCACCCGGGCCCGGATTTCCACCTGCTGCGAACTCTGCGTTTCACCCACGAACTCGTAGGTGAGGGGCACGTCGTGCAGCGTCACCTTGACCACGCCCACTTCGGCCGCCGGCGGTGCCGCCGGCGCCTTGGCCTCCTGCTTGTGGCAGCCGGTCACCGCCAGTGCGGCCAGGACCAGCAATGCCCACCGACCGCGCTTGGATACCAGACCGCTTGCCATCGTCGTATCTCCTGCCCGCGCCGGCCGTGGGCCACGCGAGACTTTTGCGATTACCTGAAGTGTTCGCGCAGGATCAGCGCATTGATCTTGTGGCCATTCCAGAACACGCCGTGGATACGCGGTACGAGCTGTTGCAGCGCGCCCATGTCCACCGTCCGGAACGTCAGCGTCATCGACGGACGCGTGCCATCGCCCTCCTGCCGTTCGATCTCGTCTGCCGCCGGAAAGCCATAGCGGCCAAGGAATTCCTTGACCTGCTCCTCCGTGGTGTCCGGGTGGAGGTTGGAAATCATCAGTAGCGACATTTGCCGGTCCTCCTGTTCGGCCCGCGAAACACGCGTATGGCAGGGTGCCTGCCGCGTGCCCTGATAAGAGTGTGCCTGTTGCGGCCTGAATGACAATTGGACCAAGGACCAAAGGCATGGGGCTAAGGCATCACGCTACGTACCAGATCCACCAGCTGCGCGGCGTCGAAAGGCTTGCGCAGATAGCCGACGGCGCCGGCCGCCAATGCCTTGTCACGTGCCTCGGGCACCTCGTGCGCGGTGATGAAGATCAGGGGCAGGTCCAGGCCGGCCAGTTGCTGCTGCACTTCCAGCCCGTCAATCCCGGGCATGCAGACATCGAGGATCACGCAGAACGGCCGATAGCTCGCCTTGCCGTGGATGCGGGAAAGAAAATCGGCGCCGCTGGTGAAGGTGTCGACGGTGATCCCCGCGGCACGCAATAGCCGCGACGTGGACCGCGCCACCGACGCGTCGTCGTCGACAACCACCACGAAGTTTCCCGTCGCACCCATTTGCACGTTGCGCAGCCGATCGTAAGCACGTACTGATTAGGCTACGAGACACGCGCGGCGGGCGATATTGGCCCATGGTCCAGCGGGCATGCAGGATTTTCGCCGGACCGGCGCGGGAATGGCCCTGGGATGGTATCGGGGAGCGCGCCGCGGGATTGCGCCCCCGGGCTGACGAACCGTGTTCAGGCGGCCGGATCCGCCACCATGCCCATGCGGTCGGCAATGCGGACCAATGCCGGCAGGGAATCCACTTCGAGCTTCTGCATGACGTGGGCGCGATGAACCTTGATGGTTTTCTCCACCGTGCCAAGCCGGTTGGCCACCTGCTTGTTGCGGAAGCCCGTGACGATCCACGCCAGCACCTCGCGCTCGCGCGGCGTCAGGCGGTCGATCTTCTTTTTCAGGTCGCGCAATTCGCTGGCCTGTGCAAACAGTCGCGTGGCACAGTCGCAGCCCTTGCTGACCGCAGCCAGCAATTGCACGTCGGATACCGGCTTTTGCAGGAAGTCGATGGCGCCCGCCTGCATCGTCAGTACCGCGCTGGCCACGTCGGCATGTCCGGTCAGGATGATGACCGGAATCCGGCTGCACAGCGCCTGCTGCAGGTCGATGCCGCTGATGTCGGGCAGCTGCAGGTCCAGCAGCATGCAGCCAGGAGCGGTGTCCAGATCGGCTTCTTCCAGGAACTGGCTGGCTGACGCAAACCCGGCAGTCAGGTAGCCATGCGCGCCCAGCACACGGCCCAGCGCGCGGCGAACGCTATCGTCATCGTCAACGATGTAGAGGGTGGTCCTGGTAGCGAGCATGGAGTCCTACCTCCGGGAAAATGCAGTCCTGAACCGGGCCGCAACGACCGCAGGGCCGCGATGATGCGCCGTGGCCGAGGCGGGAAGTTCGGTGCGCAGCAGGCATTCGAACGTCATGCCCCTGTCGCTGTTTCGGATGGCGCGCAGCCGGCCGCCATTGCGTTCCATGAGCGCGCGGCTGAACGACAGGCCCAGGCCCATGCCCTTGGGCTTAGAGGAAAAGAACGGGCGGAAGATCTTGTCGAGGTCGCCCTCGGCGACGCCGCAGCCGTTGTCGCGGACGGTCAGCTTCAGCACGCCGTCCTGCGCGGACGCGCCGACCGATACCTTGCGCGCGCCACGGGCGTGCGCTGCCTCGACGGCATCCAGCGCATTGACCAGAAGGTTCAGCAGCACGAGCTGGATCTCCATCGGATCGCCCACGGCGCGCGGCAATTCGCCATCCGCCGTGCCATCCACGGTCACCTCGCGCGCCCGGGCTTCGTCGCGCACCAGTTCCAGCGCACGCGCGATCACCTCGCCAATCTGGAACGGCACCAGGTGAGGGGCCTCGCCGCGGATCAGCGCCCGCACGCCCTTGACGATATCGCTGGCGCGCGAGGCGTCGCTGACGATGTCATCGAGGATTTCGCGGATCTCGCCCTGATCCGGCGTGCCCGACATCAGGTACTCGCGCGCGGCCTGGGCGTTGCTGGTAATGGCGGTCAGCGGCTGATTGAGTTCGTGCGCCAGCGACCCAGCCAGTTCGACCATGCCGGGGCGGCTGGCGATGTCGGAGAACGGACTGGTATCGATCACGCGCAGGGTATCGCTACGGCGCCTCGGCGCGGCGCGCGGGCGCGGCAGCACGCCCGTCGCCAGCGCGACGGACGCCCCCAGCAGCAGGATCGTGACCCATCTCATGGTCGGACGCGCACGCTCAGATATCGAGCTTGCTGATCTTGGTGCCTTCGAGCGACAGGTTGGCCATCAGCCCGGCGTTGGTCAGCACGAATCCGACGATGGGCGCGCGGGCCGTGTTGGTGTCGATCTGCCCGTTCGCGCCGATGGTCGCCAGCGCAACCGATCCGTCCACGCCGGCCGTCCAGCCGCTGCTGGCCTGGAACGCCTGCAATGCGGCGTCGGTCATGAACATCAGGATGAGCGCCTTGGACTGTGCGCCGGCCAGGAAACCGAACGATGCGGTCGTGGTGCGGTAATAGCCCACCGGCGCATTGGCCACCCGGAGCGACCCCTCGCCATACTCGGCACCGACGATAAAGCCGGCGGCCAGGATCTTGGGAAAGACCAGTATGCCCTTTGCCTGCTGCGACAGCGCCTGCGCCGAACTGGCGGACGCGAACAGCTTGCTCATGGTGCCGTCCACGCCGGCATCGATCTCACGCCGCTTGGCCACGGCATCGCTGCCAGACATGTTGGTGGTACAGGCAAATAAAGCCGGTGCCAATGCCAGTGAAGGCAGGCTCATGAACAACCGTCGATTCATCATGGTCTCCCAAACAGAACGGGGAGCAAGCCAGGGCGAGCGGGCCCTACAACGGCCAGCGGCGAGTTGCGTGCCGCTGCGCCAGATCCATGGAACGTCCCTGGGCGTGCCTACCCCACGCCAATACGATTGATGCTTATTGCTTTTTCTGGATATTCCGTTAGTGCCATATCAAAGTAGGTCGATGGCCCCGCGATTGCAATCTTTACTTCCCTTGTTATGTAAAGATGAAACACGGCCGAAAAAAATATCAGCACACGGCCTGCTTGTCATTAATCAAGCGTTCATATTCAAGCGCCGCCAACGGTACCCAATCCTGCCGGGCAGCACGTTTATTCGAGGTTTTTGGCGGGATCTCGGCGCAAATTAAAAAGCCTGCTTAGCATCAGCCGCGCAATCCACACGCACCGGTGCGCACCCATTGCCAGATAAGGAAAGCCGGAAGAAAAAATGCCCTGGCCCGGTGTTCACACCGGCCAGAGCATTGTGGGGATCGCCCGCGTAAGCCGGCGCCGGCCAGCTGCCTAGTCCGCGTTGCCCGCCGTCACGGGCTGCAGCAGTTCAGGGGCCACCTTGCTCCATCCCGAGCCGGGATCGAAAGTATCGATGGCGGCAGCGCGCGCGCCGGTGTCGCGTCCGAGGTCGCGCTCGTAGACCTGGCCGTCGTGACTGACCATGAAGCTCTTGATGCCGGTATCGCCATAGCGGGCCGGCCATGCCAGCACCGCAAACCCGCCGAACAGCTTACCGTTGACCAGATACGTGTACTTGCCGCCGGGCGCGGTCGGGCCCTGGCCGTTGAGCAGCTTGTAGCGATAGCCGTTATAGCCGTCCGATGCACTGCGATGGCTCGACACGGCATCGATGAACGCCGGCCCCAGCGGACTCTCCGGTTCGCCCGGGCGGGTGGGCCAGTAGAGCCCGTCCTTCTTGCCCGGCGAACTGACCAGCTTGCGCGCATAGACCGTCAGGCCATTGCCTTCATGGTTGCCCAGCGCGTAGTCGTGCTGGGCGTCGTAGATGGCCAGCATGGTCTGGATGGTAGACAGTTCGTTCCGGCCGATGCGCCGCAAGCGGATCTCGCCGATGCCCTGCTTCGCATCGAAATGCCAGCGGCCGTTGGCTGCCTTGACCAGCGGTATCGGCAGCGTCCAGCCGTTGTTGCCCACCACCACACGCGCAGTGCCGTCTTCGCCACCTTCGATGCGGTGCGACTGGCTCCAGGCCGACAGGAAGCGATAACGCTGCTCCGCGCCCACCGGCGGGATCATGCGGCGGGCCTCCGGGCCCAGCAGCGCCGTCATGGCCGCGTCATTGCTGGTGGCCACGGCGTCACCAAAAGCATTCATGGCGGCCTCGGGCGTATCGAACGGCTTCTGGGCCTGCGCAGCCGACATCAGCGCCGCGCCCAGCACCAGCGGCAGGACGGTACGCGCGATGCGCGACGGCAGGATTGCTTTCATTGCACGCATGCCTGACACCTCGTGGTTGTCATCGCCATTTCCCGCTACCGACGGCCGCCGCCGCCCCCACGGCCACCGCCGCCGCCAAATCCGCCGCCGCCCCGGCCGCCTCCGCCACCCTGGAAGCCACCGCCGCCGCCACGGCTTGCCCCGCCGCCCTGGAAGCCGCCGCCTCCGGCACTGCGCTGGGCCGCGCCCTGTCCGCCGCCGTAGCCACCGCCCGAGCTGGCACGTCCGCGATCGAAGTCGCGCTGCGATGATGCGCCGCTGCCGCCCACGCCCTGGAAAGCGCTGTCCCGGCCGCCGCCGCTGTAGCTGGTGCGATTCGCGCCGGCGCCGCCGCGATCTCCGGCGCCCCCGCGATCCGTGGACATCCTGTCGCCGGTACTGGCGCGGTCGCCGCCCACACCCTGGCCACGATCGCCGCCACGGTTACCGCCCCGGTCAGCCGAGCGGTCTCCAGCCCGGTCTCCAGCCCGATCCCCCGCACGATCCGCACTGCGGTCGCCGGCCCGATTGCCCGAGCGATCTCCTGCACGGTCTCCCGCGCGATCACCGCCCCGGTCTCCCTCGCGGCCCCGGAAATCGTTGCGCCGGTCCGCGCCCCCAACGTTGTTGCCGAATTTCTCGCGCGTGGCGTTGTCGCGATAGGCCACACCCTTGCGGTGGCTGGAGTCGTGCTTCCACTTGCCGCCTTCGACGCTGTTGCGGTTGAAGCTGCGGTCGATGTTGGTGGCACGGTTCACGTTGACGTTCACGTCGCCGCCGCCCCAGTTGCAGTTGCCGAAGATCGCGCCGGCGGCCGCCAGCCCCACGCCCCAGGCAAACCCGGTTGCCAGCGCGGCGCCCGGATAGTAGGCCGGATACGGCGGCCAGTAGTACGGCGGATAACTCGGATAGCCCCAACTGCCGTAGACCGTGGCCGGGTTGTACGCCGGCACGTAGATCACCTGCGGATTGGCGGGCTCGATGATGATCGTCTGCTGCGAGCCGCTGCTTTGCGTGGCCGGCTGGACCGTCACGTTCTGCTGCTCGTTCGACTTCAGGTTGCCGGACTGCTGGGCCTTGTTGCGCAGCCGCTGCACGGCCGCGAGCACGTCCTTTTCCTGGGCCAGGAAGGCATCGCCAAGCTTCTGCGTCCAGTCGAGCTTGTCGTTCATCGGCTCAAGCACCTGCGGAAACGCCACCAGCGACTTCACGCTGACGTCCCACGGCTGGTCCTGCACGGCCTTCACGGCATCATCGCCCTTGAGGCTCGAATTGGATTTCTGCCAGCGCGCGGCCTGCACGATTTCCAGCGGATAGGTCGACGCCATCAGCACCTGCGACAGCACCGAATCCGGATATAGCGCGATGGGCGCCACCAGTGCCTCGATCTCCTCGGGCTTGAAGGTCTGCTGCCCCGCTGTCGCCTGCGCGCCCTGCGCGGGCGGCTGGGCCGGCTGCTGCCCGGGCGCCTGCTGCGCCAGGGCGCTGCCCGTGGAGACCAACAGGCCGGCAAGCATCCAGTGGCCGATGCATCGCATGCGCCGAATTTGTCGCCCGCTGCCACGCCTCATGGCATCCCTCCGCAAAATGGTGCCGACGTCCCCTTCTCCGGCTGTCAGCACAACATATAGATGGCAGCCAGACACGCCGCAATGGAACCTTGGGCCAATAGGCCGCTTTCCGGGCCCGGTATCGCGTGGCCCATACGGCTTTGGTCCAATTCGCAAGCCGCCCCGCGCTGGCGTACGCTTTGCAGCATTGCCGATCGCCGCCGGGCCTATCCGGCCGACCCCATGGGCCGCATGACGCTTCCAGGATCCGGTTTCGTCCGTCGGCGCTGCCTGACCGCGCTGGTGCTCGCCGTGCCCGCCGTGCTGCTATGGGGCGGCGCGGGGGCGGCGCATGCGCAGCAATCTTCCGATCTCCAGGTGGTATTCGGCCCGGCAGTGCAGCGGCAGGCCAATGCGGTGCTGACCCTGATGAGCTTTTCGGTGGTGCCCGACCTGGCGTCGAGTTCCCTGTCGATCTCGAACGGGCAGACCGCCAATCCAGGCATCATCATGTCGCAGCTGGGCGGCGGCTTCACCCTCAGCAAGACCACGCCGATCTACATGGAAGGGTCGATTGCCTACAGCCGCTACGACCCTACGTTCGTGGCCTCGAACGGCACGGAGTCGCGCGAACTGCCCACGCGCTGGAACACGGTGGCCGGCACCGTCGGCATCGGCTGGGACTTCCCGCTGACCGAAAGCAAGGAACTGGTGTTCCGCCCGATCTTCAACGCCTCGCTGGGCAATGTGTCCAGCGACCTGCGGCTGGCGCAAGGCTTCGTCAACCGCAAGACCGACCGCACCATCAACTTCCTCGATGGCGGATCGCTCAATGCCTACGGGCTGGGTGGCTCGGTGATGATCGACTGGGAACACTACCGGCCCGAGCACGACATCGACGTCGAACTGCGCTATACCAATATCCACCTGAAGAGCTTCGGCGGCTCGTCCGATGCGGTGCAGGGCTCCGCCATCGCCCAGACCGCCAACCTGTACGCGCGCTGGCGCGCCCCCACCGGCTATTTCGCGATGGATCGGCCCGTGCGCTACGTGCTGGAACTGTCGCACTCCCACTACCTCGGCGCGCAGGCTGGGGCGCTGGGCTTCAACTACCTGACAACGCTCGGGATGGGCCTGGAACTGGACACCACGGCGCACGAGGTCTTCGTCACGCGCGTGCGGGCCGTGGTGCGCTACGTCTTCGGCAACAACGTGTCCGGGGTGTCGCTGGGCCTGGCGGCAAGCTTCTGAACGCTTGCCCCTCACCTCCCACGCACCGCCTGACCGGCTCGGAAACCTCCGAGTCAGTCATTCTTTGTGAGATTTTCGAAGTTTTCCGAAATATCTCGTCCCTCCCGATCTTCGATTGACCCACCGTAGCCGGATGGCTTACGTTGGCGCCCGTTGTTGAAGAAACACAGGCGCCGGGTCGGGCCATGTCGATGCCGAAAGCGCATCCGCCCGCCCATAGCCAGCCATCGCCCCCAGCGACCAGCAAGCCTCCGCGTCACACCTACTCCGCCCCCCTTCGACCGCCCGCGCGCCTGTCGCCTGACAGGCGCAATGGATGCCTGCATCCGCCCCGATTGTTGTCGTCAACGCTGGAGTTCAGTTGTGCAGCAGAAAATCCTATCGTCTTCGATCCGCGTGCTGGTGTCCGGCGCGGCAAGCACCGGCACCGTCCTTACGATCACGGCGCTTCCACAGATCGCCCACGCCCAGCCCGCCACGGTGCTCCCGGCGGTCACCGTGACCGGCAAGGGCATCGAGAACACCAACGAAGCGCTCACCGGCATCGCGCGGCTACCCGATACCGTGAAAGAGACGCCCAAGACCATCTTCGTCATCCCGCGCGACGTGCTGGAGCAGCAGCAGGTTACCTCGCTGGAACAGGCGCTGAAGAACGTGCCCGGCATCACGGTGTCCACCGGCGAAGGCAACGGCGGCCAGAACGGCGACCAGTTCCGCATTCGCGGCCTGTCGGCCAAGGGCGATGTCTATATCGACGGCCTGCGCGACTTTGGCGCCTACCGGCGCGACATCTTCAACACCGAAAGCGTCGAAGTCATCAAGGGCCCCGCCGGCGAGAGCTTCGGCGTGGGCAACCTGGGCGGCCTGATCAACCAGACCTCGAAAAAGGCCGGCAAGGGCACGCGCACCAGCATCGACCAGAACTTCGGCTCCGGCCCTACGTACCGCACCATGCTGGATGGCAATTACCAGCTCGGCGAGACCACGGCCGTGCGCGTCAACGCCATGTTCCAGGATGGCAGGACACCTGACCGCGATCACGTCGACGATGACCGCCGCGGCCTGTCCGTGGACTTCGGCACCGGCCTGGGCACGCCCACCGAGTGGCATCTGAACTACGCCTACCTGCACCGCAGCGGGCCGCCCGACTATGGTGTGCCGATGGCGCAGGGCGCCGACGGCGTGTACCGGCCGATCACCGAGTACGACGTACCGGGCCTGTCGCGGTCCACTTCCTATGTGCGCAACACTGACCGCGACACCAGTGATGCCCATGTGGTGACTTCGCTCTTCCAGACGAAGTTCGGCAATGGCATCACCCTGAACAACGACACGCGCTTCAGCTACTACGACCGCGACTTCTCGGGCACCAACCCCGCCGGGGTGAACCAGGCCACGCTGCAGAAGCTGCTGGCTGGCGGCAACGCGCGGCTGCGGTACGGTGCGCGCGGCGGCATGACCTACATGCAGCGCGGCTGGGGCCTGCAGAACGTGCTGACCGCGAAAGGCGAGTTCCATACCGGCACCATCCGCCACCGCGCCATGGCCGGGCTGGACGTCAACTACCAGCGCGATCATCGCGACATCGGCAGCTGGACCGGCCGCCTGAACAACCAGACCATCGTCGATCCGGTCTTCGACGCCAGCAAGAATGCCAGTGTCAAGTACGTGGCCACGCGCGACGCCAATTCCACCAACGTCGGCGTGTTCGTCAACGACCGCGTCTGGCTGACGGACCAGGTCTCGCTGCTCGGCAGCCTGCGCTGGGACTACTTCCGCAGCGAATACGAGACCAGCGCCTCGGCGGCGGGTGGTACGGCGGATTCGAAAAAACTCAGTCCGGCCATCAGCGCGATCTGGGAACCGACGAAGAACGCCATGTTCTACGCGATGTTCTCGCGCTCGTACCGGCCCGTGGGCACCGACATCGCACTGGCCGTGGGCGGCGTGCAGTCCGAGGTGCCCAAGGCCGGCGCCGCCAACGAGCCGGAGCGGTCCGACACCGTGGAAGTAGGGACCAAGCTGGACTTCCTCGACAAGCGCCTGGGTGTGACGGGGTCGCTGTTCCAGATCCGCAAGTCCAACGCCTACACGGTGGACCCGGTGACGGGGGCAGTCGCCAACGGCTTCTCCGACAGCGGCGAAGGCCGTCGCATACGCGGCGCGGAGCTTGGACTGACCGGCAGGATCACCACGAACTGGTCGGCCAACTTCGCCTATGCCTATCTGGATGGTGAGGTGACATCGGCCTCCCGGCCGGCGCTGGTCGGCAACGTGGCGCCCGGCGTGCCGCATCACAACCTGACGCTGTGGACGGCGTATGACATCCCGCACGCGCTCGTGCCACTGCCGGGCAAGCTGACACTGGGCGGCGGCGTGCAATATGCGTCGGGCTACTGGGCGAATTCGGACAACACGGGCCGCGTGCCCGATACCTTCTCGTTCGATGCCATGCTGGCCTACCAGCAGGGCAAGTTCCGCGCATCGCTCAACGGCTACAACCTGACCAACAGCCTGAACTACGCGTCGGCGTTCAACGCCACGCGGGCAGTTCCGGCCTCTGGCCGCACCGTCCTGCTCAATGTTGGCATGACGTTCTGATCCTGCCGACACCGGGCCGGCTCCTTCACCGTTCGCCGGGGGCCGGCCGCCCTCCCCGAGAAATCCCCACCATGCTGATCCGCATCCCCGATGTCCTGACCCCCGACGAAGTGCGCGCGCTAAGGCGACGTCTGGAGGCGTCATCCTGGGTCGATGGCCGCGTCACGGCCGGCGACCTGGCCGCGCAGTCCAAGGCCAACCTGCAGCTGCCGACGCACACCGCCGAAGCCCTGGAACTGGCCGATTTCGTCCTGCAGGCGCTTGGCCGCAGCGCGGCCTACCATTCGGCCGCACTGCCGCTGCGCGTGCTGCCCCCGATGTTCAACCGCTACGAAGCCGGCATGACGTTCGGCACGCACGTCGACAACGCCATCCGCACCATGCCCGGCACCGGCGGCCTGCGCATGCGCGCCGACGTGTCGACTACGCTGTTCCTGTCCGATCCCGACGAGTACGACGGCGGCGAACTGGTCATCGAAGACCTGTTCGGCACCCACGCCGTCAAGCTGCCGGCCGGACATATGGTGGTGTATCCTGCCTCGTCGCTGCATCGTGTCACGCCTGTCACGCGCGGCTGCCGCTGGGCCTCGTTCTTCTGGGCCCAGTCGATGGTCAAGGACGATGGCAAGCGCACGACGCTGCACGAACTCGACATGACGATTATCGGCATCCGCACGCGGCTCGGCGACGGCGATGACGCGGTGCTGTCATTGGTAAACCACTATCACAACCTGCTGCGGCGCTGGGCCGAGCTTTGACGATGATTCCTGCCGATACCGTTTCCGCGCGCGACTACGAACGCCGTTTTCACGAACGCGTGCATCCGTCCGTTGCCGCGTATATCGCCGGTTACGCGGCAGACGGCATCACCCAGCGCGACAACCAGGCGGCCTTCGAGCGCCTGCGCCTCATGCCGCGCGCCCTGGTCGACATGTCCCAGGCGTCGGCGCGCTCGGAACTGTTCGGCCAGGTGCTCGACTATCCGGTGCTGATCGCCCCCACCGCCTATCACAAGCTCGCGCATCCCGATGGCGAGCTGGCCACGGTCCATGCAGCATCGCTGACGCGCACCTGGATGACGGTCAGCACACAGGCCAGCGTCACGCTCGAAGACATCGCCCGCACCTCCACCACCACGTTGTGGTTCCAGCTTTACCTGCAGCCGCGCCGCGAAGACACCCTGACCCTGGTGCGCCGCGCCGAGCAGGCCGGCTACCGGGCCATCGTGCTCACCATCGATGCGGTGGTCAACGGCATCCGCAATGTCGAGCAGCGCGCGGGATTCCGCCTGCCCGACGGTATCAGCGCTGTCAACCTGGCCGAATTGCCGCCGCAGTCGGCCCACGACGCCAGCCACGGCAGCCCGGTATTCCGCAGCATGCTGCGCCATGCGCCAACCTGGCAGGACGTGGCATGGCTGTGCAGCCAGACGGCGCTGCCTGTCCTGGTCAAGGGATTGCTCAATCCGGCCGATGTCCGCCCCGCCCTCGATGCCGGCGTGGCGGGCATCATCGTCTCGAACCATGGCGGTCGTACGCTGGACACGGTGCCGGCCACCATCGACGCGCTGCCGGCCGTGGCGCAGGCCGTGAACGGTGCGGTGCCGATCCTGCTCGACGGTGGTATCCGGCGCGGCACCGATATCGCAAAGGCCCTCGCGCTGGGCGCCAGGGCGGTGCTCGTCGGCCAGCCGGTGCTGCATGCGCTGGCCGTGGGCGGCATGCCCGGCGTGGCCCACCTGCTGACGATGCTGCAGACCGAACTGGAAGTGGCGATGGCCCAGTTGGGCTGTCCACGCCTCGATGCGCTGGACAGCGCCGCCGTCCAGCAGCGATAGATCAGGTTGCCACCCATGCCCCAATCCAGACCGGCGGCGCCGCTGCGCCCGCGCAAGATGCCGCGCCAGGCACGTGCCGGCGAGACCGTGGCCGCCATTGTCGAGGCCGCCGCCCAGGTGCTGGAAGCCCACGGTGTCGAAGGTTTCAACACTAACGCGGTGGCCGAGCGGGCCGGTGTCAGCATCGGCTCGCTCTACCAGTACTTTCCCGGCAAGGACGCGCTGACCGTGGCGCTGATCCAGCGCGAAACGGAGCGCTTTCGCGCCGACATGGCCTTCGCGCTGACCCGGCGCGGGGGCAAGGCCGCGCTCGAATACCTGCTGGGCGCGTGTGTGCGCCAGCAACTGCAGCGGCCCATGCTGGCCAAGCTGCTCGACATCGAGGAAGCGCGCCCGGCCTTGCGGGACGAAGTGGGCTCGGCCGAACTGCAGGCCCTGTTCACCACCATCGTGGGCCGCGTGGTTGCCGATCCGGCCCAGGTCGAAATGGTGGCGGGGGACCTCTTCGCCATGATTCGCGGCATGGTCGATGCCGCCGGCGAGCGCGGCGAACGCGATATCGAGAGCCTGGAACACCGTCTGCAGGCGGCGGTTTTCGGCTATCTGGCCCGGGTCCGCAAACGCCGAATGTGAGCACGCCCTGAACTCGGGCCTGCGCCACCAGCCGGAAATCCATGGCTGGCGCGGGTTTTGCGGCCATCCGGCGCATGCCGCCGATGCGAGTTGTGGCTGCGGGCCGCTGCCAATAATCTGAAGTCCTCGGGCGAGCCGGGCAATGGTGCCCGCCGCCAGCATGAAAGACCGACGATGACTGATGTGACCCATACCATGAAGCTCAACCACCTGAGCTTTCCCTCCGCCAACGCCGCGGCCACGGCCCGCTTCTTCGAGCAGTACCTTGGATTCACGATCGCCGGGACGTGGGACAAATCCTTCATCCTCAAGCGCGCCGGCTTCGACGTGGTGATCGACCACGCGAGCGATGACGTGCCCGCATGGCCCGGCAATTTCCACGTGGGATTCGAACTGCCGACGCTCGACGCGGTGCGTGAACTGTACGCGCGCTTCCAGAACGATGCCGTGAAGCTCGAGACTGGCGTCTTCAACAACGGGCGGGGTTCACGCTTCTTCTGCCGCGCACCGGGCGGCGTGATGTTCGAACTCAATACGCGCTCGGACGCCGCCCCCGAGTACCAGGGGACGTTCGACGACTGACCCGCGCGCGCCGTCCCGGCTTCAGTTTCCGGCCGATGCTGCCGTTATACCTACCGGGCACATGTCACCCGCGCATCCGCGCCGACCCCATGCGGAAATGTGCGCCTGATCTAGCTGAACGGAGCCAGTCGTGAGTATTGACAGCATCATGTCGAAACAGGTGGCCACCGTGGTCTTCGATGACACGTTGGCAACGGTGAAGGACATCTTTGACGCCGCGAGCTTCCACCATCTGCTGGTGGTGGAAGACGGCAGGCTGCATGGCGTGGTGTCCGATCGCGACCTGCTGCGGGCCATGAGCCCGTTCATCGGCAGCAACGTGGAATCGGCCAGGGATCTCAATACCCTGAACCGGCGCGTCCATCAGATCATGTCCCGCCAGCCGATTACCCTGCGCCCGGAAGCCGCCATCGCCGATGCGATCGACCTGTTCCTGACGCACCAGGTGTCCTGCATTCCCGTCGTGGATGCGCAGTTCCGGCCGGTCGGCATCGTGAGCTGGCGCGATATCCTGCGCGCGCTGCGCCCAGAGACACCGCAGCCCGCAGACGGCGCGGAAGCCACCGGCGCGGCCTGATCCGGGTGAAAGCGCGCCTGTCGACTAGGCGGCCGCGTACAACGGCAGGGTCACCGTCACCGTGGTCTCTCCATGGCCCGAGGCAGCGGCAATGGTGCCGCCGTGCAGTTCCACGATCGAGCGGCAGATGGCTAGCCCGATCCCCATGCCATCGTCCTTCGTGCTGAAGAACGGTTCGAAGATCCGGGCCAGTTGTCCCGATTCGATGCCACGCCCGTTGTCGATGACTTCGATCACGGCCATGCCGGCCGCGCCTTGCCGCGTGCGCAGCGTCACCCGGGCACTGCCCGGCGGGCCATCGCGCCTGGCTTCCACCGCATTGAGCAGCAGATTGAGCATGACCTGCTGGATCTGCACGCGGTCGCCATGTACCGGCGGCAGGGTCGTATCCAGATCGAGCCGCAGATCGACGCAGGCGACACTGATCCGGCAATCGGCCAGTGGCAGCACCTCGCGCAGCGCGTCGTCCAGCCGGAACGGCTGGGGCGGCAACGGCTCGCGGCGCATCAACGCGCGCAGGCTGCGGATCACGCGCTCGGCACGCTCGGATTGTTCCTGGATGCGGCGGATCCCTTCGCTGACTTCCGCGGCCATGGGCGCGTCACGCTTCATCCAGCGTTCGATGGTGCCGGCTTCGATGCGGATGGCGGTCAGCGGCTGGCGGATTTCGTGGGCGATGGACGCTGCCAGCGTGCCCAGCGTGGCCACGCGCGACAGATGGACCATCTGCTCCTGCAGGCACTGGATGATGGCCGTGTCGCTGCGGCATGCGCCAGCGTCCGCCCCGGCACCGCTGAGGTTTTCCTGAATACGCCGTTCGATGGCCTGAGCCACGTCACGCACCATGCGGATGGCGTCCAGCTGGAATGCCGCCTCCAGGGGCGGGTCGCTCTGCGGTGTCACGGCGGCATCTCCATTTGGCAACAATCAAGCACCGCCGGCGGCCGGGGCAGAAGCTCGTGGCTCCTGCTGGCGCGCCATGCGGCCGTCAGACGCAATCTACGGCATGCATCGGAAATTGACTTGTCGGTTTGTGCCGCGCCTGGAACGTCTGTGCGCCGAACTGCCGCGCTATATGTGCCTGAAATGCCACTGAGGCGACACCGATGCCGCGGGGCCCGCCCAGCGGCCCCAGCTGTCGTCAGCCCAGGCAGCGGCGACGCCAGATACCGGGTGCCATGCCCATGTGCCGCGTAAAGACGCGCGTGAAATGGCTCTGGTCGGAAAAGCCACAGGCCACGGCCACCTCGGCCAGTGGCACGGCGGCGTCCCGCAGCAGCGCGCAGGCGCGTTCCAGCCGCTGGGACTGCAGCCACTGATAAGGCGTCTGTCCGGTGGTATCGCGAAAGGCGCGCGTGAAATGGCTGCGTGACAGCTGGCAGGCGTCGGCCACGTCGGCAATCGACAGGTCGCCGTCGAGCTTGGCGGCCAATAGTTCCTTGGCCCGGGCCATGCTGCGCGGCGACAGCAGGCGGTTGACCCTGCGCGATGCCACCGGCTCCTCGCCATACTGGCTCACCAGATGCACGCCGATGGTCAGGCTCAACTGGTCGACGAACAGCCGGCAGGCATGTTCGGGGTGGCTCAGCGCAGGCACCATCGCCTGGGCCAGGTGCGCCAGCACGGGGTCGGGCTGACCGGCGGTCTCGCGCAGGGCGCGTTGACGCACCCGGCCCATCTCGCTGCTGGTGCGCTCGATGAAGCTGCGCGGCAGCTCCATCAGGATGAAATCGAAACGGGTCTGGTAATCGGCCTTGTAGTCCTCGGACAGGCTGCGGACGTAGATGTCGCCCGCCGCAAAATCGTGCGTGCGCGCGTGGCGCCCGGCAATGATGCGGCGGCGGTGGCCAGCCTCCAGGGCAATGCCCGCGACAAAGCCGCGCTCGGCCGCCGGCATGGCGATCTGGCCCGACTGCAGGCGCGAGCTCTTGCGATAGAACTGGATGTCGCCGCCGGCCAGGGCCTGGTCGGCGCCCAGCTTGTCTGCGGAGCAGCCGAACGTATCGACCAGACCTGGCTTGACCATCGGGGCGGATGTGGTTTGGGTTGTCGACATGGCGAAAGTCCGCGATGAATCACGATGATGCCGCCTGATTCTTACCAGATCCTTGCAGAAGCAGGCCGGCGCAGCATAGCACGCAGGCCGCGGCCGCCGCATGGCGCCGCCGCCGGCTATCGCACAATTCCGGGGTCCGCGCCTGGCGGCAAGATCTTCGGCATCCCGGGCGGTCCTGGTTGGAGTAGGCTTCATCCTTGACCCATTTCACAGCCCGCTCTGCCCGTGCTTTCATGAAGCCCTTTGTGCGCGTGGAAGACCGCCACGCCTTCGACACCATCATCGACGCGCGCTCGCCGGCCGAATTCGAGATCGACCATATGCCGGGCGCGATCAACTGCCCCGTGCTCGACAACGAGGAGCGGCGCATCGTCGGTACGCTGTACAAGCAGGCAGGCGCCTTCGAGGCCCGCCGGCTGGGCGGCGCCATGGTGGCCGCCAACCTGGCCCGACACCTGCGCGGCCAGTTTGCCGACCGCCCGGCTGACTGGCGGCCGCTGGTCTACTGCTGGCGCGGCGGGATGCGCAGCGGTGCGATGACCACCTGGATGCGCATGGTCGGCTGGGACGCCCAGCAGCTGGCGGGCGGCTACAAGTCGTGGCGGCGGCATGTCCTCACCACCCTGGAAACCCTGGCGCTGCAACTGCCGCTGGTGGTGATCTGTGGCGCCACGGGCAGCGGCAAGACCCGCGTATTGCAGGCCTTGGCGGCCCACGGCGAACAGGTGGTCGATATCGAAGGGCTGGCGCGGCACAAGGGATCGCTGCTGGGCGCGCTGCCGGGCGTGCCGCAGCCCTCGCAGACCCGTTTCGAGACGACACTCGCCGACGCCATCGAGCACATCGACCTGTCCCGTCCGCTGTTTGTGGAAGGCGAAGGCGCGCGCATCGGCCAGCTCAACCTGCCAGTACCGCTGGTGGCACGCATGCGCGACAGCCCGTGCCTGGAAATCGACGTGCCGATGCCTGCCCGGCTGGCCTTCCTGCTGCGTGACTACGCCTACCTGGGCGACCGTCCGGAATGGCTGGCCGCGCAGATCGGGCGGCTCAAGGCGCTGCACGGCAAGACCACCGTCGACGCCTGGCAGGGCATGGCGCTCGCCCGCAACCTGCCGGAACTGTTCGCCGGACTGGCCGCCCGGCACTACGACCCGTCGTACGCGCGCTCGCAGCGCAGGCACTTTCATCGCTGGAACGATCGCATGACGATCGCGGCGGACACCCTGTCGGCCGACGGCATCGACGCGCTGGCGGCCAGCATTGCCGAACGGGTCAACGCGCGCTGGCCGGGGTAGATACCGCCTGCATCACACCGCGCCACGGCCCGCGCCCGGAACGAAAGATGCGAGTCCTCGCCCATACGGATCAACCGGAAGGCTGTAATGGATCGCATGCGGTATAGCGACGAGGACCTGGAGGCGCAACGGCAACAGGCCCTCCTCGAACGAGAGATATTCCCGGTGGACCACCGGATACAACGCCTGCGCAGCGAGATTCGCGCACGGCTGAGGCATTTGCGAAATCTGAAGCAGAAAGGGTATCCGGTGGCGCATGCCGAGCGGCTGCTTGGACTGATGTGCCGGACGCTGGCCGTGGACCGGGCCTATCGGCGCGCAATGTTGAAGGCGATCCGGGGCCGCATCCGATAGTTCACGACCGCCTGCGGCCACGCTGCCGTCCCTTGTAAGCCCTACAACAGACCGGCAAATATGGGGGCCTGCGCCACACCGGCCGACGGCCCGTCTTCCCCCTGGCCGGCTCTGCGAATCGCGTGCCATGGGCGCTGGCAGCCCCACAGGTGCTTTGGCAGGAAACTTGCGGAGCGCCGTGCATGTGAATGCACCTTCCCGCCGCCATGGTCCCCGACGACACGCTCGGATCGCTGATCGCCCGCTTTGACACGCCAGACGGCATGCCGCCGCCCGGCCACGGCCAGACGCTCGCCCGCTGGCGAGTCTTCTCGGACGTTGCCGCGACGCACGGCGCCGTCGCCATCAAGCTCTTCGAGGCGCATGCCGATGCGCTGGCCATTCTGCTGGAGGTCGCGCAGGCCCGCCCCCCACGCGATACGCGCTGGGCCGTGTGGGCCGCCGAGCCGCCCGATGCCCGCGTGCAGGCGCGTGCCGCCATGGACACCGACATCCGCCCGCTGGCGGCGCGCACCGGGCTGGCAGGCGGCACGCCGCTGCGGCTCGATGGCCGCAAGGCTTGGTGCTCGGGCGCGCAAGCCGTGTCGCATGCACTGGTCACCTGCCACGACGGCAATGGCGGCGCGCTGATGGCGGCCATCGACCTGCACGGCCCCGGCGTGCGAATCACCGACGAGGGCTGGCATGCCGTGGGCATGCGCGACACAGGCAGCGGCGACGTCATGCTGGATAACTGCCCCGCGCTGCAAATCGGCCCGGCAGGCGCCTATCTGGACCGCCCTGGTTTCTGGCATGGCGGCGCGGGCATCGCCGCCTGCTGGTACGGCGCCGTACTGCCGTTCGAACACGCCGTGCGGCACACGGTATGCCGCCATGGCGACCCCCATGCTGCCGCCCACCTGGGCGCCATCGACAGCGACCTGCGGGCATCAGCGGCATTGCTGCGTGAAACGGCGGCCTGGATCGACGCGCATCCCAAAGACGACGCGTACGTGCCGGCCATGCGATTGCGCGCCACGGTCGAGGCCACCGTCCAGCGTGTGATGCAGCGCGCCGGCAACGTGCTGGGCGCAGGCCCGCTCTGTCGCGACGCGCGGCTGGCCGCCCTGTTCGCGGACCTGCCCGTACTCCTGCGGCAAAGCCACGCGGAGCGCGATCTGGCGTCGCTGGGGGACAGGCTGAGCCAGGGCAATCGCGGCGGCAAAGCCGGCGACGCCGGCAGCGCCAACGATGTCGGCGAGCAGGGCTACCGGCTATGACACCACCGGACGCCACCACCGACTTCAGCGCCATCTTCGAGCAGGACGACCCCTGGGGCTTCGCTTCGCTCTGGTACGAGGCGCGCAAGCGCGATCTGCTGATGGCTACCCTGCCGGAGCCGCGCTATGCCCGGGCGCTGGAAGCCGGCTGTGCCACGGGCCTGCTGACAGAGAGGCTGGCCGCACGCTGCGACGCGCTGCTTGCCATCGACATGATGCCGCGCGCCATCGAGCGTACCCGTGCGCGCGTGGCGGGCCTCCCGCAGGTCGAGACGCGCGTGGCAAGCCTGCCCGACGCGTGGCCAGGCGGCTGCTTCGACCTGATCGTGCTGAGCGAGCTTGGCTATTATTTCGATCGCGAGCCGTGGCTGCGGACCGTGGCAGACGCCGCCGGGGCGCTCACGCCTGCCGGCACCATCGTGGCCTGCCATTGGCTGCACCCGTTCTCCGAGCGGCGCCAATCCACCCGCCACGTGCACGCCGCGATTGCGCGCCGGCCGGGCCTGCATCGGCATGTGCGGCATGTCGAGCCGGACTTCCTGCTCGAAGTCTGGTCGCGCAACCCGGAACCGCTGCGCAGCCGGGAGCCCATGCGATGATCGGCGTCGTGGTGCCCGTCCACAACGAGGAAGCCAGTCTGGAGGCGTGCCTGCTTGCGCTGCGCGCCGCGGCGCTGCACCCCGGCCTGCAGGGCGAACCGGTGATGCTGGTCGTGGTACTCGACGACTGCAGCGACCGTTCGCCTGACATCGCCCGCCGCCATGCGCCCGCCCAGGTTACCTGCCTGACCATCGCCGCGCGCAACGTGGGCGTCGCCCGCCACGCCGGCGCAGAACTGCTGCTGGGGCTGGGCGCACGCTGGCTGGCCTTCACCGATGCAGACAGCCGCGTGGCACCGGACTGGCTGGTGGCGCAACTGGCGCTCGCCGCCGATGCCGTGTGCGGGCTGGTCACCGTCGACGACTGGAGCGAGCATCCTCCGCACGTCTCAGTGCGGTTTGCCGCACGGTATCAGCGTACCGACGATCATCGCCATGTTCACGGCGCCAATCTTGGCGTCTGCTCGCGGGCCTACCGCCGTGCGGGCGGATTTCCGCCCCATGCCAGCAGCGAGGATGTGGCGCTGGTGCAGCGCCTGATCGCGCTGAATGCGCAGATTGCCTGGAGCGCGCTGCCGCGCGTGGTGACCAGCGCCCGCAGCAAGGGCCGCGCGCCGGGCGGATTCGCCGATCACCTGACGATGCTGGCAAACCGCTGCAACGACCCCACACCTAGCGCGTGACGTCGCGAAATGCGGCCTGCCAGTCGGCAACAAAGCGCTCGATGCCAAAACGCTCGCGCGCCGTCCGGGCGGCCGCCTGGCCCCAGCGCGCCGCCATGCCTGGGTCTTCCAGCAATGCGCGCATGACTTCGACAAGGCCTTCGACGCGCGTATCGACATGGCCGTTGACGCCGTTGCGGATCACCGTCACCAGTTCGGTGGTGGCCAGGCCGACCACGGGCATGCCGATGGTCATGGCTTCCACTACCGCGAGTCCCAGGCTCGTATAGCGGATCGGGTGAAAGAAGAAGCGGTAGCGCGCCATGAAGGCGGCAAGCTCGTTGTTGGGCACCTCGCCGATGCCGCCGGCCGCCTGCGCGTCCATCCCCACCAGGTCCACCGGCACGCGCCGGCTGACGTGCGCGAACACATCCGCACCGAGCCGCCGGCCACGCCTGGCCAGGTGATTGACCACGCTGATGCCGCGCGCCCGATGGCCGGTGTAGCGAACCGCCGGATCGACCACCACGCCATGGTCGATCACACGCGTCGGCGTGATGCCGCTGTCCCACATCAGCGCATTGAACGGCGTGACGTGCACCAGCAACATCTTCGGGTCCTGCACCGGGTGCCGCGTGTTGGTGGGATGCTCCTGCGGCGGGTCGTGCTCAAGATAGATGGCCGGCAGCCCGCGCTGGGCGTCGGTCAGCAGGACTTCCCTGTCGCGGGCGTAGTGGTCCCGGTGCTGGTAAAGCACGCAGTCGAACGCCGTGCGCGGCACCTCGTCATAGGGCACTTCGCGCACGTTCCCGCCCCATGGCAGCTGCCCGCCCACGCCAGCGTAGCCGGGCGGATAGCCGGGCCGCGTTACCAGCAGGAAGTCGTGCGGCACCTGCGACAGGTAGTACAGGTAGTTGCCGTGGACGTGCCAGGTCAGGATGCGCAGTCGCCTAGACATATACGGTCTCCCGATCCGCGAGGCGCCGTGCCGCGGCGGCCACGCTGTCGACGTCGATGTGCATCGCACATTCATGGCCATACGGGCACGCCTGCCAGGCGCAGGGGCGGCAAGGCGGATAGTCGGCCAGCACGTGGTGCAGCGTGCGGTCGAGCGGCGCCCATCGCTCGCTGTCGCTGCCGCACGACACCACCACGCTGGGCGTGTCCATGGCCGCGGCAATATGCGACGCCCCGGTGTCATTGCAGACCAGCAACCTGGCGTGGGCGATCAACGCGGCCATCGCGCCCAGCGAGGTCTGGCCGCACAGGTTCACCACCGGCACCGCGGTCAGCGTACAAAGCCGGTCGGCCAGGTCCCTCTCGTCCGGCGCGCCCGTTACCACGATCCGCCATGGATTGCCCAGACGTTGCGCCACCTCGGCAAAGCGCTCCACCGGCCAGCGCCGCGACAGCATGCGCGCACCGGGATGGACGCAGACATAGCTGCCCGGCTCCAGCCCATGGGCATCGGCCAGCTTCCGCCAGTCACGCAGGTCGTCCGGGTGGAGGGGAAAGGAAAGATGGGTGTCCGCGTGCGGATAGCCCAGCGCGTGCATCAGGGCAAGCAGTCGCTCGATCTCGTTGCCGTCAGGCCAGGCAATCCAGAACTCGCCCGGTGCGGTGGGCTGTGCGCCGTCGGACCCGTCGCAGAATCCGGCCACGCGCTGTGCGCCCAGCTGGCGGACCAGCGGATTCGTGATCGCCCCGCTTCCATGAAGCTGAATGGCGAGATCGAATCGCCGTGTCCGCGCATCGGCGAGGAAGCGGTCCAGCGCCTGCGCATCGGCGCCCTGCTCCGGCATGCCTGGCGCGCCGGGAAAGGCCATGAAGTCGTCGATCAGCCCACAGTAGCGCGCGGCGAAATCGCGTGCCCACGGCAAGCCGACAAGGGTGATGTGCGCGTCCGGCTCGGCCGCGCGCAATGCCTTGAGCGCGGGCACGGCGCAGAGCATGTCGCCTAGTTGCAGCGCGCGAAAAACGGCGACCTTGCGCGTATTGGCCGGCATCACAGGAAGCCCGTGCGGAATGCCAGCGCCCCGCGCAGGCGCCAATAGAGCGACAGCGGCGGGATGACGATCGACGTCGCTACCATCTCGCAGACATGGCGCGGCCGCCACGACGCACCGCGCAGCCGGCGCGCACAGAAGGCCGCCGTCAGCAACGCCCATCCGGCTGCCGCGACCGCCGCCACCTGCGCGGCGCCGGCAAGCGCGCCGACCAGCGCCACACCGGCACACGCCACGATCGCGTAGTAGTGCCAGGGCGGCACCCGCCGGATACGCTGGCGATAGAGCAGCGGATGCTTCTTGTACAGCAAGGCATCGAAGAAGACCTTGGCCTGTGCCCGCGCGCTCGCGCCCCATTCGGCGGGGCGCACGGGATGCTCGACCACCGCATCGGTCGCGCGGCCCACCGGGCCGACCTGCCCTTCGAGACGGAACTGCAGGTCGGAGTCCTCCCGCCATGCGCGCGTGAAGCGTTCGTCAAAGCCACCGACCCGCTCGAACGCCGCGCGTCGCACGAAGCAGTTGGCGGTAACGAATTCCGCGCTGGCAAGCCCGGCCGTATCGCGCTCGTGGTCGGTCGGCCGTGCCGGCGTGGGCACCACGACCCGGCCCGCCGCCGCGCACCATCCGGGCGCGCCGGCCAGGGCCAGATAGCCGTTGCAGACCCAGTCGGGCGACGGGATCGTGTCGTCGTCGGTGAAGGCCAGGATCTCGCCCCGTGCAAGACGCGCGCCCGCATTGCGGGCACCGGCCGGCCCCTGCGTGGCCGGCACCGCCGTGTAACGGAACGCCACGGCGCGATACCGGGCCGCCAGCGTCGCGACCAATGCCGCGATGGCCGGCTCGCAACCGTCATCGGCCACGATGATCTCAAACGCGCGCGCGTCCATCCGCTGATGGCACAGCGCCAGCAGACAGCGTTTGAGCAGCGCCGCACGCCGGTAGGTAGCGATGACGACCGAGACCAGCGGTTCAGACGCTTGCATCGGCGGCCTCCTTGTGGCCGGCCTTCACCGCCGGCGCGGCGGCTGGCTTCTCCAGCAGGAACGAACCGATCACCAGCGCGTCCAGCGGAGACGTCCAGAAGCACTCCACGGCATCGCGCGGCGTGCAGACAATCGGCTCGCCGCGCGTGTTGAACGACGTGTTGACCAGCACGGGCACGCCGGTCAGCCGCTCGAAGGCCGCCAGCACATCGTAGTAGATGGCATTCTGGTCGCGACGGATCGTCTGCACCCGCGCCGTACCGTCCACGTGCGTCACCGCCGGGATGCGCTTAGCCTGCTGGGGAATCACGTCATAGACGAACAGCATGAACGGGGCGGCGCCGTCGCCAGGCTTCTTCGCGCGGAACCATTCGTCCAGGCGCTCCTGCATGACCACCGGCGCCACCGGCCGGAAGTCCTCCCGGTCCTTGATTTCGTTAAGTCGCTGCTGCATGCCTGGATCGATCGGCGATGCCAGGATCGACCGGGCCCCCAACGCGCGCGGGCCAAATTCCATGCGGCCCTGAAACCATCCGATGATGCGGTTCTGCGCCAGCAGCTCTGCCGCGCGTGCGGCCACGTCATCGAGCCGGCGATAGGGCAGCTTGGCCCAGTCCAGGAACGCCGCGATCTCGTCGTCGCCGAACGCGGGCCCCAGGTAGGCGTGTTCCATCTTCCAGTGCCGCGCCGGCCGGCCGCGTTCGGTGAAATCCACCCACAAGGCCGCGCCCAGCGCCGTGCCGGCGTCGCCGGCGGCCGGCTGCACCCACACCGCGTCGAACGGTGCCTGGTCGCGTACCCGCGCGTTCATCACGCAGTTGAGCGCGACACCGCCGGCCATCGCCAGATTCGCTTCGCCGGTGGTCTCGGCGAGCCAGGCCGCCATGCCGACCACGGTCTCTTCGAGCACCTGCTGCAGCGAGCGCGCAATATCGAAGTGCCGGGCATCGAAGGTATCGCCGCGCAGGCGCGCCGGACCCAGCACCGTTTCGAGATCGACATCGGCCACGTGGTAGCCGCCCTCGCCATCGCTGGTCACCATCCTGCGGAACACATCGAGATGGGTTGGCTTGCCGAATGACGCGAGCGCCATGACCTTGTACTCGTCCGACGAATGCAGGAAGCCCAGATGACGCGTCACCTTCTCGTACAGCAGTCCCAGCGAATCGGGCAGGTCGATCTGCTTGATCCGCCGGTACTCGCGCCCGTCGAACATGCCGTAGCTCGTGGTGGCCGATTCGCCGCGGCCATCCATCGTCAGCACGGCGCATCGCTCGAACGGCGCCGCCAGGAACGCGCTGGCTTCGTGCGCCATGTGGTGCTCGACGAAATGCCACCGGAACGGCCCATCGTGGCTGACCTCGCGAAAGCGGGCCGACAGATGATGCGGGGCGCCCGATGCCAGTTGCCGCGGCGCGTTGACCACGTACGACAGGAACAGCGGATCCCAGGGCGATGTGCGGGCATCGGGCTGCCGGTCGCGCGAGGGCTCCAGCGGCAGCACCACCGATTCCTCGCCGTGCAGCGCGCCAAGCAGCAGCGCCGGGTCATAGGAATACGCCACGTGATCCACGTCCGCCAGCGTGATATCGGCCTGGCGCAGGCAGTATTCGATCGCGTGCCACGGCAGCTCCCACGCGCTGAAAGGCACCGGCCGCTTGCCGTGCTTGATATGCGTGAAGCGTTCGTCTTCCGCGGCCGCCACCACCACCCCGTCATGCACGAGACAGGCGGCGGAGTCGTGATAGGCAGCGTTAATGCCGAGCGTGTACATGGACATCCTCCTTGGCGATGGCTTGCACGGGCATTTCCTGCCCGGGCGAAACGGGCGGCGGCATTGGCACCCGCCTGGCATGGCAAGCCCACGGCATCGTCGTTCGTGCGCCGGCCTCGCCGTCGAGGAGCGCCATCGATGCCTCCACCACCTGCAGCACCGACACTTCGCGCAAGCAGCGATGATGGCCTTGCGGGCATGCGCTCTTGTAGCAATAGCGGCACGGCACGTCCTGGAACAGCACACGGTGCGGCACCATCCATGGCGTGTGCTGCGGGTTGGTCAGCGCGTACAGATCCACGACCGGCGTGCCGAGCGCGGCCGCCATATGCACCGGGCCGCTGTTGTTCGAAACCAGCAGATCGCTCGCCGACAGCAGCGCACCCATTTCGCCGATGGACAGCCGGTCGGCCATCGGCACCACCGCCGGGTGACCCGCCCGCCTGCAGACTTCCTCCACCAGGCTGCGTTCGCCGCCATTGCCTGTTACGAGTACCAGCGCCCCGACGCCGATGGCCAGTTCCCGCGCCACATTGGCGAAGCGTTTCGCAGGCCAGCGCCGCGATGCGGCCGTGGCGCCGGGATGCACCACCACGCGCACGGCGGCGCGATGCTTGCCAGCCAGGTCCGTCAGCAGCCCGCCTGCCATCGCTCGGTCAGCGTCGGTCAGCAAAAACCGCAGGCGCGGATCGCCAGTGACCGCGCCCACCTGCGCCACAAGATCCAGCTGGCGCTGCGCTTCGTGCCTTGGCGGCGCCTCGGTCCTCGTGTCGGGCTCGGTGTCTGGCACCCAGTCGGTCAGCAACGCATAAGGGTTCTCGCGGCAATGGGCCAGCCGCAGCGGAATGCCCGCCATGCCGCAGAGCATGGCCGCCGGCAGCGCGCTCTGGCTGTATACGGTGAAGATCGCCGCCGCGTCGAAAGACTGCGCCGCGAGCTGTGCGACACCCTCGCCGATGGCGGCAGCCATGCCGTCGCCATCGTGCGCATGCCGGACCCACGGCGCATCCCACGCGATCACGTCGTCGATCATCGGCAGGTGCGGCGCCAGCATGGCCGATGCGCGCGATGTCAGTAGCGTCAGGCTGCGCCCGGGAACGCTTTCGGCAAGCGCCTGCATCGCCGGCGTGGTCATCAGCACGTCGCCCATGTTGTCCAGCCGGACGCAGAGCACGCGCCGGGCTTGCTGCCATGTCAGCATGGCCGCTCCGTCATCATCGGAGGCGATGGCGAAACCGGCAGACCCGCCGCAATGACCTGGGCAGCGCGATCGAGCGTCGGGACGATAAAGTCCGGCGTACGCAGCGCACCGCCAATCCACTCGGTTTCGTTGCCGCAATCGACAAGCACCGTGCCGCACCCGGCGCGGCGCCCGGCTTCCACATCGTCGAGGATGTCGCCCACCATCCATGACTTTCCCGGATCGCAGCCCAGCGCCGTGCAGGCCTGCCGCAGCAGTCCGGGCGCCGGCTTGCGGCACAGGCAATGCACCGCATAGGGCCTCACCTGGCCAGCCGGGTGATGCGGGCAATAGAAGAAGCCCGATAGCCTGGCGCCATGCAGGGCAAACAGATCGCTCAGGTGCTCACGGACGGCATCGAGCGCCTCCGCGTCGAACCGGCCCAGCGCAACGCCCGGTTGATTGCTGACCACCGCAAGCGGCAACCCCAGCCGCGAGAGCCGGCGCAGCGCATCGCCGACGGTATCGGCCAGGCGGATCTTTGCGGGGTCCACGTTGTAGGGCACGTTCTCGAGCAGCGTGCCGTCCTTGTCCAGCAGCACTGCGCCGCCACGGTCGACTATGGCCATGAGGTCTCCTTCATCGGCAGCACCATGACCTCCGGGATCACGGTTTCTTCCGGCTGCGTCAGCACGAAGCGGACGGCGCGCGCCACGTTTGCGGGGTCTTGCAGGTTCGAGGTGTCGATATCGGGAAACCTGTCGAGCAGGAAGGGGGTGCGCATGCCGCCTGCCACCACGGCGGACACCTTGATCCGATGCGCGCGCAGTTCGGCGTGCAGCGCGTGCGACAGGCCCAGCAGCCCCCACTTCGTCGCATGGTACGCCGACGCGTTCGGCCAGGCGCGCTTGGACGCCGTGGAGGCGATGTTGACGATATGCCCGCCGCCCTGGGCCTTCATCAGGGGCACCGCGGCATGCGTCAGCAGGTAGGGACCGTACAGGTTGACCATCAGCACGCGCCGCCACTGTTCGGTATCCACTTCCTCGACGGGCAACGTGATGTCGATGGCCGCGTTGTTGATCAGCCCGTCGAGCCGCCCCCCGCCATCCGCAATGCTGGCGAACAGCCGCTGTACCGCCGCCGGATCCGAGACGTCGGCACAGCGCACCGTGGCCTCGGCACCGGCTTCACGCAGCGAGGCCGCGCAACGCTCGCCAAGCGCCTCGTTGACATCGGCAACGATCACATGCGCGCCGGCTTGCGCGAGCATTCGGCAAATCTCGGCACCGAGTCCGCCCCCTCCGCCAGTCACCAGATACCGTTTGCCTTCCAGCAGTGGATGCCTGTCTTGCTCGAAGTCTCGCATGTTGCCCTCCCCCTCGCGTCGTCAATGAATGGAGCCGTCGCAGCGAATTGCATGCCACCCCGTAGTCGGCGGCTGTCATCCCTGCGTGTTGCCGTGCAGCCGTTCGCGCACCACGGCGCGAAGCAGGCTGGCAATGCAGCGCGAAAATGCCTCGTCATACCATCCGTTCGCGCCGCTGGCGGCCACGACGATGCCGTCCAGCACGATGGCGCCTGCCAGCACCGTATCGCCCGTGCAGAGCAGGTGTGGCGCGAGATCCATCAGTTGGCCGCTATCGATGGCCGTGCGCCACGTGATGCGCGCCTTCTCGCGTGCGTAATGGGCATAGTCCGCATCCCAGCGGTCGCGCGACGGCAGCGAGTGCTCGTGCAGGATCGCCTGCTCGAACGCGCACGAACCGTACGGCTTGCCCGGATCCATGATGACAATGTGCAGGCAGTGGCTCTCGCCAACGCCCTTGTCGTCGAGACTGGCCTCGAGCATGGGCAGCGCGAGCGCGATGGCGCGGCGCGCGGCGTCTGCATCGGCCAGCGGCCGGCGGCCGGCTTCGGTTTGAGCTGACATGGCATTCCCCGACAGGTATGGGTGCGTCTGGCATGCAAGCTTTGCGCCGACCCCTGACCCCGCCGCTGCAATCGACCTGCCCGGCCGCAATCGCCCTCGCTGCACGAGCGGCGGACCAACGCTTCTACACGGCGTCAGTAGAAACGGCTCTCTCGAACTGCAAATCCGGGATTGCCCGCGCCGGCGCCCCACAGGTGCGAGGTGACGCCGAGAACCGTTATAACGCTTCTCCGTAAGGACGCCGTCTCCTGACCACCGATTGGCATGCATGCTGCAGACGGCCGGTTTGAACAACGACCACAACGCGGAGTCCGCCATGCGAAGAATTGCCCTGATCAGCGAACATGCCTCGCCGCTTGCCAGCATCGGCAGCGTCGATAGCGGTGGACAGAACGTCTATGTAGCCCACCTGGCCCGGCAGCTGGGCAAGAGCGGCTACCCGGTGGACGTCTTCACGCGGCGCGACAAGGCGCTGCTGCCGGACGTCGTGGCCTTCGCGCCGAACGTACGGGTAATCCATGTCCCGGCGGGGCCCGCCATGCAAGTGCCGAAAGAATCGCTGCTGCCGCACATGCCGGCGTTTGGCGACTACATGGTGGAGTTCATGCGCCATGACGCCATCGGCTACGACGTCTTGCACGCCAACTTTTTCATGTCCGGCGTGGCGGCACTACGGGCCAGACAGGCGCTGGGCATCCCGCTGGTCATGACGTTCCACGCGCTGGGCAAGGTACGGCGGCTGCACCAGGGCAGCGCCGACGGCTTTCCCGACGCGCGTTTCGATATCGAGGACGCGCTCGCGCGCGAGTCCGATTGCGTGATTGCCGAATGCCCGCAGGATGCCGAAGACCTCGTGACCTTGTGCGGGGCGCAGCGGTCACGCATCGAAACCGTGCCGTGCGGCTTCGACGACGAAGAGTTCGCGCCGGTGGAACGCGCGCAGGCCCGCGCCACGCTGGGGTGGGACGGCGGCGAGTTCACGGTGCTGCAACTGGGCCGCCTGGTGCCGCGCAAGGGTATCGACAACGTGATCCGGGCCATCGGGTATCTGCGCCACACGCTCGGCATGCGTGCCCGGCTGTACGTGGTCGGCGGTAACGCCGAATCGCCGAGTGTCGCGGCCACACCCGAGATCGGACGCCTGCAACAGGTGGCCGACGAGGCCGGCGTGGCCGACAGCGTCACCTTCGTGGGCCGGCGGGGCCGGGAACAGTTGCGCCTGTTCTATGGCGCATCGGACGTCTTCGTCACCACGCCGTGGTACGAGCCATTCGGCATCACCCCGGTAGAAGCCATGGCCTGCGGGGTGCCGGTGGTGGGCGCCAACGTCGGCGGTATCCGCTCCACGGTGCTCGATGGCGAAACGGGCTTCCTGGTGCCGCCCAATGCACCAGAACCACTTGCCGAGCGGCTTGCGCAGCTTTGCGCCGACCCCGCCCTGATGCAACGCATGGGCGAGGCCGGCCGCCAGCGGGCGCAGGCGCTGTTCACGTGGGCGGGCGTGGCGCGGCAAATGGAGCAGGTCTACGCCCGGCTGGCGATTCGCGCCGCAGGCGCGGGCCGCGTGGCGGCCTAGGAGATGAACCATGAAGGATCCCCACCACAAGCGCATCCTGGTAACGGGCGGCGCCGGCTTCCTCGGTTCGCACCTGTGCGACCGCCTGGTGGAAGCGGGCCATGATGTACTTTGCGTCGATAACTTCTACACGGGTGGCAAGGAAAATATCGCTCACCTGCTGCCACGGCCCAATTTCGAATTGCTGCGTCACGACGTGACGTTCCCGCTCTACGTCGAGGTCGACGAGATCTACAACCTGGCCTGCCCTGCGTCGCCGGTGCATTACCAGAGCGACCCGGTGCAGACGACCAAGACCAGTGTGCATGGCGCGATCAACCTGCTGGGCCTGGCCAAGCGTGTCAAGGCCCGCATCCTGCAGGCTTCCACCAGCGAAGTCTATGGCGACCCCGACCACCATCCGCAACAGGAAAGCTACTGGGGGCACGTGAATCCCGTGGGCCGGCGGGCGTGCTACGACGAAGGCAAGCGCTGTGCGGAAACGCTGTTCATGGACTACCACCGCCAGCACGGCGTGGACGTGCGGATCGCCCGGATCTTCAATACCTACGGGCCTCGCATGCATCCGGCCGACGGCCGCGTGGTGTCGAATTTCATCTCGCAGGCGCTGGCCGGCGAGCCGCTTACGCTTTATGGCGACGGGTCGCAGACGCGCTCTTTCTGCTACGTGGACGATCTGGTCGAAGGGCTGATCCGCCTGATGGCATCGAATGCGGCCGGCACGCCGGTCAACCTGGGCAACCCGTGCGAGACCACGATGCGCGACATCGCCACAGAGATCCTCCACGCCACGGGCTCGGCCTCGACGCTGGAGCATCGACCGCTGCCGGAGGACGATCCGCGCCAGCGGTGCCCCGATATCACCCTGGCCCGCACGCTGCTGCAGTGGCAGCCGGCCGTGCCGTTGGCACAAGGATTGCGTTTGACCGTGGCCGCGTTCGTATCCCGCCGGGCGGCGCAGCAGCGCGCGCGGTCCCGCGGGAGCCTGTGGCAACCGACCGCGGGCGAGGCAACCGACGCGGCGCCCGCGCCAGACTGGCACCCGACCGACTTCCGCTGACTTGCGCTGATATCGATGCCTTTTCTTCAGATCCCCGAGCCGCTCACCGTCATCTCTCCCCACCTGGACGACGCCGTATTCAGTTGCGGTGCGCTGCTTGCCGCCGCCCCGGATGCCGTGGTCGTCACCGTGCTCGCGGGCGTGCCCGACGCTCGCGCCGACGTGCCGGACTGGGATCGGGCCGCAGGCTTCTGCAGTGTCACGCAAGCCGTTTCGCAACGGCGCCGGGAGGACGCGCGCGGCCTGAACATGCTCGGTGCCCGGCCCGAGTGGCTCGACTTTCTCGATGGACAATACGGCCGCCAGCACAGCGCGGAAGAGATCATGGCCGGGTTGGCCGCTTCGCCGGCGATGCAGCGCGGTGGCACCGTGATCGCGCCGATGGGGCTGTTCCATAGCGATCACATCCTTGTCAGCAGGGCCTGCATGCTGCTGCGTGCCACGGTATCAAGCATGCAGACGGTCGATACGGCGGAGGGCGGTACGCCAACGCCGCCCGTGCAATGGCTGTTCTATGAAGACGCGATCTACCGCAGGCTGCCTGGCATGGTGCAGAGCCGCCTGATGGGCTGGTGGCAGGCCGGCCTGATCGCCGCACCCGTGCATTTTCCACTCACACCGTGGCAGAGCATGAAGATGGCGGCCGTCGAGGCCTACGAAAGCCAGTTGCCGCTGTTCAACGCCGGCCAGCTCGCTGACATCGGCGCGCCCGAGCGGTACTGGACGCTCGACATCGTGCCGGCCAAAGGCGCGTAACCGGGCGCACAAGCCAATGCGTGGGTGGGCACCCCAGCCGACACACTGACGGTCGCGCAGATGACAATGGACGCTACCCCGTGGCACGCCGGCATCAGCGTGGTCGTGCTGACCTACAACCGCCGCGACACGCTGTGCCGGACGCTGCGCCATCTGCAGGGCTTGCCCGAACGGCCCCGTATCGTCGTGGTGGACAATGGGTCCACCGATGGTACGGTGGCCATGGTGCGAGAGGTCTTTCCGCAGGTCGTCTGCCTGCGTAGCGACACCAACCTGGGCGCGGCGGGCCGGAACCTTGGCGCGCAATGGGTGGCCCAGGTGGCCGGCACCCCATACGTGGCGTTCTGCGATGACGACTGCTGGTGGCAGCCCGGATCGCTCGCCCGGGCCTGCGCACTGCTCGACGCCTATCCCGCCGTGGCATCGTTGACCGCGCGCATCCTGGTGGGCGCTTCCGGCCGCGAAGACCCCACCAGCACCCTGATGTCCCACAGCCCGCTGCCCTCCGCGGGCCTGCCGGGTCGCGCCATTCTTGGCTTCATGGCCGGCGCAACGGCATTCCGTGTGGATGCCTTCCTGGCCGCCGGCGGTTACGACGAACGGTTCTTCATCGGGGGCGAAGAAACCGTGCTCGCCTGGAAGCTCGCCGCCCGCGGCTGGCTGATGGTCTACGCCCCGGAACTGGTGGTTCATCATCATCCCAGCCCGTTGCGCGACAGCCGCGCCCGCCGCGCGCTGCTGGCACGCAATGCCGTGTGGGCGGCATGGCTGCACCTGCCCGCCACCATGGCGATCGGCGATACCGTGCGCGCCATGCCGTCGCTCGCCATGCATCTGGGCGTGGCGGGATGGCGCGAACTGGCGCAAGGGATGCACTGGGTGCTACGTGAGCGGGCCGTGGTGAGCGACCATGTGGTGGCGGCGCTGCGGCTCACGCGCCGGCAACGCTGACGCCGGATCAGTCAGGACGACTCATTGCGCGAGCCAGGCGGCAGCCGGGAGGATCCCGCGGGAAGCGGGTCGGCCGGTGGGGCCGCCGGCCCGGTCGCGGCGTGCCGGTAGTGGGCCGATATCGCCGCAATCAGCTCTGCCATCTGCACCGGTTTCGACAGATGCAGCTGGAAGCCCGCCATCATCGCGCGGATGCGGTCCTGCGGCTGCGCGTGCCCGGACAGTGCAATGGCGGTGACGCGGCGTACCAGCGACACTTCGCGCTGGGATTCCAGGCGCCGCACGTCGCGCAGCACGGTGTAGCCGTCCTCATCGTCCAGTGCGATGTCGCAGAGCAGCACCTGGGGCCACTGGCCCGGCGCTGCTTCCGACAGGTGCTGCAACAGGTCGCGCCCGTGCGCGAATGCCAGCGCCTCGGCACCAAGATCTTCAAGCGCATCGACCAGCACGTCGCGCGTGGGCGCATCGTCGTCCAGCACCAGCACGCAGCAGCCGCGCAGCGTCTGCGGACCCAGCGCAAGCGGCGGCGCGTCTGTCAACGACACCTGGGGCGTCGCCAGCGGCTCGCCCAACGGGCGCATCGGCATGCGCAGCTGCCACATCTGCTGGGCCGTATCGGCCTTCAACGTGATACCGGCCTCGGCAAGCTCTGCCTGCAGCCGCTGGATCTCGGCGGCCGACACCGGATGACCCTGCGCCGACGCCGTAGCCGACAGCGTCAGCGCCGCGTCGCCGTTGCTGCGCTCCAGGCGCAATTCGATGCGGCCACCCGCTTCCACCGCATCGACGATGCGTTCGCAAAGCTCCCATATCACCTTCTGCAGCAACCCCGGATCGCCGGTTACACGCAGCTCTGCCTCTCCCACGACCGTGAACAGGTGGATATGGCGGGCCGCGATGCGCTCGCGCAGGCCGTCCACCACCCCCGCGACAATCGTTTCGAGCCGGATCGGTTGCAGCGCCAGGCGCTCTTCGGTGCGCTCCAGTTCGCGCTGCTGCTGCTGCAGCCGCCACATCTGCGCGTAGACGCCGCCGCGCGCCAGCAGCGCCTGGTGCGTGCCGGCCTCCACCACCCGGCCGTGTTCCATGACCAGGATATGGTCCGCATCCGTGATGGTCGATAGCCGGTGCGCGATGATGAATGCGGTACGGCCCTTCGCCACGCGCGTCAGTTCCAGCTGGATGGCGCGCTCGGTACGCGTATCGAGCGCGGACGTGGCTTCGTCGAACACCACGATCGGCGGCCGCTTGAGCATGGCGCGCGCGATGGCCACGCGCTGGCGCTCGCCGCCGGACAGGCGCACGCCGCGCTCACCCACCATGGTCTCGTAGCCGTCCGGCAGACGATCGACAAACGCATCGAGCTGGGCCGCGCGCGCGGCTTCCACCACATCGGACCGCGAGGCGCCCTCCAGGCCATAGGCGATGTTGTAGGCAATCGTGTCGTTAAAGAGAATGGTGTCCTGCGGCACGATGCCCACCGCCTCGCGCAGGCTGCGCTGGGTGACCAGCCGCAGGTCCTGTCCATCGATCAGCACGCGACCCGAGTCCGGTTGATAAAGCCGGAACAGCAGGCGCGCAAGCGTCGATTTACCGGAGCCGCTGCCGCCCACCACCGCCACGGTCTGGCCCGCGCCCACGCGGAAGCTCACGTCCCACAGCGTCTGGCGGCTGGGGTCGTAGCTGAAGTTCACGTGCTCGAACGCAATGTCGCCCTGCCTGACTACCAGCGGCCGCGCGCCGGGCGCATCGTCGTCCTCGCCGGCACGGCCCTTTGCGTCGAGCAGCGAGAACAGGCGTTCCACGTTGGTCATCGCGTCGTTCGACTCGCGAAAAATGAAGCCGAGCGTATTCAGCGGCAACACCACCTGGATGATGTACGCGTTGATCAGCACCAGGTCGCCGACCGTCAGCGTGCCCTGCGCCACCCGCTGCACGCCCAGCAGCATGACGCTGGCAACCCCGATGGCAATGCACCCGCTCTGCGCGATATGCAGCGCCGACAGCGCGTGCTGGTTTTCCACGCTGGCCTCGACCCAGCGGTCCAGCAGGCGGCCGAGGCGCCGCGACTCGAACGATTCGCGGGCGAAATACTTGACGGTGTCGTAGTTGAGCAGGCTATCCACCACCTTGCTGTTGGTCTGCGCCTCCACGGCGTTGACACGGCGCTGCACCCGCATGCGGCGCCGGGTCAGCAGTGCCGTACAGGCCGAATAGAGCACGAAGACGAGCAGGATGATCGCGGCGAACTGGCCGCCGTAGCCTGCCACCATGATGACCAGCACGGCCGCGATCTCCAGCAGCGTCGGCACGATGGTGAAGACGGCAACGCCAAGCAGGAAGCCAATGGCGGCGGTGCCCTTGTCCATGTCACGGATGATGCCGCCGGTCTCGCGCTGCGAATGGAATCGCGCACCCAGCCCGTGCAGGTGCGAGAACGCGCGGGCCGTGAAGGCGGCCACGGTGCTTTGCGCGACATGCGCAAACACCACGTCACGCAGTTCGTTGAAGGCGTTGCCGAGCAGTCGCAGGAGGGCGTAGGCCAGCACCAGGAAGACCGGGATCGTCACGATCAGACGCACCAACGGCCCCATGCTGGCGGCGCCGGCGGGGTTGACCAGCGTCTGGGCCGACGCCGCCTCGTCCACGATGAGTTTCAGGATCAGCGGGACGGACACCGTGGCGGCCTTGGCCAGCAGCAGCAGGACGACGGCCACCACGACACGGACGCGATGGCGCCAGATGGCCGTCCAGAGTTCGCCGGCAATCCGCCGGCGCGATACTGGCATCGCGGTCTGTGGCATGCGCTTGCCCTCCGCAACCGAAAGTTCGGGAACGGTATCGCCAAGCGCAAGGAGTATGCCTATCGCCACGCCAGCATTCACGCAAGGTCACAGGCAGCGGGCGGGCAAGAATTGCATCGCGCCACGCCGATCGTACATGGCGCGCGGGCGCGGCGTCACTCCGGGTGGACGTCCCGGATCCGCATGATGGTCTGGCGCGACACCTTGAAAGTGCGTGCCAGTTCGCTGACCGAGGTGCCCCGGCGCAGCGCCGCCCGGATTTCATCGTGCATGTTGGTCGCCAGCGCCGGACGCCTGCCCAGCCGGCTACCGCGCTCCACGGCCTGCTCGGCACTGGCCTTCATCCGGGCGCTGCGCGCGTCGCGTTCCAGGCTCTCCACGGCCCGCAGTGTCCGGAATGCCGTTGAGCCGGCGTCGGTCAGCATCGCTTCGCCGGTTTCGACGCAGTGAAGTTTCACACCGAGCGCCCGGAACCGCTCCACGGTGGCGACCACGTCGCGCACGGAGCTGCCAAGACTGCAGAGCCGCAGCGTTGCCACCACATCCCCGGCACGCAGACGCCGCAGAAGCTGCTGCATACGGGGGCGATCGAGCGCAGCAATCGACGCCGGGCTGCATTCCCACCAGGCCTGTCCGAAATCCACGACATAACCGGCGGCGTCAAAGCTGACGCATTCGCTTTCGAATTCGCGAAGGGTGGAAGCCTGATTGGTATAGACGTGGGTCGAGGGCATGGCGCGGCGCGTGACCGATAGTGAGTGCAAGCATATCAGGATGTCCTGAACCTGGACATTCCGGACAACGCTGCAATGTATCGCCGCTCGGGCGGTCTTCTTACAATTTTTCCACAGGCAATCGATATGCCTGGGTATCTGGAAGCAAGGAGACCGCCATGGCAATGCAACAGTACTATGGGCATACCGTCGAAGGCGCCGCGCTGTTTCTGGGCGAAAACAACTGGCAGGCATCAGGGCGCGTGGCGCAAGGCGGCGCGGTCCTGGTGCAGTCGTGCGACATTGGCGTTTTCCGAACGTGCGAACGGGCCATGGCCGAAGGGCTGGCCTGGGCCAAGGACTGGATCGACCGCAACCAGTGTCCCGGCTACGGCGAGCCGCTTCCCTCCGGGGCGGGACATCCCGCGCCACTCCATGCATGATCCGTCTCGTACCGGGCAGCGTCGCGTCTTCGACCCTGCAGCGGCGCTGGCGCAGGTAGACCGTCACATTTCCGAAGGTCGGACGATTATCCGCCGGCAGATTGGGGTGCTGCGCCAGCTGAAGCAGGACGGGCTGCCCACCCGCAATGGGCTGGAACTGCTGGATGCGCTGCGCGCGACGGTCGAGGCACTACGCCGGCACCGGCGCTTCGTGCTCGAAGCCATGCCGCCCGACCCGGCTGACCATGTGCCGCGGCCGGATGGCGCACCGGCGCCTGTCAGGCAAGCCGAAGGCGCATGAGCGTGGACAGCAGGTCATCCAGCATGACCGGCTTGGGCAGATGCGCGTCGAATCCCGCCTGCAGGGCCGCGTCGACGTCACTGTGGCGGCCATAGCCGCTCAGCGCGATAGCGGGCACTTCCTTCAGCGCGGCCTGCCCGCGCACCCGGTGGACCAGCTGATAGCCGTCCATGCCGGGCATGCCGATATCCGACAACAGCAGGTCGGGCTTGTGCATCTCCATGGAAGCCAGCGCCGACTCGCCGTCACTGGCCACATCGACCAGGGCGCCTTCGGCCTCGAGCAGCATGCGGAAGGTATCCACGGTCTGCTGGTCATCGTCCACCAGCATTACATGCATGCCGCGCAGCAACGATGCCGGCAGCGCCTCGGCCTCGTCATCGGCGGTCGCGGGCGTGCCGACCGGCAGCGTCACGGTGAAGGTACTGCCCTGACCGGGGCCGGCCGATGCGGCTTCCGCGTTGCCGCCATGCAGGGTCGTGATTTCCTTGACCAGATTCAGGCCGATGCCCAGCCCGCGGGACCGCGCCCGCATGGCGACGCCCTGACGGAACATGTCGAAGATATGGGGCAGTGTCTGGGCATCGATGCCCATCCCGGAATCTTCGACGGTCAATCGCGCAACGCTGGCATCGCTTTCCAGCACCACCTTGATGTGGTCGCCTGACTCCGTGAATTTCAGCGCATTGCTGAGCAGGTTCCAGACCACCTGCTCGATGCGCGTCACGTCGGCATGAATCCACACGGGCTGATCCGGCAATACCGCTTCGAGCGTCGTTCCCCGCTGGCCTGCCTCTTCGCGCACCGCATCGCTGACATGCCGGACGACCTCCGCGAAATCGATCGTGGCACGCGCGACCGACAGCTTGCCAGTGCGCACGCGGGACATGTCCAGCAGGTCGTCGATGATCTGGGCCTGGCCCAGCACCGTACGCCGGATCGTTTCCGTGGCGCGGGCGATCATCGGGTTGCGGCGCGCCTCGGCGGAGCGTGCGATCAGTTCGCTGCTGGCGCTGATCAGGTTCAGCGGATGCTTCAGCTCGTGCGACGCCACAGCCAGGAACTCGTCACGATGATCCTGGACGGGCGTGGAGCGGAAACCGCCATCCAGGCGCAGCGCGCCGGCAGGCAGCGCCTCGTTCATGTCGCGGCAGATCTTGGCATAGCCGCTGACGCCGGACTGTTCCAGCCGGGACAGCACCCCGGTGGAGCGGAAGCGCGTGCCGTCCTTGCGCAGGTGCCAGCGATCCTCCTCTACCCGCCCGAACTTGCGTGCCTGCGCCCTTTCCTCCGCCGGCACACCGCGATCGCGATCCTGCTGGAGGTAGAGCACATCGGCCGGCTCGCCCAGCAGTTCGGCCTCGGTGTAGCCGAAAATGCGCTCGGCGCCCATGTTCCAGCTGGTAATGCGGCCGTCGTCGTCGAAGGTGATGATGGCGTAGTCCCGCGTGCTTTCGGCCACGATGCGCATGCGCCGTTCGCCCTCGCGCAACTGGGCCTCTGCCGCCTTGCGCGACGTGATGTCGATAAACGACAGCACTGCGCCGTCGATGCGGTCTTCGGTCGTGCGATAGGGCAGAAAGCGCGCCAGATACCAGCGGCCATCGCTGCTTTGCACCTCGCGTTCGATCAGTCGCAGCAAATCGAAGGCCTCGGCCGCATCGTCGGACAGCTTGTCGTAGTCGAGCCGGTGCGTGATGTCCAGCAGCGAGCGGCCAATGTCGGACGGAATGATGCTGAACACGTCGGTGGCACGCGGCGTGTAGCGTTTGATACGGATGTTCCGGTCGACGAAGATCGTGCCAATGTCGTTGGCCATGATCAGGTTCTGCAGATCGTCGTTGATCTTGCTGGTTTCCTCGACCTTCGACTTCAGTTCGGCATTGACCGTGGTGAGTTCCTCGTTGATCGACTGCAGCTCTTCCTTGCTGGTCTCGAGTTCCTCGGTGGCCGAGCGCAGTTCCTCGTTGATGGCCTGCAGTTCCTCGTTGGACGCCTTCAGTTCCTCGGTGGACGTTTCCGACTGCTCGATCGTCGCCTGCAGTTGTTCCTTGGTGCGATGCAGTTCGCGTTCGAGCTGGCTGACGATCGGGTCGGGCTGGCGCTTCTGCGGGGTGTCGGACGACTCGCTCATGCTGTCCTCCACCTCGTGGAACAGGATCAGGACGAAGTCCGCATTGGCCTCGGCGTCATGTACCGGGCGCGCGATCATGTTGACGAAGTAGTTGCGCCCATCCCGCGTCAGCTGAACGCGTCGCGCCTCCACGCTATGGTTGGCCTGCAGGGCCTGGAAGATGGCGGTGCGCAATTCCAGACGCAACTCGGGCCGGACCGCCGCGATGACGTTGTGCGACGGCTCGCCGCCCGCATATTCCAGGAAGCGCCCGGCGCGATCCGACAGGTGAACGATGTCCGACTCGCGGCTGACCAGGACGCTCGGGGGGGCATGCTGCTCCACCAGACGCTGGTGCAGGTCGCCGAACGAGAACTTGCGTCGCCCAGGCGGCTGCATGATGGCAATCGGCATGCGCATGTTCTGCATCGCGGCCGACATCGGCACCGGCGCCTCGCCACGCACCGCCACATTGGCCCGGTAGACGCGCGCCTTCTTGTCCACCACCGAGAACAGGGAGCTGACGCTGTCTGCCGCCTCCGAACTGCCCAGGAACAGATAGCCGCCGGGACGCAGTGCAAAGTGGAAGGTGCGCAGGACATCGAGCTGCGCCTCGCGATCCAGGTAGATCAGCAGGTTGCGGCAACAGATCATGTCCAACCGCGAGAACGGCGGATCGCGCAGCACGTTGTGCAGGGCAAACAGCACGTGTTCGCGCAGTTCCTTCTTGACCCGGTAGTGGGCGGCGTCCTTCACGAGGAACTGGCGCACGCGGCCAGGATCGACATCGGCCAGGATCGATTCCGGATACAGCCCGGTGCGCGCGTAGGAGATGGCACGCTCGTCGATATCGGTGGCAAACACCTGGAATGGCACGGCTTCCGCGTTGCGCGACGAGGCCTCCGCCAGCAGCATCGCCAGCGAGTAGGCTTCCTCGCCCGTGGCACAGCCGGCAGACCAGACGCGAATCGGCTCGTTTTCGATGCGATGCTCCAGCAGCTGCGGCACGACATCGTTCTGCAACAGGTCGTAGGCGTCCTTGTCGCGGAAGAAATTGGTCACGCTGATCAGCATGTCCTGCAGCAGGTGCGGCGTCTCGTCGGGGTGGTCGTGCAGGAAGTCGCGATACTCCTGCAGTTCCGACAGCCCGCTGACCTGCATGCGGCGTTCGATGCGGCGCAGCACCGTGGCGCGCTTGTACTGGCGGAAGTCGTGGCCGGTGCGCGTGCGCAGGATGACCATGATCTCGCGCAGAATCCGCTCGTTGTCGGTGGCAACGGCGTCGTCGGCGTCGGACTCGGCCTCCACGGTGGCCCGAATGCGGCGCTTGTTGGACCACATCTCCAGCAGGCGCTGGGGCATGTCTGCCACGGGCAGCACGAAATCGACCTGCCCCGTACCGATTGCGGCGCGCGGCATGCTCGAGAACGCCGCGTCCTCGGGTTGCTGGGCCAACACGATGCCCCCCAGCTCCTTCACCCGCGTGATCCCGACGGCACCGTCGGCACCGGCGCCCGACAGTACGATACCAACCGCCCGGTCACGGTGGGCTTCCGCAAGCGAACGCAGGAACAGGTCGATGGCCATGCGCCGGTCATCATGCGACGCAGCCGGCTGTACCTGCAGGTAACCGTCCACCATCGTCAGCACCATCGACGGCGCGATCAGGTAGACGTGATTGGGCTCGATGACGATGGCTTCGTTGACCTGCTGCACCGGCATCGAAGTGACGCCGGACAGGATGCCCGGCAGCGAGCTGGCGTGATCCGGCGACAGGTGCAGCACAATGACGTATGCGGCACCCGTCCGGCCTGGGAGGGCTTCGAAGAATAACCGCAGCGCCTCGATCCCGCCGGCGGATGCGCCAATTCCCACCACAGGAAAGTGAAGTTGACTGGGAATGGATTTCACCTTGGACCGAGCCATGAACGAGGACGCGCCGATGCTGGATAGAGAGCGCAATGATACTACGCAGGAAGTTCCCCAACCCATGGCGTCCGGCTTCCCCGGCCGGAGGGTGCCGCACAAAAAAAGAAGCCGCTCTCAAAGGAGCGGCTCGAATACGAACTGACTCTCTTGCATGGCGCGAATAGTGCAAGAGCCCCCGAATATATGTCGAGCCGTGATGCAATCGATTGTACGAAATGAATGCAATTCGGACAGTCCCTGGCGGCTGTTTTGTGCCGAGTTAGGCCGCGTGCGCGCCATTCGGGCCGATATATTGAAGTGAGTCATTCCTCCATCCCCTCTGACAGCCATGCAAAAAGGAAAAACACTGCGGGATCTGGTGATTCTTGATCGCTATATCGCCGAGCGCGAGGCTGAATTGCGGCGCGCGGAAGTTGCGGCGCGGCTGGCCTCCGGCAGCGGAGAGGCCCACGCTGCAGGAACGCTCGCCGTCTTGCGCCAGTCGATCCACGTCCTGCGGGCCCGCCGCGAAGTACTCGGCGGCAACGTGAAGTAGCGCATCCGCGTACCGTCACGGTATCCGCAGCCGGATCGACAGCCGGCATCGTCACGGGAAGGGCGCCGGTTTTCCGGAGGCCTTGCGGCTCCACATGTCGGCGCGGGCGTTGGCGGCATCGGCCAGCGCGCACTCGCCGCCATCGGACACTTTCAGTTTGCCCTGACATACCCAGTCGAACAGTGTGGCCGCGCGCGAACGCAACAGGTCGGGTGTACGCACGTGGTCGGCGAACACCGCTTATCCAATGCTGATGCTCTTTGGCAGCCTGCACAGTTCTATCGTCCTGGAAGCCTCCAGCACCGGGCCCGACCAGCAGATCGTGCCGGCATAGCGCAGGACATCGACGGACGCCTGGAACGTTGCCGGGCCTGACCGTCGTACACCACAATGCCGATCCTCAGTGCTTCGCGCCGTCGGTATAGGGATCGGGCTTGCCGGTCCTGGCGCCATCCAGATACGGATCGGGCTTGCCAACCTTGGCGCCGTCCGTGTACGGGTCGGCCTTGCCGATCTTTGCGCCGTCGGTGTACGGATCGGCCTTGCGAGGGGCCAGGTCCGTGCGGGTCGATGTCTTGGCGCCGCCGGCGTACGGATCGAACTTGTCGGCCTTTGCGCCGTCCAGATACGGATCAGGCTTACCGACCTTGGCACCATCGGTATAAGGGTCCACCTTGCGCAGCGTGCGGCCCGAGTTTGTCTGCGCGTGGGCCAGTTGCACGGCGCTCACGGCCGTCAGCGCGGCAACGATCAGCATCGGTACGGTCTTCTTCAGCATCTTCATCCTCCTCAAGTAAAGGCCAGACGGGTACAGCCGGCCAGAAAAGAAACCCGCGAACCCAAAACAGGGAACGGCGGCGCGGGTGAAGCTTGAACGGTGTCGGCGCGGCACCTTGTCGATACCGCCCGCATATTTCGAAATCGCACGATGTATCGATGCCGCGGCGCCCGGCCGCCCGGCTGCCCGGCTGCCGATTGACCGCTGGGCGGAGACGGCGCGATCAGGATGGGATCACGGCGCAAGTCGCGTGAATACGTAGTCGCGGTTCTTCACGAGCGCGTTGTGGCAGGCAAAACACGTTTGATGCTGTGCCAGGTCGGCGGGCTTGCCATCGATAAAGCGCCCGTAGCCCCAGCCACCCGAGGCGGCGTATTTTTTTGAGTCCTTGACCATCACCTGCACGGTGGTGGCGTGTCCGGGCACCAGGGCAGACTTGAACTCAGGCGATTGCGTGTACTTCCAGGCCAGCTTGACCAGTACCGCGCCATCCGGAAACGGTAGCTCGCCGCGCTTGTATGCATCGATGGCGATCTTGTTGCCCACGACCGTGCGCAGTTCGTTCAGCGGCTCGCCCTCCAGGGCGGGGGCCACCAGTTGCCAGTTGCGGTAGCCCTCGGGCAGGGTTACGCCGTAGATGGGCGACGCATTGGGATTGCCAGTGGCGCCGGGATTGGGCGTCGCGCCGGACTGTGCGGCAGCAGCAGTGGCGCCCGTGAGCACGACAGTGGCGACCGCGGTCAGGGCTACGACAGACATCAGCTTCATGGTGGCTCCGCGAATTCGGTATCGGGATTCCATTAGGCGGCGAGGACGTATCGCAGGTGTGTCACCGGGGCAGCGTCCTCGTATCAGCGTGCGTCAGTCGTCTGGCTCGATACGTAGTGATACAAATCCCCGCATCCTGTCGCGGGGCCGGGCTTACTCGCTGGTGGGCTGCGCCTCCAGCGAAGCGCCCTTGGTCTCCGGCAGCAGCAAGACCGTCAGCAGCACCACGCCGTAGGCCGCGCCGGAAAAGATGGCAATGGCTGTCGCAAGACCGGCCGTATGGCTCAGTATGCCGACCAGACCCGGAAACAGTGCGCCAATGCCCCGACCGAAGTTGTAGGTGAAGCTCTGGCCGTTCGCACGCGATTCCGAGGGATACAGTTCCGTCAGGTAGGCTCCCACGCCGCTGAAGATGCCGCACGACGAAAAGCCCAGCGGAAAGCCCAGCCACAGCATCTGCTGGTTCGATAGCGGCAGCGTCAGGTACAGGTACACCGACACCATCGACAGCGCCGAGAACATGATGAAGTTGCGCCGCCGGCCCCAATAGTCGGCCAGGTACGCCCCCACGACATAGCCACAGAACGAGCCCGCGATGATCACGAAGAGGTAGGCGCCGGTGTTGAATACCGACAGATGACGCTCGAGCCGCAGATAGGCGGGCAACCACGTGGACATCGCATAAAAGCCGCCCTGGATGCCGGTACACAGCAACGCTCCCAGCAGCGTGCGGCGCAACAAGGGCGGCGCAAAGATGGCCCAGACGGAAACCGGATGGCCGCTGATCCGGCGGGCAGACTCCGCCACGAACACCTGCGGTTCCGGCACGTGCTTGCGGATATAGAGCACCAGCAGCGCAGGCAGGATGCCCACCCAGAACAGGCTGCGCCATGCGATGGTTTCGGGCAGCAGCGTGAACGCGATGCTGTAGAGGATGGCCGCCACGCCCCAGCCGATCGCCCAGCCACTCTGCACCAGACCGACGGCCTTGCCGCGATGTTGCGGCGCGATGATCTCGCCGATCAGCACGGCGCCAACCGCCCATTCGCCGCCGAAACCCAACCCCTGCAGCGCGCGCAGCACGAAGATTTGCTCGAAATTCTGCGCAAACCCGATGGCCAGCGTGCAAAACGAGAACCAGAGGATGGTCCACTGGAGCACCCTGACGCGTCCGTATCGATCGGCCAGCATGCCGGCAATCCAGCCGCCGATCGATGAAAAGATCAGGGTCACTGTGCCCAGCAGGCCTGCCTTGCTGCGGTCCAGCCCCCATAGATCGATCAGCGAGGCCAGCACGAAGCTGAACACCATGAAGTCGAACGCGTCGGTCGCCCATCCGGCAAACGACGCCTTGAAAGCGCGCTTGCCATCGGCGCCGAGTTCCGCATACCAGCCCGGGATTAACGCCGCGGGCAACGAGGTCTGACTGATGTTATTGGTGGTTGTCATCGTTCGATGCCGTCATGAAGTGACGCATTGGGCGATCGGTGATGATACAGCCAGCGGATTCTCCCCGGCAATCAGGGATGCGCTCATCTTCCCATTGGGACCGCGGCCTGGGCGCGCACATCCGCAAGATCTCCTTCGCCGGGAACAGGTCCAGGCAGTTCGGGACGCCCGGGAAAGCGGTGGAAGTCGATGCGCTGCTGCGCAGACCCGTCCTCCCGCCGGTCGGGCAGCCGATGCGCTACCGCACAATCGTGAACCCGTAAGCGCGCGGACGTGCCCGGCGCTTACGTGCATCCATCCATGCCATCACAGGGGCAACGACAGCCGCGCCTCGAGCCCGCCCTCATGCCGGTTCTGCAGCGCCAGGTCGCCGCGAATCGCCTGCGCCAGCCGCCGGGCGATGGCCAGGCCCAGGCCGCTACCCGGCCCGCGCGCCGCGGTTTCGGGCGATCGATACCAGGGCATGAACACGGCGTCCAGTTCGGCCGGCGCAATGCCGGGCCCGGAGTCGAGCACGGCCAGATGCAGGCGCCCCCCGTCGGCACGCACCCGCACGCGGACGTTGTTGCCATAGCGGAACGCGTTGTCGACCAGGTTGACGAGGATGCGGCGCAGCGCGTGCGGACATGTCACGACAGGCCGGCCCACCAGCCCATCGAGCGTCAGTGTGCAGCCGGCATCGCGATAGTTCTGCACCAGCGCGGCCAGCATGCCGTCGGCGTCGACATTCCGCAGCTTCTGCGCAAGGCCGCTTTGCATGCGGGCACAGGCCAGCCCGGCCTCTGCCAGCTCGCGCATTTCGTCGAGATCGCGTTCCATCGCCGCGCGCAGCGCCGCGTCCTCGATCAGGTCGCAACGCAGGACCATGCGCGTCAGCGGCGTGCGCAGGTCGTGCGCGCAAGATGCCTGCATCGTCAGCCATTCCGATTCGCGCTCGGCGCACCGCCGGCGGGCGCCGTTGATGGCGCGAACCAGTCTGTCCATCCCGGGGAAGCCCATCTCCGGCAATGGCTCGCTGCGGCCGGGGTCCGTGTCGGACAGCTGCTCCAGCCGGGCGGCCAGCACCACCACGGCGGCCCGCAATTTGAACATGCGGTGCACGCAGACGCCCGCCACCAGCACCACGCCGGCGCCGAAGCACAGCACGACAATCAACGGAATGCCGCTGCGTGACGGGGTAGCCAACGTGAGGCCATGTCCGCCCGCCTGCCATTCCGCGGCAAGCAACAGGAGCAGCACGGCCAGGGCCACCGCGTACCACATTCGGCCGATGCGGGACCAGTACCGGCTCCACAGGGCTATGGCGGCCCGGTGGGTCGGGCCCGCGTACAGGGAAGACTGGGAAGAAGCGTTTGGCGGCGCAGCCGTGTCCAAGGTCATGGTCATTCTCCGATTGCCGTTTCTCCGAACGGCGCGGCGGAATGACACCATGGTTTGCCTGCAACACACCATAGGCCCGGCAGGTGAGTGGGCCCATACCAGCATTTGCGCCGGCATTTACAAAATGAAGATTGGCTAAACGGCGCCGACGGCCGCGCACGCCTGCATCAGAAATACGCGCGGTGGTCCGGCCATGCCCCTGGGCGGGTCTGGCGGCGCACATGACCTGCAGGGGCCGCGCATACCGCCATAGGCGGACAGTCATACCAACGTATGGTCATATCGGCCATGACAGGAGAACGGCGCGGGATCGGCGGCATGCGGAGGTAGCATGCCGCGCGCTACGGCACTGGCCATGCACGCTCGCCGGCCTGCTGCCGGCAACCTCCCGACCGCTCGCGGCCTTTCATCCCGCACTTCATACAGGGAACACTACATGAGCGAACGGATCATACCCGGCAGGTCCGCGGTCGGCAATACGAATATACGGCCCATGTCTTTCAATGGCTGCAGCGGAATATCGCCACGCAGGAACGCGCCGGGCCAGCAAAAAACGGGGATCTTCCGATTGTCACGGCAAGGCGGCTGGCGTAGCCCCTCCGGCATCCCGTGGTTCGGCACCGTCAGGGCCTTGCCTTCAATTGATGATCGGATTTTTCTTCTGCATATCGTCCTGGATCATCTTTGACCAGGCTGCCCCCACCTGACGCTCGGTCACGTAGCCGTGCTTCCGGGTATCGATCTTGTCGAATCGCTTGTAGACCTCCGGCATGCCAGCGCGTGCCTCCTCACGGGTCAGCTTGCCGTCGTGATCGGTGTCGGCCGCCTTGAACCGTTCCATGAACCACTTCTTGCGCTCGGCCGGCGTCATGCCTTGCGGAGGCTGCGGGACTTCGTTGACATCGGTGGTGGCGGGCGCCGGCGCCGGTGCCGCAGGTTGCGAGGCCTGCGCGCTGGCGACGCCGCTCGCGATGCTGATCGACAAGGCCAAGGCAGCAGCAAGGCAGTTCATACGGTCCATTTTTTCTCCTCGATTCTCGTTGTGTGAGATGCCCGGGCCGGGAGACGCCGCCATTCGCGGAATGGCGGAATTCCACATGGGTATCCGTTGCAGTATTGGCGAAATTTCGGCCGAGCATTTGACATTTTGGGACCGTCGTTTGATGGCTGGGGACATCGTCGCGGAATCTCGCTCCCCGTCATGTGATTTGGCAATGGCTTGCGGGTTGCCGAAACGGTCCGGCGCCGTCCGCCCATAGGATCGTTCTCGACCGGACGGCTACGTTGCTTGCCCACCGGCCCAACCCATCCCATGCGACGTCCCAGGAGCCCACATGAAACGCCTGATCCTTTCCCTTGCCATCGCCGCCCTCTCCACCCCGCTCGTCGCCGCGGCTGCGACTGACGACGTCAAGACTGTGAAGCCTTTCAAGATGACCTGCGAAGAGTTCCTGTCGGTCAGCGAAACCTACAAGCCGGCGGTGATCTACTGGATCGCCAGCGTCGACAAGCTGGGCGTGCGTGAGAACGACCAGATCGTCGTCGATACCCCGCACACGGTCGCCCATGTGGTCGATGAATGCCGGAAGGCGCCCACCCGGAAGCTGTCCGACAAGGTCCGTACGTCGCTCGACAACCAGACGCTGAAGATCAACTACAACGGCGCCTGAGCACCTCCATGCCCGGCATGGCGATACCTGGCGGGCATCCCCAACTGCGTTGACAGGAGCGTTCATGTTTTCCAACCTCAATCGGATGCGCGTCACGGCGGCGCTGGTGGCCGCCGCAGGGCTCGCGTCAGCTTGCGCGAGCATCGGTCCGTCAGGCACCGTCTACGACGCCGGACAGCTGCAGCGGCCGGAGTCGGTGAGTACCGCGGTGGTCGAGCGGGTACGGTCGGTGCAGATCGACGACAGCAGTCCCACGTCCACGCTGGTCGGCGAACTCGGCGGCGGATTGCTGGGCGCCGTCGCGGGCAGCGCCATTGGCGGCGGGCACGGTTCGTGGATCACCGGTGTTGCGGGCGGACTGGCCGGCGGCGTTGCCGGGCACGAAATCGAGGATCACATCGACCGCAAGGCCGGATACGAAATCACGGTGCGCCTTCGCGATGGGCGACTGCAGGCCATCACGCAACCCGCATCCGAAGGCAACTTCTATCCGGGTGAGCACGTCAGGCTCTTGCGGTCGGACAACGGCACTGTGCGTGTCACGTTCTGATTCCGCACGCATGGCAGTGCGCTCGCCCTTCATGCCGACGGGCCAGGCCGACAAACCATCGTATAGCGCCGCCATGGTGATGGTCTGATAGGCGAGGCCCGCTGCGCTGCCTAACCTTGAATCACGGCCCGCCGTGTTTCGTGATGCCAATGCGACGGACTGTCCCATCGAAGAAAAAGGAAATCCATCATGACTGACCTGACCAGGCGAAAGGTAATGATCGGCGCGGCCACCACCGCGTTTGCAGCAGCTGCCGCGTCGGCGCACGCCGCTTCGTTCGGCAACCCCGACCGCCCGCCGGAAGGCGCGATCAATGCGCGCAACCGCCAGGGTCTCACCGATCCCGGTCCGCGCAACGATGCCCTGGCGGAGCAGTTTCCGTCGTTCCAGGATGCGCCGGCCACCGACGTCAACGGCATGCCGCTGTTCTGGTCGTCGTTCAACAATGCCCACAAGCGGATCCAGAACGGTGGCTGGGCGCGCGAAGTCACGCAGGAAGACTTTGCCATCTCCAAGGACATTTCCGGCGTGAACATGCGGCTGTCGGCCGGCGGCATTCGCGAGATGCACTGGCATCAGCAGGCCGAGTGGGCCATCATGCTCGACGGACGATGCCGCATCACGACGCTCGACGAAGAAGGGCGCCCCTCGGTGCAGGACGTCAAGGCGGGAGACCTCTGGTACTTTCCTCCGGGCCTGCCCCATTCGCTGCAGGGAACTGGCACCACGGGCGCGGAATTCCTGATCGCGTTCGATAATGGCATGGCATCCGAGTTCAACACGCTGCTGGTCACCGACTGGATCGCCCATACGCCGCCGGAAGTGCTGGCAGCGAACTTTGGCGTGCCGGTCGAATCGTTCAGGAATATTCCTGTCGACAATCTCTGGATTTTCCAGGGGAAAGATCCGGGGCCCCTGGCCGCCGCCCAACGCGCGTCGGCGTCGAAGAAGGGGCCGCCTGCGTTGCCGGTGACGTTCTCGCTGTCCGAAGCCAAGCCGGTGCGCGAGACGCGCAGCGGCCGCGTACAGATTGCCGACAGCCGGAATTTCCGCATCTCGCAGAACATTGCGGCGGCGCTGGTCACGGTGAAGCCGGGCGGTCTGCGCGAGCTGCACTGGCACCCGAACGCCGACGAATGGCAGTACTACATCAAGGGCAAGGGCCGCATGACGGTATTCGACACGGGCCCCAAGGCCATGACCGCCGACTTCAACGCCGGCGATATCGGCTACGTGAAGAAGGGGCTGGGGCACTACGTGCAGAACGTCGGCAACACGGACCTGATCATGGTCGAGGTCTTCAAGGCCGACCACTTTGCCGAGGTGTCGCTGTCCGACTGGCTTGCCCATACGCCGCCCGAGATGGTCATGCAGACGCTGAACATCAGCGCCGAAACCCTGGCGCAGTTTCCGCGCGATCGCCCCGATATCGTGCCGGAGTGAACCCGCGCCGTGCGTCGGCGGTTCGCGGGTCTGCAGCGTGGCCTATGGCAGTGGCTTGACGATGATCTTGCCGATCATCCGGCCAGTTTCCTGGGCTTCGTGCGCGTCGACAATCGCGTCGAGCGGCACCTGCATCCCGATCGTCGGCGTGTAGGCGCCGTCCTCCAGACACTGGGTGATCGCTGAAACGGCTGCGGATTTTGCGGCTGCCGGGACGGTGTAGATGTAGACGAACCGGAGCAAACAGCCGGCGATCATGGCTTTCAGCAATGGCAGCGACAACTGGTCGGCGGCCGCGCCGACGGCATAGGCGCTGATGATGCCGCCGCCAGCCAGGCTTGCCATATCGATATCGAAGTTATCCTGCAGGCTGACGTCCACGATCCGGTCGACACCGCGCTGCCCCGTATGCAACTTCACGATGGCCGCCACGTCTTCCGACCATCGATCGATCACCAGATCTGCACCCGCGCGTCGCGCGGCATCGGCCTGGTCAGGCGTTGAGACCGTTGCCGCCACCCAGGTGCCCGCCCATTTGGCCAGCAGGATCGCTGCCGTGCCGACCGCCCCCGCACCGCCCTGGACGAGAATGGCGCGGTCCTTGATGTCGCCGTCCGCAAACAGGCAGCGATGCGCGGTGAGCGCCGGAACGCCCAGACAGGCGCCGACTTCGAATGACACGTTGCCGGGTAACGGCACGGCCTGATGGGCCGGCACGACGGCATATTCCGCGGCGGTTCCGAACGGACGACGATACTGCGCCTCGAACACCCACACCCGCTCGCCAACGCGAGTGGGCGCAACGCCAGGTCCGACCGCGTCGATGACCCCGGCGCCGTCCTGATGCGGAATGACCAGCGAGAATGCGGACGGACCGGAAAAACCCGTGCGCGCCTTGATATCGCTCGGATTAAGGCCTGATGCATGGATGCACACCCGCACCTCGCCAGGCCCGGGCAGTGGAACAGGAAGGTCTCCGAGCCTCAGCACTTCCGAGGCCCTGCCCTGTCGTTCGTAATATGCGGCCTTCATCAATCAGACTCCTGGTATCGACGCGGACGTCCCCGATCGACGGCCAGCGCAACTGAGCCGAACTATCGAGGGCCGGGCGCTTTTCCACAAGAAGGCACATCTTTGATATATAGGGATAAAAAGTATCCTATTGGGACCCGCCATGACCTCTTCGGTTACCACCTACCAGTGCTCGGTCGCTGCGACAGTCGACGTCGCAGGCGGCAAATGGAAGCCTCTGATCGTCCATTACCTGATGGACGGCACCAAACGGTTCGGCGAATTGCAGCGCCTGATCGGCACCGTGACGCAACGCTCGCTGACGCTGCAGCTGCGCGAACTGGAGTCCCACGGCATCGTGACCCGCGAGGTCTTTGCCGAAGTTCCGCCTCGCGTGGAATACACGTTGACGCCGTTCGGAAAGACGCTCGCGCCGGTACTTGAGGCCATGAAGAAGTGGGGCGACGCCTATATCGAACGACTGGAACAGCCGGGCTGTCGCTGAATGCCACATCGCCGCGCGCCCTGCTCATCCTCGCCGCTGCGTCAGATCTCTCCGCCCGCTCCCGCCAGCTCCTTTCTCATCCGCCACGTTGCGCCGACCCGTTTGAGCGGGTCGGGTGGCATCCACCCGGGCCGGCTGTTGGCAAGGATGAAGTCGATGGCAGGACCCGGGATGCCGGACATGAACTCGGCCATGTAGTGGCCCAGGTAGGTGCCCTTGGCCACCCCCACGCCATTGCAGCCCACCACGCTGAACAGGCCCGGCGCTTCCTCACGAAAGATCGAATGGTGATTCAGCGTCATGCTGATCATTCCGCCCCAGGTGTATGCGAACGGCCTGGCGGCCAATGCTGGAAAGCGCGCTTCGAAGGACAAGCGATGCTGGCGCATGGCAGCGCGCAGATCCCGGTCGGACGCGCATAGCGCGGGACGGTAATGGAACGTGTTGCGCACGAAGATCCGCCGGTCGGGGGTGTAACGGACGGTCGTGCCCGCCGGATGCGCGGACGTGGTGCCCCACGGCGCTACGCCATCGAACTGGGCCGCTTCATCCTGCGTCAGCGGCTCGGTCAGACTCGCATAGGTGAAGATCGCGGCCAGGCGGTTGCGGACCTTTCCAAAGGTCTCGCTGAAGCTGCCGACCGTCAGCGCAAGCTTGTCCGCTTGCAAGGTACCTCCAGCGAAGGTCAAGGTATGCCGGCGGCCAAATTGGCAGGCCGTGACCGGACTGCGCGTGAACAACGTGACCGACTCGGGCAATGCCGATGCGAGGCCACGCACCAGCGCGGCCGGATTCACCAGCACGTTGCCGGGCGTATGGATTGCCGCCTTGTAGTAGGACGTGCCCAGCCGCTCCGCCAGCGCACTACCTTCGACAAGCTCGTAGTCGAACCCGGCCCGCTTCAGACCCTGTGCGAAATGCTCCAGCGCCCCGATGTGGCGTGCCTCGTGGGCGGCCATGTACTTGCCGGCGTCATGCCATGCGCAGTCGATGCCATGGCGATCCTTGATGGCCCGAAGCCGTTCGATGGCGAACAGGTTCAGCGCATGCAGCTGGCGGTTCGATTCCGCGTCGGCCTCGCCACCGTCCACATTGTGCGGAATGTCGATGATGAAGCCCGCGTTTCGTCCAGAAGCGCCCTGCCCCACTTCGAGCGCTTCCACGAGCGCAATGCGCGCTTGCGGATGCAGTTCGGCCAGACGCCTTGCCAGCGCGACGCCGGTAAAGCCGGCACCAACCACGGCGAAGTCGAAATGATGCTGGCCGTGCAGCGGCTGGCCAATGGCGGAGTGACGGGAAGCGGACGTTTCGAACCAGCCAAGCTGGCCGTCGATGGCGGGAAGTTTGTGAATCTGGGGCATGGCGTCGATCTGCGCATAAGGCGCACGCGGCATTTTAAGGCCTTGTTGCGCTGCAGCGTTCCGTCCGCAACATATGATGGAATGAATCCGATTGCGCTACGGTTTACAGGTCGTCGCGCGTCGTCCGTCAGCCGGGCGCGGCGGATCGCCCCGCCAGCATTGGACCCAGTCAGCCAAGCGAGGACACATCATGAACGGGCGCAGGTTTCGCAAGATCGTCCTGGCACTGGCGGCGGGCGCGGCGATGGCCATCGGCGGCCCGTCCGTTGCCGGCGGCCGAGGCGGCGTCGCGGGCGGCATGCACCGCGGGGGCATCCAAGGCGGCGTCATCCAAGGCGGGGGCTTTCATGGCGGCGGGTTTCATGGCGGAGGCTTTCATGGCGGCGGGTTTCAGGGCCACGGTGGCTTTCGTCACGGCGGGTTCCGCCCCAGCCATGGGCACGTGGTCTACTTCGCGGTAGGCACCGCATGGCCTGGCTGGTGGGAATACTCATACGACGGCGGGCCATACTACCCCGCGGACGACACCTTGTCCGGCTATGACACGCCGTCGGCGCCGGCCACCCGCCGGATGGCCGCAAATACTGACAGTGCGTCAGAGAACGGGTGGTCGTATTACTGCGACCACCCCGGCGGTTATTACCCCCATGTCAAACGCTGCCCGGGAGGCTGGCAAATGGAGCCAGCCCGGCCGCGCCCCTAGCAACAAGGCCTGGCATCGCATTAATCGACCGTTTATGCGGAGCATGACACCCGGATGCCTTGACGATCCGGCACCCTTCCTTTCATTATCGGCACCCCATGCTTGATAACCGAAGGGAATGCCATGCGTCTTGAGGATCTGAACTACTTTGTTGCGGTGGCGCAGGCCGGTCAGATCGCACGTGCGGCAGAACAGGTGGGACAAAGCCAGCCCGCATTGACCAAGGCCATTCAGCGCCTGGAGCAACAGTTGGGGATCCAGCTGTTCGTGCGCTCGTCCCGGGGCATGGATCTGACCAGCTCGGGCAATGTCTTCCTGGAACGCATCCTCACGGTCCGGAGTTCGCTGCACGATGCGATCCGGGAAGCCAACGATCTCCACCTGGGCAAGCTCGGGGTAGTCCGGGTCGGTGTGCCGTCTTCGCTTGTCGGCTCGGTTTTCTCGGACGCGTTCGCCGACCTGATCAAACAGCGTCCGGCGGCCCGGGTGCAAGTGACGATCGGCCTGAACGACCCGCTCGTCACCGGATTGCGCCGTGGCGAGCTTGACCTCTGCATCGCCACGCTGTCACGCAAGCCGGACGCCGAAATGGAACAGACGCTGCTGTTCGACGACGATCTGGTCGTGGTGGCCCGTGACCAGCATCCGCTTCATGGCAAGCGTTCATTGCGACTGGCCAGTCTCGGGGACTATCCGTGGTTGCTTCCCAATGCCGACGTCATCGCCCGCAAGCTGGTCGATGCGTCGTTTACCGATGCTGGCCTGCCGCCACCCACTGTCGCGCTCGAAACGAACTCGTCGGCAGAGGGCCTGATGGCGGCGATTCGAAAGACCGACCTGCTCACGGTAATCGGGCGCGCAACACTGGCGCAGTCCACGCGCGGGTTGCGCGCGCTCGACATGCCCAGCCTCAGGTGGCCGCGAACTGTCGGCATCCTGCGTCGCAAGGACGGCTACCACTCACCGCTTGCCGACCGTCTGGTGGAGATACTCGTCAAGCGCGCGGCCGGCTTGCGGCCAACCGGCGCCAGGCCTTGATGTCGCCTTCGCCATCCACCCCTCATCATTCACCGCAATCAATCGCCATAGACACCGACGCGCCGGACCAGCTCTCCCCAGGCCGCGGCCTCGCCCTGCATCTGGCGCGCGATCTCGTCCGGTGCCATCGGCTGCCAGCTTGACCACACTTCGGCGCGCTTGCGGCGCCATTCGTCGGTGGCGCTTGTCCTGTCCATGGACTGGTTGAGCCGTTGCACCACGTCTCGCGGCGTGCCATGGCGCGCCATCAGGGCCGTCCAGCCGGTGCGGTCGTATCCGGTGAAGCCCTGCTCCTTGAACGTGGGCACGTCGGGCAGGTACGCGGATCGTTCATTGCCGGTCACGGCCAGGAATCTGACCTGCTGCTTCGCCAGCAGGGGACGCAGGTTCACGATGTCGAGCATCATGAACGAAATCTGCCCGCGCAACAGGTCCATCAGCCCTGCGCCAGCCCCCTTGTACGGGATGTGCGTGGCATCGAAGCCAACGTCGTTGGTGAGCTGAAATCCGTACAGATGGGGAACGGTGCCGTTGCCAAGCGACGCGTAGTTCAGCGCACCACCCTGACGACGCGCCCAGGCCGCCCATTCGCGCAATGTCCGGCTCGGATTAGAAGCCGGGATGGCCAGGCCGACCGGTGCGGCGCCCGTCATGGCCACCGGCGTGAAATCCACCATCGGCCGGTATGGGAGCTTGCGGAAATAGCTTTGCGTAATGGTGAAGCTCGCGCTGGCCAGCAGCAGGTCATACCCTTCCGGCGGCGCCAGCAAGACCGACTGCGCAGCGATCTGGCCGGCTGCGCCCACCTTGTTGTCGACGATCATCGGCACGTTGCCCAGTGCAGGTGACAAGGCTTTCAGATACTCGCGCAACTGCAAATCCACCGGGTCGCCGGCACCCGATGCGGTGACGAAGCGGATCGGCCGGGAAGGCCATTTGTCCCCCAGCGCAGGACCGGCGATGGCCATCGCCATGGTGCCGCCGGCCAGCGCGAGAAAGCGGCGCCGGGTCAGGTTCGTGTCGTCTGTCACGCAATGATTTCCCACCGTCAAACTCCTTCCGTCTTGCTTCATGTTGCTGGCGACCCTTGACCGATACCCGCCGCTTGGGCAAGGCCGCCGTCGTGTTCCAGGCTTCGATGTATGGCCAGCGCGGCTGCGATCAACGCAGCGGACGTCTCCAGTGCCCGGGCAGCATCCTCACACCGCCTGATGTCGGCCGCGCTCGTGGGGCGTGCGGCGTCGTCCGGGCTTGCCGAGAACTTGACCGCGACGAGGTCCTTGTCCGGGTTGATGTAGATGCGTTGCCCGAACCGGCCGCTGGCCTCGACGCTGCCATCGCCATCGTTGCACTGGAACCAGTAGTTGCGATAGCCATAGCCATCGCGGCCCGACACAAGGTTGCCGCTGGCGAAACGCGACTGGTTGCTTGCCGGCTCGAACGCGATGCGTGCCGCCGCTGGCGGAATCGGACCCGAGAGGTCGCCCTGCATCGCGCGGCGTACCGCCTCCGCAAAGCGTGCGGCGTCGCGCAGCGTCGAATTCAGGCCGCCGCTTGCCATCTCGGTACCCAGACGGTCCACGCTGGCGTAGGCGTCGTCATCGGCCAGCCTTGACCAGATCCGGTCCGTCACCAGTTGCGACCATCGCTGGCCCGTTATCCTGCGCAGCGCCCAGGCCATCGCCTCGGCCGAACCATTCTGGTAGTACCAGACAGGCGCCTCGGCCGCGGTGCCGGTGGCATGCGCGATCTTCAGGAAGTCGTAGATATTGTCGGGGGCATCGTCCTTGCGCGGCACGATGCCGACAGCCCCAAATAGGCCCAGGTCGGGAGGCAACGCCTGCGGATAGCCGACGGGTACCTCCATGTCCAGGTTGCGTCGCACGGTGGCGTCGCCAAACGGATTGCCTTTGAGTTCCGGCACGTACTGGCTCAGCGGCGCGTGCGGGTCGAGCTTGCCTTCATGGATCAGCATCGCTGCCAGCAGCCCGGTCACCGACTTGGTCATCGACGCCCAGATATGCGGTTGATGACGATGGAAATCACCGAAGTACCGCTCATAGACCACGTTACCGCGATGCAGCACGACGAAGCCGTCCGTGTGCGTCGCACGCAGGTAGTCGTCCAGACCCAGGCTTCGGCCCGCCACCATCAGCGGCAACTCGTCGAATGGCAGGCCTGGTGCGTCTACCAGCGGCATGGGCCGTGAAGCGTGCCGGATCCCCACCGTAGGCGCCAACTCCCGGGTGTGGCTCAACGCCCATCGCATGAATGGCGGACGCAGCCCACCGCCGCGCACCACCTGCTTGTCGGGGGGCGGCGGAAAACCCTTCATGACGCCGTCGTCGGCATCCGCCGCTACGTTCGGCGCTGGCTTCGGCGCTGCGTTCAGCGCTGGCTCCGGGACCGCGCGTGTCATTGCTGGCCCACGGGGCATCGCCCGCAATGCCGGCGCAAGGAAAGTGAGTTTCATGAATGCTCCACAAGAAACAAGAGGCACGGGACAGCCGGCGCGCGACTATGCTTGTCCATGCATGTGGACATAGTGGGGGACCGGATGCCGGTTCGATATGCCGAACTGGAATGGATCGATAGATTTCCGGAAGCCCGGGCCGTTGCCTCATCAATCATCGGCGTCGGAATCGACCGCCGACGCGCCACACGTGCGTGCGCCAGCAGACAGATCGAAGCGTCAGGGTGGCATTCCATGCAAGCGAAGAGCGTGAAACCGAAACGCCAGCAGCCATGAACTACCCATAAAAACAAGGAGGAGGCGGCAGACATGAGACTGAGACTTCTTGCACTTGTGGCGTTGCAGGCTCTTGCCTGGCAGGCGCACGCGCAATCGAACGTGACGCTCTATGGCGTTGTCGACGTCAACGTTGAATACGTCAATCACCTTGGCGCCGTACCCACATCCGCAAATGGCTTCAACCCTGGCCCCTCGCACAGCCTGGTGCGGATGGACTCCGGCGGTGTATCCGGGTCGCGCTGGGGTCTACGCGGAACGGAGGCCCTGGGCATGGGCCTCAAGGCGGTCTTCGTTCTGGAAAGCGGCTTCAATGCGGACAGTGGCACCTCGCAGCAAGGTGGCCGCCTGTTTGGCCGGCAAGCGTTCGTGGGGCTGCAAAGCGAGTATGGCCAGTTGTCGATCGGCCGCCAGTACACGTCGATGTTCGAGTCGCTGGCGAACTTCGTCCCGGCTGCCTATGCCACGCAGTACGAGCCTGCGGTGGTGCTGGCCGGGGCCAATTTCCGCGAGGACAACACCATCAAGTACACCGGCAATTTCGGGCCCGTCACGGCACTGGCCCACTTTTCCTTCGGCACCGGCCTGGCGCTGCCGCCGACGGTTGGTGCACCGTTCATTCTTGGCGGCAACGGCGAAGTACCGGGCCAGTTCCGGCGCGATACCGCCTATGGTGGGTCGGTGGTCTATACGGCAGGGCCGGTGGGTCTGGTCGTCACCTATGACCAGTTCAATCCGACCATCGCACCCGCCGCAAACCCGGCCAATGCGGGCAGCGGCACGTTCAAGAAGGCTGGTGCAGGCGCCAGCTATGCATTCGGTGCCGCCAAGATCATGGGTGGCTACCGCTGGGGCCAGAACAAGAATCAGGTAGGTGCCGAATTCTTTCGCGACAATTTTTACTGGATCGGCGGGACGTATCAGCTGACACCCTCAATCGGCCTGATGCTTGAGTACAACTACGACGACGTCAAGAACCAGTTCGGCAATGCCAGCCAGCCCAATCCCTGGCAGATCGCCTTCATTTCCAACTACGCATTCTCCAAACGCACCGATGTCTATATCAGTGCCGCCTATGCAAAAAATGCCGGCCTTGGTCTGGAATCCGCCGCCATCTTCTATGCCAACAGCCTGTCGCTCGGCAACAGCTATGCCCTGGCCAACGGGCAAAGCTCCATGCTGGGCATCGCCTTGGGACTGCGCCACAAGTTCTGAGCGACAGCGCGCGGTTTAGCCGGCTCCTATACGCCGGAATAGCGACTAATATGAACGAGCGCAGGGCTGCGTGGAGTAATGGCAACACTGATGGAGACCGCAATGGCAAATAGACTAAGCCGGCTCGCAGTGACGGCTGGGGCACTCGCGACACTGGTATTGGCAACCGGCGCCCGTGGCGACGAAATTCCACTGGTTACCGGCAAGCAATGGACAGCCTCCACCGAGCAGACCAAGAAGGCCTACCTGGTAGGCATCGCCAATATGGTCCAGGTGGATATCGCCTATCACGAGGGCAAGCCGCCGCCCGACGCGCAAAGCATTCTTCCGCGCTTTGCCCAAGGGCTCAAGAGCCATTCGCTCGATTCGGTGAGCCAGGGGCTGGATCGCTGGTACGCGGCACATCCCGACCGATTGCAGCGGCCGGTCATTGAAACCATCTGGTTCGAAATGGTTGTTCCTGGGCTGAAGACCAGCAAGTGAGGTGACGCCATGAAACGACTCCATCTGGCTGGCGCGATCCTGATCGTCGTCAGCGCCGCGGGATGCACGAACATGACCCCGCAGCAGCAAGGCACCGTCACCGGCGCTGGCCTCGGTGCCGCGGCCGGTGCCGGCATCGCCGCCATTGCCGGCGGCAGTGGCTGGACAGGCGCGGCGATCGGCGCCGTGGCCGGCGGCGTGGCGGGCAACATCAAAGGCAAGCAACAGCAGCAGTGGTAGCCTCCGGGCGCCGCGCTGAAACGCCTTTCGGAAGCTGGCGGCCAGCCCCGGCGAAACGCCTGACACGTTATTGCCGAAGGCCTAGCGGCCGCTCGTGCGCACTAGGTATCCAGTTCCAGGCCGATGCCAAGTGACGTCAGCCGACTGAAACCAGCACACCGGCCTCGCTACCCAGATGCCACCGTATTCGGATAAACGGCCTTGCGCCGCGCGGCCACCCACATCGACTTTCGCTCGTGTCACGACACGGGCGCTCCTGTTCTTGCCCGGGATGGCGTACGAATCTGTCCTGGCCTGCCGGATCCGTCCGTTGGACAAAATGCCCTGCTGCCACCCGGCAATTTCATTAGTTAGCCCTTTGGGCCAATTGAGCGTCCCATCAAGACCGGCTAGCTTGGCAACTGGAGCGTGGCGTGACCGACAACCGCACGGCAGAGCGAAGGCGTGAATGATGAAGGCGATGCAAGAAGGTAGTCGCTTCGATGGGGGCGATATCAAGCTGCCTTTCTCAAGGCTTGGCGGGACGCGGCTCGGCATTGCGCTTTGCCTGGCTATCGCCGCCGGTGCCGGACATGCCGAGTCGCCCGATGCAAATAGCTGGAGGTTTGCGGTCGCGCCGTACCTGTGGCTGCCCAACGTGAGCGGGGCGTTCAGCTTCTCCGGGAACTCATCCACCGGCGGCGGCAGGCTCGACCTTGGCACCGGTCCGGACAGCTATCTCTCGAACCTGAAGTTCCTCTTCATGATGCAGGCCGAAGCCAGCAAGGGGGACTGGACGGTCATCGCCGACGCGGCCTACCTTGACTTTAGCAACCACCAGACTACGCTCAACACCGTCGGCTCGGTAGTCATTCCGCGGGAACTGGCGACCAACACAGGCAGCAGCCTTAGCGGCGGACTGCTCGGGCTCTACGCCGCCTACACGGCGGTGCGCGCGCCATGGGGAACCGTCGAGCCGCTCGGCGGGCTTCGTTACCTCAACCTCAGCGCCAGCGCCAACTGGACGCTATCCACCACGTTCACCCAACAGGGCGCCACGCTGGCCACGCAGGGAAGCGTGTCGCAGACCGAGAACATCGTCGACGCGATCATTGGCGTGCGCGGGCGAGTCCGCCTCGGCAACAGCGACAGATGGTATCTGCCGTACTACCTCGACGTGGGCACCGGCGCTTCCCGATACACGGTTCAAGCGTCGGGAGGCGCCGCCTATGCGGCCAGGTGGGGCGACATACAACTGACCTATCGCTACCTGACCTACCAGCTCGGCAGCGGCGAACTGGTTCAAAGGCTGACGCTGAAGGGCCCCATGGTTAGCGTGGCGTTCCGCTTCTGAGCGCAATGCTGATTCCTGTAGACCATCCCAAATGACGGTTTCACGATCGGTCAGCCCGCCGTCAGCCTAGCCTGGTTCCCGCCAGATTCCACAGCGTCGCCGAGCGGGTACCCGTACGGCAGTACGCGAGCACGGGCTTCGGCAGTGCTGCCACCAGCGAGCCGAAGGCTGCGGCATCCTCTGCGGTGACACTGTCCGATTTCACCGGCAGGTAGTGCGCAGCCATGCCAAGCGAACCCGCAACCTCGGCGATATTTGCAAACCGGGCCTGACCGGCAGCCTCTTCATCGGGCCGGTTGCACACGATGGAGCGGAACCCCAGTGCATGCGCGGCCCGTACGTCGGCATCGCTCAGCTGCGCCGCAACGCTGACGTCGTCCGAAAGATGCCGGATCTGCATCTCCGGTCCCCCCGCTCCCGACTCCCGGCACCGGGCAATGACTTGCTGGAAGCAGTCGACCGCAACGTCCACATCTGCCTCCGTTGTGAACCGTCCAAGGCTCAGCCGCACCGTGCGTTGCGCAGCGTCTTCATCCAGCCCGATGCATGTCAGCACGTGAGAGACTTTGCCAGCCGCCGAATTGCAGGCCGACGTGGAGGAGACCGCCAGGCGATCGGCCAGCATAAATGGGAGGAAGTCCGGCAGATTCACGGTCAGACTGAGTGTGTGTGGGATGCGGATCGCGTTGGCGACGTTCTGCGTGACGACACCCGATGCGCGTACACCATTCAGCAGGCACTCGCTCAGTTGCGCGATACGCTGATTGTCGGACGCCATTTGCAGGCGCGCCAGTTCGCACGCGGTGCCCATGCCGACAATCTGGTGCGTGGCAAGCGTGCCAGATCGTAGTCCTTGTTCGTGCCCTCCGCCGTGCATCTGACAGGCAATGCGCGACGCCACCTCGCGGCTGACATAGAGTGCGCCGATGCCTTTTGGCCCATAGAGCTTATGTGCCGACATCGACAACAGATCGATCCCCATCGCCTTGACGTCTATTTCCGTCTTGCCCGCAGCCTGTGCTGCGTCCACGTGAAGTAGCGCGCCCACAGCATGTACGACCCGCGAGATCTCGGCGATGTTGGTCAGGGTGCCAATTTCGTTATTCACCATCATCAACGAAACGAGGCCCGTACGATGGCTGCAAGCCGCTTCCACGGCGGCCACCGAAATGTCTCCCGACGCATCGGGAGCAAGGTAGGTGACCGAAACATCAAGACGCTCGAGATGCGCCGCCGTATCCAGGATCGCCTTGTGCTCCAGCTTGCTGGTAATCAGATGGCGTCGTCCCTGTTCGTAGTCGAAGAAACCCTTGAGAGCCAGGTTGTTCGACTCCGTTGCACCGGACGTCCACACAATCTCGCACGGCTCCGCGCCAATGAGATCGGCAACCTGCGCACGAGCCTGCTCGACGAGGTCCTTCGCCGATAGGCCCGCGGCGTGAGAATTCGACGCAGGGTTTCCGAAGACGCCGTCGGCCCCGAGACAGCCGAACATCGCCTCCATGACGCGAGGGTCCGCTGGTGTGGTTGCAGCGTAATCGAAGTACCGCAGGGTGGTCGCACTCATTTCCAGTCATCCTTGAATAGGAAGACCATGCTACGACGAACACTCTAAAAACTGCTTCTAAAATCCTGCTCTGGCCGCTACCTCATTAGCATCCAATGCTATCGAATCTAGTTTTGTTGAAATAATCTTCCGGAATAGGCATCCGGACAGGAAGCGCGGGTGTCCGGTTCGGACAACCCGCGAACGGGTGGTCCAGTTCCGGCTGAAATCCTGTGATCGAGACCCGGACCGCAGACAATGAGGACTTCTCCACGCCGCCGCCTCGCGTCCCCCACCCCGCGTCAGCGCGTCGAAAGTCATTTCACAAGTCGGTATGAAACTTTTCGCTCCACCCGAAGACCGGTTGTGGATGCAAGCGGCGCTCGGTAATGTGGCGAGGAGTCACCCCATTTTCTAAAGAGGGTACGCGCGATGACCGGGACTGTAATTGTTGTGGACAACGACGAAAGCATCCGCAAGGCTTTAGGGCGGCTGCTGCTTGCAAAGGGATTCTCATCAAGGACTTTTGGTTCGGCCGAAGAATGTCGGGCTGCCCTTGACGGCATCCGCGGCCCGACCTGCGTGGTGGCGGAGCTGATTCTGCCTGGCATCAGCGGTCACGAACTGCTGAAACTATTGCCGTCGCATGTGCCCTTCATCATGCTGACAGGCTGTGCAGATGTGAAGCAAACCGTCGAGACGATGACGGCTGGCGCCATCGATCTTCTTGAGAAGCCCGTGGCTGAGGACCGTCTGGTCACGGCGGTGGTCCGTGCGCTGGAGCTGGCCGCGCAACGCGGTATGGAGCGGAGCATCAAGGCAGCCCTCGATGCAAAGATGCAGCGGCTGACAAATCGCGAGCGAGAGGTCATGGCCATGGTCACGACCGGACTCCGAAACAAGGAGGTCGCCAACTTCCTCGGCATCGTCGAGAAAACCGTGAAGGTCCATCGCGCCCACATCATGGACAAACTGGAGATCGACTCGCTCGCGGAACTTGTGCGATGCGCCGACAAGTTGGGAATGACGTACATTCCACCTGCGACAAGTCGGAATGCGAGTGTGCGAAGCGCCCTGGAGGTTGGCTCCGTAAATTGACGGGCGGGTCTTCACCGTTACCCGCCGGGCGACACTCCCCATTTTTCGGCACGTCTTTCAAAAATGGGGAGTGTGATCGGTGCTATCCCGATTCATCGAATCGAGGACGCCGGCGTCGATGAGCCTTTCCCCCCGCGACACCGCTCCGACGGCTCGTCCTACCAAAGCGCGTTTTTTCCGATCCCGCGATTCTCATCGTACCGACCAGTCAACCTGCCAAGGAGACGTTTTGAGGTCCACCAAATCTGATTACGAGTGCGCAGAATCGTTGTATGCCTTGCTTAGAGGCGGAGAGTGCCTCACCCGCAAGGAAATCGTTGCACGAAACCTGCTGTCCAACCACGATTTCGGAAGAGCCCGAAAAGTCCTGGTGGCGACAGGAATGCTCCAGCATGTCCATAAATCGGGATATACATTGTCCATACATGTATTGGGCGGTCCGCCTGAAGCGTACCTGCGTGGCGCGTCGCCTGTGGAGGACGAATTCGACGCGCTGCTGTCTGTATGGAAAATCGAGCCACTCAAATCCGCTGTCGGGACGAGCAGCCGCATCAATAGGAGATTCTCGCGGGACGAGCAATCGGAAACCTGCGAACCGGTATCCGTGGCCTGAGACGGGGTCTCTATACGGTCCGGCCAGGGACATCGCCCCAAATGGCTGGAAGGCGGGGAAGATGCGTACCGCTTCGGTGGGTTCCGACGGGTCGAGACCTTGAGTTCGACACCGTTTCAAAGACGGAAGCGTTATGAAAGCCAGGGAGCCCGACCTTTCGGGGCGCCCCCTGGGCCTTGCACGACGCTGTACGGGAACGACAAGAGGTGTTGTACCGGAAGAAAGTTCTGCAAGGCTTGCAAGATTCTTGATCGGTTGGCCGGAAACCTAGAGCTGGAGCGCCATTCCGAGCAGACTCCCCCGCCCGAGTCATGCAAAGGGGCGCAGTCCTGACGGAGAAATTTTGGCCCAGATGCAAAACTCTCGCCGACGGATCAGAGTTTTGCAAATGCTCACTTAGCCTCGCAGACATCCGAGCAGCGTAGAGCGAGGCGCATCCTTCGATTCTGGCGACGAGCCGCTTCCACTATGCACTCTGGGACGCAATCGACTCTTACCGGTTGAATCCGCAGTCGGAAATGGCCTCTGGCTCCGGCAAGCGCGTGCCCGGGTTGGCCGAGGGCCGAGTTCGGCCACATTCGGTCGTTCGACATCGCCAGCAAAATCGTTGACAATGCCTTGACCTATCTCCAACCGGAAGCGTGATGAGTCCACGTGTTGTTTCCGTGAGTGCAAGCCCGACGCACTCTTTCTCGAAATTCCGGCAAGACCATATCGAGCTACTGACCGATCTTGGTGTGAAAGGGGATGCGCATTGCGGGGAGACGGTGAAGCATCGCTCCCGTGTAGCGGTTGACCCTTCGCAGCCAAACCTTAGGCAAGTTCACTTGATTCATAGCGAACTGTTTGATGAATTGGCGGACAAGGGACTTTCGGTCGGCCCCGCTGAGCTTGGTGAAAACATCACAACGGTGGGATTATCGTTACTTACTTTGCCCGTCGGAACCCGGCTTCATATAGGGTCCAATGCCGTTCTAGAACTTACCGGATTACGTAACCCGTGCTCACAGATCGATGCGTTTCAGCCTGGCTTGCTTAAGGCTGTCTTGGACCGCTCCTCGGCGGGCAAGCTAATCCGCAAGGCCGGTGTAATGGGCGTCGTCATCTCCGGTGGTGCTGTTTGTCCGGGCGATGAGATTCGTGTGTTCCTTCCTCCCGAGCCCCATAGAGAATTAGATAGGATCTAGGTCAAGTTGCAGTAAATGCCACCCGACGAATGGCTGTTAGAGGCAAGGCTTAAGGGCCGTTGGGGGTCGGGAACCGGCGGTCACGGTAGAGGCCAGCCAACGGAAGGCGTTAGTCGGCAAAAAACCGTCAGCCATGGGATGGTGCAGATCTGGGTGTATGTGATCCAGTCACGTGGCGTCATTCCAAATGCCAGAGTAGAGATCGTACACGCGTGCATGACTGAGCGCGGCTCTGATCCTCTCTTCCCCGACAGAGTCCAGCAACAACGTTGGAATGGAAACCCCAATGTTGTCCATATCGATAGCGAATACTTCGACAGCGCTGCCGCAGGACGCAGAAAGCATGGTCTCTACTTCGGCGACAGTGCCGCACTGAACGATGAGCTGAAGACTCATGATCGCTTCACCTTAACCTCAGCGAGGTCCTGAAGAGCATTAGTCAAGCGCGCTTCGAGGTCGCCCCCGACCTTTTGCCCGCGCACATCGTAGTACGCCACAAAACTCGCTGCGGGCGATGTGACGTGTTGACGCCCGTAATGGACACGAGCGCGAACGAAAGCGAGACTCAACTTGAGCGCTTCCTCCGTCTCGATAAAATGATTGACGATTAAAACATGTTCAGGTCGATCACGGGCCGAAAACTCTGGGGTGAACATGGCGTGATTATCCGTACTGTGTGCTTAAGCTATTGACCGCTTTCGAGGATTCTAACTGACCGCTTCGGGTCGGCTCCCGCCCGATGCCACCCAGCTAACGGCTCGCCGAAGCGATCGGGCACTTCCCGGCCAGAAGCCGCCGTTGGACAACGAGGCCGAGATTGTTGAGAATTCCCATTTCCCTGAACCAATCGGTACTTCTATGACGATTCGGCGACCTGTTGCGCTTATCACTGGTTCGACCTCCGGTATAGGCGCTGCCGTTGCCCGGCGACTCTCAAGCGATGGATATTCGGTTGTCTTGCATTCGCGAAGCTCCCCGGAAACAGGGCACGCGATGGCTCGTGAACTGGGCTCGGCAATCTACATTCAGGCCGACCTCGCCAATGACGCTGACAGAGTGCGACTCATCCGCGAGTCTGTCGCTCCTTGGGGACGGCTCGACGTGCTCATTAACAATGCGGGGATCAGTCGTGTCATCCCTCATGCGGACCTGATTGCGGCAACGCCAGCCATTTGGCAAGAGTTATACGAGGTCAACGTGATCGCGCCATTTCGTTTGATTGCTGAAGCGGAACCCGCATTACGTGAAGCAGCTCGGCGAGGACGCCCGGGCAGCGTCATCAACATCAGTTCGCACGCGGGTGTCCGGCCCAAGGGCGCGTCAATTCCATACTCGGCGACCAAAGCGGCACTCAACACATGACCCGACTGCTGGCGCTATCACTTGGGCCCGATATTCGAGTTAATGGAATTGCTCCAGGCCTGGTAGACACACCTTTGACCGCAGATTGGACGCAAGCACAAGATCTGTGGAAAACACGCGCTCCAATGCGGCGGTCGGCGAAACCTGAAGATATTGCACAGGCTGTTGCCGTGCTTGTCGCATCAGATTATCTGACCGGAGAAATCTTGCTATCAGACGGCGGGTTGAACCTCACGTAATGGCGCCAGGCGGAGGCCTTTTTTTGGATCGAGAGTTGTGAATCAAATCTAGCGTTCGGTCCCGGCGATGGTTGTGCCTCTGACGATCTCGCGACCGCGGCGATACGCCTCGCAAATGACCGCTCACGGGAATCGCTGTCGTCCGCTATGGGTTGCGAGCCGCCTATTGAGGTGTGCCCAGCCTGTGAACGAGGTCCGGCTTCCGACTCCGGCTATGTAGGGGCATCCGTGACTCATGTTCAACATGCCCCCAAAATCGGCGGATCGCCGTGCTTATCGTTGTTTCTTCGTCCGGTATGTCGATTTAGACGCCGCAAGGACTGTGTTGCGCGCGTGAAGCAAGACGGATTTGTGTTCGTCCGAGTCGACTTCTACGAACCCGAGTCCCTGAAGCAGAAAGATGCCTTCGACCGCCAGCAGCGCCTGACGAACCTCCTCAAACTCGCCGTGTTCCGATCGAAGCAAATCGAGCAGCGCGCGATAATGGCGTCGCACAGGCTCTAGCATCTCAGGAGCGTGCACCAAGGCAGTTACTAGGAACGCCGCCTTCTGGGTTGTGGCGTCATCCTCGTCCAACGCTTCCTCGATATACGCGAGGATCCATTCGACTGGCCCCGTTCCTCCACTCCCTAATCGCCGTCGTACCGCCTCCTGAAACCGCGACACTTCTCTTTCCAGCGCCGCAAGTATCAGTTGGTCCTTGGTCGCAAAGGTATAAACAAGACCGCCCTTACTGATTCCCGAGCGTTCCGCGACGGCATCGAGCGTGAAGTTCTTACCTCCGGATTCAAGGATGACGGCTTCGGCGGCGTCCAGGACGCGTTCCCTATCGATTTCTTTCTTGCGTGCCACACCCTCCCCCTTGATTTTCGACTGGTCAGTCGTATAGTATTTCCGACTGATCAGTCAGATTAGTGCAGAGATGCACGCGGTGCAACTTTTTTTCCAACAAGCAGGCTAGGCAAGTGATGAACGAACATGAGACCGATACCGATGACGGATTGCCGGCTGTAGCGCTCGGTCACTTCGTCATGAAGGTGCAGGATGTCGATGCCAGCTACCGCTTTTATGCCGGTCTGGGTCTGCGAGCGCTCGGTACCTTTCCCGGGATGGCGATCGTTGAAATGCGCGGCGGAACGCATCTGCTGCTGTTTAAGAAAGGTGATGATCAGGTTGGCGCGTTGCTGAACAGCCAGAGCGGTCAGAGAGCGGATTTCAGCAGCGAACGAATAGACCTGATGATCGCGGGGCATAGTAGGGCCGAGCTCGAATCGTACAGGGCCAGACTGATTGGCAAGGGATATTCGCCGTCGGCCATTGCGGATGGCGAGCTGTACGGCCACCACTATTTCTCCATGCTCGATCCCGACGGATATGGCGTCAGCTTCTACACCAGCCACTGCGGTGATCAGCCCGTTTGATGTAACAGCCGGCTAATCGCACAGCATCAGCCATTACGCTACATCGCCGTTCGGCTGGCCGCTCTTGGCAGTCAGGCTAGCGGACCGCCGGGTTGGCCGGGCGATTCTCGGCCATTTTTTGGCCCTTGGAATAGCGGCTGACAAACGACTTCTACACGGTACAGGACGGCTCTTCAATCTGTGTCGCAGTGCGACGCGTTGCGTGCAAGGGAACGCGCCAATCAGCGCTTCCTGCAGGTTCGCGCTGCTGGCTTGTGCAAGGCCTTTGGGCGCGAGCACACCCTAGTCGTGAAGCACATGTCACTCGTCTGGCGCCACAGAAGAAAGGGCTAGTCGCCAGACGATGCCAGGCCGCCGGCCATCCTCCGCAGGTCGACAAGGCGATCGTATTCGTCGCCGCTCAACAGGCCCAGGGCGATAGCGGCGGCGCGTGGCGAGGTTTGCTGCTCCCGGGCATGGCGTGTGATGGCAGCGGCTTTGTCATATCCAATTGCCGGGTTCAGCGCCGTAGCGGCCAACAGCGGGCTTTCGAGGTTGCGGGCCAGTTGATCCCGCCGCGGCTCCAGGCCGGGAACAACACGTTGCGCCACCACGCGGGCGCTGTCCGCCAGCAACCGGATCGACTGCAGCACGTTGTGGATCAGCACTGGCTTGGCCACGTTCAGCTCGAAGTTGCCGGAGGCGCCCGCCATCGTCACGGTTACGTGATTGCCGGCCACCTGCATGCCGGCCTGCACCATGACTTCGGCGATGGTCGGGTTGCGCTTACCGGGCATGATCGACGAGGTCAGGCCATCCTCCGGCATCTGCAGCTCGCCGATGCCGCTGTTGGGGCCCGAACTCATCCAGCGCAGGTCGTTGGCGATCTTGATGAACGACGCGGCGATCACGTTAAGCACGCCGGACAGCTCCAGCAGGGCGTCATGGGCGGCCATGCCCTCCACCTTGCACGGGCTGGCACGGAACGCGTGCCCGCTGAGCACGCTCACGGCTTCGCAGTACGCTTCGGCAAAGCCGGCCGGCGCATTGAGCCCCGTCCCGGCCGCCGTGCCGCCCTGGGGCAGCACCAGCAGGTGCGGCATCACGGACTGCACGCGTGCCAGGGCGTTGTCGATCTGCAGCGTGAACCCCTCGAAGGCCTGCCCCAGCCGCATCGGCACCGCATCCATCAAATGGGTGCGTGCCAGCTTCAGGATGTCGGCGAAGGCCACGGCACGTTCCTGCAGGCTATCGCGCAACGTGGTCAGCGCAGGCAACAGCCGCGACTCAAGTTCCAGCACCGCCGTGAGGTGCATCACCGACGGAAAGCTGTCGTTCGACGATTGCGACGCGTTGACGTGGTCGTTCGGATGCACGGGCAGCCGACCACCCAAGGGCTGGCCCAGCCGCTCGTTGGCACGGTTGGCGATCACCTCGTTGGCGTTCATGTTGGTCTGCGTGCCTGAACCGGTCTGCCAGACCGTCAGCGGGAAATGCGCGTCGAAAAGACCCTCGCGCACTTCGGCCGCCGCCGCGACGATAGACCCGGCGATGTCTGGCGCCAGCACCCCGCAGTGCAGGTTGGCCTGCGCTGCGGCCATCTTGTGCAGGCCGAACGCGTGGACCAGCGCCGCCGGAAAGCGTTCGTCGCCGATCTCGAAGACCGCCAGCGCGCGTTGGGTCTGCGCGCCCCAGTAGCGGTCGGCCGGAATTTCCACCGGGCCGAACGCGTCATGCTCCATCCGTACGTCTTGCATCGATTCAATCCAGCGAGATATTGGCCTTGGCGGCCAGCACTTTCCAGCGTGCCACTTCGGCGGCGGTGTGCTTGCCCAACGCACTTGCCGTGTACTGATCCGGCGGCAGCATCTGGATGGCCTGCCCCGCTAGCTTCGCGGTGAAGTCCCGGTCGCCCATCGCCTTCAGGTAGGCCTGCTGCACTTTGTCGAGAGCCGCCTGGGGGGTGCCCTTAGGTGCATAGATGCCGTACCAGGTGGCCGCTTCGAAGCCCGGCAGCACGGTCTCCGCCAAGGTCGGCACGTTCTTGAGTTGCGGCACGCGCGCGGCCGACGTTACCGCCAGCGGCCGCACCTTCGATTCGGTGATCTGCGGCAGCGCCGTATTGGTCTGGTCGAACATGCCGTCCACCTGGCCGCCGATCACGTCGATCAGTGCCGGCCCGGCGCCCTTGTACGGCACCAGCGATACCTTGATGCCTGCCGACGACGCGAACATGGCTGCCACCAAGTGCGACGTGGAACCCATGCCCGCATTGCTCAGGTTCAGCTTGCCGGGATGCTTCCTGCCGTAGTCGACGAACTCGCGCACATCGCGCGCCGGGTGGTCCTTGCGCACCATCAACACCATTGGCGTGTCCGGGAAGCGGAAGACCGGCGCGAAGTCCTTCACCGGGTCGTAGGACAGCTTCTTGTAGAGCGCCGGCGCCGCGCCCATGTAGCCCATATGCCCCACCAGCATCGTGTAGCCGTCCGGCTGCGCGCGGGCGCCCTTGGCAGCGCCGATGGTGCCGCCCGCACCGGGCGAGTTGTCGATGATGATCGACTGGCCCAGCTCGCGCGACACGCGGTCGGCGATGGTGCGCGCCAGCGCGTCGGTGGGCCCGCCAGCGGCGAACGGGACGATCCAGGTGATGGGCCGGGACGGGTAGGTCTGGGCGTGGGCCGAGGCGGCCAGTAGCGTGCCAATGGCCGCGGCGATGATGGGTTTCATGTTGTCTCCGTTGGAATTCTTGGTCTGATCCGGCCGGTGCGTATGGGGGAGGCTGGCTTCCCCGGCGCCCGTCAGGTGGCCGATGTGCGCAGCTTCATCGATTCGCGGCCTTGCACGGCAGGGTTGTCGGCCTGTTCGTCGTCGAGTGCCACACCGGGATACAGCTCGGGATACAGGTGCCGTCTGGCGGTTTCCGCATCGAACGTGCCGGACCACCTGGCCACCACGACCGTGGCCACGCTATTGCCAATGGTGTTGCAGGTGGAAATGGCCATCGACAGGAAGCGGTACACGCCGAAGATGACGGCCAGCCCTTCCACGGGCAGCAGGCCGGTGGAGGTGACCGTGGCGGCGAACACCACGAACGAACCGCCCGACACCGTGGCCGCACCCTTGGACGTCAGCAGCATGAGCACCAGGATGCCGATCTGGTGGTCCAGCGTCAGCGGCACGCCATAGGCATGGGAGATGAACATCACGCCCATCGCCATGAAGAGCGATGTGCCGTCCAGGTTGAACGCGTAGCCCGTGGGCAGCACCAGCCCCACCGTCTGCTTGGCGCAGCCCAGGCGCTGCAGCTTGATCAACAGGCGTGGCAGCGCGCTTTCGGACGACGCAGTGCCCAGCACGATCAGGATTTCGTCCTTGATATAGCGCAGGAAGCGCCACAGGCTGAAGCCGGCCAGCCGGGCCACGATGCCCAGCACCACGGCGATGAACAGGAACACCACGGCGTAGAAGCTCAGCACAAGTTGCGCCAGCGCGATCAGCACGGCCGACCCGTTGCTGCCGACCGAATAAGCCACCGCGCCGAACGTGCCGATCGGGGCCAGCTTCATCACGAGATTGATGAACGAGAACAGCACCTCCGAGATCATGTCGAGCCCGGCGTTGACCTTCTCGCGGCGTGCCTCGGGAATCGCCAGAATGCCGATACCCACCATCACGGCCAGCACCACCACCTGCAGCAACTCACCCTTGGCAAAGGCGCCGACGAAGTTGTCGGGCACGATATGCATCATGAATTCCAGGAAGCCCTGCGGCGCGGCGGCCTTGGCGGCCTTGGCGGCGGGCGCGGCGGCGCTGCCGGCAACGTGGCTCATGCCCTTGCCGACCTCCAGGAGGTTGCCCGCCAGCATGCCCACCATCAGCGCGATGGTTGAGATCACCTCGAAGTAGACGATGGACCGCCAGCCCACGCGGCCGGCGCTCTTCACATCGCCGGCCGACGCAATGCCATGGACGATGGTCAGGAAAACCAGCGGCGCCACGCCGGCCTTGATCAGCGACAGGAACATGTCGCCCAGCAGTTTCAGCTTGGCCGCGAACTGCGGCAGCGCGAACCCCACCACGATGCCAAGGATCAGCGCCAGCAGCACCTGCATGCCGAGCCGGCGATACCAGGGCAGATGCTTGCGAGCCGGCGGTGCGGCGGGACTTTGTGTCGATGTGTGCTGCATGGTGTCTTCCTCCACCCGGGCCGTTCGGCCTCAGGCAACTTCTTTGGACAGGGCAATCGCGCGGTCAACCATCTGCGGCGCCAGGCCCAGGTAGTTGGCCGGGTCCACCATCTGCTCGACGGCGGCGCGATCGAAATGGCGGGTGACCTCGGGAAGCGCCAGCAGCGCCTCCGCCAGCGTGCCGCCGGACGCGTTGACGGTACGGCAGGCGTCGTAGACCACGTCGTGGGCCTGCTGGCGGCCAATATGCGGCGCCATGCGCATCATCACGGCCTCGGCCACGATCAGGCCCTTCGAGATGCCCAGGTTGTGCTGCATGCGGTCGGTGTCGACGATCAGGCCGCCCAGCGCAAACCTGGCCTGGTGCAGCGCGCCGGACGTCAGGATGAAGCTCTCGGGAATGGCGATCCATTCCGCATGCCACGGGCCGGTGGCGCGCTCAAAATCCTGCACCATGGCGTCCACCATCAGCCCGGCATGCTGGCGCACGGCCTTGGAGGCGGCCAGCATCAGTTCGCTGGAAATCGGGTTGCGCTTCTGCGGCATGGTGCTGCTGGCGCCACGGCCTTTCACGAACGGCTCGTAGACCTCGGCAAACTCGGTGGACGCCATGATCATGATGTCGAGCGCGATCTTGCCCAGCGATCCGGTGACCAGGGCCAGCAGGTTGACCGCCTCGGCAAATCCGTCGCGAGCCACATGCCAGGTGGTGGCCGGCACGCCCAGGCCCAGCTCCTGGGCCAGCGCCTGCTGCACGTCAAAGCCCTTGTCGCCCAGCGATGCCAGCGTGCCGGCGGCCCCGGCAAACTCGACCACGGCCACGCGCGGACGCAGTTCGGCGATGCGCTGCTGGTGGCGGTCGAACATGGCCAGCCAGATCGCGGTCTTGTAGCCGAACGTCACCGGCAACGCCTGCTGCAGATGGGTGCGGCCCGCCATCGGTGTGTCGCGGTGCCTGATGCTGAGGTCGGCCAGGATGCCGCGCAGTTCGCGGATATCGGCATCGATGCTGTCCAGCGCGTCGCGCACCTGCAGCGCCACGGCCGAGTCCATGATGTCCTGCGTGGTGGCGCCCCAGTGCACGTAGCGGCCAGCTTCGCCACACATTTTCACGAGCTGGTGTACCAGCGGCAGGATTGGATAGCCGACAATGTCGGTTTCCTCGCGCATGTGGTCGAAGTCGATGCGGTCGATGCGCGATTCGCGGGCGATGACTTCGGCCGCATCGGCCGGGATCACGCCCACGCGGGCCTCGGCGCGGGCCAGCGCCACTTCGACGTCGATGTAACGCTGGACCAGCGCGCCATCGGAAAAGATCTGCCGCATTTTCTGCGTGCCGAAGGCATCGCGGAACAGCGCGGAGTCGACAACGGTACTGGCGGCGGGGATGGAAATCGGGGTCATGGTGCTACCTTGTGGCGATCAGACAGGAGTCTTAATATGTTCGAACATATCGAGCATTAAATATGTTCGAACATATTAAGAAAATGAGGGTTAACCCGCGTCAGCGTTTGTGCGCCGCCGCAAAAATGCGATGCGTCAGGCTTGTATGAGCAGATCCAATTCCGCTGAAATCACCCGCCAGTTGCTGGATGGCATTACGTCGGGCCGCTACCCGGTGGGCGGGCTGCTGCCCACCGAATTCGAGTTGTGCGAGCAGTTCCAGGCCAGCCGCTACACCATCCGCGCCGTGCTGCAGGAGTTGCAGGATCTGGGGCTGGTGTCGCGCCGCAAGAACGTCGGTACGCGTGTGGAGACATCGCGGCCGCGCGCCGCGTTCCGCCCGACGCTGGCGTCGGTGGACGACCTGATGCAGTTCAGCGAGGAGCACCGGCGCGTGGTGCAGTCGGTGGAAATCGTGTCGGTCACCGGCGATGCGGCCAAGGACATCGGCTGCGCGGAAGACACCCGGCGCCTGCGCGTGTCCAGCGTGCGGATGCGCGACGCCGCCAGCGCCACGCCCATCGCGTGGACGGACATCTATATCGACCCGGTCTACACCGACATTGCCGAGGCCGTGTACCAGTTTCCGGGCGAACTGGTCAGTTCGCTGCTTGAGAGCCGGCACGGAAAACACATCGCGGAGATCGAGCAGGTCGTGCGCGCGTCAACGCTGGCCGACCCGCGCATCAGCAGCGCATTGCATATCGAGCCCGGTGCTTCCGTGCTGAAGATCGTGCGGCGCTACATAGACGACGCAGGCGAGACGTTCGAAGTATCGGTGACCGTGCATCCGGCAGACAGCTTTGCCGTGTCGATGCGGCTCAAGCGTTCGACCGGCTAATTCTAGGCTCAAGGCCCTCATCGCGATCTAAGCCGCTTACGATGACTCATCTGGGATCCTGGGCAGTCATCCCATGACTCCTGCTCCGATGGCCGAGATGGGTTCGGTAGCGGCCCCCGGCTTCAGGAAGCCCACGCCCCGACTCGCACAGGGCCGAGATCGGCGAGGAGCGGCCGCTCGACGGACCACCCGATATGGTCAACAATGTCGGCACTCTTCGGGCCGATAGGCGGTAGACAAGTGTGCGTTATCGTTGCGTTGCTTGCTATGCTAGTTAGCAGCCTTGCTTGGGCTGGCTACGATGTTCACATCACGCGAAAGGCGTTTTGGGCGAATACTTCGGGCGAGAAAATTTCACTCGAGCAGTGGAAGGCGTATGTCCTTGTCGACCCGCAAGTGGTGAACCCCGAAAAAAAACGGGTCAACAGAAGGACGTCCGTCGGCAATCCGACCGTCTAGTCGTCGCGCGGCGTGCAAAATTCATGGACCCAGTGACGGGGAAGACGTGGACAGGCCAGGGACGTCGTCCCAAATGGCTCGAAGGTCGGGAAGATGCGTACAGAATCGGGGGCTTCTGAAGGCGTAGTCCTAGTACACGCCAACAACTCGAAACTGTCCTATATTTTGCGGTAGCGGACTGCAGATTGCTCCGTCTTGGAGCGCGGAAACATGCTCTGGAAGCGCTGAAAATTTCGGGCGGGCAAGACCCTCCGGGAGGATCGCCGCCAGCAGCGCAAGAATCCTGCAAGCCCTAGAGCCGGCGCGCCTTTCCGGGCGATTTCGCCGACATTTGCAGAGCTCTTTCTAGGGCTTTGCATAACCCTGTTCCGGCACGACAACAAGAGGTGACGCCAGGCCACCTCACGACATCATCCCAGGAACCTGAACAGGTTCATTTGCTGGATCTGCATGAAGGATTGCTGCGCACCCTGCAGTGCCGTCTGGCGCTGGTAATACTCGGTAATGGCCGATGCGTAATCCAGTTCGGTCAGGTCGGAGAGCGTCTTGGAATTGCTCAGGTCGCGGTTCGAACCGATGGTGTCCAGCGCATCGAGTTCGTTCATGCGCGAACCCACCGACGCACGCACCGTCAGCACGTTGTCCAGCGAATTGTTGTTCTGGCGCAGGCCGGTCGAGATCGCGTTCTGCAGGTTGGCCGCGGCCACGTCCTGGGCAGTGCCCGAGTCGATCGGCGTGCGCAGCGCGGTGATCACGTCCTTCAGGTTCGTGAACATGTCGGCGCCTGCCTGCTGGGCCGGTTGTACCAGGAACGTGTCGTTATTGGCGGGCGTACCCTTGATCGAGAACGACACGCCGGCCACGTTGATGGAGCCGCCATCGACGTAGTTCGTCGCGGGGCCGACGGGGTTGCCCGTGGTCTGGTCGTTGACGGTGTATTGCGTGACGCCGGCAGCGACCGAGAACGTCACGCTCAGCTTGTGGCCGTACAGTGCGTTGCTCGGATCGGTCACCGAAATCGCGCTGAAGGTGCCCGTGCCGGCGTTGGCGCTGTTGCCCTTGATGACGTAGCCGGCATTGGCCGTGACGGTCTGGAAGATCTCCGCACCGTTGTTGCCGGCTTCCATCTGGCGCGCCACGTCCACCTGCAGCAGCTGGTGGCCGGTGTCGCCCTGGTACGTGAGGTTGCCGGCGGCATCGGTCACGAATGGGGCGGTGCCAGTCTTCAGGCCCGCGAACAGGTAGTTGCCGTTGCCGTCATCGGCGTTGGCCAGGCCCACCAGCTGGTCGTACTGGCCTTGCAGGGCCGTTGCCAGCGATGCGCGATCGTTGTCGCTCAGCGTGCCGTTACCGGCGTTCACCAGCAGCGACTTGATGTTCTGCAGCACGGTGGTTACCGTCGACAGCGTGTTTTCTTCCAGTCCCAGCGAAGCATTGGCCTGTTTGCGCGATGCGGTGTACTGGCCGTTCACGGCGACCGATTGCGACACGCCCAGGGCGCGCGTGGCCGCGACCGGGTCGTCCGACGGCGTCAGCACGCGGCGGCCGGTAGCCAGTTGCTGCTGCACGTGCAGCAGGTTGGACTGCTGGCTGTTCATCGAGGACAGGCCCTGGTGATACAGGGTGGAGGTTGCGACGCGCATGGCGTGATTCCTTCTTTTCCGGTGTTGTCAGGGGAGTCCGCGATCAGCCGATGCTGACCAGCGTGTCGAAGATCGTGCTGGCCGCCTGAATGACCTTGGCGTTGGCCTGGTACAGCTGCTGGAACTTCAGCAGGTTCACGGTTTCCTCGTCCATGTTCACGCCCGACACCGACTGCTGGGCCGTGTAGATCTGGTCCGTGATGCTGTCCTGCGATGCCGACGCGATGTCGGTCGACTTGGCCTTGCTGCCCACGTCGTTGACCAGCTGGGCATACGCGTCATTGAAGCTCGACGTGCCGTTGATGGTCTTGGCGGTCTGCAGCTTGGCCAGCTTGAGCATGTTGCCGTTGTCGGCCACCGCGCCCGTGTTGTTCGACAGCGTGAACTGGTCGCCATTCTTCGGCGTGCCGTTCAGGCTGAACGTCATGTTGTTGATCGTGATATCCGTACCCGTGGCCGTCGTGGTCACAACAGGCGCAGGGGCCAGCGGATTGCCGGTGACGGAATCCACGATCACGTAGGCGCCAGCGGTGTACGTGACCTTGACCGGGTTGGTCAGCAGCGAGTAGCCCGGCGTCACGTTGGACAGCGACGCCTTGACCGTGCCGGTGTTCTGCGTGTTGGCGTCCACGCGTGCCGGCGATGCCGCGGCGATCTTGGCCGGATCGGTGATCAGCGAGTTGAAGCTCGACGCAACGTTGCGCGTTGGCTGGATCTCGAACGAGTCGTTCGGATTCATCGGCGCGCTCAGCGTGATGTTCATGCCGTCCGCCGTGAAGGTCGGCAGCGCCGGCCCCGGGAAGCTCTGCACGACCACATTGTCGGTCTTGCGCGTCAGCGAGTACTGGCCGCCCACGAAACTCAGCGTGTAGTCGCTGGTGGTCAGATTACCGGCGTTGGTGATCGTCGCGGTGACCACCGAGTTGGACGTGTTGTTGTCGTTCGCGTAGACCACCGGCGAACCCATGGCAAACATGTCGGTGCCGATGGCGCCGTTCAGGTCGATACCGAGCTTGTGCTGGGCATTGAACGTCTGCCCGATGGCCAGCGAGATGCGGCCGATGGCGCTTTGCGCCGTATCCAGCGTCTCGCTGCGGAAGCGCATCAGGCCGCCGATGGAGCCGCCGCTGATCGCGCCGGGTTCGGCCTCGATCGAATTCGACGTGCCCGGAATCGTGTAGGCGATGACCGTGCGGCTGGGATCGGCTGCCGAAGCCACGGCCTTGATGTCGTACGAATCGCTGCCCATCACCAGCGGCTGGCCATTGCCCACGAACACGTTGTACGTGCCGCCGTCCTGCACCACCACCTTGGCGCCCACCAGTTCGGTCAGCTTTGCTACGGCCTGGTCGCGCTGGTCAAGCAGGTCGTTAGGGGGCTGGCCGCCGGCGGAGGCGGTCATGCGCGTGATTTCCTTGTTCAGGCTGGCGATCTGCTTGGTGTAGTCGTTGACCTGCGTGACCGACGACTGCAGCTGGGTGTTGATGCCGTCCTGCAGCTGCTTGAAGTAATCGCTCGACGACTTGATCTGGCCGGCCAGTGCCTGCGCCGACGAGATCAGGCCCTGGCGCGTGGCCGGGTCCGAGGGCGTGTCCGACACGGCCTGCACGGCCGCGAAGAACTTCTGCATCAGCGGCGCCAGGCCGCCCTTCTCGTCTGCCAGCAGGTTGTCGATCTGGCGGATCTGATCCGAGTACGTCGACAGGTCGTAGCTGGACGACGTGGCACCACGCAACTGGCCGGTCAGGAAGCTGTCGTACACGCGCTGCACGGTGACCGTGTTCGAGCCCATGCCGTAGAAGCCCGAACCAGTGGCCTGGCCGCCGGCCGACGCGATGATCGTGTTCTGGCGCGTATAGCCCGCGGTGGCCGCGTTGCTGAAATTGTGGCCGACCGTGGTAAGCCCGTTCTGGGCGACGTTCAGGCCCGACAGACCGATATTAAACAGAGACATGTTTGTCTGACTCCGGATCGAATGGCTAGCCAGCGGCGAACGGCCGACGGCGGTGGATGTGTTGGTTATCGGCGGAAATGCCGCGCGACTTTAGCGGCGCAATGCTTTGAAATACACGGCATTTGTGAGCAATCACTCTCATGAGAATGCAGTGCAGAAGCGCAAACAGCGCGACCGCTAAACGGTCACGCTGGATGGGGAACGGGGCGGCGACGTATGCTGCAGTCATCACCGCCGGCGCCGTCAGGTCGAGACTTTCTTCATGATCCGCACGAGCTTCTCGCCGTAGGCCGGATCGGTGGCGTAACCCGCGCGCTGCAGGCCATGGGCGGCTTCCTCGGCGTTCGAGGCGGTCACCACGCCCGCATAGCGCGGGTTGTTGCTGATCAGCTTCGCGTAGTCGTTGCAGGCTTCCTCGTACGAACCGTAGGCGCGGAACTTCGCGCGCACCTTTTGCGGCTGGCCGTCCACATATTCGGTGGTCAGGATCTCGGTGGTCGGTCCCTTCCAGTTGGCGCCTGCCTTGATGCCGAACACGTTGAAGGTGCTCGAACCATCGGGATTGCGGATTTCCCGGCGGCCCCAGCCCGACTCCAGCGCGGCCTGGCCCACGATCAGCTTGGCCGGCACGCCCGAGGCGCGCGACGCCGCCATGGCCGGCTCGGCCATGCGATTGACGAAGTTGCTGATGTGCTCCGGGGAGTCGTCCGGCAACTGGCCAAGCTGGTTCTGGCCATTGCCTTGCCAGTCGGCCTGGTTCTGGTACTGGCGCACGCCGGCGGTCGGGTTCCATGCCGCGCCCGGCAGCGTGGTGCCGATGGGCGGCGGTCCGTCGGCGTCGGTGGCGCCGCGGCTGTCGAGCATCTGCGCCATTTGCGCGTCGCGCAAGCTCGCGCCCGTGATCCCGCCGGCGCCGTTCATGCCTGCGGGCAGTTGCGTGCCCGTGGCGCGCGCCAGCTGGCGAATCATGACATCGGCCAGGCCGATGCCGCGCGACGACAACTGCTGCGACATCTGCTGGTCCATCATCGACATGTAGAGCTTGGTCTGCTCGTTGTCGAAAAGGCCATCGGACGGCGTGGCGTCGCGCATGCTCTTGAGCACCATCTGCGTGAACACCGCCTCGAACTGTTTGGCAGCGGCCTGCAGCGTCGTCGAATTGTTGCCGGCGCGAGCCTGGTTCTTGAGCGACTCGAACCCCTGCGTATCCAGGGCGAATCGCTGCGAGATATCGGCCTGGCCGCCAAGCGTGGTACCCGCCGACATCAGATGATCTCCAGTTCGGCGCGCAACGCGCCGGCGGAGCGCATGGCCTCCAGGATGGTCTGCAGGTCGGCCGGCGTGGCGCCCAGCGCGTTCAGCCCCTTGACCACGGCAGCCAGAGAAGCGCCCGCCTTGACGATCTGCAGCGAACCGCCGTCACGCTTGAGGTCGATCTGCGACACCGGCGCCACCACGGTCTGGCCCTGACTGAACGGTGCCGGCTGGCTGATCACCGGCTGCGTATTGATGACCACCGACAGGTTGCCGTGCGCAATCGCGCAGTCTTCCACGGTGACCGCCTGGTTCATCACGATCGAGCCGGTCCGGGCGTTCAGGATGACCTTGGCGGCGGCCTTGGCCGGCGTCACGTCGATGTTCTCGATACGTGCCATGAAGCCCACGCGTGCGGTCGGCGTCTGCGGCATGCGAACCTGCACCACGCGGCCGTCCATCGCGGCGGCGGTGCCCGGGCCCATATTGCGGTTGATCGCCTCGACCACGCGTTCGGCCGTGCCGAAGTCGGTGTCTTTCAGCTCCAGGTTCGTGAAGCCGTTTTCGGGCTGGAACGACGCCACGGCACGTTCCACAATCGCGCCGTTGGCGATACGGCCCACGGCCAGCTGGTTGATCTGCACCTTGCTGCCGTTGGCCGACGCGCCCGCGCCGCCCACCAGCATGTTGCCCTGGGCGATGGCGTAGACCTGGCCGTCGGCGCCCTTGAGCGGCGTCATCAGCAGCGTGCCGCCGCGCAGGCTCTTGGCGTTACCCATCGACGACACCACCACGTCCATCTGGCTGCCCGGCTGGGCATAGGCCGGCAACGTGGCGGTGACCATCACGGCGGCCACGTTTTTGAGCTGCATGTTCTTGCCGGCGGGCAGCGTAATGCCCAGCTGCGACAGCATGTTGCTCAAGCTCTGCGTGGTGAACGGCGTCTGCATGGTCTGGTCACCGGTATTGTCCAGACCCACGACCAGGCCATAGCCCACCAGCGGGTTGTCGCGCACGCCCTGGAACGTCGCCAGGTTCTTCAGGCGTTCCGCATGCGCGGCGCCTGCGCCCAGACCCAGCACGAGCAGGAGCAGCAGGCAGGCAAAAGATACCGCGCGACCTGAGCGGGAAAGACGGCCGGGCGGGTTGCCAAAATACGAGCCTGGCTTGTGGAAAGGCATCGGAGGCAGAAACATGGCGGGATCAGTACGGTAAGACATTGAGGAAGAAACGCTGCAGCCAGCCCATGTTCTGCGCCTCGTCGATATACCCCTTCGCGGTGTATTCGATGCGCGCATCCGCCACCTGGGTGGACGGTACTGCGTTGTCGCCGGTGATCGTGCGCGGATTGACCACGCCCGAGAAACGAATGAACTCCGCGCCCTGGTTGATCGCCATCTGCTTCTCGCCGGACACCACCAGGTTGCTGTTGGGCAGCACCTCGATCACCGTCACGGTAATCGTGCCGTTGAAGGTGTTGGCGGCGCTGGCGCCGCCCCCGGCCTTCAGCGAGTTGGCGCCGTTGATGTCGGCGTTCTGGCTCGTGCTGAACAGCCCGCTCAGGGCGCGCGGTACCGCATTGAACGCCAGCGCGGTGCTGCCGGTGCGGTTGGCGTTGGTGGCAGAGTTCTTGCTCGCGTTGACGTTCTCGCTGATCACGATCGTGAGAATGTCGCCAACGTTACGCGGCCGCCGATCCTCGAACAGCGGATTTCCCGCGTACGAGGATGCGTAGATCGAGCCCGTGGCAGGGGCCATCGCGCGCGGCTCGGCGCGCGCGGTGGTGGGCATCTGCACAAGCGGCTCCCTGGGCATCATCGCGCAGCCGCCGCTTGCCAGCGCGGCCAGGCCGACGATGACACGAACGACGATTGTGCTGATGCGATACTGCGTGGCGGCCATGATCATTCCCATTCTTAGCCCATCTGGCTCAGACGCTGCAGCATCTGGTCCGAGGTCTGCACCGCCTTGCTGTTGATTTCGTAAGCGCGCTGGGTCTGGATCATGCTGACCAGCTCTTCCACCACGTTCACGTTCGAAGCTTCGACGTAGTTGTTCTGCAGCGTGCCGGCGCCGTTCAGGCCAGGCACCGACGTGTTGGGCGCGCCCGAGGCATCGGTCTGCACGTACAGGTTTTCGCCCAGGCTTTCGAGGCCGGCCGGGTTCGGGAACGTGGCGACCTGGATCTGACCCACCGTAGCGGCGTTGGTCGAGCCCGGCTGCATCACGGTCACCGTGCCGTCGCGTGCGATGTTCACCGACGTGTAGTTGGCCGGCAGCGTGATGGCCGGGTTCAGCACGAAGCCGCTGGACGTCACCAGCTGGCCGTTCGGATCCACCTGGAACGAACCGTCACGCGTGTACGAGGTGGTGCCGTCCGGCATCGTCACCTGGAAGAACCCCTGGCCGATGATGGCCACGTCGCGCGAATTGCCCGTCTGCGTCGGGTTGCCTTGCGTGTGGATGCGTTCCGTGGCCACAGGGCGCACGCCGGTACCCAGCTGCATGCCCGACGGCAGCACGGTCTGGTCCGACGACAGCGCGCCCGGCTGGCGGATCGTCTGGTACATCAGTTCCTCGAACACCGCGCGGCTGCGCTTGAAGCCCGTGGTCGACACGTTGGCCAGGTTGTTCGAGATCACGTCCATCTGCGTCTGCTGCGCATCGAGGCCGGTCTTGGCGATCCAGAGAGAGCGAATCATGGAGTTTTCCTGGTTCGAGAGTTCGTTGTGCGCGCGACGGGTGCCGCGCGCGTCATCAGTTGTTCGACAGCAGCGAATTGGCCCGCTGGTCGTTCGTATCGGTGCTCGAGATCATCTTCATCTGCATCTCGAAGCGGCGCGCGTTGGCGATCATGTCCACCATGGCCTCGACCGGGTTGACGTTGCTGCCTTCGATCGCGCCGGAAATCACGCGCACGTTGGGGTCCTGCTGCAGCGCGTCCACGCCGGGACGCAGGCGGAAGTAGCCGTCGTCGCCACGCGCCAGCCCTTCGGGCGGCGGCGTCACCACGCGCAGCTTGCCCACCTGGGCCAGGCCGTTGGCGGCCTCGCCCGGGCCGCGCGCCACGATGCTGCCATCGGTACCGATCGACACCGTCGAGCCGGGCGGCACGGCGATCGGGCCGCCGTCGCCCAGCACGGGCCGGCCGGCCGACGTCTGGAGCTGGCCGTCGGCCGACACCTGCAGCGAACCGGCGCGGGTGTAGGCCTCGGAACCGTCAGGCATCTGCACCGCCAGCCAGCCGTTGCCCTGCAGCGCCACGTCGAGATCGCGGCCGGTGTAGGTCAGCGGGCCGGCCTTCATGTCGGCGCCGGGCGTGGACGCAAGCGTGAACGCCCGCGTCTGCATTTCCTGGCCCTGCACCGGGACGGCCCGGTACAGGTTCACCTGCGCCTTGAAGGCGGGCGTCGAGGCGTTGGCCAGGTTGTTCGATACCGCGGCCTGCTGGTCGAGTATCTGCTTGGCGCCCGACAGGGCGGTGTAAAGCATGCGGTCCATGGCGAGTGCGTCTGGCTAGGCGTCGATCAGATGTTCACCAGGGTCTGCAGGACGGTGTCCTGCGCCTTGATGGTCTGTGCGTTGGCCTGGTAGTTGCGCTGCGCCACGATCAGGTTCACGAGCTGGCCGGAAAGGTCGACGTTCGACTCTTCCACGGCGTTCGACTTCAACGTACCCATCGCACCGCCTGCCGTACCCAGCAGTTCCTGGCCCGACGCGCCGGTGGCGGACCACACGTTGTCGCCTTCCGGCTTCAGGCCTTCGACGTTGCCGAACGATGCCATGGCGATCTGGCCCAGCGACTGGGTCTTCTCGTTCGAGTACGAGCCCAGGATCGTGCCGTCTTCCTGCACCGAGAAGCCCAGCAGCGCGCCCGATGCATAACCGTCCTGGACGATCTTCTTCGGGTCGTTGTCCGAACCGAACTGCGTGGAGCCGGTCAGGTCCAGCGTGGCCGACATCGCGGCAGCGCCGTTCTTGGGCGGCAAGGCAACCGTCGCCAGCGCGGCCGGCGTGACCATCTTGCCGTTGTTGTCGAATTCGACGGGAATGGCCGCGGGCGCCGCAGGCGTGGGGTTGCCCACGGGCGTGCCGTCCGGCAACGTCAGGTACATGTTCCAGATCGTGCCCTGGGTGTTAGGGGCGGCAGGCGTGGTGTTGGTCTTGGCGAAATACGCCGTCAACTGCTGCTTGTTGCCCAGCGAGTCGTACACCGTGATCGACGTGCTGTAGTTGAACATCGCCGAGGTCGGCGGGTTGCCCGCACTCGAGGTAAACGCCGGGTTGGTCGGCAGCGCGCTGCGCGAATCGAGCTGGAACTGGGCTTCGATCTTGGTCGTCGGCTGCGGATTCATCTGCGCGTTGCTGATGACGATCGGTTGCGGTGCCACGCCGCCGGCGGTGGTGCCTGCCGGGTAGCCCGTCACCTGCAGGCCGGTGGCGTTCACCAGGCGGCCGTCGTCCAGGCGGTTCAGCTGGCCGTTACGCGAGTAGAACACCGAGCCGTCGGTGTTCGTCAGGCGGAAGAAGCCGTTGCCGTTGCTGATGGCCACGTCGAGGTTACGGCCCGACGTCGAGATGTTGCCGTTGGTGAACGACTGCACGACGGCGTTCACACGCGTGCCCAGGCCGATCTTCGAACCTGCGTACACGTCCGCGAACTGCGCGGTCGATTGCTTGAAACCAACGGTGTTCGCGTTGGCGATGTTGTTACCGATCACGTCCAGGTTGGACGCCGCGGCGTTGAGGCCGCTTACCCCTTGACCAAAACCCATGATGTTTCCCCTAAGTAGGCTGTCGTTCGTGAAATGCCCGCGCGTATGCCCGGACCGGGTGATTCGTTATCAGGAAATGCGGCGCACGTCGTCCACGTTGGCTTTCTTGCCGTCGCCCAGTTCCACCAGCACGCCCGAGCTGTCGCCGCTGATGGCCTGTACCTTGCCGTAGACCAGCGCGATCGGCGCCACGTCCTTGCCGTTGGCGGTGGCGGCCACCTTGAAGGTGTAGTCGCCGTTTTCCACGGCGTTGCCCTGGTCGTTCTTGCCGTCCCAGGCGATGTCGTGCACGCCGGCGGTCTGGCCCTTCATGTCGATGTTGCGCACCACGTTGCCGTTCTTGTCCAGCACCTGCACGGTGACGGCATCGGCCGTCGACGGAATGTCCACGCCGATCTTGCCGACGGCACCGTCGGCCACGCTCACGGTGGAGCCCGGCACCATCACGGTCTTGCCGATCAGGCTGGCGGAATCCATGGCGCGGCTGGCGGCGGTCTGCGTCAGCAGCTGCGTCATGGTTTCGTTCATGGTCTGCAGGCCGCTCACGGTGCTGATCTGCGCCAGTTGCGACGTCAGCTGCGCGTTGTCCATCGGATTGAGCGGATCCTGGTTGTTCATCTGCGTGACCAGCATCTTCAGGAAGTTGCTTTGCAGGTCGGCGGCGCTGGCGCTGCCGCTTTGCAGGGCCTGGTTCACACCCGAGTTGGAGGTGCTGTTGCCTACGGAGGAAGTTGCCATGGTTGTGCGGTTGATTCCGGAAGAGATTTCGATCGGGACTTGCTGCCGTTACTGACCGATGGTCAGCGTCTTGAGCATCATGTTCTTGGCGGTGTTGAGCACCTCCACGTTGGCCTGGTAAGAACGCGACGCCGAGATCATGTTGACCATCTCTTCCACCGGGTTCACGTTGGGCATCGTCACGTAGCCGTTGGCGTCGGCCAGCGGATGCGTGGGGTTGTGGATCATCCGCGCGGGCGCGGAATCCTCCATTACGCCGGCCACCTGCACACCGCCCACGTCGGACTGCCCGGGCGTGGGTGCCATCTCGAAGATGACCTGCTTGGCGCGATAGGGCTGGCCGTTCGGCGCCACGGCGCTGTCGGCGTTGGCCAGGTTCGACGCCGTGACGTTCATGCGCTGCGACTGCGCGGCCATGGCCGAGCCGGCCACGTCGAAAATGTTCATGGAAGCCATGGTGTCTCTTTCCTTACTGCTGGATCGCGGACAGCATCGTCTTGATCTTCGAGCTCATCACCGTCAGGCCCGCTTCGTAGTGCACCGTGTTGTCGGCAAACGCCACGCGCTCGGTGTCCATTTCCACGGTGTTGCCGTCGATGCTCGACTGCAGCGGAATGCGGTACTGCAGGTCGCGGTCGCTCGTGCTCATGGCCGGCGCCTGGGCGGGCAGATGACGCGCGGACGTGGTCGACAGCGACACGCCGTCGCGCTGCTGGTTGCCGCGCTCCACCGACTGGGCCAGCGTGCTGGCGAAGTCGAAATCGCGTGCCTTGTAGCCCGGCGTATCCGCGTGGGCGATGTTGGAGGCAATTACCCCTTGCCGCTGGGTCCGCAGGCTCAGTGCTTCCTGCTGGAAGCGGAACGCCGCATCGAGTCTGTCCATGATGTCTGCCTTTCCTGCAATGGCTTCATTTCGGGGAGAGAGCCGCCGTAGACCTGGGTATACCTGCTGGACACCGCCGGTCGGGCTTCTTCAGGGTTGCCATCTTAGGGGCCGGGTTGTCACGCCAATCGTCTGAATAGGGACGAGAAACCTGTGCATTTCCGGTTCGGCTTCTCGCGCGAGCCTGCCTACAATGGGTCCCACTGACTGGCATGGCCGGGCGCCGCATCGCGGTGCCAGGCGGCGCCGCGCAAGGCGCTCCGGTCAGCGCGCGGCACGGCTCCATTCACGGTGGGCACGCGGCGCGCGACGTTTACAGATGTTCAACTGTTGTGCGACGGCATCGCACGCCTGACGGGTATACGCGGCACGCCGCCAGACGCCCCGGCAATCGCTGCCGTCTCCATCCTTGCTGGGATGCCCTATGAATTTCCATCGACAGGCCGCCGCGCTGATGGCACTGACCGGCATGGCGCTGGCGGGTCCGGTACTGGCCGCCGCGCAGGTCACGCCGGTCACGCCGGTCACGCCGGTCGCGCCGCCGGGCGCCGCCCAGGCGCAGGCCGCCCGCAATCCTTTTGCCAACGACGATCCCGCGCGGGTTGCCGTCGAACAGTTCCTGCTGCGCCAGTCCATCGGGCTGCCGGGCAAGGTCAGCGTGCAGGTGGTGCCGCCCTCGGGCGGCCGCGCGCCCGAATGCGTGGACCCCGAACCGTTCCTGCCCGCCGGTGCCGCGCCGTATGGCCGCGTCAACGTGGGGCTGCGCTGCGGCGGCGAACGTCCCTGGACGCGCTATATGCAGGCCCGAGTGTCAGTGCTGACTGACTACTACGTGGCCGCGCGCGCCATGGGCCCGGGGGAAACCGTTACCGTGGCGGACCTCGAATTGCGCCAGGGCGACCTCGGCGCGCTCCCGCGTGCGGTGGTGACGGATCCGTCGCAACTGGAAGGGTCGGTCGTGGCCAACCGCATCGCGGCCGGCTCGCCGATGCGCACCGACCTGATCAGGAAGCCGATCGCCGTGAAGTCCGGACAGACCGTCAACGTGACCGTGATGGGGGATTCGTTCCAGTTGTCGAGCGAAGGCAAGGTGCTGACCGACGCTGCCACGGGCAACCCGGTGCAGGTGCGTCTGCGCAATGGCCAGGTGGTCAGCGGCGTAGTCCGCAGCGGCGACACGGTCGTGCTGCAGCAGTAAGCTTCAAGCAGCCAATAAGTCACTTTTTTTGGCGTTTCGCAGTAACGGGAAGTTAGTCATCACACGGGCTGGGATCCCCGAAACAGCAGGAAGCAGACAGCCGTTTCAACCGGCGCAGGCGGACCGTGCGAGAATGCGGGCCAACTGCTCCGGGATCGACCCGAATACCCGCGAGCCCTCCGGCGAACAGCCTAAAGTTTCCGGTGGTCAGGTCGATAACCCAGAGGAACCCAGCAAGGATTTCACCGTGAAGATCAACAACTCCACTCCGTCCCGGCCCGCCGACACTGCGGCTACCGAAGGCAACGCCCGTGCGGGCGCCAACGGTGCCACGTCTACGGACCCCTCCGCCCTGACCGGCGTGCGCGTCAGCCCGCTGGCCGCACAGGTGCGCGACATCGGTACGCGCCTGATGCAGGACAGCGATAGCGACATCGACGCTGCCAAGGTTGCGGAAGTCCGTCAGGCCATTGCGGAAGGCCGGATCAAGATCGATCCAAGCAAGATCGCCGATGGCCTGCTCGCCTCTTTGCATGAGCTGAGCCAGGGCGGTAGCCAATCCTGAACCTGACATGAGCCAAGCTGCGCTGATCCAGTCCCTTTCGGTTGAAGCCAACGCCATCGCCGCTTTCGGGCGCGCCCTCTCTGAAGAGCGCGACGCCATCAAGCGGCAGGATTTCCAGGCACTGAGCGAACTGCTCAACAAGAAGATGGAACTGGCTCAGGCGCTGACCCGCGCCTCGGCCTCCCGCGAGGCGCAGATGATCGCGCTTGGCCTGCGCGTCGGCGACGGCGGCCTGCTGGTGGGCCGCGAAGTCGAACCGGCTGTCACCGAGGCATGGCGCAAGGTGGTGTTCTTCGCCCACAAGGCCAACGACGCCAACGACCTGAATGGCGCCATCGTCAATGCCCATCTGGAATTCACGCAGGAAGCCATTCAGGTGCTGCGCCAGGGCGGCATGGGACCGAACGAGATGTACGGCCGCGATGGGAAGGCCCAGGCGGCCGCCAGCGGCGTGAGCCTGGCGGCAGGCTGAAGCGTCATCTCGCGCCCTCGGCGCGTCAGAGCCTGCCTACGTCAGGCTCGGCCATTGCCTGATCGCAAACGGCAGGCATCCTCCCTACATTGACATTGAGCCACCCGCTGTTGCCTGCCCGGCGCAGCGGAGTGACGTCCGGCAACCAAAACAACCTCCGGAGGTACAGCCATGTCATTCCTGCTCTATGTAATCGGCCTCGTGGTGCTGGTAGGCGGCATCGCCTGGGGGCTGTCCGTGGCCGGCGTCGCGCACGTCTACATCGGCATCGCCTGCGTGATCGTGCTCGGCATCGGCATCATGATGGCGGTGTCGCGTACCCGCGCCAAAGACCCGTCCTGATTGCCACGGCTGGCTGACACCGCCGTGGATCTCGATCGCCCGACGCCGGGGCTTGCCCGGCCCGCCCAGCCGCAGAATGTAAACATTGCGGAACATGGGCCCCGCTCTATACACTCGAAGCGTTCAGATCTCCGCACGGTGATCGCCGCCATGTTCGAGGCACTGCGAAAAACAACCAGCGCGCTGCTAGACCCCGACCGACGATTCCGGCAGGCCCGCATCTTCCACGCCACGCGCGTGGCGCTGGCCCTGCTGGTGTCGATTGCGCTCACCACCGGCATCGACATCCCCCACGGCGAATGGGCCACCATTACCGTCCTGGTGGTCATCGGCGGGCTGCAGCACCATGGCAATATCCGCCGCCGGGCGGCCGAACGTGGTGCCGGCACGCTGATCGGCGCGCTGATCGGGCTATTTCTGATCATCCAGGAAACCTACTTCGGCATCCCCACACTGACATGGGGCCTGATGGCCGTCATCTGCGGCTACTGCGCGTACCACGCCGTAGGCAAAGGCGGATACATCGCCCTGCTTGCAGCGGTGACCGTGGTCATCACCGCAGGCCACGGCAACCAGGACGTTTATGACGCGCTGTGGCGCACCGTGGACGTCCTGATCGGCACCGCCATCGCGCTGGTCTTCTCGTTCGCATTTCCGGCGTATGCGTCATATTCCTGGCGGTTCAAGCTGGCCAGTCTGCTGCGTGCCTGCGCTGCGGTGCACGCGAAGATCGAGCGCGGCGAGCGCGACGAGAAGGAGCGGCAGCAGGACATGATGAAGCTGTCGGGCCTCCTGGTGCAAATGCGCAGCCTGATTCCATCGGTGTCAAAGGAAACCAAAGTGCCGACAGCCGATCTGGAAGAGGTTCAGCACAGCGCCCGGGTCTGCATCAGCGCCCTGGAGATGCTGGCCGCCATCGACCCCGACGCCACCGAGGAAACCCGCGGCGAGCGCAATATCCGCGACCTGCTGCTGGAAATGGCGTCCGCGCTGGAAGCCGCCGACGAGACGATGGTGCACCAGCACGCCTCGCTGCCGTCCCCGCACCCCGACGACCCGTCGATCGGGCACAGCTCCCATGCCTTCCTGACGCTGCAGCTTTCGGCCGAACTGGCACACCTGCGCGATCACCTGTCGAGAATGGCCGCGCAAACCCGGTTTCCGTACGGAGGCCACTGAACGGCCGCCGCCACGCTGGCGGGCCATGTCAGACAACATCCCCTTGCCTTGTGCGCTGCCCTCGGCCACATTGAGGGCACCCCGTCCCGGTGTGCCGCCATGCAACTCCTCGACGCCCGCATCCGCCTGGTGCTTCGGCACCCCTGCCGTTTCCTGCTCGATGCACTGGTCCACTTTCGCGCCAACCAGGGCCTGCTGCTGGCCGGCGCCGTGGCCTACTACGCGCTCCTGTCCATCGTGCCGCTGCTGATCCTGATGCTGATCGGGCTGTCGCAACTGGTGGACCCCGTCGAACTGCTGGAAACCGTGGAGCGCTATCTCGAATGGCTGTTGCCGGGGCAATCGCACGCGCTGGTCACGGAACTGGCCCGGTTTCTCAACAATCGTGGCGTTATCGGCTGGGTGCTGGCAATCACCATGGTTTTCTTCAGTTCGCTGGCATTCACGGTGCTGGAGAACGCGATGTCGGTGATCTTCATCCATCGCGTGGCCATCCGGCGACGCCATTTCCTGGTGTCCGCGATCCTGCCCTACTGCTACATCCTCGTGCTCAGCGTAGGCCTGCTGATCGTGACCATCGTGGCGGGCGGCCTGCAGACCATCGGCGAACGGCATCTGGAGGTACTGGGTCACGACTGGTCGCTGGGCCGCCTGTCCGGCTGGCTGCTGTATGGGCTGGGTTTCCTGGGCGAGATCCTGCTGCTGACGTCGATCTACCTGGTGATGCCGGTCGGCCGGCTATCGGTGCGGCATGCGCTGGTCGGCGCGGTCTTTGCAGCCGTCCTCTGGGAAATCTCGCGCCATGTGCTGGTCTGGTACTTTTCGACACTTTCCCAGGTTGGCAAGGTCTATGGATCGCTGACCACAGCCATCGTGGTGCTGCTCAGCCTGGAGATCGCCGCCACGCTGCTGCTGTTCGGCGCGCAGATCATTGCCGACTTCGAGCGGGGCGGCGACGCGCCCCGGATGGCTCACGGCGGCGGGACCTTTCACACGTGACCACTATCGCAATAAGTTGCTTAACGATCACACAACGCGTTCGAATACCCGAGCACCTTACTCGAACTCTTCTATAAGACATAAGAATCGAGAATTTTGCAGGTTCCGGATTCCGACCTAAATTAATGAACTTGCATGCAATTGCTTGCTGAAGCCGGAAAGATACGCAAAGCAACGTTGAATGCCACTGCATACAGCACACAAATTTCACATGAAGGAGCGTACCTCCGCCATGCAAAATCAGGCAAAATTCAAATCTTGCCCCGCACCGCGACCCGGGCGTGGCATTTCCCAACCCGAATTTGATGCGAGATAAGCGATGAGTAACCAGCAGCCCACCATCATCTACACCCTAACCGACGAAGCTCCGCTGCTGGCCACCAGTGCCTTCCTGCCTATCATCCGCACGTTCACCGGCCCGGCCGGCGTTAACGTGGTAACCAGCGACATCTCGGTGGCTGGCCGTATCCTGGGCGAATTCCCCGAATACCTGACCGAAGAACAGCGCGTGCCGGACAACCTGGCCGAACTGGGCCGTCTGACGCAAGACCCGGACACCAACATCATCAAGCTGCCGAACATCAGCGCCTCGGTGTTCCAGCTGGTCAGCGCGATCAAGGAACTGCAGTCCAAGGGCTACAAGATTCCCGACTTCCCGGAAGATCCGAAGACCGACGAAGAGAAGGCCATCCAGAAACGCTACTCGAAGTGCCTGGGCAGCGCCGTGAACCCGGTGCTGCGCGAAGGCAATTCGGATCGCCGCGCCCCGGCCGCCGTCAAGAATTACGCGCGCAAGCACCCGCACAGCATGGGTGAGTGGAGCATGGCCTCGCGCACGCACGTGGCCCACATGAAGCATGGCGACTTCTACCACGGCGAAAAGTCGATCACGCTCGACCGCGCACGCGAAGTCCGCATGGAACTGGTGACCAAGAGCGGCAAGACCGTGGTCCTGAAGCCGAAGGTCGCGCTGCAGGACGGCGAGGTCATCGACAGCATGTTCATGAGCAAGAAGGCCCTGCTGGCCTTCTACGAAGACCAGATGGAAGACGCGCGCAAGACCGGCGTCATGCTGAGCCTGCACGTCAAGGCGACCATGATGAAGGTGTCGCACCCGATCGTGTTCGGCCACGCCGTCAAGGTCTTCTACAAGGACGCCTTCGCCAAGCACCAGAAGCTGTTCGACGAACTGGGCGTGAACGTCAACAACGGCCTGGTGGACCTGTACACCAAGATCGAGGCGCTGCCCGAGTCGAAGAAGGAAGAAGTCATCCGCGACATGCACGCCTGCCACGAACATCGTCCGGAACTGGCGATGGTGGATTCGGCCAAGGGCATCTCGAACCTGCACGCGCCGAACGACGTGATCGTCGACGCGTCGATGCCCGCCATGATCCGTATCGGCGGCAAGATGTGGGGCGCCGACGGCCGCACCAAGGACACCAAGTGCCTGATCCCTGAATCGACGTTCGCCCGCATCTATCAGGAAATCATCAACTTCTGCAAGACCAACGGCGCATTCGACCCGGTGACCATGGGCACGGTGCCGAACGTCGGCCTGATGGCGCAGAAGGCTGAAGAGTACGGTTCGCACGACAAGACGTTCGAGATTCCCGAAGACGGCGAAGCCCGCATCGTCGACAACGCCACCGGCGAAGTGCTGACGGCGCTGACGCAGCAGGTCGAGCAGGGCGACATCTGGCGCATGTGCCAGGTCAAGGACGCGCCGATCCGCGACTGGGTGAAGCTGGCCGTCACGCGCGCCCGCAACTCGGGCATGCCGGCCGTGTTCTGGCTGGACCCGTACCGTCCGCACGAGGCCGAGCTGATCAAGAAGGTGGAGACCTACCTGAAGGATTACGACACCAAGGGCCTGGACATCCAGATCATGTCGCAGGTGCGCGCCATGCGTTACACGCTGGAACGCGTGATCCGCGGCCTGGACACCATCTCGGTTACCGGCAACATCCTGCGCGACTACCTGACCGACCTGTTCCCGATCATGGAACTGGGCACCAGCGCCAAGATGCTGTCGATCGTGCCGCTGATGGCCGGTGGCGGCATGTACGAAACGGGCGCGGGCGGTTCGGCACCGAAGCACGTGCAGCAGCTGGTGGAAGAAAACCATCTGCGCTGGGATTCGCTCGGCGAATTCCTGGCCCTGGCCGTATCGCTGGAAGAACTCGGCATCAAGTCGGGCAACAACCGCGCGAAGGTGCTGGCCAAGACGCTGGACGCTGCAACCGGCAAGCTGCTGGACAACGCCAAGAGCCCGTCGCCGAAGACCGGCCAGCTCGACAACCGCGGCAGCCAGTTCTACCTGGCCATGTACTGGGCTCAGGAACTGGCCGCGCAAACGGAAGACGCCGACCTGGCGAAGACGTTCGCACCGCTGGCCAAGACGCTGACGGAAAACGAGAAGACCATCATCGGCGAACTGGGCGACGTACAGGGCAAGCCGGTGGACATCGGCGGCTACTACAAGCCGGACGAAGCCAAGCTCGAAGCCATCATGCGCCCGAGCAAGACGCTGAACGCCGCACTGGAAGCGGTCAAGGGCTAAGCGCCTGATCCGACCAGCCGTCATGCGGGCTGCCCGGCAGCCTGCAAGACGGGGAAGCACCCAACGAAACGCCCCGCGGCAGAGATGCCCCGGGGCGTTTCTTCTGGCTGGCCGCCTGCCTGGCCTGGCACCCGACGGCTTCACCCGGCTGGGCCAGTTTCACTTCACGCCGGCCGTCACCGCCGCCCGGAAACAGTCCTCGGCCAGCCTGGGCCCTCCTGGCAAGACGCCCCGGGCATCGCCGCGCCGGGGCGTTCAGGCATCGCTCATGTCGTGCTTCGGCGTCAACCGGACTTGCTGCACTTGCCCTGGACCAGCGCTGCTACCGTCACGTTCGTGTCGACGATCGGCACCTGGATCTCGGCGAAATAGGCCATCGTGGTGGCGTCGAGTGGCAGAAATACCTGCGAGCGTGTGCCGACGGTACCCACTGGCACCGTCCATTCGGTGGACATGATGCCGTTGATGGCTGTCAACTGCGCGATTCCGCCTACCGAGTTCCTGGCGACATTCGTATGGAGCGGGGTCGCGGTATGGGTGGCCATGTCCGTGACTTCGCCATCGGCGGAAATCGTGAACACGTTGGACTGCATCGCGCCATCCAGGTAGACAGGCAAGCCAAGCCCTGCGGGCCGCAGATATGACACTGCCGGCTGCGAGCACGTCCAGCGCCCTGCCACCTGCGCGGCGGTCAGCGTCTGCACGGGGCGGAAGATCGCGGTACCGGTGATCGGGTTGCCCATGTTGTTCGGGTAAATCATGTCCAGGTAGAGCGTCTGTATGCCGCCGTTGGTCTGCAGCGTGAACAGGCGCCCCTGGAACTGGCCGCCCAGCGTCAGCTCGTACGCGCCGGGGTAGCGGGTCTGGTCTGCCAGCGTCAGACTGCCGGGCAGCCCGTTGACACAGGTGTCGCTGTAGTCGGCCTGGCACATGCGAACCGACCCATCGGCGTTCACCCGCATCTGGCTGCCGATACCGTTCTGCCCCTGCAGGTTGCCGCTTGTCGCGTAGTACGTGGATTGCGTGGTGATCAGGCTGTACGTGCCGGCCAGGCTGGCCGGCGTGGAACCCGCCGATACGCTGCTGGCGCTGATATGCCCCGACAGCTTGCCCCCGCCCAGCTGTTTGGGCAACCCGGCAATCTCGCCGGTCAAGGTCGTGCCCGACACCGTGAACGTCGCCGTGATCGATCCGAGCAACGCCGACACGAAAGCCGGCGGCGGATCGGCGCCGTCTGCGGCGAGATTGGCAACGGTGTAGACACCGCCATTGTTCGTATAGTCGCCAATTAGCGTGCCGCTCAGGCCGAAAGCGGAATCCGCAAAGCGGATCTTGAGCTTGCCAGCCGCCGGGGCATCGAGCGTAATGGCGATCGTGTCCCCAAAACTGATGACGCCCAGGTAGGTGACAGCAGCGGGCGTCACCGATCCGCCGCCATCTCCGGTGCCGCCCGTACCGCCGTTGCTGCCAGTCCCGCCCGTGCCCCCGCCGCCGGATCCCGTCGATCCATTGCCGGCATTGCCGGCATTGCTTCCGGCCGCGCTGCTTCCCCCATCGCCCCCGCCGCACCCGGCCAAAGCCAGGCTGACGATCCATGCACCCGCCAGTGCAACCAATGCCCGTTGCGTCGTCGCAATCTTCATGCTGCCCCTCTTCCCCGTCTGTTGTTTTGGTGCATGCACGTTTTGCGCCGTGGTTTCGCATCCGGGCAACGCGTGCAACAATTCGGACGCATCGTAGCGTTACCCTCGCGGCGTGTATGTCCCCCGAACAAGTGACATGAGGCCGCTTCCCCTCTTGCGTGGGGGACGTTCGCGGTTGCACGAGCCGCTGCCAGTGTCGTGCGCAGCCTTGTCGACTTCGCAACCCAACGCATCATGACGAACACTCGCCCGCCTCCGCCTGTCCAGCCCGCCCAGACCATTCGCGTCGCCCTGATCGAGGACGATCCACGTTTCAGCACCGCGTTCACGCAGGCGCTCGCAAGCGCGCCGGACATGCGCGCGGCCGGTGCAGCCGCCACGCTGTCCGCCGGGCTGTCGATGCTGCGCTGCGCGACACCCGCCGATATCCTGGTGATCGACCTGGGCCTGCCGGACGGCTCGGGCGTCGATGCCATCCACGCCGCCCGCGCCGCATGGCCCTGCTGCGAAATCATGGTGGCCACCGTATTTGGCGACGAGTCCCACGTCATGCGTTCGATCGCCGCAGGTGCCACCGGCTACCTTCTCAAGGACAGCAGCGCCGCGGACATCGTGCGCGAGCTTCGCTCGCTCCATCAGGGGGGCAGCCCGATGAGTCCCCTGATCGCCCGGCAGGTGCTGCTGCGCATGCGCGCACCAGCGTCTGCCGCCCCCACCGGATCGCCGCCCGCGGCCCCGGTCGCCGCTACGTCAACGTTGTCGCCGCGCGAATTTCAGGTGCTGACCGATATCACGCGCGGCTTCTCTCACGACGAAATCGCCCAGCGCCTTGGCGTGTCGCGCCATACCCTGCTGACCTACGTACGCCGCATCTACGTCAAGCTGGACGTGCATTCGAAGATCGAAGCCATCAACGTGGCACGCACGCAGGGCCTGCTCGATGAACGCGCCCGATGAATGCGCCCGATGAACCGGCCGCTGACCATTAAGCGTGCCTGGCATCGCTGGCTGGCGTTGGCACTATGCCTGGCGGCCGCTTTCGTCGGCACATGCGCCCAAGCCAGCAGCCCGCCGCTGCATGTCACCCGCGCGGAAGTGCGTATCACGCCGGCCGGTTCGCTCGACTCGCCGCCAATGCAGCTGGCCATGTCCGAGCGTGCCGGGCCCTGGCAGCCCACCCCCCTGCCCATCGTGGTGCCGCGCCAGATTACGCCAGATTCGCTCGACAACGGCGCTGTCACTACCGTCTGGGTGCGCGTGCCGGTGCCGGATGCCGCCGAGAGCGGCGAGGCTGGCGATCAACTGTATCTCTACGCGCCGCGCTGGCAGACGGTCGGCCGCCTGGCCGTCTATGTCGATGGCCAGCTGCGCTGGCATTCACGCGCCGGCCCGGTCTGGAACAGCTACAACTATCCGCTGTGGATTCCGCTGGGACCCAACCCGCACGAAATCGTCGTGCGCATGGACATGGCCGGGCAGATTGGCGGCGCCTTGTCGACGATGCGCATCGGCACCAACGGGCAATTGCTGTGGCGCTACGCGCTGCGCAGCTTCCTGCAGACCCAGTTTCCTTATCTTTCCAGCGGTGCGTTGCTGGCCATCGGCATCTTCTCACTGATGATCTGGTGCCGGCGCCGCGCGGAATCCCGCTACCTGCTCTGCTTCCTGGCCGCCGGCAGCTATTTCCTGCATACGCTGCAGTATCTGGTCGGGCAGGACCCGCTGCCGATTCCCGAAGCGTGGTTCACCTGGCTGGCGTTCAACAGCATCGCCTGGCTGATCCTCACGTGCTACGTCTTCATCTTCCGGTACCTTGATGTCCGCTACCGGCGGCTCGAAGCGGCACTGATCTGCATCGTAGTGTTCCTGGCCACCAGCACGCTGCCGCTGTCGTGGTTCACGCACGCGGTCTTCCTGTTCCCGCTGTCGCAGTTGCTGCTGGTCTGCCTGAACCTCACCGCATCGATCGCCGCGCTGCAGGCAGCGTGGCGCGCCCGTTCGCGCGAGGCGCTGCTGTTCTCGATCTGGAACGCGATGAGCACGCCCATCGCCGTCCACGACGTGCTGCTGCAGAACTACCGCCTCAGCATCGAAGGCATCTACCTGCTGTCGTACCTGGGCTGCGTACAGCTGCTGCTGTTCATGTACCTGATGTACCGCCGCTACATCGGCGCGCTGGAACAGGTCGCACAGGTCAATGCGAGCCTGGCGACGCGGCTGGCGCAGCGCGAGGCCGAACTCAACGAAAGCCATCGCCAGCTACGCGAGATCGAGCGTCGCGAGACGCTGGCGCAGGAGCGCCAGCGCCTGCTGGAAGAAATGCACGACGGGCTGGGCTCATCGCTGATGAGCGCGCTGCGCGTGGTGGAACAGCGTGGCGTAGCGATAGACGTCGCACAGCTGCTGCGCGAGTGCATCGACGACCTGAAGCTCACCATCGACTCGCTGGAGCCCGATTCCGCCGATCTGCTCCTGCTGCTGGCCACGTTGCGCTATCGGCTGGGCCCACGCCTCGAAGCCGCCGGCATCCAGCTGGTGTGGGAAGTGGAAGACGTGCCACCGCTTCAGTGGCTCGACCCGCAAGGCGCGCTGCACGTGCTGCGAATCGTCCAGGAGGTGTTCACCAATATCCTGAAGCACGGCAGCGCCACCGCGATCCGCGTGCAGACCGGCGCGGCGGACGCCACCGTGACGGTCCGCATCCACGATAACGGCGCGCCGTTCGACCCCAGTGCGGTCTCGCCCGCGCATGGCGGACGCGGGCTGGCAAACCTGCACCGCCGCGCCCAGGCCATCGGCGCCGCCATCGGATGGCAGGCGGACGGAAGCGGCACGTGGTTCGCCCTGCACCTTGCCGTAGCGCGGCCAGCAACGACCGACGCCTGAGCGGCGTCACCGCAACCGCCCCGGCGACGGCGCGACGGCGCTAACGCGCGTCGTGCGAATGCACCTGCAGCGCTTCCAGGAAGCGTGACACCATGTTGTAGGCCGCGATGGTGGCCGTCAGCTCCACCACCTGCCGGTGCGGGAATCGCTGGCGGATGGCCTCGGACACCGATGCCGGCACCTGTATGTCGCGGGTCATGGCATCGGTGTAGGCCAGCACCGCACGTTCCGTATCATCGAACAGGCCACTGTCCTGCCACGACGCCAGATCGTCCAGTTGCGCCTGCGTCATGCCCTCCTTGAGCGCGATGGGCGCGTGCTGGTCGGCCTCGTACGGCGCGCCATTGAGGATGGCCACGCGCATGATCACCAGTTCCCGCAGTGCGCCCGGCAAGCTCGATTTCTGCCGGATCGCCGTCAGATAGGTCAGCCAGCCCTCGGCCACGGGCGGCGCGTGGAGCAGCATCTGGTACAGATGCAGCACGCCGCCGCGCTCGGCCGTGATGCGGTCCACCAGCGGACGTACCGCCGGATCGGACAGATCGGCATAGGGAATGTTGGCCATGTTGCTGTGCTCTCCTGTGTTCCTGTTTTCCTGTGTCCCTGTACGCGCGGCTTATTCCGCCACGATGATCTTGCGCTTGACCAGCTCGGCCATCACGTCAGAATCCTTCCTCACGCGCGCCGAGAACGCCTCGGGGCTGTTGTTGACAATATCGAACGCATTTTCCGCGAACCGTTTCGACACCTCGGGATCATGCATGACTTCGCGGGTGGCGGCCAGGATCTTCTCGCGCACGTCGGACGGCAGCCCCTTGGGCGCCACCAGGCCGATCCAGGTCGGATATTCGAAGCCCGGGATCGACTCGCTCATGGTCGGCACGTCGGGCAACATCGCCGACCGCCTGGGCGAGCTGACCGCCAGCGCGCGGATCTTGCCTGCCTGGATATGCGGCAGCATCACGGACAGCCCGGCGAACGCGTACTGGATATGCCCGCCGAGCAGGTCGGTCAGCAACGGCGCCGCCCCCTTGTACGGGATGTGCGTCGTCGACAGTTGCTTTGCGATGTTCAGTTGGGCACTGTTCACATGGCCCGCCGATGCCGTACCGGCCGATCCGTATGACGTCTCCGGATGTGTCTTGAGGTAGGTCACCAACTGGTCGACGTTCTTCACCGGCATGTCGCTGCGCACCACCAGTACCTGCGGCGTGGTCACCAGCAGGCTCAGGTAATCAAACGAGTTGAATGTGTCGAAGCGCAGGTTCTTCACTGTGTAGTGGTTCACCGCCTGGGAATCCAGCGCCAGCATCAGCGTGTATCCGTCGGGGCGGGCCCGGGCCAGTTCCCCTGCACCGAGCGATCCGCTGGCGCCGGGCTTGTTCTCGATCACCACGGTTTGCCCGAGTTGCTTGCCGAGCGCGTTGGAAATGGTGCGTGCGGTCTGGTCGACCGCACCACCGGGCGCGAACGGTACGATCAGCCGGATGGGCTGGGTCGGATAGGGTTGCTGCGCCTTGACGGGCGCCATACCGAGCATTGCCGCCAGGGCCGTCGCGACCAGTGCGGCGGCACCAGACAGACGTCGGGAAATGCGTGTCATCGTTGTCTCCTTTCTTGATTGGGTGATGACTCGATGCCGGCGGACTCTGCGGTCCGTCCCGGCGGATACGCGCGGCGGATTGCCGCCTGTCAGCGCGTCGCGGCCACCAGCCCGCCATCGACGACGATTTCGGTGCCGGTGACATAGCGGCTTTCGTCCGCCGCCAGGAACAGCACCGCATGCGCGGTATCCCAGCCGTCGCCCATGCGCTTCATCGGCACCTGGTTGTTGCGATGCGCGATAAAGCCTTCGGTGTCGCCCTTCGCGTATTTGGCGGCCAGGCCCTCGATCAGCGGCGTGTGCATCAGCCCCGGCACCACGCAGTTGAGCCGGATGTTGTCGGGTGCGTGAATCACGGCCGTGGTGCGCGTGAAATGCATGAGCCCCGCCTTGGCGGCCGCATAGGCAACCTGCGGCTTGCCCACATAGCGCAGGCCCGCCACCGACGCCACGTTGATCACGGATCCGCCACCCTGATGCTGCATGATGGGCAGCACATGCTTGCAGCCCAGGAACGCACCCTTGAGGTTGACCTGCATCTGCGCGTCCCAGACCGCCTCGTCCATGTCGACCGGGCCGCCGGGCTGCGACAGGCCGACGTTATTCACCAGGATGTCGATCCGGCCATAGCGCGCCATGCACGCCTGCACAGCCTTTTCCACCTGCTCCGCCCGCGTGCTGTCGCAGGCCATGATTTCGGCCTCGAAGCCTTCCGCCCGGATCAGGTCGCGTGTCTCGTTGGCGTGCCCGACATGCAGGTCGGTGCCGAACACGCGGGCACCCTGGCGCGCCATCAGTACCGCCGTGGCGCGGCCGTTGCCCCAGCCCCTGGCCACCGCGCCACAGCCCATCACCAGTGCCACCTTCCCATGCAGATCCAGCATGCCGCGTCTCCGTGTCATCGTTGTCGTGAAATTTGCCGGCCCATTCTAGGCAGGCTACATTTATTGCGGAAATTCCATTTATCGATAAATTGATAGGTGCCAGGAATGAATGTCACACCGCGCCAGCTACGCATCTTCCTTGCGCTGGCCCAGTCGCTGAACTTCAGCCGCACGGCTGAACAGTTCTTTGTCACCCAGCCCTCGCTGAGCAAGACGGTGAAGGATCTGGAAGACGAACTCGGCGTCGCGCTGTTCGAGCGTTCCACGCGCAGCGTGCGGCTGACGCCCGCCGGCGAGCAACTGGTGCCGATGGCACGCCGCATCGTTGGGGAATTCGACACCGGCCTGCAGCAGATGCAGAACCGGGCCGAACAGGAGGCGCACCGGCTGGCCGTGGCGGCGCTGCCGTCACTGGCCAACGTGCTGCTGCCCGGCGTGTGCGCAGCCCTGGAGCGGCGCTATCCGCAGCCGCATCTCACCGTTCACGACTGCGCGGATCAGGCAGCCGTCCGCCGCGTGGTCAGCTATCAGGTGGACTTTGCGCTGGCGTCGGCCTCGCCGTCCAATCCCGACCTGCACTACGAGGAAATCCTGCGTGACCGCTTCGTGCTGCTGGCGCCGGCAGCGTGGCGGCAGCGGCTGGGCGCGCGAACGCAGATGGAGAACCTGAACGACCTGCCGCTGATCAGCATGACCGATGCCAGTACGGCGATGAAATACATGAGTGCGGCCTTCCTGCAGCGGGGCGTGGTGTTCCGCCCGAAGCTGCAGTTGGACCAGATCGGCACCATCGCGGGCTTCGTCAAGCAGGGGTTGGGCATTGCCGTGCTGCCGTACCTGGGCATCATGCCGTTGCTGTCGCTCAAGGGCATGTCGGTGACGGAGATCGTGGACGGCCCGGTGCGGTCGGTGGGCATCGTTAGCCGCAAGGCGTCCACCGCGTCGGGCATCGCCAGCCAGGCCATGGCTGAAGTACGCACCGTCGCGGATCGCCTGATCCAGCAGGCGCCGGAATGGATCTGGCCGCCGGGCGGCGCCTAGCGAATACCGTTACCCGGTTGTCCCGCTATTTGAAGGCCGCCATCCAGTACCCAGGCGGATCTGTTTCACCACGTTTCCGGCTGCGGCCCGGCCTGGCCGATTCGTCAGCACCTGATGGAAGTCCTGCTGCGGATGCCATTCCGCTGCAGCCGCGCCGAATGGCTCACGCGACGACTGCACGCCACGACTGCACGCCACGACTGCAGGCCCTTACGTTGCGGATATAGACCGCAACGCCGTGATTGCCGCTAGCCCCCGTGCCCAGTGGCCGTTTCACCGCAGTGCCGGCACCGGCCGCGTCTTGCCATGGCCCATGCTTCGCGCGTCAGCCGGTAGAGCACATGCCGTTCAAGCCGATGGCCGGGCGGCAGCGCGGGATGATCGAAATCGCCGGCGGCGTCATGGTGCATGCCCAGCCGCTGCATCACGCGTTCGGACCGCCGGTTGATGGCCGCCGTGAACGATACGATCTCGTCGATCTGCAGGACATCGAATCCATAGGCCAGCGATGCCCGTGCCGCTTCCGTTGCATAGCCTTGCCCCCAATGGTCATGGGTCAGGCGCCAGCCAATCTCCACGCGGGGGCCGAAGGGCGTCTGCCATGCCGGAATGCTGAGTCCCGTAAAGCCGATGAACGTGCCGGCCCCCGACGGTTCCTTCCGCGCCAGCGCCCACAGGCCGAAGCCATGCTGCGCGTGATGGGCCACGATGCGGTCGAACAGCGCATCGCTTTGCACATCGGTCAAAGTGGATGGAAAGCATGCCATGACGCGCGAATCGGCATTCATGGCACGAAACGGCGCACGGTCCGCCTCGCACCAGGCCCGCAGCAGCAGCCGCGCCGTGGGCGCCGGCCCCTGCACGGTCATCGGGAATGCACCTTGAAGGCGTCGCCCTGCATCCCGGCGCGATCCACGGCCGCGATGCGATTGCGGCCGTTGTCCTTGGCGTGGTAAAGCTGTGCGTCGATCAGGTTCAGGAAGGCCGTGGCGTCGCTGCGGTCGTTCGGCACCATCGTGCCCACGCCAAAGCTGGCCGTCACGCGCTGATCGTAGGGCGAGCGCAGATGAGGGATGGCCGCCGCCGCAATCAGCTCGCGGCAACGTTCGGCCACTTTCACGGCCGTATCGGCATCGGTATTGCCGAGCACCATCGCAAATTCTTCGCCGCCAAAGCGGCCCAGGAAATGATGCTCGCCCAGCGCGTCGCGCAGCACCGACGCAATTCGCTTCAGGCAGCCATCGCCCTGCACGTGGCCGTAGTAGTCGTTGAAGGACTTGAAGAAGTCGATGTCCATGATGATCAGCGACAACGGCATGCCCGTCACCGCCGCCGCATCCCATTCCGCCTGCAGGACGGCATCGAACTTGCGGCGATTGCCCACGCCGGTCAGGCCGTCGGTGAACGACAGGCGCTCCAGTTCCTGCTGCAGCTGGGCCAGCATCTCCTCGGTGCGCTTGCGCTCGCTGATGTCGAACATGAAGCCGACCAGCGAATCCACCTCGCCCTGCGCGTTGCGCACCACGTGGACCACGTCGCGCAGCCACACGTAGCCGCCATCGCGCGTCAGCGCGCGATAGTCCGCCTCGTGATCCGTGCCGGCCTGTGACTGCGCCACGCAGAAATTGACCACCTGCTCCCGGTCATCGGGATGCATGCGGTCGGCCCAGTCGTTGACGGTCTTCCATGTCGACGGTGCCCAGCCCAGCAGCGTTTCGATCTGCGGGCCGATATAGGCAAACTCCATCGTCGCCCAGTCGATCTTCCAGGGAATGGCCTTCGTCGATTCGAGCAGCGTGCGGTAGACGGCGTGGTCGTCCTCGCCAGGCGCATGCCCCGGCGGCGCAAGCGATTGCTCATGGCGCACGAACGCGGCCTTGAGGACGCTGCTGGCGGGGTCGTTGGCGGGATGTGGATGGTCGTCCTGCGCGGCGGTCATGACTTGATCGGATGACAGAGGAGAAACTGAAGGCGGCTATGATGGCACGAACACGAAAAGGAAAGGAGACACCCATGCTGGAACTGCGCCCCACGTGCGAACACTGCAACACCGCGCTGCCGCCGGCCTCCACGCAGGCCCGCATCTGCAGCTTCGAATGCACGTTCTGCGCCGATTGCGTGGACAACGTGCTCGGCAACGTCTGCCCCAACTGCGGCGGCGGCTTCACGGCGCGCCCCATTCGCCCGTCGCGCGACTGGAAGAACGGCAACACCGTGGGCAAGTACCCGCCGTCCGCCACGATAAAGCACCGCCCGGTGGACGCGGCCACACATGAGGCGTTCGCGGCCAACATTCTCGGCGTCGCGCCGCAGGATCGGTAGCACCCGCTGCCTCCCCTGCCGGATCGCAGTACTTCGGCCATGAGCGGCATCCCGCGCCGCTTGACAATCTCCTGCCTTTCGGCGCAGCATTAACGGAACAACGTTCTAAACAATAGAACGAAAAAATTTCAGATGCTGCAGGAGACTCCATGACACGCCGCGCCTTCCTGGGTGCCGTTGCGCTGGCCGCCGCCAGTGCAACGGTGGCCCCTATCCACGCCATTGCCGCCGAAACCTTCCCGTCCAGGCCGATCACCGTGATCGTGCCGTACGCCGTGGGCGGCTCGGCCGACCTGATCACCCGCCTGGTCACCACGGGCATGAGCGCCAATGGCACCAGCACGGTGGTGGACAACCGTACCGGCGGGGGCGGCGTGATCGGCTGGAGCACGGCGGCGCGTGCCAATCCGGACGGCTACACGCTGCTGACCATGGAGATGTCTTACGCCATCGCGGCTACGCTGCAGCCCAAGCTGCTGCCGTTCGACCCGAAAACCGCCTTCCGTCATATTTCCGTCGTCGCATCGGTCCCGCACGTGCTCGTGGTCAATCCCAACGTGCCCGCCAAGACCGTGCAGGAGTTCATCGCACTGGCCAAGGCCAATCCGGGCAAGTACTACTACGGTTCGGGCGGCAACGGCACCAATACCCATCTGGGTGGCGCGCTGTTCAACAGCGTGGCCGGCACCAACCTGGTTCACGTGCCTTATCGCGGCGCCGGGGCCGCGCTGCAGGACGTCATGGGCGGCCAGATCCAGGCGCTGATCACGTCACTGCCGACGGCACTGCAATACATCAAGAGCGGCAAGCTGCGTGCGCTGATGCTGGCCAACGATGTGCGCTCGCCCGTGCTGCCCGACGTGCCTGCCGCGCCTGAAGTGGGCATGCCAAAGATGGTGATGAAATACTGGGTGGCGTTTTCGGCCCCGGCCGGCACGCCGCAGCCCGTGATAGACCGCCTGAACAAGGACATCGTGGCCGCCGTCAACACGCCCGAAGTCAGGAAGCAGTTGCAATCGCAAGGCCTGGACCCGGAAGGCAGCACCCCCGCGCAGGCGGCCAAACTGGTCGACGACGAGATCAAACGCTGGGCCGCCGTGATCAAGGCCGCCAACATCAAGGCAGACTGACATCGCCATGTGGAACGTCAACTTCACGCCACCGCAGATCATCGAAGCGCGCGTGCTCACGCGCATGCCGGACCCACTGCGGCTGCCGCAGCGCAGCGCGTGGGCCGACGCGAACAAGCCCGGACAGATCGCCGACAGCTTCCTGGAAGGCCCGACCTTCGACCACGACGGCAACCTGTACCTGACCGATATCCCGCACGGCCGGCTGTTCCGCATCACACCGGACCTGCAATGGCAACTCGTCGGCGATACCGGCGGCTGGCCGAACGGCATCGCGCTGCATCGCGACGGCAGCCTGTGGATTGCCGACTATCGTCGCGGCATCCTGCGAATGACGCCTGGCCAGGGCGATGTCGAAGTGGTGCTGGGCCATCGCAATTCGGAAAGCTTCAAGGGCGTCAACGACCTGACGTTCGACACGCAGGGCAACCTGTATTTCACCGATCAGGGCCAGACCGGCCTGCATGACCCGTCCGGGCGCGTCTACCGCCTGCGTCCATCCGGCCAGCTCGACCTGCTGCTGTCTAACGTGCCGAGCCCCAACGGCATCGTCATCGATCCGTCAGGCCGCTTCCTGTTCGTGGCCGCCACGCGCGGCAACGCGGTATGGCGCATGCCGCTGCTGCCAGATGGATCGGTGTCGAAGGCCGGCGCCTTCCAGACCTTCTTCGGCACCAGCGGCCCAGACGGTTTGGCGATGGATGCCGACGGCCGGCTGGTCGTGGCGCACGCCAGTCTGGGCGGTGCGTTTGTCATCGACGCGCACGGCTGGTGTACCCATTTTGTGCGCAGCCCGCTGGGCGGCACGGTGACCAACGTGGCGTTCCGGCCCGGCACGAACCGCCTGGTCTTGACCGAATCGGCCAGCGGCTCCGTACTGGAAGCGGAGCTGCCAGGGGTTGGGGCGGTGTTGTTTGGGGATGGCGCGAAGGCCTAGCGCTGCCGCCTGGACCACAAAAAACCCGGGTGCCGCGACGGTTCAGAACTCCACCATCGCAAAGTCTTCCTTGCCGACATCGCACTCCGGACAACGCCAGTCGTCCGGAATGTCTTCCCACCGCGTGCCGGGTGCGATGCCGTCTTCGGGCAGGCCGGCTGCCTCGTCGTAGACCCAGCCGCAGATGATGCAGACCAATTGCTTGAATTCGGCCTCGGCTGCGGTCGACGCCGGCTGCTGGTCCGGGCTGGGAGCTGCCTTCGATTCCGGCACCGCCGGCCCTTCGAGACTGAACACCAGCGGCGCGGCCGTGCCTTCGGTGGCCTGGGCCAGATGCGCCTGCAGGCGTTCGAGCAGCGCCTGCGCCTCATCGATCGACAAATCCAACCAATAGGGGTCGCCGGCGGCGTCGTTCAGGCGTTGCGGGGGAAACTGGATTTCGACGGAAGTGCCTTTCTGGTACATGCGGGGGGCTGTGAAAACTTGAGGGCGTGAAAAAGCAAACAGGCCCCATCTGGGGCCTGATCGCCAAACTTCAAGACGTCGGTGGACGCCGTGCCGCGTCCGGCTCACAGTCTCGCTGGCGTGGCCCCCACTGGCAATGCCGCACAGGCCACCCGAAACACATTGCCCTCGGGGTCTTGCAGCACCACCTGCCACTGTCCATAGTACGTGGCAAACGCCGGCTTGATCACGGTGCCGCCCAAGGCTTCAACGGACCTGCCGGCTTCGTCCACGCGTGCAGGGGTTTCCACCATGAAGGTCGCATAGGCAATGACCGGCGAGACGCATTCCGGCGCTGGACGCCGATCCGCCAATCCCAGCAGCTCATACGCCGCCGCAGCATTGAACCCCAGCTGAAACGTTGGCGTTTCCAGCGCGCGGTAGATGGCCGACTGGCACTGTACGGCCTCGGGGAGGTCGAGCATCTGCCGGTAGAACGCAAACTGCGCGTCGATATCGCGGCAGAGCAGGTTGAACCACAGCTTCATGCGGGCACCTCCGGGACATACGTCTTCCGGTACATCTCGGTCAGATGCTCTCCGGCGGTGCACGGTGCAAAGCGCGGCGTCTCGCCATCTCGCAGGGTGCCAGGCACCGGCTCGATGCGGGCCAGGTAGTCAGGCTCGTAGAAGAACGGAATCGAATAGCGTGGCGCGCCGCCGGAGTGGACATTGCGCACGCGGTGAGGATTCGAGTGGTAGCGGCCGTTGGTCCAGCGGGGCACCATGTCGCCCAGGTTGACGACAAAGCAGCCGGGCATGGGCGTGGCCGGCACCCAGTCGCCATTCGGCATCTGGACTTCCAGCCCACCATGCGCGTCCTGCGCCAGGATCGTTACGGCGCCCCAATCCGTATGCGCCCCCGCGCCAAAGGTCCGCGCGTCGGCATCGGCGGGATGCGCGGGATAGCGAATCATGCGCAGCGTCACCATCGGGCTTTCGCTGGTGTGGTCGAAATAGTGTTCCGGCAGATCGAGCGAGAGGGCCATCAACTGCATGAGCCTGCGCGACAGCACAAGCATCGCGTCGATATAGGCCTGGCACTGCGCCGGCGCTTGCGGCAGTTCCTGGGGCCACTGGTTATGGCCGTAGGTCTGATATCCCGCCTTCACGTAAGGGTGATCGTCCGGATAGGCCATGCCGCAGTAGAAGCTCTCCTTCAGGTCGGGCCTTGCCGCGGCATCGAGCCGTTGGTCCCCGAGGTTTTCGAAGCCGCGCATGGTGGGCGAATTGGCCATGGCCAACGCGTGCCGCGTGGCAACCGGAAGGTCGAGCAGCGCCTGGGCCAGCGCGAATTGCCGGGCGACCATTTCCGCCGCCACGCCGTGATTGCGGACATAAAAGAAGCCCGACGAAATGGCTGCCGCACGGAATGTCTGCGCCACCTCGGCGCTGCGCGCTCCACCGGGGAGCAACGCATCGGTGAGATCGATGACAGGAATCGACATGGGCGCTCCGCGTCAGGCCTTGAGCTTGCGATCCGCCGCCGACGGCAGGAACTGATCGGTCCAGATATCGGTGACGGTCATGCCCGGCTTGATCCCGAACGCGCCCACCGTCTCGTCCACCGTGGCTTGCAGCCGCGGCTGCGTGGCCGCGCCCCATCCGTCGCGCAGCGTATCGGGCGTCCGCATTGCACCGTCGACGATCAGCTTCAGACGCTCGAACTCCAGCGTCTGGTCGGCCAGCGGCTCCCGGGCCTTGACCGCCGCCGCGCCGGCCTTCGGATCCGCCATGGCTTCGATCCAGCCGCGCGTCGACGCCTTGACGAACGCCTTCATGGCCTCGGGCTGTTCCGCCATGCTTCTGCGATTGGCCACCAGACCGTTGCCGTACGATTTCATGCCGTAGTCCGAAAAGCGGAACACCGTCAGCTTCTCCGGCCCCATGCCCCGCGCCTTCAGGTTCAGCAGGCCCGTAAAGTAGAAGTAGGCGGCGGCGTCGAAGTCCCCTTTCACAAAGCGCGTGTCGCCAATGTCCGGGGTCACGCTTTCCCACTTGACCGTCGACGCATCGAAGCCCTGCGCCTTGGCAAACACCGGAAACAGCTTGCGCGACGCATTGAACGGCTGGCCGAGAATTGACTTTCCGGCCAGGTCGCCCGGCTTGACGATGCCGCCGCCCTTGCGCACGATCACCGCGTTCGGGTTCAGGTCGTACTGGATGGCCACCGCCTTCAGGGCGGAGGCCGGGTTGGCGGCGTTGAATTCAATCATCGCCGCCAGGTCGGCCGATGCACAGTCGTAGGCACCGCCGGCCACCAGGCTGATGGCCGACGCCGACCCGTTGCCGGTATCGATCACGACATCGAGTCCGGCGTCCTTGTAGTACCCACGCTGCAGCGCCAGCAGGAAGCCCGCGCCCGAGGCTTCCACCTTCCAGCCAAGGTTGAACTTGAACTTCTGCAGCGAACCGCTGGCGCGCACGATGGCAGGCGCGGCGAACAGCGAGGAAATGGCGGTGGCGCCAGTGGCGCGCAGGAAGGAACGACGGCGCATGGAGAGCTCCGGAAAAAGATGCGTGGGCACATTGGCGAGCAATTTCCGGGCGGCGCGGGGCCGCTGAACGCTTCTACTCTCCGGTGTCCTGTCCAGCAGGTTCCGTGCCACCCGCATTCACGGATTTGGCGCGCGGATTGCACCGCGATGCGCCAATACGCATGCCGGCATGCGCCGGGACGGCGCAACCGCTTGCCCTGTGGCGCATTAGGCAGTACCTTGTGGCGCCATGACAGCCCCCTCCCCTGCCCCCACCCCTTCCGCCCCGCGCATCGCGGTGATTGGCGCCGGCATCGTCGGCAATTGTATCGCGCTCACGCTGCGCAAGCGTGGCGCCACGGTGACGCTGATGGACCGGGAGGGGCCGGCCAGTGGTTGCAGCTTTGGCAACTCGGGGGCGATCAGCGTCGTTCCATCGCGCCGCTGGCCATGCCGGGCGTGCTGGCGTCGGTGCCCAAGATGCTCGTCGATCCGGACAGCCCGCTGCGGCTGCCGCTCAGCTATCTGCCTGCCGCCATGCCATGGCTCACACGCTTCGTACTGTCTGCCGCCCCGCAGCGCGTCGAACGCGCGGCCGCCGCGCTGGCGGCGCTGCATGCGGGCGCCGTGGACAAGCACGAGGCGCTGACACACGAAATCGGCGTGCCTGAACTGTTCATGCGCCGCGGCCACCTGCATCTGTATCCCAGCGCCGCGGCCCTGCAGGCCGATAGCGCGGCATGGCAACTGCGGCAGCGGTTCGGCTTCCGCTTCGAGACGCTCGATCGCGCCGGCATCGATGCGCTGGAGCCCGGCGTGGCGGCGCGCTATCAGGCGGCGATCTACCTGGCCGATCACGGCACGATCCTGAACCCGGCGCGCTATACCCGTGCGATTGCCGATGCGTTCGTGTCGCGCGGCGGCCAGCTGGTGCGTGACGATATCCAGCGGATGACCTCGGGCGCCGATGGCTGGACGCTGCACGGGGCCAACGGCATGCATGTCGCGGACCATGTGGTGGTGGCGGCCGGCGCCTGGTCGCGTCGCCTGCTCGATCCGCTCGGCGTGCGGCTGCAGCTCGAAAGTCAGCGCGGCTACCACGTCCAGTTCACCGGCAGGCGCGATGTGGTGACGCGCACCGTTGTGCTGACCGACCACAAGATCTTCGTCACGCCAATGGAAGACGGGCTTCGGGTCGGCGGCACCGTCGAAATTGCCGGCCTGAAGCGGCCGCCCGATCCGCGCCGCGCCGCCATCCTCGAAGGAATCGCGCGACAGACCTTCCGGGGCCTGTCGGACAGCGCCGTCACCACCTGGATGGGCCATCGCCCCTGCATGCCCGATTCCGTGCCAGTGGTGGGCCAGGCCGCTGGCCATCGGGGCTTGTGGCTTGCCGTCGGCCACGGCCATCTGGGGCTGACCGACTCCATCCCCACCGCCGAACGCATTGCCGACGCGCTGCTTGCCGATTGACGCTCAGGGAAATCGCTGATTCGGCCGCCGTCAACTAGTTATACAGTAGAACAATGCGGCGGCGGCGCCGGGGAGGAAACACATGAAGATCGCGATCGCCGGCGGCGGTATCGGCGGGCTCACGCTCGCCCTGCTCTGTCATCAGCAGGGGTTCGATGTCGAAGTCTGGGAGGCCAGCGAACAGCTGCGGCCGCTGGGCGTCGGCATCAATCTGCTGCCGCACGCGGTGCGAGAGCTCTCGGTGCTGGGCTTGCAGGACGATCTGGCGCGCATCGCCATCGAGACCTCTTCACTGTCCTACTACAACAAGCTCGGCCAGCAGATCTGGCATGAGCCGCGCGGGCTTGCCGCCGGCTACGACTGGCCGCAGTTTTCCGTACATCGCGGCGAGTTCCAGATGCTGCTGTTCCAGACCGCCCTGGCCCGGCTGGGTGCCGATCGCGTCCACACCGGTCACGCGCTGGAGTCGATTGCCAGCACTGGCGGCAACGGCGAGCCGGCGCGTTTCACGCTCAGGCGCCGCAGCGACGATACCCTGGTCGAAGCCAGCGCGGACGTGCTGGTGGGCGCGGATGGCATCCACTCGGCGGTACGCCGCCATTTCTACCCGACCGGCGATGCGCCCCGGTTCTCGCGGCGTCTGCTGTGGCGCGCCACGACCGACGCCGCACCCTATCTCGACGGCCGCTCGATGTTCATGGCGGGCCATCAGGACCAGAAGTTCGTGGCCTATCCGATCTCCGAGCCGCTGCGCACGCAGGGCCGGTCGCGCATCAACTGGATTGCCGAACTGCGCGTGCCCGACGACTATCCGGACACCCCGCCGCGCAGCGACTGGAACCGCCAGGTCGACAAGTCAGTCTTCCAGGCGGCGTTCGAGCGTTGGCGTTGGGACTGGATCGACATCCCTGCGCTGATCGACGGCGCCGAAGCCATCTATGAATTCCCGATGGTCGACAAGGACCCCTTGCCGCGCTGGACCTTCGGTCGCGTCACGCTGCTGGGCGACGCGGCGCACCCGATGTATCCGATCGGTTCGAACGGCAGCGCGCAGGCCATCGTGGATGCGCGCTACCTGACCGACTGCCTGCTGGCAGAGCGCGACCTCGACTACGCGCTGCGCGAGTACGAGGCCGAGCGGCTGCCGCGCACAGCCGGCATCGTATTGCGCAACCGCATGAACGGGCCCGAGCAGGTCATGCAGTTGGCCGAAGTCCGTGCGCCCCAGGGCTTCGCGCGCATCGACGATGTCATTCCGCGCAGCGAACTCGAAGCCATTTCCCAACGCTACAAGACACTGGCCGGCTTCGGGCAGCAGCAGCTGCGGACCCGAAAGCCATAAGCCGCAAACCCTCAAAGAACAAGATCGCAGGAGACCTCGCCATGCCCCATTTCCGTATGCCTCGCACCAGCCTTGCGCTGGCCGCCCTTGCCCTCGTTCTGGCCGCCGGCGCGGCGCAGGCCGACGTGACCGTTGGCGTCAGCATCGCTTCTACAGGACCGTCGGCGTCGCTCGGCATCCCGCAGAAGAACACCATGCCGTTCCTGCCTGCGTCGATTGCCGGCGAGAAGATCCACTACATCGTCATGGACGACGGATCCGACCCGACACAGGGCACCAAGATCGCCCGCCGCTTTGTCACGGAAGACAAGGTCGACGTCATTCTGGGGTCGTCCGCCGTGGCGCCTTCGATTGCGATCTCCGAAGTGGCCGATGAAAGCCAGACCGTGCAACTGGCCTTCTCGCCGATCGAACTGAAGCCCGGTCGCGGTGCGTGGACGTATCGGCTGGCACAACCGGTGCGGCTGATGGCCGATGCGGTGGCCGGCGCCGCCAAGGCGAACGGTGTGAAGACCGTCGCATTCATCGGCTTTGCCGATGCCTACGGCGAGACCTGGCTCAAGGAGTTCACCTCGGCCGCGCAGGCCAACGGCATTCGCGTGATCGCCACCGAACGCTATGCGCGCTCCGATACCAGCGTCACGGCCCAGGCGCTGAAGCTGATTGCCGCCCGCGCCGATGCCGTGCTGATTGCCGGGGCCGGCACCGGCGCCGCGCTGCCGCACACCACCTTGCGCGAGCGCGGCTATACCGGGCCGATTTACCAGACCCACGGTGCGGCCACGCGCGACCTGATCCGGATCGGCGGCAAGGCCGTGAACGGCGCGATCCTGCCGGCCGGCCCCGTCATCGTGGCCGAGCAGTTGCCCGCGTCCAGCCCCGTCAAGAAACCCGGCATGGACTACGTCACGCGCTACGAAACCCAGTATGGCCCCGAGACCCGCACCCAGTTTGGCGCGCATCCCTACGATGCCGGCCTGGTTCTGCAGCGCATCGTGCCGGTCGCGCTGAAGAAGGCCAAACCGGGCACGCCAGCGTTTCGCAAGGCCCTCAAGGACGCCCTGGAAAGCGAGCGCGACATCGTGGTGTCCCACGGCGTGCTGAACTACACCGCCGAGGACCATTTCGGTTTCGACCAGCGCGGCCGCGTGCTGCTCACCATCGACAACGGCAACTGGAAGCTCGTCAAATGACCCGAGTCTCTCCGGCCATTGCGATTCCCACACTGGAACCCGTGGCTGACTTCAGCCTGCAGGTGGCCGCCCCCACCGAGGTGGGCGTCACGGCGCTAGGCCAGCGGCGTGTGATCCCGATCCTGTCGGGCACGGTGCGCGGGCCGCGCCTGAACGGCCGCATCCTGCCGGGCGGCGCCGACTTCCAGCTGATCCGTCACGACGACGGCAGCGACGTCACCACCGCCGATATCGAAGCGCGATACGTGCTGGAAACCGACGACGGCGCCCGTATCTACATCGTCAATGCCGGCGTGCGCACCGGCAGCGCCCACGTGATCGCGCGGCTCAACCGGGGCGAGCAGGTAGACCCATCCGAGATCTACTTCCGTACGACGCCGCGCTTCGAGACCGCCGCGCCGCAGTATCGCTGGCTGATGCAGCACCTGTTTGTGGCAGCCGGCGCGCGCTACCCGGATCGCGTCGAGCTGCGCTATTTCCTGGTCAACTAGGCATGACGTCACCCCGCAAACAACGCGACACGCTCGCGCCCGACCCCAACGGCAGCCACTTCGAACCGCACTTGCCAAACGTCGACTACGGCGTGCTTGACTCGCTGATCGGATACGCGATCCGTCGGGCCCAGATTCGCGTCTACGAAGACTTCGTGGCATCGCTCGCCGCGTGGAACATCACGCCGCCGCGCTTTTCGGCGCTGCAGATCATCGCGCGCAATCCCGACCTGAAACTGACCGACCTGGCCCGGATCCTGGGCATTGCACGCTCCGGTGCCGTGCTGCTCGTGGACGCGCTGGAGTCGATGGAACTGGTGAAGCGATTGCCGTCGCCCACCGACCGGCGCGCATTCGGCCTGGTGCTGACAGAGGCCGGCCGCAACACGCTGAAGGAGGCCACCGCCGCCGTATGCGCGCACGATGCGCGCATCGCGGCGGGGTTGTCCGATGCAGAGCAGACGGTGCTGAAGGGGCTGCTGGAGAAGCTCGGGCGCTAGCTACCTCGGGCGGCTGCCGTCAGGCCACCACCGGCATGCCCGCCAGCAGCTTGTCCAGCGTTACCGGATAGTCGCGCATGCGCACGCCGGTGGCGTGATACACGGCATTCACCACCGCGGCCGCCACGCCACAGATGCCCAGCTCGCCCACGCCCTTGGCCTTCATCGGTGACGAGATCGGATCGGTCTCGTCGAGGAAGATCACTTCCTGGTGCGGGATGTCGGCATGTACCGGCACCTCGTAGCTGGCCAGGTCGTGGTTGGCGAAGAAGCCCACGCGCTTGTCGACATGCAGGGCTTCCATCAGCGCCGCGCCCACACCCATCGTCATCGCCCCGATCACCTGGCTGCGCGCCGACTTCGGATTCAGGATCCGCCCCGCCGAGCACACGGCCAGCATCCGCTGTACGCGCACTTCCGCCGTAGCCAGGTCCACGGCCACTTCCACGAAGTGCCCGCCGAAGGTGGACTGTTGGTATTTCTTGTCGAGGTCGCCAAATTCGATCGAATCCTCGACCGATACCCCCGCGAACTGCGCCAGCGGCACGCTGCGCCCACCGGCGCGCACCTGTCCCTCCTCGAATACTGCGTCTTCCGCCTTCAGGCCGGCGCGTTCGGCAATGGTCTGGCGCAGCTTCGCGCACGCCGCGTAGACACCAGAGGTGGAACTGTTGCCGCCCCACTGGCCGCCCGACCCGGATGACACCGGGAAGGCGGAATCGCCAAGCCGCACCACCACGCGGTCAAGCGGCACGCCCATCATTTCAGCAGCGGTCTGCGCGATGATCGTGTAGCTGCCGGTGCCGATATCGGTCATGTCGGTTTCCACGACGACCATGCCGCTGGAATCGATCCCGGCCCGCGCGCCCGACTTCGTCACCAGATTGTTCCGGAACGCGGATGCCATGCCCATGCCGATCAGCCATTGGCCTTCGCGCATCGACCCCGGCTGCGGGTTGCGACGGCTCCAGCCGAAACGTTCCGCCCCCAGGCGCAGGCATTCCACGAAGTGGCGCTGCGAGAACGGCCGCTCAGGCTTTTCCGGATCAACCTGGGTGTCGTTGAGGATGCGGAACTGCACGGGGTCCATGCCCAGCTTCACGGCCATCTCGTCGATGGCGATTTCCAGCGCCATCAGGCCCGGTGCCTCGCCAGGCGCGCGCATCGCATTGCCTTCGGGCAGGTCCAGCGTCGCGAGCCGCATCGATGTCATGCGGTTGGCGCCCGCATAGAGCAAGCGCGTCTGCATCACGGCGGTCTCGGGCTCGCCGCCTTCGAGATCGCCAGACCAGCTCTCGTGGCCAATGGCCGTGATCCGACCGTCTCGATTCGCACCAATGCGGATGCGCTGGATCGTCGCGGGCCGGTGCGTGGTGTTGTTCGGCATCTGCGGCCGCGTCAGCGCCACCTTGACCGGCCGGTGTACGGCGCGCGCGCCCAGCACGGCCAGCAGCGATTCGGCGCGCAGGAAGAGCTTGCCGCCGAAGCCGCCGCCGATGAACGGCGAGACGATGCGTACCTTTTCCTTTGGGATGCCCAGCGTGGTCGCCATATCCTCGTGAGCCCACGCCACCATCTGGTTCGATGTCCAGATCGTGACCTCGTCGCCGGACCAGGCTGCCATCGACGCATGCGGCTCCATCATGCAATGCGACTGATCGGGCGTGGTGTAGCGGGCATCCAGCTGCACGGCGGCAGCCGCAAACGCGCCAGCGAAATCGCCGACCGCCGTATCGGGCGTCGCGTCCTTCTTTGGCTTGGTGGCAAAGCAGCACGCCTCGTCCAGGTCGAACCGGCCTTTCTCGGGCGCGTAGTCCACGCGAATCAACTGCGCGGCGGCGCGTGCCTGCTCGAACGTGTCGGCTACCACCAGCGCGATGGCCTGGTGATAGTGCTGGATTTCGGGCCCGCCCAGCAGTTTGGCGGTATTGCGCTTGGCCTTGCCCAGATTGCCGGCATTCTGCGCGGTAACGATGGCCAGCACGCCCGGCGCGCGGCGCGCATCGTCCAGATGCATGGCCCGGATGCGGCCCTTGCCGATGCCGGCGCCCACGACGTAGCCGTAGGCGGGGTTCGGCGCCACGTCATGCCATTCATAGGCATAGGTGGCCGTGCCAGTGGTCTTGCGCGCGCCGTCGATACGGTCCACCGCCTGACCGACCATGCGGCCCGTGTCGATGGGATTGGTAGTGGCGGGTGTGTCGAATTTCATGGCTTGACCCCGTTTGCCTGCGTCATCACGGCGGCCAGCGTCCGCCGCACCAGTTGCACCTTGAACGCGTTGTCGGCCTGCGGCGTGGCGCCGTCCAGCAGCCGCTGCGTGACGGCCGTGGGCCCGTGCGGCAGTTCCGCATCGGCGGCATCCACGCGCCATGGTTTGTGGGCCACGCCGCCCAGCGCCACGCGTCCGGTGCCGTCCGGCTGCAGGATCGCGGCCACGGAGACCAGCGCGAACGCGTACGAGGCCCGGTCGCGCACCTTGCGATACAGCTGCGCGCCGCCCACCGGCGGCGGCAGCGTCACCGCCGTAATCAGCTCGCCAGGTTCCAGCGCCGTTTCGATGTGTGGCGTATTGCCTGGCAGACGATGGAAATCGGCGATCGGGATCACGCGGTGCTGCCCGCCGGGGCGAACCGTCTCCACACTGGCATCGAGCACACGCATGGCCACTGCCATATCGCTGGGATGCGTGGCTATGCAGGCGTTGCTGCCGCCGATCACGGCCAGTTGACGGCTGAAGCCGCCAATCGCCGCGCAGCCGCTGCCCGGCTGGCGCTTGTTGCACGGCTGGGCCGTGTCGTAGAAGTAGGGGCACCGCGTGCGCTGCAGCAGGTTGCCCGCCGTGGTGGCGCGGTTGCGCAACTGGCCAGACGCGCCTGCCAGCAGTGCGCGCGACAGTACGCCGTAATCGCGCCGCACGCGCGCATCCGCAGCCAGGTCGGTATTGCGCACCAGCGCGCCGATACGCAGGCCCCCTTGCTGCGACGGCTCTATCTTGTCCAGCGCCAGACCATTCACGTCGATCAGATGCGTTGGCGTTTCGATGCCGAGCTTCATCAGGTCGAGCAGGTTGGTACCTCCGGCGATGAAGCGGGCACCGGGCGTCTTCATGGCTGCCGCCGCCGCGTCCGCCGGCGTGGTCACGCGCTCGTAGGTGAACGGGTTCATGTCTGGCTCCCCGCGACCTCGGTGATGGCGTCGAGGATATTCGAGTACGCGCCGCAGCGGCAGATATTGCCGCTCATCCGCTCCCGGATCTCACCGGGCGACAGATGCGGCCGCGTGTTCAGGTCGGGCGTGACATGGCTCGGGATGCCCGCGCGCACCTCGTCGAGCACGGCAACGGCCGAACAGATCTGGCCGGGCGTGCAATAGCCGCACTGGTAGCCGTCATGCTTGACGAAGGCCACCTGCATCGGATGCATGTTGTTCGGCGTGCCTAGCCCTTCCACGGTGGTGATTCTGGCACCCTCGTGCATGACGGCGAGGGTCAGGCAGGAATTGAGGCGCCGGCCGTCGACGATCACCGTGCAGGCGCCGCACTGGCCGTGGTCGCAGCCCTTCTTGGTGCCGGACAGGTGCAGGTGCTCGCGCAGTGCGTCGAGCAGCGTGGTGCGCGTGTCCAGCGTCAGTGAGCGCGGCTGCCCATTGACGATGAACGATACGTTCGACGCCACCGGCTTGAGGGCGCCGGGGCTGACCCGGGATGGCGGGGCGGTGGCGGCGCCGGCGGGCAAGGCGGCGGCGCTGACCGACGCCGCGCCTGCCATCACGAATTCCCGCCGCGAAAGCTTGATGTCGCTGAATTCTTCCATGTCGTTGGATCCTTTCTGGCTGACAGATGACGGACAGAGGACGGCAACGTGGCGGGACTTGCACGTAGGAATTACATGGCGCCAGCGGACATGGCAGACACAATGCCGCCGGGGATACGCAAAGGGATACCGCGCAGCGGACAAATGTCGCGCTTGCCGCACGTTGCTTGGGCGGAAAGGCGCAGGAAGCGTGCCACCGGCCGCATCGGGACGGTGGCAAGGGGGAATGCAGGGAAGTCCCCGGAAGTATCGGCGTGGATCAGCCGGCCCGGAAAAAGCCGTGGTGGCCGTGGTGGCCGTGGTGGCCGTAGTGGCCGTGGCGGCCGTGGCGCTCAGCGGTAGCTGACGGTCACCTCATTGCTGCGGCCCTGGAGCATTGGCGTGAGGCCGCCCTGGCCCGGTACGCGATAGGCAAAGACAAAGCCCTTGGTGGCATCGTCGCCGACGAAGGCATCGGTCTTGCCCTCGGCGCCGGCCAGCAGCACGCAACGGTCGGCATTGCACAGGTACGCCTGCAGGTCCACGGGCGGGGTGCGCGTGAAGCTGTAGCGCCAGCGTACCGACGTGATGCGGCCCATGGCCTGCGGCATCGTTGCCAGCGGCATCACAGGCGAAGACAGTGCGCGCTGTCCCTTGTTCGTGATCTGCGGCCCCACCGACGATGCCGTCCACGCAAACCGCGAGCCGGTCAGTTCATAGGTGGCCTTCGTGAAGACCGGCGCGTAAGTTTGCGCGTGGGCCGCCGCCGGACCCATCGCACACGCCGCGGCCAGGACCAGGGCGCGCCGCATCACAGCATCCCGCGCAGTTGGGTGCGCAGGCGCCCGATGGCCTGGCTGCGGATCTGGCACACGCGCGATTCCGTCACTTCCAGCACCGCGCCGATTTCGCGCAGGTTCAGTTCCTGGTCGTAGCACAGCGACAGCACCAGCTTTTCGCGCTCGGGCAGCTTGTCGATGGCGCGGATCAGCGCCTCGCGCATGCCCGATTCCATCAGCACGGTCAGCGGGTTGCCGTCGTCGGTGACGCCCAGGTGGCGATCGAGGAAGTCTTCCTCGCCCGAGCGTTCGAAGTCTTCATAGTGCAGCAGCTGGCAGCCGTAGACCTCGTTCAGCAGCTCCTGGTATTCCTCGAGCGGCATTTCCAGTTCCTTGGCCACCTCCGAATCGATCGGCGTGCGGCCAAGCTTCTGCTCCAGCTGACGCTGCGTACGCTCGATCTTGCGCGTGAACTGGCGCAGGCTGCGCGATTGCCAGTCGTTGGCACGCACCTCGTCGAGCATGGCGCCGCGAATGCGCTGGCTTGCGTAGGTCTCGAACCGGGCGCCATGGTTGTCTTCATAGCGTTTGGCAGCGTCGAGCAGGCCGATCATGCCGGCCTGTATCAGGTCGTCGATCTGTACGCTGGCGGGCAGCTTGGCCGCCAGCTGCAGCGCGATGCGCCGCACCAGTGGCGCGTGTGACTTGACCACGTCGGCCTGCTCGAGCTTTCCCTGAATCGTATACATGGTGGAACTCTCGTTAAATGCTTACTGTTTGTGCCAGCGCCGGAGAGGCTGAAAATCGGCGGCTGGCAGGCTGAGTTTCCGGTCTTGTCGAGACTTCTTGTTCTTCGCGTTTATGCGGCAACGGCCGAGGCCATTCCCAGGGGCGATGCTTCGTGACGCAGCGGCCAAGCGCCGATACCGCTGGCGATGTGCCGCAATGCACCGGTGGCCGCAGCGGCGGGATACGCCTCCACCACGCACCGCCCAAGCTGGAGCGCACGCGCCACCAGCGGGTCCATCGGCAGGTACCCTGCCAGGCTGGCCTCCACGCCCAGGTACTGGCTCGCCGTGCGGGCCAGGTTGCGCGCGAGCGCCGTGACCGTCCCCTCAGCGGCCGCCAGATTGACGACCAGCTGGAAGTGACGGCATGCGTATTCGTGATGCAGCCGCTTGATGCATGCATAGGCGGCGGTGATCGACGTGGCCTCCGGGCGCATGACGATCACAAAGTTGTGGGCCATGCCCGCCAGTGGCGACAGCGCCCCGGTGACGTCCCGCCGCGTGTCGATCAGCATCGAGCGCACGTCTGCCAATCGCGCCGCCAGCCCACGCTCGTCGGGACGGACGGTGATCGGGCCCGCCTGCAGCACGGCAATGCCGCTGGCACCGCGCGTGCCGGCCGCGGCGGCCAGCGCTGCCCGGCCATCGAGCACATCAGCCAGCGTGGCTGCCGGCGCGGCGCCAGCGAGCCGCATCGCCCGGGCGCCGTACATGTCTTCGTCCGCCAGCAGCACGCGCTCGCCCTGCATCGCCAGCGCGTTGGCCAGACCCAGCGCCACCGTGGTCGTGCCGACGCCCTGTTCCGCCCCTACCACGGCGATCCGCCGCGTCACGCGCGGTGCCAGCAGGCGGCGCAGGCTTTCGGCCTGATCGGTGGCCATCGTGTTCAACACTTACTCCCCGGCGGCCGCAAGCTGCGGCGTGGCGTCGATGGTATCCAGCGCGTCCATGGTGTCCATGGTCGCCATTGCGTGCATGGCCGACGCGGCCGGCTCCGGCGCGTCGGTCATCGTCGGCGCAGCAGCCGCCATGCCACGGCCCGGATAGTTTTCAAGCACGTCCAGCAGTGCCAGCAAACGGCCCATGCCTTCGTTGAGCACGGCACCCGGCACCGGCGCATTGACGCGTGCCGAAGCCCGGCCGGCCAGGCGCGACAGGAAAGCAGGCGCCGTGGGCGTGGGCGTGTGTTGCAGGCGCAGCGCGGTCAGGCCCAGCTGTACCGCCACCATGCCGGCGCACAGCGACGCGTCGGCATCGCCTTCCTGAGCGAAGTGCTCGATGGCGTGGCGCAGCGTGCGGAACTGTTCTTCGGCGGCAACCGTCCAGTGCGACCAGCGTGCCACCTGCGCGGCATCGCCGGCCAGCGCCGGATCGCACAGCACATATTCGACCGACAGCGTGTCGCCGGTTTCGTGGTCGATCATGCGCGACACCACCAGGCAGGCCTCGATGCCGGCCTCGGCGGCATTGCCACGGCCGCGCGCGGCGGTGCGCACCTGGCCTTCGGGAATGCGGACCGTGCAGTGCGCCAGCCAGTGCGCGGCGGCGCGGTCGCGGCAGGTCACGTCGCCCACGGCATGGAACGTCAGCGTATCGGCAACGGTGTCGAGCTTGTTGGCCAGGCCCTCTGCAATGACTCGCATGGTCTTGCGCGTGCCGGCGATCCAGCGTTCGCCCAGCTGCTGCCAGCGTGCCAGCGTCGCCGGGCTCGGCAGTGACGTGTTCAGGTTGACCACGGTCCGGGCGGCGGCCAGCGTGGCACGCACGGTGGCGGCTTCGGCATCGGCCTCGGCTTCGGCCAGAGACTGACGGGCGCGGCCCGCCGGCACGACGGTGCTGGCCAGCGGCATGCCGTCACGGTCGGCCAGCCACAGCGTGTGCTGCATCATCTGCGGCGCGCGTCGGCCCTGCACGGTCTGCGCCACGCTCTGCGTGACGGCCAGCACATAGCGGTCGCACGCGCGGCTGGCGTCGCGGCACATGGCCAGGCGCACTTGCTGCACCATCGGGCGCAGCGCCGACACACCGGCCGCGCGATGCTGCCAGAGCTGGCGGGCCACGCCGAAGCCGTACTGGGCCGCATTGAGTTCGTCGACGCAAACCCCCACCGCGTTGGCGCTGTCGGTCAGCGAGCGCAGCATGTCGTCCGCGCCGCTACGTTCGATCCTGGCCGGCGCGGCGGCCTCGGCGCTGCCCGCCTGGCGGCGCGCCACGTCGGCGTCATTGAACAGCGATCCACGGCGCGGCGTCAGGAATGCGCGCTCGACCAGCGCGCCGGCCTGTGCCAGTTCCAGGTGTTCGGGCACGCGCTGGCCGGTAGACGCGTAGAACACGGGCAGGCGATGGCGGATCACCACGTCGAGCACCGATCCCAGGTGCGTGGCTTCGTCGAGCTTGCTGATGATGCATCCGTCGATGCCACCGGCCGCGCCGGCTGCGTCGTTGCGATAGGCATGCACCACCTCGTTAAGCGTGTCGCCGTGGGCTGCGCCGTTGAGCAGCAGCACGCGCTGCATCGGCGCCTGCACGCCGGCCAGCATGCCGATCTGGTCGGACAGGCTGCGGTCGCGCTGGCTCATGCCGACGGTGTCGATGATGACCAGGTGCTTGTCCTTCATGGCCGACAGCGCAAAGCGCAGATCGGCGGCGTCCTTCACCGCATGCACGGGCACGCCCAGGATGTCACCGTAAATGCGTAGCTGCTCATGGGCGCCGATCCGGAACCGGTCCGTCGTCAGCAGCGCCAGGCTTTGCGGCCCGTGGCGCAGCACGAAGCGCGCAGCCAGCTTGGCGGTGGTGGTGGTCTTGCCCACACCGGTCGGGCCGATCAACGCCAGCACGCCGCCCTGGGCAAACAGCGAATCCTCGTCGGTCAGCACCGGCACCTTGCTGGCCAGCTCCTGGCGGATCCAGGCCATAGCCGCCGGGCGGTCGGTGCCCACCGGCAGGCGCGACAGCAGCGTGCGCGACAGCTGGCCGGAGAAGCCTGCATTGACCATCCACTCGAACAGCGATTCACGCAGTGGATCGCCAGCAGCCACGCCGTTCGTACCTTGCGACAGCCCGGCAAACTGGCGTTCCAGCATCGAACGCATCGACGCCAGCTCACCGCGCAGGTCGCCCAGCATCGCCTCTTCCTGACCGATGCCGGCGGACAAGGCCGATGGCGCGGACGGTGCCGTCATGGCGCCCAGCGGCATGAACGGCTCGGGGCTGGCCGGATGCAGCGCGTGCAGAGACTGGAGCATTGGCACCGGCGACGGCGACGACGGCGACGAAAGCGACGAAAGCGACGACGGCGGCATCGGCTGCGACAGCGAAGGCGGCAGCGCGGACGGCTGGTACATCTGCGCGCCAGCGCTCACGGCGCCCAGGTCCGCGTCGCGCATCGCCACGATTTCCACGCCGCCCTCGATGGAGCGGTTGGAGAGCACCACGGCGTCGGGGCCCATGGCCTCGCGCACCTTGCGCATCGCTTCGCGGCCGTTGGCCGCCACAAACTTTGCCACGCTCATTGTTCAGTCCTCACGCTGCGCCGCCGATCATGGCGGTGATGCGAATGTTGCGGTTGTCCGGTACTTCGGCGTGCGACAGCACCTTCAGCTGCGGCAGCGTGCGGCGCAGGAAGCGCGCCATCAGCGGTCGCATCGGGGGCGGCACCAGCAGCACCGGATCCAGGCCCAGCTGTTCCTGGCGCACCACGGCGCCCTGTGCCTGCTGCAGCAGCGCATCGGCCAGGCCCGGCTCGATGCCGCCGCCGTTGGCCAGCGCCTGCGTCAGCACACGTTCCAGGCCCGCGTCCAGGCCGATCACCTGCATGTCGGCGTTGTTGGGGAACAGCTGCTGCGTGATCGCGCGGCCCAGCGACACGCGCACCAGCGTGGTCAGCTCGGCCGGATCGTTGATCTTCGGGGCGTTGTCGGCCACCACATCCAGGATGGTGCGCATGTCGCGGATCGCCACACCTTCGTCGAGCAGGTTCTGCAGTACCTTCTGCAGGCCGGTCAGCGAGATCGTCTTCGGCACCAGATCCTCGGTCAGCTTCGGGGCTTCCTTGGTGATGCGGTCCAGCAGCGCCTGCACTTCCTGGCGTCCCAGCAGTTCCGATGCATGCATCTGGATCAGGTGGTTCAGGTGCGTGGCCACCACGGTGCTGGCATCCACCACCGTGTAGCCGTAGGCCTGCGCCTGCTCCTTGAGTGCGGCATCGATCCACACGGCCGGCAGGCCGAAAGCGGGGTCGCGCGTGGCGGCGCCGGGCAGCGTACCGCTGACCTGGCCCGGGTTGATGGCCATCCACTGGCCCGGATTGGCCTCTCCGCTGCCGATCTCCACGCCCTTGAGCGTGATGCGGTACGCGTTGGGCTTCAGTTCGAGGTTGTCCCGGATATGTACCACCGGCACCAGGAAGCCGATGTCCTGCGCCATCTTCTTGCGGATGCTCTTGATGCGGCCCAGCAGTTCGCCGTTCTGCGCGCGATCCACCAGGGTAATGAGGCGATAGCCCACTTCCATGCCCAGCGGGTCGACCATCGTCACGTCTTCCCACGTGGCTTCGGCCACTTCGGCCTGCACGGCCGGGCTGCGCTCTTCCTGGGCCTTGGTTTCGGTGGCCTTGACCTCGCGGCGCATCTGATAGCGGCCGAACCAGATCAGGCCGCCGGCGAGCAGCAGGAAGGCAAAGTGCGGCATGCCCGGGATCAGGCCCATCGTGCCGATGATGGCGGCGGTGATGAACATCACGCGCGGGTTCGAGAACAGCTGGCCGGTCAGCTGCTGGCCGACATCCTGCTCGTTCGACACGCGCGACACGATCACACCGGCGGCCGTGGAGATCACCAGCGCCGGGATCTGCGCCACCAGGCCGTCACCGATCGTCAGCAGCGTGTAGTTGTGAACGGCGGTGCCGAAGTCCAGGTCGTGCTGCACCATGCCCACGACCATGCCGGCCGCCACGTTGATGAACATGATCAGCAGGCCGGCAATGGCATCGCCGCGCACGAACTTCGACGCGCCGTCCATGGCACCGTAGAAGTCCGATTCCTGTGCCACTTCGGAGCGGCGCTTGCGGGCGCCTTCCTCGTTGATCAGGCCGGCGTTCAGGTCGGCGTCGATGGCCATCTGCTTGCCGGGCATGGCATCGAGCATGAAGCGCGCGCCAACTTCGGCGATACGGCCCGCGCCCTTGGTAATCACCATGAAGTTGATCACGACCAGGATCGCGAACACCACGATACCGACCGCGAAATTGCCCCCCACCAGGAAGTGGCCGAAGGCCTCGATCACCTTGCCGGCGGCATCGGGGCCGGTATGGCCTTCGAGCAGCACCACGCGGGTGGACGCCACGTTCAGCGACAGGCGCAGCAGCGTGGAGAACAGCAGCACGGCCGGGAAGGCGGCAAAGTCCAGCGGGCGCTGGGTGTACATGCCCACCAGCAGCACCATGATCGACAGCGCGATGTTGAAGGTGAAGAGCAGGTCCAGGATGAACGCCGGCAGCGGCAGGATCATCATGCCGAGGATCATGACGATCAGCAGCGGGCCAGCCAGCGCCTTCATCTGGGCGCCACCCCGCAGTGCGGGCATGTTGAAAAGGTTGGTCAGTGCGTTCATGCGCGGCTTTCCGGTACGGCAAGTTCATCCGGCACCAGCAGTTCGGTCGGCGAATCGGGCTGCGGACCGTAGCTGTAGTGCCAGTTCTTCAATTGATAAACCCAGGCCAGGACCTCGGCCACGGCGGTATACAGGCCCGCAGGGATTTCGTGGCCCAGTTCCACATGCCGGTGCAGCGCCCGCGCCAGCGGCGGGGCGGACAGCACCGGCACGCGATGCTCGTTGGCCAGCTCGCGGATGCGAGCCGCCACTTCGTCGGCGCCCTTTGCCACGACGCGCGGCGCGTTCCAGCGCGCGCCTTCGTCGTATTTCAGCGCCACGGCGAAGTGGGTGGGGTTGGTCACCACCACGTCGGCCTTGGGCACCTCGGACATCATCCGGCGCCGCGCAATGGCCCGCTGCTGCTGGCGGATACGGGCCTTGATGTGCGGATCGCCATCGGTTTCCTTCATCTCCTGCTTGACCTCTTCCTTGGTCATGCGGAGCTTCTTGTAGAACGTCCAGAGCTGCCACGGCGTGTCGATGGCCGCCACCAGCAGCAGCGACCCGGCCACCATGCCGCACACGTACAGCACCATCTCCATCATGTGCAGCAGCGCCTCGTGGACCGGCGCATTCATCAGCGCGATGGCCTCGGGCAGCATGTGCCAGACCATCCATGCGCCCACGCAGCCCACCAGCAGCGACTTGGCGATGGCCTTGATCAGTTCCACGAGCGTGTGCGACGAGAACATGCGGCCAAGGCCCTGCAACGGCGACAGGCGCGAGAAATCGGGCGAGAACGACTTGGTCGAAAAGCTCCACCCGCCCAGCGCCAGCGGTGCGATCAGGGCCGCCACGCCAAACATCAGCAGCAGCGGAAAAAACGCCAGCAGGCTATCCCAGATCGCCATGCCGAACTGCGACAGCATGCGGTTGGTGTCGAAGGCCGTGGCCGGCTCGAAGGCCAGCGTGGCCTGCATGACCGAATTCAGCTTGCGGCCGAGCGTGCCGCCCATGACGTACAGGCCCAGCACGCCCGTCATCAGCATCACGAACGTGCCGAGCTCGCGCGAACGCACCACCTGCCCCTCCTCGCGCGCCTTTTCAAGGCGCCGGGGTGAGGCGGGTTCGGTTTTCTCGAGATCGCTTTCCTCGGACATGAATGCTCCAGTGCAAAGCGCGCGGGCGGCACTTCGTCACCGAGGATTATCAAATCCCGAGGGGCAAGGCATTGGGGGGAAAAGGCGGGGAAACAGGTGCCTGTTTCAGGAATGAGGGGGGCAGCGGAAATAACGGCCCGGGGGATGGCGATCTTTAGGGCCGGAACGCCAAATTGTGCCGATCTCGTCCGGTTCGGACGGGATCGGCACCGATGATGTCACAGATCGCGCGTGACATCCAGAACCGACGGCGGCGCCGAGGGTCCTGTGCCTGTATACATATGGGGTTACATGCCGCGCCGGCCGGCCGGCGATCGCTTAGCGGACCACATCGTCATGGTCGGTCGACACCGACAGCTCGCGCCACGCGGCCAGCTCGGCCTCCACCGCCTGGTGCTTGGCTTCGATCCGGGCCACGGCATCGGAACCCAGCGGCAGGCGCAGCGGCGGCTGCTCGCTGTCGGCCAGGCGCAGGATGGCCGCGGTCAGCTTGTTCGGGTCGCCCGGCTGTGCATGGTTGGCGCCCTTGGCAAAGACCCGCATCTGGCCCACCGTTTCGGCGTAGTCGTCGATGACGGCCTTCGTCGACACCAGCGAGTTGTCGTTGAGGAAGTCCGTGCGGAAGAAGCCCGGCTCCACGACGGTCGCATGGATGCCAAGCGGTGCCAGTTCCTGCGACATGGCTTCCGTCAGCCCTTCCACCGCGAACTTCGACGCACCGTAGACACCCCAGCCGTAGTAGGCCGAATACCCACCAAGCGACGAGATATTGATCACATGGCCGCTGCGCTGCTTGCGCATCTGCGGCAGCACGGCCCGCGATACGGCCAGCAGGCCGAACACATTGGTGTCGAAGTTAGCCTTCGCTTCGGTTACTGCCGTTTCCTCCACGGCGCCAAGGAGCCCAAATCCGGCATTGTTGACGAGCACGTCGATACGGCCAAAGCGCTGGACACCCTGACGCACCGCCTCGACGGCGTCTTCCTCCCGGGTGACGTCAACCTTGACCGCCAGCAGGTTCGGCTGCTCGCCGAAGGCTTCGATCACTTGCTGAGGATTACGTGCCGTTGCAATCACACGATCACCGCGCTGCAGCGCGGCACGTACGATCAGCGTGCCGAAGCCACGCGACGCGCCGGTTACAAACCACACCTTGCTACCGTTGTGTTGGGACTGGATCGATTGGGACATGACTGACTCCTGGATATTCGGATCGGTTAGCGTTCCGGAGCCGTCTTGCCTTGTCAGGTGTGCAGCGGCGCCGTTGAGACCCATGGTAGGCAGGCTGTCGCTCCCAAACAATGGTGATGTGAATTGCTCCAATAGCAACCAGAAGTTGTTAGTACGCCCACCGCTTCGACCGCATAAGCGCAGGTATTCGGCATAGCATCGGCGCAGCCGCGCCAGGCCGTCGTGCCGCGTTGAGAAGGCCACCCCAGGCAGCAAGCCCGGCCCGCAGCGTGGGTTCCTGGTGCGAGCAGGCAAAGGCGCCAATCAGGTAGCCCAGCATCCGCGATGCCTGCGGCGTGATTTCCTCTTCCAGTGCTGGATCAGTGCGCTGGCATCTTCCGCACGCTGGCGACGGTGCCGGGCCTGCAGCGATTCCCGCGCCGACCTGACCACACGCTGCAGCGCCGGGGCGATGCGTTCATCCAGCGTCTGCGCAGTGTCGACACCAGCGATCGGCATCCGGACTGTCGTGGAACCGGGGTTCCGCATTTCCACCGTGACCTCCTTCGCTTGAACACGCGAAGGTGGCTACCACCGCATCAACCGCCGCGGCCCCTTTGGACACACGTTGTGACCGTTTCAGATTCGTCTCAATCTAGCCTGCCGGGCTCGACCTCGATGCCGAGCTGGCCGGCCATTTCCAGCACCAGGGCCTGCAGCCGTGCCACCTTGTCTTCGAGCGCGCGATGGCTGATGCGCAGGGCCTCGAATTCCGATGGCGATGCGGTGGCTTCCGCGCCGCCGCGCGGCGACGCCGCCACCAGTTCCGGCATGGCCACTTCACCGCAGAGCAGGTGCATCCAGCGGCTTTCGCGCTCGCCGGGCGCGCGGGGCAGCTTCACCACCAGCGCCGGCGAGCGTTCGACCAGTTCGTCCAGAAAGGCCTCTACCGAGGAAATGTCCGCGAAGGCATGCAGCCGTGCCGAATTCAACCGCAGTTCGGCAGCCGTTTGCGGACCGCGCAGCATCAGCGTGGACAGCAGCGCAGCGGACTGGCTCGGCACGCCCAGCACCTTGCCCAGGTTCTGCTCGAAGCGCGGCACGCGGCTGCTGCTGCCCTCGAAGACCAGGCTCAGCGACTTCAGGCCATCGATCGCGGTCAGGATCTCGGCCTCGGTCACGCTCATCACGGGCGAGCGCGCGGTTTTCTGGTTGCAGCCGGACGCCAGCGCGTTCAGCGACAGCGGGTAGGTATCGGGCACGGTGTACTGCTTTTCCAGCAATACGGCTACCACACGCGCCTCAAGCGGCGTGAGCGTGCGCAAGGCGGGACGCGAGGGGGTGTCGGGGGTCTGGTCCATGAATGACATCGGCAGGTTGCGGGCCCGGAGGGCCGAGGCGCCCATTGAAGCGCAAGGGCGGCGGCGATGCAACCGTCACGGGCCGCCGGGCTTTGTGTCGCAATGTATCGGCCGGGTGCCCCGAGACAAACGCATACCGGGCGCGCGTCCGATGACACAACGCCGATACGCACGGCGATCACGCTACGCCCATCGTCCTGTTTCGCAAATCGGCACCCTCTGGAGAATCGTCATGAAGCTGTATGCCAACGAGGTTTCATCGGCCACATCGCGCGTACGGATTGCGCTGGCCATCAAAGGACTGGCGGTGGATGTCCAGCCCGTCACGATCTTCGGCGACGCGGCCCAGTCGCGCCAGGCGGCGTACCGTGCGATCAACCCGCAGGGGTTGGTGCCGGCACTGGAGACCGACACCGGCGAACTGGTCACCCAGTCGCTTGCCATCATCGAATACCTGGATGAACGGTTCCGCACGCCGCCGCTGCTGCCCGCCAACCCGGAAGACCGCGCGTTTTCTCGCGCCATTGCGCTGGCCATTGCCAGCGAGATCCACCCGCTGCTGCCGCCGCGTGTGGCGGCGCGGCTATCCCAGGTTCCAGGCATGGATGCCGACGGCATCACCGCGTGGGCACGCCATTGGGTCGATGTCGGCCTGACCGCCGTCGAAGACCGCCTGGCCGCGCGCCGCACGGGGCCCTATGTAGCGGGCAATATGCCGACGATTGCCGACATCTACCTGTTCCCACAGGTCATCAGCGCGGCGCGCATGGGTTTCGACGTGCCGCAACGCTGGCCAAACATCGCTGAAATTGTGGGCCGCCTGCATGACATCCCCGCCTTCGCGCAGAACGCGCCGGCGCCGCGCACGTAGCGGCCGGCACGGCAGGCGGCAGGCCGGCGCGGCAGCGTGGCCGCTGCCGTGCGAAGCATAAGAAACCGCGAAAACATTCGTTGGTCCGCGCCGGGGGCAAGCGTACGGTCTGGCTTTCCGCCATTGATTTCGTACGCACGCATGTCCAGCTCCCGCCGCCAGTTCCTGCACGCCGCCAGCGCCGGCACCTTGTCTGCCCTGTTGCCCGCCGCCGCGCGGGCCCAACCCCGCCCGGTATTGAAGGCCGGCGACCAGAAGGGCGGCCTGCGCGCGCTGCTGGAGTCGGCCGACGCTCTCAAGGGGCTGGCCTATGACATCCAGTGGACCGAATTCCCGGCTGCTGCACCGCTGGCCGAAGCGCTCAATGCAGGGGCCGTGGACAGCGGGCCCATCGGCGATGCGCCCGCCATCTTCGCGCTGGCCGCCGGTACACGCATCCGTCTGATTGGCGCCAACCGCTCGGATCCCTACGGCACCGCCGTGCTTGTGCGCCCCGATTCGCCGCTGAAGACCGCGGCCGACCTCAAGGGCAAGCGCATCGGCACCAATCGCGGATCGATCGGTCATTTCGTCGCGCTCAAGGCGCTGGCATCGGCCGGCCTGAAACCGGAGGATGCCGACTTCCGCTTCCTGCCGCCCGCGGACGCCAAGCTGGCCCTGACCAACGGCTCGGTCGATGCGTGGTCCACCTGGGAGCCCTATACGGCGATGGCCGAAACCAGCGGCCATGCGCGCGTGCTGGTGAGCGGACGGGGGCTGTGGTCGGGCCTGAGCTATCTTGCGGCAACCGACGCCGCCCTGGCCAGCAAGCGGGCCGTGCTGGCCGACTTCCTCCAGCGCGTGGTGCGCGCGCAGGTCTGGTCGTACCAGCACGTGCCCGAGTTCTCGGCCACGCTGGCGCGCATCATCGGCATTCCGCCGGAGGCGGCGCGGCTGCAGTTCGAGCGCCGCCGCACCCAGTGGCAGCCCATCGATGCGGATGTGGTGGCCATCCAGCAGCAGACCGCCGACTTCTACCTGAAGGCGGGGCTGCTCAAGCAGCGGCTGGACGTGGCCACCACGTTCGATCGCGGCTTCGCGCTCAGCGCGTAGCCGTCGGCCTGGCCGGCCGCTTTGCCAGCAGCGGGTCGCCGACGCCGTCCACGCCCACCAGGCCGAGCACCGTGGTCAGCCCCCATTGCGCGCCTTCATGGGCATTGGTGGGGTCGAACCACTCGTCGCGCGAATGCGATCCGCCCGACTTGCCGCCGCTGCCGATGATGATGGCCGGAATGCCCAGCGCCATCGGCACGTTGGCATCGGTGCTGCCGCCGCGCAGCGACGGGGCTTCCTTGCTGTGCGCCTTGATCACGCGCACGGCCGACTGCACGATCACCGAGTCAGTGGGCGTGATGCCGGCGGGCCGATCGCCGATCATGCGCGCCTGGTACGTGATTTCCTGCCCCTTGGCCGGCTTCCAGCGCGCATTTTCCTCGGCCACGCCTGCGGCGATCGCGTCCATGATGTGCTTCTCGGTTTCCAGCAGCGACGGCGTGCCGTTCGAGCGGATATCGATGGCCATGCGGGCGTCGCCGGCAATCGCGTTCACCGACGTGCCGCCGCCGACCGTGCCCACCGTGAACGTGGTCTTGGGGTCGGTGGGCGTCTTCACGTCGCCGATCTTGCCGATGGCGCGGCCCATCGCATGGATGGCGCTGGGCAGGCCGAAGGCGCCGAAGCTGTGGCCGCCGGGGCCCTTGAACGTCACTTCATAACGATGGCTGCCGGTACCCTGCGTCAGCACGCGTTCGCCGGTGCCCGGCTCAATGCCCACCATGCCATCGATATCGGGGTGATCGCGGAACACCGCCTTCATGCCGCGCAGGTTGCCCAGCTCCTCTTCGCCGACGTTGCCGACAAAGACCAGGTCACCGACGGTACGCACCTTGTTCTCGTTGAGCACCTTGAGCCATGACAGCAGCACGGCAAGCCCGCGCGTATCGTCGCCGATACCGGGCGCGTACAGCTTGCCGTCACGCGACTTCACCGTGACGTCGGTGCCTTCCGGAAAGACGGTATCGAGGTGGGCGGAGACCAGCAGCCGGGGGCCGTTGCCGGTGCCCTTGCGGATGCCGATGGCGTTGCCTTCGGCATCGATATGGGCATCGGTCAGGCCAAGCGCCTTGAGCCGGGACACGAAATACTCGGCGCGCGCCTTTTCCTTGAAGGGCGGCGCCGGGATCTCGGTCATGGTCTTGAGTTCCGCCAGCGCGCGCGCGTCGTCGGCGCGCACGTCGGCCATCAGCTTCTGGTAAAGCGGCGCGGCTTCGAGCCGGGCATAGGCACTGTCAACGTTGGGGGAAACCTGCGGGACGGTCAGCGTCTGACCCTGGGCGATGCCGGCGAATGCGCAAAGTGCGGCGGCAACGGAGACTGCAACGACGGTACGGCGAGCATGCATGGGGGCGACCCTCTGGCGGTAGGAAACCGTGGTTGCCCACGATTGTGCCAGCGAATGCGCCGCCATGTGACGGAAAACGCGCGTACGGCGCATCCTCGCGACAAGCCCGGGACGCACCGGCGAGCTTGCCGGCGCGTCCCGTTTGCCGGGGCTCAGAAGCCCAGGCTGGCCAGCAGGTCGTCCACCTGCGACTGGTCCGACACCACGTCGGTCTTGCCTTCGGGGTTGATCTGCGGACCGTTCATGAGCGTGGGGGGCGCTTCGACGCGCCGCTCGGCCGGCACGTTGTCGATCAGCACCTGCAGCAGTTCCTGCTCCAGGGTGCGGATCATGTCCATCATCTTCTTGATCACCTGGCCGGTCAGGTCCTGGAAGTCCTGGGCCATCATGATTTCAAGCAGGTGGCTGCCGGTCGCCTTGGCCTTCTGCGGAACGTCGGTCAGGAATTCTCGTGTGTCCAGCACCAGTGCGCGGGCGTCGCCCAGCTCCACGGGTTGCGCGAACCACTCGTCCCAACGCTTGTCCAGCGCGGTGGCCTTGCTTTCCAGATCTTCCTGCAGCGGCTGCGCCAGTTCGACGGCGGTGAGCGTGCGCTCGGCCGCCTGCTCGGTCATGGCGGCAATGTAGCTCAGGCGGTCGCGTGCATCGGGAATGGCCAGGGCGGCCTTCTCGATTTCCTTGTCGAGCCCCAGCTCCCGCATGTTGTCGCGCAGCATTCGCGTCAGGTTGCCGATGCGATGGATAATCTGCTCGGCCGATTCTTGGCTGAAAGTCGGAGTCGTCGACATGTCGCGTACCTCTTCTTATTGAGCCAGCTTCTCGAAGATCTTCGTGATCTTTTCGTCCAGCGTCGCGGCGGTGAACGGCTTGACCACATATCCATTGGCGCCAGCCTGCGCGGCCGCAATGATGTTTTCCTTCTTGGCCTCGGCCGTCACCATCAGCACCGGCGTCTTGGCGATCTCGGGAATCGCACGGATCGATTGCAGCATGGTCAGGCCGTCCATGTTCGGCATGTTCCAGTCCGACACCACGAACTGGAAGCTGCCGTCCTTGACTTTTTCCAGGCCGGCGGCGCCGTCTTCGGCTTCCTCGACGTTGGTGAACCCCAGCTCCTTGAGCAGGTTGCGAATGATCCGACGCATGGTCGGGAAGTCATCGACCACGAGGATCTTGATGTTCTTGTCCACTTTACGGCTCCAAAACGGTTGCGGATGACACGGCCATCCGGTTGTTGTTGCTGATCTGACCTCTCGCGCGCGAGATCCAGGACTACACGCGCTGCGCCCGTGCGCCAAACGTGGCCAGGTGCGCCATGACGCGCTGGCTCATCTGGTTCAGGGGCACTACTTCATGCACGCCGCCGGTGGCGATAGCCTCCTTCGGCATGCCAAACACGATGCAGGACTGTTCGTCCTGCGCCAGGTTGTACGATCCGGCCTCGCGCATGCGCAGCATGCCGCGGGCGCCGTCCTTGCCCATGCCGGTCAGGATCACGCCCGTCACGTTCTTGCCGCCGTGGATCGCAGCGGAATCGAACAGCACGTCCACCGATGGACGATGCCGGTTAACCGGCGCTTCCTGCGACAGGTGCGCCACGTAGTTGGCACCGCTGCGCGCCAGCAGCAGGTGGGAGTCGCCCGGCGCGATGTACGCGTAGCCTGGCAGCACGCGCTCGCCGTGCTCCGCTTCCTTGACCGTGATGCGGCACAGGCCGTTCAGGCGCTGCGCGAACGACTTCGTGAAGCCGGCCGGCATGTGCTGCACGATCATGACTGCCGGCGAATCGGGCGGCAGCGGCATCAGGAATTCCTTGATGGCTTCGGTGCCGCCGGTCGATGCGCCGACGATGATCAGTTTTTCGGTCGACAGCAGCGGCGCGCGCAGCATCGGCGCCGCCGGCGCGCTGCCCGCGGCAGCTTCGGACCGGGCGCGCACGCGTGCCCGTGACGCCGCGCGCAGCTTGTCGGCGATCGTGTCGGTGTATTCGATCAGGCCCTCGCGGATGCCGAGCTTGGGCTTGGTCACGAAATCGACCGCGCCCAGCTCCAGCGCGCGCATCGTGATTTCCGACCCGCGTTCGGTCAGCGAGGACACCATCAGCACCGGCATCGGCCGCAGGCGCATCAGGCGTTCCAGAAAGTCGAGCCCGTCCATCCGTGGCATTTCCACGTCCAGCGTCAGCACGTCCGGGTTCAGGCGCTTGATCATGTCACGCGCCACCAGCGGGTCGGGGGCGGTACCCACCACCTCCATGTCCGGCTGGCTGTTGATGATCTCCGTCATCAGGCTGCGAATCAGCGCGGAATCATCCACGCACAGCACCTTGATCTTCGCGGCGGTCATGTTCGTCTCTACGTCTTCAGTTTTCAGGTCGGCAACTTGGCCGATGCCTGCCGCGTAAACAAAGCCACGGCACCACGGGTGGGCGCCTTTGTGGATGTGGACAGCGCGCGTGCCAGGGCACGCTCGTCGCGCTCCACGCCAACGGTATCGTCCGAGCGGGTCAGCCGGCGCACCAGCGCCAGACCCGTGCCGGGAAAATAGCTGACGCGTCGCGCATGCGGCCCGCGCAGGTCCTGCGCGGCCACCCGTATCTCTTCGGTGCGCAAGTACTTCAGTACGAAATCGGCATTCCGGTCCCCAATATTGAGGGTCGTCATGTTTGCCAGTACCGCGCCGCCGCCAAATACCTTGGCTTCCAGGCGCTCGCGCCGGGCGCCCATCTTCAGCAGTTCATTGATCAGCACTTCCAGCGCGTAGCAGCCGTAGCGCATCGACGCCGACAGCATGCGGTCGGGGCCGGCGTTCTCGTCATCAGGCAGCATGAAATGGTTCATGCCGCCCACGCCGGCCACTTCGTCGCGGATGCATGCGGCCACGCACGATCCCAGCACCGTGGTCAGCACCACGTCATCGCCGGTCACGTAGTATTCGTTGGGCAGCAGCTTGATGGCCTGCTTGCCGAATTCGCGATCGAAGTACTTTCGCGTGGCAATGGCCTCGGGCATCTGGGGGGTGCCGCGCATCATGCGCCTCCGCCTTTGCCCGCCAGTTCATACACGGTCTGTCCGCGCAGCTGGAACGCGCGCGTGACATACGAGAAATTCTCCGAATGGCCGGCAAACAGCAGGCCGTTCGGCTTGAGCAACGGTGCAAACCGCTCCAGGATGCGGCCCTGGGTCGGCTTGTCGAAATAGATCATCACGTTGCGGCAGAAGATCGCGTCGAACTTGTCGCGAATGCCCCAGTCGGGCGCCAGCAGGTTCAGCGGCTCGAACGCGATGGTCGATGCCAGCTCCGGCTTGACCTTGACCGAGCCCGCGCGCGCGCCCGTGCCCTTCAGGAAGAAGCGCTTGAGCTGCTCCTGCTGCAGCCGGGACACCTGCTCGGTCGTATAGACGCCGGCGCGGGCCTTGGCCAGCACCTGGGTGTCGATATCGGTGGCCAGCACGGTCCCGGCGCGGTCGCCCAGCGCCTCGGCCAGCGTGATGGCAATCGAATACGGCTCCTCGCCGGTCGACGCCGCCGCGCACCAGACGCTGTAGGGCCGCCCAGTCTTCTTTGCGTGCTCGGCCAGCAACGGGAAGTGGTGCGCCTCACGGAAGAATGACGTGAGGTTGGTGGTCAGCGCGTTGGTGAAGTACTCCCACTCGTCGGAGCGATCGTCCGATTCGAGCAGTTCCAGGTAGGAGCCGAAGTCGCTCAGCTGCAGCGAGCGCAGCCGCCGCGCCAGACGGCTGTACACCATCTCGCGCTTGTGGCTGCCCAGCGAGATGCCGGCGCGCTTGTGGATCAGCGCGCGCACCTTCTCGAAGTCGCGCTCGGTCAGCAGGAAGTCACGCATGTCGTCGCGCAGGGGCGCCAGCACCGGCGTCGCCGTGCTGGCGGCCGCGCCTGGCTTCCCGGTGGCGCTGGAGGAAGAACGGAGCGGCGTCATGAGTGTATGTCGTCAGGGTTGCCGATGATCGGCGGTACAGGCAGTTGGGGGCGATCCGGTGCGCGCTCAGGCGAACTCGGCTTCGATCAGTTCCATCTCGGCGCTGGTCATCATGCGTTCGATGTCGATCAGGATCAGCATCCGGCCTTCCACCGAACCGAGGCCGGTCAGGTGCTCGTTGGATACCGACACGCCGAATTCCGGCGCGGCCTTGATGTCGTCGCCGGTCAGCGTGAGCACGTCCGACACGCCATCGACGACGATGCCGACCACGCGCCCCGCCACGTTCAGGATGATCACCACGGTCTGGTGGTCATAGCGCACGTTGGCGAGGTTGAACTTCAGGCGCAGGTCCACGATCGGCACGATCACGCCGCGCAGGTTCGTCACGCCCTTGATGAAGTCGGGCGCGTTGGCAATGCGGGTTACCGTCTCGTAGCTGCGGATTTCCTGCACCTTGAGGATGTCGATGCCATATTCCTCGGTGCCCAGCGTGAAGACCAGGTATTCCTGGCCAGAGGCTTCGCTGCCCTGGGTATCGATGTGTCCGATGCCGGCCATGTCTGTTCTCCTTGCTGTCGATTACAGTGCCACCGCCATGTCCTGGCGGCGCACGCCGGTGCGCTGCAGCGCGGCCACGTCCACGATCAGCGCGACGCTGCCGTCGCCCAGGATCGTCGCAGCCGAAATGCACGGCACCTTGCGGTAGTTGGTTTCGAGGTTCTTCAGTACCACCTGGTGCTGGCCGATCAGCTGGTCCACCAGGAGCGCAAAACGCTTGCCTTCGGCGGCCAGGATCACGGCGATGCCCTGCGTGGGTTCCTGCACTGCGTTGGCCACGTTGAAGACCTTGTGCAGTTCCAGCAACGGCAGGTATTCGCCGCGCACGTTCATCACACGCTCGCCGTTGGCGGCGGTGTGCACGTCGTCGGCCTTCGGCTGCAGCGACTCCATCACGCAGTTCAGCGGCAGGATGAACGTCTCTTCGCCGGTGCGCACCGACATGCCGTCCAGGATGGCCAGCGTCAGCGGCAGCACGATGCGGGTGGTGGTACCCAGGCCCTGGCGCGAGCTGATCTCGACATGCCCGCCCATTTCCTGGATGTTCCGCTTGACCACGTCCATGCCGACACCACGGCCCGACACGTCGGTCACCACCTCGGCAGTCGAGAAGCCAGGCGCGAAGATCAGCTGCCAGACTTCGTCGTCGGGCATGCTTTCGGACACGCCCGGCAGGTTGTTCTGCAGGGCCTTGGACAGGATGCGGTCGCGGTTCAGGCCGCCACCGTCGTCGCTCACTTCGATGACGATGTTGCCGCCGGCGTGCTGTGCCGACAGGATCAGCTGGCCGGTCGGCTCCTTGCCAGCCGCCACGCGCTTCTCGGGCGTTTCGATGCCGTGGTCGAGGCTGTTGCGCACCAGGTGCGTCAGCGGGTCGATGATCCGTTCGATCAGGCTCTTGTCCAGTTCGGTCGCCTTGCCGAACGTGACCAGGTCGATCTGCTTGTTCAGCTTGCTGGCCAGGTCGCGCACCAGACGCGGGAAGCGCGAGAACACGTAGTCCATCGGCATCATGCGGATCGACATCACCGCTTCCTGCAGGTCGCGCGCGTTGCGCTCCAGCTGGCCCATTCCCGAGAACAGGCGGTCGAACAGTACCGGGTCCAGCGACGAAGCGGTCTGTGCCAGCATCGATTGCGTGATGACCAGTTCGCCCACCAGGTTGATGATCTGGTCGACCTTCTCGGTCGGCACGCGGATCGAACCCGAATCGGGGCCATGCGCGGCGGCGGCTGCCGCAGGCTTGGCCTTTTCCTTTTCCTTGTCCTTGGCTGCCGGGGCGGCGGCCGGCGCAGCAGCGGCCGGGGCCGGCGCGGCAACGGGCGCAGGCGCCGGTGCGGGCGCGGCGGCGGCCGGAGGATCGCCGGCTGCCACCGCTTCCACGACGATCTGCTTCTCGTCGATCACGAAGCAGCAGACCGCGATGATGTCGTCGGTGCCGCACTGGCTGTTCAGCCAGATGGTCAGGTCGCCGTCGGCCTCTTCCTGGCCCGTGATCTCGCCCAGGTTGGCCAGTTCCTCGCGCAGCAGTGCCTGGTCACCGGCCGACACCTTGATCAGGCGAACCTTCAGGTTGCCGCCGGCCGTTGCGGCGGCCGGTGCGGGTGCTGCCACGGGCGCGGGTGCGGGGGCCGGAGCGTGGGCCGCTTCGCCGCCGGCTTCCTGGGCCAGCTGCTGCAGGACGGCGCAGATGCGCTTGAACGTTTCCGGATCGGGTTCGGTGCCGTTGCGATAGGCGTTGAGCTGGTCTTGCAACACGTCCTTGGTTTCCAGAAAGGTGTCGATGATGACCCGCGTGAGGGCCAGTTCCCGCCGACGCGTGCGGTCGAGCAGGTTCTCAAAGATGTGCGTGGTCTCGGTCAGGGCCGTGAAGCCGAACGTCGCGGCACCGCCCTTGATCGAATGCGCGGCACGAAAGATCGCATTGAGTGCTTCGGCATCGGGGGACTCGATGTCCACCTCCAGCAGCAGCTGCTCCATTTCTACGAGCAGTTCTTCTGCCTCCTCGAAGAAGGTCTGGTAAAACTGCGTGATATCGATATCGACAGACATGATCGTCCTGGCTCGCTAGATTTCTGGGAAGACACGCCACCCACCGCGGCGGCGCGCCCTCGTTCCTACTTGCCCTTGGGCGCGTTGGCGGGGCTTGCCGCGGGCGCCGGTGTGGCTTCCGCCTGCGACGGCACCTGCGACTGAAGCTCTTCGGCCATGCGTCCCTTCTGCGCCTGCACCGAAACGTCCGCCGCGCTGGCGTTCTCGGACTCGAACTGGGCCTGCGCACGCTTGTTGAGCACCACAATGCTGATGCGACGGTTGGTCGGCGCCAGCGGTTCGTTCTTCTCCAGCGGCATGGTGTCGGCCAGGCCCAGCACGCGCAGCACCTTGCCTTCCTGCATGCCACCGGCGATCAGTTCCTGGCGCGACGCGTTGGCGCGGTCCGCCGACAGTTCCCAGTTGCTGTATGCGCGCTCGCCCATCATGTAGGTGGCCGAGTCGGTATGGCCCGACAGGCTGACCTTGTTCGGCATCTCGTTGAGCACCGGGCCGATTTCGCGCAGGATGGCACGCATGTACGGTTCCACGGCGGCGCTGCCGGTACGGAACATCGGCCGGTTCTGCGTATCCAGGATCTGGATGCGCAGGCCCTCGCTGGTGATGTCCAGCAGCAGCTGCGGACGGAACTGGCGCAGCGTGGGGTTGTTGTCGATGATCTGCTCGAGACGGCCCTTGAGCGCGCGCAGGCGCTCGCTGTCCATCTGGTCGCGGCGGCGCTGGGCGTCCGCCGGATCGTTGGTCAGGGCCTTCATGACCTCGCCGTCCTTGGCCATCGGATCCTTGCCGCCGCCGGGGATGACGCTCTTCGACAGGCTGCTCTTGTCGCCGCCGACCACCGCCACCTTCAGCGGCGTCTTGAAGTACTCGGCCACGCCCACGAGCGTCTTCGGTGAAGACGAGCTCAGCAGCCACAGCACCAGGAACAGCGCCATCATGGCCGTCATGAAGTCGGCGTAGGCGATCTTCCAGCTGTGGTTGCCGTGCGGCTTGGCGTGTGACTTCGCCTTCTTGATGATGATCGGACGCAGGTCCTGGGCGCTGCTCATGGCTGCTCTCCCGTCAGGTCAGGCTCTTGACTTCACGCACGTGGTCGTCGAGCTCGAGGAACGACGGACGTACCGTGGAGTACAGCACCTTGCGGCCGAATTCCACCGCCACCAGCGGTGCGTAGCCATTGAGCGATGCCAGCAGCGTGACCTTGATGCACTCGTACATCTTGATGCTCTCGGACACCTGGTGCTCGACCCGCGACGCCAGCGGCGACACGAAGCCGTAGGCCAGCAGAATGCCCAGGAACGTACCGACCATGGCGTGGGCGATCAGGGCGCCCAGTTCGGCCGGCGGCAGGTCGGCCGAGGCGAGTGCGTGCACCACCCCCATCACCGCGGCCACGATGCCGAAGGCGGGCAGGCCGTCGCCGACGCGCGACAGCGCATGGGCGGGAATCTCGGCTTCGTGGCGGAACGTTTCGATTTCGTGGTCCATGAGCGCCTCGATCTCGAAGGCGTTCATGTTGCCGTTGACCATCATGCGCAGGTAGTCGGTCAGGAACTCCATCATCTTGGCGTCGGCCAGGATGCGCGGGTACTGACTGAAGACACTGCTCGATGCGGGATCGGCAATTTCCTTTTCGAGGAACAGGATGCCCTCGCGGCGTGCCTTGGACAGCAGCACGTACAGCAGCGCCATCACGTCCAGGTACAGTTCCTTCTTGTACTTGGAGCCCTGCAGCAGCGAAGGCATGGCCTTCATCGTGGCCTTGATGGCCTTGCCGCTGTTCGAGCTGATGAATGCGCCGACGGCGGCACCGCCGATGATGATGAGCTCCGCCGGTTGATAAAGCGCGCCCATATGTCCGCCGGTGAGGGCGTACCCGCCCAACACCGCCACGACTACGACGACATAGCCAATAACTACTAGCACGATCGGATCCCCGTCTGAAAAACACGCGTCAGGCACGCACTGGGCATCCGGTGCGGACGAGCGGGGTCACCGCCCGCCGTTACCGGGGCCCACCTGCCACGCGGACGTCAGGCCCGGTGAATCAGGCTTGCGTCTGCGCGGATGCGGCGTCCTTCGAGAGCTTCTTCACCTTTCCGGCGCGCGAAGGCGGGCGGCACAGGCTGCAGACGAAGTTCGCGTGCGGCTCATAGGCATGCGTCACGAACTGACCGCCGCAACAGGTGCACGAGGAAAGCTGCAGCATGTTGCTCTCGAAAAACCGTACTAACGTCCAGGCACGGGTGAAACTTAAGACGATTTCGCCACCGAGCAGCGAAACGTGCTCGAGGTACAGACGGTAAGCGGCCACTACGGCACGAATGCCCGACGTCTCGCCTTCCTGCACCATGAACTGGTACGCGGAGAAGAACAGCGACGAATGGATATTCGGCAGCCAGGTGGTGAACCAGTCCGTCGAGAACGGGAGCATGCCCTTGGGCGGCGATGCGCCGCGCAGCTCCTTGTAGAGGCGGATCAACCGGTCGCGCGAGAGCGTGGTCTCGGCTTCCAGCACCTGCAGGCGCGCGCCCAGGCCGATCAGCTCGATGGCAAGCTGGGTCTGGTTGGCATCCTGCAGGACGCTCTTGCGGTTGGGGACGGGAGTGGCCGTGAAACTGCGGGCCGGCTGGGCCTGGAGAAGCGCGGTCAATTGAGCGACTCCACAGGTTGCCGGGCCAGCAGGATAGCAGCGTGGATCTGCTGCATATCATGGCTCTTGGCCGTGTGTGTGAGGGTGGACAGCAACGCGTGATCGTCGAAGCGGAAACGGCACAGCACCATGTTCGATGCAGCCAGCTTGACGAGTTGCGCCGAGGTCAGCTTGGCGAGGATCTCAGCAATTTCCTTGCTGACACCAAGCCTGAACATGGCTTCCACCTGGTTTTCGCGCACCAGTCGTTGCGCAAGCAGAAGATAGGCGAGGTTGACCTCCCTGATCTCCTGGAGAACTTCACTGCTTTCCAATTTTTCCCCGCTACCAAAAAACCCCTCGACCGCTTGTCCGGCGCTTACCAGCAAGGAAACCCCTGCCGGCGACCAGATCGTTTGTTGCGTGTTCGAGTGGGTACGACGTACTACGAAAGGAACTTCGCCCGGTTACACCTAAACTCTGAAACGTTACAGATGTTACAGAGTGTAAGTGAAACTGTTACGTTTATATCGGCATTCCGCCTTCGATGCCAATCCCTACTTACGTTGGGGATTGGCGAATGTCGTAAAGAAAAGACATGGACCCCGAAGTTTGTAACAGCCAATGTGACTATCTTCTGATTTTCATCAAAGCTGTCACAGTTTGTGCACTGAACGGAAACGGGTTTCCGACGGTGGACACGCAACGCACGAAAGGGGGGTTGCTGGTTTCCACTATTGACGAACGAGCGCACCTTGGCTAAACACGCGACGCAACCACGCGGCCAGCCGCGCAAACACGTCATCGGGTGCTTCCCGGAACAAATGCGGACGCGCGCGCTCTACCTGCTCCAGCACGCGCGCGGCCTCCTCTGCGCTCACCGACCCATACTCCAGCGCCAGCCCCAGCAGCGCGCGCAACTCGCCCACCTTGCTGCGGCCAAGCGCCTCGCTCTCCTCGGTCTGCAACGCGTACATGACGTCGTAGGCGCGCTGCCGCAAGCTGTCCGCGATGCGCCAGGCAGGCGTGCGCATGCGCTCTTCGATCGTGCGCACGTCGACGGCAGAGGCCGATATCTGGGCCGCCAGCGCCTCGGTGAACGCGGCATCGGCGCCCGCTTCGGACAGGATGTTCGCGGCCCACTCCCGCGCATGCTCCACGCGCTGCTGGGACGTCCAGTCAGGCTGCACGGCCAGCGCGAAGCCGAAGCGCTGCGCATCGCGCATGAGCGCGGCCAACGCGTTCGGCAACTGCTTGTCGAAGACCTTCCGCGCCCAGCCGTACTCGCCGCTGGCCAGCAGGCGCATGACGGCGCGTTCGGTGAGTGGGCCGTCCTGCTGGATCAGCCGCGCGCGCAGGAAATCGTCGAACGCAGGCGGAATGAACTGCGGGTCGAGTCCTGTGGAAACTTTTACAAACGCATCGAAGTCCGCGCGCAGCCGCGCTGCGGCTTCGGCCGACAGGGACAGACTGATGTCGGTGTTCATGGTGTTCTGCAGACGAGTGAACGCCCCGGCGCAACAATTACAACGCTGTGCCGGGGCGCTGTCGTCTTTTCAGACGACGATTATTTGGCGGTCGGAAGTCGTCCCGATGACGCTCAGAAGGCGCTCCAGTCGCCGTTGTCGGATGCCGGGCTGGCGGACGCAGCCGCCGTCAGCGCCGGGCGCTTCTTCTGTGTATCGGCATCCTCGCCGGCAACTTCAGCCACAGCCGGTGTGGCGGCCACCAGCGCGGTGCCGGCCCTGGCCGGCTTGCCCCGCTTGCTGCCCTTGGCCACACGGTTCACCGGGGCCTTGGCGGCGGGCTTGACCACCGAGCGCACGGCGGGCGCCGGGGCGGCGAGCATCGGCGCCGAGGCCGCCGCTGCATCGTCGTGCGACAGGCGGAAGCCCGACACCGAGTCCAGCAGACGCGAAGCCTGGTCCTGCAGCGAACCGGCTGCCGCCGCCGCCTGCTCCACCAGCGCCGCGTTCTGCTGCGTCACTTCGTCCATCTGGGCCACGGCCTGGTTGACCTGCTCGATGCCCGAGCTCTGCTCGGCCGATGCGGCGCTGATCTCGCCCATGATGTCGGTCACACGCTTCACGGCCTGCACGATCTCGTCCATCGTCGTGCCGGCCTGGCTCACCAGTGCCGCGCCGGTGTCCACCTGCGCCACCGAGTTGTCGATCAGCGTCTTGATTTCCTTGGCCGCATTGGCGCTACGCTGCGCCAGGCTGCGCACCTCGCCGGCCACCACGGCAAAGCCGCGGCCTTGCTCGCCCGCACGGGCGGCTTCCACGGCAGCGTTCAGCGCCAGGATGTTGGTCTGGAAGGCGATGCCCTCGATCACGCCGATGATGTCGACGATCTTGCGCGATGCGTCGTTGATCTCGCCCATGGTGTCCACCACGCGGCCCACCACCTCGCCACCGCGCACGGCCGTGTCCGACGCATTGGCCGCCAGGCCGCTGGCCTGACGGGCATTGTCGGCGTTCTGGCGCACGGTGCTGGTCAGCTGCTCCATGCTCGAAGCCGTTTCCTCCAGCGAGGCAGCCTGCTGTTCCGTGCGCTGCGACAGGTCGTTGTTGCCCGCGGCAATCTCGCGCGAGGCCGTGCCGATCGATTCGGCCGATTCCTTGAAGTCGCGGACCATTGACGACAACTGCTGCTGCATCTGGCTGATCGCGTGCAGCAGGCTGTGGTCGTCGCCACGGCGCAGCTCCACCCTGGCCGAGAAGTCGCCATCGGCAATCTGCGCGGCGATCGACGCGGCATAGGCCGGTTCGCCACCGAGCTGGCGCGACAGCTGGCGTGCCAGGAACCAGCCCAGCAGCACCGAGATCACCAGCCCGCCCAGCACCAGCAGCAGCATCAGCACGCGCGAGCTGTTGTAGACGCTGGTCGACTCTTCCATGTTCGACCTGGCGCGGTCGTCGCGCCGCTTGACCATCTTGAACAGCACATCTTCCAGCGCGCGGCTTTCCTTGAGCAGGTCGGCGCTTTCCGTGAAGACCGTGCTTTCGAACTGCGACGTGTCCAGCGGCTGCTTGCTCACCAGTTCCACATACTTGGTCATGCGGTCGCGGAACGGCGGCACCAGCGCTTCATACTGCTTGAACAGCGCCTGGCCTTCCGGCTGGCTGAACGATTCCTTTGCAGTTTTTACGCGCGCCTCCATCGTCGTCAGCGATTTCTGGATCTCTTCCTTCTCGGTCGCGCGTTCGCCCATGGTCGATGCCGACAGCAGCGCGATCTGGGCGCGGCTGGCATAGACCAGGTTGATGTTGCCGTCCTGCACGGCCTTCAGCGCCTGCAGGTCGGTGTTGTAGATCTTGCCGGTCCATTCCGCCATGCGCCCCATGTTGACCACGCCCAGCAGGCCGATGACGGCGCCGATCACCGATACCACCAGGAAGCCGGCGATCAGCCTGGTCGTAACGCGTAGTTGATTGAACCACTGCATAGAACTACCCCCTTCTTCTGTCAGAAATGACCGGGATGGGCGATGCCACCCGGGTTGTTGTCGCGGCCGCCTGCGTGGGCGGCTGTTCTACCCCGTTCCTGATGCCGCGTGTTTTGGCGCGGCCCTTTTTGAAACGGCCCTTGCCCTGCCGGGCGCGGGCCTGCTCCCCACTTCAGCCAGCCGCCTCCGCCATCGTCTCCATCTGGCGCTGGCGCGCGGGCCGGACCTCGGCCTGCGTGCTCACGCGGAAGGTGGAGATCGACTCGCGCAGGCGGTCGGCCTGTTCTTCCAGTGCGCCGGCCGCCGCAGCGGCCTGCTCCACCAATGCTGCGTTCTGTTGGGTGCCTTCGTCCATCTGCGCCACGGCTTCGTTGACCTGCTCGATGCCGGCGCTCTGCTCCGCCGATGCCGAACTGATGTCGCCCATGATGTCGGTCACGCGTTTGACGGCCTGGACGATCTCGTCCATCGTCGCGCCGGCCTCGCCTACCTGCGCCGCGCCGTTTTCCACGCGCGACACGGTGTTGCCGATCAGGCCCTTGATTTCCTTGGCCGCGTTGGCGCTGCGCTGCGCCAGGCTGCGCACCTCGCCTGCCACCACGGCAAAGCCGCGGCCCTGCTCGCCGGCACGCGCCGCCTCCACGGCTGCGTTCAGCGCCAGGATGTTGGTCTGGAAGGCAATGCCCTCGATCACGCCGATGATGTCGACGATCTTGTGCGATGCCTCGTTGATTTCGTTCATCGTCTGCACCACCCGCCCCACGGCCTCGCCGCCGCGTACGGCCGTCTCCGACGCATTGGCGGCCAGGCCCGTGGCCTGGCGCGCGTTGTCGGCGTTCTGGCGGACCGTGCCGGTCAGCTTCTCCATGCTCGAAGCCGTTTCCTCCAGCGAGGCGGCTTGCTGTTCGGTGCGCTGCGACAGGTCGTTGTTGCCGGCGGCCACCTGGTGCGTGGCCGTCGAGATGCTGGTCATGCCTTCCTGAATGTCATGCACCACCGACAGCAGGCTGCGCTGCATCGTGCGCATGGCGCGCGCCAGCGCACCCACTTCGTCGCCGGCCTTGTGCTCGAACGTCGTGGTCAGGTCACCGGCGCCCATGCGCAGCGCAAAGTCGAGCATCTCGCCGACCGGCTTTTCCACGCGCGACACCAGCATCGCGGCCGAAGCCATCGACGAGATCACGGCCAGCGCGAAAGTGCCCCAGAGCCACGGCCACATCTGGGCGGCAGCGTCGGCGGACATCCAGTGCACGCCGGCCAGCGCCAGCAGGAACCATGCGAGCCCGGCCACCTGGGCCCAAAGAATGCGGCGGCGCAGGTTCAGGCGGGTCAGGCGCCCGAATAAGCCGGCCACGCCGGTCCGCACCACGGCCCCGTCGCGGATTGCCAGCCCGGCGGCGCGATGCTCGCGAAACCGCTTGTAGGCGGCCTCGGCCGCGTCGATCTGCTCGCGCGACGCCATCGACCGCACCGACGTATAGCCGATGATGCGGCCGGCCACGCGGGTCGGCGTGACCGTGGCCTGCACCCAGTAGTGGTCGCCGTCCTTGCGGCGGTTCTTGACGATGCCGACCCACGACTTGCCGGCCTGGATCGACGTCCAGAGATCGGCAAACGCTTCGGGCGGCATGTCCGGGTGGCGCACCAGGTTGTGCGGTGCGCCCAGCAGCTCTGCCGACGAGAAGCCGCTGGTCTCCACGAACGCCCGGTTTGCGAACGTGATGCGACCCTTGAGGTCGGTTCGGGAGATCAGGTAATCGTCCGGCGAGAGCGGATGCTCGCGCTGCGTGACAGGCTGGTTGTTGCGCATGGGTACTCGAACTGCGTTGAAGGCTCCGGCACCGGCGCCCCGCATTCGCGCGGGCGCTACGGGCCGCTTGTTACGGTGTGGGTCAGGCGGTGCCGGCCGCGGCGTCGAGCGCCGCGAGGTCGTCAACGTTCATCAGCTTCTCGATATCGGTCAGGATCAGCATGCGACCCTCCAGAGAGCCAAGCCCGCGGATATAGTCGGTGGCCACGCCGCCGGACAGCGTCGGCGCCGGCTTGATCTGCGACGGGGTCAGCGTGAGCACGTCGGATACGCCGTCAACCACGATGCCCGTCGTGCGTTCATGGATATCGACGATGATCACCACCGTGTACTGGTCGTAGCTGATTTCGGCCTGGTTGAACTTGATGCGCAGGTCGATGATCGGGACGATGGTGCCGCGCAGGTTGACCACGCCCTTCAGGTAGTCAGGCGCGTTGGCGATCTGCGTGACCGATTCGTAGCCACGGATTTCCTGGACCTTGAGGATGTCGATGCCGTATTCCTCGCGGCCGAGCCGGAAGGCCAGGAATTCTTCTCCCGCGCCGTCCGCGCGGTTGTTGCTGGTATTCATGTTGCCCCCGCTGGCAAGGTTGGTCGTGGCCGGGGTAAGCGTGCCCCTGGCTGCTGGCGACCCGAGGCGGTCTGCCGGCCTGCAGCCCAATGGGCCGAGCCGGACCACCTGCTATGGCCCTCCAGTATTTACGGCACGATGCGGGGTGAATTAAGGACGACTTGGCGCCCGGCTTACCCCTCCGTGGGAGGGTCCAGCAGCGCGTGGACGGAGGCCAGCAGGTCTTCCGGATCGAAGGGCTTGGCCAGGAACCCCGACGCGCCGGCCTCGCGGGCCTGGTCCAGGATGCGTTCGTCGTGCTCGGTCGAGAGCATCAGGATCGGCATCGACGCATAGGCCGGGGTGGCGCGCAGCGCGCGGATCAGCGACAGGCCGTCCATGACGGGCATCACCTGGTCGGTGACCAGCATGCCGAACTGCCCTTCCATGGCCACCTCGTGTGCCTCCTTGCCGTCGGCCGCCTCGGTCACCGTGAATCCGCCCGCGCGCAGGCAGGCGACCGTCATGCGGCGCAGGGATGGCGAATCGTCAACGACTAGGATGTGCGGAAGGGACATCGGGGACTCCGTATGGGTTGGTCCGCCAGTGGCAAGGCAGCACGGCCGGCGACGGACAGGCCAGCAGGCCAGGGCGTGCGACATCCGGCCTGCGCCACTGCCCTGTCACCTTCATAACGACACGCCAGGCGCGCGCTTTAGCGTTATTGACAATTATTCACTTTTTGCAGGGCCGGATCAGGCGCGCAGCGGCTGGGCGCCATGCAATTGATCGGCAAACGCCGGAGCGTCGAGCGGCATGGCCATCAGGTAGCCCTGCACCTCGTCGCAGCCCATGCCGTGCAGGATGTCCAGCTGCGAAGCCGACTCCACGCCTTCGGCAACCACCTTCATGCGCAGTTCGTGCGCCAGCGCCACCATCGACCCGACGATCGCCCGGCCCTGCGGGTCGGCGTCCAGCCCGCCGATCAGCGTGCGGTCGATCTTGAGCGTGCCCACGCGCAGCCGCTTCAGGTAGCCCAGGCTCGAGTAGCCGCTGCCGAAGTCGTCCAGCGCCACGTGGATGCCCAGCGACTGCAGCTCGGCCAGCGTCTCCATCGACTTGCCGATGTCCTTCATGGCGGCCGTCTCGGTAATCTCGAGCGTGATGGCCGACGGCGGAATGTCGTGCTGGTGAATCTGTTCGAGCAGGTACTGCGGGAAGTTGCGGCTGGCAAAGCGCAGCCCCGACACGTTGATGGCCACCGGCACCGTCTGCAGGCCCGCGTCCTGCCACGCGCGCACCTGCGCGCAGACCGTCGAAATGACCCAGTCGTCGAGCTTGTCGATCTGGCCCGACTGCTCGGCCACCATGATGAACTCGGCAGGATTGACCGGGCCCAGCGTCGGATGCCGCCAGCGGCACAACGCCTCGGCCCCCACCACCCCACGCGACTTCACGTCGTATTTCGGCTGGTACATCAGCGACAAGGCATCGTCCTGGATGGCCGGCCAGAGATCGCGGCGGATGACGCGCATGCGGCGCGCCCGTTCGCCGGCGGCGGAATTGAACACGCGCATCTGGTTCGACCCGCTTTCGCGTGCCTCCGACAGGCTGACGCGCGCCGCCTGCATCAGCGATTCCGACGTGGCCGCGTCGCGCGGATAGATGGCGATGCCGATGTTCACGCCGATCTGCATCTGCAGCCCGCGCGCCGCCACGAATTCGGACAGCGACCCCAGCACGCGCGCGCCCAGTTCGTGCGCCCGGCTGTGCTGCACCAGTTCGGGCACGCCCACCGCGAATTCATCGCGCGCCAGCCTGGCCAGGAAATGATGCGGTTCCAGCGCGGCCTGGGCCAGCGCGCCGGCATCCTGGGCCAGGATGTCGTCGGCGCGGACTTCGAAGACTTCGTCGACTTCACGGAAGTCGGCAATATGGATCAACAGCACGGCGCAGGCGGTTTCCGACAGGCGGGCGTGCGCGATGGTCTGGTCCAGCCAGCGCGCGAAGGCGGTGCGGTCGGGCAGGTCTTCGTTGCTGACGCTGTATTCGCCCACGGGCGGCTGGTCGCGGCCCGACGAGCGTACGGTCAGCCCACCCATCCGACCGTGGCCGCGCCGCACCAGGCGCGGCTCGCCGGCACGCGCGGCAACCGGGAATTCGTCAGAGGCGTCGTCGGCGAGCGCCCCCTCGGCATAGGCCCCGGCCCATCTGCGCGACTGGATGCGATGCATCGCATAGAGCGCGGAGCACAGCAGCGCCAGCCCGCCGGCCAGCCACGCCGATCCATGCAGGCCGGCCACGTCCAGACAGTTGCGCGGCGACATGGACAGCCCGCCGCAGGCCCGGCCCAGCCGTGCGCCGGCCACCGCCACCAGGCCGGCACCCGCCAGCATGGCCGTGACGATGGCGACCTGCCAGCCACGGCTGCCCTGGCGCATCCAGTGCCAGGCAGGGGCAATCAGGTGCGACGCGGCCAGGCTTGCCGCCAGCGTCGCGGCGAAGGTTGCGGCCACGTCGGCGCCGCGGTTGGCCGCCGTCAGCGTGCCCGAAGCCACCGCCACCCAGAGCGGCATGCCCGTGGTGGCCTGCGACAGGAGCGCGGCCGACCACGCCAGCGATCGGACAGCCTTGCGCCCCGGCTCGCCATCCGGCTTGGCAGCGCGCATGCCTCGCGCGGCAACGACGCCGAGCGCGGCTGCAAGCAGCAACAGGAGGGTATTCGTGGCAATCATTGGGGCTGCGCGAAGGGAAACGGCAAGGGCGCGGGGAACACCGGGATGCGGGACAGACAAAACCCCGCATCATGGCATCTTGCGCGCTCCGTGTGAACCTTGTGGCACTCAGTCCGGATTATGTCGGGCTCGAAACAATCAGAAGGCGGCCCAGTTGTCGTCCGCGTTCGACGCGCCAGCCGGCTGGTTCAGCGCGGGGCGCAGCAGCTTTGGCTCGCGGGTCTTGCGCACCACGGGCGGACGCTTGGCGGCGGGACGCACGGGCGCACGTTCGTGAGCGCCGGCGACGGCGGTGGACCTGCCCGTTGCGGCGGGTGCGGCCGATGCGGCCGATGCAACCGGGGCGGCCACGGGCTGGGCCGGAGCCAGCGCATGCGCGGGCCGTGACGGCGCTGCCAGCAGGCGCGTCGCGCCGCCGTCGGACGCCAGCGAGAACACCGACACCACGCTCTTGAGCTTCTGCGCCTGTTCTTCCAGCGCGCCCGCGGCGGCGGCGGCTTCTTCCACCAGTGCCGCGTTCTGTTGAGTGACCTGGTCCATCTGGGCCACGGCCTGGTTCACCTGCTCGATGCCGGTGGTCTGTTCCTGCGACGCGGCGCTGATCTCGTTCATGATGTCCGTCACGCGACGCACGGCCTGCACGATCTCGCCCATGGTGTTGCCGGCTTCGGCCACCAGCTTCGTGCCGCTTTCCACGCGCTGGCCGGATTCACTGATCAGCGATTCGATTTCCTTGGCGGCATTGGCGCTGCGCTGCGCCAGGCTGCGCACCTCGCCGGCCACCACGGCAAAGCCGCGGCCTTGCTCGCCCGCACGGGCGGCTTCCACGGCGGCGTTCAGCGCCAGGATGTTGGTCTGGAAGGCGATGCCTTCGATCACGCCGATGATCTCGACCACCTTGCGCGATGCGCCGTTGATCTCGTTCATGGTGTCCACCACGCGGCCCACCACGTCGCCGCCCTTCATGGCGATCTGCGATGCCTCGCCGGCCAGCACGCCGGCCTGACGGGCGTTGTCGGCGTTCTGGCGCACCACGGTGGTCAGTTCTTCCATGCTGGCGGCGGTCTGCTCCAGCGAGGCGGCCTGCTCTTCGGTACGTTGCGACAGGTCGGTATTGCCCGCCGAGATCTGCTGGGTGGCCGAGGCAATCGAATCGGTGCCGGTACGCACCTCCGACACGATGCCCGACAGGCTGTCCTGCATCCTGGCCAGCGCCTGCATCATGCGGCCCACCTCGTTCTTCGACATGCTGCTGATGCGCGACGTCAGGTCGCCGGCGGCCATGCGCTCGAACACCGACAGCGCCTCTTCCACCGGTCGCACGATGGCGCGGTGGAGCATCATGGCGGCCACCACGGCAATGACCAGGCCGAAGACGATCAGCAGGATCGACATCGTGCGGATCGCTTCAAACCGGGACTGGGCCGCTTCGAAGTTCGCCTTGCCGGCTTCCATCTGGAATTTCTCCAGCTTTTCGTGCGCGGAGGACATGCTGCGCTGCAGTTCCGGCATGACTTCGCGCGCAATGCGCAGGGCTTCCTCTCGGTTTCCGGAGGTCAGCGCCTGCTGCCACCTGGCTACGCCCGCCTCGAAGAACTCCTGGCGTTTCGCGGCCAACGCGGTGGCCAGCGTCTTTTCCTCGTCGTTCTGCGGCAACGCCGAATAGCGCTTCCAGCCCTTTTCCGACGACTCGACGAAGACCTTCGAGCGTTCGACGTGCTTGTTCATGTCCTCGCCCTCGCTGCCGGGCATGACGGTACGGTCCAGCGCCAGGCGCAGGCGCGTGGTGCCGATCATCGCCTCGGCCAGTGCCTGGGACGAAGCCAGCTGGTTGGCGTAGGTCTCCTTCAGCGCATCATTGGATTGCGAAATACCGTGCAAGCCTGCCCCGCCCACAACCAGCAGGATGCCTCCCAACGCGGCCATGGCGCCCCGCAAGAGGGTCTTGATCTGAATATTCTGATGAAAGGACATGATGTGCTGATCATTAGGAGATAACCCGAAGCCACTCCCCTGCTTCGGTCCGGCAGACCGACACCCCGTACGGCCCGCTCAGGACTCGATAACGGCCAGCGCCCAGCCTTCCTTGAGTTGCGCGGCAAATGGCTTTCAGGCATGGCGGGTGATGCACTTTGCACTGTCCGGAATATGGCGCGTACGGCACCAGGGCGGGCTTCCCCGGCACAGGCGGCGCAAATGAATATCGCCACCCTGCGGAATTCAGCGTTCGCTGAAAGACCCTTGCATCAGAACGGAATGGTTATTTTCGGCATTAAGTTTCGATTCATGTTTTCCGATTGATGGGTGCGCCGTACACCGCCGTGCGGCCGGCGCCCGGCTGGGGCATTCCGCCACACCAGCACGCGTGCACAACCGACTATCGCCCTTGTCATAAGTTCAGTAATTCTTCCTAATTGAGATTTTTCGTATTTTTTGGCTTGCGGCCGCAAAGCATTTGCAGCACGGCCCACAGTGGTTATAATGCTTTTCGTCAATTCACGGACCCACCAGTAAATCGAGGGATACAAATGGCGACATATCAGGAAATCGTTCAGAAAATCAGCGAACTGCAGCGGCAGGCCGAAGAGATCAAGGCGCGCGAGCAAGCGACGGTGATCGCCGAGATTCGCGAGAAAATCGAACAATTTGGCCTGACCGCCGAAGATCTCGGATTTGGTGGCAAAGGCGTGGCCGGCAAGAAGGCCACTACCGCACGCAAGGTTCCGGTCCGTTATCGCGATAGCGCCGGCAATACCTGGACCGGCCGCGGCAAGCGTCCGGGCTGGCTGACCCAGGCACTGGCGAATGGCAAGTCGATGGAAGACTTCCTGATTCGCTAAGCCGCGACGCCACGCGCGCGAGCAAAGAAAAACCGGGCCAAGGCCCGGTTTTTTATTGTCGAGTGCCGCTCAGGCGGAAAACCCCTTGGGATTCATCGACTGCCAGCGCCATGAATCCTCGCACATCCGGTCCAGATCGTGGCGGGCCTGCCAGCCCAGCAGCTGCTGCGCCAACGCCGGATCGGCATAGCACGAGGCAATGTCGCCCGGACGCCGCTCGACGATCTGATAGGGTACGGCGCGCCCGCTGGCACGTTCATAGGCCTTCACTACCTCCAGGACGCTGTAGCCACGGCCCGTGCCGAGGTTGACGGTCATCCCGCGCGGGTGCTGGCGAAGGTAGTTCAGCGCCGCGACATGGCCATCGGCCAGGTCGCAGACGTGGATGTAGTCGCGCACCCCGGTTCCGTCGACGGTGGGGTAATCGCCACCGTAGACACTGAGTTTTTCGCGGCGTCCGCCTGCCACCTGGGCCACGTAAGGCATCAGGTTGTTCGGAATGCCGCCAGGGTCCTCGCCAATCAGGCCGCTTTCATGTGCCCCGACCGGATTGAAATACCGTAGAAAAGCGATACGCCATTCCGGATCGGATTTTTCCAGATCTCGCAGGATCTGCTCGCCCATCAATTTGGTCTGCCCGTAGGGATTGGTGGCCGATAGCGGGAAATCCTCGAGAATAGGCACCGTATGCGGATTGCCATAGACCGTGGCCGACGAACTGAACACCAGTTGCCGCACGCCAGCCGCCTGCATGGCGCTGCATAGCGTGATCATGCCTTCGAGGTTGTTTCCGTAATATTCGAGCGGCTTGCTGACCGATTCGCCCACGGCCTTCAGCGCCGCAAAATGAATCGCACCGGCAATCTCGTGCTCGGCAAACAGGCGGTCCAGCAGCGCGCGATCGCGCACATCGCCTTCGACGAAATTCGGCGTGGTGCCAGTAATGCGGGCCAGCCGGCTCACCACCTCGCGGCTGCTGTTACACAGATTATCAAGTCCGATCACTTGATAGCCCGCCTCATGCAACGCCACCCAGGTGTGCGAGGCGATATATCCGGTTGCGCCGGTCAGCAATAACGTTTCAGCCATGGAAATTGTCAGGTCGGTAAGTATTTCAGGACGCTGGCCGAATCCGGATCGGGATTCGCGCGTCGATCCGACATCTTATCCCACCCCTATTACGGCCGCGTCCGGCATTCAAATGATTCTCAGGATTCCGGGGCGCGCGCGGCCTGGGGCGCCATCAGAGGCAACCCTGCGCGGGCCTGCCACGCCTCGTAGGCCGCGTGCAGCCGCCAGCCCGATTCGAGATCGCGCATGCCCAGCAGCTGGGCCACGGCGGCCGGCGTGGTACCGGCATCGAAATGCATGGCGCCACACGTATTGCGCAGCGTTTGGGGGGACGCCCGCTCGCTGCGTCCGGCCAGCACGCCGGCCTCCTCCAGCAGGATTTCAATGCGGCGATAGATCGACGCTGCATGCATCGGCCGGCCGTTGGCCATCGCCGGGAATACCAGGTCGCCCAAAGAGTCCGCCGCCTGACGCACCGCCAGCCACCGGCGCAGCGGCGCATGGGCGAAGCCAAACAGCGGCACCATATAAGTACGCCCGTTATCGGGGCGAACCATGCGGATGGCCATGGCACCGCCGTCGATGCCTTCGATGGCATCCAGGCGCAACGCGCGCACCTCGGCAACCTTCAGGCCGCCGCCCAGCAAGGTGGCAAGCAGCGCCACATCGCGGGCACGCTTCCAGGCTGTCGGGGACATGTCGCCCCTGGCATCCTTGCCGCTTGGCAATTCCGGCTGGGGGGCCAGGATGCGGGCCACCAGCAGGTCGCGCTCGCCTGGCAGCAGGAAGGCGGTGGGATCGTTCTCGCCGTCGGCCAGATGCGCCTTGACCGCCTGGCTGGCCGGATTGTGCAAATTCTGTTGCAGTGTAGCCAGGTGATGGAAGATCCGCTCTATCAGTCGCGCATATCGATAGCGGTGTCGCTTGTGCAGATTCTGCGCATCGAGAAAGGCGCCGATCTGGGCGGCCGACCATTTCAGTGGCGGCAGACCCTGTTCGGCGGACCAGCGCAGCAACTTGCCCCACATCGCGCGGTACACGATGGCCGTGCCGGGGCGAAAGCCATGCCGCGCCAGCCAGCCATCGAATGCACGTTCGGGCTGCCGATACCAGGCGGCAAGGTCGGCATCGAACAGGTCGTCGGACACCGGCTGCGCCCCGCCGGCCTGGCGGGCGTCGATCGCGGGGTGAGTCACCACTTCTTCTCCTGCATGGCGCTAAGGCAATGGGGCCATTGTAGACAATGCGCCACTGGCCGCTGCGGCGGTGCCGCAAATAGTCATTGCAACCAGTTGCAGGTAGCCCGGCGAACGTGATACCTTGCGATTCATCATGCAACTGGTTGCATAACAAGTCCGATTGCCTGATCGCCTGCTTGCCTCGCCGCGTCGATGGCATGTGCCCCACCGATTTGCCGCCTCCTCCGAAGGAACCGTCATGGCCATTCCCGCCCTGCTGCAAAACCTGTCGCTGCCGGCCGTCTGCTCGCCGCTGTTCATCATTTCCAATCCCGATCTGGTCATCGCGCAATGCAAGGCCGGCGTGGTGGGCTCGTTCCCGGCGCTCAACGCGCGTCCTGCCGAGAAGCTGGAGGAATGGCTCGACCGCATCACGACCGAGCTGGCCGAGCACGACGCCAGGCACCCCGACCGGCCCGCCGCACCGTTCGCGGTCAACCAGATCGTGCACAAGTCCAACGACCGGCTCGAACACGACCTGGAAATGTGTGTGCGCTACAAGGTGCCCATCGTCATCACGTCGCTGGGCGCCCGTGTTGAAGTCAACGAGGCCGTGCATTCGTACGGCGGCATCGTGCTGCATGACGTGATCAACAATACCTTTGCCCGCAAGGCGATCGACAAGGGCGCCGACGGCCTGATCGCCGTCGCGGCCGGCGCAGGCGGCCATGCCGGCACGCTGTCGCCGTTTGCGCTGTTGCACGAGATCCGGGAATGGTTCGATGGTCCGCTGCTGCTGTCCGGCGCCATCGCCAGCGGTGACGCCGTGCTGGCCGCCCAGGCCGCCGGTGCCGACCTGGCCTATATCGGCTCGGCCTTCATTGCCACGCTGGAAGCCAATGCCCAGGACGCCTACAAGCAGATGATCGTCGACAGCAACGCCGACGACATCATCTATTCCAACCTGTTCACGGGCGTGCACGGCAACTATCTGCGCGAAAGCATCGTGCGCTCCGGCTTGGACCCGGAAGCACTGCCGACCTCGGATGCCACGGCCATGAACTTCGGTTCGACCCGCGTCAAGCCGTGGAAGGACATCTGGGGCGCCGGTCAGGGCGTGGGCGCCATCAAGCGCGTGGTGCCGGCGGCCGAGCTGGTGCGCCGTTTCGTCGAAGAATACGCGCTGGCTCGCCGCCGCCTGGGGCTGGCGCCGGCCGAAGCCGCCGCGCATGCGGCCAGCGTCGCCTGATTGGCGTTTTTCTGATGTATTCCTGACGTCTCCCTTTCCCGCGCCGGTGCAAGACCGGGCGGGAAAGGCGATCGTCAGCCGGTGATGTGCCGTTATCCTTCGCCGGGCTTTTCCAGCAGCGGCATCAAGTCGCGCCCCCACTTCACCCAGTCCTCCTGGAACCGGATGCCTCGCCGCAGCAGCGCATACTGGATTTGCTGGCGCCGATCGAGCGTGCCGCCGAAATCCTTGCGTTCGATATCGCGGTAGAGCGCCAGGCGATCCTCGTGCAGGGCGATCAGGCGTCGCATTTCCTCGTCCAGCCCGAGCGGCCCGATTGCAGCATCTGCACGTAGCTTGACCAGAATTTCCTCACGCTGGTCCAGCCCCGCACCGGGCGAGAGCACCCATCGCACCAGTTCGTCGCGGCCGGACGGCAGCACGTAATAGACCTTCTTGCGATTCCTTTTTTCCGCCGGCGCCCCGTCGGGGGTGCTGCCCGGGGCGGCCATGGCCGCCTGATCCTTGCCGCCGTCCTCGGCCGCAATCCAGCCCATTTCGGCCATCCGCCCCAGTTCGCGGTAAATCTGCTGGTGCGTGGCGTGCCAGAAATAGCCGATGGACTTGTCGAACCGGCGCGCCAGGTCGTAACCCGACGACGGCTTTTCAATCAGGGAAATCAGGAGCGCGTGCTGGGTGGACATTCGCCGTGGAATTGGTGGCCCGGGTTGGCATGAACGTTGCTGCCTTGAGCCGGGAATGTTCAGGGTGGCGCTATGGTAGCGCGCAAGTCAGGGCGCGTCATGCCGTTAACCCTTGCAACGCCTGTTGGGCGGCGCCGGCGCGGCACCCATCCTCCGGATATCGACAGCTCAACAGAATCCTAAATATGACAACTCAGGCAATTGTCCTGAAACTGATGTAAAAAAATCGAAATGGCTTTTCGCGACCGCTTGCAATACATTCCAGACATTGCCACCCGCATGCGCGCGCCTTTTCCTTGCCGGCCCAACGTTCAGCGCCATGCGTCTCCTGGGAGTCGTCGATGAACGCAAGACCGGAAATCACCGAAGGCACGGCAGCGGGCGAGTCGTCGGCGTCCATCAGCGCCGCGCGCGCACGTGCCGGAACGGCCCCGATCTACTACCGGCTGCCCGATACCCCGGACGGCCACCATATCAAGGAATACGCCAGCGGCCTGCGGCAGCTGGTGCGCTTCGTCGGTGTCGAGGAGCAGGTGGTCAAATACAGCCTGTCCTGATTGCCCGCGGGCTGCCGGGGCCTGCCCGGCGGCGCGCCGAAGCTGCAGCTTGTCTCCTCCTGTCCTTCACGGACCTGGGATTTGCGCCCGCGACAACCTCGCGGGCTTTTTCTTTGGCGCGCGGGCTTTGGCGCGGGCAATAAAAAACCGGCCGCCGGGCAGGCGCCCGGGGCCGGTTCCAGTACTGCTGTATGGCTTGCCTGCGGACTACGGACGCAGGCTCAGGCGATCAGTCCACCGTCGCGCCGGAAGCCTTCACCACCTTGGCCCACTTGGCGGTTTCGGACTTCATGAAGGCGGCCAGCTGGGCCGGCTTCTCCGGATTCGGCTCGGCGCCTTGCTCGGCCATCTGCTTCTTGACTTCCGGCATGGCCAGGATCTTGACCACTTCGGCGTTCAGGCGATCGACGATCGGCTGCGGCGTGCCGCCAGTGGCATACAGGGCGAACCACGACGTGGCTTCATAGCCCGGCACACCGGCTTCGGCCACGGTCGGCACGTCCGGCAGTGCCGGCGACCGCTTGCCCGAGGTCACGGCGATGGCGCGCAGCTTGCCAGCCTTCACGTGCGGGTACGACGACGGCATGTTGTCGAACATCAGCCCGATCTGGTTGCCCAGCAGGTCGTTCACGGCCGGGGCGCTGCCCTTGTACGGAATGTGCTGGATATGCAGGCCGGTCATCGAGTTGAACAGCTCGCCCGACAGGTGCATCGACGAACCGCTGCCCGACGAACCGTACGACAGCTTGTCCGGGTTGGCCTTGACGTAGGCGATCAGCTCCTTGATGTTGTGAACCGGCACCTTCGGGTTCACCACGACGATGTTCGGCACCATGGCCACGCGCGTGATCGGCGCGAAGTCCTTGACCGGGTCGTACGGCAGCTTCGAGTACAGCGACTGGTTGATCGCATGCGTGCCGATCGTGCCCATGAACAGCGTGTAGCCGTCGCCCGGTGCCTTGGCGGCCAGCGACGCGCCGATGTTGCCGCCTGCGCCCGGACGGTTGTCCACCACCACCGGCTGACCCAGCGCCTTGCCCAGTTGCAGGCTGACGATACGGGCCAGGATGTCGGTGGTGCCGCCGGCCGAGAACGGCACGATCATCGTGATCGGCTTGGTCGGATAGTTGCCCTGCGCCTGAGCGCCGGTCATGACGGCAAAGCCGGCTGCCATTGCGACGCCAGCGGCCAGCAGGCGTCTGCGCGCCTTCGAGGTTTGATTGGTGATGCTCATCTTGTGCTCCAGGAATTGATGCACACCCGCGGACGAACCTTGTGAGCGGCCGCGGGCGCAATGCTTGTGTATCGCTATTCCACCCCGTGCCTTGGGGCGGGCAACTTTCTTATACGGGTGCCACCCCCAGCGTGGTTCCGCCGCAGACGTACAGCACTTGTCCCGTCACGAAACCATTCTCGGGGGCGAGGAAGAACAGCGAGGCACGCGCCACGTCTTCCGGCGTTCCCATTCTCTTCACGGCGATGCTAGCCAGAATGCGCCGTGTCTGTTCGCTGCCCTCCGGATTGCTCTTTCGGAACAGCTCGGTGGCGATGGGACCCGGTGCCACGGCGTTGACGGTGATGCCGTCGCCGCCCAGCTCCATCGCCAGCGTTCGGGTCATGCCAACCAGCCCTGCCTTGGCCGCGGAATACACCACGCGCTCGGGCTTGCCCAGCGCCGCGCGCGAGGCCATGTTGACGATACGCCCAAAGCCGGCCGCACGCATGGCGGGCAGGCAGGCCTGGGTCAGCAGCATCGTGGCCTGCAGCGTGAGGCCCACGACGTAATCGAGATCAGCGGCGGTGGCCGTGTCGGCCGTACCGGGACGCGTGGCGCCGGCGTTGTTCACGAGCCGGGTCACCGCGAACTGCGAGGTCACCGTCTCCGCCACCGCGCGCGTGGCGTCGGCGTTGGTCAGGTCGGCCTGGAAAAAGGTCAGGTTCGGATGCGACCACGTCAGTTCTGCATAGTCGACATTGATCACACGGGTCACCCCATCGGCGAGCAGCATTTCTGCAATCGCACGGCCAATGCCGGAACTGGCGCCGGTGACAAGCGTGGCAACGGGAAGGGACATCTCAAAACTCCGCACCGGCACACATGAGCCGGGTCAGTCAGAAAAAAGATGCGGCAAGACCGGCGAGCCCGTCGGCCTGGCCGCAATGCTCTACCTCGTTGGGGAAGAGACACCACTGAAACTTCCCACCTGTATTAACGGCGGGAAGTGAAGAAAATTAAGCGCTTGATGAATTCATGACCTAGCGGCATCGGGTTGCCGTTGCTCCCCTCTCCCGCACGGCGGGAGAGGGGAGCGCATAACGACGGCACTCAGCCCTGAACGATCAGACCCGCTCGATCACCATGGCGATACCCTGGCCCACGCCGATACACATCGTGCACAGCGCGAAGCGGCCGCCGGTACGCTCCAGCTGGTACAGCGCCGTCGTCACCAGGCGCGCGCCGCTCATGCCCAGCGGGTGGCCCAGGGCGATCGCGCCGCCGTTCGGGTTCACGCGCTTGTCGTCGTCGGCGATGCCCAGCTGACGCAGCACGGCCAGGCCTTGCGCGGCAAACGCTTCGTTCAGCTCGATCACGTCGATCTGGTCCAGCGACATGCCCAGCTGCTTCATCAGCTTCTGGGTGGCCGGCGCCGGGCCGATACCCATCACGCGCGGTGCCACGCCGGCCGTCGCCATGCCGACGATGCGGGCGCGCGGCTTCAGGTTGTGCTGCTTCAGGCCCGCTTCGCTGGCCAGCAGGATGGCGCAGGCGCCGTCGTTCACGCCCGAAGCGTTGCCGGCGGTCACGGTGCCGTCCGGGCGCACCACGCCGCGCAGCTTGGCCAGGGCTTCCATGCTGGTGGCACGCGGGTGCTCGTCACGGTCGACCACGATCGGGTCGCCCTTCTTTTGCGGAATCGTGACGGCGGTGATTTCCTGCGCCAGCGTGCCGTCGGCCTGGGCGCGCGACGCCTTTTCCTGGCTGCGCAGCGCCATCAGATCCTGGTCTTCGCGGCTGATCTTGTAATCCGTGGCCACGTTCTCGGCGGTCTCGGGCATCGAGTCCACGCCGTAGGCGGCACGCATCGCCGGGTTGATGAAGCGCCAGCCGATGGTGGTGTCGAAGATTTCAGCCTGGCGCGAGAACGCCGAGGTGGCCTTGCCCATCACGAACGGGGCGCGGCTCATGCTTTCCACGCCGCCCGAGATCATCAGGTTGGTTTCGCCCGCCTTGATGGCGCGCGCGGCGGTGCCGGTGGCGTCCATGCCCGAGCCGCACAGGCGGTTGATCGTCGAACCCGGCACGGCCTCCGGCAGACCGGCCAGCAGCGCCGACATGCGCGCCACATTGCGGTTGTCTTCGCCCGCCTGGTTGGCGTTGCCGTAGATCACGTCGTCGATGGCCGACCAGTCCAGGCCGGCGTTGCGTGCCATCAGGGCCTTCAGGGGCACCGCACCCAGGTCGTCCGCGCGCACGCCGGACAGGCTGCCGCCGTAACGGCCGATGGGGGTACGGATGGCGTCAACGATAAATGCGTCGCTCATGTTCTGTCTCGCTCGGTTTTGGTGGTCTGGAGGATGGATCAGGCGGCTTGCGTCTGCTTCAGGGGCACGCCGGTCAGACGTTGCAGTTCGTCAAACGACAGGCCTTCCGCGAGGTCGCGGGCAACCAGGCCGTCCGGCGTCACGTCGAGGGTGGCCAGATCCGTGTAGATGCGCGTCACGCAGCGGATGCCGGTCAGCGGATAGGTGCATTCGGGCACGATCTTGCTCTCGCCCTGCTTGGTCAGGTGCTCCATCATCACGAACACCTGCTTGGCGCCGATCGCCAGGTCCATCGCGCCGCCCACGGCGGGAATGGCGCCAGGGGCACCGGTATGCCAGTTGGCCAGGTCGCCCTTTTCGGACACCTGGAAGCCGCCCAGCACGCAGTAGTCGAGGTGGCCGCCGCGCATCATCGCGAACGAATCGGCGTGGTGGAAGTACGAGCCGCCGGCCTTGATCGTCACCGGCTGCTTGCCAGCGTTGATCAGGTCGCCGTCTTCTTCGCCGGCTGCCGGGGCGGGGCCCATGCCCAGCAGGCCGTTTTCGCTGTGCAGCAGGATTTCCTTGTCGGCCGGCAGATGGTTGCCAACCAGGGTGGGCAGGCCGATGCCGAGGTTCACCACGGCACCGTCCGGAATGTCTTTGGCCACGCGGGCGGCCATCTGGTCGCGGGTCAGGCGTTGCATGTTCTTTCTCCTTCTACGCTCAGGCGGCCTGGGCAGCCGAGCCGCCCACCTTGACCACACGCTTGACGAACAGGCCCGGCGTGATGATGTGCTCGGGGTTCATGTCGCCCAGTTCGACGACGTTGCTGACCTGCACGATCGCGCACTTCGCAGCCATGGCCATGATCGGGCCGAAGTTGCGTGCGGTCTTGCGGTAGGTCAGGTTGCCCCAGCGGTCTGCCGTGTCGGCCTTGATCAGCGCGAAATCGGCGTGGATCGGCTTTTCGAACACATAACCCTGGCCGTCGATGATGCGCGTTTCCTTGCCTTCGGCCAGCGGCGTGCCGTAGGCCGTGCGCGTGAAGAAACCGCCGATGCCGGCACCGGCGGCGCGGATGCGCTCGGCCAGGTTGCCCTGGGGCACCAGTTCCAGTTCGATCTCGCCAGCATGGAACAGCGAATCGAACACATACGAATCCACCTGCCGCGGGAACGAGCAAATGATCTTGCGCACGCGCTTGGTCTTCAGCAGTGCCGCCAGCCCCGTGTCGCCATTGCCGGCGTTGTTGTTGACGATGGTCAGGTCACGCGCACCCTGGGCGATCACCGCATCGATCAGTTCCGCCGGCATGCCAGCCAGGCCAAAGCCGCCGATCAGGATCGTGGCGCCGTCGTGGATGCCGGCCACTGCCGCTTCCACCGAGTCATATAGCTTGTTGATCACTTGCGTTCCAGTACGGAAGGGTCCGGCATCGCGCCGGGACCGGCCGCAAGAGGGGCGGCACGCAAAGATGTCTCCGGCAGACTGCTCGGACGGGCGTCCCGTCGTGCCAACCCGTGCTCGGCACGGTGACGACGTCGGGACAGGGTCCACAATCTTGCAGTTGTCTTGATGAGCCGTCTTGCGGCGGCTTCTTTGATGGTCGGCGGATCGGGTTGTCAGCGATGTTCGCTATACGAACCTCAATTCGCAGAATGAACAAAGGTTACACCCGGCGTCAAAACAGGGTCAATAAGGGTCTGCGCGTGGCGGGCGATAATCGGTCACCCCCCCTCCGCGCACAGGGTGTCCCTCAGGGCAAACGCAGCACCGCCTGGCTGCCGCTGACGCCGGGGCGTACTTCGAGCCGCACATCGATCCGTTCGCGCAGTTCGGCCACGTGCGAGATGATGCCGACCAGCCGGCCGGCCTGCTGTAGATCGAGCAGCGTGCGGATGGCGAAGTCGAGGCTTTCCGGGTCGAGCGTGCCGAAGCCTTCATCCACGAACAGCGTGTCGAGCTGGATGCCGCCGGCGCGCGACTGCACCACGTCGGCGAGCCCCAGCGCCAAGGATAGCGACGCCAGGAAGCCTTCGCCACCCGACAGCGTGTTGGCCGGCCGGGTGGCGCCGGTATCGTGGTCGAACACCTCCAGGTCCAGCCCGCCGGCCATGCGCTGGTCGCCCTGCTCGCGCACGCGCTGCAGCGCGTAGCGGCCCCGACTCATGCGCAGCAACCGCAGTGACGCCGCCTCCAGCACCTCGTCGAGCAGCGTGGCCAGGACAAAGCGCTGGAACGTCATGCGGCGCGGATTGTTGCCATTGGCCACTTCCGACAGGCGGCCCAGCACCGCATAGCGTGCTTCCACCTCGCGCCCTTCGGCGGCCAGCGATTCCACCTGACCCTTGCATTGCAGCAGCGTGTCGCGCGACGCGGCCAATTCGCTGCGCTCGCGGATGGCCGCTTCCAGCCTCACCGCCGCCTGGTCGCGCGTGGCCAGCAGCGCAGGCATGTCGGGCACCTGCAGCGCCTGCGCGATGGCGGCGGTGCGGGCATGCCATTCGGCCGCACGGGCCAGTTCGACATCGAAGGCCCGGATCGCGTCGTCCAGCGCCGACGTGTCGTCGGCAGACAGGCACGCGGCGGCGTAAGCATCGTCATGATCGAAGGCGGCCGCGCGCATGGCGTCGGCCAGTGCCGTCTCGCGCTCGGCGACGCGGGCGTCGGCCTGGGTGACGTTGTCTCGCGCCGACGCCAGCGCCGCCGCCGTTGCCGCCTGCAGCGCGACGGCGTCGCGCTCGGCGCCCTGTGCGGCCTGCAATGCGGCTTCGAGCGCGCCGGCTTCGCGCCGGGCAGCCTCCAGCGCGGCCGTCATCGCATCGGGGTCGCGCGAATCCTCGGGCACCTGTTCGCAGGCCGCCTGCCATTCGCCATCCAGCCGCGCGTGTTCCTGCGCGGCGGCGCGGGCGGCCGTGTCGGCGGTCTGGGCCAACACTTCGGCGGCCTCGACGGCCTTGCGGGCCTGCGCCGCCTGCACCGCCAGCGCATCGGCGCGCTTGCCTGCCAGTTCGGCCTGGCGGACGGCCTCGGCCAGCGCGGTGATCTCGGCATCGAGCGCGCTGGCGCCCGCCGCGGATACATCGCCAGCGGCCTCGATCAGATCCGCCAGCCGCGCCTGCCATTGCATGGCGTTGGCACCGGTCTGCTGATGCGCGGTGCTGGCCTCGGCCAGCGCATCCTCGGCACGCTGCAACGCCAGCCGCGCGGCATCGAGATCGTCGTCGGTCACCAGCGCCAGCGTCTGTTGCGCCAGCGCCGGATGATCCTTGCCGCCGCAAACCGGGCATGGCTCGCCGCGCTTGACGCTGCCGGCCAGGCGCGCGGCCTGCCCGTGGCGCCAGTCCACCTCGGCCTGGCGCATGGCCGCGCGCGCCGCGTCGCGGGCCTCGGTGGCAGCGCGCTTGCGCGCCTCGCTGGACACCAGTGCCGCGCGCAGCGGCCCAAGCTCGGCTTCGATCTGGCGGCATTTGGCGATGCGCGCGGCGCGCTCGCGGGCCTGTTCCAGCCGCAGCTGCAGCGCCTGCAGCCCCGCTGCGCCCGCGCGCGCCTGTTCGGCATCGGCCTCCAGCGTCTTGAGCGCGGTGGCGGCGGCCTGAAACGCGTCGATCTTCGCCGCACATGCCGATTGCGCCATGGCCAGCGTGGTGCCGGCCTGTGCCACGGCATTGCGCAGCACCCCAAGCTTGCGCGCCTGCGGCAGCAGGTGTTCGAGCCGGGTCACCGTGCGTTGCGCGGCGGCCCGGGCCTCCTGGCGCGACTGTTCGGCGCGCAGCGCACGGGCGGCAGTTTCCGCCGCCTGCGCGGCCCGCGTAGCCGATATCTCAGCCTGCGCCTGGACCGTGTGCACCCTGGCCTGATCCTGCCGGGCTGCCTGCAGTTGCTGCACCGCCGGCGTGACCTGCGCCGCGCGTCGCGCCGCGTGCAGCCGCACGCGATCGCCGTCCACGGCCGCCACCTTCGCCTTCAGCATGGCATGCGCGCCTTCGGCTTCGCGCCAGGCCTTGATCTGGGTATGCTCGAGTTCGCCCTTGCGCAGCGACGCCTGCGCGGCCTCGCTATCGGCGCGCGCAACGTCCTCGCGGCGCAGCAGCTCGGCCAGCGTGACCTGCAGCGCGTCGATGCGATCGGTCAGGGCGTCGATCGATGGAAGCTCGTGCTGGTCCAGCAGCGTCTTGCGGCGCACGGCAATCTGCTCGGCTTCGCGCCGGATGCTGGCGGCCTGCTCCTTGAGCTGCTCTTCCACGCGGCGATACAGTTCGGTATGGAACAGCCGCTCCAGGATGCCCTGGCGCGCCCGCGAATCGGCGGTCAGCAGCTCGCGAAACCGGCCCTGCGGCAGCACGATGACCTGCCGGAACTGCGCGCTGTCGAAGCCCAGCAGATCGCGCACGGCGTCGCTGACACGGCCCGGCTGGCTGGCGTGGCTCTTCCAGGCGCCGTCGAGCATCACGTCCAGCTGCGCCTTGGCGGCTTCCTTGACGAAACCGCCCGTCGCACGCTGGCTGGGGCGGTCCTGCGTGGGCGAGCGCGTCACGCGGTAGTGCATGGCCCCCAGGCCGAATTCCAGCGTGACTTCGGTGCGCAGCGCGGGGTCGGCATTGGCGCTGCGCATGTCCTGCGCGCTGCGCTCGCCGCCCGACGTATCGCCGTAGAGCGCAAAGCAGATGGCATCGAGCAGCGTGGTCTTGCCCGCGCCCGTGGGTCCGTGGATCAGGAAGAACGCCTGCTCGCCGAGCCGTGTGAAATCGATGGTCTCGGTGGCGGCAAACGGACCGAAAGCCTGCAACTTCAGGTACAGCGGTTTCATGCCGATTCCCTTTCCGAAGCCTCCATACCGGCCAGAAGATGGTCCAGTGCGCGGCGTTGGTCGCCGTCCAGGTCCGCGTCAGCCACTTCGCGGAAGAAATTTGCAAACAGACTGCCGGTGTCCAGCTCGCGCATGCGCCGGCCCGCCTCGCCGGCCTGCCCGCTGCGCGCCAGGATGGCCCGCTCGATCGCCAGCGCGTTCGGATACGCCTCGCGCAGCCGCGCCATCGGGTCCAGCAGCGCGCCGGTATCGGTCAGCACCGCATAGACGTAGTCGTCCCTGCGGGCGTCCGCCAGGCCCGCCTCCACCAGCGCGGCCAGTTCGCCTGTCAGGATGCGCAGGTCACGGCGCGGCTTCAAGGCGATGGGCTCGATGCGCACCGCGCCCTTGCCGTCCAGTTCGACCAGCGACACGGTCTTGTGGTGATCGGCTTCCGATAGCGAATACTTGAGCAGCGACCCGGCGTAGTGAATCCGCTCGCCAATGGTCTGCGGCCGGTGCAGGTGACCCAGCGCCACGAAGTCGAAGCCGTGGAACAGGTCTGCCCCCACCGCACCGCTGCCGCCCACCGACAGCGGCCGTTCCGATTCACTGACCGCGCCGCCCACCACGAACGCGTGTCCCACCGCCACGGCACGCACGCCAGCCGGATGGCTGGCCCGGATCGCGTCGAGCTGCGCGCCCAGCGCGGCCTCGTGCGATGACAGCTCGACACCCAGCGCGTCGCGCACCACCGCGGGCTCCGCATACGGCAGCGCGTAGATCCGCACCTCGCCATGGGCGTCGCGCAGCGACACGCAGGCGGCTTCCGGGCCGGTGCGGCCCGCCACATGCAGGCCGCGTGCGGCCAGCATGCGCGCGCCAAAATCGAGCCGCTGCGCGCTGTCGTGGTTGCCCGCGATCATCACCACCGGCACGCCGGCTTCCACCACGATGCGCGCCAGCACGTCGTCCAGCAACGCCACGGCCTCGGGCGGCGGCACCGCGCGATCGTAAACGTCGCCGGCAATCAGCACGGCATCGGGACGCACGTCACGCACCAGCGCCACGAACTGGTCGAGCACGTGCGCCTGGTCTTCAATCAGGCTGCGGGCATGGAAAAGCCGACCAAGATGCCAGTCGGCGGTGTGGAGAAAACGCAATTCGGGTCCTTCGGCGCGGTGGCGCGTAATGCACGGCCCTGCCGTGCGGTCCCGCATCATAACGTCCCGTCGCCGGCAGGCGGCCTTCAGACCGGTTCCGCCTCGCTGTCGGCAATCTGGAACTTGCGCATCTTCTCCCACAGCACCTTGCGGCTGATGCCCAGGCAGGCGGCCGTATCCTGGCGGCGCCAGCCGTTGGCATCGAGCGCGGCGATGATCCGGCGCCGCTCCTCGACATCGCCGCGCGGATCGCCGCGCTCCAGGCCATCGAAGGCGCCCGGCCGCAGCCCCCGGAACAATGGCCGGATACGGTCCTCGTCCCAGCCACCAAACTGGCGTGCCGTGATGCCCACGCGCTCGGCCAGGTTGCGCAGCTCGCGCACATTACCGATGAAGAACGCGGTGCCCACGGCCCCCTTGAGCCAGTCGGGCATGGGCGGCAGCGCATCGTAGGCGGCCGGGCCCATCATGTGGCGCAGGAACGATTGCAGCAGACCCACCTTGTCGCCGGGGCCGCGGTCCTCCAGGCTCGGGATGCGCAACTCGATCACCGCCAGCCGGAAATACAGGTCGGCGCGGAAGCGGCCCTCGCGCACCGCCTCGCGCAAGTCCTTGTTGGTGGCTGCCACCAGCCGGAAATCGAGCTTCACGGCCATGGTCGATCCCAGCCGCGTCAGTGCGTTTTCCTCCAGCACGCGCAGCAGCTTGACCTGCTGGAACAGCGGCAGGTCGCCGATCTCGTCCAGGAACAGCGTGCCGCCGGTGGCCTGTTCGAAGAACCCCCGGTGCGCGAACATGGCGCCCGTGAAGGCGCCCTTGGCATGGCCGAAGAACTGCGACTCGAACAGGCCGTCGGGAATTGCCCCGCAGTTCACGGCGACGAACGGTCCCTTGCCATACTGGCTGTTGCGCTCGTGGAACAGCCGTGCAATGCGCTCCTTGCCGGCGCCTGTCTCGCCGTACAGCATCACGTTGCTGTCGAAGTTTGCGAAGGTCTCCACCTGTTCCAGCAGCTCCTGCATGGCCGGCGATCCGGCCACCAGGTCGGCCACGTCGGGACGGGCCTCGCCGGCGGCCAGCAGCTGCGGCATCAGCTTGGCAATCTGGTTGCGCAGGTCGCCGCCGTTGAAGTCGTGCGGGAGGATGTATGCGTATTCTGGCGGGAAGCGGCCCGGATCGGTCTCGCGGTCCGGCGCGCCCACCCAGATCACCGGCATGCCGTGGGCGGCTTCCCAGTCCAGCGTGAACTTGGCCGAGCCGATCGCCGAGGCGCTGATCACGGCAATGCACGGCTTCACGCGCGCCTCGTTCGGCAGCGCGTCAAGGGCACCGGCACGAATCACCTCGGTCCCCAGCGGCGTCAGGAATCGCGCCACGCGGTCGGCAATCTCGTACTGGCCTTCCCACACATAGACTTCGAGGCTCTCGTAGGCCCAACGCTCTGCTTTCATGATGGTTCAGGATTCAGTACACAAGTTCGGCGTTGTTGCAGTCCACGCTGTTGAGCCGGACGTTGGCGTTGGCGATATCGATGCCCAGCGTGGCCAGCAGCCAGCCTGCCACCCCGTCGATCAACGGCCCCAGCGGATCAATCAGCGGCGTGAGCAGCTCCCCCGGGGCGATGCTCAGCCCCTTGAGGCCCAGCACATCGACGGAAAGAACAGGGTTGAGATTCCGCAGGAGATCGCCGACGGTGCGGCTCACCGGCGCGGCCGCCGACGTGGAGGCATTGGCGCCAGGGTGCAGCACCAGATCCGTGCCGGTGGCGGTCGATGCGGTCTGCAGGGTCGGGTGGGCGATCAGGTCTGCCTGCGTCGAGCTGCCCGGAATCAGCGGCACCGGCAGCGTCAAGACACTGACGGTGCCCAGCCTCAGCTGGCTGGACGACGTGCATTGCAGCTTGTTTTCCGTCAGGCATGCCACCATCAGGCTTGGGTCCACCCTGATGGTGGCGGTCCGCTGGTCTGGCGTGGCGGCGCACCGCAAGGCGGTCAGGTCCGCCTTCGCCTGCGCAACCTTGAGCAGCAGCGGCAGGTCGAAGCTGGCCGACACCAGCGGCGGCAAGCCAATATTGGCATGCACGGCCAGGTTGAGGCCGAGCTGCGCGGTGGAAGCCGTCGTCTTCCAGCTGCCGTCGGGCAGTTGCTTCGCCGGGCCCACCGCTACCTTGGGCGGATCGATAATGGTCAGCGATGCCGCGGCAGTGGCGCTGCCCACCGGTTGCAACGGCACGTTCAGATTCGGAATATTGAGTGCCACCGCGCTGCTGCCGCGCGCCACATAGGCGGCGGTGGTCAGCAGCGATGCCACGTTCAGACCCACTTCGGCCGCCGACGACGCGGCTGGCGTGAGCACGCCGAGATCCAGCAACCGCGCCAGCGTCAGATTGGTCCCGAGCCCGTTCAGGCCGAGCTGCGTCTCGGGGCTGCCCAGCGCCGCACCCAGCAGTGCCTGCCGCCCGGCCGCATTGAGTACCAGCGCGTAGAACTCGCGGATCGACAGCGTGGTGTTCATCAGCGCATCGACCGTTCCCACGCCAAGCTGGAGCCTCAGCTGCTCCAGCGTGACGTTGGCATTGACCAGTCCGTTCCAGTCGGCCACCGAAAGATTCACCGTATTGCCCAGCAGCAGGCCCAGCACGCCGCTTGCCGAGTTCAGGTTCAACAACCCGCTCCCCAGCGAAAACGACGCCACCGGCGGGCTGGCCGCCGCGATGGCCTCGGCATGCAGCTGGCGCGACGTGCCGCCGGGCAGCACGAACAGCAGCGGCACCGTCAGCGTCCCTTGCACGCGCACGGCGTTGGGCGATAGCGTCGCCGCGTCGTAGCCCGCGTTGAAGTGGCGCACGGTGTCGCCGTTCGCGGCATCGGCCGGGTCCCACACGCCCAGGCACGTGCGCATGCCGTCGCCAGCGCCGGCCGCCGCGTCGGCACAGTCCGGGCCCACCGCACCGCGATAGCCGTTCTGGCTGGCCGCCGCCGTCACGGACGCCATCACGTTGGCCGTGGTGGTGGGCAGGTCATCGGCCCGCTTGAGCTGCTGGGCGCCGGACAGCGCCGCCAGGTCCACCGCCTTCTGCAACTGCCGCTGGCTGTAAAACACGAAGCCGACATCGATCGACACCATGGCACCGATGACCACGGTGGCGATCAGTACGGCGGCCATCAGGCTGATGGCGCCACGCTGGCGATGGAGATCGGCCCGATGCGGCATGGCGTGTGGCTATTGCCCGTTCATCGGCTGGCTGCCCGCGCCGCCGCGCAGCGGGCTACCTGTGGAAATCGTCGAAAAGAACTCGGGCAGCGGATGGGTGAAGCTGCGCATGTAGCGCGCGTACCCCAGCGCGGCCTGGTCGCCGGTCAACGGTTGCTGCGGGCCGGCCTGCGATCCGCTGCGCTGGATGTCGAGCAGGCTGCGCGTGGTATCGCCCACCGCCACGTCGTTGGCGGGACGCACCTCGGCGGGCGCGGTGGGCTGCTGGGCCATGGCCGGCGCCGCGGCAGCCAGCGCGGCCAGCGCGGCCAGCGCCGCCATCCTGGCCAGGCGCGGCGCAAACGGGGAAAGGATCATGGTCTGGCTCCTGCATTGAGCGCCACGGACTGCGCGGCGGCCGCGTTCGCATTGGGATCCGGCATCGGAATCGCGGCGGGATTCGGATGGACGGTGCCCCGTGGCGCCGTCTTGTCGCGCCCCTGCGCGGCGCGGGTCACGCGGTCTGCTTCCTTGCGGATGGCGGCGCGCGTGGCGTCCGGCATCGCGGCACGCTGCATCATCGCAGTGGCCTCGCTCCGCTTGCCGCTGGCCAGCATCCACACCACGGCATTGCTGATGACGCGCGGATTGTTGGCGTCCAGTTCCAGCGCCTGCATCACCGGCACGCGCGCATCCTGCAGCGCGCCACCACGCATCAGCGCATAGCCCAGGTCGTTGGCCACCTGCGCGTTGACCGGCTCAAGCAGCGCCGCCTGGCGCAATTCCACGGCGGCGCGCATGAAATCGCCCTGCCGGCCCAGCACCAGCCCGATGCCGTGGCGCGCGCGCGCGGCGCGATCGGTGTTCAGCAGGTCTCGATAGGCCTGCAGCGCCGCGTCGTCCTGGCCGGTCTCGCGCAGCGCATCGGCGCGCAGCACCTGCAGCGCCGTGCTGCTGCCGTACTTCTGCTGGTACGCGTCGATATGGGCCAGCGACGCGTAGTACATGCCTTCCTGCTGCATCTTGCCGATCAGGCCCAGGTACACGTTCTGGTCGTTGTACTCGGCGCGTGCGGCCTTGTCCTGCAGGCGGGCCAGTTCGATCTGCGCATCGGCCTGGCGTGCCATGGCGTCGGCACTGTTGGGCGTGCTGGCGCAGCCGCCCAGCAATGCCATGGCCACCGCGAGCGAGACTGCCAGCAGCGGGTGGGAGTGTCTTGTCATCCATGTCCTCCGTTCATGCGGGCCAGCATCCGGATCACGCCCAGGAAGCCGGGCCCCGCCGTCAGGATCAGCAGCACCGGCAGCAGGCTGACCACCATCACGCCGGTCATCTTCACGGTCAGCCGGCCGATCTTGTCCTTCATGCGCGCCTTGCGGGCCACCTGCAGCCGCTCGCCAAACTGGCGCAGCGGCTCCTGCACCGCGCCGCCGTGCTTGTCCACCTGCGTCAGCAGCGTGATCAGGCTCTTCAGGTCTTCGTCGTCGAACAGCTTGCCGATGCGCTGCAGCGTCTGTTCCCGCGACCGGCCCGAGGCAAACTGCTGGTTGGCGCGCTGCAGCTCGGGCCCCAGCACGCGCAGCATCGCGCCGAACTCGGTGACGATGACCTGCAGGCTCTGGTCGATCGACAGCCCCACGCCCTGCAGCAGCCGCAGCATGTCGATCAGCACCGGCAACTCCTCGGCCACTTCGCGCTGGCGGTTGGCCGCCCAGCGGCGCAATACGATCTTCGGCAGCAGGTACGCCGTCGCGAACGTGGAGAACCCCCAGGCCAACGCCTGCAACGTCGCGCCGTCGATCCGCCAGAGCAGCACGGCGCCCGCCAGCGCGGCAGGCACCAGCAATCGCAGGCCGCCAAATATGGCGCGCGGCTGCAGGCCATAAAAGCCGCACTGCTCCAGCAGCAACTGTTCCTCCGCGGCGACCACCGCACGGCCAAGGCGCGACTCCAGCCAGGACTGGTTGAAGCGGTCGCCGAAGGCCGCACCGAGCCTGGCGCCGAGCGTGGCAGGCGCTGGCCCGACTGTCGCAGCTGGCCGCGCAGGCGCTTGCCCGAGCGCGGCGGCGGCCGCTGCCGCGCGCGCCGACATGTGCGGCACAGCCGAAGCTGCTGCGGCCGACGATGCGGTGGCCGTCGCCTGTGCCACGGCCCCGGCTGTTTGTGGATGGCCCGGGGCGGCTTCGCCCGGCGCCACGGGTGCGCCATGTGTAGCCTGCCGCTGCAGCGCGGCGTCGATGGTCCGTGCGGCCTCGCGCCGCTGCCGCCATTGCCGCAGCAGCGGCCAGGCCAGCACCAGGAGCGCCATCGCGGCTGCAGCCAGGCTCGCGGAAATTAGGGTGGTGGCATCCATCTGCATGGCCGTGGGCTCCTAGATGGACTTTGCCAGCCGGTACAGCATCAGGATGCCGGCCACTTCGAGCCCGGCCGCGCCCAGCAGCATCATGCGGCCGGTGGGGTCCTTCCACATCATCATGATGTAGCCGGCGTTCATCATGAACAGCCCGCCCGCCACCACCAGCGGCAACAGGCCGAGCACCCAGGCGGACAGGCGCGTCTCGGCCGACAGCGCCATCAGTTCGCGCTGCGCTTCCTCGCGGTCGCGCATGAACGTGGCGGTACGCTCCATCACCACATCGGCGCGTCCGCCATATCGCTGCGACAGCCGCAGCACCGACGACACGATGACCAGTTCGTCCAGGTCGTAGGCGCGGCCCATCTGCATCACGGCCTGATCCAGTTCCTTGCCGGCCCGCTGCAGGTGGATGGCCTGCACGAGGCATTGGCGCAGCGGCGGCTCGGTATTGGCCACCGAGTTCTGGAACGCGGCCGGCACGCTGCTGCCGATTGTCATCAGCCGCACCACGCCATCGAGGAATCCCGGCAACTGGCGCAGCATCCGGTTCCTGAGCCGGCTGATGCGCAGCCACAGCACGAAGGCCGCCGTCGCCACGGCAACCACCAGCATCGCCGCCGCGCCGATGGCACCGCCCGCCCCCGCGCCGGCCACGACCAGGCATAGCATGGGCATGCCCCAGCGGAGGTACGTGCCGCGCGTCGGCGCCATGTCGGCGCGGCGCAGCAGGTCGGCCCAGCGACGTCGCAGGTCGCGCGCGGCGCCGTGCGGCTCGGGTTCCGTGGCCGAGGCATAGCGGGCACGGACCTGTTCGGTCTGCGCGGCCAGGTGGGCGCGAGCGCGCTCGGCGTTGGCCCTGCCACGGGCCGTAGCCAGCATCAGCAGGCCCAGACCCAGCAGCACCAGGGCAAACGTGGCGATGAACAGGCTGGCGCTAGAGATCAAAGCGGTCGTCCAGTGCAAAGGTTGCCGGACGCATGCGCGCCAGCTTGGGCGAATGCGGCAGGATGCCAAGCGACTGCCAGCGGTCGGTCTCGGTGCCGTCGGCGTTGATGACGGGCTCGTAGCGGTACAGCTCCTGCGTGGAAATGATGTTGTCGCCCAGCCCGGTGACTTCGGTGATCGACAGGATGCGCCGGCGTCCGCTGGACAGCCGTCCGATCTGCACGATGAAGTCGACGGCATTGGCAATCTGGCGGCGCAGGCTTACCTCGCTGCCCTGGAAGCCGGCGAAGCCGGCCAGCATTTCGAGCCGGTACAGGCATTCGCGCGGGCTGCTGGCGTGGATGGTGCCCATCGACCCGTCGTGGCCGGTACTCATGGCCTGCAGCATTTCCAGCACCTCGCCGCCACGCACTTCGCCCACGATGATGCGGTCGGGGCGCATCCGCAGGCTGTTGCGCAGCAGGTCGCGGATGGTGACCGTGCCCGTGCCCTCGAAGCCGCCGGGACGGCTTTCCAGCCGCACCACGTGCGGATGGTTCAGCGCCAGTTCGGCGGTGTCCTCGATCGTGATCACGCGCTCGCCCGATGGCATGAACGTGGCCAGCGCGTTGAGCAGCGACGTCTTGCCCGAACTCGTGCCGCCGCTCACCAGGATGTTGCAGCGCGCCCGCACCGCGGCCTCCAGCAGCTCCGTGATCTCGGGGCTCATGGTGCCCAGCGCCTGCAGGTCGGCCGGCGTCAGCGGGTCCTTGCGGAACTTGCGGATCGATACCACGGGGCCGGCCAGCGCCAGCGGGGGGATGATCACGTTGATGCGGCCGCCGTCCGGCAGGCGCGCGTCCACCATCGGGTTCGATTCGTCCAGGCGCCGGCCGATCGGCGCCAGGATGCGTCGCACGATGCGCAACAGGTGGCCGTTGTCGGCAAAGCGAACAGGGATGCGCTCCAGCACGCCATGCCGCGACACGTAGACGTCGAGATGCCCGTTCACGAGGATGTCTTCCACGGCCACGTCGTGCAGCAGGTCCTCGATCGGGCCAAAGCCGGCCAGTTCCTTGGTCAGCGCCTCGGAAATCTGATGCAGCTCGGCCTCGTTGATCGGAATGCGGCGCAGGCGCGTGAAGCTTTCCAGCTCCAGGTCGACAAACCGCTGGATGGCGGTGCGCGTCCAGCGGCCGAACTCCGCCCCAAGTTCCTCGATCCGCGTCAGCAGATGCTCGTGGGCGGCTTCCTTGATCTTGTGGAATTCCTGGGAAACAGGAAACGGGGCGGCGGCGTTATCCGAGAATTCGATGGCTTCGGTCATGTCAGTTCCCCGCCCGTGCGACGCGCGCAACACGCAATGCCTCGGGCAGCTTCTCCTTGATCCGGGCCAGGATGCCGCGCTCGGAAGTCTGTTCCGCGCGGTAGCCCAGCCGTTCCATGAGCGCGCCCAGGGCGCGCACGTAGGGGTCGGCCGGTGCGGCCTCGGCCAGCACCGCACCGCGATTGGCGGCCTGCACCAGCGCCGCACGCCGGTCGGGCAGCGTATCGACCGATGCCACGCCGATGCGTTCGGCGATCTGCGCCGCGTCCACGCCAAGTTCGGGGTCGAAGCGCGACACCATCAAATGCAGGTCGGGGCGGTCGATCTCGCGCTTTTTCAGCTCGTGCAGCAGTTCGGCGGCCGAAACGATGGCGCCCACACTCTGCTCGGCCACCATCACCACCGCATCTGCGGCCTTGACGATCTGCGACATGAACTCGGCATTCGAGAATCCGCCGAGATCGATCACCTGGAGGTCGAAAAAAGCACGCAGGCGGTCCAGCAGCGCCAGCGCCTCGGAAAACGACACATCGCGCAGTTCGGCCAGCGTGGCCGGCAGCGGCAGCACCGACACGCCGCTGCCATGCCGCGCCAGCGCGGTATCGACGAACACCTGGTCAAAGCGGCGCAGGTTGCGCACGGCCTCGACGAAATGGAATTCGGGCGCGATGTTCATGTAGAGCGCGCCGTCGCGCACGGGCAGGCCCAGGTCCAGCAGCAGCACCTCGGCAGCGGCGCCTGCATCGGCGCGCTGGCGCACGCTGGCGGCCAGATTCACGGCCAGCGTGCTCACGCCGACGCCGGGCCTGGCCCCCAACAGCGCCACGATCTTGCCGTGCCGGTGCGTGGGCGTCACGGGCCGCACCTGCGCGCGGGGCACCATCAGGCGCCGCACGGCGTCGGTGGCCTGCGCCGGCGCGCCGCGCAAATCGATGAAGTCCCGCACGCCGGCGCGCAGCGCGGCCAGCATCGCCTGCGGCTCGCCGGCGTTGCCGACGGCCACCAGAGGCAGGTGTGGAAACAGCCGCGCCACCTGTTCGGCCAGCCGGGCCGATGCCTCGACATGCGGCGCCCCGAAGTCCAGGAAGACCAGCCCGGGACGAACCGCCCCGACCTGCTCGATAAAGGCTTCCTGCGCCCCGTCCTCGGCCACCAGCGTGCCGGCGCCGCCCAGCGCCTGGTCCAGCCACTGGCGCAGGCTCTCGCGCCGGGTGTTCAGCAGGAAGGCATCCATCCTCGTCACTCGCTCCATCTGCCGCCGCTACCGCGAAAAACCCGGCAGGGTCGGGTCTGCGTACTCGCCCAGCACGAAGCGCCCCCAGACGTTGGGGCTGGCGCTCGTGCGCCCGTCATTGGCCACGTTTGCCGCGGCCTGGGAATCCCGCGCCAGCGGCTTCACCAGGCGCGGCGTGACCACGATCATCAGTTCGCGGTCCTCCTGGTGGAAGTTCAGGTTCTTGAAGAAGCTGCCGATGATCGGCAGGTCACCCAGGAACGGCACCTTGCTCACGTTGCTGACCGTGTTGCGGCTGACCAGCCCGCCGATCACGAAGCTCTCGCCGTCGCCCAGTTCCACCGTGGTATCGGCGCGCCGCGTGACGATGGCCGGCACCGACGCCCCGTTGATGCTGATGCCGCGCGACGGATCGAGATCGCTGGCTTCGGGCGCCACCTTCAGCGCGATGCGCGACTTCGACATCACCGTCGGCGACACCGTCAGGCCGATGCCGAACGGCTTGAACTGGATCGTCGTGGTGCCCAGCGCCTGCGGCACCGGGATGGGAATCTCGCCGCCCGCCAGGAAGCTCGCGCTCTGGCCCGACAGCGTCACCAGGCTTGGCTCGGCCAGCACCCTGACCAGGCCATTGCTTTCCAGCAGGCTCAGGTTGGCGAAGATGCCCTCCTTGGCCCAGGCCGCCACCAGGTTGAACGCACTGCTCATCGGCAACGCGCCTTCAAACGACGGCGACGGGCCGATCGTGGCCTTTGTCAGCGACGTCGGGCTGAACTGCCCGAACGTGAAACCGCCGCTGCTCTTGACGAAATTGAGCCCTACTTCCTTCAGCACGGTCTTGCTGATTTCCACCACCTTCACATCGACCTGCACGGTGTTCGACACCGGCACCACCGAGCGGTCGATCACCACGCCGCCCTTGCCGTCCGGCCCGCCCACCGCCGCCCTCGCCGCCTGCTGCGTGCGCGCGGCGGCTGCGGCGTCGGGCAATTCGCCCCGGATGGTGGCGCCGGCGGCGGACAGGTCCACCTGCGCGCCATCGGCATCCGGCGCCACGGCATCGACCTGCACGCTGTAGGTCAACGGCGCCGCATTGCGGCTCCAGACCATCATGTCGGTCACGCCCGGCTTCTTTGCCACCACCAGCACGGTGGGCGATCCATTGCGTTGCTTGAGCAGCAGCGCATCGGCCACGGCGGGGTTGCCCACGGCCACGCGCTCCAGCGCCTGACCGGGCTTGATCTCCTGCTGTGCGCCGGCCATCAGGCGCAACGTGCGCGCGGCGGGCGGCGGGCCGGCGTCCTGCGCCATGGCCGGATGCATCGCCCCGGCCAGCACGGCCGCCATCGAGACGGCAGCCATCATCATCGCGGCCCATCGGCGGCGGCACGGATCGGTGTCGATCTGGCGCGCGGGCGCCCGTTCACGGTCTGTCGTCAATGTGGGCATGCCGTGTCGTCCGCTATTCGATCGCTCGCTTGCCGGCGCGGATCACTTCCACGCCGTTGTTGTTGTCGGGGGTTTCGCGTCGTTGCGCCGAGGCCGTCAGTGACGCCGCCGGTGGCGCGGCGGCGCGCATGGCCGGCGCGGGGGGAAGGGCGCGCGGCGTGGTGTTGCCCGCATGGGCCTGGCCCACCAGTCCGGCCAGGCTCATGCCGGCCGCGGCCCTGTCCACGGGCGCGCGCTCGGCGTCCGGCGGCACGCCGGCGCGGGCCTGCAGCACGGCCGGCGGGTCGGCGAACATGCCGTCGCTGGGCATCGACGCATCCGACGGATTGCGCAACGCCAGCACCAGCCGGCCGGCCTGCTGCGCCATGGCCAGCTTGCCGACCTCTTCCACCGGCACCGACAGCACGGCCGTCTTCGCGCCGTCACGGCGGGCCATCATCTGTTCGCCCTGCACCTTGCGTGAATCGTTGACACTGCCATTGCCGTACGCGAGCACGCGCAGACGCGACAGCAGCAGGCGGGTCTGGCTTTCGGCAATCTCCTGGTTGTCGCGGCGCAGGATCACGAACACATCGACGAAGTCTCCGGGCTGCACCTGATGGCCCACGCCAACGGCCTCGTCCACCGACACGGCCAGCGCACGGTCGCCCTCCGGAATCTGCCGCGCCAGCCCGGACAGCAGTTGTCCTTCCAGCACCGGCACGTTGCTGCCCAGGTTCACCACCGGCACCTGGCCCACCACGCGGGCCGCGTCCTGGTAGGCGCCGGCCGGCTCGATCGGCAGTTGCATGACCGCGAGCGCGTCGGCAGTCAGTGGCTTGCCGGCTTCCACGGCTCGCGTGGTGACCACCACGGCATGGGTCGGTGCGGTGCGCGCGGCCGGGATGGCCACCGCCTGCTGGCGCGCCACCTGCCACGCCAGCAGCGCGAGCAGTCCGGCCAGTATCAGCAGGACGATGGCCAGGATTCGAATCTGTTTGCTGCTCATGTGTCCTCAGGTATCGGGAGAGAGCTGGACCACCGCGACGCCGGTCAGCGAAGCGGGCACCGGCACGAACGGCACCACCGGCAGGAACGTTTGCGTGGGGAGATCGAGCGTCACCTGCACGCATTGCGTGCCCGGCGGCGCGCTGCAGGCCACGGCCTGGGCCAGCGAGCCTGCCGCGAAACGGTTGGCGATATTGGGCGGCAGCGTGCTGCGCGCGGCCAGGTCGGCGGCGATGACCCGCTGGCCGAGCGTGGTCGCCAGCGTGCCGCCGTTCGCGGTGAGCGGATAACGCAAGGCAGCCCGCGCGCCTTCCTCGGCGGCGAGCGTCAGGACTTGCTGCAGGGCCAGCACCATGCCGTAATAGACGATGCCAAGCACCACCGCAAACAGCAGCGGAAACACTATCGCGAACTCGATCGCGGCCACTCCGCTTGCGCGGCGCCGGTTCGCGCTCCCCCGTAATGCCATGCTTCACCCGGTTCTTTCGACTTGCATGCATTGGCGACACACGACACCGCGCGGCGGGCACCGGCATGGCTGCACGGTGCCCGCTGCGACGTCCCCGACGGGCTGTGTCGTACTACGTTGCGCGACTTGGAACCACTCTTACCGTTCTAGCCCGGCCGTCCATATGCCTACCTGCGGCCAGTGCCTACCGCTACCACTTCTGCCACTGCTTTGCCGACGGGCGTGCAGACGCCCGCCGCGGCTGGCATGGCTGCCAGCACGGTGCTCTGGTAAATGGTCTGGAGACGTCAGGTCGGCACGAAGCAACGCCGTGCGCGATGCACGAACGCCGCGTCAGCCTTCCGGATGATCAGTGAATGGTCCGCCGGTCGATGTCAGGAGCCACCGTTGTTGGTGGCGAAGAGGGTCGTGACACGTTGGGCAAGATTGCTGAAGCCCGTGCTGAGGCCTGTGCCGAGGGCCTGTGCGCCCACGACGATGCCCAGGGCAACCAGGCCTACGATCAGGCCATATTCGATGGCAGTGGCGCCGCGTTGGGTTTTGCGATGGCGCGCCAGATTCTTTTGCATGATGTTCACTCCCGAAAGTGCGTAACCACTGCATGGATCCCCAGCAATACGCTCCTGACCCCGATCCGACTGCCATCTGTATGAACTGCCACTGTGGCGTTATTGTGCTTTTGCGCTGGTGGATACATTTATAAGACAGGCTTTGTTTCAACCATACCCCCCATTCGGGCTAATGGTTGTCCCAGATTAAAGTAGGACAGACGTTTGAAACAATGCGGCCGCCTTCCTCCATCGGGATGAAATCATCCGAATTGTTAAAGAGCACGCAACAAGTGAAGCGTGCCGTGCGGCGTCCTGCACGTGGTCATGCAGGACGGCCTCACGGCACGAAATAAAAGGATGCGCCGCGCGGGGTAAGGACGACAGCGCACCGTAAATTAGCCGGGGCGGTTGACAGGGAAAGTCCCGACGTCTCCCGCGTGGTATTTCAGATCAATGGGGCGTCAGCCCGCCCAGCAGGCCGGTGACTGGCGCCAGCGGATTGCTGCCGCTGCCACTGGACGAACCTGCACCGCTAGCCGCGCTGGTCAATCCGCCTGTGACGGTGCCCAGCAGGCCCGTGACCGGCGCCAGCGGATTGCTGCCGCCCGAGGTGCCGCCTGCCGCGCCGCCCGCAGCGCCGCCCACCGCGCCGATCAGGCCGGTCACGGGCGCCAGGGGACTGCTGCCCGATGTGCCACCGGCAGCCCCGTTCAACGGCAGGTTGTTGAGCAGGCCGCCCAGCGGATTGCCGCCGGCGCTGCCATTGCCGTTGAGCAGCACGCCTGCCACCGCCACGGTCTTGCCCGTTTCGTTGACGACGCCGCCGAGCGGCGACACCACCGGCGTGTTGGTGTTGGCGATCATGCTGCCCGCCGTGGCTACCGTGTTTCCGACCTGGGTCAGCAGGTTGGTGACCGGCGCACCCAGGCCCGAGGCCGCGCCTACGGTTTGCGTGGCGTTGGTCAACTGCGTGGTCAGCGGCACGATGGCCTTGCTGGTGCTGTCCGTCACTTGCGCGACCGGGCCGGTCGACAGCGTATCGCCCAGCTTGCCGCCGAGGCTCATCACCCCCGCGCCCACGGTCTGCACCAGGCCGCCCGCGGGATTGGTCACGGGCGCCAGCGGCGACAACTGGTCGCTACCAAGCGCCTTGACGAGACTGCCCGTGCTGACCACCGTGGCGCCGGCCTGCGTCACGACATTGCCGGTGTTGGCAACGGTCACGCCCACCGGGTTGTCCGCGGCGCCAATCTGGCCCAGGCCATCGCGCACACCAGCGCCGAGCGTGGCAACGGTCTCGCCGGTCTGGATCACCACATCGCCGGTCGCGTTCTTCGCCGTGGCCGGTACCAGCGGCACGCTGGTGTCCTTGATCTGCTGGCCGATCTGGCTCACCGCGTTGCCGGTGGATACCACGGCGTTGCCCGCGCCTTCCACCACCTTGGCAGTGGGCGTGGTTTCGGCGGTGGGCTGCGGATTCGTCGTCCCCGGATTGGTCGGCGGGGACGGCGGGGACGGATTGGCACCGCCGCTGGAACCGCCCGAGGCGCAGCCCGCCAGCAACGTCACCGCTGCGGCACAGGCCATCGCCATCATGTTGAGGGGGCGCGTCTGCTTGGTTGCATGCATGTCCTGATCTCCTGAGTTTGTTCTTTGTGAGTCCGCTGTCTTCATGTCCGCCCTGCTCACGCGCTTCGCCGCGACCCGGTCGGCGAGCTGCTTCGTCTGGCGTGGCTGCGGACCGATAGCGCAAACGGTGTGCCAGCCTCAATCGCATGTTCGATACGGGCGCTGGATGCCGGCGACGGCAGGGCTGGAACCCGTTGTGGCGCAAGGCTTTCGGGGATGCAGGGGGGCTGCGTCGAGCGCGCTCGAAGCGTCGTGCCGGACGGCGTTGTGGTGTTACGTGCTACGTAACGTGTTCCCTGCGGGCGTTACGGCGGACGGCCTTGGACGCGAGACGGGGACAGGCGCCGTGGAACCGCCATGTCACCGCCATGTCACAGCGCATGTCACGGGGCGTTACGTAACGCGTAACGCCAAACACGCGCCGCGCCGCCACCGCGCGCTTCATGCGTGCGTTTGATCCATTTGCCGCAAAGCCTTGCCACACGCGCGTTTGCGCGCATCACCCCCTGCTTTGGAATGGCGTGGCCCGCAATGGCCGGCGTCACTGGCACACCGCTTGCGCAATACAGCGCAGCCAAGGCACGTCACGCAATCCTTCGCAACGAAGCGGCATGCGAAAACGTGAGCCAGGGTCGGGAACATTAAAAAAAGGGAAAAGGTCATGCGCACATACAAACATTCCGCGAAGCAACTGGTCGTGACGGCATTGCTGGGGTCCATGCTGGTTCTGGCAGGCTGCGCCAGCGGCAGCGGGTCGACGTCGCTGGGCACCAGCGGCACGGGCAGCTCGGGTGCCACCGGCAATGCCGCCAACACCGGCAACACCGGTGGCACGGGTGGCACGGGTGGCACGGGTGGCACGGACTCCGCCAACAACGGGGGCACGAACAACGGCGGCGGCGGAAACAACAACGGCGGCGGCACCACTGCGCTGACGCCCACCAGCGCCATCGTCAGCAACGCGGGCGGCATCGTGAACGGGGTCGGCAGCACCGTCAGCGGCGTGGGTGATGCGATCAAGGACGCGAACGTGCCGGTGGTGTCTTCCCAGACCCGGGATGGCCTGGCTGGCGTGGTGAGTTCGGTGGGCGACGCGGTCAGCGTGCTGGGCACCGGCGTGCAGTCGGGCCTGGGCAATATGCCCAACACCACGAATCCGGTGGGTACCACGGTGGCCAGCACCGGCGGCGTGGTCAGCGAGCTTGGCAACGCCGTCAGCAGCGCCGGCAGCGCGGTCAGCGGCCTGGGCAGCGGACCGCTCGCCCCGCTGTCCGCCGTGACGGTGCCGGTGGGCGGCGTGGTCTCGCAAGTAGGCGGTGCAGTGAACAACGTCGGCGGCCAGCTGGGAACCGCGCTGTCGACCGGACCGGTGGAACAGCTGACCAGCGGCGTCAGCAAGGCCATCGTGCCATTGACTTCCACACTGACCAGCGGCACGCAGACACTGGGCGCCGCCACGGGCCTGGGCCAGCCGGTCAACAACCTGCTGGCGACGGTCGGCGGCGCACTGGCCACGGCGGGCACGCAACTGACCCATACCAATACGCCGGTCGTGTCCGGCGTGGGCGGCATCGTCACGGGCACGGGCACGACCGTGGCATCGCTTGGCGGCGTGGTGAACAATCCGGCAGGCGGTGCGGCGGGCAGCCCGCTCGCGCCCGTGACCGGGCTGGTCGGCGGCCTGAGTGGCGGCCTGACCGGCGCCACCGGTGGTGCGTCGAGCCCGCTGGCGCCGGTCACCGGACTGGTCAGCACCCTCACCAGCGGCCTGAGCAGCGCCACCGCGGGCGGCGGCACGAGCCCGCTCGCGCCGGTCACAGGCCTGGTCGGCGGCATCACCAACGGCGTTACCGGCGGGGCGACCACCGCCACGGGCGGCAGCGCCAGCCCGCTGGCACCGGTGACCGGCCTGGTTGCCGGGCTGACCGGCGGCAATGCACCGGCCAGCAGCACGCCCGCCTCGGGCGGCACGACGGCAGGCACCAAGCCTGCCAATCCGCTGGCGCCGGTCACCGGGCTGGTCGGCGGGCTGGTTGGCGGCCTGACCGGCGCAATCGGCGGCAAGCACTAGCTCCACGGGGCGCCTGGCGCGCCCGCCCCAAGCAAAGCGTCACGGCCACTCATGGGCGGCGGGGAAGCGGCATCCCCTCCGTCCCGTGGCACGCGACCTCATAGCCGCAATGCAGGTTTACATCGAGGGGTAAGACCATGCGACCACGCAATCGCGTTGCCGCGCTGATGATCAGCGTCGGCGTCATCCATAGCGGCCTGGGCCACGCCGAACGCGGCCCCGTGCAGGGCGATCCCACCCAGACGCTGCCCAGCATCGCGCCGAGCAAGCCGGCGCAATCCAATGTGACCGTGCAGGTGGAACGGCCCGACTCGGCGCTGCAGAACCTGCTGGCCTCGCGGCTCACGCCCCGCCACTTCCAGATCGAGGGCGCGAAGACGCTGCCGTTCGAGCAGATCGCGGCAAAGTTCAGCCCGCTGGCCAATCGCGAGATCACCGTCGCGGAACTGCTGCAGGCCGCGGAGTCGGTCACGCAGATGTACAAGGACGCCGGCTACCCGCTGTCGTTTGCCTTCGTGCCGGCGCAATCGTTCGAAAACGGCAATGTGCTGGTCACGGTGGTGGAAGGCTATGTGGCCAACATCACGGTGAAGGGCAAGCCCGGCCCGGCGGAGGCGCGGCTGCGCAAGATTGCCGAGCAGCTGAAGAAGGACCGTCCGCTGCGCCAGGAGAGCTTCGAGCACTATGTCAACGTGCTGGCGCAGCAGCCCGGCATGCAGGTCAACGCCACGGTGCAGCCGCCCACCACCACCGATGGCGCGTGCGACATGGTGCTGGAGGTCAGGCGCAAGCCGTTCACGTTCGGTACGGGTGTCGAATGGATGTCGCCGGGCGTGCGCGCCATCGCCACGGCCACCACCAACAGCCTGACGCCGCTGGGCGAGCAGCTGTCGTTCTCCACGCTGTTCCCCAAGGGCCGCGACAGCGAGGAGTACTACGCCGCCACCTACGCGCAGCCGCTGGGCACCGAAGGCATGCTGGGCAAGATCACCGCGTCGCACTATCGCGGCGTGCCCGAGAACAGCTCGCTGGCCCCGATCGGCTTCAACCCGCGCTACGTGAACGACTCCAAGCGACTGGGCGGCACGCTGAGCTACCCGGTCATCCTGAACAACCGCCACGCGCTGACGCTGACCGGCGGCTTCTACGCCAACAACCAGTTCGAACGCTACACGCAGGCGGTACAGCCCGGCGCAGGCCGCCAGGTGGAACTGTCGACCAGCGTGCGCGTGGCCACCGCCGAGGCGTCATACCTCCAACGTGGCACTGGCGTGACGCGCAGCGCCACGCTCGGCGTCTACAAGGGCTTCGATGCGCTGGGCGCCGACCGCCAGAACAACCTCAACGACCTGAGCTTCTGGCGCACGCGGTTGCTGGTGTCGCAGGCCAGCGACCTGCCGATGGGCTTCGGCATCGCGCTGTCGGGGGCGGGGCAGTACAGCGGCAACCGCCTGGCGTCGAGCGAGCAGATCAGTTTTGGCGGCCGCTTCTTCGGGCTGGGCTACCCGGCCGGCGAGATTGCGGGCGACAAGGGCTGGGGGGCATCGGTCGAACTGAACCGGCTGTTCGCAGTGGACTTCACGTACCTGAAGACGCTGCAACCGTTCGTGGCCGCCGACATGGCGCGCGTGTACTCGAACAGCATCTCGCTGTCGCACCGCACGCTCCAGTCGCTGGCCATCGGCCTACGGTTCTCGGACCGGCGCTACTACACGATGGACGTCTCGCTGGCCCAGCCCGTGGGAGACAAGCCCACCAATGCCAGCCACCGTTCGCCGCGCGTCAACCTGCTCTGGTCGTACCAGTTCGATTGAGCGGGCCGGCGGGTGGCGCGGCCTGCGCGTCAGGTCACGCGGAAGCCGATCTTCAGCGTGACCTGAAAGTGGCCGACCTTGCCGTCCGTGACATGGCCGCGCGTTTCGACCACTTCGAACCAGTCGATATGCTTGATGGTCTCGCCGGCCTTGGCCAGTGCATTGCGGATGGCCTGGTCGCTGCCATCGGGTGACGACCCGACGATCTCGACGAGCTTGTAGGTATGGTCGGACATGCGAGGCTCCTTGTATTTGCGATGGATGCGGCGGCACAACATGCCCCGCCGCGACACGATGCCTTCATCATAGGCACCAGTCAGGTCGAGTCCCAAGACGCCGCCGCAATTCCCCAACCGGCCACGGTGCGTTTCCTGTTGCGAACTGGGCGCATGGCCTGTTACGCTGCCTGCCCTCGATTCCTGTCACCACCCTGTAACCTGATGTTTCCTTCCTTGCTCCGAAGCAGGCGGCTTGCCACGGCGGGCATCGTCGGCCTGCTGGCCATCGTGGGCGGCGCCCAGGCCCGTACCACCTCGATGTTCGATCGCGCCATCGAGACGCTGACCACGCCGCGCGCGCAGACCAGCCAGTTCGCCAGCGGCAGCACGTACACGCTGTGTTTCGTGCCGGACGGCCCGAGCTGCCAGGACATGATTGTCGACGCCATCAACCGCACCCGGCACAAGCTGCTGATCCAGGCTTACTCGTTCACGAGCGCCCCCATCGCCCGCGCCGTGGCCGAGGCGCACCAGCGCGGCGTGGACGTGCGGGTGATCGTCGACAAGAGCCAGGCTTCGGAGCGATATACCAGCGCCACCTTCCTCAAGAACGCGGGTATTCCCGTCGTGGTCGATACCAAACCGGCCATCGCGCACAACAAGGTGATGGTGTTCGACGACCAGGCCGTGTTCACGGGGTCGTTCAACTTCACCAAGTCGGCCCAGGAGCGCAACGCGGAGAACGGCATGCTGATCCGGGGCGACAGCGCGGTGGTCAAGGCATACAGCGACAACTGGCGCACGCGTTTCGAGAAATCGTCGGCCTATTGATTGTCGGCCTATCGAAGGTCGGTCTTGGTTCGCGTCTGATGCGCCTCTGATTCCCGGCCTGATTCCCGCCTGATTCCCGGCCTGATCCCTGGCCGGTCTCCGGCCGATGCGCCGGTCCGGCACGATTACGCACGCAGCGTGGGGCCATGTGAGCGGCGCCTCTCTTTGCCTCCCTCTGCGCACGAATAGGGGCAGAACTGCCCGCTGTTCCGGCCACCCCAAAGTCTCTTCCCGCAGCAAGATCAGTGAAACGCTGACAGACGCCCCGGGTGCAGTGGTGTGTACTTCAGGTACGTATCCCGAGGATGCGCGACAGGCCATCGTCCGGGCCTGCGTACCTGCCCTGAACCTGCCTCACGGGCTGCAATTCCTGCATTGGGTACCCGTCGCACATCCCGTCAACCTGGCAGGAGGAAGCGATGCAAACTCAAAACACGACGATCACTCGACAGGTACGTGTCTGGTGCGCAATCGGTGCCGCTGCGGCGGCGATGGGCGTGGCGGTGTCCGCTCACGCGGACATGAAGACGTCGACGGCCGGCCCGTTCACCTATGTTTGCGGCGGCGTGGCTGCCGACGAACAGGCCGAAATGCGCAGCGAGGCGTCCCAGTACGACATGGGCCTGCTGTTCACGCAGGGCGGCCGCGGAGAATATCTGTCGGACGTCAACGTGAAGCTCATGCGCAATGGACAGCAGGTGGCCGAGTTCACATCCACGGGCCCACGATGCCTGATCAAGGGGCCGCGCGCCTCGTATCAGGTCGTGGCCACTTATGAAGGCACATCCAAGCGCACGACGGTGAGCCCTGGAGAAAAGAATGTGCAGATGCGCTGGTAACCGGCGCGGATGAACAGTCAGTCAAGCAGTCCTGTGCCGCGCAACTGGCGCGGCCGCCATGCCGGCTACCCCTCCCGCGGGTGCCGGCATATTTTTTTGCCGGTCGGCTACCGGCCAGCGGCGCTGCAAGATCGGCGCGGCGGTGGCACACTTGGCGGTCTCTCGCGGATCCCCCCGGAGCCCGCGGATCCGGCGCGCCCGCGCGCCCGCCCCGACAAACCCTGGAGTCTTCCCAACATGAGCCCCACGCCCAACAGCCACTGGATCCGTATCGACACCGCCGGCGGCAGCTTCGACGCCTACCTGAGCCTGCCGCCCGGCGGCAAGGCCGTCGGCAACCCCGGCATCGTGCTGGTGCAGGAGATCTTCGGCGTCAACGAACACATCCGCAGCGTGGCCGACCAGTACGCAGCCGACGGCTACGTGGTGCTGGCCCCGGACGTATTCTGGCGTTCGGCCCCGCGCGTGGAGCTGGGCTACAGCGGCCCGGACTGGGAAAAGGCCATGGAACTGCGCAAGGCCGTGAACCTGGAAGATACGGTGTCGGACGTCGCCGCCACTGTCGAGGCGCTTCGCAAGGAAATTGGCGAAGGCGGCAAGGTGGCTGCGGTGGGCTATTGCTTCGGCGGCCTGGTGTCGTACATGGCCGCGGCGCGCGGGCTGGTGGACGCCGCGGTGCCCTACTATGGCGGCGGCATCCAGAACAACCTGCACGAGGCGGCCGCCCTCGACGTGCCGGTGCAGTTCCACTACGGCGCGCTGGATGCCCATATCAAGCCCGACGATGTGGAGAACGTTCGTCAGGCCGTGGCCGGCAAGCGGGGCACCGAGGTCTTTGTCTACGACCAGGCCGACCACGGCTTCAACTGCTGGGCGCGCGCGTCGTACCACCAGCGGTCGGCCGCGCTGGCGCATGGCCGCGCGCTGACCTTCCTGGCCAACGCGCTGTCCTAAGACGGCCCGACCGTCGAAGAAAAGCCCGGCCCTGGCGCCGGGCTTTTTCGGTGGGCGAACGATCCGGTATGTCAGTAGGGCACGGCCGTGCCGTTCTGCACCTTGACGCGGTCGCCGATGCGCAGGTTGTATGGACTGGCCTGCGTCAGCGTCATATAGGCGTTGTCGTTGGTACGCACCCGCACGCGAAACGCCGGCGGCGTGGTGTGGGTGCGCTTTTCCACCTCGTTGCCGGCCAGCGCGCCCGCCACCGCGCCGCCGATGGTGGCCACCGTGTTGCCACGACCGCCGCCGATCTGGTGCCCCAGCAGGCCGCCCGCCACCCCGCCCAGCACGGCGCCCACGCCGCTGGCGTTGGCCGGCTGTCCGCCTACCTGCTCGATTGACTCCACCCAGCCGTAACGCACCGCGTAGGGGTCGTTGTAGCCGGCGCTGGTGCCGTAGGTGCCGTCGTAGCTGCCCTGGGCCTGCTGCGGATATCCATACTGGTCGTAGCCGGGCTGCTGCGGATAGGCGGGTTGCTGGGACTGTTGCGGATAGGACGACTGGGGATACGACTGCTGCGGGTACGACTGCTGGGGATAAGCCGGCGTGCCGCTGATCTGCGTGCCCGAGGTGCCATAGGCGGATCCGTATCCGGCATTGCCGTAGGTGCCCTGGTAGCCGGCGGTCTGGTAGCCGGTCTGGTACCCCGAACCATAGCCATCGCCATAGCCGGCGCCATAAGGTGCGGCGCAACCCGCCAGCGCCAGCGTACCGGCAGCCACGGCGGCCAGTGCTAGCGTGCGGGCGACCGGGCGAATCGTGATGGACATGATGGGGACTCCTGCGACGGTGCGCGTGTTGATATTGCGCGGGAGTCTAGTGCCGGGCCATGCCGGCAGGTGTCACCGGAGATTGTGATGGGTAACCGCCTGTAACGCGGCTGGCCCGACCTGCGAAAACGCGGCGCTCAGTCGCGCTCGGCTTCGTCGTCGTTGAAAGCAGTAATGCGTGCCACACGGAACGCCCCGCGCAACGATTCCAGCTCGGCCCGGTGCAACGCGGCCAGGCGGTTCAGGCATCGCTCTCCCTTGGCCAGCAGGTGAATCTGCACCACGCGGCGGTCGTCGGGATGGATCCGGCGCGTCACCAGCCCCGCGGCCTCGCAGCGGTTGACCAGCGCAACCACGCCGTGCTGCTTGGCCTGCAGCCGTTCGGCCAGTTCGCCCACGGACGCCCAGTTCTTGTCGCGGCTGCCGCGGATGTGCAGCATCAGCAGGTATTGCTGTACGGTCACCCCTTCGGCCTGCGCGGCGTCCTCCGAAAACCGCAGGAAGCGGCGCAACTGATACCGGAAATCGGACAGCGCCTCGAAGTCCTGCTTGCTCAGTACGTTGGCATCGTTCGAAGACTTCGCGGAAGCGGTCGGGCGTGGCATGGGCGGAAAGGGGCTACGCGGGCGGTATCGGACAAGCCGCCCATTATATGGGGTGCCACCGCTGCGCCCGGTGCGATGACACGCATTGCGCCCCTATTTTCCACAGAGGCAGGGCAGCGGGGTATGGCAGAATCTGTGCGGTCGTCGACACCCTGTCGCCCTCTAACGTATTCAAGGGAAATCCGCCTGATGTTCACGGAAATCATCCTCTTCCTGCTCGATACCGTCTTTACGCTCTTCGGCATGGCACTGCTGCTGCGCCTGTGGATGCAACTGACCCGGCTGCCATCGCGCAACCCGGTGTCGCAGGGGGTGTTCCAGGTCACAGACTGGCTCGTGCGCCCGCTGCGCCGCATCATTCCGGGCATCGGCGGCATCGACTGGGCCACCGTGCTGGCCGCCTACCTGACCGCCGTGGCATTCCTGGTGTGCCGCGCGCTGGTGCTCGATGCCGATCCGCTGGCCTTCCTGCCCGTCATCCTGGGCCTCGCCGTGCTGAACCTGCTGAAGTGGGGCATCAGCATGGTGATGTGGGTCACGCTGCTCATGGCGGTGCTGTCGTGGATCAATCCGCAATCGCCGCTGGCCGGCCCGATCTGGCACCTGACCGCGCCGCTGCTGCGCCCGATCCAGCGCGTAATGCCGCGCCTGGGCGGGTTCGACATGTCGCCGCTCGTGCTGTTCGTCATCGCCCAGATCCTGCTGATGCTGATTGCCGGCGTTAGCCGTGGCGTGGTGTAAGCAACCACTAACCTTGCATCGTTGTCCGGTGGCGGGGCGCCACCGTATCACAAAACAACGCCCTAGGGTTAACCCCTAATGTCCAGACAGCTGGACAGTCTGTCGAGGATTCGCCCTTTTTCGTGCGCGTGCCGGCGCCTACATTACAGCCACCGCGGGACCACCCGCGATCTCTGCCAATAAGTAGGAACAGCACAACCATGAAGACCCTCGCCCTCTCCCTGATCTGCGCCATCGGCCTGTCGGCTGCCGCCACCGCCGCCCAGGCTGCGCAACCCCTGTCGGACCTGGCACGCCTTGACGGCAGCATCGGCCGCAAGATCGATCCGTACCTGGACGGCGCCCGTGGCGTGACCGAAAAGCGTGACGTGTATTCGGAAGGCGCCCGCTCGGTGACCGACAAGCGCGATGTGTACTCGGAAGGCGCCCGTGGCGTGACCGAGAAGCGCGACGTGTACAGCGAAGGCGCTTAAGTCCTTCCCCTCAGCAGCGGCTTCGCCTTCCCCCAAGGCGAAGCAGGCCCGGGGCGCGCTCCCCCGAGTTCCGCCGGGCCGCCTTCCCCACCCCCTCTCCCGCGTTTTCCCCCGTACCGCATCCCCGCCGGGCCAGTTACTGCCCCAGCGCGTCCAGTTCCGCCCCCATCATCGATTCGATGGCTTCCATGAAGGCCCGCACCTTGCGCGGCTGGAGCCGCCGGTCAGGCAGCAAGGCAAACACCCTCAGCGGTGGCAACGGGTAATCGGGCATCACCCGGACCAGCCTGCCCTGGGCGATCTCCGTTTCGGCGGCCGTCATCGGCACCCGGGCGATCCCCAGGCCCGCCAGCGCGGCCTGCATGCGCAGTTCGGCGTTGTACGTCTGCATGCGCGGCCGGATCGGCACCGGAATCCGCCGGCCGTCGCGCGAAAATTCCCACACCGACGCCCCGGGCGTGGCCAGCGTGGGCATGTTGGACAGGTCTTCGGGCTGGATCTGCGCCGGCAGGCTCGCCGCCAGACTGGGGGCCGCCACCAGCCCGCGTTCCACGTTCCAGATGCGTCGCGCGATGGTGCCGGAATCGGGCAGGTCGGTGTCCACGGTCACGAAGGCGATGTCATAGCCTTCCCGGATCGGATCGACGAGCCCCTGGGCAATTTCCACGGTGATATCCAGCGCCGGATGGGCGGCCAGCGTGCGGCAAATGACACCGCCCAGCTGCTGCGCCCCGAATTCGTAGGGCGTGGCAATGCGCAGCATGCCCTGCACGCGTTCCTCGCGCGCCAGCGTTTCCTGGCGGATTTCACGCAGCCGGGCGAACAGCGGCGCCACGTCGCGATAGACGGCGCCGCCGGCATCGGTCAGCCGCATGCGGCGCGTGGTGCGTTCCAGCAGCTTGGCGCCGATGGCGGTCTCCAGCCGGATCACCGCTGCGGAGACGCGCGATTTCGGACAGTCCAGGGCCGCGGCTGCCGCCGTGAACGTGCCCTGCTCCACCACACTGCAAAATGCCTCCCAATCATTCCACTGGATTGTCTCGCTCACCGAACCCATTCCCTTGTATGACACTGTTGTCGTGGCCGCCCGTCGGCGTCACCTTGTTGACGGCATCTGCCGCGCCGGACGGCCGCACATTATGCGATAGACAGATTCGTCTCGTCAGCGCCGCCGATAGTTCCACGCGGCAAGCGGCGCTGCGGTAAAGGTTGCTCCGGACTGGCAAAGCAGGCACATTTCCTCTACCCTTTCGGCCTTTCCGAGTCTTTCCGAACTCTCTCAGACCCATGGCGCATCCTGCCGATTCCGCTACGTCCCGCGCGCCCGGCGCCGGTACGACCGAAAAGCCGAGCGACAGCTATGTGCAGTCATTTGCGCGTGGCCTGTCGGTAATCCGCGCGTTCAACGCCAGCCATCCGGCCCAGACGCTGACCGAAATCGCCCAGGCGAGCGGCCTGACCCGCGCCGGCGCGCGGCGCATCCTGCTGACGCTGGTGGGGCTGGGCTACGTGCAGAACGACGGCCGGCTGTTCCGGTTGACGCCCAAGATCCTGGACCTCGGGTTCGCCTACCTGACCTCGATGCCGTTCTGGAACCTGGCCGAGCCGGTCATGGAAGCGCTCTCGCAATCCGTCCACGAAAGCTGCTCGATCTCCGTGCTCGACGGCACCGAAATCGTCTATGTACTACGCGTGCCGGCCCGCAAGATCATGACGATCAACCTGTCGATCGGCAGCCGGCTGCCGGCCTATTGCTCGTCGATGGGCCGCGTGCTGCTGTCCGGGCTCGATGACGCCGAACTCGACCGCGTGCTGCAGGCGTCCGACCTGCAACCACGTACCCGCCGCACCGTGACCGATATCGCCGCACTGAAATCGCTGATCGCCGATATCCGCACCCGTGGCTGGGCGCAGAACGACCAGGAGCTTGAGGAAGGCCTGGTGTCGCTGGCTGCCCCGATCCGCAGCCGCACCGGCCAGGTTATCGCCGCGCTGAACATCAGCGGCCAGGCCAACCGGACCAGCGCCCAGGAAATGTCCGACCGGTTCCTGCCACCGTTGCTGGAAGCGGCCGAGAAGATCTCGGCGATGGTGAGTTTGCGGACCTGACCCGCCCCCGCTTCGTTTCCCTCTCCGCATCGTTTCCCGCGCACCGGGTGCCTACCCGGTGTCGCCCGGCATTTCTCCGCGTCTCGTTTTCATCCCGGCCCGACTGGCGATTTGCCCACCGGGCCGAATCCGGTCGCCCCTGCCGGCACCCATCGGATTTTCCGGTCAGCCATAGCGAAATAACTTGTTTCGCCAATATGGCGCACTACGATTACGCTCAACGGCTCCGACACCGATAAAAAAGCGGCCGATCCCGGCTGCCCGCGAGGAGACAAAATGGCCAGGAAACCCACAAGAGGCGAAATCGATCCAAGGCGTCGCGGCGTGCTGATGGGCGGCGCTGCGCTGACGCTGCAGGCGTCGCTCGGATTTACCGCCACGCGCGCCTTTGGCGCGGCCAATACCACGGAGATGCCATTCGAAAACGGGCATCGGGAACTGGTGGCATTTCCGCAAAAACGGCCGCTGATCCTGCTGACCAACCGGCCCCCGCAACTCGAAACCCCATTCGAGGTATTTGGCGAGAACGTGATCACGCCCAATGACGCGTTTTTCGTCCGATATCACTGGAGCGGTATTCCCACATCGATCGATGCAGCGACCTATCGCCTGAAGATCGACGGGCATGTGTCGCGCCCCGTATCGCTGAGCCTGCAGGAATTGCGAAAGCTTGGCGACCCCGTGGAAATCGTCGCGGTCAACCAGTGTTCCGGAAATGGCCGCGGCTATTTCTCGCCGCGCGTCAATGGCGGCCAATTGGGGAACGGCGCGATGGGGAATGCGCGCTGGACGGGTATCCCGCTGCGCACCGTGCTCGAAAACGCGGGCATCAGGGCCGGCGCCGTGCAGGTCAGTTTCGACGGACTGGACCGCCCGCCGCTCGAAAACGGTCCCGACTTTGTCAAGGCGCTGTCGATGGACCATGCCATGGACGGCGAGGTCATGCTGGCCTGGGCCATGAACGGCAAGGACCTGCCGATGCTGAACGGCTACCCGCTGCGGCTGGTCGTGCCCGGCCATTACGGCACCTACTGGGTCAAGCACCTGTCGCATATCGAAGTCCTGGACAAGCCCTTCGAGGGCTTCTGGATGAACCCCGCCTATCGTATTCCGGCCAACGACTGCGCCTGCGTGGCACCGGGTACCGCACCGGCCAGCACCGTGCCGATCGGCCGGTTCAACGTCCGCTCCTTTATCACCAGCCATGTGCCGGGCAGCTTTATCAAATCCGGGCAACCCGCCGTGGTCAGGGGCATCGCGTTCGACGGCGGCCATGGCATCGCGGATGTCGCATTTTCCGACGATGGCGGCGCCAGTTGGCGCTCCGCCGAGCTGGGCAAGGATCTGGGCCGTTATTCGTTCCGCGAGTGGAGCATTCCGTTTCAGCCGAAGCGAAAGGGAGAATTCGATTTGCGGGTGCGTGCCAAAACGCGATCGGGAGAAATCCAGCCGCTGACGGCAACCTGGAATCCGGCGGGATATATGCGGAATGTCGTGGAATCCACGCGCATTCTGGTAGTGTGAGGAGGCCAATCATGAAACCGCACCGCACTTTCATGCTGGCCATCGCCTGCGCATTCGCCGCAGTGTCCGGGTCATCGCATGCGCGCCCAGTGGAAATCAAGCTGCCGCAGGAAACGGCCAGCTATAAACCCAGCACGCTGCCCGGTTATAACCTGACGCTGCAGAACTGCATGATCTGCCATTCGGCCCAGTACGTATCCACGCAGCCATCCACATCAACCCGCGCGTATTGGGACGCCACCGTCAAGAAAATGAAAAAGCCCTTCGGCGCACCGCTGAAGGAGGAGGATATTCCGGCGATTGTGGATTATCTGACGAAGACTTACGGGGCGGAGCAGGCGCAGGGGACATCGAACGCTGCCGTGGCCAAATAATGAATCCGGGGTGGATCTTTCCACCCTCGCATTCCATCGTCCTCCGGCCTTGATTACCGCGGCCCCGTCCTCGGTTCCCACGACACCGCCACGTCGCCCTTGATGAATGTCTGGCATGCCATGCGATAGCCGGCGCGCAGGTCGTCGTCGTTCAGGTGCTTGCGTTCCTTGGGCTTGACGGCGTCGGTGTGTTCCAGGCCCTGCTCGATCCGGCATTTGCAGGTGCCGCAGATGCCGCCGCCGCACTTGAATGGAATCCCGCCCTGCTCGCGTAGCGATACACGTAGCAGATTGCTGTTTTCCGGCGCGGTCACGGTCTTGCCGCTATTGGTCACGAACGTGATTTCGACGGTGCGCGCCTGCGGCGTGGCTGCGCCGTTGGTGTCGGTGTCGGTGGCTTCGGTCACGGTAGCATCGGCATCGGTGTCGGCCCGCATCATTGTTTCCTTATCGATAGATCCATGCTGCCGAAGTGCGCCAGCTTCTGCAGCGCGTCGTGGGCAGCGTCGAGCGTGTCAAAACGCTCCAGGAATTTGGTCGGCACGTGGTTGATCACGGGATCGGCGTCGGGCGCGGTCGATTCCTCGATCACGCGCACCTTCACCGGCTGTTGCGTTTCCATCAGTTCGGCAATCACGAAAATCGCCTTGGGCCGCCCGTAGAACAGGTATTCCCAGGTCTCGCGGGGTTCCACGCCGGGCACCGCCTCGGTGCGGAACTGGCCCGGCTTGCTGGTCAGGATCACGAACATGCCGCAACCACCATCTCGGGCTGTTCCAGTTCGATGTCGTGCGTCAGCCAGATCTGGCAGGCCAGCCGGAAGCCCTGGTCCAGCCGCTCGCCAAGCTGCTTCTTCTCTTTCCAGTTGGGCGGCGGCAGGTGTTCCGCGCCGGACAGCACCTTGCAGGCGCACTTCGAGCATTTGCCCATGCCGCATTCGTAGCGCAGGTTCGGATACGGAAATTGCTTGATGCCGGCGCGCACGACGAGATTGGTCTCAGGCTTGACCTCGTCGACGAATACCTGGCCGTTCTTATGGAAGGTGACTTTCGGCATAACTATTTCTTTAATCTGGGAAGACTCAGCTCAACGCCACAGGAACATGGCGCAGATCGTGGAGACGAACAGGCCGGCCAATACCGGCAACAGCAGCGCCCGCACCGCATCGAGCACCGGCACACGGGCAAACCCCGCCACCGCGATCAGCGACGACCACGCGATCAGCGTGCCGCCACCGGTCCACACCGCGCCCATCTGGCCCACGGCGGCGAGCGTGGCCGAGTCGAAACCGACCACCGGACCCAGCGCACCGGCCAGCGTGCCGGTCAGCGGCAGACCGGCAAAGCCCGAGCCGTCGATGCCGGTGATCATGCCCACCAGCAGCACGCCGAACGCCACCAGCACGTGGTTGTCGGGAATCATGTGCTGGTAGGCCTGGATCAGTTCGAACAGCAGGCTCGGTGCGCGACCCGCATCCACACCCAGGATCTGGGCGGCGGTCTCGCCGGCACCCACGAAGAAGAAGCCCGCAATCGGCAGCACCGACCCCATGGCCTTGAACGCAAACACGAAGCCGTCGGTGATGTGGTCGGGGCAGACGTCGAGCATGCGGCGCGGGCCTTCGGCGGCCAGCGTGGCCAGCATCATCAGCAGCGCTGCCACGCCGCCCACCAGTGCCGCGGCGGCGCCGCCCTTCAGGTCGGGCATGCCCGACGAGATCTTCGGCAGCACCATCAGCGTCACCACGCAGATGAACGCCAGCGGCGTCAGCACGGCGAAGAACTTGGACCACTTCACGCGGCGGCGCTCCACCATCGCCAGGCTCTGCTCGATGTTCGCGTCGGTAGCCAGCGGCTCTTCGTGCGATGTGCCGCGTGCGATCTCGGCCTTGTCGAACGTGCCGGTGGCCTCGACGGCGGTGTCCGTGCCGGTGGCGCGGGCCTGCCAGCGATCCAGCAGTGCGCCGCTGGCCGGCACGATATGGCGGCGCATCGACAGGTAGGCCAGCGACAGCGCGATGGCGCCGGTGATGATCGACAGGATCAGCGCGCGGTCCGCCACCACGGCAGCACTCACCGCCGCGCCGGCCGCCTTGGCGCTGATGCCCGGCGCCACGCCGATCACGTAGTCCGACGACAGCGCCATGCCCTGGCCGGCGATGGCAATGGCCATGGCCCCCGCCAGCGGCGGCAGGCCGGCGGCAATGGCGGCCGGCAGCAGGATGGCCGACACCAGCGGGACGGCCGGCGTGGGCCAGAAGAACAGCGAGATCACATAGGTGATGCCGGCGAGGATGAAGTAGGCACTGTGTCCGTTCTTCATCACAACCCGGAAGGGCTCCACCATGCGGATATCGGACCGCAGCGTCTTCAGCGCATTGAGCAGCGCCGTCATGAACGCAATCACCAGGAAGATGTTGAACAGCTCCTTGGCCGCCACCAGGCTTGCCGCGAAGATGCCGCCCAGTGCGCTGATCGGGCTGCCGGTAATGGCCAGGATCACGAGGAAGGTGCCGACGATGGACGGCACCACGACATTGGCCCGCAGGATCATGGTCAACACGATCACGGCCACGCCTAGCAGATACACCCAATGTGCCAGGCCAATCTCAACAGCATGTTGCATGAGGCTCCCCTTTTCCTGGAGGCCCTTGTGGGGGCGGTATAAGAATTCTGTGTGCGACTATTTTGTATACTATATCCCGCAGTCGATTGAAAACAAGCGAAAACTGCTCGACTTAGGGAAATCACCCCATCGGTGCGGAGATTGGCTTCAGCGCACGGTTTGCGCGCATTCCGCACCACACCGGACCCCTGCCGCGCCCTGGGAAAACCCTCTGGCTTTTTCCAAAACTATGTGTAGACTGTATACCGAAATGGCTTCTGAGACGATTTCACCATGCTCCATGTCACCGACGCGATGATCGACCGCCACGTCACGGCCGCCGATGCCCAGGCCGCGATGCTCGAAGCGTTCCAGAGTTTCGGGCGCGGCGAGGCCGCCATGCAGGAACGGATTCGCACGGAAGCGGGCGGCGTGAAGCTTTCGACGCTGGGCGCGGTGATTCCGGCCCAGCAGGTGGCTGGCGCCAAGGTGTATACAACCATCGCCGGTCAGTTCTCGTTTGTCATCCTGCTGTTTTCGACGGTTGACGGGCGCCCGCTGGCCTCGTTTGACGCAGGCGCCATCACACGTTTGCGCACGGCGGCCTGCACGGTGCTGGCCGCGCGCCGGCTGGCGCGTCCCGATGCCGAAACGCTGGCGCTGTTCGGCGCCGGTACGCAGGGCGTGCAGCATGCGTTGCAGTTGTCGGCCGCATTGCCGCTGCGGCGCATCCTGGTCTGCGATCCCTATGCCGAGGCGGCCGCCGCCGAGCGTCTGGCCACGCAGTGCGGCATCCCGGTGACGTTCGCGCAACCGGAGGAAGCCGCCGCAGCCGCAGACATCATCGTGACGGCTTCGCGCTCGACCACCCCGCTGTTCTCGGGCGCCAGCGTCAAGCCCGGCACGTTCGTGGCGGCCATCGGTTCCAGCCTGCCGCACACCCGCGAACTCGACGACACGCTGCTGGCGCGCGCCGCCACCGTGGTCGTGGAATGGCGTCCCCAGTCGCTGCGCGAAGCCGGCGACCTGGTGCTGGCAGACAAGGCCGTGCTGCCCGACGACAAGATCGTGGAACTGGCCGATGTACTACTGGACGGAACCGATATCCGCGCCGCACGCCGGCAACCCGACGACATCGTGATCTACAAGTCGGTCGGCGTAGGCCTGGAAGACGTGGCCCTGGCAGGCGTGGCCTGGCAGCGCATCTCTGCGGCGCAGGCTGCCGCCGCCTGATCTCGCACCACTGAAGTCGCCGCGTGCGCGCGGTTTTTTTATCGCCTGAACGACGTTGTAGAAAGTATACAAATTCATTCCACCCCGAACGCAGACAAACAGGAGTCCCCGAAATGGCTGAACTGATGAACCGTGAAGAATTCCGTGCCGCCCTGGAAAACGCCATCAAAGGCAAGAGCGCCAACCAGGCGCCGTTCAGCAAGGCATGGGCCAGCGGCACGCTGAGCCGCGAGCATCTGGCGCGCTGGGCAGAGAACCACTATCACTATGTGGGCCCGTTCGCCGACTACCTGGGCTATATCTACGCCCGCACGCCCGACCACATGACCGAGGCCAAGGACTTCCTGCTGGCCAACATGTACGAGGAAGAAATCGGGGGCGACCGCCACACCGACCTGCTGATCCGCTTTGCCGAAGCGTGCGGCACCACGCGCGAGCGGGTGGTGAGCCCGGACAACATGTCGCCCACCACGCGCGGCCTGCAGAGCTGGTGCTACGCGGTGGCCATGCGCGAAGACCCGGTGGTGGCCGTGGCCGGCCTGGTGGTCGGCCTGGAATCGCAGGTGCCGTCGATCTATCGCAAGCAAACCCCGACGCTGCGCGAAAAGTACGGCTTCACCGACGAAGAGGTGGAGTTTTTCGACCTGCACATCGTGTCCGACGAAATCCACGGCGAACGCGGTTACCAGATCGTGCTGGAACACGCGAACACGCCCGAGCTGCAGCAGCGTTGCCTGAAGATCTGCGAAATCGGCGCGCAGATGCGCCTGCTGTACACGACCGCGCTGTACTACGACTACGTCGACACCAAGCCGGAAGCCGCTGCCGCCTGAGGCATATCGATCAGGAAGTCCGGACCCGGCGCCGTGCGCGGCGCAGGTCCGGCGTCTCTCCGAACCAGAACAAGGCCCCCGCAAGATGACCGAGACGTACCGCAACTACATCGACGGCGAATGGTGCGATAGCGCCAGCGGCCGCACGCTCGACAACATCAATCCCGCCGACACGCGCGACATCGTCAGCCGCCACGCCGCGTCCGACGCGCGCGATGCCGCCGCCGCCGTGTCCGCCGCAGCCGCCGCCTTCGACAGCTGGAAGAAAACGCCGATCGGCAAGCGCGCGAAGATTCTCAACGACGCCGCCGCCCACCTGGAAGCCAGCGCCGATGCCATCGCCGCCGAACTGACGCGCGAGGAAGGCAAGTCGCTGAACCTGGCGCGCGACGAGATCATGCGTTCGGCGCAAACCCTGCGCTTCTACGCGGTGGAAGGCCAGACCTTCAGCGGCGAAAGCTATCCGAACGACGACCCGGACATGCTCGTGTACAGCCTGCGCGAGCCGCTGGGCGTGGTCACGGTGATCTCGCCGTGGAACTTCCCTGTGTCGATTCCGGCGCGCAAGATCGCACCGGCGCTCATCACCGGCAACACCGTGGTGTTCAAGCCGTCGTCCGATGCGCCGCTGTCCGGCTATCGCCTGGCCGAGGCGTTCGTCAAGGCCGGCATCCCCAAGGGCGTGCTCAACTTCCTGACCGGCAGCGCCGGCGATGTGGGCCCGACCATCGTCGAATCGCGTGCGGTGCGCGCGGTGTCGTTCACCGGATCGACGCAGGCCGGCGAACAGATCCACAAGTCCGTGCCGATGACCACGCGCACGCAGATGGAACTGGGCGGCAAGAATCCGCTGATCGTGATGGAAGACGCCGATCTCGACCGCGCGGTGGACCTGGCCGTCAAGGGCGGGCTGTCGCTGTCGGGCCAGGCGTGCACCGGCACCAGCCGCATCCTCGTGATGCGCGAGGTCAGGCAGGCCTTTACCGACAAGCTCGTGGCCAAGGTCAAGACGCTCAGGATCGGCAGCGGCATGACGCCGGGCATGGACCTGGGCCCGCTGGCCACGCGCAAGCAGCTGCAGACCGTGCTGGGCTATATCGAGGCCGGCAAGCAGGAAGCCACGCTGCTGTGCGGCGGCCAGCAACTGACCGATGGCGATTTCGCCAATGGCTTCTACGTGGCGCCGGCCGTGTTCACCGACGTCACGCAGTCGATGCGTATTGCCCGCGAGGAAATCTTCGGCCCGGTGCTGGCCATCATCGAAGCGGACAGCTACGCGGACGCCATCGCCAAGGCGAACGACACCGAGTACGGGCTGTCTGCCGCCATCGCCACGCGCAATCCGCGCTACATGCACGACTTTGCCCGCGACATCGAATCGGGCACCGTGAAGATCAACCGCACCACGACGGGCAACCTCGTCAACGCGCCGTTTGGCGGCCTGAAGCGGTCCAGTACGTCGACGTTCCGCGAATCGGGCCGCGCCGGGCTGGAGTTCTACACGCAGATCAAAACGGTCTACCAGGGCGTCTGAGTCCGGGCATCCGACACAAAGTTAAGGAAACAGCCATGAAGAAAGCCATCAAGCTGGAACTGAGAGAAGCGCGCCACATGGTGGCCGCCGCCGTGCGCAAGGCCGAGGAAATCGGCGTGCTGGAATCGGTCTGCATCGTCGACGACGGCGGCTACCCGCTGCTGCTCGAACGCATGGACGGCGCGCGCATCACGGGGCCGCAGATCGCGTGGAACAAGGCGTTCACCGCGGCCGGCCACAAGCGGTCCACGCACCTGTTCAACACCGCGCCGAACGGCCCGGCGCTGCCCGGCAACGAAGCGTTCGGCATCCAGTGGAGCTTTGACGGCAAGTTCGCCGTGTTCGTGGGCGGCTACCCGATCGTGGTCAATGGCGAAGTGATCGGCGGCGTTGGCCTGTCGGGCGGCAACGGCGAACAGGACACCGCGTGTGGCGTCGCGGCGCTGGAAGCCCTGCGGGACCTGCTGGCTGCCGAAGACCTGACCGTGCTGGCGCAGGCCGATATCAAGAAGTAAGCAAGGGGGAATCGTCATGTCCCATCGGGTCGAGATTGCGGAAACGCAACAGGTGTTCATGGTGGCGCCCGGTGAATCGGTGCTCGATGCCGCCCTGCGCTGCGGCGTGGAACTGGCGCACGAATGCACGTTTGGCGGCTGCGGCACGTGCCGCATGCGCGTGGTGCAGGGATCGGTCTCGTACGAGGACTTCCCGATGGGGCTGACCGAGGAAGAGCACGCCGACGGCTTTGCGCTGGCATGCCAGGCGCGGCCCGACGGCGACCTGGTCATCAGCACCGCCCGTGCGGCGGGGCCGCAGGTGCCGGCCCGGCGCACTACGGCCACCGTGCTGTCGGTGGCGCCGCTCGGCCCGGACGTGATGCATATGCGCCTGGCGCTGCCCGGCGACGAGCCCTTCGTCTACGAGCCCGGCCAGTACCTGAAGGTGCTGCTGGACGATGGCACGCATCGTAGTTTCTCCATGGCGTCGGCACCGGCCGGCAACACCGTGGACTTCCACGTGCGGCAGATCGCGGGCGGCCGCTTCACGTCCACGCAACTGCCGCAGTTGCGCGCGGGTGACCGGCTCGAAGTGGAATTGCCGCACGGCAGTTTCAGTTTGCGCAAGGAAGACTATCGGCCGCTGCTGATGGTGGCGACGGGCACCGGTCTGGCGCCGATCAAGAGCATGCTCGAATCGCTGATGGACGATCCCGACTGTCCGCCGGTGTGGCTCTATTGGGGCATGCGCTCGGCGGCGGACCTCTACCTGCACGACGAGATCGCCACGTGGGGCGAACGGCTCTATGACTTCCAGTACGTCCCGGTGCTGTCCCGCGCCGATGACAGCTGGCAGGGCCGCCGTGGCTACGTGCACGAGGCCGTGGCCGCGGACCTGGGCGACCTGTCCGAGCATGCCATCTATCTGTGCGGATCGCCGAACATGATCCACGACGCCAAGCAGACGTTCATGGTGCTGGGGGCGCAGGCACCGTTCATGTACTCGGACGGCTTTACGTTCCAGCACGCGGGAGGCTGAACCGCCAGGCAGGCCGAAAGGGCTGAAGTGGCTGAAGTGGCTGAAGGGGCGGGACGTCACACCGGCGGAATGCCGGTAGATGTCTACCCTATGTCTTCAATGAGGAGGTGACGGTATACAATAGCGGCATTCACGCCGCGGCCCTTCGACCGCGGCCCATTACCGATATCCGACGGCCGATCCCGATCATGAACGACGCCACCGCTGCCCTGAAGCCGGGTCCGGACACCCCGGCCGCAAGCCTGGGCGCCCAGCATTCCCCACTGTTCGCACTGGTCACCGACACCCTGCGGCAACGCATCCTGGGTGGCCAGTACGAACAGGGCGAACGTCTGGTGGAAAACACGCTGTCCCTGGAACTGGGCGTATCGCGCATCCCGGTGCGCGAAGCGTTGCGCGCGCTGGCGGCCGAAGGGCTGGTGCGCATCGAGCCGCGGCGCGGTGCATCGGTGGCGCGGCTGTCGCCCAACATCGCGCGCGAAATGGTGGAGGTGCGGGCCACGCTGGAAGGGCTCAACGCCAAGCTGGCGGCCCAGCGCCGCGACCCGGCACTGATCCAGGAACTTGAAAAGGTGCTTCAGGAAGGCAACGATGCCGTGAACAGCGGCCAGACCGAGCGATTTGTCGAACTGAACTCGCGTTTTCACGAAGTACTGGGCAATATCGCCGCCAACAGCGTGCTGCAGGACATGATGCGGTCGTTGCGCGAACGCACCGCGCTGCTGTTCGCCCCGGCGAACCTGAGCCGCGCCCGCCTGAACTGGGACGAGCACGCGCAGATTCTGCAGGCCGTGATTGCCGGCGACGCCGACCTGGCATCGCTGCTGGCCACGCGGCACGTCTACAGCGCGGCCAAGGCCGTGGAATCGATCAACGGCGCAGAAGCGGCAGCCGACGCACACCCCTCCGCCTGACGGGCAGACGCGCCGGACGACCCTCGCGGCCGGCGCCCCAGCGGTCGATACCCAATCGACACAGCCAGCCGACACACCTGTCGGCGCGTGATCCAATTACCCCTTGATACACCCGTGAGCGCGCCGCCCGCCATTCCGGCAGCGCGAATGCCGGGACACCTGTCGCGCGCTTCTACGCACCAGTTCGAATCCGGCAATCCCTTGTTGCGCACCAGGAAATGGCGCGGTGCACCATCGGAGTGTATACTGTAGGCGTTTCTTGACCGCAATAGGGATTGACCATGAACTACCCGGATGCTTCCTACCTCGGCCGACCGGTGGGCGAGCAGCTTCTGAGCCACTTCGCACGCCGTGATGCCGTTCGCCATGCCTCGCCGCTGCTGCCATTGCGCTTCGCCGACCTGCTGGCACTGTTCCGCGGCAACGCCTCGCGCCACAAGGCCGTCTGACCGCCCTTGCCTATAATTGGCGCCGGCAATACTTCCAGTATCGAGGCGCCTTTTGGATCACGAACCCGGCCAGCCCGCCGCCCGCGACCGTACAGCGGGCAATGCGAGCGATACGTCATGGCAATACTCCGCGCATATGAACGCGGAGGTGACCCAGACCATTGTCAGCCGGGCTCTCCCCTATACCCCCATCGGCATCACGCGTGTGCGCAGCACACGCCGCAACACGGGTGCGACCGCTCCGTACGAACGCGAGCCCGCCTATCTGGTCGTGCTTCAGCTACGTCCGTTTGGCGAGCAGGACCTCTGGGTCGGCGGCCGGCCTGCGCCCCATGCGCCGTTCGGCGCGGGGTTCCTGGCCGTCTACGATCTGGAACGGAACTGGGTATCGAACCTGATCGGCGAGTACGACTGCCTGCAGTTCTATCTGCCGCAGGCCGCGTTGGATGAAACCGCGAGGGACCTCGGTGCGCGGACCGTCGAGCGACTGTATTGCCCGCCCCACCTGACCGTTGCCGACCCCGTTGTCCATCATCTGAGCCTGGCGCTGCTGCCGGCGCTGGAACACCCCGAGCGCGCATCGACGCTGTTCGTCGACCATATGGCGCTGGCGCTGCGTGCGCACCTGGTGCAGACCTACGGCGGCATTCCGCAGATCGCGCGCCGCGTGCAGGCCCGGCTGGCAACCTGGCAGGAAATGCGCGCCAAGGACATGATCATGGCGCACCTGGACGGCGAGATCTCTCTCGAGGCACTGGCCGATGCCTGCGGCATGTCGCGCGCGCATTTCGCCAAGGCCTTCCGGGCGTCCACCGGCGTGCCGCCCCATCGCTGGATGGTGTTGCAGCGCGTGGAGCGCGCCAAGCACTACCTGGCGCACGGCGACATGCCGCTTGGCCAGATCGCCCAATTTTGCGGTTTTTCCGATCAAAGCCACTTCACCCGCACTTTTGCGCGCGTGGTGGGCGTCAATCCGGGCACGTGGCGCAGAGGCCGGCGGCGCTCTCCGACGCCGGATTGAGACGACCCGCAACGTCAGCACACGTTTCTACAAAAACGGCACGCCTGTTCTATCGGGCAACGCGGCCTGTCGATAGATTTCGCCCAGTCACCGGGAAAGGAATCTCTCATGTCTGTCCGCGAAGCCATTGCCGCCGACCTGCGTCACGAAATGCCTGCCGAACCTGTCAGTGCGTCGCCGCAAGACGCCGTCCGGCTGGTGCGCGAATTTGCGACAGCCATGGAGCGGCGCATTCTGGAATGCTCCGGCCCGTCCGGGCCATCGGCGCCGGGCAGCGCAGCGCCCGACTGCGATCCCTCGCCACTGTTGAAGTCTCTGCAGGACCAGCTCGTCCATCTGGCGCGCGTGGCCGCGCTGGGCACGCTGGCCGCGTCGATCGCGCATGAGATCCGCCAGCCGCTGACCGCCATCCGCGTCGAATCCTATGCCATGCAACGCTGGATGAACCGCCCGACGCCGAATACGGCCGAGGTCGCCGACGGCATCCGCAGGATCCAGGCGCAGTCGGAGCGGGCCGAACAGGTCATCCGCAGCCTGCGCGCGCTGATGCGCCGCGAGCCCACGGCGCGACATCCGTTTCAGCTCGATCAGGCCATCCTCGACATCCTGCCGCTGGTGGAAGCCCGCATCTACGACGCCGATGTCACGCTACAGCTGGACCTCGACGCCACGCTGCCGCCCCTGCACGGCGACCGCGTGCAGATCCAGCAGGTCGTGCTCAACCTGTTGCTCAACGCGGTGGATGCATTGCGGGGCCAGCCCCACGGGGTCGCCGCCGTTGCCCTGCGGGTGTTGGCCGGCAAGCCGGGCATGGCGTCGATCGAGGTCGCCGATAACGGCAAGGGGATCGATCCGGCGCGCATCGACCAGATCTTCGAGCCGTTCGTCAGCACCAAGTCGGACGGCATGGGCATGGGGCTGGCCATCTGCCGCATGATCGTCGACGCGCACAACGGCACCATCGACGCCACCTCGGCAGCCGGACGGACGACCATGACGGTCCACCTGCCGCTGCACACCGCATAAGCCGGGTCCGCGGCCAGCGGCTGTCAAAGCGCGGCCGGGGGCATCTCCACGCTGCCGAACTCGGCCGATCGCGAGCCGGTGACCGGGCGGTTGCTGGCGCCGAAATAGGCGAACGCCACCGACAGCTTCACCGCCTCTGAATCGTTGCGGCCGGCGGCATGGAACAGCCGGCTGTCGAACATCAGCACGTCGCCGCGATGCAACGCCAGCGGCATCGCGCCCTTCAGCAGCATCTGGCTGGCGGGATGCGCCTCGATCAGGAATTCTGCCGGGTCCAGCTGCGCGGGATCGAGCTTCGCGCGGTGCGAACCCGGAATCACGCGCAGCACGCCGTTGCGCTCGTCTTCGTCACCGAGCGCCAGCCACACGGTGACCAGATCGGGCTTCATGAACGACCAGTAGCGCGTGTCCCGATGCCAGCCGGTCTGGCTGCCATAGTGCGGGTGCTTGGTCATCACGCAGTTGTGGTGGGCCAGCGTCAGGCGGGTGGGTTCGCCCAGCAGCGCCTCGACCGTCGCCACCAGTTGCGGATGGCTGGCCCAGCGGCGGAAGGCCTCGTCGCGGCCATAGGCCTGGCGCAGCCGGCGCACCGTGTTGCCGCCGGCTTCGTGGCGCGTGGCCGGTGCGCCGGGGTAGCCCAGGTCGGCCTCGAACTCCACCGGGGGCACCGCCGCCGCCAGATGCTGGCGGGTCACGGCCTCCAGCGCCGCGCACGTGGCCTCGCTGGCAAAGTTGCGCAGCACGATATAGCCGCCCGCATGAAATTCACGGGCCAGGCTGGCCAGCGCCGCCTGGTCGGCCAGCGGCGCGGAAGAGTCGAAATCGAGGGGGGCAGGCGCGCCAGACACGCGCGGTTGCGAAGCAGTCATTGCAGCGGCTAGGACGATTCTGAAAAGTGGCAGGGTGCCAACAGTTCGATGATGCCAGAACGCGCGGGATCCGGCGCGGCTGGCGCCCGATTCCGGTGCATTCCCGGACTGTCTGTCGCGTACAACCGTGCGGAAACCCACTGTCCGATGCGACCTCCACGCCGCTACAATGGCCGGACCCTGCCGGACCTTGCCGGACCCAGCCGTACCCGGCGCGCATCGCAACGTCATCGCCAACCCGCCATCGAGGCCGCCTAACGTGACAGCCAGACCCAGGATTACCGCCTCGCTGGCCGAGGCCCAGAACCAGCTCGGGCGCATCGTGCTGGGCAAGCCGCGTCAGGTGCGGCTGGCGCTGGCATGCATGCTGGCCGGTGGCCACCTGCTGCTCGAAGACGTGCCGGGCGTGGGCAAGACCACGCTGGCGCATGCGCTGGCGCAAACCCTGGGCCTGCAGTATCAGCGCGTGCAGTTCACCAGCGACCTGCTGCCGGCCGATCTGGTGGGCGTCTCCGTCTACATGCGCGACACCGGAAATTTCCGTTTTCATCCTGGCCCCGTGTTTGCGCAGCTGGTGCTGGCCGACGAGATCAACCGCGCCCCGCCGAAAACGCAGAGTGCGTTGCTCGAAGCCATGGCCGAACGCCAGGTGACGCACGACGGCGTGACGCACGCGCTGCCGGCGCCGTTCTTCGTCATCGCCACGCAGAATCCGCTGGAGCAGATCGGCACGCATGCGCTGCCCGAATCGCAGCTCGACCGCTTCACCATGCGCATCTCGCTGGGCTACCCGGACCCCGCCTTCGAGCGCGTGCTCTATCTGGGCGGCACCGCCGCGCAGGAGGCCTCGGCCATCATGGATGCCGAACAGGTGCTCGCACTGCAGGCCGCGGCCAGCACCGTGTACGCCAGCCCGGCGCTGGTGGATTACGTGCTGGCGCTGGTGCAGGCCACACGTGCGGAAGCCGGCTTCGTGGCCGGCCTGTCGCCGCGCGCCGGCCTGGCGCTGCTGGCCTGCGCACGCGCCTGGGCATTGCTCGACCAGCGCGACATGGTGGTGCCCGAGGACGTGCAGGCGGTGTTCGCCGCCGTCGCCGCGCATCGGCTGTTGCCGGCCGGGCAGGCGGCCACCTCGCTGGATCGCCTGATGGCTGGCGTGGCGATTCCCTGAAGCGCGACGTTTCCCGCGTCACGACGAACACCATGCCACGTGCCCAATCGGCGTCCGTCAAGGCGTCCCAGGCATCCGCACCGCACCGCTCCGCGCAGGCCGGCGTGGCAACGCCGCGCCCCCGCCGTCCCCGCAAGCCTGTCAATGGCGTGGTCACGCTGGACCGGCGCCATCTCTATATCCTGCCCACCCGCAGCGGGCTCGGCTTTGCCATCCTGCTGCTGGCCATGCTGGTCACATCGCTGAACTACAACGTCAGCCTCGGTTTCGCCCTGACATTCCTGCTGGTCGGCATCGGCATGTCGTGCATGTGGATGGCCTATCGCAACCTGCTCGATCTGGAAATCTCGGCGGGGCCCGTGTCGCCGCCGTTTGCGGGCGAGGTGGCGGCGTTCGCGCTGCATGTCGCCAACCATGACGGCGGTGCGCGCATCGGCATCGAAGCCGTGGCGTCGTCCGGTGGTGCGGCCCAGGCCGCGCCAGCGCTGACACTGGATGGACTGGGCCAGGGCGTGCTGGACGTGCGCATGGATGCCCCCCGGCGCGGCCGGCTGGCGTTGCCGCGCGTCACGGTGTCGAGCCGTTTTCCGTTCGGGCTGTTCCGCGTCTGGAGCTACGCCGATTTCCCGGTCGCCACGTGCGTCTATCCCGCGCCCGAGCTTCACGCGCCGCCGCTGCCGGTGGCGGCCCACCCCGACCAGGAGGGCGACGATGGCGACATCGGCGTGGTGTCCGACGATGGCATCGACCAGTTGCGCAGGTATCGTCCGGGCGATCCGCTGCATCGCATCGCCTGGAAGCACAGCGCGCGCACCGGCCGCTGGCTGAGCCGCACGGGCCAGGTGCCGCGGCTGCCGGGATGCTGGATCGACTGGCATGCCTTGCCGACGACGATGGATACCGAGGCCCGGCTGTCCCGGCTGTGCGCATGGCTGCTGGCCGCCGGAGACCAGTTCGACATCGGCCTGCGGCTGCCGGGCGTGGAAATTCCGCCGGGTCACGGCGCGGCCCATCGCCGCATCTGCCTGGAGGCGCTGGCCGTCTGGCCGGAGCGGCGCGCGCCATGAAAGCATCGATTCAGCCCCGCGCGCTCGGGCATCAGGAGCACGGCATGCTGATCGGCCAGCTGGCGCTGGTGCTGGCGCCGCAGGCGCGTTCGCTGCCCGTGTCCGTCAGCGTGCTGCTGGTATTGCTGCTGGCATGGCGCTGGCTGCTGTGGCGCCAGCGGGCCCCGCTGCCGTCGAAGCTGGTCGTCGGCACGACGGCGATGCTGGTGCTGCTGATTGCCGCGGCGCTGGTCTGGCGCGGCGGCGGCGGGCTCGGGCGCGAACTGTGCGTGGCCCTGCTGGCCGCGTTCGTGATCCTCAAGCTGCTGGAAACGCGGGCGCTGGCCGATGCCACGCTGGTCACGCAGCTGTCGTTCTATCTGCTGCTGACGCTGTACCTGGAAGACCAGCCGTTCTGGCTGGCGCTCTACAGCATGGCCATCGGCGCGTGGATCCTGCGCAACTGGCTGCTGTTCCACCATCCCGAAGCCCGTGGGCGCCTGGCCATCTGGCCGCTGCTGGGCCGCATGGCGCTGTTCGGCCTGCCCTGGGCGCTGTTCCTGTTCGTGCTGTTTCCGCGACTCGATCATCCGCTCTGGCGCCTGCCGCAATCCGAGCCGGTCGGGCGCACAGGCATGAGCGAGACAATGCGCCCCGGCAGCATTGGCGAACTGATCCGCTCGCCCGAGGTGGCCTTCCGCGCCGATATCGTCGGCGATGCGCTGCCCGCCAGCGCCTTGTATTGGCGCGCCCGGGTGCTGTGGGACTACGACGGCGTGACGTGGCGCCCCGACGATGAACCGCCGACGCGCCCGGCTGCGGGCTTGCGCAACGACGGCGACGGCGAAGAGAACGGCGACGACGGCAATGTCGCCGCGGCCGCCGGCGCTGGGGCGAGTCCGCGCGAGTACAACGTGACGCTGGAGGCCACGCAGAAGACCTGGCTCTACCTGCTGGACCGTGGCGTAGCGGTGTCGGACAGCCTGGCCGCCTGGCACTCGGCCGACGGCGAGTTCTTTGCCCGGAGCCCGGTGGATCGGCCCCTGCGCTATCGGGCGCGGTCATGGCTGCAGGGCGTGCCGCAGCCGCTGACCCGCCGCACGCTGCAACTGTCGCTGGCGCTGCCTGAAGGCAACCCCCGCAGCCGCGAACTGGCCGCCGGCTGGATGGCGCGCTACGCCGACCCATGGCAGCGCGTGCAGGCCGCCATGCGGCTGTTCGCGGAGGCGCCATTCGCGTACACGCTGTCGCCGCCGCCGCTGGGCAAGGCGCAGGTCGACAGCTTCGTGTTCGATACACGGCGCGGCTTCTGCGAACACTACGCCAGCAGCTTTGTCTTCCTGATGCGCGCCGCCGGCGTGCCCGCGCGCGTGGTGATCGGCTACCAGGGCGGCGAGTACAACCCGCTGGGCAAGCACTATGTCATCCGCCAGTCAGATGCCCATGCCTGGGCCGAGGTCTGGCTGGCCGGACGCGGCTGGGTGCGGGTGGATCCGACCAGCGCGGTGGCACCGAGCCGCGTGGAAAGCGGCGTCGATGCGGCGCTGTCGGGCGAGGACCTGGGCGCGCTGGGCGACCTCCGAGCGCCGGGCTGGCTGCGCGCGCTGCGCTGGGGTTTCGACGGTCTGACCTACAAATGGCAACGCTGGGTGCTCGAATACGATCGCGGCCAGCAACACCGCCTGCTGGAACGGGCCGGGCTGGGCGACCAGCTGCCACAACTGCTGGCCGTCGGCATCGGCATCCTGAGCCTTGGCGCGCTGGTACCGATGTGGCTGCGCCGCCGTCGTGTCGATCCTGTCCAGGCGCTTTACGACCGGTACTGCGCCGTGCTGGCGCGCCAGGGCATTGCACGCGGCATGGCGGAAGGGCCCCGCGCCTTCGCGGCACGTGCCGAAACCGCATTGCCGCACGCTGCGTCGTCAGTGCGAGCGTTCACTGACAGCTACGTGGCCTGGCGCTACGGCGCGCCCGATGCCACCACGCAGGCCAGTATCGTCGCCCGGCTGCGCCAGGCGTTGCGCGAACTGGGGCGAAGCCTTGGACAAGGCTGAGCAGCGCGGATACGGAAGTCCCTTTACGCCTGATCGTCCGGCTGGCCGTCCACACCGTCCAGCTGCAGGCCCTTGCGGGCGCGAAGATCGACGCATATAGTTTCATACGTAACTATTACCGATGAAACCAATATGTCGTTTGAACGCCGCATCGACCGGTTCTGCGCCGACCATCCTGAAGCCCCGCGCGACCTGATCCTGGCCTCGCGGCTGCTATTGCGTTCCGCCCGGCTGCTTCGGCAGCACATCGAGCACGCCTTGGCGCCGTTCGAACTCGACCTGAGCCAATACCTGGTGATCAGCATGCTGGCGACCGACGCGGGCGAGCCGACCATGCCATCGGAACTGGGCATGTCGATCGACGCCACGCGCACGCAGATGACGCGGCTGATCGATAGCCTGCAGGCGCGCGGCCTGGTGCAACGCAAGACATCGGAACAAGACCGGCGCAGCCTGGAACTGACGCTGACGCCGGCGGCCCATGCGCTGCTGGATCGCGCCGCGCCGGCCGTGCACGCCGCCTATGCGCAGGCGTGGGCCCCACTTGGTCAGGACGGGCTGGCCACAGCCACGCGCGACCTGGCCGCGCTGCACGCGCATCTGGCCGCGCTGGAAGCAGGCAAGCCGTGACGATGCTGGCAAGGCCGTGGCAACGTTTGCGCGCCGGCGTGCGCTGGCTGCGGGTGCTCAGTCATCGGCAGCGGCAGACGTTGCTCATGATGCTGCTGGGCCTGACCACGGGTGTCGAGTTCCTCGAGAACATCATGTTCGTGTTTGCGTCGAGCCATATCGTCGGCGGCATCGACGCGGACCCGCGCAGCTTTGCGCTGGTGCAGGCCGCATACGCGGTGGGCAGCATGATGATGATTCTGAAGCAGCAATGGTTGGCGCAGCGTTTTGGCTACCGCTACTACCTGACCGGATCGCTGCTGCTGTTCATGTCCGGCACGATCGTGGCGGCCACCAGCACAGGCCTGCCGCAAATGGTCGTCGCCCGCTTCATGCAGGGCGTGGGCGGCGGCGCGCTGTTTACAAGCTGCCGCATCCTGGTGAACCTGATGTTCGCGCCGGCCGATCGGCCACGTGCGTCACGTCTCTTTATGCTCGGGATTTTTGGCGCATCGGCCATGGCTCCGGCATTTGCTGCCGAACTGGTGGAGCACGGCGTCTGGCAGGACGTGTTCTATGGCGTGCTGCCGTTCGCGGCGCTGGCCGCGCTTGGCACGTGGCTGCTGCTGCCCGATGCCGAACCCCGGGCCGATCAGGAAGGTCCGGCGCTGGGTCCGCTGCTGCTGTTTGGCGTGGCGGTCGTCGCGCTGCAGGCGTCGATGACCGAAGCGCGCTTCGATATCTTTTCGCATCCGCTGCGCGTGGGCATGGCCGCGATGGTCGCGCTGGCCCTGCTGGGGGTGTTCCTCTGGCAGCAGTGGCACCACGACACACCGGTGCTGCATCTGCGCGCGCTGCGGCAGCCCGTGTACATGACGGGGCTGGCCATGTATTTCGTCTATTACATGATCAGCAACCTGAGCAGCTACGTGTTTCCGATCTATGCCGAGCAGGCGTTGCGCTTTCCGCTGGCCACCACCGGATGGCTCAACACGCTGGCCGCGCTGATCAGCCTGGTGGGCATCTGGATCTACCTGCGCGTGGCGCGCCGGCTTACGCACAAGAAACCGGTAATGGTGACAGGCCTGCTGCTGATGGCGGCCGCGATGGCGTTCTTCTCGTTCATGCCACCGGACATCGCCCCGGCGGCCCTGGTGCCCGGACTCGTCGCCAAGGGGCTGTTCGGCGTGATGGTCATCATCCCCATTGCCGGGCTCACCTTCCGCACGCTGAGCGGCGATGACTTTGCCCACGGCTATCGCAGCAAGAACCTGGTGCGGCAGATTGCCAGCTCGTTCGCGTCATCGCTGGGGGCGGTGCTGCTGCAGAACCGCCAGTTCGCGGTGCATACGAGCCTGGTACATGCCATCGGCCAGCGTCCCGCCGAAACCGACAGCTGGATGCGCACGGCACAGTCGCTGCTGGCGGCGCGCGGGTTCGATGCCGGGCAGGCGCATGCCGGCGCGCTGGCGCAAATGGCTGCGATCGTCGACCAACAGGCTCGGCTGATTGCCTGCGAGGATCTCTATCGGTTGATTGCCGCGATCGCGCTGGTGGCGGCGGTCTTCATGCTTGTGCAACGCCGGCTGGACTAGCCTGGCAGATGCAATGCGGAGGAGGGACTACCTGGACGCTGGCGACGGGCGCGGCAATGGCGGCGGCGGCATCGCGGAGAGCATGCATGCCCTGTGTCAGGCACGCGGTCCGGTCATGGACTGTTCGGCGTAAGCTTTGAAACGCCAGCCTCAGAATAACGACAGCTGGCGCATGCCGAAGCCAACCGTTTCTTCCACACGGGCGCGCGCATGCGCGAGCGAACCCTCGGCGCCGGAATAGTTGCCGGCCGCCCAGTGGTAGACCACAGGCAGATCGCCGCGATCGGACAAGCGGACTTCTCCGAGCTTGTCGCCACGTTCGTTACGGTAGTAGTGGGAGCGGTAGCCGCGCTCCCAGTGGGGCGGGACTTCCTTCTTGCGCCGACGCGCCGTCGCCTTTCTGGCAACTGGCGCCAGGCGCCTCGCCAGATCGGCGGCCGGCGAGATGGGGGCGCGGGTGAAATCCAACTGCATAGACTTCCTTCTTCTGTCGATTCAGCAAGAACCTGAAGTGGTGACGTGAGTCTCCACACGCTTCATGCATCGCAGTCGAGATCATACCCGTTCAAACATGTCTTTGGGGCGTTTTGTCGCCCGGAATTCCGCTTCTGGCAAGGGTTTGCGGGCGTATACGCGTATACGTATACGCCCGTCGGACACCTGCCGTATGCCTGTCGTATACGTGTTTTGCGAAGCGTAAACCGCTTGCCGCCAGAGGTCAGCCGAGGTCGAGCGGAATGAAGATCCGCGCGTCGTCGCGCTGCACCAGCAGGGCCACCTGCTTGCCCGATTTCGACACCAGCGAACGCAGCTGCTCGGCCGAGGAAATCGGCGTGCCGTTGAGCGACAGGATGACATCGCCGGGCTGGATGCCGACACGTGCGGCCGGGCCCGCCACGTCTTCGACGACGAGGCCGCCATCGATACCGCTGTCGCGCCTTTCGGCCGGCGTCAGCGGACGCACGGCCAGTCCCAGACGGCCACCCACTTCACCGCCGCCCTTGCCCTGCGCCACGGCGCTCTCCTTCACGGCGCCAATCTTCACGCTCAGCGTCAGCGGCTCGCCCTTGCGAATCACCTTGAGTTCGGTCTTGGTGCCGGGCTGCAGGTCTGCCACGTGCTCGGGCAGATCGCCGGAGTGGTCGATCACGTCATTGCCAAGCTGCACGATCACGTCGCCGGGCTTCAGGCCACCCTGCGCGGCCGGGCTGTCCGGCTCTACGGAGTTCACCAACGCGCCCGCCGGCTTCGGCAACTTGAATGACTGCGCCAGCGCCTGGTTGACCTCCTGCACCGAGATGCCAAGGCGGCCGCGCGTGACCTTGCCGTGTGCCACAAGCTGCTGCTCGACCTTCTTGGCCACGTCGATCGGAATCGCGAACGACAGGCCCTGATAGCCGCCGGTCTGGCTGTAGATCTGCGAATTGATGCCGATGACCTCGCCACGCTGATTGAACAGCGGGCCGCCCGAGTTGCCCGGATTCACGGCCACATCGGTCTGGATGAACGGCACATAGGTGTCATCGGGCAGCGAACGCGACTTGGCACTGACAATGCCGGCCGTCACCGTGTTCTCGAAGCCATAAGGCGAGCCAATCGCCAGCACGGGTTCGCCGACACGAATCTTCGACGGATCGCCGAGTCGTACGGTCGGCAGGTCCTTGGCGTCGATGCGGATCACGGCGATATCGGTCTGGGGATCGCTGCCCAGCACCTTGGCCTTGAACTCGCGGCGATCGGTCAGCTTGACGGTGACCTCCGTGGCGTTGTCGACCACGTGGGCATTGGTCAGGATGAGGCCATCGGAACTGACGATAAATCCCGAGCCCAGGCCTTTCACGAGTTGCGGCTGCTGGCTCTGCGGACCCTGGAACTGCGGCCCGAAGCGTTTGAAGAACTGGAACAGCGGATCGTCCGGATCCATGCCGGACGGCACTTGCGCCGAGGTACGCTGCGCGCGGGCCGTCACGCTGATATTGACCACGGCGGGACCGTACTGATCGACGATGCCCGAGAAATCCGTCGGGGTTGCCACGGCGGCGGCGGGGGCGACGGCCGGGGTCGGCGCTGCGTAGCCGGGGGTGATCGCGTCTTTCTGGAGATAGGCGTATCCGCCGGCCAGGGCAGCAAGCGCGGCAACACCGACTGCGGAACGGGCAAGAGTCTGGCGAATCATGGTGCTTTCCTTTCTGGATGATGGACAGCGCCGAGTGTTGGCGCGACAGGGCCATCCTATGCACCCACACTTAAACCAGACTTAAGGGTTGTAACTTGGCGGTTGTACGAAAGTCGTACCGGATCAGCCTTTGATCCGCTTTGCTCTGTCACGGCCGGCCCCTATTCTTCATAGGGCCGATAGAAAATTTATCTTGCACACAATTTAATTGTGTATAAGATATAGCCATGACGACGCAAACGACGACCCCTCCCAAGACAGGCAACTGGCTACAGCTGGATCAGCAGCTCTGTTTTGCGCTGTACTCGGCGTCACTAGCCATGACCAAGGTCTACAAGCCCATTCTGAGTGAGCTTGGACTCACTTATCCGCAGTATCTGGTCATGCTGGTGCTTTGGGAACACGACGAGGTGAGCGTTTCGGAACTGGGCGGGCGGCTGACGCTCGATTCGGGCACGTTGACGCCGCTGTTGAAACGACTGGAGTCAGCGGGGTTCGTGCGTCGCGGGCGCGATTCCGAAGACGAGCGTCGAGTGCTGGTCAGTTTGACGGAAGCCGGGCGCCGCTTGCGAAGTGCCGCTGCCGATATCCCCGAACGGTTGTTGTGCGCGATGCAGTGTTCCGTGGAAGAGATCCAGGCACTGACATCGCGACTGCATTGCTTACGGTCGACGCTGGAAGACGCGCGATCGGAAGATTGACAGCCGACTCGGTCGGCATCTTGAAACTGCTGCCCGCCCCCGGGCAAACCTAGGAGAGTGCAAATGAAACTGGAAAAAGTCCTGTACACCGCCCACGCATCCGCAACCGGTGGCCGCGATGGCCGCGCCACCACGTCGGACGGCCAACTGGACGTCAAGCTTGCTGTGCCCAAGGAAATGGGCGGCGCCGGCAACGGCCTGAATCCGGAGCAACTGTTCGCGGCGGGTTATTCGGCCTGTTTCCTCGGTGCGATTCGCTTTGTCGCCGGCCAGCAGAAGATTACGGTGTCGCCCGATGCCAAGATCGAAGGCGCCGTCGGCATCGGCCAGATTCCGCAGGGCTTTGGTATTCAGGTGGAATTGAAGATCTCGCTGCCGGGCATGGAAAAGGAAGCCGCCCAGAAGCTGGTGGAAGCTGCCCATCAGGTGTGCCCGTACTCGAACGCCACGCGCGGCAATATCGATGTGAACCTGATCGTGGTCTGATAAGGCACGATCGACAAAGAAAAACGCCGGCCATTGGCCGGCTTTTTTTATGGCAAATCGACGATGTCGGGAGAATCCGGCGCCGGCTCTGCTACATCGGCGAACGCTTGCTGCAGCGTGCCACACATCGCACGTTTCTGGGCCGGAGTCAGCCGCTTGGTGCGGATTTCCGCCTTCAGGGCTTCGGACTTACTGGGAAACGCCATCCAGCCGAGCAGCCGTAGCGGCTTGCGAGCACGTGTGTATTTGGCCCCGGTACCGGCGACATGCTGGGCATATCGACGTTGAACGTCAGTCGTCACGCCGGTATAGATCGAATTGCCTTCGCATTCGAGCAAATAGAGAAACCAGGCGGTATCAGTGTTGACCTCGATATCCGGATCCGTATCGGTATCGGTATCGACAGGCACGGTAGGGTCGTCGGAGCAGAATTTTTCGGCGGTCATGTCAGCGCCGATCATACGCGGGGACCAGGGCGTTTGCACCGATGCCGAGCATATCGCCATGTTCGCGTCGTACATTTTCGCCCGCACGTTTCCGTCGCCCCAAAGCAAAACCCCCAAGCTTTAGGGCTTGGGGGTTCTGGGTATAAGAGCCTGGCGATGACCTACTTTCACACGGGTAGTCCGCACTATCATCGGCGCAAAGTCGTTTCACGGTCCTGTTCGGGATGGGAAGGGGTGGTTCCAACTTGCTATGGTCACCAGGCATGACGGGTTGCCGCGCTGACATGCATCAGCGCAGCGAATCGGGGTGTAGTAAAGAGGTTGTGTTGTATGCCATGTGGCACACGCGGACTCACGTCCCACCAGGTCAAACACACTGGTTATAGGATCAAGCCTTACGGGCAATTAGTACTGGTTAGCTTAACGCATTACTGCGCTTCCACACCCAGCCTATCAACGTCCTGGTCTCGAACGACCCTTCAA
>NZ_FNJO01000008.1 GCF_900104095.1 Ralstonia sp. 25mfcol4.1 | reverse complement strand
AGCGCAATCCGGCGCCCGGACTGATCGTGCATTCGGACCGGGGCAGCCAGTATGCAAGCGAGGAGTACCAGGGATTGCTGGCGCGCCACGGCCTGGTTTGTAGCATGAGCCGGTCGGGCGATTGCTGGGATAACGCCGTAGCCGAACGCTTCTTCCTAAACCTGAAGATGGAGCGGGTCTGGCAGAGGCGGTACACCGACCGGGCCGAAGCCCGGCGCGACATCACACAGTACATCGTGGACTTCTACAACCCGGTGCGCTTGCATTCGACACTGGGCTACGCGTCGCCAACAGACTACGAGGACAAGTTCCAACAGACCACCCTAACACCTGTCTGAAAAAACTTGACCACTACAGAGCCCCCTCAGGCGCTTCCTCGCGCGCCGTAGCCGTTTCCCTTCCACTCGATAAAACACAGTCCGTGCCCGAACGGGTCGGACAGCATCGCCTGGCGGCCCCAGTCGAACTCCCGTGGCCAGTCCTCGATTTCCGCGCCGGCGCTGAGCGCGCGCTCGATGGCCGGTTCCAGCGATTCGACCACGAAGTCCAGATGCACCGGGGTCCAGTGCCGCACGTAGTCGCGCCGGGTGTCGGCCCGGGTGGTGGCCACCGTGCCGGGCGCCTTGGCCAGCAGATACACCGGCGCGCAGGCGCCGTGCAGCTCGGCCACCGTGCCGTCGAACAGCTTGCGGTTGAGCCGCAGTCCCAGTCCTGCTTCATAAAAGCCGATGCCGCGGTCAAGGTCATCGACGTCGATATTGATCAACAACTCCATGCCTGCCTCCTGAGCGTTCCCCCGATGCGCGGCGCCTGGCGGCCGCTCCTGACGGCTCCTGACGCTATCCGGACACCGGGCCAGCATTGTGCGCCCGGGCTCCTGACACCAGCTGTCAGGAGTGATGTGCAGGCCGCCACCCCGAACGGGTGGCCCGGGGGCGGACAGCGGCGCGCGGGAGGCCCCATAATACGGAAATCTACGATCTGGAGATTCAAGTTGCGCTTCGAACACCTGGTGGAAATCAATGACCCAGGCAACCCCACGCTTGAGCCGCTGACGCCGGACCAACTCTGGCAGGGCCTTGTGCTGCGGGCGGAATCGCCGGAACTGTTCATGCTCGGGCTCGATAGCGCCGAGATCGTCGGGCGGGGCGATGGCTGGATCGAGCGCGTGCTGCATTTCGGCAAGGCCAGCGTGAGCGACCGCGTGGCCTATGAACCGCGCCGCGCCGTGCGGTACGAGTCGGCCCCGACGGCCGAGCACGCGGGCGGCACGCTGGAGATGATCATCGAGACGCCGGCGCCTGGCGCGCTGCTGGTCCGCTTCATCTATCAGACCACCATGCCCAACGTGGACGCCAGCGGCGACAACCGCTACGCCGAGATCGTCAAGTCCGCCTATCACGAGGCCGATCTCGATACGGTCCGCAAGATTCGCGAAATCGCTGCGACGGGACGGCTCGGGTGAGCCGCCCATCCACTGCGCCGGCACGTACCGGCAGCGGGGATGCCCACGGAGGAGGAACTGGCGGGCCATCGGGCGAGCCGGGCGAGCCGGAACCATCGTCGAACAGGCCGGGCGGCCCGACCCGTGCCGACCTGCGCGCCCGTTACGGCGACCGCCTGCGCTGGCTGATCCTGGTCACGCTGATGCTCGGCACGATGTCGTCGATCGTGTCGTCGACCATCGTCAACGTTGCCATTCCCGATCTGAGCCGGCATTTCGACCTGGGCCAGGAGCGCGCCCAGTGGGTGGCCGCCAGTTTCATGATCGCCATGACGCTGTCGATGCTGCTGACGCCGTGGCTGCTCAACCGCTACGGCCTGCGCCGCACGTTCATCGGCACGCTGGTGCTGCTGGGCGGGGGCGGGCTGATCGGCGGATTCTCGCCCACGTTCGGCGTGATGCTGGCCATGCGCGTGACCGAGGGCATTGCGGCCGGCATCATGCAGCCGCTGCCCAATATCTTCATCCTGCGCGTGTTCGATGAACGCGAGCAGGGCAAGGCGCTGTCGCTGTTCGGGTTTGGCGTGGTGCTGGCGCCGGCCATCGGGCCCAGCGTGGGCGGTTTCCTGGTGGAGCTGTTCGGCTGGCGGTCCATCTTCTTCGTGGTGGTGCCGCTGACGCTGGCGGGCTGGTGGATGGCCCGGCGCTACATGGCCGTCGATTCGGCGATGATGGGCGAGCGCAAGCCGCTGGACTGGCGCGGCCTGGCCCTGGTGGGCGTGGCGACGGTCAGTCTGCTCAACGGCCTGGTGGAAATGCGCACCAACGCCGGCGAAGGCGTCGGGCTGGCCCTGTTCGGCGTGCTGATGCTGGGCGGCTTCGTTGCGTGGCAGTTGCGCGCACCCGATCCGCTGATGAACATGCGGCTCTACAGCTATCGCCAGTTCTCGGCGGGCGCCGTGGTGGCCTTCATCTATGGCGCCGGGCTGTTCGGTTCCACCTACCTGCTGCCGGTCTACATGCAGATGGCGTTGTCCTATACGCCGTCGGCGGCGGGCCTGGTGCTGATGCCGGCCGGTATCGCGCTGGCGGTGACCATCGCGGTGGCCGGGCGCCTGACCAACCGCATCCTGCCGCACCGCCAGGTGTCGTTCGGGCTGGCGCTGCTGGCGGGTTCGTTCCTGCTGATGGCCACCGGCTCGATGGCCACGCCGTATGTGCTGCTGGTGCTGTACGCGGTGATCGGCCGTATTGGCCTGGGCTGCATTCTGCCGTCGCTGACCCTGGGGTCGATGCGAGGCGTCGATTTCTCGATGATTCCGCAGGGTTCCAGTTGCATCAACTTCCTGCGGCAGCTGGGCGGGGCGATTGGCGTGAGCCTGGCGGGGGTGGGCCTGCAATGGCGCCTGGCCGAGCATGGCGCGGTGCTGGGCAAGGGCGGCGACGCGGCGGCGCAGGCCGCGCGCATCGTGGCCTTCGATGAAACCTTCCTGGCCGTGGGGATCGTGATCGCCACGGCCATGCTGGCCGCGTGGCGTATCCGCCCGCGGCCGCTGCCCGGGGGCTGATGCCCGCGCCTGCGGGCCTTTCCGGTCGTTATTGCAGCGAGGGCAGTTCGTTGCGCTGGTAGCAGATGCCGGCCAGGAATCCGCTCAGCACCGACGCGGCTTCGCGTCCGCCGGCCGGGCGGGCCTGGATGGCCGATACGGCGAATTCGGTCAGCGCCACCATGGGGGCCGAGGGCGGGTTGCCGCCTTCGACCAGGGCGCGCTTCGCGCCATAGCCATGCGTGCGCATGTCCACCGCGGCGGACATCGCCGTCGCGGCATAGATGGTGCAGGACTTGTAACGGACGGGATCGTAGGCCGGGGCCGCAGGCTCGGCGGGACGGGACGGCGCACGCGGGGCGGCCATCAGCGCCGTCGACAGCATCAGCGCGCAAACGCTGAACAGCACTCGGTAGGTCTTCATGTCTTCCTGAATCACGACACTGTTGCCAGATACATTGCGGATGATCTGGTTATCGGCAGGAAAGACAAGGGGCTGAATGGCGGAAGAAGCGCTGCGGACGGCGCCGGGCCGTCCGCAGGGGCGGGATCAGCTGGCGCGGCCGGCCAGCAGGTCGCCCACCAGTTCGACGTACTTCTGCTTGGCCTCATCCTGGGCCGTGCCCTTGAGGGCTTCCCACGCCTCGAACTTGTAGCGGCCGACGAAATCGGTCATGCCGGGCTTGTCGCCGTGTGCGTCGCCCTCGGCACCTTGCTTGTACAGCGCGTACAGGCGCAGCAGCGTCATGTTGTTGGGGCGCTCCGACAGCGTCTTGACGTCGATTTGGGCCTGGTCGAATTGGGCTTGCAGGTCGCTCATGGGTTCTCCGTATGGCAATGCGTTGGACAGTCGATGATAAGCGCCGCGGACGTCCGTTTCGGTGCAAAAAAGTCGAGGAAGCTTTCAGGTTGCCCCGCTGGCGGCCCGAACGGGGGGGGGCGCCGTTGCCAATACTGCTTTGCCCCGCCAGCGGATACAATCGCTGCCATGTCCTGGATTCTTGCTGTCGAGACCTCCACAGAGTGGTGTTCCGTCGCACTCGGGCGCGCCGTCGCGGATGGCGCCGCAGAGTGTTTCTCCCGTCATGAGCATACCGGCGCGCGTTCGTCGTCGCGGGTGCTGCCTGCCGCCGGCGAGGTGCTGGCAGAGGCCGGCATCCGCCTGGCCGACTGCGCCGCCATCGCGTTTGGCGCGGGCCCCGGTTCCTTTACCGGCCTGCGCACCGCCTGCGGCGTGGTGCAGGGCCTTGCCTTCGGCGCGGAGCTGCCTGTCATCCCCGTCAACGTGCTCATGGCATGTGCCGAAAGCGTACGAAACGGCACGTGGGGCGGGGAAAAGCTGCCTGCGGGCGCGGCGGTACTGGTGGCCATCGACGCCCGCATGGACGAAGCCTATGCCGCCACGTTCCGCTGGGACGATGCCGCGAACGAATGGGTAATGGAAGGCGCCATGCAGGTGGGGGCGCCGGGATCGATCGCGGCGCCCGATGGCGATTTCTGGCTGGCCGGCAACGCGCTGACCGTCTTTGGTGACCGCCTGGCGGCGGCGGGCGGGGCTTCGCGCACGGTGCCGGAAGCCATGCCCGAAGCCCGCGCCATGGTGTCGATCGCGCAACGCGCGCTGGCACGTGGCGAGACGATTGCCGCGGCGGATGCCATGCCGATCTATGTACGCGACAAGGTTGCCCAGACCATCGTCGAGCGCGAGGCCGTGGCCGCCGCCAAGGCCGCCGCGCTGGCCGCGCAGGGAGCGGCCCGATGAGTGCCGCGCTGCTGCCGCCCGAACGTCCGGAGCACCCGGAATGGCCGGCCGTGCCGGTCATGCCGCGGCTGGCGCAGGGCTGGGCGCTGGATCACATGAGTGCGCGCGACCTGCCGGCCGTGGCCGAGATCGAGCAGCGCGCCTACAGTCATCCGTGGACGCGGGGCAACTTCGAGAACTCACTCAAGGCCGGGCATTTCGGCCTGACGCTGCGCGACCCGTCGACGGCGCTGATCGGCTACGCGATGCTGATGCCGGTGGTCGACGAGATGCACCTGCTCAATATCACGATCGATCCGGCTCACCAGCGACAGGGCTACGGACGCCTGCTGCTGGCCATCGCGCTGGCCACGTCGCATGCGCACCGGCTGCACACGATGCTGCTGGAGGTGCGTCCGTCGAATATCGGCGCGCTGGCGCTATACCTCGAAGCGGGATTCGTCGAGATCGGTCGCCGCAAGGGCTACTACCCGGCCACGGCGCTGGGGCGAGAAGACGCCCTGGTTCTGCGCCGCGTCTGGCCCTCCAGTGTTCACGGAGAACCGGCATGAACCGCCGCGCGTTGTTCCTGGAAGCCCTGGGCATTCCGGCCGAGTGGGTGCCACGCCGGGCGCATCCCGTTGAAGACGTGGGAAACGAAGCCGTGGCGGCGGAAGCCGCCGTCGCGCAAGCAGCGGAAGATGCGACCGCCGCACCCGCAGCGGCGGTGCGGGCCGAAGTCCGGCCGTTGCCGTCTGCCCGTCCGCCCGAGCCGGCCAGCGTGCCGGCCGACCTTTCGACGGAACGGGTGGCCGATGTGCTGGCGGACGTCCCGGCCGGGGTCGATCATGCCGCCGACAGTGCCATCGACAACGCCATCGACAACGCCATCGACAACGCCATCGAACTGGCCGCGACCGTCGAGGCTTTCGATGCGCCGAACCCGGACCGGCCGGTTGCCCCCCAGGCAGAGAAGCCGCTGGTCCGTCTGCCCGAGCAGGCGGGCCGCGAGGCGGCCATCGCCGACATGCCGTGGGCCGTGTTGGCAGAGAGCGTGGCCGGATGTACCGCATGTGGCCTCTGCAACAAGCGCACCAACACTGTGTTCGGCGTGGGCGATGCCCAGGCCGAATGGATGCTGGTGGGCGAGGCGCCGGGCGAGAACGAAGACTTGCAGGGCGAGCCGTTCGTTGGCCAGGCCGGCAAGCTGCTGGACAACATGCTGGGTGCGCTGGGCCTGGCGCGGGGACGCAACGTCTACATCGCCAACGTGCTCAAGTGCCGGCCGCCCGGCAACCGGAATCCCGAGCCCGAGGAAGTGGTCCAGTGCGAACCCTTCCTGAAGCGCCAGATTGCGCTGATCAAGCCGAAGGTCATCGTGGTGCTGGGCCGCTTTGCGGCGCAGTCGCTGCTGCGGTCGACCACGCCGATCGGCAAGCTGCGCGGCACGGTGCACACCTACGAGGGCATCCCCGTGGTGGTGACCTATCACCCCGCCTACCTGTTGCGCACGCTGACCGACAAGGCGCGTGCCTGGGAAGACCTGTGCCTGGCACGCGAGGTCCACGATCGTGCGGGAGCTGAAGCCTGATCTCGCCCAGGTAGCGCCGCCGGGCGGCTGCGCGCCGACCGGGACGGACGCGCCTTTGCCGCTCTGGTGCCGCGCGGCCTCGCAGCGCACGCGCGACCTGGCCTGGTGCTCGCTGTCGCCGGCGCTGCTGTCCCATCTGCTCGATGGCTACCAGGACGGGCCTGCCCGGCTGGCCCAATGGCCGCCCGGCGCGCAGGCGGGATGGCAGGCATGGCTGTCACAGGCCGATCCGTCCACCCTGCCCGAAACCATCGTCGAACTGAGCCAGCATCCGGACCCGACCGGCAGCCGCAGCCTGCGGCTGGGCCGTCATGCCGAGCGGCTGCTGCACTTCGCGCTGCGGCATACGCACGGCGTGGACCTGCTGGCCGCCAATGTGCCGATCCGGCGTGCCAACGGGCATGGCGTGCAGACGCTGGGCGAACTCGACGTGATCTGGCGCGACCCCGCCAGCGCGGCCGTCGTCCATTGGGAGATGGCGGCCAAGTTCTACCTGATGGTCGACGGCGTGGCCGGACATCGCGCCTTTGTCGGGCCGAATCTGGTCGACCGACTGGGCGACAAGCTCGATCACATCGTGCGGCGCCAGTTGCCGCTTGGACGAACGGCGGAAGCCCAGGCGCTGGTCGGGCATCCCGTGGATCGCAGCGAAGTCTATCTGCTGGGCTGGCTGTTCTACCGCAACGGCATGGTGCCGGCCGGCCTGGAAACGCTGGGGATCGCGCCGGATCACCTGAACGGGTGGTGGGCGCCGCTGGCCGACTGGCACGCCCGCGCGACGGACCCCGCCCGGGGCCATGTGCGCTGGTGCCGGCTTTCGAGGTCCGACTGGCTGTCAGGTGCCCGCGTGGCCGAGGGCGCGACCGAAACGGCGGCGGTCATGCACGATGCGCTGGCCGAACGCTTTGCCGACCCGATCCACGCGTGGCGCCGCGAAGCGCCGGTCATGGTCTGTGAACTGGTGCAGGATCAGGGCGCGCCCGGCATCTGGCGCGAATGCTCGCGCGGATTCGTGGTGCCGGACGACTGGGAGGCGCGGGCCGCGCTGCGGGCCCAGGCGCCGTGAGGGGCGGGCGCGCCCGGAAGGACGCCCCGCGCGGGGTCAGTGGTGCTTGTCCTCGCCGATCATCGCCAGCGAGTTGTACATCTTCATGTTGTGCTTGTGCAGGCGCATCACCAGCGCCATGGTCGCCACGATGAACAGGCCAAGCGCGACGATCACGAAGCCGATCGGCACGTTCAGCTTGATCAGCAGCGCGTACAAGCACAGCATCAGCAGCACCGAAACGTTCTCGTTGAAGTTCTGCACCGCGATGGAATGGCCGGCCGAAAGCAGCACATGGCCACGGTGCTGGAGCAGGGCGTTCATCGGCACCACGAAGTAGCCCGACATGGCGCCCACGATCATCAGGAACACGTAGGCGATAGCCATGTAGAGCGGCATCGCCATGCCCAGCACGTCCAGCGTCACGGCCGGCATGGTGTCCTTGGTGTAGAACGCCATCAGGATCACGGTGGCACCCATGGCCACGCCGAACGGCAGCACCGACAGCGACTTGCGCAGCGGAATGCGCGCGGCGGCCGCGATGGCGCCAACCGCCACGCCTACGGCCACCACGGCCTGCAGCAGGGCGCCTTGCGAAAGGTTCAGCCCCAGCGATTTTTCGGCCCACTTCAGCACGATGAACTGCAATGTGGCGCCCACCCCCCAGAACAGCGTGGTGACGGCCAGCGAGATCTGGCCCAGCTTGTCGCGCCACAGTGCAATGAAGCAGTCGCCAAATTCGGCAATCAGCTTGATCGGGTTCTTTTCCTGCTGGGGGTAGCGCGCGCCGGTGTCCGGAATGAACAGGTTGAAGATGGCGGCGATGAAGTAGAACAGCATGATCACCACCATCGCCGCTTCGGCGGGGGTGTTGATGCCGGTGTCGACATAGGGCAGGTCGAAGTGCAGCAGGACGGTCGACAGTTGCACCGAGATCAGCGCGCCGCCCACCACCGTGCCCAGGATGATCGAACCGACCGTCAGGCCCTCGATCCAGCCATTGGCCATCACCAGTTTTTCGGGGGGCAGCAGCTCGGTCAGGATGCCGTACTTGGCCGGCGAATAGGCCGCCGCGCCGAACCCGACCACGCCATAGGCCAGCAGCGGGTGCAGTCCGAACATCATGATGGCGCAGCCCACGATCTTGATGGCATTGGTGATCAGCATCACCTTGCCCTTGGGCATGGAGTCGGCGAAGGCGCCCACGAATGCAGCCAGCACCACATAGGACAGCACGAAGAACAGCTTGAGCAGCGGCGTCATCCACTGCGGGGAATGCAATTCGGTAAGAAGGGCAATGGCCGCGATGAGCAGGGCATTGTCGGCCAGCGACGAAAAAAACTGCGCGGCCATGATCGTGTAGAAACCCTTCTTCATACCTTCGACTTTGTCTCCATCGCGGGCGTCCATGTGGACGGGCAAAAGCGCACCGGCCGGTAGTGCCGTCGCTTGGCGGGAACCTGCTGCGCCTGCCGTGTCAAAGTGGGGCGGCGACGCTACTTTCGCGCGCCTTGCGGCTTGCCTGACCGTCATTGACATATTGCTTCTCTTTTAAAACATGGCCGGAGCGTCCGGCTTTATATCACGAATCCGCGACATTTCAGCACACCGGCGGACGCGCATTGGACAGTACATGCCCGGATGGATTCCCGGAATCGACCTGCGGATGTGGTCAAATATCGCCTGCGCAAGGTGGCGCCGGCTTGTCCGCGCCGGCCGGTTCGTCCCAAAGGCCTGTTACCGCACAGTGTGTGCCACCTCAACGCCCGAATCCAGTGGCCTGCCGACCGGGTCTTCCCGAATCAGGTGCAGAACATCGTTCGACAGCCCACGCAAGCAGTCATACCCATGCCAAGACCCATTCACGCTGTCATCCACCAGCCTGCGCTGGCCAACAATCTGGAAGTGGTGCGCCGTCATGCGCCGGACTCCCGCGTCTGGGCCGTGGTCAAGGCCAATGCCTACGGCCATGGCATCCGTCGCGCGTTTGCCGGCCTGAAGGCCGCCGACGGCTTCGGCCTGCTGGACCTCAACGAAGCCGTGCTGCTGCGCGAACTGGGCTGGCAGGGACCGATCCTGCTCCTGGAGGGATTCTTCCAGCCCCAGGATGTTCCCGTGATCGAGCAATATCGCCTGACCACCGCCATCCATTGCGAGGAGCAGCTGCGCATGCTCGAACAGGCCCGGCCCAAGGGCCCGCTGGCCATCCAGCTCAAGCTCAACACCGGGATGAACCGGCTGGGGTTCCGGCCTGCCCAGTACCGGGCGGCCTGGGAGCGCGCCCGCACCATGTCATGCGTGGGCAGTATCGTCCATATGACCCATTTCTCCGATGCCGACAGCGCGCGCGGCATCGCGCACCAGATCGAGGCGTTCGAGACGGCCACGGCCAATCTGCCCGGCGAGGTCAGCCTGTCGAACTCGGCGGCCGTGCTCTGGCATCCGTCGGCCCATCGCAACTGGGTGCGGCCGGGCGTGATCCTGTATGGCGGTTCCCCCACGGGCCTGTCGGCGGACATCGCCGATACCGGCCTGCAGCCGGCGATGTCGCTGCACAGCGAACTGATCGGCATCCAGGACCTGCAGCCGGGCGATACCGTCGGCTATGGCTCGATGTTTACGGCGGACCGGGCGATGCGCATCGGCGTGGTGGCCTGCGGCTATGCCGACGGCTACCCGCGCCACGCGTCGGGCTGGGGCGACAGGCGCGCCCCGGTGCTGGTGGACGGCGTGCGCACCGATCTCGTGGGCCGGGTGTCGATGGACATGATCTGCGTGGACCTGACCCCGTGCCCCAAGGCCAGGGTCGGCTCGCCGGTCACGCTCTGGGGCCACGGGCTGCCGATCGACGACGTGGCCGCCGCCAGCGGCACGGTGGGCTATGAACTGATGTGCGCGCTGGCGCCGCGCGTGCCGACCACGGTGGCCATGCTGACCACGGCCGACTCCGTCTCCTGAAGGCAGCCCGAGCCCCATCCAGCCCTAGTCCGGATTATTCGATGGCCAAGACCAAGACTGTCTATACCTGTACCGAATGCGGCGGTACCACGCCGCGCTGGGCGGGCCAGTGCCCGCAATGCAACGCCTGGAACACGCTCGTCGAGACCGTGGCCGATTCGGGATCGTCGGCCGCGCGCCGCTTCCAGCCGCTGGCGGCGTCGGCCGTGGTCCGCAAGCTCAGCGATATCGAAGCCGCCGAGGTGCCGCGTTTCGGCACGGGCATCGACGAGTTCGACCGCGTGCTCGGCGGCGGGCTGGTGTCGGGCGGGGTGGTGTTGATCGGCGGCGATCCCGGCATCGGCAAATCGACGCTGCTGTTGCAGACGCTGGCCAACCTGTCGGCCAGCCGGCGCGTGCTCTATGTCAGTGGCGAAGAATCGGGCGCCCAGATCGCGCTGCGCGCGCAGCGGCTGGGGGTGGAAGCCGCCACGGTGGGCCTGCTGCCCGAGATCCAGCTCGAAAAGATCCAGGCCGCGCTGGAGGCCGACAAGCCCGAAGTGGCCGTGATCGACTCGATTCAGACGCTGTATTCCGAGGCGCTGACCTCGGCGCCCGGGTCGGTGGCCCAGGTGCGCGAGTGCGCGGCGCAGCTGACGCGCATCGCCAAGAGCAGCGACATCACGATCATCCTGGTGGGCCACGTCACCAAGGAAGGCAGCCTGGCCGGGCCGCGCGTGCTGGAACACATTGTCGATACGGTGCTGTATTTCGAGGGCGATACCCATTCGTCGCACCGGCTGATCCGCGCCTTCAAGAACCGCTTCGGCGCGGTCAATGAACTTGGCGTTTTTGCGATGACCGAGCGCGGCCTGCGCGGCATCAGCAATCCATCGGCGCTGTTCCTGTCGCAGCATGAGGAGCAGGTGGCCGGGTCGTGCGTGCTGGTGACGCAGGAGGGCACGCGCCCGCTGCTGGTGGAAGTGCAGGCGCTGGTCGATACGGCCAACGTGCCCAACCCGCGCCGGCTGGCGGTGGGCCTGGAACAGAACCGGCTGGCGATGCTGCTGGCTGTGCTGCACCGGCACGCTGGCATCGCGTGCTTCGACCAGGACGTGTTCCTGAATGCGGTTGGCGGGGTCAAGATCACCGAGCCGGCCGCCGATCTGGCGGTTTTGCTATCGATTCATTCGTCGATGCGCAACAAGCCGCTGCCGCGCGGGCTGGTGGTGTTTGGCGAAGTGGGGTTGGCCGGCGAGATCCGCCCGAGCCCACGCGGGCAGGAACGGCTCAAGGAAGCCGCCAAGCTCGGCTTCACGATGGCCGTGATTCCCAAGGCCAACGCGCCGAAGCAGCCCATCGACGGGCTGGAAGTCATTGCGGTGGACCGCCTGGAGCAGGCGATCGACCGCGTGCGGCACCTGGACTGACGCGATGACCGATGCTGCCGTGGATACCGAAGACGCAGCGTCGCGGTCCGCGGTGCGTGGCAAGCGGTCGCAGGCCGCCTACCAGGCACTGCGCGACGACATTTTCGCGTTCCGGCTGCTGCCGGGCGACCGCTTTACCGAAAACGACGTGGCCGAGCGGCTGGGCATCTCGCGCACGCCCGTGCGCGAGGCGCTGCAGCGGCTGCAGGGCGATGGCCTGGTGCGCGGCTACTACCGCAACGGCTGGGAAGTGGTGCCGCTGGACCTGGGCCGCTTCGAGGCGCTGTATGAACTGCGCACGCTGCTGGAAACCCATGCCGTGACGCGCCTGTGCCAGCCGTCGCACGCGACGCGCCGGGCCGCGCTGATCGCCATGCTCGATGCCATCTGGCGCGTGCCTCAAGCGCGGCGCCTGGCCGACGGCAACGCCGTGGCGCAGCTTGACGAGGCATTTCACCTGGCCATCGTCGATGCGGCGGGCAACCCCGAAGCGGCGGCCGTGCATCAGCAGGTGACCGACCGCATCCGCATCATCCGCCGGCTCGACTTCGCATTCGGCGAGCGCATCTCGCTGACCTACGACGAACACGGCGCGATCCTGGCCGCGCTGGCCGATGCCGATGCCGGTCGCGCGGTGGCGCTGCTGTCGACGCATATCGAGGATGGCCGTGCGGAAGTCAGCCGCCTGACCATGGCGCGACTCGAGGAAGCCCGCACCAGCTTCGTGCCGTCGACCGAATCCGGTGCACCGGCGCGCCGCCGCCGGTTCGGCTGATCGCAACGGTTTCTTCACCGGTGACTTCGCACGCGGCATCCCGCCGCGACGCTTTATCTCCCGCTATCCCCCACGCCACGCGGCATAGGCCGCTTCACGCCCGTCCCGCGCCCGTCCCCCCTCGCCAGTAGGGCTGCCCATGGCACGCCTATTGCAACCGTTCCACGCAGGAAATTTATGTATACATAAATCGCGGAACTGTCGTGACCTTTCATCTCAATCCGATCCGGGGCAGCCGGGGCATGGCCGTGGCGCCGCACGCGCTGGCATCGCAGAGCGCACTGGCCGTACTGCGCGACGGCGGCAATGCCGTCGAGGCGATGGTTGCGGCGGCGGCCACCATCGCCGTGGTCTATCCGCATATGAACAGTATTGGCGGCGACAGCTTCTGGCTGATCGCCCGCCCGGGCGAGGCGCCGCTGGCGCTCGATGCCTGCGGCGCGGCGGCGGGGGCGGCGACCATCGCGCGCTATCGCGAGGCGGCCTTTGCCGCCATTCCCACGCGCGGCGGCATGGCGGCAAATACGGTGGCCGGCACGGTGTCGGGCTGGCAGGCGGCGCTGGACTGGCAGCGCGACGCGCTGGGCGGACGGCTGCCACTGGCGCGGCTGCTGGCCGATGCGATCGACCATGCGCGCGACGGCGTGCCGGTGACCGACAGCCAGTCGGCCTGCGTCGCGGCCAAGGCTGGTGAACTGCTGGATGTGCCCGGGTTTGCGCAGACCTTCCTCGTGGACGGTGCCGCGCCCGCGCCCGGCAGCCGTTTTCGCCATCCGCGCCTGGCCGCCACGCTCGCACAACTGGCGCGCGCGGGGCTCGGCGATTTCTACCATGGCGACCTGGCCCGGATGCTGGCGCATGAACTGCAGCAGGCGGGCAGCCCGCTGACGGCAGCCGACCTGCACGCCCATCGCGCCACCTGGAAGGCGCCGCTGGCGCTGGCCCATTCGCAAGGCACGGTCTACAACATGCCGCCGCCTACGCAGGGGCTGGTATCGCTGCTGATCCTGGGCCAGCTCGACCGGATTCTCACGCCCGACATGGACCCGCTTGGCGCGGCGTTCGTGCATGCGTGCGTGGAATCGACCAAACAGGCATTCCACGTGCGCGACCGGCATATCACCGATCCCGCCTATATGGAGGTCGATCCGCGCGACCTGCTGGCGCCGCCCTGGCTGGACGCGGCCGCCGCGCGCATCCGGGCCGATGGCGTGCTGCCTTGGGGGCAGGGCATGGGGCCGGCCGATACGGTGTGGATGGGCGTGATCGATGGCAATGGCGTGGCCGTCAGCTTTATCCAGAGCATCTATCACGAGTTCGGCAGCGGCATCGTGCTGCCGCAGTCCGGTGTGAACTGGCAGAACCGCGGATGCAGCTTTGCGCTGGACCCCGCCGCGCGCAATCCGCTGATGCCGGGCCGCAAGCCGTTCCACACGCTGAACCCGGCGATGGCCCGCCTGAACGATGGCCGCACGCTGGTCTACGGAAACATGGGCGGCGACGGCCAGCCGCAATCGCAGGCGGCCGTGTTCTCGCGGATCGTCCATTTCGGCATGAACCCGCAGTCGGCCATCGACGCGCCGCGCTGGCTGCTGGGGCGGACCTGGGGCCAGACCAGCGACACGCTGAAGCTTGAAGCGCGCTTTCCGTCCACGGTGCAGCACGCGTTGCGCACGCTGGGCCACGACGTGGAGGTGCTGCGCCCCTCTGACGAAGCGATGGGCCATGCCGGCGCCATCGTGCTGCAGCCGAATGGCCTGTACCAGGTTGGCAGCGACCCGCGCAGCGATGGCGCGGTGGCCGCGTGGTGAACGCATGGTGAGCGCATGGTGAACGCGTGGTTAACGCGCGGCGGCCGAGTGACGAGCCGGGCGCCGCCCCGCAATGGATTCCAACAAGGCGTGGCGCCGCATGGCCACGCGTCTCTCTCGAAGTCTGTCTGAAGGAGTGGTTCGATGCGTACCGTTGCTGATAACGCGGCCCTGGGTGTGCCGCACGCCGTGCCGCTGGCGCGCACGCGCTGGCTGCAGCTGCTGCTGGGGCTCGTGTGCATGATGGCGATTTCCAGTCCGCAGTATGTCTGGACGCTGTTCACCAAGCCGCTGTCGGCCAAGCTGGGCGTGCCGCTGTCGGAGCTGCAGGTCACGTTCTCGCTGTTGATCGTGCTGCAAACGTTTTTCTCGCCGTTCCAGGGCGCGATGATCGAACGGTTCGGGCCGCGCCGCCTGATCGCGCTGGGCACGGTGCTGTCGGGCCTGTCGTGGGTGCTGGCCGCGTCGGCGCAGAGCGTGAGCATGCTGTATCTGACCTACGGCGTGGTGGGCGGGCTCGGCACGGGCATCGTCTACGTGGGCGTGGTGGGTCAGATGGTGCGCTGGTTCCCTGACCGGCGCGGCTTTGCGGTGGGCATGGTCGCGGCTGGCTATGGCATGGGCGCCATCCTGACCACCTTCCCGATTGCCGCCGCGCTGGCGGGCAAGGGGCTGGAATCGACGCTCTGGCAGTTCGGCCTGATCTTCGCGGTGATTGGCTTCCTGGCGTCGCAGGGGCTGCGCGCGCCGGCCGCCGGCGAGCAACTGGCGGTGCGGCCGGCCTACACGCCGTCGAACGTGGCCGACGTGCCGACCCGCAAGATGCTCAAGACGCCGCTGTTCTGGCTGCTGTTCGCGATGATGACGATGATGTCGACCTCGGGCCTGATGGTCACATCGCAGATGGCAGCGTTCGCCAAGGATTTCGGGGTGTCAAACGCCGTGGTGTTCGGCATGGCCGCGCTGCCGCTGGCGCTGACCATCGACCGCCTGACCAACGGGCTGACGCGACCGATGTTCGGTTGGATCTCGGATCGCTGGGGTCGTGAAAATACGATGTGCTTCGCCTTTGCGCTGGAAGCGGTGGCCATGACGCTGTGGCTGCTGACGCGCGAGAACGCAGTGCTGTTCGTGCTGCTGTCCGGCGTGGTGTTTCTGGGCTGGGGCGAGATCTTCTCGCTGTTCCCCTCGACGCTGACCGACACGTTCGGGACGAAATTCGCCACGACCAACTACGGCTGGCTCTATATCTCGCAAGGGATTGGCTCGATCTTCGGCGGCCCGCTGGCAGCGCTGATGCACGAGCGCATGGGTAGCTGGATGCCGGTCTTCGGCGTGGCCATCACGCTCGACATCGTCACGGCGGTGCTGGCCATTGCCGTGCTGAAGCCCTGGCGCAAGCGATACCTGGGCGCGCCGGCGGCAGGCTGACGGATCGGGCGCGGGCGGGCAAGTTGACCGGCCGGGCGCGGGTGAGGGCGGGTGAGGGCGGCTGAGGGCGGCTGAGGGCGGCTTAGGGCGGGTGAGGGCGGGTGCGTCAATCCGCCACACTGCAGGTTGTGGCGGATTGCGCGGGCACCCCGGTGCCGCAACGGAAAATGGGTAATAATTCGCGTCGAAGCCATTCCTGCCCTCGACACACCCATGCAAGCCAATTCTCGCGCCTATTTCCTGCTGATCGCCGTGGTCTCGTTCGCGTTGCTCGGTGCCGCGCTGTACATGCAGTACGTGGAGGGCTATCAGCCGTGCCCGCTCTGCATCATGCAGCGATTTGCGTTCGTGGGCATCGGCCTGTTCTCGCTGCTGGCCGCGATCGCGCAGAACACGCGCACGCTGTGGCAGGGGCTGGGCATGCTGTCCGGCGTGGCCGGTATCGCGGTGGCCGGTTACCACGTGTCGCTGCTGCTGAACCCCAAGGCATCGTGCGGCATCGATCCGCTGGAAAACTGGGTCAACGCGCTGCCCACGGCCAAGCTGCTGCCGCAGGTGTTCTATTCGGACGGCCTGTGCACGGCACCGCTGCCGCCGCTGTTCGGCCTGTCGATTCCGGCCTGGTCGCTGATCTGGCTCGTGATTCTCACGCTGACGCTGGCGGTGGGGCTGATCCGCCGCGAGAAGAACTACCGCTGACCCTCGTTTCCTCCCCGGTTTTTTCTTCCCTCGCCCGCACGCGGGAGAGGGGAGCACATCCAGGGCGCGACAGGTATTACGCGATCTGCTCGATCTGCTCCTGCAGTTCCAGCCAGCGTTCCTCCAACTGATCCAGCTCGCCAGTGACCTCGGCCTGGCGCTTGAGCATCTCCATCAGCTTCGCCTTGTTGGCGTCTTCGTAGCTTGAAGATTCGGCCATGAAGGCGTCGATCACGGTCTTGTCGGCCTGCAGCACCGACATCCGCTTCTCCACCTTTTCCAGTTCCTTGGCCAGCGGCTTGCGCAGCACCGACAGCCGCTGCCGTTCGTCGGCCTCGGCGCGGCGCTGATCGCGTCGATTGACCGCCGGCGTGGCCTCGGCGGCGTGCGCGGCCGTGGCGGCATTGCGCTTGGCGGCGGCCTGTTGCAGCAGCCAGTCGCGATAGTCGTCCAGGTCGCCGTCGAATGGCTTGATGGTGCCGTCGGCCACCAGCATGAACTGGTCGGACGTGGCGCGCAGCAGGTGCCGGTCGTGCGAGACCAGGATCAGCGTGCCCTCGAACTGGGCCAGCGCCATGGTCAGCGCCTCGCGCGTGTCCAGGTCCAGGTGGTTGGTCGGTTCGTCGAGCAGCAGCAGGTTGGGCTTTTGCCAGACGATCAGCGACAGGGCCAGCCGGGCCTTCTCGCCGCCCGAGAACGGCTCGATTGGCGAAGTGGCCATGTCGCCGCGGAAATTGAAGCTGCCCAGGAAGTCGCGCAGTTCCTGCTCGCGCACGTCGGGGGCCAGCCGCGCCAGGTGCTGCAGCGGCGAATCGTGGTCGCGCAGGGTTTCCAGCTGATGCTGGGCGAAATAGCCGATGACCAGGCCCTTGCCGAGCCGCACCGTGCCGTTGAGCGCGGGCTGCGTGCCGGCCAGCGTCTTGACCAGCGTCGACTTGCCCTGGCCATTGGCGCCCAGCAGGCCGATGCGCTGGCCGTTCTGGATCGACAGCATCAACTTGTGCAGGATGGTCACGGGCGGGTCGGCTTCGGCGTAGCCGCAGTCGACGTGGTCGAGCACCATCATCGGGTTGGGCGCCGAATCGGGCTCGCGGAATTCGAATGCGAAGCCGGCTGCGACGTGTACCGGGGCCAGCCGTTCCATCTTCTCCAGTGCCTTGACTCGGCTCTGTGCCTGGCGCGCCTTAGTGGCCTTGGCCTTGAAGCGCGTGATGAACGATTCCAGGTGCGCGATTTCCTTTTGCTGGCGCGTGTAGGCGGCCTGCTGCTGGGCCATCTGCTGCAGCCGCATTGTCTCGAACAGCGTGTAGTTGCCGCCGTACCGCTTGAGCTGCTGGTTCTCGATATGCACTGTGACGGTGCAGATCGCATCGAGAAATTCGCGGTCGTGCGAAATCATCACCAGTGTGCCCGGGTAGCGGGCCAGCCAGTCTTCGAGCCAGACGATGGCGTCCAGATCCAGGTGGTTGGTCGGTTCGTCGAGCAGCAGCAGGTCGGACGGACACATCAGCGCCTGCGCCAGGTTCAGGCGCATGCGCCAGCCGCCCGAAAACGATGCGACCGGCTGCGTCACCTGCGGCAGCGTGAAACCCAGGCCAAGCAACAGCGCCTCGGCGCGCGCGGCGGCGGTATAGCCATCGGCATCGGCATAGGCGCCGTGGGCCTCGGCTTCGGCCGAGCCGTCGCCGCTGGCCTGCGCGGCGGCGATGCGCGATTCGATCTCGCGCAGCCGCGTGTCGCCATCGATCACGTAATCCACGGCCGTACGATCCACTGCCGGTGTCTCTTGCGCCACATATGCGATACGCCATTGGGTGGGCACGGTCACATCGCCGCCATCGGCGTGCAGTTCGCCGCGCAGCATCGCGAACAGGGTGGACTTGCCGCTGCCGTTGGCGCCGACAAGGCCCACGCGCTCTCCGGGGTTGAGCGTCACGCTGGTGTGGTCGAACAGCACCTTGGTGCCGCGCTGGAGGACAAGCTGGTCGATTCGTATCACGTGAAAGGGTTCGAGCTGGGTGGTGCAGGGCAGCCGATCGTTCGGCAGGCCGGCATTGTAGCGCGCCGGGGGCCATTGGCCCGTCACCGCCGGCGGTCGGCCGCCGGCTTTCAGTCGGCTTGCATGTCCGCTTCCATGTATTGAGGGATTTCCCGTATTCCGCCACTTAGGTCATTGCGGGCACGCCATTTGCGTGTAAATTTATTTACATTGCTTGCTGCACTGCGAAAGTGCCTTTTCATTGCCGGAGCGTCGCCAGTGCTGTTGGCGATGCTTCAAGGCGGTGCCAACCCATACCCGACGTCCTGACATGTCCAGCGGCCAGACGATTTCCGAACGCATCGCACGCGCCTTGCCCACGCTGACGCCCGCGCACCAGCGCATGGCGAACTACGTGCTGGACAACCTGTTTCGCGCGGCCACGATGCGGATCGACGAATTCGCCGCGGCCGTGGAGGTGTCGGTAGCCACCGCCAACCGTTTCGCCAAGGCGCTGGGCTTCGAGGGCTATCCGCAGTTTCGCGCCGAACTGGTGCGCGGATTCGAGGCCACGCTCGCGCCGGTGGAACGGCTGCGCGACGAACTGGCGCGTCCGAGCACCGTGGCCGACGTGTTTGCCGCCTCGCTGGAGGATGGTGCCCGCAACCTGGAATCCACGCGCCGCAACCTCGATCCGGAGTCGATCGAGCGGGCCGTCGATGCCATCCTGCAAGCCGAGCGCGTCTACGTGATGGGCTTTGGCGCCAGCGGTTACCTGGCCGGCCTGATGCAGCACGGACTGGAAATGCACTGCCGGATGGTGACATCGGTGTCGACGGTGGGCGGGGCGTCGCACGCGGCGCGGCAGCTGTTCAAGCTGACGCCGAAGGACCTGGTGGTCTGCATCGCCTTTCCGCGTTATGTGACCGATTCGATGAAGCTGGCGCAGCGGGTGAAGGCGCATGGCGGCCGGCTGCTGGCGCTGACCGATGGCCCGACCTCGCCGCTGGCGCCGCTGGCCGATATTTCGCTCTACGCCAACGCCGGCAACCGCCTGTCGGCCAATTCGGAAGCCACGGTGCTGGCGCTGATCGAGGCGCTGTGCGGGGCGGTGTCCTACCGGTCGGTGCGCGCGGTGAAGGCGGCGGCCGAGATGACCGAATTCCTGCTGCCGTGGCTGTACGGCGCGCACGGTGCGCGCGACGACCGCGGCGCGCAGAAATCCTCAGACTGAAGTCAAGAAGGGAAGTAGAAGGACCTATGCCTCAAGCTGTTATCGCCATCCACGGCGGCGCCGGCACGATCACCCGTGCGGCCATGGACGCCAACCGCGAACGCGAATACACCACCGCGCTGGAACAGGTGCTGCTGGCCGGCCAGCGCGTGCTTGCCGAAGGCGGCAGCGCGCTGGACGCCGTGACCGAAGCCGTGCGCCTGCTCGAAGAATGCCCGCTGTTCAACGCCGGCAAGGGCGCCGTGCTGACGCACGCCGGTACTTACGAGCTCGATGCATCGGTCATGGATGGCGCCACGCTGAACGCCGGCGCCGTGGCCTGCGTCAAGCGCCTGCGCAATCCGGTGCTGGCCGCGCGCGCCGTGCTGGAAAAGAGCGAGCATGTGCTGTTTGCCGGCGAAGGGGCCGAGGCTTTTGCCGAAGCGCAAGGACTGGAGCTGGTGGCGCCGGAATACTACTTCACGCAGGCCCGCTACGATCAGTGGCAGCGCGCCCAGGGCACCACCGGCATGGCGCTGCTGGATCACGATGCCGCCGCGCTGGCCGCCAGGGCCGCGCAGGAAGGCAAGGGCGATCCGCTCGATGCGGACAAGAAGTTCGGCACGGTCGGCGCCGTGGCCTGCGATGCCAACGGCAACCTGGCCGCGGCAACGTCTACCGGCGGCGTGACCAACAAGCAGGTAGGCCGCGTGGGCGATACGCCGGTGCTGGGCGCCGGCTGCTATGCGGATGACGTGGCGGCCGTATCGGCCACCGGCACCGGCGAGATGTTCATCCGCACGGCGGCTGCGTTCGACGTGTCGGCGCAGATGCGCTACGCGGGTTTGTCGCTGGAGGAGTCGGCGCGCCGCGTGGTCATGGAGAAGCTGCCGGCCATCCATGGCCGCGGCGGCCTGATCGCGGTCGATCGCGCGGGCAACGTGACGCTGCCGTTCAACACCGAAGGCATGTATCGCGGCCTGGCCCGCGTCGGCGAACCGGTCAACGTCTGGATTTACGGCTGATATGCAGAATACTGTTTCCAAGCACGGCATCGTGCTGCCGCCCGAACGCGCGGTGGTGGTGGACAACCTGACGGTGCGCTTTTCCACGTCGGAACGCACGGTCGAGGCGGTGCGCAACCTGTCCTTCCACGTCGATCGCGGCGAAACGCTGGCCGTGGTGGGCGAATCGGGCTCGGGCAAGTCGGTGACGTCTCTGGCGCTGATGCGTCTGGTGGAGCACGGTGGCGGCAAGATCGCCAACGGCAGCATGCTGCTGCGCCGCCGTTCGGGCGAGGTGCTGGATCTGGTCAACTCCACGGAATCAAGGCTGCGCAGCGTGCGCGGCGCCGATGTGGCGATGATCTTCCAGGAGCCGATGACGTCGCTGAATCCGGTGTTCCCGGTGGGCGAGCAGATTGCCGAATCGATCCGCCTGCACCAGGGCCGTGGCAAGGCCGCGGCGCGCGCCGAGGCGCTGCGCATGCTGGAACTGGTTCGCATTCCCGAGGCACGCCGCGTGCTGGACCGCTTTCCGCACCAGCTGTCGGGCGGCATGCGCCAGCGCGTGATGATCGCCATGGCGCTGTCGTGCAAGCCGGCGCTGCTGATTGCCGACGAGCCGACCACGGCGCTGGACGTGACGATCCAGGCCGAAATCCTGCAACTGATCCGCAACCTGCAGGCCGAAATGGACATGGGCGTGGTCTTTATCACCCACGACATGGGCGTGGTGGCCGAGGTGGCCGACCGCGTGCTCGTGATGTATCGCGGCGAAAAGGTGGAAGAGGGTACGTCCGACGACGTGTTCCATGCGCCGGCCCATCCGTACACGCGCGCGCTGCTGTCGGCCGTGCCCAAGCTGGGCGCGATGTCGGGCACGGACCTGCCGGCCCGCTTTCCGCTGGTGCAGGTGAGCGACGGCGCCGCTCCGGTCAGGGAAGTGCCGCAGGATACGGTGCCGGCCGGCGCCGAGCCGATCCTGCGCGTGCGCGACCTGGTCACGCGGTTCGACGTGCCGGGCGGCCTGTTCGGCAAGGTCACGCGCCGCGTGCATGCGGTGGAGCAGGTCAGCTTTGACCTCTATCCCGGCGAAACGCTGGCGCTGGTGGGCGAATCGGGCTGCGGCAAGTCCACCACGGGCCGGTCGCTGCTGCGGCTGGTCGATGCCCAGAGCGGCACGATCGAATTCGCGGGCCAGAACATCAGCAGGATGCAGGGTCCGGCCCTGCAGGCGCTGCGCCGCAATATCCAGTTCATCTTCCAGGACCCGTTTGCGTCGCTGGACCCGCGCGTGCCGGTGGGCTACTCGATCATGGAGCCGCTGCTGGTGCACAAGGTGGCCAGCGGCAAGGAAGCCGAGGCGCGCGTGGCGTGGTTGCTGGAAAAGGTGGGCCTGACGGCGGCGCACGCTTCGCGTTATCCGCACGAGTTCTCGGGCGGCCAGCGGCAGCGTATCTGCATCGCGCGCGCACTGGCGCTGAACCCCAAGGTGGTGGTGGCCGACGAGTCGGTGTCTGCGCTCGACGTGTCGATTCAGGCACAGATCGTCAACCTGATGCTGGATCTGCAGCGCGAACTGGGCGTGGCCTTCCTGTTTATTTCGCACGACATGGCTGTGGTGGAACGCGTGAGCCACCGCGTGGCGGTGATGTACCTGGGCCAGATCGTCGAGATCGGCCCGCGCCGCGCCATCTTCGAGAACCCGCAGCATCCTTATACGAAGAAGCTGATGTCCGCGGTGCCAATTGCGGACCCCGCGCGACGCCATCTGAAGCGCGAACCGTTGAACGACGAGATTCCGAGCCCGATCCGCATGGTCGGCGACGAACCCGTGGTGCAGCCGCTGGTGGCCGTGGCCGGCAGCGGCGCGCATGGCCACTTCGTGGCACGGCACGCCATTGGCGGCGCCTATTGACCGATTCCGTAGTACCGAAGTCGCTGTATCCCCTGTATTCCTGCTTTCCCGATAGAGGAGAAGAGATGTCCAAGGTTTCTTTCCGGCTGATGGCCGGTGCTGCCGCAGTCGGCGCCATGGGTATGCTGGCCGCCGCCCCGGCCTTTGCCGCCAAGGATGCGGTGATGGCCGTGTATTCGACGTTCACCACGCTCGACCCGTACGACGCCAACGACACGCTGTCGCAGGCCGCCACCAAATCGTTCTACCAGGGCCTGTTCGGCTTCGACAAGGACCTGAAGCTGGTCAACGTGCTGGCCGAAAGCTATGACGTCAGCAAGGACGGCCTGGTCTACACGTTCAAGCTGAAGAAGAACATCAAGTTCCACGACGGCACCACGTTCGATGCCACGGCCGTCAAGGCCAACCTGGATCGCGTGACCGATCCGGCCAACAAGCTCAAGCGCTACACGCTGTTCAACCGCGTGGCCAAGACCGAGGTGGTTGACCCGTACACCGCGCGCGTGACGCTCAAGGAGCCGTTCTCGCCGTTCATCAACGTGCTGGCCCACCCGTCGGCCGTGATGATCAGCCCGACCGCGCTGAAGAAGTACGGCAAGGAAATTGCCTTCCACCCGGTGGGCACCGGCCCGTTCGAGTTCGTGGAGTGGAAGCAGACCGACTACCTGAAGGGCAAGAAGTTTGCCGGCTACTGGAAGACGGGCTATCCGAAGATCGACACGATCACGTGGAAGCCCGTGGTGGACAACAACACGCGTTCGGCCGTGATGCAGACGGGCGAGGCTGACTTCGCGTTCAGCATTCCGTTCGAGCAGGCCGCCGTGCTCAAGGCCAGCCCGAAGGTGGACCTGATCGATTCGCCGTCGATCATCCAGCGTTATCTGTCGCTGAACACGACGGTGAAGCCGTTCAACGACCCGAAGGTGCGCCAGGCCATCAACTACGCCATCAACAAGGAAGCACTGGCCAAGGTGGCCTTCGCCGGCCACGCCGTGCCGGCCGATGGCGTGGTGCCGCATGGCGTGGACTACGCCGAGAAGCTGGGCCCGTGGCCGTACAACCCGGCCAAGGCACGCGAACTGCTGAAGGAGGCTGGCTACCCGAACGGTTTCGAGACCACGCTGTGGTCGGCCTATAACCACACCACCGCGCAGAAGGTGATCCAGTTCGTGCAGCAGCAGCTGCAGCAGGTGGGCATCAAGGCCCAGGTGCTGGCCCTGGAAGCCGGCCAGCGCGTGGAGCGCGTGGAATCGGTGCAGAAGCCCGAAGAAGCCGGGGTGCGCATGTACTACGTGGGCTGGTCGTCGTCGACCGGTGAGTCGGACTGGGCGCTGCGTCCGCTGCTGGCGTCGGAATCGATGCCGCCGAAGCTGCTGAACACGGCGTACTACAAGAACGATCAGGTGGATGCCGACATCGCCGGCGCACTGCGTACGACCGATCGTGCCGAGAAGGCCAAGCTGTACAAGGATGCCCAGCAACGCATCTGGAACGACGCGCCGTGGGCCTTCCTGGTCACCGAGAAGATCCTGTACGCCCGCGCCAAGCGCCTGACCGGCGCCTACGTGATGCCTGACGGCTCGTTCAACTTCGACGAGATCGACATCAAGCAGTAAGCGTTGCGCAGACTGGCTGTTTTTCGCCCCTCTCCCGCTTGGGCGGGAGGGGGGGCGGGGGAAAGGGGAGGGCGGTTCAAATTGCGGCATGTCGGCAAGCAGAGCCTCCAGGCCCTCTTCCCCAACCCCTCTGCCGCGTGCGGACGAGGGGAGCTGGTGCAGTAGAAGTGGTAGCAGTCGCGGTAAGCAGTGCATAACAAGCTGTTTATAAATGCGGTAAGCCGAGAGGCCGCCTGCCCGTGTATGCGGGGTGAAAGGGCGGGCGGCCATCGGTCTCAAATTTCTGGTTTTCTGGTGTCAGGATGCTGAATTACTTCCTCAAACGATTTCTGGGCGTCATACCGACGATGCTGCTGGTGGCAGTGCTGGTATTCCTGTTCGTCCACCTGCTGCCCGGCGATCCGGCGCGGCTGGCCGCAGGCCCGGAAGCCGATCAGGCCACTGTCGAACTGGTCCGCAAGGACCTGGGGCTGGACCGCCCGATGCACGAGCAGTTCGTGCGCTTCTTCACGAATGCCCTGCAGGGAGAGTTCGGTACATCGCTGCGCTCCAAGCGCCCGGTTTCGCAGGAAATCGGTGAGCGCTTCCTGCCGACGCTGTACCTGACCGTCACGTCGATGGTCTGGGCGGTGATTTTCGGCATGGCCATCGGCATCAGTTCGGCCGTATGGCGCAACAAGTGGCCCGACCGCCTGGGCATGACGCTGGCCGTATCGGGTATTTCGTTCCCGGCGTTTGCGCTGGGCATGCTGCTGATGGAAATCTTCTCGGTGCAGCTGGGCTGGCTGCCGTCGATCGGCGCCGACAGCTGGAAGCACTACATCCTGCCGTCGCTGACGCTGGGCGCCGCCGTGGCCGCCGTGATGGCGCGGTTCACGCGCGCGTCGTTCATCGAGGTGCTGCAGGAAGACTTCGTGCGCACCGCGCGCGCCAAGGGCGTGCGGGAGACCGTGGTGGTCATCAAGCACGCGCTGCGTAACGCCATGATTCCGGTGGTGACGATGATGGGCCTGCAGTTCGGCTTCCTGCTGGGCGGCTCGATCCTGGTGGAGATGGTGTTCAACTGGCCGGGCCTGGGCCGTCTGCTGGTGGATGCCGTGGAAATGCGCGACTACCCCGTGATCCAGGCAGAAGTGCTGCTGTTCTCGCTGGAATTCATCCTGATCAATCTGGTGGTGGACCTGCTGTACACCGTGATCAACCCCACCATTCGCTACAAGTAAGGAGGCTGACATGACCGAGCTTTCCACGTCTGCCACCGCCACGCCGGCTTCGGCCACCGAATCCGTCCGTACGCCCTGGACCGAGTTCTGGCGCAAATTCCGCAAGCAGCATCTGGCGCTGGTCGCCGGCGTCTTTGTGCTGCTGCTGGTGGTGGTCGCCATCCTGGCGCCCCACATCGTGCCGTACGACCCCGAGAACTACTTCGACTACGACGCGCTGAACGCGGGGCCGTCGGCTGCCCACTGGATGGGGGTCGATTCGCTGGGACGCGACATCTTCAGCCGGATCCTGGCCGGCACGCGCATTTCGCTGGCCGCCGGCGTGTTCTCGGTGGTGATCGGCGCCATCATCGGCACGCTGCTGGGCCTGCTGGCCGGCTATTACGAAGGCTGGTGGGACCGCATCGTCACGCGCATCTGCGACGTGCTGTTCGCCTTCCCCGGCATCCTGCTGGCCATCGCCATCGTGGCCATCCTGGGCAACGGCATGGTCAACGTGATCATGGCCGTGGCCGTGTTCAGCGTGCCGGCATTTGCCCGCCTGGTGCGCGGCAACACGCTGATGCTCAAGCGCCTGACCTATGTGGAGGCGGCGCGCAGTATCGGGGCGTCCGACTGGACCATCCTGATGCGCCATATCCTGCCGGGTACCGTGTCGTCGATCGTGGTCTATTTTTCGATGCGGATCGGTACGTCTATCATCACGGCCGCGGGCCTGTCGTTCATCGGCCTCGGCGCACAGCCGCCCACGCCGGAATGGGGCGCGATGCTGAGCCAGGCGCGCGCCGACATGGTAACCGCGCCGCACGTGGCCATCTTCCCGAGCCTGGCGATCTTCCTGACCGTGCTGGCTTTCAACCTGCTTGGCGACGGCCTGCGCGATGCGCTGGACCCGAAGATCGACCGTCGCTGATTCCATGGCCAACGCTCCCATCGTCGGCAGCCTGCCGGCCGGCCCGCGCAATGCCATTACCGATGTGGCCGGCGTCTCGGTCGGCCACTGCACGTTGGCCGACGGCGCCTGCCAGACCGGCGCGACCGTGATCCGCCCGCACGCGGGGAATGTCTACACCGACAAGGTGCCCGCTGCCGCCACCGTCTTCAATGGCTTCGGCAAGAGCATCGGACTGGTACAGGTGGACGAACTCGGCGTGCTGGAGACGCCCATCGCGTTGACCAACACGTTCTCGGTTGGCACTTTGGCGCAGGCGCAGATCCGGCAAGCGATTGCGTCAAATCCGGAGATCGGGCGCAAGTGGCCCACCGTCAATCCGCTGGTATTCGAGTGCAATGACGGCTATCTGAACGACATCCAGGCGATGGCCGTGCAGGGCCAGCACTACGACGCGGCGCTGGCCGCGGCGGGCGCGGACGTCGCACAAGGCGCTGTCGGCGCCGGGCGCGGCATGTCGTCGTTCGGTGCGAAGGGCGGCATCGGCACGGCATCGCGCGTGGCTGGCGGCTATACGGTCGGAGCGCTGGTACTGTCGAACTTCGGCACTCCCGAATCGCTGATCCTGGCCGGCCGCGCGCTGGGCGCCGAACTCAACGCCCGCCTGAAGCCGCTGGCGGAACCGGAGAAGGGCTCGATCATCATGATCGTGGCGACAGACGCCCCGCTGGACGCGCGCCAGCTGCGCCGCCTGTCGATGCGCGCCGGCACGGGTCTGGCGCGGACGGGTTCGATCTACGGCCATGGCTCGGGCGATATCGCACTGGCCTTCTCGACGGCCTATACGGTGCCGCACCTGGCCGATGCGCCGATGCCGGCCGTGACGATGATCCACGAATCGAAACTGGACCCGCTGTTCCGCGCCGCGGCCGACAGCGTTGAACAGGCCATCGTCCACGCGCTGTGGCACGCCGAATCCGTTCAAGGCCGTAACGGCCACATCCGCCGCGCGCTGCGTGAGCTGCTGCAAGACCTGCTGTAAAGCCCGAACTCATGAAGATCCTGATTTCCGCTGATATCGAAGGCGTGGCCGGTGTTTTCCACGCCGAACAGACGCGTGCCGGCAATGGCGAATACGAGCGCGCCCGCGCCTGGATGACCGCCGAAGCCAATGCCGCCGTGCAGGGCGCGTTCGCCGGCGGCGCCACCGAAGTCCTGGTCAACGATTCGCACGGCGGCTTCCGGAATCTGCTGCCCGATCAGATCGACCCGCGCGCGCAACTGGTGCTGGGCAAGCCGCGCTACCTGAGCATGATGGCCGGCGTCGAGCAGGACTGCGACGGCGTGTTCATGATCGGCTACCACGGCCGCGCCCAGAGCCGTGGCGTACTGGCCCACACGATCAATAGCGGCGCGTTCGCGCGCGTCTGGTTCAACGGGCTGGAACTCGGCGAGGCGGGCATCTACGCCGCATTGGCCGGCGAATTCGACGTCCCCGTGCTGATGGCCAGCGGCGACGACGTCTTCATCGCCGAAACCCAACCGCTGATGCCCTGGGTGCGCTACGTGCAGACCAAGACGGCCGGCGGGCAGGGCAGCGGCACGACGCTGTCCCCCGCCGCCGCCCGCGAAGCTATCGCCCAGGCCTCCGAAGCCGTCACCCGCCAGGCCATTGGCCACCCCGAAGCCCGCTGCTTCGAACTATCCGGCCCGGTGACATGCCGCCTGCAGACCCAGACCGCCGCGCACGCGGACCTCTTCTGCCAATGGCCCACTTTCGAACGCGTGGACGGCGTAACACTCTCGTTCACGGCACCGACGGTACAGGCGGCAGTGCGGATGCTGAATTGCTGTTCGGCGATGGCGTTTATGTTGAAGTAGACGGTAATTGAGGAGATTCGGACATCGAACCCGGTGTCGCGGGTTGCCTACGGATCTGCGAATCCATAGTACGGTCCAATGCCGACTAAGAGTTCGTCATCGATATCGGCCGGCGTGTCAATCGGGCTCTTTTTTTTCCATGGCCATGCGCAGGAGCCGCCGTCCACGGCCCTTCAATCCGGGGAAGCCTTTAGAAGCGTGAGTCGAGTTTTACCATCAGGCATGAAATGCGTCCCATAGCGCACCAACCCCGTCTTCTGCAGTTGGCACGTCATCACAAAACTCAGCAACATGCCGGATTCGGGTACTTCGAGGGCAATGTCGATGGACTTCAGCCGTGGCTCATAGCGCAGCAGCGTTGTCTCGATCTCCCGCTTGAGAATGTGTGCCGAGGCGGGCAGGTGGCGGTAGATCAGCGATAGATCGCCCAGACCGTAGTCCGGCAGGTGGGCCAGGCAGCCGCGCCGGCTATTGAGAATGCGCTGGATGTTGTCCTGTACCGACAGAAAAGTCTGGGTGGCCGGATCAAGTTCCTCAATGGCGACGCCATTCGCGAAGAAGCCGGTGATGGCCTCGAAGAGGCCAGGTCCGCCGTGGGTCATGCGGGGGTGCCAGTCGTGGAAGGGGCGGTTTCTGATGTGTCGAAGGCGATGCCAATGCCATCTTCCTCGGAAAACGACAGTCGAACCGCTCGCACACTCTGGCACGTATCCCCGTGCATCAACAACTCGCGCGCGAGGACGGGCAGAATCTGCTGATCCAGCAGGCTGTCGATGTTGCGCGCCCCCGAATCGGGCAGCAGGCACGCCCGCACCAGTTCCTTTGCCACCCCTTCGTCGCAGTGCAGCGGCACGCCAAACCGCTGCTCGACGCGCCGCGCTACCTTGTCGAGCTTCATTCGAACAATCGATGCCATGGCTTCTGCGGAAAGCGGCCGAAATACGATGGTCTGAAATCGCGCCAGCAACGCTGGCTGGAAATGCCGGACCAGCACCGGACGTAGAAGTGCCAACAGCGCGGCGCCGTCGGGCTCGCTGCCCGTTTCGCTGCAGGTTTGCGTGGCGGCGAGGATATCGTCGCTGCCCAGGTTCGAGGTCATGATGATGACGGTGTTGCGGAAGTCGATTTCCCGACCCTCGCCGTCGCGCATGCATCCGCGATCAAAGACCTGATAGAACAGGGTCAACACATCTCGGTGGGCCTTTTCGACTTCGTCGAGCAGGATCACGCTATAGGGCCGCTGACGGACGGCCTCCGTCAGCACGCCGCCTTCACCGTAGCCAACATAGCCGGGCGGCGACCCTTTCAATTGCGAAACGGTGTGGGCCTCCTGATATTCAGACAGGTTGATGGTGATCAACGATCGCTCGCCGGCGAACATCAGGTCGGCCAGGGCCCGCGCGGTCTCGGTCTTGCCGACGCCGGAAGGCCCGACCAGCAGGAATACGCCAAGGGGCGACGTTTCCGAGCGCAGGCCCGCCTTGGCGGCTCGCAGGCTCTTGCCCAGCGCGGCGAGCGCCTCGTGCTGGCCGACCACGATGGCGCCCAGGCGGGCTTCGATATCGAGCAAGGTTGCCCCTTCTCCGGATAGCAAGGTATCCATCGGCACTCCAGTCCAGTCGGCGATGACCTGGGCGATGGCGTGTTCGTCGACTTCAGCGTGAATCAAGGGCTTGTTTTTGTCCTGTACGAGCGTAGCGCGCGCCGCCTGCATGGCCGACGTCAGCTGGCTGCGTGCCGACGTACCGCGGGCGACGCGCCACTGCTCGCGGAGGGTCGTCAAGGCATCCGCTGCAAGCCGTTGCCCGGTGTAGGCGTCGTCGAGCTTCGCCTTCAGGCTGTCCAGTTCTGCCAGGCGGGCGTCGATCGATGCCAGCCGCGCCACGTCTCGGCTGCCAGTCATGGCGTGATCGTCGTGCAGCGCGGCAAGTTCGACCTCAAGAGACGACCGTTCGGCGCCGCACGCCAGAAGTGCGGCTGGCGTGGATTGCTGGCTCATGCGTACCCGAGCCGCGGCCGTATCGATCAGGTCGACAGCCTTGTCCGGCAGTTGCCGCCCGCTTAGATAACGGCGCGACAGCCGAACCGCCGCGCCTACGGCGGCGTCGGTGATATGTACGCCGTGGTGGCGCGCATATCGGTCCTTGAGACCGCGCAGCATCACGCAGGCATTGTCGTCATCGGGCTCGTCGACCTTGACCATCTGGAAGCGCCGCTCCAGTGCCGCATCGCGTTCGAAGTACTGCTTGTACTCGGACCACGTGGTGGCGGCGATGGTCCGGAGTTCGCCGCGCGCCAGGGCGGGCTTGAGAAGATTGGCGGCATCGGCGGCACCGGCGTTGTTGCCCGCACCGATTAGCGTGTGCGCCTCATCGATAAACAGCAGGATCGGTGTGGCGGACTGCTGCACGGCGTCGATGACACTCCTGAGCCGCTGTTCGAACTCGCCTTTGACGCCTGCGCCGGCCTGCAACAGGCCCAGATCCAGGGCAAGCACGGCGACATCGCGGATCGCGGCGGGCACATCGCCGTTGGCGATCCTGAGCGCCAGACCTTCGACAAGGGCTGTCTTGCCGACACCTGGTTCGCCCACCAGAATCGGATTGTTCTTACGGCGGCGCGCCAGGATTTCAATCATCAGGCGGATTTCCGCATCGCGGCCGAACACAGGGTCGATTTGCCCGTCACGCGCTTTGCGGGTCAGGTCCATGGTGAAGCGGGCCAGCGCTTCTTGCTGCCCAGGATGGTCCACGGCCGACGCGCCCTGCGTGACATCCTCGGTGCTGGCGGCGGACGCGGGCGGCTTGGGCAGGCAGTTGTCGATATGCGCGATCGGGGCGGTCAGCAAGGGCCAGGCGTCGGGCGCGCGCAACAGGCTGGGATGCTCCGAAAGGGCGGACAGGAGATGAATTGTCCCGAGCAATGACGATCCGTCCAGCGATGCCCGAAGCCAGGCTGCTTCCATCCATCGACCAAGACGCGCTGACACGCCAGGCTTGCCACGGAGGTCGCACGGCAGGCGTTCTATATAGTCCAGCAGACCGTTTCGGATGGCGTCTACATTGACATCGTGGCGACGCAGCACCCTCGGCAGATCGTTGTCGCCGGGTTCGAGCAGTGCGATCAGCCAGTGTTCGACTTCGATATTGCGATGTGATCGTGTTTCACACAGGCAGGCGGCTTCTGTCAGCGCCTGGGCGCTGGGTTCGTCAAGGCGGCGCAAGAACGGTGAGTAGTCGCGGGAGGTCATGTCGCGTATCGTGGTGTGTCAGGTCGAGGCGGAAAATGGCCGGTGCGCGGCACCGGCCAACCGTCACGCGCAGGCGTCAGGCACGTTCATTCCAGCTGTCGGCGTGGATGATGTTGCCGTCCTTGTACGACCAGGTGATCTTCTCGTAGCGCAGTTCGATCTCCTCGAGGTGGTTGTGCTTTTCGAATGCGGGGTTTTTGATGTCGAGCATCTTCGGCGTGACGCCGACCACCTTCACGCTTTCGAGCGTCGTGTTGAAGTACTCCTTTTCCTTGCCGGCGTCGTCGATGCGGTACCACTTGATTTCGATCGACTTCAGCGTCTGCCCACTCGTGACGGCCTTGTAAAGATAGGGCGTGGCCGCGTCGGTCTCCTTGGTGAACTGAATGGGGCGGTGGACGCGCGTGCCGGTCAGCTTTCCCGTATTCGAGTCGGTCGGGATATGGACGCCATGCTCGAAGGCGACGATTTCGACGCTGCCTTCCCGGCCAGATACCGTCACGGAGCCTTTGATGTCGGCGCCGCCGTCGTCCTTGATCCACATATATGCGGGAATTGCCATTGCTACTCCTTTTGTTGGAATGAACAGGCCGGAAGGCCAGGGATTGCAGAACTGCCGCGCGCTATTTCGCGACAGTCTGTGACAAGTGTGATTTCTACGCGACGGTTCGCCGCCCGTCCGGCGGCGGAGTCGTTGGAAGCCTTGGGCCGGCTATCACCGTAGCCTTGGATGGCAAAGTGGGTCACGGGCAGTCCCGCGGCATCGGACAGCCAGTCACGAACCGATGCCGCCCGGGCTTCCGATAGCCGCAGGTTCGATCCGGCGTTGCCGATGGAATCTGTGTGGCCCGCGACGAGCACGCGTTTGTCGGGATGTGCCTGGATTATTGCCACTGCCGCGACCAGCGCGCGATTGGCACCAGGACTCAACGTGGCGGAGCCGCTTTGAAACAGCGACAGGCTATCGAGTTCGATTGTTGATGGCGCCGCCGCCGGCGGACTGTAGGCGGCAATCAACGCGTGGATCGGCGACAGCAAAGGCGTACCACGGTAAAAGCCGAACCCGAGTCGGGGTGGCACGCCATGGACCTGGTAGCCTTCAAGTACGTCGCGGTGGCGCTTGAGCGTCTGCAAGGCGTCGACCCGGGTGGCGTCATGTTTCGGGTCCAACTGGCGATATCGGGACATGTCCTCGGTCACGCGCGCCACCAGCGCCCGATTCTGCCAAGCCGAAGCGGCTGCGGCCGCGCAGAAGGCAAGCATCAGCCAAACAAAGGCGTGCGCCACGGCGCGAGGCAGGACAGGTTGAGGCCGCTGGATCGGGATGCCGGCCAGCAGCGGCGCCGGCAGAGGGTAGGCCGCCTGTGGCGCGGTGCGAGCGGTGGATACCAGTCCGGTCCGTTGTGAAGTGAATTTGCCGAAATGCGAGGCCACTCCCTGGGATCCCGATACCGCCGTAACGCCGAAAGCCGTCATCCTCAATGGACTGAAGTGCGAGCCGGAATCGGCGCCTTCGCGCACGACTGGCAACATCACGTCGGCGGCCCATTGGGCGACGGCGCCGAGGCGCGCGGCGCGATGCATGCGCTGCTCGCGGTCCAACGCCGTCGCGACCTGGGCGTATGCCGTCAGCCCCGTGGACAGGATTTCGCACAGCGTGTCGCCGTCCTCAATGTCACGCCCCGACACCCCAAACCATGGACACTCGTCGGGTGGTCCGCCGGCTTCCGCTGCATAGATGGCAAGGCAGACCGGCAACGGGTAGCCTAGCGCGCGTCCGGCCTCGGCAATGACGGCATGCCAGCGTCGCAGATAGCCGGACAACTCCGGGTAGTCGGGATGATGGTCGGCGGCCACCAGGCATGCGACGGCATCCGGCCCTTGGCCGTCACGCCAATGCCGGAGCGCGACAGCCGACTCGGCCAGGCCGGTTGCATTTTCGACGCGCACCCAGACGGCATTGCCGGTGATCCGGATCGGATCGTCTCCGAAGGTCGACGCCAATGCGGAGTCGCCTAGCGTCAGAACCAGCGGAACAGTGCGACGGATATGGCTGGGCAAGCCATCAAGGGATGCCGCGATGGATTGCAATGTGTCCCGTGATGGTGCCTCTCGGGTGCGCAGATGGCGGGACCACCAGCACATAGCCACCGCGGCCAGGACTGCGGCGAGACCGAGAAACACGTTCCAGGTATCAGACCATGGAGACCAGAACGCCAGCCATGCCAGCGCAAGCAGCATCACCCAACTGGCAACAGCGCGATAGGGATAGCCTTTCACAATCGGCATCTCAAGCAGACAGCCTGGCGATGGAGGAATCCAGCCAGCGATCCAGCGCGATGTAGATCAGTCCTGCCGCCGCCAGTGCAACGGCTACCCAGGCGAGTGGCGGCATGTTCCATCGGCGGTGTTCCTTGCCCGCAGTGATGACTATGGGGCCGACATGCTTTCGCCATCCCGCTCGCTCCAACTGCGCATCGATCGCGCCGATCAGCTGCTCACGGGACGGGCTGTCGTCCAGGGCGAATCGCCCGCGGAAGCCAAGCCCCATGACCGTATAGAAAACCAGCAGCAAGGGTACGACGGGTTGCGGCTCCGCAAGTCTCTGTTCGATGCGCGCGATCAAGGCGTCGCCTGCGTCGTAGCTCTGGAACTCACGGACTTGAAGTGGTTCACGCTCCCAAGCCTCACGCGCCGCGTCCGAAAGATGACGCAGGGCGATCTCGTCGAACAGCGCGCACAGCGCGTAGGCGGCATCCGCAATGACTGGCGACGGCTGTCCCGCTGCCTCGAACTCTGCCTTCAGGTCGGCAATGTGGCCCAGACAGGTGGCACGAAACGATTCGAACGTGTCCGCGGGTCTTGCGCCCTGCGCGAGTTCGGTCACCGTCAGCGCGGTATCGCGCAAGGCCAATGGAAGAACAGTGGGCAATGTTGTCATGCCGGCAGCACCGCAAAAAGCTCAAGGGAGACATCCGGCAACGAGGCCGGGACGTAGAACTGGCATGCACGCGCGTCGAGCATCCGGGAGAAGGCAGGGTGCGAACTGTCCAGCGCAAAGTACTGGTTCTCGATTCGCACGGGGATGGCAGGCGGCAGTCTTGCCGACGGCTGCAACGGGATGCCCTGGAGGGCGGAATTGATAATCTGTTCGACTTCGTCAGGCGCACCGGCCTTGCATAGGCGGGGCATCTGCTCGAGCAGCGTATGGGCAGGGACGTTTGCTTGTACGGAAAGAAAGTAATCGGCACCCTCAACAAGACGCTGGTCGTGGAGGCGGCCGATCCAGATCGTCGGACGCGCTCGTTCCAGAGCAATCGGCACTACACGCGTCGGAATGACCGAGTCAAGCAACCGTCGAATCAACACTTCCAGCGTAGCGAATGCCGCTTCAGGCGCGCGGTGATTGTAGGCGGGTATGGCGGCAAGCGTTTCTGTCGTAGAGAAGGTCAGCAGCGAACCGGCCAGCCTGGCCAGTACACGATAGAGATGCTCCGGGTGCTGCTGTGGGGCCGCGGAAAGGCGCGCCAGTTCTGGCCAACTGCCATTGACACTGTGCAAAAGCCAGAACAACGCCACGTCCGCCACGGCGAAGTCGGCAATCTGGTCCGAGCGTTCCCGTCGACGTACGGCCAGGCTCGCACTCTTTGCCGCGAGAATCTCCGATAGCCGGTGAATACGATCCGTCAGTTGCTTGCTGGCGGACAGGAACAGACACGGCGGCACAAAGGTGTGATCGACCTCGAAATGCCCTCGCGTCGTACGGACCAGACGTGCGACCGGGCAGGTAACGAAATCCGTAGCCAGCTCGAAATCAAAGAGCAGGGAAAGCGCGTGCCTCTCGATGCTGACCTCTTCCTGGCCGTCGCCGAGCAGGTCTGGAAGGGCTCGGTACTCTCGCAGGAAACGACGCGGGCGCGTGGGGGCGGCGCCTTCCTCGACGCAGTTACTGCCTTGCGCATCAAACAAAGGCAGGCCGATTGTGACGACTACGCTATCGGCGCTGTCAGGCACCACACCGAGGTCGCGCGGCAAAGGCAGGAGATCTGCCGTATCGGTATCCAGAAGCGTGCCATCGGGCATCCGCACCGTCAGCGTGTTAAGACTGAGCCGGTCGATGCCCAGGGCCTGGTCGTCGAGCTCGACACGGATAACGCCCCAGGGTTCAGGACTGGAAATTCGTGCAACCTGTTCGTCAACATGACGCTCCCACAAGGTCTGTTGTTGAAAATGTTGGGGAGTCATGAAAATCCCCTGCGTCCACAACGGTCTGCAAATCTTCATGTCGATCGGTAATTGCCATGGGCCCACCTGGCCGGGCGCCGCCCAACCAGGAATCGCTGTCGTGCGAGGCAACGAGAACCGCGGCACGACAGCTTCGATGCTTTGCGGGGCGTGGTGCCCCCCGCTTCAACGGTTCAGTTCTTTGCCTTCGGCATTTGGGAGACCAATGACAGATTGATGTCCATCCCTTCAATCTGGAAATGCGGCACGATGAAGAGCTTGACGCGGAAGAATCCCGGGTTGTCCTCGATATCCTCGACGACAACCTTGGCCTCGCGCAGCGGATGCGATGCCTGGAGCTCGTCGCCCGGATCGGTCATTTCCGTCACCAGGGTCTTGATCCATGTATTGAGTTCAAGCTCCAGAACGCGGCGGTCCTTTGTCGTGCCGATGTTCTCGCGCTGGATCAGCTTCAAATAATGAGCGATGCGCGAAAGCAGGAAGATGTACGGCAAACGCGCGTTGACCCGGCTGTTTGCCGTCGCTTCACGCGTCTCGTAGAGCGCCGGCTTCTGCGCGGAGTGCGCGGAGAAAAAGCACGCGAAATCATGATTCTTGTAATAGGAAAGCGGGATAAAGCCGAGATTGGCGAACTCGAATTCGCGTGTTTCCGGAATCAGCACCTCGGTCGGAATCTTGGCCTGGTTGCCGGTGCCCAGGTCATAGAGATGGATTGGCAGGTTTTCCACGAGACCACCGGCCTGGGGTCCGCGGATTTGCACACACCAGCCATTTCGGACAAAGCTGCGCACCATATTTGCGGCAAAGGCGAACGACGCGTTGGCCCAAAGGTAGCGGCGATGGTCTGGGCCTTTGACGGCTTCGGTATAGTTGAACGCGCGCACGGGCACGGTTTCCGGTCCATATGGCAGGCGTGCCAGAAAGCGCGGTAACGTCAGGCCGATATAGCGAGCGTCGTCCGAGTCGCGAAAGCTCTTCCATTTCAGGTACTCGGCCCGATCGAAGTAGTTGCCGATATCCCGGATGCTGGCAACTTCCTCCATCGAATCCTTACCGAAGAACTGCGGAGACACCGTGCCGATGAATGGCATGTGCGCGGCCGCAGAAACCTTCGCGATATTGCGGAGCAGTGCGATATCCTGCGCGCCGCGATCGAACGCATAGTTCGAGATGATCGATCCTATCGGCTCGCCGCCGGGGGTGTCGTACTCGCGAATATAGGTATGCAGGTAAAGGCCGCTCTGGATAACTTCTGGCGTATCTTCAAAGTCTTGCCGTAGCGCATCCTTCGAAACATCAAGTACCTCGATCTTGACGTTCTTGCGGAAATCGGTGCGATCGACCAGAAACTTCAGGCCGCGCCACGCCGACTCGATTTCCTGAAACGCCTCGTGGTGCATGATCGCATCAAGCTGGCGGCTGATTTGCGCATCGAGCTTGGCAATATGGAAGTCGAGCAGGCTCTTGTCGAGCCGATCCACTTGCTGGGCCGATTCCTGAATCATTTTCAGGAAAACGCTCATGGCTTGCGTGACGCGTTCGTCAAGCGAGGAGTCCGAAAGGGCGTCGGCGCATTCGAATGATTCCACCGGACGTGTACTTGTTACAGGCGTCAGATTGATCTTCTCGCACAGGGATTCGTAGACGCTCCTGGTCGCGCCATCGAGCACGGCTGGCGCTTGGGGCTGGCCTTGCGTGGCCCCGATTTGTTGCTTCGACATGAAATATCTCCTCGAGGACCGTTCAGCGGGTGGCGGGTTTGTCCTGCGTAATTCCCTGCAGGTCGGCTCTTAGCCGTTCGGAAAGGGCAGGGTCCTTGAGAATTTTTTCCAGTTCCCGGCGGAACGTTGCGTTGTCGAGCAAATTGGATTTCAGGTCGCGCAGCAGGTTGCGCGCCGCCATCAGCGCGCGTAGTTCCGGCACGCGGCTCGCGACGGCTTCGGGCTTGAAATCGTCCATCGAGCGGAAATCGATATCGACGTCAAGTTCCGACCCGTCGTCTGATAGGGTGTTTTCGACTGCTATGCGCGCCTTGGGATTGAAATCGGCGAGCACAGCATCGAAGTTGTTTTTGTTGATGGAGACCTTTTCGCGTTCGGCGAGCGGTCGGATGTCTCGTCCGTTTCCGTAGTCGCCCAGGACCAACAGTTTTAGCGGCAACTCGACCTTCTTCTGCGCCCCGCCGGTGTGCAGGTCGAGCTTGATGTTGACCCGCGCCTTCGGCACTTCGTTCTGGAAGCTTTCAGCCATTGTCTGATTTCCTGTTGCACTGCAATCGATTGATGTTCGTTTGGCCGGGATGGAGCCCCCATCCGGTGCGCGAACCCGTGGCGTTTTAGCACTGCGCTATCGGTGTCGTACATCGCAGAGTTGCGAAAAATGAGAGGCGGAGGAAGGCGATTTGCAGTGCGTCAGAAAAGACGATCTCAGTGGTTTCTCCAATCATCAATTCCCGGTAGCGTGCGGCATCTTGCGTGCGGCGCTGCGACGCGAACGATCATGCGGCGACCACGCTGCAACGGGAGTGGAGGACCATGGCGGATGAATGGATGCAGGTCGGGCAAGCGGCGATGGGGCTGGTCGGAAGGCTGATGCGAGATCAGTCCTACCGCCTCGAAGTCCCCGCCGCCCCCACCGCGATCGCACTGTCGGTGGTGTCTTTCAAGGCCGTCGAGACACTCGGCAAGCCTTACCGGGTGACCGTCCAGCTGACCCATCCGCTGGAGCTGGACCGCGCCGACTACCTGAATCGTCCGGCGACCTTCGTCATCGACCCCGGCGATGGCAGCGAGCCGCGCCGCTTTGCGGGATGGATTCCGGTGTTCTCGAAGACTCGCCAGACGCGCGACTTCCATGGCTACGAGATGGTCGTGGAACCGCTGGTGACGCGCCTGCGGTTGACACCGCGCAGCCGCGTCTATCAGCACAAGACCGCGCCGCAGATCATCGAGGCAATCCTGCGCAGCCACGAACTCGAAGGCCATCAGTTCGCTTTTCGGCTACGGCGCGAGTATCCCGAGCACAAGTTCCGCCTGCAGTACCAGATGTCCGACTGGGATTACGTGCGCCTGCTGATGGAGCAGGAAGGCATGTATTGCTACTTCGCGCCGGGGAAATTTGGCGAAATTGTGGTGTTCGGTGACGACATCGACCATTACATCTATCAGCCCGAACTGCGGGTGCCCTATCGCGAGACGGCAGGGCTGGAGTCAGGCACTGAAGCCGTCTTTTCGATTCGTACCAATACGAAGACCGTCGCCAGATCGGTCCTGGCATCGGACTACAACCCGGCCCACGCCTACGAGCGGCTCATGGCCGACGCCAACATTGCATACAAGGATCGGACGACTTATGGCGAGCCATACATTCATGGCACGCATCATCTGGATATGGCCGGCGCGAAGTGGGAGGCGTTGCTGCGCCACGAGGCGGCCATCGCCGGGCAGGTCGTCTATCAGGGCGAAAGCAACGTGCTGGCGTTGCGCCCGGCGCGCATCCTTCGCATGGATACGACGCTGCCGGATGCGCCGAACGGCCAGGTCATCACCGAAGTCATCCACACGGGCGCCCGCGATCAGGCTTATCGGAATACCTATCAGGCGATTCCTTCGGACCGGCGCTTCCGTCTGCCGGTCGACGAAGCCAAATGGCCGCGCATCGCCGGCACGCTGAGCGGTCGCGTCACCACGCCGGGCCAATACAAATATGCCTACCTGACGCAGGACGGGCACTACACCGTCCGCTTCGATCTCGACTTCGATGCATGGCCGAATGGCCAGGAAAGCGTACCGCTGCGGCTGGCCAAGCCGTTCGCCGGCGCGGTGCAGACCGGCTTTCACTTCCCGCTGCTGGAAGGCACCGAGGTCGCCATCGCCTTTCACGACGGCAACCCCAATCGCCCCTATATCGCCCACGCGCTGCACAACAGCCACAATCCCGATCTGATCATCGGCCGGGACGGCTGGCAATCGCGCAACGTGATCCGGACGCAGCGCAACAACAAGCTGCGCTTCGAGGACTGGGAGGGGCACGAGGGGATCAAGCTGTCGACGGAGTACGGATGGCGGACGCAGCTGAATCTTGGACATTTGGTCGACCGAGAAAGACAGAAGCGAGGATCCGGCTTCGAACTAAGGACGTCCGAGTTCGGTGCGCTCCGTGGTGGAAAGGGTCTATACCTGACCGCTGCAGACCAGCCAAACGCGGAAGGCAAGCAACTCGACATGGACGATGTGGCGGAAACCTTCAAGCAGGCTACGGAGATCCTGCAATCGCTTTCGAAATCTGCAAGCGCTGCGAAGGCGTGGGCGGCTGAAGTTGACAGGCAGCGTGCGCTTGTCGAAAAACGGCTGCTGGGCCTGCAGAAGGCCTGTCTGGTTGCGACTGCTCCATATGGAGTGGGCCTAGCTACCGGTAGCGATCTGCAAATTGCTGCGCGTAAACACGTTTTCTTGACAGCAGGTTGCGGTTTCGATGTGGGTGTCCTAAAGCGGATATCTGTCGCCGCAGGCGAAGCGATATCTCTATTTGCTGCAAAGCTTGGTATTCGAATTTTTGCATCGAAAGGAAAGGTGGAAATACAAGCCCAAGGCGATGGCTTGGATCTGATGGCGTTGAAGGATATTGCTATCACTTCGTCTGAGGGAAAGCTGACCCTTGTCGCGTCGCAGGGCATCCGGCTATCGGATGGCGCTGGTGCGTACATGGAGGTTCGCAATGGCAGAGTCCTCTTGGCCAGTCCCGCTGGAGCGGTTGAAGTAAAAGGACAGTTGCGTATCGAAGGGCCGGCAGGGAGCGCCGTTTCGTTCCCGAGTTGGTCAAGCACTCAGCCGGAAGGCGTCAAGCACAACGGGCGGTTCGGATTTTCGGAATAGGAACGGATGCCACGCGAGCTTTTGGTCCTCGGCCTTTCTTCCCATGCGTGTCGTCTGAACATTAATGAGAGTTTTTGAGGCTGTTGGTGAGTTGATGTCTATTGATTTCGATAGGGTACAGCCACGCGTCGTTGTTCCAAAGTCACCCCGAATACGTGCTTGGCGGTGGGGAGCCCTGTTTGTCATATTTGCCGCTGCGGGTATTGGTGTTGCAGGGCTTCTTTGGTGGCAAGCTGAGTACGAACAGTGGATGCTATGGGTAGGGGGCTTCGGTTACTCGGTGGCATGCTGGCTGTTTGCCCTGGCCCTGCGTCTCGGTCTAGGGCATCTTGACTGCAGCCAAGCTGTTGCGGAAAACGAAGTGCGAGACGAAATTGAGGAGGATTGCCATGATCGAGCCAGCAGACCTCTCATGGCGATCAGTTATGCCCAGCGCACCGCCACGGCGGAGATGGCGCGCGTCGTTAGCATCGATCTCGGTGCCGATTCACATGATCATGCACCCTGTTCAGAACTTACGGATCGAGCCGTTCCTGCGCCACGCGCACTGAGGATACCAAATCGTCCGTTCTACCCTAGCAATGTACTGGGTGAACACGTACGCCATCGGGAAATCTGCTCTTGGCTCTTTGCAGATCTGGTCGGTGAAATCGTATGTGGTCTGTGCGCATTGCCTCCGGGATGCGTACTGGATGTTCGGCTTCGGGTCACTGCACGTGTTGATCCTGACGAGACTTGCCAAGAGCTGGAGGCGCTATTGTCGTCAAAAGCCCGTGGCTTGATAGTGCGTGTGACACCCGGGGCAGGCAGTCTTGACATATCGGAGCTGGAGCAATGGCACGACAGCATGGTAATGAATGAAGCGAAACTTGTTGTTGTGATTCAACTTCGAGACGCTATCAGCGACGGCATGGAATTTGGGCATTCAGAAGGCGCCGCAGCGATGCTGGTTCGCCGCATAGGCGCATCGGGCCCATCAGCGGACCTTACATCAGCCTTGCACATTCATCGACCAGGACGTGGAACGGTGGATTCGATTCCTCGGACGGTTGAGCTGGCCTCGAAGTGGGGACGCACTGCCGTGGATCAAATCGAGACGATATGGATGCAAGGAATTTCGACAGAAGCATACCATCAGCTGAATAGGATGCTTGGCGGCAGCGTATGGAAGAGGGATCTCGACGAGATGCTTGGGGATTGCGGTGATGCAAGTCCCTGGCTTGCCGTCATTCATGCATTGGAAAACGCTGCGCGCCTGGCGCTACCGCAACTTATCGTTGTTCAGCATGGGAACAGCATTATATCCCTCGTTTGCAGGAATCAAAAATGAAGGAGAGACCGCATGTAAATTCGGCGATGCTATACCTCGGCATTGCACTATTCATTCTGTATATCGTTGTAGCGTTCACCACTTGGGTGGCCTTGATTCGTTATGAAAAAACATCTGAACAAGTAGCGATCATCGAGCTATGCCTATTTATTGGTTTCTTGATCGGACTGATTTTCTTGAAATATTTGCAGGCGGTCGTCCTTCTGATCGCCAGATTGAAGTCATCGGTGTTCTCGTCCCGGCTAGAAGATCGGACGTCGTCTAAAATGGAAGTAGGCGAAGCGTCGGGGCCGACACCGTGGACGGACCTTCGATCCGTGCAACGGGCCTTGCGCGGGAGGCACGGAAGAGGTTGGCGACGTCGCGTGCCGTGGTTACTCGTGTGTGGCGATGGCAGGACCATCAACACAATTGCGCGGGGACTTGATGCAGTCGGCATTGTCGATGCAAAAGATTCGGTTCTAGTCCATGCAACGCCAATCGGTGTTGACGCGAACCTGTGGTGGAAAGAGCTCGTAAGGGCGCGCCCGCGTCGACCGATCGATGCGCTGGTATATGTGGTCGCCGAGGACGACTGTCTCGCGAACGAAAGTGATGTGCTACGCAAGTTGGCTGCGATGGAGGAAGAGTTTCGTTGGAGCCTCCCGGTTGTTCTGCTATGTCCGGCTGTAGGGCCGGGTCAGTCAGCGCGACACGAGTTTGCTGGCGTCTTCATTTCGGGGGGCGTGCACGAAAGTACCGAGGAGGCTGGCCATCTGGTGGCCGGTGCGCTGGATTCGCTGGAACGTCGGCAGGCGCTCGACGCCATCTATGCGCGGAACATCACCGACCGAGCAGGCGTTGTCAAGCTTTCCGCTGTCGTTGGCTCGATGTGCGGCAGATTTGTGCGCTTTTCGAGAACATGGCAAGCGTCCGACTGGATGAAGGGGCGTTTGAGCGGTGCGGTGTTCGCCCTAGCAGGGCAGCCTGGGTCTAGTCATGCAGAACCCGATAACGGCTGGAAGTGTTCGTCTTCATTGTCACAGGTTTGGCACGAAATTGGTGCGCAGTCAAGGGCGTTTTGTGTCCGCCCAATAGGTGCACGTCGAGCAGGCGCTTTTATTGCGATCGCCATCGCATGTATTTGTGCCTGGACGTCGGTGATGATGGTCTCAGGCATGCAAAGCTCCAGAAGTGTAAGTACGGCCTTAGGTGCGATTCAAGGCATTCATCGCTCCACAAGTCCTGAAGACAAGCTCAGTTCTCTGGTTTCGCTCCAACACCAAATCGATGTTTATAAGCAGCGCATATCGAACCACTCGAGTTGGTGGGCGCGCGCCACCCTCAACCGCGACGCCGAAATCCTCGCCGCGTTGCGGAAACCCTACGGTCACGCCGCCCGCCAGCTTCTGATCACCCCTGTGCAGCACGACCTCGAAGCCTCTCTCGCAGACCTTTCCCAACTTCGAACGACACAACTTGACGACCAGACTACTCGGTGGGCGATGGCCGGTCGCGACACGCTCAAGGCGTACCTGATGCTGGCGAATCCCGCTCGCGTCGAGCCCGATTTCCTTGCGGCGCAGATGGCGGCACACTGGACAACCGGTGCGCGGCTGACGCCGGGTGAAAGGATGGACATGGCCGAGCGCCTGGCCAACTTCTATGCGCGGCACCTGAAAACGAATGAAGCCTGGAAGATTGACGCGCGAGGGGATCTGATCGCAGGCGCCCGCAGGACCTTGCTGGCCGTCATCGGGCAGACCAATGCACAGGACACGCTCTACCGGGGCATCCTGGACGGTGTTGGCAGCAAGTACCCGGACCTGACCTTGGCGCAGCTTGCCGGCGGCACCGATACGCGCGGTCTGTTGCGATCCTCGGCGGTGGTGCCGGGCGTCTTTACGCGACAGGCGTATGAAGGTTATGTCGCGGACGCGATCGATGCTGCCGCCAAGCGGCGGGATATTGCCGCGGACTGGGTGTTGTCCGACGATGGGGCAGACGGTCAGGCTGGCTTTGGCATGACGGAGGGGAGTGACTCCGCCGATTCGATGCGTGTCGCGCTGACTGCGCAATACTTCGCCGACTATGCCGAGCACTGGCAGGCCTTCATGAACGCGTTGCAATGGGAGCCGGCCCCAACGTTGCCGGCATCGATTGACCAACTCAAGCAGATGGCGGATGTGCGTCAGTCGCCCGTTGTTGCGTTGATGAAGTCGCTTGCGTACCAGGGCGGGGCCGGGCTGCAGAAAGCTTCGTTGGCCGAGGCGCTGGTCGACAAGACGAAGTCCATCCTTGGCGGCAAGGGTGAAGGGGCGAGCGCCGCGAGAGCGAACGGGCCGCTTGATGCAGCGTTTGGGCCGGTGTTGCGACTTGCCGGTCAGCCGGGGCCGGGTGGGCCGGTTGGCACTGGCGATCTGAGCCTGCAGCGATACTTCGATCGCGCGACGGCGCTTCGCCTGCGTTTGCAGCAGATCACGCAAAGCGGCGATGGCGACGGCCAGGCGCGGCAGCTGGCGCAGGCGCTGTTTCAGGGCAGGGGGTCGGAACTGGCTGACACGCAGGCCTATGCCCAGTTGATGGCCGCCAGCCTTGGCGCCGAATGGGCCGGCATGGGCGAGGCGCTGTTCGTACGGCCGGTTGTGCAGGCCGCGCAGGCTGTCCTGCGGCCGGCTCAGGCCAGTTTGAACGAGGCATGGCTGAAACACATCGCGATGGCGTGGGGGAGGGCGTTTGCAGGGCGCTATCCATTTGCGTCGACCGCCAATGACGCTTCGCTGCCTGAACTGGCGCGCTTCCTGCGGCCGCGGGACGGGCTGATCCATGCCTTCCTGGGCAGTCAGCTTGCCGGCGTGCTGGAACTGCAGGGCGACCAATGGGTGCCCGTTGCGGCAGGTGCGGAAGGGCTGGATTTCGATCCGAATTTTCTCAAGGGTATCAATGCCTTGCAGCGGATTGGTGCCCGAATGCTGGTGCAAGGCGAACCGCAGTTCCAGTTCGCGCTAAAGCCGATCCCGACGCCGGGCCTGACTGACACGCTGATGACCGTGGACGGTCAGACGCTTCACTATTTCAACCAGCGCGAAGGCTGGCATGCCACACGGTGGCCGGCCGACAATCTCCAGGCACCGGGCACGCGCCTGCAGTGGCAGACGGAGACAGCCGGGACGAACAAGCACTATGAATTCGACGGGCGCTGGGGATGGATCCGGATGCTCGAGCGCGCCGATGTCGAACCCATCGACAGCGCAACGTTCCAGCTGACATGGCAGGGTGCGCCAGATACGGGCATCGCGGACAAGCAGGCAGTTGCTGCCGACCCGGATAGTCTGACCGCGCGCGAAAGCCATACGCCGGTGTCGGCCGCGATGGCGTATCCCATCCGCTACCAGATGCGGACCGAGGCGGGTCATGGGCCTCTTGAATTGCTGGCCTTGCGAGGCTTTGTGCTGCCGTCGCGGATCTTTGCCGATTCCGGCCGGCATTCGCTGGCGCAGGCCAGTGCGACGGCATCCCACTGACAAATTCGACTCGCCGCATGTTCAATCAACTACTCAAGGCGCTGTTTGGCGCCGACACGCCCTTGGCGCCCGTACCGTCCACGCAGGTGCAATGGGCGCCATGGCTGCAGGACATTCGCCCGGAGATGCCGGTAGGCGACGATCCAGGCTATGAGGACGAATTCCTTGCCATCAAGGACGAGGTGGCCAAGCTGTCTGGCGTCAACGACGCCCTGATCGTGGAAGTGTCCGAGCGGCTGCTGAAAACTATGCCAAGGATGTACGGCTGGCGGTCTACTACCTGTACGGTCGCATGCGTCGAGATGGCGCGGAGGGGGTCGCGGCAGGATTCGAGTTGTTGTCGGCGCTGATCGATCGCTTTGGCAACCAGCTGCTGCCCGCCCGTGCGGAATCCCGCAAGGCGGCGCTGGAATGGCTGGCCGGCGCCACGTTTGCCGACCGGCTGGACCGTGTACACGGACTGGCCGGAGACACCCTGGCGCGTACGCTTTCGGCGCTGGCGTTGATCCAGGCGCGGACCGCGCAATGGTCCGATGCCGGCCGTCCGGCGCTGGAAGGTCTGTGCCGCCGTTTCGAGAGTCGGATTGAGAACCCGTTACCGGAGACGAGCGACGACCGTGCGGTCATGCCGGTCGAGGCACCCGAGTCGCTGACATACGGCGCGGTGGCATCGGCACGGGAACTGTTGGACCGTGCCCGCCAGATGGCGCGGTTCCTGCGCGAGCAGCCTGATGGATACCTGGCCGCTTATCGGCTGATACGGTGTGTGCGCTGGGATGTCCTGGTCGAGGTGCCGCCTCACGATGCCAGTGGTCGCACCCGACTGGCAGCGCCGCGCGCGGAGTTGCGCGCGCATCTGAAGCGGCTGTCGCTGCAAAAGCAATGGCCGGAATTGCTGGAGCGTGTGGAACAGGCCTTCGCGGAAGGCGCAAACCATTGCTGGCTGGATCTGCAATGCTACGCGTTTGTTGCCCAGGAGCAGGCCGGCGCGCCATACGCGGCTGTTCGAGACCTGCTGGCCACGGACTGTGCGTTGTTGCTGGAGCGCCTGCCGGGGCTGGACCAACTGTCTTTCTCCGACGGCACGCCGTTCGCGGACGATGCCACGCTGGAATGGATCGGTCGCCATGCCACGGTACGTGACCTGGAGCGCGGAGGCCCGATCGCCCCCGCGGTGATGTCCGAGGCGAGGACCGACTGGACGGAAATGGAGGCGCAGGCCATCGACATGGCTGCGGAGCGGGGCATCGAAGCGGCCTTGTCGTGGTTGCAGGGCTTGCCGGCGCGCGGCGGCGAGCGTGAGCGCTTTGTCCGGCAACTGGTCATGGCAAGGGTTGCCGAACGGGCCGACCGCGCGGATATCGCCGCGCACCTGCTAACCGTACTGGACCAGGACGCGCAGCGGTTCCAGTTGTCGGCCTGGGAGCCAGCGCTGGCATTCGACGTCAAGCAACAGCGGCTACGGCTGCTGAAGTCCCGCATGCTGCGCAAGGACGCGAACAAGCCCGTGCTGGCGCATCGCATCGATGTGCTGCTGGGCGAGTTGACCGCCATCGATCCGGCACGGACCCTGACCCTGGCACGACCACTACGATGAAACGATGAGCCATTCCGCCCAAGACAATGACATCCTGCGCTACTACGAAGCGGAGATGCGCTATCTGCGTGACGCGGGCAAGGAGTTCGCGCAGGCGTTTCCGGACCGCGCCCGCATGCTCAACATCGATCGCGTCGGGGAGCGCGATCCTCATGTCGAGCGCCTGTTCGAGGGGTTTGCGTTCCTGATGGGGCGCCTGCGGCAAAAGCTCGACGACGAATTGCCCGAGATGACGGAGGGTCTGGTCAGCATGCTGTGGCCGCATTATCTGCGGATGATCCCGTCGCTTTCGATTCTGGAACTGGCGCCGGAGCCGGCCGGGCTGCAACGGCACGAAGTGCTGCCTGCCGGCCTGGAGGTACTGTCCGACCCGATTGCCGTCGAGGGCGGCGGCCGCGACGGCGGGGGCCAGGTCGAGTGCACCTACCGGACGACGCAGGCCGTCGATCTGTATCCGCTGCGGCTGACTGATGCGGATATCCAAACGCGCGAGGATGGACGCTCGGTCGTCCGGTTGCGGCTGGCGTTTCAGGGGCCGGCCACCCGCGAGCCATTCGAAGTGCCCCGTCTGCGGATATACCTGCATGCCGACCGGCCACTGGCGTTGACGATGCGGGCCGCGCTGACGGCGCCGCCGGTAGCGGTCCAGGTGCGCGTCCCCGGCGTCCCTGCGGACCTGCCGGGTGCCGCGCAGCCCATGGCGGGGCTGCGCATCGAACCGGCGGGATTCGGTGCGGGCGAACGGCTCTGGCCCAAGCCGGACAATGCGTTCGGCGGCTACCAGTTGCTGCTGGAGTACTTCACGTTTCCGGAGAAGTTCATGTTCGTGGAACTGATCGGCCTGGACATGAAGGCGATCCCGCCCAGCGCCGACCACTTCGATGTGGAGGTCGTTCTGGAAAGGGCGTTACCTGCCGACCTGCGGGTATCGGCAGACAACTTCCGGCTGTACTGCACGCCGGTTATCAACCTGTTCGAACTGGAGGCGGACCCCGTTTCCGTGACGCACCGGGAATCCGAATATCGTGTGCGGGCCACCGAACGGCACGGCTGGCATGTCGAAGTCTATTCGGTGGACACCGTGCGGGGCTTCGAGGCGGCGACTGGCGAGCGATTCGAGTATGCGCCGTTCGCAGCGTTCCGTCATCGCGGCGGCATGTTGCGCCACGAGATGCCGGAACGGTACTTCCACACCCGCGTGCGACGCGGGCCATCGGGCCGCTTCGATACGTGGCTCGTGCTGGGCGGTCATGCGTGGGAGCAGCACGACAGCCTGCCCGAGGAGACGCTGTCGCTGTCGGTGACGGGCACCAATGGCATGTTGCCGCGCAAGGCGCTTGGGCAGGCCGGCATCCGGCGCATGCGCAGCGGCTTCGCGCACGTAAGCGCCGTCCGGAACCTGACCGCCCCCACCTTGCCAGTCTATCCGCCGACGCGCGACAGGTTCCACTGGCGCGTGCTGTCGCATCTGGCGCCGAACTACCTGTCGCTGCTCGATGCCGAGATGCTGCGCGGGTCGCTGGCGCTCTATGACTGGACGGATGGCGAAATGAACCGGCGCCGGATCGGCGCGATCACCGCGGTGCATCACCGGCCGCTGCGCAAGCTGGTCAAGGGCGGATTGCTGCGTGGCGTCGAAATCGCCGTCACAGTTGACCGGACCCGCTTTGCAGGCGATGGCGATCTGGCGCTGTTTGGCGACATGCTGAATGCGTTCCTGTCGCTCTATGCCACGCTAAACCTGTATACGCGCCTGGTCATCGTCGCCCAGCCGGATGGTGCACGCCTGGTTTGGCCAGATGGCAAGGCCGAAGGAGCGCCATTTTGAGGCAAGTCGAATACCGCGCGAAGGCGGGTGGAAAGCTGCTGGCCGCGTTGCTGGCCAATGCGCCCCGGATGAATTTTCTACGCTTTTGCGAGCTGATCGACCTGGCGGCTCCCGATCATCCGCCTTTGGGCTCCACGAACCGGCTTGCCGACGACCCGGTGCGGTTCCGGTCTGCGGCACAGCTTGGCTTTCCTGGGCGCGAGATGGCGGCGGTCGAGCAGGATGCCGGCGGCCTGGGTGACGTACCCACCGTGCGAACGACATTTATCGGGCTATATGGCGTGGATGCGTTCATGCCCTCGTATTTCGTCGATGAGATCGCGCAGCGTCGGGATGGAGCCGAGCCGCTGGCCGCGTTTCTGGACCTGTTCCATCACCGGATGGTCACGCAGTTCTACCGTGTGGCAAGCAAGTATCGGTATCCGGTTGGCTTCCGGCGCGAGGGGCGCGACAAGATTTCGCAGTGTCTGTTGAGCCTGGTGGGCCTGGGCATCGGCGAACCGGAGGTGCGACGAATCGTAGAAACGCCAAAGCTGCTGTCGATGCTGGGCCTCGCCAGCCAGCGGACCCGCACGGCCGAGGGGCTGGCCGGCGTATTGCGGCACGCCGTGCCGGACGCCTCTATCACGGTGGAGGAGTTTCACCCGGTGTGGGTCCGCCTCGATGACCAGCGCGACCAGGCCATGCAGGGCGTCCAGCCGTTGGGCGACCACTGCGTGCTGGGGCGTGGCTTCGTGGATCGGACCAATACCGTCCGCGTCGTGCTGGTGCCGTTGACCAGCGAGGCGGTGCTCGGGCTGCTGCCGGGCCGTTCGATGCATCGCGCCGTGCTGGCGCTGCTGGGCTTCTATCTTGGATATGAGGTCCAGGCGTGCCTGGAGATGCACGTGCGGCCCGCCCTGATGCCCGCGCCCCGGCTCAATGCCGGGGATGCGAGGCTGGGCTACTCGCTGCAGATCCAGCCCGTCGAAGACGCGCAGCGGTTCGCTACGGCTGCACGCGGACTGACTCGCGTGCAGCTTGGAACGTGGACGGGCCACCGAACGCCGCGCCACTGAATGCGCCCCGCGCAAGCAGTTTCTTAACGTATGGGATAGGAGGCAGGGCACGATGCGATGTCTGAAGCGCAGTGCAATGGTCGCGCTGGCCAGCGCCGGGCTGGTGGGATGCGGAGTGGGGCAGGCGGTCAAGGACGGTACCGTCGACGCCGCGAAATGGGCGTTTACGAGCCAGGTGAAGACCATGAACATCGACTTCGCCGGCCGGTCATCCTTGAATCCCGATGCCGCCGGCAAGTCGCTGTCGACGGTCGTGCGGTTCTATCAGCTCAAGGACGCGCAGCGGTTCGAGCAATCGAGCTACGAGCAATTGCAGGCCAATGACGTGGAATGGCTGAAGCCGGATGTGCTGGCCACGGGCGATGTCGTGCTGCGGCCGGGCGCCGCCGCCAGCATCAGCGAGCCGATGAAGGACGGCAGCGAATACGTTGGCGTGGTGGCGTTCTTCCGGGACCCCGGCGGCGATGCGGTGTGGAAACTCGTCATCCCGAGAAAACAATGGAAGAAAAGCGATCCGGTCAGGATCGAGGTGCGTGGCAATACGCTCGAAATGACTTAGCAGCCGCCGAAACAGTGGGACAATGGCGGCCGATTTCCCCACCTGCACTGTCTCATGACCCCACCTCTGCCCGGGAGCTGGATTCCCGTTCGCAAGGATTTTGTCGATCCGTCCGCCACCCGCTGCCACGCGCGCAGTGCCCTGGGTGGCCGGCACCATGGCTTTCCGGAAGGCCATGCCTGGATCCTGCGCGGCCCCGATGGCCATGAATACCCGTTTGGTCTGGAGTGCGCGCGCGCCGCGCTGGCCGTGCCCGGCATGCTCGACCAGGTGCCCGACTACACCGAACGCGACGCCGTCAAGCGCGTGGACGCCGGGTTTGCCGATCTGCCGCACCGCAAGCCTACGGCTGCCGAACTGGAACTGCAGCGCCGCAATTTCGCCACGCGGTATGTGGTGCTACGGATGGAAAAGGTGGCCGGCGTGCCGCGCGTGCAGCCGACCGTGCGGTTTCCCGCGCTGGAAGACCTGTACCAGCAGATCCTGGTCGGCCGGCCGCTGTCGCATGCCCAGGTACAGCGCGTGCTGGCGATCGAGCGCAGCGCCGCCACGCCGCCCAAGCTCAAGGCGCTGAACCTGCTCGATGTCTACACCGCGCACACCAAGCTGGAATGGCTGACGGCCAGCGCCAATCGCGAGGACCGCATACGTTTTCTGCGCAGCCTGCATGACTGGCTGGCCAGACATCTGGTGCTGTCGGCCGCGCAGATCGAGGCGGCCGGCATCGTCATGCATCCGCATGCGTTCCGTTCCGCCTGGCCGAAGGAAGGCGAACCCGGCGGGCCCGGCGAACTGTTCTGAAGCGGCCCCGAAGTCGTTCCGAGCCGTCGTCATACCGCAGCGATGCCGTTCCGGATCCAGCGTGCAAGACACTGGCATCGGACGGCCGATTGGCGTTACATTGGGCGTACCTTCACCCGGCCCAGGCCAACTCCCGCCATGCCTGCCAGTCCGATGTCGCCCGTTGCGCGCCAGTTCGCGCGCAGCTATGCCGAAGCCCGCCAGAAGTTCATCGATGCCGCGCGTGGATGCGGCGCCACGCTGACCGAGTTTCCCCATCCGACCGAAGTCGGCCGTGACGGCGAGACGTTGGCCATGGACGTCGCCTGGCTCGGCGCATCCGACGCGACCCGCGTGCTGATGGTGACATCGGGCACGCACGGCGCCGAAGGCTTCTGCGGATCGGGTGCCCAGGTGGCCATGCTGCACGATACCGACCTGCATGCCGATTGCCGCCGTGCCGGCTGGGCGCTGATGTTCGTGCATGCGGTGAACCCCTACGGGTTCTCGCACCTGCGCCGCGTCAACGAGGACAACGTCGACCTGAATCGCAATTTCATGGATTTCGACCGGCCGCTGCCGCTGAACCCGGCCTATGCCGAAGTGGCGCCGCTGCTACTGCCGGCACAATGGCCGCCGTCCTGCGACGAGCACACCGCGCTGATGAAGACGGTAGCCGAAAAGGGGATGGGTTGGTATCAGGCTGCCGTCAGCGCGGGCCAGTACCAGGACGCCGCCGGCATGTTCTTCGGCGGTCAGAAGGCCACGTGGAGCAACTACACGCTGCGGCGCATCCTGGCCCGGTTTGGCACGGGCCGCACGGTGCTGCGCTGGATCGACGTGCATACGGGACTGGGCCCCTGGGGCTATGGCGAACCGATCTACATGGGGCCGGACGCGCCGGAGCCATTGGCCAGGACGCGGGCCATCTGGGGCCGCAGCGTCACATCGATCTACGACGGGTCCTCGACCTCGGCCAACCTGACGGGCCTGGCATGGCAGGCGGTGCCCCAGACCCTGCCGTCCATCGACTATGCCGGCATTGCGCTCGAATTCGGCACGCTGCCGCTGGCCGAAGTGCTGGACGCGCTGCGCGGCGATCACTGGCTGCACGTGCATCCGGAGGCTGACGAGAACCAGCGCGCCCTGATCAAGCAGACGGTGTGGAACGCGTTCTACGGCGATACCGACGACTGGCGCGAGAGCGTGGTGGCACAGGTGACCGACGCCGTGCGCAAGGCTCTCGTTTCCGCCCCGTAGCCACCACCGCCGGGCGCGGCGTGCGTCCGTCCCCGGAAATGCCGATGCTCGACCTGACCTAGGCGTCGGCGTCGCTTTCGTCGATCAGCCATTGACGGAACGCACGCGCCGCGGCCGGTTCGGCGCGGTCGCGCGGCCAGACCACGTAGTACCCGCCGCCCAGCGACGCACTGGCGTCGCAGGCGCGCACCAGCAGGCCCGCCGCCAGGCATCGGTCGATCATATGGCGCCAAGCCAGCACGATGCCCTGGCCTTCGATGGCCATCTGCACCAGCACAGGGTAGGTATTGGCCACCAGCTCGCGCTCGAAGCGGGTTTCGCGCAAGCCATTGCGCGCGAACCAGGCCGGCCACGACATCCAGATGCGCTGGGCATCCTCCAGCACCAGCAGCGATTCCCTCGGCAGATCCGACACCTTCAGCGGCCGGCCGCCCAGGTACGACGGCGCGCAGACCGGAAAGACTTCCTCGTCATAGAGCCGCTGCGCCGCAATGCCGCTGGGCGCGCCTTCGCGCAGGTAATACAGGCCGACATCGAAATCGGTGCCTGACAGCGACGCCAGGCTGTCGTTGACCACCAGCCGCACATGAAAGTCCGGATGGCGCGCCCGGAAGGCGGCCAGGCGCGGCGTGAGCCAGAGCACGGCCACGCCGGACGAGCAGGCCACGGTCAACTCGACCTGGCCCTTGCGCTTCATCACGTCCTCGGTGGCTTCGGCGCAGCGCACCAGCAGCCGCTGCACCTGCTCGGCGTACTGCTGGCCACTGACGGTCAGCCGCAACGCGCGCGGCTCGCGCACGAACAGCTTCTTGCCGAGGAATCGCTCAAGCTGGGCCACCTGGCGGCTGATCGCGCTTTGCGTGAGATGGAGTTCGGCCGCGGCCTTGGTGAAACTGCCATGTCGCATCGCGGATTCGAACGCAACCAGGCAGGGCAATGGGGGAAGGGGGGTGATGCGCATCGGGGGCTTGTCATGGGCAGGTGACGATGCCAATGATAGTCGCAAGCCTTGTGCCAGAGGGGTGTGAGGACGGGGGCGTCTCGAGACGCGGTGGGCTTCGACTGGAACTGCCGTGCCCTCTCTCCCGGACCCTCTCCCGCACGCGGGAGAGGGTAGCAAACCGTTTGGGCCATCGATGCCTGCGGGTTGTCTCCCCTCTCCCATGGATGGCAGGGGGGCGGAGGAGAGAGGCAGGCCTGTCGTGGCCTCAAGCGTTGTGGATCTTGCCCGCCTGCATCACCAGTTCGATGCGCGACGCCGGGCCGGCCAGTACCTCGATGTCCTGCAGCGGGTCGCCATCGACCACCAGCACATCGGCCAGCGCGCCGGCCCGGATCGCGCCAAGCTCGCCGTCGCGCTGCAGGATCTCGGCGGCGATCGACGTGGCCGAGCGCACCGCCTCGGCATTGCCCAGCAACTCGGCACGGATGCGGAATTCCTCGGACTGGTACTGGTGCATCTCGCCCAGCAGGTCGGAGCCGAAGCCCATCGGCACGCCGGCTTCGGCGTAGATGGCCAGCGAATCGCGGCCGGCCTGGCGCACGGTCTCGATCTTGGCCACGGAGTCGGCGGGCAGGCCCAGGCGCGCGCCGTCGCGGGCCAGCGCGTCGTAGGTGATCAGCGTCGGCACCACATAGGCGCCGTGCTCGCGCATCACGCGGGCGGCCGCCGCATCCACGAGGTTGCCGTGCTCGATGGTGCGCACGCCGCAGCGAATCGCGCGGGTGATTGCCCGGCCCGTGTAGGCGTGGGCCATCACGTAGGTCTGCGCGGCCTCGGCCTCGGCGACGATGGCGCGGATCTCGTCCTCGCTGTACTGGGTGTTGCCGATGGGGTCGGTCGGCGACGCCACGCCGCCCGACGCCATGATCTTGATCTGCGTGGCGCCTTTCTGGATTTCCTCGCGCACGGCCAGCCGCACCGCGTCCACGCCGTCGGCCACGCGGGCGATGGCGCCGGCGCGGAACGCGCAGGAGCACGGCTCCAGCGTGTCCGAGCGCGGGCGGAAGTCGCCATGGCCGCCGGTCTGCGACAGCGCCTTGCCCGACGGGAAGATGCGCGGGCCGGGGATCAGGCCCGTGGCCACGGCCTGCGACAGGCCCCAGTCGGCGCCGCCGGCATCGCGCACGGTGGTGAAGCCGCGTTCCAGCATGCCGCGCATGATCGGCATCGCGCGGAACGCCACCAGCACGTTCGGCTGCACCGCGTTCAGGCCCAGGTTGGCCAGCGACGCCAGCACGTGCACGTGCAGGTCGATCAGGCCCGGCATCACGGTCTTGCCGGTGACGTCGATCACGCGGGCCTGGGGCGCGTGGATCTGTGTGGCGCTGACGTCGACGATGCGCTCGCCGTCGATCAGCACATCATGGCGCGGCAGCAGCACGCCGCGAACGGGGTCGAGGACGTTGCCGCCCTGAAGCAGAATCTGGGTCATCTTCAATTACTTCGATTGCAGGTAGGCCGGCTCGCGCACCAGGCGCGTGCCGCAGAAGCTGATGGCCGCCGCGATCATCACGTAGATGGCCGGGGCCATGGTGCTGCCCGTGCTGGCGATCAGCCACGTGATGAAGAACGAGGCGAAGCCGCCGAAGATCGTCACGGCCAGGTTGTAGGCCACCGACAGCCCGGTGGACAGCACCTTGGCCGGGAACAGTTCGGCAAACGCGGCCAGGATCGGGCCCGTGTAGGCGGCGATCAGCACGCCGAAGACGATCTGGAACACCAGCAGCGAACCCAGTCCCGGCGCGTGGTTGATGTAGGCGAACATCGGCCAGGCCAGCACAAAGATCAGCGCGGCGGCGCCCGACAGCAGGCCGCGGCGGCCCAGCCGGTCGGCCATCATGCCGACGATGGGCGCGAACACCATGATCGCCATGCCACCGGCCATGCCGGCGATAAAGCCGGTTGATTGCGGCACCTTGAGCACCTTGACGGCGTAGGTCGGCATGTAGAACAGCAGCACGTAGGTGCACACCGTCCACAGGATCACCATCGAGAAGCTGGCGGCGGTCTGGCGCGGATAGTCGCGCAGCACTTCCTTCAGCGGCGAGTCGGTCTTGTCGGTGGTTGCCTGGAAGGTGGGCGTCTCTTCAAGGTTGTGACGAATGTAGAAGCCGACCGGGCCGATGATCATGCCGATCAGGAACGGCAGGCGCCAGCCCCAGCTGTTGAGCGCCTCGGGGCTCAGCGAGGCGGTGACGAAGGTGCCCACGGCGGCACCCAGCAGCACCGCCACGCCGATGCTGGCCTGGATCCAGCTCGAATAGTAGGCACGCTGGCGCTCGGGCGCGTACTCGGTCAGGAAGGCGGTGGCACCGCCCATTTCGCCGCCGGCCGAGAAACCCTGCATCAGGCGCGCGATGACGATCAGCAGCGGGGCGAACACGCCGATCTGGTCGTAGGTCGGCGCGATGCCGATCAGCGTGGTGCCGGCGGCCATCAGCAGGATGGTCAGCGACAGCGCCGCCTTGCGGCCCACACGGTCGGCGTAGACACCCAGGATGATGCCTCCTACGGGCCGCATGAAGAAGCCCACGCCGAACGTGGCCACGGCCAGCAGCAGCGACGACAGGTCGTTCCCGGTGGGGAAGAACAGTTTGGCGATGATCACGGCGAAGAAGCTGTACACCGTGAAGTCGAACCATTCGAGGCCGTTGCCGATCACCGTGGCGATGATGGCGCGGCGGCGTTGACTGGCCCCGATCTGGGGCACGGTCTCCGCGAAGGCGGGGGCGCTGGCTTGCATGTCTCTCTCTCGCTGTTTGGCAGAACGCTGGGAAGCCCTTTTATGACGGGCTCTGGCCGATGGTAGGTGCGTCGCGGCAAGAGAGAGAAACGATATCTGCGCATGCAGGCATGACGCCAGCGCATGGGTGGCCTGCGCTGGCGTCGGGCTAGGCGGTGCCGTTGACGCGCGTCAGCGCCCCCGTCACGCCGTGCGCGCACAGCAGTTCCAGCTGCGTGGCCACGCTGTCGACAAACACCGCCGACTGCGCCAGGTCGCCAAACACGGGCACGAAGCCGGCGATGGTCCGCACGCGCGTCTGCTCGCGTGTGCGGGCATCGAACAGTTTTTCGGTCTGGCGCGCGGCGTCGGCCATCACGGCGGCCAGCGGCTGCGCCAGCGGGTCTTCGATCGGGAAGGCGTTGCCGGCTTCGTCGTAGCCGCGCAGGAAGTGCAGCCATGCGGCCACGCCCAGCGCCAGGCGCGGAAACGGCTGTCCGGCGGCAATCCGGTCGCGGATCGGCGCCAGCAGCCGCTGCGGGATCTTCTGCGACCCGTCCATGGCGATCTGGCGCGTGCGATGTCCCAGCTTCGGGTTGGTGAAGCGCGGCAGCAGGCTTGCGCGATAGGCGTCCACGTCGAGCCCCGGCAGCGGCGGCAGCGTGGGCTGGGTTTCGCGTTCCATGGTGTCCGAAATGAACGCATGCACGGCGGGCTGGGCGATCACGCGGTCGGTGGTGGCCCAGCCGGCCAGCACGCCCATGTACGCCATCATCGACTGGCTCCCGTTGACCAGCCGGTGCTTGAGCACCTCGAACGGCCGGGCCTCGGCCACGAACTGCGCGCCGCCGGCTTCCCATCTGGGGCGGCCCGCCGCGAAGCGGTCCTCGATCACCCACTGGAAGAACGGCTCGCCCACCACGGGCCACGCGTCGTACAGGCCCAGCGCCGACGACACGTGCGCCACGTCGTCGATGGTGGTCTTGGGCACGATGCGGTCCACCATCGTGTTGGGGAACGTGCAGCGCGCCGCCACCCAGTCGTGCAGCGCCGGGTCGATCTCGGCGCAGAACGCCAGCAGCACGCGGCGCAGCGTATCGCCATTGCTGGCCAGGTTGTCACACGACAGCAGCGTGACCGGCCCCAGGCCGCGCTGCATGCGCCGCTGCAGGCCCAGCGCCAGATAGCCGATGGCGGTCACGGGGTGCGATACGGCGGACAGATCCTCGACGATGTCGCGGTCGGCGCGGTTCAGCTCGCCCGTGGCCGGATCGTGGCAGTACCCCTTCTCGGTGACGGTCAGGCTGACGATGCGGGTGTCGCGATGGGCGATGCGGTCCAGCACGATCTCGGGATCTTCCTCGGCCACCAGGACGCCCAGGACGGCACCAATGACCTGCAGCGTCTCGGCGGTGGCGCTGCGCAGGGCCAGCGTGTACAGGCCTTCCTGCGGCTTGAGCGCGTCGCGCGTGTCGGGCCGGCGCAGCGACACGCCGATGATGCCCCAGTGCAGGCCGTCTTCGCCCATGTCCTCGATGGCCGCTTCGGTGATCTCGGCCTGGTGGCCGCGATGGAAGGCGCCGATCCCCAGGTGAACGATGCCCGCCCGCAGGGCGTCGCGCGCATAGCCGGGACGCCGCACGTCGGGCGGCAGCACGCCGAGCCGGGCAGGATGCAGACGCGGCAGCTGTTCGATATCGCTCATCGTGGTCTCCTTGTCAGGCCTTGCGGTCAACATCCTCAATTGCCACCTGCCACGCTACCAGTGCCACAGTGTGCCGTCGTGCGCCAGCCGGTTCACCGGCAGGTAGGCGCGCTGGTACGGGTACTTCGCGGCCAGCGTCTCGTCGATGTCCACGCCGTGGCCCGGCGCGTCGCCGGGATACATCATGCCGTCCTGAAATGTGTACGCGTGCGGGAACACGGCGTCGGTCTCCTCGGTATGGCGCATGTATTCCTGGATGCCGAAGTTGGGCACCCAGATATCGAAATGCAGCGCCGCCCCCATGCAGGCGGGCGACAGGTCCGTCGCGCCATGGCAGCCCGTGCGCACCTGATGCAGCGCGGCGAAGTCGGCAATACGGCGCAAATGGGTAATGCCGCCCGCATGCACGACCGTGGCTCGAATATAGTCGATCAGCTGTTCCTCCAGCAGGGCCTTGCAGTCCCAGATGCTGTTGAAAATCTCGCCCACCGCCAGCGGCGTGACCGTGTGCTGCCGGATCAGGCGGAACGCGCGCTGGTCTTCGGCGGGCGTGGCGTCTTCCATCCAGAACAGCCGGAACGGCTCCAGCGACTTGCCCAGCCGGCCCGCTTCGATCGGCGTCAGCCGGTGGTGCACGTCGTGCAGCAGGTGGATGTCCGGGCCCACCGCTTCGCGCACCTTGTCGAACAGCTTCGGCGTGTGGTCCAGGTAGCGTTCGGTGCTCCAGTCGTGTTCGGAGGGCAGGTTGGCGTCGGCAGGCTCGTAGAACAGCCGGTCGCGCGACACGCCATACACCTTGTTCAGCCCCGGCACGCCGGATTGCGCGCGAATCGCCTTGTAGCCCATTTCCTTGTAGCGCAGCACCTCTTCCACGGTGTGGCCGATGTCGCTGCCGTTGGCGTGGCCATAGACCATCACCCCGGTACGGCTCTTGCCGCCCAGCAGCTGGTACAGCGGCAGGTTGGCGGCCTTGGCCTTGATGTCCCATAGGGCCGTGTCCACGGCGGCAATCGCACTCATCGTCACCGGGCCGCGCCGCCAGTAGGCGCCACGGTACAGGTATTGCCAGATGTCCTCGATCTGGTGCGCGTCGCGCCCGATCAGGCACGGGACGACGTGGTCTTCCAGGTAGCTGACCACGGCCAGTTCGCGCCCGTTCAGCGTGGCGTCGCCGATGCCGGTCAGCCCCTGGTCGGTTTCGATCTTGAGCGTGACGAAGTTGCGTCCCGGGCAGCAGACGATAACGCGTGCGTTGGTGATCTTCATGCGGGTCTCCGGCAATGCAGGGGGGTTACATCACGGCGCCAAGCGCCCAGGGCACGAATTCGTTCTGGCCGTAGCCATGCTGCTCGCTCCGGGTGCGGCGGCCAGAGGCGGTTTCCAGCATCAGCCGGAAGATGGCCGCGCCCTTGTCGGCGATGGTCGATTCGCCGTCCAGGATGTCGCCGCAGTTGATGTCGATGTCCTCGGACTGGCGCTGCCACAGCGCGTTGTTGGTCGACAGCTTCAGGGACGGCGACGGCGCGCAGCCATAGGCCGAGCCCCGGCCCGTGGTGAAGCAGATCAGGTTGGCGCCGCCCGCCACCTGGCCCGTGGCCGACACAGGGTCGTAGCCCGGGGTGTCCATGAAGACCAGCCCGTGCGCGCGCACCGGTTCGGCAAATTCGTAGACCTCCACCAGATTGGTGGTGCCGCTCTTGGCCACGGCACCCAGCGATTTTTCGAGGATGGTGGTCAGCCCGCCGGCCTTGTTGCCAGCGGACGGGTTGTTGTCCATGCTGCCCGCGTTGCGCGCGGTGTAGGCTTCCCACCAGCGGATGCGGGCGATCAGCCGGTCGGCCACCGCGGCGGAGACGGCCCGGCGGGTCAGCAGGTGCTCCGCACCGTAGATCTCGGGCGTTTCCGACAGGATGGCCGTGCCCCCCTGCGCCACGAGCAGGTCCACGGCGGCGCCCAGCGCCGGATTGGCGGTGATGCCCGAGTAGCCGTCGGAGCCGCCGCACTGCAGCCCCACCACCAGGTGGCTGGCCGGCACCGGCTGGCGCGTGACGCGGTTGGCGTCTTCGAGCAGCGCCTGCACCACGCCCACGCCGCGCGCCACGGTCTTGGCCGTGCCGCCGGTGTCCTGGATGTTGAAGCTGTGAAAGCGCGGCCCGTCGGCCAGCGCCGCCAGGCCCGGCTCGGCCAGTAGCGCGTCGATCTGGTTGGTCTCGCAGCCCAGGCCCACCACCAGCACCGCCGCGAAGTTCGGATGCCGGGCGTAGCCGGCCAGGGTGCGGCGCAGCACGCGCAGGTTTTCGCCGCCGCTGTCGGTGGCGCAGCCCGCGCCGTGCGTCAGCGCCACCACGCCATCCACGTTGGGATAGGGCGCCAGCGCCTCGGGGTGGATCTCGCGCCGGAAATGGTCGGCAATGGCTCGCGCCACGGTGGCCGAGCAGTTCACCGAGGTCAGGATGCCGATGTAGTTGCGCGTGGCGATGCGGCCATCGGCCCGCACGATGCCATCGAACGTGGCCGGGGCGGTGGCCTTCGCCGTGTCGTGGACGTCGCTGCCGGCCGCGTAGTCGCGTGCGAAGTCACCCATGGCCAGGTTGTGGGTGTGTACGTGCTGACCCGGCGCGATGGCCTGCCGGGCGAAACCGATGATCTGGTTGTAGCGCCGCACCGGCGCGCCTTCGGCAATGGCGCGTACGGCCACCTTGTGGCCCGGCGGCACCAGGCTGGCCACGGTGACGCCTTCCTGGGGCAGTACCGTGCCGGGCAGCAGCTGGCGGCAGGCAATGACGATATCGTCGGCGGGATGGATACGGATGACAGCCGGTGCGGACATGCGTGCCCCTCCAGTGGATCAGTTGGACCAGCCGCCGTCGATAACCTGGGCGGTGCCGGTAGTGAAGCCCGATTCGTCCGACGCCAGATACACGGCCAGCGCGGCGATCTCGGCAGCCGTGCCGATGCGGCCCATCGGCTGGCGGGCGATGAATTCGGCTTCCACCTGCGCCAGCGTGCGGCCGCTGGCGGTGGCCTGGTTGCCGATGCGCTGGCGTAGCGACGGCGATTCCACCGTGCCGGGACAGATCGCATTGCAGCGAATGCCGCGCGTGATGTAGTCGGCGGCCACGGCCTTGGTCATGCCGATCACGGCGGCCTTGGAGGCGCCATAGACGAAGCGGTTCGGCGCCCCCTTGATGCTGCCGGCCACCGAGGCCATGTTGATGATCGACCCGCCGCCCGCGTCGAGCATGGCCGGCAGGAACGCGCGCATCATCCGATACATGGCGCGGACGTTCAGGTTCATCGAAAAATCGAAGGCGGCCTCGTCGCAGTCGAGGATGGTGCCATGGTGGACAAAGCCCGCGCCATTGAACAGCACGTGGATGCGGCCGATCTCGCGTGCGGCGGCGTCCACGGCCGCGCCATCGGTGACGTCGAGCCGCAGCGTCCGGCAGCCGGGCAGGGCAGACAGCGCCTCCAGGCCTTCGGGACGGATGTCGGCGGCGATGACCCGGGCGCCTTCGCGCAGGAACGCTTCGGCCGTGGCCCGGCCGATACCCTGGCCGGCGGCCGTTACCAGCGCGATCTTGCCGGTGAGTCGTTGCGACATGGATGGCTCCTTATCGATTCAAGCGGGTTTGTTTTGTCAGCCTGGTCAGGAAACGGTCGCGCGCGCCGTGGCGCGGCGGTCGATGGCGGCCCAGTCCCAGTCGATGCCAAGCCCCGGCGACGCCGGCGGCACGGCGTGGCCATCGGCAAACGCCACGCGGCTGTGCGTGATGGCATCGAGCTGCGGGATGTACTCGACCCACGGGGCATTCGGTACCGCCGCGCAGAGCGACACGTGCAGCTCCATCAGGAAGTGCGGGCAGATCGGGACGTTGCAGGCCTCGGCCAGGTGCGCCACCTTCAGCCACGGCGTGATGCCGCCCACGCGCGCCACATCGGCCTGCACGATCGAACAGGCGCCCTGGCGCAGGTAGTCGGCAAACTGGCCGGCGGAGTAGAGCGATTCGCCCACGGCAATCGGCAGCGGGGTGGCGGCGGCAAGCCGGACGTGGCCGGACAGGTCGTCGGCGGGCAGGGGTTCCTCGAACCACGACAGGCCCAGGCCTTCATAGTGGGACGCGCGCCGGATGGCCTCGGCCGACGTGAAGCACTGGTTGGCATCGATCATCAGCGCGAAATGGCTGCCCACCGCTTCGTGCACGGCGTGGAGCCGGTCGATATCCTCGGCCAGATGCGGCTTGCCGACCTTGACCTTGGCCCCGTGGAAGCCGGCCTGTTTTGCCGCGACCGTGGCCTGGACCAGTTCCGTGCGCGACAGGTGCAGCCAGCCGCCTTCGGTGGAGTACATCGGTACGCGCTGCTGCGCGCCGCCGGCGGCGAGCCACAGCGGCTGGCCGTCGCGGCGGCAGCGCCAGTCCCACAGGGCCGTGTCGATCGCCGCCAGCGCCAGGCTGGTGATGGCGCCCACCGACGTGGCGTGGGTGCCGAACATCAGGTCGCGCCAGATCTGCTCGATACGGGCCGGGTCGCGGCCGATCAGTTGCGGCGCCAGGTGGTCGCGCAGCAGCGCCATGACCGACGAGCCGCCTGTGCCGATCGTATAGCTGTAGCCCGTGCCCTCGCCGCCGTCGCTGCAGCGGATGCGGACCATCGGCGTTTCCTGGGTGACGAACGACTGGATCGCATCGGAGCGCGCAACGGGGGGTGGCAGATCGACCTGCAGCAGTTCAACGTGCGTGATCGTCGTCATTTGCTGCCTACCAGGTTGGGCAGCCACAGCGTGATCGCGGGCACGTAGGTGATGGCGATCAGCGTCAGGAACAGCGGGATCAGCCACGGCAGGATGGCCACCGTGGTGCGCTCCACCGACAGCCTGGCCACGCGCGCCAGCACGAACAGCACCATGCCCAGCGGCGGGTGCAGCAGCCCGATCATCAGGTTCAGCGTCATGATCAGGCCGAAGTGGATCGGGTCGATGCCGAGCTTGAGCACGATGGGCAACAGGATCGGCACCAGGATCGTGATGGCCGCCGTGGTGTCGATGAAGCAGCCGACGATCAGGATCAGCACGTTGGCCAGCAGCAGGAACACCCACTTGTTGTGCGTGAAGCCCAGGATGGCATCGGTCAGCGCCTGCGCGGCCTGGCTCGTGGTCAGCAGCCAGGCGAAGATCGACGCGGCCGTGACGATGAACAGCACCGACGCGGTGGTCTCCACCGTGTCGAGCGTGGCCTTTGCAAGCGCCCGCAGCGTCATCGACCGGTAGCGCACCAGGCCCAGGAACAGGGCCCAGATCACGGCGGCCACGGCGGCCTCGGTAGGGGTGAACCAGCCAAGCGTCATGCCGCCGATCAGGATCACGGGCGCCATCAGTGCCATCACGGCCGAGAAGTCGAAGTACCAGTCCAGCGCCAGCAGCACTACCAGGGCGATCATCGCCGCCATGTTGGTCGACATGCCGGCCGACACGGCCAGCCAGATCGCCATCGGGAAAGCCAGCACCACGATGATCTCCACGGTGGCCGAGCCGAGCAGCTTCCACGAGAACGCCGTGTCGCCGCCCCAGCCGCGCCGGTGCGCGATCCACGCCACGGTGGCCATCATGAACAGCGTCAGCACCAGCCCCGGCACGATGCCGGCCAGGAACAGCGAGCCGATCGACACGTTGGCCATCATCCCGTAGATCACGAACGGCAGCGACGGCGGGATGATCGGGCCCAGCGTGGCCGATGCCGCCGTCACGCCCACGGCGAACTCGGTCTCGTAGCCGTGGTCCTTCATCGCCTTGATCTCGATGGTGCCCAGGCCGGCCGCGTCGGCAATGGCCGTGCCGCTCATGCCCGAGAAGATCACCGAGCCGATGATGTTGACGTGGCCCAGGCCGCCCCGCATCCAGCCCACCAGCGCCACCGCGAAGTTGTAGATGCGTCCGGTGATGCCGGCCACGTTCATCAGGTTGCCGGCCAGGATGAAGAACGGCACGGCCAGCAGCGGAAAGCTCTCCACGCCGGCAATCATGCGCTGGGCCAGGATCACGTCGGGCACGGTGCCGCTGGCCCAGATATAGAACAGCGAGGCCAGCGCCATCGAAACGGCCACCGGCATGCCCACCAGCATCAGCAGCAGGAACGAAGCAATCAGGATCCACATGCCCGGGCTCCTTAGTCGTCAAACGATTCGAAGGCTTCCGGGCGTTCCAGAATCGAATAGCCGTTTCGCCAGTTTTGCCAGGTCACCTGGATCGAGCGTCCCAGCATCAGCACGAAGCCGAGCAGCGCCCCCCAGTACACATAGTTCTTGTTCCATTCGATGGTGGTCATCGGCTCGTCCCCCACGATGCCGATGTACTTCCAGACCAGCCACGCGGCGTAGCCCAGGAACGCCGTGCGCAGCACGTCGACCAGCGTGGACAGCACGCGCGCCGGGCCATGCGGCAGGTAGCGATAGATCAGGTCCACCTGGATATGGCGGCTCTTGCGCACGCACATCGACGCGCCGATGAAGACCACGCCGATCAGGCAGTAGGTGGCCAGTTCCTCGGTCCAGGCCAGCGAATCGTTCATCACGTAGCGCGTGAAGAACTGCATGAAGACCAGCAGCGTCATGACCCAGAACAGGCCCAGGGTGAACCAGTCCTCGGCGGCGTAGCCGGAAAGGTCCACCGGCTGCGCATCGGCGGCCTCGAAGGTGTGGACGATCTCCTCGACCGAAGTCATGTGCGGGGCGCCTTCGGCGGGCGGGGTGTCCGTGGGCCGGTCGGGCAAGGCCTGGGAACGCATTTCCATTGGATGTCTCCGTTCCTGTGGTGGGTTTTCTGCCCCCTCCCGCTGGCGGGAGAGGGGCGGGGGAGAGGGCGTTGACGATCTGCTTGCCGGCAAATCGGGGATTTGAACCGCCGGGCCCTATCCCCCAGTCCCTCTCCCACGTTGTGGGAGAGGGGAGGCAACCGGCAGGCAAGCAAAGTTCGTTACTTCACCGCCTGGATCTTTTCCCAGTCCGCCTTGCGATAGCCCTGCGACTCGATGCTGACGTTCTTCAGCACGGCGTCGCGATACTCGGGAATGCTGACCTCCGTCACCGTGATGCCCTTCTGCTTGAACACGGCCACGAGTTCCTTCTCGCGCGCCACCACGTCGGCCGTTGCCTTGGTGGCGGCTTCCTGCGCCACGTCGAGGAACATCTTGCGCTCGGGCTCGGACAGCTTCTTCCAGAGCGCGCCCGAGACAATCGTGTTCAGGTGATCGACGATATGGCCAGTCAGCACGATGTACTTCTGCACCTCGTAGAACTTTTTCGCCTCGATGGTGGTCAGCGGGTTTTCCTGGGCTTCCACGGTACCGTTCTGCAGCGCCAGGTAGACCTCGGCGAACGCAATCGGCGACGTGTTCACGCCGCAGGCCCGTGGCATGGCCAGGTAGGCGGGCACGTCAGGCACGCGCATCTTGAGACCCTTCATCTCGGCGCAGTGCGAGAACGGCTTGTTCGAGGTGGACTGGCGCGTGCCGTAGTACGTGGTGGCCACGATATGGTTGCCGGTCTTCTGCTCGTAGCCCGCCGTCAGTTCCTTGTAGATGTCGCTCTTCGTGTAGGCCAGCAGGTGGTCGGGGCCCCGGAAGATGTACGGGTAGTACGTCACGCCGATGCGCGGGAACGACTTGGCCGCGAAGCTGGAGCCCGAGATGATGATGTCCACCGTGCCCATCGCCAGGCCCTGGTTGATATCGTTTTCCTTGCCCAGTTGTGACGCCGGGAACACGTCGATCTGGTACTTGCCGTTGCTGCGCTTCCTGATCTCGTCTGCGGCCCAGACCGACCACTTGTGGAACGGCTCCGAGGTTTCATAGACGTGCGCCCACTTGAGCTTGATCGGGGCGGCCTGCTGGGCCAGGGCCGGGGTGGTCAGGGTGGCGGCGAACAGCAGGGCCGCACCAAGCATGGACGAGAACTGCCGGCGACGTAGCATCATGGGTGTCTCCTTTTTCGGTGAAAGATCCGCCGGTCTTATTGGGGTGACCAGTCGGCATGCGAGGGCAAAACCTCACCCGGTCAACTGCACCTTGGTACTGCGTGATTTGTCGGCTGCCAGCTGGAAGGCCTCGACGGCCTGTGCCAGCGGCAACTGCGCGGACAGCAGCGGCCGCACGTCGAGCCGCCGGCTGGTCAGGTACTGCACCGCCCAGTCGAACTCCCGGCCAAAGCGGAACGCGCCCACGTAGTCGATTTCGCGCGCCATGATGCTGTTGGCGGGGAAGTGCAGCCCTTCGGCTGGCAGGGTGCCGACCTGCACGATGCGGCCGCCCCGGCGCGTGGCCGTCAGGCACGTGCCCAGCGCGGCGGCGCTGCCGGCGGCCTCCAGGCTCACGTCGGCAATGTCCTGCAGTTCGCTGGCGGGCACCTGCGGGGTCAGGATGGTGCGGTCGGCGCCCACCGTCGCAGCCACGTCGAGCGGTCGCTGGGCGATGTCGCACACGATGATTTGCGCCGCGCCGGCCAGCCGCGCGGCCATCACCGTCAGGCTCCCGATGGTGCCGCCGCCGGTGACCAGCACGGTCTTGCCGAGCAGTTCACCCGCCCGGTTCACGCCGTGCAGCGCCACCGACAGCGGTTCGGCAAAGGCCAGTTCGCCCAGCGAGATATCGGCTTCCACCGGCGTCAACTGCCGCTCATGCATCAGGAAGTGCTGCCGGAACATGCCCTGCACGTGCGGAAACACGCTTGCGCTGCCCAGGAAGCGCATGTTGCGGCACAGGTTGTCGCGGCCGGCGCGGCAGTAGTCGCACTGGCCGCACGCGTGCGACGGATTGATCGCCACCTTCATGCCCGGCGCCACGTGGGTGACGGCGCTGCCCACCGCCTCGACGATGCCGGACGCTTCGTGTCCTGGCGTCAGCGGTTCCCTGATGACGAAGGCGCCGACCTTGCCGTGGAAGAAGTAGTGCAGGTCCGACCCGCAGATGCCGGCCGCGCCCAGGCGCACCCGCACATCGTGCGCGCCGGGGACGGCCGGTTCCACCTCGGTAAAGCGCAGGTCTTCGCTGGCGTGGATATGGCAGGTCAGGGACATCACGACTCCTCGCTGTGGACTTTCACGTCTTTGCCATGGCCCGGCCACGCCGCGTAGAAGCGGTGATGGGACAGCTCCAGGTGGTCGCACATCGCGGCCCGCGCCGCATCGGGCGAGCCGGAATCGATGGCGTTCACGACGGCACGGTGTTCGGCAATGGCAGCGGTCCAGCTTTCGGCGTTCTCGAAATGGTTGCCAAACTGCGCGAACAGCGGGTTATGGCGCTCGTCGAACAGTTCGGCCACCAGACGCAGCAGCACGGCGTTTTCCGATACCTCGGCAATGCGCAGATGAAACATGCGGTCGCCGCGCACGGGGATATTGCCGCCGCCGGCTTCCTCTTCCATCAGCGCGATCGATTCGGCCAGCGCCTCCAGCAGTGCCGGCGTGCAGTGGCGCGCGGCCCCGGCAGCCATTTCGCCCTCGATCACCTGCCGGGCGCGGATCACGTCCAGCGGCGTCGCGGCGACGATGCCGCCCGCGTGCGAGGCCGGTGGCGTGGCATCGGCGGCGCAGGCGTAGATGCCCGATCCCATGCGGACCTCGACCAGGCCTTCCACCTCCAGCGCAATCAGGGCCTCACGGACCGACGGACGCGACACACCCAGTTGCACCGCCAGGTCGCGCTCGGGCGGCAGCCGGGCGCCGACGGGGAACTCCCCGCTTTCGATCAACCGGCGCAGCTGGTCGGCAATCTGGCGGTACAGGCGACGCGGTTCGATCTGCTGAAGCGGCATGGGGTATCCCGGGCAGGCAGCGGACAAATGGTCAAGCGGTCTGACCAATTTCTAGGAGACTTTGCGCGGGGCTTCAAGAAAATGTTATGGCGCGCCGCAGCAGGGAATCGGCCAAGGAAAGCAGCGGCGTCGAGGACCGGGCGCCAGGGAAGATATGACACGGCTGCATGCCAAAACTACCGCCATCGATGCCCATCTTCGCGGTTTTTTCAGTTTGGACGTTCCCTGGGTGGGGGGCGCAAGTTACTGAATTCATTGCGGAAAAACGGCTCGGGAGACGCCCGGTCGACATCGGGCCCTCATGCGGGCCCTGCATTTGCTACTAAGCTTTCTTGGGACTGCCCTGGTTCTGGGACAGTCTGACGTGTTCCGTCTGTGAGGAGATCACGATGCAAACGAAGACGTTAATTCCCGCTGTCCTGGTCGCCGCCGGCCTGCTGGCCGTGCCGCTCGCCCAGGCCCAGCAACAACAACCGATGCCCGGCCAGACGCAGCCGTCGGGTCCGACCCCCATGCCATCCCCTGGTCAGGCAGGCGCGATGCCTCCCAACGCGACGCCGATGCCGCCGGCCACCAGCGGCAAGCAGCCACATGGCACGTCGCAAAAGGGACAGAGCGCCGGCTCGCAAGGCAACATGTCTCAGGGCGGTATGTCGTCCTCGGGCAGCATGTCGCAAGGCTCGATGTCGTCCGGCCAGCCTGGCTCCACGCCGATGGGCGCACAGTCGCCTTACTCGCCCAAGAAGTGGAACAAGGGCGAAAAGCTGCCGGCCGAATTCCGCGACCGGCAGTACGTGATCGACAAGTACAAGGACTACAACCTGCCGGCCCCCAAGAAGGGCTATCACTGGGTGGGCGTCGGCGCCGACTACTACCAGGTGTCGTCGAACGGCACGATCTATTCGGTCGGGCCGGGAGGCTGATCGGGGTAGGAGTTTTCCTAAGAAAAACGCCGCGGTTGTGCGGCGTTTTTTCGTTTAGTCGCCCGTACGGCGTCGTCAGCCTGAGCAAAAACGACGGCCCGGAGGGCATGTTCGATGGCGTCTGCGCACCAGATTTGCGCCGCGCGAACGCTTCTTGTATTTCAGCCGGAATCCCCGCACCAGATCTTGGTGATCGCCGGGGGCGATCTGCTGGCACTCAATCGGGCAACGCGTCGTACGTCACCAGAAATACCTGGTCATCGCCCGCGCTCACCGACAGCCAGACGATGTCGAGATCGGGGAAGGCCGCTTCCACGTTGTCGTGTTCGTTGCCGATTTCCACCACCAGCACCCCGCCCGGATTCAGGCGCTTCTTGGCGCCAGCGATGATCCGGCGCACCACGTCCATGCCATCGTCGCCGCCGGCCAGTGCCAGGCGCGGCTCGGCCAGATACTCGGCCGGCAGTTCGCGCATCGACTGCTCGTTGACGTAGGGCGGATTGGTCAGGATCACGTCGTACGTCGCCCCCGAAGGCAGCGGCGCGTACAGGTCGCCCTCGAACAGCGCGATGCGGGCTTCCATCTTGTAGTCCGCCACGTTGCGGCGGGCCACGGCCAGTGCGTCGGACGAAATGTCCACGGCGTCGATGCGCGCATTGGGCCAGACATGCGCGGCGATGATCGGCAGGCAGCCGGAGCCGGTGCAAAGCTCCAGCACCGGGCCGATCTGCCCGATGTCGCCGAGCCATGGCTCCAGGCCGTCCTGTAGCAATTCGCCGATAAAGCTGCGCGGCACGATCACGCGCGAATCCACGTAGAACCGCAGGCCGTGCATGAACGCCTCATGCGTGATGTACGCGGCCGGCACGCGTTCCGTGACGCGGCGGTCGATCACCTTGAGCACGGCGTCGACTTCCTCGGGCAGCAGGCGCGCGTCGAGGAACGGATCGAGCGTGTCCAGCGGCAGGTTCAGCGTGTGCAGCACCAGGTAGGCCGCTTCGTCATAGGCGTTCGCGCTGCCATGGCCGAACGACAGCCGGGCGGCGGTAAATCGGGAAACGGCCAGGCGCAGCAGGTCGCGGACGGTCTTCAGGGGGGATGGGGTAGCCATGGCGGTCGGTCGCTCCAATGGTAAGTCGATCAGCCGATCAGGCGATCAGGCGTTCCAGCACGCCGCGGTAAACGTTCTTGAGCGGCTCGATGAAGCGCACTTCCACGTGTTCGTCGATCTTGTGGATGCTGGCGTTCGGCGGGCCGAATTCAATGACCTGGGGGCAGATCTTGGCGATGAAGCGGCCATCGGACGTGCCGCCCGTGGTCGACAGCTCGGTGGTCACCCCGCACTCGGCGGCGATGGCGGCCGCCAGCGCGTCGGAAAGATCGCCGCGCGGCGTCAGGAACGGCTCGCCGCCCAGTGTCCAGTCCAGCGTGTATTCCAGGCCGTGCTGGTCCAGGATCGCATGCACCCGCTGCTTCAGGCCGTCCGGCGTACTGGCCGTCGAGAAGCGGAAATTGAAGTCGATGGTCACGTGGCCCGGAATCACGTTGGTGGCGCCGGTGCCCGCATGGATATTCGACATCTGCCACGTGGTGGGCGGGAAGTATTCGTTGCCCTGGTCCCACGTCTCGGCCACCAGCGCGGTCAGCGCCGGCGCGGCCAGGTGAATCGGGTTGCGCGCCAGGTGCGGGTAGGCGATGTGGCCCTGCACGCCCTTGACCGTGAGCTTGCCCGACAGCGACCCGCGGCGGCCGTTCTTGACCATGTCGCCCAGCGTATCGACCGAGGTCGGCTCGCCCACCACGCAGTAGTCCAGCCGTTCGCCGCGTGCCTTCAGGGCTTCCACCACCTTCACGGTGCCGTCGTGCGCGGGGCCTTCCTCGTCGCTGGTGATCAGGAACGCGATGGAACCGGCGTGGTCGGGGTGCCGGGCGACGAATTCCTCGCAGGCCACCACGAAGCCGGCAATCGACGTCTTCATGTCGGCTGCGCCACGGCCGTAGAGCTTGCCGTCGCGCTGGGTCGGTTCGAACGGGTCGGACGACCACTGGTCGAGCGGGCCGGTGGGCACCACGTCGGTGTGGCCGGCGAAAGCCAGCAGCTTGCCCGCCGTGCCCTGCGTGCCGCGCCTGACCGCCCACAGGTTGGTCACGCGGAACGTGTCAGGGCCGCTGACGATGTTCTCGCAGGTAAAGCCAAGCGCGGTCAGGCGCGCTTCCAGCACGGACTGGCAGCCTTCGTCGGCAGGGGTGACCGAGCGGCGGCGCATCAGGTCTTCGGTCAGGGCAAGGGTCGGATTCATGGTGCAGGGGGTGCGACGAATGGTGCGAGATTCGGGTCTTCAGAACAGCGAGGCGTACGTGTCGGCGGAAAACCCCACGCTGACCTTGCCATCGCGATCCAGTACCGGGCGCTTGATCAGCGACGGGCTGGTCTGCATCAGGGCCACGGCGCCGGCTTCGTTGTCCGCCTTGGCCTTGTCGGCGTCGGACAGCGCGCGGTACGTCGTGCCTTTCTTGTTCAGCAGCGTGGCCAGCGGCACGTGCTTGAGCCAGGCGCGCAACATCTTCTCGTCGACGCCTTGCTTCTTGAAATCGTGGAACGTGTAATCGACACCGTTCGATTCCAGCCAGGTGCGGGCCTTCTTGACGGTGTCGCAGTTGGGAATGCCGTAGAGCAGGACGGTCATGATGCGCGGAATCGGGATGAAATCAACGGAACAGCAGGTTGATCGCGATGATCAGCCCGCCCAGGCCAAATGCCACGCCAGCCATGGCCACGGCCGTCATCAGGCGCAGCCGGCGGTCCAGCCGCGCGGCCTCGCGGCGCAGCGCCTCGATCGTGATCGCGTGCTGCTCGGCCAGCAGCTTGACGGCTTCGGCCTGCTGCACGGCAGCGGCCTCCAGTTCCGCGATGCGTGCCGCCGGATCGCGCGGCGGCTCGGCGTCTGGCTGTGTGCCTTCGCCGCCGTCCTTGCGCTTGCCCTTCTTGAGCTTCTCGATGGTCTTGTTGGCCTGTTCGAGGATGGTGGGCAGCAGGGATAGCACGGTACTGACGGTGGCGGGGTCGAGGGCCATGAGTCGCTTGGCAGAGGATGGCATCGGCTGGGCTGTGATCCGCCGCCGGGACGGGCCCGGCGGCTGGGTGCGGCTTGGAAGATCCGTGGGATCAGTCGCGCAGCAGGTCGTTCAGGCTGGTCTTGGCGCGGGTTTGCGCGTCCACCTTCTTCACGATCACGGCGCAGTACAGGCTGTACTTGCCATCCTTGGACGGCAGGTTGCCCGCCACCACCACCGAACCGGCCGGCACGCGGCCGTAGTGGATCTCGCCCGTTTCGCGGTCGTAGATCTTGGTCGACTGGCCCAGGTACACGCCCATCGAGATCACGGAATTTTCTTCGACGATCACGCCTTCCACGACTTCCGAACGGGCGCCGATGAAGCAGTTGTCCTCGATGATGACCGGGTTGGCCTGCAGCGGCTCCAGCACGCCGCCGATGCCTACGCCACCCGACAGGTGAACGTTCTTGCCGATCTGGGCGCACGAACCGACGGTGGCCCAGGTGTCGACCATCGTGCCTTCATCGACGTAGGCGCCGATGTTCACGTACGACGGCATCAGCACGGCATTCTTGGCGATGAACGAGCCACGGCGGGCCACGGCCGGCGGCACCACGCGGAAACCGGCCTTGGCGAAGTCGTCCTGGCTCCAGTTGGCGAACTTGGTCGGCACCTTGTCGTAGAACTGGGCAAAGCCGCCGGCGCTCATCGGCGCGTTGTCTTCCAGGCGGAACGACAGCAGCACGGCCTTCTTGACCCACTGGTTGACGATCCAGTCCTTGCCTTGCTTCTCGGCCACGCGCAGCGCGCCGGAATCCAGTTGCGAGATCACGTTGGCCACGGCTTCGCGGATATCGTTCGGCGCGGACTTCGGCGACAGGCTGGTGCGGTCTTCCCAGGCCTGGTCGATCAGGGCTTGCAGAGCTTGCGTCATGATGGTGTTCTCAGTGGTGATTTGTGTGAGAGGCGGCGCCGGTGGCAGGGCCCCGGCGCCAGGGCATTCGATCGGTGAAGCAGGGTGAAGCGTTGGCGCCAGGTCTGTCAGCCCAGCGACTTGCAGAATTCGACAATCCGGCGCGCGCCTTCCAGGCACTCGTCGGGCGTGGCCACCAGCGCCATGCGCACGCGGTTCTTGCCGGGGTTGGCATCGTGCGCATCGCGCGCCAGGTAGCTGCCCGGCAGCACGGCCACGTTCTGCTCGGCCAGCAGCCGGACGGCGAATTCGGTGTCGTTCAGGCCCGTGCGCGATACATCGGCCCACAGGTAGAACGCGGCGTCGGGCAGCGCCACGTCCAGCACCTGGGCCAGCAGCGGCGTGACTTCGGCAAACTTGCGCACATAGGCGGCGCGGTTGTCGCGCACATGCGCCTCGTCGCCCCATGCGGCCACGCTGGCGGCCTGGACGGCCGGGTTCAGCGCGGCACCGTGGTAGGTCCGGTACAGCAGGAACTTCTTCAGGATCGCGGCGTCGCCGGCCACGAAGCCCGAGCGCAGGCCCGGCACGTTCGATCGCTTGGACAGGCTAGAGAACATCACCAGGCGCTCGAAACCGCGACCCAGCTTGTGGGCGGCCTCCAGCGCGCCCAGCGGCGGCGTGGCTTCGTCGAAATAGATCTCGGAATAGCACTCGTCCGAAGCAATCACGAACCCGTAGCGGTCCGACAGTTCGAACAGCTGCTTCCAGTCATCCAGCGACAGCACGGCGCCCGTGGGATTGCCCGGGGAGCATACGTAAAGCAGCTGCACCTTCGGCCAGACATCGGCATCGATCTGGTCGAAGGCCGGGGCGAAATTGCGCGCCGGATCGCTGTTGGCGAACACCGGGCGGGCACCGGCCAGCAGGGCTGCGCCTTCATAGATCTGATAGAACGGATTCGGGCACAGCACCAGCGGATCGGGCTGGCTGGCATCGATCACGGTTTGCGCGAATGCAAACAGCGCCTCGCGCGACCCGCTGACCGGCAGCACCTCGGTGGCGGCATCGACTTTCGGCAGGTGGTAGCGGTGCTCCAGCCAGCCGGCAATGGTCTGGCGCAGCGCATCGGTGCCGGCCGTGGCCGGGTAAACGGCCAACCCGGACAGCGATGCAGTCATCGCGTCCTTGATGAACTGCGGTGTCGGATGCTTGGGCTCCCCAATGCCGAAACTGATGGCCGGCTTGTCGGCCGGTTTCACATCGGCCACCAGCACGCGCAGTTTCTCGAAAGGGTAGGTCTGGAGCAGGTCGAGGCGCGGATTCACGGTGGCAGGGCGGCGGGGCGGTTGAAACGCAGAAGTATATCGCGCCGGGCACATGACCGGAAAGCGCGGGCGGGTCGCGGGCGCCCGGCCAAGCGCCCGGGCGCGGCCGTGCTTCCTTGTCTGGGCTTCCCCTTGTCTGGCGTCCCCTTGTCCGGGGTTCCATCACGCAGGTCAATCGCCCTCATGTTTCCGTGCTGTTTCAGACACGTCTCATTTCAATGTCGCTTCAGGCCGGCCAGACTGGGCACTTCACCAATACCTGGGCAATGCGGAATGGCTCCATGGAAGCATGACTGGAGGCTGCAGGACCACGCGATACGGATTTTCTGCGCGGTCTCGTGCAGCCTGTTGATTATCGTCGCCTATTCGGGATACGAACGTGTCCTGGCATTGCGGCGCAATTTCGATATTTTCTCGTATGCGGGCACGGTGGCGACGCTGGTTGGCCTGATTATCGCCGTCTGCGAAGTACTAAATGGACTCAGGGTTTCGAAGTCGATTCAGCATGAGGCCCGTTCTGTGTTGACGCATGCAAACCGCGTTGATGCTGCGGCAGGCATCGGCCACTGTGTGTCGGCGCTGAACGAAGTCATTTCATACGTCAACCAGAATGATTATCGGTTTGCGTGGCGCTGTTTCGTTTTTTTCAGGAAGACATACGTCAGAATATTTCCGAAGGCGTCTGGCGACGGGAATCCTGATGGGCTGAACGTACTGGGGCAAATCGAGGAGGTATTTGCCTATGCGTTGAACCGGGGCGTGCCTGGCTACCTGTCGCGGGTGCAAAAAACGGAACTGGTCAAGAAACTGCTGCAGGTGAAGCAGGAAATCGAGGCGAGTCATCCCGCAGGAGGGAAAATCGATGTTGCCCTGTAGTGTTTCAAATATGCTGATTCGTTTGCGCGAGAAAACCGAAAGCGGCGATATGGCGTGGGAATTCGATGAAATGGAATCGGCTGTGCAGGCGGAGTTGCCGAAATTCGAGATTCAATTGCGATACAACTACAGTCTTACCGAGCACGTGCCGGAATTCAGGATCGTATTTACCAGAAAGCTGACAGGCAAGGATTATCATTTCTGGACCGACGAGCGATGTGGGGATTATCAGGTTGTGCGTCGCCTATATGATTGTGCTTTGGCGTCGGAGCTTGCAGCCGATCTCGATCTGGATCTGGATTGACGGCAGGCCGGAGGCGTTTCCCGCCGGCCTGAACCGACAAATCCAGCTGGCACCCGGGGCGTCGGGCGAAGCCCGGCGTCAATACAGCATTACCCGCGACACCATCGCGACGATGGGCCGACGTACCAGGTCTTCCAGGCGCGCATGCAGGTGCAGGGGGCGCAGCAGCATCTTGATGGTCATCTCGATCGGCAGGTGGCGCCTGACCACGGCGCTGCAGCGCGAATTGAGCGCGCGGACCTCGCGATCCGGCACGTCTTCGCGGTTTTGCTCGATACGCAGCACGTTGCGCAGGGCGATTTCGGCGTCCTCGTTCTTGATCTCCAGGAGCCGGCGCGCCAGGGCGGCCAGCACCCTGGCACGGCCAAGCCGCTCCCGGTTGCTCAAGTCATTGAAATACCGGAAGAAATGCTTGTAGTGACGCACTTCGTCATTGGCGATGCGGCGCGTCAGGCTCCGCAGCACGGGCTCGTCGCTGGCTTGTTCCAGCGCTCGGTAATAGGTGGCTGTGCCGGTTTCGACCACGCAGCGCGCGGCCATTTCCAGTGCCGGGGTACGCTCGAAATTGTCGACGGAACAGGTCTTGCTGTACTCGTCGAAGAACCGCCGGTAGCCGCGTTCCCAGTCGAATTCGGGCCAGACGTGCTCGACGTAGCGGCGCAGCGCCAGGCCGTGCTGCAGTTCCTCCGATTCCCAGTGCTGCGACAGCCATTCGGCCGCGTCGGGCACGTCGGCGTAGTACTGCGCCAGGTTGCCGGCGTAGGTGTCAGACCCGCTCTCGATGAACGAGGCGCCGGTCAGCAAATAGAAGAGCGTGCGATCGTCGCGGACTTTTGCGACGTCGATGGCGTCATAGTCGATCTCGGCGATGGACCACGGAAGGTCGCCCGGCGTCTCGGCCGGTGGGGTTGGGGTCATGCTCAGTCCTCCAAAACTGCTGCGATGCAGGCAATCAAGCTTCAGACTGGCCGCGCGCGCCATGAGGACAGCGGCAGGCATGGCGGAGCGGCGGGCGCGGCGCATGGGGGTGGGGCCCCGGGATCACGCCGGCATCTCCAGAGACTAGCACTAACCCTGAGAAGTTTCTGGCGGCTTTGCCAGCTTGACGTTTGCATGAAACAACGAGGCGGGCTAGAAAGTGCATGCAGCATCGCCCGCAAGTATCGGAAATAAAAAGATTTTCACGTGGGACAGCGACCGCTTCGTGGCGCGTGCAACGGTGGCGAAAACGGCCGGTCAATGGATTGGCGATGGTATGATGAGCGCCAATCTATCGGGCACCGGGGGCAGTTTGCGGCGCAGGCGTCACGCCTTGCCGTGTGCTCCGGCGTGGACCCGGCGTTTCCAATTTCGTATCGCCCAAACCACACGACAACCGTGCGACTGTCCTCGATCAAGCTGGCGGGCTTCAAGTCCTTCGTCGATCCCACCAATTTTCAAGTGCCGGGCCAACTGGTCGGCATCGTAGGTCCCAACGGCTGCGGTAAATCCAACATCATCGATGCCGTGCGCTGGGTGCTTGGCGAATCACGTGCGTCGGAACTGCGTGGCGAATCCATGCAGGACGTGATCTTCAACGGCTCCACCGCGCGCAAGCAGGCGGGCCGGGCCAGCGTGGAGCTGGTGTTCGACAATGCCGAGGGCCGTGCCGCCGGGCAGTGGAGCCAGTACGCCGAAGTGGCGGTCAAGCGGGTGCTGACCCGCGACGGCACGTCTTCGTACTACATCAACAACCAGCCGGTGCGCCGCAAGGACATCCAGGACATCTTCCTGGGCACCGGCCTGGGGCCGCGTGCCTACGCCATCATCGGGCAGGGCATGATCTCGCGCATCATCGAGGCCAAGCCCGACGACATGCGGATCTTCCTGGAAGAAGCCGCGGGCGTGTCCAAGTACAAGGAGCGCCGCCGCGAGACCGAAAACCGGCTGGGCGACACGCGCGAGAACCTGACCCGCGTGGAAGACATCCTGCGCGAACTGGGCAACAACCTCGACAAGCTGGAAGGCCAGGCCGAGGTGGCGCAACGCTTCCGGCAACTGCAGTCCGAAGGCGAGGAAAAGCAGCACCTGCTGTGGCTGCTGCGCAAGCGCGAAGCCCAGGCAGAGCAGGAACGCCATGCCCGCGCCATCGAACAGGCGCAGATCGACCTGGAAGCCCAGACCGCGCAATTGCGCCATGTCGAGGCCGAACTCGAAACCATGCGCGCGGCGCACTATGCCGCATCCGATGGCATGCACGCCGCGCAGGGCGCCCTGTACGAGGCCAATGCCGAAGTCAGCAAGCTCGAAGCCGAAATCCGCTACGTGGTGGAATCGCGCAACCGGCTGCAGGCGCAGATCGCCGCGCTGACCGCCCAGCGCGAGCAGTGGCAGGGCAAGGCCGACCAGGCCAACGACGACATTGCGCAGGCCGAGGAAGACCTGGCGCTGGCCGAGGCCCGCACGATCGAGTGCCAGGACGCCGTGGCCCAGAAGACGGACGAGCTGCCCACCCTGGAAGCCCAGTGGCGCGACGCGCAGCAGAAGCTCAACGACCAGCGCAGCGGCATCATGCAGGCCGAGCAGGCACTGAAGCTCGAAGCCGCGCACCAGCGCAACGCCAACCAGATGCTGCAGCAGCTGGAACAGCGCAAGGAACGCCTGAAGGGCGAGGAGCAAGGGCTCGACCGTCCGGACGAAGTGCGGCTTGAAGAGCTGCGCATGGACCTGGCCGAGCAGGAGGCGACGCTAGAGGAAGCCCAGGCGTCGCTGATGGATGCCGAGGAATCGGTGCCGCGCCTGGACGCCGAGCGCCGCGCGGCGCAGGAGCGCGTGCAGAGCGAGACGGCCGCCATCGCTTCGCTGGACGCCCGCCTGGCGGCGCTGCGCCAGCTGCAGGAAAGCGTGCAGACCGATGGCAAGGTCCAGCCCTGGCTGGAACGCCATGGCCTGGCCGAGCTGCCGCGCCTGTGGAAGAAGGTCCATATCGAGCCGGGCTGGGAAAACGCGCTCGAATCGGTGCTGCGCGAAAAGCTCGCGGCACTCGAAGTGTCGAATCTGGACTGGGTCAAGGGTTTCCTGTCCGATGCCCCGCCGTCCAAGCTTGCGTTCTACACGCCGCCGCCCGCCGCGCGTCCGGTGGAAGCCCCGGCCGGGCTGCGTCCGCTGATGTCCCTGGTGCAGATCACCGAGCCCGGCATCCGCGCGGTGATGCAGGACTGGCTGGCCGACATCTACACGGCCGCCGACATGTCGCAGGCCCTCTCGGCACGCGGCACGCTGCCGGAAGGCGCCCAGTTCGTGGTGGCCGAAGGCCATCTGGTGGGCCGCAACGCGATCCAGATCTACGCGGCCGATTCCGAGCAGGCCGGCATGCTGGCCCGCGAGCAGGAGATCGAAAACCTGCAGAAGCAGTCGCGCGCGCAGATGCTTTTGTCCGACGAGGCGAGGGCCAACGCCATGCGCGCCGAAACCGCGTACACGCATGCCAGCACGACGCTGATCGAGGCGCGTGCGCGCGCCGAGCAGGCCACGCGCCGCGTGCATGCGCTGCAGATGGACGTGCTGAAGCTGTCGCAGGCGATGGAGCGGTTTTCGGCACGTAGCAACCAGATCCGCGAGGAACTGGGCGAAATCGATGCGCAGATCGACGAGCAACGCGCCATCCGTGCCGAATCCGAAGCCAGCTTCGAGCAGCACGACACGACGTTGGCCGAACTGCAGGCGTCGTACGAAGACCAGCAGATGGCCTTCGATGCCCTGGATACCCAGCTGACCCACGCGCGCCAGCAGTTGCGCGACATGGAGCGCGCCGCCCAGGAAGCGGTGTTTGCCGAGCGGAACCTGGCCGGCCGCATCGACGAACTGCGCCGCAATATCCAGATGGCAGCCGACCAGCGCGAGCGCGTGGCGGAATCACTGGAAAACGCCCGCGCCGAGCTGGAGACGATCAACGAGCAGACCGCGAATACCGGCCTGCAGGAAGCCCTGGAAGTGCGCGCCGAGAAGGAGCAGAAGCTGTCCGCCGCCCGGATCGAGCTCGATGCCCTGTCGGCGCAGTTGCGACAGTTCGACGAACAGCGTCTGGCAGCCGAACGCAGCCTGCAGCCGCTGCGCGACCGCATCACCGAATGCCAGCTCAAGGAACAGGCCGCGCGCCTGAACCAGGAGCAGTTCACCGAGCAGCTGGCCACGGCCGAGGTCGACGAGGCTGCGCTGGCCGAGAAGCTGACCGGCGACCTCAAGCCGTCGTACCTGCAGGGCGAAGTGACGCGCCTGAACAATGCGATCAACGCGCTGGGCCCGGTCAACATGGCCGCGCTGGACGAACTGGCCGCCGCCCGCGAGCGCAAGACGTTCCTCGATGCGCAGTCGGCCGACCTGACCGACGCCATCAACACGCTCGAAGACGCCATCAACAAGATCGACCAGGAAACGCGGGCCCTGCTGCAAGGCACGTTCGACCAGGTCAACCACCACTTCGGCGAGCTGTTCCCCGCGCTGTTCGGCGGTGGCCAGGCCAGGCTGATCATGACCGGCGAGGAAATCCTGGACGCCGGCGTGCAGGTGATGGCGCAGCCACCCGGCAAGAAGAACTCGACGATTCACCTGCTGTCCGGTGGCGAAAAGGCGCTGACGGCGATTGCGCTGGTGTTCGCGATGTTCCAGCTGAACCCGGCCCCGTTCTGCCTGCTGGACGAGGTGGACGCGCCGCTGGACGACGCCAACACCGAGCGTTACGCCAACATGGTCGCGCGTATGTCCGACAAGACACAGTTCGTATTTATTTCCCACAACAAGATTGCGATGGAGATGGCCCACCAACTGATTGGCGTGACGATGCAGGAGCAGGGTGTCTCGCGGATCGTGGCAGTGGACATGGATGCAGCCGTATCGATGGCGGAGGCCGCTTAAGATGGAACTGCAGAACGCACTGATCATCGCGGGTGTTGTATTGCTGCTGTTGCTGGTGGCCTATAACCGCTGGCAGATCCACAAGGCCCGCCGCGTGCGGCCGCTGATGCCCGAGGACGACCTGCCGCCGATGCGCGAGCCGGTGGTGGGCAAGACCACGCAGCCCGAAACGCAGGCCAAGCTGAAGGAAGCGCCGCCCGAGCACGTGAGCCGGCGGGAGCCGACGCTGGGCGAGGCGGGCAAGGGCCTCAAGCATGACGCGCCGGCCGACGTCGCCGTGGCCACCGCCGCCGCCCATGCCGCCGCCAGTTCGGCCGATGCCGACGACATCGTGGCCGACGAGATTGCCGTGGCAGCCGCCCCGGCTGCCGGGCATGCCGACGCTAACGCCGAAGCGCACGCCGACACGCAGGCCGACACGCACGCCGACACGCACGCGCAAGCCCATGCCGGGGCACATGCCGATGCACTTTCGGCCGCCGAGCGGGAAGCCGGCAGCCGGGTTGCCGAGGAAGCCGTCGCAAAGGCCGCCCCGGCGACCCCCGCGACAGAATCCGTCCCGGACGGCCAGCCCGCCGCCGCCGTCATCGATCCGCTGATCGACTGCATCGTGCCGATGCACCTGGAGCGCAAGGCGTCCGGTGATCGCATCCTGCCGCTGACGGGCCGTCTGCGCCGCGCCGGCACGAAGCAGGTGCATATCGAAGGGCTGCGCGTCGAAGCCAACGCCTGGGAGCCGGTCACCGCCGGTCACCAGTACGAGGACCTGCAGGTGGCCGTGCAACTGGCCAACCGCAGCGGCCCGCTCAATGCACTGGAATTCTCCGAATTCGTCAACGCCGTGGAAGCACTGGCCGAGGCGCTGGATGCATCGGCCGACCTGCCCGACATGACCGAAACGGTGGCCAACGCACGGGAACTGGACGGCTTTGCGGCCGGTGCCGACGTGCAGCTGGGCGTCAACGTGATTTCCGACGGCGCGCCCTGGTCGGCTGCCTATGTGCAGACCGTGGCGACGCAGGACGGCCTGGTGCTGTCGCGCGACGGCACGCGGTTCATCCGCTACGAACCGGGCGCCGACGGGGTGCAGAAGCCACTGTTCACGCTGCAGTTCGGCGACACGAACTTCCTGCGCGACGACCTGACGCTGAACGCGGGTCGCCAGATCACGCTGCTGCTCGACGTGCCGCAGGCAGCGCAGGCGATCAAGCCGTTCAAGACGGTTTGCGAGTACGGCTACAGCCTGGCGCAGCGGATGGGCGCCCAGCTGGTGGACGACAATATGCGTCCGCTGACCGAAGCGTCGTTCGTGGCGATCTTCAACCAGCTCGAAAAGCTCTACGAAAAGCTGGAAGCGCGCGGCATGCCGGCCGGATCGCCGGTGGCCCAGCGGCTGTTCAGCGTATAACGACGGAGCCCCCATGACCGCCAAGCATCCAGGCGCGCGGGCTCCGGCCCCCGCGTCCGCCGGCCCGTTGCCGGCCCATGCGTCCCCCGCCGAGCGCGTGCAGTGGCTGCGCGCCGAACTGGAGCGCCACAGCTACCAGTATTACGTGCTCGATGCGCCGACCATTCCCGACGCGGAATATGACTCGCTGTTCAGCGAATTGCAGGCGCTGGAAACCGAACATCCCGACCTGCTGACCGACGACTCGCCGACCCAACGCGTGGGCGGGGCGCCGCTGGCTGCGTTCGATACGGTGCGCCACCGCGTGCCGATGCTGTCGCTGAACAATGGCTTCGAGGACGAGGACGTGGTCAGTTTCGACCGCCGCTGCGCACAGGGGCTGGGCAAGACCGCCGTGGCGGCGCCGGCCGATGACCTGTTCGGTGCAGCCGAAGCGGCCGAAAGCGCTGTCGAATACTCGTGCGAACTGAAGTTCGACGGCCTGGCCATGTCGCTGCGCTACGAGGACGGCAAGCTCGTGCAGGCCGCCACGCGCGGCGATGGCGAGACCGGCGAGGATGTGACCGCCAATGTGCGCACGATCAAGGCCATTCCGCTGAAGCTCCGCGGCAAGGCTCCGGCGGTGCTGGAAGTGCGCGGCGAGGTGTTCATGTATCGCGCCGATTTCGACCGCCTCAACGCGCGCCAGGCCGAGGCCGGCGAAAAGACGTTCGTCAATCCGCGCAATGCCGCGGCGGGCAGCCTGCGCCAGCTGGATCCGCGGATCACGGCCAGGCGTCCGCTGTCGTTTTTTGCCTATGGCATGGGCGAGTTGCAGGGCGCCGACCGTCCGGCCACGCACAGCGTGATGCTGGACGGGTTTGCCGCGCTGGGTTTGCCGGTCTGCGACGAACGCCGCGTGGTCAAGGGCGCGCAGGGGCTGCTGTCGTTCTATCGCGATATCGGCGAGCGCCGCGACCAGCTGCCGTACGACATCGATGGCGTGGTCTACAAGATCAATGCCATCCCCGAGCAGGAGCAACTGGGCTTTGTCTCGCGTGCCCCACGCTTTGCGCTGGCGCACAAGTTTCCCGCCCAGGAGATGACCACCACGGTCGAGGACATCGAAGTCCAGGTGGGCCGTACCGGCGCCATCACCCCCGTGGCGCGGCTGGCGCCGGTGTTCGTCGGCGGTGTGACCGTCACCAACGCCACGCTGCATAATGAGGATGAGATCCGCCGCAAGGATGTGCATATTGGCGATACGGTGATTGTTCGCCGTGCCGGCGACGTGATTCCCGAGGTGGTGGCCGTGGTGCTGGAGCGCCGGCCTGACAATGCGCGCGCCTTCGTGATGCCGACCGTGTGCCCGGTATGCGGGTCGCACGTGGAAAAGCTTGAGGGCGAGGCCATCGCCCGCTGCACGGGCGGCCTGATCTGCGCGGCGCAACGCAAGCAGGCGCTGATCCACTTCGCCCAACGGCGCGCGATGGATGTGGATGGCCTGGGCGACAAGATCGTCGAACAGCTGGTGGATATGGGGATCGTCCGCACGCCGGCCGATCTCTACAAGCTTGGCGTGGCCAAGCTGGCTGCGCTGGACCGCATGGCCGACAAGTCGGCCACGAACCTTGTGGAGGCCATCGACAAGTCGCGCGAGACCACGCTGAACCGGTTCATCTTTGCGCTGGGCATCCGCCACGTGGGCGAGGCCACGGCCAAGGACCTGGCCAAGCACTTCGGCAAGCTCGACAACCTGCTGGCCGCCGACGAGGCCGCGCTGCTCGAAGTCAACGACGTGGGCCCGGTGGTGGCGCAATCGATTGCCAATTTCCTGGCCGAGCCGCACAACGTCGAGGTGATCGAGCAGTTGCGTGCGGCAGGCGTACACTGGGCCGAATCGGAACCCACGGCACGGGCGCCGCTGCCGCTGGCCGGCAAGACCATCGTGCTGACCGGCACGCTGCCGACGCTGTCGCGCGAGGACGCCAAGGAAATGCTCGAAGCCGCCGGCGCGAAGGTGGCTGGCTCGGTATCGAAGAAGACCGATTACGTGGTGGCTGGCGCCGAAGCCGGCAGCAAGCTGGAAAAGGCGCAGGCGCTTGGTGTGCCGGTGCTGGACGAGGACGGCATGCTCAAGCTGCTGGCCGACGCCGGGGCCGAAGCCCCCGACAACGGAGAACCGCAATGATCCGCGAGATTCTGAAGATGGGCGATGCGCGGCTGCTGCAGAAGGCGCGGCCGGTGACGGATTTCAATACGCCGGAACTGCGGCTGCTGGTCGACGACATGTTCGACACGATGGAGCACGCCAACGGTGCCGGCCTGGCCGCGCCGCAGATCGGCGTGGATCTGCAGGTGGTGATCTTCGGCTTCGATCGCAACCCGCGCTATCCCGATGCGCCGACGGTGCCCAAGACCGTGCTGATCAATCCGGTGCTGGAGCCGCTGTCCGACGAGATGGAAGACGGTTGGGAGGGTTGCCTGTCGGTGCCGGGGCTGCGTGGCGTGGTGCCGCGCCACACCCGCCTGAAATACTCGGGCTTCGACATGCTCGGCAACCCGATCGAACGCGTGGCCGATGGCTTCCACGCGCGCGTGGTGCAGCACGAGTGCGATCACCTGATCGGCATGCTGTACCCGATGCGGGTCAAGGACTTCACGCGCTTCGGCTTCACGGAAGTCCTGTTTCCCGAACTGCCGCCCAACTACGACGACTGAGCGGGCGACGCGCCGGGCCGGCCTGGCGCGGGCCCGTCAGGCGGCGCCAGTGGCCAGCACCGGCTGGCCGTGGCGGGCGTGATAGATCGCTGCGGCCGCCACGAGTATCGTCATCAGGATCAGCTCGGCCGCCAGGCTCGTGAGCGTGGCATCGAGGTAGCTGCCGCCGTGGTGGATGCGCTGGGCGAATACCGTGCCCAGCAGTGCCGAGCCGAGGCCCAGCGACGCTTGCTGGACCGTGGCCAGTGCCGCGCTGCCTGCGCCGGCGTGATCGGGCGGAATATCGGCCAGCCCGATGCGATAGAAGCAGCCCACCACCAGCGCGTTGCCAATGCCGATCAGCATGGTCGGCGCGGCCAGCGTAAGCAGGTCGGGATGCGGCCAGACATGGCGCAGCGTCCAGGCCAGTGCCGCCATGCCTGCCATCTGGATCAGGCAGCCGATCAGCAGCACGCGCGTCCGGCCCCAGAGACCCACCACACGCGGACTCAGCAGCGAGGCCACCGAGAATGCCACGCCCAGCGGAATGAACGCATTGCCGGCCATCGTCGGCGTCATGCCGCCACCGCCCTGCAGGGCCAGCGCCAGCACGAACATGAAGCCGCTCCAGCACGCGTAGAACAGGATCGCCACCACGAAGCCGAAGCGCACGCTCGGTAGCCGCACCAGCGACGGTGGCAGCAGCGGATGCACGCCGCGCCGTTCCTGGCGCTTTTCAGCCTGCCACAGCCACAGCGTCAGCGGGCCCGCCGCCGCCAGCGTGGCCAGCACGGGCCAGGACCAGTGGAACATCGGCCCCATCGCCACGGGCAGCAGGACGGCCAGGATCACCATCGCCAGCAGCGCCGTGCCGGGGACATCGACGCCGGCCGGATTGTCCCGCCGCGTTTCCGGAATCACGCGCGGCGACAGCCACAGGATGGCCGCGCAGACGGGCAGGTTGATCAGGAACGCATTGCGCCAGCCCAGGCCGCCGATATCGGCATCCACCAGGAAGCCGCCCAGCACCTGTCCGATGATGAAGGCCACGCCTCCCACTGAAGCGAACAGCGCCAGCGCGCGGGAGTGCGCGTGCCCGCGCAGGCCCACGTGGATGGTGGCCAGGATCTGCGGCACCAGCAACGCGGCGGCCGCGCCTTGCAGCAAGCGGGCGCCCAGCAGCACCAGCATCGATCCGGCCACACCGCACAGCAATGAGGCGACGCCGAACAGCAGCACGCCGGCGTTGAATACGCGGCGGCGGCCGAAGTTGTCGCCCAGCCGGCCGCCCATGGCCAGGCACACGGCGAATGCCACGCCATAGATGGCCACCATCAGCTCCAGCTCGGCCGGCGAGGCGCCCAGCGAATGTTCAATGGGGTGCAGCGCCACATTGACGATGGAGAAATCGATCTGCGGCAGCAACTGGCCGGCCAGCAGCACGTACAGGCCGGTACGACCCAGTGACGGCGTGGAATCCGGTGTGGAAGTCTGGATGGAGGGTGCGGGGGCTTTCATGGAATGCGAACCTCGACAAGGCGTGAGGCTGGGAGTATGGTCATGCATTCAGACTGGTACAAGAGTCCAGTTAGACTGGTATAAAGAGTGTCAGGCTACGCAGGAGTGATACATCATGAACGCCCGTCAGGAACCGAGTGCGCTGTCGAACCCCGGAACCGGCCTGCCAACGGACAACGAACCGCTTGAGTTCGCTGCCCATTCCGGCACGGGCAGGGAGGCCGAACTGGGCGCCTTCCTGCGCGCCCGCCGGGAGAACCTCGATCCGGCGCGGATCGGCCTGTCCCGCGCCGGCCGACGCCGCACGCCGGGCCTGCGGCGCGAGGAAGTGGCCGCGATGGCCGATATCGGCATCACCTGGTACACCAAGCTGGAGCAGGGCAGGCCGATCCGCGTGTCGCCGAAGGTGCTCAATGCGGTGGCCGCCGCGCTGCAATGCTCGCCGACCGAGACCGAGCACCTGTTTACGCTGGCCGGCCTGCAACGGCCCGCGGCCCTGGCCGGCACGTCGGTGTGCGAAACGGTGTCGGTGACCACGCAGCGGATGCTTGACCAGCTCGACCCGATTCCGGCGCTGGTGCAGAACGCCCGCTTCGACATCGTGGCGCATAACGACGCTTATTGCCGGCTGCTCGGGATGAATGTCCCGAGCCTGCCCCCGGAAGACCGCAACTGCATCTATCTGGCACTGACGCACCCGGGCTGGCGCAAGGCCGTGCCCGACTGGGAAGGCATGGTCTGCAACATGGTGGCGATGTATCGGGCGGCGATGGCCGAGCACGTGGACGATCCGCTGTGGGAAGCGCAACTGGCGCGCTATATGGCCGTGTCCGAGAAATTCCAGCAGCTCTGGCAGCGATACCAGGTGCGCGGCATCCAGAACCACGTCAAGCGGTTCACCCATCCGGAAACCGGGGATTTCCAGCTGACCCAGACCAATTTCTGGACCGCGCCGCGCAATGGCGCGCGGCTGCTGGTGTATGTGCCGGCCGATGAGCAGGCCGAGGCGGCGCTAAGGAAGCTGCCGGCGGTGCATGTGTGAGGGATTCTTCCCCCTCTCCCAGCTGTGCATGTGGGAGAGGGGGCTCACCTCAACAAAACAAATCAGAACTTCTCGAACTGCCCCAGGAAGCGCCACTGGCCCGGCGGGAGATCGCCCAGCGCGATACGGCCCATGCGCACGCGCTTGAGGCCCACTACCTTCAGCCCCACCTGTTCGCACATCCGGCGGATCTGACGCTTGCGGCCTTCGCGCAGCACGAAACGCAGCTGCTCTTCGTTCTGCCAGCTCACCTTGGCGGGCTTGAGCGCCACGCCGTCCAGCGACAGGCCAAAGCGCAGGCGCTCCAGCTGGTCTTCGGGGAAGACGGCGCTGATGTTGCGGTCGACCACACCCTGCGGCGATTCCCACTCCACGCGCACCAGGTATTCCTTTTCGACGGTTGAGTCGTCGCCGATCAGCGCACGCGCGACGCGGCCGTCCTGCGTCAGCACCAGCAGGCCGGTGGAGTCGATGTCGAGGCGGCCCGCCGGCGCCAGGTTCTTGCGCTGCCACGGCGCGAAACGCTTGCGCGTGGGGTCTTGCTCCCACTGGTTTTCGGCCGTGAACAGCACGGCGGCGGGCTCATAGCCGTCTTCGGCCTGGCCGGAGACATAGCCGACCGGCTTGTTCAGCAGCACCGTCACGCGCTCGCCTTGCTCCGAGCGCGCCTCCTGGCGGATTTCGATCTCGGCGTCGGGGCGGATGCGGGTGCCGAGTTCGGTCACGGGCTCGCCATCGACCAGCACCCAGCCCAGCGGGATCCATTCGTCGGCTTCACGACGCGAGCACAGGCCCAGTTCGGACATGCGCTTGGACAGACGGACCAGGCCGTCTTCACGCGGCTCGGCGGGGGCCTGCGGCGCCGGGCGTTCTGCTCGTTCGAACCGTTCACCGCGGTCGCCGCGTTCGGCGCGCACCGGTCTGGCGCGGTCCGACGTGTCGCTGAAACGGCGTGCCGGTGCATCGCCACGGCGCGGCGCCCCATCATCGCGGCGCGGACGATCCGTACGCTCGTCGTCGCCAAAGCGGCGCGGACGTTGGCCACCTTCGCCTTCGAAACGACGCGGACGATCCGAGCCCTGGCCTTCGAAACGACGCGGACGGTCCGAGCCCTGGCCTTCGAAACGACGCGGGCGATCCGAGCCTTCGCCTTCAAAGCGACGCGGGCGGTCGGAGCTTTCGCCTTCAAAGCGACGGGGACGATCCGAGCCCTGGCCTTCAAAGCGACGCGGACGGTCCGAGCCTTCGCCTTCGAAACGACGCGGACGGTCCGAGCCTTGGCCTTCGAAGCGACGCGGGCGATCGTTGCCCTGGCCTTCGAAACGACGCGGACGATCCGAGCCTTCGCCTTCAAAGCGACGCGGGCGATCGTTGCCCTGGCCTTCGAAACGACGCGGACGATCCGAGCCTTCGCCTTCGAAGCGACGCGGACGGTCCGAGCCTTCGCCTTCGAAACGACGCGGACGATCCGAGCCCTGGCCTTCGAAGCGACGCGGACGGTCCGAGCCTTCGCCTTCGAAACGACGCGGACGATCCGAACCCTGGCCTTCGAAGCGACGCGGACGGTCCGATCCTTCGCCTTCGAAACGACGCGGACGATCCGAGCCCTGGCCTTCAAAGCGACGCGGGCGGTCCGAGCCTTGGCCTTCAAAGCGACGCGGACGATCCGAGCCTTCGCCTTCGAAACGACGCGGACGGTCCGAGCCCTGGCCTTCGAAGCGACGCGGGCGATCGGTGCCCTGGCCCTCGAAGCGGCGCGGGCGCTCGGTACGCTCGCCCTCGAACCGTCGCGGCGCGCCTTCGGCCGGCGCCGGCTTGCGCTTGTCTTTCTCGGCCGCGCGATCCTTGGCCTGCTTGATGCCGGTGACGACATCCTGCACGCGCTTGCGGTTCAGGTCCGACACGCGCACCGGGCGGCTCGCCTTGCGCGGTGCGCCCGTCGTGGAGGTCTTGATGCCCAGCGTCTTGCGGCCGGGGTTGTTGCTGTCTGTCATATCTTTCCAAGCGCCCGCGCGCCAGCCATTGGGGATCAGATGGCCAGCGCGTCGAGCAAATCCTGTTCCACTTGAATCTGCAATCGGTTGTCGGCGGCCAGCGGCGAGCCGTCGACCAGGAACACGTCTTCCACGCGTTCGCCGAGCGTGTTGATGCGCGCCGAATGCACGGACACGCGATATTTGGCCAGTACGCGGGCCAGCGCGTAGAGCAGGCCGGTGCGGTCGTTGGCCGACACCGACAGCAGGTAATACTGGCCGCGTTCGTCGGGACGCAAGTCCACGCGCGGCTTGATCGGGAAGCTGCGCGACTGGCGCGACAGCCGGCCCTGCGTCGGCTCGGGCAGCGGGCACTCCAGCCGCACGCGCTCGGTCAGTTCATGCTCCACCAGCGTGAGGATGTCGCGGTAGTCGCCGTCCAGCCCGGGGTCGGTGATCTGGAAGGTGTCCAGCGCGTAGCCGTCGCGCGTGGTCTCGATCTTGGCGTCCTGGATCGAGAATGCCTTGCGCTCGAAATAGCCGCAGATGCGCGCAAACAGGTCAGGCTGGTCCTTCACGTAGACCACCACCTGCAGCCCTTCGCCTGCGAGCGACACGCGCGCCTTGACCACCGGGTCGACGCTGTTCACCTTGTTGAACAGGTGTCGCGTCACCCAGGCGATGTCGCGCGCATCGTGCCGCATGAAGAACGACATGTCCAGCCGGCTCCACAGCGGCTTGGCCAGTTCGGGGTCGAACGCCTTCAGGCGCAGCTGCGCGATGGTATCGTCGCGCTTCTGCGCCCAGAGCGAATGCTGGTCGATCTTGGCACCGCCCAGCACGCGCAGCGTGATGCGGTACAGGTCTTCCAGCAGCTTGCCCTTCCAGGCATTCCACACCTTGGGGCTGGTACCGCGGATATCGGCGACGGTCAGCAGGTAGAGCGCCGTCAGGTATCGCTCGTTGCCCACGACCTGGGCGAACGCCTTCACCACGTCGGGATCGGTCAGGTCCTGCTTCTGTGCGACATGGCTCATGGTCAGGTGGTTCTCCACCAGCCAGGCGATCAGGTCGGCGTCCTCGCGCGCAATGCCGTGCTGCTTGCAGAAGCGGCGTGCATCGACGGTGCCGAGCTTCGAGTGGTCGCCTCCGCGACCCTTGGCGATATCGTGGAACAGTGCCGCCACCCACAGCACCCACGGCCGTTCGAAGCCGGCCATCAGTTGGCTGCAGAACGGGAATTCGTGCGTGTGCTCGACAATCGCGAAGCGGCGCATGTTGCGCACCACCATCAGGATGTGCTGGTCCACGGTGTACACGTGGAACAGGTCGTGCTGCATCTGGCCGACGATGCGGCGGAAATTGATCAGGTAGCGGCCCAGCACACTGGTCTGGTTCATCAGCCGCAGCGCATGCGTAATGCCCTGCGGTTCCTGCACGATGGCCAGGAACAGCTTGCGGTTGACCGGGTCGTTGCGCCAGCTGGCATCCATCACCGTGCGCGCGTTGTAAAGCCCGCGCAGCGTGCGCGGCGACAGGCCCTTCACGCCCGGCGTCCGCTCGTACAGCAGGAACGTTTCCAGGATGGCGTGCGGGTTCTGCTCGTAGAGGTCGTCGCTGGTGATCTCCAGCATGCCCTGGCGCTCCACGAAACTGTCGTTGATCACGCGCGTGACCTTGGACTCGCTCGGAAACAGCATCGCCTCGATGTTCAGCAGCAGCACGCTGTTCAGCTGCGTGACCGCCTTTGCCGCCCAGTAATAGCGCCGCATCAGCTGTTCGCTGGCGCGCTTGTGCGTGGTCTGGCGATAGCCGAACGACTCGGCCAGCGCGGTCTGCAGGTCGAAGACCAGCACGTCCTGGCGGCGGCCCGCCAGCAGGTGCAGGCGCGCACGGATGGTGCGCAGCAAACGTTCATTGCGGGCCAGTTCCTGCGATTCGCGCTCCGTCAGCAGGCCGCGTTCGAACAGTTCTTTCCAGCTGTCGCCGAGGTTCGCCGCCTTGGTCATCCACAGGATGACCTGCAGGTCGCGCAGGCCGCCGGGGCTTTCCTTGCAGTTGGGCTCCAGCGCGTAGGGCGTGTCCTGGTACTTGGCATGGCGCTGGCGCAATTCCAGCAGCTTGGCCTGGAAGAAGTCGGCCGCGTCCATGTCGGCCTGGTAGCGAGCCTGCAGTGAATCCAGCAGCGTCTTGCTGCCGGTCAGCAGGCGCGCTTCCAGCAGCGACGTGCGGATGGTGATGTCGGCGGCCGACTCGCGGATGCAATCGTCCACGGTACGCACAGACGAGCCGATTTCCAGCCCGAGGTCCCAGCACAGGCCGATGAAGCGTTCGAGTTTGGCGGCCGTATCGCTGTCGGGCTCGGCTGGCAGCAGCAGCAGCACATCGACATCGGAGTACGGGAACAGCTCGCCGCGGCCATATCCGCCCACGGCAGCCAGCGCGGCGGAGGCCGGCAGTTCCAGCGCGGTCCAGGCTTCGACCAGCGCGACGTCGACGGCGCGACGCAGCTTCGTCACCAGGGGCGTGACCTGATTGTTGACGTCGAACTCGGCAAACAGCGCCTGCTTGTCGGCCTTGAGCCTGTCGCGAATGCGCTGGCAGAGCAGCAGTTCCGGCGTGGTGTCCATGGGCGGTGGTTCGAGGGTGGGCGTGGGCACGGCTGGAAGAAGAAAGGGCGCCTTGGTGGGCGCCCTGGCGTTCGGTGCGGGATCAGGCCGCCACGGTGTCGGTGATGAACGCGGGCGGTACGGGCGAACCTTCCGACAGCGTCAGCACTTCGTAGCCGGTGTCCGTCACCAGCACCGTGTGCTCCCACTGGGCCGACAGGCTGCGGTCGCGCGTCTTGACCGTCCAGTGATCGGGCATCGTGCGGATATCGCGCTTGCCGGCGTTGATCATCGGCTCGACCGTGAAGATCATGCCCGACTTGATTTCCATGCCGGTGTTCGGGCGGCCGTAATGCAGGATCTGCGGGTCTGAGTGGAACACCTTGCCGATGCCGTGGCCGCAGTATTCGCGCACCACGGTGTAGCCCGCGGCTTCGGCGTGGGTCTGGATGGCGTGGCCGATATCGCCCAGACGTGCGCCATTGCGCACTTGCTGAATACCCTTCCACATGCACTCGTAGGTAATTTGCGCGAGGCGCTTGGCCAGGATCGATGCCTCGCCCACCACGAACATGCGGCTGGTATCGCCGTAGTAGCCTTCCTTGGTGATGACGGTGATGTCCAGGTTGACCACGTCGCCGCCCTTGAGCACGCGGTCGCCGGGGATGCCATGGCAGATCACGTCATTGACCGACGTGCAGATCGCGCCGGGGAAGGGCGGGTAGCCCGGCGGCGCATAGTTCAGCGGGGCCGGCACGGTGCCTTGCACGTCACGCATATACGCGTGGCACAGGCGATCTAGTTCGCCGGTCGTGACGCCGACCTTGACGAACGGAGTGATGTAGTCGAGGACTTCGGAGGCAAGGCGGCAAGCCACGCGCATTTGGGCGATGTCTTCGGCGGTATTGATATGGATGCTCATGCTGCTTCGCCTGAAATGTGATGGCCCAGCCGCAGCTGCGCCTTTACTGTTCGCAAAGCGGGATTATCTCACCTTCGTGACGAGAAAGCAGGGAAATACGGGGAAGTGGCTCGGGCGCAGGCCGACGGGCCGTTCACGTGCCCTGGCGAAGGGGGCTTGAGGGGAAGGGTACTTTGTTGCTACAATCGCGGGCTGACTTGCTGATGGTCCGGAAACGGGCTGCCGCAGGTCGGAGATTATCGCAGTTTTTTGTAAATCGCTGGTCCGCTCATCCGGGGTGTTCCTTTTCAGGAATGTCGGGGCGGACTTCAGAACCCAACCCTTTTGGAGTTATTCACATGTCCGTGACCATGCGCGAAATGCTGGAAGCCGGTTGCCACTTTGGCCACCAGACCCGCTTCTGGAACCCGAAGATGGCCCCCTTCATCTTCGGTCATCGCAACAAGATCCACATCATCAACCTCGAAAAGACCCTGCCGATGTTCCAGGACGCGCTGAAGTACGTGCGTCAGCTGGCAGCAAACCGCGGCACCGTGCTTTTCGTGGGTACCAAGCGTCAATCGCGCGAGATCCTGGCTGAGGAAGCCGGCCGCGCTGGCATGCCCTACGTCGACGCCCGCTGGCTCGGCGGCATGATGACGAACTTCAAGACCGTCAAGATCTCGATCAAGCGCCTGAAGGACATGGAAGCCGCCAAGGAAGCTGGCGCGCTGGAAACCATGAGCAAGAAGGAAGCCCTGATGTTCGAGCGCGAGATGGAAAAGCTGGAAAAGTCCATCGGCGGCATCAAGGACATGGGCGGCGTTCCTGACGCCATCTTCGTGGTGGACGTCGGCTACCACAAGATTGCCGTGACGGAAGCCAACAAGCTGGGCATCCCCGTGATCGGCGTGGTCGACACGAACCACTCGCCGGAAGGCATCGACTACGTGATCCCGGGTAACGACGACTCGAGCAAGGCTGTTGCCCTGTACGTGCGCGGCGTGGCCGACGCCATCCTGGAAGGCCGCGCGAACGCGGTGCAGGAAGTGGTGGAAGCCGTGCGTGGCGACGACGAATTCGTCGAAGTCCAGGAAGGCTGATTGCCCGCTGGCGCCTGAGGCCGGGATACACCGGCCACCGGCGCCTGTCTGACGGCAACCAAGAAAGGGGGCACATCTGGCGCCCCCTTTTTGCAAACAGATTCAGTTGTCATCCGCCGTGGATATGATTCGCCGCGGATGAAGCCAACCAATCAAGGAGTGACAAATGGCGGCAATTACCGCAAGCATGGTTGCAGAACTGCGCGCGAAGACCGACGCGCCGATGATGGAATGCAAGAAGGCCCTGACGGAGGCCGACGGCGACCTGGACAAGGCTGAAGAACTGCTGCGCGTCAAGCTGGGTAACAAGGCCAGCAAGGCCGCTTCGCGCGTGACCGCCGAAGGCATCGTGGCCACGTACATCGACGGCACCACGGGCTCGCTGGTCGAACTGAACTGCGAAACCGACTTCGTGTCGAAGAACGACGACTTCCTGGGCTTCGCCGCCAAGGTTGCCGAACTGATCGCCAAGCAGGCTCCGGCCGACGTGGCAGCCCTGTCGGCCCTGGAAATGGACGGTTCGACGGTTGATGCCGTGCGTTCGGCCCTGATCGGCAAGATCGGCGAGAACATGACGATCCGCCGCTTCGTGCGCTACGCCAACGGTGGCAAGCTGGCTTCGTACCTGCACGGCACCCGTATCGGCGTGATGGTGGAGTTCGACGGCGACGAAACCGCCGCCAAGGACGTTGCCATGCACGTGGCCGCCATGAAGCCGGTGTCGCTGTCGTCGGAACAGGTGCCGGCCGAGCTGATCGCCAAGGAGCGCAGCATTGCCGAGCAGAAGGCTGCCGAGTCGGGCAAGCCGGCCGAAATCGCCGCCAAGATGGTGGAAGGTTCGGTCCAGAAGTACCTGAAGGAAGTGTCGCTGCTGAACCAGCCGTTCGTGAAGAACGACAAGCAAACCGTCGAGCAGATGCTGAAGGCCGCGAACACCAACGTGAAGGGCTTCACCCTGTACGTGGTGGGCGAAGGCATCGAGAAGAAGCAGGACGACTTCGCTGCTGAAGTGGCCGCCCAGGTGGCCGCCGCCCAGAAGGGCTGATGTCCGGGTGGCCGGGCGGGTTTCCCTGACGGGATGCCCGGTCTGCCACCGTATAATGCCGAGGGGCGCCGCAAGGTGCCCCTCTGCACAAGTACGGTTGCCATGTGCGCCGTGCCAGTCAGTTTTCGCAGTCACCTGCAACAAGCGCGCCTTTAGCGGCGTGATGCCAGCAGATGACGGCGAAAACCGGCTTTCCAGCTGTCTAGCAGTCCAAATTCATGCGCGGCCGGTGCGCAGTTGCGTCGTGCCGCCCGCGCCCATCCATCCGTTCAAACGAGCGACTAGAACCTGCCCGAGGGTGAACATGCCAGCCTACAAGCGCGTCCTTCTGAAACTGTCCGGTGAAGCCCTGATGGGCGACGATGCCTTCGGCATCAACCGGGCCACTATCGAAGGCATGGTCAATGACATTGCCGAAATCGTGAAACTGGGCGTCCAGGTGGCGGTCGTCATCGGCGGCGGCAACATTTTCCGCGGCGTTGCCGGCGGTGCGGCCGGCATGGACCGTGCCACGGCCGACTACATGGGCATGCTGGCCACGATGATGAACGCCCTGGCGCTGCAGGACGCCATGCGCCACGCCAATATCGAAGGCCGTGTGCAATCGGCGCTGCGCATGGACCAGGTGGTGGAGCCGTATATCCGCCCGCGCGCCATCCGCCAGCTGGAGGAGGGCAAGGTCGTGATCTTTGCCGCCGGCACCGGCAACCCGTTCTTCACCACCGATACGGCCGCTGCGCTGCGCGGTTCGGAAATCGGCGCGGAGATCGTGCTCAAGGCCACCAAGGTGGACGGCGTCTATACGGCCGACCCCAAGAAGGACCCGAGCGCCACCCGCTACACGACGATCACGTTCGACGAAGCCATTTCGCGCAACCTGCAGGTCATGGACGCCACTGCGTTCGCGCTGTGCCGCGACCAGAAACTGCCGATCAAGGTGTTCTCGATCGTCAAGCCGGGCGCCCTCAAGCGTGTGATCCTGGGCGAGGACGAAGGTACGCTAGTGCACGTTTAAGCAGTCAGGACCGCATCAAAATGCTGATTCGGTCCGGCCTGAGAGTAGAATGTTCCATTTTCGATCCCGTCTGGCGGGATCCTGTCTGGCTGTTTTCCGGAGGTAATCATGACCGTCGCCGACACTAAGAAGAGCGCCGAGCAGAAAATGCAGAAGTCGATCGAAGCCTTCAGGGCCGATCTGGCGAAAATTCGTACTGGCCGTGCGCACACTGGCCTGCTCGACCACGTTCAGGTGGATTACTACGGCTCGCCGGTGCCGATCAGCCAGGTGGCCAACGTTGGCCTGGGCGACGCCCGCACGATTACCGTGCAACCGTGGGAAAAGAAGATGGTGCAGGCCGTGGAAAAGGCAATCCGCGACGCCGACCTGGGCCTGAACCCCGCCACGATGGGCGACGTGATCCGCGTGCCGATGCCTCCGCTGACCGAAGAGCGCCGCAAGGAGCTGATCAAGGTGGTGAAGAGCGAGGCCGAAGGCGCCAAGGTGGCCGTGCGCAACCTGCGCCGCGACGCCAACGAGCAGTTCAAGAAGCTCGTCAAGGACAAGACCATTTCGGAAGACGACGAGCGCCGCGGCACGGACGACGTCCAGAAGCTGACGGACAAGTATGTGGGCGAGATCGACAAGCTCGTCGCCGAGAAAGAGAAGGAGATCTTGACGGTGTAAGGCCGTCCCGGCGGTCCGACCGCCGGGGTAGTCCCAGCCTGTCCGCGAATCCATGCAGCATATCAGTTCGACGCTCGGCGTTCCCGATACCACCTATGTGCCACGACACGTTGCCATCATCATGGATGGCAACGGCCGCTGGGCGACAAAGCGTCACCTGCCGCGCGTGGCCGGCCACGCGCGGGGTCTGGATACCGTGCGCGATATCGTGCAGGCCTGTGCCGCACGGGGCGTGCAGTACCTGACCCTGTTCGCCTTCAGCTCCGAGAACTGGCGCCGGCCCGCGGACGAAGTGTCGTTCCTGATGCGCCTGTTCATGACCGCCTTGCGCCGCGAGGTGGTTCGGATGCACGCGAACAACATCCGCCTGCGCGTGGTGGGCGACCTGGCGCGCTTCAGCCCGCGTATCCAGCAGATGATCAAGGGCGCCGAGGCGCGTACGGCTGGCAACACGGGTCTGACCGTGACCATTGCCGCCAACTACGGCGGCCGCTGGGATCTGCTGCAGGCCATGCGCAAGATGCTGATGCGCTCGCCAATGCTGGATAGCGACTCGATCGACGAGGCGCTGCTGGCCCCGCACCTGGCGATGGCCTATGCGCCGGAGCCGGACCTGTTCATCCGTACCGGCGGCGAGCAGCGCATCAGCAATTTCCTGCTCTGGCAACTCGCCTATACCGAGCTGTACTTCACCGATACGTTCTGGCCCGATTTTGACGCCGCGGAACTCGACAAGGCCTTTGGGTCGTACCGCCAGCGAGAGCGCCGATTCGGCCGGACCAGTGCCCAGGTCGTGGCGCCGGGCCTGTCAGGAACGGCCTGAGGCCGGTCGTACCTTCATACCAACGGGAATCGCAGCCGCATGCTTCTGACCCGCGTTATCACCGCCGTATGCCTGTTGCTGTTGATCCTGCCGATCCTGTTCCTGGCGCCTCCTACGGCGCTGGCGGTGCTGGTGGCAGTCATCGTGCTGCTGGGCGGCTGGGAGTTCGGCCGCCTGATCGGGCTGCCGCGCCCGTGGCCTTATGTCTATGCCGTGGCATGCCTGGTGGCGTTGCTGGGCTGGCATCTCGCGCCGTCCGGTTTCGCCATCGACTGGCTGCTCGAGGCTTCGCTCGTGGCCTGGGGCGTGGCGCTAGTGTTGCTGGCGCGCGGCGTGCGGAAGGCAACCCCCGGATTCACCGTACTGGGCGTCGTGCTCGGACTGATCATGCTGCCGGCGTTCGGCCATGCGGTCATGGCGCTGCGCGTGGCCGGGGTGGGTGTGCTGCTGACCGCCGCCGTGCTGGTCTGGGCCGCCGACATCGGTGCCTATTTCGTCGGCAAGGCCATCGGCAAGCGCAAGCTGGCACCGGCCATCAGCCCGGGCAAGTCCTGGGAAGGCGCGATTGGCGGCTGGCTGCTGGCGATGATCGTCGCGCTTGGGCTGGCGGTCAGCCATGCCTTCGCGCCCACCTGGTATTCGCTGATCGCCGACAAGGTGGGTCTGGGTGTGCTGGCCATGCTGACCACGCTGCTGGTCGCGGCCAGCGTGATCGGTGATCTGTTCGAGTCGCTGCTCAAGCGGCAGGTAGGCATCAAGGACAGCAGCCGGCTGCTGCCAGGCCACGGCGGTATTCTCGACCGCATCGACGCGCTGATCCCGGTATTTCCGCTGGCGGCGCTGCTGCTGTCCTGGGTCTGATCACAATTGAATTCGTCTGGTTATATGCAACGCATTACGATTCTGGGCGCCACGGGTTCCATCGGCGAGAGCACGTTGGACGTGGTGCGCCGTCATCCCGACCGCTATACGGTGCACGCGCTCAGCGCCCATCGCCAGGTGGACAAGCTGGCCGCTGCCTGCGCCGAGTTCCGTCCGGCGCGGGCGGTAGTGGGTTCGGCCGAGGCGGCGCGCGAGCTGGAAGGCAAGCTGCGCGCGGCTGGCTTGGCGACCGAAGTCAGCTACGGCCCGGAATCGCTCGAATCGATCGCCGCGGATGCGCAGACCGATGCCGTGATGGCCGCCATCGTCGGCGCGGCGGGCCTGCGCTCGTCGCTGGCGGCGGCGCGCGCAGGCAAGCGCGTACTGCTGGCCAACAAGGAATCGCTGGTGATGTCGGGCAGCATCTTCATGGATGCGGTGCAGCATCACGGCGCCACGCTGCTGCCGATCGACAGCGAACACAATGCCATCTTCCAGTGCCTGCCGACCAGCGACCCGCGCTATGGCGCGGGGGTGTCGAAGGTGCTGCTGACGGCATCGGGCGGCCCGTTCCGCACCCGCGATCCGTCGACGCTGCACGACATTACGCCGGACCAGGCCTGTGCGCACCCCAAGTGGGTGATGGGTCGCAAGATTTCGGTGGATTCGGCCACCATGATGAACAAGGGGCTCGAGGTCATCGAAGCCCACTGGCTGTTTGGCGCACCGGCCGACAGAATCGAGGTGCTGATTCACCCGCAGAGCATTGTCCATTCGATGGTGGCCTATGCCGACGGTTCGGTACTGGCGCAGCTTGGCAACCCCGACATGCGTACGCCGATTGCCTACGGCATGGCCTATCCGGAACGGATCGACTCGGGGGTGACGCCGCTGGACCTCACCGTGGCCGGCGGTCTCCACTTCGAGACGCCGGACCTGGGACGCTTTCCGTGCCTGGGGCTGGCTTTTGACGCACTGCGCGCCGGTGGTGTGGCGCCGGCCGTGCTCAATGCCGCAAACGAGATGGCCGTGGAGGCGTTCCTGGCCGGCGGCATCCGGTTCACGGACATCGCGCGGGTCGTGGCCGGTGTGCTGGAGCAGCCCGCCGAAGGTGAAGCCGGCTCGCTCGACGGTGTACTGGCCGCCGATGCCGCGGCACGCAAGGCCGCCCTGGCGCTGCTGAAACAACTGGCCGGCCGCTGATCGTCATCACGATCGCTGCGAGGCCCGGATCTGGAAAGAGGTGATTGCCATGCAAACCGTTATCGCGTTCGTTGTCGCCCTCTGTATCCTGATCTTCGTTCACGAGATGGGGCATTACCTGGCTGCGCGCGCGTGCGGGGTCAAGGTGTTGCGGTTCTCGATCGGTTTTGGCCGTCCGCTGGCCCGCTGGGTCAGCAAGGGGCGTGACCGCACCGAATGGACGCTGGCCGCCATCCCGCTGGGTGGCTACGTCAAGATGCTGGACGAGCGGGAGCGCGACCCGGACGCGGATCCGGCCATTGATGCGGCTGACCTGCCCCGCGCATTCAATCGTCAGCCGGTGGGCAAGCGTCTTGTCATCGTGGCGGCTGGCCCGCTGGCGAACTTCGCGCTGGCCATCGGCCTCTATCTGGTGCTGTTTGCCGGGGGCATGCGCGAACCTGCCCCCGTGCTCGCCGCGCCGGCAGCCAGTACGGCGGCGGCGCAGGCGGGCGTCCGGGACGGAGACCGTGTGCTGTCGCTGAGCGCGAATGGGCAGACCGAACCTGTCCGATCCTGGAACGATTTGCGCATGGCCGTGTTTGCCCAGGGTTTTGGCGAGACGCGTGCCGTCATGCACGTCCGTGGTGCCGATGGCGCCGAGCGGGATGTCGCACTGGGCAGGCTGCCCGATACCGGCGAAAACCCCGATCAGGATCCCCTTGCAACGCTGGGTCTGGCGCTGAAGGGCGGCCCGGTCACCATTACCGAGATCGTCGCCGATTCGGCGGCACAACGGGCGGGTCTGCGCGCCGGCGACAAGGTGGTGGCATGGCAGGGCCAGCCGCTGACCCAGGCCGGCGAACTGATTCGCGGGGTGCGGGCGCGTCCGGGCCAGGACGTCACGCTGGCGGTCGAGCGCGCCGGCCAGCGCATCGACGTGACCGTAAAGCTTGATGCCGCACCGGGCGGCAAGGCTGGCGCGGGGGGCGAGCCGGCGCCGCTGGTCGGCAAGCTGGGCGCCGCGCTGAACCAGGCCGTGCAGACCGAAATCGTGCGCTACCCGTTTACCCAGGCCCTGGCCCGTGCAGCCGATCAGGTCTGGAGCACCAGCACGCTGTCGTTGAAGCTGCTTGGCAAGATGCTCGTGGGCCAGGCATCGCTGCAGAACCTGAGCGGTCCGCTGACCGTGGCCGACTATGCCGGGCGGGCCGCCAACATGGGCTGGCAGCCGTTCGTGAGCTTCCTCGCGCTGGTCAGCGTCAGCCTCGGTGTACTGAATTTGTTACCTATTCCGGTGCTGGATGGGGGGCATTTGCTGTATTATTGCGTGGAATTTTTGACTGGCAGGCCTGTACCAGACCACTGGCAAGCGATGCTGCAGAAGGTCGGCATCGCATGCATCTTGCTCCTGACCTCACTCGCTTTGTTCAATGACGTCAGCCGACTGTTTCTTGCGCGCGGCTAGTTTCGCGCAGCCAGAAACGCCAGTCGGACGGGGGCGGTCGTATCCCGGGGGGATTTTCTCCGTCGGGAAGGATCAGTCGTGCCGGTATTGTCAGGCGTAGCCGCAATCGGTGCTGGAGCCAACACCCTGCATGAAATCGATGAGGAAGAGGGGATCGACTTTGATCAGAAATAAGCGCATCTCGCTGGGCTTGCTGACGAGTGCCATTATTGCGGCCTGGAGCCCGGCGGGCTGGGCCGCAGATCCGTTTGTGGTCAAGGATATTCGCGTTGAAGGCCTGCAGCGCGTGGAACCGGGTACCGTGTTCGGTTACCTGCCCGTGCGCGTCGGCGAAACCTTCACCGATGACAAGGGCGCCGACGCCATCCGCGCGCTCTACAATACCGGGTTTTTCAAGGACGTGCAGATCCGCGCCGAAGACGGCGTGCTGGTGGTGCAGGTCGAGGAACGCCCGGCGATTTCCCAGCTTGAATTCGTCGGCATCAAGGAATTCGACAAGGACACGCTGCGCCGGTCCCTGCGGGCCGTGGGCGTGGCCGAAGCGCGTTACTACGACAAGGCGCTGATCGACAAGGCCGAGCAGGAGCTGAAGCGCCAGTACGTGGCCCGCGGCTACTACGCCGCCGAAGTCCAGACCACCGTGACGCCGGTGGACCGCAACCGCGTGTCCGTGGTGTTCAACGTGGAAGAAGGGCCGGTCGCGAAGATTCGCCAGATCAATATCGTCGGCAACAAGGCCTTCAAGGAAAGCACGCTGCGCGACGAAATGCAGCTGTCCACGCCGAACTGGCTGTCGTGGTACACCAAGAACGATCTGTATTCGAAGCAGAAGCTCACCGCCGACCTGGAAGCGTTGCGCTCGTTCTACCTGAATCGTGGCTATCTGGAATTCCAGATCGAGTCGACGCAGGTATCGATCACGCCTGACAAGAAAGATATCTACCTGACGCTGAATATCGCCGAAGGCGAGCAGTTCAAGGTGTCGGATATTCACCTGGCCGGCGAACTGCTGGGCAAGCAGGAAGAAATGCAGAAACTGCTGCAGCTGAAGAAGGGCGATATTTTCTCGTCCGAAAAGCTGACGGCCAGCACCAAGGCCATCACCGATCTGCTCGGTACGTACGGCTATGCATTCACCACGATCAACCCGCAACCGCAGATCGACAAGGAAAAGCGCGAAGTGGCGCTGACCCTGATGGTCGACCCGGGTCGCCGCGTCTATGTGCGTCGCGTGAACGTGGTGGGCAACAGCAAGACGCGCGACGAAGTGGTGCGCCGCGAAATGCGCCAGATGGAAAGCTCGTGGTTCGATAGCGAGAAACTCCAGCAGTCGCAGGCCCGTATCAACCGTACCGGCTATTTCACGGATACGAACATCACGACCGAGGACGTGCCTGGCGCTCCCGACCAGGTGGATGTGAACGTAAATGTGACGGAAAAGCCGACTGGCCAGATCAGCCTGGGTCTGGGCTTCTCGTCGACCGACAAGCTTGTGCTGCAGGCCGGCCTGCGCCAGGACAACGTGTTCGGCTCAGGTACCAGCCTGGGCCTGGACGTGAACACGGCCAAGTCGTTCCGTACGATCGCGCTGACGCAGTACGATCCGTACTTCACGGTGGACGGCATCAGCCGCTCGACCGATATCTACTACCGTACGTCCCGCCCGCTGTACTACACGGGTGACCAGGACTACAAGATCGTGTCGGCCGGCGGCGGCTTCAAGTTCGGCGTGCCGTTCTCCGAGAACGACACGGTGTTCTTCGGCATTGGCTACGAGCGTACCCAGGTCTATACCTCGGTCAACACGCCTAGCCAGTACACGGCCTGGCTGCAGAAGATCGGCAAGGCCAGTGGCGACCCGATCAACAACTTCCCGTTCACGGTCGGCTGGGCACGTGACCGCCGGGATAGTGCGCTGATCCCGACCAAGGGCCCGTACACCCAGGCCAACCTGGAAATCGGTGTGCCGGGCGGCGATACGCAGTACTATCGCGCCAGCTTCCAGCAGCAGTACTTCTATCCGATTTCGAAGGCCTTCACGCTGGCCTTCAACGGTGAGGTGGCCTACGGCCACGGCTACGGCAATACGCCGTTCCCGGTGTTCAAGTACTTCTATGCCGGTGGTATCGGTTCGGTCCGCGGCTACCAGACCAGCACGCTGGGTCCGAAGGACCAGAACGGCAATCCGGTGGGCGGTGCCTCGAAGATGATCGGTAACGTGGAATTCGTGTTCCCGCTGCCGGGTTCGGGCGTCGACCGGACGCTGCGTCTGTTCACGTTCTTCGACTTCGGTAACGTCTATCAGGAAGGCGCGCCGATCACGGTCAGCGACCTGAAGTACTCGACCGGTTTCGGTATGTCGTGGCTCTCGCCGATCGGCCCGCTGAAGGTCAGCATGGGCTTCCCGCTGAAGAAGGACGAGAACGACAAGGTTCAGCGGTTCCAGTTCCAGATTGGTACCGCGTTCTGATCCCCAAAAGGATTTGTTTGATGAAACTCCACACTCCACTGATCAAATCCCTGAGCGCGGCCGCGCTGGCCGCTGCGGCCCTTTGCGCGGCGGCCCCGGCGATGGCTCAGGAGGCGCGCATTGCCGCGGTGAACTCGGAGCGTATCCTGCGCGACTCGCAGCCGGCCAAGGCCGCGCAGGTCAAGCTCGAACAGGAATTCTCCAAGCGCGACCGCGAACTGCAGGACATGGCCCAGAAGATCAAGGCCATGGCTGACAAGCTCGACAAGGACACCGCCGTGCTGGCCGACGCCGACCGCCAGCGCCGTCAGCGCGAAGTGGCCGACCTCGATCGTGAATTCCAGCGCAAGCAGCGCGAATTCCGCGAAGACCTGAACCAGCGTCGTAACGAAGAACTGGCCCAGGTGCTGGAGCGCGCCAACCGCGTGATCCGTCAGCTGGCCGAGCAGCGCAAGTACGACCTGATCGTGCAGGAAGCGGTCTACGTCAATCCGCGCATCGACATCACGGACGACGTGATGAAGGCGCTGAACGCCAGCTCCGGCAAGTAAGCGGCGGGCGCTCGCGCCCCGCTTTGCGATTTTTTCAAGGAAGTACCGCCATGCAGACACCCACACTGGGTCAGCTCGCCACCGAGAACGGCGCGCAGGTTGTGGGTGATCCCGACCTGGCCGTTGGCGGTCTGGCGCCGCTTGACCAGGCCGGCCCCGGCGATCTGTCGTTTCTCTCCAATCCTCTCTACCTGGCGCAGGCGCTGGCTTCGAAGGCCGGTGCCGTGATCGTGTCGCCGGCAGATCTGGAGCGCATTCGCGCGGATGGACAGGCGGACGGCCGCAACTGGTTGGTGGCACGCAATCCGTACGTCTGCTTTGCGCGGGTGGCCCAGCGTTTCGATCGCGTCGCCAATGCCGATCCGCGTATCGGCATCGACCCGCGCGCGACGGTAGCGCCCGACGCGGTCGTGCCGGCGTCGTGCTTTATCGGTCCGAACGTGGTGATCGAGGCCGGAGCGCGGCTGGGTGAGCGGGTCCGCGTCCTGGCAAATGCCTTTATCGGCGCAGGCGCGCAGATCGGCGAAGATACGCTCATCTACGCCAATGTTTCTGTCTATCATCGTTGCGTGGTGGGCGCGCGCAACATCCTGCACAGCGGCGCCGTGATCGGTGCCGATGGATTTGGCTTTGCACCCGATATCGGGCCGGGCGGGGTCGAGTACGTCAAGATTCCCCAGGTGGGGCGGGCGGTGCTGGGCAACGATGTGGAGATTGGCGCCAATACCTGCGTGGACCGCGGTGCGATGGCCGATACCGTCATCGAGGACGGCTGCAAGATCGACAACCAGGTGCAGATCGCCCATAACGTCCATGTGGGCGCGCATACCGTGATCGCCGGCACGGCCGCGGTTTCGGGCAGTACGAAGATCGGCAGGTTCTGCGTGATTGGCGGTGCGGCCAATTTTTCCGGCCATTTGAATATCGCCGACCGGACCACAGTGTCCGGCGGCACCTCGATTACCAAATCGATTACAAAACCCGGTGGGCATTTCACCAGCGTGTTCCCGTTCACATCGCATGGCGAGTGGGAACGCAACGCGGCCATCGTGCGCGGCCTGTCGAAGCTGCGCGAACGTGTGGTGCAACTGGAGCGCCGGCTGCGCGGCACGTCCGCCGGGGTTAATAGCAAACAAGACGAAGAGAAATCATCATGACAGCCTCCGATATCGACATCCGCAAGATCCTGAAGCTGCTGCCGCATCGGTATCCGATCCTGCTGGTCGACCGCGTGCTCGAGTTTGAACCGCAGAAGCGGATCAAGACCCTGAAGAACGTGACGATCAACGAGCCGTACTTCATGGGCCACTTTCCGGAACAACCCGTGATGCCGGGTGTCATGATTCTGGAGGCGCTGGCGCAATCGGCCGGCCTGCTGACCTTTGGCGCCGACATGGAGCGCAAGGAAGGCGCGCTGTACTACTTTGTCGGCATCGATGGCGCCCGCTTCAAGCGCGTGGTGTATCCCGGCGACCAGTTGCACCTGAACGTGACCGTGGAACGCTACATTCGCGGCATCTGGAAGTTCAAGGCCAGCGCCACCGTGGATGGCGAGGTTGCCTGCGAAGCCGAGCTGATGTGCACGGTCAAGCAGGCCGAGGCCTGATCTTCCCGTTACCGAGCAGAACTGACAGCACAGGACAGTACGTATGACGCAAATCCATCCCACCGCACTGGTCGACCCGAAGGCTGAACTCGCTGCCGATGTGGAAGTCGGCCCGTTCTCGATCGTCGGTCCGAATGTGCGGATTGGCAGCGGCACGCGGATCGGCTCGCATACCACGGTCGAGGGACATACCACGATCGGCGAGGGGAACCGCATCGGGCCTTATGCCTCGGTGGGCGGAGTGCCGCAGGACATGAAGTATGCCAACGAGCCCACCCGGCTCGAGATTGGCGATCGCAACACGATTCGCGAATTCACCACGATCCACACGGGCACCGTGCAGGATCGCGGCCTGACCTGCATCGGCAGCGATAACTGGATCATGGCGTACGTGCATATCGCGCACGACTGCAGCGTGGGTAACCACACGGTGTTCTCCAGCAATGCGCAGATTGCCGGCCACGTGGAAGTGGGCGACTGGGCGATTCTGGGCGGCATGAGCGGCGTGCATCAGTACGTGCGTATTGGCGCGCATGCCATGCTGGGCGGTGCTTCGGCGCTGGTTCAGGACGTGCCGCCGTTCGTAATTGCCGCGAGCGACAAAAGCGGCAACAAGGCGACGCCGCATGGTATCAACGTCGAGGGTCTGCGTCGTCGCGGCTTCGACGCGGCGCAGATCGCGGCGCTGCGTCAGGCTTACAAGCTGCTGTACAAGTCGGACCTCAGCTTCGACGACGCCCGCAACGAGATTTCGGCCATGCTGGGCCAGTCGGATGCCACGACGGCAGCGCCGCTAAAGGCCTTCGTCGAGTTCCTCGCCGCGACCCAGCGCGGCATCGTGCGCTAGACGTCAGCCGGACATGGTCGAGGCAGCCATGCAGGCCGTGCTTCCCGCTGACGCGGAAGCTCATGTAAACAAGCGTGGCACGATTGCCATGGTCGCTGGCGAGGCATCCGGCGATCTGCTGGCTTCGCTGTTGCTGGAAGGATTGCACGCACGGCTGGGCGAGTCGGTTGACTATGCCGGGATCGGTGGCCGCCGCATGATGGCGCAGGGCTTCGTCTCGCATTGGCCGATGGAAACGCTTTCCGTCAACGGCTATGTCGAAGTTCTGGGGTCGCTTCGCGAGATTCTGGCCACGCGGCGGGCTATTCGCGACCAGCTGCTGGCGCAACCACCACTGTGCTTTATTGGTGTCGATGCTCCGGATTTCAACTTCGGGCTCGAGGTTCCGCTCCGGCGCGCCGGCATACCCGTCGTTCATTTTGTCAGTCCGTCGATCTGGGCCTGGCGGGGTGGTCGCATTCGTACCATCGCGCGTGCGGTAGACCATATCCTCTGTCTGTTTCCGTTCGAGCCCGAGATCTACGCCAAGGCAGGTATCCCGGCGACATACGTCGGCCATCCCCTTGCCGATGTGATTCCGATGGTTCCCGATGTGGCTGGCGCCCGTGCCAAGCTGGGCCTCCCGGAAAACAAGCGCATCGTGGCGGTGCTGCCGGGGAGCCGGCAATCCGAAGTACGCAACCTCGGTGCCACTTTCTTCGAGGCCATGGCGCGGATGCACCGCATGGACGCGAATCTGGCCTTCGTGTTGCCCGCCGCGTCGCCGGCGCTGCATCCAATTGTGGAAGGCTTGCACGCGCAGCATCCCGAGATCGACCTGACGATTGTCGATGGTCAGTCACATTTGGCAATGGAGTCGGCCGATGTGATCCTGCTGGCAAGCGGCACCGCCACGCTGGAGGCTGCGCTGTACAAAAAGCCGATGGTGATCTCGTACAAGGTGCCCTGGCTGACCGCGCAAATCATGAAACGGCAGGGGTATCTGCCGTACGTTGGACTGCCTAATATTCTGTCGGGGCGCTTCGTAGTGCCTGAGCTGTTGCAGGACGACGCCACGCCGGAGGCCCTGGCGCGCGAAACGCTGCTGCAGCTCAATGACGAAGGCAATATTGCATTCCTGCGCGAACATTTCACGACCATGCATGAAACGCTGAAGCGCGATACGGCAAGGCTTGCGGCCGGTGTCGTGGCAGATCTGCTCCACAGTCGGGGAGCTGTGTGATGCCGCGCGTCAAGGCCGTCAATGTCGGTCAGATGGGGCTCGAGCTGACGCAGACGGTCGCCGTGGTCCAGCGTCTTTGTGGCGTGGACGAAGCAGGCCGTGGCCCGCTGGCAGGCCCGGTGTATGCGGCGGCGGTCGTGCTGAACCCGGACCGCCAGATCCGCGGGCTCGCCGATTCGAAGATCCTGACTGCGGAGAAGCGAGAGGTCTTGTTCGACAGGATTTGCGAGCGGGCGTTGGGCTGGCACATCGCCTTTGCAACGGTCGAGGAAATCGATTCGATCAATATCCTCCATGCCTCGATGCTGGCCATGCAGCGCGCCGTTCAAGGGCTTGCCGCCAATGGCGTGATTCCCGATCTGGTCCAGGTGGACGGCAATCGTTGCCCGCAGGTGGCTTTTCCCGTCGAAGCGATTGTCAAGGGCGACGCCAAGGTGCGTGCCATTTCGGCTGCGTCGATCCTGGCAAAGGTGGCGCGTGACCGCAACCTCCGGGAATTGCACGTGCAGTATCCCGATTACGGCTTCGACTCGCATTTTGGCTATCCGACGCCTCAACACTTTGCTGCGCTGGATCGGCATGGTCCCACACCGCATCATCGGCGGTCGTTCGCGCCGGTCCGCCTGGCGCTGGAACGCGTCAACGCTACGAGCCAGGCCCAGGAAGCGCCGCCTTTCTAAGACAACACCCCTTGAAGCACGTCACTTCGCGCGATAACGCGCTGTTCAAGCACCTGAAGGCCCTGATCGGGTCTACCCACCAACGTCGCAAGGCCGGGCAATCGGTGCTGGACGGGGTGCATCTGGCGCACGCCTACGTTGCCGCACTGGGTCAGCCGGTCTCCTGCGTCGTAGGTGAACGTCATATTGACCATGCCGAAGTGCGGCCGCTGCTCGATCAGGTCGAGCCAGAGCGCGTCGTCGTGCTGGCCGACGCACTGTTCAGCCAGATCAGCAATGTGGCGAATGGCATCGACCTGCTGTTCGTGATCGAAACGCCGGCGGGTCATCTGCCAGCGCAGATTGCGACAGACTGCATCATCCTTGATGGCGTCCAGGATGCAGGCAACGTCGGCTCGATTCTGCGCAGTGCCGCGGCTGCGGGTATTCCTCACGCTTTCCTGACCACCGGCTGTGCATTCGCCTGGTCGGTCAAGACGTTGCGTGCCGGTATGGGCGCGAATTTTCATCTCAATATCGTTGAGCATTGCACGCTCGACATGCTCGCGTCCCGGCTGGCCGTGCCGCTGCTTGCGACGTCCTCACATGCCGACGCCACCGTGTTCGATACCGACCTGCGTCAGCCAGTGGGTTGGGTCGTCGGCAACGAGGGCGCGGGCGTGAGCGAGGAGTGGATGGCCCGCGTATCGCGCAAGGTCGGCATTCCGCAACCCGGTGGCCTGGAATCGCTGAACGTTGCCGCAGCTACTGCCATCTGCCTGTTTGAAGCGGTTCGCCAGCGGCGGGCCTGGTGAGCGGGCGCCGTCACCGAGGCCCGTTGCCCAGTTCCTGGCGGGATGCGGAGGCTCCTGAAGTTTCCTTCTGTTCGATCAGGAGGTGCAGGACGTCCGCGATCTGACCAATCTTCCCGTCGATCTGGTCGAACTTGCGATCGATGTGGTCGAACTTCCTGTTGATCTGGTCGAACTTCCTGTCGAGCCCAACTTCGAGGTTGTTGAAGCGTTCGTCCATCTTGTCGAAGCGTTCGTCCATTTTTTCCAGCCGCTGGTCGACCTTGGCGAAGCCCTCGTCAACCTTCACTTCAACCCTGTCGATCCGGCGGTCGATGCCATCGAATCGCTTGTCTGTCGCCTGGAACTGGCGGTCCATCACGCCGAGCCGCTCATCCACCAAATCGAAGCGGTAATAGATGTTCTCAGTGGTCTTGTCGGATTGGCGCCCGGAATACTCGAGGATGGCGAAGATGCCTCCGAGGGCGACGAAGACTGCAGTGAAGATGGTGGCGCCCATGCGCCAATCGTGGCGCGGCGGGCAGCGTTGCTGGCGCGCGCGGGCGGGATCGGCCCCGTCGGGGAGGCTGGAAAGCTGATCAGCTGACATGGTGATGGACATGGTTCATGAAAGAAAACGTTCGATGACGTCATCTTTCACCTCCAGCCATCACCCGACAAGAAGACGATTCTCAAAAATCGCGCGCTTCAATAGTTATCGCGATCGACCTTGATTTCCTGCAGGATCGTCGTCGCGATTTCCTCGATCGACTTGTGGGTCGACGACAGCCACTTGATCCCTTCGCGGCGCATCATCGCCTCGGCCTCGTTAACCTCGTAGCGACAGTTCTCCACCGCCGCGTACTTGCTGCCGGGCCGGCGCTCGTTGCGGATCTCGGTCAGGCGCTGAGGGTCGATCGACAGCCCGAAGATCTTGGACTTGAATGCGTAGAGCGCCGAAGGCAGACGTCCACGCTCGAAATCGTCGGGGATCAGCGGATAGTTCGCCGCCTTGAGGCCGTACTGCATGGCCAGATACAGACTGGTTGGCGTCTTGCCGCTGCGCGACACGCCAACGAGGATCACATCGGCGTCCTCGAGGTTTTTGTGTGACTGACCGTCATCATGTGCCAGCGAGAAGTTGATGGCCTCGATCCGGTTCTTGTACGCCTCGGTATCGGCGTTCTGGTGAAACCGGCCGATCGCATGCGTGGACTTCAGTCCCAGTTCTTTTTCGAGCGGTTCGATGAACGTCTGGAACATGTCCAGGATCATGCCCTTGGCGCGGCGCATCGCCTTGTTCGACTCGGCGTTGACCAGCGTGGTGAAGACGATGGGCGGGACGCCCTCGTTATAGAACGCCTCATTGATCTTGCTGACGGCCACATGCGCCTTCTCGGGCGTGTCCACGAACGGCATGCGCACCTTGCGGAAGCGCATCTCGAACTGGGCCAGAATCGAGTGGCTGAACGTCTCGGCGGTGATGCCTGTGCCATCCGACACAATGAAAACCGTACGCACGGCAGGGCGATCCACAGGTTCCGTCGCAGCCGCAGGCTGGGCGCCGGGCGCGGAAGAAGAAGGCTGGGAAGTCAGGGCTGGCGCAGGTTGCGACGCGTCAGGCGCTTCGGGCAAGGACATGTCTGGACAATTATTTTGGAACAGCCGCTGAGCGAAAGTGCGGTGCGGCACGGTAGAATAGCGGCGATCTTTTGGCTAAGCAATTCCGCCAATCCCGGCCAGGCAACGATTTGGGGCTGGATTGTCGACAATGTGCATTGCAACATCGGAAGCGTCCGATGTCACACGGAATTGCTCAGCCAAGCGATCCGCCGGGGCCAGAACTCCAACAACATACCGGTCGGTGCAAAAGATTTCTTACTTTGTTTTGAGGCTTTTATGACCAACCAGGTAGATAACGGCGCCTACGTGCTGCCGTTCGAAGAACTGCGCATGCAGGACGTGGAGACCGTCGGCGGCAAGAATTCGTCGCTGGGCGAGATGATCTCGCAACTGGCCGGTGCCGGTGTGCGCGTTCCCGGCGGTTTTGCCACCACCGCGCTGGCATTCCGCGACTTCCTCGAACACAACAACCTGACGGCCCGCATTTCGGAACGCCTGAAGACGCTTGACGTCGACGACGTGAAGGCTCTGGCCGAAGCCGGTGCCGAGATCCGCAACTGGGTGGCCTCGGCGCCGTTCCAGCCGCGTCTCGAGGCGGAGATCCGCGAGCACTATGCACGCGTGTCGGCGCGCGAAGGCGCCGAGGCATCGTTTGCCGTGCGCTCGTCGGCCACCGCCGAAGACCTGCCCGACGCTTCGTTCGCAGGCCAGCAGGAGTCGTACCTCAACGTCAGCGGCATCGACGACGTGCTCGACAAGATCAAGCACGTGTTCGCGTCGCTGTACAACGACCGCGCCATTTCCTACCGCGTGCACAAGGGCTTTGCCCACGACGTGGTGGCCTTGTCGGCCGGCGTCCAGCGCATGGTTCGTTCGGACCTGGCTGCTTCGGGCGTGATGTTCACGATCGATACCGAGTCGGGCTTCCCGGACGTGGTGTTTATCACGTCGAGCTACGGCCTGGGCGAAACGGTGGTGCAGGGCGCCGTGAACCCGGACGAGTTCTACGTCTTCAAGCCGACGCTGCAGGCTGGCAAGTACCCCATCATCCGCCGTTCGATCGGCTCGAAGCTGATCAAGATGGAATTCACGAAGCCGGGCGAAGCCGGCCGCGTGAAGACCGTGGACGTGCCGCCAGAGCTGCGTAACCGTTATTCGATCAGCGATGACGATGTGAACGAGCTGGCCCGCTACGCGATGATCATCGAGAAGCATTATGGCCGCCCGATGGACATCGAATGGGGCAAGGACGGCAAGGACGGCAAGATCTATATCCTCCAGGCGCGTCCGGAGACCGTGAAGAGCCAGTCGGCTGGCAAGGCCGAACAGCGGTTCAAGCTGAAGGGCACGTCTGCGGTGCTGACCAGCGGCCGTGCAATCGGCCAGAAGATCGGCACGGGTCCGGTCCGCGTGATCAACGATCCGTCCGAGATGGAACGTGTGCAGCCTGGCGACGTGCTGGTGGCCGACATGACCGACCCGAACTGGGAGCCGGTGATGAAGCGTGCCGCGGCCATCGTCACGAACCGTGGCGGCCGTACCTGCCACGCCGCGATCATCGCGCGTGAACTGGGTGTGCCGGCCGTGGTTGGTTGCGGCGATGCCACCGACGTGCTGAAGGATGGGACGCTGGTGACGGTGTCGTGTGCCGAGGGCGACGAAGGCCGTATCTACGACGGTCTGCTCGAAACCGAGGTCACCGAGGTCATGCGCGGCGAAATGCCGGAGATCGAGACCAAGATCATGATGAACGTCGGCAATCCGCAGCTCGCGTTCGATTTTGCGCAGATCCCGAACCACGGTGTTGGCCTGGCTCGCCTGGAATTCATCATCAACAACAACATCGGCGTTCACCCGAAGGCAATTCTCGACTATCCGCAGGTCGATGCCGACCTGAAGAAGGCCGTGGAATCGGTCGCCCGTGGCCACGCCAGCCCGCGTGCGTTCTACGTCGACAAGCTGGCCGAAGGCATGGCCACGATCGGTGCCGCGTTCTATCCGAAGCCTGTGATCGTGCGCCTGTCGGACTTCAAGTCGAACGAGTACAAGAAGCTGATCGGTGGTTCGCGCTACGAGCCGGACGAGGAAAACCCGATGCTGGGCTTCCGTGGCGCTTCGCGCTACATCGCCGATGACTTCGCCGAAGCGTTCGAGATGGAATGCAAGGCCATGAAGCGAGTGCGCGACGAGATGGGCCTGACCAACGTCGAGATCATGGTGCCGTTCGTGCGGACGCTGGGCCAGGCCGAGCGCGTGATCGAACTGCTGGCCAAGCACGGCCTGAAGCGCGGCGAAAATGGTCTGCGCATCATCATGATGTGCGAGGTGCCGTCGAACGCGATTCTTGCCGAAGAGTTCCTGCAGTTCTTCGACGGATTCTCGATTGGCTCGAACGACCTGACACAGCTGACGCTGGGCCTGGACCGCGATTCGGGCATGGAACTGCTGGCCAAGGACTTCGACGAGCGCGATCCGGCCGTGCGTTTCATGCTGCAGCGCGCCATTTCCACGGCGCTGCGCCTGGACAAGTACGTCGGTATTTGCGGGCAGGGCCCGTCTGACCATCCGGATTTTGCAGCCTGGCTGGCCAAGGAAGGCATCAAGTCGATCTCGCTGAATCCTGATTCGGTCGTGGAAACCTGGCAACAACTGGCTTCTTAAGGCATTTCGCGTCACAATATCGACGTACCCGAACGAGCGGCGTCCGGCCTGATGGGCCGGCGCGCCGTGTGGCACCGGCCCTGCGGTCAGGTGTTCCAACTGCCCCCGCAGACGCCGCAGGCGTTTGGCGGGGGTTTTGTTTTTTCGGGCCGGAGTTTGGCTGGCTGGAAAGGAACGGGATGACGTCGTACTACTTTTGGTTTGCCGCGTCCGTGGTGCTGCTGATCGCTGAAATGGCCACCGGCACGTTTTATCTGTTGATGGTCGCCTGCGGCGTGACCGCCGGCGGCATTGCCGCGCTGCTCGGTGCCGACGTGCCCGTGCAGACGGTTACCGCGGCGCTGGTCGCCATCGTGGCCATCGTGGCGATGCGGCGCACACGCTTCGGCAGGCTGCGGCGTAGCGATGCCGCGACCAACCCCGACGTGAACCTCGATATCGGACAGGAAGTCGAAGTGTCCGCCTGGGATGCCTTCCGTCGCGCCCGCGTGCCATATCGCGGCGCCGACTGGACCGTGGAACTGGCTCCCGGGACCGATCCCTCCCCGGGGCGCTACAGAATTATCGAAGTTCGCGGTGCCACGCTGATCGTGTCGCCGCGCTAGCCTGGCGCTTGCCTCTGCCTTGCAGTTTTTTCTCTTTGACGGGAGTCGTACATGCTTGCTTATCAGCTCGGTCTGTTTCCGCTGATTCTGCTCATTGCCGCCATCGTTCTGATTGCGAAGTCCATCAAGATCGTGCCGCAGCAGCACGCCTGGGTGCTGGAGCGGCTGGGGCGCTACCACGCGACGCTCACGCCGGGCCTGTCCATTGTCGTGCCGTTTATCGACCGCGTGGCCTACAAGCACATCCTCAAGGAAATCCCGCTCGACGTGCCGAGCCAGGTTTGTATCACCAAGGACAACACGCAGTTGCAGGTCGATGGCGTGCTGTACTTCCAGGTGACGGACCCGATGAAGGCGTCGTACGGATCGAGCAATTTCGTGGTGGCTATCACGCAGTTGTCGCAGACCACGCTGCGGTCGGTCATCGGCAAGCTCGAACTGGACAAGACCTTCGAGGAGCGCGAGTTCATCAATCACAGCGTGGTCAACGCCCTCGACGAGGCGGCCGCCAATTGGGGGGTGAAGGTGCTGCGCTACGAGATCAAGGACCTGACGCCGCCGAAGGAAATCCTGCATGCGATGCAGGCCCAGATCACGGCGGAGCGCGAGAAGCGGGCGCTGATCGCGGCATCCGAGGGCAAGCGCCAGGAGCAGATCAACCTGGCCTCGGGCGCGCGTGAAGCAGCCATCCAGAAGTCCGAAGGTGAAAGGCAGGCGGCCATCAACAAGGCGCAGGGTGAGGCCGCAGCGATTCTGGCTGTGGCGGAAGCCAATGCGCAGGCAATCGAGAAAATCGGCCACGCCATTCGCGGAGAAGGCGGTGCGGAGGCGGTCAACCTGAAGGTGGCCGAGGAATATGTGGCTGCCTTCGGCAACCTGGCCAAGCAGGGCAATACGCTGATCGTGCCGGGCAATCTCGGCGAGATGAGTTCGATGATTGCGTCGGCACTGCAGATTGTGAAGGGGCAGAAAGTCGAGAAGGTGCTCTGACGCCTGCCGCTATCGCTGGAAACGAAAACGGAGGCCGAGGCCTCCGTTCTTTATTCCTTCTCGCTTTTCATCAGACGAGCCTTCTCGCGCTGCCAGTCGCGGTTCTTTTCGGTCTCCCGCTTGTCGAACTGCTTCTTGCCCTTGCCCAGGCCGATTTCGCACTTGATGCGGCCGCGCGTGTAGTGCAGGTTCAGCGGCACCAGCGTATAGCCGCGCTGCTCCACCTTGCCGATCAGCTTCCTGATCTCGTCGGCCTTGAGCAGCAGCTTCCGAGTCCGTACCGGATCGGGAGTGACGTGGGTGGAGGCACTTTGCAACGGGCTGATGTGGGCGCCAATCAGGAACATCTCGGCGTTGCGCACCACAACATAACCTTCCTTGATCTGCACGCGGTTCGCCCGGATCGCCTTGACTTCCCAGCCTTCCAGCACGATCCCGGCTTCATAGCGTTCTTCGATGAAGTAGTCGAAAAAGGCCTTCTTGTTGTCAGCGATCGTCATGCGGGAGGTGGTTTCCTAAATTTGACCGGCGCGGCCTGGCAGGGCGGCGGCGGTGAGGGTGCGCAGCAACATGACTGCGGCCGAGCGCGCCAGGGCGTGCCGTGTTCGCGGCTGTCGGCTAAAATCCTGATTTTAGCAAACCGCTCCGGCCCGGCCCAGTCCCGAGGTGCCCGCAATCCGCATACATGGCAGACGTCCATAAATCCGTCCTGCTCGGCTTTTCGGCCGAACAGATGTACGACCTGGTCACGCGCGTGGAGGACTATCCCAAGTTCCTGCCATGGTGCGGCGGCGTGGAGGTCTTCGAGCAAACCGACACGCTGCTCGATGCCAAGATCCATATTCATTTCAGCGGCATCAAGCAGTATTTCCACACGCGCAATACCCAGGAGCGTCCAACTCGTATCGATATGACGTTCGCGGACGGTCCTTTCAAGACCTTCAACGGATCCTGGCGGTTCACGCCGCTGCGTGCCGATGCCTGCAAGATCGAATTCCACCTCCATTACGAATTTTCGAGCGTCATTCTCGAAAAAATCATCGGTCCGGCGTTCAGCGTGATCGCCAATACGTTTGTGGATGCCTTTGTCAAACGGGCCGAGGTGGTCTATGCCAAGCAAGGCTGAAGCATCGGCCACCGTGCGTGTTTCGGTCTGCTATGCCCGTCCGGACGCGGTATTCCTGAAGGAAGTTGTCGTCCCGGAAGGCACCACCATCGTTGGCGCGATTCAATCCAGCGGGCTGATCGAGGCGCACCGGGAAGTGGATCCCACGACGATGCGCGTGGGGATCTACGGCAAGCTGAAAACGCTGGATACCGTGGTGCGACAAGGCGATCGGGTGGAGATCTACCGGGCCCTGACGGCGGATCCGAAGACCGCCCGGCGCAAACGCGTGCAGAAAACCCGGGCATCCGGGATGCGCGAGGGCCAGAAATGGCTGCGCGGCGGGGGCGGGCAGGGCGCTTGAGCCCTGGCCCCTGCCTTCAAGGCATCAGCCTGTCAGCTGCTGCACTGCTGATTGATCGAATCGTTGGTGCGCGCCAGTTCGGCCGTGCGTTCGTCGTCATTGAGGCGCACGGGGGCGCCATCGGCACCTGACCGGGACACCCGCACGCCGGCGCTCAGGCCGGTGGCGTAGTTCCGCAGCTGCTGGCACCGTTCGTCGCGCGCCAACTGGGCGCGTTCCTTGGTGGCAGCTTCCAGATCCGCCTTGATCCGGGCGTCGCGACGCTCACGGAAGGCTTCGTCGGCATCGAGCGGCTTGTCGGCCTTGCCCTTGGCGATGACCGGCTGCATGCGCGGGCTACCTGACGGCGCTGGCTTTCCATCTGCCTGGGCGGTTTCCGTTTCCAGCGGGCGATAGGCACCGGCTGCGCGGCCCGGCGCGGCCAGGATGGCCCGTTCGGGCACCGATGGCGGCGGCGGAACATCGCTGTAGACCGTGCGGCCATTGGCGTCCTTCCATTGCCACTGGGACAGGGCGGTGCCGGGAATGGCCAGGCTTGCGGCAATCAGCAGGTACAGCGCGGACGATCGTTTCATGGCGAAATCGTGAGCGGGTCGAGCGGTTATGTGAGCATCAGTCGCCAGTGGGGTTGACTTTTGTGTGACCCACGCAGCATTGGCCGCTAGTCTACTGAGACTTGTCCGTCGCATGCAAGCGGACGGACCAGGCTACGCCGGCCATCAGCAACACAATTGCGGCGATTTCCAGCGGCCGCGGCCAGCGGTGATCGAACACGAACCCGTATGCCAGCGCGAACAGCGTCTCGAAGACGATCATCTGACCAGACAGCGTGAGCGGCAACCGGCGGCTGGAGACGTTCCAGAGATTGTTGCCAATAAGCGACGCTCCCAGCGCCACGGCCGCATTGACGGTCCAGAACCACTGCCAGTCCCGGGCGCTGCCGGGAGCCGTCAGCGTGTCGCCGAACGCGAGCCACCCGGCGATCGCCAGGATCAGCGACACCAGTCCGGTGGACAGCCCGTAGAGCGCCGACCACTCGTTGCCGCTGAAGTGCGGGTGCCGCTGCAAGTAGCGCGCGTTGTCCACGGCGTAGAGCGTCCAGCAGACCAGCGCCCCGGACGCACACAGCACACCGGCAATTTTCTGCCACACGGGGCGGATCGTTGCGTCCGCCACGGCCGCGCCGTGCGCGCCGCCACCGCCGCCGGCAAACAGGTCGACGTTGATGCAGGCGATGCCGGCCGCCACCACTAGCAGTGGCAGCGTCAGGCGGCGCAGCGGCACGGCGCCATGATCGCGCCGGCCCATCAGCGTGACCGAGATCGGCAGGATGCCGATGATCAGCGACGTGGGCCCCACGCCGGCCAGCTGCACGCCGAACGCCAGCAGTACGTAGTAAAGCAGGTTGCCCGTAAAGGCCTGCCGCAACAGGGCCACGCAGTCCGCGCGTGTGAGCTTGCGGGCGATGCGGCGCATCAGCGGCAGGGCGGCGACCAGGGCCACCAGGCCGTACGCCAGGTAGCGGCCGATTGCCAGTTCCCAGGGGGAAAATGCCGGCAGCAGCTTGGGCGCGATGAATACCATTCCCCAGAACGCGCCCGCCAGCAGCCCGCAAAGTACGCCGATTCCCATGGTCTCCCGATGCCTTGCTTGAAAAAGGTGGCCGAGAATAGCAAACGGCTTGCAACAACGCATCAGCAAATCCTGCATTCCTGTATAATCTGCTTTTGCGCCTAGAGGATTCGCTATGCGTCTTGTCCAGAAAGCACTCACATTCGATGACGTGCTGCTCGTCCCGGCCTATTCGGCCGTCCTGCCCCGGGATGTTTCCCTCCGCACCCGACTGACCCGTTCGATCGAACTTAATATTCCGCTGCTGTCCGCCGCCATGGATACGGTGACGGAAGCGCGCCTGGCCATTGCCATGGCGCAGGCCGGCGGTATCGGTATCGTTCACAAGAACCTGAAGCCCGCCGACCAGGCCCGTGAAGTGGCGCGCGTGAAGCGCTACGAATCGGGTGTGCTGCGTGATCCGATCACCATTTCGCCGGACATGAAGGTTCGCGATGTGATTGCGCTGTCGCAACAGCACGGCATTTCGGGTTTCCCGGTGCTCGAGGGCAAGACCGTCGTCGGCATCATCACAAACCGCGACCTGCGTTTCGAAGAAGAACTGGACGCCCCTGTGCGTGCCAAGATGACCCCGCGCGAGAAGCTCGTGACGGTGGCCGAAGGCGCGCCGCTGGAAGAAGCCAAGCGCCTGATGAACCGCCACCGCCTTGAGCGCGTGCTGGTGGTGAACGCGGCGTTCGAGCTGCGCGGCTTGATCACGGTAAAGGACATCCAGAAGGCCGTGGACAATCCGCTGGCCAGCAAGGATGCACACGGCCAGCTGCGCGTAGGCGCCGCGGTGGGCGTGGGCCCGGACAACGATGAACGCGTGGAGCTGCTGGTCAAGGCCGGCGTCGACGTGATCGTTGTCGATACCGCGCACGGCCACAGCCAGGGCGTGCTGGACCGCGTGCGCTGGGTCAAGCAGAACTTCCCGCAGGTGCAGGTGGTGGGTGGCAATATCGCCACCGGCGCTGCTGCGCTGGCGCTGGTCGAGCATGGCGCCGATGGCGTCAAGGTCGGTATCGGCCCGGGTTCGATCTGCACGACGCGTATCGTGGCCGGCGTGGGTGTGCCGCAGATCACGGCCGTGTCGAACGTGGCCGAGGCGCTCAAGGGCACGGGCGTGCCGCTGATCGCCGATGGCGGCGTGCGCTATTCGGGCGACGTGGCCAAGGCCCTGGCGGCCGGTGCCCACACCGTGATGATGGGCGGCATGTTCTCCGGTACCGAGGAAGCCCCGGGCGAGGTGTTCCTGTTCCAGGGCCGCTCGTTCAAGAGCTACCGTGGCATGGGTTCGGTCGGTGCGATGAAGGACGGCGCGGCTGACCGCTACTTCCAGGAAGACAACACCGCCAACGTCGACAAGCTGGTGCCGGAAGGTATCGAAGGCCGCGTGGCGTACAAGGGGCCGGTGCAGGCAATCATCCACCAGCTGACGGGCGGTATCCGCGCGTCGATGGGTTACTGCGGCGCCAGCTCGATTCCGCAGTGGCACGAATCGGCCGAGTTCGTGCAGATCACGGCGGCGGGCATGCGCGAATCGCATGTCCACGACGTGCAGATCACCAAGGAAGCGCCGAACTACCATATCGATTGATGTCGATCTGGCCTGCCCTGACGGGCACCACGGCCGCGCCGGTTCTGTCGAGGTTGACGGGGCCTGCGCGGCCGCGCCGCAATAAGGAGCGACCATGAAGGTATTGCTGCGAGCCGTGCTGTTTTTCGATGCGCTGCTCGACTTGCTGCTTGGCCTGCTGCTGCTGATGTCGCCGTTCACCACGCTGTACGCCGCGCTGCAACTGCCGGTGCCGGAGCCGGCCCTGTTCGGGCAGCTGCTGGGCGTGGCCACGCTCGGCATGTCATGGCTGCTGTTCACGGCCACATTCAATGGACATATGACGGTGCCCGTGGCGCGCGTCGCCGGGTTGATCAACCTGGCCAGCGCGATACTGGTGGCCGCCTGGACGCTGTTCCTGGACATGCCCGTCCAGCCGGCCGGCAAGGTCTGGCTGCTGACGATGGCGGCCATGCTGCTGTTCTTCGCCATCGTGCAGATCCCTTCGGCCAAGAAGGTGCGGCTGCGCGAACGCGCGCTGGCCGACCAGGCCAAGGCCGACCGTGACGCGCGTGCCGCCGGCGTTCCATATCCGACCGACGTCACTGACGTGACCGATGTCGCCGACAGCGGCGTTGGCCGCCCGGCGCGCCCGGCGACGTCCCCCGCATCCCCCGAATACCGGCGCGAGCCGGTCATCACGCCACCGCCCGGCTATGGTCCGGGCACCGAAGTCATGACCGAACCCGATCCGGACGCACTGCCCACTGCCAATCATGCACGACAAAATCCTCATTCTTGATTTCGGTTCGCAAGTCACGCAGCTGATCGCCCGCCGCGTTCGCGAAGCGCACGTCTACTGCGAAATCCATCCGAACGACGTGACCGATGAATTCGTCCGCGAGTTCGCGCCGAAGGGCGTGATCCTGTCGGGCAGCCACGCCAGCACGTACGAAGACCACCAGCTGCGCGCACCGCAGGCCGTGTGGGATCTTGGCGTGCCGGTGCTGGGCATCTGCTACGGCATGCAGACCATGGCCGTGCAGCTGGGCGGCAAGGTCGAATGGAGCGATTCGCGCGAGTTTGGCTACGCGGAAGTCCGCGCCCATGGCCACACGAACCTGCTCAAGGACATCGAGGATTTCAGCACGCCGGAAGGCCACGGCATGCTGAAGGTCTGGATGAGCCACGGCGACAAGGTGACCGCGCTGCCCGATGGCTTCAAGCTGATGGCATCGACGCCGAGCTGCCCGATCGCCGGCATGGCCGACGAGGCACGCGGCTACTACGCCGTGCAGTTCCACCCGGAAGTCACGCATACGTCGAAGGGTCGCGAGATGCTCGAGCGTTTCGTGCTGCAGATCTGCGGCGCGAAGCCGGATTGGGTGATGGGCGACCACATTGCCGAGGCCGTGGCCAAGATCCGCGAGCAGGTGGGCGACGAAGAGGTCATCCTGGGCCTGTCCGGCGGCGTCGATTCGTCGGTGGCTGCTGCGCTGATCCATCGCGCCATCGGCGATCAGCTGACCTGCGTGTTCGTCGATCACGGCCTGCTGCGCCTGGACGAAGGCAAGATGGTGATGGACATGTTCGCTGGCCGCCTGCACGCGAAGGTGATCCACGTGGATGCCTCGGAGCAGTTCCTGGGACACCTGGCCGGCGTGACCGATCCCGAGCAGAAGCGCAAGATCATCGGCCGCGAGTTCGTGGAGGTTTTCCAGGCCGAAGCGAAGAAGCTGAGCAATGCCAAGTGGCTGGCGCAGGGCACGATCTACCCGGACGTGGTGGAATCGGGCGGCACCAAGACCAAGAAGGCGACCACGATCAAGAGCCACCACAACGTTGGAGGCCTGCCCGAGACGCTGGGCCTGAAGCTGCTGGAACCGCTGCGCGACCTGTTCAAGGACGAAGTGCGCGAACTGGGCGTGGCGCTGGGCCTGCCGTCGGAGATGGTCTACCGTCACCCGTTCCCGGGCCCGGGCCTGGGCGTGCGTATCCTGGGCGAGGTGAAGCGCGATTACGCCGATCTGCTGCGCCGCGCCGACGCGATCTTCATCGAGGAACTGCGCAAGACCATCGCCACGGAGCAGGATGCCGCCGCCGGCCTGTGCGAACCGCACCAGGTGGGCAAGAGCTGGTACGACCTGACCAGCCAGGCATTCGCAGTGTTCCTGCCGGTGAAGTCCGTTGGCGTGATGGGCGATGGCCGCACGTACGACTACGTGGTGGCGCTGCGCGCCGTGCAGACCACGGACTTCATGACCGCGCACTGGGCGCACCTGCCGTACGCGCTGCTGGGCCGCTGCTCGAACCGCATCATCAACGAGGTGCGCGGGCTGAATCGCGTGGTGTACGACGTTTCGGGCAAGCCGCCTGCGACGATCGAGTGGGAATAATCCCCGGCGCTTAGGCGATCCGGCGCCTTGCAGGGCTGGATGCGCCGGCTCCGATCTCGGATCGGGCGGATGCCAGCCGGTATCCGCCTGCCGGACCCCCGCCTCACATGGCCTCCCACGGCCGCCTCACACCGCCGCCGAACGCTCCTCGGTTTGCGCGATTTCCAGACGATTCCCACCCAGCGCCTTCGCCCGGTACAACGCCTGGTCAGCAGCGACAAGTGCATCACTGAGCACTGGCGTTTCCTGCTCGAAGTGCGCCAGCCCGATGCTGACTGTCGCCGGGATGCCCACGCCGCCGATACGGGCGGCGATATTCTCGGCAAACTGCGCCGCCACGGTTTCGCCAAGCGTGCCAGCGCGCTGCGCGTCGGCGCCATATAGCAATGCCGCGAATTCCTCGCCCCCGATGCGGGCGAAAAGGATATGCGGGCCCATCACGCCCCGGGCGATTTCCGCGAACGATTTCAGCACCTCGTCGCCGGCCTGGTGGCCGTAGCGGTCGTTGATGGCCTTGAACTGATCGAGGTCGAAAGCCAGCACGGCTACCGGCCGGCGGAGGTCTGCTGCCGCCAGAATGCGTTGGCCCTGTTCAAAAAACCACCGGCGGTTGCCCAGGCGGGTCAGGTAGTCGGTCTGGGATTCCATCAGCAACTGGGTGTGGCTGTCTTCGCGGATCAGCTTCAGGATCGTCATCGGCAGGATCACCGAATACAGGACACCCTCGTACATGGTGATCTTGCTGGCGATGCCCTGCATGGCAGGCCCGTACGCAGACACGAGCCAGGGCAGCACAAAGGCGCGCCCGGCGTAGAGCAGGGCGTGGATGCACGCCACAGCCACGACGATGTGACGCGCGAAGAACGGTTTCAACGCATCACAACGCCGCATTTCCCGTGCGGTCATGGCGCTGATAAGGGCAATGGGGAAGGCGCTGACGTAGTTCCAAATGGCGTCTACCCATCGTGCGCCGCCAACTGCCCAAACGACGGCCATGCCGATCAGCACCACGCCGATGGTGAGGCGGTAGCGTCGGTCACTGAGCGCAGCAACGCCGTTGAGGATCAGCAGGTAGCCGCACAGCATTACCAGATTGGCGAGTGCCGATCCGAGCATACCGGGCGCCGCGCGCCGGAAGAGTACCGTCACGCAGCCCACGGCAAGCGTCGCAAATCCCGCCGACAGAATGCGCAAGGCCTTGCCGTGCCGGGGATTGGCCACGTGTTCCCAGAACATCATGCCCGCACTGGCGAGCAGCGTTCCAATTGCCAGAAGGTAAAGGGTAAGGAGATCGACGTACATCCAGATGTCAAGACAATGCGCCGGTGCTGCGCGCCGGCTGTCGAATTCTACGTTGGAATTACGGCATGCCGTGGATGCTTCCGAAGATCTCCGGTTGGTGTTTCGACGATTTTTCAGGCTGGGGGCGGGCCTCAACCCGGCAGGTCGAGATCGCCAAATCGGTAAATGCGTCCGCCGCGCATGACAAAGTCCACCTGGGCGGTGGCCGCGATGTCGGCCAGCGGGTCGCCTGGCATCGCCACGATGTCGGCCTGGCGTCCGACTTCAAGTACGCCGATGTCCGTGCGCTGCAGCAGGGCGGCGGCCACGCTGGTGCCCGCACGCAGCGCCCGGGCCGGTGACAGGCCGGCCGCCACCATGGCCTGGAATTCGAGAATGCCGCGTGAGAACGGAAACATGCCGCAGTCGGTGCCCAGCGCGATGTGGGCGCGGCTGTTGGCCATGCGGAGCTGGGCCCGCTCGATCTCGGGCAGATCGCGCGTGAACTTCCAGACGGCCTGCGGCGGCAAGGTGTTGGCCGCCAGCATGTCCTTGTCTTCCAGCGTCATCTGCATGGTCGGCACCAGGAAGGCGCCCGATGCCTCGGCCAGCGCAATGCCTTCGTCGTCGATGAGATAGCAATGTTCCAGGCTGCGTGCGCCGGCGCGCAGGGCCTGCTTGCAGCCTTCAGCTGCGCCCGTGTGCACGGAAACCGGCAGGCCCAGCTGATGGGCGGCGGCTGCTGCGGCCTCCATCTCTTCGTCGAACCACGTCACGCGCGCCGGGTCGTCGCCAAAGCTCATGTAGCCGCCGGTGTTCATGGTCTTGATCCAGTCGGCGCCGTGCGCGGCCTGGCAACGCACCTGCTTGCGGATCTCGGCGGGAGAGTCGGCCGTTTTCGACAGCCCCAGATGGCAGCGGCACGGCAGCGCGCCCTGCATGTCGCCATGGCCGCCAGATCCGCTGATCATGTGCGGCGCCACGAACAGGCGGGGGCCAGTCAGACGGCCCGCGTTAATGGCGTTGCGCAGCTCCAGCCCCGGCCAGTCATCGTCGAACGTGCCAAGGTCGCGCAGGGTGGTGAAGCCATGGCGCATGTACTGGCGGGCAAGGCTCAGGCCAGCCAGCGCCTTGCCGGCGCTGGACTGCAGGATCTGCTGCTTCAGGTTCATCCCGTCCAGGAACAGGTGAACGTGCGTGTCGATAAAGCCCGGCGCAATCGTGCGATGGGACAGGTCGATCACCCGGGCATTGCGCGGCCGTGCGACGGACGGGCCGATGGCGGCAATCGCGTCATGTTCGATGAGGATTTCGGTGGGCCCCTGCAGGGCGTCGCCGAGACCGTCGAACAGGTTGCCGCAAATGAGAACGATGGATGCAGACATGGAACAGGCCTCCTGGATGAGGACATCAATACGGAAGACATAAAAGGTGCAGTCGCAAGCGTCACCGTGCGCAGATACCGGCCCATTAGCGGGCAGGCAGGCCGGGTTTGGCGCGCGGGATGGTCGCCATGATCGAAATGGCCGCCACGACGACCATGCAGAGGTTGAATGCCAACGCCAGGATGGCCGCCGTACGCACGGCCACCTGGTCCTGGGCGCCCTGGAAGTGGATCAGGCCGTCGAGCATCTGCCCACCTTCGGCATGGGTGCGCACGGCGGTGAAGATCGCGGCCGAGATGGCCACGCCGAATGCGCCGCCCAGCGACGACGCCATCTTGTAGATGCCGGCCCCGGAGCCCGCCTGGTCCGGCGGCAGGGCGGACAGCGCGGCGTCGGTGGATGGAGTGGCATAGAAAGCCAGGCCGATGCCCTGCAGCGCAAAGCCGATGGTGGCGACGATCTTGTAGTCGGCCAGCGTCAGTTGCGTCATCCCCAGGCAGACCACCGACGCGGCGGTCAGCGCGCAGCCCCACAACATCGGCTTGCGGGCGCCAAATCGCTGCAACAGCTTTTCGCCGACGCGGATAAACGCAATGATCGTGATGGCGAAGCCGATGGTCAGCACGCCGGCCTGCTGGGCGCTCATGTTGCCGCCCAGTTGCGCCAGCTGCATGACCACGATCAGCGTGCCGGCCACGCCGTTGAGCATGAAGTTGGAGATCGTCGCGCCGGTATAGGTGCTGCTTCGGAACAGGCGGAAGTCGATAAACGGATCTGCGGCGCGGGCCTCGTGACGCAGGAACACGAAGCCGAAGATCACCACGACCGCCGCCAGCAACAGCGTGTTGACGCTGGTCCAGCCGAACCGGGCTCCCTGGGTGACCACCACCTGCAGCGCGATCATCGCCACCATGAACGTGAAGATGCCCTTGCGGTCGATCTTCGCGTCTTGCCGGTCCTCCGCCCGGCTTTCCGGCGTGCCCCGGATCATCAACAGGCCGGCCACGGCCGCCGCGATCGACAGGAAGAAGATCGCCCGCCAGCCGAACTGGGCCGTGATCGTGCCGCCGAAGATCGCGCACACGCCCGAACCGCCCCACGATCCGATCGACCAGATGCTGATGGCGCGCTGGCGTGCCTTGCCGGGCCAGTACGTCTTGATCAGCGCCAGGCTCGACGGCATGATGCACGCCGCCGACAGGCCCTGCAGCGCGCGGCCCGCCAGCAGGCAGGGCATGGCCAGCGGGCCGGCCGGTGCGATCGCCACCAGCAGCGAGCCCGCGATGCTCAGGCAAAAGCCGAGCTGCAGGATGCGGTAGCGCCCCACGCGGTCTGCGATGCCGCCCATGAAGACGATGAAAATGCCGGAGAACAACGCGGTGATGGCCACGGCGATGTTCATCGTGGTGGGCGACAGGCCCAGCGTGGCGCCCATGTCCGGCGCAATGTTCAGCGTGGTCTGCGCGAACAGCCAGAACGTCAGTACGCCCAGCACGATGCCGAACAGCACCCGGTCGTTCCCGGCGAAGTTCGGCGGCTGCGCGCGCTTGGATGCTGGCGAAAGGCCAGCTTCAGGATTCCCTGCGGTGGTACCAGTGGCGTGATTCATGGCGTCTGTCCCTTGATGGTCGTTGTGTTGTCAACGATGCGAGCCATCGTATTTGCGGGGGCAACGGAGGGCGTTGACGCGGATCATGGGCGGCGGCGCGGCATCGTAGTCCGTTGGAATTGGCGTCATCCAGCCGCGCGCTTGATGCAGGCCAACGCAGGCGCCAAGCACGGGCCTGACGATGGCCGGCTTTCAATGTGGTGCCATCCCATGACCCACTACGACTTCCTTGCCGACATCGCCGATACGCATGCGCGTGCCCGCACCATCGAAGGCCTCACGCGCTTGCGCCAGGCGCTGGCCAACCAGATCCCCGCGCGCACGGCTACCGATACGCTGCTGCTGGCCACGTGGAATATCCGCGAGTTCGACAGCGGCAAGTACGGCTATCGTTCGGAAGAGTCCTACCTCTATATCGCCGAGGTGCTGAGCCGCTTCGACCTGATCGCCATCCAGGAAGTCAGGGACGGCCTGTACCCGTTGCAGCGGCTGCAGCGCATGCTGGGGCCGTGGTGGGGCTATCTGGTGACCGATGTCACGCTGGGCACGTCCGGCAATGCCGAGCGCATGGCCTATCTGTACGACCGCCGCAAGGTACGCTTTACCGGGCTGGCTGCGGAACTGGTGCTGCCCAGGGCGGGCAGGGCGGGGCCGGCCCCGGTGCAACTGGCGCGCTCGCCATACCTGGCCGGCTTCCAGGCCGGGTGGGCGTACCTGACGCTGGCCACGGTCCATATCTACTACGGCACCGGCAAGCCCGATGACGCGCGGCGGCTGGCGGAGATCACCGCCTTCAGCCAGACCGTTGCCAAGGCGGCCGGCAAGCTGTCGGCCGCGCCGCAGCCGGCGCCCGGCGTGAAGGCCGACCCGGGCAACCTGATCCTGCTCGGCGACTTCAATATCTTCAACCGGCGCGACGTGACGATGGAGGCGATCACCCGGGCTGGGTTCGTCGTGCCCGAGCCGCTGCAGTCCGTGCCCGGTTCGAACGTGGACAAGAACCGGCACTACGACCAGATTGCCTATTTCCGGCGGCTGTCGCGCATGGCACCGACCGGCCGCGCCGGCGTGTTCGACGTGTACGAGCACGTCTATCGCCTGGCCGACGCCGATGCCTACGCGTCCGAACGCCGGACCCGGCCGGGGCGAAGCTTCAAGGACTGGCGCACCTATCGGATCAGCGATCACCTGCCGATGTGGATCGAATTCGGCATCGACGATGCGGATGCATGGCTGGCCGGGCTCGGCGGCTAGCCAGCAGATCCGGCGGTTCCGGTCTATGCTCTCGCCTGCGACACCGGCAGGCGCCAGCCCGCAGTACACCGGGCGCCACGCGCCGCCGGACCACGCACATGCACGCCGATCCAGAACATCCCACGACCCATCCAAGGAGCCCCCCATGGCCCTCTCGATGTACGACGTATCGATCCCGGTGTTTATCCGGGCCCTGACGAACCTGTCCGCCATCCTCGAAAAAGGCGCGGCCCACGCGCGGGCGCAGGGCATGGACGCCGCCGAATTGCTTCAGACGCGTCTGATTGCCGACATGGACGCGCTGCCCGCGCAGGTGCAACGGGCCAGCGACTCGGCAAAGGGCTGCGCGGCACGGCTGGCAGGAATCGACATCCCGTCGTATCCGGACAACGAGACCACATTCCCCGAACTGCAGGAGCGTATCGCCAAGACGGTGGGCTTCCTGAAGTCGATCCGCCCCGAGCAGCTTGAAGGCAGCGAAACGCGCGTGGTGGAGCTGAAGTTGCGCAACGGCCCGGCAACGTTCGATGGCAAGAGCTACACGCTCGGTTTTGCGCTGCCGAATTTCTACTTCCATGTGACCACGGCCTACGACCTCCTGCGTCACAAGGGCGTGCAGATCGGCAAAACGGATTTCCTGGGCGCGCCGCGCTAAACGGCAATGCCATGAAAAAAACGGGCCCGCGAGGCCCGTTTTGCTTTGGATGCGGATGCTGTCGCATCGCGACGGCCGAGTCAGTGCTGCAGGGCCCCGGCAGGCATGCCGCCGGCGCGCACGTCGATGCCTGCGGCGCGGTCGAGCCGGCCGCTCAGCTCGGTCAGGGCCCAGGCCACCAGCACCACCAGCGCGCCGATCCACGGCGTATGCATCAGGCCGAAATGCTCGACGACCAGCCCGCCCGCCCATGCCGCACCGGCAATGCCCAGGTTGAAGGCGGCGATATTGAGTCCCGACGCCACATCCACGGCCTGCGGCGTGTGGTGTTCCGCCTGCTTGACCACGTAGACCTGCAATCCGGGTACGTTGCCGAAGGCGACCCCGCCCCAGACCAGTACCGTGACCAGTACCAGCCACCGATGCGGCGCGGTGAAGGTCAGTACGAACAGCACGGCGGCCAATAGCAGAAATACGATGCGGAGCGCCGCAATCGGACCATGACGGTCGGCCAGGCGGCCCCCCCAGATATTGCCGATGGCGACGGAGACGCCGTACACCAGCATCACCAGCCCCACGGCGCCGGCACTGAAGCCCGACACATCCTGCAGGATCGACGCCAGGAACGTGAACGGGATAAACGATCCGCCATAGCCGATGGCCGTCTTGGCATAGACCAGCAACAGGCGCGGCTCGGCCAGAACCCGTGCCTGTTGCAGCAGCGACGCCGGCGCGGCATGGCGGATCGTCGACGGTACGAACAGCAGGCTGCCGACGAACGCGATCACGCCAAGCGCGGAAACCGCCAGGAAGGTCTCGCGCCATCCGAAGTGCTGCCCGATGAACGTACCGAGCGGCACGCCGGTGACCAGCGCGACAGTCAGGCCCGTAAACATGATGGCAATGGCGCTGGCGGCCTTTTCGCGCGGTACCAGGCTGGTGGCGATGGTCGATCCGATCGAAAAGAACACGCCGTGCGCCAGGCCGGTCAGCACCCGCGCGGCCACCAGCGATCCGTAGCTCGGCGCCTGCCAGGCCAGCAGGTTGCCGGCGGTGAACAGCGCCATCAGCGACAGCAGCAGCGCCTTGCGCGGCAGGCGGCCGGTCAGCGCGGTCAGCACCGGGGCGCCCACGGCCACGCCCAGCGCATAGAGGCTGACCAGGAGGCCCGCCGACGGCACGCTGATGTGCAGGTCGGCGGCGATGGTCGGAATCAGTCCGACGATCACGAATTCGGTGGTTCCGATGGCAAAGGCACTGATGGTCAGCGCCAGAAGGGCAATGGGCATGGCAAGCTCCGGTATTCAAGGTTGGAGCGCAGTGTGCCAGCGCCTTTCTTGCCGAAAAAGCCGCCGATCGACAGAAGATATTTGATCTGAAATCAAGAAAAGGTTGCGGGTGCCCGCAAGGCAGGCGCTAATGCGGCCGATTGCGATGGACTTAGCAGAAACCCTAGGTTCTTGATACAATTGCCGGTTGCTCGCGCCTCGGCTATTGCCTAATTTTTGAGCAGGAACTCCCCACGCACCACAACCGTCGCATACGCATGACATACGCCGTCAAGGAAATCTTCTATACGCTGCAGGGCGAGGGCGCCAACGCCGGCCGTGCGGCGGTGTTCTGCCGATTCTCGGGTTGCAACCTGTGGACCGGCCGCGAGGAAGATCGCGCCCGCGCCGTGTGCCAGTTCTGCGATACCGATTTCGTGGGCACGGACGGCACGCGTGGCGGCAAGTACAAGACGGCCGATGAGCTGGCGGCCGTGGTGGCATCGGAATGGCCGCAGGGCGCCGGCGGCACGCCGCTGGTGGTCTGCACGGGCGGCGAGCCGCTGCTGCAACTCGACGCGCCACTGATCGACGCGCTGCACGCGCAGGGCTTCGAGATCGCCATCGAGACCAATGGCACGATCGAAGTGCCCGCGGGCATCGACTGGGTTTGCGTGAGCCCCAAGATGGGTTCGGAACTGGTCGTGAAGAAGGGCGACGAGCTGAAGGTGGTGATGCCGCAGGCGGGTCAGGACTTCGCGGCATACGAGCAACTGGATTTCCGCTATTTCCTGGTGCAGGCCATGGATGGCCCGCTGGCCCGGCAGAATACGGCCGCCGCGGTCGACTTCTGCCAGCGTCATCCACGCTGGCGCCTGTCGCTGCAGACCCACAAGCTGCTGGGCATTCGCTGACACATGAGCAAACAAGTTTCCATCACACGCCGGCTCGAATTCGATGCCGGCCACCGCATCCCGAGCCACGGCGGCCAGTGCCGCAACATCCACGGCCATCGCTATCGGCTGGACCTGACGCTGTCGGGCGAGGTGCTGCGCCAGGAAGGCGCGTCCGACGACGGCATGATCCTGGATTTCGGCGATATCAAGACGCTGGCCAACGAGCACCTGGTGTCGAAGTGGGATCATGCGTTCCTGATCTATCGCGGTGACACCGCGCTGCTGAACTTCCTGCAGTCGATGGACAACCACAAGACCGTGGTCATCGACAGCATCCCGACCGTCGAGAACCTGGCGCAGGAAGCGTTCGACATCCTGGCGCCCGTGTTCAAGGACTGCTTCGGCCACCATCTGCAGCTGACGAAGCTGGTGCTGTTCGAAACGCCGAACTGCTGGGCCGAAGTCAGCGCGCCGTTCGCGCTGCCGGCGCAGGACTGATCGGTCCATGTCCGGCGCGCCCCAGTTCCAGGACGAAGCCGCGCGCGACCGTTTCTACATGACGGCCGCGCTGGAAGAGGCGCGCCTGGCCGAGGCGGCCGGCGAGGTGCCGGTGGGCGCCGTGGTGGTGTGGAACGACCAGATCATCGCGCGCGGCCATAACCTGCCGATCCGTTCGGTCGATCCGTCCGCCCATGCCGAAATGCAGGCGCTGCGCGCGGCGGCCAAGGTGCTGGGCAACTACCGCATGCCCGAGTGCGAACTGTACGTGACGCTGGAGCCATGCGCGATGTGCAGCGGCGCCATCCTCCATGCGCGGCTCAAGCACGTGGTGTTTGGCGCCACCGATCCGAAGACCGGCGCCGCCGGCAGTGTCGTGGACCTGTTCGCGCAGGCCACGCTGAACCACCAGACCACGCTGGCGCGCGGCGTCATGGCCGATGAATGTGGCCAGATGCTGCGCGATTTCTTTGGCGCGCGGCGCCGGGCGCAGAAGGCAGCCCAGCAGGCGGCTCGTGCCGCCGGGGAGCAACCGCTGGTCGAAGGGCAGGCGGCGCCACCCTTGCCGCCCTCGCCAGCAGCAGCCGATTAGGTGAGAATTCCTGCTTCCGAGCGTCGTACCCTCAACATCCGAAGCATGCGCCAACCCATCGAAGTCCGACTGATCGCCTCATCCGGCTACCCGCACGACGTCGCCATTGCCGCGCGCGGCTGCGCGTGGCTCAAGCACCACGGGTACCACGTCAAGAATCCCGATATCCTCGCGCGGCGTTACCTGCGCTTTGGGGGTACCGATGCCGAACGGCTGGCCGACCTGCACGCCATCGGCACCGGCGCGCCCGGAGAACTGACACTGGCGGTCCGCGGCGGTTACGGCCTGGCGCGGCTGCTCGGCAAGATCGATTTTGCGCGCATTGCCGAGCAGGCCCGCGCCAGCGGCACGCCCATCGTCGGCCATAGTGATTTCACGGCCTTCCAGTTGGCCTACCTGGCCGCCACCGGTGGCGTCACCTTTGCCGGCCCGATGCTGCTGGCCGATTTTGGCGAGGAGCACGTCAATCCGTTCATGTGGCAACACTTCGAGGCCATCCTGCGCGATCCGGCATGCAAGATCGAGGTGGCCGCGCCGCAGGTGGTGACGGCAGCTACGGCGGAGGGCACGCTGTGGGGCGGCAACCTGGCGATGCTGTGCAGCCTGCTGGGCACGCCCTACATGCCAAAGGTGCCGGGCGGCATCCTGTTCCTCGAGGACATCAACGAGCCGCCGTACCGCGTGGAGCGCATGCTGCTGCAGCTGCTGCAGGCTGGCACGCTGGCGGGGCAGCAGGCCATCGTGCTGGGCGATTTCTCGAACTACCGCACCACCGATTACGACAACGGCTACAACATGGATGCCGTATTCGACTATCTGCGCGAACAACTCGATATCCCCGTGCTGACCGGGCTGCCATTCGGCCACTGCCCGCGCAAGCTGACGCTGCCGGTGGGCGCCCAGGCACGGCTGGAAGCCCGTGGCGACGGCTTCAGCCTGGCACTGACGGGATACCCGACGCTGTAACAACGGTCAGGCCACGGCCGTTCGATATCGCGCCCGTGGCCAATGGCTGACGAATGCCCCCCGTAAGTGGTAAAATCACGGGTTATCTCCTCATTTTCGCTGCGCCGGGCACGCCGATCGGGTGCGTGCCGCCAGAATCCGGCTGCCAGCAGGTGGTGCCCGCAGGGCACTCCCACATTCCAGACAAGGTTCAGACGTGCTTTCTACCGCAAACATCACCATGCAGTTCGGCCCCAAGCCGTTGTTCGAGAACATCTCGGTCAAGTTCGGCGAGGGCAACCGCTACGGCCTGATTGGCGCGAACGGTTGCGGCAAGTCCACCTTCATGAAGATCCTGGGCGGCGACCTTGAGCCGTCGGCGGGCACCGTCATGCTGGAACCGGGCATCCGCCTGGGCAAGCTGCGCCAGGACCAGTTCGCGTATGAAGACAACCGCGTGCTCGACGTGGTGATGATGGGCCACGTGGAAATGTGGGCCGCCGCCAGCGAGCGCGACGCGATCTACGCCGACCCCGAGGCCACCGACGAAGACTACATGCGCGCCGCCGAACTGGAAGCCAAGTACGCCGAGTACGACGGCTACACGGCCGAGGCGCGCGCCGGCGAACTGCTGCTGGGTGTGGGTATCCCGACCGACCAGCACCAGGGCCCGATGAGCGACATCGCCCCGGGCTGGAAGCTGCGCGTGCTGCTGGCCCAGGCGCTGTTCTCGAACCCCGATGTCCTGCTGCTGGACGAACCGACCAACAACCTGGACATCAACACGATCCGCTGGCTGGAAGACGTGCTCAACGAGCGCAACTCCACCATGATCATCATTTCGCACGATCGCCACTTCCTGAACTCGGTGTGCACGCACATGGCCGACATGGACTACGGCACGCTGAAGGTCTACCCGGGCAACTACGACGACTACATGCAGGCGTCGATGCAGGCGCGCGAGCGCCAGGTGGCCGCCAATGCGCGCGCCAAGGAACGCATCACCGAGCTGCAGGATTTCGTGCGCCGCTTCTCGGCCAACAAGTCGAAGGCCCGCCAGGCCACGTCGCGCGCGAAGCAGATCGAAAAGATCAAGGTCGAGGACATCAAGCCGTCGTCGCGCCAGAACCCGTTCGTGCGCTTCGAGTTCGAGAAGAAGCTGCACAACCTGGCCGTGGAAGTCGAGGACATCACCAAGACGTACGACCGCAAGATCATCAACAACCTGTCGATGGCCGTCCAGGCCGGCGAGCGGGTGGCCATCATCGGCGAGAACGGCGCGGGCAAGACCACGCTGCTGCGCAGCCTGCTGAACAACGTCGTGGAAACCGGCGTGCAGCGCGGCGTGGAAGTGGATCGTGGCACGGTCAAGTGGGCCGAGAACGCCAACGTGGGCTACATGCCGCAGGACACGTACGAGGAATTCCCGAACGACGTGACCGTGATGGACTGGATGAGCCAGTGGACCCAGGCCGGCGACGACGACCAGTCGCTGCGCGGCACGCTGGGCCGCCTGCTGTTCTCGGCCGACGACATCAAGAAGAACGTCAAGGTGCTGTCCGGTGGCGAGAAGGGCCGCATGATCTGGGGCAAGCTGATGCTGGGCCGCCACAACGTGCTGGCCATGGACGAGCCGACCAACCACATGGACATGGAGTCGATCGAGTCGCTGCAGATCGCGCTGGACAAGTTCACGGGCACGCTGATCTTCGTGTCACACGACCGCGAACTGATCAACGGCCTGGCCACGCGTGTGATCGAGGTGCGCTCCGACGGTACGATCACCGACTACCTGGGTACGTACGACGAGTACCTGCAGTCGCAAGGCATCGAGGCGTAATTTCGGGCGGCATCGCCGCATCGCCATTTCGCCAGAAAAGCCGGCCCGCCATCAGGCGCGCCGGCTTTTTTCATGGCTTGGGCGACAGTCGAAAGGCGGGAAGCCAGATTTCATGCCGTGTCGAGCCAGCAGGAATTTTCTCTCGTTACGTCTTGCTGGTTAGCTGGCGGGCACTGTATATTTATACAGTTGTCGTCGCATCCCGGAAACGCCGCTTCCTGCAGGCAACGCCGTGCGACGCCCGCGCTTTCTATCCCTTCACCTCGAAAGGCAATCATGTTCGTGGATCGCACCGAAATCATCAACGCCGCCAAGGCCCTGCGCGCCAGTCAGGAAGAATCCCGGTACAGCAAGCTTGTCGCGCTCGCGAACAAGCAGCTCAAGGCCATGCAAACGGCGATCCAGAAGGGCAAGGAAGAATTCGAGACCACACTGGTGCTCGACATCAACGAAGAGAATCCGCAGGCCGCGCTGGAACCGCGCGCCCACCGGCTGGCCGACGACCTCCGGGCGCAGGGCTACACCGCGACGGTGACCACGTTTGCCGAAGTCAGCACCGACCGCCAGAACTGGACACCGAATATCACGATCGTCATCGGTCTGGGCGACATGGTTTGCGACGGTGACAGCGCGATGGCGAATAGCCCGGTGGCCGAAGCGCCCGAAATCGCGCTGGCTGGCGAAGCAGCTTGTGAAATGGCCTGACAAAAATGCACGCGGCGAGCTTGGCCGGCCACGTTCGCCCGATGCCGACCGGCCGGTGACCGCTTGGTGGTCGCTTTGGTAACCGCTTTGGTGACCCATAACGGTGCTGGCGACCGCTTCACTCCCGCCTCACCGTCCCTTCACGGTCCGCCACGACACTGGCTGCTCCATTTTCCTCCGGAGGAGCCAGTCATGCACCGCCGCCAGATCGACATCCCTGCTTTTCTCTGCCGGCTCCGCCAGTTGCTGGGCGTGCCAGCGAGATCGACAACTGCCCAGCGCGATGGCGGATAATACACACCGCCCCTCCTGCCGCGCCCGCCCATGAAACGACCGTCAATCCTGGTGGTGGAAGACGAATCCGCCATCGCCGATACCATCCTGTACGCGCTGCGGACGGACGGCATGCTGGCCGAGCATTGCACGCTCGGCGGCGACGCGCTGGCCCGATTGCGCGCGGCTCGGCCCGATCTTGTCGTGCTCGACATTGGCCTACCGGACATCAACGGCTTCGAGGTCTGCCGCACGCTGCGGACGTTTTCCGATGTGCCTGTGATCTTCCTGACCGCGCGCCATGAGGAAATCGACCGCATCGTGGGGCTGGAGATTGGCGCCGATGACTATGTGGTCAAGCCGTTCTCGCCCCGGGAACTGGCGGCCAGGGTGCGCGTGATCCTGCGTCGCGCCCGGCCTCCGGCCGAGCCGGCAGCCGCGGTGGCGACCATGCCGGTGGCAGGCACGGCAGGGCGGTCCAGCGGCTTCCGGCACGATGCGGAAGGCGCGCGGGTGTCCTACCGGGGCCAGTGGCTGGATCTCACGCGATACGAATACCGACTGCTGGCCCTGCTGGTGCAGCATCCGGGGCGCATCTATGCGCGTTCCCAACTGATGGATCTGGTCTGGCACGACGCGCTCGACACGGTCGATCGCACCGTCGATACCCATATCAAGACCCTGCGCGCCAAGCTGCGCGACGTGGACCCGGCAGGCGATCCGATCCGCACCCATCGCGGGATGGGCTATTCGCTCGAAGCGGCGTACGTGCTCCAGGCTCCCGACGTCTGAATTGCCCCCCCGTCCATGCACATCGGCCTGCGGATATTCTTCGGCTTCTTCCTGGTGGTTGGCCTGGCGGCGTTCCTGACGCTGCGGGTGTTCGTCCAGGAGGTCAAGCCCGGGGTGCGCCAGGCGATGGAGGATACGCTGGTCGATACCGCCCATGTGCTGGCCGTGCTGGCCGCCGACGACCTGAAAACCGGCCAGATGGCCGATGGGGCGTTCGCCCGCCGGCTGTCGCAGTTGCGCCAGCAGCCGGTGGATGCCAGCGTGTGGGGCATGCACAAGGACGCGGTGGGCTACCGCATCTACATCACCGACGACCGCGGCATCGTGCGCTTCGACACGGCGGGCCAGGCGGTGGGCGCCGACTATTCGCGCTGGAACGACGTCTACCTGACCCTGCAGGGCAAGTACGGCGCGCGCAGTACCCGCTCGGATCCTGCCGATGAAAGCAGCTCGGTGATGTATGTGGCGGCACCCATCCGCGACGGCACGCGCATTATCGGCGTGCTGACCGTGGCCAAGCCAAACCAGGCGGTGGCGCCGTTTATCGCGCGTAGCCAGGGCGTGATCCTGACCTATGGCCTGCTGCTGATTGGCGGCGCGGCCGCGATTGGCGTGCTGTGTACGCTCTGGCTGGTGTTCGGGCTGCGCAAGCTGCAACGCTATGCCCGCGCGGTGGCCGCCGGCGAGCGTGCCGAGATGCCGCTACGGGGCGCCAGCGAGCTTGCCGACCTGGGGCGCGCCGTGGAGACCATGCGCCTGCGGCTCGAAGACAAGCAGTATGTGGAGCACTACATCCACACGCTGACGCACGAAATGAAAAGTCCGCTGGCGGCCATCGGCGGCGCGGCCGAGCTGTTGCAGGAGGACATGCCGGCCGCCGACCGTCAACGATTTGTCAGCAATATCCGAGGCCAGGCTCAGCGGCTGGACCTGCTGATCCGCAAGCTGCTGACGCTGGCCGAAGTGGAGCAGCGCCAGCACCTGGAAAAGCCCGAGGCGGTGATGCTGGGGCCGGAAATCGGACAGATCGTGCAGTCGCTGGAGCCAAAGGCACGGCAACGGGCCGTGCAACTGCGATGGCATCTGCCCGACGCCGTGCCGGCGGTCGCTGGCGATGTGTTCCTGCTGCGCCAGGCCATCGTCAACCTGCTGGAAAACGCGCTCGATTTCGCGCCGGCGGGTTCCACCATCGACGTATCGCTGTTGAGCGCGACAGAGCCCGGGCAGATCGTGCTCAGGATCGACGATCGCGGGCCGGGCATTCCTGACTATGCCATGCCACGGCTGTTCGAACGCTTCTATTCGCTGCCGCGTCCCGATGGCCGCGAGCGCGGCACCGGTCTGGGCCTGTGCCTGGTGCGGGAGGTAGCCCTCCTGCACCGGGGAACGGTTGCCGTGACCAATCGCGAGGGCGGCGGGGCGCGCGCCGAACTGGCGCTTCCGGTGGCGGCCTGAGTCTGCCGGCCGCAGCGCGGTGCTCGCGGTTGATTCCGCCCGATTCCGCCCGATTCGGCCCGATGCCGCCCGATGCCGGACGGCTTCACGCGCTTCGGCCCACTTCACGCCGGCCACCCGCCGACCCCATCGTGGGTTCATATGCGCTGGCTAGTCTTGCGGCATCTCCACTCGCAAGACTCCCATGAACAAGGCCCTGTTTTACCGAATCGCGATCATTGCCGGCGTCATCCTGCTGTTGTGGATCGCGCTGCAGATGGTGCTTGGCATCGTGCGCGAACGCAGCCAGTACCGCGACGCCGCCGAGCAAAGCATCTGGCAGAGCTATGCCGGCCCCCAGACCCTGACGGGCCCCATCATCGTCGTGCCCTACAAGGAGGTGGTAGCCGTGGCGGTGGCCGGCAACGCGCCGCAGCAGAATCGTGAGGAAAGCCGGCGGCTGCTGGTGTTTCCGAAGACGCTGCAGGTGCGTGCCGACGTGACGCCGGGGGAGCGATATCGCGGCATTCACAAGACCATCGTCCATGAGACGGCCACGCAATGGCAGGGCACGATCGCATTGCCGGACCTGACGTCGGACGAAGACCTGCCGAAGTCCGTCGGCCATGTCCGCTTCGAGATGGGCCGGCCCTATGTGGTGCTGGGGGTGGGCGACATGCGCGGCCTGATGTCGCAGCCTGTCCTGCAACTCGACGGCAAGCCCGTACGGCTGCAGCAGGGCGCGCGGCTTGAAAGCCTGCCGCAGGGCCTGCACGCGCGGATCGACGTGGGCGGCGCCGCTGGCAAGCCGCTCGATGCCCGCACCGTGCCATTCAGCCTGACGCTGGCCGTGCTGGGTGCGCGGTCAATGTCGCTGGTGCCCGTGGCCGACCACAACCAGTTCACGATGCGCTCAGCGTGGCCGCATCCGAGCTTCGACGGCAATTTCCTGCCTCGCCAGCGTACGGTGACCGACGACGGCTTCACCGCCGAATGGTCCGTCACGGCCTTCAACACCAATGTGCGCGACCAGCTGGCCGGCAATGCGGGGGCGGGTAGCCGGATGTCGCTGGAGGCTACCTCGGTCACGCTGATGGAGCCCGTGAACATCTACGTCAAGGCCGAGCGGGCCGTGAAATACGGGCTGCTGTTCGTGCTGCTGACCTTTGCCGGCCTGTACCTGTTCGAACTGGTCAAGACGCTACGCATCCACCCGATCCAGTACCTGCTGGCCGGGCTGGCCCTGGCAATGTTCTTCCTGCTGCTGGTCAGCCTGTCGGAGCACGCGCCGTTCCTGGCGGCCTATCTCGCGGCCAGCGCAGCCTGCATCGGACTGCTCGGCTTTTATCTCACCTTCGTGCTGCGCAGCTGGCAACGCGGCGCGGGCTTCGCGGGGCTGCTGACCGCGCTGTACGGGGCGCTGTATGGGCTGCTGGTGTCGGAGGACAACGCGCTGGTGCTTGGCTCGCTGCTGCTGTTCGTGATACTGGCCGGCATCATGGCGATCACGCGCAAGGTGGATTGGTACTCGGTGGGCAGCCCGGCCCCGGCATCGAGCCCGGAGGGCGGCGCGTAGCCGGGGCACTTCCGCGCCTTGTTTGGCAAGGAAGGGTCGGTCAGTACGTCGCCAGCCAGCCGGGCATACGTGGCAAGCATGAAACGTGTGCCGACCGGCGCGGCGGAATAGGCACGCGGTTCCAGTTCCTGGGCTATCGCGCAATGGGCAAGGGCGCCAAGGCCAGGCAGCAGGCACCGAACCCATCGCGCGTGTGCCGCCGGTTTGCCCGGTGCCCGCATGTTCCGTGTCCTGGGCCTAGCGCGCCGGCGCCACTCCCATTTCCGCCAGCAGGTCGTCGAGCTGGTCGATGATCGCGTGCGCGGTGATCTCGCCCTTGGACTTTTGCAGCGCCGTGCCCAGCGTGTCGCGCAGCGCCGCCAGTTCCACCACGGTGGACGCCTTTTCCACCTTTACCTGCAGCACGTAGCCGCGCAGTCCCAGGTGGTTGCCGATCACGTCGGTATAGAAGTGGTAAAGCCGCTTGTAGCCGTCGGCACCGGCCGGGGTGCCGGCGGCCACGGGCGACATGGCTGGCGCGATGGTGGTGTCGGCCAGCACGTCGCGCTCTTCCACACGGTCGTCGATACCCTTGCCGCCCGCCGAATTGAAGCCCGAATAGGCAGCGAACAGATTGGTGTCGGCGGGTTTGCGGACGCCGGCCTGCCTGCCGGGCCGCGCGGCAGATGCTCCCGACGCCCCCGACGCTCCCGACGAGGGCGGGGCCTGTCGGGCCGGGTCCGGCAATGGCGCGATCAGCCCCAGCGCCAGCAGGGTGTCGAATGCCTCCTCGGCCACCCCCATGCCGCCAACTTGCGCCAACAGCGCCGATTTGGCGCGTTCTCCGTTCACGATCAGCAACAACGCACGCAGTTTATGGTCCAGCTTGCGTGCGCGGGTACGGATTTCCTCCTGACCAGCCTCCGTCTTCTGATAGATCGGGTCGACCATGTCTCGCTCCTTTTGTTATGGATCGGCCGCCCGCGGCGAGAGCCCTCGGATCGCGTGCCTGCACGGCCGATTATCGCCATCTTGTTGTCCGGACCAGTCCGCGTGGATAAAAATTCGAATCCGCAAACCGGCCTACAATGTGGTGCTCCATAAAAGTAACAAAAATTTGCAATTGCCGATCCACCTGATGAGGGCTGTGGCCATGCAACAACGAGACAAACTGTTTATCAACGGCAAGTGGGTGGCACCCCACGGCACCGGCAGCATTGAAGTGATCCATTCCGCCACCGAGGCGGTGATGGGCAAGATCCCCGAGGGACACGCCCGTGACGCCGAGGACGCCATCGCGGCCGCTCGCGCCGCATTCGAGGGCTGGTCCGCCACGCCGCCGGCCGAGCGCGCGCGCTATATCCGCAAGATTGCCGAAGGTCTGAAGGACCGCGCCGAAGAACTGGCCCAGATGATCGCGGGCGAAGTGGGCATGCCGATCAAGCTGGCGCGGGCCATCCAGGTGGGCGGCCCGGTTTACAACTGGGGCCAGGCGGCCACGCTGCTGGAGGGCTTTGCCTTCGAGGAGCAGGTGGGCAATTCGCTGGTGGTGCGCGAGCCCGTGGGTGTGGTCGCGGCCATCACCCCGTGGAACTACCCATTGAACCAGATCACCCTGAAGGTGGCGCCGGCGCTGGCGGCGGGCTGCACGGTGGTGCTCAAGCCGTCGGAAGTGGCGCCGCTCAATGCTTTCGTGCTGGCCGAGGTGATCGACGCGGCCGGGCTGCCGCCGGGCGTGTTCAACCTGGTGACCGGCTACGGGCCGGTGGTGGGCGAGGTGCTGGCCAGCCATCCGGATGTGGACATGGTGTCGTTTACCGGTTCGACCCGGGCCGGCAAGCGGGTGTCGGAACTGGCGGCGCACACGGTCAAGCGCGTGGCGCTGGAACTGGGCGGCAAGTCGGCGTCGGTGATCCTGGACGACGCGGACCTGCCGCAGGCCGTCAAGGGCACCATCAGCGCCTGCTTCCTGAACTCGGGCCAGACCTGCTCGGCGCATACCCGCATGCTGGTGCCGCGCAGCCGCTATGACGAGGTCAAGGCCATCGCCGCGAAGGTGGTGGAAGGCTTTGCCGTGGGCGACCCGCTGGCCGATACCACGCGCCTTGGGCCGCTGATTTCCGCGGTGCAGAAGGAACGCGTGACCGGCTATATCCGTCGCGGGCTGGAAGAGGGCGCCGAACTGGTGGCTGGGGGCCCCGAGACCCCGGCCGGCTTCGAGCGCGGTTTCTTCGTCAAGCCAACCGTCCTGGGCAATGTCGATCCGAAGGCGACCGTCGCCCAGGAAGAGATTTTCGGGCCGGTGCTGTCGGTGATTTGCTATGACACCGAGGAGGATGCGATCCGCATCGCCAATGACAGCATCTATGGGCTGGGCGGCGGTGTCTGGTCCGGCGACGAAGCGCGGGCGATCAAGGTGGCGCGCCGCATCCGTACCGGCCAGGTGGATATCAACGGCGGCCCGTTCAACATGAACGCCCCGTTCGGAGGCTTCAAGCAGTCGGGCAACGGCCGCGAAGGCGGCAAGTTCGGGCTGGAGGAATTCCTCGAATACAAATCGCTGCAACTGAAGAAGCCCGCCTGACGGGGCTTCGACAGACGCAACTGCAATGCCCGGCGAGTCCGGGCATTCTTGTCTGCGCGGAAATCTGCGATGCTTGCGTCTTTCCACGGGGAGAAACGTCGAATGCGCTGGTTCAAACGGGTGGGCTGGATACTGTCGGGCGTGCTGCTGATCGGGCTGACGGGCGCCATCGGCGGCTATATCTGGTATCGCCAGGCTTCGCAGCCCGATACCGCCGGCACGATGCGCCTGCCCGCACTGCGCGACCGCGTGGTGGTGGTGCGCGACCGCAACGCCGTGCCCCATATCCAGGCCGCCAATGCGCTGGATGCCTACTACGCGCTGGGCTACGTCCATGCCCAGGACCGGCTCTGGCAGATGCAGATGAACAAGCGCATCGTGGCCGGCCGGCTGGCCGAGATCCTGGGCCCGAGCGCGCTCGATACCGACCGCTTCCTGCGCACCATGGGCGTGCGCCGCAACGCCGAGGCCGTGCTGGCCCAGACCCCGCCGGAAACCCGCGCGGTGCTGCAGGCCTATGCCGATGGCGTCAATGCCTATATCGATACCCGGAAGGCAGCCCTGCCGCCCGAATTCCTGATCCTGGGGACGAAGCCGGAGCACTGGGAGCCGGCCGACACGCTGGGCTGGCAGACCATGATGGCCTGGGACCTGGGCGGCAACTGGCGCCAGGAGGTGCTGCGCATGGGCTTGGCCCAGCAACTGCCCACGTCTCGTATCGCCGAGATCCTGGCTCCGTATCCCGGTGACAAGCCGCTGCGGACGATGGACTACGCCAGCTTCTACCGCAAGCTGGCGCCCGTTGCCACGGCCATGGCGCAGCTGTCCGAGCGCGCGCCGGCCGGCTATGTCGATGGCATGGGATCGAACAACTGGGTGGTGTCGGGCGCGCACACGCGCAGCGGCAAGCCGTTGCTGGCCAATGATCCGCACCTGGGGCTGCAGGCGCCCGGGCTCTGGTACTTCGCGCACCTGCAGGCCCCGGGGCTGGACCTGACCGGCGCCACGCTGCCTGGCGCGCCGCTGGTGGTGCTGGGCCATAACAGGCGCATCGCGTGGGGGTTCACCAATACCGCGCCCGATGTGCAGGACCTGTATATCGAGCGGATCGACCCGGCGAACCCGAATCGCTACCAGACGCCCGACGGCTGGGCCGAGTTCGAGACGCGCCAGGAAGTCATCCGGATCAAGGGGCAGCCCGACCTGACGCTCAATGTCCGGACAACGCGACATGGCCCGGTGATGTCGGACGTGGCCGAGCCCATCAGCGCGGCGGCCAAGCCGCTGGGCGCGCAGTATGTGGTGTCGTTCCAGTGGACGGCGCTCCGGCCGGACGACCGGACCTTCCAGGCCAGCCTGAAGATGGGCATGGCCTCGGACTGGAAGAGCTTTGTCGGCGCGCTGCGCGAGTTCCATTCGCCGCAGCAGAACATCGTGTACGCCGACGTGGACGGCAATATCGGCTTTATCGCGCCGGGACTGGTGCCGATCCGCCGGGCCGACAACGACCTGATGGGGCTGGCGCCCGCGCCGGGCTGGGACGCGCGCTACGACTGGCAAGGCTTCATTCCGTTCGACCAGCTGCCGCGGCGCTTCAATCCGCCGTCGGGCACGATCGTGACGGCCAACCAGAAGATCGTCGACAACGACTATCCGTTCTACATCACCAGCGAATGGAGCGTGCCGTACCGCGCCCAGCGCATCCAGACACTGCTGGATGCCGAGCCGCACCATACGCCGGAGACCTTCGGCACGATCCAGAAGGACGTGGTGTCGCTGGCCGTGCGCGATGCCTTGCCGCTGCTGCTGGCCGCACCCGTGGCCAGCGATACTGCCCGGCCGGAACGCGAACGGCGGCTGTTCGATGCGTTGCGCAAGTGGGATGGCACGATGGCCGCCGATCGTGCCGAGCCGCTGGTGGTGACGGCCTGGCTGCGCGAACTGTCGCGCCTGCTGTTCGAGGACAAGGTCGGCGATCCGATGTTCACCAGCCTCTGGGACCAGCGCAACGTACAGTTGCCGATGCTCAATGCCATGCGCGATCCGAAGGGGCTCGGCGCATTCTGGTGCGACAACGCGCGTACCACGGCGCGCGAGTCGTGCGCGGTCACCATCGGCCTGGCCTGGCAACGCGCCATTGCCGACCTGGATCAGCGTTATGGCGATGACCCGGACAAATGGCGCTGGGGCAAGGCCCATGCGGCGCGGTCGGAGCACAAACCGTTCGGCAAGGTGCCGTACCTGGCCAACCTGTTCAATATCCGCGTCCGGACCGGCGGCGACACCTATACCGTGGACGTGGGCCGGCACAGCCTGCGCGACGAAGCGGCGCCGTTCGAGAATACCCATGCGGCCAGCCTGCGCGCGATCTACGACCTTGCTGACTTGTCTGATTCGCGTTTCATGTCGTCAACCGGGCAATCGGGCAATGCGCTGTCGCCGCACTATCGCGACTGGACCGATAAATGGGCGGCAGTGCAGTACATCACGATTGGCGGGCACCGGCGCAACCCCGGTGGTGACAGCTTCGACACACTTGTGTTGCAGCCTGTGAAAGACAAGCCATGATGCAGTGCGGTATCGTACGGGGCTGCATTCGAATCCGAGCCACCTTTTCCAGCAGGAGTGTCAGTCGATGAGCGAACCCAGGCGCCAGTTGCGTACCGATGTCATCCAGCACGTTGCCTTCGAGCATGCGGGTGTGATTGCAGATGTGGCGCGCGACCGAGGCCATGACATCCGCGTCTACCAGGCTGGCGTGGACGACCTGACCCTGGTGCAGACCGATCCGGCCGATCTTCTGGTGGTGCTGGGCGGTCCCATCGGCGTTTACGAGACCGAGGCCTATCCGTGGCTGGAGGCCGAGATCGGCGTGATCCGGCAGCGCCTGGCAGACGAACTGCCGATCATTGGCGCCTGCCTGGGCGCGCAGCTGATTGCCGCCGCCTCGGGCGCACGCGTGTATCCGGGCACGCGCGAAATTGGCTGGGGACAGATCCAGCCGACCGACGCCGGGCGCCGTTCGCCGCTGGCGGTGCTGGCCAACGCCGACTGGGAAGTCCTGCATTGGCACGGCGATACCTTCGATCTGCCGGAAGGCGCCGAATTGCTGGCATCCACGGCAGCCACGCCGAACCAGGCCTATGCGATCGGCAAGCACGTGCTGGCGCTGCAGTTCCATCCCGAGGTGAAGGCCGGCGATATCGAGACCTGGCTGATCGGCCATACCGTCGAGCTGGCCAAGGCCGGCATCGATCCGCGCACGATCCGCCGCCGTACGGCCGAGATCGGTGCCACGGTGGCCAGTGCTGGCGAACTGATGTTTGCGCGATGGATGGAGGAAGCGGGGCTGTGAGCAGGGGCCGTACCGACAATATCGACGTCCGGATCGATGCGCTGCTGGCGGGCCGGGTGCGGCCTTTCGGGCCCAAGGGCGTGCCGAGCGGCATCGACAAGACGGGAGTCGACGGGCCGGTGCGTGTGACCACCGTCGGGCTCGACATCGACGAACAGGGCGATCCGAAACACCACGGCGGGCCCGAGAAGGCGATCCACCACTATCCGCGCGACCACTACGCTGGCTGGCGGGGCGAACTGGCCGGGCATGGCGGCAATGTCGACGTACTGGAACGCGCCGGCGCGTTTGGCGAAAATCTGAGCACAACGGGTTTGACGGAGGCCGATGTCTGCGTCGGCGACCGCTTCCGGCTGGGCACGGCACTGGTGGAGGTGTCCCAGGCCCGCCAGCCGTGCTGGAAGCTCAATCATCGCTTCGGGTTTGCGGGCATGTCGCGCGCCGTGCAGGGTAGCGGCCGCACCGGCTGGTATTACCGCGTGATCGAGGAGGGCGGGCTGGCCGCTGGCGATCGCCTGGTGCTGGTGGCGCGGCCCTATCCGGACTGGAGCCTGCAGCGGCTGCTGCACGTGCTCTACGTCGATCGGCTCAATATCGCGGCGCTGGCCGAGATGGCGGAACTGCCAGTCCTGGCAGAAAGCTGGCGGAAGCTGGCCCGCCAGCGCGTGGCGAACCACGCGGTCGAGGATATGGAAAGGCGCCTGGCCGGAGGCTGAGGCGCCGGGGCGTTATTCCTGGCGGAATCGCCACGCCGTGGCTTCGCGCGTGATGCGCTCCCAGATCGTCTGCTTTTCTTCCTCGCTATAGAACACCCAGTTGCTGACTTCGGCGGCGGTGCGGCCGCAGCCCTGGCATACCTCATCGAACAGTGTCGAGCAGATGCCGATACAGGGGCTGTCCGGGCGGTCGCTCAGGCGCGTCTGGGCCTCGTCCTGGGCGGAAGTGTCGGGCGAAGTGAGCGAATCGGGGGTATTGGCGGACATGAAGCGGGCGCTGCGAAAAGAGGCCGTCTAGCGGCTGGCCGCACATTATAAACGCCCGGCCCCGGCGCTTTCGGCACTTGGGGATTACCCCTGAGGTCATTGTGGACCCCTTGACGGCCATCTACCCTTGACGGGTCATGATTCCAGTCCAGTTGATGCCAGGGAGGCCGTACATGTCCAGCCAGTCCGTCGATCCTCGCAATGCCGCCATGCTCGCATCGGTGCTGGGCGGATCGCCCGTGGCGCGCGCGCTCGGGATTCGCTTCGATGTGGTGACGCCCGATCATGTGGAGCTGCTGCTGCCATTCAGCATGAGCAACATCACCGTGGGCGACATGGTCCACGGCGGCGTCATCGCCACGCTGATCGATGTGGCCGGCGCGGCCGCGGCATTCACTGCGGTGGATCTGGAGGTAGTGAAGGGCGGAGCGACCGGATCGCTGTCGATCCAGTATCTGGTACCGGCAAAGTCGGCCACGCTGCGTGCCGTGGCCGACGTGGTACGCCGGGGCAAGCGCCAGGTGGTCACCGAGGTGTCGGTCTTTGCCGAGAACGAGGCGGAGGCCGTGCTCGCCGCCAAGGCGCTGATGAGCACGGCGCTGCTGTAGGCAGTCAAGCGGCCCCGGGGGCGCCGGGGCCTTGCAGGTCAACCCTTCCAGCGATCAGTACTTCCAGAAGATCTGCTGCAGGGCCTTCGGGTCGTTGGTCTTGGTCAGTGCCAGCGCCATCAGGATGCGCGCCTTCTGCGGCAGCTGGTCGTCGGTGACGATCCAGTTGTACTTGTCGTCCGGCTGCTCGGCGTTGCGCACGACGATGCCGCTGCCGGTGCGCGAGGCCCGCACCACCTGCACGCCCTTGGCTTGCGCGGCCTTGAGCGGCTCCACCATGTAGTCGCCCACGCTGCCGTTGCCGGTGGCGGCGTAGACGATGGCCTTGGCGCCGTTCTTCACGGCCGCGTCGATGCTGGCCGGATTCACGTTGCCGTAGGCGTAGACCACGGCCACTTCAGGCAGCTTGTCGATCTTGTCGATGTCGAACTCGGTCTGCAGCGTGTGCGGACGGGCCAGCGTGCGGTAGTACAGCGTGCGGCCTTCCACCACGTAGCCCAGCGGGCCGAACGGCGAGCGGAACGTCTCGGTCTTGAACGTGTTGGTCTTGGTCACGTCGCGGCCGGTGTGGATCTCGTCATTGAGCACCACCAGTGCGCCCTTGCCCTTCGAGGCCGGGCTCGAAGCCACCAGCACGGCATCGTAGAGGTTCAGCGCGCCGTCGGCGCCCAGCGCCGTGCCCGGACGCATCGAGCCAACCACCACCACGGGCTTGTCGCTCTTGAGCGTGAGGTTCAGGAAGTAGGCCGTTTCCTCGATCGTGTCGGTGCCGTGCGTGATGACGATGCCGTCCACGTCAGGCTGCTTGAGCAGTTCCGACACGCGCTTGCCCAGCTTCAGCAGGCGCTCGTTGTTGAAGCTCTCGGAGCCGATCTGGAAGATCTGCTCGCCCTTGACGTTGGCGACCTTCGAGATTTCGGGCACCGAGGCAATGATCTTGTCCACGGGCACCACGGCGGACTGGTACGCCGCGGTGTTGGTGGCCGATGCACCCGCGCCGGCGATGGTGCCGCCAGTGCCGATGATGACGATGTTGGCCTTGCGCGCTTCGGCCGTGGTGCCGGCGGGCGCGGCGGCGCTGGCCGAAGGGGCCAGTTGGGCGTGCGCGGTGCCGGTCAGCAGCGCGGCGGACAGCAGCAGGGTGGCAAGGGTGGTGAGCTTGGCAGGTCGTTGCATGATTCTCCTCTGGTCGGCGCGGTGCGTGATTCTTGTGGAAACCGCATGGGCCGCTTTTGATTGGTTCGTTGAACCGCCGCAAGCCGCAATGGTTCGCGAACGGAGCGAGAACTATAACCATGCCACGACGTTGCGTCGACAACTTCAACAGAATCCTTGCAACCCGGAAACGTATGCTGGATAAGACAAAGCGGCATTCTTCGGTCAGGAAGAATGCCGCCCGGTGACGACAATTTCAGAGGAGTCCTAGCGCTACGCCAGACCCATCGCATGGCAGAAGGGTTCGGCTAGAACGCGTCTCCCGGCACGCGCACCCAGCCTTCCATCAGCACGCGTGCGCTGCGGCTCATGATGGCCTTCCGCACCGTCCACTGGCCATCGACCAGCGCGGCCTGCGCGCCCACGCGCAGCGTGCCCGACGGATGGCCAAAGCGCACGGCCTCGCGTTCTCCGCCGCCGGCCGCCAGGTTCACCAGCGTGCCCGGCACGGCAGCCGCCGTGCCGATCGCCACGGCCGCGGTGCCCATCATCGCGTGGTGCAGCTTGCCCATCGACAGCGCGCGCACCAGCAGGTCCACGCCACTGGCCTCCACCGTCTTGCCGCTCGACGCGGTATAGGTGGCCGGCCGGGCCACGAACGCCACCTTGGGCGTGTGCTGGCGCTTCTTCGCCTCGTCGATATCCTGGATCAGGCCCATGCGCCTGGCGCCGTAGGCCCGGATCGTCTCGAACATCGCCAGCGCCTTCGGGTCGCCGTTGATGGCGTCCTGCAACTCCGTGCCGGTGTAGCCAATGGCTTCCGCCTCGACGAAGATCGTCGGGATGCCGGCATTGATCATCGTGGCGCGGAGCGTGCCCACGCCGGGCACTTCCAGGTCGTCGATCAGGTTGCCGGTGGGAAACATCGCGCCGCCGCCGTCGTCGCCTTCCTCGGCGGCCGGGTCCATGAATTCAAGCTGGACTTCGGCGGCCGGGAAGGTCACGCCATCCAGCTCGAAATCGCCGGTTTCCTGCACCGCGCCGTTGGTGATCGGCACGTGCGCGATGATTGTCTTGCCGATATTGGCCTGCCAGATCTTCACGGTCACGGTTCCATTTTCAGGAATCCGCGATGCCTCGATAAATCCGTTGCTGACCGCGAACGGCCCCACGGCCGCCGACAGGTTGCCGCAGTTGCCGCTCCAGTCCACGAACGGCTGGTCGATCGACACCTGGCCGAACAGGTAGTCCACGTCGTGGTCAGGACGCGAGCTTTTCGCGATGATCACCGTCTTGCTGGTGCTCGACGTGGCGGCGCCCATGCCATCGATCTGCTTGCCGTACGGATCGGGGCTGCCGATCACGCGCATCAGCAGGCGGTCGCGTGCTTCGCCGGGCTTTTGTGCCGATTCGGGCAGGTCCTGCAGCCGGAAAAACACACCCTTGCTGGTGCCGCCACGCAGATACGTGGCGGGAATCTTGATTTGAGGTACGTAAGCCATCGTAGTTTTCCTAATCACCGATCAGGCTGCTGCGCGCGACGATTCCAGGAAATCCTGGGCAAATCGCTGCAGCACGCCGCCGGCCTCATAGATCGACACTTCCTCGTCGCTGTCCAGGCGGCACAGCACCGGCACTTCCACCTTTTCACCGTTCTTGCGATGGATCACCAGCGTCAGCTTGGCGCGCGGGCGGCGTGCGCCAACCACGTCGAACGTCTCGGTGCCGTCGATCCCCAGCGTCAGGCGGTTGGTGCCGGGCAGGAATTCCACCGGCAGCACGCCCATGCCGATCAGGTTGGTGCGGTGAATGCGCTCGAAGCCTTCGGCCACGATGGCTTCCACGCCGGCCAGCCGCACACCCTTGGCAGCCCAGTCGCGCGACGAGCCCTGGCCATAGTCGGCCCCGGCCACCACGATCAGCGGCTGCTTGCGATCCATATAGGTCTCGATGGCCTCCCACATGCGCACGACCTTGCCCTCGGGCTCGATGCGGGCCAGCGAACCTTTCTTGACCGCGCCATCGACCACGGCCATCTCGTTGATCAGCGTCGGGTTGGCGAACGTGGCGCGCTGGGCGGTCAGGTGGTCGCCGCGGTGCGTGGCGTACGAGTTGAAGTCTTCTTCCGGCAGGCCCATCTTCGCCAGGTACTCGCCGGCCGCGCTGTTGCGCAGGATGGCGTTGGACGGCGACAGGTGGTCGGTGGTGATGTTGTCGCCCAGCACCGCCAGCGCGCGCATGCCGCGCAGCGTGCGCTCGCCGGCCAGCGCGCCTTCCCAGTACGGCGGGCGGCGGATGTACGTGCTTTGCGGGCGCCAGTCGTACAGCGGATCGATCGACGTGTCGTTCTCGGCGTGCAGCGCGAACATCGGCTCGTAGACCTTGCGGAACTGCTCGGGCTTCACGCTCTGCCTGACGATCGCGTCGATTTCCTCGTCGCTCGGCCAGATATCCTTCAGGTAGACCGGCTTGCCGCTCGCGTCGGTGCCCAGGGCATCCCGCTCGATATCGAAGCGGATCGTGCCGGCGATGGCGTAGGCGACCACCAGCGGGGGCGACGCCAGGAACGCCTGCTTGGCGTACGGGTGGATACGGCCGTCGAAGTTGCGGTTGCCCGACAGCACGGCCGTGGCGTACAGGTCGCGGTCGATGATCTCCTGCTGGATCTTCGGATCGAGCGCGCCCGACATGCCGTTGCACGTCGTGCAGGCGAACGCCACGATGCCGAAGCCGAGCTTCTCCAGGTCGGGCAGCAGGTTGGCTTCTTCCAGGTACAGCTCCACCGCCTTCGATCCCGGCGCCAGCGACGACTTGACCCACGGCTTGCGCGTCAGGCCGTGCGCGTTGGCGTTGCGCGCCAGCAGCGCGGCGGCAATCACGTTGCGCGGGTTGCTGGTGTTGGTGCAGCTCGTGATGGCGGCGATGATGACCGCGCCGTCGGGCATCTGGCCCGGCGTTTCCTCCCACTTGCCGGCAATGCCACGCGCGGCCAGGTCGGACGTGGGCAGGCGCTTGTGCGGGTTCGACGGACCGGCCATGTTGCGGACCACGGTGGACAGGTCGAAATGCAGAACCCGCTCGTATTCGGCCGTCTTCAGCGCATCGGCCCACAGGCCGGTGGCCTTGGCGTACGTTTCCACCAGCTGTACCTGGGCTTCGTCGCGGCCGGTCAGGCGCAGGTATTCGGTGGTCTGCCCGTCGATGAAGAACATCGCGGCCGTGGCGCCGTATTCGGGCGCCATGTTCGAGATCGTGGCGCGGTCGCCCAGCGTCAGGCTCGACGCACCTTCGCCACGGAATTCCAGATACGCGCCGACAACCTTTTCCTTGCGCAGGAATTCGGTCAGGGCCAGCACGATGTCGGTGGCGGTGATGCCGGGCTGGCGGCGGCCGGTCAGCTCCACGCCGACGATGTCGGGCAGGCGCATCCATGACGCACGGCCCAGCATCACGTTTTCGGCCTCCAGGCCGCCCACGCCGATGGCGATCACGCCCAGTGCGTCGACGTGCGGCGTGTGGCTGTCGGTGCCTACGCAGGTATCGGGGTAGGCCACGCCGTGGTCGGCATGGATCACGGGCGACATCTTTTCCAGATTGATCTGGTGCATGATGCCGTTGCCCGGCGGGATCACGTCGACGTTGCGGAACGCCTTCTTGGTCCAGTTGATGAAATCGAAACGGTCTTCGTTGCGGCGATCCTCGATGGCGCGGTTCTTGGTAAACGCGTCGGGATCAAAGCCGCCACATTCCACGGCCAGCGAGTGGTCGACGATCAGCTGCACCGGCACCACCGGGTTGACCTTGGCCGGGTCGCCGCCCTGGTCGGCGATGGCGTCGCGCAGGCCGGCCAGGTCTACCAGCGCGGTCTGGCCCAGGATGTCGTGGCAAACCACGCGGGCCGGGAACCACGGGAAATCGAGGTCACGCTTGCGTTCGATGAGCTGCCTGAGCGAATCGGTCAGCGTGGCAGGGTCACAGCGGCGCACCAGGTTTTCGGCCAGCACGCGCGACGTGTACGGCAGTTTGTCCCAGGCGCCCGGGGAGATGTCATTGACGGCGGCGCGGGCGTCGAAATAATCGAGGCGGGTCCCGGGCAGCGGCTTGCGGTAGGCAGTGTTCATGGCGACGTGAGGACTGTGCGTGCCTGCCACCGCGCGGCGGATAGCCGGGCCGGGTGGCGGCACTGTTGTTGTTGCAATGGATCAGGCGCGCTTTTCGATCGGCACGAATTTCAGGTCTTCCGGGCCGGTGTAGTTGGCCGTCGGACGGATGATCTTGTTGTCGATCCGTTGCTCGATCACGTGCGCGGCCCAGCCCGACGTACGGGCGATCACGAACAGCGGGGTGAACATCGCGGTGGGCACCCCCATCATGTGGTAGCTCACGGCGCTGAACCAGTCCAGGTTCGGGAACATTTTCTTGGCGTCGGCCATGACCGTTTCCAGCCGCTCGGCGATGTTGAACATCTTCATCGAGCCGGCGTCCTTCGACAGCTTGCGTGCCACTTCCTTGATCACCACGTTGCGCGGGTCGGAGATCGTGTACACCGGGTGACCGAATCCGATCACCACTTCCTTGTTTTCCACGCGGCGGCGGATGTCGGCCTCGGCGTCGTCCGGGGTGTCGTAGCGTTTCTGGATCTCGAACGCCACTTCGTTGGCCCCGCCGTGCTTCGGGCCGCGCAGCGCGCCGATGCCGCCGCAGATGGCCGAATACATGTCGGAGCCGGTGCCGGCCACCACGCGGCAGGCAAACGTCGACGCGTTGAACTCGTGCTCCGCGTAAAGGATCAGCGACGTCTGCATCGCGCGTTCCCACAGCTTGCTGGGGGCCTCGCCGTGCAGCAGGTGGAGGAAATGCGCGGCAATCGATTCGTCGTCGGTTTCCACCTCGATGCGACGGCCGTTGTGGCTGTAGTGATACCAGTACAGCAGCATCGACCCCAGGCTGGCCATCAGGCGGTCGGCGATGTCGCGCGCGCCCGGCGTGTTGTGATCGTCCTTCTCGGGCAGCACCGTGCCCAGCACCGACACGCCCGTGCGCATCACGTCCATCGGGTGGGCGCTGGCCGGCACCCATTCCAGGGCGGCCTTCACGTTGGCGGGCAGGCCGCGCAGGGCCTTCAGCTTGGTCTTGTAGGCGACCAGTTCGGCCTTGTTGGGCAGCTTGCCGTGCACCAGCAGGTGGGCGATTTCCTCGAATTCGCACGTATCGGCGATATCGAGGATGTCGTAGCCGCGATAGTGGAGATCGTTCCCGCTACGGCCAACGGTGCACAGGGCGGTGTTGCCGGCGGCAACGCCCGACAGGGCAACGGATTTCTTGGGCTTCGGCGTGGCCAGCGGTTGAGCTTCGGACATCTGGGTCTCCTTGTTTCGATTTCGAGTGTTTGGGGTGCGTGCGGTCATGGTGGGTGTCCTATTGCAGCGCAACAGACCGCATCGCAAAGAATAGCGCGTACGTGTGCGGGGTCGTTACCGGGCCTTGCCTTGGGCGAACAGTGCGTCGAGCTTCTGCTCGTAGGCATGGTAGTCGATCCGCTCGTAGAGTTCGGCACGCGTTTGCATGGTGTCGACGACGTTTTTCTGGGTGCCGTCGCGGCGGATGGCCGCAAAGACGTTCTCGGCAGCCTTGTTGGCGGCGCGGAACGCCGACAGCGGGTACAGCGCCATGGCCACGCCCACGCCGCGCAGGTCGTCGAGCGTGAAATACGGGGTGGCGCCGAACTCGGTCAGGTTGGCCAGCACGGGCACCTTCACGGCGTCCACGAACCTGGCGTACATCGCCAGGTCGGTCATGGCTTCCGGGAAGATGGCGTCGGCGCCGGCTTCGGCGCAGGCCACGGCGCGCTCGATGGCGGCGTCCAGGCCTTCGACGGCCAGCGCGTCGGTGCGGGCCATGATGACGAAGTTCTCATCGGTACGGGCATCCACGGCGGCCTTGATGCGGTCCACCATTTCGTCCTTGCCGACGATCTCCTTGTTCGGGCGATGGCCGCAGCGCTTGGCGCCGACCTGGTCTTCGATATGCATGGCGGCGGCGCCAAACTTGATCAGCGATCGCGTGGTGCGCGCCACGTTGAAGGCCGACGAGCCGAAGCCGGTATCCACGTCCACCAGCAGTGGCGTGTCGCAGACATCGGTGATGCGGCGGATATCGGTCAGCACATCGTCGAGATTCGAGATGCCCAGATCCGGCAGGCCCAGCGAGCCCGCGGCCACGCCACCGCCCGACAGGTAGATCGCGCGATACCCGGCGCGCTTGGCCAGCAGCGCATGGTTGGCGTTGATCGTGCCCGGGATCTGCAGCGGGGTCTCGTCGATCAGGGCCTGGCGGAAGCGGGCACCCGCGGAGCGGGCAAGTTCGTTGGCGGAAAAAGTCATGGCGTGAAATCTCTGGTTGGTTCGATCCTGCATCGGGGGCAGGGCGGCAATCTAGCGCAAGGGGTGTGCCAGCGGGCCAAAACACGGGGCCGGCGTCGCCCGTGCGTCATTCCGATAGGCAGAAACCCTTATGCGTCAGTGGGTTAGGTGATGCCGGCGCCCAGTCGTCGCGCCGATGAAGGGCTGCCGGCGTCACAATTAGCCCCAAGCGAATTGCAGTCATGCAATGTTTGCATTTCAAAGTTGAAATGCCTTGGGCATGCGCGCACAATCGGCAAATCGATCCATCGAGTTCTGCCGCCATGTCGTCGCTGCCTGCTCCAATCCCGCTGAACCCCGCTTCCCCGGCCGTCCCCGGTGCCCGGCCGCGCATCTGGGCGATGGGGATCAGCCGCCTGTCGCGCGCCTTCGCCGACCTGATTCCTGCGTACGCCGCCCGCGCGGAATTCCGCATCGTCGGGCGGGCGTTCGAGTCGGCGGCCAGCGCGATCAACCGCGAGGCGCGCGAGAACCGCGTCGACGTGGTGGTGGCCGGAGGCTCCAATGGCGCCTACCTGCGCCAGCACGTGGATGTTCCCGTGGTGCTGGTCAAGGTCACCGGCTTCGACGTCATGAGCGCGCTGGCCACGGCGCGACGCATTTCGCCCAAGGTGGCCCTGGTCACCCATGCGTCCACGTACGCCGAAGTGGACGACTTCGTGGGCACCTTCGGGCTCGATATTCCCCGCTATACCTATTTGACCGAAGACGACGCCACGGCTCGCGTGCGCGCGCTGAAGGAAGAAGGCATCCGCGTGGTGGTGGGGCCCGGCATGGTGACCGACCTGGCCGACAAGTACGGGCTGATGGGCGTGTTCCTGTATTCGGGTAACGCCGTGCGGCTGGCGCTGGAAGATGCGATCGAGGCCGCGCGGCTGCGCCGTATCGAATCCACGCGGCGCGATTACGTCAATGCCATCCTGGCGCACCTGAACGAAGGGGTGGCGGCCGTGGACGCCGAAGGGCGCGTGCAGGCGTTCAATCCGGCGATGGAGCGATTCCTGGGCACACCGGCCGGCGCGGCCGTGGGGCGCAAGCTGTCCACGCTGGCGCCTGGCCTGTCGCTGGATGGCGTGATGCAGAGCGGCGCGCGCGAGCTGGAGGCCATCCATCGGCTGGGCGACCGGATGGTGGTGGTCAACCGAATTCCGATCGTCGGCGAGTCCGGCGCTTCGGGGGCGGTGCTGACGATCCAGGACGCCAATGCGATCCATCGCGCCGACCGCAACCTGCGCTCGCGCACGCGGGCCCGGGCGGCGGGCGTGCGCTACAGCCTCGACGACCTGGCCGGCGATTCCCCGGCCATGAGCGACCTGCGGGCGCTGGCGCGGCGCTACGCGGTGGTCGATTCGACCGTGCTGGTCAGCGGGGAAAGCGGCACCGGCAAGGAGGTGCTGGCGCAGGGCATGCACGACGCCAGCCCGCGCCGTGCGTTCCCGTTCGTTGCCGTCAACTGCGCGGCGTTTCCGGAGGCGCTGCTCGAATCCGAACTGTTCGGCTACGAGGAAGGGGCGTTCACGGGCGCCCGGCGCGGCGGCAAGGCCGGCCTGTTCGAATCGGCCCACAACGGCACGCTGTTCCTGGACGAAGTGGGCGACATGCCGCCGGCCCTGCAAACGCGGCTGCTGCGCGTGCTGCAGGAAAAGCAGGTGCTGCCGATTGGCGGCCTGGAGGCCGTGCCGGTCAACGTCCGCGTGATCGCCGCCACCCACCGCGACCTGGCCGCGCTGGTGCGCGAAGGGACGTTCCGCCAGGACCTGTACTACCGGCTCAATATCCTCCGGATCGAAATGCCGCCGCTGCGCGAACGCGCGGCCGACCTGCCGGCGCTGGCCACGCTGCTGTACCGGCGTGCCCAGGAACGACTGGGCATCGACACGCCGCAGCCGCTGCCCGACGTAGTGCGGAGCCGGCTGGCCCGCTATATCTGGCCGGGCAACATCCGCGAACTCGAAAACGTGACGGAACGCATCGCCGTGCTGGTCGCCGGGACGGACCTGACCCCGGCCGCGCTGCAGCGCGAACTGCAGGCGGCCGTCCCGGAACTGTTTTCCGGACACGACATGGCTGTCCTGCAGCCGCCGCCCACGGACATCCCCGAGCCGGGCGGAGCAGGGCCGGCGGGTGTCGCCGGGACGCAGTCTCTGGCTGGCGTCGCCAAGGCAAGCCAGGCCGAACACATCCGCCGCGTGCTGGCCGAATGCGGCGGCAACCGCGCCGCCGCCTGCGCCCAGCTGGGCATCAGCGCCACCACGCTTTGGCGGAGGCTGCGGGAAGGGTGAAGGGAATCCGGTGTGCTTGGCTCTTATAAACGCAATTAACGGCCATGATGGATCGCAATACTCGAAGGCCGTTTCTGCCCTGTGCGTTCATATTCAGGGGGAGCATTCAGGGGGGCGGACTTAGAGGCGACAGATCATGGATGTTCGGCGGACAAAGTGCAGCGATTAAAGCACTTGCGGGGATTGCGGCGCCTAATCACCGCATATTTTGCGGCGATTAGCTTGTCCTTGCGGAGAATCGCCACCTCTGGCGGCGGAGACCGGGCGATTCCTGGATTGGGTCAATGGCCCGCCTGTCGAGCCGCCGCTGGTCCGGGCCGGGCTGGCCCATCTGTGGTTTGTGACGCTGCACCCGTTCGACGATGGCAATGGGCGTATCGCGCGCGCCATTGGCGACTTGATGCTGGCCCGTGCCGATGGCAGTTCGCAGCGGTTCTACAGCCTGTCGGCGCAGATCCGGCGTGAGCGCAATGCGTACTACGACATCCTGGAGCGGACGCAGAAGGATTCGATGGATGTCACGCCGTGGCTCGCCTGGTTCTTCGACACGTTGCTGCGTGCCGTGCAGCAGGCGCACGCCACGCTCGGCGAAGTATTGGCCAAGGCACAATTCTGGCGTCATTGGGGCATGCAGGCGCTCCACGCCCGGCAGGTCAAGGTGCTGAACCGGCTGCTGGACGGCTTCGAGGGCAAGCTCACCAGCAGCAAGTGGGCGGCCATTGCCAAATGCTCCGCCGATACGGCGTTGCGCGACATCAACGATCTGGTGGCGCGCGGGGCGCTACGCAAGGCGGTTGGCGGCGGACGCAGCACGAGCTACGTGTTGAACGACGCGCCGCCGGACGCCCATGGCCGCGCAGGCCATTGAGTGAGTGGCGTCAGCCCTCAAACATCGTCCGCCAGCCGCACCCCCGTGAACTGCCAACGCTGGTGCGGGTAGAAGAAGTTGCGGTACGTGGCGCGGATATGCGATTCCGGCGTGACGCACGAACCGCCGCGCAGCACCATCTGGCTGCTCATGAACTTGCCGTTGTATTCGCCCACCGCGCCGGCACTTGGCCGGAAGCCGGGGTAGGGCAGGAAGGCGCTGGCCGTCCATTCCCAGACATCGCCGAACATCTGCCGCAGCACGCCCGACGTGTTCTGCCGGTCCGGCAGCGGCCGCAGTGAACGGCCTTCGATGAAATTGCCGGTCGCCGGCAGGTTGCGGGCCGCGTGCTCCCATTCGGCTTCAGTGGGCAGGCGGCGTTCGGCCCAGCGCGCGAAGGCATCGGCCTCGAAGAAGCTCACGTGCGTGACCGGGCTTTCCGGGTCGACGGGCTGCATGCCGCGCAGCGTCATGTGCCACCAGGTGCCTTCGCGGTCTTCCCAGTACAGCGGCGCCTCGATGCGATTGTCGCAGACCCAGCGCCAGCCATCGGACAACCACAGTCCGGCGGTCTGGTAGCCGCCGTCCTCGATGAACTCGAACCACTGGCGGTTGCTCACGGGGTGCGAGCACAGCGCATAAGGCTGCAGCAGCACCTGATGACGCGGGGTTTCACAGTCGAACGCAAAGTCGTCGTCGCCGTGGCCGACCGTTACGATGCCGCCGGGCAGCGAGATCCAGTCGGGCGCGGGTCGCGGGTCGGCCACCACCGGCACCGCCATGGCGGGCGCGTACGCCGGGCGCAGCGGATTCTGCGCGAACAAATGGAGGATGTCGGTGAGCAGCAGTTCCTGGTGCTGCTGCTCGTGATGCAGGCCCAGCGTGATCAGCGCGGCTTCGTCATCGGTCTGGGCGGACATCAGCAACGAGAACATGCTGTCGTCCACGGCCTCGCGGTAGGCCAGCACCTCGTCCAGCGACGGTCGGGACAGCAGCCCGCGCCGTGGCCGGGGATGGCGGGCGCCGACCGCTTCGTAATAGGAATTGAACAGGTAACGATACTGTGGGTCCACCGGCTCGTAGTCGGGAATGCGCGCACCGAGCACGAACTCCTCGAAGAACCACGTCGTATGGGCCAGATGCCATTTGGCGGGACTGGCGTCGTCCATCGACTGCACGGTGGCGTCGGCATCGGACAGGTCTGCCACCAGCGCCTCGGTGGCGGCGCGCACGTGGCGATACTGGCTCAGCAGGGCGGGTTCGTGCGGCGGATGACTGGCGGTGGCAGGCAGCAGGGCTGAGGCGGCGGCGGTCATGCAGGCTCCCGGATGACGGCGGATGCAGGATTGGCTGGCAGGTTGTCCAGACAGTCGAACCATCATAGACCCATCCGCGCCGGGGGGCGAGCCGGGTGACTTCCGCGATCCATGTAGGTCCATGCCTACAGCTGCCCGCACGCGGCCGCACGAAAAAAAAGACAGGTACCCCCAATGGGGATACCTGTCTCAGGCAGCAACCGGCGCCAAGGGGATCGGCGCCGGTACTTCACGGAGGCGGGGTTACGGCTCCAGTCGAAAACCAGCTGGAAACAATCAGGCGGCTCAGGCGGCAGCCCGCAGTGCGTCGTTCAGGGCGGCGATTTCGGTCTTGGCCGTGGTCAGGCCGGCCTCGCGGGCTTCCGGACCCATGGCCAGACCGTGGGCGCGGACGAACGAGATATCGGTAATGCCCAGGAAGCGCAGCACCACGTCGACGGTCACTTCATGCAGATCCAGCGCCGCGCCGTCCTGGCGCACGCCGCCGCGCGACGACACCACGATGGCCTTCTTGCCCTTGGCCAGGCCTTCCGGACCATTCTCGGTGTAGCGGAACGTGCGGCCGGCTTGCGCGATGCGGTCGATCCAGGCCTTGAGCTGGCTCGGGATGCCGAAGTTGTATTGCGGGGCGCCAATCACGAGCACGTCGGCGGCCAGGAATTCGGCCAGATATGCCTCGGTGATGTCCAGTTCGGCCTGCTGGGCGGCGTTCAGGCCGTCCTTCGGACCGCCCAGCACGGGCAGCAGGTGGTTGCCGAGGTGGGCCGGCGCTTCGCGGTCCAGGTCGCGCACGGTGACCTTGGCGCTGGGGTTCTGGGCCACGAGGTCGGCCACGATGCTGGCGGTCAGGTTGCGCGAGACGGAGTTGTCGCCCAGTACGCTCGAATCGATCTGCAGGATGTTCATTGTCTGGCTCCACTAAGTTCGGTTGGGATGGCTGAAAGATATAGGCTGGCCATTGATGCCGGTAGTGAGGCAAAATGCAAATGATTGTTCTATGGATGCAACGGAGCGCCGACCATGCAGGATCTCAACGATTTGTCGCTGTTCGCCCAGGTTGTGCAGCACGGCAGCTTTTCCGCCGCCAGCCGGGCCACGGGCGTGCCCAAATCGCGCCTGTCCCGCCGAATCGCGCAGCTGGAGCGCGATCTGGGTGTGCAGCTTCTGCGCCGGACCACGCGTCAGGTGCGCGTGACGCCGCTTGGCGAGTCGTACTACGCCCATTGCCGCGACATGCTCCAGGCCGCCGAAGCCGCGCGTGAAGTGATCGACCGGTCGCGCGAGCAGCCGGGCGGCCATCTGCGGATTAGTTGTCCCGTTGCGATCGTCCAGATCCTGCTGGCGCCCAATATCGGCCATTTCATGCGCGCCAACCCTGGCGTCCAGCTGGAGATCGATGCCACGAACCGCCGGGTCGACGTGATCGGCGAGGGCTATGACCTGGCCCTGCGCGTGCGCAATGTGCTGGACGATTCCAGCCTGGCCGTGCGCACCTTTGGCAGGAGCGATATGAAGCTGGTGGCCAGCCCGGCGCTGCTGGACAGCATTGGCCGCCCGCGCACGCCGCAGGCGCTGGAGGGCATGCCCGGGGTTGCCCAGAAACCGCACGAAGGGCGCCACGTCTGGACGTTGTTCGACAAGGCGGGCGAGCCCGTCAATATTGGCTACGATCCGCGCCTGGTGTCCGACGAGTTCGCGATCCTGCGCGAGGCGGCCATCGCCGGCGTGGGCGTGGCCATGCTGCCGCGCATGTACTGCCGCGACGATGTCGAGCGCGGCGACCTCGAAGTGGTGCTGCCCCAGTGGGATCTGCCCATGGGCGTGTTGCACGCGGTGTTTCCGTCCCGGCACGGCGTTACGCCGGCACTGCGCCGCTTCCTCGATTTCCTGGCCGAGGTGCTGCCGGAACACGCGCGCAAGGTGGGCATGATGACGACGACCGGCGTGCCCATGCATGCTGCGCCGCCCACCGCGCCGCCGCCCGCGCGGTCCGGCGCCCAACAGGCGGACGCGGACTGAGTCAGGTCGCCGCCCCGGTGGCGCTGCGCCTTTACCTTCACGCTGGCACGATCTAAGGTAGTTGTGCAGGTCACATGCACCTGCATCAAACCGCAAGGAGCCATCGCGATGAGTCGTACGCAAGGAACGCAAGACCTGGGCAAGGCCATTCTCCGCATCGTGCTGGGCGCGCTGATCCTGTTGCACGGCATTTCGAAGCTGATGTCCGGCCCCGGCTTTGTCACGCAGGTGGTGACGCAGGCCGGCCTGCCCGCTGCGCTGGCCTACGGCGTCTACATCGGCGAGATCATTGCGCCCATCCTGCTGATCATCGGACTCTGGTCGCGCCTGGCCGGCCTGATCGTGGCCGTCAACATGCTGTTCGCGTTTGCGCTTGTCCATGCCAAGCAGCTTGGCGAGATGGCGCCCACCGGGGGCTGGGCGCTCGAACTGCAGGCGATGTACCTGGCGGCGGCGCTGGCGGTGGCCCTGCTCGGGGCGGGAAGGTTCAGCGTGGGCGGTATCGACGGCAAGTGGAACTAGCCAGCAGGACCTGATAACCCGGAAAGAGGGAGACTGCCATGTCAGCGCTGACGATTTCTCGCGTACCGGCCGCCCTCGGCGCGGTACTGGCCGCCGCGCTGGCAGGCTGCGCCACCGGCCCCGACATCCGTACCGACTACAACCACAGCACCGACTTTTCCCAATACCGCACCTTTGCCTTCCTGCCGCGCCTGGGCACGGACCGGCAGGGCTACGAAAGCCTGACGACGCAGTATCTGAAAGACGCGGTGCACAAGGAGATGACGGCGCGCGGCTACGAATACGCGCCGCGCCAGCCCGACCTGCTGGTCAACTTCAACATGCAGTTCCAGCAGAAGATCGTCAGCAGCCCGGCGCCGATGCCACCGCCCGGCTACATGGGCTATTACGCCTACCGGGGCGGACTCTACGCGCCGTGGCCCGGCTACGGCTTCTATAGCGATACCTACACCTATACCGAGGGCACGCTGAACATCGACCTGGTCGATGCCAGAAGGAATCAGCTGGTATGGGAGGGCGTGGCCCAGGGCGATGCCAGCCAGCCGGAGCGCCAGACCAGCCAGCTGATGATCGAGCAGGTGGTGGGGCAGATCTTCGCAAAGTACCCGTTCCGGGCGGGCATCGGGGCGCCGAGTCAATAAGGCGTGGCAAAGTCGTAAGTTTTTCCGCGCCGGGCCGGTCCCGCACAGCCAGACCCGCTACAATCGCTGCCCGTGGTTTTGAACGTGTCATATCAAAAATGGGTCTGGGCTGGTTCGGATTGTCGACCTTCTGGCTGTTGCCGCTTGTCTGGCGAACGGTGGGGCGTGCCCTCGCCGGCGATCGCCGCCTGTTCGGCCGTGGCTCGCTGCGTATATGGATGGGTACGGTCCTGGTGCTGGGTGCCAGTGCCACGCTGGAGGCGTTGACGGGCGGCGAGGGCGAAGGCGCCACCGCCGGCGGTGCCGTCGGGCATGCGCTGGCCGGCACGGTGGCCGGCATGCTGGGCTGGACTGGCGCGCTGCTGATGATGCTGGCCGTGCTGGGCCTGGCCGCACCGATGGTGTTCGGCGAAACCTGGCGTAGCCTGTTCCTGCTGCGCCGCCCGCGCGTGGATGCCGACGAGGCACCGGCTGCGGCGCCCGCTCGCAACGAATCGCGCATCGATACGCGCGTGGATTCGCGCTCCGATTTCCGCACTGATTTCCGCTCAGAGTTCCGCTCAGAGTTCCGCAACGATGCGCGCAACGAGGCGGCGCCCGCGCAGGCCGTGCCGCGCGAATCGGGCGATCGCTGGGAAACGACGTCGATGCCGGGGCAGGGGCGGCCGGCGCCGCGTCACAAGGGTATCGAGGCCGTATCCGCGCGCCGCCAGCCGGCCTGGCAACCGCCGCCGCGCACCCGCCAGTCGCCCCCGCAGCCGGGCGAGATCTGGCTGCATCAGGCCGGCGCCCCGGGCGCCGTGAAGTCCGAGCCGGTGGCCGCACCGGCCCGCGCCGCATCCCGGTCCGAAATGGCCGCGCCGCCGTCGCCGCAGGCCACGCCGCAGCCGAAGCGCCAGCCGCAGCCGCAACCTCACACCCGGCCTGAAGCCAGGCCCGCCGCACCGCAGGCCACCGTGGTCAGCAGCCCGTTCCGCAATCCGCAACTTGGCCTGCGTTCGGCCATCACGACGTTGCCTGAGGCCACCGCAAAGCCCGCCGCCGTGGCGGCAAACGCCGTTGTGGCCGTGGCGGCACTGGCTGAATCGGACGTGGCCATCGCCGAAGCGCCGCCTGTGCCCGAAACGCAGGCGGGCACGCCGGCGGACGCGCAAGCCGATACCCATGCCGTCTCGCGTGCCGCCGAGATCGCGGCCGATATCGCGATGATCGCGGCTGCCACCGACGCGGCGCAGGATGTCGCACCGGCGCAGGACGACGAGCCAGTCACGCTGGCGTCCATTCGCGATGAAGCGATGACGCTACTGGCCGAGCTGCGTGCGTTGGCCGGCAAGCCGATCGAAGCGCCCGCCGTCGAAGTGCCGGCGGAAGCCGAGCCGCTGGAAGCGGCGGCAGACCCGGCGCCGATTCCGGAGGCTGTCGATCCGCTGGCGACCGTGGCGCCTGTCGCGCTCGATCCGACGGTGGAACCCGAAGTGGATGCCGCTGCAGGGATGGTTATCGAAAAACCTTCCGCCGAGCCGTTCGCCTCGGAGCCGGTCGAGCTCGTCAAACCGGTCGAGACAGTCGGGGCCGCTGAGACGGCTGAGACGGCTGAGACGGCTGAGACAGCTGAGACCGTCCGGACCGCTGAGACCGCTGAGACCGCTGAGACCGGCCGGACCGCCGAGCCCATCGGGGCCGTCGAGACAGTCGAGCCCGTCGAGCCCGTCGAGACCGTCGAGACCGTCGAGACCGCCGAGCCCATCGAGCCCGTGGAGCCCGTCGATCCCGTCGAGCCCGCCGAGCCGCAATCCCAGGCGCCGGCAGCCCCGGTGCAATCGGCATCGGAAGCCATCGACGCCGCCGTTGCCGCGTCGATCTCGGAGGCCGAGGCTGAGGCTGAGGCCGGCATCGAACCGGCAACGGAAGCCGAAGCCGCCGCGGATGCGGCGGGCGATGCGGCAGCCGACCCGCCAGTCGCCATCGTCACGGCAGCACCCATCGAAGCTACGGATGCGCTGCAGCGGCCAGGTACCGTGCCGCCGGAGGAAGAGCCCGCCCCGGTGGAGGATGCGAATGCCTTCGTCCAGCCCACGCCAAAGCCGCGCATCGTGTTGCCGGCCGTGGTGGGTAACACGGTGGCGCTCACCCCGGCTGAGCCTGCGACCACCCAGACGTCATTCACGGTGGCGCCCGCGCCACTTCCGGTGCCGGCAGCCCCCCGCGTGGCGGTTGACTACCGCCTGCCCGGCGCCGACCTGCTGGAACCCGCGGCCGAAACCGGCGAAAGCGCGGAACAGATTTCCGAGGAACGCCTGCAGCAGACCGGCGAACTGATCGCGCAACGGCTGGCCGAGTTCAAGGTGCCGGTGTCGGTGGTGGGCGCCAGCGCCGGTCCGGTCATCACGCGTTTCGAGGTCGATCCGGCCGTCGGCGTGCGCGGCGCGCAGGTGGTGGGGCTGATGAAGGACCTGGCGCGCGCGCTGGGCGTGACGTCGATCCGCGTGGTCGAAACCATTCCGGGCAAGACCTGCATGGGGCTGGAACTGCCCAATGCGAAGCGCCAGATGATCCGCCTGTCCGAGATCGTCAGCGGCGCCGCATTCGACGCCCATGCGTCGAAGCTGGTGCTGGCGATGGGCAAGGACATCACGGGCAACCCCGTGGTGACGGACCTGGCCCGCGCGCCGCACCTGCTGGTGGCCGGCACGACGGGTTCGGGCAAGTCGGTGGCGGTGAACGCCATGATCCTGTCGATGCTCTACAAGGCCACGCCGGAAGACGTGCGCCTGATCATGATCGACCCGAAGATGCTGGAATTGTCGGTCTACGAGGGCATCCCGCACCTGCTGGCGCCCGTGGTGACCGACATGAAGCAGGCCGCGCACGCGCTGAACTGGTGCGTGGGCGAGATGGAAAAACGCTACCGGCTGATGTCGGCGCTGGGCGTGCGCAACCTGGCCGGCTACAACCAGAAGATCCGCGCGGCCGAAGCGGCTGGGCAGAAGGTGCCGAATCCGTTCTCGCTGACCCCGGACGCGCCGGAGCCGCTGTCGACGCTGCCGCTGATCGTGGTGGTGATCGATGAACTGGCCGACCTGATGATGGTGGCGGGCAAGAAGATCGAGGAACTGATCGCCCGGCTGGCGCAGAAGGCGCGCGCGGCGGGCATCCACCTGATCCTGGCCACGCAGCGGCCGTCGGTGGACGTGATCACGGGCCTGATCAAGGCCAATATCCCGACCCGCGTGGCGTTCCAGGTTTCGTCGAAGATCGACTCGCGGACCATCCTGGACCAGATGGGCGCCGAAAGCCTGCTGGGGCAGGGCGACATGCTGTTCCTGCCGCCGGGCACCGGCTATCCGCAGCGCGTGCATGGCGCCTTCGTGGCCGACGAGGAAGTGCACCGCGTGGTGGAGCACTGGAAGCAGTTCGGCGAGCCGGACTATGACGAAGCCATCCTGGCGGGCGACGTGCCCGAAGGCGCGGCCGATCTGTTCGGCGAAGGCGGCGGCGATGGCGAGGCCGACCCGCTCTACGACGAGGCCGCGCAATTCGTGCTGACGTCGCGCCGGGCGTCGATCTCGGCCGTGCAGCGGCAACTGCGCATCGGCTACAACCGCGCGGCGCGCCTGATCGAACAGATGGAAGCGGCCGGACTGGTGTCCCCGATGGGCCGCAACGGCACGCGCGAGGTCATCGCGCCCGGCGGCCCGGGCGACTGATCGGCACGCACCCGGAAAAGGCCATCGCCATGCGCGCCATCCAGGGCAACCTGCTGCACGACATCCCGGTCCATGCCGACGGCGAGGTCTTTACGGACCTGCTGTCGTGGCAGGCAACGGGCCGCGTCCGGATCGAGCGCATCGTCTCGAACGGCCAGGCCAGTCCGCCGGACTTCTGGTATGACAGCGCCGACGACGAGTGGGTGCTGGTGATCAGCGGCAGCGCCAATGTGGAAGTCGACGATGGCTCCCGCCACACGCTCGGCGCCGGCGACTGGCTGCAGCTGCCCGCCCATTGCCGCCATCGGGTGGCCTGGACCGACGCGGCGCAGCCCACGGTCTGGCTGGCTGTCCATGTGAGTCCGGAAGCAAAGTAACCGCCCGGGGCTGCCTGCGGGAAAGGGCGCACGCCGGGATTGCTTGTATGGCTCTCGTATGGCTTTATGATGTCGGGACAACTCACCCGGAGACTCCGGCTTGCCCCCCATGCCCCGGCTGCTCGTCGTCTGGTTCTCGCTTGCCTGTCTGTTCGGCCCGGCCACCGTCCACGCTGCCCAGCCTGACACCCTGCGCATTGGCTCCAAGCGGTTCACCGAGTCGTACATCCTTGGCGAAATCCTGGCGCAGGCCGCGACGCCCCATGTCGGCACGCGGCACCTGCAAGGCCTTGGCAACACGGCCATCGTGTTCGAGGCGCTCAAGGCCGGCAATATCGATGCCTATCCCGACTACACCGGCACGCTGGCCAGCGAAGTCCTGAAGCTGCCCGGCCGCGCCACGCTGGAGCAGATCAACGCCGCGCTGGCGCCGATGGGGCTGGGCGCCGCGATTCCGCTGGGATTCGAGAATACCTACGCCATCGCGGTTGCCGATGCCCGTGCGGGCAGCCTGCATACGCTGACCGATCTGGCGCGCCAGCCGAACATGCGGCTGGGTCTGTCGCACGAATTCCTGGGGCGGGCCGACGGCTGGCCGGCGTTGGTACGGGCCTACGGCCTGCCGCAGAAGCCGGTTGGCATCGACCATGGCATTGCATACGAGGCCCTGCGCAATGGGCAGATCGACGGCACCGACATCTACTCGACCGACGCCAAGATCCATAGATTCCACCTGCGCGTACTGGAAGACAACCTGCACGTATTTCCCGGCTACGAGGCCGTGATCGTGTACCGGCTGGACGTGCCGCAGCGATTTCCGGCCGCCTGGCAGGCGTTGCGGCAGTTGGCCGGGCGTATCACCGTGACCGACATGATCGACATGAACGCAGCGGCGGAGATCGGCGCGGAATCGTTCGTGGCCATTGCCCGGAAGTTTCTTTCGGGCCGGCCAGTCGCTGCGGCCGGTGGCGGCGAAGGCAGCGCCGGTGGCCAACGCCTGCTCTCGGTGCTGGTCAGTGCCGACACCTGGCGTCTGACGCTGCGCCACCTGGCGCTGGTGGGCGGCGCGGTGGGCGCGGCCGCGCTGGCGGGATTGCCGCTGGGCATCGTGGCGGCGCGTCGGCGCCGGCTTGGGCAGGTGCTGCTGGCGCTGGTGGGCATGCTGCAGACGGTACCGTCGCTGGCGCTGCTGGCCATGCTGATCCCGTTGCTGGGGCAAATCGGCGTCTGGCCGGCGATGATCGCGCTGTTCCTCTACGCGCTGCTGCCGATCGTGCGCAACGCATGCACCGGCCTGCAGGAAATTTCCCACGGCATGCGCGATGCGGCGCGGGCGCTTGGGTTCCGGCCGATGCAGGTGCTGCGCTACGTGGAAATCCCGTTGGCCATGCCGGTGGTGCTGGCAGGGGTGAAGACCGCCGCCATCATCAGCGTCGGCACGGCCACCATCGCCGCCTTCGTGGGAGCTGGCGGCTACGGCGAGCGCATCGTCACCGGCCTTGCGCTCAATGATTCGACGCTGCTGCTGGCGGGCGCCATCCCGGCCGCGCTGCTGGCGCTGCTGGTGCAGGGCGCGTTCGGCGGCGTGGAATGGTGGACGCGCCGCCGGCGTGTGTCGTGAGGCCAACCTGTCCGTGATACCCATGCGTGGATTCAAGATATTCCGATACTGGTGGCTGGCGATGGCCCTGATGCCGATGGCCGGCAGCGCGCTGGGCGCTGGGCCAGCCGCCGCCGATCAGGTCGCACGCGGGCGTTATCTGGCCCGCATCGCCAACTGCGTGGCCTGCCACACGGCCGAAGGCGGCGCACCCATGGCGGGCGGCCTGCCGTTGCAGACCGGCGTCGGCACGGTGTACTCGACCAATATCACGCCCGACGCCGAAACCGGGCTCGGGCGCTATTCGCTCGACGATTTCGATCGCGCGGTGCGTCACGGCAGGGCGCGCGACGGCAAGCGGCTGTACCCGGCCATGCCCTATACGTCGTACGCGAAAATGACGCGCGACGACGTGGCAGCGCTCTACGCCTGGATGCGCAGCGAGGTGAAGCCGGTGCGACAGGCCAATCGCGAGACAACGCTGCAATGGCCATACAGCATGCGCTGGCTGCTGGTGCCCTGGAACTGGCTGAACCTGCGCGACGATCCGGTGCGGGCCGACGCGAAGCAGGGCCAGGCCTGGCAGCGCGGCGCCTACATCGTGCAGGCCGTGGCCCACTGCGGCGCGTGCCACACGCCGCGCGGCATGCTGTATGGCGAGAAGGGCATCGACGAACGGAGCCGCCACTTCCTGTCGGGTGCGACCGTCGAGGGGTGGTCGGCCACCAATCTCACCGGCGATGTCTTGACCGGGCTTGGGGCGTGGTCGAAAGCGGATCTGGTGGAGTACCTGCACACGGGCCGCAACGCCCACGCCACGTCGTTCGGGCCCATGTCCACGGTGATTGCCACGTCCACGCAGTACATGAGCCCCACTGATCTCGATGCCGTGGCCACGTACCTGAAATCCATCGCCGGCGCACGGGGCGAGACACAGCCATTCCGCTACGACGCGACGGCACAGCAGCAGCTCGATCAAGGCCGCTTCGACACGCCTGGCGCGCGCCAGTACGCCACCTTCTGCATGCCTTGCCACCAGAGCACCGGCAAGGGCTTTGCGCGGGTGTTTCCGCCGCTGGCCGGCAATCCGACCGTGGTTGATCCGAATCCGGCATCGCTGGTCAACCTGCTGCTCGATGGCGCGGTGACGGCACGCGTGGATACGGCGCCCACCGACTATCACATGCCCGGCTATGGCTGGACCCTCGAGGACCAGGAGCTGGCCAATCTCTTGACCTTCATCCGGGGCAGCTGGGGCAATCGCGCCGCGCCGGTGACCCAGGAAGCCGTGGCCGATCGACGCCGTGCGATGGGCGTGCGCGCCCCCGAGACTCCATGACGCCATGACGATCACCCGCAGAGACTTTCTGAACGGCACCGCCCTGACCGTGGCGGCGGGCCTGGCCCCGGCACAGCTGCTGGCGGCCCCCGGTGCGGTCACGGGCACCTATCCGCCCGCGTTGACGGGCCTGCGCGGCAACCATGCCGGCACCTACACGCTGGCGCACAGCCTGGCGCGCGAAGGGGCCACGTATCCCGGCGTGCTGGCCCGGGAAGCCTACGACCTGGTGGTGGTGGGCGGCGGCATCAGCGGCCTGGCGGCGGCGTGGTTCTATCAGCGCCGGTTCGGCGCCCGGCGGCGCATCCTGATTCTGGACAATCACGACGATTTCGGTGGCCATGCCAAGCGCAACGAGTTCACGGTGCGTGGCCGCACGCTGGTCACGTACGGCGGCAGCGCCGAGATGCCGCCGTCAGCCAACGACAACGCCGCCGTGCGCGCGCTGCTGGCGGGGCTGGGGCTGGCGCCCACCGCGCAGGCGCGGGCCTTGCCCGGCGAAGACTACGAACGCCGCGGCCTCGGCCGCGCCGTGTTCTTCGATGCCGGGCATTTTGGCCGCGACCAGTGGCTGGCCGGCGATCCGTATGCCGGCATTGTCGATGCACGCTTGCGCGGCGCCTCGGTATCGACCGACGCCACAGACAAGCTGCGCGGATTTCTGGAGAAAGCGCCATTGCCAGCAGCGGATCGCGAGGCGCTGCTGAGGCTGGCGCAGGGTGCCACCGATTATCTGGCGGGGATGCCGGCCGAGACCCGGCGCGCGTATCTGCCATCCACGCGCTACGCCACGTTCTTGCGCGACAAGGCCGGGCTGGGACTGGGCGCGTTGCGTTTCCTGCGCAGCCGCAGCCAGGATGCCTATGCGCTGGATGCCGACGGGATCTCCGTGGCGCAGGCCATCGCCATCGGCTTGCCGGCGGGCGCTGGCATGCCCGACCCGGGCGTGGATGCGCGGCTGGGCAAGTCGCCGGCCTCGCGCCAATGGTTTGCAGATGGCAATGCCACGCTCGCCCGGGCGCTGGTGGCGCAACTGGTGCCCGACGTGCTGCCGGCCGGCAGCATGGCGGCAGGCGTTGCCGGCACCAGCCGCATCGACTACGGCAGGCTCGATCAGGACGGCAGCGCCGTGCGCATCCGGCTCAACAGCACGGCGATCGCGGTCGAGCCCGATGTGCGCATCACGCGCGTGACCTACGGCTGGCAGGGCAATCTGCAACGCGTCGAGGCGCAGCACGTGATCGTGGCCGGCTACGGCATGATGGTCCCGTTCATCGTGCCGACACTGCCGGCGCCGGCCAAGGCTGCGCTGCGCTCGGACGTCAAGGCGCCGCTTGTCTATGCGAAGGTGGCACTCGACAACTGGCGCGCCTTCGACGCCTTGAAGGCGTGGCGCATCCATGCGCCCACCATGGCCTATTCCGATCTCTGGCTGGAGCCCGCCGCTGGCGGGCGGGACGATCCTGTCGTGCTGCACATGCTCTATGTGCCGACCGTGCCCGACAGCGGCATGCAGGCGCGCGAACGCTTCCGCGCGGGGCGGGCGTTCCTGCTGGGCACGCCCTTCGATGTGCTGGAGCGGGATATCCGCGCGCAGCTGGATCGCATGCTGGCGGCGGGCGGCTTTCAATCGGCCCGAGATATTCGCGCCATCACCGTCAACCGCTGGGCGCATGGCTACAGCTATATGCCTTCCACGCTGGCGCCTGACGACGCAGGCCTGCAAGGCGCGCTGGATCAGGCGGGTCTGGGCGTCGGCAACGTCCGTATTGCCGGGGCCGATGTGGCCGGAAGTCCTTCGGTCACCGCAGCCATCGACCAGGCGCAGCGCGCGGTGTCGTCGTTGCGGGCAGACAGTTGAGAAAGCGTGTCAGCGGGTAACTCGCGGCAGGATGGTACCGGGTTGGCGATGCCCGGCCCGACTCAGGCTGGTCGCGGTATTTCTCCGCACGTGCCGCGCATAACCCGGATTCAACCACCATTCACGAATTTGTACAGGAGCCGGCGAAACTCCTCGAATTCCTCAACAGTAAATCCCTGCAATCGCTGATTCAATACTTCCGGTGCAATAGTCGGGATTTCGGAGGCAATACTGCGGCCTTTCGGTGTCAGGGTCAAATTAACCACGCGGCGGTCGTCAATGCTGCGGCTGCGTTCGAGCAGGCCCTTTTCCTCGAGCTTGTCGAGCATGCGCGTCATCAGGCCGCTATCGATGCCCAGGAGCTTGCTGATCTCGAACGGGGTGCTCGCCATCCCCCGGGTGAGTGAAAGCAGAATACCCATTTGTTGGCCGTTGATGTCCAGCGGGCGCAGCGCCGAGTCCATTTCCATCAGAAGGCTGTTGCGGGCCTTGTTCAGGTGGAAGCCAATGCTTTGCGTCAGCTGGAAATTGTCAGGTGTGTAGTGCTTCACGACGGTTTCCTTTTGCGTTGCACTGATCGAAAGTTGATCGGTCAGCAACCGATCCACGCCCCGAGCGAATGCTGTGTTGCGGGCATTCGTCGGACCGTAGTCTGGCAAAACCGCTGAGGAATGGGAATTCAATTTTATTGTGTCTTGAATTAGATGAAATGAAATGCGTGAAACTGTGTCGGCAAGATTTTCCGCGGTGCAATTGAAGGCAATTGGATAATCCCCCGTACGGGTTATTGAATGACTCGACATTATGTCAATGTGTGACGCCGGTAATGCTTTCGCCTGCAATATCACGGCGCCACTGAGCGAAACCGCTTAAGGCGGATTGCGAGAAAGTTCATCACGGCGCGGCGTCCATCCGGCGGGGCACTCCGGTACATTGCCCGGCAGGGGCTTGATATGCCACACAGGCCCATGTCGATCTTGTTCTGGAGTTCACCTGATGCGAGTGCCAGCTGGACGAAAATCCGCACGTAAATCGCTACGACCGTTCGTAGGCCAGGTTGCCGTCAGTCTCTGTATCGCCACGGGCGCCTTTCCGGGTGGGGCGAGCGCGCAATCGAGCGCCGAACTGGCCAACAAGAGCAACAACCCGCTGAACCTGGCGCCGTCATTCAATATCCAGAATTTCTATTCGCCCCGGCTGTATGGCAGCAATGCCCATACCAACGATCTGCTGTTGCGCCCGACCATCCCGGTGGCGCCGGGCAGCCTGATCGGCGTGCCCCAGATATTTCGGGGCACGGTGCCCATCAGTACCCGCCCCAAGGCCGACGGCTCGTACGAAACCGGCCTCGGCGACATCAACCTGTTCGATATCTTCCTGTTGCGCAGCGAAGGCATGCAGATCGGCGCAGGGCCGTTGCTGACGATGCCGACCGCCACCGACCCCAGCCTTGGCACGGGCAAGTGGCAGGCCGGCGTGGCGGCCGTGGTGGTGGACCCCTCGCCGGCGCGGCTGCTGGGCATGCTGGTGCAGTGGCAGCATTCGTTCGCCGGGCAAAGCAGCCGGCCCGACGTGCAGTCGCTGACGGCCCAGCCGTTCATGATCTTCAACCTGCCGCACGGGTGGTACGTGCGATCCACGGGGACGTGGACGTTCGATCTGCAGCATGGCACCTACTACGTGCCGATTGGCCTGGGTGCGGGCAAGGCGTGGAAAGAAGGCCACACCATCTTCAACGCGTTTATCGAGCCGCAGTATTCCGTGCTGCACGAGGGCAGCGGCGTTCCGCAATGGACGATATTCGCCGGCCTCAACATGACCTTCGGCAAATGAAGCGTACCTGGGCAGTATTCGCGGTGATGGCCTCGACGTGGTTGGCCAGCGCGCCGGCCCCGGTGCGCGCCGAGCCCGATCTGCCGGACGGTGCGGCCGCGGCGTTGCCCGTCCCCTCGGCCGTGCCGTCCGGGGCACCGTCGGCGGCGGACAATGCGCCAGCGCCCAAGCCCAAGCTGTCGCTGTTCGACCCGGAAGACGGGATGTTCGACATGAGCGACTTCCTGCTTCACCACAAGGGCGCGCTGCCGGTGCCGACGATCATCACCGAGCCGGCGGTGGGCTATGGCTTCGGGCTCGCGCTGGCATTCTTCTCGGAGTCGATGGCCGATGCCGCGGCGGAGGCCAGGGCGTCGGGCCAGGGGCCGGCGCCGCCCAACATCACGGCCGTTGGCGGGGCATACACCGAAAACGGTACCTGGGCAGCCGGTGCGGCGCACTTCCACACCTGGAACGGCGACCGCATCCGCTATCTGGGCGCAATCGGCAAGGTCAACGCCAACCTTGATTACTTCGGCGTGCAGAACCAGCCGCGCGCCTATTCGCTGGACGGATTCATGCTGGTGCAGCAAGTGCTGTTCCGTGTGGCCGATTCCCATTGGTACATCGGTCCACGCTATGTCTATGCCGATACCACGGCGACCTTCAAGTTTGGCGCTTTGGCCAATGAACTGGGACCGATCGACAAGAGCCAGCGCATCGGCAAGGGCGGCCTGGTCATCGACTACGATTCGCGCGACAACATCTTCTTTCCGAACAAGGGCAGCTACGCGGAATTCGAGGCCCAGTTCGCGCGTGGCGGCCTGGGCAGCACGCAAGACTTCAACATGTTCAACGCGCGCGGCTTTACCTGGCTGCCGCTGGCGCGCACGTGGATCCTGGGGCTGCGGGCCGATACCAGATTCTCGTCGGGCGACGTGCCGTTCTACGCGCAGCCATATGTGGACCTGCGCGGCGTTCAGAAGGGCCGCTACCAGGACCGCAACGCGCTGGTGGCCGAGGCCGAGCTGCGCTGGGACGTGACGCCGCGCTGGTCGGTGCTGGCGTTTTCCGGCATGGGCAAGGCCTACGGCCGCTGGAACGACTTTTCCGACGCCTCCACCGTTGTCAGCGTCGGCGGCGGCTTCCGCTACATGATCGCCCGCAAGCTGGGCCTGTCGATGGGCATCGACGTGGCCCACAGCAAGAACCAGAACGCGTTCTACCTTCAGGTGGGCAGCGCCTGGCACTAGGCGCTGCCGCTCCGTCCGCGCGTGACCGCCTCAGACCACGCCCGGGAAGTCCAGCGTGGTGTCGTTGACGCGATTGAGCATGTTGGTGAACAGGATCGCGCTGATCGCCTGGATGGCTTCCACGATCTGCGTATCGCTGTAGCCGGCGGCACGCACCGCCTCGACGGTGGCGGCCGGCACGGTGCCACGGGTGCCCACCAGTTCCACGGCGAAACGTGTCAACGCATCGATCTTCGCATCTTCCGGGAAAGTCCCCCGGCGCAACTGCTGCGTCTGTTCCACGCTGAAACCTGCCATCCTGGTCGCGGTCAGCGTATGGGCGGCCAGACAGTAATCGCAACCGCTATGCTCGCTGACGGACAGGTTGATCGCCTCCAGTTCCTTGGCGGACAGGCTGCCTTGCTTCAGCACGGCGTTGGTCTGCAGCGCCTGCGCCAGCACGGCCGGGGCGTTGCTGCCGATGGTGGCGTAGGCGTTCGGCACCTTGCCGACGGCCTTGCGGATGGCGCCGAACAGTTCGGCTGTCTGGCCCGTGGCGTCCTGGGCGGCGATGGTGTGCAGGCGGGTGGTCATGGTGCGACTCCTTGAGATCGGGTTGGATATCAGCTTGGGTATCAGGGCCAGGGCGCCGCATCCGGCTGGTTGCAGCACTGCCTTGGTATCAATGGTAGGTGCGACGGCGATCCGGATGGATTAGAATCCACTCAACTTTTTGCTTGATCGTCTCACCTCCCCGAACGTCACCATGGACAGCCTGAGTGAACTGGTGCGCCTGCTGGCGCCATCCGGTACCGTCGACCTGCATTGCCGGGTGGCGGGTGCCTGGTCCGCCCACAACGCGCAGGCCGCGCCGGGGCACGTGCCGTACCACGCCATCCTCGACGGCCACGCCGATGTATCGATGGGCAGCGAGCCGCTGCGCGTGGGGGCAGGCGATGTGCTGCTGTTCCCGCACGGGGCGGCGCATACGTTGTCGGGCGTGCACGGCGGCACGACACGCCAGGGGGCGGCTTCCGGGCCGGAATCGCGCCATTTCAACGGCGTGGTGACCGAGGTGACCGTGCCGGGGGCGGCCGAGCCGCTGGACATCCTCTGTGGAACTTTCGTGCTTGGCAGTTCGGCGGGCGTGCTGCTGCGCGCGCTGCCCGAGATGCTGTGTGTCAGGACCGGCGCCAACGGTGACGCCGGACTGCGCTGGCTGCGTGGCCTGATCGGCATGATGCATGTGGAAGCGGACGCGCCGGGGCCCGGCAGCGCGGCGATCATCGCCGATCTGTCAACGGCACTGTTCACGGTGCTGCTGCGCACGCTGATCGCGCAGGGGGCGGTGTCGCATGGCGTGATGGCGCTGATGGCCGATGCGCGGCTGGCGCGGGCGGTGGACGCCGTGGTACGCCATCCCGAACGGCCGTGGACTGTCGACAGCCTCGCGGAAGTCTGCAACGTGTCGCGGGCCACCCTGGCCCGGCGCTTTGCCCAGCTTGGCATCACGCCACTGGAACTGGTGACCACGCTGCGCATGGAACGGGCCGCCCGGCTGCTGCGGCGGGACGGACTGTCGGCGGCGGCGGTGGCCGAACAGTGCGGCTACGCCTCGCAGGCCGCCTTCGGCCGGGTGTTCGCCCAGCATTTCGGTCTGGGACCGGGCGCGTATCGCCGCCAGCATCGCGAGCTTCGCAACGTACGCAGCAGCGCGACGCCCCATTCGACGGGGGCGGCGGCATGAGTACGGGCGGCACCACAAGAACGCCGAGCCGCGCCGGCGCCGGCGACAACTGGGACGACTATCGATACTTCCTGGCTGTGGCGCGCGGCGGCACGCTGTCGGCTGCGGCCGCGCAACTTGGCACCGAGCACACCACGGTCGCCCGCCACGTCCAGGCACTGGAACGGGTACTGAACACGCGCCTGTTCCACAAGAGCCATGTCGGTTACGCGCTGACGGCTGCCGGCGAACGGCTGCTGGCCACGGCCGAGGCCATCGAGAGCGCGCTGCTGGCGTCGAAGGCAGCAGCGGCGGGCGAGCAGGATATCGCGGGCGTCGTGCGGGTGGGCGCACCGGACGGCTTCGGCAGCATGTTTCTGGCGCCGCGCATCCATACGCTGACGGCCCAGCATCCGCGGCTGGAAGTGGAGATCTTTGCCGCGGCGCGCCTGTTCAGCCTGACCCGGCGCGAAGCCGATATCGCCATCGGCCTGTCGGGGGCCGATCATCTGCGCGTGGCGTCGCGCCGCCTGACCGACTATCGGATGTACGTTTACGGCGCGAAGTCGTACCTGAAGCGCGCCGCGAAGATCCACACGAAGCAGGACCTGCTGGCGCATCCGTTTATCGGCTATGTGGAAGAACACCTGTTTTCGCCGGAACTGAACTTCGCCAGCGCGACGGGCGTGGACTACCACCCCCGCGTGCGCAGCACGAATCTCCTGACCCAGGTACAGGCCACGTTGGCGGGACAGTGCCTGTGCATCATTCCAGCCTACGTGGCGGCGGCGTTTCCGCAGCTGGTGCCGGTGCTGCCCGATCAGGTGGAAGTGACCCGCACCTTCCACATGCATGTGCACGAAGACCACTGGAAAGCCGCACACGTGCGCGCGGTGGCCAACTTCATCGCCGAACAGGTCGATGCCAGCGTCTCGCTGTTCATGACCGGCGAGTGAGCCTGTCCGGGCGTCGCGTTGTGCATTTCTGCACAATCGATGCGGATTTAGGGGCTGTCGTTGTGCGGAAAGCCCGCGAATAATGGTGGCGTTTTCATCATCGATGTTTCCATCCGTGCCTGCCGCCCCTGCTGCCGCCTCCAACCATGCTGTCCCCGCCGCCGTTGGTGATGCGCCTTCTCCTTCTGCATCCCGCTCCCGCCGCCTGCTGCGCACCGCCGCGCAGGTGGCTGGCTTGCTGGCGATCTGGTTCGCCGCCGACTGGCTGACGCGCACGCTGGGCTGGTCGATGTCTCCCGGCGTGGTAGGGCTCCTGGCCGTGCTGGGCCTGCTGCTGTCGGGCAAGGCCGACGTGGGCTGGGTCAAGGACGGCGCCGACTGGCTGCTGGGCGAGCTGGTCTTGTTCTTCATCCCGTGCGTGGTCGCCGTGGTCAACTATCTGCCGCTGTTCCGTTCGGAAGGCGTGCAGCTGACCATCGCCGTCGCGGTGGGCACGATCCTGGTGATGGCCGCCACGGCGCTGGCGGTGCATGCGGGATGCCGCCTCGAACGGAAGATCCGGCGGCTGCACGGCCAATCGGACGAGGCCTGATGCCATGGTGTCGTTCCTTTGTCTGGCCTGGACCATCGCGCTCTATTTCGCCATCAAACCGCTGTATCGCCGCAACCCGCGGATCTGGTACTCGCCCGCCATCGTCGTGCCGTTGCTGTCCATCGCCGTGCTGCTGATGGCCGACATTCCATACGCCGCCTACGTGGCCGACACGCGCTGGATGGTCTGGCTGCTCGGGCCCGCCACGATTGCCTTCGCCGTGCCGATCTACGAACACCGAGCCATCGTGCGGCGCCACTGGCTGGCGCTGGCGCTGGGGGTGGTGGCCGGGATGCTCGTGGCGATGGTCAGCGCACGTCTGCTGGCCGAAGCGTTCCACTTCAGCAACGAGGTATCGCGCAGCCTGATGGCCCGCTCGGTGTCCACGCCGTTCGCGGTATCCGTGGTGTCGCATACGGGTGGATCGGCCGATCTGGTGTCGCTGTTCACCGTCATGACGGGGCTGGTGGGCATGCTCGTGGGCGACGCCGTGCTGGCCCTGCTGAGGCTGCGCTCGCCGGTGGCCCAGGGCGCATCGCTGGGGGCGGCCGCGCACGGCTTCGGGACCGCGCGGGCGCGCCAGCGTCACACCGAGGAGGGCGTGGTGGCCAGCCTGACCATGGTGCTGGCCGGGGTGCTGATGGTGATTGCCGGCCCGGCGCTGACGGGGTGGATCACGGCCGTGGTCGGCTGACCATCGCCCCGCGGCGACACACCGCCACGTAGGACGCGTCTGACACCGCACATCGCCCGCGCTCACTGGCAGGCCCCGTGCCTCGCGGACTAGACTGGCTGGACGATGACCTGTTCCTTCTTGCGGGAGGATGTCGCCATGGCCGCACGTTCCATCGCTTCGCTATCGATCAGCTTCGGGCTGGTTTCCATCCCGGTGAAGGTCTATTCGGCCACCGAAAGCAAGTCGGCCATCAGCTTCAACCTGCTGCACAAGGGCTGCGGGTCGCGGCTGCGCCAGCAGTACATCTGCCTGAAGGAAGACGTGGTGGTGGACCGCGCCGACATGGTCAAGGGCTACGAATTCGAGAAGGACCGTTATGTGACCTTCACGCCCGACGAGCTGAAGGCGCTGGAGGATGCCGCCGAGCAGACCATCGACATCGTGTCGTTCATGCCGGTGGGCGCCATCGACCCGATCTACTACGACAAGGCCTATTACCTGGGCCCGGACAAGCGCGGCGGCAAGCCCTACAACCTGCTGGCCGAGGCCATGCGGGAAACCGGCACCTGCGCGCTGGCCAAGTGGGCCTGGAAGGGCAAGCAATACATGGTGCAGATCCGCGTGGGCGAAGACGGCCTGATCCTGCAGCAACTGCTCTATGCCGACGAGGTACGCGACATGTCCGACCTGCACGTGGAGCGCATAGACGTGGCGCCTGCCGAACTCAAGCTGGCCCAGCAGTTGATCGAGCAGAACGCGGTGGACGGCTACGACGCCAGCGCCTATGTGGACGAGGAAAAACAGCGCATCCTGGAGCAGATCGACAAGAAGATCGCCGGCAAGAAGATCACGGTGGCCGCCGAGACGCCTGCGCCGGCCGGTGGCGAGGTGATCGACCTGATGGAGGCGCTGCGCAAGAGCATCGGCAGCAACAAGCGCCAGCCGGCGGCCAAGACGGCCGGCAAGGCCGCCGCCGTCAAGGCGGTGGCCCCCGAAGCCCCGGCGCGCAAGACCGCCCGCCGGGCCACCGCAGCCCCGGCCGAAGCGCCGAAGCGCGCGGCGCGCAAGTAGGGCGCCTGGGGCGGCAATGCAAGCCTATTCAATGCGCGACGTGCAGGGGCTGCTGGGCATCTCGCGCAGCGTCATCACGGCGCTGATGACGGCCGGCGTGATTTCGCCCAGACGCGGCGCGCGGCAGGAATACCGGTTCACGTTCCAGGATGTGGTGCTGCTGCGTACCGCGCAATCGCTGCGCGAGGCGGGCGTGCCCACGCGCCATGTCACGCGGTCGCTGCGGCACCTGCAGGGGCTGGGCGAGGAAGGCCGGCCGCCCACCGGCCTGCGCGTGACCGCAGTGGGGGGCGATGTGGCCGTGCAGGACCGCCGCGGGCGCTGGCACGTGGACTCGGGCCAGTTCGTGCTGGACCTGGACGATGCCGATCACCGGCGGTCTGGTGCCGAAGTCGTCGAAATGCGACGTCGTGCCACGCGGCAGGCCCCGCCATCCGCGCCGGATCAGATCGGTCCGTCGGACTGGTTCGAACGTGGCGTTTCACTCGAGCACGTGGCGCCGCGTGATGCCGAAGCCGCGTACCGCCATGCGCTGGCCCAGGCCCCCGACTATCTCGATGCGTGGCTCAACCTTGGCTGTCTGCTGTGCGACCAGGACCGGTTCGACGACGCTGCCGCCGAGTACCGCAAGGCGCTAAGTTATCTGCCTTATCAACCGTTAATCCATTTCAATCTCGGCGTCGCACTCGAGGATGCCGGTGCGAAGCGTGAGGCACTGGAAAGCTATCACGCCTGCATCGAACTGGCTCCCGACTTTGCCGACGCGCATTACAACGCCGCGCGGCTGCACGAGGCGCTCGGCGACCCGCATCGGGCCATCCGGCATTACAACCAGTATCGCAAGCTGGAGCCGGTGGTATAGCCGGCACCATGCCGTGGTCACATCCTCCGTGTAGGCGCGCCGCCGACAGCATTCACACGCCCATCCGCTCCACAATCGGCGGGATCGGGCACACGACGACAACGAGGGGACTTTGGCTTTGAATGTCTGGCAGGAGCGATTTGGCGGCTGGCATGTGTCGCCGCTGACACTGCTGGGGTGGCTTGGTACGTGCCTGTGCTTTGTCGCGGTGGCAGTCTGGCTTGGCCGGCAGCATGCCGATCATCTTGTTACGCGGCGCGAGGCCAGCATCGGCGCCCAGATCGTGGCAGCCCTGGAGCGTGTGGCGGAGACCGTCGAGACGCAGGCCCGCCAGCACGTGGCGCCGCTGGCCGGCAAACCGTGCGCACAAGCCAGCCGTGCGCTGGCCACCTCACACAGCTTTATTCCTTATATCCGTACCGCCGCCATGGTCGATCGGGGCATCATCTATTGCTCGGGCACGCGCGGCCCGGTCAATGTGCCGCTGACCTACTACTTTGCCGATCCCCAGCCGGGCGTGTCGCACCGGCTGATGCTCGTGCAGGGCACGCCGTTCCGTAAGTACGCGCCAGCGCTGGCGATGTTCCTGCCGGAGCGGGGCCAGCCCGACCGGGGCAGCTTCCTGCTGATCGAGGGGCGCTATGTCACTGACGCGCTGTCGCAGGGGCTGGGCTTTGGCGCATCGGAAATCGTACTGACCGTGGGCCAGGCGTCGATCTATCAAGATGGGACATATCTGCCCGCCCCGGTCGGGACGGCGGGCGGCGTGGCTACGCTGTCCAGGGCATGGCCGATCCAGGTCAAGGTGGTGGCGTCCTTGGAATATGTCACCGCAATGCACCGCAAGTTTGACCTGCTGTATGGCGCCATCGGGTTGCTGGCCGGGCTGCTTGTGGTGGTGCTGTTCCTGCTCGTGGCCGCGCCGCGCCGCCTGTTGCTGCAGGCGGTGCGGCAGGCACTGAAGCGGAGCGAGTTTCATCTGGTGTACCAGCCTATCGTCGAGGTGCAATCGCGGCAGTGGATTGGCGCCGAGGCGCTGTTGCGCTGGCAGCATCCGCGCTGGGGCAGCATTCCGCCGGGGTCGTATATCGAAACGGTGGAGTCGACACCGCTGATCGACGACATCATGCACTTCGTGCTGCGCCGGGTGGTGGAGGACATCAACCGTTACGGCCCGTCCGCGCCGCTGCACGTGGCGGTCAACGCGGCGCCGCTCAGCCTGCGGCGGCGCACGTTCCTGGGCGACCTGGCTGCCTTGCAGCGGGCCATGCCGGACGGGTCGGGTCTGGTGCTGGAAATCACCGAGCGCCACCTGCTGGCGGACAGCGGCGCCACCCGCGAGGCGTTCGACCGGCTGCACCAGGCCGGCATCAGACTGGCCGTGGACGACTTTGGCACCCGCAACAGCAACCTCGACCTGATCAAGAGCTTTCCGTTCGACTACCTGAAGATCGACCGCCAGTTCACGCAGGACGTGGACGCCAATGCGCAGGCGCTGCTGCGCAGCATCGTCAACATGGCGCATCACTTTCATCTGGTGGTGATTGCCGAGGGCATCGAGACAGAGGCCCAGCACGCACTGATCGTCGAGGCCGGGGTGGATTGGGCGCAGGGATACCTGTACCAGCGGCCCGCCGCGCCGGCCAGCATCCTGGCGCGGCGCGGAATCTGGGTCAAGGAGCGGGACGACGTGGGCGAACCGGAAACGGTCTAGGAAGCGGTCTAGGAAGCGGTCTAGGAAACGGTCTGGGAAACGGCCTGGGAAACGGTCTGGGAAACGGCCTGGGAAACAGTGGGAACCGTCAGATCCGCGCCTACCCCAGCGCCGTCTGCCACAGCAGCGCCACGTTGAGCAGGATGATGATCACGGCCGAGGCACCCGCCAGCGCCAGCGGCACGCCGCGCACGCGCCAGGCCCCCATCAGGTGGCGATCGGCGCCAAACAGGATCAGCGGTATGACGGCAAGCGGCAGCGTCAGGCTGAGCACGACCTGGCTGGCAACCAGCAGGCTGGCGGAGCCGTGTTCGCCGAACACCCAGACGGCCGCCAGCGCCGGCACGATGGCCACGGCACGGGTCAGCAGCGCACGGCGCATGCGCGACATGCGCAGGTCCAGGAACCCTTCCATGACGGCCTGGCCCGCCAGCGTGCCCGTCAGCGTCGAATTGAGGCCGCATGCCAGCAGTGCCACGGCGAACAGCAGGCTGGCCAGATCGGAATGCAGCAACGGTGCCAGCAGCCGGTGCGCGTCGGCGAGGTCTTCCACATCGGTCAGCCCGTTGGCGTGGAACACCGAGGCCGCCAGGATCAGCAGCGCCGCGTTGATCAGGAAGGCAAAGCCCAGCGAGCCGAAGGTATCCAGGCTCATGCCGCGCAGGATTTCGGCAAAGGACCGGCGCCGCGCCACGCGACTGCCCGGCGGCGGCGTGAAGCGGCGCACCAGCGAGGAATGCAGATAGAGGTTGTGCGGCATCACCGTGGCACCGACGATGCCGGCCGCCAGCCACAGCATGCCCGCATCGCGCACCAGATCGGCGGACGGTGCCATGCCACCCAGCACGGCGGCCCACTCGGGCTGGGCCATCGCCAGTTGGGCCACGAAGCAAAGGGCCACCAGCAGGATCAGCCCGGCGACCATGGCTTCCATGGTGCGCTGGCCATAGCGTTGTACGGCCAGCATGACCAGCGTCACAACGGCGGCAATCAGCACGCCGACCCAGAGCTTGACGTGGAACAGCAATTGAAGCGCCACCGCGCTGCCGACCACCTCTGCCACATCGCAGGCAATGATCGCGATCTCGCTGGCCACCCACAGGCCAATGGTCACCCGGCGCGGAAATCGCTCACGGCACAGCTGGGCCAGGTCGCGGCCCGTCACTACGCCCACCCGGGCGGCAATCCACTGCAGCAGCATCGCCACCAGGCTCGACAACGCAATCACGATCAGCAGGCTGTAGCCGTATTTGGCGCCGCCCGCGATGGCCGTGGCCCAGTTGCCAGGGTCCATGTAGCCCACGGCCACGAGCGCGCCGGCGCCCAGGAAAGCAAGGCGCGACCGCCGCGGCGGCGCGGCGGGCAAGGTGGCGGTGTCGATAGGTGGGGGCGGCATGGTGTCCTGGGGCGATCACGTGGGGCCAAGTGAACCCCATGCTGCATTCTAGGACGTTGTTGAGAATTGTTCCCAATTGGCTTTGCCTAATTGGCGGATTGCTTTCGCCTTCGCCCGGTGGACACAAGGTTTAACGTTTTCGGCACAACCGGACACGTTTTGTGATGCGCCGGGCGCCTACAGTTTGGGCCTCGGTGTTGACATTCGCCGGTTCCCTCTTTCATAACCATACGTAGATAACGTACACTATGTACGCAACCTTTGTTGAGCTTCCTCCATTTGAGAGATGCCGGGCCGCTTACCTGGACGATGACGCATTCCGCCGGCTGCAGGCGCTACTGCTGACCCATCCCCATGCAGGCGACGTCATCCCCGGGACGGGAGGCTTGCGCAAGGTGCGCTTTGTCGACGGGTGGCGACAGAAAGGGAAGCGCGGTGGTTTGCGAGTGATCTACTACTACTGGCTCGGCGGAGCCCAGTTCTGGCTTTTTACGGTCTACAACAAGGACACCGCAGACGATATGACGCAGCGACAGCGACAACAGCTTGCCGCGATGCTTGAAATGGAACGGAATGTCAGGAGCAGATATGACGCGTGACATCTTTGCCGAACTGATGGAGGGATTCGATGCCCTCGCTGCCGAACGGCAGGGCAAGGCTACGTTGCGTTCGCACAAGGTGCGAATCGAGGCGTTGCAGGCGATAGCCGCAGAAGAACTGGTCGAGCTTCGCGAACGGTTGAATATGTCGCGCCCGGTGTTTGCGATGTACCTCAGGATCAACCCCCGCACCCTGGAGAACTGGGAGCAGGGGCGCGCCAAACCGAACGCTCAGGCGACGCTGCTTATCCGGCTTGTGCAGAAGTACCCGGAAACAATCCAGCGATTGGCATCGCTTCGCTAGGCGTCACACCTTTGCTCGCTCGAATCGAAGCGGCCTCAGCGGCTCCAGCCGCCGCCACTGGCTCGTCCCGCCAGCTTGACGGGACCGCAGCAGGCGCACGATGCGCCGTGGCCGGGGCCGGCGCCTTCCGTGCTGCCGCCGGCAAGGCCTGGGGCGGCCACCAGGGCGCGCGTGGCCGCTTCGCCGCAGTCGGGACAGACGGCGGGGTCGTCGCGGCGGGCCATCGGCCGAATTTCAGAAAAGTCGCCGCAGATAGGGCATCGATAGTCGTAGGTCGGCATTGCCGCTCCAGGGACGGGACAGTTTCAAGGCTGGCCAGGGCCAGCCAGTGTCGGATTCGCGACCAGCTTAGCGCAATCCACGGCGGCGCGTGCAAGGTTGCCGCCGTCGGCAGCGGCACGCATACCAGACAGCCCAAAGCCTTTGATCACGCCCGGCCGAGTGTGCGATTCAGGGTTTTCGACACCAAACCGAACCGTGCGACTCCCTATAATCCCGCGCATGGAAAAGAATCTTGAAAAGCGCTTCGGCTTTCTGGTGTCGGACGTGGGACGCTTGTCCGGCAAGCGGTTCGATGACCTGTCGCGCTCCACGCTGGACCTCACGCGTGCCCAGTTTCGGGCGTTGGCCTACCTGTCGTATCACGGCGAAATGAACCAGGCGGCCCTGGCCGACCTGATGGAAGTGGCGCCGATTTCGGCCGGGCGGTTGCTTGATCGCATGGAAGAGGGCGGCTGGATCGCCCGCCGTCCCAACCCTGAAGACCGTCGCGAGCGCATGGTGCGCATGACCGAAAAAGCCGATCAGGCGCTGGACGCGGCGCAGCATGTGGGCGACGTGGTGACCGCCCAGGCCCTCGACGGCTTTACCGAAGCCGAGGCGGAGCAATTCGTTGAATTCCTGCGACGCGCCCGGGCCAATCTGTCGCGGCCCCAGCAGGGGTGACGCGCACCCCACTTACCCCGGAAAATCCACCACCACCGTCAACCCGCCGCCCTGTGTGTCAGCCAGTGCGACGGTAGCGCCATGCAGCCGCGCGATCTCGCGCACGATGGACAGGCCCAGGCCACTGCCTTCGCGGCTGGCACTGGCCTCGCCGCGGTAAAAACGTTTGAACACCGATTCGCGCTCGAACGGCGCCACGCCGGGGCCGTTGTCCTCCACCAGCAGGCTGCGCCCGGCCACGCGCACCGTGACCATGGCACCTGGGCCCGCGTAACGCACCGCGTTGTCGATCAGGTTGCCGATGAGTTCCTGCAGCAGTTCCGGTTGTCCGCTGACACTTGCGTGGGGCTGTGCATCGCCATCGAAGCCGAGGTCCACCCCTTGCTGGCGGGCCGTGGGCGCCCAGTCCAGCGCCACCTGTTTCGCCAGCCGGTCCAGGCGTAGCGGGCGCAGCGTCGGGGCGTAGCCGCTATCCGTTTCGAGCCGCGACAGCGATAGTAATTGCGCCACTTCCTTTGCCGCCTGCCGGACCGATCCATTGAGCCTTGCCACGTGTCCGCGCACGCCGGCCAGGTCTGTTTCGCGCAGTGCCAGTTCCGACTCGGCCTGGATGACCGCCAGCGGTGTCTTGAGCTGGTGGGCGGCATCGGCAAAGAAACGCTTGCGCCCCTGGACCATGCGGTGCAGCCGCGCCACGTACTGGTTCACGGCGGTGACGAGCGGCCGGATTTCCACGGGCAGCGTGGTGTCGCCGATTGGGGCGAGGTCATCGGGCCCGCGCGCGGCCACGGTGTCCGACAGGCGCTGAAGCGGCCGCAGCCCGCGCCGTACGCCGAACCAGACGATGACCAGCGCCAGGCTCACCAGCATCAACTCCTGCAGCAGTGAGCCGATCAGGATTTCGTGGGCCAGCTGCTCGCGCGGCTCTGTGGATTCGGCCACCAGCACCCACACCATCTGCGTACGCGCGGAGCGCACGTCGTGCAGCGGCAGCGCCATGGCGGCCATGCGGACGGGTGTGCCACGGAAGTCGGCGTCGTAGAACTGCGTCCGATAGAGCGAGCGCACCGACCCGGTCGGCATCGGCAAATCGTCGTAGCCGGTGATCGTAGTGCCGTGCTCGTCACGGATCTTGTAGTAAACGCGCGAACCCGCCTCGGCATCGAAGACCTCCAGCGCCAGATAGGGCACCTCCACCTCCACGCGGCCGTCGCGCAGCTTGATGCCTTCGCGCATGGCCTTCAGCGATGCCGCCAGGGTGCGGTCGAACGCCTGGTGGGCCGCGGACATGGCTCGCCGGTCGGTCAGCCACGCGTCGAGCGCCAGCAATACCAGCAGGGGCAGCAGCAGCCAGAGCGTCAATTGCAGCCGCAGGCTGCCGGTCTTCATGCGCGCGGGCCCGCGCTGGCGGCCGCCGCGGTGTCCTGCGCTTCGAGCAGATAGCCCAGGCCGCGCAGCGTGACGATGCTGACGCCGGAGCCTTCGAGCTTCTTGCGCAGCCGGTACACGTAGATCTCGATGGCGTCGGCGTTGACCGATTCATCGATGCCGAAAATCTTCTCGGACAGGGCGGCCTTGTTGACCGCCCGGCCGTCGCGCAATAGCAGAATCTCCAGCACGGCCCGTTCGCGGCCCGTCAGTGGCAGCAGTTCGCCGTTGAGCGTGAAGGCGCGGCTCACGCTGTCGTAGTGCAGCGGACCGCAGGCCAGTTCGGTACGGTCATGGCCATGGCTGCGCCGGATCAGCGCGCGGGCGCGGGCTTCGAGTTCGGTCAGTGCGAAGGGCTTGGCCAGGTAATCGTCGGCGCCCAGGTTGAGGCCGCGCACGCGGTCTTCCACTGATCCGTGGGCGGTCAGGATCAGCACCGGCAGCGGATTGCGGCGCGCGCGCAGGCGCCGCAGCACTTCCAGGCCGTCCAGGCGCGGCATGCCGATGTCGAGGATGGCCAGCGCGTAGTCTTGCGTGGTCAACAGGTGATCGGCGCTGGCCCCGTCATGCATGCAGTCGACCGTGAAGCCGCTCTGGCTCAGCGATTCCGTCAGGGAGGCGGCCAGTTTCAGGTTGTCTTCGGCAAGCAGGATACGCATGGGGCTACGGCAAACAGGGTCTACAGGGGAATCGCGCTGGAGTGATACCCGTTACCGGCGCCGGCGCCTAGATGGGGAAAGTCCCAATCGTGGTGCATCCCCCACGGAAAAAATCGCAAGCGTATCGAAAGCGAACTGAAAGTGAGGCCCCCATACCATCCGCTCCGTTCACTACACACCAGAACAACAAAGGAGACTGAGGATGAAACGGAAGGCAGTGGCCCTGGCCGCGTTGGGTTGCGTGGTATCGGGCGGCGCGGCGGCGCAATCGAGTGTGACGCTGTATGGCCTGGTGGATTCGGGCATCGAGTACGTGAACCATGCCAGCGCCAACGGCAATTCCCTGGTGAAAATGACCTCGGGCGGCAAGAACACGTCGCGCTGGGGCCTGCGTGGCACCGAAGACCTGGGTGGCGGACTGAAGGCCATCTTCACGCTGGAATCGGGCATCGCCATCGATACCGGCAAGCTCGACACCGACAATACGCTGTTCGACCGTCGCGCCTGGGTGGGCCTGCAGGACAAGAACCTCGGCAGCATCCGCCTGGGCCGTGACTTCACCACGACCTACGACTTCATGCTGCCGTTCGACCCGATGGGGTACGCGCCGAACTATTCGTGGGCCACGTCTTCGACGGCCACGGGCGGCCGCAAGGACGGCATGTTCTCGCGTTCGACCAACATCGTGCGCTACGACGGCCAGTTCGGGCCGTTCAAGGTGGGCGGCACGATGGCGTTCGGCGAAGTGCCGGGCAGTTACAAGAGTTCGTCGAAATACGATCTGGGTCTGGGCTACAACGCCGGCAACTTTGCCGCGGCCGTGACCTGGGATCGCCAGATGGGCGCGGGCGCCAGCACCACGCCGGCCGACTCCACCGACTACATCCAGGGCATCCACGCCGGCGCCAGCTACGACTTCGGCCCGCTGTCGGTGTACGCCGGTTATCGCAATTACCGCAAGACGTTCACCACGACGGCCGCCAAGCAGCTGAGCGACATGTACTGGGTGGGCGCCGCCTACGACTTCACGCCCGCCTTCACGCTGTACGGCGCGGTCTACAAGCAGAACATCAAGGGCGACACCGATGGGGATCCGATCATGATCTCGATGCGCGCCCAATACAATCTTTCCAAACGCACCTCAGCGTACCTGTCCGCAGCGTATGCCAAGGCGCGCAACGGTCAGAACGTGAGTGTCTCGCGCGATTTCGTTGGCTATGCCAACAATCAGGTCGGTGTGACGGCGGGCCTGCAGCACCGCTTCTGATCGTTGTTTCCAGGCTGCCGTGGTGGGCGGCCTTCCGGCGGTGCGAGGGGCTCGCGCCGCCGGTTTTTCATTTCTGGCCACTGCTTTGCAGCCTTGCGCTGACGCCCGCCTGCCGTGGATCAAAAGGGCTCGCGAAAGCACGGCCTGGCGCCGGCACCGGACCTCACGCCGCACGTCCAAACAGGAACGTGCAAGGAGGTCTGACATGAAACGCAAGGCAGTGGTACTGGCCGCAAGCGGCCTGGTCTCGACAGCAGCAGAAGCGCAGTCCGGCATCACGCTCTATGGGCTGCTTGACGTGGGCGTCGAGTACATCAGCAACGCCGGTCCCGATGGCAGATCGACGGTGGGGCTGGTATCGGGCGGCAAGAACATTTCCCGCTGGGGCCTGCGCGGCGCCGAGCCGCTCGGCGGCGGAATGACCGCCATCTTCAGGCTGGAATCGGGTATCCAGGCCGATACCGGAACGTTCTACGGCGACCGCGGGCTGTTCAACCGGCGCGCATGGGTGGGCCTGCAGCACGAAACGCTGGGCAGTATCCGGATGGGCGCGGACTATTCCACCACGTTCGACTACATGGCGCCGTTCGAGCCCATGGACTACGCGCAAAACTATTCCTGGGCCATGGCCTCGACAGGCTCCGGAGACCGGCAGGACAGCATGTTCGTGCGATCGTCGAACGTGGTGCGCTATGACGGCCAGTTCGGGCCCGTGAAGGTCGGCGGAACGCTGGGGTTCGGCGAAGACCCCGGCAGCTTCAAATCTTCGTTGAAATACGATCTTGCGATTGGCTACGCGGCGGGCGGTTTTTCGGCGGTGGTCACATGGGACCGCGTCCACGGGGCTGCGGGCGACCCCACCGACTATGCCCAGGGCATCCATGCCGGTGCCAGATACGACGTTGGCGCGCTGAAGCTCTTTGCCGGCTATCGCAATTACCGAAAGACCTTCACCACGACGGCTCCCAATCAGCTGAGCGACATGTACTGGCTGGGCGCCGCGTACGACTTCACGCCGGCCTTCGCGCTGTACGGCGCGGTCTACAAGCAGAACATCAAGGGCGACACCAACGCCGATCCGATCATGGTCTCGCTGCGCGCCCAGTACAGCTTTTCCAAACGCACGCTGGCATACGTGTCCGCGGCCTATGCGAAGGCGCGCAATGGCCAGCCTGTGAGTGTCTCGCGTGATTTCGCTGGCTATGCGGACAACCAGGTCGGCGTGCTGGCGGGCCTGCAGCACCGCTTCTGATCATTGTTCCGGGCTGAGGGCCAGGCTTTCCGGCGGTGCGACGGAATCGCACCGCCGGTTTTCATTTTGGCGGCCGTTGTGCGGTCGTTGTGCGGCCGTTCCCGCGCAGATGTCACCCGTTCGCGTGAGAAGCGCGGACTTGTCATTTAAACCGTGCCAGTACTGACATAAAGATTCTTCAGTAGCGTCGCGACATCGAATGCATATGCTAATGAGCATTCCCGATGCCCCCGGCATCGCGCCATGGAGAGCCAACCATGCGATTGATGTCGATGAACGTGAGCGAGGGCCGGCCGGATGCGCGCTGGGATCCCACGCTGTATCTGCAGTTTTCCGATTTGCGGCTGCGGCCCGCGGTGGAGCTTCTGCAGCGGGTGCCGCTCGATGCGCCGCACACGGTATACGACATCGGTTGCGGCCCGGGGCATGTCACCCGGGCCTTGCAGGAAAAATGGCCACACGCCAGCGTGTGCGGCGTAGACAGTTCCCCCGAAATGCTGGCTGCCGCAGCCGGCGAGAGTGGCGCCATCCGCTGGGAGCAGGCTGACATTCAGCACTGGACGCCGCAGGCGCACGCGGACCTGATCTTCGCCAGCGCGGTGCTTCACTTCCTGGGCGATCACGAAACGCTGCTGCCAAGGTTGCTGGGCTTTCTGCGGCCCGGCGGCTGCCTGGCGCTGCATATGCCCGACTGGTGCGAGACCCCCTGGTACGGTCTGATGCGCGAGGTGCTGGCCACCGCCGGCCCGGGCGGCAGTGTGCTGGGCACGCCGATGTTGCGGGGAGAACTGGCGCGCAACCACGTGCAGCCCGCGGCGTTCTACTACCAGCTGCTGGTGGATCGCACCGCGCATCTGGACATCTGGAAGACAGACTACCTGCAGGTGGTGGAAGGCGACGACCCCGTCTACGACTGGATCAAGGCGTCGGGCCTGCGCGCGGTGACCGATCATCTCGACGACAGCGAGCGCGGCCGCTTTCTGGCGCAATACGTGCCAAGGCTGCGCAAGCTCTATCCAAATGGCCCCGACGGCCGCACGCTGTTTCCGTTTCGACGGCTGTTCGTGGTGGCGCAGGTCCACTGATGGCGCCGCTGCAGGTTTCCGCGTCGCGCCAGGGCCCGTCGTACGCCGTGACGATCCGCAGCGGGCATCACGTGGTGCTTGCCGATGCGGCCGCCGACGGCCTGCGCGGCGGAACCGCCATGCGGCCGCACGAACTGCTGGCGGGCGCCGTGGCAGCCTGCGTCTGCATCACCATCGACATGGCCCACCGCGACGCGCAACTGCCGCCGTACCGCGTGGATGTCCGCCTGGACCGCCAGGGCGACATCACCGCCTTCGAGATCGACGTATTTTTCCTGGCCGCCATATCGGCCGACCTGCACGCGCGCGTGCTGAAGACGGCGCGTGAGTGCCCGGTCTGCCAGACACTTTCCCGCCCCGTGCGGATTCGCGTCTGAGCGGCATGTTCTCTCGATGATCCTGACCAGGTGGAGACGATGACACAACGCATACTGATCGTAGGGGGCGGCGTGGGGGGCACGATGCTGGCCAACCAGTTGGCCGGCAAGCTGTTCCGGGAGATCGTCGACGGCGACGTCGCCGTGACCGTGCTGTCCGATACGGACGATCACTTCTACAAGCCGGCGTTCATGTATGTGGCGTTCGGCGCGTTCTTCCGCGAGGAACTGGTACGGCGCGAGCGGTCGCTGCTGCGGCCGGAGATCGATTTCGTGGTGGATGCGGCCGAGCAGTTCCATCTGGGCCGCCAGGAGGTGCAGGCCCGCAGCGGCAGGCGCTACGGCTACGACTATCTGGTGATCGCCACCGGGTGCGTGCCGGCCCCGGAGCGCATCGAGGGGCTGGGCGAGGCGGGCGACCATTTCTACCAGTACGCGCCGGCCCGTCAGCTGGCCGAAAAGCTCGCGCGCATCCAGCGGGGGCGAATCTTCGTCACGGTTTCGTTCCCGAAGACGCACAACGTGCCACATCAATGTGGCATCGCGCCGCTGGAAACCACGTTGATGCTGGACGACTACCTGCGCCGGCGCGGGGTGCGCGAGCGGGTGGAGATCGTCTACACCTACCCGACCGTCTCGCAGTTGCTGCGCAATTGCCTGTTCCTGCAGAAGCCCACCTGCGATGTCGTGCCGGCCCTGTTCGAGCAGCGCGGCATCCGCTTTCAGCGCGGCTTTACCCTGGCGCGCGTGGACCCCGGCAGGCGGGTGGCGTATTCGGAAGAGGGCGCCGAGCAGCCGTTTGACATCCTGATGGCCACGCCGCCCATCCGCGCCGTCGATGTGGTGCGCCAGAGCGGCCTGTCCGAAGCCGCCGACGACGAGGGCTGGCTGCCCACCGACCATGAGACCTTGCAGGTGCGCGGGCATGAGCGGGTTTACGTGATCGGCGATACCGTGGATCTGCCGGTCAGCAAGGCCGGCGGCTCATGCCACAACCAGGCGCCGGTGATCGCCGACAACATCGCGGCGTCGATACGCCTGGGACGTCCCGTCGCGGCCTACGACGGCAAGGTTCAGGCCGTTGCCCAGCTTGGGCTATCGGCGGGCATGCCGCTCTGGTACGACTACCATCGGGACGTGCAACCGATGCCGCCCACCAGGCTGGGCGGCCTGCTGCGCCAGGGCTTCAATCGCGGCGCCTACTGGGCGGTTGCGCGGGGCATGCTCTGACCGCCGCTCCTGCCATCACCCGATGTGATCCACTGTGGAGTCCCCATGGCATCCATTCCCGAGGCTTCCGAGCCGGGCCTTGCCCCGCACGTTGCCCACCATCTGGCCGACAGCCAGCCGGTTGACCCGGCGCCGGCGGCCTGGGCAGAACTGTCTCCAAGGCTGGCCCCGCTGCTGCTCGGCGCGCGGCTCGACAACCTGGTCGACATACTGGCGCTGATGGCCGATCTTGTCGATTTTCTCGATCCGGCGATGATCGAGAAAGTCAGCAGCGTGTTCGAGGAAGGCGTGGCGGCCCATGGCGCGTTAAGCGGCGCGCTGCGGCTGGCCGCTGCGCAGACCCGGCGAGACACCGAGCCGCCAGGTACACGGGCCCTGTGGGCGCTGGCGCGCGATGCCGATACGCGGCGCGGTCTGGCGTTATTGCTACGGACGCTGCAGATCGTCGGACGCGCGCAGCGCCCGGTGGCATGACGGCGCAGGCGCCAGACGGGACAGCATGTCCGGGGGCGACTTCGCGCTATTGCTTCGCGCTATCACTTCGCGCGCCATTACTTCGCGCTATTGCTTCGCGCTATCACTTCGCTGCGCTCACCCGCCAGACCACATTGCCCACGTCGTCGGCCACCAGCAGCCCGCCGGTCTTGTCGATCACGACGCCTACCGGGCGCCCCTGCGCCTTGCCGTCCTGATCCAGGAAGCCGGTCAGCACGTCGATTGGGGCGCCACGCGGCTTGCCCTGGTCGAACGGCACGAAGATGACCTTGTAGCCCGAACGCGGCTTGCGGTTCCATGAGCCGTGCTGGCTCACGAACATGCCGTCGCGGAACTGCGGCAGCAGGCTGTTGCCTGCGGCGCCGGTCATGCCCAGCGACGCCGTGTGGGCGCCCACCGCGTAGTCGGGCACGATGGCCTTGGCCACCATGTCGGGGGCGGGCGGCTTCACGCGGTCGTCCACGTGCTGGCCGTAATAGCTGTACGGCCATCCGTAGAAGCCGCCGTCGCGCACGGAGGTAATGTAGTCGGGTACCAGGTCGCTACCGATTTCGTCGCGCTCATTGACGGACGTCCAGAGCGCCTTGGTGGTGGGCTCCCAGACCATGCCATTGGGATTGCGCAAGCCGCTGGCGAAAATACGATGCTGGCCGGTCTGTCGATCGACTTCCCAGATGGCGGCGCGGCCCGCTTCCTTGTCGATGCCGTTCTCGCCCGCGTTGCTGTTCGATCCCACCGTGACATACAGCTTGCTGCCATCGGGGCTGGCGATGATGTTCTTGGTCCAGTGGTGGTTGATCGAGCCAGCAGGCAGGTCCACCAGTTTCTGGCCCGGCGCCGTGATGCTGGTCTGGCCCGGCGTGTACGGGAAGCGCAGCACGGCATCGGTATCGGCGACGTAGAAATCGTTGCCCACGAGCACCATGCCGAACGGCGAGTGCAGGTTTTGAAGAAATACCGATCTCTGGTCGGCCACGCCGTCGCCATTGGTGTCGCGCAGCAGCGTGATGCGGTTGGCGCTGGGTGTGCCGGCACCGGCGCGCTCCTGCGTCTTCTTCATGATCCAGCCCCGGATGCCCTTGTGGTCGTCAGGCTTGGGCGGCGCGTTGGTTTCGGCTACCAGCACATCGCCGTTCGGCAGCACGTACAGCCAGCGCGGATGGTCCAGCTTGCCGGCATAGGCGGCCACCCGCATGCCGTCGGCCGGTACGGGCATTTTCCCGTCTTTCCAGCCTTCGGCCGGGGCGATATGGATGGTCGGAAGCACCGTCTTGTGCGGCGCCGGCAGTTGCGGGTTCGGACCGATGCCCGCCGTATCGGGTAACCTGGCCGATTCGCCGCAGCCGACCAGCAGCGTGACCGCCACGATCGCAAACAGCGATGCCATCGGATAAATCAGATATTGGCGATAGTCGCGCATGGCGGGCTCCCAGATGCCTTGTCTCATTCGAGCATAGGAGCGCACTTGCGCGATGTATGTCAGCGCCGGTGCAAGACCCTGTCAGGAGCCGTCCGACCCGCTGGCGCGCGCTCAGGGCAGGGCCGCCCGGCCTCTGCGCTGGTCTGCGGACTACTTCAGCAGATCATGCCGCACATGCCATTCGCGCAACGATTCGTGTGGCCAGGTGCCCACGTGGCGATGGCCCCTGCCGCGCGGCACGTCTACCCACGGCGCGACGTAATCGAGGCCGGCCTCGACGACATCGGGCGGCTTCGGCAGCGGCGTGTCGATGGCGCCGGCATACGGGTGGACCAGGTCTGGCCAGCGCGGGTCCCACATCCACAGCGGGCTGCCGCACAGCCTGCAGAAGTGGCGGTATCCCTTGGAACGCACCGGCCGCTTGCCGGGCTCGCGGATCACGGCGTGGAAATGGGCCACGTGCTGCTGGCCGGACACGCGCAGCGTATGGGCATCGCCGCCCAGATTGATGCCATAGCCACCGCTGCCACCGGTCTTGCGGCAGATCGAGCAATGGCAGTGCAGGTAGGGGTAGGGCGAATCGGACTCAAGGCTGAACTGCACCGCGCCGCACTGGCACGAACCGTCGAGATGCATGGCAACTCCCTTGGAATCGATGGTCGATGCGGTTCAGTGTGGGCGACGTGCCCGCGTCATTCAAGCGCCAGAAATCGCAAAATTTGACACAAACTGTGGTGTTGTCGGGCGTTGTCTGTCAGTGCGCGCGAGGTTTTGTAAGGAGATGTGTGAATGCGGCACACCGGGCACCATGTGACTTCTAAACTGGGCACGCGGTGGGAAACAACGCACCCGTTGTTTTCCGTTTTCGATAACAACCACTGAGAGGTCTCATATGTCCAAGCAACGAACCATTCGCACCACGTCCCTGATTGGCGCCCTGGCAGCCGGCATGATCTCTGTCACCGCCTTCGCACAGACCACGCAGGCGCCGGCCGCCCCGGCCGACATCACGACTGCCGCCCCGCCGGTCACGACCCAGGTCCAGCCACCGAAGGACCCGCTCGTGGAACGCCGGGAGGCCCGCAAGGCCGCCAATGACCAGTACAAGGCCGAGAAGAAGGCGGCCAAGGGCGAGTACAAGCAGGATGTGAACGCGGCCAAGTCCGAGCGCAAGGACGCCAAGAAGGCTGCCGACGAGACGGCCAAGGCTGAACTGCAGAGCGGTACGACGAAGCAGTAATTCGGCTATCTGGGCATAACAACGCCACCATGCGTTGTTATGCGCTCCCCTCTTCCATGCAGGAGCGGGAGAGGGGAGCAAAGCCATCGGGCATCAGCGATCAAACCAGCCGCGCCCCCGGCCACGCGCCCGACATCACGATATTGCGCACCGACTGCCGCACCGTCTGCATGATGTCCCACAGCTCCGGCACCACCGGCCGATTGCGCGGCGTGGTCATCGCCACCTGACGCGTCACCACCGGGTCGATCAGTCGCGCCGAATGCAGCCGGCCCTGGGCCACGCGATCCGCCACGGCCGCGAACGGCAGCAGCGTCGCGCCGCAGCCGTCTTCCACCAGCCGCATTGCCACCGTGTTCGAGGCATCGCACTCCATCGCCATGTTCAGCGAGGTGCCGACGCGCGCCGCCAGCGATTCGGCCAGCACGCGCAGGCCGTGCGACGTGCTGGGCAGGATCAGCGGTACCTCGCCCAGGCGTCGCGCCTGGAACGCCGGGCCCAGGTGGCTCCATGACGAGGGCGTGACCAGCGTCAGGTCTTCTTCCAGCAGTACGTCCACCTTGAGCGCACCCTGCTGCTCGGGCAGGTAGAGCAGGGCCACATCGATTTCGCCGGCTGCCAGCCAGGCCAGCACCGGGTTGGCCAGCCCTTCCACAAAGCGGATCTTCGTCGCCGGAAAGCGTGCCTTGAGCGCCGTGCCGATGGCCGCGAACGCGGTATTGGCGATGGTTGGCTGTGCCGCGATGACCAGTTGCGCCGGGCCTTGCGCGGTAGACGCCCGCACCGCCGCGCGCGCCTCGGTCAGCGTGGCGGCCACCTGTCGCGCGTAACCCAGCAGCGTGGTACCGGCCTCGGTCAGCACCACGCCCCGGCCGCTGCGGTGAAACAGCCGGGTGTCGAGCGCAGCTTCCAGCCGCGCGATCTGGCGGCTGACCGTAGACTGGTCGGCGCCCAGTTCCAGCGCGGCGCGCGAAATGCTCTGCGTGTTGGCCACGCAGACAAAGCACGCCAGATCGTCGGAATTCAGCGCCGCCGACATGGCTGTCATCAGGCCGATCCGGGCGTGTCGCCGATGGCGAACGACGACAGGTGCTCGATGGCCTTGACCAGCCCCGAGTGATCCCAGCCCGCGCCGCCCTGGGCCACGCACACATTGAACAACTGCTGTGTCGATGCCGTGTTTGGCATGCCCAGGCCCAGCTGCTTCGCCGTGGACAGCGCCAGGTTCAGATCTTTCTGATGCAGTTCGATGCGGAAACCCGGATTGAACGTGCGCTTGATCATTCGTTCGCCGTGAACTTCAAGAATCTTCGAGCTGGCAAAGCCGCCCATCAGTGCCTGGCGCACGCGCGCGGGATCGGCCCCGGCCTTGGCAGCCAGCACCAGCGCCTCGCTGACGGCCTCGATGGTCAGCGCCACGATCACCTGGTTGGCCACCTTGGCTACCTGGCCGTCACCGACATTGCCCACCAGCGTGATGTTCTTGCCCATCAATTGCAGCAGCGGCAGCACCTTGTCGAAGACATCCTGCTTGCCGCCGGCCATGATCGACAGCGTGGCGGCCTTGGCGCCAACTTCGCCGCCCGACACGGGCGCATCCACATAGTCGCACCCGAGCTGTTCGATTTTCGCGGCGAACTCGCGCGTGTCGATCGGCGAGATCGAGCTCATGTCCACCACGATCTTGCCCTGGGTCAGCCCGGCGGCCACGCCGTTGTCACCAAACAGCACGCGCGCCACATCGGGCGTATCGGGCAGCATCAGGAAGATGATGTCGGCCTGTCTGGCCACCTCCGTGGCGCTGGCGCACTGCTGCATGCCGCGGTCCAGCAGTTCCTGCGGCACGCCGCTGCGCGTGTGCGCGTAGACGGTATGGCCGCCGGCCTGCAGGTGTTCCGCCATGGGCTTGCCCATGACGCCCAATCCGATAAATCCGAGCTTGCTCATGATTCCTTCCTGTTGAAAATGGCTTCAGGACGCAAAGCGGTCGCGCAGCGCACGGGCCGCATCGCGCAGCAATACGTGGTCGATGCCGACCGCCACGAAGTGCGCGCCCATATCGAGGTAGCGCCGGGCATCGGCTTCGACCGGGGTCAGCGTGCCGATGGCCTTGCCGGCGTGGTTGGCGGCATCGTAGATCTGTTTCACCGCCGCCTGCACATCGGGGTGGTTCGGATTGCCCAGATGCCCGTAGGCCGCGGCCAGGTCGTTCGGGCCGATGAAAATGCCGTCCACACCGGGTTCCGCACAGATCTCGGCGGCCGCTTCCACGCCCTTGCGGCTTTCGATCTGCACCAGCACGCAGATGTTGTCGTTGATGGTCTTGAAGAAGTCCGGCAGCGTGCCATAGCGGTTCTGCCGTTGGGCACCGGACACGCCGCGAATGCCATCGGGCGGATACCGCGTGGCGCGCACCGCGCGGCGGGCTTCCTCGGCCGATTCCACGAACGGAATCAGGAAGTTGTAGAAGCCGATGTCGAGCAGGCGCTTGAGCATCACCGGGTCGTTCCACGGCGGACGCACCACGGGGGCGCTGACGCTGTCCTTGAGCGCCATCAACTGGGGCGCGAAAGTCAGCACGTCGTTGGGCGAATGCTCGCCATCGAGCAGCAGCCAGTCAAAGCCGGCCAGGCCGACGATCTCGCTGGTCACGGGCTGACCCAGCGAACTCCACAGGCCGATCAGGCGCTTGCGCGCCAGCACGTCGGCACGGAACTTGTTGGGCAGCGGGTGGATCTGGGGAAGGTGAGGGGTGTTGGACATCGTCAATTTCCTGGGTCAGTCGGCGGCCAGCGCGGAAAGCGGGCCCGGCGATTTGCCACGGGCCTGCAGCACGCGGGCGGCGGCATCGTCAAGCTGGGCCAGCGTGCTGCTGTCCACGGGGATGTATTCGGCCCGGGCGCGGCGCCAGGCGCGTTCGGGGTCGCCCGGCAGGCGGATGGCGTCGTTGCCGGGTTGCAGGCGCGACGCCTTCATCCATTCGACAAACGACTCCACCTCGTGGCCGAACGTGGTGGTGCTGCCCAGCCGTGCCGGATCGAAGATGATCGCCAGCATGTTGTTCCACACCGCGTGCTCGTGCGTGAGCGTTTCGGGGCGGATCGTATGCCCGCCGGTCACGGCCGCGCCCAGCAGTTCGCACATCACGGCCAGCACGTAGCCTTTGTGCTCGCCGAACGTGCGCAGCGCGCCCTGCGGCGTGCCGGGGTGCGGGAACATCACGGCGGGGTCGTCGGTGGGGTGTCCCTGCGGGTCCATCAGGCAGCCCGGCGGTACCGGCACGCCCTTGTTGTTGGCCACGCGCACCTTGCCCAGCGCGATGGCGCTGGTGGCGAAGTCCAGCACCAGCGGCGGCTGTCCGGCCACCGGCACGCCAATCGTGAACGGATTGGTGCCGAAGCGCGGATCGTAGCCGCCATGCGGCGCGACGATCGGCTTGGATAGCACATTGACGAAATGGATCGAGATCATGCCGGCCGCGGTGGCCTGTTCGGCCCAGTGTCCTACCCGGCCCAGATGGTGCGACCGGCGCAGGCCCAGCACGCACACGCCATGTTCCTTCGCGCGTTCGATACCCAGGCCCATGGCCTGTTCGGTCACGGCCTGTCCCATGCCACGGTTGCCGTCCAGGCTCAGGATGCCGCCCGATTCATGCACCACGCTGACCTGCTGGTTCAGCTGGAGCTGGTCGGCCTGCCACGACATCACGTACTTGGGAATCATGCCCACGCCATGCGAATCGTGGCCGGACAGGTTGGCGCCCACCAGATGATCGGCGGTCAGGCTGGCCTCGCGGGCGTCGGAGCCCGCCGCCAGCCAGAGGTCCACCACCCATTGGTGCAGGCCGGCAGTCGGGATACGGTGATCACTCATGCTTACTCCAGGTGAATATTGGCGACCTTGATCAGGTTTGCCCATTTTGCGACTTCGCTCTTCTGGAAATTGCCCAGTTCGGTGGGCCCGGCGCCCGACGGCTCCACGCCCATCGACGCCAGCTTGGCACGCACTTCGGGCTGGCGGATGATCTTGCCGATCTCGGTCGACAGCTTGTCGACGATGGGCCTGGGCGTGCCGGCCGGCGCGAAGATGGCCTGCCACGACACGATCTCGTAGCCGTTCAGGCCCGACTCCGCCATGGTCGGCACGTCGGGCAGCTCGGCCGCGCGCCTGGCGCCGGTGGTGGCCAGTGCGCGGAACTTGCCCGACTGGATCATCGGCATGGCGGCCACGCTGTTCTCGAACACCAGGTCCACCTGGTTGCCAAGCAGTGCCTGCACCGCCTGGCTGCTGCCTTTGTAAGGCACGTGGGTCATGCGAAGCCCGGCCATGTTGGCGAACAGTTCGGCAGCGAGGTGCTGCGACGTACCATTGCCCGACGAGCCGAAATTGACCGTGCCCGGCTTGGCCCTGGCGGCGGCGATCACGTCCTGCACGCTCTTCCACGGGCTGCTGGCATTGACCACCAGCACGTTCGGCAACGTGCCGATCAGTGCAATGGGCTGGAAGTTCTTGACGGGGTCATACGGCATCTTCGGGTACAGGCTCACGTTGATGGCGTGCGAGCTGATCGTGCCGCCCAGCAGCGTGTACCCGTCCGCCGGGGCCTTGGCCACGTAGTCGGAGCCGATATTGCCACCCGCGCCGGCGCGGTTTTCCACCACCACCGATTGCCCCAGCACCTGCGACAGCCGCTGGCCGATCAGGCGGCCCAGCAGGTCGGTGGTGCCCCCGGCGGCAAACGGCACCACGTAGGTGATGGGCTTGGTCGGGTAGTGATCGGCACCCTGGGCGCCGGCCTGCGTGGCGACAGCCATGCATCCGGTACAAAGCACGGCCAGTATCGGCCGCATCAGGCGATGGGGAAAATTCATATCATGTCTCCTGTAGCGCGAACGTTCGTGTGCGGCAGTCCCGTGGCGGGCTCCCGTTCTGCCTGACGGTTTCCGCAACGGAAACGTGCGCCGGGCGGGGCGTCTTGTGCTGCGCCTCGACCGCAAATCTACACGGCAGGGGACGGTCGCGACTTGCAGAATTCGCATAACAGAAATGCACGATAGGCCGCGCAGCCGCGCGCGTCAAACGGAACAATTGCAGACATTGCGAGCCTCACGCCGATCTTCCCGCCGATCTTCCAGTCGATCTACGCCGCTTTACGCCGATAACGCGACCCACATCCGACATGACCTCCAATGTTCCCCATACGGCCCGCACCGGCGGCCGCGTACTCGTAGACCAACTGCGCATCCACGGCACCGAACGGATCTTCTGCGTGCCGGGCGAGAGCTTTCTTGACGTGCTGGACGCGCTGCACGACCAACCGGCCATCGACCTGGTGGTCTGCAAGCACGAAGGCGCCGCCGCCAACATGGCCGAGGCGGACGGCAAGCTGACGGGCCGTCCCGGTATCTGCTTCGTGACGCGCGGCCCCGGCGCCACGCATGGCAGCATCGGCGTGCATATCGCCCAGCAGGACTCCACGCCGATGATCCTGTTCGTCGGCCAGATCGCCCGCGAGCAAAAGGGGCGCGAGGCATTTCAGGAGGTGGACTACGCGGCCGTGTTCGGGTCGATGTGCAAGTGGGCGGCCGAGATCGACGATCCCGCGCGCATTCCGGAGATGGTGGCGCGCGCGTTCCAGGTGGCCACGTCGGGCCGCCCCGGCCCGGTGGTGCTGGCGCTGCCCGAGGATGTGCTCGATGGTCAGGTGGAAGTGGCCGACGCCGCGCCGTACCGCGCCGTGGCCGCCGCGCCGCGCCCCGAGGATGCCCAGGCGCTGGCAGCCGCGCTCACCGCGGCCCGGCGTCCGCTGGTGATCGCCGGCGGCGCTAACTGGACCGACCAGACCGTGCGCGACTTCGCCACGTTCGTCAAAGCCTGGGACCTGCCCGTGGCCTGCGCCTTCCGCCGTCAGGACGTGATCGACAACCGCGACCCGCTTTACGTGGGCCACCTGAGCCTGGGCGTCAGCCCCAAGCTGGCCGAACGCGTGAAGGCGGCCGACCTGATCTTGGCCTTCGGCACGCGGCTTGGCGATATTGCTACCGATAGCTATTCGCTGCTGGAAGTCCCGCAGCCCAGGCAGAAGCTCGTGCACATCCATGCCGACAGCTTCGAACTGGGCCGCGTCTACCAGGCCGCGCTGCCGATCCATGCCGGCGTCGAGCCGGGCGCCGCGATGCTGGCATCGCTGGCCGCGCCGGCTTCGGTGGCCTGGAAGGACTGGACCGCCGGCGCGCGCGCCGACCACGAGGCGTTTGTCACGCCGCCGAAGCCTCACGCCGAACTGACCGGCGTGGACATGGGCGCCGCCATGGCGCACCTGAACCGGGTGCTGCCCGAGGACGCCATGCTGTCCAACGGCGCCGGGAACTACACGGTCTGGCTGCACCGCTTCTATGCCTACAAGCGCCCCCGTACCGAACTGGCCCCGACGTGCGGCGCGATGGGCTACGGCCTGCCGGCTGCCATCGCCGCCAAGCTGCGCTTTCCGGACAAAACCGTGGTGTGCTTTGCCGGCGATGGCTGTTATCTGATGTATCCGCAGGAAATCGCCACGGCCGCCGCCCACGGCGTGAACCTGATCGTGATCGTGGTGAACAACCGCATGTACGGCACGATCCGGATGCACCAGGAGCGCCGCTATCCGGGCCGCCAGAGCGGCACGCGCATCGTCAATCCCGATTTTGTGGAAATGGCCAGGGCTTGCGGCGCCTGGGCCGAGCGCGTGGAGCGGACCGAAGACTTCGCCGCTGCCTTCGAACGGGCGCAGCAGGCCGGCAAGCCGGCCGTGCTGGAACTGGTGACCGATCCGCTGCAGATCACGCCGGCGATGCGCGTGACCGACCTGCCGCAATGAGCAAGGCGCGAAACAGTCAGTAGAAGTGATCTACAGGCTGTTTACCCGATTATTGGATTTCAATAATTCGGACTAAAACTCGGCGGCGTCCGAACGCGGTCTAGAAGAGGGAACCCTGGGGCCGCGCGTCATGCCCGGTCGCTTCGCGCTGTGCGTGCTGGGCAGCCGGCTTGGCCAGGATCTGGCGGATCTGCGCCAGATACCGTTCACCCACCGCACGGTGCGTCTTGCGCGCCTCATCGGCAAAGCTGCGGCGCGACGGCGGCCGGATGTTCAGCAGGCGGCAAATCGTTGAGAGATAAGGCTTTTTTCCGTCCGCGGCGGTGCGGCGCGCGGCCGACACCAAGGCTGCGTCGCCAATGCGTCCGCGCAGCCAGACCAGTACCTGGCGGTCGTATTCGTTCTGCACACGGATCAGGTGTTCCATTTCAGGGCTCCGAAGGTTCCGACGCTGTTCAATCCATCTCAAGACATCTGGTACTGTCTATTCATACAGTACACTGTAAATATATACAGTAGTTCGGAAATTTCAAGGGCGCAGTCAGACACAACGCGAGACGGCGACAGGGCGCCAATGCCACAATGGCAGCCCACCGCAAGGACCCTTGTGCCATGGCCGCGCCTGCACCCGATCCCATCCAGACCTTCGACCAGCTTCGCCCACGCCTTCAGGCCATCGCGTACCGGATGCTTGGTGCCGTGGCTGAGGCCGAGGATGTCGTGCAGGACGCCTGGCTGCGCTGGCACGGCACCGATCGCAACGCCATCGACAACCCCGAGGCCTGGCTGGTATCGGTGACCACGCGGCTGGCCATCGATCATCTGCGCGCGGCCAAGCTGCAGCGCGAGCACTACGCCGGCATCTGGCTGCCTGAGCCGCTGATGTCCGAAGGTACCGATACCCCCGAAGCCCTCTACGAGCGTGCCGACGACGTGTCGGTGGCGTTCCTGTTCCTGCTGGAACGCCTGACGCCCGAAGCGCGTGCGGCCTTTCTGCTGCGGGAAGTGTTCGATGCCGACTACGCCCAGGTGGCAGAGGTCATCGGCAAGAGCGAGGCGGCCTGCCGCCAGCTGGTGAGCCGCGCGAAGACCCAGTTGCGCGACGGCCGGCCACACCAGCCCGTACGCAAGGATGTGCACCTGAATCTGGTGCGGCGCTTCGCCCAGGCGCTGGAGGAGGGCACGTTTGACGCGATCCGGGGCCTGCTGGCCGACGAGGCCACGCTGATTGGCGACGGAGGCGGCAAGGTGCCGAGCTTTCCGAAGCCGCTGGTCGGCGGCGGCAAGATCGCGCAGGTGTTCTTCGCGGCGCAGCGGCGCGGCCAGACCGTGCATGTGCAGATGGTGGTGCTCAACGGCCAGTGGGCGCTGCTGCGCTTTGTCGATGGCCAGCTCGAATCGGCCCAAAGCATCGAGACCGATGGCGAGCGTATTGTCGGCATCCACGCGCAACGCAACCCCGACAAGCTGAAGCGCATCCTGGCCGCCATCGCGCGCCCCTGATTTCCGAATCCGCCTTGTTTTCCCGTTCACCAGCCCCTGAACCATGCGCCTGCCCAGCCTGATCGCACTCCAGATGCTTGAGTGCGCTGCCCGCCTTGGCAGCTTCACGCGCGCCGCCGCGGAACTGAACGTCACCGAAAGCGCGATTTCCCGGCAGATCCAGGCCATGGAGGAACGGCTCGGCGTGCGCTTCTTCGAACGGGTGCGCCAGCGCGTGGTGCTGACGCCCGACGGCGACCGCTATGTGCGCGAAATCCGCGCCGAACTGAAGGCCATCGAGCGCGCCACCAAGGACCTGGCGTCGCGCGCTGGCGGCATGGAGGTGCTGGAACTCGCCGTGGTGCCCACGTTCGCCACCCAATGGCTGATTCCGCGCCTGGCCGGCTTCCGGGCCGAGCATCCACGCATCGTCGTCAATATCCATGCGCGGCCCGAGCCGTTCCACTTTGCCGATTCGCTGTTCGATGCGGCCATCTATTTCGGCAACGACGCCTGGGACGGGCATCCGTCGGCCCGGCTGCTCGAAGAGGGTCCGTCGATCCCGGTGTGCAGCCCGCAACTGCTGCAGGGCGCGCCACTGCACAAGCGCGAAGACCTGCTGAATCTTCCGCTGTTGCATCTGGCCAGCCGCCCCGATGCCTGGCCCGACTGGTTCGGCGGCGACGACGAGGCGATTCGGCGCCGCGCCCGCCTGGGGCCCCGCTACGATCTGTTCACGATGGTCACCGGCGCCGCGATCTGCGGGCTTGGCATCGCCGTTTTGCCAGAAATGATGGTACGCGCAGAGATCGAAAGCGGCCGGCTGACGGCGCTGCCGTTCGCCGGGGCGCCGGAGTCCGGTCGGCACGGCGCCTATTTCCTGACCTATCGCCAGGCCAAACCCGGCGACGGCACGGATCGCGACAAGGCTGCGCTGTTTTCCGGCTGGCTGCTGCGCCAATGCGAGGGCATCAAAACTCAGGCGCTGGCGGGGCATCAAGTTAATGCGAAAATCGCATCAAGTCGCCCATAAATATCGCTTGCGGCCGTCCAGCCGCCCGACCACACTGGGCGGCTCTTTTTCGTCACACTGTCGTCCCCAGAACATGTCTGCCGCTTTCACGTCCCCCAGCCAGATCCGCGCCCGGTTCTCGCGCGCCATGTCCGATATGTACCGTGCCGAGGTGCCGCAGTACGGCACGCTGATGGCGCTGGTATCCGATGTCAACGCCGAAGTGCTGGCCAGCGTCGGTGCCGCTGCCGCCGGTGCGGCGGGCCAGGAATCGCGCATCGAGGTGGAGCGCCACGGCGCCATCCGCGTGGGTACGCCTGCCGAACTCGCCACGATCCGCCGCCTGTTCGCCGTGATGGGCATGTTCCCGGTGGGCTATTACGATCTGTCCGTGGCCGGCGTGCCGGTGCACTCTACGGCGTTCCGGCCGAAGGACACCGCCGGCCTGGCCGAGAACCCGTTCCGCGTGTTCACGTCGCTGCTGCGCCTGGACCTGATCCAGGACGCCGCGCTGCGCGACGCCGCCGCAGCGGTGCTGGCCACGCGGTCGATCTTCACGCCGGGCTGCCTGGCGCTGATCGAGCGCGCCGAGCAGCAGGGCGGCCTGGCTGACGAGGACGCTGCCCGCTTTGTGGCCGAGGCGCTGGAGACATTCCGCTGGCACGGCAAGTCCACCGTCGAAGCCGACCTGTACTGGAAGCTGCGCAAGACGCATCCGCTGATCGCCGACATCGTGTGCTTCCCCGGCCCGCACATCAATCACCTGACGCCGCGCACGCTGGACATCGATATGGTTCAGGCGCAGATGCCGGCACGCGGCATCAGCCCCAAGGCCGTGGTGGAAGGCCCGCCCACGCGCCGCTGCCCGATCCTGCTGCGCCAGACCAGTTTCCTGGCGCTGAGCGAGCCGGTCACCTTCCGCGATGGCGGCGAGGCCGGCACCCATACGGCCCGCTTTGGCGAGATCGAGCAACGCGGCGTGGCGCTGACGCCCAAGGGCCGCAAGCTCTACGACGAACTGCTGAACGAGGTGCGCAAGGTCATCACGCCGGCTGGGGACGGTTCGAACGCCGATGCCTATCGCAAGACGCTTGGCGATATTTTCGAGGCGTTCCCGGACGACCATAAGGCGCTGCGCCAGCAGGGCCTGGCGTACTACCGCTACGCGGCGGGCAATGCGGCGGCCGACGGCGGCGATGTGGAAGCGCTGATTGCCGCCGGCGCGCTGGTGGCCGAGCCGATCACCTACGAAGACTTCCTGCCGGTCAGCGCCGCCGGCATCTTCCAGTCGAACCTGGGCGACGAGAACCGCGACGACCTGCAGGCATCGCCCAACCGCGCGGCCTTCGAGCAGGCGCTGGGTGCGACGGTCAGCGATGAACTGGCGCTGTACGCCGCGGAGCAACAGGCGTCGCTGGACGCGGCGCTGAAGTCGCTGGGGTTGGCCGCAAGCGTTTAAGGCACGCCTGGCTGGCTCCTTCCTTCGGCGCAAACCACACGGCCCGCCGCCACATAAGAAAGGGGCCCGCCAGGCAATCACCTGTGCGGGCCCATGGAAGGACGAAGGGAAAGTCTTCGCCGTGGAGTCTGGACGCTGTCTGGACGCTTTACGCAATCCGATGACGCTCAACCGTCGATCAGACGTGGATCAGAAGCGGTGGCGCACGCCAATGATGGCGCCGAACTGGCTTTGGCCGGCACGCACCTGCTCGCTGGTAGCGGTCAGCGTGGTGGCGCTGCCGTTCAGCGACGGCCCAAAGCCGGACAGGCTCATCGACGAACCGTTACGGTTCTGCGCGTAGGTGGTAATCGCGTAGAGGTCGGTGCGCTTGGACAGCGCATAGGTACCCGACAGCACGAAGCTGTACGGATCGCCGTTGCTGTTGCGCACGTCGGTGTAGTAGGCGGCGCCCGTGACGGCGATGGCCGGGGTCACCTGATACGTGGCGCCCACCCAGTACAGGTTGGTGCGCAGCGAGCTGCTGGCGAAGTCACCGTAGTACCAGCGATAGCCGGCAAACGCGCGGCCACGGCCAAAGTTGTAGCTGGCGCCGAGGGTGGCGCGGCGCTCGCGGTTGTCGTCCGTGGCGACGGTGCTGCCGCGCACTTCGTCATAGACCACGCGGGCCGACACCGGGCCGGCATCGTAGCCGCCCGCCACCGACCAGTTGCGGCCGGCCTTGTAATCGCCCGGCACTTCGCCGCCGGCGCTGCTGTCGTAGCCGGTGCTGTAGAACAGGCCGTAGTAGAGCGCGCCGGTCTGGCCCGTGAACTTCAGCGAGTTGTCGGCACGGCCCGACATCCACTTGTCGTGCATCAGCACCGAGTAGCGCGTGGCGATGGCCATCGGGTCATAAGCCAGCGAGAAGTCGTAGAGCACCGTCTGGTGACGACCCAGCGACAGCGTGCCGTACTGGTTCTGCAGACCCACAAACGCCTGACGGCCGAACAGGCGGCCACCCTGGTTCAGGCTGCCAGTGTCGAGGTCAAAGCCGCTTTCCAGCGTAAAGACCGCCTTCAGGCCACCACCGAGGTCTTCGGCGCCACGCAGACCCCAACGCGACGTCGACAGGTTTCCGGCCGACATCCGCACCAGATTGTTGCTGCCACCAGTGGCGGTGTTCGGGGCGTGGGTCAGGAACTCCACGCCGGCATCCACCACGCCATACAGCGTGATGCTCGATTGGGCCTGCGCCGCGGCGGGCAGGGCAGGCAGGACGGCCATGGCGGCCAGGCAGGCGAGACGGGTCTTCATGCTTCGTTATCCTTGTAGTGAGACGCGCGCACGCGCGCCTCCGTAAGGGCTCAGGCGCGATGCGGCGCCTGAAATGTAACGATTGGCGACAAAGCAAAGAAGATCGAATCGACTGACAGTTTGTCTTGAGATGTGAACAATCAGGGCGGCGGTCCATGCTGTGCCCGGTTTCAGCATTCGGCGATTGCGTGTCCAGCGGGCCCATCAAGAATGGGCGCCATTCTTGATGGAGACGACATGGCTGATATCAGGTATGCACTGCGGGACGGCGACGCCACGACAACGGGCGGCGTCCTGATAGCAGGCAAGGGCTTCTTCTTCACGCATCACGGCAAGACCGTCGCCTTGGAAGGCGAACCTTATCCATTGCCGGTATCGTCGCCAAGGACCCGCGGTTTTTCGACCTTCCCGTCTCGCCAAAAGAAATGCTCAAAATGCTGAGCCGATCCTCACGCCTCGTGGAGAAACGACACGATAGAAAAGGATGGTCCGGTGGCCGTCCAGCAATTGGTAAGGGAGTTTGGATAGCGCCGCCTTTTGCGGCTACGCCACCTCCATCAACCCATCCACCACCAGCGCCCCCTCTGCCCCCAGCATGACCGGATTCAGATCCACCGAGCGGATCTGGCCGCGTGCCTGATGCACGAGGTTGCCGACCCTGGCGGCCACGTCGCACAGGGCGGCGACATCGACCGGGGACTCGCCGCGTACGCCGTCGAGCAGCGGGGCCATGCGCAGGCCGCGTACCGCGCGTTCGATGGCGGCCGGGCTGGCGGGGGCCAGCAGTACCGCCGTGTCGCGCACCACTTCCACGTACTTGCCGCCGTCGCCCACCAGCAGCACCGCGCCGAAGACCGGGTCCCAGTGGGCGCCGACCATGCATTCGCGCTGGCCGCGCGACATGCGCGCGACGATGACGCCTTCGCATGGGGCATGCATGGCGTCGAGTGTCCGCGTTTGCTTGGTGAATGCGTCGACAATTGCATCGTGGCTGTTGCAGTTCAGCGCCACCAGGCCGTGTTCGCTCTTGTGCGGCACGGCCGGGGAACTGGCCTTGATCGCTACCGGGGCGCCAATGCGTTGCCAAGCCGCCAGCGCTTCGTCGGCGCTCTGGCACAGGTAGTGTTCCACCACAGGCACGCCGGCTTCGGCCAGCCGGGCCAGACTGGCGGCCTCGCTGAGCGTGCGGGAAGGCGTGGCAACGGCGGACGGAACGATCGGCGGCATGGCGGGCTCGCCGGCCACGTCGCGTAGCAGTTGCTGGTGCGCGGTCAGCTGATGGAAGGCGGCCAGCGCGTCGGCCGCGTGGACGAACGTTGGCACGTTGGCCGCGCGGAATTCGCTGACCACCGCGTCCTGCCAGGCGGCCACGGCAATCGCCTTGCCAGCCTGGTCGGCAAACTGGGCGGCATCGCGGGCAAAGCGTGGCACGTCGTAGCCCATGCCGGCCACCGGAATATCGAGCAGGACCAGATCCGCCGAGGGGTCGGCGCCGACCACGGGCAGTACGTCGCCGAACAGGCCGCTGTTCGTCAGCAGCGCGGCGGTCACGTCCACCGGATTGGCCGTGGCCGCGAAGCCGGGTAGCCGTTCGGCCAGCGCGGATTGTGTGGCGGCCGACAGTGGCGCCATCGGGATGCCGAGGGCATCGGCGGTATCGGTGGCCATCACGCAGCTGGCGCCCGAGTTGCTGACGACGACCAGCCGGCGGCCGGCCGGTTGCCAGCCGCGCAGGTAGAGCGGGGCGCAGCGCGCCAGCGCGTGGGCGTCTTCGACGCGCCAGATGCCGTGGCGGGCCAGAAAGGCATCGACCGCGCGATCTTCGTTGGCCATGGCGCCCGTGTGCGATGCGGCGGCGCGGGCGCCGGCCTGCGAACGGCCCGATTTGACGGCCACCACGGGGACGCCGCGCGCGCGGGCCACGGCAGCGGCTTCGGCCAGCACATCCGGGTCGGTCAGCGTTTCCAGATACAGCAGCAGCAGGCGCACATCGGGGTCCTGCGCCACGGCCAGCGCCAGTTCGCTGACGGTGACGTCGGCCTGGTTGCCGGTGGCATGCACATGCCGCACACCGATCCCCTGGTTGCGCAGCAGGCCATAGACCAGCGCCGCCGTGCCGCCGCTCTGGCTGACCACCGCCACCGGCCCATCCTGCGGCGGGATCTCGATAAACATCGTCGAAAAACTGGCGATAGTGCCATTGCCAAAGTTGGCCAGCCCCTGGCTGTTTGGGCCGACGATGCGCAGGCCGCCTTCCCGCGCGATGCGCACCATCTCGTCCTGCTGGCGCTTGCCAGCCTCGCCCGCCTCGCCGAATCCGGACGCGATCACGATGGCCGCGCCCACGCCCAGCCGCGCGCAGTCGGCCACGGCTTGCACCGCTGCGTCACCGGCAACCACGATCACCGCCAGTTCGGGCGCCTCGGGCAGCGCATCGAGCGATGGGTACGCGCGCAGCCCCTGCAGCGTTTCGCGCTGCGGGTTGACCGGATAGATGGTCCCGGCGTAGCCCATGGTCTGCATGTAATGGATCGGCCGGCCGCCAATCTTGTGGATGTTGTCGGAAGCGCCAACGATGGCGACGGAACGGGGCGAGAGCAGGGCGGAGAGGGTGGAGGACATTGTTTTTGCGGTCTGTTGGCGTCTGTTCAGATCAAATCCGGGAAAAGCGCAGCAGCGGCTGCCCGTCGAGGTGGAACACCCCCGCGCGCACCCGGTCGCCGATGGCGATGCCGGGGTCGGCGTGGCCCATCACGCGCGGACCTTCATCGAGGGTAGCCAGCACCAGCGTGTAAGGCACCAGCGCCTGGAAGGCTTCGGTGGGGGCGCGGAACACCTCGGTCACCGCGTAGATGGTGGCCTGGCCGTGGGCATCGCGCCAGGCCAGTTGCCGGCTGCCACAGGTGCGGCAGGCATGGCGCTGCAGTGGCTGCCAGGCGCCGCAGGTCTCGCAGGCCTGATAACGCACCACGCCGGCGGCCAGGCCTTCGGTGTAGGGCGGGACGGGTTGCGGTTCGCTCATGCGGTCTCCAGGATCAGGCTGACATGCGACGACAGCACCCCGCCATCGGCATGAAACAACGCGCGCTTGCGCTGACGGGCCAACTGCCGGGCGCCTGCCCGGCCGGCCAGCTGACGCGCCGCCTCGGCAAGGTGCATCAGTCCGCCCGCCACGCCCGAATGGCCAAAAGCGAGCAGCCCGCCATGCGTGTTGAGCGGCAGCGCGCCATCGACATCGAAATCGCCGGCACGCAGCCGGGCGACGCCCTGGCCGCGCGGCGCGATGCCGATTTCCTCCAGCAGCATGACTAGCGTGATCGTGAACGAGTCGTAGATCGCCAGATAGTCGATATCGGCCAGCCCGCAGCCGGCTTCCGCAAATGCGCGCCCGGCGGCATCGGACGCACCGCTGCGCATCACGTCGTCCAGCGCGCCCAGGTGCTGGTGCCGATGCGCCTGGCCGGCTCCCACGATGCGAACTGGCGTGCCGGTGCCGGGGTCGGCCGATACCACCAGCGCCACGGCGCCGTCCGAGATCGGGCAGCAGTCCGACAGCCGCAGCGGCGACGCGATCGGCCGAGCCTGGCGGGCGGCCTCCAGCGTCAGCGGATCGCGCAGGTGTGCGTCGGGGTGCCCGGCGGCATGGCGCCGCATCAGCACCGCGAAATCCGACAGCGCATCGGCATCCAGGCCCACCTCGTGCAGGTAGCGCGAAGCCAGCAGCGCGTAGTAGGCCGGCACCGACGCGCCGTTCGGCACTTCGATTTCCGGCTCGCCCACCTGGGCCAGCGTCTGTACCGACTGATCGCGGCTCTGGCCGCTGAGGCGATTCTCGCCGGCCACCACCAGCACGTTGCGGCAACGGCCAGCGCGCACCAGATCATGTGCCAGCATCGCCATCAGCCCGCCCGTGGCGCCGCCGCCGGCCATGCCATGGGCATAGGCAGGCTGCAGCGATGCGAATTCGCAGAAGCGGTCGGCCAGCATCAGGTGCGGCAGCGTGGTGGCGTAGCCGCACAGCACGCCGTCCACCTCGCCACGCGCGAGCCCGGCGGCATCCAGCGCGGCGTCTGCAGCCTGCGCCATCAGCGTCAGCGGCGTGCTGCCGGGCAGGCGTCCGAAGCGGGTGTTGCCCACCCCGCGCACGTAGCTCGATGTCGTCGATGCGGCGGTCACGGCAGGGGTCATTTCTTGAGCAGCGGGCACTGCGACCTGGCCACCGGCATGAAGGCCTGGTCGCCGGGCACCGTGGCCAGCAGCTTGTAGTAGTCCCACGGGTACTTCGATTCCTCGGGCTTCTTGACCTCGAACAGGTACATGTCGTGGATCATGCGGCCGTCCTCACGGATGCGGCCGTTCCTGGCGAAAAAGTCGTTGATCGGCAGCGCCTTCATCTGCTTCATCACGGCGGCAGTCTCGTCGGTGCCGGCCGCCTGCACGGCCTTCAGATAGTGCGTGACCGACGAATAGACGCCTGCCTGGCTCATGTTCGGCATCTTCCTGACCTTGTCGAAGTACTTGCGCGACCAGGCGCGCGTGGCGTCGTTCATGTCCCAGTAGAACGCCTCGGTCAGCACCAGCCCCTGGGCCGTCTTCAGGCCGATGGCGTGGATATCGTTGATATAGAGCAGCAGGCCGGCCATTTTCTGGGTGCCGTTCTTCGTCAGCCCGAATTCCGACGCGGCCTTGATGGCATTGACAGTGTCGCCGCCCGCGTTGGCCAGGCCCACCACCTGCGCCTTGCTGGCCTGGGCCTGCAGCAGGTACGAGGCAAAGTCGCTGGTGTTGATCGGATGCCGGGCCGCGCCCAGTACCTGGCCGCCGGCCTCTTGCACCACCGTCGTGGCCGATTGCTGCAGCGTATGGCCGAATGCGTAGTCGGCCGTCAGGAAGAACCACGTCTTGCCGCCGCGCTGCACCATCGCGCGGGCCGTGGTGTTGGCCAGCGCGTAAGTGTCATAGGCGTAGTGGACCGATACCGGCGTGCAGAGATCGTTGGTGATGCGCTCGGTACCGGGGCCCGAGAACACCACGATCCTGTTCTTCTGCCTGGCCACGTCCAGCACGGCCAGCGCCGGGGCCGAGGCGGCCACGTCCAGGATGGCATCGACCTTGTCCTGGTCGAACCATTCGCGCGCCTTGTTGGCGGCGATGTCGGCCTTGTTCTGGTGATCTACCACCACCAGTTCCACTTTCTTGCCCAGCACCTTGCCGCCATAGTCGTCGATGGCCATCTGGGCCGCCGTGGCGCTGCCCCGGCCCGTGACGTCGGCATAGAGTCCGCTCATGTCGAGCAGCAGGCCGATCTTTACGACATCGTCGGAAATGCCTGACTTGGGCTGGGCGTGGGCCGCCAGGGATGCGGCGCTCAGCGCGGCAGCGGCGATCAGTTTCCAGGTGGTCTTCATGGTCTCCTCCATCTTGTTATGTCATCTGTTTTCTTCCCTCTCCCGCGTGCGGGAAAGGGCGAGGGAGAGGGCGGGCGCCTCAATTCGTGACAGGTCGCGGCCTGAAACCCAACGCCCTCTCCCCCAACCCCTCTCTCACAATGTGGGAGAGGGGAGCCTAATATCCGCCCCGTGCTATACGGTTGCAATCGGCGTGGTCGGCGACCCCACCGCGCCGGGCAGCCGAAGCGGCGGCGCGGTCAGCATGAAGCGCGTGCGCTTGTTGGCCCGCAGCCAGTCGGCCAGTTCGCGCAGGTACCAGAGTTCGCCCAGCGGCAGCCCCAGCTTGAACAGGCAGTGGTGGTGCAGGGGCAGCAGCGGATGGGTCTTGGTGTCGTCGGGTGGGGGCAATGCCGGGAAGCGCTCGACGGCGTAGTTGTCGGCGATCAGGGCAGCGATGCCGGCGTCGGTAATCCAGTTCAGCAGCCGGTTGTCGCGGCCGTTCAGGGCCGAGCAGCTGTGGTGCAGCACATCCTCGTCGGGATTGCGCTGCATCGAAAGCACCACCTCGGCAAAGCCGGTGCGCAACAGCAGCATGTCGCCGCGCTCCACTTCCACGCGGTGGGCTTCCATGGCGCGCATCAGGTCGTCATAGCCGACATTGCGGAAATCGGTGCCGAAGACATCGGCCAGGTCTACCAGCACGCCCCGGCCCTGCATGCCCTTGACAGCGAAGTTCTCGATACCCAGCGCGTCGGCATGGCTGTCGTGGCCGTGGCCGCAGTCGTGCGCCGCGAAGTGGTCATCCTCGGCATAGTCCACCGGACCCACGATATCGGCGTTGGCGCGGTAGCCGTTGTAGTAGACGCGCTCGGGCCGGCCGTCGCCGTCGGCATCGAACAGCGCGCCCACGTGCGCCAGCGAATCCCATTGCGTCGAATACTGCAGGCAAAGCAGCACCTGGTCGTCGCTGATCACGTCGGTGGCGGCCGGGTTGACCTTGGCCAGCGGAAAGTTCAGGTACGGGATGTCGTCGCGGAAGGTGGGCCGCAGTTGCGGCGGATGCCGGCGGGGGTTCAGCTTGTTGCCGCCGGGATAGTCCAGCGGCATCGACAGGCAGAAGCTGATGCCGGCCTGGATCTCGCGGGCGCCCTTGACCACCTGCTCCGGGCCGATCAGGTTGACGCGACCCAGCTGATCGTCGGGCCCGAAATCGCCCCAGTTTGAGCCTTCTGGACGTTGCTTCCAGCGCATGCTTCATGCCTCCTTCGGTTGGTTCTGTGGTTGGCGGGTGGGGTGGCGCCAGTTGGCGGCGATGGCGTCTGCCTCCCGGCGCAGCGCGCGGGCCAGCGCGGCCTCGCGTTCGGTAATGCGTTCGTTGAGGGCGGCAATGCTGATGGCGCCCAGCGGATAGCCGTCGGGGCCGGGCAGGGCGACGCCGATGCCACCCATGCGTTCCACCACCACATCGAGCAGCACGGCATAGCCGCGCGCGCGCGTGGTTTCCACGTGGCGGCGCAACATGTCGGCATCGATCCGGGGATAGCGTTTCAGCGACGGCGCGATGCATTCGAGTACCGCGTCGATCTCGTCGTCGGGCAGGGCAGCGAGCAGCGCCAGGCTGCCAGCCCCCACGCCGAGCGGGCGGCGGCTGCCGATATCGAGATAGTTGGCGCGGATCGGAAATGTGCCCAGGCGCAGTTCCAGGCACACGGATTCCCAGCCGCCAGGCACCGACAGAATCGCCGAATCTTCAAATGTATTGGCCAGGCGGATCAGGGCGGGGCGCACCAGCGGGCGCAGGTCGAGCCGGCGCTGCGAGGCCGCCTGCAGGGTCAGCCATTCGCGCCCCGGCGAAAACGCCTTGGTGGCCGGGTCGCGCTCGACCATGCCTTCGGCCATCAGCGTGTCGAGCAGCCGCAGGGCCGACGCCTTGTCGACCTGCGCGGCGGCGGCCAGGTCGGTCAGGCGTGCATTGCGGGTATCCGACAGCGCGCGCAGCAGCCGGCAGGCCTTCTGCAGCGATGTGCTCTGGACGGTCACGTATGCGTCTCCTCCGGGTCGGGTTTTGTGTGATGAAACCTCGGTGCGCGCGACAGCCGTTGATTTATAGGCGACAGGCGGGGGCTCGTCATTCTGCGATGCATCAAAGTTTTGCTGGCCGAAACTCGGAGGTCGGCCGGTTTCGGCGTCGTCCTACAGACCTGTGCGGCCGCAAGCCGACGCGGCGAAAGCGGCTCGAACGCTACGATTGAACGAAGAACGAAGAAGAAATACGAGAAATCTGGAAGGGAGGGCCCTCCATGCACCGTCCGGCAGATGCGTCCGGCACAAAGGAGCCCGACATGACAGGCAATCTGATTTCAGGCGAGGCGGCCAATACCCGTATTGCCGCGCTCTACGACACCGAGGCCGACGCCACGCAGGCGGTCGACCTGGTCTGCAACACCGCCGGTCTGAGCGCGGGGCAGGTCAAGCTGGTCCACCCACACGAAGCGCATTTTGGCCGCAAGCTCGAGCCCGACGAAAATGGGATTGCGCGCACGGCCGTCCGGTCGCACCTGACGCTGGGCGCGTGCGGGCTGATTCTGGGGCTGCTGGTGGTGGCCGTGCTGTATCTGCAGCACGTCGCGTGGGTCACCCAGAATCCGTGGCCGACGGCGCTGGCGGGTGCGTTTATCGGCGCCATGCTGGGCATGATGGGCGGCGGCCTGATCACGGCACGGCCCGATCACCAGGCGGTGATCACCCCGGTGCGCGAGGCGGTCAAGCACGGTCGCTGGGCGGTGCTAGTGAACCCCGAGTCGCCGCAGCAATGCGACGATGCCATGCGCACACTGCGCGGCACCCATGCCGAAGTGATGCGGTCGGCATGACGGTAGCGGCCAGGCTGGCCGCCCCCGGTACGCTTACGCCCGGGTCGCTTATTCGCCAAGAAATTCGGCCATGACCTCGAGCCCCTCGACGTGATCGGCCACCACCTTGGCGATGACCGCCAGCGGTATCGCCAGCAGCACGCCCCACGTGCCCCAGAGCCACGTGAACAGCAGTAGCGACACAAAGACGGCGACGGGATTCATACGCGCCAGGCGGCCTGTCATCCACGTGGTCATGCCATTGCCGATCAACGTGGCGATCACCATCGAACCGCCCGCCGCGGCGCCGGCCACGGCAAGTGTGCCGGATTGCATGAAGCCGGCCACGCCCAGGCACACGGCCACCACCAGCGAACCAAAGTAGGGCACGAGGTGCAGCACGGCGGCCACCAGGGCCCAGGTGCCGGCATTGTCGATCGACAGATACTTCAGCAGCAGATAAATGCAGAAGCCCAGCGAGGCGTTGGTGACCAGCAGCATGATCATGTACCGCTGCACCTGCCGGTTGATCTCGTCCAGCATATGCACGTTGATCTTCTTCTGGCTCAACGTCTTGCCGGCCATCTTGATGAACTTGCGCTTGAACATGTCGCCCGCCAGCAGCAGGAACCACGTCAGGAACAGCACCACCACCGACTGCGCCATCAGCGCGAAGGCGCTGACCCAGCCGGCCCACACCATGTTGCTGAAATTGTCGGCAGTGCGCTCGACCACTACCGGGGCGCCCCGGGGGGCGGGAAGCTGCCCGGTGCCGCTAAGGATGGTGGCGGCGCGCCGCACCTTCTGCACCACGGAGTCGTCGCCGCTCATCAGTGCCCCCACGGAACGCGACAGCTTGCTGGCAATCTCCGGCAGGCGGTCGACGATCGACGACACCTGCCCCTGCAGCAGGTAGGCGCCGCTCAACGCCAGCGCCAGCAGGCTCAGCAACACCAGCGTGGCGCCAATGGCGCGATGAATGTGACGGCGCTGGAGCAATTCCACGATGGGATCGAGCAGATAGGCAAGGATGATGGCCAGCACCACCGGCACGATGAACGCGGTGGCCACATGCAATGCATACAGCGAGGCCAGCGTAGCCAGCACGACCAGCGCCGAACTGGCGCGCCCAAGGGATTGCGTCCAGGCCGGCGGCGTGTAATCGGGACTGGTGATCGGCGCGGCGGCGGCAACCGGTATCGGGCCCGTCAGGCCCGCGTCCGGAACGGCGCTGTCCGTATCGCCGGGGTGATCGGCGTCAGGTGTCAGCGCGCTGGCCTCTGGCGGCCGCGCGGACCGCAGGGCGGGAGAAGGCGGAACGGTCGACATGGCAGCACGGTGAGGAAGGTCGTTATTGTCCGAGCATAGCGTCGCGCGGCATGGCGGGGTGTCGGCGCGCGGCGGGTCGCGGTGTAGGACGGATACACGTAACGGTTGCAGCACCGGCGCGGAGGCGGCGAGGCCGGTAGCGCGGCCCATAAACAAAACGCCGGTCTTGTGGACCGGCGTTTCGCGTGAAGCAATGATTCGATGGGATTGCCTGGGGGATTGCCCGGGGGATTGCTTGGGTGTGCTTGCGTCTGTTTGTGCTTAGCGCGGCGAATCGTCGTGGGGGCCGGCGGAGGTATCCAGGAACTGTGGCTGCTTGAGCAGCGGGTCGTTCTTGATCATCCAGCGGACACCGAAAGCCAGAGCAACGATGCAGGCCAGCATATACGCAACGATCGCAGTGAGAGTCAGCATGTTTCTTCACAGGAGTAGGTTGCGACCGCAGTTGCCACGTCAGTGATCCGGAACGATGCAGGACAGCGCGTGGCGGGCCGGATGGGAACGGATTGTATGTGACCGCAGACGTGATGCCGGCCCCATTTCGCCTGAAATTTTCTGTATGCCGATCTAAGCGCGACTAATATCGGCAGGTTGTGCTATGTCCGGACGTCCGACCCCCCCATGACGTGTCAGAAATAGCATCCCATGCTGTACTGCTCGGTGCGCAGAGCCTGGGCGGCGTGGCGATAGCGGTCCGCGTGGCTCCAGTATTCGGTGTGCTGCATCGCGCGTTCGGCGGCGCGCGCCTGGTATTCCAGTGTCCGGCACTGGTTCCAGAACGCGTTCTGGCTGCGCCAGTCGGCTTCGTCCTGGCGCGCGTCCCAGTTCTGGATCTGCTCGGACATGCGGGCGCGGTTCTGCAGGTAGGCCTGTTCGTCCTGGCGGATCTTGGGCGTCTTGGTCACGGTGGTCACGTTGCCGCGCATCGAGCCCGTGACATTCTGATAGCCGGCCGGGCATGACCCGTTCGTGTAGAGCGTGTCACGCGGGCTTTCGCATTTGGTCACGGCCTGCGCCGCACCCGAGGCGGCCAGGGACAGCAGGAAGGCGCATAGGAGTCTGGACATGGCGCGGCTCGCGGCGGGTTTCGATCCGATCACTGTAGGCAGGGCGCGGCGGCCCCGCCAAGGCCGTCAAGGTATCCAGATATTTCACAAGCTTTCGATTGCCTGACGGAGCCTGCTGCGCTGAGCGTGAACTCGTCTTACGACACCTGCCGGCGGCACTGCCCGCCGGGCGCCCGGCGCAGCCGGATCAGGCAGGTATGAGGTCGCGCACCGGGCCCGACGCCGAGTGGCGCCTCCAGTCCTACAGCAGCTTCCAGACGCCGTCGGCCTCGCTGGCGATCCCATCGGCCTCCAGCTTGCGCAGGTGGGCCATCAGGGATCGCAATGCAATCGGATGCTTGGTGACAGGAACGTCGTCGTAGACGCTGGCCACCAGCGTGCCGGCATCGGCCGCCGCCAGCGCCCGCAGCGCATTCATCACCTTGGCTTCGCGCTGCATGCGGTGGCGGACCAGCAGCCGGATCGCGTCATGCGGGCGCGGCATCAGGAAGCCGTGGCCCGGTGCGATCCATTCGATATCCTCCTCCAGCAGCGCCTGCAGCGATGCCAGGTAGGCCCGCATGTCGCCATCGGGCGGATTGATGACCACCGTGGACCCCTGCATCACGTGGTCGCCCGTGAACAGCGTCTTTTCCTCTTCCAGCAGGAAGCACAGGTGGTTCGACGCATGCCCCGGCGTGTGGATCACACGCAGCGTGGTCTGCGGACCCAGCGCAATGCGGTCGCCGTGCGTTGGCTGGTGATCGGGCCGGAAGGTCTGGTCCTGGCGATCCACCACGTCGGTGGTGCGGCCCCAGACCGGCGCTGCGGTGGCCTCGCGCAGGCGCACCGCCCCCGGCGAGTGGTCCAGGTGGGTATGCGTGACCAGGATCCATTTCACCGGGCCCGGCGCGGCAGCCATCACGGCGTCGAAGTGCGCGGCATCGTCGGGACCGGGGTCGATCACGGCCCACTGGTTGTCCGCGCCGGCCACGAAATAGGTGTTGGTGCCGGGCCCGGTCATCACGTTGCCGTTGTTGGCCGTCACGCGCCAGACGCGTTCCGACAGCTTGACGGCGAGGCCCGGTTCCAGCGTGTAGCGTCCATGGCCTGCGCCATCCGGGTCGATACGGGCGATCTCGGCGTAGCTGGGCTCCTCCGGCATCACGGGGCGCTGCCCCTTCGGGCCGTGGGCCAGACGCGGCATCACCAGCGCGATATTGCGCTGCTGCCGCGCGTAGTCGAAACACGCCTGCGCCGTCTGGAAATGCGCAATGGACTGCAGGATCTTGCGCGTGGCATTGACCAGCGTGAGGTTGTTGGCCGGATCCACCACGTCGGCAGGCCGCATCCAGCGGTGCTCCACGGCCTCCACGCCATCGTGGATCGCGGTCTGCCCGGCGGGCAGCACGGCCATGAAGAAACGCGTATCGAACCGCTTGGGCAGGCCCGGCGGCGTCAGCCAGTAGGCGCAGTACGCCAGCTGGTCGACCGCCAGCCGCAGGCCCAGCATCTCGCACACATGGGCCAGACCCTTGCCGCCGTAGCTGGCGGCCTCGCGCAACTGCTGGTGGACGCCGGGGCCCAGGTCGTCAAGCCGCACGATTTGCCCGCTGGCGTCGTAGGCAAACAGCAGATTGGCTTCCTCGAACGCCTCGCGCACCGCGCACAGGTAGTAGTCCAGCCCGTTGGCCGGCACCTGCAGCCGCGCGCTGGCCGCCGCGTCGTCCAGGCCGGCGCACAACGGATGCAACGTGGCGTCCTGGGCATCGAGCACGCCACCCGGAAATACGAAGGCGCCGGCGCTGCGGTCGTCGTCGCGCTGCGGCCGGCGCATCATCAGGATTTCCATGCCGTGGGGCCCGTCACGCAGCACGAGCATGCTGGCGGCAAAGCGCATGGCCTTGGCGCGGAGGGCGTCGGCGGGATGGGCGGAGGGTGTCTGGGTGGGGGAGGTCGAGGCGGCGGACATAATGCGGCGGGCGAAGTCTCTTCGGATTCTCTTATCGGCAGATTCGGCCCATTCTAGCGGGTCGGGCTCGTGTCGCGACGCAGCAATTACCCTGCCGGCGCGCAACTACTGGGGGAACAGCGCCATCTGGCCGGTCAGCAACGTCTCGAAATCGTCGTCCAGGAACGGCAGGATGGCGTCGGCAATCGGCTGCAGCTGGCGCGTGACGTAGTGGTCATAGTCGATCGGGGCCGCGCGCGTTTCCAGCGGCTCGGGCCCGGCCATCGTCATCAGGTAGCTGATCCAGCCGCCGTTCTGGTACTGCTTCGGTCGCCCATGGCGCTCGTTGTAGTCGTCCGCGATGCGCGCGGCGCGGACGTGCGGCGGTACGTTGCGCTGGTATTCGTCGAGCTGCCGGCGCAGGCGCTTGCGGTAAACCAGCTGGTCGTCGAGTTCGCCAGCCAGCGTGCGCCGTACCGTATCGCGCACGTAGTCCTGGTACGGCTCGCGGTTGAAGATTTTCTCGTACAGCGTCTGCTGGAACTGCTGGGCCAGCGGCGACCAGTCGGTGCGTACCGTTTCCAGGCCCTTGTACACCATCTCGGCCCGGCCGTCGGCGCGCACCACCTGGCCCGCGTACCGCTTCTTGCTGCCCTGGTCCGTGCCGCGGATGGTCGGCATCAGAAACCGCCGGAAGTGCGTTTCAAATTGCAGTTCCAGCGCGCTTTCCAGGCCGTAGGTCTGCCAGAGGTGGTCGCGCCACCAGTCGTTGATGTATGCCACCAGGCTGCGGCCGATCTGCGCCGCGTCGTCTTCGTCGCGGGCGCGGCGCAGCCAGACGAACGTGGAATCGGTGTCGCCGTAGATCACCTCGTAGCCGCGCGCCTCAACCAGCTCCCGGGTCTGGCGCATGATCTCGTGCCCGCGCATCGTGATCGACGACGCCAGCCGCGGGTCGAAGAAGCGGCAGCCGCTGGACCCGAGCACGCCGTAGAACGCGTTCATGATGATCTTCAGCGCCTGCGACAGCGGCTTGTTCCTGTCGCGCTTGGCTGCCTCGCGGCCCTGCCACACGCGGGCGACGATGGCCGGCAGGCAGTGTTTCGTGCGCGAGAACCGCGCGCCGCGGAAGCCCGGTACGGAATCGGCATCATCGGGATGCGCCAGGCCTTCGACCAGCCCGATCGGGTCGATCAGGAACGTGCGGATGATCGACGGATACAGGCTCTTGTAGTCGAGCACCAGCACCGATTCGTATAGCCCCGGCCGGGAATCCATCACAAAGCCGCCGGGGCTGGCTTCGGGCGCCTTGTCGCCCAGGTTCGGCGCGACATAGCCCTGGCGGTGCATCAGCGGCATGTACAGGTGCGTGAACGCCGCCACCGATCCGCCGCTGCGGTCGGCGGGCAGGCCCGTCACCGTGGCGCGCTCCAGCAGGAAGTGCAGCAGTTCGGTGGCCTCGAAGATCCGCGTCACCAGTTCGCAGTCGCGCAGGTTGTAGCGCGCCAGCGCCGGCTTGTCGTCGGCGAACATCCGGTCGATCTCGTCCATGCGGTCGTACGGATTGTCGATGGCCTTGCCTTCGCCCAGCAGCGTGCGCGCCACCGCTTCGAGGCTGAACGACGGAAAGCTCCACGTGGCCGAGCGCAGCGCCTCGATGCCGTCGATCACCAGCCGGCCGGCCGCGCCCGCAAAGTAGTGCTGCTGCCGGTTGTGCTCGCGCCATTCCATCTCGGCGCCGCCGCGGCCCAGCCGCAGCGGGATCTGGTACTGCTTCGCATGCTCGCGCAGCACACGCAGGTCGAACTGCACCAGGTTCCAGCCGATGATGGCGTCGGGATCGTGCCGGGCCAGCCAGTCGTTGAGCCGTTCGATCAGCTGCTGGCGCGTGGCGCAGTATTCGAGCGCAAAGCCGATATCCGCTGGCGCGTTCTGCGTGGCGGGCCCCAGCATATACACCTGCCGCTGGCCGCAACCTTCCAGGGCGATCGAATACAGGTCGCCGAACGCGTTGGTCTCGATGTCGAGCGAGACCAGGCGCAGCGTGGGCCGATAGTCGGCGGCTGGCTTCATCTGCGCGTTGCGCAGCACACCATCGGCACCGGCATCGCCGTCGAACCAGACCGGCGCGGTGATGAATCGCTCCATCAGGTAGCGTTCGGGCGGGCGGACATCGGCTTCGTAGACGTCCACGCCGGCGTCGCGCAGCGACCGCTCCAGCTGCATCAACTGCCGGTGCTGCGGGCAGTAGAGCCCCAGCACCGGGCGGCGCTGGAAGTCCTGCAGGGCCAGCGGGCGCAGGGCCACATCGCGCTCGCCCTGCAGCAGGGCTTCGGCGACGGCACGCTGTTCTTCGGGGATAAAGGCCGTGGAGGGCTGCCAGGGCAGGCGCAGCCGGCGCGGGCCATCGTCCGTGGCGAGCCAGAACTCGACCTCGGTGCCGGCCGGAGTGTCGCGCCAGTGTCGGGTCAGGATAAAACCCTGCTGAAGAGCCACGCTGCAAAACCTTGGGGATTGTTTCTGGCGTGGATTCTAGCGGAGTCGGGCCCGGGGGGGCGGGCGACTCCGCGGGCCGGCGGACCGGCGGAGGTGTCAACGATGTCCTCGCACACCTCACACCTATATGTCCGGCCTGCCCACCCATTCATGGGTGAGGCGGGAACAACCAGCCTGCCTTGTTACGACCCCGAACCTGCCAACGCTGCTGCAGGCCCCGGTGAGCCGGGTTTCGCGGTGACGTCCGGCGCCGATCTCAGATCCGCGGGGATCGCCGGATCTGGCGTCTTGCGTTGCTGCTGCGGTGGCGGCTGAGGGGCTGGCGCGGCCTGCGCGACAGGCACTGGCGCTGCCTGGGGCGCACGGGTCACTGCAACCGGTGCGGGCGGAGCCGGAGCCGGAGTCGGCGCCGGCGCAGCGGCCTGCGGCATCCGGGCTGGCTGGGGCGGCGCCACCAGCGTACTGGCCGTCGACGGGGCAACAGCCGCAGGCGCAGCGGGTGCGGCGGGTGCGGCGGGGGAAGCGGCAGGCGCGGCCGCCTGTGGCGCTACGGCCCGCGCTGGCGCCGGTTGGCCTGCCACGGGCGGCTGGGTGTTGACGGTCTGTTGCGACCATCCGCCGCCCAGCGCCTTGTAAAGCTGCGCCCGGCTGGTCAGCCGCGCGAGCTGGATCGTCACGAGCTTCTTTTGCGCCTCGTATTGCTGACGCTGGGCGTCGAAGACCGGGAAATAGTCGTCCACGCCGTTCTTGAAGCGCATCTCGGCCAGCCGCCGCGTCTCGGCCACTTCCTTCTCCAGCGACTGTTGCGCGGCGGTCTGCCGGTCGTACGTGCCACGGGCGGCCAGGCCGTCGGCCACCTCGCGGAATGCGCCCTGGATGGTGCGCTCGTACTGCGCCACGTTGATGTCCTTGCGGACCTTCGACGCGTCCAGGTTGGCCTGGTTGGCGCCGGCATTGAAGATCGGCAGCGTGATCTGCGGCGCAACCGCCCACGCCGCGCCTCCCGTGAAGAGCCCCGCCAGCGTGGTGCTGGCCAGGCCGACTCCCGCGGTCAGCGAAATCCGTGGGAAGAACGCCGCCCGCGCGGCCCCGATATTGGCATTGGCGGCCTTCAGCCGGTGCTCGGCAGCCATGATGTCCGGCCGCTGTTCCAGCAACTGCGACGGCAGGCCGGCTGGCAGTTCCGCCACGAAGGAGTTGTCGCCGAACGGCTGCGGCGGCGGCAGGTCGGCCGGGATCGGACCGCCGATCAGCAGCGACAGCGCGTTTTCGTCCTGCGCCACCTGACGCGTGAACTGTTCCACGTCCACGCGTGCCGTTTCCACCTGGGTCTGGGTGCGGTGCTGGTCTATCGCGGCCATGCCGCCGGCCGCCTTGCTCTTGCGGACCATCTCCGAGGCGTCTTCCTGGATCTTGAGCGTGTCTTGCGACAGCTTCAGCAGCTGCTGGTCGGCCTGCCAGGTCAGGTAGGCATTGGCGATTTCGCCAACCAGGCTGATCTGCGTGCTGCGCCGCACTTCCTCGATGGACAGGTACTGCTCCAGGGCTTCGTGCTTGAGGCTGCGGATGCGGCCGAACACGTCAAGCTCGAATGAGGAGAAGCCCACGCCGGCGCCCCAGGCGTTGATCACCGGATCCTGGCCCGGTGCGCGCAGGTCGCCGGTCAGGCGCGTGCTGCTGAAGCCCAGGTTGGCATCGACGGCCGGAAACTGCGCCGCGCGCCGGATGCGGTAGTACGCGCGGGCCTCGTCGATTGACAGCGTGGCCACGCGCAGGTCGCGGTTGTTGGCCAGCCCCAGTTCGATCAGCCGGCGCAGCCGCGCATCGGTGAAGAAATCCTGCCAGCCAAGGGTGGCGGCCGGCACCTGCGACTGCGGCGCGCCATTGGCGCCTTGCGTGGTCCGGTAGGCCGGGCCGTCGGGGAAGGCGTTGGGCACGGGCGAATCCGGGCGTTCGTACTTCGGTTCGAGCGTGCAGGCGGCCAGTGCCAGGGGCAGCAGGATGCCGGCGCTCCAGCGCAGAGACGGCAGGCGTGCGGGGGAAAGGCGCATTGTTATCGTCTTCATATGTGAATCAACCTGTGAACGCGCGGCGCAGCAGTTGCACGATGGCCGTGCCAGGCAGGCCGCGATGCGCGATGTTGTGAGGGGGCTCGCTGAACAGCAGCCGGATCAGCCGGTGCCGCGCCGCCATGTCGGGAACCAGCGAGATGCCGATCAGCTGGCCGTCGGTGCGTGCCACGCGGCACGGCACCCAGCCCAGCGGCGCAAGCCAGAAGGCCCCCACGGCGCCGGGTTCCACCCGTGTGCCGCTATGCGATTCGAGTGCCACGCCGTTGCATGACAGGTCGCGCGTGACGCCATCGACCTCGCGGGAAATGCCGTCGGCGCCGTAGAACTGCAGGCGTCCAGCCATACGGAACGGAAAGCGCTCCTCCTTGCGCGGGCGCGGCAGTTCGAAGCAGACCAGCAGCGACGCCAGGTAAAGCACCATCGACACGAGGGTCCAGGCGACGTTGAACACGGTGCCGGGCGCATTGCCGTCGGCGGCCACGGCGCGCGCCAGGCCCATTGCCGACAGGAAGAACAGGCTGCCGTAGAGCAGGGCGAACTTGCCGTGCACCGTCAGCTTCGAACGGTCCAGCCCCTTGTTCGTCACCTTGAACGGGCGCCCGAACGGCTTGAACATGGCACTGGCCAGCGTGGCCGTGACCGCCATCGCCGCCACGATCTGCGTGACCTCGGTGAAGATCGGCATCGCGCGCGACCCGGTGATCCAGATGCTGTACGCCCAGTACAGCAGCAGCGCCGGCACGCCGTAGGCCAGGAACTGCATCGGGTCGCCATAGAGCGTCGGCACGTTGAAGAACCAGTAGAGCAGCGGCCCGAGCAGCAGCATGATCGTGAACGGACGGCTGAGCCAGTGCAGCAGGCCGTGCACATAGTGCAGACGCTGGCGCAGCGTGAAGCCACGGCCGCGCATGGGCCCATCGGCGGTCAGGGCCACCTGGATCGTGCCCAGCCCCCAGCGGCTGCGCTGGCTGATGTACTCCGGCAGGCCTTCGGCGGACAGGCCCACGCTGAGCCGCTCGTTGAGCCAGCGCGTGACATAGCCGAACGGCATCAGCTTGTAGGTCAGGTGGATGTCCTCGGTGACCGTGCCCGTGGGAAATCCTCCGATATGGCCCAGCGCCTCGCGCCGCACCACGAACGACGTGCCGATGCAGAACGCGGTGTCCCAGGCGTCCTTGGCCGGCTGCATCACGTCGAAGAACGCGCGCTGCTCGTCCACCCAGCATTCGGTGGAGCGCAGGTTGTACTGGATCGGGTCGGCGTTGTAATAGAACTGGGGCGTCTGTACCACGCCCACGCGCGGGTCGTCGAACAGGCCGATGATGCGCAGCAGGATGTTGCGATTGGGCGCGAAGTCGGCGTCGAGCACCATGATGTAGGGCGCGCCGCCGTCGCCCTGGGCGCTGTGGTACAGCCCGTTGTTCAGGTTGCCGGCCTTGGCGTGGGTGTTGTCGGGCCGGGTCACGTAGTTCACGCCCACCTTGCGGCAGAAATCCCGGAGCCAGTCGCGACGGGTATCGTCAAGCACCCACACGCGGAAGTTCGGGTAGTCGATGGCCTTGGCCGCGACGATGGTCTTTTCCAGGACGTCCAGGCCTTCGTTGTAGGTGGCGATGAAGATGTCCACCCCCGGCGCATCGCGGTTGCCGCGCAGGCGCCGCTCCCCCGCATCGGCGGCGGCCGAATGGTCGGTAGTGCGCGTGAGCGTGACGATCGAGATCAGCGTGTAGAGGATCGTCAGCGTCTCGAAGCCCAGGAATACATGGGCCCAGATGCTCGGGAATTCCATGCGCCATTCCGGCAGCGTCTCGGTGACGCGCCAGATGTAATACACGACCAGCAGGACCGCCGCCGCCAGGCCAAAAAGCCAACGGTCCGAAGCGCGTTGCCGGTTGCCGCGCAGACACAGCACGGCCACCAGCAGCGCGCCCGCATTGATCTGCACGAGCATGCTGCTATCGAGGAAACTTGCAAAACTCGCGGCGAGCATCGTTACTCCTTGGGTGGATTGTCGGGCGGCGCCCCGGCCTGGCTGGCCGTGGCGCCGCCCGCGCCCCGGCAGCCGCCTGGCTGGAACGGATTCCAGCCGGTGGCGGCAAGCACGGCCCAGGCCGTGGCGCCCAGGTGGGGCAGGTGAAAGTAATAGAAGTCGTCGGTCTTCGAATCGGGACCGATCTGCAGCCCCGTGCGCACGCGCTGCTCGGGCGTGGCGAACAGGTAGCCGGACGGCGCGCGCTGCGACACCAGCAGCGGCCAGAGCGGCGCGGCCTCGCTGTCGCGGCCCGTGGCGCGCAGCACCAGCGCGGCCTGCCCGGTGCCTTCGGTCCAGATGCCGTCAGGGTTGGCGTTGAAGCCGTAGCCGCCCTTGACGCCGTGTCTGGCACGCGCCCAGCCCAGCGCCCGCTGCCAGTTGCCGGCGGCATCGGGAATGGCGATCAGCGGCCAGAGCGACGCGTCGAGCGCCGAGGGGCCGCCGTTGAGCGAGCGGCCATCGTCGCGCGTGCCAATCGCAAAGCGGCCTTCGCCGGGCTGCCACATCGTCTCGACGAACCTGCGCGAGCGATCGGCGCCGGTTTTCCAGCGCGGGTCGCTGTCATAGCGAGACAGCCAGCGGAACACCGCGTAGGTATCGACGTTATGCTCGGTGGACTTCCAGCCCTGACGCTGCGGCGACGGTTCGTGGCCAAAGTACCCGCCGATAAAGGCGGCGGGCGCGTCGGCGTTGTACGTCTCCTTGTCGACCCAGCCCATCATCGTTTTGGCGGTGTCCAGGTAGCGCGGCGAGCGCGTGGCGTCGTAGGCCGCCAGCAGCAACAGCGCGGCCCAGGCCACGTTGCCGGTGGCGGTGCCCACCTGGTAGCGGTCTTCGAACCACTTGTTGGCCTTGGCGTCCCACCAGCCCGGCATCGGCACGGGGCCGTCGGCGGGCATCGCGCCAGCACGATAGGCGTTGCGGATGCGGCCATCGTGATAATGACGATCGCGCGTGACGCCGGCCACGACCCCATCGGCAATACGGCGCGCGGCATCCTTCTGGCCGCATGCGATCAGCGCGATGCCAGCCAGCGCGTTGTCATAGACAAAGGCCGACTCCTTGAGCGGGCCGGGCAGCGGTTCGCCACCCGGCGCGGGTTCGTAGCTGGCCAGCATGACCGGCCCGTTGCCCGGGATGGCGGCCACGCGTTGCGTCAGCGTCTGGCAACCTGCGTCGCGCATCTGGTCGCGGGCGGCATCGGCCGAGGCTGGCGCCGCGGACAGCGCCAGTGGCGTCGTGAGCACGGTTGTCATCAGTGCTTCGATCAGCCGCTTGCGGGCGGCCCGGCATGGCATTCCTGCGGTAGTACGCTGCACGGTAGTCTCCTTCCTGCGGGCGTTGGGCGAATGACTGTGCGATCGGCTCCGATCAGATCAGCCGGCGAAACCACGGGCGGTCAAGGCTGACCTTGGCCCAGTGGCCGAGTGCGCAGCGGTCCGTCTTGCCCGCGCCGGGCAGGTCAGGCAGCGGCTTGTTCAGCTTCGCAATCAGGTACAGCTCGTTTTTCTCGATGGGCGGGAAGGGCACGAAATAGCGTGCCTGGTCGCCATCCGGCGCACGCGGCAGGATTTCGGCCACCTTGCCGGACAGCGGCGTGGCGACGCCATCGACCATCACCGTGACCGGGGCGCCCGGCAGCAGGTCCTTGCTCAGACTGCGCGGGAACACGGCCACCACGCTGGGTGTGGTGCAGTTGGTGGCGCGCATCAGCGTGGCGCCGGCCGCCACATGCGTGCCCGGCGGCGCCAGCACGTCTTCGACGACGCCGCCGGCGTAGGCCTTGATGTCGAGGTTCGACACGCGGTCCAGGCGCTGCTGCTCGGTGTTGACCAGCTTGTCGACTTCGGCGCCGTATTCCTGCAGTTGCTTGATCTCGGCCTGCAGCTGGGCGTTTTCGGCCTTCAGCTCGTCGGACCGCTGCGAGAGCGCGCCCGCGGCCCCGTCGGTATTCGAGGCATAGACGCGGTTGCGCGTGGCAGCACTGGCGCTTCGTGCACCGTTGAGTTCCGCCTCGATGGCATCCTTCTGGCCCCCTAGCACGGCAAGCTGGTTGCGCGATGCCTCGGTGAACGCCTGGCTGACGGCGCCTGCCTGCTGCATGGCTTCGTTGCGCGTGACGACATTGACCTGCGCTTCCATCTGCTGCTGGGCTGCGGCCAGGCGGGCCTCGATGCCCCGGATGCGCGCATCGTTCTGCTGCTGCGCCACCGATACATAGCGTTTGACGTCGCCATTGGTGGCGGCCAGGCGGGCCTGGTTGACTTCCAGCTTCGATCTGGCCGCTTCCAGCCGTTTGTCGTTATCGAGCTTCTTGCCGGTCAACTCCATCAGCAACGCGCGGTCCATGTTCGGATTCTGCAGCGTCATCAGCGACTGGCCGGCGGTGAAGGTGGTGCCCACCGGCACCAGCTGCTTTGTGACCACGCCTTCGACGGGGGTGGTGATCAGGCTGACGGGGCTGTTGACGATCGCGCGTTCCGACGAGCGCACGAAGACATACGGGAACATCACGGAGAGGATGATCCATAAGATGAAGCCCACCATGCCATAGCTGGCCAGGCGCGGAATGGCCTGCCATACCGGCCGCAGGCTCAGGGGGCTGCCTTGCTTGGCGACCGCGTCGCGCGGCGGGGGCTGTTGCGGCCGCTGCGGCGGCGAAGGTGGTAGCCGCGTTGGCACGGTCGGCTTTTGGTCGGAATTGTTGTCCATGCGAGCTCCCGGGGTAAAAAGGTGGCCACCCACGATCGCCAACGTCGATCGCGGTTGTTAAATTCGCAGACAAGCACTATCCCGCCGCCCGAGCGCATGCCCGTTCGGTTGGTGTGGTGCTGTACGTCCCCCAACAATTTTTTATGCGCCGTTTGCCCCGGGCCGTTGCTACGCCGCCGGGACAGGCGAGTGGACCGTGTGTGCCGATCCATTGAACTGTCGACATACGCCCAGGACGGGCCATATGCAGACAGACACTACGAGACGCGACGCGCCATGGAAGCCCACAGCACAACATCGCTGCATTGATGCGATGCAACGCTGGAGCGATTCAAAGTTAGTCAGTTTGGACTTTGCTTGCTGTAAGAATGTGTAAGGGCTGTATATCGGACCACTTACATCTGGCGATCACAGAACAACGAAATCGCCTAAATGTAGTAAGCCGCTGATTCAGACGCCGCGCCCCTTAACGCGAAATTAAGTCAACGGCGCAGGGCGCAGGTAGATCTTTCAAGCATTGGGCCTGCGCGGAAGATTTTGCTCGGCGAGAAGTACAAAGCCGCCTGCGCAGGCGCATCGCTGCGGTGCAACGAAGCAGGGCTGTACGACTGTGTATCAGAGTGTGACGGCCGCAGATCGAGCAAAAGCCGAGCGAAGCTTCATCCCATTTCAATCTGCTGCGCGCGCCGACAAGATTGCGTCACGGCGTGATGCAGCCATGCCCCGACGGGGGCCAGGGCGAAGACGCATGGCGGCAGATGCGGTGCGCGGCTCGCGCCTGGGCGCCATTTTTTGCTGACCGGTTTGAGAACGATGAGAACTCATTGCGATAAGAAAACTTATCGCAATGCTGCCGTTAAGCCTCCGAAAAATGCGGCGCTAACTCACCGATGGTTCGGAGCCGGGAAGGGCATGGCGCCGTGAGGCAGCAGGTGGATTCGCTGCGGCGCGCCCCCTCACGGTAGTGTCGACGCCCTGCTTCGCAGACAAAGTGACCCATGCGTGCTATCGCCTCCACCGGCGGCGGTCCCACTTCTGCAGGGCAGTGCCCTCTCAGTATTCCCGAGCATACAAATCCCTTGACGATTCAACGAAAATGGCTGGGCGGTTGCGCCTTCGGCATGCCGCCCCATAACAAGAGCCCCCGCATGTCTCGCCTATCCTCGCTGCGCCCCGTCATGCCGATCCTGATCGGCGCCTCCGTCATGCTGTCGTTGGCCATGGGCTTGCGGCAGAGCCTGGGCATCTTCGTGCCGCCGCTGACGCGCGATATCGGGATTTCCGTGGGCGATTTCACGATTGCCGTGGCGGTGCAGAACCTAACGTGGGGGCTGCTGCAGCCGTTTGCCGGCGCGCTGGCGGTCCGGAGCGGATTCCGGCCGCTGATGGTGGGCGGCTCGCTGCTGTACCTCGTCGGGCTGGTGCTGCTGGCCACGGCACACGGCATGTGGGCGGTGGTGCTGGGTGGCGGGCTGCTGATCGGCATGGCCATGGCCAGTACCGGCACGGCGATGGCCATGGCCGCGGCGTCGAGCGCGGTCAGCGCGCAGGTGCGCAGCCTCGTGCTGGGCTGCGTCTCGGCGTCCGGCTCGCTCGGGGCGATGATCGCGGCGCCGCTGGGCCAGAGCATTGCAGGCGAATGGGGCTGGCGCATGGGCCTGGTGTCGTTCGTGATCCTGGCGATGATCATGCTGCCGGCTGCGTGGTTCGGTGGCCGGGTGGACCAGGTGCGGCAGGTCCCCACCCGCGCGCAGGCAGAGCAGAGCGGCCGGCAGGCGCTGATGACCGCGTTGCGGCATCCGCCGTTCGTGGTCATGGCGCTGGCTTATACCGTGTGCGGCATGCAGCTGGTGTTCCTCACCACGCATCTGCCGGCCTATCTCGATATCTGCGGCATGGATCCGATGCTGTCGGCCAAGGCGCTGGGCCTGATTGGCGGATTCAATGTGCTGGGCAGCCTGTTTTTCGGATGGGCCGGCGGTCGGGTCAACAAGTTGCTGCTGCTCGGCGGCATCTATATTTGCCGGTCGATGGGATTCATCTGGTTTTTCCATGCTTCGCCGACCCCGGAAACCACAATGGTATTTTCGGCCGTCATGGGCTTTCTGTGGCTCGGGGTATCACCGCTGGTGCAGGGCTGGATTGCCCAGACATTCGGGCTGCGCTGGCAGGCCATGATTGCCGGCGTGGCGTTTTTCAGTCACCAGATCGGCAGCTTTATCGGGGCGTTTGGCGGCGGCTGGCTATATGACCTGATGCACGACTATGCGCTTGCCTGGAAGGTCGGCGCCACGCTCGGCCTTACCGTCGGGCTGGTCCAGATTGCGTTCGCCTTCCTGGGAAAGACGCAAACGCCGCCCCTGGTGCCCCAGGCGGAATAGGGCCTTGTCCGGACATATCACATCATGATGGTTGGTTAGGAAAATGTCCGAAATGTGCGGATTACGTGCAGTGCCTCGCGATTCATCGACGGGCATAATCGGCCGTTAATACGAAATCGCTTCGAAACCCGCAGCGATTTCACGTGCGGGCAACGGCTTCCCGCACGTTGCCCGCATCTTTCTGACCGCATGATTCATGGCACTGTCCCCACAACAAAAGCGCCTCGTCCAGTTGCTGAGCGAGGGCTATACGCTGCGTATCGTCCGATCCCTGATTAATCACGCGCCGGTTCACGCGGAACTGTTTTGTCCCGGAAACTCCTGCGTCGAAACGGTGCAATGGTGGCGGATCGACAAGATGCTGAGGGCGCGCTGCGTCAGGCTCGATACCGGCAATGTGGCCAACGCCACGCAGATCGTGGCACCCGGGCCCGCCGCGCTGGACCGGTCCGAGCCCGGCGGTATCGGTTACTCCTTGACCGCCCCGGTCATGCCGGACACGTAATACTCCACGAAGAACGAATAGACCACGGCCACTGGCAGGGAGCCGAGCAGGGCGCCTGCCATCAGTGCGCCCCAGTGGTAGACGTCGCCTTCCACCAGTTCGGTCACGATACCCACGGGCACGGTTTTTACCTCGGACGACGAGATAAACGTCAGCGCGTAAATAAACTCATTCCACGACAGCGTGAACGCGAAAATCCCTGCCGAAATCAGCCCCGGTACGGCCAGCGGCAAGATAATCTTGACCAGGATTTCCCAGCGGGTGGCGCCGTCGATCAACGCGCATTCCTCCAGCTCGTAGGGAATCGACCGGAAATACCCCATCAGCAGCCAGGTGCAAAACGGGATCAGGAAGGTCGGGTAGGTCAGGATCAGGGCCCAGCGCGTATCGAACAAACCGAGCTGGAAAACGATCGACGCCAGCGGGATAAACAGAATCGACGGCGGAATCAGGTAGGCCAGGAAAATCGCCAGCCCCACCTGCTTGGCGCCCTGGAACCGCAGCCGCTCGATGGCGTAGGCCGCCAGCACGCTCGCCGCCAGCGACGCGAACGTGGATACCGTCGAGACGATGACGGTATTGAGCAGCCACGCCGGGTAGGGTGTGTTGAATAGTAGTTTCTTGAAATGGGCCAGCGTCGGTGCCATCACGAAGAACGGGTTGGCGCTTTGCATCAGCAATTCGCCATCGGGCTTGAACGCCGTGATGCCCATCCAGTAGAACGGGAACAGCAAGACGAACAGGAACACCCCGATCGGGATATACAGCGTCACCCAGCGGCGCGGCACCGATTGCAGATATTCCATGCCTTGCGATTCGTTTTCCACCGCCTTCGCTTTCATTTGTCGCCCCCCTGTTGCCATGCGCGCCGTTGCAGGCCGAAGTACGAGAACAGGATGGCGGCCAGCAGGAAGGGCACCATCATCGTGGCCAGCGCCGCGCCTTCGCCCAGCGATCCGCCCGGAATGGCGCGCTGGAACGACAGGGTAGCCATCAGGTGCGTGGCGTTGAGCGGACCGCCGCGCGTCAGCACGTAGATCAGCTGGAAATCGGTAAAGGTGAACAGCACCGAGAACGTCATCACCACGGCGATGATCGGCGTCAGCAGCGGCAGGGTCACGTAGCGGAACTGCTGCCAGGGCGTGACGCCGTCGATGGATGCCGCCTCGTACAGCGTGGGCGAGATGGTCTGCAGCCCGGCCAGCAGCGAGATGGCCACGAACGGGATGCCGCGCCAGACATTGGCCGCGATGGTCGAAAACCGCGCCAGCCACGGGTCGCCCAGGAAGTCGATATAGCGGTCGATCAGCCCCAGCTTGACCAGCGTCCAGCTGATAACCGAAAACTGCGCATCGTAGATCCACCAGAACGCCAGCGCCGACAACGCCGTGGGAACAATCCAGGGCAACAGCACCACCGCCCGGAAGAACGACTTGAACGGCAGGTTGCGGTTCAGCAGCAGCGCCAGCCACAACCCCAGCGCGAACTTCAGCACGCTGGCGATCAGGGTGTAGAAGATGGTGTTGAAGAGCGCCAGCTGCGTGACCGAATCGCTGGCCAGGTAGCTGAAGTTGTCCAGCCCGATCCACGCGCCGGGCCGTCCGATCTTGGTGTCGGTGAAGCCCAGCCAGACGCCCAGGCCGAGCGGGTAGGTCAGGAAGACCAGCAGCAGCAGCGCCGTGGGCAGCATGAACAGCAGCCCCAGCGCATGGCGGTTGTCGGACAGCCGGGACAGCATCGAGCGGGGAGCCGGCTGGGCAGGGGGCCGCTGCGAGGCAGGCGGCGTCGCAGCGGTATTCTGCATCGTCAGGCCTTGTAGTAACGTTCGGCGCGCTGTGCCGCGCGGGCCGCGGCTTCCTTGGGCGTCTTCGCCCCGCTGGCGGCCTCGGCCACCATGTCGAGCACGATGTAGTCGGCCATGGCCGCCGCGGATGCCGTGCCCAGCGGGCCCGCGTGGCCGTTATCGACCATCAGCGATGCCGCGTCGCGGTACACGGTGTGCTTCGGGTCGGCCGTCCAGATCGGGTTCGCCTCGTATTCCTTGAGCGGCTGGCTCACATAGCCGATGGCGGCCTCCATCCACGGGTTGTACTGCTCGGGCTCCATCATGAACTGCAGGAAGGCCTTGGCCGCGTTCGGATACTTGCAGTACTTGAAGATCATCATCTGCGTGATCTGCATCAGCTCGGTCGGCTTGCCGCTCTTGCCGATGGGGAAGTGCGCGTGCTGGATGTCCTTCGCCATCTCCTGCAGCTTGGGCTCCTTCGAGTTCTTGGCCGCGTAGTAGACCGAAATGCCGTTGGCCGTCAGGCTGACCTGCCCATCCAGGAACGCCTTGTTGTTCGACGGATCCTGCCAGGACAGCGTGCCCGGGACGAAGGTGGGGTAGAGCTGTTTGGCGTATTCCAGCGCGGCCCAGGTCTCGGGCGAATTCACCACTACCTTGCCCTTGGTATCGACCAGCATGCCGCCGTGCGACCACAGCAGCCAGTGCGCCCAGTTGTTGCCGTCGCCCACGGCTTTGCCCAGCGCGAAGCCGGGCGGCGTGCCCTTGGCCTTCAGCGCCTGGCACAGCTTCAGGAAGCCCGCCGTGTCCTTGGGGATGCTGTCGAAGCCGGCGGCCTTGACGTGGCTTTCGCGGTAGACCAGCGCATTGCCCACCACGCCCAGCGGCACCGCGATCCATTTGCCGTTGTGCATGCCGTATTTCTTGCAGACGTCGTACCAGCCGCCATGCTTGTTGCCCAGGTAGGTAGCCACGTCGGTCACATCGACGAGCTTGTCGGGGTACTGCTGCGGATCGTCGAACCAGCCCAGCACGATGTCCGGCCCCGTCCCCACGCTGGCCGCCACGGCCGCCTTGGGCCGCACGTCTTCCCAGCCCTCGTTGTCGATGCGTACTTCCACCCCGGTCAGCTCGCTGAACTTCTTCGCGTTGGCGTTCCACAGGTCTTCATCGCCCTGCACGAAACGCTTCCAGCGCAGCACCCGCAGCTTGGCGCCGGCCTCCGGCTTGTACTGCAGCTGGGTGGCCGCGTAGGCATGGGTGGTGCCCAGTGCCGTGGTGGCAGCCACGGCCGCCGTCGATACCAGGAAATCGCGTCTTGTGAAGTTTCCGGAATGGCTCATTGCTGTGTCTCCTCCATGGTCATGCCAAGGGTGGTTATTGCCGTGCGGCCTGGCGGGGCAGCGCCTGGCCCGATTCGGCGTCGAACAGGTGCGTGTGGTGATGGTCGGGCACCAGGTGCAGCGCCTGGCCAGCAGCAAAGTCGTGGCGTTCGCGGAACACCGAAATGAAATCGGTTTTACCGAAACGCGAGTACACCTCGGTATTGGCGCCGGTCGGCTCCACCACCGAGACCGTGGTCGGAAAGCCCTGGCCCGGCGCGCCGTAGGCCAGGTGTTCGGGCCGCACGCCGTAGATCACGCGCTGGCCGTCGGCGCCGGCGCCGTCCTGCAGGCGCGCGGGGGCGGGCAGCAGCGTGCCGTCCGGAAATTCCACCCGCGCCGCGCCGTTCTGGCGGCGCAGCACGCCCGGCACGAAGTTCATTGCCGGCGATCCGATGAAGCCGGCCACGAACAGGTTGTCGGGATGGTCGTAGAGCGCCAGCGGGCGCCCGCGCTGCTCCACGCGGCCATCGCGCATCACCACGATCTGGTCGGCCATGGTCATGGCCTCGATCTGGTCGTGCGTGACGTAGACCGATGTGGTGCGCAGCCGCTGGTGCAGTTCCTTGATCTCGGCGCGCATCTGCACGCGCAGCTTGGCATCGAGGTTGGACAGCGGCTCATCGAACAGGAACACCTGCGGATCGCGCACGATGGCGCGCCCCATGGCCACGCGCTGCCGCTGGCCGCCGGACAGCTGGCGCGGGTAGCGGTCCAGCAGCTGGCCAAGGCCCAGGATGCCCGACGCCTTGTCCACCTTGTCCTTGATGGTCTGCCTGGCCACGCCCGCCAGCTTCAGCGAGAACGCCATGTTGTCGTAGACCGACATGTGCGGGTAGAGCGCGTAATTCTGGAACACCATGGCGATGTCGCGCTCCTTGGGCGGCAGACGGTTCACCACGCGGTCCCCGATGGCAATCTCGCCGCCGGAGATTTCCTCCAGGCCGGCCAGCATGCGCAGCAGCGTGGACTTGCCGCAGCCGGACGGCCCCACCAGCACCGTGAATTCGCCATCGGGGATGTCGATGCTGACGCCCCGTATGACCTGCGTCCCGCCGAAGGACTTCTGCACATCGCGGATCTGAACCGATGCCATGCGTTGCGTCTCCTTGTCCGGCGCCGCGCCGCCCTCTCGGGGCAGCCGCGCCCGGGGTGGTGCGTCAGTGGTTGTCTTTCGGCACGGCCGCGCCGCTCTTGCCGACCAGGAAGTCCATGTCGGCGCCCAGATTGGCTTGTTGCACGTGCTCGAAGTACAGCCGTGTCCAGCCGCGCTCCATCGGCGGCGCGGGCGGCTGCCAGGCCGCGCGCCGTCTTGCCAGTTCCTCGTCCGATACATGCAGGTGCAGCTTGCGGGCTTCCACGTCCAGTTCCACCATGTCGCCGTTCTGCACCAGCGCCAGCGGACCGCCGGCGGCCGCCTCGGGCGTGACGTGGAGCACCACGGTGCCATAGGCGGTGCCGCTCATGCGGGCGTCCGAGATCCGCACCATGTCGGTAATGCCGCGGCGCAATACCTTGGGCGGCAGCGGCATGTTGCCGGCCTCGGCCATGCCCGGATATCCGCGCGGGCCGCAGTTCTTCAGCACCAGCACGCAGTGTTCGTCGACGTCCAGCGATTCGTCGTCGAGCCGGCGGTGCATGTCCTCGCTGTCCTCGAACACCACCGCGCGGCCCGTGTGCTTGAGCAATGCCGGCGTGGCCGCCGACGGCTTGATGACCGCGCCGTCCGGGCTCAGGTTGCCGCGCAGCACCGCAATGCCGGCGTGAGGCTTGAACGGGGCATCGAAGGCGTGGATGACCTCGCGGTTCCAGTTCGGCGCGTCCTTGCAGTTGTCCCAGAGCGTGTTGCCGTTGACGGTCAGCGCGTCGCGGTTCAGCACCGGGCCCAGTTCCCGGATCACGGCCGGCAGGCCGCCGGCGTAGTAGAAGTCTTCCATCAGATGCCGGCCGGATGGCTGCAGGTCGACCAGGCAGGGCAGGGCGTGGCCCAGCGCGTCCCAGTCGTCCAGGTTCAGCTTCACGCCGATGCGCCCGGCAATGGCCAGCAGATGGATCACCGCGTTGGTGGACCCGCCAATGGCGGCGTTGACCTTGATGGCATTCTCGAAGGCCTGGCGCGTCAGTACCTTCGACATGACCAGGTTGTCCTTGACCATCTGCACGATGCGCCGGCCCGAGGCGCGCGCCAGGATGTTGCGGCGCCCGTCCACGGCCGGAATCGCCGCGTTGCCCGGCAGGGCCATGCCCAGCGATTCGACCATGCAGGCCATCGTGGATGCCGTGCCCATCGTCATGCAGTGGCCGTGAGACCGGTGCATGCAGCCTTCGGCCTCGAAGAAATCCTCCTGCGACATGTGCCCCGCGCGCACTTCCTCTGACATCTTCCAGACGTCGGTGCCCGAACCAAGTTCCTGGCCGCGAAACTTGCCGCTGAGCATCGGGCCGCCCGAAATGCCGATGGTGGGCAGGTCGACCGACGCCGCGCCCATCATCAGCGCCGGGGTGGTCTTGTCGCAGCCCATCAGCAGCACCACGCCGTCAATGGGATTGCCGCGGATCGACTCCTCCACGTCCATGCTGGCCAGGTTGCGGAACAGCATGGCGGTAGGGCGCAGCATGGTTTCCCCCAGCGACATCACGGGGAATTCGAGCGGAAAGCCGCCGGCTTCCCACACCCCCGTCTTGACCTGGTCGGCCAGCGTCCGGAAATGCGAGTTGCAGGGCGTGAGTTCGGAATAGGTATTGCAGATGCCGATGACCGGCCGGCCATCGAACTGGTCATGGGGAATGCCGCGGTTCTTCAGCCAGGACCGATAGATGAAACCATCGCGATCCAGTCGTCCGAACCATGCCTGGCTGCGCCTTTTGGGCGGCCCCGGTGGATTGTCGTCGTTCACTCGGGTCTCCTGCGTTCTGCTTCTTGTAGGGGGTGCAGATCCGGATGCCGCGACCCAATCCCGCGCCGCACGCATGCCGAGTTGAACCGAGTCTAGGTCAGGGTATCGGACAGGTAAAGTGGTATTACCAATATGCGGTATGGGGCTTTCCCGTATGCCGGCAGCCCCGCCCGTCATGACGCGCCGCAACAGCCCCAGCGTGCCGGCGGCCCGGCATGGATCAGCCGGAGACCAGCAACATGGCCGCGTGCAGCAGTACGCCAACCATGCCGCCGACGAAGGTGCCATTGATGCGGATGTACTGCAGGTCGCTGCCGATTTCGGACTCGATCTTGCGGCTGATCTCGGCGGCGTCCCAACCCTTGACCACCTCCGTGATGAGCATCGGCACCAGATGCCGGTAACGGCTCACGGTAAGCTGAACGCAGTGCAGCCACCAGGCGTTCAACCTGGCCTGCAACGCCGCGTCCTCGCGCACGCTGGCCCCGAGCGAGACCAGCAGATCGGCCAGCATGGCGCGCGCCAGCGAATCCTGGCGCACGGCGTCGGCGATGATCCAGTCGCGCAGCCGTTGCCAAAACGCGCGGTAGCTGTTCTCGCGCTCCAGGTGGCGCAGGAAATCGCGCATCCATAGCCGGCCGATGCGCCGGTAGCGGTTCGACGTGCGCAGCCTGTCGATCATCGCCTGCACGGCTTCATCGAATTGCTGGCGCAGCGGATGGTCCGGCTCGGTCCGCACCTCATGCAGCAGCGCGATCACGCCTTCCATGAACTTGTTGACGATGTAGGCATCGAGCCGCACCGGCGTGTAGCGCGACGCCTCGCTGAACTTGGCCTGCAGCAGCCCGGCGTTGTCGGCGAGCCACGCCTCCAGCGCCGTCAGCGCACGCGCCAGCAGCGGCTGGTGCCGCTGGGTGTCGGTCAGGATCTGCAGCAGGTGGCCGGCGATGCCCGAGACATCGAGCGTACGCAGGCCGGGCAGTGCGCCACGCTGGATCAGGCGGGCCACCTCGTCATCGTCGAACACGCGCAGCAACGCGGGCAGCGCGTCCACGGCCTGATCGGCCAGCGCGCGGCTATTGCCGGGCGTCGCCAGCCAGGTGGCCGCTGCCTGCGCGGTGTTGTGCGAGCGCAGCCGGCCGACGATGACTTCGGGCGCCAGGAAATTGCGCTCCACGAAGATGCCCAGGCTTTCGGCAATGCGTTGCTGGTTGCGCGGAATCACCGCCGTATGGGGTACGGGCAGGCCGAACGGATGGCGGAACAGGGCCACCACGGCGTACCAGTCGGCCACGGCGCCCACCGTGCCGGCTTCGGCAAAGGCACGTACCCAGGCCAGCCACGGATAGTGGGGCTGGCCCAGCACGCTGGCCACCAGCAGCGCGAGCATCGCCACCAGGATGCCGGTGGCGATCGTGCGCATGCGGCGCAGGTCGCGGTCGCCGCGTGCGGCACCCTGGCCCGCGTCGGCAGGCGGGGCGCCGGACGTCTCCGACCTTGTGGAAGGAATTCCGGCGCGGTCGCTCATGCGCGGCTCACTGCAGGTCCTGCCGCAGGAACCCGCGGATCACGGGCGCCACCTCCGCCGCCCGCGACACCAGGAACAGATGACCATCGTCGATCACATGCAGCTTCGCCTGGCGGATGCGCGCAGCCAGTATCTTCGCGTTGGCCAGCGGCACGATCGGGTCGTCGTTGCCATGCATGACCAGCGTCGGCTGCCGCAGGCCGCCCAGCCACGGCAGGCTGCTCCAGCCCCAGGCCGCCAGCAGCTGGTAGACATAGCCGCGTCCGCGCGGCGGCTCGATATGGCGGCTGTGCTCGCGCAACAGCCCGAGGTCATGGCGATAGGCACCGCCGTACAGATCGCCGCCGATCTTTTCCAGATAGGCGGGATCGGTATAGCGGCGCGGCCCGATCATCCTGGCCAGCACCGACGGCCTGGCCGGCACCATGATCACGCCGGGCGATGTCGCGGCAAGGATCAGCCGCCGGCAACGCCGGGGATAAAGGTGCGCGAACTCCTGGGCAAGCGCGCCGCCCCAGGACACGCCCAGCACGTCCACCTGTCCCGTATAGCCCAGGTGGGTCAGCAGCCTGTCGGCCAGCAGGCTCAGGGTGGAAAAGCGATACGGCATGACCGGCGTGGGCGAACCGCCTACGCCGGGAATGTCGAAGATCACGACTTCCACGTCGCCAAGCGCCGCAATCAGCGGCTCGACCAGCTCCAGATTGGCGCCGATGCCGTTGAACAGCAGCAGGGGCGGGCTGCCGCGGGTGCCACGGCGGATGCCGACGCGCAGCGTCCTACCGTCCACGTCGATGGTGCGAATGTCCAGTTTGCCGCCGGTTTCGGCCTGGCACGCTGCCTGATTCATCTGGTTGTCCTTGTCGCAGGCGCCCCGCAAGGCGCCCGCCGGCGTTTCACGATGATCCGCGATCACTGCGCGGGCTTGAACAGCGCCTTCAGTTCCTCCACATTCTCGGCGATCCGCTTGCTGGCTGCCGACACGCTGTCGGCCTGCGTCTTCTGGGCGATGTCGGCCAGGTCGCGCAGGTTGGCCAGCGACTTCTGCAGTGCCCCCTGCGTCAGTTCCACCGCGCCCGTGGCGCCGGCGCCGTTGCCTGCTGCGCCCGGCTGCAGCAGGCGGTCCTGCAGGGCGGACAGCGTGCCGCGCACCACTTCCGCCTGCTTCTGGCTGAACGCTTGCACGCCGTCGAGCAGTGCGAGGTTGATGGTGGCCAGCGCGGCCAGGTCCTTGCGACGCGCTTCGGCAATGGCGCTCACGTCGAGGCCGGGCAGGCGCAGGCGCTGCAGCATGCCGTTGTACGCGGAGAACAGGGCGGCGGCGGGGTTGGCCGGCGAGGACTTCGATGCAGTAGTTTCCATGGTTTTGATGCTATTGGTGCGGTTGAGAAAAGAAACGCCCGGATACGACGGTCGGAACGATCACGCGCCGGTGACGTAGGTGCCCGGTGCGTCGCACAGGGCGGGGTGGCTGGCGCTGCCCACGTGGGCCGGTGCATCGCGCCGGTCGCCGGATCGCTCGGCCAGCCACGTGCGCCAGTTGTCCCACCACGAATCGGGCTGCGCGGTGGCGCCGCCCAGCCAGGCCTCCGGATCTTCGGGCAGGGCCGCATCCGCATTGACGAAGAACCTGGCCTTCGGGTTGCCCGGCGGATTGATCAGGCTCTGGATGTGGCCGCTGGAACTCAGTACGAAGCGCGTGTTGCCGCCGAACATCCGCGCAGTGTTGTAGACGCCCTTCCACGGGGTGATGTGATCGGTGATGCCGCCCACCACGTACGTGTCGCACGCCACCTTGGACAGATCCACCGGCGTGCCCAGCACGGTCAGCGCGCCGGGCCGGGCAAACACGTTGCCGGCGAAGATGTCGAGCAGCTGGCCGTGGAACTTGCCCGGCAGCCGCGTGGTGTCGTTGTTCCAGTACAGGATGTCGAACACCGGCGGCGCATTGCCCAGCAGGTAATTGTTGATCCAGTAGTTCCACACCAGGTCGTTCGGCCGCATCCACGCGAACACGCGGCCCATCTCGTTGCCTTCCAGCACGCCCTTCATGATGCTGTTCTGCTTGGCCGCGGAGATGCTCTCGGGCGTGGCGAACAGGCCGATCTGCGACTCCTCGCTGCTGTCCAGCACGGCCACCATCAGCGTGGCCGCATTGACCAGGCGCTCGCCGCGCGCTTCCAGATGGCCCATCAGCGCCGACATGGTCATGGCCCCGGAACAGGCGCCGTGCAGGTTCACGTCGTCGCTGCCGGTGATCTCGCGCACCGCATGGATGGCTTCGATCAGCGCCGACACGTAGGTGTCCATGTCCCAGTCGCGATGCTCGATGGTCGGGTTGCGCCAGCTCACGGCAAACACCTGGAATTCGCTCTGCAGCAGGTAGTCGACGATGCTCTTGCCCTTCGACAGGTCGAACACGTAGTACTTGTTGATCTGCGGCGGCACGATCAGCTGCGGGCGCCCGTGCACCGTCGCCGTCGCCGGCTTGTACTGAATCAGTTCCAGCACCTCGTTGCGGAACACCACGGCACCGGGCGAGGTCGCCAGGTTCTTGCCCACCTGGAAGGCCGACGTATCGACCTGCGACGGCATACCCTGGTTGCGCACGGCGTCCACGATGGCGTTCTTGATGCCGGACACCAGGCTGGTGCCGCCCGATTCCACGATCTTGCGCAGCGCGGCCGGATTGCCGAGCAGCGTGTTGGTCGGCGCCAGCGCGTCGGTCATCAGCTGCAGGACGAACTGCGCGCGCTCCTTGCTGCGGTCGTCGAGCGCGGACCGATCGACAAAGCCGCCCAGCGCGTTACACCAGGCCAGGTAGCTCTGCATCGCCACGCGATAGAACGGATTGCTCTGCCAGGCGCTGTCGATAAACCGCTTGTCGCCTTTCTGCGGCGCGGGGCCGCCCGTGCCGGCCAGCGCGGCCACGATCTCGCGCGTCAGCGCGGCACCTTGTTCGACCAGCAGCCCGGGTTGGCGCACGGTCTGCGCGCCCACCTGGCGCACGGTGTCCAGCACGTCGCACGGGCGCAGCCCGATGAACGGGTTCAGCTTCGGCCGGTTCGTGCCGGCGTGGCCTTCCTCTTTCAGGACATTCGGCGCCGCGAGGGCGCGCACGGGGGATTCGATGTTGGCTTGCATGTTGTCTTCGGCTCCTCTCAGCGCGCTGCCATCAGCATGGCCAGCGATTCCGCCAGCAGCGCCGGCTTGGTTTCGCCTTCGATTTCCAGCGTATTGATCATCCGGGCGATCACACGGCCGTCGCCCTTGTCTTCCACCGCGGCCAGCGTCACGCGGTTGCGCACCCGTGCGCCGGCCTTCACCGGCGCCAGGAAGCGCACCTTGTCGAGCCCGTAGTTCAGGCCCGCGCTGGCATCGTGGGGCACCACGCCCACTTCCATCGACAGCGAGGCCAGCAGCGACAGGCTCAGGTAGCCGTGCGCGATGGTGCCGCCGAATGGGCTCTCGCGCTGTGCGCGATCCACGTCCACGTGGATCCACTGGCGGTCGCCCGTGCAGTCGGCAAAGGCGTCGACACGGGCCTGATCGACGATCAGCCAGCCCGATACGCCAAGCTCGCGGCCGACGAAGTCGCCCAGGGTGTTCATGCTGTAGCCAGCAATGGTCATGGTGTTGTCTCCTCGCACTCGTTCACTCGTGCATTCGTTCATTCGTTTGGTCGCGCGGATGACTGGTCGCTCAGGCGACGAAGCGTTCGCGCATCAGTTTCTTGTTCAGCTTGCCGATGCTGGTCTTTTCCAGGGCGTCGACGATCCGCACCGTCTGCGGCACCGCGTATTTCGAGATCCGGCCCTTGGTGGTGAAGGTCATCACGTGGTCGCGGATGTCTTCCTCGATGGCCGTGACGGCTTCGCCGGGCTTGAGCACGACCAGCGCCACGGGGCGCTCGCCCCATTTCTCGTCCTTGATGCCGATCACGGCCACTTCCGACACGCGCGGGTGCTGCGAGATCAGGCTTTCGATTTCGAGCGACGACACCCATTCGCCGCCGGACTTGATTACGTCCTTGATGCGGTCGGTGATCTGCAGATTCCCGGTGGCGTCCATGTTCGCGATGTCCTGCGTATGCAGGTAGCCGCCGTGCCAGAGCGCCACCGAGGCCTCGGCATTGCCGCGATAGCCCTGCGTCAGCCACGGGGCGCGCACCACAACCTCCCCGCTGGCCTTGCCGTCATGCGGCACGTCGTTCATCGCGTCGTCCACGATGCGCAGGTCCACCAGCGGCACCGGGCGCCCGGTCTTGCAGCGCAGGCGAATTTCGTCGTCGATATCGCGCGGCTGGGCGTCCTCCGGAATCTGGGCCAGGCTCAGCAGCGGACAGGTCTCGGACATGCCGTAGCCCGCGAAGACGTCGATGCCGCGTTCCAGCGCGGCGCGCGCCAGGCCGTGGGGCAGGGCGCCGCCGCCGATGATGACCTTCCAGCGGCTGAAGTCGGCCGTCTTGGCGGCTTCGCAGTTCAACAGCATGTGGAGGATGGTGGCGACGCAGTGCGAGAAGGTCACGCCTTCGTCGCGCACCAGCCTGACCAGCTGGTCGGGCGCGTAGCGGCCCGGGTACACCTGCTTGACGCCCAGCACAGTGGCCACGTACGGCATGCCCCAGGCGTGCACGTGGAACATCGGCGTGACGGGCATGTAGACGTCGCCGCGATGGAACCGCTGGCCAGACATCGGACTCGCCAGGCCGGCCGTCGCGGTAATGGTGTGAAGCACAAGCTGGCGGTGGGAAAAATGCACGCCCTTGGGCAGGCCCGTGGTGCCCGTCGTGTAGAACGTGGTGGCCCGCGTGTTCTCGTCGAAATCGGGAAAGTCGTACGCCACCGCGTTCGCCGCCAGCAGGTCTTCGTACTCGGCGCTGAACGGGATGGTGAGCGATGCCGGCGCGCCGTCCTGGTCGTCGAGCAGCACGAAGACACGCACGGTGTCGAGCGTGCTACGGATCGATTCCAGTACCGGCAGGAAGTCGGTATGCACCAGCAGCACCTCGGCGCCGGCGTGGTTGATCGTGTAGGCGATCTCGTCCGGCGACAGCCGCACGTTCACCGTCTGCAGCACGGCACCCATCATCGGCACCGCGAAGTAGCACTCCAGATAGCGATGGCTGTCCCAGTCCATCACGGCCACCGTGGTTCCATGCTCCACGCCAAGCCGGCTCAGGCCGTTGGCCAGGCGGCCAATCCGCTCGCGCATCGTGCGGTACGTCTGGCGGTGGGTGCCGCGGTACACGATTTCCTGGTCGGGGTTCTGGCCAAGTGGCGTATGCAGCAGCTGCTTGATCAGCAGCGGATAGGCGTAGGCGTTCGGGGCGGTGTCGTGCATCGCGTCCAGCATGGGTGTGTCTCCTGCGTATTCCAGACAAAAGGGAAGTCTGTGGTGCGCCGGAGCCGTCACCCCACGGGGGATTCAGGCGGCGCTATGTATGGATGCCATGTTGGCCGTGCAGTCTGGACGGCCGTATCCCCCAAAAAGGGGACCGGAACGGGGGAGCGCGTTTGGGGGAGGCGGGGGACGGAGGCCGGAAACGAAACCGGCGGGGGATGTCAGTGCCCGGCGACCAGCCCCAGCGATTGCGCACGCGCGACGGCGTGCGCACGTTTTTCCACGGACAGCTTGACGAAGATGCTCTTGATATGGGTCTTGACGGTTTCGGGCGCGATGCCCAGCGTCCGCGCGATTTCCTTGTTCGACTGGCCGGCCGCGATCAGCGCCAGGATGCCGCCTTCGCGCGCGCTCAGCGCGTCTCGCACCGACGCCGACGATGCCTTTTGCCGCATCTGGTAGCGCTCGTTGCAACGTTCGAGCAGCTCGTCGATGCAGGCCAGGCGTTCCGCGCCGCCGCCAGCGGCGACGGTAGCCTTTCTGACCAGTTCCAGAAGGGCCCTGACGCCGGGCCCCTGATCCAGGATGATGCGGTACGCACGCGCGGACTGGATGGAGGCCAGCACCCGGCCGCATTCCTCGACGGCCCGTTCCGCCGACCCCCTGGCGTGGCAGGCCAGTGCCAGCAAGGTGCGCGCGCGTAGCGCCAGATAATCGGGCCGGCTCCGCGAAAAGCGCCGGAGCAGGGCGTCCAGCAGGCGCACGGCGTCTTCAGGCCGCGCCCCGGCCATGGCCAGGCTGGCGGCGCCAAGTGTCCGATAGCGGTCCAGTTCGCTGACGCAGGCCTCGCAATCGGGCGCATCGACGGTGTTCACCAGCCTGTCGATCTGTTCGACGCACGCGGCGGCTTCCCGGGCGCGGCCTTCGGCAAGCAGCAGCCGGACACGCTCCAGGAGGATGGCAGCCACCAGCCGGTGCCACGCGCGTTGATGGCCAATCGTCAACGCCTGTTCGATCCACACGTGGGCCTGGTCCAGGTGCCCGCGCGCCGCCGCAATCCGGATCAGCAACGTGTACGCCACCAGCACGCTGTCCAGCAGGACCGCCACGTCGATGACAGGCATGCGTTCCACCAGCAGCGTTTCGGCTTCTTCGAGCCGGTCCTGCTCGTAGCGCAACTGGGCAAGCGCCGGTGCGCACAGTGCGGCGGCCGTCGAGGCCGGGCCGGCGTGGTCTTCGGCAAATCGCATCGCCTGCAGAAAGTATCGCTCTGCCACGTCGAAACGCATCTGCTGCAGTTCCGCCAGCCCCAGCAGGCAAAGCCGGTAGACCGAAGACAGCGGATAGCGCCGGTTTTCGTCGGGCGAATAGGGTATCCATGGCGTGGCGTACAGCCGTTCCAGATCGCCGGACTTCCAGTGCGCGAACCGCACGACGTTGCTTAGCACGTTGATCATCCACGGATCGTCCGACAGCGGGCGGCGCAGGCAGTCTTCCGCCAGCCGCAGCGCGCCCTGGGCATCGTCGCGCAGGGCGGTGAGCAGGGCGCGTATCGCCCGGCATTCCCACAGGTAGCGGTCGCGATCGGCCTCGGGCCCTTGCGCGGCATCCAGCTCGATGGCTTCGACCATCGCAGACGCTTCCTCGAAACGCATGGCCAGCGCCATGCCGCGTGCCAGCGCCAGGCGCACATCCACCTGGCCACGCATGATGTCCGGCGGCAAATGCCGCTGCCAGCCAAGCAGCGTCATCAGATCGCCCTTGCGGACCAGCGACATCGCACATTGACCAATCAGGGCAACCGCATCGACGGCATCGCCGGCTTCCAGCGCATGCCAGACGGCGTCGGTCCACAGTGCCTGCGCGGCATACCAGCGCGACGCGCGCCGATGCAGGTCGGCAATGTCGATGTCAGCGGCGGTCTCAAGCCGCTGGCGAAGGTAGTCGCGCAGCAACTGGTGGTAGCGAAACCACCGACCCTCGACATCCAGCGGATCGAGCAGCAACTGGCGCGTGGCCAGCGCCTGAAGCATGTTCTGGCTATCCGCCGCGCCGGTAACGGCCATGCAGAGCGGCGCCGAAAGCCGGTCGAGGATGGCGGTACGCACCATGAAATCGACCAGTTCCGGGGTCTGGCAGGCCAGCATCTCTTCCAGATAGGCTGCGATAGGCCGCGCCGTGCCCGATGGCGCCACCCAGGTGCCCGACTGGCTGCGCGCCAGCATCGGGGCGGACAGGCGCAACGCGGCCGCCCAGCCTTCGGTCGAGGCGTGCAAGGCGTCCACCGAGGCCTGCGGCAGGCCACCCGCGCATTCGCGCTGCACGAACCGCCCGGTTTCGTCGGCGCTGAAGCGCAACATCGTGGCGTCGATTTCCAGCAGCGCATTGCCGGCCCGCAATCGCGCCAGCGGCAAGGGCGGATCCGCACGCGTGCCCAGCACCAGATGGAAGTTCGACGGCGCGTGGGCCAGCAGCAGCGCAACGGCTTCATGAATCGATTCAGTGGCGATCAGGTGGTAGTCGTCCACGAACAGAAACAGCTCGTCGTCGATCTCGGCCAGCGTGTTGGCCAGCGTGGCAATCACCGCGCGGGGCACGAGCAGCGAGACATCCCCGGCAAGCCCTGGCGGCGCGCCTTCGGCGGCACAGGCACGGTACAGCGATTGCGCTAGATGACTTAGAAAATGCGCAGGCTCGTCGTCTTCCTGATCGACCGACAGCCAGGCGACGCGGACGCCATCGGCGCGCAACCGGTCAAGCCAGGCGATGCAAAGCGAAGTCTTGCCGAAACCTGCCGGGGCCTTGATGACGGTGAGCCGCTTGTCGCGGCCCTGGCCCAGCACGTCCAGCAGGCGCGGACGTTCGATCAATCCGGACGGCAGACGCGGCGGAAGAATCTTGGTGGCCAGCAGGAACGGCGCAGACGGCGCAGACGGCGCAGATGGGGTCGCAGCAACACCCGCGGATGCTTCCGCGACGCGCTGGCCGGAAGCACGGTTGCGGGCCGCCGGCTTTTTCCGGGGCGGTGCCGGTGGAACGAGTTGGCCTTCGCGCATGAAGTTGATTCTAGCCGCGCCAACCCCCGATTCAAGCGGGGCCGCCGCGCCTGGAAGTGGCGGCTGGGATGCGCGACCCAGCCGCCGGCGCTTGCGAATCAGGTGACTCGTTATTTAACATAAGATAGATTATGAGCAAGGTTCAATCAGGCAGCAGGGGTCAGAAAAGAAGTCATTACGTAAAACGCCAGCCCTCGTGACGGGGGTTCAAACCGCAAAAGCCAGCACATAAGTTGCTGGCTTTTTTGTTGCCGGAGGCGAGATGAAAAACACGTCCAGGCGCTGGGTCTCTGCAGTCGAATTCGAGCAGTACACAGCTGGCCTACCACGAAAAAAGCTCTGCCGTCTATTGCGCAGATGCGACAGAACCATCAGGGATTGGCTGGCCGGACGCAGACCAATACCAGCCTGGACAATCGACACGCTGCGGATGGACCGGCTGGATGCGATCCGAGCACATCGGGAAATCTTCGGAGCTACCCTACGAATGGAGGGGGTCGAGCAAGCGGACGCACAATGAAGCACGGACCGCATAGTGCGGTCCGCGCGATGTACCAGGGTGACCCCTGAACGGGGTCATCGCCGGTCGCCTACGGCTGGCGACTCGAATCGCCCTGGTTGTGGTGAAGACGAGCTCGAAGTGCGGCTTGCATAGAAAGGGCTTGGCTGTCAGCGCACGAATGCACCTGGTGCTAAACACCTTTGTCGTTACGGTCAGGCGTAACGGAAAGTCGGTCACCTGGCATTGCACCAGGATCAACCGGCCCTGCAACAGGGTCGCGGTATGGATCGAACGGCGGTTTCTTCAGCCAATCGCGGCACTGCATCTCATCCAGGCCGGCATCCCTCCCCTGCTGGTTGTAGCAGATGCAATGCGCACCCATGCAGGCGCCCCCCACAACAATCGGCATGGCCTTGACCTGGCGAAGGTCGGCGTAGGCCGGCGCGCTCTCGGGCTTACCAGGGACGATGGGCACGAAGGCGGCAAGATATTCGCCACCATCGTTCGTGCGAACAGTGGGCGCGGGCAGAGCTGCAGGGGCGACAGAAGGAGATGAGGCACCAGCTGCTGTGGTAGGCCCCGCCGCCGCCACAGGCGTCGTCGGGGTCGAATGAGTTCTCTGATACATGCTGTGATAAACGCGCCAGCCCAGGAAGGCCACCAGGAGCACACAGGCGATCAGCATCATCAAGGCTGGCGGCACGGTGTACCGACGCTTGATATGCAGGCTGGAGGACTTGTAGAGCGAAAAGACGTGCTTGGGTAGCTTGAACTTCCTCTTAATCGGCGCTGTATTGAAATTCTCAGGATTGGCACACTCGGGCCACTCGTAGTACCAGCGACCGAGCAGGCCCACATCACGCAGGTGGATATGCTGACCGACCAGCTTGCGGATATGCGAGTCCAGGAAGGTCGGATTCTGCGTCATGAGGATGAACGTCACGCCCGTATGGCGCACGGTCTCGAAGGCCGCCACATGGTCTGGAATCTTCGACCCAGTGGCACGCACGCGGAAAATACGCTGTGCCTCATCCAGGACAATGAGCGAGTTTTCCGGGAACGTGAAGTAGTCCAGCTCGTTCTGATCCGGGTCTTCCGGATCGATGCGCTTTTCGGTCCAGTCCTTCACCGGAGGTGTCGGAATGTACGGCAGCTTGAGCTCCGGAATCCCGAGCTGGAAGATGGGCCGGCCAGCATCAGCAGCCTTCCGCATCAGATCCACCACCAGGGCAGTCTTGCCACCGCCAGGCGTAGCGGTGACCAGGGTAATCGGTTGTGTGCCTGCGCTCATGCGACCCGTCCCATACGTTTGAGAATCATCATCGAGACCCGGGCGGAGATGCCGCCGGCGATGATGCTCATTGCCGTGAACAGCCCTGCCCTTGCCAGGATCGCAGCGTAGTCAGCCGTGATCTGGCCCATGTACCCCTTCGCCGCGGCTAACGCACTGGTGACAGCCGTATCGACGCCCACGAACGTGATGAGGCCAATGCCCAGGGAAAGGAGCACCTGACGAGCCAGCGGCCCGGCAAGTGCCATCAAAAACGGTGCGAGTGCGCCCATCAGTCAGAACCTCCTTTGAAGCCCATGCCCAGGGCAATGAGCACAGCGACAATCCATGCAACGCCCAGGATGGCCGGCCGGAACATGTCAGCGGCCTTGCAAACGGGTTGGTAGGAGAAAGACAGAGACTGCGCGCCACGCAAGTGCATCGGCACAACGATGTCCGCAGGACAGGCCGCAGTGTCAGCGCCCCACCCCGTATCCGGCGTAATCGTGATGTGACGCTCGTCTTTGCCCAGGTCTGGGCCCTGCGGAACCTCGCCCGTAGTCATGCAGCCAAGACGGTCCTCGTGACCGACACAGGGGTCATCCTGCTTCTGAGGTGCCGCAGCGACACCAGAGGCATCCGTAACCGGGTTTCCCTGGGAATCAACCTCCTGCTTCGCAACCTGCACCTCGGCTGTCCTCCCATCCGGCGCTGGCTGTACCGTGGCCACGTCCTGATACCGCTTGCCCGTCACAGGGTCAGCGTACGGATTCGACAGCGGAACAACCTGAGGCTTCGCGTCAAACTGCGGGTTGATATCGAGGAAGACGCCATCCTTGCCCAAGGCATTCAACAGCGCGTCACTCGACGTCAATGCGGTCGGCGGCACCTTAGCCCAGTCAGCATCCGTAGCAGGCTGAGGCGTAGGATCCTTCCAGCCAGGCGGATAACAAGTGCCCGAAGCCAGCGTATAACCAGCCTCACAACCACTGGGAACGCGAGTCGTGTAGATATACTCAGATTGCGACGGCCCTTGACAACCACCATCCTCCGTTGCCGTACCGAAAGGCGCTACAGTCGACCAACCCCTCAATACACGGTAACGCTCGCAGACCACACTACGGGATGCATCAGCAATGACCACGCTGCCGTACACGTACCTCCAATGCGGCGACGAAGCCAAAAACGGCTGATTGACAGACGGGTCCGTAGACGTAGCTGGCTTAGTACACCACGTCCCATCTGCACATTTCTGAATACCGTACGCAACCAAAAGTGAAGCAGCAATTGAGGCCGCTGCACCAAGCGGTGTAGTGCGAACCGCAGTGAGCGCGACTTGCGCTGCATTAGAAGCAAGGCGCCACGTAGCAGGAACTGTGACAAGCCGACCACCTACGGAAGTAGTCATGCCATTGTTGAACGCGGCGCCAACGAAGGCCGACGCAGCATTCGTGACATAGCCGGTAGTGGAAGCCGCAGATCGGGCCGCAGCGGCCCCGACAGTAAGCGGGACCGCAGAAGCCTCCACACGCCCCCAGAACAGCGCAGCGGCGAGCACCAGGACATAGAGAACGAGCGAGCGGCGAATCATCACGTCACCCTGAAAATGATTACTGCCGGCAGAACCGGCAGTAGGAATCCGGCCCAGAGCCAGAAATCGATAGCAAGCATCACAATCCCCTTCGCACCTGGACAACTGCCCAGGCCAGGGCCATCGCACCAACAACGCCCCAGCCCATCGTCATCCCATCGAAAAACGGACCCTGTGGGTCACAGGTCGGAAAACTGATCGCCGGTACCGACGCATCAGAAAGCATCGCCACCGCCCCGCCCGAGTCCACCTGATATCGCCGCAATACCCAGTTGCCAGAGACCTTCACAAACTCCGAGAGATAAGTTGTAGCTCCCGGAGTCTGTGCAGGCGCCACCGCGCTGAAATACGCATCGGCAGCATCGCTCTGGTTGGCGTAACAGCGACCGCCTACCAGCGCACCGTCCATGCGTCAGACAGCGCGACGCATGTACTTGAAGACGGCGATACCGACGATCACCACCAGGACAGCGCCGGCCACCGTGGCCGAGTCCGTACCGCCCTGGGTAATCGCGGTGGTCACCGCAGCCGGAACATCAGCCATGGCGGCACCGGATGCCACCATCGACATTGCGGCCAGAGTTGCGAGCTTTGCCTTCTTCGAGAACTTGAACATGTTGACCCCCTTAAGGTTAGGGTTGGAAAAACGAGATGGATTGTTCAGGTCCACCCCGCGTTGAAATCGTTTGTTCCAGCGAGCGCTCTGCTAACGCCGGGCAGGCGCGCGTGGCGCGCCTATCCCGTCGTCAGCTCCGCGACCGAGCAGCTTTGTACTGGCGGTACAGGCTGCGCGCATGAATGCGGCGCACGAGCTCGAAAGCGGCCTCGTTGGACCAGATGGAGCGAATGACGAGCCACCACATCACGCAGCCTCCCGCTTCCAGTACCAATCGGGCGCGGCCACCGGCAGCATCTCGATCACCTTTGGAATGACATGCACAGTCGCGGTCTTGCGCTGGTTGCTGATGTCGATACCGCATTCCAGCAGCACCTTGCGATGGCGATAGAACGTGCCATTCGTCATGGTCGAACGGCAGTCGATGCCTTTGAGCCACGCCTCGGCTACCAGGCGGCTCTTGTGCGGAACGCACTCCAAAAGTTCGAGGTCCGGGTTGGCCGTCGCCTGGAAGAGCGGCGCGGTTTTGTCACGGAAAATGCTGACGATGCGGTCCATGGTGATGGCTCCGAGATGCTTGAGATGAAGGTCATTGAGTGCCCGCCGGCGCAGCTTCATTTCGATGCGCACAAGGCCGTAGTCACGGCAGTACTCGTACAGCTGTGGGGACCGCTCTGCCGTGCCGTGGTCCACCATTTCTTTGGCCTTGTTGTAGGCCATGATCGACTGGCGGCTGTTGCCGAACCAGGCCGACTCACCCCCGTAAGCTCCGGACTTCATCCGGCTGAAAGACCGCTCTGCAACCCAGTCGATAAAGGCTTTGGCCTTATCTTCCGAAAAGGTCGCGCGGTTCTCCGTTACGTGAAGCTCAGAGAGCTTCGCCCCCGTCCACTCCGACTTGCCATCCTGGTCCATGCGAAAGCTGCCCTTCGTGAAGGGCGGCAGACCGAAGGTCTTGAGAATCCAGTTCGCCTTCTTGATGGTCTGATCGAAGTCCAGGTTGAACACGTTGTCGGGCCGGTTAAAGCGCCCGACGTTGCCCGACAGCCTGACCCGCTGCCCATCGCACTTGACGATGACAGTGCTGTCGTATGACCCCTTGTGCTTGTAATGCTGGAAGGACCGGAATTCGAAGGCCGCATCTTCGTCGAAGCGATCGAAGAAGCCGCCAGCGACGATCGGAAGACCACCGGCCATGTGGTCTTGCGAAATGTCGATCCAGTCAATGAATACAGAAGGCTGCATGCTCCCCTCATAGCAGTGCGCCATGCTTAGAAAACCCCGGGTATTTGGGGCGATTACCAAAATGGGAATGATCGGCGGGTGTTACTGATTCCCGCCGATCTGAGGTGCTTTGGGCGGGCCGGTGCTCCCCTGGTGAGCAGGACCGGCGAGCTGGAGCAGGAAGGCGGCGCGCATCACGCTGCTGCCTTCACGTTGGCGGCGACGGGCACCAGGCGGGGGGAAACGGTGAGCTTGCCGTACTTGTCGGCCCAGAAGCTGGCCGGCGAGAGGGTGTAGACACCCGCAGCATAGGGCTGCTGGCCTTCATCAATGCGCACTTCGATGCGGGTCGGGTGGCGGTTCGGCTGGCCGGCCTGGTCACACAGGAACGCCCAGCCCTGCTGTGCGCGAATCTTCCACTCGCGGCCGTTGCTGATGCCCCCACGTTGCTTGACTTCTGTGCTCTCGATTTCGATGCGGATCATGATTTTTTAACCCCTCGTCGGTTTCCCGGTATATTTCGGCTTGCGAACCCGGTTGGAGTTACTCCGAACAGGCTCACGCGCACGTTACTCCGAACAGAGTCAGCGAGTGATTGGAGATACATATGAGCTACCAAGAACTGATAGCTAAAGCATTACACGGCCGCAGTGTTCGAGTCGTGGCACAGGAAATGGGCGTACCGCAACAGACGTTCAATCGCTACGCACGCGGTGACCGGTTGCCGGATTACGCGACTGCCTTTTTGCTCGCCAAGGAAGCTGGGATGGACCCGCGCGAGGTGTTCTTGACCCTGGCGGAAGAGGAAGCAAAACGGAAGGGATTGGAAATTTTTTCCAAGGGTTTTAATGCGCTGCTGTCACTCGTCAAGCCGCGCCGGACTTGGGTTCCGGCGTGGTGACAGCAGCCTAAAGCTTGATTGAACCTTCGATAGATTATTGAAGAATCGCGTGTCAGGGCCAAATGGACCGATGCCAGCGATTCACGGAGGTCCCGTCTTGGGAGCGCAGCGTATCCGGGCCGCCGGCGCAAAGCCAGTGAGCAGCGCCCGAAATCCATACACCGGCGGCGACGCAGAAGCCGGATGAACGCGCATGTTGCAGTGCGTAACGCGCAAATCGGACACCTGTTTGAATATTGGCGTGACGTATCGCCGCGGTTACATTGGCCGGGCGTTGTCACGCGGGGGAAGCATTTGCATTGAAAGACTGACGGCGGTCGAGGACGCGTGCCGACGCACTCCCACACTCACGATAAAGAAGACAGAGGAGACATCATGCATCGCGTATTCCAGAGCACTGCCCTGGCGTTGGCTGCCGGCTTCCTGCTGTACGGCTGTGGTGGCGGCGACGACAACGGGTCGGCCAGCACCGCATCCACGCCCACTCCCACGGCGCCGACGGTCCAGCCCGAAGACGTGCGCCCGCAAGACAGCCGCACCTTTACCGTCGATACCAACGCGCTGGCGGCCAAACTGGCGCCGCTGGCCGGTGCGCCCGCGTCCGACCGCTGGTCCGGCCAGCTCGGCAATGCAGGTTATGTCGTGGAAGTGCCCGCCGCCTGGAACGGCAAGCTCGTAATGTATGCCCACGGCTACGCCGGGATGGGTTCCGCGCTCTCCGTCACCATCCCGGGCATCCGCAGGCATCTGCTGGAGGCCGGCTACGCGTGGGCCGCGTCCACCTATTCGACCAACTATTACGATGTCCGCGCCGGCCTGGAGGACACCAACGCGCTGGCGCTGGCGTTCACCGATATTGCGAAGAAGAATGGCCGTACGCTGGCCGCGCCCAGCCGCACGTACATCGTTGGCCATTCGATGGGCGGGCATATTGCGGCCGCGGCCGTGGATGCCGAGAACATCCAGACCGCCGTGCACAAGGTGACGTACAACGGCTCGGTGCCGATGTGCGCCGTGCTGGGCGACACCGAACTGTTCAATTACTTCGGTGGCTATCAGACCGCCGCGCAGCAGTTGGCCGGCATGCCCGCCACATCGTGGCCGGTCACGAACTGGGCGCAGGTCGTGACGCCGCTGATGTCGGCGTTGTTCACCACCTATCCCTCGGCGACCACCGCCACCGGCGACAAGCTCAAGGCCGTGGTCAAGAACCTGACCGGCGGCGAGCGCCCGCTGTTCGAACTCGGCTTCGGGAAAAGCCCCGCATCGAAGGCTTACCAGGACGCGGTGTGGAGCACATTCGGCTCTGACGGCACCGTCAACGGCATCCTGACGCAAAACGTCGTGGACACCACCGCCCTGCTCTATCAGTTCGACAACGACCCGGCCCAGTCCGCCGAGGAACAGGCGTTCAATGCGGCCATCTTCCGCGTGCGCCCGGTCGCCGATGCCAACCGGCTGCGGCGCGACGGCCTGCGCTGGATTCCGCAGAACGCCGCGAAAATCAGCGTGCCGGTGCTGACACTGCATACGCTGGGCGACATGTACGTGCCGTTCAGCATGGAGCAGATCTACAAGCGCCGCGCCGACGCCAACGGCACGGCGTCCTGGCTGGTGCAGCGCGCAATCCGTGGCATCGCGCACTGCGATTTCACGGTGGCGGAGCAGACCAGGGCGTTCGACGACATGGTGGCGTGGGAGCAGACCCGCACGCGCCCCGCCGGCGACGATGTGCTGACGGCGTCCGTGGTGGCCGATGCCAGGTATGGCTGCACGTTTACCGACAATACGGTGGGTGCCGACGACGACCCCGTGACGAAGAACCTGCGACTGGTGATCGCAGCGACCCCCGGCACCAGTTGCCAGTAGCCAGGCGGGCCGCCGCGCGGCGGCCTCCGTTACCCGCATGCAAATGGCGCCGTCGGTCCCGACGGCGCCCGGCGGCGTCCGCCCGGTCTCCCGGTCTCACGCCCCCCCGGCCCTGGACGATCCCTGCCCCTGCCGACTCCCCCGTGCCAAAGGGCGCCGCCCGCGCCGCGCGCTAGGACGTTGGTCCAATGGCAGCGCCGCATGGATGGGTCTACCGTGTCCTAACCCATTGCTGGCACACGGGGAGGAACCAGCATGTCGGCTATCAATCCGTCACAGAGCGACAGCGTCGAGGATCGGGCTCCGGCCCTCGACGTGGTCGATCGCGTGTCCGAAATGTGTTTCGGGCTGTACATGGCGCTGACGTTCGTGGGCGCGGTATCTTCCGCCACAGCCGGGCCCGATGCCGCCCAGACCATGCTGCGCGCGGCCCTCGGCTGCAATCTTGCCTGGGGGCTCGTCGACGCGATCATGTATCTGGTGCGGACGCTGGCCGGCCGCGGCATGCTGCAGAAGCTTGCCCTGACGGCCAAGCATGGCGACGCGCCCTCGGGCATCGCGGCGATCCGCGACGCGCTGCCGCCCGCCATGAATCCGCACATTGCCAACGAGGATCTCGAACCGGTACGTCTGCGGCTTGTCTCCGGCGCCACCGTGCCAGACCGCCCGACGCTGCATGGCGGCGACTTTCTTGCCGCGATCCGCATCTTCTTCATCGTCGTGCTGACGACGTTCCCGGTCGCCCTGCCCTTCGTGCTGCTGCACGACCTGTCCACGGCGCTGGTCGTCTCCAGGGTACTGACGCTGATCATGCTGTTCGTGGGCGGCGCGGCGCTGGGCCACTACGGCGGGATCAACCCCTGGCGGGCCGGATTCTGGATGATGGCGCTCGGCGTGGTCGTCACCATGGCCGTCATCGCGCTGGGGGGATAAGATGCGCGCGCCCCTGGTGGCAGTTGCGCTCTGGCTGGCGGCAATCGGCGCGCAGGCCCAGGAGGTTGCCGTCACCCCGCCGGCGCCCGCTGCGGATACCCCGCCGCCCGCCTGGAGTTTCCTGGCGACCGGCTTCTGGAACATGCCGCGACACGAAGACAGCTACGCTTCGGGCATTTTCGGGGCCGATCATGGCCAGCTGCATCTCGAAGCGCGCGTCAACTACGAGGCGAGGCATGCCCAGTCGGGTTTCGTCGGCTGGTCGTTCTCGGGCGGCGAAACGTTCCAGTACAAGGTCACGCCCATCGTGGGCGTCGTGGTAGGCAGCGCGCACGGGCCCATTGCCGGCGTGGAGGCCAGCCTTGCGGTCAGCAAGTTCGATTACTACATCGAAGCCGAATATCTGCCCGGCACGGGCTCCACCACGCCCTACACCTATGCGTGGAGCGAACTGGGATTCCGCCCGGTTCAGTGGCTGCGCGTGGGTCTGGTAGCCCAGCGCACGCGGATCTACGGCGGCGATCGCGAGTTCCAGCGCGGCGGTCTGGTACAGCTCACGTTCGGCAAGGTCACCGGCAGCGTCTACTGGTTCAATCCGGCGTCCCACGATCAGGTGGTCATCGCCGCCATGACGCTCGCGTTCTAGCGCGAGCGCGCCAACCTGCCGGAGCCGGCCTGGCTCCGGCAGGCGGCCAGATCGTCACGTATGCAGCGAAAAGCGGTTTGCGCGCCCTGCCTACATCACGCGATGCGCAAAATGGCCGCGCCGCGCTTCGGACATCAGCTGCGCGAAATCGTCCACGTTCATATGGACCAGCCCATCGCGGTCGCCCGCCTCGAAGTAAACGTCGTCGTGGGTCAGCAGGCTATCGTCGATCCAGGTCAGCGTGCCATAGGCCATGCCTACCGGCGGCAATGCCCGCTGATCGCAGTCTCGGAACACCTCGCGCACACCCTGGGCATGGGCGTAGGTCAGCTTGCGGCCGGTCTGCTCGCGCAGTTCGGCCAGCTTCAGATGATGGCTGGCTGGAATCACGGCGGCCAGGTAGCCCTTGTCGTCCTCCAGCAGCACCGTGCGGGCCAGCCGGTCGGCGGGGATGCTCGGGGCCGCGCCGTCGCCGGTGTGGGCCGGCTGTCCAGGCCGCCCGCGGCGATGCACGGTCTCGAAACGGGTCTCGGCCCGGCTCAGGCATCGTGCCAGCTTCGTAGCCATGGTCATGATTGCAGCCTCCCGGCGTCATGCGCCGCAGTGGTCTGGGGTACCGGAACTATAGGTCACGCACTGCGCGCCAAATGGTCGGTGCTAACCCGAACCGTCATGGCGCAACCGCCATAGCGATGCCCTATCGCGCCGATTGCAAACCTCTCATGTTGTTGGCATGGGCTCTCGCCTATATTTCTCGTGCGACAGGATCTGCCGAGGCAGAGCCTCGTGGAAGTGTTGACGCGTGAAGACAGACAAGAACTACCGTTTGGATCCCCCAAAGGAGAGAGCATGTCTAACGAAAAGTGTCCCTTCAACCATGCCGCCGGCGGCGGCACCACCAATGCGGACTGGTGGCCCAAACAGCTGCGTCTTGACTTGCTGGCCCAGCATTCGGACAAGACCAACCCGCTGGGCGAGGGATTCGACTACGCCGCGGCCTTCAAGAGCCTCGACTACGCCGCGCTGAAGCAGGACCTGGCCCACCTGATGACCGATTCGCAAGACTGGTGGCCCGCCGACTTCGGCCACTACGGCCCGCTGTTCATCCGCATGGCCTGGCACAGCGCCGGCACCTACCGCATCGGCGACGGCCGCGGGGGTGGCGGACGCGGCCAGCAACGTTTTGCGCCGCTCAACAGCTGGCCCGACAACGTCAGCCTGGATAAGGCCCGCCGGCTGCTATGGCCCGTCAAGCAGAAATACGGCCAGAAGATTTCCTGGGCCGACCTGATGATCCTGGCCGGCAACGTCGCGCTGGAAACCATGGGCTTCAAGACCTTCGGCTTTGGCGCGGGGCGCGAAGACACATGGGAACCGGACCAGGACGTCTACTGGGGCAATGAAAAGACCTGGCTCGGCGGCGATGTCCGCTACGGCAAGGGCGCGGCGGGCCGGCAGGACGATGGCGGCGTGCTGGTGGCCGACGTGGAAAAACATGGCGAGGAAGTCAGCCGCACCGACCCGGGCCGCAATCTCGAGAATCCGCTGGGCGCGGTGCAGATGGGCCTGATCTATGTGAATCCCGAGGGCCCCGACGGCAATCCGGACCCGCTCGCGGCTGCCTACGACATCCGCGACACATTTGGCCGGATGGCCATGGACGACGAGGAAACGGTGGCGCTGATCGCTGGCGGCCATACCTTCGGCAAGACGCACGGCGCAGGCCCGGCCAGCAACGTCGGGCCGGAACCCGAGGCGGCCGCGCTGGAACTCCAGGGCTTGGGCTGGCAGAACAAGTACGGCAGCGGCAAAGGCGCGGACACCATCACCAGCGGCCTGGAAGTGACGTGGAGCAGCACCCCCACCCAATGGGGCCAGGGTTTCTGGGAAAACCTGTTCAACTTCGAGTACGAGTTGACCAAGAGCCCGGCCGGCGCCAACCAGTGGGTGGCCAAGGATGCACCCGAGACGGTGCCGCACGCGCACGATCCGTCGAAGAAGCTCAAGCCGACCATGCTGACCACCGACCTGTCGCTGCGCTTCGACCCGATCTACGAGAAGATCTCGCGCCGCTTCAAGGACGATCCGCAGGCGTTCGCCGATGCCTTCGCCCGTGCGTGGTTCAAGCTGACCCACCGCGACATGGGCCCTGTGGCGCGCTACCTGGGCCCCGAAGTACCGACCGAGGAGCTGCTCTGGCAAGACCCGATCCCGAAGGTGGACCACCCGCTGGTCGACGACAAGGACATCGCCGCGCTCAAGCAGAAGGTGCTGGCATCGGGGCTGTCGATTGCCGAGCTGGTGAAAACGGCGTGGGCCTCGGCCTCGACGTTCCGCGGCTCGGACAAGCGCGGCGGCGCCAACGGTGCCCGCATCCGCCTGGCCCCGCAGAAGGACTGGGCGATCAACGAGCCCGACCAGCTGGGCAAGGTGCTGTCAGTGCTGGAAGGCATCCAGAAGGACTTCAACGGCGCGGCGTCGGGCGGCAAGAAGGTATCGCTGGCCGACCTCATCGTGCTGGCGGGCGGGGCGGCCATCGAGAAGGCTGCCGAGAAGGCGGGCAAGACGCTGACCGTGCCGTTCTCGCCGGGCCGCATGGATGCGTCGCAGGCGCAGACCGACGTGAAGTCGATGGACGCCATGGAGCAGACCGCCGACGCGTTCCGCAACTACATCAACCCGCGCGTGCGCGTGCCGGCCGAGCACATGATGATCGACAAGGCACAGCTGCTGACGCTGACCGCGCCCGAGATGACAGTGCTGATCGGCGGCCTGCGCGTGCTGAACGTCCATCATGGCAGGGATGCGCACGGGGTGCTGACGGACCGGCCCGAGACGCTGACGAACGACTTCTTCCGCAACCTGCTCGACATGAGCCTGGAGTGGACGCCGCTGTCGCGCGACGTGTTCGAGGGCGCCGATCGCAAGACCGGCGCGGTCAGGTGGACCGGCTCGCGGGTCGACCTGGTGTTCGGCTCGCACTCGCAGTTGCGTGCGCTGTCAGAGGTGTACGCCAGTGCCGACGGCGCCGACAGGTTCTACACGGACTTCGTCGCCGCCTGGGCCAAGGTGATGGACCTCGACCGCTTCGACCTGCGCAAGTGATGTAGCCGGGTGGCATGCGGGGCGCCGATCGGTATCGGCGCCCTTTTCTTTTGCGTTCCCGCCGGGGGCGCTCAGACGGTGCACGCCCTCAACGCCAGCAGACAGAACTCCGCCACCACACCGGCCATCTGGTCGATATCGAGCGGCTCCGCCGATACGGCCGAGATGCGCGCGTGGCTCGCGGTTGCCGTGGCCAGGCCGTGGGCGGCGATCCAGACTGCGAAGGCCAGCCGTTCTTCGGACAGGTGGGTCGGCGCCTTGCCGTCCAGGCACGCGGTCACGGCCTCGCGGACGCGCGAGAACGAATCGCCGGCGGCCTGCGTGAGTTCGGGGTAGTCGCTGCGCCGCTCCACGCCGGGGCCGAACATCAGGTGGAAGCGCGCCGGATAGGTGTGGGCGAATTCCGCATAGCCCACCAGCAGTCCGCGCAGTCGGTCGGCCGGGGTGGCATTGGGCAGCCGGGCGGCCCGTTCGCTCCTGAAGTGCTTGAGTTCGCGGAACGCCTGCGCGGCAATGGCTGCCAGCAGGCCGTTACGGTCCTGGAAGTGGTGCGATGGCGCGCCGGCCGACACGCCCGCCAGCCTGGCAGCCGTGCGCATGCTCATTGCGGCGGCGCCTTCGGTATCGATCAGGTGCAGGCCCCAGGCGATCAGCGACGCGCGCAGATCGCCGTGGTGCCACTGCCCTTCCGGCTTGGTGGCGGCGCCCGCGGGCGTCTTGGGGGGCCGGGGCGCGCGGGCCGCCGTGGATTGCTGGGTCATGCCAGGTCGCTGCCGTGGGTCGTGGGGGTGTCCATGCTACCGCGGCTGTCGCGGATCTGGCCGCTACAGCGCCGCCTGGCTGTCCGGCGCGGCGCCGGCGTCCGCGTCGGCGTCCGTGGCGGGGCGCTGGCGCAACGCGGCCTTCACCACGCCGTACTGCACGCAGAACAGCACGCCCTTGGACACCGCCGGATAGATCGCGATAAAGGCCGGCCACGACGCCGGGTGCCAGATTGCCACCCCTGCGTTCAGCGCGGCGGACACCAGCATCAGCACAGCCCAGGCGTAGCCGAAGAACGTCATTTCGGGCTGCACGCGCGGCGCGATGGCCGGCGGCACATAGCGGTTCATCCAGCCGCCGCGGAGCATGACCACGCCGATGACCAGGAACAGGATGCTCGGTTTGGCCATCACGAAGCGCGGATCGGACGTGACCCAGGTGGCGATCGACGACACCACGACCGACGCCAGGCTGATCCACTGCAGCACCGCCACGCGGCGCCGATGGACGATCTCCCGGCCGACCACGGCCAGTGCCACGACCAGACCCGCCAGCGTGGCGATGCGGACGTCCACGTTCAGCGCCATCAGCACGGCAAACACCAGCACGCCGAGCGTGTCGAGCATGACGGGCCACGCCACCCGCAGTATCCGGCTCACGCGCTGGCTCCTTCCACCCAGTTGCCGTGGAAGCCGAACGGCACGCGCTGCGGCAGCTCTACCGTGGCCACCGGCCCGGACGCGATGTCCAGGGCATCGAGCACCAGCAGTTCACTGGTATTCGAGGCCGCGCGCCATACCACGGCCAGCAGCCAGCCGTCGCCCTCTGCGCGGCCACGCGGCGCGAACACCGGCTCGGAGGTGGCATCGCCCGGCGGCAGCCACAGCGTGGCCTGGGCGCCGGTCAGGGCGTCGAGATGCACAATGCCCTGCCGTTCCCTCTCGTCCGATGGCCCCTGGCGCGCGGCTTCCCCGGGCACCGACGCGGCGAACCAGCCATGCCGGTGCCGGCGACCGGCAAGACGGTCGTCGATGCGCGGAAATTCGCCCGGGATGTCGCACAGGCGCCGGCTGGTGAAGGTGTCGCGGCCATCGGCCAACTGGAAGGTCCACCGGGTCAGGTAGGCCAGTTGGCGCGACCGGTCGCCCGGCGAGCCGTCCGGGCGCGGAAACAGCGGCGCCTCGTCGTAGACCATGACGTCGGCGTGGATGGTGTCGCCCTCTTCCCACGCATTCATCGCGTGGAACACATAGCACGGCGGGCCCTGGAACCAGCGCGGCACGGCGGACGGCCCATCGCGCCGCATGATGCCGATCATCGACGGCCGGTCGGCCTCGAACGCATACGGCGGCAGCCCTTTCTCCAGCCGTTCGCGGCTGCCTGTCAGCGGCAGGACCGGGAACAGCAGATGCCGCGTGGTCATCATGAAGTCGTGGACCATGCTGCAGTACGGCGTGTCGAACTTCAGGTGGCGGGTGAGCCGCGCATCGGGGCTGATGGTGCCGGTCGTCATGGCGGCGGTCAGCGGGCCATCGGCGTTGTATCCGAAGAAAAACATGTCTCCGGTCAGCGGATCGATCTTCGGATGGGCCGTGAACGGCCCCTGCAGCGGGCCGTAATCGGCGTAGCCCTGCGTCTCCAGCGTGCCGGGCGTCATGCGCGTGGGCTGGTGCGCCTCTTCCAGCGCCAGCAGCCGCTGGCCGTGCCACACGATATTGGTGTTGGCCACGCCCCGGTCGTCTCCCGCCCATTCGGGGGCATCGGGCAGCTTGCCGGCGAACGCGCGGAACAGCGCGCGGCCCGCCCGGTCTTCGTCGCGCCATTTCGGTGTCCGGACCCAGCGGTTGCGATAGCTGGCCGCGCCATCGGCCAGCGCAATGGCGTGGATCATGCCGTCGCCGCCGAACCAGTGCGTCCCCGGTGTCGGAAAACGCGGATTCGGACCATTCCGATACAAGGTGCCGGCCAGGTCCGGCGGCAGATCACCCCGCACCTTCAGCCCGGCGGCCTCGATTTCCCGTGTCACCGGCGCAAAGTTACCCTTCGTCCAGATGCTGTCCGGCGCGGGCTGGCCCGCCTTGCCATCCCCCACTTGATGCATGCGTTGCTGCGCTGTTTCCACGCTGTCTCCCGTCCGAACTGATCACTGTTCAGTTTGCATATTCAAGGCGGCGTCCAAGGGGAAGTCAAGGACATCCGCACCTGGGGCTTTCGCCGATACGGGTCGGTGGAAGTACTGCCGGGCTCGAGTCGATGCGCTGAGCGGCGGCGCCCATGCGCGGGTTGCAGCGCTAGGCGGCGTCCGGGTCCGGCGAATTGATGACGACCGTCGGCACGGTAGACTGCGCCACCACCTTCGACACCACCGATCCGGTCAGGGCCGCCTTGAGCGGGCCCACGCCCTTGGCGCCCACCACCAGCAGGTGGGCACCGTGCTGCGCGGCAAAGCCCACGATCGATGCGACTGCGTCGCCGCGCAGCCAGTGCTCATGGATGCCATCGGCATGGCCGTCCAGAATGCGGCGGGCGGCTTCGAACGCCTGGCGCGCCTGCTCGCGGTTTTCCTGCTCGAAGTCGACCGTGCCAAACCCGGTGCGACCGAGCACCGGCGAGACATGGACCAGATGCACGATGCGCGGTGCGGCCAGCGCGGCGGTGGAGGCCACCCAGGTGGTGGCAGCGTGGCTGTGGGCAGACCCATCGATCGCCAGCACGACTACGGTCATCGGATGCTCCTTTCCAGAGTGGATCGATCAGTCGCGAGCATACTGCAAGAACCGGCGGCCATGCGCCCGCGCCGCCGCGCTGGCGGGGCCGGCGCCCTTGGAGACTTCACGCGCGGTTGCCTACCATGACATCACCGTCCATCCACCCCACCCTCCCAGGCCCCGCCATGCCGACCGACACCAATCCCACGACCGCCTCCCTGCCTGCACTACCCCAACTGCCTCTGCACGCCACCTTGCGCAACGGCCAGCCGGTGGTGCTGCGCAAGATCCGGGAAGACGACAGGGCGGGCATTGTCGAAGCGTTCTCGCTGCTGTCCGACGACTCCCGCTACACCCGCTTCATGGCCGCGATGCACGACCTGCCCGAGGCGCTGCTCGACAACGTGGTTCACCCGGTGCCCGGGCAGGACTGCACGCTGGCCGCCGTGGCGGGCACCGCCGAGAGCGGGCATCTGGTCGGCGGTGCGCGCTACGTGGCGCTACCGGGCCGCGATGCGTGCGAGTTCGCCGTGACCGTGCTCGACGGCTGGCAATCCACCGGCCTGGGCAGCCTGCTGATGCAAACGCTGATCGCGCTTGCGCGGGCGGCCGGGTTCGGCACGATGGAAGGCTACGTGCTGTCGGCCAATCGCGGCATGCGTGGGCTGGCGCACCGTCTTGGCTTCGCAGATACGGTCTGCCCCGACGACGCCACGTTGCGCGTGGTCACGCTCGACCTTCGCCATACGCCATCTTCCTGACAAGTCAAATCTTTATCGGGCACCGCCGCGTGCGCAAACGCACGGATGCAGGGGTGGGCCCACCGTAACGTCAGCCTCAAAGAGCCGCAGCGGCAACATCGCCAGCTGCCCGCTGGTCGCCTGTGGCGACGGGGGACATCGGAGAGGTATTCATGGCATTAAGCGACGCATCGCCGGAGACGACGCTGCAGACGCAAGTCTGCGTGGTCGGTTCCGGGCCTGCGGGTATTGCGTGCGCGCTGGAGCTGGCGCGGCGGCGGATCGACGTGATCCTGGTTGAGGCAGGCGGCACCACCCACCTGCCACAGGCGCAAGCCATGTGCGACGCCGAAATCGTCGATCCACGGCGCCACGCGCCCATGCAGGACGCGGTGCGGCGGGCGCTGGGCGGCACGTCGTGGCTCTGGGGCGGGCGGTGCCTGCCATTCGACCCGATCGATTTCGAACCGCGTGCGCACGTGCCGGACGTCGCCTGGCCGGTGTCCTACGAAGAGATCGCGCCGTGGTATCGCATTGCGTGCGAGTACGCCAACTGTGGCCGCCCCACGTTCTCGCTGGCGGAACTGGAATGCCCGTCGGCCCGCCAGCCTTTTACCGATACCTTCCAGCCCGGCGCCATCATCGCCAGCGACCTGGAACGCTGGAGCGGCGAGCCCAATTTCGCGCGTCGCTATGCCGAGGCGCTGCGTACCAGTCCGCATGTGCGGCTGTTGCTCGATGCCACGTGCGTGGCCATCGATCCGATGCCCGACAGCGAGCAGATCCGCAGCCTGGCCGTGGTCGCGGGCCTGTGTGGCGATACGCGGCTGCGCATTCGCGCCGATCGCTATGTGCTGGCCTGCGGCGGGCTGGAGTCCACGCGGCTGCTGCTCAATGCCAACGCCCAGCACGGCGACCGGCTGGGCAATCGTGGCGGCATGCTGGGATGCCACTACATGGGCCATGTATCCGGCAAGATCGCCAGCGTGCGGCTGCACGCCGATCCGGCCCGCACCATCTGGCATTTCGAGCGCGATGCGCAGGGCTTCTATGCCCGGCGCCGGCTGACCGTGCCCGCCGCTATTCAGCACCGGCATGCGCTGCTCAATACCGCGATGTGGCTCGACAATCCTCCGCTGGCCGATCCCCGGCACGGCAACGGCGTGCTGTCGATGGCTTACCTGGCGCTGCGCACACCGGGGCTGAAACGCCTGCTGGCGGCACCGGCGATCGCCCGGATTACCACGGCGGGCGGCTCGCGCGATACGCTGGCCGCCCATCTGGGTAATGTCGCCCGTGCCTTGCCGACGATTGCCGCGTTCATACCGCCGTTTGCCTACCACCACTACGTGGCGCGCCCGCGGCTGCCGGGTTTTCTGCTGCACAGCCCGACGAACATCTACGCGCTGCATTATCACGCCGAACATCTGCCGCACCGGTCCAGCCGCGTCACGCTGGCGGAGAGCACCGACCGCCACGGCATGCGGCGGCTCAAGGTGGACCTGCGCTTTCAGCGTGCCGATGCCGATTCCGTCGTGCGCAGCCATGCCTTGCTGGACCAGCACCTGCGCGACACGGGCGCGGGCCAGATCGACTACTGGATGCCGGCGTCGGAACGGGTGGACGCCGTACTGGCGATGGCGGGCGACGGATTCCACCAGATCGGCACGGCCCGCATGGCCGCCGACTGGCGCGGGGGCGTGGTGAACCGGGACTGCCGGGTGTTTGGTACCCGCAACCTCTACGTGGCCAGCAGCGCGGTGTTCCCGTCGTCGAGCCAGGCCAATCCGACGTTGACCATCCTGGCGCTAGCCGCGCGGCTGGCCCATCATCTGGCCAGCCAGCTCGAAAACACGCTGGGGCGCGGCCTGACGGGCGACGATGGCCGCCAGTCCGACGCCGCCTCAGGCGCTGGCGACATGCCGATGGCCGCGCGCACGGCCGGCGGCGCGCTGCCATGAGGCTGGCGGGCGGCTGCCGCTGACGGCTGCCGCTGACGGCTGGGGCTGACGGCTGCGGCTATTCCGCGCCGGCCAGCACGGCCTTCTGGGCAGCCAGTCTGGCGCCCATGGCTTCGGCCAGCGCATGCAGGCCGGACATCGGCCGCACCATGACCTCGAACTCCTCGATCTTGCCGGCTTCGTCAAAACGCAGCATGTCGATGCCTTTCAGCGCCTTCCCATCGACCTCGGCACTGAACTCCAGTACGGCGCCCTTGCCGTCGTCCGTGGCGAACATGCGGTGGTAGGTGAAGTTGTGGAAAACCGTGTTCACCGTCTTGAGCACCAGCTTGATCGCGGCACGCCCTGGATATGGCGTATGCGCCACAGGCGAGCGAAAAACGATGCGATCCGACAGTAGCGGGTCCAGCTCTTCCATGGCATTTCGCGCCAGCAGCGCGTGCCACGCCGCCAGCGTCTGCTGCGCGGCGGGGGTCAGGCCTTGAACGTCCATGCAGGTCTCCTTGTGGTGGGAAGGTGGGAAGGTGGGAAGGTGGGAAGGTGAGAAGGTGGAAACTTCGGAAGGTAGGAAAGGCCAACCATTCGATCCCTCTTATGCCTTCTTTATGCAACTGGTTGCATGGAGATGCATCGTAGCGGGTGGCACGCCAAATTGCCAGCGAGATACCGCGCACCGCTGGGAAGCCATGCACCGCCTGCATTCCGGTGCCGAACCTGGCCCCAAACTGCCAGAAATACAAAATCAGACAAACGCCTACAGCCTGTGCATGTGCCTCACTCTAAGCTTCATCGCAGGACCTGACCCGTCCTGTTTAACCTCCCCCTGCAAACCCGTCTGATTCGCGTCAGGCGGGTTCTTTTTTTGCGATCCGCAAATGTTTCAAATGTGCGGTTTCGCATATCGCGCAACGGTGCATTCGGCAAGCATCGACGAATAGCCAGAAAGACAGAGGAGACATTCGTCATGCCAGACTCGCCGCAAGTCCTCGACCAGGCCAGCCGGTTCGGCAGCATCCGCATCCCGCCGGGACAGCCGTGTCCGATCTCGCCGAGTTCCATGCGCAGCGGCACACCGGTGATGCGGTATCAGGAGCACTCCTCCACCGTGGATGGCGCCGCCTGGACCATGATCTGGGACTGCACGCGCAGCACGTTCGACTGGTATTACGAATTCGACGAGGTGGTGGTCATCCTGGAAGGCAGCGTGCGGGTCACCGACTGCCATGGCAGGACCCATACCCTGAACGTCGGCGATGCCGGTTACTTCCCGTGCGGGACGACCTGGTTCTGGGAGGTGGACAACTACGTGCGCAAGGTGGCCTTCTGCCACAACCCCATTCCGCGCGGCCTGCGCCTGCTCGTGCGAATCGCACGCCGGCTGGCACGCGAAGTACAGATACGCACCGAGAAGCTGCGGCGATGCGTCCACCGTATGGCCGACTGGCTGCGGCGCGTGGCAAGGATTGGCCGCGCCACGGCTGCCAGCGTGATGCTGTTCGGCATACCGCTGTAGCCGGATCAGGCGGTCAGCCGGACCTTATCGGGCCTGCGGCGCGGACCCGCTCGCCGCCCCGGCGCCATCCAGTGCCTGCAGGATCGCGTAGGCGGCCTGCACGCGCGCGGGAATCGGCAGATTCCGGTTGGCCAGCATCACCACGCCGATCCGCCGCCCCGGCACGAATGCCACATAGGCGCCAAACCCGTTGGTCGAGCCGGTCTTGTTGATCAGCACGTCAGCCGGCGCCGGTTGCGGCGGGTCGATGCGCTGCACGGCCTGGGCGTCGCGCACCATGCTCGCGTCGTTGCCGGCCTGCAGCACGTCCAGCGACACCGGCCAGCCATAGCGTTCCCAGCCCAGCCCCTGCGTCATCCCGCCCACCCGGAAGTAGCCCGCATGGGTGGCGGCCAGCGCCTGGCGCAGCGCCGCGTCGGAAACCGCCCGTGCATCGATATTCAGTTCGACGTAGCGGATCATGTCCGCCGCCGTGGTCCTGATGCCGTAGGCCTGGCCGTCGAACACGCCGGCCGACGCACGCACTGGCTTGTCGTCGCGGTAGCCCCATGCGTAGTGGGCCATCTCGGCGCGGGGCACCTGGACCCACGAATGGGTCAGGCCGAGCGTCGGAATCAGTTGCCGCGCCATCGCGCTTTCGAACGAGGTATCCAGCGCCTGGGCGGCCGCAAAGCCGAACAGGCCGATGCTGACGTTCGAATAGCGCCGCTGCGTGCCCGGCACGGCGTCGGGCTGCCAGTCGCGCAGCCATTGCATCATCTGCGGCATGGTGTGGACGGCATCCGGTACCTGCAGCGGCAGGCCGCCCGCCGTGTATGTGCCCAGTTCCAGCAGACTGATGCGGTCGAACGCGCTGCCGGCAAGCATTGGCAGGTAGCGGGTGGCCTTGTCATCGAGCGAGAGCACGCCGCGCGCTTGCGCCCAGGCCGCCAGCGTGGCTGTGAACGTCTTGCTGACCGATCCGATCTCGAAAAGCGTGTCGTCGGTAACGGGCTGGCTGCCCTGCCGCGATGCCACGCCATAGTTGAAGACCCGGTGCTGGCCACCGGCGGTGATCGCCACGGCCATGCCCGGCACCTTGTACCGGGCCATTACCGGCTTCACCGCGGCATCGACGGCCTGGTGGATCGCATCGGCATCGGCGGCAGGCGCCGTCTGGGCGGTCCCGGCAATCGCCAGCATGAATAGTCCGGCACGCACCGGAAGGCGGATGGCAAGGCAGCGGAACGCGCGGCCGGCTGGATGCATGGGGCGGACACAATAGGAGCTGGGGCGAGGACCGCATTGTAGACGTGGCGATGCCCCCGCCGATGGCCGGCGACCCCGTTTCCCGGACCCCGACGGCAATCCCTCGGAAGAGGCGCGGAATCCCGGTCCTGCCAGTCGATTGATGCCGGCTACGCCGTCTGCTGGCAGAAGCAGAGCCGGTTGCCGAACGGGTCCTTGACCTGCAACTGGCGACCCCAACCGGCGTCTTCCACGCCGGGCTTGGCATAGCGGTACTGCCGCGCGGTCAGTTCCCGGTGGAGCGCGTCCACGTCGTCGATCGGCACGAAGATCGCCGACCCCGGCGTGGCGTCGCCGTGGTGCTCGCTGAGATGCAGCGTCAGCCCGGACCGCGAGACCTGGGCATAGAGCGGAAAGTCGTCGCCAAACCGATGTTCCCAGTCCAGCGTGAAGCCGAGGAAATCCAGATAGAACTCTTTCGCCTTGTCGACGGAGAAGATGCGGAGGATTGGGATAGCTGGCGATAGTTGCACGGGAGGCCCCAGGTAGGTCGGCAAAACGCCAGTTTGCCACCTGACAGCCCATTCAACGATCCTTTTGCAGCACTTCCCGGCCGCAGGGCGGATTGCCTGGCTGTTTTACTTTGATTTATAAGAATCCTATAATTATTGGAATCCAATAATTCAGACCAAAACCGCCATGAGCTACGTCTTCAAGCGTCCAGAGCTTGCCCGCCAGATGGCGCGGCAGTTGCTGCATCCGAGCGTGCTGGACGAAGGGCTACGATCCGGCCTGTTCCTGTCGGGCCTGCGGCGCATCGGCAAGACCACGTTCCTGGTCAATGACCTGATACCGGCGCTGGAAGACCTGGGCGCGATCGTGATCTACGTCGACCTGTGGAGCGATACCCAGCGCAGCCCTGCCACCCTGATCCGCGACGCCATCCGCGAAAAGCTGTCCGAACTGGAATCGCTGCCGGCTGCCGCCGTGCGCAAGCTTCGGCGGCTGGCCGGGGCAGACATCGGCGCGCTCGGCTTCAAGTTCGGGTTCAAGCTCGATACGCTGGGCGAGCCCGGCGGCGCCACGCTGGCCCAGGCGCTGAAAGAGGTGGTGGACCAGGGCCGGACCGATGTGGTGCTGATTGTCGATGAGGTGCAGCACGCCATCACGTCCGAGGAAGGCAACCAGATGCTGCTGGCGCTGAAGGCGGCGCGTGACGCCATCAATCCCCGGCCCAACACGTTGGGGCACTTCCTCTTTGTCGGCACGGGGTCGCACCGCGCGCTGGTCGGGGAGCTGACGGCCCGCCGCAACCAGGCCTTTACGGGCGCCACGTCGGTAGCCTATCCGGTGCTGGACAAGGAATATGTGGCCTATCTGCTGGAACGCCTGTCCGCCGAGGGCTTTACCGCCCAGCCGTCGCTGGATGTGGCCGTCAAGGCGTTCCAGACGCTGGGAAACCGCCCGGAGGAAATGATCAAGGCGCTGCGCCAGCTGCATTTCCACCTGCCGCCGGGCAGCGATCCCGACGAACACCTGCCGGTGATCGCCAACACGCTGCGCTCGACGGCGGCCGATATCGAACTGATGAAGCTGGAACAACTGGGCGGCCTGGCCACGGCCATCTTCGACCGGATTGCCTCGGCCGATGGCGATGCGCGCGGGCTGTTCTCGGCCGATGCCGCCGCCGCCTACTCGAAGGCCATCGGCCGGGAGGTCAAGGTGGAAGAGGCACAGCCTGTGGTCAACGAACTGATGGCCACCAACCTGATCATGCGCAAGGGACACGGGCTGTATGGGATTACCGACCCGTTCGTGCAGGAGATGTGGCGCGAGCGCAAGGCCATCGAAGGCAAGCTCTGACCGCTGGCCGGCCCGCAGGCAAAAAATTTTCGCAAAAGCTGTCACAACCGCGTTTCGCCGCTCGTCTTATGGACAAACGGATGCAAATTGCCGCGTCCGTCTTCCTGAATCCGACGACATCTGACGCATTGGAGAAACGCATGTCTGCACGCCTCAACTTCTTCCCCCTGGCCTCGACCAGCCAGAAGGCCCTGATTGCCCTGTCGCAATCGTGCAAGAAAAGTTCGCTCGGCGAACGCCTGGTCGAAATGGTGCAGTTGCGTGTGTCGCAACTGAACGGCTGCGGCCTCTGCATCGACATGCACTGGCGCGACCTGATCAGGCAGGGCGTGGACCCCCGCCACCTGAACGCCATTGCCGGCTGGCGCGAGGCACCGTTCTTCGACGCCCGCGAGCGCGCCGCGCTGGGCTGGGCCGAAGCCATGAACGCCCTGCCCCATCGCGACGATACGGACGCCGCCTATCCGGCTCTGCGCGAGCACTTCAGCGAGGAAGAAATCGCCCAGCTTTGCTATACCGTGGCCGCCATCCGCGCCTGGAACGTGATGAACCTGAGCCTGCGCAACCAGATTCCGCTGAACCCGCCGCCGGGGATGTAAATCCCCGGGTTTTCTCCCCCTTCCCGTGTACCGGAGCGGGGAGAAGACAAAAGGCACAGGCAACCTTCAGGCCACCACCGCCCGTTGCCGCGCCACTTCGGCCTGCGGTGCGCTGGCGCTGTCCGCGTGCAGCGTGAAATCGAAGCGGATCATCGCGAACGGCTTGTCGGCGCCCGCCGCCTGCATGGCGGCCGGGTCATCGACGCGCGTCACGGGGGGCACCAGACCCTCGCGCGTGGCAAACGCAAAGTCATCCCACAGGAACGGATCGCCGTCGATATTGATCTGCGTGGTCAATTTGCGATGCCCCGGCGCGGACACGAAAAAATGGATGTGTGCTGGGCGGGTGCCGTGGCGATCCAGTTGCTTCAGCAGGCGATCGGTGCTGCCGCCCGGCGGCACGCTGTAGCCCACCGGCATGATGCTGCGGAAGCGGTAGCGCCCTTCCGCGTCGGTCACGATGGTGCGGCGCAGGTTGAACGCGCTCTGCGTCGGGTCGAAGTACGAATAGTTACCCAGCGAGTTGGCGTGCCAGACCTCCACCACGGCATTTGGCAGTGGCTGGCCGCCGGCGTCCCTGACCTGCCCTTCCATCACCAGCATTTCGCCCTCGTCCGTGCCGTCATCCAGGCGCGCCTCGCCATGCGCCACCGGCGCGCCGGCCACGTAGAGCGGCCCCTCGATGGTCCGTGGCGTGCCGCCTTCGATGCCGGCGCGCGCCTCGGCTTCGTCCATGCGCAGGTCCAGGAAGTGGTCGAAGCCCAGCCCCGGCGCGATCAGCCCAAGCTCGCCGGCGCGGCCGGCCTCGGCCAGGAAATTCAGCCCCGACCAGAATTCCTCGGGCTGCACGTCAAGGTCTTCCATCATGTAGAACAGGTCGCGCACCATGCGGTGGACGATGGCGGCGATACGCGGGTTGGCGTGCTGGCCCGTGGTTTCCTCGATACGGTTGAGCACGGCGTCGATCTGGATCTTGTCCATGGTTGTCTCCTTGGGTGGGGTCGTTCTTCGGGTTTGGTCTCTGGTCCGGCCGTTATAGCGACCGGAACAGCGGACTACGGGTAGCGTGGCCGGCGTCCGCCGCCGAGAGGAATTTCTCGGTGAAAATGTCGCGTTCGAACAGCCGGCCCAGCATCAGCGTGGCGATGCAGGCCTCGATCATCGGCGGGGGGCCGCACAGGTAGGCGCGCCATCCACGGAAGTCGTGCCCGAAATGGCTCGACGCCACGTCGTGCACATAGCCGCGCTCGCCGTCCCAGACGCTGTCCCGCGGCTCGGCCGACAGCACCGGCACATAGGTGAAGTGATCGTGCCGGGCGGCCAGCGCCTCGAACGCCTCCCGGTAATACAGCTCGTCGGCGGTACGTGCGCCATGTACCAGCACGATCTGGCGTTTGTCGCCCGACGCCAGCAGGTCCAGCACCATCGAGCGCGGGCTCGACAGCCCCGAGCCGCCCGCCATGAACACCAGCGGACGCGGATCGCTCTTGCGCACGAAGAAGCGCCCCAGCGGCCCGGACAGTTGCAACCGCTCGCCCACCGCCAGATTTTGGTGGATATACGATGTCGCGCTACCGCCCGGCACCAGGCGGACATTCAGTTCGATCTCGTCCGACGACGGGGCCGACGCAATCGAAAACGCGCGCGGCGCGGCTTCCTTGCCGACCCAGAGGTTGACGTACTGGCCGGGCTGAAAACGCAGCGGCTCGGCGCCGTCCACCCGCAGGAACACCCCCTTGATGGTCGGCGTCAGCGCCTCGATGCGCGTGACTTCGGCCGTGAAGTCCATCAGCGGCAGGCACTGGTGGTCGGGATCGGGCTCGATATCGGCCTCGATGGTCATGTCGGACAGCGGCGTGGCGCAGCAGGCCAGGCACTTGGCCTCCTCGCGCTCGAAATCCATCAGCGCGAACGGCGACGCCTCGCCGTGATCGATCTCGCCATCCAGCGTCTGCACCTTGCAGGTGCCGCACAGGCCGTGGCCGCAGGCGTGCGGCAGCCACACGCCGGCGCGCAGGCAGGCGTCCAGCAGGGTCTGGCCCGCGTTGACGTCGATGGTCTGGCCCAGCGGTTCGATGGTCAGTTGATATCCCATGGCAGCCTCCGCTCAGTTGAATGACCCGCCGATGCCGGAAAGTGCCGGCGTACGCAACCGCAGCAGCGACTTATGCCCCAGGCCGTTGTCCGTCAGGCTGGCTTGCGCGTCCGGCGTGAACGGCGCGTCGCCGCGCAGCCATTCCACGCGCGCCCAGTCGATGGCCGCGCCTTCGGGGTGGGCGCCCAGCAGCGGCGCCAGCACGTCGTCGACCAGCACGCCGAACGGCATGTCGGGCCGCAGCGGCAGCGTGAACGGGCTGCAGAACAGCCGATGCTGGTCCCATCCGAAATACACCAGCTGGTTGCCGTGGAAGTTCTCCACGCGGTCGCGTACCTCGCCCGTATAGCCGGGCGCCAATGCGATGACTGGCATGATCTGTCTCCTTCTGCTTTTGTCTGCGTCTGTCTGCGTCTGTCTGCGTCTGTCTGCTTTTTGTCTGTGGGGCGTAGCCTTACTCGCGGCCGGTCCAGCGCTGCCAGTTAGCCCGATCCTGCGAATCGGCATAGTCGCCGCGCTCCTCGGGCTGCAGGTGATACCAGTCCAGCACCTCGGGCAGCGTGGCGCCGCCGCAGTTGCCCTGGAAGATCTGGTGGACCGGCAGCCACGCCTGCACGTATTTCTCGGGCTCGCCCAGGAACACGTCGCGGCAGCCGTCCGAACAGAAGTGGTAGTGCTCGCCGTTGTGTTCGGCGTGGCGGTAGCAGACCTGCGTGGGGTCGTCGGGCTCGGCGAACGCCATCGGGATCTGGCAGATCTGGCACAGCATCGGCAGGCCGGGGTTGGTCCAGCGCCGGCCGGCGTCTTGCTGCTGCTTCCAGTAGTCGAAGCGCGGGCGGTAGTGCTGGTCGAAGCTGTCGGGGTACTTCTGTGCCAGCCAGTCCATTTCGTCCGGCTCGGGCACCCAGGTGTGGAGGGCCGCCACGTGGTTGAAGTTGTAGAAGATGCCCCAGGCGATATGCGACAGGTGGTCTTTTTCCTTCGCGGCCTGCTCGTGGTACTTGGGCATGCGGATGCCATAGCGCGCCAGGTCCTTGAACAGCGCGCCGCCGTTCTGCTCGAAGTAGATTTCCCAGGCCTCTTTCCAGCTCATCACGCGCTTCGGGCACATGTAGTCCATCATCATCGCCACCAGCGTCAACAGGCGGTAGCCGCGCCAGAACCACTTGTCGATCCACTTCTGGATGATGGGCAGGTTGGCCGGGTCCTGTTCGAGCATGAACTTGACCACCTCCAGCCCCAGCGTCATATGGCGCGACTCGTCGGACTGGGCCGAAAAGCCGAACGTCACCGTGGCCATGTCGCCGTTGTAGGCCGCGCCGGACATGAACGGCATGAACAGCAGGTTGGTCAGCACGTATTCGAACGAAAACGAGATCGCCGTGATGAACTCGAACGGCCCGGCCGTCATGGCGTCCTCGAAATACGACTTGGGCACCGACAGGTACCAGAGCCGGTCGTGCAGGTGGCGCCAGTCGGCAAAGCCGTTGAAGAACTTGTTGTAGTGGCTGATCGTATGGATCTGGGTCTGGCAATGGCGCAGTTCGTCGATCGACTGCATCTGGCAGGCCACGCGCGCACCCACGCCCCGCAGGCTGCGGCCCGCCATGGCGAACCCCCGATGCGCCGCGTACTCCAGCGGCGACACCCCGGTCAGGAACAGCTTCAGTGCGTTGACGTAGCGGGCGTCGCTGACGTTGAGCTGGCCGTTGTTCTGCTGGAAGGCGTCGATGATCGCGTAGAGCTTGCGTTCCTTTTCCGACTGGAATTTCCAGTAGGCGTCCATGGTCAGGCGGAACGGGTCTTCCCAGCCATTCCAGTCGTGAATCACGATGCCTTCGAACTTGTCGTGCGGAAACACCTTGTCCATCGGCTGGTAGGTGGTGTCCCAGCCCAGGTCGCGGGTCAGCACGGCGTACTTGTCCTTGAGCGACAGCTTCGGCCGGGCGGCCTCGCGGGCGGCCATGGCGGTGGCGGTTGCGGTGGTCATTTGCCTGTCTCCTGTGTTCTGCGGGTCTGGCGCGGGCTTTACTGCCACGCCAGCACGAATGCGTCTTCGGTTTCGTCGATATGGCCGGCCAGCGAGATCAGGCCGAGCTGCAGTTCCTGCACGTCCCAGGTGCGGCCGATGCGTTCTTCCACGCTGGCGCGCAGGATGGAAAGCCGGCCCGGTGCGTCGATCTTGACCATGGCCGGGTAGCGGTTGACGGTGGCGTGCGGGTTGTCGGCCTCGATGGCTTCGATCACCGGGCGCATGTCGTCGGTGGCCTGCAGCGCGATGAATACGGGTGCGTCGCTCATGACTGGGCTCCCTCGGGCGGTGTCAATGCCAGCCCGGCCAGGCGCTGGCGCAACCCGTCCACGGCCAGGCTCAGTTCGGCTTCGGCATCGCCGGCGAACAGCCGCATGGCCAGCGGGCGCAGCGCGTGCGTAAAGCGGTCCAGCCAGCCGAAGGCGAATTCGCCGATCACCGCGGCGTTGTCCGGGCTTTCCTGCGCGGCCGTCTTGACGGTGGCATCGACCCAGCGCGCCGATTCGCCATACCAGGCGGTCATGAAATCGGTCACCAGCGAGAACGCCGGATTGGACGAAAGGCGATGCCGCTCGAGCTGCTGGTAGACCAGCGGATACACCAGCCCGTCCAGCACCAGGTTCTGTGCCACATGCAGTTCGAACCAGTCGTCGCGCACCAGCAGGTCTTCGGTGGCGTGGCGCAGCGGCTGCCAGGTCATGTCTTCCATCCAGGCGGCCTTGGCCTGGTCCACGGCGTCCTTGCCACCGATCAGCAACCCGATGCGCGTCAGGTACTGGGCGATGCCCAGGCGGTCCATCGTGTGGAACATGGCCGCCTGCGTGATTGCGGAGCCGAAGCCGTAGGCGGTGATGGCCGCGTTGTTCATGTTCGCCGCCCACTCCAGATGGCGCAGCGGCACCACGCCGATGGTCAGCAGATCACGCAAATCGGCCGGCAGCGTGGACAGCAGGCCGCGCCTGTCGACAAATTCCAGGTTCTTTTCCATCGCGTCCTGCTGGCGGGCCCGGGCGTTGACGTAGGTGCCGTAGAAGTACTGGCGCGGGTCCTTCATCGCATACCAGTCCTGCATCGCCACGCGGGTGCGGCGCGCATCGTAAAGCTCGTACTGCGGCTGCCAGAGCGGCCGATAGTGGAAGCTGGTGACCGGCTGCAGGTCGAACATGGCCTCCTGGTAGCGCGTGGCGGGCTTGTCCGCGCCCAGCCGCCGGGCGATGTGGGCAAACGTCTGCCGGATCGGACTGACGCTGGCGTCGGTCCGGATGTCGATTTGCATGGCTGTCTCCTTGTGGGTGTTGTCTGGTGTTGTCTGGTGTTGTCTGGTGTTGTCTGGTGTCGTCTGGTGTCATCTGGTCAGTTCAGCAACTGGGCGTGCTGGTCGCGGCAGAACGACTGGAACTGCTCCGGCGGCATCACCAGCTCCACGAAGATCGCCGGATCGCCAATCGAAAACTCGAACTCGACCCAGCGTTCGTCGCGCTCCACCACGCGCACATAGCATTGGCCGGGGGTGGGAAGTGGCATGTCTCGCTCCTGTCTGCCTTCCTGTTGCCTTGCACACACCACGCGGTGCGCGCCTCGTTGTGGGTTCGGATGCAAGGCCTATAGCGAGCCGCATGCCAGGGCGCGCAGATCGTTGCGGCACAAGGGATGGCGGGAAATTGGCCGTTCTGCGATGCGCCAGGCCGCTTGATGATTTGATGAGGGGATCAGGGCCGATTTCATCAAATGATCAATTGCGCGTCTGCTGCACCGCACCAGCGGCCTGGGCCGGGCGTGTCGGCCCTATCGGGGATCGGCAGGGGTCGTGCTAGGCTTCGCGGAAAGACGAGGTGTTTCGCCAGAAAACGCCCGCAGGAATCTGGAGTGACGAGGATGACGACGCCCCCCAAGACACCGCCCAAGGTGCCCCACCAACCACCGCACCAGCCGCCCGGCGCCCCGCCCTTCGACCTGGCATCGCTGCTGACCATCGACGCCCGCGCGGCGCAGATCCGCCTTGGCGAATCGCGCATGGTGCTGATGCATACCGAAGCCCTGAGCTACCTGCGCCGGGAAATCCTCGACACGCTGGGGCTGGAGCGCGGCAAGGGCCTGCTGATCCGCATGGGCTACGCGCAGGGCATGCGCGATGCCGAAATGGTCAAGCGCGAGCGCAAGGATGAACTGGCCAGTTCGCCGCACGAGGCGTTCCTGTGGGGCCCGCAACTCCATATGCTCGAAGGCGTGACGCGCGTGGAGCCGGTGCGGCTGGAGGTAGACCGCGACACCGGGCACTTCTACGGCGAATTCCTCTGGAAGGATTCGTGGGAAGGCGAGGCGCCCTTCAACGAGGCGCTGAGCCGCGAGGAAGCCGGCTGCTGGGTGCAGCTGGGCTATGCGTCGGGATACTCCAGCACCTTCATGGACCGGCTGGTGATCTACAAGGAAACCGAATGCGCGCGGCGCGGCGACGACCAGTGCCGCATCGTCGGCAAGCCGGCCGAAGAATGGGACGACGCCGAATACCTGAAGTACTTCGAGCCCGATTCGGTGATCAGCGACCTGCTCTCGCTGCAGCAGGAAGTCAGCACGCTGCGCGAAACGCTGTGCGGCGCCAACCAGGGCAACCTGATTGGCCAGTCGCCGGCCTTCCGTGAAGCGTTTGCGCTGCTGTCCGCCGCGGCCGACAGCCAAATCACCGTGCTGCTGACCGGCGAGACCGGTGCCGGCAAGGAAATGTTCGCGCGCTGGCTGCACGACAACGGCCCGCGCAGCGAACAGCCGTTCATTGCCGTCAATTGCGCGGCGATCCCGCACGAACTGGTGGAATCCGAGCTGTTTGGCGTCGAGAAAGGCGCCTACACCGGCGCCCAGCAATCGCGGCCGGGCCGCTTCGAGCGGGCGCACGGCGGCACGCTGTTCCTGGACGAAATCGGCGACCTGCCTCCGGCTGCCCAGGTGAAGCTGCTGCGCGTGCTGCAGAACAACGAGGTGGAACGGCTGGGCGGCGTGGAGGCGCGCAAGGTCAACGTGCGCTTGATCGCCGCCACCAACGTGAACCTGGCGCAGGCCATCAAGCTGGGCCAGTTCCGCGCCGACCTGTTCTACCGGATCAGCACCTATCCCGTTGCCATCCCGGCGCTGCGCGAGCGCAAGGAAGATATTCCCGAGCTGGCGCAGGCGTTTATCACGCGCTGCAACGCGCGCTACCAGAAGCAGGTGCGCGGCCTGACCGGCCGGGCGCGCGACGCACTGGTGCAGTACCCCTGGCCCGGCAACATCCGCGAGCTTGAAAACATGATCGAGCGCGGCGTGCTGCTGGCGCCCGCCACCGGCATGATCGACGTGCCGCACCTGTTCGCCAGCCAGCAGGCCGGCGCGACATGCCCGGAAACCGGCGAGGACGCCGACGCGCTGATCGAAAAGCTGCTGAACCAGCAGGTGTCGCTGCCGCAGATCGAGGCCCGGCTGATGCAACTGGCGATGACCACCACGCGGGGCAACCTGTCTTCTGCGGCGCGGATGCTGGGGATCACGCGGCCGCAACTGGCGTATCGGCTGAAAAAGGACGCCTAGCCCCGGACGTTACTAAGGGTTAATACCTGGTTTTCATATAACCAGAAAAGCGTAAGGTGCTGGCCTATGCAGACACGGCCCATCACCCTGACCGAGCGCGTCATCCAGCAGCTGCGCGGCGAAATTGCCGACGGGACATTCCCCGTCGGGGCACGGCTGCCCACGGGCAAGCAGCTTTCGGAACGCTATGGCGTCAGCGCCGCCGTGATCCGCGAGGTCACCGAACACCTGCGTTCGCAAGGGATGATCGAGAGCCGCCAGGGGCTGGGCAGCACCGTGCGATCGCGTGTCAGCGACAGCGGATTCCGGCTGGCCGGCAATGCCGACGCCACCGACCTGGCCGCGATTTTCGAACTGCGGATCGACCTGGAAAGCGCCGCGGCGGCCATGGCCGCCCGGCATCGCACCGAGGCGGACGTGACGCGGATGGGCGCCCTGCTCCAGACCATCGCCGCACATATCGACGATCCCGACCATGGCGTGGAACCCGATATCCAGTTCCATATCGCCATTGCCACGGCGACGCACAACCCGTATTACCTGCAGTTGCTGCAGTACATGAACCTGCAGCTCCACCACGCGGTGCGCGCCGCTCGCGTCAATTCCAGCCGCCAGCCGGGGCTGCCGCAGCAGGTGCATGGCGAACACGTGGCGATCTTCGACGCCATCCGCGCGCGCGATGCCGAACTGGCCCGCCAGCGCGCCACCGAACACCTGCGCAATGCCGCCGGCCGCCTGGGCCTGCCGCTGCGCCAATCGTAATTCCTCCATTTCGCTTCCATTGCCGATCATGCTCAACACCACATTCGCCCAACGCCTGACCGAAGCCCTTGGCCCAGAGGTGGTTGCCACCGCGCCCGATGACGTGGCGCCCTGGCTGTCCGACTGGCGCGGCCTGTACAGGGGCCACGCGCAGGCCGTGGTGCGGCCGCGCACGACCGAACAGGTGGCGCAGGCGCTGGCGCTGTGCCAGCAGTCGGGCGTGCCCGTCGTACCGCGCGGCGGCAACACCGGCCTGTGCGGCGGCGCGGCGCCGGGCAACAGCCCCGCCAACGTGGTGATCAGCCTGGATCGCATGGACAAGATCCGCTCGATCGACACCATCGCCAACACGATGGTGGCCGAAGCAGGCTGCATCCTGGGCAACCTGCGCCGCGCCGCCGAAGAAAACGACCGCCTGTTCCCGCTGTCGCTCGCGGCCGAGGACTCGTGCCAGATCGGCGGCAACCTGGCCACCAACGCCGGCGGCGTCAACGTGGTGCGCTATGGCATGACGCGCGAACTGGTACTGGGCGTGGAAGCGGTGCTGCCCAACGGCGAGGTCTTTCACGGCCTGCGCACGCTGCGCAAGGACAACACCGGATACGACCTCAAGCAGCTGCTGATTGGATCGGAGGGCACGCTCGGCATCATCACGGCCGCTGCGCTGCGTCTGTCGCCCCGCGCCGATTCGCGCGCCGTGGTGCTGGCCGCCGTGGAATCGTCGGAACAGGCGCTTGAACTGTATTCGCTGCTGTTCGCCCGCTGCGGCGCCCGGCTGCAGGCCTACGAGTTCTTCACCGGCGCCTGCCTGGACCTCGTGCTGACCCACGCCGAAAACGTCCAGGCGCCGTTTGCCGAGCGCCATCCGGCCTATGTGCTGCTGGAAATTGCCGATACGGCGTCCGAGGACGTGCTGAACGCGCTACTGGAATCGGTCATCGGCGATGCGCTGGAACAGGGCCTGTGCCGGGATGCGGCCGTTTCCGCGTCGCTGGCCCAGCTGCAGGGCCTGTGGCGCCTGCGCGAGGAAATCTCCGAGGCCCAGCGCGCCGATGGCCTGCACCTGAAGCACGACGTGTCGCTGCCGATCGAGAGCATCCCGGCGTTCATGGCATCGATGGAAGCCCGCCTGCTGGCGCGGTACCCGGGCATCCGGCCGTTCATCTTCGGCCATTTCGGGGACGGCAACCTGCACTACAACCTGTCGCGCCCCCTTGGCGCAAACCCGAAATGGGCGCTCGGCGACGGCAAGGCCGTCAGCGACGAGGTGATGGAGGAAGTGGCGCGCTACAACGGCAGCATCAGCGCCGAGCACGGTATCGGCCAGCTCAAGCGCGACGCGTTCCTGGCCCTGAAAGATCCACTGGAACTGCGGCTGATGCGCGCCATCAAGCAGGTGTTCGACCCCAGCGGCATCATGAATCCCGGCAAGCTGCTGTAAGGGCTTGCGGTGGACGTTCTTTCAGGTGCTTTGCCGCCTTGCACAGTCGCTATACTGTGAGCCTTTTTCTGCATACCGCGACGAAACGGTTCCCAAATTGGCTGATCAAGACCTGAGCAAGCTGAAAATCGACCGCAGTGCCATGGCGCCCGCGCCACGCCGGCGGCGCCGCTGGGTACGCTACGCGATCATCGCGGCGATCCTGCTGGCGGCGATTGGCGTGGGAGCCCGGCTGGCGGGCCCGCAGCCCGTGGAAACCACCACGGTTACGGCGGCCTACCCTTCCCAGAACTACACGCTGCTGAACGCCACGGGTTACGTCGTGCCCCAGCGCAAGGCCGCCGTGGCGTCCAAGGCCCAGGGGCGGCTGGAATGGCTGGGCGTGCTGGAAGGCTCGCGCGTCAGGAAAGACGAGATCATCGCCCGCGTGGAAAGCCGCGACGTGGAGGCTTCGGCCGCCCAGGCGCGCGCCCAGGTGCAGGTAGCCGAAGCCAACCTGCAGTTGCAGCAGGCCGAACTGCGCGATGCCGAGGTCAACCTGAAGCGGTCTGAGATGCTGCTGGAACCGAAAGCCATCTCGAAGCAGCAGTACGACGCCGACCTGGCGCGTTACAACAAGGCACGCGCGTCGATCAGCAACGCGCAGGCATCGATCGCGTCGGCCAGGGCCAACGCCCGCGCGGCGGAGGTTGCCGTAGAGCAGACCGTGATCCGCGCCCCGTTCGATGGGGTGGTGCTGATCAAGCACGCCAACGTGGGCGACAACATCACGCCGTTCTCGGCCGCCGCCGACACCAAGGGCGCGATCGTGACGATCGCCGACATGGACACGCTCGAAGTGGAAGCCGACGTCGCCGAATCGAACATCGCCAGGATCACGGTGGAGCAGCCCAGCGAGATCCTGCTCGATGCGCTGCCCAACCTGCGCATGGCCGGACGCGTGTCGCGCATCGTGCCCACCGTGGACCGCTCCAAGGCCACGGTGCTGGTCAAGATCCGCTTTGTCGACCGCGACCAGCGCGTGCTGCCCGACATGAGCGCCAAGATCGCCTTCCTGTCCAAGCCGGTGCCGCCCGAAGACAGCAAGCCGCTGACCGCCGTGCAGCCATCGGCCGTGGCGGAGCGTGATGGCAAGGCCGTGGTGTTCGTCGTGGCCGACGGCAAGGTCAGGCAGGTGCCGGTGACCCGGGGCGCCAAGATTGGCGAACTGCAGGCCGTCCAGGGCGTGAAGTCCGGCGAGACCGTGGTGCTGGCACCGGCCGACAAGCTGTCGGACGGCGCCCGCGTCACCGTCACAAAGAAGTAGCCATGGCCACGCCGCTCGCCGCTTCCGACCCTGCCGCCGCCGGCGCCCCGCTGGTTTCGATCCGCCATCTGGCCAAGTCGTACCAGCGTGGCGCGCAGACCGTGCCGGTGCTGTCGGACATCTCGCTGGACATCGCGGCCGGCGACTTTATCGCGCTGATGGGCCCGTCCGGCTCCGGCAAGAGCACGCTGCTGAACCTGATTGCCGGCATCGACCGGCCCGACAGCGGCGAACTGCTGGTGGGCGGTGTCGATATTTCGGAGCTGCCCGAGGCCTCGCTGGCCGACTGGCGCGCCGCGCACGTGGGTTTCATCTTCCAGTTCTACAACCTCATGCCGGTGCTGACCGCCTTCGAAAACGTGGAACTGCCGCTGATGCTGACGCGACTGGGCCGCGCCGACCGGCGCGAGCGCGTGGAGATGGTGCTCGGCATGGTCGGCCTGGCTGACCGCATGGACCACTATCCAACCGAACTGTCTGGCGGGCAGCAGCAGCGCGTGGCCATCGCCCGGGCGCTGATTACCGATCCGACGCTGATCGTGGCCGACGAGCCCACGGGCGATCTGGATCGTAATTCGGCCACGGATATTCTGGCCATGCTGCAGCGGCTCAATAGCGACCTGGGCAAGACCATCATCATGGTCACGCACGACGCCCATGCGGCCGAGGCCGCCCGGTCGCTGGTCCATCTGGAAAAAGGCGAACTGCTCCTGAGCGAGCGGCGCGCCTGAGGCATCGGTCCATGTTCCTGCCCAAGCTGATCGCCCGCAACGCCATGCGCCACAAGCTGCGCACGGCGCTGACCGTGCTGGGCCTGGTGATCGCGGTGCTGGCCTACGGCCTGTTGCAGACCGTGGTCGATGCCTGGTACGCGGGCGCGTCGGCGGCCTCCAATGCGCGACTGGTGACCCGCAACGCCATCTCGCTGACGTTTGCGCTGCCGCTCAACTACGAGTACCGGATCAAGGGCGTCGATGGCGTGACCCAGGTGGCGCGCTCGAACTGGTTCGGCGGCGTCTACCGCGACCCCAAGAACTTCTTTGCCCAGTTCGCCGTCTCGGACAACTACCTCGACCTGTATCCCGAGTTCATCGTCCCGCCCGCGCAGCGCGCCGACTACCAGCGCGACCGCCGGGGCGCGCTGGTGGGCCGGCAACTGGCCGACCTGTACGGCTTCAAGGTGGGCGACGTCATCCCGATCAAGGGCACGATCTACGCCGGCACGTGGGATTTCGTCGTGCGCGGCATCATGGACGGCCGTGACGAAAGCACGATCACGCGCCAGATGGTGTTTCACTGGGATTACCTGAACGAAACCGTGCGTAAGAAGAATCCCAGGCAGGCCGACCAGGTGGGCGTCTTTATCCTGGGCGTCGATAACCCGGACAACGCCGCCGCGATCTCGCGGAATGTCGACAATGTGTTCAAAAATTCGCTGGCCGAGACGCTGACCGAGACCGAGCAGGCCTTCCAGCTTGGCTTCGTGGCGATGTCGAACCAGATCATCGCGGCAATCCGCGTGGTGTCCTATGTGGTGATCGTCATCGTGATGGCCGTGATGGCCAATGCCATGGCCATGAGCGCCCGCGAGCGCATCACCGAGTACGCCACGCTGAAGGCGCTGGGCTTCGGGCCGGGCTTCCTGTCACTGCTGGTTTTTGGCGAATCGATGATCATCAGCGCGTTCGGCGGGGCGCTGGGCATGGTATTGACGCCCCCGGCGGCCCGTTTCTTCAAGCAGGCGGTGGGCGGGGTGTTCCCGGTGTTCACCGTGTCGCACGAGACCATGGCGATGCAGGCCGGCTGCGCGCTGGCGGTGGGGGTGGCCGCCGCCATCGTGCCGGCGGTGCAGGCGGCACGGGTACGCATCGTCGAGGGCCTGCGGGCCATCGGCTGACCGGATCGCGCGCACATGGTCATCCCCCTTCACTACATCGCCCGCAACGTCTGGGCGCGGCGCCTGACCACGGCGCTGACGGCCGGCGGCCTGGCGCTGGTGGTCTTTGTGTTCGCGACGATGCTGATGCTCGATGCAGGGCTGAAGCAGACCCTGGTGACCACGGGCGAGCGCGACAACGTGGTGGTGATCCGCAAGGGCGCCGAGACCGAGATCCAGAGCGCGATTGCGCGCGACCAGGCCGCCGCGCTGGAGATGTATCCGTCCATCGCCACAACGCCCGAGGGCCGTCCGATGGCCTCGCGCGAAGCCGTGGTGCTGATTTCGCTGACCAAGACCGGCTACACCACGCCGTCGAACGTGGTGATCCGGGGCGTATCGCCGCTGGGCGTGCCGCTGCGGCCGCAGGTGCGGCTGACCGAGGGGCGCGTGTTCAAGCCCGGCTCATCGGAAATCATCGTCGGCAGCAGCATCGCCAAGGGCTACGGCAACGTGCGCATTGGCGATCATCTGCGCTTTGCGCAGCGCGACTGGACCGTGGTGGGCCACTTCGATGCCGGCGGCAGTGGTTTCGATTCCGAGATCTGGGGCGACGTGGACCAGCTCATGCAGTCGTTCCGCCGCGCCAGCTATTCGTCGATGGTGCTGCGGCTGGCCAACACCGACGCCTTCGACAAGTTCCGCGCCGATATCGATGTCGACCCCCGCCTGGCCAACGAGGCCAAGCGCGAGCAGCAGTTCTACAGCGACCAGTCCAAGGCCCTGTCGGCGTTCATCAATATCCTGGGGCTCACGCTGACGACCATCTTTTCGGTGGCGGCCATGATCGGCGCCATGATCACGATGTACGCTTCGGTGGCCAACCGCGTGGGCGAGATCGGCACGCTGCGCGCGCTGGGCTTCCAGCGCACCAACGTGCTGATGGCCTTCCTGATCGAGGCGGTGCTGCTGGGGCTGGTGGGCGGTATCGCCGGTCTGCTCTGCGCGTCGCTGATGCAGTTTGCATCGTTTTCCACCACGAACTTCCAGACCTTTGCCGACCTGTCGTTCCGCTTCGTACTGACGCCGGCCATCATCGTCAAGACACTGCTATTCTCGATGGCGATGGGCCTGATTGGCGGATTCCTGCCGGCGCTGCGGGCGTCGCGGCTCAATATCGTTGACGCGTTGCGGGCGCGGTAAGCCACCCTGCAAGCCAGAAGGCCCCTTTCGAGGTTCGTCAGGGCGGCGCCTCGCCGTGCCGCTTGGGCGCCTGCCGCTCGCGCGATGCCGGCCTGGCGCGCAGCGACCCGAAGCGGTTGGCGTAGAGCCAAGTGAATTCCGCCCCCAGCAGGAAGATCTGCGCGGAGTAGTACACCCAGACCAGCACCACTACCAGCGATCCAGCCGCGCCGTAGCCGGTGGCCACGCCCGTCTTGCCGATATACAGGCCGATCAGCAGCTTGCCCACCGTGAACAGCACCGACGTGACCACGGCACCCAGCCAGACGTCGGGCCATTTCACGGCCGCGTGCGGCATGATCTTGTAGATCATCGCGAATACCACGGTCACCAGCACAAAACTCAGGCTCATGTCGAGCAGGTGGCCCAGCAACTCGCCCTCGCCCAGCATCGGCGACCAGTACCGGCCGATGGCCGCCAGCGCCGCGCTGGCCACCAGCGAGACGATCAGCAGAAAGCCGATGCCCAGGATCATGCCGAATGACAGCACGCGCGCACGCAGCAGTTCCCAGATGCCCGAAGGCTTCTTGCGCTCGGGCACGCGCCAGATGCGGTCCAGGGCATCCTGCAGTTCGGCAAAGACCGTGGTGGCGCCTACGAACAGCGTGACGGTACTGAGCACCGCCGTAAGCGATCCCTTGGCTGGCGAACTCAGAGAGATCAGCATGCTCTCGATGGCCTTGGCACCCTCCACGCCCACCAGACCGCCAATCTGCTCGACCACCGCGCCGCGCGCCGCCTCGTCGCCATACACCAGGCCGGCAATGGCAATCACGATCAGCAGCAGCGGCGCCACGGAAAAGACCGTGTAGTACGCGAGCGCGGCGCCCATGCTGGGCGCATAGTCATCCAGCCAGGCCGAGACGGTATCGCGCAGCAATCGCGCGAAGCCCCGGACCGATCGTCGTTCCGCCACCCTCTGCTGCATCGTCAGGACTCCCATGCGGCTCCTGACTGAAGCCTAGAGGCTGGGCGGCCGGCCAGGTATCGGTCGGGGTCTGACAGAAACCGGCGCCAGCCGCCTACCCCATCACCTCCTCGCAGACCTCCAGCCACGCCCGGGCCGCGTGGGACAGGTAGCGTCCCGGCGACCAGATATGGGCCAGGGCCCAGTCCATGGTCGGTTCGGTCAGGCGGGCCACGGCGAGCTTGTCGCGGGTCTCCAGGCGCTTGAGCAGCGGCTCGGGCAGGAAGGTCGTGCCAAGGCCAGCGGCGGCCATCGATGCCAGGAAATCCCAGTGGCCGCTCTGCGCCACCACTTGCGGCTCGATGCGCGCCTCCAGAAACGCCTGCCGCAGCTTGCGCGTCAGCGAGAACTCGTCGGTCAGCAACACCAGCGGTTCGTCGCGCAGCGCCTCCAGCGTCACCGTACGGCTGCTGGCCCAGGCAACGCGATGCGGGCCGACGGCCCAGATTGGATATTTTGCGAACTGGCGCGTCTCCAGCGCCAGGCCGGTATCGCCGGGCAGCACCGTGGCGCCCACTTCAAGTTCGCCGTTCGCCACTTGCTGTTCGACCACCTGCCCGCCGTGCTCCGACAGCGTCAGCTGCAGGTTGGGATATCGCTTGCGGAACGCGCTGACGGCTGGCGAGAAGAACAGGTTGACCATCGGCGGGATGCCCACGGTCAGCTGGCCGCGCCCCAGCGACGACAGATCCGCCACTTCGAGCGTCAGCCGATGGACCACCCCCAGCGCCTCCTGGCCCCGGTCGTACACCACCCGGCCCACGTCGGTGAGCCGCACCGACTTGCCCTCGCGAATCAGCAGCGGCTGCCCGACCTCGTCTTCCAGTTGCTTGACCATCTTGCTGATGGTCGATTGCGTGACGTAGAGCGACGAAGCCGCCTGGGTGAAGCTTTTCAGGCGCGCGGTCTCGACGAAGTAACGCAGCGCACGGATGTCGATGGGCATGGCAAAGCTTTCATGAATATTCCGACTGAATCTGCGCATTTTAAATCATGAATGGAATCCTTGCCGGGCGACTACACTGCCCGTCCGACGCCCCCAATTGCCGGCCCCCCGGCGCATTCCAATCATGGCTAGCTGGCCGCATGCCCGACAGTGGCTGTTTTCGCTGAAGGCATTCGCTGCCGCGATGCTGGCGCTCTATATCGCACTGTCGTTCGGCCTGCCGCGCCCGTACTGGGCCATGGCGACGGTCTATTTCGTCTCGAACCCGCTCACGGGCGCTACGCGCTCGAAGGCCGCCTATCGCGTGGCCGGCACGATACTTGGCGCCATGGCGGCCGTGATCACCGTGCCGCAGCTGGTGAACATGCCGATCGTGCTGATGGGCGCCATCGCGCTGTGGATCATGGCGCTGGTCTACCTGTCGCTGCTGCAGCGCACGCCGCGCAGCTATGTGTTCCTGCTGGCGGCCTATACCTTGCCGATCGTCGCGCTGCCCGCCGTCATGCAGCCGGCCGACATCTTCGATATCGCCGTGGCGCGCATCGAGGAAATCGTGATCGGCATCGTCTGCGCCAGCCTGGTCGGCGCCATCGTGTTTCCGGCCAAGGTGGCGCCCGCGCTGCGCGAACGGGCGCGCATCTGGCTGGACGATGCCGCGGCCTGGGCCAGCGATATCGTTGCCGCCAACCCGCGCGCAGCCGCCAGCCGGCACCGCCTGGCGGCCGACATGCTGGCGCTCGACCAGTTGATCGTGCATCTGTCGTTCGATATCGAGAGCCGCCAGGCCGTGGATCACGCACGCGCGCTGCGTGGCCGCATGTCGCGGCTGATGCCGGTATTGTCCGGCCTGGAAAGCGTGCTGCAGGCGCTGCGCGAAACGCCCGACGCCCGGCCACCCCGGCTGCCGCGTGCGGCGCTGGAGCAGGCGGCAGCCCTGCTGCATACCCGTCACGCGGTGCTGATGCGCGTCTGCGCCGACCTGCGGCAGCGCATCGTGGACCGGCCGGACACGCCGTCGGGCAATTCATCGGGCAATTCGTCGGGCAATCCATCGGCTAATCCATCGGGTAATGCGCCGGGCACCGGCATGGCGGGCACACACGCCGAGCGCGAACCCGAAGGCGACACGCTCCACCACGACCACGCCATGCTGGTGTTCGGCGCGGTATCGGCCGGACTGGCCGTGTTCTGTGCCGGCCTGCTGTGGATCTTCTCCGGCTGGGAAGACGGCGGCGGCCCGGTGGCGGTGTCGGCCATCGCCTGCTGCTTTTTCGCCACCATCGACGAGCCGCGCCCGGTGGCGCGATCGTTCATCCGCTGGGCCGCGATCTGCCTGCTGATCTCGTCGTTCTACCTGTTCATGGTGGTGCCGCACGCGCAGACGTTCGAGACGCTGGCCGGCATGCTGTCGGTGCCGTACCTGGGCATCGGCGTGCTGATCCAGCGGCCCGGCTTCAACCTGATCGCCATGCTGCTGTCGGTCAATACCGCGTCGTTTGCCAACGTGCAGACCGTCTATGACGCCAACTTCATCGGCCTGTTCAATACCAGCCTGGCAAATGCCGGCGCGATGCTGTTCGCCCCGCTGTGGGCCATGCTTGCGCGGCCATTCGGTGCGCACGTGGCCGCGCAGCGGCTGATCCGCGCAAGCTGGCAGGATCTGGCGCACGCGGCCACCTGGCGAGGCGCCGACGCCCACACGCGCATCGGTGCGCGGATGCTGGACCGGCTGGGGCAGTTGATGCCACGTCTCGGCGCGGGCGGTGGCCGCCTGGCTTCGGATGGCTTTACCGAACTGCAGATCGGCTATTGCACGCTGACCCTGCAGCGCGCGCTGCCGTCACTGCCCGTTTCGGCCCGCAAGCCGGTGCGTCGGGTGCTTAGTATCGTGGCGCGCCATTTCCGCGCGCAGATTCGTGCCGGCCACAGCGTGGCGGTGCCAAACGCGCTGCATCCGTGGATCGAAGCGTCGCTCGCGCCGCTGGCCGCCCTGCAAGATCGCACCCTGGCCGCCGACGTTCAGTGCGCGCTCGTGGTGCTTGGCGTCACGTTGCACGCACATGAAAAAACCGACTGATAAATGGTTTGTTAAATCATCACAGGAATGAATGGGGCGACCTACACTTCGTCCCGTGCCGCACCACTCCGATGCGACATCGCCCACAAGGCGTTCCGGACGGCGCGTCCACCCACCCCCCCCCCCGACGCCCCGTCCACCCAATCTGTTGAAGACCAGAAATGCACAACTACACGATCAAATCCCTGCTTGCCTCCACGATGCTCTGCGCCTGCACGCTCGCTGCCGCGCAATCGGGCCATGGCATGCAAGACCGCGGTGTCGATGCCGACCGCTACGGCTACACGATGCACAACGGCCCCCGCGACGTCTTTACCGAGGGCGCCAATGTCCTGGAAAAGCGCGACGTCTACAGCGAGGGCGCCTATGGCACGCGCAAGCCGGACCCGTACACCGACGGCGCCCGCACCATCGCCGGACGCGACCGCACCGGCGTGTCGGCGCCGCCGGCCCACAGCGCCTGATCGGCCTGCGCCCTGCTTCTTTTCTGCTTTGTTCTCAGCGAGATGAGACTTTTACCGCGTCCTTCGGGACGCGGTTTTTTTATGCTCAGCGAAACCTGAACAGGCCGTCCCAGAACGATTCGAATGCGCCGGCTGGCTTGTCCGCGCGGTGGCTGTGGGCATCCGGTTGCAGGGTGGCCTCAGTGGCCTCGGGTTCGACCACCGGCTTGCGTGACTCGTGCAGGGCCCAGACGCTGTCCGCGATGCGGCCGGCGAGGTCCGGCTCGCAGTCCCGGCCCAGCAGCACGCCAAACAGCACGTCGCGGCCGTGCCCGTCATCGGCAAAGCGCATGGCGATGGCTACCATCTTCTCGTAGTGTTCCTGCGCGACGCGCCGGGCGGCTTCCTGGGCCTCCTGCTCCTGGGCCGCCTGCTCGGCGTGCTCGGCCTCCCAGCGGCGCATTTCCCGTTCGAAGACGTCGTCGTAGACCTGCCGCTGCTCGGCATCGGACAAGATGGAGTAGGCGTCGCGAATCTGCTGGAACGCCGCATGGGCCTCGGCTTCCCGACCCGGATTGCGGTCCGGATGCCACTTCATGGCGGCGCGGCGATAGGCGCGCTTGATCTCTTCGAGGGTGGCGTCGGACTCGACGCCAAGCGTCGCGTAGAGGGTAGTCATGGGATGGGTCGGTATGGCGCGGCAGCAAACCGGGCCATGCTAGCACGGCGTCGTGGCGCCAATTTCCGCCAGGTTACGCCTGCCACGAACCGTCCACTTTCCGTCGCTCGCGTCGAACGCCGGCGCCATTCAACATGGCGGCGGCATCATGTTTTTGATGAGTTTTGCCCCATTCTGGTGCTAGGCTTCGTGCCTGTTCGAGACATCCAGCCGCAAGCCTCAATGTTCGGACATTGACCGCATCTGTCGACCTCCGCCCTTCCGGCCAGGTTTCCCACCAGGACGCATGCCGCGGCGCCCAACGATGCGCCATTCCAGGACGGCCCGGTTTCCAGCCTCTGCGGCCAGGTTGCCGGCGCCACAACAGCCCAGAAGACAAGACTGAGACATTGTGACTTTCCAATCCATCGATTCCTTCCTGGCCGGCGTTGCCCGGCGTGACCCCAACCAGCCCGAGTTCTTCCAGGCCGTGAAGGAGGTCATGATGACCTTGTGGCCGTTTGTCGAGCGCAACACGCGCTACCGCGAACAGGCGCTGCTGGAGCGATTGGTGGAGCCCGAGCGCGTGATCCAGTTCCGCGTGGCCTGGACCGACGACCGCAATCAGGTACAGGTGAACCGCGCGTTCCGCGTGCAGCACAGCTCGGCGATCGGCCCGTACAAGGGCGGCATGCGTTTCCACCCGACCGTGAACCTGTCGGTGCTGAAATTCCTGGGCTTCGAGCAGACCTTCAAGAACGCGCTGACCACACTGCCCATGGGTGGTGGCAAGGGCGGATCGGACTTCGATCCCAAGGGCAAGTCTGACGCCGAGGTGATGCGCTTCTGCCAGGCGCTGATCGCCGAACTGCACCGCCACCTGGGGCCCGATACCGACGTGCCGGCCGGCGACATCGGCGTGGGCGCGCGCGAGGTGGGCTTCATGGCCGGCATGATGAAAAAGCTGTCGAACCAGTCGGCCTGCGTCTTCACGGGCAAGGGCCTGGCCTTTGGCGGCAGCCTGATGCGCCCCGAAGCCACCGGCTACGGCACGGTGTACTTCGCGCAGGAAATGCTGCACCGGCGCGGCCGCGACTTCAACGGCCTGCGGGTGCTGCTGTCCGGCTCGGGCAACGTGGCGCAGTACGCGGCCGAGAAGGCCATTGAACTGGGCGCCAAGGTGCTGACGGTGTCGGACTCGGGCGGCGTGCTGCATTTCCCGCAGGGCATGGACAGCGAACAGCTTGCGGCGCTGATGACGTTCAAGAACGAAACGCGTGGCCGTCTGGCCGACTTCGCCGCCCAGCACGACTTGCGCTTCGAGGCCGGCAAGACGCCGTGGCATGTGCCTGCCGACGTGGCGCTGCCGTGCGCCACCCAGAACGAACTGGACGGCCACGACGCCGAGCGCCTGCTGTCGAACGGCGTATTTTGCGTGGCCGAGGGCGCCAACATGCCATCGACGCTCGACGCCGTAGACCGCTTCGTGGCAGCGCGCATCCTGTACGCACCCGGCAAGGCCAGCAATGCCGGCGGCGTGGCCACGTCGGGCCTGGAAATGTCGCAGAATGCAATGCGCATGGCCTGGCATCACGCCGACATCGACGAAAAGCTGCACGCCATCATGAAAGACATCCACGGCAACTGCATCCACTACGGCCAGAAGGACGACGGCTACATCAACTACGTGGAAGGTGCCAACATCGCCGGCTTCGTCAAGGTGGCCGACGCCATGCTGGCGCAGGGCGTGATCTGACGGGCAAGCCGGCGGTCCCGGCGCGGATCGGGCCCGTTGGCCCCAAAACTGAAGAAAATGCGACGAGGATGGCCTCGTCGCTTTTTTTCGCACCGTGACATTGCGCAAATAGCACTCCCCTCTTTCTTGGGGTCTGGATTCCATCCCGCACGGCCGTTAACCGACCCGTATCTATCCCACCATAAGGAGAGAGCTTCATGGGTCGTCGTTATCTGGTCGCGCTGGTGCTGGGCGCGAGTGTTCTGGCGGGCTGCGCCACGGTGCAGAAGCCAATTCCCGCCACCCGCGCCTTGTTCGACAACAAGGATCGCGTGGTGGCCGTCGCCATCGAGAAAATGCCCGAGCCGGGTCAGGTCATGCTGGGCAACCAGGGCTTGCTGGACGTCGTGATCAACCGCGCCAACGCCAAGGCCATCGTCGACCGCCTGCAGAAGCAGGACTTCACGATGGTGAGCGGCCTGCCCGAAGCGTTCCGCAAGGGCCTGGAATCGCGCCAGATCCCGGTTGTCATGATCGCGGAGCCGATCGATACGGAAACGATCCCGAAATTCACCGAAGGCTCCGGCGAAGGCATGGCCGTGCGCGACTATCGCCCGCTGGCGAAAAAATACAAGGCCGACAAGCTGCTGCTCGTGACGGCACGCTCGCTGGGCACCGTCCGGTCCTACTACGCCTTCATGCCGCAGGGCGCACCGGAGGGCTACGTCGCCCTGACCGGACAGCTGATCGACCTGTCGACCAATCGTCTCGAATGGTATGAGCGCGTGGACACCTATGCGAATGCCAAGGGCGACTGGGACCAGGCACCCGAGTACGACAACCTGATGCGCGCGGTGGATGAAAGCACGCGCGCGGCGGCGGCGAAGCTGCGCGGCGCGTTCTTCATGGAACGGGTCGCCCCGACAGGCGCCGTGGCGCCCGCCGCCCCCGCCGCAACGGCCGCGCCCGCCGTACCCACGGCGGGCGCCGTGCCGCCGGTGGCCGGTTCGGCCGCAAACGCTGCGGCCCAGTAAAGCAGCCCGGCCCGGGGCGAAGGCAGGGCCGCCCGCCCCGCCCCGGCACGCAGGCGCTAGACCACGCTCACGTCCGCCGTATTCGCCGCAACCTCCAGAACCCTGGTGCTTGCCGTCGCCGGGGACGGTGCCGTGCCCCCCGAAAGCCGCTGCATCACGTGGAAGGTGCAACTGAGCTTGTCGGGCGTCAGGGTCACGATTGCGTACCCTTCCGCGTTGGTGTTCACATGCCGCAGCCACGGGTTGAACGTGCGCAGCGTGCTGTCCAGGGTGTCGGTCACCGTGCCGCCCACATTGCTGTAGATCAGGTCGCGCAGGGCCGCGAACGCCTGGTCGTTATCCACGAGCTTGCGCACGGAACTCAGCAGCGTGTTGCTCGACAGCCCGGCAGTGACCAGATCCACCATGACCGGCGCAGGGCTGGCGGCGTCGTAGTCGTCCATCACCTGGCCGCCAAAGAACGCGTGGATGTCGCCGCTCAGCGCCACGACGTTGCGCACGTTGTGGGTTTTCAGGAACGCCATCAGGTTCTTGCGCTCGGCATTGAAGCCGTCCCACTGGTCGGCATTGAGAATCATCTTGCCCAGTAGCGAAACGGGCGGCAGGCGCGACTCGATGAATGGCCTGACGTTCGCATCGAAGGTGGCCGCGTTGATGCCGGCCTGCGACAGGACGTTGCGTAGCGCCGTATAGGCCAGCCCGGCATAGGTGCCCGCCGTTCGCGCCGCCGCGAGATCGCCGGCCAGTGCCGTTGCCAGCGCGTTTTCGACCGATGCCAGCGCGCCGTTCGACGATACCAGCGCCCGTGCGATCAGGGTCGATACGGCTTGCGTGACATCCACCTGCATCCGCAGCATCGCCAGCTCGTTGCCCCAGAGCTTCCAGGTGGTGTTGGCGCCGCCCACCCTGTCCTGCCACCACGCCCGCTGGGTGTCACCGAGCATCGACACGGGCGTCAGCGCCCCGCCCGCGGCCGATATCTTGGCGGCTTCGGCCGAGGCCAGCTTGTCGGCGGCCACCAGGTACCGGCTGCCGACCGAACCACCCACCGATTCCTCGGTAATGACATGGTCCGCACGGTACAGGCGTTCGTCCGTCATCATCAGGGTGGCCAGATTGCCAAACGTGAACGAGCGGTAGATCTGGATGTCCTGGAACGATGGATTGCCCGGATCGAAGCTGACATCGGCCGGCATGTATTCGAACCAGGCCTGGTTGGCGGCACGCCGACGCGCGGTACGCGGCGTGAGGTCGTCATTGGCGGCGTAGGTCTGACGGTCCTGCCAGCAGTTGTCGGAAAACTCGTGGTCATCCCAGATCGCGATCATTGGCGCCGCCGCGTGCAACGCCTGCAGCCGGGAATCGTTCCGATAGCTGCGGTACAGGTAGCGATAGTCGTCGAGCGTGGTGGCATAGACACTGCCATCGGGCAGCACGGTGCCGTTGGGCAACTTCAGCACGGTGTGCCGGTCCTCGACGTTGCCGGCGCGCGAGCCGCCCGGCACTGCTTCGTAGACGTAGTCGCCCACGTGGACGATGAAGTCCAGATCCTGCTGCGCCAGCTCTTCCATGCCGGCCCAATGGTTGGCGTTCCAGTCCTGGCAGCTCACGAAGGCAAAGCGCAGTTGAGCCAGCGCGGTGCCGGCCGGGGCCGCCGTGCGGGTGCGGCCAACGGTGCTGGCCCGGTTGCCGAGCAGGAAGCGGTAGTAATACCGCCCACCCGCCGTCAGCCCCGTGACCTTGTTGCGGATCGTGTAGTCCCATTCGGGGCGTGCCATCAGGGGCTGGTTCACGAGCAGGCTCTGCGGCGGAAAATCCGCCTGCGTGGACACCTGCAGCCGCACCACCACGGGCCGTTTGCCATTGCTGCCCTCGACGCGTGTCCATACGATCACGCTGTCGGGTCGCGGGTCGCCCGAGGCCACGCCGTGGACGAAGTTGAAGTTTTCGGGATTGCCGGTATCGGGCGGTTGATCGTCCCCGCCTCCGCCACCACCGCAGGCGGCAAGCCCGCCGGCGGCAACGGAAACGGTAAGAAAACCTCCCAGCTTGAGAAAATGACGACGGTCCATGACTGTTTTTCCGGTATGTGGGGACATGGACAGCCAGGGACGGGATGCCACGCAAGTCGCATCAGGCTGTCTTGCGTGGCAGGTCGCATCTGGATACTAGTGTGGGGGCGTGCGACGCGCCGTCCGCAAATGGCCGACAACGGTATCGGTGAAAAGATGACGTCGGCAGGAATGGCCGGAATGGCCGTGGCCTCGCGCCGATCGCCCCCGCCGGGGGATGGCATAGGTAAGCCGATGCTTAAGTCCGGCCCCGGCAGCGCCCGACCCGGGCGCATGGGGCCGAGGCATCACGGATGCGTCGACACGTCGCTGTAAAGCTGCCGCATGAACGCGCGGAATACCGGGTTCATCACGTCGTCGTGGTTACGGATGACATCGCCGTCCACCTGGATATTCCAGACCATCGCATTGGCCCGCATGGTCCCGCCGCCGCCGTGGGCCATCGTCAGGTAGCTGCCGCCGCAGAACGTGCGCGTCCAGTCGGGCTTCAGCAGATGATCCGGCCCCAGGTTCTGCTGGAAGAATGCGGCGGCGTTCTGCGCTTCGCGTGTCTTGTTCAGGCGCACCGCCTGGCCCAGCGCATCGCCATGCAGCGCCTTCAGTTCAGCCTCGGACTTCCAGCCCGGGCACTGCGCGTTGTCCGCCCCGGCCGGGGCGCCGGCTTTCTCCGCGCCTTCCGTCACCGGCACCGGCACCGGCACCGGACCGGGCGCGTGCGCGCGTAGCCGGTGGGTCAGGTACTGGTCGATATGGCCGGGGGTCTTCTTCATGGCCGTGCCTTGCTCCGGCGTGGTCTCGCGCTCGAACAGCGTATTGACGGAACGCCCGATCGGAAACGCGATGGCCGTCGCCCAGTCCTTGGTCGAAGTCACCGACACCAGCAGTGGCGGCTGGAAGGTGGGCGGCGCGTAGCGCCTGGAAACATGGTCGAGCGCCTCGTAGCGCGACGCCTCGAAGGCGGGATTGATCAGCAGGATCATGTCCGCCGGCCGCTCCGGCGGGGCCGGCCTGACGCCCGGGCGGGCCAGGTCGCGCTGGGCGCTCAGCGATTCGATCAGCGGTCCAGACATGGCCGCATAGAGGATCAGCCCGCCGAAGCTATGGCCGATCATCAGCGTGCGGATACGCGGGCGCCGGGAGCCCTGCTCGGACGATGCGCCGGTCTGTTCGACCACCGGCGCCCTGACCGCCGCCGCCGCGGGCGCCGGGGCCGCGCCCGGGTCTTCGTCGGGCAGCAGCTGGTTGTAGTACGTGCGCAGCGAGCGCAGTCGTGCGAACAGTTCGCGCGCCGATCCGATCGACACGCGCCGCGCGGCTTCCTTGCGCGCCCAGAACGTCAGGCTCAGCACGGGGTCCGGTATCGACCAGGACTTGCCCCGCCACGCCACATAGACGCCCACCACCGTTCTGGGATTGCCGCCGGCCCCCGCGCGGTCGCGCTCCTCGGCACCGGCCGCTTCCAGCAAGGCGCGGAATTCCTGCACATTGGCGTCATCGGCCTGCGCGTTGTGCTTCCAGCCGTGCACGAACACCACGATGCTCAAGTCCTTGCGCTGCGCCAGCAGCGACCGCAGCCGCGTCATCAGATGCTCGATCTGGTCCGACGGGGCGAGCGAGAGCGCATCGGCCACCGCCGGCGTCGGCCCCGCATCGGGAAACAGCCAGCCCTGGTCGTCGAACTCGACGAAATGCAGTTCGTACAGGCCACTTACCGCTTCCGGCGAAACCTGGGCGCAACCCTCGGGCATGGGCGGCGGGGCGCCCGTCGTGCCGATACCCGGGCGCTCGCAGCGCCGGTCCTGTCCGGGATCCACCAGGTGGGTGCGATAAGCGCGGTTGGGCGCGCAGGCGCAGAGCGCCAGCAGCGCTAGCAGGCTGCTGAAGTACTCCCCGCACAAGCGGTATGCTTTTCGCCTGTGCAGGTGAGTACTGTCTGGTTTCACAATCCGGAAGCCGCGCACCGCTGAATCGAGTTTTTCGGCTGCTGGGCACCAGTTTGCGGCTTCATTTCCCCGATTACCGCAACTGCGGACGGATTTGTCCCAGCGAACGCATGCGCACGAGGTTGTAGGCGGCCATGCTCAGGACGAACATCTGATCGACTCGCTTCAATCCGCGCACCATCACCTGGCGCATGCGTCCGACCGTCTTGACCCATCCAAAGCCTTGCTCGATCAGCTTGCGCTTTTGCTGCGAGACGGCATAGCCGGGGCTGCAAGCAATGGCATCGGGAACTGCCGAGCGCCGACCCGAGGTGTTTTGCGCCACATGCGGCGTCACCTTCATCTCCAGGCACGCT
>NZ_FNJO01000024.1 GCF_900104095.1 Ralstonia sp. 25mfcol4.1 | reverse complement strand
GGACGTGGCGCACCACGCCCCACAGTACGCCATCAGGAGCGAGCTTGGCGACTGGACGGCTGGCCTTGAGGCGTTGCGTACGGCAGGCTTGCGCGCTCATTGCGACATAGCCGCCACGGGCGGTGGCATTGCGGCGAAGCTCCCGCATCAGTGTCGAAGGCGCGCGGCCAAGCCTGCGAGCCATGGCTCGCAGGCTGACATCTTCGGCCTTCCAAATCTCGATGCGCATGCGTTCTTCAGGTTGTAGTTGTTGGTACTTCGTTCTCGTCATTAATCACACCTTACCGAATGGCAAGGTGTTGCACTTCAAATTTGAGGCCGCCCCGGCAAGACTCGTCCCCGGCGCTGCGACCGTCGGGCGCGAGGTAACGTCGGCCGGGTCGGACACGCGGAGCACCCTCAGGCAAGTTCAGGCTGGCCGGCGAGGACTTGTCGCTGGATGCTCGTGCAAATGGGTTAATACTTGATCTCCCGTTTTTGCTGGCGGCCTTCCTGCTTTGTGTCGCGCTTGTCTTGCCTGCATTGGGAGTTACTCTTCTGGTTTTCCGCTCTGCAATCGACCTTCTCCGATCGCGCTTCCTGTTTGGCGGCTTGGTTAGCGTTCCTGCCTTGTTGTCGCTCCTGCGACTGATTGGTGGCCAGGGCCGCGCCCGATAGTGTCAGAAGTCCCGTGGCAGCCAGGATCGCCACCTCCAACCTCCAGCGTCCATTTCCTGATTCGGTCATTGTCTCGCTCCCCTGCAGTGAGTGGAAAGGGTGGTCTAAAGGACCGCTAGAACAATGACCCGATGGTGTCACGCGCCGATATGGCGTCAATTGGACCTTGTGCCTACAGCTGGCAAGGTCCTTTTACGCACATCGCGGTGTGACTGAGACGGCCGATTCCATACCAACATGGTCAGGCGAATACCTCCGCTTCGTCGAGGGTACGCCCGGCAGCGTCCTTGGCAGCCACCATCGGCGTGCCGGAAAGCGGCCATTCGATGGCCACACGCGCGTCGTTCCAATGCAGTGAGCGTTCGTGCTCCGGGTGCCAGGTGTCCGTGGTCTTGTAGAGGAATTCCGCGCAGTCCGACAGCACGAGAAACCCGTGCGCAAATCCTTCCGGAATCCATAGCTGGCGTTTGTTTTCGGCGGACAACACCTCGCCGACCCACTTGCCGAATGTTGGCGAACTGCTGCGGAGGTCCACGGCCACGTCAAATACCGCACCCGACACGACGCGCACCAGCTTGCCCTGGGGATGTCGAATCTGGTAGTGCAATCCGCGAAGCACGTTCCGGGCTGACCGGGAGTGATTGTCCTGCACGAAATTGCGCCTCAGCCCGGTTGCGGCTTCGAACTCGATTCCGTTGAAGCTTTCAAAGAAGAATCCTCGCTCGTCGCCAAACACCTTGGGTTCGACGATCAGCACATCAGGAATCCGGGTAGGAACAAGGTTCATGGTCATGGCGCACCTCTAGGAGGATGTCTCGGACAACATTTGCTTCATGACGAGGATTAATCCGTCTCGCCAGTGCGGTAGATGCAGGCCGAACGTCTCGCGCAGCTTCGTCGTGGCAAGCCGGGAATTCGCGGGGCGACGGGCAGGCAACGGATAGTCGGCTGCGCCGATCGGCTGGATGTTCCTGGGATCGACTTTGAGTACTACGCCGCGCTCGGCAGCCTGCCTCAGTACTTCCAGTGCATAGGCATGCCAGTTCGTGTCCCCGCCAGCGGCAAGGTGATAGAGGCCGGCCGGGAACTCAGCACGGTGGCCCAAGAGCCAGTGTCGGGCCACGATGTGCGCGGTGACGTCGGCCACAAGGCCGGCAGGTGTGGGCGCGCCAAACTGGTCCGACACGATGCGTAGCGTGTCGCGGTCACGACCGAGTTTCAGCATGGTTTTCGCGAAGTTGCTGCCATACGCGCCGAAGACCCAGCTGGTGCGCAAGACAAGCGACGTCGCCTTGGTTGCGAGCACCGCTTCTTCGCCGGCCAGCTTGCTTTCTCCGTAGACCGATAAAGGATTGGGTGCGTCCGATTCGGAATAGGGGCCATCCGCCGTGCCATCGAACACGTAGTCGGTGGAGTAGTGCACGAGCAGCGCGTCAAGAGCGCTGGCCTCCTCGGCGAGGATGCCGGGTGCATCACCATTGATGGCAAATGCAAGATCGGCGTTGTTTTCTGCCTTGTCGACTGCCGTATAGGCTGCGGCGTTGACGATAGCGCTGGGCACGATGTCCCGCACGAGATCGCGCAATCGGGCGGAGTTGGTCAGGTCGCATGCCGCGTGGTCTAGCGCGATCACGCGGCCGAGCGGGGCAAGGCTACGGCACAGTTCAAAGCCAATCTGGCCGTTGCAGCCCGTCACGAGCAGCGTGGGCACGCTGAGGTGGTCACGCGGCATATTGCGTCTCCACCCACTTGCGATACTCGCCCGACACGACGTCACGCACCCATGGCTGGTGGTTGAGGTACCAGGCGACTGTTTTGGCCAAGCCGGTTTCGAAGGTTTCGGCGGGGCGCCAGCCCAGTTCGCTTTCGAGCTTGCGGGCATCGATGGCGTAGCGGCGGTCGTGGCCGGGCCGGTCCTTCACGAAACGGATCAGGTCGCGATAGGAGCCGGTGGTGCGAGGCTGCAGCGCATCGAGCTGGTCGCATAGCGCGTGGACGACTTCCAGATTCGTTTTCTCGTTCCAGCCGCCCACGTTGTAGGTGTCGCCAACGCGCCCGCGCGCAAGCACTTCGCGGATCGCGGCGCAGTGGTCGCCGACATAGAGCCAGTCGCGCACGTTTGCGCCATCGCCGTACACCGGCAGCGGCTGTCCGGCCAGCGCGCTTGCGATCACCAGCGGCACCAGTTTTTCCGGAAACTGGTACGGGCCATAGTTGTTCGAGCAGTTTGTCGTCAGGACGGGCAAGCCATAGGTGTGGTGCCAGGCGCGAACAAGATGATCGGAAGCGGCCTTCGACGCGGAGTAGGGGCTGTTCGGTGCGTAGCGGGTGGTCTCCGAGAACGGCGCGTCAGCGGGCGCCAAGGAGCCGAACACCTCGTCGGTGGAGACGTGCAGGAAGCGGAAGGCCGCCTGTTCGGCGTCGGGCAGCCCGCACCAATAGCCGCGCACCGCTTCCAGCAGCGTATAGGTGCCGCCGATATTGGTATCGATAAAGGCCGCCGGCCCCCGGATGGACCGGTCGACATGGCTTTCCGCCGCAAAGTGGATGACCGCGCGCGGGCGGTACCGGGCAAGCAGGCTGTCCATCGCCGCCCGATCGCCGATGTCGGCCTGGACGAAGATATGGCGTGCGTCGCCATCGAGTTCGTCCAGACTGTGCCGGTTTCCGGCGTAGGTGAGCTTGTCGACGTTGATGACGCGGTCGGGCTCGGCGGGATGGCCAGGATGGGCGGGCGGACGCCGCAGCCAGTCGAGCACGAAGTTCGCGCCGATGAAGCCGGCCCCGCCGGTGACGAGTATGGATGACATGTGATCCCCTGGCGCCGGTCAGCGGCCCACGATGCGGCGCGCCAGGGCCTTGGCGTAAGGTGGGGTAATTCCGGTCAGGATGTCACGGGCCGTCAGCGGAAAACGGGCGCCGGGCGCCGCCTGGAAGCGCGTCGTGTGAACGTCTGCCACCTCGTCCTCGGGGCGGCCGTTCGAATAGTAGTAGAGCGCGATCGAACGCCGCGAGACGCCTTGCGGGCAGGCCAGCGGCACGGGGTGGCCGTGCCAGGAACATTCGTTCGTATTGAAGACGACCAGCCGGTTGCCGATGGGCGCGATCTTCTGCACGCAATGCTGCACGCTCTCGTCCCACAGTTGCAGGTGGCCGGCCCAGCTATCCTCCCAGGTGTCGTTCAGGTAGAGCAGTACGTTCACCCGTCGGTCGAGCTTCCATTCAAGGTGATAGTTGTAGTCGATATGCAGGCCCAGATGGCCGCCGGGCAGCGTCTGGTGCAGCCCGCCGCCATGCAGGTGAGGATCGGGCACCAGCCCGCGCACGCCGGTCAGCGTCTCCAGGAACCGGATGAAGCCAGGGCCGTTCAGTTCGACGATCAGGGCGCGCAGCGCAGGCGGAATGGCATAGAAGTCCTGGATCTGGAGCTTGAGGTTTTCGGCAGCCGACTGATACTTGAACCAGATGCCTTCCTTCCGGCTCGGGAACGCGTCGCTGGCCTCGCGGTAGATGTCCGGGTCGAGGAAGTCGTCGATACAGGCATGCGGAAAGGGCGGGGCGGATTTGTACGGCTCGGCGAGTTCGTGCGCCATCCAGTCGAGTTTGGCCAGGTCAAGCAGTTCGTTACGCATGCTCAGCACTCCTCAGGTTGCGGTGGGATCCGACCCAGGGCTCGCCGGCCCCTGGTTCCGATACTCGGTGGGCGACAATGCAAACCGCTTGCGGAAGATCTTGCCGAGCCGGTCGCCGTTGCCCATGCCGCAGCGGCGGGCAACCTTGTCCACCGGCAGCGTTGTCTTGACCAGCAACTGGCAAATCATGTCGAGCCGCGTCTGCAACAGGTATTCCGACGGCGTCATGCCCATCGTGAACTTGAAGCGGCGCAGGTAATTGCGCTCGCTCATCGCGGCAAAGCGCGCGGCGTCGGCCACCGAGATGGGCTCCATGTAATGCTCGGCGATCCAGCGCGCCGAAGCCAGGATCTTGTTTGCCGTGGCGGTCGAGAGGTCTGGCGTGTCGTCGGTGTCGTAGGGCTCGATCTCGGGCATCGTCTCGCGGCGCGGATCGAGTTGCCTGGCAACCTCGTCGGCTACCTCGGGGCCCAGGTCTGCCTCGATCTGGGCGAGTGCCATGTCGATGGCCGACGGCATGATTTCCGGCGCATGGTCTGCGCCGCCCCGGCACCAGAAGACCGACGCGGCAGCCCCGGCACCCCCTTCCTGGCCGCTAGCCGCCTCGGCACGCGACACCCGTGGCGACTGCAGTTCGCGGCCCCACGTGCTGCGCTCCAGCGCCGACGCACTGACTTCCATGATGGCGCTGGTCACACGGGCATCGCGCTCGCTTGCTGGCTCGCGCTCGCTGCAGGCGATGAACACGGCGCCAAAGCCTCGCTGGCCCGCCGCATCGAGACCCTGGGTCCAGATACGCACCGACGACGAGCACGCGATATTGCCGCCGCGATACGACAGCAATGACAACTGGTAGAACGGGCGGCCGCTGCGTTGCAGTTCAAGCTCGTTGGCCACGCGGAAAGCCTCGGCAATGATGCCCGCCGTCAGGAGCGAGCATCCGTCGAACAACAGCAGACCAATGCGTTGCGTGTGGGTATGTCTGGCGATGGGAATAGGCCCCGGGGGCCGAGTCGGCACAGGCATCTCGACAAGGTGATCCATGGCGTGTCCACCCCTTGCGAAGGCGATTCGAAGGCGAATCTATTGCATTGCATCATATCCAACTTGCCGCGATGCACAATGGGGCGTGTCTGATTTTTCCGTGATGTTGGCTGATTGACGCGGGTGCCATTGAAAATGAATGAAAAAATGCGGCATACGCCGCAACACGATTATCAGATATGAATCAGTTTTAGTAATTGTTACGCCACGTCGGATCGTCCCGGCATGTGGATATGATAAAAATATCATGAAAATCAGAGGCTTCACTACCGTTGTGCAACGCTGTTGAAGCTCGGCCGCATTGCAGGGCATTCGCGCACCGGCGAAGGGAATCGTGCACGCATATATGCAAGACGGCGTGATGACATAATGCGCTTGTATCACCGGAAATACGTTTTAAAGCCGGTTTTTAAGTCGCATCGGTCAAATCTTCTGCATTATCGGCCATCGGGCAATTCGCGCATTCTTGCGCATCTATGCTTCGGTGCAGCAAAGCGGTTTCATGCCGTACGCGCTGCCCGAACAGGAGCCCAGGATGCCTATCACTGCCCCCGCCGATCTCCCTTCCCATGCCGCCGTCACCTCCGGCGACGTCCAGAGCGCGCTGCGGATCCGCCCCGTGGTACTGGCAGGAGGCTCGGGTACACGGCTTTGGCCGCTGTCCCGCAAGCACTATCCGAAACAGTTGATCGATGTGATCGGGCGCGACTCGCTGCTGCAGTCCACGGTGCGGCGCATGGCGGTGTTGCGCGACGGTCGCCACGCCGACGCCGCTGCGATCATCGTGTGCGGCGAGCCGCATCGGTTCATGACGGCGCAGCAGCTTGCCGCGTCCGGCACAGAGGCACAGATCGTGGTCGAGCCGGCCGGGCGCAACACGGCGCCGGCCCTGACACTGGCTGCGCTGCTGGCGACGGCGCAGGGTGAAGACGGCATCCTCGTTGTCATGCCAGCCGACCACGTCATCGCCGATACGGAGGCTTTCGGCTACGCCATTGCGCATGCCGCCCGGTTTGCCGAGCAGGGCGCCATCGTGACGCTTGGCGTGCCGCCCACCCGCGCGGATACCGGCTACGGCTACATCCGAATCGGCACGGCGCTGGGCGACGTGGCGCGCACCATCGACAGCTTTGTGGAAAAGCCTGCCTCCGAGCTTGCGCAGCAGTACGTGGCGTCTGGCGAGTACTGGTGGAACAGCGGCATCTTCGTCGTACGCGCCAGCACCTGGCTGGCGACGCTGCAGCGCCTGCAGCCCGACATGCATGCGGCGTGCGCCCGTGCGTTCGGGCAGGGTCGTCAGGACGGCCCGTACTTCCACCCGGACGCCACCGCGTTCGCGGCAATCCCTTCAGACTCGATCGACTACGCCGTCATGGAGCACGTGGCGCGCACCGACGGCGTGCAAGGCGTGGTGGTGCCGTTGGTGGCGGGCTGGTCGGACCTGGGCTCGTGGGACGCGGTATGGGATGCCATCGACAAGGACGGCGACGGCAATGCCGCGCGCGGCCGCGTGATGTACGAAGGGGCTACCTCGTGCTATGTGCACGCCGACGGCCGGCTGGTGGCGTGCGTAGGCACCACGAACCTGATCGTCGTGGAAACGCCCGATGCCGTGCTGGTCGTGGACCGTTCGCAGGTGCAGGGCGTCAAGGGGCTGGTGGAACGGCTTGCCAGGCAGCAGGGCAGCGAGGCCGAGAACCATCGCAAAGTGCAGCGGCCATGGGGCTGCTACGACTCGCTCGATCAGGGCGAGCGCTTTCAGGTCAAGCACATCGTCGTGCACCCCGGGGCATCGCTGTCGCTGCAGCTACACCACCACCGCGCCGAACACTGGACCGTGGTGCGGGGCACGGCGCGCGTCACGCGTGGCGAAGAGCAGTTCCTGCTGAGCGAAAACGAGTCGACCTATATCCCGATTGGCGTCACGCACCGTCTGGAAAACCCCGGGAAGCTGCCGCTCGAAGTCATCGAGGTGCAATCGGGCGCCTACCTCGGCGAGGACGACATCGTCCGCATCGCCGATACCTACGGGCGCTGCGCCTGAACATCGCGTCATCGTCCACCCCTTGGCTTACGGGAGAAGGCGCCATGCGCTTCATCAAATCACTGCTTGCCAGATCGGGCATCCTGCCCACGCGCTTTACCGCCGCATCGTCGGCCTTGTCGCCGGGCCTGGCCGGTAGCTTCGCACCGTCGCACGACGCCGGCCAGCGTTACGCCGGCGCTTACGGCCATGCCGCCAAGCGTGCGTTCGATGTTGGCGCGGCGCTGGTGCTGTTGCTCCTGCTGTCGCCGCTGATGCTGACCGTGGCCCTGCTCGTGATGCGCGACGGCGGTCCGTGCGTGTTCGGTCATACCCGGGTCGGGATGGATGGCCGCAAATTTCGTTGCCTGAAGTTCCGCTCGATGGTGCGCAATGCCGATGCGGTGCTCAAGGAACTGCTCGCCAGTGATCCGGCGGCACGCGCGGAATGGGAGAAGGATTTCAAGCTGCGCAACGACGTGCGGGTTACGGCGCTGGGGCGCTTTATCCGCAAGACCAGTATCGACGAGTTGCCGCAGCTATGGAACGTGGTGCGCGGCGACATGAGCCTGGTCGGGCCGCGTCCGGTGGTGGAAAAGGAGCTGGAACGCTACGGCGAGTCGGTGTCCTACTACCTGCGCGTGCTGCCCGGCATCACCGGGCTCTGGCAGGTCAGCGGACGCAACGATGCCGATTACGACAAGCGTGTGACGCTGGATGTCGCCTACGTCCGCAACTGGACCTTTGCTGGCGATATCGTGATCCTGTTCAAGACAATCGGCGTGGTGATCCATGGTCGTGGCGCATACTGACCTGCCCTGGCGCAAGCGCCTGGCTGCCGTCCTGCTCTGGGGGGTGGTACTGCACTTCCTGGGCGGCTGCGCCATGGCACCGGGCATGACTTTCAAGGCCACCGCGTCGGCGCCGCAGCCGGGCCAGGAAGCGTCGCAGCCAGCCGCGACGGTAACCAGTCTGCCGCCGATGCAGGGCGTGCAGTCTGTGTCGCGCGACAGTCTGGTCGAGATCGACAGCGCGCTGCTCGCGTCGCAGCGGGCGGCGCAACCCGATGGCGTGGCACCCGAGGTGCGCGCGCTATTCGACAAGCCGCGTCCTTACGTGCTGGGTCCAGGCGATGTGCTCAGCATCGTGGTCTGGGGGCATCCCGAACTGAACCTGCCTGCGCTGCAGGTGACGAGCGGCGTCGATACGTCGGGGTCGAATGCCGTGGTCACGGGATACACCGTCGACGCGCGCGGCAATGTTCAGTACGCCTTTGTCGGCATGGTGCCGGTTGCCGGCCTGACCGAGGCCGAAGCGCGCGAGCGCCTCACGCAGCGGCTGGCCGAGTATGTGCGAAATCCACAGGTGACGCTGCGCATCCAGGCGTATCGCAGCAAGCGCGTGTACATGGACGGCGCCGTGCAGCAGGCCGGCCTGCAGATCATCAACGACGTGCCGATGACGTTGCCCGAGGCCATCAACCGCGCCGGCGGGTTCAGCGCGGCGGCGGACCGGTCCTGGATTGCCGTCACGCGCGGCGAGCAAACGGCGCGCGTGAGTTTGCCCGATCTGATCGCGAAAGGCGCGAATCCGTCTGACATCCTGCTGCGCGATGGCGACCTCGTGCGCGTCTATGCCGCGACCGACAGCAAGGTCTATGTGATTGGCGAGGTGGCACGCAACGCCGCGCTGACGATGAACAACGGCAAGTTGAGCCTGAACCAGGCGCTGGGCGACGCGGGCGGCGTGAGCCAGTACTCGGGCGATGCGCAGCAGGTGTATGTGGTGCGCGGCAACGGCGGCACGCAGCCCCGTGTCTTCCATCTGGATGCCAGCACGCCTTCGGCGATGGCGCTGGCCGACGGGTTTGCGCTGCAGGCAAACGACGTGGTGTTCGTCGACACGTCATCGCTCGTGCGCTGGAGCCGGGTGGTCAACCTGCTCCTGCCGACCGCGCAGACCGCGACCGCAAGCCGGGCCCTGGCGCCGTAGGCCTTGCGAATTCCTGGAGACATTCGTCATGAACACCTCGTACCTGGCAAATCCGGCATATGACCCTGCGCCACGCCCGGCGGTGCGTGCCATGAACCCGCTGACGACGCTGGCGGCAAGCCGGTGGCTGATCGTGTGCACGACATCGGCCTGCCTGCTGGCCGGGATCGCCTATGCCGTGTTCACGCGCCCGGTCTACCGCTCGGACATGCTGATCCAGGTAGAGCCAAGCACCATCGAGAACCGTTCCACGTCGGGGGACCCGAAGCTTACGCCCGAGATCAAGCCCGACACGACGTCCGAGATCCAGGTCCTCAGTTCGCGCATGGTGGTGTCGCGTGCGGTGGATGCGCTCCGACTCCATCTCGACGTCACGCCGCGCTACCTGCCGGTGATCGGCTGGTGGCTGGCCGAGCGTGCCGAGGGCTATTCCCGCCCGATCGGCGGGCACGTCTATGGTAAGGAACGTATCGACGTCACTACGTTTGACGTGCCCGCGGCCTATCAGGGCCAGCCATTCACGCTCACGCTGGGCGAGCACGGTGCCTTCACCCTCGAGCTGTCCTCGACGTTCGGCGGCCCGGTGGTGTCGCTGCAAGGCCGCGTCGGCATACTGCTGCGCGCCGACACGCCGCGCGGGCCGCTGGCGCTGCTGGTACGCACTGCGGATGGGCAGGCCGGCGCCAGCTTCACGCTGAAACGCTATTCCGAGACCGCGACCACTGAATGGCTGCAGAAAACGCTGGCCATTGGCGAACGGGGCAAGCAGTCGAACATCATCGGCGTATCGCTGGACAGCGTCGATCCGGTCCAGGCTTCGCGCATCCTCAACGAAATTGGCCGGGAATATGTCGACCAGAACGTGCGCCGCCGCTCCGAGGAAGCGGACAAGTCGATCCGATTCCTGGACGAGCAGTTGCCGCAACTGAAAAAGCAGCTCGGGGAATCCGAAAGCCGCTACAACGCCTTTCGCGCCCAGCAGGGTACCGTCGATACCAGCCAGGAGGCCCGGGCGCTGCTGCAGCAAAGCGTGGAGGCAGAGACCCGGCTCGTGGACCTGCGTCAGAAGCGCCAGGAACTGCTGACGCAGTACACCGAGAAGCACCCGGCATTGCAGGCCATCGACGGACAGTTGCGCGAGGCGCAGGCCGCGTTTTCCGTCGTACAGGGACGGACGCGCCAGTTGCCGCTGATCGAACAGAAGGTGCTGCAACTGCAGCGCGACATGCAGGTGGACACGGAGTTGTACACGAACCGGCTGAACGCGCGCCAGCAACTGACGCTGGTGCGGGCCGGCAAGGTGGCGAACGTGCGGCTCATCGACCCGGCCACCCCGCCCGAGACACCGATCAAGCCCCGGCGCGGCGTGGCCGTGGCGGGGTCACTGCTGACGGGACTGCTCGTGGGCATCCTGCTGGCGATGGTGCGTCGCCGTATCGTGGGCACGGTGCAGGATCGCGAGGAGATCGAGATTGCCACGGGCATTCCCGTCTATGCGACGGTGCCGCGCAGCCGCCTGACCGGTCCGCTGGGCACGGCGCGGAGCCATCTGCGCGGCGGCCACGCGCAACTGCCCGACGCGGCCATTGAAAGCCTGCGCGCGGTGCGGACCACCCTGCATTTTGCGCTAAGCGACGCGCCCAACCGAGTGGTGCTGATCACGGGACCCACCGCGGGGGTGGGCAAGTCGTTCGTCGCGGCGAACCTGGCGACACTGGCCGGCGCGTCGAAGCGGCGTGTGCTGCTGATCGATGCCGACCTGCGTAATGGCGTGCTGCACAAGCGTTTCCGGGTCGATCGCGGACCGGGCTTGGCCGAAGTGCTCGCCGGCACCTGCGAGGCCGGCGTCGCGATCCGGCGTGACGTGGCGCATGGCCTGGACTTCCTGTCGACAGGCGCGCTTACGGCGGGCCCAAGCGAATTGCTGCTGCAGCCCGAGTTGTCTGCACTGGTCCAGCGGGTGGCAGCGCAATACGACATGGTGGTGCTCGACGGCCCGCCGCTGCTGCCGGTGGCCGATGCGCTGGTCCTGGGACGCCTTGCCGGCACGGTGTTCATGGTGGCGCGCCACCGGGTGACCACGGTCGAACAGATCGATGAAAGCACGCGGCGACTGGCCCAGGCGAGTGTCGCGGTACGCGGGGTGATCTTCAACGACTTCACCGGCACGCTCCATCGCTACAGCTACGCCTACGGCGCGACCGAAGGTCATCCCGGCACGCCAGCCTGATACGGAGAACCGCCATGGCGCACCTGCACCACAAGCGCATCACGCTGGTAACCGTCACCTACGGCGACCGCCTGCACTACTGCGCCGAACTGCTGCGGCGCAGCTTCGAGCACGAAGGCGTGTCGCACGCCATTGTCGTCAGCAACAACGCCACTGCTGATCTCTCACCGCTGGAGGCCGCCTGGGGCAAGCGCGTCACGATCGTGCGGCTCGCCGCCAACACGGGATCGGCCAACGGCTATGCGGTGGGCATCGCGCAGGCGCTGGAACGCGATACCACCGACTACATCTGGCTGATGGATGACGACAATGCACCGTGCGAGGGCGCGCTCGACGTGCTCTGCCATCAGCTGGACGTGCTCACGCGCAAGCACGGCCGTCGCCGCGCGGCGGTGCTCGGGTTCCGTCCCGATCACCAGGGCGACATCGCGGCGGGCGTGCCGGCGGGCCTGGCGATGCCGCCGCGCTCGAGCTACTTCGGCTTTCACGTGGGGCGCATCCCATACAAGATCTGGCGGCGTACGCCGTGGGGCAGACCACGACCCGACGCGATTCCAGAGGTGGTGCATCTGCCGTTCGCGCCGTACGGGGGGCTGCTGGGACATCGCGAGATGTATGTGGATCTGGGGCTGCCGGTGCCCGAGCTGGTGCTGTACGCCGACGATACGGAGTACACGTGGCGGCTGACGGCGCGTGGCGGATGCATTGCGTTGGTAACGGCCGCGCGGCTCGAAGACCTGGAAGGCTCCTGGAACGTCAAGCGCAACTGGAAAAACCACTTCGAATGCATGTTGCTGAGCGGTTCGGATTTTCGCGCCTACTACAGCAGCCGCAACCAGGCGTGGTTCGACCGCAACCACTGGTCCACGTCCGGACTGATGTACCGGCTCAACCGCTTCGTGTTCCTGCGACTGCTGCGCCTGTATGGCAAGCGCCGCAACGCCGGCGCGCGGCTGCGGCTGCTGGAGCGCGCAATTGCGGATGGCGAGGCCAGCCGGCTCGGCTTCCACGCCGACTACTCGCTGTAGCGCCACTCATCACGGAGGCCACCATGCCGGACCCTGTCGCATTGCCCGCGCTCACTGTTGTGATTGCCAACTACAACTATGCGCGGTACGTGGCGGGCGCCATTGATTCGGCGCTGGGACAGTTCACGCCCGTGCACGTCATGGTGATCGACGACGGCTCCACCGATGGCTCGCGAGCGATCATCGAGGGCTATGGCGGGCGCGTGGAAGCCGTGTTCCAGCGGAACGGCGGACAGGTAGCCGCGTACAACCATGCGCTAGAACGTGTGCGCACGCCGTATGTGCTTTTTCTGGATGCCGACGATACGCTGTATCCCGAAGCCGCTGCCACGGTCCTGGCGGCCTTTGCCAAGGGTGACCCGGTCAAGGTGCAGTACCGGCTCGATGTCATGACGGCCGATGGCGTGCCCACCGGCGTCCAGGTGCCGCAGTCGATTCACGCAGACGGATGCGGGCGGATGCTGCGAGCCGGATGGCTGTATCCGTCGCCGCCCGGCTCGGGCAATGCGTATCGCGTGGACGCGCTGCGCCGCATCTTTCCGGTGCCGGTGGGTGCAGACAACATGCATGGCGCCGATTTCTACGCGATCTACGGGGTGGCGCTGCTGGGCGACGTCGGCGCGGTCGAGATGGCGCTGGGCGGCTATCGGGTACACCGCTACACGCGCGGCGACGCGCAGGGCAGCGATCTGTCGCTCGCCAATGCCGAGGACGCGATGGCCGGTGCCCGGCAGTCGGCGCGGCGCTGGCAGATCCTGCGGGACCTTGCGAAGGATCGGCTCGGCATCGAACTGCCCCCGGGCGTGCTGGATTTCTCCCTGGAGAAGGCCCGGTTCGCGCAGCACGTGTATGGCGCGACGCTGGCGCGCCGGTGGCACTGGTTCCAGCACGAATCCGGGCGGTACTTCCATACCATCGCGGCCAATCCGTTCTGGAGCCTGCGCAAGAAGGTGGCGGTCGGATGCCTGACCACGCTTTGCCTGTTGCCGGTGGCGTCGTTCAGCAACCGTGTGGTGCGATACATCGCCAACCCGCTCGCGCGGGCCGGCCTCTAGGAGCGCACGCGATGCCAAAGACCATCGCCATCAATGGGCGCTTCCTGGGGCGGCGCGCCACCGGCGTCGACCGTTTCGCGCACGAGGTAGTGCGCGCCATCGACCGGCTGGTGGCCGACAATGATCGCACCACGGCCGGCCTGTCGTTCGAAGTGCTCGTGCCGCCTGGCGTGGACGTCGATTCGGGCGAGTTCCCACACCTGCGTGTACGGACGGTCGGGCATGTCATCGGGCGCCGTAGCGGTCAGCTTTGGGAGCAGGTCAGCCTGCCGCTGGCGGCGCGCGGGTCGCTGTTGTTGAACCTGTGCAATGCGGCGCCGTTGCTGTACCGGAACCAGGTGACCGTCATGCACGATGCGGCGCCGGTGCGCGTGCCGCAGGCGTATTCGCGGGCGTTCCGCTCGTGGTATCGGGTCATGGCGCCGTGGGTCGGGCGTGTGGCACGCAGGGTGCTAACCGTATCGGAGTTTTCGCGCCGGGAGATTGCGGACGCCTATCGCATCCCGGGCCGGAAGATCGGCGTGCTGCCACTCAGTGGCGACCATATGCTGCGCTTGCCGGACGTGACCGGTATCCGGCGCAAGTACGGGCTGTCGGATCGGCCCTATGTGCTGGCGGTCAGCAGCGCCAGCTATCACAAGAACTTCCGGCTGGTAGTGGAAGCCGTGGGCATGCTGCGCGGGGCCGACTATGACGTGGTGATCGTTGGCGGTTCGGCAAGCGTGTTCCGGCCGGTGCACAACGATGACGCGGCGCCGGTCACACGGCTTGGCTATGTCGACGATGCCGACCTGAAGGCACTGTTCCGCGATGCGGCCTGTTTTGTCTTCCCGTCGTTGTATGAAGGCTATGGCCTGCCGCCCGTGGAGGCCATGACGCTGGGCTGCCCCGTTCTCGCGTCGAACCTGCCTTCGGTGCGCGAGGCGTGCGGCACCGCTGCGCTCTATTTCCGGCCCACCAAGCCGGCCGAATTCGGCGAACTGCTTACGTATGTGATGCAGGACGGCACGTTGCGCGACGCGATGCGGCAGCGCGGCTACGCACATGTGCAGCGGTATTCCTGGCGCGACACCGCCGCGCGGCTACTTGGCGAGATATCCCCATGCCTTCCACAACGATGAACCCACGACGCGACACCGATGACGCCGACTTCGGCAAGGTCGCGGTCGTCCACGAATGGCTCGTCACGTATGCCGGTTCCGAACGGGTACTTGAACAGATCCTGAAGATATGGCCCGAGGCCGACCTGTTCAGCGTGGTCGATTTTTTTCCCGATGCCCAGCGCGGGGCGCTGCAGGGCAAGCATGCGACGACCACATTCATCCAGAAGCTGCCCCGCGCCCGCAAGTCGTTCCGGTCGTACCTGCCGCTGATGCCGCTGGCCGTGGAGCAACTCGACCTCTCCGCCTACGACCTCGTGATCTCGTCGAGCCACGCTGTTGCCAAGGGGGTGATTACCGGGCCGGGGCAGTTGCATGTCAGTTATGTCCATTCCCCGATCCGCTATGCATGGGACCTGCAGCATCAATACCTGAGCGAGTCGAAGCTGACGCGTGGCCCAAAGAGCTGGCTGGCGCGGGCCATCCTGCACTACATGCGGATGTGGGACCATCGCACCGCGCATGGCGTGGATGTGTTCGTCGCCAACTCCGCCTATGTGGCGCGGCGCATCCGCAAGGTCTATGGGCGCGATGCGGCCGTGGTTTATCCGCCCGTGGATATCGACCAGTTCAGCCTCTGCGAGCAGCGCGAGGACTTCTTCCTGACGGCATCGCGGCTGGTGCCCTACAAGCGGGTGAGCCTGATCGTCGAGGCATTCGCCGCGATGCCGGACAAGCAACTCGTGGTGATCGGTGACGGGCCGGACCTGGAGCGCATCCGCGAGATGGCCACCCCTAACGTGCGCATCCTGGGATACCAGCCAGCCGACGTGCTGGTGGCGCACATGCAGCGTGCCAAGGCTTTTGTGTTTGCGGCCGAAGAGGATTTCGGCATCGTCGCCGTGGAGGCCCAGGCCTGCGGGACGCCGGTGATTGCGCTGGGGCAGGGCGGGGCCCGCGAGACGGTGATCGACAGCCGTGATCGCGATTTGCGGACCGGCGTATTCTTTCCGCGGCAGACCGTCGAGGATATCGTTCGCGCGGTTTGCCGGTTTGAGGAAAGCGGACCATTCCAGCCGGCGGCGTGCCGCCGCAATGCGCTGCAGTTCTCGCCCGAGAGGTTTCGGCGGGAATTCCGGGCGCTGGTGCATGCGGCCATGATGCGGGATGCGGTGGCCGCGCCGTCTGCTGTACCGTCGGCACCCTCGATACCGGGCCTGCCGGCGGCCGCACCGCTGGTGGTGGCCTCGAACTGAGCGCGCCGATGACGATGCATGGCGCCTGTAACGCGTACGACGGCTACTGGTGGGATGATCCCGCGCGGCTGCTCCTGTGCTTCATCCTGCCACTGTATGGGCTTGTGTCGCTGGAACTGCTGGGCGACCAGAAGTCCATCGACCATATCTACTTCAGCGGTACCTATGCGATGGCCGGTGCGCTGTTCCTGCTTGCGATAGCGGTGGGTGCGCTGGGAGAGCGTGTGCTGGTCCCGCGCGATGCCGACGCGCCGGTGGCGCTGTCCGCGCTGGTGCTCGATGCGCTGTTCTGGCTGGCCTGCGTCGGCTACGTGGTGATGATGGGCGGCGTGATCGCCCGGCCGGCGGTGCTGCTTTCCTATTTGAACGGCGCCGCCAGTACCTATGACGTGCTGGAGCTGAAAGGGCGGGTGGTGGGCATCAGCACGCTGACCCAGGCTTCGGTGGCCTATGTGCCTCTTTACTTCGTCATCTTCCGCACCGCGCCTCGCGGCCTGACCCGCTACCAGGCCTACCTGTTCGTGCTGTTCGTGCTGACGCTTTTGCGCAGCTTCATTTTTGCCGAGCGGCTGGCGTTGGTGGAAGTGGTGTTGCCATGGGCCCTCATGATGGCGCGCTTCCGCTTGCGGCCGCCCCGCGGGTCGCTGCGCGCGGCGCTGCTGACACTCGGGCCGTTTGCCGCCATCCCGCCGCTGATCGGGTTCTTCATCGCGAACGAGTACAACCGGTCGTGGGAAACGTACTACGTCAACATCTACGACAACATCTTCGACTTCGCGCTGGAACGACTGGGTCTGTACTACTCGACGGCGATCAACAACGGTTCCGGCCTGCTGACGATCATGGGTTGGGGCACCGGGGCGCCGACGTTCACATTCGACTGGCTTATCCGGTTTCCGATCATCGGCGAGAGCTTCCGCCCGCTGGTTGGGGCGGACGATGGGTACAGCATGTTTCTCAACACCTTCGGGGATCCGGAGTTCAACAATCCGTCGGGCATCTTCGTGCATTTCTACGAGTGGGGCGATTTCGCCCTGCTGGAAGCCGCGCTGATGGGGTGGCTGCTGGGCCGCAGCTACGCGGGATGGCGTGCCGGCCATGGATTCTGGTGCTGTGCCCATGCTGTACTGCTGGTGTCGCTGATGGAGATCCTGCGCGTGCCGAACCTGTTCAGCGGCCGCAACTTCGTGCCGCTGGCGCTGCTGTGGCTGGTGTTCCGGTGCCTGGGGCGGCCGGCTGCCAGCGTGGCGCCCGCGGGCGTGCGCTCGCTATACGGTCGACCGAACGTGCCGACCGCCGGTCCGCGCTGAACCCAGGGCCCACTTCCGATGCCGCCTTCCATACGCTCCACCGCCACCTATCTGCTGCTGATCCAGGGCGGTAACTACCTGTTTCCGCTGGTGCTGTTGCCGTTCCTCGGTCACAAGCTCGGCGTGCGCGAGTTCGGCGTGCTGGCCTACTGCCAGGCGCTGGCGCAGTACCTGATCCTGCTGACCGATTACGGCCACAATCTCTCGGCGACACGGCTGGTATCGCTGCGGCGCGACGATCCGGCCGCTGTCGCGGCGGTGTTTTCGGCCACGATGGCGGCCAAGCTGCTGCTCACGCTCGGCGCGGCGGCGCTGTTGGCTGGCGCGTTGTGGTGGGCGCCGGACCTGCGCGAACATCGGGCCATCGTGGCCGCGGCGTTCGTGGGCGTGGTGGCCAACGCCGTGACACCGATCTGGCTCTACCAGGGCCTGGAGCGGATGAAGGTGCTGGTATTGCCGAACTTCGCGTCCAAGGCCATCAGTCTGGCCTGCGTGGTGGCATGGGTGAAATCGCCCGGCGACGCGGCGCTGGCCGCCCTGGGTATCTCCGTCGGCACGCTGATCCTGGCCGTCGCGGCCCTATGGGGCGTATGGCGCAGGGGACTGGCGACGCTGGTCAGGGTGCCGTTGGCAGCGGCCATGGCGTCGCTGCGCGAAGGCTTCCCGATGTTTCTGTCGCTGGTGTTGGTCAGCTTCTATGTGAACTTCAACGCGATCCTGCTGAACCATTTCCACGGTCCTGTAGCGGTGGGGCAGTTCTCGATGGCCGACAAGATCCGCATTGCCGGGCAGACGATCTTTACGGTCATCGGCACGGCGTTCTATCCGCGCATCAGCCAATACAACGTCACCGATCCACCGGCGGCGCGTGCGCTGATGCGTCGCGCGATGATAGTCGTCTTTGGCTGTTCGGGCGCGATGTTCGTTGCAGTGGAGCTGTTTGCCGGCGTCGGCATCCGGATGTGGCTAGGCGAGCCGTTCCACGACACCATCCTGCTGCTGCGGCTGGAGGGTGTGCTGCTGCCATTGACCAGCGTGGCATTCATTTTCGGCAACCTCGGCCTGATGGCATCGGGGCGGCACCGTGCCGTGCGAAATATCTATGCTGCCGTGACAGTCATGCACCTGACCTACGCGGTGCCTTTCGTGCTGTACATGGGCGCCCGGGGCACGGTCATATCGGTGCTGATCACCGAGGCCGTTGGGGCCATCGCCTTCTATCTCTGCTACCGGCGCGAGACCCCGACTCGCGTGCCGGCGCCCTCGCTGGTTGCACAGGAATCCCCCACTGCCAAGGAGATGCAGGCATGACGCGCAAAGGCATCATTCTCGCCGGAGGCTCCGGCACGCGGCTCTATCCCGTCACGCACTGCGTCTCCAAGCAGTTGCTGCCGGTCTATGACAAGCCGATGATCTACTATCCGCTTTCCACGCTGATGGTGGCTGGCATCCGCGACGTGCTGGTCATCTCCACGCCGCAGGACACGCCGCGCTTTGCGGCTTTGCTCGGCGATGGCCGGCAGTGGGGGCTGAACCTGCAGTATGCGGAGCAGCCGTCGCCGGACGGCCTGGCGCAGGCGTTCCTCATCGGCCGTGACTTTGTGGGGCGCGATCCCTCGGCGCTGATCCTGGGCGACAACATCTACTATGGGCATGACCTGGCCCGCATGCTGGTCCGCTCCAGCCGTCGCGAGGACGGCGCCACCGTGTTCGCGTATCACGTGCACGATCCCGAGCGATATGGCGTGGTGGAATTCGATGAGGACTTTCGAGCGCTGTCCATCGAGGAAAAGCCGGCGCAGCCGCGATCGAACTATGCGGTGACGGGGCTTTACTTCTATGACAACCGTGTTTGCGATATTGCCGCCGATATCCGGCCGTCGGCACGTGGCGAACTGGAGATCACCGAAGTCAACGCCCGCTACCTGGATGCCGGCAAGCTGACCGTCGACATCATGGGGCGCGGCTTTGCATGGTTCGATACCGGCACGCATGATTCGCTGATCGACGCCGCGCAGATGGTGGCGACCCTGCAGAAGCGGCAGGGCCTGATGGTGGCGTGTCCCGAGGAAATTGCCTACCGGCGTCGCTGGATCGACGAGGAGCAGGTCGCGCGGCTGGCCGCGCCATTGGGCAAGAGCCATTACGGCAAGTATCTGCAGCGGCTGCTGGCGGAATCGCCGCGCGTCAGGTGAGGCTGGCATGGGCAGCCTGTGTCGCAACGGTGTGCGCTGCCAGGCCCGCAGCGGCCTGGCAGGTCTTACCGCGCACGCCGTAGATAAGTCCGCACTTGAGGGAGGCGGCTCGCGTCCGCGCCGGCGGCCTGGATCGATCCCGCGCCGTTGCATCCTGACGGTGGCGGCAGGGGTGCGCCATCGAGCGTATTGGTGCCGCAGGTGAACTGATCGGCCGTGCAATTGCGGTACTGGAGCGCGATGGCCGCGCCGCCGATCGCCGCGAAGCGGTTGTTGCTGATGTCGGCCTGGCAGATATTGCCCTGCGCGCGATAGCCGTCAAAGCGCGTGCGCGTGACCTGGTTGCCGGTTACCTGCACGCGCGTCACGCTGCCGCTCCCGGTATTGATGTCGATGGCGGCGTGCCCCGTTGCCATACGGTTGTTGCCGGGCTCCGTGGCGTTCTGGTCATCGGCTATCGTGTTGCTGGCGATCAGCACATTCGTGGCGTCGGCGGTGCGATAGCCGTCTTCCTGCGCGACCATCACGGCGGCCGCCTTCTGGACGCCTTCGATCCAATTGCCGGCAACTGTGACATCGGCGCCCCCGACGACCGCCACGCCACGTCCCCAGGCGTTGCCGGCCAGGTAGTTGCTTGTGACGTAGATATTCCGGGTCTGCGCGTTGTCGCGCTGGTAGCTGACGATACCCACCATGTCGTCGCCAGTGGCGGTGACGGACGAATTCTGCACGAGCACGTCTTGCGAGCCGCCCGTGATGTGGATGCCATCGGCCAGCGTGCCGCTGATCTTGTCGCCAACCAGGGCGATGCCGACGCCGCGCGACACGAAGATGCCGGCGCTGGCGCCGCCTTCGATGGTCACGTCCAGTACCTGTATGCCCGTGCCATCGACAATCACCTTGGCCGACGTGGCGGATTCGAGCCGCCGCGAGCCTGTGCCCTTGAGCGTCACGCCTACCAGCGTCGAATTCGCGCCGGTGATCTGGATGGCCTGCTGGTCGGGATTCGACGCGACCAGCGTGGCGTCGTAGCCCGATATCGCGACCTGTTCGCGGCGCACCACGAGCACGCGGCCGACCATATAGGTGCCGGGCGAGAGCACCAGCCGTTGTCCGGGCTGGAGGTTGTCGAGCGCGGCCTGCAGGGCATCGGCCTGGTCCACGCCGCTGGCACCCGGCTGTACGATCACGTCGGCTGGCGCGCCAGTCGCCGGGGATACCGGCATCGACACGTGTGGCCATTGCGCCAGCAGGGCGGTCCCGCCGACGACGGCGGCAACGATCGCGGCGGCAATGCCGAGCCGGCGGCGCCTGGGGCGGCTGCCGGGCTTCATCTGCGGCCACCCGGCGTGGCCGCTACCGCATGGGTGACCGCTTCGCAAGGATGTTTCATCGCTGCTACCTTTTGCGTGCCCCGGGGCGGGTGCTGCGGGGATTCAAAGCAGCATACCGGCGTGCCGCGGCGCGCAGGTGGTGCGACAGGCGCCCAAAGGCATGTTGTCGGAAAAGGGCGATAGGTTGGCGGAAGCCAGAGGTGGCACCTGACCGTGAGCCGTTCTTCGCGTGTCTCCTGAGCGGGCATTCTCACGCCACAGACGGAGGGCCCCGCAATGCACTCGCCTGCATTCCTCGTATCAAGAAGCCGCCGCCCAGCGTCTCATTCCTATTCTGGTCGGCGCAGCGCACCCGCTGACCTACGCGTAACAGCCGCCGGCTCAGCGCGAAACAAATGTAATCGGATGTAAATATCGCGCATTGCGGCCCTTGTGGACGCATCCTGCGACGCTTCGCTTTGGTAGGATCGCGCTCTTTTCGCCAGCCCCTGTCGCCTGCCACCGTGAAACGCCGCTACCTACTGTTGCTTCGTGAGTCTTGCGCGCGGTGGCTGGCGCGACTCCAACCACTGGCAGCCATCGCGTCCGCGCGAGCCAGAGACATTCTCCAGAGTGGTCTGCATCGCTTGCGACACCAAACGCGACGCGGTGTCGTCCTGACGCTCGCCGCGTTGCCAGCGGTCTTTCTGCTGTACGCGCTCGCGCTCGTGCCATTCACGCCGAGTATCGGCGACATCCGAAAGGCTCGTGTCGATCAGCCAGCCCTGATCGTCTCGGCAGATGGCAAGCTGCTTGATGAATTCAAACCGGTCAATCGCGAGTGGGTGTCGCTCACGCAGGTATCGCCCTACATGGTGGCGGCCCTGATCGCAACGGAAGACCGTCGTTTCTACGAGCATCATGGCATCGACTGGAGACGTATCCTGTCGGCCGCACTGCATACCTTCTCCGGCGACCGGCAAGGTGGATCGACAATCACCCAGCAACTCGCGCGCAATCTATATCCGGACGGAATCGGGCGCGCGCCGACCCTCACGCGCAAACTGAAGGAAGCGATCACCGCATTCAAGATCGAGGCGGTGTATAGCAAGGATCAGATCCTTGAGACGTACCTGAACACGGTACCGTTTCTGTACAACGCATTTGGCGTGGAAATGGCCGCACGCACCTATTTTGGCAAATCGGCCGGCCAGCTCGATGTGCTGGAGAGCGCCACGCTCGTGGGCATGCTGAAGGCAAACAGCACCTACAACCCGATCTTGAATCCGGAGCGTGCGCTGCAGCGGCGGAACACCGTGCTTGGGCAAATGAGCAAGTATGGGACGCTCAAACCAGATAGTTACAACCGGCTGAAACGACAACCGCTGCGCGTGGATTTCGAGATGCAGACCGCACCCCTCGGTGCCGCACCGCATTTTTCCGCGCAACTGCGCAAATGGCTGATCGCATGGGCTGACCGTAACGGGTACAACATTCATGCAGACGGTCTGGTTGTGCGCACCACCATCGATTCCCGTTTGCAGGCGATGGCGACGCAAGCATTGGACTGGCAGACGAAGCAATTGCAGTGGATTGCGAACGGCGCCTGGAACGAGCGCACGGGCTGTTGGCCGGGAAGCGACCTGTTTCAGGCATTCATTCGACAGACGCCTGAATATCGCGCGGCACGGGAGGCCGGTCATTCGGATCCGGCGGCACTCAAGAAGCTCGGGACGGACCTGACGTTCGTGCGCGCGTTGTGCCGGAGCAAGACGCAGGTTCAGGCGGGCTTCGTCGCGATTGACCCACGCAACGGTGCAATCAAGGCGTGGGTGGGCAGTCGAAATTTCAGTGAAGTGCCATTTGACCACGTGCAGCAGGCCCGACGTCAGCCCGGTTCAACGTTCAAGCCATTCGTCTACGGCGCGGCGTTTGCAGACGGCGTACGGCCGAGCGATACGATCGTCGACCAGAACGTCGCGATTCCGTTGAACGGGCAGGGTGTCTGGCGCCCGACAGATGCTGAGCCGGCGAGTAACCGACCGATGACACTGCGCGACGCGCTCGTATATTCACGCAACCGCGTCACGGCTCAGCTCATGCAAAGGGAGCACCCCGAGAAGGTCGCGCGCCTTGCGCGGGCGATGGGTGTGCGTGAGAGCCCGCTTGACGCGGTGCCGTCCCTCGCCCTGGGGACGAGCCCGGTTACGCTCAAGGAAATGGTTTCGGCGTACGGGACGATTGCAAACCGCGGTGCTTACATGGAACCGCGTATGGTCACGCGCATCGAGCGTCGCGATGGCACGGTGCTGGCCGACTTTCCAAGCGCGTCGCCGGAACAGGCATTGGCCGCGGGCGCTGCGCAAACGCTAGTCGATGTCATGCGCGACGTCGTCAGCCGAGGCACTGGGGCAGATATCTGGCGGCGCTTCGGGATTCGTGCGGATGTGGCCGGCAAGACTGGCACTACACAGGACAACACCGATAGCTGGTTCATCCTGATGCATCCGCATTTGGTCGCGGGTGCGTGGGTGGGATTTGACGACGGGCGTGTGACGCTTGGCGACTACTGGGGTCAGGGGGCGCATAGTGCATTGCCGATGGTCGGTGCGTTCTACGATATGGCGCTGCGCGCGAGAGTGATTAATCCAGATGCACGGCTGGGCCCCGAAGTCAGGCCGCCTCGCCCATCTCATGCAAGACAGCATCGGCGATTCCTGTTCTGGAACTTCTGACCTGTCGCTGCATGACGTGAACGGCATGACGGCGGGACTGCAGTATTTCCTGGAGACGGCATCAGCTTTGCGCGGCCAACCCCTCGGTGGCTTGCGGGTAGGCTGACGACGTCGTTCAGAATGCCGTAAAGCGCCAGGACTTGTTGATCGCTACACCGTTGCGCGCGCCAGCGAAAGTCGCCGTGTAGGTGCCTGCCGCGATGGGCTGCGTGGGGAGGAGGAACACAACGCCGCGATACAGGCCCGTGTCCTCGATAGCCGACGCGAGCGACCCGGCCTTGGATTGCGCCGGGACGAGGATGCGAGCCGGTATGCGACTGCCACTCGGCCCCGTCAAGAAAAAGTTGGAGACTGTAAGTACGTCAGAGGGCTTCTCGACGTTGACGCGGAACATGATTGGCGTGCCGGCTCTGGTCAGATCCGGCGCAGGATTGGGCGTCTCGTCCCCAGGAATAAACAAACCGTAGACGGAGGCATTGTCAGCCGGGTAGTGCGCGCCAGTGCCGGGAGGTAGTTGTTGGCCACCCCATTGGGCAAGGCCGTAGCCGCCGGTTCCGGCTGCCGTCACCACGGAAAAATTCACGACGCAGTAATTGTCACGCATGGCGACGCCGATCATCTCCTGGTTGCTGGTAATCCCTTGCAAGTGGTAAACAGAGTTCGCCATCGAGGCAAGACAGCGGGAAAGGTCGCCGTTGTAGGCATTTTGTCCGACCCATTGGTGACGGGAGCCGCCGGCGGTGAGAACCTGCAGGTACGGGTCGGGACTGGTGAAACCTGGATTGCCAGGAATTTCGGTATGGCCTAGCACCGCATTGCGCTTCAAATACTCCAGGTGGTTCTCAGCCGCAGCATCCAGGGCAGCGTCTTGTCGCAACGGGCCGACTCCCATGGCGACACGGAGTGCATTGAGTGCATTGAAGAAATCGAGGCGGGCATCGGTTCGGGGGTAAGTGGACGTGAGCGTGTCCACCGTATGCGTTGAGGCGGGCGGCTTCTTCCCGATGATCGGCGCGCGTTGCAGGTGTGAAGAAGTTGTTGGCGGGGTTGCGCCAGCGCTACCGCTACCGGCGCAGGCCGCGATGAAAGTAAATATAGCGGCGACTGCAAAGAGAATCTGCTTCACGTTTTTTTTTGATGGTTCGGGGTCCGTACAAGCGGTGCCAAGAATGGTCGAGTGACCTTGGCAAATCCGCTTCCGGACGCTTAACGTGATAGGGGCGTGATCCGTGGACAGGCAGCGCGCGTGGCACGGCAAGCCGCGTGAAACGCGATGCGCGTCGCCAATCGTCCCTCGCCGGGCTATATATGTCGTGCCGTGCTATGTGCGTCCAGGTCCGACGCGCACGCCTTGCTTGTCTCGCTGAATGAGGGGCAGATGTCCATACGATCGCAGTCGAGCCACGGCTTGCCGGGCCGAAGTGGCGGCTTCAAGGTCGGACAAGGCTGCAGTCTCTATGCCGAAGGAGCCGCATCTGGGGCAGGCATATTTGTATCCCCGTAGCGCGGAAGATCGAATCCGCTCGGCGGCGGTACCGCATAGAGGGCAATTTGCGGGTTCTGGAAGCATGGCGTCGGGCGCAGTGGATACTGTATGGATATACAGTATAGCTGAGGTTAAGCGAAAGGGAAGTCCTTCGCGAATTGGCACGTCAGCGTCAGCCTTGGTGTGGCTTGAGCATGCGGGTTTCCAAGCGTTTCCTCTACGAGTCGATCAGGAAGTTTCTGCGCGACGCCGGCCTGCGCAGTTGTACGCCCCGGCAATCAATAGGGTTCGCCAATGAAAAAAGTACCATCGCGTCGGCCGAAGGCTGAACGGGGAAGGGCGTCCACGCGTGCGTGCCGCTGGCATGGCCAGTGCTTGCCATGTTCCATCCCGGTACCGGACGAACAAGGAGAAAAAGCATGGCTGACAGAACGCTGGACGGCCTGAAGGTGGCCATTCTCGTGACCGACGGATTCGAGCAGGTCGAGCTCGAGGAGCCCCGCAAGGCTTTGGACGCAGCAGGCGCCACGACTCAGGTCGTTTCTCCCAAGGACGGGGAGGTGAAAGGGTGGAAGTTCAAGGAGTGGGGCGATACAACGTCGGTGGACAGGCCATTGCGACAGGCGCAAGCTGATGACTTCGACGCGCTGCTCTTGCCGGGCGGAGTCATCAACCCCGATGCGCTGCGCATGGATGCGTCTGCGGTGTCGTTCGTGAAGGCATTCGTCGATGCGGGCAAGCCCGTGGCGGCCATTTGCCATGGACCGTGGACGCTGATCGAGGCGGGCGCGGTCAAGGGTCGCAGGATGACGTCGTGGCCGTCGCTGAAAACCGATCTGGTCAACGCTGGCGCCAATTGGGTCGACGAGGAGGCGGTGGTGGACGGAAACTTGGTCACCAGCCGCAATCCAGATGACATTCCGGCGTTCAGCCGGGCAGCCATCGAAACGTTCGCAAGTGCACGCCGCAAGTAGTCCGCTGGCGCGCCGCAGTGCGGACGCGTCCCGCTTCTTGCGTCGTCCAAGTCTCGTGCGACATGCATATCTGACGCAGCATGCACGATGCACGATACAAGCCGGTTGTTGGCCGGTTCCACCCTTATCCTGGCGAGGACAATGGCAAAAAACATGGTGCTCGTAACGGGCGCGCGCGGTTTCCTTGGCGGCTTCGCGCTGCGGCATTACGTGCGTGCTGGGTGGGACGTCATCGGGTTGGGTCGCGACGCGGCCCCCGGCGCCGAGCCGTTGCCGGCCAATGTGGCCTGGCACGCCGGCGAAGTGAGCATGAAAACGCTGAGATCGCTAGGCGTGCGCCCGAACCTGATCGTCCATTGCGCGGGCGGCGGCTCGGTGCCGCAGTCGTTCAGCAACCCGGCTGCCGACCTGCGGGACACGGTGGATGCCACGGCGGCAGTACTCGAATTCGTGCGCCAGCACTGCACGGAGTGCGTGGTGGTCTACCCTTCCAGCGCGGCGGTGTACGGCAACGCAGCCGCCGACCAGGTGGATGAGGACGTGCCAGTGTCGATCCGCGCACCGGGCTCGCCCTATGGGACGCACAAGCTCATGGCCGAGCAGCTATGCCTGTCGTATGCGCGCCATTTTGGCCTGTCGGTCGCCATCGTCCGGCTTTTTTCGATCTATGGCGAAGGCCTGCGCAAGCAGCTGTTGTGGGACGCGTGCCAGAAAATCGAACGGGGCGATCACGTCTATGGCGGCACGGGCAGCGAGTGCCGCGACTGGATGCACGCCGAGGATGCCGCGCGCCTGCTGGCAGCAGTGGCGCCTTACGCGCAGCCCGAATGTCCGATCTTCAATGGTGGGAGCGGCGAGCCCACTACGGTGCGGGATGTGTTGCAACTGCTGTACCGCGAACTCGGCGTCAACGCCGTGCCCCGCTTCTCGCAGCATCCTCGTCCCGGCGATCCGCAGAGCCTGCAGGCCGATATCAGCCGCGCGCTTGGCATCGGCTGGACGCCGTCGATCAGCCTGAAGCGCGGCATCGCCCGCTACGCCCACTGGTACGGTCAGGGCCACCACGAGACTGTCTGAATCGACCGCAGGCCCGTTCGGTAGTAATCGAAGTCCGACGACCGCGACATTTGACCTGACCACAGAGTGGTCTTGGGGCGCCCCGCTCATGGTCATGCCGATCGATTCCGCGGCGCTTTGACGCGACAAGCCCCTGGGCGGCTGTCAGGGCGCCGTTTTTGGGGTGGCATGCTGCACCAGAAATTGGTCCAGCCGGCCAGCAAAGGCCTTGCTGTCTTGTGGTCCATATGGCGCAGGCCCTCCGGTTTCGATGCCACAGGCCCGTAACTGGTCCATGACTTCACGCATCGTCAGGCGCTCCTGGATATTCTCCGGGCTAAACCAGTTCCCTCGGGGATCCAGCACGCGGGCGCCCTTCGCCAAGGCAGCAGAGGCCAGCGGGATGTCAGCGGTAATCACGAGGTCACCGGCGTTGGCCAACTCGACGATACGGTCGTCGGCGCTGTCAAATCCCGCGGGTACCTGCACGAGCTTGATGTACGGGGAGGGCGGTGTACGCAGGTATTGATTCGCCACTAGTGTCACGCATACGCTGACGCGTTGCGCGGCCCGATACAACATGTCCTTGACGACAACGGGGCAGGCATCGGCATCAACCAGTATTTGCATCGCGGGAGTTCCAGATGAGGAAGGCGGGGTACATCATGATAATGCCTTCAGGCACGCCTGCTAACCAAGCAGAAGCTCGCGCAGCCCAAGCCAGGCGCCTGGTCCGCCAATAAATCACTGTCCTCCAGGAGGACCGAGCGACGTCATGTTGACGCCGATATCGCGGTCCGCTCATCGCGGGGCATCTGTGCATCCCGCGTTAGACGGACCTGTCTTACAGACCGGCTGCGCCAGTCGGTGGTGACGGCTGCTGGACAGCCTGCCGCTTTCGGTCGATGTGGTAGGGCGTCAGCACTGCATGGGCCACCATGTCGAGCGCCGGGCGTGCATCACCATTCTTGTCAGTCCATATCTTCGGTGTGAGCGTGCCAGACAGGGCAACCGAATCTCCATCATCCAGCGCGAGCAGTGCCGCCCGTGCTTCGTCGCTGAATGCAATGACGTTGACGAACAGCGATTCGCCGTCGCCAGCGGGGGCGAGCACCTTCGTTGTGACATAGGCCTTGCCGCCTTGCCCTTGGCGCTCCGCGGACTTTCCGTAGACCCTGCCACCAATCAGACCATCAATCATTCTTTTCCTCACTATCCCGGGCGACTGCCGCGCGGGCCTCCATTGATCCTTCACCACTCCCGCCGGCGCGGGGGGACAGTCGTCGATCATCACGCCCCCTCCAGGGGGGTGGACCCGAATTCGGCGGCAGACTACCACGGCTCAAAGGATGTCTGGTCAACCGCGATCCCGTTCAGGTCAACGGCCGGTACTCCGGGTTTGCACCGCCACGATCGCCGCAGGGATGATCGGACGGTTGAATATGATGGAGGGGGCACTCAGTGTCCATCCGCGCCCGGTGCTTTCGATGGCGCTCCGCCGGCTACACTTACCGTGGCGTTTTGGAGGCACGTTTGGAAAGCTCACAGCGGCGCACTACCGTCGCCTATGCTCTTTGCAGAGACGCCCTTTTTTCACGAGGAGGGGATGATGGACAGAATCATAAAGAACAAGGCGGAGGTGCGAGCCATGGTCCGCGCGGCGCAGGACAAGATTGCGGTGTGCTCAAACACTTGCTTTGGAGACGTGTGTTGGCACCCTGCGGACTTGGACGGATGCAACTGGTCGATCTCGACCATGGAGGGCGACGCCAGTGCCGCCTGCCTGCAGGCGCTAAAGCCTCATATCGATGATTTGCGCGCGCGCTTCAACATTCGAGAAGAAGCGGAGCGACAGTGAATTTCCGCCTGTGAATGCTGGCTGCCAAATTGCCCGGGCGGGCATCTTCGACATGGTTACGCATAAGGATCGGCAATACCATCGATCTTCGGCCATTCACGGGTAATCCCGGTCATGCCTCTTCCGTAATGGCTTGCGAATGGTCGGGTGATTCCCTGCCATCCATCCTTCGAGACCGCCAACCAGGTAAGTCGCGGCGAAGCCCACCGCCTCGAGTAACGCCGCGCAGTCTTGACCGACTTGGTGACCGTGGACGCAATAGACGGTGACCGGACGATTTGCATCGAGCGTGGCGATCCAACTGCCCAGTTCGTCGGGATTTTGCCAGATTGCCCCGGCAATCATTTCTTCACTCGCGTCGAACGCTGGCTTGCGCCGCACGTCGATCAATTGGGGTGCGTCCACGGACCGCAGAGCTTCCGCAAGTTCCAGAGGGGAGGTGGCGTTTGGCATGGGAGTACCTGCTTCGATTAGTGTCGTACCGCAGTCGTTAATCGGCGGACGGCAGAACTCGCCCACTTATGCGACCGCCTTCGCGCCGTGGTTGGCAGCAACCAAGCGTCGCAGGGCGAGGGCAAAGAGAATTCATGCAGCCAGCTTAGTCGGCTGTATGGGTGTCTTCAATGTGGTAGCGACCTCTACAGAGTGAACGAGCCCGCCCTTACGCCCGCCGGCTGTTCAAGCCTGGCGTCCCGCAAAGCAGGGGCGGGTGGTACTGCCCGCCTCAGGTTACGGCGCTCACGAAGGCCTCAAACGCGCTGGGGTCCACCGGCGGACAGAAATAGTAGCCTTGCCCGTAGTCGCAGCCGGCAGCCAGCAGGATGTCGCGCTGCAACTCGGTCTCGACGCCCTCTGCAATCACAGAAATGCGCAGTGCATGCGCCATGCTGATGATGGCCCGACACAAGGCGACGTCGTCCGGGCCCCGCGTCAGCGAACGGATAAAGGACCGGTCGATCTTGATGTAGTCGATGTCGAGGCGCCGCAGGTACGACAAGGAGGAGTAGCCAGTACCGAAGTCATCGAGTGCAATCTCGATGCCGGCAGCCTGGAAGCGGGACAACTGATCCATGACATCGGCACTCTGCTCCATCACCGAGCCTTCGGTGATCTCAATGACGAGACTGCCGACGGGTACATTCCTGCGCTCGATCATGCCAGACCAGGACTCGGGCCCGCTCGCTGGCGCGGCGAACTCCATGGGCGATTTGTTAACCGAGATCTGGAAGTCTTTTCCCAACAGCGCCTGCCAGCGTACAAGCTGCTCCAACGCTTCCGCCAGGACCCAGCGACCAATATCGACGATGAGGCCGGATTCCTCCGCAACGGCAATGAAATCGGCCGGATGGATCGGACCGCGTACCGGATGGTTCCAGCGAATCAGGGCCTCGGCCTTGCACACCTTGCCCGTATGCAGGTCGACGATGGGCTGGTATTGCAGTGCAAACTGGCCAGCCGCCAGCGCCGCGCGCAGGTCCTGCGTAATGCGCAGGCGCTCTCTCTCCGCTTGGAGCAGCGCCTTGGTAAAGACCTTTGCGCGATTGCGCCCCTCCTTCTTGGCGGCAAACATCGCCTGGTCGGCGCACACCAGCAGCGCCTCGGCGTTGTCTGCGTCCTTGGGGTAAATGGCCACCCCAATGCTGGCCGACACTGCCACCAGCTCGCCCGCCAGCGTGTAAGGGGCTGCAATCCGCTCCAGGATCGCCTCGGCAATGCCCTCGGCGACGTCGGCATCGCCAACGGTAGGAAGGATCACCGTGAACTCGTCGCCGGCCAGCCGTGCCACGGTATCCGAATCGCGCACCGATGCCGTGATGCGGCGCACTACCTCCAGCAGCAATAGATCGCCCTGATCGTGGCCGAGGGTATCGTTGACCTCCTTGAATCGATCCAGATCGATGAACAACAGCGCCAGCGCTTTCTGATTGCCGCTTGAGCTGTCGATCTCCTGCCCCAGCCGGTCGAAGAAAAGTCGGCGGTTGGGCAAGTCCGTGAGCGCATCGAAATTCGCCTGGTGCCGGATGACTTCCTCCGCCTGGCGCTTCTCTGTCATGTCATGGATCAGCGCGACGCGGCGGCGCTCGCCATACGCGTGGGCAAGGTAGGTATCCACCGTGAGGTAGGCGGGAAACTCGGTGCCATCCTTGCGACGGATCGAAATTTCTCCGCTCCATTTGCCTGTGGCTTCCACGCTGAGCCGAAGGCGTTCAACCGCTAGCCCGGCGGTATGGCCTGTGCCGCCGATGCTATAGCCTGAGCGGCCCTTGATCTCCGCGACGGTATAGCCTGTGGCGGCGGAAAATGCCGGATTCACGTCGATGATAGTGCCGTCGAGAGACGTTACCACCATGGCCTCGCTGCTGGACGAATAGACCAGCGCAGCCAGCCGCATTTCTTCGATATGACGTCGGCGCTCCGCCATGGAGCGGCGCAGGCTGTAGTACAGCAAGCCCAGCAGCAGCGTGGAAGCGATGGCACTTGCCAAGGCAACGCGGCGATAGCGCTCGTAAGGCGCGAGCACCAGATCAATAGATTCGCCGACCACGAAGTTCAGCCCAAAATCCGGCATACGGGAATAGCCGAAGATTCGCTCCACACCTTCGGAGCCAGACACGGCCCGAAAACTACCAGCCAGCGGTGCGTCGCTGGCGAGGTATGGTCGGTTGCTGACAGCCTTTGCCAGCGAGCCCTCCAGGGATGGCACGCGCGCGAGAAGCTGGCCGGAATTCTTGATGACCGATGCCACTTCGCCATCGACAGATGTAAATGTCTGCGCAAAGCTGGCGAACTGCTCGGGGCTGACCGAGACCACGATGACGCCGTCGAAGCTGCCTGCGCGGAGGATGGGGCGCGTGAACTGGATCGACCATTTGCCCGAGACCTTGCCTTTCACTGGATCGCTGATGAACAGCATGTCTCGACCGCCGGCGTTCTGATGGACCTGAAAATGCTCGCGCTTGCTTAGATCGACCTTCTCGCCGGACTGGGGCGAACCGATGGACGAGTAGACGAGCAACCCATGCTTGTCGATCACTGCCACCTGGAACGACAGGTCTACCACCAGATTCTCGCGCTCGCGTACCAACTCGTTGAACCCCGGCTGGCCGACCAACCAACTGGCGCGAAGGTCGAGAAGAAATTCGGACAGTCGCAGGATGCTGGATTTCGAGTACGCACCGAAGGCCCGGGCCTCCGCCTGGGTACGCTGAGCGGCGTCGTGCAGCAGGCGGTCGCGCTCGGTCACGAGCTGAATTGTCGCGAATGACCATGTCGCGATCAGCCATGCTGCCGCTCCCAAATTCAATGGGGAAAGGACTTGGCGCAAGCTTTGCAGCGCCTTGCCATATTGAATGGTCGAGCGTTCTGGCATCAAAGGGGTATTGCTGCGCAGCAAAGAATCGGCATCGATAGCAGGCTAGTCGAGGTCAGCGAACCCGACAAGCACACGCTCCTTGGTCCTGTACTCGCCTGCGGCAAAAGACACGGGTGCGCCTCATGCATCACGTTTAATTTGTCGCACGCTCGACGCGTGACGAGATGGAAAATGGAATTTCCCACAATAACGGCAATTGGGGCGCCCACTGAAGCGAGCCCCGGCGGGGTCGTTGGACCGATGTGCGATGCTGCGTGCACCATTACGTGCCGCGTCTGCAACTGATCGTGCGTAGCTATCTTTATCCGAAGACGGCCTTAGCTGCCGTGGCGGGACAAGGACGACCGATGCCTGGTCTGACGACCTTGGGTGCAGCGATTTTGTTCGAAAGTGTGCGCAGCGTAAAAGCGCGTGAGAAAAAGCGGGGCGGCGCATCACTCCACAATTGTCACGCCGCATTCCTGTGCGACACCTAGCAATGTCTGCAGGTCCACGGTGCCGGCGGGGACGGCTTCGTCGATTTGCGCAAACAGCCGTGACGCGTTGCCACCATGGCTGGTCACCGAGATCATTTCGCCGCCGCCTGGGCCGAACCGGAAGTAGTGGATGGTCTGGGCTGGCACATGGACAAATGTGCCAGGGCTCGCAGTCAGAACCTGTTTGCCGTATCCGATCTCTATCACCCCTTTGGTCACGTAAAACGATTCATCCCAATCGTGGCAATGAGGAGGGGGCCCGCTACCTTCCTGCCCTTGTTGGAGGAAGACTTCGTATCCCTGCGTGGCCGCACTGGACGCCAGCACCGTGATTTTTTCGCCTACGACATTGAAGGCACGCGGATATGCCGCAGGAGTGACAGCAAACGGTTCCGGTTTCATGCTTGGCTCCCGTCAGGTTTCAATATCCCGGTCAGCGCGAGTCCGTGGGGGACATGTGCTGAGTGTAGGCGACGCATATTGCCAAGGACAGACATGCTTCAAAACACCGGGTTCTGACGCGGCCATGAGGGATGCGGCGCATCAGCGACAGCGTCGGTGCAAATAGGACGTCCCGTGACTGTCGGAGCGGTGCCGGCGCGGGCCAAATTCCTCGACACGATGGCAAGTTGGCCAGGCCTGAAGCGCGGCGCATTGCGACGCGCGAGCGTTTTCCGTCGACGCCAGGTATGGCCCTCGATCGGCTGGCCCTTTCCCGTCAGCCAGGGTGTGAGGGCAGCGATTTCAAAACAGCAGGGCAAGCCATACGCACCACAGTGGTGATATATTACATATCACCACTCCAATGATGCCTCGTTTCCGTCATGTTCGATCCTTCTCTGCTAGGCCGAATGACCTTTACCCATGCCGAGCCGTCACTGCCGTCCTGGGGGCCAGGTCATCACCGGCTTGGGATTGCCGATGAGCGCGATGCTGTGCTGTACGTACCCGCAGGGCTCGGCAACGCGCCGGTGCCATTGCTGGTCATGTTTCACGGCGCAGGCGGCTTTCCGGAAAAGGTGTTGCCGTTCATCGAGCCGCACGCGGACGCGCACGGCTTTCTGGTGCTGGCGCCGCATTCGACCTTTCCCACGTGGGACATTGTCATTGGCGGCAACGGGCCCGACTTGCAGCGCCTGCAGCAGGCGCTGGCGGCTGTCTCGGCTCGGCATCGGATTCGCCATGATCGACTCGCGTTCGCAGGGTTTTCGGATGGCGCGAGCTACGCGCTTTCCATCGGCATCACCAACGGCGATATTGCCAGCCATGTCATCGCTTTCTCCGGCGGGTTCATGTCCATATTCATGCAGGAAGGCACGCCCAAGGTCTTTATCGCGCATGGGCTGGCCGACGAGCAACTGCCCGTGCAGAGTAGTGGCCGCACCAATGCCGCCAAGCTAAAGGCCGCCGGCTACGACGTCGAGTATGTTGAATTCAACGGCATGCATGCGGTCCATCCGCCGGTTGTGGCCGAGGCCATTCGTTTTTTCCTGGCGTAGCGGGGATTTGCCGCTAACGGAGTGCAACCCATGAATCTCGAGATTCCGCAGTCCCTGATTCACCCCCTGCTTGCAATGGTGCAAGCCGAGTCCCCGCTGGCCCGCGAACTCAAGGAGCATGGCATCTGTCATGGCAGCATGTCAGTGTCAGTTCGCCTGTTTGACGCGCAAGCGCTGAATTCGCTGTACACGCTAAGCAAGGCGCAGAACGAGCGCGAACTCCTGTTCCAGATGCTTGCGCTGGATAACATCTACAACGCGCCGCAGGCACGCACCATTCCCAGCCTGGAATTGTTGGTGGCAGGACTCGTCGCCTATCTGTCCCGCGATGTCATCGACGGCTGGCTGTATCAGCGCAGCCGCGATGGCGTATTGGTGCCGTGATTGGTCCAGCGCATTCGCCACGTAGCCCCCGAGCAGGGCATGCCCTACGTTGCCATCGAAATGCTGGCGAATACCATGCTGTCCGCCAATTCGGAATTGACCGATCCCGCACGGCGCAGGGCGGGCATGACGACTTCGATCATCGTCACGGGTGACGAGATTGTCGACCGTACCATCCCGCAACTCCTCGCCGATTTTGGATTCTTCAAGGAATGCGCGGAGTTCCGGCAGGAATACGAACGGCATGCAAAGCTCTTTGTGCGCTACCAGCGCAGCTTCGGCGCGCAGTACATCGCGACGGGGTTCGCCTTTACGGTCGAAGGCAAGGGCGCCGTTACGCTAGCGCGCCTTGGTGACGGCGTCATGGCCGCGCTGCATTAATGACGAGGAACGGCTCGAGCGCCGTTTCGAAGTGAACTGCGACGCAGAGTTCTGGCGCAAGGCCGGCGTTGCCAAAGGCTTCGAAAAAATACCCCTGCACGGCTACGTGCACCTGTTCCATCTGGAATGGCACCGGAACATCTGGGTGCATGTCCAACACCTGAGCGAATACCGGTACCGACCGGAACTGCGCGACAAGCTGGTGCTGCCGGACCACCACCGCGACCTGATCGACATTCTGACCTCGCACATGGACGTCCTGGTTCAGGATTTCGTGCAGGGGAAATCGGGAGGCACGACCATCCTCTGCCAGGGTGCGCCCGGTCTTGGTAAGACATTGACTGCAGAGGTGTACGCGGAAGTTGTCGGCAGGCCGCTTTACCGCGTGCATTCCGGTCAGTTGGGTACGACCGCTGCCTCGGTCGGCGCGAGCCTCATGGAGATTCTGCGCCGGGCCATGTCCTGGAATGCGGTCCTGTTGCTCGATGAGGCCGATGTCTATATTCGCCGGCGCGGCAACGACCTGGAGCACAACGCAATCGTTGCGGAATTCCTGCGCACGCTGGAGTATTTCAGCGGACTGTTGTTCATGACCACTAATCGTACTGGCGATGTAGATGATGCCATCCTGTCGCGCTGCATTGCCACCATGCAGTACGAGACGCCGGGCAGGCAAGATGCCGCGCGGCTGTGGCGCCTGCAAGCCGACCAGTGCGGCGCGACACTGAGCGACGAAATGGTGGACGTATTGATCGCTGCCTATCCGAAAGCGAGCGGACGCGACATCAAGGAGTTGATGAAGCTTGCCACCCGCTATGGCAAGGCGAAGCAGACCGCGTTATCCGAAGATGTATTCAGGCTCTGCGCCCAGTTCCGCGCAATTGAGCCAATACGATGACGTCCGGGATCAGCAACGCCTATTTTCGAACGCCGCCCGTCCGTGCGCGCCGTATCACGGTGAATGAGCACGAGGCTGCCGCAGCCGACACGAAACGCCGCGACACTTGCGATCACGGCAGGTTGTCGGGGCAACTGTTCGTGTCAGGCGCCGGCGCGCCGGAGGGGACCTTGAAGCGGTTGTACCCCCATAGATACTGCTGCGGGAAACGCCGGATCATCTCCTCCATCTCCGCATTGATCCATGCCGCCTGGGCTTCAGCGGTCTGCGGCAAGGGGCCTGCGAGGCGCTTTACATGCATGCGCCAGCCACGGCCACCTGGCAAACGCTCGCCGGCGGCAATGATGAGCGGCGCGCCGGTCTGCGCCGCGAGCTTGCACGGCAGCGTCATGGTGTAAGCCGGCCGGCCAAAGAATGGCGCCCACACCCCGTCGCCCTTGGGCGCGTGATCGGGCAAGAGGCCGACGGTTTCGCCTTGACGCAACGCGCGTACGAAGCAGCGCACGCCCTGAGACGTTGCAGGAACCGCCTTCAGGTTCGAGGTCTCACGCACCATTTCAAGCAAATGGCGTAGTTGCGCCTTGCGATGCGGTCGAAACATGATGGTCAGCGCGATGCGCTCTGCGGCGTAACGGGCCGCCAGTTCGAAGCATCCAAGGTGCGGCGTCAGCATGATGAGCCCGCGACCTTCCGTCAGGGCCTGCTGGATGATCGTCCAGTCATCGCAGATGACCTGGTCCAGGCTGGCCTGGCTGCGATACCACACGCGTGCCAGCTCAGTCATCATCGCGCCGGTCTCACCTGCGGCCCGGCGGGCGAACGCCGGTTCGGAAAAGCCGGCCTGGGCGGCATTCTTCTGGAGGTGCTGCCGGTATCGCCCCGGGAGGGTATAGACAAGTCGGCCCAGGATACGCCCCGCCGCATGGGCGACGGGCAAGGGCAGCGCAGCGAAAAGCTGTATGACGGTGGGCAGCACACTTCGTGAGGAAGATCGATCGCGATGCATGGTCTCCTTGTGGAAGAGTCAGGGACTTACCGGGTTGATGCGCTGTGGTCGTACAGCGCGGAAAAAAATTATGTGTAAGGGGGCGGAATAGTCGGTTTGGCGCCCAATCTTCGCCCCAGGCTTGTCGCTTCGGCGTCTGGGTAAGCGTTGCTGGCCGCCGCGCTTCGCGTCGCGCCGGCGCCAGATCGCGTCCCAATCCAAACCGCGCAATGTGCCAAAACTGATAGGCGCTGATCGTAGCATGCACCGCTGACAAGGCCGCCGTCCGCCGAAAGATCGCGGCGATGAATGGGCCAAGTGCCGAACACGCACGGTCGCACCCCAACTCTCTTGGACAGCGACGCGACATCTCCGGGGTAACGATAGGCTCCCTGACCGCAAAAAGCGGAGTAGAGTGGGCATCGGATCTGACAAAGACCGAAGAGCGTGTCATGAATGCATACCTGCAACGGGTCGGATGGAGCAGTCACCAGTGCTTGCTCTAGCTGCCTTGCCCGTCGTATTTGGACAAACAATCGTCGGTCATTAGCGAGGAGTTCAGGCATGAACAGCGTCGCCGCATCATCCAGTTTTTTGTGCAAGCTGCCGGGCACAGGCGCCGGCATTGCTTACCATGTCGCCGTCAGCTTTATCGATGCAGGCCAACCGTCGGGCGTCAATTTCACCAGCTTTGTTGGTGAGGGCAGGAGGTCATTCGGGGTGTCGACCGAACCAGCCGCGCTCCAGGGCGCGTTTGCCTCCAACTGCGAGGCGTTGTGCCGCCTGGCGATCGGACAGGCCATCCGGGACCATCTGTACGAGAAAACCAGAGAAGGCGAAGCTGTACTGGATCTGGAGGCCGTGCCTTGGGACGGCGAACTTCGCCCCGTTGGAGCGGGTGTTCGCAGAGGCACGCTATGACAGAGCCTCCGGTCTGGCGTGAGCGCCTGCGCCGGAGCCTTGGCGCTAGATGCTGAATTCGGGGTTGCCGTAACGCGCCAGCAACGACTCGATCAGTGCCATATCCCGGGTTTGTGGCGTCCGGTCTTCGATGGCGCGTGATGGACCGCAGTAGGTCGCGGTCACGTGGCGGCGTACCGTGAGGACGCCAGCATCTGGCGGAGCGATGTCGACCTTCGGCCATGGGGTGTGCCGGTAACTGCCGGCAACCCATCCGCCCGGCGTCAGATGCAGTTCTTCCCATTCTTCGCTGTTCGACATTGCTTGCTCTCCTGTAGTCGGATCGAGGGCGTTCACCAAAGTGGCCTGTCTGAGGCTTGCGAAGCGAGGCTGCAGCCGATCAGGACTTGTGGCGATAGTTGATGCGGCCCTTCGAGAGGTCGTATGGCGACATTTCGAGCGTGACGCGGTCACCGGCAAGAACACGTATGCGATTCTTCTTCAGCCGCCCCGACGAATACGCCCAGACCTCGAAGCCGTTTTCCAGAATGACGCGGAAGCGGTTGTCCGGCAAGACTTCCGAGACCTTGCCGCCAAATTCTACGAGCTCTTCTTTAGCCAAGGTCGCACCTCGCTGTGGCGGGGGTGTTACGCGGCTGCGTCATCCGATTGCGTGCATGCGCTGGCTGCTGAAGTCGCATGCGGACGGCGGCGCTTTCGCCTGCGCGGCGGGCCGCCTGCTTGGCCTTGGATTCGGAGTGGTGCGTGGTATGCCGCATCGAGACGTTGGCGACAACGCGCTCGGCACCGTTTCGATACTCCGAGATCATGTAGTTGGCAAACCAGACGCCCGGCTCTTGTTGGATGGGGTACACCGAAACGGTGTACGGAGTGATGTTTGTATTCAAATTGGTCCTGTTCAGAGGCACTCAAGCTGGTAGCGTCACCGAACACCACGCGGTATATGCGATGTGCGTTCAGGCAACTGCCGGAGGCCAATGGAAAAAAACAGTGTCGCGTCTCGCTCGTCGGCGCAGGCGGAAAACTGGTGTGAGATGGACCGTGCCTTCGCTAGCCGACGCTTCGGAATATGCGCGGCTGTTGCGGAGCGGATGTGCCGCCGGTCAAATATGGTTGCGGGCGCCTGTCACCACTGAAAGTGTGGCGCATACGCCCGAAAGGCCGCTAATGCTCTTCTACTGATGATGTCTTGCGGCCGGCGCTCTGGCGTCGAGGAGTTTCGACGCATGGCCAGGACGTCATGATACCACCATTGGGGACTCAGGGCCGGCGCGCCATGAAGGCCGGCATCCGCGTCTCGTGTTTTCGGATGACGGAGCGGACGCGTTTCGGCATGCGTTGTGCCGAGTAAGGGAAGGGTACAGAAGTGGCATCGCTGCGTCAGTACCCTGGTACGCCAATGTGAGGTGGTCTGCCCGTGTCCCGGACAGAAGGCGCGTCACTTGCGCGGACGGATGGTGGCTATGGCAAGACCCGCTCCCGCAAATGCGCACACGGCACAAACCAGCGCGACGGCGCGCAGCGCGTCGTTGATGGCTCTGGCATCGGCCGGGGCAATGGGGGGCGACGGCGGGGATGTACGGTCGCCTTCCGCTAACGGCCCGGCCTGTTCGCCTGGCTCCAGTAACGCGGCTCCCGGGCGTGCGCCTTGAGAAAAATGTCGCGCGTCGATCCCTGCCGACACGGCGGCCTGGTGCGACCAAACGAACACGATGCCGAGCACGGCGATTGCCAACAGGCTCGCCACACGGGCAACAGCGTTGTTGATCCCTGACGTAACGCCCACGTGCTCGCCCGGCACGGACTCCAGGACAGTAGCCGTGAGTGGCGCGACTGTGATCGTCATGCCGGCGCCCAGCACGACCAATGCCGGAAAGAACCCGATCCAATAGCTTCCGTGGACAAGCGGAAGCGCAAGCATCGCGAACCCAAGACAGGCAACGCATGGGCCGGCGCTCAGCAGGATCCTCGCGCCGAAGCGGTCGGCCAGGCCACCGGTGAAGCGGGAAAACAGGCCGATAATCACCGGGACCGGAAGCAGTGCTGCGCCGGCTTCGATTGCCGTATAGGCATGTGCGCGTATTAGCGTGAACGGCAGGAAGAACAGTACGCCGCCAAGGCCGAAATAGAGCAGCAGCGTAACAAGATTGGCGCCGACAAAATCGCGTGAGCGAAAGATGTCGAGCGGCATCATGGGGTGATGGCCGTCTGCTTCGATTTTCACGAAAGCGGCCAGAACGAGCACGCCAGCGCCGATTGTGCCCAGTACGGTCCAATCCGTGAAGCTGCGCGCTGACGCTTCGGTCAGGCCATAGGCCAGGGCGCCGAGCCCTGCTGTCGCCGTGAACGCGCCGGACCAGTCGAGTGCCTGTGGCGCGTCGAGTTTGTGGCTGTTCGGCACGGACCACACTGCCAGCGTGATCGTTGCCGCAGCAAGTGGGACATTCAAGAAAAATATCGCGCGCCACGACAAGGTATCGACAAGCCAGCCGCCCGCCACCGGCCCCACCGCCGACGTGATTGCACCGACGGCCGACCACGTGCCGATCGCCCGTCCGCGTGCCTCGCCTTCGTAGACGGCACCGATGATCGCCAGACTACTCGGCACGAAAAGCGCCGCGCCAATACCCTGCCAGACGCGCGCAGCGATCAACCACGCCGCACTGGGCGCAAGCCCACAGGCGATCGACGCCAGTGTGAAAAGCCCGATGCCAGCGATAAAGACCGTGCGACGGCCGAGCTTGTCTCCCATCGAACCGCCGACCAGTACCAGAGAACCTAGGAATAGCAGATAGGCGTTAACGATCCATTGCATGTCGGTGATGCTTGCGCCAAGTTCGCTTTGTATCGTGGGCAGCGCGACGTTGACGACGGAGCCGTCGATGAACGCCATGCTGGAGCCAAGGATCGTGGCGGCGAGCGCCAGACGCTTGCGCCGGCAAGGCCGGTCAATCGCCGTAGGCTGCGCGCGGATGACAAGATCGTCGCATGGGCTGGCCTGGGCAGCCATGAGGTGGCCAGCCTTGGCGCTTGCAAGGCGGCGGCTGTCGGGTAGGTCCGGGTTAGTCAAGTTCCATCCCGTCGGCGGTTATCTATCCAAGGTCTGACGGAAAGCTGGCCCGGCAGGCATCGACTAGCCGCTTGGACAGCTTCGCGCGTTCGCCGGGATCGGTTGCCATGGCCTCGCGCATCCCGTCGGCCAATGCCTCGATCGGGACGGCCGCGGGCAGGCCGGCAGGGCTCCAGGTCGACCAGAAGGCGGTTTGCTTCGAGGTCTGCGGCAACTCCCGTGGTCGCAGTAGTCCCAGGCACGGCAGGGCATAGGCGGCGGCTACGATGCTGCCATGCAGACTGCTCCCGATAAAGGCTCGGCTGCGGGCGATGACCGCGCAGATATCCCATAAGTTCAGTGAGGTAAACAGCGCTATCGATGGGTCGTGCCTCAACGCCACAAGCCGCCGGTAGCAGCACAGATCGTCATGCCACGGTGCTGCGCCGGCGCGGAAGAGCACCACGCCGAACCCCGTGGACTGGGTGATGCGCTGGATCTGCGAGGCCAACTGCATGAGCGTCTGGTCGTCGCCGAACTCCGCGGCGAACTGCACCGCGATATAGCCACCCGGAAATGCGGACAACAAGGCGGCCAGCTTGCTGCGGCGGCATCGCGCTTCGATTTGCGCGCCGAATAATTCGGCCACCATGACGGCCGGGTCGGGTGCCAGAGCGCTTGTGACGCCGCAAGCGGACAATATGGCCTGGGTGTGTTGATCCCGGACGCTGATGTGCGTGGCCGATTTGAGCTTCACAACAACTTCGGCGCGCATCGCCGGCGCAGTGCGGTCGAGATCGAAGCCGCCGACGGCCTGGTAGGCGACGTGCCGGGCGTTGGCGAACAGTTGCGCCGGTAGCAGATATGGCACTCGATCTGTGACCCCCAGCAGCGCCTGGGCCCAGGCCGTCCGCTCTTGCATTTTTGTGTCGAGCTGGGCGATGACGGATCGCGCTGCCGCTGTCGGCAGTAACATCACGGCCGCTTCCCAGGCACTGCAGGTCAGAATTTCACCGCCGACGTGGAGGATGTCGACAGGGCTGTCGCCCACGGCCGCGGCAAGGCGCGTGATGGCCTCGATCCGATGGCCACCGTCGCCCCGCAGGTCGCGTTGCACCAGACCGGCATATGTCAGCTGACGGCGTGCGAACCTATGCGCCACGATGTGTGGCAGCAGCAGGTCGCCAAAATTGTGACGATCAAAGGCCCCGAACAGGATCAGGGGGCAGTCGCGATGCATGAGGATGTCTTCAGCGATCGGTATGCCTATTTATAGGTGACGCGACGCCCGCGTTGTGGGGCGACAGGACAGGCGCCGCAAGCCTGCCAAACGGGCGTAGCCACTTCGCGGACCACATACCCACCGTTCAATGCAGGCTATATGTGCTTCTTAAGGCACGTTAGCGCAAAGAAAACGGCGGCCCGCTTCCTGTCCTCACAGCGCGCATCGGACCGCACACGCAGACGTATCAGTAAAGCTGATGGATTCCATCAATATTATTCGGTTTTCTTTTTGACCACCGTCAAGCAGAGTCTCGGCAAAAGGAATCCCACACATGAATGCCCGAGCGCCCCTCACTACGCTGGCTCTAGCCGGTGCCTGGCCACAGCCGTCTTTTGTTTGCACCGCCTCGGGCGCCTCCGTACCGTATGTAGAGGCGGGCAGCGGCGAGCCGATGGTATTCGTACACGGGTCGCTGTGCGACTACCGCTATTGGGAACCCCAGCTCGCTACGCTGTCGAAGCGATTCCATTGCTTCGCTCCCAGCCTCGGCCACTATTGGCCGCAAATCGAAGCGTTCGGTCGCGGCGACTTCAGTTGGCAGGCCCATGTTGAAGAAGTGGCGGAATTCATCGAGGCGCTGGGTCTAGGGGCGGTACATCTGGTAGGCCACTCGCGTGGTGGCTGCATTGCTTTTCATCTGGCGCGCAACTATCCACATCTGGTGAGAACGCTCACGCTCGCCGATCCAGGCGGCCCGTTGCAGGCAACGCCGAATGCATCGGTCGGCAGCTTGCCGCCTTCCGTTCATGCGCTGCGAGCGAAAGCGTCGGCGCTGATCGAGCAAGGGGAATTTGATGGCGGGTTGACGATGTTTGTCGACTCGGTAACCATGCCGGGCTTCTGGAACAAGAGTTCACAGAGCTTCCGTGGCATGGCCCTCGATAATGCGCTGACCCTGCCGAAGCAGCTACGCGACCCGTTGCCTGCCTACACTCGCGAAGACGCCGCCGACATTTCGTGTCCAACCCTGCTGATCGATGGGCAGAAAAGTCCGCGCATGTTTCGTAATACAGTCGAAAAGCTCCACGAATGGATCCGGGGCGCGGGGCGGCAGACGATTGCCGGCGCCTCTCACGGCATGAATATCGCCAACCCAAGTGCGTTCAATCGGGCAGTTGCCGCATTCGCTGGCTAGCGGCACCCGTACTCAGCCGCCAGGGCAGGCAATTGCCGACATCGGGTATTCTCCGCCGTGCATTTTGTTTGGCTTTGTGAGGAAGTTGTGTCGCGCAGCGGTTGGGTGGTGGCGATTGGGCCACTTTTAGGGTTGTTCATTGTGAGTTTGGGAAGCGGCTTCATGTCTTCCCTCACGTCTCTCCGGCTAGATGCCGCCAGTGTTTCCGCAACGATGATCGGCGCCATTTCGTCGGCGTATTTCGTTGGGCTGACCCTTGGCGCGGTGACCAGCGATCGTCTGATTTCGCGGATCGGCCATATTCGCTCGTATAGCAGCTTCGCCTCCCTTGTCGCGATTACCTATCTGCTACAGGGCTTGTTTGCCGATCCCTGGGTTTGGCTCGTCCTGCGGCTCGTGAACGGCTGGGCGATGGTGGGCATCTACCTCGTCGTGGAGAGCTGGCTGTTGCTCGTTGGGGATACGAAGTCCAGGGGGCGGCTGTTGGCGATCTATATGATCGCCCTCTACGGCTCGATCATGCTCGCGCAGATGAGTCTCGGCGCCATGGGAACCGTGTCCGAGAGCGTGCCGTTCATGGTGGCCGGCGTACTCGGATCGATGGCCGTGCTGCCCATGGCCGTGCTACCGAAGACTGCGCCAGACGTGGTGCAGGCCGAGCCATTGATGCCGCAGGATCTCGTTCGCATGACGCCCGCGGGCGCAATCGGCAGCTTTGGATCCGGCGTGGGCATCGCGGCGGTCTACACGTTACTGCCGATCTACCTGCAACGAGAGGGCATGAGCGTTGCCCAGGTTGGTCAATTGATGGCAAGTGCCATTTGCGGCGCCATGGCACTGCAATACCCGGTAGGTCGGTGGTCCGACAGGCAGGACAGGCAGACCGTACTGCTTGCCCTGAGTGTGGGATGCGCAGCCGTCTCTCTGGCCGTGCTGATCCTGCCGAGTTATCCGCCCCTGCTCATGGTGTTGATGTTCCTCATCGGAGGCGGCATTTTCGCGATCTATCCGGTGGCGGTCAGTCACTCGGCCGATCGTGCAGAGGCGAGCGAACTCGTACGCGTCATTCAGGGCATGCTCCTGATTAACTCTGTAGGTTCGGCCATCAGTCCTCTGATTATCTCGCCGCTCATGAATCGGTTAGGTGCCAGCGGGCTGTTCTGGGCGTTTCTCGTCCTTCACGCGGGTTTGGCCTCCTTCTTCCTATGGCGACGCAATCGCCATCCTTCGCCGACATCGTCGGCACCATTCGCGGCAACGGCGCAGATGACTCCCATTGGGGCGGAAATCCGTGTCACGGAGGCATTGGCGCAAGCCATCTCCGAGGCGGGACCGGAGGAAGCTGTCTCGTGATCTTTCCGTCGCGGCGGCTAATCCGTCAGGAACCTTTCGAGCCGGATGAACTCTCAGGCAACGTTCCCTTTACCCAAGCCACCGGCGCCCCCTGGATCGGCGCGTGTGCCTAGTGTCGTCCGCCCTTGATTGGCAAACATATGACCGAGTTAATGCTAACGGCCTTGGCTGCAGCCAGGGAAGTCCGCGCCTTCCACCGGCAAATGCCGAGCAACGTCACGGGACGGTGCCAGTTGACCCAGCGGTTTCCGACATGAACAGCAAGCAGCGCCGCAAAGCATACCGAAATAGTCCCTATCAGATCGAGTCGACATGGACGTTTCGGGGTGCACCCGTGACCGTTACCCGCATTGCAAGCCCCACTGCCGTCATTGTCGAATTCGAAGGGGCCGGGGCGCGTACCCATGTTCCGACGCGAGCGTTGGAGCCGCGGGTCCGGCGCGCGGGCACTGTGGGCCAGTGAGCGAGACGCCTGGCAACACTAAACGTATCGCTGTCGATGAGCATGCAGGGTGATTGCGGCCGACCGGCTCTTACTCGAGCTTGGCGCCCGACCGCTCCACGATGGGTTTCCACGCCTTGTATTCCGATGTCACGAGATCGGAAAACTGTTGCGCGGTCATGAGCTTGGGCTCGGCACCTTGCTCGTGGATGGCGCGGATGACGTCTGGCTTGGCGAGCACCTTGTTGACCTCGGTGCCAATGCGTTCCACGACATCCGCAGGCGTCTTGGCCGGCGCGAAGATGCCGTACCACGTACTCACGTCTACGTTCTTGTAGCCGCTTTCCGCGACAGTCGGCACGTTGGGGAGCGACGTGCTACGGGTGGCCGAAGTTACCGCCAGCGCGCGCAGCTTGCCAGCCTTGACCTGTGCCAGCGCGGAGGGCACCGAGGCCACCATCAGGTCCACGTTACCGGCCATGGCGTCCATCATCGCCGCGTTGGACCCCTTGTAGGGAACGTGCAGCAACTTGATGCCAGCCGCCTGGCTGAAGATCTCGGCAGCCAGATGGATGGTCGTCCCGTTGCCCGGCGATCCATACTTGATGGATTCCGGGTGCGCCTTCGCGGCGGCTACGACGTCGGCCAAGGTCTTGAAGCGCGAGTTGGCTGACGTGACGATGGCGATGGGCGTGTAGGCGACGTGGCTGATGGCAACGAGATCGCGACCCGGCACATAGGACACCGACTTATAGAGCCACGGTGCGACTACCAGGTTGTCTTTCTGACCCATGACAAGTTCGTAGCCGGTGGGCGCAGCTCGAACGATCTCCGCGATGCCGAGTGTGCCGCCGGCCCCGGGCTTGTTGTCGGGGACAAAGGTCCATTTCGTGTCCTGCGACACCTGATTGGCCACCAGGCGGGCGAGAATATCGGTACCGCCGCCCGGCGGGAACGGAATCACCAGCCGGATGGGCTTGGTGGGCCATTGGGCGTGGGCGGATTGAGCGTTTACGGGCGTGGTGGTGAGACCACAGGCCACCAGCATGGCGGCCAGCATTGCCTTCAGCATTGCAAGGATCCTTGTGAAACGAATCCTGAGCCGAACGTTCGCCGTCTTTTGGCGCGGGCTGATGGAGGGTAGGTGATGACGCCGCTGCTCACGCGTTCATTTCGCGCTGCGGGTGGCACAGGCGCGCAGATTCGAGACATCACTTCAGACAACAGGAATTCGGGTAAATAGATGCGGTCCGAATTATACCGGCGAAGCGGCACCGGCCACCCGAAAAACCAGCCTGGGGCAGGCCGGCTTCAGCGTTTCTCGCTTATTTTCCCTGAAACATATTCAGGACGTGTTGTCCTCCCGCGACTTATGCTGGGCGGCCATCTGTTCCTGTTGGGCCGGCGGCACGGGCTCGTAGTGGCTGAATTGCATTGCGTAGTGACCGTGGCCGCCCGTAATGCTGTTCACACGCGATTGGTATTCGTTCAGTTCGGATAGTGGCACCTGTCCCATAACGGTGACGTTGTTGCCAGCTGCGCTCCGCGTGCCGCGGACCTGTCCGCGTTTGGTCGACAGGTCGCTGATGATGTCGCCCATTGCCGCTTCTGGTGTTGTCACTTCGATATCCACGATCGGTTCGAGTACGCTGGGCCTTGCCTTGAGCACGGCGTCGACAAAGGCCTTGCGCCCCGCCACCGCGAAGGCCACTTCCTTTGAATCGACGGAATGGCTCTTGCCATCGAACACGGTGACGCGTACGTCCTGCATGGGAAAACCTGCCAGCGGGCCGCTGTCGAGAACCTGGCGAATGCCTTTTTCGACGGCGGGAATAAACTGGCCCGGAATAGCGCCGCCCTTGACCGCGTCGACGAATTCGAAGCCCGTGCCACGCGCCAGCGGCTCGACGCGGAGGAACACCTCGCCGAACTGACCGGCGCCACCGGTTTGCTTTTTGTGGCGGTGGTGGCCTTCCGCCTTCCCGTCGATGGTTTCGCGATAGGCGATCTTCGGTGGCCGTGTTACGACATCGAGCTTGTAATGTTCGGTCAGGCGCTCCAGCGCACAGCGCAGTTGGAACTCGCCCAAGCCAAGCATGACGGTTTCATTGGTGCCGGCTGGGTGCTCGATGCGCAGGCACGGGTCGCCCGCGGTGAGCTTCTGCAACAGTTCCGACAGGCGCTGCTCGTTGCCCCGCCGTGCAGGCTCAATCGCGAGGCCATAGATCGGCGTTGGAAAATCAAGCGGAAGCAGATGGATATTGCCGTCCTCGGTGGCATCATGCAGCACGGCATCGAAAGCAATTTCGTCTACCTTCGCCACGGCGCAGATATCGCCCGGCCCCGCGTGCGCGACTTCGACGCGCTCCTTTCCCTGCAGCATCAAGAGATGCGCCACCTTGAACGGCTGCCGCCCATCACCGATATAGAGCTGACTGTCACGCGTGACCGTGCCTTGGTGGATGCGAAATACAGCCATTTTACCAAGGTAGGGGTCGATCGTGATCTTGAAGACATGGGCAAGCACATGTTTGTCCGGATCGGGTTCGGCCCGAACCGTTACCTTGTTCTCACCCACCGTACGGAAAAACAGCGGTGGATTCCCCTCGGTCGGATCAGGCAGCAACCGCACAAATACCTCGAGCAATTCGGCGATGCCGGTACCGTTGGTTGCCGAGGTGAAGCAGATTGGCACCAGATGCCCTTCGCGGAGTGCTCGTTCGAACGGGGCGTGCAGTTGTTCCGGTGCGATTTGCTGGCCTTGCTCGAGATACAGTTCCATCAGTTCTGGATCCATCTCGACGACTTGATCGACGAGCGCCTCATGAGCTGATGCCACGGAAAGGAAATCGGCGTCGCCCGCCGGGTTGAAGAAGCAATCCACGACCTGGGTAGCTCGCCCGGCTGGAAGATTGATGGGCAGGCATTCTTTGCCGAACGCTTCCTGAATGTCGGTCAGCAGCGCGGGAAGATCGACTTTTTCTTTATCGATGCCGTTGACAATAATCATCCGGCACAGGTTCCGCGACTGTGCCCACGCCATCATGCGACGCGTCGTCATATCAAGGCCGGTCTGCGCGTTGATGACGATGGCGGCAGTCTCGACCGCGGCCATCCCGCTCATCGACAGGCCAGAGAAGTCGGGATAACCGGGCGTATCGAGCAGGTAGATGCGGGTGTCGCGGTAGTGGAGATGGGCAATCGCGCTGGTAAGCGAATGCCGGTATTTGTGTTCGAGCGGATCGAAATCGCAGACCGTCGTGCCGCGCTCGACACTGCCGGGGTTGTGCAGTGCACCACCCTTGTGAAGCAGCGCCTCGATCAAGGAGGTCTTTCCGCCTCCGGCGTGCCCCAACAGGGCGATCGTACGAATTGCTTTGGGACTGTAAAGCATGGTTCGCCCCCGTCTGCCCGTGGCTGTTCAACCATTATTGGCGAGGCAGGTCGCAAACGCCATACGCGGCGCGACTCCCGCAACCCATCGTATCCCGGGGCCTGGGATTCGGTGGGCAAGATCTTATGCATTCACGTTCGGGCCGGGGCGGCACCGTGACAGAAGATGGATAGAGGGTTGACCGTCCGGCATCCGACGTTGGCGCTTTTTTCCCGTCGGGTTCCCGGCGAATGTTCGGTAGGTAACATAACCCGAACGGGTGGCAGCGTAGGCTCTCTTCCCTGTGGTCGCCGACGCAACATTACAGGCGCTGGCCGCTAATTCGTTTCGTTCCCGCTGTGTCTAAGGTATGGGGGGTAAATATGAGCGAGAATGTCGTTGCAGATTTTGGCTGGTCGACCGGGGAGGGGCCAGAATCATGCGGCTACCTCGCACCCTGCGTGCTGGAGATATTGAGGGGTTTGCCAGTCGGGCGCGTGCTGGACCTTGGGGCTGGAAACGGGGCACTCTGCGGCGAGTTGGCCAACGCAGGATACAAGGTCGTGGGCGTTGAGTACGATCTTCATGGCGTGCGATTGGCGAAGCAAGCTCATCCCGGCATCCCGTTCTACAATTTCGGCGTGCAGGATGACCCGTCGCAATTGCTGGAACAAGAGCGGAAATTCGACGCGGTGGTATCGACCGAAGTGATCGAACACCTGTTTTCCCCGCATTTGCTACCAGCCTACGCTGAACGATGCCTTAATACAGGGGGCTACCTCATTATTTCCACGCCGTACCACGGCTATTTGAAGAACCTCGCGTTAGCCCTGTTTAACAAATGGGACGCGCATCATACGACGCTCTGGCACGGGGGTCACATCAAATTCTGGAGTTCCAAAACGCTCGCGGCGCTGCTTTCGGTCAATGGCTTTAAAGTTATCCAGTTTCATGGTGTCGGCCGAATGCGGTACCTGTGGAAAAGCATGGTGCTCGTAGCCAAGAAGGTCTGAGGACCAAGGCACTTGTTGCAAACCGCGACGCATATCCGAGCGACGTCTTGAGTCAGCGTTCGCCGACTGAGACTGAACTCGAAAGCGGCACGTGCACGAACGTTCTTCCGGCGCGGAGGTGTCGTGCGCGATTCGCCACTCAGATTCCTGCTGTTCCGATGCATATGCTTGCGGACCGCCCGACTGGGAAGCTACCTCCAGGTACCTTGGGCGATGGTGGGGTGCGTCACTCGGCGCCCGCGCCAACGGAGTGACCGAACACGCCTTTGCCGGTGCCGCATGGTTCCCGCTGTAGGTGGATTACCAGTTACGCTTTCGCGTGCGACGAGTGTTCAATGCGTTTCTTTTGAAAAAGGCTTGCAAGCGCGGCGTGGAAGCATTAATATTCGCTCCCCGCTGCTCTGCAGGTCTGCGCCTGAAGGCGGCCGGGGGAGAATATCGGAAAGTTTTCTGCCGAGTAACAACAGGCGGCAGCAAAAAAGAAATTCTCCGAAACGCTTGACGAATTAGGGAAAACCCTTAATAATCTCGTTTCTCCGCTGCAACGAAAGACGCAGCGACAGCGAACGGCAAAGCCGGTTGCTGGGGTTCTTTAACAAACAAACAACCGATAAGTGTGGGCGCTTGATGGCGAACGCCACGGGGCTTTGGCTTCGTGATGCTTCAAAAGTTATCAGTGCTCGCACAGTAAAACATGTTGGTTTGCGTCGCGAGACGCGAGCCAGTCAGTTTTCTGAGAGTGAGCGACCGCTCGAAAGAGCGAGGTGCTTCGGCACCACACAGAGATTGAACTGAAGAGTTTGATCCTGGCTCAGATTGAACGCT
>NZ_FNJO01000028.1 GCF_900104095.1 Ralstonia sp. 25mfcol4.1 | reverse complement strand
CATGATGCTCGGGCGCCGAGACGCAGCGCACACAGGCCACGATGGTGTCCTTGTGGACGTCCAGCCCGGCACAGCGGGGATAGAGTACTTGCATGGAGCCTCCTGCCAGAGTCAACGGCGTCGGCGGCAGCCCTCGTTGTCGAAATCTAGTAGACGTGCTTCGGGGTGTTGCCACCCACGGTCACAATTCGGGGTGCTCGCAGGGCTGCGGGTCCAACTAGTCAACGGGCTCGGGGCACCAAGCGGGAGCCGACCTCGTTACCGACACCGTCTATCATCTTATTCCTGTCACCGCGCAATTCACCGGCCCCAAGCCCGCTTCATCCTTCGGGGTCCGGCCCGCCCGATGGATAACTAGTCAGTCGCCGCTGGGCGATCAGTCGGACTTTTGCGCCTGAGGCAGGAGGGAAATCAGTTGCATGTCGGAGGGCGAGACCAGCTGATCGGCTTCGTCAATCAGCGCGGAGCGCACCTTGAGGCCGTTGACCCGCGAGCGGATCTCGGCGGGCCCTTGGCCATCTGCCTTCATATGGGCATCGCCCCATTGCATCAGGCCGACGATCACCGGCAGCAGCTCCACGGCGGCACGGGTAGGGCGGTAGGCAAAGCGTTCGCGCTCCCCTGGCTCCTTGTAGCTGACTTTGCGAAGCAGCCCGGCTTCCGTCAGCGTCTTCAGCCGCGCCGACAGCACGGCGGGCGAGCATTGGAGCCGCTCCAGGAAGTCGTCGAAACGTTGGACACCCGAAAACACGTCGCGCAAGATAAGAATTGTCCACTTTTCGCCAATCAGCGATAGCGTGGCCGCGATCGAGCATTGCGCGAAGGCCTCGGGCGAAACAGGAGGCGGCAGTGACGTATTCATGATTTGAGCATAGCACTCTAACTTCATTTGAAAAAGTCAGGGTTTCGACTATAGTCCTGCCTACAGAAGATGAAGTCAGGGGTGGGCCATGAGCGATGGCGACGACGCAGGCGACAGCAGCACGGGTTCGCGGATTACCGAAGAACGGTGGACGGCCCGCGGCGGGCGGCAGGTGACGGTGCGTGCGGTACGCGCGGCCGACCATGCGGGGTTGCGAGCGTTTGTCGACGGCCTGTCGCGTGAAAGCCGCTACTACAGGTTTCTGACCGGAGGCCGGGTGGCGGACGAGATCATCCAGGGTTTCGTCGCCCACCATCCGCAACGAGACGCCGCCATGGTGGTGACGGTGTGCGGTGAAGAGGGCGACGAATCGATTGTTGCCAACGCCGAATACGTGGTGAACGCCGACAACGTGGCGGAACTGGCTGTGGTGGTGGCGGACGACTGGCAAGGACAGGGATTGGGCCGGCGGTTGATCCAGCGGCTGCAACAGATTGCGAGGACCCGCCGGTTGCAGGGGATGCGTGGCGACGTGCTGAGCGAAAACCGGCGCATGCTTGCCATCATGCGCGATTGCGGATTTACCGCACGTCGCAACCCGGAGGACAGCTTTCTGCATGAGGTCAGCATGTCGCTGGTCGATGTGCATGACCGCGCCCCCCGGCCACAACGCGAGCACTGGCTGCCACGCGACTGGTTCGCGGACAACTAGCCCGCATTGGCGCCCGCCCCGGGCGGCTTGACAGGCCGTCAGGTCTTGCTGCGCGATGTCGCCGTACAGCCAATGGACGCCGTGATGATGGCGGCGATGGCCACCCACTGGATGGCTGTGAGCTGCTCGTGCAGGAATGCCAGGCCCGCCAGGGCACCCATGGCCGGCTCCAGACTCAGCAGGATGCCAAAGGTCCGGCGCGGCAGCCGCTTCAGTGCCACCATCTCCAGCGAATAGGGAATCGCGCTCGACATCAGGCCGACCGCCAGACCGGAGAGCAAGAGCGCCGGGCTGAAGATCTGCGTGCCGGCATGGCCAAGGCCGAAAGGCAGCGCAACCAGCGCCGCCATGGTCATGCCCAGCGAAGTCGCCTGGCCGCCATGCGCATTGCCAGCCATCTGGCCGAACACAATATAGAGCGCCCAGCCAACGCCGGCCGTCAACGCATAGCCGATACCCACCGGATCGAGATGGGTCGAGGCCTCGCCCAGCGGCAGCAGCAGGACAAGGCCAGCCACGGCGCAGGCAATCCAGAGGAAATCGATGGCCTTGCGGGACGACAACACGGCAACGGCCAGCGGGCCGGTGAATTCGATGGCGATCGCCAACCCCAGCGGGATGGTGCGCAGCGACATATAGAACAGCAGGTTCGTGGCCCCCAGCGCCGCCCCATATAGCGCAATGGCGCGGGCATGCTTGCCTGACAACGGGAAGCGCCACGGCCGCCAGACCGCGATCAGGATCAACGCCGCAAAGCCGACGCGCAGCGCAACCGTGCCCTGGGCGCCAATGGCGCCGAACAGGCTCTTGGCAAACGATGTCCCGACGCATAGCGACGCCATGGAGCCGATCAGGGCCAGCACGGCCAGCAGGGTTTCGCTCTGCTTGATGCGGGTGAGGGGCACTTCCTTGTCCTGGTGCGGTAGGCCCGGCTACGGGCGGTGCGGCATCTTGCCCGAACATCGAACGGGCAGCCATACACAGATGCCGGTGCCGCTTGCTGTACAGTTGGGCGAGCCGGGCCAGGGTGCCGGCCAGCGCCCTGGCCGGCGCTGGCGGAGTCCCGGACGACGCACTATGGTGGAAGGACCGTTTTTGCCGGAGATCACCATGGAAGCCAAGGCACCGCGTCGTCATGTCGTCATTACCGGAGCCGCCGGCGCGCTGGGTCGCGCCGTGGCAAGCCGGTTCGCAGGGGAAGGCGCACGGCTGGCGCTGATCGACCACAACCTGCAGCACCTGCAGAGCGTGTTTGCGCACCCCGAGCCCGACCACGGCGGTACGCTGCTGCACGCGGCCGACGTGACGTCCGATACGGCGATGGCACCCGTGGCCGCCGCCATCCTCGACGCGTTCGGCACGGTCGATGTGCTGGTGCACGTGGCCGGAGGCTTCGAGATGGGCGAGCCCACCCATGCCTTGAGCCGCGAATCCTGGCTGCGCATGATGGACCTGAACGCCTGGTCGTTCGTGGCCGTCACGGGCCATTTCATTCCGGCCATGATGTTTCAGCGCAGCGGCAAGGTGGTGGCCGTTTCCGCGCGCGGCGCCGCCCACGGCGCGGCCGCGATGGGCGCGTATACCGCTTCCAAGAGCGCGTTGCAGCGGCTGGTGGAAAGCCTGTCGCACGAAGTCAGAAGCTCGGGCATCAACGTCAACAGCATTGCCCCAAGCATTCTCGATACGCCCGCCAACCGCCACGCCATGCCGTCGGCCGATCCGGCACAGTGGGTATCCACCGGCGCCGCCGCGCGTGCAGTGGCATTCCTGGCGTCGGACGGGGCCGAGGCCATGCATGGACAGCATCTGGTGCTGGACGGGCTGAGTTAACCGTCCGCCCTGCCTCATAGCGCCAGCCTCATGCCGATGACACGGGCCGCCTTGCGGTCGAAGGTGGCCGTGTGATGGCAGCCGGCGCTCTGGCAGGTTCGCTGGATCAGGCAGTCGGGGAAATCTGCCGACGTCTCCCTGAATAGGAGAAACGCCGACTCCACGATGGCATGGGACTCGATGACCAACTCCCGGCTTTTCAACAGCCATTCGAGAACCCGGGCCACTTCAGATCGCGTTGCTCCACGGATTCTCCTCATGACACGGATCAGTTCCACCAGTACAGCAATGGCAGCGTAACCCGGAGCGTTTCGTGAAAGCGACGCCATCAACATGTCTGCTTTGGCAGTCAGGATGGGATCATCCCGGGTAAAGAACCGGACGAGAATGTTGGTATCCAGCCCGATCATGCAAAGCTCCGGAGATACCTTGCGCAGACTTCGGCATCAATGGCCGCTTCGATTTCGTCGTCCGTCAGGGGCGAGCCCTGCCTGCGGCCCGCCAGGCATCCTTTCAAGTCCATGATGGAGCAAGTTTGCCCCGGAGCGAGAGGGGGCAGGCCAAGCGTCGTTGTTGGATCGGCATCGTGCTTGTCAGGTGACTCAGCGTCGTCCACGGCTTGCGCGACGTCTTGCCGGCTTGGCGGGGGCCTGCGGCCAGCAAGGCACCCCTTCAAATCCATGATCGAGCAGGTTTCGCCGGGTGCCAGTTTCCGCAGTCCCAATGTGGTTGCCGGATCGCCGTCCTTCTCTATTTCACGGCACTGCGCGTCGCGCAGGCAGTCCGTCGTCACAGCCCCCACGTCCTTCGGCGCAACATGCTGCTCTGCTTGATATTGCATGAGATTGACCCCTCTATTATCTGGTTGAGCCGGCGCGATCCGCGCCTGACGAAACCATTCTGGGCCGCCGTCAAGCAGAAAAAAATGGGACGTGTCTCAAAAAGCGTCCCGGGTTGCGGGGATCCGGCTATCGCCTGCGCAGCTGGGCCAGCGGCAGGGTGCCTAGCCGTTCGAGAACCACGGTTTTCATCGCCACTGGCGTCGGCAGCGAATCGAGCAGCGCGGGCCACCGTTCCTGGGCCATCGTCACGGCGTCCTTCACGGCGGCCAGGGCGATGCGCTCGGCAATCCGTGCTTCGCGCGCGAATTCCCGGTAGGTTTCCAGTGTCTGCTTGCGTTGCAGAAGATCGATGGCGACGTTCTGTCCGAATGCCGCGAAGCCAGGCAGTGCGGCCACGCTGACGATGTCATAGGCCGGAGACAGCTCTGGCATCGTGCCATTGCGATAGAGGAACGAGAAGTTCTTGAGGTGGGCGTCGCTGTTGCCCAGCAGTGTATGGACGGCCTGCCGCATGAAGAACTGCCGAACGTCTTCGATGCCGCGTACGCTCAGCCGGTCCAGCAGCCGGACGATGGCCACGTAGGCATCGTTGCCGGCGTACTTGCGTGCCGGCATGCGCGTCAGGATCTGGCAGCCGTCCTCGGCATGGACCCGGCCGCCGGGCTCGCGATCGAAGCGGTCCACCGCCAGGAAGTGCAGGTCCGCGCCCAGCGCATCGGCCAGGCCCGGCACATCGATGGCTGCCAGCGGCTGCGGCCGGCACACGGCCACCGCCACGCCGGCTGCCTGGGCCAGTTGCATCGACACATATTCGTTATAGATCTGGCTGTCGTCGTTGCGCGCCGGCAGCTTGGCGATCAGGTCAGAGAGCCGCCCGTGGGTAGGCATGGTGTAGCGCCTGCCGGCGTGGGCGGTAGACAGCGCCAGCTTGTTCTGCACGCCGGACACCGAGGCGGCACCTTCGGTCGCGCCCTCCACGACGGCGATCTCGAGGTTGTCCGCGCCGCCCGTCACGCCGATGGTGCGGACATGATCGGGCAAGGTATCGAGATTGGCCGGGCGCACGGTCAAGGCACCGGGCAGGTCTTCGCCGGCCGCCGCCAGCACGCCGAAATCGTCGCGGTCATCGGGATGGTGGCGCGTGGCCTCCAGCCGCTTGCGAAGTTCGCCCTCGGGCAGCAGCCCGGCAAAGTAGGGGGGCAACTCCCCACCGACGTTGTAGACCGCCGGGTGGAACGGATTCGACAGGATGGTGCCAGTCAGCGGTTCGTTTCCGGGGATGGTCAGCGAGAGGCTAAGCGTCGGCCGGCCGGGGTCGCCCCGGAATTGTTCGCCGGGCACGAAGCGCGTGGTTCGTCCGGCTTCGCAGAGATAGCCACAAAGTACCCCGTGCAGGTGCACTGACAGATAGCGGGGCCGGAGTTCGTCGCTCATGTCTCATCCCCGAGCAGCAAATCGACGGACGTCGGGGCTGCCCTGTCGGGTCCGGCCGCCTTGCCCGCCAGCGTCTGCCGAACGTCCGCCAGATGTTCCCTGGGCACCAGCACCCATTCGGCGTCCAGCGCGGAGGCAATCGCGTCGAGTGTCGAAGCGCGCACATCCTGCTTGCCGCTCAAGGCAACGGAGAGGTTTGAGCTGGCCATGCCAATGGTGCGGCCGATGTCAGCCAGGGACAGTTCTCGCACTTTTCGAAGCGAACGTAGCTGAAGGAGGAAGGCGGACATGACGAACGTGGGCGGAGAAGGTATTAAATATCATAGTGAATCGTTAAAAAATATGCAAAAACATATTAAGTCGACCGCAGATCTTCTATTCAATAAGGGCTTGTGATGAGAAAGAAGCCCGCGTGTCGAACCGCATGCCGGTCGAACGTCAGCGTCGTCCGGCTGACTGGACCCCGTAGCGAGGGCGGGCGGGCCCGGATGCCCGGTCTGCATGGCAATGCGCCTGTGGCTGGCCGCACGGGATTGCGCAGTCCAGGACAGTCTGCCGGCCGGATATCGTCATTGGAATGGGACAGTTCTCAAAAATGCCGGTCCGTCGTCAATCGCGTTCCGCCCCCAGCGGCGGCGCGATATCCTCCAGCGCACGCCTCTCGGCATCCACACCGAAGCGAAGCGCCAGCAGGCCGGCCACGATCACGAGCGCGGCGCCGATGCCGTAGCCGACGGCGACCGCGCCCCGGCTGCCCGTTTCGATCAGCATGCCGAACAGCACGGGTGCGATGAAGCCGCCCGTGCCGGTGCCGATGGCGTAGAACACCGAAATCGCCAGGGCGCGCATTTCCAGCGGAAAGACCTCGCTGGCGGTCAGATAGGCGGAGCTTGCCGCGGCCGACGCCAGGAAGAACACGGCGGACCAGCACAGCGCCTGGGCGCGCGCGTCCAGCCAGCCCTGCATGAACGCCCAGCCGGTGGCGGCCAGACCGACGCCCGACAGCACATAGGTGACGGCGATCATCCTGCGCCGCCCGATCCGGTCGAACAGCGGGCCCAGCACCAGCGGGCCCAGCGCGTTGCCCAGCGCGAACGGGAAGATATAGAGCGCCACGCGTTCCTCTGGCACGCCCTGGAACCGGGTCAGCACCAGCGAGTAGGTGAAAAAGATCGCGTTGTAGAAGAACGCCTGCGCCACCATCAGCGCGAACGTGACGACGCTGCGCGTACGGTAGCGGCGCAGCAGCAGGCGCATGATCTCGCCCAGCGCGGGAACGGGTTTGCCGGCGTAGGCCACCGTGGCCGCTGCGTCCGCTGCCGGCAACCGGCCATGCCGCTGTGCCACTTCCGATTCGATGCTGGCAATCACGCGCGCGGCTTCGTCGTGACGGCCGTGCGTTGTCAGCCAGCGCGGGCTTTCCGGCACATGCCGCCGGATCAGGACGATCGCCACGGCCAGTACCGCGCCCAGCGCAAAGCAGACGCGCCAGCCCCACACCGGGCCGAACACGCGCGGGTCCAGCAGCACCAGGCTCAGGCCGGCGCCCAGTGCCGCGCCGATCCAGAAGCTGCCGTTGATGGCAAGGTTCACGCGTCCGCGAACGCGGGCCGGTATCAGTTCGTCGATGGCCGAGTTGATGGCCGCGTATTCGCCGCCGATGCCCAGTCCGGTCAGGAACCGGCAGACGGCGAAGAACGCGAAATTGGGAGAGAAGGCCGTGGCCAGCGTGGCTGCCATATAGACCGCCAGCGTGGCCAGAAACAGCTTCTTGCGGCCCAGCCGGTCGGCCAGGCGGCCAAACAGCAGGGCGCCGATGACCGCCCCCAATATATAGATGGAGCCGGACCAGCCGACTTGCGTGGCATCGAGCCCCAGGGTGTCGGGCCGCGACAGGACAGCCCCCACGGAGCCCACCAGGGTCACCTCCAGTCCGTCGAGCACCCAGGCGATGCCCAGGGCGACGGCGACGCGCCAGTGCCACGCGGACCACGGCAGGCGGTCGAGTCGGGCGGGGATATCGGAATGCCAGGCGGCGATGACGGGCTCCTTGGCGCTGGGATGGCACTCACAAGACTATAGCCACTCCGGCACCCTCTGCCTGTCGGCGATCGGCCGACGCCGCCCCTGCCTGTGTCCGCCACGAAAAAAGGGCGGCCCCTTGCGATGGCCGCCCCTTCCCGCCGGCGGATGGCTGGCTTACTGCGCCGGGAACGACAGCGCGTTCGTCAGGTCGCCCATGGCCGGCTTGCCGTTGGCCACCAGCGCGTCGTCGCGCAGCTTCAGGCCCGGCAGCGTGGGCAGGGCAAAGCGGCGCGTGATGAAGCGCAGGATCGATGCCGTGTCGTACTGCGTATGGTCCACGGTGCCCTTCCTGGCGAACGGCGACACGATGATCGCCGGGATACGCGTGCCCGGGCCCCAGCGGTCGGCGGTCGGCACCGGCGCGTGGTCGTAGAAGCCGCCGTTTTCGTCGTAGGTCACCACGATCAGCATGTTCTTGTACTGCGGGCTCTTCTGCAGCTGCTGGATCACGTCGGCGATGTGCGCGTCGCCGTCGGCCACGCTTGCGTAGCCGGCATGCTGGTTCAGGTTGCCCTGCGGCTTGTAGAACGTCACGGCCGGCAGCTTGCCTGCGGCGGCATCCGACAGGAACTGGCTGTCGAAGTCCTTCAGGTGGGACGTGCGGTAGTCGGCGTGGTCGACCGGGCTGAACGCCGCGAAGTAGTTGAACGGCTGATGGTGGGCCTGGAAGTTGGGCGTCGTGTTGTTGTAGATCTTGGTGCGATCCGCCGACACGGTCTTCCATGCGCCCGCGTACCAGGCCCAGTCCACGCCGCGCTTGTCGAGGTAGGTGGCGATGGTGTCCTGGGTTTGCGGCGGCAGGGTGCTGGTGGCGTTCGGGTCGGCCAGCAGCTTGGTGGTATCGGCCGACGCCGGGGCGTTGCCGCTCGGCTGGAAGGCCGGCTGCATCGTGTTCACGGCGTAGAACAGGCCGGTGGCGGGATCCTTGGGTGTGATCGCGCCATCCTTCACATAGGACGCAGCGGCGGACAGGATGCTCGTCGAGCTGGTGTCCGTCAGTTTCAGGCTCTTGCCGTCAGCAGCCACCGCCGCGATCGAGCCCGACGCTACGGAAGTGTCGGCGTTCGGGTAGGTCGGCACGCAGGCGCAGACAAGGTACTGGTGGTTCAGGAACGAGCCGCCGAACGCGCCCATGAAGAAGTTGTCGGCCAGCACGAAGTCCTTGGCCATCTTCCACATCGCCATGCTGCTGCCGTCGTAGTAGCCCATGGTGATGCCGCCGGCGTCGGAGAAGGCCGCGAACTTGTCGTTCTTGCCGCCGTTGATCTGCATCTGGTTCTGATAGAACTTGTGCACGAGGTCGCGCGTCACCACGCTCTGGTTCACCACCACGCCCGTGCCGTTGACGCCCGAGGGGTCGTCGATCCGGAACGGCTTGTTGGCCCAGCCTACGGTGTTGATCTGGGGTAGCTGCACGGCCTGGCCGCCTGCGGTGAAGCCACCCCAGGTCGGCGGCAACGATGCCAGCGTCGAATTGTCGAAGTCCTTCTGCGGGGTCACCGTGCCGACGGCGCTCGGGTTCACGCCCGGAATGCCATTGGCGCCGGGAAACAGGCCGTAGAGGTTGTCGAAGCCGCGGTTTTCGGCGTAGATCACGACCACGGTCTTGATGTTGTTCATGGCCACGCGCTGGGCCACGCCGGTCTTGATCGCGGCGGCGATGTCGCCGCCGGCGGCCACCGCGTTGGCGATCAGTTCGATGGCCTGTTCGATCTCGCCCTGCAGCGCAGCCTTGATCTTGCCGTCCGTTTCCTTGTTGTGGTCTTCCAGCAGCTTGTCGGCGGCCACACCGAGGCGCTCCGCCAGCTGGCTGCGCGCGGCGTCGAGGTTGCCGCCGTTGCTGTCCATCAGCGCGGCCAGTTCGGTGGAGATGGCGCTCACAACGCCATTGGCGCTGGCCGGCGCGCGGAACACCAGCTTGCGCGTCACGGCGGCATGGCCTCCGGCGTCGTCGTTGCGGAAGGCGTCCGGGCCGATTTCGGCGACGACGGGGCCTTGGCCGTTCACGGTGAAGGCGCCCCTGGCGTCGGTGAAGGCCGAGGCCTCGCTGCTGTCGCACGCGCCGTTGTTGTTGGCGTCGATACAGACCTTGGCGTGCTCGAAGTAGCTGCCGGTGACGACGCCCGACGTGGTGGCGGCGGGGGTGGTGGCGCTGCTTCCGGAATCGCTGCCGCCACAGGCGGACAGGCATGCGGCGGCCAATGCGGCCAGCGGCCACAGACGGGTATTACGGCTCATGGGCTTTCCTCTTTCTTATATGTGGGATGACTGCAAGTGCTGCGATGAAACTTGTGGGTACTGCCGGGTGCGCCGCGAGTGTGAGCCGGCCATGTGTCAAATTGATGATGACGGGCGGCGGAGCCTGGTACATCGGCGCTGCGGCGCGGCGTTGGCAGGTGTTGGCGTGTCGTTTTCGTGAACCGTCACGTGGATGTCATCCAACTGGCATAGCCTTTTGCGCCATTCCATCGTCATCCTGCCGCCATCATTCCGTCATGAGCTTGCCGCCGCTGTTGTGGAACGCCGCGTTCCCGTCGCTCTTCACTTGGTTGCGCGTGGCGGGTAGCCTGCTCATCGTGCTGCTGGCCAGCCTGGTGACGGGGTGCGGGAAACAGGATGCCGCGCCGGCAATGGCCATCGGGAACACGCCGCCACCGCAGGCGGCCGCGGCCAGCATGCCGCGGGCCGCCGGTCCGAAGCCGTTCTACGCGATGGTGGCCGAGCGCCATCCCGACATCGCGCGGCTCAATGCGCTGGGCAAGGCGTTGTTCTTCGATCCGGCGCTGTCGGCATCGGGCAAACAGTCGTGCGCCACCTGCCATAGCCCCGATCATGCCTATGGGCCGCCAAACAACCTGTCGGTGCAGCTGGGCGGTGCGGACATGACGCGCACCGGCGTGCGCGCGGCGCCGTCGCTGCGCTATGTGCAGAACGTACCGGCCTACACCGACCACTATCACGAGAACGACGGTAACGACGCCGAGGACCAGGGCCCGACCGGCGGCCACAACTGGGACGGCCGCGCCGGATCGACGCACGATCAGGCCCGCATCCCGCTGCTGTCCGCGCACGAGATGGCCAATGGCGAGCCACGCGTGGTGGTCGAGCGGATCCGCAAGGGCCCGCACGCCGAAACCTTCCGCAAGGTGCTGGGCCAGGACGTGCTGGACGACGAGGACACCGCCTTCAGCGCGGTGCTGCTGGCGCTGGAGGCATTCCAGCAGACGCCCTCGGAGTTCTATCCCTATACCAGCAAGTACGACGCGGTGCTGCGTGGCCAGGCGAAGCTGAATGCGGCGGAACTGCGCGGCCTGCGCGTGTTCAACGATCCGAACAAGGGTAATTGCGCCGCGTGCCACCCCGGCGATGTCAGGGAAGGCGCCTTCCCCGCGTTCTCGGATTTCGGCTTTATCGCCGTGGGCGTGCCGCGCAACCGCAAGCTGGCGGGCAATGCCGATCCGGCCTTCTTCGACATGGGGCTGTGCGGCCCGGACCGGACCGACCTCAAGGACCGTGCGGACTACTGCGGCCTGTTCCGTACCCCGTCATTGCGCAACGTGGCATTGCGCCACGCCTTTTTCCACAACGGGATTTTCCACTCGCTGGACGAGGTGCTGCACTTCTACGCCGAGCGCGATGTGAAGCCGCAGAAGTGGTATCCGCGCGGCCCGGACGGCAAGGTGCGGAAATTCGACGACCTGCCGCCGCAGTATCACGAGAACATCAACATGGAAGCCCCGTTTGGCGGCAAGCCGGGCGACAAGCCGCTGATGACCGAGGGGGAAATGCGCGATGTGATCGCGTTCCTGAAGACGCTGACCGACGGTTACCAGGCCGGGCCGCAGCCATGAAGACAGCGGCCGTCCCGAAAAGGCGCACCGCACCGGCGGCTGGCAGCAATCGGGGGTGACAGGGCCGCTAGTTCAGGCGACCCACCGCGGCCAGCATCGAGCGGCCATGCGCGGTGATTTGCGGGCAGGGACGTTTGCCCTGTTCGGATTCCAGGATCACCAGTTGCCGGGTGATCAGTGCATCGAGATCGACCGGGTCGATTTCGCGTGCGGGAATGCTCGACGTATCGTCGCGGGTATGTGGACCGTTGCCGATCAACATCAGTGTGGCAAGTTCATGTGGGCTCAGCACGGTGTTCTCCTTGGCGAGAGGGGAGCGGTTGCTGGGGGACATGGGGAACGCGGGGCCGCTGGCAGCGGTGCGTTCCTCCGACGGGATTGTGGACCATCGCGCCGGCCCTTGCACGCTGCATCGCATCGTGACGGCCAGTCGACAGTTAAGGCATTGGACGGGGATCCGCCGCATGGGTTCCTGCCCGATACAAAACCGCTACAGAGCGCAGGGCCTTCATGTGCGCGTCACGCGAGGCGTTGCCGTTTTCTCCCGGATGTCCGGATGATGCCCGACGTTTCCGATCTCGTGTCTTATGCCCCTGGCAGCCCCATGGCGATGCCGTCGCTGCGCGGATCGTGCGCACCCGCGCAAGGTCCGTCGTCGTACAACGCAATGGCGCCCGGATGGCCCGCCAACGGGCTCTGCGCGTCGATCACGCTGACCTCGTGACCGCTGGCTGACAGCGTGGCGATCACATCATCACCGGCATCGGCTTCCATCTTGAGGCTGTCACGCGTGTCGGAGAACGTGCGTCCGAGCAGAAACCGAGGCCGGGACAGCGCGTGCATGGGATCCATCCCGTAGTCGATCAGCCGTGTCAGCACGGCGGCCAGCGTCTGGGGCTGCCCGTCGGCACCCTGCGTGCCATACGTCAGCCGGGGCTTGCCGTTGCGCAGGTACATGCCCGGATTCAGCGTATGGAAAGGGCGCTTGCCCGGTTGTATCGCGTTGTGATGGTTGGGATCGGTGCTGAATGCGGCGCCCCGGTTATGCCACAGGATGCCGGTGTCGCCCGCCACCACGCCGCTGCCCCAATCGAAATACACGGTCTGCAGCACGCTCACGCAGCGCCCCTGGCGGTCGACCGCCGAAAGAAAGACCGTATCGCCATGCTGATAGACGTGCGGCCAGGGCATCGCGTGACGCATATCGATATGCGCGGCCAACGCCGACAGCCGCGCCGGCGACAGCATCGCATCGACGGGCACCGCGCAGAATTCAGGGTCCGCCACATGCCGGTTGCGTTCGATAAACGCCTGTTTCACGGCCTCCACCAGCAGGTGGTAGTAGTCCGCGCTGCCCTCCGGAATGCTGGCCACGTCGAAACGATCGAGGATGCCCATGATCTGCAGCGTGGTCACACCCTGCGTGGGCGGCGCCAGGCTCAGCAGTTCGCCGCCGCGATATGGCACGCGCAGCGGCGCTTCGTCGCGCGCCGCCGTGCGGGCCAGGTCCGCCATGCCGAGTGGCGATCCGGCGGCACGCAGCCCGGCTACGATGCGCTCGGCCAGTTCGCCTTCGTAGAATTCGCGCGAACCGAAGTTCGCTATGCGATCAAGGCTGCGGGCCAGGGCGGGCTGCCGCAGGCGGTCGCCTTGCACGGGCAGGCGTCCGTCGGGCATGAAGACGTCGGCAAAGCCGGGCCAGTCCGACAGTTCCTCATGACGGAAGGCCTGCCAGAATCGCTGCGACGGCGTGACGTCGAAGCCTTCGTGCGCCAGCGCGATGGCGCGCTGGAACAGTTGCTTCCACGGTTGCTGGCCACCCCAATGGTCGCGGCTGATGGCGAAGGCACGGTCCCAGGTGTCGACGGTGGCCGCCGACGTGATGGCCGAGGCCGCGCCGCGCGTGGGGATCGCGCTGCCGTAGTCGGGCAGCGTGGCTGCCGCCTGTCCGATGCCCGAGAGTGCGCGCACGTTGCTGGCCTGATCGCTGACGATCCAGAAGGCGTCGCCGCCCAGGCCCGTGAAGTGCGGATAGGTGACAGACAGCGTGGCGCCGATGGCGATGGCGGCCTCGATGGCATTGCCGCCGGCGCGCAGGATCTCCAGACCGGCTTCGCTTGCCAGTGCATGAGGGCTGGTGACCATGCCCGCGCTGGAAGTGGCCAGGTGCTTCATGCGTGCTGTCCGCCCAGGTAGGCCTGTACCAGCGCCGGGTCCTTGGCCAGGGCCTCGGCATCGCCGCTGGCCACCACGCGGCCTTCTTCGAGCACGTAGGCGCGATCGGCCAGCGACAGGGCCAGCGCCGCCATCTGGTCAACCAGCAGGATGGTGATCGATGCATCGCGCAGCGCGTCCAGCGATGCGAACAGTTCCTCGATCACCTTCGGCGCCAGGCCCAGCGACGGCTCGTCGAGCAGCAGCACCGACGGATTCGACATCAGCCCGCGCGCCACGGCCAGCATCTGCTGCTCGCCGCCGGACATCAGGCCCGCACGCTGGTGCTGGCGCTCACGCAGGCGGGGCCAGCGCGCGAACATGGCCTCGATGCGGCGCATGGTCTCGGCACGAGAGATGCGGCCCGACGGAAACGCGCCCAGCCGCAGGTTGTCGAGCACCGACAGCTCGGGGAATACCTGCCGGCCTTCCGGCACCAGTACCACGCCCATTTCGGCAATCTTCGCCGCGTCGAGCCGGGCCAGGTCGGTGCCGTCGAACGTGATGCCGCCCTGTACGGGGCGATGGAGCCCCGACAGCGCACGCATCAGCGTCGATTTGCCGGCGCCATTGGCGCCCAGCAGCGCCACCATCTCGCCTTCGCGGACCTGCAGGTCCACATCGTGCAGCACCGGCGCCGCGCCGTAGCCGGCACGCAGCGCGCTGACGCCCAGCACTTCCGGCGGCACGACATCACCCCCTGAGCGGCTGCGCCGCCGCGCCGGGGCGCCCGACGCCTCGCCCAGATAGGCGCGGCGCACGGCCGGATCGGCACGCACTGCGTCGGGCGTACCGGCGGACAGGTGCTGGCCAGCGTCGATCACCACGATGCTGTCGGATACATCCATCACCAGCGACATGTCATGCTCGACCAGGCCAACCGCGATGCCGCTGTCGGCAATCCGGCGCAACAGGCGGCCCAGCGTGGCCTTGTCCTCGCGGGACAGCCCCGCTGCGGGTTCGTCCAGCAGCAGCACGGCCGGCCGCGTGGCCAGCGCCCGGGCAATTTCCACCAGGCGGCGATCCACGTGGGCCAGGTCGGCCGCGCTGGCATCGGGGTCGCCGGTATAGCCGCAGGCGGCCAGCAATGCGCGGGCTTCGTTGCGCACGGCCGGGGCCGTGAAGCCCGCGATGCCGAGCAGCGTGCCCAGCTTGCCGCGTGTGAGGGCGATGGCCACGTTGTCGGCCGCGCTCATGCCGGTGAACAGCTGCGTGGTCTGGTAGGTGCGCGAGATGCCATGGCGCGCGCTGTGGCACGCACCCCGTGCGGCCAGGGCGTCCGCGCCCAGCCGGCGGCTGCCCGAGCGCGGGCGATAGTAGCCGGACAGCATGTTGAGCACGGTCGATTTGCCCGCGCCGTTCGGCCCGATCAGGCTGGTCACCTGGCCGGGCGGCAAGTCGAACGACAGATCGTCAACGGCGCGCACGCCGCCGAATACCATCGACAGGCCCAGCGCCGACAGCCCCCGGCGCTGCGCGGCCTCGCGCTGCGGCAGCATCGCGCCAGCCACGGTGTCGTGATCGGCCGGCCTGGCGGGATGCAGGCGGCGGAACGCCGACGTCACCACACCCACCATGCCGCTGGGCGCCACCCAGAGCACCACCAGCAGCAGCACGCCGAAGCAGAGCAGGCGCAGGTTTTCCAGGCTCGACAGGATTTCAGGCAGCAGGCCGACCACGACCGCGCCCGCGACAGGCCCGGCTACCGTGCCGGCGCCGCCGATCATCACCACGAGCACGAACAGGATCGACTGCAGGAACGAGAACATGCCCGGCGTGACCATGCCCTGCAGCGGCGCGAACAGGCCGCCCGCCAGGCCGGCCAGCGCGGCCGAAAATGCAAAACCGACCGTCTTCACCACCAGCGGATTGACGCCGATCGACGCGGCTGCGGTCTCGCTGTCGCGCACCGCGCGCATGGCGGCGCCCCAGCTGCCGCGCGCAATGCGCGCATAGGCGGCCAACGCGAGCCCCAGTACCGCGATGGCGATCAGTGCCAGCGCCCGCTCACCGCCGTCCACACCGGGAATCGAGGGTTGCGCGATGCCCATCAGGCCGTTCTGGCCGCCTGTCAGTCCGCGCCATTCCACCGCGCCGTGCTCGACGATGAAACCGAAGGCGATCGTTACCATCGCCAGGCCGGGGCCCTTGACGCGTAGCGCGGGCAGCGCCAGCAGGCCGCCCAGCGCGGCGGCGACCAGTGCGCCCACCGGCCATGCGGCCCAGAAGCTCCAGCCTGCCTGGCCGGTCAGGATGGCTACCGTGTAGGCGCCAATCGCATAGAAGCCGACGTGGCCGAACGACACCTGGCCAGTCAGCCCGAGCAGCAGGTTCAGGCCCACGCCGCAGATGGCGAGCATTGCAACGCCCGCGATCACGAATACGAAATAACCGTTCAGCGTCAGGGTCAGGCCCGCGGCCGCGGCCAGCACCGCGCACATGGCGGCAACCTGCAGCGGCGTGCCCAGGCCCAGCCATGGCGCGGCAGTGCGTGCCGGATTTCCCGGCGGCGCGGTGGATACCGCGGATGTCATGGTCTTGCTCATACCTTGCGCACCTCCGCGCGTCCGAACAGCCCATCGGGCCGCAGCGCCAGCAGCGAGATGACCAGGGCAAAGGTGATGATCTGCGTGTAGCTGGAACCGAGCGATGCGGTCACCAGCGCCTCGGCCACGCCAAAGATCAGGCCGGCCACCATCACGCCCCAGGCGCTGGACAGCCCACCGAGAATGGCCACGGCGAACGCCTTGAGACCGAAGACGGTGCCCATGTCGGCCTGCACATTGAACAGCGGGGCAATCAGCACGCCGGCGACACCGGCCAGCAGCGTCGACAGCGCAAAGGCGCCGGCAATGGTGCGTCGGATCGGAATGCCCATCAGGCGCGCCGCATCGCGGTTCTGCACGACTGCGAGCATGGCCACGCCCCAGCGCGACTTGCGCAGCACCACGTGCAGCACCGCAGCCAGCACCAGGCCGACCACCGGAATCACCAGTTGCAGCGGATATACGCCCACGCCGGCGTTGCCCAGCTGTACCGACTGGGTGGCCAGCGGCGACGGCAGGCTGCGCGGTTCGGTGCCGAACCAGAGCATCACCACGTTATCGAGCACGATGCCCAGCGCCACGGTGGCCATCAGCCAGGCATTCGAGCCCCGGCTGGCGAACGGCCGCACGGCCAGGAATTCCACGGCCAGGCCGTACAGCGCGCACAGCGCCAGTGCCAGCACGATGGCCAGCGGCATCGGCCAGCCCAGCGTCTGCGCAAACGTGTACGTGAGCACGGCGCCCAGCATCATCGAACTGCCCTGCGCGAAATTGACCGTGGCAGAGACTGCGTAGGTGATGTGAAACCCCAGCGCCATCAGCCCGTACATGCTGCCCAGGCCAAGCCCGCTGATGAGGGCGGATATCCATAACATGGTGATGTCCTTCTATTTACGTTTTCTCCGCGCCGCCGCATGGCGGGAGAGCGGAGCAACAATCGCCCGGCAACAAGCGTTTACTGCTTCACGGGCACGATGCGGTTGTCGATGAACTGGGCCCAGACGTAGTCGTTTTCGGTCAGCGCGTCATGCTGCTGGGGCGAGAACGGCTTCACATAGGTCTTGATCAGGCCCTCGTAGCGGTCGATCTTGTAGAAGCCCTCGCGCACCGCGTCGCCCTTGGTGCTGCCGGCCTTGGCAATGGCCAGCGCGGCCAGCTGCGTGGCGTCGTAGGCGTTGGCCACGCCCACGGCCGGCGTGATGTCGTCCGGGCCCTTCACGTCGCTGTACTTGGCCTTCAGGTCGTTGACCACGCGCGTGCTGACCGGCGACGGCGTGCCGAAGAAGCTGTAGGTCTGCACGAAGTGGACGTTCTTCGCGTTCGGTCCGGCCAGTTCCGTGAAGCGGCCGCCGGCCGGGCCCCAGTGCGAGACCACTGGCACCTTCCAGCCCATGCGGTCGAGCGACTTGACCACCTGCGCCGACGGGCCGACGTTGCCCACCATCAGCAGCACATCGGCGCCGGCCGCCTTGAGGCGGCCGAGCTGCGGCACCACGTCCACGTCGTTGGCCTCGAACTTCTCGACGCCCACCGGCTTGCCGCCCTTGGCGGCCATCGCGGCCACGATGCCTTTCTCGTTCGATTCGCCCCACGGGTTGTTCACCAGGATCAGGCCCGGCTTGCTGGCGTTGAACGCCTTCTGCGCGTACTGCAGCATCGCCTTGTCCACCACCTCGTCCACCGCCGAGACGCGGAACGCGAAGTTCGGATTCGCGCCGTTGTGGGTGATCGGCGTGCCGGCGGCCCACGGGCCCATGAACGGCACCTTCTCCTGATTGGCGATCGGCACGATGGCCATCGAGACCGGCGTGTCAAGCCCGCCGAACAGCACGGCAACCTTCTCCTTGTAGATCAGCTCGCGCGCGGCCAGCACACCCTTGGCCGGGTTGCCTTCGTCGTCGCGGCGCACCAGTTCGAGCTTGCGGCCGCCCAGCAGGCCGCCCTTGGCATTGATTTCGTCGATGGCGATGGTCATGCCGCGCGTCAGCGACTCGCCGGCCCGGGCGGACTGACCCGACAGCGCCGTGATCAGGCCGATCTTGATGGTGTCGGCGGCATGCGCGGGCAGGGCGGTCATGACGCAGGCGGCCGCAGCGGCAGCGATCAGTGCACGGCGTTGGGGACGAAACATGGCAGATCTCCGGATGGGGTTGGTGTCGGCGGGGTTCTCGCAAGAGCCGTGCCACGCGTTGACGAATCACCCGGAAACTCCGTGACAACCGGCGTTTCAATACGTTGACGATCTGGCCCGCAATTTGCGAACGATTACGTGACATCCATGCATACGATCGGAAACGGGGCATCACGCACGAAGGCGGTGCCGGTTCCGGGGCGGATGCACCAACCAGAAGAAAGGCACGCGTTCATGACCTTCAATCCGAGTCCGCTGGCGGCAGCGCAGGCGGCGGCGCCGTCGTTCGGTCCGTTGCGCCATCACGGCCGTTTTCCGTACCGGCCCATTACCGACGCCGATGGCTTCCGCTGGCCCAACGGTGCGCGCCTGGCTGTCTACCTCGGCTTCAATATCGAGCACTTCGCGTTCGGCGAGGGGCTGGGCGCGAACCTGGGCCCGGTGTCGCCGCAGCCCGACGTGCTGAACTACAGCTGGCGCGAGTACGGCAACCGGGTGGGGGTATGGCGCTGCCTGGAACTGTTCGACCAGCTGGACATGCCCACCGGCGTGATCCTGAACACGGCCATTTACGATCACTGCCCGGCGGTGCTCGATGCCTGCCTGGCGCGTGGCGACGAACTGATCGGCCATGGCCATACGAATGCGCACCGCCAGAGCGAATTCGACGAGGCTGGCGAGCGTGCGCTGCTGGTGCACTGTCGCGACCGCATCCGCGAACACAGCGGCCGCGCGCCGGGTGGCTGGCTGTCGCCCTGGATTTCCGAAACGATGGTCACGCCCGACCTGCTGGCCGAAGCCGGCTACCGATACACCCTGAACTGGGCACACGACGACCGGCCGGTGCGCATGCAGACGCGCAACGGCGGGGCGCTCTGGTCGATTCCGTACCCGCAGGAGCTCAACGACATCCCGATGATCATCGCCCGCCAGCTTGACGGCGCGGCATTCGCCGACATGATCATCGACCAGTTCGATGAAATGCTGCAGCAGGCGAACCATCCGCAGCACCCGCAGCCGCTGGTGATGGGCATCGCGCTGCATCCGTATCTGGTGGGGCAGCCGTACCGGCTCCGTCACCTGCGCCGCGCGCTGGCACACATTGCCGCACGGCGGTCGCACGGCGAGGTCTGGTTCACCACGCCGGGCGCGATCTGCGACGCCATGGACGCCGTGGACGCCCAGGCGCCGATGGCGGCGGATCGCGCCAATGCCGCAGCACGCTAACATCATGGGCATTGTTTCCCTGACCGACGCCATGTCAACCAAAGCTGCAAAAGCCGCCCCCGGGGCGGAGGAACCGCTTCCGCCGGCGACTTCGGACGCACCGGATGCACCGGACGAGCGGCAGGACGCCGACAGCCGCATCTACCAGGCGATCTTCGACGGCGTGCTGAACCATCGGCTGACCCCGGGCACCAAGCTGCCCGAACCCGAGCTATGCACGCTGTTCGGGGTGGGCCGGGCCGTGGTGCGGCGTGTACTGGAAAAGCTCGCGCACGACGGCATCGTGGCGCTGCGGCCCAACAAGGGCGCGGTGATCGCCGAGCCCACGCCCGAGGAAACCAGCCAGATCTTCGAGGCACGGCGGGCGATGGAGCGTGTGCTGGTGGAACTGGCCGTCGAGCGCGTGACGCCGGATGACCTGCGCGAACTGCGCCGGCAGCTGGCCGACGAGCACGACGCGATGCACCGTTTCGACCAGCCTTCGTGGGCGCGGCTGGCCAGCGGCTTCCACTTGCGGATCGCCGGCCTGGCACGCAACCCGGTGCTGCAACGCTACCTCACCGAACTGGTTTCGCGCTGCTCGCTGATCGTGGGGCTTTACGAGCCACCGGGCCACGCGCCCTGCGAGCACGACGAGCACGCCGCCATCGTCGCCTGCATCGAGGCGCGTGACGCCGCGGGCGCGGTGACGCTGATGGAAGCCCATCTGCGCGAACTGGAACAGCGCATCGAAACGTCGCGCATGCAGGGCGAAAAGAGCCTGGCGCAAATGCTCGGCCTGCCGCCGCGTTAAACCGGAATACCCAAGGAACACGATGGAAATCGATTTCACCGCGATCACCGAATATCAGCGTTACAAGCTCATGGCCAGCCTGATCGTGCCGCGACCGATCGCGCTGGTCACCACGCTGGGCCCGGACGGCACGGCCAACGCGGCGCCGTTCTCGATGTTCAACATGCTGGGCGAGGAGCCGCCGATCGTGATGATCAGCGTGAACCGCCTGGGCGACGGCTCGCTGAAGGATACGGCGGCCAATATCGTGCGGACGCGGGAATTCGTCGTGCACCTGAGCGACGAGGCCATGGCCGAGAAAATGCATCGCTGTGGCGAACGCCTGCCGCCGGACATGAGCGAACTGGCCCACGTGGGGCTGACAGCCGCGGCCTGCACCGACGTGGCCCCGCCGCGCATCGCCGAGGCGCCGGTGGCGTTCGAATGCCGGCTCTGGGAAACGCTGGAGACCGAAAGCCGCCAGATCTTCATCGGTCGCGTGCTGCGCTTGCATGCGCGCGACGGGCTGATCGATACAGAACGCTGGCGCGTGCGGTTGCAGGAATATTTCCCTGTGGGCCGCTTCGGCGCCAGCTTCTATGTGACCACGCGCGACCGCTTCTCGCTGGAGAAGGACGCCGGCGTGGTCACCGCGTCAACCGCGATCGACGAGATGTGAGCCCAGCGGTGCGGCCGGCTTGCGCCGCGCCTTCCATTGGTCGGCCAGGCCGATGAGTTCGCCGACGATGCCGCGCCGGAATGTCAGCACGCAGATCACGAAGATCACGCCCGTGACCATCGTCACCGATTCGCCAAGCGTGTTGAACCACGCCAGGCCGGTGACATTGGCCAGGAAAGCGCCCAGGTCGCCGAGCTTGTTCTCCAGGGCGATCACCACGAAGGCTCCGGCAATGGGGCCGGCCAGCGTGCCCAGGCCGCCGACCAGGGTCATCAGGATCACGGCGCCCGACATCGACCAGTGCACGTCGGTCAATGTCTCGAAGCCCAGGACCAGCGCCTTCAGCGAACCTGCGAGGCCGGACAGTGCGGCCGACAGCACGAAGGCGACGAGCTTGAAGCGGTCCACGTCATAGCCCAGCGACACGGCGCGCGGCTCGTTTTCCTTGATGGCCTTGAGGATCTGTCCGAACGGCGAATGGATCGTGCGTACGATCAGCGCGAACGCGGCCACTACGATCCCCAGCACCACGTAGTAGAGCGCCAGATCGCTGTCCAGCGGCAGCAGGCCCAGCAGCTTGCCGCGCGGAATGCCCTGGATGCCGTCCTCGCCGCCCGTGAACGGCGCCTGCAGGCAGAAGAAATACAGCATCTGTGCCAGCGCCAGCGTGATCATCGAGAAATAGATGCCTTGCCTGCGAATGGCCAGGGCACCCATGACCAGGCCGGTCAGCGCCGCGAACGCGGTGCCCAGCAGCAGGCCCAGTTCGGGCGTCAGGCCCCATTCCTTCATGGCGTGTCCGGCCACGTAGCCGGCGCCGCCGAAGAATGCGGCATGGCCGAACGACAGCAGCCCGGTGTAGCCGATCAGCAGATTGAAGGCACACGCAAACAGGGCAAAGCAGAGCACCTTGAGCACGAACACCGGATAGGCGCCGAGCATGGGTGCCAACAGGGCGGCCAGCAGTAGCGCGCCGTAGACCGCGACCTTGCCGCGGCGATTGGAATCTTGCAGCATTTACTTTTCCTTCCCGAACAGGCCCGCGGGGCGCAGCATCAGCACGATCACCATGATGAAGAACACCACGGTGGCCGAGGCCTGCGGATAGAACACCTTGGTCAGTCCTTCGATGACGCCGAGCGCGAGGCCGGTGACGATCGATCCCATGATCGAACCCATGCCGCCAATGACCACCACGGCGAACACGACGATGATCAGGTTCTGGCCCATCAGGGGCGACACCTGGATGACCGGCGCCGCCAGCACCCCGGCGAAGGCGGCCAGCGCCACACCGAAGCCGTACGTCAGCGTGACCATCAGCGGCACGTTGACGCCGAAGGCCTCGACGATCTTCGGGTTCTCGGTGCCCGCGCGCAGGTAGGCGCCGAGCTTGGTCTTCTCGATCGTGAACCAGGTGGCCAGGCAGACCACCACGGAGGCCACGACCACCCAGGCGCGATAGTTCGGCAGCATCATGAAGCCGAGGTCCGTGGCGCCTTGCAGCGCGTCGGGCGGCGAGTAGGGCAGGCCGGAAACGCCGTAGGCCGATCGCATCACGCCCTCGATCACCAGCGTGATGCCCAGCGTCAGCAGCAGGCCGTAGATGTGATCGAGCTTGTAGATCCAGCGCAGCATCGACTTTTCGATGACCACGCCAAGCACGCCCACGACCAGCGGCGACACCAGCAGCATGATCCAGTAGTTGAGGCCGGCGTACTCCATGCCGGCCCAGGCCAGCACGGCGCCGAGCATAAACAGCGCACCGTGCGCGAAGTTGATTACGTTGAGCAGGCCGAAGATCACGGCCAGGCCCAGGCTCAGCATCGCGTAGAACGCGCCGTTGACCAGCCCCAGCAGCAGCTGGGACAGCAGCGCCGGCAGCGGGATTCCAATATCGAAATTCATGAAACGTGGGGTCCCTTGTTATACGCCGAGCAGTTCGTTCAGCACCGGCATCTTGGCCTGCAGCTCGCTGGCGGCAAAGCGTTCGACGATGGCGCCGTGCTCCATCACGTAGAAGCGGTCGGCCAGCGGCGCGGCAAAGCGGAAGTTCTGCTCCACCATGACCACGGTGTAGCCCTTCTTCTTGAGCATCAGGATCATGCGCGCCAGCGCCTGCACGATCACCGGCGCCAGGCCCTCGGAGATCTCGTCGAGCAGCAGCAGGTTCGCGCCCGTGCGCAGGATGCGGCCCACGGCCAGCATCTGCTGTTCACCGCCCGACAGCCGCGTGCCCTGGCTTTGCTTGCGCTCGCGCAGGTTCGGGAACATCTCGTAGATCTCGGCCTCGCTCATGCCGGGGGTGTCGCCGCCACGGGCGCCTTTGAGCACCGGCGGCAGCAGCA
>NZ_FNJO01000029.1 GCF_900104095.1 Ralstonia sp. 25mfcol4.1 | reverse complement strand
TCTCGCAGCAAAAGCGCAAGCTGATCGAGCAAGGCTTTGGATGGGTCAAGACGGTCGGACGCATGCGCCAGGTGATGGTGCGCGGATTGAAGCGAGTCGATCAGATGTTCGTCCTGAGCATGGCCGCCTACAACCTCGTGCGCATGCGTTCGCTGGGACAAATCCGTCCGCAGTTGCGGTAATCGGGGAAATGAAGCCGCAAACTGGTGCCCAGCAGCCGAAAAACTCGATTCAGCGGTGCGCGGCTTCCGGATTGTGAAACCAGACAGTACTCACCTGCACAGGCGAAAAGCATACCGCTTGTGCGGGGAGTACTTCAGCAGCCTGCTAGGCGCGGAGTTCGAAGGCTAAGCCCCCGACGAAATTCCAACTACAAGATAAGTCGTCTTATTTTCTATAGTGGAACGGCCGACGCCACTGGCCGACCGCCGCCGCTTTTCGCCTGACGACCCGCCGACCCCGCTACGCCGTGCCTGTTCCACGACTCCGGGGGAGTGTGACGTGACGTCTGATCCTGATGCCCTCCGCCCGCCACGCGCGCCGCAGCCAGCCCATGCCTACGGCGTCACACGGGCCCGCCTGCACCGCGGCCACTTCGCCTACCTGCGGGCGGTGGTCCAGGGGCTGTCCCCCCGGGCCGCCTGGGAGCGCTATCTGCCCGACGCCGGGGCGTTTGACGACCCGCCGCGCGTGCACCGCATGTCCGCATGGATTCGCGCGGAGCTGTCCGCCGCGGCCGCCCGGGGCGGGGATTTCGGTCAGGCGCGGCTGCTGCGGCTCGACCTCTCGCCGCTCTCGGACGATCTGCCGTCGCTGGAAGCGTTCATCGACCGCGAGGCGCTCGACGACCTCGCCGAAGCGGAGCAGCTCGCCGCCTATCAGGCCGCCTTTGATTCCGAGCTGGCGCGACAGCGGCGCCGCGCCACCCTGCTGCGGCGGCAGTTGACCGCCATCTATGCCCTGGAGGCGCGGGTCGCGGTACCCGTCGCCCTGCACGACGGCGTGGAGGCATGGTTCACCGATGCGATCGCGCAGCGTCTGCAGGCTGCCGGGCTGCCGACCCTCGATGCCCTGCGCACCCGGATGGCGAGCCGCCAAACGTGGTGGGGCGCGATCCCGGGCATCGGGCCGATCAAGGCGGGCGCCGTCGCGCAGTTCATGGCCGCCCATTTCGAGGCGGCTTATTTGGCGGACGTGCCAGCCTGGCCCGGGACCACCCGGCCGGCTTCGGGGGGCGTGATCGACGCGGCATTCGCGGCCGGTGGGGTGTCGGCCCTGATGCCGATGGAGCGGCTGGTGTTGCCCGACGATCTCACGGGACGACAGGGCCGCTTTCGCGCGCCGCCCGGGCAGTGCCTGCTGGACGCCGATGACGACCGCGCGGCCATCCTGGCCTGGCTGGCCGCGCGGGGCCGACCCCCCGGGCGTCGCCGCCCGCCCATGCCCGCCGCATCGGGCGTGCCGGCCGCGGATCTGCCAGCTCCGGATCTGCCGGCCCCGCCGGGTGCGCGCCTCACGTGCACCCAGCTGGCCTACCGCAAGGAAGCCGAGCGCTTCCTGCTGTGGGCCGTGGGCGAGCGGCGGCGTGCCCTGTCATCGATGACTGTGGAGGACTGTCTCGCGTATCGGGACTTTCTGCTCGCCCCGCCCGCAGCGTGGTGCGGTGCGCGCGCGCAGCCGCGCTGGAAGACTAGCTGGCGACCGTTCGCCGGGCCGTTGTCCGTGCGCTCCTGTGTCTTCGCTCTGGGGGTACTGGGCAACCTCTTCGCCTTTCTGGTGGACCAGGGCTATCTGATCGGCAATCCGTGGCGGGCGGTGGTGCCACCGGCCGAAGGGCCGCGCGGGCCCGATCCGGGCCGCGGGCTGACGGCATCGCAATGGCAGAGTGTGCTCGAGGCACTGGCGCGACTGCCGGAGAGGGTGTCCGCCCGACGGCTGCAGTTCGCGCTGCCGTTCCTGCACGACACGGGCTTGCGCCTGGCCGAACTGCTGGCGGCGACCACCGCCGAGCTGACGTGGGAGGCCTTGCCGCAGCCGGGGATGGCGCCGCTCGAAGGGTGGTGGCTCACGGTGCGGGGCAAGGGCGATCGCATCCGGCAAGTCCCGGTGTCGCCGGACTCGATGGCGAGACTCTCCGCGTATCTGCTGGCGCGTGGGTTGCCTGCGGATCCGGGCGCGTCGCCCACGGTGCCGCTGATCGTCGCACATCCCGCGCCCGCACGCGCGCGTGGCGAGGCGGCGGGGGACCCGACGCGGCATGTCGCGGCCAGCAGTTTCCACCGGCACATCCGGACCTTCTTCGCCCGCTGTGCGCAGGGGCTGCGCGCGAGCGACCCGGTGAGTGCCGCACGCCTGGCGCGGGCCACTACCCATTGGCTGCGCCACACCCACGTCTGGCACGCGCTCGATGCCGGAGTACCCGTCGAGATCGTTCAGCAGAACGTCGGCCATGTCTCGCTCGATACGACGACCCGCTATGTGAAGACCGAGCGGGTGCGCCGGCTCCAGGCCATGCAGCGGCTGTGGCTGCCGGGCGAAAGTCCCCGCTAGGCAGGATTCTCGCCGCCCAGCGCAAGCGAAAGGCGTTGCTGTTTGCCCTGACGCGTTGGGGGTGCAAATCTCGCAAGAAAATCACATGACCGGTTAACTAAGTTAAACCCAAGCAACTGCGCTAATTCACATTATTTTTTTGAAGCCAGAAAGGTCATGGTTTATGGGGCGAATATTTTTTTGAACCCCTTTGTCTCGCCCACTATGCTCAACTCGGACATTTCCATTCCTGCGAATGGAAACGAAAAACCGCGTGGGGCAGTTGACGCTGCGTCACGCGGCTCAGAATGCTGCGCAGGACGATGAGGCCTACGTATGCGGATGGTTTGATTACTGGAGTGGCATCCCCAGTATTGAACAGCCGCCATACCAGGTCAAGGACTTTGCGTCCTGCATTTTCGCGATGTGATTGATGCAATCCTTCGTGGAGGCCCGTATGCCAGCTTTCGCGCTTCCCAGCGCGCCTTCCAGGCTATTCCGATGGGATCCCACCCCGCCACGGATCGGTCGTCGCGCGGTGAGTTACTACGCGCGATGGCCGTCCCGTACGCAAGGGCGCGCGATTCTGCTGCAGAGCAAGGAGCTGCTCCCGATCGCGAGTTTGCTGGAGAGCTGCGCAATCCTGCAATTGATTCAGGCGTTTCATGAGCAGCCGGGTGTGCTGACCCGGCCGGCGGCCATCCGATCGACTGCGTACCAGCCGGACTTTCTCTTTTCCCGCAACGGCATCTCGTATCTGGTCTTCGCGAGCCAGCGATCCCTGGCGCAGGCCGCTGATTTGGCTCCGCATCTGCTGGCCGTCTGCGAGACCAGCCAGACAAGCCCGACGACGCTCTGCCATTTCCGGGTGTGTCGATTTTCGCCAACCAAGGCGACCATCTCGGCGCTGTCGGCGCTGAGTCCTGCACGACTCCAACGGGGCTTGCCCAGCCACACCGAACAACGGCTGGTGACGCACCTTTTCAGGGAATGGATCGGCGGCCATTGAAGGGTGCCGACAGACGCAGGCATGGCCAACTTGCCAAGCGCGAGGCTGGCCGAAACTTTCAGGAGAGGGCGATGAAGCGATCCAGTCAGGCTGTGACGTTGAAGACAGACACCCCGGCACCCAGTGCCTCCGACCGGCCGGAAACGGTGCAGGCCACGGCAACTGGCGTGGCAAGCGGCGCCGGCATCGTCCGCCGTGGAGGTCGGGCGTACCAGGTTTGCGTGGCGCTGGACGCCCGGACGCTGATATGCCGGGACCTGCAAAACGGCAGCCTCGTCGAGTTTGCAACGGAGGAGGTCGGCCTGCCGTCGGCCCCTATTGGACCGGGCGCCACTGGCCAGCTGCGCGATGCGCCAGACTCGGTGCGCACGGAAACCGAGCGGCGCCGCCGCTATCTGCGCGAAGTCGCCAGGGAGGGCACGGGAGTGTTCCGTCGGGGCGACCGTCTGCGCGCCATCATTGACCGCGTGGCGCAGAAGATCCTCGACCCTCGGGCGCCGTCAGACTCCACGGTGGTGCGCTGGTGGCAGGCCCTGTCGCGCAATGGCTTGGCGGGCCTGGTGTCGCATACGGACCTGCGGGGCGGAAAGGGAAAATCCCGCCTGAGCGCAGGCCACCGCGACAAAATTTCGCGCGCGGTGGACCAGTGCCTTCAGCGGCCAAGACGTTCCGCCACCGAAATCCTCGACGAGGCGAATCAGCAGGTGACGGCGGAGAACGCCTGGGCGCTGGGCGATCCCGAGCGGCCGATCAGCCGGGCGACACTGTATCGGTATCGCCTGAAACGGCCGGCTATCGAGCTGCTGACTGCGAAAGTCGGATCGGCCGAGGCCCACCGGATGCTGAGCCTGTCCAAAGCGAATCGCCATGACGGGCCACGGCGTCCGCTGCAATGCGTGCAGTCCGACCATGGCGTTCTGGACCTGATGCTGGTCGACGAGGCGACCGGAAAATTGGTGGGCCGGCCATACCTGTCGGTCATGCTGTGTGTCGCCACGCGCATGGTGGTGGCGTGGGAGGTGTCGTTGGCGTGTCCCAACGAGCAAACGGTACTGGGCCTCCTGCGGCAAGCCTTAACTGGTCTCCTTGGAGACAAGCGGGCGCGGCGCCTGGCCCATGGGCAGGTGGAAATGCTGCTGTTCGATCGCGCCAAAGAATTCGACTCCGCGGCGGTGCAGGCCGCCTGTTCGGATCTGGACGTCGTGGTGATGTTTTGCCCGGCCTACCGCCCCGACAACAAGGGGCATGTCGAGCGCTTTATCGGGACGGTCAATCGCGGCCTCATAAGTTCCTTGCCGGGCACCACCTACGGCAGCCCGAAAGAGCGTCGCGGGTACGACGCCCAGGAAAACGCGACGCTCACCATCGCAGACCTGCGCACGTTGGTTGGCACCTGGATCGACACGGTCTATGCCTTAACGCCCCACGATGGGCTGAACGGTGCGACGCCCGAACATGTCTGGCGGCAACTCTCGGCCGTGTGCCCACTGGATGCGCTGCACCGCGACGACGCGGTGGCGTGGGCATGTCGACCACGGATGCAGCGGTGCATCGGGAAAAGTGGCATCAAAATGTTCGGCAATCAACGCTATGCGTCTGCCGAACTGGAGGGTGTCCGGCGCCAATTTGGTCTGCATTGTAAGGTGACGGTCCGTTTCGATCCATGGGATCTCGGTCGTGTCTGGGCCACGCATCCGGAGTCGCGACTTGAGTTCATCGTGCCCAACGTCGATCCAGCCTATGCCTGTGGACTTACGCTGCGTGAGCACGAACTGTTGGGGAAACTCAAACGCGTAAGCCACGGTCAGGCGGCTGGCGCTTCCCGGCTGGCGGCCAATCGTGCGGCGGTGCGTCGGGAAGTCGAGCGGGCGCAAGTGGACAAGAGTCTGCGACGTCGCAAGGCCGCGGCGATTGCCAAGGATGCCGCTCACCGCGCGATGCCGGCGACGTCCGAGCCCGCCGCATCGGCGGATCTGGAAAGTCCTATCCCGACACTCGGCAACTTCCGGATTCTTGCGCGGAAAGAGCTGCCAGGTTTCGCCCTCGGTCGCACTGCAAGACTTCGTAGTGCGGCGCCGAGTGCGGATGGCGCAGAGGAGGCGAGACATGAAGAATGATCTGGAACAGGCCGCGCACGAGGTGTCGCGCTACATCATCGACTATCCGGCATTCCATGATCTACGGGAGAAAATGGAACGGATGCTTCGTTCGCCCGATCCGCGTGGGCTGTTGATTGTGGGTGATACCAGAGTGGGAAAGACGACGCTGGCGAAGTCAATCCTGGAGGCGCATCCCAGGAGCACGGTGGATGGCACGCCGAGCGCTCCGGTGATGTACATCGAAGTCCCCACGATTCCTACCGAGAAGTCCATCGCACGTGGGCTCATGCTGCAACTCGACGTGACAACAAGCCGATCGCTCAGCGAGCAGGACCTGATCGCCCGCTTTACCAAGGTGGTGGAGTACTGCCGCATCCGGCTGGTCATCATTGACGAGTTCCATCATTTCACGGAGACCGCGCAACATCCGAAGCTGCACCGCTATGCGAATTCGGTGAAGAGCCTTATGAATCGCGCCGGCGTATCGGTGGTGCTGATGGGGCTGCCGAGTGCGCGCGCCGTGCTCGACAAGAGTCAGCAGTTGCGTGGTCGGTTCTCATCGGTGCAACACATCGGGGCCTTTGCGATGGAAGACAGCACTCAGTTCAACGACTTTCTGGACGTCCTGCGCGCGTTGGCGAAAAAGCTTCCGTTTGAAAACGGGGAAGAGCTCGCGGATGAGCTTTTCGGGCCTCGCATGTGGTACGCGACCCATGGCGCCTTGGGGTACGTGAAAAAGCTGCTGATCGAGGCGATCGAGATGAGCGAGGCGACGAAACGTCGACTCACCATGCCTCTGATGGAGAAGGCATTCACCGCGGCCATCTGGCATGAGGGGGTCGGAAAAATGAATCCATTTAACCGCGGCTTTAGTCATCATCTTCTCGACGAAGAGGGGCAGCCGTTCTGTCCGGATCTGACCTTCTGAGATGAGTGACCTGCCCCGGGCTCGCCGAGCCGCCAACCCGCCGCGAACGACGGCCGATGCCTTCCGGCCGTCGTTGTCCGACGCGGCGCGCAGCCGTGCCCAGGCAGCTCCAGCTGACGGGCCGGACGGCCGTCGGCCGCTGGAGTATGAAAGCCCGCGTGGATTTGCGCTTCGCACTGGGATCACGTTGGAGACGTCGCTGGCGACAACACAACCCCATCCGAACGTGTCATCCGATCTGCCTTGCGATCGAGCGTGCTTTTGTCCGGCGTGTTTGCAGGTGGAGCCTGTCTGGCGCAAGGAGTGGGAACGTCGCGGTGTGCTCACGTGTTTCCGACATGGATGGCGCTTGGTGGCCGAATGTCCAATCTGCAGCAAGTCGTTGAGCTGGCGTCGCCGCGATCTGGGCCATTGCGGCTGTGGCTTCCCATTGACACTCTGGCCACTTGTGACCCCCACGGACGCCGAGCGCGTGGCTACCCGGTATGTGTTGCTAGCCAAAGTGCCCCGCGGCAAGACGCGAAACCAATTGACCGGCCTGCCGCGCAGCTCTCGCGTGTCCTTGCTGCGGGCGCTGGGCTATGCTTGGCTCGCGCAAACTGCCGGTTTGCGCAGAGTACCGGGCAAGGATAGCGCCAACATGGATGCCCGCGCCTTTGCAGCAGCCGGCGAAGCGCTCCTGCGGCTGAAAGACCCGATCCTTTTCCTCGTGAAGGATTTCGCCGGCGTTTGCAACCGAGAACTTGTCGAGCTTCATCGGCTGGTAGCTTACGAGCTGTACCGATGCGTGGGTGTGCGGGCGGAGCCGGCATTGCGGCAACTCTTCCAGACGGCCGTCGCGAGTTTCTTCGCAAGCGGTGAAGTGTCGGGGCAGATGCTCTGCTTTTGGTTGCCGATCTTCCTCGATGGCTCCACCCACTGGCCGGCGGATATTGTGCCGCTGCAACTCGATAGAATGTTCCTCGGCAGACCCTACCGCAATATCTGGGTCGAAGTCCCGGCGAGCGTCTCGCTGACGAACGTCCAGCGAGTGTGGCGTGCGCGACAGGAGGGAGGGTCGTTTCGCGATTTGGCAGACAAGCTCGGTGTGCCCGTGTCGGTCCTCACGCGCCTGCTCCGGGAAGACGGCTACAGAAAGTATGGGCCCGAGCATGAGTATCTCCACCGGGCTGTGGACGACCTACTGGGCCGATACCGAGTCACAAAAGGCATCGATAACTATGTCGACGTGGCCACCGTCATGCGCAACGGGATGACGGTCAGTGAGTGCGTGAGAAGACTGAAAAATCCCCTAAGTCGCGACAGTCGCCGCCCCGTCGTGGCGCTCGTGTACAGCGGAGACAAGCATCACCTGATGTTCGCGAAGTGGGCGCTTCCAGATTATCCGAGCGTTCGCGTAGTGGTGCCGAAGGGATACGGTGGTGACCGTTATGATGCGCGGTGGGCCAGCGTCAGCGTCGCGGCGGAGTTCTTGAGGGTGGAACCGGATACGATCGTTCGCTGGGCTCAAGCAGGGCGCTTGGGCATTGTGCTCCCAGGCGTTCCCAGCGACGAAATGGGTATTCCGCGCGAGGCGTTAAGACGCATACGGAAGCATCAATCGAGTTAATGCTGGTGGAAACGCCAGTAGGGCCTGGGGCAGTCACGCCCGCGGACTTGCTGCGGCGTTCATTGTGCTACGTCATTGCTTCTTCTGCGTGTTGGCCGTCACGGGCACAGGGATCGGGCATCATGTCAGTCGTTGCCATTTGCGGGGCTCGGCGGCCGAATGGGTCCGTATGCGATGTTGCATGCATCGCTGGCACTTGACCTGTTCTCGAGGAGATTCTCTCGGATGCGGCAGCCGTACGCCCGGAGGGCGGCACATCGGAAAGCGTAGCGATCTGGCAAAACGCTTTCGCACGGGGGAGGGCGCCGGCTGATTCGCTCAATTTCGCAGCAGAGGGGCGCGGAGCGGCTTACAGGCCGGACGTCATGAGTAGCTTAGACGGGGTGAGGTCCAATGCGGTGGCAATCCGGATGAGGTTGAGGACGGACAGATTGCGCTCGCCCCGTTCGATGCGACCCATATGGCTGCGGTCGATACCGGTTGCGTGCGCGAGCGCCTCTTGGGAAGTGCCGAGTTCCAACCGGCGAGCGCGGACCGCCGCCCCAATCGCGGCGAGGTGTCCTGCATCGTCCTGTTTGACTGACACTCTTTGCATCCCGCGATGGTCGCGGTATGATGGCAGCTTGGCCACGGCATTTACGACCCATTTCGGGCAATGGCGCGGCTCTTTGGCTTTGATGCATATGTTTCTGATTCAGGATGAAAATCGTTTGCCGCTCCCATCGGCGCTCGCCGGGGATGGCGCAGGGGTATGGGCGGTGATGGAGCAGTGGACACCCGGTGACCTGCTGGTTCTTCGGGTGGCGGAGAAGCGAGCGCGAGAAATACCGCGCGTTGTCTGGATGGACCTCACCCGTGGTGCCGCATCCCTGAATCAATTTCTCGATGGCACGAGCGTGTTGCGCGGCGCTGCCGTGGTTAGCACACGTGGAGGGTGTCTCGCTGAGGACTGGTACCTCGATCCATTGAGCGAGATACGCATCGGGGTGAGCGAGCACAGCGAGAGCCACCAGGCGCTGCTAAGCGTGACGCAGTTCACCACAAGTGCAGGGCGGAGGTTCTCCATACCACACGGTTTCGCAACGCGGTATGCGCGAGGCCGGCGCGTCTGGCGGGCCGAAGTACAGAACTGAAACGCAAGCAACACGATGACCGATACGCGCTTTCACGACGAAATGAACTGGTCGAAGTCGCCCGAAAGCCGTAGCGGTTGGGGCAACCGCTACTTTATTGACACGGAATTCAGTGACTTCCGGGCCCCTGAAGTGCTCAGTATTGCCATCGTGGGAGAGAGCGGGGTCGAGTTTTACGGTGAGCGCACGGACTATAGCGAGGCGCGCTGTAGTGATTTCGTTCGCGCAGTCGTGGTGCCGCAGTTTGGCCGATTCGAAGGCAGGGCGATGATTCTAGGCCGTCTACGCCAGGAGCTGCGTGACTGGGTTGCTGCGATTCCTGCCGCGTCCAAGCCAGTGCTTTGCTACGACCACGCGGTGGACTTAGCGATGTTGCGATCCCTGCTTAGCGAGCGGTTGCCAGACGGTTGGGCGTTCGAGGATATCAGTGGTCAGCTCGACGTCGACCGTCGGGCGGCCTATTTTTTAAGGTATGGCGGAGAGCATCACGCACTGCACGATGCGAGGGCCAATGCATACGCTTGCAGCTTTTAGCCCAAAATTTCGCTCTGAGTCGCGTCCAATGCACAGGGGAACGTGGGATTCGAACGGATAACCGCCGTGAGCCTGAGACACTGCTCCGCTTCATTGTATGGGGAAGCGCGTGTGGGGTGCAGCCGTGAATAGGATGGCGCAGCGAGTCCCAAGAGAATCTCTGCGTTCCACCCGCAGATTGCCTGGGCCCCAAAGGGGGCAAATTCTGGTTTCGCAAAGGCTATTGCACCCCGAACCGGCTCCTTGGGAGCTTGCGACTGCCGTGGCGTGCGCGAGGTCCGTAACAAGGGGATCGCGGGTCCTTTGCGTGGCGATCAAAGTACTAAACGGTAGGGATAGTTCCCCCGTCAATCACAAACTCCGTCCCTGTAATCGTTGCCGGACATGGTGATGCCAGAAATGCAATGAGGTTCGCCACCTCATTGGGCTTTGATGGTCGTCCCAATGGAATTCCCCCAAGCGAATCCATGATGATTTTCTTGCCCCCTCATAGTCGGCGCCCGCTTGCGCGGCAAGTCGCTGGGCCAGCGCGACAGATGCTTCCGTTTCGATCCACCCAGGCGCTACGCGAACGACACTAATTCCCTTTGGTGGAACCTCCTTTGACAGGCTCTTGCTGTAGGTTGAGAGCGCGGCCTTCGCGGCCGCATAGGCCGTGGTCGATTCCGGCAAGGAAGCTCGCGCTGGATGGACGTGACGTGGATGATGACCCCGGCGCCTTGCGCCAACATGCCAGGCAGCAACGCACGGTCCAAACGGACGGCCGGCAACAGATTGAGGTCCAACTTTCGCTGCCATTCTTCGTCGCTCAATGCAGCAAAACCACCGCCGGGCGCCTTGGAGCCGCCTACGACGTGAACGACGATATCAACACCTCCCAAGTTGTCGATGGCGGCCTTTGCCACCTTGGCACAGCCTTCGGCAGTCGTCAGGTCTGCCGCTATGAAATGGTCTGTCGACGGAGAGGACGGTTGCACGCGCGCCGTGGCGACAACCTTCGCGTCCAGTTTCCGGAACAGGCTAACGACAGCCTCTCCCACACCTTTGGTGCCTTCGGTTACCAGGACACGCTTCCCTTCCAATTCCAACGCCATGGACATCAGCAGGACTCCTGAGGGCCGGTTGCTTCGTCTGCAGGACCGAATACACGGGAGAATTGGCCGGCACGTTATTTGTGGATGGCTTCGTGTGCGGGCCGTTGACGTCGACGTCCGCGGATTGTTGCCCCGGCGTCCGCATTCGTTTGCCGATTCATCCGGTCAACGCAATGGACGTCTCTGACCGACCCATCTGCGTCGGTCGATGCCGCGCAGTCGAATGGCCGCCGAGCGGGACATACCGGACATGCGCGGATAGAGCGGGTGGTCCTCTAATTGCATGGCAGCCTGAAACGCCTGACACGAAATGCCCCGTCCGTCCTATGCGAGTGGCGCCACAGTGGCGCCGCGAATGCCGTGATCACGCAGAGCTTCCGAGACTCGACCGGACGCCTTCATGTCTTCGACGAACCGCGCCAGGAAAGCCGCAGCCTTGTCGCCGCGCGATTTCGACACACCCATGGCCTGACGGATGACCATGAAGCGTTCGCCAAGTAGTCGCATGCCTGTCATGCCGGCGATGTCGGCTTCGAGCTGTTGCTTCACGCCGGCAGCCACGTCGTAGTCGCCCTCAAGGAAGGTCTTCACCACGGTAGGGGAGGTGGGTGCGTGGACGATCTCTGCCAGCTTCAGTTCGCGCGTCAGGTACAGATCGTAGGCGCTGCCCTTGCCGACCACCACGCGGGTGCCGGCGCTGTCCACATCGGCATTGCTATGCACCGGTGAATCTTCGCGCACAAGGTAGTAGCCTTCGATCAGCACGTAGGGCTCAGTGAACGCAATGCTCGCGCCACGCTTGGGATCGATCGCAAAGAAGCCAATATCGGCGTCCTCTGCCGCGACCACATCGACCGACTTGCCAGCGGCATCTACCACCACCAGTTCCAGCGGGACATCGAGCTGGGCCGCCAGTGCTGTCGCGAGATCGACCGACACACCGCCAGCCGAGCCCTCGGCCGTGCGATGGGCCAGGATCGGATTCCCAAGATTGATGGAGGCGCGAAGCTTGCCCGTAGGTGCGAAGGCTTGAACGATGTCTTGGTCGGTGGTCATGTACGGCGAAATATCAATCGGGTTTTTCGGATTTCAGGATGCTACGGATATTGGCCAGCGCGGCGAGAGTGTGGTCGAGGTGGTCGCGCATGGCGGCGGAGGCGTCGGCGTTGCGCCCCCGTTCAAGGAGGTCCAGCAGATGCATATGCTGCCGAGCGTGTTCCTCATACCGCGTGCGTTCGCGCATCGAGCGATAGGACAGCAAGCGGCGAACGCGATTGACGCGGCGGATCGTGTCGATGAAGAACGGATTTCCTGAGCCCTCGACCAGTGATTCGTGGAAGCGCACGCCACGGTCGTGCAATTGATCGGCCGTATCGGTCTGGATGCCACCGTCCAGCAAATGCTGTTCGGCCGCGCGCAGCCGCGCGATGACCTGTGCGTCGAGCCGGTAGCCGGGCTCAAGCAGCGCGGCGGGTTCCAGTGCGAGGCGCATACGGTACGACTGCAACAGCGAGTCCGGCGTTGTCAGCATGGTGGAGAACGTCCAGCCGTAGCCCGGGTTGCGCTCGCCCCAGCCCTCCTGCGTGATACGGGTAAGGACGGCGTTGAGTTGCGTCGCGGTCAGTCCGTATCGTTGCCGGAACGTGAGTTCCGGGACTTCGGTCGGCAGCGAGCCACTGAGCAAATCTTCGGCGATCTGGAAATAGGCGTCGCCAACGATGTCCGGCTCGGTGATGCCTAGTTCCTTAGCTAGTTGGGCGGCTGGCGTGTCCAGCGACTGCGCCAGGAAGAATCCGCGATTCTTCTCGCGCCTGAGCAGGCCTTTGTCGTGCAGGATCGCCAGCGCGTCGTTGACCGGCGTGCGCGAAACGCGGAGCCTATCCGCGAGCATCTGCGCACGTAGATGCGCGCCGACCGGCAGGCGCTCGGTTTGGATGAACTCGACGATCTGCGTGGCGATGGAACGGTCCTGGGTCATGGTGTCGTACGGCTCAAGCGAATGTTGCGCCGGCATCTTCATGAGGTGGCCAAGTCTTTCCCATGTTGCGCCAGCGTCTTGTGCAAAATCGAAGGAATCACACCCCCGCGCCGCAACAGGTCGACTTCAAGCCGGGTTTCCACGGCGGCGGTAGCATCGAAGACTTCCACCGCGCCATGCTTGCGCACGATCCGCACCGGTATCTTGCAACGCGGCGCCAGGGTGTCGGCGTGCGCGTCGACGTGGATGACATCTCCCGGCTGGATGGCCAGTGTCCGCGGATTCACGCCGGCCGGCATGCGCAATGGCAGGATACCCATGCCGATCAGGTTGGAACGGTGGATGCGTTCGAAGCTTACCGCAATCACGGCCCGGATCCCCAGCAGGCGCTGTCCTTTGGCCGCCCAGTCGCGCGAGGAGCCGGTGCCGTAGCGCTCTCCGGCGATCAGCACCACCGACTGGCCTTCGTCGCGATACCGCTGCGCCACTTCGTGAATCGGCGCGACATCGCCACTTGGTACGTGTACGGTATAAGCGGTAGGCGCCTCGGGTTGCAGCAGATTCACTAGCGTCTTGTTGTAGAACGCGGCGCGCATCATGACTTCCCAGTTGCCGCGCCGCGAAGCGAACACGTTGAGATCATTGCGGTCGTCGCCACGGCTGACCAGGAAGTCGGCCACGAAGCTGTCCTTGGGGATGGCGCTGGCAGGCGAGATATGGTCGGTCGTGATGTCGTCGCCGAGTACGAGCAGCGGCCAAGCGTCATATTCCCCAAGCTGCGAGCCCTGATCGAGTGCGGCAAACGGCGGGCGCCGCAGCGCGGTGGAGCGGGCATTCCAGGGATAGCGCGCCGTATCGGCAAAGGGCAGGGCAGCCCAGACCGGATTCTGCGATGCCACGGCGAAGGCGCGCCGGTAGTCGGCCGGGTCTGCGCCCATGGCCAGCGCCTCGTCTACCTCGTCGCTCGTGGGCCAGAGGTCCTTTAGGAAGACTGGCGTGCCGTCCGGTGCCGTCTGCACAGCCTCGCGGCTCAGATCGCGCTCGGCGTCGCCAGCCAGGGCGAAGGCCACTACCAGCGGCGGCGACATGATGAAGCCGAGATTGAGGTCCGGATGAATGCGACCGGGGAAATTTCGGTTGCCGGACAGCATGGCAACGGGCCATACCGCACCGGCCTCGGCGGCGTCGCGGATGGCAGGGGTCAGTGGCCCGGAATTGCCGATGCAGGTCGTGCAGCCAAAGCCGACGATATCGAAGCCGACGGACGACAGGTCATCGGTCAGTCTGCTGCGCGCCAGATAGTCGGCGGCGGCGGGCGATCCCGGCGCGAGCGAGGTCTTGATCCACGGCGCCACGGTCAGGCCGCGCGCCCGTGCCTTGCGTGCAACAATACCAGCGGCAATCAGCAGCGCCGGGTCGGACGTATTGGTGCAGCTCGTGATGGCCGCGATGGCGACGGGATAGCGCGGCATGCCATCCACGCGCGACTTCGGCGTGAACGGAAACTTGGCGAGCGCGGCGGCCGTGTCGGCATAGGAGAGCAAGTCCTGCGGGCGGCGCGGTCCTGCCACATGCATGCCGATGCTGGCAAGGTCGATCTCGATGGTGCGCGTATAGCAGGGCACGTTGTCCGGATCGAACCACAGGCCCGCGTGTTTTGCGTAGTCGCCAGCCAGCGCCACCTGCGACGCGCTGCGACCCGTGGTGCGCAGATATGCCAGCGTCTGCTCGTCGATTGGAAAGAATCCCGTCGTGGCGCCGTACTCGGGCGCCATGTTGGCGACTACCGATCGGTCACCCGCCGTGAGCGTTGACACGCCGCGCCCAAAAAACTCCACGAACTCACCAGACACGCCAATGGCGCGTAGCCGCTGCGTCACGGTCAACGCGAGATCCGTCGCCAGTACACCGGGTTGCAGTGCGCCAGTCAGATGCACGCCGATGACATCGGGAATTCGCTGCATGACCGGCATGCCGAACATCACGGTCTGCGCTTCCAGACCGCCGACGCCCCAGCCCAGCACGCCGATGCCGTTGATCATTGGCGTGTGGCTGTCCGTGCCGATCAGGGTGTCCGGCACCGCCCACAGTTCGCCATCACGCTGCTGCGAGGTGACCACCGTCGCAAGCTGCTCCAGGTTGATCGTATGCATGATCCCCGTGCCCGGCGGATGGATGCGCACGCCCTTGAGCGCCTTCGATGCCCAGCGCAGGAAGCTGTAGCGCTCCGCATTGCGCGTCGCCTCGATCCGAAGGTTCTCGCCGGCCGCACCGCGTTGCGCGAACGCTTCGACGGCGAGCGAATGATCGACCGAGGAATCGACGGGCAGTACCGGATTCAATGCATCCGGGTCCGCACCGGCTTCCGCCAACGCGTCGCGCATGGCCGCGATATCGACCAGTGCCGGGGTGCTGGTGGTGTCGTGCATCAACACGCGGCCAGGCTGGAACGCGATCTCGGCTTCGCTCGTACCCGTCTCCAGCCACGCCTCGATGGCGGCCATGGCCTCGGCACGTTCTTCGCCCGCCATGTTGCGCGCCACGTTCTCGCACAGCAGTCGCAACACAAACGGCAACCGGGCCAGTGACCCACCGAGCATGTTTGGCAGGTCGACGTAGCGATATGTGATTTCGCCAGCGCGAAACTGGCCTTGCAGCGGAGTCATGTTGGGGCGGTAGGTGTTTTCCATGACTGTACTTTGCATTCGTTTACGTAAAAATGCAATCAAGTGGAAACCCGGATCGGCCACGTAAAACAAGGAGACAACCCGTGAACTCACCCATTTTGTGTCCCGAACTGCCGCCGGATTTCGGCCGGCGTCGTCTGCTCGGCGGGGCGATTGCCGCCACGGCCGTCTCCGCATTCGGCCTCACTGCCACTACCGCCACGGCGGCACCGGGACATCCAGTCAAATCGAAAGGAATCAGCATGACCGCTAAATACGCCTATGTCGGATCGAGAACCACCCGCGAACGCAATGCGAGAGGCGACGGCATCAGCGTGTTTCGCATCGACCCGCAAACCGGTTCGTTGCAACTGACCCAACTGGTCAAGGATCTGGTCAACCCGTCGTTCCTGGCGCTCAGTGCGAATGGCGAGCGGCTCTATACCGTGCACGGAGATCTGAGCGACATCAGCGCCTTTGCGGTAGACAAAGGCACCGGCAAGCTCGAATTCATCAACCGCCAGAGCACGCAGGGCAAGAACCCGGTTCACCTGGCGATTGACCCCACGGGCAAGTACATCGTCGTGTCGAACCACATCGGCGCGAGCCTGGCCGTCCTGCCATTACAGGCTGACGGATCGCTCGGCGAGCTGACGCAGCTTGTGAAACTGGACGGTCCCATCGGCCCTCATCGGGTGGAGCAGAAGCAGGCCAAGCCCCACTTCAACGCGTTCGATCCGACTGGCAACTTCGTGGTGGTGCCTGACAAGGGTCTGGATCGCACGTTCACGTTCCGATTCGCGGAGGGCAAGCTTGTTCCGGCCGCGACCGAATTCGTGCAGGCCCGCGAAACGTCGGGGCCGCGCCATATCGCCTTCCATCCCAATGGCAAGCTTGGCTACGTGGTGAACGAACTCGATTCGACGGTCACCACGTATGCCTATGACGGTGCGACGGGCGCATTGAAGCCGCTCCAGATCGTTTCGACGTTGCCGGAGACGTACACGGGCAACAGCCGCGCCTCGGAGATCGAGGTCGATCCGACAGGGCGCTTCGTCTACGCCTCCAATCGCGGCTTCGACAGCATCGCCGTGTTCCAGATCGATCCGGCCAGCGGTCACCTCCGATTTGTCGAGGCAGCCGCCTCGCAGGGCAAGACGCCGCGCTTCTTCGCGACGGCACCGGGCGGCCGTCACATGTACGTCCTCAACGAGGACAGCGATTCCATCGTCGCCATGCAGATCGATCAGGCCACCGGGAGACTCAAGCCCACCGGCTTCAGCGTGCAGTCGGGCAGCCCGGTGTGCATGGTTTTCTCCGCCTGACCGGCATTGACAGGTAGTACGTGATGCAGCAATCCAACGCCCGCCCCGATGTCGATGAACGCGCTACAGTCAGAAAGATCACGTGGCGCATCATCCCGTTCGTTTTCGTCCTATACATCATCTCGTATCTGGATCGCGCCAACATTGGCTACGCGGCGCTCCAGATGAACAAGGAACTGGCCCTGTCCAGCGAAGCCTTTGGCTTCGTGTCGGGCATCTTTTTCATTGGCTATTTCCTGTTCGAAGTGCCGAGCAACGTGATGCTGAACCGTTTCGGGGCAAGGCGCTGGATCGCACGGATTCTGGTGTCATGGGGCATCATTGCCGTGGCCAGTGCCTTCGTGCAGACCGCGGAACAGCTCTATGTGCTGCGCTTTTTTCTGGGTGTCGCCGAAGCAGGGTTCTTTCCTGGCATCATCGTCTACCTGACGTACTGGTTCCGCGCAAAGGAGCTGGCGACCACGGTAGCGCTGTTCACTGCGGCTATCCCCGTCTCATACATCATCGGCGCGCCGTTGAGCACGTGGATCATGGACAACGTGCACTGGCTGCAATGGAGTGGCTGGCGTTGGATGCTGCTGCTGGAAGGCGCGCCGGCCGTAGTTGGTGGTGTGCTGTGCTACCTGTATCTGACCGATCGTCCCGCCAATGCACGATGGTTGTCGGATGCAGAGAAGCAGTGGATTACTGACGAACTGGAGCGAGACCGCAAGGCGCGTCCCCAGGCTAAACATCTCGGCACGCTGAAAGTCATGCAGAGTCCGAAGGTGCTGTACCTAGCCTTCATATACTTCGTCTACCAGTGCGGCAGCCTCGGCGTGGGCTACTGGATGCCACAGATCATCGCGGGCTTTTCGTCCTCGCTCACGCATACGCAGGTCGGCATGATTGCGATGGCGCCCTACCTGTTCGCCACGATCGTGATGATCCTCTGGTCGCGCAGATCCGACCGGCGCAATGAGCGGCGCCTTCATTCGGCACTGCCGCTGGCGGTGGCTGGCGTGTCACTGATCGGCGCAGGCGTGGTCGGTAATCCCTATGTGGCGATCGGGCTGATCAGCTTGAGCCTTGCAGGACTCTATGCATTCAAGTCCCCGTTCTGGGCATTGCCCACGCTGTTCCTGAGTCGCTCCACGGCCGCAGTGTCGATTGCGGTCATCAATTCGATCGGCAATCTCGGTGGTTTCGCGGGTCCGTTTGCCATCGGCTATATCAAAGGGCAAAGCCACAGCGCGTCGACGGGCCTGTTATTCCTGGCCGGCCTGCTAGTGATTGCCTTCCTGATGACGTTTTTCATTCGCGTGAGGGAGCATCGCGCGGCACCCTTCGAGGCCGCGCCGGCGCATCGCCGCCGATAGTCGCGTCCTCACTTCCCCGCGCAGCGATCTGGTGCCCGTTTCTGCGGGCGCCGGGCGGCGCACACCCATAAGAAACAACAAGGAGGAGACAGATGAAGAGAACAGGCTTGCTTGCGGCATCGCTGGTCAGCGGCGCGGCCTGCGCACAGTCGGGCGTGACGCTCTATGGCGTTGCCGATGTCGGCGTGGAGTACGTCAATCACGTGCGCTCTGCCAACGGGAGCAACTCCGTGGTGCGCATGCAGCCCGGCAACCAGTCAGGCTCGCGCTTCGGCATTCGCGTCGTGGAAGATCTCGGCGCCAACTGGCGCGCCATTGCGCGGTTGGAGAACGGTACGAACCTCGACACCGGCACGCTGGCAAATGGCACGGGCAGCACGCAGCGACTGTTTGGTCGCAGTGCATATGTCGGCATCGAAAGCCCATACGGCGCCGTAACGCTGGGACGGCAGGATGCCCCGATCTACGATTTCGCCAAGACCTACGACTTGCTGGGGGTATCTGCGCGATACTCCATTACGTCGATGGACTCGGTATTCGCCCAGCGCATCGACAATTCGGCCAAGTACTTCGGACAGTTCGGCGGACTAACCGTCGAAACCAGCTACAGCACAGGCTGGGACGCAGGCTACGGCGGCGAAGTGCCCGGAGCGCCGAAGGCAGGGCGGCAGATCGGCGGCCAGCTCGGCTACACATCCGGCAACTCCGGCGTGGCAATCGTCTACGACCAGACACAGGGTTCGACCGTGGCGTCGCAAGACTGGGCGAACAAGAACCTGGCGGTCGGCGCGACCACCGCCTTCGGTGCCGCCAAGTTCGTTGCGGGCTATCGATGGAACCGTTCGCAGTATGGCGGGGCCAACGGCGCCACGATGCTGGCCTCGACCCAGCGCACGGATATGTACTGGCTGCAGGGCAGCTACAACTTCACGTCCGCTTTCTCGCTGACGGGCGGCGCGTTCTACACCAACAACCGCGACAACGCCCAGGACCCGTGGCTCTTCATCGCGCTGGCCGACTACGCGCTTTCCAAGCGCACCGACCTCTATCTGACAGCGGCTTACGCACGTAACCGCAGCGGTTCCGCGCTCGCGGTCGGATCGGGCAACACGGTACAGCCCGGCCAGAACCAGACCGGCGTGCTGCTCGGCATGCGCCACAAATTCTAAGTATCCAGGAGGATGACAACCATGAAACGCAATCGATCTGTCTCGAAGTTCCGCTGCATTGCCGTCGCGAGCCTTGCCGTGGCCTCCAGTACCGCTGTGGCGCAGGCAGCGAACTACCCATCTCGTCCCATCACGATCGTCGTACCGTTCTCGGCTGGCGGTGGTGTCGATGCGATGGCGCGCGTGCTTGCCGAGAAGCTGCGCACGACACTGGGTCAATCCGTGGTCATCGAGAACAAAGGTGGCGGGAGCGGAATGATCGGCGCGCAGGCTGTCGTCAAGGCACAGCCCGATGGCTATACGCTGTTGATGGGGTCGGCTGGCGAGACAGCCATCAATCCGTACGTGTTCAAGAGCCGCATGCAATATGCGCCGCAGACCGACCTGATGCCGATCAGTCTCGTGGTCAAGGTGCCGAACGTGGTGGTGGTCAATCCCTCGCTGCCATACAAGACGATCGATGAACTGGTGGCCTATGCGAAGACTAACCCCGGCAAAGTGCGCTACGGTACGAGCGGCGTGGGCAATCCGCAGCATCTGTCCGGAGAACTGATGGCACGCCAAGCCGGCGTCCAACTCACACACGTGCCGTATCGCGGCGCGTCCAATCAGCTACTCGATGTGATTGGCGGCAACATCGAGATGACCTTCGTCAGCCTCGCCGGTGCGCGTCAGTTCATCAAGGATGGCAAGGTAAGGGCGATCGGCATCACGTCGCAGGGAAAGAGCGTGCTGGCGCCAGACATCCCGGCGATTTCGGATTCGTCGAGCATGAAGGGATATTCGCTGGAGAATTGGTTCGGCCTTTTCGCACCGAAAGGTACGCCCGCGCCGGTGATTGCGCGACTGAATGGGGCCGTCGTCGAGGCGCTCAAGGATCCAGGTCTGTCCACGCGCCTCAGGGAACTGGGCGGGAATCCGACCCCGATGTCGCCCGACCAGTTCGCGGCGTTCATCAAGCAGGATGCGGCGAAATTCGCGAAGATCGTCGAGGACGCGAAGATTACTCCCGATAATTGAGGAGGTCGTTATGGCTGCGCCTCTGTCTACGACTTGCCGGTTACTCCGATCGAAGAAGTAATCAGTGACCCGGCTCGACCTATCCATTTGCCGCCGCGGCATGTCGGCGTTGCGCGTCAGACGCGACAGAGAACGCGTCCCCTTATGAGGTGCCCTTCAATATCGATGCCACATAGATCAGGAGAAACATGGTCCCCAAAAGACCAAAAAAGGCGACCAGAAAGCCGGTGTAGGTGTCCCACCAGCGTAGGGGTGCCGGTTTGCCAATCTTCTCTTCACTCATACCATTCTCCATAATCGAACCATCGGGTTCGGTTAAAGTATAGCAGGAATGAGGCACAATCGAACCCATCGGTTCGGTTAGGAGTTTGGTGTGCGGGTAAAGACAGAAGCAAAGCGTCAGGAGATTTTGACGGCTGCGCTAGACCTGTTCATGGAGCAAGGCTTTGAGCGGACATTGATGTCGCAGGTCAGCGACAGAGCGGGATGCTCGAAGGGCACGCTCTACAGCTACTTCCGGTCCAAGGAGGATCTGTATTTCGCTGCGGTGGACTGTGCAACCTCGCCTGAGGCCGGAAGTGTGTTGGACGTGCTGGATGCGACTCAACCAATCGAAGGCCAACTCCGAAGTTTTGGCATTGGGCTGTTGAGGACAGTGTATTCCCCGCGGTTTCAGGCCGTGCGACGCTTGGTTTTTTCGACGCCATCGCGTCACGGCCTCGGCCCCGTTGTCTATGAGAAAGCTGTAAGGCCCTACATGGTCAAGACGACGGAGTTCCTTGCTTTGGCGATGAGTGCCGGCAAATTGCGGAGTGAAGATCCGGCGGTCGCCGCCTACCATCTGTGCGGTCTTCTGGAATCGGAGTTGCTGTTGAAATTTTTGCTTCACGCTTTAGAGGACGTGAGTGGTCCGACCCTTGAGGCGATCGCCCAAAGAGCGGTGGCGACCTTCGTGGCGGCATATGAGATACCGCCACGAAAGGCGAAGGCACGACACCAAGCTCTCGAGTGAGACTCTGTTGCGGATGCTGTGGCGGTCTTTGCATGGCCAAGCGCCATTCGCTTCGGAAAATCAACCGGCGGCTATTGGCCGGACTCGGCCGTCGGACCTGATTCACTGGCCGGCCCTAGCTCAATTTGGCGGCTCGCGACCCATCTGAGACGTCTAATTCGTCAAGTGTGTACGAATACCGGCCGTTGCCAAGACGAGAACATAGTGGATATAGGGCATGGCACCATGAGTCGAGGTTTGTGTTTTCGTGCCAGCATTGCGAGGCTATGTACGGACAACCGGGTCATAGGCCTCCTCATTTCCTGACTGAGCCGGTTGCGGGAGCGCGAAGAATGGTGCGCCCGACGGGGTCTGTGACGCTCGTCTAATCGTGGGACCTTTGCTTGCGCCCTGTCCGCGGCGGGTAAGCGTGGATGCGATTTGCATGATCGCATCCGCGCCATCCTCGCCGACGATCGACCTGGCGGCCGCCTGCGCGCGCGCCCATGCCGGTCCTGCGCACCCCAACAGCGATGTTCCCGCCTTTGTGATGCAAAGCGGCCGGCTCCGCCCGTCTTCCTCTGAAAAGCTCTCCGTCACCCAACCCTGCGCAAGTAGCGGTTGAAGGTTGCGTGTTATCGTGGACCGGTCGTGATGGTTTCGCGGCAGGCTCCATCGGGCGCGGAGAACGGGCAAGGCGCGCCGTCTTGTGTTTTGGGGGCACGACCGCGCCTCCCGCCAAGGTCACGAAACAGAAGCAAGGCGAGCTGCGGTTTCGCTCCTTATCGGATAGGCGCAACCCAGTCCCCCCAGTTCTTCTACCACATGCGACGCAGCACACCGTCTTTCATGACGAACGCATGCCAAAGTGCCGCAGTCGCGTGCAGCCCGACAAAGATGTACACGAGGGTCGCGCCGGATTCGTGGATTTCCCCGGCGAGGTGAGCGAGCTTGTCATGCTCGGCCAGGAAACTGGGCAATGTCATGCCAAATGCCCGGATGGGTTCTGCGCCCCATGCGACGGCCAGCACGCCCAAGACCGGCATGGCGAACATCAGCAGATAGAGAATGCCGTGCGTAAGCCCGCCGATGCGCCGCAGGAGGTTCGGTCCCGGGACAGGTGAGGGGATGGGCGTCACGAGGCGGGCGAGCAGGCGCAACAGCATCAGCGCAAAGACGCTAAGGCCGGCAGATTGATGAATCTCGAACAGGGCGGCTCGCGCAAGGCTGCCCTTCGGGAAAACATCGAGGATCTCGATCGCCGCCACGGCAATCAGCGCGGCGAGGAACACCAGCCAATGGAGGACTCTCATCGCGAGGGTGTATCTGGGTTCGGCATTCATTGTAAAACCTCCTTGGGGTCTACATCCGTCAGGGCTGCCGTCAGGGCTGCCAAATGCAGCGCTTCCTGGTGTGTCATAGCGGGTGTCTGGGTTGGGTTGTCGTATGTCCGCACGCGGTCTCAGTCATCGAGATCCCACATCCGGTGAAGGTCAAGATTGAGTCGGCTGTCGGCTTCCAGTGCGTCGACCCGAGCAAGGCGCTCGGCCAGCAACGCGTCAGCAAGGCTGCGGCGTACCGCGAGCAGTTCGGCCAGTCCCGACTCGCCAGCGCGATAGGCGCGCGTCGCGCGATCCGATGCGGCGCGCTGTAGGTTCGCAGCTTC
>NZ_FNJO01000015.1 GCF_900104095.1 Ralstonia sp. 25mfcol4.1 | reverse complement strand
CCGTGGCGTTCGCCATCAAGCGCCCACACTTATCGGTTGTTTGTTTGTTAAAGAACCCCAGCAACCGGCTTTGCCGTTCGCTGTCGCTGCGTCTTTCGTTGCAGCGGAGAAACGAGATTATGCAGAGCATTCAACGTTTCGTCAACAGTTTTCGCAGAACTTTTTTCTGCCGGCCAGCGCTGCAAACCTCGCAACCCCAACCTCCTGCCAACCCCGCAACCCTTGTCACTGCTGCGTTTGCAGCGCGCTTTGTGTTGCGAGGGGGCGAATATTAGATGGGATTGGCCGGGTACGCAAGCCCTTTCCATGAAAAGTTCAGCCGCCCAAATCGGCCCAACTGTCACGGGGGCGACAGCCTCGGTTTCAGAACTGTCCTAAGCTGGCAGCCAACCTATTAGAAGACGCTGTTGAAGGAGACACTCATGAAGCAATCCGTGCCCATCGACCGTTCACACGTGGTTGGTGCGACCGATATCCCGCTGTCCGACGATACGATCCCCGCGCTGCTGGCGCGTGCCGTTACGGCAAACCCCAACGGCGACGCCGTGATCTTCAGGGAACAGTCGATACGGTGGACGTGGCGGGAATTTTCCGATCAGGTCGATCAGCTCGCCGCCGGCCTGCTGGCCAGGGGGATCTCCGCCGGCGACCGGGTCGGCATCTGGTCGCCGAACCGGGCCGAATGGCTGGTTACCCAATTCGCGACCACCCGGATTGGCGCAATCCTGGTCAACATCAACCCCGCTTACCGCCAGGCGGAACTGGAATACGCGCTAAACAAGGCTGGCGTGCGGATGCTAATCACGGCGACCCGATTCAAGTCGAGCGACTATATAGGCATGCTGCAGGCGCTGGCACCAGAATTGTCCGAATCGACGCCTGGCCAGTTGCGCGCCGCCCGCCTGCCCCATCTCCAGTCCGTCGTCCGCATGGGCGAAGCGCCGACCCCAGGCATGCTCAACTATGCCAGCCTGCTGCAGCCGCCTGAAAGCAGCGTGCTCGATACCATCACCCGCCAGCTGGACGCCCACGACGCGATCAATATCCAGTTCACCAGCGGCACCACCGGCAACCCCAAAGGCGCGACGCTGACCCATCACAACGTGGTCAATAACGGCCGCTTCGTCGCCATGGCCATGCGCCTGGGTGCCAGCGACCGCCTTTGCATTCCCGTCCCGCTATATCACTGCTTCGGCATGGTCCTGTCCGTCCTGGCCTGCGTGTCAGTCGGCGCCTGCATGGTATTTCCGGGCGAGGCATTCGATCCACTGGCGACCATGCAGGCCGTTTCCGACGAGCGGTGCACCGCGCTGCATGGCGTACCGACCATGTTCATCGCCCAGCTCGATCATCCGGACTTCCGCCGGTTCGATTTCTCGACGCTGCGCACCGGCATCATGGCTGGCGCCCCGTGTCCGATCGAGGTGATGAAGCGAGTAGTCACTGACATGCACATGGCGGAGGTGACGATCGCCTACGGCATGACAGAAACCAGCCCGGTGTCGTTCCAGAGCGCCACCGACGATCCGCTCGACAAGCGCGTGGCCACGGTCGGCCGCGTCCAGCCGCACCTGGAATGCAAGGTGGTCGATGCCACGGGCGAGATCGTGCCGCGCGGCGAGACCGGCGAACTCTGCACGCGCGGCTACTCCGTGATGCGGGGTTACTGGGACGACGACGAACGCACGCGCGAGGCCATCCGCGACGGCTGGATGCACACGGGCGACCTGGCCACCATCGATGCAGACGGCTATTGCAACATCGTCGGACGCGTCAAGGACATGCTGATCCGTGGCGGGGAGAACATCTATCCGCGCGAGATCGAGGAATTCCTGTTCCGCCATCCCAAGGTCCAGGCGGTGCAGGTGTTCGGCGTGCCCGACCCCAAATACGGCGAGGAAGTCTGCGCGTGGATCGTGCTCAAACCCGGACAGACCGCCACCGAGGACGACATCCGAACCTTCTGCCGCGACCAGATCGCGCATTACAAGATTCCGCGCTATATCCGCTTCGTTGAAGAAATGCCGATGACTGTGACGGGAAAGGTGCAGAAGTTTGTCATGCGTGACACCATGATCCACGACCTGGGGCTGCAGCAGGCCGTCACGGCGTGATTCTGGAGAGTTTCCGATGACCATCCGCATCGTCAGGCTCGGCGAACCGCGCACCAGCGGCGAAGGCCTGCGCATGGGCACCGTGCGCCGCCCGCCGCGCGGGGTGCCGAAAGCAGAATTCGCCAGCCGGGATTTCTACGACGCCTGGTATCCCGTGCTCTCGCCTTCCGCAGAACTGGTGTCGCAAGCCCTGGCGGCCCAGGCCGCCAATGACCCCAAGGCATGGCGCGCCTTCGAAAAGCACTTTCGTGCCGAGATGGCTCAGCCCGACGCCAGCCGCACGCTGGATCTGCTGGCCGCCTTCTCCCACCAGACAAATTTTTCGCTGGGTTGCTATTGCGAGGATGAGTCGCACTGCCATCGCTCGATCCTGCGGGCATTGCTGGCGGAACGCGGGGCCGACATCGCGTGAGACCGGCAGGCTATGATGCGAGGCTTCGCCGCGACGCACGTGGCGAAGCCCTCCACTGGCCTTATTTACGTCGATGGCACTGAACCTCGTCTGGCTCGGATTCTTCCTGATTTCCTTCCTGGCCGCCTGTGTGCGGCTCATTGGCGGCGACACCACGGTGTTCCCGGCCCTGCTGACCAGCCTTTTCGACAGCTCGCGCACCGCGTTTGAGATTTCTCTCGGCCTGGTCGGCGTGATGAGCCTGTGGATCGGCATCATGCGCATTGGCGAGCGCGCCGGGGTCATCGACCTGTTTGCGCGACTGGTCAACCCGTTGCTGCGCCATTTCTTCCCGGGCGTGCCGCAGGGGCACCCGGCCCAGGGCGCGATGATGATGAATGTGTCCGCCAATATGCTGGGGCTGGACAACGCGGCCACGCCGCTGGGCCTGAATGCGATGCGCGAGCTGCAGTCGCTGAACCGGCAGCCGGACACGGCGACCAACGCCCAGATCATGTTCATCGTGTTGAACACGGCCGGACTGACGCTGATTCCGACATCGGTCATCGCCATTCGCCAGGCCATGGCCGTCAAGCAGGGGCTGGTCAATTTCAATGCGGCCGACATCTTCCTGCCCACGCTGCTGGCCACGGGCGCGTCGTGCCTGGCCGGCTTGCTGGCCGTGGCCTGGGTACAGCGGCTGAACCTGCTCAAGCCGGCCGTGCTGGCCGCCTTTGCCGTGGCGGGCCTGGCCGTGGCCGGCCTGTTTGCCTGGCTGCGCCACGCCCCACCCGACCAGGTCAGCCAGATGACGGCCCTGGCGGGCAGCGGCTTCATCCTGTCGCTGATCACGCTGTTCCTGGTGTGCGGCGCGCTCCGGCGCGTCAATGTCTACGATGCCTTTATCGACGGCGCCAAGGAAGGTTTCGGCGTGGCCGTACAGATCATTCCTTATCTGGTCGCGATCCTCGTGGCGATCGGACTTTTCCGGGCCAGCGGCTGCATGGACGTGGTCATGCACGGACTGACCGCCGGTTTCATGTGGCTCGGGGTCAACACGGATTTTGTCCCGGCGCTGCCGGTCGGGCTGATGAAGATCCTGTCCGGCGCCGGCGCCCGCGGCCTGATGGTCGATGTGATGACCACCTACGGCGTCGATTCCTTCCAGGGACGGCTCGCCGCCATCATCCAGGGATCGACGGAAACCACCTTTTATGTGCTGGCGGTCTACTTCGGCAGCGTCAATGTGCGAAATACCCGACACGCCCTTGGCTGCGCCCTGTTCGCCGACGTCGTCGGACTCGGTGCCGCGATATGGATCGCCTACCTCTTTCGGTGATATCACGCCGCTTGTTGTACGACAACAACGGTGATTGTGCTATGTTGCAGTCATTTTTTTAGAAGCCGCTTGGTGCGTCGCAACAAGTCGTGTATAGTGAAGTCTGTCTCCTCCACCACCTCGGTGGATTCCAACCCGCGCACAACCTGCGCGGGTTTTTTTTACCCAAAATCTGGGGAATCTCACCCCGACTGAAGTTCTTTCAATCGTAGAACTTCGGAAATGTGACAGTTGCACCGTCTTGCGACACATTTCCCGCCGTTGGTGCGATACAGCACTCTTGCCGGGCAAAGGGGCTCGGTTTGACGGAAATGTTGCGACGCAGCAATAGTCCCCGTAGAGTGGGATCCGTACTCACCCTGAGACATCCACTCCAACGCCCCCATCATGCGCCGCGTCCCGCGCTCACTCTCCTTCTGGCCCGATTCCGCCTTCCTGCAGCGCGGCGTGGTCTATGGCCTGTCGTTTTTCGCGCTGGCCGGCATCGCCTGGCTGACGGGAGACAACGGCTATCTGTGGTCGGCCACGGCGTCGATCTGGACGTGCCTGGCAGATCGGCAAGGCACGGCTGGCGCACGCATGCGCGGGCTTGGCGCGGTGGGGATTGGCGGTGCGGCGGCCAGCGTGATCGGCGCCAGTCTGGCGTCGTCGCCCCTGATCGCGCTGGCGGTCGTCATCTGCGCGGGCCTGGTCGCCGGACTGGCGGAAATACGAGGCCCCGCCGCCGCACTGTGCTTCAAGCTGCTTTATGTCGTGCTGATTGCCGCGTGCCTGCAGCCGGTGGCCGAGCCGTCGGTGCTTGTTCATGCCTGGACGGCGGGCGTGGATTATCTGCGCGGCGGCGTGTTTGCGTGCCTGATTTCGCTGGTGCTGATCCCCTCGCAGCGCGACGCGCGACCCCGGCCCGAGATCACCGCCGCCTACGATGCCCTCCGGCGCTTTGCCGAGCACCTGGCTACGCCGGGGCTGCAAGACACCTCGCTATACAAGAAGGAAATCCGGCTGCGGATCGAGGCTGCACGCGCCGCGGTCATCGGCCGGCGTGGCATGGTCGATCCGGTCGGCATGCTGCACTACGCCTACGCGGTAACGGTGGCGGACGCCATCTTTGCCCTGCTGATCGTGGCCGGCGAACTGCGCGAGCGGGCCGGCGGACAGCACAGCCTGCCTCTGGTGTATGCCGCGCGCTGCCTGGCCGATACGCAGGCGCAGGTACGGCAGGCGCTGGCCCGCCATGCGCCTGACCTGCCCGCCCTGAGCGCCATGCTCGATCGCGATGTGCGCAGGCTGATCGGCCAGCGCGCCAACGCGGGCGCCCCGCCGGCCTATCAGTCCGCCCTGGCCGCGCTGGCCCAGCATCCATCGTTCGATCGCTGGCGCGAATCGTTTGCCTGGCAGAATGCCGGACTGGCCGGCATCGCCGACCGGATCGGGCATACGCTCGCCGATATCGCCGCACGTGATGCCAGAATCACCCGTCATGCGCTCCGGATGGCGTTCGCCGGCGGCCTGAGCCTGCTCCCATCGCAACTGCTGCAAGTCGACCATGGCTATTGGGTGGCCGTCACGGTGATCATGGTGTTGAGTCCGCGCCTGCAGACCACGCGGCAGATCTCGTTCCACCGCTTTGCCGGCTCGCTGGCTGGCGCCCTGCTGGCTTGCCTGGTGGGCCTGGCCCATCCAAACCCGACACTGGCGCTGGGGCTGAGCGCGATATTCCTGGCGGCCGCCTACGCACTGCGCCTGGCCGGCAGCGCGGGCGGCTTCGCGTTCTGCCTGACGCCGGCGGTCATTCTGTTTTCGTGGCTGGGCGAGCCCGCGTCGAGCAGCAGCCATGTGGCGGCGCTGCGGGGTATGGATACGGCCATCGGATGCCTGATCGCGCTGGCCAGCTATTACATACTGGCCCCGCGCGCCGAGTTGTCGCGCGCGTACCGGCACAGCCTGGACGCCCTGTCCGTCAACGCCGTCTACCTGCGTGCCGCGATCAGCACCGCACGCAGCGTCACGCCAGCCCGCATGCGGCTGGAAGCCCTGCGCGTGGCGGCCGGCAGGGCTTCAACCCGTGCCGAAGACACCCTGGCCCAGTGCGCCGCGGACCTCGACCCACGCCTTGGCGCGGCCCATGCCGCCCTGCATGTCACGGCGCGACGCATGGCGTCGCTGGCCGGCCTGGTCCGGGCGGGCGCGGAATCGGGCGAAGTGCATGCCGCGCCCGGTGCCGCCATTCAGTCTTTGCTGACGGATCTGGAAGCCCGCCTGGCCGAAGTGGCCGTTCGGCCAGGCCGCACCGGCGTCAGTGCGGCGATTGCGGCCGCGCGCATGGCACCGCTGACGCCGTCCGACGCCCCGTTCGAGCACTTCCTGGCTGAACAGTGCACCTACGCGGACGCGCATATCGATAGCGCCCATCGAACCGTTATCCACCTGCGCGCGCTGGCGGCCGAGCAGGCCGAGGCGGGGCGCGTCCGGCTGCCGGGGGCGCGCGCCGGCTGACGCGAGGGATCGGGGCTTGCCCTGAGACACGGGCCAGCCGGCTTGCCTGGCAACCGCGATTGCCTATATTGAGAGGATATTCGCGGTTTCCCCGTTCCCGGCAAGACGAGGCACGCCATGGTCGATATCACCTTCCCCAGCACCGTTCCCACCTACTGCGGCGCCAGCCTGACGCTGTCCTGCCCCGCCACTGTGAACGGCACCCGGTCGCAATACTCGGTCACGGCAGAAGCACTGGAAGCGTATTGCGGGGCACAATCGGCGCGCGAGGAGGATCTCGTGCGCGCCTTCACCAGCAACCGCCGGCGCATCGAACAGCTCGCGGAAACGCTATTCGAGCTGACCGAAGCCCGCGAGATCGTGCTGCGCGGCGGCCATTTCCGGTTCGCCGGCTGACCACCGCGCCGGCGCCAGCAGCCGGGCGTCCGTCTGCTCGGCCCCCGGGCCGACTATCCGTCGACGATCAATCGGCGGATGCCTTGCCGCGCACCAGCAGCACGGGCGTCGTCGACTGGCGAATCACGGCTTCGGCCACGCTGCCCAGCACCAGACGGCGTACGCCACGGCGGCCATGGGTGCCGATGACCAGCAGGTCCGCGCCCCATTCGCTGGCGGCCGCATTGATCGATCCCGCGATGTCGCCGATGACGGCCGGATCGGTCACCAGCTTGGTCTCGAAGGTCACGCCGGCATTGCCGAGCACCGCGCTGGCAGCCTCCAGCGCCTTCTTGCCGCTGTCCACATAGGCCCGTTCGATCTGCGTGGGATCGTAGAACCCCGCATCGAACAGCATCACACCGTTGTCGACCACGTAGAGCGCCAGCACGGTGCCGCCGCCGCTGGCCACCCGAATCGCCTCCTGCAATGCCAGATCCGACGTGCTGCTGCCATCCACGGCCACCGCGATCTTGCCGTAAGCCTTGCTCGACATAGCTTTGCCCTCCATTAAGTCGTGGAAGCTCGATACTACACGTGGCGCCGAATCCACGTGTCCATCGTAAAACTCTTAAATTGACCGACCAGTCGGTTTATATTTATATTTAGCCGACTGACCGACCCCACAACAGTCCGCGCCCTTCTCCGCCGTATCGCGCCAGCGCACCACCAACAGGTCGGCCCCCCGCCAAAGACGAAAGTCAAGGAGACGTGATGTACACACAGAGCCTCGACCTGCCGGGCCAGCCGCAGCATGGGCCCACATCGGCCGACGCCGACCAGGCCACGCGGCAGGCCGCCTTTGACGCGCGCATCGCCGAAGACGCCAAGATCGAGCCGATGGACTGGATGCCCGAGGCCTACCGCAAGACGCTGGTACGGCAGATCTCGCAACATGCGCATTCGGAAATCATCGGCATGCAGCCCGAGGGCAACTGGATCAGCCGCGCCCCGTCGCTCAAGCGCAAGGCCATTCTGCTGGCCAAGGTGCAGGACGAAGGCGGCCACGGCCTCTATCTGTATAGCGCGGCCGAAACGCTCAATGCGTCGCGCGACGATCTGCTCGACGGCCTGCACAGCGGCCGCGCCAAATATTCGTCGATCTTCAACTACCCCACGCTGACCTGGGCCGACGTCGGCGTGATCGGCTGGCTCGTGGATGGGGCGGCGATCATGAACCAGATCCCGCTGTGCCGCTGCTCGTACGGCCCCTACGCGCGGGCCATGATCCGCATCTGCAAGGAAGAGTCGTTCCACCAGCGCCAGGGCTTTGACGCGCTGCTGAGCATGATGCGCGGCACCGAAGCCCAGCGCGCCATGGTGCAGGACGCCGTGGACCGCTGGTGGTTTCCGGTGCTGATGATGTTCGGGCCGCCCGACGCAGCGTCCACCAACAGCACCCAGACCATGGCCTGGGGCATCAAGCGGATATCGAACGACGACCTGCGCCAGAAGTTCGTCGACGCCACCGTCGAGCAGGCCAGGGTGCTTGGCGTGACGCTGCCCGACCCCGGCCTGGTCTGGAACGACGAGCGCGGCCACTACGACTACAGCCCGCTGGACTGGGAAGAATTCTGGCGCGTGATCAACGGCGACGGCCCCTGCAATCGCGAGCGGCTGGCCACGCGCGTCAAGGCGCACGAAGACGGCGCCTGGGTACGCGAGGCGGCGCTGGCCCATGCCGAAAAGCGCGCCCGGCGCGCATCCCCGGCCAAGGCGGCCTGATCCGGAGACCACCATGACACAACAAAAGGAATGGCCGCTGTGGGAAGTTTTCGTCCGCAGCAAGCAGGGCCTGGAACACAAGCACTGCGGCAGCCTGCACGCTGCCGATGCCCGGCAGGCGCTGCACATGGCGCGCGATGTCTACACGCGCCGGCAGGAAGGCGTGTCGATCTGGGTCGTGCCGTCGGCCGCCATCACGGCCAGCGCGCCGGCCGAAAAGGCCGAGCTGTTCGACCCGGCCGCGGACAAGATCTACCGTCACCCCACGTTCTACCAGTTGCCCGACGAAGTGAACCATATGTAAGGCCGGCCCCATGACGCAAACCAACGTAGCCGACGGCGTCGCCCTGGCGCGCCTGCCGCTGGCACAGACCGCCCCCCTGCAATACGTGCTGCGCCTGGCCGACAACGCGCTGATCCTGGGTCAGCGCAATGCCGAATGGTGCGGCCACGGCCCGGTGCTCGAGGAAGACATCGCGCTGGCCAATATCAGCCTCGACCTGATCGGGCAGGCCCGACTGCTGTACAGCCACGCCGGCGCGCTGGAAGGCCGGCTGACCGGCCGCGTGCGCCACGAGGACGACTACGCCTACTGGCGCAGCGAACCGGAATTCCGCAACTGGACGCTACAGGAGCTGCCCCACCACGGCCCGCTGGCCGGCACGGCGCGCGCCGACCGCGACTACGCGGTCACCCTCATGCGCAACTTCCTGTACAGCGCGCTGATGGCCGAACTCTGGCCGGCGCTGGCGCTCAGCACCGACGCCGAGCTGGCGGCCATCGCGGCAAAGTCAGCCAAGGAGGTGCGCTACCACCTGCACCATGCCGCCGACTGGGTGGTGCGCCTGGGCGACGGCACCGACGCCTCGCACGCGCGCATGCAACGGGCGCTCGATCATCTGCTGCCCTATATGAACGAATGCTTCGCCGACGACGCGGTGGAGCAGCAAGTGGCCGCACAGGGCGTGGGCGTGCTGACGTCCGGCCTGCGCGAGGCCTGGGAGGCCACCGTTGCCGCCACGCTCGATGACGCCACCCTGCAGCGCCCGGCGCCGTCGGCGTTCGTGTCCACCGGCAAGCACGGCGTGCATTCCGAACACATGAGCTACCTGCTGGCTGAGCTGCAGGGGCTGGCGCGGGCCCATCCGGGCGCGCAGTGGTAACGAGGCCGGCCATGCGTACCCATCCCGCGCCGATGACACCGGCTCCGGCATCGCCATTCGCGCCAACGTTCGCGCCAACGTTCGCGCCCACCGCCGCGCGCAGCGGCGGCTCCACGCCCGCCGAATCCCCGTTTTCGCCCACGGACCGGCTGGCCCGCGCCTGGGCCGCCCTGGAAGCCGTGCCCGACCCCGAGATCCCGGTCGTGTCGATCCGCGACCTCGGCATCCTGCGCGACGTGGTGCTGGCCGACGATGGCCAGACCATCGAGGCCATCATCACCCCCACGTATTCGGGCTGCCCGGCGATGTCGCAGATCGAGGAAGACGCCGGACGCGCGCTCGAAGCAGCCGGCCTGGCGCCGTGGCACGTGCGCACCGTGCTGGCGCCGGCCTGGACCACCGACTGGATCACCGAAGCCGGCCGCGCCAGCCTGCACGCCTTCGGCATCGCGCCCCCGGGCCAGTGCGCCAGCCCGGCCCCGCACGGTGGCAACGTCCAGCCATTGCGCTTCGTGCCGCGCCAGCCGCAGTCGCCTGCCATTGCATGCCCGCGCTGCGGCAGCGTCCACACACAGGAGCTGTCGCGCTTTGCCTCCACGGCCTGCAAGGCGCTCTATCGCTGCCTGGATTGCCGCGAGCCGTTCGACTACTTCAAACCCTATTGAGCACCGCCGGCCCATGACCCCACAGTTCCATCCGTTGCGCGTGGCGCAGGTTCGCCCCGAGACCCCGGACACGGTCTCGATTGCCTTCGATGTCCCGCCGGAACTGCGCGATGCCTACCGCTTCACGCAGGGCCAGTTCCTGACGATCAAGGCGCCTGTCGAGGGCAAGGACGTGCGCCGCTCGTACTCGATCTGCTGCGGCGTGCAGGACTACGACGATCGCGGCGAACTGCGCGTGGCTGTAAAGCTGGTGGACGACGGCGTGTTCTCCACGTGGATCCATGACAACGTGGCCGCCGGCCAGGTGCTCGACGTCATGACACCCGATGGCCGCTTCCACGTGCCGCTCGATGCCGATGCATCGCGCCACTATGTGGCCTTTGCGGCAGGCAGCGGCATCACGCCGGTGATTTCGCTGATCCGCACCACGCTGGCCCAGGAGCCGCGCAGCCGGTTCACGCTGGTCTATGGCAACCGCAGCGTCGATTCGATCATCTTCTCCGAGGCGCTCGAAGACCTGAAGAACCAGTACCTGTCGGGCTTCACGCTGTACCACGTGCTGTCGCGCCAGCCGCAGGAGGTGGATCTGCTGCACGGCCGGCTCGACCGCGACCGCGTGACGGCGTTCCTGCAAACCCTGCTGCCCGTGGACGACATCGATGCCGCCTTCGTGTGCGGCCCCGCGTCGATGATCGACGAAGTCGAGGAAGCCCTCAAGGCCGCGGGGCTGGATCCGCACCGGATCCACGCCGAGCGATTCGGCGTGCCGCTGACCCAGCCCAGGACCGCCCCGCCCGCCCATGCCGACCAGGCCGGCACCGCCGAACTGGTGGTGGTGCTGGACGGCAAGCAGCACAAGATGCGCCTGCCTTTGACCGGCGCCAAAGTGCTGGACACCGCGCTGGCCGCCGGGCTGGATCTGCCCTATGCCTGCAAGGGCGGCGTCTGCTGTACCTGCCGCGCCAAGGTGCTGGAGGGCGAGGTGGAAATGGAGAAGAACTACACGCTCGAACCGTGGGAAATGGAAAAGGGCTTTGTGCTGACATGCCAGGCGCGCGCGCTGACGCCTCGGGTGGTCGTCAGCTACGACGAACGGTAAGGACCGACCAGCGCGCCGGGCCGATGTCAAGGGTGTCGAACGTATGGCAGGAATCCCACATGTCAGACAGCCGCCGATGCCCGGCCGGTGTCGCACCGTGATTACAATGGCGGAACACGCTTCATGCGTCGCATCGCCCGCCCAGCGGCCGCCTGACGGCGGTGGCGGCGGCCGCGTCCGGAGGTCCGGCACCCGTCGCACCCTATACAATCACGGTCATGCAATACATACATGTCGTCAACGGCGATGTCGCGGGCAACACGCTGCGCCAGGCTCTGGCCCAGGCCGCCCGCCCCGACCCGGTGGTCGTCCTGCGCGACGATCTTGCCGTGGGTCCGATCGCCGATATCGACAGCACCGGCCTGATCCGCTCCGGCTTCTGGCAGCGCGTGGCGCCGCACACCGATATCGACTTCGCGGCCGAGATGCGCCAGGCGCTGGACCAGCTCCAGCAACTGCGTCGCGACGACATGGAAGTGGCCATCTGGCATGGCCAGAGCGCATCGGACCAGTTGATGCTGCGCCGGGTGGTGTTCCACCTCTACCAGGCTCCGCAGCGCATCAACGAAGTGGCGATGGACCTGCGCGAGCTGGAAGCCCCCACGCACGGCAGCCTGACCGCCGTCGGCATGTATCCGGCCGCCCGGCTGGCACGTCGTTTTTCGACGATCGCCCCGGTATCGGTGCTGCGCCTGGGCCGGCTCGGCTACGAGTGGCAACAGAACGTCAAGGAAAACGCCGATGTGCGGCTGTGGAAGGGCAATACGCTGGTGCCCGCGGCCTATCACAACGTCGACGACGTGATCCTGGAGCGCGCCCCCGAAGACTGGACGCCGGCCGTGCAGGTGGTGGGCAGCGTGATGGGAGCCATCGAGGGCCTGCTGGCCAGCGACTGGTTCGTCTTCTGGCGCTGCCGCGAGCTGGTCAGCACGGGACAGCTGGAGCTGCGCGGCGACCCGCAAAGCCTCGAATCCTGCGATATCCGCCGCAACCCCCTCGCTGCCCACACCGATTGACGCCGTACCGATAACAGAACAACAGGCGGATCGATCCGACCCCTATGGCACGAACCAAGGCGCCCGATTTCGAGGCGCAACGCGAACAGATTCTCGACCTGGCGGCCGCCGCCTTTGCCGCCTCCAGCTACCCCAGCACCTCGATGGCCGACCTGGCTGCGGCCTGCGGCACGTCCAAGGCCAGGCTCTACCACTATTACGAGAGCAAGGAAGCGATCCTGTTCGACCTGCTGGACCGCTACACCCGGCAGCTGATGCAGATCGTCACGGAGGTGGAGGCCGAAGGCACGCGCCAGTCGCGCGGCCATCGCGAGACATTCGCCCATCTGCTGCGCGCCTTCCTGGCCGAGTACGAGACGTCGCAAACGCGCCATATCGCGCTGATCAACGATGTGAAGTTTCTGGCCGAGGAGCAGCGCGACCAGATCCTGCAGCGCGAGCGCGACGTGGTGGCGGCGTTCGCGCGCCTGCTGCAGCGCGCCTATCCGGAGCGCGTGACACGCGACAACCAGACCGCGCTGACCATGACCGTGTTCGGCATGATCAACTGGACCTTCACCTGGCTCAAACCCGGTGGCCGGCTGTCATACGGGGCATTCGCCGAGATGGTGGTCGGGCTGCTCGAACACGGCCTGGCACCGGGCATGCCGGGTGCCGACCGGGGCGACCGGGGCGACCGGGCCGACTGAGCCGACCGGGGCGACTGAGCCGGGCAGGCTGATCAGGCTGATCAGGCTGGTCGGGCTGGTCGGGCTGGTCGGGCTGGTCGGGCTGGTCAGGCTGGTCAGGCTGGTCAGGCTGGTCGGGCTGATCGGGCTGATCGGGCTGATCGGGCTGATCGGGCGGGTCGGGCCCTTCGCGTCCCAGCCCGCTTCAGCCACCGGACGGCTGCCGGGGCGGGCTCAGGACCATTCGGCATCTTCCTGCTTGCGCCGCTGGTCGCGGTCCTGGCGGAACATCTCCTCCAGTTCGTCGCGCGCCTGCTTGGCCAGCGAGACCAGCTTTTTCTGATCCTTGTAGTACGGATAGAAGCGGTCGATGGCCTCGATATTGTGGCGCCGGAAGCGCAGCGCCACGCCACGCGCCTCCACCCGGTCGAAGCCCAGTCCCTCCAGCACCTTGCGTCCCAGCATCAACGAACCCTCGAACATCTCGCGCTCGTAGTTGTCGATGCCGATGCCGCGATCCATGAGCTGGTAGACGTGCGACACATGCCGCGCCCGCGTGTAGATCTTCAGGTCCGGCCAGCGGTGGCGCACCTTGTCGATCAGCCCGAGGTTGTCGTCCAGGTCCTCGATGGCCACGATCAGGATCTTCGCCTCGCCGGCGCCGGCCGCTTCGAGCAGGTCCATGCGCGTGGCATCGCCGTAGAAGATCTTGAAGCCGTACTGGCGCAGGAATTCGATCTGGTCTGGATCATGGTCCAGCACTGTCACGCCAATGCCCTGCGCATACAGCAGGCGCCCTATGATCTGGCCGAAGCGCCCAAACCCGGCAATGATCACCGGATTGTGATGATTGGTGATCTCGTCGTCGGGCCGCTTCGACATCGCGTTGAGACGCGGGGCCAGCAACTGGTCGAACAGCAGCAGCAACAGCGGCGTGGCCACCATCGACAGCGCCACGATCAGCACCAGCAGCGCCTCGGTTTCCCTGGGCAGCAGGCCGACCGTGCGCGCCTCGGCAAATACCACGAACGCAAATTCGCCGCCCTGCGAGATCAGCAGGCCAAACAGCAGCCACTGCCCGCGCGACACCCGGAAGCGTTTGGCCAGCAGCGTCAGCACCGCGGTCTTGATCAGCACGAACGCCGCCACGAAGCCCATCACCTTGCCGGGCTGCTGCGCGAGGATGCCGAAATCGATCGACATGCCCACCGCCATGAAGAACAGACCGAGCAGCAGGCCCTTGAACGGCTCGATGTCGGCCTCCAGCGCGTGGCGATATTCCGAGTCCGCCAGCAGCACGCCGGCCACGAAGGTGCCAAGCGCCATCGACAGGCCCACGGCGTCCATCATCAGCGCGATGCCGACCACCAGCAGCAGCGAAAACGCGGTGAACATCTCGCGCATGCCGGTGCGGGCAATCACGCGCAAGGCCGGCCGCACCAGGTAGCGGCCGCCCACGACCACCGCGCCAATCACGGCCACCGCCTTGGCGGCGGTCTGCCAGTTCTCCGGGCCGTGGGCCGTGGCACCCGCGCCGTCCGCCGCCAGAAGCGGCAGCAGCGCGATCATCGGAATCGCGGCGATATCCTGAAATAGCAGAATGCCGAAGCTGGCGGCGCCAGCGCCGGTCTGCATCAGGTTGCGCTCTGCCAGCGTGGCAAACGCGATGGCGGTGGACGACAGCGCCAGGCCCAGCCCGGCGACGATGGCGACCTGCCAGGGCGCGCCGAACAGGGCTGCAACAATGCCGATGGCCAACGCGCACGCCGCCATCTGTATCGAACCGTAGCCAAAGATGCTCTGCTTCAGCGCCTTGAGCTTGCGCGGCTCCAGTTCGAGCCCGATCACGAACATCATCAGTACGACGCCGAACTCCGAGAAATGGAGGATCGACTCGACGTTGGTCACCAGGCGCAAGGCAAACGGGCCGATGGCGGCACCCGCGATCAGGTAGCCCAGCACCGCGCCCAGCTGGAATCGGCGCGCGACCGGCACGGCCACCACGGCCGCCACCAGGAACACCAGCAGGGCAATCAGGAAGTCATGCTGGTTCATTGCGCGTCCTCCCCGCTGACCTCGGATGCCGGCCATTCCTGTGTTTCCGGGGGCAGCGGCGGCGCCGCCAGATGGCGCGCCACGTGTTCGATGTGCAGCGCCACGGCGTCGGTGTCGGCGCGGTCGGCGTCGTGCAGCACGATCGGGGGCATCCAGCTCATGCCGCATTGCAGGGCGGTCTGCTCCAGCGGCAGCAGGAAATCGCCGATCGGATGGCCGTGGGCGCCGTCGGGACCGTAAGCATCCGCCTGGCCGCCCGCGCTGACCACGGCCAGCATCGACTTGCCGCGCAGCGCCGTGCCGCCGGGCCCGTAGGCCCAACCCATTTCGAGCACGTCGTCGAGCCAGAGCTTCATCAGCGCCGGCACGCTGTACCAGCGCACCGGGAACAGCAGCACCACGGTTTCGGCGGTCGACAGCAGCCGCTGTTCCGCTACGACGTCGATGTCGTAGTCGACATAGAGGTTGTAAAGCTCACGCACTGCCACATGGGGCAGTTCGGCAAGGGCTTCGGCAAGGGGATGGTTGACGCGCGAGCGTCGGGGCGCAGGATGCGCATAGATCACAACAATCGGTGGCTCGTTCATGAATGGGGCTTTGTCTTTCCCTTGGGGGATCGATGCGACAGACAAGCCAGCCGGGTGCGGCGTTGCAGCAAATCCACAACCCACACACCGTCGACGTCCCAGCCGCGTTCATAACTTATTGAATTGTCAGTATTTTTCTATCTGACCCGCTTTCGCGCCACGGTTTGGCGGATGGGTAGCTTACGCGAGACTGACAATTCCACTACAATACTTTTCGCGCCGCAGCAACCTAGTGTTTGCCCGAATCCAGCATTCTGGATCACAAATCGAACTCATGCCGCACAGAGTTGGATGAAAGAGCAGGGACGACCACCGCGACGGTGCTATTTTTATACCGATCACTGAAGAAGGAAACCAAGTGAACCCGCTCGAACTGAGCAAGGCCGTCGGCGCAGTCACCGACGAAGATCTTCGCCGCGCAGCCGAGGCGAGCCAGGCAACCCAGCGTCACACCACACTGGTGCGCGAACTGGCTGCCCATCATCGCTCGCGTCTGCAGAAGCATTTTCTCGCCCTGGGCGAGGAAGATCGCCTGCTCCGTTTTGGCCAGTCGGTTGGCAACCACGTGATCGAAGCCTATGTGGAAAGCATCGATTTCGACCACGACAGCGTGTTTGGCGTCTATGACGAGCACCTGGAACTGGTTGGCGTCGGCCACTTCGCAAACCTGCGCGACAACGCCCAGGGCCGCGTTGCCGAGTTCGGCGTGTCGGTGTCGAAGAGCGCCCGGGGCCGGGGCATCGGCAGCGCCTTGTTCCAGCGCGCCGCCATGCACGGCCGCAATACCAGCGTCCGCACGCTGTACATGCACTGCCTGTCGCGTAACGCGGCGATGATGCACATCGCCAAGAAGGCCGGCATGAAGGTGCAATACGCCTATGGCGAAGCCGATGCCTACCTGGAACTGCCGCCCGCCGACACGGTGAGCCGCCTGACCGAGGCGATCGACGAACAGGTGGCGGACCTCGACTACATGGTCCGGCGCAATCTGCGCGATGTCCGCCGATTTGGCCTGCGTTTCTGGCGCTCGCTGGTGCCGCAGAAAGGCACCGCCTGACCCCGTCCGGCGACCCCGAATGAAAAACGGCGCACCCGCAAGGTGCGCCGTTTCTGTTTGGTGCGGACCCAAGTGCGGCTTGCGCCGCTGTCAGGCTCCCCCGGCCACGGGCAGCGCCGTGGTGTCCTTGATCGACTCCAGTGCAAAGCTGGAACGCACATCGATCACCGACGGATGCGCCAGCAATTGTTCCTGCATGAAGCGCGCAAAGTGCTCCATATCTTCGACATAGACCTTGAGCAGCAGATCCATCTCGCCCGTCATGGCGTGGCAGGCGGCCACTTCCGGCCAGGTCTGGATGGCGGCACGAAACAGGTCCAGCGGCGCCTTGCCCTTGGGCGTGCCGCCCTGCTTTTCCAACCGCACATTGATATAGGCAAGCAGGCCCAGCCCGATCTTGTTCGGTTCGAGCAGCGCCGCATACTGGCGAATCACGCCAATTTCCTCGAGCCGACGGATGCGGCGCAGGCAGGGGCTCGGCGACAGATTCACGCGCTCCGCCACTTCCAGGTTGGTCAGCCTCCCGTTGGTCTGCAGGACCTCCAGAATCTTCCGGTCGATCTTGTCCAGCTCCACCTTGCTCACGTTTTGTTGCTCCGCAATATGTTTGTCGGCAATTTTTTTGCGCAAATTTAGCAAGTCGTGCACAAGTCCGCAATTTATTTCATGCAGGGACTAGTACGGCAGTCATATGCAGCGGGCGCATGCGTCACGTGGGCAAGGCAAGGATGGTGCCAGCCAAAACAAAAAAGCGCGACCCGAAGGCCGCGCCTGGCTGTTGCCGGGGCAAGGGTTTAGTTGCCGCTTGACGACGGAACGGACGGGGCCGAGGCTCCGTCAGGGCCGCGACGCTGCATGCGATCCATCCGGTCCTTGTGCATCTTCTGCATGTCCGACTGGATTTCAGCCATGGTCACCTTGCCGTCGCGGTTGGCGTCGAGCTTGTCGAAGCGGTCGGCCATGCGCGGAAAGGCAGCCTTGAACTCGTCGCGCGTCAGCGCACCGTCGTTGTTCTTGTCCGCAGCCTTGAACTTGGCCTCGAATTCGGCCTTCATCTCGGCGCGACGCTGTTCCCAGGCAGCCTTGCGATAGGCGGCCAGCTCGGTCTTGTCGAGCTTGCCGTCGTGGTTGGTATCGATCTTGTTGAACATCGCATCGGCTTCGGCCTTCGAGATCGTGCCATCGCCGTCGGTGTCGACCGACTTCATCCACATCATGCCGCCATGGTGGTGCTCGCCCGGTCCGCCCATGCGATGGTGAGGCGCGGGGCCGCCCTGCGGAGCGGCCTGCGGCGCAGCGGGGGCCGGCGTGGTTTGCGCAAAGGCGGCACCCGCGGCCATGAACACGGCCGAGGCGGCGATAAAGCTCTTCAGGATGTGCGTCTTGTGATTGCGTTGCATGTCTGTGCTCCTTTTCATCACGTTGGGCATGTACGGATTAGAACGCAGACAACCACGCCAAGTTGGCAGTTTTAATACGATGTTACGGGCCTCACAGAATCGACTCGGGCCGTAAACGGCCGCAATACAGTCAAAGATTGCGCAATATTGTGAAACTCGTATTTTTACGATTTGATCAGTCTTTTGGCAGCTGGTTCTCGGCGCCGTGCGGCGGCACTGACTGGAATTGCTGCGGCGCGAGGCCCTGCTGTTGGGGTGCCTGCGGCTGGAACTGCTGAGGCGGCTGCTGTACCGGCGCACTGGCCACCGGCGGCGGTGCCGACTGCACCGGGGCCGGCATCGGCGTCGACAACGGTGCGGCCGCACCGGACGGCGGCGCCGCCGCCGGTGCATTGCCCGGACGACCGACCGATACGGTGTTCTGTAGCGGCAGCGCAATTTCCTGGCGCACGCCGTTGCGCTCGATCACGATATTGCGGCCATGAATTTCGGTGAGCCGGATCTGGGACGAGAGGGAGGCACCGGCGCGCACCGCCTTGGGCGGCCCGCCATCCAGCGACAGGATGGCTGCCGCCGGACCCACGCCATCGACGTCCGCCACCACGCCGATCAACTGGACATCCCGCACGCCCGATTGCGCACTGCCGCCGAACAGCGTGGCCACCGCACCGGTTTCCACGGCCTCGGTCTGGGCGATACGCGCCGATTTGGGTACGGGAATCGTCCGCATCGCGCTGAACACGAGCACCCAGTGCGTGACCAGTGCGCACAGCGCTACAAATAGCAACAGACTGGCCGCGCGCGGCAGCCAGGAGGCGGAAAGGTCGAAGCGGAAGGCAGGCCGGGTCAGGGTTGGCACGAGCGATACGCCAGGCGGCGGAATCCAGGAGGTCGCCTAGCGTACCAGACGCATGCGTCGATTGTCTGTCAGTCGTGCCAGCCCAACGGCTGGCGCCGGGGGGCGACGAAGATCAGAGCAGGTCGTCGAGCAGATCGGGGCCGAACACTTCACGGTGGATATGACCCACCGGAATCCCCGCTTTGATCAGTGCATGACGTTGGGCCTGCATGAAGCCCAGCGGGCCGCACAGGTAGAAGCGGGCATCGTTGAATGCCGAGGTCTCTTCGGCCTTGAGCAGCGATTCGATCGGCATCGTGCCGGCGTGGTCGAAGTCGCGGCCCGATACATCGGTAGCCTGCGGGGTTTCGTAGCTGATGTGGGTACGAAGGTTCGGCATCCGTTCGCGCGCCCAGCCCAGGTCGCCGCGATGCGCGTGGTGCCCGCCATGGCGGGCCGCGTGCGCGAACAGCACCGGACGATGCGGATTTTCCCTGGCCAGCGTGCGCAGCACGGACACCATCGGCGTCACGCCGATGCCGGCCGACATCAGCACGATCGGGCGGCGGTCATCGATGGCCGGCGCGAATTCGCCCCATGGCGTGCTGACGTGCAACGTAGTGTCGACATGCGCGTTGTCGTGCAGCCAGTTCGATACCGCGCCCGCCGGCGTTTCGGCGCCGCCGTCCTCGCGCTTGACCGAAATGCGCCACGTGGGCAGGCCGCGCTCGCCAGACAGCGAGTACTGGCGCAACTGGCGATGGCCGTCGGCCAGGATGGCTTCCACGCTGATGTACTGGCCCGGGGCAAAGTCGCGCAGCGGCTTGCCGTCGGTGGCCGCCAGCGTGAGCGAGACCACCTGGTCGCCCTCCTGCTCGCGGGCGATCACGCGCACGCGTTGCAGTTCGCCGGCCTTGACGCCGTGCCGGTCATACAGGCGCGCCTCGGCGGCGATCAGTTCGCCGGCCAGCAGCCAGTAGGCCTCGTCCCAGGCCGCCAGCAGCGGCGGGGTGGCGGCATCGCCCAGCACGGCGGCAATGGCTTCGAGCAGATACTTGCCGACGATCGGATAGTGGGCCGAGGTCAGGCCGACGGCCACGTGCTTGTGGACAATGCGCTCCACCACGGGCGCCAGCACATCGGCGCGGTCGACGTTTGCGGCATAGGCGAACACCGCGGACGCCAGCGACTGCTGCTGCGATCCGTTGGCCTGGTTGCCCATGTTGAACAGATTCTTGAGCTCGGGGCGCGCCGCGAACATCTCGCGGTAGAAGTGCGTGGTAATGGCAAGACCGTGCTCGCGCAGCACGGGGACGCTGGCATCGATATAGGGGCGGGAAGCAGCGGACAACATCAGCAAAAACTCCTGTGAATTCATGCATTTCCAATGCATGTTTTTACCCACGATAAAGCCGGCGTCAGACTGTGGCAGGGGTCTCGCCCGCTGCCTCAGGCCGCGCGCCGGCTCAGGAAATCGCGATGCAGACTGATGATCGACTCGGCCGTCCGGCTGTTGCCGGAAACTTCGGCCAGCGTAACGCCGTCAAGCGCCTGGTAGAACGCCTCTTCGGCCTGGTCCAGCGCACGCTTCAGCCGGCAATTGCCGTTCAGCGCGCACGGCGGGTCGGCGCAGTCGATCACCGACTTTTGCCCTTCCAGCTCGCGCAGGACCGTGCCGATCGACAGCTTCTCCGCACCCGGGCCCAGCTGCAGCCCGCCATGCCGCCCACGCGTGGCCGAGATCCAGCCCAGCTTCGACAGCCGCGCCGCCACCTTCACGAGGTGATTGTGCGAGATGTCGAACTGCTGGCCGACTTCGGCGATCGTGATCGGACGGGTGCCGTCGCCGCGTGATACATACATCAGCAGGCGCAAGGCATAGTCTGAGAATCGGGTCAGTTGCATCGTGACGGAATCATAGATAACGTGCATCCTGAATGCAAGATTTTTATTGCAGTTGCACATTGGTACATTTATGCGGATCTGATACCCCGGCAGCACACCAAACGGTCATCTGGCGGGGGTTATACTCTCCGACCATACCTCGACCAACAAGGCACACAACCGATGCGCAGAACCGTCACCCAGACTGCCGCCCTCCGGACGCAACTTCGTCGCCGCCTCGCCCGCGGCTTCACCCTGATCGAGATCATGGTGGTGATCGTGATTCTGGGCGTGCTGGCGGCGCTGGTGGTGCCCAAGATCATGAGCCGCCCGGACGAGGCCCGTATCGTCGCCGCGCGCCAGGACATCTCGTCGATCATGCAGGCGCTCAAGCTCTATCGCCTGGACAACGGCCGCTATCCGACCACCGAGCAAGGCCTGGCGGCACTGGTCAACAAGCCGACGACCGAACCGATCCCCAATAACTGGAAGGGCGGCGGCTACCTGGAAAAGCTGCCCAAGGACCCCTGGGGTCATCCGTACCAGTACCTGAACCCGGGCGTGCGCGGCGAGATCGACGTGTTCAGCTTTGCCGCCGACGGCCAGGCTGGCGGCAGCGGCAACGACGCCGACATCGGCAACTGGGAATAAGCCCGTCCCCTGCCCTTCATGACTCCGGCGACGCCGCGCGGCCAGGCCGCCCTACTCCAGCGCCGCCGGCTGCACGGCTTCACGCTGCTCGAACTGCTGGTGGTCATGGTGATCGCCGGCATCGTCATCTCCCTCGTGGCGGTCAACGCCACCCCCAATGATCGCGGCCGCGTACTCGACGATGGCCAGCGCATCGCCCGCCTGTTCGAACTGGCCCAGGAAGATGCCCAGCTCGGCGCCCGGCCGCTGGCCTGGGAAGGCGACGCTTCGGGATGGCGTTTTCTTGAATCCACGCCGCAGGGCTGGGTTCCCATGCGCACCGACGTCTTTGCACCGGGACGCTGGCGCGTGCCGCTGGATGGCGCGGTCGTCGTGCAGGGCGGCCGCCAGCTGGGCACCGGGTCGATACGGCTGATCTTCGGCCGCGAGCCGATCGACGAACCGCAGCGGCTGGTCCTGACGCGCGGCGAGATCCGCGTGGACGTGACCGGCGACGGCAGTGGCCGCTACGTGGCGACGGTGACGCAATGATCCGCCCGCCCTTCCCGACCCGCGCCGCGGCCCGGGGATTCACGCTGATCGAAGTCCTGGTCGCGCTGACCATCCTGGCCGTGGCCCTCACCGCCGCCATGCGCGCGATGGGATCGATGGTCGAGTCCAGCGCGTCGCTGCAGCAACGCATGCTGGCCGAGTTCAGCGCCGAAAACCACCTGGCCTCGCTGCGGCTGTCCAAGACCTGGCCCGAACCCGGCACGCGCGGCTACGACTGCCCCCAGGGCGGCGTGGCATTGTGGTGCGAGGAAACGGTCTCGGGCACGCCCAATCCGTCGTTCCGTCGCGTGGAAATCGCCGTTTATCCATCCGCCGGCAACAAGTCCGTGCGGCTTGCGTGGCTGGTCACGCTGGCGCCCAATGAAACCCGCAATGTTCTCTGAGCGCCGTATCCGGTCCGGTGCCCGGCGCGGATTCACGCTGCTGGAGATGCTGGTCGCCGTCACGCTGCTGGCAGTCATGGCCGTCATCGGCTGGCGCGCGCTCGATTCCCTGACCCGCAGCCGCGAGCGGCTGACCGACCACGACGCCCGGCTCGATGCCCTGAAGGTGCTTTACGGCCAGTTCCAGTCCGATTGCGAGCACCTGGCCCAACCGGCCCAACTGCAGGCCAGCCCCGTCGAGATTGGCGCCAACCAGCTGCTGCTGGTGCGTGACCGCCGCGACGAAGGCCTGCCGCCGTCCTGGCAGGTGGTGGCCTACCGGCTCGACGGCAATACCGTCGTGCGCGCGGCCAGCCGCGCGGCCTATTCCCGCAACGACGTGCAGGGCGCGCTGATGGCGCTGCGCCAGCCGGGCAGCGCAGGCCTGCAGATTCGCCGCCTGCTTGGCGACGCCGACCAGCTGTCGGCGCGTGCCTGGGTCGAACCGGCAGGCTGGCTGATCGATACCGGCCGCGTACGCACCGCGTTGATGCAAGGCAGCGCCGTAGCCAATGCGGCCGAGGCCGCGGCAGCGGCCACAGCGGCCGCCACCGGCGCCAGCGATGCCCAGGCCGGCATCGGCACGATCTCGAACAGCGTGGCGGTGCGTGCCGTCGAACTGAACGTGTTTGCGCGCATGGGCGATGGCGATGCCACGCGGCAGTTCCAGAAAATCTGCATGACGGGGATGTGATGACACACGCGTCCTTCCCCCCCTCGCGCATGCGCCCCCGCCGCCAGCAAGGCGCCGCCGTGGTGACGGCCCTGCTGATGGTGACGCTGGCCGTGGTCGTGGTGTCCGGCATGTTGTGGCGCCAGCAGGTGCAGATCCGCTCGATCGAGAACCAGCGGCTGGTGGCCCAGGCTGCCTGGATCGAACGGGCGGCGGTGGACTGGTCGCGCCTGATCCTGCGCGACGACCAGCGCCGCTCGCAGGTGGACTACCTGGGTGAACCGTGGTCGGTGCCCGTGGCCGAAACCCGGCTGTCCGACTTCCTGGGCGCGGGCGTCAGCACGTCCGAAGGCGGCGAGACGTCGTTCGTGTCCGGCCGCATCCTCGACGCGCAGGCGCGCTTCAATCTGACCAACCTCTATATCTGGCAAGCCGACGGCACCGGTCGCGTGGCCAATATCGATCAGCCGTCGCTGCTGGCCTTCAGACGGCTGCTTCAAACGCTGGGCATGAACGCCGGCCTGGCCGAGCCGACGGCGCAGTATTTCCTGCGGGCGGCCCGGGGCGTTTCGGCAAACGGCCAGCCCGCGCCGCGTCCGCCCGACAGCGTGGAAGACCTGCTGGCGGTGCCCGGCTATACGCCGGCGATGGTGGCGGTGCTCGAACCGTTCGTCACGGTGTTGCCCGAGCGTACCAAGGTCAACGCCAACACCGCCGAAGCCGAAGTCCTGTCCGCCGTGATCGACAAGTTGCCGCTCGACCGGGCACGCGAGCTGGTGCGCCAGCGCGACCGCAGCTACTTCAACAACACCGGCGACGTGACGTCCCAGCTGCAGGGCATCGCCCCGCAGGCGGTCAACCCGGGCGACGTGGTCGACGTGCGCACCCACTATTTCCTGATCTACGGCCTGGTCCGGCACGAGCGCGCGCGCCGGCTGAAGGTGTCGCTGGTGTTCCGGGCCGACGTGCTGGGCAGTGGCAATACCACCCGCATCATCTGGGTCCGCGACGCCGACGCCATGCCCGAGCAACGCTGAAACAGGGCCGTGCCGCAAGCCGTTTTTGCCCGGATGCGTGTAGGAATCATCGTTCTGCAGAATCAGTCCGACCACTATTGACGCGCGTAAGTCACACAGGCAAGGTATGCTGCTGCGCCGAGCCGGGTCCGGTGCAGCGAACTGCCGCCGGGCCAGAGATTGTGCCCGCCAGTCCGCCCCAGCCTGCCCCGGCGCATGGCGGCGGGGCGCCAACGGGCGGCTGATCGGCCAGCCACGCGTCTCCAGCGCATCTTCGCCACAGACAACAGGGAAATCTTGAGTACCACGCTCTACGTCCGCCTGCCGCACCGGCCGCATGACCAGCCGCAACCGTGGCAGTTTGGCGCGATGCCTTTTGCGCTGGTACGGGCATCCGCGGAAAAAAGCCGCGCCGGCGGCCTGTCGCCGATGCCCGAGCTGTTGCGCGAAGGCCACGCCCTGGCGGCGGAAATGCCGGCGGCGGATCGCCTGGTCCTGATTCTGGCCGCCAGCGATGTGCTGCTCACGGCAGCCATGGTGCCGCCGCTGCCGCCGGCCCGACTGCGGCTGGCCCTGCCGAACCTGGTGGAAGACATGCTGGCCACGGACGCCGCGCCGTGCCATATCGCACTGGGCCCCGCACTCGATCCGGCCGCCCCGGCACGCGGCCCGCGCCGTCGCCTGCTGATGGTTACCGACCGCGCGTGGCTGCGCGCCGCGCTCGACCAGTTCACCGAACACAAGCACCGCCGGCGCAACGTGCTGCCGGCCCAGCTGTGCCTGCCACTGGAAGAAGGCACCGCGCCGGCGCCGACGCCCGCCGATGCGGTCGATGTCCCGGCACCGGTGCTGGCCGGGGACGCCGCGCCCGCCCCCGCGCCGCAGCCGTCCGTCCCCGTGGCACCCAGCACTGCCGATGAATCGGCCCAGCCGGCCACGCTGGTGGTGGAAGCCGCGACATCGGCGCTGGCCCAGTCGGCCTCGCTGCTGGACGCCGCCGCGCCGCCGCCGGCCGCCGCCGACACGGCCCGACTCTGGCAGCTGACGGTCCGGACCGGCCCTTACGATGGTTACGGCCTGTTGCTCAATGACCAGGCCCTGGCCGCCTGGCAGGTGCTGGCCCCGGCCGGCGCATGGCATGGCGACCCCGCCGCGCTGGCCCACGCTCCGGTCCCCGCGCTGCGTACGCAGCGGCCGGTCGCACGTGCATCGCGGATTTCCGAAAACTGGCGCATCTGGCTGGCGGGCGCCGAAGCCTGCCTGCGCGATCCGCAGATCGACCTGGCGCAGTTCGAGTTCGCCCAGGGCCGGATGGACCGCTGGAACGTGCTGGCCTGGCGCCTGCCGGTGGCGCTGGCCGTGGGGCTGGCACTGGTGCAGATCATCGGCATGAACGCCCAATGGCTGATGCTGCGTCAGGAGTCGAAACGCATTGATGCCGCCCAGATCGATATCCTCCATACCGCTTTTCCGAACGTGCCGCCGGTGGCCGAGCCGCCGCTGCTGATGCGCCGCCAGATGGAACAGCTGCGCACGGCCAGCGGCCGCAGTACACCCAGCGATTTCCTGCCGCTGGCCGATGGCTTCGCCCGCGCCGCCCACGACCTGCCGCCCGATGCGCTGCTGCAGCTCGACTATCGCGCCGGCGCGCTCTACGTCACGCTCAAGCCGGGCACCAATACCAATGCGCTGCGCACCGCGGCGCGGCAAGCAGGCCTGCAGATGGAAGAAGACAAGACGCCGCCGGACGCCGCCGTGCGGGCGGGCGGCACGCCGACCGCGCCCGGCTCGCGCTGGACGATCAAGAGCGACGCGCGCGCCGACAGCCCGGCGCAAGGCAGGGCCGGCGCATGAAGTTCGGTAAATCCGCCAATCGCCCCGCCGCCGGCACCGCCGCAACGGGTACGTCCGCCGGCCGACTTGGCAGGCTGCGCCCGCGCGTGCCCGACGCGTGGCGCGAACGCTTCGACACTTTCTGGAACGCCCGCAATCCGCGCGAGCAGGCCATCCTGGGCGGTGGCGCGGTGGTGCTGGTGCTGGTGTTCGGCTACCTGGTGCTGTGGGAGCCGGCCGCGACCGGCCGCGACCGCCTGATGCGCAACCTGCCGGCGCAGCGCGCCGACCTGGCCGAAATGGAAACGCTGGCGCAGGAAGCGCGGGGGCTGCAAGCCAGCCCGGCGCCGTCGCTGCGCGGCGATGCGCTGACCCAGGCGCTGCAGGACAACCTCGGCCAGCACGGCCTGAAAGCCACGCGACTGGCGGCCACTGGCGACAACGCCGTGCAGGTCCAGCTGGACAAGGTGGCCTTCGGCTCGGTGGCCAGCTGGCTGCAGGATGTGCGTGCCCAGCAGCGGCTCAAGGTCACGGACGCCCGCATCAGCTATGTCGGCGCCACGGCGCTGGTCAATGTCACGGCAACGCTGCAAGGCCCCGGTGCCGGTGGCCGCAACTGATGGCGCGGCTCGAGGCCCTGCGCCTGCCCCGCCGGCGCGCCCGCGCGTCGCGCGGCTGGCAATGGCTGCGCTGGGCGCTGCTGGGCGCGGCAACCGTGGTAGTGACGGTGACGGCTTCGCTGCCTGCCACGTGGATGGCCGAACGCATCGCCACGGAAAGCGGACGCCGCGTGCTGCTGGCCGATGCGTCGGGCACGCTGTGGCATGGCAGCGCCACGTTGGCGCTGTCGGCCGGCACGGGCAGCCAGACATCGACCGTGCTGCCGGGACGGCTGACCTGGCGCGTGGCGTTCTGGCCATTGCTGACGGGCACATTGCGCCTGGTGCTGGAACAGGACATGACGATGGCCGCGCCGGTAACGGTGGCGGTGACGCCCACCGGCTGGAGCGTGCAGTCGGGCGGCATCCGCCTGCCGGCGTCGCTGCTGGAAGGCATCGGCGCCCCGTTCAACACGCTTCGGCCGGACGGCACGATGCGGATCGACTGGACGGCGCTGCAGGGCAAGTTTGCCGGCAACCAGACATTCGGGCATCTGACCTTGCAACTGGATCAGATGTCGGCGGCGGTGAGCCGCCTGCGCCCGCTGGGCAGCTATCGCGCGGACGTCGACCTGGCCGGCGCCGACGGCCGCCTGCAATTGAAGACCACGGCCGGACCGCTGCACCTGGAGGGCAGCGGCACGCTCGGCCGGCAGTCCCGCTTCGAAGGTACGGCCCATGCCGACCCCGAGGCGGCCACCCAGCTGGCGGGCCTGTTGAGCCTGCTGGGACGAACGGAAAACAACGTGACACGGCTGCGCTTCTGATAGCCGAAGCCCTGGCCTGAAACCGATGATGACAACGCAAGCACACCACCACCTCGTCCGCACCGTCTGCGCCCGCGCCACCGCGCTGCTGTGCACCCTGTCGCTGCTGTCTCCCGCGATGGCGTGGGCGCAGCCGCAGCAACAGGTACCGCAACCCAACGACATCTCGCCGCGCAACCGTGACCAGGTGGTGTTGAACTTCGTCAACGCCGACCTCGAATCGGTGGTGAAGGCGGTGGGCCAGGCCACGGGCAGGAATTTCGTGATCGACCCGCGCGTGAAGGGCACCGTGAACCTGGTGACCGAGCAGCCGGTGTCGCGAGCCCAGGCGCTGGAAACGCTGGGGTCGGTACTGCGCATGCAGGGCTATGCGATGGTGGAATCCAACGGCTTCACGAAGGTGGTGCCCGAGGCCGATGCCAAGCTGCAGGGCTCGCCTACCGTGATCGGCGCCGGCGTCGGCCGCGGTGACCAGGTGGTGACGCAGGTGTTCCGGCTGAACTACGAGTCGGCCAACAACCTCGTGCCGGTGCTGCGGCCGATGATCGCGCCCAACAACACCATCACCGCCTACCCGGCCAACAACACGCTGGTGATTACCGACTACGCCGACAACCTGCGCCGCCTGGCCCGCATCATCGCGGCCGTGGATGCGCCGGCATCGGGCGAAGTCGAACTGGTCCCGCTCAAGAACGCCGTGGCCAGCGATGCGGCCGTGGTGCTGCAGAAACTGCTCGACCCATCGGCGGCGGGCGGTGCCGGCGGCGGGGCGGCAGCCGGCGATGCGTCGCTGCGCACGACCGTCGTCGCCGAGCCACGTAGCAATTCGCTGATTATTCGCGCCACCAGCCGGGCCCGCGTGCAGCAGGCGCGCCAGCTGATCGAAAAGATCGACCAGCCCTATGCCCGCCCCGGCAATATCTGGGTGGTACCGCTGAAGAATGCCGACGCGGTGAAACTGGCGGCCACGCTGCGCGCCATCGTCGCTGCGGATAGCAGTTTCGCGAGTTCGACGCAGGGCGGGCAGGCCGGCGGCATCGCCGGCGCCACGGGCGCCACGTCGCAGACCACCTCGCTGCCGCAGGGCGGCCAGTACACCGGCGGCAGCAGCAGCGGCTACAACCGCAGCGGTTCGGGCTCGTCGGGCTTTGGCAGCTCGGGCGGCGGATCGAATGCGTTCTCGTCGTCGTTTGCCGTGAACCAGCAGCCCACCACGGGCGGCATCATCCAGGCCGATCCGTCAACCAATTCGCTGATCATCACGGCCAGCGAACCGGTCTACCGCAATCTGCGCGGCGTGATCGAGGATCTGGACGCGCGCCGTGCCCAGGTCTACATCGAATCGATGATCGTCGAAGTGACCTCCACCCAGGCCAGCGAACTGGGCATCCAGTGGCAGGGCCTGGTCAACAACGGCGGCAGCGTCACCGGCTTTGCCGGCACGAACTTCGGCACGGGCGGCCAGAACATCGTCAACCTGACGGCGGCCGGCGTGCTCTACGGCGAGAACAAGACCGCCGGCCTGGCGGCGATTCAGCAGTTGCTGCCCACGGCGGGCGGCCTGAACCTGGGCGTGGTGAACAAGGCCCTGGGCCTGGGCGCGCTGCTGCGGGCACTGGGCACCAATGGCAGCGTGAACCTGCTGTCCACGCCGAACCTGATCACGCTGGAGAACGAAGAAGCCAAGATCCTGATCGGCCAGAACATTCCGATCACGACCGGCTCCTATGCGCAGACCGGCAGCAGCGCCTCGGTGACGCCGTTCCAGACCTTCGACCGCAAGGACGTCGGCATCACGCTGCGCGTGCGCCCGCAGATCAGCGAGGGCGGCCTGGTCAAGATGCAGATCTACCAGGAATCGTCGTCGGTGGTCGCGGGCACGCTCGCCAACACCTCGGGCCCGACCACCAACGTCCGGTCGATCGAGACGAACGTGCTGGTCGACGACGGCCAGATCATCGTGCTGGGCGGCCTGATCGAGGACAACTACGGCGACGGCGTGCAGAAGGTGCCGCTGCTAGGCGACATCCCCTGGATCGGTTCGTTGTTCCGCTACGAGAACAAGAACCGCGCCAAGACCAACCTGCTGGTGTTCCTGCGCCCGTATGTGATGCGCACGACGGCCGCCACCGACCGCCTGACGCAGGACCGCTACGACTACATGCGCACGCAGCAGCAAGGCTTCGTGTCACCTAACATGATCGTGAATGACGCGGTGACGCCGGTGCTGCCGCCGGCCAACGCGCCGACCACGCCGTTCGTGGATCCGCGCGGCGGCGCCCTGCAGCAGGGTCCGCTGCCGCTGGACCAGACCCCTGGTCAGCCGGGTTCGCAGCAGCCGCAGCCGGTGCCGCAGCCGGTGCCGCAACAGGCGCCCCAGTCCGTGACGCCGCGGCCGCTGTCGTTCAACGACGAGGCGTTCGCGAAGCGTCGGGCCCCGCAGAGCTGAGCATCATCGACATGGCCACCGAAACACTCGCCACCCCCGCCACCGGAGCCGAAGCGCCCCTGGAGCCGCCGTCGCCGATGGCGGCCCGGCTCGTGTCGTATTCGTTCTCGCGCGAGGCGCCGCTGCTGATCGCGCACCAGCGCCCGGACGGGCTCGAAGTCTGGGTTAGCCGCCAGACGTCGCCCGCCGCGCTGGCCGAGGTGACGCGCGTGCATGGCGCGCTGCACCTGCGCGTGCTGGAGCCGGCCGCGCTGGACGCGGCGATGTCGGATGCCTACAACCGCCAGGATGGCTCGGCCGCGCAGGTGGTGGGCGAGGTCGAGGGCGAGGTGGACCTGTCGCGCCTGATGCAGGACATTCCCGCCGTCGAAGACCTGCTGGAATCCGAGGACGACGCGCCGATCATCCGCATGATCAACGCGCTGCTGACCCAGGCCGCGCGCGAGCAGGCATCGGATATCCACATCGAGCCGTTCGAGTCGGCGTCGGTGGTGCGCTTCCGGGTGGACGGCACGCTGCGCGACGTGGTGCGGCCCAAGAAGGCGCTGCACGGCGCGCTGATCTCGCGGATCAAGATCATGGCGCAGCTGGACATTGCCGAGAAACGCCTGCCGCAGGACGGTCGCATCACGCTGCGCGTGGGCGGACGCCCTGTGGATGTGCGGGTATCGACGCTGCCCACCGGCCACGGCGAGCGCGCGGTGCTGCGTCTGCTGGACAAGGAAGCTGGCCGGCTGGACCTGGCCAAGCTGGGCATGGCGCCCGAGACGCTGGGCGGTTTCGACCACCTGGTACGCCAGCCCCACGGCATCGTGCTGGTCACGGGGCCGACCGGCTCAGGCAAGACCACCACGCTCTACGCGGCGCTGTCGCGGCTCGATTCGCACACGACCAACATCATGACCGTGGAAGATCCGATCGAGTACGACCTCGACGGTATCGGCCAGACGCAGGTCAATCCGCGTATCGACATGACGTTCGGCAAGGCGCTGCGGGCGATCCTGCGCCAGGACCCGGACGTGGTGATGATCGGTGAAATCCGCGACCTGGAGACCGCGCAGATCGCTGTGCAGGCATCGCTGACCGGCCACCTGGTGCTGGCCACGCTGCACACCAACGATTCGGCATCGGCCGTCACGCGGCTGGTGGACATGGGCATCGAGCCGTTCCTGCTGTCGTCGTCGCTGCTTGGCGTGCTGGCGCAGCGGCTGGTACGGCGCCTGTGCCCGCACTGCAAGCGCGAGGAAGTGATCGAGGTCACGGCGACGGATGCGGAAGCCCTGCACGCGCAGGGCAAGCCGCTGCAGCGCGTGTGGCATGCGGTCGGCTGCGACAAGTGCGGCCATTCGGGCTACCAGGGCCGGATGGGCGTCTACGAGCTGCTGACCGTCGACAGCGAGATCCAGACCATGATCCATCGCCAGCAGCCGGAATCCGAGATCAAGCAGGTGGCCCTGTCCAAGGGGATGCACACGATGCGCGGCGATGCGCAACGCTGGATCGACAGCGGCGCCACCTCGCTGGAAGAGGTGCTGCGCGTGACGCGCGAATAATCCGGGGACCGCAGCATGCCCGCCTATCGCTACGAAGCCGCTGACGCCACCGGCCGCGCCGATCGCGGCGTCATCGAGGCCGACAGTCCCAAGCAGGCGCGCGCGCAACTGCGTGCGCGCGGCCTGACGCCGCTTACCGTCGATCCGCTGGCCGGCGCCGGCCTGGCCCAGCGCAGCAGCAGTACCGTCTTTGTGCGGCGACTGTCGACGCAGGAGCAGGCGCTGTTCACCCGCCAGCTGGCCAGCCTGATCGTGTCGGGCCTGCCGCTCGACGAAGCGTTGGGCGCGCTGGCCGACCAGGCCGAGCGCCAGTACGTGCACGAACTGCTGGCTGGCATCCGGGCCGAGGTCATGGGCGGCAGTTCGCTGTCCGTGGCGCTGGCGCAGCATCCGAAGGATTTTCCGGACATCTATCGTGCGCTGGTGTCGGCGGGCGAGCACTCGGGCCACCTGGGCGTGGTGCTGGAGCGGCTGGCCACCTATATCGAGACGCGCAACCAGCTGACGTCGAAGATCCGCCTGGCGTTCACCTATCCGGCCATCGTCACGTTCGTGGCGTTTGCCATCGTGATCTTCCTGCTGTCGTACGTGGTGCCGCAGGTGGTCAGCGTGTTCGCCAACACCAAGCAGAAGCTGCCCACGCTGACCATCATCATGCTGTGGCTGTCCGACTTCGTGCGCAACTGGTGGTGGGCCGCGGTGGCCGTGATCGCGGTGATTTCGGCGATCATCCGCAGCTTGCTGAAGCAGCCCGACATCAAGCTGTCGTGGCATCGCTGGCTGCTGACCGCGCCGCTGGTGGGCAAGCTGATTCGCGGCTACAACACCGCGCGCTTTGCCAGCACGCTGGCCATCCTGGTGTCGGCCGGTGTGCCGATCCTGCGCAGCCTGCAGGCGGCAGGCGAGACCCTGACGAATGTGGCGCTCAAGAACAACGTCGACGACGCCACCACGCGGGTGCGCGAAGGCGCGTCGCTGGCCCGCGCGCTGGCCGCGCAGAACCAGTTTCCGCCGGTGCTGGTGCACCTGATCCGGTCCGGTGAAGCCACGGGCAACCTGCCCATCATGCTGGAGCGCGCCGCCACCGGCGAAGGGCAGGAACTGGAACGCCGCACGCTGTTCCTGACCAGCCTGCTGGAGCCGCTGCTGATCCTGACGATGGGTGTGGTGGTGCTGCTGATCGTGCTGGCGGTGCTGATGCCGATCATCGAGATCAACCAGCTGGTGCGGTAAAGCGGTAGCCGTTCACGCGCCTGGCCCTCGCCCCTAGCCCCTCTCCCGCTGTGCGGGAGAGGGAAAACCCAATAGGTATTTCGACCCCTGGTGGTTTTGCTCCCCTCTTCCGCCAGCGGGAGAGGGGCCGGGGGAGAGGGCGCGGCGCCTGCGGACCAGCTAACGCTTATTCCGCAGCCTTGGCCGCCTTCTTCGCCGGCGCACGCTTGCGCGGGGCGGCCTTCTTCGCGGCGGGCTTCCGCCTGGCCGGTGCCTTGGCCTCCGTATCGGCTTCGGGCGACGACGCCCCGGCGACATCGGCGGAAGCTTCGGCAGGCTCGGCCGCTGCCGCCGGCACTGCCTCCGTCGCCCGCGCCGCCAGGACCGTCGTACCCGGTGCGGCGAATACCGACTGATCGATCGGCCATGGCGTTTCGCTAAGCTTCACGTCCGGACGCCTGGAACGCCTGCCGCGTGGTGCCGGCGTCTCATCGACGGCTTCCACGGTTTCGGGGATCAGCGTCGAGGCCGAGCCGGCTGCCTCGTCGTCTGCCGACAGCGCAGGCGCGGGTTCGGGCATGGCTTCCATGTCCACCACGGGCGCGGGCGTTTCCACCGGGGGCACCGGCTGCGCCACGGTCTGTGTGGGAATGGGTGCGGGCGCCGGCTTCACTGGAGCCGGGCGCGGGGCCTGCGGTTGCGGTTGGGCCTGCTGCGGCTGGCCACCCTGCTGGGCCTGGCTGCCCTGCTGCCCCCCCTGCTGGCCGCCTTGGCCGCCTTGTCCGCCCTGGCCGCCCTCGCCCTTGCCGCGCTTCTTCAGCCGCACCCAGATCGTCTTGTTGTTGCCGCCGTTGCGGGCTTCCACTTCGAACAGGTTGGTGGCGGCAACCAGCTCCGACAGCTTGCCGTAGCCGTAGTTGCGCGAATCGAATTCGGGTGCCTGCTTGGCGATGTAGTTGCCGATGCCGCCGAGCGTGGACCAGCCGTCCTCGTCCGATACGGCCTGCGACGCGCTCTGCAGCAGCCGCACCAGGCGGGAGTCCTGCCGCAGCTCCTGCGAACTGCGCCTGCGCGTCGGCGCCGTGCCGGCGTCGGTGTCGGCATCGGCGTCCGTGTCGGCATCGCCCCGCAGCACGTCCGCGTAGATGAATTTGTCGCAGGCGGTGACAAACGGCTTGGGCGTCTTGCGCTCGCCGAAGCCGTAGACGGTCAGGCCCTGTTCGCGGATGCGCGACGCCAGGCGCGTGAAGTCGCTGTCGCTCGACACGATGCAGAAACCATCGAAGCGGCCCGTGTAGAGCAGGTCCATGGCGTCGATGATCATGGCGCTGTCGGTGGCGTTCTTGCCCACCGTGTAGCGGAACTGCTGGATCGGCTGGATCGAATGGGCCAGCAGGCGGTCCTTCCAGCCCGACAGGTTCGGGCGCGTCCAGTCGCCATAGATGCGCTTGACGGCGGCCACGCCGTACTTGGCCACTTCGGCCAGCAGGCCTTCGACGATGGCGGGCGCCGCGTTGTCGGCGTCGATCAGCACGGCCAGGGTAGCGCCCTGGCGGGGGGAATTGGTCATGTTCGGTTCTTCTGGATGGGGCCGGGTTGCACCGTGGCGGCGCCCCCGGCGTGTGGCGCGCAGACATCATCGTTCACACGCGCGCGCCATTTGGATGCACCGCAGTGTACACGTGCAGCATAGGCGTATACGGGAAAGCACGGGGGTATCTGGCGCGTTTTATGCTGCATCGCACGGTACCGCGGCCTGCACGCCGGTGCTACCATGCCGCGCAGAGACACGGCCGCTTGACGCCTCCACAAGAGACCACGAACGGCTGCCCATCAATGATGTGTCGGTGATCCCGACAGCATGCCCCACGCAGGGCCCAAAGAGGAGCACATATGAATGCCCCCCTGACCCCACCGGTCAGCGACGCCATCCGCCGCGCGCTCGAAAACGTTTCCCTGGAAGACAAGTACACGCTGGAGCGAGGCCGCATCTACATCAGCGGCACGCAGGCACTGGTACGGCTGCCGATGCTGCAGCAGGAACGCGACCGCGCCTCCGGCCTGAATACCGCCGGCTTCATTTCCGGCTATCGCGGCTCCCCGCTCGGCGCCCTCGACCAGTCGCTCTGGAAGGCCAAGAAGCACCTGGCGGCGCACAACGTCGTGTTCCAGGCCGGGCTGAACGAGGACCTGGCCGCCACGTCGGTCTGGGGCTCGCAGCAGGTCAACATGTATCCGGACGCCAAGTTCGATGGCGTATTCGGCATGTGGTACGGCAAGGGCCCCGGCGTCGACCGCACCGGCGACGTCTTCAAGCATGCCAACTCGGCCGGCTCCAGCAAGTACGGTGGCGTACTGGTGCTGGCCGGCGACGATCACTCCGCCAAGTCATCCACGCTGGCGCACCAGTCCGAGCACATCTTCAAGGCCTGCGGCCTGCCCGTGCTGTACCCGTCCAACGTGCAGGAATACCTGGACTACGGCCTGCACGCCTGGGCCATGAGCCGCTACTCGGGGCTGTGGGTGGCCATGAAGTGCGTGACCGACGTGGTGGAATCGTCCGCCTCGGTCGAACTCGATCCGCACCGCGTGCAGATCGTGCTGCCCGACGATTTCATCCTGCCGCAGGGCGGCCTCAATATCCGCTGGCCCGATCCGCCGCTGGAGCAGGAAGCCCGGCTGCTGGACTTCAAGTGGTACGCCGGCCTGGCCTACGTGCGGGCCAACAAGATCGACCGTATCGAGATCGATTCGCCGCACGCGCGCTTCGGCATCATGACCGCCGGCAAGGCCTACCTGGACACGCGCCAGGCGCTGTCCGACCTGGGCCTCGACGACGCCACCTGTGCCCAGCTGGGCATCCGCCTGTACAAGGTGGGCTGCGTATGGCCGCTGGAAGCACACGGCGCGCGCGCGTTCGCCGAAGGGCTGCAGGAAATCCTGGTGGTCGAAGAGAAGCGCCAGATCATGGAGTACGCGCTCAAGGAAGAGCTGTACAACTGGCGCGACGACGTGCGCCCCAAGGTCTACGGCAAGTTCGACGAAAAGGACAACGCGGGCGGCGAATGGTCGATCCCGCAGAACAACTGGCTGCTGCCGGCGCACTACGAACTGTCGCCGGCGATCATCGCCAAGGCCATCGCCACGCGCCTGGAAAAATTCGACCTGCCCGCCGATATCCGCGCGCGGATCGAATCGCGGCTGGCCATCATCCATGCCAAGGAACGCGCACTGGCCACGCCGCGCGTGACCGCCGAGCGCAAGCCGTGGTTCTGCTCGGGCTGCCCGCACAACACGTCAACCAACGTGCCCGAGGGCTCGCGCGCGCTGGCCGGCATCGGCTGCCACTACATGACGGTCTGGATGGACCGCAACACGAGCACCTTCAGCCAGATGGGCGGGGAAGGCGTGGCCTGGATCGGACAGGCGCCGTTTGCCGGCGACCAGCACGTGTTTGCCAACCTGGGCGACGGCACCTACTTCCATTCGGGCCTGCTGGCGATCCGCGCATCGATCGCGGCCGGCGTGAACATCACCTACAAGATCCTCTACAACGACGCCGTGGCCATGACCGGCGGCCAGCCGGTGGACGGCCAGCTGTCGGTGCAGGACATCGCGTTCCAGGTAGCCGCCGAAGGCGCGAAGAAGATCGTCATCGTCACGGACCAGCCCGAGAAGTACAACAGTGCGATCAAGCTGCCCGAAGGGCTGACCGTGCATCCGCGCGAACAGCTCGACACGATCCAGCGCGAACTGCGCGAGGTGCCGGGCTGCACGATCCTGATCTACGACCAGACCTGCGCCACCGAGAAGCGCCGCCGCCGCAAGCGCGGCACGTTCCCCGACCCGGCACGCCGTGCGTTCATCAACGACGCCGTCTGCGAAGGCTGCGGCGATTGCTCGGTCAAGTCGAACTGCCTGTCCGTGGAGCCGCTGGAAACCGAACTGGGCACCAAGCGCCAGATCAACCAGTCGTCGTGCAACAAGGACTTCTCGTGCGTGAACGGCTTCTGTCCGAGCTTTGTCACGGCCGAAGGCGCGCAGGTGCGCAAGCCCAAGGCCAGTGGCGTGTCGATGAGCGGCCTGCCCGACCTGCCGCTGCCGGTGCTGCCGCAGATCCGGCGCGCATACGGCATCCTGGTGACCGGCGTGGGCGGCACGGGCGTGGTGACGATCGGCGGTCTGCTGGGCATGGCGGCGCACCTGGAAAGCAAGGGCGTGACGGTGCTCGACATGGCGGGGCTGGCGCAAAAAGGCGGCGCGGTGCTGTCGCACGTGCAGATCGCGGCCCGGCCGGACGACCTGCACGCCACGCGCATCGCCATGGGCGAGGCGGACCTGGTGATCGGCTGCGATGCCATCGTGTCGGCCACCGACGAGGTCATCTCGAAAACCCAGTCGGGCCGCACGCGCGCCGTGGTGAACACCGCGCAAACCCCGACTGCCGCCTTCATCAAGGATCCGAAGTGGCAGTTCCCGGGCCTGTCGGCGGAGCAGGATATCCGCAACGCCGTGGGCGAGCAGTGCGACTTCCTCAACGCCAGCGCGCTGGCCGTGGCCTTGCTGGGCGACACGATCTACACGAATCCGCTGGTGCTGGGCTACGCGTGGCAGAAGGGCTGGATTCCGCTGACGCTCGAGGCCCTGGAGCGCGCCATCGAACTGAACGGCGTGTCGGTCGACAAGAACAAGGCCGCCTTTGACTGGGGCCGCCACATGGCTCACGACCCGGACCACGTGCTGTCGCTGGCCGGCAAGCTCAAGACGCAGACCGAGGGCGGCGACGTGGTGAAGCTGCCGACGTCGAGCGGTGCGCTGCTCGAAAAGCTGATCGCCAATCGCGTGGACCTGCTGACGAAGTACCAGAACGCGGCCTACGCCGAGCAGTATCGGGATGTCGTGAACCGCGTGCGCGCGGCCGAGAGCGCGCTGGTGGGCGCCGGCAAGCCGCTGCCGCTGACCGAGGCTGCAGCGCGCAACCTGGCCAAGCTGATGGCGTACAAGGACGAGTACGAGGTGGCGCGGCTGTACACCGATCCGATCTTCCTCGACAAGCTGCGCGCGCAGTTCGAAGGCGAACCGGGCCGCGACTACCAGCTGAATTTCTGGCTGGCGCCGCCGACCACGGCCAAGCGCGACGACAAGGGCAACCTGGTCAAGCGCCGCTTCGGCCCGTCGACCATGACGCTGTTCCGCATCCTGGCCAAACTCAAGGGGCTGCGCGGCGGTGCGCTGGACATCTTCGGCAAGACCGAGGAACGCCGCACCGAACGCGCGCTGATCGGCGAGTACCGGGCGCTGCTGGACGAGCTGTCGAAGGGCCTGACGGCTGCCAACCATGGCACCGCCGTGGAACTGGCCAACGTGCCCGACGACATCCGCGGCTTCGGCCACGTGAAGGAAAACAACCTCAAGGCCGCGCGCGGCAAGTGGGACCGCCTGCTGAAGCTGTTCCGCGACCCGCAGGCAGGGCAGCGGGCGGCGTAATCGATCGTCGTGGGGTCTGCGAGCAGTCCTTGAAATGCCAACGGTTCTCCCCTCTCCCGCCCAGGCGGGAGAGGAGCCGGGGGAGAGGGTGGGCCTTTCAACATCCGATCGGTCATGGCTACACTGGGAACCCGTATGACTCCCAGCCAACCCATGCAGCTCCGCCCCTACCGCCCCGCCGATGAATCCGCCGTTGTCGACCTGTGGAAAGCCTGCGGCCTGACCCGCCCGTGGAACGACCCGCACAAGGACATCGCGCGCAAGCTGACGACGCAGCCCGAGCTGTTCCGCGTGGGCGAAGTGGACGGCCTTCTGGTGGCCACGGCGATGATCGGCTACGACGGCCACCGCGGCTGGGTCTACTACCTGGCCGTGCATCCCGGGTTCCAGGGCCGTGGCTACGGGCGTATGCTGATGGCGCACGCCGAGGCCCTGCTGATCGAGCGCGGCTGCCCGAAAATCAACCTGCTGGTGCGCGACACCAACGACGCCGTGCTGGCGTTCTATGACCGGCTCGGCTACGGCCGCGATGCGGCGGTCAGTCTGGGCAAGCGGCTGATCCCGGACCAGTGATCGCCCCCAACCAGACTGGGCAAACCGGAGACACCCATGACCACGTACCAGGGAAGCTGCCACTGCGGCCGCGTCGCCTTCGAGGCGGACGGCGAAATCACGCAGGTGCTGCAATGCAACTGCACGATATGTCGCCGGCGCGGCCATCTGCTCTGGTTCGTGCCGAAGACGAACTTCCGGCTGAAGACGCCCGACCAGAACGCGTCGACCTACCGCTTCAACACGATGAAGATCGCCCACCGTTTCTGCCCCACCTGCGGCGTAGGGCCGTACTCCGAGGCCACCGACCCGCAGGGCAATCCCACGGCCGCCGTGAATGCGCGCTGCCTGGACGGCGTGGACCTGGCCAGCCTCAAGGTCATCGAGTACGACGGGCTGCACAAGTAGCCACGCACGGGATTCCACGCGCCATGTTCGCGATCCGCGGTATCGACCATCTGGTGTTGCGCACCGCCGACGTCGCGCAGATGGTACGTTTCTACGTCGACGTGCTGGGCTGCACGGTGGAAAAGGAACAGCCCGCCTTCGGCCTCACGCAGCTTCGGGCCGGCAGCGGGCTGATCGATCTCGTATCGCTGGACGGCCCCGTCGGTCGGGCCGGCGGCGCAGGCCCGGGTACGGAAGGCCGCAATCTCGATCATTTCTGCCTACGTATCGATCCGTTCGATGCCAATGCGATTTTTGAGCACCTGAATATTCATCATATAGATGCAAGCCCGGTCGAACGCCGTTATGGTGCCGAAGGCGAAGGCCCGTCGATCTACGTCAAGGACCCCGACGGCAACACCGTGGAACTGAAGGGCCCGCCAGACGGTGCCGGTTCTGGCGGCTGACGCCCGATACCCCCCGGCGTGCGCCTTCCCTCACCCGTGGCTGCGCCGATACAATTTCCGCTCCACTGACTGCACCGCACCGGCGCCCCCCTAATCGCGCCGGGCGCGCCATGACCGCTCCCGCCCCCGATTCCACCGCCGCCCCGGCCCAGCTATCGCCTCGCCAGATCGTCTGGACCCTCGGCATCACCGAAATCATCAGCTGGGGCACGCTGTACTTCACGTTCACCGTCTTCATCGGCCCGATGAACGACTCGCTTGGCTACGGCAAGCCGTTCCTGGCGGGCGGGTTCTCGCTGGGGTTGCTGGTATGGGCGATGTGCTCGTTCGCGGTGGGCCGCCTGCTCGACCGCGTGCCGGCGCGCAAGGTCATGGGAATCGGGTCGGTGCTGGCCGCCATCGGGCTGCTGTTGTGGGCGTGGTGCCCGTCGCCGGCGCTGTTCCTGCTGATGTGGATTCCGCTGGGGCTGGCCATGGCGTCCACGCTCTACGAACCGGCCTTCGTGGTGCTGCGGCAGGCGTTCGGCGATGGCTACCAGAAACCGATCGTCCACGTGACGCTGTTCGCCGGCTTTGCCAGCACCCTCTTCATTCCGATCGGCCAGTGGCTGGTGCTGCATTGGGGCTGGCGCGAGACGCTGGTCATCTTCGCGGCGCTGAACCTGTTTGTCTGCGCGCCGCTGCACGCCAGGCTGCGCTACGCGGTGCATCCCAGCTATTCACATACCGGCGCACACGCCAGCTCCCCGCTGCCCGGCGCCGCGTCGCCAGGCATCGCCCGTACCACGCTGCGCCAGCCCGTGTTCTGGGCCGTGGTGCTGGCCTTCACGGCCACCGCCGTGATCGCGTCGCTGCTGGGCGCCCACCTGATTCCGATGCTGACCGAAAAGGGCCTGCCGGTGGGCCAGCAACTGGTCGTCGCGGCGCTGATCGGGCCTGCGCAGGTGGCGGGCCGTCTGGCCATGGCGCGGTTGCCCATCGATCACCCGGTGCGGCTGTCGATGCCGGTGTATATCGTCATGAGCCTGGGCCTGCTGTGCCTGACGCTCGGCGACGGCTACTGGCTGATGGTGGCGGCGGTCTGCTATGGCTGCGCCAACGGCGTCAACACCATGCTGCGCGCGATGGCCATGCCCGAGTTGATCTCGCGTCATCACTATGCAACGCTGAACGGGTTAATGATGACCCCGGTGTTGCTGATGCAGGCCGCCGCGCCGTGGATTGGCGCCCTGCTCTGGCGCGTGGCCGGCGGCTACTGGCTGATGCTGTGGGTCATGGTGGCGCTGGCGGTAGGCGCGCTGGGCGCGTTCGCCTTCGCGCTGCACCAGCGCGGCCTGCTGCGGCCTGGCGCCGCGCCAGCCTGAGTTTTTTCCGATCTGTGCCTTGTTGTACCGGCCGTGTCCGGTTGTCCTGATGTCCGATTATTCGATCGATACCACTTCGCCCTCCGTCTCCGCTCCCGCCCCGTCCCCGTCGGCCGTCTCGCGCGCCACGCGCGGCACCATGGCGCTGTTCTTTGCCAACGGCGCCACGTTTGCCACCTGGGGGGTCCACATCCCAACCATCAAGGCCCGCTTCGGGCTGTCCGACGCCATGCTGTCGCTGGCCATGCTGGCCGTTACCGGCGGCGCGATCCTGGTCATGGGCCCGGTGGGCCGCTGGGTGGGCAAGATGGGCAGCGCGCGGGCGTCGATGCTGGGCGGTGTCGCGTTTGCCTGCATGACGCTGGTGATCCTGGCCATGCCCAGCTTCGCGCTGCTGCTGCCGGCGCTGCTGGTGTTCGGCATGGCCAACGCGATGTTCGACGTCGGGATGAACGCGCAGGCCGCCACCGTCGAAGCCAGCCGCAGCACACGGCCCGTGATGTCGGCCCTGCACGGCATGTTCAGCCTGGGCGGCATGATTGGCGCGGCATTTGGCGGGCTGATGCTGAGCCTGCAGGTGCCGCCGCTGCTACACACGGCGCTGATCGCGGCCATGACGGCCGCCGTGGCGCTGGGCACGCGTCGCGGGCTGCTGGCCGACCATCCGGTGCTGCCCACGGCCGACCACCACAAGGACCACGCCACGCGCGGATTGTGGCTGCTGGGCCTGATGGCGTTCCTGGGGCTGGTGGGAGAAGGGGCCATGTACGACTGGACCACGGTCTACATGCGCGAGGTGGCCGAGGCGCCGCTGGCATGGATCAGCTTCGGCTACGCAGCCTTTTCGGGCGGCATGGCCTGCGGCCGCTTCGGCGGTGACCGCCTGCGGGCCCGTTTCGGCGATGCCCGCACGCTGACCGGCAGCGCCTGGCTGGGCTTTGCCGGTATCGCACTGGCCATTGCCGTGCCGTGGCCGCTGGCCGCGCTGATCGGCTTCAGCCTGATGGGCCTGGGCGCCGCGAACCTGGTGCCGATCTTCTTCGTGGCGGCGTCGCGCCTGCCCGGCGTGACCGCTGCCGAAGCCATCGCGCGCGTGGCGCGCTTTGCCTACGTGGGCCTGCTGCTTGGCCCGGTGATGATCGGCGGCGTGGCGCACCTGGCCAGCCTGCGCATCGGCATCGCCGTGGTGGCGCTGACGATGGGCTATATCGCGCTGTTCGGCGCGCGGTCGGTGCGACGCTACCTGACGACCTGACCGCCAGCGCGGTCCGGCCAGGATCAGGCAGCGATCAAGGCGCGTTCAGGCAGCGTTCAGCCAGCGATCAGGCCGCCTTGGGCAGCGGCGCGTGGCCGGTGCCGATGCCGTCGAACACGAAGGTGTCCATGGCCAGCACGCCGTACGTCACTTCATCGGCCACACGGGCGACGCTGGCGTCCTTGCCTGTCGCCGCGTCCGGGCCGATGGCCGCACCCAGCGTCACGTAGAACGGCAGCAGGTGCTCGTCGGTCGGATGGGCCCGGCGCGCGAAGGGCGCCTGGGTGCGGTAATCGGCGATCCGGCTCACGTCGCCGGTGGCCAGCGCATCGTTCAGCGCATCGGCCATCCAGCCCCGGAAGGCATCCACGTATGGCTCGGTCTCGGGGCCATGCTGGGCCTTGCGGGCGCCGCCGCCAAACACTTCCTGCAGGTTATGGGTAAAGCTGCCCGATCCGATCACCAGCACGCCTTCAGCGCGCAGCGGCGCCAGGGCGCGGCCGATCTCGATCTGGGTCGCCGGGCTCAGGTATGGGTTGAAGGCCAGCTGCACCACCGGCACATCGGCATCGGGGAAGAAGTGGCGCAGCGGCATCCAGGCGCCGTGGTCCAACGGGCGGTCCTGGTCTTCGGCCACGAAGCCGGCACCCGGAATGGCGGCGGCCTCGATCAGCGCCTTCACGCGCGCGGCCAGGTCGGGCGACCCCGGGGCGTCATAGCGCAGCGCGTACAGTTCGCGCGGAAAACCGCCGAAGTCGTGCCAGGCTTCCTGGCGCGAACGCGTGCTGACGGCCAGCGTGCTGTAGATCCAGTGCGCGGATATCACCAGCACGGCCTTCGGCTTGAGCGCGCGCAGACGGCCCCCCAGCGCGTCAAACGCGGCGCCGGTGGGGCCGGGATCGATCGCCAGCATCGGCGATCCGTGTGACACATAGATGGCGGGCAAAAGGGTAGTCATGGCGTCGGGCCGTTAAGCGGAGGTATCCAATGGATGGAGTCTGGCAAAGATGTCGCGCCGTGACGCATGGCTTTTGCGGACAAGTCCTGCAAAAAACTTGAAGGTCCCGCGCCCCGGGCATGTTGGGCGTTGGATACCGCACACACCCCGGACGGTTTCCCCAAACACCGACAGCGGCCGTAACACGAATCGGCCTATGATGTCCTCCAGAGATGCGACGCACGCATCCGCCGGAGAAAGCCCGTGTCCAAGCGTTTCGATCCCCTGCACGCCCTGCCCCACGCGCTGTGGTGGCAGCCCGGCGTTTACGGCAGCGGCCCGGCCGTGTTGCTCTGGATCGTCGCGCGCCTGCCCGCCGACATGCTGGCCGACGTGTTCGGCACGCCGCTGGCGCCGGCCCTGCTCAACCATGCCGGCGACACCGTCTTCGTCATCGGCTGGCTCTCGAGCGCCGCCTGGCTGTGGTTCACGCGCAAGCGTCCGGCGCCGGCCCGCGACCTTACCCCGCTCGACCTGGCCGCCCCCACCCAGACGCCGCACACGCCCAACCATCATGGGCACGGCGTCGGATAAGGCCGTCGCGGTTCGGGGCCATGGGTATCAGGTGATGGATCGGCAACCTTCGTCGGCACCTCCGTATGACAAATTGATGTAAGGAATCGCTTAAGATGCTGGCTTGCGTCACCGCCGGGGCACACTTGCGGGGGCATCCACCGGTTCTTTCATCGTTGTAGCCAGCCTCATGTCCGTTACTGCAGCATCCGCCAACGACCTGTCCAAAGCCACCCGACGCCGCGCGATCATCGCCGCCACCATCGGCAACGGCCTCGAATGGTTCGATTTCACCGTCTACAGCTTCTTCGCGGTCATCATCGCCAAGCTGTTCTTCCCCACTGGCAACGACCTGACGTCGTTCCTGCTGACCGTGGCCACGTTCGGCGTGGGCTTCTTCATGCGCCCGGTCGGCGCCATCGTGCTGGGCGTCTACGCCGACCGCGTGGGCCGCAAGGCCGCGCTGACGCTGACCATCCTGCTGATGGCACTGGGTACGGCCATCATCGGCCTGGCCCCCACCTATGCATCGATCGGCCTCTGGGCACCGGCGCTGATCGTGCTGGCGCGCCTGATCCAGGGCTTTTCGGCCGGCGGCGAAGTCGGCGGCGCCACGGCGTTCCTGATCGAACATGCGCCCGACGAGGAGCGCGGCGCCTACGCCAGCTGGCAGCAGGCCAGCCAGGGTATTTCGTTCATGCTGGGCGCCGCCATGGGGGCGCTGGTCACGAATGGCCTGGACCAGGCCCAGATCGACGCATGGGGCTGGCGCATTCCGTTCCTGTTCGGCCTGCTGATCGGCCCGGTGGGCATGTACATCCGCTCGCACCTGGAAGAGCCGCCCGAGTTCGAGCAGCGCCAGGCCGAGCGCCGCGCCAACAATGTGAAGTTCTCGCCCCTCTCGCAGGTGCTGCGCGACCATCCGCGCGAAGTGCTGGCCGGCCTGGGCGTGACCATCCTGTGGACGGTCTGCACCTATGTGCTGGTCTTCTACATGCCCTCGTACGCCAAGCAGCAGCTGGGCCTGCCGCTTGGCGCGACGTTCCAGTCGACGGCCATCTGCGGCGCCATCATCCTGGTGCTGTGCCCGCTGATGGGCATGCTGTCCGACCGCGTGGGCCGCAAGCGCATGCTGAGCGTGGTGGCGCTGGCCATCCTGGTGCTGGCCTACCCGCTGTTCCACTGGCTCAACGTGTCGCCGACCACCGCCACGCTGCTGCAGGTGCAGATCGTGCTGGGCATCCTGCTGGCCGCCTTCACGGGCCCGGCGCCAGCCGTGCTGGCCGAGCAGTTCCCGACCGAAGTGCGTTCCACCGGCCTGTCGCTGGCCTACAACTTCGCCGTGACGATCTTCGGCGGCTTCGCCCCGCTGATCGTGACGTGGCTGATCGAGTCGACCCACAACAAGCTGGCCCCCGCGTACTACGTGATTGCCGCCGCAGCCATCAGCCTGGTCGCGCTGGCATTCATGCACGACCGTACGGGCAAGAAGCTGGCCTGACCGGCCGGTTTGCCGCCCCAAAGAAGCCAACCTTCGGGTTGGCTTTTTTTCGCCCGCATTGCTCCGCCGTTTGTCAGTTGGATGTCCGGATCCGGCCGGCTGCAGTCTTTACGACGTGGCCTTCCGGGCGCATGATCGCTGCGGCGCCGTGTGGGCCATAGATGAAGGAGCGAAGGCGAATGACGACGAAATCCGCGCCGCAGACACTGGTACGCTGCGGCTGGTGCGGTGATCTGGAGGACTACTGCCACTATCACGACAACGAATGGGGCTTTCCGGTGGACGACGACCGGCGCCTGTTCGAAAAGCTGTGTCTGGAAGGCTTCCAGTCCGGCCTGAGCTGGCTGACCATCCTGCGCAAGCGCGAGGCCTTCCGCAAGGCCTTCGCCAATTTCGAGATCGACAAGGTGGCGCGCTTTACCGAGCGCGACGTGGAGCGGCTGCTCGGCGATGCCGGCATCGTGCGCCATCGGGGCAAGATCGAGGCGGCCATCCACAACGCGAAGTGCGCGCAGGAACTGCTGAAAACCGAACCGTCGCTGGCGGCCTACTTCTGGAAGTTCGAACCCGACCCGAAAAGCCGCCCGAAGACGCTGACGCCGGAAGTGCTGCGCACGATGGCCATCAGCCCGGAATCGACGGCGCTGTCGAAGGATCTCAAGAAGCGCGGCTGGAAGTTTGTCGGCCCGACCACGATGTACGCGCTGATGCAGGCCATGGGGCTGGTCAACGACCACATGGACGGCTGCTCGACCCGCGCCGCGGTACTACGGGCCCGCAAGGCGTTCAAGGTGCCGCGCTAGGGTGCGGCACCCTGCCACGAGACGGCCGTTGGGCTTGGGCCAGTCGGCCGCCACAGCCTGGCGCAACGTCGACGACGTTCGCCAGCCAGATCGTCTCGCGCAATGGTCCGTATACGTATACCGACATTGTTTACGTATACATAAATAGTAGTAGTAATGGTTAACACTGCCCCGTAGCCGTGGATAACCCCGTTTCTTCCCTTCCAATCATGGGGTTACGGAACAGATAACCCTCTGGGAAACCGTGCGGCGCAGACGTGGACGGGCGTGGGTAAATGCAGGAGGAGGCGGGGGCGCTGACGTATACGTGCCGGGTTGTACGTATACGTCCCACAGCCGCCCCACAGGCAGCCCCCAGGCCCGCCCACAGGTTTGTTCACCCGGTTATCCACAGGAAGCGCGTGCATATCGGCGCGAATCGGCTCACACTGGCGCCTCGCCAATGCGGCGCCTTTCCGGAGCGCGTTTCGATGGACAGCACAACCCTCTTTCTCTACCTGATTGCGGTGGCCGCCGTCATGGTCACCCCTGGCCCGACGATGTTGCTGGCCCTGAGCAACGGCGCCACTCGCCCGATGCGCGTGGCCGCCTGCGGCATCGCCGGCGCCGCACTGGCCGACCTGATTCTGATCGGCGCCGTGGGCTGCGGGCTTGGCGCGGTGCTGCAGGCATCCGAGCACCTGTTCACGGCGATCAAATGGCTGGGCGCGGCCTACCTGTTTTACCTGGCTGTCTCGATGTGGCGGGCGCCCACGCGGGAACTGGTGGCGACGTCGGATGCCACGTCGGCCAGCGGCCGCGCGGCCTTCCTGCGCGCGCTGTTCGTGGCCCTGTCGAACCCCAAGACCATCCTGTTCACGTCGGCCTTCGTGCCGCAGTTCGTCCACGCGGACAAACCCGTCGCCATCCAGTACGTGATCCTGGCCGTGATTGCCGCGCTGATGGATATCTTGATGATGGCGATCTACGCGTTCGGCGGCCGCCACGCGGTGCGGACGCTGTCGGCGCGGGCCGTGCAGTGGATCAACCGGGGCTGTGCCGGCATGCTGGCCTTCCTGGCCGTGGGCCTGAGCCTGTACCGGCGCAGCGACCTACGCTGACTCGGCCGACACCGACTGCGTGCGTGGCACCCTGACCGGGTCCACATGCGTCATGACGTTCAGGACGTCGTCGCGCTCCATCGCACGCCGGCGGGCCTCGGTGGCAATCGCGTGGCCCTGCTCGACGGTCAGGTCGGCCTGGATCTCCAGATGCACGTCGACCAGGATCATGTCCCCCATCTTGCGCGTCTTGAGATCATGCAGACCCAGCACGCCGGGGGTGTCCAGCATCGCGTCGCGCAGACTGGCCACCACATCTTCGTCGGCGGCGCGGTCCATCAGGTCGTTCATCGCATCCCAGCCAAATCGCAGGCCCATGCGCGACACCATCAAGCCCACCACGATGGCCGCGACGGGATCGAGCACGTGATACCCGAGCAGGTTGCCGCCGATGCCCAGTGCCACCACCAATGACGACGCCGCATCGGACCGCGCATGCCAGGCATTGGCCACCAGCATGCTCGACCTGACTCGCTCCGCCACGCGCAGCATGTAGCGGAACAGCCCCTCCTTGGCCGCCAGCGCCCCCAGCGCCACCCACAACGCCACCGTCTGCACCGGCTGCGCCCCCTCCGGATGCTGGATCTTGCCAACCGCCGCCCACAGCATGCCCACGCCCACGGCCAGCAGCAGCGCGCCCAGCGCCAGCGAGGCCGCCGTCTCAAACCGCTGATGCCCGTACGGGTGATCGGTATCGGCCCCCTTGCGGCTGTGATGGCCGGCAAACAACACGACGAAATCGGAAACGAGGTCGGACAGGGAATGGAGCGAATCGGCCACCAGCGCCTGCGAGCCTGCGACGACCCCGATCACGCCCTGGGCAATCGTCAGGCCAATATTGACGAAAACACTGACCAGCGTGGACCGCCGCCCAGCCAGGTGGCGGGCTTCGGCATCAAGGCTGTCGGCGCCAAGGGCGGGGGCGACGTGGGGTTCGCGCATGGACGGCAAAGGATGGTGGGCGATAGGTGGAACGGTAGCATTTCCTGGGGTTCCGGGGCGCCGTCTCATTTACCGGCCGATTCCTGCGGATCATGTACGCGCGAATAATGATGTAGCGTTGCCCATCTTGCCCCCGCGACGGTCACAACGGCAAACACGAGAAAGAAAACGGCAGATCGGCGCCAACCCATGGCTCGGGCCAATGTATAGGTCAGGGGAAAACTGCACACCCCCGCGATGGCGCCTCCAACGATGAGGCCGGCCGAAAATGCGAAGCAGTCTTCGCCGCATATTGGCACCGCCTGTGCTGCAATGAGGCCTCCCAAGCCGCCAAGAAGTCCGCCGGCCATACTGCCACCCACGAGGCGGAAAAGGCCTCTCATGAGATTGGCCAAAACAGAATCCTTTTGGCATTCGCCAGATCCGAATACCAGAGGGCGCCGGCGCCTACCGTGAAGCGCATGAAGTTGTTCACGCGCCCCCGCCAGGAGACCGCTGTCAGTCGTTCGCCATTCCACAAATCGATATGGTCGCCCGTCGGACTGCTTTCTCCGTTTCGCAGCCAATAGTCCTTAAAGAAAATGAGGCCAGTTTTACCCTGCGCCTTCGAAACCCAATCCTTGCCTGTCATATCGATAGGCTTGGGACATCCGGCGAACGGCCTTTGCTGCAACCAGTTTGCGACCTCTTCAGCTCGTAGCATATGTGCGCGCGGATGGTCCTTGAACCAGCAGCGGGCGCCCTTGAACGACTTGTTGGTAATGCCGACCGCGGCGAGACATGCACCTACGCGGATAGCGCACTCGTCCGAAAACGCGGCCTTGCCCGTTGCGGGGTCTTTGCACACGGGGGATATTCTAGGGTATGCCGACCACAGTTCCGAGAAGGTCACAACCTTAAGTTGAACCTCGGCCCTGGATTGCGCTGTGGTGTTGGTGGGCAGGCGATTGCTTTTATTTGGCATCGCCGTTCCCATGCCGCTTAGCCAACGCCTCATCCCCCCAGTACACTGTGATTGAGCCTGGTGCATCCGTGGCAACGCGTGGCAACTGCCCGTGCGCATCTGTGTATCCGAACTGGCTCTGGCCCTCGGATGTTTCAACAAAGTATGGATAGTCCGCTACCGGCCCGGTCGGCGAAATAGCAATCACGAGTTCGTCGAAGGTCTCGGCTGCGTTCGTGAGGACAACGGGCTTCGACGCGACCGGCCCGTTCGCTTCGGCTGCGTCGTCGTACCAGACTTCGCCAGCCAGTTGGGCAACGATGCGCGGCCGGGTCTTGCATTGGCAAAGGACCCGATCGCCATCCAGCGCGACTTCACCCATGAACCACATTCGGCGCGGGCTTCCGGTCTTGCAAATGGTTCCCACGCTATCGCAGCCTTCGCAGTAAGCTTTGCCACCAATCAGGGCGAGTTGGTGGCCATGGAAGAAGACTGGGGGACTCGAACTATCCGATAGCTGTCCTCCCTGTGGCGCGAGGCGGTCGCCAACCACCGCAATCCTGCGCATCATGCTCGAGACTCCGTCGCTGCCGTAACGTTTCGTTTGCTCATCACGCGTCCTCCTTTCGAGGATTCAAGCGAGCATTTGGACGCATTGCGCTCCAGCGAACAATCGGATCGATACGAAACTGCTTGAGCGGAGGAATATCCAGGCAAGGGCTGGGCCTTCAGAAGCTCCAGCCCCCAAAAGCAAAACAACGCGCCACATCTTTCGACGTAGTGCGTTGTTTTACAAGGAAAATCCTGGTGGACCGAAGGAGGATCGAACTCCCGACCTCTGCATTGCGAACGCAGCGCTCTCCCAGCTGAGCTATCGGCCCGTCGCGACTGATTGTAGCCGAATCGCGAGCGGCCTTTCAATCGCTTCGAACCAACACTTTGGGCCGCGTTTCAGGTTGCTGCCATGCCGGGATTGCCGTCCATGCCGCGCACGGTGGGCAGGTTCAGTGGGCGGGCGCTAACTTCCTTGGCGGCGCGCAGCCACTGGGCCATCACGTCCCAGATCGGGGGGCCGCCGGTCTGGCGGGCGTCTTCCGAAACCGGCGCCCAGCCGGCTACCTTGTAGGTCTTGCCGGCGTCCACCGGCTGGCCGGCCAGGCGCATGTCGGTGATGCGTTTGCCGATCGGCTGGTTGGGGTCGATCGTGTATTGCAGGCCGCCCACGCGCACCATGTCGCCGCCCTGCTGGTAGTACGGATCGGGGTTGAACAGGTTGTCGGCCACGTCTTCGAGGATGGTCTTGATCGTCTCGCCCGTCATCGGTGTCACGGTGGTGTACGGGTACGTGATGGCGGTCTGGTCCATCAGCGCTTCCATCGTGATGTGCTCTCCCGGCAGCAGTGTCGTGCCCCAGCGGAAACCTGGCGAAAATGCGATCTGGGCGTCTTGCACGGCCATCAGGCCATCCAGGATCAGCTGGTCGAAAGTGCCATTGAAGTTACCGCGCCGGTACAGCAGGCCGCGATTCACGGCCAGCACTTCGCCCAGCTTGTTCTCGTAGGGTGCGCGCACCTTCTGGATCAGCTTGTTCATCGCCGGATCGGCCGGTAGGTAGTTGGCGAAGACCGGTAGCAGCTTGTAGCGGAAGTCGGTCACCTTGCCGTTGCGCACGTCGAAGTCCAGCACACCCAGGAACTTGCCGTTGGACCCGGCATTGGTCACCAGCGTGACCCCGCCGGCGTTTTTCACAGGCACCGGGGCGGGCACGCCGTCGTGGGTGTGTCCGCCCAGGATGGCGTCGAGCCCGCGCACACGCGACGCCAGCTTCAGGTCGACATCCATGCCGTTGTGCGACAGCAGCACCACCACCTTGCCGCCCTTGCCGCGCACCTCGTCGATCACCTGCTGCAGGTTCTCTTCCTGGATGCCGAAGGTCCAGTCCGGCACCAGGTAGCGCGGGTTGGCGATGGGCGTGTACGGAAACGCCTGGCCGATGATGGCCACGGGCACACCATTTATCTCGCGAATCACGTAAGGATCGAAGACCGGGTCGCCGAAGTCGCTGGTCTTCACGTTCTGGGCCAGGAACGCCACCTTGCCCTTGAAGTCGTTGTCGACGATCTGCTTCACGCGATCCGCGCCGAGCGTCATTTCCCAGTGCGGCGTCATCACATCGACCCCAAGCTGCAGCGCCGCATCGACCATGTCCTGCCCCCTGGTCCACAGCGCCGTGGCCGATCCCTGCCAGGTATCGCCGCCGTCCAGCAGCAGGGCGCCGGGCCGGCTGGCCTTCATCCGCTGGATCAGGGTCGACAGATGGGCAAACCCGCCCACCTTGCCGTAGCGGCGCGCCGCTTCCGCGAAATCCAGACAGGTGAACGCGTGCGCGGTGGCGCTGCCCGGCGCGATGCCGTACTGGCGCAGGAATGCGTCGCCCACCAGATGCGGCGGCTTGCCGGCCCACTCGGCCACGCCCAGGTTCACGTTCGGCTCGCGGAAATGCACGGGTCGCAACTGCGCGTGGCAATCGGTGAAGTGCAGCAGGTGGACGTTGCCGAAGCGCGGCACGTCATAGAGGCGCGCAGCGGCCTGGGCCGCCTGGGCGTCGCCGCCGGGGAACGTCATGCCTCCGGCGCCGGCCACGGCCAGCACCTGCAGGAACTCGCGTCGGTTCATGCTGTTATCCGTTTGATTCGCCGGCGCGCCGGCTCAGGGCTTGCCGTAGCGTGCCAGCGCGGCCACGTCGTCGTCGATCATCTCGCCGACTTCCTTCTGCACCACGCGTCCTTGCCCGTCCAGCACGTACAGCTCGGGCAGGCCCTTGCGTGCGCCAAATGCGCGGCGCAGCGCGTCGGAATCCATCGCCGCGGGGAAGGTGTAGCCGCGCTGCTTCAGGTACGCCACGGCGTCTTGCGGCTGCTTGTCGATGCTGATGGTCAGCACCTGCAGTGTCGTGCCGCGCGTCTTGTCGTGGAGCGCCTGCAGCCGCGGGTTCTGCAGCGCGCAGAACGGGCACCACGACGCCCAGAACTCGATCACCACCGGCTTGCCCGCCCATTGCGAGGCAGGCACCGTGCGGCCGTCGAGCAGTCTGACATCGGGCAGGTGGATGGTGTCGCCCACCTCGGCGGCACGGGCGAGCGCGCTGGCCATGCCAAGCACAGCCAGCAGCCATATCGTCGCCACGCGCCACGCCCGCATCATGCCGCCCTTACTGGTTGACCGGGGATGCCGGGTCCAGCAACAGCGCCATGACGTCGCGGATCTGCTGTTCGGTCAGGATGCCCTTGTGGCCAAACCGTGGCATGTTCGAGCACGCGCTGTACGCGTTCGAATCCCAGATCTTGCCCCACGTGTAGCGCACCACGTCCGGCGAATTGCCGCGCAGCTTGCCGTAGTGGTAGAGCGACGGGCCGATATTGCCGAACGAGATCTCTGCCTTGGTCAGCTGGTGGCAGGCGTAGCAGTTGGCACCGTTGGGCGCGCCCGCCTGGTCCGAGAACTGCATGCCGCGGCCGTTCTGGGCGATCTTTTCGCCTTCCTTCCAGTCGCCGATGAACTGGTTGTCGGCCGGGTACTTCACCTGCTTCAGCTCGGCGGCCTCGACCTTCTTCGCCACGGCGGCGGGCACGTGCAGGCGGTCCGGGTACTGGCTGCAGGCCTTCTGCGTGGCGTCCTGATTGGTCACGCCCTCGACCGTGGCCGGGCCCTTCGATGTAAACGACGATTCGATCATCTGGCGCACGTCGGCGTCGGTGACCTTGACCGGCTTGTCGGCCTTGGCGCCCCTGGCGGCGGTCTGCGCGTGCGCGCCCGATGCGGCCAGCAGCACCAGTGCGGCGGCGGCCATCGTATGGAGTGTCTTCATATTGTTCTGCTCCGGTGCTCAGCGCTTCATGTTCGGGCCGTCGTACGTGCCGCCGTTGGCGTTCTTCGCCAGGAACATCGTCAGGGCGGTGATCACGTCGGAGCCGTAGGCCGGTTCGGGGAATCGCTGCTGGCGCAGGCAGTCGTACAGTCGGTGCTGCATGGTGCGGACCTCGCCCTGCGACACGCGGTACGCGGGCCAGGTGGTGTATGCAGCCTGGGCGCCCTTCTGGGTCATCAGGTTCGGAAGGTCCTGCAGGCGGATGCGCTGGCCGTCCACGGCGTGGCACGTGGCGCAGGCAAAGTCATAGGCGCCGGCACGGTAGAAGAACATCTTCTGGCCCAGCGCGTAGACGCGCTTTTCCTCGGGGTGCGCCAGCTGGACGTTCATCTTCACGCCGCGCGATTCGCCGGTCAGGAAGGCGGCCAGGCGCTCGATGTCGGACGGCTTGCCCTGCGACGCGAACGGGTTCTTCGTGGCCTCTTCCTGGGTCAGGCCCTGCAGCGTCACGCGGCAGTAAGCCAGGCGCTGCTCCAGGTCCATCACCTTGTTGGCGTCCTTGAAGTAGCGCGGCAGCTCGGCGTAGGCACCCTTGGTCACGCCCGGGCCCTTGCCCAGGTCGCATTGCTCCAGCGATGCGTTCTTCGGGCCGGCGGGCTTTTTCCACAGTTCCTCGCCAGCCGCTTCCCACAGTTCGGCGGGATTGCCTTCGGCCAGCATCTGGCGGTACTTGGCGATTTCCTCGGCGGTGTTGTCCTGCGCCAGCGCGGGGCCGGACAGCGTCGCGGTGACGGCGGCCGCCACGGCGCCCAGCGCCACCAGCGCGGGGGCCACGGTGCGGCGCAGACGGCGAATGTTGCGCACGGTAACCATTGGGGGATTCTCCTCGCCATCGCGCCGCATGGCTGGCGGGCGGACGGCCTTCTTGTGCGGGTCCGGCGGCTCGTTGCCGGACGGCTTGTCAGTGAACCCAGGCAGGCCGCGACGATGCGCAGCGGCCGCCCCGGTCCGTCACGGCTTGATGTAGGCGTAGCCTTCGTCGAACTGCAGGCGCGCGATTTCCACCACGCCCGCCTGCACCACCTTGGCGTCCATCAACAGGCTCTGCTCGGAAATGCGCCGGGCGGTCAGCGTGTTGCGGCAGGCGCGGAATTCCACGCCCGACGACGTCAGCGACGCCACCGCGGCCTCGAACGTGTTGCCGCGCGCGTCCTTGGCGCCCTCCACCAGGAAGTCCACCCCATAGCCGAATGCCACCACCACGATCTTCGTGTCGGGCGCCCCGTTCAGGTGGTTGCGCAGGTTCGACATGGCGCGCACGGCCTGGTCGATACCGTCCGACAGCTGGTACACCACCTTGACGCGGCCCTTGCCCGACGCGGCGGACGTGGGGGCCGGGGCCTGCTGGGCCGCCGCCTTCGCGGACAGTCCGATGGCCGCCAGGGCCGCGGTGGCACGAATGAATGCTCGACGCATGCTGCTTCTCCTTCGCCCGTATCAGGCCGGTGTCAGGCCATCAGGCGATGGTGGCTTCGTCGGTACGCTTGTCGCCGCGGTTGTCGACCCAGGTCACGGTGACCTTGTCGCCCTTGGCGCCGCCCTTGAACTTGAAGTTCAGGAACGGGTCCTTCGACACGGCCGCGCCGAACTGCGCGTGGAATACTTCCTTGCCCTTGCACGATGCCACCACGGTCTGGATATGCCAGGCCGGAATGGTCTTGCCGGCCGAATCCTTGCGCTGGCCGGTTTCCATGTCGTGCTTCATCAGAATCTTGACGTCTACGACGCCGCCGTTTTCAGTGGCGCGAACGCGCATCGGGTCTGCCATGTGCTTCTCCTGTCAGCAGTAATCTGGAAATCTGGTCTCGAACGGTGCAACGGCCGGGCGGCGCTCAGCCGCCGCAGCCGCCCAGCGTGACCTTGATTTCCTTCGATGCCACGTACCACTTGCCGCCGGCCTTGACCGCGGCATGCACCACCGACGTCTGGCCCATCTTCACGCGCGTGGACACGAACGGCTCGGTGCCGGCCGGGATCGTGAAGTCGGCCGCCAGCGTGTTCGGGTTCTTTTCCACCAGGATGGCGATCTGCTCGGTATCCGGGATGTTGCTGGTTACCGCCACCGGCACCACGGCGCCGTTTTCGGCGATGTCCGGGGCGTTGAAGGTGATGGCGCTGCTCTTCTCGGTGCCGCTGCCGCCCAGCGCCTTGATCACGTCGGCCACGCTCTTGCCGTCGAAGGCAGTCTTGTTCCATTCCGCGGCCTGTGCCTCGCTGATCAGGCCGGTGGCGGCCATCAGCGACAGTACGGCGGTCATCCGCAGTACATCTCGTCGTTTTGCGTTCATCTTGCTGTGTTCCCGTACTACCCGGTTTCCTGTCGACCCCTGCCGCGCCGGTGCGTCGCCGGCCCATGCATGCATCTTGCGAATACTTCAAACGTCGCGGACGGCCGGCACTGCCAGCCGCCCGCCCAGGCCAGAGCCCCGATTACTTGGCCGGTGCGCCGGCCAGAACCCACTCCACCACGGTCTTGATATCGGCGTCGCTGACGGCGGCGTTGGCCGGCATAGGCACCGGGCCCCAGACGCCCGAACCGCCATTCTTCACCTTGGCCGACAACTTGGTCAGGGCGTCCTTGTCGCCCTTGTACTTGGCGGCCACTTCCTTGAAGGCCGGGCCGACCAGCTTCTTGTCTACCTGGTGGCAGCCCATGCAGGCGTTCTTGTTGGCGATGGCCTGGGCCTTGGCGGCGTCGACGGCGGCGTGCGCGGACGCGGCGGCGACCAGCAGCGCGGCGGCGATGACAAACTGCTTCATGTGTTGTGCTCCAAACTGTATGAGAGCCGTGGGGACGGCAAATGCCCGCGCTCGATTGCTCCACGGCGCGGCGCGCGCTGGCCGCCGTTGGGGCGGGCTTCTCAGGAGCGCCCTGCGGTGATCGTCGAGGGCTCCCGGGCGTATGCGGCCAGTCCGCTATTTTGCCTGAAGTCAAGGCGCGTATATGGATGCGACAGTGATAACCATATGCACAAAACAGGTGGGAATTGTCGCCTTATTGCGGGTTAACCCTTGGATTGGCGCGGGTCGGACCGACAGGCGCCGCTATCGGCGTGCCAGCGCCCTGCCCGCCCAGAGGCGGTTGCCGAACACGTTCAGCAGCAGGCCGGCCATGACCACCACGGCGCCGGCCCATTGCGCGGCCGCCAGGTCTTCGCCCAGCAGCAGGTGGGCCGACAGCAGTCCCACCACGGGCACCAGCAGCGTCAGCGGCGCCACCTTGCTGGCCGGGTAGCGCGTCAGCAGGCGACCCCACATCGTGTAGCCGAAGATCGTGGCGGCAAACGCCAGGTAGGCGACCGCGAACACGGCCGTGCCGGAGACATGGGTCAGTGCATCGGCGATGCGTGCCGGCCCCTCGAACCAGAGCGACAGCAGCGCAAATGGCACGATGGGGATCAGCGCGCCCCACACCACCAGGCCCAGCAGGTCCACGGGGCCGATCTTCTTGCTGACGATATTGCCCGTGGCCCAGCACAGCGCCGCGCACAACGTCAGCAGGAAGCCCGCCGCCGTCATGCCGCCGGGGCCGTGGGCGGCGGCGCTGCCGATCAACGCCAGCCCGCCGGCGGCAATCGCCATGCCGGCCAGGTTGTGCCAGCGCAGCGGTTCGCCCAGCCACAGCGCGGCGATGGCCACCGTGAAGAACACCTGCGACTGCAGCACCAGCGACGCCAGCCCGGCCGGCATGCCCACGGCCATCGCATAGAACAGGAACGCGAACTGGCCCAGGCTGATCGCCGCACCATAGGCCACCAGCATGCGCAGCGGAATGCGGGGCCGCGGGACGAAGAAGATGGCCGGGAATACCACCAGGCTGAACCGCAGCGTACCCAGCAGCATCGGCGGCACGCCGGACAGGCCCACCTTGATGACAACGAAATTGACACCCCAGACCATGATGATGGCGAGGGCGAGCAGACGGTCTTTGGCTTGCATGATCTTGAGAGAAAGCCGCGTCCTGGTTGTGGCCAGACAGGGGCATGGACGTTCGGCACGATTAGCGTAGCAGCCCGCACCGGCCAGGCATTGCACGATCCTGCGGTTTGTTTGTGGCCCCCGAGGCCCTTTTTGATCTGCGCTGCTGTACTGCGCTACGCCAGCATGTCGGCCCAGATGCTGCGGGCCCATGCGAACCCGTACCGGCCTTCCAGGGCGCTCGGGGCCGTGGACAACCCGCCAGATCCCGGCACCGTCAGCATCGTCCGCTCGGCGGCGTCATAGCGATGCACGGTGGCGATGTGGATGGCCTCGGTCGACGATGTGAAGCTGTAGCAGGTATTGGTATAGAGCGGCATCGGATCGGGCGCCTGCCCGGCCAGTTGCTGCAGGATGGCGGCGGCGGCCACCTTGCCGTGCTGGTTGGCCATGGTGCCCGATTTCGGCATCAGCGGCGCGATCTGGACGGCGTCGCCCAGCACGTGTACGTCCGGCGCCACACGCGACGCCATCGTCACGAAATCGACCTCGCACCAGCGGCCGTTGGCGGTGGCCAGTCCGGCCGCCACGGCGATGGCACCGGCCCGCTGCGGCGGCAGCAGGTTGACCACGTCCGCGCGTTCGTCGTCCTGAACGTCGAACCGGATCGTACGGGTAGCCGGGTCGACACCCACCGTTTCGTGCTGGGGCCGGTACTCGATCATGCCCGCGTAGCGCGTCTGCCAGACCTGACGGAACAGCGCGCCCTTCGACGTGATATCGGGATTGGCATCGAACACCAGCACCTTGCTGCGCGGCTTGTGCTGTTTCAGGTAGTCCGCCACCAGGCAGGCGCGCTCGTAGGGGCCCGGCGGGCAGCGGTATGGCGCCAGCGGAATGGTGATGGCAAAGGTGCCGCCGTCCGGCATGGCCGCCAGTTGCCGGCGCAGGACATCGGTCTGCGGACCGGCCTTCCAGGCATGGACGATCTGCTCGCCGCCGGGCGCCGACAGGCCGTCGATCGCGCCGGACTGCATTTCCACGCCCGGCGACAGCACCAGCCGGTCAAACGGCAGCGTCGCGCCACCGGCCAGCCGCACCGTGCGCCTGCCGAGGTCGATGGCGGTCGCCATATCGCGCACGTGCTTCACACCGTGACGCCTGACCAGCGCGTCGTAGGGCACCGTGATGTCGGCCATCTGGCGATAGCCGGCCACCACGAGGTTCGACAGCGGGCACGACACGAACGCGGCATCGGGTTCCACCAGCGTCACGTCCACCGCGCCACGGCTCCAGGTGCGCAGGTAGCGCGCGGCGGTGGCACCGCCGTAGCCGCCGCCGATGACGACCACTTTTGCCGGCGCGGCGGCCCGTGCCTGGCGCACGGTCAGTCCGGACAATGCCGTGGCGGCCAGCGCCGCCTTCAGGACGGATCGTCGGTGCATCGGTCTATTTCTGGTCCGCGAACCACGCGGAAATGGCGATGATCTCGGTGTCGCTATAGCCCTTGGCAATCTGGGGCATCACCGTGCCGGGGAGCCTGCCGTTCTTGAAGTTGAGCATCAGCTCGACCAGTTCGGCCTGCTGCCGGCCAGCCAGGCGGGGGACGGGACTATCGGCGGGCGGCCTGCCGTCCGGGCCATGGCAGACGGCGCACGAGGCCGCCTGGTTGCGCGCCTGCTCGGTGCGCGACCGCTGGACCTCGATCGGCATCTTGCCCGCGTCGGCAGGCCCGGCGGTCATGGGTGCCGAGGGTGCGGGCGAAGGCGCGGATGCCGATGCCGGAGCCGCCGCCGGCGACTGTGCCAGCAACGGCGCGGCACACAGCCCGGCCGCGATACCGGCCGTCCAGCGCAGGAAGATCGGGAATCGCAGCAGGGTTGTCATGGCATTTTCCTTAAATGGATCAGGGGAGATTGCGTCCCGGCGGCAGGGCCACCGGCGACGATACCGGGGCGGCCACCGGGCTGGTGGTGGCGCCCGAGGTGCCCATCGACGCCGGCGCATCCGACGTGACCGGCGCGTTCGGCTGGCTGCCCGGCACGGTCTGCACCGGCGCCGGCGTGCCCACGGCATCGCTGCCGGCGTTGCCGTTCTGCGACGAGGCGGCCTGATCCAGGCGCGCCCGTTCGGCTTCGCTCACGTAGTCGAACACCTTGACCACCTTCTGCACGCCGCTGGCGTTACGGGCGACGTCGGTGGCCTTGTCGCCCTCGGTCGTGGTCACCACGCCCATCAGGTACACCACGCTCTTCTCGGTGGTGACCTTGATCGAGTTGGCCGGTACACCATCAGCCGTGACCAGGAACGTTTTCACCTTGCTGGTCAGGTAGGTGTCGTTGCTGCGGGTCATGAAACCAGGTGACGCCGTGATTTCCAGTTCGTTGACCACGTCGCGCGTGTTCGACAGCCCGCGCACGTACTGCTCGATCTGCTGCTTGATCTGGGCATTCGCGGCCTCGCCGGTCAGCAGCACCTTGCGGTTGAACACCGTCGTGCTCACGCGCGCCTGACTGTCGCTGTAACGCTGGCTCAGCGTGCTGTCGATCTCCACCTGCAGGCCACGGTCGATGGCCTGCGTGCCGGTCGGGCGGCGGTCGGTGGCCATCACCACGCCGGTGCCCACGGCGCCGGCCAGTACGGGGAAGCAGCCGGCCAGCTGCGTGGCGGACACCAGCAGTGCGGCCACGGTGACAGCGGTACGGGCCAGGCGGGCGGGAGAGGTCTTGTTTGGGTGGGTCACGTTCGTCATGCGGTTCTTGGGTTCTGGGTGGATGCCGAAAGGATGCGTGAAACAGGTTGCAGTTTCAGGTTTTCGCCATGTCTGTGGATAAGGCTGTGGAAGACATGGCGATTCCTGTGCATAGGTTGTGGGCAGCCCTGTGGATATCCGGGGATAACGCTTGCCGGTCCGGGCTGCCCGGGCGTCATGCTTCGCCCAGCAAGGCTTCGTCGATGCCGTCGCACAGGCAATGCAGTGTCAGCAGATGCACTTCCTGGATGCGGGCCGTGCGGTCGCTGGGCGCGCACAGATGGATATCGAATTCGTCGAGCAAGGTGGCAATCCGGCCACCGCCCTTGCCGGTCAGCGCCACCACGCCCATGTCGCGCTGGTGGGCGGCCTGGACGGCGGCTACCACGTTGGCCGAATCGCCCGACGTGGACAGCGCCAGCAGGATGTCGCCTGGCTGGCCCAGCGCCTCCACCTGTTTGGAAAACACCACCGAGAAGTCATAGTCGTTGCCGATGGCGGTCAGGATCGAACTGTCGGTGGTCAGGGCGATGGCGGCCAGGCCCGGGCGCTCGCGCTCGAAGCGGCCGATCAGTTCGGCGGCAAAGTGCTGGGCGTCGGCAGCGGACCCGCCGTTGCCGCACACCAGGATCTTGTTGCCGCTGGTCAGTGCCGTCACCATCCGCTCCACGGCGGCATCGATATGCGGCGCCATCAGCGTCGCGGCCAGCCGCTTGGTGTCGGCACTGTCCAGGAAATGCTGCTCGATACTTTCAATACTCATGGTCTGGTGACATCTGCACAATCCCGCGCATTATGACGCAGCGCCCGCGCCGCTGTTCCCATCGGCCGACGTGAGGTCGAACGCGCCGGGCAGCCAGTCGATCCGGCCGGCGTCCATGGCGACCACGTCCATGCGGCATGGCGGTACGCCGTCCAGCGTGGCCAGATAGTGCGCCGCCGCATGCAGCACGCGCCGCTGCTTGGCCGGCGTCACGCTCTGCGCTGCCCCGCCAAACCCCCGGCTGCGGCGCTGCCTGACCTCGACGAACACCAGCGTACCGTCGGCGGCACGCATGATCAGGTCGATCTCGCCGCCTTTGCAGCGATAATTGCGGACGACCGGCGCGAGCCCCTGTCGCTGAAGATAGGCCAGCGCGCGGTCTTCGGCCAGCGCGCCGCGTTGCGTCGTGCTACGCAGGTTGGCTTGCGTGGTGGATTTGAATGAGTGATTCAACGGAAGTTCTCAAGCATGAGTGACTGGACCCAGCTGGCCGCCGGCCAGACGTACCCCGCCGGCACGCTTTACGTGGTGGCCACGCCCATCGGCAACGTGGCCGACCTGTCGCTGCGCGCGCTGCATGTGCTCGGCCTGGCCGACGCCATCGCCTGCGAAGACACGCGCAACACCGGCCAGCTGCTGTCGCGCGTGGGGCTGCAGCGGCCGCTGGTGGCCGTCCATGAGCACAACGAGCGGGAGGCGGCCGTGCGCATCGTCGAACGGCTCGCGGCCGGCGAACGCATTGCTTACGTATCCGATGCCGGCACGCCCGGCATTTCCGATCCCGGCGCCCGGCTCGTCGAAGCCGTGCGCGCGGCCGGGCTGAAGGTGGTGCCGCTGCCGGGCCCCAGTGCGGCCGTGACGGCGCTGTCGGTGGCGGGCGACATGCTTGAGGCCGGCGAAGGCCGCTTCACCTTTGTCGGCTTCCTGCCCGGCAAGCCCAAGGCTCGCCAGGACGCCATCGCCGGGCTGGCGGCGCTCGATCACGCCTGGGTGTGCTACGAGGCCCCGCACCGCATCGCCGAAACCCTGGCGGCGCTGGCCGCCGGCCTGCCCGGCACACGCCGTTTGCTGATCGGGCGCGAACTGACCAAGCTGTTTGAAGAAACGCCGGTGCTGACGGTGGCCGAGGCGCCCGCCTGGCTGGCCGCCGAAGCCACGCGAGGCAAGGGAGAGTTCGTGCTGGTGGTGGAAGGCGCGGGCCGCACCGACGGCGCCGACACCGAGACCCCTGACGCGGAAGCCCAGCGTGTGCTGAAGCTCCTGCTGGCCGAGCTGCCCGCCAAGCGCGCCGCCAAGCTGGCCGCAGCCGTTACCGGCGCCAGGACCGACGCGCTGTACAAGCTGGCGCTCGCGCAGCGCGCGGACGGGGCGGACGACGGCGACAACGACGCCTGAAAGCACAAAAGGCACGATCCGGGAGATCGTGCCTTTTGAGAATTTTCTTACTTGCGAGGGAAGCAGCGGGCGGAGGGTCGGGAGCGCGAGAATCGGATTCCGGCCGGTGTGCATCGCCTTACTTGTGCTTGTGTTTGACGACGGTCTTGCCGGACCTGGCCCTGGCCTTCGATTTCGCCGGCACCAGCGTATTGGCGGTGTCGGGCACCTCGTCGGCACCGCTGCCGTCACCGGCTTCCATGCCACCCGCTTCCAGGTTCGGGCCCAGCGCCGCCACCTCGGTGCGCGACAGCCGGCGGATTTCCACCTGCGTGGCGCCGTGGTCGACAAAGCTCAGGCGCTTGGCCGCGGCATAGGACAGGTCCAGGATCCGGTTGCCATGGTACGGGCCACGGTCGTTGATACGGACCACGGCCACCTTGTTGTTGCGCAGGTTGCGCACCAGCACCCAGCTATCGAGCGGCAGCGACGGATGCGCCGCCGTCATGGCGCGCATGTCGAACCGTTCGCCATTGGCCGTCTTGCGGCCATGAAAGCCCTTGCCGTACCACGATGCCATGCCGCGCTGCTCGAACGTACCCATGTCGGCGCGCAGGCCGTCGATCGACGACTGCGTCGGGGCATTCTCGTCCTGCCAGCCAAACAGGTTCCAGTTGCCGCGATCGTCGGTCTTCGCGCCATTGGCGGTGGACTTCGCCGGCTTCGCCGCCTTCGTGGACAGCGCGCCGGTGGTGTTCGACGCGTTGTCGGTGTCGCCGCCCGGTGGCGTCGCGCACGCAGCCAGCACCAGCGCCGACACAAGGATCGCGCAGTGACGCAGGAAGCGGTTGGAGCCGGGCGCTGTCTCGCGCACGGACCCCGGACGGAAAAGGGGCAGACTGGACATAAGCGCGCAGTCTAACATCGGTCCTTTGAGGCTAGTCCCTTGATTTTGTTACGAAATCTGTTACAACGCCGTGCAATTCCCCGCAATCCACCGCCTGGCAAGGGATTGCGCCGGTTGCCGCAGCGCAACATACGGGTGCTCAAAACGTAACTTGCGGACGATTCTCAGTGCCGATTCAAACGTTTTACCCTCTGCCGGGGGCGTTTTCGGCAGCTACAATGGGCCACCCTCCGGGCCACCTCCACCCCCTCGAAGGCACGCGCCCGAGCAGGCTTACAGATCACAAAAATGAAAGTCCTCCTGATCCCCGTGACGCCTTTCCAGCAGAACTGTTCGCTGCTGATCGATGAAGCCACGCAGCGCGCCGCCGTCTGTGATCCCGGTGGCGATCTGAATCGCATCACCGAGGCCATCGCCGAACACGGCGTGACGCTGGAGAAGATTTTCCTGACCCATGGGCACGTGGACCACTGCGCAGGCGCTGCCGCGCTGGCGCGCCAGTACGGCGTGCCGATCGAAGGCCCGCAGGAAGACGAGCGGTTCTGGATCGACCAACTGCCCGAGCAGACGCGCCGCTTCGGCTTTGGCCACGCGGAAGTCTTCGAACCCGACCGCTGGCTGCAGAACGGCGACACGGTGACCTTCGGCAACGAAACGCTGGAGGTCTACCATTGCCCGGGCCATACGCCAGGCCACGTGGTGTTCTTCTCGCGGGCGAACCGGCTGGCCATCGTGGGCGACGTGCTGTTTGCCGGATCGATCGGCCGCACCGACTTTCCGCGCGGCAATCACGCCGATCTGGTGCGCTCGATCCGCACGCGGCTCTGGCCGCTGGGCGACGACGTGACCTTCGTGCCCGGCCACGGCCCGGCATCGACGTTCGGCGAGGAACGCCGTAGCAACCCGTTTGTGGCCGATCACCTGATCGACTTGGCCTGACGCATGGCAAAGAAGCAGCCGCCCGACACGCGACCGGAGATTTACGTCAGCACCGATGTCGAGGCCGATGGCCCGATTCCCGGGCCGCATTCGATGCTGTCGTTTGCATCGGCCGCGATGCTGGCGGACAAGACCGTGATCGGCACGTTCTCCGCCAACCTGGAAACCCTGCCGGGCGCGGCGGGCCATCCGGTGCAGATGCAGTGGTGGAAAACCCAGCCCGACGCCTGGGCGGCTTGCCGACGCGACCTGGAGCGCCCCGAGGACGTGCTGCCCCGCTACGTGGAATGGGTCGAGAAGCTGCCGGGCAAGCCGGTCTTCATCGCCTTTCCGGCCGGGTTCGATTTCACCTGGATGTTCTGGTACATGATGCGCTTTGCCGGCCGCTCGCCGTTCGGCTGGGCCGCGCTGGACATCAAGACGCTGGGCTTCGCGCTGACAGGCCGGCCGTACCGGAAGTCGGTGAAGGCCGCCTTTCCGGCGCACTGGCACGATCCATTGCCGCATACCCATGTGGCGCTGGACGATGCACTGGAACAAGGCGCCCTGTTCTGCAACATGCTCGCAGAACTGCGCACGCGCGAAGCGCGTGTGGCGGCGCTTGCATCATCGCCTGATGCATTGCCTGACAAGGGCGACAGCGAAAGCGAAGCCTCACATCCACAGCCCGGCCCGGGCAAATCGGTGCGCTAGGCCACAAGCGCCGGCGCCCGGCGGCGGCCGCCAGTGGCGACAAGGGCACCACATTTGCGCGGCGTCTCCTATATTGGAAGTGTGCGGTGGCCCGCCGGGGCCACGAGAGCGGCCGACCCCATTGCGCGGCGGCATGCCCAGGAGGTGCGACCATGCGTTTCCATCCAGACCTTCACTTCAAGGACCTGTCAGGCAGGCTGCATTGGCCGCATCGCTCCCACGCGCGTACCAACGTCGTTTCGCATTTCCATTCCTCAACGGAAGATGCTGAAGTCGCCAAGGCGCTGATCTATGTGAGCGCGGTCACCGCGATCGTGCTGCTGTTCGTATTGGCAGGCATCAGTTTCGGTCAGGAGGCCATGCACTGGCTGGGTGTTGAATAAACGACGACTCGCCTGAAGCGAATCGCCAACTGACCGGCCGGCCTCCCTCGGGGAGGCCGGTTCTATTTTGTGCGCCGCAACAAACGCGCGAATCAGGCCAGCAGCGGGGCCACGTTCTCGGGCGGACGGCCGATCACGGCGCGGCGGTTGCGCACCACCACCGGACGCTGCAGCAGGATGGGGTTGTCGGCCACGGCGGCCAGCAGTTCGGCGTCGGTCAGGCCCGAATCGGCCAGATCCAGTTCCTTGTAGACGGACTCGCCGTCGCGGATCATTTCGCGCACCGGCACGCCCAGCATCGTATGCAGCTGGCGCAGCGTGGACAGCGTGGGCGGCGACTTCAGGTATTCGACGATCTCCACAGGCTCGCCCAGCCGCTGCGCAGCGGTCTCCACCAGCGCAAGCGTTTCGCGCGACTTGGAGCAACGGGGGTTATGGTAGATCGTGATCATGGCGGCTTCCTCCTGCCTGCTTTCGGGCGTTCAAATATCCCGCACTATACCGCCGCGACGCGCGCATGCACCACGCTGGCGCGGTAAGGTACGGGATGTGGCGGGCATGCATCGTGCATGGGCATGATCACCCCGTCTTCCAGGGTCGCCGGCACCGTGCCGGCGCTGCCCTGCACTATTTAGAGAAACCGTGTCCGCGCTGCCCGAAACCACTGCCGTTCCCGTCCGCAAGCCCTTCGCCCTGCGCGATGCCACCGCTGCCGACGTGCCCGCCATCCACGCCATCTACGCCCACCATGTGGCGCACGGCCGCGCCTCGTTCGAGGAGGTCGCGCCTACGCCCGACGACATGCAGATGCGCTTTGCCGAAGTCTTGCGCAAGGGCCTGCCCTATATCGTGGCCGAGCGCGATGGCGAGATCCTGGGGTACGCCTATGCGTCGAGCTATCGCGCCCGCAGTGCCTACCGCTTCGCGATCGAGGATTCGATCTATATCCACCATCGCCATACCGGCGAAGGCCTGGGCCGCGCGCTGCTGGCCGAGCTGATCGCGCGTTGCGAGGCCGGCCCCTGGCGCCAGATGGTTGCCGTGGTGGCGCTGACGTCCAGCGGCGAAGGCGCGGGCTCGGTGGCCGTGCACGAGCGGCTGGGGTTCCGTACCGTTGGCCGGCTGGAATCGGTCGGCCTCAAGCATGGCCAGTGGATCGATACCTTGCTGATGCAGCGCCCGCTGGGGGCGGGCGACGCAACGCTGCCCGACCCGGACGCCCTGCGCTAGCGCCTCTGCGCCCTGCGCCCCTACACCCCTGCGCCCTACGCCAGCATCCTCGGTACCACCGTGGCGCACCAGGACTGCAGCTGGTCGAAAGCCCGGGCCACGTGCTCGGGCCCGCGCGACGTACTTTCCATGCGCAGGATCTCTACCTGCTTCAGCCCGATCGTCTCCAGCACATAGGTCAGGTACGGGCCGAAAAAATCGCGCTGGCTCGCGGCGTCGTCCGAGAACCGGCCACCGCACGACACCACGGCCAGCACCGGGCGGTCGCGCAGCAGGCCCTGCTTGCCTTGCGGCGTCCGGGCAAACGTGCGGTCCGTCCGGACGACCAGGTCGATCCACGTCTTAAGCGATGCCGGCACCGTGAAGTTGTGCATCGGCGTGGTGATCAGCACCATGTCGGCGGCCTGCAGTTCGGCGATCAGCGTCTCCGACAGCGCCAGCGCGGCGGGATCGGCGTCGGCGCGTCCGGCGGCCACCGCCATGTTGGCGTCGGTAAAGGCCGCGTCGATGGGCGGCAGCGGCTGGGCCGCCAGGTCGCGTTCGATCACGGTCAGTTCGCCATGTCGGGCGGCCAGTTCCGCACGCACGATCCGGCCCGCGCGGCGGCTGGTGGAGGCGTCGCCACGGGGGCTGACGTTCAGGTGAAGCAGGGTTGCCATGTTTCGCTCAAGTGGACCGGTTCAGTCGATCGGAAAATAGAAGCGCAGGGCCCGCGCCAGCAGGCCGTTTCGGTAATAGAAGCGGTGCCCCAGCACATTGGTCAGCGGGGTATCGAGCACAAGCTCGGTGCAGCCTGCCGCTTTGGTCTCGGCCTTCAGCCAGTCCATCAGTTGCCGGCCGTACCCGCCGCTGCGCGCGTTGGCGTCGGTGACAAGATCATCCACGTACGTATGGTGGCCGACGATCAGGTTGTCCGCGAAGCGATAGCCGGCCAGGGCGACCAGGCGCTCGCCGTCCCACAGTCCGGCCAGATGGTAGCCGTCGCCGGTCTGGCGGCGCCAGCGCGTGACCAGTTCGGCCGCATCGGCCAGGTGCGGGCGCAGCTGGTGCATCAGCGGGAAGGCGTCGGCCACCTCGGCGGCCGTTTCCAGCCGCCGGATCTGGATCCGGCCGGTGATCTGCCCGCCGGCAGCGATGTTCGCGCTCATGCCTGGCTCCGGTCGGGTTCGGCCGCCGGCGGCGGAAAGTGCAGCCCGACAGCGATACGGTTCCAGGCGTTGATCGACGCAATGGTCGCGGCCAGGAACACCAGCTCCCTGTCGTCGAACACCGCCTGGGCCCGGGCCAGCGCGGCATCGCGGGCCGGCGGATCGGTCAGCTGCGTCAGGGCCTCGGCCCAGCCCAGCGCGGCCATTTCGCGTTCGGCATAGATGCCGGCGTCACGCCAGCCTGCCAGCAGGTCGAACTTGCGCGGGTCGATATCCAGCTTGCGCGCGATGTTCAGGTGGTACTGCAGGCAAAAGGCACAGCCATTGATCTGCGAGACGCGCAGCTTGACCAGTTCGGTCAGCGCCTTGTCCATGCCGGACGCCGTCACCGCCTTGCTGACGCCACCCAGCGACGCGTAGACGTCGGGCGCGGCCTGCGTGAAAGCCTGGAAATCCATGTCGAACTCCTTCGGGTAAGATGTCAGAGTTCGAAGATTAATGTAAGAGTTCTGACATTATGACAAAGACCCTGCCGTCCAAAGGGAAAAACCAGGGGAAGAACCCGGCGAAACGGGACAGCGAGCCCGCCGACGACGTGGCGATTCCGGCACCGGGCGAAGGCAAGCGCGGTGAAAGCGGCTATCTGGCGTACCTGCTGCGGCAGGCCAGCGCGGCCAACCGGCTACGTATGGAGCGCGCGCTGGCCGATCTGGGCGTCACGCTGCCGCAGTTCTTCGTGCTGACGATGCTCGGGGCCTACCCCGGCATCTCGGGCGCCGACGTGGCGCGGCTGGCGATGCTGACGCCGCAGACGGTCAGCGTCATCATGGGCAATCTGGACAAGATGGGTGCGATCGTCCGCCAGCCGCATCCGGTGCATGGCCGCATCCAGACCGTCGCGCTGTCCGAGGCCGGCCGCGCGCTGCTGGCGCAGTGCAAGGTACGCGCCACCGAGGTCGACCAGCAGTTGCGCGCGGGGCTGACGCCCGACGAGGAAGCCGTGGTGCGGCGCTGGCTGGTGAGCCTGGCCGTGCCCGGCGAGGATCTGGCGGAATAGCGATGCCCGCCGCGCTGGCGCGGCCGCCACCGCCATGAAAAAAGGCCCGCCGGCAAACGCCGTACGGGCCATCATCACAACAAGGGGGTGCTACAGGGTTCTGCGTGGCTGCCGATGCCGACGGCTCAGGCCATCAGGTCGGACAGCGCCAGGGCCACCACCTTGGTGGCGCGGTTCAGGTCGTTCAGGCGCAGGTTTTCGTCGGAATTGTGGCCGCGGGCTTCCATCAGCGTGCGCGGGCCGGCGCCGTACAGCACGGTCGGGATGCCGCGGCTCGTGTAGTGGCGCGCGTCGGTGTAGAGCGGCACGCCCTGCACCGGGATTTCCACGCCGAACACCGATTCGGCACGCGTCTTCAGCGCGCCGATCAGCTTGTCCACGCCCGGCAGTTCCGACAGCGGCTCGGCCAGGATGATGCGCTCGACCTTGACCTCGATACCCGGACGATCCTTGGCGGCCTTTTCCACCACGGCGCGCAGCTCGCCTTCGGCGTCGAAGCCGATCTCTTCCGGAATCATGCGGCGGTCCACGCGGAACGTGACCAGGTCAGGCACCACGTTGGTGTTGATGCCGCCCTTGATCAGGCCGACGTTCAGCGTGGCGGTGTCGATGCCCGGCACCTTGCTCTTGCGCGTGGCCAGTTCGGCGCGCAGGCCGTAGACCGCGTGCAGGATGTGCGTGGCGGCCTCGATGGCGTCCACGCCCGTGTGCGGCATGGCGGCGTGGCCCTGCTTGCCCTTGACGGTCACTTCCACGTGCAGGCACCCGTTGTGCGCCGACGTGATGCCGTACGAGAAGCCGGCCGAGATCGCGTAGTCGGGCTTGGTCAGGCCTTCGTCGAGCAGGAACTTCGGGCCGATGTCGCCGCCGGTTTCCTCGTCGTACGTGAATTGCAGTTCCACGGTGCCGTTGATCTTCGCGCCCTGCCTCTCGGCTTCCTGCAGCGCCAGCACGGCGTACGCGTAGGTGGCGAAGTCCGACTTCGACACGGCCACGCCGCGACCGTACATGACCGGGCCGTGTTCGCTGTCGGCGATCTCGCCGCCGTACGGATCCTTGGTCCAGCCCAGGCCCGGCGGCACCACGTCGCCGTGCGCGTTCATCGCGATGGTGGGGCCGCCGCTGCCGAACGTCTTGCGCACCAGCAGGTTCGTGGCGCTGATCATGCCGGCCGCCTTGACCAGTTCATCAGGCACCTTGTGGGCTTCCACCTTGAAGCCCAGCCCTTCCAGCAGTTCCTTGGCACGCTTGCCGTGGGCCGCGCAATCGCCGGCGGGGTTGTCCGACGGCACCTTGACCAGTTCGGCCAGGAACGCTTCCTGCTGCGGACGGTGCTGGTCGATGAACTGGGTCAGCGTGGATTCGATGGGATTCATGTTGTCTCGTGCGGTCATCTTCGTATCTCGGGAGTCTTCTGGTTGCCGGTAGGCTTATTGGGGACGGTGAAAGTGCTCGACGAAGTCCGCGAACACGCGCGCGGCAATCTGGGCGTCTTCGGCCGTCATGGTCTCGGTGGGATGGTGGCTGATGCCGCCGTTGCCGCAGCGAACGAACAGCATGGCCACATCGGCGATGGCGGCGATGGCCATCGCGTCATGGCCGGCACCGGAGGGCAGGTGACGCACGGGTACGTTCTGGCGTTCCACGGCGGCAGCCCATTGCGACTGCAGCCACGGCGCGCACGGCACGCTGGCGGCCTCGTGCGTCTTGCGGATCTGCGCGCGCACGTTGCGGCGCGCGCAGACACGTTCGATTTCGGCCAGCACGTCGTTGACGGCGGCCTCGCGCTCGGCATCGATGCCGGCGCGGATGTCGATGGAAAACGTCGCGCGGCCCGGCACCACGTTGGTGGCGCCGTTCGGCACGTTGAACTGGCCTACCGTGCCCACCAGGCCCGGCTTGCCGCCGCAACGCTTCTCGATGAACAGGCCGATCTCTGCGCCCGCCATCGCGGCGTCGCGGCGCATGTCCATCGGCACCGTGCCGGCGTGCCCGGCCAGGCCTTCCAGTTCGACGATAAAGCGCGTGGCGCCCGAGATCGCCGTGACCACGCCCACGGGCAGGCCTTCGTTCAACAGCACGGGGCCCTGCTCGATATGCACCTCGATGAAGGCCAGCACCCGGCTGCGATCGTGGCGGGCGGCGGGCAGCTGGTCGGGTTCAAAGCCGGCGGCACGCATCACTTCGCGCATGGTCTTGCCGGAGTCGTCCACGTTGTCGAGCACGTTGGTGTCGAACGTGCCGGCGATGGCGCGGCTGCCCAGCAGCGTGGCCTTGAAGCGCACGCCCTCTTCCTCGGCAAACCCGACCACTTCCAGCGCAAACGGAAAGCGCCTGCCCTGGCGGTTCCACTCGGCCACGCAGGCAATCGGCAGGATCACGCCCAGGTTGCCGTCGTAGCGGCCGGCATCGCGCACGGTGTCGAAGTGCGAGCCGGTCAGCAGTGCGGGGGCATTGGGTTTGGTGCCTTCGTAGCGGCCGATCACGTTGCCGGCGGCGTCGCGGCGCACGGTCATGCCGGCCGCTTCCATCCATTCGGTCAGCTGCGCGGCAGCGCCGTGGTGGGCGTCGGTCAGGTAGGTGCGGGTGAGCAGTCCGGGCTGATCGGTATGGACGGCCAGGCTGTCGGCCCAGGCCATGATGCGGGTGCCGGTGTCAGCGGACAACGGCGTAGGGGTTGCTGCCATGTGCGTGTCTCTCCTGCTTGGTGCCTGAGCCCGGTTCAAGGATGCCTGGCAATCCTGCCAGTCCGGGCGGGCGCCCGGGACCGTGCTCTCTATTCTGTGCGATTCATGTTAGCACAGTGAATTCAAAAATTGCATACAAAAATGATATGCACTATATTGGCTTCCACGCACCGACAATCCGCCGCGGACAATCCGGTCCGGACAAGTGGATGGCGTGGATTCCGCCTCAACAGGGGGGCTTTCCGCGTGGGGCAAGGCGGGCGGGCCGATTGGCCCCAGTACCTTCCGGAAGTGCAACCATCCCGGCGTCGGCAGGCATGTGACGGCGGGCACCCCTGAACCAGATCAGGGCAGGCCGATGGCAAGCGATGCGCCACGGACCCGCCCGGCACGGAGACAACAATGCAGCATGCCGTACCCACGCAGCGCGCCGCCGGCCGCCTGCACACGCGCTTCACCCGTTCGTTGTTTGGCCAGGTACTGATTGCCCTGGCGCTCGGCACCCTCCTGGGCCTCGCCTTTCCCGAATTCGCCGCCAAGCTCAAGCCGCTGGGCGACGGCTTCATCAAGCTGATCAAGATGCTGATCGGCCCGGTGGTCTTCTGCGTGGTGGTGGCCGGCATCTGCGGCGCCGGCGAACTCAAGAAGGTGGGCCGCGTGGGCATCAAGGCGGTGGTCTACTTCGAGATCGTCACGACCATCGCGCTGGCGCTGGGCATCGTGCTGGCCTACGTGTTCCAGCCGGGCACCGGCATGAACGTGAACCCGCGCAGCCTCGACATCTCGGCCATGGCCGCCTACATCGAATCGGCCGACAAGGTGAAGAGCGCCGGCACGGTGGACTTCCTGATGAAGCTGATCCCGAACACGATCATGGGCGCGTTCACCAGCGGCGACGTGCTGCAGGTGCTGCTGGTGTCGGTGCTGTTCGGCTGCGCGCTGTCGGTGGTGGGCGAACCGGGCAAGCCGCTGGTGCGGATGATCGACAACTTCTCGGCCACGCTGTTCAAGATGATGGGCTTCATCATCAAGCTGGCGCCGCTGGGCGTGCTGGGCGCCGTGGCCTTCACGGTGGGCAAGTACGGCATCGGGTCGCTCAAGCAGCTCGGCTTCCTGGTGATCCTGTTCTACGGCGCCGTGGTGGTCTTCGTGCTGGGCGTGCTGGGCCTGATCCTGCGCCTGTGCGGCTTCTCGGTGCTGAAGCTGATCCGCTACCTGCGCGCCGAACTGCTGGTGGTGCTGGGCACGGCCTCGTCGGACAGCGTGCTGCCGCAGGTCATGAAGAAGCTCGAATTCATGGGCATCAAGAAGTCGGTGGTGGGCCTGGTGATCCCCACCGGCTACTCGTTCAACCTGGATGCGTTCTCGATCTACCTGACGCTGGCGGCGGTGTTTATCGCGCAGGCCACCAATACGCCGCTGGCGCTGGGCGACCTGCTCGGCATCCTGGCCGTGGCGCTGGTCACGTCCAAGGGCGCGCACGGCATTCCGGGGTCGGCCATCGTGATCCTGGCGGCCACGCTGTCGGCCCATCCGGCCATCCCCGCCATCGGGCTGGTGCTGGTGCTGTCGGTGGACTGGTTCATCGGCATCGCCCGCGCCGTGGGCAACCTGATCGGCAACTGCGTGGCGACCGTGGTGGTGGCGGCCTGGGAACGCGATATCGACCGCGAGCGCGCCCACGGCGTGCTCAACGGCACCATCCCGGCCGGCGAACTGGACGAAGGGCTGTCGGCGCTGGCGGACGGCGTCGGGGAAGTCCCTGTGCCGGCGCCGCTGCCCGGGGCGGCGTCGGGACGGTAGAATCGCGCCATCCCAGTCAACGCGCAGGTCCGGCAAGAGACGCGCACACCATGCCCGAGCATATCGATCCAGACATGACCGCCGAGGCGATTGCCGACGATATCGTCGCGGCCATCGTCTCGCACCGGCTGCCGCCCGGCACCAAGCTGCGCGAGGAAGCCCTGGCCAGCGTCTACCGCGTCAGCCGTACCAAGGTGCGCGCGGCGCTGCTGATGCTGTCCAAGGACAAGGTCATCCAGATCGTGCCGGACAAGGGTGCGTTCGTGGCCAAGCCCAGCGCCGAAGAGGCGCGCGAGGTCTTTGCCGTGCGCCGCATCCTGGAGGCCGCACTGGCGCGCGAATTCGTGGCCCGCGCCACGCCGGCCGACTACAAGCGCATCGAAAAGCATCTGGCCGCCGAACGGAAGTCGCTGGCGGGCAACGACGCGCAGACGCGCACCCGCTTGCTGGGCGATTTCCACATCGTGCTGGCGGAGGTGGCGGGCAACAACGTGCTGACGGAAATCATGCGCGAGCTGTCGATGCGCAGCGCGGTGATCACCATGCTTTACCAGAGCCGGCGCGATGCCACGTGTTCGTCCGACGAGCACCGGGCGTTCATCGAAGCCGCCCGCGCAGGCGACGCCGACCGGGCCGTGGCGCTGATGGTGGAGCACCTGAATCACGTCGAAAGCGCGCTGCACTTCGAGGAAGTACCGGCCGCCACGCGCGGCAAGGACCTGGTCGCCGCATTGCTGGCGTAGGCCAGTGCATCAGGCTTGATCGCCATCAAGGACGTGGACGGGGTGGGAGGCGCATCATTCCCCTCGCCATGAAGTTGCGGGGGCGCACTTCATGAGCTCTCCCCGTCCTTCGCAAGAAGGGCTGCCCGCAGACCGCAACGGCTGCGGGCTTTTTCTTTTGGGCTGCCCTTCCGGCATTCCTGCCGTCTCCCGGTCTCCCGGTCTCCCGGTCTCCCGATCTCCCGATCTCCCGGTCTCCCGGTCTCCCGGTCTCCCGGTCTTCCGGTCTTCCCTCTTTCCCGCCTGATTTCCGCCCGATCTCCGCCCTCAGGCTGACTGCCGCTGGGCGGCGTCGGTCCAGCTGCTGCCGCGCTCGGTCCAGTAGCCCGGTTTGGCGAACGCCTGCTTCAGGTGTTCGATGAAGAAGCGGATCTTGGCCGGCACCGGCCGCTGTTGCGGGTACACCGCCAGGATGTCGTAGTCGGGCAGCGCGAACTCATCGAGCACGGTGATCAGCTCGCCGCTTTCCAGCTGCGGCAGGATTTCCCACGTCGAGCGCCATCCCAGCCCCAGGCTTTCGCCAGTCCAGCGGTGCAGCAGTTCGCCGTCATTGCAGTCGAGGTTGCCGCGCACCCGCACGGTCACGGTCTTGCCGTTCTGCTGGAAGTACCAGCCGCGCTGCTGGCCGCCCTGCAGGTTGAATGCCAGGCAGTTGTGCTTTTCCAGGTCTTCGAGCGTATGTGGCACGCCATGTCTGGCGAAGTAGGCCGGGGTGCCGCACACCACGCGCTTGTTGGTGGCCAGCTTGATCGCCACGAAGTTCGGGTCGATGGCGCCGCCGATGCGGATGCCCAGGTCGTAGCCCTCGCGCACCAGGTCCACCACCCGGTCGGTCAGGTTGAACGAGATCTGGACTTCGGGATTGGCCGACAGGAACGCCGGCGCATGCGGCGCCACGTGCTTGCGGCCAAAGGCGGCCGGCGCCGACACGATCAGGTGGCCGGTGGCCTTGTGCTTGCCTTCGGCGATCAGCATCTCGGCGCGATCCAGATCCGACAGCGCCTTCTTGCACTGCTCCATGAACGCCGCGCCCTGCTCCGTCACCACGATGCGCCGGGTGGACCGGTGCAGCAGCTTCACGCCGATGCGGGCTTCCAGCGCGTTGATGCGCCGGCCGATCATGACCGGCGTCACGTTCTGCGTGAGCGCCGCGGCGGCCATGCTGCCGTGTTCCACCACGGCGATGAATGCTTCGATTTGTTTGAGTTTGTCCATAACGCCTTTTGTCTCCTGCCGACACATTGTGAGGCATGGACGCCATGGTGCGCATCCCCGCACGGCGATGCCGTGCATCCGTCGCACGCCATGAACGGCGCTGAAGATGGCTCCCCGGCCGGGCGCTGGAAGAACCGGATCCGGCCTAGCGGCCGAGCTTTTCGTTGATCTCCGCGGCCTCGCCAAGCACGTGGGCCAGGCGTCGGAGTGGCGTGCTGCATTGCAGTTGCGCGAACAGCGCCAGCGCGCTGCCGCCGACCAGCACCACGGCGTAGAGCGCCACCACCGAGGGGCCATGGCCCGGGGCCATGACCGCCAGCCCGTCTGCCAGCACGACGGCCGCCGGCACCAGCGCCAGGATCAGCGCCACCGTGCGCGCGCCCCCTTCCCACAGCCGCGCCTGCAGCAGGACGCGCCGCTGCCGCGCGCGCAGTTGCAACACCGGAATCCGGCCCAGGCGCAGCAGCAGCGCATTCTCGACTTCGCTCTGGGCATCGACACGGCGGCTCAGCCACCGCAAGGGATGACGCAGTGCATCTCGGCCGGCCAGCAGCCGCGACAGCCACGCGCCGGCATAGAACCCCCCGCTGATGGCCAGCAGCACGTGGAACGCCTGCGGCAGCCAGGCCGGCGGCGCCTGCGCCAGGACCTGGTGCCACCAGACCAGCGCCCCGCCGGCCACGAGCGTCGGCACCAGTGCCAGGACGAAGCCGGCCCACAGGCCCATAGCCAGCCGGCCGTCGGGCGATTTTTCGGCCGGCGCCGTCTGCAACGCTTCCATCAGTTCGTAGGTGCTCGGCAGCCGCGTGTACATGGCGAAACAGGGCGATTCCAAACCCGCTATTTTGACCCGGGCCCGGTTGCCGCCGATAGGGGAAAACCGTCGCAAATTACCCCAACCCCACGTATCGGGGGGTGCCGTGTTGCGGCGCGGACGTGTATCTGAAAGTGCACATTTACGCGTCACTTGCTGCAGCATTCCTTACGCCAGGTATCGAATCAACTGATCGCCCTTCTGTTTATCCACAGCCCTCTCCGGGCATAAAGTCAACGCCAGAACGAAATCCCAACCATTGCTTCTGAGCGTACTGGAGAGAGACATGCCGAAGATGAGAGCAGTCGACGCGGCCATTGCCGTGCTGGAAAAGGAAGGCATCACCACCGCGTTCGGCGTGCCCGGCGCCGCCATCAATCCGTTCTACTCGGCCATGCGCAAGGCTGGGTCGATCCGCCACCTGCTGGCCCGCCACGTGGAAGGCGCCTCGCACATGGCCGAGGGCTACACGCGTGCCGAGCCCGGCAACATCGGCGTCTGCGTCGGTACGTCGGGCCCCGCCGGCACCGACATGATCACGGGCCTGTACTCGGCCTGGGCCGATTCGATCCCTATCCTGTGCATCACCGGCCAGGCGCCGCGCGCCCGCCTGTACAAGGAAGACTTCCAGGCCGTCGATATCGAATCGATCGCCAAGCCGGTGACCAAGTGGGCCGTCACCGTGCGTGAGCCGGCGCTGGTGCCGCAGGTGTTCCAGCAGGCGTTCCATCTGATGCGCTCGGGCCGCCCGGGTCCGGTGCTGATCGACCTGCCGTTCGACGTGCAGGTGGCCGAGATCGAATTCGATCCGGAAACGTACCAGCCGCTGCAGCCGTACAAGCCGGCCGCCTCGCGCGCCCAGATCGAGAAAGCCATCTCGATGCTGAACCAGGCCGAGCGTCCGCTGATCGTCTGCGGCGGCGGTGTGATCAACGCCAACGCCGACGAGCTGCTGGTCGAGTTTGCCGAACTGGTCAACGTGCCGGTCGTGCCGACCCTGATGGGCTGGGGCGTGCTGGCCGACGACCATCCGCTGCAGGCCGGCATGGTGGGCCTGCAGACGTCGCACCGCTATGGCAACGCGACGCTGCTGGCTTCGGACTTCGTGATGGGCATCGGCAACCGCTGGGCCAACCGCCACACCGGCAGCATCGACGTGTACACGAAGGGCCGCAAGTTCGTGCACGTCGATATCGAGCCCACCCAGATCGGCCGCGTGTTCGGCCCGGACCTGGGCATCGTGTCCGACGCCAAGGCCGCGCTGGAGCTGTTCGTGGAAGTGGCACGCGAAATGAAGATGGCCGGCCGCCTGCCGTGCCGCAAGGCCTGGGTGGCCGACGTGCAGAAGCGCCGCCGCACCATGAAGCGCAAGAGCGACTTCGACAACGTGCCGGTCAAGCCGCAGCGCGTGTACCGCGAGATGAACCAGTACTTCCCGCGCGACGTGCGCTACGTGACGACGATCGGCCTGTCGCAGATCGCCGCCGCGCAGTTCCTGTCGGTGAACCAGCCGCGCCACTGGATCAACTGCGGCCAGGCCGGCCCGCTGGGCTGGACCATTCCGGCCGCCATCGGCGTGAAGACCGCGTCGCCGAACTCGGACATCGTGGCCATCTCCGGCGACTACGACTTCCAGTTCATGATCGAGGAACTGGCCGTGGCCGCGCAGTTCAAGGTGCCGTACATCCACGTGGTGGTGAACAACTCGTACCTTGGCCTGATCCGCCAGGCGCAGCGCAACTTCGAGATGGACTACTGCGTGCAGCTGGCCTTCGACAACGTCAACGCGCCCGAACTGGAAGGCTACGGCGTGGACCACGTGAAGGTCGTGGAAGGCCTGGGCTGCAAGGCGATCCGCGTGTTCAAGCCCGAGGACATCGCCCCGGCCTTTGCCGAAGCCCGCGACCTGATGGCCGAGTTCTCGGTGCCGGTCGTCGTCGAGGTGATCCTGGAGCGCGTGACCAACATCGCGATGGGCACCGAGATCGACAACATCAACGAGTTCGAGCCGATCGAAGACCTGGAAGACGCGGAAGAAGCGATCCTGGCCGAAGAGACCGTCACCGCGTAAGTCTCGCGCCGAACCCTGTCATACCTGCAGTACGCCCACCGCCCCGCTCCACCGGGGCGGCCGGGCCACCGTTTTTCCCAACACCGAGAGAGACATCACAATGCCAAAGCTCGCAGCCAACCTGACGATGCTGTTCAACGAAGTGGGCTTCCTGGACCGTTTCGAGGCCGCCGCCCGCGCCGGGTTCCGTGGCGTGGAGTTCCTGTTTCCGTACGCGTTCCACGCCGACCAGATCGCCGACCGCCTGAACCGCTTCCAGCTGGACCTGGTTCTGCACAACCTGCCGGCCGGCAAGTGGGATGCCGGCGAGCGGGGCATCGCCTGCCACCCGGACCGCGTGGGCGAGTTCCAGGACGGCGTGGGTGAAGCCATCAAGTACGCCAAGGTGCTGGGCGTGCGGCAGCTGAACTGCCTGGTGGGCATCCTGCCGCAGAACGTCAAGCGCGAGCAGGCCAACGAGACGCTGGTCGAGAACCTGCGCTTCGCCGCCAACGCGCTGGCCAGGGAACATATCGACCTGCTGGTCGAACCGATCAACACGTTCGACATTCCCGGCTTCTTCCTGTCGCGCACGCAGCAGGCCGTCGACCTGATCGGCCAGGTCAACGCGCCCAACCTCTACGTGCAGTACGACATCTATCACATGCAGCGCATGGAGGGCGAGATCGCCAACACGATCCGCGCCAACCTGCCGAAGATCCGCCACGTGCAGCTGGCCGACAACCCCGGCCGCAACGAACCGGGCACCGGCGAACTGAACTACCCCTACCTGTTCCGCTTCCTCGACGAGATCGGCTACCAGGGCTGGATCGGCTGCGAGTACAAGCCGAAGACCACCACCGAAGCCGGCCTGGGCTGGCGCGCCGCGCACGGCGTCTGAAGTACGGAAAGTCCGCTCCCCTCTCCCGCTTTGCGGGAGAGGGGTTGGGGGAGAGGGCAACAGCGCCCTGCTTGCCGAGAGTGGCAATTCGAACGGCTGGCCCTCTCCTCCGCCCCTCTCCCATGAATGGGAGAGGGGAGAAACCCACTCAATCTGATCCAATGGAGACAAACATGGCAAACCAACGCAACGTCGGCTTTATCGGCCTGGGCATCATGGGCGCACCGATGGCGGGCCACCTGCGCGCCGCCGGCCACACGCTGTTCGTGCATGACGTGAACCCGGCCCCGCAGGCCCTGGTCGATGCCGGCGTCACCGTCTGCACCAGCGCCGAGGAAGTGGCCAAGCGCGCCGACATCGTGATCGTCATGGTGCCGGACACCCCGCACGTGGAAGCCGTGCTGTTCGCCGAAAAGGGCATCGCCGCCGCGTTCAAGGCCGCCGGCAAGGAAGCCACCTACGGCAAGATCGTGGTCGACATGAGCTCGATCTCGCCCATCGCCACCAAGGACTTCGCCGCGCGCATCAACAAGCTCGGCGCTTCGTACCTGGACGCCCCGGTGTCGGGCGGCGAAGTGGGTGCCAAGGCTGCCTCGCTGACGATCATGGTGGGCGGCCCGTCGGAAGCGTTCGACGAGGTGAAGCCGCTGTTCGAGCTGATGGGCAAGAACATCACGCTGGTGGGCGGCAACGGTGACGGCCAGACCACCAAGGTGGCCAACCAGATCATCGTGGCGCTGAACATCCAGGCCGTGTCCGAGGCGCTGCTGTTCGCCTCGAAGGCTGGCGCCGACCCGGCCAAGGTGCGCCAGGCGCTGATGGGCGGCTTTGCGGCATCGCGGATTCTTGAAGTTCACGGCGAGCGCATGGTCAAGCGTACGTTCGATCCGGGCTTCCGCATCGAACTGCACCAGAAGGACCTGAACCTGGCCCTGCAGGGCGCCAAGACGCTGGGCGTGTCGCTGCCGAACACGTCGGCCGCGCAGGAACTGTTCAACGCGTGCGCCGCCAATGGCTACGGCAAGCTCGACCACTCGGCGCTGTGCCGTGCGATCGAGATCATGTCGAATCACGAAATCGCCAAAGCCGCGAAGTAAATGCCATAGCAGTATTGCAATCGCCTTTGCGTGAAGGCGATTGCATCGTTTTTCCCAAGATTCCTCAGGATTCGCATGTTCGCCACCGACGCCAACGCCGCCCTGCTTTCGCCCCAGCGGCAGACCGACTATCGCAACCCTGCACAAGCCCGCGCCTTGCTGCGCGACCTGTTCGATACGGCAGTGGCCGCCGTGAGCGCCAGCCACTGCCTGCCGCCACACCTGCCGCAGCCGCCGAAGGGCCGCACCGTGGTGATCGGGGCAGGCAAGGCCGCTGCGGCGATGGCGCAGACTGTGGACGCGCACTGGCAAGGCGAGCTGTCGGGGCTGGTGGTGACGCGCTACGACCATGGCGCCGATTGCCACCGTATCGAAGTGGTCGAGGCCGCCCATCCGGTGCCCGATGCCGCGGGCCAGCAGGCCGCGCAGCGCATGGTGGAACTGGTGCAGGGCCTGACAGCCGATGACCTCGTACTTTGCCTAATTTCCGGCGGCGGCTCGGCGCTGCTGGCCGCGCCCGCGCCCGGCATCACGCTGGCTGACAAGCAGGCGGTGAACAAGGCGCTGCTGCGCAGCGGCGCCAGCATCGGCGAGATGAACTGCGTGCGCAAGCACCTGTCCGCGCTCAAGGGGGGCCGCCTCGCCCTGGCCTGCGCACCGGCCCGTGTGGAGACGCTGCTGATTTCCGATATTCCCGGCGACGATCCGACGCTGATCGCCAGCGGCCCCACGCTGCCCGACGCCACCACGTGCGCCGACGCGCTCGCGGTCATCGCCAAGTACGACATCGACGTGCCGGCCAACGTGCGTGCGCACCTGGAGTCCGGCGCCGGTGAAACGCCCAAGCCCGGCGATGCCCGCTTCGAAGGCCACCGCAGCGTCACGCTGGCCAGCGCGCAGCAGTCGCTGGAAGCTGCCGCCGCCCGCGCCCGCGAACTGGGCCTGACCGCGCACATCCTGTCCGACAGCATCGAGGGCGAGGCCCGCGACGTGGCCGAAGTGCATGCCGCCATCGCCCGCCAGATCGTCGCCCATGGGCAGCCGTTCCAGAAACCGTGCGTGATCCTGTCCGGCGGCGAGACCACGGTCACCGTGCGCGGCAACGGCCGGGGCGGCCGCAACGCGGAATTCCTGCTGTCGCTGGCGGTGGCACTCGATGGCCTGCCCGGCGTGCACGCGATGGCGGCCGACACCGACGGCATCGACGGTTCCGAAGACAACGCCGGTGCGCTGCTGGGCCCCGACACGCTGACGCGCGCCGCATCGCGCGGCCTGTCGGCCCGCGCACACCTGGACAACAACGACGGCTACGGCTTCTTTGCCGGGCTCGACGATCTGGTCGTGACCGGGCCCACCCGTACCAACGTCAACGATTTCCGCGCGATCCTGATCGTTTGAGATCGCGAGCTGCAGCATAAAAGAGGATGGAGAAGGAGACTTTCATGAGACGCCAGCGCAAAGCCAAGATCGTGGCCACCCTGGGCCCGGCCAGCTCGGACATCGCGGTGATCCGCCAGCTGTTCGATGCCGGAGCCGACGTGTTCCGCCTGAACTTCAGCCACGGCACGCACGATGATCACCGGGCCCGCTACGACGCCGTGCGGCGGGTGGAGGCCGAGACGGGCCGACCCATCGCGATCCTGGCCGACCTGCAGGGCCCCAAGCTGCGCATCGGCACGTTCGCCGTGGGCAAGGTGGCCGTGCGCGCCGGCGATACGTTCGTACTGGACAGCGACCCGACCCCCGGCGACGCCACGCGCGTCTACCTGCCGCACCCCGAGCTGTTCCAGGCGGCCAAAGCGGGCCAGTCGCTGCTGATCGACGACGGCAAGGTACGCCTGAACATCGAGGCGGTGGCCAGCGGCAGCATCACCACGCGGGTGGCCAACAACGGCACGCTGTCCGACCGCAAGGGCGTGAACGTGCCCGACGCCGTGATCCCGATTCCCGCGCTCACCGACAAGGACCGCCGCGACCTGGCATTTGCGCTGGAACTGGGCGCCGACTGGATCGCGCTGTCGTTCGTGCAGCGGCCGTCGGACATCGTCGAGGCGCGCGAGATCATCGGCACGCGTGCCGGCGTGCTGTCGAAGATCGAGAAGCCGGCTGCGCTGCAGCAGCTCGACGAGATCGTGCGCGTGTCCGATTCCGTCATGGTGGCCCGTGGCGACCTGGGCGTGGAACTGCCGCCCGAGCGCGTGCCCGGCGTACAGAAGCGCATCCTGCGCATCTGCCGCCAGCTGGGCAAGCCGGTGGTGATTGCCACGCAGATGCTGGAATCAATGATCGATTCGCCGGTGCCCACGCGCGCCGAAGCGTCGGACGTGGCCAGCGCGATCTACGACGGCGCCGATGCGGTGATGCTGTCGGCCGAGTCCGCCAACGGCCGCCATCCAGTGCCGGCCGTGTCGATGATGGATCGCATCATCACCGAGGTGGAGCGCGATCCGCTCTACCGCAACATGATCGACGCCCAGCACGAGGTGCCGCTTTCCACGCGCCAGGACGCGATCTGCGCCGCGCTGCGCGAGGTCACGCATATCATCGGCGCCAAGGCCACGGTGACGTACACGTCGTCGGGCGCCACCGCACTGCGTGCCGCCCGCGAGCGGCCGTGCGCGCCGATCGTCAGCATCACGCCGAACCTGGATATCGCCCGCCGGCTGGCCATCACCTGGGGCGTGCATTCGACGGTGAGCCCGGACGTGCAGAGCGTGGACGAGATGGTGGAAGCCGCGGCCCGCGCCGCGCTGGTGGAAGGCTATGCCGCGCCGGGCGACCAGATCACGATTGCGGCCGGCATGCCGTTCGGCCAGGGCGGCACGACCAACCTGCTGCGCGTGGCGGAGGTTGGTACGGAAGTGGCCGCGCTGGATATCAGCAAGGCGCCCGCCACGGCCGCCGTCTGACGACTGCACCACATATCGCGCTTTCCCTTGCGTAGGACGGGCTGACCCCCCGTTCAGCCGCCGCCCACGCCAATCCACAGCCCGATTGGCGTGGGCGGCGCTCTTTTTGGCCATCGCGATGCGCAGGGCGTCCTTTGACAGAAACGCGATGTAGCCGCCCCTTCGCATCCCGGGCAGCTGGTGCTTACCGCTACTCGTCGGGGCCAGAGGGCGCCACCCGTTGCCGCGCGACACGGCAGGTTCGTCAGTTCGCCGCGTGGCTGCGGCTGCCCGGCGTGTGCGCGCAGGGGCGCCGGAGCCGGTGGCATAGCCGTTGCTATACTCCATTGGCATAACAGATCCCCGGAGCGTAACAACATGCGTCTCGATGACGAAGCCGAAAGCCAGAATGTGGAAGACCGCCGTGGTGGAGGTGGCGGATTCGGCATCGGCGGCAAATCGATCGGCATCGGCACGATCATCGTTGCGCTGGCCGCGTCGTACTTCTTCGGCATCGACCCCAGGCTGATCCTGCAGGGCGGCTCGGCGCTGCAGCAACAGCAGGAACAGGCCCCGCAATCGCAGTCGCACCGGCCGCCGGCCACCGACCAGCTCTCGGTGTTCACGCGCAAGGTCCTGGGCAATACCGAGCGTACATGGGAACACATCTTCGAGAGCGACCTGAACCGCCGCTATGCGCCGCCGACGCTGGTGATGTTCACGGGCGCCACGCCCACCGCGTGCGGCACGGGGCAGTCGGCCATGGGGCCGTTCTACTGTCCCGCCGACCAGAAGGTCTATATCGATCTGTCGTTCTACAACGAACTGCGCCAGCGGTTCGGCGCGGGCGGCGACTTCGCCCAGGCCTATGTGATCGCCCACGAAGTTGGCCATCACGTTCAGAACCTGCTGGGCGTGTCGAACAAGGTGGATGCCGCGCGGCGCCGCATGAGCGAGGCGCAGGCCAATCAGCTTTCGGTGCGCATGGAACTGCAGGCGGACTGCCTGGCCGGCGTGTGGGCCGCCACGGCGGGCAAGCTCAACCAGCAGCTGATCGAGCCCGGCGATATCGAACAGGGTCTGAAGGCCGCGGCCGCGATCGGCGACGACCGCCTGCAGAAGCAGTCGCAGGGCTATGTGGTGCCCGAGGCGTTCACGCACGGCACCAGCGAACAACGCGTGCGGTGGCTGCGACAGGGCCTGACGACCGGCGACATCCGCAAGTGCGACACCTTCGCGCAGCGGCAGCTCTGACGGTACTTCGGAAAAATCAGGAAAGAACTACGGGAAAAAATGCGATAACGGCAGGCGGGGGAAAAATCACCTGCGCGACTTCAGAGAGAAGGAGGAGGTCGGCCGCGCAGGTGGGAGAGAAACCGGAAATCAGAATCGGCGGCCCGGAGGTGACCCGGGGCCGCCGATTTGCGTTCTGGCCGGCTGACAGGTCATCAGACCTTGTAGCCGTACAGATCGCCGTTGCGCGAGTTGTCCAGCGCGGAGCCGGAGATCTCGCCGCTGAAGCTGCGTGCGCCTTCGCCGAAACTGTCGAACTTGCCCTGGCGGGCGCCGTCCGTGTAGCTGTCGAACTTGCGTTGGCCGTCGGTGAAGAAATCGAACTTGCCGATCTTCGAGCCTTCACTGTACGTGTCGAACTTGCCTTGGCGCGCGGCATCGGCATACACGTCGAACTTGCCGACCTTCTTGGTCGAGGCGGGCGCGGCAAAAGCGGTCGACGCAGCAAACGTGGCAAGCACGAGAGCGCCGCCAAGGATACGTTTGGCGTTCATCTGGGACTCCTTCAACTGATTCACAACTTTTTTATGGATACAGCTGACTACTGCCCGGACGCGCTATCTGTGTAGCGATGCGAGCACGGACTGAAGGTTAGTGGCTAGCACTTCTACGAGAAACACCGCTGCGACGAATGGTGCGTTGCTCGCCGTGAAATGCCGGGTCTGTGGATGAACGGTAGGGGTTGGCGACCGAATGGCTGCCAGGAGGGGTATTCCGCTGTACGGAACAGGCCACCTACCCTGCGGTACGCGCACGGGCAGGTGGCGGGCGCCGCGGACGTCTTCCGTCACGCAGCGCGGCCGTGGGTTCAGAGCGTGTACTGGCCGCTGGCCTCGGGCTGGAACGCGATGCTGACAATGGTCACGCGCTGCGCGCCGCCGTTAGGCAGGCGATAGTCGACGGTCTTGCCGGCGCGGGCACCCAGCAGGGCCTGACCGATCGGCGACAGCACCGACAGCCGGCCCGCCGCCAGGTCGGCATCGTCCGGATAAGCCAGTGTCCACTCACGCGGCGCGGCTTCGCCTTCCAGCGTGCAGACGACGCGCGAATTCATCGTCACGACATCCCTGGGAATGGCATCGGGCGACACGATGGCCGCGCGGGCCAGCAGTTCGTCGAGCATCTCGTCCAGCTCGGCGGTGCCGGCACGGCTGGCGATACCCTCCAGGCGGGTCACGTCGAGTTCGGTCAGGTAGAGGGTCGGGTTCTTGGTCTTTGCCATGGCAGTGCCTCTCGCAAAAGCGGTGGCCGCGCGTCGGGACGAAACCCCGGCGCAGGCGGCAGCCGTTGAAATTCGGTCGGGCCGGCGCGCAACAGGCACCGGCGGCGTTACAGCGGATTAGCGTGGTGGCTCGGGCCCGGTTCGGCACCGGACCCTTGCTGCTCAGGAGTGGGGTCGGTCAGGCCGGGAACCGGGCAGGATCAAGCGGGGCGTTGATCCGGCGGGTGGCGGTGATGGGCTGCGCCACCATGCGCGCGCACGCCGGTCGCATGGTGCGAACCAGGACAAGGGCGGCGGACGGAAGGCGGCGAGACATCGTAGGAAATTTCTGAAAAAAAGCGCCTCTGGGACGCGAACGGCCATGCTAGCACAGCCATCGCCACACGGCCGATGAGAAACATCCCCGCTCTGGCCGGGACTCGGCTCGCGTGAACTGCCTGGCGGTTCAGTGTCGCGGCGGCTCCGGATGGCACTCGCAGCCAGCCCCTTCTGCAGCCTGCTGCAGGTTCTGGAGGATGCCGCACTCGCTGGCCGGATGCGGATTGGGATTTTCGCAGGTATGGCGCAGCGTACGGAGCTGCCCTTCCAGCGCCTCAAGCGCCACACGTTGCGCGTGGATCTGCTCGATCTGGCGATCCAGCAACGTGTCGATATCGGCACACGCCAGCGACGGGTTGCGCTGGAAGTCGCGCAGCCGGCGGACATCGGCCAGGCTCATGCCCAGCGAGCGGCAGTGGCGCACGAAATTCAGCTGCACCAGGTGACCGTCGCCATAGCGCCGGTAGCCGTTGTCTTCGCGCTGGGGGGCGTCGAGCAGCCCTTCGCGTTCGTAATACCGGATGGTTTCCACGTCGCAGCCGCTATGGCGCGACAGTTCGCCGATGCGCATGGCAGAAGTCTCCGAACTGGGATCGATGATTCATCCCTGTAGTCATTACAGGGTTAGTCGATAGTGTAGACCTGTCCCGCCGGGCTTGCAGTAACGGCCGCGTCGGCACGGCAATCGGCTGCCCTGCGGCTGGCGCGTCATCCTGTAGAATCGACGCATCGTTTTTGTATTGTGCGTCACCCGCCCCCGTGCCTCCGCTTCGGCTCCTGATGATGATCGTGCTGCTTGCCTTCCTGCCCCTGCAGGCCTGGGCCGGCATTGGTACGTCCATGGCAGCCCCAGGCATACAGGCGCCGCACGTGGCCGCCATGGCGCAAGGCAACGTCGCGGTGGCCGCCGACCCGGCTGATGTATCCCATCCGTCTGCCGCGCCGGTTTCGCCCGATTCCTCCCTGCCTGCCGATAGTGCCGAGCCGACGCCGCCCGGCGCCGACTTTGCCGAGCAGCTGCTGCCGGCGCCCCTGCCGCGTGTGGTGACATCGGCCGCGCGTGGCACCGTGCCGCGCTACGCGGCCGCCCCGCTGCCCGATCCCGACCTGCCCCGGCTGCCGCGCCCGCCGCGCGGCTGATCCCGCTTTCGCGCGGCCGAGATGTGCCGCGCCTACCCCTGTCGCGCGGCACGCCGGATGCGTGCCGTGCGCGCCTGCGGCCTGTCCGCGTCCTTACCTGCACTGCCCCACAACCATGAAACGCATTTTCCTGTTCCTGGCGACCAACATCGCCGTCATGCTCGTCCTCAGCATCACCGCCAGCCTGCTGGGCGTGAACCGCTTCCTGACGTCCAACGGCCTGAACCTCGGCATGCTGCTGGCCTTTGCCGCGCTGATGGGCTTTGGCGGGTCGTTCATCTCGCTGCTGATGTCCAAGACCATCGCCAAGTGGTCCACCGGTGCCCAGGTCATCACCCATCCGAGCACCAGCACCGAACTCTGGCTGGTGCAGACCGTCGAGAAGCTGGCCACGCGCGCCGGCCTGCCGATGCCCGAAGTGGCCATCTACGACGGCGAGCCCAACGCCTTTGCCACGGGCGCGTCGAAAAACAGTTCGCTGGTGGCCGTGTCCACGGGCCTGCTGCAATCGATGTCGCATGACGAGGTGGAGGCCGTGCTGGCGCACGAGGTGGCCCACATCGCCAACGGCGACATGGTCACCCTGACGCTGATCCAGGGCGTGGTGAACACGTTCGTGATCTTCATGGCACGCGTGGTCGGCTACTTTGTCGACTCGTGGCTGCGCCGCAATGACGAGGAATCGAGCGGCCCCGGCATCGGCTACATGATCACGGTGGTGGTCTGCGAGATCGTGTTCGGCATCCTGGCCAGCATCATCGTGGCGGCTTTCTCACGGCATCGCGAGTACCGGGCCGATGCGGGCGCGGCCGGCCTGATGGGTACGCCCGTGCCGATGGTGGGCGCGCTGCGCCGCCTCGGTGGACTGGACGCCGACGGCCTGCCGCAGAACATGCAGGCCATGGGCATCTCGGGCGGCAAGTCGTGGATGGCGCTGTTTTCCAGCCACCCGCCGATCGAATCGCGTATCGCCGCGCTGCAGAACGCCCGCTGATGCGGTACGGCCGGCGGCGTGGCCCGTACGGCTACGCCGCCAGGCCGTCTTCCCCCGCCTCCGCCGCGTCCGACCGGAACGCAGCCCGGTAGCGTTCGGGCGTGGTCTGCACATGACGCAGGAACGCCTGCCGCATGACATCGGCATTGCCGAATCCCGTGGTGCGGGCGATCGCTTCGAGCCGGCGGTCGCTGCCTTCCAGCAGCCGCCGCACGGCTTCCACGCGCAGCCGCTCCACATAGCGCGCTGGCGTTTCTCCTACCTGCTTGACGAAAACCCGAGCAAAGTTGCGGGGGCTCATGGCCGCCTGCTCGGCCAGCACCCCCACCGACAGGTCGCGGCCGAGGTTGTCGGCGATCCACGTCTGCAGCGCGCGCAACTCCGGGCTTTGCGCCGCTTGCGCGCGCAGCACGGTGGAAAACTGCGCCTGGCTGCCGGGGCGACGCAGGAACATCACCAGTTCCCGCGCCACTTCCAGCGACACCGCGTGGCCCAGGTCTTCCTCGACCAGCGCCAGCGACAGGTCCATGCCTGCCGTGACGCCGGCCGACGTGTAGAAGCGTCCGGCGCGAATCCAGATCGGATCGGCATCGACAGTCAGTTCGGGATGACGCTGCGCCAGCCGTTCGGCGTGGCGCCAATGCGTGGTCACGCGCTGGCCGTCGAGCAGGCCGGTGCGGCACAGCGCGAAGGCGCCCGTGCACACGGCACCCATGCGCCGCACCGTGCCGGCCTGCTCGCGCAGCCAGTCGATCAGCCGCGCGTCATCCGCGGCGGCGCGCGAGCCCGCGCCGCCGGAGATCAGCATCGTATCGATGGGCTTGCCGATCCGGCCGGCGATCTGGTGGTACGGCGCCTCGGCCAGCAGCCGCAGCCCGCATTCGGTATGCACGATGGCGTCGTCGCTGACGCTCGCCACGTGGACCTCGTACGCCGGCTGGTCGCGGCCGCAGAGCTTGCTTGCCGTGCTGAAGACTGCCGTGGGCCCCGTCACGTCAAGTTCCTGCGACGGATCTGGCGCGACGATCACCACGACGCGCGGCGGGTCTGGGACGAGGTGCATGATGTGTTGCGTGATGGGTGATTGACGCGCTGGCGCTTACGTTGCCACGATCATACTGCCGCAGCCACCGCCGCCGCCCGTTCCCGGCGCTGCCACGCCAGCGTCACCACCAGCGCGATGCCCAGCGCCGGCAGTACCGCCAGATTCACGCCCTGCCAGCCCCAGACGGTCAGCACCTGACCTGCCGCCAGCGTGGCGGCCGCCGTCAGCACGGCCGACGAAAACTCGCTGGCCGACTGCGTGCGCGCCCGTTCGCTGGGCCGATAGCTGCCGGCCAGCAGCGTCGTGCCGCCCACCGACATGAAATTCCACCCCATGCCCAGGCACAGCAGCGCCACGTAGAACGCCACCAGCGACGTCGAGCACAGCGCCACCACGGCAGCCAGCGCGGATAGCGCGATGCCGGCCACCAGCATCACCGGGTTGCCGAACCGCTGCAGCAGCCACCCCGAGAAGAACGACGGTGCGTACATGCCCACCAGATGCCATTCGATGATTTGCGCGCCCTGCGCGATCGTGTGGTTGCACGCGATGGCCGCAATCGGCGTGGCGGTCATCACGAACATCATCACGGCGTTGCCAATGCCGTTGTTGGCAAACGACGCCAGGAACACCGGCTGCCGGACGATCTCGCCGAGCGGGCGCGCCGGCCGGGTGTCGGCGGCGGCGGCGGCCAGGGCGACCGGCGACTCGCGGTACGCCAGCATCAGCAGCATCACGGTCAGCGCCCCGAAGGCCGCCACCACGGCGTAGGATCCGGCAAAGGGCGTCGGCAGCATCATGCCGGCACTCCACGCCGCAATGGCCGGGCCGCACACGGCGGCCACCACACCGCCGGTCAGTACCACCGAGATCACGCGCGGCTTTTCCGGCAGCGGCGCTGCGTCGGCGGCGGCCAGCCGGTAGAAGCGGGCGAACGACTGGAACACGCCGACCAGGGCCGTACCGGCGCAGAACAGCCAGAAGTCGTGGCGCCAGATCGCCGCCACCGACACCCATCCGCCCAGCATGCAGGCCACGCCGCCCAGGCAAAACGCGAAGCGGCGCCCGAATCGTTCGATCACGAACGGCACGCCCAGGGCCGTGGCCGCGCCCGCCACGGTAATCAGCGCGAACGGCAGCGTGGCCAACGCCTTGGCTGGCGCGAGCGTGTAGCCGACCAGCCCGGTCAGCGTCAGGTCGACGGATATGGCGGACGTGAACAGCGCCTGGCACAGCGCCAGCACGCGCGCCTGGCGCATCGCGGGGGAAGCCATCGGAGTCTCCGGATTCTGGAAAAAGGGATGGTTTCCAGCGTAAGGGCCCGGCCGGGCGGCCGACTGACAATGTTCAGCGGAATCCTGCCAAAACCGTAGCGACCCTCCGATGCCACGTGGTTGTCAGTTGAACACGTCCTGCCGGTAGCGGCCCTGCGCCACCAGACCGGCGAACCAGTCCGATGCCGCGTCGGCCGTCATGCCGCCCTGCTGCGCGCCGATCTCGATCAGCACCTGCCGCACGGCGGGCGCCATGCGCCGTCCGTCGCCGCAGACATAGACCATCGCCCCGGCCTGCAGTTGGTCCCAGACCTGCGCGCGCCGCTGCCAGAGCAGATCCTGCACATAGCGCGCGGCGCCGGGCACCACCGAGTACGCCGTGTGGACCTCGGCGACGCCCGCGTCGGCCCAGGCCGCGATCTCGTCGTGGAACAGCCAGTCGTGCCGGGGATGGCGGCAGCCGAAGTACAGCTGCACCGGCGTGATGCTCTGCCCGGCCGCCTGCTGGGCGGCGCGCTCTTCCAGAAAGCCCCGGAACGGCGCGATGCCCGTACCGGGGCCGATCAGCAGCATCGGCACCGATGGATCGTCAGGCGGCGCGAACGGCGGATTCGGCGTGCGGATCGACGCCGATATGCGCGCCCCCGGCGGCAGGCCCTGCAGCCACGTGGACGCCACGCCGCGGAACTGGCCGCGCCCCGACAGCGCAGGCGCCCAGACCGTGCCCACCAGCAGCGTCGCGGCATCAGGCGAGACCCGTGGCGACGAAGCAATCGAATAGAAGCGCGGCCGCATCGGCACCGTGCAGGCCAGCAGTTGCGGGAGCGTCAGGGCGATGGCCGGGAAGCGGATCAGCACATCGAGCAGGTTCAGCCGCCGCGCGGCCACCTGGGCGGCGTAGCCGGTATCGGCATCGTCGGCGGCAAGCTGCTCCAGCGACTGGCGTGTGAACGGGCAGCGTGTGGCCTGCGCCAGCGCACACAGCGTCTGGCGCGACACCACGTCCTGCAGTTCGACGAAGTGCGTCAGCAGTTGCCGCAGCGGCAGCGTTTCGCCAATCGGCAGCCCGCGCCCGGCGCCTTGGCGGGCCGACAGCGTGACCATGGCCTCGGCGTCAAGGTCCAGGCGCTCGCAGAGCGCCGCCACCAGTGCCGCGTCATTCTGTGGCCAGATCGCAACGTGATCGCCGGTCCGGTAGGTCGTACCGGGTGGCAGTTGCAGCCGGATGTCGCGCGTCGATGTGCGCGGCGCTTCGATGGCGAAGTCCCATAGCCCGGCGGGATCGGCAACCAGTTCGGCATTGGCCAGCACCGTAAAGGCCTGCGTGCCGGCCGGCAGGGTGTCGGCGCGCATGGCTTCGACGCTGCGCCACTGCACGTCCACGCTGATGCCGCCCGTGCTGGCATCGTCGGCCTGCAGCGCCCGCCACAACTGCGCCAGCCAGCGTTCCGCCGCCTGGTCGAAATCGGCATTGCCATCGGCCTCGCCGCGCGGCAGCAACGGGACAGCGCCGGCGGCCGTGAAAAAGTCGAACACGCGGCGCGGAAAGGCCTGGTATGTCGCCCATTGCGCGTTGCCGCAGCCGAGCAACGCCAGCCGCAAGCCCTCGGCGCGGTAGCCGCCGGCACCGCCGGCATCGAGCATCGCTTCGAACCGACGGCCGGAATCCGGCGCGCGGCCGTTGTAAGTGGCCGCCACCACCACCAGCAGGCCCGAGGTCGGCAGGGCATCGGCCACGTCGTCCAGATCGGCCAGGGTGGCATCGAAGCCCGCTGCCACGGCGCCGCCATGGATCTGCTCCGCCAGCTCGCGTGCCGTGCCCAGGCTCGACGCGCACAGCACGGTCATGGCGTGGCCGTTGCCCCGTACGTCGGCCTGCGCGGCATCGGCCACCCCCTCGTTGACGGCCTGCACGGCGATTCGCTCATGCGGACGCCGGCGCCTGGCGCGCAGCACGAAGTTGTCGGGCTTGATCGTCAGCGTTTCCTTGAGCCGGAACTGGTAGTCGTACGGATCGTGGAATGCGAAGTTGCGCAGCATCAGCGCCAGCGCCAGCTTGGCCTCGGTCAGCGCAAACTGGCGGCCGATACAGGCGCGTTCGCCATGGCCAAACGGCATATAGGCGTGCGCCGGCAGCGCCGCTTCGTTCTCGGGCAGGAAGCGGTCGATATCGAACCGCTCCGGGTGCGCCCACACCTTCGGATCGCGATGCAGCGCCGTCAGCACCACCGAGATGCGACGGTTCTGCCGCAACCGGTAGCGGCCGCCGATCACCACATCGTCGAACGGCGCCACCGCGAAGGCCGGCGCGGTCGGCCACAGGCGTAGTGTTTCCTTCAAAACACGATCCAGCACAGGCAGGCGCGCCAGGTCGGCATAGACCGGCGGCGCGTCGCCGGGCAGCACGGCGTCAACTTCGGCATAGGCCTGCGCCAGTACGGCCGGGTTGCGCAGCAGTTCGTACAGCGTGAAGGTCAGCAGGCCGCTGGTGGTTTCGTGGCCGGCGATCAGGAATGTGATGACCTGGTTGCGGATATTGGCGTCGTCGAGCTGGCGGTCCGTCTCGGGGTCGCGCGCTTCGAGCATCAGGTTCAGCAGGTCCATGCCCGGCCGGGGCGCGGTCCGGCGCTGGCGGATCACGTCGTCCACGAGGTTGCGCATGTAGGCCACGTCGTCGGCGAACTGGCGGTGCGCGCGGCCCATGAAGCGGTCCTGGATCGGCAGGCGCGTGAGCTTGCGCATGGCCTCTTCCAGCGCGCCCACCATCGCCACGATAAACGGGTCAAGCTCTTCGCTGGCGAACGACGCGAAGTCGTAGCCGAAGCCGGACAGCGCGATGGTGTCGAGCGTCAGCCGCGTCATGTCGTCGGCCACGGCGATATCGGCATCGGGCCCCTTGCGGTCCCATTTGTCCACCAGCCGGTTGGCCACGCGCAGCATCACGTCGAAGTAGCCCTTCATCGCGCGCTGGCTGAAGGCCGGCATCAGGATGCGGTGCGCGCAGCCCCAGTTGGGCTCGTCGCTATGGGCGGTGAACAGGCCGTCGCCGGCCATGTCGCGCAGATACGACAGTGGCGGCCCGATGATCTTGCGAAAGCGCGCCGGGTCGCAAACTTCGGCCGCCAGCGCCACCGACGACACGAACGGCACGCGCCGGCCAGCGAAATCAAGCTCGAAGATGCCGTCGTGATGACGGCTGCGCGCCAGCAGGTGCTGGCCGACTTCGCCGGGCGTGATCTGGAACAGGTTGCCGACGATGGGCCAGCCGGGATCGCGCGGAATCGGTTCCAGGGTAGCGGCGGACGTGACGGATGACATGGATGGGGGCGTTCCTTGTCGAAATCGGAAATGGCTGGGCGGCGCGATGCCAGAGCATGCCTGTCTATCGCCACATTGTCCCGCCCGGTCTCCGTCCGTTTGAAATATTTGTTCGGCTTCCGAGGCGGCCCTCTAATCGACCACCCGCCCGCGCAGCGCCTTGATCTGGCCGCGCTGCACCTTGGCGTCGAGACGGCGGACCTTCGACGCCCGGGTGGGCCGGGTGGCGCGCCGGATGCGCGGCGGCTGGGCCACGCTGCGTACCAGTTCATGCAGGCGCCGGATGGCTTCCTCGCGGTTCATTTCCAGGCTGCGGTGCTGCTGCGCCTTGATGACGATCACCCCATCGCGCGTGATGCGGTGGTCGTGCAGCGCCAGCAGGCGTTCCTTGTGATCGGCGGCCAGCGACGACGTGCGCACGTCATAACGCAGGTGTACCGCATTGGACACCTTGTTGATGTTCTGCCCGCCCGCGCCCTGCGCGCGGATTGCGGTGATCTCGTACTCGTGGTGAGGGATGAACAGGTCGTCGGCCATGCGCCGCATCATAGCAACGCATGGCCGGGCGGTGTGCGGCGCCTCGTGTCACGGCGCCGGCTTGATGTTCTGGTTCGAGCAGAACAGGTTCTGCGGATCGTACGTGCGCTTGGCCCGCGCCAGGCGGTCGAAGTTGTGGCCGTACGCCGCGTTGACGCGCGCGCCTTCGTCCTCGGTCATGAAATTCACATACACGCCGCCCGTGGCATAGGGCGCGGTGGCGTCGAAGAAGTCGCGCGCCCAGCCGATGCAGGCAGTGTCCTCGTCGGTACGGTCCCAGCGCGAATGCACGTTCATCACGTAGCGCGCGTCGCGGTGGTGGTATGCCGTGGCGTCGGGTGGCACGCGGTTGGCCACGCCGCCCACCTGTCCGATAAAGATCTCGGCATGGGCCGACGGCCCGCGCGCCGCGTAGTCGGTCATCAGGTCGATGGCCGCGTCGTCCAGCCGCGTGAAGTTGTGAGACTTCCAGTAATTGCGCGCACCCGGTGTCAGCAGCGGGTCGAACGCCTGCTGCCAGGCCGTGTAGGGCATCTGCCCGACATGCTCGCCAATGGCCTGGCCGAATCCGCGCAGGGGGTCGATCGCCCTGTCGGCCTTCCCCGGGTCGCCGTTATAGAAGACCGCCAGCACCACCACATTGGCGCCGTGTGCCGACGACGGCAGGAATGGCAGCGGGGGCGCCTTGCGCAGGACGACCCAGACGTTCATATCGTCAGGCATGGCCGATTCCGTAAAAGCGCGGTACTGGCGCAGCACCGACTTGCCTTCGACGGCCGGGAACACGATCAGCCCGGCCGTCACCAGCGGGCCCACCGCATGCACCTTGAACTCGAACAGCGTGACCACGCCGAAATTGCCGCCGCCACCGCGCAGGGCCCAGAACAGTTCCGGCTCGTGGTTGGCATCGGCCCAGCGTCGCTCGCCATCGGCCGTCACGACCTCGCAGCCCCGCAGGTTATCGACGGTCATGCCGTACTGGCGGGTCAGCCAGCCGAATCCGCCGCCAAGGGTCAGCCCCGCCACCCCCGTCGTCGAGTTGATGCCGAGCGGCGTGGCCAGGGCGAGGGCCTGTGCCTCGTGGTCAAAATCACCCAACGTGGCGCCAGGGCTCACCCACGCGACCTTGTCGCGCGGATCGATATGGACGGCGCGCAACCCTGACAGGTCGACAACCAGCCCGTCATGGCAGATGGCGCTGCCGGCAATGTTGTGGCCACCGCCGCGCACGGCGACCGGCAGACCATGATCGCGCGCAAAGTTGACGGCCTGCATCACATCGGCCGTGCCCGTGCATTGGACGATGACCGCAGGCCGGCGGTCGACAGTGGCGTTCCAGACGGTGCGCGCCACGTCGTAACCGGCGTGGTGCGGCAGCAGCACCTTGCCGCGCACGGCCTTGCGCAGCATTTCGATGTGGTCGGCGGCAAGCGTGGGCATGATGAACCCTCCCCTTTCTCAACAACGATCTTCTCGGGAAAGGCTACCGATGCAAGGCACGCGCCAGGCACCGGCGATCGGCTTCGCACCAACGGTTGCGGCGATGATGTGCCTGCTTATGACCGAGCGGTCCGCACAAACTGTTGCACTCTTGAGGCGACGTTGGCAAGACACCGCCATGCCAGGCAGATCTTGCGCAGAGGTCGGCATCTCGCGCTGTGAGGTCCAGCATTGAACGACGAATGACACGGAACGGCATCTGCCGGCCGCTCCGCCCCGCCTACCCCTTGACGCAGACCACCTGCCGCAGGGTGTGGACAACTTCCACCAGGCTGCTCTGGGCGGCCATGACAGCGTCGATGTCCTTGTAGGCCATCGGGATCTCGTCGATCACTGCCGCGTCCTTGCGGCATTCCACGTGCGCGGTGGCCTTGACGTGGTCCGCCACCGTATAGCGGCGCCTGGCCTCGCTGCGGCTCATGGTGCGGCCGGCGCCGTGACTGCAGGAGCAGAAGCTTTCGGCGTTCCCAAGCCCGCGCACGATGAAGCTCCTGGCGCCCATCGACCCCGGGATGATGCCGAGTTGGCCCTTCTGTGCCGAGACAGCGCCCTTGCGCGTCACGAAGACATCGGCGCCAAAGTGGCGCTCTTTCTGCACATAGTTGTGGTGGCAGTTCACCGCGTGCTCATCCACCGCGAATGGCTTGCCGATTGCGGCCCGCGCCGCCCCGACCACGGCGGCCATCATCACTTCGCGATTGCGGCGCGCGTATTCCTGCGCCCAGCCCACGGCCTCGACGTAGTCGTCGAAATGCGCGCTGCCTTCTTCGAAATACGCCAGGTCACGATCGGGCAGGTTGGCAATGTGGTGTCGCATGTCCTGCTGCGCCAGTTCGATGAACTGCGTGCCGATAGCATTGCCCACGCCACGTGACCCGCTATGGAGCATGAACCAGACCGTGCCGCTTTCGTCGAGGCAGACTTCGATGAAGTGATTGCCCGTGCCGAGCGTCCCGAGGTGGACATGGTTGTTCGTCCGCGCGAGCCTGGGGTATTTCTGGCAGATTCGCTCGAAGCCCGGCACCAGCGTCTTCCACGCTTCGTCCACGGCGTGGGGCGGACGATCACCCCAGGCACCCGGATCGCGCCGTCCCGGCGCGCGGCCATGCGGCACCGCACGTTCGATAGCGCCGCGCAGTCCATGCAATGAATCGGGCAGGTCCGCCGCCTTGAGCGTCGTGCGCGCAGCCATCATGCCGCAGCCGATGTCGACGCCCACCGCCGCTGGGATGATGGCTCCTTGGGTAGGAATAACCGTGCCTATCGTCGATCCCTTGCCCAGATGTACATCCGGCATCACGGCCAGATGATGGAACACGAAGGGCATGCGCGCGGTGTTCTGCAACTGCCGCCGGGCATCAGCCTCGACGGGCACGCCAGCCGTCCACATCTTGACTGGCTTGCCGTTGGCCAGCGCCATCACCTGATAGTCGGTCTGTTCGTTCATCTTGCATCCTGTCTCTCTGTCTCGATGCGCGGTGCATCGATTCACCTGTTCATTGGGCCTGCAGCGTGCCGGGCCGTTCCGCATCCGGGCCTTCCGCCCAATATCCAGCGCCCCCGCCCCGGTGCTAGAACGGAAACTCGGCGCCGACAGATTGAAGGGGATGCCATGAAACGCCTGCCACTGATCCTTGCCCTCTGGACGGCCCTGCTGCTTGGCGGCTGCTATTACGGCTATCCGCCCGCGCCAGGACCGGGACCGACCAGCTACGACCGCTCGTTCTACGCGGCGGCCGATGCCATGCGCGACCAGGGCGTGGCCGTGCAGACGCAGGAGCCGACCACCGGCAATATCACCGGCTACTACGGCAGCACCCCCGTGGCGGCCATGATCCGGCAGCAGTCGGATGGCAGCGTGCGCGTGGAATTCCAGGCGGCCGATTCCCGCGATCCGGGGCTGGTCAACCGGATCACGCAAAGCTATCAACGGCGGATGGGGCGATAAGGGAATGCGGGCTTTTCAGGGAAATCGGCCCCGCGAGTGACAGAGATTCGCACCGTGGCCAGAAAATGGCGTACTCGTGGCGTCGGAGCCCAGGGCGCGAAGCATTTCGCGCTTCGAAGGGGACATTTGGCGAAGTGCCAGCGAATCAGTCAGATTGGCGCGCCCGGCTGGGATCGAACCAGCAACCCCTGCCTTCGGAGGGCAGTACTCTATCCATTGAGCTACGGGCGCGTTGTGAGCTGCATTGACAACGGCGAGTGCCGTCGTCGGAAAGTCGCATAGGATACCCGACTTGTCCGTGGCCGTCCATGCGGGATGCGCCGGGGGCCTGCCAACCCGGGTTTTCACAGGTCTCTGAGCCGTCGCTTTTGGCCCCCGGGGCCGAGTCTTGGGTCTATAATCGGCAGCTATTTGCGTCGTACCAGAGACGTAGCGGGGCAGGAGACGCCCCGGACGCGAAGACCGACAGATTCATCCCCGAAGACAGGGCCAGACAAGCAAGCCGCCCCCACGTGCTGTGCAATAGGTTTCCCGCAAAATCGAGAGTTCTGTATGAGTGACGTCCATCAAAACGACCACCACGAGTCGCCAATCAAGACCCCTAAGCAGCTTATCGCTGTTGTGATCGCCGCCTTCCTGGTGCCGATCATCGTCATCATCCTGCTGGTCAATTTTGTCGGACATGGCACCCGCGAGGGCGCCGGCTCCACCCAGAGCGTGGAGGCGGTGAACAGCCGTATCGCGCCGGTCGCGTCACTCGAAATCAAGGATCCCAATGCCCCGCGCGTCTTCAAGACGGGCGAGCAGGTCTACAAGGAAGTTTGCGCCGCGTGCCACGCCACGGGCGCGGCCGGTGCGCCGAAGTACGGCACGGCCGGCGACTGGACGGCCCGGATCGGCCAGGGCTTCGATGGCCTGCTGAAGGCTGTGCTGAACGGCAAGGGCGCGATGCCCGCCCGCGCCGGCACGTCTCCGGACGATCTCAGCGATTACGAACTGGCCCGCGCCGTGGTCTACATGGCCGATGCCGGCGGCGCCAAGTTTCCCGAGCCGGCTGCCCCGGCCCAGGGTGCCACCGCCCAGGCTGCGGCCTCGGCGCCCGAGGCGGCTGCAGCACCGGCCGCCGCCGCGCCCGCACCTGCGGCAGCTCCTGCCCCGGCAGCCGCTGCACCGGCTGCACCCGCTGCTGCACCGGCTGTGGCATCGGCAGACACGGGCAAGAAGGTCTACGAACAGGTTTGCGCCGCCTGCCACGCAGCCGGCGTGGCCGGTGCGCCGAAGTTCGGCGACAAGGCTGCCTGGGCCCCCCGCCTCAAGGAAGGCATGGACGTGGTTCACAACTACGCGCTCAAGGGCAAGGGTGTGATGCCGCCCAAGGGTGGCTACGCCGGTCCGGATGCGGACGTGATCGCCGCGTCCGATTACATGGCCAACGCAGCCAAATAAGCGTCCTACGCTTCAATCCAGGTCCGGGCAACCGGGCCTGCGCCCAGTAAAAAGCCCGCGAATGTGTCGCGGGCTTTTTCGTTTCCGCCGTTGCCGCGGCCGCTAGACCACGCGCGAATAGCGCACCAGCGGGATCACCTTGGCATCGTTGGCGGCGCTGGGCGCCGACTGCGGACGGGCGGCGTCGTCGCGCAGGTAGCGGTCGAACACCATGGCCACGCGGCGTACCAGCAGGCGTCCCAACTCGGTAATGTCGATGCGGGCCGGCGTGCGGCGTACCAGATTGTCCTCCGCGAGCCGGTCCAGGTCGGCCAGCTCGGCGGCGAAGGTGGCGGCGAAGTCGATGCCGCAGGTTTTTTCGACCTCGGCAATGTCCAGCGTGCCATTGCACATCAGCGCGCCGATGATGGCCTTGCGCAGATGGTCGTCGGCCGACATCTCGAAACCGCGCACCACCGGCAGCCGCCCGGCATCGATCGCGGCGTAGTAGTCGTCCGTGGTACGGGCGTTCTGCACATAGTGGCCGGCCACGGCGCCGATGGCCGATACGCCAAGACCGATCTGGTCGTAGCCGGCATGCGTGGCATAGCCCTGGAAATTGCGTTGCAGCCGGCCTTCACGCTGGGCTATCGCGAGGTCGTCGTCGGGCAGCGCAAAGTGATCCATGCCGATGTAGACATAGCCGGCGGCGGTCAGCCGTTCGATCGTCGAGACCAGGATATCGAGCTTCTCGGCGGCCGGCGGCAGTGTTGCGGCATCAATACGGCGTTGCGGCTTGAACACGTGCGGCAGGTGGGCGTAGCTGTACACCGACAGCCGGTTTGGCCGCAACTCCAGTACCTTTTCGATCGTCTTGCCGAAGCGCGCGGTGGTCTGGTGCGGCAGGCCGTAGATCAGGTCCACGCTGACCGACTGGAATCCCAGGCGGCGCGCCGCCAGCACCACGGCGCGCGTTTCCTCGTACGACTGCACCCGGTGCACGGCCTCCTGCACCTCGGGATCGAAATCCTGCACGCCCAGGCTGATGCGGTTGAAACCCAGTTCGGCCAGCAGGTCCATGCGTGCGTCGGTGACGCGGCGCGGATCGATCTCGATCGAATGCTCACCCTCCGGCAGCAGCACGAAATGCTCGTGCAGCGCCGCCATCACCCGGCGCATTTCGTCGGGGTCGAGGAAGGTCGGCGTGCCGCCGCCCCAGTGCGACTGCATCACGGCGCGTCGCTCGCCCAGGCGCCCGGCGACCATCGCCATTTCGCGCGACAGGTAGTCCACATACTGCGCGCTACGGCTGTGATCCTTGGTGATGATCTTGTTGCAACCGCAGTAGTAGCAGATGTTCTCGCAGAACGGGATATGGAGATACAGCGACAGCGGCGCCGGCGAATCGGCGCGGCACGCCTGCAGCGCCGTCTGGTAGCCGGCGTCGCCCACTTCGTTGTGGAAGCGATCGGCGGTGGGATAGGAGGTATAGCGGGGACCGTTGCCGTCGATACGGCCGGCGAGGCTGCGGAAATCGGCAAGCGCGCGGCGGTCGAAAGCCGTGCCGGCGACGTCTGGAATGGGGGCGGACATGCGGAGACTCGTTTTGTGGGCGGAGTGACGATCGATGCTATGCCTCGCCCGGCGCAACAACCTTGATGCGCATCAAGAGCATGGCGATGCTCCGCCTGCCATCCCTGCCAATGGGGGGCCGCATGTCTGGCAAAAGTCACGGAAGCGTCATGAACGGCCGATAGTCTCGGGCCCGGCTCTCGAAGCCGCGCCTTTGCTTTCCGCAGCACATCCTGTCCATCCGACTCCCACTGCCATGCGCCCAGCCTTGCCGCAGTCGCCCCTCGCGTGTCCGCCCGCTTCAACGGGCCGCCGCCGCGCCTTGCAGATGCTAGGCGCCCTGACTTCCGCCGCTGTGCTGCCGGCGCTGGCACAGCCGGCCGGCCAGATTCTGCGCCGCCAGCTTGTCGTGGGCCACCTGGTGGACCGCGTGGGACCACAAGCCGATCAGGCGCGTGACTATCTGGCGGGTGCCAAGGTGATGTTTGATGCCTTCAACGCGTCGCAGGCCGGCAACGGCGGGCTGCGCATCGTTCATCTGGTGCGCGATGCGGACGCGTCGAACCCGCGCGCCGCCGCCGCACAGGCCCTGGCGCTGGCCGACAACGAACGTGCGGAGGTGCTGTTCGGGCCTGGCGACAGCCTCCTGCCCACGCTGGCGGGCTCGGCGGACCTTACGCGGCGCGGGGTGCAGATCGTCGCGCCGCTGTCGGGGCTGGCGCTGCGCGCCGACAACGTGTGGTTCACGCGCGCCGACTATCAGGCCGAACTCGATGCCGCCGTGCATCAGCTGCGCAGCTACGGGCTGACCGGCATCGCGCTGGCGGTATCGCCCGATTTCGCGGCGGGCACGCTCGGAGTCGGCACGCCGTGGCTGGCCCGTCTGGAAAAGGACATCTCGACGCGCGCCGTGGGGCTGACGGGCAATTTCGACGACAGCGCCCGGCGCATTGCCGCGGCCCGGCCCGGCGCCGTGATCGTCGCTGGCGACACGCTCGCCTATGGCGGCCTGGGCCGCGCACTGGCGGCGCAAAACTGGTACGGCTTTCTGGTAGGGCTTTCGGCGGTCAGCCCGTCGTCGGCGCGCGAGATCCTGGGCGCCAGCTATGCGGGTGGCATGGTGGTGACACAGATCGCACCGGGACCGCAGGAGTCGACGCTGCGCGTAGTGAAGGAGCACGTGGCCCGCATGAAGCAGTACCTGGACGAGCCGCCCTCGCCTGCCACGCTGGCCGGCTATATCGGTGCGGCCTGGCTGGTGCGCGCGGCCGCCGGCATGAAGGCGCCGGGCACGGCGGAATTGCGGCGCGTGCTGCAGGCCCGCATCGACGTCGGCGATTTCACGCTGGACTTCACGCGTGGCCTGCGCGGGTCGCAGTATGTGCAGCTGGCGGCGATCGGCAAGAGCGGACTGCCGCAGCGCGCCTGAGCGCAGGCTTGATCGCTACGGTCAGGCGCGCGGCAGCGTGATGCTGACGCGCAGGCCACCCTCCGCCCGGTTGGTCAGCTTCAATTCGCCACCGTGGCGCGCCACGATATCGGCGGCAATCGACAGGCCCATGCCCACCCCGCCGGTGGCGCGGCTGCGCGACGACTCCACGCGATAGAACGGCTCCAGCACGCGCTGCAGTTCGGCCGGCGGAATGCCGGGACCGTTGTCGCAAACATCGATCGAGACGCGCTCGGGGCTGTCGGTAAGGATGATGTGCGCGGCCCCGCCATAGCGGTGTGCGTTCTCCACCAGGTTCACCACGGCGCGCCGCAGTTCGGTCGGATAGGCCAGCAGCGGCGCCGCATCGCCAGACAGGCGCACGTCCTGGCCGATTTCCTGGGCGTCGTCGACCACCGCCTGCAGCAGCGCCACCATGTCTACCCGCTGGCGCGGGCCGGCGCCGTCGTCGCGTTCGCGCAGGTAATACAGCGTGGCGTCGATCAGGCCATTCATCTCGGCCAGATCCTGACGCAGGCGATAGCGCACGTCGTTGTCCTCGATGCGTTCGATACGCAGGCTCATGCGCGTCAGCGGCGTGCGCAGGTCATGCGACACCGCTGCCAGGAAGCGCGACTGCTGCGCCAGCTGGGTACGGATGCGCTGCTGCATCAGGTTCAGCGCGTGCGTGGCGTCGCGCGCTTCGGCGGGGCCGGTGTCTTCGTCCAGCGGTGGCGCGTGGACGTCCTGCGCCAGACGGTTCGCGCCGCTGGCCAGTTGCTGCACCGGCCGCGCCAGCAGGCGGGCGCCCACCCACGAAGCGATCAGGATGGCCGCAAGCTGGAAGATCAGACCCAGGTGCGGCGGCCAGATGCCGCGAATATGAAATCCCTTCGGCGCCCCGGATGGACGGTCGAATGGCCGGCGCTCGCCGAACGCCTCGGGGCGCAACGGCGGGCCATCGAAATCGAACGGTTCATTGCCGCGCATGCCGGGCGGCGGGCCAGGCGGCCGGTCGGGCATGAAAACGCCTTCGAGCGGATGCGAAGGCGGGCCGCTCGGCACCAGCCGGCCCGCCGCCTCGGCATCGGAAGCGGCGCGGCGCATGCGCTCCATGTAGCGTTCCGACCCCGGGCGCGGAAACACGCTCTCGATCACGGTCACGCCCAGCACATGCACGGCCAGCATGATGGCGGTCATCACGAAGAACAACCGCATGAACATCGAATTGAACCGGCGGCGTCTGGCCGGTTCGGCGGCGCGCGGCTCGGGCCGCACCGCCGAAGCGCCGCCCGTGGACGGCGGAATCGCGGCAGCCATGCCTTCAGTGCTCCACGTTGCCGGTGAACACGTAACCTTCGCCACGCACGGTGCGGATCAGCGACGAGTCGCGCGGATCGTCGCGCAGCTTCTGGCGCAGCCGCGATACCAGCAGGTCGATGCTGCGGTCGAAGACGTCCAGGTCGCGGCCGCGCGCATTGTTGATCAGCATCTCGCGGTCAAGCACGCGGTTCGGATTCTCGATAAACGTCAGCAACAGGCGGAATTCGGCGTTGGACAGCGGCACCACGGTTTCTTCCGCATCGACCAGCTGGCGCAGCGTGGCATTCAGGCGCCAGCAGCCGAAGCGCATCTCGTGCCCGGCCGTGGCGGGCGTCGTGCGGCGTACGTCGCCCCGGCTGCGCCGCAGCACCGTGTGGATGCGCGCCACCAGCTCGCGCATCTCGAACGGCTTGGTCACGTAGTCGTCGGCGCCCACTTCCAGCCCCACCACGCGGTCGGCCAGTTCGGCACGCGCGGTCAGCATGATCACCGGCAGGTTGCTCTGCTCGCGAATCTCGCGGCACAGCGTCAGGCCGTTTTCGCCCGGCAGCGACAGGTCGAGGATCACCAGGTCGTATTCCTGGCGGCCTATCGCCGCGCGCATCGCCGCGCCGCCTTCCGCGCCCTCGGCCTCCATGCCGAACGTGGCCAGGTATTCGGCCAGCATGGAGCGGATCTGGGGATCGTCATCGACGATCAGCAGACGAATGGGCAGGTTGGGCGACAGGTCCATGGAGAAAATGTGAGGAATACGCGGGACATCCGATCGGCCAATGTACCAGTCGGGAGATTACAGGCGATGCCCGCTTTGTATCAGTTTTGATACGTGCCGCGCACGGCACATAGGCCGCGTTGGGGCGCCGGGAGGTGGTCGGCGCAGCGGGTACGGCCAGGAGAAAAATACGCCCCCGGTGCTGCCGCATCCGGGAGCGTTCAACAGGGAAGAAGCCGGGCTCGCATGCGCCCAGCCACACCGCAGCCGAAGGGCGGGCGCGGTGCGTCGCGGGAACGTCCGAGAGACGTTTCCACGCGCCGCCCATCGTAGTGAGCCCGCCCCCGGCAGTCTTGTCGGCCTTGTATCAAGTCAGCCCGCGACGGGCTTGTTGAGCAGTGCCTTCAGGCCGGCGAGCCGGTCCTTCGGACTCATCGCCGGGGTGGTGTCCTGCGGTGCCGGGGCTTCCTCCAGCTTCATCTCGGCGATAAAGCGCGACGGCTCGACCGAATAGGTCTCGCGCGCCCGCTTGCGCTTCTTGCACCAGCTGATCTGCAGGCTGCGCTGTGCACGCGTGATGCCCACATACATCAGCCGGCGCTCTTCCTCGATCTTCCCGTCGTCCAGGTCTTCGTCCTCGCGTGTGTGGGGCAGGATGCCCTCTTCCACGCCCACCAGGAACACGTGCGGATATTCCAGGCCTTTCGACGCGTGCAGGGTCGACAGCCGCACGGCGTCAGGATCTTCGTCGCGGCCTTCGAGCATGCTCATCAGCGCCACCGTCTGGGTCAGTTCGAGCAGGTTCTTGCCTTCGTTGCCGAAGCCGTCTGCCGTGTCGAACCCGGTGGCCTCGCCCTCGCCTTCGGTCTCCGGACGCGTGCCCTTGCGCTTGAGCCAGTCCAGGAATTCCAGCGTGTTGGTCCAGCGCGACTGCGCCTGCCGTTCGTCGAAGGTGTCGTACAGATAGGCCTCGTAGTGGATGCCTTCCATCAGGTCGTCCAGCACCACGGTGGCCGGGTCCCTGGCCGCGCGGTCGGCCAGCCGCACCATCGATTCGCAGAACGTTCGCAGCGGTTCCAGCTGGCGTGGCTGCAGCCTGGCCTCGATGCCGCCCATCATCGCCGCCTCGAACAGCGACACCTTGGCCTGGCCGGCAAATGTGCCCAGCGCCTCGAGCGTGGTGTTGCCCACCCCACGGCGCGGCGTGGTGATGGCGCGGATGAATGCCGGGTCATCGTCCGGGTTGGCGATCAGGCGCAGGTAGGCGCAGATGTCCTTGATCTCGGCCTTGTCGAAGAAGCTCTGGCCGCCCGACAGCACGTACGGGATGCGTTCGCGCCGCAGGATCTGCTCGAACAGCCGCGCCTGGTGGTTGCCGCGATACAGGATGGCGTAATCGCGAAACTGCGCGCGTCGCTCGAACTTGTGCGCGGACAGGCGGAACACCACCGACTCGGCCTCGTGCTCCTCGTCGTTCATTGCGTGGATGGCAATCGGATCGCCCATGCCGTGTTCCGACCACAGCTTCTTGTCGAACAGCTTCGGGTTGTTGGCGATGACCGCGTTGGCCGCTTCGAGGATGCGCACGGTCGAGCGGTAGTTCTGCTCCAGCTTGACCACCTTCAGGTCCGGAAAATCGGACTGCAGCAGCCGCAGGTTGTCCAGCGTGGCGCCGCGCCAGCCGTAGATGGCCTGGTCGTCGTCGCCCACCGCCGTGAAAGCCGGCGCGCGCAGGTGCGAGCCGCCCGCCAGCAGCTTCAGCAACTGGTACTGGCACGCGTTGGTGTCTTGGTATTCGTCGACCAGGAAATAGCGCAGGCGGTTCTGCCACTTCAAACGCACGGCCTCGTCGCGGGCGAACAGTTCGGCCGGCAGGCGGATCAGGTCGTCGAAGTCCACCGCCTGGTACGCGTTCAGCGTGGCCACGTAGTTGCGATAGACCATCGCGGCCTGGTGCTCGTCGGCATTGGCGGCCTGCGCGAGCGCGGTCTCGGGATCGACCATGCCGTTCTTCCACAGCGAAATGGTGCTTTGCACGCTGCGGATCAGCTTCTTGTCGGTGGTCCCCAGTTGCTCCTGGACGAGCCCGAAGCAGTCGTCCGAATCCATGATCGAGAATTGCGGCTTCAACCCCACATGCTCGGCTTCCATGCGCAAGATTTGCACGCCCAGCGAGTGAAACGTACAAACCGTCAGCTGCTTGAGTGGAATGCGCTTCCCTTCGCGCGTGGTCTTGCCTTCCATCAGCTTGCCAATGCGCTCCTGCATCTCTTTCGCCGCCTTGTTCGTAAAGGTGACGGCGGCAATGTGACGCGGCTCGAACCCCTTGTCCTCGATCAAGTGGGCGATTTTCTGCGTGATCACGCGCGTCTTGCCCGACCCGGCGCCGGCCAGCACGAGGCAGGGGCCGTCCAGGTAGCGGACCGCTTCGGATTGCGCGGCATTGAGTCCGTGAGTCATGAGGCTGGGGAGTGTGGCAGGCGGGATGGCTCATGGCGCACCTGCGGGGCGGCGCGCCGAAGGCGTCGATGTTAACACGCGCCGGAGGCAGGCACGGGCGTGTCGGGCGGCGTCCGACAAGAGGCGTTTCAGGCTGGTAACAATCGTAAAGCGGCGGATCCCGGGGCATGGAGCTTGCCTCTTATCGGACAGGACCGCACGGGTCTTGCGCGCAGCGCGACCGGTTCGGGACACATCCACAAATCGGAAACGATGATCTCGATGACAACAAAGGAGCCAATCATGAAGACGCTTCGCACTCTTTCGAAAGTTGCCCTGATCGGCGTGACGCTGGTGGGCTTTGCCGGCTGTGCGGACATGACCCCGAAGCAGCGGAATACCGCCATTGGTGCGGGCGCCGGCGCGCTGGGCGGTGCCGTGCTGACCGACGGTAGCGCGCTGGGCACGCTGGGCGGCGCGGCCGTGGGCGGCGTGGTCGGCAACGTGGTGACGAAGGACCGTCGCTAACCGGCCCGCCGTGGATTCCAATCCCGGGGGCGGGGCCGCCGGCCGGCGTCAGGCGTACGTTTGACAAAGGCTGACCGGTCCCGTACATTCTCGCGCATCCGGCCGGGAGAGCGCGCATCGATTGCGCCGCCGAAGGGGAACCACCCACAAACTCTCAGGCACCATGGACCGACCGGATCGGCATGCAACATGCACACGATGCATGCCGCACTCTGGAGAGCGACATCCGCCGCTGCCTTCGCGCAGGGTGAGCATGTCCACCGAAGGGGCGCACGAAGTCCAGGCTTCGTAATCTCTCAGGTATCGAGGACAGAGGGGTCATCCGCCGCAGCGGATTGGATGCACATTGGTGCGCCCGATCGTTGCGGCGGATGACCCTTTTTTCGTTTTCGAACCGCCCCCGAGGATTTCCATGACGCTCCAGGCCACGCCCCTCAACGCTATCCACCGCGCCCTCGGCGCCCGCATGGTCGACTTTGGCGGCTGGGACATGCCGGTCAACTACGGTTCGCAGATCGAGGAACACAATGCCGTGCGTGCCGATGCCGGCATGTTCGACGTGTCGCACATGTGCGTGGTCGACCTGCATGGCGCCAGCACGCGCGCCTTCCTGCGCGGCCTGCTGGCCAACAACGTCGACAAGCTGCAGACGCCGGGCAAGGCGCTGTATTCATGCATGCTCGACGAGAAAGGCGGCGTCATCGACGACCTGATCGTCTACTTCTTTGCCGAGGACCAATTCCGCCTAGTGGTGAACGCCAGCACGGCCCTTGGCGACATCGAATGGATCCAGTCGCGCAATGCAGCCACCGGCAGCGGCGTGACGATCACGCCGCGCCGTGGCGACGTGGCACCGGCCGGCACCGGCAAGCTGGCCATCGTGGCCGTGCAGGGGCCCAACGCCCGCGCCAAGGTCTACCAGGCCTTCCCCTCCACCCAGCCGGCCGACGCCCTGAAGCCATTCAACGCGCTGGTCGTGCAAGACCCCGAGATGGGCGAACTGATGGTCGCCCGCACCGGTTACACCGGCGAAGACGGCTTCGAGCTGGTGGTGCCGGCCGAGAACGTCGCCGGCATCTGGGAAAAGCTGATTGCCGCGGGCGTTCGCCCGGCGGGCCTGGGCGCGCGCGACACCCTGCGCCTGGAGGCCGGCATGAACCTGTACGGCCAGGACATGGATATCAATACGTCGCCGCTGGACGCGGGCCTGGCCTGGACGGTCGACCTGCAGAGCGAACGGGACTTCATCGGCAAGCAGGCCCTGATGGCCGGCGGCCAGAAGCAGACGTTCGCGGGCCTGATCCTGCGCGACAAGGGCGGCGTGCTGCGTGCGCACCAGAAGGTCATCACGGCTGCCGGCGCCGGCGAAATCACCAGCGGTACGTTCAGCCCGAGCCTGCAGCTGTCGATCGCTTTCGCCCGCCTGCCAAAGGACGTGGCGCCCGGCACCGACGTCCAGGTCGAGATTCGTGACCGCAAACTGACCGCGACTGTGGTTAAACTGCCGTTTGTGCGTAATGGCAAGGCACTCGTGAGCTGAGGCATCGCCCGGCTTCACATCAAACGGTCGCCCTTCCGCCCGTCCGCTCGAGCCCAACCTGCTGCGGACCGGGTGAATGAAACAAGAAACGAACTGTATCCCGGAGAACCTCATGAACTTCCCCGCTGACCTGAAGTACACCGAGTCGCACGAGTGGGTGCGCGTCGAAGCCGACGGCACGCTGACCATCGGCATTACCGACCACGCCCAGGACGCCCTGGGCGACATCGTCTTCCTGGAACTGCCCGAAGTGGGCAAGTCGGTGGGTGCCGGCGACGCCCTGGCCGTGGTGGAGTCCGTGAAGGCAGCTTCCGACATCTACGCCCCGGTGGCTGGCGAAGTGATCGCCGTCAACGACGCCGCCTCGGCATCGCCGGAATCGGTCAACGCCAACGCCTTCGACGCCTGGCTGTTCAAACTGAAGCCGGCCAATGCCGACGACGTGAACGGCCTGATGAACGTCGACGCCTACAAGGCCAGCGTCGGCGCCTGATCGCGCTGACTGTTTGATGCCGCGCGCGGCGGACAGGCCGACCACCTGTCCGCCGCCCGCTCCCCCGAGATTCCTTGCCATGAACGCCCCGCTTCCCATGAATGCCGCCGCCCAAGGTACACGGCCCACGCTGGCCGAACTGGAGGCGCGCGACGCCTTCGCAGCCCGCCACATCGGCCCCGACAGCGCCGAACAGCAACACATGCTCAAGGTGCTTGGCTTCGACAGCCGCGCCGCGCTGATCGACGCCGTGGTGCCCGCCGCCATCCGCCGCCGCGACGGCATGTCGCTGGGCGAGTTCACCGCCCCGCTGACCGAGGAAGCCGCGCTGGCCCGCCTGCGCGGCCTGGCCGGCAAGAACCGCGTTCTGAAGAGCTTCATCGGGCAGGGCTACTACAACACGCTCACACCGGGCGTGGTGCTGCGCAACATCTTCGAAAACCCGGCCTGGTACACCGCCTACACCCCTTACCAGCCCGAAATCTCGCAGGGCCGCCTGGAGGCGATGCTGAACTTCCAGCAGATGATCACGGACCTGACGGGCCTGGACATCGCCAACGCATCGATGCTCGACGAAGGCACGGCCGCGGCCGAGGCCATGACGCTGCTGCAACGCGTTCACAAGCATGCGTCGAACACGTTCTACGTGGCCGACGATGTGCTGCCGCAAACGCTGGAGGTGATACGCACCCGCGCGCTGCCGCTGGGCATCGAGGTGAAGGTCGGCCCCGCCACCGACGCCGCGCAATCCCACGCCTTCGGTGTGCTGCTGCAGTATCCGGGCGTGAATGGCGATGTGGCCGACTACCGCGCCATTGCCGACGCCGTGCATGCGGCCGGGGGCCGGGTGGTGGCTGCCGCCGACCTGCTGGCGCTGACGCTGATTGCCGCGCCGGGCGAATGGGGTGCCGACGTGGCCGTGGGCAACTCGCAGCGATTCGGCGTACCGCTCGGTTTTGGCGGCCCGCACGCGGGCTACATGGCCGTGAAGGATGAATTCAAGCGATCGATGCCGGGCCGCCTGGTCGGCGTCACGATCGACGCGCAGGGCAACAAGGCTTACCGCCTGGCGCTGCAGACGCGCGAGCAGCATATCCGCCGCGAGAAGGCCACCTCGAACATCTGCACCGCGCAGGTGCTGCTGGCCGTGATGGCGTCGATGTATGCGGTCTACCATGGCCCGCAGGGCCTGAAGCGCATCGCGCAACGCGTGCACCGCCTGACCGCCACGCTGGCCGCCGGCCTGAAGGCGCTGGGCCTGGCCCCGGTCAACGAGACGTTCTTCGACACGCTGACGCTGGAAACCGGCTTCAACACCGAGGCGTTCCACGCCACGGCCACGCAGCGCGGCATCAACCTGCGCCACGCCGGCGCATCGCGCATCGGCATCTCGCTGGACGAAACCGCGTCGCGCGACGACGTGGTCACGCTGTGGGAGATCTTCGCGCACGGCAAGCCGGTGCCCGACTTCGACACGATCGAGGCATCGGTGGGCGACGGCTTCCCGGGCAACGTGGCGCGCCAGAGCGCCTACCTGACGCATCCGGTGTTCAACACGCACCATGCCGAACACGAGATGCTGCGCTATCTGCGCTCGCTGGCCGACAAGGACCTGGCGCTGGACCGCACGATGATTCCGCTGGGCTCCTGCACGATGAAGCTCAACGCCACCAGCGAGATGATTCCGGTGACGTGGCCCGAGTTCAGCAACATCCACCCGTTTGCTCCGCTGGACCAGACGGTCGGCTATCGCGAGATGATCGACCAGCTGGAGGCCATGCTGTGCGCCGCCACCGGCTACGCCGCCGTGAGCCTGCAGCCCAACGCCGGCTCGCAGGGCGAATACGCCGGCCTGCTGATCATCCACGCGTACCACGCCAGCCGTGGCGAGAGCCATCGCGACATCTGCCTGATCCCGTCGTCGGCCCACGGCACCAACCCCGCGTCGGCGCAGATGGCCGGCATGAAGGTCGTGGTGGTGGCCTGCGACGACAACGGCAACGTCGACCTCGACGATCTGGCGAAGAAGGCCGAGCAGCACAGCAGGAACCTGGCGGCGATCATGATCACGTACCCGTCCACGCACGGCGTGTTCGAGCAGGGCGTGCAGCAGATCTGCGACATCGTGCACAAGCACGGCGGCCAGGTCTATGTCGACGGCGCCAACATGAACGCGATGGTCGGCGTGGCCGCGCCGGGCCAGTTCGGCGGCGACGTGTCGCACCTGAACCTGCACAAGACGTTCTGCATTCCGCACGGCGGCGGCGGCCCGGGCGTCGGTCCGGTAGCCGTGGGTGCGCACCTGGCTGACTTCCTGCCCAACCAGGACAGCGTCGGCTATCGTCGCGACGACAACGGTATCGGCGGCATCTCGGCCGCGCCGTTCGGCTCGGCCAGCATCCTGCCGATCTCGTGGATGTATATCGCGATGATGGGCTCGGCCGGCCTGACCGCCGCCACCGAGAACGCGATCCTGACCGCCAACTACGTGGCACGCCGGCTGTCGCCGCACTTCCCAGTGCTGTACACGGGCCAGCACGGCCTGGTGGCGCACGAGTGCATCCTGGACCTGCGCCCGCTGCAGAAGACCACGGGCATCACCAACGAGGACGTGGCCAAGCGCCTGATGGACTACGGCTTCCACGCCCCGACCATGAGCTTCCCGGTGCCGGGTACGCTGATGATCGAGCCGACCGAGAGCGAATCGCTGCACGAGCTGGACCGCTTCATCGACGCCATGATCGCCATCCGTGGCGAGATCGCGCGCGTGGAAGACGGCAGCTTCGACCGCGAGGACAACCCGCTGAAGCACGCGCCGCACACCGCGGCCGTGGTGGTCGGCAACGAGTGGACGCGCAAGTACACGCGCGAGGAAGCGGCCTACCCGCTGGCATCGCTGCGCACGCAGAAGTACTGGCCGCCGGTTGGCCGTGCCGACAACGTGTACGGCGACCGCAACCTGTTCTGCTCGTGCGTGCCGATGAGCGAGTACGCCGACGAGTGAGTGCCGGGCCGTCAGGCGGCGTCCGATACACGCGGATGCCGCCGACGGACTATGCTCAGGGGAGCGGGCGCCGGTGTCCGGCGCCGTCCTTGAGCGGAGGCCTCATTCATGTGGAATCTCAGCGCGCCCTGGTGGGAATTCGTCCTGCGCGGACTGATCGTCTATGGCGCAATTCTGGTGCTGATGCGCGTTTCGGGCCGGCGGCAGATCGGCCAGCTCACGCCGTTCGACCTGGTGCTGCTGCTGATCATCTCGAATGCGGTCCAGAACGCGATGAACGCGGGCGACAACTCGGTGCTGGCGGGGCTGATCCTTGCGGGCACGTTGTTCGGAGCGGATGCGCTGCTCGGGTACGTCACGTGGCGTAGCCGGCCGCTGGAAATGCTGGTCGACGGGCGACCGCAGATCGTGATCCACCAGGGCGAGATCTACGAGGAAGTCATGCGCCGCGAACGCATCAGTACGCACGAATTGCACAAGGTGTTGCGCCGCAATGGCTGCGCCCGCGTGGAAGACGTGCATTTCGCGATTCTTGAAACCGACGGCTCCATCAGCGTGAAGATGAAGGAGCCGCCCCCGGACGCTTCCGGACCGGCCGTACCCGGCGCACTATGGCGTCATCCGGCCCATTCCGATCAGGACAAGCCGGCCTAGCGGCCTTCCGGCCAACGGTCCCACGGACCGCGCCGGCAACCAATCTGGAGTTCAGCCGTGGCAGTCAGCGTCTTCGATCTGTTCAAGGTGGGCATCGGCCCGTCGAGCTCCCACACAGTGGGCCCGATGCGGGCGGCCCTCATGTTTGCGCATGGCCTGGAACGCGACGGCCTCCTGCCTCGGGTGGCCAGCGTGCGCGCGGAGCTTTACGGATCGCTCGGCGCCACGGGCAAGGGGCACGGCACCGACAAGGGCGTGATCCTCGGGTTGATGGGGGAATCGCCCGATACAGTCGATCCCGAAGCGATCGGCGGCAAGCTGGCGGCGCTGCGCGCCAGCAAGCAGCTGTCGATGCTGGGCCAGCACACCGTGCCGTTCGTGGAACGCGAGCACATCGTCTTCTATCGGCGCGAAGCCATGGCCGAGCATCCCAATGGCATGAAATTCCACGCCTATGATGCCGATGGCGCGTCGCTGCGCGAGGCCCGCTACCTGTCGGTGGGCGGCGGCTTCGTCGTCACCGCCGGCGCGCCCAATACGCAGGTGCTGGCCGCCGCCAAGCAGTTGCCGCATCCATTCCGCACGGGTCGGGCGATGCTCGACATGGCCCATGCCAGCGGCAAGTCGATTGCCCGGCTCATGCTCGAGAACGAGCTGACATGGCGTCCGGAGAACGAGGTCACGGACGGTCTGCTGCATATCTGGGATGTCATGCAGCAGTGCGTGGCGCGCGGTTGCCGCACGGACGGCGAACTGCCCGGCCCGTTCAAGGTCAAGCGCCGGGCGCCGGAACTCCACCGGCATCTGACGTTGCGTGCCGAGCGCACGCTGTCCGACCCGCTGTCGGTCATGGACTGGGTCAATCTCTACGCCATCGCCGTCAACGAGGAGAACGCCGCCGGCGGCCGCGTGGTCACGGCGCCAACCAACGGCGCGGCCGGCATCATCCCTGCCGTGCTGCACTACTACGACCGCTTCGTGCCCGGCGCCAACGCCCAGGGCGTGGTCGACTTCCTGCTGACAGCCGGGGCCATCGGTCTGCTCTACAAGCTCAACGCGTCGATCTCGGGCGCGGAGGTGGGCTGCCAGGGCGAAGTTGGCGTGGCCTGTTCGATGGCAGCCGGGGCGCTGGCCGCCGTGCTGGGTGGCACGCCCGAACAGGTGGAGAACGCGGCAGAGATCGGCATGGAACACAACCTGGGCCTGACCTGCGATCCGGTCGGTGGCCTGGTGCAGATTCCCTGCATCGAGCGCAACGCCATGGCGTCGGTCAAGGCCGTCAACGCGGCCCGCATGGCCTTGCGGGGGGACGGCACGCACTATGTGTCGCTGGACTCGGTCATCAAGACCATGCGCGAAACCGGCGCCGACATGAAGACCAAGTACAAGGAAACCGCGCGCGGCGGCCTGGCCGTGAATATCGTCGAGTGCTGACGCACACGGCTTCCGTTGGCCGGCGCCGGCCGGCGACGTATCATGGAAGCACTTCCGGTTTGCCACAACAATACCGCCATGCAGACCTTTCACCAGTTGTTCGACGAGGCTTCGTCCACGTTCACTTACCTGCTGATCGACGCGGACACGCGCGAGGCCGTGCTGATCGACCCCGTCGACCGTCAGTACGCGCGCGACCTTGCGCTGCTAGAGCAGACCGGCGCCAAACTGGCCTGGGTAGTGGAGACCCACGCGCACGCCGATCACATCACGTCAGCCGGACACCTTGCCCAGTTGACGGGCGCCAGCACCGCCGCGCCCTCGGGCTGCGACATCAAGCCCGCGCTGAAGCAACTGATCGATGGGGATACGATCCCGTTCGGTCGCCAGGTGCTGCGCGCGATCCACACCCCCGGCCATACCGCCGGCAGCATGAGCTACCTGTGGGAAGAGTCATCGCTTGAAGGCACAACGCGGCGCATCTTCACCGGCGACGCGTTGCTGATCGACGGCTGCGGGCGTACCGATTTCCAGTCGGGCGACGCCGGCACGCTGTTCGACAGCCTGACGCAGAAGCTTTTCCGCCTGCCCGACGACACGCGCGTCTATCCCGCCCACGACTACAAGGGCCGGACCGAATCCACGATCGGCCACGAGCGCGCCACCAACAGCCGGATAGCCGGCCGCACGCGCGACGAGTTCATCGTGATGATGCGCAACCTGAACCTGCCGCGGCCCAAGCTGATCGACGTCGCCGTCCCGGCCAACCAGCAGCTCGGGCTGGCCAGCGGCCGCGACGGGGAAAGCGTACCGCACGGCATCCAGGGCGGTTTTCGGGGTTGAGGGAGGGGCTTTCTGCGGGCTGGCCCCAGGATAGGCCCGGCCTCAGCCTGGGCCCGGGTAGTGCGTCAGGACTCCCACAATTCGCAGGTACGACGCACCGTGTCACGCAGGCTGTGCGCCTCGTCGTTTACCGTGCGCACCAGGCGTGCATCATTGTCGCGTGCCGCCGCCTGCGCCCGGATATTGGCCAGCGCCTGGAGCGACCCCAGCGCTTCGGCGTGGGGCTCCAGCGCGTCGCAGATCGACAGGATATGGTCCGCGATCGGCATCCGGGTGAGTTCGTTCGGATGCACGTATTCGCCTTCCAGCCCGAAGCGGCAAGCCTGGAAGCGATTGAACGTGTACACCAGGTAGTCGTCTTCCTGCGGCATGAACGGCCGCGACAACAGCAGGTAGCGCGCCAGCGCCTGGATATAGGCGGCGATGTCGCAGGCCCGCTGCACGGTCAGCGGAGTGTCCATCACGCGCACCTCGATCGTGCCGAACTCCGGCTTGGGACGGATATCCCAATAGAAGTCCTTCATGCTCTCGATCACGCCGGTGGCGCGCATCTTGTTGAAATACGCCTCGAAGCCGTCCCACGTCAGCACATGCGGGGCACGGCCGCTCATCGGGAACGCCGCTACCGAATTCAGGCGCGCCGATGCGAAGCCCGTATCCACGCCCTGCACGTAGGGCGACGAAGCGGCCAACGCGATAAAGTGCGGCACGTATCGCCCGATGGCATGGAGCAGGAACAGCGACTCATCGGGGGTCGGACACCCGATGTGCACGTGCTGGCCAAACACAGTGAACTGCTTGGCCAGATAGCCATAGAGTTCGGAAATGTACTGGTAACGCGGCGAATTCGAGATCGTGCGCTCCGACCAGACCTGAAACGGATGCGTGCCGCCGCCGCAGATGCCAAGGTTCAGCCCGCGCGACGCATTGACCATCAGGTCGCGCATCACGGTCAGTTCCTCCAGCGCCTGCGCATAGTCATGGCAGATACCGGTGCTGATCTCGATCATCGACGGGCTGATTTCCGGCTTGATGTCGCCGGCGTGCTGCGCGCCTTTGAGTGCGCGCAGCAGATCCGGGGCGAACGGCGCCAGGTCATAGTCGTGCCGGTTGACGAGCTGAAGTTCCAGCTCGACGCCGAAGGTCAGCGCCTCGGAATGCTTGAACGGTTCGAGCGACATCAGCGCCCTCCTCCATGGTCACGCCTCTCGCCGGCGAAGCGCAGCGCCCATGCCGCGATGATCGGCGCAAGCAGCTGCTCGATCGCGAGCGCGCACAGGATGATCGATGCGAGCGGCGCCCCTGTGCCCGGGTACAGGCGGGCCACGTCGCTCATCAAAAGATAAGCCAGCCCGGACATCGGCGCCAGCGCGAGCCCGAGCGCCGCGCACTGGCGCAGGCTCAGGCCCGAAAACGAACCCAGCGATACCACGCCGGCCAGCTTGGCTACGTGACGGAAGAACACCAGCGCCACCGCCAGCGACCCGCCCACCACCCAGTCCCTCGCGGTCAGCGGCAGGCCCAGCGACACCACCATCACGATGATCAGCAGGCTGCCCGCGCTGCCAAAGTGCGTGGGCCACACATGCGGCTGGCGATCCTGGTGCTTGAACACCACGCCGGCCAGCATCAGCGTCAGCGGCATCGACAGCTTCAGCACCCGCGTCAGCGCCAGCGTGAACAGCACCAGCCCCACCAGTACCAGAAAGCTGTAGTGATCGTCGGCCGACATGCGCGCGTAGATCGCATGCCCGAACTTGCCGACCACCCACGCGAGCAGGCACGAGCCCACCAGCAGGTACAGCGGATGCAGCAGTGCCGCCCCCAGGTTGCCGTATTCGGAATGGAGCCAGCCGGTGGCCACCTGCACGATGGCCGCGGCGTAGATCGAATTGAGTGCCGACATCGCCATCAGGCGTTCGGTAACCTGGCCGTCCGCGCGCAGCTCGTTCTTGAGCTGCAGCACGATGGTGGGCGAAGTGCTGACCGCGATACCACCGGCCAGGATGGCCACGCCCGGCGAGGCCCCCATCCACTGCAGCACCGTGGACACCAGCCCCCAGGTCAGCAGGCTTTCCGCGGCGCTGGTGATCAGCAGCCAGGGATTGGCGCGCAGCCAGGACAGCGACAGCCGGTGGCCCAGCTCGAACAGCGCCAGCGCCAGCGCCATGTCGATCAGCACCCGGGTCTGCGCGATCATGTTGTCGTCGACAATGCTGCGCCCGAGCATACCGGCGAACAGCCCTACCACCGCGTAGCCGACGATACGCGGACAGCCCAGCCAGCGGCGGCAGACTTCACCGGCCAGGCCCGCGCCAACCAGCGCAAGGCCCACCCAGAACAGTCCGCCCGGCGCCAGCGGCAGCGAGGGAAAAAGTTGGCTCAATCCGTTCATGCGCGACATGGTAACGGAAGGACACGTCGGGAAATGTAAGTGCTTGTCCGACACTTTCCCGAACGCGCGACCAACTTTCGCGTTCTGCAAAGAAAAAGCGCTATCGTCTTCGATAGCGCTTTTGTAGGACTTGCAAAATCAGAATCGTCTCTGGTGCGGTGGGTCACATTGTCCGGCCGGACACTCAGACGCCCCAGAGCTTCCATTTGGGCCGTGTGGCCTTCAGTGCCGTTTCCACCTTGGCGAACAGGCCACGGGTAGCGCCCTTTTCGGCATCGAGACCGCGCGCGCGCTCGAACCATCCCAACGCTGTTTCGCGCTGTCCCATGCCGAGGGCGGCCTGCACTGCGGCCAGCCAGGTCTGTGCGTCCCAGTCCTCGCGCGCCGCGAAGGCGATCTGGAAGTCGGTCAGCGCCTCGGTGTGACGCTCCAGGTCCACCAGCAGCCTGGCGCGCTGCACGCGAGCCGGCGCCTGCTGTCGTGCATCGCCCTCGCCGAGTTGCACCGCCTGTTCGAGCAGCGGCATGGCGCGCTCGTTGTCACCGAGGTCGCGCCAGATCTGGCCGAAACGGGCCGACACCCAGGCATCCTCGATCAGCAGCGAGCGACGTTGCAGGGCTTCCAGCTCGGCGACGGCATCCGCCTTGTCGTGCTCGTCCATCGACGCCATGCCGGTCTGCAGTAACGCGCCGTAATGGGCACGCGCGTGGGCCATCGCGTGGGCGCCCTCGGTGCGCGCTTCCACGGGCAATGCATCGAGCCGGGCATCCATATGCGCCAGCGCGGCACTGGCAGATTCGGTGGCTTCGCGCCCGCCGATCGCCGCCCAGGCCGCCACCAGACGGCTGAAGGCCCAGCTCACGCCGGCCGGATTGCGCTCCACCGGATAGCGGTTCAGCACCTCGCCGGCCATGTCGACGACCTGCTGGTGCTGGCCCGCCGACGCATAGGCGTCGAGCAGGTCGATCCAGTGGTCGATGAAATCGCTGGCCGCCATGCCCTTGCGGTGCAACGCGACCTTCTCGTCCAGGTGCGCCGCACCGGCCGGCAGCGTACGTCCCAGCAGGCGGCACAGCAGCGAATAGAGATGGGGGTCGGCATTGCCGCCGTGGCCCTGGGCATCGCCCTCGCCGGTCTCGAAATACGCCTCGAAGCACGAGAGACCCTTGCGGCACATAGCCTCCAGCGTCGGCTTGAGCGCCGCCTGCGAGGCGGGTACCTCATCCAGAAAGCTGCCCAGCGCAGTCGCCGCATGGAAATACAGCGCGCCATCGTCGGCATCCGCCGTCACGGCGAAACCGGTCCACGCCGGTTGCGCCGGAGCGTTGGCGCCGGCGGTCACATTCGCCTGGTGCCGCCACGTCAGGGCACGTACCTGCGCGAGCGGGTCGGGCCGCTGGCGCAGGTACGTCTCCAGATCGTCGAGCGCAGCGGCGGGTTCGGATCCCAGCCGCAGCGGCGCCCGCAGGCGCCGTGCCTCGGGGTGATCGGGCTGTTCGGCCAGCACGCGCTCGGCCTGGGCAGCGGCCAGCGCATCGCCTTGTGCAGGCGTCAGGTCGAGCAGTTCGGGGGAATCGAGCGCGATGCGCCCCAGGCAGATGCGCAGCAGCGGTTCGCCCAGCAGTTCGGCGGCATCGCTGCGCGCCACGTAATCCTGTACCAGCGGCAGGATGTCGCTGGCGCCCAGGTCGGGGGCACGGTACAGCAGATCGTGCCAGTACCGCCCGGCCAGCGCGAAGTCGTTCAGCCGGAACGCGACAAAACCCGCATAGAAGTGCGCGGCCCATTCGCCGGTGGCCAGCCCATTGCGGCGCGCCGCCTCGTGCAGCCATGGCTGCGCCTCGGTGTCGCGGCCATCGCGCATCAGCAAGGTGCCATACATATGGACCAGCGCCCCGCGCGACGCCCAGCGGTGCATCGGCGCCAGCGACAGCTCGGGCAGGCGCGCCATGGCTTCGTCCAGCGCAGCCAGCGCGGCAGCCACGTCGCCACGGTCGGACTGGATCTGCGCCCGCAACGCGGCGTAATCCACTACCTCGGGGTGCGCCGCCCACAGCTGGTCGGCAACCTGCAACGCCTCGTCATGGCGCCCGGCATTGGCCAGCGCGATCGCGTGCTCGTAACGGACATCCTGCACGGTCCGCTCCTTCATCAGAATTCGGCAAAGGCGGAATTATGCGCCATTGCCGTGGCACGCTTGGGAGAGAACAGGGGCGGAAAGGGGTCTGATTTGGGTTGACGGGCGTGGGAAGTGGGTCTGCGGAGCGCGGGATCGTCGGAATCAGGGGCCGGAATGCTGTAGCTTGCGCCGTTGCACCAGCGAGCCCTCATCGACAGCAATCGTTCGGGCAGGCGGGAAGCAGGGAAACCTCAACTCGCTTGCCATTGCTGACGTTGCCTGTTCGATATACGGCTGCCGATGTTTCCATCGGGATGCTGTTGAATCGAAGCTGGACAAGCAATCTTTCGACTTCCGAGGCCCTTCGGCTGGCAAGCGCGCGCGGGGCAGACTCGACTTCTTCCGCATAGCCGTCCAGGTAGATCGCCTGCTGATTCGGATAGTTTTTGCGTTGCTCCAGCGCCCAATCAGCTAATCTGCGAAATTCGGCCGCCGATATTTCGGCCGAGTCGAACGCAAAATAGATATCGACGTTCCGGCTTGGCACGCACGCAAACGCGATCTGGGTTGACAGCATGCCAACGAACCACGCCAAGTAGCATTTACCGCTCATAGATGACATACCCGGTAATGCTGTCCGCGTTTTGCGTAGCCAAATGAGGGTGTGTTCTGGCAAATCCCAAGCACTCTCGCATCGAATACTGCCAGTCGCGCGCTGAAAATGTGTCCTCGAAGTGCGTAAGTTCGTGGATCAATGTCGATGACCTGTATCAAATAGTATTGACGATTGGGACTCCAGCAGCGCTCGCCAAACAGGAGGCTGTAAGAGAAGTTGGCGGCCATGAGAAGGAATGGGATGAGTGGAAGGAAATACCACCGTTTCCGTTGAAGCCATTGGTAAAACAAGCGCTTAATTATCATTCGTGGCTACCGAACAGTCGCGCGTTCAATAACAGCGCTGAGCAAGATCACCGCTTCCAGCAGCCGTTGGCAAGGGCAAAACGGCCCCGTCCACCCCCCCGACAATTACGGCATCATCATCCCAAAACGGGCCGCCTGCCGGGTGAAGACTCCCATCCCAGCGATGTATCAGATTGCCGTATTTGTCGAATATAAGGATCCATCCGGTCTCAAAATCGGGCTCCGAGATGACGGCCGACGTCAAAGTCTGCCTACGCACCAAAAAGTACTCGCCGTTCGGACTCCAGCAGTTGCCGCCAAGCGGAACGCCCTGCCGACTGTTGTAGGCGACAACGCTTGCGCCAAGCAGTAAAGCGCCCAACAGCCAGCTGCGCTTACGCCAGAGGGACATGATCAATATGCGGCTCGATCCAGAGAATGTCTGAAAAGACATAGAAATCCCCACCCTCGTTTCTCGCTTGCTGCCAACGCCGAAAATCGACATTGCGCAGGGGCACAAAGCCAGGGAATCGCGCTGCTCTAAAAGGGGCGGGGGCGCTGACATAAGCCGCCATTTCTGCTTTAGACAAGCAGCGATCGCGACTCCACACACCAAGTCCGAAGGCGCTATCAACCCACCACTCCGCACCAAAGTCGTACGTGTCCCGGCAATAGATTCCGATCTTGTGGATTTCGAAAACTTCACGCCCCGTTATCGGTGATTCGGTAGTCTGACCTTTCAACGCCAGTTTGAACAAACCCTTGTTAATAGCACCAAATAGATCGTTAAATGTGTCCCGGTAAGCACCGAAGATGCTGTAGTTCACCTGACACGTCGTCTCCGCCTGCATTGCGTTGGTGACCCCATAACCTAGCTTGGTGCGGACGCCAGGTTTCCAGCCTGCGGCTTTTAACCGTTTCATCAATTCTCTCCGGCCACCGGCCGTGTCCCAAGCAGAACTTAGTTCATCAAACGCTGGAGTACCGATTCGTGGCTCAGCAACCATTTCATGGTTATCAGTCGGTTATCCACACGCGATGCCGGGTGCTTCAAAACATCAGCCTCAACCCTATCTTCCGGCCCCATCACCCAAGCCGGCTTCGTTGCAAACCATCTGCGCATCAATGCGGCAGACACCCGCCAGCCCATCTTGTCCATGGCGCCAGGTATCTCGTCGAGATACATCTGGTCGACCTTCACAACCGCGCCTTGACGGTTGTCTTTCGGGCTGAGATTGGACGTAGCGATGCTCATGATCGAATCCCCATTTCCGTCTGCGCGATCCATGAGAGGGTGATTGGCTCGCGGTCGCAGCCGCAAATGGTGGCCGTCTTCCCGTCTGCGCCCGTGCAACCTTCGCGTGGCCCGTCCGGTGTATCGATGCCCCATGCGAAGCCCGCCAGTGGCCGGCCCGTGCGCAAGTCCGTCAGGACAAAGTGTTCGTCGTAGTCGTCGGGGTTTCCTGCGGGATTGGCTCGTGCCTCAGCCGTCTCCAAAGCGGGACCGGAATCGGGAAGAATCATCGAGCTGCGGCCATAGACGGCAATAATGCGAGCCGGTGACTTGCACTTGCACATCACGAGATCACCGCCCAAGGCTTCCCGCGCTCCGCCTGCCACGAAATCCACCATCCTGTTGTGATATGGCGATCCAGGCGCCTCCACTATCAAGCCAACGCTCTTGCATGCATCGCACCATGCCCGGTGTCCGATTAGTGCGACGGGGCGGCTCCGACCATCCGGGCCGTCGATTGTGTTGTCCTGCGCGCCTTCGATAATTTGACCGTTGCCGTCCGTATCGAGCGGATCGCCCATCACTGCCGTATAGAAGATCACCATGCCGCCGCCCCCATGACGAAATGCCATCGCCCTCGACAGCATTGCGCAGCAGGCTAGCGACGCCCGTACCCGGAGCACAATCGCCGTACCCTTGAAATGGGTTACGTCCCGCCCAAAACAAAAAACGCCACCACGGGCCAGGCCCGGGTGGCGTCAGTGCTACTGGTTCAGAACACATCGTCCGTAGGAAAGCCGTCCGGTGTGCTGAGGTACTACAGGAAATGCATCAAAACTGTGGCAATCGGGGCGATTACTTGCCGCCGACCGTTTCCAGCACGGTCCACTTGCCGCCTTCGACCTTGTAGACGGTGATACCGCCGTCCTTCAGGTCTCCGCGTGCGTCGTAGGCCAGGGTCTTGGTCGTCACGCCCTGCATGTTCGTGGCGGCCAGCACCGGCAGGTAGCGCGCCGGATCGGCCGAGCCGGCCTTGATCATGGCGGTCATCATCGCGGTGGCGCCGTCATAGGCGTACGGCGAGTACGTCTGGACCTTCGAGCCAAAGCGCTTCTCGTACTTCTTTTCGTAGGCGGCGCCACCGGGCATCTGTTCCAGCGGCAGGCCGGCCAGCGACACCACGGTGCCTTCGGCTGCCGGGCCGGCCAGCTTCAGGAAGTTGTCGGTCTTGGACATCTCGCCCGACACGATCGGGGCCTTCATGCCCAGTTCCTTGACCTGCTTGGCCATCGGGGCCGACTGGGTCTCGGCGCCGCCATAGAAGATCACGTCCGGGTTGCTGCGCTTGATGTTGGTCAGCACGGCCTTGAAGTCCACGGCCTTGTCGTTCGTGAATTCGCGGCGGACGATCTTGCCGCCGGCGGCCTTGGCGGCCTTCTCGAACTCGTCGGCCAAGCCCTGGCCGTAGGCGGTGCGGTCGTCGACGATGGCGATGTTCTTCGCGCCCAGCTTCTTCACCACGAAGGCGCCGATCACCGAACCCTGCTGGGTGTCGGACGTCATCATGCGGAACGTGGTCTTGAAGCCCTGCTTGGTGTATTCAGGCGCCGTGGCCATGGCGATCTGCGGAATGCCGGCGCGGTTGTAGACCATCGACGCCGGGATGCTGGTGCCCGAGTTGAAGTGCCCGAGCATGCCCTGGATGCCGGCGTCCACCAGCTTCTGCGCCACCACCGAACCGGTCTTCGGGTCGGCCTGGTCGTCTTCGGAGATCAGGACGAACTTGACATCCTTGCCGCCGATCTTCGGCTTGGTGGCGTTCATGTCGTCGATGGCCAGGACGATGCCGTTCTGCATGTCCTTGCCGTACTGTGCCTGGCCGCCGGTCAGCGGGCCGGCGTAGCCCAGCTTGATTTCCTGCGCCTGGGCGAATGCGGCCGAGGCGGCGGTCAGGCCTGCAACGGCCATGGCAACGGTCATGGCCGTCTTGCGGAATGTCGAGCTCATCAGTTCTCCTTGGGTCCCATAGGGTGCCATATGGTGCCGGTGTCGGCATATTTGCGGATCGGCGTTGGCGGCACCGTTCCGTTCCTGGGTTGCGCGGCAGGGTCGGGATCGCCGGCCCCCGCCACGCGCTTTGCTGACAATCCGCCAGGCCCCTGGCCTCAGCCGATCGTCATCAGACTTGCATTGCCGCCCGCCGCCGCCGTATTGACGGACAGCGAACGCTCGATCAACAAACGCTCCAGCGCGATATTCGGTTCACCCTGAGCCAGGCCCTGCACGCTGACGATCGGGCCGGGGCGCGTGGCCACCTGCTCGCAGACCGTGCGCAGCTGGTCGGAATCGCCGTGGTGCAGCACCGCGTCGAAGGCGATATCGGTACCCTGCCAGTCGGAAACCACGCGGACGCGCGATTGTACTGCGGCAGGCAGGCGCGCCAACAGGGTCTTTGCGACGGGTGTGTCAGTCCACAACGCTTCGGAGCCGACGGCCAGCACGGCCGCCAGTTGCAGCGCCAGATCCGATTCCTGCTGGGCCAGGCACAGCACCCGTTCGCGCGGCAGCAGCGAGTACGTATTACGCTCGCCCGTGGGGCCCGGCAGCGTCACCGACAGGCCCGAGGCCGAAGCTGCGGCGAAGCGCCCGCAGGCGTCCGCCACGTCCGGCAGGCTGGTCTTTGCCCAGGCCTGCAGGGCGGCCAGCGCGGTGTTTTCCGGCGCGGCCGGCGTGGCGCCGCCCATGTCGGACGTGCGCACGCCACGTACCACCGCATCCTGCGGGCACACCGACAGCAGGCGATGCAGGTACAGCGGGCCGCCGGCCTTCGGCCCGGTGCCCGACAGGCCTTCGCCGCCAAACGGCTGCACGCCCACCACGGCGCCCACGATATTGCGGTTCACATACAGGTTGCCCACGTGCGCGCGGTCAACGATATGCGCGATGGTTTCGTCGATCCGCGTATGGATGCCCAGCGTCAGGCCGTAGCCGGTGTCATTGATCTGGCCGATCATCGTGTCCAGCGCGGCGCGCGGGTAGCGCACCACGTGCAGCACCGGGCCGAACACCTCGCGCTTGAGTTCCCCGATCGAATCGAGTTCGATCAGCGTCGGCGGCACGAACGTGCCGTTGCGGCAGGCGGCCGGATCGGCGTCGGCCTGGTGCACGCGGCGGCCCTTGGCCCGCATGGCCTCGATATGGCGCACGATGTTGCCGCGCGCCTCGTCGTCGATCACCGGGCCGACGTCGGTGGACAGGCGATCCGGGTTGCCCAGCGTCAGTTCGCCCATCGCGCCCTTGAGCATTTCCAGGATGCGGTCGGCCACGTCTTCCTGCAGGCACAGCACACGCAGCGCCGAGCAACGCTGGCCGGCGGAATCGAACGCCGAGTTCACGACGTCGCCCACCACCTGCTCGGCCAGCGCCGACGAATCGACGATCATCGCGTTCTGGCCGCCGGTTTCGGCGATCAGCGGGATCGGACGGCCCGCGGCGTCCAGGCGGCCCGCCACGTTACGCTGCAGCAGGCGCGCCACTTCGGTGGAGCCGGTGAACATCACGCCCTTCACGCGCGCATCGCCCACCAGCGCGGCGCCCACCGTTTCGCCACGGCCCGGCAGCAGTTGCACGGCGCCGGCCGGCACGCCGGCATCGCGCAGCAGGCGCACGGCGGCGGCGGCGATCAGCGGCGTCTGTTCCGCCGGCTTCGCCAGCACCGGGTTGCCGGCGGCCAGGGCGGCGGCCACCTGGCCGGTGAAGATCGCCAGCGGGAAGTTCCACGGGCTGATGCAGACCACCGGGCCCAGCGGACGGTGCGTGTCGTTCGAGAACGTCTCGCGCACCTGCACGGCGTAGTAGCGCAGGAAGTCCACGGCTTCGCGCACTTCGGCGATGGCGTTCGAGAACGTCTTGCCGGCCTCGCGCATGATGATGCCCATCAGCGACTGCATCTGGGCTTCCATCAGGTCGGCGGCGCGTTCCAGCGCGGCGGCACGCACTTCCGGCGGCGTGGCCTGCCAGATCGGCGCCACGTTCACGGCGGCCGTCAGCGCGGCTTCGATCTCGGCCGGCGTGGCTTCGCTGACGTGGCCCACCACGTCGCGGTGATCGGCGGGGTTCAGCACCGGTTCGGACTTGGCGTCGCCACGATCCACCTCGGCGCCCAGCAGCGGGTCGGCGCGCAGCACCTCGCTGGTACCGGCCAGCAGCGCCGATGACAGCGACGCCAGGCGATGCTCGTTCGACAGGTCGATACCGGCCGAATTGGCACGCGCCTTGCCGTACAGCGCGCGCGGCTGCGGGATGCGCGGGTGCGGCAGGCCCAGCGTGCCTTCGGTCTTGTGCATCTGCTCGACCACGGCCACCGGGTCGGCCACCAGTTCGTCGAGCGGAATCGAGTCATCGGCGATACGGTTCACGAACGACGTGTTCGCGCCGTTTTCCAGCAGGCGGCGCACCAGGTACGCCAGCAGGGTCTCGTGCGTACCCACGGGGGCGTAGATCCGGCACGGGCGGCCGAACTTGCCGTCGGCCTTGGCGCCCACCACCTGGTCGTACAGTGGCTCGCCCATGCCGTGCAGGCACTGGAACTCATACTGGCCCGGATAGTAGTTCTGGCCGGCGATCTGGTAGATGGCGGACAGCGTGTGCGCGTTGTGCGTGGCGAACTGCGGATAGATCGCGTCCGGCACCGACAGCAGCTTGCGCGCGCAGGCCACGTACGACACATCGGTATAGACCTTGCGCGTGTAGACCGGATAGCCCTCCAGGCCGTCCACCTGGCCGCGCTTGATTTCGCTGTCCCAGTAGGCGCCCTTGACCAGACGGATCATCAGGCGATGGCGGCTGCGGCGCGCCAGGTCGATCAGGTAGTCGATCACGAACGGGCAACGCTTCTGGTAGCCCTGCACCACGAAGCCGATACCGTTCCAGCCGGCCAGCTCGGGCTCGAAGCACAGGCGTTCCAGCAGGTCGAGCGAGATTTCCAGCCGGTCGGCTTCCTCGGCGTCGATGTTGATGCCGATGTCGTACTGGCGGGCCAGCATCGTCAGGCTCTTCAGGCGGCCATAGAGTTCGGTGATCACGCGCTCGTGCTGGGCGCGGCTGTAGCGCGGGTGCAGCGCCGACAGCTTGATCGAGATGCCCGGGCCTTCATAGATGCCCCGGCCGCGCGACGCCTGGCCGATGGCGTGGATAGCCTGCTCGTACGATGCCAGATACCGCTGGGCGTCGGCCTCGGTCATGGCCGCTTCGCCAAGCATGTCGTACGAATAGCGGAAGCCCTCGGCCTCGTACTTGCGCGCGTTGGCCAGCGCCTCGGAGATGGTTTCGCCGGTGACGAACTGTTCGCCCATCAGGCGCATGGCCATGTCCACGCCCTTGCGGATCAGCGGCTCGCCGCCCTTTCCGATGATGCGCGTCAGCGCCTTCGACAGGCCTGCTTCGGTATGGGTGGCCACCAGCCGGCCGGTCAGCAGCAGGCCCCAGGTGGCGGCGTTGACGAACAGCGACGGGCTCTGGCCCAGGTGCGACTGCCAGTTCGCGCCACTGATCTTGTCGCGGATCAGCGCATCGCGCGTGGCCTTGTCGGGGATGCGCAGCAGGGCTTCGGCCAGGCACATCAGCGCCACGCCTTCCTGCGACGACAGCGAGAATTCCTGGATCAGCCCCTGCACCAGGCCTTCGCGGCCGGTGCCAACCTTCTGCTCCCGCAGCTTCTGCGCCAGTGCCTTGGCCATCTTGATGGCGGCGTCAGCCTGCGCTTGGGGCAGGCGGGCCTGCTCCAGCAGCACCGGCACGCATTCGGTTTCGGGCCGGCGATAGGCCGACGTGATGGCGGCGCGCAGCACCGACTGCGGCTGGATGCTCTGGGCAAATTCAAGGAACGGCTGCGGCATGGCGTCGCCGTGCGCGGCATCGCCAGCGTCGGCAGCCTCCCCGTCGCCCAGCGCGGCCGAACCGGCCTCGTGCGGCAGATGGCCGCGCTCCACCTGTTCCAGATACGTGAAGATCGCCTGCTTGATCAGCCAGTGCGGCGTGCGGTCGATCGATTGGGCAACACGTTTGAGGCGTTCGCGCGAAGCATCGTCGAGCTTGACGCCAAGGGTGGTGGTGGCCATGCGGGGAGTTCTCCAGCGGATCTTGGTAAGACGGTGGGCAGTCCTGGCGACACGGGCAAGCGTACCGGGCCAGACTACGGGGCTGGCGCGATCTTACTCTCGGAGATTTACTAGGTGCAACCTAGTGCAACCACTTAGTGCCGCCATCACGAAAAGGTTGCACTGGCGCAACATTCGTGGGTGACGACGGGCTCTCAGATCCGCAGCGGATCGATTTCCAACTGCCAGCGCACACCCTTTACACGCGTGCCGACGCCTTCGAAAGTCGGCACCCACTCACTCACGAAACGTTGCAGGACGGGGCGCGAGCCCGCTTCCACCAGCATCTGGGCGCGCTCCTTGTTGAAAAGCCGCACCATCGACATCGGCACCGGGTCGTGCAGTTGCACCTCGGGCGCCAGCGGGCAGGCGTCGGCCTGTTCGCGCGCCGCCTGCAGAAACGCGAGGGCCCGCTCCAACTGGCCGTGCTCGGCCGTAATCAAGACCTGGTAGGCAAACGGGGGCAACCCGGCCTGCCGCCGCTCGCGCAGCTGGCTGGCCGCGAATCCATCATAGTCATGGCGCGCCAGCGCCTGCAATGCGGGGGCGTCCGGGTAGCGCGTCTGGATCATCACTTCGCCGCCCAGCCCCGCCCTGCCCGCCCGGCCCGACACCTGCATCAGCGACGCGAAGAGATGCTCGGCCGCGCGGAAGTCGTGGCTGAACATTGCGGCATCGGGGTGGACGATACCCACCAGCGTCACGCGCTGGAAGTCGTGTCCTTTGGCCACCATCTGCGTGCCGACCAGGATATCGACCTCGCCCGCATGCACCTCGTCGAACATCGCCTGGGCGCTGCCCTTGCGGCGCGTGGAGTCGGCATCGATCCGGGCGATGCGCGCCTGCGGAAAGCGCGCGGCCAGGGCTTCCTCGATCCGCTGCGTACCGCGTCCGAGTGGCGCGATATCCACGTTGCCGCAGTCGGGGCAATGGTGCGGCACCGGCGATTCCAGGCCGCAGTGGTGGCAACGCAGGCGCCGCTCGGGACGATGCAGCACCAGATACGCGGAACAACGCGGACAACCGGACAGCCAGCCGCAGCTGTCGCAAGCCAGCACGGGCGCATAGCCGCGCCGGTTCAGGAACAGCAGGCTCTGCTGGCCACGATCCAGGCGCTGCTGGATGGCGTCGAGCAGCGGCACCGACAGCCCTTCGTACAGCGCCCGCTGCCGTTGACGTTCGTGGTTGAGATCGATCAGTCGCACAGCCGGCAGCGCCGCGTCGGCCTGGGCGCGCTCGCGCAGGACCAGCTTGCGATACGCGCCCTGCTCCGCCCGGTACCAGGTCTCCATCGAAGGCGTTGCGGACCCCAGCACCACGGGGATGCCAAGCTGGTTCGCGCGCCACACGGCGAGGTCGCGTGCCGAGTACCGCAGGCCTTCCTGCTGCTTGTAGGAAGTATCGTGCTCCTCATCGACCACGATCAGACGCAGGTGCGGCATCGACGCCATCACCGCCATGCGGGTGCCCAGGACGATGCGTGCCTCGCCGCGATGGGCCGCCAGCCATTGCAGGCTGCGCTCCTGGTCGGCCAGGCCGCTGTGCAGCACCGCCAGCGGCAGATGGGGAAACCGTTCGGCGATGCGCGATTGCAGTTGCGGCGTGAGATTGATCTCAGGCACCAGCATCAGCACCTGCGCCGTGGGATCGGCCGCGAGCTGCTGGGCCATGGCATGAAGATAGACTTCGGTCTTGCCGCTTCCCGTTACGCCGTGCAGGAGGAAAGCCGCGTAGCCTTGCGCCGCCGCAATGGCCTCTACCGCCAGCTGCTGCTCGGCATGCAGGGTGGGCGCCACGGACGGCGCGCGGGTCGCGTCCGTTTCCAGCAAGGGCCGGTCGACATGCATGCATTCGATCCAGCCGGCCGCGGTCCATTCGTCCAGTCGTGCCGGCGCCGCCGCGCAGAGTTCGCGGGCGTCGGCCAGGCGTACCCAGTCCTGCGTATCGATCAGGGCATCGGCCAACGCGCGAACGGTGCGCGCGCGCGGGGGGGCCGCCTCACGCAGCGTTTCGGCCTGGTCTGCGCGTACCCGGTACTGCGTGGTGCGCGCACGCTGCCCCAGACGCTCCCAGGTTTCGGACTCCCGCAGCGACGGCGGGAGCGCAGGTAGCATCACTTCCCCGAGCCGGCGATGGTAGTAGCGGGCGGCGAAGCGGGCCAACGCGATCCATTCGAGGCTCAGCGGCGGCATCCAGTCGTTTCGCTGCACAAGGGGGCGAAGCTTGTCTTCCGGGACGTCGGAGTGATCTACACGCGCGACGGCCACCCCGACCGCCTGACGCCGACCAAACGGCACCACGACCAACTCGCCCGGCGCCACCCCGTCATCGGCCAGATAGTCGAAGCAATCGTCGGCGGGGGTATCCAATGCGACACGGACGATGGCGCCCGGGGACGACTGTGGGGAAGATGCCACAAACCGGGCCTCGGCGCCGTGATGAGCGGGTTGGGCCATGTTCGAGGTCATACGCAGCCCCCCGCATGGTGCAGCCCGGGTGCGCTGATCTTGTGCACGCGCGGGATACGACGGAGCGGGGCGAATGTCTGTGTGCGGCGCAACATCAACTTAAAGTAAAACTTCAAATGTGACCCTAAGTCGATGATCCACGGATGGTTTTCCACCCCTTCCATCGACCCTGTGGATAACTTTGTTGAAAAGTCGCACCGACTTCCCGGCAAGGCGCTTGACACAAGGCTTTCATCGCCCTTGCAACCACCTTTGCAGAACATTCAAAGCCTTATGAATCAAGGACTTGCAAGCACCCCCCAACTGAGTTAAGGGGTTACCCGCTCGTGCAGTGCCGCAAACCTATCGGTGTGCATAAGTCAAGCCTTGACAGCAAGCCCCTGGCACCTTTTTGGCGAAATATCGCTAAATAGTTTACTTGACAGGACGCGCGCTGCGCCTGCCGCGACACTGCGGGGCAGATACGCATCACATCGTTGCGTCGCGAGGTAACTGCCTGGTCAGGCGGCAGGTGCAACCTCTGCGCTGCGCAGCTTACGGCTGTAGCTGTGCACTTCGTCTACCAGCACGGAGACGTTTTCCGGTGGCGTGAACTGCGAAATGCCATGTCCGAGGTTGAAGACATGGCCATCGCTGCCGCCGGCTGCCGCGTAGCTGTCGAGCACGCCGCGCACCTGATCGCGGATTGCCGCTTCCGGCGCAAACAGTACGGTGGGATCGATGTTGCCCTGGAGCGCAACCTTGCCCTCTGTGCGACGGCGCGCCTGGGTCAGGTTGACCGTCCAGTCCAGCCCGATCGCATCGGGCCCGATCGCCGCGATCTGCTCCAGCCAGATGCCGCCGCTCTTCGTGAACACGATGACCGGAATCTGGTGGCCGTTGTGCTCGCGCTTCAGACCCTGCAACACACGCCGCATATAGGCGAGCGAGAAGGTCTGGTACATGCCGTCGGCTAGCGCGCCGCCCCAGGTGTCGAACACCATCACGGCCTGCGCGCCAGCGTCGATCTGGGCGTTCAGGTAAGCGGAAACGGCTTGCGCGTTGATTTCCAGGATCCGGTGCATCAGGTCGGGCCGACCGTACATCATGGCCTTGACGGTGCGGAAGTCGTCCGAACCGCCGCCCTCGACCATATAGCAGGCCAGCGTCCACGGGCTGCCCGAGAATCCGATCAGCGGCACGCGCTGGGCGCCATCCTGCACCAGGGCACGGCGGATTTCGCTGACCGCGTCGAAGACGTACTGCAGCGACGACATGTCCGGCACGGCCAGCTTGGCCACGTCGGCTTCGGTGCGCAGCGGGTGGGCAAAGCGCGGGCCCTCGCCCTGGGCAAACGACAGGCCCAGGCCCATGGCGTCTGGAACGGTCAGGATGTCCGAGAACAGGATCGCGGCATCGAGCGGATAACGGTCCAGCGGCTGCAGCGTAACTTCCGTGGCATACGCCGGGTTCTTCGCCAGCCCCAGGAAGCTGCCGGCGCGTGCGCGCGTGGCGTTGTACTCGGGCAGATAGCGGCCAGCCTGACGCATCAGCCAGAGCGGCGTGTATTCGGTGGGTTGCCGGCGCAGCGCGCGCAGGAAGGTGTCGTTCTGCAGTACGGTCATGGTCATCCTCGTAAGACCGCCATTCTACGGGAACGCCGACCCCACCTGCCGCTCCGAGGACTGATGGCCGTCATATCCGCCGCAGCTTCCGGCACGCGTATTTCAGATTTCGTCGAACGCGGCGACAAAGGCCTGCGCCGCGCGCCGCATCCATTCGCGCGCTCGCGGCGCATCGGGCTGGAGCCGCGCGAAACCGTGCGTCATGCCGCTGGCCTCGATCGTGACTACGGGCGCATCGTGGCGCACCAGGAAATCGGCGTACGCCAGGCCATCGTCGCGCAGCACGTCGTTGGAAGCCACGATGACCACGCTGGCCGGCGGCAGATGGCGCGGCGGCGTGGCCATCAGGTGAATGCGCGGGTCGGTATGCGCGGCGCCAAGCGCCAGGGCATCGGCGCCGATGTACTGGGTCCAGAACCATGCCATTTCGTCGCGGGTCAGGCCTGGGCCATCGGCAAAGGCCCGGTAGCTCTCGGTCGTCAGCACAGGCGCGGCTACGGGGTAGATCAGCAACTGGGCGTTGACCACGTGACGGCCGGCAGCCTCGTTAAGATGCCGGGCCGCAACCGCGGCCAGGTGGCCTCCCGCGCTGTCACCGGCGACAGCCAGGAACTCCGGCGCGAAGCCCAGGCGTTCGCGTGCATCGGCAAGCCACTGGACCGCTGCGATGGCGTCGTCGCAGGGCTGGGGAAATGCATGCTCAGGCGCCAGCCGATAGTCGACGCTGGCCACTGCGCAGCCCGTATCGGCGGCCAGCAGTACTGCCACCGTGTGGTGCGTGTCAGGCGAGCCGACGACCCAGCCGCCCCCGTGAAAATAGACGATCAGGCGTGGGCGGTCGGCATCCACGGGTCGGAACAGCCGCACGGGCAGCACCGCGCCACCCACTGGCAGCCCGATCTCGGTGATCGCAAGCCCATCGGGGTCCGGCAGCTGCGAGCGCGCGGCCACGTCCTCGAAACGCGCACGGCGTTCGATGGGACTCTGGGCAGGGGGTTGGCCGGCATACACTTCCGCCATCCGGCGGTAATAGTCTTGCAACTGGGGATCGATGGCCATGGCGGGGAAATCTAGGGGAATGACGAACGTGCGCCAGTGTAGCGGCAGCGACGCCTACGCCGGGGTCTCTTTGATAGCGTCTGAATGTGCACTTGGAACCGTTTCGAATCGTAACGCTGAATGCGCCAGCGAACACAATATTCACGGATGCATTTCGGACATCCCTCGAAAGTGGGGAGCGTATTAAGCGTCAGCCGAAAAAACGTAATGCATTCAGTACACTACGCTCACAATGTCTTAACATTATCGACTAAAGAAATTGCCAGGCGGTGTCGTGAAAACGCTTTCAAAAACGAATAAAAGTGTTCAAAACGCCGGATTTCTCGGTCGCGGGCTTTCATCTTCTTGCAAAAGGATACATTTTGTTACTGCCATCCCAAGAAGTTTCCCCCACAATGCATTGACAGACCTGAGCTTGGTGTGAGGCACCCCCGCCGCTAAAGCCTTGAAAAATGAGGGGTGTGGAAGAAAGCCTGAGCAGTTCCCCGATTTATCCGGACCAGCCGAGCAACATCGACTGATCCGGACACCAGGAAGACCTGTAGCGCGCGGCTTGAGGTTCCGATGATTGGAAACTCGCCGATAATGCGGACAAGAAGTTCCGCTGCGCTTGTAAGTGAAACCTGGACCGAACCCGTTCCTTCGAATTGACCCCTCGAAGGGATTTTCCCGTCCGCGCGGAGCCTCCCCGGCCCGCGCGCTTTTTTTTGTGGTCCAGGCAACGAAATATAGCGTCCGGAAGAAAAAAAGGCAGCCGATTGGCTGCCTTTTTCATTTGCCACGCCGAAAAAACAACAGCGTGGCGACTGCAGGGAGTTGCTTACTTCTTACGACGCAGACGGGCGATAGCAGCCAGTTGTGCTGCGGCCACGGCCAGCTCGCTTTGGGCGCGAGCGAGGTCGAGATCGCTGCTCTGGTTCTGCATCAATTCCTCTGCGGCGCGCTTGGCTTCCTGCGCCTTGGCTTCGTCCAGGTCGCTGCCGCGGATGGCGGTGTCGGCCAGGACAGTCACGTGCTGAGGCTGCACTTCAAGAATGCCGCCAGCAACGAACACGAATTCCTCGCTGCCGTCTTCCTTCTCGATGCGCACCGCACCCGGCTGGATGCGGGTGATCAGCGGCGTGTGGCCCGGCAGAATACCCAGCTCACCCGTCTCGCCCGGCAGCGCCACGAATTTCGCCTGACCGGAGAAGATCGACGATTCCGCGCTGACGACGTCTACAAGAATGGTTGCCATATAAGATCCTTTCTCCAGAAAGCGTTGGCTTCCCGCAAATCAGGAAGCACGGTCTTCGCCTTCGCGCCGGCCGCGGCCGCGTGCCGGAGCACGGCGGCCACCTGTTGGCGCAAAGGCGAAAGACGCCGCTTACTGAAGCTTCTTGGCCTTCTCGAAGGCTTCGTCGATCGAACCGACCATGTAGAAGGCCTGTTCCGGCAGGTGATCGCACTCGCCATCCACCAGCATCTTGAAACCACGGATGGTTTCCTTCAGCGGCACGTACTTGCCCGGCGAACCCGTGAACACTTCGGCCACGTGGAACGGCTGCGACAGGAAACGCTGGATCTTACGAGCGCGCGACACGGCCAGCTTGTCTTCCGGCGACAGTTCGTCCATGCCCAGAATCGCGATGATGTCTCGCAGTTCCTTGTAACGCTGCAGGGTCTGCTGAACGCGGCGGGCCACTTCGTAATGCTCCGTGCCCACGACTTGCGGATCCAGCTGGCGCGAGGTCGAGTCGAGCGGGTCGACGGCCGGGTAGATACCCAGCGCGGCGATGTCACGCGACAGCACGACGGTCGAGTCCAGGTGCAGGAAGGTCGTAGCTGGCGACGGGTCGGTCAAGTCATCGGCAGGCACGTACACGGCCTGGATCGACGTGATCGAGCCAGTCTTCGTCGACGTGATACGTTCCTGCAGCTTGCCCATTTCTTCAGCCAGCGTCGGCTGATAGCCCACGGCGGAAGGCATACGGCCCAGCAGTGCCGACACTTCCGTACCAGCCAGCGTGTAGCGGTAGATGTTGTCGACGAAGAACAGGATGTCGCGGCCTTCGTCGCGGAAACGCTCGGCCATCGTCAGGCCGGTCAGCGCCACGCGCAGACGGTTGCCCGGCGGCTCGTTCATCTGGCCGAACACCATGGCCACCTTGTCGAGCACGTTCGAGTCCTTCATTTCGTGGTAGAAGTCGTTCCCTTCACGGGTACGCTCGCCCACGCCGGCAAACACCGACAGACCGCTGTGCTGCTTGGCGATGTTGTTGATGAGCTCCATCATGTTCACGGTCTTGCCGACGCCGGCGCCACCGAACAGGCCCACCTTGCCGCCCTTTGCGAACGGGCACACCAGGTCGATCACCTTGATGCCGGTTTCCAGCAGGTCAACCGAGGGCGACAGTTCGTCGAACTTCGGTGCCTTCTGGTGAATCGCGCGCTTTTCATCAGCGGCGATCGGGCCGGCTTCGTCGATCGGGCGACCCAGCACGTCCATGATGCGGCCCAGCGTACCGTGGCCAACCGGCACGGAGATGGGGGCGCCGGTGCTCTTCACCGACATGCCACGGCGCAGGCCGTCCGACGAACCCAGGGCGATGGTACGCACCACGCCGTCACCGAGCTGTTGCTGCACTTCGAAGGTCAGACCCTTCTCGGCGAACGACTTGTCGTTGCCCTCTTCGAGCACGAGTGCGTCGTACACCTTCGGCATTGCGTCGCGCGGGAACTCGATGTCCACCACGGCGCCAATGCACTGCACAATATTTCCGATACTCATTTCGTATCTCCGATAGCTTGAATTCTTGACGCCTTAGACCGCAGCTGCGCCGCTGACGATTTCCGACAGTTCCTTCGTGATCGCTGCCTGGCGGGTCTTGTTGTAGACCAGCTGCAGTTCACCAATCACGTTCTTGGCGTTGTCGGAAGCCGCCTTCATGGCCACCATGCGTGCGGATTGCTCCGACGCCATGTTCTCGGCCACGGCCTGGTACACCAGCGCCTCGACGTAGCGGACGAGCAGCTCTTCCACAACCGTCTGGGCGTCGGGCTCGTAGATGTAATCCCACGAGTAGGCGCGCTTTTCATCTTCGGTCTGGCTCAGCTTGTCTGCGGCCAGCGGCAGCAGTTGCTCGACCATCGGCTCCTGCTTCATCGTGTTGATGAACCGGGTATAAGCCAGGTACACCGCGTCGACTTCGCCGTTGGTAAAGGCATCCAGCTGGACCTTGATCGCGCCGATCAGCTTTTCCAGATGCGGGGTGTCACCGAGGTGCACCACGTTCGAGACCACCTTGGCGCCGATGCGACCCAGGAACTGCATGCCCTTGGTACCGATCGCGGTCGCTTGCACGTCCACGCCGCGGTTCTGCAGGGTCTTCAGTTCATTGGTCACGGCTCGCAGCACGTTTGTATTCATGCCGCCGCACAGACCCTTGTCGGTCGTCACCACGATCATGCCGACGCGCTTTACATCGCGTGCCACCATGAAGGGGTGCTTGAACTCGGGGTTGGCGGTGGCCAGGTGCGCTGCGATATTGCGCACTTTCTCAGCGTACGGACGGGCGTTGCGCATCCGTTCCTGCGCCTTGCGCATCTTGGATGCGGCGACCATTTCCATCGCCTTGGTGATCTTTCGCGTGTTCTGCACGCTCTTGATCTTGGTTCGAATCTCTTTCGTTCCGGCCATATCTTTCCTCTCCATTCGTGCCGCGCCGCATGCCTTGCGGCAGCTACGGCGCGGTCCGTGGAATCACGCGGTTAGAACGCGGCGGACTTCCTGAAATCCTCGATCGCTGCACGCAGGGCGGCTTCGTCGTCCTTCGACAGATCCTTGGTATCTTCGATGCGGTTGACGAGGTCGGCGAACTTGGTCTTCAGATGGTCGTGCAGGCCCTTTTCGAACGGCAGGATGTCCTTCACGTCGACGTTGTCGAGGAAACCATTGTTCGCGGCATACAGCGACGCGGCCAGTTGCCACACCTGCAGCGGCTGGTATTGCGGCTGCTTCAGCAGTTCCGTCACGCGGCGGCCGCGCTCCAGCTGCTTGCGGGTGGCATCGTCCAGGTCCGAGGCGAACTGCGCGAACGCAGCCAGTTCACGGTACTGGGCCAGGTCGGTACGGATACCGCCGGACAGCTTCTTGATGACCTTCGTCTGTGCAGCACCACCCACGCGCGACACCGAAATACCGGCGTTGATAGCGGGGCGGATACCGGCGTTGAACAGGTCGGTTTCCAGGAAGATCTGACCGTCGGTAATCGAGATCACGTTGGTCGGAACGAACGCGGACACGTCGCCGGCCTGCGTTTCGATCACGGGCAGCGCGGTCAGCGAACCGGTCTTGCCGGTGACGGCGCCGTTCGTGAACTTGGCCACGTAGTCTTCGTTCACGCGGGCTGCGCGCTCCAGCAGACGCGAGTGCAGGTAGAACACGTCACCCGGGTAGGCTTCACGGCCCGGCGGGCGGCGCAGCAGCAGCGACACCTGGCGGTAGGCCCAGGCTTGCTTGGTCAGGTCGTCATAAACGATCAGCGCGTCTTCGCCGCGGTCGCGGAAGTATTCGCCCATCGTGCAGCCGGCGTAGGCAGCCAGATACTGCATGGCGGCCGAGTCGGAGGCCGATGCGGCCACGACGATCGTGTATTCCATGGCGCCGTGCTCTTCGAGCTTGCGCACAACGTTCGAGATCGTCGAAGCCTTCTGGCCGATTGCCACGTACACGCAGAAGACGCCCTTGCCCTTCTGGTTGATGATGGCATCGACAGCCACGGCGGTCTTGCCGGTCTGGCGGTCGCCAATGATCAGCTCGCGCTGGCCACGGCCGATCGGCACCATCGCGTCGATCGACTTCAGGCCGGTCTGGACCGGCTGGCTCACCGACTGACGTGCGATCACGCCCGGTGCCACCTTCTCGATCACGTCCGTTTCCTTGGCGTTGATCGGGCCCTTGCCGTCGATCGGCTGACCCAGCGTGTTGACCACGCGGCCCAGCAGTTCCTTACCAACCGGCACTTCCAGAATGCGGCCGGTGCACTTGACCGTATCGCCTTCCGAAATGTGTTCGTAATCGCCCAGCACCACGGCACCCACCGAGTCACGCTCGAGGTTCAGTGCCAGGCCAAACGTGTTACCCGGGAATTCCAGCATCTCGCCCTGCATCACGCCGGACAGGCCATGCACGCGGCAGATACCATCGGTCACGGAAATCACCGTGCCGGTGTTGCGCACTTCAGCGTCGGCGCCAAGACCCGAGATGCGGGACTTGATCAGCTCGCTGATTTCTGAGGGGTTCAGTTGCATCACAATGCTCCTAATTCTTCAATCCGTCGGCCGTTGCGGTCAGGCGGTCAGCGTGGCTTGCATGGCAGCCAGGCGCGCGCGCACGGAGGTGTCGAGCACTTCGTCGCCGACCTTGACGCTCACGCCGCCAATCAGCGACGGGTCCACCGCCACCTTTGCGTACAGCTTGCGACCGAACTTGCGTTCGAGTGCGGCGACCAGTTCCTTCGTCTGCGAATCGTCCAGCGGGAATGCGCTGGTGATCTCGACGTCGGACGAACCCTCGCGGGCATTCTTGAGCGCATGGAACTGTTCGGCGACTTCCGGCAGCACCGTCAGGCGGTTGTTCTCCACCAGCAGGTTGACGAAGCGACGGGCTTCATCGTTCACCGGGCTCTTCAGCACCGAGAGGAACAATTCCTGGAGCTTGTCGCCCGGGACGTTCGGATCGGTGGCGAGCGCCTGCATGTCGGGGTTGGCGGCAATCAGCCCCATCTCCGACACCAGTTCAGACCATGCACCCAGGTTGCCTGCACCGGCTTCGCTCGCGACGCGGAACAGCGCCTCAGCGTAGGGACGGGCAATGGTTGCGGTTTCAGCCATGATTAGAGCTCAGCCTTGAGTTGATTGAGCAGGTCTGCATGCACCTGCGCGTTCACTTCACGCTTGAGGATCTGCTCTGCACCCTTCACGGCAAGCACGGCGACCTGGTCGCGCAGCGTTTCGCGGGCGCGGGTCACTTGCTGCTCTGCCTCGGCCTTGGCCTGGGCGATGATGCGTGCGGCTTCTGCCTGGGCGTTCTGCTTGATCTCGTCAGCGGCGGCCTGGGCGCGCTTCTCAGCGTCGGCCACGCGTTGTGCGCCTTCGGTGCGGGCTTCGGCCATGGCCTGGTCCACACGCTTGTTGGCGAGTTCAAGCTCCGCCTTGCCCTTTTCGGCAGCGGCGAGGCCATCGGCGATCTTCTTTGCGCGTTCGTCGAGCGCCTTCACCAGCGGCGGCCAAATGAATTTGGCAACAACCCACCACAGGATGAAGAACACGACCATCTGCGCAAAAAACGTTGCGTTCAGATTCATGGTGTGTTCCTTTCGGTAATCAAACTACAGATAAATGCACAAGGGCGGCCAGGCCATCGGACTGAGGCCTGCGCCGCCCGTCAGCATCATGCAGACCGAAAAGACTTACTGAATGACCGACAGCAGCGGGTTGGCGAAGGCGAACAGCATTGCAACACCCACACCGATCAGGAATGCAGCGTCGATCAGGCCAGCCAGCAGGAACATCTTGGTTTGCAGCGGGTTCATCAGTTCGGGCTGACGTGCGCAGGCTTCGATGTACTTGCCACCCATCAGGGCGATACCCAGGCAGGCGCCGATAGCGCCCAGACCGATGATGATGCCGATACCGATTGCGGTCAGACCCTGGATGTTGGCGAGATATGCTTGCATGATGACTCCTTTAATTTAGAGAGACTTAGAACCAAAAAACCAAAAAACGAAGAACCGGAAAATCAGTGGTGATCGTGAGCCTGGCCGATGTACACCAGCGTCAGCATCATGAAAATGAATGCCTGGAGCAGTACGATCAGAATGTGGAAGATGGCCCATACGGTGCCGGCAACCACGTGCCCGATGAAGCCCAGTGCCGAGAGGTCGGCGCTGAACGTCCAGATGGAACCCAGCAGCGCGATCAGCAGGAACACCAGTTCGCCGGCGTACATGTTGCCGAACAACCGCATGCCCAGCGACACGGCCTTGGCCAGGAATTCAATGATGTTCAGGATCAGGTTGAACGGGGCCAGGTACCACTTTGCGCCGAACGGGGCCGAGAACAGCTCGTGCATGAAGCCGCCCGCGCCCTTGATCTTGAAGCTGTAGTAGATCATCAGCACCAGAACCGAGCACGACATGCCCAGCGTGCCGTTCAGGTCGGCCGTGGCCACCGCGCGGTGGTGCGGAAGATGGATGTGGAAGATGCCCAGCACGTTGTTCAGGCCGGTGACCCAGTCCACGGGGATCAAGTCGATCGCGTTCATCATGGTGATCCAGCAGAACACCATCAGCGCCAGCGGAGCGATCCACGAGCGGTCGCCGTGGATGATGCCCTTGGCCTGGTCGTCGACCATCTCGACGATCATTTCCACGAAGGCCTGGAAGCGGCCCGGTACGCCAGCCGTGACACGGCGCGCGGCCATGTACAGGAACAGCACGGCGATGAAGCCGCACAGCACCGACCAGAACACGGTGTCGTAGTTGAGGACACTGAAATCGACGACGGAATGCTGCTTGCCGCCGACCGAATTAAAGTTCTGCAGGTGTTCGGCGATATAGCCTGAGGGTGTGAGCGTGTGCCCAGCGCCTTGAGTAGCTTCAGCTGACATGTCGAAACGATCGGTATATTGCGAAATCTTTGTTTCCGGCAACCGCTTTGGCGGTCGCCCGGTATGCGTCTTGCTTTAGCCTTCGGTCACATGACCGGTCACCGCCTGGGCAAGCCCGCGCTATTGTTCTGGGCAAAACCTTACTCACGCAGCACTTCACGGTTGTGACGCCCTGCGCGTAAAACCACTTGATATTCCGGATGGGTGCCTCATCTGAGACCGAACCCCACGCCGTGGCTCTGCTTCATGCATTGCCAAGGGCGACGGGATCCGCGTATCTCCGCCTAGCGGACCGCGAGCGCCACCCAATAAGTCTTGAGCGCCAACAGGAACGTGACCAGCATCGGCACCCAGCGCAGATCCCGGTACAGCACGATCACCAGCACCAGCAGTGCCATCGTGCCGAAGACCTTGATCGCTTCGCCGGCCACCAGGCCGCCGACCGACGGCTGCTTGCGCGACATATACAGACGCAGCGCAAAGAAGCCGCTGGGGACGAAACACGCCATGCCGCCGAAGAAGGCCGACCAGCCCGACGGTGCATGCGCTTGCGCGAACACCGCCCAGGCAGTAGCGGACAACAGCGTCACGATGACCTGCGCCAGCACGACCTTTCCCGGCGTCATGCGCGACGGACGCAATGCGCGCTCGCCAAGCAGCTTCACCGCTTCGGCATGCGACAGCGGATCGACAGCTTCATCTTCGCGCGCGGCGCTATCATCCCAGTCATCACGCCAACCATCGTCTCGATGATTGCCGCGGGATGCCATACCGGCTTGCGATTTTTCCTGCTGACGGTCTCGTACCACCACCTGCCTAGCCTCGTTCCAGGCCGGAACTTTTTCGCGTCCGGCCAGAATTCAAACCGCACGATTCTATTAGCAATCGCCGACACGCGTCAATCTGCTTTCAGTTAGCTTGCAGTGAATTTCGCACAACGGTTGCTATCACGCGTTCATGATGGATGGTGCGAAATTGCGCGCCAATGATGCGTAACGTAATTGGATTGCGCCCGCCATCGCGCGCATGATGGCGAATCGGCCATCGTTAGCGCCGCTTAGGGCGTGCATTCCGAAAGGTCATCGGCTGGAGGCCGTGCGGTTATCGCGCAGATTCATGCCACGACACGGTGCATGAGCGGCGGGCTGTCGCGTGATACCGACAGCCCGACAATTTCATCGGTAAAACGATTGCCGTATACCGGGTAAACGTATAGAGGAGCCTACGTCTGGCGGCGTTTGCCGCTATCAGGCGCTGGCGGCCGGTTCGCGAAGACGGATCAACACGCCATCGAGCGCGTCGTTGCTGGTGAAGTGGATGGTCAACTGACCTTTGCCGCGTGCACCGAGCTTGATCTGCACCGCCAGCCCCAGCGTGTCCGACAGTTCCTCTTCGAGCCGCGCCACATCGCGTGTGCCGTTGCCCTGCTTCTGCTTGAGCGACTTCAGGTCGAACGGCTTCAGCGTCGACGCGACGAGTTTCTCGGTTTCGCGGACCGACAGCCGCTTGTTGACGATCTGGTTGGCCAGCGTGATCTGGTTGGCGCCGTCCACGGCCAGCAACGCACGCGCGTGCCCCATGTCGAGATCGCCGGCCATCAGCATGGTCTGCACCGGCGACGCGAGGTTCAGCAATCGCAGCAGGTTCGATACCGCACTGCGCGAGCGGCCCACCGACTCGGCCGCCTGTTCGTGCGTGAAGCTGAATTCCCGGATCAAACGCATGATGCCCTGCGCCTCTTCCAGCGGGTTCAGGTCTTCGCGCTGGATGTTCTCGATCAGCGCCATCGCGGCGGCGGCCTGGTCGGGCACGTCCTTGACCAGCACCGGCACCTTGTCCAGCCCCGCCAGCTTCGAGGCGCGGAATCGGCGTTCGCCGGCGATGATCTCGTACCGATCGGGTTCGGCCACGCGGCGCACCAGGATCGGTTGCATCAGGCCCTGCGCGCGGATGCTCGCCGCCAGTTCCTGCAGCGCGCCTTCGTCCATGCGGGTGCGCGGCTGGTACTTGCCCGGCTGGAGCTGATTGACGCCCAGTACCGACGGCGAACCTTCCTGCTTCGCGGTTTCGACAATCTCGGCGGGCCCGCCGAGCAGTGCTTCCAGTCCCCGGCCCAGACCCTTCTTCTTAGCGGTCACCATGCTCGCCACCCTTCCCTGTCTGTTCGTGCCGCTCAACCGAGCTGGCGTACGCGCGCAATCATTTCCGCGCCGAAATCGAGATACGCTTTGGCGCCCTTCGAGGACGCATCGAATGCCACGCCCGGCATGCCATATGACGGCGCCTCGGCCAGCCGCACATTGCGCGGAATCACGGTCTTGAATACTTTTTCCGCGAAGTGGGCCTCCAGCTGCGCCGACACCTGCTGCTGCAGCGTCACGCGCGGGTCGAACATCACCCGCAGCAAGCCGATCACCTTGAGTTCGCGATTCAGGTTGGCATGCACCTGCTTGATCGTGTTGACCAGGTCGGACAGCCCTTCCAGCGCGAAGTATTCGCACTGCATCGGCACGATCACGCCATGCGCGGCACACAGGCCGTTCAACGTCAGCAGCGACAGCGACGGCGGGCAGTCGATCAGCACGAAGTCATACTGGTCGTCCACTTCGGCCAGCGCCTGCTTGAGGCGCCGCTCGCGCTGGTCAAGCTCCACCAGCTCGACTTCGGCACCGGCCAGTTCGCGATTGGCCGGCAGCACGTCGTAGCGGCCCGACTCGGACCGACGGGTTGCCTGCTGCACGGATGCCAGGCCCACCAGCACCTGGTACACACTATGTTCCAGCGACTGCTTGTCGATACCCGAACCCATCGAGGCATTGCCCTGGGGGTCCAGGTCGACCAGCAGCACGCGCTGCTCCTGCGCGGCCAGACCGGCGGCCAGATTCACCGTAGTGGTGGTCTTGCCGACGCCGCCCTTCTGGTTTGCAATCACGAATACCTTGGCCATATGCGCTTGCAGCTCCCTGTGCGTGTCTTCGTATTCATACGACGAATAACACTTACCAAATTCTAAACCAGCGAATTCAACGCCGCGATAGCACTACGAGATGCCGTTCCGCATCCAAGCCTGGAACGACCAGTTTCGGCACCGATTCCACCTGCCATGTCTGCATCAACCCGGCGGCTTCCATCCGGTCGATCTCGGCCTGGGGATAAACACCCTTCATGGCGAGCAGCTTGGCGCCCGGCGCCAGCAGGTGCCCGGACAGGTTCACAAAGTCCGTCAGCTCCGCAAATGCGCGCGACGTAATCACCGCATAGCCATTGGCATCCTCGATCTTTTCCACCGGGCCCCAGTGGGCTGCGGCGTTGGTCAGGTGCAGTTGTGCGCGACACTGCGTCAGGAACGCCGTCTTCTTCTGAACGATATCCACCATCAGCACCGAAACATCGGGACAAGTGATGGCCAGCGGCATGCCCGGCATGCCGCCCCCCGAGCCCACGTCCAGCACCCTGCCCCGCGCCGCGTCAGGTACGGCGGAGCTGCGCGCGGCTTCGGCCAGCGCAGGAACCGCCGCCAGCGAATCGAGCATGTGGTGGGTCAGCATCTCGTCGGGATGACGGATCGCGGTGAGGTTGTAGACGCTGTTCCACTTGCGGAGCAGCGTCAGGTACGCAAACAGCGTCTCGATCTGGGCAGTCGCCAGTGCCAGGCCGATGGCTCCGAGCCCGGCCTCCAGGCGCTGGCGCTGGGCGGCCTCGTCGACCACGGTGTATCGGAAGCCACCCACTCAGGCAGCCTCCTGACCGTCACCGGCCTTACCGTTCGTCTGCGCTGTACGCCCCATGCCCTTCTTCTTCAGATGGACCAGCAGCAGCGAGATCGCCGCCGGCGTGATGCCTGAAATCCGCGACGCCTGGCCCAGCGTTTCCGGACGGTGCTGATTCAGCTTCTGGCTGACCTCGAATCCCAGGCCACGGACCTCGGTGTAGTCGAAGTCCAGCGGGAGCTTGGTAGCCTCGTTGGCACCGAGCTTGTCTACCTCGGCAGCCTGCCGCGCGATGTAGCCGTGGTATTTGATGCCGATCTCGATCTGCTCGCGGATCTGCTCGGCCAGCATGGCATCGTCGGCAAGCGGCGTTTCCGGTGCGTAGCGACCGTCCTGCAGGGCTACCAGTGCCTCGTAGCGGACTTCCGGACGACGCAGCAGATCGGCCAGCGAGTATTCACGCTCGATCGCCTTGCCGAGCAGCGGGACGGCGTCGGCTTCCGGCAGCAGCGTCGGATTGACCCACGTCGATTTCAGGCGCTCTGTTTCACGTGAAACAGCGTCACGCTTGCGGTTGAATGCATCCCAGCGTACATCGTCCACGACGCCAAGTTCGCGGCCGACTTCGGTCAGGCGCATGTCGGCGTTGTCCTCGCGCAGGCTCAGGCGGAATTCGGCGCGGCTCGTGAACATCCGGTACGGCTCGGTTACGCCCCGGGTGATCAGGTCATCGACCAGCACACCCAGGTATGCCTGGTCGCGGCGCGGGGTCCAGGCGTCGCGCTCGCGCACGAAACATCCCGCATTGATACCCGCCAGCAGCCCTTGCGCTGCGGCCTCTTCATAGCCGGTCGTGCCGTTGATCTGACCGGCGAAGAACAGTCCCTGGATGGCCTTGCTCTCCAGCGATGCCTTCAGGCCGCGCGGGTCGAAGTAGTCGTACTCGATGGCATAGCCTGGGCGCAGGATGTGCGCGTTCTCCATACCTCGGATCGAATGCACGAGGTCCAACTGCACATCGAACGGCAGGCTTGTGGAGATGCCGTTCGGGTAGAACTCGTTGGTGGTCAACCCTTCTGGCTCAAGGAAAATCTGATGGCTTTCCTTGCCCGAGAAGCGGTGAATCTTGTCCTCGATGCTTGGGCAGTAGCGCGGCCCTACCCCTTCGATGACGCCGGTGTACATCGGCGAGCGATCGAGACCGCCCCGAATGATGTCGTGGGTACGGCTGTTGGTATGCGTGATCCAGCACGGCAACTGCTGGGGATGCTGCTCAGGGCGGCCCAGGAACGAGAATACCGGCACCGGGTCCAGGTCGCCGGGCTGCTCTTCCATGACGGAAAAATCGATGGTCCGGCCATCGATACGCGGCGGCGTACCTGTCTTCAGCCGACCCTGCGGCAGCTTCAATTCCTTCAGGCGTGCCGACAGCGATACGGCTGCCGGATCGCCCGCACGGCCGCCGGTGTAGTTATCCAGCCCCACGTGGATCTTGCCGTCGAGGAACGTCCCCGCCGTCAGCACTACAGCCCGGGCGCGGAAGTCGATGCCTGCCTGGGTACGGGCACCCACCACGCGGTCGCCCTCCACTATCAGGTCATCGACTGCCTGCTGGAACAGCATCAGGTTCGGCTGGTTTTCCAGGCGAGTCCGGATCGCCTTACGGTACAGCACACGGTCGGCCTGCGCCCGCGTAGCCCGCACGGCGGGGCCCTTGCTGGAGTTAAGGATGCGGAACTGGATACCGGCCTCGTCCGTGGCTGCGGCCATCGCACCGCCCATGGCATCCACTTCCTTCACCAGATGCCCCTTGCCAATGCCGCCGATCGACGGATTGCAACTCATCTGCCCCAACGTCTCGATGTTGTGCGAGAGCAGCAGCGTCTGGCAGCCCATGCGCGCGGCGGCGAGGGCAGCTTCGGTGCCGGCGTGACCACCGCCGACGACAATGACGTCGAATTCTTTCGGGTAAAGCATGGGACACCTCCTCCGGGAGGCTGGGCGGGAAAATTCGGGATGTCGAATTATAGCGGCATTCGTTGGGCGGACTCTGCCCTCGGCGATGTTTCACGTGAAACATGGCGCGGAAGATACTCGGCGAATGGCTAGTGTGTTCCACGTGAAACACTCGCCTTCCTCCTGTGGACAACTCGGGACAAAAAGAAAAGGCCCCGCTTGCACGGGGCCTCTCCTTAGCGCCAGTGTTTCACGTGAAACATGGATCAGATCTGGCTGCGGATGTAGTTGGCGATGCGCGCCGATAGCGTGGCCAGATCGCGGCGCAAGGTCTCGAACCCTTCGTTCGGCGCCTTGGTCGCCTCATCCATATATAGCGGGCGACGAATCTCGATCTGCAGGCTGTTGCGCCGCTCGGCGGGGCGCCCGATTTTGGCGATCAGCTGCACGCCCTTGTAGGGGTCGTTGCGCGCCACTGTGTAGCCCATGGACTTCAGCTCCCGCTCCACCAGATCGACGATGCCGGGCTCGCAGGTCGTGCCATCGCGGTCGCCCAGCACAAAGTCCGCCAACGGACGCGGGCTATTGATCTTCAGCCGCTCGTAGGCATTGTTCGGCATCGAATGCAGGTTCAGATGCCAGAGCGCGCCGAATTGCTGATACGCCGTCTCCACGGCTTCGGCCAGCGCCGCGTGGTACGGGCGGTAGTAGCGTGTGATCCGGTTCTGTACCTCAGCCACCGACAGCTGGCGGTCATAGATGGGCGTGGCCGCGTCGAGCTTCCGCCAGATCAGCCCATAGCCCAGTCGCGTCTTCTCGCCGGGAGACAGCGGTGTGGGCCACGGCGCATCCAGCAGTTCCGGGTCCAGGTCCTCCAGCATCCGGTTCGGATCGATATAGACGCGCGGGAACGTAGCCCCGATCAGCGTGCCGCCCACCTTGGGGATAGCCGACCACAGCGTATCGATGTGGGTATCCTCGCCCCCGCGGAGTCGCGCCAAGGGGACGGCGGCCTGGAAGTCCGCCGGATAATAGACGCCGCTATGTGGCGAATCGCAGACCAGCGGCAGCGGCAACCCTTCCGGCGATGCTAGCGTATAGGGGCCGCCAGGCGCATCGCCCTGTACCGCCCGGTACGGTGTATCGAACGTCGTCATGGCTCAATCCAGCTTGATGTTGGCAGCCTTGGCCACACGGGCGTAGCGCGCCATGGCCTGCTGGATCTGGGCCTTGAACTGGTCGGGCGTAGTCGGCACCAGCGTGCCGCCCGACTCCTCGATCTTGCGCTTGAACTCGGGGTTCAGCATCGCCTTGTGGATGGCGGCATTCAGCTTGTCGATGATGGGCTGGGGCGTACCTGCCGGTGCGACGATGCCGAACCAGCCACCGTCACCCATGTCCTTGTAGCCAAGCTCGCCGTACGTCGGCACATTCGGCAGTTGTGGCGAACGCTGCGCGCCCAGCAGGGCCAGCGCGCGCAAACGGCCCGCCTTCACGTGCGGCAGCGTGGTCGACAGGTTGTCGGTAATCGCGTTCACCTGCCCTGCCAGCGCATCGTTCAGTGCCAGGCCGGCGCCCTTGTACGGCACGTGCAGCAGGTCGATCTTGGCCAGCATCATGAAGTTCTCGATGTTCGCGTGCCCGAGCGAGCCGGCGCCGGGCGACGCAAACGTGTACTTGCCCGGGTTGGCCTTGGCCAGTGCGACGAACTCCTGCATGGTCTTGGCGGGTACGCTCGGATGCACGGCAAAGACACTGGGAACTGCTGCCACGTTGGTGACTGGCGCAAAATCCTTGATCGGGTCGTAGCCCAGCTTCGGGTATACCGCCGGGTTGGATCCATGGGTGCTGACCGTGGCCATGCCGATCGTGTAGCCGTCCGGCGCCGAGCGGGCCACCTGCTCCATGCCGATCGAACCGCCCGCCCCACCCTTGTTATCGACCACGATGGTCTGGCCCAGCTCGCGCCCGGCGTACTCGGCGACCAGACGCGCCGACAGGTCGGTCGTGCCACCTGCGGCGAATGGCACAACCAGACGGATGGGCTTGTTCGGGTAGTTCGATTGTGCTGCCACCGGCATCGCCATACCGCCAAAAACGGCGCCGATGGCTGTGGACAACATTGTGGAAAACATCAGTCGGCGGCGCGTCGCGCGGGCAGGCAGGGCTCGATTCATGGCGTGAAACTCCTCGTTTTTTCGTTCTCGAATCTGGGGACCGAGCTGGGAGTTTCGGCAGTTTACCGGTCCCGCACAAACGACTATATTGCACGCTTCCATTACCAAAGCTCATGCTCACGTCGTCATGCGTATACGCTCACCTTCGATGTCCGAGCTACATGCATTTGTGACGGCTGCCAGGCTGGGCAGCTTCACCCGTGCCGCAGAAACGCTGTGCGTCACGCAGGGCGCCATCAGCCGCGCCATCTCCCGCCTGGAATCACACTTTGGCCAGCCGCTGATCCATCGCAACGCCCACAAGCTCACGCTGACTGACGCGGGCCGCCAATACCTCGACGCCATCACGGCACCGCTGGCCGCCATCGAGACCGCCAGCGCGGCGATGCTGGGAGAAGATCGTCAGCATCACCTGACGTTGTCTGCGGTGCCCACACTGGCCAGCGTATGGCTCGTCCCCCGCCTGCCCGACTTCCACCGCAGGCATCCCGATATCCGACTCGACTTCGTGCCCTACCGGCGTGACGAAGACTTTGCCGGCGCAAAGCCCGATGCGGCGATCCTGACCGGCGAGGCCAGCCACTGGCCTAACCTGCAGGTCGACTATGTGATCGGCCGCGAAATGGTGCCGGTCTGCCACCCCGCCCGGGCCCATGCCCGGCAGGCTGCCAATCTGTGGAAAACTCCCTCGGACCTGATGGGCGAACCGCTGCTTTTCCACACAACTGCCCCCAGGAACTGGGAGAACTGGCTGCGTGCCACGGGCGTACCCAACGCTGCGCCCGCGCTGGCCCGTGGATTCGATCAGGTGTCGATCCTGCTGGAGGCCGTGAAGGCCGACATGGGAGTGGCCGTTTTGCAGCGATGCCTTGTCAGGGATGCGTTGCAGGCCGGTCAGGTGGTGGCGCCGTTCGATCTGCCAGTCACGTTGAACCGGGGTTATTTCCTCTGCGCGCCACGTGAAAAAGGCGACCATCGGGCCCTGGCGGTCTTCCGCGAGTGGCTGCTTTCGGCGGCGGCCATCGATATCATCGAACTGGTCCGCCAATAGTTATCCACACTGTGGATAGTTTTGTGAACAACATCGTCCCGATGAATAAAAACGGCGCCAAAATGGGCGCCGCTATATTCACCGCTGATGTATACGTACCCGGAACACGTTCCTGGCGTGCCCTAGGCGTTCCCAGGTGCACGTTAGGCCGCCTTCTTGGCCAGCCCCAGATACGTCTCAATAACCTTCGGATTGCTGGCCAGCGCGGCGGCCTCGCCCTCCATGGCCATATCGCCAGTCTCGACCACGTAGCCATAGTCCGCCACCTGCAGCGCCGCACGCGCGTTCTGCTCGATCAGCAGCGTCGCCACGCCGGTCTGGCGCAGGTTGCTGATGATGTGGAAGATCTCCTTCACGATCAGCGGCGCCAGGCCCAGGCTGGGCTCGTCCAGCATCAGCAACTGCGGCTTGGCCATCAGCGCCCGGCCCACCGCCAACATCTGGCGCTCGCCGCCTGACAGCGTGCCGGCCTCCTGTTTGGCGCGCTCCCTGAGGCGCGGGAACAGGTCGTAGACCACATCCATCTGATCCAGATAGTTACGCTCGCCGGCGCGCTTGCGGCGGAAGGCACCCAGCTGCAGGTTGTCTTCGACGGTCATCGTCGAAAACAGCTCGCGCTTCTCGGGCACCAGGCACATGCCGCGCGCCACCCGCCCCTCCACCGGAATGCCGGCCATGTCGTGGCCCAGGTAACGGACCGTCCCGCTGGACGACCCACTGACCGGCAGCGCGCCCATGATCGCGTTGAGCATGGTCGATTTGCCGGCACCGTTCGGGCCGATCACCGTGACGATCTTGCCGGCCTGCACCTGCAGATTGGCGCCATGCACGGCCTCCACCTTGCCGTAGCGCACATGCAGATCCTTTACCTCCAGAATCAGACTCATCTCATTTCCCTCACTCGACGCCGCCGAGATAGGCTTCCAGCACGGCCGGATTCTTCTGCACCTCTTCCGGTACCCCTTCGGCGATGCGCGTTCCAAACTCCATCACCACCAGCCGGTCTGTCAGGTTCATCACGAAGTCCATGTCATGCTCCACCAGCAGCACGCTCATGCCCTCGCCCTTCAGCTTGCATAGCAGTTCCGCCAAAGCCTGCTTTTCCTTGTAGCGCAGCCCCGCCGCAGGCTCGTCGAGCAGCAGCAACGCGGGGTCGCAGCACAGCGCGCGTGCGATTTCGAGAATGCGCTGCTGGCCCAGCGCCAGGCTGCCGGCTTCCATGTACATGCAGTCAGCCAGGCCCACACGCTCCAGCTGGCGCCTGGCCTCGAACAGCAGCTTCTGTTCCTCGGCACGGTTCATGCGCAGGATTGCCGCCGATACGCCGCCCTGCGCGCGGAAATCGCCGCGCAGGTGCGCGCCGATGGCCACGTTCTCCAGCACCGTCATCGTCGACAGCAGATGCACGTGCTGGAAGGTGCGGCCTACGCCCCGCTTGACGATCTCACGCGACGGCAGGCCCGAGATCACCTCGCCCCGATAGCGCACCTCGCCGCGCGTGAGCGGCAGCACGCCCGTCACCAGGTTGAAGGTCGTGGACTTGCCCGCGCCGTTCGGCCCGATCAGCCCGATGATCTCGCCGGCATGCACCTGGAAGCTCACGTCGTTCACCGCCACGAGGCCCCCGAACTGCTTGCGCGCTGCGCGCACGTCGAGGATCAGCTCGCCGGCCTCGGGCTTCTGTCGTACCGCCAGCGCCTCGGCATGTTCCGGCGCGACGACGGGCGGCCCCGAGGGCATCAGCTTGCGCAAGAACGGCCAGATGCCATCGCGCGCGTATTGCAGCAGCAGCACCAACAGCACGCCAAACACGATGATTTCGAAGTTGCCGGTGCTGCCGAGCAGCCTCGGCAGCAAGCCCTGCAGCACGTCCTTGAGGATGGTCAAAATGCCCGCGCCAAGCACGGCACCCCAGACGTGCCCCACCCCACCCACCACGGCCATGAACAGGTATTCGATGCCGTAGTTGAGCCCGAACGGCGTCGGATTCACGGCGCGCTGCAGGTGCGCGTACAGGAAGCCCGACACGCACGCGAGGATCGCCGCCACGACGAAGATCACCACCTTCATCCACGCGGTATTCACGCCCATCGCCTCGGCCATCGTGCCGCCGCCCTTCAGCGCGCGAATCGCCCGGCCCGGCCGCGAATTGAGCAGGTTCTGCATGGCCACCACCGCCAGCAGCACCACGGCCCAGATCAGGTAGAACATCGACCGGCCCGACTGCAGTTCGATACCCAGGAACGACAGCACCGGAATACCGTTCAGGCCGTCGTACTTGCCCAGGAATTCAAGGTTGCCGAACAGGAAGAACAGCGACAGGCCCCAGGCAATCGTCGCCAGCGGCAGGTAGTGGCCCGACATCCGCATCGTAATCAGGCCAATCACATAGGCCGACGCAATCGTGATGACCAGTCCGACGATCAGTCCGAGCCATGGCGACAGCCCGAACTGCGTGGTCAGGTACGCCGTGCTGTAGGCGCCCAGCCCAACGAAGGCGGCCTGGCCAAACGACGTCATGCCTCCCACGCCGGTCAGCAGCACCAGGCCGATCGCCACGATGCTGTAGAGCCCGATGTAGTTGCCCAGCGTGATCCAGAACTCCGGTGTCGGCAGCACCGGCAGCAGCGCCAGCACGACGGCAAAGCCCAGCGCCAGCACACGATTGCGCATGACGCCGCGCAGGTGTCCGTCACGTCGCGATTGCGGCCGGCCTTGGGAATTCCCGTTCTGCGACTCCACGTTCTTCTCCAGCGGCTTGTCGGTCAGCATCGTCATGGCTTACTCCTCTTCCTCGACATGCTTGCTGGTCAGCGAACGCCACAGCAGCACCGGAATGATCAGCGTGAAGACGATGACCTCCTTGAACGCGCTGGCCCAGAACGACGAATACGATTCGAGCAGTCCCACCAGCAGCGCGCCCAGCGCCGCCACCGGGTAGCTGGCCAGGCCGCCGACGATGGCGCCAACGAACCCCTTGAGCCCCACCAGGAAGCCCGACTCGTAGTAGATCGTCGTCAGCGGTGCGATCAGGATGCCGCACAGCGCGCCCATCGCGGCGGCCAGCGTGAACGACAGGCGCCCGGCCTGCGTCGTGCCGATGCCCACCAGCCGCGCGCCCAGGCGGTTCACGGCGGTGGCGCGCAGTGCCTTGCCCTGCAGCGTGCGCTCGAAATAGAAGTACAGCGCGGCGATCAGCACACCTGACACCACCACGACCCACAGGCTCTGCCCCGACACGCTGAGGCTGCCCACATCGAAGCGTGCATCGGAAAACGGATTCGTGCGCGAGCCTTCGGCACCGAACATCACCAGCCCCAATCCCACCAGCGCGAAATGCACGCCGACCGACACGATCAGCAGCACCAGCGTGCTGGCCTCGGCCAGCGGCTGATAGGCCAGGCGATAGAGCATCGGGCCCAGCGGGATCACGATCAGCAGCGTCAGCGCGATCTGCACCAGCATCGGCAGCGGCATGCCGCCGTACTGCTGCACCAGGACATGCACGACGCCCGGGAACAGCAGGTACTTGCCCGCCAGGACCAGGATGCGGCGCGGCGCGCTCAGCCGCAGTTCGGGGCTGCGCAGCACCGCCACGCCATCGTAGAGGAACGTCAGCACGCCCATGGCCAGCAGCAGCCACGTGGTTTGCGGCGCATGGCCGGCCTGCATCGCGGCCAGCGTCAGCGCGCCGTAAGCCACGAACTCGCCCTGGGGGATGAAGATGACGCGCGTCACCGAAAACACCAGCACGAGTGCCAGTGCCAGCAGCGCGTAGATCGCGCCGGAGGTGATGCCGTCCTGCGCCAGAATGGCCGCAATCGATAGGTCCATTGTCTGCCCGTGTTATGTGCGCGCGTGGTGGGCGCCCGTGCCTGAAAATTGCCTGCTTGCCGCTACCGCAGCCTCAGCTTAGAGACTCCCCCGCGCAATGCCTAGAGGGTGGCGGGAAATCACGGAGGCAAAAAAAGGGCGCATGGTCTGCCATGCGCCCTGCGTTGCTACGCTGCCAGCGTGTGACCCCTGCCAGCCGGTCGTCTTTGCCGGCTTACTTCTGCAGCTTCCACTTGCCATCGACGATCTGCACCATCACGCGCGCGCGCTGGTCCATGCCGAGGTGGTCGGTGGGGCTCATGTTGATGATGCCGTGCGATACCGGCAGGTTCTTCGTCTGCTCCAGCGCATCGCGCAGCGCCTTGCGGAATTCCTTCGTGCCGGGCTGGCCCTTCTTGAGCGCCTCTGGAATCGCGTTCTGCAGCAGCAGGCCGGCATCCCAGGCGTGGCCGCCGAAGGTGGATACCTGTCCGCCGAACGCCTTCTCGTACGCGGTCTTGTAGGTCATGGCCGGCTTCTTCATCGGATTGCTGTCGGGCAGCTGCTCGGCCACCAGCAGCGGGCCGGCCGGCAGGAACGTGCCTTCGCAATCCTTGCCGCATACGCGCAGGAAGTCGGGGTTGGCCACGCCGTGCGTCTGGTAGATCTTGCCCTTGTAGCCGCGCTCCTTGAGCGCCTTGGCCGGCAGCGCGGCGGGCGTACCCGAACCGGCGATCAGCACGGCGTCCGGATTGGTGCCCATCATCTTCAGCACCTGGCCCGTCACCGAATTGTCGGTACGCGCGAAACGCTCGTTGGCCACCACCTTGAGCTTGCGCATTTCCGCCACCTTGGCGAATTCCTGTGCCCAGCTGTCGCCATAGGCGTCCGCGAAGCCGATGAATGCCACCGTCTTCACGTTGTTGCTGGTCATGTGCTCGGCCAGGGCGGTTGCCATGTGCGAGTCGTTCTGCGGCGTCTTGAAGATCCAGGCGCGCTTGCTGTCCATCGGCTCGATGATGCGGGCCGAGGCGGCCATCGAGATCATCGGCGTCTCGCTTTCGGCAGCCACATCCACCATGGCCAGCGAATTGGGCGTGACGGTGGAGCCCACCACCACATCGACCTTGTCTTCGCTGATCAGCTTGCGCGTGTTCTTGACCGCCGTGGTCGTGTCGGTAGCATCGTCAAGCACGATGTACTCGATCTTCTTGCCGGCGATTTCCTTGCGCAGCAGCGTGAAGGTGTTTTTCTCGGGGATGCCGAGCGAGGCGGCCGGCCCGGTGGCCGAAACCGTGACCCCGACCTTCACCTGGGCGCTGACCGCGCCCGAGAACAGACTGGCGGCGGCAAGTGCCAGCAGGCTGGCGCGCTTGAACGTCATGGCTTGTCTCCTTCGATTCCAAAAACGGAAAAAGGCATCCGCCGGCTTCCGGCCGACGGATGCCTTCAGTTTTTTGTGGCCCACTCTGGCGGGCTCTTTGGCGGATGCAACGCTGGCATCCGATCTCAGCCGGGAACATCGAAGTTCGTCCCGTTTTTTCCCGTCCTGCGCCATTACCCCCGGATTGCGCAGTTGCATTCCCCGACCGCTCGGTCGGGAATGCGAATCGAGTCTAACACAGCGATGTGATACGAAAAGGCCGGATTAACCCGCAGCAGCGCAGGCGCAACAGTCGCGGGTTTCCGTTGTCCGGCGGCGTTTACAGCCCGCCGCGGACACCTGCGGCGGCTTAGCGCAGGAACGCGTCGTAGGCCGTCTTCAGGATCAGCGCGCTGACCACCGCGATGAACACCTTGCGCACGAAGCGGCTGCCGTGGCGCAGCGCCAGCTTGCTGCCCACCTGGCTGCCGGCCACGTTGGCCAGGGCCATCACGATGCCGAGCTGCCACCACACATGGCCTTTCGCCGCCAGCAACAGCAGCGCGGCCAGGTTGGTGGCCAGGTTGACGATCTTGGCCGAAGCCGATGCGTGCAGGAAGTCGTAGCCGAACACGCGCACGAACACGATCATGAGGAAGCTGCCCGTGCCAGGCCCGAACACGCCGTCGTAGAACCCGATCGCCGCGCCGGCCAGCAGCGCCGCCAGCCGTTCGCGCCCGCCCGACAGCACCGGCGCGTGCTCGGTGCCCAGATCCTTCTTCACCACCGTATAGATCAGCAGGATCAGCAGCACGAAAGGCAGCGCCTTGCGCAGCGGCTCGGCGGGGATCATCGTCAGCGTCCACGCGCCGGCCATCGAGAACACGAAGGCCGCCAGCATCGCGGGGCCGGTGGCGCCCCAGTAGATCCGCACCTTGCGCGCAAAGCGATAGGCGGCGTTGGACGTGCCGGCCAGCGACGCTACCTTGGTCGTGCCGATCAGCGTGGCCGGCGACATGTTGGGATAGGTCGAGAACAGCGCCGGCACCTGCACGAGGCCGCCCCCGCCCGCCACGGCGTCGATCATGCCGGCCAGAAAGGCGGCGGCGGCCAGAAATACAAACTCCATGGTCGAACAGTCCGAACGGTCGAGAAGCGGTGAAGGGATTCGAAAGGAATCGGGGAAAACTGCGGAATCGGCGGAATCGGCGGAACGCGCCGCAGCGCCCCGGCGGCAAAACGGCCCGCTGTGCGGGTCAGCCCAGGCGTTTCGGCGTGGGAATCAGGCTGCGCAGCCACAGGCCGTCGGCATCGCGCGCGAATCCTTCCGGCGGCCCCGAAGTGTCGGCCACCAGCCCCGGCGCCAGCCGGATATGGCGGATGCCATGAGCACGGCACCAGTCGGCCAGCAGCTGGGAGGCGGCGTCGAGCCAGCCCGCAGCATCGGCGGCCGGCGGCCACCACTCGGCCGCTATCGCCACGCGCCCGCCCAGCGCCAGGCTGTGAACCAGCGTGACAGGCATCAGGCAGGCCAGCGCAGCATCGGCCTCAAGGGAATCGCCGCCTTCGCGCACCGCGCTGGTGCAGCCCCCCAGCAGGCAGATGCCGTGGCCGCCCTGCTCCAGCAAGGCATCCAGAGACAGTCGCCTGGCGCGTGCTTCGGGCACCGGCAGTGGCGCGCGCGCATTCAGCCAGCCATCGATGGCGGGACCATCGGCGCTGACGCCAACGCGTAGCTGATACTGCACTTTTTGGAAACGGGGAGATGCGGAAGGGATGGACATGGCCGGGCGAAGGAAGCTGCCGGCATTGTCGCATGGGGGCTGGCGGGCGGTCATGCCAAAGATGCATTAGCCGCACATCCACTCGGGCAGGTGGCGCGAGCGGCGGTTTCCGGGAGGCCGAAATGAAAAAGGCGTTGCCAGGGATCACCCAGCAACGCCTCTTTATCGTATTGGCTGCTGCTACCCGACACCGGGTGCGCGCCTGTCGTCTCCTCGCTTCCGCCTCCAAGTAACCTGCGAAAACCGTATATGCAATGTAACGAACCGGTGCGTATGAAACAAGTCAGCAATAACCCTAGCCCCAAAATCGGGCATGTTGCCCGATCTCCACTCTGGGTGCCGGCTAGGGCTTGTCCGATTTCCGGCCCGTCAGCGCAATCAGTTCGCCCATGATGCCGCGGCGGAAGGTCAGCACGCAGATCACGAAGATCACGCCGGTCACCATTGTCACCGACTCGCCCAGCGCGTTGAACCAGCCAATGCCCGTCAGGTTGGCCAGGAACGTGCCGATGTCGCCAAGCTTGTTCTCCAGCGCCACGACCACGAAGGCACCGACGATCGGGCCCGACAGCGTACCCAGCCCGCCCACCAGCGTCATCAGGATCACCGAGCCCGACATCGACCAGTGCACGTCGGTCAGCGTGCCGAAGCCCAGCACCAGCGCCTTGATCGACCCGGCCAGGCCCGACAGCGCCGCCGAGATGACGAAGGCCAGCAGCTTGAAGCGGTCGACGTCGTAACCCAGCGAGATCGCGCGCGGCTCGTTCTCGCGGATGGCCTTCAGGATCTGGCCGAACGGCGAGTGCACGGTACGCACGATCAGCGCGAAGGCAAGCACGATGATCAGCAGCGCCACGTAGTACAGCGTCATGTCGTCGGCCAGCGACAACACGCCGAACAGCTTGCCGCGCGGAATGCCCTGGAGCCCGTCCTCGCCGCCCGTGAACGGCGCCTGCAGGCAGAAGAAGAACAGCATCTGCGCCAGCGCGAGCGTGATCATCGAGAAGTAGATGCCCTGGCGGCGAATGGCCAGCGAACCCACCACGTAGCCAATCACGGCGCCCGACAGCGTGCCGAACAGCAGGCCCAGTTCCGGCGTCACGCCCCACACCTTCATCGCATGGCCGGCCGCGTAGCCCGCACCGCCGAAGAACGCCGCATGGCCGAACGACAGCAGCCCCGTAAAGCCGATCAGCAGGTTGAACGCGCACGCGAACAGCGCGAAGCACAGCACCTTGAGCACGAACACCGGGTAGGCGCCGGCCAGCGGCGCCACGATCAGGCCCAGCAGCAGCAGGCCGTAGAGCACCTTCTTCTGCAATCCGGTCCCTTCCTTGAAGCCCTTGGCCTCGACGGCCACGGCCGTTTGTCCAGTCTGCCCGCTCATCACTTTTCCCTCCCGAACAGCCCGGCCGGGCGCAGCAGCAGCACGATCACCATGATGAAGAACACCACGGTCGACGATGCTTCCGGATAGAACACCTTGGTCAGCCCCTCGATCACGCCGAGCCCGAGGCCCGTGATGATCGATCCCATGATCGATCCCATGCCGCCGATCACCACCACGGCGAACACGATGATGATCAGGTTCTGGCCCATCAGCGGCGACACCTGAATGACCGGCGCCGCCAGCACGCCGGCAAACGCCGCCAGCGCCACGCCAAAGCCGTAGGTCAGCGTCACCATCAGCGGCACGTTGACGCCGAAGGCTTCCACCATCTTCGGATTCTCGGTGCCGGCGCGCAGGTAGGCACCCAGCTTGGTCTTTTCGATCGTGAACCACGTAGCCAGGCACACCACCACCGACGCGGCCACCACCCAGGCACGATAGTTCGGCAGGATCATGAAGCCCAGGTCCGTGGCACCCTGCAGCGCGTCGGGCGGCGAATACGGCAGGCCGGACACGCCGTAGATCGAGCGGAAGATACCTTCGATGATCAGCGTGATGCCCAGCGTGAGCAGCAGGCCGTAGATGTGATCGAGCTTGTAGATCCAGCGCAGCATCGTCTTCTCGATGACGACGCCCAGCAGGCCCACCACAAGCGGCGACAGCACCAGCATCACCCAGTAGTTGAGGCCGGCGTATTCCATGCCGGCCCACGCCAGCACGGCACCGAGCATGAACAGCGCGCCGTGCGCGAAGTTGATCACGTTGAGCAGGCCGAAGATCACGGCCAGACCCAGGCTCAGCATCGCGTAGAAAGCGCCATTGACCAGGCCCAGCAGCAGCTGGGACAGCATGGCGGGTAGCGGAATTCCGAAAATATCCATGGGCGTCGATTGCCTGATTGTTTCTCCCCGCTCCCACGCGTGGGAGGGGGTTCGGGGAAGAGGGTTCAGCGGTTCAAATCGGGATCCCTCCCGTCAGGACCGCCCGCCCTCTCCCCCCGCCCCTCTCCCGCACGGGAGAAGGGAGCAAGACAACACAACTTACTTCTTCAAGATCGAGCACTTCGACTCGGCCACCGTCGTGAACGCCTGGTCGCCCGGGATCGTCGCCGCCACCTTCAGGTAGTCCCAAGGCTTCTTCGAATCCGCCGGAGCCTTGACCTGCATCAGGTACATGTCGTGGATGTTCCGGCCATCGGCGCGGATGTAGCTCTTGTTGTAGAAGTCGTTGATCTTCATCTTCTTCAGCTCGGCCATGACCTTGTCCGGATCATCGGTCTTGGCGGCTTCCACGGCCTTCAGGTACGTGCTGACGGCGGAGTAGTCGGCGGCCTGCAGGCTGCTCGGCATCTTCTTCATCTTGCCGAAGAAGCGGTTCGCGAACTTGCGGGTGTCGTCGTTCATGTCCCAGTACCAGCTGTCGGTCATCAGCAGGCCTTCGGTGTTCTTCAGGCCCAGGCTGTGCACGTCATTGATGAACATCAGCAGGCCGGCAATCTTCATGGTCTTGGTGATGCCGAATTCCTTGGCGGCCTTGATCGCGTTGATCGTGTCGCCGCCGGCATTGGCCAGGCCCAGGATGTCAGCCTTCGATGCCTGCGCCTGCAGCAGGAACGACGAGAAGTCCGACGCCGACAGCGGGTGGCGCACCTGGCCCACCACCGTGCCGCCATTGGCCTTCACCACGGCTGCCGTGTCGCTTTCGAGCGAATGGCCGAAGGCGTAGTCGGCGGTCAGGAAGAACCACTTCTTGCCGCCCTGCTTCACCACCGCGCTGCCGGTGCCCTTGGCCAGCGCTACCGTGTCGTAGGCGTAGTGCACCGTGTACGGCGAGCACTCTTCGTTCGTCAGGCGGGCCGTGCCGGCGCCGATGTTGAAGTACACGCGCTTCTTTTCCTGCGCCACCTTGTTCATGGCCAGGCCCGTGGCGGAGTTGGTGCCGCCCAGCAGCATGTCCAGACCCTGCTGGTCCATCCATTCGCGCGCCTTCGACGCGGCGATGTCGGCCTTGTTCTGGTGATCGGCGCTGACCAGTTCGATCGACTTGCCCAGCACCTTGCCACCGTGGTCCTCGATGGCCATCTTGATCGCTTCGAGGCCGCCCGGGCCGTCGATGTCCGCGTACAGGCCCGACATGTCGGTGATGTAGCCGATCTTCACCGTATCGTTCGATACCTGCGCCGAGGCGCCCCCTGCAAACGCGCCAAAGACAGTTGCCGCCACTGCGACAGCCAGCCGATTCATCTTCATGTCTTGTCTCCTGAGTTGCGGCGGCAAGCTGCCACCCGTTCCTGCCATCTCGTAAAAATACGATTCACACGATCCGAAATTGCGACCCTGGCGCCGGTGGGGCGCAGCGGGTCAGACCCCGAGCAGTTCGTTCAGCACCGGCATCTTGGCCTGCAGCTCGCTGGCGGCAAAGCGTTCGACGATGGTGCCGTGCTCCATCACGTAGAAGCGGTCGGCCAGCGGCGCGGCAAAGCGGAAGTTCTGCTCCACCATGACCACGGTGTAGCCCTTCTTCTTGAGCATCAGGATCATGCGCGCCAGCGCCTGCACGATCACCGGCGCCAGGCCCTCGGAGATCTCGTCGAGCAGCAGCAGGTTCGCGCCCGTGCGCAGGATGCGGCCCACGGCCAGCATCTGCTGTTCGCCGCCCGACAGGCGCGTGCCCTGGCTTTGCTTGCGCTCGCGCAGGTTCGGGAACATCTCGTAGATCTCGGCCTCGCTCATGCCGGGGGTGTCGCCGCCACGGGCGCCCTTGAGCAC
>NZ_FNJO01000019.1 GCF_900104095.1 Ralstonia sp. 25mfcol4.1 | reverse complement strand
GGGCGAAGAAGGCCGATGCCTTTTTTAGGATCAGGTTGTCCTCCTTCAGGCGGCGGTTTTCCTCTTCGAGCTGGCGAATGCGCTGCTGCTCAGGCGTCAGCGGCTTGCCCACTCCCTTGCCGCCAGCCACTTCAAGGTCATACTGGACCAGCCAGCGCCGTAGGGCGGTCTCCCCAATCGCCATCGTGTGGCAAACCTCGGCGACCGATAGGCCCTGATCCCGGACCATCCGGACTACCTCCAGCTTGAAGGCGGCGTCAAACTTGCGGCGTTGCTTTGTCATGTCGTCTTTCCTCGTCGATCGTGATTTTCCACCTATCGACCTGTCTGAGGAAATTGGACCACTGCACACTCCGCTCTCCCGCCTTACGAGGGAGGGAGAAACCGCCGGCAACCCTGAAGCCTTACGACTTCACGCACGCCGGCGTGATGCCCTTCTCCTTGGCGTACTGCGCGGCCGTGGCCTTGAACAGCGGGTGGATCAGGTTCTTGTTGCCCTCGATCCAGTCCGACACCACCACCCACTTGGTGCCGTCCCACTGCTGGATCTTCACCTTGCCCGATCCTTCGTGGTTGTCGCAGCTGGTCTTGATCTCGGGCAGCAGGCCCGTGGCGCCCAGTTGCTGCAGGCGAGCGCTCGTCAGGTTCAGGTTCTCGAAGGCCCAGCGCATCTCGTCGCCGGTCATGACCTTGCCCTTGCCAAACTTGCCCTGTGCCACGCGGATGGCCTCCACCGTCACCACCGCCGCCGACACGCCACGGTTATAGAGCACCGAGCCCACCTTGTTGCGGTCCTGCATGTTGCCCTTGTTGGCGCCGTAGACCACCTTCTCGATATCGGCGATCAGCGGCACGCTCTTGCCGGCCACATTCCACGTGGCGCTCATGTAGCCCTTGGCGGCGTCGCCAGCCGGCGTGGTGTCCTCCTCGGACCCGGCCCACCACGACCCGATCATCTTTTCGCGCGAGAATCCCACCTTCTGGGCCGCCTTCAGCGCGGTCTGGTTCATCACGCCCCAGCCCCAGAAGATCACATAGTCGGGGTTTTCCTGGCGGATCTTCAGCCATTGCGCGCCCTGCTCGTTACCGGGGTGCGCCACCGGGATCTCCACCAGGTTGAACTTGCCGAGCCTGGCCTCGGCCTCCAGCGCGACGATCGGCTCCTTGCCGTAGGCCGAGTCGTGATACAGGTAGACGATCTTCTTGCCGGCCAGCGACCCGCCGTTCTTCGACGCCAGGTACTTCACGATGGCCGACACCTGCATCTGGTACGTGGTGACCAGCGGAAATGCGTACGGGAACACCGATCCGTCCACGGCGTCGGTGCGGCCGTAGCCCATCATCACCAGCGGCACCTTGTCGGCGGCGGTCTTGTCGACCAGCGCGTACGAAATGCCGGTGGACATCGTGTGATACGCAGTGCCCTTGCTCTGGCCGTTCTTGGCCTTCAGGCGCTCATAGCACTCCACGCCCTTGGCGTTGTTGTACTCGGTCTCGCACTCTTCCCACGACAGCTTCACGCCGTTGACGCCCCCCTCCTTGAGGTTGACGTAGTTCAGGTAATCGACAAATCCGCCATAGAACGATTGCCCGTTCGAGCCATACGGGCCGACGCGGTAGCTGGGCAGCGCCACGAACTGGTCATTGGCCTGCGCCAGGGCCGGCAGGGCCGGCGCCAGCAGGGCAGCCGCGACGCTGACCACCAGGGCGGCGCGCTGCACATTGCGGAATACGGTTGTCATCACAGTCTCCTTCACCTCGAACGGGCGTTGTTATGGGAACGACTAATGGGGGAATGGCCAGAGGCGGAGCTTCTCCTTGGCAATCTGCCAGAGCCGGGCCAGGCCATGTGGCTCGACGATCAGGAAAAAGATGATCAGCGCGCCGAACACCATGAGCTGGATATGCGACACCGTGGCGTTCGTGAACGGCAGGTGCAGCAGCGCGGCCAGCGCGGGCAGCACGTTATCGAGAAAGATCGGCAGCAGCAGGATGAACGCCGCGCCCAGGAACGACCCCAGGATGCTGCCCACCCCGCCGATGATGATCATGAACAGGATGCGGAACGACAGGTCCAGCGAAAAGCCGTCCGGCTCCACCGATCCCAGATAGCAGAACGCGTACAGCGCGCCCGCCACGCCGCAGTAGAACGAGCTGACGGCGAAGGCCAGCAGCTTGGTGCGCATCAGCGGAATGCCGATGACCTCGGCAGCCACGTCCATGTCGCGCACGGCCATCCAGGCGCGGCCCGTGGCCGAGCGCACCAGGTTCTTGGCCAGCATCGCCAGCACCGTGACGATGGCCAGCACGAACAGGTACTTCCTGATCGGGGTATCGAACGCCACGCCGAACAGGTCCAGCCGCTGCGCCGTGATCACGCCCGACGAACTGTTGTTCGAGAACCAGGGGAACTTGGTCAGCGCCCACACCACGAAGAACTGCGCGGCCAGCGTGGCCACGGCCAGGTAGAAGCCCTTGATCCGCAGCGACGGCAGCCCGAATGCCACGCCCACCAGTGCCGACGACAGTCCGGCCAGGATGAACGTCAGCACCACCGGAATGCCTTCGATCCGCAGCTGGAAGTTATAGGCTGCATAGGCCCCCACGGCCATGAAGGCCGCCGTGCCCAGCGATAGCTGTCCGGCATAGCCGGTGAGGATGTTCAGGCCCAGCGCAGCCAGCGAGAAGATCAGGAACGGCGTCAGGATGGCGTTGAACCAGTATTCGCTGCCTGCGAACGGGATGACGACGAACGCCACCGCCATCAACAAAGCAAAGAAAATACGATCTTGCCGGATCGGGAAGATCTGGCTGTCGGCAACGTAGCTGGTCTTGAACTGTCCGGATTCGCGGTAGAGCATGAAATTCTCCAAATTTCAGCATGCGTGACGGCGTGGCGGATGCTTTTGCCTCCGGCCGCCGCTGCGCGACTTGACTTTGCTGCGCAAAGTCAGCCTTCGCCGACAACACATGGGCCCGCTATACGCGGTCAATGTGTTTTTCTCCGAATAGCCCCTCTGGCCGCACGAGCAGAAACAGCAGCGCAAACACATACGGGAACCAGCCTTCGATCCCGCCGAAGTTGCCGCCGAACGCCGACTGGAACACGGGCGGGATATAGATCTCGGCCAGTTTTTCCGATGCGCCGATGATCAGGCCGCCGACGATGGCGCCCGGCACCGACGTGAAGCCGCCCAGGATCAGCACCGGCAGCGCCTTGAGCGCGGTCAAGGTCAGCGCAAACTGCACCCCGTTGCGCGATCCCCAGAGCATGCCCGCCACCAGCGCGACAAAGCCGGCCACGCCCCAGACAATGGCCCAGATGTTCTGCAGCGGAATGCCCAGCGACAGCGCCGCCTGGTGATCGTCGGCCACCGCGCGCAGCGCACGGCCCACCTTCGTGTACTGGAAGAACAGCGCCAGCACCGCCACCAGCACGGCGGCAATCAGCGCGGCGGCCAGGTCGAACTTCGACACCACGATATTGAAGTGGGTCAGGATCGACTCGATGGGCTCATCGACGATGCCCAGCTGGATCGGCCGCACCTCGTTGCCGAACAGCAGGGGGCCCAGGCCTTCAAGGAAAAACGACAGGCCGATGGTGGCCATGAACAGCGTGATGGGCGGCTGGTTCACCAGTTTGCGCAGCACCAGGCGCTCGGTGCTCATGCCGACCACGATCATGACGATAAAGGCGCCGATCACGGCCGCCCACATCGGCAAGCCTTTGTCCATCAGCCCCACCACCGCCAGCGCCGCAAAGTACACCATCGCGCCCTGCGCGAAGTTGAACACGCCCGACGCCTTGTAGATCAGCACGAAGCCCAGCGCCACCAGCGAATACATCAGCCCCGAAAGCAGCCCGCCGATCAGGATTTCGAAGAAGAATGTCATCGTAGTTTCCTGATTTCTTCAGTGGGAAGTACCCAGGTAGGCCTTGATCACGTCGGGGTTGGCCTTGACCTCGGCCGGCGTGCCGTCGCCGATCTTCTTGCCGTAATCGAGCACCACCACACGGTCGGAGATATCCATCACCACGCCCATGTCGTGCTCGATCAGTACGATGGTGGTGCCGAACTGCTGGTTCACGTCCAGGATGAAGCGGCACATGTCCTGCTTCTCTTCCACGTTCATGCCGGCCATCGGCTCGTCGAGCAGCAGCATCGACGGTTCCGCCGCCAGCGCGCGCGCCAGCTCCACGCGCTTCTGCAGCCCGTATGGCAGGCGCCCCACCGGCGTCTTGCGGATGGCCTGGATCTCCAGGAAGTCGATCACTTCCTCCACCTTGCGGCGATGGCGCATTTCCTCGGCGCGCGCCGGACCCCACCACAGCGCATGCGCCAGCATGCCGGTGCGGAACTGCGTGTTGCGGCCCGTCATGATGTTGTCGAGCACGGTCATGCCCTTGAACAGCGCGATGTTCTGGAACGTGCGCGCGATGCCCTGGCGGGCAGCGGCCGTCGGATGCATCTTGCGGCGCTCCTGCCCCCGGAACACGATGCGGCCCTGCTGCGGGTGATACACGCCGTTGATCACGTTCAGCATCGAACTCTTGCCGGCGCCGTTCGGGCCGATGATGGCGCGGATCTCGTGCTCGCAGACGTCGAACGAGATATCGGTCAGCGCCTTCACGCCGCCAAACGAGAGCGAGATGTTCTGCAGGTCCAGAATCACGTCGCCGCGCGTGCTGGCGTGGGCCGGGGCATCGGGCCGATGGGCGTCGCCGGTGCGCGGGCTGTCGCCGTGGATGGTGTCCGCCTGGCCCGGCGGGGCGATGGTGCCGGGCGACGCCATGGTGCCCGTGGCATCGACACGGGCCATGCCGCCCTGCCACGCTGTCTGGGTTGCCGTCATCTGTGCGTCTCCCTGTCTCACGCCGCGCGCGCGCCGCCCACGGGCGGGAATCGCTTGACGTCCACCAGCTTCAGCGTGGCCGACACACTGCCCTCGCGGCCATCCTCGAACTTCACGCGCGTGTCGATGAACTGCTCCGGCTTGTCCGCGTACAGCGCGTCCACCAGCACCGCGTATTTCTCGGCGATAAAGCCGCGCCGCACCTTGCGCGTCCGCGTCAGTTCGTCGTCATCGGGGTCCAGCTCCTTGTGCAGGATCAGAAAGCGCGCCACCTGCGAGCCGGCCAGCATCGCGTCGGCGGCCAGGTCGGCGTTCACCTGCTCCACGCATTCGGCAATCATGGCGATCACATCCGGCTGGCCCGCCAGGTCCACGTAGCCGGCATACGGCAGGTGGCGGCGCTCGGCCCAGTTGCCCACCGCATCGAAGTCGATATTGATGAACGCGCAGACGCGGTCGCGGCCGGTGCCGAATGCCACCGCCTCCTTGATGTACGGGAAGAACTTGAGCTTGTTCTCGATGTACTTGGGCGCGAACATCGACCCGTCGGCCAGCTTGCCCACGTCCTTGGCACGGTCGATGATCTTCAGGTGCCCGTCGGCATCGATCACGCCGGCGTCGCCGGTCATGAAGTAGCCCTCGTCGTTGATGGCCTCGCGCGTGGCATCGTCGCGCTTGTAGTAGGCCTTGAGCAGGCCTACGCCGCGCACCAGCACCTCGCCGTTGTCGGCGATGCGGATCTCCATGCCCGGCGCGGCCGGGCCCACCGAATCGAACTTCACCTGGCCGTCCGGCTGCAGGCACACATAGGCGCAGGTCTCGGTCTGGCCGTAGAACTGCTTCAGGTTGATGCCGATCGAGCGGTAGAAGCGGAACAGGTCCGGCCCGATGGCCTCGCCCGCCGTGTAGCCCACCCGGATACGGCTCATGCCCAGCACATTGCGCAACGGCCCGTAGATCAGAATTTCGCCAATTCCGTAACGCAGGCGATCCAGCGCCGGCACGGGGCGCTTGTCCAGGATGTCCGATCCGCACCGGCGCGCCACGCCCATCGCCCAGTGGAACAGGCGGCGCTTCACCCAGCCCGCGTCTTCCATGCGGATCATGACCTGCGTGAGCAGTCCCTCATAGATGCGCGGCGGCGCAAAGTAGTACGTGGGGCCGATCTCGCGCAGGTCGGTCATCACGGTTTCGCGCGACTCGGGACAGTTCACGGTGAAGCCGGCCACCATGGCCTGCGCGTACGAGAACAGGTTGTCGCCCACCCAGGCCATCGGCAGATACGACAGCACGTCGTCATCGGCGCCGAGCCCGTCGAACTGGCAGCCGTTGCGCGCGGCGCCGATCAGGCCCGCGTGCGCATGGCAGACCCCCTTCGGCTTGCCGGTCGTGCCCGACGTATAGAGGATGATCGCGGTGTCATCGGGCGCGCCCGCCTGCACCTGCGCATCGTAGAAACCTGGATTCGCCCGATCGAATTCGCGGCCTATTTCCTGCACGCGTTCGTACGACAGCAACGACGGATGATCGTAGTCGCGCAGCCCGCGCGGGTCTTCGTAGATGACATGGCGTACGGCGCGGCCGCGCGACGCCAGTTGCGATTCCACTTCCAGCAGCTTGTCGACCTGTTCCTGGTCTTCGACGATGGCGAATTCGATCTCGGCGTCGTCGAGCACATAGACCATCTCGCCCGCAATGGCGTCCTGATAGAGCGGCACGGGCACGCCACCCAGCGCCTGCGCGGCGGTCATCGCCCAGTACAGGCGCGGACGGTTGTCGCCGACCACGGCCAGGTTCATGCCCCGGCGGTAGCCCAGCGCGGCCAGGCCACAGGCCAGCGCGCGCACTTCGGCCGCTGCCTGCTGCCAGCTGTAGGTCTGCCAGATACCGAGATCCTTCTCGCGATAGGCCGGATGATCGGGCCGCTGCCGGGCATGCGCCAGCAGCCATCGCGGAAAGGTCGTTGCCGACGATTCCTGCATCGCTGTCTCCTCTCCCCTTCGGATGGCCTAGGGACCATGCCGGGTATCAAGCCGCCAGACCGGTCGCTATACTGGGCGCGCCTTGTCCGGTGCGACGATTGCCGCACCGCATCACGCCCGCCTTGCCTTGTTGGGTGAGGAATGCTGGCAGGGGCGGTTCCGGGTGATCGTAAGATAGCCGATGCCATTCCGCCGGGTTGTCGCGCCGGCGACAATTCCGGGTTAATCCCTACGGGAGCGCAATGCCTGCCGCCGACACCTTCTCGTTCATCGACCGCTGCGCCTGGGCCGCCGACCTGAGCCCCGAACAGCGCGATCGTGTCAAACGTGTGATGACCGTGCGCGAATACGCACAAGGTGATTACGTCTGTCACAAAGGTGAAATGGCCGAGCACTGGCTGGGCGTGGTGGAGGGCATCGTCAAGATCACCACCGTGTCGCCATCGGGCAAGTCGGTCACCTTCACCGGCGTGCCCACCGGCGGCTGGTTCGGCGAAGGCGCCGTGCTCAAGCAGGAAATCCGCAAGTACGACGTGATGGCGCTGCGGCGCTCGCGTATCGCTTTCGTCCCACGCGAAACTTTTCAGTGGTTGCTGGATACCAGCCTGCCGTTCACGCGCTTCCTGCTGATGCAGTTCAACGAGCGGCTCGGCCAGTTCATCGCGGCGGTCGAATACGAGCGGCTGCTCGACATCGATTCGCGCGTGGCCCGCGCGGTGTCATCGCTGTTCAACGAACACCTGTATCCGGCCATCGGCTCGACGCTCGAGATCTCGCAGGAAGAAATCGGCCTGCTGGCCGGCATTTCGCGCCAGCGTGCCAACCAGGCCCTGAAGGTGCTGGAACAGCAGGGACTGGTGCGCGTGGACTACGGCGTGATCGACGTGCTCGATCTGGAGGGATTGCGGCAGTACGGGGAGTAGTTCGACCGCACTGCCGGGACTCCTCTCCCGCCTTGCGGGGAGAGGAGCGGCACCGGCGACCGGCTTACTTCGAATACACGTACACGCCGCGGCCGGTCTTGCGGCCCAGGTAGCCCGCAGCCACCATTTCGCGCATCAGCATCGCCGGGCGGTACTTCGGATCGGCGAACTCGGTGTACAGCACTTCCATCACCGCCAGCATCGTATCCAGGCCAATCATGTCGGCCAGGGCCAGCGGGCCGATCGGATGGTTGCAGCCCAGCTTCATGCCTTCGTCGATTTCTTCCGGCGATGCCAGGCCTTCGCCCAGCACGCAGAACGCCTCGTTGATCATCGGGCACAAAATGCGGTTGACCACGAAGCCCGGGCTGTTCTTGACCGTGATCGGGTACTTGCCCAGCTGCTTCGCCAGGGCCTCGACATCGGCGTGCGCGGCGTCGCTGGTCTGCAGGCCGCGAATCAGTTCCACCAGCGCCATCATCGGCACCGGGTTGAAGAAGTGCATGCCGATGAAGCGGTCGGCGCGGGACGTCACGGCGGCCAGCTTCGTGATCGAAATCGACGACGTGTTCGACGCAATGATCACGTCCGGGCCGACGAGGCCATCGATCTGCTTCAGGATCTTGACCTTCAGGTCGAAGTTTTCCGTGGCCGCCTCGATGACGATGTCGGCGCGCTTCAGATCGTCATACGACGTGCTGCCGTGGATGTGCGCGAGCGCGGCCGCCTTGTCGGCCTCGGTGGCCTTTTCCTTCTTGATCAGGCGGTCCATGCTGCCGGCCACCGTGGCGATGCCCTTCTGCACGGCGGCGTCGCTGATATCGACCATCACCACGTCCAGCCCCGCCACCGCGCAGGCCTGCGCAATACCGTTGCCCATCGTGCCGGCACCCACGATGCCCACTGTCTTGATTGCCATGTCTCGCTTCCTTGCTATTTCAATGATTGGATGGGTCTGCTAGATTCGGTGCGCCTGACGGACGGCTGAGGGGACGGCCGAAGGTCGCCGTTCAGCCCTGCAGCCTGGCCAGGGCAGCTACCACGCGTGCGGCATGCTGCTTGAGCAGTTCCATGTCCTGCTGCTGGCGGGCGTGGCCGCGCAGGGACTGGTCGGCATAGCGCGGCACGATATGGAAATGCACGTGCGGCACGGTCTGGCCGGCCGCCGCGCCGTTGAACTGGCTGATCACCACGCCGTCGGGCTGGAATGCCTCGCGCACGCCACGGGCCACGATCTGGGTGACGCGGATCGCCGCGGCCGCACCCTTTTCGGAAAGGCCGAACAGATCCACGGCAGCCTCCTTCGGCACCACCAGTGCGTGGCCGTCGGATTGCGGCATGATGTCCATGAACGCGATCGCGTCGGCGTCCTCGTAGATCTTGAAGCACGGGAGTTCGCCACGCAGGATGCGGGCGAAGATGTTGTTGCTGTCGTACTCGGCTTGCATGGGTGTCTCGGGAATGGATGGCCTGACGGCGACGGAGCAAAGAGTGTAGCCCCAGTGCTCCGCGCCGTGAACCGGCCGCCCGCCATTCACGGCGGGTTTTTTACATGTTGCGACGGTACTGGCCGCCCACCTCGAACAGCGCATGCGTGATCTGCCCCAGCGAGCACACGCGCACCGCATCCATCAACACCGCGAATACATTGCCATTGTCGATCACGGCCTGGCGCAGCCGCTCCAGCATGGCCGGGGCCTCTGCGCCATGGCGGCCGTGGAATTCCGCCAGGCGGGTCAGCTGACTCTGCTTTTCCGCCTCGCTCGACCGCGCCAGTTCCAGCGTTTGTGGCGTCGGGTCGCCATTCGGATTCCGGAAGGTATTCACGCCGATGATGGGCAGCGTGCCGTCGTGCTTGAGCTGCTCGTAGTACAGCGATTCCTCCTGGATCTTGCCGCGCTGGTAGCCGGTTTCCATCGCGCCCAGCACGCCGCCCCGCTCGGCGATGCGCTCGAACTCCTGCAGCACCGCCTCTTCCACCAGGTCGGTCAGTTCTTCGGTCAGGAAGCTGCCCTGGTTGGGGTTCTCGCACTTGGCCACGCCCCATTCGCGGTTGATGATCAGCTGGATCGCCAGCGCCCGGCGCACCGATTCGGCCGTGGGCGTGGTGATGGCTTCGTCATAGGCGTTGGTGTGCAGCGAGTTGCAGTTGTCGTAGATGGCGATCAGCGCCTGCAGCGTGGTGCGGATGTCGTTGAAGTCGATCTCCTGCGCGTGCAGCGACCGGCCCGACGTCTGGATGTGGTACTTGAGCTTCTGGCTGCGCTCGTTGGCGCCGTACCTGTCGCGCATCGTCACGGCCCAGATGCGGCGCGCCACGCGGCCCAGCACGCTGTACTCGGGGTCCATGCCGTTCGAGAAGAAGAACGACAGGTTCGGCGCGAAGTCGTCGATATGCATGCCGCGCGCCAGGTAGGCTTCCACGAACGTGAAGCCGTTGGCGAGCGTGAACGCCAGTTGCGAGATCGGGTTCGCGCCGGCCTCGGCAATGTGATACCCCGAGATCGACACCGAATAGAAGTTGCGCACCTGGTGGTGGACGAAGTACTCCTGGATGTCGCCCATCACCTTCAGCGAGAACTCGGTGCTGAAGATGCAGGTGTTCTGCCCCTGGTCTTCCTTGAGGATGTCCGCCTGCACCGTGCCGCGCACATTCTGCAGCACCCAGGCGCGAATCTTGGCCTCTTCGTCGGCGGTCGGCTCGCGCTGGTTATCGGCTCGGAATTTGTCCAGATTCTGGTCGATGGCCGTGTTCATGAACATGGCCAGGATGGTTGGCGCCGGGCCGTTGATGGTCATCGACACCGACGTGCTGGGGCTGGTCAGGTCAAAGCCCTCGTACAGCACCTTCATGTCGTCGAGCGTGGCGATCGACACGCCCGAGTTCCCCACCTTGCCGTAGATGTCGGGGCGCTCGTGCGGGTCTTCGCCGTAGAGCGTGACCGAATCGAACGCGGTGGACAGGCGCTTGGCGTCCATGCCCTCGGACACCAGCTTGAAGCGGCGGTTGGTACGGAATGCGTCGCCCTCGCCCGCGAACATGCGCGTGGGGTCTTCCCCCTCGCGCTTGAAGGCGAAGACGCCGGCCGTGTACGGGAAGCTGCCCGGCACGTTCTCGCGCATCAGCCATTTCAGGATCTCGCCTTCGTCCTCGAAGCGCGGCAGCACGACCTTGCGAATCTTCGTCCCGGACAGCGTGGTCGTCACCAGGCCGGTGCGGATTTCCTTGTCCCGGATCCTTACGACGTACTCGTCGCCGCTGTAGGCGGCCTGCATCTGCGGCCACATCGCCAGCAGCTTGCGTTCCACGCTGCCCAGCGATGCATCGCGCTCGGCAGCCAGCAATTCGAGCGCCTGCCCGTCGGCATCGCTATTCGACGATTTCAGCATCGCACCGGCTGCGCGCAGTTGCTGACGTTCGCGCGCCAGGCGGCTCTGTTCGGCCACGCGCCGATGGTAAGCGCGCACCGTATCGGCAAGCTCGGCCAGATAGCGGTTGCGCGCCGGCGGAACGATCACGTTCTGGCCCGACGAAATACGGCCGGCCAGCTTGGGCAGCACGCCCGGCCCCACATTCAGGCCGCGCTCGGCCAGCGATGCCACGAGGCCCTGGTAGAGCATGGTCACGCCGTCGTCGTTGAAGCGCGATGCCTGCGTGCCGTAGACCGGCATCTCGTCGGTCCTGGCGTGCCACTGCTCGCGGTTGCGCTGCACCTGCTTGGCCACGTCGCGCCAGGCGTCCTGCGCGCCCTTGCGGTCGAACTTGTTGATCGCGACGAAATCGGCAAAGTCGAGCATGTCGATCTTTTCCAGCTGGCTCGCGGCGCCAAACTCGGGCGTCATCACGTAGAGCGACAGGTCCACATGCGGCACGATGGCCGCGTCGCCCTGGCCGATGCCCGACGTCTCGACGATCACCAGATCGAAGGCGGCCGCCTTGCAGGCCGCGATCACGTCCGGCAGCGCCTGAGAGATCTCCGAGCCGGCATCGCGCGTGGCCAGAGACCGCATGAAGATGTTCGGATGGTTGATCGCATTCATGCGAATGCGGTCGCCCAGCAGTGCGCCGCCGGACTTGCGCCGCGACGGGTCGATCGAGATCACGGCGATGGAAAGCGCGTCCTGCTGGTCCAGGCGGAAGCGGCGGATCAGTTCGTCGGTCAGCGACGACTTGCCCGCGCCGCCCGTGCCGGTAATGCCCAGCACCGGTGTGGTGGAAGCCCCGGCCCGCTCCTGCAGCGCACTGGTCAGCGCCGGCGCGGCCTTGCCGTTTTCCAGCGCGGTGATCAGTTGCGCCAGCGCGCGGCGGTCGCCAGCGGTCACCGCATCGAGCGTGGAGGGCGCGTAGCGGGTCAGGTCGATATCACACCGCTGCACCATGTCGGCGATCATGCCGGCCAGGCCCATGCGCTGGCCGTCTTCGGGGCTGTAGATGCGCGCCACGCCGTAGGCCTGCAGTTCGCGGATCTCGTCGGGCACGATCACGCCGCCGCCGCCGCCGAACACCTGGATGTGTTCGCCGCCGTGCTGGCGCAGCAAATCGATCATGTACTTGAAGTATTCGACGTGGCCGCCCTGGTAGCTGGAGATGGCGATGCCCTGCACGTCTTCCTGCAAGGCGGCGGTCACCACCTCGTGGACGGAGCGGTTGTGACCCAGATGAATCACTTCGCAGCCATGCGACTGCAGGATGCGCCGCATGATGTTGATCGATGCGTCATGGCCGTCGAACAGCGACGCGGCGGTGACAAAGCGCACCTTGTTGGCCGGGCCCTGCCCTTGGGTCGCCGGGGTCGCCCGCGGCCGCGCGGCCGCCGTCCTGCTCACATCCGAAAGATCAGTCATTGTCTCCACCGCTCTGTTATGTGGCTGGCTGCCCATGCTGGCGATGCGCCGGCGGTTCTGCGACCGCACTGACAGGGCCGGACGATTATATGACGTTTACGTTAACGTAAGTCCAGGGGCGCGGGAAAGCACCGAGGGCCATGGCTGGCATCGTCGCACGGCGGCGGGGACGGAAAAAGGGGGGAAAACCGGGAAGAATGCGGAAGAAGGGCCCGGAAGCCGCCGCTTCGCCGCGGGAGGTCGGCGAAGGTGACGATGGCGGCTCCGGATCCCAGGAGAAAGTATCTGACGCCCTGTCAGGCGTGGATCTGCGGGCAGTCGCCGAAGGCGTCGGTCTTGCGGGCGTCCCAGCGACGCTTGAGCTGGCGGACGACGAACACCGCACGGCGCAGCGACCACCGCGCCGGCGTCTCGGTCAGCAGGAAGCGGGCCACCGGCGCCTCGCCGGACAGCCAGACGCGGTCGCCTTCGACCAGCGCGTACACATCGCCGGGGCGCAGCCAGATGTCGGCCATCTGCCCTTCCAGGGTCAGCCACAGGCTGCCTTCCAGCGCGGTCACGCTCTGGCCGTGGCGCGCACGCCAGCTGACGGGCCGGCCGGGTTCGTCGAGTTCGAAAGTCCTGAGTTCACGCATGGGTGTCTCCTTGTCTTGCCGGTGCAGCCGCTCTGGATCAAAGGATCGGAGGCAAAAGGGGGCGCTGCACCACGCTTCCATTATTCATGGCGGGGACTACAATCCCATGCACAGTTCCGAACAGTTTTCGTTGAACTGTTCAGTAGTTTTGACTGACAGTTGCCGTCCCCGTCACCCATGAAACTCGTCATCGATTCCTCTACCGGCGTGCCCCTGACCGAACAGATCGTGCTGGGCGTGAAGGACTGGATCAGCTCGCGCGAGGCCACGCCGGGCGCCCGCCTGCCGTCGATCCGCGCACTGGCCGCCGAACACGGCATCAGCCGGTTTCCGGTCATCGAGGCGTACGACCGGCTGGTGTCGCAAGGTCTGGTCGATTCGCGCCAGGGTTCGGGCTTCTACGTGGCCGAGAGCGCGCTGACGGGGCGCCGCGGGCGCGGATGGTCGGACCCGAGCCTGGCCGAAGACCTGTCGCTGCATATCATCGACCAGTTCCACCATCCCAGCGGCACCCTGAAGCTGGCGGGGGGCTTCGTGCCCGAGGAATGGCGCGATGTGGAGGGGCTGACGCAGGCCATCCGCCATATCACCCGGCACGACATCGACAGCGTGATCCACTACGCCACCCCGCTGGGCCACCCGGCGCTGCGCAAGCATGTGCTGACGCGCGCGCGGCAGGTGGGGATCGAGGCGGAGCTGTCCCAGGTGCTGATCACCTCGGGCGCCAGCCAGGCGCTGGACCTGATCGTGCGCCATCTGCTGAAGCCGGGCGATACGGTCTTCGTGGAAGACCCCGGCTACTACAACCTGTTCGGGTTGCTGCGCATGCATGGCGTGCAGCTGGTGGGCGTGCCGCACACGCCGAACGGCCCCGACTCCGAGGCCTGCGAGCGGCTCCTGCGCGACCACAAGCCCAAGCTGTTCTTCACCAATAGCGTGCTGCAGAACCCCACTGGCTCCACGCTGGCGCCGCCCGTGGCGTTCCGCCTGCTCGAACTGGCGCGCAGGCACAATTTCCGGTTCGTCGAAGACGACATCTTTTCGGACTTCCAGCTCAATTTCACCGACCGGCTGGCCACGCTGGACCAGCTCGAACACGTGATCTACATCGGCGGCTTTTCGAAGACGGTGTCGGCCGCGCTGCGCGTGGGCTATATCGTCGCGGACAAGGCGCTGATCAAGGACCTGATCGACGTGAAGGTGCTGACCAGCGTGGCGGGATCGCATTTTGCCGAAGCCGTGACGGCGACGATGCTGGAGCGCGGCGCCTATCGCAAATACGTGGAGCGGCTGCGCGTGCGCACGCGCGAGGTGACGGCCGATGCCGTGAAGATCCTGGGCCAGTACGGCTGGGAGGTATTCTGCGAGCCGGCCGGCGGCAACTTCCTGTGGGCCCGCTCGCCCGCGATCGAGGACTCGCGCGAGCTGGTGGCGATGGCCGAGACCCATGGCATCTCGCTGGCACCGGGGCATTTCTTCCGTCCCGGCGGCGAGACATCGGCCTGGGTGCGCATCAATTCGGCCTACGCGGGCGAGCCGCGCTCGCGCGCCTTCTTCGAGCAGGCCAGCGCGCGCTGATCAGCCCTGGGCGTCGCCGCCGTGGTTGTGCAGCACGGCGTTGCGGCGCGAGTAGGCGAAGTAGATCACCAAACCCAGCGCCAGCCAGCAGAGGAACGCGATCCACGTCAGCTTCTGCAGGTGCGCCATCAGAAATAGACAAAACGCCACGGACAACAGCGGCACCACCGGCACGCCGGGGCAGCGGAACGTGCGCGGCAGGTTCGGCTGCGTACGGCGCAGCACCAGCGTGGCAATCGAGATCAGCGTGAAGGCCGACAGCGTGCCGATATTGATCAGTTCCGCCAGCACGTTCAGCGGCACGAACCCGGCGATGGCCGAAAATACGATACCCACCGTCCAGGTGGCCGTGAAAGGCGTGGCGTGGACGGGGTGGACGGCTGACAGGGCCTCGGGCAGCAGGCCATCGCGCGACATCGCAAAGATGATGCGCGTCTGGCCGTAGGTCATCACCAGGATCACCGTGGTCATGCCCAGGATGGCGCCCAGGTCCACAAACCCGGCCACCCAGTTCTGCCCCGCGTACTGCAGCGCCAGCGACACCGGATGATCGACGCCCTCGAACTTCATGAAGGGCACGATGCCGGTCATGATGGCCGCCACCGCCACGTACAGGATGGTGCAGACCGCCAGCGACCCGATGATGCCGATCGGCAGGTCGCGGCCCGGGTTGCGCACCTCCTCGGCCGCCGAGGTCACGGCATCGAAGCCGATGAACGCGAAGAACACCAGCGCCGCCGCGTTGAAGATGCCCGTGAAGCCGAACGGCGCGAACGGCTGCCAGTTGGCCGGCTTCACATGCCAGACGCCCACCGCGATGAACAGCAGCACCACGGTGATCTTGATGGCCACCATCACGTTGTTGAGCCGCGCCGACTCGCGCACGCCGTACGACACCACCCACGTGATCGCCAGCATGATCAGGATGGCGGGCAGGTTCACCAGCGTATGGACGCCCGGCACGGCGCCCGGCGCGGCCGTGATCGCGGCCGGCAGGTGCAGCTCGAAGCCGGCGACAAGCGACTGGAAGTAGCCAGACCACCCCACCGACACCGCCGAGGTAGCCAGCCCGTATTCGAGCAGCAGGTCCCAGCCGATCATCCACGCGATGATCTCGCCCAGCGTGGCGTAGCTGTAGGTGTAGATCGATCCGGAAACAGGAATCGCGGACGCAAATTCTGCGTAGCACAACGCTGCAAAGCCACAGGCCATGGCCGCAATCACAAACGACACGGTCAACGCCGGCCCGGCCGTCAGCGCGCCGGTGCCGGTCAGCACGAAGATGCCCGTGCCGATGATGGCGCCAATACCCATCAGCACCAGATCCACCGGCCCCAGCACCTTGCGCAATCCATCATGCTCGCTGACATCCAGCATGGATTCGATGTTCTTGGTGCGGAAGAGACTCATGGGCGGCTCCGGGCGAAAATCAGTGCATTGACTATAGGTTGTACAAGTCGCGCCGGCGGCCTGGGCCGCACATCTTTTGGATGGTGGGAAGACAGGGGGCGCCAGCGGAAGGGCGCGATGATACGCGCCGGGGGCGCGGTTGTCATGGCGGAGCCACGTCACCGCGACGCGCCCGACCCTGCTGGCGCACGGACAAAAAAAAGCGCCCCGTTCGGGGCGCCTTCAAGACGACGATGCCGTCCGGCATCAGGGAATCAGGAATCTGCGATTTACTTCGCCACCGGCATGGTGAACTCCGCGCCCTTGGCGATGCTGTCGGGCCAACGCTGCATCACGCTCTTGTAGCGCGTGTAGAAGCGCACGCCTTCCTCGCCGTAGGCGTGGTGATCGCCGAACAACGAGCGCTTCCAGCCACCGAACGAATGCCAGGCCATCGGCACCGGAATCGGCACGTTGATGCCGACCATCCCCACCTGGATCTGGCGGGCGAACGCACGGGCGATGCCGCCATCGCTGGTGTAGCACGACACACCGTTGCCAAATTCGTGACGATTGATCAGGTCCACCGCCTCGGCAAAATCATCCACGCGTACCACCGACAGCACCGGGCCGAAGATCTCTTCCTTGTAGATCGTCATGTCCGGCTTGACGTTGTCGAACAGCGTGCCGCCGACGAAGAAGCCGTTCTCGTGGCCGTCCACCTTGTGGCCGCGGCCATCGGTCACCAGCTTCGCGCCCTCGGCCACGCCCTTGGCGATATAGCCCTCGACCTTGGCCTTGTGCGCGGCCGTGACCAGCGGACCCATTTCGGCGTCGCCTTCCATGCCGTTGCGGATCTTCAGCGATGCGGCACGTTCGGCCAGGCGCGGCACGAGCTTGTCGGCCACCTCGCCAACCGCCACGGCCACCGAGATCGCCATGCAGCGCTCGCCGGCCGAGCCGTAGGCGGCCCCGATCAGGGCATCGACGGCCTGGTCCAGATCGGCATCGGGCATCACCACCAGGTGGTTCTTGGCGCCGCCCAGTGCCTGCACACGCTTGCCGTGCTTCGTGCCTTCGGTGTAGATGTATTCGGCGATCGGCGTGGAGCCGACGAACGACAGCGCCTGCACGTCGGGGTGCGCCAGCAGCGCATCCACGGCCGCCTTGTCGCCCTGCACCACGTTGAACACGCCATCGGGCAGCCCCGCCTGCTTGAGCAGGTCGGCGATCAGCAGGCTTGGCGACGGGTCACGCTCCGACGGCTTGAGCACGAACGTGTTGCCGCACGCCAGCGCCACCGGGAACATCCACATCGGCACCATCACCGGGAAGTTGAACGGCGTGATGCCGGCCACCACGCCCAGCGGCTGGCGCAGGTTCCAGTTGTCGATGCCGCCGCCGATGTTGTCGGTGAAATCGGTCTTGAGCAGGTTCGGAATGCCGCAGGCGAACTCCACCACCTCGATGCCGCGCGTGACTTCGCCCTTGGCATCGGAAAACACCTTGCCGTGCTCGCGCGTGATCAGCGCGGCCAGGTCGTCGTGGTGGCGGTCCAGCAGTTCCTTGAACTTGAACAGGATGCGCGCCCGGCGCAGCGGCGGCATCTCGGCCCAGGCCGGCCAGGCCGCCTTGGCGGCGGCCACGGCGGCGGCCACGTCGTCGGGGGTGCCCATGGCCACGCGGGCAGCGACGTCACCGGTGGCCGGGTTGAAGACATCGGCAAAGCGGTCCGTGCCCGCACGGTGCACGGTGCCGCCGATGTAGTGATGGATTTCGGCAATCTGCCGGTTTTCTGCGATGTTCACTGCGGTCTTCCTCTATGTCTCGGGCGGGTCTTACTGGATGCTCTGCAGGGCCTGGCGCACGGTGTCGAACAACTGGTCGATCTCGGCCTCGGAAATGATCAGCGGCGGCGAGAACGCCAGGATGTCGCCGGTGTAGCGTACCAGCACACCCAGCTCCAGGCATTTCAGGAACGCCTCGTATGCGCGCGCGCCCGGTGCGCCGGGGCGCGACTCCAGTTCCACGCCGGCCACCAGGCCGAGGTTGCGGATGTCCTTCACATAAGGCGCGCCACGCAGCCCGTGCACGGCGGCCTCGAATTTCGGCGCCAGCTCGGCTGCGCGTTCGAACAGCTTGTCGCGCTTGTACAGGTCCAGCGTGGCGATACAGGCCGCCATCGCCAGCGGGTGGCCGGAATACGTGTAGCCGTGCGGCAGTTCGATGCCGCCCTGCGGCGTGGCGTTGATCACGGCGTCGTGGACTTCGCGGCGCACGGCCACGGCACCCATCGGCACGGCGGCATTGTTGATGGCCTTGGCCATCGTGATCAGGTCCGGCGTGACCTTCAGGCGCTCTGCCGCGGTGGCCGCGCCCAGACGGCCAAAGGCGGTGATCACCTCGTCGAAGATCAGCAGGATGCCGTGCTTGCTGGTGATCTCGCGCAGTTTCTCCAGATAGCCGACCGGCGGGATCAGCACCCCGGCGGAACCCGCCATCGGCTCGACGATCACGGCGGCGATGTTCGACGCATCGTGCAGCGCGACCAGCCGTTCCAGGTCATCGGCCAGATGGGCGCCCCATTGCGGCTGGCCCTTCGAGAACGCCGCCTCGGCAATGTTCAGCGTGGCCGGCAGGTGGTCGGTGCCCGGCATCACGTTGGCCGACCACATCTTGCGGTTAGGGCCGATGCCACCCACGCCCAGCCCGCCAAAGCCGACGCCGTGGTAGCCACGCTCGCGGCCGATGATGCGCGTGCGCTGGCCTTCGCCGCGTGCGCGATGGTAGGCCAGGGCGATCTTCAGCGCCGTATCGACCGACTCCGAACCCGAGTTCGTAAAGAAAATGCGATCCAGACCCTTGGGCATCAGTGCAGCCACCTTGGTGGCGGCCTCGAATTCCAGCGGATGGCCCATCTGGAACGGCGGCGCATAGTCCAGCGTGGCAGCCTGCTGCGCGATCGCGTCGACGATCTCCTTGCGCGAATGGCCGGCGGCCACGCACCAGAGACCGGCGCAGCCATCGAGAACCTTGCGGCCATCGTGGGTCGTGTAGTACATGCCGCTGGCCGATGCCAGCAGGCGCGGGGCGGCCTTGTACTGGCGATTGGCGGTAAACGGCATCCACAGGGCTTCGAGATCGGGAATCACGGTCTTGGCGGCGTCCATACGTTCTCCTGGTGCGGTGTGCGGGGTGGCGCGCGAAATGCGGCGCCCGAGGTTTCCGGCAACTCTACCGGCGAGGTCTGGCGTAAAGAATATACGGTCACGAGATCGCCGCCTTACCGTACAGTTCAGTCACCGACAACCGTACAGGTGACCACCCCGCCGGCGGCGCGGCCGGACGGCGGCACGGTCCTTGTCACAGCCCTGAAACCGATCCGGCACAAGGCCTGCGCGCTGCAGCGCACCAATTCGGGCATCCTGCAGGGGTTGCCAGTACACTGTACAGGTTTCGCACCTTGCAGCCCTCCCATGCTGAACCTGAACCTCGCACGAAGCCGCCGTGGCGGAGAAACCCTGACCGAACAGATCGTGGCCGGCATTGCCGGGCTGGTGGACCAGCGCGCCTTGCGAGCCGGCGCCCTCCTGCCCTCGGTGCGGCGCTTCGCGCAGCAGCACAACGTCAGCACCTTCACGGTGGCGGAGGCCTATGGCCGCCTGACGGCGCTGGGCTATCTGACCGCCCGGCCGGGCTCTGGCTACACCGTGGCCCATCGCCACACGCCGGCGGGCCAGGCGCGCACGTCGCAATGGGAAGCCCCGGCGCTCAATGCCGCCTGGCTGCTGTCCGATGTCTTCGCCGACCATTCCGTGCCGATCAAGGCGGGCGCCGGCTGGCTGCCCGGCGACTGGCTCAACGAAGAAGGCCTGCACCAGGCCATGCGCAGCGCGGCGCGCGTGCCGGCGGCGCAGGTGTCCGGATACGGCCACCCATACGGCTTCGGCGCGTTGCGCGAACACATCGCCACGCACCTGAGCCAGTACGGCATCCCCGTGCAGGCCCAACAGGTCGTGTTGACGCAGGGCGCCACGCAGGCGCTGGACCTGGTGGTGCGCACCCTGCTCCGGCCCGGAGACACGGTGCTCGTGGAATCGCCGTGCTATTGCAATCTGTTGCAGATCTTGCGGCTGGCCGGCCTGCGCGCCATCGGCGTCAATCGTACCGAGCCCGGCCTGGACACCGATGCGCTGGAAGATGCCATCCGCCAGCACGCGCCCCGGGCCTTGTTTGTCAACACGGTGCTGCAGAACCCCACCGGCGCCAGCCTGACCAGCATGAATGCGTTTCGCGTGCTGCAACTGGCCGAGCAGCACCGGCTGCTGGTGGTGGAAGACGATATCTATCGCGAACTGGCGCCGGCCGGGTCGCCGATGCTGGCGGCCATGGACGGCCTGTCGCAGGTGATCTACGTCAATGGATTTTCGAAGACGATCACGCCGTCGCTGCGGGTGGGCTACCTGGCGGCCAGTCCGGACCTGGCCAAGGCCTTCGCGCAGACCAAGATGGCGGTGGGCCTGACTTCATCGGAAGTCACCGAACGGCTCGTGTATTCGGTGCTGACCAGCGGTCACTACGGCCGGCACGTGGCCGCGCTGGCCGAACGGCTCCGCGCGCAACAGGATCGGGTGGCGGAAAAGATGGAAGCGCATGGTCTGGAGATCATGCTGCGGCCCGACGGCGGCATGTTCGCCTGGGCCCGCCTGGCGCAGGAAGACGGCGCGCCGGCACTGACTGGCAACGAGCTGGCAACGCTGGCGCTGGAGCACGGCATCTGGCTGGCACCCGGTTCGTACTTCGAACCCGATGAAACCGATTCGCCGTGGATCCGCTTCAACGTGGCCACCGGCGATGCCCCCCAGCTGTGGGCGTTTTTCGACGCGCTGCGCGGCGGCCGGGCCCGCACCCGGGCCGCCTGACGCCGGCGATCAGAAGCGATAGCGCACGTAGCCGGTGTAGAAGTTGCTGCCCGGGTTCGGTTCCTTGATGCCGGCATTGGAAATGTGCTGGAACCGGAAACCGACCTCGGTATTGGCGTTCTTGCCAAAGCCCACGCCCACGCCGAGCATGTCGGAGAACTGGAAGGCGCTGCCCATGCGGTGTTCGTCGGACGTGCCGGTGTGCGTCAGCACGCGCAGGCCCACCGATGCTTCGGCGAACGGCACGAAGTAGCCACCGCGCTTTTCGACGCGCAGGATCGGCGAAATGCCAAATTCGAACAGGTTCTGCTGGTTGGTGCCCCCGCGTGCATCCCAGCCGGCCACGTTGAACTCGGCCTGCAGCCGGAACAGCCAGCCTTGCGGGTTGCCGTACTGGATCGGCGTGTTGAAGTTGACGCCCAGCTCGTACTTGTTGACGTCGTGGCTGGTATCGCGGCCATAGGCCACGTGCACGGCCGGATGGGCCCAGCCCACCAGCTCTTCGGCGCTGGCGGCCGAACTGGCACCAGCGACGGCTGCGGCGACGGCCAGGGTACGGAGGACGAACAGGGATCGGGGTGACTTGGCGAGATGCATGCGGCGTTCTTGTTGTGCTGTCTTCATGGATGAAGACATCGAAGAGAGTGACTCGGCAACTAGACGAAATCGACTGCCGGCCCCGCCAAAGCACCTTGGCGCTCGGGACGGGTCAGGCCCAGAGCCGCTCTACCACCCAGCTCGCGGCAACACAGATCCCGAGCCAGATGGCGAGGCAGCTTGCAATAAATCGGTACGTCATTGTGGGAATTAACAGCTGAGGAGAAATTTTGATGGAATTTTTGCGACGGATTATACATACATTCACGAATGCATGTAAATCGCCTGCTGGCTACGGATGTGCAGGCAACGCGGCAGTCCCATCAAAAAAACCTCCAGCTCGCGATGATGCCAGCACATGGCCGACCGTGCAGACGGGAAGTGAAACAGGCGTATCAACCGAAACGAGGTGGCAGCCTCTTCAGATGTGAAGCAAACGTCTTATTGGCTGATCGCGCCCAGGCCCTCGCGTCCCGGTCTGTCATGGCCGCCGCGCGCAGCCGGCCGGCTGCGGCGGGGAGAGAAATCTCTGAGAAATCAGAGAGTTGTTGATAATCAGTCGCGCAGGAACGGCAGGACTTCGGCCAGCAATTGCTCGGGTACTTCCTCGGCGATGTAGTGCCCGCAGGGCATGGCATGGCCCGTCACCCGGCGCGCAATCTTGCGCCATTCTTCCAAAGGTGAAAAACACTGTTCCACGGCACCGTTGGCGCCCCACAACGCCAGCATGTCGCATTCGACCTTTCGGCCGGCCTCGATGTCGGCGCGATCGTGCTCCAGGTCGATACCCGCGCTGGCCCGGTAGTCCTCGCACAGGCCATGCGCGGCGCCGGGCAGCTTCAGGCAGCGCAGGTACTCGGCCAGTGCGGCGTCGGTGAACGGCGTCATGCCGGCGCTGCGGCCGCCCATGGTCTGGCGCAGGTACAGCGCCGGATCGGCCTCGATCAGCGTTTCGGGGAACGGCGCCGGGCGGATCAGGAAGAACCAGTGGTAGTAGGCACGCGCAAAGGCCTCGTTGGTCTGGTTGTACATGGCCAGCGTCGGCGCGATGTCGAGCGTGACCAGCTTTTCCACGGCCTGCGGGTGATCGACCGCCAGCCGGTGCGCCACGCGGGCGCCCCGGTCGTGCGCCAGCACCCGGAATCGCCCGAAGCCAAGCTGGCGCATGACGGCCAGCTGGTCGGCCGCCATCACGCGCTTGCTGTAGTTGCTGTGGTCCGGCAGCCCGGCCGGCTTGCCGCTGTCGCCATAGCCTCGCAGGTCGGTGGCCACCACCGTGAAATGGCGCGCGAGTTCGCCCGCCACCTTGTGCCAGATCACGTGCGTCTGCGGGTGCCCGTGCAGCAGCAGCAGCGGCGGCCCCTCCCCGCCCACCACGGCGTGGATCGGTACCCCGTCATGGTCGATCCGGTGCGTCTTGAAACCTTCGAACATCGTCCTGTCTCCTTAGCCCGCCAGTCGGGCCATGGTAGTGCGGGCCACATCGCGAAGCCAGGGGCTGGCCGCATGGTGGCGGCGCGCGAATGCCGCAATGGCGTCGGCGTGGGTCAGCGACATGCCAATGATGTCCAGCCCGCGCCGGAACATGTCGAAGTGCCGGGCCGACATCGTGAACGGCGCCGTGAAGTCTCCGGCGGCCACGGTCATCGTGCCAAGATCGATGCGGATCGATGCCGGTGCCGTCGGGTCGCTCACGGCGCGCATCAGCACATCCACCTGGGCCTGGGGCAGCATCACCAGCAGCAGGCGGTTGTTCATGGCGTTCGAGTAGAAGATCTCGCCGAAGCTGGGCGCGATGACCGCGCGGATGCCGTACTGCTGCAGCCCCCAGACGGCGTGCTCGCGGCTGGAACCGCAGCCGAAGTTGGAGCCGGCCACCAGCACGCCGGTATCGCGCCAGGCCGGCTGGTTCAGCACGAAATCCGGGCGCGGCGCGCCATGCTCGTCGAAACGCATGTCGTAGAGCAGGCCACGGTCCAGCCCGGCCTTGTCGATGCCCCGCAGGAACTGCTTGGGCATGATCTGGTCGGTGTCCAGGTTCGGCAACGGCAGCGGTGCGCCCGTGCCTTCGATCAGGGTGAATGCGGACATTGTGAGTCTCCGGTCAGCGGGAAAGGCCGAGCTGGCGCACGTCGGTGATGCAGCCCGTGATGGCGGCCGCGGCGGCCATCGCCGGGCTCATCAGGTGGGTGCGGCCCGCCCGGCCCTGGCGGCCCTCGAAATTGCGGTTGGTGGTGGACGCGCAGCGTTCGCCGGGCGCCAGCACGTCGTCGTTCATGGCCAGGCACATCGAGCAGCCGGGCTTGCGCCATTCGAAACCGGCTTCCCGCAGCAGCGCGGCAATACCCTCGGCCTCGGCCTGCTCGCGCACGGCACCGGACCCCGGCACGACCATCGCGCGCACGCCGTCGGCCACCTTGTGTCCACGCACCACATCGGCCACGGCACGCAGATCCTCGATCCGCCCGTTGGTGCAGGAGCCGATGAACACGCGCTGCACCGGCAGGCCCTGCAGCCGGCTGCCGGGCGCCAGTCCGATATAGTCCAGCGCGCGTTCGGCCGAAGCCTGGGCGATGGCGTCGGAGGCGTCCGCCGGATGCGGCACGGCGGCGCTAACCGGGATCGCCTGGTCGGGGCTGGTGCCCCAGGTCACGTAGGGTTCCACTGCCGAGGCATCGAACACCAGTTCGGTGTCGAAGGCAGCATCGGCATCGGATGCCAGTTGCGCCCAGGCCGCGCGCGCGGCCTGCGCCATCGCCCCGTTGATATCGGCGGCGCGCTCCAGCACGTAGTTCACCGATGTCGCATCGGGCGCGATCAGCGCGCCACGTGCGCCGGCCTCGACCGTCATGTTGCACAGGGTCATGCGCGCTTCCATCGACAGGGCACGGATGGCGCTGCCCGTGAACTCCACCACGTAGCCGCGCGCGCCCTGGGCGCTGATGCGCGAGATGATGTGCAGGATCAGATCCTTCGACGTGGTACCCGACGGCAGCAGGCCATCCACGCGGATGCGCATGTCGCGCGCCAAGCGGTAGACCAGCGTCTGCGTAGCCAGTACGTGCTCCACTTCGGACGTCCCGATGCCAAACCCCAGCGCGCCAAACGCGCCGTACGTGGTGGTGTGGCTGTCGCCGCACAGCACGACCATGCCGGGGCGGATCATGCCGTGCTCTGGCGCGATGACGTGTTCGATGCCCTGCAGCGGATCATTGGTATCGAACAGCGGGATGCCGTGGAGATCGCAGTTGCGCTTGAGATTGCGTGCCTGCAGCGCCGACGCCGGGTCCTGGATCACGCGCGGCGACTCCGCGTGCGTCGGGATGATATGGTCGACCACCGCCAGTTGCTGGCCCGGCGCCGGCACCTTGCGGCCGTGCTCGGCCAGCCCCGCGAAGGCCTGCGGGCTGGTGTACTCGTTCATGATGTGCAGATCGGCGTAGAGCAGCACGTTGTCAGCGTCGAGCGTGACCACGGTGTGCGACTCCACGAGCTTGCGATACAGCGTGCGTCCGGCCATGTTGCTTGCCTGCCTGTTGTGGGGATGGAATGACAGGCAGTCTAATCGCGGAATCCATCGCTATAATTTCGCCAATCGCATTTCATTCGTGCCATGGATTCACCAGTCACGCTGGCGGATTTCAGCACGATCGCCGCTATGGACACCTTCTCGGACCTCGCCTTCTTCATCCTGCTGGTCAAGCGCGGCAGCCTGGCCGGCGCCGCTCAGCAACTGGGCCTGACCCCCTCGGCCGCCAGCAAGCGGCTGGCCGCGCTGGAGGGCAGGCTCGGCGTGCGGCTGCTGAATCGCACTACCCGGCGACTGTCGGTGACGCCCGAGGGCGAGGCCTACCTGGACCAGGGCGGGCGCATCCTGGCCGAGCTGGAGGAACTGGAACAGGGACTGGGCGGCAGCCGGGTGGCACCGCGCGGGTTGCTGCGGGTGAATGCCACGCTTGGCTTTGGCCGCCGGCATATTGCGCCGGCGGTGGGCGATTTCCTGCAGGCGTATCCCGATGTCGAAGTCCAGCTGCAGCTCACCGACCGCGCGCTGAACCTGGCCGAGGAAGGGTTCGATGTCGGCATCCTGGTGGGCGACCTGCCCGATGCCAGGCTCAACGCGCGCAAACTGGCGCCGAACAGCCGGCTGCTGTGCGCCGCGCCGGCCTACCTGGCGCGCCATGGCGAGCCGGCGTCGCCGCGCGCCCTGCAACAGCACCGCTGCATCGTCATCCGCGAGAGCGAAACCGCGTACGGCACCTGGCACCTGCAGGCGGCGGGCCGTCAGGAGACGGTCAAGGTGCGCGGCCCGGCGGCCACCAACGATGGCGAGGTGGCGGTGAACTGGGCGCTCCAGGGGCACGGCATCCTGCTGCGCTCCGAATGGGAGGTGGCGCCGCTGCTGCGCTCCGGGCGGCTCCGGCACGTGCTGCCCGAATGGTCGGCGCCGCCGGCCGATATCTACGCGGTGTATCTCTCGCGCGACAAGCTGTCGGCCCGCGTGCGCGCCTTTGTCGACTTCATGGCCGATCACTTTGGCGGCTACGACACGGCGGCCGACTATCACGGCTGGTAGCCGGCCCCGCCGGCGCCGCAACACCCCCCTGCCCCCATGGTTGTCAGATGACTGTCGGGATGCGGCTGCTACCCTAGAGGCTGCATCCATCCCGCATCACGGACTACCTCATGCATACGCACAATTTCTCGGCGTGGACCCATTCCCACGTCTTCGACACCGGCAACCAGGCCGCCGAACGCGGCACCCGCCTGGTGATGTGGATCACGCTGGCGATGATGGCCATCGAGATCGCCGCCGGCCTGGGCTTCAATTCGATGGCCTTGCTGGCCGACGGCTGGCATATGAGTTCGCACGCGGTGGCCATCGGCCTGTCGGCGTTTGCCTATGCCGCGGCCCGGCGGCTGGCACAGGACGCGCGCTTCACGTTCGGCACCTGGAAAATCGAGGTGCTGGCCGCCTTTGCCAGCGCCGTCTTCCTGCTGGGTGTGGCCGGCCTGATGGCATTCGGCTCCATCGAGCGGCTGTTCAGCCCGGCGCCGATCCACTACCGCGAAGCCATGGCCGTGACCGCCATCGGCCTGCTGGTCAACCTGGGCTGCGCGCTGATCCTGGGCGGCGCCCATCACGGGCATGACCACGGGCATGACCACGGGCACCATCACCACCACGGCCATGGCCATGGTCACGATCACGGCCACCCGCATCACGACATCAACCTGCGCGCTGCCTACCTGCACGTGATTGCCGATGCGGCCACGTCGGTGCTGGCCATCGTGGCACTCGCCGGCGGCTGGTGGCTGGGCTGGAGTTGGCTTGACCCGGTGATGGGTCTGGTGGGCGCCGTGCTGGTGGGTCGCTGGGCGATCGGCCTGCTGCGCCAGAGCGGCACGGTGCTGCTGGACCGCGAGATGGACCACCCCGTGGTAGACGAAGTGCGCGAAGTGCTCGACGAATTCGCCCACGGCGAAGGCCACACCCGCGTGGCGGACCTGCACGTCTGGCGCGTGGGCCGCGAGCAGTTTGCCTGCATCGCCAGCCTGGTCACGCACGACGCCACGCTGACGCCGCAGCGCGTGCGCCAGGCGCTGTCCATCCACGAGGAACTGGTGCACGTCAGCGTCGAGATCAACCAGTGCGACGACGGCGCGGCACCGGGCCGCGCCACGCATCGCCACTAGATCGCGGCCGACGTCGGGGATTCAGGGCTGCAGCAGGATCGCGCCGGTCGTCTCGCGGCGCTCGGCCGCCTCGTGCGCGTGCGCCACATCGGCCAGCGGGAAGCGGGCGCCGATATCGACCTTCACATGGCCGGCGGCGATGGCATCGAACAGATCCCGGGCATTGGCGCGGAAGCGCGCCGCATCGGCGTTGTGCGGGAACACCGACGGCCGGGTCAGGAACAGGCAGCCCTTCTTGTTGAGCAGCTCGGGCTCGATGGCCGGCGCCGGGCCCGATGCCGCGCCGTACAGCACGACCATGCCGAAGGTCTGGGCGCAGTCGAGCGACCCAAGGAAGGTGTCCTTGCCCACGGCGTCATAGACCACCGTCACGCCGCGCCCGTCGGTGGCATCGCGCACCTGCTTGACCCAGTCGCCATGGCTGTAGTCGATGGCGACATCGCAACCGGCCGCCCGCGCGCGCTCGCACTTGGCCGCCGAACCGGCCGTGCCGATCACGCGCGCGCCCAGCGCCTTGGCCCAGCCACTGAGGATCTGGCCCACGCCGCCGGCCGCCGCATGCACCAGCACCGTGTCGCCGGGCTTGACCGCATGGGTATGGCGTACCAGGTACTGCGCAGTCATGCCCTTGAAGATGGTGGCGGCGGCCTGTTCGTCGCTGACGTTGTCGGGCAGCTTGACGAGCTTGTCGGCGGCCACGTTGCGGCCTTCCGAATAGGCGCCCAGCCCCGCGTTCATGTAGGCCACGCGGTCGCCCACGGCCACATCGGTCACGCCCTGCCCCACCGCCTCCACCACGCCGGCCGCCTCGAAGCCCAGCCCGGTCCCGGCCGGCAGCGGATACGTGCCACGGCGCTGGTAGATATCGATGAAATTGAAGCCGATGGCCGTGTGCCGCACGCGCGCCTCGCCGGGGCCAGGATCCGGCAGTTCCACCGATTCCAGCCGCATGACCTGCGGCAGACCAAATTCGTGAAGGCGGATGGCGCGGACGGTCGTCGGCATGGGGTCTCCTCGTTGTACTGGCTGAACGTGAAGGCCCGATTATTGACGCTTTTACGAAACCTTGCCGGCGCTCACATCAGTTCGGCGCTCATGCACAGCGCGCTGGTATCGCGCAGCCGCCGGAACTCCTGGCTCTCCAGTACCTCGGTGGGCAGCTTCGACGCGTGAATCAGCGAGAAACCGTAACGCGCGAAGTAGCTGGGGCAGGTGGACGTCAGCAAGACCGCGCGACGGCTGCCGTTGGCACGCGCGCGCATCATCACGGCGTGTACCAGATGGCTGGCCACGCCCTGGTCGCGCCATTCGCGCAGCACGGCCACCGATCGGATAATCGCCGTATCGCCAAATAGCTCGGCACAAGCGCAACCCACCAGTTGCGCTTCTAGCACGGCCACATGAAATTCGCCGACGAGTCGCGGCAGATCGTCTATCGGCAAGCCGCACCGCTCAAGAACAGTGCCGATAGCGAGCGTATCCGACGGCTGCGCCATCCGGATTCGCATGTCTTTAATCATTGGGAGCCTCTGTTTCTCTCATCACGTTGCGACGGATACGCCATGGAAGCCCTGCATGGTGAAACGTGGTGCGCCAGCTGCCGTGCCGCCACGACCGGCGGGTCGTACGACAACGGCACCAAGGAGAGCGGTGAATTGCTGACGATTGGTGCACGCGGGCCTCACAGTATCGCAATCGCGCCCGAGTTTCCAGAGGGAAATCACCGAATGCGACGCGTGCCATGCATAGCCAGAAAGCGAGCATAAATAGCGCCAGGCCTGCCCCTCGGTATCGGCATGTTTCGTGAAGATAATGCGTGCGTGGAAGAACGCCCACCGAGGTGACTGCAGCGGAGAAAACCGGGAAGGAAGACGGGATACGCTTCGGGGAGTGGAGGCGGGGATACGGAATCGAACCGTCGTAAACGGCTTTGCAGGCCGTCGCATAACCACTCTGCCACCCCGCCCCGGGATGCCGGCCCGAATGGGCCGTTCTGTGGTGCGGGGCGCAGTGTAGCCGAAGTGAGAAAAGTCTGCAGGACGTGGATCCGTCCTGCCAGCCGGCAAGGGAGCGGCGCGGAAGCAGGGGAACGCGCGGGGTGGCCGGCCCGGCTATTCCTCCGGCCCACCCATGGCCGACTGCAGGTAGTTCTGCACGCCGACCTTGGCGACCAGTTCGATCTGGGTCTGCAGCCAGTCGATATGGTCTTCGGTGTCGTCCAGGATATCGGTCACGATGTCTCGCGACACGTAGTCACTCACAGATTCAAAGTACTTGATCGCTTCCTTCAGGCTGGCCTGGGATACCAGTTCGAGCTTCAGATCGCAGCCGAGCATTTCCTCGGTGTTCTCGCCGATCATGAGCTTGTCCAGATCCTGCAGGTTGGGCAGGCCGTCGAGCATGAGAATACGTTCGATCAGCCGATCGGCATGCTTCATTTCCTCGATCGACTCTTCATACTCATGTTTGCCCAGCGCCTGGAGACCCCAATGGCGATACATGCGGGCGTGCAGAAAATACTGGTTGATTGCCGTCAGTTCGTGCTTGAGCTGACCGTTGAGCAACTGAATTACCTTTTTGTCTGCTTTCATGACCTTGGTCCCCTTCGATCCTTAATACGGGCCAGCGACGATTTTCATGGTAATTCCCCGCTCCGGAACTTCAAGCTCCGCGCGGCTTTCCGGCCGATCATTGTTTGCAAACCCGGCAAAATGCCGCACAACGATGAATATGCGAGTGATACTGATTCCGATTCATGGGAAATAAAAAAGGCGCCTCGCAATGGAGGCGCCTTTCTTCATATTGACCGGACCATTCATTCACCGCTCGCACGATAGCGATTGCGCAGATCCCGAATCAGGTCGTGATTGCGCAGCACGCCCTGATATTGCCGTTCGATCAGTGCCCGAATATCGAAACTGAGATCGCTTTCCTGCAGCGCATCGGCGTACTTCTTCTTGGCAACGTCCTCGCCCTTCTCGGTTTCTTCCAGAATGGCCAGATCGGTGCGGTCCGTTACCGCCGTGCGCAGGCTCAGCCAACCGCGATGCAGCGCACCGGCCACGCTGCCGTGGTCTTCAGGCTTGCCGCCGAGCGCGGCCACCTGCGCCTGAAGCTCGCGCACAGCCGCGCCAATCTCCGTGGCCCGGCTCGAAAACAGCGTCTTCAGTTCCGGATTCTTGGCATCTTCGGCAGCCTTGCGAAACCCTTCCTCGCCATCCCGCGAGACTTCAATCAGGTCATTAAGCACAGAGACGTTGTTGTCAGCCATGTCGGACTCCTCTCATCAGCGCGCACGCACCGCGCGACGCGCATGGAACATCCCGCGCGGCCTGAAGCCACGCGGCCCTTGTGTTCCAAGATAGAAGAGTGGCCCCGGCCGGGCTGTCGGGGGGCCTCGCAAGCCGCTGTCGGCCTATGCCTACAGGCCCGCAGCGCGGAGGATCAGTCCAGCAAGTGGCCCATGCGTGACCGCTTGGTGGCCAGGTACTTCTCGTTTTCGGAGTTGGACGGCACGATGTGACGCATCTGCTCCGTCACCTTGATGCCCGCGTCTTCGAGCGCCTTGATCTTGATGGGGTTGTTGCTCATCAGGCGAACCGACGTGACGCCCCATTGGCGCAGGAAATCGGCGGCAAACGCATACGTCCGCGAATCGATGGCCTGGCCCAGCGCCAGGTTGGCATCGACGGTATCGAGCCCGGTGTCCTGCAGCGCATAGGCGCGGATCTTGTTGGACAGGCCGATGCCCCGGCCTTCGTGGCCGCGCAGGTACAGCAGCACGCCGCGGCCTTCCTCGGCGATCTTCTTCATGGCCAAGTCGAGCTGTTCGCCACAGTCGCAGCGGCACGAGCCGAACACATCGCCGGTGAGACACTCGGAATGCAGGCGCAGGAGCACGTCCTCGCCCGAGATATCGCCCATCGAGAGCGCCAGGTGTTCGGTGCCAGTGTCCACGCCCTGGAAGGCATGGGCAGTGAATTGGCCATAGCGGGTCGGCAGCCGGGCGGAGCCGATCAGCTCACTTTCTAGGTCTTTCATATTGATGTTCGCTGGAGGCGCCATGGTGCCCGCGCGGCATGATGCGGGCGCGGGGCAGGCGCGCCACGAAGCGCCGATTGGGAGAGGCGCCGACGCGGCATGCCGGCAAGGATACCGCGAAATGCAATCCGCCATCTGCAGAGGGGTTACCGGGCGGTAGGCCGCAGGCCGGTTGCAGTGGGATCAATCGGGGACGAACAGCCCGCCCGACCGGGCACGGCGGATGCGAACCGGCTGGTTGTTCCGGCCAATCTGGGTGAAGCGATACCTGAACTCCACCGGCGTCAGAACCGCCGGATCGGGCACATGCTTGCGGCAACGATACCGCTGAAGGCCCCGCTCGGAGAGCAGGAAGTCGAGGCGCTTGCGCCAGAAGGCGGCCTGCAGGTCGTCCCGCATGGGGGATTCATGTCCAACTTTTGGGGTGCAGTTCAAGCGGGAGGCCTTTTACTTTGTAGCGCGCCGGAAACGCAACGGCTATGAGACAACGCCGCAATCGTGCTGGACCTTGCGTCAGCTCGTGCCGGGACGCGTTCGAGACGACCACTTCAGACGACCGCTTTCGCCCCGACAGCATGGCCCGACAAAGACAAAGGCCGCCCGGAGGCGGCCCTTGTTCGATGGTCGATGGCCCGATAGCCCGATGGCAGGGCCGGACGCAGGATTACTCCACCGTCACCGACTTCGCCAGGTTGCGCGGCTTGTCCACGTCGGTACCCCGGGCGCAGGCCGTGTGGTATGCCAGCAGTTGCAGCGGCACCACGTGCAGGATCGGCGAGAGCGCGCCGTAGTGCTCGGGCATGCGGATCACCTGGATGCCGTCCGACGACTGGATGTGCGTGTCCGAATCGGCAAACACGTACAGGCGGCCGCCACGGGCGCGCACTTCCTGGATGTTCGACTTCAGCTTTTCCAGCAGCGCGTCGTTGGGGGCCACCGTCACCACCGGCATGGCTTCCGTCACCAGCGCCAGCGGGCCGTGCTTGAGCTCGCCCGCCGGATACGCCTCGGCGTGGATGTACGAGATTTCCTTGAGCTTCAGCGCGCCTTCCAGGGCGATCGGGTAATGCAGGCCACGGCCCAGGAACAGGGCGTTCTCGCGGCGGGCAAAATCCTCGGACCAGGCGATGATCTGCGGCTCCAGCGCCAGCACGCCATGCAGCGCGGCGGGCAGGTGACGCAGGTTGGTCAGCGCATCGGCTTCCTGCTGCTCGGTCAGGTGGCCGCGTACCTTGGCCAGCGCCAGCGTCAGCATGTACAGCGCGGCCAGCTGCGTCGTGAACGCCTTGGTCGACGCCACGCCGATTTCGGTGCCGGCGCGCGTCAGGAAGCGCAGTTCCGTCTCGCGCACCATCGCGCTGGTGGCCACGTTGCAGACGGCCAGCGTGTGCGTGTGGCCCAGCGATCGGGCGTGGCGCAGCGCGGCCATCGTGTCGGCGGTCTCGCCCGATTGCGAGATCACCACCACCAGGGCGCGCGGGTTCGGCACGGTGTCGCGGTAGCGGTATTCGCTGGCCACTTCCACCTGGGTCGGGATCCTGGCGACCGATTCCAGCCAGTACTTGGCCGTGCAGCCCGAGTAGTAGCTGGTGCCGCAGGCCAGGATCAGGATGCTGTCGATCTCTGCAAACACCTGCGCGGCGCTGTCGCCGAACAGGTCCGGCGTGATGGCGGCGATGCCTTCCAGCGTATCGCCAAGCGCACGCGGCTGCTCGAAGATTTCCTTCTGCATGAAGTGGCGGAACGGGCCCAGTTCCACGGCCGCGGCATGCGCTTCCACCACGCGCTCCTCACGCTGCACCTCGGCGTCATGGACGTCGCGGATCGTGGCGCCGGCGCGGGTCAGTTCGACCACGTCGCCCTCTTCCAGATAGATGATGCGGTTGGCCGTGCCGGCCACGGCCAGCGCGTCCGACGCCAGGAACGACTCGTCGTTGCCCAGCGCCACCACCAGCGGCGAACCGGCGCGCGCGCCGACCACCACGTCGGGCTGGTCCTTGGCCACCACGGCGATCGCGTAGGCGCCATGCAGGCGCTTGGTCACCGCGCGGACCGAGCCGAACAGGTCGCCACGGGTGGCGCTGCTGGGATAGGTGTAGGCCTGGTGAATCAGGTGGGCCACCACTTCGGTATCGGTCTGCGACTCGAAACCGTAGCCCACGGCACGCAGTTCGTCGCGCAACGGCTCGTAGTTCTCGATGATGCCGTTGTGCACCAGCGCGATGGTCTCGTCCGAGAAATGCGGGTGCGCGTTGACGGTATCGGGCTTGCCGTGCGTGGCCCAGCGCGTGTGGGCAATCCCCAGCTGGCCCCCCAGACCCGACGACTGGGTCTGCGTATCGAGGTCGGCCACGCGCGACACGGTGCGCGCACGCTCCAGGATCGCGTCGCGCACCACGGCCACGCCGCAGGAGTCGTAGCCACGGTATTCCAGGCGACGCAGCCCTTCAACCAGGACGGGAACGATATTGCGGTGCGAAACCGCGCCGACGATGCCACACATAACTGAACCCCTTTATTTTTTCGGTTGCTTGACCGGACGCTGCCAGGCGTCGATCGTCATCTGTTTCGCGCGAGACAGCGTGAGCTTGTCGGCCGGCGCTTCCTTGGTCAGCGTGGTGCCCGCGCCGATCGTGGCGCCACGGCGCACGGTCACCGGCGCCACCAGCTGCGTATCGGACCCGATGAAGACATCGTCCTCGATCACGGTGCGGTGCTTGTTCACGCCGTCGTAGTTGCAGGTAATCGTACCCGCGCCAATGTTCACGCGCTGTCCCACCGTCGTGTCGCCCACGTAGGCCAGATGGTTCGCCTTGCTGTGGTTGGCGATCTGGCTGTTCTTGACTTCGACGAAGTTGCCGATATGCACGTCCTGGCCCAGCTCGGTGCCGGGGCGCAGACGCGCGTAAGGGCCGATGCGGCCATCCGGCCCGATCTTTGCTTCCTCGAAGTGGCAGAACGGTTGCACACGTGCGCCGGCGCCGACCACGGTGTTGCGGATCACACAGTGCGCGCCGATGTGTACGCCATCTTCCAGGTGCACGCGGCCCTCGAACACGCAGCCTACGTCGATGGTCACGTCGCGGCCGCAGGTCAGCTGGCCACGCACGTCGATGCGCGCCGGGTCCAGCAGCGTGACGCCCGCTTCAAGCAGGCGTTGGGCGATGTTGCGCTGGTGGATGCGTTCGATCTCGGCCAGCTGGACCTTGCTGTTGATGCCCAGCGTTTCCCACACTTCGGCGGGCTGGGACGACACGATCTCCACGCCGTCGGTGGCGGCGCGCTCGATGGTGTCGGTCAGGTAGTACTCGCCTTGCGCGTTGTCGTTGCGCAGCGTGGACAGCCAGCGGCGCAGGTGGGCGGTCGGGCAGACGATGATGCCGGTGTTGATCTCGCGTATGGCGCGCTCTTCCTCGCTGGCATCCTTCTGTTCGACGATGCGTACGACATTGCCGGCCGCATCGCGCACAATACGGCCATAGCCGCTGGGATCGGACATTTCGACGGTCAGCACCCCCAGCCGTTCACTGCCGGCGGCCTGCACCAGGTGCTTGAGCGTGGCGGTCGAGGTCAGCGGCACGTCGCCGTAGAGCACCAGCGTGGGCTGGGCGTCATCGAGCAGCGGCAGGGCCTGCATGACGGCGTGGCCGGTGCCCAGTTGCTGCGCCTGCTCGGCAAAGGCAACATCGTTGGCACCCACCGCCTGGCGCACATGCTCGGCGCCGTGGCCGACCACGACGACCAGCCGCGACGGCGACAGCGTACGGGCCGTGTCGAGCACGTGGGCCAGCATCGGTTGGCCGGCGACCGGGTGCAGCACCTTGGGCAGCGTGGAGTTCATGCGCTTGCCCATGCCCGCGGCAAGAATGACGATATTCACAAGGAGGTTCCTAAGTGAGTGTGTCTGAGAAAAAGCTGAAGAATCCGAGCCTGGGAGCAGTGTGGCCGATGTGGCTGAACCGTTGCCACGACTGGGCTGGCGGGCGATTCGCCGGCCCCGGAAACATGCGCGCCGATTCTAGCACGCGGGCCTGTGCCGCATCGGGTCCATCACCTCGCGTTACCGTTGTTCACATTTGGTCACGCGGCGTTTTTGCATGGTTTGCAGCATTTACCATGATCCTGGCGTTGGCTGGATGCAACGCCATGAAGCTGGGATACCAGCAGGGCGACCGCCTGGCCTACTGGTGGGTTGACCGCTATGTCGATGTATCCGACGCCCAGGAGCCGCCCACCAAGGAAGCCATCGCCCGCTTCTTTGCCTGGCACCGGCGCGCCCAACTGCCCGAAATCGCCACGGTGCTGGCGCGCGTGCGCGGTGAAGTCGGTGGCGAAGTCACCCCGGCCATGGTGCGGCAGGTCCAGCAGGACTCCCAGCGCCTGGGCCGCCAGGCCTTCGACAACGCGGTGCCCGACCTGGCCGACCTGCTGCTGACGCTAGAGCCCGACCAGATCCAGCGGATGGAGGCGAAATTTGCCGAAAGCAACGCCAAATACCGCAAGGAATTCCTGAAATCGGACCCCGCAGCCCGTACCGACGCCCGCTTCGACAAGATCATGAGCTACGCCAAGCTGATCTACGGGTCGTTCTCCAACGAGCAGGAAAGAGCCATCCGCGAGGCGATGGGCCCTTATATGCAGAGCGCGGACGCGCGCTATGCCGAGCGCGTCAAGCGACAGCAGGAATGGGTGGCCCTGGCCCGCGAGGTCTCCGCGAACCGCCCTCCCAAACCCCAGGTGGAAGCCATGCTGCGCAAATACGCCGACGACTGGCAGCGGCCCGGCGGCGGCGAGCAGCGCAGCACCTCGGCCGGGGTGGATCTGACCGTCAGGATCGCCAATATGACCACGCCGGAGCAGAAGGCCCATGCCGTCAAACGCTTCGACGGCTGGATCAACGATACGCGCTCGCTGATGGCCGAGAGCGGCCGGGCACCCCAGGCACCCCAGACACCCCAGGCAACCAGATAGGCGTCGGGCCTGCCGCCCCCTTCAACAGGAAAGCCCCGGGCCAGGCCACGGGGCTTTTTCTTTTCCGGGCACGGCGGCCAGACTCAGGCCGCCGGCTGGCCCGCCTTCTGGATCTTGTCGAAGCGCACGAATTCCATGCGGTTCGGCTCCACGTTTCCGGTGAACTGGAGCGCCTGCTGGCTGTAGGTGGTCTCGCCGAACAGCGACGCCTCATCCACCTTGGCCAGGCCGGTGGCCAGCCCCGTGAACGGGAACAGCTCGGTATCGGCCAGGTGCGATGGCACCACGTTGCGCAGCGCCGAGAAGATGTTGTCGATGCGGCCCGGGTGCTCGCGCTCCCACTGCTGCACCATCTCGCTCACCTTCTTGCGCTGCAGGTTTTCCTGCGAGCCGCACAGGTTGCAGGGGATGATCGGGAATTCCATGGCGCGCGCATACGACGCGATATCCTTTTCCGCGCAGTAGGCCAATGGACGAATGACGATGTGCTGGCCGTCATCGGTGGCCAGCTTGGGCGGCATCGCCTTCATCTTGCCGCCGAAGAACATGTTCAGGAAGAACGTGTTGACGATGTCGTCGCGGTGGTGGCCCAGCGCGATCTTGTTCGCGCCCAGTTCCTTGGCCGTGCGGTAGATCACGCCACGGCGCAGGCGCGAGCACAGCGAGCACGTGGTCTTGCCCTCGGGCACCTTCTCCTTGACGATCGAGTACGTATCGGCCTCGACGATCACATACTCCACGCCGGTGGACTTCAGGTACTCGGGCAGGATGTGCTCGGGGAATCCCGGCTGCTTCTGGTCCAGGTTCATCGCGATCAGCTTGAACTGGATCGGCGCCCGCTTCTGCAGCGCCATCAGGACCGACAGCATCGTGTACGAGTCCTTGCCGCCGCTCATGCAGACCATGACGGTGTCGCCGTCCTCGATCATGCCGAAGTCGCCGATAGCCTTGCCGGTCAGCGACTGTAAGCGGGTTTCAAGGCGATAGAAGTTAGCCGAGTGACTCATAGGACGTACCTGTAACGGGTGCGGCGCTGAATAATGGCCGCGCGCCCGATAGAAATGCCGGAATTGACGGGGCGATATTCTACTGGACCGGCCCGTCCGGCGCTGTGGGCGTCCCGAGTCGCGCCGGCCCGTCTTCAGCCCTTCTTGATGTGGAACACCTCGACGCCAACCGAATCGCAATCGGGGTAGACATCGGGCTTTTCGGTCGACACCCGCACGGCGCGGACCTTGGGATGCTGCAGCATGGCGCGGGCCACGTCGTCGCACAGCGTTTCCTGCAGGTGGATATGGCCCTGGGCCATGCGGGCGGCTACCGTGTTGCGCATGAAATCGTAATCGACCACTTCCTCCAGGCGGTCGGCCTGCGGGGTGGTTTCAGACAGCGACACGAACAGGTCGATGTTCACCAGCACGCGCTGTTCGCCCTTTTTCTCGAATTCATGCACGCCGATGTTGATCTGCACTTCGTAGTTGCGCAGGAACATGCGGCGGCAGTCTTGCAGGCTGGGATGGGAAAGGGCGGCAAAGGTCATGGCAGGGTCAATCAAGGTACGGCTTCATTCAGTCAGGAACATCACGTCGCGGGCCAGCGGCATCAGGTGCTGGCCGCCGTCAACGTACAGCGTGGTGCCGGTCACGGCGCGCGCCCCGGCCAGATAGGCCACGGCCTGGGCGATATCGTCGGGGGTGCTCGACTTGCCCAGCGGCGTCATGCCGTGGGCCCGTACGAAGCCAGGGTCGGACTGGTCGCCGGACACCAGCGTGATGCCCGGCGCCACGCCCACCACGCGCAGGCGCGGGGCCAGGGCCTGCGCCAGCTGCACCGTGGCAGTCTGCAGCGCCGACTTCGACAGCGTGTACGACAGGAAGTCGGGATTCAGGTTGTTCAGCTTCTGGTCCAGCAGGTTGATCACCACGCCGCGCTGCTCGCCGGCATTGTCGGCATTGCTGCCGTCGCCACCAAGCGCCTTGTGCATCTCACGCGCCAGCAGCAGCGGGGCTGCCACGTTCGTGCGCATATGGGTGTCGAGCGATCCGTACGAGAAGCTCGTCGCCACGTCGTACTGGAACAGCGAGGCATTGTTGACCAGGCAGGTCGGCGCGCCCAGCGCATCGACGCAGGCGGCCACCAGCTTGCCCGTGGCGGCCTCGTCGGACAGGTCGGCCTGCAGCACGGCGGCCCGGCGGCCCAGCGCGCGGATCTGCGTGGCCAGCACCTCGGCTTCGTCACGTGACCGGTTGCAGTGGACGGCCACGTCCCAGCCCTGCGCGGCAAGCTCCAGCGCGATGGCACGGCCCAGCCGGCGCGCCGCGCCGGTCACCAGCGCCACGCCGCGCGATTGGACGCCCGGGGCGCCCTGAGTATTCGAATCTGGCATTGCTACAATTCGCGGTATGCAGAAAGTCGCTAGTCTACCCCTTCCCTCCGCCGATGCGCTTGACGCGTCCAAGGCCCTTTCCATCGTTATCGGCGACGCCATCACGGCTTCCGGCGGCTGGATCGGCTTCGACCGCTACATGTCGCTGGCGCTCTACGCCCCCCGCCTGGGCTATTACAGCGGCGGCGCGGCCAAGTTCGGGCGAGGCGCCGACGACGGCAGCGACTTCATCACCGCCCCCGAACTGACCCCGTTCTTCGCCCGCACGCTGGCCCGCCAGTTCGCGCCGCTGATCCAGATGTCCCTGCCGCGCGTGATGGAATTCGGCGCCGGCACCGGCCGGCTGGCCGCCGACCTGCTGCTGGCACTGGAATCGGAAAATGCGCTGCCCGAGTCGTACAGCATCGTCGAGCTGTCCGGCGAACTGCGGGCCCGCCAGCAGGACACGCTGGCACAGCGCGCCCCCCATCTGGCGGGCCGCGTGCAATGGCTCGATGCCCTGCCCGACAGCTTCGAAGGCGTCATCGTCGGCAACGAGGTGCTCGACGCCATGCCCGTGCGGCTCTTCGCCCGTATCGGCGGCCAATGGCACGAACGCGGCGTGGTGCGGCGGGGCGATACGTTCGCGTACGAAGACCGGCTGCTCGACGCCGCCGCCGTGCCAGCACAGCTCCACGAGATTCCCGGCGACCACGATATGGTCACCGAGACCCATGCCGAAGGCGAAGGCTTCACGCGCGCCGTGGGCGCCCTGCTCAAGCGCGGCGCGGCGTTCTTCATCGACTATGGCTTCCCGGCATCGGAGTACTACCACGCGCAGCGCGTGGGCGGCACGCTGATGTGCCACTACCGCCATCATGCGCACCCCGATCCGTTCCTGTATCCGGGCCTGCAGGACATCACGGCACACGTGAATTTCAGCGGCATCGCCGAAGCGGCGGTCGATGCAGGACTCACCGTGGCGGGCTTTGCGTCGCAGGCGCGCTTCCTGATGAACGCCGGGATTACCGAGCTGATGATGTCGCTCGACCCGTCCGACGCGCGCAACTTCCTGCCGCAGGCCAACGCGGTGCAGAAGCTGCTCAGCGAGGCCGAAATGGGCGAGTTGTTCAAGGTCATCGCGCTGGCACGCGACGTCGACGATGCCTTGCCGCTGGCCGGATTCGCTCGCGGCGACCGCAGCTACGCACTCTGACCGATCAACGGGCCATCACCATGTTGCGCTGGACCTTCACCATCTTCCTGTGCGTGATCGTGCTGTCGGCGGCGTTGCCGTGGCTGCAGAAGATCGGCCTGGGACGCCTGCCCGGCGACGTGCGCTTCCGGCTGTTCGGCAAGGAATACGTCCTGCCGTTCGCCTCGACGATCCTGCTGTCGCTGGTGGCGCTGGTGATCGGGAAGGTGCTGTAGCGCTGTAGGGCTGTAGGCGGTAGGGCCTGGACGGCAGCGATCTAGTCCGGCAGCCCCAGTTTCTCCGCCACGGCCGCCACGCGCGCCTTGTGCACCTTCTCCTTGATCAGATCCACCCGATCTCCACACGCCTTCGCCACGGCCCCGGCATCGACCGATGCCGCCGCCTCGCGGGCGGCCAGCAGCCGCGCGGTCTGCGGATAGTCGCGGTCCTCGAACCCCAGCCGGCCACGGGCGTCGGCCTCGCAGGCCTGCAGCGCCTCGGCGAACCGGTCGGGCTTGCGCAGCGCGTCGCTGCGCTCCACCAGCCGCGTCAGCGCGGCCGCGCCGAACGCCTCCGAGCGATGGATGTTGCCGTGCTCGCGCGCAACCAGCAGCGCCAGTTCGCGGCAGTCGTTCGGCACGCGCAGGCGCTTGCACACCGCTTCCAGCAAATCCACGCTGCGTTGCTCGTGGCCGATATGGCGCGGCAGCACGTCCTCTGGCGTGGTGCCCTTGCCCAGGTCGTGGGTCAGCGCCGCAAAGCGCACCGGCAGCGACGCGCCCTGCGCGGCGGCGTAGTCCACCACCATCATCACGTGCACGCCGGTATCCACCTCGGGATGGTAGTCGGCGCGTTGCGGCACGCCCCAGAGCCGGTCCAGCTCCGGCAGCAGCCGCGCCAGCGCGCCACATTGGCGCAGCACGTCGAACATGCGCGATGGCCGGGCTTCCATGAGGCCGCGCGCCAGTTCCTGCCAGACGCGCTCGGGCACCAGGGCGTCGACCTCGCCCGCATCCACCATCCTGCGCATCAACGCGACGGTTTCCGGCGCCACCGAGAAATCGTGGAAGCGGGCGGCGAAGCGTGCCGCGCGCAGGATGCGTACCGGGTCCTCGGCGAAGGCTTCGGATACATGGCGGAACAGGCGCGCCTGCAGGTCCTGCTGCCCGCCGTACGGATCGATGATCGGCCCCACCAGGTTGTCCTGCTCGTCCACGGCCTGCGCCATCGCATTGATGGTCAGGTCGCGGCGCACCAGGTCGTCTTCCAGCGTGACATCGGGGCCGGTATAGAACGCAAAGCCCTTGTAACCCACGGCCGTCTTGCGCTCGGTCCGCGCCAGCGCGTATTCGGCCCGGGTCTGCGGATGCAGGAAGACCGGGAAATCCTTGCCCACCGGCTTGTAGCCGGCGGCCTCCATCTGCTCGGGCGTGGCGCCCACCACCACGTAGTCGCGATCCTGGCTCGGCTTGCCCAGCAGTTGGTCGCGGATGGCCCCGCCGACGGCGTACACCTGCATGATCAGCCCGTGACGATGATCGCGTCGGCCCGTTCAGGCTGCGTGCGGTAGGGTTCGTCGGCCGGCACGAAGTCGCGCTCCTCGCGGGCACCCGCCACCCATTCCTGCATGGCCGGCAAGGCCAGGATGAAATCGGCGTAGGTCTTGGCGGCTTCGGGCAGATGCACGCCATAGGTGGCGAAGCGGCTCACCACGGGCGCGTAGAACGCATCGGCAATCGTAAATTCGCCAAACAGGAACGGGCCGGCGGCGCCGTAGCGCGCACGCAGGTCGGTCCAGATCGCGGCAATGCGGTCCACGTCCTGCTGCACGGCGACGTTCCAGCCCAGGCCCGGCAGCACGGCCGTACAGTTCATCGGCATCTGGCTGCGCAGGTTGCCGAAGCCCGAGTGCATCTCGGCGCAGACCGAGCGAGCCATGGCGCGTGCGGCCACGTCGGCCGGCCACAGCTGCTTGTGCGGAAATCGCTCGGCGGCGTATTCGGAGATCGACAGCGAATCCCACACGGTCACGTCGCCGTCGATCAGCGCCGGCACCTTGCCGGCGGGCGAATAGCGGGCAATCTCCGTCCCGAAATCCTTCGTGAACAGGCGCAGCGGGATTTCCTCGAAGTCGATGCCGGCGTGGCGCAGCAGCAGCCACGGACGCAGCGACCAGGACGAATAGTTCTTGTTGCCGATGACGAGCTTCATCGTGAATTCCTTGGGGGCGGAAACAGAGGGGGCAAATGCGAACCGCGCAAAGACGACGGCGCGGGCGCGGGCGCGGGCAAATCGCCAGGCGCCCCGAACCAGACATTCTATCGGCGCGGCGCGCGGCCTCCAAATGAATTGCGCTCGCAAGGCTGTGAGCGCCAATCACATCGGTGCAAATTGCGTGCCCTGCCGTGCCGGGGCTTCAGCGATGCACGCTGCCGCGCATGGACTGGAAGAACGTGTCGCGGCTGCGGCCGGCGAGCACATCGGTCATTACGACCTCCAGGCTCACCGGATGGACGCCCAGTTCCGCCGCCATCGGCTCGCCGAGCACGTTGTCCAGGCGCATCGAGTCGAGGTTGTCGCGCGACAGCACCGTGCCGCCCGGCATGTGTTCCAGCACCGCGGCCTGCATGCGCGCCAGCGCGTCGGGCAGTGCGATGATCGGCCGCGGATGACCCGACGCCCGGCCCGCGAACTTGACCAGCTCCTCCAGCGTGTACACCTGCGGACCGCCCAGTTCGTAGGTCTGCCCGACCGTCGAGCCATTGGCCATCGCGTTCACGAAGGCCTGTACCACATCCATCACGAACACGGGCTGGAAGCGCGCATGGGCGCACGCCAGCGGCACCACCGGCGCCATCTGCTGCAACTGGGCGAACAGGTTCAGAAAATGATCGTCGGGGCCGAACACGACGGATGGACGGAAGATGGTCCAGTCCAGCCCGCTCTCGCGTACGATGCGCTCGCCTTCGCCCTTGCTGCGCAGGTACATCGACGGCCCTTGCGGGTCCGCGCCGAGCGCGCTCATGTGAATCAGCCGGCGAACGCCGGTGCGGCTGCAGGCCTCCACCAGCTGGCGCGGCAGATCGACATGCGCGGCGGCGAACTGGGGTCCGTACGGGTCGCCACGGTCGCCGTGCAGGACGCCCACCAGGTTGACGACGATGCCATCGACGCCAAGCGGGCCGATCGCGTCATCCAGCGAAGCCGCGTCGGCCAGGCCGAGTTCGGCCACTTCCACGCGCGGCAACAGCAGCAGATGCTGCGCATGTTCGACGCTGCGCGAGCCGACCACGATGCGGTCGGGCGCGATGGGACTATCGGGATTGGTGGCCGGATCGAGCGGTGCGCCAGAGGCGGACGCCGCGCCGGCCAGGCGGGACACGAGGTGGCTGCCGATGAAACCGGCGCCCCCGACGACAAGGACGTTGCTGGTCTTCATTCTGGGGCTCCGTGACGATTCGTGTGACGCTTGCGTGATGCACGCGTCCCGACGGTCACGGAGCCGCCGCCCCGTCCCTATGCAGGGTGTTGCAGGGTCAGGGCAGGCTGGTCGTCGTGACCGAGGACGGCGCGACCACCCCAAGCCGGTCTTTCAGCGACTGGGGACGGCCGCTCATCAATGCAGCATAGTACGTAGCGTTGGAAAGCACATTCTTGACATACGTTCGCGTTTCCGTGAACGGGATCGTCTCTGCAAAGATCGCGCCTTCCACGGGCCGCGACAGGCTCGAACGCCACGATTTCGGGCGTCCCGGGCCGGCGTTGTACCCGGCGGACGCCAGCGTCCATGAACTGTCGAGGTCCGTCAGTACCATGCTCATGTAATTTGTACCGAGCAGGATATTGATATTCGGATCGCCCATCATCGACGGCGAGAAGTCAGCCATGCCGATCTTCTTCGCCACGTACTTGGCCGTGGCCGGCATCACCTGCATCAGGCCATGCGCCCCCGCCGACGAGCGCGCATTCATGATGAAGCGCGATTCCTGGCGGATCAGGCCGTACGCCCAGGCCATGTCCAGGCCGACGTCATCGGTGGCCCGCTGCATGATGTCGCGATACGGCATCGGAAAACGCTGGGCGAAATCGTGTTCGGCCTTCGTACGGTCCGACGTGTTGACCGTGCGGTCCAGCAGGTCGATCTTGCGCGCGTACTCGGCGGCGGCGATCAGTTCGCGGTCGCTCATGCCGCGCAGTTCCCAGTTCCACTCGCGGTTGCCCTCGAAGCGCAGGTTCAGGTCATAGAATTTCTGCGCGCGGACAAAGCCGGGTCGCGTGCGCATGGCCATGGCCTCCGCGTCGCCGACCGTGGTGCGGGCCGGCAGCGTGATCCGGTTGCCCAGTTCCTCGCTGGCCAGCTGCCCGTAGAAATTGAACTGGCCCGCGATCGACTGGAATTGCGCCTGGGCTTCGGCGCCACGGCCATCGGCCTTCAGCGCGCGGGCGTACCAGTACGTCCACGCCGGGTCCTTGGCGCGCAGCTCGGGGCGCATCAGTTCGATCGACTGGCGCACCTGCTTCCAGTCGCCCTGGCGCAATGCCGCGCGCACGCGCCATTCCTGCGTTTCGTCCGACAGCCACTGGTTGCCGCCCAGGTCCATCTGGCGGCGGTAGTAGCCGGCCGCTTCCGGCATCAGCTTCTTGGCCGCGTACTGGCCAACCACGCCCCACGCGGCACCCTGTTCGTCGCGCGACAGGCCGCCGGCGATCGTGTTCAGGTACGACGCGGCCTGCGACGGGTCGTTGCGGGCCATCTTGACCACGGTGGCCAGCGAGTCGCTGTCCACGCGTGCATCGGGCACGGCAGCCGCGATCTTCGCGGCCAGCGTCGTGTAGTTCTGTTCCAGCGCCTGACGTGCCTGGAACGCCACGTCGCTACGCTGGATCTGCTGGCTCTGCGCCAGGTAGCCCACCAGATCAACGCAGCCGTCGCCGTAGTAGCGCGGATCCACCAGCGTCGCGCGCGCCTCGGCGGCCACGTTCTGGCCCTTGAGCGCCTTCGACAGCAGCGCGTAGCACTCCACCTGCGTGTCGTCCTTGAGCACGAACTGCGGGTACTGGATATCGAAATTGGCCCACTCGCGCTTCTTGCCCAGCACCAGCAGCCAGTCGTTGCGCATGCGGTCGGCAATCGCCTCGCCCTGGTAACGCTGCAGGAACGCTGCCACTTCGGCGTCGGGCGCGTCGATGCGCGCCTGGCCGCCGGTATCGAACATCTGCGGCTTGATGCGGAAGTACTCGACGTACGACGGAATCGGGTAGTCCACCAGCGTGGCCGAAATGGCTGCGGCGCGGTCCGCGTCGTTCTTGCGGGCCGCTTCGCGCAGCGCCACGAAGGCGTCGTCCGGGTTGGACGGAATCATCGTCGACGCGGCGGGCTGCTGCGGCGCCGGACGCGATGGCGCCGGCTTCTTCTGCGCGTATGCCGGCATGGCCAGCACCGCGCCTGCGAACGCGAGCCAGGCGAAGCGGCCGGCCCGGCGCAGATATACTCCCTTCGACATTCTTGGCTATCCCTTATGTGGTGGCGCGTGCCCATTCACGAACACAGGCACGCATGCTTCATCTGTTTCTGATTGTCTGATCGCGGTCATTATTGCACGCCATGCCCCCATCCCAAGCCCCGGACAACGGGCCGGACGCCCGTCAATTCCCGGCCATCACGGACCAGCCTGCCGCCCCCGCCAACGACCGGCGCGCCCTGCGCCGCGACCTGCTGGCGCGGCGCGCCGCGCTGCCCGATCGGGCCGCATCGGATGCCGCCATCGACCGGGCGCTGGGCCCCCTGCTGGAACGCCTCGGCGTACGGAATCTGGGGTTCTACTGGCCGATCCAGCACGAATTCGACGCCCGCGGCACGGTGGCCCGCTGGCTGGGCGGGATGCCCGGCCGCATGGCCGCCCTGCCCGTGGTCTCGGCCCCGGGCACGCCGCTCGATTTCCATTTCTGGACCCCTGACACGACGATGCGCGCCGGACACTACGGCATTCCGGTACCCGACGGCACCGAAGCCATGACGCCCGACGCGCTGCTCATTCCCTGTGTCGGTTTCAGCGCCAACAAGTTCCGCCTCGGTTACGGCGGCGGCTTCTACGACCGCACGCTGGCCGCCCTGGCCGGGCTCGGCGTCACGCCCATCGCCATCGGCATCGGCTTCGACGCCTGCGAGATCCCGCTTGTTGCAGAAGCGCACGACCTGCCGATGGACTGGATGGTGACGGAGCGCGGTGTGCGGTAAGCTCGCGAAGCCGCCAAAACGGCACCTGACGCCCATCCCGGCCTTGCTCGACGGTTGTGGAACGGCCAGCCTTTCGCTGCTGCCGGCGTCAGGGCGCACTAAAAAAATAACGAACACTAAGAACAAGAGCAGGGAAAAGTCATGCAATTGACGGGTAGGGTTTCGGTGGCCCTGGCGGCCGCCGCGCTGTTGTCCGGTTGCGCTAGCGGGCCGAACTTCCAGGAAATGGCGTCGTCGATCCCGACGCTAGGCAGCGACGCCGGCCGGGTCTATTTTCTTCGCGACTCCACGCCCCTCGGCATGGCCATCCAGCCGGAAATCCGCGTGAACGACGAAGCGGTCGGCCGTAGCCGCCCTGGCGGCTTTTTCTATATCGACCGCAAGCCCGGCATGTATGTCGCGGCTGGCACGACGGAAGTGGAATCGCAGTACACGTTCGACCTGAAGGCTGGCGAGACACGCTACATCCGTACATCGATCACCTTCGGCATCCTGGCTGGCCGGCTGGCGTTCCAGGAAGAGCCTGCCGCGAATGGCCACGCATTGCTGGACAAGTTGTCCTATACAGGCGACGCGTCGGCCGACATGGGGGGCACCCAAATGGCGTCCGTACCCGCTGCCAGGCAACCGGTCGCGATGCCCGCCACGACGCCGTCGCTGGCTCCGATGTCCCCGGCACCGGCTCCCGTGCAGACTGCGGCCGCCGCGACGACGGCAGCCCGGCCTGCCGATACCGCCGGCAAGGTGCCCACGCTCGACGACTTGCGCTACCTGTTGCCCGCCCGCTGAACTTTCACCGAACCTTTCGCCACTGCCGCCCCATGCGTAACACCGCCCCGCGCGTCACCACGGGCCTGCTCGCCCTGTACGCCCTGCTTCCTTCTTCCGCGTTCGCGCTCGACTCTGCCCAGATGCTTGCGAAAATTTCGCCAAGCGTCTATGCGGTGGCCACCTTCGGGCCGCAACGCGCACCGCTCTCTACCGGTTCTGCCGTGGTCATCGGCGCGGGTCAGCTCGTGACTGCCTGCCATGTGCTGGCAGGCGCGCGCACCGTGTCAATCCAGCGCGACAACGTGAGCTATGGCGCCACACTGGAAGCCCCCGACGTGGAGCGCGACATTTGCCTGCTCAAGGTGGCCAACTTCAACGCGCCAGCCGTTACGGTTGCTATCGGCGCGCCGGCATTCGCCCAACGGGTTTTTGCCGCCGTAGCCACGGAAAGCGGGCAGGTTTCGCTGAGCCAGGGGGCGATCGCAGGCTTGCGTGCATCCGCAGATGGCGGCCTGGACCGCATTCAGGCATCGATCGCGCCCAGTGCGCAGATCAGTGGAGGCGGCATGTTCGACGACAGCGGCCGCCTGATCGGCGTGCTGACGCGCCCGGCCGCCGGCGACACGCTGACCAGTGCGCTGCCCGCTGCGTGGATCGCTTCAGCCTCGGCACGTGGCACGCGCGCCCTTGCCGGATACACGCCGGGCCCCGCGCCCGCCGCCGTGACGGCCGCAACGCCGGCACCCGCCGCTGCACCGACGGCCAATGCTTCGCCCCGCGTGGGCGAGACGTGGCGCTACCAGCTGACCGACAGGCTGACGGGCGTAAAGCGCGATGTGGTCTATCGGGTCGACCGTATCGACGGTGACAAGGTCACGTTTAACCAGGGGGCCAGGGTGGAATCGCGCGATGGCCAACTGCAGAACCTGGCCACGCCCCTGGGCGGCGAGTTCGACTCGCTCAGCCCCCCGGCCGGCTGGGTGCCGGCGAATGTCAAACCAGGCATGACCTGGAAATACTCGTACAACGCGCCCGGCAGCGGCGCGCGCATGGAACTGCAAGGTCGCGTTACGGGCCCGAGCGCGGTCCGGCTGCCGATGGGGGAATTCCAGGCGCTGCGCATCAGCTACGAAGGGCTTCAGCTGCGGTCTTTTTACGGCGCAGCAGCCGTCGGAAGCCTGATCTCCGTGCCTTACAAGATCGTCGTCTGGTATGTACCGGATCTGCAACGCGTGGTGAAGTTCGATGCCACTTTCATTCACAAGTTCGACCGACTCGATGAGAGCCTGACTCTGGTTGAACACCGTTTCGACTGACCCATCGTCCCCCGCTGCCCGCTGTCCGTTGCGCGGCAGGGTGGCGGGAACGAACGCCGGACGCACTGGCGGCCCCGGCTTCCGCGTCCGGCATCAACGACGCACCAACCCATCCACCAGTTCGCGCATCCGCTTCCAGTGCGAGCCTTCCCAGAACACCCTGCGGCAATGCGGGCACGTGACAAAGCGGTCGTGGCGCTCGAACACGCCGTCCGGCACGCGGCCCTGTGCCTGGGCCTTGTCGATCCGTTGCAGCGGCACGTTGCAGGTCAGGCATAGCGAGAACGGGCGGGCGCTGCGTGCCAGGTCGAGCCGGGCGAAGATCTCGTGGGCCTGCAGCGACGGCTTGATCGCCCGCACATAGCAGCCGTGCGTGATCTCGCGGCGCTTGAGCAGTTCGCGGTCGCGCGTCAGCACGATGCGCTGCGCGTCGGCTGCGATGCGGGCAATCTCGCTGTCTTCGAAGTGGTTGTCGTAGAGCGTGTCGAAGCCGGTCATGCGCAGCAGGTGCGCCAGGCCGCCCAGGTGGGCATCGGCGACAAAGCGGATGTTGCGCAGCGGACGCTCGCGCACGCGCAGTAGCGGCGTGACATCGAAGGATTCGAATTTTGGATAAACAGCTATGCGGTCACCGTCCTCGACGAGGCGCTCGAACGGCGCCGATTCGCCATTCACGAGGATCAGTTCCACTTCGGTATGCGGCACGCCCAGCGCCTCGATCATGTGCTTGACCGTGGCGGCGCGTGCGCAGGGGCACGACAGGTCCCGGCGGCGCTGCGATGGCGCCAGAAAGTCGTTCAGTTCCTCGTAGAAACGGAAGGTGGCGGTGACCATGGCGGCGAGTATGCCACCATCGCCCACGGTTGCCGATATGCCTACTTCGCGTTCCCGAGCCTCAGCGCGGCTTCCACTGCCATGCGCGCCCAGGGCGTCATGGCGGACGGCGACTCCAGGCAGGCCGCCGGCAGGCTCAGGTAGTGACGCATCGTCACCTCGCGCCGAGCCGACTGGTAGCGGAAGGGCTCGCTGCCCTCGGCCGCGAAGCGGGGCAGCGTGACGTCGTCCGCCTTCAGGTAGCACTGGCCGCCGCTTGCCAGCGCGAACATCAGCCCGTCGTAGAACAGGCCATGGCCGCCAAACATCCGTCTGGCCGTGACCGGCCCGATGCTGGCCGCCAACGGCGCCATCAGTTCCAGCAGATGCTCGATGAACGGGTCCGGACGGCGCGCGGCGGGCATGCGCTCAGAGCTTCAGGCGCTGCCAGATGGCCTTGGTGGCGCCGGCCGTGTTCAGCGTGTAGAAGTGCAAACCCGGCACGCCCGAAGCCAGCAGGCGTTCGCACAGCGCCGTCACCACGTCCAGGCCGAAGGCCCGGATCGACTCCTTGTCGTCGCCGAACGATTCAAGCCGCTTCGCCACCCAGCGCGGCACTTCGGCGCCGCACATCTCGGAAAAACGCATCAGTTGCGAGTAGTTGGTGATCGGCATGATGCCGGGCACGATCGGCACATCCACGCCCATCGCGCGCACGTCGTCGACAAAGCGGAAGTAGGCGTCGGCGTTGAAGAAATACTGCGTGATGGCCGAGTTCGCGCCGGCCTTCACCTTGCGCACGAAGTTGTCCAGGTCGTGGCGCGGCGAACGGGCCTGCGGGTGGTATTCGGGATACGCGGCCACCTCGATGTTGAACCAGTCGCCGGTTTCGGCGCGGATGAACTCCACCAGTTCGTTGGCATAGCGGAATTCGCCGATCTCGCCCATGCCCGAAGGCATGTCGCCCCGCAGCGCCACGATATGGCGGATGCCGCCATCGCGGTAGGTCTTGAGGATGTCGCGGATGCTTTCGCGCGACGACCCCACGCACGACAGGTGCGGCGCCGCCTCGATGCCCTCGCGCTGGATTTCCAGCACGGCGTCGAGCGTGCCCTGCTGCGTGGTGCCGCCGGCGCCGAACGTCACCGAAATGTACTTCGGCTGCAGCGGTGCCAGCTGGGCGCGGGTGTTGCGCAGTTTCTCGGCGCCCTCCGCCGTCTTGGGCGGGAAGAATTCGAAGCTGTAGTAGCGATCAGTCATGGTTGGCACGCCGCACGCGCGGCGCCCCGAAGAATTTCAGTCGCGCTTAGTCCCGGCCGCCGAGCAGTACGCTGGCGAGAATCGTCGAGATCACGCTATAGAGAATCGAGCCAAGCAGCGCGGCGCCGAATCCGGCCACGACAAACCCCTGCAGCAGGTTGCCGACGAACAGGAACAGCAGCGCGTTGATGACGAAGATGAACAGCCCCAGCGTCAGCAGCGTCACTGGCAGGGTCAGGATGACCAGGATCGGCCGGATCAGCGTATTGACCAGACCCAGCACCAGCGCGGCAACCATCGCCGCGCCAAATCCGCGCAGCTCGATACCGCCGATCAGGTAGCTCACCAGGAACAGCGACGCGGCGTTGATGATCCAGACGGCCAACAGTCTCATTGGGACTCCTTGTTATTGGATGACATCGGAACTGCGCGCTTCTGGCGGAGCCCGGTCGCGCAGTCAGCTCAACGCCCTCTCCCCCGGGCCCCTCTTCCGCCGGGCGGGAGAGGGGAGAACACCGTCGGGGAGAATCTCGGGCCGATCAGTAGCGGTAGTGGTCGGCCTTGTACGGGCCTTGCTTCTGCACGCCGATGTAGGCGGCCTGCTGGTCGGTCAGCTCGGTCAGCTGCGCGTTCAGCTTCTTCAGCTGCAGGCGCGCCACCTTCTCGTCCAGGTGCTTCGGCAGCGTGTAGACGCCCACCGGGTACTTGCCGCTGTCGCGCTCGGCCCACAGTTCGATCTGGGCGATGGTCTGGTTGGCGAACGAGCTGCTCATCACGTACGACGGATGGCCCGTGGCGCAGCCCAGGTTCACCAGGCGGCCCTTGGCCAGGATGATGATCTTCTTGCCGTCCGGGAACTTGACGTGGTCCACCTGCGGCTTGATCTCGTCCCACTCGTACTTCTCGACCGATGCGATGTCGATCTCGTTGTCGAAGTGGCCGATGTTGCAGACGATGGCCTGGTCCTTCATCCTGGCCATGTGGTCATGCGTGATCACGTGGTAGTTACCCGTGCAGGTCACGAAGATGTCGCCGTGCTCGGCGGCGTAGTCCATCGTCACCACGCGGTAGCCTTCCATGGCGGCCTGCAGTGCGCAGATCGGGTCGATTTCGGTGACCCACACCTGTGCCGACAGCGCGCGCAGGGCCTGGGCGCTGCCCTTGCCCACGTCGCCGTAGCCGGCAACCACGGCGATCTTGCCGGCGATCATCACGTCGGTGGCGCGCTTGATGCCGTCCACCAGCGATTCGCGGCAGCCGTACAGGTTGTCGAACTTGCTCTTGGTCACCGAGTCGTTGACGTTGATGGCCGGGAACTTCAGCTCGCCGCGCTGGGCCATCTGGTACAGGCGGTGCACGCCCGTGGTGGTTTCCTCGGTCACGCCGCGGATGGCGTCCAGGTTACGGCTGTACCAGCTCGGATCCTTGGCCAGCTTTTCCTTGATGGCGGCGAACAGGTAGGTTTCTTCCTCGCTGGTCGGCTTGCTGATCAGCGATGCGTCCTTCTCGGCGCGGGCGCCCAGGTGCAGCAGCAGCGTGGCGTCGCCGCCGTCGTCCAGGATCATGTTCGGCGTGCCGCCGTCGGCCCAGTCGAAGATGCGGTGCGTGAAATCCCAGTATTCCTTCAGCGACTCGCCCTTGAACGCGAACACCGGCGTGCCCGATGCGGCGATGGCGGCGGCGGCGTGGTCCTGCGTAGAGAAGATGTTGCACGAGGCCCAGCGCACGTCGGCGCCCAGTGCCTTGAGCGTCTCGATCAGCACGGCGGTCTGGATCGTCATGTGCAGCGAACCGGCGATGCGGGCGCCCTTGAGCGGCTGCGCAGCGGCGAATTCGTCGCGGATGGCCATCAGGCCAGGCATTTCGGTCTCGGCGATCGCGATTTCCTTGCGGCCCCAGCCGGCCAGGCCGATGTCGGCGATCAGGTAGTCTTGCTTCAGGTCAGTCACAGCGTTCATGTTCACTCCGATGTAAGAGTGGCGCATACGCGGGACGGGAGACGGGTAAGGCCCGTAAAACCGGGGCCCGGGCCGCGTCACGGATGCCTCACGTGAGGCCATGACGGGCAGACAGGTCGACTCGCGCCCCGTGCGAACCACGGAACAGCGAGCGCCGTTGAGACATTCCGAGCCTGGCGGATGGCAGTGCATCCGTTGCAACGCTCCTCGGAGTGGCGGTATTGTAGCGTGCCTGTTCGCGCCGAGCGGGCAGAAATGCCAGATTTTTTCCCGCTTAATTGTTTCCGACTGTTCCCGTCCCGTTCCCGCCTTCCACATGCTCCCCACGCCACCCCGCACCCTGACCATCGCCGGCTCCGACTCCGGCGGCGGCGCCGGCATCCAGGCGGACCTGAAGACATTTGCCGCGCTTGGCTGCTTCGGCATGAGCGCGATCACGGCCATCACGGCCCAGAACACGCTGGGCGTGACCGGGGTACACGCCATTCCGGCCGACATGGTGGCCGCGCAGATCGATGCCGTGGCCAGTGACATCGGCGTGGATGCCGCCAAGACCGGCATGCTCGGCACGGCGGCCATCGTCGAGGCCGTGGCCGACGCGGTGGACCGGCACGGCATCCGCAAGCTCGTGGTCGACCCGGTCATGATCTCGACGTCGGGCGCCACGCTGTCCGACGACGCCACCAGCCAGGCCATGGTGAAGCGCCTGTTTCCGCGCGCCATCCTGGTCACGCCGAACCTGCCGGAAGCCTCGTACCTGCTCGGGCGCCGCATCGCGCGCCGCGCCGAAATGGAAACCGCCGCCGCCGACCTGCTGGCCCTGGGCTGCCAGGCCGTGCTGCTCAAGGGCGGTCACCTGGAGGACGATGGCTCCGACGCCACCGGCCTGGACGACCTGCTGATGCTGGCCGACGGCACCACGCGCATCTACACGCATCCACGCATCGACACCCCCAACCTGCACGGCACCGGCTGCACGCTGGCGGCGGCCATCGCGTCGCAGCTGGCGCGCGGCGACACGCTGCCCGACGCCGTGGGTATCGCGCTGGACTATGTGGCCCGGGCCATCGCGGCTGGCGCCCCGTTGCGCCTCGGCGCCGGCAACGGCCCGCTCAACCACGGCTTCGCCCCGCGACAGCTGGGCTGACACGGCATTGGATTCGACATGGAAACCCTGAAAGACATCGACCTGCGCGACGATCCCGCCGCGCGCTGGTACGTGAAGGACGAGACCGTGCAGGTAGCGTTTGCCGCCGAGCCCGGTGAATTGATCAGCCGCGAGGGGCCGAACCGCTATCAGCGCGCGGATGCCATCGTGACCGGCGCCACCGGCGACCGCTGGGTGGTGTCGCGCGGGCGTTTCGACGCGCGCTATGTGGCCGTGGGGCCGAACGCGCACGGCGAGGCCGGCCCGTATCGCAACAAGCCGGTGCCGGTGCTGGTCAAGGAAATGCCGGTCGCGTTCGCGCTGGAGCGCTCGGCCGGCGGCGATGTGCTGACCGGCAAGCCGGGCGACTGGCTGATGCAATACGCGCCCGGCGACTATGGCATCACCGAGCGCGCGAGGTTCGTGGCGGTCTATCGCCCTACGGAAGGCCCTGCGGACGGGCCGGACGCCTAGTTGCCGCCGGCCAGCTGCACCAGCTTGAACGACGCGCGGGCCACGCAGCAGACGGTGCCCGATGCGTCGCGGGCCTCGCCCTCGCAGAAGGCAATCTTGGCGCCCCGGCGCAGGATGCGCGCCTCGAACGTCAGCTCGCCGCGCGCGGCGGCCAGGAAATGCGTGGACATGTCGATCGTGATCACGCCCACGTCCAACGGGGCATGCGAGCGCGCCGCGCCGCTCAGCGTGAAGTCCAGCACGGCCATCAGCGTGCCGCCATGCACGTCACCACGGCTGTTCACCACGTTCGGGCTGGCCGGCAGGCGCGTACGGCATAGCCCTTCCTCCATATGCACCGGCTGCAGGCCCAGCAGGCGCATCAGCGGAATCTCGATACCGAAATAGGGCTTGTCCGGGGTGCCCGGGGCGGCGGGGATGATCTCGTTCACTGCTGTTTCCTCTCTGCGGGTTCCGTTCCGTACTGCGGAACCTCTATCCATTGGTGACTGGATGGAGAGGATATGCGGATTGTCCGGTCGCGACCAGCCGGGGTGGCCGGTCAGCGCCCAAACTGTGAGTTCCTGATACGCCGGCCCTCTCCCCGGCCCCTGTCCCGCCATGGATCAAGCGCCGGCGGTTCGCTCCCTCAGAGCAGTTTGGGGGAGCGGTTAAAACCGTTCAGCCAGCGACCATCAGGCAAACAAGGCATTAAGCCCCGCCACCGCCGCCGGCACATCGGTGGCCTCGGTGATGGCGCGCACCACGGCGGCGCTGCCCACGCCGACATCGAGCACTTCGCGCATATTGCCGGCGTTCACCCCGCCGATGCCCACCAGCGACGGAATCACCGGCTTCATCAGGGTCACATACGACTGGAAGCGGCCCATGCCTTGCGGCTGGGTCGGCATGACCTTGGTCGTGGTCGGGAAAATCGCGCCCAGCGCCAGGTAACTGGGCTGGATCGCCGCCACGCGCAGCATCTCGGCGTAGCCGTGCGTCGACACGCCCAGGCGCAGACCCGAGGCGCGGATGACATCGAGGTCAGCCTCGTCCAGGTCTTCCTGGCCCAGATGGATGCCATAGATGCCGCTGTCTCCGCCGCAGGCCGCGTGATGGTCGATCGCCACGCGCCAATGGTCATTGATGAACAGGCGCGACTTCGAACCCTTTGCGGCGTTGGCCGCCCGCACCACTTCGGCTTTCACCTCGGCCGCGTCGGCCGACTTGAAGCGCAGCTGCACGGTGGGCACCTGCAGCGGCACGAGCTGCTCGATCCAGTCGGCGGTCGGCATGACCGCATACAGGCCCAGATCGGGCGGACACGGCGCAAAGGCTGGCGCCGGCTGGTCGGGCGACACCAGCGCGGCATGGCGCACGCGTGGGAAGCGCGCGAAATCGCCGGGCCACGCGGTGCTGCCCGGCTCCCAGGCGCGGGCGATGCACAGCGCGTCGTGCGCGGGAAAATGCAGCGACAGCGCCGCCGTCAGCACCGCCACGAAACCCGGCGAGTGCGCGGTGTCATCGTCGGCGTGCGAATCGAGCACCCAGGTGCCCATCCACGAGCGCACCGTGTCGATCCAGCGGCCGCCTTCGCGCTCAGACACGATCAGTACGGCATTGGCCGCCGCCACGCGGTCGATGATGTCGGCGGCCGCTTCGCCGTCCGACAGCACCACGTCGTGACGGCCCAGCGTGGCCGGTGCATTGGCCAGCGGCCACACCTGCCAGGGCGATTCGTCGCGGCCGAACATCGCGGCAAAGCGCCGCATCACGTCCTCAAACAGTGCGGCATCGATGGCCGCGGCAACACCCTGGCGCGTCATGCGCGATCCTCCGCGCCTTCGGCGTGCCAGAACGGCATGCCGACCACCGGCGTGCTGGCCTGCGCCACTTCGCGCTCGGGCATCGGCCCGGCCAGGTAGGCGGTGCGGCCGGCGTCCACGGCCAGCGCGAACGCGCGGGCCATGTTCACCGGGTACGCGGCCTGCGCCACGGCGGTGTTCAAGAGCACGCCGTCGTAGCCCCACTCCAGCACCTGCGCCGCGTGCGACGGCAGGCCCAGGCCGGCATCGACGATCAGCGGCGTGTCGGGCAGCCGGTCGCGCAGCGTGCGCATGGCGTGCGGATTCACGGCGCCACGGCCGGTGCCGATCGGGGCCGCCCAGGGCATCAGCGCCTGGCAGCCCACGTCGAGCAGGCGGCGGCACAGCACCAGGTCCTCGGTGCAGTAAGGCAGCACCTTGAAGCCTTCCTTGATCAGCGTCTCGGCCACGGCGGGCAGGTTCAGCGTGTCGGGCTGCAGCGTGTAGTCGTCGCCGATCAGTTCGAGCTTGATCCAGTCGGTCTCGAAGACCTCGCGCGCCATCATCGCCGTGGTGATGACTTCCTGCGCGGTGAAGCAGCCGGCGGTGTTGGGCAGCACGGGCACGCCCAGCGAGCGCAGCATCTGCCAGAAGGTGTCGCCGCCCAGCGTCTGGCCGTCGCCACTGCCGATGGCGGTCTGGCGGCGCAGGGCCACGGTAATCATGGCCGGGCGCGATGCCTCCACGGCAGCCTGCAGCGTGGCCGGCGACGGATAGCGCGCGGTGCCCAGCAGCAGGCGCGAATCGAAGGATTCGCCGTACAGCACGAACGGGTCGCGCAGGGTTTCAGCAGGTTCGAATGTCATGGAGGGTCCCTTTAGCCGCCCGTTACCGGTTGCACGAGATCGATCTGGTCGCCCGCATTGAGCGATGTGGCCGCATGCGCGGCGCGCGGCACGAACTGGCCGTTCACCGCGGCGGCGAACGGCGGCGCGATGGCTGCCGCCGTCACGGCGTCGGCCAGCGTGGCGGCGTCCGGCACGTCGAGCGGTTGGCCATTGAGCAGGATTTGCATGATGGTTATCGGTTAATGCAGCGTGCCGCCGCCGGGGCTGACGACCACGCTCGGCGCGGGGCAGACCACCTCGCGCACCTGCTGGATCATGCCGGGCCAGCGCAGCGCGGACGGCACGGCGTAGGCGGCGGGATCGTCGTTGAGCAGGGCACGTACCACGTGGCAGGCGGCTTCCGTCACGGCCGGCGCGATCAGCCAGCCATGGCGATACAGCCCGTTGATGCGCACCACGCGCGCACGCTGGTCCACGCGGATGGACGGCAGGTGGTCGGGGCGCGTCGGGCGGCGCTGCACGTTCAGTTCCAGCACCCGCGCCTCGCCGAAGGCGGGATGCAGCGAGTGCGCGGCCGACAGCAGTTCCAGCGCGGAGCGCACGCTCATCGGCGAATCGTCTTCGCTTTCGATTTCGGTGGCGCCGATCACGTACAGGTCGTTCGGCTTCGGTGCGATGTAGATCGGGTAGCGCGGATGCAGCAGGCGCACCGGCCGGTGCAGCTTCACGTCGGGCGCATGCACGCGCACCACTTCGCCGCGCAGGCCACGCAGGCCGGGCACGGGGTTGCCCTGCGCGTCGCGGTCCATCCAGGCGCCGCGGGCGCCCAGGCCGCGGCAATCGAGCACCACGTCGGCCTTGATGCCCAGCGATGGCAGCGATTCGGCGTCGATCTCGCCGGCCTCCCACACGCAGTGCAGCCCTTCGTCCATCGCACAGTGGAGCAGGGCCCGCAGCGCGCCACGATTGTCGAGCTGGCCTTCGCCCTGCAGCAGCAGGCCCTGCGGGAAGCGTCCGGCCAGTTCGGGTTCCACCTCGGCCACGCCCTTGCCGTCCAGCGTGCGCAGGCGCGCCTGTACCAGTTCTGGCGGGGCTACCGCGCGCATGCGGCTGGTGAACAGGGACACCTCGCTGCGGTCCCGCGCATGCCAGACCACCAGCGTGCCATCCTCCTGGAAGAACACGGGCTCGGGCAGTTCCTGGATCCAGGTGCGCCAGAGGTCGACGCTGGCGATGCCAAGGTCGACGATGCGCCGTTCGGCGATGGCCGATTCGGCCAGCGGCGCCAGCATGGCCGCGGCCACATGCGCGGCCGAGCCGCTGCCGTCGGGGCCGCCACGCTCCACCAGCGCCACGCGGGCACCGGCACGCACCAGCAGCCAGGCGGAAATCCGCCCGGCCAGGCCGGCGCCGAGAATGGCGACATCGAAGGACTGTACTGCTGTCATGGGCTTGTATGCCGGCGGCCTTGGCCAGGTAAGTGGCGCCGACCGGCCTCCGGTTGGATGAATACCGCCGCGCCGCGTGGGGGCGCCGCGCGCGGAACTCTGGGTGCTACGGTACTGCCGGGCGGCGCCGCGTGGGCGGCCGCCCGTCCTGCAAGACAACGCTTACGAGTAGATCTTCGAGCCCGACTTCACGAACTCGATCGATTTCTCTTCCATCCCCTTCTGGGCAGCGGGCAGCGATGCCGCATAGTCGCGCACTTCCTGCGTGATCTTCATCGAGCAGAACTTCGGCCCGCACATCGAGCAGAAATGGGCGATCTTGGCGCCTTCGGCCGGCAGCGTGGCGTCGTGGAACGACCGTGCGCGCTCGGGATCGAGGCCCAGGTTGAACTGGTCTTCCCAGCGGAACTCGAAACGTGCCTTGGACAGCGCATTATCGCGCAGTTGCGCGCCGGGCCAGCCCTTGGCCAGGTCGGCGGCATGGGCGGCGATCTTGTACGTGATGATGCCTTCGCGCACGTCTTCCTTGTCCGGCAGGCCCAGGTGCTCCTTCGGCGTGACGTAGCACAGCATGGCCGTGCCCATCCAGCCGATGTTGGCGGCGCCGATGCCGCTGGTGATGTGGTCGTAGCCCGGTGCGATGTCGGTCACCAGCGGTCCCAGCGTGTAGAACGGGGCTTCGTAGCAGTGCTTCAGCTCCTCGTCCATGTTCGCCTGGATGCGCTGCAGCGGCACGTGGCCCGGGCCCTCGATCATCACCTGCACGTCGTGCTCCCACGCCTTGGCGGTCAGTTCGCCCAGCGTGCGCAGTTCACCGAACTGTGCGTCGTCGTTCGAATCGGCGATGCAACCCGGACGCAGGCCGTCACCAAGGCTGAACGACACGTCGTACGCCTTCATGATTTCGCAGATCTCGTCGAAGTGCGTGTACAGGAAGTTTTCCTTGTGGTGCGCCAGGCACCACTTGGCCATGATCGAGCCGCCGCGCGACACGATGCCGGTCACGCGGTCGGCCGTCAGCGGCACGTAGCGCAGCAGCACGCCGGCGTGGATCGTGAAGTAGTCCACGCCCTGCTCGGCCTGCTCGATCAGCGTGTCGCGGAACATTTCCCAGGTCAGGTCCTCGGCGATGCCGCCGGTCTTGTCCAGCGCCTGGTAGATCGGCACCGTGCCGATGGGTACCGGCGAGTTGCGCAGGATCCATTCGCGCGTTTCGTGGATGTGCTTGCCCGTGGACAGGTCCATGATGGTGTCGGCGCCCCAGCGGATCGACCACACCATCTTTTCCACTTCCTCGGCCAGCGACGACGTCACCGCCGAATTGCCCAGGTTGCCGTTGATCTTCACGCGGAAGTTGCGGCCGATGGCCATCGGCTCCAGTTCCGTGTGATTGATGTTGGCCGGGATGATCGCGCGGCCAGCGGCAATTTCACGGCGCACGAATTCCGGCGTGATGTCTTCCGGACGCAGCGGCAGCGCGGCGCCCAGCGCATTGCCGGGATGCTGGCGCAGCAGCGCCTTGTATTCGGGCTTGTCGTACAGCGCCTGCAGGTTCAGCGATTCGCGCAGCGCCACGTATTCCATCTCGGGCGTGATGATGCCCTTGCGTGCGTAGTGCATCTGCGACACGTTCGCGCCTGCCTTGGCGCGGCGCGGGTTGGTCAACTGGGCAAAGCGCAGGTGGGCCGTGGCGGGGTCGTTGGCGCGCGCCAGGCCATATTCCGACGACAGGCCGGACAGCACCTCGGTGTCGTTGCGCTCTTCGATCCACTTTGCGCGCACGGGCGGCAGGCCGGCCTTCAGGTCGATATGCACGTCCGGGTCGCTGTACGGGCCCGAGGTGTCATAGACGGGAATTGGCGGATTCGCCATCTCGCCCTTCTCGGTGCGGGTGGCGGTCTGCAGGATCGTGCGCAGCGGCACGCGGATATCGGGGCGGCTGCCGGTCAGGTAGGTCTTGCTCGAAGCCGGATAGGCGAATTTCTGGTCGAGATCGCTTTCCAGCGACTCAAACGATGCGGCGGGGGCAGTACGGGCCATGGGTGTCGTCCTCTCTCTTGCGGGGATGGACGAAACCAGGAGCCCTGTGAGCCGGCCTGCGCGGCATGGCCGGCGGCGGCGTCCCGTTGCGGCAAAAGCGGCTTTCCCGCGGGACAAGAGGCAAATCGGTTTTTGTGAAACTTCCCACGCCGGTACTAGCCGGATCGGGTTCGAAGGGACTCTCTCAGCGCGCCCGGCCCATCCGGACGGCACCCCTGTTTCATCCAACGGGGTGAATTTAAGCACAAGCCCCGCCCCCGCGCCACCCGAAATTCGGTTCCAGCTGTCGTGCTTCACGGTATCGGAATGATGGTGCCCTGCAGCATTCCGAACGGGGAAGTTGCCGTACCATGGCCGCAGCCCGCCGAAGTGCCGAGAAGCATTGCCGCCCAGGAGATGCCATGTCCGCCACACCCGCCACCGACGTTCATCAAGCGCAGGCCGCAGAGACCCACAGCGTCTTCAACCAGGTGCCCGACCTTGCCCGCTACAACCTGTTCGACACCGATCCCGGCCTGCGCGCCGCGCTGGACCGGCTGGGCGGGACGTGGCATGCCGACGCGCTGTCAGGCTATGGCGCCCGGCTTGGCGACCCGGAGGTACAGGCATGGGCCGCCGATGCCAACCGCCTGACCCCGACGCTGCACACCCACAGCCGCACCGGCGAACGGATCGACCAAGTGCAGTTCCACCCCGCCTGGCATCACCTGCTGGCCCTGCTGCGCAGCCAGCAACTGCAGGCGCTGCCTTTCGCGCAGCCGCGCGAAGGCGCCTGGGTGGCGCGCACGGCCGGGTATTTCCTGCAGGCCCAGGTGGAATCCGGCTCGCTCTGCCCTACCACGATGACGTTTGCCAGCATCCCGGTACTCGGCAAGGAACCGGCGCTCTATCGCGATCTGCAGGCACGGCTGTTCTCGACCGAACACGATCCGCGCGACCTGCCCTGGCGCGACAAGACCGCCGTGATGATCGGCATGGGCATGACCGAAAAACAGGGCGGCTCGGACGTCCGCGCCAATACCACCGTCGCGATACCGGTGCGCGGCGAAGGCCGTGGCGCCGAATATGCGCTGACCGGCCACAAGTGGTTTTTCTCGGCGCCGATGTGCGATGCCCACCTGGTGGTGGCGCGCATGGGCGCCGCCGACGGCCCGCTGTCCTGCTTCTTCGTGCCGCGCTTCCGTGACGATGGCAGCAAGAATCCGATCCTGATCCAGCGCCTCAAGGACAAGCTCGGGAACAAGTCCAATGCCAGCAGCGAGGTGGAATTCCGGGGCGCCACCGGCATCCTGATCGGCGAGGAAGGCCGCGGCATTCCCACCATCATCGAGATGGCCACCAACACCCGGCTCGACTGCGTGATCGGCAGCGCGGCGCTGCTGCGTGCGGCGCTGGTACAGGCGCTGCATCACGCGCGCCACCGCATGGCGTTTGGCCGGCTGCTGGCCGACCAGCCGCTGATGCGCAACGTGCTGGCCGATCTGGCGCTGGAATCGGAGGCCGCCACGCAGATGATGATGGCGCTGGCCCACGCCTTCGAGCATGCCGATCAGGACCCGTTGGCCGCCGCGTGGAAGCGCGTGATGACGCCGGCCGCCAAGTTCTGGATCTGCAAACGTGCGCTCGAAGCCACCGGAGAGGCGATGGAGGTCTGGGGCGGCAATGGCTATGTCGAGGAAGGTCCGATGGCCCGACTCTATCGCGAGGCGCCGGTGAATTCGATCTGGGAAGGCTCGGGCAACATCATGTGCCTGGACGTGCTACGCGCGCTGCAGCGCAATCCCGACGATGGCATCCGCATCCTGCAGGACCTGGCACGGCTCTCGAACGGCCACGCCATGGTACGCGCGGAGCTTGCCTCCCTTCAGGCAATGCTGCATGGCCCGGCGGAGACGCTCGAAGCCAGCGCCCGCCGGTTTGCGCAGGGCCTGGTGCTCACCGCGCAGGCCGCGCTGATGATCGCCCACGCCCACCTGGAGTCGGCCGAACAGTTCGTGGCCAGCCGCCTGGGCCGCCAGCATGGCCGCGTGTTCGGCACGCTGGATGCCGATATCGCTACTTTGGTCCGCGTCACCCGGCGCGCCTGGCCGGACTGATACTCATAGTGTGCGGACATCGCACATTGCATGCTGCCTTGCAGTATCCCCACCTTCAGGGGATATGGCACCTGCCGTAAACGTTGTGGCGACGGGCTCCCGGCCCGCCTGCGAAAACCTTCCAAGTCGTCGTCACAACGGACGGTCCACGCCAAGTAACGTGGCCGCCAAGCCACCCCATGAATATCAGCAAACGTCTGCTTCTTACGCTGTCCCTTGCATTGCTCGCGCTACTCTTCGTCGGCCTGGGCGGTATCTGGCAACTGTCCAAGGCCGAAGACCGGTTCGAATACTTCAACGACAACACGCTGACGAGCGTGCGCGATCTCAACAATGTCAGCGGCGCGCTGGCCAACATCCGCGTCTCGCTTTACCGGCACGCCATGACCGCCGATGCCGGCGCCAAGACCGAAGCCGAGGGCATGCTCGACCGGTCCAACAAGCGTTTCGACGATCTGCTGAGCAAGTACGAGCGCGAAGACATCTCGGACGATACCGACCGCAAGATGCTGGAAGCCGATCGCGCGGCCATCAAGGCCTATCGCGAGACCCTGGGTGCGTTCCTGGAAAAATCACGTAGTAACGATTTCGATGCCACGCGGGAAATGATCACGTCGGGTCCGGTGCACGTCGCGTCAACCGCAGTGCGCAAGGCCCTGGACGAGCATCTCGACTACAACACCAAGCTCGGCGAGCAGGCGGTGGCATTCAACAAGGCCCAGTACCACACGTCCGTGCGCGTGTTCACGATCGTGATCGTGGTCGCCATCGCGCTGACCGCCTTCCTGGCTTTCGGGCTGTACCGGCGTATCCGTACCAGTCTCGATGAAGTCCAGGGCGCGCTGGAGCACGTCAGCAAGACGCTCGACCTTGACCACCGCGCGCCGGTCGACCGTCTCGACGAGATCGGCCACACCGCCCAGTCGTTCAACGCGCTGATCGAGCGCGTGGCGGGCACGCTGCGCGAAGTGCGCCGATCCACCGATTCGGTCAGCGTGGCCGCTGCGCAGATCGCCGCCGGCAACGTCGACCTGTCGTCGCGCACCGAAGAGCAGGCCGCGTCGCTGGAGGAAACGGCGTCGAGCATGGAACAGCTCACCGCCACCGTGCGACAGAACGCCGAGAACGCGCTTCAGGCATCGTCGCTGGCGTCGAACGCCGCGCTGGTGGCCGACGATGGCAACCAGTCGGTGCAGCAGATGGTGGGCACGATGGGCGCCATCAGCAGCAGCAGCGAGCGTATTGCCGAGATCACCAACCTGATCGAGGGCATCGCCTTCCAGACCAACATCCTGGCGCTGAACGCCGCCGTGGAAGCGGCGCGCGCCGGCGAACAGGGCCGCGGCTTTGCCGTGGTGGCCGGCGAGGTGCGCAGCCTGGCGCAGCGTTCGTCGAGCGCCGCCAAGGAAATCAAGGAACTGATCGAGGCATCGGTCGATACGGTGCGTACGGGCTCCGGCCAGGCCGAGAAAGTCGGCAAGACCATGACCGACATCCGCCTGGCCGTGAAGCGCGTGTCGGACATCATCGCCGAGATCTCGGCCGCGTCGCAGGAACAGAGCGCCGGCATCGAGCAGGTGGGCCATGCCGTGGGCCAGATGGACCAGGTGACGCAGCAGAACGCCGCGCTGGTGGAAGAAGCCGCCGCCGCCGCGCAATCGCTGGACGAGCAAGCGGGCCGCCTGCGCGACATGGTGGGCCAGTTCCAGATGCGCGGCTGACGGCCGGCCTCCCTCTCCCACAAAGCGGGAGAGGGGAAAAGATACATCTCAGTCCGCCACTGCCGCCTCCCGGATCCGCAGCGTCACATGTGGCGCGTAGCGGATCAGGTCGTGGGCACGCTCGCCGATCATGATGGCCGGCGCGTTGGTATTGCCGCCCACCAGCGTCGGCATGATCGACGCGTCGACCACCCGCAGCCCTTCCACGCCGCGCACCCGCAATTGCGGGTCCACCACGGCCAGGGCGTCCATGCCCATGCGGCATGTGCCCACCGGGTGATAGATCGTGTCCGCGTGCCGGCGGATCAGCTCGCATGCCGCCTCGTCGTCGCTGCCATCGAGCCGCAAGGCCTCCGAGTACAGTTCGCGGCCGCCGAAGACCGCCAGCGGCGCTTGCATGAAGATGCGCCGCACGATGCGCAACCCTTCCAGCATCGTTGCCATGTCTTGCGGATCAGTCAGGTAGCGCGGGTCGATGCGCGGCGCCTGCCGCATGTCGGCCGATGCCAGCCTCACCTCGCCACGGCTGCGCGGACGCAGCACGCAGACATGGCAGGAATAGCCATGGCCCAGGTTGATGCGCCGCATGTGGTTGTCGGCCATGCCGACCACGAAGTGCAGTTGCAGGTCGGGCTCGGACAGGTCCGGACGGCTGCGCACGAACGCGCCGGCTTCGGCAAAATTCGATGTCATCATGCCGGTCCGGTGGCGCCGATAGCGCAGGAATTCGGCCACGAGGCGCCTGGCCCCGCCCAGCGATATGCCGAACAGGTCGGACGCCGGCACGCGCTTGTGCAGGATGATGTCCAGGTGATCCTGAAGATTGCCGCCGACGCCGGGCAGGTCATGCACCACGTCGATACCGTGCTCGCGCAAATGGGCGGCCGGCCCCACGCCTGACGCCATCAGCAACTGCGGCGACCCGAACGCCCCGGCCGACACGATTACCTCGCGGCGCGCGCGCAGCACGATTTCCCGGCCGTCGCGCCACGCCAGCACCCCCACGGCGCGCCGTTTTTCGAAAAGGATACGCAGCACCTGCGTGCCGGTCATCACATGCAGATGGCTGCGTCCGCCGTTGCAGTTGCGGTCGCGGACATTGCCGCCGTGCAGGTAGGCGCGCGCAGCGTTCCACCGTTCGCCGTTGTGCTGCGTGACCTGATACCAGCCCACGCCCTCCTGCTCCTCGCCGTTGAAATCGTCGTTGCGCACGATGCCAGCATGCTGCGCGGCATCGATGAAATGCTGGCCGAACGGATTCGGCGAGCGCAGGTCGCTGACATGCAGCGGGCCGGTGCCGCCGTGCAGCGGATCGTCGTCATGGCCGGCCACACGCTCATTGCACTCGGCCCGGCGGAAGTACGGCAGCACATCGTCCCACGACCAGCCGTCGCAGCCCGCCGCGGCCCATCCGTCGTAATCGGCGGGCCGGCCACGCATATAGATCATGGCGTTGATCGACGACGAACCGCCCAGGCCGCGCCCGCGTGGCTGATAACCGCGCCGCCCGTCCAGTTCGGACTGCGGCGCTGTCAGATAGCCGTAGTTGCGCGCGCCAGCGCGCGGCAGCATGGCCGCGCAGCCGGCAGGTGTGCGTACCAGCACATGATGGTCGTGGGCGCCGGTTTCGAGCAGCGCGATGGCGTCATTGCCGCTGTCGGCAAGCCGTCCAGCCAGCGCACAGCCAGCCGAGCCGGCACCCACGACGAGATAGTCAAAGGTCGTTTCCATCTGTCTCCCCGCGTGTCCGGTGCCGGTCCAGTCTCCCGGCGGAGGCCCGCCGCGAAAGTCCAGTGTAGGCGTTGCCGCCGGCGTGGTGAAGCGGGGCGGCCCCGGAATCCGGGCGGCCAGCGCGCGGTGCCGCACGCCCCGCGTTTGGGAGGTGTCCTCCATTGATATAACCGACGCTCTGCCTTATGGTGCGCGATGGCCCACGGAAACTGATTCCGTCCAAGGAGACCGCCGATGAGAGAAGTGCCCGCCATGTCCACGGTGTTCAACGCCATGCATGCCGCGTCGCGCCACGACCAATCCCCGGGGTGGCCGGTCCGGGCCGACCGGCTGCGGCGCCTCAAGGCGCTGGTGCGCGACAACCACGACGCCATCGCGACTGCGATCAGCGCCGATTTCACGAACCGGCCGCGCCAGGAAACCGCGCTGCTGGAAGTATTCCCAAGCATTTCGGGCATCGATGACGCACTGCGGCATGGCAAGCGGTGGATGCGCGTGCGCCGGGTGAAGACCGGGCTCTGGTTCAAGCCGGGCAAGTCGCGCCTGGTGCCGCAACCGCTGGGCGTGATCGGCATCGTGGTGCCCTGGAACTATCCGCTGTACCTGGCCATCGGGCCCCTGACCGGCGCGCTGGCGGCCGGCAACCGGGCGATGGTCAAGCTGTCCGAATTCACGCCCCGGTTTTCCGAACTGTTCGCGCGGCTGGTACAGGCCACTTTCGCGCCGGACGAGGTGGGGGTCATCAACGGCGACGCCGAGGTGGCCGCCGCCTTTAGCGCGCTGCCGTTCGACCACCTGCTGTTCACCGGGTCCACCAGTGTCGGCCATCACGTGATGAAGGCCGCCGCCGCGAACCTGACGCCGGTAACGCTGGAACTGGGCGGCAAGTCGCCGGCCATCATCGGCCCTGGCGCCGATTTCGAGCGGGCCGTGGAGCGCATCCTGGTGGGCAAGCTACTCAATGCCGGCCAGACGTGCATTGCGCCGGACTATGTGCTGGTGCCGGCCGATCAGCGCGACCGGCTGGTGGATACCGCGCGGCGCGTGGTAGGCCGGCTCTATCCCGACATCGCGCGCAACCCGGACTACACGAGCATCATCAGCCCGCGCCATTTCGACCGGCTGGTTTCGCTGATCGACGCCGCCCAGTCGGCCGGCGCACGCGTGGTGCCGCTGACCGATGCCGGCCCCAACGCCGACGTCCGGCAGTTGCCGCCCGTGCTGCTGACCGACGTCCCGGACGACGTGCGCGCGATGCAGGAAGAGATCTTCGGGCCGGTGCTGCCCGTGGTGACCTACCGCAACCTCGACGACGCGATCGGCTTCGTCAATGCGCGCCCCCGCCCGCTGGCGCTGTACGTGTTCGACAAGAACGGCGACGTGGTGGATCGCGTCATGCGCCAGACCGTGGCCGGTGGCGTGACCGTCAACGACACGCTATTCCATATCGCTCAGGACGACCTGCCCTTCGGCGGCGTGGGGCCCAGCGGGATGGGCGACTATCACGGCGAAGCCGGCTTCGAGACGTTCTCGAAGCTCAAGCCCGTGCTCTATCAGGCTGGCCTGAATGGCGCCGGGCTGCTCAAGCCGCCCTATGGCAAGCGATTCGAGTCGATGCTGAAGATGCTGCTGCGGTAGTCTGCAAACTCAGGCGGCCAGCATCGGCTTGCCCAGCATGCGCGACAGCACGGCCTCGGGCGAATGGGTGCGGTCGCCGATGGCGGCCGGGTCCAGGTAGATCGTCTGTTCCATCATCGCCTTGCCGCGCATGGCGGCGTGCAGCAGCTGGTCGCTGAACACGATCCAGGTGGCGCCCGGCGGAAAATGGAATTCCTGCTGCGGCACGGTTTTCTGATAGTCCAGGTCGGCCTTGGCCAGGTCGTGCAATTGCAGCATGCGGTGATCGTATTCGCTGCGCTCGCGCTTGGTAATGTGCAGCGTCTTCATCAGCCAGGCCTGGCCCGGCCACATGCCGCGCGTCTTCGGCACGAATCGCGTAGCAAAATCGCCAAACGGCTCGCCCACGCGCCACACTCGCGGCGCTTCCGGGTCGATGTTGTGGAACACGCGCAGCAAGCGCTTGCCCAGCATCGGATTCGACGGGAACGAATCCACGTGCAGGCGCGTATCGTCCTTGCGCCAGCTGACCGGGCGCCCGGCGATCTCGCTCGGACGCAGCGACGTGCCCGCACGCGTCATGTGCCCCTCGTACTCGGGAAACAGCGTGCGGATCAGCGATTCGCTCGACGTGGCATAGCGATGGAGCAGGTTGTAGAGGTCGGTCAGGTCCTGCTCGGTGCCGGCGGCCCCCCGCACGGCGCGGTCGTTGACGCGCAGGTTGATGTTCTTCGACTTGCCGTCGGAATAGCGCGGATCCAGGAACCGCTCCTCGCCCGGCTGGAAGCGGAACGCCAGGTCCGGAAAGTACAGGACGGCGCCCTGCTCCAGTTCGCGGCGCAGCGTGGCGCGCGCCTCGGGCGTTACCTCGGGCGACCAGTCGGTATAGGGCTGGGTGCGGATCAGGTCCAGGGACATGGCAATTCCGATAATTTCAGGTTGACCGGATTCTACCTCCATGCGGGCGCCCGTCCCGGTGACGCTGGCGCAACAAAAAACCCCGCGGGTCCGTAAGGACCGGCGGGGCTTGCAGCCGTGAAGACGCCCTGGGCGCTTACAGGCCGGCGGCGGCGCGCAGCACGGCGGCCTTGTCGGTGGCTTCCCACGAGAATTCCGGCTCCTCGCGGCCAAAGTGGCCGTAGGCGGCGGTCTTTTCGTAGATCGGGCGCAGCAGGTCCAGCATCGCCACGATGCCCTTCGGGCGCAGGTCGAAGTGTTCCTGCACCAGCTGGGCGATCTTCTCGTCGGAGATCTTGCCGGTGCCTTCCGTGTAGACGGTCACGTTGATCGGACGCGCCACGCCGATGGCGTAGCTGACCTGCACCTGGCACTGGCGCGCCAGCCCGGCGGCCACCACGTTCTTGGCCACGTAGCGCGCAGCGTAGGCAGCCGAGCGGTCAACCTTCGACGGATCCTTGCCCGAGAACGCGCCACCACCGTGCGGCGAAGCACCGCCGTAGGTATCGACGATGATCTTGCGGCCGGTCAGGCCGCAGTCGCCCTGCGGGCCACCGATCACGAAACGGCCGGTCGGGTTCACCAGGTACTTCGTTTCCTTGAGCATGTCGGCCGGCAGCACGGGCTTGATGATCTCCTCGATCACCGCCTCGCGGATCTGTGCCTGCGAAATGTCCGGCGAATGCTGGGTCGACAGCACCACGGTGTCCACGCTGTGCGGACGGCCGTCCACGTAGCGCACGGTCACCTGCGACTTCGCATCGGGGCGCAGCCAGGGCAGGCGGCCATCGCGGCGCAGTTGCGACTGACGCTCCACCAGGCGGTGCGAGTAGTAGATCGGGAACGGCATCAGTTCCGGCGTCTCGTCGCAGGCGTAACCGAACATCAGGCCCTGGTCGCCGGCGCCCTGGTTCAGGTAGTCGTCCGATGCGCGGTCCACGCCCTGGGCGATGTCCGGCGACTGCTTGTCATAGGCAACCAGTACGGCACAACCCTTGTAGTCGATGCCGTAGTCGGTGTTGTCGTAGCCAATGCGCTTGATGGTGTCGCGTGCGACCTGGATGTAGTCGACGTTGGCGGTCGTGGTGATTTCGCCAGCCAGCACCACCAGACCGGTGTTGCAAAGGGTTTCGGCGGCCACGCGGGCATATTTGTCCTGGGCAAGGATGGCGTCCAGGACAGCGTCCGAAATCTGGTCAGCGACTTTGTCGGGATGGCCTTCGGAGACAGATTCCGAAGTAAAGAGGAAATCGTTCGACACGATCTAGTTTCTCCAGGTTGGCTTGTCGGCTATTGCGTGCCACCTTCGGAAACGATGCGGCGACGCTTTAGCGGTATTTAGGCCGCCCGGGTAGAGCGGCATCGCCCCGCAAGTTGTCAGTTAACTCGGCGATGGCAGGTATTATACCGCCCTGCCGCTTCCGTTGCAGGCCGCTAATTCTTCAAATAACGGCAGGAAACGGGCGTATCTCAGAAATCCCTGACTGCTTTTGCGGTTTTTACGCTTTACTTTCCGCTTCACCGGCTTCGTCTCGTCCCGCACCGACATGACCTTTCTGTTCTGGCTCATCTCCCGCCTGCCACTGCGCGTGCTGCACGCCGTCGGCGGTGCATTGGGGCTGCTCGTGGCGCGCCTGCCCGGCCGCTACGGCCGGCGTCTGGTCGAGAATTTTCGCCATGCCTACCCGCAGGCCACCGACGCCATGCTTGCGGAGTCGGCGCGCCACACGGGGCGCCTGATCATGGAGATGCCGTACTTCTGGAGCCGCAAGGCGATCACCGTACGCACGGACGATTTCGCGACGTTGTGGTCGGAAACGGCCCGGCTGGGCGCGGCCGGCAACGGCGTGATCGTGCTGACGCCTCACCTTGGCTGCTTCGAGGTATTGCCGCAGGACTACGCAGGGCAGCGGCGGGTGACTTGCCTGTTCAAGCCGCCCCACCAGCCATGGCTGCGCGCGTTCGTCGAGAAAATGCGTACCCGGCCCAACATGGCCATGGCGCCGGCAACCCCACGCGGCGTGCGTATGCTGGTCAAGGCACTCAAGCGCGGCGAGACCATCGGCATCCTGCCCGACCAGGTTCCAAGCGGCGGAGAAGGCACCTGGGCGCCGTTCTATGGCAAGCCTGCCTATTCGATGACACTGGTGCATCGGCTGCAGCAACTGACGCGGGCCCCCATCGTGATGGTCTTCGCCGAACGGCTGCCGCGCGGCGCCGGCTACCGCGGGCATCTGCGCGTCCTGTGCGACGGCGGCATGCTGCCTGAAGATCCGGCCGCAGCGTCTGCTGTCATCAATGCCACGATCGAAGAGTTGATCCGGATCGACCCGACGCAATATTTGTGGGGATATAACCGCTACAAACATCCGGCCGGTGCCGGGCTGCCGCCGGACATGGCCCACGCCACGCCGGCGGTCACCAACAACGAAAATCAATGAGCCGCATCTTTACCTGGCTCGGCATCGGCTTGCTGACGGTGCTGGGCAAACTCCCCTACGCTTTTGTGGCGCGCTTTGGCGAAGCACTGGGCAGCATCCTCTATCTGGTGCCGAACCCGCGCCGCGAGGTGGTGCGCGCCAACCTGCGCCTGTGCTTTCCGGATCGCTCCGACGCCGAGATCGAGGCCATGGCGCGCGAAACCTACCGCAAGGTGTTCCGCAGCTTTGCCGAAGGCGGCATCTTCTGGACCTGCGGCGAAGCCAAGATGCGCCGCCTGGTGCAGATCAAGGACCACGGCAACCTGCCGGCCCTGGACGGCACGCCGCATATATTGGTGACGCTGCACCTGTCGGGCCTGGAAGCGGGTGCCATCCGCCTGACCATGCACCTGCGCGACAACGTCGGCCGCTCCGGCGCGTCGCTGTACACGGTGCAGAAGAACAGGCTGTTCGACGATTTCCTGAAGGTGGCGCGCGGCCGTTTCGGCGCCAACATGATCTCGCGCAACGACAGCGTGCGTAACATTCTGCGGGTTCTCAAGAAGGGCGAGGCGCTGCAACTGATTTCCGACATGGACTTCGGCGAGCGCGACTCGGAATTCGTGCCGTTCTTCGGCGTGCAGGCGCTGACGCTGACGTCGGTGTCGCGCCTGGCACGGCTTGCCGGCGCCCGGGTGGTGCCGATCTACACCGAGCAGCTACCCGACTACCAGGGCTACGTGCTGCACCTGCTTCCGCCCTGGGACGACTATCCCGGAGAAAGTGTCACCGACGACACCCGGCGCATGAACGCGTTCTTCGAAGAGGCGATCCGTCCGCGCATCCCCGACTATTACTGGGTACACAAACGCTTCAAGCACCGGCCGCCCGGCGAACCGGACATCTACTGATTACAATCGGCACCATGAAACTCCAGTTCACCAAGATGCACGGCGCCGGCAACGATTTCATCGTGCTGGACGGCATCCACCAGAAGCTCGACCTGACCGACGCGCAGTGGCGCGCCCTGGCCAGCCGCCATTTCGGCATCGGCGCCGACCAGATCCTGATCGTCGAGAAATCGGCGCGCGATGACGTCGACTTCCGCTATCGCATCTTCAATGCGGACGGCGGCGAGGTGGAGCACTGCGGCAATGGCGCCCGCTGCTTCGTGCGCTTTGTCACCGACAAGGGCATGACCGACAAGCGGTCCGTGCGCGTGGAAGTCATGAACGGCGTCATCACCCTGACGCTGCAGGACGACGGCCAGGTCACCGTGGACATGGGCGCCCCCGAGTTGACGCCGGCCCGCGTGCCCTTCGTCGCCGACGGCCTGCCCACGCGCACCGAAGGCGACGACACGCTGTACGGCCTGGAAGTCAACGGCCGCACCGAGTGGATTTCGGCCGTATCGATGGGCAACCCGCACGCAGTGCAGGTGGTGGACGATGTCGAGCAGTTCCCGGTGCTGCAGGACGGTCCCGTGATCGAGCATCACAAGTCGTTCCCGAACCGCGTCAACGCCGGCTTCATGGCCATCGTCGATCGCCACACGATCAACCTGCGCGTCTTCGAGCGTGGCGCGGGCGAAACCCTGGCCTGCGGCACGGGCGCCTGCGCCGCCGTGGTGGCAGGCATTCGCCGTGGCCTGCTCGACTCGCCGGTCACGGTGCATACGCACGGCGGCGACCTCAGCATTGCCTGGCAGGGCGTGGGCCAGCCGGTGCAGATGACCGGACCGGCCACGACCGTGTTCGAAGGGTCTATTGACCTGGCGGCGCTCCCTGCCTGACCATTGGGGCTCGCCCCCGCACCGGGCGGGGGCCGTGTGGAACGCGGGACGACATCGGTCCTGCCACCGGAGAGCCCATGAGCCTGGACGATTTCGGTATCACCTCGGGCAAGCAGTTCAAGCTTGCCAATTTCGACGCCGGCAGCAAGCCGCTGTCCACGGGCAACAAGGCGTCCGACACCGCCCATCTTGCCGAGCTGAGTGGGCAACTGGACGCCGTGCAGGACATTTTCTACGCCGAGCACAAGCACAAGCTGCTGATCGTGCTGCAGGGCATGGACACCAGCGGCAAGGACGGCACCGTCCGATCGGTCTTCCGCAGCTTCGATCCGCTGGGCGTGCGCGTGGCCAGCTTCAAGGCGCCCACGCCCGAGGAACTGGCGCGCGACTACCTGTGGCGCGTACATGCCCAGGTGCCGCGCAAGGGCGAAATCGTGATCTTCAACCGCAGCCACTACGAAGACGTGCTCATCACGCGCGTGCACGGCTGGATCGACGACGCCGAATGCAAACGGCGCTACCGGCAGATCCGCGAGTTCGAACAGATGCTGGTGGAGACGGGCACCACCATCGTCAAGTGCTTCCTGCATATATCGAAGGGGGAGCAGAAGCAGCGGCTCGAGGAACGGATTGCCGATCCGCAGAAGCACTGGAAGTTCGACATGCAGGATCTGGCCGAACGCAAGTTCTGGAGGGAATACCAGCAAGCCTACGAAGACGCCATCGCGGCCACGGCCGCGCCCCATGCACCCTGGTACATTGTGCCGGCCGACTCGAAGAGCCACCGCAACCTCATGGTGGCGGAGATCCTGCGGGCCACCTTCGACAAGCTGCGGCCCGACTACCCGCCTCCCAAGCCCGAACTGGCGAAGGTCGTGGTCGAGTGAGCGCGCGGGCCGGCGCAAGGGCCCCTGCGCCGGCCACCCTGTCAGTCGCCGCCGTTGCCGCGATGCACGTCGTGCGTGACGAACGGACGTTCTGGGCCGGGCATGGCCAGCCAGTGCGGATGCTTGAGCGTGTCGCGGATATCGTCGAGCCCACTGGACCAGTGCTCGTGCATCGTCAAGACGCCAAACTGGTAATCCTTGGCGCTGCCTTCGAAGCTCTTGTCGCGATAGATCAGCTGGATCACGTTGCGGCGCGCGTCGCAGGCGTGGTCGGCGGCGCGCTTGTACCACGCGTCGTCGCGTTTCGAGGGCGGCACCAGCGCCATCAGCTCGCTCAGCATGCGGCGATAGTTCTGCTGTTCGCGCATGGCCTCGGTGATGGCGCGCGTGCGGCTTGAATACTGGATGTCCTTCTGGCGCTCGGCCACATCCAGCAGATTGTGCGGCAGCTTGCCGCGCGCGCTCCACAGGTCCACCTGGAAGATCAGCGCGTCGCGCCGCGGCTGGGCCGTCAACACTTCCTGCAGCGGAGTGTTCGACACCAGCCCGCCATCCCAGTAGTACTCGCCGTCGATCTCGATGGCCGGAAAGCCGGGCGGCAGCGCGCCCGATGCCATGAAATGCTCGGCGCGCAGCGTCATGCGGGTGTTGTCGAAGTACGCGAAGTTGCCGGTGCGCACGTTGACCGCCCCCACCGACACGCGCATTTCCTTCGGCCTGTTGACCCGGTCGAAGTCGACAAACCGCTCCAGCGTGGCCTTGAGCGGTGCAGTATCGTAATAGCTGGCGCTGCCCGGATCGTCGAAGCGCGACCAAAGGTCGGCGATGTTGCGCGGCGAGAAAAACCCACGCTGGCCTTCCAGCAGCGCGCGCGTGGCGTTGATGCCGTCGAACCAGATGCGCATGGGCTCCGGCCACATCGGCGCGGCCTCGGTCAGCAGGTCCAGCGGCAGGCCGGGCAGCCACGGCTGGGCGCAGATGTACTCCCAGAACGCCCGCAGCTGCGCGACCCGCGTTTCGGGCGGATTGCCGGCGATGACCGCCGCGTTCAGCGCGCCGATCGAGATCCCGGCGACCCAGTTCGGATGGATGCCGCCTTCGGCGAGCCCCTGGTAGACGCCCGCCTGGTAGGAACCGAGCGCCCCGCCCCCCTGCAGCACCAGCGCGCGGATCGCGTAGGCTTCATGAGCCGGGCCCTCGTGCGGCGGCGCGTCAGGCGCGCAATGTTCGGGCGGCAGCGCCTTGCGGCGGCTTGCGGGCCGTTTGGCCTTGGACGGTGTGGCGGCGTCGGCCGCCGAGTCCTGGGGCGGCGCCCCCTGTTCGCCAATCTCGCGCTGGATCGCTTCCTGGTTCTGCCGCCGCTTTTCCGCCACGCCCCTGCTCCCCTGAAAATGAAAACGGCCCCAGGCGGGGCCGTGTGCAACACAACTGTCAGACGCCGTACTTCTGACGATAGGCAGCAACCGCGTCGCGAGAGTTCCCCAGCGCCGGGTCCTGCGAGGCATCCAGATACGCCAGCAGGTCCTTCAGCGACGCGATGGCGATCACCGGCACGCCGTATTCGCGCTGCACGTCCTGCACGGCCGAATGGGTGCCGATGTTGTCGGCGGTGCCGCTTTTTTCCATGCGGTCCAGCGCGATCAGCACGGCGGCCGGCTCGGCGCCGGCGGCGCGGATCATCTGCATCGACTCGCGCACCGAGGTACCGGCCGAGATCACGTCATCGACGATCACCACCTTGCCCTGCAGCTTGGCGCCCACCAGCGTGCCGCCTTCGCCATGGTCCTTGGCTTCCTTGCGGTTGTACGCAAACCCGACATCGCGGCCCATTCCGGCCAGCGCGACGGCCGTGGCCGACGCCAGCGTGATGCCCTTGTAGGCCGGCCCGAACAGCACGTCGAACTGCAGTCCCGAGTTGATAAGGGTCTTCGCGTAGAATTGCGCCACCTGGCCCAGCATCGCACCCTGGTTGAACAGGCCTGCGTTGAAGAAATACGGCGACTTGCGGCCAGCCTTGGTCACGAACTCGCCAAAAGACAGCACGCCTGCATCCAGTGCAAAGCGGATAAAGGTCTGGCTCAGGTCGGCCGGCGTCGTCTGCTGCGTCATCTTTTCTCTCTGAATTCAAAATTTCCCGAGATGTTACGGATTATCAGCGCCAACCTCAACGGCATCCGTTCGGCCCACAAGAAGGGCTTCTTCGAGTGGATGGGCAAGCAGAACGCCGACATGGTCTGCGTACAGGAACTCAAGGCGCAGCAAGCCGACATGACCGAGGCGTTTCTGGCGCCACATGGCTATCACGGCTTTTTCCACTACGCCGAAAAGAAGGGCTACAGCGGTGTCGGCCTGTACACCCGCCACCAGCCCGAACGCGTGGTCACCGGGTTCGGCTGCGCCGAATTCGACGCCGAGGGGCGCTACGTGGAAGTGCAGTATCCGCACCTTGCCGTCATTTCGGTCTATGTGCCGTCCGGATCGAGCGGCGAAGAGCGCCAGGCGGCCAAGTTCCGCTTCATGGAAGCGTTTCTGCCTCACCTGCTGCAACTGAAGGCGAGTGGACGCGAAGTCGTACTGTGCGGTGACGTCAACATCGCCCACAAGGAAATCGACATCAAGAACTGGAAGGGCAACCTCAAGAACTCCGGTTTCCTGCCCGAGGAGCGGGCGTGGATCGGCGCGCTGTTCGACACCCACGGCTACGTCGACGTATTCCGCCAGCTCGACCCGCGCCCGGAGCAGTACACCTGGTGGAGCAATCGCGGGCAGGCCTACGCCAAGAACGTCGGGTGGCGCATCGATTACCACCTGACCACCGCGAGGATCGCCGCCACGGCCAAGGCCTGCGCCATCTACAAGGACGAGAAGTTCAGCGACCACGCCCCGCTGTCCATCGATTACGACTTTCCGTTGTGATGGGGCTCCCTGGCGCAAGGCCGGGGCGGCTGACGGCTTCAAGTCGCCCTGAACGGTCAATTTCACGTAAAGGGCTCCCATAGGGTGTGCGTGGGGGATACACATCCTGCCAGACGCGGTGGTCTCGATACGTCGTCATGCTCTTGTAGAAGTCGTCATGCGCCGTCGATTTTTTTTGCCTGCGAAATCAACCTGGTTGGTTATTGTTCACCAGCCCGGAACGCTGCCCCGCCAACACGCCTCTTTTGGCGTAAACCCTGCGTCCGGCAGTCAATCTCGCTACAATGCAGGTTCTCGTGCGACACGCACTTCGTGTCCGGCAGCTCTACGTTAAGAGCATCGACCTCTGTTGAGACAAGGAGAAGGCTTTGGCCTGAACCGTCCAATCTCAACCATTTCTTGCTTTGACAAGCCCGGCCGCAAGGCTGGAGCGAGTCCATGTGTTGTGGGAAGGCCAGCGTATCGGTCAACTCGCAGCTTGCTATTTGCTGGATGGATTTCCAGCCATTGCCCAAAGGTGGGGACGCTCGCCTTTGGGCAGATTCCCTATAAACGCCCCTCCAAGGAGGGTGCGGGCGGACGTGCGACGGCTGTTTTTGTTGCGCAAAAGCCACATAGCATTTAAACCGATCCAGCAGGATCGGCGCTACGCCTTTGGGACGGAGACATGAGCCCGCAAGGGCCCCTCTTCCGTCAAGCGCCTGCCGACATGGCGGCACTCAAGTAATGAAGTGAGGTTTCCCCGGAGCGTATAGCTCTGCGCGTTATGGTTCGGTCGAGTACGCCCGCGAGGGTGCCTCGATAGAGAACCTGTCATGCGACTGACAGTAGCCTAGGGAGACATGCGTCGCTGGTAACGGCGGGGTATGAAGCTCTCCTGACAACGTAGCCCCCGCAAGGGTGCGTCCCTATCGTGAGATAGGGGCGTAGAGACTCCGAGCAGCAATGGGGTCGAGGAGCCAGGCTGACTGGTATGGGTAATGTAAGTGAACTGCTGTTAAACACCGTGAGCATTGCTGTGCCAAAGCTGCTGATAGGCACTAACCAAAAGGTACGTGGTCGGATATTCCGCTGAGAACTCGGGATACGTCGTCAACAGACCACCGGTGGAGAGGCAGGCCCTAACCCGGTCTTGTAACGCGCAGGGAACGTGGTAAGCCCGTATGGCTGCCGGAGCGCAGTATGGCTCTGGCAGGCGAACCGCAAGGAACGCTGTCGGCTGTGCGGGTATGGGAGGTTGGAAAAAGCGAACGCCGGGTTGTAATGATCCGGATAGGGGTTGAAACATCATCCCACGCGAAAGCGGGCAGACTTCCAACTGGTCTTTCGTCGCAAGACGGCTGACTGAACTCGCTTGTTTAATTTTCTTCCCTTGGGGGGTGACATGCCCCTCAAGGGGCATGTTGTCTCTGCTGTTTGGGGAAGTCCTCAAGATAGGAGAGCAGCATGGAAGCATTGATCCGCGAGGATGAATCTGCGCCCTCCGGCATTCCGCAACGATGGGGCGACATCAATTGGCGCTGCGTCGAACGGAATGTCCGGGCAATGCAGATTCGAATTGCGAAGGCGACACAGGAAAGGGATTGGCGCAGGGTGAAAGCCCTGCAACGGTCTCTGACCCGCTCGTTCTCCGCCAAGGCATCGGCGGTACGACGAGTGACGGAGAACCAAGGTAAGCGGACGGCAGGTGTCGACCGCGAGCTCTGGGACTCGCCTGAAGTTCGGTGGCAAGCCATCGGACGGTTGAAGCGCCGGGGGTATCGACCTCTGCCACTGCGGCGGGTCTTCATTCCCAAAGCTAATGGAAAGGAACGCCCTCTGGGTATTCCGACCATGTTGGACCGGGCCATGCAGGCGCTGTATCTGCTGGCGCTGGAGCCGGTGTCCGAGGGGACAAGCGATCCGAACTCTTATGGGTTCCGGATCAATCGATCCACGGCGGATGCCATGTCCCAGCTTTTCGTCTCTTTATCCCAAAAGGCTTCGGCCCAATGGGTACTAGAGGCGGATATCCGCGGGTGCTTCGACCACATCAGCCATGACTGGCTGGAGCGCAATGTCCCAATGGACAAAGCAATCCTTCGGAAGTGGTTGAAAGCTGGCGTGGTATTTCAGGGCCAGTTTCAGGCGACCGAAGCCGGTACGCCACAGGGGGGCATTATTTCCCCAACCTTGGCAAACGTGGCGCTAAACGGGTTGGAACGGCAACTGGTGGAGTTCTTACGGACGACACTGGGCGTCAACAACGCGAAGCGGCTCAAGGTCAATGTTGTACGTTACGCGGACGACTTCGTAATCACCGGCAACACGCCGGAGGTATTAGCTAACGAAGTGAAACCGTGGGTAGAAAGGTTCCTAGCAACACGGGGGCTTTCACTGTCCACGGAGAAAACGCGGATCGTCAGCATAGCCGAGGGTTTCGACTTCCTCGGGTGGAATTTCCGGAAGTACTCGGGAACGCTGCTCATCAAACCGAGCAAGAAAAACGCGCAAGCGTTCTACCGCAAGGTGAAGGAGGTCATCAGCGCCAATAAGACGGCAAAGCAGGAGAATCTTATCCGCCTGCTGAACCCGATGCTGAGAGGCTGGGCACAGTATCACAGTCCAGTTGTGGCGAAAGAGTCGTTCAACAAAATGGAGCGCAGTATCTTCCGCGCTCTGCTCTGGTGGGCGAAACGGCGGCACCGAGGAAAGAATGCCGAATGGGTGCGGAAGAAGTACTTCGCGTCGTTTGGCGATCGGAACTGGGTGTTCGGGACCGAGTTTGTGGAAGATGATGGGGAACGGCGTTGGCAGGAGTTGTACTCGCTTGCCAGCACGCCCATTAGAAGGCACAAGAAGATTCGAGGGGAGTTCAACCCCTTCGATCCAGCGCAGGAAATGTATGGCGAAAATCTACGCCGGGACCGCATGTTGGAAAACATGTCTCACCGGAAACAGTGGATCAAGCTGTATGTCGACCAGCGGGGCTTGTGCGCGGTGTGTCAGTGCAAGATAACCAAAGAGACCGGGTGGGATGACCACCACATCGTCTACCGGGCCCACGGTGGGTCGGACGCTCTAGGAAATCGAGTATTGCTGCATCCGAACTGTCATATCCAGGTACACCAGCACGGTAGAACCGTTGTGAAGCCGGTGTTTGATGTCTCTTGAGCACTTTGTGAAGGCTTGAGCCGTATGCGAGGAAACTCGCACGTACGGTTCTTAGGGGGGAGCAGGCCAGCAATGGTATGCTCCTACCCTCCCGCCCCCAAGGACAGGAGACTCTTCGCATTTTTCATAGTGAGTCCGCCATGGTTTTCAAAGTGTTCGTCGATGGTCAGGAAGGCACCACCGGTCTCCGGCTGCTTGACTATCTCTCGGGTCGCTCCGATGTGGAGCTGTTGCGCATTGCCGATGACAAGCGCAAGGACCCGCAGGAGCGAGCACGCTTCCTGAATGCCTCGGACGTCTCTTTCCTGTGCCTGCCCGATGTGGCCTCGCGCGAAGCCGTGTCGCTGGTCACGAATCCGAACACGTGCGTGATCGACGCCAGCACGGCGTTCCGCACCACCGACAGCTGGGCCTATGGCCTGCCCGAACTGACCCGCGGCCAGCGCGAGAAGATTCGCGCCAGCAACCGCATCGCCGTGCCGGGCTGCCACGCCAGCGCCTTTGTGCTGGCCGTGCGTCCGCTGGTGGAAGCGGGCCTGATGCCGGCCGATTACCCGATCTCGGCGTTCTCGCTGACCGGCTACAGCGGCGGCGGCAAGTCGATGATTGCCGAATTCGAAGCCGGCGGTAACCCGAAGCTGAACAGCCCGCGCCCGTACGCGCTGGGCCTGGCGCACAAGCACCTGCCGGAAATGCGCGTGCAGGCCGGCCTGGCCCAGGCGCCGATCTTCAACCCGATCGTCGGCAACTTCCTGAAGGGTCTGTCGGTGACGGTGCCGGTGTATCCGTCGCTGCTGCGCGGGCAGGCCGATGCCGAAGCTATCCTCGACATCTACCGCAAGCACTACGAGGGCGAGCAGTTCGTCCGCGTGCATCCGTTCAACAGCGACGACAACCTGGACCATGGTTTCTTCGACGTCCAGGCCAGCAACGACACCAACCGGGTGGACCTGTTCGTGTTCGGCAACGAAGAGCGCCTGAACCTCGTAGCCCGCCTGGACAACCTGGGCAAGGGTGCGGCCGGCGCAGCGGTGCAGTGCATGAACGTGCGCATCGGCGCGGACGAAGCCACCGGCCTGAAGGCTTGACGGCCTGAACGCGCATCGGGCGCCAAGGGTGCGCGGGCGCGTGACGCACAAAAAAACCGGCTCCATGGAGCCGGTTTTTTCATGGGGTGCCTGGCTGGCGGCAGGCTGGATCAACCGCCCACCTTGACCAGCGTGGCCTTGAGCGCGACGCCGATATAGGCCGCGCCCTTGGCGCACACATACGTCTTGTCGCTCGACGTTTCGTCGTCCTTCCAGTTGCTGCGGATCTCCATTAAGGCGTTGTTGCCCGTGCTGCTGGCACGCTGCTGCAATTCCTGCAGCGCCTCCACGAACACGGTCTGGCACAGCTCGGCATCGGTCGGCGCGGGCGTGTCCTGCACCCGGCTCACAGGCCGGCGCACGCGCTTTACCGTCTTGAACAACACCGGATTCTGTGCGCCGTCGAGCCTGTTGAAGCCCCAGGACATCTGGATGCCCGGGTCGATCCGGGTAGCCGCCGTGGGCGACTTCAATGCGGCATCGATCGGCATGTTCATGAGCTGGTCGGCCGCACTGGCGGCGCCCGACGCCAGTAAAGCGGTCGCGACCAGGGCACTGCGCAATGTCTTGTTCATGGGCCTCTCCCTTGTTGAGTCGATCCTCGGCATCTGCGGCGCCACGCGCCTCGAACGCCACCCGGATGATGCTACCCGATCCGCCGTTGCACGAATCAGATTGACGTGTTTACTTTTTTAGTGGCCGCCGCTGGTCCTCGTCGCCAGCATCCACCGGCGCGCCGGCCAGGCCGGCCATGTTGGCCTGATGGGGCGCCAGCTTGTCCATCGGCATGTTCATGGTCCGGGCATAGATCGGCAGCACCTCTTTCATGTGCGCCTCCAGCACTGCAATGCGGCTGCGGCCCGAGGGATGGGTCGACGAGAATTCGTCGCCCGCCTGCAGGAACTTGCCCATCTTCTGCCACAGCGTGATGGCAGCGCGCGGGTCGTAGCCCGCGCGGGCGGCGATATCCATGCCGATGAGGTCCGCCTCGGTCTCTTCCAGCCGCGAGAACCGCAGCGACAACATCTTGGCGTTCGAGCCGATGTCCATGTTGCCCAGGTTGCCGAAGCCGGTCAGCTGCGACACCACGTTGGCCCCCAGATTCGAGATTTCAGCCTGCGCGGCGCGCTGGCGCGCGTGTTCTTCCAGCGCATGGGCGATCTCGTGGCCCATCACCACGGCCACTTCGTCGTCGGTCAGCTTCAGTTCGTCGAGCAGCCCGGTATAGACGGCCATCTTGCCGCCGGGCATGCAGAAGGCGTTGATCTGTTTGGCGCGAATGACGTTGATTTCCCACGGCCAGCGACCGGCGCGCGGATTCCAGAGCACGGTCTGCGGCAGCAGCCGGATGCCGATCTCGCGCAGGCGCTGCACCTGCGGATCGGCGTCGTCCAGCAGCGTATGTTTGGCGATGGCTTCCTGCCTGACCTGTTCGTACTCGCGGGCGGCCTGCTGGTCGATGACCTCCATCGGCACGATCTCGCGCACCTTCGAGTAGCGCCGCTCCACGCGCACGCCGTCATCGGGGGCCGCCACGAGGGCCACGTCCTGGGCCAGCACGGGCAGCGCCAGTGCAAGCGCCGCTGCGGCCAGGGCGACGCGCAGGCAGGACTGACGCATGGTCTCGGGCATGATGGGATTCACGGCGGGGCTCGATGCGAAATAAGTCGTGGCGGGTTCGGGGGCAGCGCGAACGGGTGATGCAATAATACACGCCAGCCCTGGCGCCACCCCATCATGAATTTCCAGACCTATCTCGACATCTTCCGCAACCGCCGCATCGGCGCCATGCTGACGCTCGGTTTTGCCTCCGGCCTGCCGCTGGCACTGACTTCCGGCACGCTGCAGGCCTGGATGACCGTGGAAGGGCTCGACATCAAGACGATCGGCTTCTTCTCGCTGGTGGGCCAGGCCTATATCTTCAAGTTCCTGTGGGCCCCGCTGATGGACCGCTACACACCGCCGATGCTGGGGCGGCGGCGCGGCTGGCTGCTGGTGACCCAGCTGGCGCTGGTGGGCAGCATCGCGGCGATGGCCTTCTGCCCGCCGCACCAGGCCCTGTGGGCGTTGGCGGCACTGGCCACGCTGGTGGCCTTCCTGTCCGCGTCGCAGGACATCGTGTTCGATGCCTACAGTACCGACGTGCTGCGCCCCGCCGAACGCGGGGCCGGCGCGGCGGTCAAGGTGCTGGGCTACCGGCTGGCCATGCTGGTGTCGGGTGGTCTGGCGCTCTACCTCGCCGACCGCGTGCTGGGCTGGTCGAACATGTACCTGCTGATGGCCGCGCTGATGAGTGTGGGCCTGCTCACGCTGATGTGGGCGCCCGAACCGGACACCCCGGCGCGCGCCCCCAGATCGCTGGAAGAGGCGGTACTCGGCCCCTTGCGCGACTTCTTCGGCCGCCAGGGCGCCTGGTGGCTGCTGCTGCTGATCGTGCTGTACAAGCTCGGCGATGCCTTCGCGGGCAGCCTGTCGACCACCTTCCTGATCCGCGGCCTGGGCTTCGACCCCGGCGAGGTCGGCATCGTCAACAAGACGCTGGGGCTGGCGGCCACGATCATCGGCGCGCTGTTTGGCGGATCGCTGATGGTGCGGCTGGGGCTGTATCGGTCGCTGATGCTGTTCGGCGTGCTGCAGGGGGTGTCGAACCTGGGCTACTGGGTCCTGTCGGTGACGCCGCCGCACCTGTGGACCATGGCCGCCACCATCGCCGTCGAGAACGTCTGCGGCGGCATGGGCACCGCGGCCTTCGTGGCGCTGCTGATGACGCTGTGCAACCGCTCGTTCTCGGCCACGCAGTACGCGCTGCTGTCGGCGCTGGCGTCGATCGGCCGCGTCTACGTGGGCCCGACCTCGGGCTACATGGTCGAGGCGTGGGGCTGGGCGCCGTTCTACCTGGGCACCGTCATCGCGGCCGTGCCCGGCGTGGCGCTGCTCTGGGCCATGCGCCACACCGTCCACCGCTATGAAGCGCAGGCGCGCGAGCCGGCAGAGACAGCGGCGGCCCGGCCGGCGTAGGGCGGGCGCAACGCCGGTTCGGCCCAGGGAGCAGGCGGGCAGATCCCGGCCTTATTCCTTGTAATAAACGATCTGGTGCGAGGTGGCGAGCAACGCGCCATCAGGGCTCCACATTTCCGCCGTCTGGTCGAAGAAGCCCTGCCGGAACACGCGCGCCCGGGCGCTGCCCAGCACGTGGCGGTCGCCCAGCGCGGCCAGCGTGGCCGCGTCGGCGTGGAAATACGTGGTCAGCGATACCGTGCCGGCCGGCACGAAGCCCGCGCGCTTGAGGAAGATGCGCGGGTAGAACGCGTCGCACCAGGCCGCCATGGAAGCATAGTCGGGCGTGCGCGCCGGTTCGTCGCGGATCCAGAACTGCGTCAGGCTGTCCGGATTCTCCGTGCCGGGCTGGGCCGTGGGCTTGGCGCCCCGCACCGCGCGCATGTCATAGCTGTTGATCCATTTCACCGGCGCGAAGCCACCCATTTTCGGCAGCGTCCGGGCGGCGGGCACGGCGGGCATCGTTGCTTCGCCACAATTCCATGTTTCGCGACGCACCGCGAACACGGCGCTGCCGGTGGTAGTGACTTCGCCGTTCTGCAGCACCTCCAGATGCCAGTGCTGGGTCGACCGATTGGTGCGCGACGGCCGCGCGACGATCTCGAACGCGCCTTCCGCAATCGGGCCGGCAAAGTTGACCGTCAGCGCGCTGGGATCGCCAAGCCGCTCGGGATGGATCAGCGCCGCCTGCAGCATGGCGGCCGCCGTGGCGCCGCCAAACGGCCCGATCATGTTCCAGTAGGCCTGGCTGGTGTGTCCCCGAAAGCGGTGTTCGCCGGCCGGTTCCAGTTGCAGGGCGTGATCGAGCGGATGCAGGGGCGCTTGCGTCATGGCAGGGATGCGGGAAAAAGTACGGTCGTTCGGTAACGTCGTACGGTATGCCCGCCGGAGGCTTGCGTCAAGCTAGGGACGCTTCGATTCCGCCCTGCAGCGCGCCGGGCGCAATCGCGCACACCCATGTCAGGTGGCCGCCACCCGATACACCGCCAGGCTGCCGCGCCAGTTGACGCCCCAGTTCACGGTCACGCCTTCGTGCATCACCACGCGGTCCAGCACGCGCAGGCCCACCTTGGGCGCCAGTTCCTCGAAATCGCGGATCGTCAGTACGCGCACGTTCGGGGTGTTGTACCACTGGTACGGCAGGGCCTCGGACACCGGCATGCGGCCCTGGAATACCGAAAGCCGGTGCGGCCAGTAGCCGAAGTTCGGGAACGAGACGATGCACTCGCGGCCCACCCGCAGCGTGTCGCGCAGCACCTGCGCCGTGTTGTGGATGGTCTGCAGCGTCTGCGACAGGATCACCGTGTCGAAGCTCTGGTCCTCGAACAGCGCCAGGCCGCCCTCCAGGTTCTGCTGGATCACGTTGACACCCTTCTGGGCGCAGGCCAGCACCTCTTCGTCACGGATCTCGATGCCGTAGGCCTTCACGTCCAGCTCGTCCTGCAGCACGCGCAGCAGACTGCCATCGCCGCAGCCGGCGTCGAGCACGGTGGAGTTCGGCTCCACCCAGCGGGCAATCGCGCGGAAGTCGGGACGCAGCGCGAGGATATTGGGATTGGCGGCGTTCATGCACCGATCTCCTCGGCAATGCGTTCGTAGTAGGCGCGCATCAGGTTGTGATAGCGCGGGTCTTCCAGCAGGAAGGCGTCGTGGCCATGCGGCGCGTCGATCTCGGCGTACGACACCTGCCGCTTGTTGTCGAGCAGGGCCTTGACGATCTCGCGGCTGCGGTTTGGCGCGAAGCGCCAGTCGGTGCTGAAGCTGACCACCAGGAACTTGGAATGCGTCTGGGCCATCGTCTTCGTCAGGTCGCCCTGGAAGGCCAGCGCCGGGTCGAAATAGTCCAGCGCGCGCGTGATCAGCAGGTAGGTATTCGCGTCGAAATACTCGGCGAACTTGTCGCCCTGGTAGCGCAGGTAGCTTTCCACCTGGAACTCGACGTCGAACGAGAACTGGATGTCCTCGGCCTTCAGTGTCCGGCCGAATTTCTCGGCCATGTCCTCGTCGGACAGGTACGTGATATGGCCGATCATGCGCGCCACGCGCAGCCCGCGCTTGGGCTTCACGTTGTGCGCGTAGTAGTTGCCGCCGTGGAAATCGGGGTCGGACAGGATGGCGCTGCGCGCCACCTCGTTGAACGCGATGTTCTGCGCCGACAGCTTCGGCGTGGACGCCACCACGATGCAGTGGCGCAGGCGGTCCGGGTACATCAGGCTCCAGGCCAGCGCCTGCATGCCGCCCAGGCTGCCGCCCATCACCGCCGCGAACTGCTCGATGCCGAAGTGGTCGGCCACGCGCGCCTGCGCGTTGACCCAGTCCTCGACGGTCACCACCGGGAACAGCGCGCCGTAGGGCTGGCCGGTGGCCGGGTTGGCGCTCATCGGCCCCGTCGAGCCGAAGCACGACCCAAGGTTGTTCACGCCGATGACGAAGAAGCGGTTGGTATCGAGCGGCTTGCCGGGGCCGACCATGTTGTCCCACCAGCCGATATCGCGCGGGTTGTCGGCGGCGATGCCGGCCACGTGGTGCGAGGCGTTCAGGGCATGGCACACCAGCACGGCATTGCTGCGCGAGTCGTTGAGCTTGCCGTAGGTTTCGACCATCAGGTCATAGCCGGCGATCTGGCTGCCATTGCGCAGCTTCAGCGGTTCGGCGAAATGCAGGCGCTGGGGCGTGACGACGCCGACGGAATCGGTCGGCACATCGAGCACGCCAGCGGGAGGAGCGACATCGGTCATGGAGCAGGCCCGCGTCAAGTCAGCAGGCGAAAAAAAACCCGACCGGCCAATGCGTAGGTTTCGCAGCCAAGTCGGGCTTTTCGCGGGATTCCGCGTGTCGGTGCTGGAGCGTGGATGATCCATCCGCGAGGCACCGACCCAACCTCTTTAGCCGCATTTATATTGGCAACCGGAGCGTTTTCCCCGGGTGCCGCGCGCCCGCAAGCCAGTCATCAAATCGGCGCGACCCGCACATTATAGTGCAAAGCGCCGGCCGCACGCATGACCGCTTGCCGGCGCGGGGCATTTACCCCAGCAGCACGCGCAGTTGCGCATCGATGTTGTCGCTCGGCAGCTTGCGGAACCCGCTGCGGGCGTAGCGGTGCCAGTGGCCCTGCACCGTGGCGGTAATCAGCGCCACGCGTCCCGGAATATCGGCATCGGCCGGAAACGCGGCCTGCGTGACAGCCACCTTCAGGCACTGGCGCAGCGATGCCTCGATGCGGTCCACCATCTGGTTCATGCGCTCCTGCAGGCGCTCGTGCTCGCCCACGAGGGCCTCGCCGGTCAGCACGCGCGTCATGCCCGGGTTCTTTTCGGCAAACGTCAGCAGCATGCGCACGATGGCCTGCACCTGGCGCAGCCCGTGTTCCTCCTGCGTGGTGATCTGGTTGATCAGGCCGAACACCGTCTGCTCGATAAAGCCGATCAGGCCTTCGAACATCTGCGCCTTGCTGGCGAAATGGCGATACAGGGCGGCCTCGGACACCGACAGCCTGGCGGCCAGCGCGGCCGTGGTGATCTTTTCCCCGCGCGGGTGTTCGAGCATGCCGGCCAGCGTCTGCAGGATCTGGATGCGGCGTTCGCCCGGGCGCGGGCGCTTGCGCGCCGGGGTCTCCGGCTCGATGGCCGATGAGGCAACTGGCATGAGAGCCTCTGCCTCGCGAGCGATGGTTTGCGTCATGACCCGATTCTCCGCTTTTGTCGTAGGAGTTGATGCATCAATTGTACTTTTATGTCCACATATCCCGGGCGATTCACCACGCGGGCACGCATTCTGGGGGCATGATCGGGCTGCATCTGTGGCGCCGTTGCCGCAGTCTGGGCACCTGACCCGCCGTCCAGGCCGCCCGACGGGTCCTGGGTTTCGGCCGCGACCAGCGTCACCGAACGCTCCTGGGCCGTGTGGCCCACATGCTGGCGATCCTCGGCCGACAGCATCGACCGCGTGGCGGCATCGCGCGCGGCGCCGGCCTGGGCCGGCACCACATGCGGCCGCGACGGCGCCAGCGTGCGCAGGAAACCGGTGACCCAGGCCGTGCGGATGCCCATGGCCGCATAGTGCTTCAGGTGGGACACGGTGTCCTCCACCAGCACCACGCGGTGCGGCGCCACGCCAATCTGCGTCAGCAGCCGCCGCAGCATGCGCCGGTCGGGCTTGGGCCGCAGATGACCATGCACCCACATGTCCTCGATCGCCACCACGCGCTCGAAGCAGCGGTCGATCCCGGCCATCGCCATCACCGCCATCGCGTAGTCGCGCGGCGCGTTGGTCACGAGGACCTTGCGGCCCGGCAACCGGCGCAGCGCGGCCACCAGCCCGCGCCGCACGCGCACCATGTCCGCCAGTTCGGGGAAGTCGTGCGCGGCACGCAGGAAATCCGCGGGGTCCACCTGGTGATGGCGGATCATGCCCAGCAGGGTGGCGCCGTAACGCTGCCAGTAGTCCACGCGCACGCGGCTGGCCGTGGCCTCGTCGCTGCCCAGAACCCGTGCCACGTACGCGGTCATCAGCCGGTTGATGGCCGGGAAGATCGCGTGCGAGGCATCGTGCAGCGTGTTGTCGAGATCGAACAGCCACACCGTATCGCCGGAGGCATTCCCCACCGCGTCGCGCAGCAGATGCCGGCGCGGACGGTGGACGGAAGCCTGTCCGGACGAAAGACGACGTGCGCGATCCCTGCCGCGACGCTGGGTGGGCTGACGGATAAACACGCCTGGATTGTGAACCTGAATGGAGAGGAAGACCGGGAACCCGCGCCAGGCGGGTTCCCTGACGGACGCGCTCAGTGCGAGCGGATCATCGTGCCGAAGGCCTGTTCGGTCAGGATTTCCAGCAGCAGCGAATGTTCGATGCGGCCGTCGATGATGTGGACCGAATGCACGCCGCTCTTGGCGGCGTCCAGCGCCGACGAGATCTTCGGCAGCATGCCGCCGGAAATCGTGCCGTCGGCGAACAGTTCCTCGATCTCGCGCGCCGACAGGTCGGTCAGCAGGTTGCCCTTCTTGTCCATCACGCCCGGGATGTTGGTCATCATGACGAGCTTCTCGGCCTTCAGGATCTCGGCCATCTTGCCGGCCACGACGTCGGCGTTGATGTTGTACGCCTGGCCGTCGTCGGAAAAGCCGATCGGCGAGATTACCGGGATGAATGCGTCATCCTGCAGCGCCTTGACCACGGCCGGGTTGATCGCCTCGATATCGCCCACATAGCCGATATCGATGAAGGTACCCGGGTTCTCGCGGTCGGGCATCTGCAGGCGCTTGGCGCGGATCAGGCCGCCGTCCTTGCCGGTCAGGCCCACGGCCTGGCCACCGTACTGGTTGATCAGCATGACGATGTCCTGCTGGACTTCGCCGCCGAGCACCCATTCCACCACTTCCATGGTTTCCTCGTCGGTGACGCGCATGCCCTGGATGAACGTGCCGACCTTGCCGACCTTCTTGAGCGCCTCGTCGATCTGCGGGCCGCCGCCGTGGACCACCACCGGGTTCATGCCCACGAGCTTCAGCAGGATCACGTCGCGCGCAAAGCCGTGCTTGAGCTTTTCCTCGGTCATCGCGTTGCCGCCGTACTTGACCACAATGGTCTTGCCGTGGAACTTGCGGATGTAGGGGAGCGCCTCGGCAAGGATTTCAGCCTTGAGAGACGGGGCGATGGCCGCTACCGACGTGGTGGCAGGCCCAGGATTGTCAGCGTTCATGGCTTCGGACATTCCGTGTGATCTGGAGCAGGTATCATGACGAACCGTCCGCCTGACAGGGCGGTACGGGGCGAGCCGGCATTGCGGGCAGGCGCCGATTCTACAAGAAACCGGCGGCGGCATTGCAATCGCGGCAATGCAACAAGGATACACGCCATGACCGACCCCTCGACGATACAGACCGGCCGGCTGCGCCCCGTGGAGCATTGCAGCGCCTGCGGGGCCGCCTTCGTCTGCGGGTATGCGGCCGGCCTGCCGGAATGCTGGTGCGCCAGCCTGCCGCTGCTGCCGGCGCGCCAGATCGTGCCGGGCCAGCATTGCCTGTGTCCCGAGTGCCTGAAACGTCGTCAGGCTGAGACACCTCTCCATTCACAGTGAAAATTTTCGCTCCTGCGTTCGGCGAATGACAAAACGGACGCAGTCCGGTTTAACATTCGCGACATGAATAGCCTACGCGGAATCGATCTCAACCTGCTGGTGGTGCTGGAAGCACTGCTGGCCGAACGCCATATCTCGCGCGCCGCGCTGCGGCTGCAGCTGAGCCAGCCGGCCGTGAGCCATTCGCTGGCGCGGCTGCGGCAGTTGCTGGACGACCCGCTGCTGGTGCGAGGCCAGGGCGGACTGGTGTTGACGCCGCGCGCCCACGAGCTGACCGGCCCGCTGGCCGAGGCGCTGGCGCAGGTGCGCATCCTGCTGGGCCCGGGTGGCTTCCAGCCGGCCACGGCCCGGCGCACGTTCCGCCTGGCGATGTCCGACTATGGCGCCCTGGTGGTGTTGCCCCGCCTGCTGCGCGCGCTGCGCCGGGCGGCGCCCAATATCGATCTGGTCGTGACGCAGTCCAGCCGCGAAGCCATGACCGCGCAGATCGCCGACGGCGAGCTGGACGTGGCGCTGGCCGCCTTTTCGTTCGAGCCCGAGGGCGTGCGCACGGCGGTGCTGTTCGATGACGATTTCGCCTGCGCGGTGGATGCGGCCACGGTGCGCGACACCGGCCGGCTGGACCACGTGGCCTACCTCGCGCGCTCGCATGTGCTGGTGACGGCCGCCACCGAGCGCGGCGAGGCCATCGACGCCGCCGTGACGCGGCTGGGCGGCCGGCGCAAGATTGCCTGCGCGGTGCCGCACTGGAGCGTGGCGCCGGGACTGATCGTCGGCACCAACATGGTCCTGACCACGGCCCGGCGCAGCCTGGAAGCCCTGGCCGACCCGCGTCTGGCCATCTTCGAGGCGCCGTTTACGATCCCGGGCTTCAGCTACAGCATGATCTGGCCCGAAAAGGCCGAGGCCGATCCCGGCCATACCTGGCTGCGCGAACGCGTGCGCGAGGCCGCTACGTCAGCCGACGCCGACGCCGAAGCGGCCGCCATCAGCCTGCGCGGCTGACCCGGCGGGCCAGCCCGGCGCCGCCGGCCCAGCCCGGTCAGTGCTGTGGTCCCGCTCAGTGCTTGTGATCCATGTGGCCGGCGTGGCCGCCCGACTGGGCCGACGCGGTCACGTCGCGCACCTCGGCCTTGACGGTCTGTTCCGTCACCTTGCCGTTCTGCTCGATCTTCAGCGTGATGGGCACCGTATCGCCGGCCTTGAGCTGCTGCTTCAGGCCCATCAGCATCACGTGATAGCCGCCCGGCTTGAGCTGCACGTCCTGCATCTTCGGCAGGTCCAGCGCCTGGATCTGGCGCATGCGCATCACGTTGTTGTCCATCTTCATTTCGTGCAACTCGGCCGTGGCCACCGGCGACGACACGCCGACCAGCTTCGCCGCGTCGTGCGCGTGCAGCGTCATGAACGCGCCGGACGCGGTCTGGGCCGGCACGGTGCCGCGCACCCAGGCGTCGCTGACGTCGACCTGCGCCATGGCGTGGGCGCTGGCCAGCAGGCCGGCCAGGCCAAGGGTGACGATGGAAGCGGCACGCGCCGCACGGACTTTGGCTTGCATGGGGAACATCTCCACGATTCGGATCGAAGGCGACAACATTGAGGGCGACCATTAGACCATGGCTGGCCGGACACCGCCCGCCGCCTTGCCGTCGCCGTGCCCGTCGCCGGATAGCCCGACAGTCTGGCAGCCCCGCCGGCCACCCAGAATGCGGCACGGTGTCGCATGACGGGCAACCCGCCGCAGCATTGCTACACTCGCGCCATGCACGCCTCGATCGACCTGCCCCCTACCCCGCTGCCGGCCATCTTCGGCATGCCGGCGCAACGCCATAGCCTGGTCAGCCTGCGCCGCCTGTGCTGGCTGCGCTGGGCCCTGCTGGCCGGCCAGGCCATGCTGCTGGTGTCGTGCGAATCGGTGGCCGGCATCATGCTGCCGTACAAGCCGCTGCTGTTCCTGTTCACGGTCCAGACTGCGTTCAACCTGTATTCGGTGGCGCGGCTGCGCTGGCACGCCACGCGCGGCTCCATGCCCGGCGATGGCGAGCTGATGGTGCAGATGATGGTGGACCTGACCGCGCTGTCGGCCATCCTGTTCTATACGGGCGGCGCCACCAACCCGTTCGTGTCGTTCTACCTGCCCGGGCTGGCCATCGCGGCGGCCATCCTGCCGTGGCGGCTGGTGGTGGTGCTGGCGGTCTATGCGCTGTCCTGCTATTCGCTGCTGCTGCTCGAATACCTGCCGTTGCACCTGCACAACCCGGACAACGCGGTGAACTATCACCTGGCCGGGATGTGGCTGAACTTCGTGGCCAGTGCCGTGATGATCGCGTTCTTCGTGGCGCGGCTGTCGAACGTGCTGCGCCAGCGCGACGCCCAGTTGAACCATGCGCGCGAACTGCTGCTGCGCGAGGCGCGCGTCGAGGCGCTCAACGACCAGGCCGCCGCCGTGGCACATGAAATCGGCACGCCGCTGGCCACGCTGGCCGTGATCGCCGGCGAACTGCGCGCCGATGCCGAGGACGCCCGGCGCGGCGCCACCACCGTGGCCGGCTACCTGCCCGATTTGCGCACGATGGAGCAGCAGCTCGAACTGTGTCGCTCGATCCTGGCGCGGCTGCGGGAAGATCACGAGACGCTGGCCCCGCAGCGCATCGACGCCTGGATCGCTTCGTTTGTGGAACGCTGGCAGTTGCGCCATCCGCAGGCCAGCCTGCAGGCCGACGTGCTGCCCGAGGCTGCGGCGCAGGCCGTTGATACGGCGCGCGTGAGCCAGATCCTGACCATCGTGCTGGACAACGCCGCACGCAGCCAGTACGGCGAGGGCGGCGGCACCCGTCAGGCTCCGCCGCTGGCGCTGACCGTATCGGTGGACGCCGACACGCTGGTCTGGCGCGTGACCGACCACGGCAGCGGCATTGCGCCGGGGCTGCGCGCGCAGCTTGGCGAAGCGCCGGTGGCCAGCAGTCACGGCGGCCAGGGCATCGGCCTGTATCTGGCGCAAAGCGCCGCCCGCCAGCTTGGGGGCGGGCTGGCATGGCTCGACAACCCCGCCGGCGGCACGGTGACAGAGCTGCGCCTGCCGCTGGCCGGCGCAGCCGCGAACCCCCTCTCCCTGCAATCCGATTTCCAACCGTAATGACCGACGCACCTGCCGACGCACTTGCCGCCGTACCTGCACCCGACGCCACGCCTTTCCTCGTGATCGATGACGACGAGGTGTTTTCCGGCACGCTGGCCCGTGCGCTCACGCGCCGCGGCTATGCCGTGCAGGTGGCGCACAACGGCGGCAGCGCGCTGGCCCTGGCCGCAAAAACGCCGTTCGCCTATGTCACGCTGGATCTGCATCTGGGGCCGCCGCCCGAGGCCAGCGGCACCGCGCCGGCCGAATCGGGGCTGCATCTGGTGGCGCCGCTGCGCCAGGCGCTGCCCGACGCACGCATCCTGGTGCTGACGGGCTACGCGAGCATCGCCACGGCCGTGGCAGCGGTCAAGCAGGGGGCCGACGAATACCTGGCCAAGCCGGCCAACGTCGATTCGATCCTGACCGCGCTGATGGCAGGCGTTTCGGAAGAGGCGGCCGAGGCCGCGCTGGAAGAACCGGTGCCGCTGTCGGTGGCCCGGCTGGAATGGGAGCACATCCAGCGGGTGCTGACCGAGCACGGCGGCAATATTTCGGCCACGGCGCGGGCGCTGAACATGCATCGACGCACGCTGCAGCGCAAGCTGGGCAAGCGGCCGGTGTCGCGCTGATTCCGGCTGACTGGCTTCCCGGCCCGACCCGCGGTGTTACAGGCGCAATTGCACGTAGTCCCAGCCCAGATCGTCGTCCGAGGCATCGGCCATGCGCACGGCGTCGCTGGCGTGGCGGTCGGCCAGCGTCACGAGCGCACCCGAGGCCATGGCCGTGGCGGCCACGACGGCGCGGCGCTCGGTCTGGTCCGCGGCCTTGGCCACGTTGACGGTCGGCACCGCCGCCGCATGGGCGTTGGTCATCACGCCGGGGCGGATGCAAAGGAACACGGTGGCGGCGGTAATGGCGGCCACGACGCCGGTGGTGGCCATGGCCACCCGGCGCTTGCGCACACGGTTGCGCTTGAAGAAGGTTGTACGCATGGCTGACTCCCTTTAGGTGTTTGCGCAGGATGCGGTGGCTCCCGCATCGGTCCCATCGACCAGGACGGTGACAGACAAGGTGCGCAAGGGTCGCATTTTCTTCAGGATTGGCGCCAGTGTGCTTACCAATGCTTACGACGGTTACGGGTGCGACAACGGGCTGCCCGCCTTTGAAACACCGCTGACTTGAAACGGGCGACGCGCGACCGCCCGCCGCGCTGCGGCACCACGTCGCACGTCGGCGCCCGGTGCGCAAAGTTAGACTGATGCACTTTGTCACACAGTCGGACGACTCCCGCTCCATGATCCCGCGCATCCTCGCTGCCGCCCTGCCCACCGCCCTGTCCGTTGCCCTGCTGGCCGCCGCGCCGCTGGCCTCTGCCCATATCGTCTTCGAACAGAAGCAGGCGCCCGCCGGCAGCTACTTCAAGGGCGTGCTGATGGTGGGCCATGGTTGCAATGGCAGCGCCACGAAATCGGTCACGGTGACCATCCCCGAAGGCGTGCAGGGCGCGCATCCGCAGCCGAAGCCGGGCTGGCAGCTCGACGTCCAGCGCGCGAAGCTGGCCAAGCCCTATACCTCGCATGGCAAGACGGTCGAGGACGATGTGCGCACGATCCGCTGGTATGGCAACACGCTGGCCGACCAGCATTTCGACGAATTCCGCCTGCTGATGAAGCTGCCCGAACAAGGCGGCAAGCTGTACTTCCCGGTGGTGCAGGAGTGCGAGAACGGCAAGTCGGAATGGACGCAGGTTCCGGTCGAAGGCCAGAACCCGCGCGAGCTGAAGTCGCCCGCGCCGGCGCTGGAAGTGATCCCGGTGGATGCCCATGCCGGGCACGCCGGCCACGCGCACTGACCGGGGCAACCTGCCCCGCGCAGGCAAAAAAATAGCCGGACGGCTGTCCGGCTATCTTGATGGCGGAAGCCCCGCGCGTCACAGCACGTAGCGCGACAGGTCCTCGTTGCCCGCCAGGTCGCCCAGGCGTTCATCCACGTACGCGGCGTCGATCGTCACGGTGTTTCCCGACGACTTCGTGGCGTGGAACGACAGGTCTTCGAGCAGGCGCTCCATCACCGTGTACAGCCGGCGCGCGCCGATATTCTCGACCTTCTCGTTGACCGAGAACGCGATCTCGGCCAGGCGGCGGATACCGTCCGGCGCGAACTGCAGGTCGACCTCTTCGGTCTTCAGCAGCGCCTGGTACTGCTTGGTCAGGCTGGCGTCGGTCTGCGTCAGGATCGCCTCGAAGTCCTGCACCGACAGCGATTCCAGTTCCACGCGGATCGGGAAGCGGCCCTGCAGCTCGGGGATCAGGTCGCTCGGCTTGGACAGGTGGAACGCGCCCGACGCGATGAACAGGATGTGGTCGGTCTTGACCATCCCGTACTTCGTGTTGACGGTGGTGCCTTCCACCAGCGGCAGCAGGTCGCGCTGCACGCCCTGGCGCGACACCTCGCCCCCGCCCACGTCGCTGCGGCTGGCGATCTTGTCGATCTCGTCCAGGAACACGATACCGTTCTGCTCCACATTGGCGATGGCCTTGTGCTTGAGCTCTTCCTCGTTCAGCAGCTTGGCGGCCTCTTCGTCGATCAGCAGCCTGAACGCTTCCTTGACCTTCATCTTGCGGCGCGCCTTCTTGCCCTGGCCCAGGCCGGCGAACATCGTGCGGATCTGCTCGGTCATGTCTTCCATGCCGGGGGGGCCCATGATGTCCATGCTCGGCATGCCGGCGGCCACTTCAAGCTCGATGTCCTTGTCGTCGAGTTCGCCCTGGCGCAGCTTCTTGCGGAACACCTGGCGCGTGTTCGAGTCCTTGTCTTCCTGCTGCTGGAAGCCGATGTCGCGCGGCGGCGGCAGCAGCACGTCCAGCAGGCGGTCCTCGGCGGCGTCCTCGGCCTTGGTGCGCACCTTCTTCATTTCGGACTCGCGCGTCTGCTTGACGGCCATCTCGGCCAGGTCGCGCACGATCGTGTCGACGTCGCGGCCCACATAGCCCACCTCGGTGAACTTGGTGGCTTCGATCTTGATGAACGGCGCATCGGCCAGCTTGGCCAGGCGGCGCGCGATCTCGGTCTTGCCCACGCCCGTGGGTCCGATCATCAGGATGTTCTTGGGCGTGATTTCCTGGCGCAGCGGCTCGTCCACCTGCTGGCGGCGCCAGCGGTTGCGCAGCGCCACGGCCACGGCCTTCTTGGCCTTGTTCTGGCCGATGATGTGCTTGTCGAGTTCGGAAACGATTTCCGACGGTGTCATGGTTTGCGACATGGGAATCCGTGGGGGCGCGTCAGTCGATGGTCTCGATGACGAAGTTGGTGTTCGTATAGATGCAGAGTTCGCCGGCGATGGTCAGGGCCTTCTCGACCACGTCCTTCGGCGACAGCTCGGTGTTCTCGACCAGCGCCTTGGCTGCCGATTGCGCGTACGCGCCGCCCGAGCCGATGGCCGCAATGCCGCCTTCGGGGTCGAGCACGTCGCCGTTGCCGGTGATGACCAGCGTGGTGTCGCGGTCCGCCGTGATCAGCATGGCTTCCAGGCGGCGCAGCGCGCGGTCCGAACGCCAGTCCTTGGCCAGGTCCACCGCCGCGCGGGTCAGGTTGCCCTGGTATTTCTCCAGCTTCGCCTCGAAGCGGTCGAGCAGCGAAAAGGCGTCGGCCGTGCTGCCGGCAAACCCGACCAGCACCTTGCCGTTATAAATGCGCCGGACCTTGCGGGCCGTCCCCTTCATCACGATATTTCCGAGCGTGACCTGGCCGTCACCGCCCAGTGCGACCTGATTGCCGCGGCGGACGCTGACGATGGTGGTGCCGTGATACTGTTCCATGGTGCCTTTGCGTGAGAGGTGTTCAGCGGCGTAGGTGGCGCCACATGACCGGCTTTCAAGAGGCGGCTATGCCGGCGACGATCTTCCAATATAGGAAATCGCCGATTCGGGCGTCGGGTCGGACCCGACCGGCCCCGGCTGCACATCGCCCCCGGCAGGTACGCCGCAAATAGAAAAAGGCCACGCAGCGCGTGGCCTTTTCGGCACCGGAGAGCCCCCCGGGGGGGCAATCGGCGGTCGGTCGGCGAGTTAGTCCGCGAGTTAGTCCGCGAGTTAGTCCGCGTATACGCCAGCCTTCTTGATCACCGGCGTCCACTTGTTGATTTCCGACGTCAGGAACGTGCGCAGCGAATCCGGCGTGGCGCGCTGGGCCGGTACGGCTTCGGCCCCCAGTTCCGCCATCTTGGCGCGGAAGGTCGGGTCTTGCACCGACTTCTGCAGCGCGGCCGACAGCTTGTCGATGATCGGCTTCGGCGTGCCCTTCGGCGCGTACATGGCGTGCCAGATCTTCACTTCCACGCCCGGCATGCCCTGTTCGGCGGCGGTCGGGATGTCCTTGAACGCTTCCACGCGGCGCGACTGCATCGCAGCGTACGGCTTCAGCGCGCCCGCCTTCAGCTGGCCGGCGATATTGGTGGTCTGGTCGCACATCAGGTTGACCTGGCCGCCGAGAATATCGGTCAGCGCCGGGGCGGTACCCTTGTACGGCACGGTGGTCAGCTCGGTCTGGAGCGCGCTCTGGAACAGCAGGCCGCACAGGTGCGAGGCCGAGCCGATGCCGGCGTTGGCCAGCGACAGCTTGCTGGCGTTGGCCTTGATGTACGGCACCAGGTCCTTGAACGTGGCGGGCGGCAGTTGCTTGTTACCCACCAACACCATCGGCACGTCGGCCACTTCGCCGACCATCTCGAAATCCTTCAGCGGATCGAAGCCCAGGTTGCGGTACAGCGCCGGCGCCGTGGACATGCCGATATGGTGGATCAGGATCGTATAGCCGTCGCCCTTGGCCTGCGCCACCTTCTTGGCGCCGATGGTGCCGCCGGCACCGCCCAGGTTTTCGATCACGATGGTCGTGCCCAGATGCTTGGACATGATCATCGTCAGTTCGCGCGCCACCTTGTCCGTCGGGCCGCCGGCCGCAAAGGGCACCACCGCCTGCACCGGCTTGTTGCCCGGGTATTCCTGCGCCTGCGCTCCCGTGAAGACACCCACGCCGGCAACGGCCAGCGCGGCTGCAATATTCAATGCAACTCGTTTCATTACGTCTCTCCTGTTCCCTCTTGGATTCCCGTTCCAACGCTGCGGGTGCCGCCGGGCTTTGTCGTTGTTCGCGACCCCCGAGCGCGTCGATCCATATCGGAAAAACGCGGTGACCATCGGCACGATGTATGGATTCCAGACAGCGTCAAACCCCGCCGACAGGCGGAGCCGGAGGTGGATGTTAGCAATCGCGAACAAACACCAGATATAGGGGCTAACCCGCGAGAAAGTGGCGTTTCTTACGAGAATGTAATGAATTTGAGGATTTCTTCGAGAAGCGGTTCGGGCGCTTCTTCGGGCAGGTAGTGACCGCACGGCAGCGTGCCGCCCGTGACGTTCGTGCCCACTTCCTGCCAGAGCTGCAGCGGCTCGAAGCAGCGGGCCACCACGCCGTGCTCGCCCCACAGCACGCGTACCGGCATCTGCAGCTTGCGGCCGGCTTCGCGGTCCGCGCGATCGTGGTCGAGGTCGATGGTGGCGGCGGCGCGATAGTCCTCGCACATGGCATGCACGCGCGCCGGTTCGCGCATCGCGGCGACGTAGGCGGCCATGGCATCGGGCACGAACGGGCTCGGGCCCGCGCTCGGGTGCCGCAACCCGAGCAGCCGCTCGATCAGGAACGCGGGCTCGGCATTGATCAGCGTTTCGGGGAACGGCGCCGGCTGGATCAGGAAGAACCAGTGCCAGTAGGCGGCGGCAAACGCCATGTCGGTGGCCTCGTACATGGCCAGCGTCGGCGCGATGTCGAGCAGCATCAGCTGGCTGACCGCGCCGGGATGATCCATGGCGAGCCGATGCGCCACGCGGGCACCGCGATCATGGGCGCACAGCGCAAACTGCCGGTAGCCAAGCTGGCGCATCACCTCGACCTGGTCCTGCGCCATCGCGCGCTTGCTGTAGACATCGTGCGTGGCGCTGCCCGGCGGCGCGCTGCTATTGCCGTAGCCGCGCAGGTCGGTGGCGATGACGGTGAAGCGGTCGGCCAGCGCCGGCGCCACCTTGTGCCAGATCAGGTGGCTCTGCGGGAAGCCGTGCAACAGCAGCAGCGGCGGCCCCGAGCCGCCCCGGACGCCACCAATCTCGACGTCGCCCACCTTCAGGCGAAACCATTCGAAGTTGGGAAACAGCAACGCGCTGGCGTCGTTCTGCATGACAAGGTCTCCGGTTGTGGTCTGGCCTGCCTGCCGATCATAGGACTTTTTCCGCAGCCCAGAGGCTTCCCGGATGCCGCGCGGTGACCTACCAGACGCCTTGCCGGATGCCGCCCGGCGGCTTCCTCCGTCGCAAAAACCCTGTTTGTGCAACTGAATTGCAACTCGCCGGGGCCTATGGTTAAATCGTCGGCATGAACCGCCCCACTCCTCATTCGCACGCCACGCCCGCGTCCGACGACGCCGGTGCCGGCCGCCTTGACGCGGCGCAGGCGCGCCTGCGCCAGCTTGGCGCGCGCGTGACGCAACCGCGCGTGGCCATCCTGGCGTGCCTGATCGACGCCCAGGCGCCGCTGACGCACCAGGAAGTGATCGACCGCCTGCCGGCCGATGGCGACGTGGACCGCGTGACGGTGTACCGGGTGCTGGACTGGCTGGTGGACCAGGGCCTGGCGCAGAAGCGTGCAGGCAACGACCGCGTCTTCCGTTTCACGCTGCTGGAGCACGAGGCCGCGCGCGCCGAAGTGCATCGTCAGCACAGCCACTTCCATTGCACGCGCTGCGACCGCACGTTCTGCCTGGAATCGGCCGGCAAGTCCGTGGCGCCCAAGGTGCCCAGCGGGTTCGCGGTCGATCACGTGGAACTGACGGTCAACGGGGTCTGCGCGGAATGCGGCAAGGTGCGCGCGGAGTCCGGCAGCCAGCCCGGCGGCCATGCCGGTCACTGAATAGATATAGATACGGGCGACCTTTCGATCCCGGCTTTCCTCGGAGCAGAACAATATGTCCAAACTGATTCCGGTCACGATCCTGACCGGCTTCCTAGGCAGCGGCAAGACCACGCTGCTCAAGCGCATCCTCAACGAGCAGCACGGCATGAAGATCGCCGTGATCGAAAACGAGTTCGGCGAGGAGAACATCGACAACGAGATCCTGGTGCAGGACGGCCGCGAGCAGATCGTGCAGATGAGCAATGGCTGCATCTGCTGCACGATCCGGGGCGACCTGGTGCAGGCGCTGTCCGACCTGATCACCCAGCGCGACGAAGGCAAGCTCGACTTCGACCGCGTGGTGATCGAGACCACCGGCGTGGCCAATCCGGGCCCGGTGGCGCAGACCTTCTTCATGGACGAGGAAATCGCCTCGCGCTACCTGCTGGACGCCGTGATCACGCTGGTCGACGCCAAGCACGGCAACATGCAGCTGGACAAGCAGGAAGAAGCGCAGCGCCAGGTAGGCTTTGCCGACGCAATCTTCATCACCAAGTCCGACCTGGTCGACGCGGCCGGCATCGACGACCTGCGCCACCGCCTCAAGCACATGAACCCGCGCGCACCGATCCGCACGGCCAATTTTGGCGAAACGCCGATCGACACGATTTTCGACCTGCGCGGCTTCAACCTGAACGAGAAGCTGGAGATCGACCCGGAATTCCTGCGCGCCGACGAGCACGACCATGACCACGAGCATGGCGAGCACTGCGGCACCGACTGCGGCCACGACCATGGCCACGATCACGGTCACGACCATGGCCACGCGCACGACCACCATCACCACCACCACCACACCGACCGCATCGCGTCGTTCGTCTTCCGCAGCGACAAGCCGTTCCACTACGGCAAGCTGGAGGAATTCCTGTCGGGCATCCTGTCGGTCTACGGCGAGAAGCTGCTGCGCTACAAGGGCGTGCTCTATATGGAAGGCGTGGACCGCAAGGTGGTGTTCCAGGGCGTGCACCAGCTCATGGGCAGTGACGTGGGCGCCAAGTGGGAAGACGAAACCCCGGGCACCAAGATGGTGTTCATCGGCGTGGACCTGCCGCGCGACGCCATCCTGAAGGGCCTGGCCGCCTGCCTGGCCTGACTTTCCCCCGGGCGCGCCGCCAGGTGCGCCCGCCGCCGCTTGGGCGGCCGGGCGCCGCGCCACCCCCGGCAGCGCCCGCTACCCTCCCCTTGGGTGGGAATATCGGGAAAACTCCTGTCTCTTGTCGGTCTTTCTCCCATATCTCCGAAAAATTTGTTCAAGTACAATAGGCCGGATTTGATACGGGCGGCGCACCTCTGGGCGTAGCCGGTATTTGCAGGGCGGCGGTCGTCGTCAGCATGAGGCACAGCCGCCAGCAGGCGCGGTCGTTGGCTTCGTGCGGAGACCGCCCTCCGCATGGGGACCAACGATCGGTGCGCCGTCACTCTTCGACGCGTTGAGAGAGGTGTCCCCATGACAGCCGCAACAAAGACCAAGGAAAGCCGCAGCAAGACAGGTACCGCTGCGGCGGAGACGCTCAAGGCGCCGCCCGAAAAGGCGACGCCAGCTCCCCGCGGCAGTACGGCGCACGCCGATGCGGGCGAGGCCAAGGGAGGCACGCGAAGCAGCAAGACTGCAGCCAGCCAGAGTGAAACAGCCGCTCCGCGCAAGCGGGCGGCCACTGCACCCGAGCGGACGAAGACGCCGCCGGTCGCATCAACAAGAGAATCAGCAGGAACCATGAGCAGCAACAAACTTCTGACTGAAGCTGAAATCCTGAAGATGAGCGACAAGGATTACATGAACGAGGCGCAGCTCGCCTTCTTCAAGAATCGCCTTGAGCAGCTTCGCGACGAGATCCTCAAGAATGCGGACCAGACCACGGAACACCTGCGCGAGACGGTCATCGTGCCGGATCCGGCGGACCGCGCGACGATCGAAGAAGAACACGCACTCGAACTGCGCACGCGCGACCGTGAGCGCAAGCTGCTGAAGAAGGTGGAGCAGTCGCTGCAGCGCATCGAGTCCGGCGACTACGGCTGGTGCGAGGAAACCGGCGAGCCGATCGGCGTGCCGCGCCTTCTGGCCCGCCCGACCGCCACGCTGTCGCTGGAAGCCCAGCAGCGCCGCGAACTGCGCCAGAAGCTGTTCGGCGACTGATCGTCTCCGGCGGTCACCCGCGCGGCTGACCCGCTCCGACGCCCAACGGCCCGGTCTTCCGGGCCGTTTTGCTTTGCGCGCCCCATCGTCCCGGTTGCGATTGCCTTTGTGGCGTCACGGCTACGGCACTACCATTGCGGAATACCGCCAGCCTGTTGCCGCAGCCGGCTTTCTGTTACAGTCGCAACTTTGTTGCAATAACCTCGTCCTTTCGTCATGGCCGCTCGCCTGCCCGTCACCGTGTTGTCCGGATTCACCGGCGCCGGCAAGACCACCGTGCTGCATCAGCTGATGTCGCAGCCCGGGGTACGCCTGGCCGTGGTCGACAGCCGCGCCGACCTGCTGGCCGAAGTGGACCGGCTGGCCCAGACCGGCCAGTACGACTTCGCCGTGATCGAGGCCGATCCGACCGACGAACCGCTCGGTATCGCCGAAGCCTTCGCGTTCGAGGACGCCCACGGCGAGCAGTCGCCCGGCGTGGCGCACCTGGACACGCTGGTGACCGTGGTCGATGCCAGCCGCTTCCTGACCGACTATCACGACGCCGACTTCCTGTCGGCGCGCGGCCTGGCCGCCCACGATGACGACGACCGCACCGTGGTGGACGTACTGATCGACCAGATCGAAGTCTGCGACGTCATCGTCATCAACAAGATCGATCTGGTCGACGCCGGCCAGCTGGGCCGCCTGCACGTCGTGCTGCGCGCGCTGAACCCGCGCGCCAGCCTTGTCGATGCCAGCCATGGCAACGTGCCGGCCGCGCAGGTCCTGGGCACCGGCCGCTTCGACATGGAAGCCACGCCCAACGCGGCCGGATGGCAGGCGGCGCTGCAGAACGACGCGGTGCCCGACGCCGCCGGCATCGCCACGCTGGTGTACCGCCGCCGCCGCCCGTTCCATCCGCAGCGGTTTGCCGACCTGATCCACACCGAATGGATGCGCGAGCATGGCGACGTACTGCGCTCCAAGGGCCTGTTCTGGCTGGCCAGCCGCATGGACATTGCCGGCGACTGGAGCCAGGCCGGCGGTGTCTGCCGCCCTGGCGCGGCCGGTGCGTGGTGGGCCGCGATCGATGCAGAGGAATGGCCGGCCGAAGGGCTGGCACGTGCCGCCATCGAGGCCGATCTGCTCGAAGACGGCCTGCCCGCCGCCTATGGCGACCGCCGCCAGGAACTGGTGCTGATCGGCGCCGACCTGGACGTGCCCGCGCTGGAAGCCCGGCTCGACACCTGCCTGCTGACCGACGACGAAATGGCGGCCGGCCCCGAGGCCTGGGCGGCGTATCCCGATCCGTTCCCCGACTGGGGCGATGCGTTCGACGACGATCACGATCACGATCACGATCACGATCACGACCACGGTCACGACCATGACCATGGCGACGGGCCGTGCGACTGCGGGCATGCGCACTGAATTCCCGCTCTTCTCCCGCTGGCGCGCGCGCGGCATCGGCTTCTGGCCGGCGCTGTGCCTGGTTGCGTGCCTGCTGCTGGCGCAGCACGCGGGCCTGGTGCACCGCGTGATGCATGGCGGGCTGCAGAACGCGCCGCAGGCCGCCGCCCAGATCGATGCCACTGATTCCACCGCATCCACAGATTCCACAGATTCCACCGCTGCCTCGGAAGGCGCCGCCGACGCAGGCCACGCCGAACCGTTTTCGCTGAAACTCGGCCTCCACTCGTGCGTGCTGTTCGACGGCGCGACGCTGGCCGACACCCACTTTGGCAGCTTCGAGCTGCCGTCGCTCGCCTTCGGCAAGCCGGTCAAGCCGGCCAACCTGGCCTACCGCTGGCCCGATCTGCCGGCGGCACACGCCTTCCAGTCCCGCGCCCCGCCAGCCGCCTTCGCATTCGCCTGACCTGCAGCCGTGTGGGCGGGGCGATGTCCCGCGCCCGCGCACGCCTGACCGGGCGCGCCGCGCATTTGCCGTGGCTGCGCCCGCCAATACCGAATTCGAATCGCGAGCCATGTACTCGAAATCCAACCGTACTCTGGTGGTGCGTCGCACCCCGCTGGCGGCGCTTGCCGCATTGATCACCGCGGGCCTGTCCTCGCACGCCATCGCCCAGGCCGCCGCTCCGGCCGCCCCCGAAGCCGCACCGGCGGCCGCCGCACAACCTGCCGCCCCGACACTGAAGGAAGTGGTGGTCACCGCCAATCCGCTCGGCAGCGACCTGAACGACATGGTCGCCCCGGTCTCCACGCTGGGCGGCGACGCGCTGGCCGTGCGCCAGGCCAGCACGCTCGGCGAAACGCTGAACAGCATGCCGGGCGTCACGTCGAGCTACTTCGGCCCGAACGCCAGCCGGCCGGCCATCCGGGGCCTGGACGGCGACCGCATCAAGGTGCTGCAGAACGGCGGCTCCACGCTGGACGCCTCCACGCTGTCCTATGACCACGCGGTGCCCATCGACCCGCTCGTGGCCGAGAAGATCGAAGTGGTGCGTGGCCCGGCGGCGCTGATGTACGGCGGCAACGCCGTGGGCGGCGTGGTCAACGTGATCGACAACCGCATTCCGCGCGATCCGGTTACCGGCGTCTCCGGCGCGGCCGACGTCAGCGGCACCATCGGCGGCGACAAGGGTCGCAACGCCAGCGGCATGCTGGAAGCCGGCAACGGCAAGTTCGCGGTGCACGCCGATGCCTTCGTACGCCAGACCAGCGATCTGCGCATTCCGGGCTACGCCCGCAGCGGCACGCAGCGCGCCACCCAGCCGCTGCCCGAAGGCGAGAGCGAGGCCTACGGCAAGATCCCGAACACCAATGCCCACCAGGAAGGCGGCTCGATGGGCGGCTCGTACACGTGGGCCGACGGCTTCGTGGGCGCCAACTGGTCGACCTATCGCAACGACTACGGCACGCCAGCCGAGGAAGACGCGCGCATCAAGATGCGCCAGGACCGCTTTGCGCTGGAGGGCGAGTCGCGCAACCTGGCTGGCGCCACCAACGGCATCTTCGAATCGGTCAAGGGCAAGTTCAGCTACACCGACTACGAGCACCGCGAGATCGAGGGCGGCGAAACCGGCACGACCTTCAAGAACCACGGCTGGGACGCCCGCCTGGAAGCCACGCACGGCAAGATCGGCAACATGACCGGCGTGATCGGCACGCAGTTCGGCCATACCGACTTCTCCGCCCTGGGCGAAGAGGCCTTCGTGCCGAGCACGACCACCGACAACGCCGCGTTCTTCGTGTTCGAGGAACTGCCGCTGATCTCGTCGGGCGACCTGAAGCTGAACTTCGGCGGCCGCCTGGACCACAGCAAGGTGAAGGCCAGCGCCAACGGCAACGACCGCTTCAGCGATGCCGAGCGCAGCTTCAACGCCGGCAGTGCATCGGCCGGCCTGCTCTACAAGCTCAACCCGGTCTGGACGGTCACCTCGAACCTGTCGTACACCGAGCGCGCGCCGACGTTCTACGAGCTGTACGCCAACGGCCCGCACCTGGCCACGGGATCGTTCGAAGTGGGCGACCCGAACGCCGCCAAGGAACGCGCCACGTCGATCGACCTTGGCATGCGCTTCAAGCAGGGCAACCATAGCGGCAGCGTGTCGGGGTACTACAGCCGCTTCCAGAACTACCTGGCGCTGCTGAACACGGGCGGCTATCGTGACGCCGAAGGCAACGTGGTGGCCGCCGGCAGCGACGGCGCGCTGCCCGAACTCCAGTACATGGGCGTGCCGGCCACGCTGTACGGCTTCGAGGCCGAAGGCAAGACGCGCCTGCTGCAGAAGATGCTGACCACCAGCGATTCGCTCGACTTCGAAGCGCGCGCCGACTATGTCCACGGCGAGAACCGCAGCAACGGCCAGCCGCTGCCGCGCCTGTCGCCGCTGCGCCTGGGCGGGTCGCTGGTCTACGCCGCCGGCCCGTGGGGCGCCCGCGTCAACGTGGACTGGAATGCCCGCCAGAGCCGTGTGCCGACCGGCGATACGCCGACCGACGCCTACACGATGCTGGGCGTGGCGCTGACCTACAAGATGAAGCTGTCGGGCACGCAGACGCTGTTCTATGTCCGCGGCGACAACCTGACCAACACCGAGGCACGCAGCGCCACGTCGATCCTGCGCGATATCGCGCCGCTGCCGGGTCGCAGCGTGCGGATCGGGATGCGCACGCAGTTCTGACGGCTGAATTGCCGCTGGCCGGCTGGTTTGCGCCCTTCTCCCGCCCGGCGGCAAAGGGGCGCAAGCCAGCGATACGCAAACGTCCCACCGGCCCTATCGGCCCATCGAAAATGACTCGGGTACCAGCGAATACACCGCCGCCGGCACGGGCCGCCCGCGCAGAATCAGGCGATTGCGGGCGATGCACTCGAACCCGGCACCGATCTTCTCGGCGACGGCGCGGCTTGCGAGGTTGGTCTCGACTGCCACGATCTCCAGCCGCGTGAGCCCAAGCGTGTGAAAGCCGTAGCAGGCCATCATCGTCGCCGCGCCCGACGCCAGTCCCTTGTGCTGCTGGCTCTGCCGGATCCAGTAGCCCAGGTTGCCCGTGTTGTCCTCGCGGCGGATCTGATTGATGGCCACGCCGCCGTAAAGCTCGCGGCCGTCGGGCGAGAACACGCCGATGTCGTACGCGGCGCCCTCATCCATCATCATCGCGCACCGCTCGAACCACTCGCGCGCATCGTAGATGCTGTAGTCCGCCCGCGCCCACGGCATCCACAGCCCCACCGTCGGCATCGACTCGCGCACCGCCATCACGAACTGGGCCTCATCGCTGGCGCGGAACGGCCTGAGCTGGAACGCCTGGCTGCGCAGCGGCTGCATGGTCAGTCCCGGTTGGCCACCAGGTTGCCGTCACGCTGCAGCGCGCCCACTTTCTCCAGCGCCTGCAGGGTCTGGTCGAATACCGCTTCCAGCGACTGGCCAGGCGTGAAGCGCGCATGCATGCGCTGCATCAGCGGCGTGGCGGCGAACCACGTGAACAGGGCGTCGCGCGGCAGCGCCTGGGCTTCCAGCAACTTGAACTTGGCCAGCACGCGCATCGCATGCGTGGCGTTGCGCAGCGGATCGGCCTGCAGGTAGTCCAGCCGGCTTCGCGCACGGGCCACGGCGCCGGCCACATCGTCGAACACGCGGCCATGGCCGGGAATCACCAGCCGGGCGTCGAGGGTGTCGATCAGCGACAGGATGGCTGCCTGCTCGGCGAAACCGCTTTCGCCGTCAAGCTCGGGAAAGATCACGCCGAAACCGTTTTCCCACAGCGCGTCGCCCGAGATCAGGATGCGCTGCGCCGGCGCGAACAGCATGACCGCGTGCGGGTCGTGCCCCGGCGCGGCGATCACGCGCCAGTCGATGCCGCCCAGCCGCAGCGTGTCGCCGTCGTGCAGCACCTCGTCGAACGTGAAACGCGCGCACTGCTGGCCGGTGGCATCGAAGCTCAGGGCATCGGTATCCCAGGCCGTCACCGCCGCTGCCTCGGCGGCAGGGATGGCCGTGCGCGGTTGCCAGCGTTGCTGGAGCGCCGCGTTGCCGCCGCAGTGGTCGGAATGCAGGTGGGTGTTGATCACGCGCCGCAGCGGACGGCCGTCGAGCGCGGCTTCCACCAGCGCCACGGTCTGGGCGGCGTGCGTGACGTAGCCGGTATCGACCAGCGTGGTGTCCTGCGTGGCATCGTCGATCCACAGCACGTTGTTCGCGGACAGCCAGCCGCGTTCGAAGACGCGCATCGTGGCGGGCAGCCCGAACGCCCCCGATGCGATGGCCGCGCTCATGCCGCGTTGCCTTCGCAAAGCTGCGGCACGCGCGCCGGCAACAAGGCCCAGACGCGGCGGCGTTCTTCGTCGTCGGCACCCGACCACGCCGCGATCTCGGCAATGGTCCGCAGGCAGCCTTCGCAGTAGCCGCTGTCGCGGTCCATCTTGCAGATGCTGCGGCACGGTGACGGCACCGGCGACACGATCTGCGCCGCAGCCGCACCGCGCACCAGGTCAGCCAGAAGCCGGCGACGGGCGGGCGTCATGCCTGGGCCTGCGGGCCTTGCGCCACGTCGGCCACTTCCGCGCCGGTCATGGCCTGCAGCTGTTGCGGCGTCAGGTTGAACACCGCATGGGGATGGCCGGCGGCCGCCCAGACGCTGTCGTACTGGAACAGGTCGGCGTCCAGCAGCATCACCGGCTTCACCGCATGGCCGATCGGGCAGACGCCGCCAATGGCGTAGCCGGTCTTCTCGCGCACGAACTTCGCGTCGGCCTTGCCCAGCTTGCCCACGCGGGCTTCCACCTTCGTCTCGTCCACGCGATTGCTGCCGCTGGCGATCACCAGCACCGGCACATCGTCCTCCACGCGGCGGAAGATGATCGACTTGGCGATCTCCGCCACGGTGCAGCCCAGCCCGGCGGCGGCCTCGGCCGAGGTCTTGCCGGTAGCCGGCAGCATCACCACCGGCCGGTCATGGCCAATGCCGGCTAGCAGGTCCGCCACGCGCTGCGCGGATTCGGGAAGCGTCGGGTTTTCGCTCATGCTTGTTGTTCTCCTGGTTCAGACACAGACCGTGGCGTCGGCCGCTGCCGCCCACTTGGTCAGCAGCGCCTTGCCCACGCGCGAGCTGTTGGCGCGGCCGATGGCCTGCGAGATATAGTCGCCGGCCCGCACCACGGCCTCCAGATCGATGCCGGTATGCAGGCCCATGCCCTGCAGCATGTACAGCACGTCCTCGGTGGCCACGTTGCCGGTGGCGCCCTTGGCATAGGGGCAGCCGCCCAGCCCCGCCACCGACGCGTGGAAAATGGCGATGCCCACTTCCAGGCTGGCCAGGATGTTCGACAGCGCCTGCCCGTAGGTATCGTGAAAGTGCCCCGACAGCCGGTCGATCGCGAATTCGGCCGATGCGGCGCGCATCACCTCCTGCACCTTCAGCGGCGTGCCCACGCCGATGGTGTCGGCAATGTCGATCTCGTCGCAGCCCAGCTCGCGCATGCGGCGCACCACATCGACCACGGCATGCACCGGCACCTCGCCCTGGTACGGGCAGCCGAGCGCGCAAGAGATGCTGCCGCGCAGGCGGATGCCCTTCTCCTTGGCGGCGGCGGCCACCGGCGCGAAGCGCGCGATCGACTCGGCGATCGAGCAATTGATGTTCTTCTGCGAGAACGCCTCGCTGGCCGCGCCGAAGATCACCACTTCGTCGGCACCAGCCGCCACGGCGCCCTCGAAGCCCTTCATGTTCGGCGTCAGCACCGAATACAGCGTGCCGGGCCGGCGTTCGATGCGGGCCATCACCTCGGCCCCGTCGGCCATCTGCGGCACCCACTTGGGCGACACGAACGACGCGGCCTCGATATTGACGAAGCCGGCGTCGGTCAGCTTGTTGATCAGCGCCACCTTGACGTCGGCCGGCACCATCGCTTTCTCGTTCTGCAGGCCGTCGCGCGGCCCGACTTCGACGATCTTCACATATTGGGGGATGGTCATGCTTGTCTCCTCGGTCCCTCTGTCCTCTTGTCCTGCCGCCGTGGCGTCCCTGGGCCGGTCGTGGTCTAGTAGCCGCGCTGCAGGTCCACCACGCCGGCAATCGGCTTGCCTTGCGCCAGCAGGCGGATCTTGCCGGCGATCTGCGCGATGCTGTCCTCGCGCAGCGTCAGCGCGGAAATATGCGGCGTGATCGTGATGCGCGGCTCCTGCCAGTACGGATGATCGGCCGGCAGCGGCTCGGTGCGGAACACGTCCAGCGTGGCGCCGGCGATCTGTCCGTCCTGCACGGCCGCCAGCAGGTCCGCTTCCACCAGGTGCTGCCCGCGCGCCACGTTGATCACATAGGCGCCCTTGGCCAGCCTGTAGAGCAGACCGGTGTCGATGATGTCCTCGGTGTCGGGCGTCAGCGGCAGCACGTTGACCAGCACCTTCAGGCCGTCCAGGAACGCCCCTTGCCCGTCTGCGCCATGGAACGACTGCACGCCCTCGACCGTCCTGGCCGAACGGCTCCAGCCACGTACCGGGAAGCCGAAGCCGGCCAGCGTGCGCGCGATGTGCGAGCCCAGCGTGCCGATGCCCATCACGCCGATCGTGAAATCGGCGCGGCGGTGCGGCTTCAGGAATTTCCACGTGCCGGCCTGTTCCTGCGTGGCATAGGCATCGAGCTTGCGGAAGTAACGCAGCACGGCGGCGGCCACGTACTCGCTCATCTGGGCGGCCATGCCGGCGTCGTCCAGGCGCACGATCGGCACGCCGGCGGGCAGCGCCTCGGGGTCGTTGTCGCGCAGGCGCAGGATGCCGTCCACGCCGGCGCCGAGATTGAAGACGGCCTTCAGGTCCGTGCGGCCGCGCAGCATTTCCAGCGGCGGGCGCCACACCACGGCGTAGTCCACGCGCTGGCCCTGGCTTTCCTCCCAGGTCACGCATTGCGCTTCGGGCAACACTTCGGCAAAGCCCTCGATCCACGGCGCGTAGCGGCCATCCGGCACGTACAGCTGCAACTTCATCTCGACTCCATCGTTATACGGGTTAGGCCAACGATTATGCGCGCTTTCGGTTTCGCCGTCGGGCGGGTGTGCGATTACCGGCAGGAGGATGCGCGTCCCGGTTTTGCTCTGTAGTGGTCAAGTTTTTTCAGACAGGTGTTAGGGTGGTCTGTTGGAACTTGTCCTCGTAGTCTGTTGGCGACGCGTAGCCCAGTGTCGAATGCAAGCGCACCGGGTTGTAGAAGTCCACGATGTACTGTGTGATGTCGCGCCGGGCTTCGGCCCGGTCGGTGTACCGCCTCTGCCAGACCCGCTCCATCTTCAGGTTTAGGAAGAAGCGTTCGGCTACGGCGTTATCCCAGCAATCGCCCGACCGGCTCATGCTACAAACCAGGCCGTGGCGCGCCAGCAATCCCTGGTACTCCTCGCTTGCATACTGGCTGCCCCGGTCCGAATGCACGATCAGTCCGGGCGCCGGATTGCGCT
>NZ_FNJO01000037.1 GCF_900104095.1 Ralstonia sp. 25mfcol4.1 | reverse complement strand
CACCGCGCGGCGTGGCGTAGATCACGCAGTAGATCGTCTCGTGGGACACATGGAACTCCGGCTGGTGGGCATACATGCGCCGGAGTCTGCCTGCAATCTGTTGCGGTGAATAGCCCACGCGCAGCCATGCTCTCACCAGCTTCAGCAGCGCCGTGCCTGCTGCCAGCTTGCGCGGCCCACGTCGACGCCTTCTCAGCGCCATACCCTGCGCGCTCGCAGCATCGTATGACCGATGACTTCCGGCCCGGGCAACCTCGTGTGAGACAGTCGACGGACTTCGCCCCACCACTCTCGCGATCTGACGCAGGCTGCACCCCTCGTTTAGTAGGCGATGAATCCAGTTACGCTCTTCGATACCCAGTTGACTGTAGCTTTGTCCCATCCCAACACCCTAACATCAGGGTGTTGCACTTCATTCTAGAGACCGCCCTGGCAATTCTGAACGAACCCTTGGGCATATCCGTCTCGCCTTAAAAAGGGCTGCCCACGCATCAGCCACTGTCGAGAAAATAGTGCCTTAGGTTCGGCGACTGCTTTTGCTGTCCAGTAGTCGCGAAACCGCTTCGACGATGTCTGATGGAAGGCAAGGCTTTTCAAAGACGACGTCAAACAGGCGTGGATAGCGACGGCCGATCGCTGCCTGAGCAGCAGTCAAAAGAGCAGCTTAACTGCGTCGTAGGGAGTGCTGCGGCCTTTGGGGTACGGGTCTCCGGTTGACTCACGTCGGCCGGCCTGGATTGGAGCACGTCAGTACCATAGTCCCAGGTGCGAGAATTGGCATCAAGGTCAGCGAGTGCGAGTCACCCTGAACCGTCAGGTCGGTTGACGTTTCGTCAAATCTGGCTGGCCGAACCGTGACAGGGTTCCCGCCGGGGCCGGCGACCGCCATCGCCGTCACGACATACGCCATGTCCTCCCAGATAAACACAGTGCCGACCGCAAACCCGCTCGACGGCGATGGGATGAGTAGATTCGTGTCGCTCAGTCTTGCAATGCGTGATGAGGCTGGGAACTGACCGACACCCGGCAACAACGTTGTCGTTACCTTCGCATTACCAACGTCGTTCGAAATAGTGTGTGGGTCGGTCGTCGTACCGCCAGGTGGCGGGGTCGTCCCGTCGTTTCCGCCGCCACCGCAGGCTGCCAAAGCGAAACCAGTGACAGCAAGAAGGATTAATTGCCTCATTCTCGATCTCCCCAGTGAGACGCAAGGGAAGCAGGCACGGCGAGCCCTGGGCGTTTCCCGATGATTCAGCTTAGAAACCTAGCAGATACTTTCTCATCACCAAAACTGGTGATGAGTGTGGGCGGGCGGACGCGAAACCCGCGCGCGCAGCTTGCCTCAGTCTGAGTTCAAAGGCATTCAGATCAGAGTTTCACCCTCGCAACAATTGAATCGGCAACGCGGGCCCAGCCGACAGCCGAACTGCCAACTTTGTAGAAATTGCTAGTCCTGAGGTTTACCTCACAAAAGCCGCCGCCTAGGATAGATGAATGACGCACCTTGGAAACCATCCAAGATGCCATCTGCACCACCATTTGCTTGGGCCCGCCGTTGGCGCGACGCCGCCCGCATTCCGCACCCCCTTGTTGACGCTCTGTTTGGATACCAAGGAGGCACCATGCCCGACCAACTCGATGACGACATGAATGTCATCAAAGACTACGCTCAGTCGATGGAGTCCTTCAAGACTCGATTGGTGATTGGCTACCTCAGCGCCCTGAGCAATGTCGAGAGTGTCTTCGACGCTCCGGCGCCGGAAGATACCAGAGTGGACATCTACAAGGTAATGGTGAAGACCGGCGTCAAGGTTATGGTGAAACAACTAGCGGATGCCATCAAGCGCGAGCACCAAGTGGACCTCACCCCCCTCGTGGCTCTGGGCGAAGCATTGGATAAGGCCATTGACGACGCCGCGAAGAATGCTCAAGCACTAACTGCAGCAGAATGGGTACAAGCCGTGCGCGCCGCGATAAGCGACCGGTTCACGCAAGCCCCATCGCCGGCCGAGTTGGAACAGGCCTTGAAGGACCAGTATCACGACCTTCCAGACGCAGACGCTAAAACGGACTTCATCGCGATGCTGCAAGAGGAAATCATCCTGATCGGGGACGCAAACGTTCCCACCACCAACAGCGTCGAGTTAGGAATCATCGTTGCCTGGATCAATGGGACTTTCGACGGCGACTGCATGGACGGCACGGGGAAGATTGACGTTCAGTTCAGCACCGATAACACCCTCCAGTCCGTCACGCTCAACACGCTATCCGCCGGGAAGCTTGCTCCCGTGCTGAATCGGATCGTGTCTGCGATGGAGTTCCAGAGCTTAATGGAAATGGACGTCGTTAAGCGTCTGTGTCGAGACGACCGTTGTATTTGCTTCGAGGGCAACAACGTCGTCAGGAAGCCCACAGACGATGCCGATGCGGAAGCCTTCCTGTCGTCGAATGACGCCTGGTCCTTGATTCGCAAGTTCGATGAATAGGTGCCGAGATGCCAAAGATCGACCAGGTCCGCCGCCTCAACTACAACGGTGAAGACATCGGGATGGGCTTCAACAGCGACAGCGGCCTGGCTGTCGGCACTGCACTGGATTTTGATCCCCCAGACGACCAGATTTCTCAGGAATCGATCGCCGACGTGACGATCGTGACGTCCCATGAAGAGTTGATGAGCAAATTGCATATGGCCGCTCAATTCGAGGGCCGCTACGGCACCGTGTCAGGCGGAGCCAAAGTCGATTTCTCGAACAACACCAAGTACAACAGTTCATCGACCTTCGTGGTCGCGCGCCTGGTCATCTCGAACTCCGTTTCGCGCGGGAGAAACTTCCGTGCGAAAGAGATTCCCACCGTACAGAACCTTCTCGCCCCGGGCCGCGCCGACGACTTCAAGACTGCGTTCGGCGACGGCTTTGTTCGGGCGCAATTCCGCGGCGGCGAGTTCTACGCCGTCATGCGGATTACGTCGGTGGATTCGAGCACGGAATCGAATCTGGCGGTAGCACTGCATGCCGAGGTACAAGGCGGCCCGGTCGGTGGCGCCGATTTCAAGGCCGAGATGCAAACCGCAAACAGCAACGCGAATTCCCGTTCCGAGTTTTCAGTACATTTTTACCAAAAAGGTGGCGCCGGCGCGAACGAGATCGGCACGACGATGGATGTCGACGAGATCAAGAAACGCCTGAAGGACTTTCCTGATGCCGTCAAGAATCATCCATATCCGTATTTCATTGAGGTCGCGACTTATGACACAGTCCCGCTTCCCATCGCCGGCGGGGAGGAGACGGAAGATTTCCTTCTCGCGCTGAAAGACGCTGAGCAAAAGAAGCTCAAGTACCTGCAACTGAAGAATGACTGCGAGTTCGCTGTCGAGCATCCCGAGTACTTTTCCGACTTGCCGGCAAAGGCTGTTCTGCAGAATGCTCAATCGGCCTACACGCAAATCGTCAACGGCGTCATCGCTCACGCCATCAAACTATCCAACGGTCAGTTGCGCCCGCCGACCCTGTTCGACCCTGCCAAACTCGACCCTCCAGTTGCCATTCCTGACATTACGCTGCGCAAGAAGGACCTGGGCTCCGAGGCGTCCATCGCGGAATGGTGGGTGGTCAAAGACAACGCCGATACCCTCAAGAACGACTTTGAGTTGATATCCGATATCGCCTTGGCGGCGGTAATGGATGTCAACGACTTCTATGACATCAAGGATCCGAACGGCGACCCCGTCGAAACGCTTCGAATGCAAGGTCGAGCACTGTCAAAGGTGGTGGCGTCATGGCAGGAATACTCCTGGGACCATCCGGGAATGCACCGCGCGGACCGAGGGAAGCTCAACTCCCTCGCCAAGCTTCAAAGCATGCTCCCGAAGGGCGTCAAGTCCTTGGACTTTCGGAAAAACGCCATCCAAAGCACCGCTGGCCTGGACGCCTTTCATACCCTTGCTTTCCTAGACCTCTCGCAGAACGCCATCAACGACGTCCAAGAGCTGGGGGCAATGCCCTTCCTTAAGACGCTAATCCTGGTGGATAACAAGGTCTCCGACATTTCTCCCCTGCGCAACTGCGTATCGTTGGAGACCGTCGATTTTTCTGGCAATGACATCAAGGACATCTCGCCACTCGCGGCCTGCAAACTGCTGACTGATCTCACGCTCAGCGGATCCATGACGGTTGTGAACGGGGTAGCCGGCAGGTCAGGCAATCCTCTGGAGAAGGCGGTCGGGCTTGCCGATGTCCCGGGCATCTCAAACCCGTTCCTCATTGGCCAGACGCTGGCAATCCGGTTCGGGCTCCTGGCTGACGGTCCGGATGCCCAGTTCGTTGGGACTGGGACGCGAATCGGTGAGTCACCTTCGTTTCGAGTCCATCTGACACGCGGCGCGGAGGTCATGGATGATGTATGGACGCTGCGGCGCGTCTTTCGGATGCGGACGATGGCTTCCGACTTGGCTTTCTTGCCTGGCATTACGCTGGGCGACCTGCCGTTGAGTGGGAAGTGCATCACGATTGCCAGCGAGCAGAACCCTAAGTTTTTCTGGCACTTCGGACATGTCGACCCTGACGACCCAGCCAAGGCGCATATTGACCTAACCAAGTACCCGTTGTTTGCGACGAAAATCAAGATTCGGACACTCGACGCTGTAGTCCAAGCCTAGAACGCCGCCGCCGACCGCCGGCGCAAGCTATCGTTTCAAGCACAGCACCACCCAACCCAAGAAGGAGAAGCGCACCGCCAAACAGCCCGCACCAAGCGACACCTGAGAGCCTTTTGGGGTGGGTCGGTTTTCGATGCAAATCGTGGGGGTGCGGCCGAAAACTTGGACTACCTGGAGGTAGTTCATGTACTCGTATGAAGACCGTCTGCAAGCGGTTCGGCTGTATTTGAAGTTAGGTAAGCGCATCGGAGCGACCATTCGACAGTTGGGATACCCGACGAAGAACGCCCTCAAAGCCTGGTATCGCGAGTACGAACAGTGCCATGATTTGCGGGCTGGCTATGTGCGTCTACGACAAAGGTATTCGGCCGAACACAGGCAGGCGGCCGTCGATCACTATCTAAGCCACGGGCGCTGTGCTGCTGCAACCCTGAGGGCGTTGGGATACCCGTGCCGGGCGACGCTGGCAGCCTGGATCGAAGAACTGCATCCCAGCATCGGAAAGCGCGTAGTCGGCAGAGTCGCTGGCAGCGCCCCGAAATCGCAGGAAGTGAAACGGGCAGCAGTCATCGAACTGTGCACCAGAGAGCAAAGCGCACGCGCGGTCGCTCAGAAGGCAGGCGTGAGCAGGCCAACACTGTATAACTGGAAGAACCAGCTACTCGGGCCAGAGGCTCCCGCATCCATGAAACGCCAAACCAAGCGCGCGCCGGACGAAGAGAGGGTGAAACTGGAGCAGCAGGTCGAATCCCTTCGACACGATATCCGGAAACTGCAGCTCGAACACGATATCCTCAAGAAGGCGAATGAACTGATAAAAAAAGAAGTGGGCGTCAACCCGCAGCTCCTGAGCAACCGGGAGAAGACGATGCTGGTTGACGCCCTGAACCAAACGTACGCGTTGCCGGAGCTGTTGGCAGCATTGGGGCTTGCTCGTAGCTCTTACTTCTATCACCGTGCACGCCTGCGCGTCGCTGACAAGTATGCAAGCGCACGTTGTGCTATCGCGAACATTTTTGAGGTCAACCACCGCTGCTATGGCTATCGGCGGATACGCGCGGCACTGGCGAGACAGCAAGTCTTCCTCTCGGAGAGGGTCGTGCGGCGCTTGATGAAGCAGGAAGGCCTTACGCTTGCTGTCACCAAGCGCCGTCGTTACGGCTCCTACCTCGGGGAGATAAGTCCTGCACCTGAGAACCTCATCAATCGCGATTTCCAGGCCGCTGCGCCCAATGAGAAGTGGCTCACCGACATTACCGAATTCCAGATTCCGGCAGGCAAGGTCTATCTGTCGCCGGTGATCGACTGCTTCGACGGGCTTGTCGTAAGCTGGGCTATCGGCACCCGGCCAGATGCTGAACTCGTCAATACCATGCTTGATGCTGCCATTGACTCTGTGGCCAACTGCGATGAAAGGCCTGTGGTTCACTCCGATCGCGGTGCGCACTATCGCTGGCCCGGATGGCTCTCACGGATGCGCGATGCCAAGCTCATTCGTTCGATGTCACGCAAAGGATGCTCGCCCGATAACGCAGCCTGTGAAGGTTTCTTTGGGCGACTGAAAACCGAGTTGTTCTATCCTCGTGACTGGCGGACAGCAACCATTGAGCAGTTCATCAAGGTCGTTGACTCTTACATCCGCTGGTACAACGCAAAGCGGATCAAGCTCTCCCTCGGCTTCCTGAGCCCGATCGAATACCGGGAGAGTCTCGGAATAGCGGCATAAAACAGTCCAAGATTCCTGCCGCACCCCC
>NZ_FNJO01000004.1:382816-432339 GCF_900104095.1 Ralstonia sp. 25mfcol4.1 | reverse complement strand
TACACCTACCCCGAACTGCTCGACGTCTTCCCGGGCAAGGAAACGCTCGAACGCACGTCGATGAACTCGTGGGACGACCAGAAGGTGCGCGACTCGCTGGCCGCCAACGGCCGCAAGAAGATCGTCGTGGCCGGTCTGTGGACCGAGGTGTGCAACACGACCTTCGCCCTGAGCGCGATGCTCGAAGGCGACTACGAGATCTACATGGTGGCCGACGCCTCGGGCGGCACCACCAAGGAAGCGCACGACTACGCCATGCAGCGCATGATCCAGGCCGGCGTGGTGCCGGTGACGTGGCAGCAGGTGCTGCTGGAATGGCAGCGCGACTGGAAGAACAAGGAAACGTACGACGCGGTGACGGGCCTGGCGAAGGAACACTCGGGCGCCTACGGCATGGGCATCGACTACGCCTACACGATGGTGCACAAGGCCGCCCAGCGCACGCAGAGTGCCCATCCGTCGATCGCCCCGGTGCATGCACCGGTGATCGAGTACTGATCTGCCACCCGCCAACACACCCAACAAATCACGGCACCGAGCGCCAGCCCCCATCGCGGCGGCGCTCGCGTGCCCGTGTTCGTTGGACGCAATGTATTCGGTGGATTAGTGATGTGATCGCTCTGGAGCCAGTGAAAAATCATTCGAACGAATGATGCGTATTTTGGGGATTTGTCGGCTCCGTGTATCGTCGCGGATCTGGGAGGCGAGAGGGTACTGGAATGCGTATACGCGTATACGTATACGCCCATTGCGTTTCGAGCGGCCCGCACAGCATCCGCTTCCACACGCGTCGAACCATGTCGCCGAACACAAAGCGTACTCACTGCTGCGTATGAAATTCCTTTTAAATCAATGCTGCAGAATGACGGGTGCAACGACGCGTTTTTCTCGCTGGAGCGCCCCTGGCATCCTGTACGCCGAGTACCGCCATAAGGCTGCTCAGCGCTTGCAGTGACCGGGACGACGCGCGGGTCCGAGATGAGGAAAGCGCTTTGAGCCACCGATGTCTTGCCCCTGTCATCGGCCCAGTCGCACATGGCACGAATGAAGGGCCCTGTTGAAACCCGGGTCACATTCGTTCGCTGGATTGGGGGCGGCATGCGATATGCCGAAGTCCATCGGCGGAGGGCGGGCGAGCCAGGCGCGTCTTTCCCAGCGCGCTATCCGAGGGCCCTGAGAGCCTGCCCCGTTGTTTCTCACCGCGTCCGCCGGACGTGCATGTACTCACTAAGGCGCCGGAAGCGACTTGGCTCTGGTATCGTCCACCCCGGGGCCGGAGCTTCGGCCATATGGCGCAAACCCCGAATTCACGTCGCCATGCTGCCATCCCCCCTGATTCCGCCAAGTTTCCCCATGTGAACCATCTTGCATTAAAATAATTTGCATTGCACTTTGATGTGCAGAATGGGCCGGTATGGAACGGGGATGGTAACTTTCAGTTGTAAATCAGTCACTTACGAGAGTTTGGACGCATGCGGCGGGTTCGGCGCACAGCCGAGCCACAAACCAGCGGCGGGTGCCGTTGGAAGCCTCCCGCAGGGACATATTTCTGAGCTTTACCGGACGGTGACAGCACAAAATGTGGAGGACGAGCGTGTCCGATGATCGCGACACGCTGGCGGCGACCAAGCTGACCCGCACCGAATTTGCGGTGGTGCGTGCGTATGCGCAGGGTATGCGCCCGGTCGATATCGCCAACCGCTATCTGTTGGACCCCGATGACGATGACGACTTGACCGAGCATCAAGCCGTCCAGCGCATTCTGTCGCTGCGCGATCGTCTGGTGCAGTTCGCCCTCCAGCACAATCGCCCGGATATTGCCGAGATGTTCGAGGCACTGCGCGGCCGGTCGGACACGGGCATGTCACGCCGGGTCGAGGCGCTGTCGTCGATCGAGCAGCTCGGTCAGGGCCGGCCGCTACCGTCGCACCGGGTGACGCTGTGGTTCGGACCCAGCCTGGCCCGACGACTGATGGCCGCGAACATCCATACCATTGCCGATCTCGTGGCATTGGCCAACCGGCGGGGCAGCAGTTGGTGGCGTTACGTACCCCGGATCGGCAAGAAATCCTGCGAAACCGTGGTGCGCTGGCTGGCGGGACAGCAGGCGGCGTCGGATATCAAGCTGCGTGATTTTGTGCTCCTCCCTGATGATTTTGTTGCGCGAAAGCCTCTTTCGGCAGCAGCGTTGGGCCCCGGCATGCGCGTCCCAGTCCCATTGGAATCGATGCGCGTGGACAGCGGGGGAACGCCCCCGGAAAGGGAACTAGCCGAAGATCTGCGCTCGGTAAAGGATTGGCTCAAGGCGAAAGAATCATCGCCGAACACCTGGAAGAGCTATCGGCGCGAGGCCGAACGTCTGCTGCTATGGGCCGCGCGACGAGGCCGTTCACTTCGGTCATTGGCGGCAGCGGACCTGGTGGCCTACCAATCGTTTCTGGCCGATCCCCAACCGGCGGACTTCTGGTGCGGCCCGGCGAGCGCGCGCGACAAGGTGCATTGGCGCCCATTTGAAGGGCCGTTGCGTGCCAGTTCCCGCGAGGCTGCCCTCCGCGTTGTCCGGTCGCTACTGGGGGCGCTTCACAACGAAGTGCCGCGCAAACTTGGCCCTCAGCTCCGCGATCCAATCCCTCGGCGTGGGTACGATGCGCTGACTCCGCCTCACGCCTTGTCGATGCAAACCTCCGTAGTGGAGGCGCCGCTGAATTCGTCGGCACTACCGCACGCTGTGTCGACGATTCCGGTTGACCGCTTCCTGGACTGGCTTGCGAACGATACGCCGTCGCCTCAGCAACGCGCAGCGCTTGCCGCGGCCTTGCTGATTGCGCGGCATGGGCTACGCGTGACCGAACTGTCTACGCTTCGCATCGCGCATTTGGCACCGGGGATCGCCGCTGTCCATCTGGCACTGGAGGCAAAGAGTGCTGCAAGGGCGGGGAATATCTCGCTGGACGCCGATGTCTGGCAGGCGCTGTTGATGCACTGGGGCGATCGCGAGCTGGACTGGGACGGCAGTTTTTCAGCCGAGCGTCCGGATGCAGCCTTGCTCGCGCCGGTTGATTTTCCTGACACCGAACGGGGTCGGGCGAAGCGTTCTCAGACGGCGGCGGGCTACTCTTCCAGCGGGCTCGAGCGGCTGCTGCGCGTCAGTTGGCGGCGCTTCGCCGCCGCGAATGACGATGTGCCGACGGCGTTCACACCCCGCCAGCTCAGGAACCTTTGAGATCAGAGTAGCGTCTTGTCCAGACCGAAGCGCGCCTTGAGGACTTCCAGGAGATCTTCGCGCGCGTTGCGGTCCGTCAGCTGGACATCGAGCATGATTCGTCCGGAATCCCATTCCTTGATCGTCCCAAGCAGCTGACCTGCCTCGGTGCGAATCTTGTACTGGCGGCTGATTTCCTTGACCTTGCGCGACTTGCCTTCCTGCGCGTGTTTCCGGATCGATTCCACCTCGCGGCTCGACAGGCCGTCGTTCATGATGCGCGTGGCCAGCTCGCGCGTGCGATCCTCGCCAGCGATCTTGCAATAGAGGGTCAGCTCGTAGCCGGCCGAAATGCCGATGGCGCTGGGCCGCTCGCGCATGACGGCAAGCACCGATTCAGGCAGCTTCAACAGTGCCAGCGTCTTGTTGACCGTGCCGGCGGACATCCCGGTCAGTTCACAGATCTCTTCTTCTTTCTGAACCTTGCCTTCATCCAGCAACTGGCGCCACGCAATGGCATTGTCCAGTGCGGACTGATCCGATCGCTGTTCGTTGAGCAGGAAGGAGAGGCGGTAAAAATCGAGGTCGCTGAGGTCGTCCTCGATAAAGCACTCCATCTCCAGCTTGCCGGCCGAGGCCAGGGCGCGCTTTCGATAGTGACCGTCGATCAGGATGTATTGCCCTGGCCGCGCGGGATCGGGGGCAGCCAGGCCCGGGGTCTTCTGGCCGTGCGTGGCGATCGACGCTGCGCGCTCCTGCACCACGGCAGGATCGTAGATGCGTCGTGCGTTGAATGGGTTGTCGTGCAGGTTCGCGATGGGTACGCGAATCAGCAGGCGCCCTTCCGTATTGGCGACGGTACTTTCAGCGCTGAAAGTCGCCGTCGTCTGCGGGGGGCGCTGGTTCTGCAGAAGGCCATTCGGGTGCTCGGATAGGGCAGCTTCCGCACGTGCGAACCGGTCGATCGCATCGCTGCGGGTCTTTTCCGCGGCCATGCCGGCGAGCATGCCGGCCTTTAGACTTTTCAGTTTTGTTGCCATTCGGATTACTCAATCAAGGACAGTACCTCGTCCACCATCATGTCGACTTCCTGGATCGCTTCCCGCGCGCCGGGAACCCCGTGAACCGTGCAGCCGATGGCTTGGCATTCGCGAAACGCAGAGCGCGAGCCGATCATCGAATTCAGCAGGGGCACGTCCCCGTCGTCGCCGAGAATCTCGATAGCCTGTCGCGCGATGGAAACGCGGCGTTGGACCATGTTTGCCATGACGCGAATCTGCAGGGTCTCGTTCTGTACCTGCGCATGCTGCGCCAGCGTTTTGGCTGCCACGGCGGCCCACAAGTCAGGCGGCGACGGCACCACGGGAATAATCGCAAGGTCCGAAATCAGCAGCGCGCTGGAGGGCGCCGCCGAATGCACAGCCGGTGGGCAGTCGACCAGAATGTAGTCGTAGTCATGCACGAACTTGCGCACTTCCCGATGCATTGCGCCACCCGACGGTGCGAGTCCGATGACAGAAGCCGGGAAGGGCCGCTCATCGCTGGCCTGGGCTGCCCACCGGGTCGCAGTGCCCTGCTCGTCCATGTCGACGAGCAGGGAGCGTGCGCCACGAAGTCCCAACGTGCCAGCGAGATGCATGCTAACGGTGGTCTTGCCGCAGCCGCCCTTCTGGTTAAAAACGGTGATGATTTTTGCTGCCACTTGGGGCCTCACTTTCAGCGCTGAAAGCGCGAATGATGGTGTTCAATCAAGGCGAAACTTTAGCCAATCCCACAGTGCGCTACAACCCATTTCCGAAAATTTAAATTAATTGGAAGCGAGCGCAAAAAAGGGACTGAAACCCCGATAGTGCGGAGAAGTGCCAACGGTGGGAGAAACCGCCTATATCAACTTTTGGGGATTCTTCTTCTTGAAAAGCGGTACAGAATCCGCCTAAAGTAAAGGTAGTGCGCATTAGGGCGCACATGACACCGCAACACAATGTGGTTATGATGCCCGTTACAGTCGAGTCAAGTCGTGTCAACTCGTTGACTTCCGTTCGGTATCTACGAGACCCCAGCGTGCTTGAACGGTTGTTTGCGTTGTGTAAAACGAACTTGCTTCGAAAGGACTTTCTTATGGCAACCGGTACGGTCAAGTGGTTCAACGAGACCAAGGGTTTCGGCTTCATTACTCCCGACGATGGCGGCGCAGACCTGTTTGCCCACTTCTCGGAGATTCAGGGCTCGGGTTTCAAGACCCTGAAGGACGGTCAGCGCGTGACGTTCGAAGTCAAGCAAGGCCCGAAGGGCCTGCAGGCTTCGGCAATCAAGCCGGCCTGAAGTGAACCACTGCAGTTTCCCGGCGGTCGTCGAGATGACTGACCGGTAAGCAAGAAGGGCAAGCACATGCTTGCCCTTCTTGCTTTTCAGCCGACGCGTGCCGCCGCTGGTACCACGCCTTCCTTGCTGGCTCCTGGCTGTCGGCTTACCCGAGCTTGCGCACGCTGGTACGCGAAGGCTGCAGGATCAGGGCCTTGGAAGAGTCGGCGTCGACCTTCGCACCAGGATAGACAACGAGCACGTCCTTGAGCGCCTTGCGGAACAGCGCCCGGAACTTTCGTTCGCTCTCCGTTTCGGTCCCGAACTGCATCTGCAGCGCTTCCCACGGGATTTCCGTCCGCCGTTGGATCGTGAAGAAACGATAGGTGAGCCAGGAATACACGTCGAGCGCGAACGGCGACTGCTTTAGCGCCTTCAGGGCGCGCATATCGACCGGCACGGGCCGGTTGACCAGTTCGTTGAAGAACGGCTCAGACAGCACCACAAAGCTCTCGAACATCGAGCCCTGCCCCGGCTGCATCGGGTCCCACCAGGTCGACAACTGATCGGCCAGCAGGTAACCAACCCGATCAATCGACAGTGGCTCATGGTTGGGTGCCTGATTCGGCACCGGCACAGACTTGTTCTGGACGATGGCGATCGTCGCAGAAAACAGCCGGATCATTTGCTGGCGAACCAGCGTCATCGTGCCGCGCTTGCCACCCGTGGCCATCGGAATGCCAAGGTTGTACATGAACTCCGACAGCGAGTTGCCAAGCGATATGCGACGGTCTTCCACAGTACCGGTGAACTCGCCACGCTTCTTCTTGGCCATGATTTCCTTGCCGATCCAGGCAAGCATCAGGCGCGGATAGGAGCCGTACGGATACCCCAGCGACACGGTTTCGGAAACGAGCTTCTGCCGACCGTTCGACGCGCGCTCGGAACGTTGCTGTGTGAAGTAGCCAGGCTGAATCATCAGCGAGATATTCCCGCTGGTGCGTGTCCAGACAGGCGGCGCGCCCTTCGGCGCGCGATACGGCAGGGTCACCTGCACGCTGGCACGGCTGAGGAAGCCTACTTCGCCACTTTGCCACGCGTCTTCGCGCTCCATGGCCTGGGCTTCGTCGAAAAGACGCTGGAATTTCTCGGACGGCGCGAGGATGTTCTCGTTCCCGGGAATGATGATGCGGGACGGTTCCGCGTCCGATTCCAGGACGGCACGTTCTCCCTCGGAGGCCATAGAGCGTTTGATCGACATATTGATGGGCTTCGGATTACCCGCCTTTTTACGCGATCACGTATACGTTGTCACGCAGAAACGGGTACGTATACGCGTTTATCTGGCGACGATGCCGTTTGCCGTCCACAGCGAGTCGGAAGCTGCGCCGGTTCGGCAGCTCGTGGCTTGTCCTGCAAGCCGGCTGTGTTGAAGGCGGGGTATCCGGCGACTGATGAGATGGCGGCCGTACGGTGGGCAACCCGGCAGGGTTGTCCACGGTTGGCTGCTTATCCACTACAAGTAAACGATACCGATACGGGTTAACTACTCGTAAACCGTATACGGAGCGCCAACGCCCTTGATTGCAAAGCGCTTTTTGAGCATCTCTGTACCCGTTTCTGCGGCATGCCGTACTCGTTTCTGCGTAGGCCCGAACCCGAATCTGCGGCCAACCGAACCCGTTTCAGCGAAAACGCCGTACCGGAATCTGCGGGGATAAGTCACTGATCCCACAGGCTTTTCCACAGAAATCCGAGGCCAAAGCGTACCCGTTTCTGCGCGGCCTGGCTAGAAACGGCAGTCACAGGCCTTACTGGGGTCGATTCGGTGCCTTATCCCCGCAGAATCAGGTACGCCTTGGTGGCCGCACGCCAAACCGGAGCCGCCTTACGTACCCGTTTCTGCGCCCGGACGATCCAAAAACGAACCAGATTCTGCGTATACACGGTTGGAGGACCCAACAACGCCTCGCCGAACCCGTTTCTGCGGCGTACCCAAATCTGCGGACGTCACCCTACAGGCCCACCATCCGCCGAAGCGTACCCATTTCTGCGTTCCGAAAAGCGGATCGTTTCAACCCGGCCGTACCCGTTTCTGCGAGCCGGCAGCATCGGGATACGGCGACAGCGCCTATGCGCTGCCGCTACATCAAGACGTATACGTGGAGCCAGCCCACACTTTGCGCATTGCCGATGAAGCATGCCGCGCCACCTCGCGTACCTGTTTCTGCGTAGCATGGCGTCACTGGCCGAACGCGGATGGACGGTCGGGCCAGGCTTCCACGCCAGGGGCGTACCCATTTCTGCGTCCGGCGATACCCGAAAACCGTACCCGTTTCTGCGCGGCGCCGACGCCCAAACCATGTATACATGCCCAGCTGGACGGGCGAACCAAATTCTGCGGGGAAAACCACGTTGCTCAAACATTAGGCTGGATAACTGCCCGCGCCGCACGCGGCCGGCGACTGCGGAACGTAAAAGCGTACCTATTTCTGCGTTGCACAAACCTGTTGTAATCAGGTGACAATCAACCTGCGGTGGCGGATGCGCCGTACCCGTTTCTGCGTGGGCGGGTCCGACTTGCGTACCCGTTTCTGCGACGGCAGACCAGCACACTTACGAAAGGCGTACCCATTTCTGCGAATCGAGTCGCCTGGAGCGCGCCAGAACAATACGGAGCATTTTCGAGACGCGGCGGGGGGAGAAAGCCCGCGTTCTCGCGAGGGAGGCAAGAGGGGAAGCGCCTATGGCGGGTACGCCATATCGGCAAAGCGGCCCTGACAGGCCGCTGCGAACGGACGAAAAAAAACCCGCCGATGGCGGGTTTTTTGGTGCGACGCACGCCGAAGCGCGCGTGCAGCCGGACTTACATCGGGGTGATGTTAGCCGCTTGCAGACCCTTCGGGCCGTTCTTGACTTCGAACGACACGCGTTGGTTTTCTTGCAGCGACTTGAAGCCCTCGGCGCGAACTTCCGAGAAGTGCGCGAACAGATCGTCACCGCCGGCGTCCGGCTTGATGAAACCGAAGCCCTTGGCGTCGTTGAACCACTTTACGATACCGGTTTGCATGGTATTGCTTTCCAAAAAAAATAAAAAAGAAACCGATGGTGCGCACACCACCGTATTGCCAACTCAAGGAAAGGACACCATGGACAACCGAAGTACCAAGACGTTGGCTAACGAATGAACTGTTGCCTCGTCGCTTGAATCTAGCGGAGATTTATACGGGGGAATGCCGATCTCGTCAAGGCAGGGAATTCCCCGGCGTGGGCTGGATGCGCCTGGCGGCTTGTGGGATGATCCCGCCTTTTCCGCATTGTCGGGTCAACACGGCACCTGGTGACGCTCGTGGCACGCGTCGCTGGAGCATCTGGAGACACCATGTCTACCCCTGAACAGGCCCCGCGGCCAAGCCATCCATCCGCCGCTTCCTCCTCAGCGAGCCTCGTAGAGCGCATCTTCCGCCTGCGCGAACACAACACCAATGTGCGCACCGAAGTGCTGGCCGGCGTCACCACGTTCCTGACGATGGCCTACATCATCTTCGTGAACCCGAGCATCCTGGGCGATGCCGGCGTGCCGAAGGATGCCGTCTTCGTGGCCACTTGCCTGGCTGCCGCCATCGGCACCCTGATCATGGGCTTCTATGCCAACTACCCGATTGCCATGGCGCCTGGCATGGGATTGAACGCCTACTTTGCCTATACCGTGGTCAAAGGTATGGGCCTGCCCTGGCAGGCTGCGCTGGGGGCCGTGTTCATTTCGGGCTGCCTGTTCCTGGTGGTGACGCTGTTCCGCGTGCGCGAAGCCATCGTCAAGGGCATTCCTCTCGCCATCCGTGGCGCCATCACCGCCGGTATCGGCCTGTTCCTTGCCATCATCGCATTGCACAGTGCGGGCATCATTACCGGCAATCCCGCAACGCTGGTTACGATCGGCGACCTGCACCAGCCGCAGGCCGTGCTGGCCATCATTGGCTTCTTTGCGATCGTGGCGCTGGACCGGCTCAAGGTGAAGGGCGCCATCCTGATCGGCATCCTGCTGACCACGGTCCTCAGCTTCATTTTCGCGGGCAACCAGTTCCACGGTGTGGTGTCGGCGCCGCCGTCGATTTCGCCCACGCTGTTCAAGCTCGATATCTCCGCCGCGCTGTCGATCGGCATCATCAACGTCGTGCTGGTGTTTTTCCTGGTGGAACTGTTCGACGCCACCGGCACGCTGATGGGTGTGGCCAACCGTGCAGGGCTGCTCAAGGCCGGTAAGATGGACCGCCTGAACAAGGCCCTGATGGCTGACAGCACCGCGATCATGGCGGGTTCGCTGCTGGGCACGTCTTCGACCACTGCCTATATCGAAAGCGCCTCGGGCGTGCAGGCGGGCGGCCGCACCGGCCTGACCGCGGTCACCGTGGCCGTGCTGTTCCTGGCGTGCCTGTTCATTGCGCCACTGGCCGGCACGGTCCCGGCCTATGCCACCGCCCCGGCGTTGCTGTACGTGTCGTGCCTGATGTTGCGCGAGCTGGTCGACATCGACTGGAGCGATGTCACCGAAGTGGTGCCCGCGGTCCTGACCGCGCTTGCCATGCCGTTCACCTACTCGGTGGCCAACGGCGTGGCCTTTGGCTTTATCTCGTATGCCGTACTGAAGCTGCTGACGGGCCGCGCCAGGGACGTCCCGGTGATGGCATGGATCATCGCCGCGGTGTTCCTGTTCAAGTTCTACTATCTGCCTGGGCATTGACCGGCTCGGCAACGCGCGAAGGTTTCATGAAACAAGTGGGGATGGCGGGAACGCCATCCCTTTTTCATTGGCTGGCGCGGTTTTTCCACGTTCAAAATGAAAACGATGACATCCGACGTGGCCGGTGAATGTACGCGTACCCGTTTCTGCGTATCAAACGGACGTGTGGTAACGCCACGGCGTACCCGTTTCTGCGGAGAATGTAAGCACTCATTAACCTAGCGAGCGTGTTGAAATGCCGCTTCCAAGTCTCATACAAAAGTATGAGACTTGGCTGAAAGCCAACATTCCGGGCTGGACAAAAGGGGTGAAATGCACTGAACTAGAGGCGTGGCAAAAATTTGAGGGCGCGCAAGAGCGCCCTTTGTTGACTCCGGGATCCGGGGGCCGTCGACGAGCATCGACCGCACCGAACGGCAAGCGGCGAGGCCCGCCGGTAGCACCAGAAAGGGGCCAGCCGATCATGAGACCGTCCTCGCAGGACGGCTTCGCCACCACGAAAGAAAGAGTGCGCGGCATACACGTGCACCAGACAAAACAGCTCAAATCCAGAACAGAAAGTGGTAAACGCGAACGTGTAGTGCCGGGGGATGTTGTTCAACGGGGAACAGATCATGACCGCAGGAGAAATCCGGCGTCCCGCCATCGGGCCCATCAGCCAGCCTGGCAGCCAGCCGGCGCATGGCAAATGGAAAGCCCTGGGAGAAGCCTCCGCAGGAATCGCGCTGCATGAAGGGAGCGATGCAGGGCACGAGGACTACGCCATCACCGACGTCGCCACCGTGCTCGCCGAAGACCACGAAATCTCGCCGCGCACGCGCGCCGCAGTCGACGGGCTGTTGCAGCGCCATCGTCTGCTGGCCAACGAACTATGCCGGCAGCGCCTGCTGTTGCAGGAATGGATCCTGAGCCAGCTGACGTACAAGGCGCTGTACTACCAGTATTCGGGCCAGAAACCGGAGTCGCCCAGCATCGAGCTCATGCGCGAGAAAGACATGGTGCGCCGACGCATCCGCGACGAACTGTGCGCGGCCGGCGATCGTGCCAGCGTGCTCGAAGACCCATCACGCAGTTTGTCCACGCCGTGATCCCACAGACGTTGCGCGCGGGCCAGCCCGCGCAGCCAGCGGAACCGGACCGGGCCGAATGGCCCGCGGCCGCGCGTTCCGCCGGTTCCGTTGCTACCAACAAGAAGCCCAACGTCAGGGAGAACGTCATGGACCGACTGTGCAAGGCGCCCGCACGCACCGCACAGATCGTGCTCGTGTCGCGCTATGAAGATTTTGGTTTCAGTGCATCCCAGTTTGGATCAGGCTGGGAAATCCGGCGCGTGCAACAGGTGCGAGACCTGGAGCGCGCGGTGCGCGGCAGCGCGCCGATGGCCGGCATCATCGACCTGCAGGCGCCGTACACCGACGCCGAGCTGACCCAGCTCGAGCAGGGACTGCAGCATCTGCATGTCATGTGGGTGGCCATCACGTCGACGGTCATGCTCCAGGACGAACGCGTACGACGGTTGATCCGCGACTATTGCGTGGATTATGTGCGCACGCCGTTTTCGTTCGACGAACTCCTCTACACGCTCAAGCACGCCCACGGCATGGCCTGCCTGCACGGCGCGCGCATTCCCGAACAGAACACGCGCGGACCCATGATCGGCGAATGCCAGCCGATGCGTGCCATGTTCCGGTCGCTGGCCAAGGTGGCGCACAACGATGCTCCCGTGTTCATCTCCGGCGAATCGGGCACCGGCAAGGAGCTGGCTGCTCAGGCCATTCACGAAGCGTCGAGCCGGCGCAAGGGGCCGTTCGTGGCCATCAACTGCGGCGCCATTCCGTCGCACCTGGTCCAGTCCGAACTGTTCGGCTACGAGAAGGGCGCCTTCACCGGCGCCAACCAGCGCAAGATCGGCTGGATCGAGCAGGCGCAGGGCGGTACGCTGTTCCTGGACGAAATCGGCGACCTTCCGCTGGAAAGCCAGGTGGCGCTGCTGCGGTTCCTGCAGCAGGGCACCATCACGCGCCTCGGTGGCCACCAGTCGATTCCGCTGGACTTGCGCATCATCTCCGCCACGCACGTGGATCTGGTGGCGGCGCAGGGCGACGGCCGCTTCCGCTCCGACCTGTTCCACCGGCTCTGCGTGCTGACGCTCACCATCCCGCCACTGCGCGAGCGCGGCGAAGACATCCTGCTGCTGGCCAACGCCGTGCTGGCCGAGCATGGGCACGAGGCGCACCGGCGCATCCGCGGGTTCTCCACGTGTGCGACGCAGGGCATGATGCAATACAGCTGGCCCGGCAATGTGCGAGAACTGATCAACCGCGTGCGGCGTGCGATCGTGATGACCGACAACCGCAAGATCACCGCCGAGGACCTGCAGTTGCATGGTGGGGTGGAAGTCCCGCGCAAGACGCTCGATGCCATCCGGGAAGAAGCCGAGCGCGAAGCCATCCGCACGGTGATGGCCAGCCATGGCTTCCACGTGGTGCCGGCCGCGCGCGAACTGAACGTGTCGCGCGTGACGCTGTACCGGCTGATGCACAAGCACAATATCCGCGTGGATTTGCAGCCAGGCGCGTCGGGAGACTAGCCCGAACGTCGCAGAAGACCGGCAAAGGTAAAACGCCACGACCTGTACGTGGCGCCAAGGGGGATCCGGCGACGTCCGCTCGCCGGATCCCCTTCGTCCTTTCGCCCGGACAGCGGCGAAAGGCTGGCGCGGCTTGGCCCGCGCATACTGCCGGCCAGCGGCCTCAGCTCATGCTGACCTTGCCGCGGCGCCCGCGAGGGGGCGGGCTGTCGTCGTGCTGCAGACGCCCCGGCGACACGTCGTGGGGGTCGGTGATGTAGTCGCGCGCCTGCCGTTCGGCCGGCTGCGCGGGCTGTGCCGGCGTCTGGTCGGGCTTGAAGCGCACGTCGCCCCAGGCCCAGCCGAAGGCCCGCACGTAGATATCGTTGCTGACTGCCGCGTGATTGTTCAGGCTTGCATCGTCCGGCCGGTCGAAATAGGCGTAGTTGCCCGCCAGTGCGGACGTGGCAGCGGTCGAGAGCAATGCCACTGCGATGGTGGCGAAAACTCTGGCGTACATGGGTGGCTCCCTCCCTTGCTGGAAAAAGGTGCCCGCCGGGGGACGGAGCACGTAAACCTGTTTAGGTGCAGGCGCGCCAAAAAGCAACGGGCGCGTGCCCGAAAGCCTGTTTCACGCCATCTGCCAGGCCAAATGCATCGTCCAGGCGACCGTCAGCAGCCAGGATGTCCGTTGCGCTGCCGGCTGGCCGGCGCGGCCGAACTGCGCTGGGCGGTGGCGCAAAACGACGTGACTGGCCGCGTGGCCTGCCGTGGAGACGGAAGCAAGGGCGGCGAGAGCAATTCCCTGACGGACGGGGGCGGGCCTGCAAGCCGATAGGCGCGGCGGCGCGCCGTCATTCGGGCGGGTGGATGACGCATGGCAGTGTCTTCTCCTGCGTTCTGACGTCTTTGTTATTCGACTCGTACTTCTCCCAGCCGAAACAGAGCGACAAGTGTGCCAATCGGGTGCAAACGCTTGTTTTACAAGGCTTGCCGGCCAGCGCGGCGCTGTATGTCGCGCGCCATGACCGCCCGGCGGCGGCAATCGGTTACGCCAGTGTTACGACAAGCGGACGGCAGATCGCGTGGACCCGTCACGCGCGACACTCAACTTGCCGGATGCAGGGGGCCGGCCGCGCCCGCGGCGGGCCTGGAGGGGGTGCCAAGGGGGCGCCAAGGGGGCGCGGACGGGCGCGAAGGTGGGAGTGGGGCAATCTGCAGGCCGCCAAACCCGCAGGCGCGTCTGCTTTTCGGGCCAGAACCGCCGCGCGCCGAGAGAAATGCCGCAAGTCCGGCCGCGCCGGATTTTGCCCGCCGATGACGCGTGCATCCGGTTGCATCACTGAAACCAGCGACAGTCCGCAGAAATGGGTACGCTGCCGAATGCTCGCCGCCGGGTTGCGGCAGTGCGCGCCGGCAGCGGTTCGCGCGTCAGCGCGGCGCGGCCTGCGCGCCGGAGGCGCCGTTCGTGGCGGGCGCGGGGGGCGTCGTCGCGGTGCTGCCCGATATCGGCTTGGGGCCCGGCCCCGGCTGCTGGTTGCGTTCGCAGCCGGACAACATTGCCAGGCCAAGCAGCATCAGGCACGGCATCAGCCGGGCCGCAACGCGGCCGGCGCAAGCGGTGGAAGGCTGGCCGTTCTTGGTGAAGATCACGTATGGCTCCTGTTAGGGCCCGACTCGCTGCGTGCCGGGGGGACGCACCGGTCGCGGCCGGTACGGCATGTGTGCCTTGATCAACTGTAGCAGGCAGACGTGTCGGCCGCGGCCCGAGCGCACTATGATGAACGCACGCATCAGACTTCAGCTGACAGACAGCAAGCGCCACACGGGCGATGCTCGGGGCCAGGGTCCAAGGCTCCGGGCCAGCCTCGCCGGTCTGCTCGAACCTGCCCGACGCCAGCCCACTCAAGGACGCCCCCGGCATGCCTTCAGAACACGTGCCCGAGAAGCCCGACCGCTCGCCGCCCAGCCCCCAGCGCGGCCGCTGGCTGCCCGATCGCCATACCGGCAGCCGCACCGCGCGCGTGGTGTCGGCCGCCATCATGTCGTGGTTCGATCACCGCGCCGCCAGCAAGGGTGCGGCGCTGTCGTTCTACATGCTGTTCTCGATGGCGCCTATCCTGGTGCTGGTCATCTCCATTGCCGGCCTGTTTTTCGGCGCCGAAGCCGCGCGCGGCGAAATCTTCTCGCAGCTCAACGGCCTGGTGGGCGAACAGGGCGCGGCAGCCATCCAGGGCATCCTGGCCGCGACGCACCGGGCCGGCGGCAGCGGCATTGCTGCGACGATCGCCTTCGGCATCCTGATCGTCGGCGCCACGAGCGCCTTCGCCGAGCTCAAGAGCAGCCTCGACGATATCTGGCAGGCACCGCCGCCAATCGGGGCTGGATGGAAGAAGCTGCTGCGCGCGCGCATGCTGTCGTTCAGCATCGTGCTGGCGCTGGCGTTCATGCTGCTGGTGTCGCTGGTGGTCAACGCGGCCCTGGCCGTGGTCAACCGGTTCTGGGGCCAGCTCTGGACGGCCTCGTGGTTCGCGCCCGTGGCCGACGCGATTTCCACCGCCTTCTCGTTCGCCGTGGTGACCGCACTGTTTGCCACGATTTTCAAGATGCTGCCGAACGTGCGGATCGCGTGGCGTGACGTGCTGATGGGCGCCATCATCACGGCGCTGCTGTTCTCGGTGGGCAAACGCCTGATCGGGCTGTATCTGGGCAACAGCGCGGTGGCGTCGTCGTACGGCGCGGCAGGCTCGGTGGTGGCGCTGATGCTCTGGGTGTATTACTCGGCACAGATTTTCTTCTTTGGCGCCGAACTGACGCGGCAGTATGCGTTGCAATTCGGCAGCCTGCGTGGGCGCGATCCGGCGCGAGAAAACCGCCCTCCGGCAACACACGCCCCCGGCCGGCACCGCGAACCGGTAAAATAGCGCCCCAATCCGATCCCGGGACGCGTCCCGGGTTGCTCCCAGGCCCCTGGTGCCCGCCCGAACCCGTCGCGGCGGCGCCGGCGCCCCGCCCGGGCGCCTTTCGCCCATCGCCCCTTATCCGATTCCAGAAGCCGTGAGTTCGCTCGTTTCCGAAATTGCGCGTCGCCGCACGTTTGCCATCATTTCCCACCCGGATGCGGGTAAGACCACGCTGACCGAAAAGCTGCTCTGGTTCGGCGGCGCCATCCAGGTGGCCGGCGAAGTGCGCGCGCGCAAGGCCGATCGCCACGCCACGTCCGACTGGATGGAGCTGGAAAAGCAGCGCGGCATCTCGGTGACGTCGTCGGTGATGCAGTTCCCGTACCAGTCGCGGCCGGACGTGCCGGAAAACATCGTGAACCTGCTCGACACGCCGGGCCACGAGGACTTTTCCGAAGACACGTACCGGACGCTGACGGCGGTTGACTCGGCCGTGATGGTGATCGACTCCGTCAACGGCGTGGAAGCCCAGACCATCAAGCTGCTCAACGTCTGCCGCCTGCGCGACACCCCGATCCTGACGTTCATCAACAAGCTCGACCGCGAAGGCCGTTCGCCGATCGAACTGCTCGACGAAATCGAGGACGTGCTCAAGATCCAGTGCGCGCCGATGACCTGGCCGATCGGCATGGGCAAGGCCTTCCGCGGCGTGTATCACATGATCGACGACAAGGTGCAGCTGTTCGATCCGAAGGGCGAGAAGGGTACCGCCGCCATGCTCGACGGCCTGGACAACCCCGAACTCGACCGCATCCTGGGCTCGCAGGCCGACGAACTGCGCATGGAGATCGAACTGGTGCGCGGCGCGTCGCACACGTTCGACCGCGAGGCGTTCCTGGCCGGCAAGCAGACGCCCGTGTACTTTGGCTCGGCGATCAACAACTTCGGTGTGCAGTCGCTGCTGGACGCCTTGTGCGAACTGTCGCCGCCGCCGCTGGCACGTGCGACCGAATCGCGCACCGTCGAACCGCAGGAAGGCAAGTTCAGCGGCTTCGTGTTCAAGATCCAGGCCAACATGGACCCGCGCCACCGCGACCGCATCGCGTTCGTGCGCGTGTGCTCGGGGCGCTTCGACCGCGGCATGAAGCTGCTGCACGTGGCGCAGGGCAAGACCGTGGCCATCAACAACGCCATCACGTTCATGGCGCAGGACCGCAACACGACCGAGGAAGCCTACGCCGGCGACATCATCGGCGTGCCGAACCACGGCACGATCCGCCTCGGCGACGTGTTCACCGAAGGCGAGCCGCTGCGCTTCACGGGTATCCCGTCGTTCGCGCCCGAATTCTTCCGCCGCGCGCGCCTTAACAACCCGCTGAAGGTCAAGCAGCTGCAGAAGGGCCTGCAGCAGCTGGCCGAAGAGGGTGCCACGCAGATGTTCCGTCCGCTGATGTCGAACGAGCTGGTGCTGGGCGCCGTCGGCATGCTGCAGTTCGACGTCGTGGCGCACCGCCTGGAGCACGAATATGGCGTGGATGCGATCTTCGAGTCGCATGAATGCGCCACGGCGCGCTGGCTCAAGGGCGATCCGGCCGAGATCGAGAAGCTGATCGACAAGAACGGCCACAACGTGGCCATCGACGGTGCCGGCGATCACGTCTACCTGGCCCCGAGCATGGTCAACCTGCGCCTGACGCAGGAGCGCTTCCCGAATATCCGCTTCCTCGAAACGCGCGAGATCGCCTGATCCGACCGAGGCGGGGCCCCGAGGCTGGCCCGACTCCGCGACGGCGTCGGGCCAGCCTTGGCGTGCTGTGTTGATAACTTCATTGTGTCGGCAACGATACAACACCGGCGCGGCGCAATGCTGGCGTCTGGGCTAGAATCCTGAGCTTTGTACGCGAATGCGTACATTGCCTGCCTCCTGCGCCCTCAGGGCGCTTTCAGCCCCATGTCCAACGCCTCAGCGCTGCCGGCCGACGAGCCGGATTCCGTCTTTCGTGACCCCGCCTTCCGGCATTTCTGGTTTGCCCGGCTCTGCACCACCATTGGCTATCAGATCTTCACGGTCGCCGTGGGCTGGCAGATGTACGACCTGACGCGCGATCCGTTCATGCTCGGTATGGTGGGGCTGGTGCAGTTCCTGCCGTCGATCGTGCTGATGCTGATGTCCGGCCACGTGGCCGACCGTTTCGATCGCCGCATCATCGTGCGGACCTGCCAGATGCTCGAAGCCGTGATTGCGGCGTCGATGGCCGTGGCCAGCTTCTCGGGCTGGGTCACCAGCGAGCACATCTTCTTCTTCGTGGCGGCCATCGGCGGCTGCCGGGCGTTCGAGACGCCTACGCTGCAGGCACTGCTGCCCAGCGTGGTCACGCCCCGCCAGTTGCCGCGCGCCGTGGCGCTGGCCAGTTCGGCTGCGCAGACCGCCATCATCATCGGCCCCGCGCTGGGCGGGTTTGCCTATGTGGCGGGCGCGGGGGTGGTCTACGCGATCAGCGCCGTGCTGTTCGCCATCGCCGCGGTGCTGGTGTTCACGCTGAAGCTGCGCCAGGCCGCGCAACGCCTGACCGCGCCGGTCAGCATCAAGACGCTGTTCGCCGGCTTTGCCTATATCCGCAGCCACCAGGTGCTGCTGGGCGCGGTGTCGCTGGACCTGTTCGCGGTGCTGCTGGGCGGCGCCACGGCCCTGCTGCCGATCTATGCGCGCGACATCCTGCATACCGGCCCGTGGGGCCTGGGCCTGCTGCGGTCCTCGCCGGCCATCGGGGCGCTGGTGACGGCGCTGTGGCTGGCGCGGCATCCGCTGAACCGCCGCGTGGGCCGCGTGATGTTTGGCGCGGTGGCCATTTTTGGCGTGGCGACGATGGTGTTCGGCGTGTCGACGTGGCTGCCGCTGTCGATGGCCGCACTGGTGGTGCTGGGGGCGTCGGACATGATCAGCGTGGTGGTGCGCCAGACGCTGGTACAGCTCGATACCCCAGACGACATGCGCGGCCGCGTAGGCGCGGTCAATTCGGTGTTCATCGGCGCATCGAACCAGCTTGGCGAGTTTGAATCGGGCGTGACGGCGGCGCTGCTCGGGCCGGTGGGCGCGGTGCTGCTGGGCGGCGCCGGCACGATCCTGGTGGTGGCGGCATGGATGAAGCTGTTCCCGATGCTGACCAACCGCGACCGCCTGCACGACCATCCGGCCGGCCCCCAAGGCGCGGACGCGTCCGCCAACAAGGCGGCGCCGGCACGCTGATGCAGCACGGCGCGAACCTTCGGAAGGGCGGCCTGGCCGCCCTTTTTCCATGTCGGCGCGCACGAACGAGCGTACCCGTTTCTGCGTCGCCGCCATCCGTCCGCAGGGAAGCCGGATTGGATTAGAGTCACGCCATGGCAGACACCTCCCAGCCGCTCACCGACAACGCCGTGTTTTCCGCGCTCACGCAATCGCGTGCGTCGCTGGAGCGCGCCTGCGTGCTGGGCGATGGCCTCGGGCTGGCGCTCTGGCGCAACCGCCACGACGACACCGCCTACGCCCGGCCCGGGCACCACACGATGTCGATGTACCTCCAAGGCGGCTATTCCACCTATCGCCGGGATGCCCCTGATCGCAAGGGCGGCCCGGACCGCCTTTGCCTGCTGCCGGCCGGACACGAATCGGCCTGGCATGTGGGCGGCGCGCAGCGATTCCTGCATCTCTACTTCCAGCCGGAGCACCTGGCCTGGCACTGTGTGCGCGTGCTCGACACCGAGCCTCGCGCGCTGCAGCTGCAGGACCTGCTTTTCGTCGAGGATGCCGGGCTGGCGGCCCTGTCGCGCCAGCTCGTGGCGCTGGACTGGCAGGACCCGGACAGCCGTATGGTCGGCAACGCCATGGCGCACCGGGCCGTGACCCATCTGCTGTTGTCGCATGGCGCGCGCAAGCCCGCGGCGGACTGGCGCGGCGGGCTGTCGGCGCAGGCCAGACGCCGCGTGGCCGACTGGATCCACGCCCATCCCGCCCAAAATCCGACTTTAGGTGAACTGGCCGCATTGGCCGGCCTGTCGGAATTCCACTTCGCGCGGATGTTCCGGGTGTCGTTTGGCATGGCGCCGCACGCCTGGGTCATGCGGTCCCGGCTAGATCTCGCACGTGCGATGCTGGACGACGGCCGGCTGTCGCTGCAGCAGGTGGCCAGCCGCGCCGGCTTTGCGTCGGCCAGCCACTTCAACAACCGCTTTCGGGCGGCCTACGGCGTCACGCCGGGCCAGTGGCGCACGGCGGCAGGAATTTCAGGCGAGTTGTAAATCCTGCACACCGACGGCCCGACGGGCACGCTTGTGATGCCCGAGGCGCGTCCGGGGATGTCGTCACCGCAACCGTTGTGCCGCCGGGAATCACGCAGAAACGGGTACGCTTTTGCCGCCGGTTGTGCTGCAGCTGGCACGTCCTTCGCAAGTCGTGCGGGGTTTGACACCCGGAGCCCGACGCATGGACCTGAACCTTATCGATCACGCCAAGCTGGAAGCCACCTGGGCCTATCTGACCCAGTTTGCCGTCAGCCAGGGCCTGAATTGCCTGGCCGCCCTGACCATCCTGATCATCGGATGGTGGCTGTCCGCGCGCGCCGCCCGGGCGCTGCGGCAGACCCTGCAACACACCCATGTGGACGATACGCTGCGGCCCATGCTGGCCAGCATCGTGCAATGGGTGATCCGTGTACTGACCGTGGTGCTGGTGCTGTCGCAGTTCGGCGTGCAGACGGCCAGCATTATCGCGATGCTCGGCGCGGCCGGGCTGGCTATCGGCCTGGCACTGCAGGGCACGCTGCAGAACATCGCCGCGGGCATCATGCTGGTGCTGCTGCGGCCGTTTCGCGTGGGCCAGTACATCGACGCGCAGGGCGTGGCCGGCACGGTGCGCGAGACCGGCCTGTTCATGATCGAGCTGCAGACGTTCGATGGCGTCTGCCTGCGCGTGCCCAACGGCAAGATCTGGGGCAGTTCGATCATGAACTACAGCGAGAACCCCACGCGCCGGATGGACATGGAGGTCACGGTGACCTTCGACAGCCCGATCCAGGCCGGACTGGACGCGCTGGCGGCCATGCTCGACGGCGAGAAGCGCCTGCTGCCCCAGCCGAAGCGCGAAGTCATGGTGGTGCGCTACACCGAGCGCGGCGTCACGCTGAACGCGCGCTACTGGACGTCGAACGACGATTTCTGGAGCGTGCAGTTCGCGCTGTACGCGAAGCTCAAGGCCACGGTGGAGGCGGCCGGCTGCCGCATTGCCGTGCCCGTGCAGGAGGTGCGCGTGCCGTCCACCGACGAGGCGGACACGGCCGAAGCGGGCCAGGGCGACGGGCGTGGCGACGGGCGTGGCGACGCCTATCGGGCCCGGCTGACCGGGTCAGGGAAGCCGAACTAGCGCCTGCGACGGGTACGCAGAAACGGGTACGCTTTGAGCTTCCCGATGGCTTCTTCCCGGCTCCCGCTTGCAGGAGCCGGGAAGAAACCACGCCGGCGGAAACGGGAAGCCTCAGCCCTCAGCCCTCATCCGCAAACAACGAACAGGCCCCGGTTTCGGCCGTCCCGACATGCTTGCGGAAGCCGGCGAACAGGTCGCGGCCCACGCCATGGCGGTTGGCCGTCAGGTCGGGCACGTCGTGGGTGCGGGCGGCCCAGTCGGCATCGCTGACCTTCACGGTAAGCACGCCTGCCGGCGCGTCCACCCGCACGATGTCGCCGGTGCGGACCCTGCCGATGGCGCCGCCCGACAACGCCTCGGGGCATACGTGGATGGCGGCGGGCACCTTGCCCGATGCGCCGGACATGCGGCCGTCGGTGACCAGCGCCACATGGAACCCGCGATCCTGCAGCAGCGTCAGCGTGGGCGTGAGCTTGTGCAGCTCGGGCATGCCGCAGGCGGCCGGCCCTTGCCACGGCAGCACGGCCACGAAGTCGCGCTCCAGTTCGCCGCGCTTGAAGGCGTCCAGCACGTCGTCCTGGTGATGGAACACGATGGCCGGCGCCTCCACCACCTGGTGCTCGGGCTTGACTGCGGACGTCTTGATCACGCACCGGCCCAGCTTGCCGTCGAGCAGCTTGATGCCGCCATCGGGCGCGAACGGCGCATCGGCGGTGCGCACGATGGTGTCGTCGAGCGATGCTTCGGGGCCGTCGACCCATGTCAGCTTGCCATCGCGCAGGGCCGGCTCCCGCATGTAGTGGGCCAGCCCGGGGCCGGCTACCGTGTTCACGTCGTCATGGAGGAGCCCCAGCGACAGCAGGCCGCGGATCACCAGCGACAGACCGCCGGCCGCCTGGAACTGGTTCACGTCGGCCTTGCCGTTCGGGTACACGCGTGCCAGCAGCGGCACGCTGGCAGACAGCTCGTGGAAGTCGTCCCATGTCAGCTGGATGCCGGCCACGCGGGCCATCGCAATCAGGTGCAGCGTATGGTTGGTGGACCCACCCGTGGCCACCAGCCCGACGATGCCGTTCACGAACGCGCGTTCGTCCAGCACCTCGGCAATCGGCGTGTAGCGTTCGCCGCCATGCACCAGGCGCAGCGCCTGGCGGGCCGATTCGCGCGTCAGCGCCTCGCGCAGCGGCGTGTTCGGATTGATGAATGCCGTGCCCGGGAGGTGAAGGCCCATGATTTCCATGAGCATCTGGTTCGAGTTGGCGGTGCCGTAGAACGTGCACGTGCCGGGGCCGTGATAGGACCGGGTCTCGGCCTCCAGCAGCCCCGCGCGGTCGATCTTGCCTTCGGCATACAGCTGGCGGATACGGGCTTTTTCGTCGTTGCTCATGCCCGTGGTCATCGGGCCCCCGGGTACGAACACGGCGGGCAGGTGCCCGAACGACAGCGCGCCCATCACCAGGCCTGGCACGATCTTGTCGCATACGCCCAGGCACAGCACGCCGTCGAACATCTGGTGGGACAGCGCCACGGCGGTGGCCATGGCGATCACGTCGCGCGAGAACAGCGACAGATCCATGCCGTCCTGGCCCTGCGTCACCCCGTCGCACATGGCGGGCGTACCGCCCGCGAACTGCGCGGTGCCGCCAGCTTCAAGGGCAGCTTCCTTGAGCCATTGCGGATAGGCCTGCAGCGGCTGGTGGGCCGACAGCATGTCGTTGTAGGCCGAGACAATGGCCAGGTTGGGCCGCTCCTGCGCCTTGAGCCGGATCTTGGCTTCGTCGGGCATGGCCGCCACGCCGTGCGCCAGGTTGGTACACGAAATGTTGGCGCGCTCGACCCTTTGGCCGGCCATGGCGCGGGTGCGGTCCAGATAGGCCTGACGGGTGGGGGCGCTGCGGGCCACGATGCGGGCCGTGACCTTCTCCAGTACGGGGTGGCGGGGCATGGGGATATCTCCTGTAGGGCGCTTTTCAGCGTAGCCGAAAAATCCGGACGTCACCGTCATTGCGGTGTCATCGTCATTGGCTATCAGCAGATGGGATCGATGATCGGCCAGGATGTTCCGCATCGGCTTTCGGTCACACCGGCGGCACGCAGAAACGGGTACGCCGGTTCCGCCTGGCGGCGCCCGTGCCTGTCCAAGCGGCCATGAGTGACGTAACATCACTGGAACCAATGCGCCGCCCGGCGCCACTGAGTAGATGCCGGGGCGCGCATTGCCCCATGCATTCCGCACGCATTCCGCGATACCCCGCAAGGAGCCCAGGGTGAGCATGCCCGATTTCGACATGGTGCTGTTTGGAGGCACCGGAGACCTGGCGCGGCGCAAGCTGCTGCCGTCCCTTTTTGACGCCCACCGCTGTGGCGTGCTGCATCCGTCGGCGCGCATCCTGGCCACCGGCAGCCACCCGCAGACCACCGAGCAGTACAAGGCCACGCTGGAAGACACCGTGCGCCCCGGCCTGGAACACGCGCCGCCCGAGGCCTGGGCATCGTTCCTGGACCGCATCTGCTACGTGCAGGCCGACGCGCGCCAACCGGCCCACTTCGACGCGCTGGCCGAGAAAGTGCTGGCCCGCAAGCCCGAAGTGGTGGTCTGCTACCTGGCCACCGCGCCGCACATCTTCGTGCCCATCTGCGAGCAACTGGCCCGCACCGGCCTGAACACGCCCAACGTGCGCGTGGTGCTGGAGAAGCCGCTTGGCCACGACCTGGAGTCGTCCGAGGCGATCAACGCGGCCGTGGCGCAGTACTTTGCCGAGGACCAGATCTACCGGATCGATCACTACCTGGGCAAGGAATCAGTCCAGAATCTGATGGCCATCCGCTTCGGCAACGCATTGTTCGAGCCGCTGTGGCGCCGCGAATGGGTACAGGACGTGCAGATCACCATCGCCGAGGAACTGGGCGTGGAAACGCGCGGCGACTTCTACGACCGCACCGGGGCGCTGCGCGACATGGTGCAGAACCACCTGCTGCAGCTGCTGTGCATGGTGGCGATGGAGCCGCCGGCCAGCCTCAGCGAGGACGCCATCCGCGACGAGAAGATCAAGATCCTGAAGGCGCTCAAGCCGATCCTGCCGGCCGACGTGGCCGAGAAGACCGTGCGCGGGCAGTACCGCTCGGGCGCCATCGCCGGCAAGCCGGTGGTGGGCTATCTGGAAGAGCAGGGCATCGCCCCCGACAGCCACACCGAGACCTTCGTCGCCATCAAGGCCGAGATCGCCAACTGGCGCTGGGAAGGGGTGCCGTTCTACCTGCGCACGGGCAAGCGCATGCAGTCGCGCGTGGCCGAGATCGTGGTGCATTTCCGCGACGTGCCGCACGCCATCTTCCCCAAGCCGCTGGGTTTGTCGCCGCAGAACCGGCTGGTGATCCGGCTGCAGCCCGAGGAGAGCATCCGCCTGTATTTCCTGGTCAAGCAGGCCGGCGACACGCTGGAACTGACGCCCACCTCGCTCGATCTGGACTTCGCCAATTCGTTCAAGACGCGCCGTGCCGGCGCCTACGAGCGCCTGCTGCTGGACGTGATCCGCGGCCGGCTGGGTTTGTTCGTGCGGCGCGACGAGCAGGTGCAGGCGTGGCGCTGGGTCGAGCCGATCATCGATACCTGGGACGCCAGCACCGTGCCGCCCAAGCAGTACACGGCCGGCACCTGGGGCCCGGCGGCGTCCACCGCGCTGATGTCGCGCGACGGCGCGCTCTGGCACGAGGAAGTCTGACGCGTGCCAGACCCAGGCCCGATCCACCTGTTGACTGACAAGGAGCCCGCGCCATGCGCCAGTTCGAACATGCCACGCTGATGGACCAGGCCGAGTCGCTGGCGATTTCGGTCAGCCATGCGCTCGACCTCGTCATCAAGGCCAGGGGCTGGGCCGTGCTGGCGGTGTCGGGCGGAAAATCGCCGGTGCCGATGTTCGAGCGGCTGCGCTATCGCCCGATCCGCTGGGAGGCCGTGACGGTCACGCTGGTGGACGAACGCGCGGTGCCGCCCGACCATCCCGACAGCAACGGCGCACTGGTGCGCCGCCACCTGCTGCGCGAAGGGGCGGGCGTGGCAGGGTGGGTGCCGCTGATCCGCGACGAGGCCGAGGCCGCCGCGCCGCTGCAGGCGGTGCAGCGGCTCAATGCATCGTTCCAGCAGCCCGATGTGGTGGTGCTGGGCATGGGCGAGGACGGCCATACGGCGTCGCTGTTCCCCGACGCGCCCGAGCTGCAGACCGCGCTGTCGGAGCCCGATCCGGGTTACCTGGTCACACATCCGACGATGGCGCCCCACGCGCGCGTGACGCTGAACCTGGCCGCGCTGCTGGCGGCCGAGCGCACGTTCCTGGCGATCACCGGCGAAAAGAAGAACGCCGTGCTGGAGCGCGCGTTGCAGGCGCCCACGCCGGCGCTGCCGGTCAGCGTGGTGCTGGCGCGCTACCGGCGCGGTGTCGATATCTTCCGGACCGAGGCGCAATGACGCGCCATCCCGCAACCCAGTCTCTTCCATGACCTATCCGCGCCTGCTTGCCGACGTCGGCGGCACCAATGTCCGCTTTGCCCTGGAATCCGCGCCGATGCGCATCGGCGAGGTCACGGCCTACAAGGTGGCCGACCATGCATCGCTGGAAGCGGCGATGCGGCTGTACATGTCGACGCTGGCACAGGGCGAGCGGCCCGGCCACGCGGCCATCGGCCTGGCCAACCCGGTGACCGGCGACCACGTCAAGCTGACCAATCACAACTGGGCGTTCTCGATCGAGGCCATGCGCCAGGCGCTGGGCCTGGACACGCTGGTGGCCATCAACGACTTCACCGCGCTGGCGCTGGCGCTGCCGTACCTGCCCGCGGCCGATCTGGTGCAGGTGCGCCCGGGCAGCGCCATGGCCACCGCGCCGCGCGCGCTGATCGGGCCCGGTACCGGCCTCGGGGTGTCGGGGCTGGTGCCGGCGCCCGGCGGCGGTGCCGTGGCGCTGGCCGGCGAGGGCGGCCATATCGAGGTGATGCCCGCCACCGATGACGAATGGATCGCATGGCGCGCGGCGCATGACCAGCTTGGCCGGGTGTCGGCCGAGCGGCTGTTGTCTGGCATGGGCCTTTCACACATCCACGCCGCCTTGTCCGCAGAAATGGGTACGCTTCTGGCCGAACCGCTGACGCCGGCGCAGGTCACGGAGGGCGCCCTGAAGCAGAACGACCCCCTGTGCCGCCGCGCATTCGATGCCTTCTGCGGCCTGCTGGGCTCGGTGGCCGGCGACGTCGCGCTGGTGCTGGGCGCGCGTGGCGGCGTTTATATCGGCGGCGGTATCGTGCCGCGCTTTGTCGATGCCTTCCACGCGTCGCCGTTCAACGCGCGCTTTGTCGACAAGGGCCGCATGGGCCAGTACCTGGCCGATATCCCGGTCTATGTGATCGCGTCCGAATTCCCGGCGCTGCCCGGCCTGGCCCGTGCCCTGGCAGACCGGCTCGAAGGCGATATGCGCCACGCCCAATCCTGAATCCCGACGAACATGCGTGTATTGCTGGTGGAAGACGACGCCATGATTGGCGAAAGCGTGAAGGTGGCGCTGCGCCAGGAGGGCTTTACGGTGGACTGGGTCACCGATGGCGACGCGGGGCTCGACGCCGCGTCCGACCAGCACGGCCCGCGCGCCGATGGCGGCTATGACCTGGTGCTGCTGGACCTGGGCCTGCCGCGCCGTTCGGGGCTCGACGTCCTGAAGACGCTGCGGGCGCGCAATGTCCGCACGCCGGTGCTGATCGTCACGGCGCGCGACGCCGTGGCCGACCGCGTGGCCGGCCTGAACGCGGGGGCCGACGACTACGTCATCAAGCCGTTCGACCTGCAGGAACTGGTGGCACGCATGCACGCGATGGCGCGCCGCGCGGAAGGGCGGGCCGAACCGGTGCTGCGCTATGGCGACATCGTGCTGAACCCGGCCACGCGCGAGGCCTCGCGGGCCGGCACGCCGGTACGGCTGTCGGCGCGCGAGTATGCGCTGCTGTCGGCGCTGATGGCCCGGCCGGGCAAGGTCTGGTCGGTGCCGCAACTGCAGGAGCGGCTCTACGGCTGGGACGACGAAGTGGGCAGCAACACGGTGGAGGTCTATATCCACGCGCTGCGGCGCAAGTTCGGCGCGGCATTGATCCGCAACATCCGGGGCGTGGGATACCTGATGCCGCAGCTGGACGGCCGGGACGGCGCTGAAGGCGCCGCCCGCGCGGAAGGAACGCCGGACTGATGCGATCGATTCAACGTACGCTGCTGTGGTGGCTCGCGGCCGGCCTGGCGGCCGGGATCGCCGTGGCCACGGGGCTGATCTACGGCCAGGCCCGGCAGGAAGCCAACGCGCTGTTCGACTACCAGATGAAGCAGGTGGCCGCCGCGCTGCCGAGCCAGTTCAGCGCGCCGGTAGCGCCGCCGTTCACGCCCGACAGCGCCACCGGGGCCGACCTGCTGCACGCCGACGAGGACGTGGTGATCCATATCTGGGATGGCTCGGGGCGCAGCCTCTATCTGTCGCATTCGCACCCGGCGTTGCCCCAGCGCGCGGAGCTTGGCTTTACCGATGCCCGTACGGAATCCGGCGAATGGCGGATCTACAGCGTGCAACTGGGGCCGGCGGTGGTGCAGATTGCGCAGCCGCTCAGCGCGCGTCGCACGCTGGCCGCGCATATGGCGCTGCGCACCGTGGCGCCGCTGCTGCTGCTGTTGCCGCTGCTGGCGTGGCTGGTGTGGATGGCCGTGGGGCGCGGATTGCGGCCGCTCCGCGAGATTGCCACCGAAGTGCGCGCGCGCGATGCCAACACGCTGGCGCCGCTGGCCGTGCGCGACATGCCCGATGAGATCGCCCCGTTGTCCGATGCGCTGAACCAGCTGCTGGCGCGGCTGGCCCACGCCATCGACACCCAGCGCGCGTTTGTGGCCGATGCCGCGCATGCGCTGCGCACGCCGCTGACCGCGCTGCAACTGCAGGCCCAGCTGGTGGAGCGGGCGCCCAGCGTCGAGGCCCGGCAGGCGGCGATGGGGCAGTTGCGCCAGGGGCTTGAGCGGCTGACGCACCTGGTGGCCCAGTTGCTGACGCTGGCCCGGCAGGAACCGGGCGCCGCGCCGCCGCCGCATGAGCCTGTGGACCTGCGGGCGCTGGCGGGCGATGTGGTGGCCGAGATGTCGCAGGCCGCCATCGATCGCGATATCGACCTGGGGCTGGAGGACAGCTGCGCCAACGGGCCCGTCACGATCCGGGGCGATGCCGACGCGCTGCGCATCCTCCTGACCAATCTGGTGGATAACGCGCTGCACTACATCCCGCGTGGCGGCCGCATCGACGTGGACGTGGCGCACACCGCGCAGGGCATAGAGCTGGTGGTGACCGACAACGGCCCCGGGATCGCGGCCGACGAGCGCGCCCGCGTGTTCGACCGTTTCTATCGCGTACCCGATGCACCGACGGGCGGCAGCGGGCTGGGACTGGCCATCGTTGACGAGGTGGCGCAGTCCCATGGCGCCCGCGTGGCGCTGGAAGACGCGGCGCCGGGCTTGCGCGTGCGCGTGGTCTTCCCGGCCGTAGCCTAGTTCACGGGTGCGACCAGCGGCTCGCCGGCAAAGTGCCGGCGGGCGTTTTCGATGAACTGGGTCACCGACGCCAGCACCGCCTCGGGCGACCAGCCGCCCACGTGCGGCGTCAGCACGACGTTCGGGCAATCGAACAGTTCGACCGGCGGCTTCGGCTCGCTTTCATAGACATCCAGGCCCGCACCCCCGACTTCGCCGGCGCGCAGCGCATCGGCCAGCGCCGCCGTGTTCACCACGCTGCCGCGAGCGATATTGACCAGGTAGCCCGACGGACCCAGCGCGCGCAGCACCGGGGTATCGACCAGATGGCGCGTCTCTGCGCCGCCGGGCGTGGCGATGACCAGATAGTCGGCCCACTCGGCCAGCGCCATCACATCGGCAAAGTACTGGAACGGCGCGTCGGCACGCGGACGGCGGTTGTGATAGCCGATTTCCAGGTCGAAGCCCTGGCCGCGCTGGGCGATGCGCCGGCCGATGGTGCCCAGGCCCACGATGCCCAGCCGCTTGCCCGACACGTTCGGCGGCAGCGGAATCGTGTTGCGCCAGACGCCGTCGCGCGTGGCGCGGTCCAGTGCCGGCACGCGGCGCACGGTGGCCAGCAGCAGCGCCATGGCGTGATCGGCCACGCAGCTGTCGTTCGTGCCCGCGCCATTGCCCACGGCAATGCCACGCGCGCGGCAGGCGGCGATGTCGATGTTCTCGTAACCGGCGCCCAGCGCGCAGACCAGTTCCAGCCTGGGCATCGCGTCGATTTCGGCGGCGGTAATGCCGGTGGTGCCGTTGCTCAGCACGGCGCGGAAGGTGCCGCCGGCACTGGCGACGGCCTCGGCGCGCTGGGCGGCGCTGGGTGCGTAGACAACGTCGTATTGCTGGGAGACAAGGGCGAGATGGTCCGGTTCGAGCTGGACCAGGACGAGCAGGGCGGGCTTCATGCGTGACAGCGGGACGAGGAGGTGTTGTTGTTGGAGGTCGGCCAGGCCGACGCCACATTCTATGCCTGCATGGGGTAGCGTGCTTGGGACCGCCTGGCGGTTCCGGGCGATTATCAGATGCCAGGCCACCGTGTGGCGGCGTACGCAGAAACGGGTACGCTCCACGATTTTTCGCTGGGGCAATCACGCAGAAATGGGTACGCTTTGGGCGTGTTGGTGATTGACCGGCCCACCCTCTCCCCCAACCCCTCTCCCGCGCGGCGGGAAAGGGGAGCAAACCGTCGGAGACTGTGATGCCCCTGGCGTTCTCCCCCCCGCCCGCCTGCGGGAGAGGGGCCGGGGGAGAGGGCAGCCGCATCCACCGCCCATCAGGCCAATTTTTCACCCCCAATGCCGTCGGAGACCGTTATGCCCCTGGTGATCTCCTCTCTCCCGCCAACGGGACAGGGGCCGGGGGAGAGGGCAAACGCCTCCACACCACTACGCCTAACTTCAACACGCATGCGACTGCCCATTCCCAACACCTGGCCATACCACGCGCTGCTCGGCGCCGCCGGCATGCTCGTGCTCGGGCCGCTGGGCGGCATCGCGGCGGCCTATATGAACCTGTCGCTCGGCTTCTTCGTGGGCGGGCAGGTGCTGGCGGGCATCCACGGTTCGGCGGTCACTGCCGGGTACGGCGCAGCGGGCCGTCATGGTGCCAACTACATCCAGACCGCGGCCGCATCGGTGGCCGGCATGGGCGGCATGGTGGTGGTGATCCAGGCCATGGGCTGGATGGGGATGACGCAGCCGCCGTGGTGGCAGCTGATCGGCTACATGCTGTGCATCGGGATGTATGGCGTGGGGGTGGGCATGCTCTACACGCCGTTGCTGGTCGATCGGATGCAGCTCACGTTCCCGTCGGGCCTGGCGGTGGCCAATATCCTGCGCGCGCTGACAGACCCCGTGCTGCTGCGCCGGTCGATTGCGCGGCTGGCCGGCGGGATGGGGCTGGGGGTGCTGGCCAGTGTGGGCACAGCGCGCATCGCATGGCTCGGTGCTATCGACCTGTCCGCGTCAACGGTCGGCGCGGGCATGATCGTCGGCGCGCGCATCGGCATCGCCGCGCTGGTCGGCGGCTTGGCCGGGTGGGCACTGACGCCGTATTTCGTGTCGATCGGCTGGCTCGCGCCCGGTGACCCCTATCGCAAGATCACGTTCCTGTTTGCGCTGGGCATGATCATGGGCGCGGCGGCGGTTGATGTGCTGCGGTTGCTGCGGACGGCGTGGCAGCGCACCCGACAGCCGGCGAGCAGGGCGCCGCACGCCCCTGGCCGTGCGCCGGCGCAGCCGCAACGCTGGATCGTGGCGTGGGTCGTGGTGTGGGGACTGGCGGTCGTGGCGGCGGGCGCCGCGTGGTTCGGCCAGCCGGTGGGCTACCAGCTGATGGCCGTGGTGCTGGTGCTGATCTTCGCACTGGTCAACGGCATTTCGGTCGGCATGGTCGACCAGAATCCGATCTCGTCGGCGTTCGTGCTGACGGTGATCCTGATGGCGGCCGTGGGCCTGCGCCAGCCGCATATCGGCCTGATCGCGGCCACGGTGCTGCTGGTGTCCACGGCGCAAGCCTGCGACATGCAGCAGGACCGTTCCACGGGCTGGCGACTGGGCACCCACCGCATGGTGCAGTTCGGCTATCAGGTGGCCGGCGTCGTGGCGGGGGCGATCCTGGCGGTGGTGCTGGCGCGGCTGTTCATGGACGCCTATCCGGTGCTGCGGCTCGACCAGACCGTGTTGCCTGCCGATCAGCAGCCCGCCCGGTGGACATCGGCCATGACCTACAAGATCGTCGGCGCGCTGCGCAGCATGACCGAGGACCGGCCCTACCAGCGGCAGGCCGTATGGATCGGTCTGGTCATCGGGCTGGTCACCGAGGTGCTGCGCAAGGCCATCTTCGCATCGGCGCGCTACCGGCGCTTTGCCGACCACAGCCGCACCGGCCGCGCGTGCGATTTCATGCTCGATGCGGTGATCCTGCCTTCGCCCTATGCATCGTCGTTCGGCGGCTTTGTCAACCTGCCGGCCGCCGCGTGGATGGCCGCCGGCGGTGTGGTCTCCAGCCTGGTGGAAAACCGCGAGCGCCCGGTATCCAACGACGCCGCCATGCCCGACGACATGAGCACCACGTCGCTGATCGGCGGCGGTCTCATCGCCGGCGACGCGCTGGCCGCGCTCGGGTTCGGCGTTGCGGGGTTGCTGGCGGTGGTGGGGTAGGCTGCGGGTGGTGTGGGCGCCATGCCTCAAATCACCGGCATCGAGGCGTTGGGCGGCTTGCGCGCCAGCAGGCCGGACAGCTTCTTCAGGGCCATCGACAGTTGCGCGCGTTCAGCCACGCCGCCAAGCGAGATGCGGATGGCGTTGGGCGGAGTGGCGCCGTCGTAGAACACGTCCGATGCGGTGACGCGCAGCGATTCGTCCTGCGCCGCGCGGCTGAAGCCGGCCGATGACCAGTAGCTGGGCAATGGATGCCAGACGTGGATGCCGGACGGCGCATACGGGCCGCTGGGCGCCAGCCATTGCCGGGCGATCAGCTGGCGCGCGGCGGCTTCGGTGCGGATGCCGGCCAGCAGGTCGGCCGCCGAGCCGTCGCGAATCCATTGCGTGGCGAGTGCCGTGGCAATCGGCGACGCCATCAGCGTGATCGCGCGCAGCGCGGCCAGGATCGACTCCTGCAGGTCGCGGTCGGGTGCCACCACGTAGGCGGTGCGCAGGCCCGGGCTCAGGCACTTGGCCAGCGTGGCGATGTAGACCGTCTGCGCCGGGTCGATGGCCGCCAGCGGCGGCGGGGCGTCGGGCGTCAGCAGCCAGTAGGGATCATCCTCGACGATCAGCACGCCGTGCCGCCGGGCCACGCGCGCAATGTCGTGGCGGCGGGCATCGCGCATCGTGTGCGTGGTGGGGTTCTGCAGCGTCGGGTTCAGGTAGATCAGCTGCACATTGCCGGCGCTGCACGCGGCGTCCAGCGCGTCGGGGCGCATGCCGTCGGCGTCGGTGGCGATGGTCACCACGTGGCGCCCCAGTTCAGCGGCCGCGCCGCGTACCCCCGGATAGATCAGCGGCTCTGCGGCAATCGCCGCGCCCGGCGTGGTCCGGCACAGCATCAGCGCCGCCAGTGCCGATTGCGCGCCCGGACTGGCGATCACGCGGTCGGGCGGGACATCGCCCAGCATCGGCGCCAGCCACTGGGCGCCGGCCACGCGGTCGGGCATCGTGCCGCCGCCAAGCTGGTACGTCATCAGCAGGTTCGCATCGGCGCGCAACGTGACTTGCGCCAGCCCGCGCCGGAGCATGTCGGCGAAATCAATGCCTTCCGGTGGCGGCGGCACGTTCATGCTCAAGTCCACGGCCTGGGCCAGCTCAAACGCTGGTGCCGCTATGAAAGTGCCGAGAGATCCACGTGGCTCGACCAGCCCGCGCCGCCGGGCCTCGGCCAGTGCCCGCGTCACAGTGGTTAGATCCACCCCAAGGAGTGCCGCCAGTTCGCGCTGGGGCGGCAGGCGATCGCCGGGGGCCAACACGCCGTCCGCCATGGCGCGCTCCAGAAATCCGGCGATCTGGACGTAACGCGGGCCGCCGGCGGTGGCGAAGGTGCCGATCCAGCCGGGTTTTTCTTCCAGGTGCGAAGGCATCGACGGATTCGTTGTACGCAAGACTCGCCTCATCTTGTATGGGTGTTGTCTTACCTTAGCATGCCGCGCAACTCAGGCAAATCCATACAAATACCGGGATGTTGTCTGGGCCCCCGCCTGTGCCCCTGTAAGAAGGTGTTGAAATGCGTGAGCAACCGGCCGACCCCAGACCTCTGCGTCGGCGCCCCCCATCCCTGCGTTCCCCCCGTGCGTGGCTGTATGCCATCACCCCCCTGATCCTGACCGGCTGTTCGTGGGACTTGCTGAACCCCAGCGGGTCGATCGGTGTGCAGACGCGCAACCTGATCGTGCTGGCCACTGCGCTGATGCTGCTGGTGGTGATCCCCGTGATCATCCTCACGCTGGTATTCGCCTGGCGCTATCGCGAGACGAACACAAAGGCCGAGTACGCGCCGCGCTGGTCGCATTCCACGAAGATCGAAGTGGTCGTGTGGGGCATCCCGTGCGTGATCGTGGCGCTGCTCGGCGTCATCATCTGGGACACCACTCACAAGCTAGACCCGTTCCGGCCGCTGGAATCGAAGGTGACGCCGGTGGAAGTGGATGTCGTCGCGCTCGACTGGAAATGGCTGTTTATCTATCCGCAGTACGGCGTGGCGTCGCTGAACGAGTTGCCCATCCCCGTGGGTACGCCAATCAATTTCCGGATCACGGCCGAGTCGACGATGAACGCGCTGTTCATCCCGCGCCTGGGCAGCATGGTCTATGCGATGGCCGGCATGCAGACGAAGCTGCATCTGATCGCCGACGAAACCGGCGTGTTCGATGGCCGGTCGGCCGCCTATAGCGGGTCGGGCTTCTCCGATATGCACTTCCGCACCGTGGCCACCTCGCGCGCCGACTTCGACGCGTGGATCGAACGCGCCCGCGCCTCGGGCAACACGCTCGACGAAGCCACCTACCGGAAGCTGGAGCAGCGAAGCAGCAAGGACGCCGTCACGGTGTACGCCAGGGTCGAACCGCGCCTGTTCCAGGGGGTGGTGGACCAGTACATGGCCAGCAACGGCGAAATCTGCCGTGCCGACAGCCCCGTGACCCTCGGCGCCATTGCCGGCGCCAACATGCCGCCGCTCCCGGCGCAGCAGACGACCCTGGAGCGTTAATCATCATGTTCGGAAAACTCTCTCTCGACGCCATCCCCCTGCACGAGCCCATCATCATGGGCACGCTGGTGGTGGTGATGCTGGGCGGCGCAGCGCTGCTGGGCGCCATCACGTACTACAACAAGTGGAGCTACCTCTGGCGCGAGTGGATCTGCTCGGTCGATCACAAGCGCATTGGCGTGATGTACATCATCCTGGCGCTGGTCATGCTGCTGCGCGGCTTTGCCGACGCCATCATGATGCGCACCCAGCAGGCCATTGCCGTGGGTGAGGCGGTGGGCTACCTGCCGCCGCATCACTACGACCAGATTTTCACCGCACACGGCGTGATCATGATCTTCTTCGTGGCCACGCCGTTCATTCTGGGCCTGATGAACGTGATCGTGCCGCTGCAGATCGGTGCGCGCGACGTGGCCTACCCGTTCGTCAATTCGCTGAGCTTCTGGATGTCGGCGATGGGGGCGGTGCTGGTCATGATGTCGATGTTCGTCGGCGACTTCGCCGCCACGGGCTGGGTTGCGTATCCGCCGCTGAGCGGGCTCGGATACAGCCCGACGGTCGGGGTGGACTACTACATCTGGTCATTGCAGATATCGGGGCTGGGCACCACGCTGACCGGCATCAACTTCATCGTGACGATCCTGCGCATGCGCGCGCCGGGCCTGAACCTGATGAAAATGCCCGTCTTCACGTGGACGGCGCTGATCACGAACATCCTGATCGTCGCCATCTTCCCGGTGCTGACCGCCACGCTGGCGCTGCTGGCCGCCGACCGCTATCTGGACATGCATTTCTTCACCAGCGAGCTGGGCGGAAACGCCATGATGTACGTGAACCTGATCTGGATCTGGGGCCACCCCGAGGTCTACGTGCTGATCCTGCCTTGCTTCGGCGCGTTCTCGGAGATCATCTCCACGTTCTCGCGCAAGCCGCTGTTCGGGTACACGTCGATGGTCTACGCGACGTCGTCGATCGGCGTGCTGTCGTTCTTCGTCTGGCTGCACCACTTCTTCACGATGGGCTCGGGCGCCAGCGTCAACGCGTTCTTCGGCATTATGACGTCGATCATCTCGATCCCCACCGGCGTGAAGCTGTTCAACTGGCTGTTCACGATGTACCGGGGGCGCATCCGCTTCCATTCGTCGACGCTGTGGACCATCGGCTTCATGGTCACGTTTGCCGTGGGCGGCATGACCGGCGTGCTGCTGGCGGTGCCGGGCGCCGACTTCGTGCTGCACAACAGCCTGTTCCTGATTGCCCACTTCCACAACGTGATCATCGGCGGCGTGGTCTTTGGCTGCCTGGCCGCGATGACGTTCTGGTTCCCGAAGGTGTTTGGCTTCACGCTGAACGAGTTCTGGGGCAAGGTCGCGTTCTGGTGCTGGCTGATCGGCTTCTACCTGGCCTTCATGCCGCTGTACGCGCTGGGGCTGCAGGGCATGACGCGCCGCATGAACCACTACAACAACCCCGACTGGCAGCCTTACCTGATCGTGGCGCTGGTGGGCGCCGTGGTCATCGGATGCGGCATCCTGGCGATCCTCTGGCAGCTGTTCGTCAGCGTGCGCGACCGCAAGCAGAACATGGACGTGACCGGCGACCCATGGGACGGCCGCAGCCTGGAATGGGCCACGGCTTCGCCGGCGCCGTTCTACAACTTCGCGCACGTGCCGCGGATCACGTCGCTGGAACAGCACTGGGACAACAAGGAAGCGGGCACGGCCTACATGCCGCCCGCCCGGTACGAGGACATCCATATGCCGCGCAACACGTCCACCGGCTTCCTGGTGTCGGTGTTCGGGCTGGTGCTGTGCTTCGCGCTGGTCTGGCATATATGGTGGCTGGCCGGCTTCGGCCTGGCCGCGATGATCTTCACGTTCATCGCCCGCGCCTATGACCGCGACGTGGACTACTACGTGCCGGCCGCCGAAGTGGAGCGCATCGAGCGCGCCCGCTTTGCGCTGCTGGGCACGCAGCCCGCCGCGAACCTGACGGGGGCCAACTGATCATGACGACGACCACCCTGAAACTGCGGGGCGACGCCGCCGCACCGCCGCCCGGCGCCGCGCCGGACGCTCACGCGCACGACGCCGCCCCCGATCACGACCACGCGCATCACGCCCACCAGACGGAATCCACCCTTAAGCTGGGGTTCTGGATCTACCTGATGAGCGATTGCCTGATCTTCGCGTCGCTGTTTGCCACGTTCGGCGTGCTGCTCAACGGGACGGCGGGCGGCCCCACGGGCCGCGAACTGTTCGACCTGCGCTTCGTGCTGGGCGAGACCATGCTGCTGCTGACGAGCAGCCTGACCTTCGGCGTGGCGATGCTGAAGCTGCACGAGGGCCGCGACGGCCAGGGCAAGCCGCGGGCGGTGATCCGCTGGCTGGTACTGACGTTCGCGCTGGGCGCGGCCTTCGTGTGCATGGAGGTCTACGAGTTCCGCGAACTGCTGCACGAAGGCGCGGGCCCGAACCGCAGTGCCTACCTGTCGGCGTTCTTCATGCTGGTGGGCACGCACGGCCTGCACGTCAGCGCCGGCCTGCTGTGGATCATCGTGATGGTCAACCAGGTGCAGGTGTTCGGGCTCGACGCCGTGGTGCGCCGCCGCCTGGCCTGCCTGAGCCTGTTCTGGCATTTCCTGGACCTGGTGTGGATCTTCGTGTTCACGGTCGTCTATCTGCGGGAGTTCCTCTGATGTCCCATCCACAACACGCCCACGCCCACGCCGACGCCCAAGTGGACGCCCATGGGCATGACCATGGCGCGGCGCACGGCAGCCTGCGCAGCCATCTGATCGGCTATGCGCTGTCGCTGGTGCTGACCTTCCTGTCGTTCGGTGCGGTGATGGGCCGGGTGCTGACGCCGCGCGCGGGCCTGGCGCTGATCGTGGCGCTGTGCGTCACCCAGTTGCTGGTGCAGCTGGTGTTCTTCCTGCACCTGGGGCCGCGCAAGGGTCAGCGCGGCAACACGGCGATCTTCGCGTGCACGGTGTTCCTGATCGCTATCGTCGTGTCGGGATCGCTGTGGGTCATGCACAACGCCAATCTGAACATGATGCCGATGCAGTCCGTGCCAGCCGGGGCCGGCGCGGGCCGCTGAGGCATCTGTAGCCGGACTCGGGCTGGGGCCGGTTTCTTGACAGGACAGACGTGCCCTGCGCACGGTCTGTCCTTTTTTGCGTTCCGCGCCAGCCGGCGCGGCGGCGCTTCGGCCCGATCAGGCCGGCGGGGCGCCTTCCTTGAACAGGGTCTTGAGCTGCGAGCGCAGTTCGGGAGTGTCCTGGTGCTGATGCACCTGGACGGCGTGCTGCACGGCGGCTTCCAGCAGTTCGTCCTCGGTGTCGGCGCTCAGTGCGACCGTACAGTTGGTATCGCTGGGGTAGTCGCGGCAATCGATGTATTTGCGTCCCATGGCAGGCCTCCTGGCGCGCATGGAGGGCGCGCCTGATCCAGTATAGGGCGCAGGGTGATTGCGCGGGCGCCTGCAGCCATCGGCAAATCGGGCTACCCTGTCGGCCTTCAACCTGATTGTCCCCCTACCCGCCCACTGGAAGAAAGCCATGACTCAATCACTCCGGATCGACTTTGTGTCGGATATCGCGTGCCCCTGGTGCGCCATCGGGCTGTCGTCGCTGATGCAGGCCGTCGAGCGCACGCGCGACGTGGTGGATGCCGAGGTCGTCATGCACCCGTTCGAGCTTAATCCGCAAATGGGGCCGGAAGGCGAGCCGGTGCTCGACTACATCGCCCGCAAGTACGGCCGTACGCCGGAACAGATCGCCGAGACCCAGAAGATGATCCGCGAGCGCGGCGCCAGCGTAGGTTTCACGTTCGGTCCGCGCAACTTCATCTACAACACGTTCGATGCCCACCGCCTGCTGCAGTGGGCGGCCACGCAGGGCAAGCAGCTGCCGCTGAAGCAGGCGCTGCTGCAGGCCTATCACGGCGACAGCAAGGACCCGAGCAACCACGACGTGCTGATCGAGGCCGTGCAGTCGGTGGGCCTGGATGCCGCCGAGGCCCGCAAGGTGCTGGACAGCGAGGCCTATGCCGACGAAGTCCGCGAAGAAGAGCGCGAATACCAGGGCATGGGCATCCAGTCGGTGCCGTCGGTGATCTTCAACAACCGCTACCTGGTCACGGGCGGCCAGCCTGTCGAGGCGTTCGAGCAGGCCATCCGCGAGATCGCAAAGGAAGCAAGCGAGAAGGGCACCCAGGGCGCCTGAGCCGGATCCTCAGAAGTGGTGGCGCATGCCGATCATCGCGCCCACCCGCGTGCTGCGGCTGACATCGGTCACCGGAGTGCCGGCCCAGTATTCGGTCTCGCGGCCCACCGTGCCGCCGCGCGCGTGCACGATGTCGGTCTCCAGGTACAGGCTGGTGCGCTTGGAGAACGCATAGTCGGCCACGAAGGCCACGCTGTCCGCATTGCCGCCACCCAGGTGCACCGGCGCGTCCTGGAACTGCGTGGTGACGTCGCCTGACTGCTGGTAGCGGTAGTAGGCGCCCGACAGGTGCAGCGCCTGCGTCAGCTGGTAGCCCAGACCGACGAACGAGATGTTGTAGCGCGCCTGGCCGGTCGATTCGCGCCGGCCCATATGGCCGATGTAGCCCGTTGCCTTGCCGATCGTGTAAGAGCCGCCCACCGAATAGTTGCGGACCGTGTTGCTGCCGTCGTCGCTGCGACGCTGGTCATACGCCACGCCCAGCGCCAGCGGCCCCTGGCTGTACTTCACGCCGCCACCGAGCGTGGTGCCATGGGTCATGCTGCCCGGCTGCTCGCCTGCGCCGTAGTCCAGCTGCACCGAAAACGGCCCCACCGTGCGCTGGTAGACCACGCTGTTATTGATGCGGTAGTCCTGGAAGAAGATGTCGCCGCCGATGTAGAGCGGATCGGACCAGAAATTTCCCCAGCCCTGGTCCAGCGGATCGAAGGCCCAGCCGATGTTGTTCAGCGCGTTGTACTGCCGGCCGAACGTGAGGCTGCCCCAGTCGCCGCTCAGGCCCACCCAGGCCTGGCGGCCGAAGAAGCTGTTGTAGGCCGCCTGGCCGGTATCGCTGCCGAAGCCCGATTCGAGCTGGAAGATCGCATGATTGCCGCCGCCAAGGTCTTCGGAGCCCTTCAGGCCGAAACGGCTGCCCACCATGCCGCCCGACACCAGCGCCAGTTGGTCGTGATGACGTGCGTCGACATTCGACGTATAGCGCACCGCCGAGCTGACGATGCCATACAGGGTCACGCCGGGGTCGGCGTATGCGACGCAAGGCAGCAGCCCGGCCGCTAGCAGCCAAAGGCTGGCTGGTTTCTTCACGAATTGTCCTCCGGAATACGGATCCGGCCGGCGCGCACAAGCGTCGGCAAGGGTCGGTTCAGGCAACTACCTGAGGGGGTTCCAGTCCCGCGCGGAAGCCCTTCTGGCGAAGGCGCACGGGGCGTTATCCGGGTTACGGCCGCCAGATGCAGCCAGGGGCGCAGGGCCCGGATCGAGGGTCGAAGTCAGAAGGCGAATGCTGCGGGCAAGGCGCAGGCAAGCCAGGGACGGGCGCAGGGCCCTGAGGAATCCGATATCCGCCGCACCACTTCGACAATGGCGATGGCCGGAGTGCCTGAAAGGCATCAAACGGCCGGGCCCGTACGACGGAAGGGGCGTAGTTTACAGCATGGCGCGTTGACGGCTCAAATGCAGCGTTCGACGCACATCGTCGGACGGACGCAGGCGTGCCGGGCTCGCCGAAGATTCATCGCGGATTTTGGAAGTCGTTCGATGTCGGACGTGCCGCCGCCCAGGTGGCCTTTGCGTCGAAGGCCCTTTCGGCCTTTGGCATCACGGGCTGACCCCTCGACCGCGTATCCCCTTCCCACCCCCGGGCCGGTCCATCACGGCTCGGGGTTTTTTTTGAAGCGGCACTACTTTTAAGAAATCGGCTACGCCTTGAGCCCATGCTCGATCGCGTAGTCGAAAAGCTCCGCATCGTTCTTCACGCCGATCTTGCGCAGGGCGCTGTGTTTCTGCGTGCTGACCGTGTTGATGCTCCGGTTCAGATAGCGGGCAATGTCGGAGGTGGTCATCCCGCCGACGTAAAGCCGCAGCACCTCGATCTCGCGCGGACTGAGCCTGCCGATGGCAAGGGCTTCCGCACTTGCCGCGCCGAGCTTGGCCAGTGCCTTCCTGACCGATGGACTCGAATGCTCGCGGCCCTGGAACGCGGCAATGACGGCTTTGGACAATTCCTGCATCCCGTCGCGCTTGTTCAGCAACGACAGCGCCCCGGCCTTGCGCATGCAGCCAAGCAGGGCGGGATTATCGAGCATGGTCAGCACCACGATCCTGACCTTCGGAAATCTCGTACGAATGGAATGCAGCAATGCAAGGCCGTCCGGCGCATTATCACAAGGCATCGAGAAATCGGTTATCAGGACATCGCATTCGTTTTGTGCCAGGTTTTCCAGCAGCATTTGCGGGTTGGTGGCTTCGGCCACCACATGGAAGCCAAGCCGTTTGCCGAGCATCTCGCGCAGGCCGAACACAATGAACGGATGATCGTCAGCCAGCATGACGCGAATGGTGGTCATAGTGCGATTTCCCGGAATATGCCGGTGTGATTTGGCCGGGCGACAGCGCACCGCCAGCCGATTGCATTACGGGGCCGGCAACTGCAAGCGCCGATATATCGCCGCAAGTATTCGATCTTTCAGATCGCGACTTTCAAATCTCGGCGTGTGAGGCCACTGCCCAGACAGCGCAAATAAGAGCGTAGATTTCCGGCATCCCGTGCAGGATGGAAGAACTTCCATTTCCATTTCCTGCTGAATCGGATCGCCCGGCCCGTGCGCCATATCCAGAAATGGCTGACTGCGAAAAGGCAATCTGACGAGTCTGCTGATCAGACGGATATCCGCCTATGGAACTAACTCGAATTTGGCGCAATGCAGTGGCATTGGGCCGAATTTCGTCGAATTACTATTCACGTTCTGCGGCTTGTCCTTTGAGCAAGGTCCGCATGGCTGCGGTGTTTTTTCCACACGCCCGCACTTTAGGAAATCTGCGATTACGCAGCGAAGGCGTCTTCCATACGATCCGAAGCGAGGAATCGCCAAAAAGCGTTCTGGCGAATTCGCCAGAAGGCCACGAACGCGGCAACCACCAGACGTGTGCGCCCGCGCTCCCGACTCCCGGAAGCGAGATATCGCAGGGCTTGCCTGCCGAACATCGCCGTAGCGATGCCCGCCGCAATGCCTGCGCTCTCATCCGTCGCCGCGCGATGCGGGACGGATGCCGTGCAATCAATTTTTAGGATCAGTCCATGAACAAGAATCGGTATCGTCGCGTATTCAGCAAGCGACTCGGCATGCTGGTGGCCGTTGCGGAGAACGTGAAGAGCCAGGGCAAGCGCCCCGGCGAGGGGGGTGGCGACGCAAATGGCGCCCAGTTCGGCGTGGTGTCCGCGATGACCTCCATCGCGCTGGCCATGCTGATTCTGGAGTCGGGCCAGGCCTTCGCGCAGGCCCTGCCGACCAACGGCAACGTGGTGGCCGGGCAAGCCACGATCTCGCAGCCGAACGGCAACACCATGCACATCGATCAGGGCAGCCAGCGCACCGTGATCGACTGGAACACCTTCAACATCGGCAAGGGCAACACCGTCCAGTTCAACCAGCCCAACGCGCAGGCGCAGGCGCTGAACCGTGTGACCGGTGGCGTGCCGTCCAACATCCAGGGGTCGCTGCTGGCCAACGGCCAGGTGCTGATCCAGAACGCCAACGGTGTGCTGTTCGGCCGGGGCGCCGTGGTCAACGTGGGTTCGCTGCTGGCCACCACCAAATCGATCGATGTCAACGCGTTCATGGCCGGCAACCCGCTGGCGCTCGGCGCAACGGGCAAGCAGGCCGGCGTCATCAACGAGGGCGATATCAACGCTGCCGGCTTTGTCACGCTGGTCGGCGACCAGGTACGCAATAGCGGTTCGATCAACGCCGGTGCTGGCGGCCAGGTCGTGCTGGCAGCCGGCGACAGCGCCACGTTCGCGCTGAACAACGGCCAGGGCATCTCGGTAACGCTGACCAACGCCACGGCCAACGCGCTGGTGGAAAACAGCGGCAATATCCGCGCCCAGGACGGCACGGTGCTGCTGACCGCGCGGGGCAAGGACACGCTGCTCAAGACGGTGGTGAACCTGAGCGGCGTGGTGCGCGCCGGCACGGTGGTGGCGGACGCCGGCAAGACTGGCGACGTGACGATGACCGGCGCCATCGATGCGTCCAGCACGGCGGCGGGCGGCAAGGGCGGCACGGTGGTGCTGTCGGGCGACCGCGTGGGCCTGTTCGGCAATGCGTCGATCAACGTGAAGGGCGACGCAGCCGGCGGCAAGGTGGTGCTGGGCGGCGACAGCCTGGGCAAGCTGGCCGGCACGGACGCGGCGACGCTGCTCCAGGACGGCGTGGCATTCGCCAATTTCACGCAGGTGGATGGCGGTGCGCGTATCGACGCAGGCGCGCTGAACGGCGATGGCGGGTTCGTTGAAACGTCGGGTCACAAGCTCAACGTGCAAGGCACGGTCACGGCTGCGGCACCGAATGGAAAATCCGGGCACTGGCTGATTGACCCGACAGATATCACAATCGGTACGGGTGCCGATGCCGGCTATAACGGCAACCTCTCCGGCGGCTTCGACGCCGGTACCAACAACACGGCAACGGTCCGCAACACATCGATCAACGACGCGCTGAACAACGGTACGGACGTCACGATTACCACCGCCAGTTCGGGTACGGCCACGGGAAACATCACGCAGCAAGGTGGTGCGGATATCAGCAAGACGGCGGGCGGCGCGGCCAACCTGACCCTGGCTGCCAACGGCAGCATCACGCTGAACGGGAATATCACCTCGACATCGAATGAGCTGAATCTGAATCTGACGGCCGCGATGGGGGGCACGAACGGACTAGTCCGGCAGAACGGCGGTAGCACCATCGATCTGAACGGCGGGGATATCCGGGTATCGGGTAACACGACAGGTGGAACGGACGCTGCCGTATTTTTTGGTGGCAATTTATCGGTCGGCAGTGGCGAGATCACCGGCAACGCAAATGCCGGCGCCGGCGTGGCTTTCTCGGTTTCGTCAAATATCACCAAGACCGGAGCAGGAACTCTGAATATTACTGGTACTTCGGTCGATGCCAGTGGCGTGATGATTGGGACCACGGCATTTAATTCCGCAGCCAATCTCGCCGTGCTGGGTGGGACACTGAATGTACGCGGCACATCGCAGAACGCCCTCGGTATCGATCATGTGGTAAGGATGAATATCGACGGTGCCGATGTCTCGTTTGAAGGTCACTCCACGAATCTGGTCGGCATCGCTTCGGGGTACAACCCGGTCAACCATGGCTACTACAGCGGCAGTCAGGCTATTCAGGTATCCAATGGTGGAACATTGAGTTTGAACGGCAGTTCCGTTCTGGGTCGAGGCGTCGTCGGCTACGCTACGGATATCAATGTGTCCGGAGGCTCCAGGCTGAATATCCAAGGTACATCGCAAGGGGACGGATCGGGTGTTGTCTGGATGCGGCCCTTTGGCGATGCAGACACCGGTTATATCCGGGGCACAGACAATGCATCAATCAATATCGATGGCAGCAGTGCCAATGGTGCCGGTGCCGTTATTGAGCGGGTAAGTTTGTCCGGCGACAACGTCGGAATGAACATCACCGGAACCGGCGGTAATGGCAGTGGTGTTGTGGTAGGAAGCCTCAACGCCACGGGAAATGCGGCGCTGAACATCACAGGCGCGTCCACGAATAATCGAGGCGTTGAGATCGGAAATGCTGCGGTGTCCGGCAATGGCACATTGTCTGTCACGGGTACCTCGGCGAATGAAGCCGCCGTATTTGTGTCCGGGGAGTTGGATATCTCTGATGGCGCTGGAGCGAATTTTTCAGGTAACTCCACAAACGGTCGAGGCATCGATATTGTAAATGCCACTGTGTCCGGCAATGGCACATTGACTGCCACGGGTACCTCGGCGAATGGAACCGGCGTATTTGTGTCCGGGCAGTTGAATATCTCTGATGGCGCCGGAGCGAATTTTTCAGGTACCTCCACAAACGGTCGAGGCGTCGATATTGTTAATGCTACTGTGTCCGACAATGGCAAATTGACTGCCACGGGTACCTCGGCGAACGAAACCGGCGTATATGTTTCCGGGCAGTTGAACATCTCGGATGATGGTGGAGCGATTTTTTCGGGAAATTCCACAAATCGTCGCGCCGTTGATTTGACCGGCACAACAGATCTGACTGGGAATGCGACGTTAACTGCCAACGGAACAACTGTTGATGGGGCGGGCGTGTTCGTAGCCAGCATTCTCAACATCGGTGGTCAGGCCGGGGTTAATCTGAGCGGAACTGCGACCGGTAACGGTGCTGGCGTATGGTTGCGGCCCGTGGCGGAAGTATCCGGCAACGGTTCCCTTGCCGTTACGGGTAGTTCGAATAACGGGGCCGGCGTAGCCATGAGCCCGACGGGCAATTCCACCATCAGTACTATTGGAAACGGCTCGACAAGCATCACTGGCAACTCGGCAAATGGTGCAGGTGTTCGTATTCAAGGGAACATCAGCACAGACGGTAATGGGTCGACGAACATTTCGGGAACTTCCACGAATGGTTCAGGCGTCGTCAACGGCATTGGCGTACTTTCCAATGTCGGAAATGGCTCGATCAATACAAACGGCAACGGTTCGACGAATGTCACGGGGCATTCGACGAATGGACATGGCATCGATAACGGCAATGGTTCGATCAGCACTGGTGGAAACGGCTCGACCAATATTGCTGGCAGTACCACCAATGGCACGGGTGTAGATAACAGTAACGGCTCCATCAATACGACCGACAACGGTACGACCAATTTATCCGGCACCTCGGTAAATGGCGTCGGGGTGAAAAACGGAAACGGTACGGTCGATACGGACGGTAACGGCACAACGAACATTACCGGAAACTCGGCCAACGGCTCTGGCGTCGACAACGGCGGCCGCGTCAACACTGATGGCAATGGCTCGACAAACATCACGGGTGGCTCAGGCAATGGCACCGGCGTGGACAATGGCAATGGCAGCGTCAGCACCGGCGGAAACGGCTCGACCAACATCACCGGCGGTTCGAGCAACGGTACGGGTGTCGATAACGGCAATGGCTCGATCAATACCAGTGGCAATGGCTCGACCAATGTCACGGGCAATTCGACCAACGGCTCGGGCGTGGACAACGGCGGCGGTATCAACACCGACGGCAATGGCTCGACAAACGTCACGGGCGGCTCGACCAACGGCACCGGGGTCGATAACGGCAATGGCTCAGTCAATACGAGCGGCAACGGTTCGACCAATATCTCCGGCAACACTTCGGATGGTACTGGCGTAGACAATGGTAACGGGACCATCAATACGACGGACAACGGTACGACAAACGTGTCGGGTAACTCGACCAATGGCACTGGCGTCCATAACGGAAACGGGTCGATTAACACGGGTGGCAACGGCTCGACCAATGTCACCGGCAATTCGACCAATGGCTCGGGCGTAGACAACGGCGGCGGCATCAATACCGACGGCAACGGCTCGACCAACGTCACGGGTGGCTCCACCAATGGTACTGGCGTCGATAACGGCAATGGCACGATCGACACCCAGGGCAACGGTTCGACCAATATCTCGGGTAACTCGACCAACGGTACTGGCGTCGGCAACGGAAACGGCTCGATTAACACCGGTGGCAATGGTTCGACCAATGTCACCGGCAATTCGACCAATGGCTCGGGCGTGGACAACGGCGGCGGTATCAACACCGACGGCAATGGCTCGACCAACGTCACCGGCGGCTCCACCAATGGTACTGGCGTAGATAACGGCAATGGCACGATCGACACCCAGGGCAACGGTTCGACCAATATCTCGGGAAACTCGACCAACGGTACTGGCGTCGGCAACGGAAACGGCTCGATTAACACCGGCGGCAATGGCTCGACCAATGTCACCGGCAATTCGACCAATGGCTCGGGCGTGGACAACGGCGGCGGTATCAACACCGACGGCAATGGCTCGACCAACGTCACCGGCGGCTCCACCAATGGTACTGGCGTAGATAACGGCAATGGCACGATCGACACCCAGGGCAACGGTTCGACCAATATCTCGGGCAACTCGACCAACGGTACTGGCGTCGGCAACGGAAACGGCTCGATTAACACCGGTGGCAATGGCTCGACCAATGTCACCGGCAATTCGACCAATGGCTCGGGCGTGGACAACGGCGGTGGTATCAACACCGACGGCAATGGCTCGACCAACGTCACCGGCGGCTCCACCAATGGTACTGGCGTAGATAACGGCAATGGCACGATCGACACGGGTGGCAATGGTTCGACCAATATCTCGGGCAATACCACCAACGGTACCGGCGTGGATAACGGAAACGGCTCGATTCACACCGATGGCAATGGCTCGACCAATATCTCCGGTAACACCACGGACGGTACTGGCGTAGATAACGGTAATGGGACGATCGATACGACCGACAACGGCACGACCAACGTGTCGGGCAACTCGACCAACGGTACTGGCGTCGGCAACGGAAACGGCTCGATTAACACCGGCGGCAATGGTTCGACCAATGTCACTGGCAACTCGACCAATGGCACTGGCGTAGACAACGGCGGTGGCATTAATACTGACGGTAATGGCTCGACCAACGTTACGGGCGGCTCCACCAATGGCACTGGCGTCGATAACGGCAATGGCACGATCGACACCCAGGGCAATGGCTCGACCAACGTCTCGGGCAACTCCACTGGCGGCCCGGGCGTAGACAACGGCAATGGCACCATCAATACCGGGGGCAACGGATCCACCAATATCTCGGGTAATTCGACCGGCGGTACGGGCGTCAGTAACGGCAACGGCTCCATCAATACAGGCGGCAACGGCTCGACCAACGTCACCGGTAACTCGACGAATGGCTCGGGTGTCGACAATGGCGGGGGCATCAATACTGACGGCAACGGCTCGACCAACGTCACCGGTAACTCGACCAATGGCACCGGCGTCGACAACGGCAATGGCTCCATCAACACGGCGGGCAATGGTTCGACCAATGTCTCGGGTAACTCGACCAACGGCACTGGGGTAGACAACGGCAATGGTTCGATCAATACCGACGGCAACGGATCGGCCAATATCTCAGGTAATACGACGGACGGAACCGGCGTCAACAACGGAAATGGCACGATCAACACGGGTGGAAACGGCTCGACGAATATCTCGGGTAACACCACCAATGGCACCGGCGTTGATAACGGCAACGGGACGATTGACACACAAGGCAACGGTTCCACCAATGTCTCGGGGAATTCGACTAACGGCACGGGTGTCAACAACGGCAACGGCTCGATAAATACGGGCGGCAACGGGTCGACCAACGTTTCCGGCAATACGACGGACGGTACCGGCGTCGATAACGGCAACGGGACCATCAATACCGGGGGTAACGGCTCGACGAATATTTCGGGCAATACTACGAATGGTACGGGCGTCGATAACGGTAACGGCACGATCGACACCCAGGGCAATGGTTCGACCAATGTGTCTGGCAACTCGACCAACGGCACGGGTGTCAATAACGGCAATGGCACCATTAACACCGGTGGCAATGGATCGACGAACGTCACGGGTGATTCCGGCAACGGTACCGGTGTGGATAACGGCAACGGCACCATCAACACAGGTGGCAACGGCTCGACCAATATCTCGGGCAACTCTACCGGCGGCCCAGGCGTAGACAACGGCAACGGTTCGATCAACACGGACGGCAACGGGTCCACCAATGTCTCGGGGAATTCGACGAACGGCACCGGCGTCGATAACGGCAACGGTTCGATCAACACGGACGGCAACGGGTCCACCAATGTCTCGGGGAATTCCACGAACGGCACCGGCGTCGATAACGGTAACGGCACAATTAACACCGGCGGTAATGGCTCGACCAATATCTCGGGCAATACGACCGACGGTACCGGTGTAGACAACGGTAACGGTTCGATTACCACTGACGGCAATGGGTCGACAAACGTTTCCGGCAACACCACCGATGGAACTGGCGTTGACAATGGCAACGGCACCATTGACACGCAGGGCAATGGCTCGACCAACGTCTCGGGTAACTCGACCAATGGGACCGGCGTCAACAACGGTAACGGCAGCATTAACACCGGGGGCAATGGCTCGTCGAACATCTCGGGCAATACGACCGACGGTACCGGTGTAGACAACGGTAATGGATCGATTACCACTGACGGCAACGGGTCGACCAATGTCTCGGGTAACTCGACCAACGGAAGCGGCGTCAACAATGGGAACGGTTCGATCAACACCGGAGGCAACGGTTCGACCAATATCTCGGGCGGTTCCGGGAACAGCACTGGGGTGGATAACGGAAACGGCACCATCAACACTGGTGGGAATGGCTCGACCAATATTTCCGGTAATTCGACTAACGGAACAGGCGTCGACAACGGGAACGGATCAATCACAACCGACGGCAACGGCTCCACCAACATCTCCGGCAATACGACGGACGGTACTGGCGTGGACAACGGCAACGGCACCATCAACACCGGAGGTAACGGCTCGACGAATATCTCGGGCAACACCACCAACGGTACCGGCGTTGACAACGGCAATGGATCCATCAACACCGACGGCAATGGCTCGACCAACGTCTCGGGTAACTCGACCAACGGTACCGGGGTGAACAACGGTAACGGGACCATTAACACCGGCGGCAACGGCTCGACCAATATCTCGGGCAACACCACCGATGGAACTGGCGTCGATAACGGCAATGGTTCGATCAATACCGACGGCAATGGCTCGACCAATGTCTCGGGTAACTCGACGAACGGTACCGGGGTGAACAACGGTAACGGCACTATCAATACGGGCGGTAACGGCTCGACAAATATCTCGGGCAACACCACCGATGGAACTGGCGTCGACAACGGCAATGGCACCATCAACACCGGAGGTAACGGCTCGACGAATATCTCGGGCAACACCACCAA
>NZ_FNJO01000004.1:0-382144 GCF_900104095.1 Ralstonia sp. 25mfcol4.1 | reverse complement strand
GCACTGGCGTCGACAATGGCAATGGCACCATCAACACTGGCGGGAATGGCTCGACGAACATTTCGGGCAACACCACCAATGGCACTGGCGTCGATAACGGCAACGGTTCGATCAATACCGACGGCAATGGCTCGACAAACGTCTCGGGTAACTCGACCAACGGTACCGGCGTTGACAATGGGAACGGTTCCATCAATACCGACGGCAATGGCTCGACGAATATCTCGGGTAACACCGGCAACGGTACGGGGGTTGATAATGGCAATGGCTCGATTACCACTGACGGTAACGGCTCGACAAATATCTCCGGCAACTCGACCAACGGCACCGGCATCAATAACGGCAACGGAACGATCAATACTGGCGGCAACGGCTCGACCAATATCACGGGTACCACAGGCAACGGTACCGGCGTCGATAACGGGAACGGCACGATCAACACCACCGGGAATGGGTCGACCAATGTCACCGGAAATTCGTCCAACGGTTCTGGCATCGATAACACCAACGGGACGCTGAATCCCGGAGGTGGCACTGTGACCAATATCTCCGGTAATGGGTCCAGCAACGGCAGTTCGAACGGCTCCAATGGATCGAACGGATCGAATGGCTCCAACGGATCGAATGGGTCGAACGGGTCGAATGGCTCGAACGGTAGCTCGGGTGGCGACTCGGGCAGTGGTGGCGGTGGCGGCGCTGGTGCGGCCGTGGCCGGCGCTGCAGGGGCTATCGGCCTGGGCGCGGGTGTCGCGTACTTCTGGAGCGACCTGTTTGGCGCTAACTGGCACCTGGCCTCGCCGCAAGCGATGACGGTGGAGCTTGGTGAAAAGGCTTGGGCCGGCGCCACGTTGGAGGCGGTTGATGTGGATGTCAGTACCAATGTCGCGAAGGTGAAGATTGCGACCAGCTCCGGCCCGCTGGAGCGTAACCTGGACTTCCGCGACGGGGCCGACGGCGTCAAGCACTACGTGTCAGAAGACCCGCAAACGAAGATGAAGGCGGATCTGTCGGTCAATGCGCAAACGCGTGAGTTCTTCTATACGGAAAGCGGTGTCAAGGACGGCAAGCCGTACGTGGTGAAGTCTCACGGCTGGTTGAAGGCATCGACCCAGTCAGCCGCGTCGCCGGCCACGCCTGCGACTGCCGGCATCGGCGGCTGATCGGACATCAGCCGGTGCCTCGTGGCGCCGGCTATGTCCGACCCTCGCCAATCGAGATCGCGCCAGACACTCGAATGCTGAGTGTCGGCGTATTTCCCCACCCACGTTATTTGTTCCTCTGGTTTCTCCCATTTTCTGATTCTGTTTTGTCGGAAATTGGAAGAGACCATTTTCATTTCATTTTTCGAATCTAGCTGCCACACTCGCGCCAGGAGCATCGTGTGATGGCAGTACACGGAATTGCGCACTAACCGTCGTTTGGACGAAAGCCGCGATACCGATTCCGTTCGTGAAATTCAAAGATTTTGCTATTCGGCGCAGGCGTATGCCGCTCTACTATTTTTACAGAAACAGCGACGAACTGATCAGCAGTTCGATTCGCAGTTGTAGCAGGCGCAGAAAATTCACCGAAGCCATCCACTCCCATGTCGCGGTACTTCCAGAGCATAAAGAGAAAATTCCAGCGTTTCGCATGTGCATTGCCATTGGTCATGTTGTCGGTCGCGGTTCACGCCGGACCGGCGGTGCCAGATGCCGCTGCGGTGTCGGCGCAAAAGGTCGTGGAATTCAGCGTGTTTCCCGCCGGTAGCCCTGCGGCAGACGTGGTCGAACGCGTGCTGCAGAGCGCGGCATCGCGGCTGGGCGCCGTGCCGGCAACGTTGGCCGAAGTGGATCAGTGGTCCGACAGTCTCACCAACGCACTGCGCCAGGGCGGATTCCCGGTGGGCCAGGTATTGCTGACCGATCAGAACTGGCGCGCTGCCCAGCAAGGCAGGTCGTTGGTATTCACGGCCTTTCCGGGCCGCATCCATGACATCCAGATTGAGAACCAGTCGCGTGTCAGGGACGAACGACTGCATCGTCTGATTACGAAAGCACTGTGTGGCGCCGAATCACTCGATAGCGTGTGCTTGCTGCAGACCAGTCGTCTGGAGCGCGCCACGCAGCTGCTGCAGGACGTGCCCGGCGTGGCGATTGCCGCCGCGCCGCAGTTCTCTCCCGGCGGCGGCCCAGGCGATATCAATGTGCGTTTCAGTATCGCGCAGCGGGGCGATCCGATCACCGGCGATGTCTTCATCGACAACAAGGGTATCGAGTCAACAGGTCTGTACCGTCTCGGCGTCACTGCAGCGGGTAACAATTTCTTTGGTTTGGGCGAGGCCTACGCGCTGACCCTGACCGGCACCGAAAAAAGGATGTGGACCGGTTCGCTGACGGGCAGCGTTCCGGTCCTGGACGATGGCTTGCGTGTCACGGGCGGATTTACCCGCCAGCAATACACGATCAATGCCGTGACGCAGGTCGTAGGCGTGGCCAACACCTTGCAGGCGGGGCTGCAATATCCCATTACGCGTGGGCTCGATGCCAATGTCTGGGCCGGTGCGTCATATCTCCATAGCCGTACGAATACCGATTACAAGAATCTCTATGTGGCGCACAGCACGCTGAATGCGTTGCGGCTTTCGCTTCAGGCGAACAATGGCGACCGTGCGCAGCAATTGCGCAGTGATATCTGGAGTGGCGAACTGGCGCTGACGGTCGGCCATCAGAGCAACGACGTGCCCTATTTGAATAACGTCACGCAGGTGGCCGGCGTCTACGGAAAGTTCACGACAACCGGCTTCGGAAAATACGGGTTGAATCGCAGTGGCGATTTGTTTCTGACCGGCCAGATGAATGGCCAGCTGGCCAGCAAGAACCTGGACCCAAGCGAGAAGCTCGGCGTGGGCGGCCCCAATGCAGTCCGTGCCTATCGTGCCGATGAAGGGTCGTTCGACGATGGCGTGGTGCTGAACGCCGGCCTCTACCAACGCATTCCGGTGGCAGCTGGCCACCAGGTGCAGTTCGGCATTTTCTCGGACTTTGCCATCGGCCGCGTGAACCACAACCCCTGGAGCGGCTGGGAATCAACGTACATCGGCATGGCCGACGTCAGCAATCGTCGGATTCTCTCGGGATATGGCCTGGGAATCGACTGGTTGACGCCGATAGGCGCCACCGTTTCCGCATCCGTATCCAAGGCATACGGATTCTCTTCGACGTCTTGGGTAGATCCGGGCAAGAAGCCATTGCAGTACTGGTTATCGGTGACATGGAGCAAATAAATCCGTGACGCGGCTGCCAGGTGTCCGCAAAACCGGAACGATTGTCCCTCTACAGGAAAATGATCATGACAAAGCCTTCGATCTTCAGCATTAACAAGTTCGAATATCTCTGCTATCGCCGCGAACACGAAAAAGCGGGCCGCGAACTGGTGGCCTTGCTGAGTCGCATCGACAACCATTACGGCATCCTGATGGATATCGACGAATGGGCGCAGTCGGGCGAAGCGCGCGACATCATGGACGACCATTTGCTGACGCGATTGACGTCGGCCATCAGCAGCCTGGCGACCGATCCGGAGTTCCGGATTACCGATCACGGTGGTGGGCTGCTGCTGCAATACCAGCGATGGCTGGCGGCCATGTTCGCGGCCAGCCCGTTCCGCAACGCGGATCATGTCCTGCGTACGCTGGGTCTGGACGAGGAGGCGCGCTATTCGTTGCAGTTGCGGACGTCGGATCTGCGCAAGTTCCAGTTGTTCTATCTGCCGGAATCGGAAGTCCGGCTCGATTGGGATGCCCTGTGGGAGCACAACAAGGTGGTGACGGCCGGACTGGCAATGGCCATGATGTCGTCGCGCTTCCTGGCCACGCCTTCGGCCCATGCCAAGCGCGAGCTGCTGCTGCGCTGGCTGCCGGAACGCCTGGACCAGATCGATAGCGTCGACATGTTGCCGATGGGTGTGATGCACGACGTCTATATGCATTGCAGCTATGCCGACATCGCGAGCAAGCACGACATCAAGAAGCCCATCAACACCTTGATCCGGCGCAAGCTGGCAACGCTTGGCATGTTCGATATCGAACGCCCGGCCGCCCTGGCGGCCAACGGCAAGCCGGTGTTGCTGGTAGTGCTGGAGTGGTTCTCCAAGAACCACTCGATCTACCGTACCCACTCGCAGACCATGGTGGCCATGCGCGACCGCTTCCACCTCGTCGGCATGGGCTACGGCGACCGGGTAGACGACGCGGGCCGGGAGGTTTTCCACGAGTTCATCACGATCGAGGGCAACAGCGTCTGGGACCATGCGCGGCACATTCGCGACACGAGCGAGAAATACCAGGCGCAGGTGATGTACATGCCGAGCGTCGGCATGTTCCCGATCACCATGGTGCTGGGCTGCCTGCGCGTGGCGCCGCTGCAGATGATGGCGCTGGGCCACCCGGCCACGACCCACGGCCATGCGATGGACTACGTGGTGGTGGAAGAAGACTACGTGGGCGACGAATCGTGTTTCAGCGAAAAATTGCTGAAACTGCCGTCCGACGGCATGCCGTACCGGCCGCCCGCCGCCATGCTGGAACTCGAATTGCCGACGAAGACACCGTCAACGTCTGACGTGGTCAAGATCGCCGTCGCAGGCACGACGATCAAGCTCAATCCCGGGTTCCTCGAAACGTGCGCGACGATTGCACGCAAGTCCAAGGTGCCCGTGCAGTTCCACTTCCTGGTGGGACAGGCCAGCGGGCTGGTCTTCCCGCAGGTACGCAACCTGGTACGGCGCATCGTTGGTGAAGACGCCGTGGTGTACAAGCACCAGAACTATCACAGCTACATGAAGGTGATTGCAGATTGCGACATGTTCTTGAACCCGTTCCCGTTCGGTAACACCAATGGCATTGTCGACACAGTCTGGGCCGGCCTGGTCGGGGTGTGCAAGACGGGGCGGGAAGTCCACGAACATATCGACGAGGGGATGTTCCACCGGCTCGGCTTTCCGGAGTGGACCATCGCCAAAACGAAGGAAGCGTATGTCGATGCCGCGCTGCGCATGATCGAAGACAAGGAAGAGCGTGATGCACTGACCGCGCAGCTGGCGGGCCCGCAGGCGATCGAGAAGCTGATCTTCAAGGGCCGGCCGGAGATCCTGGGCGAGCGGATCGAGGAAATCTGGAGCCAGATGCTGCCCAACCACGAGGCGAAAGCATCATGAACCCGTCGATCAAGGCGGTCCTGCGCCGCGCGCATGACCCGTGTTTCGTTCAGCACTACTTCGCTGGTGTCGGCCTCGATATCGGCGTTCGGGAATCGGACCTCGCCGCAAGCAGCAGCCTGTTCCCGAGAGTGGTGCGCGTCGTGCCCTGGCACGGCGATGTCGCTGCGGTGCCCGGCGTCGAAGAGCGCGCGTTCGATTTCGTCCACGCCGGCCATTGCCTGCAAAACGTGGTCAATCCGACCAAAACCGTGGCGCGCTGGCTGGACCTGGTGAAGCCGGGTGGATATCTGGTGTTGACTGTCCCCGACGAGGATCTGGAGGAACAGGGCAAGTGGCCGAGCCAGATCGATCCGTCGCGTCGCGCGCGCTTTACGGTTTGCAAGCCGGCCAGTGCACTGCCGGCATCGGTGAATGTGCTCGATGTGGTGCGGTCGGTCGCGGCGGTGGCAGCCTGCGAGCGCATCGCCGTGGTCCGCGATCACTATGTCGACAACAGTCGCACGGGCGACGCGGGCGGTGCGACAGGCGGATCGCTGGCAGAGCGGGCCATTGAAGTCGTGCTGCGCAAGCGGCAGGTGCCCACACCCGATGAGTTCTTCCTGGTGGCCGGACGCGCCCAGAACGCGCAAGCCTGCCTGCGGGAATGCCTGGGCGCCGTGCGGACCTATCCCTATCGTTTCGACGTCACGCAACGGGCCGCGATGCTGCTGCAGCGATGGCAGCTCGACGACGAGGTGGAGGCGCTATGGGATCAGGCTGTCGAACGGCTGCCCGACGAATGGAATCCGAAGCTGTACCAGTTCCTGTTCATGATTTCGCGCGGAAAGATCCACGAGGGATTCGCGCTGCGCGCCGAACGTGTCCGAAGCTGGCCGTGGCAGCGCCGCACCACCGCCGAGCCGCCGAAGCACATCGCGGAATGGACGGGCCAGCCGCTGCTTGGCAAGTCCATCGTGATCTGGAGCGAGTTCGGCCTTGGCGACGAGGTCTTCTTCCTGCGCTTTGCGCGGATGCTGCGCGACCAGGCCGGAGCGAAAACGGTGACGGTGGTGTGCCAGAAGCCGCTGGTGGCGCTGTTCGAGGCATCGGGCGAGGCAGATGCCGTGGTGGCGGCCGACCAGACGGCCACGTTGCCGGCGCTTGACTACTGGGTCTACCCCCACGACATCCCGGCCTTCCTGCCGGTGGCGCTCGACGCCCTGCCGGATTCGGTGCCTTACCTGCGGATTCCGCCCGGCTTGCCGAAATTCGACCTCGCGGGCAGGGCCGGCGCGCTGAAGGTCGGCATCGCGTTCAAAGGGGCGCCCAATCATGAGAACGACAGGTTCCGGTCGTTGCCGTCGCTCTCGGTGCTCGACCCGCTGTTCGCCCATCGCGACATCGAGTTTTATAGCCTGCAGAAGGGTCAGGGCGCCGATGAGGCTGCAGCCTGCGCGGGGCGCCTGCCGAACTTCCACGATGTGGGCGCCACGCTGCAGAGCATGATGGACACGGCGCGCGCCATCGACGCGCTGGACGTCGTGCTGACAGTGGACACATCGGTTGCCCACGTTGCCGGGGCGCTTGGCAAGCCGGTGTGGCTGCTGTTGCCCGCCTATGCGGACTGGCGCTGGCACCTGGTGCGCGAGGATAGCCCGTGGTATCCCACGATGCGGCTGTTCCGAAATCAGGGCGCGGGAAGCTGGAGCGAGGTAGTGACGCGCGTCAACGGCCATCTGCTTGGGCTGGCTGCCGCGCACGCGGAACAGTCCGGCGAGCCATCGGGCGAGCCGTCGAGCGTGCTGTCTGGTCAGGAGTGAATCATGAAACATCCAGTTGATCGCCTGTTCGGCGGCATCTTCCTGGCCGTGGTCGTGACGGTGGTGGTGATGGTACTGCTTGCATCGCTGCCGCTGGAGGATCTCGGCGTCGGGCGGATTGCGCACGTGCTGGCCGGCGTGGCGATCGCCGCGTGCATCGTCCTTCCGCGCCCGCTGCTCAAGCGCACCATATGGCACGGCCGGGATCCATTCGTGCTCGATGATGAACTCGACAACATGCTGATCGGCCGTGGCATTGGCGTGGTATGCGGTGCGGCGGCGGGGGTGTTCGTACTGGCGCAGTGGACGTGATCCTGCCAGCGCCGGCGGACGTCGTTGAATCGCCAATTCGCTGCATCAACGACGCGATAGTCAGCCAAAAATCGAAAAGGCGCGGGATACACTCCGGCGCCTTTTTTCATTCGGGCAATCGACCGTCGATCAGTGCTTGCCGGTCGGCTCGGGCATGGCCGACGAATGGTGGTGGGCAATCAGCCATTTGCCGTCCTTCCACTCGTAGACATAGGTGTACCGCGCATGGACCGTCTTGCCGTCGGCGAACCGGAAGGTGTAGTTACCCACGTCCTGCGCCACGTTGCAGCCGATCCGGATGAAGCGGTCGTCGATCGAGCCCTGCGGCTTGCCCTTCAGGAACTTGACGAAGTAGTCCCTGATGGCTGCGGGGTTGTTACGAGCCTGGTTCGACACCGTCGGCAGCAACACGCCATCGGGTGCGTAGTTGGCCACCACCTTGTCCGGATCACCGGTGCGCAGCGAATCGTTCCAGCGATCGAACAGGCCGGCGATCTGCTGCTCGGTCGCGGGCGCGCACGCCGGAGCGGCGGTTTGCGCGGTGGCGGGCATCGAAGCAAACAGAACGCCTGCGGCGACGGTGATAAGGGAAGCGGCACCCACGTATTTCATCGAAGTTTCCTGTGATCAAAGTCGTCATCGCACCCTGCGGGTACGGCACCGGTGAATCGGCACAGGACTATTCTCGGGCGCCAACGTTAACCGCAGCCGGCGTGTTCGATGAAGCGATGCTGACGAAAAGATGAATGGAAGATGAATAAAGTGTCGCAGTCGTGGTGCAATGTGCGCGCCTTGCTCAGGGCGCGTCGTCGATGCGGTAGCCAAGCCCGCGCACGGTCTTCAGCAACGGCAGCGCGTGGCCATCGTCGATCTTGCCACGCAGGCGGCGCACATAGACGTCGACGATATTGGTCAGCGGGTCTTCGTTGGCGCCCCAGACGTTCGACAAGATGCGCTCGCGGCTGAAGACGCGCCCCGGCGCGCTCATCAGCAGTTCCAGGAAGGCCAGTTCCTTGGCTGTCAGCGCGATGGCATTGCCGCCGCGCGAGACCTGCATGCGGTCGCGGTCGAGGACCAGGTCGGCCACCTGCAACTGCTGAGCCTTGGGCTGCTGTTCCCGGCCGCGCCGCAGCAGGGCCTCGATGCGCGCCAGCAGTTCTTCGAACGCGAACGGCTTGGTCAGGTAGTCGTCGGCGCCCAGACGCAGGCCCGCCACGCGGTCGCCCACGTCGCTGAGCGAGGTCAGTATCAGGATCGGCACGTGATTGCGCTCGGCACGCAACGTCTGGCAAAGCTCCAGGCCATTGATGCCGGGCAGCATCAGATCGAGCAGCAACAGCGCGGCATCGCCGCGGCGCGCCATGTCCAGGCCCTCGGGGCCGGTGCGGGCCAGCTGGACGAGATAGCCCTCGGCGCGCAGGCCGCGCACCAGGAAATCGGCCACGCGGGCGTCGTCTTCAATGACCAGAATGTTCATGGCGTGCGGTGGCGTTGGCGGTGACAGCGGGACGGGGGCCGCCGGGGATGTCGATGCAAGCACGCGTGCCGTGCGGGTCGACCTGGGCCAGCGTGAGGTTGCCGTGATGGGCCTGGACGATGGCCTGCGCGATCGACAGGCCGATGCCGGTGCCGTCGGCGCGATGGGCCCGCGCGCGCCGACCCCGCACGAAACGCTCGAAGACCAGCGCCAGTTCGTCGGCATCGATGCCGATGCCATGGTCCTCCACTTCGATACGCACGCCGGTCGGCACCACCTGACAGCGCAGATACACGGTGCTGCCACGCGGCGAATAGCGGATCGCGTTATCCAGCAGGATCACGATGGCCTGGCGCAGCCGGTCGGCATCGGCCATGACCGTGATGCCGCCGGCCGCTTCGGGACATTGCAGTGCGATGCGCACGTCATGCTCGGCGCCCAGCGCATCGGCAAAGTCCGCGGCGTCCTGCAGCAGCGGCAACAGGGCAACGCTTTGCGGCTGCATCACCAGCTGGTCAGCTTCGGCACGGGCAATCAGTAGCAGATCGTTGATATGCCCGGTCAGTTGCTCGGCGGCGCCGACAATCTGCTGCAAGGCATGGCGATATTCCTGCGCCGGCTTCTCGCCGCCACGTAGCGCGATCTCGGCCTCGCCCCGGATGGCCGTGGTCGGCGTGCGCAATTCGTGCCCGAGGTCGGCAAACAGTTGCCGGCGGCGCTGGTCGATGCGCTGGAGTGTTTCGTGCGCGGAACTCAGTTCGGCCGTACGGGCCTGCACGGCGTCTTCCAGACGGCGACGTGCGGCGTCGGCATCGCTTCGATGCTGTTGCAGTTCGGCGGCCATGGCATTGAAGCCCTCCGCCACATGCTCGAATTCGTCGCCCGAACGAATCGGCAGCCGGTAGTCGAGCGCGCCGGCCCGCAGCGCGCCCACGCCTTCCAGCAACTGGTCCAGTGGGCGCTTTAGCCTGCGCCCCAGTTGCCAGGCCAGCACGATGGCGGCCAGCAGCGTAACCGCGGCCATGCCGAAGGCCTGGGCGCGCACGCGGTCCAGGCCACGCTCGGTGGCAGCCCGCGCCAGCGGCACGGCGGCGCGCTGACGATCAATCGCGCCATATAGCAATTCTCTTAAATCGCGGCCGCGCGCCTTGTCGAAGACGTCGTTCAGCTCCCGCCATACCCCGGCGAAGTCGGCGTCGCGCGGCAAAGGCTGCAGGGCCACCAGCCGCTTTTCCACGGCGACGATGTTGTCGCCGAGCAGGTCGGTCATGCTGGCCAGCGCGTTGACTTCGGGCGGGATCGGTACGCCGTCGAGCGCGGAGATCTCGTTCCATAGCACGATGTCGCGCTGCGCAAGTTCCTGCAGCCGGGCGGCCCCGCGTTTCATGGTGTCCAGCACGCGGTCACGCACCTCGGGCGCGGCATCGGCATTCATCAGCCGCTGCGATGCCCACACGCGCAGCCGCTGCTTGTTGGCGGACAGGTCCAGCAGTTCGGACAGGATGTCGCTGGCCAGCCGGCTGTGCTGCGCGTAGTCGTTGACGCGATTGGCGCCCCAGTAGACAAAGCCGGCCTGGATGCAGACCAGCGCCACGAGCAGGGCAAAGGCGATAGAAAGGCGAAAGCGGAACATGGCAGATTCTTGAGTTGCGCGCGGCGTCGCGCCGCGCGGCCTGGGTTTCGCATAGACCGCGCTACGCCGCCGGCCGTTCCGCTTTGCCGTGTGGCATCGGCGTCAGACTTCTCTGGTCAGTGCCTTGAAGTCGATCCACTGGTCGAACTGCTCGTTGGTAACGTGGCCGGAATCGATGGCCGCTTCACGCAGCGACAGGTTTTTCTTGACCGCCAGCTTGGCGATCTCGGCCGCCTTGTCGTAACCGATATACGGGTTCAGCGCCGTCACCGACATCAGCGACCGTTCCAGCAGTTCCTGGATGCGGGCACGGTCGGGCTCCACGCCTTCCACCATGTGTTCGGCGAAGCTGGCGGCCGCATCGGCCAGCAATGTCACAGACTGCAACAGGCTGTAGATGATGACCGGCTTGTACGCGTTCAGCTCCAGCGTGCCCAGGCTGTTGGCCAGCGTCACCGTGGTGTGGTTGCCGATCACGCGGCAGCAGACCATGGCCAGCGCCTCGGCCTGGGTCGGATTGACCTTGCCGGGCATGATCGACGAACCGGGCTCGTTGGCCGGCAACTGCAACTCGGCAAATCCCGCGCGCGGGCCCGAGCCCAGCAGCATGAAGTCGCGAGCGATTTTCAGGAACGACGACGCGGTGGTGTTGAGCGCGCCCGACAGGTCGGCCAGCGCATCGTGCGCGGCCTGCAGCGCATAGCGGTTGGGCGCCGGTTCGAACGGCAGGCCGGTGTAGCCGGCCAGCGCGCGCGCGAACGCGGCGGCGAAGCCCTGTGGCGCATTCAGGCCCGTCCCTACGGCCGTGCCGCCCTGCGGCACCGGCATCGCCCGCAGCATGGCCTGCTGCAGGCGCGACTGGGCATCGGCCACCTGCGTCATGTAGCCGGAAAATTCCTGGCCCAGCGTCAGCGGCACCGCATCCTGCAGATGGGTGCGGCCGACCTTGACGATATCGGAGAAGGCTTCCACCTTCTTTGCGAAGGTCTGTTGCAGTTTCTCCAGCGAAGGCAACAGTGTCTGCTGGATGGCACGCGTGGCGGCGATATGCATCGCCGTCGGAAAACTGTCGTTCGACGACTGGCTGGCGTTGACGTGGTCGTTCGGATGCACCGGCTTCTTGCTGCCGACCTCGCCGCCCAGCATCTGGATGGCGCGATTCGAGATGACCTCGTTGAGGTTCATGTTGGTCTGCGTGCCGGAGCCGGTCTGCCAGACCACCAGCGGGAATTCGTTGGGCCATTTTCCGGCGATCACTTCCTCGGCGGCCTTTTCGATGGCGTCGGCCACCTCGGGCTTCAGTACGCCCAGTTCGCGGTTGGCGCGCGCGGCGCACAGCTTCAGGACCGCGAATGCCTCGATCAGCGAGGGCGGCATCTTTTCGCTGCCGATACGGAAATTCTGACGTGACCTTTCGGTCTGCGCACCCCAGAGATGATCGGCGGGGACGGCAACGTCTCCGAGGCTGTCTTTCTCGATGCGGGTGGCGGTGGACTTGTCGGACATGGACTGACTCCTTCAGGAAAGAGATCACAGCTGAACCTGGGCAGACCTAGAGGATAGCCGTCCGGTGGCATATGCGCCGCATAGCCCTGCCGCCGGCGTGTGCTTGCGAGCGCGGCCGGCGGCGGTTGCCTGGCGAAATGCCCGCGTCGATCTAGCGTAACGATTTACGTGCGATCAACGCGGGCGACGGGGTCAGGCGGTCATCTTCAGGCACATTTCCATGCAGGCGGCACACGCCTTGGCACATTCCTGGCAGTGCCAGTGGTCGTGGCGCTCGCATTCCTCGGCGCACCACTTGCACACTTCGGCGCAGTCTTCGCACACCAGTGGCGCGAATTCGCTGTTGCGCAGCATGTATGACGCGGCCAGGTTGGCAATGCCTGCGCAATCCATGTCCAGGGCGATGCAGCGGGTCATTTTCTTCGTGTCGGGCTCTTCCAGGCACGCGGCGGCGCATTTGAGGCAGGCCGCTGCGGCGGCATTGCACGCGGCGATGCAGTCGGCGTAACGGTTGAAGTTTTCCTTCACGTTGGGTCGAATCATCGGTGTCCTCCTAAGGGGGGTAAAGGGTAGGCAACCGTTATTCACAATAGCAGGCGTACCGCGACCATGCCGGCCCGCCGGGCTGGCACGCCCGTTCATGGCCCCCTCGCCGGACTGTTCTACAATGGCCGCCACTGCATTGTTTCTGTGACGTTCATGGTCGGCCATGCAAATGGCGGATGACCGACGAAGCGCGCAGAAGGCAGTGATTGACACAATCCGCCAGTGGAAAGGACAGCATCATGGGTGACGCAAAACGGCGGGGTACGCCCGAGGAACGGGCACAACAGGCACGGGCACGCATCGACGCGCTGCGGCCTGCGCAACTGGTCTGCGGATCTTGCAAGACCGCATTCACGAATTTCGATGCCATTCCCGCACCGGGCCTGCACGGCATCGACGCGGTGTTCGGCGGACAGTGCCCGAACTGCGGCAACGACGTGGTGGTGTTCAAGGGCGAATCGAAGGCGGTGGCCGAAGCCATGCTGGCCTACGAGCGGATGATGGGCGAAAACGCCAAGCTCGGTTACCAGTCGGCGGACGGCCGCCACGTGCCGTTCGACGCCGACGCACCGCTGGCATCGGACGCTTCCGACGAATCGACCAAACACTGACCAAGCGCTGGCGGCCACAGGGGCGGCTTTCAGCGCCGAAAGTCGTCACTTGCCTGGGCGGCCGGCCAGCCAGTCACGCTTCCATCTGCAGCAGCTCCGTGGGGCCGATTTCATAGCGGCCCCGGCCAAGCGCCTTGGCGCGATACAGCAGCACGTCGGCCGTGCGCATCAGCGCCTCCTCGCTGAGCGGCGCACCCCGGTACAGGGCCACGCCGATGCTGACGTCCACATCGGTCACGACCCCATCGAAATAGAACTGCCGGCCCACCGATTCCAGGATGGCCTCGGCCACGCGCCGCGCTGTCAACGGGGATTCGATGTCCGCCAGGATCACCGCGAATTCGTCGCCGCCCAGCCGGGCAACGTGGTCCTGGCTGCGCGCGCAGCGGCGCAGCCGCAACGCAAATGATTGCAGCAGCAGGTCGCCGGTGGCATGGCCGTGGATGTCGTTCACGGCCTTGAAGCGGTCCATGTCCAGGTAAAGCAGCGCCATCAGGCGATCCTCGGCCCGGGCGAGCGCCATGGCGTCGCGCAGATGCGCCTCGAACGCGCTGCGATTCTGCAGCTGGGTCAGGTGGTCGGTGCGCGACAGATGGGACAGCCGCTGGTTTTCCAGCTTGCGCTGCGTGATGTCCAGCACGTGGATATGCACGCCCACCACCTGCTGGCCGTCCTCGCTCCATTCCGGCCGATAGGTGGTTTCCATCCAGTGATGGCGTGGGAATTCGTATTCGCCCTCGAAACTGACCACGCTGCCCGCCAGCGCCTGCTGCAGGTACGGGCGGGCGCGCAGGTAGCGTTCCTCGCCCAGCAGTTCGCGCACGGTCATGCCGCGGATCTGCTCGACAGACAGGCCGAACGCACTTTCATAGGCCGCGTTGTTGAAGACGTAGCGCTCGTCGTTGTCGATGAACGCCAGCAGCGCGGGCAGGGTATCGGTCACGGCGCGCAACCGGCGTTCGCTGCGCGCCAGCTGCTGCCCGCGCTGCCGCACGTCGCGCATCAGGCCGATAAAGGCACGCGTGACGTCGCCGATCTCGTCACGCTGGGGCCGCTGCGGCAGCCGCTCGAAGGCGTCCACGTCGCTGGCGCTGTCGCGCACCACCTGGTGCAGCCGCGACAACGGCGTCAGCAGCCGGCGCACCGCCAGCCAGATCAGCAGGGCCACCACGGCCAGCACGATGCCCGACATCATCAGGAAGCGCCGCTGCAACTGCCGCAGCGGTGTGTAGGCCTCGTGCGCGGGCAGCACGGCCACCAGCTCCCAGCCGGTGGTGGCCATCAGCCGCCGGGCGATCACAGGGCGTGTGGGCGTCAGGAATTCCAGTGGCGCGGCATTATCGTCGACACCGCAGGTGTCGCCCGCGGCGCTGGCGGGCTGGTGGGCCTGGGCAGGGTCGGGATGTTCGATGTACACCGGTGCCGCGCCGGCCGACACCAGGCAGTAGAAGCCTGTGATCCCCAGCCGGCTATGGCCGATTTCCACCAGAAAATTCGGATGCCCGAGGTTGAGCCAGCCAGCCACCAGACCCAGGAACGCGCCCGATGGCGACAGGATCGGCACCGCCAGCAGCGCGCCCATCGAGCCGTCGATACGCGCCCGCAACGGGGCGGCGACGACCACGTTGCGGGTACGGGCGGTTTCGCGAAAGTAGGTGCGGTCGCTGATGTCGGCCGGGGCGGCCCCGCCCATGTTGATCAGGGTGCCGCTGGCGTCGGCCACCAGCACGGAATCGAATGCCTCGGGCACCGGCACCGTGCGCGTCACCACTTCCTTGACCCGGTCGCGTAGCGCCTCGGGCGACATGCCTTGCGCGGCCGCCAGCGGCGCGCTCAACTGCGGCGCCAGGTGCGTCAGCATCACGATGCGGTCTTCCATGGCCGTGTCGAGCTGGTCGACCGACAGCTTGACGATCGAGTCCTGCTGGTTCTGCAGCACTTCCTCGAGGTCGCGGTGCGCGTAATAGAGCGAACCGAGCACGATGCCGCTGCCCAGCACGGCGGCGAGCACCGTGGTGATCAGCGCAATGCGCGCCTTGAGCGATGGCAAAAATCGGGGCATGGGTCCAAATACGACGCCGGCACGGCAATGCGGGATGTCAGAGGTCAGGGCGGCTCAAGGGTCACGGCGTCCGAAAGGCCTTTCGTCGCGCTGTACAGCGAGTGCAAGGGTGCGACAAGGCAGCCGAACGGTATCACGGCACACCCGTTTGGGTCAGCCCGGGCAATCCGGGGTTTGACAATCGCGTGACAGGGCACGTGGTCCTGCCCGGCGCGGCCCGCGCGCATGTGTGCGTGGCGCCACTGTGCGGGCGCAAGTGGGCAGGTTATAGTGCGGCGAACCAATGTTACGTAATGTATGCCCGGGCTCGGCATGCCGGGCGACACCTGAATCGCCGCCCGATTTTGTTCCGCCCCATCCCATTCATGAAATCGCGCCTGCTGTCTCCTGTCGTGCTCTCGCTGCTGGTTACCGCAGGGGGGGCGCTGCTGACGGCGGGCGCCTGGCGCCTGGCCACCGGCCTGGAGCGCCGGGTCGCCGAACAGGATGTGGGCGCCATGCTGGGCCGCACCGCCGATGCGCTGACCGACCGCCTGCAGGAAAACGAACGCCTGCTGCGCGGGGCCGCCGCCCTGATGGCGGCCAATGGAAATACCACGCGGGCGCAGTGGCGCAACTACCTGTATTCGGCACAACTTGACGAACTGCCGCCGGGCACGCAGTCGATCGGCTATGCACCGCTCGTGCCACAGGCACAACTGGCCGGCGTCGTGGCCGGCGCCCATGCCGATGGCGTGAGCGACTTCGAGGTCTATCCGCCGGGCGAGCGGGCGCAGTACGCCCCGATTCTCTTCAATGAGCCACCCAGCGGCCGCAACGCCAGGGCGCTGGGCTTTGACCTGCTCAGCGATCCGGTGCGCCGCGCGGCGCTCGAAGCGGCGCGCGACAGCGGCCAGCCCAGGCTGACCGAAGGCCTGGCCCTGATCCGCGAGGTGGAAGCGCAGGCGCCGCAGCGCGGTGCGTTGCTCTATGCGCCGGTGTTCCCGGCCGGGGTACCGTCAGCCACCGCCGCCGAGCGGCGCGATGCGCTGTCCGGCGTGGTGTATGTCTCGCTGCGGCTTGGCGACCTGATGCGCGGCGTGAGCGGCGGCGTGTCGGGGGATCTGGTGCTGACGCTGTTCGAAGGGCCTTCGGCCGCCGGCGCCTTGCTGTCCGGCGGCATGCCCGAGGCCGAACGCCGCGACGATCACCGCAAGCCGATGATCGAGGCCGACCGCCAGATCGAATTCGGCGGCCGCACCTGGACGCTGCGCGCCGCCACGCGGCCCGGCTTCGAGGCCACGCACGCCGGCCGCTATGGCGTGCGCGTGCTGGCGCTGGGCGCGCTGGCCACCTGGCTGATGGCATGGCTGGCATTCCGGCTGGCACGGGAACGGCGCGATGCCCGCCGGCAGGCCTCGCTGGCCGGACAGGCGGGCAGCGCGGTGGCCGCCGGCCTGCGAGAAAGCCTGGCCCGCGCCGAACAGAGCGCGGCCACCGCCAGCCTGCGCTACGCGCGGCTGATGGACCACGCGCCGTTCTGCGTCATCACGTTCGATGCGTACGGCATGATCACGGGCATCAACCGTGCCGGGCAGCGCATGCTCTGGTACGCCGAGACCGAACTCGTCGGCCGCATGCCCTACGCCAGCCTGCACGACGCCGACGAGGTGGCCGCGCACGCGCGCGAGCTGTCGGGCGAGATCGGCGAAACGGTCGAGCCGGGGCTGCCAGCGCTGGTGGCCAAGGCCCGGCTGGGCGTGACCGATGGGCGTGACTGGACATACCTGCGCAAGGGTGGATCGCGGTTGCCCGTGCATCTGACGGTGACGGCGCTGGCCGACGGCAGCACCGAAGGCGGTTTCCTGGTGATCGCCCACGACCTGACCGAACGCCGGCGCGTGGACGAATACATCCGGCATCTGGCCCAGCACGATGCGCTGACCGGTCTGCCCAATCGCACCGAGCTGAACGCACGTACCGAAACGGTGCTGGCCGACGCACGCCGCCATGGCCATCGCGTGGCCCTGTTGCTGCTGGACCTGGACCATTTCAAGCACATCAACGAAACGCTGGGGCATCCGGTGGGCGACGACGTGCTGCGCACCATCGCCGACCGCATCCGCGGCGCGGTGCGTCCGCGTGACGTGGTGGCCCGCATGGGTGGGGACGAGTTCGCCGTGGTGCTGGGCGGCCTGCGTCATGACAGCGAAGCCGAACTGGCGGCGGCCAAGATCCTGGCGCGGGTGTCCGAAGACCTGCAGATCGCGGGGCAGTCGCTGCGCGTGACGCCGTCGCTGGGCATGGCCGTCTATCCGGACGATGGCGATACGCTGACCAACCTGATGAAATCGGCCGATTCGGCGATGTACGCCGCCAAGCAGGATGGCCGCGCCCAATTGCGCCGGTTTGCCACGGAGATGGCGCAGGCATCGCTGGCCCGCTTCACGATCGAGGCGCTGCTGCGCCGTGCGCTGGCCGAGCAGGAGTTCCGGCTTCGCTACCAGCCGATCGTCGATGTCGCCACCCTCGCCGTGGTAGGCGTGGAAGCCCTGATCGCCTGGGAAACGCCCGAGCGCGGACCGATGCGCCCCGCCGAGTTCATCCCCGTTGCCGAGCAGTGCGGCCTGATCGGCGCGCTGGGCGCGTGGACGCTGGCCACGGCCTGCCGCGAGATCCAGTCCCTGCGGCAAGAGCTGGGGCTCGACATCGACGTGGCCGTCAACATCTCGCCGCTGCAACTGCGGCAGGCAAATTTCCAGGAAACCGTGGCGCAGTGCCTGCAAGCCGCCGATCTGCCGGCGGCCAGCCTGACGATCGAGGTCACAGAAGGCATCCTGGTGGACGGTGGCGAAAAGACGATCGAGACGTTCCGCCGCGTGCGGCAGCTTGGCGTGGGCGTGTCGATCGACGACTTCGGCACCGGCTATTCGGGCCTGGGCTACCTGACGCGCCTGCCGATCAGCAAGCTGAAGATCGACAAGTCCTTTGTCGATGACCTGGCCATGCCGGGGCACGACCGCGCCGTGGCTGCCGCAATCATCGCGCTAGGCCATCAGCTGCACCTGCAGGTGGTGGCGGAGGGCGTCGAGTCGAAGGCGCAGTTCGAATTCCTGCGCGGCGAAGGCTGCGATGCGGTGCAGGGCTTCCTGTTCTGCCAGCCCGTGGGGCTCGATGCGCTGCGCCAGATTCTGCTGGGCGGAAAAGGGTTTGCCGACGCGGCGTGAGTGGCACAAACGTGCCACGCCACGCGCCACTCAAACATGCACGCAGAAACGGGTACGCTCCGGCCAAAAAGAAACCCGGCTGGCGCGTCGCGCGTAGCCGGGTTTTCGGTGTGAGCGGGGGCGCTCAGGTGTTCGTGGTGACGACGGCCGGTTCTCCGACCCCCGTAGGATTGTGAAGGCGCCGGTACAGGTCGTCGATGCGCGACCGGCTGCTCGCGAGTTCTTCGCGGCCCTGTTCGGTCAGCAGGTAGACGCGCCCGATGCCATCGCGCAGGACGCTTTCGAGATAGCCTTCCATCTGCAGCGCGCGCAGCAGAGGTCGTACCGTGCCGATGTCCACCTGGAATCCGTATTCCATGAGCATTTCTGCAAGCATGGCCACGGTGGCGGGCACCTCCATGGCGAATTGCATGACGTAGACGCGGGCTAGCAAGCCGAGGAACTGTCGTTTCATGTGGCAGGCAACGCAAAACCTGGGGCGGCGGTTGACGCGAGAATGCAACGTGAACGAAGCGTCCCATCCCCTTGCACGCTCCGTAGCCGCTACGATACGTGATTCTCGACCGTAGAAAAAAAAGAAGCCGCCAGGATTGCCTGGCGGCTTGTCGGGAATGCGTCGGAGGGGTCAATTAACTCTGGCGCAGGGCAGATTTTAATGGAACTGAATACGCGATGTCACGCGCTGTGGTAGTGACCCCTACCACCGGGGGGTGATTCCGTAAGGGTTTCGAAAGCGAGATTGCGGCGAAGGCGCAACAAACGTCGCCATTGCCCCATTTTTGTGCCAAATTTCGCCGCTTTGTCGTCACTTCTTCGGTCACCCACTCGGTGTCGCATGTCCGCTTCCAGCCAGCCACGGGCCCCGTTTTGGGCTGAAATAACCGTCGTGAACCACCGCGAAAATCGCGTCGATCCGGCGGAAAGTGATGCACTTGTCGCACTTCTGCAACGGTTTGCCATCTTTGAATTCAATCATTGCCTCAACTGAACTGATGAAGCTCGCCGACCTGTTTCGCCTGTTGCTGCTCTCCGCCATCTGGGGCGCCAGCTTCCTGTTCATCCGCATCGCCGCGCCGGTGCTGGGCCCGTTGCCGACCGCCTTCTTTCGCGTGCTGATTGGCGCCGTGACGCTGGCAGCCTGTCTGCCCCTGCTGGGGCTGAAATGGGACATGCAGGGCAAGTGGCCAGCGGTGGTCATGCTGGGGATCATCAATTCCGGCATCCCGTTTGTGATGTATTCGGTGGCCGCATTGTGGCTGCCGGCTGGCTATTCGGCCATTTTCAACGCCATGACACCGCTGATGGGGGCGGTGATCGGCTCGCTGTTCTTTGCCGAGAGGCTGACCCGTGCCAAGGCGGCGGGGGTGCTGCTGGGCCTGGCGGGCGTGGCGGTGCTGACCCGCACGGGCCCAGTGGTCTTCTCGCACGATGTGCTGCTGGGCGCGCTGGCGTGCCTGGTGGCGACGTCGTGTTACGGGCTGGCCGGGTTTCTGACGCGTCGCTGGATCACGGCGCGCGGCGGGCTGGACAGCCGGCTGGTGGCGGGCGGCAGCCTGGTCGGTGCCACGCTGTTCCTGTTGCCCTTCAGCGCGGTGGCGCTGCTCCGCGAGAACACGCTGCCTGCGGCCGGCCTGGGTGTGTGGGCTGGCATGCTCGGACTGGGCATGTTCTGCACAGCCATCGCCTACGTGTTGTATTTCAGGCTGATCGCCGATCTCGGCCCGGTGCGATCGCTGACCGTCACCTTCCTGATTCCGCCTTTCGGCATCGTGTGGGGATGGATGTTCCTGGGCGAGACGCTGTCGTGGGCGCACGCGGCCGGCATGCTGCTGATCGGCGGGGCGGTCTGGCTGGTGCTGCGACCCGCCACGCCGGCGTCTGCGCCGGCCGTGGCGCGGTCATGACGACGCGACGGTCGATAGCCGGCGCTTAGCGACGGTAGTAGCCGCGATCATCGCCGCGATAGTGGTCCGGGCCCCGGCCATGGTCGTGCCAGGCGTGATACTCGCGGCGGTCATACCAGCGGCGGCCGTCCCAGTATCGGTCGTTATGCCAGCCGATCACCACGGCGGGTGCCGGTGCAACGACAACCGGCGGTGCCGGGCGATAGACCACCGGCGGCGGAGGCGGCGGCGCCACATAGACGGGTTGGGGCTGCACATAGACCGGGGCGGGCGCCACGACGACCGGAGCCGGTGCCACGGGCACGCCGAAGTTCACGTCGACATCGACGCGCGCCATGGCGGCAGTGGAAGTGGCCAGCGCGGCGGTGCCGGCGACGAGGAGGGAAAGATACAGGGGGCGCTTGTTCATCGTAATCACCAGTGGGTGAGGTGCTATGGCTCCACTCTACCCATCCGGCGTATTACCGATTGCACGCCTTTGTAACGGCACTTGGTGTTTGTGTAAGAAACGTCCGCGTTACTTCCGGGTGGTGCCGGTGGCCGTCTCGACATCCGACTGCTGGCAGGCCGGGCACAGGCCATAGAGCACCAGCATGTGCTCGCGCAGGACAAAGTCGTTCTGGGCGGCCACCTGCCTTTGTCGCGCCTCGATGCCTTCGTCGCTGAATTCCTCCACCACGCCGCAGGCGATACAGATCAGATGATCGTGATGGCCGCCCTCGTTGAGTTCGAACACGGCATGGTCGGACTCGAAGCTGTGGCGCAGCAGGATATTGGCCTGCACCAGCTGGTTGAGCACGCGGTAGACGGTGGACAGTCCCGCATCGACATCGAGGTCGAGCAGGATCCGATAGACATCTTCCGCGCTGAGGTGGCGACGGTCGCTATTGCGGAACGCTTCCAGCACGTGCATGCGCGGCGACGTGGCTTTCAGGCCCGCGCGCTTGAGTGGTACGGCTTCGGAGTTCACTGTGGAAGTAGTCATGCGGCAGCTCGCGCCCACTGGGACGCACGGTTAATACTCCAGGCGGTGGATCGACGGCGGAAAGCTGGGGCCGGCGCCCTTGGCCGGCCAACCTTCCGCCAGATCGTGGCGGAAGCAGGCGGGAAGCGCCGGATCGACGAGCGGCATCGCTCCGGACGGCGCGCTGTGCCTGCGTGGCGCGCGGAATAAAAAGGTGGCCTGGCTTGCTGCAGGATGACGCGATCGGGAAAACGGGGTCTGGATGTTTTCCCGATCTTCCTGGAGCTGGCTACTACCAAACGCTCCGTGTGTCGGAGCGGTCCCCACAAAAGACGGTATCGGGCGCCGTATCGATCCATCGCTACCACGCCCAGCAATCTGTTCCTGTCCGCCCCGGCGGTGCCGTGCGTCAGACAGTGGTTGGATAGTAAATGGGAATCGATCTCATTTCAAGGAATATTTTTGTCCCTGGTTTCGGGAGTGGTTTTGACATGAAGACCGAACAGACATCGACGGCCATCCGCGCCCACATCGACGCCCTCGACTGGCCCGGCATCGGGCAGGATCTCGATGCCTACGGGTGCGCGGCGATCCGGGCGCTGATCTCTCCGGCGATGTGCGATGCGCTGGCCGCGCTCTATCCGAATGAAGCGCTTTACCGCTCGCGTATCGACATGCGCCGGCATGGCTTCGGCCGTGGCGAGTACAAGTACTTCGCCTATCCCCTGCCCGATCCCGTTGACGCGCTGCGCACCGGGCTCTACCCGCATCTGGCACCGATCGCCAACCGCTGGAACACGGCCATGGGCATTGCCGCCGATTACCCGGTCGCGCACGGCGACTACCTGGCCCGCTGCCATCGCGCCGGCCAGTCGCGCCCCACGCCGCTGCTGCTGCGCTACGCGGCGGGCGATTACAACTGTCTGCATCAGGACCTGTATGGCGAACACGTGTTTCCGCTGCAGGTGGCGATTCTGCTATCCGAACCCGGCAAGGACTTCACCGGCGGCGAATTCGTGATGACCGAGCAGCGTCCGCGCATGCAGTCGCGGGCCGAAGTGGTGTCGCTGGGCAAGGGCGATGCCGTGGTGTTCGCGGTGAGCCAGCGGCCGGTACCCGGTACGCGGGGCACCTACCGCGTGAATCTGCGGCATGGCGTCAGCCGGTTGCACACCGGGCACCGGCAGACGCTGGGCATCATCTTCCACGACGCGACCTGAAACGGCCCGGCGGGCGTCGGACGGCGACCGCGGATTACGCGGTCACCCGCACACCCGGCGCCCCGGCATGCATCGCGCCCACCACGGCGGCGTGTCCGAATCCCTCCTTGCGGAAGATGCCCAGCACCGCGTCGACGGCATCGGGCGCACAAGACACCAGCAATCCTCCGCTGGTCTGCGGGTCCGTCAGCAGCGCCTGCTGGACGTGCGACACCCCGGTATCGACCGTGACGTCATGGCCATAGCTGGCCCAGTTGCGCCGCGAGGCGCCCGTGACTGCGCCCCCTTCCGCCAGCGCGGCCACGCCGGGCAGCAGCGGCACATGCGCCATGTCGATCGTGGCGCCCAGCCCGCTGCCACGGCAAACCTCCAGCAGATGGCCGAGCAGGCCAAAGCCGGTCACGTCGGTGATCGCATGCACGCCATCCAGCGCGCCAAGCGCCTTGCCCGGTGTGTTGAGCTGCGTGGTGCTGGCGATCATCTGCCGGTAGCCGTAGTCGTCGAGCGATTCCTTCTTGATCGCGGCGGAATAGACCCCCACGCCCAGCGGCTTGCCCAGTACCAGCACGTCGCCGGCCTGCGCGTCGCGATTGCGGCGGATGCGGTCGGGATGCACCAGGCCCATCACTACCAGCCCATAGATCGGCTCGACCGAGTCGATCGAATGGCCGCCCGCAATCGGAATGCCGGCCTCGGCGCAGATCGATTGGCCGCCTTCCAGGATCTTGCCGATGGTCTCGGGCGACAGCTTGTCGACGGGCATGCCCACCAGCGCCAGTGCCATGATTGGCGTGCCGCCCATCGCATAGACATCGGAAATCGCATTGGTGGCCGCGATGCGGCCGAAATCGTAGGGGTCGTCCACCACGGGCATGAAGAAGTCCGTGGTGGCCACCAGCGCCTGCGTATCGTTGAGCCGGTACACCGCCGCGTCATCGCTGGTCTCGATGCCCACCAGCAGCCCCGGCGGCGCCGGGAACTGCCGGGTGTTGCGCAGGATGTCGCCTAGCACGCCCGGCGCGATCTTGCAGCCGCAGCCGCCGCCGTGCGCCAGCGATGTCAGGCGCACTTCGCCGCCGTTGTGTTCGATCGATGTCGTCATCAGGCCACCCTCCGCGACGCGATGCGATAGCCGAACGCGGCCGGGTCGAGGCTGTCCAGCGTACCCGCCACGGTCTTCGCCTGCGGATACATCAGGAAGGGCACCGGCGCCATGCCGCTGTCGGGCAGACGCACGTCGTGGCCATGGTTGTAGGCGACCCAGTTGCCCTCCCAGGCGCCGAACAGCAGCGCGCGGGCGGCCCGGACCTTGCCGTCCGTCATCGGCAGGCCGCCTGGCACCTCTTCGAGCGCCACCTTGCGGACATCGGCCGGATCGGCGGGAATCCATCCATAGCCCGCGGCATGGAACTCGGCCCGGCAATGCTGCGCCCTGGAGATGTCGCCGGCCTTGCCGAGCGCGCGGAAGCCGCGCTGGGAATCGTCCACGCGGATGCCGTACGCATCGCGCGCCGGGATGCCGACCGCGCGCGTCAACGCCACGAACAGGCCGTTGATGTCCGCGCACTTGCCATTCATGACGCCGCCGGTCTTCAGCATCCTCACCACGTCGCCGGTGCCGCAGCCGCGTACGCTGGCGTCGCGGCAGGTATGGTCCACCACCCACTGGTAGATGGCCTGCGCGCGGCTCATGTCGTCGGTCAGCCCGGCGGTAATGCCCAGCGCTGTCTCGCGCACGATGCCATCGGTGGGCATCAGCTGCGTGGGCCGACGATACTCGGCCAGCGACGCAGCGGACTCAGCCGATTGCGCCGACCGCGCCGACCGTGCCGACGGCGCCCACTCGAGCGACGGTGCCGTGCCAAGATCGACATCGCGGTCGCGCAGCGCCACGGTGCTGGTGAGCCGCGCCGACAGCGGTGCGCCGTGCGTGGCGGTGGGCCAGTCGATGACCAGCATGTCCACGCCGTAGCGCCCGGTGCGCGCTGCCCGGGCCCGCGCGCCGGGTGCGATCCATTCGTTCGATACGGTGTGCTGATAGTCGCCGAGGTTCGGGGCGGGGACGGGCAGCCACACCGTGGCCGGCGCCGCGGCGGCCGGCAGGTGCACTTCGGTGGTCAGTTCGTAGACGCGCCAGCCGGCGGAGGCCGGATACGGATCGGCGGGGGAGGAGGGGGCTGAGGAGGGGGCGGAGAATGCCGGGCCGACGCCCGCGCCTATGGAAACCGGTACTGCGGCACCCAGCCGCAGGAATGCGCGTCTGTCCATGATGATTCCTCTGGATGAGAAGTTCGAGACTCGAAACATGCCCAACCGCTGCTTATGCATGGTAGGTCATGCGCGTGGCAACAGGGAAATCGGAGGGAAACCGGAGAGGAATGGCGGAAAGCAGCAGGAGTCGAACCTACCTGGGAACGTCTGGCGCCCCCAACCGGGTTTGAAGCCCGGCCGCATCACCGGATACGGATGCCTTCCCTTGCGGATCTATGACGGCGCTGGCCGGGCAGGCGTGGCCAGCGGACGCCATTCACTATCGGGGCGCAGCATGCGCGCATTGCCCACGCGGCGAGTGTATCCCGCGCGATCGAAGAACTCCAGAATCTGGATCGTGCGCTTGCGGCCCAGCCCCACGGCATCGCGAAACGCAATCACTTCCACATGACCCTGCGCCGCGGCCATCGTGCCGAACAGCCGCGCCAGCGTTTCGATGGCGGCTTCGGCATAGAACAGGTCGCGCACCACCTGATGCACGGTGCCCTGGCGCGCCAGTTTGCCTAGCACGTGGCGGACCTGTTCCTCGGGCGCGTTCAGCGCCACCGCATGCTCGCGCACCCAGGGCGGGTCGAACCCCCCCGCCGCCACCCGGGGCAGCAATTGGGCGCCCAGCGCCTGTTCGGCATCGGTGAAGGTGATGGCATGGCCCGGCAGGCGCATCCATCCGCCATGCCGTTCCACGGCACGTTGCTGCAGCAGCGTGTCGAGCAAGGCGGACCACAGCGCGTCGGGAATCGGCGCGCCGGCAAATGCCACCCGGCGCAGCGAACCGGCGCCCAGGCCGGGTTCGTCGGGCATGCGCGCATGGAACGCCGTCAGCGTGTCCAGCACGCCGGTGCGCAGCGCATCGAGATAGCGCGACAGGATCAGCGTCTCGCCGATGCGAAGAACGGCAGGCGGCAACGTCATGGCGCTGGCCGGCAGGCCCGTCAGGCGCACCAGCCGGGTCTCGGCCACGCCGTGCGGCGCATTGTCCAGCAGCGGCAGGATGCCGCAGCCGCCGAGCATCTGCTCCACTGCCAGCAGCCAGGCGAGACGCCCGGGCGCACGTCGATGCCGCTCGGGTGCCACGTTGTCGAGCACCACGCCGCCGCCCACCGTCTGCGTGGCCTGCGGATTGCGCAGGATGAAGTGGTCGCCGGCCACCGCGCAGACCGGCGCGGCGAACACGAGCTGGGCCAGCGCGGTGCCGCCTGGCTCCAGGGCTTCGCAGTCAAGCAGCACGGCATTGGCCATGCGATGCGCGGCGCCCAGATGTACGTGCAGCGGCGACCAGTGGCCGATGCGGGAACCGGCGCCCGGATGCAGCGTGAGCCGGACATCGATGCGCGTGACCGGCGCCATCAAGGCGGGGTCGACGATCCAGTCGCCGCGATGGATGTCCGCCTTGTCGATGCCGGCCAGGTTCAGCGCGCAACGCTGGCCCGCCAGGCCGGCCTCCGCCGGCCGGTTCTGGGCGTGGATGCTGCGCACGCGCGCGGGCAGGCCCGACGGCGCCACCTGCATCACATCGCCTACCGCCACCCGGCCGCCGAACACGGTGCCGGTGACGACAGTGCCATGGCCGCCCAGCGTGAACACGCGATCCACCGCCAGACGGAACAACCCGCCGGCGCCATGCGCGGGCGTATGCTGCGCGGTGTCCTGCAGCCACGCGCGCAGCGCCGCGACGCCGGGATCGGCATCGTCGGTGGCATTGAGCGGGAATACGTCGGCGCCAGCATAGGGAGTGCCCGCCAGCAGTGCCTCGATCTCGCCGCGCACGCTGGCCAGTTGCGTGGCGTCGGCCCGGTCGGCCTTCGTCAGTGCCACCACGGCGCGCGGCACGCCAAGTCGCTCGACGATGGTCAGGTGCTCGCGCGTCTGCGGCATGACGCCATCATCGGCGGCCACCACCAGCAGGGCCAGGTCGATGCCGCTGGCCCCGGCGGCCATCGTATGAATCAGGCGTTCGTGACCGGGCACGTCGATATAGCCCAGCACGTCGCCATCGGGCAGCGGCGTATAGGCATAGCCGAGTTCGATCGAGATGCCGCGCGCCTTCTCTTCCTTGAGCCGATCGGTATCGACGCCGGTCAGCGCGCGCACCAGCGTGGTCTTGCCGTGGTCGATATGTCCGGCCGTGCCGACGATCATGAGCGCAGCGCCTCCGCCAGCAGGGGCCACTGGGCCGAGAACGCAACTTCATCGGCGGTTTCCAGGCAGCGCAGGTCGAGCCAGAGCGCGTCTTCGCTGACGCGGCCGATCACGGGGCGCGGCAGCGCGCGCAGCGCGGCTTCCAGTTGCTGCAGACGCCGGCCGGTACGCTTGCCGGCGTCGCGCGGGCCGATGACCAGCCCGAAGCTGGCCAGTTGCCCGCCGGGCATCGCACCGCTGCCGATCTGGCTGACCATGGGAACGGCCGAAACCTGCCAGCCATCGCCCAGCGGCGCCTGGACCACGGGCCGCAGGCGCTCGGCCATGGCCGCCATCTCGCCGGCGGGCCGCGCCAGCAGGCGCAGCGTGGGCAGCGACTGCACCAGCGTGTCCGGATCGCGATACAGCTGCAGCACCGGCTCCAGCGCGGCGAGCGTGAGCTTGCCCACCCGCAGCGCGCGCTTGAGCGGGTTCTTCTTGATCTTCGCGACCAGGTCGGCACGTCCGACGATCAGGCCGGCCTGGGGGCCGCCCAGCAGTTTGTCGCCGCTGAACGTGACCAGGTCCGCGCCTGCGGCGATGGTCTCGCGCACCGTGGTCTCGCGTGGCAGGCCCCACTGGGTGAGGTCGCCCAGCGTGCCGCTGCCCAGATCCACCACCACGGGCAGGCCCAGCGGCTGCGCGATGCGCGCCACGTCGGCCACTTCCACGCTGCGCGTGAAGCCGGTGATCTCGTAGTTGCTGCAATGCACCTTCATCAGCAGCGCCGTACGCGCGCCAATGGCATCGGCGTAGTCATGCGGATGCGTGCGGTTGGTCGTGCCGATCTCCACCAGCTTGACCCCGGCGCGCTGCATGACATCGGGAATGCGGAAGGCGCCGCCGATTTCCACCAGTTCGCCGCGCGACACCACCACCTCGCGCCGCTGCGCCAGCGTGTTGAGCATCAGCAGCACGGCCGCCGCGTTGTTGTTGACCACCGTGGCGGCCTGCGCGCCGGTCAGTTCGCACAGCAGATCGGCGACCAGATCGTCGCGGTCGCCACGGCCGCCCGTGTCCAGATCGAATTCGAGATTGGCCGGCGTGGTCATGGCACGGACGACTGCCTGGACGGCGCTGTCGGGCAGCAGAGCGCGGCCGAGGTTGGTATGCAGCACCGTGCCGGTCAGGTTGAACACGGCGCGCAGGCGCGGCTGGGCGTCGCGCGCCAGCTGCGCGGCCAGGGCTTCGCACAGCGCGTCGTCGCCGATGGCCTGGCGCGCCAGCTGACCGGCCACGGCCTGGGCGCGCAGCGCGTCGAGCAGGCGGCGCAGCGCGCTGGTGGCCGGTGTGCGGCCGTAGCGTTCCAGCAGCGGCTGCAGGCCGGGCAGCCGCAGCACGCGGTCGACCGATGGAATGTCTGCGGGGCGGGCGGGCATCGACACGGTGTCGTTCATCCGCGCACCTCCGGCATCTCCACGCCGCCGTCATCGTCTTCGTCATCGGCCAGCCATAGCAGCGGGTTGCCGTTGGCGCGGCCGTAGCCGGCTTCGCCCATCATCACGTCAAGCGCCAGAGAGGCCAGGTCGTCGGCCAGCGGCTCGACCATCGGATCCTTCTCCATGTAGGCGATCTTGCGATAGTGATGGCATTGGCCGCAGGTCTCGGCCTTGAGCGCGTCGCCCTGGCCTTCGACGGCGTAGTAGCTGATGCCCTCGGTGGTTTCGCAATGGCTGCACTTGACGCGCACCATGTGCCATTCGGTGGCGCACAGGCCGCAGTGCAGATAGCGCAGCCCCTGGTAGCGCCCGCCGATGCGTACGATGCTGGCCACCGGTGGCGTGCCGCAGACCGGGCAGACCGTGTGGACGTCCAGCATCGGCATGTCCTGCTCGCGCAGCTGGCTGGCCAGCACGGTGCGGTCCAGCTGCAGCGCCGCCATCAGCAGCGGCGCGGTGGCGGTGTCGATGGGGCGGCCGCCGGCATGGCGCAGTCCCAGCAGCTCCTGCACGGCGTTGGCCAGCGCGTCGGCCGGCATCGCACGCAGAGTGGCCAGCGGGGCCGCGAGTTCGGGGCAGGTGTCAGCCAGCCGGCCGAACAGTGCGGCGGCGGCATGTGGCGCGCCGGCGTCCTGTGCGGGCAGCAGCGGCATGCAGTGCTCGCCCGCGCGGTGGATGGCTTCGGGGGAAAGGGGCGCGAGATCGGAAGACCCGGCGAGCGACTGCGCCACCACATGCTGCGCGTCGGCCACGGCGGCCATCAGCAGCAGGTACGGGCCGATCGGGTTGCCCGGCGCCAGCTGGCGTAGCCGCTGCGCCCGCGCGGCAAACACATCCGCGCGATCGGGCAGACGCACACGCGCGATGGCGATGTGGTCGATCGATTCGATTTCCGCCGGCTCCAGAATGCGCTGCACCATCAGTCGTCATCCCCTGGCAGTCCGGCGTGTCTGGCGTATCGGCCTACGCCACCGGCCCGCTATTTGTCGCCCGGCCGGAAGTTCTCCCGGAACCAGGTGCGATGATGTTTCCACGCCCAGCCGGGCGTGACCGTTCCGCGCGTCATGGCCTGCACGGAACCCTTGACCCATACGGCTGCATAGATGTGGACAATGATGCCGCAAATCAGCGCGAAGGCGCAAACGGCATGCACGACCGACGCCACCCGCAGGGCCCAGATCGGGAAGAACGCCGAGAAGTAGGTGCGCCAGATGACGATGCCGCTCAGCAGCAACAGCACCAGGCAGCCCACCATCAGGAAGAACAGCAGCTTCTGGCCGGCGTTGTAGCGGCCCACGTCGGGCAGGTTTTCCTCGTGGTTGGTCAGTACATCGCGTCCGTGGCGCAGCCATTCGCGGTCGCTCCATGTCATCAGGTTGTGATGCCAGAACTTCACGGCCAGGATCAGGAAGGCCAGGAACATCACCACGCCCAGGAACGGGTGAAGGATGCGCGTCCAGGTGCCGCCGCCGAACAGCGCGCTCATCCAGAACATCGACGGATGGAACAATGCCAGCCCGGACAGCGCCAGCAGCACGAACGTCAGCGCGACGATCCAGTGGTTGCTGCGTTCGCCGGCGGTGTAGCGGCGGATGGTTGCCTCGCGGCGCTTATCGATTCTCATCGCGGACCTCCTCGGGGGGCACCACTTCATCGGGCGTGCCGCGCGGCCTGGGGTTGTCCCGGCCCCAGCGCACGATCTCGTCCTCGGCCGCCGCTTCGTCCTCGGGGCCGGTCTCGTTCGGGCCCACGCGGATGTAGTGGAAGAAGCCGGCCAGCGCCGCGATGGCCATGCCGGCCACGGCCAGCGGCTTGGCCAGGCCCTTCCACAGGCTCACCAGCGGGCTGATATGCGGATCGTCAGGCAGGCCGTGGTACAGGCTCGGCTGGTCGGCGTGGTGCAGCACGTACATCACGTGGGTGCCCGACACCCCGGCCGGGTTGTACAGGCCGGCCTTCTCGAAGCCGCGCGATTTCAGGTCGACGATGCGTTCCTCGGCATGCTGGATCATGTCCGTCTTGGTGCCGAACACGATGGCGCCGGTCGGGCAGGTCTTCACGCAGGCCGGCTCCTGGCCCACGGCCACGCGGTCGGAGCACAGCGTGCACTTGTAGGCCTTGTGGTCCTGCTTGGAGATGCGCGGGATGTTGAACGGGCAGCCGGTGATGCAATAGCCGCAGCCGATGCAGTTTTCCTCGTGGAAGTCGACGATGCCGTTCGCGTACTGCACGATGGCGCCCGGTGCGGGGCAGGCCTTCAGGCAGCCAGGGTCCTCGCAGTGCATGCAGCCGTCCTTGCGGATCAGCCATTCGAGGTTGCCGTTGGGGTTTTCGTACTCGGAAAACCGCATCAGCGTCCACGTATGCTCGTCCAGGTCGGCCGGATTGTCATAGACGCCCACGTTGGTGCCCACATCGCCGCGCAGGTCGTTCCACTCCATGCACGCGGCCTGGCAGGCCTTGCAGCCGATGCACTTGGTGGTGTCGATCAGCTTGGCCACACTGCCCGTCACGGGCTCGCGCACGCTGGGCGACGGCGTGGTGGTGGCCGACCGGCGCACGATATCCAGGGACTGTAGTGCCATGTCGGTCTCCTATGCCCGTTCGACCTTGACCATGAACGACTTGAACTCGGGCGTCTGGGTGTTGCCGTCTCCCACGAACGGCGTCAGCGTGTTGGCCAGGAAGCCCGGCTTGGTCAGCCCGGTGAAGCCCCAGTGCAGCGGTATGCCCACCATGTGCACGGTCTTGCCGTCGATCCGGAACGGCTTGATCCGCTTGGTCACCAGCGCCACGGCGCGGATGTAGCCGCGCATCGACGTCACCTTGACGCGGTCGCCGGCCTTGACGCCTACCTGCTTCGCAAGCTCCTCGCCAATTTCCACGAACTGTTCCGGCTGCAGGATGGCGTTGATGCGCGCGTGCTTGGTCCAGTAGTGGAAGTGCTCGGTCAGGCGATACGTGGTGGCGATGACCGGGTAGGCATCGGGCTTGCCGAACTGCGCCCAGTCGTCCTTGAACACGCGCGCCGCCGGGTTGCTGATGACCTTGGAGTCCTTGCCGTTGAGCGGGTTGTAGCCCAGCGGGTTCTCGAACGGTTCGTAGTGCTCGGGGAACGGCCCCTCCACCATGGTCTGCCGCGCAAAGAACCGCGCCACGCCTTCGGCCTGCATGATGAACGGGCCCATGCCGTTGGCCGGGTCTTCGTCGAGCTTGAAGTCGGGCGTGTCGAAGCCGGTCCAGCTCTTGCCGTTCCAGGCGATCAGCTTGCGCGCCGGGTTGAACGGCTTGCCGCTCACGTCGCACGATGCGCGGTTGTACAGCACGCGGCGGTTGGCCGGCCAGGCCCACGACCAGTTCAGGTTCTGGCCGATGCCGGTGGGGTCGCTGTTGTCGCGCTTGGCCATCTGGTTGCCGGCCTGCGTCCATGACCCGCAGTAGATCCAGCAGCCGCTCATGGTGCTGCCGTCGGCCTGCAGCTCGCCAAAGCTGTTGAGCTGCTCGCCGGCCTTGCGCACCACCTTGGTCGGGTCCTTCGGGTCCACCAGGTCGGTCAGGGCCTTCCCGGAGTATTCCTTGGCCAGTTCCTCGGGCGTGGGCGAGTGCGGCACCGCATAGGGCCACCACAGGTTGACGATCGGATCGGGATACTTGCCGCCTTCCTTCTGGTACATCGCACGAATGCGCAGCCACAGCGCCGACATGATCTCGATGTCGCTGCGCGCCTCGCCCGGCGGATCGGCGCCCTGCCAGTGCCATTGCAGCCAGCGCGACGAATTGACCAGCGCGCCGTTTTCCTCGGCAAAGCAGGTGGTGGGCAGGCGGAACACCTCGGTCTGGATCGACTTCGAATCGACGTTGTTCGATTCGCCGTAATTTCGCCAGAATTCGCTGGTCTCGGTAGCCAGCGGGTCCATCACCACCATGAACTTGAGCTGGCTCAGGCCCTTCAGCAGCTTGGCCTTGTTGGGCGCCGCCGCCAGCGGGTTGAAGCCCTGCAGGATGTAGCCGTTGATGCGCCCGGCGTTCATCATCTCGAACACCTGCAGCATGTCGTACGGCTTGTCGAGCTTGGGCAGGTAGTCGAATGCCCAGTTGTTGTCCCTGGTGGCGGCCGGCCCCCACCAGGCCTTCATCAGGCTCACGTGGAACTTGCCGTAGTTCTGCCAGTAGCTGAGCTGGTTGGGCCGCAGCGGCTTGAACGAGCGGGCCTCGATGTACTTGTCGTAGTCCGCCTCGGGGTCCGACGGCAGCGTCAGGTAGCCCGGCAGCAGGTTGGTCATCAGGCCCAGGTCGGTCAGGCCCTGGATGTTCGAGTGCCCGCGCAGCGCGTTCATGCCGCCGCCGGCAATGCCGATATTGCCCAGCAGCAGCTGCACCATGGCGCCGGTGCGGATCATCTGGGAGCCGATCGAGTGCTGCGTCCAGCCCAGCGCGTACATGATCGTCATGGCGCGGTCGGGCGTGGCCGTCGAGGCCATCATCTCGCAGACCTTCAGGAACTTGTCCTGCGGCGTGCCGCAGACGCGTTCCACCATCTCGGGCGTATAGCGCGCGTAGTGGGCCTTCAGCAGGTTGTAGACGCAGCGCGGATGGGCCAGTGTGGGGTCGGTCTTCACGAAGCCGTCGTCGCCCGTTTCCCAGTCCCAGGTCTCCTTGAGGTAGTGGCGCTTCTCGGCGTCGTAGCCCGAGAAGATGCCGTCCTTGAACTGGTAGTCCTCGCGGACGATGAACGACATGTCCGTGTAGTTCTTCACGTACTCGTGCTGGATCTTGTCGTTTTCCAGCAGCCAGCGGATCACGCCGCCCAGGAACACGATGTCCGTGCCGGTGCGGATCTGCACGTAGTAGTCCGCCACCGATGCCGACCGCGTGAAGCGCGGGTCCACCACGATCAGCCGCGCCTTGTTGTGCGCCTTGGCCTCGGTGACCCACTTGAATCCGCACGGGTGTGCCTCGGCGGCATTGCCGCCCATGATCAGGATGACGTCCGCGTTCTTGATGTCGACCCAATGGTTCGTCATCGCGCCACGGCCAAACGTCGGGGCAAGACCTGCCACCGTCGGGCCGTGTCAGACACGTGCCTGGTTGTCGAATCCCAGCATGCCCAGACTGCGGACAGTCTTGTGCGTGATGTAGCCCACCTCGTTGCTGCTGGCGGACGCCGCCAGCATCGCGGTACTTAGCCAGCGGTTGACCGTGGTGCCCTGCTCGTTCTTCTCGATGAAGTTGGCGTCGCGGTCCTGCTTCATGAGCCTGGCGATGCGGTCCAGCGCGTCGTCCCAGGTCATGCGCTGCCACTTGTCGGAGCCCGGCGCGCGGTATTCGGGGTATTGCAGGCGGTTGGGACTATGAATGAAGTCGATCAGTCCGGCCCCCTTGGGGCACAGCGTGCCGCGGTTCACCGGGTGATCGGGGTCGCCCTCGATATGGATGATGCTGGCCTTTGCGTTCTTGGCGTTGTCGCCAAGGCTGTACATCAGCAGCCCACACGCCACCGAGCAGTAGGGACATGTATTGCGGGTCTCGGTGGTGCGCGCCAGCTTGTACGCCCGCACCTCCGCCAGCGCCACGTCGGGCGTGAACCCGATCAGCGCCAGACTCGACCCCGCCAGCGACGCTCCCGTGAACTTCAGGAACTGTCGGCGGTTCATCGTAACCATGGGTACACCTCCTGGGACCGGATCGACGACCGGTCATGGATATTCCGCGAGGACAAGGACGAGTATAGGCAATAGTGGCGTTTTCGCTATGTGCGGTGCGAAATTGTGACGACGGAGGCCGTCTGGCGCGCCACTTGGCGGGGCGTGCCGATAAGGCGGGCATGGAGCAAACGTGCGTTTGGCCCGGCCCGAAGGCCGGCACGAAAGTGCCGACCCCGTGTATCGGCCATGTATGGCAAAGATTACAAATCTGTTATTTGTCAATGCCCCTCAGGAGGGTTATCCGGCACAAAACTGCTGGGACAAACTGCCCGCCGCCTGGTGATGGGTCGCATGCCGTTGAATATGCTGTAAGCAGCACACGCGCCACCTCAACGCAGCCAGGGTCAGAAGCGCCGGCGTGTGTCATGAAAACCAACCAAGAAGAGACAACAGGGATGAAATCGAGACTTCTTTTGACGGGTCTGGCCGCTGTCGTGCTGACGGCGTGCGGGGGTGGCGGGGGCGATAGCGCGCCGGCGACTGCAACGCCCCAGGCCATCAATGCGAACATCAGCGGTACCGTAGCAGTAGGCGCTGCGCTGCCCGCCGCCAAGGTGACGGTGAAGTGCGCCCAGGGCGCGGGCACTGCCACCACGGCCGCTGACGGTGCTTTCAAGGTGAGCATTGCTGATGCCATCCGGCCCTGCGTACTGTCGACCGTGGCGCCAGACGGATCGCCGCTGCATTCCCTGGTGCCAGCCGGCAATGCGCCCGATATCGTGGCCAACATCACGCCGCTGACCGAATTGATCACGGCCGCGCTGGCCCAAGGCAGCACCGCTCAGTTCGCCACGTTCAGCGCGGCTTCCCAGGCGCGCCTGACCGAGGCCAACCTCGCAACCGCCCTGGGCCTCGTCAAGCAGTTGCTCAGCGGCAGCGTCGACCTGGGTGGCGCCAACCCGATCAAGGATCCGTTGGTCGCTGCAACGAGCGGCCAGACTGGTAATGCGCTCGACCAGCTCCTGGACATCCTGGCTGCCCGCTTGGCAGCCGCCCGCACTTCGGTGGGCGACCTGTCCAGCGCCGTGGGCAGGGGCGACAACGTTCCAGCCAAGCTGCAGCCCGGGACTGAAAACTGCAACGTCATGAAGACGGCGGGCGATTTCTTCGTGGCCGGCCAGGGTGGCTTCCGCCGCGTGCGCTATGACACGGCTACGGCCCAGCTCAGCACGCTCGACAGCCAGGGCAACGTCACGGCCAAGTCGCCGTTCATGCCCTACCAGGGCGAGGCCTGTCGCTACATCGCTACGGGCAATGGTGTCGTGAACGACGTGATGGTGTCGCGTTCGGGCCTGGCGCTGATGCGCAATCTGTCCTCGTGGCAGCTGCCGGCGCTGATGGTGCCGGCGCAGCAGCTGGCGATGTCTGAGCTGGCGGGAGACTGGAACGCGGTGGGCTTCGAGCGCGCCGCACCTGGTCAGCCGTTCTACCCGACCCGCGGCACGTTCACGATCAACGCGTCCGGACAGTTTATCGCGGGAGCCGACTGCACTGGTACGAGCACGACGTGCTCGCCCTGGGCGCAGTCCGACCTGCCTGTGCTGACCCAGACCGCGCACGGCGACTACACGCTGACGGACGCGAACGGCACTGCCGCCGTGGCCGCCTTCAAGGACACTGAAGGCACCGTGGTTGCCGTGGTGTCTTCGGCGAATGGCCTGATCATCGCCACCAAGCAGGTGGTGCGTCTGTTGCCAACGGTTGGTGACACCAATTCGTACTGGGACGTGACGGTGTACCCGAACCTGAGCTCCGAGATGGCCGAGGCATCGACCACGATCACGAGCGTGAATGCGATGACTAGCGCCTATACGCGTCTGCGCGGCGATGGCCGCGTCGACACATGGGTGCAGAATTCGCCGATCAGTGGCTTGCGCTATCGCGCGGGCGATGCATCGTCCCGCAGGGGCATCGCGATGACGCTTGGCTCAACCGGTGTGGGTGCGCTGATCAGCCTCGACAATAGCTCGCTGTTCTACGATATCTCGGTGAACCGTCCGCAGTAACGACGATCGGGCAGCCTCGGACCGCCCGCCAGATCGACATAAGAAAAAACCCGCCTCGGCGGGTTTTTTCGTCTGGTGTGCCGACTGACCGCGGGGCGCGGGGCGCGGCGCGCTCAAAAATCCACCTTCTGACCCGGTTCCGGCACGATCACCGCCGTGGTGGCCGATGTACCGAGCGCCGTCTTCAGTTCGGCGGGCGTCCCGCGCAGCATCGGGCTGGTGCCGTAGTGCATGGGGATCGCGTACCTGGGCTTGATGAAGTCGCGCAGCGCGATGGCGGCGTCCTGCGGGCCCATCGTGAAGTGGCCGCCGATCGGGATCAGCACCAGGTCGGGCTTGTAGCGGTCGGCCACCATCATCATGTCGCCGTAGAGGCCGGTATCGCCCATGTGCCAGATCTTGAAGCCGTTTTCCATCTCGATGATGTAGCCCACGGGCTCGCCGCCGTAATGGGTTTCGTCCTTGCCGGTGGCGGGGTTCTTCCAGACCAGTTCCGACGAATGCTCGGCGTGGACGGCCGTGATTTTCGGACCGTTGTCGCCCAGCGGCGCGATGGTGCCCCCTTTGCCGAAGCGCATGGCCTGGGTGGCTGGCAGCTGTCCGAGCGTAATCAGCTGCTGGCTCAGGCCGCCGGCATTCCACAGCGGTGCGTTGTTGAGCTTTGCCAGCGCGACGGCATCGCCCAGGTGGTCGCCATGCGCGTGCGTGACCAGGATCAGGTCGACCTTGCCCAGCGCGGACAACTGCTTGTAGGCGGCGGGCGTCTTCGGATTGCCGGTCAGCCATGGGTCCACGACGATGACCTTGCCGCCCGGCGTGGAGATGCGCATGGCGGCCTGGCCAAGCCAGAGCACTTCGGTCTTGCCCGCGGCCACTGGCGCCGCGACGGTGGCGGCGGCCGGGGCGGCCGGCTGTGCCGGCACGGGTGGATTCGAAACGCTGGCGGCGCAGGCGCCCAGCAGCCCGATGGCGCTGGCCAGAAGCAGGCGTGGCGCACAGGATTGCAGGCGCGAAAGCCCCGGAAGGCGGCGTGTGATCATGGTCGTCCCTGGTTGAAGTTGTCTCGACATTGCCAAAACCGCACCGCTTCAGGGGGTATTCGCGCAGGCACTGAGGCGTTGCGAGGTCGAGTATTTCCATGCGCCGATACGCTGTCAACCGGCGTTTCCCACCCAGGCCGGGCCGGCAGCCACGCGAAGTTGTAACGCCAAATTCAAGAAACGGCGATCCGCACGCGCCGGCAGGCCGTCCGGCGGGCAGCGATGTCGCCCCGCGCTTACATCTGCTCACGACGGCGTAACCCACTGTAATCATCGGGCGTCCATCATGCATGCCGTAGAGAGGGCCAAGGTTGGCCCGACTGAAGGAGCAAAAGATGCGCAAGTCGATTCGTTACACCGGTATCGCTGTCCTGAGTGCCGCCATGCTGGTCGCCGGGACCGCCTCGGCCCACGACCGCTATCACCGTGGCGGTGGCGGATCTTCGGCAGGAGCCGCCATTGCCGTGGCGGCCGTGGCGGGCCTGGCCCTGGGCGCGCTGGTGGCCAGCAGCCAGCCCGCCTACGCCGCGCCGGCGCCGGTCTACGCGCCGCCGCAGCCGGTGGCCTATGCCGCGCCGGCCGTGCCGCCGGGCTACTGCTATAGCAACTACCAGGGCGGCTACGTGCCGTGCGGCCGTCCGGCGCCGGTGCAGTACGCCCCGCCGCAGCAGTACTACGGGTATTGAGGCAGGCAGTACAGGCAGTACGGGCGGCACGGGGCGGCACGGGGCGGCGCGGGCCGGTTCGACGCCGGCCCATGCCTGACCACGGGCGGGCGTCCCCGTATTGAGGGAGATCTGGCGGGCGGCCTAGAATGGCCGCTTTCCGCCGCCAGCCGCGCGGCGTGTCCCCCGGAAAGCCCCCATGAAGCTCCATCAGCTGCGCGCGCTGGCCGCCGTCTCCGAAACCGGCAGCATCCAGGAGGCCTCGCGCCTGCTGCATGTCACCCAGCCGGCGTTGAGCAAGGCCATCAAGGAACTGGAAACCAGCGTCGGCGCCACGCTGTTCGTGCGCACCAGCAAGGGTGTGCAACTGACGCCCCATGGCCAGCGGCTGGTCGCCCATGCGCGGCTGATCAGCGAGAACGTGCGCCGCGCGCGCCAGGACCTCGAAGACATGAAGGGCACGGTGGTCAGCGACATCGTGATCGGCGTCACGCCCGTCAGCGCGTTGCTGCGGTCCGTGGGTGCCTGCCTGACTGCCTTCCGTGCCGATTTCCCGCATGCCCGGCTGCGCATTCTCGAAATGCGGCCCGCCCAGCTTCTGGAGCAGGTGCGCGAAGGCACGCTGGACTTTGCGCTGACCTCGCAATCGCTGCCCGTGGACCGCGCGCTCGATTGCACGCAGGCGTGCCGCGTGCCCACGCTGATCGCTGGCCGCAGGGGCCATCCGCTGCGCGGCGCGACGTCGCTTGGTCAACTGGTCGCGGCCGACTGGATGGTGCTGGACCCGCTTTCCGATCCCCACACCCCTTTCCACCAGCTGTTTGCCGTCAACGGGCTGGAACTTCCCGCGCGCGTGGTCGAGTGCAACTCGATGACCCTGGCGCTGGAGATGAGCCGCCTTGGCGATGCGTTGCTGCTGCTTTCCGAAGAGTCGCGCCGCAGTCGATTCCTGGTGCAGACCATGGATTTCATCGAGATCGCCGAGCCGATGCCGGACCGCACCATCTCGCTGGTCACGCGTGACCGCCACACGCTGACACTGGCCGCGTCGCGCCTGCACGACGCGCTGCTGGCCGCGCTGCGCGAGGACTTTCCCGGCACCTGAGCGCCCGGGCCGGTGATTACCAACGCTTATACCCATGAAAAAAAGCGGCGTGCTTTGCGGGTAGGCCCCTCCTAAGATCGTCCGGACAGCACAACCCAGAATAAAAAGGGCGGCAGATCGATGACCGCTCCGGACGCATCACCACGAGGAGCCTCATGAACGAAGCCAGTATGCCGCTGCGCAGCGATGCCGCAGCGGACATTGTCCTGCCCGCAGGCAGTGCCCCTGCTGCCCGCAGCCCCGCCCGCCACCGGGCCGTGATAGCCGCCGCCATCGGCAACGGCCTCGAAATCTACGATTTCACGGTCTACAGCTTCTTTGCCGCCACCATCGGCCGGCTGTTCTTCCCGGCCAGCAGTCCCCTGGCGTCGCTGCTGCTGTCGTTCGCCACGTTCGGCGCGGGCTTTGTGATGCGTCCGCTGGGCGCCGTGCTGATCGGCAGCATGGCGGACCGGCGCGGGCGCAAGGCCGCGCTGACGCTGACCATCGGCTTGATGACGGCGGGCACCGCGCTGATCGCCTTTACCCCGTCGTACGCCACCATCGGCGTGGCCGCCACCGTGCTGGTGGTGCTGGGCCGGCTGCTGCAGGGGCTGTCCGCCGGCGGCGAAGTGGGTGCGGCGTCGGCGCTGCTGATGGAATCGGCCGCCCAGGGGCGCCGCTGCTTCCTGGTGAGCTGGCAGGCCGCCACGCAGGGCGCGGCCGCGCTGCTGGGGGCGCTTACCGGCGCGGCGGTGTCGGCCACGCTGAGCCCCGAGGCGCTGCAGTCGTGGGGCTGGCGCGTGCCGTTCGTGATAGGTCTGCTGATTGCGCCGGTCGGCATCTACATCCGCCGCCATCTGGAAGAAACCCACACCGAAAGCCGCGCCCACGCCAGCCTGCGCGCCGTGCTGCGCGAGCATGGCCGCACACTGTTGCTGGGGGTGTTCCTGACCACCAGCAGCACGTCGTCGATGTACATCATGGTGTTCTACATGCCGACGTACCTGGTCAACACCGTGCATATGCCGCAGGTAACGGCGTTCCTGGCTGCCTGCGTGGCCGGGCTGACGATGCTGGTGATGGCGCCGGTGTTCGGCCGCCTGGCCGACCGGCTGCCGCGCCGCAAGCCGCTGCTGATCGCCAACAGCATCGTGGCGCTCTGCGTGATGCTGCCCAACTTCGCGCTGCTGTCGTCGGGGCCGGGCCTGCCGCTGACGCTGTGCTGCATCGCGCTGTCGGTCACCATCGGCTCGGTGGGCAGCGGCGCAGGCGCCGCGATGATGATGGAGGCCCTGCCGCGCCATCACCGTGCCACCGGCATGTCGATCATGTACAGCGTGGGCGTGACCGTGTTCGGCGGGTTTGCGCCGCTGATCGTCACCTGGCTGATCGCCGCCACCGGCAGCCCCATGGCGCCGGCCGGCTACCTGTTCTGCGCAGCGGCCATCAGCTTTACCGCACTGCTGCTGTTTCCCAGCCACCCCGGCCGCGAGTGACCTTCATATGACGACCAATCTTCCAAACGCCGCGCGCGCGGCACTGGCCGCATCGGCCGAACGCTTTGCCGAACTGCGCCACGGCATCCATGCCCACCCCGAACTCGGTGCCGAAGTGCCACGCACCGCCGGCATCGTGGCGGGGCTGTTGCGCGAGTGGGGCTATGACGTGCACACCGGCGTGGGTGGCCATGGCATCGTCGCGCAACTCAGGGTGGGCGACGGTCCGCGCCGCATCGGCATTCGTGCCGACATGGACGCGCTGTCGCTGCACGAGCGCACTGGCCTGCCGTACCAGAGCCAGGTGCCGGGCCGCATGCACGCGTGCGGCCACGACGGACACACGGCCACGCTGCTGGCCGCCGCCGAATACCTGGCCGCCACGCGGCACTTCGACGGCACGCTGAACCTGATCTTCCAGCCCGACGAGGAAGGCATGACCGGCGCGCTGGCGATGATGGAAGACGGCCTGTTCGAGCGCTTTCCGTGCGATGCGATCTACGCGTACCACAACGCGCCCGGCCTGCCGGTGGGCATGGCCGTGGTGCAACCCGGCCCGCAGGGCGGATCGTCCGATCGCGTGACCGTGACGTTCCGCGGCAAGGGCGGCCACGGCGCGATTCCGCACCGTGCGGCCGACCCCACGCTGGCGCTGGCGCAGACGGTGGTGGCGCTGCAGGGCATCGTGGCGCGCAACGTGGCGCCGGTGGACGCCGCCGTGATCAGCGTCGGCCAGATCCAGGCGGGCACGTCGTACAACATCATCCCGGAGACCGCCACGCTCCAGCTCAGCGTGCGCGCGACCAGGCCGGAGGTGCGCACGCTGCTGGAAGACCGCATCCGCGAAGTGGTGACGCACCAGGCCGCGTCGTGTGGCGTGACGGCCGAGATCGACTACCGGCATCTGGTGCCTGCCATCTGCAACACGGTGGCGGAAAGCGCCATCGCGCGGGCGGCAGTGGCCAGCGTGCTGGGCGACGACAAGGTGATTCAGGTGCCGCCATCGACGCAGATGGGCAGCGAAGACTTCGCGTGGATGCTGGAAAAGGTGCCCGGCTGCTACTTCGTGCTGGGCAATGGCACGGGCCAGTGGGTGGGCTGCTCGGTCCACAACGACGGCTACGACTTCAACGACGCGCTCATTCCGCTGGGGGCGGCATGCTGGGTGGCGCTGGCGGAGGGGTATCTGAAGCGCCCGGACTGAGCCGCGCCGACTGGGGCCTGCCGCAGTCAGGCGGCCTCAGGTCGAAACTTCGGCAGGGCGGGGACAGCCGATGGTGATGGCGCATCCCCGACGTCGATGCCCCAGTCGCCGTGTTCGTACCAGTCGTCGCCCAGCAGTTCCATCGGATGCTGTGTACGGCTCGACCCATTGCCGCAGCCCATGGCATCGACCGGACAGTACTTGTCGCAGCCCCAGCAGATGCGCTCGGGATGTTTCGGATGAATCGGAAATTTCTTGGCCATGGCGAATGCGCGGGCGTGCGGGGCAAAGGGCACGCCGACGCCATCGATAGTAGTCCGTTCATCACGCGGATTTGGCCATATTGCTATTCGCTTTGCGTTGAATCAAACGCTAATCCACGACGTGGAATCACGTGTCACGCCTTTGAAGTAAGCAACCCATGCGCTGCGCCCGCGCGGGCAATGCTTACAACCGTGAGTAGCCGCTGCCATCCGGCCGTGCCTTGCCTGAGCGCAGGATTACGAAATGTCTGCCGGCCTGCGCTTCCGGACACTGGAACGGCGCTTGCGTGACAGACGGGGGAGTCCCCTTGTGCTTCCGCCCGGGCTGGGGGGGTGACTAACGGTTCGATGGAGGAAACCATGCGGAAGACAACAACGACGGCAGCAGCACTGGCCTTGGTAATGGCGATGCTCGGCGGCTGTACCGCCGCCGGCAGTGGTACAGGCTCCGGCTCGGTGGCGGGCTCCGGCGCCGTGACCCCGACGGATTCGCGCAGCGGCCATTACGGAGGCGGCGGCTATGGCTCGGCCCCCAGCGGCAGCACGAGCGGTAGCACCAGCGGCAGCGGCGCCACTTCGGGCAGCTCTTCGCGCTGAGCCCGAACCGGTTGGCGCACCGGCAGCACACGGCGGGCCCCGCGGGGCCCGCTTTTTCGTGGGCACTACTGAGCCGCCGGCCTAGCGGCGGCGCATGACCAGGTACAGCCCCGCCGCTGCGATGGCCATGCCGGGCCAGGCCATCGGCGGCAGCGATTCGCCAAGCAGGACGAACGCGATGACCGCCGTGGCCGGCGGGACCAGGAAGAACAACGCCGACACGCGCGACGCCTCGCCATGCCGGATCATCGCCAGCAGCAGCGAGATCGCCACCAGCGAGTTGCCGATGACCAGGTACGCCAGCGATCCGAACAGGCCCGGCGTCCATTGCACGTGCATCGGCTCCAGCCACCAGGCCAGCGGGGCGGTGACCAGCAGCGCCACCGTGTACTGCACCGTGTTGGCCAGTACCGGGTGCACCGGCGCGCCAAAGCGCTTTTCCCATAGTGTGCCGCTGGTCATTGCCAGCAGCGCCAGCACGGCGAAGGCGAGCCCCAGCGGCGACGTCATCTGCACCGAGGACTTGGCCGTGATGACCATCACGGCACCGGCCACCCCGAGCGCCAGCCCTGCCCACCGCACGCGGTCCACGCGCTCGCCGGCGATGGCCGGCGCCAGCAGCCCGATCAGGATCGGCTGTTGCGACGTGACCAGCGCCACCGCGCCCGCCGACATGCCAAGCTTGAGACTCAGGTAGGTACACGCAAAATACCCGGCCTGGATCAGCAGGCCGATCATCGCCAGATGCAGCCACGGCGCCGCGCCGCGCGGCATCGGCGGGCGCAGCCACAGGCAGGGGCCGATCAGCAGCGCCACCACGCAGGCGTAGCGCAGCGCCAGGAATGTCAGCGGATCGGCATACTGCAGGCCCAGCTTCAGAAAGACGAAGCCGCAGGACCACAGCAGCAGGAACAGGGCGGGGGCCAGGCGCAGCCAGAGCGGGGTGGCCGGCGCCTGCAACGTGCGTTCTGGCATGGACGAGGGGCCCGGACGGCGGCCATGGCGGGATCAGGCGCAACGATAACATCGGATCTCCTGCTGCATGGCCGCAGTGCCGGGGACGCGCTCGCGCGCCACGGCCGCTTATTCGTCATGTATTCGCCATGTCGCGGCAATGTGCACGGTCGATCCGGGCGGCGGCGTTGTCGTCGCCGGGTGCCCATCATCGGCGAGGGTCGTGTGCTAGATTAGGCGCCGGCTCCCGGCATGGGGCGTAACAGGTGGCGGGATTTCCATGGACTCACTGATCACGGCGGCTGCGCGCGCGCTGGCGGCCGGCGACCCGCTCGGCGCGCTGAACCGCATCGCCCTGCGCGATGATGCCCCCGCGCTGGCCCTGCGCGGCATTGCCATGTCGCAACTGGGCGATTTCACGCGTGCCCGTGCGCTGTTGCGCGGCGCGGCGCGCGCCTTTGGCCCCAGGGAAAGCATCGCGCGTGCCCGCTGCACCGTGGCCGAAGCCGAGATCGCGCTGGTCTCGCGCGACCTTGGCTGGCCCGCCAGGGCGCTGGACGCGGCCTGGCAAGTGCTCGACACCCATGGCGACACGCTCAACGCCGCGCACGCGCGCTACCTGATCGCGCGGCATCACCTGCTTACCGGCCAGCTCGACGATGCCGAGCAGACCATTGCCACGGTCGATCCCGCCCCGTTGCCGCCCGCATTGCGCGCCGCGCATGAACTGGTGGCGGCCGGCATCGCCATGCGTCGCGTGTCGTTTTCGCCGGCACGCGATGCCTTGCAGCGTGCCGGCATCGCGGCGCGGCAGGCCGGCATTCCCGCGTTGATGGCGGAAGTCGATGGCGCACTGGACACGCTGCGCGCGCCGGTGGCCCGTCTGCTGGCGCGGGGCGCGGAGCAGCCGCTGCGGCTGGACGCCGTCGAGGCCTGGTTCGCGTCCGGGGCCCTGATCGTCGATGCCTGCCGCATGGCCGTGCGGCAGCGCGACACGATCGTGCCGCTGGCGCGGCGGCCGGTGCTGTTTGCGCTGGCCCGCGCGTTGGCGCAGGCATGGCCCGGCGACGTGCCGCGCGACGCGCTGATCGCCACGGCCTTCCGCATGCGACACCCCGACGACACGCACCGCGCGCGCCTGCGTGTGGAAATCGGGAGGCTGCGCAAGGCGCTGGGCGAGCTGGCGCGCATCCACGCCACGCCGCGGGGCTTTGCGCTGCTGCCGCCGGCCGGGGTCGAGATCGTGGTGATGACGCATCCCGTCGAGCAAGCCCACGCGGCGGTGCTGGCGTGTCTGGCCGATGGCGAATCGTGGTCGAGTTCGGCGCTGGCGCTGGCACTGGGCACCAGCCAGCGCACGGTGCAGCGGGCGCTCGATGCGTTGGCGGGGGCGGGCAAGGTCCAGCCGGTGGGCGGCGGCCGTGCGCGCCGCTGGATGACGCCGCCGAAGGCCGGATTCGCGACGGCCTTGTTACTCCCGCCGCCGCTGCCCGGCGCGTAGCATGGTTTCCAGATCCACCACGCAGCCACGCAGCCACGCGCCGGCTGCAAACGTCGAAAGGAAACCATCATGAAGCGTATTGCCGCAGAGATTGTCCAGGAGTACGGCCCCTTCCCGGGTGTCGATCATGTCCACGGCCTGACGTACGACGGCAAGCAGGTCTGGTTCGCCGTGGGCGACAGGCTGCTGGCCCTGGACCCCGCCAGTGGCAAGACCGACCACGCGATCAGCGTGCCCGCGCATGCCGGGACCGCGTTCGATGGTCGGTACCTGTTCCAGATCGCGGAGCGGCGCATCCAGAAGATCGACCCGCAGACCGGGGCGGTGGTGGCCACGATCCCCGCGCCGGGCAACGGGAATGATTCGGGCCTGGCCTGGGCCGAAGGGTCGCTCTGGGTGGGCCAGTATCGCGACCGCAGGATCCACGAGATCGATCCCGGAACCGGCGCGATCCGACGCACCATCGAATCGAGCCGCTTCGTCACGGGCGTCACGTGGGTCGATGGCCAGCTCTGGCACGGCACCTGGGAGAACGACCAGAGCGAACTGCGCCATATCGATCCCCAATCGGGGAAGGTGCTCGAAGCGGTGGAAATGCCGGCCGGCGTGGCGGTGTCGGGCCTGGAGTCGGACGGCGCCGACCGTTTCTACTGCGGTGGCGGCAACAGCGGCAAGGTGCGGGCGGTGAAGCGGCCGAGGTAAGGCGGGTTTTTCTTCCCTCCCGCGCCACGCGGGAGAGGGAGCAGGCCGGGATCAGGGACCCCCGGGCGTCAGACCTGGATGAAGTCGTGCGGCGACGGTGCGACGCTTTTCGGTGGCTCGCCAATCATCTCCAGCACCGTGGACTCGATCATGCAGGACATGGCCGTCAGGGCCAGGTCGTTGGGTTCCTCGCCGAACGGCTCCTCGATCTCGGCGCTCAAGGCTTCGAGCGCGAAGAAGGTGTAGGCGATGAAGCAGACGATGACCGGCGTCATCAGGCCGATCGAGTCGAGCAGCCCGAACGGCAGCAGCACGCAATAGAGATAGATGCAGCGGTGGATGATGACCGAGTACGTGAACGGAATCGGCGTGCCGGCCAGCCGTTCGCATCCGCCCAGCGCGGTGCTGAGCTGGTTCAGCGACATCTCCATCGGCTGGGCCAGCGCCGGCGCCAGCTGGCCCGCCCGAAGCCGCTCGCCGACCCATTCGCCAGCCATCAGCAGCGCGATCGCCGGCTTGAACCGCGCCGCCTTCAGCCGGGCGGCATCGGCTTCATCGAGGAACGGGGCCACGTCGGGCCATGCGTCGGTGCCGCGCAACTGGTGGCGCAACGCGTGCACGAACGCGCAGAGCCGATAGGCCAGCCGCCGCGCGTCGTGCTGGTCGGCCACCAGCGTCAGCGCCTGGCGGGTCAGGGATCGCGATTCGTTGAGCACGCTGCCCCAGAGTGTACGGCCTTCCCAGAAGCGCGCGTAGCTGGTGCTGTTGCGAAAACCCAGGAAGATGGCCAGCGTCAGGCCGATCAGCGAGAACGGCACGAAGTTCAGCGACACCTTCCATTCGCCGATCCGCCCGTGAAAGAACGTGATGACCGCCGCGAACAGCGTGATCGTGACGAGCTGCGGGGCAATCCTGGGCAGGACCGACCCCCGCAGCACGAACAGCATCTTGAACCAGTGGAGCGGCGGGCGGGTAATCATCGGCGTGCGGACATCGGGGCAAAGATGCCATGTTCGCACGCCGGCGCGCCGGCCGACAGAGGGGCGGGGCGATCAGCGATCGCTGCGGATCGGCCCGAATTCCACCGGTACCCAGGTGTAGCCCACCTGGTCGCGCCGCACGTGCCCCAGCCCCGGGAACGGCAGGTGCGCGCCGCCCACCCACAGCTTGCCCTTTGCCGCATCGGCCAGCACGCGCTGGCGCGTCAGCACGGCCTGGTGGCTGTCCACGTCGAACTCGATGGCGATGTTCGGGCGGCGGAACTGCGTGGCGTGGCTGTGGACGATGTCGCCCCACAGCAGCAGGTTTTCCTTGCCCGACGCGAACAGGTAGCCGGTATGGCCCGGCGTGTGGCCGCGCGTGGGCACGGCCCGGACGCCCGGGATCGGTTCTTCGCCGGCGGTGGCGTTGAAGGTGCGGAAATGGTTGGCGGCCTGGTACGGCGCCACGGCATCCCGCGCCATGCCGAACAGCGGCCTGGCGCCTTCCGGGGCGCTGGCCGCCGCCGATTCGCTGAGCCAGTAATCGGCATCGGCCTTGTCGGCGTAGACCGTGGCGTTCGGGAACACCGGCTTGCCGTCGGCGGTCAGGCCGCAGGCGTGGTCGCCGTGCAGGTGGGTCAGCAGCACCGTATCCACCTGTTCCGGGGTGTAGCCGGATGCACGCAGGTTCTGCAGGATGCCGCCCAGCGTCGGGCCGAAGCAGGCGGCCGCGCCGGTATCCACCAGCACAAGGTGCGTGCCCGTGTTGACCAGATAGGCATTGACCGCCGTCTGCATGCCCGGCGTGGAGGCCACGAACATGCGCGCGAGCAGGCTCTGTACCTCACGCGCGCTGGTGTACTTCAGCATCTTGGGGTCCAGATCGATATAGCCGTCGTAAAGCGCGGTGACTTCAAGCTGGCCCACCATCATGCGGTAGTAGCCCGGTACCTGCGTCTTCTGTTGGGCGGGCGGGGCGGCATGGGCGTCGGTGGCCGCCAGCGGCAGCGCGGTGGCCATCACGGCGGCCACGGCAGTGGCGGTAGCGGCAGCCGACAGGCGGGACAGCAACGGCGACAGCCGCGCAGACAGTGGGGAAGGGGACATGCGAGCGCGGGGCAGGCGGCGCGGTTCCATCGTAGTTCTCCGAGTGAACGAGGGTCGACATCTGCAATTCGTCACAGATGTACGCAAATCGTCACACTACGCGGATCTCCCGGCACCCGCAAGTTGGGCCTTTGGGCAGTCGGGGTAAGACTGTTGGCGGATGTGCGGGCGGGGGCGGCCGCGTTGTATTGCAAGGTCCGATGCGCCGACTTTGTAAAAAGCACACGGGCGGCAGGTGGATGGCCCCAGCAATATCGGGGCTGGCGGAATGGCACCGTTTTTGCCTGCAGCGATAAAAGCCGCCCCCGCATGCAGCGGGGCGCGGGACCATTCGAACGATGACGAAGGAGTCCCCCCATGTCTGACAAGCAACCGTTCCTGACGGACATCAAGACCATTCGCGAGCGTGCCCGCCAACACATCGACGACGGCGCGGTGACCGCTGGGTACGATGCGGAACGCGACACCGTGATCAAGCTGCTGAACGAGGCGCTGGCCACGGAGATCGTGTGCACCCTGCGTTATCGCCGCCACTACTTCATGGCCAAGGGGCCGAACTCGAAGAGTGTGGCTGAAGAATTCCTGGCCCACTCCAACGAAGAGCAGGGTCATGCCGACCAGATCGCCGAGCGGATCGTCCAGCTGGGCGGCGAGCCCGACCTGTCACCCGACGGGCTGGCGTCGCGCAGCCACGCCGAATATGTGGAAGGCACGTCGCTGACCGACATGATCAAGGAAAACCTGGTGGCCGAACGGATTGCCATCGACACCTATCGCGAGATCGTGCAGTACATCGGCCAGAAAGACCCCACTTCGCGCCGGCTGATGGAGAGCATCCTGGCCGTCGAGGAAGAGCACGCGGACGAGATGCTTGACCTGCTGTCGTCGCATCCCGAAGACGAGAGCAAACACTAGGCACTGGCCCACGGCGCCGGGCGGGCGCCAATGCCGGCGCCGATGCCAATATAAACAGGGGGCGTGTCTGCACGCCCCCTGTCCATTGACGCGCGGCGCATTGCCGGCCGCTATAGTTCAGTTCACGGGCTGCGGTGCCGGGAACTGGTAGCGGCCGCTGAGCACGTCATGGCGCGGGCGGTACATCCGCACCGTGTAGTTCCATCCGTCGACGATGGGCAGGCAGTTGGCGGTATTGGCCTCGCAGCCGCCGAACTGGATGGTGACGCCGCCGTCCGCATCCCGCTTTGCCGTGAGGTTGTTCAGGGTATAGGCGCCGGCGGGGTTCTTCTCGAAGTAACCCTTGGCGTTGTAGACGCTGACCGACCAGAAGCCATCCACGGGCACATCCTTCACATGCAGCCGGTAGACGGTCTTGCCGTCGTTCTTCGGCGGCGTCACGTTCAGGTAGGTCGCGTCCTTGTCGGGGTTGCCGCCCCAGCCCGCGGCCGTGCCCAGCAGGTGCCGGACAGGATCGACTTCGCCCTTCTTGCCAAAGGCGCCCTTGAAGTCGGGCAAGGTGGACTGCAGCACCAGGATGGCGTCGCGCACCTTCTTCTGGCTGGCGGCGTCCCAGTCGGGCAACTGCAGCGTGCCCGGCGCCTTCTGGCTGACCAGGATGGCGTCTTGCAGCGCGTGAACCTGCTTGATGTCCTCGGGGCTGGCGGGGTCCACCAGCGTGCGGATGCCCACCACCACGTAGCGCGTGCCCACGTTCTCGCGCGTCAGCACATGCTTGCCGGCGCCGTAGTACACGGCCGGCACGTAGTGGTCTTCGTTGATGACCTGCATCGACATGAAGCGCTTGCCCGGATTGGGCATGGTGATGGTCACCGGGCCCGCGTCGAGGTCGAACACGCCGGACGAATAGATCGTGTCGCGGTTCAGGCGGATCACGGTCTGGTGGTCGATCGAAGCGGGCTCGCGCCGGTGCAGCAGCTTGCCCACGCCGCCCTGCTTGGCCAGGCCGGCGATGTACATGTCCGATTCGGCGCGCACGAAGTTGTCGGCGGTGACCGGCACCGGGGCGCCTTCCGCGGCGGGTTTGTCCTGCGCATGGGCCATGCCGGCACCTGCAAGGGCCGCCACCGCGATGGCGTTGACCACTTTGACGATCTGTGTCTTTTTCACGGGCTCACCTTTGTCAAGGAAGCGTGGCCGGAAGGCCGCTTCGCGGGCCAGTATGCCGCAAGGCACCCGGTGCGCAAGCAACGTTCGAAATGAGTCAGATCGCGTGTCGAAACCGTTTAACTGACCGGGTGGCGACCTGGCGGGCCCGCGCTCAGACCTTTCCGGCCGCGGCGCTGCGCAGGGTGTCGAGCAGCGCGGCGATGACGCGGTCTTCGGCCGGCGCCACGCGCGACACGAACGAGATCTGGCGCGAAGGCGGTGCGTCGCCGAGCGTCATGACGCGCACCGGAAATGCCTCAAGCAGATAGGGGTCGGGTTGAGGCAGCACGGACACGCCCAAGCCGCGCGATGCCATGGCGACGATGGCCGGAATAGACAGCAGCTCGATGCGCGAGCGCACGTCGGGGGCCGTGCGGCGCACGAAATCGGCAGCCACCGACCCGGCAATGGTCGACGTATCGAAGCGGATCCACTCGTAGGCCCTGAGCAGCGCCTTCGCGGTGCGGCCCGTGGAATCGACCGGTGCCACCAGCACGCACGGCTCGCGGAACAGCGGCGCCCAGCGCACCCTCGTCGAGGCGCCCGATTCCGGCTGGGCCACCACGGCGGCGTCGATGGTGCCCGAGCGCAGCGCGTCCACGAGCCCTGTGGAGCGCCCGCGTTCCAGCCGCACGTCCAGATTGGGATAACGCTCGCGCACCAGCGCCGTGAACGGCGGCAGCAGCGTCACCTGCATCGGTTCGATGATGCCCAGCGTGACCTTGCCCTCCACCACGGGCGCGGAGCGGCGACGCAGCGACTCCATCGCATGGATCGCGCCGTCCAGCGTGGCGCTGACCTCCAGCGCGAACGGCGTGGGCCGCACCTGCAGGGCCGAGCGGTCGAACAGCGGCTGGCCGAAGTAGGTTTCCAGCTGCTTCATCTGCAGGCTGACCGCGCTGGGCGACAGGCTCATCTCGGCCGCCGCGCCGGCAAAGCTGCCACAGCGCAGGACGGCCGCCAGCGTCTGGAAGCACTCGACCTTCATGAGTTTTTCTCACCGATAGGTTTAAAAACGTCACTATATCTCAATCGAGGGGATGGCTACGATGCTTGCCAGACGGTGCCGATCGACAGGTGCCGCACCGCACAATATCTGGAGACAACGCCGTGATGCCGCATCGACCGCGCCTGCGCCCCCTTGCCACCGCTTTTTCCACCGCGTCCGCCATCGCCCTGGCCATTGCCGGCGCTGCGCTTGCCGCGGCCCCCGCGCAGGCGGCCGAGCCGGCGGTGCCGAAGACGATCCGCATGGTCGTGCCGTTCCCGCCCAGCGGCAGCAACGACGTGTTCGCGCGCCTGGTCAGCGAGAAGCTGTCGAAGAAGCTCGGCGTCACGGCCATCGTCGACAACAAGCCGGGCGCCGGCGGCGCCATCGGCGCCGAATTCGTGGCGCGCTCCGCGCCCGACGGCGCGACGCTGCTGGTGACTTCGTCCACGCTGACCGCCAATGCCGCCGTGCAGCCGAAGACCAGCTACGACGTGAACCGGAGCTTCGCGCCCGTGGCGATGCTGGCGAGCGGCCCGATGGTGCTGGCCGTGTCCGACAAGTCGCCATACAAGACCGTGGCCGACCTGATTGCCGCCGCGAAGAAGGAAAAGGGTGCGATCAACTACGGGTCGGCCGGTATCGGATCGATCAACCAGATGTCCAGCGAACTGCTGGCCGGCGACGCCGGTATCGAATTCACGCACGTGCCGTACAAGGGCATCTCGAACGCGCTGACCGACCTCATCGCCGGGCAGGTGCAGTTCGTGATTGCCAGCTTCCCGTCGGTGGCCACGCAGGTGAAGGGCGGCAAGGTGCGCGCGCTGGGCGTGACGTCGCCGGCGCGTTCGCGCTTTGCGCCGCAGTGGCCGTCGGTGGCCGAGACCGTGCCGAACTATTCCGCCGAACTCTGGTGGGGCGTGTTCGCGCCGGCCGGCACGCCGCAGCCGCTGGTGGACAAGCTCAACGCAGAGATCCGCGACATCATCGCCACGCCCGAAATGCGCGAGATCTTCTCGCGCGAGGGCGCCGAGCCATCCGCGATGACCGCGGCCCAGTTCGCCGAGCATATCCGCCGCGACAGCGCGCGCTGGAAGCAGGTGGCCAAGGCCCGCAACATCACCGCCGAATAATTCACAGAGTCTTCCCATGTTCAGGCAGCAAGCCCTGGCGCCCGACGCCACCGGACCGCTCGACGGCATCCGCATCCTCGACCTCTCCCGCCTGGTGGCGGGCAACACGCTGACGATGGCGCTGGCCGACCTGGGCGCCGATGTGCTGAAGGTGGAACCGGCCAGCGGCGACACGCTGCGCGACTGGAAGGTCAAGGACGTGCCCACCGCGTGGAAGGCCTACTGCCGCAACAAGCGCAGCCTGTGCCTGAACTTCCGGGCCGAAGGCGCCATCGGCGTGATTCTGGATCTTGTGGCCCACGCCGACGTGTTCGTCGAGAGCTTCAAGCCCGGCACGCTCGAAACCATGGGCCTGGGCCCCGACGTGCTGATGGCGCGCAACCCGAGGCTGGTGATCGTGCGCGTGTCGGGCTGGGGCCAGGACGGCCCGTATTCGCATCGCCCCGGCTTCGGCACGCTGGTCGAAGGCATGTCGGGGTTTGCGTCGATGAACGGCTTTGCCGATCGCGAGCCGGTGCTGCCGCCGATCTACCTGGGCGACATGACCGCCGGCCTGTACGGCGCCATCGGCGTGCTCAGCGCCGTGCGCAACGTGGAAGTGCGCGGCGGCGTGGGCCAGGTGATCGACCTGCCGCTGCTCGACCCGATCTTCGCCATCCTGGGCGCGCAGGCGGCCAACTACCGGCTGACCGGCAAGGTCAAGCCGCGCACCGGCAGCCGGTCCACCAACAGTGCGCCGCGCAATGCCTACCAGACGGCCGATGGCAAGTGGGTGTGCCTGTCGGCATCCACGCAGGCCATGACCGAAAGGCTGTTCCGGGCCATCGGCCGGCCGGAGCTGATTGCCGATCCGCGTTTCGCCACCAATGCCGAACGCGTGAAGCACGCGGCGCTGCTGGACGGCATCATCGGCGAATTCCTGGGCACGATGACCCAGCCCGATTGCGTGGCGTTCTTCGACAAGGCCGGCGTGACGATCGGGCCGATCTACGACATTTCCGACATCGAGCACGACCCCCACTTCCACGCGCGCGACATCGTGGTGGAAATTCCCGACGCCGAGATGGGCCGGATTCCGGTTCATAACATCTCGCCGCGCCTGGGGGGTACGCCGGGCGCCTTCCGGCGCGCGGCACCGGCGCTGGGCGAGCATTCGGTCGAAGCCCTCCGCGCGGCCGGGCTGGACGAGGCACGTATCGCCGCGCTGCAGGCCGCCGGCGTGGTGATCGACGCCGGCGACGGCGGCAAGGACCACTGATGGCTGCGAACCCGCGCTGGAAGCACCGTCCGCAAGGATCCAACTGGGGCGACTTCGGTCCCGACGACCAGCTTGGCCGGCTCAACCTGATCGGCCCTGCGCAGGTGCTGGCCGCCGTGCGCGAAGTGCGCGAGGGGCTGACGTTCTCGCTGAGCCTGCCGCTCGATGTGCCGCGCGCCGGCGTGCTGAACCCGCGACGGCGGCCGCCCGTGCTGCATCCATCCGAAAAGGACGGCCAGCGCGTGTTCAATCGCCCGATGGCTGGCGATGTGCCGGGCGCCACCGACGTGATCAGCGACGACCACGTCACGCTGTCGCCGCAATACTCCACGCAGTGGGACGCGCTGGGCCATGTGAACTGCCTGTTCGATGCCGACGGCGACGGCTTGCCCGAAACGGTGGGCTACAACGGCTACTCGGTGGGCACCGGCAGCGCGGCCGACGGCACGTTCGTCGGCGCCCAGGCGCTGTCGATTGCCCCGATGGCGGCGCGCGGCATCCAGGGACGCGGCACGCTGGTGGACCTGCACCGGCATTTCGGCCCGGCGCGGCGCGCGGTGGGCTATGACGACCTGATGCGCGTGATCGAGGCCGATGGCGTGGCAGTGCAGCGCGGCGACATCCTCTGCGTGCATACCGGGCTGGCCGACATGGCGCTGCGGTTGTCCGCCGCCGACGACCATGCCGGGCTGCGCAACGCCTGCGCCGTGCTCGACGGCACCGACGCGCGGCTGCTGCGCTGGATCGACGAAGCCGGCATTGCCGCCATCGCCGCCGACAACCACGCGGTGGAAGAGCGCCGCCATGCGCTGCCGCCCGGCGCCACCGGGCCGCTGCTGCCGCTGCACGAACTCTGCCTGGTCAAGCTGGGCATCCCGCTGGGCGAGATGTGGCACCTGACGCCGCTGGCCGCATGGCTGCACCAGGCCGGGCGGGCCTCGTTCCTGCTGACCGCCCCGCCGATGCACCTGCCGCGCGCCGTGGGATCGCCGGCCAACCCGATTGCCACGGTCTGACGACCGCACAACTTCAAGACACCAGGAGACCCATCCATGCATCCGACCTGCCGCAAACTGCTGGTCGCAGTGGCCGCCTGCGCGCCGCTGCTGGCCGCCGCAGCCTATCCCGACCGCCCGATCCGCATGATAGTGCCGTACTCCGCCGGCGGCGGCGCCGACAACACGGCGCGTGTGATCGCGCAGCGCATGAGCGCGTCGATGGGGCAGCAGGTGGTGATCGACAACCGCCCCGGCGCGGCCGGCGTGATCGGCGAGGAAGCGGTGGCCAAGGCCACGCCCGACGGCTACACGGTGCTGTACGACGCGTCGGCGTTCGCCGTGAATCCGAGCCTGCGCAGGATGTCTTTCGATCCGCTCAAGGATCTGGTGCCGATCTCGCTGGTGGCCACGGCGGCCAACATCCTCGTGGTGCCGCCCAACGCGCCGTACAAGACGGTCAAGGAATTCATCGCCTACGCCAAGGCCAACCCCGGCAAGCTGACGTTCGCGTCGGCCGGCTCGGGCAGCGGGTCGCACCTGGCGGGCGAACTGCTCAACGCCAAGGCCGGCATCGACCTGCTGCACGTACCGTACAAGGGCGGTGCGCCGGCGCTGACCGACGTGATGGGCAACCAGGTGTCGGCGTACTTCGGCAACGTGGCTTCCACGCTCAACTACGCCAGGGGCGGCAAGCTCAAGGCGCTGGCGGTGACGTCGCTCAAGCGCAACCCGGGGCTGCCCGATGTACCGGCGCTGGCTGAGAGCGGCCTGCCCGATTTCGAGGTGCTGGAGTGGAACGGCGTGTGGGTGCCCAGGGGCACGCCGCCCGAGGTGGTGGCGCGGCTGGCGAAGGAAGTGCAGGGCGCCGTGGCCGACCCGCACGTGCAGGACAAGCTGCGCCAGATGGGCCTGGAGCCGGTGGGCAACTCGCCGCAGCAGTTCGGCAAGTTCGTGCAGGGCGAGGCCGCGCGCTGGGGGGCGCTGGTCAAGCAGCGCAACATCCGGGCGGAATGACGGTGAGGGCGATCATGCGCAGCAAACTGTTTGTACCGGGATCGCGCCCGGAACTGTTCGACAAGGCGCTGGCCAGCGCGGCCGACGCGCTGTCGTTCGACCTGGAGGACGCCGTGGCCGAGCCGCGCAAGGCCGAGGCCCGCGCCGCGCTGCAGGACCTGCTGGCTTCGGGCCGCACGGCGGCATCGGGCAAGACGCTCATCGTGCGGGTGAACGCCCCGGACACCGCCCACTTCGCGCCCGATATCGTGGCCGTGGTACGCAACGGGCTGCATCTGGTCAACGTGCCGAAGGTGGAAGAGGTCGAGCAGGTGCACCTGGCCGCCAAGGCGGTGGCACTGGCCGAGGCCGCCAACGGCGTGACCACGCCGGTCAAGCTGCTGCTCAATATCGAATCGCCGCGCGGGCTGCGCCGCGCGCATGAGCTGGCCGCCGCCGATCCTCGCGTGGCGGGCCTGCAGCTGGGCTATGCCGACCTGTTCGAGCCGGCCGGCATCCACCGGCGCGAGACGCTGGCCGTGGCGCAGACCATGTTCCAGATGCGCATGGCCGCCGCCGAAGCCGGCGTGTTTGCGTATGACGCGGCCTTCGCGGACGTCAAGGATGCCGATGGCTACCGTGCCGAGGCCGAACTGGCGCGTCGCCTGGGGTATCTGGGCAAGAGCTGCATCCATCCGAGCCAGATCGTGCTGGCCAACGAAGTATTCCAGCCGACCGAAGCGGAAATCGCCGCCGCGCAACGGATCGTGGCCGCCGCCGACGAGGCCGACGCCAGGGGCGTGGGCGCCTATCTGGTCGACGGCAAGATGGTGGACCGGCCGTTCGTGGAGCGCGCCCGCGCCGTGCTGGCACAGGCGCGGACGTTGGGCTGGACGGGCTGAAGCCTGCTTATCGCGCCGGGGTGCCCGGCTTGCAGTCCTTGATATAGCCCGTCACGCGCCCCTGGCTCAGCATCGGCCGGAAGTCTCCGGCGCTGCGGATTTCCACGTCGGTGCCCTGGCGGGCGGCGCGCAGGTTGATGAGGTACGAGTAGCCGGCGTCGGCCCGGTGGCCGTAGCCCACGCGCACGTCGACCTTGCCGGGTTCGGGATAGGCCAGCACGTTCGCGTCGTCGCCGAGCTTCTGCTTCAGGCAGACGACGATGTCGCCCACGCTGGCGTCGGAATGGAACGGCTTGCCGTCCTGCGATTCAAGGTATTCCACGGAGCTGCCGCTGGCGCAGGCCGCCAGCAGCGGGGCGACGATCACCGCGATCAGCAGTGGCCGGATTCCGATCATTGAAGGATTCATAAGAAGTCGTCTGGAAAATCTGCCCCGCGATGCTGCCATGCGCGGCGCCTCGGGTCAAAACGGCTACGCAGTGCGCGACCCTTCCCGGGACGAAAAAATATTACCCGGATGTAATTGACTACGGAAATATTATCCGGGTAATATCTACTCCCATCTCAAACGGAGTCGGGAGACCCGCATGGAAGACAACGAATCCTGTACCGCCTTCGCTGGCGAGCGGCGGCTGGCGTCCGGTACGTCGCTGGAAGTGGCGCTGGCCGTGGCGGCCGCGCTGCGTGCCGATCCGCATCAATCGATTCTGGCGTTTGGCGATGTCACGGGCCGGCAGGTGGATTTCGACCTGCGCGGCAGCGATGCCGACATTGCCGCGCGGCTGGCGCCTCCGGCTGCCGAGGAGGGGCCGGCCAGGAAGGGCGCCGGGCGGCCGAAGCTCGGGGTCGTCGCGCGCGAGGTCACACTGCTGCCGCGCCACTGGGAATGGCTGGGCGAGCAGCCGGGCGGGGCGTCGGTGACGCTGCGCAAGCTGGTGGACGCCGCGCGCAAGGGGCAGGGGGCCGACGCGGGTGTGGCCGCCAGCCGTGCCAAGGCCGCGGCGGACCGGTTCATGTCGACGATGCTCGGCAACCAGCCCGGCTACGAGGAGGCATCCCGCGCGCTGTATGGCGGCGACCGGGATCGCTTCGAGGCGTTGTCCCAGGCGTGGCCCGCCGACCTGCGCGACCACGCCCGCAAACTGGCCGCGCCGGCGTTCGGCGACGATCAGCCGAACGTGAACGCGTAGGCCTGGGCGCCCGGGTCGAGGAAGCGGATCTCGAACGTGTGTTCGCCCACTTCGCCGGCCTGGCGCACCAGCTGGTAGAGCCGCGTGGCGGTGATGGCCCCGTTGCCATTGGCGTCGATATCGGCGCCATGGCTGTCGCCCGGTGCCTTGCCGTCGATGGTCACCACGAAGCGCACGGCGCGTCCGTTGGCGGCCGGCCCAAGCACCAGATGCAGGTCGCGCGCCTGGAAGCGGTAGCGGATGCTGCCGTCGGCGCGTTCCACGGTGGCGAATTCCGGTCCGACCGTCCATTGCCCGGCCAGTCCCCACTGGTTCAGGCGCAGGTTGCCGTCCACGGTGTAGTTGCGCGGAGCGTCCGGCCGGATGCCGCCCGGCGAGGCGAAGTTCGACGCCTGGTTGTAGCCCACATAGGTCTCACCGGAGCGGACGTTGCGCAGATCGGGGGCAGCCTGCGCGCCCGTGGCGGCGGGCACCACCACATCGCGCGACGCCGACGGCTGGCCAGCCTCGGCCAACAGGGTCTGGATCACGCGCTCGGATTGGGCGTAGTCGCCTTCGCCGAACTGGTGGTAGCGGATATTGCCGCGCGCATCGACAAAGTACGCCGCCGGCCAGTAGTTGTTGTGGAAGGCGCGCCAGATGGTGTAGTCGCTGTCCACGGCCACCGGAAAGCCGATCCTGAAGTCGCCAATGGCGCGGCGCACGTTGTCGGGCTTCTTCTCGAACGCAAACTCGGGCGTGTGCACGCCGATCACCTGCAGCCCCGGATACTTGTCGGCCCAGGCGCGCAGGTAGGGCAGCGTGCGGATGCAGTTGATGCACGAGTACGTCCAGAAATAGACCAGCGTGACCTTGCCCTGCAACTGCTGGCGCGTGATCGGTGCGCCGCCCGGCGTGTTGAACCACTGGACCGCGCCCTCGAGCGACGGCAACTGGCCTTCGACCGGCAGGCGGCCGCCGAAGCCGTAGCTGGTGTCGTTGGCGGCCAGCAGCATGCCCGCGTCGGCGCCCGCGCTGCCTGCGGCAACGGTCGTGGACGGATCTTCATGGCTCGCCCGCGGTGCCGCCGCCGATGCGTGGTGCAGCCGGTCGATCAATGCCTGCTCCAGCCGGGCCGGGCCGCTGATGGACAGCCGCGCCAGCAAGCCGGTATCGGCGCCGATGGCGATGGCCGCCACGCCGCCCAGCACGCCCACGCCCAGCCCGCGACGCAGCCATTCGCCGGCCCCCATCGACCGCTTCATCGCCGCGAACAGGCGGCCGCCCAGCCCAAGCGCGGCGGCCAGGGACGTGGCCGCACCGGCCGCATATGCCGCCAGCAGCAGCGAGCTTTGCACGCTGGCGCCCTGCAGCGCGGCCGTGGTCAGCACGATGCCCAGGATGGGGCCGGCACAGGGTGCCCACAGCATGCCCGTGGCGACCCCGAGCAGCAGCGATGCCCACGGCGACGCGGCGCCGGCCGTGCCATCGCCAGCCAGCCGGTTGCCCAGCGCCACCACGGGCCGGGTCAGCGCTTCGGCCAGCCGGGGCACCAGCAGCGACAACCCGAACAGCGCCAGCAGCGCCAGCGCGGCATAGCGGCCATATTCGTTGGCGCGCACCGCCCAGGCGCCGCCCACGGACGCCAGCGTGGCCACCGCCGCAAAGGTCACCGCCATGCCGGCCAGCATCGGCAGCCGCCCGCGCAGGAACGGCTGGCCGCTGCCGCTCAGCACGAACGGCAGCACGGGCAGGATGCACGGGCTCAGGATGGTCAGGGCACCACCCAGGTAGGCAAGGATCAGCAGCGTCATGGTCGGGTTCCTTTCGGCAGGAATGAGGGGCCAGCCATCTGGCATGCCCCAATGAGACGCCCGTGATCTACCGTAAATGTGTCGCCAACCGGCAAAGTTGTATGGCTTTGTGGGGCGGCGGCCGCCAGATACATTGCGATACACGCGAAGCCGCCCGCGCCCATACAATCTCGCCAACAGACTGATTGTTCACATTTTTCCTAGAAATAGATTGCCCAGGGGTGAAGCTGATGGAATCGCATGTCGACCATGTCCTGATCGTCGATGACGATCGGGAGATTCGTGAGTTGGTATCCACTTACCTGACCAAGAATGGCCTGCGGGTGACCATGGCGCCGGACGGCCGGCATATGCGCCAGTTCCTGGACGGCAACACGGTCGACCTGATCGTGCTGGACGTGATGCTGCCCGGCGACGATGGCCTGGTGCTGTGCCGCGAACTGCGCGCGGGCAAGCACAAGACCACGCCGATCCTGATGCTGACCGCCCGCGACGACGAGACCGACCGCATCATCGGCCTGGAAATGGGCGCCGACGACTACCTGACCAAGCCGTTCGCCGCGCGCGAGCTGCTGGCGCGCATCAAGGCCGTGCTGCGCCGCACCCGGATGCTGCCGCCTAACCTGCAGATCACCGAGGCCGGGCAGATGCTGGCGTTCGGGGACTGGCAGCTGGATACCACCGCGCGCCACCTGATCGACAACGAAGGCACCATCGTCGCGCTGAGCGGCGCGGAGTACCGGCTGCTGCGCGTCTTCGTGGACCACCCGCAGCGCGTGCTGAACCGCGACCAGCTGCTGAACCTGACCCAGGGCCGGGAAGCCGACATGTTCGAGCGGTCGGTGGACCTGCTGGTCAGCCGCCTGCGCCAGCGTCTGAAGGACGACGCGCGCGAGCCGGCCTATATCAAGACGGTGCGCAGCGAGGGCTATGTGTTCGCGATGCCCGTGGAGATCACGGAGGCACGTCAGTGAGCACTCGCCGCTGGCGCTGGCCCCGTACCATGGGGTCGCGCCTGTTCCTGATCTTGCTGGCGGGCATGATCGTCGCGCACCTGATGTCGTTTGCCGTGCTGTTTTCGGAGCGGTACATGTCGGCGCGGCAGGTCATGCTGGGCACGCTGGAGACCGACGTGGCGACGTCGGTGGCGATTCTTGACCGGATTCCCGCCGCCGAGCGCCCGCAGTGGCTGCCACGCGTGAACCGTGGCAACTATCAGTACATCCTGGGGCCCGGTTCGCCGGGGGTGCCGGAGATGACCGAGCGCGGGCGCGACATCGCCGAGCGGATCATGGAAGCCACCGGCACGCACTACCCGGTGACGGTGCAGTCGATTCCGGGGGACGGCAAGCAGCTGCAGGCGCATCTGACGCTCACCGACGGCAGCCCGCTGACCATCGACGTGCATCCGCGCATGACCCCCATCGCCCAGTGGCTGCCCTATGTGCTGGTGCTGCAGTTGCTGCTGCTGATCCTGTGCTGCTGGTTCGCCGTGCGCCTGTCGATCCGCCCGCTGGTGGCGCTGGCCGATGCCGCGGACGCACTCAACCCCAATACCCGGTCGCAGCCGCTGGATGAGCAAGGCCCCACGGAACTGGCGCAGGCGGCGCGGGCGTTCAATGCCATGCGCGACCGCATCGCGCAATTTGTCGAGGAGCGCGTGCAGATCCTGGCCGCCATCTCGCATGACCTGCAGACGCCCATCACGCGGATGAAGCTGCGCGCGGAAATGGCCGAGGACTCCGAGGAAAAGCGCAAGCTGGTCAACGACCTGGCGGAAATCGAGACACTGGTGCGGGAAGGGCTGGCCTATGCGCGCAGTTCCGGCGGCGACGGCGAGGAGGCGTCCCGCATCGACCTGGGGTCGTTTGTCGAAAGCCTGGTCTACGACTACCAGGACACCGGCAAGGATGTGTCGATCGGCGAGAACGCTGGCGGCGCCATCGTGACGCGCCGCAACGCGCTGAGGCGCGTGCTGACCAACCTGATCGACAACGCCATCAAATACGGCGGCGGGGCGGCCGAAGTGGGCGTCCACCGCGAACGTGACGCCGTGATCATATCGATCATGGACCGGGGGCCCGGCATCCCCGAAGACAAGCTCGAAGCCGTGTTGCAGCCGTTTGTCCGCCTGGAGGGTTCGCGCAACCGCGAAACCGGCGGCACCGGCCTGGGCCTGGCCATCGCCCACCAGCTTGCTGCGGCCATCGGCGGCTCGCTGACGCTGCGCAACCGCGAAGGCGGCGGCCTGGCCGCCGATATCCGGCTGGGCTGAGGTTTCCTGGCGATCGTTTCCAGCGACCGATGGCTTGCTTTCCTCTCCCGCCCGCGGGAGAGGTGCCGGACGGAGAGGGCAGGCGGTTCGAATCGCAACCGGCAGGCCAGCGGCGCCTTGCCGTCCTCTCCCCAACCCTCTCCCATTCACGGATGAGGGTAGTGCCGCAAGGCGCACGTCTCTCGTTCCTCCCCTCCCCGTAGTGCCAGCCCGCTGCAGGCTTCCTTCCTTTTTGTACGCCTTTGTATCAGGCCACCGCGACGATACGTGCCCTGACAGAACGGCTGCCAAGTCGCTACGGGCGCGATACGTGGGCCGCCTTAAATACGGTCCATGGCAGCGCGACGCACAAACGACACGCCAAAACGCTGCCACGGCAATCCACCGAATCGACCGCATCCCACTGAAAAGGAAACCATCATGTCCAAGAACCTCACCAAGCGCCTTGTCCTCGCCGTTGCCCTGGTTGCCGCCGCTGCAGGCGCACAGGCTTCCGTTGTAGGCGCCCGCGATGTGTACATCGACGGCGCCCGCGCCGTGCAAGGTGCCCGCGACGTGTTCAGCGAAGGCGCCCGGTCGGCCACCGACGCCCGCGACCCGTACACCGAAGGCGCCCGCTCGGCGCAGGAACCGCGCAGCCCGTACACCGACGGCGCCCGCACGGTAGCCAGCCTGTCGTACCGCTCGGCCGATCCGTTCAGCGACGGCGCGCGTTCGGTACAGGACCAGCGCAGCCCGTACTACGACGGTGCCCGCTCGGTGCAAGAGCCGCGCAGCCCCTACTACGACGGCGCCCATACGGTAGCCGGCCTGGATCGCACCGGCGTGTCGGCCCCGCCGGCCCGCTCGGCCGACCCGTACCTGGACGGCGCACGCTCGGTGCAGGACCAGCGCAACCCGTTCTATGACGGCGCCCGCACGCTCGACCCGTACTACGAAGGCGCCCGCACGCTGGCCGGCATGGACCGCACCGGCGTGTCGGCCGACCCGGCACGCAGCGTCGATCCGTACCTGGATGGCGCCTACGCCTGAGCCCGGCCCCACAGCAAGCTTCGAATCCGCTTCACCACAACCAAACCACTGAACCAGACAAGGAATCCACCATGACCCGCATCGAAAAAGTCCTGTACACCGGCAAGGTCCACATCACGTCCGGCGGCCGCGACGGCTCGGCCCGCAGCGACGACGGCAAGCTCGACATCGACCTGTCGTCGCCGGGCAGCAAGGGCAACGGCACCAACCCCGAGCAGCTGCTGGCCGCCGGCTGGTCTGCCTGCTTCATCGGTGCCATCGGCCTGGCCGCCGGCAAGCAGAAGATCGAGCTGCCGGAAGACCTGTCTGTCGATGCCGAAGTGGACCTCGGCACGGCCGGTGTGGAGTACCTGCTGCAGGCCCGGCTACGCGTGCATATCCCCGGCATCGAGCGCGAGGTGGCGCAGGCGCTGGTGGACACCGCCCACCGCACCTGCCCGTACTCGAAGGCCCTGCACGGCAACATCCATATCGAAACCGAACTGGTCTGACCAGTGCCCCATCGCCCCGTTGGTCCGCCATGCGCACACGGGGCGAGCATTTTCGGAAAGAGGCCCCTGAATCATGCGTAACGTACTGCGCGCCATGCTTGCCGCCATCGGCATCGCGGCCATCTATACCTTCGGCACCGGCGCCATCGCCGAAATTCCAAAGGTGGGCGACCAGGGCGCCGCCCCCGAATTCGTGGGCATCAACAACTGGCTGAATTCCGAGCCACTCACGATGCAGCAACTGCGTGGCAAGGTGGTGCTGGTCGACTTCTGGACGTACGCCTGCGGCAACTGCGTGAACACGCTGCCGTATGTGAAACAGTGGTACGACAAGTACAAGGACCAGGGCCTGGTGGTGGTCGGCGTGCACACGCCGGAATTCCCGTTCGAGAAATCGACCGAGAACGTACAGGCGGCGCTCAAGCGATACGACATCCGCTACCCGGTGGCGCAGGACAACATGTACGGCACGTGGTCGGCCTATCGCAACCAGTACTGGCCCGCGCTCTACCTGATCGACGCCAATGGCCGCATCGTCTACCAGCACTACGGCGAAGGCCGCTACAAGGAAATCGAGGCGGCCATCCAGAAGCTGCTGGCGGAACGCAGGGCGGCGCAGCCGGGCTGAGTGCACTGTCGCCGTGAATGGATCATAGTCCGAGCCTGTCTCGGAACCCGGAAAGGGGCCTTGCTTCGCAGGGCCCTTTTCATTTGCGCGTAAATCGCAATCCGACGAATTCTGCGTGCGGTTGCGTCGGATTAGATCACTGCGAAATCGGTAGCTTTCGCGGCAGGAAGTCGGTGTAGCGTGCGTCGCAGAGGGGTAGTCAACCGTGCTTAGGGTTTTCGATTCTGGATAGGAGACCAAGCGCCGGGAGTTAAACACGTGCAGCGGAGCGAAAATGAAGCAAGATATTTTATATCGCGTCGAAAATGGCGACACCGTGGATAAAATTGCAAGCGATCATGGCGTCGACGCGCAGGAACTGCTAATGGCGAACCATATCCGCGAATCGAACTTTATTTACGCCGGCCAGTACTTGCGGATTCCGCGGCAGGAAAAAGAATTTATCGAATTCTGGCTTTATTTCGTCGATTCGATCGGGAGTCCTATCGCCGATCTTAGGGTTCATATCTATAGCGGCTTGGACGAGTATAGAGTCTCTACCGACAGTTTCGGCGTGCTTCCCCCATTTCGCGTATTCGACAAGGACGAGTGGCCGCGCATATTCGTCGAGAAGATGGGAGGGGGTGAAAAATTATTATCGGAGATCGCGGCGTCTTGGGGTGTTCATCAGCTCACATTCGTCAGTCCAAAAAAAAGATAAACGTTGCTTTGCGACGGCATGACGGGCTTCCTGATACGAATACTCACGCTAGTTTCAGCGCGGAAGGCGTGTCTTCGCATCGAGATTTGGCTGGAAATCCTGTGCTCAACGTGGGAGTTGAGTGTCCCAATCGAGAGAACCTCCGCCTTGGAGTCAACGATAAATATCGGAAGTTTATTGTGCAGGCCGCTAGTCGCGCCGGAATTCAGCCGCAAGGCTTGGCAGCGATGATCGATGCAGAAGCTGCAAAGATTTCCATCGTTGTTGAAAAGCAAGTCTTGCGAAGGGGAAGCCGCAATTCAATAAGGACGGATCTCCAAAAACTAGAAAGCAGAAAATAACCACCAGGGAATGGGATCCGAAGTCTGCAGCGAAAAATTCTTCTGCGCGGGGTATGTCTCAGTTTCTCGCCGCTACATGGATGGGGTTGGCAGTCGCGAAAGATACGTTTTTACACGCGAGAGCGATTGAGCGCGGTATTTTCTCCACTGACCCGAAGGGTCAGTTAATCTTTACGCTGACGGACGGAAGCTCCAGTGCATTAACTGTCGAAAATATGAAGAAAATTTTGAGGAAACAGGAAACTGCCAGGGATGCCAACGTTCTAGCGTTACTCGATCTCAGATTCGATGCAGAGTGCGCAATTCAAGCCCTAGCCGATTACGCTGTTAAAAATGCGCGGTGGATCGCGGGCAAGGGTTACCCAATAGATGCTCTCGATTCATCGGACACCGTAAAATTAATGTATGCGAGTCATCACTTAGGCGGCGGTGATTTGTTGAATTACATTAATGACGCAATCGAAGAGGATCGGGCAAAGGAACTGCTTGTGGCGCAGGTGGGTAAGGCCCGCGCAGAGTTATTGGCGGCGGCTCAAGAAGGCGAATATGTTGCGGCGCAGCGTTATTGGTTGAACGATTATATAGAGGGGAAGATTGTTCCCAAGGCTTTTTGTTGCGATCCGACTAATATTCCGAGTGGGCGGTCCATTATCGACATCTCCGATTTCTTGAGGAAGGGCAGAAATGAGAGGGGTTAATATTATTGCGACGATTATCGCACTGCTGGTTCAGGATGCATTTGCGACGCCCAAGGATGAAAAATTCCATTGTTCTATTGAAAAAGATGGAGTGATGCATGAAGTCTTCGTGACTATTAAAAACGGCGACGGCGCAATTCTCGACTACCGGTCGCTCACGAAAACAGAGGCGGGAAAAAACAATTGCCGTCTTCAAGGAATGGGCGCGGTGCGATCGGCGATGTGGAGGACAATCGCAATTCCACTGCAGGACGAGGACGTTGTGACTATTTTCCGATGCGGCGATTTATTGACACTACACTTAAAGATCACAAAAAGATGGAACTACTGTGGACACGCCTCAGAGATAGCAGAAAATATTACCGTGCGGCGCGAATGGTCGGCGTGCGTTTCCGTCGACGAGAATTAGATCGAAATACTTTAGCAGTTCCATATGTCATACGTAGTGAAGTCAAGACGCCATTCTCAATCGGGAATGGCCGTCCTTAACCATCTTCCGGCGCTACTCCCCCATCCATCAACACAATCGTCAACAACACCGACGCATCGGTCACGGCCTTTAGATCGTGCCGGACGTTGCCGGCCAGGTAGATCAGGTCGCCCGGTTTCAGGCGTTGCGAGCCGTGGTCCAGCGCGACTTCGACTTCTCCCTCGATGCACTGGATGGTCAGCGGGCCGGCCACGGCGTGTGGGGGCAACTGTTTGCCTGCCAGCATCACCAAGCGGGCCACTTCCATGTGCGGGGCCTTGAACAGCGCGGTGGTGGGGGTGTTCTTGAGGTTGGCGCCCAGCGGTAGCACGCTGGCGGTCTGGCCGGAAGACAGGTGGGGGATCGACATGGCTTCGCTCGCTGACTGGGATTGGCTTGTTCCAAGGCCGCGCCTTCCTGCGCGCGGCAGGTTTCAGTCTATGGCCAAATCGGCAGCAAGGCACAGGACGGCAGCGCGCGAATGTGGCGCAGGCAGCGTATGTCGGCCGGCGGGTGGCTTGGCGTTCGCAACACTGGCGAGGCCGTCCGACGAAGGCGAGGGCCGGGTCTGACGAGCCGCGTCGCGCCGGGTATGAGCCGTCGGACACGCCCCGCCAGTGATACCCGCTACCGCTGCTCAGGCCAGCGCGCCATCGGTGTAGACGTCGATCGTGCGGGAGGGCTCGGCCGACACGCCGCTGCGGTCCATGCCGGCCAGCGCGCCATCGGTGTAGACGTCGATCGTGCGGGAGGGCTCGGCGGATACGCCGCTGCGGTCCATGCCGGCCAGCGCGCCGTCGGTGTAGACGTCAATCGTGCGCGAGGGCTCGGCCGATACGCCCCGGAGGTCCATCCCGGACAGGGAACGGTCGTTGTCGACTTCGCGCGTGGTCGGGGCCACGACACGTGCGCCTTCGCTGAACGTGTCAAATCGGCCGGTGCGCGCGCCGTCGGTGAAGACATCGCGCGTGTCCATGCGGAAGGTGTAGCCGTACCTGTCGCCAGCATGGGTGCTGTCGCGCGGGCCCGAGGCCTGGGCGCCGCCTGCCGCCAGGCCGAGGGCCAGGGCAGTGGTGGAGAGAACGGAAATGGTGAATCTGCGTGACATGGCAAAACTCCAAAGGCAGGTGAAACACAACGGAACGCCGCGAGGCGTTCCTCTGCTATTACGCAGTTCCCGTACCAGCGGATGCAGGGGGCCGAATGTGGCGCGGCTGACGCGCCAAGGCTGAAAATTGCCATCGGACGTTGGTCGCGCGCCAACACCGCGCCAGCCCGATGGCGGCCGTGGGCAAACACCTCGCTGCCGGGTCAGGTCGGCGTCAGGCCCGTCTGATAGCGTCGCCAGACGTATAGGGATTGGCCCGCGCTGCCGTTATCCCCGGTACCCCCGCATCCGATGGCTCAGACAATCCATGAAGACATATCTCCGCTCGGTGAGGTTCGGCCTGATACGTACGATGGCGCTAGGCGCACTGGTCACTGCCTTGCTGGTGGGCGGCGGGCTGTTTGTCATGAAGCGGCTCGATTCCTACGTCACCACCATCTATGTCGGCAATACGCTGCCTGTGGGGCAGCTTGGCGAACTGCGGGCCAGTTGCCTGGAAGCCAGGCGACGGCTCTGGAAGGCGCTGGCCATGCGCACGCATGGGGACGATCACGCCATCGTTGCCGGCGTGCGCGATGACCTGGCGCGCATGGACAAGGCCTGGGCCGCGTACTTCGGGGCAAATGTCAGCGGACCGCGCGATCAGCAGGCGGCAGAGGCCCTGGGCCAGGAACTTGCCCAGTTTCGCAATCTGGCACTGGCCGCAGCCGGGATGATCGCCGGCGGCCATCACGACGCGGCCCGGACTTACCTGGGCGCACAGATTGGCCTGATGCGGCACTTGGATGACCTGATGACGCGGGCCATCGATGCCAATGTCGCGCAGGCTGCCTCCCTGGCGCAGGGCAGCACGCGCATGCTGGAGCAAACCGCGCAGGCCGCGGCGGCGGTGCTGGCCATCGCCATGGTCGTGTCGCTGACCTTTGGCTTCCGGCTGCTGCGCGAGCGTGACGATGCGCGACGGTCGTCGCGCTACAGCCTGTGGCTGGTGGACCAGGCATTCGAACTGACGCAGGACGGCATGATGATCACCGACGTGCATGGTGTGATCGAGAAAGTGAATCCCGCCTTTGTGCGGCTCACGGGCTATACGGAAGCGGAACTGATCGGCAACACGCCGCGCATGCTCAGCTCGGGCCGCCAGCCGCCCGAGTTCTATCGCGATATGTGGCAGGCGTTGCGCGAATCGGGCCACTGGCGCGGCGAACTATGGAACCGGCGCAAGGACGGCGCGATCTATCGCGAATCGCTGTCGATCCACGGCATCCGGGGCCCCAGGGGGGAGGTGTCCAACTTTGTGGCGGTCTGCGCCGACATTACCCAGCGCCAGCTGGCACAGGACCGGCTGGGTTACCTGGCCACGCACGATGCGCTCACCGGGCTGCCCAATCGCACCTTGCTGGGCGAGCGGCTGGAGCAGGCCATCGGCAGGGCGCGCCGGAGCGGCACGCATGTCGCCGTCATGTTCATCGATCTGGACGGGTTCAAGGCGGTCAATGACACGCTGGGGCACGGCATTGGCGACGAGACGCTGATCACGGTGGCCCAGCGCCTGAAGGCCCAGTTGCGCGAAGGCGATACCGTGGCGCGCCTGGGCGGCGACGAGTTCGCCATCGTGCTGGAGGATGTGGCGGACATCGGCAACGTGGCGCCGCTGGCGGAAAGGCTGGTGCAGACGGTGGGCGGGATCGATACCATCAACGATTGTCCGATCCGCATTACGCCAAGCATCGGCATCGCCCTGTACCCGGACGATGCCGGCGAACCCGACTACTTGCTGAACCTGGCCGACGAAAGCATGTACGTGGCCAAGCGGTCGGGCAAGAACGGCTACTGCTTCAGCGGAGCGTTGCCGCGCCAGGCGGCTTAGGACGGCCCAGGGCGTGGCGCCGGGCCGTTCCCGGTCGGCTGGGTGGTGGATCAGGACGCGTCTGCGGCGCGGTCTGCGGTGACCGGCGGATTGGCCGCGAACCGGGCGCAATGGGTCGAAAAGAACGTGCGCACGTTTCGGACATTGCTGGCGCCGCGGAACAGGCGCCGCGCGAAGGCATCGTAGGCGGCCATGTCGCGCAATGCCACCATCACCACGAAATCCGGCCCCGGCGAGACGCGGTAGCACTGTGTCACCGCCGGCTCCGCGCAGACCTGGCTTTCGAACGCCGCGTAGTCCTCGGCCGTCTGCCGGTCGAGCGTCACTTCGATGATGGCCGTCAGGGCATGGCCAACCTTTTCGGCGTCGAGCACGGCGATCTCGCGAGCGATAACGCCGTTTTCGCGCAAGCGGCGTACGCGGCGCATGGTAGTGGGCGCCGACGCGAAGACGCGTGCCGCCAGCTCGACATTGGTCAGCGAGGCATCGGCTTGCATGACCTGGAGGATGCGCAGGTCGAGGTCATCGAGGGCGATGGAAATCATGGCAAGTCTCAGTGAAATAAAATTTCAGACATATCTTACTGCAATTGAAAACGTCATAGGAAGTGAATTTTCGAAAGAAAATTTCATGGCGGGCAGCCTACCATCCGGTCCATCGCATCAAATCGATGTGGGATACCGAAACCGGAGGGTCTATGTGCGGAATTGTGGGCGCGGTGGCGCAGCGCGATATCGTTGGAGAACTGGTCGATGGCCTGAAGCGGCTGGAATATCGCGGCTACGACTCATGCGGCGTGGCCGCCTTGCAGGGTGGGCGGCTGGTGCGGTCGCGCAGCGTGGACCGCGTGGCGGCGCTGCAGCGTGACGTGGCCGAACAGGCCATCGACGGATACACCGGCATTGCCCACACGCGCTGGGCCACGCATGGCAAGCCGGTCACGGCCAATGCCCACCCCCACTTCTCGCCGAACGATCGCGCACCGCGTATCGCGCTGTCCCACAACGGCATCATCGAAAACCACGAGGCCCTGCGCGGCGAACTGGAAGCCCACGGCTACGTGTTCGCCAGCCAGACCGACAGCGAGGTGATTGCGCACCTGGTGGATCATCTCTACAACGGCGACCTGTTCGAGGCGGTGCGCGAGGCTGTCAGGCGGCTGCGCGGCAGCTATGCGATCGCCGTGCTGTGCCGCGACGAGCCGCACCGGCTAGTGGGCGCCCGGTACGGCATGCCGCTGGTGGTCGGCGTCGGCGAAGACGAGAACTACCTGGCGTCCGATGCCATCGCTGTGGCCGCCGTCACGAACCGGATCGTCTACCTGGAGGATGGCGATGTGGCCGATGTGCAGATGCATCGCCACTGGATCGTCGATGCCGCCGGTCAGCGGGCGGAGCGTGCCGTGCATACGGTGGCGGCGCACAGCGCGGCGGCCGATCTGGGGCTGTACCAGCACTACATGCAGAAGGAGATTTTCGAGCAGCCGCGCGCCGTGGCCGACACGCTGCAGGACATCACCTCGATCATGCCCGAGCTGTTTGGCGACGGCGCGTATCGGCAGCTCGAAACGGTGGATGCCGTGCTGCTGCTGGCGTGTGGCGGCAGCTATCATGCGGCGCTGACCGCCAGCTACTGGATCGAACGGCTGGCCAACCTGCCGGTGCGGGTGGAAATCGCCAGCGAGTATCGGTATCGGGACGGATTCAGCAATCCGAACATGCTGGTCGTGGCGGTGTCGCAGAGCGGTGAGACCGCCGACGTGCTTGGCGCCGTGCAGGCGGCGCGCGAACGCGGCATGCATCGCACGCTGGCCATCTGCAACGTGGCCACCAGCGCCCTGGTGCGGGCCTGCACGATGCAGTTCATCACGCGGGCAGGCGTGGAAATCGGCGTGGCGTCCACGAAGGCATTCACCACACAACTGGTGGCGCTGTTCCTGCTGGCGCTGACGCTGGCGCAGATGCGCGGCCGCCTGTCGGACGCCGAAGAACAGGACCACCTGCGCGCGCTGCGGCACCTGCCCGACGCACTGAGCCGGGTGCTGGCGCTGGAACCGCACTTCATCGGCTGGGCCGATCAGCTGACCCGTACGGAGAACATCCTGTTCCTGGGGCGCGGCATGCACTATCCGATCGCGCTCGAAGGCGCGCTGAAGATGAAGGAGATCTCCTACATCCACGCGGAGGGCTACGCGGCGGGCGAACTCAAGCATGGGCCGCTGGCGCTGATCAGCGACCAGATGCCCGTGGTGGCCGTGGCGCCCAATGACAGCCTGCTCGAAAAACTGAAGTCGAACATGCACGAGGTACACGCGCGCAACGGCAAGCTCTATGTGTTCGCGGATATCGACTGCGCGCTGCAGCCGGGCGAGGGCCTGGAAATCATCCGGCTGACCGAGCACTATGGGCTGCTATCGCCCATCGTCCACACCATTCCGATGCAGTTGCTGGCGTATCACACCGCGCTGGCGCGAGGCACCGATATCGACAAGCCTCGGAACCTGGCCAAATCGGTCACGGTGGAGTGAGGGCGGCGCGCGCAAAAAAGAAGCGCCCCTCCGGGAGAGCGGGCGCCATGGATCAAGGGAGGCCCGACGGGTCTGGACCGCCGGGCACGTAAATAATCTAGGTCAGAAGTGGAGGTGTCAGCCGGTACGGAAAGCACCCGTTCCGGACACGGCGGCGCGTTGTGGACGGCAGCTTTGTGAACACCGACGTTGGCTGACGCAGTTGTCAGACCATGGCCGACTACCGCGCCAGCCGTTTTGGGTGAATAAGTAAGACATGCGACAGACACCCATGGAGACTTAAATGAGCGGCAAGGACGTACACGTGGTGCCGGCCCCGGATGGCTGGGCCGTGGAAGAGGCCAAGAGCCCGGAAGGCCGGAAGCTGTTTGCGACGCAGGAAGACGCCATCGAAGTGGCTACCGAGATGGCCCGGAAGAACCAGGCGGAACTGTTTATCCACGGCCGGGACGGCCAGATCCGGGCGCGCAATTCGTTCGGGCACGATCCCAGGTCGATCCGGGGCTGAACGCTGCGGTGGGGGTGGAACATGGAGGCGGCATTCGAGGCCGTATTCGGCACGGGCAGGGAGCTCGCGTGGTATCAGATGTCCGCGCGTGCGGCGCTGGTGTTCCTGGCCACATGGCTGTTGCTGCGCGCTGCGGGCCGGCGGACCTTCGCCCAGAAGACCGCGTTCGACCTCTGCATCATGCTGCTGCTCGGGGCGATCCTGTCGCGCGCGGTGGTGGGCGCCAGTCCGATCCTTGGCACGCTGGCGGCGGCGGCCGTCCTGGTCTTCATGCATCGGCTGGTGTGCATGCTGTCTGCAACATGGCCGGCGGTGGACCGGGCCATCGCCGGCCGGCCGATCGTGCTGGTGAAGGACGGGCACGAGGATCGCCACGCCCGCAGGCGTGCCATGCTCAGCGACGAAGATCTCGACGCCAACGCCAGGGCGAAGCTGCACACCGCGGGCTGGAACGACCAGCGGAACGGGCGCGGTGACACGCAATGGGATGTCGTGCTCGAACGGGACGGACAGATATCGTTCGTCAAACACCCCAGGCAGGCAGGCCACGACACGCCACGGCCGTCGTACCCACGAACGGAGGACGCCCATGCACCCGGCTGAGGCCGCCGCGCACTTCCTGCAGCGCCATGGCTTGCGGCTGGCCACGGCGGAGTCCTGCACGGCAGGGCTCATTGCATCCCATATTGCCGACATACCGGGCTGCGGCGGCACGCTGAAGTGCGCCATCGTTGCCTATTCGCCCGACGCCAAGGAGCAGATCCTTGGCGTCAGTGCCGACCTCATCGCGCGGCACGGCCTGACCAGCGAGGCGGTATCGCTGGCCATGGCGCAAGGTGTGATGCGGCTCAGCCAGGCCGATGTGGCCGTCGCCAACACGGGCGTGACGGACGACGGGGCCCCCGATGGCACGCCGCCCGGCACGCAGTGCTTCGCGTGGCTGGTCCGCGTGCGTGGCACCCAGATATGCGAGTACACGGAAACGCGCCAGTTTCGCGGGGATCGCACCGAGATCCGGGACGCCGCAGCCCTGTGGGCGCTACAACGCATCGCGCACTACCATGCGCTGGCCATTGCCGGGCGTCGGGACGATGCTGGCACGGCACATGCGTGAGGTAGCTGCGCAACAAGTGCGTTCCCCATCCATTGCCAGCGAGGCGCTGCACAGGGACACTACGCGCCTGTCCGCTTTGTCCACGTTTTGCACGCCGCCGCTGGAACGGCCGGCGTTGCGACGTGACGGCGTGGTTTTATAGTGGGATCATCGCCACAGCGCGATCCGGATGTCATGAAACAACATGCAGTGGTTGGAACGGCCGATATGCCATTCATCAAGCCAAAAATCAGAGCTACGGTCATTTGCGTCCGGGAGGGGCACGTTCTGCTCGTCTCGAAGGATGGCGTGCGCTGGGCGCTCCCCGGCGGGCGACCCGACGACCAGGAATCGCTGGTGGAGGCCGCGTGGCGCGAACTGCGCGAGGAAACCGCGATCGAGGCCAAGTCGCTGACCACGGCCTTCCAGTTCATTGGCGCCACCACGGTGCACCACGTGTTCGCGGCAGCCGTGGGCAAGTCCGCCACGCCCAAGCCTCGCAACGAGATCAAGTACCTGAAGTGGGCGCAGCGCGACGTGCTCGACGAACTGTCCACCAGCCCCACCACGCGGGCCATCGTGTCGCAGTACTTCCTCGCCCGGGCCGGCTGACGCCCGCGTCAGGCCGCGAAGATATTGCACCGTGATTGCAGATCCACCGTCTGGATCTGCAATCACCGGCAAAGACTCCTTACTTCACTTGCGACGCCATTTTCTGCGCCATCTCAAGATGGTGCTCCAGCGTGGGCAGCGTCTGGCGCGCGAACGTCTTGACGCCATCGTCCTTGGCATCGTCCGCCGCCTTTCGGAATAGCGCCACGGCGTCCTGGTGCGCGTCCACGCCAATCTGCTGCGCATAGGCGCGGTCGAACTCGGCGCCCTTCAGCTGCCCCAGCCTGGCCAGCGCCTGCTGGTCCTTCTGCAGGGGCGTGGCCGGCAACTGCACCCCCAGCCTTTGCGCCTGCTGCTTCAGCTTTGCCTCGGCGGCGCGATGGTCCTGGATCATCTGGGTGGCAAACGACTTGACGGCGGGGCTGCTGGCGCGGCTTTGCGCCAGGTTGCTGGCATCGATTTCCAGCGTCCCTGCCATGGCGGCCTTGCGCAGGAACATGACATCGCCGTCGCCGGCCATGGCGGTGCCCGGCTGGTCCGACAGCGGTGCCGCGTGCGCGCCGGGGGTCGCCATGGACATGACTGCCGCGGTGGCGGCAAGCATCAGGAAACCGGTAAGTCGCGTGGTGGATACTGGCATGGCAGTCCTCGCTTGGTGGTGGATCGGTGCGATTAGCAAAGGCAAGCGCCATGCCGGAAGTCATTGGCATGATGCTTGCGGCATTCCCGACGCGATTGCCCATCAGGAGACCGTGATGCCCAGCAAGTCACATACCGGCAAGCCCGCCGAAAAGCGCGGCGCCAATCCCGGCGTGCGCACCGACCGGCGCGCCGACCAGTTGAAGAGCCGCAGCGCAGATCCCGGCCAGAGCAGCTATGGCGGATTCCGCAACGAAGATCCCGGCGCGCAGCATCAGGCCACGTCGGCGTCGCCGGGCAAGCGCCCGAAGAAGGGCCACGGGGCCTGACGTGTACCGATCACCCATGGAACTCAGCCAGCGGGAGAGGTCATGAACCGAGACAGCAGGGACGACGGGCATCGCGATGATCGATTCCTCGACGACCGGCGCGGGCCGCCGCGCGATTACGGCGGCGATCCGCGCCGCATGGAACGCATGCGCTATACCGGGCAGGCGGGATGGGGCATCGGCCAGGGCTATCCCGACGAAGTGCGCGACCGCGACGATGGCAGTGGCGCCTACCGTCATGGCGGCACGCCCGGCGAACCCCGCTGGCGCGACGGCTACGGCACGGCTCGCGGCAGCGGCGTCGATGACCACGCGTTGCCCGGCGCCTACGGCCACGGGCCCGGCGGCTCGGCGCGGCCGCATGGACGGCAGCCAGCCGGGCCCAAGGGCTATACCCGCCCGGACGAACGTATTCGCGAAGACCTGTGCGAACGCCTGACGCATACGGGCCGGCTCGATGTGCGCGAAGTCGAGGTGACGGTATCGGACGGCTGGGTCACGCTCTCCGGCACGGTGCCGGCGCGCCCGCAGAAGTACCGCATCGAGGACATCGCCGCATCGGTGTACGGCGTCAAGGATGTCGAGAACCGGATCCGGGTGCTGCCCGGCAGCGGCGATACGCGCTGGACGGAACAGTCGAGCCAGCCGGGGCTGACCGGCCAGCTTGGCCGCGCCGGCCAGACCGCGAGCCAGAACGTGGGTGAGGATGCGGGGCAGGACCCGAACCCGAACGCCGGGGCGAAGCCGGCCTAGCGCACGGCAGGGCCTGTCCGCTACAGCCCGAAATACTGGCGGTTTCCGACGATGCGCGGCCGCTCGCTGTCGGGAAAGCGGCTTGCTGCGAGCAACCGCCGCAGGGCGTCGCGCCCCTGGTCGAGCGCGCCCACATAGTATGCGCTGACCACCAGTTCATCGAGCGCACGCCAGGCGTAGACCGATTCGTCGACGAACAGCGCATCGGCCGGCTTCGGCATGCTGGCGGCCTGTTGCGCGAACAGGTGCGCCAGCGCGAATTCGCTGCGCAGACGATGAAAGCGCGCCAGTTCGCACAGCGGTTCGGCACGGGTCGGGCGCTGCTGATAGGCGTCGAGATAGGCCGCCTGCACAGCGGCGGGCGCGTCGCCGCGCCGCTCGCGCAGCACGGCGGTCTGAAAGCGCGCGAACCAGACCTCCTCGTCCCAGCCGCCCATCGCGGCGCGTTCGTCGTAGACGCGCACGGCATCGTCGAGCTTGCCGGCGTCGCGATAGCTTTGCGCCAGATAGAAGCGGTAGCGCGTGTTGGCGGGCTCGTCGCGCACGGCCTGTTCCAGCACGGCGATATCGCGCAGGTAGGTCTGTGGGTCGCGCGCCCGGGCGCCATCGCGCGCCACGACGATGGCCGCCTGGGGCAGGGCCTCCCAGCGGTGCGGGGCGTCCTGCGTCAGGAATTCGTGCAGCACGCCTTCCCAGCGCCAGGGCTGGCGGGCGCGCACCAGCGCGTTGCGCAGATAATGCCAGCCGTCGAGTTCACAGCGGAACTGATAGCCGTCCGCCTGCAGGTCGGGCCAGCGGAAGTCCGGCGCCATGCGCAGTGTTTCGTCGGCGTCGATGCACAGCAGGTAGTCGCCCTCGCCCCTATCGCCGCCGGCATCGCCCATGGCCGTACGGGCCAGCGCCATGGCCTCGTTGCGGTTGTGTGCGAAGTTGCGCCACGGGCGTTCGTGCAACGCGCCGGGCAAGTCGGCCATGAAGCGGCGGATCACGTCCTGCGTGCCGTCGCTGGACCCCGTATCGACGATGACCCAATGGTCGATCCAGGGCTTCACGCTGGCCAGGCAGCGCTCGATTACCGGGGCTTCGTCCTTGACGATCATGTTCAGGCAAATGCGTGTCACCGCGACCTCGCTGGCTCAAAAAATCCGGGCGAAGAATACCCGTTTTTGGCTGCGCGGTGCTGTCCGGGCGCGCCGCACTGTCTGCCCCACCAAGGTAGGGGGTGATTTGAAGTCGCCCGCCTGGCTATCCATCGCTAAGATGCTGCCGCGCCACGCGGGACATGTTCCGGCATGCAGGCCCGAGGGCGTCGATAAAACCATCAATTCAGAACGGAACGGGGAAATGAAACAACAACAATGGGCTGCCGCCCTGTCGGTGGCCACATCGGTACTTCTTGCAAGCTGCGGTGGCGGAGAAGGCTCCGGAAGCGCGGCCAGCGCCCCGGCAGCCCTGCCGGCAGCGACGATTTCGGGTACTGCGGCGACTGGCGCGCCAATCACCAATGCCGCGCTGACGGTCAAGTGCGTGAGCGGCCAGACCACCGTGACAACGGGATCGGACGGTAGCTGGAGCGCATCGACGGCCAATCTGGCCCTGCCGTGCGTGTTGCGCGTGACCACGGCCACCGGCGAAGTGTTGCACTCGTACATCGAATCGGCCGGCACAACCAACGTCACGCCGATTACCGAACTGGTTGTGGCGGCCGCCTATGGCAATGCCGACACCGAAGCGTTTTTCACCAATTTCTCGACGGTATCGGCTGCCGCGGCCAGCGAAAAGCTGGCCCTGGCCATTACCCAGGTCAAGCAACGCCTGTCCACGCTGGGCGTCAATGCGGATTCGCTGAACCTGCTCAACCAGAAATTCAATCCGCGCAACGGCGACAACTACGATGATCGTCTGGAAGACATCGCGGCCAAGCTGAAGCTCACCAACTCGACGCTGGCCGCACTGTCGAGCGATGTGGCACAGGGCAAGGTCGGTCCGGTGGGGCCGACCGGCGCGACGGGAGCAACGGGTGCCACGGGAGCGACCGGGGCCACGGGCGCCACGGGTGCCAATGGTGCCGATGGCTCCACGGGCGCGACGGGTGTGCAGGGCCCTGTGGGCGCCACGGGATCGCAAGGCAATCCCGGTGCCACGGGCGCTACCGGTCCGGCCGGTGCCACGGGCGCCACGGGTCCCGCCGGCGCGACCGGCGCGACCGGCGCAACGGGTCCGCAAGGCAGCACGGGTGCTACAGGCGCCACCGGCGCCACGGGTGTGGCGGGCGCTACCGGTGCCACGGGTGCCGCGGGAGCAACCGGTGCCACCGGCGCCACAGGCGCCACCGGTGTGGCGGGCGCTACCGGTGCCACGGGTGCCACGGGAGCAACCGGCGCCACGGGGGCAACCGGCGCCACGGGGGCAACCGGCGCCACGGGGGCAACCGGTGCCACCGGCCCCGCCGGCACGATTCCCGGCCTCGGCAACACCGGCTCCATCGGTGATGGCAACGAGGGCGATTGCACGATGGCCACGGTCTGGCTGTCCGCCGCAAGCTTCGCGGCAGGCGGCGTGCACGCGGATGGCCGTGTGTTGTCCATCATGAACAACCAGGCGTTGTTCGCGCTGATCGGCACCAAGTTCGGTGGCGATGGTGTCAACAACTTCAAGCTGCCGGACCTGCGCCCGCTGGAGCCGACCGGGCTCTACTACGTGATCTGCACGCAGGGTATTTTCCCGTCGCGCCAGTAAGCCGGATGGCCGGCACGGGCGGCCCGGCCAGGCCGCCCGACACCGCTATGCCACGCGCGCGTCCGGCTTTTGACGGCTACGCCCAGCCGGCCGCGCCAGCCCCAGATGCTCACGCAGCGTGGTGCCCGTGTATTGCTCGCGGAACAGCCCGCGCCGGCGCAGTTCGGGCAGCACCAGTTCGATGAAATCGTCGAGCCCGCCGGGCAGCCACGGAGGCATCACGTTGAAGCCATCGGCGGCTTCACCCTCGAACCACGCCTGCAGCTGGTCGACGATCTGCGACGGCGTACCGTGGATCGACCAGTGCCCGCGCGCGGTGGCTACGCGCCGGCACAGTTGCCGGATCGTCAGGCGTTCCGCACGGGCGACACCTGTCACCAGCTGGAAGCGGCTCTTGGCGCCATTGGGCTCCTGCAGGTTGTCGGGCAGCGGGCCATCGAGCGGGTAGCCGCTCAGGTCGATGCCGCCCAGGTGCTGCGACAGCAGTGCCAGTCCCACCGACGGCAGGATCAGGTCCTGCAGCGCCTCGAATTTTTCCTCGGCTTCGGCGGCCGTGCGCCCCACCACCGGGAAGACGCCCGGCAGAATCTTGAGCTGGTCCGGCGATCGGCCAAACCGCGCCAGCCGGCCCTTGAGGCCACGGTAGAACGCCTGCGCGCCTTCCAGCGACTGCTGCGCCGTGAATATCACCTCGGCGGTACGCGCGGCCAGTGCCTGCCCGGCCTCCGAAGATCCCGCCTGCACGATCACGGGATGCCCCTGCGGTGGCCGCGATACGTTGAGCGGGCCACGCACCTGGAAATGCTTGCCCTTGTGATCGAGCCGGTGCAGTTTCTCCGCCGTGAAATGCACGCCGCGGGTCTTGTCATGGACCAGGGCGTCGTCTTCCCAGGTATCCCACAGGCCGGTCACCACATCGACGAACTCCTCTGCGCGCGCATAGCGGTCCGCATGCTCGGGATGCTTGTCCAGGTTGAAGTTGCGTGCCTCGGCATCGGACCACGACGTCACCACGTTCCAGCCCGCGCGGCCGCCGCTCAGGTGGTCGAGCGACGCGAACTTGCGCGCCACGTGATAGGGCTCGTTGTACGTGGTGGAGACCGTGGCCACCAGCCCGATCCGCTGCGTGACCGCCGCCAGCGCCGACAGCAGCGTCAGCGGCTCGAACGTGGCCGCGCGCGCCGTATGCGGCAGCGTGGCATCGTCCATGCCGCGGATCGCCACGCCGTCGGCCAGGAACAGTGCGTCGAAGCCGGCCGATTCCGCACGTCGGGCCAGCGCGGCATAGTGCGCCAGGCTGCGGCCGGCGTCGGCATGGGCCTCGGGATGGCGCCAGCCTGCCACATGGTGGCCGGTGGCCATGACGAAGGCGCCCAGATGGAGTTGCCGTGGCGATTGCGTCTGGCTCATGGTCAGGCTGCCTTGCGTTGTTCGGCCACGGGCGCGGGCTTGACCGCGCGGCTGGGCTGGCCATCGACACTGACCGGCACGTCGCCGGCGATCGTCACGCGGCGCACGACGCGGTGCGCGTCGCCATAGTCGTTGATGGCGTAGTGCTGGGTTGCACGGTTGTCCCAGATCGCCACGTCGCCAGCCTGCCAGCGCCAGCGCACCGTGTTTTCCAGCCGATGCACGTGGCTCTGCAGCAGCGAAACCAGATGCGCGGAATCGGCCGACGAATAGCCCAGCAGCTTCTTGACGAAGTGGCCGAGCACCAGCGTGCGCTCGCCGGTCTCGGGGTGGACGCGCACCACGGGGTGCTCGGTTTCGTAGAGCGTTGACGTGAACAGTTCGCGATGGCGGCGCGCGCCGGCATCGTCGGGCAGCGGGCGCGACGCCGCATAGTCGTAGTCGTTGGTATGCAGTGCCCAGAGCTGGTCGGCCAGCGCGCGCAGCGGCGCAGGCAGGTCGTTGTAGGCGGCGGCAGTGTTGGCCCATACCGTATCGCCGCCGGCGGCCGGCACTTTCACGGCGCGCAGCACGGACACCTGCGGATAGGCGAGGTCGAAGGTGACGTCCGTATGCCAGGAATTGGCGCGGCCGCCATGTTGCGAATCCAGTTCGAGCAGGACCGTGCCGTCGCGCGACGGTACCGTGGGGTGCGGCACCGGTGTGCCGAACAGCTTGCCGAAGGCCTGCTGCGAGGCGTCGTCGAGATGGGCCTGATGGCGGAAGAACAGCACCTTGTGGCGCAGCAGCGCGGCGCGAATGGCGGCGAACGTGGCGGGCGGCAGGTCGCCATCGAGCCGGATGTCGCGCACTTCGGCGCCGATGCGTCCTGCTACGGGGTAAATATCGAGTTCGACCTGCGGCTGGGTTTGCGTCATGGGAGGCTCCGGGTACAAGTGGGACGTGGGATCGGTGACGTTCAATGGGACAGCGCCGCCGGGGCGCCGGGCGTGGCATGCAGCGCGCCGAACTCCCGCATCACGTGGTCGCGTGCCTGCGCGAACGCGGGCGACGCCCGGTCGCGTGGATGCGGCAGGTGGATCGGCAGCACGCTGCGGATGCGGCCGGGCCGGGGTTCCATGATGACGACGCGGTCGCCCAGGAACACGGCTTCTTCCACATCGTGCGTGACCAGGATCATCGTGATGCCTTCGGCCTGCCAGATGCGCTGCAGCTCGTGCTGCAGGTGCGCCCGCGTGATGGCGTCCAGCGCGCCGAATGGCTCGTCGAGCAACAGCACCTCGGGCCGCGTCACCAGCGCGCGGGCAATGGCCACGCGCTGCGACATGCCGCCCGACAACTGGTACGGATACGCGTTCTCGAAGCCTTGCAGCCCGACCAGTTCGATATGCGACTGCACCGTGCGGAACCTGTCGCCTTCGCTGAGCTTGCTGTTGATCAGCGACAGCCCGATATTCTGCGAAACGGTCAGCCACGGGAACAGCCGATGCTCCTGGAACACGATGCCGCGCTGCAGGCTGGTGCCGGCCACGCGCTGGCCGTCCAGGCGGATTTCGCCGCGATAGTCGTCTTCGAGTCCTACCACCAGCCGCAGCAGCGTGGACTTGCCGCAGCCGCTGGCGCCGACGATGCTGACGAACTCGCCTGGCGCGATCGATAGCGACACATCGTCGAGGACGGGCAGGGTCTTGCCCTTGACGTCGTAGTGCTTGTGCAGATGGGTGATGTCGAGTGTGCCGGCGTGTGGCATGAGGTTCTCCGGAGTGTCAGTTCAGGCGGCAGCGACCGAACGGCCGCGCCAGCGCAGCAGGCGCGCTTCGATGCGGGCGGCGATCCAGTTCAGCGTGAAGCCGACCAGCCCCACGACGATCACGCCAAAGAGGACAAGGTCCATCCAGAAGTTCTCGCGGCCGTCGATCATGGTGTTGCCGATGCCTTTGCCCGCCACCAGCAGGTACTCGGCGCCGAGCGTGGCCAGCCACGCGTAGATCAGGCCCAGATGGATGCCGGCGAAGATCGACGGGGATGCGGCGGGCAGCACCACGCGCCGGAACGTCTGCCAGCGCGAGAAGCGCAGCACGCGGGCCACTTCGAGCAGATCGGCCGGTACCGCGCGGATGCCTTCGAACGTGTTGAGCACGACCGGGAAGAACGCCGCCAGCGACAGGAAAACCACCTTGGCGGCATCGCCCAGGCCGAACCAGACCGAAATCAGCGGAATCCACGCGAACAGCGAGATCTGCTTGACGGTGTGGAATGTGGGTCCGACAAGCTTCTCGAACAGCCGGGAAAGCCCCAGCGCCGCGCCGAACGCGAGTCCGGCCGTGGTGCCAATGGCGAAGCCGGCAAGGTCGCGCCACAGGCTCGCCTGCAGCGCGACGAACAGCTTGCCGGTGGTCACCTGATCGACGGCGGTCGCCCAGACCTTCGACACGGGCACAAGCAGCGGCGACGTCGACCAGCCGAAGCGCACCGCGGCCCACCAGAGCAGGATCATCGTCAAAGGCAGCACCCAGCCGCGCAGCGCACGGGGCATGCGAAATACCCTGGGAATGGCGAATCCGGTCATCGGTGGCTCCTCAGAAGCCTGGCTTGCGCCAGCGCAGCACGGCCTGCTCGGCCAGCGCCAAGGCCTTGTCGAGCGTGAAGCCGACCGCGCCGACCACGATCACGGCCGCGATGACCATGTCGAGCTGGAACAGCTGGCGGCCGTACACGATCATGTAGCCGAGCCCTTCCGACGAGGCCAGTAGCTCCACCACCACGAGTGCCAGCCACGCATGGGTCAGGCCGTATCGCACGCCGTTCCAGATCGGCGCCGCCGCGGCCGGGAAGACCACGCGCGAGAGCGTCTGCCAGCGCGTCAGCTTCAACACGCGCGCCACCTCCAGATAGCGGGTGGGGACGTTGTGAATGCCCTTGTACGTATTGATCGCGATCGGCACCAGCGCGGCCTTGGCGATCAGGATGATCTTCAGCGCCTCGTCGATGCCCACCAGGAGCATCAGCAGCGGCAGCCAGCCCAGCACCGGCACCTGGCTGAAGGCCTTGAACGTGGGATAGACGTAGTCGCGAAAGCGCGGCGACAGGCCCATCGCCGCGCCCAGCGCCAGGCCACCGGCCAGCCCGACCGCGAAGCCGCCGGCTACGCGCAGCGCGCTGATCTGCAGGTTCGACCAGAGGTCGCCGCTGCGATACAGGTCTTCCAGCGTGGCAAGGACGGCATCGGGCGCCGGCAGCACCTGCGGTGGAATCCATTCGAAGCGTGCGGCCAGATACCAGAGTCCAAGCAGCGCCAGTGGCACGGGCCAGGCCAGCAGCGTGGCGGTCAGCCAGTCGCGCCGCCATGCAGGTGCGGCAGATGTTGCCGACGCGGATGGCGCCGCGCCGTGTGCGGTCTGGCCCGCGGATTGAACCGCTGAAGGCGCGTTGATTGCAATCGGTTGGGCGGCCATGGTCACGCTCCCAGGATCTTGCCGTCAGGTTGATAGATGGGCCAGTAGCTCTGCAGCCGCAGGTCGTTCAGCGCGGTCTTCAGGTATCGCTGGTCGATCCACTGGTCGACGTCGAACCGCGCACGACTCAGGCGGAAGCGGTAGGCCTGCTCGCTGGCGTCCTTGTAGCGAGAGATCAGGAACGGGTCGAAGTTCGGGTTCAGGCGCACGCGCAGCGGTTCACCGTCGAAATCTTCCTTCCAGTGGTCATAGGGCGTGCCGGCGCGGGCCCAGGTGCGCAGCACCTCCTCGCGGTGGCCCTCGTCGGACGCCCAGCGGGCTGCCTCGACGGCGGTCTTCACGAACTGCTGCGTGGCGTCGGGATAGCGGTTGCTGAATTCCTCGGTCACCAGCACATGGCTCTGGCGCGTGTAGATCGGCGACTGGTTCTTGCTGCTGTACAGAATGCGCACGGCGCCCTTGTCGCGCAGGCGCAGGATGTCCATGGCGCCAATCGCCGCATCGATGTCGCGCGTGGATAGCGCGGCCAGATAGCCGGCCGTGTCCAGGTTCAGCAGCCGCACATCCTTGTCGGTCAGCCCGTTGGCTTCCAGTAGCCGCAGCGCGGGCAGATGCATGTTGGTGCCCTTGAACAGCGACACGCGCTTGCCGCGCAAGTCGGCCACGGATTTCAGCGGCGAATCGGGCGGCACCCCGATGTAGATGTTGGCGCGCACGCCCGTGGCCAGTACCAGACGGGTCTTGAGCCCCGCCGCGCGGGCCACGATGGAGGGCAGGTCGCCCTGCAGCGCGAAGTCGAGCTGACGGTTGGTCAACGCCTCGTTGACCGCCGGACCGGCGCCCTTGAAGAAAAACCACTCCACGCGGGTGCCGGCTGGCTTGAATGCTTCCTCGAACCAGCCCTTGGCGTGCGCGATCGCCAGCGAACTGCCGGCAAACGTGGGCGGCGTGCCGGTGGCCGGCTGCGCCACGCCGATGCGGATCACCTCGGGGCGGGCGCTGGCGGCCGCACCGAACGTCGAGAACAGCGCGGCGGCGCCAAGGCCGTGGCGGGCGATGCCGCGCAAGGCGGCGCGGCGCGCAGGATTGTGGGGCAGGGTCATCGGGGCGCATTGTTGTGATCGAACGGCCCAAGATAAGCGCCCTTGCCGCCGGGGCCGAAGGAATGAATTCGTTGCGCCATATCCGATGTGACGGCATATGGGCATGCGGATATCTTCGTTACCGCTGCGCGGGGCAGGCGCCTATGCTGGTAGATCGCACCGACGCACTTTGACCCCGACGTCAAGGAGGTTTCATCATGAACCTGCGGCCCGATCCGACCTTCCACGCATCGCCACGGCTTGCGATGCAGGCTCCGGCGGAGGCCTACGCTTACACGCTGCTGCTGAGCCCCGATGGATCGCAGCCCGATGCGCTGGCCATCGTGGACGTCAATCCCGATTCGTCACGCTACGGCACCGTCGTCCATACCGTGCCGATGACGGGGCGCGGCGACGAACTGCACCACTTCGGCTGGAACGCGTGTTCGTCCGCCCTCTCGCCGCTGACCGGCCATGCGTTCCTGGAGCGGCGCTTCCTGATCATTCCCGGCATGCGAAGTTCGCGCATCTATGTGGTGGATACGAAGCCGGACCCCACGCAGGCGAAGCTCCACAAGGTCATCGAGCCAGCGGAAGTCTTCAGCAAGACCGGCTATTCGCGGCCCCATACCGTGCATTGCGGGCCGGAAGGCATCTATGTGAGCACGCTGGGCGGCGCCGGCCCCGACGGCACCGACGGCGCGCCCGGCATCTTCATCATGGATTGCCAGACGTTCGAGGTGCTGGGCCGCTGGGAGATCGACCGCGGCACGCAGGACAAGCACTACGACTTCTGGTGGAACCTGCCGCGCGACTACATGGTGTCGAGCGAATGGGCGCTGCCGCCGCAGTTCGAGCGCGGCCTGGTGCCCGAGGACCTGCTGGCGAACCGCTATGGGCACCGGCTTCATTTCTGGGACCTGCGCGGGCGGCGCAACGTGCAGACGCTTGACCTGGGCGCGCAGCACCAGATGGCGCTTGAGGTGCGGCCCGCGCACGACCCGGTGCGCGAATACGGGTTTGTCGGCGTGGTGGTCGACACCACGAACCTGGAGGGATCGATCTGGACCTGGTGGCGCGAAGGCGGCGAGTTCCACATCGAGAAGACGGCCACGATCCCGCCCGAGGCCGCGTCGCCGGACGACCTGCCACCGTTGCTGAAGGGCTTTGGCGCGGTGCCGCCGCTGGTGACGGATATCGACCTGTCGCTCGACGACCGCTTTCTCTATGTGTCGTGCTGGGGCACGGGCGAAATGCGGCAGTACGACGTCAGCGACCCCCGCAAGCCCCGGCTGGCCGGATCCGTCCACCTGGGCGGCATCGTCCGGCGCACGCCCCACCCCGACGGCTCGCCGTTCGCGGGCGGCCCGCAGATGGTGGAGATCAGCCGCGACGGCCGCCGCGTGTACTGGACCAATTCGCTGTATTCCACCTGGGACGACCAGTTCTATCCGGACGGCGTGCCCGGTACGCAGGTGATGGCGCATGCCGGGGCCGATGGCGGGCTGACCCTTGACGAACGCTTTCGGGTCACGTTTCCCGATGGTTATCGGGCCCACCAGATCCGGCTGGAAGGCGGCGACTGCTCGACCGATTCGTTCTGCTATCCGTCGGTGGGCGCTTGACTGCTACCTGGGAGCAGGGGGGCCTGTGGGCCGCCGTGCTGGTCAGCGGCCTGTACCACGGGCTCAATCCGGCGATGGGATGGCCGCTTGCGGTCTCCGGCGCGCTGATCACGCGTAGCGCACGCACGCTGCCGATGTCGCTGGGCTACCTGTGTGCCGGGCACGCGCTGGCCATCCTGGCGCTGACATTGCCGTTCGGGCTGCTGGTGTCGCTGGCGGCATGGGAGACGCATATCCGCCTGGCAGCGAGCGTGCTGGTGGTGGCCTATGGCATTGCGCTGCTGGTCTGGCGCCGTCACCCGCGCGCGCTGGCGCGCATTCCGCCGTCGCGGCTGGCTTTCTGGTCGTTCGCCGTGGCCATCGCCCACGGGGCAGGGCTGATGCTGGTGCCGATCTACCTCGGCCTGTGCTTCGCGCGCGGCGATGGCGGGCACGAAGCGGCCGGCGCGCTGGCCTTCGGCAATGCCGGCACCGCCGCGCTGGTGACGGCCGTGCACACCATGGCGATGCTGGCTGCCGGCGGCAGCCTGGCATGGCTCACGTTCCGCTACCTCGGCCCGCAGTTCGTCGCGCGCAGCTGGTTCAATCTCGACGTGGTGTGGGCGCTCAGCCTGGTGCTGGTGGGCGGGGCATCGCTGGCGCTGCTGGCGATGCACTGATTTGTTACGCCTGCTCGTCGGGTCCGGAGTCCCGCCCCCACAAATCATCCACCGCCCGCATCGCCAGCTGATACCCGTTGGCCCCCGCCCCGCAGATGACGGCCGTCGCCGCCACCGAGATCGTCGAGTGGCGGTATTCCTGCGAGCGGCGGTGAATATTGCTGATGTGGACTTCCACCACGGGCCGGCGGATCAGCTTGACGGCATCGAGCACCGGAATGCGCCCGAACGAGAAGCCCGCCGGGTTGATGATCAGCGCGGCGTCCTGAAAGTACGCTTCCTGGATCCAGTCGATCAGCTGGCTTTCGCTGTTGGTCTGCCGGAACACGCAGTCGAAGCGCAGGGTTTCGGCCATCGCGTGGCATTGCTGTTCGATGTCCTTCAGCGTCGTGCTGCCGTAGATGTGCGGCTCGCGAACGCCCAGCATGTTCAGGTTCGAGCCGTTGAGGATGTGGAGTTTGCGTTGCATGGGTTGACTTCAGTGCGCGTGGCTTTGGTCCAGGGCCGTGCCGCGGGTTTCGCGGGAGATGGCGATCATGATGAAAGAGAGCAGGTTCAGCGAGCCGCAGACGGCGACGATGGCCCATGGCGATCCGTGGAATGCTTCGAGCAACGCAACCGCGACGATCGGCATCGGGCCGCCGGTCAGCAGGTTGGCGCCCGAGTACGAGAGCGCGGAGCCGGTGTAGCGTGCCTCCGTCGGGAACGATTCGGCGAACCAGACCGGCTGGATGCCGCTCTGGAACTGCGTGAATCCTAGGAACGCGCCCATGATGGCCATGGCCATCGCGTGCGAGCCCTGATTGAGGACCGGGAAGTAGATCAGGCAGCAGACCAGGGTGCAGAACGACCCCATCAGCAGCGCGCGCTTGCGGCCGATGCGGTCGCTGAGCCAGCCGCCGGCCAGTGCGCCGACGATGGCGCAGGCGTTGGCCACCATCAGGAACATGAAGCCGGTCTGCTTTGGGACGCCGAGGTTGCGCGTCAGGTAGCTGAGCGAGAAGACGACGATCAGGTAGAACAGTGCCGCCGGGCCGCAGAAGAACAGCGTCAGCCGCAGCGCGGTCTTCCAGTGATGACGGATCACCACGCCCAACGGATTGGCGGCGCGCACGCGCGTGCCGCTCTTGCGCAGGGCCTCGAAGGCAGGCGTCTCGCTGACCTTCATGCGGATGTAGATGCCGAGGATGACCAGCAGGAAGCTGGCCAGGAACGGAATGCGCCAGCCGTACGACTCGAAGTCTTCGGGCGACAGCGCGGCGGCCAGCGCGAACAGCGTCAGGTTGGCCAGGATCTGGCTCAGCGGCGAGCAGATGCCAAGAAAGCCCGAGTACAGGCCACGACGCTCGGCCGATGCGTGCTCCACCGCCATCAGCTGGGCGCCAGTCGATTCGCCGCCGAGCGCGAAACCCTGGACGATCCGCAGCGTCACCAGCAGGGCCGGTGCGACGATGCCCACCTGCTGGTAGGTCGGCAGCAGCCCCATCAGGAATGAAGACAGCCCCATGACCGACACGGTGATCAGCATCAGGTTGCGGTGGCCCCAGCGATCGCCCAGGATGCCGCAGATGATGGCGCCCAGCGGCCGTGCGGCCAGCCCCGCCCAGAAGCTGGCCAGCGAAGCCAGCAGCGACGCCGTCGGGTCCAGCGACGGAAAGAACAGCTTCGGAAAGATGGTGGCTGCGACCACGCCATACAGCGCGAAGTCGAACCATTCCAGGGCCGTGCCGACGGTGGCCCCGGCCACGGCGCGCCGGGCCATCTCGGGCTGCCCGGCCTGCGCCTGGGCAGGCGCGATGTTCGAGTCAGTGATCGCTGACATGGTTGTCTCCCCTCTTTTATATGAGTATCGGTGTCGATTGCCGCAGCTTGTGCGCACTGCTATTGTTTGCGCCGCAGGGCCGGGCTGTTCCGCACCGGAACTTCATTTCGCAATACGAAATATGTCACTGAAGGCAGGTCTCCGGATTCTCGATTTCCTGGCGTCGCAGGGCGAAGGCGCGGGGCTGGTTGCCATTGCCGAGGCGCTTGGCTTGCCGCGCAGCACCTGCCATCGCGTGCTGCATGAACTGGTCGAGGCGGGCTATGTGCGGCAGCTGGTGGACCATAGCCGCTACATCCTGACGATGCGCATGACGTCGAACGGGCTCGAATTCCTGAGCCTGACCGGCATTGCCGACATTGCCCAGCCCATCATCGAACGCATTGCGGCGCGCACGGGCGAACTGGCGCGGCTGTCGCTGGTGGACGGCGAGGCCATCATCTGGGTAGCCAAGGCCGACGGGCAGCGCACGGGTTTTCGTTATGACCCCGACATGGGCCTGGCGGCACGGCTGTCGTGCACATCCACCGGCCATGCGTGGCTGATGACGATGTCCGACGAAGCCGCCGTGGCGCTGGTCATGAAACAGGGGTTCGGCCAACCCAACGAGTACGGGCCGAACGCGCCTACCACGCTGAAGACGCTGCTTGGCTTCCTGCATGCCGCGCGGGTGCGTGGCTACGCGATGATCGACGAGGTATTTGCCGCGCGGATGGCGGCGGTGGCGGTGCCGGTGGTGCGCGGAACGCGCTGCATCGGCGTCATCAGTCTGGCCGGGCCGCGCACGCGCCTGACGGCGGCAAGGATCCACGAACACGCGGCGCTGCTGCGCGAAGCCGCCAACGAACTGGCCCAGCTCAGCAACATGGCCGGCTTCCTGTCCCGGCCGCCGCTTGGCAAGGGCTGAGCGGGCAAGGGCTGAGCGGGCAAGGGCTGAGCGGGCAAGGGCTGAGCGGGCAAGGGCTGCGCCGACATCCGGGCAGGGCCCGCGGCCGATGGCTGCTTCCTTCTATCAGTCGTCGCTCTTGTAGCGGCCGTCGAGTTCGTCGTACAGCGGCTTTCTGACCAGCCGCTGCCGCTCGCCGAATGGCGCGACGATGGCCGGGTCTTCGTTCATCTGGCCGTTGGTCTGCAGCATGTCCAGCGCCTGCTGCATCCCACGTACGGCACCTTGCAGCGCGGCATTTGCGTACAGCACCAGGCCGTAGCCCAGCTGCTCCAGCGCGTCGCGGCCCTGCACCGGCGTCTTGCCGCCGATCACGATGTTGATCAGCAGCGGCGTATCGAACAGCCCGGGCAGCCGTTCGATGTCCTTCGGATCCTCGATGGCTTCCAGGAACAGGATGTCGGCACCGGCTTCGGCAAAACGGTGGCCACGATCGATGGCGTTGTCGATGCCGTGCACGGCGGCGGCGTCGGTGCGCGCCACGATCAGGAAGTTGGGGTCGTCGCGCGCATCGGTAGCGGCGCGGATCTTGCCGACCATCTCGCCGGTGCTCACGACATGCTTGCCGGCGAAGTGGCCGCATTTCTTCGGCATCACCTGATCTTCGAGCTGGATCGCATCGGCGCCGGCGCGCTCCAGCGTCCGCACGGCGTGGTGAACGTTCAGTGCGTTGCCGAAGCCGGTATCGGCATCCACCAGCAGCGGCAGGTCGACGGCATCGCGCACGCGGGCGGTATGCTCGGCCATGTCGCTCAGGCCAATGAATCCCAGGTCGGGCAGGCCGAACGACATGTTGGTGACGCCGGCTCCGGTCAGGTACACAGCCTGGAAACCCAGGTCTTCGATCACGCGCGCACTCATGGCATTGAACGCGCCGGGCATCAGTAGCGCCTTGCGGGTGGCCACCTGCTGGCGGAAGGCCTGTCTGCGGGAAGAGGCTTTGGAGGTCATGAGTGGGGGGCTCCAGTCTGACCGGGATGCCGACGGGCATCCCGGATGCGCCGGAAAGGGGGCGCGCAATGCAGGCTGAAGATTACACCCTGGCGGTCAACGCTTCAGGTATTCCTTGAGCGGGTCGAGCCATTCGATGGTGCGCGGTGCCTTGAGCAGCGTGGGCAGCGCGGCTTCGTACGCCTGCCGGTACGGCTTGGCCAGATGCCGGGTGCGGAAGTCCTCGGCCGAGCAGGCCCAGGTTTCATAGACCACCAGCGTGTCTGGGTCGTCGCTGGACCGGTGCAGGAACGTGTTGATGAAATCGGGCTCGCCGGCCATGGTCTCCAGCACGTGATGCAGCTGGGCCTGCAGGGTTTCACGGTGCTCCGGCTTGCCGGGCAGGCGGACGATGAACGAGGTGATGGGGGGCATGTGCGTTCTCCGGGGCGGGCGAATCAGGCGGCGGCCTTCAGTTCGACGGCTCGCCCGGTTTCCAGTGCCGCCAGCGCGGCGCGCCCGGCCTTCAGTTCGCGCGCGACTTGCGCCACGCGTGCGCCCAGGTGCTCGGCGGTACGCAGGTCGGCAGGCGGCGGGCCCATTTCGGCGCTCACGTCGGCATCGGACTGCGCGGCGGCACCGATGAAGAAGCCGTGGCGGTTCAGCGTGTCCTCGGTGGTGGTCGAGCTGTTGTGCCCGCTGGCCAGGCCCAGGTTGACCCAGTGCATCTGGTGCTGCGCGGCAAAGATCGCCATCTGCTGCAGCGTGACGAGCTTGTCGCCCGAGCGCGATGCGGCGTTGGTGAAGCCCGCGGCCACCTTGTTGGCCCAGCGGAAACCCTTGGCGAACACGTTGCGCGACGTGGCATCCATGAACATCTTGAACTGTCCGGACGCGCTGCCCATGTAGGTCGGCGCGCCGAAGATGATGGCGTCCGCCTGCTCAAGCCTGTCCCAGTACTGGTCGATCTCGTCGACGCTGATCAGCAGGGCGGTGGTGTCGGCCGTGCGCGCTGCGCCGCGTGCCACGGCCTCTGCCTGCTTGGCGGTATGGCCGTAGCCGCTGTGGTAGACGATCGCAACTTCGATGGGGGTGGTCATGTCTGGCTCCGGGTGAGAGGAAGGTGAAGCCAGTATGGTCGGCACGACTTGTTCCCGGTAGGCACAGATACGGAAAAGGATTTTCAACCAAAAGTTGAAGTGGCGCAGGGGACACGGAAGCGCCGGGCCGTCATCCGTGGTCGGCTGACGGCGCTGTGGCTGTCCTCAGTCTCAGAGCGGCGCCGGCACCGGCGCCTTTGCCGGAGCAGGAGGCTGGGCGGGTGCCGCCGCTGTCGGGGCCTTGTCCGAATTGCTGTTGTAGGCGAAATAGCGCGCCTTGGCGCCCTTGCCCCAGTACGCCACCGTGAACTGCTTGCCGTCGCGGGCGTACAGCAGTTCCAGGCTGCCGTTGGACGCCGCCCATTCCGCGTAGCCATTCTGGGCATTGGGTTCGGTCTTGCGCTTCGATTCGTAGCGGGCGTCGAGCTTGTGGGTCACGTCGTCGAGCGCGGTGCGGTCGAAGGTCAGCGTCACCAGCGTCACCAGGTCCTGCCCGTCGCAGTTCACCACCGCCCGCGTCAGGCCCGGCAGGTTGAAGCGTTCCAGGCGCTTCAGCTCGAATGCGTCGCCGCCGGCCCACGGCGCCGTGCCGGTCCTTTCGCGGTTCGGGCCCGGCGTCAGCCGTGCGCACGAGGTCTTGCCAAGCTCCAGGCCCAGCGGGGCCGCCACGCCGCCGGCGGTGGGCTGGGCCTGGGCGACGGATGCCAGCCCGACGGCGGCCAGCAGGATTAGCTTCTTCATGGGAATGCTTCCGAACGATGTCGCAGGATTTTACGGCTTTCCGACGGGCGGACTTGAGGCGTCGGGCTCGCCGGTGTCGACGAGCTGCCGCGCCAGCAGGCCCGCATGCGGCGTCAGCGCGCCAAAATCGCGCGCGCACAGGAACAGCCTGCGCGTGGCCCACGGTTCCGACAGCGGCAGGATGGTCAGGCCGTGCGGCATCGACCTGGCCAGCGCGCTGGACACGATCGAGATACCGATCCCGGCATCGACCAGCAGCGCCACATGCTCCACGTTGCGCAGTTGCACGCGATAGTGCAGCTGGTGCCCCAGCCGCGACGCGCGCTCGGCCAGGTGCGTCTCCAGCGCCGTGTCCGCCATGCCGACGATGGGCTCGCCGACGATGTCGGCGAAGGCCACCGCCGGCTGGGCGGCGATCCGGTGCTGCCGCCCGGCCACGACCACGAGCTGGTCCTCGGCGAGGCGGTGCGTCTGCAGGTTCGCGAAATCGGCGAAATCGGCCACGATGCCCAGTTCGGCGCGGCCCTCGACCAGCGCCTGGACGATCTCCGGGCTCGGGCGTTCGCCCAGGTCGATCGACAGGTCGGGATGCGCGGCCAGGAACCGGCGCAGGTGCGGCGGCAGGAACGACGCGAGCGCGGCAGTGTTCGACAGCAGGCGGATGCGGCCCTTGAGGCCCGTGGCATAGCTGCGCAGTTCGCCGCGCATCTGCTCGACCTGGCCCAGGATGGAGCGTGCGTGCCGCACCAGTGCTTCGCCGGCAGCCGTCGGGCTGACACCGCGCCGGTTGCGCTCCAGCAATGGCGCGCCCAACGTGGCTTCCATGCCGGCAATCCGTTCGCTGACAGATGCCAGGGCCAGATGCATCGACCGGGCACCCTGGGTCAGGCTGCCGCATTCCACCACGCTCAGGAACAGCCGCATATCGGTCAGGTCGAAGCGCACGCCATCCTCCTCCAGCTTTCGGTTTTGCCGAAGTCTAGCACCGGAAAAGCCAGATTGCGGCTATCCGGCCCGATGGCTAGGATTCGCTCCATGGACCCAATTCTTCTGGTTTTTGGCGCGGGATTTGTTGCCGGCGCGATGAACGCGCTGGCGGGCGGCGGATCGTTCGTCAGCCTGCCCGCCATGATTGCCGCCGGTGTGCCACCGGTTCAGGCGAACACATCGAGCACGGTCGCGCTGTTTCCGGGCGGCCTGGCCAGCGCCTGGGCCTATCGCGACGGGCTGGGCCCGGTGGGCGCGGTTTCACTGCGCACGCTGCTGGTGGCCACGCTGTGCGGCGGGTTTGTCGGGGCGATGCTGCTGCTGCGCACGTCGTCGGCCGCGTTTACGTTCGTGCTGCCGTGGCTGTTGCTGATCGCCTGCGTCGCGCTGGCGTTCGGGCGGCAACTGGGCGAGGCGCTGCGCGCCCGCTGGCGCATCCATGCGCACGCGGTGCTGGCGGTGCAGTTCGCGCTGGGCGTGTACGGCGGCTACTTCGGCGGGGCGGTCGGCATCATGATGATCGCCATGTGGGGCCTGCTGGACAGCCGCGACCTCAAGAACCTGAATGCGCCGCGCACGCTGATGGTCAGCGCGGCCAACGCCGTGGCCGTGATCGCGTTCATCGTGGCGAACGCGGTGCGCTGGCCTGAAACCCTGGCCATGCTGATCGGCGCGATCCTGGGCGGTTACGGCGGCGCACTGCTCGGCCGCATGACGCCGCCGCGCGTGGTGCGGGCCGGCACGCTGCTGGCCACGTCGTGCATCACGCTGGCGTTCTTCGTGAAGACCTACGCGCCGGCGCTCATGCATCGATAGACGGCAGCGGCCGGGAGGCTGCAGCGCCCGGTGGGCTGCAGCGCCCGTCAGTCCACCTGCTCGATCAGCGCCGCGTCCATCATCGCGATGGTCAGGCCGGCCAGCAGCGCGATGGCCGAAGCGATGAACCAGCGGACGGTCCTGCGGTACTCGGGAATGCTGTCGTCTTCCACGCGCAGCGCGCGGAACAACGCAAGGATCTGCAGCGCCACCGCCAGAATCAGGCATGCCGCCGCCGCGAGTGAGCCCCGGCTCCAGTAGCCCGGGCTTTCGAAACCCCAGAAGCGCCAGAACGCCAGCGAAAACCCCAGCAGCACCGTGATCGCCGTGATGATGCCCTGCCGGAAGCCCGACGGCACGGTGGGGGGCAGCGGCGTGGGGGTGTGCGGCTGTGAGTGCGGTTGAGATAGCGGCGGTGAGTGCGGCGGTGAGTGCGGCTGCGGGGGTGATGCCAGCGGCGCAGCACCGTCCTGCCGAGGATCTCGGCCGATGTCGGATGGCATCCGCTGCGCCTAGCGGCCGAGCACCGGCATTTCCACCATGGCCAGCGTGGCGATATTGCCGCCGATCACCCGGCTGCGATGGCCCTTGCCGCTGGTGTCGTCCAGCAGCAGCGTACTGCCGGGTACCAGCGCGCGGCGTTCGCCGTCGGACGTCTCGAACTCCATTTCGCCGTCGAGCAGGAAGATCCACATGCGCATCGGCGCCGGGTGCGGGTCGCCCACCCAGCCGGTGGGAACCACCAGGAAGCCCTGCCGCACCGCCTCGTCCATGCGCGACACCCAGAACGGCGGCGCGGGCGGGGCAAAGTTGCGCTCGACCATGTCGAACGACAGCGCGCCAAAGTGGGATTCGCCGTCGTCATCGGCATAGATGCGTCCGAACGCCAGCGTCGAATGGCTGACCGGGTGTTCCGTGGATGCGGCCATGGTTTGCCCCCTGTCGTGCACGCGATGATGTATCCCAGTCTAGTCGCGCAGCCGGGGGCCGCAACATCAGTGTCCGGCCTGCGCCTCGATCTGCCAGCACGCGGCCGTGTAGCGCACCGTGTCGCCCTGCACGAACGGTGCGAAGGCGGCGCGCACGGTCTGGATGACCTTGGCGCGGGTGGTTTCGTCGGCCGTCAGCAGCCGCTGGCCCACCGAACCGAGCCAGCCGATGTAGTCGGTCAGGTCTGGCTCGGGCAGCTCGCACGGCACGTCGATGGGGCGAATGTCGACGCCGGACCATCCGGCTTGCGCCAGGATCGCGGCCACATGTTGCCGGTCGGCAAAGGCGAACTGCCCCGGGGCGCCGGGCTGGCGCGCGGGCAGGTCGGGCAGCAGCGGGGCGGCCGCCCGCTCGGCCGTGGTCATGAACGCATTCTCTGCCGGACTGCGCCAGGCGATGACGCGCATCGTGGCGCCTGGCCGCGCGGCATGGCGCAGATTGGCGAAGGCCGCTACCGGGTCGTCGAAAAACATCACCCCGAAGCGCGACGCGAAGTGGTCGATGCTGGCCGGTGCGAACCGGTGGGTTTGCACATCGGCCTGGACAAAGCGTGCCGCCACGCCAAGGCGCGCGGCGCGTTCCCGCGCCATGTCCAGCATCGGGGCTGAAATGTCGACACCGACACATTCGCCCTGGTCGCCCAGGCGCCGCGCGATGGCCAGCGAGGTGGCGCCGGTGCCGCAGCCGATATCGAGCACGCGGAGGCCGTGACCGGCTGGCACGGCATCCAGCAGGATCGGCTCGAATGGCTGGAACATGTGGTCCAGAAGCGTCTGGTTGACGACCCAGGCGCGGCCGCCGGTGCCGTTCCAGAGGGTGCTCTGGTCGCTGTTGGTCTGCGGATTGGCAGTCATGGTGCGGTTCTCGGGGTTTTCCAGGAAGGGAAGCTACACTGTGCCAGTTCAAGTCCACTTGAGGTCAAGGGTGAATCCGCTCGACATTGGAGACGTGGCGCGGCAATCGGGCGTACCGGCGTCCGCGCTGCGCTACTACGAGGAAAAAGGCCTGATCGCGTCCGCCGGGCGGCGTGGCTTGCGCCGCCAGTATGCCCCCGACGTGCTGGACCGGCTGGCGCTGGTGGCGCTGGGGCGGGCGGCGGGCTTTTCGCTGGACGAGATTGCCGCCATGCTGGCCCGCGACGGCCAGGTACACATCGACCGGCGCAAGCTGGCCGCCAAGGCCGACGACCTGGATCGCACGATCCGCCAGCTTGCGGCGATGCGCGACGGCCTGCGCCACGCGGCGGCCTGTCCGGCGTCGACCCATATGGACTGCCCAACGTTCCGGCGCATCCTGCGCGCGGCCGCCAAGGGGCACATCGGCGAGCGCAGCCGGCCCGCCGTGCCGCGCAAGTAGCCGCGCACGGCACGCCCGCCTTGTCCTCAGCTGTGCAGGTGGCGCGTGATGGCACGCTCGAACCAGTCGTCCAGCATGGCTTTTTCGTAGCGCAGCGGATCGCTGTAGCCGTACAGGTTGACGCCCCAGTTGAAGTTCATGTTGTTGATGCGCTCCTGCTTGCTGGCGATGGTTTCGTCGCCGTGCCTGAGGGCGTAGCGCAGCGTCATGCGCGGCCACGTGGCATCGCGGATCACGCGCACATTGCCCTGGTAGCGCCAGTCCACATAGCCGGCCAGGTCGATGTCGAGGATCTCGATGGACAGCGAGTAGCCGGCGGGCAGTTCGCGGGCGGCCAGCTTCTGCAGGTGCTGGCGGATTGCATCGAGCACCTGCGGATCGCTGCCGTAGCCATAGGACTTCGACGCGTCCTGGTAGGTCTCGGGATGGATGAACGTGATGGTCAGTGCCCCCGGCTGGGGCTCGGCCGCCAGCGCCGAGCCCAGTGTGGCAAGCATGGCCACCGCATAGGCGGAAAAGCGAGACATGGCATTCCTCGCTGTCGACGACCACGGCTGGGGCAGGGGACGCAGGCACTGCAGCCAATGCGGGCACGGCGGGCACGGCTTCCAGCCGGTGAAGCGCACCCGTCATGAGCTTAGTACAGCCGGCCAGCGGTTATCATCGGCGCCTGCGTTTTCCGGAGACCAGACATGTCGAATATGTCGAATGCACAACAGTACCTGCGCGAAGCCATCCGCCTCGCGCAAGCCAACATGCAGGCGGGCGGCCGCCCGTTCGGGGCGGTGATCGTCCGCGACGGCGAAGTCCTGATGACCGCCGTCAACGAGATCCACAAGACTAACGATCCCACGTCGCACGCCGAACTGAACGCCATTCGCGCAGCCAGCCACAAGCTGGGTACGCCAAGCCTGGCCGGCTGCGCCGTGTATGCCAGCGGCCACCCGTGCCCGATGTGCATGGCGGCCATGCGGCTGGCGGGCGTGACGGAAGTGGCGTACGCCTATTCGAACGACGATGGAGAGCCGTTCGGCCTGTCTACGGCGGCCATCTACGCGGATCTGGCCAAACCGTTCGCCGAACAGTCAATGAAGATCCAGTACCTGCCCGTGCGGCTGGAGGGCGAGGCGGATCTGTATGCGGAGTGGAAGCGGCGGCAGGGCTAGGCGCCTTGCAGCCGTCCCACGACCGTCTCCCGCGCGGCGGGAGAGGCATCGCTACGAAGGCCGCAGCAATCAGTCCAGCGTGATCTTGCCGGCCTTCACGATCTGCGCGTAGCGCGTGGTGTCGCGCTCGATCAGCTTGCGGAACTCGTCCGGCGTGCCGCCCACCGGGATAAAGCCGAGTTCGGTCAGCTTCCTCGCCACGTCGGCGCTGCGCGTGGCGGCGGCAATTTCCCTGGCCATGCGGTCGATCACCGGCTGCGGCGTGCCGGCCGGCGCCAGCAGGCCCGTCCACGAACTCATCACGAAGCCCGGGAAGCCCGATTCCTCCATCGTCGGAATGTTCGGCTCGCCGGGCCAGCGCTTGGCCGATGCCACGGCCAGCACGTTGATCTTGCCCGACTTGACGTGGGGCATCGGCACCAGCAGCGGGTCGAAGGCCACCGACACCTCGCCAGACACCAGTGCGGGCAGGATCGGCGCGCTGCCGTTGTACGGCACGTGCGTCATCCTGACCTTCGATTCCATCGCCAGCCGCTCGCCGGTCAGGTGCGCCGAACTGCCGACGCCGCTGGAGCCGAACGTCAGCGTGTCGGGGTGCTTCCGGCCGTAGTCCACCAGTTCGGCCACGGTCTTGACCGGCACCTTCTTGCTGGCGAACAGGAACAGCGGCAGCTCGGCCATTTCCGCCACCGGGGTCAGGTCAGACGGCTTGTAGCTGAGCCTGGAATACAGCGACATATTGGCGCTGTATGCGGCCAGCACCGACACGAAGGTGTAGCCATCGGGTGCCGAACGCGCGGCCACGCCCACGCCCAGCGTGCTGTTGGCGCCGGGCTTGTTCTCGATGATGATCGGCTGACCCAGGCTCTGCGAGACGCGCTCGAAGACCACGCGCGACACGGTGTCGGTGGAACCGCCCGGCGTGTAGGGCACGATGACCTTGATCGGCTTGGTCGGCCAGGCATCGGCGGCCAGGGCGCCGTGCGCGGTAAAAATGGTGGCGATGGCAACAGCCATCCCGCACGCCACGCGTGCGGCTTGACGCTTGATACGCACTACATCTCCTTCACTGATATTCTTCCGAGCCCGGTGGCGGCGCCCCGGGGCTCTATGGTCGGGCTGGACCCGGCTTCGCGGATTATCGGTGAGGAAATCTGCTACCGAAGTCAGGGTCAGCCCCGGGTTCTCGACGCAATGTGCGATAGCCGCACCGATGGCGGGCTGGTGTGCTGCAGGGCAGGCCGGGCGGGCTATGGCGCGAACGAGATCCCGGCGGCGGCCACCACTGTGACGCCCGGGCCGAAGCTTTCGATATTGGCCAGCGTCACGTTGTGATGCCGGACGATCTGCGCGGCCGACAGGACGGCGTTGTCGACGGTGGTATGGCCGTCGGCCACCAGCGTGACCGGGTAGCCCAGCGCCAGCGCGCGGCGCGTGGTGGTATCCACGCAGAAGTCGGTCTGCATGCCGCAGATCACCAGCGCGGACACCCCCCGCGCCTTCAGCACGTCTGTCAGGTCGGTACGGTGAAACGAATCGGGCGTGGTCTTGCGTACGCGCACGTCGCCATCGCGCGCATCGAGGCCGGTGGCAAGCTGCCAACGGTCGGAGCCAAACCGCAGGTAGTCGGATTTCGATTCATGCTGTACGAAAATCACCGGCACGCCGGCCTTGCGGGCAGCCGCGGACACGTGGTTGATCCGTTCGATCGTGGCCTGCGCGTCGACGCAGGCTTCGTCGCCTTCGCAAAGTCCCTGCTGGACATCGATGACGATCAGGGCAGCGGTCATGATGGAGACACCGGAGTGGGGATGGCCGCCATCATGACACAGCGCCGCGCGGGTCAGTCGATGCGTGCCCCGGAGCTGACCACCACGGGCTTCCAGGCCTGGTATTCGGCCACCACGAACTTGCCGAACGCGTCCGGCGCCAGGTTCATGGCCTCGGCGCCTTGCTGCGCGAGCTTGTTGCGCATGTCCGGCTGGGCCAGCGCGTCGGTCACCACCTTGTTCAGTTTCGCGACGATCTCGGGCGGCGTGTTCTTCGGCGCGAACAGGCCAAACCAGGCGCCCGTGACCAGGTTCTGCACGCCGGCCTCGGCCATGGTGGGGACATCGGGCAGTGCCGACGACCGCTTGCGCGACGTCACCGCCAGCGCACGCAGCTGACCGCCACGGATATGAGCGATCACGGACGGCACCGTGGCGAACATGAACTGCACGCGGCCCGCCAGCAGGTCGTTCAGCGCATCGGCGCCCTTGTACGGCACATGGGTGGTTTTGGCGCCCGTGCGCTCGTTGAACAGCACGCCGGACAGATGGGCGGCCGTGCCCACGCCCGTGGAGCTGAAATTGAGCTGGTTCGGATGGGCGCGGGCGTAGGCGATGAACGCCTGCACCGTCTTCGCAGGCACATTGGGGCTTACCACCATGACGTTGGGCACATCGGCAATCGGGGCCACCGGCTGCAGGTCGGTCTGCGGGTTCACCTTGAGCCGGCTGTAGAGCGTCGGGTTGATGGCCACCGGGCCCACGGACGTCGCCAGCAGCGTGTAGCCGTCGGCATCGCTGCGACCCACGTAGTCGGTGCCGATATTGCCGCCCGCGCCAGGGCGATTTTCCACTACCACGCTTTGCCCCAGCGCCTTGCCCATCTGCTGGGCCACTTCGCGGGCCAGGATGTCGGTCGTGCCGCCGGCGGTGAACGCCACCACCACGCGGATCGGTTTGGACGGGTAGGGTTGCTGGGCGTGGGCTGTTGCGGCGCAAAAAAGCAGCACGCCGGCGGCCGAGCGCCGCAGGAAGTCTTTCATTGCTGTCTCCGTGTGATTCTTGTCGTGGGGCGGCCGGGTGAAAGGGCCGCCTGTAGAGCATCTTAGAAAGATGCCCGCACGGAGCTTTGACGAAACAGAAACGCTGCGTTCTCGGCGGGGCGCTGGCGCGATGCCGGCGCCGCTTCAGCGCGGCTTGAGGAAATGCTGCTCCATCGCGGCGCAGCGGCTCAGGTATTCCAGCAGCCGGCCCACGCCCGACGGCAGGCTGTCGCGGTCGCGTACGCAGACGTAGAACTCGCGCTCAGCCCAGGCGTCCTTGAGCGTCAGCATCGACAGGCCCATCATCTGCAGGTAGTTGCGCGCGATGCCTTCCGGCACCACGGCCAGCCCCAGGCCTTCGCGCACCATGCGGCAGCGGGCCTCGAAGTTCGATACCTGGGTCTTGACGGTCAGCGGGCGCGACAGCGTGCCCGACGCCAGCGTCAGGAACGCATCGAACGTATGGCGCGGAAAGTAGCCCAGGAAGTCGTAGTCGAGCGCCTCTTCCAGATGCAGCGCGCCCCTGGCTTCGAGTGGATGCGCGCGCGGCACCACCAGGCCCACGCGGTCCTTGCGGTACGGCAGCGAATGCACGCCGGGGCTGGGGCTGCGGGCGTGATAGATGCCGATATCGGCGTCGCCATTGGACACCATGCGCGGAATGTCGAAGCTGAACGCTTCCACCAGGTCGATGCGGGCGTCGGGATCGTGCTTCTGGAAACCGCTGATATCGGCCGGCAGGAACTGCAGGATCGTCGATCGGTTCGACGCCAGCCGGATCTTGGCGATCCCGTCGAGCGAGTACGCCGCCAGCGCGTCCTGTGCCAGCTGCACGCTGCGCACGATGGCCTTGGCGCGCTGGTAGAGCATGGCGCCGGCCGGCGTGGGCTCCACGCCCCGCCCATGACGGCGCAGCAACGCCGTGCCCGCGCGCCGTTCCAGCTCGGCGATCCGCTTGCTGGCCGCCGACGTGACCAGGTTCTCGCGCTCGGCCGCGCGGGACAGGCTCTTCTCTTCCACGGCGGCGATCAGGATGGCAAGCGAAGGAATGTCCATGTCCATGGGTCGAGTGTGCTCCAAATGGAAAGGCTGGGCCGGCGATGGCGTGCGCAGAGTATGCACCAGCCCGTCAGCGCCGGGATACGCGCGCCGGCTTGGGAGCTTTCACCAAATGTCAAAGCTGGGCGGGCCGTGGTTCTTACCATGGGAGTCATTCCAGAGGAGACAACTGGCATGCTGATCGACGAATTTGCCGCCTATGTCGGCAACCAGGCCCATGCGCCCCTGCCCGACGACGTACAGCATCACGCCCGGCGCGTGGTGATCGACTGGTTTGCCGCGCTGCTGGCCGGCGTGCCGATGGCGCCGGGCCGGCAACTGGTAGACGCCCATCGGGCGGAACTGGGTGTCGGCCACAGCACCGTGCTGGGCCATGGCGCCACCGCCTTCCCGGCACTTGCCGCATGGATCAACGGCAGCGCGTCGCACGCGGCCGAGTTCGACGACATCTTTCGCGATGCCGTCTACCACCCGGGCTGCCCGACCATTGCCGCCGCGCTGGCGCTGGCCGAGGACCGCAATGCCAGCGGCACCGACCTGCTGCGCGCGGTGGTGGCCGGCTACGAGGTGTCCACGCGCATCGGCGCCGCGATCCAGCCGGCGCACTATCGCTTCTTCCATACCACCGGCACGGTCGGCTGCATTGGCGCGGCCGCCGCTGGCGCGATGCTGATGGCGCCGGGCAATGCCGATGTGGCGGCCCACGCCATGGCAACCGCCACCACGTTTGCGTCGGGGCTGCAGCAGGCGTTCCGCTCGGATGCGATGACCAAGGCGCTGCACGCCGGCCACGCGGCGCAGACCGGCGTGCTGGCGGCCCAGGGCGCCGCGCACGGCGTCACCGGCGTGCGGGACATCCTCGAAGGCGATGCGGGCTTCGGCGCCGCATTGTGCGGCAGCCCGGACTGGTCGATTGCCACCACCGGCCTGGGCACCGACTACAACGTCACGCGCATCACGCAGAAGAACCATGGTTGCTGCGGCCATACGTTCGCGGCCATCGACGCGGCCATGCGGCTGGTGCGCGATCACGCGCTCGACCCGTCGCGCATTGCCGCCGTGCGTGTGAACGCGTACCAGGTGGCGCTCGATGTGACCGGCAACTTCCACCCCACCACGCCATTCGAGGCGCGCTTCAGCCTGCCTTATGTGGTGGCCCACGGCATCCTGCATGGGGCGGTCCGGCTCGACGCCTTCGAGTCCGAGCGCCTTGGCGATACCGCGATTCGCACGCTGATGACGCGCATCACGCTGACGGCCGACGCCGGACTGACTGCCGCCTTCCCGCGCCAGCGCGCCGCATGGGTGGAGATCGAGATGGTCGATGGCACCCGCCACGCGCACTTCCAGCCGTACCGGGTAGGCGACCCGGAGGCGCCGCTTGACGACGCGATGCTGACCGACAAGTTCATGGAACTGGGCGGTCCGGTGCTGGGCCAGGACAAGGCGGCCAGCCTGCTGGACGCGCTGTGGCAACTCGATGCGCGCCCTGTGCGCCAGCTCGGCCTTGGCGCGCTGCGTGCGCGCTGAGCCCTTCCATCCAATACAGGAACACTGCAGTCATGACGAGAGTCGACAAGGAAATCGCCGCTGGCGTGGGCGCTACCGGCAAGGCGCTGGCCCGCGCGCTGTTCACCCCAGGCGCGGTGGCGCTGGTGGGTGCATCGGCCGACGAGAAGAAGAACACGGCACGCCCGCTGCGCTTCATGCGCAAGCACGGCTACCAGGGCCGCATCCTGCCGGTCAACGCGGGGCGGACCGAAGTCATGGGCCTGCCGGCGTACCCGAGCGTGGAAGCGTTGCCCGAGGCCATCGATCACGCCTTCGTGATGGTGCCAGGGGCCCAGGTGGCCGAGGCGCTGGCGCAAAGTGCCGCCCGCGGTGCGCGCGTGGTGACGGTGTTCTCTGACGGGTTCGCCGAACTGGGCGAGGCCGGCATGGCGGCCCAGCAGGCGCTGGCCGACCAGGCCCGGCGGCTGGGCGTGCGGCTGTTGGGGCCGAACAGCATCGGCGTGGTCGATGTGCATAGCGGCGCCATCCTGTCGGTCAACGCGGTGCTGGAGATGGATGAACTGCGGCCCGGCGCGGTGAGCGTGGTATCGCAGAGCGGGTCGATGCTGGGCGCGCTGCTGTCGCGCGGCGCGGCGCGGGGGATGGGCTTTGCCAAGCTGGTGTCCGTCGGCAACGAAGCGGACCTCGGCGTGGGCGAACTGGTGGACCTGCTGGTGGACGACGACGCCACCGAGGTCATCCTGTTGTTCCTGGAGACGATCCGCGATGCCGCGGTGCTGGCCCCTGCGCTGCGGCGTGCGCGTGCCGCAGGCAAGCCGGTGCTCGTCTACAAGCTAGGCCGCTCGGCCCAGGGTGAGGCGCTGGCCCAGTCGCACACGGGCGCGCTGGCCGGCAACGACGCCGCGGTGGACGCCTTCCTGCGCAAGCATGGCGCCATGCGCGTGGAGATGCTGGAAACGCTGTTCGAAGCCGCGCCGCTGGCCAGCCGCCATGCGCGCACGGTGCCGGCGCTCGATCGCGCGCCACGGGTGGCCGTGGTGACCACCACCGGCGGCGGCGCCGCCACCGTGGTGGACCGGCTCGGCCTGGCCGGCGTCGATGCGGTACCCCCGCCCGACACGTTCGTCGCGCATATGGCCGCGCGTGGCGTAAAGATCCGCCAGACCCCCATCATCGACCTGACGCTGGCCGCCACCAGCGCGCAATACCGCGACCTGGTGGAGCAGATGCTGCAGAGCGACTGGTGCGATGCCGTGCTGTGCGTGGCGGGCTCGTCGGCGCAGTTCCATCCGCAGCTGGCCGTCAAGCCCATCGTCGAGGCCGCGGCCATTGGCGGCAAGCCATTGCTGGCATTCCTGGCGCCCGATGCCACGCAGTCGCTGCAGGTGCTGCAGGCGGCCGGCGTTCCGGCGTTCCGCACGCCGGAAAGCTGTGCCGATGCGTTGTCGTGCCTGTTCCGCGCCGCCCAGGCCGCTGATGCCGGCGATGCGGACAGCGACATGCCGGCGCTGTCGTGGCCGCAGGGTCTGCCCACGCAGGGCGACCTGAGCGAACGCGAAGCCGGCACCGTCTTCGAGGCAATCGGGGTGCCGATCGCGCCGGCTGCGCTGGTCAACCCGCCATCGCTGGGCCACGCGGTGCCTTACCCCATCGTGGCCAAGATCTGCTCGCGCGACATCCTGCACAAGACCGAGATCGGCGGCGTGCAGGTGGGCGTGCGCGATAACGCCGAACTGGCGAGCGCCGCCGAACGGCTGATGGCGAACGCGCGCCGGGCGGCGCCTGATGCGCGCATCGACGGCATTCTGGTTCAGCGCATGGAAGACCGCCTGCTGGAGCTGATGCTCGGCTATCGCCACGACCCGCTGGTGGGCCCGATAGTCATGCTCAGCGCGGGCGGCATCACGGCCGAGCTGCATCGCGACGTGAGCCTGCGCCCGGCGCCGGTCAGCCCGGCCGAGGCGCGGCAGATGATCGACGAGGTGCGTTCCACCCGGCTGGTGCGCGGTTTTCGTGGCCTGCCGCGCGGCGATGTCGATGCGCTGGCCGATGCCATCGTGCGCTTCTCGCGCCTGGCCGTAGTGCGGGGCGCCACCGTCGCCGAAGCCGAGATCAACCCGTTGTTCGTGCGCGCCAACGGCGTGGTCGGAGTCGACTGCGTGCTGCGGCTGGGCGGCGCGCAACACTGACTTCCACCCCCGATATCCGATCCCCCATATCAGAAGAGATTCCGGAGACATCATGCATTTCAAGCTCACCCCCGAACAGCAGGAATTCCAGGACGCCGTCAGCCGCTTCGCGGAAAAGGAGCTGCGTCCCGGCGCCCGCGAGCGCGCCCACACCGACGCGTATCCGTGGGACGTGGCGAAGAAGATGGCCGCGCAGGGTCTGCTTGGTATCACGATTGCCGAGACCGACGGCGGCCAGGGCGGCTCGCTGATGGACGCCGTGATCGCGATCCAGGCCGTGGCCGCGCACTGCCCGCGCAGCGCGGACGTGGTGCAGGCCGGCAATTTCGGCGCGATCCGCGTGCTGGCCGAATATGGGTCCGCCGGGCAGAAGGCGCGCTGGCTGGCGCCGCTGCTGCGCGGCGAGACGCTGATCTCGGTGGGCATGACCGAGCCCGAGGCCGGGTCGGCCGTGACCGAACTGAAGACGAGCGCCACGCCCGACGGCGAAGGCTTTCGTATCAACGGCACCAAGATCTTCACCACGCACGGCCCCCATGCCGACGTGATCCTGGCCTATGTGCGCTTCGGCCCCGGCGTGGGCGGCATCGGTTCGGTGCTGATCGACACCAGGGCGCAGGGCGTGCGCATCGGCCAGAAATCGCGCTTCATGTCGGGCGAGGAATGGGCGCAGATCTATTTCGAGGACGTCTACGTGGCACCCGAGGACGTGCTGCTGGGCGAGGGCGGGTTCAAGAAGCAGATCGCCGGCTTCAACGTGGAGCGCATGGGCAACACGGCGCGCTCGCTGGCGCTGGGTCGCTACGCGTACGAGGTGGCGCGCCAGTGGGCGCTGCAGCGCAAGCAGTTCGGGCGCCTGTTGTGCGAGTTCCAGGGCCTGCAGTGGAAGTTCGCCGAGATGAAGATGAAGCTCGATGCCGGACAGCTGCTGCTGTACCGCGCTGCCAGCAACGCCGACAGCGGGCTGCCGTCGGCGGAGGAAACGGCCATCGCCAAGGCATTCTGCAATCAGGCCGGATTCGACATCGCCAATGAGGCGCTGCAGGTGATGGGCGGCATGGGCTACAGCCAGGAAGAGCTGGTCGAATACTGCCAGCGGCGCTGCCGCGGCTGGATGATTGCTGGCGGCTCGATCGAGATCCTGAAGAACCGCATTGCCGAGTCGGTATTCGAACGCACGTTTTCCCAGCGGCCCTGAGGCGTTCCCTCGGCGCGTTGCGCCGCGTCAGGCGGCTTCGGCCGCCGCCGAGATCGACGCCAGCAGCGCGCCCCGCTCGCGTGCCACGAAGACCGCTTCGGTCTTGTTGTTGGCCGCGAGCCGGCGATAGATCTGCAGCGTGTGGCTTTTCACCGTCGGCACGGAGATATGCAGGCGGCGGCTGATCAGCTTGATCGACATGCCCTTGGACAGCAGCACCAGCACGTCGTACTGACGCTGCGTCAGGCTCAGCAGCTGCGCCTCGGTGACGAACTCGGGCAGGGCCGTATCGGACAGGCGTGCGTGGACGGACATGGGCAGCACGATGGCAGCGTCGGGTCTCGCCGCCGGCGGGGTCACGCCATCGCGCGCCAGCGTATCGTCGTAGGGCGTGCCGGTACAGCAACCCTTGCGCATGGCGCCGATCATCTTGCGCAGCGTTCCCTCGATCGCCTCCAGCGCGGCGTTTTCCGGCAGCCATGACAGCAGCGGCGAGATTTCGCGCGGGGGCATCCATTGCACCGTGCCGCCTGCGCTCAGGTACAGCACGCCGCGCACATCGGTTGCGGTACGCAGCAAGTCCAGCATGGCTGCGTCGTATCCCTGCAGCAAATCGCCGACGATCAGCAGGTCGATGCCGTCCAGCGTGACGCCCGGCACCGGGCCAGGCGACATCAGACAGGAATCGTCGATGTCCTGAATACGGTATAGCACCTGCTGGATACCAAAGCCGATCAGCGGCCGGGACTCTACAACTGCTGCCTTCATGTGTCGCTCCCCTGTTCTTCTACGTTTGGAAGCAACCATGGCGCAAGTTCCGTTCCAGCCACGCGAACGCGCTGCAGGGCGCATGCAGCTGTGCAGGTCCGGTACGGCGCCGTTACGCGTTACGTAACGTTGGGGTGGTTTTGCCGCTGGGTTTTTACCTTTTTGCCGATCGAACCTTAACGGACTGTTAAATCTGCAATGCCGTCGTTGCAATGACAGGAATGACTGCCTGCCCTCCGCTAGTGGGGTGCGGTTTAGCGGCGACCTGTATGGCAGGGCCAAGGCCTGGATCAGTTGCGTCCAGCCTTCGAGCATCACGACCAGCAGCAGCTTGAACGGCACGGAGATGGTGGTGGGCGCATGCATCGACATGCCCAGTGCCGGAAGGATGGGGACGGCCCCGACGACCAGGTCCACCACCACGAACACAGGTAGACCATGAAGGCCCAGCGCGGCGCGCAACGGCCCGAACACGATCGCCCGCTCGGTGTAGGGCGGCAAGCCGTCGGCGGCCGTGGGGCGCAGATGCGCAGATGCGCAGGTTCGTGATGAACAGCTATGCCATCGGATTGCCGCTGCCGCTGCCGCTGCCGCTGCCGCTGCCGCTACCGCTACCGCTGGGCGATGTGATGCACGAGGGCGCGGTGTGGTGGGCGCGTCCCAGGCCGCCGGCCTTATGGCGGGTGCGTCAGTCGTCGTCGCGCCAGCGACGGTCGCGCCGCCATTCGTGCTCGCGCCAGCGTTGTTCGCGGCGCCACTCGCGCTCGCGCCAACGCTGTTCGCGCCAGCCGTCGTAGTAGCCAGGCGCCACCACCACCGGGCGCGGTGCGACCACCACCGGGCGCGGTGCCACGTAGACGGGTGCGGGCTCGTAGTAGACCGGCGCCGGCGGCGGCGCGGCCACGTAGGCCGGCACGCCGATGCCGATGTCGAAATTGACGTGCGCCTCGGCGGCGGCAGAGGCCGCGAGGGCGGAAAGACCGATCAGACTGGCGATGAGGAACCTGGACATGGAGAGCACCTTTTGCTCGGGTTGCTGCGTGGATGCCGATACTAACGGCGCGCGGCGCGGTCCGTTGACCCTGTCCCAGGTGTCTTTGTAAGCTGTTGTATCGATGGTCTGTCCGCCCGGCGCCGCGTTTACTGGCTGGTCGCGTCCTCGTCACCTTCGCCGGCGCGGCGCTCATTCGCCGTCTTGCCTGACGACGGATGGTCCGGATGCAAGGCGAAACCCGACGTTTCGTCGTCCACGAGGCCGTTGCCCTCGCCGGAAACCTTCACTTCCATGGTCTCGAGGTAATGATCGGGGTCGTCCTGCTCTGGCTGGCTGTTACGTGTTGATGCATCTTCGCGGGCTGCCATGGTGCGCTCCTTTATCGAGTCTTAACCGGAAATCAAGAAAGGGATAACGGAGAACGGTGCAAGGTCCGGGCCACGCCTGCACTGCCGATGCGCGCGCCTTCGCCAGCAAGATGGACGGGCAGCGTATGCGCCGGCTTGCAAAATCTACAGGCGCGGGGCATCGGCTGCGGTCGATGCGGCGTGTCCATGCGGGATGCCCGGGTGCCCGACGCGAATATCGATAGGCAAAAACATTCGTTCGGCGCCGCTTGCCGCGTTCTTAGCATGACCCCTTTCCCAAAAATCCGGTTCAGGAGAGAGGCGTATGACAAGAACGACAGCAGCGTCCCGTAGTCACCGAAAGACTCCCGCCCGCCGCGCGCTGGCAGGCCTGTGCGCCACCGCCGTGGCGCTGATGACCGGCTGCGGCAGCGACGATACGCCGACAACTTCGTCCAACAATGCCGCGCCGACAACGGTGGCGACGAAGAAGCCCAACATCATCTTCATCATGGCCGACGATCTCGGCTACTCCGACCTGGGCGCCTTCGGCAGCGAGATCCGCACGCCGAATCTGGATGCGCTGGTGAAGCAGGGCCGCATCCTGACGAACCATCACACGGCGGCGGTCTGCGCGGTGACGCGCTCGATGATCATCTCCGGCACCGATCACCACCTGGTGGGCCAGGGCACCATGGCCACCACCGACGTGAACTACGTCGACGAGAACAATGCGCCGAAGCCCGGCTACGAGGGCTATCTGAACGACCGCGCGCTGTCGATCGCCCAACTGCTCAAGGATGGCGGCTACCACACCTACATGGCCGGCAAGTGGCACCTGGGCAGCGGGCTTCCCAATGCCACGAACCAGGGGGCGAACGTCGGCACCACGTCGCCGGGCCAGACGCCGGTGTCGTGGGGCTTCGAGAAGAGCTACGCGCTGCTGGGCGGCGGGGGCGACCACTTCGGCCGCAACGGCAGCACCGCGTATGTCGAAGACGACCACTACGTGACGCCGAACACGACCAACTTCTTCTCGTCCGATTTCTACACGTCGACGATCCTCAAGTACATCGATTCGAGCACCGGCAAGAATGCCGATGGCAAGCCGTTCTTCGCCTACCTGACCTACCAGGCGCCGCACTCGCCGCTGCAGGCGCCGGCGGCGTACATCGATCGCTACAAGGGCGTCTACGATGCTGGCTACGAGCCCATCCGGGCGGCGCGGCTGGCGCGACAGAAGGCGCTTGGGCTGATTCCCGCCAATTTCACGCCGAATCCCGGACGCGACGAGACGCTGGCGGTGACGCCCAAGTCCGCGAACTGGGGCACGGCGTCGGCCAACTACATCACGTCGACCAACAGCGCGGCGCAGGGCGGCATCGATACCCGCGTGGCGAATGCCAACAAGAAGTGGGACAGCCTGACCGCCGACGAGAAGCGCGCCCAGGCCCGCTACATGGAGATCTTCGCGGCGATGGTCGAGAACCTGGACGACAACGTTGGCCGTGTGGTGCAGCACCTGAAGGACATCGGCGAGTACGACAACACGCTGATCGTCTTCCAGAGCGACAACGGGCCGGAAGCCAGCTATTACGAGTTCAGCGGCAACTACGATCAGAGCTACGACGCGAAGAACGCGGACCCGGCCGTCTATCCGACGCTGGGCACCACGGCGTACAAGGGCTCCAGCAATCTCGACTACGGCCAACGCTGGGCCGAGGTCAGCGCCACGCCGTTCCGGCTCTGGAAGGCGTTCCCGGCGGAAGGCGGCCACTCGGTGCCGACCATCGTCAAGCTGCCCGGCGCGGCGCCTGCCCAGCAGGCCGCGCAGCTCAATGCCTTCACGCATGTGGTGGACCTGGCGCCGACGTTCCTGGACATTGCCGGGATTGCCGCGCCCAGCACGCCGGCGGCGCCGCTCTATGACAGCAAGGGCGTCAACCGCAATGCGGGCAAGGTGGTCTACGACGGCCGCAACGTGTATCCGATCAGCGGGTTGTCGCTGCTGCCGACGCTGCAAGGCAAGGCAACCGGCCCGGCACGCACCACGTTTGCGGAAGAGCTCTACGGCCGCACCTACGTCTATGCCGATAACTGGAAGGCCACGTGGATCGAGCCGCCGTTCGGCCCGGCCAATGGCGAGTGGCAGCTGTTCGACATCCGGGCGGACCGCGGCGAGACCAGCGACCTGGCCGTGCAGCGTCCGGACGTGGTGGCAGACCTCAAGGCGAAGTGGAACGACTATGCCAAGGCCGTCGGCGCGGTGCTGCCGAAGGTGCCGGGCATGATCTACTGAGGCGGCCGTGGCACTGCTTCGATTCCATCGACTGGGGAAGATCGCCGGCGCCGCCTTTGCGGTGGGGCTGGCGGCAACGCTGGCGGTGCGCGCCGTGCCGTTGCACGGCGCGGCGGCATTGGGCACGCCGCGCCAGTGCGCCGCCTACACGGGCCTGCCCGATGACTGGCGCAAGCACGGCACGGCAGGCATGGCCCACGTGCGCGGCGGCGAATTCGTGCCGGGCACCACGCTCGGCTATCCCGACGAACGGCCGGCCGGCAAGGTGCGCGTGGGAAGTTTCTGGATCGACCGCACCGAAGTCACCAACGCGCAGTTCGCCGCCTTCGTGCAGGCCACCGGCTATCGCACCGAAGCGGAGCGCGCCGGCGAGGCCGTGGTGTTCCACAAGCCGACCGACGATGAACTGCAGCAACGGCCCTATGCATGGTGGTCGATGGTGCGCGGCGCCGACTGGCGGCATCCGTCCGGCCCGGCGTCGACCCTCGACGGCAAGGACAACCAGCCGGTCACGCTCGTGACGCAGGCCGATGCGCGCGCCTACGCGCAGTGGCTTGGCCGCGACCTGCCGACCGAGGACGAATGGGAGTACGCGGCCAAGGCCGGCCAGAGCGGCGCGGCGCTGGAAACCGCGCCGGCCAGCGCGGACGGGACGCCCACGGCCAACTACTGGCAAGGCGTGTTCCCGGTGCTGAACAGTGCCCGCGACGGCTTCGACGGCCTGGCCCCGGTCGGGTGCTTCACGGCGAATGCGTTCGGCCTGTACGACATGATCGCCAACGCGTGGGAATGGACCGCCGACCCGTACACCGGGCCGCGCCAGTCGCACGCCAATGGCGATACCGCGTTCGTGGCGGCGCTGTCGGCCCGGTCCGGCCATCCGCGCGATACGCGCATGGCAGTCATCAAGGGCGGCTCGTTCCTGTGTGCACCGGACTTCTGTGTGCGCTACCGGGCGTCGGCGCGGGAGCCGGCCGAGCGCGACCTGCCGACTTCGCACATCGGCTTCCGGACGGTGCTTCGCGATGGTTAAGGCGCTGCTGCTGGGATTGGGCTGTGCCTGGGCGCTGCAACTGCCGGTTCGGGCTGCGACGCAGGCTGACGTGCCCGACAATGCGCGGCCTGTCGTACGCATCGGGGTCGCGAGCCAGGCCGACCGCGAGCTTGTGGCGGCGGCCGCGAACGCGGGTGGCGCGGTGCGACTGCAGGCGGTGTCGTTCGCCGACACCGCCGAAGTGCGCCGTGCGCTCCGCGCGCGTCGCATAGACGCCTCGATCGCGGAGGATGCGCAGGCACTGGCGGGCGATGCAACGATCTGCACGGTGACGCATACGGTGACCTATCCGATGGGGTTGTATGCGGGGAAGATCGAGGCGCTGCGGCAGGTGCCAGTGCGCGCCGTCGTCGCGATCCCGGCGGATCGGGCGGGCCAGGGGCGCGCGCTGCTGCTGCTGCAGAACCACGGGCTGATCCGCATCGATGGCGAGGCCGGCCTGCAGCCGCAGGTCGGCGACATCATCGACAATCCGCGCAAGCTGCGCTTCGAGCGCTTGCCGTCGCAACGGCTGGCTGCGGCGTTGCGCCGCAACGCGCTGGTGGCGCTGCCTTACGCGGCGGCAGATGCGGCGGGACTGGCACCGGCGCGCGACGCGCTCGGTATCGAGGATGCACGTGTGCCCTGGGCCAACGTGCTGGCGGTGCGGGCGGCCGATTGCCGGGCGGAATGGGTGGCGCCGACGGTTGGCGCGCTGCATTCCCCGGCGGTGAAGTCCTTCATCCTGACGCGCTTCAACGATTCGGTGCGTCGGCCATGGTAGGCGGCGAGCCGGTCGCGATCGGCTTTCATTGCACGGCGTGCGGCAAGTGCTGCAATTCGCCACCGCTCATGAGCATGAACGAGTTGTTCCGCCACGCCGACCGCTTTGTCGGCGCCCTGTCGTTGCGGCGCGTGCGGCCGCCACTGGCCGGCACGCGGCACGTGGTGGACGGGCATGTCGTCGAGGTGACTGCCGACGACGTGGCGGCATTCGTCACGCTGGCGGGCAGGCAGGGCCATCCGCTGCCGAATGGCGACGTGCTGATGATCGCCACGCAGGCCATCGACTATCCGTCGCGCGGACGCTGTCCCGCTCTGGCCGACGACGGCCGCTGCACGATCCACGCGTCCCGCCCGTCCACCTGCGCCATGGTGCCGCTCGACGCCTGGGTGCCAGACCGGCTGCAGGCCGCGTCATTGGCGGCCAAGCGACGCGGCGGCGAACACGATATCGGTGCCGACTGTGTATCCGTTCTGTCGTCGCGATCCTTGCAGGCGGATGTCATCCCGCTCGTCGTGGCGGGCGGGGTCGCCGACCACGGCTACGCCGCGGCACTGGCCCGGCGCCGCCACGACGAGGCACGGGACAAGCTCGTCTGGGGCGATGCCGTATTCCGCCTGTTGATGCCTGAACTGGTGGGCCCGGCGGGTGGTATCGCATCGATTCCGTTTGCCGGCTACCGAACGCTGCCCCTCGTGCCTGTACTGGCCGTGCTCGCCGACGGCGGCCCGGAGGCGCGGGCCCGCTGCCTCGATTACATCGCGGCCCAGCGCCGGCTGATCGCGGCATCGATCGATGCCGCGCTGGCCCGGCGCCGCGCGGATGACAAACCGATGACAGCCCAGTTGCGGCAATACAGCACGGCCTTGTCCGCCCTGGGCCAACGACTGGCGCACTGACTTGTTTGTGCTGTATAGATCGCATGTATCGGGTTAAGCCCTGCTTCGTATCGTCTTTGTATCGTTTCTGTATCAAAAAGGCTAAAGATCCACTTTAGGTCGACGTAAACGTGGATGTCAGGACATTCAGGCGACGCAGCGCCTGGGTGACAAAGAAACGAACAAGAAGAAGGGCACACAACCATGGCATCGATTTCCTCCCTCGGGGTTGGAGCCAACCTCGAGCTGTCCACATTGCTGGACAAGTTGTCCACAGCCGAGCGCGCGCCGCTGACGGCACTGGACAACCAGCACGCGGCCTACCAGACCCGCCTGACCGCCTATGGCACGGTCAAGAGCATGCTCACCAGCTTCCAGGCCACGGCCAAGGCGCTGATGAACCGGGACACGTTCGGCGCGGTCAAGTCCGCGGTCGGCAATTCCGACATCATGACGGTGACGACCGGCGCCAACGCCGTACCCAGCGACCTCAGCGTCAACGTGACGCGGCTGGCGCAGGCCCAGTCGCTGGCCGGCACCGGCTACGCCAAGCAGGACGTGCAGATCGGGTCCGGCACGCTGACGTTCGAGTTCGGCACCACCACCGGCTGGGACGAAGCCAGCGGCACCTACGTGAGCCCAGGGTTCAATCCCAATGCGTCCACCGCCGACGTGCCCAACCCCCGCACGGTCACGATCGACCCGGGCAAGGGGTCGCTGCAGGACATCCGCGATGCCATCAACAAGGCCGGCATCGGCGTCAAGGCCAGCATCATCAACGATGGCAGCGCCACGCCGTACCGCCTGATCCTCACGTCGGACAAGACCGGCGAGACGATGAGCATGCGCATCACGGGCTCGTCGCCCGAGCTGCAGGGGGTGGCGGGCTACGACCCGACCACGCCGGGATCGAACGCGATGAAGGAAACGCTGCGCGCCACCAACGCGGCGCTGACGGTCAATGGCATCGCCATCACCAGCACCAGCAACACCGTGGTGGACGCCGCGCAGGGCGTGACCATGACGCTCAAGAAGACCGGCACGACGTCGCTGTCGCTGACGCAGGACACCGACAGCATCAAGAATTCCATCCAGGCGATGGTCACCGCCTATAACAACATCCAGTCGTCGATCAAGTCGCTGACCGCGTTCGACACCAAGGCGATGACCAAGGGCGCGCTGAACGGCGACACGTCGATCCGCGGCATCCAGACGACCATCCGCGCCGTGCTGAACACGCCCGAGGCGGGCATGCCGGACAAGGCCCCGACCATGCTGGCCGCCATCGGCGTGTCGATGCAGAAGGACGGCACGATGGCCATCGACAGCAAGAAGCTGGACGCCGCGCTGAAGGACAACCTGCCCACCGTGACGCAGCTGTTCGCGGGCGACGGCACCACGGGTGGCTTCGGCCGCCGGCTGTCCGACGCGGTGGACAAGATGACCGGCGAAAGCGGCCCGATCGGCGCGGTCACCACCGGCATCGAACGCAGCATGAAGGACATCGAGAAGCGCTACGAGGACATGAGCGTCCGCATCGACGCGAAGATCGAACGCTACCGCAAGCAGTTCACCGCACTGGACCTGGCGGTCGCCCAGATGAACAACACCAAGAACTACCTGACACAGCAGTTCCAGGCGTTGACGAACGCGAAGAAGTAAAACGCTTCAGGCGCGCGCCTGGGGTGGGGAAGGGCGATGGCTTCGGCTGTCGCCCTTTTTGTTTTGCCTGTGCGGAACGATGAAGGTGCGTTGCGTAAATCATCGTTCTCTGAATCTGCATACGTAAAAGCACGTTGATTGTGACGCGTTAGGAAACGGCGAAACAGCGACTTCTTCCGCCTGAAAAGCCGCTAGTTTGCGAGCCGCAGCTTCCGTGGCGTCGGGCATCGGGCACGGTGACATGGAGGCCGGGATTCGCTAACCGCAATGGCTGAAATGACGCAAGCAACCAGGCCGGACGACGCCGGCCGGAACGATGAAACTCCCGGGGAGCCCAGGCCACGTACAGCCAGGGCACGATGATTGCCCTGGCAGCCTCGGCGCTTTGCAAGACGCGGGCGCCGGACGCGCTGTTCCTGATGAACTCGCCCTACGCGCTCGACGACAAGCTCGCGGATGGCGCGACATGGAGCGATGCCCGCCCTTCCGAGGCAGCGCGCGTGCAGACGTTTCGTAATATCGCCAATCGGATCAAGGCGGAGCGGCGCCTGCTGGACGAGCGACTGCTGGTGCAGCAGCGGGTTGGCAGGGGCCGGAATGGCAAGCGTTGGCGCCCCTTCAGCGAGATCACGCCGGCGGTGAGCGAGCGCGACAACCACGGCCGGATCTATGTCTACTTCAGCCCGCACGACCGCGTCATGGGCCTGACGACGCTGGAAAGCATTGGATGGCAGGGGCTACCCGACGACCTGCTCGCCGAACTGGGCGATACGGTCAAGCAGCGTATGCTGGCTCGCCTGACACCATGCGGCGACGCGCCCGGCATAAAGCGGTTCGGCACACTGCCGGACATGAAATACGGCAGCCACTGGGACCCCAATAATACGAAGCCGTTCTGGGATGGAAATCGCGGCCCGTTCTTCAACGCCATGAAGCTGTGGACGGTGCCCCATCCCGACCAGATGGTCACCGTCAATGCCGAAGCCGTGGCAAATCCGTTGACGCCTGAGGAGACCGCGAAATTCGATAAGGCCGTTACGGACGATGATGTGCGGGCCATGGGAGAAATCGATCCCGACACGGGCCGGTATTTCAAGCCTGAGTTTCCGTATTTCGAGTCGATTTATGAGCCGAGTTACCAAAATCGCGGCCAGGACATTTACAGCGGCGACCGGCCGATTCGAACGCTGGAATCGGCTGAAGAGGCGCGGGATCGGTTCCGCCGGCACAAGCCCGAACCACCCGACCACAGCACGCTGCCCGAACACATGGAGTTCATGCGGCGGATCGTGGCTTACGACCTGCCCATTGGATTTTGCGAGGCCTTCGAAAACCGCGAGTTCTGGATCGGGCTCATGCATGACGCCGACTGGACGCACTTCACTGACAATTATTTCAATTCGGGCGTGTTGCTGAAACCGGAAATGCCAGCGGCCATCGACCGGGATACGGTCAAGGACGCCACGGCGCGCGCTGCAACTGAGAATCAGACCAGGCAGCCGCGTTGGGATTTGGGAAACTGAAATCAGGAATCACCATGAAACACGAAAAACGAAAATCCATGTATTTGTGTATCGGTGTAGTAGCCGCATTGCTGACCGGCTGCGCTCAGAAGAACTGGCGCCTGGCGACGCCTCCCCCCGACTACGACGTCCCCCCACAAGCCATCTACTGGTTTGACGACCACCGCTATATTTCGCTGGAGAACTACAAGGATTGCCACCACGGCACGACGTATTACAACGATCCACGGCAAGGCATTCGCACCCGGCTTGGACGCTACGGCATTGAAAACTACCGGGGGCGCTTAATTAACGCCGATCCCACAGGGCAGATTATCGTCATTCCTTCGTCGTACACGCCGGATGGCGTGTGTCCGGACAAGGGCTGCAATATCTCATTCATTTATTCTACGGATGGTGGTCGCAGTTTCGCTGGTGAATACTACATGCGGAACACACAGACACCATATAAGGATTCCATGGAATATATCGTTGCTGCCACCTCGGATCGTATATATACCGCAAAAAAATGGACGTGGGACGACTATTCGGTGACCCAGTACCCGGTGGTCATTGGTATAGGAATTGCAATGGAATCGCCTTCGGGTCTTCGCTACGGGCATTTTTCCTCAACGAAACGCCCCGACTATCTAAAAGGCCTCCGCACACCTTCGGGCCAGGAATACATCTCCTGCGACGACTCGATCCGCCCCGCCAACCTGCCGGCCACGTCGAAGTAACCCGCCCGCCGGACACTAAACAAAACGGCCCGCATCGCTGCGGGCCGGCAAGTCTGGCTAAAACGCTATAACGCTTTTCTCGCGTTTCTCTTCGGACTTCCTCCTTCCTACAGGGCACCCGCCAACCGGAACTGTCCTACCGCACGGTGCAGGGCATCGGCCTGGTCTTCCAGCGATGCGGCGGCCGCTGTGGCTTCTTCCACCAGTGCGGCGTTCTGCTGTGCCATCTGGTCCATCTGGGATACGGCCTGGTTGACCTGCTCGATGCCGCCGGTCTGTTCCTCGGTGGCCGCGCGCATTTCGCCCATCAGGTCGGTCACGCGTTTCACGGCGCTGACGATGTCCTCCATGGCCTTGCCAGCGCCCTCCACCAGCGTGGCGCCGTCTTCCACGCGCTGCGCGGAATTGTCGATCAGGCCCTTGATCTCCTTGGCGGCGGTGGCGGAGCGTTGCGCCAGGCTGCGCACCTCGCCGGCCACCACCGCGAAGCCACGCCCCTGCTCGCCGGCGCGGGCCGCTTCCACGGCCGCGTTAAGGGCCAGGATGTTGGTCTGGAAGGCGATGCCCTCGATCACGGCGATGATGTCCACCACCTTGCCCGACGCGGCCTTGATCTCGCCCATCGTTTCCACCACCTTGTGCACGATCTCGCCGCCGCGCACGGCGATGTCCGACGCGCCTTCGGCCAGGTGCGCGGCCTGGCGCGCGTTATCGGCGCTCTGGCGCACGGTGCTGGTCAGTTCCTCCATGCTCGCGGCGGTTTGTTCGAGCGAGGCGGCCTGTTCCTCGCTGCGGCGGGACAGGTCGACGTTGCCGGCCGCAATCTGCCGCGCGGCGCCGGCGATGGAATCCGCCGACCCGCGGATCTGGCCGATGGCGCCGGTCAGGCGCGCCTGCATCTGCTGCATGTTGTACAGCACGCTGTCGCGGTCGTGCGGGGCGGTTTCCACATGGGTGCCCAGGTCGCCGTCGGCGATGCGCGCGGCAATCCGCGAGGTCAGTGCGGGCTCGCCGCCCAGTTGGCGCTGCAGGCTGATCGAGATGCGCACCATGACCACGCTCATCAGCGCGCCCACGGCAACCAGCCAGCCCAGCGCCTTCCAGAGCGCGGTACGGAATTCGGCGTGGATGTCGTCCAGATACAGGCCGGCAATGAAGTTCCAGTCCCACGGCTTGAAGTTGAGCGTATAGCTGAGCTTGGGCTGCGGGGCCTCGGCGCCGGGTTTGGGCCACAGGTATTCGATGAATCCCTTGCCGGTGGTCTTGCCGATCTGCGCGATGTCGCGGAACAGGTAGACGCCGTTGGCATCCTTCGTGTCCGACATGTTCTTGCCGTTGAGTTCGGCCTTGATGGCATGCATCAGCACCACGGTATCGGAGCGCATGATGGTGAAGTACCCGTCGGCGCCAAAGCGCATGGCGCGCACGCGGTCGATGGCCTGCTTCTGGGCGTCCTCGGCGCTGATCTTGCCGGCGCGGGCCATGGCCTCGTATTCGGCAACCACTGAATTGGCGGTGTCGGTCACCTGCTCCAGGGCGACCTTGCGATCCTGGAGCCGCTGCTCGCGCATCTGCCAGACGTTCCACAACGTGATGGCCAGCAGGCACACCCAGCTCAGCACCAGCGGCAGCATGAGCTTCTTTCTCAGACTCAGTTCTTGCAACATCCCATCTCCTCCATTTCGCTTCGTTGATCGTCGGGGCGCTTTTCGAGACGTCCTCTCTATGAGCGGCGCTAACGGCCGGCCGGAGGGGAAACTTGACTGAGGATTGATACCAATATGGGAATAGTGGCGAGGGCGCCGCTTGCCGAGGCGTGCGAGGTCCGCGGGGCGGAATGGCCGACGGAATGGGCGGCCGATGACCACCCGGGCGGTGTCTGGCTATGGCAGTATCTCCAGATTCGTCGAATCTGATGGCGCTACTGCGGATCGGCACAACGTAGTGACAGCGAACGGCGCGGATAGAGAGCGGCATGGAGCGATTGACCGAAGGCGCGATCCTCACCCTGGCGGATGACGCGCAGGACACCGTGTTCCTGGTGGACCGGGGCGGTATCGTGCGCTACGTCAATGGCCGGTGCGCGGACACGCTGGGCTTTGCCCAGTCCGATGTCATCGGACAACCCATCATCGAACTGGTGCTGCCTGGCGACCGGGACCGCACGCTGAAGGAAGCCGCGCAGGTGCTGGCAGGGCGGGATCGGGTGGGTTTCGAAAACCGCTATCAGCATCGCGATGGCCGGGCGATCTACCTGGCCTGGCAGGCCAACTGGCTCGATGCGCACCAGTTGCGCATGGGCTTTGCGCGCGATGTCACGGCGCTGCGGCAACCGGCCTGCGACCACATGCTGGCGCCGGATCTGCTCGGCGTGCTGGAGCCTGTCGAGCGCGACGTGCTGGTGCTGCTGCTGACGGCCGCTTCCGAAAGCCAGATCGCGAGCCGGCTGGGCCTTGGCACGGCCAGAACCCAGACGCTGGTGCTCAGCGTGTTTCGCAAGCTGGGCGTGCCGGGCCGGCTGGGCCTGATGAGCCTGTGCCTGCGCGGGCTGGAAGCGCCCGTCGAAGCCTGACCGGCATTCGGCAGCGGCCCGGACTCCACTTCAACGCAACCACATCTTGATGACTACCGGACACGTTTTCATTGCGACCAGCCTGGATGGCTATATCGCCCGGCCCGACGGCGACATCGGCTGGCTCCTGGAGCGCGACGATCCCGCCGAAGACCATGGCTACGCCGACTTCATCGCCGACAAGGACATGATCGTGATGGGGCGGGGCTGCTACGAGAAAGTGCTGACGATGGGCGACTGGTTTTATGACCGACCCGTGCTCGTCCTGTCCCGGCAACTGGCGGGCCAGCCGGTACCCGCGCATCTGCAGGGCAAGGTCCGGTTTTCGGATGCCACGCCCGCGCAGGCGTTTGCCGAACTGGCGGCGCAGGGTGTACGCCGCGTCTATGTCGATGGCGGCCAGCTGATCCAGTCGTTCCTGCGCGACGGACTGATCGCCGACATGGTGGTCACCACGGTGCCGGTGCTGATCGGGGCGGGCCGGCCGCTGTTCGGCGCCCTGCCGCGCGATGTGGGGCTGGCGCTCGAATCGAGCCGGCACTTCCCGTCGGGGCTGGTGCAGTCAACCTGGCGCGTGCTGCGCTGAGGCGGGCGCCGTCGCGCTGCCGGCGGTCGTCAGGCGAATTTATCGATCAACTGCTGCAGGCGATCGCAGGCATTGGGCACCTGGTGCTCGATTGCGGTGGCCACGCCGAGCAGCAGCCCGGCGCGCTGCGTGTCCGGCGAGCAATAGAACCCCGACAGCGGTGCGGGGGCCATGCCATAGGCGTAGGCCTCCCGGGCGATGCGCCGGTCGTCCGCGCCATCGGGCAACTGCACGACCACGGCCAGGCCGGCCGGATAGGCGCGAAACTGCCGCGCCGCCAGGGCGTCGAGAAGGGTCTGGCTCCGGGCCGCATAAATGCGCTTCATGCGTCGCAGGTGCCGCAGGTAGTGCCCGTCGCGCATGAAGGCGGCGGTGGCCATCTGCACGGCGGGGCCCGGTGCAGACCCCAGGCAGGCCACGGCTTCCTCGAACCGCCCCACCAGACCCGGCGGCACCACGGCAAAGCCAAGCCGCAGGGTCGGACTGATGGTCTTGCTGAACGAGCCGATATGGATCACGCGGCCCGCACGATCCAGCGATGCCAGGGCCGGCGCGGCGCGGCGCCTGAGTTGCAGCTCGCCCAGGTAGTCGTCCTCGATGATCCAGGCATCGGCGCGGCTGGCCCAGTCGAGCAGTTGCATCCGGCGCGCCAGTGACAGGGTAGGGCCCAGCGGCGCCTGCTGGCCCGGCGTGACCATCGCCAGCGCGGCATCGGGGGCGTGGCGTTCGCCATGGCCGACGTCCATGCCGTCCTCGTCCACGGGCACCGGCACCGGCGTGAACTGGGCGATGGCCAGTGCGTTGCGGCTGAGCATGAATCCGGGGTTTTCCACCCACGCCGGTCGCCCCGGCGCCTGGATAACGCGCAAGGCCACGCCGAGCGCGCCGGTGAAGCCGGCCGCGATGAAAATCTGCGACGGCTGGCAGGCGATGCCGCGCGCCAGCGCCAGATGCGCGGCAATCTCGCGTCGCAGCGCATGTTCGCCGCGCGGATCGGGATAGCAAGCAGGCGCCTCGATTTCTTCACGCGCCGCGCGGGCCCGCAGGCGCGCAAACAACGTGGCCGGAAAGCAGTCCGACGCCGGCACGCCCATCTGGAATACCGCCGGGCCCGGCAGGAAGTGCTGGTACAGCGCCGATTGCAGATCGGTCTGGACCGTCCGTCCGGGGTCGGCCACGTTGGGCGTGTTCGGCGCCAGGTCGGCGACGCGGGTGCCGCCCGCGCGTGACGACACCAGCCACTGCGCATCCACCAGCCGTTCGTAGGCGGCCTTGACCGTGCCGCGCGCGACGCCGAGCTGTGTCGCAAGATCCACCCAGGACGGCAGCCTGGCGCCCGGCACCAGCACCCGGCTTTCGATGGCACTGGCGATGCCCAGCCGGATCTGCTCGGCCAGCGATGTCGGCGACTGGCGGTCGAGCTTCAGGTCGAGCGGGAAGGGGGGCGGCGGCGTCATCGGGTCTGGTACAGCAGGATTTGCGGTTTTTGGTTCTTTTGATTGCACTACTGAGCGTCCATGATTCTATCCATCAACCAGGAGATGAACATGCAGCCCGGAAAACTCTTTGCATCGATCCTTGCCGCAGCGGGGCTGGCCCTCAGTGGCGCCGCCATCGCCCACGGCGCCACGGACCATGGCGCAGCCGAGAGCGTCAAGCCGAACTTTTCGCACGCCATTCCCAATATCCCGGGCAAGTCGGTGGTTGCCGTGGAAGTCGACTATGCACCCGGCGGGGCGTCGAAGCCGCATGTGCATGCCAGGTCGGCGTTCATCTACGCTTACGTGGTGTCTGGCAGCATCGCCAGCAAGGTGAACGACGGGCCCGAGCGCGTCTACAAGGCCGGCGAATCGTTCTACGAGGAGCCCGGCTCGCGCCACCCCGTCAGCCGCAACGCGAGCACGACCCAGCCTGCCAGGCTGCTGGCCGTGTTTGTCGTCGACACCGACGACAAGAACCTGACCACCTACGAGCAGTGACCCCGCACAAACGGACAAGGAGCCTGAAATGAGACTGGACTACACCAAGGCAGCACCGAACGGCGTCAAGGCCTTTGGCGGTGTGTATGGCTACATCATGCAGTCGGGGCTGGAAGACGTGCTGGTCGATCTGGTCTACCTGCGCGTCAGCCAGATCAACAACTGCGCCTACTGCCTGGACATGCACACGCGCGACCTGATCAGGAAGGGCGTCTCGCCGCAGAAGCTGGCGCTGGTGCCGGCCTGGCACGAAGCGGGCGCGCTGTTCAGCGACCGCGAGAAGGCGGCCCTGCGCTGGGCCGAATCGGTGACGCGTGTGGCCGATACCCATGTGCCGGATGCTGATTTCGAGGTTGCGGCTGCGACCTTCAGCGAAAAGGAACTGGCCGACCTGACCATGGCCATCGGCCTGATGAACGCGTTCAACCGCCTGGCCATCAGCTTCCGGCGCGGGCCCGAAGCGGCACAGGCGGCGGAGTCCTGAAGCCCTGCCGACCGGACGCCGGCCCATGGCCCGGGGCGCGTGGCACGGGGCGTGCCCCGGGAGTCGGCACGCAGTCGCCGGGCGCCTACCGCATCGGCAGGCTGCCGATGGCGTTGCCCCCGCCCTGGCCCGTGCCAATGCGCGGGTCGCGGCGCGCCGGCATGATGCCGTCGTCGGCCATGCGCTGCTGCAGGTCCTGGTCGGGAAGCTGGCAATAGTCCTTGCCCAGTTCGCGCGTCACTGCATCGCATACCGACTGTGGCAACGCCTTGCGCAGCAGCCCCAGAAAGCGGGGCGGCGCGATTACCACCAGTTCGTCGAATCGCTGTTTGTTGCGCGCGTCTTCCAGCATCTTCGCTACCCGGCGCGCAAACAGCTGCGCTTCCTGGTGAATCTCGTCCTCGCCCGCCGATGACACCACCGTGGCCATGCGGCCGGCGTGTGCGCCGGGGTGGCCGGCATCGCCCTGCACGGACGCCTGCGCCCGCCGGCCGTAGGCGTCGCGCCGCAGGTCGGCATTGTCCGCGTGGGCGCCGGCGTCCGTGATCTTCTCGACCTCTTCCAGGTGCGCATTGTCTCCGCGCGCGGCCACTATCCTCGCGACACCCTCGTCCGCAACAAGGATCCAGACTGTTTTCATGAGACGTCTCCGATTGCGGCCTGGGAACCAGGCCCATGGAGAGAAGGCCTGCAAACGCCACGCCACCCGGCTGGCCCGGCAGGTTCGGGGCGCAGGCGCCGATATGCATGGCAAGGGCGCCACGGATTGCAGGTTCGACCGGCAGCGACGCAAGATTTGCCGACGCGGGGTGGCCCGCTGGGCAAGGCGTTGATCGGCGGCAGCAGCGTAATCAACCGTAATCAAAACACCCCACCGCGCCACGGCTCACGGGTTGCTCCACCAAATGAGAACAATTATCATCCTTCGGCTCGCGGCGACATTGTGATGTCACCGCCAGTTTCCGCAGCGGATGACGCGCCGTCCGGCGCACCCCGCGCATCGTCTCCAGCATCCGAATGACCGACACCGCGCCAGTTTCCGGCCAGCAGCGCCGCGCGTTCTGGCTCAAGCATCTTCACCAGTGGCACTGGATCAGTTCCGCGATCTGCCTGATCGGGATGCTGATGTTCGCCATTACCGGATTCACGCTGAACCACGCCGGCCAGATCGAGGCCAGGCCCAAGGTGGTCACGCGAACCGAAGCGGCGCCGGGCGATGTGGTCAGTGCGCTGCGCAGCGCCATGCCGCCCGGCGCCGACACGAAGAACCAGAAGGGGCCCGTGCCACCGGTGCTGGCTGACTGGCTGGCCCGCACGCTCGATGTCGACGCGGCCGGGCGCGACGCCGAATGGTCGGCCGACGAAATCTACGTGGGCCTGCCGCGTCCCGGCGGCGATGCCTGGGTCAGCGTGGCGCTCGATTCCGGCGAGGTGCAGTTCGAATCCACCTCGCGCGGTGCGGTCTCGTACCTGAACGATTTGCACAAGGGCCGCAACACGGGCCGGGCGTGGATCCTGTTCATCGATGTTTTCGCCATCGCCTGCGTGGTGTTCAGCGTGACCGGCCTGTTCCTGCTGAAGCTGCACGCGTCGGGCCGCGTGGCCACGTGGCCGCTGGTGGGTGCGGGGCTGGTGATTCCGCTGCTGGTGGCCATCCTGTTCATCCACTGATCCGCTTCACATCCCATTCCATCGAAAAAGGTAGTTTTGACAATGCGCCGACTCCTGACCGTCACCATGACCGGCCTTGCCGCCGCGCCGCTGGCGCCCGCCATGGCCGCCGACCTGAACGTCAAGGTGGAGATTCCCCGCCTGAACGTGGCCGAATACCACCGTCCGTATGTGGCGATGTGGATAGAGCGCGCCGACCAGAGCCCGGTGCAGACGCTGGCGGTCTGGTACGACGCCAAAAACAAGGAAGGCGAGGGCACGAAGTGGCTCAAGGACATGCGGCAGTGGTGGCGCAAGGCCGGCCGCGACATGCAGATGCCTGCCGACGGCGTGTCCGGCGCCACGCGTGCGCCGGGCGAGCACGCGCTGACCTTCAAGGATGGCAAGGCGCCGCTGGGCAAGCTGCCGGCCGGCGACTACCAGCTGGTGGTGGAAGCCGCGCGCGAAGTGGGCGGCCGCGAACTGGTGCGCGTGCCGTTCTCGTGGCCGGCCAAGGCCGCCCAGACCGCCAGCGCCAAAGGCGAACATGAACTCGGCGGCGTGACCGTCGAAGTCAAACCTTGATGCGAACCGAACGGAGTCCGACCATGACCAAGCCTGCCCGCCTTTCCAGCGGTTTCTCCCGCCGATTTTCCACCCGCCTCGCCGTGCTGGCGCTGGCCGCGCTGGCGCCGCTGGCTGCCCACGCACACCGCCAGTGGCTGCTGCCATCGGCCACCGTGCTGTCCGAGAAGGACGCCTGGGTGACCGTGGACGCTGCGGTGTCCAACGACCTGTTCTACTTCGAACACGTGCCGATGCGGCTGGACAACCTGGCGGTGACCGCGCCCGATGGCAGGACCGCCGTGTCGGCGGAAAACGCATCGACCGGCAAGTACCGCAGCACGTTCGACCTGCACCTGACCCAGCCCGGCACCTATCGCGTGGCCGTGGTCAATCAGGGGGTGTTCGCCAGCTGGAAGGAAAACGGCCAGACCAAACGCTGGCGCGGTGCCGCCGATACGTTCGCGAAAAGCGTGCCGGCCGGCGCGCAGGACCTGCAGGTGAACGAAATCGCCGGCCGCATCGAGACCTATGTCACGAACGGCCGTCCCACCAGGCAGGTGCTGGCCACCACGGGCAAGGGTCTGGAGCTGGCGCCGATCACCCATCCGAACGATCTGATCGCCGGTGAAACGGCCAGTTTCCGCCTGCTGCTCGATGGCAAGCCGGCCGCCAACCAGAAGGTGTCGGTGGTGCCGGGCGGCATCCGCTACCGCGACCGCCTGAACGAAATCGAGGCCACGACCGACGCGGACGGCAGGTTCAGCGTCAGGTATCCGGCGCCGGGCATGTACTGGATGGAAGCCGAGACCCGCGACGACAAGACGTCGATCAAGGAAGCCAAGGCGCGCCGTGCCACGTACGCGGTGACCGTGGAAGTGCTGCCGCAATAGGAACGACCCCGGACTGCCCATGCACCGCGTGCTGATCCCCGTCGCGCTGTCCGCGCCCCCGCCGCCGCCCGTTCGCGCAGGGCAGGTGCGGCAATGGGCGGGCCCGACCATGGGCACCACCTGGTCGGTCCGTGCCGTGGTGGCGCCGGGGCACGCCGACGGCCGGGGCGAGGCTATCGAAGCCGGCATCCGTGCCGTGCTCGACGGCGTCATCGCGCAGATGAGCAACTGGTCCGATGTCTCGGACCTGTCGCGCTTCAACCATGCCGCCGCCGATGGCTGGGTAACGCTGCCCGACGACTGCTTCACGGTGCTGCAGGCGGCGTTGCAGACGGCGCGCGACAGTGGCGGCGCCTATGACCCCACCGCTGGCCCGCTGGTGGACCTGTGGGGCTTCGGGCCGGCAGGGCGGCGTGCCGCTGCGCCGTCGGTGGACGACGTGCGGCGCGCGCGCGAGCGTTGTGGCTGGCAGCGGCTGGATGTCGATGCCGATCGGCGCCGAGTGCGCCAGCCCGGCGGTGTATCGCTGGACCTCTGCGCCATCGCCAAGGGGTTTGCCGTCGATGCCGTGTCGCGCCATCTCGACGCGCACGGGTTGTCGCACCATCTGGTGGAAATCGGCGGCGAACTGCGCGGCCACGGGCTCAAGCCCGATGGCATGCCGTGGTGGGTGGAACTGGAATCGCCCACGGCGGAAGGCGCCGCGCCCACGCGTACGCTGGTCGCGCTGCCGGGCTTGTCGGTGGCCACGTCCGGTGACTATCGCCGCTACTTCGAGCAGGACGGGCAACGATATGCCCATACGATCGATCCGCGCACCGGCTACCCGGCCGCCCACGCACTGGCATCGGTGACCGTGATCCATCGCGAATGCATGCTGGCCGATGCGCTGTCCACGGCGCTGACCGTGCTCGGGCCCCAGGCAGGCATGGCTTTCGCGCAGCGCCACGCGCTGGCGGCGCGGTTCCTCGTGCGCACGCCAGGCGGCTTTGACGAACGCACCACGCCGGCCTTTGCCGCGATGCTGTCATGACGCGCCCGCTGTGGGGCTTCGTCTTCGCGGCCGGCGTGGCGCTGGGCATGCTGGCGCACAGCCGTACCTTCGTGGCGGCGGGCGTGGTCATCGCTTACATCGCGTTCTGCGCCGGCGTGATCGGCGCCCACCGGCGGCGCCGCGCGGTATGCGCGATGGTGCCAGCACTCCACGATGGCCAGAGAAAGCCGACATTGGTGGCGTATGCCAGCCAGACCGGCTTTGCCGAGCAACTGGCGACGCAGACGGCGCGGGCGCTGCAGGGCGCGGGCGTGCCGGTGCAACTGCTGTCGTTTGCCGATCTCGATGGCAGGCATCTGGCCGCGTGCGGGCAGGCCCTTTTCCTGGTCAGCACCACGGGCGAGGGCGATGCGCCGGACACGGCTTCCGGCTTTGCCCGCAAGCTGTTGTCGGGCACCACGCCCGACGCGCTGAAGCCGCTGCGCTACGGCATCCTGGCATTGGGCGACAGCAGCTACGCGCGCTTCTGCGCCTTCGGCCATACGCTGTCCGGCTGGCTGCAACGCCATCAGGCCGAGCCGCTGTTCGATATGGTCGAAGTCGACAACGGCGACCCCGGCGCGCTGCGGCACTGGCAGAACCACCTGTCGGCGCTGTGCGGAGGCGCGGAGATCGAAGACTGGGAGCGGCCGCGCTACGGGCGGTGGCAGCTTGTGGAGCGCCGGCTGCTGAACCCGGGCAGTCCCGGGCAGCCGGCCTGGCATCTGGCGCTGGTGCCGGAAGCTGCCGGCGATCTGGCGTGGCAGGCCGGCGATATCGCCGAGGTCGGCCCCTGCCAGCCGCCTGAGGCGGTGGCGCGGCTGCTGGACAAGCTGTCGCTGGATGGTTCGATCCACGTCCGCTGCGACAGCCGTCCGATGACGCTGGCCGACGCGCTGGCCACGCGCTTGCCGCTGCCCGATGCGCATATGGCCACGATGGCGGGCCTGGCGCCGCAGGCGCTGATCGATGCGCTGCCGGCGTTGCCGCATCGCGAATACTCGATTGCATCGCTGCCCGCCGATGGCCGGCTTGAACTGCTGGTGCGGCAGACCGTGCGTGCGGATGGATCGCTCGGACTGGCTTCGGGCTGGCTGACCCGGTACGCCGCCGAAGGCGCCCATATCTCGCTGCGCGTGCGCAGCAATCGCGGCTTCCACGCGCCCGACGACGACCGGCCGCTGATCCTGATCGGCAATGGGACCGGGCTGGCCGGCCTGCGGGCGCTGATCAAGACACGCGCCGCTCGGGGCTGGCATCGCAACTGGCTGCTGTTCGGCGAGCGCGCCGCCGCGCACGACGACTTCCACGGGGCAGAACTTGCGGCGTGGCGCGAACAGGGCGTGCTGCAGCGGATCGACCGCGCGTGGTCGCGCGACGGCGGCGTGCCGCACTATGTGCAGGACGCCGTGCGGGCGGCGGCGGCCGATATCGAAGCGTGGGTCGCGCAAGGCGCGGCCATCTACGTCTGCGGGAGCCTGCAGGGCATGGCCGGCGGCGTGCATGCGGCGCTGGCCGACATCGTTGGCGATGCCCGTCTGCAGCAGATGACCGAAACCGGCCACTACCGGCGCGACGTCTACTAGCCGCGCCCCGGCGCCAACAGGCGTTTTTTGCGGCGGCGCAGGATCGCCGCCGCGATCACATTCCGCTATCCTCGCTGTCAGTTTCCGTCGAGGAGTCCCGATGTCCCGTCCCATCCGTCCATGGCGCCGCGCATCCGTCGCCGCCTTCTGGCTGGCCGCCGCCAGCTTGCCCGTCCAGGCCGCCGGCCCGGACAAGTTCGCGGTGCCCGGCCTGGAAAAGCCGGCCACGGTGCTGGTGGATCGCTGGGGCGTGCCCCATATCTATGCCAACACGCTCTATGACGCGTTCTACGTGCAGGGCTTCATGGCCGCGCGCGACCGGCTCTGGCAGATCGATCTGTGGCGCAAGCGCGGGCTGGGCGAAATGGCCAGGGACTTCGGCCCGGCCTACGTGGAAGGCGACCGCATGGCGCGGGCCGTGCTGTTCCGTGGCGACATGTATCGCGAATGGCTGGCCTACGGGTCCGATGCCAAGCGCGTGGCCGAGGCCTTCGTGGCCGGCGTGAACGCCTATGTGGCGCAGGTGGAGGCGCATCCGGAACTGCTGCCGCCCGAGTTCAAGATCCTCAACTACAAGCCTGCGCGCTGGCGCGCCGAAGACATCGTGCGTATCCGCCACCATGGGCTGACGCTGAATTTCACGGGCGAGATCGACCGCGCGCAGATCTTCTGCTACGTGAAGCCCAACGCCGTGCGGGCCGACTGGGTGCGCCGCGAGCTGGATCCGCCGGTCGAGCCCAAGGTGCCCGAAGGGCTCGACACCTGCGCCGTGCCGGCCGCCGAACTGCGGCGTGCCTACGACCTGGCGACCGCCGCGCCGCGCTTTCCTAAGGATTGGTGGTCGCAGGGCGCCAGCAAGGCCGAGAACATCCCGGTGGACCAGCTCTACGCCACCGTTGACGCCAATAGCGACACGGGCAGGAGCCTGGGCTCGAACAACTGGGTGATCGCCGGCAGCCGCACCACCACGGGCCGGCCGATCCTGGCCAACGATCCGCATCGGGCGCATGGCGCGCCAAGCCTGCGCTATATCAGCCATCTCAATGCGCCGGGGTTGTCGGTCATCGGCGCAGGCGAGCCGTTCCTGCCCGGCATCTCGATTGGCCACAACGGCACGATCGCCTTCGGCCTGACCCGGTTCTACATGGACCAGGAAGACCTTTACGTCTACGAGACCAATCCCGCCCAGGCGCACGAGTACCGCTACAAGGGCCGGTGGGAGCCGATGGAGACCGTCACCGAGCAGATCGCCGTGCGCGGCGAAGCCACGCCCCGCAAGGTGACGATCGACTACACCCGGCATGGCCCGGTGCTGTACGCCGATGCCAAGTCCGGCCGCGCCTACGCACTGCGGGCGGCGTGGCTGGACTACGGCATGGCGCCGTACTTCGGCTCGATGGACTATATGCGCGCCCAGAACTGGGACCAGTTCCGGGCGGCCATGAATCGCTGGGGCGCGCCCGGCGAAAACCAGGTCTATGCCGACCGTTCCGGCAACATCGGCTGGATTCCGGGCGGGCTGACCGTCAATCGTCCTAACTGGGATGGCCTGATGCCGGTGCCCGGCGATGGCCGCTACGAGTGGGCCGGCTATCGCAACATGGACGAGCTGCCGTGGGCGTTCAACCCGGCGCCCGGCTACGTGGTGACGGCCAACGAGAACAACATTCCGGCCAATCACCCGGCGGCGAAGATCGGCGTGGGCTACGAATGGAGCGACAGCGCGCGCGCCCGCCGGCTGAAGGGGCTGGTGGCGGCGAATCCGCGCAGCTCGCTGGAAGATTCGATGGCGTGGCAGAACGACACGGTATCGCTGCCGGCGCAGCGCGTGGTGGCGCTGGTCAAGCCGCTGAACAGCAACGACGCCCAGGTGCAGCGCGGCCTGGACCTGCTGCGCAACTGGGACGGCAACGAGCGGGCCGACAGCGCCGCCGCCGCGCTGTTCGAGGTCTGGTTCAGCAAGTACCTGCGCACGGCCGTGGTGCGTACCGCGCTGTCCCCGGAAGGCGCGCGCCTGGTGGGGCCCGGCGATGCCAGCCGCGTGATCGCGGTGCTGGAGCGGCCCGATACCTGGATGACGGTGGACAAGCGCAACGAGATCATGACTGGCACGTTGAAGTCGGCGATGGTCGAGATCGAGAAGAAGCTTGGCAACGATCCCAGGACCTGGCAATGGGGCAAGCTGCACACGGCCGTGTTCAGCCACCCGCTCGATCCGATCCTGGATCCGGCGCAGCGCCAGCAGTTCGATGTCAATGCCGGACCGATCGGCGGATCGTCGTTCACACCGATGAATACGAGCTACCGCAACAGCGACTTCCAGCTGACCGCCGGTGCATCGTTCCGCATGGTGCTGGATGTGGGCAACTGGGACGCTTCCCGCGTGGTCAACACGCCGGGACAGTCGGGCAACCCGGCCAACCCGCACTATCGCGACCTCGCACCGCTGTGGGCCAAGGGGGAATACTTCCCGCTGGTGTATTCGCGCAAGGCGGTGGAAAAGGAAAGCAAGGAGCGGGTGGAACTGGTGCCGCAGTGAGGGGTGTTGTCTTGCCTGGGTGATGGGGGCGCCCGCCCTCTCCCCCGGCCCCTCTCCCGCATGGCGGGAGAGGGGAGCAAACCGTCAGGGCTGGTCATGCTGTGGGATTCTCCCCTCTCCCGCGCGCGGGAGAGGGGTTGGGGGAGCGGGCAGGCCTCACCAGGGCTACAGCGCCATTTCCAGCACCCGCGCCACGTGCAGGGCCTCGCGGCCAGCGCCGTCGTGGATCTGGTGGCGGCAGCTGGTGCCATCGGCCACCACCAGCGTATCGGCATCGGCCTTGCGCACTGCGGGCAGCAGCGACAGTTCCCCCATCCTCATCGACACCTCGTGGTGCTCGGCCTCGTAGCCGAAGCTGCCGGCCATGCCGCAGCATGACGATTCGATCAGCGCGGTCTCGAGTTCCGGAATCCAGCCCAGCACCTGCTCCACCGGCCGTACCGCGTCGAATGCCTTCTGGTGGCAATGGCCGTGCAGCAGCGCCTGCTGGTGGCCGATCGGCTTCAGGGTCGGCGCGAAGCGGCCGGCCGCGTGTTCGCGCACCAGGAATTCCTCGAACAGGAACGCGTTGTCCGCCAGCGCACGGGCCGCGTCGCCGTAGCCGTACTGCAGGAATTCGTCGCGCATCGACAGCAGGCACGACGGTTCAAGGCCCACCACCGCCACGCCGCGCGAGACAAAGGGCAGCAGCGTGTCGAGCGCGCGCTTCGCTTCGGCCTTCGCTTCGTCGACCAGACCCGCCGCCAGGAAGGTGCGGCCGCAGCACAGCGGACGCTCGCCTGGCACGCCCGACAGGTGCACGGTGTAGCCGGCCGCTTCCAGCACGCGATGCGCCGCGCGTGCGTTGCCGGGTTCCATGTGGTTGTTGAAGGTGTCGACGAACAGCACCACCTCCTTGCCGCCGGCGGGCCGTGCCCGGTAGTCGTCGCGCAGGAACGCCGGCTGCCAGCGCGGCAGCGAGCGTCTGGCCGACAGCCCGAGCAGCCGCTCGCCCAGTTGGGGCAGCCCCGGCAGGCGGTCGCGCAGGTTGAACAGCCAGGGCAGCTTGCTGGCGGTGGCCGCATAGCGCGGCAGGAAGGCCACGAGCTTGTCGCGCAGGCGCAGGCGGCCCGCGCGGGCGTTGGCGGCGCGCACCTCGATCTTCATCTTGGCCATGTCGATGCCGGTGGGGCAATCGCGCTTGCAGCCCTTGCAGGACACGCACAGGTCCATGGTGTCCTTGACCGCCGGATCGAGCAGGCCCTCGCTGCCAAGCTGACCCGACAGCGCCAGCCGCAGCGTATTGGCCCGCCCGCGCGTCAGGTGCTGCTCGTCGCGCGTGACGCGATAGCTCGGGCACATGGTGCCGGCGTCGAACTTGCGGCAGTGGCCGTTGTTGTTGCACATCTCCACGGCGGCAGCCAGGCCGTTGGCGGGGTCGAGCCCGGTGCCCGGCGTGCTTTCCACTTCGGTGACAGGATCGCGCGTGACGTTCCAGGCCGACCAGTCCAGCGCCGGCTGCAGCGGCTTGACGGTATAGCCCGGCGGGAAGCGGAACAGCGACGTGTCGTCCATCTTCGGCGTGCGCACGATCTTGCCGGGGTTGCAGCGGTTGTCGGGATCGAACAGCGCCTTGATCTCGGCAAACGCATTCGCCAGCGACGGCCCGAACTGCCAGGCCACCCATTCGCCCCGGCACAGGCCGTCGCCATGCTCGCCCGAGTACGCGCCCTTGTACTCGCGCACCATGGCCGCCGCTTCTTCGGCGATGGCGCGCATCTTGGCGGCGCCGTCGCGGCGCATGTCCAGGATGGGCCGCACATGCAGCGTGCCCACGCTGGCGTGCGCGTACCAGGTGCCGCGCGTGCCGTGCTTGTGGAAGACCTCGGTCAGCCGCGACGTGTATTCGGCCAGGTGTTCGAGCGGCACCGCGCAGTCCTCGATGAACGACACCGGCTTGCCGTCGCCCTTCATGCTCATCATGATGTTCAGGCCGGCCTTGCGCACTTCCCAGAGCGCCTTTTGCGGGCCGGCGTCGGGCATCTCCACGACCGAGCCGGGCAGGCCCAGATCGGCCATCAATTCCACCAGCTGGCGCAGGCCGCGCAGCGTGGCGTCGCGGTCTTCGCCGGCAAACTCCACCAGCAGAATGGCCTCGGGCTCGCCGGTCAGCGCCTTGTCGATAACGGGGCGGAAGGCGGGGTTGCTGCGCGCCAGGTCGATCATGGTGCGGTCCACCAGCTCCACGGCTGCCGGCTTGAGCGCCACGATATGGCGCGTCAGGTCCATCGACTGGTAGAACGTCGGGAAATTGACCACGCCCAGCGTCTTGTGCGTGGGCAGCGGCGCAAGTTGCAGCGTGATCTGGCGGAAGTAGGCCAGCGTGCCCTCCGATCCCACCAGCAGATGGGCCAGATTGACGCTGCCGTCGGCGGTGTAGGGCCGCTCGTTCCGGGGCTGGAAGATATCGAGGTTGTAGCCGCCCACGCGGCGCAGTACCGTCGGATACATCTGCGCGATGGCCTCGCGTTCGCGCTCGGCGATGCGGCGCACGCCATCGGCAATGGTGCGGTGGGGCGCATCCTCGGCCGGCCAGCGGGCGTCGAAGCGGACGTCGTCGCCGTTGGCCAGGATGGCCTGCACGCCCAGCACGTTGTGCACCATGTTGCCGTACTGGATCGAGCGCGAGCCGCACGAGTTGTTGCCGGTCATGCCGCCGATCGTGCATTGCGCGGCGGTGGAGACATCCACCGGGAACCACAGGCCATGGGGCTTGAGCCACGCGTTCAGGTGATCGAGCACGATGCCGGGCTGCACGGTGACCGTGCGCGCCTGTGGATCGAAGTCGATCACCTGGTTCAGGTACTTGCTGTTGTCGATGACCAGCGCCTCGCCTACCGTCTGGCCGCACTGGCTGGTGCCGCCGCCGCGCGGCAGCAGCGGCGCCTTCAGGTCGCGGGCGATGTCCAGGGCCAGCCGCGCGTCGGCTTCATCGCGCGGCACCACCACGCCCAGCGGCATGATCTGGTAGATCGACGCGTCGGTGGCATAGCGGCCGCGGCTGGCGGTATCGAACAGCACGTCGCCGCGCAGTTCGGCGGCCAGGCGCCGGTACAGCGGCGATTGCAGGGCCGGCGCGGCGGTCGCGCCGGGCATGAAGCGCAGCGGTTGCACGCCGGGTGGCGTGGGGGTGACAGGCAAGGCCATGAGCGGGGATGTCTCCGGTTGCGGACACTCGAAGACGCCGCCATGGCCCGAAGCGCCCGCTGCGGGCGCTCCGGTTCAGGCGGCGACGTTCTGTGCGCGTTCTAGTTCGGCGATCAGCGCGTCGTGCTTGTGTTCCAAGTGCGCGCGCAGGATGTCACGCAGGGCCGCACCGTCGCGCTTCGCCAGGGCATCGAGCATGTCGCCGTGCTCGCGCACGGCCATGTCCCATTTGTCGTGGTCGAAGTTCGAGCGGAAACGCAGCGCCTGGATACGCAGGTTGATGCGTCGATAGGTCTCCTCAAGAATCGGATTGCGCGCCGCCGCGTTGATGGCGTCGTGGATGCGGCGGTTCAGCGCGTAGTAATTGGGCAGGTCGCGCCGGGCGTGGCAGGCCAGCATTTCGAAGTGCAACGCGCGGATCTCGTTGAGCTCGGCCTCGGTGATGCGCTGGCAGGCCAGTTCGCCCGACATGGCTTCGAGCGCGCCCATCATCTCGAACAGGTGATTGACGGTTTCGGTCGACAACACCACCACCTCGGCGCCCCGGTTCGGCAGCAGCGTCACCAGCCCGTCGGCGGCCAGCACCTTGAACGCTTCGCGCAACGGCGTGCGGGATACCTGCAGCAGATCGCACAGCACGCGTTCATTGAGCCGCGTGCCTGGCGCGAGATCGCCCTCCATGATCATCGTGCGCAGGCGCTGGGCCACCGCCACATGCAGGATCTGGCGGTCGACGGCTTGCGAGGAAAGGGTCGGAGAAGTGCTCATCAGGGATCGTGTGGCTTGACAGTATTGTATTCAAAACCTACTCTGGGGCAAGCACGAATCACGTTCCGGTGCGATTTCCGGTGCCCGGAACCATGCAGCGACTGGCATAAAAGTCATATAGTTGTTGATTTATAAGGCTTTTTGGCGAAACGGCGGGCGTGCATACCTGCCAACATTATCCCGCATGCCGGCGCCGCAGTGCATCCCAGTTTTTTGAATACAAAATTCAAACATAAGGACACGAGGCGACATGATCCGACTGAATTCCCATCCGAGCGGCCGGCACTTCCTGCAGATTCCGGGCCCCACCAACGTGCCGGACCGGGTGCTGCGCGCGATGGACTACCCGACCATCGACCACCGTGGCCCCGAATTCCAGCAGCTCGGCAAGAAGGTGCTGGCCGATATCCGCAAGGTCTTCCAGACCGAGCAGCCCGTGGTGATCTATCCGGCCTCGGGCACCGGCGCGTGGGAAGCGGCGCTGGTCAACACGCTGTCGCCGGGCGACAAGGTGCTGATGTACGAAACCGGCCATTTCGCGTCGCTGTGGAAGAAGATGGCCGACAAGCTGGGCCTGAACCCGGAATTCATCGTGGGCGACTGGCGCCACGGCGTGGATGCGGCAGCCGTTGGCGCGCGCCTGGCCGCCGACAGCAACCACGAGATCAAGGCGGTCTGCGTGGTGCACAACGAAACCTCGACCGGCGTCACGTCCGACGTGGCGGCGGTGCGCCGTGCCATCGATGCTGCCAATCACCCGGCCCTGCTGCTGGTGGATACGATCTCGTCGCTGGGTTCGGTCGACTATCGTCACGACGAGTGGGGCGTGGACGTCACCGTGTCCGGCTCGCAAAAGGGCCTGATGCTGCCGCCGGGCATCTCGTTCAATGCGGTCAGCCAGAAGGCGATTGCCGCGTCGGCCAAGGCGAAGCTGCCAAAGGCGTTCTGGGGCTGGGAAGAGATCCTCGAATCGAACAAGAACGGTTTCTGGCCGTACACCCCGGCCACCAACCTGCTCTACGGGCTGTCCGAAGCGTGCGACATGCTGCTGGAGGAAGGCCTGCCGAACGTGTTCGCGCGCCACCAGCGCCATGCGGCTGCCACGCGTGCCTGCGTGACGGCCTGGGGGCTGGAGATCCTGTGCCAGAACCCGGCCGAATACAGCCCGGCGCTGACCGCCGTGGTCATGCCCGACGGCCACAGCGCCGATGCGTTCCGCAAGACCGTGCTGGAGAACTTCAACATGTCGCTGGGGCAGGGCCTGTCGAAGCTGTCTGGCAAGGTCTTCCGGATCGGCCACCTGGGCGATTTCAACGACCTGACGCTGATGGGCACGCTGGCCGGCGTGGAGATGGGACTGGCGCTGGCGGGCGTGCCGCACCGTACCGGCGGCGTACTGGCCGCGATGGAAAGCCTGCGCAATGCCGCGGCGTCGCAACCTGCGTTGCGCGCGGCCTGATCCCGATCCGGCCAACCCGACCGATGTAGCAGAAAGAGGTGGCCCCTCAGAGGCCGCCACGACAACAGGCCGATGCGCCGCCAGAGCGCACGGCCGCCACCCAAAGGAGACAGACCATGACGTTTCGTTATGCTGCGCGCGCGCTTGCCTGCGCCTCGCTGTTTGGTGTCGCGCTGGCCGCCGCGCCGGCTTTTGCATGGGAACCCACCAAGCCGGTGGAGGTGGTCGTGCCCTTCAGCGCCGGCGGCGCGTCGGACCAGATGGCGCGGTCGATCCAGGGCATCATCGCCAAGCACAAGCTGATGAACCAGCCGATGATCGTCGTGAACAAGGCCGGTGCCAGTGGCGCGGAAGGCCTGATGGATACCAAGGCCTCGAAGGGTGACGCGCACAAGCTGCTGGTCACGTCGTCGGCGCTGTACACCGTGCCGATGATCAGCCAGTTGCCGTTCAACTGGCGCGACCTGACGCCGGTGGCCATGGTCGCCATGGACGAGTTCGTGCTCTGGACCAACGCCGAGGCGCCGTACAAGACGCCATCCGACTATCTGGCCGAAGTGAAGAAGACGCCGGGCAAGTTCAAGATGGGCGGCACGAGCTCCAAGCGCGAAGACCAGATCATCACCGCGCAGACCGAGCGCAAGGCCGGCGTGCGCTTCATCTACATCCCGTACAAGGGCGGCGGCGAGGCGGCCACGCAGTTGTCGGGCAAGCATATCGACTCCAACGTCAACAACCCGTCCGAATCGATCGGCCAGTGGCGTGCCGGCGAGCACCGGGCGCTGTGCGTCTACGCACCCGAGCGCATGCAGTACACCACCCGGATCACGGGCACGCAGAGCTGGCACGACATCCCCACCTGCAAGGAACAGGGGCTGGACGTGCAATACCAGATGCTGCGCGTATTCATGCTGCCCGGCGGCGTCACGCCCGACCAGCAGAAGTACTACGTGGACCTGATGCAGAAGGTGGTGGCCACGCCCGAGTGGAAGGAATATCTGGAGAAGAACGCGCTCAAGAACGACTTCATCGCCGGCCCCAAGCTGGTGGAGTTCCTGACGGCCGACGAAACGCGCCACAAGGACATCATCAAGGAAGCGGGTTTCGTGGCGGCGAAGTAATTCGAGGCTGCCGGTTAGCTGCCCTTTCCCGCCCGGCGGGAGAGGAGAAGGGCGGGAGGGCCAGGGGCTCCGAATCGCGACATGCCGCAGTGCGAGCGGTCATGCCCTCTCCTTCAACCCTCTCCCACGCGGGGGGGGGAGCGGCGCAGAATACCTAGGGGACATCCATGAGTGAACAAACACATGACGCCGCCGCGCCGGTGGCGATCACGGTGCGCGCCGCCGAAATCGGCGTGGCCATCCTGATCGCCGCAGGCGCGGTGGTGGTGATGGTCAGCAACTACCAGATCGGTGCCGGCTGGGCGCCCGACGGCCCGGAGGCCGGCTATTTTCCGTTGCGCATCGGGGCGTTGATCTTCCTGGCCTGCCTGGTGGTGCTGTGGCAGGCGCTGCGCACGCCCAACGACGCGGTGTTCGTGACCTGGCCCCAGTTGAGGCAGGTGGCGGTGATCCTGGTGCCGCTGACGGTGTACGTGGCGCTGATCGCCTTCCTGGGCATCTACGTGGCATCGGCCATCTTCATTGCCGGCTTCATGCTGGTGATCGGCAAGTTTGCGTGGTGGCGCGCGGTGCTGACCGGCGTGGTCATCAACGCGGTGCTGTTCTGGATCTTTGAAATGCAGTTCCGCGTGCCGCTCCCCAAGGGGCCGCTCGAAGCGGCCTTTGGATTCTGAGGGGACGGGCATGGAAGAACTCAATGCACTGATGGGCGGCTTTGCCGTGGCGATGTCGTGGCACAACGTCGGGCTGATGCTGGTTGGCATCCTGCTCGGCATCGTGGTGGGTGTGCTGCCGGGCCTGGGCGGCCCCAACGGCGTGGCTATCCTGCTGCCGCTGACGTTCTCGATGGAACCCACGTCGGCCATCATCATGCTGTCGTGCATCTACTGGGGCGCGCTGTTTGGCGGGGCCATCACGTCGATCCTGTTCAACATACCGGGCGAAGCCTGGTCGGTGGCCACCACGTTCGACGGCTACCCGCTGGCGCAGCAGGGCGAGGCGGGGCGCGCGCTGACATCGGCATTCACGGGGTCGTTCCTGGGTGCACTGGCTGGCGTGCTGCTGATTACGTTCCTGGCGCCGATGGTGGCCAAGTTCGCGCTGCGCTTCGGGCCGCCGGAATTCTTCGCGGTGTACTTCCTGACGTTCTGCAGCTTCATCGGCATGGGCAAGGAAGCCAAGGCCAAGATCGTGATCGCGATGTGTATCGGCTTTGCGCTGGCCGCGGTGGGCATGGACACGGTGTCGGGCACGCTGCGCATGACCTTCGGCTCCACCGAACTGCTGCGCGGCTTCGACTTCCTGGTGGTGGTGATCGGCCTGTTCGGCATCAGCGAAATCCTGATGACGATGGAAGAGGGCGTCGCGTTCCGCGGCAAGCGCGCCAATATCGACCTCAAGGTAGTGCTGAAGACCTGGGCGGAACTGCCGCGCTACTGGATGACGCTGATCCGCTCGTCCATCATCGGCTGCTGGCTCGGCGTGACGCCGGGCGGCGCGACGGCGGCGTCGTTCATGGGGTACGGCGTAGCCAAGCGGTTTTCGCGCAAGCGCGAGACGTTCGGCAAAGGCAATGTCGAAGGCGTGATCGCGCCGGAGTGCGCCGCCCACGCGGCCGGCACCAGCGCGCTGCTGCCGATGCTGGCACTGGGCATTCCGGGTTCGGCCACGGCCGCGGTGCTGCTGGGCGGGCTGATGATCTGGGGGCTGCAACCTGGGCCGCTGCTGTTCACCGAGCAGAAGACCTTTGTCTGGGGCCTGATCGCGAGCATGTACCTGGGCAACCTGGCCGGGCTGATCGTGGTGCTGTCGACGGTGCCGCTGTTCGCCGCCATCCTGCGTATCCCGTTCGCGATCATTGCACCGCTGATCCTGGTGGTCTGTGCGATCGGCGCGTTCACGGTGCACAACGCCATGTTCGATGTCTGGCTGATGCTGATCTTCGGCGTGATCGGCTACGTGCTGAAGAAGCTCGACTACCCGCTGGCGCCGCTGGTGCTGGCGCTGGTGCTGGGTGACCGCGCCGAGGACGCGTTCCGGCAGACCATGCTGATGTCGCAGGGCGAGATGAACGTGTTCTGGTCCAACGGCCTGGTGGGCACGATCATGGCGCTGGCTGTTGTGATCCTGGTCTGGCCGGTGCTTGGGGGCCTGCTGGAAAAGACGAAGCGCCGCAAGATGATGTCGGCGCATGAAGGAGCAGCGGAATGAGCGAAGGACTGATCGAACAGGGCACGCTGCTGGTCACGCGCGACGCCGCGGTGGCCACCATCGTGCTGAACCGGCCGGCCAGGCTGAATGCCTTCACGCTGGACATGTGGCGCCAGCTTGGCGAAGCGTTCCGTGCGCTGTCGGCCGACGATTCGGTACGCTGCGTGATCGTGCGCGGCGCCGGCGAAAAGGCGTTCTCGCCCGGCAACGACATCGGCGAGTTCGAGACCACGCGATCCAACAAGCAGCAGGCCGTGGCCTATGGCGCGGTGATGCACGCCACGGCGCAGGCCATGCAGGACTGCCCGCATCCGGTGGTGGCGCAGATCCACGGCATCTGCGTGGGCGGCGGGCTGGAGGTGGCGGCGATGGCTGACATCCGCATCTGCGGGGCGAGCAGCCGCTTTGGCGCGCCGATCAAGAACCTGGGCCTGGTCATGGCGCACGCCGAGATGGCGCCGCTGATCCGGCTGATCGGCACCTCGCGCACGCTGGAGCTGCTGTTCGAGGGCCGCATCGTGGGCGCCGACGAGGCGCACGCAATGGGGCTGGTGTCGCGCGTGGTGCCCGATGATCAGGTGGCCGGCGAAGCGCAGGCCACGGCCGGGCGCATCGCTTCGGGCGCGCCGCTGGTGGCCCGCTGGCACAAGCGATTCGCGCGGCAGCTGGCGGAGGGCAAGCCGTTGTCGGCGGCCGATCTGGACGCCGCGTTCGACTGTTTCGATACCGAGGATTTCCGCACCGGCTATCGCGCGTTCCTGGCCAAGCAGGCGCCGAAGTTCGCCGGCCGCTAGTTTCGGAGGAGACCGATGTCCGATTTCACTTCCATGCAGCCCGGCGCGCTGGCCGGCCTGCGTGTGCTGGAACTCGCCCAGATCATGGCCGGCCCCACCTGCGGCATGATGCTGGCCGACCTGGGCGCCGACGTGATCAAGATCGAGAAGATCGACGGCGGCGACGACGCGCGGGGTTACAAGGAGCCGGCCATCAATGGCGTGTCGGCGCCGTTCCTGATGCTGAACCGCAACAAGCGCGGCATTGCGCTGGACCTCAAGAAGCCCGAGGGCCGCGAGGTGTTCCTGCGCATGGTGCGCAACGCCGACGTAGTGATCGAGAACTTCCGCAAGGGCACGCTCGAAAAGCTGGGCCTGGGCTACGACACGCTGTCCAAGGAGAACCCCGGCCTGATCTATTGCGCGATTTCGGGCTACGGGCGCAGCGGCCCCTATGCCGACAAGGGGGGCTTCGACCTGATCGCCCAGGGTTTTACCGGGCTGATGAGCATCACGGGCGAAGAGGGCGGTCCGCCGCTGCGCACGGGCAATTCCATCGCCGATATCAACGCCGGGCTGCTGGCCGCGTTCGGCATCCTGGCCGCCTGGCAGCACCGCCAGAAGACCGGGCGGGGACAGGTGGTGGAGACCTCGCTGATCGAGGCCGGGCTGCAGCAGCTCTACTGGCATGCGGCCATCCATTTCGCCACCGGCGAGTCGCCGGGGCCGAGCGGATCGGCACACGTGCTGGCCACGCCGTACCAGGCGTTTCCGACGCAGGACGGCCACATCATCGTCGGCGGTGCCAACGAGAAGAACTGGGCGCGCATTGCGCAGGTGCTGGGGCATCCCGAGTGGATCGACGATCCGCGCTTCCGGCTCAACGCGGACCGTATGCGGCATCGTGAGGCGCTGCTGCCGGAGATGGCCGACATCCTGATGACGCAACCGTCGGCCCACTGGCTCGATGCCTTCGATGCAGCCGGCGTGCCGGCCGGTCCCGTGCATTCGATCGGCGAGGCGCTGAACCATCCCCAGACGCTGGCGCGCGGCATGGTGGTGCGGCAGCAGCATGCCGAGGCGGGACCGATCCGTACGCTGGGGCTGCCGATCCAGCTATCGGAAACGCCCGCGCAGTATCACCGGCCATCGCCCAGGCTGGGCGAGCATACCCGTGCGCTGCTGGCGGAATTTGGCTATGGCGAGGCGGAAATTGCCGCGCTGCTGCAGGCGGGGGTGGTGTCGGAAGCGGCCGCGCCGGTGGCGGCCGTGTCCGAAGTGTAGCGAAGGGTCGAGCGTCAGCGCGTCAGTCGACGTAGAGCAGGATGCTGATGAACTGGCAGATGCTGCCGCCCAGTACGAACAGGTGCCAGATGCCGTGGAAGTGGCGCACACGCTCGTCGAACAGGAAGAACCCGATACCGGCGGTGTAGATCGCCCCGCCGGCCACCAGCCAGTACAGGCCTGCCGTCGGCAATGCGGCTGCAAGCGGCTGGAAGGCGATCAGCACCAGCCAGCCCATGATGACGTAGATCGACAGCGATATCACGCGGGTGCGATGGCCGATCCACAGTTCCTGGATGATGCCAATGGCGGCCAGGCCCCAGTTGATGCCGAACAGCGTCCAACCCCAGGGCCCGCGCAAGGTGACCAGCGCAAACGGCGTATAGCTGCCGGCGATCAGCAGGTAGATCGCGCAATAGTCGAGCCGGCGGAAGATGTCCTTGGCCGGCCCGCGCACGCTGTGATAGACGGTGGAAATCGTGTAGAGCAGCACCAGCGTGGTGCCGTAGACCACGGAGCTGACCACCTTCCAGGCGTCGTGATAGAGCGCCGACGAGGTGACCAGCACCGCCATGCCGGCGGCGGAAAGCACCGCGCCAGCGAGGTGACTGTAGCCGTTGAACCGTTCCCCGCGATACATCCCGAAAGCTCCGTCTGCGTAGTTGGCCAGCGGGCATTGTGGCATGGATCGCGGCGGAACACGGGTCAATGCCTGCAGAAGCAGGGTTATTTCATCGACAGGAAATGCTTCAGCGTGCGGGCATTGGCGGCCTTGGCGGCGGCATCCACGTAATGCACGCCCTGGTTGCGCGCAAACGCGTGCTGGCAGCCCGGATAGGTGTGAATCTCGACGTGGCGGTTGTCTTTTAAGGTTTCTACGATCTTCGCGCGCGATTCGGGCGGAACGAATTCGTCCGCCTCGGCAATATGCATCAGCAGCGGTTTTGCGATTTTCGACGCCTCGCCCAGGTACTTGTCCATGCCGACGCCGTAGTACGACACGCTGGCGTCGGTATCGGTGCGGGTGGCGCTCAGGAAGGCCAGCAGTCCGCCCAGGCAATAGCCCACGGTGCCCACGGCGTTGACGCCCGGCTGCTGGCGCGCCGCCTGGATGGTGGCGCCCACGTCGGCCATGCCCTTGTCGACATCGAAGCCGTTGTAGAGCGCAAACGCCTTTTTCCATTCCGCCTCGGTCTTGTCGGTCAGTTCCACGTTGGGCTCCTGCCGCCAGAACAGGTCCGGGCAGATCGCCACGAAGCCGTCGCGCGCGAAGTTGTCGCAGGTTTCGCGCAGGTCGGCATTGATTCCGAAGATTTCCTGAAGCACGACGATGGCCGCGCCATTCGCGTTGCCGGCATCGGGGGTGGCGAGGTAGGCGGCAAAACTGCCGTCCGGCACGGTGATGGTGATTCGCTGCGACTGGGCCATGGGGGCGCTCCTGGCATGTGGGAAAGAGGGTTGAAGGGGCCAACTCAACAAGCTTAGGCGACACACGTCACAGCATGGCCGCAACCGCTGAACCCTGCCGACGCGGCGGCGCCCATGTTCATTCGCAATGTGTCTTCGCTCAAACGCGCGACTGGTATCGCTTCGGTCACATCGTTGACATAACAAGCGTCCAGACTTCAATTCTCGCCCGCAGACACCCTCCTTTGGAGGGGTAGGCCTTGTACATCAAGACATTGAGAGACAAGGGCGGCCGGGATCGTGCGCGGGCATCCGGATATTTGACGCCCGAACCGTCACCTGAAATTCTCTGACCTCGAACCATGACAACCACGAAAACTGTTCATTTGCGCATGCGCAGGCCGATGCTCGGAGCCGGTGTCCTGTGCCTGGCGCTGATGCTCGGCGCCTGCGGCGGCGACGACAACAACAATTCGACGCCCCCTGCCACGGGTGGCGGCAACGGCGGCAATGGCGGTACCACGCCGACAGCCTGCACCACGGCGCACTGCGCGCCGGCCCCCTGATCCGCCCTGAGCAGAATCCCGCGCCTACCCACACCACAGACACCGACCCGGCATGACATTCAACCCTTCCAAGCGCAAATTCCTGCGCAACACGCTCGGCACCGCTGCCGCCGCCGCCACGCTGGCATCGTTCCCGCCCAGCATCCGCCGCGCGCTGGCCATCGAGGCGAACAACGTCACCGGCACGATCCAGGACGTGAAGCACGTCGTGCTGCTGATGCTCGAAAACCGCTCGTTCGACAGCTACTTCGGCACCTTCAAGGGCGTGCGCGGCTACGGCGACCGCTTTGCGATTCCGCTGGCGAACGGCCAGAACGCGTTCTTCCAGACCGATGCCACCAATGCCACGATCACGCCGTACCGGCTGGATGGCTCGCTGGGCAACGCGCAACGCGCGGGCAGCACGCCGCATACCTGGCCCGACGCGCAGAATGCCTGGGACCACGGCCGCATGAACCGTTGGCCCGTGGCCAAGAACCGGCTGTCGATGTCGTATTTCGACACCCCCGAGGTGCCGTTCCAGCGCGCGCTGGCCGATGCCTTCACGCTGTGCGACGCGTATCACTGCTCGATGCACACGGGCACGATCCCGAACCGCCTGTTCTACTGGACCGGCACGAACGGTCCGAGCGGCGCGAACGTGGCGGCCATGGTCAACGAGTTCAACGGCGGCAACGACGTCGGGCCGTCGACGCAGGGCTGGACGTGGAAGACCTATGCCGACCGCCTGGTGGATGCCGGCGTGAGCTGGAAGGTCTATCAGAGCCTGGCCGACAACTACGGCTGCAACGAGATGATGAGCTTCCAGCATTGGCGCGCGGCCATGGAATCGATGCCGGCGGCACGCCGTCCGGTAGCGCTGCCAGGGGTCTCGCCGGCCTACGATCCGGCCATCGACGATGCGCTGAGTCCGCTGGCCAAAGGCTTCGGCAATACCATGCCCGACGGGCTGCTGCAGTCGTTCCGTGATGACGTCCAGAACGGCACGCTGCCGGAAGTTTCCTGGATCATCCCGCCGTCGCTGTACAGCGAGCACCCGGGGCCGTCGAGCCCGGCGCAGGGCGGCTGGTATGTGCAGCAGGTGCTGGACGCACTGACGGCCAATCCCGAGGTCTTCAGCAAGACCGTGCTGCTGATCAACTACGACGAGAACGACGGCTTTTTCGACCACCTGCCGCCGCCGTCGGCCCCGTCGCGCAACGCCGATGCGTCGCTGGCCGGCGGCAGCACGCTCAGCGCGGCCGACATGGCCTTCGAGTATCACAACTACACGCCGGCCACGGCCAACCAGTCGGCCATCGACGGCAAGCCCTACGGCCCGGGCCCGCGCGTGCCGATGTGGATCGTGTCGCCGTGGAGCCGTGGCGGCTGGGTCAACTCGCAGGTATTCGATCACACATCGACGCTGCTCTTCCTGGAAAAGCGCTTTGGCGTGAAGGAACCACAGGTCGGCGCCTACCGCCGTGCGGTGTGTGGCGACCTGACGTCGGCCTTCAACTTCGTCAACCCGAACACCGATCCGCTGCCGACGCTGGCCGGTCGCAGCACCAAGGTGACGGTCGACAACCTGGCCCTGACGCAGAAGGCATCGGCCGCCATTCCGGTGCCCACCACCGCCGTGCTGCCGCCGCAGGCCACCGGCACGCGGCCATCGCGTGCGCTGCCCTACGAACTGCACACCACGTCGCACATCGACGCGGGAGCCCGGACGGTGACGCTGAGCTTCGTCAATGGCGGCACGGCGGGCGCGGTCTTCCACGTCTACGACAAGCTGCACCTCGATGCCATTCCGCGCCGCTACGTGGTGGAGGCTGGCAAGAGCCTGGACGGCGTGTGGAGCGTGGCGGCCGACAACGGCAAGTACGACCTCTGGGTGCTGGGCCCGAACGGCTATCACCGTGAATTCATTGGCGATGTGTCCGAGCAGGCGGCGGCCGGCGGTGTGGAAATCCAGGTCTGCTACGAACTGTGCGATCCGGCAACGCTGCAGGTCAAGCTGCACAACCGTGGCGACAAGGCGTGCACATTCGCGGCAACGGCCCGGGCATATCGCACCGACGGTCCGTGGAGGCAGACCGTGGCGCCGGGGCAGGTGGGCGAACTGAGCTGGACGCTTGGCGATAGCGGCAACTGGTACGACTTCGAGATCAGCTGCGATCGGGCGCCGTCGCTGCGCCGCCGTATCGCGGGCCGCATCGAGACCGGCAAGGACTCGGTCAGCGATCCGGCGATGGGCCAGGTGTCGTAAGCAGGCGTCCCGATGCATCGCGGGTGATGCAGGTGCCGGCCGGCATGGCGTGTACACTTGCCGGCTGGCACCGGGCCCCACGTGCCGGGCCGGTGCCGCTCCTGAAAACCGGACCCACGACACACGTCACACGACACAGAATCTCATGAAGAAAATCTCCCTGCTCCTCGCAGCCGTTGCGCTGACCGCTTCGGGTCTGGCCGCCGCTGCCGAAACGCTGCCTTCGGGCGTGGTCGTCGATACCGTGACCAAGGGCACGGGCCCGTCGCCCAAGGCGTCGGACACCGTCAAGGTGCACTATCGCGGCACGCTGACCGACGGCACGGAATTCGACAGCTCGTACAAGCGCGGCCAGCCGATCTCGTTCCCGCTGAACCGCGTGATCCCGTGCTGGACCGAAGGCGTGCAGAAGATGCAGGTGGGCGGCAAGGTCAAGCTGACCTGCCCGGCCTCGACGGCCTACGGCGCACGCGGCGTGCCGGGCACGATCCCGCCCAACGCCACGCTGAACTTTGAAGTGGAGCTGCTGGGCATCGGCGGCTGATTGGTTTCGCCCTTCTCCCGACTGGCGGGAGAAGGGAGTCTTACCCTCCATAACTAGAAGAGGATCCGCATGGATTCCGTGTTTATCGTTGTCGCGCTTGGCGCCGTCGTCGCCGGGTTTGTCCAGGGGCTTTCCGGATTTGCCTTCGGCATGGTGGCGATGTCGTTCTGGGCCTGGGGCGTGGAACCGCGCATGGCCGCGGCGATGTCCGTATTTGGCGCACTGACCGGCCAGTTGCTGGCGGCGTTCACGGTGCGGCGCAAGTTTCATCTTTCCACGGTGCTGCCGTTCCTGCTGGGCGGCATCGTCGGCATTCCCATCGGCGTGAGCCTGCTGCCGCGACTCGACGTCAACCTGTTCAAGCTGTGCCTTGGCATGATCCTGGTGATCTGGTGCCCGATCATGCTGTTCTCGGCCCGCATTCCGCCGATCCGCCATGGCGGCCGCGTGGCCGACGGCCTTGTCGGGGTCATTGGCGGCATCATGGGCGGCATCGGCGGATTCACGGGCATCGCGCCCACGCTATGGTGCACCCTGCGCGGTTTCGACAAGGACAGGCAGCGCGTGGTGATCCAGAACTTCAACCTCGGCGCGCTGATCGTGACGATGTCGATCTACGTGGGCACGGGAATCATCACGCGCGACATGTTGCCGATGTTCGCCATCGTGGCGCCGGCCATGCTGATTCCGACGCTGATCGGCACGCGCGTCTACATTGGCATCAGCGACCTCGCCTTCCGGCGCATCGTCCTGACCCTGCTGACCTGCTCGGGCGTGGCGATGCTCGTGGCGTCCGTGCCCAAGGTGCTTGGCTGAGCACTTCACGGTGTGATGCGTTGTCGTCGTGGCGCGGGCGTGGCGACAGGGCGGGCCGCCATGGTCGTTATCAGGGTTTATACTGACGTCCACCCCGTCGACCATAGCCGGTCATTCCAGCATTCCCCGCATCATGAACAAGCGTTTCTACCTTTTCTGCGCCGCCACGTGGGCTGCCGCCGCCATCCTGATCATCGGTGACGGCGCCATGTCGACCGACGTCCTGAGCGGCGTGGTGGCGCTTGCCGGCTTCGACCTGTTGCGTCCCTGACCCCGTCCGGCCCCACCTTTGGTGCAGAACGGCCGCCCTTTGCCGATTCGCACGGTGACGTGCGCGCCATACCCCGCCGGTGATGGCGTTTTCGTTGGCTGACGTCTACGCTTGACTATGGTCCGTGCGGAATCTGCCGCACGATATTTCTTTCTCAACAGTCTTGCGCAGGGAGATCCCGATGAAGGCGTTCACGATGGCATTGGCGGTGGCAATTTGCATTCCCGGTATGGCAATGGCGGCGGGCCCGGCCAACCCCGCCGATCGCTACGACTACAACATGCGCACCACCAACAAGGACGGCTACGTGCCCGATCCGGCGCGCGTCACCAACAAGGAAGGCTACGTGCCGGACACGGCCCGTTCGGGCGACAAGTTCGACCCATACACGCAGGGCGCGAACCAGAACACGGCGTCGGCCCTGACCGACAGCAAGACCACCAAGAAGTCGTCGGGCAAATCGACGTCGCACAAGAAGTCGCCGACGGCGCAGCAGTGACATGGTTGCCCACGGCAGCAAGGACAAAGGCCCCGCATCGCGGGGCCTTTGTCTGGGGTGCGCGGTGCGGCTCAACGCTGCGCCGACTGCTCTCCCCTGGCATACACCCGTTCGCCGGCCACCCAGGTTTCCAGCACCTGGATCTTCCAGATGTCGCCGGCTGGCACCTTGAACAGGTCGCGGTCCACCACGATGAAGTCGGCCCACTTGCCGGCTTCGAGCGAGCCGAGCGTCTTTTCCTGGTGCTCGGCGTAGGCGGCGTCCAGCGTGAAGGCGCGGAATGCCTGCGGCAGCGTCATCGCTTCCTCCGGATGCCAGCCCTTGATCGGGCGGCCTTCGTGGTCGGTACGCGTCACGGCGGCGTGCAGGCCGTAGAACGGGTTGGCCGATTCCACCGGGAAGTCGGAGCCGCCAGCGATGACCGTGCCCTGCTTCAGGAAGGTCTGCCAGGCATAGGCACCCTTGATGCGGTCGTGGCCGATGCGGTCTTCGGCCATGTTCATGTCGCTGGTGGCGTGCGTGGGCTGCATCGACGCGATCAGGTCCAGCTTCTTGAAGCGCGGGATGTCCGGCATCGACACCACCTGCGCGTGCTCGATGCGGTTGCGCAGTTCCCGGCCGCCCACTTCCTTGTAGGCCACTTCCATGGCATCCAATACCTGGCGATTGGTCTTGTCGCCGATGGCGTGCACGTTGACCTGGTAGCCGGCCTTGATGGCGGTTTTCACGGCGGCCTGCATTGCGGCGTCGCTCATGAACAGCAGGCCGCTGTGCGCGTGGTCATCGGTGTACGGCTCCATCAGCGCGGCGCCGCGGCTGCCCAGGGCGCCGTCGCCGTAAAGCTTGACGGCGCGCAGGTAGTAGCGGTCGTTGCCGTAGCCGATCACGGGGCCCTTCGCGGACAGCGCCTTGAAGTCGTCGCCCGTGTCGCGAATCATCGCGTAGATGCGCGTGGTCAGCTTGCCCTGGTCGGCGAACTCGCGATAGATGCGGTCGTCGGTCACGGTCACGCCCGCGTCGCCGACGGCGGTCAGGCCCAGCGCGTTCATGTGGGCGATGGCGGCGGCCAGCGCGGCGCGGCGGTCGTCGTCGGTGTACGGCGGGATGATGTCGTTGACCAGCGCCATGGCCTTGTCGACCAGCACGCCGGTCGGGTTGCCGTTGGCATCGCGCTCGATGCGGCCGCCGGCCGGATCCTTGGTGTCGCGCGTGATGCCGGCTGCCTGCAGCGCCTTGGTGTTCAGCCAGGCGGCATGGCCGTCCACGCGCACCAGGCGCGCCGGGCGGTCGGAAACGGCGGCGTCGAGTTCGGCGGCGGTGGGGAAGCGGCCCAGCTTCCAGTTCACCTGGTTCCAGCCATAGCCAAGCAGCCACTTGCGCTGCGGGTCCTTCTGGCCGTAGGCACGGATGATGCCTTGCGCCTCATTCAGGTCCTTCGTGCCCGACAGCGAGATCTCGGTGGTCTTGAAGCCCAGGCGGAACACGTGGCCGTGGGCGTCGATCAGGCCCGGCAGCAGCGTCTTGCCCTGGCCGTCGATACGCTTTGCATCGGGATACTTTGCGCGCAGCGCGGCGGCGTCGCCGGTGGCCAGCACCTTGCCCTGGTCGAACACCAGACCGCTGAACTGCGTGACCTTGTCGTTCTGCAGCGTGTAGCCCTGGACGGATTCGACCAGCGTGGGTGCGGCGTGTGCGTGCAGGGCCGCCATGGCGGCCAGTGCCAGCAGGCTCGTGCGAATGGACTTTTTCAAGATGACTCCTGGTTGTTGTGCCGGGTTTTCTTATGGTGGTGTCAATGACGCCCGGGTGGCGCCTCAGGTGTTGCCCTTATTCACCGGATGCCGGGGCCAGGCCGCGCGCGGAGGCGTCAGTGCCGGGCTCGGGCAGCGGCGGGAATTCCATGTCGGCATAGCGCACGAAGCGCGACTTGCGCGCGATGCGATAGCCAAGCCAGATCAGCAGGAAGATCGGAATGCCGACGTAGGTGGCGGTCACGGCCACCCAGTCGATCTTGCCGTCGGTGAAGGCCTGGTAGTTCTGGCCCAGCGTCACGATCATGCACAGCGCGAACGCGAAGATCGGGCCGTACGGGAAAAACGGCGAGCGGTAGGGCAGTCGGTTCAGGTCCAGCCCCTTGGCGACGAAACCCCTGCGGAAGCGGTAGTGGCTGACGGCGATGCCCAGCCAGGCGATGAAGCCGGTCATGCCCGACAGGTTCAGCAGCCACAGGTAGACCGACTTGCTCTCGAACATCGACGTCAGAAAGCACAGCGCACCGACAGCCGTGGTAGCCAGCAGCGCCATCAGCGGCACCCCGTTACGCGTCAGGCGAGCGAACACGCGCGGCGCGCGGCCTTCGGTGGCCAGGTTGTAGAGCATCCGGGTGGACGCATACATGCCCGAGTTGCCGGCCGACAGCACGGCCGTCAGGATCACCGCGTTCATCACGCCGGCTGCGAAGGCCAGCCCGGCATGGCGGAACACCAGCGTGAACGGGCTGACGCCCACGGTCTCCACGTCGGTCTTGAGCAGGCTTGGGTCGGTGTACGGAATCAGCACGCCGATGATGAAGATGGCCAGCACGTAGAACAGCAGGATGCGCCAGAACACCTGCCGCACGGCGCGCGGGATGTTCCTGGCGGGATCAGCCGATTCGCCCGCGGCCACGCCGATCAGCTCGGTGCCCTGGAACGAGAAGCCGGCAATCATCGCCACGCCGATCAGCGCGGGCAGCCCGCCCACGAACGGGGCGTCGCCGGCGGTCAGGTTGGCAAAGCCGTTCACATGCGCGAAATCGCCGCGCATGATGCCGAAGATCATCAGCGTGCCGATCACGATGAAGGCGATCACGGTCACCACCTTGATCAGCGCGCACCAGTATTCGGCCTCGCCGAAGCCGCGCACCGAGATTGCGTTGAGCGCGAACATCAGGCCCAGGAACAGCGCGCTCCACAGCACGCCCGGCGTGTCGGGGAACCAGTACTGCATGACGAGCTGCGCGGCAGCCAGTTCCACGGCAATGGTCACGGCCCAGTTGTACCAGTAGTTCCAGCCCAGCGCGAAGCCGAAGCCTTCGTCCACGTACCTCGCGCCGTAGGTGGCGAACGACCCCGACACCGGCATGTAGGCGGCAAGCTCGCCCAGGCTGGTCATCAGGAAGTAGACCATCGCGCCGATCAGGATATAGGCCGCCAGCGCCCCGCCGGGGCCTGCCTGCGCGATCGTGGCGCCCGATGCCACGAACAGGCCGGTGCCGATCGACCCGCCGATGGCGATCATGGTGAGATGGCGTGCGCGCAGGGTGCGGCGCAGCCCGGGCGCGTGCGCGCCTTCTTTTGTATTGGATTGAATGGACATATAAGACATGCGTCCGGGCCCTTGTGAGGCCGCGGGCGGAGTTCGCCGGCCAGCAGTCTCCTCGCCACGGGCCGGCATGGTGGGCGGCATCATAAGAGAAAACAGGGGCCGGGAAAAGGCGGGAAATGCCGGACCAGGGCTTCAGCGCAAGCTTTGGTCGATGCGGGCGACGAGGCCATTCATCCAGTTGCGCAACGCCGCGTCGGACATGACCAGCGCCGTACTGCGCCACAGCACGCGATACACATTGTTGCGATTGACCTTGCTCACGTGGGCCGGATCGAGCCACGCATCGTTTTCCACTAGCAGCACCAGCGTTTCCAGGCCGATCAGGATTGGCCACAGGCAGGCCAGCCGCAGCCGGATGGCCGTGCGCGGCAGGGCGAAGGTATAGGCCATCGCCTCGCGGAAGTGGTCGAGCGCAATGCGCACCAGTTCGTGCAGCATGGGCCGGGCGCGCCGCGAATTCGTCGGATCGAGCAGCATCGGCACGGTCAGGCCATGGCGGTCGAGCACTTCGGCGGGCAGGTAGCAGCGGCCGATGCGCAGGTCCTTGCCGACGTCGCGCAGCACGTTCACCATCTGCAGTGCCTTGCCGAAGCGCACTCCGCGAGTCAGCATCGTGTCGAACGGATCCTTCATGGTGCCGGGCAGATGCGCTTCGGTCATGGTGGTCCAGAACTCGCCAACGCAGCCGGCTACCAGGTATGTATAGCGATCCAGGTCGGCCAGCGCCGGCAGGGCCGCGACCTTGCCAGAGCGTTCGTCGGGGAAGGTCTGCAGATCGAACTCCATGCCTTCGGTCAGCGTGGTGACGATGCCCTGCACGGCGGCGCGGTCCGGCGGTGAAAGCTGCGCCAGCACGGCCAGCGCGGGGGCAATCGATTCCAGCAGCACCTTCTCGTCGGATACCGTCTGCTGCCCGGCCACTTCCACGGCCAGCCGCCGCGCCAGCGCGCCGCCATCGTCGGCGCCGTGGATACGCTGTCGCAGCGCCAGCAGCAGGTCGAGCCGCTGCGCGGGGGGGATCAGCGAGGTATCGGCGATGGTGTCTGCGGCGCGCGCCAGCAGATAGGCCAGCCCGACGGGGTCGCGCATGCCCGCGGGCAGCACGCGCAGCGTCAGGTAGAAAGAACGGGAAACACCTTTCAGCAACGGGCCGAGCAGAAAGGCCCGGTTGGGGTTTGGCATGGCGGTTGGCAGACGATGGGACGGCGCATTGTACCCATTGCGCCTGCCGTTGCCTCCGCCAGGCTCCTGCGACGCGCCTGCCGGTCAGTCGTACTGAAGCTTCGGATACCAGTTGCCGCCGCGCCCTTCAGGCGTGGTGTCCAGCAGCGTCCAGAGCGGATCGGGGTCGGGCGCGCCGCGCGGGTCCTGGCCGGGGTCGGCCATCTCGCCGCTCATTTCGACGCTATAGAAATGGCGGATCTTGCCGTCGCGTTTCGTGAAGACCGTATAGGCGGGCATGTCGGCGTCGTCCGCGCTCACGTAGTCGCGCGTGAAGGCGCCATCGGTGTCGGCGTAGACCTTGAGCTGCGTCCAGCCGCGCGCGGCCTTGGCTGCCTTGAGCCGCTCGATCGGCGAGCGCGCCACCATGGCCAGCGCCACGCGTTGTTCAATGTCAGGCACCTTGCCTTCCCACGATGCCATCAGCGACGTGCACATCGGGCAGGGCTTTTCCCGCTGCGGGCCGAACATGTAGCTGTAGACCACCAGCGTGTCCTTGTCGCCGAATAAGTCGGCCAGCGTGACCGGGCCGTTTTCGCCCATAAATTGATAGGTTTGCTTCACTTCGCCGCCCGGGGGCAGTTGGCGCCGCATTTCCGCCACGCGTTCGATGTGCCGACGCAGCTCTATTTCCTCGGCCAGCAGCGCATTGCGGGCCTGGCGGTACGCGGCGTCTTCGTTGGGGAAATGCGCGCGATTGCGTTCGGCCAGTGCCCTGGCCGGTGTCAATGTGGACGATTGCGTCATCGTCTTGCCTCCTGAAGTTCGAATCCGTGGCGTGCGCGCCACGTTGGGGAAGACCCGCGCCTGCCCGGAAAGCCCCGACTGGCGCGGCCATTCGACCAGCATAGGAAAAGAAATGTCCACATACGCACCCCGCCCCATACGCGGTCATTCCCATGTCATGGCGGGTTATGCATAATCTGTAGCATCTGGGCTTCAAGATTTGATCTGATGCGCGTGACGATTCGAACCACGACGATTCCTGGATCCCACAGCCAGGGCCCACTGCATCGGGCGGCGGTCTACCTCAATACCGAGGAAGATGCTTCGCCGCTGATGGTCAGTGCATGGAGTCAGCGTGAACCCGATGCTTTTCTTGCCGCTCAACGCTGGGCGCGCAATCATCACTACATGGTTTCGAATCCCCGCAACGGCACGTACTACGGCGGTCGCACCGCGCGCTGAAGTCCAGCGTCGGCGCACCGCCTTGAAACATTGGCTGCTGTGTGGTGCGGCACTGGTTGTGGCGGGGCCCCCGTGTGCCGACGACGGTCTGCTGGAACGCATCGTCGGCGGTTTCTCGCACGAGCCGCTCCGGAAGAACGCGGCATCTTCGTGACCCGCGTGAGGCGCGCCGCAGTTGCTGCGGGGGCTGTCGTGATCGATCCGGCAGCCGGGCAATTACTCCGAGGATTTCACCAGGCGGAACCTTGCCGTGCGGCTGCGCGGTGATCGACCGCTTTTATGCGTTTTCCGTGCCGGCGCGCGGGTGGGGCGGTTCCGGCCGCGTAGAATGGTCGCGAAAAACAGGCCGCGAGCCACATCCACGACGCGCATCAATGAATACCCCGGCAACAGAACCGGCAGCAGACCGGCGTCCCCAGACTTCCTCCGATATTGACAACAGCACCGCCGCACGCGGCATTGCGTTGCTCACCTTCGCGTTCATCCTGAGCCAGTTCTATCGCAGTTGCCTGGCGGTCATCGCGCCGGAGCTGCAGCATGATTTCGGCCTGTCGCCGGCGGGCTTCGGTGCACTGTCGTCGTGCTTCTTCCTGTCGTTTGCGGTGGCGCAGATTCCGGTTGGCATTGCCTTCGACCGCTATGGCGTCGGGCGTCCCACCGCGTGGCTGCTTGGCGTTGGCGCGGCATCCGCCGTGGGTTTCGTGCTGGCGCCCAGCGGAACGCTGGCCATGCTGGCGCAGGCGGGCCTGGGGCTGGCCTGTGCGCCGGTGTTCATGGGGCTGCTGCACTATGCGTCGGAGCAGCTTTCCGAACGGGAATACATGCGTGTGGTCAGTCGCTCGAACGCCATGGGCATGATCGGCGCGCTGTGCGCCACGGCCCCGCTGGGCTGGTTCTCGCAGCATTTCGGCTGGCGCCCCGCGCTGGCGATTTCGGCGCTGGGCATGGTGGGCGCCTGCTATGGCGTATGGCGCTACGTGCGTGACAGCGGCCATGCGCAGGCGCGCCAGGCACCGATGGGTGCGATGCTGGCCGAAAGCGTGAAGCTTCTCGGCATGTGGCCGCTATGGACGCTGATTCCGGTGTGCGTGGCCATGGCGGCCGGCACGGGTTTCCGCAACGCCTGGAGCGGGCCGTACCTGGCCGATGTATTTGGCCTGCAGGCTGGCACGCGCGGCGTGGCGCTGACGCTGTTGAGTCTGGCGGGTTTTGCCACGGCGTTCCTGCTGCCGGTGCTGGTGCGGCGTAGCACGCTCAAGCGGACCATCGGCGGCTGGGCCTGCCTGTCGATGGTGGGTGGCATCGTGCTGACGATCTGGCCCGATACCGGCGTGGCGTCTGGCGTAGGACTGATGGCGCTGCTCTCAACCATTGGCATGCTGCATCCGCTGGTGATGGCGCAGGGCCGCGCGCTGATTCCGCCGGCCAAGCGCGGTCGTGGGCTGGGCCTGCTCAACACGTTCGTGTTCCTGGGTTCGGCGCTGACATCGTGGGGTTTTGGGTTGATCGCCAATGTAGGCCATCTGCGCGACTGGCCTGTGGCCAGCACGTACTCGGCGATTTTCTTTTCGGCCGTGGCCGTCGTGGCGCTGTCGCTGGTGCCGTACTGGTTCAGCCCGACGTCGCCCGTTCCGCACCAGAAATAGGCGCCAACATTACAGTTGGCTTTCAACGCGAATTTGCGTCCGCAATTCGCGTTTTCCCTGATTTTTCACTCAAGTTTGCCTTCGCCAGACCGTTAGGTCTTCCAATGTCTGTCCGTGCGTACATTCAGGTGTACGGCTGACGCAGGAGGAGCGGCCGGGGGGCAACACGCGACTCGGCCTGCCACTAACCAATGGATCAGGTACAAGCAATGAAAAATCTTGGTATTGGTGTACGCCTAGGCATCGGCTTTGGCGTGGTGTTGGTGTTGTCTACGCTCATGACCGTGCTCGGCGTCGTGCGCCTGCAGGAGGTGGCGGGCCGTACGCACGCGATGATGCAGGAGCCGTTGGCCAAGGAGCGTCTGGTCAGCGATTGGTATCGACTGATGTATGCGAGCGTGCGCCGTACCACGGCCGTGGCACGCAGTAGCGATCCGTCGCTGGGTGCGTTCTTCGCGGCCGAGACCGCCTATTCGGTCAAGGCGATTGCCGAGCTGCGCGACAAGATCGAGCCGCGCCTGTCCACGGACGAGGAAAAGGCATCGTTCAAGAAGATCCAGGTGGTGCGCAACCCGTACAACGATTCGCGCGACAAGATCACCAAGCTCAAGGCCGAAGGCCTGACCGATGACGCCAACAAGGTGCTGGAGTCGGAATTCGTGCCGGCCGGCGATGCTTATCTGGCCGAGATCCAGAAGCTGCTCGATATCCAGCGTGCGTCGATCGATGCCACGGCGGAGCAGATCAACGGCATTTACGAAAGCGCCCGCAATGGCCTGATCACGCTGGGTGTGATCGCGCTGGCCATCGGCGTGGCCTTTGCCTGGTGGCTGACCATCGGCATTACGCGTCCGCTGCATCGCGCCGTGGGCTTCGCCCGCACCGTGGCGTCGGGCGACCTGACCAGCCGCATCGAGGTGGACAGCACCGACGAGACCGGCCAGTTGCTGGACGCGCTGCGCGAGATGAACGACAACATCCTTGGCATCGTCAAGGAAGTGCGCGTCGGCACCGATGCCATCGCCACGGGCACCAGCCAGATTGCCGCGGGCAACACCGATCTGTCCCAGCGTACCGAGGAACAGGCTTCGTCGCTGCAGGAAACGGCGTCGAGCATGGAAGAGCTGACCAGCATCGTCCGTCAGAACGCCGACAGCGCCAAGCAGGCCAGCGCGCTGGCGGTGAATGCGTCCGAGGTGGCCACGCAGGGTGGCGATGTGGTGGGCCAGGTCGTGCACACGATGGACGAGATCAATTCGTCGTCGCGCAAGGTCGTGGACATCATTTCGGTGATCGAAGGCATTGCGTTCCAGACCAACATCCTGGCGCTGAACGCTGCGGTGGAAGCCGCCCGTGCCGGCGAGCAGGGCCGCGGCTTTGCCGTAGTGGCCGGCGAGGTGCGCAGCCTGGCGCAGCGCAGCGCCACGGCCGCCAAGGAAATCAAGTCGCTGATTGGCGATTCGGCAGACCGCGTCGAGCGCGGATCGCAGCTGGTTGCGCAGGCTGGTCAGACCATGGAAGAGATCGTCAGCGCCGTGAAGCGCGTGACCGACATCATGGGCGAAATCAGCGCGGCGTCGGCCGAGCAGAGCGCGGGCATCGAGCAGGTGAACCAGGCCGTCACGCAGATGGACACCGTGACCCAGCAGAACGCCGCGCTGGTGGAACAGGCTGCGGCAGCCGCCGGCTCGCTCGAAGAGCAGGCCCAGCGGCTCAAGGAAGCCGTGGCGACCTTCCGCCTGGCTGCCTGAAGCTGAAGGCCCGAAGCGTGGCCTGACGCCCGCTTCAGGCCTGCCAGCCGTTACTTCGTCCTGGGCGGCACGATCGTGCCGCCCGACTGCGCCGCCTCGCGGGCGTGCTCCATCTGGGGCATCATGTTGCTGTTCAGGTGGAACATGACCCACAGCGAGCCTGACAGCGTGATCACCACCAGCGTCAGCGTGAACATCAGCGACAGCATGTTCCAGCCGCCCTCCGACTTCGCGTTCATGTGCAGGAAGTAGATCATGTGGACGACGATCTGCACCGCGCCGATCAGCAGGATCACGACGGCCGTGGTCGACGACTTGTCGAACACCTTGCCCATCACCAGCCAGAATGGCACCGCCGTCAGGAACACCGACAGCACGAACCCCGTCAGGTAGCCGCCCAGCGTGGCGTGAGGCCCGATGTCTTCTTCGTGATGGCCGTGGTCGTGGCCATGGCCATGGCCGTTCATCGCGTGGTCTTGCGCGCTCATGGCAGCGTTCCCATCAGGTAGACAAAGGTAAAGACGCCGATCCAGACGACGTCCAGAAAGTGCCAGAACATCGACAAGCACATCAGGCGCCGCTTGTTGGCCGTGATCAGGCCATGGCGGCCCACCTGCAGCATCAGCACGATCAGCCACACCATGCCGAACGTCACGTGCAGCCCGTGCGTGCCGACCAGCGAGAAGAACGACGTCAGGAACGCGCTGCGCGTGGGGCCGGCGCCCTCGTGGATCAGGTGCGCGAACTCGTACAGTTCGACGAACAGGAACGCCGCGCCGAAAACGCCGGTGATCGCCAGCCAGATCTGCGTGCCGGCCACCCGGTTCTGCTGCATCTGCAGCATCGCAAAACCGTACGTGATCGACGACAGCAGCAGGAACGACGTGTTCAGCGCCACCAGCGGCAGCTCGAACAGCTCGGCGCCGGTGGGCCCGCCCGCGTACTCGCGGCCCAGCACGCCGTAGGCGGCGAACAGGCAGGCGAAGATCAGGCAGTCGCTCATCAGATAGAGCCAGAACCCCAGCAGCGTGCCGTTTTGCGGGTGGTGTTCCTCGGTCAGATAGAACTGGTAGCCGCCCGGCGGTACGTCGTCCGCCGCCGAGGTGCTGTGCGCGTGGAGGGGAAGGGTCGTATCAGCCATGGCCAGCCATCAGTTGGGTGCGCGCCGCTTCGGTCCGGACCACGTCCTCGGTCGGGATGTAGTAGTCGCGCTTGTAGTTGAAGGTATGGATGATTGCCGCGATGATCGTGGCCGCGAACGACACGGCCGCCAGCCACCAGATGTGCCAGATCAGCGCAAAGCCCATCAGCGTGCACAGGCCCGCCAGCACGATGCCGGCCGCGGTGTTCTTCGGCATGTGGATCGGGATGAAGCCCTCCATCGGCCGCTTGTAGCCGTACTGCTTCATCTGCCACCAGGCGTCGGTGTCATGCACCACCGGCGTGAACGCGAAGTTGTACTGCGGCGGCGGCGACGATGTGGACCATTCCAGCGTGCGGCCGTCCCAGGGGTCGCCGGTGGTGTCGCGCAGTTCCTCGCGGCGCATGAAGCTGACCACCAGCTGAATGATGAAGCAGGCAATGCCGCAGGCGATCAGGAACGCGCCGAACGCGGCAATCAGGAACCAGATCTGCAGCGACGGATCCTCGAAATGGTTCACCCGGCGCGTCACGCCGAGCAGGCCCAGCCAGTACAGCGGCATGAACGCGAAGTAGAAGCCGGTGAGCCAGAACCAGAACGATGCCTTGCCCCACGACGCCACCAGCCGGTAGCCGAACGCCTTCGGGAACCAGTAGTAGATGCCGGCCATCAGCCCGAACAGCACGCCGCCGATGATCACGTTGTGGAAGTGGGCGATCAGGAACAGGCTGTTGTGCAGCACGAAGTCGGCCGGCGGCACCGCCAGCAGCACGCCCGTCATGCCGCCGATCACGAATGTCACCATGAAGCCCACCGTCCAAAGCATCGGCGCCTCGAACTTGATCTTGCCGTGGTACATCGTGAACAGCCAGTTGAAGATCTTCGCCCCGGTCGGGATCGAGATGATCATCGTCGTGATCCCGAAGAACGAGTTCACGCTGGCGCCCGAGCCCATCGTGAAGAAGTGGTGCAGCCACACCAGGTACGACAGCACGGTAATCACCACGGTGGCGTACACCATCGACGCGTAGCCGAACAGGCGCTTGCGGGCGAACGTGGCTGTGACCTCCGAATAGATGCCGAACACCGGCAGCACCAGGATGTAGACCTCGGGGTGGCCCCAGATCCAGATCAGGTTCACGTACAGCATGGCGCTGCCGCCCTGGTCCGCGGTGAAGAAGTTGGTGCCGACGTAGCGGTCCATCGACAGCAGCGCCAGGGCGGCGGTCAGCACCGGGAACGCGGCGATGATCAGCACGTTGGTGCACAGCGACGTCCAGGTGAAGATCGGCATGCGCATCAGCGTCATGCCCGGCGCGCGCATCTTGACGATGGTGACGAGCAGGTTGATCCCCGATAACAATGTCCCGACCCCCGCCACCTGCAACGCCCATATGTAGTAGTCGACGCCCACGTCCGGACTGTGCAGGATGCCGGACAGCGGCGGATATGCGAGCCAGCCCGTGCGCGCGAACTCGCCGACGAACAGCGACATCATCACGAGGATGGCGCCGCCGGTGGTCATCCAGAAGCTGAAGTTGTTCAGGAACGGAAAGGCCACGTCGCGCGCGCCGATCTGCAGCGGCACCACGAAGTTCATCAGCCCCGTGACCAGCGGCATGGCCACGAAGAAGATCATGATCACGCCGTGTGCCGTGAAGATCTGGTCATAGTGGTGCGGTGGCAGGTAGCCGAGGTTGTCGCCGAACGCCACGGCCTGCTGCAATCGCATCATCACCGCATCGGCAAAGCCGCGCAGCAGCATCACGATGCCCAGCACGATGTACATGATGCCGATTTTCTTGTGGTCGATGCTGGTGAACCATTCGTGCCAGAGGTAGCCCCACACGCGGTAGTAGGTCAGCAGTGCCATCAGGGCGATGCCGCCCAGGACGACGACGGCAAAGGTGCCGATGAGGATGGGCTCGTGCAGCGGGATGGATTCCCACGACAGGCGGCCAAAGATCATGTTGGCGAGTTCTGAACGCTCGGGCATGGTTGTCACCTGGGCCTGTATTGACCAATGCTGGCCAATGATGATTGGCGAAATCTGATTCGTGAAGGGGTGGAACCGGGTTGCGCCTCAGCGCAACACCTGCCTGCCGTCATTGAGCGCGGCATCTGGCGCGAACACCGGCGCCACGTCCGGTGTGTTGCTCGCGGTGCAGATTTCCGCGGTCGGATCGAACCTGGCACGGGTGCGGTTCTGGTTCTGTGCCATGGTGTCCGCCATGCATGTCCCACCCTCCACGCAGCGGTTCAGGATCAGCTTGTAGAGGTTGGGCTCGACGCTGGCATAGCGTTGCACCGGGTCGCTCTCGCTGGGCTTGGCCAGCTTCAGGTAGGTATCCTTCGACAGCGGTGTGCCCGACGATTTCGCCTGCTGCACCCAGCGGTCGAAATCCTCGTTTGACACGCCGTGGAACTTGAAACGCATGTGCGAGAAGCCCGCGCCGCTGTAGTTGGCCGACATGCCTTCGTAGACGCCGGGCTTGTTGATCACGGCATGCAGCTGGGTCTGCATGCCCGGCATCGCGTAGACCATGCCGGCCAGCGATGGCACGAAGAACGTGTTCATGACCGACGTGGCGGTAATCCGGAACGCAATGGGCCGGTCAACCGGCGCGGCCAGTTCGTTGACCGTGGCAATGCCTTGCTCGGGATACAGGAACAGCCATTTCCAGTCCATCGCCACCACTTCCACGGTGAGCGGCTTCACGTCGGCCGCCACCGGGCGGTGTTCGTCGATGCGGGTCAGGGGGCGGTAGGGATCGAGCTGGTGGGTGCTGACCCAGGTGACTGCGCCCAGCGCGATGATGATCAGCAGCGGCGCGGCCCAGATGGCCAGTTCCAGCACGGTGGAATGGTCCCACTCGGGATTGTAGGGCGCGTCCTTGGCGCTTTCGCGATAGCGCCACGCGAACAGCAATGTCAGGCATATCACCGGCACGATGATCAACAGCATCAGGCAGGTGGCGATGATGATCAGGTCGCGCTGCCGCACCGCCATGTCGCCGGAAGGCGACAACAGCACGGCGTTGCTACATCCCGCAAGGCCCAGCAGCATGGCGATTGCGGCACTTCGCAAAAGCATCTTTCCCGTCACACGAAACGTCGGCACTGCAGCTTCGAAGCGTGGCATGGTGTTGGAAGTGGCGTTTGATTAACGTCGACGGCTGACAGACGCCGTAATCTTTCGATTTCCAATGGCAGTTTAGGCGCTATTCTTGTTACTGCGGGACTTTAAGTGCAGTACGACATTCCTTCCGCACTCGATGGAGACTCCACGATGGCCAGTCTGTCCCACCAGCACCGCGCGTCGCCGACTGCACCTCCGGCGCCCGGCCACCATGACGTGGCACCTGCCGAAATCGCCACAGGCGTGGTGATTGGCCGGGCTTCCGAGTACTTCGACTTCTTCACCTACGGCATCGCGTCGGTCCTGGTTTTTCCCACGGTCTACTTTCCGTTCGCCAGCGAACTGGCCGGGCTGCTCTACAGCTTCGCCATTTTCTCGTTCGCGTTTATCGGACGCCCGTTTGGAACGGCGCTGTTCATGCGCGTGCAGCGGCGCTGGGGGCGTGGCGTCAAGCTGACGGCGTCGCTGTTCCTGCTGGGCACCGCCACGGTGGGCATCGCCTTCCTGCCTGCGTACGCATCGATTGGCAGTACGGCCATTTATCTGCTGGCGCTGTTCCGCTTCCTGCAGGGCATTGCGTTCGGCGGTTCGTGGGACGGGCTGCCCTCGCTGCTGGCGCTCAACGCCCCCGAGAACAAGCGGGGCTGGTATGCGATGGTGGGCCAACTCGGCGCGCCGACCGGGTTCCTGGTGGCGGGCGCGCTGTTCCTGTTCCTGTACGTCAGCCTGACCCCGCCGGAGTTCATCGACTGGGGCTGGCGCTATCCGTTCTACGTGGCCTTCGCCATCAACGTGGTGGCGCTGTTCGCGCGGCTGCGGCTGGTGGTCACGCACGAGTACACGCGGCTGCTGGAGGAAGACGAACTGGAGCCCATCAGCACGCTGCAGATGGTGAACGCGCAGGGCTTCAACATCTTCCTCGGCGCGTTTGCGTCGCTGGCCAGCTATGCACTGTTCCACCTGGTCACGGTGTTTCCGCTGTCCTGGGTCAGCCTGCACAAGACGCAGGCGATCAGCGACGTGCTGGCGATCCAGATCGTTGGCGCCGGCATTGCCTTCATCGGCACGCTGATCTCGGGCTGGCTGGCCGACCGCATCGGCCGGCGCACCACGCTGGCGACGATGGCGGTGCTGATCGGCATTTTCAGTCTGGCGGCGCCATGGCTGCTGGATGGCGGCGCATCGGGCCAGGACACCTTCATTCTGGTCGGATTCGGCCTGCTCGGCCTGTCGTATGGGCAGGCAGCCGGTGTGGTCACGTCGAACTTCGACACCAAGTTCCGCTATACCGGGGCTGCGCTGACCACAGACTTCGGCTGGCTGTTCGGCGCCGCCTTTGCACCATTGGTGGCGCTGGGGCTGTCGTCGCTGTTTGGCCTGGTGGCCGTGACGCTGTACCTGCTGTCAGGGGTGGTGGCTACGCTGATCGCGCTGCGCATCAATCGCGCGCTGGGGACGCCCGACGACGCTTGAATTCGCTTAACGCAAAATCGACGAAGGCGCGTGCCGCGGCTGTGCGGTACGCGCCTTTTCTTTGCAGCAGCGCCGCGTGTCGTGGCGGCAGCGGACGTTCCAGCTTCAGGATGCGCAGGTCCGCCTGGCCTGCGGCAATGGCGGCCGGCAGCACCGTGGCGTGGCGGCCGCTGCGTACCGCATCCAGCACGGCGCTCACCGAGTTGGCTTCGAACGTGATGCGCGGCTCGATACCCAGGCCGCCAAAGTAGCGCGCGATATAGCCGCGCGTGGCAAATTCCCGCGTCAGCATGGCCATTGATTCGCCCGCCAGCGCCTCCGCGTCCAGGGCGGTACGGCGCCGCGCCAGCGGATGCGACGCGCCCACCATGTAGGCGAGTGGCTCCTCGATCAGCGGCGTGGCTTCCAGATCCGGCAGGTGGATGTCGTCGAAGGCGATGCCGATGTCGATGTCGTCATCGGCCAGCAGCGGCTCCACGCGTTCCTGCGGCATTTCACGCAGGCTGAGCGTGATGTTTGGATACTTTCCATTGAACGCCACGATCAGCGGCACCACCAGGTAGGGCGTGAACGTCGGCGTCATGGCCAGGCGCAGGTTGCCGCGCGTGAGCTCGCCCACGTCGTGGATGGCGCGCTGCCCGGCTTCCAGATCCTGCAGCGCACGCCGTGCGTGCACGTAGTAGGCATGCCCCGCGTCGGTCAGCCGTACGGCGCGGCCGCTGCGGTCGAACAGCGGCGCGCCCAGCGTGTCTTCGAGCTGGCGGATCTGTTGCGAGAGCGTGGGCTGCGAGACATGCAGCGTCTCGGCGGCGCGCGTGAAGTTGCCGGCGTCGGCAACGGCCAGGAAGTAGCGAACGTGGCGCAGCAGCATGGGGAAGTTTAACTATTGGTGTTTCCAATGGTAGGCATAATAATCCCGTCTTTGACCAATGGCACGACATTCGACATGCTAGCGGGTTGAAATGGGGGGATTATCGTGAAAGACCTGATTCAAGGCATTCTCAAATTCCAGCGCGAAGAGTTTCCGAAGCTCTCCGCGCTGTTCCAGGAACTGGCCACGCAACAGAGTCCCAGTACGCTGTTCATTGCCTGCTCCGACAGCCGCGTGGAGCCGGCGCTGCTGACCCAGAGCGAGCCCGGCAAGCTGTTCGTGATCCGCAACGCCGGCAACATCGTGCCGGCCTACGCGGTGCAGCCCGGCGGCGTATCGGCCAGCGTGGAATACGCGGTGGCGGGCCTCAAGGTGCGCGATATCGTGATCTGCGGCCATTCGAACTGCGGCGCGATGACGGCGGTGGCCATGTGCCAGTGCCTGGACCATATGCCGTCCGTGGCCGAATGGCTCGAACATGCCAGTGGCGCCCGCAAGATCAGCCTGGCACGGCCGCATGCGTCGGATCAGGAGCGTGTGGCCGATATGGTGCGCCAGAACGTGATCGAGCAACTGGCCCACCTGCGCACCCACCCATGCGTGGCCCAGGCGATGGCCGAAGGGCGCATCGCGCTGCACGGCTGGTACTACGACATTGGCACCGGCGCAATCGATGCGCTGGACGGCAAGTCTGGCCGTTTCGTGCCGCTGGCCGAGCATCCGGACGTCAACGCGACGGAGATCGCAGCGTGAAGGTGAAGCGCATCGTCGCCAATGTCGAGGCCGCCGACCCGGCCACCGCGCGCCGCTTCTACCACGACATCTTCGGGCTGGACCTGCTGATGGACCATGGCTGGATCGCCACCTACGGGTCCGATGCCACGCAGACCGTGCAGGTCAGCTTTCTGTCCGAAGGCGGCTCCGGTACGCCGGTGCCGGACCTGTCGATCGAAGTGGATGACCTCGACGCCGCGCTGGCCCGCGTGCAGGCGGCCGGTCTGCCGATTGCCTACGGCCCGGCCGACGAACCCTGGGGCGTGCGGCGCTTCTTCGTGCGCGATCCGTTCGGCAGGCTGGTCAACGTGCTGGTCCATGCCTGACGCACACGGCGGCGCCTTGGAAAGATGAAACAAACCGTACACGGTGCACCAATGCGAAGATTTGCCGTTAATGTTGTCATCAACGACGACAGAAACGGCCGACAAGCCTATGCAGTTGCCCCCGATTCCCGCCAATGAAGCCGTCCGCCTGGCCACGCTGCGGTCGCTCAACGTTCTCGACACGCCGCCGGAGGAACGCTTCGACCGCCTGACGCGGCTGGCCAAACGCCTGTTTGGCGTGCCCATCGCCGTGGTCAGCCTGGTCGATGCCAATCGCCAGTGGTTCAAGGCCTGCGAGGGGCTCGATGATTCCGAGGCGTCGCGCGACACGTCGTTCTGCGGCCACGCCATCTGTGGCGACGACATCCTGCTGATTCCCGATGCCACGCAGGACCTGCGCTTCCACGACAACCCGCTGGTCACAGGCGCGCCTCATATCCGCTTCTATGCCGGCCGGCCGCTGTCCGCGCCCAACGGCGCCAAGATCGGCACGCTTTGCCTGATCGATCGCAAGCCGCGCGGCTTTGACGCCGAAGACCGCGCCTTGCTGCACGATCTGGCGCAGATGGCCGAGCAGGAGCTGGCGGCCGTGCACTTGGCCACCATGGACGAACTGACGCTGCTGTCGAACCGGCGCGGTTTCAGTGCGCTGGGCCAGCACGCGATCGAGTTGTGCCGGCGGCTGGACCGGCCAGCCACGCTGGTGTTCTTCGACATGGACGGCTTCAAGCCGATCAACGACCGCTTTGGCCACGCCGAGGGCGACCGCGCGCTGACCGCGTTTGGCGCTGCGCTGCGGGCCGCGTTTCGTGAATCGGATGTGGTGGGGCGAATCGGCGGCGACGAGTTCGCCGTGCTGTTGACCAATACCGATGCCGCAGGCTGCCATGACGCCCTGGCGCGGCTGCAGCTTCAGGTCGATGCCTGGAATGCGCGCAACCCGCTGGGGTACGCGCTGCAGTTCAGCGCGGGGGCCATCGCCTTCGACCCTCTGCGCCATGGCAACGTCCACGACCTGCTGGCCGAAGCGGATGCGGCGATGTACGCCAACAAGGCCGCCCGCAAGGCACGGCGCCACTGAAGCGGCGCTGCGTCGGCAACTGAAGGATCAGCGCGGGCGCGGCGGCGTGCGGTCGGGCGCGGCGCGCATGACGCCGGCGGCGATCTCGCTGGTCAGCGCGTCGATGGCTTCGAGTTCGGCCTCGCCGATGGCGACGGGCATGCGGACGCTGCCCCAGTCGCCATAGATCATGGCGATGCAGCGGTTGCGGATCTTCACCGGCGCCAGCAGCACCGTGCGGGCGTCGGGCAGGGCATCGCGATACCAGCGCGGCATGCGATGCGCCATCTCCGCATCGAACGTGTCCTCGATCAGCAGCGGCCTGGCCGACAGCCCGGCAAAGTGGAACACGTCGGGCACGAAACCTTCCTCGAACGACAGCGCGGGCAGCGCCTCGCGCATGCCGTCGCCAAAGCCCAGGCGCGCATGGAAGCGGCGCGTGGTCGGGTTCAGCATCATCAGGAAGCAGCGCGATAAATCGAGCGCCCGCATGCTGGTTTCCAGCACCATCGGCGCCAGTTGCGAAACGGTCAGGCCGGCGCCTTCGCGTTGCACTTCGGCCAGGCCTGCCTGCAGGCGCTCCAGCACGTTCACCGGCTGCGGGCCGTGGGGGGCGCCGCCGTCCGCCGGCGCGGCGGCTTCCGATTCGGTGATCGACGTGCTGAGTGCCTCGGCCTGGCGCACGGCCACGCTGACGTCGCCGGGATTGAGGCCCAGCATCTTGGCATGCGAGTTGAGCAGGGTCTCCACGGATGCCTCGTCGCCCTCGCGCACCATCGTGACGGCAGCTTCGGTAGACACGTGGGCGATAGCCGACAGCCAGTCCGAATGGGTTTCGAGCACCGCGTCGGCGGACAGCGTGCGCGGCTTCATCGCATGGGCGATCAGGCCCGGCAGCCGCCATTTGCGCGCGGCCGCCTCGGCGATGTCTTCCAGCGACACTCCCAGGACTTCCAGCGCGGCCTCGTTCTCTGTCATCGGATGCGCGGCGCACATGGCCTCCACGCGTTCCCATTCGTCCGGGTAGTAGAAGACCAGCAGCAGGCGGCTCATCTGGTGCATCAGCGTGCAGACCACCGCTTCCTCGCCCTCGTTGATGCCGCGCGCCTGGGTCAGCGCCCGCGTGATCTCGCCGGCCACCAGCGCACGTTGCAGCGCCTTCAGCGCCTGCGGGCGCTTGGGAGCCACGCCGTGGAAGTAGTCGAGCAGCTGGATGCCGAGCGTCAGGTGGCTGATGGCCTCCACGCCCAGTACCAGGATGGCGCGCGACACCGTGGTGACCTCGCCGCCGAAGGACCGGTACATCGCCGAGTTGGCCAGCCGGATCACCTTCTGCGACAAACTGAAGTCCGACAGCACGCTCGTGGCCATCTCGCCCACGGTCAGGTCGGCGTTGAGCGTCTTGAAGATGTTGTCGACACAGTACTGCAGCGTCGGGAAGTCACCCTGCTGCGCCATCCGTGCCCACAGGGTCTCGAAGAACTCCGTCTTGGACATCAGGACGCCACCCGCTGCGTGAACACTTCGTCGCAGCCCATGATGAGCTGGCCGTCCAGCACGGCGTTTTCGAAGTCGGATGGGCTCAGGGCGCGCGCGTAGCGCCAGCCCTGCACCAGGTCGCAGCCCTGCGCGGCCAGCAGCGCGCCCTGTGCGTCGGTCTCGACGCCCTCGGCGATGGCCACCAGGCCCAGTTCGCGCGCCAGCGACAGCACGGCGGACACGATGGTGCGCGCGTGCGGGGAATCGATCATGTCGGCCACGAAGCTGCGGTCCACCTTCAGCGCGGACAGCGGGAAGCGCCGCAGGTACGACAGGCTCGAATAGCCGGTGCCAAAGTCGTCCACGGCAAAGCGGATGCCCAGCGCGCGCAGCGACAGCAGCAGGCGCTCGGCGGCCTGCGGGTCGGTCATCAGCGCGCTTTCGGTAATTTCCAGCACCAGGCGGTCGGCGCCGATGCCGGCGTCCTGGATGGCGCCGCGCACGCTGTCGTAGAAGTTCGGATGCAGGAACTGCACGGCCGACACGTTGACCGACATATGGCCCACGCGGATGCCCTGTGCATCCCAGGCGGCCAGCTGCGCGCAGGCGCAGCGCAGCGCCCAGGCGCCCAGATGCTTGATCAGGCCGTTCTTCTCGGCCACGGGGATGAACACGTCGGGCCGGATGTACTCGCCGGCATGCTCCCAGCGCATCAGCGCCTCCACGGCGCAGATTTCGCCCGAGCCGGGCCATACGATCGGCTGGTAGTGCAGCAGGAATTCACCGCTTTGCACCGCTTCGAACATGCTCTGCTCGATCCGGAACTGCTCATCGAGCCGGCGGTCGAGTTCCGGCGAATAGACGCAGTAGCGGTTCTTGCCCAGCGCCTTGGCCTCGTACATGGCCAGGTCGGCGCGGCGCAGCCATTGCGATTCGCTCTGCGGGGCTTCGGTCGAAAAGGCCAGGCCGATGCTGGTGGTGATGCGCACATGGCAGCCACCCAGCAGGAACGGCTGGCGGCACACGTGGATCACGCGCTCCAGGATGCGCACGGCCTCGGCCTCGGACTCCAGGCCGTCCATCATCAGCACGAATTCGTCGCCGCCCAGGCGGGCCACGCTGTGGTGTGAGCGCACGGTGTCCTGCAGCCGCGCGCCCACTTCCTTGAGCAGCGCATCGCCGAACTCGTGCCCCAGCGAATCGTTGATGTTCTTGAAGCCGTCCAGGTCCATCAGCGCCAGCGCGAACGACTGGCCCGCCGTCCGGCCGGACGTGTATTCCTCGATCCGCTTGCGAATGAAGGCGCGGTTGCCGACGCCCGTCAACGGATCGAGGAAGGCACGCTCGGTCAGCTGGCGCTCGGATTCCACCCAGTCCGTGATGTCGTGGCCAAACAGCAGCAGGCTGGCCGCGCCGTCGGCGGCACGGTGATGGCTCACGCGCAGGTCGATCCAGCCAGGGCCGCCGCCGCCCACCACGCGCACGCGCTCGCGCCGGGCGGCGTGATCCTGCGCGCAGCCCTGCAGCAGGCGCGCCAGGCGCTCGCGCGATTCCAGCGCGATCAGGTCCAGTACGGAGGTATGCAGCAGGTAATCCAGCGGATAGACCAGCAGGTCGGCCGTGGTTTCGGTGGCTTCGAGGATGCGGCCCTGGATGTCGACCCGCATGGCCAGCGCGCCGGAAGCTTCCAGCAACGCCCAGGCCTCGTCCCCGGCAGGGGTGGCACCGGCCAGCCGGCGATCGGCAGGCTCGGGTGCCAGGGCGACATCGTATGCAAGCGCGGTCATGTATCTGTTATGCCCGAAGTCCCGTGGACGCAGGACAGATATCGGATGGATTCTTATGGAACTGAAGCGCCGGCTGCCCGTGGGACAAAACCAGTCCGGGGCGGATATCCAACCCGGAACATGACCTCTGGCTTCAACGGGGCCGGACGTGACGACAACGGCGATTCTAATACGAGCTTGCGTCCGCCTGAACACCGCATGGGGAAACGGATTGCGGGAATCGGCGCGGCCGCAACAGGCGGCCGGGGACGCCGTGCGGCCGAACATCGCCGGGATTGACACAATGTGCATAAATCCGTGACACTCGACGCCATGACCTGTTTCGGCCTGCACAACATCGCGATTATTCGCACCATTCCTCGAATGGTGGGTTAGCGCGCGTCCGGAACAGACAACAACAACCCGCCCAACGAGGCGGGTTTTTTGTGGCCGCCTCCTGGGGAACCCCCACATTCAGACAGGAGCGTTCCATGCCGCAATCCCCGGTTTCCGCCGTCCCCGCCACCCCCCGGCATGCCGCCGCCGGCGCAGCTTCCGGGCTCCTGCGGGCAGATGCCGATGCGATCGATGCAGATGACTACCTGAGACGGATCCTGACCGCCCGCGTCTACGACGTGGCGCGCGAAACGCCGCTCGACCTGGCGCCGACATTGTCGGCGCGCCTGGGCCACCAGGTCTGGCTCAAGCGCGAGGACCATCAGCCCGTGTTCTCGTTCAAGGTGCGTGGCGCCTACAACAAGATGGCCAACCTGCCGGCCGAGGCGCTGGCGCGCGGCGTAATCACGGCGTCGGCCGGCAACCATGCCCAGGGGGTGGCGCTGTCGGCGGCGCGGCTCGGCGTGCGGGCGGTCATCGTGGTGCCGCAGACCGCGCCCCAGGTCAAGGTGGATGCCGTACGCGCCCATGGCGGCGAGATGGTGGAGGTGGTACAGGCCGGCGAGTCATATTCCGATGCCTATGACCATGCGATGGCCCTGCAGCGTGAGCAGGCGCTGACTTTCATCCCGGCCTTTGACGATCCCGACGTGATCGCCGGGCAGGGCACGGTGGGCATGGAGATCCTGCGCCAGCATCGCGGTGCGCTCGATGCCGTGTTCGTGCCGATCGGGGGCGGCAGCCTGGCGGCTGGCGTGGCGGCCTATGTCAAGGCGGTGCGCCCGGAGGTTCAGGTCATCGGCGTGCAGACCGAGGATTCGTGCGCGATGGCCCGTTCGCTGGCGGCCGGCGAGCGCGTGACGCTGGATTCGGTGGGGCTGTTTTCCGATGGTACGGCGGTCAAGCGCGTGGGCGAGGAGACCTTCCGGCTATGCCGGCATCTGCTCGACGGCGTGCTCACGGTGGATACGGACGCGCTGTGCGCGGCCATCAAGGATATCTTCCAGGACACCCGGAGCCTGGTGGAACCGGCCGGTGCGCTGGCACTGGCGGGGCTGAAGCAGTATGCGGATCGTCTGCCGGAAGGGGGACGGCGGGCGCTGGTGGCCATCACGTCCGGGGCGAACATGAATTTCGACCGCCTGCGCATCGTGGCGGAGCGGGCCGAGGCCGTGGAGGCCGCTGCCCGCTAACGGTACACGCCAGCCGGTCCGGGTTGCGCCGGGGCCGGCTGGCGGCCAGATCAGGACTGGAAGTCCTCGGCGTCCACGTCGTAGTTGGCCGGCTCCCAACGGATCGCCAGCAGCGCCAGCAGGCCGGCCAGCGGGGCCAGGGCGATGACCCAAAACACCTTGGTGGACAAGGCTGCGGCCAGCACCGGGAACAGGAACAGCGACGCGGTGGAGCTGGCGCGCATCAGCGTCTGGTTGAAGCCAACGCCTACGCCGCGCAGCGACGTCGGGTAGCTCAGCGACGCATAGGTCATGGTGTGCGCGCCCGGGCCAAAGCCCTGGCCCAGCAGGAACAGCGCCAGGAACGAAATGGCGATCACCACTTCCACGCCCCCGGCGGGCTTGCCCACCAGGGCCAGGCCCACCAGTGCGGCCAGCTGGAACGCGTAGCCGGTGATGGTCAGCTTCCAGGCGCCAGTCTTGGGCACCAGATGCACACCGATCAGGCCGCCGACGAAGGCAAACAGCAGGTTCAGCGCCAGCGACACCAGGATGGTGGTCAGCATGGTCTGCGCCAGGAAGCTGGCGATGATCACCGGCAGGCCGAAGGCCACCGCGTTATAGGCAAACGACGATGCAATCGACATGACCGTGGCCAGCACGGTGCGGCGTGCATAGACGCCCTTGAGCAACAGGCCGTAGTTGCGCCACGACGCCGGGCGCTTGGGCGGCTCCACCACGGCATCGGGCGCCACCTCGGCATCAATGCCGTACGATTTCCGCAGGATCCGTGCGGCGCCTTCCAGGTCGCCCTGGTTGGCGGCCCACACCGGCGATTCGCTCATGTAGCGGCTGCGCACGGCGATGATGATCAGCGCCGGCACGGCGCCGAAGCCGAGGATGATGCGCCACAGCAGGCCGCTGTGCGATGCCGGCAGGATCGCATAGCAGCCCAGCACCAGCAGGTACGAAACGCAGATCGCCGCATACCAGGTGGGGCACCACATCGCCACCCGCGCGGCCTTGTTGCCGTGGCCCTTGAGCTTGGAGAATTCGGCCAGGAAGGCCATGGCCACGGGCAGGTCGATACCGACGCCAAGGCCCATCACGAAGCGGGCACCGGCCAGCACATATTCGTTCGGTGCCAGCGCGCAGGCGATGGCGGCGATCACGAAGCAGAGCATGTCGGCCATGAATACACGGTAGCGGCCGATACGGTCCGTGAGATAGCCGCCCAGGAACGCGCCGACAATCGCACCAAACGTGATGGCGGACGCCACCATGCCGGTGCCGGCCGGCGTCAGCCCGAATTCCTTGGTGACGTCCTTCAGGCCGAAGGCCAGGGCGCCCAGGTCATAGGCGTCCAGGAAGATGCCGCCCAGCGCGATGGCTACCACGATGCGGGCGTTGCTGACGGCGGCGCCGCCATCGTTGACGAGCCGTGCCACATCGGCGGCGGAACGGATAACGGCCCTGGACGGCGCGGCCGTCTGGGCGGAAGCCTGGGCGCCGGCGGGCGACAGGGCGAGATCGACTGACATTTGTAGTTGTACGAGGGCGCTGGAAAAGGAAGGCGAGCGCCTCCCAGCACTCGCCCAGTCAGCGCGAATCGTACGACAACCGCCCGGCCGGCCCAAATGCATTGTTGTTATATCTTTAGAACTTCACTTGCCTGTGCTGTTGATAATCCTCGGCGGAACGCCCCGGTACATCGCCGTGTGTTGTACGATGACCGCCACGTCAGCACTTGCTTAATCCCTTCACACTCAGAAAACGGAGACTCCGGGCATGACAACGCAGGCAAAGGTCGCACTGGTCACGGGCGCCGCACGCGGCATCGGCAAGGCGGTGGCGCAGGCCATGCTGGCCGACGGCTATCAGGTAGTGCTGGCGGGACGCACCGCCGAAACGCTGGAAGCCCTGGCCGAACAGGCCGCGGCGGCCGGACAGACGGCGCTGGCCGTGCAGTGCGATGTCAGCAACCCGGCTTCGGTCGATGCCTTGTACGCGAAAGTGAGCGAGCGCTTCGGTCGTCTGGACGTGCTGTTCAACAACGCGGGCGTCAATGCGCCGGCGATCAGCATCGACGAGCTGACGTTCGAACAGTGGAAGGCGGTGCTGGATACCAACCTGACCGGCGCCTTCCTGTGCGCGCGCGGCGCGTTCGCGCTGATGAAGGCGCAGGATCCGCGCGGCGGCCGGATCATCAACAACGGGTCGATCTCGGCCCATGCCCCGCGTCCGAACACGGTGCCCTATACCGCGACCAAGCACGCCATCACGGGCCTGACCAAAAGCCTGTCGCTCGATGGCCGTGCCTATGACATTGCCTGCGGCCAGATCGACATTGGCAACGCGGGCACCGACATGGCCAACCGCATGGCGCGCGGCGTGCCGCAGGCCAATGGCGAGATTCGACCGGAACCGCTGATGGATGTGGCCCATATCGCCAGTTCGGTACTGCACATGGCCAACCTGCCGCTCGACGCCAACGTCCAGTTCATGACCGTGATGGCGACGAAGATGCCGTTTGTCGGGCGCGGCTGACCGGAGTCCGATCGATCAGTGTGCCGGCCGACCTGTGCGGCCGGCCATGAACGCGGCGGCGTCGGCCGCCGTCATGCCGCGCTCGTCGCGGGCTTCAGGGTCTGCGCCGTGTTGCTTGAGCAGTTCGACGATTTCCGTACGCTGGAACATCGCCGCAACCATCAGCGCCGTGCGGCCGTCGGGCGAAGCGCCTTCGACGTCCGCGCCGTGTTCCAGCAGAACGTCGATGATCTCCCGGTAGCCCTTGTACGCGGCGCCGGCAATCGGCGTCTGCCCCATCGCGTTGCGCGTATCGGGTGATGCGCCGGCGGCAAGCAGCGTGCGCAGCGCATCGACATGGCCGTGGTAGGCGGCCAGCATCACCAGGCTGTCGCCCTTCTCGTTGCGCAGGTTCGGCGGCATACCGCGTTCGATCAGCGCCGCCAGTGCGGCCGCGTCGCCATTGCGCGCCAGGTCGAACACCTGGCCCAGCGCGGCGATCATGCGCGCTTCTTCATCGGCGGTCATGGTGGGGGCTTGGGTTTGATCCATCTGATGCCTCGTCTTGCTTTCGTCAAGAGGGCGGGACGTGCCCGCCCTCTGCCCCCAGGCCGCCCCCGCTGGTGGGAGCGGCAAAGACCGGGGGCCTTGGCTCACGTCAATTACTTCGCTTCGATCTTCTCGATCGCCGCCGCGACACCGGCCCCGTAGGCCGGATCGGCCTGCGTGCAGTGCAGGATATGGCGCTGCTGCACGGCCTTCGACACGCCCTTGATCGCGCGGGCGGTATTGTCGAACAGGGTCTGCTGCTGCGCCGGCGACATCAGGCGGAACAGGTCGCCCGCCTGCGAGAAGTAGTCGTCGTCCACGCGGTGGTTCCAGTGGTCGGCGGCGCCTTCGACCGACAGCGGCGGCTCACGGAAATCGGGCTGCTCGGTCCACTCGCCGCGGGTGTTCGGCTCGTAGGCAATGGTGCCGCCCGCGTTGCCGTCGGTGCGGCCACGGCCGTCGCGGTGATAGCTGTTGACGTACCGGGCGGCCTTCGGCGAGTTCACCGGAATCAGGTGGTGGTTCACGCCCAGGCGGTAACGCTCGGCATCGCCGTACGAGAACAGTCGGCCATGCAGCATCTTGTCCGGCGAGAAGCCGATGCCCGGAACGATCGTCGACGGCGCGAACGCGGCCTGTTCGACCTCGGCGAAATGGTTCTCCGGGTTGCGGTTCAGCTCCAGCACGCCCACTTCGATCAGCGGATAGTCCTTCTTCGACCAGATCTTGGTCAGGTCGAACGGGTTGTGGCGATACTTGCCGGCGTCGGCCTCGGGCATGATCTGCACGAACAGCTTCCAGCGCGGGAATTCGCCGCGCTCGATGGCTTCGTACAGGTCGCGCTGATGGTATTCGCGGTCACGGCCGGTGACTTCCGCCGCCTCGGCGTCGGTCAGGTTCTGGATGCCCTGCTGGGTCACGAAGTGGAACTTCACCCAGTGGCGCTGCATGTCCTTGCTGATGAAGCTGTACGTATGGCTGCCGAAGCCGTGCATATGGCGCCAGCTACGCGGGATACCCCGATCGCTCATGGTGATGGTGACCTGGTGGAACGACTCCGGCAGGCTGGTCCAGAAATCCCAGTTGTTTTCGGCGCTACGCATGCCCGTGCGCGGATCGCGCTTCACGGCGTGGTTCAGGTCGGGGAACTTGAGCGGATCGCGCAGGAAGAAGACCGGCGTGTTGTTGCCCACCAGGTCCCAGTTGCCTTCCTCGGTATAGAACTTGATGGCGAAGCCGCGAATGTCGCGTTCGGCATCGGCCGCGCCGCGCTCGCCGGCCACCGACGAGAAACGCATGAACAGTTCGGTCTTCTTGCCGATCTCCGAGAACAGGTTGGCGCGCGTGTATTTGGTGATGTCGTGCGTGACGGTGAACGTGCCATAGGCGCCTGAGCCTTTGGCGTGCATGCGGCGCTCGGGAATGACTTCGCGATCGAAGTGGGCAAGCTTTTCCAGGAACCAGACATCCTGGAGCAGGGCAGGGCCGCGCGGACCAGCCGTCTGGATATTGTTGTTGTCGACGACGGGCGCGCCGAAAGCGGTCGTGAGCTTTTTCATGGGATTCCTTGATGCAGACGGCCGGGCCTCGTGGGCCTGGCCTGGACGTTTGTGGGTCTGACTAGCAGGCTGCCGCCGGTGGCGCGATGCACCGGCGAAAGTCGATTTAACTATCGCAGATGGATTGCGACAAGTCATATCGTATTGATCAATGACTGCGATAGGCCATCAGACTTTTGGGTTACTGAATTAAGAGTTTTGCTATGGACGGCATGCTTGTGTTCATGGGCGGCTCACCCTTTTGACACGAATTTGATATTGCCGAGTCGGATCTTTTCAGTAACCAGATGGCGAAATCCTTAGGCTGGAGACATGACCAGACAAACAGGAGCCTGCCATGACGATGTGGATGGCGTTTCGGATCGGGATCGCAGTGATCGCCCTGGTGGCGCTGATCGCGCTGTTCGCTTGCCAGTACCGGCTGTCGTCCCGCGTGTCGCGCCGAGGGCCCGGGCGCAGCGGCCGCGAGGACGATGGCCTTCAGTCGTCGGACGTGGCGAACTGGAACTGACCCTTGCCCTGGGCCTTGGCCCGGTACAGCGCGCGGTCGGCCAGGTGCAGGATGTCGTCGGCGGTCAGGCCCTCGGGGCGAACGTGGGCAATGCCGATGCTGACTCCGAGCCGGGCCTGGTGGCCGGTCGAAAGCTGATAGGGCGCGCTCACTTCGCGCAGCAGGTCCTGCGCCAGCGCCTGCACGCTCTGCGTGCTTTCATTGCGTAGCATGATGACGAATTCGTCCCCGCCAATGCGGTAGACCTGGCCCCGGCCCGGCACCGCGCCGCGCAGCCGCTCGCCCACACGGACCAGCAATTCGTCGCCGCTGCCGTGGCCGAACGAGTCATTGACCGGCTTGAAGCCGTCCAGATCCATATAGAGCAGCGTCAGGTAGCGGCCCGCGGCCATCCGATGCACGCTGGCCTCGCGGATTTCGGCAAGCAGGCTCGACCGGTTCAGTAGCCCGGTGAGGGAATCGTGGCGAGCCCGGTGAGCGTTTTCGCGCTCGGACCGCATGGTGGCCACCACCATCGCATTCATGCGAAACGACGCGCTGGTCATGCTGATGACGTAGACCGGCAGTTGCAGCAGGGTCAGCAGGAACAACGGTTCATGGGCCACCAGCGCGCCGGCGCAGATCGGGCCCAGGCTCAGCAAGATCATCAGGGCGGTCATGCGCGGCGCGCCGTAGTTGCGGAAGCAGATACCGCCACACATGGCCGCCGCCGACAGGCATGCCATGGCCGCGCTGAGCCAGTCCCCGCTGACCACGCTCAGGTACGCGCCCAGGCCGACGCTGGCGGCCCAGGCCAGCGTCAGGCACATGTGCCAGTCGGTAGGGGTGGGGCGCCCTGCGCGCGAGGCGCGGCGCGCCTGGAACAGCACGATCACGCGCGACAGGCAGATGGCGATTTCAAGCCCGAGCCAGACCAGAAATTCGGGGCGGCGCAGATGGAGCGTGATGACCGTGGCCACCATCAGCGTGTTGAGGATGCCGCCAAAGAAGATCGACAGCGTGCCGAACAGGCTGCCGACCAGCGCCTCGCGGATTTCGGCTGGCACGTCCCGGCCTGGCTCTGCCAGCCAGCGCGTGAATCCCCAGCGCGGTGCGCTGTAGACCTGGCCGGACAGGAACATTGGCGAATAGCGTTGGGTCATTGCCCGTGCATTCTGCCAGAGCCACGTTACGCCGCCTGAACCGGGAAGGGGGGTACTTGCGCGGGGTTGTGCGCTAGGCAAGCGCTGCGATGACGGCGGTGATCGCAGAATCCTGCTGGGCGGCTGGGCGGCTGGGCGGCTGGGCGGCTGGGCGGCTGGGCGGCTGGGCGGCTGGGCGGCGGGGCGGCGGGGCGCTCGCGTGGAGATTCCGGCGTGCGCGGATTGCTGTTGCATTGCAGCGTGACGGTGTGGCCGCACGCGCTTGTAAGTGCTGAATAAGTATCTTATTTGCCGGTTTGTGACAGGTTTACCGTGCCTTTTCGGACCGCGCTTATATCCTTACAGGGAAAACAACGTGCAGGAGACAATGATGCAAGCGAGGTTTGCGCGCGGCATTGCGCAGACGCCACTGACCGTGGCGGCCCGGGAATATCCGCTGGCGGAGGAGGCCGCCATGCCCGAGGTCGGCGATCTGGTGACCGTCTTTAGCCAGGACCTGGAAACCGAGTTCAACGTCCGCCTGAACGCCGTGGCGGGGCCCGACCTCTGGTACGGCGTGATCTATGCCATCAATCGCGGCGCCGAAATGCTGGTGGTGGCCGAGGGGCTGGAACTGGACGACGTGGTCAGCGTGCGGCGCCAGGAAATCGCGGCGGTCATCCGGGCGGACCATCCGCATTGATGATCGCTTGGGGGGCGGGCCCCTGCGGGCCACCGGCTCCGGACGTTGCCGGCCAGGTCTGGCCGCGGGTATGCTGCGCATGCAAAAGCGCCCGCTTGCATCGCGGGCATGCCCCCTTCCAGCCTTTCACCGTTTTTCATGTCTTCGTCATTCACGACCGCCGCCTCATCCCGCCAGTTCATCGCCGGCCCCGCCGGACAACTTGAAGTCCTGGTCGATGCCCCGGACGCCGCGCCCAAGGGCATTGCCGTGGTTGCCCATCCGCACCCCAGCCAGGGCGGGACCGCCGAGCACAAGATTCCGCAGCTGCTGGCCCGCGTGCTGCAGGCGCACGGCTTCCTGACGCTGCGGCCGAACTACCGTGGGGTGGGGCAAAGCGAGGGCCAGTACGACGATGGCAATGGCGAAACCGACGATGTGCTGGCCGTGATCCGCCAGTTGCGGGGCGAACACCCGGACCTGCCGCTCGCGCTGGCCGGTTTCTCGTTCGGCGGCTTCATCCAGGCCCGCGCCGCCGCCCGGCTGGCGGCGGATGGCGAGCCGGTTGCCCACCTGATCCTGACCGGCATGCCGGCGGGCGCGCTTTCCGAAACGCTGTCGTATGACACGCCCGCGGTGGCGGCCCTGGCATTGGTCGTGCACGGCGAGCGCGACGAGCGCGTGCCGCTGGCCAATATCTTCAACTGGGCGCGGCCGCAGGAATTGCCGGTGGTGGTACTGCCGGGGGCAGGCCATTTCTTCACCGGCAAGCTGCCGGGGCTGCGGCAGGTGGTAGACGAATACCTGAGCCGGCCGAAAGCCTGACGGCCACGGCCGGCGGGGTCAGAACTGGTAATTGATCGAAATATCGCCAGTCCAGCTGGTGGAGCGCGACGTCACCGGGCTGTTGCGGGCATCGCCCACCAGCGCGGACACGCCCACGTCGGCCGTGGTGAACCAGTGCTTGCTGAAGAACCACATGGCCGAGATGCCGCCGCCGTAGGACTTGATGCCCGCGCCGGCGCGGTGCTGCGGCAGGCCCGATCGCGCCGACTGCTCGGCCGTGACGCCGTACCAGCGGCTCATGTAGGCCGAATCGGCAAAGGTCATGGTCGGGCCCGCGAACCAGAAGAAGTTCTCGTTGCTGCCCGGCAGCGGCATGTAGGCGCCGATGTCACCGATCACGCCGTTGGCGCCGCCGAACTGGCGCCGCACGTTGGCGCGGATCACCAGCGGGAATTCCTTCGACACCACGTATTCGGCAAACAGCTTCGTCTCCGCCGCCATGCCGATATTGCCCAGACCGCCCAGATGGTCGTGGTCGTGCTTCTCGCGGCGTCCAAAATCGTAGGTCAGGGCGATGCCGGCGCGCAGGTTGTTGGTGTGGATGATGTTCCAGCCCAGCCCCTCGCCGGTGGACAGGAAGGCCTGGTCGCGGTAGCGGATGTCGATGACCGGGCCCGCCAGCACGAAGTAGTTGGTGGTGCCCTCGTAATACGGCCGGATGCTGGCGGCGGCGCCGACGCGCACTTCCCATTTCTCGGGCTCGCCCTCGAACAGCTTTTCCAGCGGAACCCCGACGGAATACTGCCATTCGGCCAGCGGCGCCGGGGTCTGGGCGTGGGCGCGGGGCATGCAAAGCAGGGCCAGCCCGGTCAGCAGCGCCAGCGCCAGCCAGCGGCGCAGGGGCGCGCGGGTAGCCATGGACGGCATTTGGGGGAACGGGATGCGCCACGACGGCTGGCTATCCTGGATGGTCGACACTTGATTCTCCGGTCTTCTTGTTACCCCGGGCCGGGGCGGAATCGACATCTAACGGGACAACGGGCCGTCTGGATGACGGCTACTTATCTTTTCACCAGAGGCTGCCGCCGGTAACTTCCCGCAATCTCACAACCGTGTAGGAAGAACGCCGATTTCGGCGTCAGCCGATGGTGCCTACCATGCAGCAGGGGCATGCGCGCGCCTAGTCGTTGACATCCAGCTCGTCGCCGCGCCAGTCCCGCCGCATGATCAGAAACGTGAACGACGTTGACCATCCGATCAGGATCAGGCCCACCAGCGGCTGCACCGAAGCCAGCAGCCGCAGGGGCCCAATCGGGAAGATATCGCCAATGCTCTGTGTGGTGAACGTTTCCAGCGAGAAATAGATATAGGCGATGGCACCATGTTCGCGCATGCCGGTCAACTTGCCGATGTTCAGCACGTCGGTGCCGAGCCAGTAGCCGGCGCTGAACACCATGGCTTCGATGCAATGGGTCATGATGATCAGGACGATCACCGCGCCGATGTTGAGCTTGCCGCTGAGCCGTTTCGGATGGAATTCCGAGATCAGCCGCAGCGCCTCGTAGTGAATACCCACGCTCAGCACGGTCAGGGCGCCGGTGAGCGCGATGGCAATCAGGAACTGGAGTGGCGTGTCATCCATGGCAGACATGGCGCGCTGAGGGAAAGGCCAGACTATACGGCGGCTCGCCCCGTGTAAATGTATCGGCGGCGATGCGGGGCGCAGACGAACGGATACAAGGCGGGATTGCCGGCTGCTAAATGCGCCGGCGCAGAACGGTGTGGCTGGCGGGCACGGACCGGTGGGAACGGGGGGGGGAACTGGAATGAACAATGCGGACGGCAGCGTGCCGTCGACAAGTTTCGATGGAGGGGGGCCTGGATTCCTGGCCGGTGCCGGCGAGATGGCGGCGCTGATCCGCCAGTTCGACTGGAACACCACGCCGCTGGGGCCGCCCGCGCAATGGCCCCAGAGCCTGAAGACCGCCATCCGCATCATGCTGACGTCGCGCCAGCCGATCTGGATTGGCTGGGGCGCGGATCTTCTCTTCTTCTACAACGACCCGTACAAGGCCATCATCGGCGGCAAGCACCCGGCGGCGCTGGGCCGGCCGACCGCCGAGGTCTGGCATGAGATCTGGCCGGAGATTGGCCCGCTGCTGGCCACGGCCATGGCGGGCACGGAGGGCACCTTCGTCGAGCAGAAGCTGCTGATCATGGAGCGCAACGGGTATCCCGAGGAAACGTACTACACGTTCTCGTACAGCCCGGTGCCCGACGACCATGGCGGCACGGGCGGCATCATCTGCGCCAACAGCGACGATACCGAGCGCGTGGTGGCCGAGCGGCAATTGAACCTGTTGCGCGAGCTGGCGGCGTCCGCGACCAACGCGCGCAGCGGCATCGACGCAAGCCGCCTGGCTGTGAGCGCGCTGCAGGTGAACCCGTGGGACCTCCCGTTCGCGCTGCTCTACATCGGCGGGCGCGGTGCCGAAACGCTGGCGCTCACGGGCAGCGCCGGCATCGCCGGCGACCATCCGGCCGCGCCGCAGACCCTGGATGCCGACGATGCCCTGGCGCCCTGGCCGGCCGGCGAAGCGATGCGTGCCGGCGCGCCGGTGTACGTGGACGACCTTGGCAGCCGCTTTGCCATGCCGCTGCCCGGCGGCGCATGGCAGATGGCGCTGCGTTCGGCCACGGTGCTGCCGGTGCAGCTATCGGGCGAGAGTGCGCCCAGCGGCGTGCTGGTGGTCGGGCTCAACCCGTGCCGCCTGTTCGGCGACCGCTATCGGGCGTTCCTGGACCTGGTGGTGGGGCAGATCGGGCAGGCCATCAGCTATGCGAATGCCTATGAGGAAGAACGGCAACGCGCAGAAGCGCTGGCCGAGATCGACCGCGCCAAGACCACGTTCTTCTCCAATATCAGCCACGAGTTCCGCACGCCGCTGACGCTGATGCTGGGGCCGCTGGAAGAAATGCTCCATCGCGGCGACGTGGCCGAGGGCGATCGCGCGCTGGCCGAGGTCGCCCATCGCAATGGCCAGCGGCTGCTGAAGCTGGTCAACGCGCTGCTGGATTTCTCGCGCATCGAGGCCGGGCGCGTGCAGATGTATCCGCAGCCGACCGACCTGGCCGCCTTCACGGCCGACCTGGCGTCGCTGTTCCGGTCGGCGGTGGAATCTGCGGGCATGCGGCTGGAGGTCGATTGCCCGCCGCTGCCGGCGGCCGTGGCGGTGGATCGCGAGATGTGGGAATCGGTGGTGCTCAACCTGCTGTCGAACGCGTTCAAGTACACCTACACGGGCGTCATCTCGGTAAAGCTTGAGGGGCTCGATAGCGGAGAGGTGGCGCTGAGCGTGAGCGATACGGGCATCGGCATCGCCGCGGAAGAGCTGCCGCACCTGTTCGAACGGTTTCACCGGGTGGCGGACGCGGTCGGGCGGTCGATCGAAGGCAGCGGCATCGGCCTGGCCATGGTCCAGGAACTGGTGCGCCTGCATGGGGCCCGGATCGACGTGCAGAGCACACCCGGCGAGGGATCGCGCTTTCGCGTGACGCTGCCGCGCGAGGCCACCCTGGCCGAACCGGCAGCAACCCCGGCGTCCACCAGCGCGCGGGCGCTGGCCTACGCGGATGCCGCCAGACGCTGGGTGCCGGGGGCCGACGACGTGCCGGCGCCGCAGGTCATCGACGAGATTGCCGGGACGGGCGCGCAGGCCGCCGACGTGCGTGGCCGGCTGCTGGTGGCCGACGACAACGCCGACCTGCGCAACTACATGCACCGCATCCTGCAGTCGGCGGGTCATCAGGTGCATGTGGCGGCGGACGGGCAGGAGGCGCTGGAAATGGCGCGGCGCATCGCGCCGGACCTGATCGTCTCCGACGTGATGATGCCCCGGCTCGATGGTTTCGGCCTGTTGCGCGGCGTACGCGACGACGCCGTGCTGCGGCAGACGCCGGTACTGCTGCTGTCGGCCCGCGCGGGCGAGGAGGCGCGTGTCAGCGGCCTGGCATCGGGCGCGGACGACTACCTGATCAAGCCGTTCAACGCCCGCGAACTGCTGGCGCGCGTGGCCAGCAACCTGCGGTTGTCGCAACTGCGCCGTCAGGCCCAGCGCGAATTGCAGGACATGAACGAGTCGCTCGAACGGCGCGTGGCCGAGACCGTGGCCGACCGGGATCGGCTCTGGGAACTGAGCGAAGACCTGCTGATGGTGATTGGCGCCGATGGCATGCTGGAGCGCGTCAGCCCGTCATGGGAGCGGGTGCTCGGCCATGCGGCGAGCGTGGTGATCGGCCGCTCGTGCATGGTGCTGGTGCATCCCGAAGACCTGGTGCCGGTGACCGAACAGATGCTCGCCCTGCAGCGCGAAGGCGTGCCGGTGCGCTACGAATGCCGCATGCTCGGGGCCGATGGTGCCGAGTGCTGGATGGCGTGGACGCTCGCGATCGATCCCGCGAATGGGCGCATCCACGGGGTGGGCCGCGACGTGACCGGCGACAAGGCGGCGGCGCAGGCGCTGCGGCATGCCGACGAGGCGCTGCGCATGGCGCAGAAGATGGAGGCCATCGGCAAGCTGACCGGCGGCGTGGCCCACGACTTCAACAACCTGCTGCAGGTGATTGGCGGCAACCTGCACCTGCTGTCGCGCGACGTGGCGGGCGATGATCGCTCGGAGACGCGCGTGCGCAATGCGCTGGCCGGCGTGGCGCGCGGCGCCAAGCTGGCGTCGCAACTGCTGGCCTTCGGCCGCCGCCAGCCGCTGGCACCGAAGGTGGTCAACCTGGGCCGCTTCGTGCGCGGGCTGGACGACATGCTGCGGCGGGCGCTGGGCGATGGCGTCGAGATCGAAACGGTGATCGCGGCGGGTTTGTGGAATACGCTGATCGATCCGTTCCAGGTGGAAAACGCGCTGCTGAACCTGGCGATCAATGCGCGCGACGCCATGAACGGCCACGGCTGCCTGACGGTGGAAGCCGGCAATGCATCGATCGACGACAACTATGCGCGCCGCAATGCCGACGTGGCGCCGGGCCAGTACGTGATGCTGGCCGTGACCGATACCGGCGCGGGGATGCCGCCCGAGATCCAGGAGCAGGTGTTCGAACCGTTCTTCACGACCAAGCCTGAAGGCCAGGGCACGGGCCTGGGCCTGAGCATGGTGTACGGCTTCGTGCGGCAGTCGGGCGGCCACGTGAAGATCTACAGCGAGGTGGGCGTGGGCACCACGGTACGGCTCTATCTGCCGCGTGCCGACGAGCCGGAAGACCTGGAAGTCCAGATCGACACCGGGCCGGCGGGCGGAGGCACCGAAACCGTGCTGGTGGTGGAAGACGACGAGGATGTCAGGGTTACGGTGGTCGAGATGCTGTCAGGGCTCGGCTATCGCGTGCTGAAGGCGCGCGACGCGGTGAGCGCGCTGGCCATCGTCGAAAGCGGCGTCCCGATCGACCTGCTGTTCAGCGACGTCGTCATGCCGGGGCCGCTGCGCAGCACGGAGATGGCGCGCAAGGTGCGCGAGCGGCTGCCGGGCATCGCGGTCCTGTTCACCTCCGGCTATACGGACAATGCCATCGTGCATACCGGGCGGCTCGACGCCGGCATCGAACTGCTGAGCAAGCCGTACACGCACGAGGCGTTGGCGCGCAAGGTGCGCCAGATGCTGGTCAGCGGCGGCGCGAAGCTGGAGCCTGTCGACGCGGCGGCGGCAGCGCTGGTGGATGGCGCGCCGACGCTGGCGGCGGCTGTCGCGGACGGCATGGCCATCGACATGCCGCGTCACCAGCGCGTGGTCTTCGTCGAGGATGACGATCTGCTGCGGGCCAGTACGGCCGAACTGATGCGCACGCTGGGCTTCGACGTGATCGAGGCGCGCAACGACGTCGAGGCCATGGCCGCGCTGGGCGGCGAGGGTATCGATATCCTGCTGACGGATGTGGGGCTGGGCGGCGTGTCGGGCGTGGATCTGGCGATCGACGCCTGCCGGCTGCGGCCGGCGCTGCGTGTGATCTTCGTGAGCGGCTACGAAGTGGTGCTGACGCCCGCGCAGCGTGACGCGTTGCCGAACGCGGTCATGCTGCGCAAGCCTTATGCGTTGACCGATTTCATCAACGTGCTGCAGGCCCGCCCGGAGGGCGGGTAACACTACCTTGGGTGGCTCAGAGGGCCGAGGCGACGAGTGCCGCCGCGGCACCGCTGGCGGCACTCAGTGCCAGCCATCCGCCAAGGATCAGGGCGCTGTTGCGGAAAGACATGATGGGCTCCGTGGAGAGAGTGCCGGAGCCTATCCGGGCTCCGGCTACAACTGGTGGACCGCCTGCATCGGGCGGGGATCAGGCGTTGGCGCCGTCGGTGTAGATGTCGCGGGCGCGGGCGCCGTCATAGAACGGGTTGCGCGGCTGGTTCACGCTGCGGGCGCCGTCGTAGTACGGGTCGACCTTGCGGGCCGGGCTGGCCGACACGCCAACGCGGTCCAGACCTGCCACGATGCGTGCGCCGTCGGTGTACGGATCCGCCTTGCCAACCCTGGCACCGTCGGTGAACGGGTCAGCCTTGCCAACGCGTGCGCCTTCGGTGAACGGGTCGAACTTGCCCTGGCGGGCGCCGTCGGTGAACGCGCTGCGTTGATCCTGCACGCGGTAGGTGTAGCCGTAGACTTCGCCGGCCTTTTGCGCGGCGGGGGCGGCTTGCACGGCACCGGTCACGAAAGCGGCGGCGAGGGCGGCGGCGGTAACGATGGTCTTGGCATTCATGGTGGCTCTCCTTGCTGGGTGGCCGGGCGATCACGTTGGGTTCGCGCTGGCCGGATAACTATGGCGACGTCGGCGGTGTCTTCTTTTGCTATCTACTGGTAGGTAGATGTGCGCTGCTAAAAAAAGAACCGTCTCCGGAACTGATTTACTGCCTGGTGTTGCTTGGAAGGTGCCTTGCTGGTTGCTTCTTGCTGCTTGGCGTCGTCCATGGCTTGAATATTATCTACTACTAGATAGATAAGCAAGGGGTTTTTGCAAAGCACAATCGTAGAAGCCTTAAATATGGATCTCCGCGCCGTGACGGGAGCCCGGAGGTGGCGGCATAAGCCTCTGAATTTCAAGAGAAAATATCGATTCCTATCGGTCTTCTCTCGATGATTAGAGTATTTGCTCTATTTTTTCGGCGAGGGCTGGTCCCGCAGGGCGACCAGCGCCAGGAGCAGGATGCGCGTGTGTTCCTGCAGCACATCGTGCACACGGCGGGTCTCGGATTCGCCAAAGCGGTCCCACTCCAGGGCCCGCAGTACGTGACGCCGCATGACCTTGAACGCGGCGATCTGGCTATCGATGGCCACGGTGCGGATCCGCGTGGTCTCGTCGGTGGCCGGCTGGCCGGTCAACCGCCCGATCAGCGCGGAGGTCAGCGAAAAAAGCCGACGGTTGATACCGGCGTCGATCCGTTCGAAGGCCGTGGGCGGCCCCATCCCGGCGCGCTCACGCGCCATGAACTGGCGCCAGTGATCGGTCTCGGGGCATTCATACAGGAAGTTCGCAAAGCGTGACTGCAACGTCAGGTAGGCGTCGATCAGGTCCGTGTCGGCCACGTCTGGGCGGGCCAGCAAGCCTTCGGCCGCTGCCACCACGTCTTGCAACATGGCCCAGGCGCGCTCGACAAAATAGTCGATGCAGGCCAGGTACACGCCTTCCTTGTTGTCGAAGTAGTACTGCAGGGCGGGGGCGTTGACGCTGGCCTCGCGCGCAATGTCGCGCGTGGACGCGCCGTCGAAGCCATGCGCGGCGAACAGCCGCATCGCCGCCTCAATAATTCGAGCCCGGGTTTCTTCCCCGCGCTGGTAGCCGCCTTCGGCCGCTGGCCTGTGTCGCGCCATGTCGACATGTCTCCCCGAGTGAACAGGCTGAAATATATCAGTTGACAGATTTATTCCGAGTGGAATAATTGCGCAGCATTCCCGACTATCGCCGCCCCCATACCCCTCATGTCCGCCCCCCAACCCAACGCCCCGGCCATGCCGGCAGATGTTGCATCGCAACATAATCCATCCTCGCGCGCCAGCCGTCGCCGCACCGTGCTGGTCGGCATTGGCGCCGCGCTGGTGCTGATCGCCCTGGTCATCGGCGTACGCTGGTGGCTCTATGGCCGTTTCATTGAAAGTACCGACGACGCCTATATCCAGGCCGACAGCGTGACCGTCGCACCCAAAGTCGGCGGCTACGTGACCGAAGTCTACGTGCGCGACAACCAGCAGGTGGTGGCGGGGCAGGAACTGGTGCGGCTGGACAACCGCCAGTACCAGGCGGCGTTCGACGAAGCGCAGGCCAACGTGGCGTCGCGCCAGGCCGATGTGGCGCGCGCCGATGCCGACCTGCAGCAGCAGAAGGCCCGCATCGCACAGGCTGCCGCCGAGGTGGATGGCGCCCGCGCCAACGCGCGCTACGCGGCATCGCAAGTCGAACGCTACGCGCCGCTGGTCAGGACCGGGGCTGAAACCGAGGAGCGCACCGCCGAACTGCGCAACGCGCAGACGCGCGCATCGACCACGCTGGCCGCCAATGAGGCCGCGCTGAAGGTGGAACAGAGCCAGACGGTCACGCTGCAGACCCGTCTGCAACAGGCGCACGCCCAGCTGGAAGTGGCCGAGGCCAGCGCGCGCAAGTCGAAACTGGATCTGGAAGACACCATCGTGCGCGCCACCACGGCCGGACGCGTGGCCGACAAGGGCGTGCGCGTGGGCCAGTTCGCCCAGCCCGGCACGCGGCTGCTGACCGTGGTGCCGGTACAGGACCTCTATCTGACCGCCAACTTCAAGGAAACGCAGGTCGGCCGCATGCGCGCGGGCCAGCCCGTGTCGCTGCACGTCGATGCGTTGTCCGGCGAGGCCCTGCACGGGGTGATCGACAGCCTGTCGCCGGGCACGGGCTCGCAGTTCGCGCTGCTGCCGGCACAGAACGCCACCGGCAATTTCACCAAGATCGTCCAGCGCGTGCCGGTGCGCATTCACGTGGACGTGCCGAACGCGGCGCGGCCGGTGCTGGTGCCGGGTCTGTCGGTGACGGTCGATGTCGATACCCGCGAGCTGAATCCCGCGCAGGTGCGGGCGCCTGCCGCCGGAGCCAGCCATGGCTGAGGCCGTGGCGCCAGGGCAGGCGTCGCCGGCACCCGTGGCCGCGCAGCAGCCAAACGCCACGGCAGCGGACTGGATCGCCGTGGCCGCCGGTTCGCTCGGCGCGCTGCTGGCCACGCTGGACATCTCGATCACCAACTCGGCACTGCCGCAGATCCAGGGGCAGATCGGCGCGGCAGGCACCGAGGGCACGTGGGTGTCCACCGGCTACCTGATGGCCGAGATCGTCATCATCCCGCTGACGGCCTGGCTGACGCGGGTGTTCGGCCTGCGCCGCTTCCTGATGTGGAACGCCTTGCTGTTCACGGCGTTCTCGATGGTGTGCGGCATGTCGCACAGCCTGCCGCAGATGGTCATCGGCCGTATCGGGCAGGGCCTGGCCGGCGGCGCGATGATCCCGACCGCGCAGACCATCGTGCGCACCCGCCTGCCGCGCCACCAGATGCCCATCGGCATGTCGATGTTCGGCCTGATCGTGCTGCTGGGGCCGTTGCTGGGCCCCGTGGTGGGTGGCTGGCTGGCCGAGAACATCAACTGGCGCTGGTGCTTCTTCCTGAACGTGCCGATCACCGCCGTGCTGGTGCCGCTGCTGTATTTCGGCCTGAAGGCCGAACGCGCCGACGTGGAGGCGTTCTTCAAGGCCGACTGGCTTGGCATCGTCGGCCTGACCATCGGGCTCAGTTCGCTGACCGTGGTGCTGGAAGAGGGCCAGCGCGAGCAGTGGTTCGAGTCGCAGTTCATCGTCTACCTGTCGATGCTGTCGGCCATCGGGCTGACGATGATGCTGGTCAGCCAGTTCACGGCGAAGCAACCCATCGTGCGGCTGCGGCTGCTGCTGAACAGGAGCTACGCCAGCGTGATCCTGATCGTGACCACGGTGGGCGCCGGCCTGTATGGCGTGTCGTACCTGCTGCCGCAGTTCCTGTCGCTGATTGCCGGCTACAACGCCGAGCAGGCTGGCGGCATCATGCTGCTGTCGGGGCTGCCGGCATTCCTGCTGATGCCGGTGCTGCCGCGCATCCTGGGCAAGTTCGACAGTCGCTGGCTGGTCATCAGCGGGCTGGTGTGCTTCTTTGCCAGCTGCATGCTCGATATCGGCCTGACCGTGGACAGCGTCGGCCACGACTTCACCGTTTCGCAGATCCTGCGCGGCTTTGGCCAGATCCTGGCGATGATGCCGCTGAACCAGGCATCGATGGCGGCGGTGGCCACGCATGAGGCCGGAGACGCCGCCGGGCTCTACAACATGGCGCGCAACCTCGGTGGCTCGATTGGACTGGCGCTGCTTGGCACGCTGATCGACCGCCGCAATGCCTATCACGACTCGGTCATCCGCGAATCGGTCACGGCCAACAGCAGCATCGGCCAGGATCATATGACGTCGACCATCGCCGGGTTCGTGGCCCAGGGCGGCGACTTCGCCCATGCGCAACTCCAGGCCGTGGCCCAGCTCAGCGGCGAGATCGCGCGGCAGGCCGCGGTGATGACGTTCTCCGAAACCTTCTTTGCCCTCGGCATCGCACTGCTGTGCTGCGTGCCGCTGGCCCTGCTGCTCAAGCCGCCCCGTCCGGGCGCGCCTGTTTCCTCCGGCCATTGATCATGTCTGTCTTTTCACATGCCAGGCGGCCACGCCTGCTGACCCTTACCGCCGCCTCGCTCGCTGCCGGATGGCTTGTGGCCGGATGCACGGTGGGGCCCGACTACCGCAGCGCGCCGGAAGTGGCCGGCAACGCGATCGATGCGGGACGCTTCCCGCACGCGCCGGCGGAGGCCCAGCCCGTTGCGCCGCGTGCCGCCGACTGGTGGCACGCACTTGGCGACGCCAAGCTCGACATGCTGATCGAGACCGCGCTCCAGGACAGCCCCGATATCGACGTGGCGCGTGCCCGCGTGCGCCAGGCGCGGGCGGGGCTGGATAGCAACAAGGCCAATCTGCTGCCACAGGTGGGATTCGATGCGGCGATGCTGCGCACCCGCTCGCCGGACCTGTCCGCGCTGTCCGGTAATGGATCGTCGGGAGGCGGGCGCGGGCCGCTGTCGCTGTACATCGCGAGCTTCGATGCCAGCTGGGAGATCGATTTGTTCGGCGGCACGCGCCGGTCGATCGAGGCGGCGTCGGCCGAGGCCGATGCGGCATCGGCGCAACTGGCGGACGCCCATGTGCAGCTGGCCGCCGAGGTGGCGCAGGCCTACATCACGCTGCGCGAGCAGCAGGCCAGCCTGGCGCACCTGCAGGATTCCGAGAAGCTGGAAGCCGACATGCTGGACCTGACGCAGCAGCGGCGTGCGCGCGGCGTGGCGTCGCAGCTCGAAGTGGAGCGCCTGCTGACACAGCTCGACAACACGCGGGCGCAGATGTCGCCGGTGCAGGCCAGCATCGCCGAACAGTTCGACCAACTGGCGCTGCTGACCGGCCGTGCCCCCGGGACGCTCGACGCCGAGTTGTCGGCGGCGCGGCCGCTGCCCAGCGTGCCCGAGACCGTGGCGGTGGGCGATCCGGCGGCGCTGCTGAAGGCCCGGCCCGATATCCGGGCGGCAGAACGCCGGCTGGCGTCGAGCACGGCGCAGATCGGCGTGCGCAAGGCCGACTGGTTCCCGAAGCTGTCGCTGCTGGGCTCGCTCGGGTTCAGCGCGATGGACCCCGGCCACCTGGCCCGCAAGGACAACGGCACGTGGCTGACGCTGCCGCGCCTGCAATGGAACATCCTCGATTTCGGCCGGGTGGCCGCCGGGGTGGACAGCGCCGAGGGCGGCCGCGACGAGGCCGACGCCAACTATCGCAGCACGGTGCTGAAGGCCCTGCGCGATGCCGATGTGGCGCTGTCGCGCTACGGCCACCAGCGCGAACACGTGGTGGTACTGCGCCGCGTGGAGGCATCGTCCGAACGGGCGTCGACGCTGCAGCAGCAGCGTTACTGCGCCGGCACGGCCAGCATGCTCGAATGGCTCGATGTGGAACGCACACGCGTGGTGGCGCAGCAGAACCGCATTTCTGGCGATGCGGACCTGCTCAAGGACTACGTGTCGCTGCAGAAGTCGCTGGGGCTGGGATGGCAGACGGCGGCCGCCGCCGAAGGTGGCGCCGCCGCATCCGCGCCAGCTGCCACGCGGGCCACGCCGGCCTCGCCCGCTTCCTGACCGGAAATCCCCGTTACTGGGCGAGCTTGACCAGCGGCGGCTGCTTCCAGCTGCCGTTGGCCGCGTCGGGCCTGGGCATGTACATGCGCAGGATCACGTAGAACGGACCGTCGGGCGCCGGCAGCCAGTTCTGGCGCGCGTCGCCGGCCGGGGCCTCGTGCTGGATATGCAGCGTGACACCGCCATCGGCATCGTGCCGCAGCGACGGCAACATGCGCGAGTTGACGAGGTAGCGGTGCATCGGGTTGTCCACCAGCAGCTTCGACTTGCCGTCGTACATCGTGATCGACCTGATGGCCGCATTTGCTGCGCTGCACGGCAACGCCAGCACCAGCACGGCGGCCCCGGCGCTTGCCATCAGCCAGCGGCGGCTGGTCTTCCACATCGTCATCGTTCTCCTAAATCTTGTTCTGTCGGCTGGGCCGCGTGCCGGGGCTGTCCCGGCGCGGCGGGCCGATTCTGCCCCGGCTTTTCGATTCGGTTTTGCTTTCGCAAACAAGGTGCGGGTGCAGCAATTGCAAGAGAAACGCCGACAGCGGAACCGGACGAATCCGACTTTTGGACAAACAGCCAGCACCCCACACTGCCAAGTGGATAGAATCGCCGTGGGCATTCCCCTGCGGCGCCGATTGCAACAATGTGTTACGGGCGGCGGAGGTCGGGATGCAGAACAACAGACAAAGCGCCCATGCACTTCAACGCCAACGACAGCATCCTGGTCAACATCATCGCCAGCGTGGTGGTGATCCTTGCCGGCACGCTGGTGGTCAAGCTGATCAACCGCTTCTTCTCGGCGCGGCTGCAGGCCGACAACCGGGGCAGCTATCGTGCCTGGACGGTGGCGTCGCGCAATCTGGTGGCGGCGGTGGTGTTCCTGCTGCTGCTGGGCATCTGGGTGTCCGAACTGAAGAGCGTGGCGATCTCGCTGGCGGCGTTCGCGGCGGCGCTGCTGCTGGTCGGCAAGGAACTGGTGATGTGCTTCCTGGGCGCGTTCATGCGCATGATCACGCGCCCGTTCCAGCTTGGCGACCTGGTGGAGATCGGCCCGTTCGGCGGCGAAGTCATCGACATGGACGTGATGTCCACCACGCTGGTGGAAGTGGCTGCCGCGCGCCAGTACACGGGCTTTACGGTGCAGGTGCCGAACAGCATGCTGCTGACCACGGCCGTGCGCAACCATTCGCAGGCCGGCGCCTATACGCTGGACATGGTGCGGATTCCGCTGGCCGTGGGCGACGATCCCGAAGCAGTGGAGACGCTGCTGGTGCAGGTGGCGCGCCGCGCATGCGAAGGCTTCATGGAGGAAGCGGGCCGCACGCTGCGGCGCTACGGGGACATGCGCTTCGTGGACCTGTCGCAGTTCGAGCCGCGCGTGATATTCGAACCGTTCGACGTGACCCGCTTCGATGCCGTGGTGCGCTTTCCGGTACCGGTCAGCGCACGGCTGGCAGTGGCGCAGCAGATCGTGCGCGGCTATTACCGCGAGCGGGCGCAGGGCCGGCCGGCGGATTCCGGGACGGCGTCCGCACCGGATACGCCTTCGGCGCAACCGTAGCGCGGGGCGGGGCGGCCGCCGGATCATTGGCATCCGGCAGGCCGCAAGCGGCAGGACCGTCGAGGAGAAGACCATGGCGCAGGCCCTGATTCGATGGCATGGACACACCCCGGCGCCCGTGCCGGGATGGCGGCATGTGCGGTCGCTGGCGTGGGTGGTCGCCATCTCGGTCTGGCTGGCGCTGTTGGGCGGCTGTGCAAGCCTGCCCGCCAATGCCGGGCGGACGCCGAGCTACGCCGCGACCGATACCGGCACGACGCTGCTGGCCAGGACGCTCGCGCCCCGGCTGGCGCAGAATCCCGGGCAGTCGATCTTCTATCCGCTGGGCGCGGGGCCCGATGCGCTGACCGCGCGCATGGCACTGGCGCGGGCCGCGCAGAAGACGCTGGACCTGCAGTACTACATCTACGACGTGGATACCACCGGCAGCGCGCTGCTGGGCGAGGTGATCGACGCCGCCGATCGCGGCGTGCGCGTGCGCATCCTGCTGGACGACATCCATACCGGCAAGCAGGACAAACTCTGGGCGGCGGTGGATTCGCATCCGAACATCGAGGTGCGCATCTTCAATCCGTTTGCCAACCGCAACGCCCGGTGGGTGGAGCTGCTGTTCGACTTTGGCCGCCTGAACCGCCGCATGCACAACAAGCAGATGACGGTGGACAACCTGGTGTCGATCATGGGCGGCCGCAATATCGGCGACGCGTACTTCTCGGCCAAGCCCGACATGGCGTTCAGCGACCTCGACGTGATGGTGGCCGGGCCCGTGGTGCCGGCCGCCAGCAAGGTGTTCGACGAATACTGGAACAGCGAAAACGCCTATCCCGTGGCCACGCTGACCCCGGAAGGCAAGGAAGCACCAGACGAGCTGCGCGCCTTCCGCAAGCAGATCGAGGCCAAGGGCGACATGGCCCGCGCCAGCCCGTTCGTGCAGGAACTGCTGGATTCGGGCCTGGCGCGCGGCATCGAGTCGGGCCGCCTGCCCGGCTACATGGGCTCGGCGCGCGTGATTGCCGACAAGGCCGACAAGATCGAAGAATCCGCCGACGACCCCTCCACGCACGCCATTCCGCAACTGCGCGCGATGATGGAAAAGGCCCGGACCGAGCTGGTGCTGGTTTCACCGTACTTCGTGCCCAACAAGGAGGGCGAGGCCTGGCTGGCCGCCATGGTCAAACGGGGGGTCAAGGTGCGTGTGCTGACCAATTCGTTCGCCGCCACCGACGTTGCGGCGGTGCATGCCGGGTACGCGCCCACGCGCAAGCGGCTGCTGGAGGCCGGCGTGGAACTCTACGAGCTGAAACCCACCGCCAATGCCGAACTGGTACGCAGCCGCGCGGGCAAGTCACGCATGTTTGCGTCGAGCCGCGCGAGCCTGCATGCCAAGGCCTATGTGGTGGACCGCCAGACGCTGTTCATCGGGTCGATGAACCTGGACCCCCGTTCGATCAAGCTCAATACCGAGATGGGCGTGGTGCTGGACAGTCCGGCGCTGGCCAGGCTGCTGGTGGAAGACATGGACCGCCGGCTGCTCGATATCGCCTACCGCGTGGCGCTCAAAACCAGCGACAGCGGCGCGCAATCGCTGACGTGGACCACGCGCGACAACGGCAAGGAAACCACCCACGAGCACGAGCCGGACATGAGCATGTGGCAGCACATGGGCATCGACGTCCTGCAGATGCTGCCCGTGGAGGATCAACTCTAGTCGAGCTGCCGTGGGGGTCTGGCCCGGCTAGGGCGCGACGGTGCCGGCGCCGTCCGGCTGCAGCAGTTGCAGCAGGTATGCCTGCAGGCGCGACAGTTCGCCCGCGATGCCGCCCGGAAACCCTTGCCGGTCGCCGCGCTTGTCGATCAGCAGTTCGGCGAGGAAGGCGGACACGGCGGCGGCATTGCCCAGCGCGGCCAGCTGGTTGCCAATGCGCGGGTAAGCGTAGAACAGCTCCAGCGGACGGACTTCGCGCGGCAACTGGGCCAGCCACCTGAGCGCCACCGGCGTCAGCGACAGGTTGATCGGGTCCGGCGCCTGGCGCAGTTCGCTCCAGTCGACGTGCGCCGAGGCAGGCGGGTCGCCGTCCAGTACCTTCTTGGCTTCTTCGACCGTGACGAATTCGAACGACAGGGGATCCATGATGGGCGGCTCGATGTGGGCGGGGCGCGCGGGCATCCACCCGTTCGGGTCAGATTTCGCGCTGCCGCCCATGTTAACGGATCGGTGAAGCGTTTCGTTAGCGGCGATGTATCGACCCGGCCCGGGCCCGGCGCGGACGCGATTCTCATGGCTGGCAGGCCCATGTCTCATGGCAGGAAAACGCCCGTTTGCCACACTGGCAGGCATGAACCGGAGCCTGCCATGACCTGGGATTTGCTGATCGAATCGGACTGTGTGCCGGTGCCACTGCGCGCGGGCGCCCATGTGACTTGCCGCGCCGGCCAGTTGTGGATCACCGTCGAGCACCGGCGCGCCCGGCCGTCGGCGGATATCGTGCTGTCGGCCGGCCAGCGGTGCCGCGTGGAGGAAGACGGCGTCTACTTTCTGAGCGCGCTGCGTGCGCTGGGCGCGGTGCAATGCCACATCACGCCGGCCGCGAGCCAGCATCTGGTGCTGCGCCCGGCCTGACGCGCGCCGCTTCCTCGGCAATCCAGTCGGCCACGTGGCGGACATCGTCGCGCGGATTCTCGGTGGCATGGATCAGCCAGAACGCGTTGGGGCTGGGCATGATCGCGCCGGCCGTGGTCACCACGTTCAGCTGGCCGCCTTCGATCAGCGACTGGATCAGTTCCAGGCGTCCGAGCGCCACGCCTTGTCCGGCCAGTGCCGCGTGAATCACCTGGTCATATTGATTGAAGCGCAGGATGCCGCGCCGGGCGGCCTGCCGGTAGCCTTGGGCGCCAAGCCAGTTGCGCCAGTGCAGCCAGGGCCGCGGATCGTCGAATTCGAGCAATGGCAGCGCCGCCAGGGCTTCGGCCGAGGTCACGCGCGTGGCGCCGAGCGACGGATTGGCCACGGGCGCGATGGTTTCTTCGAACAGCCGGATGGCGTGGGGCGGCGCGGCCGATGCGGGGCAATAGCGGATGGCCAGGTCGATGCCATCGGCGCGCAGATCGCTGATCTGGTTGCTGGCGGACAGCCGCACGTCGAGATTCGGATACCGCCGCTGCAGGCTGCCCAGCCGTGGCAGCAGCCACAGGCCGGCCATGCCGATGCTGGCCGTGACCGTGACGGGCTGGCGCCCATCGCGCTTGCGCAGTTCCGCGGCCACGTCCTGCAACTGCTGCACCGCGCCGTCGGCGCTGCGGAACAGGCGTTCGCCTTCGGGCGTGAACGCCACGCCGCGATGCTGGCGTACGAACAGGCGTACCTGGAGCTGGTCTTCCAGCGCGCGGATCTGGCGGCTGACGGCCGACTGGGTCAGGCACAGGTCGTCGGCGGCCTGGGTGATGCTCATGCGCCGGCCCACGGCCACGAAGCCCTTGAGCAGATCGAGCGGAAACAGGCGGACGAGCGGGACGGACATGGCAAAGTCTCACGGGGGGCGCTGGCGAGCCCCATTACAGCACGGAATCCCGATCCGCTGCCATGCGCCGCCGGAATGGCAGAACGCCTGAAATCTCGGTTGAAGCGGCGCCCGGAATCGCTTGAAATGAAGCCGATCCGAACCGCCGTCACGGGAGCCCGCCATGTCGCTTCACCAGCCTTCGCATGATGTGCGCGCATTGCAATCGCACGGGACGCCGCCCTGGTGGCGCGGCACCGTCTTTCTGCTGCTGGCGGCCGGGCTCGTGATGGGCCTGGCACTGGGCGTGCGCCACGTGCAGGGCCTGTTCCTGCTGCCGGTGATCGCCGAACGGGGCTGGACCCGCGAGACATTCGGCTTTGCGATGGCCGTGCAGAACCTGGTCTGGGGCATCGCCCAGCCGCTGACCGGCATGTTGGCCGACCGCTTCGGGTCGTGGAAGGTGATGCTGGCCGGGCTGGTGCTGTATGCGGCCGGACTGTGGGGCATGGCGCTGGCGCCGTCGTCGATGGCTTTCGTGCTGGCGGGGGGCATCTGCATCGGCATCGCGCAGTCCGGCACCACGTTCGGCGTGGTCTATGGCGCGCTGAGCCGCATGGTGCCGCCGGAACGGCGCAGCCGCACGCTGGGGATTGCCGGGGCGTGCGGCGGCATCGGGCAGTTCCTGATGGTGCCGTCGGCGCAGGCGTTGCTGTCGGTAGCGGGGTGGCAACTGGCTTTGATGATCTTTGCCGTGGCGGCCCTGCTGCTGGTGCCGTTCGCGCTGCCGTTCCAGGATCGCCCGACGGGCGGCGAGGCCAGGGGCGACCAGCCTTCGATGCGGGCCGCCATCGGCGAGGCCTTTGGTCATCCGGGGTTCTGGCTGCTCAAGCTCGGCTTTCTGGCGTGCGGCTTCCAGCTGGCGTTCATCGCCAACCATCTGCCGGCCTACCTGCGCGACCGGGGCATGCAGCCGGCCAGTGCGATGATTGCGCTGGCCCTCATCGCACTGGCCAATATCGCGGGAACCTACGCCTTCGGCTGGCTGGGCGGGCGGCACGTGAAGAAGTACCTGCTGGCGGGCATCTACCTGACGCGCACGTCGGCGATGGCGCTGTTCCTGCTGCTGCCGCTCAGCCCGGTCACGCTATACGGGTTTGCGGCCGTGATGGGCTTTCTGTGGCTGGGCACGGTGCCGTTGACCAGCGGCATCGTCTCGCAGGTGTTTGGCGTGCGTTATATCACCACGCTGTTCGGCTTTGTGTTCCTGGGCCATCAGCTCGGGTCGTTCCTGGGCGTGTGGCTGGGCGGGCTGGTGTTCGAGCTGACGCATTCCTATGATCTGGTGTGGATGGGTGCGATGGCGCTGGGCGTGATCGCGGCGGCATTGCATTGGCCCATCGACGACCGCGAGATCGTGCGCGCGCCATGGCAGGGGCTGCGACCTTGAGCGCCCGCATGGAATAAAGGACGGGCCCGGCGTGTTTACGCATCAGGCAGGCTGCGTGCCAGGCGCGGGAGGTGGAGTATGCTTGGCACGCACGTCCTGTCATTCCCGTATCCGGAGGCCGCCATGCCGTTTCGATTTTCCGTTTGGACAAGCGCCGTCGCGGCAGCCCTTGTGCTGAGCGCATGCGCTTCGCTGCAGCCGGTGGAGACCGGCCAAAAGCTGATCGGCAGCCCGCAGGCGGCTGTGCAACAGGCGTTCGGCGCACCCACCGATACGTTCCAGATGGCCAACGGCACGCAGCGGTGGATCTATTCCAAGCAGCCGTACGGCTACGAAATCTACGCGGCCGACTTCGATGCCAGCGGCAAGCTGACGAATTTCCGCCAGACGCTGACCGAAAACGAGATCTACACCGCGCGGCCCGGCCAGTGGACCAAGCAGGATGTGCTGGAACGCTGGGGCAGGCCCAAGGAGCCGATCCAGTACTACGCGCTAATGAAGCGCGAGGCGTGGTCCTACCGGATGTACCTGCCCGGCTACCTGCCTGCGCACTTCAGTGCCTACTTTGACGACAACGGCGTGCTGGACCGGACGATGATTATTCAGGACTCTCGCGGCGGCGAACGCAGCCGCAGATAGGCGAATGGCTATCAACGGCGCGCCGGCGTTGGGGCCGGCGTGGCCATCCGCATGGCGCGCCGCGAGTGGCGCAATTGCAACATTCCACATTGAAGAGTCGACTAATCCCGGGTGAATCGCTCGCCATTGTATAAACACGAATTATTCGTATTAACATTTGTGTTTATGTGCGGCATACGCCGCATCGTGCACGTCGAGCCAGCACGCCTCCAATAATTCATCCCGGGAATTCCGATGTACTTGCACCGTCCGTCCAACGGTCGCGCCAGCCTGCGCTCGCGCATTTCTGCCGCTTCTCCGATTCCAGCCACCGTGCTGTCGCCTGTTGCCGCCGCAGTGCTGGGCCTGTCGTTGCCGCTAACGCTGTCACTGTCCGCGCCCGCCCACGCGCAGTCCCAGGCCCAGCCGGCCGATCCCAGCGCAACCGCCACGCTGCCCACCGCCACCGTGGTGGCCGAACGGTCCGGGGAGGCGGTCAAGGTCGAGCGCGTGAGCGGCGGCGCGCTGGGCGACCGCAAGGCCGTGGATACGCCGTTCTCGGTCAACGCGGTGTCCAGCGACGAAATCCAGCAGCGCATGGCGCAGACCGCCAACGATGTGTTCAAGTACGACCCGGCCGTGCAGGTGCTGGGCGACAACGCACGCACGGAGAACTCGTACTTCGCCGTGCGCGGCATTCGCGTGGACATGCTCAACGGCACAAAAGTGGATGGCCAGAACTTCGTCACGTGGGATGCCGACATCCCGCTGGAGCCGTTCGAGCAGGTGGAACTGCTCAAGGGCCTGTCGGGCTTCATGTACGGCTTCGGCTCGCCGGGCGGCATCATCAACTACGTAACCAAGCGGCCCACCGACACGCCCCTGCGCGAGGTGACCATCGGCTACCAGACCAACAACGTCTGGAGCGAGAAGATCGACGTCGGCGGCCGATTCGGCAACGACGACCGCTTCGGCTACCGCATCAACGCCGTGAACGAGGACGGCAACACCAGCGAGCAGGGCGTGCATGTGCGCCGCCAGACGTTCTCGCTGGCCACCGACTTCCGCATCACGCCGGACCTGACGTGGAACGCCGACATCATGTACTGGAAGCGCAAGTCGCAGGGCACGATCTTCGGGCTGTCGTTCGGCACGGACACCATCCCCGCCGCCAGCAGCGTGGCCCGCAACCTGGCGCAGCCGTGGTCGTCGCACGAGACCGACACGCTGACCGTTGGCACCGGCGTGGACTACCGCATCAACAGCGACTGGAAGACCAGCTTCAAGTATCGCTTCGCGCGCCAGAACCGCCTGAATGCCGACAGCTTCCTGTTTGTCACGGACGATGCCGGCAACTACTCGGACACCAACTACCGCTGGAAGACCGCGTACTACTATCAGGCGTACGACGCGATGGTGCAGGGCAAGTTCGACACAGGCGGCCTCAGGCACGAGGTCGTGGCAGGCCTGGGCTACCTGTCGCAGGTGCGCGAGCTGGACAACGGCCTGGGCGGCAACGGCATCTTCATGGGGATGAACAACCTGTACAACCCCGTCGCCCTCGACGAGCAGGCCGGCGTGGGCAAGGACTATATCCCGTACCGCGACTACAGGATCCAGCAGAAGTCGGTCTATCTGAGCGACACGGTGCAGATCACGCCGCGCCTGTCGGTGCTGGCCGGCCTGCGCTACAACATGTTCTCGCAGGACAACTACAGCCCCGAAGCGGTCCGGACGTCGCGCTACAGCGCCAACCCGATCACGCCCACGGCGGCGGTGATGTTCAAGACGGACGATTTCTCGTCCGCCTACGTCAGCTACGTGGAATCGCTGGAACCGGGCGGCTCGGCCGGCCCGACGGCTGCGAACTTCGGAGAGACCTTCGGCCCGCTCAAGAGCCGCCAGTACGAGGTGGGCTTCAAGACCGACCGCGACAAGTGGGGCGCCAACGTGGCCCTGTTCCGCGTGGACAAGGGCTACGAGTACACCAACACGTCGAATGTCTTCGTGCAGAACGGCAAGCAGCAGTTCACGGGCGTGGATACCAGCGGCTGGTGGCGCGTGGCGCGCGACGTTCGCCTGATGGGCGGCGTGCTATGGCTGCATACCAAAACCACGGACGTCGACGATCCGCTGGTCAACGGCAACCGGGTGTTCGCCACGCCGAACTACATCGTGACGGGCCGTGTCGAGTACGACACGCCGTTCGTGCCCGGCCTGACGCTGTGGACCGGCGCCAAGGTGACCGGCTCGATGTACGTGAACTCGGCCAATACGCAGCAGATTCCGTCGTACACCACGGCCGACGTCGGCGCGCGCTACACCACGCGTGTGGCCGGCAAGCCGGTGACCGTGCGCGCGGTGCTGAACAACGTGTTCAACCGCCGCTACTGGACCACCACCTATGACGGCTTCGTGCTGCCGGCGGCCACGCGCACGTTCCTGATGAACGCCTCGCTGCAGTTCTGATGGATTGAAGCGCGGGCGGTGCCGGTTTTCTCCGTCGCGGGGGCAAGGCCGGCGCCCCCGGCGCCCCGGTTTTCCGGTGGCGTCCTGCTAGCCCCGCCGCACCGCCGTGACCTTGCCGCCCATCACGTCGATGGTGCGCCGCTGCGGGTTGTAGTCCATCGTGCCCGGCATGTGCTGGCCTTCGCGATTGCCGAAGCGCCATGCGCAGCCTTCGAGCAGTTTGGCCGCTTCGGCCTCGGTCTTGCCGATCAGCGCGTTGTCGCCGAGCTTGTCGGCCTGGCAGCCCTCGGGCGTGCCACGGCCGCCTTGCGGGCCCGTATCGGCCACGCCGGCAGCCGGCGGCTGCGGCGGCTGCGGCTGCGCGGCGCAGCCCGCCATCATCGTGGCCATCGCCACGGCGCCCGTGAGGGCCATCCCTTTCCAGTTCGGTGCAGTCATGCGGAGGCTCCTTGGCCGTATGAGGGAGCCCCGATTCTAGCGGACCCCGCGTTCACGGCGACCTGCGCGCCGTGGATCGTCCACGCCCGCGCGGTGCCGGGGTGGCGAACATCGACATGTCGCGCACGATGCAGCCCAGCAGCGTGTCGGCCGCCACCCCAAGCGGCCGGCCTGCCTTGACCAGCAACCGCGCCTTGGCCGCCTCGAACAGCGGGTGGGCGATCGGCAGGGTCACCAGTTCGCCCGAGCCCAGTTCGCGATAGGCGGCGAACGCGCCGATCAGCGTGATGCCGTGGTGGCGTTTGACGAAGTGCCGCAGCACCGCCAGCGAATTGGTGGTCAGCGTGGGCCGGATCTGGATGTTCTCGGCGTACGCCAGCATCTGCACGATCTGCCCGAGCCCGAACGCCGGCGGCATCATTGCCAGCGGGTAGTCGGCCAGCTCGCGCACGTCCACGGTGGTGCCGCGCAGCGCCAGCGGGTGGCCGGCATGCACCAGCAGCACCACCGGCTGGGACGACGTGGCTACCCAGCGCACATCGGCATGTGACGGCGGGTTGTAGGCCAGGCCGATATGCGCGCGGCTTTCGGCCACCTCCTGCAGCACGTTGTTGACGGGCAGGATGTCCACCGTGACGTCGAGCCGGGGGTATTGCGCGCAGAAGTCGGTCAGCACCTCGTCCATCAGGCCATCGACATAGCCCTCGCTGGTGGCAATGCGGATCTGCCCGTGCTGCAGGCCGCGCAGCGCCTGCAGGCGGTCTTCGAACAGCTCCTGCTGCGCCCGGCAGCCCTGCCAGTATTCCAGCAGGTGCAGCGCCACCTCGGTGGGCTGCACGCCGCGCGCGTGGCGGTCGAACAGCGGCGCGCCCACCTCTTCCTCCAGCAGGCGGATCTGGCGCGTGATGACCGACGGCGACGTGTTGATGCTGTCGGCCGCCCCCCGGATCGAGCCGTGCGTCAGCACCTCGTGGAAATAGCGCAACCTGCGCTGGTTCAGTTCTCGCATGTCGAAAGCCAAGCTGTTGCCGATTGGGCAACGATAGCCGACTTAAGTTGCTCTTGCTCTGCTTTTTCATCTGACCGACGATCTTCTGACAATAAGAAAACAGCGACAGCACAGCGTTCATCGCATCCAAAGGACCACCACGGGAGAGATCGAATGTCCACCACACTGCCCCCACGCACCACGCCGGCGCACGACAGCGCCGCGCAACAGGCGCTGTACCGCAAGCTGAACTGGCGCCTGCTGCCATTCCTGCTGCTCTGCTATACGTTCGCCTACCTGGACCGCGTCAACATCGGCTTCGCCAAGCTGCAGATGCAGGGCGACCTGGGTTTCTCCGACGCCGTGTACGGCCTGGGTGCCGGCATCTTCTTCTTCGGCTATGTACTGTTCGAGATCCCGAGCAACCTGCTGCTGCCCCGCGTCGGGGCGCGCAGGACCATCAGCCGCATTCTGGTGCTGTGGGGACTGACGTCGGCCGGCATGATGTTCGTGCGCGACGAAACCACGTTCTACGTGATGCGCTTCCTGCTCGGCGTGTTCGAGGCGGGATTCGCGCCGGGCATGATCTTCTACCTGACGTACTGGTACGGCCAGCAGCGCATGGCGCGCGTGATGGCCGTGGTGATGCTGGCCGGGCCCATCGGCGGCATCTTCGGCTCGCCGCTGTCCACGTGGCTGATGACAGGCCTGTCGGGCACGCATGGCCTGGAAGGCTGGCAGTGGATGTTCCTGGTCGAGGGCCTGCCCTGCGTGCTGCTGGGCGTCCTGGCGTTGCGCGTGCTGGCCGACCGGCCGGCCGATGCAAGGTGGCTGACCGATGCCGAAAAGCGCATGATCGCCGCAGAACTGCATACGCCCGGCGCGGGGCATCATTCGTTCGGCCAGGTGGCGCGCGATCCGCGCGTGTATCTGCTGGCCTTCGCCTACTTCACGATGATCTGCGGCATCTACGCGGTCAGCTTCTGGCTGCCGTCGATCCTCAAGGCCGACGGCGTGACCGACACCATGCAGATCGGACTGTATTCGATGATCCCGTATATCGCGGCCGCGATTGCGATGGTCGTGATCGGCCGGCGCTCGGACCGGCGCGGCGAGCGGCGCCTGCATAGCGCCGTGCCGGCCTTCATCGGGGCGGTGGCGCTGGCGGTGGCCACGCTGTCCAGCGGCAACCTGGCGATGTCGCTGTTGTGCATGACCATCGCCACGGCGATGATGTGGACGGCCTATACGGTGTTCTGGGCCATTCCGTCGCAATACCTGAAGGGCGATGCCGCGGCCGGCGGGATCGCGCTGATCAACACCATCGGCCTGATCGGCGGCTTCCTGAGCCCGACCATCATCGGCTGGGTGCGCACGGCGACCGGCAGCATGCAGGCCGGCCTGATGGTGATGGTGGCGCTGCTGGTGGCCGGCGCGGTGACGCTGGTGGTCAATCGCATGCCCGCGCCGCAAGGCAGTCCCGCCACGGTTTGATGACAACATGAACATGGAGAGCCCCTTGGCACCCCGAATCCTGATCGCCGGTTTCCAGCACGAAACCAATACGTTTGCGCCGTCCAAGGCCACCTACGCCAGTTTCGAGCGCGGCGAGGGCTTCCCGGCCATGGCGCGCGGCGACGATGTGCTGGCGCTGCGCGATGTGAATATCCCCGTGGGCGGCTTCATCCAGGCCGCGCAGCGCAACGGCTGGGCCCTGAGCCCGGTGATCTGGGCCGGCGCCAGCCCGTCGGCGCATGTGACCGAGGATGCGTTCGAGCGCATCGCCGGCGAAATCGTCGCGGCGGCACGCGCCGGCGGCTTCGATGCCATCTACCTGGACCTGCACGGCGCGATGGTGGCCGAGCATGCCGATGATGGCGAGGGCGAACTGCTGGCGCGCCTGCGCGAGGTGATCGGCCCGGACGTGCCGCTGGTGGCGTCGCTGGACCTCCACGCCAATGTCACGCAGCGCATGCTCGATGCCGCCGATGCGCTGGTGGCGTACCGCACCTATCCGCACGTCGACATGGCCGAAACCGGCGTGCGCGCCGCCGAACTGCTGCAGCCGCTGCTGGCCGGCCCGCGTCGCTGGCGTGCCGCCGCCCGCCGCTTGCCGTTCCTCATTCCGATCAACGGCATGTGCACGATGCTGGAGCCCGCGCGCGGCCTGTACGCGGCGCTGGCTGAGCTGGAGGCAGGCCGGGTGGTGTCGCTGTCCTTCGCACCGGGCTTCCCCGCCGCCGACTTTCCCGAATGCGGGCCGGTGATCTGGGGCTATGGCGACGATGACGCCGCCGCCGAAGCCGCCGTGCAGGCACTCTACGACCGGATGCTGGCCGACGAGGCCGCGTGGGAGGTGCCATTCCTGTCTCCCGACGACGCGGTGCGCGAAGCCATGCGGATGGCCGAAGGCGCCACGCGCCCGGTGGTCATCGCCGATACCCAGGACAACCCCGGTGCCGGCGGCGACTCGAACACGATGGGCATGCTGCGCGCGCTGCTGCGCAACGGCGCGCAGGGCGCGGCCATCGGCCTGATCTGGGACCCGGCCGTGGCGGCCGCCGCGCATCGCGCCGGGGTGGGCGCGGTGATCGACGTTGCGCTCGGTGGCGTGTCGGGCGTGCCCGGCGACGAGCCGCTGCAGGGGCGCTTCGAGGTGCTCAGGCTGTCCGACGGCGTCTGCCGCTTTGGCGGTCCGATGATGCACGGCATGCTGGCCGATGTCGGGCCCGTGGCGCTGCTGGGTATCGGCGGCGTGCAGGTGGTGGTCAGCGGCGGCAAGGCGCAGATGCTCGATCGCAACCTGTATCGCGTGGGCGGCGTCGAGCCCGAGGCGATGAAGATTCTGGTGAACAAGAGCTCCGTGCATTTTCGCGCGGACTTCCAGGGCATCGCCCATGCCGTGCTGGTGGCCAAGGCGCCGGGGCCGATGACGGCCGACCCGGCCGACCTGCCGTGGACGCGCCTGGCACCCGGCATCCGCCTGAAGCCGATGGGCAAGCCGTTCCGCGCGTGATGCCTGACGCCGGGCGATCAGACGCCGGCGCTCAGAGCTTCTGCACCGCGGCCAGCCGGAAGATTTTCGCCCAGAGGTCGGCTGCGTCCCGGTTGGCCACCGGAATCACCCATTCGGCCGGCTTGCCGTGGCGCAGGGCCACGACCACATACCAGCGGCCCTGGCGCGCCTCGGGCCGGGCGGCCTCGATGTCGGCGAAGATCAGCACCTGGCGCTGGCCGTTCATCTCCAGCGCGCAGTTCTTGCGTTCGGCGTCGACCTTGAGAGACCCCCAGTCGCCGTGCAGGGCCAGGATGCGCTCGCCCTTGACGCGGCGGCCGTGGATGGCCCGGTACCGGCGCAGCCACGCCACGCACAGCGCCGCCAGTATCGCCAGTATCAGAATGTCGGCGGCGGCGCCGGCCAGCGTGCCGGACGCGGCCGTTACCAGCTGGTAGAGCCTGACCAGGCCGTAAACGAAGGCAGCGAGGATCGCGATGCCTAGGAGGATGAAGGGCCCGGCCTGATTCCTGAAGGGTGGCGGGTAGGGCGGTGGATGCCGGCAGCGTCGGGTATGCCCCGGCGCCAGTGTCGGACCGTGCGGGCCTATAATGGTTCGCCCCGCATCGCCGGACGGGGTTTGCCATCCGGTTCGGCCCTTCTTCAATGCCATCGTATCCTCTCGTCCTCTGCCTGACCATTGCCGTGGTGTGCAGTGTGGGCATGGCCGTCGCGGCCTGGCCGCGCCGCGATGACCCTACCGTCCGGGCATTCCTGGTGCTGGCGGCGGGCGTCACCATCTGGAGCGGCGGGCGGTTGCTGGAAATCAGCGAGACGGCGCTGCCGGGCCGGATCTTCTGGGCAAAGTTTCAGTATGCGGGCATCGTGGCCGTGCCGATCGGCTGGCTGGTGGCGATGGTTCACCTGAGCCGGCCACGCTTTGTCGTGCCGTGGTCGATGCTCTGGGTGCCGGTGTTCTTCGCGGTGCTGACGCTGGCGCTGGTGTTTACCAACGAACGCCATCACCTGATCTGGACGTCGATCGAACTGATGCCGCCGGGCGTGTCGCCGGGCGCGGTGTTTCGCCATGGCGTCGGCTATACCGCGGTGGCCGCATGGACCTACGCGATGCTGGGCCTCAGCATGTATTTCCTGGCCACCGCCGAGGTGCCGAACGCGGCGCTGTCGGTGCGCGGCCGCAATGTGCTGATGGCGGGACTGTTCCTGCCGCTGGTGACGCACATCGCCTACCTGTACCGCTGGACCGGCCCGCTGGGCGGCGACCTGACGCCGGCCACCTTTTCGCTGATGACGCTGCTGGTGTGGTTCTGCGCGCTGCGCACCCACCTGGACGATACCGGCCACTACGCGCGGCTGCGCGTGTTCGACACGATCCGCGAGGGCTGCGCGATCCTGGGCGCCGACGGACGCATCGTCGAGTTCAATCCCGCCGCCGCCCGGCTGGTGCCCGACCTGCGCCGTGGCCAGATGCCGCCGCCGGCCTGGCACCACGCGCTCAGCGATCCCGACGAAGTGGCGCCTTTCATTCCGGACGGCCTGGGCTACGAACTGACGGTGGAGCCCGTCTGCCGGATGGACGGCAAGCAGATCGGCCTGCTGGTGTTCATGCGCGACATCAGCCGCTACCAGTCGCGCGAACAGGCGCTGGCCACGCAGCTTGGCGAAACGGCGGAGCAGCTGTCGCGCGTGCAGGCCGACCTCGATATCGACGCGCTGACCGGGATTCCCAACCGGCGTTACTTCCAGCGCGAATCGCTGGCCGCCGTGGCACGCGCCCATGAGCGCGGCAAGGAAATCGGCCTGCTGATCCTGGACGTCGACCTGTTCAAGCAATTCAACGACCTGTACGGCCACCCCTGCGGCGACGATTGCCTGCGCCAGGTAGCCGAAGCCCTGACCGGCGTGCTGCGCGGCACGCAGTTCTGCGCGCGGCTGGGCGGCGAGGAGTTCGCGGTGGTACTGCCCGATTCGTCGGCGGACGAAACGCGCGCCATCGCCCGCGGCATGGTGGCGGTCGTGCGGGACCTGGCCATTCCGCATAACGGCACGCCGGTGCAGCCCTACGTGACGATCAGCGTGGGCGCGGTGTGCGCGGTGCCCGAAGCCCCGCGTCTGGAGCCGCTGCTGCACCGGGCCGACAGCGCGATGTACCGCGCCAAGCGGGCAGGGCGCAACCGCTACGTGCTGGACGGCAGCCTGTACCTTGGGGTGCAGAACAGCTGATTTTGGCGATGACGTGAAAAAGGGCTTGCAAATCGCCAGAGCTTATGTAGAATTCGCGTCTCGCTTCAACGCAGCAATGCCGCGAAACGAAGCCCAGATGGCGGAATTGGTAGACGCACTAGGTTCAGGTCCTAGCGGTGGCAACACTGTGGAGGTTCGAGTCCTCTTCTGGGCACCAATTTTGAAAGCCCTGCTCAACGAGCAGGGCTTTTTCATTTGTGCGCCCAGAAAGGGCAGTCCCTGCGGACTGCCCGCGCGGACTCGAAAAGCTTGCGCCTGCCGGCGCAAGCCGGGGTCGCGCATGGTGACCGGGTCTTCTTCTGGGCACCAATATTTGAAAGCCCTGCTCACCGGGCAGCGCTTTTTGATTTCCGGCCCAGAAAGGGCAGTCCCGGGCTTTCGCCGGCGTATCAGGCTGCCACGCCGCCCACGCCCTGGCCCACCGCGACGCGTGCATCCTGCGTCGCCGCCTGCCGTACCACGTCCCCCACCATCTCGGCGGTCACCGCCGATAGCGTCCAGCCCAGGTGCCCGTGCCCGGTGTTGTAGAACACGTTGGCGGCGTGGCCACGGCCGACGCGCGGCATCATGTTCGGCATCATCGGACGCAGGCCGGCCCAGGGCACCACGCTGCGCGTGCTGATGCCGGGGAAGCAGGCATGTACCCAGTCGACCAGCGGACGGATGCGGTCGGCGCGAATGTCGCGGTTGATGCCGTTGAACTCGGCCGTGCCGGCCACGCGGAAGCGGTCGGCGCCCAGGCGGCTGGTCACGAGCTTGGTTTCGTCGTCGAGCAGGCTGACCGTCGGCGCGCTGGCCTGGCTTTCGGCATCGTTCAGGTTCACCGTGATCGAATAGCCCTTAACCGGATAGATGTTGACGCGGTCGCCCAGCTGCTGCGCGAAGTCGCGGCTGGCAACGCCCGCGCACACCACCACGCCGTCGAACTCGCGCGATGTGGACAGGTTGTCTTGCGCCGACACCACGGTCGCGCGCCGGCCCGTGGTGGACACCGACCGCACGTCCTGGTCGTACAGCGTTTGTACGCCCAGGCGCCGGATTGCCGCGGCCAGGCCGCTGGTGAACTTGTGGATGTCGCCCGTGGCGTCGCTCTCGGTGTAGTAGCCGCCGTAGTAGTCGCCGGCCAGCGTGGGCTCGATGTCGCGCATCTCGGCCGGCGTGACCGGGTGGCGCTCCAGCCCGCCTTCGGCGAGCAGCTTCGATACCCGCCCGGCATGCTCGAAGCCCGCCTTGTTGCGATAGATATGCAGGATGCCGCGCCGCTTCAGGTCGAAGTCGATGCCTTCGGCGTCGGCCCAGGCAAACAGGTGCTGGCGCGCGGCGATGGCCAGGCGCGCGGTCTCGACCGTGTTGGGGCGGTAATGCGGGATCGACGCCATGAACTCGGCGAACCAGCTCAGCTTGTGCCAGGTGGGGCGCGGATTCACCAGCAGCGGCGCATCGGCGCGCAGCATCCATTTGATGCCCTTGGCCAGCGTGGACCAGTGCGTCCAGACTTCGGCGTTCGAGGCCGACAACTGGCCGCCGTTGGCGAACGACGTTTCCATGGCCGCATAGCGGTGCCGCTCGAATAGCGTGACGGAGAACCCGCGCCTGGCCAGCGCGTACGCGGTCGTGACGCCGGTAATCCCGCCGCCGATCACTGCAATGGATTTCATGTGGAAGGTCTTTCAGGACGTCATGGGGTGGCAGTCCGCGGCGCACCATGCGCTTCGCGGACGCCCCCTCTGTCCTTGACCTGAGAGATTCGCGAGCCCGGGGGCTCGCTTGCTCCTTCGGTACCGCCGGCCGACGTACGAGCCGGGGGTTCTTCAGAGTTCAATGGCGATACCGGTCCTTTTGCCTGAGAGTTTCCGGGGCGGTTGCTCCTTCGGCGCCGTGCTGCCTGGCGGCAGCGACGGGCTCTCCCGATATCGCGGGGTACAACGGTGGCCACTATGCCATAGAAATTAAGGATTCGGCCATCAGGTTTGTTGCGGTCAGGTCGAAGGGACCAGGAAGCGTTGCGCCAGCCGCACCCAGGCGGCGGCGCCCAGCGGCAGCACGTCGTCGTTGAAGTCGTAGCCGGGGTTGTGGACCATGCAGCCGCCGAATTCGCCTTCGCCGTTACCCAGGATCAGGTAGCAGCCGGGCACCGCATTGAGCATCCAGGCGAAGTCCTCGCTGCCATTGAGGCCCTTGGGCGCCTGCGTCACCACGTGCTCGGCGCCCACCAGTTCCTGGCAGACCTCGGCGGCCAGCGCGGTGGGGCCGGCGGCGTTGACCATCGGCGGCGTCAGCTGGCGATAGTCGATCTGCGCCGTCACGCCGTGGGCCTGCGCGGTCAGGCTGACAATCTCGTAGATGCGGGCTTCCACCAGCGCGCGGGTTTCGGGCCGTGCCGCGCGCACATTGAGGCCAATCCTGACCTCCTCCGGAATCACGTTATGCGTGGCACCGGCGTGGATAAAGCCGACCGATACCACGGCGGTGTCGTCGGGCGCCACGTTGCGCGCCACCACCGTTTGCAGCGCGGTGATGATGGCGGCCGAGGCGGCGATGGGGTCCTTCGACCGATGGGGCATCGCGCCATGGCCGCCAACACCGCGGATCGTGACATCGGCCACGTCGGACGACAGGCTGACCGGCCCCTCCAGCACCCGGAACGACCCGGCCGGCACGCCGGGCATGTTGTGGAGCGCAAAGACCGCATCGCACGGAAAACGTTCGAACAGGCCGTCTTCCATCATCGCGCGCGCGCCGCACAGGTTCTCTTCGTCGGGCTGGAAGATCAGGTTCAGCGTGCCATCGAAGCTGCGTGAATCGGCCAGCGCGCGGGCGGCGGCCAGCAGGATGGCGGTGTGACCGTCGTGCCCGCACGCGTGCATGCGGCCGGGCGTCTTGCTGGCGTAGGGCAGGCCGGTGGCCTCGGTGATCGGCAGGGCGTCCATGTCGGCCCGGATGCCCAGCCGTCGCGTGCCGTTGCCGACCTTCAACTGACCCACCACGCCGCTCTTGCCAATGCCGGTGTGCACCTCGTAGCCCCAGCTTTCCAGCAGCGTGGCCACCAGCCGGCTGGTAGCGCCCACTTCGAAGCCCAGTTCGGGCTGCGCATGGATCTGGCGGCGGATATTGACGAAGGTCTCGGTGTCGATGGCAGGCAGCAGGTGCGGCAGCAGCTGAAACGGGGTCAGGGTCGGTTGGCGGGTCATGGTGAGGTCTCGGGAAGTCAGGCTCGCGGGGTAGCGAGGCATCGAAGGGGATCAGTGTTCGCGCTTCTCGACGATGCGCAGCACGGCCGCCAGGGCCAGCACGCCGCACGCCATCATGTAGAAGGCGGGGGCCATCGGGTTGCCGGTCTTCGCCAGCAGCCACGTGACGACGAACTGCGACGAGCCACCGAACACCGTCACGCCCACGCTGTAGATCACGGCCAGGCCCGTGGCGCGCACGCCGGCAGGCAGCATTTCCAGCAACATCAGGAACAGCGGCGTGGTGCCCAGGTTGATGCTGGCGGTCAGCAGCGCGGACAGGCCCAGCACCAGCGGCACGCTCGGGTAGTGGTTCATCAACCAGAACGCGGGATAGACGGCGATCAGGCTGAACAGCAGCGACCCGGCCACCAGCGGCTTGCGGCGGTCAAGGCGGTCCGCCAGCGTGCCGGCAATCAGCGATACCACCAGCAGCGTGACGCCCGTGACGCAGCCCGACAGGAACGACAGCGACGCCGGCATATGCAGCACGCGGATCATGTACGTCGGCATGAAGAACACCACCAGGTACATCGTGGCCGTACCGGCGGTGCCAGCCAGGATGCCCAGCACCACCTTGCCGGCGTGGCGGCGGAACAGTTCGCCGACCGGGCTCGGCGCGTGCGCGTCGGCCTCGTGCGTTTCATCGAGATTGGCACGGATGTAGAGACCGACCGGCGCGATCAGCAGCCCAAGCAGGAACGGCACGCGCCAGCCCCAGCTTTCCAGCGCGGCGGTGGGCAGCAAGGCATAGAGCGTGGCGCCCGTGGCGGCGCCTGCCAGCGCGGAAATGCCCTGGCTGCCGATCTGCCAGCTCACGCGCCAGCCGCGGCCCTTTACATCGCCGCCTTCCATCAGCATCGCGGTGGATGCGCCAATCTCGCCGCCCAGCGAAAATCCCTGCAGCAGCCGGCCCGCCAGGATGGTCAGCGACCCGAACACGCCGGCGGTGGCGTAGGTGGGCGCCAGTGCGATGCACAGGGTGCCCAGCACCATCAGGCCGATGGTCAGGGTCATGGCGGCCTTGCGGCCATGGCGGTCGGCATAGTTGCCGATCAGCACGCCGCCCAGCGGCCGCATGACAAAGCCGATGCCGAACGTGGCCACGGCCAGCAGCAGCGACCCGTAGGGGCTGTCCGACGGAAAGAACAGCTTGCCGATCAGCAGCGAGAAGAAGCTGTAGACCGTGAAATCTAACATTTCCAGCGCATTGCCGATGGAGCATGCGGCGATCAGCCGGAACTGGCTTTGCTTCGCCTTGGCAGGCGCGGCCGGATTGGCGGGGGCGGCGACGCTGGCAGCGGAGAGCGGCGTGGCGGCGGTCAGGGTTGCGTCGTTCATGTGGGGGCTCCACGAACTGGGTTACGGAAATCGTGGCGCCTGGGGGCGGCGTCATCGCTCAAGTCGTACGTCCTTGGCGATGCAGTATTCCGGCAAACACGCGGCGCCGAAAATCATTTATTGTCATCGTGATAACGAAATGGCATCACCGGCACCATCACTCGCCACGTACCATCGGGACTAGTACCTACACGGCGCATTCCGGTGTGCCATGCACGGCAATTGCGCAGGCGCGCACCATCGCAAGGCATCGGCAACCGGCCGGTGGGGAGAAACCCTGATGAAGCTGCAACAACTGCGCGTGCTGCTGGCGGTGGCCCAGCACGGCAGCATCCACGAGGCGGCGCGCAGCCTGCATACCTCGCAGCCGGCGCTGTCGAAGGCCATTGCGGAGCTGGAGCGCGAACTGGGCGTCACGTTGATGTCGCGCTCGGTGCGCGGCGTGAGCCTGACGGCCTACGGCCTGGCGCTGGTGCGGCGTGCCACGGTGGTGGAGCAGGAACTGCGGCACGCGCTGGAAGATATCGAGTCGATTCGGGGGCACGCCGAGGCGCAGCTTCATATCGGCTTTACTGCCGTGGCATCGAGCGGCGCGCTGCCCGATGCAATGGCGGCCTACCGGCAGAGTTATCCGAATGTGACGCTTCGCGCGATGGAGTTGCGGCCGCAGCAGATCCTGGAAGGGTTGCGCGAGGGGCGGCTCGATCTTGGCCTGATTTCGACCAACAGCGGCCCCGGTGGCGGCGGCATGCAGTGGGAGCCGCTGTTTTCGGTCGGCATGGGCCTGGCCGTGAGAGCCGGGCATCCACTGCGCCGTGCGCGACGCCTGCGTGCGCTGCTCGATGCGGACTGGCTGACGCTCGATCCGCTGGACGATCCCGGCAGCCCGCTGGCCAGCCTGATGCGCCTGCACCGCCTGGACATGCCCAGGCGCATCGTGCAGAGCGCGTCGAACCTGCTGGGGCTGCAGCTGGCCACCCGGACCGACCTGATCAGCGTATGGTCGAACTACGTGTTCGATGGCACGGGCCCGCTGAAGCTGGACCCCGAGGCGCTGGTGCGCTTGCCGATTGCCGACGAGCTGCCCGAGTTCCAACTCTTCCTGGTCTATCGTTCCGAAGACCTGATGACGCACGCCTGCGCGCAGTTCACGCGCGAGGTGCGGCATGCGGCAAAGCCGCGCCGCGCGCGCTGAGTCAGGCCGGGTTGCGCTGGCGCGGCGGCTGGCGCCTACTTCTTCAGCAGTTTCAGCAGTTCGTGGGCACCCGCCTCGGACGACGCGGGGTTCTGTCCCGTGACCAGCAGACCATCGACCACGGCGTAGCTTCCCCAGTCATCGGTGCGCGAGAACTGCCCGCCGTTCGCCTTGAGTACGTCCTCCACCAGATACGGCACCACGTTGGTCAGCTGCACGGCCTCTTCTTCGGTATTGGTGAAGCCCGTGACCTTGCGGCCCTTGACCAGCGGCTCGCCATCGGCCCGCTTCACGTGGCGCAGCACCCCGGGTGCATGGCACACCAGGGCCATCGGTTTGCCGGCGCGGTCGAAGGCTTCGATCAGCGCGATCGACCGCTTGTCCTCGGTCAGATCCCACAGCGGGCCGTGGCCGCCGGGATAGAAGACCGCGTCGAAGTCGTCGGCCTTGACCTGGTCCAGCGTCAGCGTGGTTGCAAGGTGCTTCTGGGCATCCGGGTCGCCCTGGAACCGGCGCGTGGCGTCGGTCTTGAAGTCGGGTTCGTCGCTCTTGGGATCGACCGGCGGCTGGCCGCCCTTGGGTGTCGCCAGCGTGACGTCGACGCCAGCATCCTTGAACACGTAGTACGGTGCCGCGAACTCCTCGAGCCAGAAACCGGTCTTCTTGCCCGTGTTGCCAAGCGTGTCATGCGAGGTGAGCACCATCAGGATCTTCATTGTCGTTCTCCGGGTTGGTTGGCGCCGCGGCCACGCACGCGCAACGGCGTTGGCAACCATCGTAGGCAGCGCGTGGCGATTCCGAAAGCTCGACGTTCCAGGGTTTTCAGGACGAGGGGTCGGCGTCGCGGCGCTTGCGTCCGGTAAGCATCGCGGCGATCAGGTTCTCGCGGCCCTTGAGGCTCATCGCGATGGCCGCCGCCACATGCAGCGCAATCAGGCCGAGCAGCGTATTCGACAGCCAGCGATGAATGTCGATAGGCCAGTCCTCGCCCCAGAACGGGTCGAGCCGGGACATCCACCCGGTGACGGCCAGCGCCAGGATCAGCGCCCACATGGCCAGCATCGTCACGGCGCCCAGCGGGGTATGGCTGATAAAGCGCGGCGCGCGCCCGCGCATCAGGGCGCGCCCATAGGCCAGTACGCCGGCGGGACGCGGCAACCAGGCCCCGAAACGCGCATGCTCGGTGCCGACGAATCCCCAGACGATGCGGAACAGCACCAGCCCGGCGGCCACGTAGCCCAGCACGCGGTGCAAGCGGTCGCCCGAATCGTCGATCAGGTCATAGCAGACGATGGCCGCCAGGCTCCAGTGCGTGAGGCGGACGGCCACGTCCCAGACGCGAATCGTGTCGCGCGGATAAACGCGATCCGCAGGGGTTGCCATGCTTACTTCCCGATTTCCGATTTGACGACTTCCAGCGTCTTGGTATCGAAGTAGATCTCCGCCTTCTTGCCGTCCTTCGTGGTGCCGTAGATCTCGTAGCAGTTGCCGTCCACCTTGAACTTCTTGATGTTGTAGCCCTGGGCCTCGATCTTGGCTTTCGCGTCGGCCTCGGGCATCCATTCGGACTTCGGATGCTTCTCGCAATTGGCGCCTGCGAACGCGGCAGTGGAGAACAGGCCGACAAAGGCTGCGGCGACGATTTTATGCATGGATCAACTCCTCGGACAAAAAAAGCCCATCTGGGCGGGGTGTATGAATCGTAGAGTCTAATGAGATCGATTCTCAATGTAGGTTTTCCCGACCTGCGCCGTGGCTGCAATCGCACAGTCGCCGGAAATGTCACGTCGATGTCACGTTCTAGTAATGTCCCTACTTTGGACATGGACTTCACAATTGTTCGTCTTGTGGGACAATCGCGGCCCATCCGGTAAGGGTTTTCCCGGTGTCGAGCTTCGAGAGGTTTCGCATGAAAACGATTGACTGGAAGGACTGGGAAATCTTCTGCCGCGTGGTGGAAGGCGGCGGCTTCACGCAGGGGGCCGAACTGGCGGAGGTTCCGAAGTCGTCGGCGAGCGCCGCCGTGGCGCGGCTGGAAGGCCAGCTTGGCGTGCGATTGTTCGAGCGCACCACGCGTCGCGTGCGCGTCACCCAGCGCGGTCAGCAACTCTACGACCGCGTGGCGCCATTGTTCGGCGCGCTGCGCGAGATCAGCGCCGAGGCGGCCTCGGTCAGCGCCGAAGTCAGCGGCTTGATCCGGATTGCCACGCCCTATGAGGTGGGTTCGCAGCATCTGTCGCCGACGGTGAACCGGCTGCTCAAGCAGCACCCGTCGCTGCGCGTGCAGCTGGACATGAACTGGGACCAGCCCGACCTGATCCGCCACGGCTACGACCTGGCCTTCGTGATGACCGATACGAGCCTGCATGACAGCTCGTTCGCCAGCAAGCGGGTGGTGCTGATCGAGCGCGCGTTCTATGCGGCGCCCTCGCTGATTCGCGAGCGCGGCCTGCCGCGCGCACCGCAGGACCTGCAGGGCTGGCCGACCGTGGGCAACCTGGACGATTCGAACTGGGAATTCCTGCGCGATGGCGTGGAGACGTTTTCGCTCGATGTGGACCCGCGCATCTGCACGCACAACGCCGAAGTGCGCCTGAAGGCGGCGGTCGATGGCCTGGGCGTCACGCGCCTGTCGCCGCGCTTTGTTCATGAGCAGCTGGTGCAGGGGCAGCTGGTGCGCGTGCTGCCTGGCTATTCGTCGTCGCCGCTGAAGGTGTATGTGCTGATGCCGGCCCGCAAGCTGATGCCGGCCAGTGTGCGGGCCTTCCTGAACGCGCTGGAAGAAACGCTGGGTGTGCCGGAGAACGCACGCCGTCCCACGTCTCGCCTGGGTGCCACCCTGCTGCCGGACACCGCCGGGGCGCTGGAAGAGAACGACGCCGCGCCCACAATCCTGACGCTGGAGTGACCGGCGGGCGCTCATCCGCCGGTCTCGACAACAACAGGGCGATTCAGTAAGGCTGGTCGCCGCTGCGCAGGTCGAAGCCGAGCGTGTCGGCAATCTCCAGCATTTCGTCGTCGTCCTCGCTGCGCGTGATCCAGCCCGCGTAGGCGTCGCCGCCGGTATCCCAGTTCCACAGCGTGTAGCCGGCCACGCGCAGCTGGTCCGTGGCCAGCTCCATCAGCTCGGGTACGCTGGTGCCCTCCAGGAAATCCTCGTCCTCGGGGTCGTCGGTGCCCCAGTTGATCTCCAGGTCGATGCGCTCGCAAAGCTGGGTGAGACAGCCGATGAAGGACTCGACGTCCTTCCAGTCGACATGGAAACCAGCCTCCCAGTCGATGATCTCCTTGATCTGGAAGAGCAGCATCTCGGCGTCGGCCTCGTCTTCCTCGGCGTCATCCAGTGCTTCCTCGAACAGCGCCAGATGCCGGGTGGTCTGCTGGGTGTCTCCCAGATTGATCAGCGCAAACAGCCGGCTTACGGCGTCCTGCGCGTCGTCGTCCAGTTCTATTGCCATCTGTGGCTCCTTTATGGTCCGGCTGCTCCAGTCATGCGGCCACTTTCCCGATCTCGCGATGCCCCCGCGGTGTCACGCGCAATGCCCGTGACGCCTGGGTAGGCTCGATCCAGCCCTTCTCCAGCATGGTTTCCAGCAAGGCCGCCCCCAGCGCGCCGCCCAGATGCGGCTTGCGCTCGCTCCAGTCGGGACAGGTGCAGGCAAACTGGCGGCGCTTGCGCCGCGTGGCATCGAGGTCGATGCCCAACTGCGCCATGGCCTGCGTGCCGTCGCCGGTCAGGTCAATCCGCGTGCCATCCACGGCCAGCCATCCCGCCTGCGACATTCGTTCGAACAGACCCACCGCAAGTTCCCCCGCCAGGTGGTCATAACAGGTGCGGGCCTGCCTGAGCGCAGGCGGCGTACCGCGCGAAACGGGCACGGTCCGCATGCGTGGCGGCTGGCTGACCAGCGACGCCGTGGCCAGTGCCTCGATGGCCACGCCGATCTCCGGCGCGGCCAGACGGTAGTAGCGGTTGCGCCCGCGCGATTCCACAGCCAGCAGCCCGCCTTCGGACAGCCGTGCCAGATGGCCGCTGGTGGACGACGCCGACAGCCCGGCGATCAGCGCCAGTTCGCCCGCGGGCCGGGCACCGCCATCCATCAGCGCCCACAGCATCGCCGCGCGCCCGGGATCGGCAAGCAGGCCCGCCAGCTGGCTGATGCCTGGAGCGTATTCCATAGTTCATGCCTGGGTGAAGGGACGGATGCAAGTATAGGCAATTCGTGGCGGAAGCGAGTGCCGTGACTGTAAGGTCGCGCGCGGCGCGGGCAAGGAGAAAAGACAGGCCGTGCATCGGCCTTGCCCTCCGTGCTTCGATGCGATGCCGCGCGGTTGACCGCCGGTCAGAACAGGCGGTCCAGCCAGCCGTGCGGGTCCGCTGCGCGGCCTTGCTGCAGGTCGACCAGTGCCCCCTTCAGGCGTGTTGTGACCTCACCCGCGCCGCCGTCGCCGATGGTGAAGTTGTACGCGCGCCCCTTCACCTTGCCAATGGGCGTCACCACCGCAGCGGTGCCGCACGCAAATGCTTCGCGCAGGCGCCCGCTCTGCGCATCGGCCTGCCACTGGTCGATCGCATACGGCTCTTCGCGCACGGTCAGGCCGAAGTCGCGTGCCAGGGTGATGAGCGAATCGCGCGTGATGCCGGGCAAGATCGTGCCGGTCAACGGCGGCGTCTGCAGGGTGCCGTCGTCGAACACGAAAAAGACGTTCATGCCGCCCAGTTCCTCGATCCAGCGCCGCTCCACGGCGTCGAGGAATACCACTTGGTCGCAGCCCTCGCGGGTGGCTTCGGCCTGCGCGAGAAGGCTCGCGGCATAGTTGCCGCCACACTTGGCCTCGCCCGTGCCACCGGGCGCGGCGCGCGTGTAGGTGTCCGACACCCACAAGGTGACCGCCGCCGAGGCGCCGCCCTTGAAGTACGCGCCCACGGGGCAAGCGACCACGCAATACAGGTATTCGGCGGCAGGCTTGACACCCAGCACCACTTCGGTGGCGATCATGAACGGGCGCAGGTACAGCGCCGAGCCTTGCCCGGACGGAATCCACGCACGGTCCAGGCGGACCAGTTCCCGCACCGATTCCAGGAACAGCTCCTCGGGCAGCGCCGGCATCGCCAGGCGTCGGGCCGAGTTCTGGAAGCGGCGCGCATTCGCATCGGGACGGAACAGCGCACCGCCTCCGTCCGGCAGCCGGTATGCCTTCAGCCCTTCAAAGATCTCCTGCGCGTAATGGAACACCAGGGTGGACGGATCGAACTGGATGGGGCCGTGCGGTCCGATCTTCGCGTCGTGCCAGCCCTTGCCCTCGGTGTAGCGGATGGTGGCCATGTGGTCGGTGAAGACGCGGCCAAACGCCGGATTCTCGAGCAGGCGCTCGCGCTCGGCCGCCGGCAAGGGGCTCGCGCTCGGTGCAATGGACAGGGTGGATCCGACAGCGGTATTCATACAGTCTCCTAGGGGTGCAGAGGGGCGCCACGCGCCCAGACCCCGAATTTTGCGCCATGCGCGGTGTTTTGTGGTGGGAAACGGCCAAGTTACTGGCCCTTGCCGGCGCGCGGGACGTAGGAAATCCGCTCTTCCTCGTAAAGCCGATAAATCAGTTCCAGCATTTCCTTGATGTCCCGCGATTCGTCCATCGCGCGCATGCTCATGATGATGGGCGACGTCAGGGTTGGGTCATCGAGCTCCATATAGCTCACGTCATCGCGTTTCAGTCCGTAGACGCTGCTCGGCACGACGGATATGCCTTCTCCGGCGGCCACGAGTCCCAAAGCGATCTGCAACTCGCGCACCTCGTAGATGCGGCGTGGCGTGAGGGCGCGTTCCTGAAACGCCGATAGCACCTGGTCGGCATAGCTGGGTCTGGGCGTTTTCGGGAAGACGATCAGCGTTTCGTAGATGAGATCCCGAAGCGACAGCACGGGTTTCGATACCGATAGCGGGTGGCCGACCGGCAGCGCGACAATCATCTTCTCTTCGCGAAGCGTCACGCGGCGGATGTTGGGATCCTCGTGCCGGATCCGGCCGAACCCGATGTCGATGCGGCCGTCCTTGAGCGCGCGGAGCTGGTCCATCGTCGACATCTCGTGCAGGCTCAGTTCGACCGACGTGTTCTCGTCCCGGAATCGGCGGATGATCTTCGGCAGCATGCCGTACAGCGTGGAGCCCACAAAGCCGACCGAAAGGCTGCGCTCGATGTTTCCGACGCGCCGCGTCATCGATTCCAGCTCGTTCGTCTGCGCAATGAGATGCACTGCGTGGGAGTAGAAAAACTTGCCCGTCTCCGTGAGCTTGAGCGGCCGGGAGTTACGCTCGAACAACTGCACGCCCAGGGCCTCCTCCAGCTGCTGGATCTGGCGGCTGAGTGGCGGTTGCGCAATATGGAGCCGCCGTGCCGCGCGCGTGAAATTCCGTTCTTCGGCAACCGCTACGAAATAGCGAAGGTGTCGTAGCTCCATACAATACCTCCAGGATATAGCCCGATACTAAAACGGTGTTGGACTGCCCCGTTTTGCGCCCCTATTCTGCTTTTACGCCCAGTTTCGCCGCCGGATTATACCTTTCGAGTAGCTTCGAATTGGCTTGGAACGAGGGTTAACCCCACCAGAAAAGACAGAAAGTTAGGAGCAGACATGAGTGCCAAAGTATTCGACACCAAGGAAGTGCAGGACCTGCTGAAGGCCGCTGCCAATCTGGGAAGCGAAGCGGGCAACGCTCGCGCCAGGCAGATTACGCACCGTCTGCTGAGCGATCTCTTCAAGGCCATAGACGAGCTGGACATCACGCCCGACGAGATCTGGGCCGGCGTGAACTACGTCAACAAGCTCGGCAAGGATGGCGAGGCGGCGCTCCTGGCTGCCGGCCTCGGTCTCGAAAAGTACCTCGACATCCGCATGGATGCAGCGGACCGCGAGACCGATATCCAGGGCGGTACGCCGCGCACCATCGAAGGCCCGCTGTATGTCGCCGGCGCACCGGTGCGCGACGGCGTCTCGCGGATCGACATCAATGCCGATGAGGCGGCGGGGCCGCTCATCATCCGGGGCACGGTATCGGGCCCGGACGGCAGGCCCGTGGCCAATGCCGTGGTGGAATGCTGGCACGCCAACTCCAGGGGCTTCTATTCGCACTTCGATCCGACCGGCGCCCAGGACGACTTCAACCTTCGCGGCGCAGTGAGGACGGGCGTGGACGGCAAGTACGAATTCCGCACGCTGATGCCCGTCGGATACGGCTGTCCGCCGCAAGGCGCGACGCAGCAACTGCTCGACGCGCTGGCCCGCCACGGCAACCGGCCGGCGCACGTGCACTTCTTCGTGACGAGCGACAAGTCGCGCAAGCTGACCACGCAGATCAACATTGAAGGCGATCCGCTGATCTGGGACGATTTTGCCTATGCAACACGCGAAGAGCTGGTGCCGCACGTCGTGGAAAAGACCGGCGGCCTTGCGCTGGGCCTCAAGGCCGATGCGTACAAGGAAATCGTGTTCGACATCGCGCTGACGCCGCTGGTGCAAGGCCAGGACAACCAGCTCGTCAATCGCCTGCGCGCCTCCGCCCCGGCGTAACCCCGCGCTGCGGCCTGGCTGACCAGGCCGCGCCCATTCCGCACGAATCCTCTGCACCAATGCCAGGGCTTCACCTCGAAGCCGGCATAGGGAGACAACTCATGTCCGCAACCATCGACAAGGCACGACAACTGGGCGATCTGCTGAGCAACGCCGTCCAGGACGACAAGGAAAACGGCGTGTTCCGCTGCCGCCGCGACATCTTCACCAACGCTGATCTCTACGAACTCGAGATGAAGCACATCTTCGAGGGCAACTGGGTGTACCTGGCACACGAAAGCCAGATCCCGAACATCAACGACTACTACACCACCTGGATCGGCCGGCAGCCCATCGTCATCACGCGCGACAAGGCCGGCGAACTCCACGCCGTCATCAACGCCTGCGCGCACAAGGGCGCCATGCTTTGCCGCCGCAAGCATGGCAACAAGGGCAGTTTCACCTGTCCGTTTCACGGCTGGACGTTCTCCAACGCAGGCAAGCTGCTGAAGGTGAAGGACGAGAAAACCACCGAGTATCCGGTGCAGTTCAACAAGCAGGGCTCGCACGACCTGCGCAAGGTTGCGCGCTTCCAGAACTATCGTGGCTTCCTGTTTGGCAGCCTGAGCGCCGACGTGATGCCGCTCGAGGATTACCTCGGCGAAACCAGGATCATCATCGACCAGATCGTGTCGCAAGCACCGGACGGTCTGGAAGTGTTGCGCGGCAACTCCTCCTACATCTACGACGGCAACTGGAAGATGCAGATGGAGAACGGTTGCGATGGCTATCACGTCAGCACCGTGCACTGGAACTACGCCGCAACGATGGGCCGCCGCAAGGTCGAGGGCACGAAGGCCGTGGATGCGAACGGCTGGAGCAAATCGGTCGCGGGTGTGTATGGCTTCGAGCACGGCCACATCCTGCTGTGGACCAACACGATGAACCCGGAAGTGCGCCCGGTCCATCAGCATCAGGAAGAGATCGCGGCGCGGGTTGGCGACGCCAAGGCGCACTACATCGTCAACCAGACGCGGAATTTGTGCCTGTATCCGAACGTGTTCCTGATGGATCAGTTCAGCACCCAGATTCGTGTCGTCCGTCCGCTTGGCGTCGACAAGACCGAAGTCAGCATCTTCTGCTTCGCGCCGAAGGGTGAGAGCGCCGAAAGCCGCGCCATTCGCATTCGCCAGTACGAGGATTTCTTCAACGTGTCGGGCATGGGAACCAGCGATGACCTCGAAGAGTTCCGTGCCTGCCAGGCGGGCTACGCGAGCACGACGTCGATGTGGAACGACATGTCGCGGGGCGCACCGTTGTGGGTGAACGGACCTGACGCGAACGCCAGGGGCATGGGATTGAATCCGCTCATCTCGGGCGAGCGAAGCGAGGACGAAGGTCTCTTCGTGGTGCAGCACGAATACTGGATGCGGGTGATGCGCGAAGCCCTGCGCAAGGAACAGGAAGAGGCAGCCGTATGACCATCGACCATCAAGCGATCTGCAATGCCCTGTACCAGGAGGCGCGTTTTCTGGATGACCGTCAGTGGGATGAATGGCTGGCGTGCTACGCGGACGACGTCACGTACTGGATGCCTGCCTGGGATGACGATGACAAGCTCACCGAAGATCCCCAGCGCGAGATTTCCCTCATGTACTACGCGGACCGTGGCGGCCTGGAAGACCGGGTGTTTCGTATCCGCACCGAGCGCAGCAGCGCATCGATGCCGGAGCCGCGCACCAGCCACAACGTCACCAACGTCGAAGTGCTGGCGGAACGTGATGGCGAAATCGACGTTCGCTACAACTTCAACACGCTGAGCCACCGCTACAAGGTGACAGACCAGTACTTCGGCACGGTCTATCTCACCTTCCGCAAGGTGGGCGATCGCTTGCTGATTTCCAGCAAGAAGATCGCGCTCAAGAATGACTATATCCGCCAGGTGCTCGACGTCTACCACGTGTGAGCGAGTGGAACGGATCGAGACAGGACGCAGGAGGCAACATGTCCAGCTACAACATCGCACTGAATTTTGAAGACGGCGTCACCCGCTTCGTCGAATGCAAAGCCGGCGAAAAGGTTCTTGATGCCGCATTTCGCGCCAGGATCAATCTGCCGATGGATTGCTCCGACGGCGTGTGTGGCACCTGCAAGTGCCGCGCCGAGAGCGGCCGCTACGACCTGGGTGAGGATTACATCGAAGATGCGCTGAGCGACGACGAGAAGGCGGCCGGTCTGGTCCTTACGTGCCAGATGGTGCCGCAGAGCGACTGCGTCATCGCCGTTCCGGCATCCTCGACGATGTGCAAGACCGAGCAAAACAAATTCGCCGCGACGGTCACGAAGCTCGAACAGCACAACGACGCAGCCGTGGTGCTGGAACTGGACGTGGACAGCATTCCCCCGGCCTTCCTGGCTGGCCAGTATGTGAATATCGATGTTCCCGGCAGCGGCCAGCATCGGTCGTATTCGTTCTCGTCCCCGCCAGGGGCATCGAAGGTCAGCTTCCTGATCAAGAAGATACCCGGAGGCGTGATGAGCACCTGGCTGGAATCGGCCCGCCCCGGTCACAAGGTGCAAATGACTGGTCCCCTGGGCAGCTTCTATCTCCGGGCAGTGGAACGTCCGTTGCTGTTTCTGGCGGGCGGCACGGGCCTGGCCCCTTTCCTGTCGATGCTGGAAGTGCTGGTTCGCGCGAACTCGCAGCAAAGGGTCCATCTGGTCTACGGCGTGACGCGGGACCTCGATCTGGTGCAGGTGGAGGCGATCGAAGCCTACATCGCCAGACTGCTCAATTTCACGTTCAGCACGGTGGTCGCGGATGCGCAATCGAACCACCCGCGCAAGGGCTGGGTGACCGAGCATATGCCGGCCGAATGCCTGAACGACGGCGACGTTGACGTGTACCTGTGCGGCCCCCCGCCGATGGTGGACGCCGTGCGCAAGTTCTTCGACGACAACGGCGTGAAGCCCGCCAGCTTCCATTACGAGAAATTCACGCCCAACGCGGCGCCGGTGATGCCATGAGCGCCCGTCGATTCGAAGGCAAGGTGATGGTGGTCACGGGGGCTGCCCAGGGCATCGGGCGGGGTGTGGCGCTGCGTGCAGCGGCGGAAGGTGCAAAGGTCCTGCTGGTCGATCGCGCGGACTTCGTCGCCGAGGTCGCGGCCGAGGCGGAGAGCGCTGACGCCGCTGCCTTCATGGCTGACCTCGAGACCTACGACGGGGCAGCCGCCACGATGGATTTCGCGGTAAAGATATTCGGTCGCATCGACATCCTGGTCAACGGCGTGGGCGGTGCCATCCGGATGCGGCCTTTCGCGGAATTCGAGCCAGCCCAGATCGATGCGGAGATTCGCCGTTCGCTCATGCCCACCCTGTACGGCTGCCACGCGGTTCTGCCGCATATGCTCGCCCAATGCGGCGGCACGATCGTGAACGTCTCGTCGAACGCCACCCGCGGTATCCGCCGCGTGCCGTACTCGGCGGCGAAGGGCGGGGTGAACGCCCTGACGCAGTCACTCGCCATGGAGTATGGTGAGCACGGTATCCGCGTGGTGGCGGCAGCGCCGGGCGGCACCCAGGCCCCGCCTCGGCGCGTGCCACGCAATGCGGCGGGAGACAGCGAGCAGGAGCGGGTCTGGATGGGCGAGGCGGTCACGCAGGTGACCGAGTCCACGTTCTTCAGGCGATACGCAACGCTCGACGAACAGATTGCGCCGATTCTCTTCCTCGCATCCGACGAAGCCGGCTACATCACCGGTGCCGTGCTGCCGGTGGCAGGCGGCGACAACGGTTAGCGCCCGCCAGAATCATAAGGACCAGGGAGGCGCGCTCCCATTGTCATTGTCATTGGCGTGGTGCTGGGCATGCCTGCCTGCCCCGCGAACCGCCGGCCCCTGCGATACGGCCTATTCGCGAGCCAGGGAGCCATTCTCGTCGGCCGGCAGACTGAATCCGAATATCGCTCCCCTGGGGCGGTTTGGCCACGCCTGCAATTTGCCGCCGTGGGCTTCCAGGATCGTGCGGCAGATCGACAGGCCCATGCCCATGCCTTCGGGCTTGGTCGTGTAGAACGCCTCGAAAAGTTCATTGGGATCGGCCGGCAGGCCAACGCCGACATCGTGCACGGTCACAAGCGCCTCACCCGCCGGGTTGACCGATGAACGTACCGTCAACTCGCGCGCATGCGCATCGATGCCGCGCATGGCTTCGATGGCATTGACGGCCAGGTTCAGGAACACCTGCTGAAGCTGAACCTTGTCGGCGGACACCATGGGCAGCGCCGGCAGCAGTTCGGTCCTGAGCATGACCCGGTGACGCGTCAGCTCGCCGGCCAGAAGCGGCAGTGTCTCGGCGATCATCGCGTTGAGGTCGATCCGTTGCGCCTGTGGTCCGGCCTTGCGCAACATCGCCCGCATGCCGACGATGACGTCGCGTGCGCGCTGACCCTGCTGGACGATGCTGTTGAGCGATTCCACGGCCTCTCCGACGTTAGGTGTCTCGCGTTTGAGCCAGCGAAGGGCGACGTTGGCTTCGATGGTCAGCGCGGCCACAGGCTGGCTCACTTCGTGAGCGATTGAGGCCGTCAACGCGCTGAGCGTCATGACGCGGCTGACGTGCGCCAGCTCGGCCTGGGCCCGTTGCAAGGCTTCGTCGGCTTCCCGGCGCTGCTCGCCCAGCCGGCTGTTCTCGATGGCGCTGGCCGCCTGGAACGCCAGCAGCTTGATGACCTCGATCCGTGCTGGCACGAACGCGCCTGGCGCCAGCCCGTTTTCCAGATAAAGCACGCCGGTCAGCTTGCCCTGGTTCAGCAACGGCAGGCACAGCATCGAGCGCGCGCGGCGCTGGCGTATGTACGGGTCGGCCGAAAAGGATGGCTGGGCCGCGGCATCGTCGATCACCACATGCTCGTGGCTCTCCAGCACGTGCCGGACGATGGACAGCGGTATCGCCGCGGCGTCGAGCGGCAGGTCGGTCAGCGTCACTGCAGTGGCGTCGTCGCGAACGGCAGCCTCGGCTGCCACGCGATGCTCCGTGCCGTGCGGCAGAATCAGCAGCCCGCGGGATGCCCCGGCGTGCGCGATGGCGGTGCGCATCAGCGTGGCCAGCAGCCGATCGAGGCGGGTTTCGCCGGACACCGCCTCGGAGATCGCCATGACCGTAGCCAGGTCCAGGTGCTGAAGCGGCGCGCCGATGGTGCCCATCAACGGCGTCGAAGCGGGAACCGCATTGGCGTCGGCTGCCAGGGCCGGATGCTGCCGGTCGAGCTGCCAGACCTTGGCGTCGGCGCCCCAGTGCAGGTATCCATGGCGAGCCTGTCGCAGATAGACCAGCGCCACGTTGTCGAGCCGCCGGCTGAGGTAGAAACGTGCCGCAAGCTCGTTGGCCAGCGCCTGCATGTGGATCAGGTCGCTGTCGCGTGCGGATCCGATGGCCGCTTCGAAGCCACGCATCGCGTCGATGTCGCGCCCTTCCAGCCTGGCGATTTCCGCCTCGACGAGCAGGGCCCGGTGCGCAAACGTGGCCGGACAGCGCCGGGCCCATTGGGCCAACTGCCGATGGTGGCTGGCCAGCACGGGAAGATGGAGGGCCAGATCGTCCGCGACGGCCGGATCGCAGCATGCCGCGCGCGCCAGCGCCGCGTAAAAGTGATATTCGGCCTGCTCGAAATAGGCGGGAGACGTCCACAACAGCGTGCGGGCCCGTTCGGCCGCTTCAAGCGCCTGCGCGGCTTCGCCGGCCAGATAGCGCGCCTGCAGCTTGCGGATCCAGTACCAGCACGCCGCAAGGCGCAGCCCCACGTCACTGTCCAGGCGCGCCTCGAACGCTGCCTCGCTGAAATCCCTCGTGTCGAACCTGCCGAACACGGGGGTCAGCCCGCGCAAGGTCCGCACGAGTTGGCGTTGCGCGACAAGGCGGTCCGCCACCAGCGCGAAGCGCGGTCCCCAGGCGAACACGCTACCGGTATCCGCTTCGTGCTGCACGCGCCCCAGCGGATCGCCAACCGCCAGCGCGTGGGTCATCAGGTTGCTGCGAATATAGGCGGCATAGGTCAGGTCGCCGATCTGCGCGGTCAACTCCAGCGCCTGGCGCAACAGGGCGCGTGCCACGCGCAGGGGTTGCGTCCAGTGCAGCAGGTTACCGCCCGCAACCTGGTACACGCGGGCGCGCATCCGCTCGACACCTTGCTGCTCGGCCACGGTCAGTGCCAGCCGCTGGAGCGCAAGGCCAGCCGTCCCGTCCGGTGACGCCGCCGTGCGCAGCATCGCCAGCCACGAATAGGCCAGGCACGATTCCTCGCTGTTGCCCAGCGAGATGCTCAGGTTGACCATGCGCAGGATGACAAGCGTGCGCAGGTGATCGTCGGTGTACCAGGCGGGCTGCAGCAGCGCCGTCAGCACACGCATCGTGGCAAGGCCGCCGGCGTCCGTCATGGGTGGCAACGTGCTGAGGCTGGCGATGTCCCGTCCGTCGAGCAGTCCTGTCAGCAGCGCCTCTTCCTGCGCCACGACCGAGGCAGCGGGCTGGGCGGTCCAGTCGATACCGGCGCGGCGCAGGTAGGCCAGGCCAACCGTCACGGCTTCGACGCGCCGGCCGCCCGTCAGCAGCAAGCCAAGCTGCAGTTGCGTGACGACCCCCAGCGCGGTCAGTGACGACGCGCGCGCGGCCAGCGCCGCCAGCCGAGGTTCGGCACTCACCGAATCCCCGGTCAGGAACTCGCATTCGGCCATATGCTGCGTCAGCGAAAACGCGAGGGCTTCGCATCGCGCAAAGGCGTCGTCGCCAAGCAACGAGAGCCCGGTCGAGAGATAGTGAAGTGCCGCGGTGTTGGCACAGGTGGACTTGGCGCGCAGCCCCGCGGCAAGGTTCAGTTCCGCGAGTCGGTCACGCTCGTCCTGCGTATCGATCTGGCTGGCCGCCCGGTTCCACTGGCCGACGATCGTAAAGGCGTTGGCATCGATCTCTTCCTTCGGTGTGCGGTCCAGCAGCAGACGGCCGAGATGCAGATGGAACGCCTGCCGCTCCGGCTCGGGAATGCGCGCGTACGCGGCTTCGAGGATGCGGTCGTGGCGGAAGCGCAGCACGTGATCCTTGCGTGAAATCAGGCCCGCATGCACGGCTTCGCGGATCGCCGGGTCGAGTTGGCCGGGCTCGCGCGTCCAGACGCGCGCCAGTGTTTCGACCGTGGTGTCGTTGCCCAGGCAGGCGAGGAGTTTCAGCGCCGCACGGGTGCTGGCGGAAAGGCGGCCAATTCGCCCGACCATCAGTGCCACGACATTGTCGGTAAAACCCTTTGCCGCGATCTGGTCAAGGTCCCAGGTCCAGCGCGCTGTGCTGTGGTCAAAGCGCAGCAGGCCTTCGGTTGCCAGTTCGCTCAGGAACTGCGTGGCGAAGAACGGGTTGCCAGCCGTCTTCTCCATCACCAGGCGCGCCAGCGGCGCACTGGCCGTGGCATCGCAGTGGAGTGTTTCGGCGACAAGCCGATGGAGGTCCGATGCATCGAGGCAGCCCAGTTCAATATGGGCCACGCTGGCGCCCTCCGCGCGCAAGGCCGCGACGCAGTGCGTGACCGTGTGGCCATCGTCCACTTCATGGCTGCGGTAGGCGCAGACCACCAGCAGGTGCGTCGTGGCCGGATCGGTCAACAACTGGTGCAGCAGCGCCGTGGTTTCATTGTCGAGCCACTGGATGTCGTCGAAGCACAGCGTCAGCGGCCCGGCGGCACGTGCCAGGGCCGCCGTGAGGCAATGCAAGGCGAGCCGGAGCCGTGGCCCGGCCTCACGCGACTGTGTGTCGGGCACCCAGGGTACCGGACCCAGCATCGTTTCGAGTTCGGGCAGCAACGATACAAGCAGCCCGGCGTTGGGCCCCAGGGCCTCGGTAATGACGGTGCGCCATGACGCCACGTCGGCCGGGTCTTGAGCCAGGCATTCCCGAAGCAGACCGCGCAGCGCCTGCGCAAGCGTGGCATAGGGCAGCCGCGCGCCGGCATCGGCGGGGCCCTCGGTCGATGCATCGGCCGGCGCATCCGACTTGCTGGTGGCGCAAAGGCCGCCACGCTCGGCGACGGTTCGCGCGAACGACTGCATGACCGACGTCTTGCCGACGCCCGAATGCCCCGACACCATCACGATTTCGCTGCGGCCCGTGGCGGCAACGCGGTCGAAGGTATCCACCAGCGTTGTCACGGTCTGCTCGCGGCCGTAGAGGTGTTCACCAAGCGCGAAAACGTCCGAATGGTCGCCCTGGCCAAGCGCGAACGGCGCGATGTCGCCTTGCGCCTGCAGTGTCTGGCGACAGTGCTGCAGGTCGCGCAGCAGGCCGGCCGCTGTCTGGTAGCGTTCCCCGGGCGCCTTTGCCAGGAGCTTCATGACCAGATCCGACAGGATCGCGGGCACGGTGGCCACGCGGCTGGCCGGTGGCGCCGGCGAGCGCGCCAGGTGGGCGTGGACCCAGTCAATGGGGCCGGAGCCCGCGAAGGGAAGTGCGCCGGTCAGCATCTGGTAGAACGTGATGCCGAGCGAATACAGGTCGCTGCGCGCGTCGATGGCCCGGTTCATCCGGCCGGTTTGCTCGGGTGCCATATAGGCAAGCGTGCCGCTGATTTCGCTGGGCTCCGGCAGCGGCTCGACGCCGCGCGACGCACGCGACGCGATGCCAAAGCCGATCAGCCACGCACAGGACCGGTCCGCCGCCACCAGGAAGTGGGCCGGCTTCAGGTCCTTGTGAATCAGGCCGCGCCGATGGAGCTTGCCGACGGTGCTGGCCATGGCCAGGGCGATATCGAGGAACGTCGTCGCGTCCATGGGCGCGCCGAGCATCGGGGCGAGGGGCTCGCCGCCCGGGTCGTCGAGCAGCAGCACGGCGGCATCGCGCTCGTGCAGCAAGGTCAGCGGCCGGGCGGCCCAGTCCGCTTCGATGTCGTCGCGCAGCGCGTATTCGTGGACAAGTCGGTCGAGCGTGGCGGGCGTACGATGCCCATCGGCGGCCCAGACGCCGAGCACGTGTGTCTTGCTGCCGTCCTCACGCAAGAGCCAGCCGCGCCCGAACCGGCGGTCGCCTGCATCCCACGTGGAATCGAAACCGAGACCGACACCGGCCCGGGGGAAATACATGGAAGACATCGCTATGCTGACGAAGGGGCGAAGGGAACACCCGAGGATTCAAGGGGGCGCTGCAGGGTGGCCAGATATTATCAAATCGCCGTGGGCGGCCAGGCGTATGATCTCGTCCGGAAGACCATCCGGCGACCCACTTGACCCTGGCGCATCACGCGTTCCAGCCCTTCCAGACAAGCATGCGATTTGAACTTCCCGAGGCCATCGGACGTATCTCCACCCGGATCAGGCGGGTAGCGCCGGCCGGGCTGCAAATATTGCGTCGCACGCTGGCCGGGCGAAGCCGGATGCTGCTGGCTGCGGCATTCGTCACGGTTCATCCGGCGTGGGCCGCCTACCCCGAGCAGCCGGTCACGATCATCGTGCCGTACCTGCCCGGCGGTCCGGCAGACCTTGTTGCGCGACCGCTGGGCGCCGGATTGCAGAAGCGGCTCGGGACGCCAGTGTTGCTGGAATACAAGCCGGGGGCAGGCGGACAGATCGCGCTGCGATATGTGCAGCGGGCCAGGAACGACGGCTATACGCTCGTGCTCGCACTTGCCGCCTATGCCATCGGGCCGCTCGTCAGCCAATCGGCCGGCTACGATCCCATCAAGGACTTCCAGCCGGTCTCGCTCGTCGCAAAGCAGCCGCTGGTGCTCTATGTCGGGCCGAATTCGCGGCTCCATTCGGTCGCCGACCTGATCGAGCGCGCGAAGTCGAATCCCGACAGGGTGACCGTGGCGTCGTCGGGATACGGCAATACCAGCCACCTGGCCATCGAGATGTTTTCGCAGGCGGCCGGAATCCGGGTGTTGCATGTCCCGTACCACGGGGGCGTTCAGTCCGTGGCCGCCGCCATGAGTGGCGATGTGGATGCCGTGTTCGCTGGTGCCGACAGTCTCAGATACGTCAATTCGGGAAAGCTGCGCGCGCTGGCCGTTGCCACCGATGCCCGGCTGGCCATTGCTCCCGAAACGCCCACCTTTGTCGAGGCCGGCGTACGCAACATGTTCGTCACCGGCTGGTATGGCGTTCTGGCGCCGAAAGGCACCCCCAGGGACAGGATCGAGACCCTCGACCTCGCTATCCGTCAGGTGCTCTCGGAACTGACGCTCAACGAGATGCTGGCCGGCTACGGTTTCAAGGTGCTGCATGCCGGCCCGGCGGACTTTCAGGCGTTCATCGAACAGGAGCTGGCACGGTGGAAGGGGCTGATCCTGGACCGGCACATCGTGCCCGACCAGATCGATATCCGCACGGACAGGCCCACGGGCGGCGCACGCAGGTAGCCGCGGGTGTCCTGGTTCGGCAGGCGGCGGCTATCGCCAGAGCCGGCCGAACCGGTCGTTCGCCCCCAGTTCCTGCTCCACCACATGCATGTGGTGGCGTCCGATGGCGAGTGCTTCGCGCAATTCCCGCAGCAGCTTCACGGATTCCAGTTCGTCCCGGTGGCGGTGCTGGCAGAGCCGGACAATCTCGATCTGCCGCCGCACCAGTTGCCGGCAGCGGGTGACGTGTCGACGAGCGGTAGCGAGCTCTTTGAGGATGGATGTGCGATGCTGCATGATGGCCTCTGCAATCCTAAAGGTAGGACGACTACCCTGCATCGGCAAGCGCTGACGATCTCCAGATACCGGCGCTTTCGCCCCCGGGGCTTCCCTTGTCGTTGCGGGCCGCCGTGCGCCCGCCGCCGGCTGCTTGTGTGCGGCGCCATATTCCTTCGCCCTGGGCGCTACAATGAGCCCGGATTATGCCTTCGGGTGCCTCGTCCGGCCGCTGCGACGAGTCTGGGTGGGAGGAATCATGGCGCGGAAAAAACTCAAGGAGAAGAAGGTGGGAAATCCGGCGGGCGTGGTAAAGAGTACGTTGCATTTCCCTGTCGTTGGCCTCGGAGCCTCCGCCGGCGGCCTCAGGGCCCTGCAGACGCTGTTCCAGCATGCCCCGGAACAGATGGGCATGGCCTTCGTCGTGGTGCTTCACCTGGCGCCGGACCTCGAAAGCCAGGCCGCGGCCCTGATTCAGCGTGCCACGACCATGCCGGTCAGCGAAGTCCGTACCACGACACCGCTTCAGGAGAATCACATTTATGTGGTGGCGCCGGGCACCCACCTTGAGATGTCCGATGGCTGTCTCAGGGTCTTGGAACAGCCGAATACCTTTGGGCGGCCCTTCGCGATCGATCATTTCTTCCGCACCCTCGCCGATGCCCACGAGCGGCGAGCCATCGGCATCGTGCTGTCCGGCTCCGGATCCGATGGCACCATCGGAATGGGCCGGATCCGCGAAGTCGGCGGCCTGACGCTGGCCCAGTCGCCGGACGACGCCGAGCATCCGGAGATGCCGCGCGCCGCCATCCACGCCGGCTGGGTCGATATCGTACTGCCGGCGGCCGCGATGCCGCAGCGGCTCATGGAGCTGTGGGAGAACGTCCAGCGCATCGAGCCGCAGGATGCGGTGCTTGAAGACGACGAAGGGCAGGAGCGCGGGCAGTCGCCCAGGACGAACGGGGAACGTGCGCTGTCCGAAATCCTGATGCATCTGCGTGTGCGCACGGGGCATGACTTCCGCTTCTACAAGCGCGCCACGGTGCTCCGTCGCATCGAGCGGCGCATGCAGTTCAATGGCCAGAGCGACCTGGCGGCGTACCGGGATTTCCTCCGGGCAACGCCGGACGAGGCCAGCGCATTGCTGGGCGACATGCTGATCGGGGTCACGCAGTTCTTCCGGGATAGCGAAGCCCTCGAGTTTCTCGAGCGGGAAATGATTCCGACGCTGTTCGACGGCAAGCTGGGCGATGACGACCAGGTGCGGGTGTGGGTGGCCGGCTGCGCCACGGGCGAGGAAGCGTATTCCATTTCGATCCTGCTGGCCCAGGCGCGCGAGACGGCGGCCTCGGCCCGGCCCATCCAGGTGTTTGCCACCGATATCGACGTGGCGGCCATCGGCCGGGCGCGCACGGGATCGTATCCGCTGTCCATCGCCAACGATGTGCCGCCCGCTCTCCTGCAGCGTTATTTCACCCGGGAAGGCGCGCACTATTCCATCAGCAAGGCGGTGCGCGAGCGCATCCTGTTCGCGCCGCACAGTCTGCTGCGCGATCCGCCGTTCTCGCACCTGGACCTGATCTCGTGTCGAAACGTGCTGATCTATCTGGAACGCGCGGTACAGCGGCAGATCCTGGAGCTCTTCCACTTCGCCCTGCGGCCGAACGGGCTGCTGTTCCTCGGGACGGCCGAATCCGCAGACGCTGCGGATGACCTGTTTGCGGTGGTGGACAAGAAGTGGCGGGTCTATCGCGCGCGCGCGGTATCGCAGCGCGCCAAGCCGCCGATTGGCTTCCCGGTGCTGACGCCCGCCGATACCAGCCTGGCGGAGGACCGGCCGGCCGTGGCCATGCCGCTGCGCACCACGAACAGTTCGCCCCAGCGCAGTTTCTCGCTGACGGAACTGCACCAGCGCGCGCTGGAGACGTATTCCCCGCCAAGCGTCATCATCGACCGCGAGTCGAACGTCGTTCACCTGTCCGACAATGCGGGCCGGTTCCTGAGGCATGTTGGCGGCGAACTGACCACGAACATCATGACGCTGGTGCTGCCCGAGCTGCGGCTCGACTTGCGCACGGCGATCTTCCGGGCGTTGCAGACCGGCACCAGCGTGGAGGCGCGCAAGGTCAAGTGGGATCACGACCCCGACGTGTCGTGGATCAGCATGACGGTGCGGCCGTTTCACGACAAGGTCGCCAATGCCGATTTCCTGCTGGTGGTCTTCGACGAGGTGGCCGGCCACATGACCGAAGAGGAACTGGCCGCCGCTTCCGGGCAGGATCCGGTCCTGGCGCAGCTCGAACTGGAACTGCAGCACAGCAGGGAGCAGCTGGCGACGATCATCGAACAGTACGAGACGTCGGTGGAGGAACTGAAGGCATCGAACGAAGAGTTGCAGGCGATCAATGAGGAGCTGCGTTCGACCAGCGAAGAACTCGAAAGCAGCAAGGAAGAACTGCAGTCGGTCAATGAAGAGCTGACCACGGCGAACGCCGAGATGCAGGCGCGGATCGAGGATACGGCCAAGGCCAACGACGACCTGCATAACATCATCGCTTCCAGCGAGATCGCCACCGTCTTTGTCGACAAGGAAATTCGGATCAAGCGGTTTACGCCGAACGCGACCGCCATTTTCAACCTGATCGACTCCGATCTTGGCCGGTCGCTGTTCCACATCACGCACACGCTGCGCTACCCGACCCTGGTCGACGACGTGAGGCAGTCGTTCCAGTCGCTGAGGCTGACCGAGCGGGAGATCCAGAGCGAGGCGGGGCGGTGGTATCTGATGCGGCTCCTGCCCTATCGCACGGCGGACGACCATATCGACGGGGCGGTGATCACGCTGATCGACGTGACGGATCGTCATCAGGCCGAGGAGGCCGCCCGCGCAGGGGCCCAACGACTGCGGCTGGTTGCGCAGTCCACCAAGGACTACGCAATCATTATCCAGGACCGCGAAGGGCTGATCGTCAGCTGGAACGCCGGCGCGGAACGGATTTTCGGCTATACGGAAGAAGAACTCATCGGCAAGAGCGTGGAGGCGATCTACGAGCCCAATGACCGGCAGACGTCGGTGCCCGCCCATGAGCGCGACACGGCCATGAAGGAGGGACGTGCTGACGACGAGCGGTGGTATCGCACGAAGGACGGCCGCCGGATCTACTGCAGCGGCGTGGTCACCCCCATCACGGATACGTCATTCAGCGGCTTCGCCAAGATTGTGCGCGACCTCACGACGCGCAAGCTCCATGAGGACGCGAGCCGCGATGCGCTGGCCAAGGAGCAGGCGGCGCGCGAGCAGGCGCTCAATGCCAGCCAGCTCAAGGACGAGTTCATTGCAGTGCTTTCGCATGAACTGAAACACCCGCTCAACCTGATCGGCGTGAAGGCGGAAATGCTTCCGCGACTGCCCGAGGTGCGCAATGTCGCCGCGGTGCGCGAAGCGGCCGGGGCCATTCGCCAGGCCGTGCGCAGCCAGGCGCAGATCATCGACGATCTGCTGGACCTTTCGCGCGTGCAGAAGGGCAAGCTGTCCCTGGACGTGTCCCGCGTCGACCTGTCGGCAATGCTGGCGGACATTGCCCGTGCCTGCGAGCAGGATGTCGGCGACCGCGGCATCACCATGCGCCTGGCGCTGCCGGATCGTCCGGCCATCGCCCTGGTGGACCGTGTGCGCTGCGAGCAGATCCTCTGGAACCTCGTTTCCAATGCACTGAAGTTCACGGAAGCGAATGGCCAGATCGATCTGCGGCTGTCACAGGAAGGCGGGATGCTGCGTATCGAGGTGAGCGACAACGGCCAGGGCATCGATGCGGCCCTGCTGCCGTACGTGTTCGACATGTACCGGCAAGGCGGTCGTGACAGGGCGAAGGGAGGACTGGGCATTGGCCTGGCGCTGGTGAAGCAGCTCGCCCGGATGCACGGTGGCAGGGTTACGGCCCAATCCGAAGGCCGCGGCCACGGTACGACCACGACGGTATGGCTGCCGGCCGCGCCTGCTGATACCGCCTCGGACCCGGAAGCCGCGGACAGCATCCAGAGCATCGCAGGCCTGCGGATTCTCCTGGTGGAAGGCGACCGGGACACGTCGGCCGCCCTCGCCGAACTCCTCGAACTGGAAGGGGCAACCGTAAGCGTGGCAACGTCCGGAGCCGAGACGCTGGAGAGACTGGCCGACGTTCCGATCGACGCGATCGTCTCGGATATCGGGCTGCCCGACATGGACGGCTACGCGCTCATGCGTACGATCCGGGAGGACGTGCGCTGGGCGAACATCTGGTCGGTGGCGCTGACCGGGCGCGATTACAAAGAGGATGCCAAAGCTGCCCGTGAAGCCGGGTACAACATGCATCTTGCCAAGCCGCTCGACTTCCAGGAATTGCTCGAGGCACTGGGCGATCTTCGGCCCCGTCAGGACAGCGTCAGGCCGGACTGAGGCGGCCCACAAGCCGTCCGCGCCCTTGCGGTGCCTCGGGTGCGGAACTTGCTTTTCCTGTCAAAAGGAAAAGCCATGCGCAGAGATATTGTTGTTGTAGCTGCATCCCGGGGCGCACTTCCGGTCCTCAAGACGCTCGTCGAAGGCCTGGCCAGAGACCTGGAACTCGTCATGCTTGTGGTGCTGCACATTGGACGGCATCGCAGCGTCCTGCCGGAACTGCTGTCGAAGTGGGGCTGCTTCCCGGCGCACCACCCGCAGCACGGCGAGGCAATTCAACACGGCAGAATTTACGTGGCGCCGCCGGATCGACACATGGTCGTCCGGGGCGACACCGTGTGCCTGCTGGAGACGGCACCGGAGAATTTCTGCCGGCCTGCCGCCGATCCGCTGTTCCGGTCGGCCAGTGCGCAGTACAAGGAGCGTGTGGTCGGCATTGTGATGAGCGGCGAACTCGACGACGGTGCGGCCGGGCTTGCCGCAATCGAGGCGCGCGGCGGCTATCGAATCGTCCAGGATCCGGACGATTGCGAGGCACCCTCGATGCCTCGCAGCGCGATCGCCGCAGCCGGTGCCGATGCCATTGTCGGGCAGGATGGCCTCGCCGGTGCGCTGCGGGCGGCCGTCAACGGGGCCGCACGGCAAAAGGAGTCAATCATGAGCAACCTGAAAGACCTGGATCGGGAGGAGCGGATCGGGGACAGCGGTGTTGCGGAACCTCGCGAGCTCGACGCCATTGCGGATCGCTCGGCACTGACTTGCCCCACATGTCACGGCGTGTTGTGGCGATTGCGGGACGATCGGCCGTTGCGATACCGCTGTCATACGGGCCACGCCTTCTCCGCGCTGTCGCTCGACGCCGCGAACGCCCAGGGGACCGCCGACGCAATCTGGGGGGCGCTTCGCGCCGTCCACGAACGGATCATATTCGCCCAGGAGCGGCAGCAATGGGCCAGGCGCGTGGGCAACCACGCCGATGTGGCGCTCGAACAGTCACGGATCGACGAGAACGAGAAACTCGCCGATCTGTTGCGTGCGGCCGCCGGCACGCACATGAGTTGAACGCGACACGCCTCAGCGGCATGGGGCCCGCGTCCAGGGCACGCTCGCTGCAGTCACGGCGCTTACTGCGCGATTGCTCTATTGCTGATAGGCCGGCGCGACGAATCCCGCAAAACGCTGCTGCGTCACGGCCTTGAAATCGGCGGAGCGGTACGCATCGCGAATGTCGGACACGAAGGGCTTGTTCAGGTCCTCGGTCCTGACAGCTACCAGGTTCATGTAGTAGTCGGGAATCTTTTCCAGCGCCAGTGACGACGTCAGCTTGAGCCCGGCCGCGAGCGCGAAGTTGCCATTCACGAAGGCGTAGTCCACGTCATCCAGCGAGCGCGGCAACTGGGCGGCCTCCAGCTGGATCAGCTTGAGTCTGTGCGGATTGCCATCGATGTCGCGCTCGCTTGCCCGCACGGCATCGGTGCCAGGCTTGAGCGTGACCCAGCCAATCTGCTGAAGGATGGCGATGGCGCGCGCCAGATTGGTCGGATCGTTGGGCAGCGATACGGTGGCACCGGGCTTCACTTCGCCCAGCGTCTTGTGCTTGTGGCTGTAAATGCCGATCGGCGCCGTGGGCACCTGGATCAGCGGCGACAGTTGCAGCTTGCGATCCGCCGAGAATTTCTTCAGATACACCACGTGCTGGAAGGCGTTGGCGTCGATGGCGCCGTCGGCCAGCGCGAGATTCGGCTGCACGTAGTCGCTGAACTCGACGATCGTCACCTTGTAGCCGCGCTTTTCCAGAATGGGCTTGATGCCGTAGCGTACCTGGTCTGCATAAGGGCCCGCCGTGGCGCCGAAGCGGATTTCCTTTCGGTCGGCGTCCGCGGCCTGCGATCCGTGCACGATACCGAACGCCAGCAACGCGGCGACCAGCTTGACCCCGGTCTTGATGAACATGTGGCTCCTTTTCTCTTGTGATTTCAGAACGGGCGGAACGCGGCGGCGGCATGCCGTTGGGGCAGCCGGTCGCCGCTGGAAAACAGCTTGTGCCGTAGCGAACCGTCGGCATACGCGGTCTTGTAACGGCCCCGATCCTGCAACGCGGGAACGACCAGGTCCACAAAATCCTCGTAGCTTTCGGGGGTCACGGTGCGGCTTAGGTTGAAGCCGTCGATGCCGGTCTCGTCGACCCATTCGGCAAGCGTGTCCGCAACCTGGGACGCGTCACCGACGATGGCCGGATAACGCCCGCCCAGTTCGAACAGGTCCAGCAGCTTGCGGCGCGTCCAGCCGTGCTGCGCGGCGGTGCGGGTTGCCGATTCGATGGCGTTGCCGCCGCCGTAGTCAACCGGATCGTCCAGGCCATAGCGGCCAAAGTCCACGCCGGTGCTGGCGGCAAAGTGGGCGAGCCCGGCTTCGCGGCTGGCGTAGTCGCGGTATTCCGCGTGTTTTTCGCGGGCTTCCGCCTCGGTGCGGCCGGTGACCACGGCCGCGCCCATGAATACCTTCACGTCGTCCGGATGGCGCCCGGCAGCCACAAGCTGCTCGCGCAACGCGCTCACCGTCTTGCGCGCCGCGTCCTTGCTGGGTGGCGAGATAAAGACGCATTCCGCATGGCGCGCCGCGAATCGCTGCCCCCGGCCGGAACTGCCGGCCTGGAACAGTACCGGCGTGCGCTGTGGCGATGGCTCGGACAGGTGGTAGCCGTCCACCTTGTAGTACCGGCCGTGGTGGCTCACCTTGCGTACCTTGGCCGGATCGGCGAACACGCGCGCGGCCTTGTCGCGCCGCACGGCGTCGTCCTGCCAGCTACCTTCCCAGAGCTTGTAGAGCACCTCCAGATATTCGTCGGCGCGGTCGTAGCGTTCGTCGTGGGCAAGCTGCGCGCCCAGGCCCATCGCGCGCGCGGCGCTGTCGAGGTAGCCCGTCACGATATTCCATCCCACGCGGCCGCGCGTGAGGTGGTCCAGCGTCGAGAACCGGCGCGCCAGCAGGTACGGCTGCTCGTACGTCAGGTTCACCGTGACGCCAAAGCCGAGATGCCGGGTGGCGGCGGCCATGGCCGGCACGATCAGCAGCGGGTCGTTCACCGGAAACTGCACCGATTCCTGCAGCGTCACATCGACGTTGTTGCGATAAACGTCGTACACGCCAACGATATCGGCGATGAACAGGCCGTCGAACAGGCCCCGTTCCAGCGTACGCGCCTGGTCGATCCAGTAATCGAGCGTGTTGTAGTCGGCCGACCGGTCTCGCGGGTGCGTCCACAGGCCGTGGTTGATATGCCCGACACAGTTCATGTCGAACGCATTGAGCAGGATGTGCCGCCGCTGCGAACCATCGTTCATCAGATGGCTCCATGCCGGGGCGGCAAGGTGTCGTTGAGGTGGAAGTTGCCGATGGCGTGGTACTTCCAGCGTACCGGGTCGTGCAGCGTGTGCGTACGGGCATTGCGCCAGAAGCGGTCCAGGCCCTGGTTGTCCAGGGTGGCCGATGTGCCGCCGAGCTCGAACAGCCGGGTGCCGGCAAGCAGCGACGCGGTGGTGGTCGATGCGCGTGCGGCAGCCACCGCCAGCGATGCCTGCGCCACGCTTTGCTCGTCGGGTGCCTCCTGGGCGGCATCGGTCGCACGGCCGGCCCGGCGCACCAGGGCTTCTGCGGCCCGCAGCCTGACCTGGACGTCGCCAACATGATGGATGGTCAACGGGTCCTGCGATGCACTGGCTACGCCGGCATCGATCCACGGCCGCGCGTGGTCGCGCACATACGGCAGCGTGGCGGCAAACGCGCCCCGGCCGATGCCCAGATCGATGGCCGCATGCAGCAGCTGGGCGAACGGGCCAATCGTCGTCGGCCGCTCGAACGATGCGAGGAAGGGCACCACCCAGTCGCCGTCGATCCGTACGTTGTCGAAGGAAACCGAGCCGCTGCCGGTCACGCGCTGGCCGAAGCCGTCCCAGTCGTCGGAGACGCTTACGCCCTCGGCCGTACGGGGGACGAAGGCCAGCCATGTCACGTCGCGGCCGTTTTCCTGGGTCACCACCAGCGTCGGAATCCAGTGCGCATACAGTGCGCCGGTGCAGTAGAACTTCTGCCCGTCCACCCGGAACCCGTCACCATCGCGCGTCAGCCGGGTGCGTCGCCTGAAGTCCTTGTGGCCGATCTCGGCCAGTGCATTGCCGAAGCGGTCGCCAGCCAGCGCGCGCTGGTAAAAGAAGGCCTGCTGGGCGGGCGTGCCGCCCACGCGCAATACCTCCAGCGCGTAGAAATGGTTCTGCGGGATCTGCCCGAGCGATCCGTCCGCCGCGGCGATGATGGCGATGACCTCCGCCAGCGTCACACTGGAAACCCCCGCGCCACCGTGCTCGCGGGGCACGGTGATGCCCCACAGGCCGCTGGCGCCGAAGGCTTCCAGTTCGTCCCACGGCAACAGGCGCTCGCGGTCTCGTCTGGCGGCGCCGGGCGCGAACTGCGCGGCCAGTCGGTGCGCGATCGCAATCGCCTCGGCATCGTTGGCGACGACATGGGGCGTGGCGGTGGGCGCGGCGGCCGGGCCCACCCGGCCATCGGCAGGGGGCGGAGTCAGTAGCAACGACATGTCAGTTCCAGGAATGCCGCTTGGGCAGCGCGTTGTTCAGGTGATAGTTGCCGATCAGATGCAGCTTCCAGCGCACCGGATCGTGCAGCGTGTGGGTGCGGGCATTGCGCCAGTGGCGGTCGAGGTTGTGCCTGGCCCGGGTGGCCGACGAACCGGCCAGCTCGAACAGCTTTTCGCTCGCATGCAGTGCAGCCTCGGTGGTCAGAACCTTGGCTTCGGCCACGGCAACCGACGCGCGGGCGCTCGATGCATCGGTGAGCGGCTGTGCGGCGATCTCGTCCAGCGTCAGCCCGGCTTCGCGCAGCACGGCGCGCGCGCCTTCGATCTCGATGGCCAGCCGGCCGACGTCTGCGATCAGATGGGGGTCATCGCTGGCGCGTGCCACGCCGGCATCGACCCAGGGCCGGGCGTGTTCGCGCACGAAGGCCACCGCATCGTCAAACGCCGCCTGGGCGATACCCAGGTCGATGGCGGCCTGGATCAGTTGGGAGTTGGGGCCATAGAGCCCGGGCTTGCCGGCAAGTTGCCAGAGCGGGATCACGTCGTCCGGCGCGATGGATACCTGGTCGAACACGACGGTGCCGCTGGCGGTGGTGCGCTGTCCGAAGGATGACCAGTCGTCGATCACGGTCAGGCCGGCGGCGTCGCGCGGCACCCAGACCTGCACTGGGCGGTCATCGTCGTCCAGCGCGCGCGTGGGCACCCGATGCGCGTATAACGCTCCCGTCGAGTAGTAACGCTTGCCGCTGAGCCGCAACCCCTGGGCGGTCCGCTGCAGGCGCGTGGTGCCGTCGAGCACGGTGCGGCTGCCCGCCGAGCGCCGCTCGGGGCCGGCATTGCCGAGCCGCTGGCCGGCCAGCACTTCGGCATAGATGCGTCGCTGCTGTGCCTCCGTCCCGGCTTCGCGCAGTACGCCGAGCAGGCCAAAGTGATTTTGTGGGATCTGCCCCAGCGACGCGTCGGCGGCGCTGATGATTGCGAAGACCTCGGCCAGCGTCGCGAACGATACGTCGGCGCCGCCATGGGCCCTGGGGACCGTGATGCCGCCCAGGCCGCTCTCGGACCACAGCTCCAGCTCGTCCCACGGCAGCACACGTTCCCGATCGCGGGCCGATGCGCCCTGTCGATAGACGCCGGCAAGCGTATGCGCGGCTTCGATGGCTTCGGCGTCGGTACGGATGCGGCGCACGCGGGACGGGTCGGGAAGGCGCGGTTCGCGCCGGCCGGTGGTGGCGGGCGCCACGGCGTGAATGTCGGAAAGGTCGGTCATGGCGTATCGAGGGAATGCAGGCGCACGGCTGGCGGACCGCCAGCGTGCGCGGCGCCACCAGCGGAAGGACGGCGGCGCGGCATGGTTCCGACACCATACTGCGGCAGGTCCGGCACACGAACGACGCGTTTTTTCTATCCAAACGCGACCGCAACGCATAAGGCCATGCGTATTCCTTCGATCGGCGGCGACGCAGCGCGCAGGGTGGCCGCCCTGGTGGCGATGCAACGCCCGCCGCGCTAGCCCTTGCGCCGGCGGCCTGGCGCATCCACGCGATACTGGCCGGGCCTGCCCTTCCAGGCGCAGCGGTCGCCACCGCCGCCCAGTTCGCAGGCCAGCGCCGACAGCGCCATGGTGGCCAGTATCAGCAGTCGGTGCAGCATGATGGCCTCGTTACTTGCGGTCGATGTCGAGCACAGCCTGCGCAAATGCCGTGGGCGCTTCCTGCGGCAGGTTGTGGCCGATGCCGCCCGTGATGTCGCGATGCTCGTATCGCCCCGTGAACTTGCTCTTGTAGGCGCTGGGCGCCGGGTGGGGCGCACCGTTTGCGTCACCCTCCATCGTGATGGTGGGCACGCTGATGGTGGGCCCCGTGGCGAGCTTCTTTTCGATGTCGTCGAACTTCGACTCGCCCTCGACCAGGCCCATGCGCCAGCGGTAGTTGTGGATCGTGATGGCCACGTGGTCGGCGTTGTCCAGCGACACGGCGCTGCGGGCGAACGTGGCGTCGTCGAACTTCCATTGCGGCGACGCAAGTTTCCAGATCAGCTTGGCAAAGTCATGGGTGTACTTCGTGTAGCCGGCCACGCCACGGTCCGTGGCGAAGTAGAACTGGTACCACCACTGCAGTTCGGCCTCGGGCGGCAGCGGCAGCTTGCCGGCAGCCTGGCTGCCGATCAGGTAGCCGCTCACCGAGACCAGGCCACGGCAGCGGTCGGGCCACAGCGCGGCCATGATGTCGGCGGTACGGGCGCCCCAGTCGAAACCGGCCACGACCGCGGTGCGGATCTTGAGCGCGTCCATCAGCGCGATCATGTCGACCGCGATGGCGGACGGCTGGCCGTTGCGCTTGGTCTCCGGCGACAGGAATGTGGTGGTGCCGTAGCCCCGCAGGTGCGGGATGATCACGCGGTAGCCGCGCTGTGCCAGCAGGGGCGCCACATCGACGAAGGCGTGGATGTCGTACGGCCAGCCGTGCAGCAGCAGGGCCACCGGGCCGTCCGCCGGGCCCAGTTCGGCATAGCCGACGTTGAGCACGCCGGCGTTGACCTGCCTGATGGTGGCAAACGACGTATGCGTGCCGGGCGTGACCGGCGCCAGCGGCGCGGCCTTCGACACGCCCGACTGCGCGTGCGCGGACCCCATCACGCCAAGCTGGGCGGCTGCCAGCGCCAGGCCCGCGGTGCCAAGAAAGTTGCGGCGCGGCAAATCGATGGTCTTGCTCATGTTTTCTCCTTTGCGTCGGACGCTAGCGCTTTACTTCGAGGGTGGGTGGTATGTCGCTTCGATCGGGCCCGGTGCCACTGGCAACAGCCCGTTGCCGAACGGCACGGTATGGGACGGTCGTTCAACGGACTGCCCCGGGCCGAAGGGTTGGCACGAGTCTACGGAGGCGCTGCAAGCCCCATGTGTCGATCTGCCCCGGTTTTGTATCGCAATGTATGCAGACCCGGGCGGCAAGGTATGCGGATACAAATCCACCGCCGGGCAGCGGAAGGGGCGTACCGCAGCCGATACGTCTTTGGTATGACTCCGGCATGCCGATGCGCTACGGCTGTCGGACCAACGGGCAATGCACACAGGGGCCGTGCATGCCTACCATGTGCTCACGGGGCACGCGGGCGTTGGCCCTGGGGAGAAAAATCATGGATCAAGCAAATGGGCTCGAACTGGTCCGGCTGCGCGCGGCCGCATCCGCGCTGAGCCAGGACGCCCGGCTGTGGCGCTGGTTTTCCGATCAGATGGAAGAGCACCGGCTGTGCTGCGAGCGCAACCGCGACTGGTGGCGCATCACCATAGCCGGCCGCGAGCTGGCTTGCGACCGCTCATTCGATGTCGCCGTGCGTACTGCGTACATGCTGAGCCGGGCGCTGGAGGCGCTGTAGTCGCGCTCGCGGACGGTCTGTTGGGACTTGTTGCGGCGCCAGCGCCACACTTCGTTTGCAATTTCATCGAAAGCGTCGATAATTCCGCTTCGCGTTGGGCGGGCCGACGCAGATACCGCGCCGTTTTCCGGCAATTTCATCGTATTTTTGTGCATCTTCAGGCATCTGGCCGAGGCACGGTCCGTCCTGCTGCGTCAGGCGCAGCGCCACGGGGACGCCCCCTGCAAGCCCCGGGCAGAACGTCCATGCATAGTGAGAACCACGATGAACAGCAGTGCCGCCTTGTTGCGGGAATCGACCGACGACGGTGTCGTACTGGTCGTCGATGACGACCTCGACGTGCGGCGCGCCCTGTCGGGGCTGTTCCGCTCGGTGGGGCTCGCCAGCGAGTCCTTTACCTCGGGCGAGGAACTGCTGGCCCACGAATTTCCGGACCAACCCACCTGCATCGTGCTCGACGTGCGCCTGCGCGGCGCCAGCGGGCTGGACCTGCAGGGGCATCTCAATCGCGCCGGCAAGAGCGCGTCGATCGTGTTCATCTCGGGCTACGGCGACGTCCCGATGACCGTGGCCGCCATGAAGGCGGGCGCGGTCAATTTCATCGCCAAGCCGTTCCGCGAACAGGATCTGCTCGATGCCGTCAACGAGGCATTGCAGCGCGACCGCGACCGCCGCCAGGCCAGCTCGCAGACCCAGCAGCTGCGCGAGCGCCTCGATACCCTGACCAGCCGGGAACGCGAAGTCATGAAGCTGCTGGTCCACGGCCTGATGAACAAGGAAGTGGCCGACGAACTCGGCATCAGCCAGGCCACCGTCAAGATCTACCGCGGGCAGGCCATGCGCAAGATGCAGGCGCGAACCTTTGCCGAGCTGATTCTCATGGCCCAGGCACTGGGCATGGTGACCCCCGGCACAGTCCCCGGCGGCGACGGCGGGCCGGACACCGACGCCGACTGACCGGCAAGCCATGCCGGCCAGCCGCAGTCAGGCGGGCTGCGCCGCGCCCATGATGCGCTGACCCAGCGCGATCCCCCATTTCACCAGGCGCCGGTCGGCCGGCAGCTGGTCCTGCTCCCATGCGGCCAGCGCCCGGTCGATACCGCCCGCACCGTCCCCGTCATCCACGGCACGCCCCTGCAGCGCCCGTGCCAGCGCCACCGCATTGGCCGCCGCCTTGCCGGCCCCGGCGCCGGTGTGCGGGCGCGCCACGAACGCCGCGTCGCCCAGCAGCACCGCGCGGCCAAACACCATGCGCGGGGCCTCGTAGTCGTGTATCAGCTGCAGGAACGGATCGGGCGTGGCGGTGACCAGCCCCGCCAGCGCGGGCGCCAGCACATCCAGCGCGCTCATCTGGAGGCTGCGTATCTCGGCGTCGCGCATGGCGCCGGGCGGCAAGGAATAGTTGTGGCGCTGACCCACGCGGTCGTGCAGCAGCGCATCGAGTTCCGGCCCCTGCGCGATCTTGCGATACCAGACCCAGTTCTGCCGCCGCTCGCCGGGCCGCACGCTGCCGTCTTCGCCCGGAATCCGGTACGACAGAAACTGGTGCGCCCGGCCGTCCTGAAACACGAAGCTGTCGCGCAGCAACTGCTCGCTGACGCTCAGTAGCGCCGCTTCGGGCAGAACGCCGCGCCACGCCGCATATCCGGCGTAGGTGGGCCGGGCACCGGGCAGCAGCTGTGCGCGCACCGCCGACAGGGGGCCGTCGGCGCCAATCAGCAGGTCGCCTTCTTCGGTGTGCCCCGACGCAAAGCGCGCCGTGACCCGGCTGCCATCCTGCTCGAAAGCAGTGAAGGTTTCGCCGGCACGCAGCGTGGCGGGGCCCACGGCGCGGCGCATGCGCAGGTAGAGGCCGTTCCAGGCGATCTGGGTCTGCGGCATGTAGGCACGCCGCTCCGCGCCGTTACGGTCCACGAACACGCGGTCGCGCGACGGCACGCCGAAATCGGCGCCCGGGTCGATCCCGGCAAAGTCCAGCGCGTCGATGACGCCTGGCTGCAGCACCAGACCGCCGCCACGGCTGTCCAGTTCCTGGGGAGAGCGCTCGAACACGACGACGTTCCAGCCGGCTGCCCGCAGGCAGACGGCGCTGAACAGGCCGCCAAGCGAGCCGCCGATAACGATGGCGCGGGGGCGTGGTGGGGTGGACATGGTTGGCTCCGGGTGGGATGGGGGATGGGTGTCAAGAAGCGGCTCAGGGCGCAATCAGCTTGCGCAGCCGCTCGCCGGCCAGCGGCATGTCGCGCAGGCGCTGGCCCGTGGCATCGAACAGTGCATTGCCGATGGCGCCGGCGGTCGGGCCCATGGCCGCTTCGGCCACGCCCAGGAACGGCGTGCCGGGGCGATCCACCAGGTGCACGCGAACCTGCGAGGGTACCGCGGAGAAGCGCAGGATCGGATAGCTGCCCCAGTCGAAGCTGCGCACGCCATTTGCGTCGAAGCGCAGTTGCTCGTAGAGCGTCCAGCTGGCCGATTGCAGAATGCCGCCCTCGATCTGGTTGCGCACTCCATCCGGATTGACGATCTGCCCGCAGTCCACCGCCACGTCGGCGCGTGTCAGCCGAACCTGGCCCGTATCGCGCTCCACGGCCACCTCGACCGCCATCGCCACGTAGGCCATCAGGTTCTTGTACTTGCCGAAGGCGAAACCCACGCCGTGTCCGGGCTTGCGCTGGCGGCGCGGCCATCCGAACCGCTGCGCCGCCAGGCGGATCACGTCGAGCGCGCGGGCATCGTCCATGTGGCGGATGCGGAATGCCACCGGGTCGGCGCCAGCCTCACGTGCCAGGTCGTCCATGAAGGTCTCGATGGTGAACACGTTCATGTGCGCACCCAGCGACCGCATGGCCGACGTGCGTAACGGCATGGTCGGCGAGAAGTTGTTGACGATGTGGCGCGCAGGCAGCCGGTAGAGCGGAATCGCGTTGCGGTCGCCGCCGCCCTCGGGTTGCATCATCGGCGTGGACGGCGCCGGCGTGAACGGCCGCGCCAGTTGCGTGGCAGGCAGCAGCCGGCCGGCGTTGACCACCCGTTCGTTGTGGGAACTGCTCCACAGCGCATAGTCCCAATCAACGATCGTGCCGTCGGCCGACAGCGATGCCTTGACGCGCGTGACCATGGCCGGCGTGAAGTGGTCCCACATGTGTTCCTGGTCGCGCATCCATTGCACGCGCACCGGACGCCCCGGCAGGGCGCGGGCCAACAGCGCCGCGTGCGCGGCCACGTCATCGGCGCCGTTGTGGCCATAGCATCCCGAGCCTTCCACGTGCACGCAGCGGACGGCATCCCTGGGCAGCGACAGCATCTCGGCCAGGCCGTCGCGCAGCGGGTAGACCCCCTGCGAATGGGTCCAGACCGTCAGCTTGCCGTCCTGCAGATGCCCCACGGCGCACGACGGGCCGATCGATCCGTGCATCAGGTAGCGTTTCGTGTAGGTAGCCTCCAGCGTCTTCGCCGCCGGCGGCATTGGCGCCCTGGCATCGGCAATCACGATGCGGTCGGTGGCGATCTGGCGCAACTGCGCCGCCACCTGGTCTGGCTGGGGCAGGGCGCGGCCCTTGCCCCAGCGGCACCCGGCCGACAGCGCGCGCTGGGCCAGCACCGCCTGCCATTCGCGCTGGGCCACCACGGCCAGCATGCTGCCGTCGCGCACGATGGCGATAAAGCCGGGCGTGGCCCGCGCGCCGGCTTCGTCCACGGCCAGCAGCGGCGCATCGTAGGCCGGCGGCAGGACCACGCGCGCATGCACCATGCCGGGCATCTTCAGGTCCTGCACGTAGCTGGGTCCACCGGTTACCTTGCCGGGAATATCCAGCCGCGGCATGGCGGTGCCGATCACCGTGAACGATGCCGGATCGCGCAGCGGCGACGTCGGCGTGGCCATCGTGTGCAGGTTCACATGCGGCAGCAGTTCGGCAAAGGTGACCGAGCGGCCATCGCGGGCCGCGATGCGCGCGTCGCGCGCGGTCAGCGTGGCCGGGTCCGCGCGCAGCACGCGCGCGGCGGCATCGGTCATCAGTCCGCGTACCTGGGCGGCGGCATTCAGCAGCGCGCTGCCGCTGTCGGCCATCGTATGGCTGCCGGCGGTCAGCCCTTCGTCGGGCAACCGCACGGTGTCGGCCGTCAGGAACGTGATGCGGCGCGGATCGATCTGCAGTTCCTCCGCGGCCACCTGCAGCAGCGCGGTGCGAATGCCGGTTCCCAGTTCGACCTTGCCCGTATGGACGGTGACCGCGTTGTCGGGTGCCACGCGGATCCAGGCGTCCAGATACGGGTTGGTCTTCAGGCTGCCGGGCAGTCTTTCGAGCCCCTTGGCGACGTGAATGGCTGCGCCTTCGTCGGCCAGCACCATCTGGGCCAGCGCCTGCCTGCCCGGCAGCAGCGAGAAGCCCACCAGCAGCGAGCCGGACACCATGAAGGCGCGCCGGCCGGGATTGGCCACGTTCGCGATGTCGTCCACGGGATCCATCATGCGGCCTCCGTGGCGGGTTTGATGCCAGCCTTGCCGGCATCCGCCACTGCGCGGATGGCTGCGAGGATGCGCATGTGCGTGCCGCAACGGCACAGGTTGGGCTCCATGTGCGCGCGGATCTCGGCGTCGTCCGGATGCGGGTTGCGATCGAGCAGCGCCTGGGCGCGCATGATCATGCCGGCGATGCAGTAGCCGCATTGCGCCGCCTGGTGATCGATGAAGGCCTGCTGCAGCGCGCCGGGCTTGCGCGCGGTGCCAAGGCCCTCGATGGTACGCACGGGACGCTTGCCAACCGCCGACACCGGCAGCAGGCACGAGAACGTGGGCTGGCCGTCGACGATCACGGTACAGGCGCCGCACTGGCCCAGGCCGCAGCCGAATTTCGCGCCGTTGAGCCCCAGGTCTTCGCGCAAGGCATAGAGCAGCGGCGTGGCGGGATCGATGTCGAGGGAATGGGTGGTGCCGTTGACGGTGAGCTGGATCATTGCGGGGCGTCTCCCTTGCGGATATCGGTAACGGCCTGCGCAACGCCGTTCCACGGCGGCAGGCGGGAATAGGTGGCCCGCAGATAGACGGCCAGGTCGGCGATCTGGCGATCGTCCAGGGCCTGGTGGAACGCGGGCATGAAATGCAGGGCGTCCTCGCCTTCCCATGGCACGCCTTGCAGGATCATCTGGATGGTGTTGCGCGGCGTGGCGGCATGGATGGCGCTGCTGGTGGCCAGGCTGGGCCGGTCGCCGAACCGCTGCATCGGCGACCGATCGCCGTGGCACGACGCACACGCGCCGGCAAACAGCACCTGCCCACGCTGGACGGCCTGCGTATCGACGGGTGCGTTGCCGGCACTGGCCTGCCGGGGGGCGGGTTTGCGCAGGTCCAGCAGATAGGCGGCGATGGCTTCGGCATCGGCCTGCGGCACGGTTCCCAGTTCCCGCGTCACGGGCAGCATCGGCCCTGCCGCGGCGCCGTGCGCCGACGAGACGCCGGTGCGCAGGTAGGTCACCAGTTCGGGCGCCGTCCACGGCACGGGGCCATGCGCCAGCGCGGCCAGCGACGGTGCCTCCCAGCCGTCGATCACGCCGCCTTCGAACGCCTGGCTCCATTTCTCCCCGCCGATCAGGTTCAGCGGCGTGTGGCACGCGGCACAGTGGCCGGGGCCGTCAACCAGGTATCGTCCGCGGTTCCATTGCGCGCTGCGCGAGGTGTCGGGCGCCTGCGGGCCGGGCCGCAGGAACAGCACGTTCCAGAACGCCACCAGCGGGCGGAAGTTCAGCGGGAACACCAGGGCGTTGGCCGGCGTGCGGGCCTGCACAGGATCGCGCCGCATCAGGTACGCGTAAGCCGCCGCGATGTCGTCGTCCGACATGCGCGTGAAGTGGATATACGGAAAGGCCGGATAGAGCTGATGTCCATCGCGGGCGATACCACGGCGCATGGCACGCGTGAATGCCTCGGGCGACCAGTTGCCGATGCCCGTCTCGGGGTCGGGCGTGATGTTGGTGGAGTAGATCGTGCCGAACGGCGTGGCCAGCGGCAGGCCGCCCGCAAACGGCTTGCCGCCCTTCGCCGTGTGGCATACCGCGCAATCGCCCTGCGCCACCACCTGGGCGCCGCGCAGCACGCGTTGCCGGTCGAACGATGCCGGAGCTGGCGGCGCCACCGGGGCGATGGCCGGCTCCCACATCAGGTACGCGGCCAGTGCGACGGCCAGCATGGCGGCAATGAGAAGGATGGATAACCATCGGCGTGGCAACGGCATCTGGGGGCTCCCGTGGATTCCTGTGTCTTGTTGACAGGCATCGTAGAAGTCAGGGGAGGTTGGCTTCAATTGGCGCGTGGTCGTTGACGCGCTAAACGAAGGTATGAGATGGGAGCCGGCAGGTGTGTGGTGGCGGGCGGGATGGCCGGCGCCCCCCCGCCGTGTGGGCGGGGGGAGTCAGCCAGCGCCAGGCGCGGCGGTGCGCGCCTAGCGCAGCAGGTTGGTTTTGGCCAGTTCGACCAGTTCGTCGGCACGGCCGTTCATGACGGCCTTCAGTGCCCACAGGCTGAAACCCTTGACCTGTTCCGCCTTCAGCGCGGGCGGCATGGCCAGCTCCTGGGTGTTCGTCACTACGTCGAGCAGGGCCGGTCCATCGTGCGCCAGCATCGACGCAATGGCGTCGGGCAATAGCAGGGGGTCTTCCACGCGCTGCGCGTGCACGCCCACCGCGCGCGCCATGGCGGCGAAATCCGGATTCTGCAGGGCGGTGCCGCTCTCCAGAAAGCCCGATGCCTTCATTTCCAGCGCCACGAAGCCCAGCACGCTGTTGTTGAAGATCACCACCTTGACCGGCAGCCCCTGCTGCACGAGCGTGAGGAAGTCGCCCATCAGCATGGCAAAGCCGCCGTCGCCGGACAGGCTCACGACCTGTCTGTCCGGGAAGGCGGCCTGCGCGCCGATGGCCTGCGGCAGCGCGTTGGCCATCGACCCGTGCGCCAGCGATCCGATCAGCCGGCGCCGGCCGTTCATGCGCAGGTAGCGCGCGGCCCAGATGGTGGGCGTGCCCACGTCGAACGTGAAGATCGCATCGTCGGCGGCCTGCTCGCTGAGCAGCCGGGCCAGGTATTGCGGATGGATGGGACGCCGGCCGCTGTCGCCGGTGGCAAGGTCGTCCAGCTGCTTGCGGGCGTCGCGGTAGTGGCGCACGCTTGCATCGAGGAAGGCGGTATCGGCCTGCGGGGTCAGGCGCGGCTGCAGCGCGTCGAGCGTGGCGGCCACATCGCCTACGAGCCCGAGGTCCAGCCGCGTGCGACGCCCGAGATTCTCCGGCCGTACGTCGATCTGCACCACGCGGGCCCCTTCGGGATAGAACTGCCGATACGGAAAGTCGGTGCCCAGCATGACCAGCGTGTCGCAGTTCTGCATGGCGTGGTAGCCCGAGCTGAAGCCGATCAGCCCGGTCATGCCCACGTCGTAGGGATTGTCGTATTCGATGTATTCCTTGCCGCCCAGCGCGTGGACCACTGGCGCCTTCAGTGTCTCGGCCAGCCGTACCACCTGGTCGTGCGCACCGGCGCAACCGCGCCCGCACAGCAGCGTGGTGCGGTGGCCGCCACGCAGCAGTTCGGCCAGCGCGTCCAGCGACGCTGCATCGGGCACCACCACGGGCGCCGGCAGCGCCATCGACGCCGGTGCGGATATCGCCGCCGTCGCAACGGCCCGCAGCGCCACGTCACCCGGAATGACGATGACCGCCACGCCACGACGCCCCACGGCGGCGCGAATCGCGGTTTCCAGCACGCCGGGCAGCTGCTCCACGCTGGACACCAGCTCGCAGTAGTGGCTGCATTCGCGGAACAGCTGTTCGGGGTGGGTTTCCTGGAAATAGTTGCGGCCGATCTCGGTGCTTGGAATGTGGGCGGCAATCGCCAGCACCGGGACGCGCGAGCGATGGCAGTCGAACAGACCGTTGATCAGGTGCAGGTTGCCCGGCCCGCAGCTGCCGGCGCACACGGCAAGGTTGCCGGTCAGGTGGGCTTCCGCGCCGGCCGCGAAGGCGGCGGTTTCCTCGTGCCGGGTGTGAATCCAGTCGATGTCGCCGCGCTGGCGCAGCGATTCGGTCAGTCCGTTGAGGCTGTCGCCGACGACGCCAAAGATGCGGCGAACGCCGGCGCCGTGCAGCACCGAGGTGATCAGATCGGCTGCATTTTCCGTGGCCATGCTGTGCTCCTTGTCCGGGAAGGGATGCCTGTCGGATAAGCCAGGCAGGGAAAGATTCAACCTAGCCTACGTCGGGCCGATCCGCCAGCCTTGTGTTCCGGTGGGCGCACTTTTGGATTCGCACGGTGCGCGGCTGGCGCCGCCGCGCTACCGATCGTGGCGGCGGGGCTACTGCTGGCGCGGAATCGAGAAGGCAAAGCGGCTGCCATGCGGCGCCAGCGCCTCGGCGCGCAACTGGCCGCGGTGCGCTTCGACAATCGACTTGCAGATGGCCAGCCCCATCCCCATGCCGTTGACCTTGGTGGTGTAGAACGGCTCGAACACCTGCTCGGCGAGGTCCGGGCCGATGCCGGTGCCGGTGTCGGCCACGCTGACTTCCAGCAACTGAGCATCGACCAGGCGCGTGGCCAGGTGCAGCACGCGGGGCCTGTCGTGGATCTCGCCCATGGCGTCGATGGCGTTGACCACCAGGTTCAGGATCACCTGCTGCAACTGGATATCGTCGCCAAACGCATGCGCGGGTTCGGCATCGAGCGACAGTTTGAGCGCGATCTGCCGCCGCTCGATCTCGTTGCGCGAAATTGCCAGGATATGGCGGATGGCCTGGTGGATGTCCACCTGGGCCAGCACCGGCGCGGCGTTGCGCGTCAGCGCCTGCAGGCTGCGGATCATGTCGCCGGCGCGCTGGCCCTCGCTGCGGATCGCCTCCAGCCCTTCGCGCGCATTGGCGATGTCGGGCGTGGGGCGTGCCAGCCAGCGCAGGCTGGCGCCGGCATTCGACACGATCGACATCAGCGGCTGGTTCACCTCATGCGCGATCGACGCGGTCAGCTGGCCCACCGTGGTGGCGCGCGCTACGCGGGCCAGGTCGGCCTGGGCGCTGCGCAGCGCGTCTTCGGCCTGGCGTCGCGCGGTGACGTCCGTCACCGTGCCCACATAGTTCAGTTCGCCATCGTCGCCCGGCAACGGCTTGCCAATGGCGGCCAGGTAGCGGATCGATCCATCGGCCCGCACGATGCGATGCTCCACGCGGATGGTGGCTTGCCGCGCGACATGGGTCTCGGTGACGTGCCGCACCATCTCGCGGTCCTCGGGGTGCATGCGCGACAGGAAGACCTCGAACGGCAGGTCGTGCTGGTCGGGGTCGAGTTCATAGATGCGGCGCAGTTCGTCCGAGCCCGTGAAGCGGTCGCGCTTCAGGTCCCAGCGCCAGCTGCCCGTGTGGCTGACGCTTTCGCCCATGGCCAGCGATGCCTCGCTGGCGCGCAGTTCGCGCTCCACCTGCTGGCGGCGTTCGTTTTCGGCCAGCAGGTCGTCGTAAAGTCGTGCCGTGCGCAGCGAGATGGCCGCCTGCGAGGCAATCAGTTCGAGCACACGGGTGCGGTCCAGCGTAAAGGCATCGCGCACCAGACGGTTTTCAAGATAGAGCGCGCCGATGACCTCGTTGTGGCGCAGCATCGGAATGCATAGCGCGGAGATGTCCGCCATGTCCGCCGGGTTGCCGGGCCGACCGAAGTACGGGTCGATCGCAAACGGGTTGGCGCCGACCGACGTGCCGGCCATGGCGGCCTGTCCTGTACGCACGGCCGTATGGAGCATGGTGATGGGCAGCGCGCTGGCGGTGGCCGGGTCTTGCGTGACATGCACACGGATGCCTTCGGCGGTGGTGTCCGCGCTGGCCTCGACGACCGGCCCTTCGGGCCGCATGCGGATCAGCAGGCCGCGTTGAGCGCCCGCGTATTCGAGCACGATCGTCATCAGCTTGTCGATCAGGCGGTCGAGACGGATTTCCTCGCTCAGCGCCCGGGATGCCTTGATCACGCTCTCGGCATCGAGCGTCTGCGCGCTGGTGCCCAGATGCCAGGTACGCAGCGGTGTGGCATCCACGATCTCCGGATGGTCGGTTTCCAGTTGCCGTGCCTTGCCGAAGGCGCCCCAGCGCAGGTACGCGTCGCGCGCATGGCGACGATGTGCGGCGGCCGTCGATGCCAGCCCATGTGCTGCGCCGAGCCGTGCTGCGCGCTCGTGTGCCATGGCCGCGATCTGCACGAACCCGTGCGCGGTGGCATGGGCGATGGACTGTTCGTAGCGCGACATGGCGGTCAGTGCGTCGCCTTCCAGCCGGGCCAGCTCGGCTTCCACCAGCAGCGCCTTGTCGGCGAAAGTCAACGGGTTGGCTCGTGCCCAGTCGCGCAGCTTCCGGGCATCGGCACGCAGCATCTGCCAGGCCGCCGTATCGGGCGCGGCCGGCGCTGCATCGAGCTGGGCGGCAAGCGTCAGTGCACGCGTCAGGTGGAAGTCGAGCTGATGGATATGGGCAGGCGCCGACCATGCGAACGTGGCCGCGTGGTCGAGACATTGCGCGGCCGCATCCGCGTGGCCGGCCATCAGCAGGACGTTCGACCGATACACGGCCTGCCAGAATTCGAATGTGCTGAGACGTTCCTCCGCGGGTTCCTGAGCCTTCGGCACGCCGGTGGCCTGCCACGCGAGCGTGCGCAGCCCGTCGACAAACCGTTGCTGCAGCAGCAGGATGGCCTCCACGTCACCGAACCGGGCGGCGCGCACGAACTGCAGGCCGCGCGAAATCTCGGCTTCGACATCGTCGAGCGCATCGCCACGCGACAGCATGACGGCCACGACGTGACAGCACGCATAGCAGGCCGTGGTGATGTCGCCGTGCGCCACCCCCGCGGCAAAGCCGGCCCGCGCGCACTCGATGGAATAGGACAGCGGCTGGGTCCACACGCTGAGCTGGTCCAGCGGCAACAGGGTGCGCGCCTCGTGCGCGGCATAGCCATGACGCGTGGTCAGCCGCCGGGCCAGTTCGCCGTAGCGAAAGCCGTCGTGGTACGCGCCATAGCGATGGCAAACCAGTACGCCGAGCCAGCCCAGCGACGCGGTGGCGGATGCGCTCATGCCATGCGCCAGCGTCAGCCGCATCATCTGGCACAGCGTGGCGAACGCCAGGTTCGGGTCCGTGAAGCTGGCCGGAATCTGCAGTGCCGACAGCAGGCCCATGGCGGCGTCGATACGGGCGTCGGCCACATCCGGCAGGGCAAGCAGGGCGTCGAGCCGCGTGGCATCGAGCTGTGGCCGGATTTCGGCGTACAGGGCATCGCACAGGTCGTTGGACGGATGCGGCGGCAGGTCGATGCCAAAGCCATGCAGTCCCTCGATGGCCTGCTGCACCGCCAATGCGTTTTCGGACCGCCGCGTGTGCATTTCGATCTTCAACCGGTACACGCCGGCCTGCCGCAACGGGCCGGCTGGCCGTTTGAGCAGTTCGGCGGCCAGCGCGAGCGCCTCGTCAAGCCGGCCTTGCAGGAACCAGCAATGGGCCTGTTCCTCCAGCAGCGAGAAGACGAGCCCGTCGGCGGCAGCAGACGGCACGCCCGGCCCGCACGCGCGACGCAGGCCGCTGTCGATGTAATGCAGCGCGGCGGCGTAGGCGGCCGTGCTGCGGGCGCGCCGCGCGGCGTCCAGGAACAGCGTGGCGATGGCGCGGGCGTCGTCGATCGACGTCTCCTGCGCCTCCCCATGCATCAGCAGGTCTGCGGCACGGAACAGCAGGTCGTCGCGCCCATCGTGCCGGGTCGATTGCGCGAGCAGGCGTCCCGCTCGCAGGCTCAGCCGGGCGCGTGCGGCAGCGTCGATGCCGTCGAGCGCAGCTTCCTGGATGCGGTCATGCGTGAAGAAGTACGCCTGCTGGGCCAGCATCAGCAGCCCTGCGGCGCGCGCGGGCGCAAGCCGGGCATGCAGTGCGCGCTCGGACAGGTCGAAGATGTCGCACAGCAGCGCGACGGGCGATTGGCTGCCCAGGCACGCCATGCCGCGCAGGCAGTCGCGCGTTTCCGCCGGCAGCGGGTGCAGCCGCTGGAGGCTCAGTTCGGCCACGTTGTCGGTGTAGCTGCGCTGCTCGATGGCCTCCAGGTCGAATTGCCAGCTGTCGCCCTGGGGCGAGCAGGTGATCAGCCGTTCGTCGGCCAGCGTCCGCAGGAACTGCCTGACAAAGAACGGGTTGCCCAGCGTCTTGGCGTGGACGCGCTGTGCCAGCGTCTGCACGGCCGGCCCGGGCATGCGCAGGGCCTCGGCAAGCAACGTGGCGACCGATGCCACCGACAGGTTGGCCACGGGGATGTCCCGCACCGCCGCCTGCAGGCGCAGCGCGGCCAGCGGCAACGCATCAGCGGCGCGCGCGGTGCAGACCAGCAGCAGGGGCAGCGGCGTCGAGGCGTCGGCCAGCCGCGCCAGAAGCTGCACCGACGGCTGGTCGAGCCACTGGATATCGTCGATCAGCAGCACGAAGGGCAGGTCCGGCTGCGCAAAAGCCTGCACCAGCTGGCGCATCGCGATGCCGACGTGCACATCCGCATCGGCGCCTTGCGCGGCGGGCGGCGCCGGAAAGTCGTCGACCAGCAGTCGCAAGGCCGGCGCGATGCGGGCGGCAACCTGGCCGTAGTTGCCGAGGCCCTGCGCCAGCCGCCGTTGCCACATCCGTACCGCCTCTTCGGGCAGGCCGAGGATTTGATGAACCAGCGTGCGGAAGGCATCGGCCAGGACGGCGTAGGGCACAGCCTCGCGAAACGGGTCCGCCTTGCCGACCGCGCAACACGCGCGCCGCGCCTGAATGGTCTGGAGGAAGGCCTGCGTCAGTGTGCTCTTGCCAACCCCCGATGGGCCGGTGAGCGCTGCCACGGCCGGTGTGCCACTGGCCTGCACGCCGGCAAAAGCGTCGGCTAGGGCGGCAAGTTCGAGGTCGCGCTCATACAGGCTGTCCGGCAACGCCAGATCGGCGGAGATGTCGCGCTCGCCGGCTTCGAACGGTTCGATATGGCCATGTGAACGCCATGCGTCGACGCACCGGGTCAGGTCGGCGTGCAGTCCGGCTGCGGTCTGGTAGCGGCGCGACGGGCTCTTTTCCAGCAGCTTGAGCACGATTCGCGAGAGCATGGGTGGCACGTCGGGCGCGATGGCATCGGGCGGCAGCGCCGTGCCAGCGACGTGGCCGTGAATCCACTCGCCAAGGTCGTCCGGATTCCTGACGCCGAACGGCAATTGCCCGGTCAGCAACTGATAGAGGATGACCCCCAGCGCGTAGAGATCGCTGCGTGCGTCGATGGCATGCCGGGTACGGCCGGTATGCTCCGGCGACATGTACGCCGGGGCTTCGCCCGCCAGCGTCGTCACAGCGGGGCGGTCGGCGTCGGGCTGCGAGGCGTGGATGGCAAAGCCGAACCGGCCGATCCGGCAGCGCCCGGCGTCATCGACGAACAGGCTGCACGGCGTGATGGCCCGATGCACGAGGCCGCACTCGTGTACTGCCTTCAGCGCCGCGCTGGCCCCCAGCGCGATCGACAGCACCTGCGCCACGGGCAGTCGCTGTCCTGCCAGGGAGGATACCGGCGTGCCGGCGTGGTCGTCGTAGACGGCCGCCACGCCCTGGCGGTAGCGCGCGAGGGTGCGCGGCACCAGCGCCCATTCGGTGCGCAGCAGTCCGCGCAATGCGAATTCGGTCTCGATGCGCCGCGCGGCATCGGGCTCCGCGCGCGGGGACGCCGCATGTGCCAGCATCAGCGTGCTGCCGGTGCGGGCATGCACGCCGCGCGAGAGTGCCACGATGCCGTCCTGCAGGCAGGGCTCGAAGCGGTATTCCGACAGGGAAAGGGCGTCTTGCGGGCCGTTCCGGAGGTGATTCGGCAGGCTGGATTCGTCGGTCGTCATGGGGCGGCGCCGGAGAAAAAAGGAGACCTGGGAGTGGGCCTAGTTTCCGGGGCGGATCTGCAGCGCGTTCTCGATGCAGTCGATGATATCCGTATCCTGGAAGGGCTTGTTCAGGAAACAGGCCGCGCCGGCGTCGCGGGCGCGCTGTTCGTAGCCTTCCTGTGCGAAGGCCGTCATGAAGATGACGGGCATCCGGTGCCCCCGGGCGCGCAGCGCCTCGCACAGGGCAAAGCCATTCATCCCGGGCATCTGCACGTCGGTGATCACGCAGTGGATGCCGGCGATCGATGCGGATGCCAGCAGTTCGGCGCCGCCGCCGTAGAGTTCCGCGGTCATGTCCAGCGAGCGCACCAGTCTGCCCATGGCATGCCGGACGGAAGCGTCGTCGTCGACAATGGCAATCACGGGGGTGGCAGTCACACGGAATCCTTGAGAAGTCTGGAGCGGTGACAGGGGCCACCGCTTGCGCACAGCATAATCCCGCCGGGCCATGCTCAACATCATACGGTGGTATTGCCGGTGTTCCGCCGACAGCGGAAGCCGGCGCAGCAACCATGGTCCGCGCGGAAACCGACAAGGATATTCGCTTCGGGCCCGCTCCGCCACGAATCGGAGCGGACCCATACCAAGGTATTAGTTACGCCCCGTGCGTGGCATCGGGCCTCAGAAGTTGTGCCGCATGCCCAGGGCGAACGTCTGCGGGTCGGCCCCGGCGCTGACGCCCAGCTCGTTGATGGCGAAGTCGTAGATCGCGTTCTTCTTGTTGTTGATGCGGCTGTAGAAGACGAACAGCGCCGTGCGTTTGGACAGCGGATAGTCGTAGCCGACCGTGAACTGCGTCGCGCCGGTCTCCGGGCCGCTGCGGAAGAAGCCGATCGTATCGGTGGATGACCCCGTGCCGTTGGCGGCCAGCGCGAAGCCCACCCGCACGCTGCCCGGGCCCAGCTGCTGCACCAGCGACGCATAGTAGCCGTTGCGCTGCAGGTCGCCGGTGTCGGTGCGGTAGTGCAGGTGTTCGTAGAGCGCCGAAATGCGCGTGCCCTTGAACAGCTGGTAGGCCACGCCCACCTTCAGTGCATCGTCATTGCGCCCGGCGGCCTGGTAGTGCTGGTGGATCTCGTAGGCCAGCGTGGCGTTCAGCGGTCCCTGGTCGTAGACCACGGCGGCCGAATACAGCGCCGGGTTGCGCGCTACCGCGTTTTTCTCCTCGGGCAGGCCCCAGCCCAGCCAGACGCTGACACCGGCCAGCTGCGGCGTGCGGTACTGCAGGATGTTCTTCTGGCGGCGGTCGAACGAGCTGGTGTCCTGCACGTTGTCGGAGCTGGACGTCGAGCCGTTGCCGATCAGCGCCATGTAGCCGGCCGTGGTCGGATAGTACGGGTCGTACGCCATGGTCGACTCGGTGTAGGGCGTGTGCCAGTGCCCCATGAACAGGAGGCCATAGTCGCCCTGCAGGCCGATGCGCGAATTGCGCGTGGCGATGCCGCCCTGGCCGTTGTCGATCGACAGGTTGCTTTCGATCTGCCAGACGGCCTTGAGGGAGCCGCCCAGCCCTTCCTCGCCGCGCAGGCCCCATACCGACCGGTAGTTGGTCTGCCGGACCACGCTGCCCAGCGCCGTGCCGTCGGTGGCCGTGCTGGCGCGCGAGTATTCGATGGCGGTATTCAGCCGGCCGTAGATCGTCACGGAGTCGGCCGCCAGCGCCGATGCAGGTGCGGCCAGCGCCGCCAGCAGCGCAAGCCCGTCAGTGCGCCGCATCGGTCTTTTCATCGTTCTTTGCCGTCAGCGTGGCCGGCCCGGGCGTGCCGGTGATCTTCGGCACGCACTCGGAATGGAACCACGAGAGGGTCACGGGCTCGCCGGCAATCATGCGTTTGATCGGCGGCACCACCTGTTCGCCGATCAGCATGCCCAGCAGGCCGATCAGCGCCACGGCCGGCGGCGCCGGGGAACGCACCTGCATCAGGGCATAGATGATGCCGACCAGGATGCCGGCGCCAAGAGAGACAAGGTAGATCTTCATGATGGTCTCGCAATACAACAACAAAACGACAAAACGGCAAATGTGAGGATCAGCGCGTGGCGCCGGGCAGCCCCACGCCCAGCAGGTGCCGCACACGCGGCGGCTCGCTGGCCACGTGGAACCGGGCCACGTCGCGCTGCAGGTCGGCATCGGCGTTCGGTACGCGTCGATGCTGGCGCAGGTGTTCGGCCCACGACTCGACCAGGAACCACTCGGTCAGCAGTTCGGGGTTGGCCGGGTCTTCCATGACGCCCCAGTTGAAGGCACCGTCGCGCAGGCGTTCCTCGGACAGGTGATGGACGGCACGCAGGAACGCCTCCCGGTTGGCCGCCGGAATGCAGTATTCGATCAGGATCATGACCGGGCCGCGATCGTGGGCGATGTCGTCGGCCATCTCCGGTTCCGGCCAGTGATGTGCCGGCCCCAGGTCTTCCTCGCCGCGCGGCAGGCGGATGCGGTTCAGCAACAGGGCCGCCACGACCAGGCCCGCGCCGGCAATCAGCAGCGCGTGCGGCGTGCCCAGGGCCTGGGCCACAAAGCCCCACAGCAGGCTGCCGCCGGCCAGCGCGCCGTTGAATACCATCTGGTAGACAGCCAGCGCACGGCCGCGCACCCAGTTCGGCAGGATGGCCTGTGCCGCACCGCCGAGCGTGGTCAGCGCCAGGATCCACGCGGCGCCCAGCACCAGCAGCAGCGGCAGCGCCAGCCAGACCGGCGGGGCGAACGACAGCCCGGCCATGACCACGGCGGTTGCGATGGCGGACACCAGGATCACGCCGTCGCCGTCGAGCCGCTTCTGCAGCGTGGGCATGGACAGCGCGCCCAGAATCGCGCCGGCGCCGACCGCGCCCAGCAGCACGCCGTAGAGCCCGGCGCCGCCGTGCAGCAACTGCTTGGCGACAAGCGGCAGCAGGGCCCAGACGCTGCTGCCGAACGCGAAATGCACGGCCGCCCGTAGCAGCACGATATGAAGCTTGCTATGGGCCCGCGTGAAGCGCAGCCCGGCGCGGAAGGCGCTGAAGAAATGCTCGCGCAGCGGATCGCGCGGCTGTGCTGGGCGCTTCCACCAGATCAGCGCGCCGATCACGAACACATAGCTGATCAGATCGGCACAGTAGGTCGCGGCCGCGCCCAGCCCGGCCAGCAGCAGGCCGCCCATGGCGGGGCCGATGGCGCGCGCGATATTGACGCCCAGGCCGTTCAGGGCCACGGCCTGCCGCAGCGTATTCGCGGGCACGAGTTCGGGCACGATGGACTGCCAGGTCGGCCCCATCATCGCCGCGCCGATACCGCCGGCAAACGCCAGCGCAATCAGGATCTCGATCGTCAGCCCGTTCTGCCACGACAGGAAGGCCAGCGAACCGCTGACTGCCGCCAGCGCGATCTGGATCACGATCAGGAAGCGGCGGCGATCCAGGATATCGGACAGCACGCCCGCCGGAATGGCGAGCAGGAAGACCGGCAGCGTCGCCGCCGCCTGGATGGTGGCGACTGCGGCCGGTGACGACGACAGGTCGGTGGCCAGCCAGGCACTGGCCACATCGCGCATGAAGCTGCCGATATTGCCGAGGATCGTGGCCACCCAGAGGACGGCGAATGTTGGCTGGGCCAGCGGCGCGAACGAGCCGGACGGCTTGGCCGTGGAGGTTGCGGCGGCCTGCGTCATGCGCGGCCCCGCGTGCGCAGGTCGTGCCAGGCGACCAGCAGGAAGCCCCCTACCAGCCCAAGGTGCTCGAAGAACGCATTCATCAGCATGAAGTAAGCATCGGGAGGGGCGCTCCAGAAGCGATTGGCCATGAAGGTGGCGGCCAGCGTGAAGGCGGCCAGCGCCAGCGCGCCGAGCCAGCGGTACACGCCGAGCAGGATCATGGCGGGCGCGGCCAGTTCCAGCGCGATCGTGGCCGCCGCCATCGGCACGGCTGGGCTCAGGCCAAAGTGCTGCATCTCGGCCACCGCGCCGGAGAAGTCGAACAGCTTGACGAGCCCGCCTTGCAGGTACGCCGCGCACAGCAGCAGCAGGGCGATCCAGTGCATCCAGCGCGGCAGCCGGTGCGTGGTGTCGCCGGCCGCCGCCAGCGGGGAAGAGGTATAGGGCATGACGGGTCTCCGGTTCAATGCAATGCGGATGGCGGGGATGCAGCCGGCGTCAGAACGCCCAGCAGGAGCAGCCCAGGGCGCCCCAGAAGCTGCTTTCGTCCGACGTCGGCACGCTGGACGTCCACGCCTTGGCATGCGCATGGCCGTGCACGCCGCACGAACTGGCGCAGCCGCAGGCGGTGTTCATCGCCAGCTGCTTAGCCTTGGCCGTCGGGCGCGGCTGGTACTGGCTGCCATGGCGGGCCGGCGACCAGTCGGGCATGGCCGGCGGAATGTCGGGCGAATGGGGGCCGAACTCGCTGTCGCCGTAGACCACCTTGCCGCCCAGCACCGTCATCACGGACGTGATGTCCTGGATGTCGTCGCCCGGCACGGCGAAGTAGTCGGCCGACAGCACGGCCAGGTCGGCCAGCTGGCCAGCCTTGATCTGGCCCTTCTTGCCTTCTTCGGACGAGAACCACGTGTTGGCTTCGGTCCACAGGCGCAGCGCGGTCTCGCGATCGAGCAGGTTGGCCTGCGGATACATCGACATGCCGCCCACGGTCTTGCCGGTGGTCAGCCAGTACAGCGACACCCACGGGTTGTACGACGCGACGCGCGTGGCATCGGTGCCGGCGCCAACCTTCACGCCTTTTTCCAGCATCTTCTTGATCGGCGGCGTGGCTTCGGCAGCCTTGGCGCCGTAGCGTTCGACGAAATACTCGCCCTGGTAGGCCATGCGGTGCTGCACCGCGATGCCCCCGCCCAGTGCCGCGATGCGGTCGATGTTGCGGTCGGAGATCGTTTCGGCGTGGTCGAAGAACCAGTTCAGGCCGTTGAACGGCACGTCCTTGGCCACCTTCTCGTAGACGTCCAGCGCGCGGTCGATGGTCTGGTCGTACGTGGCGTGCAGGCGCCACGGCCAGCGTTTTTCGGCCAGCAGGCGGATCACCGGCTCCAGGTCGGCTTCCATCGACGGCGGCATGTCGGGGCGCTCGACGCGGAAGTCTTCGAAGTCGGCGGCCGTGTAGACCAGCATTTCGCCGGCGCCGTTGTGGCGGTACAGGTCGTCGCCCTGGCCCGGCTTCACCGTGGAAGTCCAGGTCTTGAAGTCGCTCAGTTCTTCCTTGGGCTTCTGCGTGAACAGGTTGTACGCCAGGCGCACCGTGAGCTGGCCTTCCTTGTGCAGCTCCTCGATGATGTTGTAGTCCTCGGGGTAGTTCTGGTAGCCGCCGCCGGCGTCGATCACGCCGGTCACGCCCAGGCGGTTCACCTCGCGCATGAAGTGGCGCGTGGAATTCTTCTGGTACTCGGGCGGCAGCTTCGGGCCCTTGGCCAGCGTGGCGTACAGGATGGTCGCGTTGGGCTTGGCCAGCAGCAGGCCGGTGGGATTGCCGGCCTTGTCGCGGATGATCTCGCCGCCCGGCGGGTTCGGGGTGTCCTTGTTGTAGCCCACGGCGCGCAGCGCGGCGCCGTTCAGGATGGCGCGGTCGTACAGGTGCAGAATGAACACCGGCGTATCGGGCGCCACCGCGTTCAGTTCCTCGATGGTCGGCAGGCGCTTTTCGACGAACTGGTGCTCGGTGAAGCCGCCGACCACGCGCACCCATTGCGGTGCGGGCGTGCGGGCAACCTGGTCCTTGAGCATGCGCATGGCGTCGGCCAGCGAACGCACGCCGTCCCAGCGCAGTTCCATGTTGTAGTTCAGGCCGCCACGAATGATGTGCATGTGGCTGTCGATCAGCCCGGGAATGGCCCGCCGGCCATTCAGGTCGATCACTTTCGTCTTGGCAGCCGCGAGCTTCATGATCTCGTCGCGCGTGCCCACGCTGATGAAGCGGCCGTCCTGGATGGCCACGGCATCAGCTTGCGGGTTGGACTTGTCAAGGGTGGTGAACTTGCCGTTGACCAGGATGAGATCGGGAGTCGGGTTCGGTGACATGGCGAAAAGCTCCGAAGAGGCTGCCGCGCCAAGCGCGGCGGCCGAGGCGATGAATTGCCGGCGGGTGACTGACATGGGTTCAGGCGCCTCAGGCGTTCAGGAAAGCCAGCAGGTCGGCATTGACCTGGTTGGCGTTGATCACGCACATGCCGTGCGAAGCGCCGGGGTAGACCTTCAGCGTGGCGTTCTTGACGATCTTGGCCGACAGCCTGGCTGAGTTGTCGATCGGCACGATCTGGTCGTCGTCGCCATGCAGGATCAGCGTGGGCACGTCGATCTTCTTCAGGTCTTCGGTGTAGTCCACTTCCGAGAACTCCTTGATGCACAGGTACTGGCCCAGGATGCCGCCGGCCATGCCCTGCGCCCAGAAGGCGTCGATGGTGCCCTGCGATACCTTGGCGTTGGGGCGGTTGAAGCCGAAGAACGGCGTGGCCAGGTCCTTGTAGAACTGCGAGCGGTTCTCAGCTACGCCCTTGCGGATGTTGTCGAACACTTCCAGCGGCAGGCCGTTCGGGTAGGCGGCGCTCTTGGCCATGGTCGGGGGCACGGCGCCGATCAGCACGGCCTTGGCCACGCGCTTCGTGCCGTGGCGGCCGATGTAGCGGGCCACTTCGCCGCCGCCGGTGGAGTGCCCGACCAGCGTGGCACCCTTGATGTCCAGCGCGTCGAGCACGGCGGCCAGGTCATCGGCGTACGTGTTCATGTCGTTGCCTTGCGCCGGCTGGTCCGAGCGGCCATGGCCGCGGCGGTCGTGGGCGATCACCCGGAAGCCCTTTTGCACCAGGAACAGCATCTGGGCGTCCCAGGCGTCGGCGTCCAGCGGCCAGCCGTGCGAGAACACCACCGGACGGCCCGAACCCCAGTCCTTGTAGAAGATGCGCGTGCCGTCCTTGGTGGTCACGTAGTGACCCTGCTTCGACTGGCGGCCCGCGGCCGGTGCGGCTTCCGCAGCGGCCGGCGTCAGCGCGGCCATCGATGCCACGGTGGCAGCGGCTGCGCCCATCGTGCTGCCGACCAGCAGCTTGCGGCGAGACGCGTCGTGTTGTTCGGCCTGGGATTGGGGGGCGACGTTGGACATGAGATTTCCCTGCAAGAATGAGTTCAGATTGTTTGAGTTATCGGCCCGGCGTATTGCGTGGCTATTCGCCGGCCGTGCTGCGATGGGGAGAACTTTAGCGGCGCGAATGCGGTGCCTGCCGCACTCGCGCTGTACATTTCATTCAAATAAATTGAATGTCGATGGCGGGCTGTTAGCGGGCCGGCACCGGCGCGATGGATTCATGCGGCGTGGCCGTGCGCTGGGCGGCCTTGTGGACCATCGTGTAGGCGTAGTCCACGCCCATGCCGTAGGCGCCCGAATGTTCCTTGACGAGCTTCATCACGGCGTCGTAGGTGTCGCGGTGCGCCCAGTCGCGCTGCCATTCCAGCAGCACCTGCTGCCAGGTCACGGGCACGGCGCCGGCCTGCACCATGCGCTGCATGGCGTAGTCGTGGGCTTCCTTGGTGGTGCCACCCGAGGCGTCGGCCACCATGTAGATCTCGTAGTCGCCTTCCAGCATGGCGCACAGGGCAAACGTGGTGTTGCAGACTTCGGTCCACAGACCCGCGACCACCACCTTCTTGCGGCCGTTGGCCTTCAGGGCATCACGCACCTTCTGGTCGTCCCAGGAATTCATCGAGGTGCGTTCCAGCGTCTTGGCATTCGGGAACACGTCGAGGATTTCCGGGTACGTGTAGCCCGAGAACGATTCGCTTTCGACGGTGGTGATGGTGGTCGGCACGTTGAAGATCTTCGCGGCCTTGGCCAGGCCCACCACGTTGTTCTTCAGCGCCTGACGGTCCATCGATTGCACGCCGAAAGCCATCTGCGGCTGGTGGTCGATGATGATCAGCTGGCTGTTCTGCGGTGTCAGTACTTCGAGCTTGGGGTTCGACATGATGAAAATTCCTTGAAACGAAGGTTGGGGCTGGCGCGGACGGCGCAGCGTGCGCTGGCCCGTTCGGCACCGGTTGCATCGACGTCGTCATGCCTGGGGACAGGCAAGATGCAACCCGACGCAAGACTAGACGGCACATGCGTATGCAGCCATTGGCCCATCGTATTAGGCGGACGTATCTACGGATTAGCGGTCCGTCGCGGCGTTCGCGAGCGAACTTGCGGGCGCCCGGCAAGCGGCGGCCGGCAGGCTTGCGATCACGCCAGTGGACAGGACCGGACATGGGAAACTGGGACGATGGGGGTAACAAGGCACGCGCAGGGTAGGCGGGCGCTTGCGGCTTCGCCATACACACTTGGTATAGGTATTGGCGGGCCCGCCGACAAGCAGGGTTTTGCGGGGCCGTTTCGGCGGCGCTGTCCACTCAGCCAATGGTATGGGTGGCGAAGCGGCGCGTGCTGTGCTGAAATGCTGGACGCGCGCCGGGCCATGTCCGCCCTCATGCGCGCGGATTCCGCCCGACCTGCCGCCCGGCCACGCTCCACTGTCCTGGTGCTTCGGGCGGCACCGCAACATGCCCTCAAGGACCTTGGAGAACAGAGCCGTGACATCCCAGAGCGGGGACCCTGCCGGTACTGGCGCCGCCGACGACGCGATGGTGCTGATCGTCGACGACGATGCCATGCTGCGCGCCGGCCTGGGCAACCTGTTTCGATCGGTGGGGATGCAGACGGCGCTGTTCGGCTCGGCAGCCGAGCTGCTGGAATACCGCTTGCCTGATGTGCCGTGCTGCCTGGTGCTTGACGTGCGACTGCGCGGTCCGAGCGGGCTCGACCTGCAGACCCGGCTGGCGCAGATGGGCGTGCATATCCCGATCATCTTCATGACCGGCTACGGCGATATCGCCATGACGGTGACCGCCATGAAGGCGGGCGCCGAGGATTTCATGGCCAAGCCGTTCCGCGACCAGGACCTGCTCGACGCCGTGTCGGCGGCCATCGAGAAAGACCGGCTGCGACGCCGGGGCCTGCGCAAGGTTGAGGAGATTCGCGGCAACTACGCCACGCTGACGCCGCGCGAGGCGGAAGTCATGGGCATGGCCGTCTCGGGCCTGCTGAACAAGCAGATCGCCGGGGAGATCGGCATCAGCGAGGTGACGGTGAAGATCCACCGTGGCCAGGCCATGCGCAAGATGCGCGCCCGCACCTTTGCCGATCTGGTGCTGATGGCCCAGCAGATCGGCCTCTGCAAGGCCGAGCAGTAAATCAGCAGGTCAGCAGGTCAGTCTGCCGGCGTTCCCGGCACGCGCCGGGGACCAGGCTCAGCCAAACTTGCGGGCCGCGTCCAGTGCCAGCCCTGAACCGATACCGCCGAACAGGTCGCCTTCCACGCGCCGCGCGCCGGGCAGCAGCCGCGCCAGTTGCTCGCGCAGCATCGGTACGCTGCTGGAGCCGCCGGTGAACAGGATGGTATCCACCGCATCGGCCGGAACGCCGGCCGTCTTGAGCATGCCCTTCACGGTGCTGGCCGTCTTGTCGACCAGTTTCGAGATCGATTGGTCGAAATCGTCGCGCGTGACATCCAGCGTGGTATCGGGCGCGATGCGCGCGAGGTCCATGGTGGTGAGCGGCGCCTCGGACAGCGCAATCTTCGCGGCTTCCACCTGGATCGCCAGCCAGTGTCCCGCGCGGTCCTTGATCAGGCGGATCAGGCGGTCGAGCTTCTCGGTTTCGGCGGCATCGCGATAGTTGTCCATCACGATGGCCCAGGCGCGGCGCGTATAGACCAGGTTGATCGTGTGCCAGCTGGCCAGGTCGAAATACTGGCCCGACGGCATCGCCTTGCCGTTGCGCAACTGGCTGTTCAGGCCCAGCATCGGCATGACGCTGGCCAGGCTCAGTGCGCGGTCGAAGTCGGTGCCGCCGATGTGCACGCCGCCATTGGCCAGGATGTCCTCGCGGCGGTCGGTCTTTCTGGCGCGCTCGGGCGACAGCCGCACCAGCGAGAAGTCCGACGTACCGCCGCCGATGTCGGCCACCAGCACCAGTTCCTCGCTGCCGATGCCGGCCTCGTAGTCGAAGGCGGCCGCAATCGGCTCATACTGGAAGGCGATGTCCTTGAAGCCCGCGTCGCGGGCAATCTCCGCCAGCGTGTCCTCGGCCAGCTGGTCGGCGGCGGCATCCTCGTCGATGAAGTGAACCGGACGCCCCAGCACCGCCGCGCTGAACTGGCGGCCGGCAGCGCGCTCGGCGCGGCCCTTCAGTTCGCCGATGAAATGCGCCAGCAGCTTGCGGAACGGCATGGCCTGGCCCATGACCTCGGTGCTGTCGTCCATCATCGACGTGCCCAGCAGGCTCTTGAGCGACCGCATCATGCGGCCCTCGTAGCCGGCCAGGTAGTCGGCCAGCGCGGCGCGGCCGTAGCTGACGAGCGGATCCTCGGCGTGGAAGAAGATCACCGATGGCAGCGTGGACTTGTCGTCTTCCAGCGGCAGCAGCGTGGGTGCGCCGGGACGCAGCCAGCCGACGGTGGAATTGGACGTGCCGAAGTCGACGCCGCAAGCGTTTGAGATCATGGGAATGCAGGGGTTCAGGTGCAGCAGGATGCCGGCGGCGCGCTTGTCCGCTGCTATTTGAAGGAGGCGGGGTCGGGTGCCGTGGCGTGGGGCGCTATTGTAGGGGTTTTCCTGGCATGGGGTGGAAACGGCGGCGCGGCGTGCCATCGGGGATCACCCCATGCGGGTTTGTGCCAACTGTTCTGCACACCGGCGTTGCAGTCTACTGAAGTCGCAGGTTGCAGTGTGACTGACCGGTACGACACCACCGGCCAGCCGTTTGGAAAACCGACTGGAGACAATACCATGGTGACCAAGCAGGACGAATCACGCATTTTCCGCGAACTGGTGGCGCTGGCCACGCTGGAGGCACTGGGCGGCGCGATTGCACTGGGCTTCGTGTTCAATCTGCTCACATGACGCGACGCGAGGACGGGGACCGCCACTGACGGCCCCTTTCTCGTTTCCGGCAGTGTTCTGCCCGTGCGTGGCCTGATCCGCAGCAGGATCGGCACCCCGCCGGCAGGCTTGCCGGAACCCCACTAGAATGGCGCATCGCCCGGCAAGGTGCCGGGTCAGACCTGGGAGTCTAGGATGCGTATTCTGGTGGTCGGTGCCGGCGCGACTGGCGGCTATTTCGGAGCACGGCTGTTGCAGGCCGGGCGTGACGTGACCTTTCTGGTGCGCGCGCGGCGGGCTGGGCAACTGGCGGAGCATGGGCTGCGCGTGAAGAGCCCGCAGGGCGATCTGCACATCGCCACGCCCCCTGTCGTGCTCTCGGAGCAGATCACCACGCCGTACGATGTGGTGCTGCTGAGCTGCAAGGCCTATGACCTGGCCAGCGCAATGGATTCGATCGCCCCGGCCGTCGGCCCGGACACGGTGATCGTGCCCCTGCTCAACGGCATGCGGCACCTGGACCAGCTCGATGCCCGCTTTGGCGCGGCCCGCGTGATGGGCGGCCGCTGCCTGATTTCGAGCACGCTCGACGATCAGGGCACCATCCTGCATCTGTCGGCATTCCACGTCCTGTCGTTTGGCGAGCGCCCGTCGGGCAACAGCCCCCGCGCGCAGGCGCTGGCCGAAGTGTTCGGCAACGCGGGCTTCGACGTGCAGCGCAGCGACGCGATGCTGCAGGACATGTGGGAAAAATGGTTCTTCCTGGCCACGCTGGCGGCTGCCACCTGCCTGATGCGGGCCACCATCGGCGACATCCTTGCCGCGCCGGGTGGCCGCGAGACCATTGCGTCCCTGCTGGACGAATGCGCCGCCATCGCGGCGGCCAACGGCTATCCGGTGCGCGAGCCGGCGATGCAGCAAGCCAGGACCACGCTGTTCACGGAAGGCTCGCCGATCACGGCATCGATGCTGCGCGACGTGGAGCGTGGCGCCGCCATCGAATCGGACCAGATCGTCGGCGACCTGCTGGCACGCCGGGGCCGCACCGATGCGCCCACGCTCGGCATGGCACTGACCCACCTGAAGGCGTACGAGGCCCGCCGCGCCCGCGGCGGCTGACGTCAGGCCCCGCCGCCGTCGATGCTGGCTTCGCTGTTGGCCGTGGCCGTGGCCGCGCGCGCGAGCAGCCAGGCCAGCAGTTCGGCTTCGGGCATCGGACGCGCCAGCAGGTAGCCTTGCATGGCATAGCAGCCGATGCCGATCAGCGTCTGCCGGTCGGCTTCGTGCTCCACGCCCTCGGCCACGACTTCGAAGCCGAACGAGCGCCCGAGATTCAGCACCGCACGCATCAGATCCTGGTTGCGCGGCGACTGCGCGATATCGGTGATGAAGCTGCGATCCACCTTCACGCATGCCGCGCCCAGCTGGCGCAGCGCCCCGAGGCCGGAATAGCCCACGCCGAAGTCGTCGAGCGCAATTGCCACGCCGGCCCTGGCCATGTTGGCCAGCTTGCCTTGCACGGCCATCACGTCGAGCGCCACTTCCTCGGTGATTTCCACGGTCAGCAGGCCCGGTTCGATCCGGCAGGCCTCCAGCGTCGACAGCAGCAGCTGGTCGATGTCCACCTGCGCCATTTCGCGCGGTGACAGGTTGATGGCGATGGGAATGCGTTGCCCGCCCTGTGCCTCGATGGCTTTCGACAAGCGGCAGACCTTCGACAGCGTGGCGCGCAGCAATGTCTCGGACAAGCCGGACGCCGCTGCCACCGACACCAGTTCCGGCGGCGGGACCCAGCCATGGCGCCCGTGCTTCCAGCGGATCAGCGCCTCAAGGCTGCGCACCCGCGCGCCGCCTTCGGCGAAGATCGGCTGGAACCAGACCTCGAGCCTGTCGTCGGCCAGTGCGCGCGGCAGATCGCGTTCGATGTCGCGCTGCATCTGCAGGTGCCGGTGCAGGTCGTCGTCGAACACGTACACGCTGTTGCGGCCCGCACGCTTGGCTGCGTACAGCGCGGCGTCGGCAAACAGCAGCATGTCGTCCAGGGAGATGTCCGGCCCGCGGCAGATGCCGATGCTGATGCCTACCGCGCAGAATTCGTAGCCTTCCAGCGGCTGGCGCACGGCCTCGATCAGCCGGGCGGCCAGCGAGGACGGGCAATCGTCGCTCTCAATCGGATCGTAGAGCAGCATGAACTCGTCGCCGCCCATGCGGCCCACCAGCATGGCAGGCCCGGCCACCGACTCTAGCCGCCGCGCCACCTCGCGCAGCACGCCGTCGCCAGCCTTGTGGCCGAACGCGTCGTTGATGAGCTTGAAGCCGTCCAGGTCCAGCAGCAACAGGCAATGCCGGCCGCTCAAGCCGTTGGCAAATCGCTTGTTGGCCCGAGCGAAGAACCCGCTGCGGCTCAGCAGGCCGGTCAGCGGGTCCAGGCTGGCGAGCGTCCACATCTCGTCGGCACGATTCACGGCGTGGTCATGCGCGATACGCAGAGAATCCTGGATGGCGGTGGCCTCGTTCTTGAGCCGGATCGAATGCCGGATCTGCCGCTCACTTTCCAGCGTGCACCGGACGAGTGCGGCCAGGTAGAGCAGCGTGGTGCCGGCCAGCCAGAACTTGTCGAAATCGCCGAACCACAACAGGCATGCGGCGGCCGACAGCAGTGGCGGTGTGATGAAAAAGAATGGAATACGCGCGTACGCAAAGCCGTGGGTCACCGCACCGGCGGTGATGCCGCAGACCACGGTCAGGTAGAACAGCGTCTGCGGCGACGTGTAGCCGTCGCACAGCACCGGAATGGCAGCCCAGGTCAGGCCCGACAGCAGCGCCAGCGTGCAATGGATGCGCAGGTGGCGTGCCACCGTGCGTGCCAGCCGGTCATCGTCCGGCCGCGTGGTGCCGGGCGCCCGGCCCACCGGCACCTGGCACATCCAGATGCGCAGCATGTTCCAGAGCAGGGAAAACACGAACCATACCGCCGCCGTGGCACCGCGCCCTGCGTGCCAGGCCACGGCCAGCACGCTCACGCCCAGGATGATGTTGATCGGAATCGACAGCCGGACCGTGCGGCGCACGGCCAGCAACTGGTCGTGGCGGGTCTGCCAGGGCAGGGCCCCCTCGACGGGCTTGACGGGCCCGTTGACCGCTCCGCCGCCGATGCCACCGGTATTTCTGATGTTCCCGCCGATGCTTCCGCCGTTTGCCCCGTCGGCGGCGCGCAGGCCGGCCAGCGCCGCGCCCTGCGCACGATCTGTCTGTTTCATCGATTCATGCCCGCCGCCGATCGCATGCCCCGTGCGCTGTGCGCCGCAAGGCAGGATGGCGGTCTTCCGCGTCCTGACTACCCGGTTCCCGTTTTTCTGATGTCTGCCCTGCGCCGCGACGTTCGCCGTCGTCGACGACAGGTTCATGAACCGTGGTGCCCGTCAAACTCCGCCATGCCGGCCGTGTCCCCGATGCCGGCAATGCGGAACCTTCGTCCCGTCAGGTGTTGATGGCTCAAGGCATGGTGGTTTGCTCATCGATGGTGGCTCGCACGTGTTCGCGCGGAAGGAAACGGCGAGTATAGGTGCAAACTGGCACGGAGGCGCCGGCATCGGCGCTCAGGCCTCGATGGCAGCGCCCGCGTGCTCTTGCCAGAACGCCAGGAATTCGGCCCGTGGCATGGCTTTGCCGAACAGCCAGCCCTGGCCGTACTGCACGCCGCGTTGCCGTAGCGCCACGCGCTGCGCTTCGGTTTCGATGCCCTCGGCCACCATATCGATGTCCAGCGCGCGAGCCATCCCGATGATATGGGGCCCGACCGACTTCGACGGGGCGTCGGTCGTCATCGATCCGACAAAGGCCTTGTCGATCTTGATACCGTCCACGTCCAGGTCATGCAGATAGGCCAGGCTCGAATAGCCGGTGCCGAAGTCGTCGATCAGGATCGGATGGCCGGCCTTGCGGAAGGCCGCGATCATCTCGCGGCAGGCGGTGTCATTGGCAAAGCCGCGCTCGGTGACCTCGATCCAGATCTGCCCTGCGCGCACGCCGGCGCGCGCCAGTGCCGCGCTGATGGCTGGCAGCGTGTCGTGGGCGCGGAAGTCGTCCGGCGAAAGGTTGATCGATACATGCATGGCCGGATCGGCGGCCAGGTGCGGGCCAAGGTCTGCCAGCACGGCCTCGATCACGCACGTGGTGATGGCGTGGATGACACCGACCGATTCGGCCATCGGAATGAAGCGGTCCGGCAGCACCACCGAGCCGTCCGGCATGCGCCAGCGCACCAGCGCCTCGGCGCCGACGCAGCGTCCGTCGTCGAGCGCCATCACGGGCTGGTAGACCGCGAAGAACGCCTTGTGGCGGATGGCATCCTGCAGCAGGTAGGTGGGGCTGCGCAGGCGCCGGCCCCACCGCAGCATCAGCCAGGCGGCCAGGGCGCTGGCCAGCAGCGCCACGGGCAGGCCGACGACCAGCAGTTGCCGCCAGGTGCCGGCCATCTCGTCGCGCGGCTCGTAGGCCACCACGGCGAATGGCAGGTGTTGCGACTGCTTGACGTCCAGATAGCGATCCCCCCGCACCTTGCCGTCGAGCTTCTCGGCCCATGCGCGCTGCAGGGTAGCCGTATCGGTGTCGTCCCAGATCGCCACCGCCTTGCCCGAGTGCGTATCGATCATGCCGAGGCGAATCTGCGCATCGAGCGGAACGATGTCGATGAAGAACTGCGCGTCGACCACGGCCACGTGCCGGCCCACGCGAAACTGGACGGCGGGCGGCGGTTCCCCCGTGGCATCGATGCGATACACGGCCCGCAGCGCCGGCAGCGAGGCCCAGCGCGGATTCTGGCCTGTGATGCTGCGCAGCGCGCCCGGCAGCGATGACGACGCGCACAGCAGCTGCTCGCCATCGAGGTAGACGATCTGTCGCGCGTAGCGGTGATGGAGGTCGGCCTCGCGCATGGCGTCCAGATGATCCGGGGTGCATGGCGGGCCGTCGAACTGGTCCGCCTGGCGGGCGGCCTCGACGGCATCGCGTGCCACCGCTTCCACACGGAGCAGCGCGCGTTCGGTGAAAGCGTCCACGCGCTGGCGGAACAACTGCTCGGCCAACTCGCGCGACACCCATGTGGTGAGCGCCACCGGGCCGCAGACGCCCAGCGTGATCGCGCAAAACATGAAGAGCCAGTGGCGCCGGGTCATTGGGTCAGGGTGGATGGAGTGCGAGGCAGCATAGCAGAACGATCTCCATGACATGTCTGATATTGCGCATGCAGCGACGGGTCGTCGGGCTGCCGCGCGTCCGACTCGGCCGGCCGCTTGACCGGGGTCACGCACGGCATCTTGGGGCTGCGTGGCGCTTGGTCTGGGCGCCCCAACGACCGCGCCGTCCCGCATTCGACATTTCACGACAGGACGAACCTTCCCTGGCCCGCGCGCTGCGAAGATGGCGACATCGCCCATTCAGCCGGAAACCGTGATGAATTCGCCCCTTGATGCCGTGCTCACGCTGTCCTCTCCCGGCGTGGCGCCGGCCGCCGATCCCGCCGACCCCGCCGACCCCGCCGACCCCGTTGCAGCGGTCACGCATCCCGACCCCTATCCCTGGTATCGCCAGCTGGCGCGCACGCGTCCGTTCCATTACGACGCGGCGCTGAAGCTGTGGGTGGCTGCCAGCGCTGCCGCCGTGGCGGAAGTGCTGGACCATCCCGATGCCCGCGTGCGTCCGCCGGGCCAGCCGGTGCCGCCCGCGCTGGCCGGTGGCCCGGCGGGCGACCTGTTCGGCCGACTGGTTCGCATGACCGACGGACCTGCCCACGCTGCCCTGAAAGCCATCGTGCTGCGCCATCTGGCCGGGCTCGACCTGGGCCTGGTGCGCGTGCGCGCCCACGCGCTGGCCGCGGCGCTGCCGCGTATGGCCGATGAGGACGCACACGAAGCCACGCGCTGGATGTTCACCTTGCCGGTGCTGACAGTCGCGGACCTGCTGGGCCTGCCACTCGAACGCGACGCCGATGGCCATGTTTCCACGCGTGTGGCCGGCTTCGTTTCCACCTTTGCGATGGCGATGTCGCCGCTGGCCACGCCGGCCGAAGTGGAAGCGGGCGCGGCGGCCGCGCAATGGCTCACGCACTGGACGCACGGCTGCACGCCGTCCGCACCGGCGGGAAACCTGCTGCACGCGCTGTCGCAGGACACCGCGCTGGCAGGCATCGATGCCCCAACGCTGGTCGCCAACGCCGTGGGGCTGATGATCCAGGCGTGCGAGGCCACTGCCGGCCTGATCGGCAACACGCTGGTCCATCTGGGACGTACCGGCCAGCACGCCGGCCCGGACAGTCGCGCCGATACGCTGGTGGACCACGTGGACCACGTGGCCCGCCTGGACCCGCCCGTGCAGAACACGCGACGCTTCATGGTCGCCGACACCATGGTCTGCGGCCAGCCCGTCCGCGCCGGCGATGCGGTGCTGGTGCTGCTGGCCGCCGCCGCGCATGACGATGGCCAGGAGGTCGCCGCAGCGGCGGCGGCCCGCCCCTGGACATTCGGTGCCGGCCGTCACGGCTGCCCCGGCGATGCGCTGGCCCGCTTACTGGCCGCCTGTACCGTGCAGGCGCTGCTGTCGCGCGGGATCCAACCGGCGCGCCTGGTGGATCGCGTACGCTATCGGCCATCGGTCAACGCCCGCATTCCCCTGTTCTACGTACAACCCTGAACCATACGAAGGAGCCCCCGATGATTGCCGTGATCTTCGAAGTCGAGCCTGCGCCCGGGCGACAGGACACCTATCTGGACATCGCCGCCCACCTCAAACCGACACTGGAAGCCATCGACGGCTTCATCTCGGTGGAACGCTTCCAGAGCCTGACGAACCCGCGCAAGCTGCTGTCGCTGTCGTTCTTCCGCGATGAGGCCGCCGTACTGGCCTGGCGCAATACGCTCGACCACCGCCAGGCCCAGGCGGCCGGGCGCGGCGGCGTGTTCGCCAACTACCGGCTGCGCGTGGCGCAGGTGCTGCGCGACTACGGTCTGCAAGAACGCGACGAAGCGCCGGCCGATAGCCGCGCCGTGCATGACGCGGCCGGCCGTTGACGGCCCTCCTTGGAGGATTGGCCGCATCCGGCCGGTCTCCGACGCGCCGGTTCATGACAATCTGACATATTCGCCTCGTAGACTCGTGCATCATCGCAGCGGAGGTCTGACCACGCAGCAGCGGAAACGAAAGGGCGATGCGGCATGAAACGGCGCACGGGCGGCACCAAATTGTGGGCAACGCTGAGCAAGCAGGCGACGCGCAGCGCACGCCAGTTCAGCCGCACGGTTACCAGGACCGTGGCTGATCCGATGATGCGCGCGGCCCGGCAGCAGAGTCAGGCCGTGAGCAAGGCCATGGGCCGCGCCGTGGGCAAGGTGGCGCGGCAGGCCATGACCGGGGTGGTGACGCCGGCGCGCGCGCCGGTGAGCAAGGGCGGCGGATCGTGGGAGGAAGGCCTTTGGGGCTTCAGCATGGGGATCGGCAGCATGGGGCAGCGCCGCTACCGGGTGTACGTACCGCCCGGCGTCAGCGCGGCGCGGCCCGCGCCATTGCTGGTCCTGCTGCACGGCTGCGGGCAGGACGCCGCCAGTTTTGCCGCGTGCGCCCGGGTGGCCACGGTGGCGCGCGACGCGCGCTGGGTCGTGCTGATGCCCGAGCAGTCGGTGCACGCCAATGCCCAGCGTTGCTGGAACTGGTTCCGTCCCGCAGCGCGCGGTGCATCGGAAACCGCGCTGCTGATGTCGATGATCGACCATGTCAGCCAGCGCTACGCCATCCTGGCCCATCGCGTCTGCGCATTCGGCCTGTCGGCCGGCGGCGCCATGGCGATGATGCTGGGCCTGCGTTATCCGGATCGCTTCGCCGCCATCGGCTCCCATTCCGGGGCCGCGCCCTATAGCGCCGTCAATGCCACGCAGGCGCCAAAGGCCATGCGCGGCGATCGGGCGCCCGACGCCGTGGCGGCCCGCCTGGCGCTGGCCGGGCGTTCCCCGCCCCCCCTGCTGTTGCTGCACGGCGACGAGGACAGCGTGGTGTCCTACGACAACGCCACGTCCACGGCGGCGATGTGGCTGGAACTGTGGCCGCCGGGTACGCCGGCCCCCAGGGCACTGCCCGCCAGGCGCGTACGGCGCGGCACGCGCCGCGCGGTGGACGTGTTCGACTGGCAGGCCGGGCCGCGTCCCTATCTGCGCGTGGTGAAGGTGGAAGGGCTGCGCCACGCGTGGAGCGGCGGCGCGCCCGGACAGGCGTTCTCGGACCCCAGCGGGCCTGACGCGCTCAAGATCGCGCTACGCTTTTTTTCGGTGAACGGACGCCAGCGGGATTGAGCCCGGTGACCCGACGCGGGATGGCAGCCGGGCCAGCTACGGACTCTGGCTCAACGCGTGGGCGCCGGCTTTGCGCCGATATGCATGCGGTACAGCGCGTAGGGCTTCTCGCGCTTGTCCTCGCCGCCCTGGAATCCGGCCTGGCGATGCAACTGGTTGGCCGTGACGTACAGGTATCCGTCGGCGCCAACGGAGAGCGTGTCCGGCCACAGCAGCCTGGCATCCTGCACCAGCGTGGTCCATCTGCCCGATGCGCCGCGCGCGCGGATGGCGTTGTGCTCATAGTCACTGGCGTAGACGGCGCCGTTCGCATCCGACTCCAGTCCGTCGGACGCACCTTTTTCTCCGAGATCCCTGACCGTCTTGCCGATTCGCGCGTCGCTGACCGAAGGGTCGCGCAGCATGGCGGTCGACACCGCGTAGAGATGCCGGCTCGACAACGGCGAGAAGTACAGCGTCTTGCCATCCGGGCTCAGCGCAATGCCGTCGGAGGCGACGGTGAACGGGGTGACCTTGCCTGACGCATCGCGGGCTTCCATCGGCTTGCCTTCGACGACGGGACGGAACGATGGATCGGCCGAGGTTGACGGGTGGCCGGTCAGGCGGCGGATGGCCTTGCCTGTATCGAGATCGACCACGATGATGCCGCCGATACCGGACAGCGAGGAATCGGTGACATAGGCGACGCCGGCCTTGCCGACGCGGAAATCGAAACGCATGTCGTTGACATAGGTCCGCGCTCGCATCACGTTGGCGGGGAAGACAATGGTCTTGACGATCTGGTCGGTCTTCAGGTCGATGGCAACCAGCTTGGCGCCGCCCGGCACGGGGTTGGAGAAGCCGGGAGCGGCGGTATCGAGCACCCAGACGCGCCCTTGGCCGTCGGCCACCACGCTCTGCACGCTGAGGAAGGTTTCGGCCGGCCGCGCATTGTCCGGTTGATTGACCGCGGCATCAGGATAGGCAGTGACCTTGCCATTCCGCAGTTCGCCCACGGTGAAAGGGACATCGTCGCCCCAGCGAGGGAAGTTGACGAAGATGCGGCCGCCTTCGGCGATCGTCACGCCAGTCGGCATGGCGCCGTCGAAAGTTGCGACCGTTTCCAGGGTCGAGGATGGCGCTGCCGAGACGGTAGCGCCCAGCGGCGCAAGCACGCCGAAAGTGATGGCGATGGCGACCGCGAGCGACGACGCGTGGCCGTTCAGTGATGGATACATGGTATGGACTCCTGGATTCTTGTTCGATGAGAGGCGTTCGTTCGGCCATGGACCGGGTCGATTCGCGTCGAAAACCCGTCCGTGGCGGTATATTCCGCCCGGCTGGTTTTTCGAAAAACTGTGATAATCAGGCAGGACTTTCACTGATGTAGTGAAAATGATCAGACTCGACGACCTTCATCTTTTTGTACGAACCGCGGCGCTTGGCAGCTTTTCGAACGCTGCCCGCGAGGCGGATCTGCTGCCCGGCCAGGTCAGCGCAGCCATCCAGCGGCTGGAAAAGGAACTGGATATCCGACTGTTCGCCAGGTCGACACGCAGCCTCCGACTGACCGCGGAGGGTGAGCAATACCTGCCCTATGCCGACGAAGTGCTGGCGATGCTCAACGAAGGGCGGGAGCGCTTGCATGGCGAGCAGACGGCGCTGCAGGGCACGCTGAAGATTGCAGCGCCTTCCGACCTGGGGCGTAACGTGCTGTTGCCACTCCTGACGGCGTTCCAGGCATCGCACCCCAAGCTGGTGCTCAGGCTTTCGTTGTCCGACCAGGTCACCGATGTATTCCGGGACCCCGTGGACATCGCCATCCGCTACGGCGCGAACGAAGGCGCCACTTACGTGGCGCTGCCGTTGGCCGAGCACAACCGCCGCGTTCTGGTCGCTTCGCCGGAATACCTGCAGCGCCATGGGCGTCCTGCATCGCTTGATGACCTGCTCATGCACCAATGCCTGCCGTTTGTGCTGGGTGGCCGCCTGTACGATCGGTGGCACTTCCCTGCGGCCGGCATGCGGCGACAGATCACGATCAAGGGCACGCTGCTATGCGATGACGCGGAGATCGCGCGGCGCTGGGCCATCGATGGACGCGGCATCGCCTACAAGTCGTGGATAGACGTCTGCGCCGACGTCGAGCAAGGCCGGCTGGAGCTGCTGCTGCCCGAGCAGCCTGGCGAGCCGGTGCCGCTCAATCTGGTGTGTCCGCACCGCCGACAGTTTTCGCCTGCGGTGCGGTACCTGCACGCAATCCTGCGCGAGCGATTGCTGGTCATGAGCGAAAAGATGCGCACGTACACGCGCTATACGGGGGGCTGAGGGCAGGCGATATGTTCGTGGGAAAGTCGTCCGCGACGACCGCGCCGCCCACGGAAGCCCTGATAAGACGGGCTCATGAAACGATGGGTGCGGGCTCCGGTGCCAGGACGTGGCCCGGTACGCGTTACAGCGTTTTTCGCTCGCTCCGGCGGTGCTGGACGTCCGCTGGCGGGATCACCCCGCGCCTACCGGCTCGAACACCACGTCGCTGGTCGGGCAGGCCACGCAGGGCAGGATGTAGCCGTCGTCCTTTTCGTCCAGGCTCAGGCCGGGCCATTCGATCCGATACCGCACGCTGCCCGCGTGCAGCTTGCTGATGCATGCGCGGCAGGTGCCGTTGCGGCAGGAACTGGGCAGGCTGACGCCGTCCAGCAGGGCGCTTTCCAGCAGGCTCAAGGACGCGGGCGCGGCAAAGCGTACCTGGCCCGGCAGCACCTGCGCCGTGAACTCCCGAGTGTCGTCCGGGATGTCGGCTGGCATGCCGTACTGCGATTCGGCCATGCGGCTAGTCCTCATGGGCCGGAAACCCGGCTCGCCCGTGAGTGGCATCGCGCAGGGCTGCCTGCGCCTGCTCGCGCAGCGCGGCCGGCAAGCGGATGACCAGTGTGGCCAGCGCGCCATAGCGGGTCTCGGCCAGCGTGCAACCCGCATCGGCCGACTGATCGATCCAGCGGCGCACGCGCGGTTCGTCGGGGTAATCGACCAGCACGGTCAGCGTGGCGTAGGCGATGCGCTCGATCCGCTGCGCGTCCTTGAGCGCCCCCGCGATGGCGTCGGTATAGGCGCGCACCAGTCCCCCGGCGCCCAGCTTGACGCCGCCGTAATATCGCACCACGGCGGCCAGCACGCCATCCAGGTCGTGATGGCGCAATACCTCCAGGATCGGCCGGCCTGCCGTGCCGGATGGCTCGCCGTCGTCGGACATGCCCGACTGCCCGCCGGCCAGCAGCGCCCAGCACACGTGCGTGGCCGTGGGATGCTGCGCGCGCAGGTCCGCGATCACGCCCATGGCAGCCTCGCGATCGGGCACCGGCACGGCCAGCGCGATAAAGCGGCTTTTGCGTATCTCGATGTCGGCATGTACCGGGGCGGCTAACGTGAAGGTGGGCAAGACAGGGCAGGGAATCGACAGGCAGGAGGGCGAGTGTAGCGCAGCCGGCTGAAGCGCCAGATGTGTGACAGCTTGCGGACCGTCAAATATCTGTCATGAAAGCGCCTTACCATCCGGACGGGCAGATGTCGTTCCTGCCACAGCGCATCCCTTCAGAAGAACTGCCAGACACCCACAGAGCCCACTTCAATCCCATGTCCGACCAGACCGTCAATGCCCGCCGCCGCACCCTGAAAATCCTGGGCGGCGCTCCGATGCTGCCGCTCGGTGCCGCTGCCGCCAGCCTGGCCGGCGGCATGTCCGCGATGGAGGCCGCCTTCGCCGCCGCGCCCCGCCGCAAGGCCGCCTTTGCATCCGCCACGTTCACCGGCATGGCCGCGCCCACGCTGGAAAACGCCGCGGCCATGGCCACCACGACGGTGGGATCGTCGCTGAAGGTGTCGTACGCCGACGGCACCGGGCAGGACTACACGCTGGCCTACCAGCCGTTCTTCGTCACCGGCGACCTGGTGCCGGACGGCAAGGGCGGCAAGGTGCTGGCCGGCGGGTACTACGACATCCAGAACCGTCCGATCGTGGACGACTCGGTGCCGGGCAAGGCGCGTCAGTTCTATTCCGATGCCCCGGACGGCAGTTCGCTGCTGACGCTGCGCAACACCAGGGTGCGCGGCGTCAAGGGCAACACGGTGTTCGCGGTGGTGCAGTTCGAGTACACCACGCGCGACCAGGCCGATGCCGAGATGCATGGCATGCTGCCGTCGCCCATCGCCGTGCTGACGCTGGACCAGGACCCGAAGACCGGCAAGCTGAGCCTGGTGCAGTACCACAATGTGGATACGTCCGGCGTGAACGGCCTGTGGATCACCTGCGGCGCAAGCCTGTCGCCGTGGAACACGCACCTGTCGAGCGAGGAATACGAGCCCGACGCGGCCAGGGCCGCCACCGACAGGAAGCTGCGCGGCTTCAGCCAGCACCTGTATGGCGATGCGGGCCGCGCCAATCCGTATCACTACGGCCACCTGCCGGAGGTGACCGTGAACCCCGACGGCACCGGATCGATCCGCAAGCACTATTGCCTGGGGCGCATCTCGCACGAACTGGTACAGGTGATGCCCGACGAGCGCACCGTGCTGATGGGCGACGACGCCACCAATGGCGGGTTGTTCCTGTTCATCGCCGACCGTCCGCGCGACCTGTCGGCGGGCAAGCTGTATGTGGCCAAGTGGCACCAGACATCGGGCACCGGCCCGGGCGCGGCCACGCTGTCGTGGATTCCGCTGGGCAGCGCCAGCAGCGACGAGATCCGCAAGCTCGTGGATGGCGGGATCAAGGTCACCGACATCATGGACGTGCAGTTCAAGGATCCGGAGGATTCCAGCTACAAGCGCATCCTGTTCGATGGCAAGCCGAACTGGGTCAGGCTCAAGCCGGGGCAGGAGAAGGCCGCTGCCTTCCTGGAAACCCACCGCTACGCCGCGCTGGTGGGCGGCAGCCTCGGCTTCACCAAAATGGAAGGCACGACCGTCAATATCGCGGACAGGAAGGCGTACTCGGCCATCTCGCGCATCGAGACCAGCATGCTGGCCGGCAATGCCGCCAATGCCGGCGACATCCGCGTGGAAGGCCCGTACTCGGGCGCGGTCTACGAACTGAACCTGCGCGGGGCGCAGTCCGACCAGGCCGGTGCCCGCATCGACAGTGAATGGGTGCCGGTCGACATGGCGGCCGTACCGGCGCTGGTGTCGGAGGATCTTGGCGGTGGCCCGAAGAAGGCGCAGGACGCACTGGGCAACTACGCCAACCCCGACAAGGTGGCCACGCCGGACAACCTCAAGTTCTCGGAGACGCTGCGCACGCTGTTTGTCGGCGAGGACAGCAACACGCACGTGAACAACTTCCTGTGGGCCTACAACGTGGACACGAAGCAACTGTCGCGCGTGCTGTCGTGCCCGGCGGGCGCGGAATCCACCGGGCTGCACGCGGTGGACGAGATCCACGGCTGGACCTACATCCTGAGCAACTTCCAGCACCCCGGCGACTGGGAAAAGGGGCTCCATGACAAGGTGAAGGGCACGCTGGACCCGCTGGTGCGTGCCAACTACAAGGACCGCTTCGGCGCGGCCGTCGGCTATCTGACAGCCACGCCGTCGGCGCTGCGGCTGAACCGGCGCGCGTAAGGCGCGTATAAGAAGCGTCCGACGCAATCTGACCACGCAGGCACGGCGGTCCTGCTACCCTGTGGGCTGGGCCGGGCATATTGCCGGCGCACGCTCACAGGAACCCCCATGACACAGCCCGCCGCAGACCTGACCGCGCGCCGCATGGCGCCCGCCACCGACCGCAACCGCGCGCCCATTCTGGCCGTCTTGCGCGACGCCCTGCCGAAAACCGGCACGGTGCTCGAGATCGCCAGCGGCACCGGCCAGCATGCGGTGTACTTCGCGGCCGCGCTGCCCGGGCTCACCTGGCAGCCCAGCGACCCCGATGCCACGCACCGGGAATCGATCATGGCCTGGACGGCCCACGAAAAGGCCGCCAACGTGCGGCCGCCGCTCGCCATCGACGTGAGGCAGGAGCCCTGGGGCGTCGACGCGGTGGATGCCATGGTCTGCATCAACATGATCCACATCGCGCCGTGGGCTGCCGCCGAGGCGCTGTTCGCGGGCGCCGGCCGGCACCTGTCCCCCGGCGGCGTGCTGTATCTCTACGGCCCCTACCGCCGCAACGGCGCGCATACCGCACCCAGCAACGAAGCATTCGACCGGCAGCTGCGCGTGGCCGATGCCGATTGGGGCGTACGCGACATGGAAGCCGTCATCGCCCTGGGCGCGGCGCACGGCTTGACCTGTGCGGAGCCGATTCCCATGCCGGCCAACAACTTCAGCCTGGTGTTCCACAAGGCCGGTTGAGGGCGGCGCGCAACGGAATGTCGTGGAAGGAGCGGCGCCGGCCGAACTGCTTTGCACGATATGCCGATTCACCGGCGACCCTGCCGCGATCCACGCGATCTCCCGCAGGACCGCCGATAGCCGTGGGTCGTGGCGGGCCGCTTACCCTCGCACCAGCATCACCACCGCCGTTGCAATCAGGCACACCGCGAACGCTGCGCGCAGGCGCCGTTCCGGCATGCGGTGGGCCAGTGCCACCCCCCAGGAGATCGTCAGCATGCCGCCCAGCGACAGCGGGATGCCGCTGTACCAGTCCACATGGCCGGCATGTGCATAGGTGAGCAAGGCCACTACCGCGCCGGGTGTGACCAGGGCCAGCGCCAGGCCCTGGGCGGCGGCCTGGCGCATGCCAAACAGGCCGACCAGGGCAGGGGCGGCCACCACGCCGCCGCCTACGCTGAAAAATCCCGAAAACGCGCCGCCGACCACGCCAACCGCTGGAATCCAGGACGCCGATACCCGCGCCTGCTGGTGCGTCGCTGCGCGGCCGGGTAATAGCCGCCAGAGGAAGTAGAGGGCCAGTCCGATCATGAACACGGCGAAGATACGGCGCAGCAGTGCGGCGTCGATCGATGTGGCGAGCCGTGCCGACAGATAGGTGGACAGCATGGCGGACAGCCCAAGGACGATTGCCGTCTTGAGGTCGATGTCGGCGCGCTTGCGGTATTGCCAGAAGCCGATCACCACGTTGGGCGCGATCATGACCAGCGAGGTGCCCTGCGCCAGTTGCTGATCCATGCCGTAGAGCAGCCCCAGCGCCGGAATGGCGATCAGGCCGCCGCCGATGCCGAACAGGCCGCCTACCCCACCGAGCAGCCCTCCAAGTCCAAAGATGAGCAGGGCGGACAACAACGAATGGTCAGGCATGGCGAATCAGGGGCGGGGTACGGATCGGGCAAGCGCACGATGATACGCGGACATGGCGCAGACATTCGGGAAATCACCGACACGATGCCGGTCGCGCAGGGCCGGGATCGGGAGGGCGACGCTCCGCTCCCGCGGCAGGAGAGCAGAGCGTCGTAATGCGGCGGAAGCCCGTTGAAGCCGGCTGAAGCCGATTGAAGCCGATCGAAGCCGATTGAAGCCGATTGAAGCGGTCCGGGCGAGCCGTGCCCGGCGCGGCTCAGTCCACCTGGGCTCCCGACTGCTTGACGATTTTCGCCCACTTGTCGATGTCGGTGCGCAGCGTGGCGGCCAGCTGCTGCGGCGTGCCGCCCAGCGTTTCGGCGCCCTGCGCGGCCAGCTTGTCGCGCAGCGATTTGTCGGCCAGTGCGGCCTGCATGGCCGTGGACAGTTTCTGGACGACCTCCTTCGGCGTGCCGCGCACCGCGAACAGGCCGACCCACAGATCGCCGCTATAGCCGGGCACGGTCTCGCCGATGGCCGGTATGTCCGGCGCGAACGGCGACCGTTTGGCCGAGCTGACGCCCAGTGCGCGCACCTTGCCGGCCTTGATGTGCGAGAGCACCGACGGCAGGCTTGCGAACGCCATCGGCACCTGGTTGCCGAGCACGTCGTTCAGCGCCGGCGCCACGCCCTTGTACGGTACGTGCTCCAGCTTGATGCCGGCCATCGTGTTCAGCATCTCGCCCAGCAGGTGGTTCAGCGTGCCGTTGCCGGCCGATCCGTAGCGATAGAAGTCGGGCTTGGCCTTGGCCATCGCGATCAGTTCCGACATCGACCTGGCCGGGAAGGCCGGATTCACCACCAGCACGTTGGGCACCGTGGCCACCAGCGAAATCGGCTCGAAATCCTTGACCGGGTCGAACGGCACGCTCCGGTACAGCGACGGGTTGATGGCCTGCGTACTGCTGATGGTCATGAGCAGCGTATAGCCGTCGGGCGTGGCGCGTGCGGCGGTCTGCGTGCCGATGTTGCCGCCGGCGCCGGGGCGGTTTTCCACCACCACCTGCTGGCCGATCCGCTGCGACAGGTCGGCCGCCACCAGCCGCGCGACGATGTCGTTGGAGCCACCCGGCGCCTGCGGCACGATCATCTGGATCGGCTTCGAGGGATAGGTGTCTGCCTGGGCGTGGCCGATGGCGGCTGCCGCCAGTGCCACGCCGGCCAGGGCGCGAAGGGTACGGGTCATGCTGTCTCCTGATGAATGCGGCCCGGCCGGTGTTCTGGGGTCTTGCCGGGTGTTGTGGGGCCCACTCTAGCCCAGCCCCGCACGCAGGAGAAATTCAATCGGCGACTGGCGCCATAAGCTTTTCTTATTGGCCTGCCCCGCCAGCCGGCTGCCAGCCGCCCCCCATCGCCTGGTACAGGGCCACGCTGGCATTGAGTCGGTCCGCGTGAGTCTGGATCAGGTTCAGTTCGGCGCTGAACAGCTGGCGCTGGGCGTCCAGTTGCTCCAGATAAGGCGAGTACCCGGCGCGATAGCGGTTGGTGGCATGGCGCAGGGCCGCTGCCAGTGCGTCGCGCTGCTCGCGCAGCCGTGCTTCCTGTTCGCCCAGTTTCTGCACCGCGGCCAGGTTGTCGTTGACTTCGCGGAAGGCGGTCAGCGCCACGCGGCGGTAGGCATAGGCGGCCTCGTCGCGTTGGGCGGCGGCGGCGTCGGCGCCGGCCACGATGCGGCCGCCCTCGAACAGCGGTGCCAGCACGCTGCCGCCGAGTGTCCAGATGCGAACCGGATTGGCCAGGCCGGTTGCAAAGACCAGGCCGCCCGAGGCCGTCAGCGGAATGCGCGGCAGGTAGGCCTTGCGGGCGGCGGACAGGCTGGCATCGGTGGCGGCCAGCGTGTATTCGGCCTGGGCGATATCGGGTCGCCGCCGCAGCAGTTCGGACGGCAGGCCCGCCGGTACGGGCGGCTGCTGCAGCGCCTGCAGGGGCAGGCCACGCGCGATGGCGCCCGCCTCCGGATTGCCCACCAGCACGCCCAGCGCGTTTTCCTGCCGTGCCACGGCCAGTTCGGCCTGGGGGACCGCCTGGGCGGTCGATTCGTACTCCGCCCGCGCCTGTTCGTATTCGAGCTGGGACGTGTACCCGGCCCGCGCCCGATCACGCGCCAGCCGCAGCGCGTCGGCGCGCGACGTCAGCGTCTGGCGCACGACATCGAGCTGGGCATCGAGTGCCCGCAGCGTGATATAGCCGCGCGCCGCGGCGGCCGACACGGACAGGATGGTGGTGTCGCGCGCCGCTTCGCTGGCCAGCAGGCTGTTGCGCGCGGCGCCCACCGAATCGCGGATCCGGCCGAACAGATCGACCTCGTACGAAGCATCCAGCGCCAATTGGCCGGTGTTGGCGGTGCCGGCCGTGCCGAAGGCGTTGATGGCGCGGGCGCGAGTGGCGCCCGCCGTGAAGTCCAGCGTCGGGAACAGCTCGGCACGCGCGATGCGCGCCTGGGCATCGGCCTGGCGCACGCGTGTCACGGCGATGGCGATGTCGTCGTTCTGACTCAGCGCCTGGGCCACCAGCGCGGTCAGCGCCGGGTCGCCGTAGGTCTGCCACCATTCGCGCTCGATGGCAACGGTGGGGCCGGGATCCACGCGCCAGGCTACCGGCGGCGCGACGGGATCCGGCAAGGGCGGGCGTGGCCCCATGCAGCCGGCCAGCAGCAGGGCGATGACGGGCAGCACGGCGCGGCGCGTCAGGCGCAGCGCGATGCAGGCGGAAGGACCGGGGCCGTGCGTCATCGCGTTGGCGGCCCGTTGGTGCTGGTGTCGACTTCGGCCTGCACCGACATGCCCGGACGCAGGCGATCCGCCATCGGCTGGTCGGGGTCGATGGCAATGCGCACCGAGATGCGCTGCGCCACCTTGACGAAGTTGCCCGTGGCGTTATCGGCCACGATCACCGCGAACTCCGAACCGGCCGCCGGCGACAGGCGCTCCACGCGGCCGGTCAGGCGCGCGTTGTCCAGCGCATCGACGCGGAACGTGGCCCGCTGGCCCGGCGCCATGCGGGCGGTCTGGGCTTCCTTGTAGTTGGCGATGACCCAGCGTTGCGGCGGCACCAGAAACATCAGCTGCGAGCCCGATGTCACGTACTGGCCCAGCCGCGCGCCGATCTGGCTGAGCCGGCCGTCCTGCGGCGCGATGACAACGGTGTTCGACAGGTCGATGTCGGCCAGCTGCAGGGCGGCCCGCGCCTGTTCGACGGCAGCCTTGAGGCCCTCGCGGCCCACGATGATGGCTTCCACGTCCTGCCGGGCGATCTCCACCGCGGCGCGCGACTGCTCGACGGCAGCCTCGGCCTGGCGCAGCGCCGCCCGCGTCTGGTCGCGTTCGCGCAGCGACACCGAACCGTCGGCCACCAGTTCGTCCACACGCTTCATGTCGGCCTGGGCGCGCAACAACTGGGCGCGGGCGTTCTCGGCATTGGCCAGCTGTGACTTCACGGTGGCCTCGCGGGCGCGCTGGGTCTGGTCGGCGTTGGCCAGGTTGGCGATCTGCGTGTTCAGCGATGCGCGCGCCTGTGCCACGCGTTGACTGTAGATGCGGTCGTCGATGCGCAGCAGCACCTGACCCGTCTTGACCAGGTCGAAGTCATGCACCGGCACCTCGGTCACATAGCCGCTCACCTGCGGGCTGATGATGGTGGTCTGGCCGCGCACATAGGCATTGTCGGTGCTCTGGATCGACGGCGAGAACGGCGGCAGGCCCCAGGCGTACAGGATGATCAGCACGCTGGCCAGCGCCACGACGACGATCAGCGCGGTCAGCCGGCGCGATCCGCGCGGTGGCGCCCAGCCCTTGGGCGATGCCTCGACCTCCACCGGGTCTTCGAGCCGTTCGGGCTTGCCGGCCGGGGGCGCGGCGGGGGTGCGATCGGGCTGCGCTGGCGAGTCTGGCGGTTGGGGCGGTTCTGGCCGTTCTGGGGGGGCGGGCGGCGGGGTCAAGTGCCTTTCTCCGTGGAGGGCGGGGTTGGCGGTGGCTTCTTCTCTGGAATATGTCCCGGCACCACCCGGTTCAGGTACAGCGCCAGCAGCCAGACAAAGGTGACGGTGGACAGGATGCCGATCACCAGGAACACATCATTGAACGCCAGCACGTTGGCTTCGCGCGTAACCTGCTGCGCCAGCGCCATGGCGCCCTCTGTCTGACGCAGCAGGGGGTCGGCCAGCACGCGGCTGTAGACGTTGCCCAGCTGTTGCAGGCGCGCGGCGTCGAGCGGGTCGGACAGGCTGATGCCCTGTACCAGCGCGTGGGAATGGAATTTCTCGCGCCAGGTCTGGAACGTGCCCAGCAGCGCCGAACCCGCCAGCCCGCCCAGCGACTGCGTGATGCTGAACAGCGCCGAAAAGCTGACGAAATGGCTCATGCCGCGCTGCAGCGCGCTGCCCATGCCGATCAGCAGCGTCGGCCCCAGGAAGTAGACCGCGGCAAATGCGATCAGCGACTGCGTGAAGTACATGTTCTGCGGCCGCGTCAGGTTCGTCGAGCCGGCATCGACGAACGCGCCGATCGCGATCAGGATCAGCGAAATGCGGATCGGCCGCCCGAGGTTCTGCGGATTCAGGGTCAGGGCGCTGGCCGCGATCCCGGCCACCGTGGCCATCGACACGACGATATACAGCGAGATCAGCTGGTCGTTGCCCATGCCCAGCGCCGTCAGCAGGCCCACCGCGCCATACGGCTGTTCGGACAGCAGGATGCGCACCGACGTGGCCACCACGGCAAAGCGGATGATCGCCATGCTGCCCAGCCAGCGCGTATTGAGCAGCGGATTCACTCGGTTGTGCTCGATCCACAGCGCCGCCGCGATCAGGATCACCGCGCCGCACAGCGCGTAGCCCAGCCACGGCGCCTCGGTCCACCACAGGATGCGGCCCTGGCCCAGCACCGCGCACAGCAGCGCCATGCCCGGCGCAAACAGGGCGAAGGTGACGAAGTCGAGCGGCTCGAAGGCCTTGATCCGCTCGCTGGGCGGCAGCGGCAGCAGGGCCACCGTTACCAGCGACAGCAGCGACAGGCCGAATTCGAACTGGTACAGCGTCTGCCAGTTGCCGGCTTCCAGCATGCCCGTGGAAAACGTCCGTGCCAGCGGCGTGGCCAGTTGCGGCACGCCGAAGCCGATCACCACCGCGCGCATGCGATGCCGCGCCGGCAGCGACTGGATGATGTAGTAGAGCGCCAGCGTGGACATGCCGCTGGCGGCGACGCCGTTGGCGGCGCGCGCCAGCAGGGCGGTGCCGAAGGTGTGGGTCAGCAGGTGGGCGCCCGTGACCAGCGCGTAGGACAGCAGGAAGACCTTGGTGAACCGCTGCAGGCCGTACTGCTGGCGGAACTTGATGACCAGCATCGACATGCAGACATTGGTCATGACATAGACCGTGGACAACCACGCGGCCTCGTCGCTGTACAGCCCGAACACCCCCTGGATGTTGTTGAGGTTGGCCACAACCAGCGCGTTGCCGAAGGCGCCGGTCAGCCCGATCAGGACGCCCACGCAGAAATAGGCCACCCGCCGTGGCGTGGGATGGTCCGGCGTGGCGGGCGATCCCGGCATCGACGGCCGTTCATGCGGCTTGAACTCGTAGCTGGCAGTTGCCATGGCTGACTTGGGCGACGAACGGCGTGGGATGTGGCGATGATGCGGGAGGAACCGGCGCGTGGCAAGCACGGCCCGGGGCGCCCCGCCGGGCGGGATGGCCGGGGTCAGCTCTTTTGCAATGCCGGTGGCGCCAACGAACCGCCTTCTGCAATTCTTTCCTTGACGATTTCGCGCAGGACGTCGGCAACGGCTTCCGCCGCGTTCGAGCGCGGCAGGGCGCGCGGCCAGCACAGAGACAGCGTGCGGCGCAGTTCGGGCACGATGCGCCGGCGCGGCACGGCCGCATCGCTTTCGTCGAGCGACGAGGCCGGCAGGATCGTGCAGGCCAGCCCTTCGCGGGCGGCGGCCAGCAGGAACGGCAGCGAATCGAGGTCGGCCACCACGTTCAGGGCGATGCCGGCCTGGGCGAAGCGCCGCTCCACCACCTCGCGCAGGCCCTGCGATCCGCTCGGCAGTACCAGTGGCAGCGCGTCGAGCGCCTTGAGCGCCACCGTCCCGGTGGCCTTGCCGCGCGGCGTCGGGCCGGGCGGCGTGCCAATCAGGTAGAGCGGTTCGCTGGCCAGCGGCTCGGGCTCCACCGCGCGCGACGGTGTGTCGCGGAACAGAATCGCAAAGTCGAGCCGGTTCTGGTTGAGCAGTTCGGAGATATAGCCGCTCATGCTTTCGAAGAGCTGCAGCCGCACCTGTGGATAGCGTTGCCGCACGGCGCGCACCAGGGCCATGCCGAAGGCGGCGGCAGCGGTGGTGGGCAGCCCGATGGCCACGGTTCCCGAGACCTCGGTGCCGGCCACGCGTACGTCGGCCCCGGCAATCTCGATCTGACGCAGGATATTGCGCACATGCCGGTAGAGCGTCTTGCCGGCCTCGGTGGGCCGTACGCCCTTGGCGCCGCGATGCACCAGCGGCACGCCGAACTCGTCCTCCAGCGCGGCCAGCTGCTGCGACAGCGCGGGCTGTGCCACGCACACCACCTCGGCGGCCCGGGTGAGGCTGCCGTGGTCGACGATGGCCACGAAATAGCGCATGGCGCGGATGTCCATGATTGTGGGCCTCTCCCCTTCGACTTATCAGATATGAAAACGCCAGGGTATTGATTCTACTTATGGTGCCTTCCGCAATCCCTATTTCACACGGCTGGCGCCGGCAGGTAGATTGTCGGCATCGCGCCATGCGCATCTTTCGCCCCCGACACTGCCATGTCCAGACCGCTTGAAGGCATCACCGTAGTCTCGCTCGAACAGGCCATTGCGGCGCCGTTCTGCACCCGCCAGCTGGCCGACCTGGGCGCTCGCGTCATCAAGATCGAACGCCCCGGCCCCGGCGATTTCGCGCGTGCCTATGACGGCCGGGTGCGGGGGCTGTCGTCGCACTTCGTCTGGACCAACCGTTCGAAGGAAAGCCTGACGCTCGATGTCAAGGCGCCCGGCGCGGGGCCGGTGCTGGAGGCGCTGCTGGAAAAGACCGACGTGCTGGTGCAAAACCTGGCGCCCGGCGCTTCCGCGCGGCTGGGGCTCGACTATGAAACGCTGTCGAAACGCTATCCCCGCCTGATCGTCTGCGATATTTCGGGCTACGGCGGCGATGGCCCCTATCGCGACAAGAAGGCGTACGACCTGCTGGTGCAAAGCGAGTCGGGCTTCGTGTCGGTCACCGGCACGCCGGACGAGGGCGTCAAGGCGGGTGCATCGGTGGCCGACATCGCGGCCGGCATGTACGCCTACAGCAACGTGCTGGCGGCGCTGATCGAGCGGGGGCAGACCGGGCGCGGCAAGCGCATCGACGTGTCGATGCTCGAATCGATGGTCGAGTGGATGAGCTTTCCGATGTATTACGCGTTCGAAGGCGCCGAGCCGCCGCCGCGCGCCGGTGCCGCCCACGCCACGATCTATCCGTACGGGCCGTTCCCCACCGGCGACGGCAAGACCGTGATGCTGGGCCTGCAGAATGAGCGCGAATGGGCGGTGTTCTGCAAGGTGGTGCTGCAGGAGCCCGATCTGGCCACGCAGGCGGACTTTGCCACGAACAGCCTGCGCAGCGCCAACCGCACGCAACTGCGCGCCCGCATCGTAGAGGCCTTCAGCCGGCTCAGCGCCGCCGAGGTGGTGCACCGCCTGGAAGAGGCCAGGATCGCGAACGCCAGCGTCAACACCATGGCCGATGTGTGGCATCACCCGCAACTGGCCGCCCGCGGGCGGTGGCGCCAGGTGGACACACCGGCCGGACCGATTCCGGCGCTGCTGCCGCCAGGCATGACCGATGCGCGGATGGATGCCGTACCCGGCGTCGGCCAGCACACCGACGCCATCCTGGCCGAGGTGGGTTGCAGCGCGGCGCAGATCGCCAGCCTGCACGCCGATGGCGTGGTCTGAGGAGGCGGCATGAGCGCAACTCCGGCCCAGGCGCGCGTCCCGCGCAGCTATTTGTTTGTACCGGCGTCGCGGCCGGATCGAATCGGGAAAGCGATCGCCGCCGGCTCCGACGCGGTGATCGTCGATCTGGAGGATGCAGTCGCACCCGATGCCAAGGCTGAGGCGCGGGACGGGCTGCGTGCAGTATGGCGCATACTTCAACAGCAGGCCGACGTGGCAGGCGTGGTGCTCCTACTGCGGGTGAACGGCGCTGATACCGCGTACTTCGACGAGGATCTGGCCTTTTGCCGCACACAGGCGGTGCAAGCCGTCGTCTTGCCCAAGGCCGACAATGCGTCGCTGGCAGCACTTCGTGCCAAATTGCCGGAGACGCCTTGCCACGCCTTGCTGGAAACCGCCGCCGGGTTTGCCGATCTGCCGGATGTGGCGCGGGCAGCAGGTGTCACGCGTCTGCTGTTCGGCAGCATTGACCTGATGTTCGACCTCGACGTGGGCGACGACGACCTGCCGCTGCACTACTGCCGCAGCGCCCTGGTCCTCCATTCCCGGGCTGCCGGCCTGCCGCCTCCGGTAGACGGCGTCTGCACCGCCATTGGCGATGCCGAGGCGCTGGCCGCCGATACATTGCGTGGGCGTCGCTTCGGCTTCGGTGCGAAGCTGCTGATTCACCCCAGCCAGGTGGCCGGCGTCCACGAAGCGCTGGCGCCCTCCGACGCCGAACTCACATGGGCCCGCCGCGTGGTGGAGCAGGCCGCGGCAGCGCATGGTGCCGCCATTGCGGTGGACGGGAAAATGGTGGACCGCCCGGTGCTGGATCGCGCGCAACGTATTGTGGCGGCGGCCGCCCGTTAATGTTCGGTTAATAAAACATAGGCGCAGCCATTGGCATCGGTATGGCGCCAATCGGTGTTTTCCCTGACCGGTGGGTTCGATGCAAATGTCGAAATTTATCGGCAGGATGAAAGCCGTTTGTAATCAGGTTGCTGTCAAATGCGCATGGGAGATCGTGCGCTGCCATGCATGCGGGATGAATGGAATGGCGCCGGGTAAAACAGAACGATAAAAGTCACTTACCCGGTCCACCATTCGGCTGGCACGGTCGTTTACTGCAGACCGCAAGTCGAATTGAGCCAGACTGATCGTGCATTTTCCTGTTTACCGTGCCGCCGCGGCAACGCTGCTTGCCTTGGTGGCCAGTGCTGGTCACGCCGCCAGCGAGCCGATGCCACCCGACGGCCCCTGCGTGCCACCGCCGGCCAAGGCGGCCCTGACGTTGGCGCAGGCCCGGCTTGACGCGTTGCGTTGCAACCGCGACATCATCGCCGCGCGCCGAAACGAAGAGGCCAGCCAGGCCGACATCCAGATTGCTTCCCAGCGGCCCAATCCGGTGCTGAGCCTGGGCGTGGCCAATATCAACCCGCACCTTGGCGTGGGCGCCGGCAACCTGCGCAGCAAGACGGTGGATTCCACCGTTCGCGTGGACCAGGTCATCGAGACGGCCAACAAGGGCAACCTGCGTACCGAGGCCGCCCGCAAGGCCAGCGCCGCCGCCGGGGAGCAGACCCAGGCGGTGGTGGCCCAGCAGCTGGGCGCCGTGGACCAGGCCTGGTACGAAGCCGTGGTCAGCCAGACCCGCGTGGAGGTGCTGACCGAGACGGTCGGGCTCTACGGCCGGACCCAGCAGGCCAACGAGGCGCGGCTCAAGGCGGGCGATGTGTCGCGGGCCGACGTGACAAAGCTCCAGCTGGAAACGCTGCGCGCCCAGAGTGACCTGCGCGCTGCCATGGCCGACCACAGCAGCGACAAGGCCGCGCTGGCCGCCGCCATGGGCGTGCCCGGCACGCTGATGGACAACCGCCTGGTGGCGGACTGGCCGACTCCCGATGCGACGGTGCCGCCGTTCGATCCTGAAGTGTTGCAGCGACGCCCGGACGTGACCGCCGCCGAAGCGCGGCTGGCCGCCGCGGCGTCGCAGCGTGACCTGGCCCGTGCCGGCCGCGTGCCCGACGTGACCGTCGGTGTGCAGTACGAGCACTATCCTGTTTCCGAAACCAACACCACCGGCAGCGGCAACAGCTACGGCGCGTTCGTGTCGATCCCGCTGTTCGTACGCCACAGCTTCGGCGGCGAGGCGCGCCGGGCCGAGGTTGACTACTACGCGGCGCTGGACGACCGCAATCGCATCCTGCTCGAGGCCCAGAACGAGATCGGCCGGCTGCGTGCGCAGCTGGACGCCGCCCGGGCGTCGCTGCAGCAGATGCGTGAATCGGTGCTGCCGGCCGCCGAAAGCGTGGCAAACAGTGCCGAGTTCGCCTATTCCAAGGGGGCCAGCGGCGTGCTGGACCTGCTGGACGCACGCCGCGCGCTGCGCCAGACCCGCGTGGATGCCGTGGAGGCGCAGGGCAACTATGCCAAGGCCCTGTCGGCCTACCTGACCGCGCTGCAATCCACCCAATCCGATATCAACAAGCTTCCCCAGGTTCGTACCGATGCGTCGCGCCCTTAATTTCCCGTCTCTCTCCGGCCGTTTCCGCATGGCCGCCGTGGTGTCGCTGTGCGCGCTGGCGTTGGCCGGCTGTGGCAAGAAGGAAGTCCCGGAAAACGATGACGAGCCGAAGATCACCGGCCAGACCATCACGTATCCGGCCAGCGTGAAGGCGCTTTCCGGGGTGGTTGGCCAGCCCGTGCAAAGCGGTGGCGACCGCATGCTGAGCATGCCGGGCCGCCTGGTCTGGAACGAGGACAAGACCGTGCGCGTGGCCACGCCGTTCGCGGGGCGCGTGATGGAAATCATGGTGCAGCCGGGCGCCACGGTGAAGGCCGGCCAGGCGCTGGCCATGCTGACATCGCCCGACTACGGCGTGGCGCAGGCCGACGCCCGCAAGGCTGCGGCCGACAGCGCCGTGGCCGCCAAGTCGCTGGCCCGCCAGCGCGAGCTGTACCAGGCCGGCGTGATCGCCCAGAAGGACCTGGAGCAGTCGCAGGCCGACAACGCCCGTGCCGCCGCCGACCTGGCCCGCACGCAGGCCGCGCTACGCATGTATGGCGCTGGCGGCGGCGACGCCGTGAACCAGCGGTTCGCGCTGCGCAGCCCCATCGACGGTCTGGTGGTGGAGCGCAATATCAATCCCGGCATGGAAGTGCGCCCGGACCAGCAGCCCAATGCGCCGCTGTTCCTGATCACCGATCCCAGCACGCTGTGGGCCCAGCTCGACGCCGCCGAGGCCGACCTTGGCCTGTTCAAGCCGGGCATCAACGTGCAGCTGGTCAGCGCCGCCTATCCCGGCGAGACCTTCACGGGCACCGTGGTCAAGATCGCCGACTATGTCGATCCGGCCTCGCGCAGCGTAAAGGTGCGACTGGTGGTGCCCAACGCCGACCGTCGCCTGAAGGCCGAGATGTTCGTGACGGCCAGGCTCCAGGCCGCGTCGTTCCAGGGCATTTCGGTGCCGTCCAAGGCCGTGTTCCTGGCCGACAACAAGAACTACGTGTTCGTGCGCACGTCGGCCACGCCGTTCGTGTTCGAGCGCCGCGAGGTCAAGCTGGGCGTGTCGCTGCCGGGCACGACCGAAGTGGTGGCGGGCCTGAAGGCCGGCGACGTGGTCGTCACCGACGGCAACCTTTATCTGCAGGACATCCTGCGCGATGCCACCGCGGTGAATGCCGCGCGTGCGACCGCCAAGCAATAAGGGCGGCCCGATGATCCAACGTATCGTTAGCTTTGCGCTGCACCAGAAGCTGTTCGTCTGGCTCGGCCTGATCATTTTTGTCGCGGGCGGCCTGGCAGCCTTCAAGAATCTGCCGATCGAGGCCTTCCCGGACGTCTCGGACATCCAGGTCAACATCATCACGCTGTACCCGGGCCGCGCCGCCGAAGAGGTGGAGCGCCAGGTCACGATTCCGATCGAAACGGCACTGGCCGGCACGCCGAACTCCGTGCGGGTGTTCTCGCATACCCAGTTCGGCCTGTCGTTCATGATGGTGACCTTCAACGACAAGGCCACCGACATTACCGCGCGCCAGCAGATCATCGAGCGGCTGCGCAGCGTGGACCTGCCCGACGGCGTGCAGCCGGAGCTGGCGCCGCTGTCCACCGCCATCGGCGAAATCTTCCGTTTCCGCCTGACCGGCAAGGGCTATACGGCGCAGGAACTGCGCACGCTGCAGGACTGGGTGGTCGAAAAGAACCTGCGCCAGGTGCCGGGCGTGGCCGACGTGGTGACGATTGGCGGTTCGATCAAGCAGTATGAGGTGAACCCGAACCTGGGCCGCATGCGCGACGCCAAGATCTCGCTGTCGCAGCTGTTCACGGCGCTGCAGCGCGGTAACTCGAACGCCGGCGGCGGCGCGGTGGCACATGGCCGCCAGCAGTACCTGCTGCGTTCGCTGGGCAGCTTCCGCTCGTCGGCGGACATCGCCAACGTGGTGGTCGCCGAGAACAACGGCACGCCGATCCTGGTCAAGGACATTGCCGAGGTGAAGATCGGCGCGGCGCCGCCCCAGGGCCTGATGGGCCAGGACAACGAGGACGACATCGTCTCGGGCATCGTGGTGATGCGCAAGGGCGAGAACCCGTCGGTGGTGCTTGAGGCGCTGAAGCAGAAGATCGAACTGCTGGACACGCAGATCCTGCCCAAGGGCGTGAAGATCGTGCCGTACTACGACCGCTCCACGCTGATCGACAAGACGCTGCACACGGTGTTCGGCAACCTGGTGGAAGGCGCGCTGCTGGTGCTGGCCGTGCTCTACCTGTTCCTGGCCAACGTGCGCGCCGCGGCCATCGTGGCGCTGGTGATTCCGCTGTCGCTGCTGTCGACGTTCATCGGCCTGACGTGGGTCGGCATACCGGCCAACCTGCTGTCGCTGGGCGCGATGGACTTCGGGATCATCGTCGACGGCGCGGTGATCGTCGTCGAGAACATCTTCAAGCGGCTGGGCGAGCTGAAGGAACAGCAGATCAAGGACAACAAGGCGCGGCTCTACGCGATCCTGCAGGCCACCACCGAGGTAGGCCGGCCAACCGTGTTCTCGATGATCATCATCATCGCGGCGCACATCCCGATCTTCACGCTGCAGCGCCACGAGGGCAAGATCTTCGCGCCGATGGCGTACACGGTGACCGGCGCGCTGATCGGCTCGCTGATCCTGTCGCTGACGGTGGTGCCGCTGCTGTGCCACCTGCTGCTGACCAAGAACATCGCCCACGACGACAACTTCGTGGTGCGCTACTGCAAGCGCCTCTACGAGCCGATGCTGGCCTGGGCGCTGGACAACAAGAAGAAGGTGGTGGGCATTGCACTGGGCCTGCTGGTGGCGACCGTGGGCGTGGGCAAGTTCCTGGGCAGCGAATTCCTGCCCGAGCTGGACGAAGGCTCGATGTGGGTCAGCTTCGACCTGCCGGCGTCGGTGTCGCTGGACGAGGCGCGCGACCAGGCTCGCATCCTGCGCAACGTGATCCGCAAGACGCCCGAGGTGAATACCACGATTTCCAAGGTGGGCCGCCCCGACGACGGCACCGATCCGAAGCTGATCAACACCGTCGAGATCCTGGTCGACCTGAAGGCCGACAAGCAGTGGCGCGCGGGTTACGACAAGCGCAAGATCATCAACGAGATCAACCACAACCTGCGTCAGCTGCCAGGCATCGAACCGAACTTCTCGCAGCCGGTGCGCGACAACATCCTGGAAAGCATCTCGCAGATCAAGGGCCAGATCGTGATCAAGGTGCAGAGCGACAGCCTCGAGCACAACAAGAAGGTGGCCGACCAGATCCTGGCGAACGTGCAGTCGGTCAAGGGCGTGATGCGCGCGTTCATCGACCGCGACGGCGAACTGCCGCAGTACGTGCTGGAATTCGATCGCGCCCAGGCGGCCCGCTACGGCATCAACGTGGCCGACGTACAGGACCTGATGGAAAGCGCGCTGGCCGGCAAGGCCGCCACGGAACTGTGGGAGGGCGAAAAGCACTTCAGCGTGGTGGTACGCCTGAAGTCGGGCGAGCGCGAACTGCCGAACCTGCCGAACATCTTCATGCAGACCGCCGACGGGGCGCAGGTGCCGCTGTCGCAACTGGTGACGTTCCGGGCGGCGTCCGGCGCGATGAACATCAGCCGCGAGAACGGCCAGCGCACCACGTCGATCGGCATCTTCATCCACGACCGCGACATGGGCAGCGTGGTGAAGGACATGCAGGCGCTGGTGAAGAAGAACGTGAACGCCGAGGACGTCAAGATCAGCTGGTCGGGCGAATTCGAGAACCAGGAGCGCGCCATGGCGCGGCTGTCGATCGTGGTGCCGCTGTCGGTGCTGCTGATCTTCCTGCTGCTGTTCAATGCCTTCCAGTCGTTCAAGAGCGCGGCGCTGATCATCTCGAACATTCCGTTCGCGCTGATTGGCGGGGTGTTCGCGCTGTTCCTGACCGGCATTCCGCTGTCGGTGTCGGCGGCCATCGGCTTTATCGCGCTGTTTGGCCAGGCCGTGCTGAACGGGGTGGTGATGGTGACGTACTTCAACCAGCTGCGCCAGGAAGGCATGCCGGTGCGCCAGGCCGTGCTGACCGGTTCGATGGACCGCCTGCGCACGGTGCTGATGACGGCCATGCTGGCCATGCTGGGCCTGTTCCCGATGGCCATCTCGCGCGCCATTGGCTCGGAGACGCAGCGTCCGCTGGCCATCGTCATCATCGGCGGCCTGATTACGGCCACACTGCTGACGCTGATCGTGCTGCCGACGCTCTACGAGTGGATGGTGGGCCGCAACTGGCCGGACGAGGAAGGCCAGTCGAACAACGAGAACCGCCTGAACGACTCGATGGCGCATTGAGCAGGCGATGTGAAGCCGTAGCGAAGACCGGGGCAAGCGCCCCGGTTTTTTTTCGTCCCTGTGCGGCGCAGATGACTGCCCGGCTTCACCGTCTGGGGGACCGTGGGAAGAGCGGCCAGGCGCCGAGCGCCACCACGGCCGTCGTTGCCCAGACCATTGGCCACGATGTCAGCGCCAGCCAGTGCGGCAGCGCAAGGGGCGTGAGGAAGAAACCGAAGAACACCACCGTGTTGGCCATGCCCAGCGCGGTACCTGCGCGGTCGGCGCCGGCCATGGCCGCCAGTTCGGTGTATCCGACCCCGTGCCAGGCGGATACCGCGATCCCGGCAAGCGCCAGCACCACCGGAAGCAGCGCCATCAGGCGGCTATCCGTCGCACTGCCGTGCACACAGCCGGCCAGCAGCAGGAAGGCACCCGCAGCGATCAGCGTGCATGCACGCAGATAGGCCCGGCGGTTGCCATGCCGGTCCGTCCAGCGGCCGCTCCAGACGCGGGTGAGCATCGCGCCGCCCTGGATCGTGACCAGCGTGGCCGTGATCGCACCGAGCCCGGCCTGTGCGTAGTCATGCAGAAAGATCGAGGCGAAGGCCAGCACGGCGAATTGCGGCACGCAAAGCAGCCCGATGGCCAGCACGATGCGCCAGACGCTGGCCCGCCCGAGCGGGTTCGGGCTGCGCGACTGCGCCGCGGAGGTGGCCGGGAAGTCGGGCGGTTCATGGAGCCAGCACCAGGTCAGGACGGCGGAGACGCCGCACAGCAGCGCGACCCACCCATAAGCCCAGGCAAAGCCGAACGTTGATGCCAGCCAGGGCAGGGTCAGCGCCCCGATGCCGCCGCCCATCGGCACGGCAGTCTGGCGGATGCTCATGGCAAGCCCGCGTTCGCCTTCGTGAAACCAGCGCATGACAGCCCGCCCGCTGGCACCGTTGACGCTGCCGCCCACCAGGCCGACCAGCGTCATGGCCACGACCAGCCATGACAGCGAAGGGACATGTGCGGCGGCCTCGGCCATCGGCGATAGCCAGAGGGCCATCGCCAGCAACGCCGCGCTGGTGGCGGCCAGTCCGCCCAGCAGCACGGGGCGGTCGCCCCAGCGGTCGGCGGCCAGGCCCCAGGGCAGTTCCGAGAGCGCGGTGCCGAGGCCGATCGCGCCGACGGCCAGACCGACTTGCGCGGTGTCCAGGTGGTAGCCCGTGCGCATCCAGACGGCTGTGGTCGGAATGCCGCCGACGGCCGCCAGTACGCTGGCGTTGGCCGCCACGCCGACGCCCAATACCTTCCAGCGATGGGAAGGTGCCAGGCGCCGGGCTGGCGGTACGGCAAGCGGAACGGTGTGCGAAGACATAGGTGACAGGTGATCCCGAAGAGGTTTGACGTGATCCAGTCTGTCATCGAGAATTCATCCTGAAAATCGGAAAATTTTTCACGATTCGTTCGATAAAACAGGATGGTGGCGATGTCCCGAACCAATCTCGATCTGTCTGCACTGCGCAGCCTGCTGGCCGGCATGGAATTGGGCAGCTTTGCGCGCGCGGCCGAGCGCGTCGGCCGATCCACGTCGGCCATCAGCGCCCAGATCCGCAAGCTGGAAGAACAGGCCGGCACGCCGCTGTTCCGCAAGGCCGGGCGCGGGTTGGCGCTGACCGCAGCGGGCGAGGCCATGCTGGGTTACGCGCGTCGGCTGGTGGAACTGAACGACGAAGCGGTCAGCGCGGTGCGCGGCGTGGATCTGTCGGGCGGCATCCGCCTGGGGTTGCAGGAGGAATTCGGCGAAGGCTTGCTGCCGGAAGTGCTGGGCCGGTTCGCGCGGGCCCACCCAAGGGTGCGCATCGAGGCGGTGGTGTCCCGCAATGCCGACTTGCTGGAGCGGATCGACAGCGGACGGTGCGATCTGGCGCTGGTGTGGGCCGACATGCATCCCGCCGTATCGGACGACGTGGGCGGGTACGCGATAGGTCACCGGCACGTGGAACGGATCGACGAGGTGCCGATGTGCTGGGTAGGCGCCGCAAGCGGGGCGGCGATGATCCCGTGGCAGCCTGCCGATGGCGAGCCGCTGCCGCTGGTGGCCTTCGACCGCCCGTGCCAGTTTCATTCGGCTGCGATGGCCGCACTGGATCGCGCCGGCATTCCCTGGCGGATCACGTTTTCGAGCCCCAATCTTGGCGGTCTATGGGCCGCCGCCGCCGCAGGGCTGGGCCTGACGGTGCGCTCGCGCTATGGATTGCCCGCGGGTGTACGGGCGCTGCAGGCCGGGGAGCATGGCCTGCCTGCGCTGCCGTCGATGTCGCTCGCGATGGTGCGTGCGTCGGCCACGATGCCGCCCGAGGTGGAGCGGCTTGCCGACATCCTCCGCGCGGCGCTGCCCGGCGCGCCGGTGCCGGACGCCCTGGCAGCCTGATTCAGCCAGGCACCAGGGCCTGCGCGTCAGTCGTCGTAGCGGTCGCCATGCCGGGTCGGCCGGCATAGCAGCGCGCCCAGCAGGACGCCAACGCCCAGGGCCATGCCCAGCGCCTTGATCGGCTCGCGGTGCGTATAGTCGGTCACGCATTCCTGGCCGCGCGACACACTGTCGCTGACCGATGCCTTGATCGATGCCAGCTTGTCCGATCCCTGCGCGGCCTTCGACAGGAAGGTCTGCTTGGCGGTTTCGATGGCCTCGCCGGTCAGGTTCGGCAACTGCGCCAGCAGGTCATCGAGATCCTTGGCCAGCTGCCGGGTATCGGCCTGCAGCTTCTGCTGGGCGTTGGATGCATTGCTCTGCTGGGCGCTGGATGCATTGATATCGTTGGGGTCAAAGGCGGCCATGGCGTCTCCTCGCTGGGTTCGTATGCGGACATCTGCTGGCGCAGGTTTCATACCAGCGCCCAATGCACGGACGCCGGGGGCTTGCGGCCCTTTGACCCGGCAACCGGCAGCGCCGACTTACCGACGTTTGTAATTTGCGCCATGGCAGGCCGGGCGCGCGCCAACATCGGCACATCCTGCGCCCCGCGGCATATGAGAGCAATCTGAATCTGGTCGCGATGAGACAAATACGATTTCGGATCGCTGGGCGCTGCGGTATGGTTGTTTCGTGTGATGCAGTCCGCCCAAAAACGAGCGGGCCACCGACGGGCAACCTTCGTTCCGGGGTCAATCATGAGGATTTTTCGAACGGCCACAATGGCAGAACCCTGTGCCAATGACGCAACCGGAGCCAAGCCGCACCGGGGCAGGTCGCGGGCATCGGGCTATGCACGCGGACCGAGACCGGGCCGCTTGGGCGTGGCAAAGTGGGCGCCCGTTCTGGCAATGGCCGGCGCAGGCGTGACGTTCGTGCTCTACATCATGACCACGATGAACGCGTCGATGGCAGACAAGCTGGTTGCCGTGACGCGGAGCATCGAGGAACGGGACAGGCGCATCAATGTGCGTTTCGACGAGATGGACAAGCGAATCAACGGCCAGCTGGCTGCGATGGACCAGCGTTACGACGGCAGGTTCGCCGCCATGGAAAGACGGCTGGAGCGCCCGGAAGTGCGAGCCGATCGGACCGACGAGCGGCTCACCAGGGTGGAGGCACAACTGACAACGATGGACACGAAGCTGGATCGCGTCCTCGAACACGTCTCAAGCCGCCGCTAACGGCCGGTGCCGCCGGGGCTGGGATCGGCGCTGCTATGCCTTGCCGGCGCCCGTGCAGATACCGTGCAGCTTGCGCAGTCCAGCATACAGGCCATGCCGTTCCTCGGGCGTCAGCAGCCGGATCACGGAAGCCTGACCGCGCCGCGCCAGTGGAATCACCTGCGCATGAAGGGCCGCCCCGGCTTCGCTGATCTTGCAGGACAGTCGCTTGCGCGGCGTGGTGCCTTGCGACTCCAGCGTGACGAGGCCACGGTCTTCCAGCAATCGCAGCGTGCGGCTGACCAGGGCCTTGTCCGACGTCGACTGCTTGACCAGTTCCGCGAAGGACATCGGCTCGCCATGGGCCAATAGCGCCAGAATGCGCCATTCCGGCACGGTCAGGTCGAACTGCGTCGCGTACGGCTCCGTCACGCTGCTTCGCAGCGCCGTCACCAACTGGCTCAGCATGGTGGTCAGGAAGTCGTTGACGTTCAGCCCGGTGCCGGCTTCGTCGAGGTGCGACCAGGGATCGATGCCCTCGGTGGTAGCCGGAGTGTGCTGGGTAGTGCTGGACATGTACGGGGCGCTAAAAAGGTATGCCGGGAGATCCCCCGGAAAACGCCTGCGATTGTCTCACACCGCTTGTTGTTCGCAACTTTGTGGCGCGGTAGGTGTTGCGCCTGCCCGGCATTCGTGCGGCGCCTGACGATCAATGGCCCCTCGACCGCATGCGGCGGAGGGGCCACGCTGAGCGGCGCGTCGCTGCTGGAGCCTGCGCGCCGGGATCAGGGCCGGGATCAGGGCCGGGATCGGGGCCGGGATCGGGGCCGGGATCAGGGCCGGGATCAGGGCCGGGCGGCTGGCGTTACGCCGCGAAGCCGCCGTCCACGTTCAGGCTGGCACCGGTGACGAAGCCGGCTTCCGGGCCCGCCAGATAGGCGACCATGCTGGCGATTTCATCCGGATGGCCGTGGCGCGGCAGGGCCATCAGACCGTGCAGCGATGCGGCGAAGTCGGAGTTCTCCGGGTTCATGTCGGTGTTGACCGGACCGGGCTGCACGTTGTTGACCGTGATGCCCTTCGGGCCCAGATCGCGCGACAGGCCTTGCACCAGGCCCTTCAGGGCGGACTTGCTCATGGCGTAGGCGGCGCCACCGGCGAACGGCATGCGGTCGGCGTTGGTGCTGCCGATGTTGATGATGCGGCCACCTTCGCCCATATGCGACAGCACGGCCTTGCTGGCCACGAACACGGCGCGGACGTTGACGGCCAGCGTCTTGTCGAAGTCTTCCAGCGAGAAGTCCTCGACCGCGCCCAGGAACAGCACGCCGGCGTTGTTCACCAGGATGTCGATCCGGCCGAAATGCACGGCGGCATCGTTGATGGCGTCGGTGAGGGCGGCGGCGTCGGCCGCATCGGCGCGATAGGCCTTGGCGCGGCCGCCGGCAGCCTGGATCGACTCCACCAGTTCCTGCGCGGCGGCGCCGGAGCTCTGGTAGGTGAAGGCAACGGCGGCGCCGTCCCGGGCCAGGCGGCGTACCACTGCGGCGCCGATGCCGCGCGCACCGCCGGTTACGAAGGCAACTTTGTTCGAGAGCGAGGTCATGATCGGTTTCCTTGTTGAGGTAGGTTGGTGAACGAAGTATGGTTTTTGCGATCCCCTACCGGTAGTCATAAATCCGGATCAACTTTTTCAACCATTGGTATAAGCTTGCCGCCATGGAAGCCTTGAACCTGCTCGAATCGTTTATCCAGAGTGCCGAAACGGGCAGCTTTTCGGCTGCAGCCCGCCGGCTCGGCCTGACGCCCGCCGCCGTCAGCAAGAACGTGGCCCGGCTCGAAGATCATCTCGGGCTGCGGCTGTTCCAGCGCAGCACGCGCAAGCTGACGCTGACCATGGGCGGGGAGCAGTTCTTCCGGCAGGTGTCCGACCCCTATTCCACGTTGCGCGATGCGTTTGCCAGCGCCGCGCAGGAAGACGGCAAGCCGGCCGGGGTGCTGAGGGTCAGCATGGGCGTGGCGTTTGGGCGCGAATACCTGGTGCCATTGCTCGGCGAGTTTCTGACGATGTATCCGGCCATCGTTCCGGACTGGCATTTCGACAACCGGAGCGTGGACCTGATTGCCGGCGGTTTCGATGCGGCCATCGGCGGCGGCATCGAACTGACCGAGGGCGTGGTGGCGCGTGAACTGGCGCGAACCTATGTGGTGGCGGTAGCCGCTCCGGCCTACCTGGAAGGGAAGACGCTTCCGAAGCATCCGGCTGACCTGTCCGCGTTCGACGGCATCGTGCGCCGGTCTGCCTCCACCGGCCGCCTGCGGCTGTGGAACCTGCGCAACCAGATTGGCGAGGAAGCCCTGGCCGAGCCACGTACCCGGTTGATCTTCGACGACCCGGAAGCCATGGCCCACGCCGCGATGCAGGGGCTGGGCGTGGCGTTGCTGCCGATGCCGCACGCCGCGCCGTGGCTGGAACGCGGCGCGCTCGTCCGGCTGGTGCCGGGCTGGTGTGCTGACAACGGCCCTCTGGCGCTTTACTATCCCAACCGCAAGCTGCTGCCGCCCAAGACGCGCGTGTTCATCGAATTCATCGTCGATGCCTTCCAGCGCAAGGGCCTGGCGCGCAGGTTCGACGGACGCTGAACTGTCATTTCACGAAGCACCCCACATCGGGAGGGGCCGTATGGCAACGGCAGTGCGACGGAGCGTGCGGCTCCATTTCCATATCTGGACGTGGTTCGGCTCGCTGGTGCTGCTGGTGGGGGCGCTGGTCTGCGGCATCAACTACGTGATGACCAAGGCGGCGCTGGAGCGGTCCGTCACGGACACCACCCAGCGCGTCAGCCGCGAGAGCCTGGAGGAAGTGGAGAACCTGTTGCAGCCCGCCCAGATGGCGGTCCGGCTGCTCAGCCACAGTTCGCTGGCCGATGCCACGATGCTGGCGCAGCGCAAGCAGCGCATGGCGTTGATGCGCGACGCGCTGGAAAGCTCGCCGATCCTGCAGGCGCTGTATATCGGCTACGCGGACGGCAGCTTCTTCTATATGCGCCCGCTGCGCGACGAGGGCGAGCGCGCCGCCTACAAGGCGCCGCCGCGCGCGGCATTCCTGGTGCAAAGCGTGGACCGCGACAGCGGCCGCCCAGTGGGGCGGTACTTTTACCTGGCGTCTGACCTGCATCTGATCGGCGAGGCCGCCGCCGCCGACTTTGCCAGGCGCTACGACCCGCGCACGCGGTCCTGGTATGCCGCGGCCATGGCGTCCGGCACGCTGGTGCGCACCGATCCGTACATGTTCTATTCCGACCGCGAATCGGGTGCCACGCTGGCCTTGCGTACGGCTGACGGCCAGGCCGTGGTTGGCGGAGACTTCAGGCTGGACGCGCTGGGCCAGCTGTTGAATCACGAAACGCTGACGCCGCGTGCGGTGCTGGCGCTGCTGGACCGGAAAGGCAAGCTCGTCGCCATCAACCGCACGACGCCCGATTCCGTGGCCGCGCCCGATTCGGTGATCATGGATCCGGCGGGCCGGCCGGAGGATTACGGGCTGGCCGTGCTGACCGGTCTTGCCGCCAGGGTGGCGGCGCCCGGCGACCCGCAGGCCGCCGCGCACCCCATGCTGCTGGAACGTGCCGATGGCGAAGACTGGTACACGTCGGTGGACCTGCTGGACGACAAGGACCCCAATTCGCTGCTGCTGGTATCGGCCATCCCGCAGGCGGAGCTTTTGCACGATGCCCGGCAGCAGGCCGCGTGGGGCATGGTCATGACGGGGCTGGTGCTGCTGCTGGCGTTGCCGGTCACCTGGCTGGTCGCACGCAGCGTGGCGCGGCCGCTGCAATCGCTGGCCGCCGAGGCCGACGCCATCCGCCGCTTCGATTTCGTGCGTCCCGTGTCGGTCCGCTCTCAGATTGCCGAAGTGAACGATCTGGCAATGACGATGGATCAGATGCGCGGCACCATCCAGCGCATGTTGCACGTCATGCGGGCCGTATCGGCCGAGCACCGCCTGGACCGGCTGCTGCCGCTGCTGCTGCAGGAAACGCTGAGCGCCGCGGGCGGGCAGGCCGGGGCGCTGTACCTGGCGGCCAATGACCAGGGCCTGAGCCCCGCCGTGGGCTTCGACCGCAGCGGCGCCGAGGTGACCACGATGAGCGGGGCGCTGGCGCAGGACACCCTGGCGCTGGTGCGCACGGCCGTGCGCGAAGGCACGGCGCGCGCCGGCCATCTGACATCGGCCGACGTGGCCGCCGCGCGGCTCGATGTCCTGGCGGGTGCCGCGCCGGTACATGCCGCCGTCATTCCGCTGATCAACCGCCAGCAGGCGCTGCTGGGCGTCGTGCTGGTGCTGCGCGATACGCCGATCGAAGCCGCGCAGCTGGCATTTGCCAGCACCATGGCCAGCCTGTCGGCCGGCGCGCTGGAAGTGGGCGAACTCACCACGGCGCAGCGCGACCTGTTCGATGCGTTTATCCGCCTGCTGGCCGGCGCCATCGATGCCAAGAGTCCGCACACCGGCGGCCACTGCGCGCGGGTGCCGGAACTGGCCAAGCTGCTGGCCCGGGCCGCGTGCGATGCCACCGAAGGGCCGTACCAGTCGTTCAACCTGACCGAAACGGAATGGGAGGCGCTGCACGTAGCCGCCTGGCTGCATGACTGCGGCAAGGTCACCACGCCCGACTACGTGATCGACAAGGCCACCAAGCTCGAAACGCTGCACGACCGTATTCACGAAGTGCGCATGCGCTTCGAAGTGCTGAAGCGCGATGCGGAAATCGCCTGCCTGCAGGCCGTGGCCGAAGGCGGGGAACCGCAGGCCGCACGCGAGCGGCGCGATGGGCTGCTGCGCCAGCTCGACGAGGAATTCGCGTTCGTGGCGGCGTGCAATGTTGGCGGCGAGCAGATGGGGGCCGAGGACCAGGCCCGCCTGCGGCAGATCGCCACGCGGACGTGGCGGCGCACGCTTGATGACCGGCTCGGCATCTCGCATGAGGAATTGGCCCGCCGGGCCAGCGTCCCCGCCGCGCCACTGCCGGTCATGGAGCCGCTGCTGGCCGACCGTCCCGATCATCGGATCGAACGTGCCGCGAAGGACCATATCGCCGACATCAATCCATGGGGCTTCCGGCTTCGCGTTCCCCAGTATCTCTACGACCGCGGCGAACTGCACAACCTGACGATATCGCGCGGTACGCTGACCGCCGAGGAGCGATTCAAGATCGAGGACCATATCGTGCAGACCCAGATCATGCTGTCGCGCCTGCCGTTTCCGAAGCATCTGCGCGACGTGCCGGAGATTGCGGGCGGGCATCATGAAAAGATGGACGGCACCGGCTATCCGCGCGGGCTCAAGCGCGACCAGATGAGCCCGCTGGCCAGGATGATGGGCATCGCCGATATCTTCGAGGCGCTGACGGCCGCGGATCGCCCGTACAAGAAGGCCAAGACGCTGTCCGAAGCCGTGGGCATCATGACCCGGCTGCGCGATCAGCAGCACATCGATGCCGAGCTGTTCGACCTGTTTATCGCGGCGGGCATCCATCGCACCTACGCCGAACGCCACATGGACCCCGCGCTGGTCGACATGGCCTGAGCCACGCTGCAGGCGACCGCGCCGATGGCGCGCCTCACGCCAAACCGGCGCGTGGACTATGCTTCGGAAGTTCGCGCAACGTGTTTCGAGGGGGCGGTGATGAGCGTCGAAAAAATCGAGATTCCCGGCAGCCAGGGCGGTACGCTGTCTGGCCGGATGGAGTGGCCCGATGGCCCGGTACGCGCGCATGCGCTGTTTGCGCACTGCTTCACCTGTGGCAAGGACAGCCTGGCCGCCACGCGCATCGCGCGGGCATTGACGGCCCAGGGCATTGCCGTATTGCGCTTCGATTTCACGGGCATCGGCGCCAGCGAGGGCGATTTTGCCAGCACCAATTTTTCTTCGAACCTGGCCGACCTGGAGGCCGTGGCCATGTATATGCGTGCGCGCGGGCAGGCGCCCACGCTGCTGATCGGCCATAGCCTGGGCGGCGCCGCCGTGCTGGGCGTGGCCCGCCGCCTGCCCGAACTACGCGCCGTGGTCACGATCGCCGCGCCCAGCGACCCGCGCCATGTGCTGGGGCTGCTGGGCGACAACGTCGAGCGCATTCGCGCCGAGGGCGAACTGGAGGTCAAGCTGGCGGGGCGCCCGTTCCGCATCGCGCGGCAGTTCATCGACGATGTGTCCAATCACACGCTGCTCGACGAGGTGGCGCACCTGGGCAAGCCGCTGCTGGTGCTGCAGTCGCCGACCGACGATACGGTGGAAGTCGAGAACGGGCTGGCGATCTTCGGGGCCGCCGCCCAGCCCAAGAGCTACGTGGCGCTGGAGGGCGCTGACCACCTGCTGCAGAACCGTGCCGGCGCGGCCTATGCGGCCAGCATGATCGCGGCATGGGCGCAGCATTACCTGCCGACGCTGACCGAGGACGTCCAGGCCGAAATTCCCGAGCCCGGCGTGGTGGTGGTGGCGGAGCGCCACCGGGGCCGATACCAGCAGACCGTGCGCGTGGGCGGCCACGAATTCGTTGCCGACGAGCCCGCCGCGCTGGGCGGCGACGATGCCGGCCCGAATCCCTATGAACTGCTGCTGTCGGCGCTGGGTGCCTGTACGTCGATGACGATGCGCATGTACGCCGAACGCAAGGCATTGCCGCTGGAACATGTGGCCGTGCAGTTGCGGCACGAGAAGATCCACGCGAAGGACTGCGCCAGCTGCGAGACCACCGTGGGCATGGTGGACCGGATCGAGCGGCGCATCGCAATCAGTGGCGAGCTGACGGCGGAACAGCGCGCCTCGCTGATGGCCATCGCCGACAAATGCCCGGTGCATCGCACGCTGGAGTCCGAAGTCCACATCGAAACGCTGCAGGCCTAGTCACGCGCCCTGGCCACGCGCACTAGCCCATTCCCAGCACGCGCCGGCGCGCGGCATCGAATGCCGCGCCTTCGGCCACCAGCCAGGCTTCCACTTCGGCCACCTGCGCGGTCTGCCCGTGCGCGCAGACAAAGTGGTACGACGCCTGGCTGCGTGCGTGGATACCCCACAGGTCTACCAGGCGGCCCGATTCCAGGTCTTCCAGCACCAGCGCGGAACGCCCCATGGCCACGCCTTGCCCGGCCAGGGCGGCATTGATGGCCAGTTGCGACAGGTTGAATCGCTGGCCGTCCGATTCATCGGGCAGGGTCAGGCCCGCGTGGCGCAGCCAGCATTGCCATTCCTCGAACTCGCCGGCGCCATCCCACGGGCTCACATCGTGCAGCAGCATGCCGGCGCGCAGGCCTTCGGGCGATTGCAGTTCGGGGTGGGCGTCGAGGTAGGCGGGGCTGGCCACCGGGATCAGCCATTCTTCAAGAAACTGATGTGCCTTCAGGTCGGGATAGCCGCCGGGATCGAAGCGCACGGCGGCCTCGGTGCCATCGCGCAGCATGCGCGAGCGGTCGAGCGCGTGGAATTCGCCATAAACGCGCAAGCCGATGTCCGGGTGCTGGCGGAAGAAGCCGCCCAGCCGTGGCGTGAGCCACACCATCGCGAATGACGGCGAGCACGACAGCGCGATGGGCTGCTTGTCGCGCGGCCTGCGCAACTGCGTCAGTGTGCCTTCGATGGCCTGGAACGACTCGCGCAGCACAAAGCGCAGGCGCTCGCCTTCCGGCGTCAGCACCAGCGCGCGCGGCGTGCGCAGGAAGAGCGGGCGGTCCAGCCATTGCTCCAGTTGCTTGACCTGCTGGCTGACCGCGCCCTGGGTCACACACAGCTCGGCGGCGGCCTGTGTGAAGTTGCAGTGCCGGGCCGCCGCCTCAAAACAGCGCAGCCAGCCCAATAATGATGCAGAAAGCGTGTTGGCCATTAGTCAGGCTAATGCTCGGATCAGTACAAATGGTTTGTCACGACGGTGTAATGGGACAAGAATGAGGTCACCCATCCCGCTTCCCCTTGCTTCATGCCGACCGATTTTTCCGCACTGCCGCAACAACTGCTCGCCGATCTGCAGGCCGCCCGCCCGGTCTTCTGGGGCAACCCCGGCCGCAGTGACGCCGCTGCCGTACCGACCGTCGTGGACGGGTGCGGCATTAGTCTAGCTGATGTGAAAGCCGCCCGGGCACGCTTCGACCGGTTTGCGCCGCTGCTGGCGCGGCTGTTTCCCGAACTGCAGGGCAGCGCAGGGCGGATCGAATCGGATCTGCTGCCAGCGCCGGCCATGCAGCGTGCGCTCGGCCTGCCGGCCTCGGCCGGCGCGCTATGGATCAAGGCCGACCACAGCCTGCCGGTGGCCGGCTCGATCAAGGCACGCGGCGGCATTCATGAAGTGCTGGAGTTCGCCGAGTCGCTGGCGCTCGAACACGGTCTGGTGACGCGCGACGCCGACTACGGCGTGCTGGCCGAAGCCCCGGCGCGCGCGCTGTTCGGCCGCTACCAGGTGGCCGTGGGCTCCACGGGCAACCTGGGGTTGAGCATCGGCGTGATGGCTTCGGCGCTGGGCTTCCGCGCGGCCGTCCACATGTCGGCCGACGCCAAGGAATGGAAGAAGGCCCGCCTGCGGGCGCGCGGGGTGGCCGTGGTGGAACACACGGGCGACTATGCCGCCGCCGTCGCGGCTGGCCGGCGCGAGGCCGATGCCGACCCGTACAGCTATTTCGTCGACGATGAGCGGTCGCTGTCGCTGATGCTGGGCTACAGCGCCGCCGCCCTGCACCTGCAGGACCAGCTGGCCGGGGCAGACGTGAAGGTCGATGCCGCGCACCCGCTGTTCGTCTACCTGCCATGTGGCGTGGGCGGCGCACCGGCCGGCATCGCCTTCGGCCTGCGCCAGCTCTATGGCCCGAATGTGCATCCGGTCTTTGTCGAGCCCACGCAGTCGCCGTGCTTCCTGGTGGAAATGCTGGCGCCCGGCGCTTCGGTGTACGACGTGGGCCTGACCAACCGCACCGAGGCCGACGGTCTGGCCGTGCCGCAGGCATCGGCGCTGGCCGCGCAGGCCATGCGACCGTTGCTGTCCGGGGTCTGTACCGTTGCCGACGACACCCTGTTTGCCGATCTCCATCGGGTGCGTGAAGCCGAAGGCTTGCGCATTGAGCCATCTGCCGCGGCCGGCTTTAGCGGCCCGGCCATGCTGACCGGCACCGAGGCCGGACGCGCCTACCTGACACAGCACCACCTGGACGGCGCGATGGCCCATGCCACCCATCTGGTGTGGACGACTGGCGGCCTGTTCGTGCCGCCCGAGGAGTACGCGCGCTTTGCCGAGCGTGGTGCGGCCCTGGCCGCTTGATCTGCCCCCCCTGAACCGAATCCGAAATCTTTCGATTGCATCGTTGCGGAGCTTCATCATGACCCGTTTGCCTTCCCGAATCGCCCACGCCGTTGTCGCGTGCAGCCTCGCAGCCGGTGCCTCGCTGGCGTTTGCGGACACCTTTCCGTCCAAGCCGATCCAGCTTGTGATTCCGTTCCCGCCCGGTGGTGCCACCGACGTGATCGGCCGCCTGGTCGGCAAGAAGCTTGGCGACAAGCTTGGCCAGACCGTCGTGATCGACAACCGCCCCGGCGCAGGCACCATCGTCGGCGCCAGCTACGTTGCCAAGGCCGCGCCGGACGGCTATACGCTGCTGGCCAGCTCGGGCACCACGTTCACGGTGAACCCGGCCATCCACGCCAAGCTGCCGTACGACCCCGTGAAGAGCTTCGAGCCGATCGGGTTTGCGGGCCGCACCGGCCTGATCCTGCTGGCCAACAAGGACCAGCCCGTCAGCAACCTGAAGCAGCTGGTGGCCGCCGCCAAGGCGCAACCGGGCAAGCTGACGTACGGATCGTTCGGCACCGGCACCACGGCCCAGTTCGCGGGTGAGATGCTGTTCAATCTGGCCGGCGTGAAGCTGCTGCATGTGCCGTACAAGGGCAGCGCGCCGGCCATGACCGACCTGATCGGCGGGCAGATCCCGTTCACGGTGGATACGGTGGCCGCCGCGATCCCACAGGTGAAGTCGGGCAAGGTCAAGGCCATCGCCGTGACCACCGCCAGGCGGTCCACGCTGCTGCCCGACGTGCCAACGGCCGCCGAAGCCGGCTATCCCGGCATCGACGCCGATACCTGGCTGGCGCTGGTGGCGCCGCGCGGCCTGCCGGCCGACGTGAAGCTGAAGCTGGAAAAGGCACTGGCCGAAGTGATGGCCGAACCGGAAACGCGCAAGGCGCTGACCAACGCGGGCTTCGAACCGCTGGACGGCAACGGCGCGGCGGTGTCGGCATTGATTGCGAAGGAATTGCCGCTGATGCGCGCCACCGCGCAGCGTGCGAACATTACGGCCGATTGAGACAGTCTCTGGAGACAGTCGTGAACGAAGCACAGAAGACGCTGGTGGCGCGCCCGGCCACCGAGTTGCGGCGCATGATCGGCAGCAAGGAAATTTCGCCGGTCGAGCTGCTGGACGCCTGCATCGCGCAGATCGAACAGGTGAACCCGTTCCTGAACGCAGTCACCGCCACCTGCTTCGACCGCGCGCGCGACGAAGCCCGCGCCGCCGAACGCGCCGTGCTCGATGGCAAGCCGCTGGGCCTGCTGCACGGCCTGCCGCTGGGCGTGAAGGACCTGGAGGCCACAGCCGGACTGCTGACGACCTACGGGTCGCCGCTGTATCGCGACAACGTGCCGGCCGAAGACAATGTGCTGGTGGCGCGCCTGCGCGCTGCGGGCGCCATCGTGACCGGCAAGACCAACATCCCGGAAATGGGCGCCGGTGCCAATTCCCGCAACGACGTGTGGGGCGCCACGGGCAATCCGTTCAATCCGAACCTCAACGCCGGCGGATCGTCGGGCGGCTCGGCTGCCGCGCTGGCGGCAGACCTGCTGCCGGTCTGCACGGGCTCGGACACCGGTGGGTCGCTGCGCATCCCGGCCGCCAAGTGCGGCGTGGTGGGCTTCCGGCCGTCGCCGGGCGTGGTGCCGAGTTCGCGCAAGCTGCTGGGCTGGACGCCGATCTCGGTGGTGGGGCCGATGGGCCGCACCGTGGCCGACGCCTGCCTGCAGCTGGCGGCCTCCGCCGGGGTATCGGCGGGCGATCCGCTGACCTATCCGCTCGACCCGCTGTCGTTCCTGACGCCGATGCCGGTGGACCTGGGCAGGCTGCGCGTCGCGTACACCGAAGACTTTGGCTGCTGCGATGTCGATGACGGCATCCGCCGCACGTTCCGCGAGAAGATCGCCGCGATGCGCCACCTGTTCCGCAGCTGCGAGGCCATCGATATCGACCTGGGCGAAGCGCACCGCTGCTTCGACGTGCTGCGCGCGGAGAGCTTCGTGGCCGGCATGCGCGACGCCTACGAGCGTGACCCGTCGAAGCTGGGCCCGAACACGCGGGCCAACTACGAGATGGGCGCGCGCATGTCGCTGGTGGACAGCGCGTGGGCGCAGGCCGAACAGACGCGCATCCTGCAGCGGTTCCAGCAGTTGTATCGCGACTACGACGTGATCCTGTCGCCGACCACGCCGGTGTCGCCGTTCCGGTGGACGTCGCTTTACGCCGAATCGATCAACGGCGTGCGCCAGGAAAACTACTACCGCTGGCTGTCGCTGACCTACGTGGTCACGCTGACCACGCATCCGGCGCTGTCGCTGCCGTGCGGCCGCGATCACGCGGGCATGCCGTTCGGCCTGCAGGTCGTCGGCGGTTTCCGCAAGGACCACGAGACGCTGGGCGTGTCCTACGCGATGGAGCAGGCATTCGCAGCCATTCCGTCGCTGCGCCGCCCGCTGCCGGATCTGGCCGCGCTCAGGCCGGCCGAGCCCGCGCTGACGTCGATCGTCACCGCGCCGCCGGTGCTCGACGCCAGGGTGAAGCAGGGCAAGGAAGCGTCGGCGGTTTAAACCTTTGTTGCCTGTCGCCCTCTCCCGCACCCCATGGGGAGAGGGAAGTCCTCCATCATCTATTTCCATACAGCGGAATTAAGCGGCTGCGCCGGGCCGGCCATCGGCCTAACCTCCTGTCATACGAAAACACAGACAGGAGACAACCTTGGCAACCGCTGCAATCCGCGCCGCGCGCCGCATGGCCGCGCTGGTTCTTCCTCTCGCCGTAGTGGCCTCGCTGGCCGCCATCTCCGCGCCGGCGCACGCCGCCTACCCTGACAAGCCGATCCGCATCGTCGTGCCGTTTTCGCCCGGCGGCGGCACCGACCTGATTGCGCGTGCGATGGGCGTGGCCATGGCGCAGGACCTGGGCCAGCCCGTGGTGATCGACAACAAGCCGGGCGGCGGCACCATCATCGGTACCGACAACGTGGCCAAGAGCGCGGCCGATGGCTACACGCTGGTGATGGCCACGTTCGCCCACGCCGTCAATCCGAGCCTGCAGCCCAAGCTGCCCTATGACACCGAGAAGGCGTTCACGCCGGTGATGCTGGTAGGCCGTTCTCCCAATGTGCTGGTGGTGCGCGCCGACAGCCCGTACAAGTCGGTGCGCGACGTGATTGCCGCGGCCAGGGCCAGGCCGGGCGCGATCTCGTTCGCGTCGCAGGGCCCCGGCACCTCGGCGCATCTGGCCTGCGAACTGTTCAAGAGCCTGGCCAAGGTGGATCTGAACCACATTCCGTACAAGGGCGCCGGCCCGGCCATCACTGACCTGCTGGGCGGACAGGTGGACATGATGTTCGCCACCGCCTCGGCCGTGGGCAACCTGCTGGAAGGCGGCAAGCTGCGGGCGCTGGGCGTGACCACCTCGCAGCGTTCCACGAGTCCCGACCTGGCGAAGGTGCCGACCATCGCCGAAAGCGGCGTCCCCGGTTACGCGGCCGAAAGCTGGTATGGCCTGTTCGCGCCGGCCGGCACCCCGGCGGCCGTGGTGGCGCGGCTCAACGCGGCCGCCAGGAAGGCCGTCACCGCCGACGCCTTCCGCAAGCGCGCCGACGCCGAAGGGCTGATCGTCAGTCCGGGCACGCCGGACGACTTCGGCCGCTACGTGCATGGCGAGGAAGCCCGCTGGAGCAAGGTCGTCAAGGACGCCCGCATCACGCTGAACTGATCGCCCTCGAATCAAATCCCCTGCAACCCATTCGCAACGCATCATGACCCAATACACCCTGATCCAGCTCGACGTGCGCGACGGCGTGGCCGTGCTGACCCTGAACCGCCCGGACAAGCGCAACGCCATCAGCGACGACATGCGCACCGAACTGATCGACGCGCTGGAGCGCGTGACGGCCGACCGCAAGATCCGCGCGCTGGTGCTGACCGGCAGCGGCAAGGGCTTCTGCGCGGGCGGCGACGTGGCCGGCATGCAGCGCCGCATGGATGCGCCCCCGGGCGAGGTCGGCTTCAATGGCTGGACGCGCCAGCAGCGCGTGCATCATTCGGTGGCCCTGCTGCACAACATGCCCAAGCCCGTGATTGCCGCGGTCAACGGCGGCGCCAACGGGCTGGGCGCCGACCTGGCGATGGCCTGCGATCTGGTGATCGCGTCGTCGGCCGCCAGTTTCACGTGGTCCTATATCCATCGTGGCCTGATTCCCGATGGCGGCGGCATGTACTTCCTGCCGCGCCGCGTGGGTCTGGCCAATGCCAAGCAGCTGATTTTCGGCGGCCGCAAGGTGGAGGCCGACGAGGCCCTGCAGCTCGGCATCGCCGACCGGCTCAGCACGTCGCCCGAGGCGCTGGTCGATGAAGCGGTGGCCTGGGCGGCGGAGATGTCGCAAGGCGCGGCCACGGCGCTGGCGCTGGGCAAGTCGATCCTGAACCAGACCTTCGAACTGACGGCCGACCAGGTCTTTGCACAGGGCAGCCAGGCACAGGGCATCTGCTACACGAGCAGCGAGCATCGCGAATCGGTCCTGGCGTTCCTGGCCAAGACCGCCAACAAGGGTTGAGCATCATGGCAGCACACCGTTCCGCAGGCGCCATCGGCGCCACCGATGCCATCGCCCGGCTCGTCACGCCGCGCAGCGTGGCGGTGATCGGCGCGTCCGCCGATCCCGGCAAGACCGCCGGTCGCCCGGTGTCGTACCTGACCCGCCACGGCTTTGCCGGCGAGATCTATCCGGTCAATCCGAAGGTGGAGGCCATCGACGGCATCCGCTGCTATCCCGATATCGGCTCGCTGCCCCAGGTGCCGGACGTGGGCATCGTGCTGCTGGGCGCCGAGCGCGCGCACCAGGCCGTGCGCGAACTGGCCGAACGCGGCACCGGCGCGGCCATCGTGCTGGCCAGCGGTTATACCGAGACCGGCGACGTGGGCGCGCGGCGCCAGGCCGAACTGATCGAGGCCGCCGGCAGCATGCGCCTGCTGGGGCCGAACACGATCGGGCTGGTCAACCTGACCGACAACATTCCGCTGTCGGCCAGCGGGGCGCTGGCCATGGACCACTTTCCGGCGGGCAGCATCGGTGTGGTGTCGCAGAGCGGCGGCATCCTGGGCGCGCTGCTGTCGCGTGCTGCGGCGCGTGGCATCGGGCTGTCGAAGCTGGTATCGACCAGCAATGAAGCCGATCTGGAACTGGCCGACTTCATCGACTACCTGGCCGACGATCCCGCCACACGCGTGATTGCGCTTTACGTGGAGACCGTGCGCAACGTCGAACGATTCCGCGCGGCGGCCTTGAAGGCTGCCGCCGCCGGCAAGCCGGTGGTGGCGTTCAAGATCGGACGCTCAGAGGCTGGCGCGCGGGCGGCGGTGTCGCACACCGGGGCCATGGCCGGCGCCGACCGCATGTACGACGCACTGTTCCGCCAGGTTGGCGTGATCCGTGCGCATACGTTTTCTGACCTGATCGACATCCCGGCGGCGCTGGCCACGGGGCGCGTGCTGCACGGCCGGCGCATCGCCGTGCTGACGTCTACCGGCGGTGCCGGCACGCTGGTATCCGACAGCCTCGGCGTGTCGGGCTTCGAGACGCCCGCGCCCGACGAACAAACTGCCGAAAGGCTGCGCGCGCTGCAGAAGGGCGATCACGCCGCGCTGGACCGCAATCCGATCGACGTCACGCTGGCTGGCCTGCAGCCGGATCTGCTTCGTGGCGCCATTCGGGCGCTGCTGGCCAGCCCCAGCTACGACGCGGTGACCATCATCGTCGGATCGTCCGGACTGGCCATGCCCGACCTGATGGCCGACGCCATCAACGATTGCCTGCCCGAGAGCGACAAGCCGGTGCTGGCCTACGTCAGCCCGCATGCATCGCAGGTGGCGGCGGTGCTGAACCAGCGCGGCGTGCCGGCCTTCAGCGCGCCGGAAAGCTGCGCGGTTGCCTTTGCAGCGATGCTGGCGGCCGGCGAGCGGCCGGCGGCCGCAGCCGGGGTCGCGCACGCGGACGTCGATCCGGGCGACCTGCCGGCCGGATCGCTCGACGAACACGCGGCCAAGCAGCTGTTTGCGCGCTTTGGCGTGCCCGGCGTGCGCGAGATCGTGGTGAGCGATGCGGCCGGCGCCGAAGCGGCGGCACGCGACCTTGGCGGCCGCGTGGTACTCAAGATCCTCTCGGCGTCGATCACGCACAAGAGCGATGTTGGCGGCGTGGCCGTCAACGTGACGCCGGAGACCATTGGCGCACGGCTGGCCGCGATGACCGGGGACGTGTGCCGCCATACCGGCCACGCGCCCGATCGCTTCGTGGTGCAGGAGATGATCGGCGGCGGCGTCGAACTGATACTGGGCACCCATCGTGACGCATTGGGCACGGCGATCCTGCTCGGCATGGGCGGCGTCACGGCCGAGCTGTTCCAGGACACCACGCTGCGACTGCTGCCCAAGGCGGGCGGGCTGAGCCCTGCCGAGGCGCTGTCGATGGTGCGCGAACTGAAGACGTGGCCGCTGCTCGACGGCTATCGCGGACGGCCGAAAGCCGACGTCGATGCGCTGGTCGATGCTATCGTGGCGTTTTCGCGGATGGCGGCCGCCTTGGGGCCACGTCTGGTGGAAGCCGAGATCAACCCGGTGTTTGTGCTGCCGGCGGGCCAGGGCGTTCGCGCGGCGGACGGCGTGGCGGTGCTCGGCGCGTAACGGACAGGAGAGCGCAGGATGACGGAAGTGGCCGCCAGTGAAGCGGAATCGATCGACACCATTGCAACCGCAGGCGCGCCGGATGTGCGCCGGGCGGCCGGGTTCGTGCACCGGCTGACGCAGCAGGGGCATATCCATTCCACCGATGTCGACGGCTGCCGGATCGTCTGGCGCCGCTTTGGCGCGGGGCCGCATGTGCTGCTGGTGCATGGCGGCCACGGCAGCTGGCTGCACTGGGCGCGCAATATCGAGGCGCTTGCCGCGCGGCATACGGTCTGGGTGCCCGACCTGCCTGGCTTTGGCGCCTCGGGCGATCCGGCCGACGGCGAAATGGCGACGCTGGTGGCCACCGTGGCCGCCGGCTTCGCGCAACTGCCGGTGGAAGGGCCGGTCGATCTGGTGGGCTTTTCCTTTGGCGGGTTGACGGCGTCCTGCCTGTCCTGTGCGCTGCCGAACGTGCGTAGCCTGGCGCTGATGGGGCCGGGTGGCCACGGCGGCGTGCGGCGCCAGACCATCGACCTGGTGGACTGGCGGCGTGCGGGCGATGCCGCCGCGCTGACCGAGGCGATGCGTCACAACGTGGCGGCGTTCATGATCGCGGACCCCGACAAGATCGATGCGCTGGCGCTGCTGGCCTACACCGAGTCTTGCCGGCACACGCGTTTTCGCAGCAAGCAGATTTCGCGCGCGGGCGGCCTGGCCGCCGCGCTGGATTGCTTTCAGGCCCAGTCCCGGGCTCGGGCCGGTGGCGCCGTGCTGATCGCCTACGGCGAGCACGATGTGACGGCCGACCCGGCGGCCGTGCTGGCGGCATTGGTCGATGGCCGGCCGGATCGCCACCGCGCGGTGATCGAAGGCGCCGGACACTGGGTCCAGTACGAGGCACACGACGCGATCAATGCCTTGCTGCTGGACTGGCTGGCACGCCAGGCGAGCTGAATCCGTGGACGCAACCGATGCGCAGCGCCGGGCGCGAGGTCGTCCGGCCAACCTGCTGGCCAACCGGTCGCTGGAGCGCGGCATCGAGATACTGCGTGCGTTCAGGCCGGGCTCGGAAGTGCTGGGCAACGGCGAACTGGCCGAGCGCACCGGCCTGGCGCGCTCCACGGTCAGCCGCCTGACGCAGAGCCTGGTCGACACCGGCTTTCTCCAGTACGACCCGGCGCTGCGCGCCTACCGGCTGGGCGTGCCGGTGCTGAGCCTCGCGCACGCCATGCGCAGCGGCTCCACGGTCCTTCAACTGGCCGCGCCGATGATGCGTGAACTGGCGCAGGCAGAACATCTGAACGTGGGCCTGGCGATGGCCGACCGCGACGAAATGGTGTACCTCGAATCCATCCGTCATGGCCGCAAGGCGTCGCTGCGCAGCGTGGTGGCGGGGCAGCGCGTGCCGATGGCGCTGACGTCGTTGGGGCGCGCCTGGCTGGCAGTGGCGCCAGAGGCCGAATATGTGGCGCGCATGGCGGATTTCTCCGGTCATGCTTCCGGCCATGCATCGAGCCGCCCGGCACACTGGCCCGCGCTGCGCGCGGAGATCGAGGCCGCCGTGGCGCACGTGCGCCGGCACGGCTGGTGCGCAGCCAGCTGGCAGCCCGAAGTGGTGGCCATTTCGGCGCCGCTGGCGCTTCAGCACTATCCGGTGCATGTGCTGAACGTCAGCCTGTCAACCCGCGCGTCGGTCTCCGAAGTGGCATCCGAACTGGCGCCCCGGCTGATGCGGCTGGCCGCCGGCATCCGCGTCGCCGTGGAAACCGCGCAATCCGAGCCGCTTTAGCGGCCCGGCCCTCTTCGACAAGCGGCCTTATCGCGGCGCGGCTGCCCAGCGCCGCACTTCGCTGGCCTTGCCGCCACGGCACTGCGCCGGACCCAGCCGCAGGTCTTCCAGCGAGTCAGCGGCACGCCGCGCCACCTGGCGAACCGGATCAGTCTCCACGTGGTGGCGGCGGTCCGATGAACTGGCGTCGCGCGCCCCAGCGGCGCGCGCGCCTGACCAGATGGTGCCGGTGTGCGCGCAACAGGGCGCGCGTCAGCACGTCGTCGGCCACCGGCATGATTGCGACGACCAGCAGCAATGCCGCCAGCGGCAAGGTGGCCGAATAGCCGATGGCGCTGAAGGCCTGCGCGCCGACCAACCCGCCGAGGAAGAACAGTCCCACCAGCACGGCCAGCAGCCGCAGCTTCTGACGGTCGGCCATGACCGGCTGCGGACCGGGGCGCGATCCGGCGGGTGCGCCGGACCGCGCCAGGCCATTCCAGTAGCACAGCTTGCCGAGTTCGATGCCGATGTCGGTGACCATGCCGGTCACGTGGGTGGTGCGGATTTCCGCATTCGACAGCTTGGTGATCAGCGCATTCTGCAGCCCCATCATGAAGCACAGCAGCATCACCGTGGCGGGCACGAACAGCCATTCCATGTCGTCCAGGTGCGTGCCGAGCAGGCCGAAGCCCACCAGCAGCAAGGCCTCGAACAGCAGCGGAATGGCGTATTCGCTGCGCAGCCGCGCGCGGCGGGCCCAGTGGATCAGCATGGCGGAGCAGGCCGCGCCACCGATGAACGACGCCAGCGCGCCGATGCCGTTGAGCACCATGCCGTAGCGATGCAGCACCAGCTCGTCGGCAATGGAAGACACCACCCCTGACATGTGCGAAGTGTATTGATGGACCGCCAGGAAGCCGCCCGCGTTGGCGGCGCCGGCCACGAAACAGAGCACCCGTGCCAGCCGGCGGTTCGATACCGGGTTGCGGCGGTGGGCGGTAAGACTGCGCAGATACCCGAGTGGCATGGCGGCGAGGGCGGGGGCGACGGAAGCCCCCATCATACGACCGCGAGGGCAGCGCGTGCATCCCGCTCGAGTACGGGCAGTTGCGCGGCGCACACAGGCGCGGGGCAAGCGCAGGCGTCAGGTCAGGCGCGTGTGTGTCACCGACACCACCTTGGCCCATCGCGTGATCTCGCCCTGCAGGAACTGCGTGAACTGCGCGGCGCTGTTGCCGACCGGGTCGAGCCCCTCGCCGGTCAGCCGCTTGCGCATGGCCGGCGAGGCCACGGCGGCATCTGCTGCGGCTTCCAGTTCCTTGACCGTTTCGGGCGCCATGCCGGCCGGCCCGAGCAGGCCGTACCACGACCGGTAATCGAAATTCGGGATCACATCGGCAATCGGCGCCAGGTTCGGAAACGCCGGCAGCCGCTGCGGGCAGCTGACGCCCAACCCCTTGATCTTGCCGGCCTGCAGCAGCGGCTGCACGGTGGCCACGTTGCCCAGCAGCAGGTCGGCCTGGCTGCCCACCACGTCGGCCACCGCCGGGCCGGCACCCTTGTAGGGCACGCTGACGATATCGACGCCGGCCTCATGCTTGAGCATCTCGCCTGCCAGGTGGTTGGCGCTGCCCACGCCGGCCACGGCCAGGCTGATCTTGCCGGGCCTGGCCTTGGCCAGCGCAATCAGCTCGCGCACGTTGTTCGCCTCCAGGCCGGGGCGGGCCACCAGGATCAGCGGGGAACTGGCAATCAGCGAAATCGGCGTGAAGTCCTTGATCGGATCGAACGGCTTCTTCTCGAACAGGGCCGGATTGATGGCATGGCTGGTGTAGCTGAGCAGCAGCGTGCCCCCGTCGGGCTCGGCCTTGGCTACCGCCACGGCGGCGATGTTGCCGGCCGCGCCACCCCGGTTCTCGACGATGAACGGATGCTTGAGGCGCTGTTCCAGGTCGGCCGCCAGCGAGCGGGCGACGATGTCGGTGCCGCCGCCCGGCGTGGCCCCGACCAGCAGCTTGGTCACGGACGGGGCGGCGTGAAGGTCGGGGGGCAACACCAGCGCCGCCGAGAGCAGCGCCAGAAAGTCGCGTCGTTGCATGGGTTGTCTCCGTTTCTCTTTATGAAGCCGGCGCCTCGTCAGGCGGGCGCCGTGCCGGGGGTATGTCACGGCCGGAGGGCGCCGGCCGGCTCTTCCGCGATATCAGGCGGTGGTGGCCTCCGTGCCGGCGGCGGCGCGGTCAGCGGGGCTTGCCGGCCAGGGCATCAGCGGCATGCCCAACGTGGCGGCCTGGCGTTGCTCGAAGGTATCAAAGGCCGCGCTGCGGGCACTGCCGCGCAGGCCGCCACGCACGGCGCCGGCGCGCACGTCGGTGAAGTAGACGGCCCAGTCGTCGGGCAGCGGCTGCGAACCGGGCACGGCCAGCCACAGGCGCAGCAGGTGGCGCTTGCGGTCGAATTCCTCGTAGTCCTCGAAATTGGTGCGCGAATGCACGGTGACGTAGTTGTTCAGCAGCTGCATGTCGCCCTGCTCGAGCTGCATGGCAAAGCAGAGTTCAGGGTCGGTCAGCAACGTGTCGAGCAGGTCCAGGGCCTCGATCTGCGCGGGGGTCAGGCGCGGCACGTCGTCGAAGTCGCGCTGCGCGGCCACCACGTTCTTGCGGTTGATGCGGAACGCGAAGGCCGTCGGGTGGCTGCCCAGGATCGGCAACGGGTAGTAGGGCGGCTGGGACGGGTCCTGCGCGCCCTGGTAGCTGTAGTAAAACGGCTGCTGCAGTACCGGGATCAGGTCGGGGCGGCGCCGGGCCACCGCGTCGCGCAGGGCGATCGAGCTGACCACCTTGCTCTCGCCGCCTGACTTGGCGGCGCGGCGGCAGATCAGGCCCACGATGTCGCCGGAATCGGTATGGAAGTCGAGCCCGGCGTTGGTGTTGTAGCCGCGGCCGTTGGTGGTCTTGTAGGCCGCGCCCACGTCGCGCACATCGTTCATGAAATCGCTGGCCCGGTTCTGCGTGCGGGCCACGCCCATATGCAGACCCATGCCCCAGTAGGCCTGGCGGGTATCGTCCTCGCTCCAGCGATCGACCGGGAAGCCCTTGACCAGACACATGCCCCAGCGGCCCTGCGTGATGTCCACGGCGCGCGCCAGCGCCTGGCGGGCGCCTTCGTCGAGCGGGAAGTCGTCACGGCTCATGTCCAGCGGCGCCTTGCCGATGGCCTTGGCGTGGGCAAGGGCGTGATCGAAGCTGGCCACCTCGGCGGCGGTCAGGCGCAGGATCCACGAGGTATCGCGCTGGGCATCGGCGGCGAGCCAGGCTTGGGGGCGTTGTGCAGGCATCGGTATCGTCTTCTTTATCGGTTCAGGCAGGGTTTGAGCGGGGGCTGTGCAGCCTTGCGCGACGTCGTGATGCCAGTCTATGCTTGCCGGGCACCAAGAAAAAGTGATGTTGTTTGACGTCCTTGATAAGGAATGTTGATGAAGCTGGAGACCTTCGCCACGCTGGCGGCCGTGATCGAGGAAGGGTCGTTCGCGGCGGCGGCGGCCACCATGCACCTGACGCCGAGCGCGGTCAGCATGCAGATGAAGCAGCTGGAGCAGTACCTGGGACAGCCGCTGTTCGATCGCTCCGGGCTGCAGGTGCGGCCCAATGCGCTGGCGCGCGAGGTGGCGGCGTCGATGGAAGGCGGGCTGCGGCACCTGAACACGCTGCGGCGTCGGGCCAGCGTGGCGGTGGAAGGCGCGGTGCGGCTCGGCGTGATCGAATCGATGCAGCCGGTGTTGCTGCCCGGTACGTTGCGCTACCTGCGCGAACGCTATCCGCGCCTGACGGTCAAGCCGCTGCGGGGCCGCAGCACGGGCCTGATGGAGATGGTCAAGGCCGGCCAGCTCGACGCGGCGGTGGTGGCGCGCCCCGAATCGGGCCGCGTGGCCAGCCTGCGCTGGTATCCGGTGGCGACCCGCGAACTGATGCTGATTGCGCCGCCCGACGCCGGCAGCCACAACGAATCGCCGACCGAACTGCTGACGCGCTACGACTGGATTCGCTACGACCGGGCCACCGTGTCCGGCGCGATGGCGGCGCGCCACGTCCACGGACTGCTGCCGGACAAGCGCAGCGCGATGGAATTCGACAGCGTGACGGCCATCGTGGCGATGGTCAGCGCGGGCCTGGGGGTGTCGGTGGTGCAACTGATGGACCCCACCGTAGTGGACCGCTACCCGGTGCGCCGCATTCGCCTGGGACCGGACGCACCGGTGCTGCAGATGTCGCTGGTGCTGCGCAAGGCGGACGAGGACAGCCGGCTGCTTCAGGCGCTGCGCGAGGCCGTCGAGGCCACGCTGAAAACGCCGCGTTCGTAGCACAGGCTGGAGAGCGGGGAGCAACGATCAGCCCGCTGCCTCGCGCGCCATCAGCAGCCGTACGCTGTCCGCGCGGGTTTCCGCCAGTGCCACCGTTTGCGGAAACAGCGGCTGGCACAGCCGGGTCAGCACATTGCCGGGCGGCATTTCCACCGCCAGCCGCATGTCGCAGGCACGTGCCAGCAGCATCGTTTCATGCCAGCGCACCGGCAGCGCCATGTTGCGTGCCAGGTCTTCGGCAATACGGGCCGGGTCGCGCAGTTCACGCGCCGCGCTGGCGCTGAAGTAGCGCAGGGTCGGCCGGCGGCACTGGATGTCCGCAAAGGCCCGCTGCAGCGTCGCCGCGGCATCGTCCAGCAACGCGCAATGCGACGGCACCGCGATGGCTACCCGCTGCGCCGTGCGCGCGCCTGCCGCCAATGCCAGATCGGCCACTCGGGCCATGGCCGCATCCGATCCGGCGACGACCAGCTGGGTGTCGGCATTGTAGTTGGCGATATAGACCGGCATGCCGGGCCGATGCACATCGGCGACCACGGCCTCCAGCGGCCCTTGTTCCAGCCCCAGGATCGCGGTCATGCCATAGCCCGACGGGTAGGCGGCCTCCATCAGCCTGCCGCGCTGTGCAACCAGCCGTACTGCGTCGGCAAATGGCAGCACGCCGGCCGTGACCGCTGCCGCGTAGGCGCCAATCGACAGCCCGGCCACGGCGTGGGCCTCGGCGCCATCGTCGAGCAGGGCGCGGGCGCTGGCCACGCCCGCGACCAGCAGGCAAAGCTGGACCGATACCGTCGACGCCAGATGCGCGGCGTTGTCGTGCAGCAGGATATCCGCGCCCAGCACGTCGCTGGCTTCGGCCAGCGTGCGTGCCACGGCCGGATGATCGGACAGCGCATGGAGCATGCCGGGGCGCTGGGCGCCCTGACCGGGGAACGTCAGCAGCGTCGGCATGGCGCGCGCCAGGGATCGTCGCAGAGCACGGGGCCGGTGTCGGTCTTCAGCAGCACGCGGCCCCCGGTACGCAGCCGCTCGCGCAGCGCAAAGGCGCCGTGCGGCGTGGCCACCTGGATGTCGAGCCGCACGGCATCGGTTTCGATCAGCGATTGCAGCGCCGCCAGCGTGGCGGGCGATAGCGGTTCGGGGGCGTCCAGCAGCAGGTCGATATCGCTGCCGGTGTGCAGCACGTCGATGCCGGAGGCCAGCGTAAAGCCGACGGCGCCCGTCACGCCCCACGGTGGCGGCAATGCGCCGAGCTGCCGGGCGAGCGTATCCAGCGCGTGCAGCGCCGGAATCTCGTCGCGGCGCGGATGCAGGCGCCAGAAGCCTTCACGGGCGATGTCGAAGGGCGAGACCACCGTGGCGCACTGGTCGGCATCGATCCACCCGGCGTGCCGCTGCGCGCGGGTGCGGCCCCGCACACCGACCGGAATGCGCGCCGGGATGCTCCCGGACGTGTCGCGGTCGCGCCGCACCACCAGCGGCGCCTGCGCCAGCCAGTGCGCATCGGCCCAGTCCGGCAGCGATCCCTCGGCGATGAACGCCGCGGGATCGCGCAGCCAGATCAGGTCGTGCGGCCGGACGTGCATGTCAGTCCTTGCCCTGCCACTGGCTGGCCAGCAATGCGCGGGCCCGACGCGTGGCGCCGCGGTTTTCGCCCTGAAGGCGGCTGCGCAGGTTGCGCTGCGGGTCGGCATCGATGTCGGCCAGTGCCTCGGCAAGCTGGCCCTGCACGGCGGCCAGGTCCTGCGCGGTGGGCGCGGCGGCGTCCTGCACGGCGATGGTGCGCCAGAGCAGGCCCAGCGTGGCGTAGTTGTCGAGGTCGTAGGCCATCGGCGGTACGGTGGCGGCAAACGCCTCCAGGTCTTCGACACTGCGCAGCGTGATGCGCGCGGCGGCTTCCTTGCCCATCGCGTGGACCTGTACGCCCGGATCGTGCAGCGCCAGGATGCGGTTGGCCTGGTAGCCGTGCGCCAGGAAAGCCCCCGACATCGCCTTGCCCACCAGCAGCGCAATCACGGGATGCCCTTGCAGCCGCGCCGTGGCATAGGCAGCGGCCGCGCTGGCCAGGGCCTGGTGGATCCCGAACGCTTCCTCGCGGCGGCCATAGGCCTGGCTGGGTGTGTCGACGATCGCGACGATGGCGCGCTTGACCGGACGATCGCGGTCGGCGGCCACGGCGTCATGCACGGCGCGCGCCAGCGACCAGCCTTCGAGCAGCCCTACCTCGCCCTGCCGGGCGCGCGGGAAGGGGCTGGTGGCATCGGGCACCACCGCGATCAGGCGCGCGGCGCGGCCGGAGACCTCCACGTCGGCCACCTGGACCGACGCCGGATAGCCGGGCAGTCGCGCGGCGTTGCCGCCCAGGGCGGCCAGCCAGGTGTCGCCCCGGCTCGTGGCGCGGGGTGCGGATTGCATGGGCGTGGCGCTCATTGACGGTCTCCATAGAGGCGGCGCACGGTGGCCGGGTCCGGTTGATGGACGGTGTCGCCTGCGGTGTAGGCGGCGAGGCGGTGCAGATAGTCGGCGTAGCGTTCGCTGCGCGCGGTGTCCGGCACGGGCGCGGTGACCAGTTCGGCCACCACGTCGCGGATCGCGGCTGCGTCGTCGTCGACATAGCGGTCGGCCAGGCCCGTGGCGTGGCGTTGCTCGCCGCCGGTCAGGCCCCAGATGAACGGGCGGTCGCGCGAATCGTATTCGCCCACGCCGGCCTCCTGTTCGATCACGGCCGGACCGTTCAGGCCCAGGCGCGCCTCGCGCGTGACGACCAGGGCGCTGCACAGGCCGGCGGCAATCGACATGCCCCCGAAGCAGCCCACCTGGCCCGCGATCACGCCGATGACGGGCTGGTAGCGGCGCAGGTCGACGATGCCGGCATGGATCTCGGCAATCGCGGCCAGCCCCAGGTTGGCCTCCTGCAGGCGCACGCCGCCGGTTTCGAACAGGATGACGGCACGCGTGGGCACGCCGCGGCGGTTGTCGTCGGCGGCCAGTTCCAGAGCGCCGGCAATCTTGGCGCCGCCCACTTCGCCCATGCTGCCGCCCTGGAACGCACCTTCGATGGCCAGGACCACGGCGGGCTGGCCGTCGATCCTGCCCTTGGCGACGATCACGCCGTCGTCGCCTTGCGGCACGACGCCCTGGCGTTCCAGCCACGGCGAGGTCAGGCCATCGAACGGGCCCGCCAGTTCGCGGAAGGTGCCGGGGTCCAGCAGGGCGCGGGCGCGTTCGCGTGCGCCGAGTTCGACAAAGCTTTCGCGGGAGAGCAGGGCGGCGCGGGTCATGTCGGCTCCTTGCCGTCGAGGGCTTCGAACGCCTCGGCCAGGCGCATGCCCACCACGCCGGGCGTGGCGCCGAAGTCGTGAATGCGGATCTTCATTGCCGCGCGGGGCTCGGCGCTGAACACGCGGTTGAGCTGGGCATCCCAGACGCGGCCGTATCCGTTGATCGACGTGGTCACATCGATCAGGGTCTTGCCGGCTTCACCGGGTTCGATGATGACTTCCAGGTCGCCAGACCCGACCACGCCCACCAGCACGCGGTGCGAGGCGGGGGCGCCTGCAGCGTATTCGAAACGGAGCTGTTCCATCAGTGTTCTCCAGATGGCGCGGCCGAAAGCCCGCCAAGCCGATCAAGAAAGAGGGTGGCGGCCAGCAGGTCGGCGCTGCCGCCCGGCGATGCATGGCGTGCGTGCATCGTCGCTTCGAGGTCGTGCAGCCGCCGGCGTCCGGCCAGCGTGCCAATGCCGCCGGCGTCGAGCACCGCCTCGGCGCCGGCCTGCACGTCGGCCAGTCCGGTGCGGCCGGCACGCGCCAGCACGCAGGTGTCGTCGAGCCGCGCCATGATGGCCAGCAGTGCGTTGACCTGCGCCGTGGGCTCGGCGTCGCCGCGCGCCCGGGCCTCGCGCAGCGCCGGCAGGCCGATGCCCGTCACGTGCGGAAAGCCGGCCTCGGCCTGTTCGCGCGCGCCGCCCACGCCGTAGGCGGCACGTGCCAGTTCGCCCTTGTTGCCGGTGTGGACCGGACGATGGCGATCGGGCAGGCGGGCGATGACCGCGGCCATCTGGGCGATGGCCTGCGCGTTGGGCACGGCGCCACGCATCTTGCCAAGCCAGCCGGCCGCACCGGCCAGGAGGCCCAGCGCCCAGATCGCGCCGCGATGCGTGTTCACGCCGCCTGTGGCGCGCAGCATGGCGGATTCGGCATCGCGGCCCAGTACGCCAAGCCGCTCGCGCAGCGCCACGTCGATGCGGCGCGCCTGCTGCCCGGCCAGGGCCATGGCCACGAAGCTGTCGCCCAGGCTGTGCGCCGAGGCGATCATCAGCGACAGCGACATGTCGGCATGGGCGCCGTTGCCGCGCGCGTCCACCAGGCCGGGCTTGGGCGCCAGCGTGGCTTCGTCCACCAGCACGGCGACAGCCAGGCTGCCGAGGGCGCCGGCCAGGCCGGACGGCGCGACGTCGCGATATATGGTCGGAGCGAGGGGGGCAAGCACCGCAGCCATCACCAGCTCCTGAAGCGGGCCGGCGGGTTGTAGAGGCCGCCCGACCATTCCACCAGGTCGGCCATGCTGCGTGCGGCCAGCAGCGAGCGCGTGGCCTGCGCACGATGCACGCCCAGGTCTTCGGGCAGCGCGATCAGGCCGTCGCTGCGCATCTGGCGCGTGGTGGCCGGATCGTGACGCATGCCGATCGGCGTGACGCCGGCCACGGCGGCAATCATGCGGCGCCGCTCTTCCAGCGAGCGCGCCTTGTACAGGTAGGCGATGCCTTCCTCGGTCAGCACGTGCGTGACGTCGTCGCCGTAGATCATGACCGGTGCCAGCGGCATGCCGCTGTCCTTGGCCACCTGCACCGCATCCATCGATTCCACGAAGGTCGGCTTGCCGCCGGCCTGGAATGTTTCCACCATCTGCACCACAAGCTTGCGGCCCCGGGCCAGCGGGTCGTCGGTTTCGATCAGGTCCAGCCAGGCGGGCGTGGCGTGGCGGCGGCCGCCGGGGTTGTGGCCCATGTTGGGCGCGCCGCCGAAGCCGGACAGCCGGCCGCGTGTGACCGTCGACGAATGGCCGTCGCCGTCGATCTGCAGCGTGGAGCCGATGAAAAGGTCCACCGCGTACTGGCCGGCCAGCTGGCACAGCGCGCGGTTCGAGCGCATGCTGCCGTCGCGGCCGGTGAAGAACACGTCGGGGCGCGCGGCCACGTAGTCTTCCATGCCCAGTTCGCTGCCAAAGCTGTGCACGCTTTCCACCCAGCCCGATTCGATGGCCGGGATCAACGTCGGGTGCGGGTTCAGCGTCCAGTACTTGCAGATCTTGCCCTTCAGGCCCAGCTGCTCGCCGTAGGTGGGCAGGATCAGCTCGATGGCGGCGGTGTTGAAGCCGATGCCGTGGTTCAGCGACTGGACGTTGTGGCGCTCGTAGATGCCGCGAATCGCCATCATCGCCATCAGGATGTGTACCGGCTTGATCAGGCGCGGGTCGCGCGTGAACAGCGGCTCGCAGAAGAACGGCTTGTCGGACTGCACCACGTAGTCGATCCAGGAGCCCGGGATGTCCACGCGCGGCAGGTCGGCCGGGTCATCGACGATCTCGTTGACCTGGGCGACCACGATGCCGTCACGGAACGCGGCGGCTTCCACCAGCGCCGGCGAATCCTCGGTGCTGGGGCCGGTGTACAGGTTGCCCTCGCGGTCGGCCTTGTAGCCGGCCGTGAGCACGATCTGCGGCGTCAGGTCGACATAGAGCCGCGAATACAGTTCGATATAGGTATGGATGGCGCCCACTTCGAGCAGCCCGTCTTCCAGGAACTGCGAGATCCGCACGCTCTGGGCGCCCGCATACGCGAAATCCAGCTTGCGGGCGATGCCGCGCTCGAACAGGTCCAGATGTTCCACCCGGCTCACGCTCGGGATGATCATGTGCAGGTCATGCACGCGCGACGGATCGGCCTCGGCCAGCGCACGCGACAGGAAATCGGCCTGCTTCTGGTTGTTGCCCTCCAGCACCACGCGGTCGCCCGGCGCCGTGATGGTTTCGAGAAAGCGCACGATGTCGCCGGTGGGCACCACCTTGCCCGTGGCGATCCTGGCGCCCAGCTCCTGGCGGCGCCGCTTCTCTGTGCGGCGCGTGTCCCATTGTCGTTCCGGTATCGGGTTCAGCATGGCGTCTCCGGTGTGCTGCGGTCGTTACGGCAAAGATAGGCCACGCGGCGGCGGGCGAACAATCAACGTCGGCGACGGACCGTTACGGCGGGCGTAACTAAACCCTTGAAGCCACCGTAACGGCACGATTAACCGGACCGTAACGATCATGCGCCGCTGGTTGATTGATGCGGCGCGCCGCCGTTCCTAGAGTTGTCTGCAAATGTCCGCTCCCCACCCCGGAGGATGCGGCGCTCACAACACCAACTGGAGACAACCATGATCATCTACGGAACCGCGCTACTGGCCATCTGCCACCTGGTGGGCCTGTACCTGGGCGACCTGCTAGGCGCCGCCATCGGCGTCAAGTCGAATGTGGGCGGGGTGGGCATCGCCATGCTGCTGCTGATATTCATCCGGCTCTACCTGCACGACCGGGGGCTGATGCCCAGGGAGACCGAGGCCGGCGTGGGCTTCTGGGGCGCGATGTACATCCCCGTGGTGGTGGCCATGGCGGCCCAGCAGAATGTGGTGGCCGCGCTGCGCGGCGGCCCGGTGGCCGTGCTGGCGGCCATCCTGGCGGTGGGCGCCTGTGCCTGCCTGATCGCCCTGCTCAGCCGCACCGGCGATCACGAGCCGCTGCCGCCGCTGCCCGCCGAAGCCGTTTCGCAATAAGCCAGGAGACCGCCATGACTATCGCTGCTCCGGCCATGATGTTCGACAACGTCCTGCTCCACAACGGCCTGGTGACCGCCTTCGCCACGGTCGGCATCGTGATGTGGGTGTCTTCGCAGATTTCAAGGCGGCTGACGAAAGGGCGCCTGCATGCGTCGGCCATTGCCATCATGATCGGCCTGGGGCTGGCCTATTACGGTGGCGTGGTCACCGGCAAGGAAAAGGGGCTGGCCGATTTTGCGCTGTTCTCGGGCATCGGCCTGATGGGCGGCGCCATGCTGCGCGACTTCGCCATCGTCGCCACGGCCTTCGAGGTGCAGGTGCGCGAGGCGCGCAAGGCGGGCATGGTGGGCGCCGTGTCGCTGCTGCTGGGCACCGTGGTGCCATTCATCGTCGGCGCGCTGGTGGCGCGGGCGTTTGGTTATAGCGACGCCGTCAGCATGACCACCATCGGCGCGGGCGCGGTGACCTATATCGTGGGCCCCGTGACCGGTGCGGCGCTTGGCGCCAGTTCCGACGTGATTGCGCTGTCGATTGCCACCGGGCTGATCAAGGCCATCATCGTGATGGTCGGCACGCCGTTCGCGGCCGGTTTCCTGGGCCTGAACAATCCGCGCGCCGCCATGGTGTTCGGCGGGCTGGCCGGCACCGTCAGCGGGGTATCGGCCGGACTGGCCGCCACGGACCGCCGGCTGGTGCCCTATGGCGCGCTGGTGGCCACGTTCCACACGGGGCTGGGCTGCCTGCTGGGGCCATCGGTGCTGTACCTGGCCACCAAGGCGATCGTGGGAGGCTGATCCCGGGAGCGATCAGCAGGGCGCGCGGCCGCCCGACTGCGTCAGCATGCGGCAGACGGCGGCCAGCGCCAGCAGGTTCGGGTCGCGCTCGCGACGGCGCAGGAAGCTGAGCCCGATGGTCTGCTTCATGCCGTAGTCGGCCGTCAGCGGCACGAAGGCCACGTTGCGCGCGAACACGTCGCGCACGCGGCCCGGCAGCAGCGAGTAGCCGATGCCGCCGCCCACGAGGTTCATCAGCGAGAAAATGTCGCCCACCTTCATCACCACGTTGGGCGTGAAGTCGGCAATGCGGAAGGCCTCGGCAAAGCCGCTCGATGTCACGAAACCGTCACCCAGCGACACGAACGGCTCGTCGCGGCACAGGCGCAGGTCCACGGCGGGCAGCTTCGCGTAGTGCGAGTCGGCCGGCGTGGCAAAGAAGATATCGTCCTCGAACATCGGGATCGACTCGATCTCGGCACTGGGCTCGGGCAGGCCCATCAGCGTGGCGTCGATCGTGCCCTGGCGCAGCTTGTCGAGCAGGTCGGCGTTGGAGCCCAGCACCAGTTCGGTCTGCAGTTCGGGGCGGCGCATCTTGATGCCGATCACCACCTGAGGCACCGTCCGGATCGTCAGCGAATAGAGCGAGCCGATCTTGAGCTGGTCGGCCGAATAGCCGGCGGCCTCGCGCGTCACGCGTACGCCGTCGGCCATGGTCTTGAGCACGTCGCGCGCCACATCGGCCAGCACGTGGGCCGCCTCGGTGGGCAACAGGTTGCGGCCCTCGTGGCGGAACAGCGCGCAGCGCAACCCTTCCTCCAGTGAGTGCAGGGCCCGGTGCACGCTGACGGTGCTCACTTCCAGCACCTCGGCCGCCTTGGCCAGGTTGCCCGTGTCCATGAACGCGAGCAACGCTTCGAGCTTGCGGAACGTGATGTCTTCGCTGATGCGTTCGGGCATGGTCTGGGGGCGGCGGGACGGAAGTCGGGACAGGCCACGATGATCGCACACCGGGCCGGCGATGTGCATGGCGCACGCGCCGGACAGCTTCCGCCGGCCAATCATGTCGCCCGGTTACACCAGCCCGGCGTGACATATCCCGACATGAATGGCAGGGCGACAGCCAGCAATCCGCCTCCTAGAGTTCAGCCCGTCGACGCACCACCACGCGTCAAACGAAACGAACCGAGAGGAAACACCATGGCCAAACGCCTCCTCATTGCCGCCGCCGGATCGCTGATGCTGCTTGCCCATGCTTCGGCCTTCGCCTGGAGCGGTGGTCACTTCAATGCCTATACGCCACGCGGCGAGTTCAGCGGCGGCCATGCCATGTCCTGCGGCGGCGGCAGCTGCTCGCATGCCGGCGGCGCCGTGGGCCTCTGGGGCCGGACGGCCGCCAACACCGGCACCGTGACGCGCAACGCACCGGGCCAGTTCTCGAATGCCGGCACGGCGGTGGGACCGAACGGCCGCTCGGTGCAGCACGACGGCAGCACCAGCTGCGCGGGCGGCACCTGTGACCATACCGGCGATATGACCGGCTCGAACGGCCGCACGGCCAGCACCAATGGCAGCATCACGCGCGACGGCCCCGGGCAGTACAGCTCGTCGGGCACCGTGACGGGCGGCAATGGCAACAGCTGGAATCACGCGGCGGGGACGAACTGCGCTGGCAGCACGTGCGATCGGTCCGGCACCGTCAGCAACAGCTATGGCGGCAGCGTCACCCATTCAGGCAACGCCACGCGCGTGGCGCCGGGCGTGGTGACGACCGGCGGCGGCGCCACCGTCTACCACGGGGCGACGGTCAGCACCGGCAGCACGGCCGTAGTAGTGGGTGCGACCCCGATCTATGTGCCGCCGCCCCCGCCGGTGGTCGTGGCGCCGGTGCCGGTGGTAGTGCCCCCGCCCGCACCTGTGGCAGTCGTGGCCCCGGCGCCGGCTGTCCTGCCGCCGCCTCCCGTGATGGTGCCGCCGCCCGTGGTAGTCACGCCGCCCCCGCCGGTGCGCGTGGCGCCCGTCGTGGTGGCCCCGCTGCCGGTCTATGTGGCGCCGGCCCGGGTGGCCGTGCTGGTGCCGGGCCACTGGGTCGGCCGCGTCTGGGTGCCGGCGCACTACGCCTGACCGGGCGATTGCCGCAACGATTTCAACCTCGCCGGTCAGGGCAGCACGCCAGACGCCGGCAAACCAACGGAGTTGCATCATGAAGAAGATGATCACGGTAATGATCTTGTGTATTGTTTCTGCAGGGGCCAGCGCGCAAGGCCTAGCGGGCGGCGGCGGTGAAGACCGCATGGCACGCACCGAGCAGGTGCTGTCTCAACTGCAGACCCGCTTCGCCAACGCCAACACCACGCGGGACGGCAAACTGACGCGCGCTCAGGCGCAGGCGGGGATGCCGATGGTGGCGCGGCACTTCGACGAGATGGACACGCACCACGCGGGCTACCTGACGCTGCCGCAGATCGAGGCGTTCATGGCCCAGCGCATGCGGTCGCGTTGAGGGGCATTGCCCGGGCGGCAGGTCAGTCCAGGAGTTCGGAAGCATAAGAACCGGAGGCACGGCATGGACCAGGGACACCGCATCATCGTGCTCGACGACGAGGCCGAGCTGCGCAACATGCTGCAGCGTTTTCTGACCGGCCATGGCTTCCAGGTGCGCGCCGTGGCCGATGGCAAGCAACTCAACCGCTACCTGCAGCGCGAGCCCTATGACCTGCTGGTGCTGGACCTGATGATGGAGCCCGAGGACGGGCTCACGATCTGCCGCCGGCTGCGGGCCGAAGGCCAGACGCTGCCCATCCTGATGCTGACGGCCAGGGGCGACCCGGCCGACCGCGTGGTCGGCCTGGATACCGGTGCCGACGACTACCTGGCCAAGCCGTTCCTGCCCGATGAACTGGTGGCGCGCATCCGCGCGCTGCTGCGGCGCCAGAAGATCGCTGCCGGCGACCCCACGGTGACCTGCCAGACACTGAGTTTTGGCGAATTCCGCTTCGATGTCGGCAAGCAGACGCTGACGCGCGGCGGGGCGCCCGTGGAAGTTCACTCGGCCCAGATGCTGTTGCTGCACGCGCTCGGGTCGTCGCCCAACCGTGCGGTCAGCCGTGAGAACCTGCTGGCGCGCGCCCGGGGCCGCGACCACGACGCGCTGGACCGCAGCATCGACGTGCAGATCCTGCGGCTGCGCCAGATCGTCGAGGAAGATCCGTCCAAGCCACGCTTCATCAAGACCGTCTGGGGCGTCGGCTACATGCTGGTGGCGGGCGTGGACGCATGATGCGGCGCTTGCTGCCGCGCTCGCTGCTGGCGCGCAACATCGTCCTGCTGGTGATCCTGGTCGTCCTGACGCAGGCCTGTTCGCTGTTCGTGCTGCTGCACTACGTGCAGCGTCCGCGCGTGGAGCGGGCCGCCGCCGTGTTTTCGCACTACGTGACGCTGATGGACCGGGCGCTCGGCACCATGCCCGCCGGCGAGGCCCACGCGGCCGTGGCGCGCATGGGCGGCCAGACCGATCCGCCGCCCGACGATCCGCCCGGCGCCGACACCACCCACCCGTTCCGCACCTGGCAGCGCGACGTGTTCATGCGCGCATTGCGGCGCGACCTGGCGCGCGATACCGATGTGCGCTGGCAGGGCGGCGACGACGACGAAAGGCTCTGGATCCAGGTGCATGCCGCCGGATCGCCCACGTGGATTGCGTTGCCGATGACGGCCGATGCACAGGCCAGCGGCATCACGGCCGCCATTGCGCTGTCGGCGGCGCTCGGTCTGCTGGCGGCCTTGACCGGCTACCTGCTGCAACGCCATCTCAACCGCCCGCTGCAGGACCTGGCGCGCGCGGCCAACCGCATTCATGCGGGCGACATGCCCGAGGACCTGCCGACCAACGGCCCCACCGAAATCGCCGAGGTCAGCCGTGCCTTCAACGACATGACCGACGCATTGCGCCAGGCCGAGAAAACGCGCGCGCTGATGCTGGCCGGTGTCTCGCACGACATCCGCACGCCGCTGACCAAGCTGCGCCTGGCCATGGCGATGACGTTGCCGCGCGGCACCGACGACGCGTTCGTGGCGTCCGTGGAAGGGTATCTCGATCACATCGACATGATCCTGCAGCAGTTCATGGACTACGCCGGTAGCGGCGAGAAAGAGGCGCCGCGGCCAGGTGACCTCAATGCGCTGGTGAGCCAGCTCGCGGCCGATTTCGCGGGTCTGGGGCACGAATTCCAGCTCGACCTGGGGCCGCTGCCCCCGGTGGTGTATCGGCCGACCAGCATGCTGCGCATGCTGATGAACCTGATGCAGAACGCGATCAAGTACGGCAAGACGGGCCTTTTCGTGCGTACCTGGCAGGACGGCCGGCAGGCCCATGTGGCGATCTGCGATCGCGGCACGGGGCTGGGCGCGGCGGATCTGGAGTCGTTGCGCGCACCGTTCAGCCGGGGCAGCAATACGCATGGCGAGGGCGGCACGGGCCTGGGCCTGGCCATCGTCGATCGCATCGCGCGGCTGCACGGCGGCGCGCTGTCGTTCCGCGAGCGCGACGGCGGTGGGCTGGAGGTGGTGGTGTCGCTGCCCGCGTGACATGGAATGAAATAGTTATCGCCTGGCCTGTTGCGCGGCTTCGTCCAATACTGGGTCTGCCGGCGCCGATGTCCGGTGCCAACCGAAACCACCAGCAAGGACCCCTATCATGACGACCACTTTCAAGACCCTCTCGCGCGCCGCCAGGCAACTGACCATCGCCGCCGTGGCGGCGGCATCGATGATGATGGCTGGCGGCGCGTCGGCCACGACGATGATCTCCGAAGCGTCTGTGCCCGCCTCGCTGTCGCAGGTGCAGGCCGATGTGGTCTATGTGCGCGGCTTCGACGTGAGTGCCAGCCAGGTCAAGGTCGATAACACGATGATGCATCGGATCAAGGCGATGGCTTCGGGCGACACGGGCGGCAGCGCCCAGGACCAGGCCGCGCTGGCCGCGCGCAATGCCACGGCAGACGAGATCGTCCGCCAGCTTCAGGCCAGGGGGCTGCATGCCGTGCGGATCGACGGTCCGGTGCCCGCCGACGCCAACGCCCTGATCGTGGAAGGCCGCTTCGACAGGATCGACGAAGGCAAGCAGCGCCGTCGCACGATGATTGGCCTGGGCGCGGGCAAGAGCGATGTGTCGGCATCGGTCCAGGTGCTGTACCAGCCGGCTCATGCCCAGCCGATTCCGCTGGCGCTGTTCGATACTAGCGCCGACAGCGGCCATATGCCCGGCGTGGCCGAGATGGCCGGCGTGGGCGCGGCAGCCAGCCACGTGGCCACGTCGGTGGCGGCCAGCGCCGGCGTGCATGGGGCGACCGAAGCCCGGCGCGAAAGCGTTGCCGGCGAAGCGCAGCGCGTGGGCGACGCGGTGGTCAGGCAGGTGATGGCCGTACTGGGCCAGCAGGGCGGGGCCGCACGTATCTGAATCGTCCGCTCTGAAACGGATCGAAACGAGGGGCGCCGCAGTGGCGTCCTTTTCTTTTTCTGATGCCTCAGATACATTGGCATTTCCTGATTTGCCTGAAATGCCGTGAAACACTACACACGCGAAAACTTCCAGCTAACGCAAAGTGTCGGCTTTCACCTGAACCGGGCACGCAACAGCCTGCTCATGGAGATGGATGCCGCGCTGCGCCCGCTGGACATTACCGCCCAGCAGATGGGCATCCTGCTGTCGCTGATGCGCGGGATGGCCAGCACGCCGCTGGAGATCAGCCGGCTGCTGGGCATCGACACCGGCCTGATGACGCGCATGCTGGACAAGCTCGAGAACAAGGGTTTGCTGCAGCGCCAGCGCAGCGACGAGGACCGTCGCGTCATCCACCTGGTCCTGACCGACAAGGGCAGGGACGTGGCGGCGCAACTGCCCCATATCGCGCCCGAAGTGCTCAATCATCGCCTGCGCAATTTCACCGAGACCGAATTTAGCGAATTCATGCGCCTGCTGCAGAAGTTCGCGGACGGCAGCTGAGGCCGCCGTCCCGATTCATGCCGGGGCACGCTCCGGCGCTGCCCGGCGCACGGTGAAGTCTGCCGCGAACGCTACGGCCATGGCCACCGCACCGCACGCGAAGATCAGCGTGTAGTTCTCGTGCGTATGCGAGAACAGCCACGCATAGCCATAGCCGCCCAGCGCCTGGAACAGCGCGAACGATGCGGTGGCACGGCTCCACGCGGCGCGCTGCGCCGTGGGGTCATGCGGCAGCAGTTCCTGCACGCGGCCCAGCACCATCGGCACGATGCCGGGGGTAAAGGCGCCGAGTACGATCGTGGCCACCCACAGCGCCGCCGTATGGTGCGATAGCGCCAGCAGGCCCACCGCCAGCCCCTGCAGCACCATGGCAATGCGGTAGCCGTTGCCGAAGCCCATCCGGCCGCCCAGCCAGCTGCTGAGCACCGGACCCGCAATCGCGGCGATGCCGTACAGCACCCAGTATCCCGCGCCCACCGACGCGCCCTGGCCCAGTCCGCGTGCCACGTAATCCACCAGCAGCATCATCGCCGGAACGAGACCCAGGGCATTGGCTGCGTACTGGATATAGATTACGCGCGACGATGCGACGCCAGCGCGCCGTCGGCCGCATGGTGGCCGGCCGCGGTGGCCGCCGGCATGCCCGGCGGCGTGTCGGTGGCAGGCCAGCCCGCCCAGCTCAGCGCGGTCAGCAGCAGCGACACGGCGCCAAGGCCGAACCACGTGGTACGCAGGCCGAGCTTGAGCAGTTCCGGCACCAGCGTGCCCGATGCGGCGATGCCGATACCGAGCCCCAGGAAGATCATGCCGCTGACAAAGGCGCGTCGGGCCGGCGCGATATGCGGCAGGATCGCCGTGGCCACCAGCACCATGATTGCGCCGCCCGACAGGCCGGACAGAAAGCGCCAGACGAAAAACCAGCCGACCGACAGCGGAAAGGCGCAGGCAAAGAACGCCGCCGTGACGGCCGCCATCAGCCAGCGCAGTGCATGACGGTTGGACGTCCGCGCCGCCAGCGGCCGCCCCAGCAGCGCGCCGGCCAGATAGCCCGCAAAGTTGGCCGCGCCCAGCGTGACCGTATCGGCCGCGCTGAACCAGTGGGCCTGGATCAGCGCCGGAATCAGCGGCGTGTAGGCAAAGCGGGCCAGGCCGATGGCCACGAGGCTGGCGGACAGGCCGGCAAACGCGGCATGGAGGGCTCGCGTGTCGAGCAATCGGCTGTCGGCGGGGGCGCCCGGAACGGGTGCGACGGCGGGGGCATCTTGTGACATGGTTTTTCCTTCACGAATGTCGGGGGCGAACGTCTCCGCCACGCGGCGCCGGGCCGCGTGGGAGCGTGTCGAAAACAGGAGGGTGGGCGGTTCTAGGCCGGTGGGCCGTCGGCCGCCTGCAGGCCCAGCGACGCCAGCGCGGGCCGCACCGAGGCCTCCAGCAGGGCACGGTCCGGCATGACCCGCGACAGCACGCGCATGCCGACCTGCAGCGACAGCAGCATGGCCGCGGCGTCGTCGGGGTCGTGGACGGTGGCGATGGTGCCTTCCGCCTGCGCCGCGCGGATCGCCCGCCCGAAGAAGGCTCGCAGCAGCGACAGTTCGAGCGCCACGGCCGCTTTCAGTTCGGGGTCTTCGTTGGAGGCCTCCAGCGCCGTGTTGATCAGCATGCAGCCCCGGTGCGGCAGTTCGGTGGCGCCGCGTTCGACGCTTTCGGCAAAGAACTGCACCAGCGCCCGCGCCGGCGGATAGCTGGCCTCGATACGGTCGATGCGCTCGCGCAGCGTGCGGTTCAGGTAGTCGTCCAGCGCCTGCATGAAGAGCTGCCGCTTGTCGCCGAACGCGTTGTACAGGCTGGGCTGGGTCAGGCCCATCGCCTGGGTCAGTTCCCGCGTGGACGTGGCGTGGTAGCCCTTGGCCCAGAACGTGGCCTGGGCTGCGGACAGCGCCGCGTTCGCATCGAATTGTCGGGGTCGTGCCATGGCGGATCTCGTTTTGTATCGATCTGTATGAAATCGTAGGACGGATTATAGAGCGATCGATACAAAACACAAGTTCCTTGTCGGCCACCGTGCTTCAGTTTTCGTGAAGTGGTCTTCGTGAAATGTGACTTGGCTGCACACGCCCGCCGTCCCTATAGTCCTGCGGGTAAGTACCGCCTGGACCCCACAAGGAGACGCAAAACATGATCAAGAACTGGACGGCGGCGGGTGCTGCCTCGGCAATGCTGCTGGCACCCGGTGCCCATGCGCAGGCCACCGTGGAGCCGCCCGCGCAGGCGCCCAATCTCCACGTGATGATTTCTGGCGGATTTACGGCGGCCTACCAGAAGCTGGCGCCCGACTTCGCCGCGCAGCATGGTGCCCGGCTGGACACCGAACATGGTCCGTCGATGGGCAAGTCGCCCGAGGCCATTCCGAACCGGCTGGCGCGTGGCGAGCATGCCGACGTGGTCATCATGGTGGGTTACGCGCTGGACGACCTGATCAAGAAGGGCGTGGTCGACCCGCAGTCGCGCGTGGAGCTGGCGGACTCCCGAATCGGCATGGTGGTGCGCCAGGGTGCGACCGTGCCAGATATCCGCACCGTGGACGCCTTGCGCCAGACACTCGCACAGGCAAAGTCGATTGCGTATTCGGACAGCGCCAGCGGGGTCTATGTGGAGCGCGAGCTGTTCACGAAGCTCGGCGATCCGACGCTGGCCGCCAAGGCGAAGAAGGTGGAAAAGATCCCGGTGGCGTCGACGGTGGCCAATGGCCAGTACGAGATCGGCTTCCAGCAGGTGGCCGAACTGCTGCCCGTGCCGGGTGTGACGTTTGCGGGCCGCATTCCCGAGGAGGTGCAGTCCGTCACGCGCTTCGCGGGCGGCGTGCCGGTCAAGGCAGAGCACCCCGCCGAGGCGAAGGCCTTGCTGGAATTCCTTGCGGCACCTGCCGCGCAGGCCGTGGTGAAGGAAACCGGTCTCGACTCCGTGCCCCACTGAACTCGACGCCGTTTTTAAGGGCTGCAGTCATCGCCCGGGGCCGGCCCATGCCGGCCCTTTTTCATTGGACGGCCACCTCATGCCGCACGGCGTGCCTTGCCTTCCGCTTTGACGCCTGCATTAAGCAAATGTGATGTTGTGGGAATTGTCTTACGAATGTTTCAGCAGCGGCCTTCTGCTTCGGCGGGGTGGCAAAACATAACCTGCAACTACAGCGGGGCCACAACGCAATCCAGCAGCTTGCAACGCGGAGATTGCCGGGCCCGACAGGTATCCACCTCGAGAAAGGAGCACGACATGATCGCAAAGAAGTGGCTGAGTGCAGCAGTATGTTCGATGATGGTGGCCGCGCCGATGGGCATGGCCTATGCGCAGGCTGGTTCGAAGGCGGACTATGACGCCGCCGTGAAGCAGGCCGATGCCGACTACAAGACTGCCAAGAGCAAATGTGACGGGATGTCCGGCAATGCCAAGGACGTCTGCAAGGCCGAAGCCAAGCGGGACCACGACGTGGCCAAGGCCAACGCCGAAGCCAAGCGCGACGGCACCGAGAAGGCTCACGCCAAGGCCCTGAAGACCAAGGCCGACCGCGACTATGACGTGGCCAAGGAAATGTGCGACGACAAGAAGGGCAACGACAAGGACGTGTGCGTGAAGGAAGCCAAGGCATCGCACGAACGCGCCCTGGGCGAAGCCAAGGTCGACAAGGCGGCCGCCACCGGGACCAGCACTGACGTGGCCGAGGCCCGCGCCGATGCCCGCAAGGACACCAATAACGCCGCCTACAAGGCTGACAAGGAAAAGTGCGACGCGATGTCCGGCGATGCCAAGGACAAGTGCCAGGCCAATGTGAAGGCCAAGTACGCCAAGTAAGACCAGAGCATGCCAGCCCCTATGGGCAGACGCGCGAACCGGCACGTATGTGACGCCGCAACGCAATGATCCACAGTCCACTGACACACGAAGGAGCCAGATATGAACTGGGACCAGATCGAAGGCAAATGGGATCAGGCCAAGGGCAAGATCAAGGAAAAGTGGGGCAAGCTGACCGACGACGACATCACCGTCATCAACGGCAAGCGTGACCAACTGGCCGGCCGGATCCAGGAACGCTACGGCTACACGAAGGAACGGGCGGAAGAGGAAATGAAGGCCTGGGAACGGGACGCTCGCTGGTAAGCCAGCACGTCCCGGCCCACAAGGCCGGACCACGCGTCATGCGCGGACACGCGTGACGATCAAAAGGCGGGGCCTCGGGCTCCGCCTTTTTTCGTTGATGGGGCAACTGTCGCCTGCCCAAGGCATTGTTACGGGCTTGTCGATGATTTGTAACAGTGTCAACCGACAATATTTCAACGCGTTACGGAATATTACGAGCCGGACCCGCCTTCCCCACGAACAAATCCAACAAAGGCGGTTCGGCCGCTTTGCGCCGGATACCGGCCGTAAATGCGAGGGTCGTCACTGCGTGATCAGGTCTCGAAGAAAGACCGGCATGCCAACCAGGGGAGCAGTCAGTCGTGCATGGACCAGTTTCATGCCTGCAGGGCCTTCAGAGCCACGCAGGGGGATTTTTTCATCTTTTTCCGGCCGATTATGTGCGCTATCTCGGCGCGGTCGCGTCGGTTTCAACATTCTGTTATCCGACTGGCAGCCGCAAATGGCTGTCGCGGCGCATCAAACTTGTCGCGCTTTCGGCCATCCGTCGCAGTACGACACAGTCCTGGCTGAGCGCTGCGTCTTCATGCGCGCTGCTGGAGCGGGTGATTGCCGCACGTCCGGTGGTGCTGGAAAAGCCGTTTCGGCCGCTCGGAGCCTACGGCCTGTGCTTTGGTGAGCGCGCCCGGCTGGTGCTTGAGCATTTTTCGCTCATGCACGATGCGCTACCGGACTGCGTCTGCGACCGTATTTATCTGGGCGGTGGACTGGACTGGGCTTTCGGTGATGGCCGCTACACGTTGCGGCTGACCGACCCCGGACCGAATCCCAAGGAAGGCGAACTCGGGCTTTACTGGATCGACAACGAAACGGGGGCCAGCCTGGCGCAACTGAGCTTTTACCTGCGACGTGCCGCCGATGGCGTGGAACTCTATATAGGCGGGTTGCAGGGCCCGATGAACGACGCCAGCCTGGGCTGGATCCGTGCCGCCACCAAGGCATGCGACGGCCTTCGGCCCAAGGACGCGCTCATGCAGGCGCTGCTGGCGCTGGCCGGTCAGATCGGCGCGCGCCGGATCGTTGCGGTATCGCGCGCCAATCACGTTGGACGCCAGCGCCACCGTCCCCGCGATATCCAGGCAGACTACGAAAGCTTCTGGACGGAATATCACGGCATGGCGCTGTCCAACGGCAACTTCGAAATACCGGTACGGCAGCCCGAGCGCGACATTTCGGAAGTGGCGTCGAAGAAGCGTTCGGCATGGCGGCGCAAGCAGGCGCTGGCGGCATCGATCCGCCACGCAGTCGCGCTGGGCCTGCGTCCGCAGGCCGAAACGGCCAGCAACGACGGGTTTGCGCTGGCGGTCATTCCGGCAGCCTGAACCGCTGGCCACCCGATATGGGTGTACCCCGGCCCGCAGGGTGGAACGAGCGGGGCGTAAACCCTAGTAGTCTAGCCAGCTAGACTTTTAATAGAGTCCGGTATCGGCCTGAAGCGCCGGTGCAGTCATGCGCCGGCCGGCCGCGCCATGTGCCCCCGATGCCGGACGCCACCGATCTTCTTTCCCGCAGCCGCGAGCCCGTCTACCTGCAGCTCGCCACGATATTCCGCCGCCAGATCGAGAGCGGTGCGTGGCGCCAGGGCGAGCAGCTGCCATCGCTCGATGCCCTGTGCCGCCAGTACGGTGTGGCGCGCATGACGATGCATCACGCCATTTCCCAGCTCGATGCCGAAGGGCTCGTGGCGCGCTCGCGCGGCCGCGGCACCTTCGTCAAGGCCGCCGGCCGTGCGCGCCGCCCGCTGGCGCTGCCAATCAGTTGGGACCAGGCCGTGGCGGTGGGTGACCAGCTATCCACCGAGGCCATGGTGGAATCCACCGCCGATGTGCAGCTGCCCGACGATCTGGGCATGCCTTGCGACGCCCGGCGCGCCGACGCCTACCATTTCCTGCGCCGCGCGCATCGCCTCGAGGGGCGGCCATTCGCCGTGGGCGAGGTCTATATCGCCGCCGACGTGTTTGCGCGCGAGCCCGAGGCATTCCGCCAGGGCGCGTCGGTGCCCGTGCTCGACCGCTTTCCCGGCGTCAAGGTCAATGCCGCCCGCCAGCGCCTGTCCATCGTGCCGGCTGGCGCGGAATGCGCCGGCGCGCTGGAGCTGGCCGTGGGCGCGCCCGTGGCCGAACTGCGACGCTTCGCCTGCGTCGACGATGTGATCGTCTATTACGCGCGTATCGAATTTCCCACCGAGTACGTCTGCCTGGATTTTGACCTGCTCGCCAATCGTTGCTGACAACCGCCAACCGCACGGAACCCAAGATGGAGACACACGACAAGATGAACGGTGCAGAGAGCCTGGTGAAGACGCTGCTGGCCTGCGGCGTGGATACCTGCTTTGCCAACCCCGGCACGAGCGAGATGCACTTCGTGGCCGCCCTGGACCGCATCCCCGGCATGCGCTGCGTGCTGGGCCTGTTCGAAGGCGTGGTGACGGGCGCGGCCGACGGTTACGCGCGGATGGCCGACAAGCCCGCCGCCACGCTGCTGCATTGCGGGCCCGGGCTGGCCAATGGCCTGGCAAACCTGCACAACGCCCGCCGCGCACAGACGCCGATCGTCAACATCATTGGCGACCAGGCCACTTACCATCGCCCGCTCGATGCACCGCTGACCGCCGATACCGAAGGCTGGGCGCGACCCGTGTCCGTGTGGACGCGCACCGCCACGCATGCCGCGTCGGTGGGTGCCGACGCCGCCGTGGCCGTGCAGGCCGCGCGCAGCGCGCCCGGCGGCGTGGCCAGCCTGATCCTGCCGTCCGACGTGTGCTGGGACGAGGGCGGCCAGGTGGCCGCGCCGCTGCCCCCGCTGGCCGTGCCGAAGGTGTCGCCGGACGCCGTGCAGAATGCCGCGCGCATCCTGCGCAGCGGGCAGCCGACGCTGATCGTGCTGGCTGGCAGCGCGCTGCGCGAAGGCGCACTGGCCGATGCCCACCGCATCGCGGCCGCCACCGATGCCCGCCTGATCACGCCAATGTCAAATGCGCGCGTGACGCGTGGCCGCGGCCGGCTGGCCATCGACCGGATTCCGTACTCGGGCGACGCCGCGCGCCAGAAGCTGGCCGGCATCCGCAACGTGATCCTGGTGGGTGCGCCGCCTCCGGTCACGTTCTTCGCCTATCCCGGCAAGTCGCCGCGCCCGTATCCGGAGGATGCGGCGATCCATGTGCTGGCCCGCCCCGAGGAAGACCTGGGCGAGGCGCTGACGCGCCTGGCCGACGAACTCGGCGCGCGTAACGCACAGCTACCCGCCTCGACGACGATGCCGGTGGAGGCCGCAAAGGGCGCGATCACGTCCGAAGCGGTGGCCCAGTCGCTGACCGCGCTGCTGCCCGAGCAGGCCGTGGTGGTGGAAGAAAGCGTGAGCTTCGGTCGTGCGTTCTATCCGGGCACCGTCCACGCCGCGCCCCATGACTGGCTGCAGCTGACCGGCGGCGCGATCGGTGCCGGCCTGCCGCTGGCCACGGGCGCGGCCATCGCGGCGCCCGACCGCCGCGTGGTGGCGCTGCAGGCCGATGGATCGGGTATGTACACGCTGCAATCGCTGTGGACCATGGCCCGCGAAAAGCTCGACGTGACCATCGTGCTGCTGGCCAACCGCAAGTACGCCATCCTGCTGGGCGAACTGGCTGGCGTGGGCGCCAACCCAGGCAAGACGGCGATGGACATGCTGGACATCGGCAATCCGGACCTCGACTGGGTCAAGATGGCCAACGGGATGGGCGTCGAAGCGGCGCGCGCCGACAGCATGGACGCGTTCAACGACCTGTTCCAGCAGGCCAACCAGCGCAAGGGACCGTTCCTGATCGAACTGGTCATCTGAGCGGCCGGTCGGCCGCAGCGCCGGTCCCTGCATGGGCCGGCGCTGACCCATGATGTTCCATTGCCCCCGGGATGGACGCGCAGCAGCATCAACCTGCGTACTTCGTCCAAGGGGGCACATCATGAAGAAATCGGGAATGCAGTGGGCCGCACTGTGCTGCGGCCTGGCGATGGCGGGCGGCGTCTCCGCGCAATCGGTCGCCGACGGCAATGCCACGATCATCTGCGATTATTCGCACACGCTGGCGGACGATCCGATCGTCTACCCGGGCAAGCCCGGCGTCGCCATGATCCACGACTTTCTGGGCAACACCACGGCCAACGCCTTGTCGACGCCGGAGACGCTGCGCGCCGAACATGGCACGACCTGCGAGAACGCGGCCGACACCACGGCGTACTGGGCGCCTGCACTGAAATTGCCCGATGGCAGGATCGTGCCGCCCACGTACCAGAAGACCTACTACACGAACGTGGCGGTGCCGTCGGGGCGCCGCGTGCGCGTGGAGCCCCTGCCGGCAGGACTACGGATGCTGGCCGGCGACCACAACGGCGCGCTGCCCAATCCGAGGATATCGTTCCTGTGTAACGGACGGGGCTACAGCAACACGATTCCCACCGACTGCGTGCCCGATCCCGAGAAAGGCACCCAGTTCAATATCGGCGTGAATTTCCCGACGTGCTGGGACGGCCGGAACCTGGCGCCCATCAAGGGCGTGATCGAAAACGTGGTGTATCCGGACAAGCAGGGCGTCTGCCCGGCGACGCATCCCATCCATATCCCGGAGGTGAACCTGAACCTGGCCTACATGATCGGCCAGGTGACCGACCTGACGGAGGCCCGGCTGTCGATGGACCCCACGCTGGACGCGTTTGGCAGGGTGGTGGCGCAGAACTGGGGCACCCTCTACACCGCGCACGCCGACTTCTTCAACGGATGGCGCGACGAATCGCTGCGCTACATGGCCGACTATTGCCTGAACGCGGGCCGGCTCTGCAACAAGCAGGTGCCCTACGCGTACAGCGAGTCGCTTGGCGATGCCACGGTACGCGGCGGCGACACGGCGGACAGGAACTATGGGAACGACCTGTCGCTGTACGCGCAGCGGGCCAGCGGCACCACGCCGGAGTCGATGATCTACATGAAGTTCCGCATCCCGCAGGGTGCGGTGAACGTGCCGTCAAACTTCACGCCCGACTATCAGCTGCGGATCTACGGCGGCAACACCACCGACACGACGGCCGCCATCATCCGCCTGTACCGCGTGTCGACGGACTGGACGGAGGACACCATCACGGCCAACAATGCGCCGCCCTGCGAGGGCACCATGACGGACATGTACCTGGACAACGTGATCCAGTACCGCACGTTCAAGGTCGGCAAGGCCATCAACGAAGCCATTGCGGAAGGCAAGGACACCATCGCGTTCTGCCTGCGCGGCAACGGCGATCGCATCTACACGTTTGGCAGCCGCGACACCGCCAACCCGCCGCTGCAGCTGATGATGACCCTCAATCCGATCCACCACTAGGCGCGGCTTTCGGTCTCGGCCCAGCCCGACATGGCCTGCCCGCCGGCATTGTCGCCGGTCCACAGCAGCACGCGGCCCGGCGTGCCGGCATCGTCGGCACCCCCAACGGCCACGGTGTCCTGGTGGAACAACGGCGCCAGGCCGCGGAAGCCGAACCGCGTCACGCGCGCGTCGGGACGCTCGTGGCGCAGCAGTTCCAGCATCAGCATGGCCTGCAGCGGCCCATGCACGATCAGGCCGGGATAGCCTTCCACGTCGCGCACGTAGTCCAGGTCGTAGTGGATGCGGTGGGCGTTGAACGTCAGCGCCGAGAAGCGGAACAGCAGCGTGGGGTCGGCCTGCAGCGTGCGGCCGAACTGCGCGGTCTGCTCAAGCGCCGGGCGCGGCGGCTGGGGCTGTCCCTTCGGCGGCATGGCACGGTAGACGATGTCGTGCCGCTCGGTGAGCGCGGTTTCGCCGCCGACCGTGAACGCGTGGTCGACGGACACGAAATACAGCTCGCCGGTGCGGCCGGCCTTGTGCTGCACGTCGGTGATGGTCGACGTACGGGTGACCGTCTCACCGACCCGCAGCCCACGGTGGAAGGCCAGCTCGCTGCCGGCCCACATGCGGCGCGGCAACGGCACGGGCGGCAGGAATCCGCCCAGTGTGGGGTGGCCGTCCTGCCCGAGCGTGTGCTGTGGCGCGCGGGGCAGGAAGTACAGCCAGTGCCACAGCGGCGGCAGCGGCTGGCTGGCGATGGCTGCGCCATCGAGATCGAACGTGGCCGCGAGCGCGTGGACCGGCTCGGCCGCCAGGGTCTCGGTGCGCGACTCCGAACGGCCGATCCATTCGCGCAGTTGTTCAAGCGTAAGGGAGGTCATGGCGATGGGTGGTCGGTGGGTGGTTACCGGCTGGCGGGCAGCCAGTCGTTGACGTTGGCCTGCTGGTCCAGGCGCCACACGCGGTCGATGATGGCGCGCATTTCGGCCTCGCTGGCGCCGTGGCGGAACGTGCCCAGCTGGACGGCCTTGGCTTCGAGTTCCGGGCGCGACAGCGTATTGTCCGGATCGCCCTTGGGCACATCGACCCTTGCTTCCAGGGCCCGGCCATCGGTGGTGCGCACCGTCACGCGGCCGATCCACTGGCGCGGGTAGGCCGCGTTGATCTCGTCGTCGAGCGCCATCGTCACCTTGTTGCAGAAGGCGGCGATGCGCGGGTCCTGCAGCGCGTGCTGCTCGAACTCGCCCAGCCCGGCATGCGTGTGCACGGCCACCAGGCCCAGCACGGTGCCCATCGAAAACTTGGCCTGATGGATCGTCACCGGATTGACCACCGGGCCCAGCACGTCGATGGCGCCCTGGTGCACATGTGCGGTCACGGCGTCGATCTGTTCGGCCTGCAGGCCTTCGCGCTGCATCAGTGCCTTCAGCGCGTCGGCCGCCGGGTGCGTGTGGCGGCAGGAGGCAAAGAACTTGAACGAGGTCTCGGCTGTGGCCCAGCGCGTGCCGAGCCCGTTGGTCAGCGCGGCGGGGTTGGCGTCGCTCGACATGCCGGCCGCCATGCCCTGCGCGCCTTCGAGGATCTGCTTCGCGCCGGTAAAGCCCGCGCGGGCCAGCCAGGCCGACTGCAGGCCATCGGCAGCCGCCTTGGCGGTATGCAGCTGCTTGGAGTCCGCCGCATCGCGCAGGAATTCCCACAGGCCGGCGGCCTGCGTGCCGGCGGAGCCCAGCGCCTGGTTGATGCCCTCCGCGTCCAGCCCATACAGCTTGGCAACGCCGGCTGCGGCGGCCAGCGTGCCTACCGTGCCGGTGGTGTGGAACACGCGGTAGTGCGAGCGGCCCATGAATTCGCCGATGCGGATGCCGGCCTCGTAGCCGGCGATCGATGCCAGCAGCACCTCGGCGCCGGTCTTGCCCTCGGCCTGCGCGGCGGCGACCACGGCCGGAAACACCACGGCGGCCGGGTGCAGCACCGAACCGTTGTGGACGTCATCCTGCTCCACGACATGCGACGACGCGCCGTTGATCAGCGCGGCGAAGTAGGGCGATGTGCGGCGACGGTCGACAAAGACCTCCGCATCGCCCGACTGCGGCCCCATGGCTGCGGCGAACTCCTGGATGCGGCGGATGGCCGGCGCGTCCTTGCCGGCGATGGCGGAGGCGATCCAGTCGAGGAACAGGTCCTTGGTCCGTTCGACCACCGGAGCGGGCACGTCGGAGAGCTTCAGTTGCGCCAGGAATTCGCAGAGCTGGCGCGTCGGATAGGTTTCGTTGGGCATGTTCGGCGTAGGCGTCGGGCGGTCAGAACGAACGCGGCAGTTCGAGCACGTGCTCGGCCACGTAGGACAGGATCAGGTTCGTGGAGATCGGCGCCACCTGGTACAGGCGCGTTTCGCGGAACTTGCGCTCGATGTCGTATTCGGCGGCGAAGCCGAAGCCGCCGTGCGTCTGCAGGCAGACGTTGGCGGCCTCCCACGACGCATCGGCCGCCAGCAGCTTGGCCATGTTGGCTTCCTTGCCACACGGCTTGCCGGCGTCGAACAGCTGCGCCGCCTTGTAGCGCATCAGGCTGGCCGCTTCCACGTTGACGAAGGCGCGCGCGATGGGGAACTGCACGCCCTGGTTCTGGCCGATCGGACGGTCGAACACGATGCGTTCGCGTGCATAGCCGCTGGCGCGCTCGACGAACCAGTAGCCGTCGCCGATGCATTCGGCGGCGATCAGGATGCGCTCGGCGTTCAGGCCGTCGAGGATGTACTTGAGGCCGCGGCCTTCCTCGCCGATCAGGTTCTCGGCGGGGATTTCCAGGTTGTCGAAGAACAGCTCGTTGGTCTCGTGGTTGACCATGTTGCGGATCGGCTGGACTGTCAGGCCGTTGCCGATGGCCTCGCGCAGGTCCACCACGAACACCGACAGGCCTTCGGACTTCTTCTTCACCTGATCCAGCGGCGTAGTGCGGGCCAGCAGCAGCATCAGGTCGGAGTGCTGCACCCGCGATATCCAAACCTTCTGGCCGTTGATCACGTACTTGTCGCCACGGCGCACGGCGGTGGTCTTGAGCTTGGTGGTGTCGGTGCCCGTGGTGGGCTCGGTCACGGCCATCGACTGCATGCGCAGTTCGCCCGAGGCAATGCCGGGCAGCCAGCGTTGCTTTTGCGCGTCGGAGCCGTGGCGCAGCAGGCAGCCCATCACATACATCTGGCCGTGGCACGCGCCCGAATTGCCGCCGTTGCGGTTGATCTCTTCCATGATGACCGACGCGGCGGTCAGCGGCAGGCCCGAGCCGCCATAGGCCTCGGGAATCAGCGCGGACAGCCAGCCGGCCTGGGTCAGCGCCTGGACGAATTCCTCAGGAAAGCCGTTGTGTTCCTCGATGCGCTGCCAGTACGCGGAGTCGAACTGCTGGCAGAGGTCGCGTACGGCCTCGCGGATTTCGGGGTAAATCTGGTCTTGGTCCTGTGCAGCGTGCATGGCAATGTCCGTCTATGTCGGGGGTGAGGCCATTATTCCCGAGCCGCCGTGGCAGCAACATTCGCATTTGCTGAAGCGCGGCTTCTGTCCGGCTTAGGGATGGAGGCCGGAATCGGCTCAGGGTAATCCCGTGGGTTTTCCGGGGCCGTGTCCTCCCTTCGGCAAATCGGAATTGTGTGCCGCGCCCATAGCTTGCACCCTGCGGCTCACGATTCCAGAACAACCAGACGCGTGTCATACGCGCAGACCAGACAGGAGACAGTGAATGACGTTCTACCGGCAACTTTCAGCATCCGTGACCTGGGCCGCACTGGCGGCTGCCGCCGTGGCCGTTGCGGCGCCAGGCATCGCAAGGGCGGCGGACCCCTATCCGTCGCGGCCGATCACGATGGTCGTGCCGTTCGCGGCCGGCGGGCCGACCGATGTGGTGGCGCGCTCGGTGGCGGCGGCCATGTCGAAATCGCTGGGCCAGAGCGTGGTGGTGGAGAACCGGCTTGGCGCCGGTGGCACCGTGTCGGCCGCCTACGTGGCCAAGTCCGCGCCGGATGGCTATACGATCCTGATCCACCACAACGGCATGGCCACGGCCCCGGCGCTGTACTCCAAGCTGCCTTACAAGCCGCTGACCGATTTCTCGTTCGTGGGGCAGGTGGCCGATGTGCCGATGACGCTGCTGGGCCGCCACGACCTGCCGGCCAATACGCTGCCGGAGCTGGTCAGCTACATCAAGCAGAACCAGAGCAAGGTGAATCTGGCCAACGCGGGCCTGGGCGCCGTGTCGCAGCTGTGCGGCATGCTGTTCCAGAAGGCGATCGGCGTGGACCTGCAGACGATTCCGTACCAGGGCACGGCACCTGCGCTGACCGCGCTGCTGGGCGGCCAGGTGGACATCCTCTGCGACCAGACCACGCAGACGCTGCCGCATATCAAGTCGGGCAAGGTCAAGCTGTACGGCGTGACCACGGCGGAACGCATTCCGGCGCTGCCCGATACGCCCACGCTGCGCGAGGGCGGGCTGAAGGGCTTCGAAGTCAAGGTCTGGCACGGCGTCTATGCGCCGAAGAACACCCCGCCGGCCGTGATCGACAAGCTGAACGGCGCGCTGCGCACGGCGCTCAAGGACCCGGCCGTGGTGGCCCGCATGAAGGATCTCGGCGCGGTGATCGTGCCGGCGGACAAGCAGACGCCGGAAGGCCTGCACAGCTGGCTGGCGTCGGAGATCGACAAATGGTCGCCGATCATCAAGGCTGCGGGGGTGAGCGCGGATTAAGCAGGACCGATGGTTGTCTCCGCTCTCCCGCGTGCGGGCGGGAGAGGGAACAACGCGCAAAACCGACCTACACCGGCTCTCGTGCCGCGTCGGACAGATAGCGGATCAGGGTTTCCGCGAACTGCGGCAGCTCGCGGCCGGGCCGGCGCACCAGGCGCAGTTCGCGCCGGGCCCAGTCGTCTTCCAGCCGGATGAAACGCAGCACCTTGCGGCTGGCGTAGCGCCGTGCGCAGCTGTTGGGCACGATGGCGATACCCGCGCCGGCCTCGACCATGCGGCACACGGCATCGAAACTGCCCACTTGGATGCGCAGGCTGATGCGCTTGCCCATGCCGCTGGCAATACGGTCCAGGAACGACTGGATGGCCGACGACTGGTTCAGGCCCACGAAGCGGCAGGTATCGAGCAAATCGGCGAAATGCAGTGCCTTGAAGGCCGGCAGCGGGTGATTGACCGGGGCGATCACGATCAGCTCGTCGCTGCAGAGCTGCATGGTGTCCAGGTCGGCCGTCGCCACCTCGCCGGCCACGATGCCCAGGTCTGCGGCGCCGTTGCCGACCGCCGAGACGATATCGGCGGACAGGTGTTCCTCCAGTTCGACGTCGACATCGGGGTTCTCGGACAGGAAGCGTGACAGGCCGTTGGCCAGGAACGAGTTGGTGGCCGTGGTGTTGGCCAGCAGCCGCACGCGGCCCTTGACGCCCTTGGCGTAGGGCCGCAGGTCCGCATGCAGGCATTCCAGCTGGCGGAACACCTCGCGGGCGTGGCGCAGCAGTTCATCGCCGGCCGGCGTCAGGCGCACGCCCTTGACCTGGCGGATCAGCAACTGGGTCTGAAAGGCCTCTTCCAGCTGCTTGATGCGCGAACTGGCGGCCGGCAGCGACAGGAAGCTGCGTTCTGCAGCGCGGGTCAGGTTTTCGGTTTCGCCGACGTTGAGGAAGAGGCGCAGGTCGGTCAGGTCGTAGTGCATGGGTTCAGCGAGCGTGAAGCCCACTTTTGTCATTCGTGAATTCCAGAAACTCCGCCGACAATTTATCGTATGTGCGTTGGCAATAGAACGGGTGACGTTCCGGAACCCGGCAATCTCGCACGCAAGGAGTCGAAGATGAGTGGAATGATGGCAGGCAAGGTCGTGGTGGTGACGGGCGCAGGCGGGGGCATCGGCCGGGGCATCGCGCTGGGCATGGCCGCAGCCGGTGCGCGCGTGGTGGCGAACGACCTGGGCGTGTCGATGAGCGGGGAAGGCGGCGACGCCGGGCCGGCGCAGCGCGTGGTGGAAGAAATCCGCGCGGCCGGCGGCGAGGCTGTGGCCAATACCGATAGCGTGTCAACCTGGGCGGGCGCCAATGCCATCGTCCAGTGCGCGCTCGACAATTTCGGCCGCATCGACGCCGTGGTCAACAACGCCGGTAACCTGCGCGACCGCATGTTCTTCAAGATGAACGAGGAGGAGTGGCGCTCGGTGATCGACGTGCATCTGCACGGCACGTTCTTTGTGAGCCGCGCCGCCGCCAACTATTTCAAGGACCAGGAAAGCGGCGCCTTCGTCCATATGACGTCGACGTCGGGCCTGATCGGCAACCTGGGCCAGGCCAACTACTCGGCGGCCAAGCTCGGCATTGCCGCGCTGTCCAAATCCATTGCCCTGGACATGGCGCGCTTCAACGTGCGTTCGAACTGCATCGCACCATTTGCCTGGAGCCGCATGACCAGCTCGATCCCGGCCGAGACGGCCGAGGAGAAGGCCCGCGTGCAGCGCCTGCAGAAGATGGAAGCCGGAAAAATCGCGCCGGTGGCGGTGTTCCTGGCCAGCGATGCGGCCAGCGAGGTCAATGGCCAGATCTTCGCAGTACGCGCCAACGAAATCATGCTGATGAGCCAGCCGCGTCCGGTGCGCTCGGTGCATACCAGCGAAGGCTGGACCCCGGAGACCGTGGCCGAGATCGCCATGCCGGCGATGCGTTCGAGCTTCTTCAAGCTGGATCGATCGCCCGATGTCATCAACTGGGATCCGATCTGATCCGACTGCAGGCCAAGGGGCGCTTGCCCCTTGCCACAGGCCTGTCCCGGCGCTTCTATCCCGCGTCGCCCGCGTCGCCCGCGTTGCCCTCGTCGCCCTCGTCGCCCTCGTCGCCACGCGCTGCAGTGCAGCAATCCGTCCGCGCGTGGCACGCATTCTGCTCATCCTCCGTCATGGCGGCCTCACGCACTCGGACTGTGCGGCGCGGGCGTGGATCCCACGCTAAATCGGTGCATGCACGCGCCCGCCCACTGGCACTCCCGTTCGGACAGTGCTGATGGGTGCGACGCGTGGTCGCAGCGATGACGCATCCGGCAGCCATGACGCGATCAGGGGCATCGCTCAAGTCGTTGCAGGACCGATCAAGCGGAGGCAAGCGATGCGCGGGCCGATGCACGCACCGTGATGCGGGTATTGCGCAGGTCGATATGCGAAAAGCGGTGCAAATCATGCATTTGGACGATGGGGGCTGGAAGGTTATCCATCCACAGCGGCGACATGGGTGTAGGACCATTGCCGACAGGGCCTGTCAGATGTTTCTGGATTTGATAGGTCGTTACACAACACGCTGTGCAGGACGCACTCGAAAGGTGTAATGTGTGTCACAAGCATGGTCGATGGCCCGTCGCGGCGGGGTGATGAAACGAGGGTCCAGTCGCAATGCGTGCATGGCATGAGCGTGCATCGCAGCGACCGAACCGACAGGCAGTTGAAGTCAACTCGGGATTCACGTTCACCGTTATTTGACTATGATGAAGTAAAGACTTCGCAACTTGGCAACTCCACCAAGCCGGGGTGGCGGAAAGCAAAGTTGCCGCGAAGTCTTAGGGGAGTAGAACTACCTTCGCCTCGGACGTGGGACTCTGACGGGAGTGAGGTATGGACATTTTTGGCCACTACGCCACGCGATTCGAAGCGCGCAAGGAAGAGGAATACAGCATCCAGGAATACCTGGAGATCTGCAAGAAGGATCCTGCTGCCTACGCGACTGCCGCCGAACGCATGCTCGCCGCTATCGGACAGCCTGAACTGGTGGATACCCACCACGATCCGCGCCTGTCCCGACTGTTCTTCAACAAGGTTATCCGGGTCTACCCGGCGTTCCGCGACTTCTACGGGATGGAAGACACGATCGAACAGATCGTCTCCTTCTTCAAGCACGCGGCGCAGGGCCTGGAAGAACGCAAACAGATCCTGTACCTGCTTGGGCCTCCCGGAGGTGGCAAGTCGTCGCTGGCCGAGAAGCTCAAGGCGCTGATGGAAGAGATTCCGATCTACGCGCTCAAGGGTTCGCCCATCCATGAATCTCCGCTCGGGCTCTTCTCGCCGGAAGAGGACGGCAAGATCATGGAGGAAGACTATGGCATTCCGGTGCGCTACCTGAATACCATTCCGTCGCCATGGGCCGTCAAGCGGCTGCACGAGTTCAACGGGGATATCACGAAATTCCGTGTGGTGAAGCTGCGCCCGTCGGTGCTGGCGCAGATTGCCATCTCGAAGACGGAGCCGGGCGACGAGAACAACCAGGACATTTCGTCGCTGGTTGGCAAGGTCGACATCCGCAAGCTCGAAGACTTCCCGCAGGACGACCCGGACGCCTATTCGTATTCGGGCGGCCTGTGCCTGGCCAATCGCGGCCTGCTCGAGTTCGTGGAAATGTTCAAGGCACCCATCAAGGTGCTGCACCCGCTGCTGACCGCTACGCAGGAAGGCAATTACAAGGGCACGGAAGGCTTTGGAGCGATTCCGTTCGATGGCGTCATCCTCGCGCACTCGAACGAGGCCGAGTGGCAGACGTTCAAGGCGGACAAGAACAATGAGGCTTTCCTTGACCGGATCTATATCGTCAAGGTGCCTTACTGCCTGCGCGTGTCGGACGAGGTGAAGATCTACGACAAGCTGCTTCGCAGCAGTTCGCTGTCGGCGGCGCCCAACGCACCAAACACGCTGAAGATGATGGCGCAGTTCGCCGTGCTCACGCGGATCAAGGAGCCGGAGAACTCGAACGTCTTCTCGAAGATGCGCGTCTATGACGGCGAGAGCCTCAAGGACGTGGACCCCAAGGCGAAGTCGTATCAAGAGTATCGCGACTACGCAGGCATCGACGAAGGCATGAACGGCTTGTCCACCCGCTTCGCGTTCAAGGTGTTGTCGAAAGTGTTCAACTTCGACAATACCGAGGTGGCGGCCAATCCGGTGCACCTGCTGTACGTGCTTGAGCAGCAGATCGAGCGCGAGCAGTTCCCGCCGGAGCAGGAAGCCAAGTTGATGTCGTACATAAAGGAGTACCTGACCACGCCGTACGTGGAATTCATCGGCAAGGAGATCCAGACCGCCTACCTGGAGTCGTATTCCGAGTACGGCCAGAACATCTTCGACCGCTACGTGGTGTTTGCGGACCTGTGGATACAGGATCAGGAGTATCGCGATCCGAATACCGGTGAGATCCTGGACCGCAATGCCCTGAACGACGAACTGGAGAAGGTGGAAAAGCCGGCCGGTATCTCGAACCCGAAGGACTTCCGCAACGAGATCGTCAACTTCGTGCTGCGGGCCCGTGCCAACAACGGGGGCAAGAACCCGGTGTGGACCAGCTACGAGAAGCTGCGGATGGTGATCGAAAAGCGCATGTTCTCCACCACGGAAGACCTGCTGCCGGTCATCTCGTTCAATGCCAAGTCGTCGCGCGAGGATCAGGAAAAGCACGAGAACTTCATCAACCGCATGGTTGAGAAAGGCTATACACCCAAGCAGGTTCGACTTTTGGTGGAGTGGTATCTGCGCGTCAGGAAATCTTCGTAACCGGTTCCGGACGCGGTCTTTATCCACGGCGCGCTTTTCCTGGCGTCTCTTACCACGGCGGACAGACGGCATATGGGTACGGTCATCGATCGGCGCGAGAACGGCGGCAACAAGAGCGCCGTCAACAAGCAACGCTTCATCAAGCGTTACCGCGAGCAGATCCGGCAGGCGGTGGCGAAGGCGGTGTCCGGCCGGAAGATCATGGACATCGAGCAGAGCGGGCAGGTGTCCATTCCGGTCAAGGACATCTCCGAGCCGATCTTCCACCACGGCCAGGGCGGCAAGCGGGAGTGGATTCACCCCGGCAACAAGAAATTCGTCCGGGGTGACAGCTTCGACCGCCAGCAGCAGGGCAGTGGTGGTACCGGGTCACGTGCCAGCGACAGCGGCGAAGGCGAGGACGATTTCGTCTTCACGCTGTCGCGCGAGGACTTTCTGAATTTCTTCTTCGAGGACATGGCGCTGCCCGACCTGGCCAAGCGCCACCTCGCCAAGATTGCCGAGGTGCGCAAGGTGCGCGCCGGCTTCTCCATCGACGGCACCCCATCGAATTTGTCGATCCTGCGCACCATGCGCAGTTCGCTCGGGCGGCGTATCGCGCTGTCCAGCCCCTACATGAAGCGGTTGCACGAACTGGAGATCGAGTACAACGAGGTGCTCGAGAAGGAAGGGCCATATTCCGAACAGGCCGAGGCGCTGATGGAGAAGATGCGCCACCTGCGGGCCCAGGTGGACCGCGTGCCGTTCATCGAAAAGCTCGACCTGCGCTACAACAACCGCGTGCTAAAGAAGCGGCCGCAGGCGCAGGCGGTGATGTTCTGCCTGATGGACGTTTCGGGCTCGATGGACGAAAGCCGCAAGGACCTGGCCAAACGGTTTTTCATGCTGCTGTACCTGTTCCTGAAGCGCAACTACGAGCGCATCGACGTGGTGTTCATCCGCCATCACACGGTGGCCAAGGAGGTGGAGGAGGAGGATTTCTTCCATTCGCGGGAATCCGGTGGTACCGTGGTTTCGAGCGCGCTGAAGCTGATGGTTGATGTGATTCATGAGCGCTATCCGCCGAGCCAGTGGAACATCTATTGCGCCCAGGCGTCGGACGGCGATAACTGGGCAGGGGATTCCGAACTGTGCGGCCGGCTGCTGCGCGAGTCGATCCTGCCGCTGGTGCAGTACTACGCGTATGTGGAGGTGGCTTCGGAAGAGCCGCAGAATCTCTGGGAAGAGTACCTCACGGTTAAGAACCAGTTCGAGCACTTCGCGATGCAGCGCATCATCGGTGCGGACGAGATCTACCCCGTGTTGCACGACCTGTTCCAGAAACGCGCGGCGTGGCCGGCCACCAGATAGCAGGGCATTCGGCAGCAAACCGGCGCTGCGCGGGGCGCGGGCCGGCATCCACTGGGGAAGTCTATGGCCTATCTTTCGACGGGCTCGGAGTGGACCTTCGAGCTGATCCAGCGTTATGACCGCGAAATCGCCCGCATCGCCGGCGAGTTCGGGCTGGACACCTATCCCAACCAGATAGAGATCATCACCGCCGAGCAGATGCTCGACGCGTATGCGTCGGCGGGGCTGCCGGTCGGCTACAGCCACTGGTCGTACGGCAAGCACTTCCTGGCGTCGGAGCGCGGCTACCAGCGTGGCTACATGGGGCTGGCCTACGAGATCGTGATCAACTCCAATCCTTGCATCGCGTACCTGATGGAGGAGAACACGATGCCGATGCAGGCGCTGACCATCGCGCACGCCTGCTACGGCCACAACTCGTTCTTCAAGGGCAACTACCTGTTCCGCACCTGGACCAACGCGGACGCGATCATCGACTACCTGCTGTTTGCCAAGAACTACGTGGCCGAGTGCGAGCAGCGATACGGCGAGCAGGAAGTCGAAATGCTGCTGGATTCCTGCCACGCGCTGCAGAACTACGGGGTGGACCGCTACAAGCGGCCCAAGAAGCTGTCGATCACCGAAGAGCAGGCTCGCCAGGCAGAACGCGAAAACTACCTGCAGATGCAGGTCAATGACCTGTGGCGCACGCTGCCCAAGCATCGCCCCCACGCCCTGCGTGAGGAAGAGGAGGCTGCAGAGTTCGAGGTGACCTTCCCGCCGGAGCCTCAGGAAAACCTGCTCTACTTCATCGAGAAGAACGCACCGAAGCTGCAGCCGTGGCAGCGCGAGATCGTACGCATCGTGCGCAAGGTTGCCCAGTATTTCTATCCGCAGCGGCAGACCAAGGTCATGAACGAAGGCTGGGCCACGTTCTGGCATTACACCATCATCAACCAGCTGTACGAGGAAAAGCTGGTCAATGATGCGTTCATGCTCGAATTGCTGCAGGCGCATACCAACGTCATCTACCAGCCGCCGTACCACAGCCCGTACTACAGCGGCCTGAATCCGTACACGGTGGGGTTCCTGATGTTCCAGGACCTGCGCCGCATGTGCGAGAACCCGACCGAGGAAGACAGGCGCTGGGCGCCCGAGATTGCCGGCAGCGACTGGCGCCAGACGCTCGATTTTGCGATGCGCAACTTCAAGGACGAGAGCTTCCTGCTGCAGTTCCTGTCGCCGCGCGTGATTCGCGAGCTGAAGCTGTTTTCGGTGCTGGACGACGACCGCGAGGGCAAGCTGCGCGTGACGGCCATCCACGACGACGAAGGCTATCGCGAGATCCGCCGGCTGCTGGCGACCCAGTACGACCTGTCGAACATGGAGCCGAATATCCAGGTGACCAATGTCGATATCGGCGGCGACCGCTCGCTGACGCTGCGCCATCTGCAGCAGGATCGCCGTCCGCTGGCGCAGAACTTCGACGAGGTGATCCGCCACGTCACGCGGCTATGGGGATTTACGGTGCGGCTGGAAGTGGTCTACGAGGACGGCCGGCGCGAACTCAAGTACGAGTGCAAGCCAGAACGCCGCCACCAGCAGCATCGCAAGGCAGCCTAACGCTCATTGACACGACCCCCGCCAGCAGGCGGGGTGCCGTCCGGCAAGATGTCATCGGGGCCGGGCCTGGCCGCGGGGCCGGGCCGGCGAGCATGCACCCGCGCGCTCCAGGTCCACGCCTGGCAGCAGGTGCAGCAGGCGCACCAGTTCCGACTGGCGATGCGTGCCGGTCTTGCGCAGCGTATCGCGGATGTGCACGCGCACTGTGTGCGGCGACAGGAATTCGCGTTCGGCAATCTCGTTGAGCGTTTCGCCGGCCGCCAGACGGATGGCGATGATGCTCTCCTTGCGCGACAGGCCAAACAGCGACGTCAGCACCCCGGCGTCAAGCACCGAGCGCGATTCGGAGTTGCCTAGCAGCATCATGGCCATCGGCAATTGCCACGGACCTTCCACCGGCTGACGCGATACCAGCGGCATGACAATGATCGGCACGGGCTGGCCGCCCGAAGTGATATGCATCCACGAGCCCGCCGCGGCACCGCCATGGCGGCCACCGTGCACGGCGCCGTCAAGCAGCCTGGTCAGTACCGATTGCAGCGATTCGGGATGCGCGCACAGCACACCGTTGTCGAGCGCCAGGTTGGAGTCGGCCTGCACCAGGGCCTCGGCCCAGCTGTTGGCGTAGCGTACGCGCATGTCGGCCTGTAGCACCATCACGCCGAAATCGAGCGTGTCCAGCCCCGCGAGTCCCATCGACGCCAGGCCGCTCAGCTCGAAATTGCGGTGCTGCATGCGGGCCGCCCGTGCCCAGTGCGGCATCACCTGCGCCACGCGCTGGTTGCAATCGAAAGTTCGGCAGGTGTCGCAACCGGGGGTTGCACTCATCCAGACGCAGACGTCATGCGTGTCGAAGAGGCGGATGCCGTTGGCCAGGCCGTTGCAGTCGAAGGGCGTCGGGTCTTCCGGATACGGGCCCGGCAGCGTGCCGGCGTCGGCGCTGGCAGCCGCCAGCGCGGCGTGCGAGGGCAGCGCCCGCATGCTTTCGGGCATGGTGCTGGTATTGGTAAAGCAGCCGTGTGGCGTGACACCCAGGCGCGCCTTGCCGGCGAGCTTGTCCCATATCAGGTAGCTCGGGCTGGCGGAACAGGTGTAGTCGGAAAACAGGTCGAGCGCCGCAGGCATGGCCGCCACGTCCATGGCGGATTCATAGATGCAATCGACCAGACGATAGAAGACGTCGTCGGCAGACAAGTGTTCGCCCATTTCTTTTTTCCCCGGTGGCAAACGCCTTTTTCCTCAAGACCGCTGCGTCGAGGCGCGGTCATTCTTTTGTATGTCATCACAGTGCCGCGTCCGATTGACTGGGAGCGCGTGAACTCGGCAATGTGTACGACGATGATCCTGCAAAAACACGGTGCCGGAATATCCCGCCAAGGGAGGGGTGTTTTCACCGTTTTCCGGCGCCACGCTTGCGTTTCCGGCATCCGGGCACGCGCAGTTGGGCGCGGCGGATTGCTGAAGTTCGCGAGATAGTAATGCCGTGACCAACGTATTTCAAACGATTCGCGGCGAAGTTCGCGCGCCGCCATGGCGCAAATGCGACAACGTCCCGTCAAGGCGCACGGGCCTTCACATTCGTATGGCGAACCTCAGGCGGCGCCCTTGGCTGAGGTGACGAATTCGGCGCCCGCGCCGGCAGCGGCCGTCGACGCCGCTTCGGCGAGGGCTCCGTTGCTGGCCCCGTCGACCTGCACGGTCACATAGGGGGCCGCCATGCGGATGCCTTCGGCGTCGAAGTTGCGCTTCAGGCGGATGTTGAAGGCGCGCGAGATCTCGGCCTGGGTCAGCGGGCGCGTCTTGAATTGCGCAAGCACCACCTGACCGTTCGGATCGAAGCGGTCCAGGCCCAGGATGTCCAGTCCGGACAATAGGTTGCGGGAGTAGCGGTGGTCGCGGGCCACCTCGGCGCCGGTCTCGCGAATGATCTCCAGCGCGCGGTCGAAGTCGCTCTGGTAGGCGATGGAGATGCTGAATACCGCGAAGGCGTAGTCCCGCGACAGGTTCTTGACCGCCTTGATCTGGCTGTAGGGCAGCGTATGTAGCGCGCCCTTGCCATCGCGCAGCCGCAGCGTGCGGATCGTCATGCCTTCCACAACCCCGGCGTGGTCGGGCAGCTCGATGGAATCGCCGATGGCGATCGAATCCTCGATCACGATGAACAGCCCGGTGATCAGATCCTGCACCAGACTTTGCGCGCCGAAGCCGATGGCCAGGCCCACCACGCCGGCACCGGCCAGCAGCGGCGTGACGTTGACCCCCAGGTTGGCCAGCACTGCAATCATTGCTACCACCAGCAGGGCCACGAACGACGCGTTACGCACGAGCGGCAGGATGGTCTTGGCGCGCAGGCTGGGCTGGGCGGCGCGATTGTTGGTGGGCGACAGCGACTGGGTGATTGCCGTATCGATCAGCAGCCAGACCAGCCAGGCCAGCAGCACCACGCCGATCACGCTGAGCACGGACCGCGTGATATGGCGGCCCAGCACGGTCGAGTCGGCCAGCATCATCAACGACGTACCCCAGATGCGTGCATTGAGCTCCAGGAATGCCAGCCAGATGATCACGCGTACCAGGGCCACCCCGAAGCGGCCAAAGCGCCGCAGGTAGGCCGAGCGCCGGCGATCGCGCAGCCGCGGCGCCCGTGCCGAGGCCTTGGGCGAGCGCCCCGCCACCAGCGTGAGCAGCATGGCGCCCACGAACAGCGCCACGGTGATCACGGCGCGCCGCAGGAATTCGTCGGCACGCCCCGTGGCCATGATGGTGCCAATGACCGACGCCGCCACTACCGCCAGCATGGGCAGGTACCAGGCCTGGCCGGCCATGCGCAACAACTCCATCAGGGCCGGATGCTCCTGGCGGAACGCAAACGGGCGGAAGGCGATCAGTTGCCCGATAGCCCTGCGGAACCGCACCGCGAAGACGCCGATCAGTACGGCTGCCAGGATATTGGCGAAGGTACTGACCAGCGCGGACAGGTTCACGCCCAGCGCGGCGATGACCCGGGCGTCGGTATTGGCTTCGCCCAGCGCGGCCAGGGCGCCCGTGACGAACAGCAGAATCGGCGAGTGCCTGAGCAGGTCACGCACTGCGTGGGAGCGGTGTCCCGACTGGAACAGCGCGAAGATGACCTGGCAGACCGCCGACATCAGCGCGCCGGCCACGATGGCATAGGCCACCAGCACCGCCCCCATGCTAGCGGGCGTTCGGCCGAAGACCTTGTAGGCCAGCAGCACCGTGAGTGCGAAGGCCACGATCCATGGCCCGATCCGGCGCAGGAAATAGATGCCGACATCGACCCACGAAGGCACCACCGGCAACTGGGTGGATCGTGCCGGACGCAGCCGGTTGCGGTGCAGCCGGCGCGACAGCTCGAACAGCAGCCAGCCCGTCAGCGCCCAGCCAGCCAGCACGATGCCGAATTCGCGCCACGATTCCAGTGCCGCCCGCGTATGGCCGATCGTGATCGCCTCGCGCATTTCCTCGCCGGCAAAGCGGATACGCCAGCGCCAGTATTGCCAGGGGCCACGGTCGCTGTGCGGAGTGTTGTCGATGTCCTGCAACGCTTGCGCCACCGCGCCAATCAGTCCGGGAGCCGGGGTGCTGGCGGCCGCGGCCGGGGCAGAGGCATCCAGGCCCTGGCGCAACGTCTGCAGTTGCGTGACCAGCGCCTTCCGTTCGGCATCGTTCTGCAGCGTGCCGATGACCTCGTCGAGCGATCTGGCCAGCGCGTCGCTGGCGGCCGGCGCCGACGCGGGTTTGTCGGCCGGGGCCTTGATGGCATTGAGCAGGGGCGAACCGGCGCCGAAGGCGGGGCTGCTCAGAAGCAGCGTCAGCACAAAGGCGTGGAACCAGGCCATGGCCGGGATCAGGGCTGTCAAAGGGGAGCGCGAGCTGTGCATGTAGGGGACGCGGGCGGTTGAGGATCGCCGTCAGATAGCCAGCATGCGCGTCACTGTAGCGCATTGCAGCAGGCCACCGCCCACGGGCCTGCCCGGAGGCGCTTCATCGCGAGTTTCTTGAATTCAAAAAAATTGAATAACTTGTCCGCGAATGCATCACTTTTGCAGGGGGCGACACGCCTATAGTTCTGTTCATGGACGGCGCGCAACAAGGCGCAAACAAGACAGAAGCAGCCAGATGGCACGCCGGAACCATTCATACAAACTGAATAATCTGCAAAACCTTACGGAGAGAAATCATGACCAAGACCACCGCCCTCAAGATCGCATCGACCCTGGTTCTGTCGCTGGCCGCCCTCGGCGCCGCTCAGGCAGAAACGGTATCGGCAGACAAGTATGGCTACACCTTCCGCACCACGGTTTCGGCTGACAAGTACGGTTATGAATTCCGCACGCACGACGTCTTCACCGACGGCGCCCGCGTCGGCAAGCCGGATACGTTCACTGACGGCGCCCGCACGGTAGCCGGCCTCGACAAGATTGGCGTCTCGGCAGCCCCAGGACGCACCGCCGACCCATACCTGGACGGCGCTCGCAACGCCAACCCGTACACGGACGGCGCCCGCTTCGTCGCCGGCCTCGATAATGTGGGAGTCTCCGCTGCCCCGGCTCGCACCTTCGACCCGTACCTCGACGGCGCGCGTGCATGATGGCTGTTACGCGGAACGAGCAAGGCGTTACGTAACCCGTAACGCCTTTTTTGTTTGTGGAACGTCCGCCGGCAGCCGTCGTGCGGGGCTGCAAGCGCCCGCCTGAAGTGGGGTAACGATTCCTGGAACGGCCATGCGGCGCGCCCTGGCGGGTCGTCGATTGAAACGATCGTATGGAGACCGCGCCGGTCGGCCGATATTGGCATGTCGTTTGCAGATCCTGATCGGAGAAGACGATTTGAAACGCAGCGCCAGACTTGCCGACCGGGAGACCATCATGTTCCAGACCGTTGCCGCCCACCCCAATGCCGTGATCGTGCGCGATGCCGCCATCGTCGCCGCCATCGACGCCGCCATGCTGAGCCGCCGCGACGAATACAGCGGTCAGCCGATGGCATGGAAGATGTTCTGCGAAGCGTCGCACGTCGCCACGCTGAACGACGTGCTGCGTTCCGCCTTTATCGAGCGCGTGGCCAACGAGCGCGGCGCCGACGTGGCGCTGCGCCTGAAGGCCAAGGCCGAGTCGATCCGGGCGGAGGCGATCGCGCGCCTGATGTAGCCACTGCCACCCCCGCCCGAGGCGCCTTACGGGAGCACCGGGTTCGCCACCGCGCGGGCGATGATCGCGTCGGCATCGCGTTGCAGCAGGAAGCGTTGGCCCACCAGATCGTTGGCCGCAGCGGTCACCGCCGCCACATAGCCAGCCTGGTTGGTGTAGAGCGACTCCAGCGACGGGCGACCATCGCCGGCGGCGATGCGTGCCGCTTCGGTCTTGTGGAACGGAATGAACGAGCCGGTCAGGTTGGACAGGTCGACAATGCCCGCCGTGGCCACGTAGTTGAACTCCAGGCTGGTGCCGATCGGTGCGCGGGCTTCCACGCTATGGATGCCTGCACGCGGAATGCCGGTGGACGGGTCGGTCTGCGGCACCAGGATGGCGTAGTCGCGGTTCAGGTAGGCGGGCGGCAGGATCGTGGCGATGCCCGATTCATCCTCGCGCCGGTACTGCGGGCCGAAGTCCAGCAACGGATAGCCGTTGTAGCGTGCCAGGTACTGGAAGTCGGGAATCGCCGTCGCTACGCCAGACACCGGCCAGCTGGTGCCCTTCATTGCCGGCAGCGTCAGGCTGGCGGGACGCACCAGCGTGCCGTCTGCCAGTGCCGGCACCTGGCTTGCGGGCGGCGTCGTGCCCTTGACCACCCAGTCCTCCAGGTCGATGAACAGCGCGCGGAACGTGTCGTTGTGGTGGATCACCGTGCCGGCCGGATAGACATTGCGCGTGGGGGCGAACGCGATGCTGCTGGCGCCACCCGCACCGCCGTGCTGGGTGCCCGTGTAGTAATAGATGCGGACGTTGTCGGGTTGCTTCAGGTCACGGAAGCCGTTGGCATCGGTCAGCACCGGCGAGCCCTGCAGTTGCCAGAACTCGGTGCCCGACAAGCCGAGGAAGAACTTCGGGCAGGTGCTGCTGGCCGAGCATCGCGCCATCACGCCGCCGGTCTTGCCGGAGAGGTCGTCCACATAGTTCGCATCGAGCCCGCGCGGCGCGGTCTGGCCGAACGCCGTGTGGTCCGTGCGCAGGCCACCGCCACCACCGGGCACCGCGAAGCGCGTGTTGATATTGGTCTGCCGCGCGGCCACATGGGCGTAGATGCCGTCGAACACCTTCGAGCCGTCCAGCGCCTGGTTGAATCCCAGATGCAGGAACGTCTTCATGGCATTGCCCGACTGCGACGTGCCTTGCCCGATGGCGTACCGGATGCGGCCGGCCAGCGGATTCGGCGTGCCGGCGCTATCGACGGTCTTGTTGCGGAAGAAGCTGACCGTATCGCGCAGCGCGGCCAGGCCCACGCCCATGACCTTGGGGTCCTTGGCCACGTAGACCAGCTCGTACAGGTATTGCGGATCGAAGCCGCCGCGCAGGCAGACGTTGGCCGGGTCGGCGGTGCCCGGGAACGGGTTGCCGGCGTCGCATCTGGCGAATTTCCAGTCGCTGGCCGGGATGGCCACGCGGGGATCGGTCTCGTTGATGCGCCGCGTCAGCGAATAGCCTGGCTGTGTGTTGTCAAGGCTGGCAGGCGCGTAGGGCAGCATCGTGCCGTTGAACACGCCGCCGGGCAGCGACATCATTGGCGTGGCCGCGGTGGGAACCAGTTCCGAGCGATAGGTGCCGGTGATCGATGTGCCGTCGGCATTCTTCGCCACGGGCACCGTCACGGTCAGGCGGGCCGCGGTGGACTTTGGCACGTCGCCCTGCCAGGCCGAATAGAGCAGCACGTAGCCGCGTTCCAGATACACCGCATCGCCAGGCGAGGCGGCCGGGTTGGGCATCGTCAGGATGTTGCCGCGGTTCGGTGCGTCGTAACGCAGCACGCCGCTGGCCTTGCTCATGTCCTTCGGCTTGAGCATGACGAAGTCAGCCGAATACTCAACCATCCCGTTGGCGTTGACCGGTGCCAGCGCCAAGTCCTGGATGACCGCGTTCTTCGGGTCCTTCGGATCGACTTCGCCGCTGACGGTGCCGGTGACCTGCTCGTACTGGCCCACGCTGCCGTAGGTGCCGGCGAAATCCTGCGTGCCGGTGATCTTCAGCGTCACGGCTGGCGTGCGGGCGGCCGGCGTACTGTTGCCGCTGCCGGCACTGCTGCCACCATTGCCACTGTCGTCGCTGCCGCCGCAGCCCGCCAGCAGCGTTACCGTTGCCGCAAGGGCGAGCGCCGCCGCGTGCCGCCCATGTGCACGTGCATCCATCGATGTCTCCTCGTCTTTGTTTTCGAATGGCCGTCCCGTCATGCGCGGGAGGCGACTCGAATATAGGCCGATGGCATTGTGCTGATAAATTGATTGTTTGAATGGATTGATCGATCTTGTCGAAAGGCGGGCCTCGCCTGCGCGCGCGGCCATGGGCTACCATGGCGTCTCACATTTCGCCGGAGCGCCCGCATGCCACCGTTAGAAACGCTGCTGCCTTTCCTGGGGATCGCCGTGCTGCTGAGCCTGGCGCCGGGCCCCGACAATATCTTCGTTCTGTTGCAATCGGCGATGCACGGCACGCGCGCCGGGCTGACCGTGGTGCTGGGGCTGTGTACGGGGTTGCTGGTGCATACGGCCGTGGTGGCCGTGGGCCTGGCCGCGCTGCTGGCGGCGTCGGTGGTGGCGTTCACCGTGCTGAAGATCGTCGGCGCGCTCTATCTGGTCTATCTGGCGTGGCAGGCGTTTCGTGCGCCGGTGGGCAACATCGGCAAGGATGAGGCCGCCGCGCGGCCGGTCAAGAACATGTATCTGCGCGGCGTCGTCATGAACCTGACCAATCCCAAGGTGGTGATCTTCTTCCTGGCGTTCCTGCCGCAGTTCGTCGACGCGAAACAGGGTCACGTGGCCCTGCAGATCATGGTGCTGGGCTTCGCCTTCATCGTGGCCACGCTGCTGGTGTTTGGATCCATCGCATGGTTCTCGGGCCTGTTCGGTCGCGTGCTGATGCGTTCGGCGCGTGTGCAGCGCGCCGTGAACTGGTTTGCGGGAACGGTATTCCTGGCGTTGGCTGGCAAGCTGGCGCTGTCGCAGCGCTGACGCGGAGCCGGTCAGGCGAACGTGATGGCGCGGCGCCGCTCGGGATGTTCCAGATGCGGCACGTTGTTGAAGCTCAGCAGGCGCTGCGTGCCGCGCCCGACGATCAGTTCGCAGAAGCCGGTGTTGCGGAACTGCAGGTTCAGCTCGATGGCAGTCTGCGTGGGCGCACCGAGCAGGTCGGCGATGGCCCGGCCAATGGCGCCGCCGGAGCTGACCACCAGTAGCGCATCCTCGCGTGCCGCGCCTTCTGTGGCCGTCGACAGCGCGGCCTGCATGCGCGCCCCGAACGCTTCCCAGCTTTCGGGCATGCCGGTCAGCTTGTCCTGCGTCCACGCCGCGAATGCCGCGCGGAACGTGCGCCAGTAATCCTGGTAGTCGCCGTTCTGGTGGGCCCGGTGATCGGCGCCATTGGTGAAGCTGCGGTAGAGCGATTCGCCGTCGTATTCGTTCAGGCCCGTGTGCGTATCCACGGCCGTCCCTGCGGCGCCCATGCCGCTCAGGACTTCGGCGGCGGTGTCCTGCTGGCGCACCAGCGATCCGGCCACCACGCGCTTGAACGTGATATCCCGCCCCTTGAAATACTCGCCAAGCCAGCGGGCCTGCTGGCGTCCGACGTCAGACAGGCAATCGTAGTTGGCGGCGCCAAACGAGGCTTGGCCGTGACGGACCAGGAAGAGCGTGGCCATGATGTGGGCATCTGCAGAGAGGATATGGCGCGATTCTAGTCGGGCGATGCCTGCGGGCCCAGCAAGACCCGCAGGAATTCATGACGGCCATGGTTTCGCTGCATGCCGCGCACACGGCGGCACACGGCGGCACGCGGCTGGCGAAGGTCGCGAAGTCAGTCGAGCGTCACGCCGGTATCGGCGGTGAGCTTCAGCACCACCGGCAGATACGCCTTGTAGGCGCGCTCGGCCTCACCCGGCGTGTTGCCGATCGGCTCGGCGCCCATTTCGTCGATCTTTGCCTGCATCTCGGGCGTCCTGACCAGCGACGCCACTTCGCGGCCCAGCCGCTCGACGATGGCGTCAGGAGTCTTCGCCGGTGTCAGCAGCGTTGTCGGGCCGACGATCTTGTAGGCCGCATCGCCATAGCCGGCCTCGGCGAACGTCGGTACATCGGGCAACGCCCTGGCGCGCGTGGTGCCGGCCACGGCCAACGGCCGCAGCTTGCCGGTGGCGATGTGCTGGCGCAGCGTGGTGACCGAACCGATCGTCACGTTGACCTGGCCGGCCAGCAGGTCGGTCACCATCGGCCCTTCGCCGCGATACGGCACATGCAGGATGTCGACGCCGTAGGTCTTGTCCATGTAGGCCTGGATGGTGTGCGGCTGCGTGCCCGGCCCCCACGATCCCATGCGCAGCTTGCCCGGTTCTTTCTTGGCGTAGGTGATCAGCTCGTTGACGGTCTTGACCGGCACGCCGCTGTTGACGGCCAGCACCGTGCGGGCCATCGCCACGTCCGAGACGGGGCGCAGGTCGGTGCGCGGGTCGTAGGGCAGCTTCTTGTAGAGCGCCAGGTTGGCGGTGATCGGCCCCGGAATCGTCATCAGCAGCGTATAGCCGTCGGGCGCCGACTTGGCGACGAAATCGGTGCCGATAATGCCGCCCGCGCCGCTCTTGTTTTCCACCACCACCGGCTGGCCGAGCCGTTTGGACAGCCCGTCGGCCACCTGGCGCGCCAGCGTGTCGGTCAGTCCGCCGGCCGGGTAGGGCACCACCAGGCGGATCGGCTTGGTCGGATAGTCGCCCTGCGCAAGCGCGGCCAGCGGCAGCAGCGACATCGCCGCGCAAGTCACGCGTGCCGCCCACCGCCGGCGCGGCAGCTTGGTTTGCTTCATGGTGTGTCTCCTCTTTTTGTGCCCGGTCTGCTTCCCAGACATGCCGCTATGGTTGCGGCTGATGCGGGCGGTTGGACGGATGAAGCGAGGGAAAGCGAGTGGGAGGCGGCCCTGCCCGTCAGGCTTCGATGCCCAGGTAGCGGCCAACCATGCGTGCCATTTCGCCGGGCAGGCGCTCGTCATCGAGTTGCAGCGGCCCCGGATTGTTCAGCACGGCATTGACGAGCATCCCGAACACCATCTGCATCGCAAACCGCACGCGCAGCTCGGCTTCGTCGGCCGGGCCGGACAGGCGCGGCACCAGCAGGATCACGAGCCGGTCGATCAGCGCCTGTCCGTTCTTCTGGTGCGGCAGCCACTGCTCGGGATGCGTGGTGGCGTGCTTGAGCGATGCGCGAATCACGCCACGGTTATTGCGGCAGCCGTTCACCATGAAGCGCATGGTCTTGTCGAGGATCTGGGCCGCCGGCGCTTCCTGCCAGCGATGCTCGGCCATGTAGCGCGCAACCGACGCATCGGATTCCTCCATCACCGACGCGCGCAGCGCATCGAAGAACGCCATCTTGTCGCGGAACCGGCCGTAGAACGCACCCACCGACACCTGACAGGCGGCTGCGATCTGCGCGACCGACACGGCCGCGAAATCGCGGTCGGCCAACAACTGGCGTCCCGCCGTCAGCAGGGCCTGCTCGGTCTCCCGCGCCCGGCGCTGGCGCGGCGGCTGCAGGATCGACGACGTATCGACCCGGGGAAAGGCCGATGCGGAAGTGGCGGTTTCGTTACCTGTGGAGGCAGCTTGCATGACGATTTTCCGTATGCGAATTCGGATTCGGTTTTGCACCTTACGATTCGTCCGCGCGCACCGTCAAGTCAGGGTTTACGCTCCGGGTTTCCAATATGTGGAAATTTGTTCCGCTTTTTGACACGATGCCGGATCGACGCCCACACTGGAATCCAGGAGACGACATGCCCATGAACACCCCGGTCGAACAATTCATTGCCGAACGCCGTCGCGAAGACCCTTCGTTCGGCGGGCTGCTGGCCAAGGGGTTTGCGCTGCTGCGCTGCTTCATCGACGATCCGCGCCCGCTGGGCAATGGCGAGCTGTCGCAGCGGCTGCAACTGCCACGCGCCACGGTGTCGCGCATCTGCCGAACGCTGTTCGAACTGGGCTATCTGGATTGGGATCCCAAGCTCGACAAGTATTTCGTGGGTGCGCAGGTGCTGGCACTTGGGTATCCCTACCTGGCCGGCCTGCAGGTGCGCCACCTGGCGCGGCCGCTGATGCAGGCGCTGGCCAACCAGGTGGAGGGCGCCGTGTCGATGGGCGTGGCGCACCGGCTGGACGTGACGTACCTGGAGTCGTGCACGCACCTGGAGGGCACGTCGGCGCGGCCGGCCGTGGGCGCGGTACGTTCGGTGCTGACCACGGCGATGGGGCGGGCTTTCCTCTGCACGCTGTCGAAGGGCGAGTTCGAGAAGCTGATGATGCTGGCGCGCACCGAGCGGCCGCAGGAATTCGGCGTCTGCTACGAGACCGTCTGCCACAACGTGGCGCACTACCCCAAGCGCGGCTTCACGCTCAATGAAGGCGACGCCGGCGAGGACATCCATGGCGTGGGCGTGTATTCGCGCATTACGTATCTGAACCGGCCGCTGCTGTTCAACTGCGCGCTGCCGGGTCTGCGCGTCAGGCGCGGCATGATGGAAAAGCGCGTGGCGCCGCTGCTGCGCGAGATGGTGCGCGCCATCGAGAACATGGCTGGCGTGGGACGCTAGCCGCCGGACGCGGGCCCGGATCGCCCGCACGACAGAACGCCGTGGCGCGTACCGCGGTGTCATCAACGGAGACACCATGCTGGACCTGCAGCCCTTGTTGTGCCCGCGATCGATCGCGGTGGTCGGTGCATCGACGCAGCCCGAGAAGGTGGGTGGCGTGCCGATTCGCCTGCTTGGCGAACTTGGCTACGGCGGCCGCGTGTTTCCGGTCAACCCCGGCGCCGATACCGTGCAGGGGCTGCGCGCCTATGCGACCGTGGCCGACATCGGCGAGCCCGTCGATCTGGCCATCGTGGCCGTGCCGGCACCCGCCGCGCCCGACGTGATGGCGCAACTGGGCCAGGCCGGCACGCGGGCGGCCGTGGTGTTCACGTCCGGCTTTGCCGAAGTCAGCGGCGGGGATGCCCTGCAGCACGCACTGGCCGCGCAGGCCCACGCGCATGGCGTGCAATTGCTCGGTCCCAACTGCTTGGGTGCGATGAATTTGCGCGATCGCATGTTCGCCACGTTCTCGCCGATTCCGCTCAGCGGCGTGCCGCCGGTGGGCCACGTGGGGCTGGTCAGCCAGAGCGGCGCATTTGGCGCATACGCGTTTGCGCTGGCGCGCGAAGCGGGGCTGGGCCTGAGCCATTGGGTGACCACGGGCAACGAGGCCGGGCTGCAGGTGGCTGACGTGATCGAATGGCTGGCCAACGATCCGCAGACGCAAGTGATCCTGGCCTATGTCGAGGGCGCGCGCGACGGCATGCGCTTGCGCCGCGCGCTCGCCGCCGCCCGCGCCGCCGGCAAGCCCGTGGTGATCGCCAAGGTGGGCACCACGGCGGCGGGCGCCAGCGCCGCGCAATCGCATACGGCCAGTCTGGCTGGCGAGGACGCCGTGTACCAGGCGGTCTTCGACGAATACGGCGTGCATCGCGCGCATACGCTCGAAGCATTCTTCCGGCTCGGCTATACGCTGGCGCGTGGCCGGCGACCGGCGCATTGGCAATCGCCGACCGGCCTGGCCGCCGATGCGGTGGCGCCCGTGGCCATCGTCACGGTATCGGGCGGGGTGGGCATCATGATGGCCGACAGCGCCGAGACGCTGGGCCTGCCGTTGCCGCCGATGCCGGATGCCGCGGCCCAGGCGCTGCGCACGGCCATCCCGTTTGCCAGTACCGCCAATCCCATCGACGTCACGGGCCAGGTGGTGGCGCAGCCGCAGGTATTCGTCGATGCGCTGGCCAACGTGGCGCGCTGCGGCCAGTACGGTGCTGTGGCGGCATTTCTGGCCGGCGGCGTCAATGCGCCGCGCCTCTGGCCCGTGCTCCAGGACACCGTGTCCGCGCTGGAAGGCGATCGCCACGCCGCGCCGTTGCTGATCTCGGGCGTGATGGACGACGACAGGCGCGCCTGGCTTGAAGCGCGGGGCTGTCTGGTGTTCCGCGAGCCCGCGCACACGATGGAAGCCGTGGCCGCGCTGGCGAAGGCGGCCGCGATGGAAGCGGCCAAAGACGCGGCGGGCGGCGACGACATCGCGCCTGTTCATCCACCAGCCCTGCCGCCCGACGCCACCGCGCTGTCGGAAGCCGAGGCGATGGCATTGCTGGCTGCTGCCGGCGTGCCGGTGGTGCCGCACGGCGTGGCCCAGCATGCCGAAGCGGCGGTGGACCTTGCCGAATCGATCGGCTACCCGGTGGCCGTCAAGATCTGCTCGCGCCATATCCTGCACAAGAGCGATATCGGCGGCGTGGTGCTGAACCTGCGCGATGCCGACGCCGTGCGCGCCGCGTTCGCGCAGGTGCGCCGGGCCGCAGCGCAGGCACGCGATGCCGGGGGCAACGCGGTGCCCTTCGAGGGCGCCATCGTCGCGGGCATGGCGCGCGGCTGGGGCGAGATCATGGTGGGCGTGCGGCGCGACCCGGTATTCGGCCTGGTGGCGCTGGCCGGCATCGGCGGCACGGCCGTGGAGATCTTCCGGCAGATGGCGTTCGGGCTGGCGCCGCTGTCGCGCCGGCGCGCTCGCGCGATGCTGGCGCAGAGCCGCGCCGCCGCGTTGTGCAGCGGGCACCGTGGCCATCCCGCCATCGACCTCGATGCGGTGGCTGACGTGCTGGTCAACGTGTCGCGCGCGTCAGCCGCGATTGGCGACCGGCTCGATACGCTGGAAATCAACCCGTTCATCGTCGGCCCCGATGGGCTGGTGGCGGCGGACGCCGTGATCACGCTGCGCTGACGCAGCAACCCATCCTGGACAATACGGAGACAGACCATGCGATCAGCAATTCGCAGGATGCGGCACGCCCTGGCCTTGTGCCTGGCGGCAGGTGTGACGGGCGGGATGGCGTTGCCCGCGGCAGTGGCTGCGGACGCGTACCCCGGCAAGCCGATCCGGCTGGTGGTGCCGTTCCCGCCGGGCGGCGGCACCGACGTGGTGGGACGCATGGTGGCCGCGCGCCTGTCGACGGTGCTCAAGGGCACGGTGGTCGTCGAGAACGTGGCGGGCGCCACCGGCACCATCGGCGCGGCACAGGTGGCGCGTGCCGCGCCCGATGGCTACACGATTCTGCTGGGCATCTCGGCCACGCACGCGATTGCCCCGGCGATCTTCCCGAAGCTGACCTACGACCCGCTGCGCGATTTCGTGCCCATCGGCCGCATTGCCTATGGCGGCAATGTGCTGGTGGCCAATCCGGCCTTTCCCGCCCATGACGTGCGCGCGCTGATTGCCATGGCGAAGCAGCCCGGCGCGGACCTGGCCTATGGCTCATGGGGGCAGGGATCGGGCGGCCATCTGGCCGGCGAGAGCCTGAACGTGTCCGCCGGCATCCACCTGCGGCATGTGCCGTACAAGGGCGTGGCGCCGATGCTCAATGACGTGATGGGCGGCACGGTGCCTGTCGCCATGTCCGATCTGGCCGGCACCCTGCCGCTGATCCGCAGCGGCAAGGTGCGTGCGCTGGCGGTGTCGGGCTCGGAACGGTCCGCCGCGCTGCCCGATGTGCCGACGTTCGCCGAGTCCGGCATTGCCTTCCGTGTCGACAGCTGGTACGCGATGTTCGCGCCGGCCAGGACGCCGCCGGCCATCGTCGACCGGCTGGAAAGCGCGATGCAGGAAGCCATGCAGGACAGCGCGCTGCAGGCACAGATCGCGGCGATGGGCATGCGCTACCAGCCCGTGTCGCGAACGCAGTTCACCAACCAGATGCGCGACGACGCGCGGGCGTGGGCCGCGCTAGTCAAATCGAGCGGCACCGCGCTGGAATGAACCCGACATCCCATCCACCCTGACCATCGCTATGAACCATCCCGCCTTTCCCGAACCCGCCGCCAACCCTTCCGCCAGTCCTTCCGCCCTGGGTTCGCCGGTTCACGCCAGCCCGCAGGAGGCCCTGGTGGCCGCTGCCGCGCTGCCGCTGGTGATCTACGGCTACCCGTTGATCGAAACCCTGCGCACCTGCCGGCTGCAGACGTCGGTGGACGCCCCCACGCGCTACGGCCGCGCACCGATGAACATGCTGTCGGCCAGCGCGCGCCAGTGGACGCACGAAGACCGCGACATCGTCACCCCCGCCAACGACCTGCTCTATTTCTGCGGATGGCTCAACCTGGCCGATGGCCCGGCCACGATCCGCGTGCCGGCGCTGCCCGATGCCGACCGCTACTACGTGGTCGAACTGCTGGATGCCCACACCAACAACTTCGCCAACCTTGGGCCACGCACCGTGCCACGCGAGGGCGCCGATGTCGAGATCGTGGGCCCCGGCCAGCGCGGCAGCGGCGCGCACGTGGTGGAGGCGCCCACCACGCTGGTCTGGATCATCGGCCGGGTGCTGGTGACCGGTCCTGACGACCTGGCGCGTGCCAACGCATTCGAGCAGGGCTTCCAGGTGGAGCAAAGCGCCGGGGCGGCACGGCCGGCCAGCGTGGCGCGGTGGCAGGACACCGGCGACGCCGGGGTGGACTTCTTCCAGAACCTGTTCCGCGCGATGCGCGATTTTCCGCCCAGCGCGCAGGAGCGCGGCCTGTTCACGCTGCTGCGCAAGGTGGGCCTGCGGCTGGAGGACGATGTGGAGATGGCCGCGCTGCGGCCGTCCATCGTCAACGGCCTGCGCAGCGCGTATGCCCAGGGCATGGCGCTGATTGAAGCCCATACCCGCAGCCAGGGGCACAAGGCGTGGGGCTACAGCATGCGGCTGGGCGTCTATGGAGACGACTGGGTGCTGCGCGCCTGCACGGCGATGAAGGGGCTGGGCGCCTTGCGCGCGGACGAGGCCGTCTATGCGATGGCCGATTTCGACGCCAACGGCGAGCCGCTGCATGGCCGGCATCGATACGAACTGCGTTTCGCGCCCGGCATGCTGCCGCCGGCCGAGGCGTTCTGGTCGGTATCGCTGTACGGGGAGGACCGCTATTTCTCGGCCAACGAGATCGGCCGCTATGCGGTGGGCGATCGCACCCCGGGACTGCGCCTGGAGCCGGACGGCACGCTGGTGATTCCTATCGGCCATGCCCGGCCGTCCGACGATGCCAACTGGCTGCCCGCGCCCGATGGCCCGTTCTACCTGATCCTGCGGCTGTACCACCCATCCGCCGGCTTCATCGCGGGCCAGTACGCGATCCCCGCCGTGCGCCGGATCGGCTGAGCGTGGTGCGGAACACGCCTCGCTACATATATAAGGGAAAGGAGACACCAACCCATGCCACAAACCACCACCGCCGCCAGCCCCGGCCTGCAGCTTGCCCGCGAAGCCGTGATCTACACGCTGCCGCTCTACGAGATGGCCCGCATGCGCGCGGCCACATGCCCGCGCCGTGACCGGGCCAGGCAGTTCGCCGGCGATGGCCCCGAATCCTCGCTGCGCTGGGTCAACCACCTGATCCACACGCGCGAACTGCTGGGCCCGCAGCATCGCCAGGTCGTCACGCCGAACAACGACACGCTGTACACCAATGCCTGGCTCGACCTGTCGCGCGAGCCCGTGGTGCTCGAAGTGCCCGACTTTGCCGGCCGCTACTATGTGCTGGGCCTGCTCGATTTCTATACCAATCCGTTTGGCTATCTGGGCAGCCGCACCACGGGCACCGGCGCTGGCCGCTTTCTGCTGCACGGGCCCGACTGGCATGGCGAAGTACCTGCCGGCATGCGGGCCGTTGCGTGTCCGACCAATGCGGTGTGGATGATCGGCCGGCTGCTGGTGGACGGCGATGCCGACCTGGCCGCCGGCCATGCGCTGCAGGATGCCATCGCGCTGCAGCGGCTCGACGGGGAGCCGGCCGCGTTCGCGTTCGATGTCGGCATGCAGCCGCGCGAGCATCTGGGCGATCCGCGGCGCTTTGCCGCCGTGGTCAACCGGATGCTGGCCGACAACCCGCCCCCGCCGGCAGAAGCCGATGTGGTGGCCCGCTTTGCCGAAGCCGGTATCGGCAAGGGGCTTGCGCCCACGCCGGCGCAGGTCGAGACGCTGGGTACGGCGCTGCAGGCCGTGCTGGCCGACCTGGCCGAGCCGCAGGCGTCGGACATGGGCGGTGGCTGGACGATGTCGGTGGACGTGCGCGAGTCGTATGGCACGCATTACCTGCAACGCGCGCTGGTGGCGCGCAACTATATTGGAGCGCTGGGCGTGCAGGAGGCCATGTACGTGATGGCCGACCGCTGTGCCGACGGCGCGCCGCTCGAAGGCGCTCACGCCTACCGGCTGCACTTCGCGGCCGACAACCTGCCGCGCGTGGGCGCGTTCTGGTCCCTGACCATGTACGACAAGGGCGACTGCATGCTGGTGCCGAACGAACTTGCGCGCTATTCGCTGGGCGACCGGTCTCCGTCACTGAAGCGCGCCGCCGATGGCAGCCTGACGCTGTACCTGTCGGCGCAGCCCCCGCGGGATCGCGCCGCGCACGGCAACTGGCTGCCGGCGCCGGCCGGGGCCTTCTATGTGGCGCTGCGCCTGTACGTGCCCCAGCCCGACCACCTTGACCGCACCTATCGCTATCCCGCCATCGAGCGGATCCGGGAGGCATCATGACCCCATCGCAATTGACCCGCCGCCGCCTGCTGGGCGCGATGGCGCTGGCCGGCGTCGTGCCGCACGCCTTCGGCAATACCTGGCCCGGCAGGCCGGTGCGGCTGGTGTCGCCCTACGGGCCGGGCGGATCGAACGATACGTCGGCGCGCGTGCTGGCCGAGGCGCTGAGCCGCAAGTATGGGCAGCAGGTGGTGGTCGAGAACAAGCCCGGCGCCGGCACGCGCGTGGCCAGCGAAACGGTGGCGCACGCACCGGCCGATGGCTACACGCTGCTGTGGGCGGCCGCGCCGTTCGCCATCAACACGGCAGCCGGCCTGTCGCAACGGTTCGATATCCACAAGGATTTCGTCGCCGTGGGGCCGCGCGTGCTGGGGCCGGTGTTCCTGATCGTCAATGCCAGTTCGCCGGTCAGGACCGTGGCGGACTTCGTGAAGATGGCGAAGCAGAAGCCCGAGGGCGTCACGTTCGCGTCGCCGGGCATCGGCTCGGGGCCGCACCTGACGGCCGAGCTGTTTGCTGCGCAGTCGGGGTTCAAGGCGCTCAACGTCCATTACCGCGGCGATGCCACGGCCTATACCGAACTGCTGGCCGGACGCGTCGATGCCACGCTGACGGCGATCACGACCGCGCTGCCCTTTATCCAGGCCGGCAAGCTGCGCGTGATCGCGGCGGCGGCCGATGCGCGCACGCCGGTCTATCCCGATGCACCGACGTTCGCCGAGCAGGGCGTGCCCGGCGTGGTCGGCTACGGCTGGTTCGGCATCGTGGCCCCGGCCGGCACGCCGCCCGCCCTCGTGCAGCAGATCAATCGCGATGCCAGCCAGGCGCTGGCCGATCCGCAGATCAGTCAGAAGCTGCTGGCGCTCGGCCTGCAGCCGTCGCCGGGCAGCAGTGCGGACTTTGCCGCGTTCATCGACGGCGAGGTAAGGAAATGGGGCGCGCTGATCAAGGCGCGCGGCATCGTACTGGAGTAGGCGGATGATTGTGGTCAGCGCCACTTGGCGAAAGCCCTTCACAAGATTGTCATAAAAACGTCACAATACCGGACCGGTCCCTGCCGCATAGAGCGGGGCCGCATCCGGAGAGAGAAATGACGTTGTTCGCTACCCGCCGCGCCCGGCATGTCCTGGCTGCCCTGGTCCTTTCCCCGCTGGCTCTGGCTGCCGGCGCCGCGCAGGCCGCCTGGCCCGACAAGCCGATTCGCATGGTGGTGGGCTTTCCGCCTGGCGGGCCGGTCGATACGCATGCGCGCATCCTGTCCGAGAAGCTGCAGCCGATCCTGGGCCAGACCGTCGTGCTTGACTACAAGGCGGGGGCCGCCGGCAATATCGGGTCGGATAACGTGGCCAAGGCCGCGCCCGACGGCTATACGCTGCTGATTGCCAATACCGGCCAGATGGCGATCAACGGATCGCTCTATCCCAAGCTGCCGTACAGCATGCCGAAGGACTTTGCGCCGGTGGCACGTACCGCGCTGATTCCGCTGGTGATGGTCGTCAACAACAATGTGCCGGCCAAAAACCTGAAGGAGTTCATCGCCTATGCCAAGGCCAATCCGGGCAAGCTCAATTTTGCGTCGGGCGGCAATGGCGGCATTTCGCACCTGATGCCCGAGATGTTCAAGCAGGCGTCGGGCACGTTCATCGTCCATATCCCTTACAAGGGCAGCGCGCCGGCACTGACCGACGTGATGGGCGGCCAGGCCCAGATGATGGCCGATTCGATTCCGCTGTTCACCCAGCACATCAAGACCGGCAAGGTGCGTGCGCTGGCGGTGACGTCGGGCAAGCGTTCGCCGGCGCTGCCCGATGTGCCGACCATGGAGGAGTCGGGCCTGAAAGGTTTCGAGGTGGTGGGTTTTTACGGTGTGCTGGCGCCGGCCGGCACGCCGAAGGAAATCGTCGACAAGCTGTCGGGGGCGCTGCGCACCGTACTGGCGGACCCGGACACCCGGGCCAAGCTTGAAGCGCAGGGCGCCGAGCCGGCATGGCAGTCGCCGGAGGCGTTTGCGGCAACCATCGTCAACGAGCAGAAGCGCTGGGGACAGGCCGTCAAGGTGTCGGGCGCGAAGATCGATTGATCGACGGAAGGAAGGGGCAAAGGGCGGTGCGGTTGCCCGGCCATCAGCCGGTGGCCCTGCGGGCCAGTCCGGCGCAGATGCCAACCAGGCTCTGGGTGCAGCACGCACTGCCGCTCCATTCGCCGTGGCTGACGTTGCCATCGGGCCCCGCCACCAGCTTGCGCTGGCACTGGGCTACCCTGGCCGGTGGCTCCAGCCCGGCGTCGCGCGGACCGCTGCCCGGCGCACGGGCGACGGGGATTTCGTCCGTCCAGACATAGGCTGTGCCGCCTGGCACGGCCTGCACCGATTGCGGCGGCCCCCACTGCGCCTTGGCCTGTTCGACGGGCACCCCTTTCCATGAATCGAAGATCCGCTGCATGGTGCTGGCCTCGATATTGGCGCATGCAGCGGCCAGGGCAAGGGCGCCGGTGGCCAGTACGAAGGCGCGGCAGGCGGCAGGTCGGGGCGAAGCAGGCATGGCGGCTCCATCTCGCGGGTGCAATCCCTCCTGTCGGAGACTAGCCGACCCGGCAGAGGGCTGGCAACACGCTTATGCGCGCCGCCGCACGCAGCACCGGGCAGCGTGGCCCCGTTGCTGTGTGGCGTGCAGATCGCTGTTTAGCCAAACAGCGATGACTGGGCGTCTGTCACGGCCACGGTGCGCCGGGGCGTGGCACGCGTCTTAGCCGCACGCCGGCTTTCGCCGGTCGTGGCGATCATCGCCGTGGCCGGCACGACCGGTGCCGTCAGCACGAACGGGCGCGCTGAGGCCAGCGGCACGGCCGTCGCCCTGAGGCTGGCCAGGTGCGGCGCCAGGATCAGGTAGGTATCCATATCGAAGCGGGCTGGCAGGGCGGTCAGCCCTTCGGCGTCAGCCAGCGTCCGCGCCGTGCCCAGGTAGCACCAGTCCTCGATCACATGCCAGGGCTGGTCGGGCTGCTCGCCCTCGCGCCAGGCAATCGCCCCATCGAACGGCCATGGGGCCACCGTCAATGCTTCGAGTGCGGCCAGCGTGCGCAGGCGATGCGCAGCACGCGATTCATGACCAGTGCAGGCCCCCGCGCAGCGGTGGACTTGCCGCGCAAAACAAGGGTGGCCGCGGCGGGCCGTTGGTTCCAGCATCAGCGTGACCAGGCAAAGCTGATGGGCTTCGGCCAGCGCCAGCAGGCGTGCGCGTGCCGCGGCGCGGCTCGGAAACACACCATATAGACGGGTATGGCGGCTGAAGTCGACCTGACGGTCCGAGCGCAGGCGCGGCGCGGGCAGGCCATCGATCATTTCCCAGGCGAACAGCTCGTCGTTGTGGCGCAGCTGATGGTTGTGCAGCGGCTGCAGCGTCTTGACGAGGTGGGCCTCCAGCAGCAGCGCGCCGATTTCCCCGCCGGTCTCGCGCCAATCCACGCGCCGGACCGCGCGTGCGATGCGCATTTCCTTTGGATTGGTATGGTCGCCGGAAAAATGGGCACGGATGCGCTGCCGCAGGTGGATGCTCTTGCCTACATATAGCAAGGCGTCGTCGTCACCGTAAAACAGGTAGGCGCCTGGGCGGTCCGGCACGTCGTCCAGCGCGGTCTCGCTCAGGCCAGCGGGCAGGCTGGCATGCTTGACTAGCGTCTTGACGGCCGACTCCACCAGATCCACTGAATACAGGTCGTGGATCTTCTGCCAGAACTGCCAGAGCAGTTCGGCATCGGCCAGCGCGCGGTGGCGGCCCTTTGGTATCAGGTTGAAGCGGGCGATCAGCGCGTCGAGCCCATGGCGCTCCACCGACGGGAACAGGGAGCGGGACAACCGCAGCGTGCAAAGGACATCGGCACGAAACGTCACGCCGGCGCGGCGAAATTCATTCTTCAGGAAGCCATAGTCGAAGCGGGCATTGTGGGCGACGAACAGCCGGCCCTGTAGCCGTTCCGCCAATAGTTCGGCTATCGACGCGAAGGTGGGTTGCCCGCGCACCATATCGTCGGTGATCCCGGTCATCCCCTGGATAAACGGCGGGATGCTGGCCTGCGGGTCGACGAGGGTGTCCCACTCGTGAATGCCGTCGGGCCCCACTTCCACGACACCGATCTCGGTGATCCGGTCGCGCTGGGCGTCCGGCCCCGTGGTCTCCAGATCGACAAAGGCAATAGGGCGGGCCAGGGCGGTGGCCAGCGCAAGGGCATCGAGCGCACCCGCGTCCCGGCTGGCCAGGCGTTCGGGGAGATAGGTGGGCGGTTCCGGCATCGTCATCCGGCGATTCTAAGGGATCGGAAAATTCTTTTGCGAAACCCCTTGCGCAGGTCGCCAATCCCATCTAATATTCGCCCCCTCGCAACACAAAGCGCGCTGCAAACGCAGCAGTGACAAGGGTTGCGGGGTTGGCAGGGGGTTGGGGTTGCGAGGTTTGCAGCGCTGGCCGGCAGAAAAAAGTTCTGCGAAAACTGTTGACGAAACGTTGAATGCTCTGCATAATCTCGTTTCTCCGCTGCAACGAAAGACGCAGCGACAGCGAACGGCAAAGCCGGTTGCTGGGGTTCTTTAACAAACAAACAACCGATAAGTGTGGGCGCTTGATGGCGAACGCCACGGAGCTTTGGCT
>NZ_FNJO01000013.1 GCF_900104095.1 Ralstonia sp. 25mfcol4.1 | reverse complement strand
CAGCGCTGGCTCGGTGATCAGCAGGCGGATCGCGCTGTCGTCGAACAGGTAGGCGAGGCGGTCCCTGGGATAGGCGGGGTCGAACGGCACGTAGGCCGCGCCGGCGCGCATGACGGCCAGCAGCGCGACGATGATATCGGGCCAACGGGACAGTGCGATGCCGACGCGGTCGTCGGTGCCGATGCCGCGTGCGTGCAGCACGGCGGCCAGGCGGTCGGCGCGGTCCAGCAGTTCGCCATAGCGCAGCGTTTGCTCGCCGCAGATCACCGCGACGGCTTCGGGTTGCGCGGCGGCATGGCGGGCGATGTGGGCGTGCACGGGCAGGCCATCGGCGGCGGGCATCTCGCCGTGGCCCAGTGTCAGCAGGGCGCGGCGCTCGTCGGGGTCGAGCAGGTCGACGGCATCGAGTTCCAGCGCCGGATCGTCGGCCAGTTGGCGCAGCAGCCGCAGATAATGGCGCGCCAGCCGCTGGGCGGTGGCGGCGTCGAACAGCTCCTGTGCGTAGTGGAAGCGCGCATGCACGCGCCCGGCGGAGTCCTCGCGCGTGTCGAGCGTCAGCTCCAGCGCCGTCGTGCGTTCGCCCACCGGCGCGCTTTCGAGTTCGAGGCCAGGCAGCGACACGCGTGCGGCGCGGTCGGCCCGCCGGTGGTTGTGCACCACCTGAAACAGCGGGTGGTAGCTCACGCTGCGCTCGGGCTGCAGCGCGTCCACCAGTTGCTCGAACGGCAGGTCCTGGTGCGCCTGCGCACCCAGCACGGCCAGGCGCACGCCATCGAACAATGCGGTCAGCGGCTGGCGGCCGTCGATCCGTGCGCGCACGATCTGCGTGTTGACGAACAGGCCCACCACGCGCTCGGTCTCGATGCGGGTGCGGCCTGCCACCGGCACGCCCACGCAGATGTCGCGGCTGGCGGTGTAGCGATAGAGCAGCGCATGAAAGCCGGTCAGCAAGGCCATGAACAGCGTGCCGCCCTTGGCCTGGGCGCGCTCGCGCAAGGCCGTGACGAGCGTATCGGGGATGTCGATGTCGCAGCGCTGCGCCACGTAGGCAGCCGTGGCCGGGCGGGGCCGGTCAGCGGGCAGCGCCAGCACGCCGGGGGCGCCGGCCAGCGTATCGCACCACCAGGACAGTTGCCGTGCCTGCTCGCCGGCTTCGAGCCAGTTTCGTTGCCAGGCCGCGTAGTCGGTGTAGCCAATCGGTGCGGGCGGCAGTGAAAGCTCCTGCCCGGCGGCCTGCGCCTGATACGCGGCTGCCAGTTCGTCGATCAGCAGTTGCATCGACCAGCCGTCGGACACGATGTGGTGCATCACCAGCACCAGCCGGTGCGACTGGTGGCCGAGTTTCAGCAGATGCACGCGCAGCAGCGGGGCGCGAGCCAGATCGAATGGGGCTTCGGCCAGCGCGGCAGCGCGCGCGTTGGCGGCCGCCGGGTCGGCCGACAGGTCTGTCAGCGGCAGGTCGATGGTGATGGCCGGGTGCACGATCTGGCGGACATTGCCGTCGGCATCGGCCACGAATGCGCTGCGCAGCGCTTCGTGGCGCGCGGCCAGCGTGGCGAACGCCGCGTGCAGCGCGGCGACGTCGAGCGTGCCGCGCAGGTCCACGCTGCTGCTGATGTGGTACGCGACGCTGTCGGGCTCGAAGCGGTGCAGGAACCACTGGCGCTGCTGGGCGTACGACAGCGGCGCATCAAACGGGTCAGACGCCTGCGCGCGTGGCAGCGCGGGGATGGGCAGTTGTGAGAACGCGATGCCTTGCTCGGCCATCTTGTCGAGGAAGGCGCGGCGCTGCGGCGGCGCCAGCGTGGCAAAACGCGCGGCCAGACGCGCCGCGGTGTTGGCTTCGATCATTCAGACTGACTCCAGGGAATTGGCGAACGCTTCGAGTTCCAGCAGGGCGGCTTCATCGGCGTGGCGATGCTGCGCGGGCAGCGCGGCGGCCAGTTCGGCCAGCGACGCGGCGCCGAACAGCAGCGCCAGCGGCGCGTCGATGCCGAGTTCGCCCTGGATGCGGGACAGAAGCTGGACGGCCAGCAACGAATGGCCGCCCAATGCAAAGAAGTTGTCGTGGCGGCTCACCGCCGGCACGTGCAGCAGGTCTTGCCAGATGGTTGCCAACCGCGTTTCCAGATCGCCCTGCGGCGGCTCGCCGGCAACGTTGGCCGGCGCGTTCGCGCGGGGCAGTGCGCGGCGGTCGAGCTTGCCGTTGGCGGTCAGCGGCAGCGCGTCGAGCACCACCAGCGCGGCCGGCACCATGTGACTGGGCAGCACGGCGGCCAACGCGCGACGCAGTTCGCCTGCATCGGCCTGCGTACCGGCGTCGGGCACCGCATAGCCCACCAGCCGCAAGCCGCTGTCCGTGGTATCCGCCACGACGGCCGCCTGGCAAATGCCGGGCAGCGCGGCCAGTTGGGCGGCGATTTCGCCCGGTTCCACGCGGAATCCGCGAATCTTGACCTGATCGTCGATGCGGTCCAGGTACTCGAACAGGCCATCGACGCGGCGCCGTACGCGGTCCCCGGTGCGATAGAGGCGCGCACCGTGCCGCGAGAACGGATCGGGCACGAAGCGGTCGGCGGTCAGCGCGGCGCGGCCCAGGTAGCCGCGCGCCAGGCCGGCGCCGCCCAGGTACAGCTCGCCGGACACGCCTTCGGGCAGCGGTGCCAGCTCGGCGTCGAGCACGTACGCGACGGTATCGCTCAGCGGCTGGCCCAGCGGCAGGCCCGCGCCCGGTTGCGGCGTGGTGCCGGCCACATGCACGAGCACGCCGACGGTGGTTTCGGTGGGGCCGTAGTGGTTGACCAGCCGGCAGCCGGGGCGCGCGGCATGGATGCGCGCGCGCAGCGGCGCGTCACACGCTTCGCCGCCAAGCACCAGCGTGTGGGCGGGCAGCACGTCGTGCGGGACCGTGGCGGCCGCCGCGGCGCCGTCGAGCAGCGCGCGCAGATGGCTGGGGACGATCTTGAGCACGTCGATGCGATGTGCGGCCATGTATCGCGCGAACGCGGCGGCGTCGAACACGCAGCGGCGCTCGGGCAGATGCAGCGCGGCGCCGCTGGCCAGCGCGCCGAACAGCACGGTATGGCCCAGGTCTGCGGCCGGCGTGGACACCATCGCCATCTGCAGCCCCGGCGGCAGCGCCAGTTCGCCAAGCACGCCGTGCAGGTAGTGCGCGAGCGCACCGTGGGACACGCCCACGCCCTTGGGCTGCCCGGTGGAGCCCGACGTGTAGATTACGTAGGCCAAGTGGCTCGCGTGCAGATTGACGGCGGGATTGATGGCGTCGCCCGCCTCCTGAGGCGCGCGGGACAGGTCGATCACATCGAGCGAGTCCGGCAGTGCCGGCAACCGGTTCGCGTGCTGGGCCAGCAGCAGCGCCGCGCCACTGTTGCCGAGCATATACGCCAGGCGGTCGGCAGGGTACTCGGGGTCGAGCGGCACATAGGCGCCGCCCGCCTTCAGGATCGCCAGCAGCGCGACGACCATTTCGGCCGACCGTTCGGCCAGGACCGCCACGGGCACGTCGGCCGCCACGCCGCGCGCGATCAGGTCGCGGGCCAACAGGTTGGCACGGCCGTTCAGTTCGCGGTAGGTCAAAGTGTGGCCGTCGGCGACCAGCGCCACGGCGTCGGGCGTGGTGGCGGCGTGGGCCTCGAAGCGGTAGTGCGCGAATGGCGGGACGGACGGGTGGTTCCCCTCTCCCGCGTTGCGGGAAAGGGTGCGGGGGCGAGGGTGTCGAGGCGTTGCTTGCCGATCTGTCGCTATCTGCATCGCCAAGCCCTCACCCTGAGCCCCTCTCCCGCCCTGCGGGAGAGCGGGGCAAAGACCGAGCTGGCCCAGCGGCCGCGTCGCATCGGCGGCCATCTGCTGCATCACGGCCAGCAGGCTTCGCGCCAGCATGCTTGTCTGCGCCTCGCCCAGCATGGCACGGTCGAAGCGGCAGGTCAGGCGCAGCGTCTCGGTGTGCGACAGCACCAGCGTGAGCGGATAGTTGGTTTCGGCGCGATTGCTGACGTTGCCGAACTGCAGGCCGCCGGGCGCGGTGCGCAGCGCGGCGTCGACGGGGTAGTTCTCGAACACGACGATCGAGTCGAACAGCGCCTGGCCCGCGTGGCCGGCCCAGCGCTGGATGTCGTAGAGCGGCGTGTGCTCGTGCTCGCGCAGCGCCAGGTTCAGCGCCTGCACGTCGCGCAGCCAGTCGCCCACGGCCTGGCGCGGCTGCGGCGTGGCCACCACCGGCAGCGTGTTGATGAACAGGCCCAGCATGCGCTCGGCGGCGGGCAGGTCGGCCGGGCGGCCGGCTACCGTGGCACCAAACGCCACGCACGGCTGTCCGGTGCAGCGCTGCAGCACCAGCAGCCAGGCGGCCTGCACCAGCGTGTTCAGCGTCACCTTCTGTGCCCGCGCGAAATTGGCCAGCGCCGTGGTGTCGGCAACGTCGAGCACCAGGTGCTGTTCGGTGTGCCCGTGGCCAGCATCGGGCGCCGGCAGCGCCGCCAGCAGCCGGGTCGGCTGGTCGAGCGCCTGCAAATGGCCGGTCCAGAACGATGCGCTCGCCGCACCATCGCGCGACTGCAGCCAGCCGATGTAGTCGGCGAAACGGCTGCCGCTGGCTGCCATGGGCTCGCCCGCATAGTGGCGTAGCACTTCGCCCAGCAGCTGCGCGGTGCTCCAGCCGTCCAGCAGCAGGTGGTGCACGGTCCAGACCAGATGGTGGCGCGTGGCGCCGGTGCGCAGCAGCGCCAGACGCATCAAGGGCGGCTCGTTGAGGTCGAAGCGCTGGGCCAGCTGATCGGCCGCGAATCGGTCGAGATGCGCGGCATTGCGTCCGGTCCAGTCCTCGGCGATCACAGGCAGGGTCACGTCCCTGGCAACCCATTGCAGCGGTTGATCACCGCGATGGAGGAAGCCGCAGCGCAGGCTGTCGTGGCGCGCCAGCGCGGCCTGCCAGGCGGCAACAAAGCGTTCCGCGTCCAGGCCATCGACGTCGACACGCAACTGGTTCGTATACGCGCTGCTTTCGGGCGCATAGACGCAGTGGAACAGCATGCCCGACTGCATCGCCGAAAGCGGGTACAGGTTCTGCACACGGGCCGGATCGAGCGCGAGCGCATCGAGCCGGGCCTGCGACAGCCGCGCCAGCGGAAAGTCGGAGGGCGTGAAACCGCGTGCCTGGGCGCCGCAGTGGCCGATCACGGCTTCCAGTTCGCGGCGCAGCGCTTGCGCCAGCCGTTCGATGGTGCCGGCCCGGTGCCGCGTGCGGCTGTAGGCCAGCGTCAGGCACAGTTGGCCGTCGATAACCTGGCCGCCCACCGACAGCGGGTGCGACAGCGGCGCGGTGGGATCCTGCGTGGCGCCCGTGGGGGCAGTGGAGAGCTGCCACGGCGCGTCGTCGGCCAGCGTGGCGTCGAACTGGCCCAGGTAGTTGAAGACCACCTCGGGCTTGGGCACAGCGGCTAGCGCCTGGCGTTGCGCCGGCGTACCCAGGCGTTGCAGCAGGCTGAACCCGATGCCTTCGCCGGGTACCGCGCGCAATTGTTCCTTCACCGCCTGGATGGCCGGGCCGATGTCGGCCGTGGCATCCAGCGCCACCGGGTACATGGTGGTGAACCAGCCGATCGTGCGGCTCAGGTCCAGCGCGTCGTCGATGGCGGCGACTCCGCTCAGGCGGCCGTGGCTTTCCAGATCGACCAGCACCTGGGCGCGGCCGGTCCAGTCGGCCAGCGCGCGCGCCAGCGCGGTCAGCAGCAGGTCATTGACGCGCGTGCGATAGGCCGCCGGCGCCTGCTGCAGCAGCGCCTGGGTGAGCGTGGCCGGCAGCGACAGCATGACTTCGGCGCGGTCAGCCACGCGGGGCAGGCTGCCAGCGTCATCGGCCGGCAGCGTGGCGTCGATGCCGCACAGCGATTGCCAGTGCGCCAGTTCGGCGTCGCGTGCTTTGACGTTGCCGCGCAGCGCGTGCGACCACTGCTGGTACGACGCGGTGCGCGCGGGCAGCGTCGGCGCCACGCCTTGGAAGCGGTGCTGATAGGCGGCTAGCAGGTCTTCGATCAGCACGCGCCACGACACGCCGTCGACCGCCAGGTGATGAATCGCTATCAGCAGTTGCCAGCGATTGCCAGTTTTCAGCGCCAGGGCGCGCATCAGCGGCCCTTGCGCGATGTCGAGGCTGCGCTGGGCGGCGTCGCAGTGGGCCAGGCGTTCGGCTTCGGAACCGGCGTGGCGGACCCACAGCAGGTCCGGGGACGATTCGACGTCGGCGTACGTCTGTTGCCAGCCGCCAGGGGATCCGGCAAAGCGCAGGCGCAGCGCATCGTGATGGGCGACGACATCGGCCAGGGCCAAGCCCAGCGCGTCGACGTCGGGCATCTCCCGGCAATCGAGCAGCACGGCCTGGTTCCAGTGGTGGCGGTTGGCCATTGGGGTGGCCAGGAGCGCGTCCTGGATCGGCAGCAGCGGCACGTCGCCGCGTGGTACGGCCAGACTGGCGGCAACGTCGTGCGCGACCGGCGTCGCCACGGCTGCCAGCTCGCCCAGCGTCTGCCGCTCGAACAACTGGCGCGGCGTGAGCACCCAACCCGCGGCGCGGGCGCGCGCCACGATTTGCAGGCTCAGGATCGAGTCGCCGCCGAGTTCGAAGAAATTGTCGGTGCGGCCGACGCGCGGCACAGCCAGTACCTCGGCCCAGATGGCGGCCAGCGCGATTTCGGCGGCGCGTTCGGGCGCCACGAACGTCTGTCCGCCATCGAACGACGGCGGCGGCAGCGCGTGGCGGTTCAGCTTGCCATTGGGCGTAAGCGGCAGCGCGGACACGATGACGAACGCGGCCGGCACCATGTAGTCGGGCAGTTCGGCGCCCAGCGCGTTACGCAACGCGCCAATATCGGGCGTGGTGCCGGCGGCCGGCACCACGTAGGCCGCCAGCCGCGCGCCAGCGGGGCCATCGACGGCCAGCACCGCGACGTTGCCGACCGTGCCATGCGCGAGAATGCGCGCTTCGATCTCGCCCGGTTCGATCCGGAAGCCGCGAATCTTGACCTGCTGGTCGATGCGGCCCAGGTACTCAAGCTGGCCGTCCGGCAGCCAGCGCGCGAGGTCGCCGGTGCGGTAGAGGCGCGCGCCGTCGTCGGCAAACGGGTCGGGAATAAAGCGTTCGGCGGTCAGGCCGGGGCGGTTCAGATAGCCGCGCGCCAAGCCGTCGCCGGCGATATGGAGTTCGCCGGCCACGCCGGGCGCCACCGGGTTCAGGCCCGGATCGAGCACGCGCACGCCGAGGTCCGGAATGCGGTCGCCAATCGGGCTGCGTGCACGGCGGGCCGGATCCAAGTCGGCGCGCGTGATTGGGCGGTACGTGACGTGCACCGTGGTTTCGGTGATGCCATACATATTGACCAGTTGCGGCGTGGTGTCGCCAAAATGGTCGATCCACGGCTGCAGCGCCTGAGGGTCGAGCGCCTCGCCGCCGAAGATTACGTGGCGCAGCGCCAGCGGTGCGCCGTACAGCTCGGGCTGCGCCAGCAGGGCGCGGAACGCCGACGGGGTCTGGTTAAGCACTGTCACGCGCTCGCGCCGCAGCAGCGCCACGAAGTCGTGCGGCGAGCGGCTGACGTCGAACGGCACGATCACGAGCTGGCCCCCATGGCACAGCGCGCCAAAGATCTCCCAGACCGAGAAATCGAACGCGTAGGAGTGGAACAGCGTCCAGACGTCGTCGGCGCCAAAGCCGAACCAGTGCTGCGTGGACGCCAGCAGCCGCGACAGGTTGCCGTGCTGCAACTGCGCACCCTTGGGCCGGCCCGTGGAGCCCGACGTGTAGATCACGTAGGCGAGATGATCTGCGCGGACCGGCACTTCCGGCGCGGTTGCCGGCCAGTCGCCGCTGTCATCGGCATCGAGTTCCAGCACCGGCAAGCGGTCGCGCTGCGGCAGCAGTCCGCGCAGGCTGGACTGGGTCAGCAGCGCCGAGATGCCGCTGTCGTCGAACAGGTACGCCAGCCGCTCGGCCGGGTAGGCAGGGTCGAACGGCACGTACGCGCCGCCGGCCTTCAGGATGGCCAGCAGGCCCACGATCATCGCGGGCGAGCGTTCGACGGCGATGCCGACGCGCACCTCGGGGCCTACACCCAGTGCGATCAGGCGGTGCGCGAGCCGGTTGGCGCGGCGTTCCAGTTCGCCGTAGCTGACGCTGGTCTCGCCGAGGCGCAGCGCAATGGCGTCGGGCCGCAGCGCGGCGTGGCGCTGGATCTGGCGATGGACGGGTTCGGGCGACGCCACGCGCTGCAACGGACGCCCGGCGGCCTGCTGGCTGGCCAGAAAGGCGTTGTCGCCGGCATCGGGCAGGCAGTGGGCCGTCAGCGGCAGGTCGGGCTGGGCCAGCAGGCCCGACAACTGCGTCACGTAGTGACGCAGGATGCGCTGGGCAGTGGCGGCGTCGAACAGCGTGCTGTCGTATTCGAGCTGGAGCGTCATCGCGCCGGCGCGGGGAAAGTTGTCGATCTCGACGTCGAGGATCAGGTCGAACTTGGCCCCGGTGGCGCGGGCTTCGACGGGCTCGGTTTGCAGGCCGGGCAGCGCCGGCGCGGTCGGGCCAGAGGTGGTGCGCAGATTGAACATGACCTGGAACAGTGGGCTGCGGCCTGCGTCGCGCGGCACCTGCATGGCGTCGAGCAGTACCTCGAAGGGCAGGTCGGCGTGCTGCAGCGCGCCCAGCGCGTCAGCGCGCACCGCGTCGCACAGCGCGCGGCCAGTCATGCCGGGCAGGGTGCGCGCGCGGTAGACGTGGGTGTTGGCGAAGAAGCCCACCACGTCGTCGAGGCCGTCATCGCCGCGGCCCGCGTGCGGCACGCCCACCGCGAAGTCGTCCTGGCCCGCATAGCGGGCCAGCAACGCCTGCCATGCCGCCAGCAGCGCCACGAACGGCGTGCTGCGGTGGGCCACGCAGAAGTCTTGCAGCGCGCTGGCTACCGCAGCGGGCAGCGTGGTTTCCACGCGCCGGGCGAGGCGCGGCGTATCGCTGCCGTGCGGGCGATCGGTCGGCAGTTGCAGCGCGGGGATATGGCTGCCCAGCATGCGCTGCCACCAGTCGCGCTGGGTGTCGAGCGCGCCGCTGTCCAGCCGGTCGCGCTGACGCCGCGCGTGGGTGGCAAAGCTGGCGGCCGGGGCGGGCAGGCTGGCATCGTCGCCGGCCAGTGCCTGGGCGTAGGCCGCGGCCAGGTCGCGCGCGATGATCGCGTTCGACACCGCGTCGGAGACGATATGGTGCAGCGACAGCAACAGCACGTGATCGTCGGCGGCGCGCGTCAGCAGCGTGGCGCGCAGCAGCGGCGCCTGGCCCAGATCGAACGGGCGCGCGGCTTCGGCGTCGATGCAGGCGTGGAGCGTGTCAGCGCCGGCGGCGAGCGGAGCCTGGCGCAGCGCGAACGGCGGCGCGTGCTCCACGACCTGCCGGGGCAATGCTCCGGGCGCGGCGGCATCGGCCACGAAACGCGTGCGCAGCGCGGGGTGGCGCGCGATCACGGCGCGCAGCGCGGCTTCCAGTGCGGCGTGGTCCAGCGCGCCGCGCAGCACGAACGCGCGGGTCTGGTTGTAGGCGGTGCTGCCCGGTTCGTACTGCAGCAGGAACCACAGCCGTTGCTGGGAGAACGACAGCGGCCCTTCCTCGGTGGAATCGGTGGAATCGGCAGCGGGCGCCGCGTCGGCGTCCTGTTCCAGCAGCAACGCCAGCAGCGCTGCGTGATCGGAGGTCGAGGGGGGCGTCATGAATCGGGTCCTGAAAGCGAAGTTATGCGGTGGCGGTGACGGCGGCGCTGGCGCGCAGCGCGGCGCGTGCCTCGGGCGACATGGCCGCGAGCTGGCGTTGCAGGACGGCCAGCGTTTCCAGGCCCTCGGCGTTGGAGCTGGCGGCACGCAGCGCGGCGGCCAGCGCGGCGGCGCTGGGCGCATCGAAGACCACGGCCGGGGCAATGTCGAGCTTGAGCAGCTTGCGCACGCGCGCCACCAGCTTGATGACCAGCAGCGAATGGCCGCCTGCTTCGAACAGGTCTTCGGTCACGCCCAACTGCGGCGTGCCCAGCAGGTCGCGCATCTGGTCAAGGAGCAGCGCTTCGAGCGCCGTGGCCGGTTCGCGGTGCGGCGCGCTGGACGTGTCGGGCGCCAGCGCCGCGCTGGCGATCAGCGCGCGACGGTCCAGCTTGCCGTTGGGCAGGCGCGGCAGTTCGGCGATGGCGAACCACTGGGTCGGGATCATCGGATCGGGCAGGCGCTCCGCCAGGGCCTGGCGCAGTGCCTGACGCCGGGCGGCCGAGAGCGGGGCGGCATTGGTATCGGCGGGCACCAGCCACGCGGCCAGTTGCGCTGCGCCGCCGTCCGGCGCGTGCGGCAGTACCACGGCCTGCCGCACGCCCGGCAGCGTCGACAGTGCGTGCTCCACCTCGCCGCATTCGACGCGGAAGCCGCGCACCTTGACCTGGCTGTCGGCACGGCCGAGCAGTTCGAGGCCGCCCTGCGGCAGGTATCGCGCGAGGTCGCCGCTGCGGTACATCCGTTGGCCGGCATGCGCGGGATGTGCGACGAATGCCTCGGTATTGGTATCGCGGTTGACGTAGCCGGCGCAGAGTTGTGCGCCGCCCAGGTACAGCTCGCCCGTTTCGCCCACCGTGGCCGGATGGCCTGCCGCCGTGCGCACGCGCGCTTCGCAGTTGGCCAGCACGCGCGTCAGCGGCAGCGCAGCGCCGGACAGATCGGAGGCCGGCCCGGCGTCGTGGACCAGGATGCCGACCGTGGTTTCGGTCGGGCCGTAGTGGTTGAACAGGCGGGCGCCGGGCGCACGTTCGCGCAGGCGCGCCAGGAACGCGGGCGAGGCCGATTCGCCGCCCACCACGATCACCGCTTGCGACGGCAGTGGCAGGGGCGCGCCGTCGCCTTCGATCAGCGCATCGAGATGCGATGGGACGATCTTGATGCAGTCCACGCGCTCGCGTGAGAGGAACGCGGCAAAGCCTGCGGCATGCTGCATGTCGGCGTCGTCGGCCACGCACAGGCAGGCGCCCTGCCACAGCGCGCCGAACAGCGTGGTGTTGCCGAGGTCGGCCGCTACGCTGGACGTCAGCGCGAAGCGCTCGCAGCGGTCCAGCCCCAGCGCCTGTCCGGACGCCGCCACATAGTTCAGCAACTGGCCGTGCGTGACGGCCACGCCCTTGGGCGTGCCGGTGGAGCCCGACGTGTAAAGCACGTAGGCCGGCTGGCTGGCCTGCGGATCGGGCAGGGGTGCAAGGGGGGCGACAGGGGCGCCGCCGTCCGGTGCCAGCTGCGCCAGATCGGACAACACCAGCGTGGCGCCCGCATCGGCCAGGATCTGCGCGCGGCGCTGCGCCGGCCACGCCGGGTCCAGCGGCAGGTATGGCGCGCCGGCGCGCATGACGGCCAGCAGCGCGATGACGAGGTCGGCGGAACGCGGCAGCTGCAGGCCCACCGGCTGACCGGGCCGGAGTCCGAGCACGGCCAGGCGGCTTGCCAGCGCATCGACGCGCCGCGACAGCTCGGCGTAGGTCCAGCGCTGGCCGGCCGCCGACAGCGCGACGTCATCCGGACGCTCGCTGGCCCAGCGGGCCAGCCGTTCCGGCAGCAGTTCGGCGCCGAAGTCGACCGCAGGCGCGTGCATCGCGTCAGCGCGGGCCTGATCGGCGACGGTGGCCAGCGGCAGCGCGCCGATGGCGGTATCGGGCTGCGCGCGCAGCGTTTGCAGCAGCGTGCGGTACTGGTCGAGCAGGCACGCCATCGCGTCGGCGGCGTGGCGGTGATCGTGCTGCAGGGCCAACGCGCGTGGCCGGCCAGCATCGTCGATGCTGACGTGCAGCGCGATTTCGATGCCGGGCGGGGGGGCGACCGGTGCGCCGATTTTCCACTGGGGCCATGGCAGTCCGTTGCGGGCCGTGTTGGCCGGGGCCGGGGCGGTCACGCCGAACGCAATGCGGCCCGGCGCGTCGGTGGCGATGTCCGTCGGGGCGTGCTCGCGCCAATCCGTATGTTGCTGCAGTTGCGCGGCGAAGCTGGCCAGCCAATCGCCGAACGATGCCGTGGCGTCGTACTGGACTGCCACGGGCAGCAGCGACGCATAGCGGCCAACGGCGCCGGCGAGTGGTTCGAAGTCGTCGCGGCAGTCGTTGTGCCAGTCGCCCCGGAACGCGCCCGCGCCGTCGATCCGGGCCAGCAGCAGCCACCATACGGCCTGCAGCGTGTGAGCCGGCGGACAATCGAAGGAGGTCGTCCAGGCCGCCACGCTGGTGGCTTCGGTCTCGTCGAGGTCGACGGTGATAGTCTGCGTGGCATTCGTGGCAGCTTCGGTCTGGCGCCACGGCAGCCTAGGCGCGTGGAGCGCGGCCAGACGATCGCGCTGGGCCTGCCAGTAGTCGCGGCCAGCGGCGCTGTCGTCCTGCGCAAGGTTCGCTGTCCAGTCGAGATAGTCGGCGTAGGACAGCGGCGCCTCACCGGCCGGCGCGGTGTCATCGGCGTAGGCCTGGGCCAGTTCGCGCATCAGCGTGGTCAGGCTGGCACCGTCGATGGCCAGCGGATGCGCGGTCAGCGTCAGTTGCGAGCGCTGGGGATCAAGCGTGCGTACGGTGGCTTGCAGGGTCGGCCGGTTGTCCGCCTCGCCCCAGACCGGCGGCGTGCCGGCAAATTGCTGCCGCAGGCCGCGCAGGCCATCGACGCGGCCGAAAAAGAGCCCAGTGGCAGGGTGCCGCTCGGCCACGCGGGCGAGCGCGCGTTCCAGGCGCGCGGCGTCGAGCGGGCCGTCGATGTCGGCGGTCAGCGTGACCGGATGGCTGGAATGGGCTTCGACGGCGCTCTGCTCACGGCCCAGCGCCACGGCGTGGCCGGCAAGCGTGAACACGGCGTTGGTGGGGTGGACGATGGCGTTCATGGATCAACCCTCCACCGTGGCGGCCAGCGTGGTGCTGGTGTGTTGGGCCGTTGCCGGGCCGGCGTCGAGAGCGGGCAGGTCGCTGCGCTCGAACATGTCGCCCATCGCCACCACGATCCTGCGCGGCCCCTGGTACGGGTCGCGCGCGTGGGCGGCCAGCATGTTGTCGAGCATCACCACGTCGCCCTGGCGCCAGTCGAAACGGACCGCGCAGGCTTCGTACAGGTCGCCGATCAGCGCCATCGTGGTGTCGTCGATGGGGCTGCCGTCGCCGAACGTCACCTGGCGCGGCATGCGCTGCGGGCCGACGATGTCCAGCAGGTCGCGCCGCACTTCGGCGTCCAGGCAGGCCGTGTGGTGCAGCTGCACCTGGTTGAAGAAGCTGCGCTCGCCGGTAACGGGGTGGGCGATTACGGCCGGGCACAGTTCGCGGGTCTGCAGCGTGTCGGCGTCGAGCCACGTGAAATCGGTGCCCGAAGCGCGCAGGCGCGCTTCCACGTCGTCGCGCGAATCGGTCTTGAAGAAGTCGCGCCAGCTGACGTCGAGCTTGTCATTGAACGTGCGCACGTAGCGCAGGCCCTTGCTTTCGAACTGGGCGGCCAGCTCGCGGGGCAGGCGGCGGTACATCTCGCGGCAGTCGACGATGGGCGTGGCGCCGCCGACCGGCGACGGCAGCTCGCAGAAGAACCACTGCTTGCGAGGCCAGCGCGACAGGTGCGCGCTTTCGTTGTGGAACAGGATCATTTCGCGCTCCGGGTACGGCGTGGAGCGGTAGGTGTTGCGGCCGCCTTCCTTCTTGGGCAGGTCGCCATAGGCGCCGTAGAGGCCCGGCTCGATCGATTCCGCGAACGTTTCGAATTCCTGCGGCGTGCGCAGTCCGAAGCCACGCAGCAGGATGCCGCCGTGGCGGCACAGCGTGCCTTCGATGTCCTGGCGATGCGCGAGTGCCCAGGCCACGGGGTCGAGGTCTGGCGATGCCGGCTCGATCACGATCGGGAAGGTGCGGCCCGGCGACAGGAACGAGGTGCGTACCCGCGATGCCGGCGCCTGCGCCAGCGGTTGGGCAGCTTGGGAGGCTTCGGAGGCTTCGGAGGCTTCGGAGGCTTGAGCGTGCTGCCGGGAGAGCTTGCCCAGTTTGGCGAGCTTGTCGAGTTTGCTGGGGCTGGACACTTGGCTGGTAGTCATGGCGGGCTTGTCGGTGGCGGGTTCGCAAAGGCCGGCCGGCACGTCGAGGCCGGATAGCGGGCAGGCGGGACCGGCCACGGCCTGCGCCAGCACGGCGCCGTAGGCGTCGGCCATGCGCTGCACCGTGGCGCGCGGAAACAGCGCCGTGGCGTACACCCATTCGGCGCGCAGGCCGTCGGGCTGAGGGGCCAGGAACACGGCGAGATCGAACTTGGCCGCGTGGACCGGCGTGGGCAGACGTGTTGCCTGCAGGCCATCGAACGGGCGAGCGTCGGCCGGGGTGTTCTGCAGGACGAACAGCATCTGCACCAGGGGATGCCACGCGCGCTCGCGCGGCACGCCGGCGGCTTCGACGATGCGCTCGAACGGCAGTGCCTGGTGGTCGAACGCGGCCAGCGTCTGCCCGCGCACCTGATCGAGCAGGTCGGCAAACGACATCGCCGCGCGCGGCTGCGCCCGCAACGGCAGCACGTTGACAAAGAAGCCGATCAGCGCTTCGAGTTCGCGGCGCGTGCGGCCGGCCACGTCGATGCCGACCAGTTGGTCTTCGGCACCGCCCAGGCGGTGCAGCAGCGCGTGAAACGCGGCCAGCAGCACCATGTAGCGCGTGGCACCGTGGCGGCGCGCCACCGCGTCAGCCTGCGTCAGCAGCGCGCCGGGCAGGTCGCTGTAGCAGGCATCGCCGGCGGTCGAGGCCACGGGTGGGCGGCGGTTCGGCGTGGGCAGCGTGGGCAGGCGCGGAGCGCCCTGGAGGGCGTCGCGCCAGTAGGCGGTATCGGCCACGCTTTGCGGGCCGTGATCCTCGGCCTGCTGGTGTAGTGCGTAGTCGGCGTACTGCACGGGCAGTGCGGGCAGGTCGATGGACTGGCCCGTGCGGGCGGCGTTGTAGCCAGCGGCCAGCGTATCGAGCAGGATGCCGATGGACCAGCCATCGCCGACGATATGGTGCAGCGTGACCAGCAGCGCGTGGTCATCGTCGGCCAGCCGCACCAGCCGCGCGCGCAACAGCGGCGGGCGAGTCAGGTCGAACGGCTCGCGTGCCTGCACGTCGGCCAGTTCGCGCAACGCGGCGTCGCGTGCGGTGGCGCTCAACGCGGACAGATCGCTTTGTGGCAGGTCGATGACGATGCCGTCGGCGATGCTTGCGTACGGCTCGCCGTGGGCATCCGCCGGATAGCCGGTGCGCAGGATTTCGTGGCGGGCCACCAGCGCGGCCAGGCTTGCTTGCAGCGCCTCGACGTCGAGCGCGCCGTGCAGGCGCAGGCCGCCGGCCATGTTGTAGGTCCAGCGGTCGGCCGGGGCGGCGATGCGGTCGGCCAGCCAGAGACGGTGCTGGGCCGGCGCCAGCGGCATCTTCGCGGTGCGCGGGGCCGTGGCGATGGCCTGCGGCAGCGACGGGACGGTGCGGGCCGGCAGGTGTTCGAGTGCGGCGGCGCAGGCAGCCAGCGTCGGATGGTCGAACGGCAGCCGCATCGGCACGGCGGCGCCAAATTTCTCGCGCAGCCGCGCCACGAGTCGCGCGGCGGTCAGCGAGCTGCCGCCATTGGCAAAGAAGTGCGCGTGCCGGTCGGCCGGCGCCGTGCCGAGCAGTTCCTGCCACAGCGCGGCGAGCGCGTTTTCGGTGTTGCCCTGCGGCGGCTCGGTGGCTGATCCGGTTCCACCGTCAGCCGTGGTGCCGCCGACCGTGAATGTGCCGTGCGCCCAGACGGCGCAGGCGTCCATGCTCTGGTCGAGCCAGCCCTGGCGGCACGCGCTGCGCTGCAGCTTGCCGCTGGTGGTCTTGGGCAGGCCGCCGGGGTTCAGCAGCAGCGCCACGGCCAGCGGCGCGCCGCACGCATTGCCAACCGCTTCGGCCAGCGCCTGCACCAGCGCCACGTGGCCCACGCGTTTCTGATCCGGGCGCGAAATCTCGGCGGCGATGCCGATCGCTTCGCCATCGGTCGTGTGGACCGGAAACGCCGCCACGCGGCCACGGCGGGCGGCTGGTACGTGCTGTTCGACGGCGCGTTCGATGTCCTGCGGATAGAGGTTCTGGCCGCGCACGATGATCAGGTCCTTGCGACGGCCGGCGATATAGAGCTGGCCATCGCGCATCAGGCCCAGGTCGCCAGTGCGCAGCCAGCCGTCGCGGCCCGATCCGAACGTGGCGGCCGTGGCGTCGGCATTGCGCCAGTATCCATGCGTGACGCTGGCGCCGGCTACCTCGATTTCGCCAACCTGGCCGTCCGGCAGCGCGTGGCCGTCGGCGGTGGCGATACGGACGGTGTGAGCGCCGCGCGGGAATCCGCAGGCGACCAGTTCCAGGCCGTCTTGCACCGCCTCGCCGTGGCCCTGCGCGAGCGCGCGGGCATCGAACGTCGTGCACAGCATGCCGCCGCCGCGCTTGCCGCCGGTGACGAACAGCGTGGCCTCGGCCAGCCCATAGCACGGATACAGCGCCTGCGCGCTGAAGCCAGCCGGCGCAAGGCGGTCGCGGAACGCCCGCAGCGTATCGGCGCGCACGGGCTCGGCGCCCGAATAGGCGACCTTCCAGCTGGACAGGTCGAGCCCTTCGAGGTGGCTGTCGCGCACGCGCTCCACGCAGAGCCGGTACGCGAAATCGGGACCGCCCGAGACCGTTGCGCGATGGCGGCTGATGGCCTGCAGCCACCGCGCCGGGCGCTCCAGGAAGAACTGCGGCGACATCATGACCACGGGCACGCCGGTGTACACCGGCTGCAGCAGGCCGCCGATCAGGCCCATGTCGTGATAGAGCGGCAGCCAGGTAGCGATCACGTCGCCGGGGCCGATGCCCATGCCGTCGGCGATGGCCACCTCGTTCGCCATCACGTTGCCGTGGGTGACCATCACGCCCTTGGGCGCTGCGGTGGAGCCCGACGTGTATTGCAGGAAGGCCAGCGTGTCTGGCGTGACGGCGTACGGTTGCCAGTCGGCCGGGGCGGGAGTGTGGAGGCCATCGGCCAGCACGATGCGGGCATCCGTGGCAATGGCGGCCAGCGCATCGGCGTGCAGTGATGCCTGCGCGGTGGTGGTGATGGTCAGCGCGGGCTGGGCGTCGCTGGCGATGGCGCGCAGGCGTGCCACCTGAGCGGAGCGCGCGGCGCCCGGTTCGAACGCCGGCACGGCGGTCAGTCCGGCGTACAGGCACGCGAAGAACGCGGTGACGTAGTCGATGCCGCTGTCCATCAGCAGCAGCGCGCGCTGGCCGGGTGCGCCTGCGCGGGCGAGCTGGGCGGCCAGGTTGCGCACGCGGGCGTGCAGGGCGGCGTAGCCGTAGCGGGTTTCGCCGGTGGCGTCGATGGTGATCAGCGCGGTGTCGCCGGCACGCTGCGCGGCCAGACGGCCGAGGTGGGCCACCAGCGTGGCCGGGACGTTCGGATCGGACTGCATTGGAATCGGCTTTCCAGGAATGGCGGTTGGCGGTGGAGGCGACGCGGCGCGCGGGTCAGGCCGGCGCGGGTACGGGGGCGGCAGTGGGCGAGGGCCGCGTGGGCAGCAGCGGCTGCATCAGGCAAGCCCCGAGGCTGCGCACCACATCGGCCTGGCTGTCGTGCACGAAAAAATGCCCGCCCGCGAACCATTCAAGCGAGTAGCCCGCGTGCGTTTCTGCGGCCCAGGCGTGCAGGTCAGGCGGGGCGATCGGATCGTCACGGCCGGCGAATACATGCAGCGGAACCGGCAGTGGTGCGACGTCCGCGCGGCAGAAGCTCTCGCAGACGCGGTAGTCGGCGTCGAGCACGTACAGCGTCAGGCGTAGCAGTTCGGCATCGGCAAAGACGGCATCCGGCGTGCCGCCGTGCCGGCGCAGGTCGGCTATCAGCGCCGCGTCGCCACGCAGCGCGGCCAGCCGTTGCGGATTGCGCCGGCTGGGCGCGGCGCTGCCCGATACGACGAGCCGCTGCGGCAGCGGCAGGCCGCGCTCGCGCAACAGATGGCAGACGCGCCAGCCCAGCAGGCCGCCCATGCTGTGGCCGAAGATCGCGAACGGCGTGGCGGTGCCTGCGCGCGCGGCGCACAGCATGTCAGTCATCTCGGCGGCCAGCGGCTCGAAGTCGCGCAGGATCGGTTCGTCAAGCCGCGCGCCGCGCCCCGGGGGCTCCAGCGCGATCAGCTCGACACCGGCCGGCAGCAGGCGGCGCCAGCGCAGGTATGCCATGGCACTGGCCCCGGCATGGGGCAGGCAGAACAGTTGCAGCACGGGCATGGTCAGGCGTCCGCCCGTGTTGGCTCCTCCATGAATCGACGCAGGCTCAGCGGGCGCATGTCGGTCCAGACGCGTTCGATATGGTCCAGGCAAGCCTGCTTGTTGCCGCTGAAGCCGGCCGTGCGCCAGCCGCCGGGCACGGGCTTGTAGTCGGGCCAGATCGAGTACTGCTCTTCGTGATTGACAAGAACCAGGAACGTGGCATCGTCGCGGTCGAAACTCATGAAAGGCTCCCTTTCGGTACGGGTGGTGTCTGGCGCCACGAAAACTTGGTGGTGCATCACCCTGTTCGACGAAAGGGGCTGGGGATTATTTAGTGGCCGGGGCGGCGGGGCCGGCGGCGAGCGCCGCCGGAGGGTGCGGTAAGTGCCTGATTTTTATGGCTGCGCCATCTCGGCTTCGCGCTGCCATTGTCCTTTTGGCCAATGGCAAGCACAGGCTCCATTTGCTAAGTTGACCCAGCCCACTGCCGGCCATACCCCATGTCCTTCCTCTCCTCTATTTCGCTGTCGCGGCGCCTGCGCATGCCGGCCTTGTTGCTGATGAGCGCGGCAGCATGGATGGGTTCGGTGCACGCTCAGGAAGCGCTCGTTCTGGGTGGCCTGCAACGCACCGATGCGGGGGGAGAAACCAGTTACTGCTACACCTACAGCTACCAGCACAATCTGGCGGAGAACTGGTACGCCTCGTTCTCGTACCTGAACGAGGGGCACGTGACGAATCACCATCGTGATGGACACAGCGTCCAGCTCTGGTGGCGCTACCCATTTGCCGACCGTAGATTCAATCTCGCCATCGGCGCAGGCCCCTATCGGTATTTCGATACCACGGACCGCAACGACGATGGCGGATCGGACAACCATCACGGCTGGGGCCTGCTGGCCAGCGTGGCGGCCACGTGGTACGTCAACGGCGGTCCTTGGATGGTGCAGGCCCGGTACAACCGTACGCAAACGCCGTCGAGCATCAAGACGAATACGCTTTTGATCGGCGTGGGCTATCAGCTCGACCGGGGCGACCGGGGAGGACCTGTGGTGCCACCCCCGTCCCGATTGGACAACGTCACGCAGAACGAGATCACCGTGTTCCTGGGGCAGACCATCGTGAATACGTTCGACTCGCAGTCCTCGTTCGCCAAGGCTGTCGAGTACCGTCGTGGTCTGGCCCGCTATGTGTCAGGCACCGTGAGCTATCAACGAAGGTGAGAACTCGGCGCTGCGCCGCAACGGCGTGGCCGCGCAGCTATGGCTGGAACGGGCGTTCTTCAACGATGTGCTCACGCTTGGAGTCGGCGCCGGTCCGTACTATGCGATCGACCTCAGCGACCGCGGCCGCAACGTTACGAGCGAGCCCTCACGCTGGTCTGGGCTGCTAACGATGTCCGCAAGCTACCGAATCAGTCAGCGGTGGCTTGCACGCGTCTCTTGGAACCGGACCGTCACCGGATATGACCGCGACACCGATGTGTTCCTGGCCGGCCTAGGATATCGATTCTGATTCCAGCGTTATCGCAGCATCCGATTATGGGTGATGACGGCCCACTTCCTTGACACCGTATGGCGACAATCCGCCATGGGCGGTTGCGGGAAGGAGGCGAGGGCGCAGACATTCGCCCCCGCAGCGCCACCATGTTGGAGAGTCAGCGTTACGACTTAGCAGCTCCATCCGCAATGGCGCATGCAGCGGCTTCCAGCGTAATGCGTGACTTTTCGCGCCGGCTGCGCGCCAGTCGCTCTTCTCCGGTGCTTCGGTCGGACTCGCCGGCCAGCAATGCATGAATATCCGGCAGCCTAAAGATGGCTCCGCGGCTGCCCCAGGTACCGTCGGCGATCTCTGTCGGAAAGACCCATACTCGCGATGCGACCTCGTCGAGTGGGCGTCGCTCGGCCCGGGCCACCGCTTCCGTGACGGCCTGGACCAGCGCATTACGTGCGGCATCGGTGTATTGCCCTTCGGGCACCGAGGGGATGATCCGGTAGCGGACGGCCTTCGAGCGTTCGCCGCCAACGTATACCGCGGCCGGTCGGTGGAGATGCAACACCGTCACCGCCTGTGCAACCGGATTGTCAGGGTCATACCCCTCCGCTTCGATCAGGATGTCAGTCAGTTCTTTAACCAGGCGATCCTCTGCTTCAGGCGTCAAGGCATCTTGCGGCCACAGTGCGTCGATCATTGGCATGGTGCTAACCCTCTTCAAGTGTGTCGGTGTGCCCGATCATGGGCTTTCACCTCAAGGCTTGGAAGTGGCATTATTGCCATCATTCGAGGAACATCAGACACGCGAACATGACCATGATCCGGATCTGGGTCTATGACGGAATTTTGGCATCCGGCGTCGCAGGACCCATCGACATCTTCAGCGCTGCCAATCACTTGGGCGCCCGCGAAGGCTCCGATAGCCGCCAATCGGCGCCGAAGTTCACGTGGCGGGTGGAGTCGTTGGATGGAGGGTCTGTGAAGGCTGCATCCGGACAGAGCATTTCGGTGGATGGAAAAATCGATCCACGCAAGCCTGCAGACGCGATCCTGGTGACAGCCCCTTTCTTCGCCAACATGGAAAAACTCATCGACGGTTGGAAGGAGATCGGTGCGCTGACATCCGCGCTTCGCCGCCAACACGAAGCAGGCGCGGTGCCGGCGGCATACTGCACCGGAAATTACCTGCTTGCGGAAGCTGGCTTGCTGGACGGCCGGGGTGCCACAACACACTGGGCCAGTGTGGCGGATTTCGCGCGACGCTATCCTCGTGTTGCGCTTCGCGCCTCTGAAGTTGTGACTGCGCAAGATCGCATCGTCTCCGGCGGCTCGGTCACGTCTTACCTCAATCTCGGGGTGCGCCTGGTCGAAATGTTCGGCGGCGAGAGGCTTGCGGGGTTGACCGCCAAAGCGCTGCTGATTGATATGAACCGGACGTCTCAAGCTCCGTACACGAAGCTTCTCGATGAACATGGGCATACCGATCCGCTCGTCGCACGCGCTCAACGGCGCATGGAAGCGACCCTCCAAAATGGGTTTCGGCTCAGCGAACTGGCCCAGTGGCTCGCGGTCAGCGAACGTACGCTTAACCGGCGATTCAAACTTGCGATGGGCCTTGCGCCGTTGGAATATCTGCAGAATCTGCGCATCGAAGTCGCCAAACAGTTGCTGGAATCAAGGCCCATTCGCCTTGAGACGGTTAGTCAACGAGTCGGCTATGCTGACCTCAGTACCTTCCGACAGTTGTTCAAGCGCAAGACGGGTCTGTCACCAAGCGAGTATCAAATGCGCTTTGCCGGCGGATCGAGCACGGACATACAAAGCAACTAGCACGTAGGCCGGTGCGCGCGCGTCGCCCTTGAGGAAAGCCCCTTTGATATCAAAGGCGGGAAAGGCCTTCACAGCATCGTGCATGATCGGTTGATGTACGGGGCGCTCAGCCCACGCGAAGCGGCGCGGCACAGGCCAAGGCGGTGCCGCATGTCTGTGCGCTGACGTACGCCGAAACCCCCTTTCCAGTCGGGTAGCGGTACGTTGCGGCGTTGCTAGAATCGGCTATCGGGGGAGCTTCCGTGGAGGCCATAACCGCCGAGGCGGCAGGTGGAGACGGACAGGTCCGGGTCTCGGCGTCGTGGGGCGGGCGAATCGGTAAGCTTTCGTGCCGCGAAAGGAAAAATGGTCGACGGAATACCTCCCCCACCGATCCCCTTACACCTTCAGCATCCCAGGCGTGCGTTTGCGCGAATGGCGAGGCGCCTCGCATCCCGTGGTCACGTCTCTGGCTCTGGCGATGAGCCGCTATTCCTTGTAGATGTGGGTGGCGAAGTAGTCGATCAGCAGTCGCACGTTCGGCATCAACCCCCGGCGCGACGGGAACACGGCGTGGATGATGCCGCCTCTCGGCGCCCAGCCGGGCAGCACATCGATCAGCGTGCCGTTGCGCAGGTCATCCTCCACCACCATGCAAGGCAACTGGACGATGCCGACGCCAGTCTGCGCCGCCTTGCGCAGCGCGCTCATGTCGTCGGTGACGTAACGGGGCTGGTGCCGGACTTCGGCCGATTGTCCTTCCGGGCCGATCAGTTGCCAGACGTGGCTGCGCGGCGGGCCCCAGTCGAGGCTGGGCATGCCTGCCAGCTCCGCGGGATGGCGTAGCGGTGCGCGGCCTTCCATCAGTGCGGGGCACGCCACCAGACGCTGGTGGCTCTCCGACAGCACGCGCATCACCAGGTCACTATTTTCCAACGGCGGAAAGCGCACGCGCAGCGCAAGGTCCAGGCGTTCGCCGATCACGTCCACGCGGCGGTTGGTGGCCTCCAGATGCACCTGCACCTTCGGATAGGCCAGCATGAACTGCGCCACCAGCCCGGCCACGCGGTATTCGAGCAACGTCGTCGGGCAGGTCATGCGCACGATGCCCTGTGGCTCGGAACGCTCCCGCTCCATGACCTCGCGCGCCGCTTCGGCCTCGACCAGCACGCCGATACAGCGTTCGTAGAATTCGCGCCCGGTCTCGGTGACCGAGAAGTGCCGCGTCGATCGCTGCAGCAGCCTGACGCCATACCGGGCCTCCAGCGCCGCGATGCGCCGGCTAAGCTTGGACTTGGGCGCCCCGAGTGCCAGGCCCGCCTGGGTGAATCCGCCATGGTCGACGACCTTGACGAAGTAGTAGAGGTCGTTGAGGTCGTCCATGACTGTTCCTCCTATAGAACACAGACGGCATCTTACGGCACTACTGCGCCGGTTTCCGCGAACCTATGATGGCTCCACGCTCCGGTGCCGTCACCGCGACTGACGCCGGAGCGGCCGATGCTTCCAACAACGCGTCTGCGAGACGCGTGACCTTATCCGTGCAAGGAGATAGCCATGACAACGTCCTACAAGCGCCTGGACAAGAATGACGCAGCCGTACTGCTGGTGGACCACCAGGCCGGTCTGCTTTCGCTGGTGCGCGACATCGACCCGGACAAGTTCAAGAACAATGTCCTGGCTCTGGCCGACCTGGCCAAGTACTTCAAGCTGCCGACTATCCTGACCACCAGCTTCGAGACGGGCCCCAACGGCCCGCTGGTGCCTGAGCTGAAGGCCCAGTTTCCGGAAGCGCCGTATATTCCGCGTCCCGGTCAGATCAACGCCTGGGACAACGAAGACTTCGTGAAGGCGGTCAAGGCCACCGGCAAGAAGCAATTGATCATCGCCGGTGTGGTCACCGAGGTCTGCGTTGCCTTTCCGGCACTGTCTGCCCTGGCCGAAGGCTACGATGTGTTCGTCGTGGGCGATGCATCGGGCACGTTCGATCCGATTACGCGCGACGCGGCGTGGCATCGCATGGCCCATGCGGGCGCGCAGATGATGACGTGGTTCGGCGTGGCCTGCGAGCTGCACCGCGACTGGCGCAACGACATCGAAGGGCTCGGCACGCTGTTCGCCAACCACATTCCCGACTACCGCAACCTGATGACTAGCTTCAAGGTCATGTCCGCGAAGTAAGCCGGCCGCAACATCCCACACAACATGCCCCCGCCGCACCGTTCGCCGGTGCGGCGGGGACACGCTGCGTGGAGAAGGGATGCTGGCGGCGCGCCCAGCGCCTTGCGGAACATCGTCGAGAATCGCTGGGCGGTCATACCCGAGACCGTATGCCACCTGGGTGACGGAGTGCCGGAGGACCCCTGGGCTAAACAGCAACTAAAAAAGTGATGCAGCCCAGGCTTTGCTCAACGGTCGTACGGTCAGCCATTTCCAGATGTCGGCACGATTGTCATCCAAGGTTGCTCAGGGCGACCGGCGTATGAAAGTGCTGCGTGTTTTCATCGGCCACGATGGGGTCTTTGGATGCCACCGTGTGCGGCGATGAACATGGCGACGGCCGACCGGCAATAGGATTCGATTTCGTTGTCGTCCTCCGCCCTCGCCTCGTCGAAACGGGCGATAAGCAGGAGATCCGATCCTTTGAAAAGCGCGGCAAACAAGCGGGCGGCCTGGCGAGCGTCGGGTACGTTCAGAATCGAGTTCGCGTGCAACTGACGCAACACTGCTTCGATCTGGGCGATGACATGGGCGGGCCCGGCTTCGTAATGGAGCTTGCTTAACGACTTTTGATTCGTCTTGTCGGCCAAAACCATGGCTTCGACACTGCGGACGTCAGGACTCAACAGCGTGCGAAGCAGGGAAGACCCTACCGCCATGAGCTGATCTTCGGCCGAACCGTCGACACTTTCAGAAAGGGCCTGCGGCGCAAACTGCTCGCAGCGGGCCGCCATGGCCGCGCTGAACAGCGCCTCCTTGTTCTCGAAGTGCCGATAGATGCTTAGCTTGGATATCTTCGCCCGCTGGGCGACCTTGTCCATAGTGGTCGCTTGAAACCCCAATTCCACAAAGAGTTCGCAGGCAGCGTCGACTATCGTTTGGCGAAGCGCCGCATTGACGGGCCGGCCACGCCGGCCCTGACTGTTTTCGGTCACGACAATTCCAGTACTTGACAGTATTCAAATTCGTGAACTACGATACCATACAGTATCGTAAATGTACAAGCCGAGGGCAGGCCGGTAATCGGCGTCGGGCAACTTTCTCGCCGATGCCGGAGCCTGCGCACTAACGTCTCAAGCACTTATCTCCGGACGTTATAGCGCGCCAGGCCCATCGCGTCCCTCGCTACAACACGGAGCCCATCACCATGAATGACGTCATCATCGTCGGCGGCAGCTTTGCAGGCCTCGCGGCGGCCCTGCAGCTCGGCCGTGCGCGCCGCAAGGTCACAGTTCTCGATACCGGGCGCCCGCGAAACCGCTTTGCCGGCCACTCGCATGGCCTGCTCGGCCACGATCACAAGCCGCCGCTGGACATCCTGGCCGAGGCGCGGCAGCAACTGGCGCGCTATCCAACGATCAGGCTCATCGATGCGCGGGCCGAGAGTGTGTCTGGCGCCATCGATGATTTCTGCGTCGTCACTGACGATCAAGAAAGCCTAAGGGCCCGCCGCCTCGTCCTGAGCTATGGCGTCGCCGACCAGATGCCTGAACTTCCGGGCTTTGCCGAAAGCTGGGGCACGTCCATCGTGCCCTGTCCCTATTGCGACGGCTTTGAAGTCGCCGGCCAGCATTGGGGCCTGCTCTGGTCCGGCCCGCAGTCGCACCAGTCTGCCAGGCTGTTCCGCGATTGGACTGACAAGTTGACCGTCTTCGCTGATGGCCATGACATTGCGGCCGAAATCCGGGCCGATCTGGCACGCCGCAACATACCTGTCTTCGACGGACGGATCGTCGAGATCTCCCATCACAAGGGCCAGATCACCCCCGTCAATCTCGATACCCGCCGCAATGTGGCGGTCGACGTCCTGTTCGCCCATCCAAGCAACAAGCCGTCCGCAAGCCTGCATGAATCACTGGGCCTAGAGACGGTCGATACGCCCACTGGCATCGTCCTCAAAGTCGACGAGCGCCGCCAAACCAGCTTTCCCGGCATCTACGCCGCTGGCGACCTCGCCACGCCGTTCTTGCCCTCGGTCACCCAGGCATCTTCGCAGGGCGCGATGGCGGGTATCTTCGCCCAGCAGTCGATGGTTGTTTGAGCGTACGGACTCCTTTCTACGGTTGCGTCGTCGCCTTCGATAAGGTTGGCGCAGATCGGCACGGAGAAGGGCGGATCGCCGGGTCCAGGAGATAGCATCGTCCCGTCGATCGCGCTGCCAGATCCCGATGCGCCGGCTCGTTTTCGTTCGGCGACCGGGGGGCGTGGCGCGCATCTGGCCGCGATCCATGCCCCACTAAAGTCGGGTCCAGGATGTCATCGGAGCAGCCGTTCTGCAAGCGACAGCGCTTAATCTCGCACATCAACCGCGCCGCGGGGAGACAAAAACCAAGTAGGACCTATTGCCGGGGGCGTAGGGAACATGGGGATACAAATGGCGTTCATCGGCAACATGAAGATTGGCAAGCGGCTGGCTCTTGGCTTCTCTCTGATTCTGGCATTTTCCATTGCAATTACCGCTATCGCCATCTGGCGGCTCGACAACGTCGCGGCCGCGACGCGCGAGATGATGAAGGTGCCGCTCCTCAAGGAGAGACTGATTGGCGATTGGTATGCCAATCTGGCATCTGGCATCCGACGTACTAGCGCAATCGCGAAGAGTAGTGATCCGGCGCTGGGCCCATATTTCGCCGAAGAAGCAGCGACGTCGTCCAAGAATTCAGGTGAACTTCAGAAAAAAGTGGAAGCCCTGATTTCCACCGAAGAAGAAAGGGCGCTGTTCAGCAAGATCGGCGAATCGCGGAAGGCCTACTTGAGTTCTCGCGATGACATCAATAAGGCTAAGGCGGCCGGTAATGTTGATGAAGCCACGCGTATTCTGGACAAGGTGTTCACCCCGGCGGCGAACGCCTATCAGGGCACCATGCGCGAGTTGGTGGAAGTGCAGAGACGCACCATTGACGATACCGCCAAGGAGATTGATGGCGTTGCGGCGAAGAGCCGCGCGCTGCTGCTCGTGCTCGAAGGGATCATTCTGATACTTGGGATCATGTGTGCGTACTTCCTGACCCGTAGCATTAGCCGTCCGCTGGCACAGGCCGTCAGCGTGTCGCGTCGCGTGGCCGATGGGGACTTGTCCAGCGAGATAGTTGTGACATCGAGGGACGAGACCGGTGAGTTGTTGCAAGCGCTAAAAGACATGAATGACAAGCTCGGTGGGACGGTCGGAAATATCCGATCGGCCAGTGTGGCGGTCGCCAGCGCCGCAGGGCAAATTGCATCCGGCAATCTGGATCTGTCTTCTCGCACCGAGGAGCAGGCTGCGTCGATTGAACAGACTGCGGCCAGTATGGTCGAGCTGACGGAAACGGTGAATCAGAATGCCGACAATGCGCGTCAGGCGACTTCCCTCGCGGGAAGTGCCAGAGAGATGACGGAGTCCGGGCGTTCCGATGTGGCCGCGATGGTGCAGACGGTTGGGGAAGTGAACGCCGAATCCAAGAAGATCGCAGAGATCACCGGCATGATTGAAGGCATCGCTTTTCAGACGAACATTCTGGCGCTGAATGCCGCGGTTGAGGCGGCGCGTGCGGGTGAGCATGGACGAGGCTTCGCGGTTGTCGCCGGCGAGGTACGCTCGCTGGCGCAAAGGGCCTCTGGCGCGGCAAAAGAAATCAAGGAGCTGATTGAGACGTCAACTTTGAAGGTGCAAGTTGGTGCTCAGCAGGCCGATGGCGTGAGTGCCGCGATGGGGCGGATTAGTACGGCAATCGAGCGCGTTTCGGACATCATTGGCGAGATTTCCGCAGCCTCCGACGAGCAAAGCAGAAACCTTGAGCAGGTAAGCCTTGCTATTGCACAGATTGACCAGGCGACTCAGCAGAATGCCGCGCTGGTCGAGGAGTCTTCGGCAGCAGCACAGGCTTTGCGCGAGCAGGCGGTCGGTATGAAAGAAGAGGTGATGTATTTCAAGACCTCGGGCCAATTCGCGTAAGGGCAAGCCGGCGAGCTGCTTGACATTGTGCAGGCAGAACGGAGCGCAGGGGTAGGTCAAGTCTCGCAATATCGATGTCCGGGGGCACAACAACGCTGAATGGCGGTACTTTCCCATGGGGGCCGACCAGAAAGAGCGGCTGGTAGATTCCTGCCGATGTAACGCAGTCCGGCGCTCTGATCTGCCCGAGTTTGTCCGTCAATTTGCCTGTTTAAGGTAAGGTCCACGCGCGGAGCTTTGTGGTCACCATTTCAACGAACGTGCCCCTCAGAGAGATTGTGGATAAATGCGGGAGGAGGATCTGTAGCAGCCTGCAGTCCTGCGTAAACCATTCTCGTAAATTGATCTCCGTTGAACACGAAGTTTCCCCATTTGGCATCGAAGTTCGCTGTTGGCTTGGCTGCAACGATCTCTTCTAGCGTCTTCCCGGCCTTCTTGAGCGCGGCTACGTTGTTGCGCACAGTCACCAGCATGTCGCGAAACTCGATGAGCTGAGCGCGCGTGCCCACGGCCCCATGCCCCGGAATGACGATCGTGTGGGAGGTCGTCCGGGCTACCGCCTCGCTGGCCCATTTGATTGCGCCGTCGATACTACCGCCATCTTCGTTATCGATATACGGATAAAACCCGTTCCAGAAAGTGTCGCCCAGCGCCAGCACGTCGGCGTTCTTGAAGTAGACCCACAGATCCCCGTCCGTATGACCTTGGCCAAAGTTCTCCACTTGGATCATGGCGCCGCCAAAGTTGAACGTCATCTCGTCGTCGATCAACAGCGTTGGGCGCGCTGATTGTTGCACCGGGTCAAACGTCCAGTTCCAGGCATTTACATGTGTTCTTTCGGTCAGGTGCTTGAAGGTATTCCTTTGCGCAACGATCGTAGCACCTGCCTCGTGCATCCAAGCATTGCCATCCGTGTGGTCCCAGTGCCAATGCGTGTTGACGACGTACCGCAGCGGGCGCGGTCCGATTTCCTTGAAGGCTGCCTGGAGCTTTCCCTGTGACTTGCTGATGCCCGCGTCGACCAGGAAGTTGCCCTCCTGAGTCGCGAGCACGGTAATGTTGCCGCCGGAGCCCATCAGCACGGTGATATTGCCACGCAGGGGCTTTATAACGAGATCCTTGTCGGCACGGCGCAAATACCTTGCGCCGGCCCCCGTATGAAAATAGTCGTCCTGCGTCACTTTGGCGTCTGCGACGATCTGATGGGGTAAATCGGAGGCCGATGCAGCGAGGGGGGTGAACGCAACGGCGGCGAATCTGATCCCTGTCGACAGAAGGCTGAGCAAAATGTTCACGTTGGTTAGGAATTTCTTGAATGTGAAAAGGGCGGTCATCTAGATACGTGTTATGCAGTGTCGCCATCGACGTGTGGCTGAGAGGCGTCCAGTTCGGACGGATTTAGCGAAATCAGCGACAGGATTACCGACTTGCCGTGTCGGGAAACCCCAATAGACGGGCGAAGTCCTGCACGCGTTCGCGTGGCATCCTCGTCTGATTGACCTCGGCTTCAGGATCGCCGAAGCCCAACGACATACCGAAAGCAGTGACTTCCTCGGCAGGCATGTTCAAGTACGATGCAATCTGCGCGTGGTACGGTGCGAAGGCGACCTGGGGGCATGTGTCAATGCCCCGCGCCTTCGCGGCAATCATGAGGTTCTGGGCGAAAAGCCCGATATCGATCCAACTGTGCGGTTTCAGTCTGCGGTCGATGCTGATGATGAGCCCCACCGGAGCGCCGAAGAACGAGAAGTTCTTTTCGGTCTGGCGCGAGCGGGCCGCCGTGTCGTTGCGATCGATACCAAGCGACGCGTAGTAGCGTGCGCCGAAATCAATCAGTCTCGTGCGAAAAAGGTCGGGCAAAGGCTCAGGGAAGTGGGTGGGAGGGGGCGCCGCCCCGGCCCTGTGAGCCGCGACCAGGATGTTTGCAAGTTCGTCCTTGACCGTACCTGCAACCACGTACACGCGCCAGGGCTGAATGTTGGCCCCGCTTGGGGCGGCGGCCGCTTCCTGCAGAATCTGCTCGACCGTTTCCTGGCGGATGGGCCTTGGTTTGAAGGCGCGGACCGAACGCCGCGAGGTGACTGCTGAGGCGACGCATTGCGCGATCGCGTCCTGGGACCATTTACTAACCGTCTGGACCATGACTCACTCCTGCGGGGCTTCGTGATAGGAAATACGCCCGGAAGGCAGGAAGAACAACGCGATCACTGCGCCCCCTTTTGCTTCGGGGTAGTGATGGCTCCCAGGAGCGGGAGCGGTCCAGCCACCCGTACACCAGCCATTCGGACCGTTGAGTGCCGCACCGGGACTCAACGGCACGACCATGTTGAACTCCCCATATGGATGGCCGTGGTATTGCCCTTGGAATCGACCATCCGGATGTCCCTGTACATTGCCAGCGCTGTCCATATACACGGTAGTGATGCTGAAGTGCAGCGTACGCGCGGAGGGCTCCGCGATGCGACTACGGCGATAGGTTGGGCCTTCAATGTCGATATTGGCCGCCCAGCCATCCTCCACACCCTTGCGCACCAGCGAAGACAACGTCCGGTAGAGCTCGCTGTCAGGTCCGTATTTTCGGTTGAGCCAGCTTTCCACCTCGGTGCCGGGGGTGAGGTCCTTCACTTCCTCAAGGAAGGGGATGCATCGCTCGATCAGTGCTTCGCGATCGCTGTCCAGCGTTTCTGAAGTCATGGTTCGCCTCCTGTCCAATAGTGGGAGCCATAATGCGCCGCCAGTGAATGGAATGGAATTGATGTCTGTGCAATTGCATAATGCACGGCATTCAATGAGGGAGCGCCATCATGAGCATCGGACGCACGGACCTGAACCTTCTCAAGGTGTTCGAGGCCGTCTACGAGGAGCGGAATCTGATCCTGGCCGGCAAACGTCTGCATCTCACTCAGTCTGCGGTCAGTCATGCGTTACGCAGGCTGCGCGAGCTGGTGGGTGACGAGCTTTTCATACGGAGGGGCAAGGGCATGGTGCCGACGGGCCGTGCCATGTCGATGGCGCCAACGTTGCTGGAATCGATTCGCCGTATCGAGAACGCCTTGGGCACGGAGCCGTTTTCTCCGAGTCAGTCCAGGCGGAGGTTTGTCATTGCGGCGAATGATCACGTTACTGAAGTAATCGTAGCGCCGCTTTCCCGCGAGTTGCAGAAGTCGGCGCCCGGCGTGGACCTCGTCATTCGGCCTTCGACACGACTGGATCTCGCGGAGCAGATCGACTTGGGACGTATCGATATCGCCATCGGCATCTTCTCCCAGGTTCCACCGCGCCTGAATTCGTGCGACTTGATGTCCCACGGAGAGTCAATCTTGATGTGCAAGGGACATCCGGCTTCCAGAAGAAAACTCAGACTCGAGGATCTGGCGAAGTACCCGCTTGTCACGCTGTCAGTGGGTGGCCAGGAGGAAGGGGCGGTAGGTGGTTTCATCGTCGAGCGCGGGCTGGCTCGACAGTCCGAGATGTTCGATCGACGCGCGTTGGAAGAAGCCCTCGTTGCCTCTGGAGCGACGCCGCGACTGAGAGTCACGGTCCCTCACGCGCTTGCCATTCCGGCCCTGCTTCGCCAAACGGACATGCTGTCGATCGTACCGGCGTCGCTGGCCCTGGCGCTCGCAGACCGTGGAGGCCTGGCTCGTCGCGCACCCCCTTACCCATCACGCACCGAAATCATGCGCGCGGTCTGGCATGGCCGTGACGATGACGATGTGGGGCATGCCTGGCTGCGCGAGATGATTTCGAAGACCGCGAAGACCTCAGAAGCAGCGTTAAAGTAGCCCGAAGGCGGCCGCTTGCCGCTCGCCCGGTTAGTAGTCGGCCGATAGGCTCGTATAGCGTTGCCACGTGCGTCAATTGATAGTTTCGCAGCAGACCCTTTCCGCGAGATAGCCAGGAGGATCGATTCCCTGCCGCTGAACGACCAGACCATCCCGGGTTCTTGTTGAACCGGCAGGCGATCCAGCGCCGAGGCTGCGGCGTCGGGGGTCGGCGTTGACGCGTGAACGAAGTTCCGCGAGCGGTGCCGTGTGCGGAATTGTCGCGTAACGCAAGGGCTCGGAGTGGTAAACGAGTACGGTCCCCCACGTTTCCAGGCGGGCCAGGGTTTCATACCCCTGCGACGGAGGCACCATGGTCCCTTGGATTTCGTGGAAGCGGCTGTTTCACATTGAAACGGCGAGATGCCGAGAGCGGCCAGGCGCACAGCACCACCTGGGCGGGATATTGCTGGGTTGGAAGGATGAGTCGCTCCCCTTCGTTATCAGAAGCCGCCGCGTTCATCGTACTCCATGGTGAGTTCGACCAACTTGCGCGTGGCGTCACCATAGCGTTGCGCGATGTCGATCAACGTGCTGCGCAGTTGCCTGGCCGGCAATGTGTCGGCTTCCAAGCGTACCCAATAGGGACTGCCGTTGGCCGCGGGCGATGCCGGCTCAAGCGTCAAGCCGCTGCGCATCTGTACGGAACGCGAAGCTACGGCAACGGCCGTTGACCTGTACGTCCGAGACCAGGCGTCCGCCGCCAGGGCGAGTTGAATGTCGTCGATGCCATCCTTCACGGGAATCGCTATTGTTTCGTGTCGCCAGAACGTGAGGGTATTGACGACGAGCGTCCGAAGGCTGCGCGCTTCAAGGCGGAATGGGGTGGCATCATGGGCGGTCTCCCAATTGCCCGCGCCAATCGAATCCGCTATTGATCTTGCCTGCGCCCGGCCGGCAATAGCTTCGATAATGGCCACGCTGATCGGCACGGATGCGCTAACGCCCGTTGTCGAAACGATGCCGTGGTCGGCAACGTAGCGGCGATTGGGCACGTGGACGGCACCCGGGTGTCGGGCAACCAGTGTGGCCTTGTCATACCAGTGCCCAGCGAATCGACGATGATCGAGAAGTCCCGCGTTGCCCACCACCAGGGCACCCGAGCATATCGCTACGATTACAGCCCCTTTCGCGGCCTGTGAGCGTATCCAGTCGATGATAACGGGGTCGTTGTCGGAGTGCATCGCTGGGACGATGACGTAGTCCGCGCCGTTTGGATATCGGCGGTCAAATGACGCCACGTCATTGGGTAGGTTGACGGCGAGTGCGGGCATCAGATTCACTCGTCCCGGTTTTGGTGCCACGGCCTCTACGGTGGCAACGTTCGCCCGGCGCAATACTGCGTAGGGCACCAGAAAATCGGTGGTTTCCGTGCCTTCGTTAAGCGCAAGCACGGCAATGACGGCCTGTTTCTGGCGTGGCGGAGGGATGGACGTGTCGCCGGCGGAGATAGAATTCCGGGCGTGGGCTGCAGCACTGCTGGCAATCTGCAGACTTGCCATCACAACGATTGAGACGAACCTGAACGGGAATGCCACGCTATTTTCTCGAAATCCTGATCATGCCCGCAGGGTACGGAGCCCGCTGATGGCGGGCAAGGACAACATTGCCGCGCTTTCTGCCACCATTGGCGCCGGGGCGGTGCCCGCTCGCCACGTTGTACTGGTGGCGTTTGACGGTGTCGAGGCCATAGACGTGGCCGGGCCGGCCAGTGCACTGAGCAAGGCAGCCGAGTACGTTCCAGGCGCTTATCGATTGACTATTGCCTCGCCGAGCGGCGGGGATGTCCGAACCAACGCTGGCCTGACCATTGCCGCGACGCAAACCCTGAGCACAGTGGCGGTTCCCATCGACACCCTGATTGTGGCAGGAGGAGATGAGCCGGCCTTGCGTGCTGCCATTGTCGAACAAGGGGTTAGCGAATGGGTGGCGCGCATGGCCCCCGAGGTTCGACGCGTGGCCAGCGTTTGTACAGGTGCGTTTGCCTTGGCGGCTGCCGGCATCCTGGACGGCAGGCAATGCACGACGCACCGGAATGCGTGCGCGATGCTGCAGTCGATGTTTCCGAAGGCTCACGTACTGAACGATCCCATCTATGTGTGTGACGATGGCCTCTGGACTTCCGCTGGCGTTACCACAGGACTCGACATGACGCTCGGGATGATCGCGGCTGACCTGGGCCAGCCCGTGGCGATAGAGATCGCACGCAATCTGGCCGTCTACATGCTGCGCGGTAGCACCGAGTCGCAGGAGAGTCGCACGTTGGCGGCACAGGCGCGCGCAACGCCGCGCGTCCGAGAGCTGGTGGCCTGGATCATGAACAACCTGTCAGGCGATCTTTCGGTCGAGTCGATGGCGCAGAGGGTCCTCATGAGCCCGCGCAGCCTGGCCCGGTCGTTCTTGGCGGAGACCGGCAGCACCCCGGCAGCCTTCGTCATGCGGTCGCGATTGGAAAGGGCTACGACCCTACTACTGCAAACGGATTGGCCGCAGGAGAAAATCGCCTCGGAGAGTGGCTTTCGGTCAGTGGACGCCCTTCAGCGCGCGTTTGGCCGAGAAAAAGGCTGCACTCCTAACCTGTTCCGCGCGAATGGCGGAAAGTCGGTTTGATTGCATGAGGTCTTCATGCTGATTCGCGGCAACTGGCTTTGCGCCCGACATGCCTCATGCTTTTCGTTCGCCTCCCAACGCCAGAACGTGACGTTGAGGCAAGAAGAATCCAGATGGTATGGCTCATTGCTAGCCATCCACGGGCTGGCCACGCATCAGCCACTGTCGAGTAAATGGTGCCTTAGAATCCGCGACTGCTTTTGCCGTTCAGTAGTCGCGACACCGCTTCGACGATGTCTGATGGAAGGCAAGGTTTTTCAAAGACGACGTCGAACAGGTGTGGATGGCGACGGCCTATCTCCGCCTGAGCAGCAGTCAACAGAACGACGGGAATATGTGCGGTGGCAGCGTCAGCGCGTAGCTGCTGTGCAAGTTCTAGCCCTGTCATAACGGGCATCATAAAGTCCGTGATGACTAAGTCTGGTAAAGCCTCAGTCACCAGACGCAGACCTGCTTCGCCATCCGCGGCGGTGCGCACTGAAAAGCCTTCCGCTGAAAGCATGAAGGCCAGCGCATCGGCATTCATTGTCTCGTCGTCGATGACAACAACGGTGGCCATAATTCAGGACTCGCCAGGCGTCTGAACGCCGGATGACGGTACGACCGGTTCTCGCTCGGCTGTGCCAGGCAAAATCAAACGGTTCGCCACTTGCAAGCCCCCGTCGCCTATCACGACGTCATGGAAGGCGGTGTCGAAAGCGCTATCGCGCATCTTTACTACACCGATGAAACGACGCAATTCGCCGCCCATGCCAGCCTGCCGCAAAAGCACCAGATTGTCCATCAGGCTGGTCAAATCCGGGAGTGGATCAGTGCCCGCCAGTCCATTCAGATCGCGCATCTCCAGGGTGGCAATAGTCGACACCCCATGGCCTCGCAGTTCGTTTGCGAGGGCGGTAAAAAACTCTATCAGACGCGCCGGATACACTGCAGCCCGCTGGAATCCAGTCATGCCGTCGATGAAAAGCCGATGGATACGGCGTTCGCGCACTGCCTCGAGAAGCTGGTGTCCGAGCGAGTCCAGCAGATTCTCTGTCATCGGATTCCAAAGAACCACCAGTGCGCCGGAGCGCTCCAATCCCTCGACATCGATCCCGAGAGCTCGACCTTTGGCGCGCAAACGCTGAGGCGACTCGTAAAAGCCGAAGAAGAGGGCAGGGCTCTCCGGGGTGGCACGACCTAAAAAGTTCAACCCGAACGTTGTCTTGCCACTGCCCGCTGGACCCATCAGCAGGGTGACGGACGCGGGAGGAAGCCCGCCGCCGATGAGGGGCGCCAACCCAGGAACGCCGACATCGACGCGCTCCTGGTCAAGCCATTCCTCCGCCGACGGCGTGCCAAGAAGCGCTTCCAGTCGCGGAAAAACGTCAATGCCAAAAGACGATATCCGGTACTGATGCAGGCCGCCCAGTGCGGCACTACCGCGCGATTTCGAGATTCGAAGCTGGCGGACAGTCCGTATGCCAGCCAGTTCTTCCTTGAGCTGAATGACGCCATCCACCATCGTGTGCTCCGGGCTGACGTCGTCCGTGCGCGCACTGGTAAGGAACAGAACGGTACAACCGGTAAACGCGGCGTGGCTTTGCAGTTCTGCCACGAACGTTTTCACGTCAAGCGCGGACTCCGCCTTGTCCTTTGCAATCAGTAAGCCGTCTAGAACCAGCGTGGTGCAACGGTGACGTGCAAGCTCGCTGCGCAACGCGGTAACGAGTGCAGCAAGCCCCTCTTCCTGGAGTACCTTGAACAGACTGATATAGAAGATGTCCCGGCCGACCGCTGACGCATCGTAGAAATCGAAGGTGTCCAGAGCCTGAAAAAGGCGATCGTGAGATTCCGCAAGAAGCGTTACGTACAGGATCTTCCCTCCATCCTTGGCATGGTGGAAAGCGATCTGGTTCGCCAGAATCGTCTTGCCTGCTCCGGGGCTACCCTGGACGATATAAGAGGCGCCTTGCACCAGCCCACCGCAGAGAACTGTGTCGAGACCGGCCACGCCACTTTGAACACGAACGAGCTGTTTTGTCATAGTTGGCTTTCGGACAACAAAGCGGCGAAGTCAGGGTGGTAATCGATACCGAGGAAATCGAACCTGCTCGGCCCGCATGGCCGGTATTGTAAGCCAGTCGCGCACAGGAAGGGTCATGGCGTGGAGGTCTGGGGCTGGCGCGCATGGCAATGTTCTATGTAATTGATGCTGAAAAGCGTTTGCATAGCCACGCGGCGGGAGTGCGAATGAGTGGCAACTGACGCCACAGGGTGGCAGCGTCCCAGAAGTCTTGATGGTGTGTGACAAGGCCGTCCTCGTCAAAGGAAAACTGGGTGCAGCCTGGTACGTCGAAGGCATGCCGGCGCACTTTCCCAGTAAACCTCCAGGCAACAAAAACTTCTCGCCCGCTGCTCGCCCGTGCCTGGATCGAAAAACTCGGCGTCTCGACACTCTCAAACATATGCTCAAAGATCGCGCGGATCGAGGCGACTCCGCAGACGTCGTTAAACGGGTCGCAGAAGCGCGCCTGCGGCGCGTAATAATGTTCCAGACTCGCTAGCGAGACGGGCGACAGTCCCTCGTACCACGCCAATAGCCGGGCAAGGGTTTGGGGCGTCGGGGTATTTTGATCGGGCATGTCGGAGGAAGTGTTCATGATGCACGGGTTAATCGCTGAAGCAGGCCAAGGCTGAACCGGTACGGCAGTAGACTGACGAGGCGAACCACGCGCGTAAACCGCTGCGGGAATGCGATTTCGAAGCGACCTCGTTCCAGCCCCGCGACAATCGCTTTGGCTGCGGCTTCTGGCGTGATGAGCGCGGGCATTCGGAAGGCGTTGCGTGCCGTCAGGCGCGATTTGACGAAGCCCGGATTGATCAGATACACGCCGAGGCCGTGTGCATGGAGTTCCGCGTACAAAAGCTCTGCCAGGTTGATCAGGGCCGCCTTGGACGGTCCATACAGAGTCGCGTTGGGCAAGCCGACGTAGCCTGCGACGCTTGCCACGATGGCGATACCGCCCGAGCGCCGCGAACGCATCGCAGGCAGTACGGCGCTCAGCCCGTAATACACGCCGCAAACATTGGTTTCAATCGTGTCGTGCGCTTCCCGTGCATCCAACTCCCAGGGGCTCAGGGGACGATAATCTGCCGCGCAGAAGACCACCAGATCGACCCCTTGCCATGCTTCACACAGCGCGTCGTGGGTCGCTGTCCAATCTTGAGGCTGGCGCACATCCATGGTCAGCACGACGCCCTTCGGATGGCCCTCGACCACCGCCAGCAATGCGCCAGCGCGACGCGCCGACACTGCAACCCAAGCCCCTTTCGAAAGTAAATCCCTGGCGAGCGCTGCTCCGATCCCGCTTGAAGCGCCGACCAGCCAGACGCGCTTGCCATGCCAGTCGCGCAAGCGGGGGTTAAGCTGCAGACCGAGGATCATGTTCGTGCTCCTACGGTGCCGGGCGACGAAAAACGAGCGTCACCTGTCCGACTTCGAAGCCAAATTTGGTGACGCGGGCACGATTGATCATGGTTTGCGGGTCGATAAGGACCATCAGGTCGTCGAACTGGACGTCGTAGACCTTCCCGTCGACCGGAAGCTGCAAGGTATAGCGCCAACGGAGCACATTGCCAGCAGATTCTCCTCTCGCCGTGCCAACGATGTCGGGTGCCTCGCCACGCCAGGCGCCGTCTCGCCCGCGTTCGAGTATCCAAGTACGTTCCTGTGTTGTGCCATCGCTATAGCGAAACGCCTCGTGCAGGACAAATTGATCTTGCGTCATGCGGCCGTCGAGTGCCACATGGAATCGTTTGACGATTTCGCCACTGCGTTTCTGGAACATTCCCCATGCTTCGGTCTTTCCTGCGAAGAACCTGGTGACCTCCAAAACGGGTTGCTCCTGTGCGTACAGGCTGACATCTGGCGTCGTACATGCCGTGCCGAGAATCGTGGCGGCGCCAAGGATCATCGCAACGAACGGTTTCATTGGAGTTCCTCTGTGACGGTTGCTGTGGCCGACCTGGAGCGCAATGCCATTAGCGCTGCGAACTTGAGCAGGCAGGGGAGGCCAGCGTAGGCAAGGGCGAGCGCGACGCCAGGTGTGCCGACGGCGGGGGCGCCCGGCTGGTAGCCCAGCCAGGCTAGCCCCGGAAGCGTCAGCGCCGACAGGGCCAGGCATAGCTTGCCGGTTAGGGTCCAGATGCCGAAGTACGCGCCCGACCCCTCGCGATCAGGTATGCACTGAGCCAGCAGGACGGCCGGCAATGCAAGATCCGCCCCGAGCGCGAATCCCGATCCGACGCATGCCACGAGGAACGGTACGAGGTCTCCCGGCCCTAGCGTCGCGGTCCACACGAACGCAATGATCGCCAGCATCATTGCGATGCCCCAGGCACGCAGGGCACCGACGCGCCTGGATATCCGGACCCATAACGGCAGCCCCATGGCCGCAGCCATGAAGTAAAGACCAAGACTGGGAGCGACCCAATGCATGGCGCCCAACCGGTCTTCGATAAAGAAGACTGCCAGGGAGGCGGGTATGGCGGCAGATAGGCCGTTCAAAAAGTAGGGCACCAGGATCTTGCGGAACGATCCGTTGTCGCGCACGGCGCTCCATACACTTACAGTAGAAGGGTCCGCTCTCCCGTGCTCGGGATTAAGTCGCAACAGGCGTGTTGCCTGCCAGGCCGGCGCGAAACGGAGCCCCCACAGTGCTCCAATTAGCAGCACGAAAAAAAGCCCGATGAACGGAGACATGGCGTCCGGCGGTGCCGACGCTTCGTTGGCCAGTAGCCATGCGGGGCCGGCGCTGGCGATGAGAACGCCCACGAGGCCAGCGCCTTCGCGCCAGGCTGCCGCCTCGGTCAATACGTCGCGATCGCCACCAAGCTTGGCGCCCCATGCCAGGTACGCGACGTTCATGAAGCTGTGCGCGGCGTATACCGCGACCAAGGCGGCGGCGAACCATATCGTCAATGCCGAGCCGGTTACCATAGGCCGCCACAAGGCTGCAAAGGCAGTGGCAAGGCACAAGGCACTGATCCACAAGGCCGCGGCGAGGCGGCCAGTGCGCGCAAGAGTATCTGCCCAGCGCCCGAAAAATGGGTCCTGTACTGTATCGACAAGGCGGGCAAGAAACAAGATCAGGCCAGCCGTGGACAAAGGCATGCCAAGGCGAGAGGTGTAGTAGGCCGGGGCCTGCACGTATATTGGCAGCGCCACCATGGCGAGCGGCAGGCCCAGGGCACCGTAGGCGATGAGCTGCGTCGAGCGTATCGTCATCGGGCTAATCCAAGGAGCTTCTGGCGCAATGCTGGATCCCGGGCCGACGGCCCAAGCCAGATGGAAAAGAATGCACGGGCAAGCACCGGATCGGTGATCTGGCCCGTCTCGCGGTCGTTGGCGAAGAAGCGCGCGCCCAGCGTTGGCGCGTACACGCCGGTCAAGCGATCGCCCGCGCGCACGTCGACCAAGACACGGGAAAGAACCTGTCGCCACTGGTCAATGGTCGATTCGGACAACGAATTGCCGTGGATGCGTTGGAGTTCCTCGATGCTGGTGTCCACCAGGCGTTGCGCATGAATATCTCGCGCGTAGATGAGGCGCAACGCGAATGGGGCGTCGAACACGCCCGCTGGGTCGCTGGAAATGCGTGGTTGGCCTCGCCATAGCTGTGCTTCATAGATGCGCATCCCCACCCAGCGGTATTCACCTTGGCCAATCATGTGCGCTTGCGGGAGGGCGTCGCGCCAGGCGTCGGCCGCCACACCCGGCAGCGTTGCCAGTGCCAGCATCAAGGCTGCCAGGGGCCGTCCCATGCTAGTACTCGCGCGTGAGAAGGAACTGCATGACGTCGATGCGACCCGCGTCGAATCCTGCCTCGCAGTAGCACAGATATAGCCGCCACATGCGTATGAATGCCTCGTCGAAGCCCAGTGTCAGAATCGCCCCGGTTTGGGCCTCGAAACGTTCGCGCCAGCGCCGAAGCGTTTCGGCATAGTCCTTGCCGAAGGCCAATACCGGACTGCTCGAGAACCCGGATCGGCTTGCGACGCGTGCGAATCTCTCCGGGCTCGGGAGCATTCCACCAGGAAAGATGTACTCGCGGATAAAGTCGCTGCCATACCGATACGCATCGAAGCGTGCATCGTCGATGGTGATCGTCTGTACCACGGCTTGGCCGCCCGGTCGAAGCCTGCCGTAGAGTTGGTCGAAATAAATGGGCCAATAGGCCTGCCCCACCGCTTCGAACATCTCGATGGATACGACGGCATCGTAAGTGCCTTGCAGGTCGCGATAGTCGCGTAGCTCGAGCCTGACACGGTCGGTCACGCCCGCCTGCTCGATGTGGTTCTGTGCCTGCGCCAGTTGGGCGGCGGAAATCGTGACGCCGTGCACCCTCACGCCGCGTTTGGCCGCGTGCATGGCAAAACCGCCCCAACCACACCCAATCTCAAGGACGTGCATCCCCGGCTTCAGCCCTAGCATGTCGCAGATGTGCGCGTACTTGGCTTCCTGTGCCTCTGCCAGGGGCCGTTCGCTGTGGCCGTCGAAGTACGCAGCGGAATAGCTCCACGTCTCGTCGAGCCATAGGGCATAGAAGGGATTGCCAAGATCGTAGTGGGCGTGGATATTGCGCCGGCTGCCACGCCGTGTGTTCCTACGAAAGAGCTGTCGCAGTTGATACCAGCGGCGGCCCAGCCATGCGCCTTCAATGGCGCCTGACAAGACCGATTCGTTCTCAAGAGCCAGGCGAAGCAGGGCGACCAGTTCGGGGGTGTCGATCCAGCCGGCACGATAGGCCTCGGCGAACCCGATGTCGCCGGCGCGCAAGATGGCCTCGCATGCGCGCCAGTCCCGCAAGGTCATCCTAGCCCCCGGCGCTTCATGCGGATCGCCGTAGATCGCCTCCTCGCCGTCCGGCCGTAAAAGCACCAGATGGCCCACGGCCAGGCGCTCGAGCGCACCCAGGAACATCCGGGCAAACACGGATGTCCGTGACGGCAGCAGGGCTGGGATACAAGGTTGTAGCAGTGCACGCTGGTTGGCAGGAAGGCGGTTCATATGAGCGGAGATTGCCGGGACAGGTAGTTAACCGACGGGGGGTACCGAAGGCGGGTGCTTGCCATGAAAGGGAACCGACATCCGCCACAAGCGAAACGCCTGCCAGTGAATGCGTACGATGACGGCGATTGCCGCCCAAGGCTGACTTGCCAAGGCCTTCAGCATGCGCGGCAGGGTGAGCGGGAGCTTGCGGCCACCTATCGAGGTGCGAAGCAACAGGCCGCCGTCGTCGAAATAATCAATGGCGGTATATGCAGTGCTTTCGGTTTCGCGCACCTGAAACGCGTAGTGGCCCTGCATCGTGTTAAAAGGCGACACATGCAGGAGCTTGCGGGTAGCGAGCACTGTGCGCGCTTGAATGGCCCCGAGGTCCGGCGCCGTAACAAGGTAAGCGTGATGATCCCCGAACGTGTTGTTCACTTCGGCGACAAGCGCACGCAGTGCGCCAGCCTTGTCATAGCAATACCAGAAGCTGACCGGGTTGAAGACATACCCGAGGATGCGCGGTGCGGTCTGCAACCAGATCGGTCCGTCATCTGGCAGCCCAAGCATAGCCAGGCGCGGACGAATCCAGTTGCTCAGGCTTGTGCCGTCGCGCGGGCCGTAGTCACGCGTATGCAGGCTGAACAGTCCCCGGCGATCCACGCCGAACCACCACTGTCGCAAGGCCGGGAGCGAGTCGATATCGACGCGCAGACAGAAAACCGGGTACACGAAGCGGTTGCGAGCGGGGCGCAGGCGGTCGTGCATGACGCGGCAGCGCAACAGCAATGCAGGGGGCTTCATAGTTTTGACCAGGTCGGCAAGGCGCCAAAATCGCGGGCCACGGTCAGCGCCGATTTCAAACCGTCCTCGTGAAAGCCGTAGCCCGTCCAGGCGCCGGCGTACCAGGTCCGTCGTTTGCCTTGCAATGCGGGCAGTTGCCGTTGCGCGGCAATGGCGGCGAGGTCGAAGAGTGGATGGCTGTAGTGAAAGCGACGCAACTCCGTGCCGGGAGCCGGGTCCCGGTAGGCGTTGAGCGTCACCACGACGGGCGAGCGAAACGGCAGGGGTTGTAACTGGTTGAGAAGGTAGCTCACGCACACTGCCCGATTGGCGTGATCATGGCGGCGGCCGAGGTAGTTCCAGGCGGACCATACACGGGAGCGCCGAGGCAAGAGCGTTGCATCGGTGTGCAAGATGGCGACATTTGGGGCGTAGCGCACACTGCCGAGCACCGCACTTTCATCTGGTGTCGCATCAGCGAGCATTCTCAGGGTATCCGGGGCATGCGATGCGAACACGATGGCATCGAAACGCGCAGAGCCCTCGTCGGTCATAACCGTCACGCCGGTTTCGTCCCGGCGTACCGCACGCACGGCAACGCCTAGCCGGATGTCGTCGAGATGCGCAGCGATGCGGCTGACATATTCGCGCGCGCCCCCGGCGACCGTACGCCACTGCGGGCGGTTGCGAATTTGCAGAAGCGCGTGATTCAAGCAGAAGCGAAGGAAGGTGGCCGCCGGGAAGCGGAGGACGTCGGTCGTTGCGCACGACCAGATGGCCGAGGCCATGGGCAGCAGGTAATTCTGACGAAAGGGTTGTCCATATTGGCCGTCCGTCAAAAGGTCGCCCACTGAACAGCCGCTGCGCTCGGCGAACGCGAGATGGCGTTGGGCTGCACCGTTAAAACGCATGATGTCGCGCAGCATGCCGAGAAACGTCGGTGAAACGGCGTTGCGTCGTTGGGCAAAGACAGTGCGTAAATTCGTGCCAGCCCATTCAAGACGTCCCTCATCCAGAGAGACGGCGAAAGACATATCGCTCGCATGAGACCGTACGCCAAGCGCCTCGAACATCGCTACCAGATTCGGGTATGTGCGCTCGTTAAATACGAGGAAGCCGGTGTCTACCGGACAAAGGTGGCCATCTAGGGACACGTCAACCGTGTTGGAATGACCGCCAAGATAACTACCTGCCTCGAAAAGCGTGACGGCGTGATCCCGTGCAAGCAGCCAGGCGCTCGCCAAACCAGAGATTCCGGCGCCTACCACAGCAATTCTTAATCCCGTCTGAGTGACTGAAAAAGCGCTCACGAGCCACCTTCCTAGCTTTTTTAGCAGTTATTGATGCGCGGTCTAACCGGAGTGCTACCATAGCCCTACTGTCTCGGAAAGAAGGTTACTGCATAGTAACGAAATTTACAAATGGGTATTTTGGGCAAGCTCAGCTTCAAGGACCAAACCTTCCGGTTGCGCGAGGACGCAATTCTGGATGCCACGACACGCATCCTGGCGGGGAAGGGGTTCGACCTGATGACGATGGACGACGTCGCGGGCGAGGTGGGAATTTCAAAGCCCATCCTCTACAAGCACTTCAAGTCAAAGGACGACCTTGTAGGGGCGGCAATGATTCGCCTGATCGACGGCGCGCTGGAATTTCTTGATGGATTGCCGAAAGATCAAACTGCGGCGTTGCGCTTGCGTGCGCTTCTGGCGTGGGCGTTGCGAGTCCGCCTGGAAGGCGGGTTGCCGTTCCTCCCTTCAACGAGCCCGAGCGTTCGCGATATGCTCACGCGCAATTTGCACTATGTGACACGTGTGCTCAAGCTTAACGGCGTTCTGAAGGGACTGGTGGGCGAAGCAAAGAAGGCAGGCGACTTGAACTCGGGGCTTCCCGATGATGTCATCCTTTTTTCCTATTACTCGCGTACTTGCGACCCGGCGGTCGACTACTTGCGCCTATATGGCAAGTTGGACGACGAGCAAATCGTTTCCCATATGCTCGACGTCTGTTTTCATGGCATCGCCGCGCGTGGATAGATCTATTGATCTCCACTACATCCCTCAGTTGAAGCGCCGCGCGAAGAAGTATTGCGCGGCTAAAGCGCCCTTAACGCCGAAGCGCGCGCGGCACTACTTCGAGATCTTCAGCGGAGGGGTCGCGCATCCATTGTGGGGCTGGCACTTGCTCACAGCGGCAGGCCGGCCCCCCAACGCTCACGAAGACATCCTGCTTCTGGTAAGTCCGGCGCTCTGGCATGTCCGGCGTGCTGCCGGTGCGGCTGGGGTACCGGCACGTCGGCCACAGGCCATCATTGCTCCGCAGGCGGATTCAGCATCGCGCGTGGGATCATCGCGATCAGCGCGCAACTCACCAACAGGCAAGCCCCCAGCGCATATGTGCCATTGTTGATATTGCCGGTCACTTCCTTGGCGATGCCGGTGATCATGGAACCGGTAAAACCGGACAGGTTGCCCACCGAATTGATCAACGCAATCCCGGCGGCCGCGGCAGGGCCTGAGAGGATCTGACCCGGGAGGGTCCAATAGATCGGCATCAGGCTCAGGATGCCACAGGTGGCAATGGTCAGGAACAGAATCGACAGCGGTACGTCATGCGCGAAGGCGGCGCTCAGCACGAGACCGACACCGCCGATCAGGGCCGGAATGGCCGCGTGCAGACGTCGTTCGCCGGTCTTGCGCGAATGCTGGGCATTCCAGACCATCGCGAAGATGGCTGTCAGGTACGGGATGGCCGTCAACAGGCCGATATGCATGGGACTCTGCACGCCCGAGGCCCGAATGATCGACGGCAGCCAGAACGCCAGACCGTAGAAGCCGGTATTGAACGTAAGAAGGATCAGGGTCAGGAGCCAGACACGCGGGCTGCGCAGCGCGGCGCCCACGCTGTGCGACTTGTGGGCGGATTCGCGTTTGAGATTGCGCGACAGCACGGCCTTTTCCTGGGCTGACAGCCACTTGGCCGAGTCGGGACCGTCACCGAGGAAGGCCAGGACGATGAATGCCACGACGATCGACGGAAGGCCTTCGAGCAGCAGCATCCACTGCCAGCCGCTCATGCCGGACAGCCCGTGCGTCTGCTCCATGAGCCAGCCGGATACGACGCTACCCAGCGTCAGGCTCAGCGGGATCGCAACCAGGAAGCCCGACATCGCCACACTCTGCCGGCGCGCGGGAAACCAGTAGTTCATGTACAGGATCACGCCTGGAAAGAAGCCGGCTTCGCACAGGCCGAGCAGGAAGCGCAGCGTGTAGAACATCGTGGATGTCTGTACGTTGAAGAACTGCGCCAGCGGCACGACAAAGGCCATCGACGACGACACGATCCCCCACGTGATCATGATGCGGGCGATCCAGAAACGCGCGCCGTAGCGATGCAGAAGCAGGTTGCTCGGCATCTCGAACAGAAAGTAGCCCCAGAAGAAGATGCTCGCCCCCAGTGCGTACACGCTGTCGCTCAAGCTCAGGTCGTCCAGCATCTGCAGCTTGGCAAACCCCACGTTGACGCGGTCCAGGTAGGCCACGACGTAGCACAGCAACAGTAGCGGCAGGATGCGCCGCATCACCTTGCGGTAGAGGGCGTCTTCCGATAAGTCGGCCGCTGCCGGCACGGCAGCAGTCTGCGAGAGCGATGACATCAGCTTGTCTCCTGATTGTTTAGATATTCTTCGTATCGGCGGACGCTGTTGAAGTTACCGGTAACATCATGCGGCCAAAAAAATCCGCCGATGGGGCGACGGGAGCAACCGGCGTTTGATACCGGTAACGGACCGGAAGGTAGCATGGCGCGCCATTGGAGTTCAAGCCCTGGCGGGCAGGGGGTTTCCCCTAGTGCCGGCAGCAGCCATGCGGCGCAGCGCCGGTTGGTTTGCCGGATGGCCAGCACCGGTATGATGTGGCCTTTGCCAGCTTTCCCCGATCACGATTCCAATGCCCAGTCCCAACGCCGTCCGGCTTGCCGGAGCACCCCGCATGTCCGATGTAGCCCGCGTGGCCGGGGTATCGAAGATGACGGTTTCCCGTGTGCTGGCCGGCCACAGCGTCGCCGCCGAGACACGCGAGCGGGTTTGCAAAGCCATCGAGCAGCTCGGTTACGTGGCCGATGCCGCCGCCGGCGCTCTGTCGTCGGGGCGCTCCGAATTCGTCGCGGTGCTGGTGCCGTCGCTGTCCAGCTCCAATTTTTCCGATACCGTGCGCGGGCTGACGGCTGCGCTGGAACCGCATGGCCTGCAACTGCTGCTTGGGGACACCGACTACGACCTGGAGCGGGAAGAGCGGCTGGTGCGCTCCATGCTCCGCTACCAGCCGCGCTGCATCGCCCTGACGGGTTCGCAGCATACCGATGCCACCCGCAAGCTGCTTGAGCGCTCGGCGATTCCCGTCGTGGAGATGTGGGACTTGCCCACGCATCCGATCGACACCGCGGTAGGCTTTTCCAACGTGCGGGCTGCGCGCGCGATGGTCCGGCACCTTGCGGAGCGCGGCTACCAGCGCATCGGTTTCCTCGGCGGCGAGAGCGCTCTGGACCGACGGGGCCTGGACCGCCTCAAGGGCTACCAGGCCGAGATCAAGGCGCTCGAACTTGGCGAGCCCCGCGTCGTACGCCTGGGGGAATCCCCGATCACCATGAGCCACGGCGGCCCCGCCATGGCAGCGCTGCTGGCGCAGTGGCCCGACACCGACGCCGTCATGTGCGTGAGCGACATGTCCGCATTCGGCGCCATCATGGAGTGCCACCGTCGAGGTCTTTCCGTGCCCGGCGACATGGCCGTGGCGGGCTTCGGCAATTTCGAGATCGCGGCATGCTGCCATCCGTCGATCACGACAGTGTCGGTCGATGCCCATGGCATCGGCCTCCGCACCGGCGAGGCCCTGCTGGCCGCGCTGCAGGCGCGTGATGCCGGCCAGCGGGCCGAGTCGCAAAGCATCCGGATCGACTTTACGATCGTGGCGCGGGACAGCGCGTAAGCTGTTCACGGGGCGCCGCAGCAGGTGCCTTGTGTCTCTACGGTGGGGCCCGGCCAATCCAGCCCCCTTCCTAAATGCAAATCCTCCGTGCTAACATCCGCTCGAATGTTACCGGTAACTATCGGGTAACGATTACAGATCAAGACCATACGGAGACAGTTCACCATGTCACAAGTCCCTCGTCGGCTGCGCAGCCAGGAATGGTTTGACGACCCTTCTCATGCAGACATGACGGCGCTTTACGTCGAGCGATTCATGAACTATGGGCTGACGCGCGAGGAACTGCAGTCGGGACGTCCCATCATCGGTATCGCGCAGACCGGCAGCGACCTGGCACCGTGCAATCGCCATCACATCGAGCTGGCCGAACGCACCAAGGCGGGCATTCGCGACGCAGGCGGCATCCCCATGGAATTTCCAGTCCATCCGCTCGCCGAGCAGAGCCGCCGACCCACCGCTGCGCTCGACCGCAACCTGGCTTACCTGGGGCTTGTGGAAGTGCTGCACGGCTTCCCGCTGGACGGCGTTGTCCTCACCACGGGTTGCGACAAGACCACTCCGGCGTGTCTGATGGCTGCCGCCACGGTTGACATGCCCGCGATCGTGCTGTCGGGTGGCCCGATGCTCGACGGCTGGCACGAGGGCAAACGCGTTGGCTCGGGCACGGTGATCTGGCACGCTCGCAATCTGCTCGCGGCCGGCGATATCGACTATGAGGGTTTCATGAAGCTGACCACGGCTTCGTCACCTTCGATTGGTCACTGCAATACCATGGGCACCGCGCTGTCGATGAACAGTCTGGCCGAGGCGCTGGGCATGTCGCTGCCGGGGTGCGCCAGCATTCCCGCGGCATATCGGGAGCGCGGCCAAATGGCCTATGCCACCGGCAAGCGCGCGGTCGAACTGGTGCGAGAAGATCTGCGCCCCTCCATGATCATGACGCGTCCGGCGTTCGAGAATGCCATCGTGGTGGCATCCGCGCTCGGCGCATCGAGCAATTGCCCGCCGCACCTGATTGCCATCGCGCGCCATATGGGCGTGGAACTGAGTCTGGACGACTGGCAGCGTTTCGGTGAAGCGGTGCCGCTGCTCGTGAACTGCATGCCGGCCGGCGAGTACCTCGGGGAGAGCTTTCACCGTGCCGGCGGGGTGCCTGCGGTGCTGCGCCAACTCGATGCTTCAGGCCTCCTGCGGCGTGACTGCCTGACGGTGTCGGGGAGGATCATCGGCGATATCGCGGATGCCGCGCAGGACGCCGACCGCGACGTCATCCGCACCGCCGATGCGCCGCTCAAGCACGGCGCCGGTTTCATCGTACTGTCCGGCAACTTCTTCGACAGCGCCATCATGAAGATGTCGGTGGTGGGCGAGGCATTCCGCCAGACCTATCTCGCCGAGCCGGGCGCCGAGAACGCTTTCGAGGCGCGGGCCATTGTGTTCGATGGTCCCGAGGACTACCACGCTCGCATCAACGACCCGGCGCTGGAGATCGACGAGCGTTGCATCCTCGTCATCCGTGGCTGCGGGACGGTTGGCTATCCGGGCAGTTCCGAGGTCGTCAACATGGCGCCGCCGGCCGCGCTGGTGCGCCGTGGCGTCACCTCGTTGCCGTGCATGGGCGACGGCCGCCAGAGCGGCACGTCGGCTAGCCCTTCGATCCTGAACATGTCCCCCGAAGCCGCCGTGGGCGGCGGCCTGGCACTGCTGCGCACCAACGATCGCATCCGCGTGGATCTGAACAACCGCAGCGTGAATGTGCTGGTCGATGAAGACGAACTCGCGCGTCGCCGCAAGACGGCGAGCTTTTCTGTTCCGCAGGCGCAAACGCCCTGGCAGGAACTCTACCGCCAACTGGTGGGCCAATTGTCGACCGGAGGCTGCCTGGAGCCGGCCACGCTGTACTTGAAGGTGATTGAACAGCGCGGCAATCCGCGTCATTCGCACTGACTGACATCCATCCGCAAACAGAACCGTCGTCGAGGTAACCATGCATACCCTTTCCCCTTCCGACTGCCTGCCCCAGGACCTCGCGCAGGCGCTGCTGATCGGCCGCGTCTGGCGGCACGATGGTGCCCACGCCGGCCCGTGCGTCGTCGCCGTGCGCGGTGGCGAGGTGTTCGACATCACGTCCACCGTTCCCACGACCGCCGATCTGTTCGACCGCGCCGACGCTGTCGAGATTGCGCGCACAGCCAACGGCGCATCGCTCGGCCGCGTAGAGCCGTTGCTGCAGGCCGCGCTCGATGGCCAGGCCGGCTCGGCGCAACTGCTGGCCCCGTGCGACGTGCAGGCCATCAAGGCCTGCGGCGTGACTTTCGCCGTGAGCCTGATCGAACGCGTGATCGAGGAGCAGGCGGGAGGCGATCCGGCCAAGGCCAAGGCCGTGCGCGAGACAATTGCCGCCACCATCGGCACCGACCTGTCGAAGATCGTTCCGGGTTCGGACGCCGCCATGCGGCTGAAGGCCGAGCTCGAACGGCGCGGCGCCTGGTCGCAGTACATGGAAGTCGGCATTGGCCCCGACGCCGAGGTGTTCTCAAAGTCGCAGCCGATGTCGGCGGTGGGCTTTGGCGCGGACGTCGGCTTGCTGCAGGCGTCGGTGTGGAACAACCCCGAGCCGGAAATCGTGCTGGCCGTCAACAGCAGGGGCACGCCCGTGGGCGCCACGCTTGGCAATGACGTGAACCTGCGCGATATCGAAGGCCGTTCGGCACTGCTGCTCGGCAAGTGCAAGGACAACAACGGCTCGTGCGCGATCGGTCCGTTCGTGCGGCTGTTCGACGATGGCTTCACGCTGGACAGCGTGCGCGGGGCCAGCCTGTCTCTGCGCGTGGAAGGCGCTGACGACCAGTTTGTGCTCGACGGCGTCAGCCATATGCGCGAGATCAGCCGCGACCCCGCCGACCTGGTCGCCCAGACCTGGGGCGCGCATCACCAGTACCCGGACGGCTTCATGCTCTTCCTGGGCACGATGTTCTCGCCGATCCAGGACCGTGACGCGCCCGGCGCCGGATTTACCCACCACCTTGGCGACCGCGTCACCATTTCGACGCCTGCGCTCGGTGCGTTGGTGAACACGGTGCGGCTCAGTACCGAGATTACGCCGTGGACGTTCGGCGTGCGCGCGCTGTACGCCAGCCTGGCCGCCCGCGGCCTGCTCAATACCTGATGCCCTGATCCTGCAAGAATCGCCATGAAATCGTTTCCCAACCATATTGACGGACAGTGGGTGGACGGCCAGTGCACGGCACCGAACGTCAATCCGTCCAATTTGAACGATGTGATCGGTCATTTCGCCCAGGCCGATGCCGAGGACACGCAGCGCGCCATCGCGGCGGCGCGCCAGGCATTTGTATCGTGGTCGCTGTCCACGCCGCAGCAGCGCTTCGACGTGCTCGACCAGGCTGGCACCACGATCCTGGCGCGCAAGGCCGAATTGGGCCGGCTGCTGGCACGTGAGGAGGGCAAGACGCTGGCCGAAGCCATCGGGGAAGTCGCGCGCGCCGGCCAGATTTTCAAGTTCTTTGCTGGCGAGGCGCTGCGGCTCGGAGGCGAAATCCTGCCGTCGGTGCGTCCCGGCATGACCGTCGAGGTCACGCGCGAGCCGCTTGGCGTCATCGGGCTGATCACCCCATGGAACTTCCCGATGGCGATTCCCGCGTGGAAGATCGCACCCGCGCTGGCCTATGGCAACTGCGTTGTCTTCAAACCTGCGGAACTGGTGCCGGGCAGCGCGTGGGAACTCGTCAATATCCTGGTTGAGTCAGGCTTGCCACAGGGTGTGCTCAATCTGGTGATGGGCCGCGGCGCGGTAGTCGGAGAGGCCATGGTTGCATCGAGCGGCCTGGACGCCATCAGCTTTACCGGCTCCGTCGCCACGGGCAGTGGCATTGCTGCGCGCTGCGTGGCGTCTGGGAAGAAATTCCAGCTCGAGATGGGCGGCAAGAATCCGATGGTCGTGCTCGACGATGCCGACCTCGATGTCGCGGTGGAAGCCTGCATCAATGGTGCGTTCTACTCGACCGGCCAGCGCTGCACGGCCTCGAGCCGCCTGATCGTCACAGCGAATATCCATGACCGCTTTGTCGATGCCATGCGAAGCCGCATGGCAGCCCTGCGCGTGGGCGATGCATTGGCGCCCGATACGCAAATTGGCCCGGTCGTTGACGCGCGACAGCTCGAGCAGGACCAACGCTACATCGCGATCGCGCGTGAGGAGGGTGGTACGGTATTCGGGGGCGAGCGGCTTGAGCTTGCCGCGCCGGGCTTCTTTCTAACGCCTGCGCTTGTGGTCGACACCACTTCGACCATGCGCATTAATCAGGAGGAAGTGTTCGGCCCGGTCGCCTCGGTGATTCGCGTGAAGGACTACGAGGAAGGGCTGGCCGTGGCCAATGACACGCGATTTGGCCTGTCGGCAGGCATCTGCACCACGTCTTTGAAGTACGCGGCCCATTTCCGTCGCCATGCGCAAGCAGGCATGGTCATGGTCAACACGGCCACGGCCGGCGTTGACTACCACGTGCCGTTTGGCGGTAGAAAAGGCTCTAGCTATGGGCCACGCGAACAGGGCAGCTACGCACGCGAGTTCTACACGACGGTAAAGACCGCATATGTCCATGCCGGATGCGTTGCCGGGTAACGGCTCCCCCAAATTGCGATCCGCATGACCGGGAGTGCCGCGCGCCCGTTTCGACGTTGACAGACGGTGCAGTGACAGACATAGAGGGGAGTCTCTAGGACTTGCGTCATTTACCATTCCGCGCATCTCACGCCGTGATTGCGCGAGATTACCGTCGTGCCGCTTCGTACCAGCTGCCGCCCACGACGCCGTTCCCAGTCAGGATGCAGAACGCCCCCCGCCGGGGGGCGTGTAGGCGAACCCCGAGTTGCACCGTGCATCGCCGCTTACAGGTGGCGAGCTGTCGGGGAATCTGTCAGTCGCTATGATGTCATGGGCGCGACAGACGCACCTTCGATTCCGTGACGGGTGAGCGCGTCCGAGACGAATCCGGAGGCCTTCATTTCCTCGACGAACCGCCAGAGCAGTTCCACTGCTTCAGCGCTTCGGGCCCTGGGAAGGCCCATGGCCTGCTGTATGACCATGAAGCGGCCCGGCAGCAGCCTCAGGCCTGGCGTGCGCGCGGCATCGACTTCCAATTGCTGTCGAACTCCGGCAGCCACGTCCGCGCCCTGTTCCAGGAATGTTTGCACAACGGACGGAGACGTTGGGGCGCGCACGATGTGAGCCTGTCGCAACGCACGCGTGAGATGCAGGTCGTAGGCGCTACCTTTGCCCACCACAACGCTGCATCCGGGAAGGTCGACTTCATCGTTCGTCCTGACCGGGGAGTCGTTCCTGACCAGGTATGCGCCTTCGATCAGCACGTAGGGTGCGGAAAAGGCAATGCCAGCCCCTCGGACCGGGTCGATGGCAAAGAATCCGAAGTCAGCCTGCCCGGCCGTGACCGCATCGACCGACTTTCCCGCAGAGTCGAACACGACAAGTTCGAGCGGGACGCCAAGACGACGGGCAAACTCGCCGGCCAGGTCTACTGAAACGCCGACTGGATTTCCCTGGGCATCGAGGTTTGCGAGGATTGGGTTTCCAACATTGATAGACGCGCGAATGATTCCAGTCGGCGCAAGCTCGCGCCGCGCATTGTCATCGGTCATGGTGTCTCCGGCGTGCGTCATTCAGTTGGCCTTTGCATTCGCATGTCGATCCAGTAGTGCCTTCACGGCAGGATCCATGACAATGCCCGTTTCGCGCTGAAGTGTCAGCTTGTCGAGCTCGATCTCCCCGGGAACGATGACCGGCTTGCCCGGCTCGGCCGGAGCGCTGCCCTTGAGGATGGCTGCAAAGTCCTTCATTCGTGCAGCCAGCCATTGTGCGGAGCCCAGTCGCCGGGTATCTATCAGGATGAAGAAATGGCCGAGGTTCTGGGGTTCGTCAGGTGCATCGACCCAGGACTTGACGTGCGTGAGGTACGCCGCGTCCGAGAGCAATCCGGCGAAGAGGTCGACCATCAAGGCCAACCCATAGCCCTTGTGCCCGCCAATAGGTAGCAGGAAGCCATCGAGAGCGGCTTTGGGGTCGGTAGTCTGTCGTCCCTGCGCGTCGGTGGCCCAGGAATCCGGGATGGGGTGTCCTGCCTTGAGCGCATTGCGGATCTTGGCGCGCGCGGCCACGCTCATGGCCATATCCAGCAGGAAGTGGCGGCCGTCATGCCCGGGTACGCCGAAGCCTAGCGGGCTGTTGCCCAGGCGCGCATCGCTGCCGCCCCATGGCGCGATGGTCGTCGTGGCGTTGCTGCCGATCATGCTGGCGAACCCGGCTTCCGCGGCAATATAGCTGTAGGGTGAAACCGGCCCGAAGTGGTTGCTGCCCCGGACGAAGGCCATGCCGATGCCGAATTGCCCGGCGACTTCCATTGCGGCGCGCAGCGCCTTCATGCCTGCGAGCGGACCGACGGCGTTGCCGCCATCGACCTTTACCAGCGCCGGTGCGGCACGCTCGATGGTGATGGCGGGACGTGCCGAGATACCGCCGGACAGCAGGCGTTCGCCATAGGATTCAATGCGGGACAGGCCGTGGGTACTCAGCCCGAAAAGGTCTGCCAGCACGAGGATGTCAATGACATCACGGGCATCGCTTTCGGTCAGGCCCAGCCCCTGGAACGCCCGCGTTCCTAGTTGGCGCAGCTCGGCTTCGGATAGGGTGATTCGATCTTGTTGCATGCGGAAAATCTCTGAGGGATTTAGTTGGCCTGGATGCCCGCGCTGCGCACTACAGTGCCCCAGCGCTGTTGCTCGGTTCGAATGAATGCCGCGAACTCGGTACTGCCGGCGCCGACAGGCGTGCTCGCGTCTTCCTCAAGGCGTTGTCGCACCAGTGGCGTAGCCAGGGCCTTTACGGCCTCGGCATGGAGACGGCTGACAACCGGTGCGGGCGTGCCAGCCGGTGCCATCAGCCCGAACCACTGGGAACTTTCGAATCCCGGGTAGCCTTCCTCGGCAATAGTGGGAACGTTGGGGATTGGTGCAAGGCGTTTTGCCGATCCAACCGCGAGGATGCGCAGCTTGCCTGCCTTGGCGTGTTGCAGGATGCCCGCCAGGCCCGCCGACGCGGCGTCAATGTTGCCGGCGAGCAAGTCGGTAATCTGGGCACCGGTACCTTTGTATGGCACGTGCACAAGATCGATATGCGCGGTCTGCTTGAGCATCTCGAAGGCGACATTGCCAGCGCTACCGTTGCCCGCGGAGCCGTAAGTCATCGCGCCAGGCTTCGCCTTGGCCTTCATGATGAATGCCTTGAGGGAATCGCTATGGACGGACGGCCCCACCGCGAACACCATCGGCACCTTTGCGAGCAACGTTACCGGCGCGAAGTCCTTCGAGGCATCGTAGGGAAGCTTGCGCATCATGGCTGGGTTGACGGCAAGCGTGCCCACGTGGCCGAGAACCAGGGTGTAGCCATCGGGCGCGGCGCGCGCGGTTTCCTGCATCGCGATGACACCCTGGCCGCCGCCCTTGTTGTCCACCACGATTTGTTGGCCGAGGCCCTTCGACATTTCGGCCGCGATGACGCGTGCAATGGCGTCCGAGCTTCCGCCGGGACCGTAGGGGACGATCAGCCGGATGGGCCTGACGGGTGTCCACGTCTGCGCTTGGGCGGGAATCAGCAGAGTGGCTAGCGGCATCGCGAGGGCGGCAAGCGCGGCACGGCGCGACATGCCGCGTACCGGCTCGCGTACTTGTTTGGGCATTTTGTCTCCTGCTTGGTCAGGACGGCATGACTTCGCTGTCCGTGCTGCGAATGATCGCGCGTACCGGATTCCAGTGTAAAGTGCAAAAATCACAAGTATTTTTGCGTTATACACATGAATTTCGATCTCGCGGATTTGCGGGCGTTTCTGGCCGTCGCCGACCTTGGAAGCTTCAAAGCGGCCTCGGATTCGATGTTCCTGTCACAGTCGGCGCTTTCGCGCCGCGTGGACAAACTGGAAGATGCGCTGGGCGTCGCGCTTTTCACACGGACCACGCGGAAGGTGGAGCTGACGACCGTGGGGCGCATGTTCGTCCACAAGGCACGCAACGTGATCAATGAGTTGGAAGAGGCCATGCTCGGCATTCAGACCGTTTCCGAGCGGCTGTCGGGCGAGGTGACGCTAGCCTGCGTGCCTTCCGCGGTAGGCCATTTCCTGCCTTCTGTCGTGGGGCCGTATCACGAGCGATATCCGGGGATACGCCTGCGCATCATTGATGAGTCTTCTGGGGATGTGCTGCTCGCCGTCACGCGAGGCGATGCGGATTTTGGTCTTACCTATATCGGGACACAGGAGCCTGACATCGAATTCTGCCCGTTGATTGAGGAGGCGTTTGTCGTCGCCTGTCGCAAAGGGCATCCGCTAGCCACGCGTAAAAGCGTCCATTGGAAAGACCTTGGGGATTTCGACTACATCACGCTCGCGCAAGGCAGCGGCAATCGCCTACTGATCGACCAGGCCCTGGCGCGACAGCAGGTGAGACCGCGTTGGTACTGCGAGGTCAATCATGTTCCCGCCTTGGTAAGCCTGGTCGAGGCGGGGCTGGGAATCGGTGTCGTACCGCGCATGGCGTTGCCGCCAAAGTCCAGCAGTGGGCTACTCGCGATACCACTGACCGAACCGGCGATCACCCGAACCTTGGGATTGATCTCGCGCCGAGGGCGCCCGTTGGCGCCGGCCGCGCAGCTGCTATTTGACATGCTCGTCCGCAGAGGCGTAGCGAAATCCCCGGGCGCATGACACCCCATACCGCGCATGCGCGCATTTGAACTGCCATCGACACTACGCGCGCACTTCGACATATCACCTAAGCGCGTATTCCCTCACCCCGCGCTGCAGATCGGTCGGGCTGGGCCCCTTGCATTGCCGCCTCCCTGTCCTTTCCCGGCGGCAGACCGAACATCCGGCGGTACTCACGCGTAAACTGCTGGACACTTTCATAACCCACGGAAAACGCAGCATCGCTTGCCGAAATGCCTTCGGACGTCATGAGTCGGCGTGCCTCGATGAGGCGCAACTGCTTCTGGAACTGTAGCGGCGACAGCGATGTGGCTGCGCGGAAGTGCTGGTAAAAGGACGACACGCTCATGCCAGCGGTTGACGCGAGGCGTTCAACCGGAAGCGGTTGAGCGAACTCAGCGCGCAGCAAAGCGACGGCGCGGGCCAGACGTTGAGCGTGACTCTGCGGACGGCCGATCTGCCGAATCACCGGGCCATGCTTGCCCACCAGCAACCAGTAGTGGATTTCGCGCACGAGCTGTGCCTGCAGCACTGGTATTGCCGCCGGACGCGAAATCAGCCGCATCAGCCGCAGCGCCGCATCCGCGACATCGGCATCCGACGGTTCGACCTGTACAGGCGACTCTTGGGGGACCGGCCCGAGCTTTATCTCGGCTGCCAGTTCGGCGACAGCTGCCACATCGAGATCCAACACGAGGGAATAGTACGGCGCGTCAGTGCTGGCGCGCGTGATCTGGCTGATCGTCGGCACGTCCGAGGTAATCAGCAGCGACTCGCCAGCGCTGAAGTCGAACGTCTGGCTGCCCATGGCCACCCGCTTGCTGCCTTGCAGGACAAGGCACGCGAGCGGTCTGGAGATTGCATAGTCAATGCCGCTGGGGGCCGTCGCCCGGATGGCTGTCAGGCCCGGAATGGGAGTCGGGGCAATGCCGGTGGGCCCGGCATGCACCTCCGCATAGCGGCGCACGGCATCAAGCAACAGGTCACTCATCTTTGGGCAGGGTGGCGATTCATCACCTGCCATCGTAGCGGGTTCCCACCGACTGGGACACCACGTTTGGAGGAAAAGGCAAGGAACAAAGAGATTCAGGCAAGCGATTCAGGCGTGCCAGACAACAGAATGGACACCGGTTTCCCTCACACGCCAAGGAGTGTACTCATGACCACGATCTCTCTCGTCACCGGCGCCAGCCGTGGCCTCGGCCGCAACACCGCCCTGTCGATCGCCCGCAAGGGCGGGGACGTCATCCTCACCTACCGGAGCCGGGAAGCGGAGGCCAGCGCGGTCGTCACGGAGATCGGGAAGCTGGGCCGCAAGGCGGTGGCTCTGCAACTCGATGCCGGCGATATCGCCACGTTCCCTGATTTCGCGGAACGGCTGAGATCCGTGCTGCGCCACACCTGGCAGCGCGACAGCTTCGACCACCTTGTCAACAACGCGGGACATGGCGACGTAGCGCCGATCGCCGAAATGCGCGAGGCGGCGTTCGACATGCTCGTCAATGTGCATTTCAAGGGGGTGTTCTTTCTCACGCAGACGATGCTGCCGCTGCTTGCAGATGGCGGCCACATTGTCAATCTCTCGACGGGGCTGACGCGCGTATCCGCCGAAGGTTGGTCGGCCTACGCCGCGGTCAAGGGCGCCGTGGAAGTGCTCACCGTCTACATGGCGAAGGAGCTTGGCCCGCGCAGGATCACGGTCAACGCAGTAGCGCCGGGTGCGATTGAAACGGACTTCTTCGGCGGTGCAGTGCGCGACACTCCGGCATTCAACCAGTTCTTCGCCGGGATGACGGCGTTGGGACGCGTCGGAGTGGCCGAAGACATTGGTCCGATGATCGCCAGCCTGCTGTCGGAGGACAACCGCTGGGTCAATGCGCAGCGGATTGAAGTGTCTGGCGGACAGGGAATCTGAGCGGCAAGCTAGCGCCCCTGGCGATGCGCGCGCATCGGATGGCCGTCTGGCCCTCGGCGTGGGGCGCCCGGATAGGGATCAGGGTTTCTGGGTGAACCGACAGCTTCCATTACCACCGAAGCAGACGCTCCCCAAACAACGCGCCGATGGCGGTGGGCACCAGCATGCCGAGGACGTACCACACGCCCCAGAACGCCACGCCCATCTCAGGGCAGTGCAGGCAGTAGACCAGCGTGGCGAGCGCGCCAGACAGCAGGCCGCCCACCGCGCCGGCCAGCCGCAGCCGCGTGGGCGCCAGCCCGCGCAATGCCCAGAAGATGGCGATGAACACGGGCACGGACAGCATGGCAATCGCGAACGGGCAGACGCGCCAGGTTTGTCCGAGTATTGCCGCAGTGCGTTCGCCAGCCGGCGTGCCGGCCAGCACATAGGCCGCACCAAGCCACACCGCGGCGAACGGCAATGAAATGCCGGGCCAGCCGGCGGCGGTGCCCATGCCGGGACGCGCGAGCCGCGTCACCATCCACAATGCGCCCAGCAGCAGCGACAGCGGCAGTGCCACCTTGGCCCAGAAAAGCGGCGTGCCGGCGACTTCGGCCAGGTCGGCACGGAAATGCAGCGTGATGGACAGCAGCAATAGCGCCATGGCTGCCCCTACAGCGAGGGCGATGCCGAAACGGCGGCCGACCGCGTGTCGGTCGACTGGCGCGACGCCGGTGGCCAGCATGGAAATCAGGTCGTCCGTGTTCATCGTGTTCCTCGAATCTTTGCCGCGAGCGCCTTCAGCCCGCGATGCACGCCCACCTTTACCGCCGATTCCGACATGCCGGTCAACCGCGCGGTTTCGCTGACCGATAGCCCTTCCAGCTTGACGTGCACGATCGGCAGGCGCTGACGATCCGGCAGCTGGTCCAGCAGCAGGCTCAAATCGCGCTTCGCCTGCGCCGGCTCCAGGTCGGGTGCCGCTGCGATGTCCTGCGCTGCGTCCAGCGGGTCGTTCAGCGCATCTTGACGCCCATGCGCACGAAAATGATCCGCGAGCTTGTACCGGGCAATCGCGTGCACCCAGGCCGTCAGGGGCTGTCCCGGCAGGTAAGTGTGGCGCGCGTTGTGGACAGCCAGCAGCACTTCCTGGGTCAGGTCTTCGACATCCCCCGCCTGCTGCGGCAGCCGATTACGGAAATAGCCGCGCAGCATTGCGGACAGCTCGGTGAGAAATTGCGCGTATGCCCCTTGGTTGCCCGCCAGTCCACCTGTAAACAGGTCGAGCAGGCGAGACTCCCGCCGTTTTAACAGATCCTGTTCGACAGTTCGCTCCATCGGTCGCGTTGGTTACACGGGCTACGTTGAGTTGCGCGAATTCTACGCTGCGGCGGCCTTTGTGTGTGTTGCGAGTCGCTTCGGCACTGTCATGTCCAACCCGGCCAGAAAAAATTTCCAGGGCGCTGTAACCGGATGCGCCACTGCGTCGAATTTCTCACCAGACGCACACATCCCGTGTGAATCTGGTGCCCGCTGGTCACGGCGCGGCGCGGAGTTTCGTCAACCGGGGCGCTCCCGGTCCAAACGCAAGGTAACGAGGAGTCGAACATGAACAGGATCGCAATCGCCGTTGTTTCCGCAATGCTCATGCTGGGTGGCACGGCAGCATTCGCCCAGACCGGTGGGGCCATGTCCAAGGACGCCATGTCGAAGGATTCGATGGCCAAGGAGAGTACGTCGAAGGATGCAATGTCGAAGGATGCGATGTCCAAGGACGGCATGGCGAAGGACAACATGTCCAAGGACAAGATGGCCAAGCCGAAGTCGCACGACAAGATGGGCAAGTAACGCTGGGCAATTTCGGCCAGGCGCCGGTGGCGGCAAGCAGTCGCCCACGGTGCCCGGTTTCAGGTTCTGGAGGAGGGCGAAATGGCACTCTCGCATGACGCAGTCAACGCTCGCGTCGCCCCACGCAAGATCCAGCCGGGCTGGGTGCGTATCACGCACTGGCTCAATGCGCTGGCGGCCCTGGTCATGATGCTGTCCGGCTGGCGCATCTACAACGCTTCGCCGGTGTTCCCACCGTTTCGCTTTCCGGGCGACATCACGCTGGGCGGATGGCTGGGCGGCGCGCTGCAATGGCATTTCGCGGCCATGTGGCTGCTGTTCTTCAACGGCATCTTTTATCTGGCGATGAACCTCGCCACGGGCCGCTTTGCCCGCAAGTTCTTTCCACTGGGGCCGCGTGCAGTGCTGGAGGACCTGAGCGCCGCGTTGCGCGGGCGCCTGTCTCACGCCGACCTCAGCCACTACAACGCGGTGCAGAAGCTCGCCTATCTCCTGGTGATGGTGGTGCTGCTGGTGCTCGTGCTGTCGGGCATTGCGATCTGGAAGCCCGTGCAGTTTCCCCTGCTGCGCGAGATGATGGGCGGCTACGACTTCGCGCGCGTGGTCCATTTTTGCGCCATGGCGCTGCTTGCCGCCTTTGTGGTGCTGCACATGGTCATGGTGGCGCTGGTGCCGCGCAGCCTGCTGACGATGATCCGCGGACGCTGATCCAACCTGGAGCATGAACGTGAACCCCAAGTCTTCCAGACCCATGGCCATCGACCGCGAGTCGCTTGTTATCGATGTGCGGCGCGAACTCGACGCTCCGGCGCGGCGCCTGTTCGGCAAGCGCATCCTTACGCTTGGCGGGCTGGCCATGCTGACTGGCTGCAGCCTGACCGACGAAGCCTCGGTAGAAACGTTTCTGTCGCGGGTGTCGCGCATGAACGACCGCGTGCAGGCGTGGCTCTTCGATCCCAACCGCCTGGCGCCGACCTATACCGAATCTGATATCACGCGACCTTTCCCGTTCAACGCGTTCTACGGGATCGATGAAGTTACCGTGGTGAACGGCGACGACTTCCGGTTGAAGATCGGCGGGATGGTGCAGGACAAGAAGAGCTGGACCCTGGAGGAGCTTTACGCGCTGCCCCAGGCCGAACAGATCACGCGCCATATCTGCGTGGAAGGCTGGAGCGCCATCGGGCGCTGGGGCGGCACGCCGTTTTCCGGCTTCCTGCAGCGCATCGGCGCCGATACCACGGCAAAGTACGTAGGGTTCCGCTGCGCCGATGATTACTACGAAAGCATCGACATGGCCACGGCGCTGCATCCCCAGACTTTGCTGACGTTTACGTACGACGGTGAGCGCCTGCCGCCAAAGTACGGCTTCCCGATGAAGCTCCGGATGCCGACCAAGCTCGGATACAAGAATCCCAAGCACATCATGGAACTGTTCGTGACCAACACCTTTCCGGGCGGCTATTGGGTAGACCAAGGTTACAACTGGTTTGGAGGCTCCTGACGCTCTGGTCAGCCGGTGCAGCGGTGTGCCGGCCCTAGGGACAGTGAACTATCCGGACGCGCTTCGCGCGCAAGATCTTGCCACCCTGCAGCGCCTTCGAAGCCAGCACGCCGGCATGCTTCTCGGGTCGAGACAGACGACCCCGGGTTAGGGTTTGCGGAAACATCCCTTACGGTTTGTCACAACCTCCTGGTCAACGCTAAATCAACGCGGGTCGTTTTTACGGGCGAGCACGGCAACTTGCTGTGCCTCTAACCTGAGAGAAGGATTCATCATGAAGAAGCTGTCCGCCGCCATCGCCTCCCTCGCCATCACCGGCGCCGCCTTTGCTCAAGGCGCTGCCCCGGCTCCCGCTGCGGCCCCGGCACCTGCCGCTCCGGCTGCGCAAGCCGCTACGGCTCCCGCTGTGAAGGCTCCTGCCAAGACCGCTACCCACAAGCACGCTACCGCGCACGCCAAGGCCACCAAGGCAAGCCCGGCGAAGGCTGCTGCTCCTGCCGGTGCGAAGGCCAGCCCCGTCGCAACTGAGAAGGTGGCGCCGGCCTCCACCGCCACGAAGCAGTAAGGCGGCGTGAGCAAGGCGGGCGGAAGGGTAGTCATTCGAGCCGAACTTTCCGCAAGCCTTCCGCGGCTTCTCAAGAAAACAGCCGACCGATTGGTCGGCTGTTTTGCTTCCGGCTGTCGTGATCCGCGCGGTCTGTCCTGAACGCCATCGCCCCAAACACGTCGCTCGCGTGCGCGGTCAATTCATCCCGGATCCGTGCGTCATGTCATCGGGGCGAAAGAAGCGACGATCCCAATGGCCCTGACGACTGGCGTACCGGCCATCGGCGATCCGCGCAGTGCCCTTCGCAGATCCGACATCATTCCGCGCGAATATTGCCCTGTTTAATGACTGTCGCCCATTTTTCGCGCTCCGCATCAAGGAACTTTCGGAATTCCTGGGGCTTATCGCCAGAAGCTTCCGCGCCGATTGCCGCGAGACGTTCCTTGACGGCGGGTTGTGTCAGGACCTCGATGGTTGCCTTGTTGATCTTGTCGATGATATCGACGGAAGTGCCGGCAGGCGCGAACAAGCCGTTCCACTCATAGACCTGGTAGCCCGGCAGCCCGGATTCAGCGATGGTCGGGACATCTGGGAGCGCGGGAGACCGCTTCGCGCCTGTGGTCGCCAGTACCTTCAGCTTCTTGCCGGAGACCAGTGGGTAAGACGCCGCCATGTTGCTGAACATCATATCTACCTGACCGCCCATCAGGTCGCTCAACGCTGGTGCACCGCCCTTGTAGGGTACGTGCAGCATATTCAGCCCGGACTGTTGACGGAACAGTTCTGCGGCCAGGTGCTGAGCGGTGCCCGAGCCCGCGGACGCATAGGTGAGCTTCCCAGGCGTAGCCTTCGCACGCGCCACGATGTCCTTGGGCGAGTTGAACGGAGAATTCGGTGGCACCACCAGAAGGTTGGGCACTAGTACCACGAGTGAGATGGGAGCGAAGTCCTTCGCGGTATCGTAAGGAAGCTTCGGTTGCAGACTAGGGTTGACCGAATGAGCGGTAGCGTCCAGCAGCAGGGTATAACCGTCCGGCGCGGCCTTGGCGACAGCGCCGGCACCAATCACTCCACTTGCGCCGGGGCGGTTGTCGACGACAATGGTTTGGCCCAGCTTGGTACCCAGAGGGGCAGCGATAATCCGGGCGACCGTATCAGCCGCCCCGCCTGCCGGATATGGGACGACAAGGCGAATGGGATGATCGGGATAGGCGGCGCTGGCGCAGGTGGTGGCACACAGCAGTGTCAGGCTGGCAATGGCGCCGATAACTGGCTTGAACATTCTTGTCTCCGGAGTCCGTAGTTTTGTATTAGACGGTTGCGATCGGCGTCGCGGGCGACCCGACTGCACCGGGAAGGCGCAGAGGCGGTGCTGTCAGCAGGAAGCGGCTACGATTGTTCTCGCGCAGCCAGTAGGCCAATGGTGTCAAATGCCACAGCTCGCCGAGGTGAATGCCATTCTTGAACAGGCAATGTTCGTGCAGCGGCAGTCGTGGCCCGCGAATCGGGGAGGGCGTTAGCGGTTTCGGCACAACCAGCTCCACGGCGGGATTGTCTGCCAGCAGGCATGCCAGGCGCGAGTCGGTGATCCAATTGAGCAGCTTCGCGTCGTAGCCGTCCAGTCCGGTTCCGGATTCGTGAAGTACCTTGAGATCGGGCGACTTGTTCATCGATAGCAACGTGTCAGCGAACCCGGTATGGAGACAGACCATATCGCCCGGCTCGACGGTGACGTTATCTGCTTCCAGAATGCGCATGAGCTGTTCGTAGCCCACAGCTTGTCGTTTGCGTCCGATGTGGCGCTCGATGTCGATCATGACGCCGCGCCCTTGGGCACCGTGCTCGGCAAGGACGGCGATACTCAACGCGCGCGCTTCCGGGTTCTCGTATCTTGCCCACGCCTCGGGCGCTTGAGTCTCGACACCGGCTCTGATGTCCTCGCCAGCGCGAAAGCCGTTGTAGAAGACGGCTTCGTCGCTGCCGTCTCCGTCGGCATCGAAATGACTGCCCACGTGTGCCAGGCTGTCCCACTGCGTTGAATACTGCAGGCTCATGAGCACGACATCGTCATTGACCACGTCTGTCAGATCGGGATCCTCGGAACGATACGACCAGCAGAAACCCTGCTGCCCGGCGCTCTTTCCATCCCGAAGGACGGCGAAGCGCCGGGGTGGCTGCCGACGCGCGTTCATGGTTTGGCCGCCGGGATAATCGAGGGGAAGCGAAAGGCAGAACGTAATGCCTTCGCGAACTTCCGCGACGCCTTGCAGTACCTTGGTGCGATCCACGAGGTTCATGCGCCCACGCTGATCGTTTGGACCAAATTCCCCCCAATTGCTGCCGTCCGGCTTACGCTGCCACCGCCTTGGTGCTTCACTCATGTCGGCTCCTTACTGCAGCTTCGCAAGTTCGGCCAGCACGTTCGTCGCGGCGGCTACACCCATGTTGACGAAGGCATCGCTCGTGACGCCGCCGATGTGCGGACTGATGATGAACTTGCTGTTTATGAAGAAGGGATGATCGGCAGGTGGCGGCTCTTGCTGCAATGAATCCAGGCCTGCTGCGGCCACTTTTCCGCTTTCAACGGCTGCCAGAAGCGCGTCTTCTTCGATGAGCCCGCCGCGTGCGGTATTGACGACGATAACGCCGTCCCTGCATTTGGCCAGGCTCGCCTGGTTGAGCAGTCCTCGATTCTCGGCAGTCAGTGGGCAATGGAACGATATGACATCCGAGTTTTCCCAGATTTCGTCAAGGCTGACGGGCTCGATGCCCGTCGGCAGGTCGGCGGCATATGGGTCGTATCCGATAACCTTCATATCCATGGCGCAGGCGATCCGCGCGAAGCGGCGGCCGATCGCACCCAGGCCAATAAGGCCAAGCGTGCGCCCTTGCAGTTCGAGACTTTGGTGCGTCGATTTGTCCCAATGGCCCTTGCGCGTGCGCTGGTCCAGTGTCACCACCGATTTCGCGCAGGCTAGCATAAGCGCCAGCGCTTGTTCGGCCACTGCTGCCGCATTTGCGCCTGTCGCCGCCACCACTTTGACGCCGCGGGCCTTCGCCGCGTCCTGGTCGATGTTGTCGATGCCACTTCCGTGCTTTGACAGAACGCGAATCGACGGCGCCGCATCGAGCGCCATGGCGCCGACCTTGCTTGTGCGGACGATGATCGCCACAGGCGCGTAACGCCGGCAAAGTTCTGCGGTCTCTTCTTCGGTTGCGGCTTTTCCTGCATAGACCAGTTCGAAGTCGGACAGCAGTGCGACCGCCTGTGGCGCAATGTTCGCCGCGGTCACAACGATTACGGGCTTGTCCGGCGCGCTCACAGCGTTTCCCCAGCCTTCAGTACACCGGCGGCACGCAGCGCGTCGTCCAGCCAGGATGGCCGCAGTGCGTCGCCAGATTTGATACCTTCGATGCGCTTGCGCTCGGCCGCTACCTTCTTTGCAGCCTCCGCGATCAGAGCCGGCGCTTTTTCGCGCTCGATGACGACCACACCGTCAGCATCGCCGATGACCAGGTCGCCCGGGTGCACCGTAACGCCACCACATTGGATCGGATGATTTACGCGGCCCGGTACGAACTTGGTAGGTCCGTTGGGATTCAGTCCTACGGAGTACATCGGGAAGCCGGTCTCGATGATCTCTTCGGCATCACGCGCAGCGGCATCCAGGACGACGGCCGCGACACCGAGAGCAATGCACTGATTGACCATGATTGCGCCCATCAGCGCGCTGTTTTGGTCGCCTTTGCCGTCAACGATGATGACGTCGCCAGGTTTAGCCAGTGCCATCGCGGCGTGAATCATGAGGTTATCGCCGGGGCGAACCTCCACGGTGACAGCCGGACCGCAGAACTTGCTTTTTTGGCTCAGTGGTGCGATCCGCCCATGCAGGCCACCGCGGCGACCGGCTACATCGGCGAAGATCGAGGACGCGTACTCGGACGCCTGCCTGACGATGTCGGACGAAACGCGTTCGAAATCACGGATGACATCAGGCTGTTGCTGGGTTTGCGACATGGTTGCTCCAAAAATGTACGAGTGAATCCAGCCGCGCAGTTGGCAAGCCAACTGACGGATCGTGAAAACCGGGAACGTGGAATCTGGCGCGCAGACGCGCGCCGAGGCATTAATCGATGGTCGCGCCCGAGTCGCTGACCACGACTCGCCAGCGAGCAAGATCCTTTTGCAATAAGCCTGCAAACGCAGCGCTACTACCGCCCAGGACCTGACCGCCTTCCGCCTCGATCTTGGAACGTACGGCGGGGACCTGGAGTACGCGATTCAATTCAGCGTTGAGTCTTTCGACGATCGGTGCGGGGGTGCCGGCGGGTGCAAGCAGGCCGAACCATGTGTCGGCCTCAAATTGCTTTACTCCGGCTTCCGCTACGGTTGGCGTGTTAGGTAATTGCGGCGAACGCTTACCCGAGGTCACGGCGATTCCGCGCAGCTTGCCCATCTTGATTTGACCCATTACCGTAGGGACGGAGCCAATATAGATTTCTACCTGGCCACTCAGGACGTCGGTGAGCGCCTGCGATGCACCCTTGTATGGAATGTGTTGCATCTTTACCCCGGCCTGCTTTTGCAGGAGTTCCATGGCGAGGTGTGCGACCGTGCCATTGCCCGGCGTACCGAACGTTACCGTGCCTGGCTTGGCTTTTGCGGCGGCAAGTACGTCGGTCAGATTTTTGTAGGGTGAACTGTTGTTGGCAACAATCGCGAGAGGTGCGGAGGCAATCAAGCCGATGGGCGTCAGATCTTTCGCTGGGTCATACGGCAGCTTTTTGTACAACGACGGGTTGATAGCAAGATTGCTGGTCTGGCCGAACACCAATGTGTAGCCATCAGGCGATGCTTTTGCCGCAGCTTCCACGCCAAGGTTGCCGCCAGCACCTGGCCTGTTGTCGACGACGATGGTCCACTTCAGGTCCCGGCTAAGTTGTTGGGCTATTTCGCGCGAGAAGGTATCCGGCGCACCCCCGGGTGGGAATGGAACGATGAGGCGAATGGGCTTGGCCGGATAGGTGTCTGCAGCATACGCAGGAAGGCCGGGCACCGCGGCAATGGAGCAGGCGGCCAGAACGCGAAGGATTATCTTCAAGGGTGTCTCCAATCGAACCTTGTATTTGTGCCTCGACTATAGATTTCTGTTCCGTGCTATACAATCGCGTTGTCCATAGCGGAACATGTGCCATGAAACGGAATGCTCAGCCTGCACAGACGCCAGCAGGTGCAGATAAAGACACAATCATCGCCGTCACCCGGGCCCTGCAAATTCTTGAGGCGTTCTCTGCCGATGACGCTTCGTTGACGCTGTCGGAGTTGAGCCGACGAGTCGGCATGGGCAAATCGACCGTTCTGCGCACGGCGCGGACACTGGCGCAAAGTGAGTACCTGGTCCAACGCGAAGATGGGCAATGGCGCCTCGGCGCGGCCGCAGGGTGGCTGGGCGCGCGCTATCAGGCTGCATTTCGCGTCAATGAAACGGTGGAGCCGGTGCTCCGGAGAATCAGCTACGAAACACGCGAAAGCGCGGCCTTTTATGTCCGGGAGGGCGATACTCGGGCCTGCCTGGTGCGGGTGGAAGGACCAGGCGCGGTGCGACACCACGTGCGCGTCGGGGAAAGGCTTCCTCTCACCGGGGCGCCGGGCAGAGTGTTGCGGGCATTCGCAGGCGAAAGCGGCGAGCCATACGAGGCCATTCGCAAGGATGGTTATTTCATCTCGATGGGCGAAAGAGAGCCTGAAGTTTCGAGCCTGGCTGTTCCGGTGTTTGGAATTAACTGGACGTTGACCGGGGCTCTTTGCATCTCGGGGCCCATTAGCCGGTTGACGCGCGATAAGTTGGCGGAGTATGTGGAGCTGATGCTGGCCGCGGGAAAAGAAGTGTCCTATGCAATTTCCGGCTCCCGGGATCCGAGTGTCCGTCCTACGACGTGGCATCCGTAATTTCGAGAGGACGATGCCAAGTCGCTGACAGGAACGGCCGGTTCGTCATATCACCGGACTGGGGCAGCGGATGCGTCCTCAAGCTTGCCGCGTGTTCCCATTCGCCGTGTTAGCGATCCAGCCGCCTGCGAGGCTTCGGCATCCATCGTGCGTTCTCGCCATCGACTTTAATTCCGCTTTCATGCAGAGGGCGATGGGCGTCCACCGGCGCAGGCGGAACGCAGAGGGTCGTTTTGAGTAAGACGCTTTGGTTTAGGCCTCCCGACATAGACAACTCACCCCGCCGTCCATTCTGAATTCGACAGTGTCATGTCGGCGATATCCAGCATTGCCCTCAAGCGTTCCATGTGCCGCAGGTCGTGGTGATAACCCACCCATATATCGCGTGACGGTGGGTGATCCGGTGTGTCGACGCGCGTCAATCCGGCAAAGGCATCGCCAAGCGGCCTTGGTAGCACCGCAATTCCCATGCCCCTCACGCACATCTGCGCCTGGACCGTTCGGCTCGTACTTGTGAAGACACGTCGGCAGAGTGGAAACCTGTTCAATAGCCAGGCCACGTCGGGAAAGTGCGATTGCGCGGTATTCATGAGAATGAGCCCCACGGAGGCGGGGTCGTCCTGCATTGCCTGCGCGGTGTCGGCCGATGCGTAGAGACCATATGGCATCCGCATCAGGCGACGCTGGACGATATCCGGTTCGCTGAAAGGCACGATGCGAAAAGCCACGTCCGTCTCGCGCCGGGAAAGGTCTAGCAGTCGGTAGCTTGCAATGACCTCCGGGACGACAGCGGGATGACGGCGGGTCAGCTCGATCAGGACGGGGGCAAGGACATAGGCGCCAAACCAGTCCGCGGACGAAATCCGAAGGACGCCTTCCAGGCGGTTGTGGTTGCCCGCCAGACGCCGTTCCATGGACAGCGCGGATTCCTCCATCGATTCCGCCAGCGCCAGCAAGGTGTCTCCGGCATCGGTCAGCACCAGTCCTTCCGGGGTCCGACGAAATAGCGGTTGCCGGGCTTCCTCTTCGAGCACCTTTATGCGACGACCGACTGTGGGGTGGCTGACGTCCAGACGCCGGGCCGCCTCGCCAAAGGATCGAGCCCGGGCGACAGTCAGAAAGATGCGAACGTCGTTCCATTCCATGCCACGTACATTCGTTCAAAAATGTACGAGAAATATACAGAATTGACAGTCCCCAAACAATATTGTGGGTGCGACCATGGCGCTCCTATTCGAATGTCCCGTGCGGACCGACGGTGAACACATTCGGACCCCTCGACTCTGGAACCTTAGCCATGAACACTTCAGCTGCCTCCGTTGTGGTCTATGTGACCTATCAGGGCACCCCACAAGACCGCTTCGATCGGGATTACTACGTTGCGGTTCACCTCCCGCTGGTCAGGAAGGCGTGGGGATCGTACGGCCTGCTTAGCGTGACCGCACTCTTTCCCACTCCGGCGCGGGACGGAACGGTCGCCCTCTGTCAGTGCATCTTTCGAGATGAGGACGCAGTCGAAGCCGCTTTGGCTTCGCCAGAAGCCTCGGCGGTGATGGCCGATGGGCCGCGATACACCGCCCTGGCGCCTCGGCGCTTTCGCGCAGTCGCACTCTGAGTCACGACATCATGACTACGTTCACTCAAGCGAGTGGGGCGTCAGCGCCTGATTCCCGCCGCTGGCTCGCCCTCGTTGTCCTCTTGACCGGCACGCTTTTGCCGCCCCTGGATTTTTTCATCGTCAACGTGGCGTTACCGGCCATCCGGGCGGGCCTCGAGGCGTCCTCGGACGTCTCGCAGCTGGTGATTTCCGTGTATGCCGCGGCCTATGCCGTCACCCTGATCCTTGGCGGCCGGTTGGGGGACCTGTACGGCCGGAAGCGCGTATTCGTAAGCGGCATGCTCGGTTTTGGCATCGCATCGGCATGGTGCGGCCTGGCGCCGTCACCGGGCATGCTCGTCGTGGGCCGGTTGTTGCAAGGGATATCCGCGGCGATCATGGCGCCACAATCATTGGCATCGATACACGCCATCTTTCCAGCAGGCGAGAAGAACCGCGCACTCAGCCTATATGGGGCGACATTTGGCTTGGCATCCGTCGGCGGTCAACTGCTGGGAGGTGTCCTCATTTCCAGCAGTCCGTGGGGTTTGGGATGGCGGAGCGTCTTCCTGATCAACATTCCGATCATCCTGCTGGCCGTTCCGGCCGCATGGGTGCTGCTGCGGGAAAGCAGGGCCGAGGGCTCGGTCCGCCTGGATGTGTGGGGGGCGGTGCTGCTCGCTGCTGGGCTGTTGGCCTTTGTCGTGCCACTCATCGAAGGGCGGGCGCACCACTGGCCGTGGTGGTCGATTGCGCTGCTGATCCTGAGTCCGCCGCTATTGTGGGTCTTCTGGCAGCACGAAAAGGCACAAGCCTTTGCTGGCAGGACGCCTTTGGTGCAGCCTTCGTTGCTGGCCGTGCGCGGGTTACGACGCAGCTTGGCATCGACATTCTTTTTTTATTCGCTCGCCGCGTTCTTCCTGGTGTTCGCTGTGTACGAACAGGCTGGCCTGGGCAACGATGCACTAGGAGCCGGTTTGGCGATCCTGCCGCTTGGCATTGGCTTCTTCCTCGGGCCGCTCGGCAGCCCACACATTGCGCGACGGTTTGGCGTGCGCACCGCCGCCTTTGGCATGCTCCTCGAGGTGATTGGTCTGCTCATGGTCGCGGCGCTGGCTTTTGCAGATGCGCCAACCTGGCTCGCAGCGCCCTTGTTCCTGATCGGCGCGGGACAGGGCATTGCGCTTCCCGCGTTGGTCCGCTTGAACGTGGACCACGTGGATAGCCGTTGGGCAGGGCTGGCCTCGGGCTTGGTAAGCGGCACCTTGCAGATCAGCGCGGCGGTAAGCGTAGCCGTCTTTGGCGGGCTATTTTTCGCGATCGCGCCCAATGGCGCAGATGCTCCGGACGTGCGACTCGGTTTTGCCGTCGCGTCGTTCGCCATCGGAGTATCTCTCGCTCTGGGAGCCGGACTCATCGTAAGGCGATCAGAACCGTGAGGCAGGCGGCATCCTATGCGAATGTGGCGAGCCTGAGGAAGCTCTATCTGCGATGCCCGCAATCATTGGGAAGCCAGACGCCTTCAGGCCGCGTGGCGTTCCAGGCCCGCACACAGTGCGTCGAATGGTACCTTGCAGCGCGCGCTGTGGCGCAGGTCTTCGTGCATCGCGACCCACATTTCCAGAGGAAACGTGAAGTCGCCGGGCAGCACGCGCACGAGGTCCGGATAGCGCCGAGCCAGCGCAACCTGGCAGACGCCAATGCCTGCCCCTGCGCGGATCAGTGCGAATTGCGCCAGGTCGCTGTCCGTGCGCACTGTGAAGGCATCGCGACGCCATCCGGGCAATGTCTTGCTTCCCGCCCGCAGGAACGGTGTTTCCTCGTCGAAGCCGATCAACGCATGCTTTGCCAGATCGGCAGGCTTCTCGGGAATGCCTCGTTCGCACAAATATTCCCGGTGCGCATGGAGGCCCAGCTCGACGATGCCAATGCGCCGGGCCAGCAAGGCGTCCTGATTGGGGCGCGTCATGCGAACGGCGATGTCGGCTTCGCGAAGCAGCAGGTCCTGCACGCGGTTTGTCAGCGCCAGTTCAACCTTGAGTCCCGGGTGGGTCGCCTGCAGTTGCGCCACGATTGGGGGCAGTACCTCGGCGCCTATGACTTCGCTCGCGCTGATGCGCACGGTTCCCTTGACGCCGCCCTGGCTTTCCGCAGCGCGCATGAGTGCCGCTGCGGAACTATTCATGGCCTCGGCGTAGGGCTTGAGTTCCAACGCGGCCGGCGTTGGAAGCAGCCCCGTCTGCGAGCGGGTGAAGAGGTTCAGCCCAAGGGACTTCTCCAGTGCCTCGACATGGCGACCCACTGTCGGTTGGGCCATTCCCAGAGCGCGTGCAGCGCCAGACAGCGAGCCTTCCTGCAGCACACTCAGGTAAGAGCGATAGAGTTCCCAGCCAGGTTCCGTGGCCATACAAAAATATATAGCGACCATGCGATGTTAGGCAATTTTATTACAACGGCGGAACCTTGAAAATGCTCCCATGTTCAGGGGAGATGCGATATGCAAACCAGCAAAACAGCCTTGGTTCTCGGTGCTACAGGCGGCATCGGTGGTGAAGTCGCTCGGCAGCTTCTGGGCGCGGGCTGGAGCGTGCGCGGACTCACGCGCAGCCAACGCGCCCCTGTGGTTGATGAGGGCATCCACTGGATCGCCGGCGATGCTATGCGTCCAGACGATGTCATGGCGGCCGCGCAGGGGTGCTCGGTAATCGTGCATGCGGTCAATCCGGCGGGTTACCGCCGCTGGGCAGAGCTGGTGCTGCCCATGCTCGACAATACGATTGCCGCGGCGACAAAACAGGGCGCCACCATCATGCTGCCCGGCACCGTATATAACTTTGGCCCCGACGCATTCCCGGAGCCGCATGAAGGCTCGCCCCAGCGTCCGCTGACGCGCAAGGGAGGTATCCGGGTCGAGTTGGAACGGCGTCTGCGTTTAGCCACGGCCGACGGCGTGCGCACGATAGTGGTTCGTGCGGGCGACTTCTTTGGCCCGAAACCCGGCAACAGTTGGTTCTCGCAAGGAATGGTCAAGCCAGGCGGGGCGGTTACCGTCGTCAGCCTTCCAGGCAAAAAGGGCATTGGGCATCAGTGGTCGTATTTGCCCGATGTGGCGCGCACGATGGTGGAACTGCTCGCGCGGCGAGAATCGCTGGAGCCGATTGCGGCGTTCCACATGGCAGGGCATTGGGACGCGGACGGCATGCAGATGGCCGAAGCCATTCACCGTGTCGTGGTTCGCCGTGGGGGCCGTGCGCCAAAGCTGCGCCCGTTCCCGTGGTGGCTGCTCAGCGTCATCTCGCCCTTCGTCAGCACTTTCCGGGAGATGCGCGAGATGCGTTACCTGTGGCGGGAGCCGGTGCGCATGACCAACGACAAGCTGAAATCCGTGCTCGGAGAGGAACCGCACACGCCGCTCGATCGTGCCATTGAGGCGACGTTGCACGGCATGGGGTGCCTCTGACGACGATTCTGCATGCCCGGTGGAGGCTGCCGTGAATCGCCACATCGAAGCGGCCGCTTAGCAAGCGAGTCGCAAGTCGGCCGCAGATTTCACCACTTGCAAATACGTCAGGGTGGATTTTTCATATCCGTTATTGGTTGTTTGCGTCGCAGGTGTTGCCGTCTAACATGGCCGTCCTGTCTACCGAATCCTTCAACCGCGATGCGCAAATCCTTACGAGCACTCCTGTTTTCGGGCCTGGCATTGGCTATTTCCATTGGCAACGCGGCAGAGCCTCTGCCAAAGGAAGTGCGCATCGCCTATAGCGGCGGGGCACAGCTTATCGTCAATGCCAAGGTCGATGGGTCGCTGGAAAAAGCGTTTGGCGTGCCGGTCAAGTGGGTGCAGTTCGGTACCGGGGGCGATGTACTGAACCTGTTCGCCAGCAATAGCGTGGACATTGCCAACTTCGGATCGAGTCCGACGGTCTCGGCCATCGTCCGCAAGCTTCCGATCGAGCTGGCGGGCACTTCCGCGGATATCGCCACGTATGAGCGCCTGGTGGCGCGCAAAGGCAAGAATATCCAGACGCTGCAGGACCTGGCCGGCCACACAGTGGGCTATCCGCCGAACTCCACGGCGCAGTATGCGCTGGACACGGCTATCCAACTCAACAAGATTGATCGATCGAAGGTGCGGTTCGTACCGCTCAAGCCCGACGAATTGGTGGCGGCGTGGCGGCGTGGCGACATCGACGCCGGCTATGTGTGGGCCCCGTTCAATTCCACGCTGGAGGCCAATGGCGGTCAGCCGGTATTCTTCACCAGAGATCTCAAGAAAGACGGCTACCTGATCTTCAACGGTATTTCGGTGAGCAAGGCGTTCGGCGAGAAGCCCCCGGAGCTGGTAGCCAAACTGTTGCTGGTGCTGGAGCAGCAAGTGGCCAACTATCGGCGCAATCCTGATGCCGTCGCCGAAGCTATCGCCAAGGAGCTGGGCGCCACGCCGGGGGCAGTCAAGGAATCCATCAACGGCAACAACTATCCGTCCATTGAAGAGCAACTGAAGCCTCAATGGTTTGGCGATGGCAGCAATACCGACCACACGGTGTTGGCTGGCGCCGTGCGCAAGACGGCCGAATTCCTGGGCAGTATTGACCAGATCCGCCGCACCGATATTCCGGCGTCGTTCTCGACGTCGATCAACCTCCGCTATCTGAAGCTGGCTGAACAACTGAAGGCGGCGAAGTAGTCGTGGCCTCGCGTCGTACGCGCCAGGGTGCGGTCAGCGCCCTGGCGGTAGTTGCCGTCCTGGGGCTCTGGCAGGTTGCGGGCGGGTCTGGCTGGGTTGACACACTGTTCCTGCCGCCGCCTAGTGAATTGCTGGGGACGCTGGCCGGGCTGTGGCAGAACGGATATGGGCAGATTTCGCTCGCGCGCCATATCGGTATCAGCCTGGCACGCGCATTGTCGGCGTTCGTGGTGGCCGTGGGAATCGGGGTGCCGCTAGGGCTGGCGATGGGGCTGCACGGCGGGCTCAACGCGGCGCTGAATCCGTTTGTTCAGTTCCTGCGCCCGCTGCCCAAGATCGCACTGATTCCGCTGACGATTGTCTGGCTTGGCATCGACGAAGCGTCGAAGTTCTTCCTGATCTTCATTGCCACGTTTCTGAACGTGCTGGTGGGCGCCACTGCCGCCGTGCAGGGGGTGCCGCATGGCTATGTACGCGTGGCGCAAACACTGGGTCTTCGCCGATGGCAGATCTTCTGGCGCGTGGTGTTTCCGCATTGCGCGGCGGATCTGTTCACGACCATCCGGCTTTCGGTGGGCATCGGCTGGACCGCGCTGGTGGCGGCGGAACTCGTGGCATCCACGTCCGGCGTGGGCTGGATGATCATCAACGCGGGGTCTTACCTGCGTACCGATGTCGTGATGATCGGCATCGTCATTCTCGGACTGATCGGATACGCCCTGGATGTGGTGCTGGTGGCGCTGCAACGGGTCATCGTGCCGTGGACGGGCAAGAGTTGATATGGCAGACATTGTGCTCGAACGCGTGACGTTCGATTTCGGATCGCCGCAAACGGCGCAGCCTCCTGTGTTGCAGGATGTGAGTCTGCAGGTGGAGCCTGGCGAATTCGTTGTATTGCTTGGCCCTTCCGGCTGTGGGAAATCGACGATCCTGAACCTGATTGCCGGCTTCGAGACCCCCCGGCATGGCCGTATCCTGAGCCAGGGTCGCGTCGTCACCGGGCCCTCGCCGACGCGCGGCATGGTGTTCCAGCAGCCGATGCTGTACCCGTGGCTTTCTGTCTTTGAAAACGTGACGTTTGGCCCCCGGATGCTGGGATTGCCGGAAGCGGATTGGCGTCCCCGCGCGACGGCTCTGCTCCTGCAGATGGGGCTGCAACGACATCACGACGCCAGTCCGTGGGAACTCTCTGGCGGCATGAAGCAACGTGTGGCGCTGGCCCGGGCCTGGATCATGCGGCCGGAAGTTCTGCTGATGGATGAACCGTTCGGCGCGCTGGACGCCCAGACACGGTCTCTGATGCAGGAATTGCTGCTCGAAACATGGCAGCGCCTGCGCACGACCGTAGTTTTCGTCACGCACGATGTCGACGAAGCCATCCTGCTCGGCACGCGCATCCTGGTCATGTCGGCGCGGCCCGGACGCATCCGGGAACAGATCGACGTCCCGGTCGCCGCGGGTCCGCGAGACGCCGAGGTGCTGGCCGCTGACCCGGTCTATCGCAACATCAAGGCCCACGCGCTCCATCTCGTGCGGGACGAAGCGCGCCGCCATCTGGCATTGCTCTAGCGGGGCAGTGCGTGTTGGCTGCGGTCGGCGGCGTTGTGGCAGGCGAGCCGCTCGACGGGTTTGCAGCCAAGCCAGGATACCCCTCAGGCTGACCGGTGGCGTGCTTCGATCTGCGCGATGCCGATGCGGGCGGCCTTTCGGACCTCCGGATCATCGTCCTGCAGCGAGACGCCAAGCACGGCAAGCTCGGCGAGTGTGCCGACCTCGCCCAGCGCCAGCGCCGCTTCCTTGCGTACGTTACTCACCGCATACGTCAACAACATGGCCACCGGGCGACCGCTTAGCGGATCCCCTAGCCGGCCCAGCGCGCGCACCGCCTGCAAGGCGACCTGCCAATATGCGTCGTCAAGCGCGGCCTCGAGCGCCGGGCGGGCGGCAGCGAAACGCAGCTTGCCGAGCGTGGCGGCGGCTTCTTCCCGTACCTGCCAGTCGCTGTCCGCCAAACCATCGACGAGTGTGCGCAGCACGCCATCGTCGTTGGCGAATGCCAGCGCGCCCATGGCGGCGCGGCGCACGTCCGGCTCGGGGTCCTGTTGCGCGAGCGTGGATAGATCGGATAGCGCGGGGGTATGACGCAACCAGCCAAGGACACCAATGGCTTCCCGTCTTACCGCCGCGGACGGGTCCGCCAGGTGCTGACGGGCTGGCGCGGCGCTCTGTGGCAAGCGCAGTTCCCGTAGCGCCCGCAGCAGCGCCGCGCGAACATCGGCGTCGGGATCTGTCAGGCGCGTCAGCAGCCGGGCGCCAAGTGCCGGCTGTTTCAGGCAAGCCAGGCTTTCGGCAGCCATCGACCGGACGGAGGCATCGCTGTCATAGAGGCCATCGCACAGGGCATCGACCGCTTCCGGTGTCTCCCATGCACCCAGGCTTTCCGCAGCCGTGCGGCGTACGCCGGTATCGGCGTCGTCACGCAGCGCTCGCACGAGCAGCGGAACACAGGCCGCGTCCTCGGTTTCAGCGGCGTCGATCAGTGCCAGCCTGCGCACGGCGGCATCGGGGGACTGCAGGCGGATGTCGTCCGGCAAGGCATTGGTCAGCAAAAGGGAAGCAGTCATCAAGGTCAGGTAGAGGGGATGGAGGATGGCGCGGGGCGCGGATCGCCGAGCGGACTCAGGCGCGGAGCGGGCAGCGCAGGTGCCCGGTGCCGCAGCAAAGCCAGCAGGTGGCGCTTGATGTCGATGAATGCCGGCTGGGTCGTCAAGTCTTCGTGTTCGCCGCGTGCGCGCGGACGGGCAAACGGCACGCGCAGGTCCTCGATCAGCGTGCCTGGCCCGGGACTCATGACGAGGATGCGGTCGGCCAGGAACAGCGCCTCGTCGATATCGTGCGTGACGAATGCCACGGTGGGCCGCTCTTCGCTCCATACGTCTAGCAACAGCGCCTGCATCATGGCGCGCGTCTGAGCGTCCAGTGCGCCGAAGGGCTCGTCCATCAGGAGCATGCGTGGGCGGTTGATCATGACCCGCGCGATCTCGGCCCGCTGCTGCATGCCGCCCGATAACTGGGAGGGGTAGCGGTCGGCGAACGCGGCCAGGCCAACCCGCTCCAGCAGCGCGCTTGCGCGGTGCAGACGTGCCGCCTTGCTCACGCCACGCATCTTGAGCCCGAAGGCGACGTTGTCGACAGTCCGACGCCAGGGAAATAGCGTGTGATGCTGAAAGACGATGCCGCGTTCGGGATGTGGCCCGTCGATGCGGCGGCCATCGAGCAGCGCATGGCCGCCCGCCGGTGCGATATGCCCGGCGAGAACGCCAAGCAACGTGGACTTTCCGCAACCGGAAGGCCCAAGGATGCAGACGAACTCGCCCGGTTCGATCACCGTGCTGAAGTCCCGCACGGCGGTGAAACGCTGCGCACCCCGTCCGAGCGCAATCGTCAGGGACTGCATATCGACCCGTCCCGCGACGCCTGCGCCGGATGTGATGGTGGCCGCGCTCATTTTCCGCCTCCGATAGACAACCAGGGCGTGGCGCGGCGTCCGGCGTATCGCACCAGTGCGCTGCTACCCATCCCCAGCAAGCCGATCAACAGCATGCCAACGACGATGTTGGGGTAGCGCTGCACGGTGTACGCCTCCCACGTGTAATAGCCAATGCCGAACTGCCCCGAGATCATTTCCGCGGTGACCAGGCAGAACCACGACGTGCCCATGCCGATGGCAAGGCCCGTCACGACGGCGGGCGCCGCACCGGGCAACACCACCTCGCGCAGCACCTGCAATGGGCCTGCGCCAAGGCTGCGGGCCGATGCCACCAGCCGCTGGTCCACGGATTCCGCACCGTGAATGGCGCCGAGCAGAATTGGAAAGAACGCCCCGGTGAAGGTGATGAAGATCATCGATAACTCGGAGGATGGAAACATCAGGATCGCCAGCGGAATCCAGGCGACCGCCGGTATCGGACGCAGCACTTCGAGCGGGGTCAGCAGGGCGTGCCGCGCCCATTGCGAGCGGCCGATCAACAGTCCCAGCGGGATGGCAAGCACGGCGGCGAAGCCGAAGCCATACCCCACGCGGGCAACACTGCTGCCCAGGTGCTGGACGAGTTTCGGCGATTGCAGCAACGCCCATCCCGCAGCCACGGTTTCGGCCGGCGTCGGCACGTTCTGGAAAGTCACCACGCCAAGATTGGCCTTGTAGGTAGTGGCCAGATGCCAAAGCAGCAGGCACAGCGCAAGCGACGCCGCGCGCAGGGCCTGCCGGCCGGGATTGCGCAGCCACGATCGCGGCGCCGACGGGGCGTTCGACAATGCAATGGTCGACATGATGACCCCTCAGCGTGCAGCCAGCGCGGAGGGATTCCGCGCACTCGCGTAGTCCAGCACTTCCCCGCCATGCTGGCTGGCCCACGCCTGGGCGCGCGCCTTGAGGAGAAACGCATTCAGTCGGCCGTCCTTGTCGCGCGCGAACCATGCCTGATTGCCAAGCAGCTTGATGCCAGATTCCCTGTCCTGGGCATAGAACGCGCGGACCTCCTTGCCCTCGCGCTGCAACGCGCCAAGGGCCTGCAAGGCGGATTCGGGGGAAGCATAGTGCCGCACGCGAGATTCGCCGCGCACCCAGATCTGGGCCACGCGCTCGACGTTGCCAATTGCCTTGCCGGTCGCGGCGTCGTTGGCCTTGAGCGGCAGTGGCGCGTAGTTCCGCAGTGCGGCCTCGTAATCGAGCTTCTCCGCCTGGAACGCCGCGCGCAGGTAGCGGTCGTCGATGAACTGACCGGCATCCAGGTCGCCGTCGGCGCGCTTGAGCAGCTTTAGCGTGTCGAACGAGGTCTGAACGGCCTGGCGGTATTCGGGCTTCCAGGTCAGGTCACGGGTCTGAAGCCCGAGCGGACCGTGGAACAGGTAGTTGACCTCGGGTTCGATACCCGTGATCCTGGCGATCAGTTCGCTGTACTTCTCCGGTTCCGCCGATACCAGCCGGTTGGCCTCGATGACGGCTCGCAGATAGGCCACCACGATTTCCGGGTACTTCTGTGCATAGTCCTTTTCCACGAGTGTGCCGTGCAAGGTGGGCGCCTTGGCCTGCGAGCCATCGTAGATCTTGCGGGCAAATCCACGGTACGGGAACAGTTCGGCAAACGGGACGAAGTCCGCGTGGGCCTCGACCTTGCCGGCCTGTAGCGCCGGGCCCGCCACCTCGGGCGCCTGCGTCACGATGTTGACGTCGCGCTCGGGATCCCAGCCCTGTGCTGCAATCGCCCGCAGCAGCATGCCATGCGCGGTGGAAGCATAGGGTACCGTGATGGTCTTGCCCTTGAGTTCCGCCAGCGATTGGACCGGTGAATTGACCGGTACCACAACGCCATTTCCGCTACCGGTGGTGCTGCCGGACAGCACGCTGATGAAGATGCTCTCCTTGCCAGCCTTGCGGTTGGCCACGCCGTTCAGCACACCGGGGAAGTCAGCCATGGAGCCGAAGTCCAGCTTGCCGGCCACCATTTCGTTGGTGATCGGCGCCCCGCTGGTGAAGTTCTTCCACTGAACGTCATAGGTCACATTCTTGTACTTGCCATCGCGCGGCAGGTACTTGTCGAGTAATTTCAGTTCACGAATCAGTGACCCGCCGGTGGCGGTGTTGATCGTGGTGTCCTGGGTGCCGATGGCCACGCGGATCGTTTCCGCATCAGCGCGTCCGGCCGCGAGCGTGGATACCGCAGGAAGGAGGAATAGGGCGCAAAACAGCGATTTCTTCATCTGGCTTTCCTTCATGGCTTGCAAGAACGGGGCGTGTACGGTTGGTTTGGGGGGCGCGTCGTCGGCGCCAGGCACTTTCAGCGCAGCAGGTAGGGAATGTCGACGTGCACGGCGCCTGTGGGGCAATCGCGCTCGCACGGCATGCAGTACCAGCATTCGTCAAACTTCATGAAGGCCTTGCCGGTGACAGGGTCCAAGGCAAGCAGGTCCATCGGGCAGACATCGATGCAGACGGTGCAGCCCTTGTCGGCAATGCACTTGTCCTCATCGATGGTCACGGGCACGCTGGAACGCGCATGCGCATCGCGGGGTACGAGGGTCATGTGTTGTGATCTCCCTAGACGGTTTCGGCTTGCGGAACCGCAGCGGCGGGTGCGGGCGCCACGCGCAACCTTGCGTAGGCTTCGCGCTCGATGCCGTCTACCGGCACGACATACGGCTCCACGGGTTTCTTGAAGGACGTCATCTCGCCGTGGTCGTCCTTTTTCAGGTGGGCATGGCAGAACCAGTCGACATCGTTGCGCGCCGGGTGGTCCACGCGGTAGTGATACAGCCCCCATCGGCTCTCCGCGCGGAACAGCGATGCGCGCGCGGCCATCTCCGCGCAGTCGAGAATCACGCTGACCTCGGCCGCACGCATCAGCTCATGGGGATTGGCCGCGGCAAGCTGGTCCAGATCCTCGCGAATCTCCGCGAAACGTTGCAGGCCGATTTCCATGCGGCGTGTCACCTTGGGCGGTTGCAGGTAGTCGTTGACGAATCGGCGCAGCTTGTACTCGACTTGCGCGGGCGCCAGGCCGTGTGCGCGGTGCAGCGGTGCGAGCACGCGCTTGCGTTCGACGTCCACCTGTTGTGTGTCGATCGCTGGCAAGGCGATCTCTCCGGCAAGGGTCGCGGCGCTTTCCCCTGCGAACCAGCCATAGGTGAATGCGCCGAGCATGTAGTTGTGTGGCACGGCGGCCATGTCGCCTGCCGCATAAAGGCCCGGGACGGATGTGGCCGCATGTTCGTTGACCCACACCCCGGACGCACTGTGGCCGCTGCAGAAGCCGATCTCGGAGATATGCATCTCGATCATGCGGGTGCGGTAGTCGTTGCCGCGTCGCGCATGGAACCGGCCGCGGCTCGGACGTTCGTTCGTATGCAGAATCGTCTCGATGGCCTGGATGGTCTCTTCCGCCAAATGATCGAGCTTCAGGAACACCGGTCCGTTGCCGCTCTGGAGCTCCTGATAGAACTCCCACATCATCTGGCCGCTCCAGTAATCGCATTCGATGAAGCGCTCGCCCCGGCCGTTGGCGGTATATCCTCCCATCGGCCCCGTGACGTAGGCGCACGCCGGACCGTTGTAGTCCTTGATGAGCGGGTTGATCTGGAAACACTCCAGATTGGCCAACTCGGCGCCCGCGTGATACGCCATGGCGTAGCCATCGCCAGCGTTGGTCGGATTCTCGTAGGTGCCCATCAGGTAGCCGGATGCCGGCAGCCCGAGGCGGCCTGCCGCGCCACAGCACAGGATGACGGCCTTTGCGCGGATGACATGGAAATCGGCCGTCCGACAGTCGAAACCCATCACGCCTGCCGCTTCGCCGTTGGGGCCGGTCAGCACCCGCGTCGTGACGATCCGGTTGGTGATGTCGACCCGCGCCCGCTTTAGCTGGCGGTAGAGGACTTTCTTGACGTCGTGGCCTTCCGGCATGGGTAGCACGTAGGCGCCCATGTGGTGGACTTTGCGCACGGAATAGTCGCCCGTGTCGTCGCGTTCGAATCGCACGCCCCATCGATCCAGTTCCTCGATGGTTTTGAAGCTGTGGCGCGCGTAAGCCAGGACCGTCGCCTGATTCACGATGCCGTCGTTGGCGACCGTGATTTCCCGCGTGTATTGCTCCGGGGTGGCGTGGCCGGGAATGATGGCGTTGTTGAGCCCATCCATGCCCATTGATATGGCGCCACTTCGCTTGACATGCGCCTTGTCCAGCAACAGCACACGCAGGGCAGGGTTGCGTTGTTTTGCCTTGATGGCGGCCATCGGGCCGGCGGTGCCGCCGCCTACCACGACGATGTCGTACTCGAGTTCGTGTGTTTGCATGGTCCTGTTGGGTGCCGGTACGTGATATCCGGCAACTTGTTATAACAAGTTAGGACCGATTGTAGGAGCGGGATGGCTGACGGCCAATGAATGGTTTCGGATTAGCTTATGACCTTCGTTGCTGCGGGGGGGGGGTTGCCGGTCAATGCGAAGCCGGTACTGGAAGGTGTCGCTGCGGAAATACAGAAACTCGAAATCCACCGGCTGGCCTTGCGCGTCGTGCGTCAGCCGTTCGATGCGCAGGAGTGGGGCGCCTTTCGGCGTGCCCAGTGCCTTGGCGATGGCGGTATCGGCCAGGACCGCATCGATCGCCAGGTCGGCCGACCCAAGCGGTACGCCGCAGTCGTTCTCCAGAATCAGGAAAATGTCGCGCGTGACCAGATCGGCGTGCTGGAGCTGTTGACCGAGCGACTCGGGTACGAATGTCACCTCGTACGACACGGGCTGGCGATTGAGCAGCCGTACACGATGGATCTCGGTCACCGTCGTGCCCGGCTCCACGGCCAGCCGGCGCGCCACGTCAGCAGGGGCTGGCACGAACCGGAACGTCACGATCCGGTTCGAGATCTCGTGCCCCATGCGGGACATCGCCTCGGCAAAGCCTTCGAGCGCCGATACGTTCTGAAAAGCCTTTGGTTGCGAGACAAAAGAGCCTTTTCCGTGCTTCTTGAAGATCAGGCCTTCCTTCTCCAGATGACTCAAGGCCTGGCGAACCGTAATGCGGCTCACCCCGAACCGGGCCTGTAGCTCGCTTTCCGACTCGATCTGGCTATGCGGCGCCATCTCTCCATTCAGGATGGCGGTTCGCAGCGTGTCGCGAATCTGAAGGTAGAGCGGCGGCGCTGGTGGCGGGCGTGAGACCATCGAGCAGGAATAGTGGGAGAGCGGGCGGAAATTATAGCGAGCCGAAGAGAGCTTGGAAGATTCTGCCACCGGCCATTGCGCAACAGATCAATGGCCTGTTAAAGCCCGCCCGCTTTCCGAGTCAATACTTCTGCGGCATAAGCGCCATCCATGCATAACCTTGTGCGAGTTTGTTCGTTCCTTACGCACGCGGCAGCCTCTAGAGTCTGTAGCCTGTCCCCATCGCGCCCTCCAGGGCTCCGCCATGACCGCATCCCGCACCTCTTCGCCTGCTGCCGCAGGAACCGACGTCGCCAGCCGCCGCCACCAGGCCGTGGCCCGCTTTATCGCCGAGACGCGCCACCTGCTCGGCACCGACGCCTTGGCCGACAAGGCCCGGCTCGAACCCGTCGCACGTGCGCTGGAGGCACTCGGCAAGCAACGCGAACTGTTTCCGGACGAACATTTTCCCGTGTCTGCCAGCAATCCGGCACAGGTCTACCGGCTGGCCGAGGATCTCGATGGCCAGTTTGCGCTGTACGTCTCGGCCGGACTCCCGGGCAAGGCACAGCCGCCGCACGACCACACCACTTGGGCGATCATCGCCGGCATCACCGGCCGCGAGCGGAACAACTTCTACGTACGCGAGCGAACGGATGATCCGGCGCGCGACAATCTGCGGGAGATCGCCGAATCCGATGTCGTGGCAGGCACCTCTGTGACATTGTTGCCCGACGACGTGCATACGATTGAACTGATCGGCGAGGAGAACGGGCTGCATCTGCATTTTTATGGCCTCGCACTGGATCGCCTCGCGGGCCGCGTCGTGTTCGAGAGCAAGGCAGGTGGCAGCTATCGCCACTTCGGGCCGCCGCGCCGGCTTGCGGCTCCCGTGATTGGGGTTGAAGGGCTGAAGGTAGCGCTGTCAGACGGTCAGGAAATCGCGCTGCTCGATGTACGCGAGACCGGCGTCCATGCAAAGGGCCATCCGCTGCTGGCGGCGTCAGCGCCCCTGTGGCGCCTGGAACTCCTGATCGATCGCCTGGTGCCCCGGCGGGATACGCGCATTGTGCTGCTCGATGGCGGCGACAATGCCGACGCGCTCGCACATCAAGCCGCGGCGAAGCTGGTGCGCCTGGGTTGGGGCAATGTGTCGGTGCTTGACGGCGGTGTCGCAGCCTGGGTGGCGGCCGGCAATGAGCTGTTCACGGGCAGCAACGTGCCAAGCAAGGCCTTTGGCGAGATCATCGAGCACGAGAAACACACGCCGTGGATCGACGTCGACGAACTGCACCGCCGTATCGAAAAGGGCGAAGATATCGTCGTGGTGGATAGCCGCACCACAGAGGAGTTTGCCGATTTCAGCCTGCCGTTCGCGCACAGCCTGCCGGGCGCGGAGCTGGTCTACCGGATCGGTGAGCTGGCACCGAATCCCGACACACTCGTGGTGGTCAATTGCGCCGGCCGCACGCGCAGTATTGTGGGCGCGCAGACGCTGATCGATGCGGGCATCCCCAACCCGGTGGCGTCGCTCAAGGACGGCACCATGGCCTGGCTGCTTTCAGGCCGGACGCTGGCACACGGGCGGGTGACACCGCTGCCGGAACCGCCGGCCGCGACGCTCGACGGTGTACGAAACCGCGCCGAAAATGTGGCAGCGCAGGCGGGCGTTCGCCGGATCGATGCTGGCGGCCTGCAACAACTGGAAGCATCGTCGCAGACGCATACCCTGTACCGTTTCGAGGTGCGCACGCGCAGCGAGTATGAAGCAGGCCATCTGCCAGGCTGGCGCTGGGCGCCCGGCGGCCAACTGGTCCAGGCCACCGACGAGTATCTGGCCACGCGTCGTGCCCGCATTGTGCTGGCTGATTTCGACGGCGTGCGCGCGCTGACGACGGCCGCCTGGCTGGCGCAGCTTGGCGGGCATGATGTCTTCGTCTACGCACCGTCGGCCGACGCGGCTCTCGTGACCGGCCCGGAGCCGGTCCGTGTGCTGGCGTCGCGTCCGGCCGCTGCGTCGGTGTCATCACAGCAGGCCGCACAGAAGCTGGGCGCCGGCACGGCAAGGCTGTTCGACGTGGAGCGAAGGTCAGCCTACGAGAAGCGTCATGCGGCCGGAGCGTACTTCGCCGTCCCCGACCGGCTCGAAGCGCTGATCGCTGACATTCCAGCCGGGCACGCCATTCTGATCACCTCTTCGGATGGCGTGCTCGCCCGCGTGGTGGCTTCGGAACTCGCCGCGCGTTCGGGCCGCGATGTCCGCTACGTGACTGGCGGCACGCAGGCGTGGGTGGCTGCGGGTCTACCCGTGGGCACGGGCGGCGAGCGGGTGCTGACAGGTGACGACGACTACTGGTTCAGCCCGTATCAGTATGCCGACGTGGCCCAGCGCAATGCCGGCTTCCAGGCATATCTCGACTGGGAGGTCAATCTGGTGGAGCAGCTCGGGCGCGAGGGTGATATTGGCTTCCGGTTGATCGGGGCCGCCGCGGCGGCAAGCTGAGCCGAACGGTCGTAACAGCCGGCAGGACAGGGGGTGTTATGCCCCCTGTTTCGGTCAGCCGCGCCAGACGGCATGTTCGTACAAGTCCGGCCGGAAGTCAGGCGACACCTCGGCAAGCGCTCGGGCCTGGTGCAATTCAAGGTCTGCGGTGAACAGATCCTGGCTCACGCGCGATACGATCCGGGGGATGTCGCGCCGCATGCTCGGGATATCGCCCAGCGGGACACCGGTACTGGCGTACCCGGCCGGATTGAACACGTGGATCGCGCCAAGCCAGGGGGCAGCACCGCGATGCTTCTCGGTGTATTCGAGACCGGCGCCCAGATAAGGGGAAGCGCCAAGCGCGTCATCGCGCTCGCCCGGTAGCGGCTCATGCCGGTCGCGCCAGCGTGCAATCAATGGTGCGATGCTGGCCAGTTCGGCGCGGTCGCCAGGGTCGGTCGTGTATCCCGTGCCGGCGATCACGAAGTTGAACGCAAAGTTTCGGTCCATCACATGGGCTTCGACGCTGCCATCGCGCAGCGTGGCAGCCTGCCACGGCGATGATAGATGCAGATGGAAGTTCGCATGCGCGGTGGCGCGCTTGACGGCATCGGCCGGAGGCGTCGAGCCGGCGCGGCGGTAGCGTACGGCGTGCTGCCAGCGCTGCGCATCGGACAGGCTGGCGTAGTTCTCGAAGAAACCGGGGTACATGCGCGGCTTGGCAACGGCCCGAGCCGCAATGTGATCACGCCGGGAGAACAGCCGTACCGCCTGCGCGCCCGCTTCCAGGGCCACTGCCGCCGCATCGAATGCCGAAGCGGCCGCGCCGATCACCGCCACGGTCTTGCCGCGTAACGCCGCAAAGTCGATGGCATCGGCCGTATGTGCGGCGAGTCCCGCCTGCACCGCTGCACGAAGGTAGGCCGGCACGAACGGCGCACCGTTGCCGGCCACGCCGTTGGCGAGGATGAGCTTGCGTGTCGTCTGGAAATGCCTCGCACCGCCGACCTCCAGCGTTAGCCGCAGGGCCGGCACACCGGCCTCTTCCCACGGCGCGATATCGACGAGGCGCGTGCCGTGGCGAATCTCGATATCGAGAAAATCGCGGAACCAGTCGATATAGGCGGCCCAGTCGGGGCGCGGAATGCGGTCTAGTGCAGCGAAGGCGTCGCGGCCGTGGCGGGCCTCGAACCATTGCTGGAAGCCCAGTGCGGTAATGCCGAGTTCCGGCCCCACCAGCGATTTCAGCGTGCGCAGCTTTTGCATGCGTGCGCGGGTCCGCCAGACGCCAGTCCCCGAAGAATTCGCCGCGGCGTCGATCACCGAAACCCCGCCGATGCCCGCCCGCCGCAGCGCATGGGCGATAGCAGTGCCGCCCTGGCCGCCGCCGACGATCACGACGTTATGGTCGATGCCGTCGCGTTGGGGCACCCAGTTGTCGGGAGCCGGGCCCAGCAGCCGCAGGGTGTCTCGCGCGAATTGGTCGATGTCGCTCATGTCAGTCCTAGGCGATGGTCCGTTGGAATGCTTGGCGCAGATCCGCGATCAGGTCTTGTGGATCTTCAAGCCCGACATGCAGCCGGATGACCGGCGCGTTGTTCCCATGTTCCTGCCAGCTACGTGCAGCGTTGAGCCGCTCGGGTGGCGCCACCAGCGCCAGGCTCTCGTAGCCGCCCCACGACGCGCCGATCGAAAACAGGCGCAGGGCATTGACCAGCCGGCCGGCGGCGGTCTGGTCGCTGGTCCGCAGCGCGAACGACACCAGACCGCTGGCACCCGTGAAATCCCGCTTCCACAGCGTGTGGCCGGGGTCGTCGGGAAGCGCGGGATAAAACGTTCGGGACACCAGCGGCTGTTGCTGCAGCCATTGCGCCACCTCCGTCGCGTTGCGCTGGTGCTGCGCCAGTCGTACGGGCAGCGTGCGGAGTCCGCGCAGCGCCAGATAGGCATCGTCGGCCCCGATGGTGAGCCCCAGCGCCTCGTGTGTGGTCGCGATGCGTTCGGCCAGCGCCGGGCTGTCCACCACTACGGCGCCCTGCATGACGTCGGAGTGGCCTGCGATGTACTTGGTCGCTGCCTGGATCGAAATATTGGCACCGAGGCGTAAAGGCTGCAGGAACCAGCCGCCGCTCCACGTGTTGTCGATGGCGACGGGCACGCCTTTGGCGCGTGCAATGGCCGTCAGCGCGGGCAAGTCGAGGACGTCGAACAGCAGCGATCCTGGCGACTCTAAGTAGACGAGCCGTGTGTTGGTGCGAATCAGTTCATCGATGGCGTCATGCGCGGGGGAGAAATACTCGACTTCCACGCCAAGCCGCTGCAACAGCGTCTGGTCGACCCGGCGAAGCGGCGCATAGACCGTGTCGGAAACCAGCGCGTGGTCGCCGGGCCCAAGCAGCCCCAGCAGGACGAGTGTGATTGCCGACAGCCCGGAGGGCGCCAGGAAGGCACGATGCCCGCCTTCGAGGGTGCACAACGCGTCTTCCAGCGCCTCATGGGTGTCGAGGCCGTGACGTCCATAGGTGGCAATCCGCTCGCCGTGCGAACGGCGGTGATGGCGGTCGGCCAGCGTCTCGACGTCTTCGAAGCGGACGGTGCTGGTGCGCACGACGGGAACGTTGACGGGTCCGGCGCCATCGTGCAGTCGTGGCGCACCGGCATGCAACAGCCGCGTATGAATGCTGTCCGTGGGATTCTGGCTCATGGATGTTCCTTGTCAGCCTTGACTGGATGCGGGTGCCGGCGCGAACGCGGCGTTGAATTCGGCGGGCAGGCGCGGAATGGCGCCCAGTGCCCGGCGCAAGAAGGCTCGCGTGCGCTCGTGGCTGGGGTTGCCGAAGATCTGCTCGGGCGGCCCATGCTCGACGATTCGGCCCGCTTCGGTGAAGTAGATGTGATCGCTGATCTCGGCGGCAAAGCGCATCTCGTGGGTAACCAGCACGCACGTCATGCCGTCTTCCACCAGTTCGCGGATCACGGTCAGGACTTCGCCGACGGTTTCGGGGTCGAGCGCCGACGTCACCTCGTCGAACAGGATCAGCTCGGGCCGCATCGCCAGCGCCCGGGCAATGGCCACGCGCTGCTGCTGACCGCCCGACAGTTCGCCCGGATACGCGTGCGCTTTGTCGGACAGCCGCACTTTGCCCAGCAGCGCATGCGCTTCCTGCTCGGCCTCGCGCCGGCTGCGGCCGATGACCCGGGTGGGGGCGATGACAAGGTTCTCCAGTACGGTCAGGTGCGGAAACAGGTTGTACTGCTGGAAGACGAAGCCCACGCGCTTGCGCAGGGCAATCAGTTCGTCTTCAGTGCGGAGCGTTTCCACGGCGGTGTCGCCAACGCGGATCTGCCCCTGCTGCGGTCGCAGCAGGCCGGTGATGCAGCGCAGGATCGTGCTCTTGCCGGAACCGGATGGCCCGATGATGGTCACGGCCTCGCCGCGCCGCACCTCGACGTCGATGCCCTGGAGCACGGTGTTGTCCCCGAAGGTCAGGTGCACGTCGTGCAGTGCGACCAGCGGTCTGACGGGCGAGTCGGCGGACGCCAGCGTCTGGCGGTTGCGCAGGAAGGAATCAGTGGCGGTCATGACGACGCTCCAGCGCGCGCGTGGCGCGCGCGATCGGATAGCAATAGGCAAAGAACAGGGCCAGCAGCGTGAAATAGACCAGCACCGTGAAATCGGTGCGGGCCACGGTATTGCTGGCCACCTGGGCGGTATCGACCACGTCATGCACGCCAACCAGCGAGGCCAGCGACGTGCTCATGGTGATGCTGGCGTAAAGGTTCATCCACGGTGGCAGCATGCGCCGCAGACACTGCGGCAGCACAATCAGCCGGAAAATCTGGCTGCGCCGGAACGCCAGCGACTGGGCAGCCTCCCATTGCGCGCTGGGAATCGACTGGATCGCACCCCGGAATATCTCGGCCACGTTGGCGCTCGCAGGCAGGGCAAGCCCCAGCACGACCTTGATCCAGTCCGGAAACGGCACCGTCCACTGGCCAATGTGAAGTTCGAACGGAAACACATAGGTGGTGAAGTACACCAGCACCAGGATTGGGGCGTTGCGAAACGCCTGCACCCATAGTCGTGCCAGGTGGCGTATCCAGCGATGGGTAGACAGCGACAGCGCCCCGATCACCAGGCCGGAAAGTGTGCCAAGGGCCATCGCCAGGATGCTGATCTCGATGTTCGCCCACATGCCGCGCAGCAGCGCGGGCGACCACGTCCACAGGTTGCGGAACGCGGCCGGGGTGCTGCCGGTGGCATTCCAGAAGCCGACGACGGCCAGCACGCACAGGGCGGCCAGCACCCAGGGGCTGGCCAGGGCGTGCCTGAGGGGGGGCGGCGCGGCGCGCGAGGGCAGGGCAAGCGGGTTACTGGCCATAGCCGGGCATCCTCAAACGCAGTTCCAGCCAGCGACCCGTGCGGCTGACCAGCCAGGTCAGCGCGCCGAAGAACGCCAGGATCAACAGGAGCAGCTCCAGCACGTTGTCCCGCTGGGTCCAGATCATGATCGATTCGTACGTGACATCGCCCACGGCGATGGCCGACGCGACGGCCGTCATCTTGACCAGGTCGACGAGGTTGTTGACCAGTGCCGGTAGCGCAAAACGGACGGCCAGCGGCAGTTCCACCTGCAGCAGCAGTTGCCGGTGCGAGAACCCCAGCGAGCGCGCGGCCTCCAGCGTGACGCGCGGGACGGCCTCGATGCCGGCGCGCAGGGCCTCGGCATGAAACACCGCCTTGTGCAGCGATACGACGGCCACCACCCAGAAGAACGGCGTCAAGGGGTTGCTGCTGCCCAGGCTGCTCAGATGCTGGGTGATCAGCATGTTCAGCACCAGGAAGCCGCAATAGAGCTGCACCAGCGTGGGCGTGTTACGGGTCAGTTCGACGAACGCGCGTGCCGGCGTAGCCAGGGCCTTGTTGCCGGAGGTGAGCATTGCCGCCAGGGCGGCGCCCGCCAGCAGGCTGCACGGAATCGTGAGCGCACACAGTTGCAGCGTGACGACCAGTCCATGCAGGAACGCAGTACGCTCGGTAGTGTCGAGAACGAAGGCGTAGTTCAGGCCCAGCGGCTTCAGCGCGGCGATTCCGGAAACGATCCAGGCGTCAATCATGGGCGCGCCTCCACCGACGTGGGGCGCAGTGTCGCTACGGCCTGCCCGATACGCTGCAATGCCGCTTCAAGCACGTTGTCCGCAGCGGCGAACGACAGGCGGAAGTACGGCGACATCCCATAGGCGGCGCCTTCCACCACCGCGACACCCGCGCTGTCCAGCAGCCAGTCCACCACGTCGCTGTCGGCGGACAGCACCTGACCGTCGGGCCGCAACTGTCCGATCAGCCCGCCGCAGTGGATGTAGGCGAAGAAGGCCCCCTCGGGCGGCAACAGGCGCAAACCTGGGACGCGGTTGATTGCCGCGACGGTCAACGTGGCCCGGCGCGCATAAGCGTCGCGGGCCTGCTCGACGAAAGCGCGGTCGTTGGCCAGCAGGGCCGCCGCGGCGGCGGCCTGTCCGATCGAGTTGGCACCCGAAGAGACCTGCGACTGGATCACTGTCATCGCCTGCACCAGTTCGGCCGGTGCGATGCCCCAACCGATGCGCCAGCCGGTCATCGCATAGGTCTTCGAAGCGCCGTTGAGGATCAGCGAGCGCCCGCGCAAGTCGGGCGCCAGCGTCAGCCAATGCCGCCCAGGCGGGACAAAGCGGATGTGGTCGTAGATTTCGTCGAGCAGTACCAGCACGTGCGGATGCCGACGCAGCACGTCGGCAAGCGCCAGCAACTCGTCCTCCGTGTACACCGCGCCGGAAGGATTCGACGGCGAATTCAGGATCAGCCAGCGCGTGCGCGGCGTGATGGCTGCTTCCAGCGCGCCCGCGCTCAGCTTGAAACCGCTTTGCTGGTCGCAGGGCACGATGACCGGGCTGCCGTCGTTGACGCGCACGATGTCCGGAAACGAGGACCAGTAGGGTGCGGGAACGATAACTTCGTCGCCGGCGTCCAGCGTGGCGGCGAACGCATCGAAGATCACCTGCTTGCCGCCGCTGGCGACAAATACTTCCGCCGGGGCGATGGGGACCGCGTGGTCGGCGGGAAATCGTTCGGCCACGGCGCGACGCAATGCCTGCGTGCCCGGCGTCGGCGTGTATCGCGTCTCGCCGCGTGCCATGGCGGCGATGGCGGCCTGCTGGATCGCTGGCGGGGTGTCGAATTCCGGCTCGCCGGAGGTAAGCGTCAGCACGTCACGGCCCTGGCTGATCAGCGCGGCGGCTCGCTGCCCGGCCGCCGCAATCGGGGACAAGCGGACGCGGCGGGCACGCTGGGACAGCGGGATGGTCGGTGCGGTCATGACTTGCGGCCTTCTTTGAAGACCGCGAAGTCCTGTGGCGCCACATCGAACTTGCCCTGACGCGCGTGATCGTGCGCCGGCCGGATATAGGCGCTCTCCGGCACGCCAAACTTGCGTGCCTGTTCGAGCAGGAATCCCGTGCGATGCCAGTCCCGGATGGCCTTGTCGACGAAAGCCACTGTGTCCTGCTCGCCGCGTCGCGTCCATACGACAGTCGGCGAGGGAATCAGCTGGTCTTCGGTGGCCAGCGCAAAGGCGGTCCACTCTGCGCGGTTGGGGCCGTTCAGCGTCTGGTACAGCGCGGGCTGGATATGCACGGATGCCGCGCAAGTGCCGCCCTTGAGCGCGAGCAGCGATTCGGGAATGCCGCGCAGGCCCTTGACGATGGCGCCATATTGCTCGGCCAGCGGCTTGGCGAAGTTGCTACCCTGGGAGACGCAGGCCACCTTGCCGCGCAGGTCCTCCCAGCGCTTGATGCCGCTTTGCCTGGACACCATGGCAGCGCCGCCGACGAGGTCGTAAGGCGTGGGGGCGAAGCTCAGGATTTCGCTGCGCTCCTGCGTCCATTGAATGTTCGCCACCAGCAGGTCGACCTTGCCCGCCTGCAGGAACTGCACACGCGTGGAAGCCGTCACAGGCACGGTTTCCAGTTGCACGCCCAGACGGCGCGCCAGGTCGGCTGCCAGTTCCGTCTGGTAGCCGCCAGTCTTTCCGGTAGCGGTATCGAGGATGCCGAACGGGGGGCTGGGGCCATCGATGCCAACCGACAGCTTGCCGCGCTGGCGAATCTTGTCGAGCGTGGCGTCGGCCCAGGCGGCATGGGTCGTGGCGAGCCCGGCCAGCAGCAGGGCGGCCGATGCGAGGTACTTGTTCATCGCGTGCCTACCCTCAGCCCTTGAACTTTGCCTGCAGTTCGGGCAGCACCGGCTGTGGCGGCGTGATGCCGAGCCGCTTTTCGGTGCCGATCAACCACCCGGTGCGATGCCATTCCTGCACCACCTTGTCGACGGCGGCGACCGTATCCGTCTCACCCTTGCGCGCCCAGACCACCGATGGCGCCGGCAGGATTTCGGTCGCAATCGGTGCGGCATAGCCGGCCCACTCGGTATTGGAACGCAGCAGCGGATGGATCAACGTGGCGTCATGCACGGCCGCCACGCATTGGCCGCCGCGCAACGCCAGCAGGGATTCGGATGCCGTCTTGAAGCCACGCACCTGGGCGCCATACTGTTCCTGCAGCGGCTTCACGAAGCTGCTGCCCTGCGACGCGCATACGGTCTTGCCGCGCAGGTCCTCCCACTGATGGATGCCGCTGGTCTTGAGCACTGCAGCGGTGCCGCCGACGCGGTAGAACGGCGTAGGTGCGTAGGACAGCAGTTCGCCACGATCCGGGTTGTATTCCATCGAGGCAATCAGCAGGTCTACCTTGCCAGCCTGCAGGAACTGCACGCGGTTCGACGGATTGACCTGTACGAGTTCAGCTTCCACCCCGAGGCGTTTGGCCAGGTCGCGGGCGAGTTCGGGGTTCCAGCCAACCAGTTGCTGGGTGGCCGGATCGATCGACCCAAATGGGCCTCCGTTGACCAGCACGCCGATGGCAACCTTGCCGCGCTGCTTGATCTTGTCGAGGGTGGCATCAGCCCGTGCCGGCTGGGTGGCGATGAGAGTCAGTGCGAGCGCGGCAATGGCGCGCAGGGTGTAGGCGGATGTCATGGTGCAGGTGAAGTTGGCGCCAGGCAGCCGATGCCCTAGATAGGCATCGCTGCACGGCAAGGGGCAGGTTTGCTGCGGAAAGAGTAGGGGCGTCGCGCTGGCGCTAGTTCAGCTTGATGCCTGCCGAGGCGATGACCGCCGCGTAACGCGGCAGGTCTTTCGATAGCGTGTCGTCGAGTGCCTGCGCTGAAGACGCCACCACGACGAAGCCGGCTTCTTCAAGTTGCTGGTGGGTGCCCGGTTGCGCCAGCACGGCCGTGGCATCGCGGTTGATACGCTCGATCACGTCCGTTGGCGTACCGGCCGGGGCCAGCAGGCCCTGCCAGCTTTCGACGGCGAAGCCGGGCGCGCCGGCCTCGGCCATGGTTGGCACTTGCGGCAGCGCCTTCGAACGATAGGGCGTGGTTACGGCGAGTGCGGTCAGGCGCCCGTTGCGCACATAGTCGGTGACTGCGGCCAACGTGATCAGCGTGCCATCGATATGGCCGCCCAGCAGGTCGAGCGTGGCGGGGCCACCGCCCGGATAGGGGATGTAGTTGACCTCGATGCCAAGTTGACGCGACAGCATTTCGTGCGCGACATGGGCGATACCGCCATTGCCCGGCAGTCCCAGCGCAAGCTCGCCCGGCTTGCGCTTTGTGAGGGCCAGGTATTCGCCAAAGGTCTTCACGCCCAGATCGGGCCGGACCACCAGCACCTGGGGACTGACCACGGCCTTGGTCACCCCCCGGAATGCATGGCGCGTATCGTAGGGCAGCCGCTTGAACAGCGACGCGTTCAGCGTCACGCCTTCGCCGCCCAGCAGCAGCGTATAGCCATCTGGCGTGGCGCGGGCCACCTGGCCTGCGCCAATCGTGCCGCTGGCGCCGGATACGTTCTCGACCACCACGCTCTGGTGCCACCGCTCGCTGAGTTTCTGAGCCAACGTGCGGGCCAGCTTGTCAGCGCTGCCGCCGGCGGCCACCGGCACGACGATGCGCACGGTCTTGTTCGGGAATCCATCGGCCGGCGTGTTGGCGATGGACGGGGTAGCGCAGGTGGCGTAGGCAAACGCCGCCAGTGCGAGTTTCAACGAGTCGAGCAGTCTGCGGCGCAGCATGATGGATGCAGGTATGAGTCCGGACACGCCTGCCGACACGATGTCGGCAGGAATCGCGCAATGTCGCGGATCAGTCAGCTTATGGAGCGCAGCGTCCGATACGAACAAATCTTTTCGTACTTCGATATGCGCGGCGGACTTGCGCGGTCAACTGGGCGGCTGCCGCTTCGGGGGTTCGCCGTCCTTGTGGGGCGGGTACAGCGGATGGCGCAGCGCGGCGTAGACAAGGACCACGGCGCAGATGGCCGTGAACCAGTCGAGCAGATCGGTCATGGCAAGGCGCTCCGTGTTTGTCGACAAGCCATGTTGTGGACGGAGACGCCCGGTACGTCAACGAAGTATTCCGATTATGCAAATCCGGTGAATGTCGCAGGCGCCCACGTATGTGACGCGAAGCGGGCGCGGCACATATCGTTATCGGCAATTGTTCGTTCCTGAGCGTGCACCGGCGCCCGTATGCTGCGGCGTCGTTCTCTCTCTTTCACGGACCCAGCGCCGATGACCACTTATCTCGACGATCAGCAGCGCCTCGAACTTGCGCAGGCGGCGCGGCATTGGCTGTGGCGCACCGAGCTGCCCACCTGGATGCTCGTCGCGGCCGTGTATGGTTCCTGGTTTGGCGTGGCCACCCATGCCAGGCAGCTCGGCCTGCCGCTGACCTGCGTACTGCTGACGCTGTGCACCACGTGGTACCTGTCGCTGCAGCACGAGCTGCTGCACGGGCATCCGACGCGTCTGCCATGGCTGAACGCGCTGCTTGGCGCGGCGCCGCTGGGGGTATGGCTGCCCTATTCGCTATACCGCCGGGCGCATCTGCAGCACCATGAGGCCGAACTCACGCATCCGCATACCGATCCTGAAAGCTACTTCCTCGACTTTGGTGCATGGCGGTCCGCGCCGCTGGTCCTGCGTCGCCTCTATACGGCACGCAATACGATGGCCGGACGCATCCTGCTGCAGCCGGCATTCTCCATCGCGTCGGTCGTCGGCGATGCCCTCGGGCGGGTACGGTCTGGAGACTGGCGCGATCTCCCAGTGTGGGCGGCGCATCTGGCCGCCCTGACGGTATTGCTGGCGTGGCTGCAGCGCGATTGCGGCATGCCGGCCTGGCTGATGCTGGCGGGCGTTGCATATCCCGCGCTGTCCCTGGCGGCGATCCGTTCCTTCCAGGAGCATCGCGCGACGGGAGCCGATGCATCGCGCAGTGTCATCAATGACGCCGGCCTGGGCTGGCGCCTCCTGTTCCTGAACAACAACTTCCACCTCGTGCATCACGATCTGCCACACCTGCCGTGGTTTGCGCTGGCCTGGGTCTATCGCCGAAGGGCGCACGACTACCTCGCGCGCAACGATGGTTTCTTTGTCCGGGGCTACCGCGAGTGGCTTGTGCGTTATGCATGGCGCATGGTGGCACCTGTCGTTCATCCACGGTTCGACGGCATGCTTGCGCTTCGTATCGAGACATCGGGCGATCATGGCAAGGCCTGAGCGCTGGGTGGCGGCGCTGCCCATGTACAACGTCGCCGCGTCGTTGCGCGACGACTGGCTGCTGCTCATCGACCGGGTAGGCCAGTTGCTGGCGCGCGCGCGGGCCCCGGTGAAGCTCACGGCGGTAGACCCCGGCGAAGGCGCCGATGCGCTGCACGCCTTCTGGCGCCGCGACGACCTGCTGCTGTCGCAGACGTGCGGGTATCCGCTGGTGCACGGGTTGGCCCCGCATGTCCGGCTGATCGGCACGCCGCGTTTTGCGGTGTCCGGCTGCCATCGGCAGACCTACCGCAGTGCGATCGTCGTGCGTGCGGACGATGGGCCCACGACGATCGAGGCCTGCCGGGGCGCGCGAGCCGCGTGCAACGGGCTCGACTCGCACAGCGGCATGAACGCACTGCGGCACGTGGTTGCGCCGCTGGCCAGGGACGGGCGATTTTTTGGCGACGTGGTGCACACGGGTTCGCATCTCGCATCGCTGGCGGCGGTCGGAGAAGGCCGGGCCGATGTGGCGGCCATTGATTGCGTGACCTTGGCATTCGCGTCCGAGCATCATCCGGCACTGGTGGCGGGCATGCGCCAGATCGGCGTGACGCGGGCCGTGCCCGGGCTGCCCTTCATTGCCTCGCGGCGCGCCCGCACGTCCCTTGTCAGGCAGGTGCGCGTCGCCTTGCGCGAGGCGCTGCGCGATGACGCTGACCTGCGGACGCGGCTTCATATGGAAGATGTGGTGCGGACGACTGCGGCGGCGTACCTGCCAATCGCCGCCATGGCGCTGGACGCTCACCGGCTGGGGTATGGCAAGCTGGGTTGAGGGCGGCGTCGTTATCGTCCCGGGGGAAGCGGTAGTCCGAGATGATCCCGCAGCGTGCGCCCTTCATAGTCGTGCCGGAACGCACCGCGCTCTTGCAGAATCGGCACAACCTCGCGTGTGAAGTCCTCGAAGCCGCCGGGAAAGTAGGCCGGCATGATGTTGAAGCCATCGGCGGCGCCGGCACGTACCCATTCGACCATATGGTCGGCCACCTGCGCGGCTGTGCCGACGACGATCTGATGGCCCCGCGCACTGGCCACCAGATGATAGAGCTGGCGCAGCGTCAGGCCCCGCTCGTGCGCCAGCCGGATCAGCAGCGCGCTGCGGCTATGCACGACGACGTCGGTGGGCAAGGGCGGCAGCGGCGCGTCGAGCGCGAAGCCCGACACGTCAACGGCCAGTTGCTCGGCCAGGATGGCCAGTGCATTCGACTGGTCGGTGAAGGATTGCAATTGCGCGAGCTTGTCGTGCGCCTCGGCTTCGGTTGCGCCGATGATCGGCATCAGGCCCGGCATGATCAGGCAATGGCGCGGATCACGTCCTGTGTCGGCCACCTGTTTGCGCAGGCCGGTGGCGAACGCAAGTGCGGCGCCGATGTCCTGTTGCGCGGTGAAGACAACCTCGGCATGACGCGCGGCCAGTTGCTGTCCCGGTCCGGAGGAGCCCGCCTGGATCAGCACGGGTTGGCCTTGCTCGCTGTTTGTGACGTTGAGTGGGCCCGCCACCGAGAAATGCTGCCCCTCGTGGTTCAGCGCGTGCATTTTCCCGACGTCGATATAGATGCCGCGCGCCTTGTCCTGGACATACGGCTGCGGGTCCCAGGAGCGCCAGAGCCCCTTCACCACTGAAACGAACTCCTCAGCTATGGCATAGCGTTCGTCGTGATCGGGATGGCGGCTACGGCTGAAATTCACCGATCCATCGGCAAAAGTAGTCACGATGTTCCACGCGGCACGGCCGTGCGACAGCTTGTCGACCGTCGCCAGCGTTCGTGCCAGGTTGAACGGCTCGCTATACGTGGTAGAGGCGGTAGCGGCCAGCCCGACATGCGTGGTCACCATCGACAACGCGGCCAGCATGGCCAGGGGATCGGGGCGGGTGATCATCGACGGGTGGGCGTCGGCCGACGTAAGCAGCCGGTCGCCGAAGAACACCATGTCAAACTTTGCGCGTTCGGCGGCCTGGGTCATGCGCACGACCAGGTCAATGTTCTCGGTGCCAGATTCGGCGCCCGGGTATCGCCATCCGGCCGCGTGGTGCCCGGCCGCCAGCAGGAACAATCCAAGTTTCATGATGGCGTCCGGTCAGTTGCCTTGAACGGTGCCGTCCTTGACCACACGTGCGGCAATCTCGTGCACCTGGCGGATGCGCTGCGCGGTCTGCTCTGGTGTCAACGTCTGGACGTCCACCTGTACGCGGCTCAGGGCTGCCACAGTGTCGGGTTCGGCCAGGATCTCGCCGATCCACTGGCGCAGCTTCGCCAGCACCTCCGGCGGCACGTTGCGTGGCGCGGTGATGAAGAACGCGCCGGCCAGCGAATCCTCCCAGCCCTTGACGCCCGCCTCACGCACGCTCGGCACGTTGGGAAGATCGGGCGAACGTGCGCCGCCGAAGTAGGCCAGCGCCCGCAGCTTGCCCTGCTTGATGAACTGCGTGCTAAGTGGGTCGAACACGAGGTCGACATGGCCGGCTACCACGTCGGCCACGGCCGGCGCGCTGCCTTTGTAGGGCACGTGACGGATGTCGATGCCGGTCTGGCGCTTGAGCAACTCGCCGGCCAGATGCCCAGGCGTGCCGTTGCCGGAACTGGCAAACGTGAGCTTTCCGGGGTTGGCGCGCGCATAGGCAATCAGTTCGGGCAGCGTCCGGATCGGCAGCGAAGGGTTGATGGCAACGGTTGCCAGCGAGTTGCCGATATAGGCCACGGGCACGAGGTCGTGGAATGGATCGAACTTCACGGTCACCAGCTGCGGCGCAATGGCCACGTTGCCGATCGAGGTATTCAGCAGGGTGTAACCGTCTGCCGGGGACGTCGCCACGAAGCCGGCGCCGAGCGTGCCGCCGGCGCCGGCCTTGTACTCAATTACCACCGGTTGCCCGGCTTTCTCGGCCAGACGCTTGGTGATGATGCGAGCGACATTGTCATTGGTGCCGCCGGGCGTATAGGGCACCACATAGGTGATCGGCTTGGACGGGAAGGCCTGCTGTGCTAACGCCTCCATGGTCGTGGCGTGGAGTGAGGCGATGGCGGCAGACGCGGCGATGATGGCGCGCACAGGCGCGGGGAAGACACGGAAACGCATGACAGTCGGCAAGGGACAGAGAAGGAGTGGATGCAAGGAGGCAGACCGGTCATCCTAGGTCGATACCCGCAGCGCCGGAACTGCCGATTCGTCATGTCGTTAGCCGCTCCGGTGATAAGTGCCTGGCGCCGGGGTCAGGCCGCGTGACCCTGCCGCTGCGTGTCAATCTGCCGTGCGCCGTCTCGCAGCAAGGGAATCAGCTCGCGGCCAAATTCGACGGCATCGGTGCGTGGGTCGAAACCGCGGAACAGGAAGCCGGCGATGCCGGCGCGGTAGTACGCCAGCAGCGCGTCCGCGACCTGAGCAGGCGTGCCGACGATCGCGGTGGTGTTGCCGGGCGCATTGGTGGCCCTTGCCACCCCCATGAACAGCCGCTGGTCCAGCACGTCCCCTTGGGCCACCTGGCGAAGCAGACGTCGCGAGCCTTCATTCTCCGCGGCGGGCGGCGGTGTGTGGCCGCCGAAGACAGGGGAGGCGGGACTCCAGAGCCCGACTTCACGGGTCTGACGCTCGATCTCGTACGCGCGCCGCCACGCCTCGTCTTCCGTCGCACCGAGGATCACCCGAATGGAGATGCTGAATGTCGGACGACGGCCCAACGGGCGGGCCGCGTCCAGCACGCTGGCGGCCAGCTCCCTTGCGCCATCGAGCGACTCCCCCCACAGCGCGAAGATATCGGCGCGCCGTGCGGCAACGGCGATGGCTGGGGACGACGCACCGCCGAAGGAGATTGGGATGCCGGACGCCTGCAGGGGCTTGAGTTCAGAGAATGCGTTCTCGAAGCGGTAGCAGGAACCGTCGTGGCTGAAGGGTTCGTGACTTGTCCAGACGTTGCGGAGGATTTCAAGGTACTCGTCCGTACGGGCGTAGCGCTCGTCATGTTCGAGGTAGTCGCCGTCGCGCCGTTGCTCTGCGTTACGGCCGCCAGTGATGATGTGGAGCAGCAGCCGGCCGCCCGTGTAGTGGTCGAGCGTGGCAAGCTTGCGGGCCGCCAGTGTGGGCGAGATGAACCCCGGACGATGCGCGAGCAGGAACTTCAGTCGTTTTGTCACGCCGGCCGCGCGGGCGGTCGTCAGGAAGTTGTCGGCCCAGCCGGAATTGTGTGGCAGTAACACGCCGTCAAAGCCCGCCGCCTCGTGCTCCATCGCGCGCTGCTCGATGTGTGCGGTGTCGAAGGCCGGCCCTTGCGCTGGAATGACTTCCGAGAACAGGCGCGGGTAAAGCGTGCCATACAGGTCGATGGGCATGGTTGGGTTGCAGAGTCGAAGGGTGTCAGGCGATGGCAGCGTCGGACGCCTGCCGGGCGACGGCCGCCGGGTGCGGGGGCCGCTTCAGGCCCAGGTGGTCGCGTAGCGTCTTCCCGGTGTATTCGGTGCGGAACAGGCCTCGACGGCGCAGTTCCGGCAACACCAGACGGATAAAGTCGTGCAGTCCACCTGGCAGGTACGGTGCCATGATGTTGTAGCCATCGGCACCGTAGCGCCGGAAGCGCTCTTCGAGGGCGTCGGCGATCTGCGTTGGGGTACCCACCAGTTGCCAATGGCCGCGAGCGCCGGCTACGCGCTGGTAGAGCTGGCGGATGGACAGGTTCTCGCGGCGGGCCAGATCTACCACGAGCCGCTGGCGGCTCTTGGTGCCATTGGTTTCGGGAAGGTCGGGAATCGGGCCATCAAGCGGATAGGCGGACAGATCGACGCCGCCGGTCAGATTGGACACCAGCGTCAGACCCACCACGGGATCGATCAGCGCCTGCAACTGCTCGAACTTCTCCTGCGCCTCGGCCTGGGATGCACCCACGACCGGGAATACCCCCGGCATGATCTTGAGATCATCGGCTGTCCGGCCGTGGCGCGCCAGGCGCGACTTGAGGTCGGCATAGAAGGCGACCGCCTCGTCCAGCGTTTGCTGGGCTGTGAATACGACTTCGCCGCAACGCGCGGCCAGCTCCTTGCCAGCCTCGGACGATCCGGCCTGCACCACTACCGGATGTCCCTGCGGCGGCCGCGAGACATTGAGCGGCCCTTGCACCTGGAAGTGCTCGCCCTTGTGGTGCAAGACATGGCGCTTTTCACGCTCGAAGTAGATGCCGGCCGCCTTGTCGCGCACGAAGGCATCGTCCTCCCAGCTGTCCCAGAGGCCGGTGACAACGTCCACAAACTCGGTGGCGCGTGCGTAGCGATCGGCATGCAGCAGGTTGTTGTCGCGGTTGAAATTGCGGGCCTCGTGGTCGTTGCCCGTCGTCACCACGTTCCAGCCGGCGCGGCCGCCGGACAAGTGGTCGAGCGAGGCGAATTTACGCGCGATATGGTACGGCTCGTTGAAGGAAGTCGAAGCGGTTGCCACCAGCCCGATTCGCTCCGTGATGGTCGACAGCGCCGACAGCAGCGTGATCGGCTCGAACTGCGCCTGGTAGTTGTGTGCCACCCGGCTCAGGAAGTCAACGTTGTCTCCCCGCGTACCGACGCCATCGGCAAGGAAGATCAGGTCGAACCTGGCGGCTTCTGCAGCGCGGGCCAGGTCGGCATAGAAGCGCAGGTCGGTGCCGCCATCGGCCTGCGCCTGGGGATGCCGCCATGCGGCGATGTGATGGCCAGACGGGTAGAGGAAGGCTCCCAGGCTCAATTGACCAGTGCGTAGGGACATGGATGTCGTCGAGGATCGTCACGATGGAACCTCCCAGCCTAATCAATCCGGGACGCGTGGCGAAGTACGAATACCGCATGTCGATACTGCTGCCCGTCGTTGAACGATATGCGAATTCCTGCGGACGACTAACCGATAGTAACGACGGATACCGACCGGACTTCGTATCGAAGGACGTGTCCGCGCTGCCTGGCTTGACAGCGTGCTCGTAACCGGGCGCTCGAAGACGTGATGAGGCCCGGCGATGCCGCCTGGCTACTATTTCCTGGCGCCGTCTGTATAGGGATCGGGTTTGCCGGTCTTTGCGCCGTCCGTGTACGGATCGGCTTTACCCACTTTTGCTCCGTCTGTGTACGGGTCAGCCTTCTTCGGAGCGAGATCGGAACGCGTTGAGGACTTTGCGCCATCGGTGTACGCATCGAACTTTCCCGCTTTCGCGCCATCGGTGTACGGATCAGGCTTTCCGGTCTTGGCGCCCTGGGTGTAAGGGTCAACCGGTTTCTGTTGTGCGTAGACAGCGTGCGTCGCGCCAGCCGCCGCGATGGCAATAACCAGGGAAGAGAATAGCGTCTTGCTCATGAGGGGTATCTCCGAAGATGGGCGCCGTTCAGATGCCTGCACCGACGCGGCCCAATCATCAGGCAGGCGTTCGCAGATAGTACGCTTCTCTGCGCGGACACGTCTGCCAGTTGCATCCACCTTGGACCAGGGGTGATGTCTGACACCCGATGTTCTGGTTGCATAACGGGGGCCGTCGTGGTGGGCGTCATACTCTCTTTGCATAAGACCCACGAAGCCGATGTAACTTCATACACTTCACGATACGCATGTCGCGGAGGGAGACCAGCCATGGCCGACACACCGTTTCGCACCGAACACGACCTTATTGGGGATAAAGAAGTGCCTTCGGATGCATACTATGGCGTCCACACCCTGCGGGCCGTAGAAAATTTTCCTATCACCGGCACACCCATTTCGATCTACCCAGAGTTAATCAAGGCGCTGGCGGCGATCAAGCAGGCGGCTGCCCTTGCGAACCATGAGTTGGGGCTCCTGGATGAGCCACGATGCAACGCGATCGTGGGTGCTTGCAAGGAAATCATCGCTGGTCATCTGCACGACCAGTTCGTTGTGGACGTCATTCAAGGCGGCGCTGGCACCTCGACGAACATGAATGCCAACGAGGTCATCGCCAATCGCGCGCTGGAATTGCTTGGCCACAATAAGGGCGAATACGGGCATCTTCATCCCAACGAGCACGTCAACATTGGCCAAAGCACCAACGATGTCTATCCGAGTTCGCTCAAGGTGGCCACCTGGTTTGGTATTGCCGGACTGATTGACGCGATGGCCACACTGCGCAACGCGTTCGAAGCAAAGGCGGCGGAGTTCGCGCACATTATCAAGATGGGGCGTACCCAACTGCAGGACGCCGTGCCGATGACGCTGGGCCAGGAGTTCAGTACGTATGCGGTGATGTTGGGTGAGGACGAGCAGCGTTTGCGTGAAGCATCAATGCTCATCTGCGAAATCAATCTGGGTGCCACCGCGATCGGCACCGGCATCACCGCGCATCCTGCATACGCGCCGCTCGTATTGCAGCGGCTCCGGGACATTACTGGCATCCCGCTGCAGACAGCGCCAAATCTGATCGAGGCAACGCAAGACTGCGGCGCCTTCGTGCAACTCTCGGGAGTCCTCAAGCGTGTAGCGGTGAAACTATCGAAGACGTGTAACGACCTGCGACTTCTGTCGAGCGGTCCGCGGGCAGGCCTCAATGAGATTAACCTGCCACCGATGCAGGCCGGTTCCAGCATCATGCCTGGCAAGGTGAATCCGGTTATTCCAGAGGTCGTCAATCAGATCGCCTTTGAAGTCATTGGTAATGACGTTACCGTGACCTTTGCGGCGGAGGCTGGGCAACTCCAACTCAATGCGTTCGAGCCCATCATTGCCCACAGCCTCTTCAAAAGCGTGAGTCACCTGCGGAATGGCTGTCTGACGCTCGCGGAACGTTGTGTCAAGGGCATTACCGCGAACGAGGAAAGGCTTCGCGCGATCGTGGAGAATTCCATCGGTATCGTGACGGCGCTGAACCCATACATCGGATACGCCAATGCGACCGCGGTCGCGCAGGAGGCGCATGCCACCGGTGGTAGCGTCTATGAGATCGTGCTGCGAAAGGGCTTGCTATCGAAAGAGGAGCTGGACCGCATTCTTCGACCTGAAACGCTGACACAGCCCGTACCACTTGGGACGCAGGATCCATCGCACTGAACGGTCGCCTACGCCCGACGGAGGTATTGCCGACCCGCTTTTCTTATTTTGCGCGCCAGCCGAAGACACCTATGCTTTAAAAAAGTGTTCTGGGAACCGGTCTATGTTCGACACACTGAGATCTGGCGTTGGACGCGCGTGGTTTCGCGGTATGGCGACCGGCTTGGTCGTTGCTCTGCTTGCCACGACGATGGGAGGATGCGAGGGCGTTCCCAGGGATACCACCGCGACGCCGCCGCCGCCGCGAGAGTCATTTACCCGCAGCGATGAAGTCTATCCTGCGCCCAACACGGCTCAAGACCAGCGGCCTGCCGCGCGCACGCCTTAGTTGGCGAGTGCTGCGCGGCTGCGGTGCGAGGACACGACTACGGTGCCAACGCAGCCGTGTCTCGGCGCGCCGTGGTCGTTCCGGGCGCTTCAGGCGGAAGTCGCCCCCAGCACTTCGCCGAGCCAGTCGCCAAATTTCCGCACGCGTGCCGGAACGTTGCGGCGATGGGGGTAAAGCAGGTTGATTGGCATGGGAGGGGGCGGATATTTCTTCATCACTTCGACTAGCACGCCAGAGCGCAGATCTGGCGTGGCAGTTGCCGTGGGGATTTGCGCAACGCCGAAACCGGCTCGACAGGCGGCGCTGTACGCGGCACTGTTGTTGACCGTTATCCGATGCTTCATGGGTACGCTGACGACTTTGACACCATCCCAGTATTCAAAGGCAATCGCCGTGGTCGAGGGATTGGGCACGTAGTTGACGAGCCAGTGTTCGTCAAGATCTGCAAGGCTGTCCGGCGTTCCGTGAGCCTGTACGTATTCGCGGCTTGCGACATTGACAAGGGCCAGCCGCCCAAGCGGCCGACAAGCCAGGGTTTCGTCCACCACGCTCCCCGCGCGTACCACGCAGTCGAAGCCGTCGGCGACCACATCGACCCGCCGGTCGGTGCTCGACACATCGATCTGCAAGCGGGGATGGCGTTCCATGAACTTTGGCAAAGTCGTCATGACCACGCCGGTTGCCATGCCCAGGGGCATATCCACACGCAGCAGTCCCTGCAACGGCTGATTGTCGGTGCGGAACAGCTGGGCCAACTCCTCAAAGTCGTCCAGCAACCGCTCGCTGCGGCCGAGTAGTTCCTCGCCCTCCCGCGTTAGTACCACCTGTCGGGTCGTCCGCTGAAGCAACCGGGCCCCGAGCTGCTTTTCGAGCCGAAGGATCGAGGTGGACACCGTGGACCGCGGCACCTGAAGCCGGAGTGCGGCCTGCGTAAAGCTCGATAGCTGGGCGACGAGTATGAATACCCGTAGGTCTGTGGTGGAGGGAAGGGTAGTCTGCATCGGTATTGGTCGAAAAATTCGACCTAAGTTGTCGCTCTGCAAGGATTTATCCAGGGAATGTCGATCAGTAGAGTAGCGGGACTCGATTGTTTTTCCAACTATCCAGGAGCTACAAATGAACGCATCGCACTCTCCTAACCGCCGCATCGCTCTGATCACCGGCGGCAGCCGGGGCCTCGGCAAGTCCGCCGCCCTTCACTTGGTCGCCCAGGGATGGGACGTCGTGATCACTTACGCCGAGCGAGTCGAGGCAGCGCGTCAGACTGTCGAGGCGGTACAGCAAACGGGTCGCAAGGCCATCGCCATGCAGCTCGACACCGGGAAGAGCGATACCTTTCGAGGCTTCGCGCAGGCCTTGCAAGCCACGCTGGCGCAGGACTTTGAATGCGATGGCCTGCACGCTTTGGTGAACAACGCCGGCAATGGCTCGAACGTACCGTTCATGGAGACCACGGAAGCAGAGTTCGACAACCTGATGAACATCCACCTGAAAGGCGTGTTCTTCCTGACCCAGGCGCTGGTGCCGCTGCTCGTCGATGGCGCCCAGGTTCTGAATGTCTCCAGCGGGCTGGCTCGGTTCTGCGCGCCGGGCAAGGCGACCTACGCGACCATGAAGGGCGGTGTCGAGGTGCTGTCACGGTACATGGCGAGCGAATTGGCGCCACGCGGCATCCGGGTGAATACGCTTGCGCCCGGCGCCATCGCCACCGACTTCGGAAATGGCGTGGTGCGTGACAATCCACAGGTCAATGCCGCAGTGGCCGGCGTGACCGCGCTGGGCCGTGTCGGCCAGCCCGACGACATTGGAGGTGCTGTGGCCGCTCTGCTGTCGTCAGGTTTGGGTTGGATGACCGGCGAACGGGTCGAAGTATCGGGCGGCATGCACCTGTAGGCACCGTCCTGCCGCGAGTGCATTGCGGCGTTCTGCAAAACGGCATGCCCTGCTGAGGAGGAAGTCACCCCTCCTCAGTCCTTCGCTCATTTCCGATGCGCTTCTTTTTTGCCGACGTTGTAGAAAGCAGGTGGAGCCGCAAGTGTTTGACAACCTGTGATTGCCGTCTGCCAGTCGCGCAGCGGCCCGGATTTTCCGTCTCCGATAACCGGTGGTGATTACGGCGGCCCGGTGATCCTGGCTGTCCGCGGGTGGCATGTTCCATGCTGATGGGGATATGCCGCAGATCAGCAGCTTCGATGCTGCTGATCCCGGGAACAATGCAGGAGCAGACCATGTTCAACGGGAAACTAGTTCACCTGGCGTTGCCACTCATCGCGTATATCGCAGCAGCTGGTGCCGGAGTGGGCTTCGCTGCCTACCAGGAGACGCGAAAACGAAAGCAAAACCGAGCTGCGGACGCATTTCGGTCTGGTGAAGATCTCGGCGGAGACCGCTCCGTCGCCGCCAACAACCTGCCCGCGGACGATCGCGGCGAACCAGCACCGCTTTCGCGGACCTACCCCTTCAATGCTGTCGGTTGAATTGGACCGCCATCGATGAGGAGAATGCGGTGGAAATGGCGGGTTTGGCGAAAAGCGATCCTCGGTACTGGCCAAGTAGCGGAGCCGTTTTCCTGTTGCCGGCGGGAGGTACGCCCAGAGAGCGTCTTGCACAGCGGACGCGTTAAGCGTTAACCGGCACCTCGTTGGCTTGTCTGTCGCGCAGATGTTGCGCGCCGTTTCACTGGCTGCAGGTTTGCCTGTGATTCGGCCCTGCCGTCATAATGCATGTCGTCATACAACGAAGAGAGAAAAAAGACATGCGCACCCGCTCGCCAATTCACCGTCGTTCCCGCAGACTGGCGCTTGTCGCGTCGCTTATCCTGGCGTTCGGAACTGCGGTGAGCGCCGCCACGTTGGATCGCACGCAGCTTGAGCAGTCGGCAGGCCGTGCGGCAGCAGCAAGCTATCGCGAATGGGTGGAGCTGCTGGCGATTCCCAACGATTCGACTGTGCCCGCCGATATTCAAAAGAACGTGGACTGGCTTACCAGGGCCTTCTCCCGACGCGGATTCCAGGCGCGGGCGCTCGCCAATGGCGACAAGCCGATGATGTACGCCGAGTACACGGCGCCCGGTGCAGGCGCGACAGCGCAGCGCAAGACCGTACTGTTCTATATGCATCTGGATGGACAGTCCGTGACGCCGTCCCAGTGGGCGCAGAAGAGTCCATGGGAAGCCACACTCAAGGCGCGCGCCGCCGACGGTAAATGGGAGACCCTGCCGCTCGACAAGCTGTACGGCGGCCAGGTGGACCCAGAGTGGCGCCTGTTCGCACGATCCTCATCCGACGACAAGGGGCCGATCGTGATGTTCCTGGCAGCCTTCGACGCGCTCAAGGCGGCGGGTGTGGAGCCAGGCGTCAACATCAAGGTGCTGCTCGATTCCGAGGAAGAAAAGGGCTCACCCTCGCTTGGACAGGTCATCGCCCAGAATCTTGCGCTGTTGCGAAATGACGGCATGGTCATCTTCGATGGCCCGATGCACCAAAGCAACCAGCCGACGCTGGTATTCGGTAACCGGGGCATTCAGCTCGTGCAGCTGAAAGTCTTCGGTGCAAGCCAGGGGCTGCACAGCGGACACTATGGCAACTATTCCGCCAATCCGGTGCAACGCATGGCGAGCTTGCTGGCGTCGATGAAGGACGACAATGGCCGCGTGACCATCCCGGGCTATTACACGCCGGTGAAGTTTGACGAGCGCGCCCGGAAGATCATGGCCGCGGTGCCTGACGACGAGGCGGCGCTCAAGCGCCGGCTGGGCATTGCCAGCACGGAAAAGGTCGGCGCCAATTACCAGGAGGCGATGCAGTATCCCAGCCTGAACGTTCGCGGCATTGTGGCAGGAGATGTCGGCCCCAAGGCGCGGACCATCATTCCTGAAGTGGCCATCGCTGACATCGATCTGCGTACGGTACCGGAGACGCCGCCCGAGACGCTGGTGGCGTTGCTGCGCAAGCACATCGAGAAACAAGGCTACCACCTGGTGAACGGCGAGCCGTCGGCGGAAGAGCGTGCGCGCTATCCGAAACTGGCCTCGCTGACGGCTGGCGAAGTGTCTGCTTCGAGTTCGGCGGCGCGTACCGATCTGGACGCGCCCATCAGCAAATGGCTGCAGGGCGTGATGCACGATACCTACGGGAAGTCGCCGGTGCAGATCCGGATGATGGGCGGAACCGTCCCCACCGGCGCCGCGGTGCAGGCGCTCAAGTCCCCGTTCGTGATCGTGCCGCTGGTCAATGCCGACAATAATCAGCACAGCTTTGACGAGAACATGCGGCTTGGGAACTACCGCGATGGCATCCAGACCGTCATGGGCATCTTGCAGACGCCCTTCAACTAACTCGTATGGCGGTTCGGCCGGTGAGCCTACGAGGAAAAGCCCGACCGCAGGCCCGGGCACGTTGATGACACCGGGGCTCACCGCTTGGTGAGCCCGAACCGATCACGCAACGCCCATCATGCAGGAGCGATGCCGCTTTCTCTGCGGCGGCCGTTTAGGCGGCCAGTTTCAGGGCCTGCGAGAAGTCTGCGATCAGATCATCGATATCCTCAATGCCGGCCGACAGCCGCAGCATGCCATCGGAAATCCCCATTGCCTTGCGGGTCTCAGGGCCGGCTTCGAAGAAGATCGTAGGGGCTACGGGAATGATCAGCGTACGCGTGTCTCCAAGGCCGGTTGCCTTGATTGGCAGCTCAAGCGCGTTGACGACGTCGATCATGCGGTCCGCGTTCTGCAGTTCGAACGACAGGAGCCACGACGCGCCTGAAAAAAGCGATTGCGCGATTTCATACTGCGGATGGCTCGTCAGGCCAGGGTAGAACACTCTTCCGACAGCGGGATGCCGCTCCAGAAACTGCGCGAGCGCTAGCGCGTTGTCGCTGCTTTGCTTCACGCGCAGCGCGAGCGTTTCGGCCCCGATGGCGATCGCATGCGCCTGCTCGGACGACAATGCCGCGCCCATGTCGCGCAGGCCCTTCTTGCGGATTTGCAGCAGCCCCTGCTCCTTGGCCACTGCACGCCGATATTCCTCGGCAATGTTGGGATATGCGCTCCAATCGAACAATCCAGTATCGGTCACGGCACCCCCGAGTGCTGTGCCATGACCGGCAATCGTCTTCGTCAGCGAGTTAATGACGAGGCTTGCCCCGACCGCCTTCGGCCTGAACAACGCCGGCGAGGTTATCGTGTTATCGACGACATATGCGATACCGTGCTCGCGGCACACGTTTCCGATGCCTTGCAGATCAGGAACTTGAGTGCCGGGATTCGCAATGGTTTCGACGAACACCATACGGGTGTTCGGACGGATGGCCTGCTTGACGTCTTCGACGTTGCACGCGTCAACAGTCGTGACGTCGATGCCGAGCGTACGCAGCGTGCCGAACAGGCTATTGGTGTTCCCGAACACGTAACGGCTCGCAACGAGATGATCTCCGGCACGCAAGAGTGTGAGAAACGTTGCCGTGATCGCGGCCATGCCAGTGCTGAAGCAGATCGTGCCGATGCCTTCTTCCAGGCTCGTGATCTTGCGCTCGAGCGCCGCGGTCGTTGGCGTTCCCTGGCGGGCGTAGTTGAAGCCACCTTTCTTCGTGCCCTGGAATACGCCAATCAGGTCCTCGACACGATCGAAACCATACTGCACAGAGGTATGAATCGGCTGGTGAACGCCACCATGCTCGGTGCCTGTGTTTCTGTCGCCGTGAACAATAGCGGTCGTAAAGCCCTGCTTATGCATTCCTTGTGCCTCTTGATTCGGTCAGTTGTGCCTCATTATCGCTGCTAACCCTTGCGCTGCGGAAGCCACCCTGCTAGAAAGCGCGCGAGGACACGTGTAGGGAACATCCGCAGCCAGAACGCTTACCGTATTCACGTCGGTATGCATGTTCTTGGGAGGGGGCTCAAGTTCAACTGACCCAGTTCACCGCCGGAAACGCGGCGGCGAAACTCTCTGGCATCGGCACTACGCACTTTCGCTCGTAATCGAAGAAGACGAACCCTGACTTGGCCATGGCGATCAGCGCGCCATCGGCCGGCCGCGTGATGCGAAAGATGATGTCACCCCCGTATTTGTTGAAATCCATCACCCCTGCTTCGAACAACAGGTGGTCGCGCGCGTGGGCCTCTTTGCAATACATGGTAGCCAGGTCCGTCACGATAATGCGGGCGCCACCAATCAATTCCCCGCCGCCATGCTCGAAAAGGAAGCGGGCGCGCGCCTCCGAGATCATGGAGATCATGGAATCGTTAGCAAGATGATTCGCCGAGTTGATATCAGTGACACGTACCGTGAGATGGGTCGAGTAGCAAAGTTGGTGGAGCGGGAGATCAAGCTTGAGACGGGCCATGACAGAACTCGGAAATTGCGACGCGTTGGAAAATCGACGGCCATCTTAATGGAACCGGCGCTACGCACAAAACGCCGAGCAGCTGTGCCGGGCCACTACGGCATATGGTTCCGCTCAAGGCAGCCCCTTTCATCCATGTCCGCCGTCAACGGGCAGCTCCCGGGTCGTAGCAACGGAGAGCACAGGGTGGCTTCGCGTGTATCCTAGTGCCGACGAAACAACGTTTCGGAGCACAGTGATGGTCTACCCTATCGGACCCAGGGTGGCTGACATCGGTGACGATGTTGGCATTCAGTTCGACTATTTGATTGCGGGCAGCAGCCAGGCTTTCCTGGTGACGCGGCAAGCGTTGGAAGTCCACTTCAACCTTAATGTGACTGGGCTCCACGAAGACCAGCGCGACGCGGCGCTGCATGAGGCGTTTCTCGGGGGTTGGCAACGGATACGAAACGTGGCTGCCCGCCGAAGCGCCATGCCAAACGACGGCCGCATTGTTCTTGACGCTGGCGATTTTTGACGGAAACGTCGGTGTTCATCTAACGCCCGCCGGACACCCAAATGTGAGCGTTCGCGCCAGCCGCTTCTTGACGAGCGCCAAAAAGAACCCGCCGCTGTGGGGCAGGGCGGGTTGGTAGCAGTTCTGAGCGGGCGCAAAACTAGATGTCTACACCCGAGCCAAGGGTAATGACGAGTCAACGGCTTGGCCAGGGCCAAATGGGTCAAATGGGCCAAGTCTTTGGATGATGGGGCTTGCGCGCCTGCCGGCGCGCCCCCGACTTGGCCGGCGAATGTGGGGACGCGCCTGAATCCTGCGAAGATGGCCGCTGACGCGCGGCCCGGACCTCACTACGAAAAGTGCTTGATAAATAACATATCAATATAAAGCATTCTGCCTTTCCAATAGAAACGTCGCAAAAACAAAGACTTACCTAGGTATCCTGGTCCTGGAATCTCACGTTGAGTGCTTTATCGCACTTCGTCCCAGTCACGTGGATATGCGGTTAGCCGTCGCATTTCCCACAAAAGACAATTAACCGCCACGAATTAAAAGCGTCACGGAGTCTTAGTGTCTTCCGATGCATATAAGTCTCGGCCGGCTGGCTCGGCAGAGCGATGTCAGGATTCATACGCAATTCAGTTCCACGCGCATATCGGCCTCTTGGATGGCATCCGAGCCGACCGTTCGCGCGTTGAGAGGCCGCAGCCTTATCACTGCGTTCGCCATGCCCAAAATAATGCTGCGCGTGTTGCCAGGAAAAACAGCCTAGATTCCGCCATTCGTTCTGGGATCGTTGCGCACGCCGTTCCGTCGCGGCCGTCATCACCATTTCCTTAACACTGCGAATGGTGGCGTGTTGCCACAAGAAAGTCGCTGGCATGACTTTCTCATGCCAGAGGCGGTCGGTTTTGGGTATCCGGCAATAGCGCGGGCGTTCCTACCAGCGTCGAATAGATGACGCAAACTGTGATGCCTTTGCGGGCAGGCGTCCCGCTGCACGCCTCAAGTTTTCGAGTCATTCCCTTTTGATTTTGGCGCTCATTTCTTTGGAGGAACACCGATGTCGCCCGCCAATCTTCATTCCCAACCGACAAAATCTGTCAGTCGCTTTCAATCCGCGCCGTTACCGGCGTGGATCTCGGATCGGATGGCTACCCATTTCGTCGACAGAATGGAAAAACTCTGGGGCGGAAATCACCTGCTGCACGGACGTGTTCCGGGGCCAGATGCCTTGCACCTGAGCAGTAACGACTATCTATGCCTGTTGGGGGAATCGGCGCTAGTCCAGGCGCAGGCGAGGGCGCTACTCGACGAGGCGCCTGAATTGTTGATGTCTTCCGTGTTTCGGCATGGCGACACGCCGCAATACCAGGTTGAACGCAAGCTCGCCGCCCTTATGCAGGCAGAAGATGGCCTGATCGCCCAGTCAGGATGGGCGGCGAACGTCGGACTGGTGCAATGCATTGCAGGGCCGGGGGTGCCTGTTTACATCGACATGAACGGTCATGCGTCCCTATGGGAAGGCATCAGCGCGGCGGGGGCACAGGCCGTGCCAGTGCGCCACAACGACTTCGCTCACGCCGCGCGCCAGATCGAGCGTATTGGCCCAGGCGTCATTCTGGTGGATTCCGTCTATAGCACCACTGGCAGCGTGGCGCCATTGGAAGCGTACGTACAGATGGCGGAAGCGACAGGCAGCGTTTTGGTGGTTGATGAGTCACATTCGTTGGGTACGCATGGACCGGCGGGCGGTGGACTTGTCCCGGCGCTCGGGCTTTCCGAACGGGTCCATTTCCGGACCGCTTCGCTGGCCAAGGCGTTCGCCGGCCGCGCGGGGTTCGTAGCCTGTTCGACCCAGTTCAAGGATTTCTTCGCGGTGGAGGCCCGCCCGGCCATTTTCAGTTCCGGCCTGCTGCGCCATGAAATCGCCTGGTTCGATGCCGCGACAGATTTCATTGCGCGCGCAGATGATCGAAGGGAATGCCTGCATGCCATCACCCGGACCACGCGCGCAGCCATCGCCGAACTTGGCTACAACATCAGCGATGGGAGCGAGCAGATCATCGGATTGGAGGCTGGAACGGAACCCCAAGTCATGGTTCTGCGCAACGCGCTGCAGCGGCATGGCATCTTCGGGGCCGTATTTTGCTCGCCTGCTACCCCCAAGAATAGGGCATTGATGCGCCTTACGCTGCATGCGAAACTCACCCCCTCCGACACGGACCGGCTGATCGACGTTCTCGCGAAGATTCGGGACGAGGTCCGGCTGGCGGAGTGGTCATCGACGCGACGCGCGCAGCGCGGCCGTACCTGTTCACCAGGCAGCACAGCGCCATAATCTTGCAGGGGTCAGACGCTAGAGATGGAAGCCACGCAAGCGCAATCAAGGCACGAATCGTTGTGGATTCGGCTCGTCAAGGATGCCCGGCGTGCCGTATTTGAAACGGCCTCACGGACCACCTTGCTCGACGAGGAAAGCGTCGTGCGCCTGCGTCGCATTCAGATGGTGGGCGCGCTGGGGGTCATCGGCCATCCGCTTTACTACGTCATCTGGTCCTATGTCTTTCCCCAGGCTTACGAAAACCTGTGGCTGCGACTGATTTGCACGGCGCTATTCGTGCCGCTGTTATTCGCCTCTGCACTGTCGCACAAGCGATGGCTGCCGACCTATGCGCTATTTGCCATCACCGTCGGGATGCCCTTCGCTTTTATCTTCTTCTACCTTGAGAACCACGGCTCTCTGGTATGGGCGGAGTCGGTCATCATCGCAGTGGTGGTCCTATACCACTTTAGTTCGGCGTTTGCGACGATGGCCTTGCTCTCGGGAGCGGCCGGCGCATTCGCATTGTTTGTGGTCGCCGGTCACTCCATTGCAGGCATCCCCTGGCAACCTTTGCTTTTGCAGCTGCCGATCATTGCGTTCGTCATCGCCGTGCTCGTCGTGATCAAGCTGGATCGCCAACTGCTGGTCGAGGAAAAGCGACGGGGGATGGCCGTCGCCCTGGCAACGGTCGCGCATGAATTGCGCACGCCGCTCACGAGTTTGACGATGACCGCTGCGGGACTCAAGAGCCGGTTGCCGGCGGCACTGGATCCCCAGGCCGCGCATCGTGAGGGGCTTCTGCAGGCCATTGGCCGTTTGCAGGCCGATCTTGCGCATGTCAGCAGCAGCATCGATCTGCTGGTGGCGAACTCCAAGGACCCGAAGGCGGCCAGGCAGGAGGTGTTCGACCTGGTGCACGCCGTGCGCCAGAGTATTGACCGGTTTCCGTTCGAACCTACGCATCACGATATCGTCACGATCGATGCGTCTGCACCTCTGCACGTGCTGGGCAACGCTCAACTGTTCGAATTGGTCATTACCAATCTGACCAAGAATGCGCTCGAGGCGATCAAGCGGGCAGGCAAGGGCAGGATTCTGATCCGCTGTGAGATGCGAGGCAGCGACGTTTACGTCCTGTTCCGGGATACGGGGCCGGGGGTTCCTGCGCATGTCCTGGCCCGGATGTTCCAGCCATTCTTTTCCTATCCCGCGCATCGGGGAACGGGTATCGGACTGGCTTTTTGCAGGGACGTCTTGCGCAGTTGGGGGGCTTCCATTTCCTGCCATTCGGTCGAGCATGAGTTCACCGAATTCGCGCTTCAGTTCCCCAAACACAAGGCTTGACGCCGCCCCGCACCGCAACGCACCGCATCGGACCGCAGGGCAGGGCGCGGCACCACCCAGGCGATATCCTGAATCCTCCAGGTCCGCCGAGCGAACCTTCTTAGCGCCATACGAATCAGGATTAGTCGGCATTTTTTGTTGACATTATGGCGAATTACCCCTAGTGTAGGGACATGCCGCCACGTCGTCCTCCTAAACACACGCCCATCCTGGTGAAAGGCTGTCTTGAGCGCCTCGGCCAGCGCCTAATCATTGCGCGAAAGCTGCGGGAGATGACTCAGGAGCAGCTCGCATCACTTTCAGATGTGTCTCCGTCAACGCTGAGGTCTTTGGAAGACGGGAGCGACGGCGTTTCCATCGGCAACTTTCTCAAAGTGCTGCAGGGACTGCAGCTGCTTGAGCAAATGGAGGGGTTGCTCGATCCGCGGCTGGACCCGGAAGCCGTGAACTTTGCCGAACGACAAGTCGGCAGACGCTGATGCCGACCGTACCCGTGTGGGCCTGGCTCCCCGGCCACGACGCTCCCTCGCATATCGCCGAGCTCACTATTGAGCGCGCCGCCAGGTTCAACTATCGAAAAGAGTATCTGGATCACCCGGAGGCCATCCCTCTCGATCCGGTCCAGCTGCGTCTCGTGCGCAGCGTGCGTGGGATTGCCGTGTCTGCGGCAGACGGGCTCCCCGGGGTCATCAGGGACGCCAAGCCTGCTGGCTATGGAGCAGACAGGCTGAACGCTCACGCTGGAAAGGACCTTAGCCCACTTGAACTACTCGAACGCGGTGTCCCGGATGGTGTGGGGGCGCTGGAGGTCTGCGCGGACATCGAGCGCAAGCTGGCTTGGGTTCCAAAGGAATTAGACGATCTTAAACCGCTCGCAGAAGCGTTGGATCACATCGCGCCTGCAAGTCGGGCGCTACGGCGTCTGAACGAGGATCTCGATACGAGCGCCGGGGGCGAGCGACCAAAGGCGACGCTCGTGCACGCTGGCCGTCTGTGGCTAGCGAAGATGCAGGATCGTGGCGACCGGATCGCCATGCCTGCTCGCGAGTTCGTCACCATGACCTTGGCCAAGATGGCAGGCCTCGATGCCGCTCCCGTGGTACTGCACACGTTCAGTTCACATCAGGTTTTGCTCGTCGAGCGATTCGACCGTACCGGAGATCCTTATCGGCCGCAACGGCGCCTTTTCGCAAGTGCGCATACGGTGCTCAGACTGCCGCTGGACGCCGTCCGAGGCGATCCGCGTCGCTCGTATCTGAACTTTGGTGACGCGTTGCGAATCTGGTGCAAGGGGCGCGAGGACTTGAGCCTCCAGCTTTGCGAATTGTGGCGGCGTATGGCGTTCAACGCGTTGGTCGGCAATACCGACGATCATCCCCTCAACCACGGGCTGCTGCACGAAGGCAAGGGCCAGCGCGGCTGGCGCCTGGCTCCCGCATTTGATATCACGCCTGTCATCTCGGTCGGTCCGCAACCGCTTGCCGATGGGCCCATCCTTTCCATGGCCACTAGCGCGGACGGATCCGCTCGAACCGGGGTGAGGCAGTTGGTTGACGCCGCCAGCCATTTCGGCATGAATGCCGAGGCGGCCAGGGAGTGGGTTCAGGTGACAGCCAATTTGATCGCAGGCAGCTGGGAATCGATGCTAAGAGATGCAGCCCGGCCTGTCGCCCCGGACGTCGGCATGCTGGACCGCCTGATTGCAGACGCTCGGGTTGCTTTCTCGTTCAGTGAGTGGATTCACGACAATCTTTGACTGAAACCGCGAGGCAGGCGCCTTGCCCCGGGTAACAGCCGAGACTGAAATTACCGTGCCGCAGTTCGCGTAGTCATCCATGCTATTGTGATAAGAAGGCTTATCTTCATAGTCGTTCCTTTGACATAAACGAACCGGGGTCGGAGCCCCCCCAGGGCTCGCCGAAGGCAGCGGCGATGTCCGCAAACCCAATTCAGCCGCTCAGCTTTGGTGAACCAGATGACCGAAGCTGCGCCGTTGGCGGACACTTGCCCTTACTTTTTGGCGGCTATCGCGTTGTCCGTTGTCCGCCTCTTCCGACTTCGAAAACCATGTGCTGCTGCAGCCGATTGTGCAGCCATCGATCGGCGCGTCCGCGACTGGCCGATTTCCTCCAAAGAAGATCGACCCCGACAAGCCAGTCGGTGTGCGGGTAGGCACTCAATTGCAGTTCGACCAGTTCGCCTTTGTCCAGCTCGTTGCGTATCAATTGCCGGGGTAATGTCGCCCAGCCAAGACCGCTGCCGACCATCTCCATCAGGGCGAGATAGCTTTCCGCCAGCCACGTACGTGTAGCGCGAAGGTACTCGGTCGTTGGAAGCTTGTTGGCATGCGCGCTGAATGCAAGGCGCCGATAGGCATGCAGGTCGGCGAACGACACGCTGTCCAGCGACGCGAGCGGGTGCGATGGATGGGCGACATGCACCATGATCAGTTTGCCGAGCTGCAGGAAGTCCAGTTCAGGCGGGTAGTCTGGTTGCGCAAACGCGATGCCAAGTGCCGCCTCACCCTTGAGCACCAGGTCGCTGACGTCGCCATAGACCGGGTTGCGAATGGTCAGGTCGACGTATGGAAACTCCCGTTCGAAATCGATCAGCGCCGGCATGACCGTGTTGTACGGTATCTCGATCGCCAGCGTCAGTTCGCCTGGATTCGCGTCAGCCAGGCTGGCCGCATGCGCCTCCAGCGACCGGCACCGCTCCAGCACGGCGGTGGCTTCTGCAAGCAGCGTTCGTCCCGCTTCCGTGACGACGGGGATCTTGCTCGTCCGATCGAATAGCGATACGCCGAGGTCGATTTCGAGATTCCCGATGGCGCTGCTGATCGTCGACTGCGTTTTCCCCAGCCGTCGGGCGGCTGCGGAAAACGATCCGGCTTCCACGACCACGATAAACATCTGAATTTGTTCCAGGGAAAAGCGCATGTTCCATTTCCATCGAAAAAATCGATGGTTGCTCATTTGTTTTGGGGATAGCTTCGATGGATGATGCCGCAGCGATGCCCCTACAGGCAACAGACCGGGTGTCGCGTGATGCCGCGCCCTCTGTTGGTGCGTTGAAGGTGGTGATGCCGGCGGCCGCGATCTGGCTCGGTGGCGGAAACCCCGGTGCATCAGATTTCGGCATGTCGTCGCGGTGTCGATCAGCGTCGGAGTCCTGCCCATGTCATTTCCAGCGCTGTTCGAGCACGTCAGCGGAACGCTGAAGGTGGTGCTCGAGCGTGGCATATTCCTCGGAGGCATCACCGCGATCCTCCTCAACGTGCTGCTCAATGGAAAGGCACAGCAGGAGGACGAGCAGCGTGATGAAGCCACCGAGTTGTCCGTACTGGTTTCCGTGGCAGTCGATGCCAAGAAGCGCGCCTGAAGAAGAGTCCTATCGTCCTATTCCCCTGGGGAACTACATGACCACCTTGAACATTGAAGAAGCTTCCCAAGAAGTGTCAGCGCTCGATCTCGACCTGCTGCGCCGGTCTATTGCCGAGTCATATGCGTCCAGACAGCGCGGCCGCCATCCTTTCGCTGCGCTGGTTGCCGACGAGAACGGCAACATCATCGCGGCAGCAGGCAACAACTCGATGCCACCGGAAGGTGATCCGACCCAGCACGCCGAACTGGCCGCTGCTGCCGCAGCGGCACGCGTGCTGACGCCGGAACAACTCGCGCGCTGCACGCTGTACACGAGCGCGGAGCCGTGCTGCATGTGTGCGGGCGCGATCTACTGGACAGGAATCGGTCGCGTTGTCTACGCACTGTCGGAGCATTCCCTCCTTGGCCTCACCGGAGATCACCCCGAAAATCCGACGTTCTCGCTGCCCTGCCGGGAAGTGTTCAAACGCGGCCAACGCAAGGTGAAGGTGGCGGGTCCGATGCTGGAGGACGAAGCCGCCCGCCCGCACGCCGGCTTCTGGAAGTAATCGCTCATCTCCAACCGGCCGCCATGGTGCGGGCAGTTCGGGTGGAGCGAGACGTCAATGCGCTACTGGCACGGCCATACTCTTTCGCTGGGAAAGGACTTTTTCGAGTTGATCGGCGCGTTGCACTTCGTCGTCGTACAGATAACGGGTGGTCGTCGTAATGGACGCGTGTCGAAGATTGTCGCGTACGGTGGTCAGCGATGACCCCTGGACGAGCGCTGGGTCGCGTGCGTGTGGCGTAGCCAGTGGGGTGTCGCACGCCGGAGTTTGTCAGCCAATGAAGGATGCTCCGGCTCGATCTCATTGGCGCGAGCGTGCGGAAGCACCGCAGCATGGCCCGCAGTCGTGGTGTGGTAATCGGCGATCTACCTCTCGGATGGCGCGATGCGTTCGGAACGAGTTCGTGTACGTCCGACGCTCGTTTCAAGAAAGGCACCAGACAGAATCCCAACCTGGACTGAGCAGACTTCTAGATCTGACCACCACTGCCCCGTAGATATCAGGAGGTGGTCGAGGCCAACTCCAGCGCCCTACTCAGGGTATCGGTCAGCAGGTCAGCCTGCGCCTCGCTGAAGACCATCGGTGGACGGATCTTGAGAATGTTCACATGCGGGCCAGTGGCGTTTAGCAGAACGCCCTCGCGCCGCATGGTATTGACCACGCGTTGCGCAAACGCAGTGGCCGGGGTCTTTCGCGTATCGTCGACCAGTTCCACTCCCACGAACAGGCCGGCACCACGGACGTCGCCAATGCGCGCGTCGCGCTCGGCAAGTTGCCGCAGACGTGTGCGTAGGTGCTCCCCCACCTTGCGTACGTTGGCACCAAGCTGCTCGCGCTCGATGACGTCCAGGACAGCCATGCCTGCCGCCATGGATACCGGGTTGCCGCCGAACGTGTTGAAGTAGCGGCATTGACGTGCAAAGGGTGCCAGCACGTCGGGGCGTACCGCAAGCCCGGCCAGTGGATGACCGTTACCCAGGGGCTTGCCCATGGTCACGATGTCAGGCACCAAACTATGTCGCTGGAATCCCCAGAATGCGTCGCCGGTACGGCCCAGACCGGGCTGCACTTCGTCAGCAATGAACAGGCCGCCTGCCGCACGCACGGCATCCACGGCATCGCGCAGAAACCCGGGCGGGTCGGTGTAGATGCCGTCGCTGGAGAATACAGTGTCAACCAGCAAAGCCGCAGGGCGCATGTCATTCGCGCGCAAATCGTCGATCGCGGCGCGCACCCCGGCTGCAAACGTCGCACCGATTTGCTCGGGCGGCACGTGATAGCTATCGGGGGCGGGTACCGTTCTCACATGCCGGCCGAGCGTGATGTACTGCCCCAGCGACGGCGATGCCACGGCGATTGATTCAGTGACGCCATGATAGGCAAAGCCCGTGACGATGAGTCCGTCGTTCCCCGTGCATGCACGCGCGATACGCATGGCCAGGTCATTGGCCTCGCTGCCGGTGCAGGTGAACATGGCATGCCCTAGATCAGGGGGCATCGTCGCCAGCAGGCGCTCGGCGTAGTCCAGCACGGCCTCGTGCAGGTACCGCGTATGCGTATTGAGGACGGCAGCCTGGCGCGAAATGGCATCCACGACATGCGGATGGCAATGGCCCACGGCAGCCACGTTATTGTAGGCGTCGAGATAGCGGCGGCCGTCGGCGTCATGCAGCCACGCCCCATCGCCGCGCACGATGTGCAGTGGTTCTTCGTAGAAGAGCCGATAGGCCGGCCCGAGCAATCGAGCTCGACGTGCCTGCAGGGTCTCGTTGCGGGAATCGTTGGACATGCCCGGGTCCTCGGTCAGGCGCGCACTCGCGCAAAAAGCGCCGCAATGGCGCGTTGACGGTCGATTGCATCGCAGGCGGCCAGCCGTGCCCACGAGATGGCGTTGTTGCGCAGCAGGTAATCGGCGTTGGCCGGTTCGCGCGCCGCGCGCCAGCCGCTGATGGCCACCACCATCAACAGGCGCGCCTGTACCAGGTCGAACAGCAGTTCCACTTCCTGCGGCTCCAGTGGCAACACCGCGTGATAGGCGGCCACAAAGCGCGACAGCGCATCGAGCGTGTCGCCATCGGCATCAACCTGATAGGCCGCAGCCACCGCGAGGTCGTTGACCAGTGGCGCATGCACCATGTCGCCAAAATCGAGAATTCCCGCGATGCGATCGTGATCGTGCGGGTCCACCAGCAGGTTGAAGATGTTGAAGTCGTTGTGGACGGGCTGTGTGCGCAAGGCATGCAGCCGGGGCTTCACATGCCTGACGAAGCGGTCCAGTGCCCGTTGCGCCAGCGCGTGCCGCGCGGGATCGGCGATGCTGTCAAGCAGCGGAGCGACACTGTCGGCACGCTGGATGTCCCACGGCAACTCCAATGCGCCGGCCGGATGACGGAAATCGCGTAGCGCCAGATCCAGCCGTGCCAGCGTGGTTGCCAACGCCGTGGCCTGCGCCGTGGACCGTCGCGCCTTCGGTAGCGGCTCGCCTTCCAGATAGCTGAACAGACGCGTCACTCGCATGCTGCCATCGGGCGCCTGGGCCAGCACCGAGGCCTCGCCCCTGGTTGTCGGCAGGACGCGCTGCACTGGCAGGGTGTGGTCGCTGCGTTCGATATGCAGTAGCGCCCGCGTCTGAAAGTCCGCCACGAGCGGGGTTTCGGCCGGGTGGGAGATCTTTAGCATGTAGCGCGGCTGCGCCGCATCGCCGGCCGGCGTCAGCAGGAAGTTGCGGTCGCGCTCGCCTGTCAGTGCGCGCAATTCGCCCGACATGCCCCAATGACGCGCCAGCAACGCATGCGCCCATTCCAGCGGCGCAGCGGGCGAGGTGGCGTTCAGCACTGCCGATGCCGGGGCCTTTGCATGCCCACACTCGGCGGGTGCAATGATGACCGCACTCATGCCGCGCTCACGAAGCCGCGCAGGGCGCTGGACAGGTTTGGCCCGAGATCCTCTGACAGATAGCCGCCTTCCTGCACGAGTACGGTGGGAAGCCCGAGCCGGGCAATCTCGGCGGTGATGCGTGCAAAGCCGGGCGTAGTGACCGCCAGGGCCTGATACGGGTCACGTTCATGCGCATCCAGCCCGAGCGCGACGACGAGCGCCCCGGGCGCGTAGGAGCGCAATGTCTCCATCACGCGCGCGAGCGCAGCGAGGTAGGCATCATCGCCCGTGCCTTTGGCCAGTGGCACGTTGATGTTGTAGCCAAGCCCTTCGCCATCGCCGCGCTCGTGCGCGTGGCCGGTGAAGAACGGCGTAAACAGATGCGGATCGCCGTGCAGAGAAATCGTCAGCACATCGCTGCGACGGTAGAAAATGCCTTGGGTGCCGTTGCCATGGTGCATGTCGATATCGAGGATCGCCACGCGGTCATGCACACGCCGCAAGTGCTGGGCCGCAATGGCGCTGTTGTTCAGGTAACAGAAGCCATTGGCGCGATCCGCGTAGGCATGGTGCCCAGGCGGGCGGCACAGCGCATACGCGGCGCGTTCGCCGCCCAGCACCAGTTCGGCAGCATGCACTGCCGAGTTTGCGGCGCCCATCGCCGCCCGCCAGGTGTGGGGGCCAATCGAGCAAGCCGCGTCGCCCATGTGATAGCCGGCCTGGCCCACCACGCTCTCGGGATAGGTGCATGGCTGGCCTGGGAAGGGGTGAATGTTGGGCAGCACCTCCTCGGAGGCATCGGGCAGCAATTGCCAGCGATCGTAGACAGTCTCCAGGAAGCGCAGGTATTCGGGCGTGTGGATGGCCGCACGGGGGCCGGGGCCATGGTCATCGGGCGCAATGACGTCGTACCCGTCCGCGCGCACGGCGGCAAGCAACCGTTCGGCGCGTTCGGGCTGCTCGTTACTGCGCTTCATGCGGCCGCGTACGATAAATGCGCGCGGGTCGTGATCGATGTGCTCGTGGCTGTAGACGACTTTCACAGGACAGACTCCATGGTGGGCGCCTGGTCGGCACCATGCTTGGTCATGAAAACATTGCGAACGTGCTTCCAGCCGTCCTCGATATGAAATCGCAGGGCGGAGGTGGTGGCATCGACATCCCGGGTGCGCAGCGCCATGGCAATTGGCCGGTGTGTTTCGGCCACTGCCCGGGGGTCGTGATAGACGCTGTCAATCACTGCCACGACCATGCGGATTTCCGTCAGCATCTGGGAGAACACACGATGCAGGTATGCGTTGCCGGAAAGCTCGCAGATGGCCGTATGAAACGCGAGATCGCGCGCCACCCGCTCGATCTGAGGCAGCGATTCGGCATCGCGAACCATGTCGTCGACCATCGCGATCAGCTGGTCGAGGCCCGCGTCCGAGGCTTGCGCGCACGCTAGCGATGCTGCCATCAGTTCCATGTTCAACCGCACCTGGAACAGATCATCGATTTCCCGGACCGTTACGGTGCGCACGGCAAAGCCGTGGCGCGGCTTGGCCACCAGCACGCCCTGACGCTCCAAGCGTCGTGCGGCTTCACGCACTGGCGCGCGGCTTACGTTCATCCGCCGCGCGATGTCGGCCTCGACGATGCGGCTGCCTGGAGGCAGGCGGCCTTCGATAATCGCTTGCGTCAGCTGCGCCTCGACGGCCGCAACCAGGTCGATGGCTTCGATCGACGCAAACGGAGAACTGGAAGACATGGCGTTGGAAAGGCTAGACATGAGATTTCCTCGAAAGGGATGTCGGCTGGCTGCACAGGGCCAGGTAGCCGCCGGAGAGCATGATCATGCCGATGCCGGCCAGGGCGATAACGTCGGGCGGCCTGTGGAACACAAAAGTGCTGATCAGCACTGCCAGCAGCAGCTGGAAATAGTTGAGTGGCGCCAGGGTGGATGCGGTGACACGCCGGAATGCCGCCAGCAGCAGCAATTGGGCCACTCCGCTGCAAGCGCCGCCCGCGAATATCAGCAGGAGCGTGGGCCACGGCGGCAACGTTTGCGGCAGCATCAGCAACGCGGGAATGCCCGTAAGCATCAGACACACGAGTGCCGTCCAGCCGTACATCACGGCGCCTGAGACCTTGCCTGCCAGTTGACGCGTCAGCAACTGGAACAAGGCGTAGCAGACCGCCGAGATCACCATCAGCACGGTGCCCACCAGCGGCAGATTGCCGCCGGGCCGCACAATCAGCAGCATCCCGGCAAAGCCAGCCAGCACCGCGCACCACTGCGTGCGCCCCACGGTCTCGCCGAGCAGCGCTGGTGACAATGCCACCATCATCAGCGGCGCCGTGAAATAGATCGCGGTGGCTTCGGCCAGCGGCATGGTCACCAGCGCCGCCATAAAGCACGTTGCCACAATGCCGAGCGCCAGGCCGCGAACCAGGAGTCGCCCCTTGCATGGCGTGCGCCATATGCGAAGCTTGCCGGCCTGCAGCAGCCACAGCATGGCGATGGTGCTGACGCTGATATAGCGCGTCAGGTTCATCAGCGGCGCGGGCAGGTCCTGCAGCATCCATTTGCAGAACGCGTCGTAGCATGCAAAGCACACCAGCGCGCAAAAAAATAGCGCCACGCCCTGCCGGCGGGCGTTGACGGCTTGCGTGTGTGCGATGGCGGAAGCCGGCAAATGGCTCATGCATCCATCTCTCGCGTAAAGTCGGCCATGGCGCGGTCGAATCGCTCGAACAGATCATCGACCTGGGACTGCGTGATGATCAGGGGCGGGCAGAACGCCAGCGTGTCGCCCATCGCACGCACGATGAGGCCGTGCTGTTGTGCGAGCTGCGCCAAACGCGGCCCCGCCTTGAGGGCCGGGTCGAACGACTGGCGCTGGGCCGGGTCGCGCGCCAGTTCCACGGCACCTAGCAGCCCCACGCCACGCGCTTCGCCCACGTAGCGATGGCCGGAAAACGTGCGCAGGCGTTGCTGGAAATGCGGCGCGATGGCTTGCACGTGTGCCAGTATCTGGTCGTCCTCATACACGCGCAGCGTTTCCAATGCCACGGCTGCGGTGACCGGATGACCGGAATAGGTGAAGCCATGGCCGAAGGTCCCGATCTTGCCGCTATTGGCAGCAATCGCCGCGTGGATCGTCTCCGACACCATCACGGCTGAGATGGGCAGATACCCCGACGAAAGCGCCTTCGCCGTAGTCAGGATGTCAGGCTGCATGCCGAATTTCGTTGAGCCGAACATCTCGCCCGTTCGGCAGAAGCCACAGATCACTTCGTCGGCGATCAGCAGCACATCGTGCCGTCGAAGTACCGCCTGAATCTCCTCGAAATAGCCTTCGGGCGGAACGATGACGCCACCAGCGCCCATGACCGGTTCCGCGATGAACGCCGCGACGGTGTCTGGTCCTTCGGACTCGATCTGGGCGTCAAGCTCGCGCGCGAGGCGGCGCGAGTAGTCGCGCTCGCTTTCACCGGGCTGCGCGCCGCGATAGTGGTGCGGGCAGGCCGTGCGCAGGATGCGGTCGATCGGCAGATCGAAGTCCCGATGGTTGCTGGGCAGGCCGCTCAGGCTCGCGGCGGCAACCGTCACACCGTGGTAGGCATTGGCGCGGGCGATGATCTTTTTCTTGCGCGGCTGGCCGATGGCATTGTGGTAATACCAGACCAGCTTCACGGCGGTGTCGTTGGCTTCGGAGCCGGAGTTCGCGAAGAACACCTTCGACATTGGCACCGGTGCCAGCGACAGCAGCTTCTCTGCCAGGCGAATGACGTTGGGATTCGAGCGGTGATTGAACGTGTGGTAGTACGGCAGCTCGCGCAGCGCGGCCACACCCGCTTCGATGACGCGCGTGTGGCTGAAGCCGAGCGATGCGCACCACAGGCCCGACATGGCCTCGAGATAGCGGCGGCCCTGGTCGTCCTCGACGTGGATGCCGTCGCCACGCGTGATAACCAGCGGACCCACTTCAGGATGCGCAGCGAGGTTTGTGAACGGATGCAAATGCGCGGCGATATCCTCGCTGGCCAGGTCGGCGGGCGGCTTGCTGGTTTCGATGTGCGGAGGCAGGGCGGCGTTCATGGTGGGGCAGGGCTCAATATCCAAGGTTGAGATTCACGGCGGCGGCGGGACGTGCGCCGCGCTCCAGGGCGTCAAGGTTGTCACGCGTTTGCCGCGCAATCGCGATGGCTTCGGTACGCGCCGCGATATGCGGCGTGACGGTAATGCGGGGATGACGCCAGAAAGGATGCTCGGATGGCAACGGCTCCTGGGAGAACGCGTCGAGCGTGGCGGAACTGAGCGTGCCGTCTCCCAGCGCGTGCAGCAGATCGGCTTCAACCAGATGGCTGCCGCGCCCGACGTTGACGAGGTGAGCGCCATTGGGCAAGCGTCGAAACAGTTCGGCGTTCAGGAAGCCTTGCGTCTGGGGCGTAAGGGGCAGCAGGCACACGAGCGTGTCGCACCCTTGCAGGAAGCTGTCCAGCTCTTCGGGGCCGTGGAATGATTCAATGCCCTCAGGCAGATCCGCCTTGGCGGAGCGGCTCCACCCGCGTACGCGATAGCCAATGGCGCGCAAGGCCTGGGCGCAAGCCACGCCTAGCGTACCGAGCCCGGCAATGCCAACGCCATGACGGCCGGGTGGCACAATGGGTTGTTCTTGCCACTGCGCGCCGGCCGCGCTTTCCAGATAGTGGCCCATGCATCGCTGTCTGTGGATGACCGCCCACGTCACGTAGGCGGTCATGGTGCCAGCCATGTCGGTGTCCACGATCCGGCAAAGCGCCGGCGTCTGTGGCAGATGCGGGTCCGTGTGCAAATGATCGATGCCGGCGCCCACTGACTGCACAAGTTTGAGATGGGGCATGCTGGCCAGCACATTTGGTGGGGGATACCAGCACACGGCAGCGTCCACGTCGGCCAGCGCGCCAAGGTCGGTACCGAAGCGCAGGTCCACGTCAGGCATGACCTGACGGAAGGCCGGCGCCAGGTAAGACATGTCCAGCACACTGCTCAAGAGTGCTACGCACCGGCGCTTCTTCGATGCGGTCCCGAGGTGCCGGGCGCTCATGCGTAGCCTCCTGCACGGGCCGCCATCGCTGGCGCGGGCGGTGCGTACGCTTCGGAGCCAGCCTCCCACGCGCTGCCGTGACAATGGACCGCATGGGACGCGTCTGGTGCGGCTTGCACAGGATGCGCTTCGCGCGACAGTTTTGGAATTGCGTCAATCAGCTTGCGTGTATAGGCGTTCTGCGGATCCCCGAGCACGCGTGCCGTATCGCCATATTCCACCACTTCGCCACGTTGCATGACGGCGATCTGGTCGCACATCTGCGCGGCCACGCGTAGGTCGTGTGTGATGAAGACCATTGCCAGTTTGAACTCCTCGCGCACCTTGGCGAACAGTTCAAGCACCTGCGCCTGCACAGAGACGTCCAGGGCGGAGACAGGTTCGTCCGCCACCAGCAACGCGGGTTGCATGGCCAGCGCACGGGCGATGCCGATGCGTTGGCGCTGGCCACCTGAGAATTCATGCGGATAACGATCAGCCGCCTCCGGTCCCAACCCAACCAGTGCAAGTAGCGAAAGCGTTCGCGCCATGGCCTCGGCCCGTGGCACGCCCTGGGCAATGGGCCCGGAAGCAATGGCTGCGCCGATGCGGTGCCGCGGATTCAGCGATGCATACGGATCCTGGAACACCATCTGGATCTTGCCGCCGGAGCGTTGCACCAGGCTGCCGCCTTGCGGCAGGTTGCGGCCGTTGAACACGATACGCCCGCTGTCGAAAGAGGCGAGGCCGGTGATGCATCGGCCCAGTGTTGATTTTCCCGAACCCGATTCGCCAACCAGTCCCAGCGTCTGGCCGCGCATCAATTCGAGATTGATGTTGCGCGCGGCCGGTACTTCGCGGCCGCGCCGGAACAGACTACCGCCGGTGCGATAGGTCTTGCACAGGTCTTGTACATGGAGGATGCGGTGGTATTCAGCGTTTGCGGCATCGGGCTGCGGTTGACGAATCTTGCCGCCCGGGATGGCCGCTAGCAGCTTGCGCGTGTAGGGGTGCTGCGGCGCGCCGAGCACGCTGGCGGCCGGCCCGGCTTCCACCACTTGGCCGGTCTGCATCACCACCACCTGATCGGCGATCTCTGAGACGACGCCGAAGTCGTGCGTGATAAACAGCACGGCCATGCCGCACTTGCGCTGCAGGTCGCGAATCAGCGTCAGAATCTGCGCCTGCGTTGTGACGTCCAGCGCCGTAGTGGGTTCGTCGGCAATCAACAGCCTGGGCTGCAGAATCATTGCGCAGGCGATCATCACACGTTGTCGCTGTCCGCCTGAAAGGCGGAACGGAAAGCTGTCGTAGATGAGATCCGGGTCGGGCAGGCCCACGTCGGCCAGCGCTGCCACGATGCGCTGCCGCTTTTCCGCCGCACCGAGGTTCAGGTGCGCGTCGAACACTTCGGCCAGTTGCTCGCCGATGCGCATGACCGGATTGAGCGCCGTCATCGGCTCCTGAAAGATCATGGCGATCTGCTGGCCGCGCAGGCGACGCAGTTCCGGCTCGCCCAGCGTAAGCAGGTTCTGCCCATCGAGCAGAATGTCTCCAGCCACGGGCTCGACGTGCGGGCGCGGCAGCAGCCCCATCACGGCATTGGCGATCATCGACTTGCCCGAGCCGGATTCGCCGACCACGCACAGCGTCTGGCCAGCATGCAGCGTCAGCGAGGCTTCGGTGACTGCCAGGGCGCGGTCACCGCCCGCCGGCAGCCGGATGCTGAGTCCGCGGATATCCAGTACCGGTGCGGTATCTTGCTTGGCGTTTTCAGTCATGGTTCACCGTCCCTTTCCGCGCAGGCGCGTGTTGAGCGCATCGTTAAGTCCTTCGCCGACCATGTTCAGCGCCAGGACCGTCAGCAGGATGGCCACGCCGGGAAACACGGCCATCCACCACGCCTGGCGCAGCACCGTGCGAGCGGACCCCACCATGTAGCCCCAGCTCATGTGATTCGGGTCGCCCAGCCCAAGGAAGCTCAGGCTCGATTCCAGCAGGATGGCCGTAGCCACCATCAGCGAGGCCATGACGACGATAGGCGACATGGCGTTCGGCAGGATCTGCGTCACGATAATCCGCAGGGTCGACTGTCCCGCCAGCTGCGCCGCTGCCACGAAATCGCGCTGGCGGAGGGTAAGGAACTCGCTGCGCACCAGCCGGGCGACCGGCGGCCAGGACACGATCGCAATCGCCACGACGATCGACAGGATCGACGGCTCGAAGATCGCCACCAGTACCAGCGCCAGGGCGAAGCTGGGCACCGACTGGAAGATTTCCGTAAAGCGCATCAATGCCGCATCGATCCAGCCGCCGAAGTATCCGGACACCGCGCCGAGCGTCACGCCAATCAGCAGCGAGACGAGCGTGGATACCAGGCCGATCAGCAGCGATACGCGCGCACCGTGAATCACGCCCGCCAGGATGTCGCGTCCCATGGTGTCCGTGCCCAGCGCGAAGCCAGGTTCCTGCATCGGATGCAGGAACGGTTGCTGCACCATGTCCCATGGGTCGTTGCCAGCCATCAGGGGTCCGAAGAGCGCCAATACCGCCACCGCGGCCATGACCGCCAGGCCTAGCAGTGCAGCCTTGTTGTGGCAGAAGCGCCGCCAGAAGGATTGGTTGGTTTTCATGGTTGTCATTGCATCTCGATACGCGGATCGACCAGTGTGTAGACGAAGTCCGTGATCAGGTTGAACACCACGGCCATGGCGGCGGTGACCAGGAAGCAGCCGAGCAGCAGGTTGTAATCGCGTTGCAGCAGGGCGTCGAACATCAGGCGGCCAATGCCTGGCCAGGCAAACACCGTTTCGGTGAGCACCGCACCACCGATCATCCCGCCGGCCTGGATGCCGGCCAGCGTGACCACGGGCAGCAGGGCATTGCGAAGAATATGCGCGCGCTGGATGCGGCCCGGACGCAGCCCCTTGGCGCGGGCGGTCTTCACGAAATCCATCTGCGCCACCTCCAGCATCGATGCGCGTGTCATGCGTGCGTAGACCGCCATGTAGAACAGCGCCAGCGTCAAAGACGGCAGGATCAGGTGCTGCGCGATATCGGCTACGCGCGCCAGGCCGTGCAGGTCCGCGCCCACGGTGAAATAGCCAAAAGCGGGCAGCCATTCGAGCTGCACAGAGAACAGCAGCACTGCCATCATCGCCAGCCAGTACAACGGGGTGGCATAGAACAGCAATGCGAACGTGGTGATGGCGTTGTCCGTCAGGCCGCCGGCGCGCCGGCTGGCCCACGCACCCAGCGCCACGCCGAACAGCACCGACAGTACGAAGGCCGTTCCTGTCAGCAGCAGCGTGGCTGGCAACCGCTGGACGATGAGGTCCAACACCGGCTGCTGCTGGCGGTACGAGAACCCGAGGTCGAGCTTGGCGACGTGCGACAGATAGTTGCCGAGCTGCACAGGCAACGGGTCATCGAGACCGAATTGCGCGCGCAGTTGGGCGACGAATTGCGGATCGGAGGCGCCCGCCTCGCCCGCCATTACCGAGACCGGATCGCCAGGGGCGGCACGGATGAGCAGGAAGTTGACGGTGGCAATGACCAGGATGGCGAAGACACCCTGGACAAGCCGGCTGAACATACGCTGGGTACGACTCATGACGGAACTCCAAACGAGGTACGGGTGTGCGCGCCGTCAAGCCATCCATGCTCGACCAAGGCTGTCGTTGAGGCCGATGCCTGAGCTGATCGGGTTGTTCAGCCGCGTGCGGAACAGCGTCGGGAAGTTCAGCTCGTGCATCCACACCACCGGCATTTCGTCGAGCAGGATCTTCTGCACGGCCTTGTAGATCTCGGCGCGCTTGGCTGGATCGAGCTCGCGCGAACCCGCTGCGAACAATTCGTCCACCTTCGGATTGCGATAGCCTTCGACGTTGTTGAACGGCGAGCCCTGGGCGATGTTGTCGGACGTATAGTTGCGCGCGACGCCAAGCGCCGGATCGCCATACTGGTAGACGTACGTGAACGCTAGGTCGTAGTCCCATTTGTTCAGCCGTTCGATCCAGCCGGCGACGTCAGTTGGCGTCATCTCGATCTTGATGCCGGCCTGCTGCAGGTTCTGCCGCACGATTTCCGCCGAACGCGTCCACGTCTCGCCGTAGGGTAGGGGCAGCAGGCGCAGCGTTTCGCCCTTATAGCCGGATTCGGCCAGTAGCTGTTTGGCCTTGGCGAGATCGCGCGGATACTTGGCGACATCGGTGCTGTAGAACTTGATGTGGCTGTTGAAGGGCCCGGTGGCGGTCTTTGCATAGCCTTGCCACGCGACCTTGGCAATGGCATCGCGGTCGATCGCGAACGCCATCGCCTGGCGGAATTTCACGTTGCCCATCACGCCCTTGCGGTGGTTAACCCACAACCAGGAATGCGGAGCGAAGAATTCCCAGCCTTTGGTCGAGGTCTGCACGCCCGGCAGTTTGGCGAGCCGCGGCACATCGAAATACTCGACCGTGCCGCCTGGCACCAGGTCGACCTTGCCCGATTCAAAGGCGGCGGCCCGCGCTGCGGCATCGGGAATCACGTGGAAATAAACCGCGTCAACCAGTGGTACGTCCGGCTCGTGGTACTGATCGTTGCGCACGAGTTGGATGTACGAACCGCGCACCCATTCCTTGAACTTGAGCGGACCCGTGCCGATGGGCCGGGCATTGGCGGGGTTGGTCAGGAAGTCCGTACCTTCGTAGATGTGCTTGGGCACCATCGGCATTGACCCCACTTCGAAGATATTGAGGAACGGGCCAAATGGATACTTGAGCTTGAATTCCGCCGTATACGGATCCACCGCGCGGATTGATTCCACGGCAGCCAGGTTCGCGCGCAGGCGGGCGTGGGTCTTGCGGAGGAAGACATCGGCGGAGAACACCACGTCGGCGGATGTGAACGGTTTGCCGTCATGCCATGTCACGTTGCGCTTGAGCTTGAACGTGTAGAGCGTGCCGTCCGGGCTTATGGTCCAGGACGTGGCCAGCGAGGGGAGGGGCTCGATCTTTTCGGAATAGCGCAGCAGGCCTTCGTAGATGTTGCCCGAGACCAGTTGCGTTGGGGCGTTCTGCGTGATGCCTATCATCAGGCCCGACGGCTCCGGCTGCACCAGCGCGTTAATCACGCCGCCTTTCTTGCCCTGTGCGAGCACGTGGAATGGCACACCGGCCAGCGACAAGCCACCTGCGGCGGCACCCAACTTCATCAGTTCGCGACGGTTCATGACAAATCTCTCCTGGGGGCAGAATTTCTGTGATGCGAAGTGGCAGGGCGAACGCGTCCCGCACGGCGCGACGGGCGCGGTGTTTTACTTGATCGATGAATTCGGGCGCCGCGCGACATGCGGCGCGGTGCGCCTAGGCGCGGTACGACGCTTCCGTCTGCGGCGACAGGCGCTGCACCAGGGCGCGCCATTCCCGTGCGTACGGATCGGGGGCGCCGGGCAGGCGATTGGTGTCGCCACTTTCGTACTGGCGAGCCGTGCGTTCGCAGACCTCGGCAGGCACCACAGAGGTGGGCTGGCCAGTTGATTGGATGGCGACCTGCACGCGGCAGGCGCGTTCCAGGTTGTGCATCAGGATGAAGGCTTCGGCCACGCTACGGCCCAGCGTTAGCAGGCCGTGATTGCGCAGGATCAGCGCGCGCTTGTGTGGGCCCAGATCGGCAACAAGCCGCTCGCGTTCCTCTAGGTCGAGCGCGATGCCCTCGAAGTCGTGATAGGCCACGCGATCGTGAAATTGCAGGGCCCACTGGTTGGCGGGTTGCAACCCACACGCCAGCGACGACACCGCAACGCCTGCCACGGTATGCGTATGCAGGACGCAGGCCGCGTCGTGTCGTGCCGCGTGCACGGCGCTGTGGATGGTGAAACCGGCGGGATTGACGTCGCAGCCCGGCGGGGCACTGATGATGTTGCCGTCAAGGTCAATGCAGACCAGCGAAGACGCGGTGATATCACGGAACAGCGTGCCGAACGGATTGATGAGGAACCGGTCGTGCGCACCAGGGACCCGCGCCGAAATGTGGGTGTAGATGCTGTCGTCCATGCCGTACAACGCGACCAACCGATACGCTGCGGCCAGGTCTTCACGGACTTGCCGCTCAGCGGAAGACACGGAATGGAGCGGAATAGCGGAGACAGTGTTGCCCATGGGTTTCATGATCCTTGCTGGTTGGAAGGCACGACGCTAGGGACATCTTGCTTACTGTCGGCTGTCGACAGTTGACATAGCAAAGTTATATGCAAGGAGCAGGCCACTGGCAGGGCATGGGCAGTTTCACAGTTGGGATTTAACGGTAAGCCATTGATTATGTTGGCGAATTATTTTTTGATCTGGCCATCGGCTTCGAGCGTCGATGCCAATGGACCGCCCCAGGCCGCGCACAGTTGGTGCGGGTGTTCGATGAGAAAGACTCGTTTGCCTGCATGCGACATCAAATAGGTGCAGTCCGTGTGGACTTGGTGCCACCGGCTAATCGAAGCGGGTCGAGATCGTGGTTCGCCGACTCATCGGGGCCGGCGTAGACAGATTCGCGATTGGACCGTTCAGAAAACAGATGGTGATCTTTTTGTTCACGTACTAACCTTTTTTAGCCTTCATGGGGGCGGGTAGCCTGCATGGCGGGCAGCGTTTGGAACTCCTCGTTCCAGCGTGCGGCATTGCGATGTCGGGAGCGCCATTCGAGTTCGGGAGACCGAAAGTCCAGGTATCCCAGCGCGCAGCCGATCGTGATCTCGCTGATGGTGGGCTGATGTACCACTAGGTCTGATGCGATGCTGTCGATGGCATCGGGGCAGGCGCAGACTTTTATGAGTAGTGCTTCGCGCCAAGTGCGCCACTGGACCTCTTCGGGGGCGCGCTGTTCTTTCGTAACGCGCGAGGAGCGCGGCGTCGAGGAGCCCATCGCCGGGCGCTTTGCGGCTCAAGGCAGTCCATCTGGCAGGACCTGCGGGGGAAAGAAGTGGGGCGCCCGCCCGCGGCTCGCCAGGTATTCGCAAATGACCCGGCTGTCGTACAGGGCTTGGCCATCCTCAAGGATTAGCGTCGGGACTTTGGCCAGCGGATTGTGGGCCGCGATGCGAGGATCGCGCCGCCAGCACCGGCCCGGCAGCCGCTGCGGGCCCGACAGGATCTGGCCTGGAAACGTCCAATGGATCGGCTTCAGCCCAGGATGCCGCGGGTGGCAATTGTCGCCTACCTCGATGCCAAGATATGCCCCACCAGCCCGGCAACCGCAGCGGGCCCGACAGGAGTCCGAGAGCTGAGAGTGACAAGCATTGAACGCTCACCCACGCTCGCGTCCCACGTCGGGTTGCCCCCATCGGCCTGGACGTCCACGCTTAATAGCACATGCTCCGCCTGGTCGCCGAAATCCTGCCGAGACGTCGATCAGCACTAGGGATTGTCCGGATGCTCCCGTAAGTGTTTGATTCCATGAATTTGTCATCCTGAATCGGATGCCTCGCAACTTGCTACTGCGATTGTTCCCCTTGCCATCGAACCGAATTCGACCATAATGCAAACGTTTGCATAAACGGGAGACGGTATGGAGACACATCACCTCGCTACGAAGGCAGAGTCCTTGCGTGCGGTTGCGCTAATCGAGGGTGAGGATTCCGTGACAAAGGTCGTTCTGGAGGCTATGGCAGGGACAGAAGACCCGCGTCTGCGTAGAGCGATGGCCGCGTTGGTATCGCATTTGCACGCCTTTTTGCGCGAGGTTCGGCCCTCCGACGAGGAGTTCGAACGAGCGCTCGCATTCGTTGCCGCATTGGGCCAGGCCACTCATGCGACAAACAATGAGGTAGTGCTGGCCGCCGATGTGCTCGGCTTGTCGACGCTGGTTACCGCCATTAACAACAGCACCCAGGATGGTCGTACCCCCGGTGCATTGCTGGGACCCTTTTATCGTGCCAATGCCCCGCGCTACGACTGCGGCGACTGCGTTGTCCAGGACAATCCTCCCGGCTTACCGCTGTTCGTCAGCGGTAAGGTGCGCGCGACGGATGGCTCGACGCTGGCTGGAGCGATGGTGGAGGTCTGGCAAGCCTCGCCTGTCGGCCTTTATGACAACCAGGATCCCCAGCAGCCCGACCGCAACTTGCGGGGCGTGTTTCATACGGACGCCAGCGGAAACTATCATTTCCGGACTGTCCGCCCGGCAGGCTACCCGGTTCCTACCGATGGGCCAGTCGGCACACTGCTTGCCGCCCAGAAGCGCCATCCATATCGCCCCGCGCATATCCATTTCATCGTCGCTGCACCTGGGTACCGCACCCTAGTGACACAGGTCTTCGCCGACGACTCCGACATCCTGGAAACCGACGTTACGTTCGGCGTCCATCGCCAGTTGGTCGGCGCCTTCCGTCTGGTGGAAAAAGGCTTGAGTCCTTGGGGAGGGCTGACGGCCCCGTTCTACACGCTGCAGTTCGACTTTACGCTCGAACCGGGCGAGCAGACGTTTCCCACACCTCCCATTGATTGAATCATCCCACCAACTCACAAATGGGGCCTTCTCGGCCACTCACTACCCCAAACTATGACTATTAACAATCTCTCTGCCAAGGTTGCCGTCATCATCGGAGGAACCGGCGGCATTGGCTTTGCTGCTGGCCGCGCGCTGGCCAACGTGGGCGCCAGCGTCGTGCTGTCCGGGCGTGACGCAGAACGCACGGCAAAGACGGTCGAAGACCTGCCGGCTGGCAATCATATGGCCGCGCGCGCCGAAGTGGCCGATAGCGCCTCGCTGCAGGCACTGGCCGCCGATGTGCTGCACCACTACGGCCGCGTGGACATCCTCGTCAACACGTCGGGCTTCACGCGCGCCATTCCCCACGCCGATCTCGATGCGCTCGACGATGCCCTGATCGACGAATTGTTCGCCGTCAACTGGCGTGGCCAGTTCGCTGCAATCCGGGCCTTCTCGTCGGCATTGCGGGCCGGCGGCGAAGGGCTGGTCGTCAACGTCGGGTCGATTGCGGGCCGCACGGGGCAGGGCAGCAATGTGGCCTACTGCGCCGCCAAGGCCGGCCTCGACGTGATGGCGATGTCGCTGGGCCGGGCGCTGGCCCCCGAGATCCGCGTGCTCAATGTGTCGCCGGGCGTGGTCGACACGGGCTTCGTGCCGGGTCGCGACAGCACCTTCAACGAACGTGCCGCCAAGACCACGCCGCTGCGCCGCATCGGGCATGCGGAGGACGTGGCGGACGCCATCGTCGCGTGCGCCACGTCGCTGCGGTTTGCCACCGGCACCACCATCGTGGTCGATGGCGGACGCCAGCTCGGCTGATCCTTTTCCTTACGCGCTTTCCTTTTCCCAACCATCCATGCACGCCAGAAAGACCATCATCACCTGCGCGGTGACCGGCAATATCGTCACCCCCGAACAGCACCCCGGGTTGCCCGTGACACCAGCACAGATTGCCGATGCCGCGCTGGAAGCGGCTGAAGCCGGTGCCGCTGCCGCACACATCCACGTACGTGATCCACAGACGGGGCGGCCGTCGATGGAACTCGACTACTACGCCGATGTCATCGACCGTATCCGCGCCCGCAATCGCAGCCTGATCATCAACCTTACCACCGGGCCGGGTGGGCGCTTCGTGCCCGACGAGAACGAGCCGCGGGTGGCCGCGCTCGGCACCACCCTGCTGCATCCGCTCAAGCGGGTGGCGCATATTGCTGCCTTGCGGCCGGACGTCTGCTCGCTGGACCTCAACACCATGAATTCGGGTGCGGACGTGGTCATCAACACGCCCGCGAACGTGCGCAAGATGGCTGAGGTGATCCGCAGCGCGGGTGTCATGCCAGAACTGGAGATTTTCGACTCCGGAGACCTGAACATGGCGCTCGACTTCATGCGCGACGGCGTGCTGGACGGCCCCGGCCTCTGGACCTTCGTGCTGGGCGTGAAGTACGGCTTTGCCGCCACGCCGGAGACGATCTTCTATGCCCGCAACATGCTGCCGACCGGCGCGCAATGGTCTGCGTTCGGTATCGGGCGCGCGGAATTCCCAATCGTCGCGCAGGCGTGGCTGGCGGGCGGCCACGTGCGCGTCGGTCTGGAAGACAACATCTATCTGGAAAAGGGCGTGCTGGCACCAAGCAACGCCGCGCTGGTGGCCAAGGCACGCGACATCGTCAAGTCGCTGGGCGGCGAAATCGCGTCCGCGTCCGACGCCCGTGCGCAGCTTGGCCTGCGTGAAGCCTGAAGCCTGAGGCCTGAGCCCTTCCGCATTCAATTTTCTATTGTCACGATATTCATCATGAATACCATTCAGGTTCATCAGAAAGCCCCGACCATCGACGCGCTGGAACTATCGCTGATTGGCATGCCACGTCCGGAGGCCGGCGTCGGCCAGTGCATTGTTGAAGTGGCCAGCGCGGGGGTGAATCCCAGCGACGTGAAAGCTACGCTTGGCCTGATGCCGCACGCCGTGTGGCCGCGCACGCCGGGCCGCGACTATGCCGGCGTGGTCGTCGACGGGCCGAGCCAATGGCTCGGGCAACAGGTTTGGGGCAGTGGCGGCGAGCTCGGTATCCGTCGCGATGGCACGCATGGCAAGTACTTGCGCATCGGTGTGGAGGCAGTTCGCGCCAAGCCGCAAGCGGTGTCGCTGATCGAAGCCGGCGCGGTGGGCGTGCCCTTCATCACGGCTTATGAGGGCCTGCGGCGTGCGGGCATGCCCAAGGCGGGCGATGTGGTGCTGGTGGGCGGCGGCAACGGCAAGGTAGGGCAGGCGACGATCCAGATTGCCACCGCGCTGGGCGCGCGCGTCTTCGCCGTGGAGCGCGGACCGGAACCGTATCGCGGCCACGCCAGCGGGCCGGTGCGCATGATCGATGCCAGCCGCGAAACCATGTCCACGGTGGTTCGGGACGAGACCGGCGGCCATGGCGCCGATATCGTCTATAACACCGTGGGCAGCCCGTATTTCGAGCAGGCCAACCTGGCCATGGCCATCGGCGCCACGCAGATCTTCATCTCGACCATCGAGAAGCCGGTGCCGTTCGACATCTTTGCGTTCTACCGGGGCCAGCACACCTACGTGGGCGTCGACACCCTGGCGATGGACAGCCAGGCCTGTGCCGCGATCCTGGATGCGCTCGCGCCGATGTTTGCCGCCGGCCAGCTCAAGCCGTTCCCTGTGTTGCCGGGCTATACGTACACGCTGGCCAACGCCAAGGACGCCTACCGCGCAGTGCTGCAGGGCGCAACCGAACGCGTGGTGCTGACGCCGTGAATACGACTCGATTCGACCAGGCGCCGGCATACTACCCGGCCAACCACGAGGGCATGCACTGCCTGCGCCTCCAAGGGCACGAGGCGGGTCCTTCCGAAGCCCTGTGGATGGGCGTCTCGGTGATCCTACCAGGCGGTCACACGTCGCTGGACGCGTCACTCGTCGAAAAGCACTACGTCGTGCTGCAGGGTGAGGTCTGCATCCGGACCCCGTCGGAGAGCGTCACCCTGCGGCGCTTCGATTCCGTCCGGCTGGCGCCCGGAGAAGCCCGCCAAGTCAGTAATCCATCAAATCTTCCGGCCATGCTGCTGCTGGCCATGCCGTATCCACCGCCCGCGGCACCGTAATTTTTGATCCAGTTTTGCAAACGTTTGCAAATCATCCATAACAACGAGGAGGAGACCCCCACAATGCGAAAGACCTTCAGGCGACACCGCATGGTCCCGCCGGCCCTGGTACTGGTGTCCGCCGGCATAACTGCCGGGACGCCCGCCCCGGCAATGGCCGAAGATGGCGTGACGATCTACGGACGGCTCAACACGGCTTTCGAATATTCGCGCGCCAGCACGGCCACCGATGGCACCAGGCTTGGCAGCACGGCGCGGGTGACTAACAACCGGTCGGTGTTCGGTTTTCGGGGAGAAGAGGGCTTGGGTGGCTCGCTCAAGGCCGTCTGGCAGATCGAAAGCAACGTTTCGCTGGATACCGGGCAGGGGCAGATCGCCGGCCGCAATTCGCGGGTCGGCCTCCAGGGAGACTACGGCCTGGTGTTCATGGGGCACTGGCAGACGCCCTATACCGAATCGACGGCGGGCTACGACCCTTACTACCCGACCACTGCCGGCTACATGGCGCTGATCGGCAACGGGTCGACGTCCAGCTCGGACAACGTGCAGGACACAAGTTCCTTCGACCGCCGCCAGAAGAACATCGTGCAGTACCGCTCGCCGCAGTTCTGGGGTGCCAGCCTGTGGCTGGGCTGGGGGCTGCCGGAGGAGAAAAACGCCGTTCCGCGCAACCCCGCGCTTTATTCGGCAGCGCTGGTTTACGACCAGGGGCCGCTCAGTGCAACGTTCGCCTACGAAATGCACCAGCACTATCAAGCTGCCGGGCGCAACGACAACGCGCTGAAGGTGGCACTGGCTTACCAGTTACTTCCCGGCACCCGTCTGGCGGCGGTCTACGAACACCTGCACTACCGTACCGACACGGGGGACCTGCAGCGCAACGGCTACTACGCGTCGCTGGTGCAGAAGCTAGGGCCGGGCAGCGTGCGTGTGGGCGTTGCGTTCGCGCCCAACGGCACTGGATCGTCCACGGACACTATCGGCTTCTTCCGGAGCGGCCCGGAAACCGGCGCCACGCAGTTCACCGTGGGGTACGACTACCCCCTGTCCAAGCGCACGGCGCTTTACGCGTACTACAGCCGTATCAACAACAAGAAGAACGCGATCTACGACTTTGCCATCAACGAGCTTGGCGTCAGCGCCGGTGCCGATCCGCAAACCTTTGCGCTCGGCATGCGGCATTTTTTCTGACGCTGGCCCGGACATTGTTGCGAGGAGACCATCATGATTCGACAGTTTTTCAGCCCCGTTGCCTTTCGCCCCATTGCCGCACTGGCGCTCGCAGTGGCTGCCGCCATGCCGATGCAGACGAGCGCCCAATCGCAGTTTCCGACCAAGCCGATCCGCCTAGTCGTGCCGTTTTCCGCTGGTAGCGCCACCGATATCCTGGCGCGCATCATCGGCGCCAAGATGGGCGAGTCCGGCCCATGGCAGGTCGTGGTCGATAACCGGCCGGGCGCAGGCGGCACGCTGGGTGCCACCACGGTGGCAAAGGCTGTACCTGATGGCTATACGCTTGTCCTGGTGTCGGTGGGGCATGCCATCAATGCCACCTTATACCCGAAGCTGAGCTATGACACGCTGAAGGACTTTGCCCCGGTATCGCTGGTGGCTTCGGTACCGAACGTGCTGGTGGTCAATGCTGCCAGTCCGTACAAGTCGGTGCGCGACATCGTTGCGGCGGCCAAGGCCAGGCCAGGCGCCTTGAACTTCGATTCTGCCGGGTCGGGCAGTTCCACGCACCTGAGCGGCGAGATGTTCAAGATGCAGGCAAAGATCGACATTGTGCATATCCCGTACAAGGGAACTGGCGAGGCCTTGACTGATGTGATGGCCGGGCGCGGCGACATGATGTTTGCGCCAAGCGTGTCGGCGATGCCGTTTGTCAGGCAAGGCAAGCTCCGCGCACTGGCCGTGACGACGGCCAAGCGCGCCGGTGTGCTGCCCGATATCCCCACCGTGGCGGAATCGGGGCTGCCTGATTACGCCTTCGACTCGTGGTTCGGCGTGCTGGCGCCGGCGTCGACCCCAAAGGAGATCGTCAACGCCCTCAATGCCGAAATTGGCAAGGCGCTAGCCGCTCCCGACGTGCGGGAGCGGCTGGCCGCGCAGGGTGCGGAGCCACGGGCCAGCACCCCGCAGGAATTTGCCAACTATATCCAGGCCGAGGTCGTCAAGCTGGCTCCGGTGGTCAGGCAATCCGGGGTGCGCGCGGGAGAGTGACGTAAGCCTGCCGGCAGACGCTAGAATGGCGCATCTCAATGATCCAGCCTGGCGTCCGCCGTTCCATGTCCGATAGAAAGCGCGTGACTATCAAAGACCTTGCCGCAGAGGTGGATGTGCATTACTCCACGGTGTCGCGGGTGATGAATCCCGCGACGCGTCACCTCGTCGGAGAAGAGGTGGCGGCGCGCATCCTCAAGTTGGCCGAGGCGCGCGGCTTCCGCCCGAACCGCATCGCCGCGGGACTGCGCACGCAGCGCTCGGGGATGGTTGGCGTGATTCTGCCCGATATCGCCAATCCGGTGTTTCCGCCCATCCTGGCGGGCATCGAGTCGGTGCTGGCCCGGATGGGCTATGTGCCGATCGTGGTAAATGCCGGCATCGAGCGCAAGCGGCAGCGCTTTGTGGTCGACCAGTTGTTGGCCCGCCAGGTGGAGGGCCTGATCCTGGCAACCGCTGAGCGCGATGACCCTTTGCTTGAATACTGCGTGAAGATGGGCATCCCCGTGGTCATGGTGAATCGTGGCGAACACACGGGCCGCGCCTCGTGCGTGGTCAGCGACAGTGCGCTCGCAATGGCGTTGACGGTCGACCATCTGGTCTCTCTAGGCCATCGCTGCATTGGGCACATCGCTGGCCCGGCCAGTACTTCCACCGGCGAGTCGCGCCGCGAGGGTTTCCTGCGAGCTGTCAAGCACCATCGACTCCGGCGCAGCGAATATGGTGTGGTTGAGGCCGAAAGCTATGCGCGCGAAGCGGGCCGAAAGGCTTGCGCTCAGTTGTTCGATTCGCTGCCGGGCTTGACCGCTATCGCCGCTGGAAATGACCTCGTTGCTATGGGTTGCTACGACTACCTTCGAGAGCAGGGAATCCGCTGTCCGGACGACGTATCGATCGTCGGCCACAACGACATGCCTTTCGTCGATGCGCTGACGCCACCACTCACCACAGTCCGTATTCCAGTGCATGACATGGGTGAGCAGGCGGCAGAATTGCTACTTCGGCGGATCGCCAGACCGCTGACGGCCAGTGTCGTGATCGAACTGCGTCCAGAACTTGTGGTGCGGGGGTCTACAAAAGCACCTCGGGCGGCCGCAAGCTAACTACTAGCAACGCTAACTTTCTGCATTTGAACTTGAGCTACCCATTGAGTCTTTCGAGTCACTGATGCGTAAGGTTCGAAGTTTGGTCATCTTTCGACTTTCGGCACGTGTTTCTAGGGATGCGTGTGTCGCAATTCCGGGGCAGCTTGCGCAGATCGACTACGCGGGATACCAAGCCGACTTCATCCCTGCAACTGACAAAACGGAAATTGGGCGGGCTTCCATCTGTGAAGAAGGCGGCGCCAATACCCCTGCTGCTCTGGTGTAATGCAGGCTCTGAGGGACGCCAGCCAGATGCGTCGCCAATGGGCAGTCAAGATGAAAGCCGGGCGGATCGGTCGCGATGAACTCCATCAATTCGGTGCAACCCTTCCACGAAGCCGACTATTGCCCAAACGCTTGCTCAGACGGGCCGTCTGCAAGCCACGTTAAGTCGCGATAGGTCGTGCACTGTTACGCGTCTCGATGGCGTTGGCGACCGGGGCAATGCCGCCTTGGCGTGTAGGCAAGCCGATCCTGCTTCGAGGCACCTGTCGAAATCGTTTCGTCTCCCTTGGCCGGCGCGCTGCTTGGTCCTCTTCTTTGGCGGTCGGTGTTTTGCCCTTCTCTGGTGGGGTTTGCGATGTCTGGCATGCAAGGATGCCCCTCGCCTGCCGATATATGACGTTCAGCGCGAAAGTCTTGCGCGGGAACGACCAGGACGAGGGAAATGTTGCGGAGTACGGGTGGGTGGGTGAGGTGGGGAGATTGCCACCGGGTTGTCGTGCGGCTGCTGCTTGTGCTGATCGCGCAATGGCTGGTCGGGATGTCTGGGGCGCATGCCATGTCCGCCGCTTGCAGCACGCTGAATGGGCTGGGGGCTACAACATCCTACACCCAGCGCTTCCAGGCCAGCGCATTCCAGGCGGGCGAGAGCGTGTCTGTATCGTTCTCCGACAATGGCGCAGGCATCGGCGGTTCACCTGTTACTGCTGACGTGGTGATTCTCGGGCAATACAGCACGGTGTCACAGTACCGCTACTCCAGCGATACCGGGACAGTCGGGAGTCATGTCGGCAGCGTCGATTCCTCGTTCCTAACGAGCAACGGGCTGTACTTGCGGATCAACGCCACAAGTTACCTGAGCCCGGTCATCGTCAGCTGCTCTGGCGCGGCCCTGTCCAGCGATGCCACGCTGTCGGGCCTGTCGCTGTCCGCGGGCACGCTGGCACCGGGATTTGCCCCGGGCACGACTAGTTACAACGTGTCTGTCGCCAACAGTGTGTCGTCCATCGCGCTGACACCAACGGCGGCCAGTGCCGGCGCCAGTCTGACGGTCAACGGGACAGCGGCAACCTCTGGTGCAACCACGACGATACCGCTGGCCGTCGGCACGAACCTGCTGAACGTAGTCGTGACCGCACAAGACGGCAGCACCCAGACCTACCAGATCAATGTGGCCCGCGCTAGCGCGCCGCCGACAGCGGGGGCTGTCTCGGTATCGGTAGCGGCCAATAGCGGCGACAGTTCCATCCCGCTATCGATCACGGGCGGCGCCGCGACAGCCGTGGCGATTTCCACCCCACCGGCTCACGGCACGGCCACGGCGTCGGGCACGACCATCCTGTACCGGCCCAATGCAGGCTATGTTGGGTCTGATGCGTTGGCGTATACCGCGTCGAACGGAACGGGTACGTCCGCGCCGGCGGCGATCTCGGTCACGGTCAATCCACCTGCGGTCTCATACGCGCCGGTATCGCCGCCTGGTGCCAGCGTCGGCGCGCCTTACAGCCAAAGCGTGGCGTCCGCCGGGGGCGGCACCGCGCCTTACAACTATGCGCTGGCTTCGGGCGCGCTGCCCCCGGGCATCGCGTTGACTTCGGCGGGCACGTTGTCCGGCACGCCCACCGGCGCTGGCAACTACTCGTTCAGCGTGGTGGCGACAGATAGCAGCACTGGAAACGGGCCGGTGAGCACGACTAGCGGTGTCTTGACACTAACCGTGGCTGCGCCAACGATGGGGCTCAACCCCGGTGGCTCCACCTTCAACGCTGTGCCGGGCCAACCATTCAGCCAGACATTTGGCGCCTCGGGCGGCACCGGTCCGTATCGGTATGCGCTGAGCGTCCAGTCCGGCGTCATGCCCACGGGCATGGCCTTCAATGCTGCGACGGGCACGCTGTCCGGAACCCCGACAGGCGCGGGATCGGTCACGTTCTCGGTCACGGCCACCGACAGCTCCACCGGTACGGGCGGCCCATTCTCGGTCACTTCGACCTACACGCTAACCGTGGCGATCCCGACTGTGACGATCGGGCCGGCGACGCCGTCCAGCGCAACCGCGGGACTGGCCTATAGCCAGACGTTTACCGCCAGCGGCGGCGCCAGCCCATACCAGTTCGTCATCACGGCCGGGGCGCTGCCAGCAGGGCTGTCGCTGAGTGCAGCCGGCGCTCTCAACGGAACGCCGAGGGCCGTGGGCACCTTCGCCTTGACCGTCATGGCAACCGACACCAACGGCTACACGGGCAGTCGCGCTATCAACCTGAATGTGGCGGGGCCCACCATCGGCCTGGGGCCGGCGACGGTATCCGGCGCGGCCGTGGGTGCGCCTTATAGCCAGGCATTCACGGCGACGGGCGGCAATGCGCCGTACACGTTCTCGGTCGTCGCCGGCGCGCTGCCATCGGGTCTGACGCTGGCCTCGGGCGGCACGCTTTCCGGAACGCCAACGGTGGGCGGCACCTATAATTTCTCGGTCCAGGTGCAGGACAGCACCACTGGCGGCACGTTCACGACGACGCGACCCTACACGATGACGGTGGGCGCGGCGACGCTGACAGTGTCTCCACCCACGCTGGCCGCGGGGACGGTGGGCGCCGACTACGCCCAGTCGCTCAGCACGGCCGGGGGTACCCCCGGCTATACGTATGCCGTGACGGCAGGCGCGTTACCGCCTGGCATCACATTGTCGGGCACGGGTCTGCTGAGCGGTCGGCCGACTGCGGGCGGCACGTTCAGCTTCACCGTGACTTCCACTGACAGCAGCAGCGGAAGCGGACCATTTTCGGGCTTGCAAGCCTATACGATGACCGTCACGGCGCCGACCCTCGTGGTGGCACCGGCCACGCTGCCCACGCCCACGGTCGGTATGCCGTACAGCCAGACGTTGACGGCGAGCGGTGGCATGGCGCCTTATACGTTCTCGGTGACGGGCACATTGCCGGCGGGCCTCGCGCTGTCGTCCACGGGCGTGCTGTCCGGCACGCCGACGACAGGAGGCAGCTACAACTTCACGGTGCGCGCCACGGACTCCAGCAGCGGGGCGGGCCCGTATAGCGCCAGCCGGTCGTACTTGATCACGCTGGGAGCGCCCACGTTGGCGTTGAGCCCGGCATCGCTGCCGGCGCCGACTGTGGGTACTGTATACAGTCAGACCGTGACCGCGAGCGGCGGGGTGGCGCCATATACGTACGCGGTCACCGCCGGGGCGCTGCCGGCCGGGCTGACACTTGACGCTACCACCGGTGCAATTCGTGGCACACCTACGACATCGGGCGCCCACACGTTCTCGATCCGCGCGACCGATAGCAGCACGGGCGCGGGGGCGCCCTACAGCGTCGCGCGTACCTTCACGCTGAGCACGCTCCAGGCCATCCCAACCGCGCCCCCGGTGGTCGTTGGCACCAGGGCGAATGCGCCGGTGACGATCCATGCCGCTGGCAGTGCCGCAAACGGACCCTTTACCGGCGTCACCATCGTTACACCGCCGGCCAGCGGATCAACGGCGGTGCAAGGGCTCGATATCGTCTATACGCCAGCGCTGACGTCGTCGGGCGCCATCACGTTCGCCTACGCGCTGCAGAACGTGGCCGGCCAGTCGGCGCCCATCGTGGTGACGGTCAACGTCGATGCGGTGCCGGTGCCGGTGGCTTCGGCGCAGGCCAGTGTGTCATCAGGCAAGGACGCGACGGTCAACGTCACCGAGAACGCCAGCGGCGGTCCGTTCAGGGGCCCCCTTGATTCCCGAGCAATTTACCGGGGTAGCCACCCCTAGCATCCGTGCGGGTTTCCGGGCCGCGCTCGCGTGATACCCCAGTCAAATCAGTCACTTGCTGACTGTCCTTTTCGTCCCCTCTCTTGAACCCTGATTGTCCCTAGGCCCGGATGGCGCGTCGGCGAGCCCGAGCGATGCCCTGTTTTGGCAAGATAATTGGATTTATCTGTCTTTCCTTTTTTGTATCGCGTAAAAATGCCTATCCTAACGTTAGGATCGTGCGTAAGATAAGGTCACATTTACGTCCAGCCGCCACCATGCCCCGCCTTGCCGCCACGCCCGACCAGATCCGCGCCACCGTGCTGGCCATGCTGACCGAGGCCGGCGACGCGGCGCCGCCCACGGCCGCACGCTTTCGCCGGGTGGTGTCGGTGCGTAAGCTGCGCGACCGCCTTGGCGGCGGTGACCCGGCGACGCTGTCGCGCACGCTCAACGCGATCGAGGCCGAAGTCGTGCGCGCGGGCCTGGCCGACCTGGCGCTGCCCGAGATCCCTCTCGAGATTGCTGAAGCCATGCGCGCGCTGTGGCAGGCCGCCGTCGCGGTGCAGTTGGACGACGTGGTGCGCCTTCGGCGTGAGGCGCAGCAGACCGCCGAGGCCGCGCAAACGGCGCGCGCGGAGGCCGACATGCGGGTCGAACTGCTACGCCAGGAACTCAGTGAGGTCCGCGGGCAGCTTGCCGCGCGCGACACCGCATTGGCCGAAGCCTGTGCCGACCAAGCTGCGGCCAATGCGCGGGCCGACGAGCAGGCCGCACGCCGTAGCGAATTCGAGAAGACGCTGGCGACCCTGCAGGAACGCGTCATGACGGACGAGCGTGCCCACGCCGAGGCGGTCGCGACCGTCCAGACGCGCTACGAGGCGTTGTCGAAGCAGCTCCTGCAGGAAACCGCCCATCAGCGCGACGCGGTGCGCGCCGAGCGCGCGCAACTGGCCTCGCAACTCAAATTCGCCGAGCGACGCATCGCCGCGCTCGAGGAGGAACGCGCCCGACTCGACACCGAGCTGGCCAGCGAGCGCGCCGCGCGCCAGACCGCCGTCGGCGAGGCCAGCGCTCTCAAGGCCGTCACCGCCAGCCAGCGCGCCCAGCTCGACGACCTGCTACGCGCGACCCTGGCCGCCGCACCGTCCGCCGCCAAGGTCGCGCGCGCGCCGCGGTCGACCGGCAAGCCGGCCGGTAAGCCCGACCACAAGCCCGGCACCAATCCCGGCACCAAGCGCCGCGACAAGTCATGAATCCGGCCGACTGGATCGATACCGGTGCGGTGCCGCCGCGCCCCCTGCCGGCAACGGTCGACGCGGCGCTCGCTTACCTCGCCGAGGCGCTTGGCCATCCGGTCTACGCGCACTGGACCCTGACACGCCTCAAGCGCCGCTACGGATCGCTGGCCGAGGCCAAGGCCGCGCAGCCGGCGGTGCTTACCCTGCTGCTGGCTCACGACGGGGCCGTCGAGTACTGGGAGCGCGGACGCCTGCGCACCGCCCCGGCGGACCAGGCGCCCAGCCCGGATACGGTCCTCGCCCGGCTGCTGCACGTGCACCGCCGCCGCTTCCGGCTCGCTGGCGCGCCCGGGAACACAGAAACGGCGCCCGCCGGCCTGGCGGAAGCTGGGGTGGAAGTTCTCCCGTGGATGGGCCCGCACGGTCAGGCTGACTACCCTTGGCTCGCGCGCGCCGGGCGCTTCGCACAGCCGCAGACCGCCGCCAACACGCTGGGTGCCGTCGACGACGCGCAGGCACTGGCGCTCTTTCTGCGCGACCGGACCGGCCGATCGCGCCATACGCTGCGCGCTTATGGCGCCGAGCTACGTCGCCTGATGCGCTGGTGTGGCACGCACGGGCTTGGGCCGTTGTCGGACCTGACGCGCCGGCAACTGCTCGCCTACCGGCACACGTTGCAGCACGGCGAACCCGGCACAGAGGCCGCCTCGCCACCGTTGTCAGAAGCGACCTGCACGCGCGCACTCGCCGTGGTGGCCAGTCTCTACGGCTACTGGTACGCGACCGGCTACCTGCATGCCAACCCGGCCGCGGGCCTGTCCTCCGGCAGCCGCGCGCGGACCGGTTTCGCACCGACGCGGCTGATCCCGCCCGCGCTGCTGGACGCTTGCGATGCCTGGCTTGAGGCGAACCGTGCCGACGATGCGTTGCCGATGCTGCGGCGGCGGGCGATCTGGGCGCTGTATCGCTATGCCGGCGTGCGTCTGGCGGAACTGGCGTGGTCGGATGAGACTGCGCTGCCGCGGCTGGAGGCCGAGGCGCCCGGGCGGTGGACCCTCTATGTCTGCGGCAAGGGACGCAAGGTGCGGGCCATTCCGTTGCCGACGTCGTGCGTGGTGGTGCTGCGGGCCTACCGGCACGCCCGCGGTCTGCCGCCCGAGCCGCCGGCGCATGAGACGCTGCCCGTGATCCACGGCAGCAAGGGGGAAGCGTTGCAGCAGGCCGGCCTCTATCGGGAGATCAAGGCGATCTTTGCGGCGGTGGCCGAGGGCCTGGAGGCGCGCGAGCCGGCACAGGCGTTGCTGCTGCGCGCCGCGTCGCCGCACTGGCTACGCCATGCGTATGCCCGCACGCTGGTGGTCGATCACCAGGTACCGTTGCCAGTCGCCCAGGCGCTGCTTGGCCACGCCTCCGTACAGACCACAGCGGCCTATGCCAGGACCGATCTGACACAGTTGCGGGCCTTCGTCGATGCCACGTTTAAAGACAATGTGTCATAGCGATTCGCGACGACGGGCGGCCGCGAGACACCTTGTCGACCCAGGCCAGATGGCTCAGCCTCCCTTCCGGTCATCCAGTTAGAGCGGCCCCACTGGCTGCTGCGATAGTGAGCGGGCATCCGACGGTGATGATCTCGCACGTGACGCTACGTTTTCGCCATGTCATGGCGTCCAGTATTTTGCGCCGACTTGTGTGAACTATGCCTGCGTTGCAAGGCAGACCGACGCGTTATCTGGTCAGGCTTACTTGCGATTCTTCCCGGACCTGCGACGTCTCTTGCGCAAGCGAGCAACGTGTGTGGATGCGTGCTGGCGGCGAGTGCCATGGTGGCGCCTGAGATACCACGCGAACCAGCAGATCGTACAGAATGTAAGCGCCAGGGCGACCAGAATCGCCGAAACAACGTCAGATGGAAGGTAAAGTGGCCGCATTCAGTCGGGGGGCTCTGCCTTTTTTCGAGGGACGTGCATCGAATTGCACGTCATATGCATGCCGCCGTTTTCGGCGGCATGCGATCGCGCGCTTATTTGTGCTGCATATCTACGACGGTCGGCGCGCCATTGACGTTGTCGAACGTCACTGATACCGCGTCACCGTCCTTGAAGTTCTTCAGCGAAGCGCGGTCCTTGACCGGAAACGCCATCACCATGGCGGGCATGCCGAGATTTTCGATCGGGCCGTGCTTAAGCGTTACCTTACCGGCCTTCGCATCGATATTCTTGACCTCCGCCGCAACAGGCTGCGGCGCCTTTTGCGATGCGGCTGACGGTTTCATGTCCATGCCTTTCATGTCCATGCCGTCCATGGATCCGGCCGCGAACGCGGTGGGGGCGGCAGCGAGTGCAAGCGTGATTACGAGACTCTTGACGTGTTTCATTGTGATTCCTCCTGAAGTGAAGGGTGGGTGGAAAGTGGGACAGGTTTGGTCTGGCGTCTGCGCATCAGCAGGTACACCGCCGGCACAACAAACAGGGAAAGCAATGGCGCGGTGACCATGCCGCCGACCATCGGGGCGGCAATGCGCTGCATGACCTCCGAGCCGGTGCCATGCGACCACATGATGGGAATTAGGCCGGCGAGAATGACCGCGACGGTCATGGCCTTGGGACGCACCCGCTGCACCGCACCTTCCTGGATGGCATCTAGCAGTGCGGACACGCTAGTTTCGCTTCGGGCCTCGCGTTCGCTCCAGGCTTGCTTCAGGTAGAGCAGCATGATGACACCGAACTCGGCTGCGACGCCGGCCAGGGCGATGAAGCCGACGACGCCGGCCACAGAGAGGTTGTAGCCCAGCGCATAGAGCAGCCAGAAGCCGCCGATGAGCGCCAGCGGCAGCGTGCCCATGATGAGCAGCGCTTCGTCCAGGCGACCGAACACCAGGTAGAGCAACACGAAGATGATCAACAGCGTGAACGGCACCACTACCTTCAGCTTCCCGGTGGCCCGCTCCAGGTATTCGAACTGCCCCGACCAACTGAGGGAATAGCCCGCCGGCATCGGCACCGCCTTCGCCACCACCGCTTGCATGTCCTGGACGGCGGAGCGCAGATCGCGTCCGCGAATGTCCACGTATATCCAGCCGGACAGGCGGGCGTTTTCGCTGCGCAGCATCGGTGGGCCCTGCACCACCGCAAGGCGCGCCACGTCAGAAAGGGTAATCTGCTGGCCCCTGCCGGTGACGATGGGCAGGGCGCGCAATTGCTCCACCGAGTCGCGGTAGTCGCGTGGATAGCGGACATTGATCGGATAGCGCGCTAATTCGTCGACCACCTCCCCCACGTTGTCGCCGCCGATGGCAGACGACACAATGCTCTGCACGTCATCGATGTTGAGCCCGTACCGCCCGGCCGCCATCCTGTCGATATCGACGTCGATGTAGCGCCCGCCGGACAGACGTTCGGCGAGCGCCGATGTGACACCCGGCACCGCCTTGACGGCTTCCTCGATCCGAGTGGACAACCGGTCGATCTCCTTCAGGTCAGTACCCGCCACCTTGATGCCAACCGGACTCTTGATGCCGGTGGCCAACATGTCGATGCGGTTGCGGATTGGCGGCACCCAGATATTGGACAGGCCGGGCACCTTCACCACGCGGTCGAGCTCCTCCACCAGCTTGTCCGGCGTCATGCCGGCGCGCCACTGGTCGCGGGGCTTGAATTGGATCGTGGTCTCGAACATCTCGATGGGCGCCGGGTCGGTCGCCGAATCTGCGCGGCCCGCCTTGCCGAACACGGTGGCTACCTCTGGCACAGTCTTGATCAGGCGGTCAGTTTGTTGCAACAACTGCGCCGCCTTGCCGGTGGACAGCCCCGGCAGTGCCGAAGGCATGTAGAGCAGGTCACCCTCATCGAGGGGCGGCATGAACTCTGCGCCAATTCGCATAATCGGCCAGGCGGTCGCGACCAGCAGAACTGCCGCAACTGCGATCGTGGTTTTCGGGTAGGTGAGTACCTTGGCCAGCATCGGCTGATAGGCGCGAATCAGCCATCGGTTGAGCGGATTGGACTGCTCGCTGGGAATCTTGCCCCGGATCATATAGCCCATCAGGACTGGCACCAAGGTCACCGACAAGCCAGCGGCAGCGGCCATCGAGTACGTCTTCGTAAAGGCCAGCGGCGAAAATAGCCGGCCTTCCTGCGCCTCCAGCGTGAACACCGGGATGAACGACAGCGTAATGATCAATAGCGAGAAGAACAGCGCGGGTCCCACCTCGGCCGCCGACTCGCCGATCACGCGCCAGCGCTCATGGCCTGTCAGGTCCCGCCCGGGGTTGTCCGCATGCCAGTGTTCCAGATGCTTGTGCGCGTTCTCGATCATGACAACCGCGGCATCGACCATGGCGCCGATGGCAATGGCGATGCCCCCCAGCGACATGATGTTGGCATTGACGCCCTGATATCGCATGACGAGGAATGCTGCCAGCACGCCGAGCGGCAGCGATACGATGGCCACCAAAGCGGAACGCAGGTGGAAGAGAAAGACCAGGCAGACCAACGCGACGACGATAAACTCTTCGATCAGCTTGTGCGTCAGATTTTCCACGGCGCGATTGATCAGGGAGGAGCGATCGTAGGTGGTGACAATCTCGACGCCGGCCGGCAGACTCTTCTGTAGCGTGGCGAGCTTGGCCTTGACCGCCTCGATGGTTTCCAGTGCGTTCTTACCCGAGCGCATCACGATGACACCGCCAGCGACCTCGCCCTGACCATTGAGTTCGGCAATACCGCGCCGCAACTCGGGACCAAACTGGATCGTGGCCACATCGCCGAGCCGAACGGGGATGCCCGCTTCGCTAGTCATTAACGGAATCTGCCGGAAATCATCGAGCGTCTTCAGGTACCCCGATGCCCTCACCGCGTACTCGGCCTCGCCAAGCTCGAGAACAGAGCCTCCGGCCTCTTGGTTCGCGCCCTTCAACGCCTCTAGGACCTTGGCCTGAGGGATGTTGTAGGCGCGCAGCTTATCCGGCTGCAATACGACCTGATACTGCTTCACCATGCCGCCGATGGGCGCTACCTCGGCGACGTTAGGCAGTGACTTCAGCTCAAAGCGCAGGAACCAGTCCTGTAGCGCACGCAACTGTGAGAGGTCGTGCCGTCCGGTCTTGTCCACTAGCGCGTACTCGTAGATCCAGCCCACGCCGGTGGCATCCGGTCCCAGTGCCGGTTTGGCCGCGGCCGGCAGGCGTGACTGCACCTGATTCAGGTACTCCAGCACGCGGGAGCGCGCCCAGTACGGATCGGTGCCGTCCTCGAACAGGACGTAGACGAACGAGTCGCCGAAGAACGAGTAGCCCCGCACGGTCTTGGCCCCCGGCACGGACAGCATCGTGGTGGTGAGCGGGTAGGTGACCTGATTCTCGACAATCTGCGGCGCCTGGCCTGGGAACGGCGTGCGGATGATGACCTGCGTGTCGGACAGATCCGGCAACGCGTCGAGCGGTGTACTGCGCACCGCCCACAACCCCCACGCGGTGAGCATGACCGTGGCCAGCAGCACCAGGAAGCGGTTGCGTATCGACGCCAGGATGATGCGCGCGATCATGGCTTGGCTCCTTCGGCGCCAGCCGGCTGTACCGACGATAGTGTAGCTGCACCGTCCCGGTTCAGGCGGAAGCGGAACCGGATGCGATCGCCCGGTTTCAACCCCTTGAGCATTGCCGCATTACTTGCCGCAAAATCCATCGTCATGGCGCCCCACTGTGCCGAGGGAATCGGTCCGTGCGAGATCGTTAGACCCGCAGCATTTACGGCTTCGATGCGACCGGCACCCTCATGCTCCGACGCAGCTGCGGCGGGCGCGGACGCACCGGCCGGCGATGCCAGTCGGTCCGATGTGCCGCGCAGGCTGGCTTCGGAATCAATCAGGAACTGGCCCGAGGTCACGACCTTTTGCCCGGCTTGCAGTCCGGAAAGGACTTCAGTCATGCCGCCGGATTCATGGCCTGTGCGGATTTCGGTGCTCACGTAGCCCTGGGAGCCCGCATCGACCATGACGACGCTACGCTGGCCGGTGCGAATCACGGCCTCGGATGGAATCTGCAGGACGTCCTGGCGATCACCGCTGTCGAACCGCACGTTGGCAAACATACCGGGCACCAACCGGCGCTGCTTGTTGGGCAGTACGATGCGGACCTTGAGGGTGCGCGTGGCTGGATTGACGTCGGGCAGGATCGCATCGACCTTGCCGCTTACGGGTTCCGGCGCGGCGGTGGCCAATACCGTAACGGACTGTCCGGGTGCGATGCCGCGCGCCTGGGCCTCGGGTACTTCGGCAATCACCCATACCCGCGCAAGATCCGCCAACTTGAAAAGTGTCATACCAGCGCTGACCGTCATGCCCTCGCGTACCGCAATCTCGGTAACCACGCCGTCCAGCGGACTGGAGATGCCCTGGCCGGTCTGCAGCTTGCCGGAACGGGCGACTGCATCGGCTTGGCCCGGCGTCATGCCGGCTTGCCGCATGCGCGCTTTTGCGGCCTCCGTCAGGTCGCCCTGTACTCCTTGGGGCATTCGCGCCACGGCCAGGTACTCCTCCTGTGCCGCCACCCAGTCGGGGGCGTAGAGGGTGACCAATGTCTGACCCTTTCGTACCGGGTCGAGCGTGGCCCGCACGCCCAATTGCTGGATGAAGCCGCCGGTGCGCGCCTGAATGACCTGGATGCTGCGCTCGTCAATCGCCACATTGCCGGGTGCCTCAAGCACTGTGCCCATGCGTGCGGCCTTCACCTCCGCTGTGCGGATCCCGAGGTTCTGGGTCACACGGCTGTCGATGGAGACCCCGTTGCCGCCTGAACCGTCGCCATCGGCATAGACCGGTACCAGTTGCATGTCCATGAAAGGCGATTTGCCCGGCTTGTCGAAGCGCTGGCCCGGCACCATCGGGTCGTGCCAGTAGAGAACCTTCTTACCCGTCTGCGGATCGACATCGCCGGTTTTCGATGTCGCACCCGTCTCCGGTTTGGCTGGCATGTCCGACGCTCCTTGCGAAACACCGAAGCGATAGCCGGCAAATCCGGCCGCGCCGATCAGCACCAGGCACGCCGCGGCGATTTTCAGTCGAGTCATTTGAAATCCTTGGTGGCAGATTCGGTCTGTGCGGTCGGCAGGGGCGTCAGGAAAGTGAGCTCAGCCCAGAGTTTTGTCGTGCGTTGCTCCAGCGCCAGCCGCTCCAATGCGGTATCGATGGCACGGTGATTGGCTTCCGCCACGGCCAGCAGCGAACCGGTATTGGCCCGATAGGCCGTCAGCGTGGCTTCTGCCTGTGCATTGGCAAGCGGCAACGTGGCGTCGTCATAACGCTTGAGGCGCTCCAGGTTGCGGCGCAATTCGGCAAGGCGCGCACCGACTGCTGCGTCCGTATTGCGCTGGATGATCTCGGCCTTGGCGCGCGCCTCCGTGGCCTGTGCGAGTCGCGCGGACACTTCACGATCTTGCCGGTTGGTGCGATCCCACGGCAGCGGAAAGCTCACGTTGACCGATGCCAGATTGGAGTAAGCCGAACCACGCTGGCTATACATCAACTCGACAGAGATATCGGGCTTGCGTGATTCGTCCGCCACGCGCACTTCGCTCTCCGCAAGGGTAACGTCACGCTGGGCTGCGACGATCTCCGGCACCCCGTCGTAGCGCGTACGGATGAGTTGCTCGACGCGCTCCGGTACGATCAGCGCAGGACGCTCGCCCAGCGGACGTGCGGCGTCGGTGCCGATCCAACGCGACAGATTGACGGTGGCAGTGTCGAGCGCCGCCTGATTCTCCCCTTCACGGTCGCGCAGTTTCTGCACTTCCAATTGCGCAGACAGCACGTCGGCACGCGTGCCGCGGCCACTGCGGTAGGCCGCATTGGCAGCCTCCAGCGCCAGGCTCAAAGGATGGGAATGGTGGCCAAGCAGCGCGGCCGCCTGCTCTGCGTACCAGCGATCGATCCACGCGGCCACGGCGTTGCGTTGGACATTGGTCACACCGACCAGGCGCCGTGCATCGGCGGAAGCGGATTCGGCTTCGAAGCGCGCGGTGCGCGCGCGTCGCTTGTCTGCGCGCGTGAATTCCTGCAATACGCTGATCGAGCGAGTGGTCATGGAATCTCGACTCAGCGAACCCTTGTCGGACCCATTGACGGGCACATCATTCAGACCAACCTTGAGTACGGGGTCGGGCAACTGGCCGGCAGCGACTGCCTGTTGCACAGCCGCTTCGATGGCACCGTGCGAATTCTCGGCGTCGTTCGCATGCGCCGTTGCCAGCGCTGCGGCTTCTTCAATGGATAGGGCGGGTGCGGCAGACGGCGACGCGGCAAGCGACACCGTCATGCCGAGGGCGGACGCATACAGAAGCGCCAGCCTTAGGCAACGTGGAAATGACATAAAGCCTCCGGAAACAACGACCACCGCTCCCGAGAGATAGGGAGCGACAAGGAAGTGGCGTGGCTTCGGAGGCTAGGTGCGGAAACAGCAGTGAAGAATGGCGTGCGGTGGTGGTGGCGCGCGCGGCTGGGTGTGTGCATGCCGAGCGATGACCGGCGTGGCATCCAGCACCGGAGGCTCGATGATGATGCCGGCGAGGACCGGGATAAATGCGGGAATCTGCGGCACAGCGTGATCGGCGTACTTAGTATCGGCCTGGCAATGGCCCATACAAAACGCCTTCTCGCCATTGTCCTGCGCGGCATCCTGTTCGGCCATGTCGGCGCAGGACACCATGGCGTCCATCGACGGCTGTTCCGCCGGCACGTTCACGCCAATCGTACAGGCGTAAGCGGCCGTTGCCAGTTGAACTGACAGGAACACAACCAGAAGGAGTCCGGCAATCCACGAATGCCGGCGGGCGATGTGACGCACGATCTACGGGTATCTCAAACTAGCGCCAAGCATAACCGCTTTTCGATGGATTGCAAGAGCGTACCTTCAGGCACGCCGGCAGCACGATCGGCTGCCGGCGCTTCCAAGCGACAAGACGAGGGTTGCGTTATGCCAGCGACGACATATCGCTGACGCGCGCGCCATCGGTGTACGGATCGCGGGCGCGTTCCGGTGGGGCCGATACCCCCGTCCGGTCCATGCCGGCCACGCTCAGCGCGCCATCGGTGAAGACATTGCGCTGCTCAATGCGGCCGCCATCCAGGTACGGACTCCGTTCGCCCAAGACCGATGCAAGCGAGTTACCCCATATGCGGTTGGAGACCGTGTCTGCATCGGTGGTGGTGCCGTGCGTGTCGAGGGCATTGCTCATCCATTGCAGATGCGCATCGGACGAAGACACCCGATGCATCATCTGCATGCATTGATCCTTCATGGCCTGATTTTCGGCGGCCGTCACATTGGCTTGATGTGCAGCCAGGCGAGCTCGCTGGATGACATCCCAATCCGGACCGGCAAACGCAGACGTGGCGAGTCCAGCGAATACAAAAGCAGTGGCGATTCTGGCGAGGTTCATGATGGTCCCCAATTGAGTGATTTGATGTTCATACCTGCTGGGTTAGCGGGAAGCACAAGCAGAGCTTTGTCATACCCGGTGATCAACGGTGGATGCCTGCCATCAGCCGGTCAGGCATCGGAACATCAAGGCCTCAGTCGGGCCGTCGCCAAATAGATTGGTACAGACGAGGGGGCTGGTTCGCCTCGCAGCGACAACGACAGTTTTTGCGCAGTCACGGAAGCAGGACGCCAGACCAGCTCGCAGGTTCGTGTTGGCGGGCCACCGGCACCAGGAGGATGCGGCTGTGGTGCGTTTACTGGGCTACCGCGAAGATAGCTTGCACAAAACGCCGGTTGATCGTCGTCGACGCAGCCAATTTGCTGCATGGTGGTCACTTTGCCGCTCGCCATGTCAGTCGGACAGACATAGGCGGCCGATGCTGAACCGGTCAGCAGCAATGCTGCGAGCCAAGTCCAGGCAATAAGGCGGCGAACGGTGATCGAATTTTTCATTTCTTAGGGTGGTGGCGACCTGAGCGCACCTGAAGCCTAGAAATTCCCACCATGGGAACGTCAAGAACTTTATTTGGATTCATGCCTCTTTTTCGGAATCGTGCCGGTACGTGGGCCAGTGGAGCGTATTAACGGAAACAGGTGTTTCACGCATGTACTACTTTCAGGCCGGCACTGTCTCGGCACGTATCGGTGCCACATCGTGATACAGACGAATACAAAGATCTTGTAAAGGTGGAGGCCTCACGATCACGAAGGAAGCAGCAGGCAGAAAAGTCTCTGCCTGTCAGGCGTGACTAATTTTCGCTGGCAGAAAAGCCGGTGGCCGGCCATCGCTAGACCGCAACGGCTCAATCCAGAAATGAAAGTGCCGGTGGTCATTCGCCTCGTTGCAACGAGGCAATCAATGGGCATGACACGTTTCCCCTGCGCAAATGACACGCGCGTACGAGCTGGACGAGTATCTCTTCCATGCGCCGGAGGTCGACGAGTTTCTCCTGAATGTCCTGCAGCTTGTGTTCAGCAAGGCTGCTCGCCTCCTTGCAGTGTGTCCCATCCTCCAGTTTCAGCAGGTCCGAGATTTCGTCGAGGCTGAAGCCCAGCCGCTGGGCAGATTTGACAAACCGTACCCGCTTGACGTCCGCTTCGCTGTAGCGGCGGATGCTGCCATACGGTTTCCCGGGCTCGAGCAGCAGGCCCTTGCGCTGATAGAACCGGATAGTCTCGACATTGACGCCGGCCGCCTTTGCGAAGGCGCCGATGGTGAGATTTTCGATTTTGTTTTCCATACCGCTTGACTCCGTACTTAGGTACGGAAGTAACGTTACGCTACTCATCGGCAATCCGGAAGGGCAAGCGTATGGCGGAATCTCGGAAAGGTCGCGGCGCGCTGCTCGTCGGCGGACTGGCTGCAATCCTCGCATCAACGTGCTGCCTCGGGCCGTTGATGCTCGTCGCGCTGGGTGTCAGCGGAGCTTGGATTGGCAATCTGACATTGCTCGAACCTTGGCGTCCGGTTTTCATCGGCGCTGCACTGGTGGCGTTGTTCTTCGCTGGACGGAGTATCTTCCGGCCCGCAGCCGTGTGTAAGTCGGGCGAGGTCTGCGCAATTCCAGAGGTACGCGCCGCGTACAAGCTTATGTTCTGGATCGTCTGGCTGCTGATCCTGATCGCGCTCGGGTTCCCCTACGTGCTGCCCCTATTCTACCGGGCGTGGAGTTCATTGTGAAAAAGCTGCTTGCTGCTCTGGGGCTCGTTGTCGTCACGGCTCCGGCCTGGGCCACAACCCGGACGGTCACGTTATCTGTATTCGGCATGACGTGCGCTGCTTGTCCGATCACCGTCAAGCATGTGCTTTCGAAGGTTGCAGGTGTAGAAAACGCGAATATTCGTTTTGAGCAGCGAGAGGCTGTCGTGACATTCGACGATAGCAAGACGACCTTCCAGGCACTGACCAAGGCCACGGCGGCCGCAGGCTATCCTTCATCGGTCAAGCACTAACGTCGCGGAAATACTGCGATGTCGCTTCTCACAATCCGGGATCTATTTTCCCCGGCGCGCGGCGCGTCTGTACTATCGCGACACGCGTGATTTGCGCCCGGCCATCATGCGCAAAGGATGAAGGATGGTGCATCCAACCAAATCTATGAAAGAATGGAGCAAGGCTATGATGACCTTGAAGATCGATGGGATGACCTGCGTTAGCTGCGCCGAGCATCTCAGGAAGACGTTGGAAAAGGTACCTGGCGTGCGCTCGGCAGAGGTTTCCTATTCCAAAGCCCTGGCCAATGTGACGGTCGAGGAAGGAGTTAGCCACGACGCGCTGGCTGCGGCGGTGACGAAGGCCGGCTACCATACCAAGGTTGCTGACGTGCCACCCCGATCTGCCGACCTGCCTGACAAGACGCCCGGTTGGGAAAGGGCTAGTGGCAAGCGCAGCGGCGGCGATAGCGCGTTGCGGGTCGCCGTAGTCGGCAGTGGTAGCGCTGCCATGGCGGCGGCGCTGAAGGCCGCCGAAAACGGCGCCCAAGTGACTCTGATCGAGCGCGGAACCATAGGTGGCACGTGCGTCAACGTCGGCTGCGTGCCCTCCAAGATCCTCATCCGTGCAGCCCACATCGCGCATCTGCGGCAAACAAGTCCCTTCGACGCAGGGATCACTGCCATGACGCCAGCCATCGACCGGCCGCGCCTGCTCGCCCAGCAGCAGGCGCGCGTGAACGAGCTGCGCCACGCCAAATACGAGAACATTCTCGACACGATCCCGAACATCCATGTCCTACGCGGCGAGGCACGCTTCACCGGGAGCCATGCACTCACCGTGACGCTGAACGCTGGCGGCGAACGTGCGGTGTCGTTCGATCGCGGCCTGATTGCCACGGGTTCCACTGCCGCAGCACCGCCAATTCATGGCCTGAATGAAACGCCTTACTGGACCTCAACCGAAGCGCTGGAGAGTGAGGTCGTCCCCAAGCGGCTCGCCGTGATCGGGTCGTCGGTGGTCGCGTTGGAACTGGCGCAGGCCTTTGCGCGGCTGGGTAGCCATGTCACCGTTCTGGCTCGGCACACACTCCTTTACCACGAGGACCCGGCAATTGGCGAAGCCATAACCGCGGCCTTTCGCGCCGAAGGCATCGAGGTGTTGACGCAGACCCAGGCGAGCCAGGTAGTACACATCGATGGCGAGTTCGTCCTCACCACGAACCACGGCGACGTGCTCGTCGACCGCCTGCTGGTAGCAACTGGCCGCTCGCCCAACACAGAGGGTCTTAGCCTGGCAAGTGCCGGGGTGCAGCTCGACGAGCGTGGCGCCATCGTGGTCGACACGGGGATGCGCACGAGTGCACCGAATATCTATGCGGCCGGCGACTGTACCAATCTGCCGCAATTCGTCTACGTTGCGGCGGCCGCCGGTACGCGCGCGGCGATCAACATGCTCGGCGGCGAAGCGCAGCTCAATCTAGATGCGATGCCGGCGGTCGTCTTCACCGAGCCACAAGTTGCCACTGTCGGCTATAGCGAGGCGCAGGCGCATCGGGAGGGCATTGAGACCGACAGCCGCACGCTGACGCTCGATAACGTCCCGCGCGCGCTGGTGAATTTCGACACACGCGGCCTCATCAAGTTGGTGGCCGAGACTGGCAGCGGCCGGCTGATTGGCGCGCAGGCGGTGGCGCCAGAAGCGGGTGAACTCATTCAGACGGCAGCGATCGCCATCCGCGCAAGGATGACCGTGCAGGACCTCGCCGACCAGTTGTTCCCGTACCTGACCATGGTCGAAGGGCTCAGGCTTGCCGCTCAGACCTTCTCGAAAGACGTGAAGCAGCTCTCGTGCTGCGCAGGATAATCCGTAACGAGTGATTCGCGCGCTGTAGTCGACCTGCCTCTGCCCAAAGCGGAGCCTGTTTGTTTCCCATTTTTTTCAAGAACCACATTTCTCATTTCGCAACGTGGGGGAAGGTCATGACAAATCGTGTGTGGCCACCGTGGGACTGAACGAGAATTGTGCCGCCGTGGGCGGTCAAGATGGCCTTGGTGATCGACAAGCCGAGCCCAACCCCCTCGGCGTCAACACGATTCCGCGACTTGTCAGCGCGAAAGAACCGATCGAAGAGAGACGGCAAAAGTTCGGGATCGATTCCCGGACCTTGGTTCTCCACGACGAGAGTCGCATTGCCATCGTCTTCCGAGGCGGTAACTACGATCGCCTTCCCGTGGGGCGTATACCGCAACGCATTGGACAATAAGTTGCTCAATGCTCTGCGCAGCATCAGTCGGTCGCCGCGAATGTGAGCTTCGCCCTGCACGGAAAGGCAGATTCCCTTGTCATCGGCCAAGGCATCGTAGAACTCGAACAACGCTTTGACCTCTTCGCTGATAGTGATGGCTTCCTCGTTGGGGAGCGTCAGACCGTGTTCCATCTTCGCGAGATAAAGCATGTCCGACACCATGCGGCAAAGACGCTGAAGTTCTTCGGCGTTGGAGGCCAGCACTTCCCGATACTTTTCAGTATTCCTTGGCTGGGAGAGCGCGACCTGGGTCTGCGTCATCAGATTGGTGAGCGGCGTGCGTAATTCGTGTGCGATATCAGAGGAAAATTCTGTAAGCCGCCGAAAATCCTCTTGCAGGCGCCCCAGCATTGCATTGAGGGTGACGGCCAGATCAGCCATCTCCACCGGCACGGTCTCGACGGGCATGCGCGCATCCAGCTTGTGCGAAGTCACTCCACTGGCTCGGGCTGCCATGGTGTGCAACGGGGCCAAGCCGCGCCGCGCGGCCCACCATCCGAACAGGCCGCTGGCCATGACGGCGAGGGTGATATAGAACGCCAAGGACCGGCGAAATGCGTCCATGAAATGGGCATGGATGTCAGTATCCATTCCCACCAGTATGCGGAGCTTTCCGTCATCACCCGGCATGGTCGCTAGCGCTTGCATGCCGCGATAGACACGCCCATCCTGCCGCCAAAGCAGGTTGTCGTCACTCTTTCCGAGTGTGCGGACTGCATCAAGAGCAAGAGCGAAGTCGAAGCCCTTGGTTTGGTACAGAGTCCCACCGCTTTCGATCTGGACCCGTGCCACAAAACCAGGGTGGTGCTCCAGCATCTGTTCCAACTGCGCACGAACGTTGGCCGAGGGCGATTCCTTGGTGATCTTCTGGATGAGCCGAACACTGTCGCCAAGAACCACATAGTCTTCATTTGCGAAGTGCCTGTCCATCGCCAGCCAAATGAGGACGCCCAGACCGGACAATACGACCGCTGACGAAAACGAAAACAACAGAGTCAGCCGCACAGTCAAAGATAGGCGTCGCTTCATTCGTCGCCCTCCGGCACTTCGAGGACATACCCCATCCCGCGTACCGTCTGGATTAGCTTCGGTTCGAAACCGTCGTCGATCTTGGCGCGAAGGCGACGAATTGCAACGTCAATCACGTTGCTATCACTATCAAAGTTCATGTCCCAGATCTGGGAGGCAATCAGGGAGCGAGGAAGCACCTCTCCACGCCGACGCGCAAACAACTCTAACAGGGAGAATTCCTTGCTCGTCAGAACGATCTTGCGCCCGCTCCGGGTGGCTCTCCTGCGTGGCAGATCAAGGATGAGGTCACCAATCTGTATGCGATCGGCGGGCAGGCCGCCTGCGCCGCGCCGAAGTAGCGTCCTCACACGCGCTAGCAACTCGGAAAACGCAAAGGGCTTCACCAGGTAGTCGTCTGCACCTAATTCAAGCCCCTTGACCCGATCAGCAACACTGTCTCGCGCCGTGAGGAACAACACAGGTACTGCATTCTCGGTTGCCCGCACGCGCTGGAGTATCTTCCAACCATCCAGATCGGGCAGCATGACGTCCAAAATGAGAAGGTCGTACACCTCCGACATGGCCATGTGCAACCCATCCTGGCCGTTTCGCACGAGATCCACCACGAAGCCGGCCTCGGTCAGGCCCTGACGCAGGTATTCCCCCGTCTTAAGTTCGTCCTCAACGACTAACAACTTCATTAAAACCCCAGTGGATGCCGGCATAGCCGCAGTAAGACCGCCAGTGTATGCCGAGGCTCGTACATTACAGCGACCTTACGGGAATGTAATTTTTGGGTAATTCCAAGGTTAGTCCGCTTTCCCTAACCTGTGTTCGTTGCTCCATTCCACTGGAGCGAATGAAGTGTCTAAGGAAGCACTAATGCGATCGAAACTGTCTTCGGACATTGTCCTGCCCGAGCACATGGGCCTTTCCCGACGCCGTTTCGTCCAAGGGCTGGCAGCAGGCGGGGTGCTGGGAGCTCTTGGCGGACTGTCGACGGGCGGATGGGCTCAATCCAACTCTCCCAGGCGTGCGGGGATTGGTACGGCTCCTGTGCTGCGCGGAACCGAATTCGACCTTGTCATCGAAGATGCGGCGGTGAACTTCACCGGCAAACCAGGGGTCGCGCAAACGATCAATGGGACGCTGCCAGGGCCCACACTGCGCTGGCGCAAAGGTGACACCGTCACGATCCGCGTCACGAACCGCCTGCGCGAACCGACCTCGATCCACTGGCACGGTATCGTCCTGCCGTTCCAAATGGATGGGGTCCCGGGCATCAGCTTCAACGGTATCGCGCCGGGCGAGACCTTCACCTACCGTTTTAAGGTGGAACAGACCGGTAGCTATTGGTATCACTCGCACTCGGGATTCCAGGAGATGACTGGCGTCTATGGCGCCCTGATCATCGAAGGTGATACGGACCCCGTACGCGCAGACCGGGATTACTCTGTCCTGCTCTCGGACTGGACGGATGAGGATCCAATGCGGGTTCTCTCCAAACTTAAGGTTCAAAGCGACTACTACAACTACAACCAACCCACGGCGGTCGACTTCTTCCGCGACGTCTCGAACGAAGGTATTAAGGCGGCGCTGGACAAGCGGAAAATGTGGAATCAGATGCGGATGAATCCCACAGATCTGGCCGATCTGTCTGCAGCGACGCTCACCTATCTGATGAACGGCGTCACACCTTCCGGCAACTGGACAGGGCTATTTCATCCAGGCGAGAAGGTCCGCTTGCGCTTTGTCAATGGAGCAGGCAACACGTTCTATGACGTCCGCATACCCGGGCTCAAGCTCAAGGTTGTCCAAGTCGATGGGCAGAACATTGATCCCGTTACGGTCGATGAATTCCGATTCGGGCCGGGAGAAACCTGCGACGTCCTGGTGGAGCCTACAGAGGAGGCGCACACGATCTTCGCGCAGTCGATGGATCGGACAGGCTTTGCCCGCGGCACACTGGCATCCCGCGACGGAGTCGCCGCACCCGTGCCTGCTCTCGACCCAGTGAAATGGCTCACCATGGCCGACATGATGGGGAGCATGGACCACGGCTCCATGGGGCACGGTGCAATGGCCGGCATGGACCACAGCGCCATGGGACACGCTGGAATGGCCGGCATGGACCATAGCGCCATGCAGATGGACCATAGCCAACACGGCGGCATGGCAATGGACCATAGGCAAAGCGCTTCGTCTGGCATGCACAACATGGCTGGAATGGATCCCCTTAGGGTTCCGAGCACCAAGGCACGGCATGCCCGCACGGAATATGGAGCCAGCACTGACATGCGCGTCGACATGGCACGCACGAATCTAGATGATCCGGGAATCGGCCTGCGCGATAACGGTCGCCGTGTCTTGACACTCTCCGACCAGCACACCATCGGAGGTCCCATGGATGCGCGCGGGCCGGGACGCGAAGTGGAACTGCATCTGACGGGCAATATGGAACGCTATAGCTGGTCGTTCGACGGTGTGGAGTTTGGAAAATCTACGCCGGTGTCCTTCAAGTATGGCGAGCGCCTGCGGGTCATCTTACACAACGACACGATGATGACGCACCCCATGCATCTGCACGGGATGTGGAGTGAACTCGAGGCGCCGGACGGCTCCTTCCAGGCAAGACGGCATACGATTCCCGTTCAGCCGGCGCAGCGCATCAGTTTTCTCGTGACCGCCGATGCGCTCGGCCGCTGGGCGTGGCATTGCCACCTCATGCTGCATATGGATGCGGGAATGTTCCGAGAAGTGGTGGTGGCGTGATGTCTCATATCAAAGGGAATTCCCGCGTGCACACATACAGGTCATCTCTTCTCGTTGCGCTCCTGATCGCTACTGGCATGGCGCCCGCCTGGGCGCAACACTCCCATGAGGACCACGGTTCCTCGCACGACGCTGCCGGAGCGCCGGCCACGCCGAAGGCGGAGAGCTCGCCGTCGGCCGCCATGGAAGGCATGGATCATGGCGGCATGCAAAGCATGGGGGGCGATGACATGCAGACCATGGATGGAGACCAAATCCAGACAATGGAGGAAGGTTCAACCGCACCCATGTCGATGGATCATGGCGACATGAATATGCAAGGGGGCAAGGCGCCGCCTGACGCCCGGGACCCAGATGCCTATTCGGGTGGGTATCAACTAGGCGTCGGGCAATACGCGCTAGGCCCGCATCGTCAGCTTCATATGGCAGACGAGCACACCTTCGCGTCGATCCTGGTGGATCGACTCGAATGGTCGCATGGTAGCGACAGCAATGCCGCCTCGTATGAAGCTCAGGCCTGGTTCGGTAGCACGTACAACAAGTTCGTGATCAAGGCCGAGGGGGAGGCCGAGAAAGGCAAGGTTCATGACGCTCGCACCGAACTACTGTGGGGCCATGCCATTGCCACTTACTGGGACACCCAACTCGGCTTTCGCAACGATGCAGGTTACGGACGTCCCGCGCGCAATTGGCTCGCCTTTGGCGTACAAGGTCTCGCTCCCTACTGGTTCGAAGTCGATGCTACCGGTTACGTCGGAACGGAAGGTCGCACCGCCCTGAGACTGTCCGCCGAGTATGAGTTGCTCATTACCCAACGCCTTATCCTGCAGCCGCGTATTGAAGCCAACGTGTATGGAAAGAACGATCCTGCTACCGGCGTCGGCAGCGGGCTCTCGAATGGCGCCGTCGGCCTCCGGTTACGGTACGAGTTCAGCCGTCAGTTCGCGCCCTATATCGGCGTGGAGCGTTATCAAACATTCGGCAACACTGCCGATATGGTCCGTTCATCAGGCGGACGTAGCGGTGAGACCCGTTTCGTCGCTGGTGTACGTGTCTGGTTCTAATAATTCAGCCCCCAACTTCAAAGGAAGTCCAGTGAAGTCCATCATGTCAGCAGCAAAGCCCCTCCTCGCGGTTGCGACGCTTCTTGCCAGCGCCGCCGCATTTGCCCATCCCAAGCTGGTCAGTTCGACGCCGGCCGATGGCACGGAAGGACCGGCGCCGCAGAAAATCGAACTTCAATTCTCCGAGAATCTAACCAAGCAATTCTCCGGCGCGAGCCTTGTCATGACAGGCATGCCGGGCATGAGTGATCACGCGCCCATGAAGGTTGCCGCTTCGGTTTCGGGTGCGGACGACCCGAAGACAATGGTCATTATGCCCAAAATCCCGCTCGTCGCGGGTAGCTACCGTGTGGAGTGGCGCGCGGTTTCGTCGGATACGCACCCGGTCAACGGCGTTGTGAACTTTAAAGTGAAATGAGCCCATGCAGGTCGAATGGCAAAGTATCCTGGTGCGGCTCCTCCTGTATCTGGACTTGATGTTGGTGTTCGGCCTGCCGCTCTTCGCGGGCTACTCATTGCGCCGAAATGAGTTGCGTTCGGAAGTCGCCTGCCGGTATATCAGATGGTCTGTTGTGGCCTGTGTTGCGGGCATTTGTTTATCACTGGTCGGCATGGCGGTCATGGCGAAATCCATGACAGGTGCCACCGCGTATTCGGAGCTGAGCGCTCACGTCTTCGAGATGATGATCGCGGGCACGGACTTTGGTATCGCCTGGGTTGCTCGCCTGGTCGCATTGAGCCTCTATATCGCCGGTGCGATCGCTCTGCGGAGGTGGCCGGTCATGCAGGTTTCCGCCTTGGCACTTACTGGCGCAGTGGCATTGTCCACCTTGGCGTGGGCGGGCCACGGCGCAATGGATGACGGCAATCTCCGCGTCATACACCTGCTGGTCGATGTGGCACACCTTCTGGCTGCTGGAGGGTGGGTGGGCGCGTTGGTAGCGTTTGTGATGCTCGCACGGTCAGCTCGGGCTGGTACCGTGCCGTTAAGGCTATTAGCGCGGACAGGGAACGACTTCGCCAAATTGGGAAGCATAATAGTTGTGACCCTCGTCGTCACCGGTGTGGCAAATTATTGGCTCATTGCCGGGGTGCCGTCGATGGCAGTAGCTGTCACGCCCTATGGCATTTTCCTGTCGACGAAGCTCGCGTTCTTCGTGGTCATGGTGGGCATGGCTACCATGAACCGATATCGGTTAGTGCCAAGGCTCGCTGCGGAAGTGGACTCCCCAACCGCGTCGGTCGCGGCAGATGCACTACGTAGAAGCCTGCTTGCCGAACTTGCGATTGGCTTGTTTGTTGTTACGGTGGTAGCGTTTTTAGGCGTACTGTCTCCCGAGGGATGATTCACCGCAGCGACAGTCTTTCACGTAGGAGCCTATGCCGGCGACGATAGTCTCCTTTCCAAGACCTTCGGTTTAGGTTGGTCGCCCATCCATGGATCTTGAGGAGCACGCTGAATGGACCGTAATAAGGCAGCCGCTTCACATGCCGGAGAAGACAACCACAACGGCTGTTCTCACGATGCGGGCGGTCATTTGCACGACCATTCTCCTAGCAGGGATGGTCACCGGACCGCCCATCATCCCTCCGAAACTGCCGGGCCGGCCGCGCTAAAAGACCCAGTATGCGGTATGGCCGTGACAGCCGACTCAGAATTTCATCTGGAGCTTGCAGGCGCGACATACTATTTCTGCAGTGCTTCGTGCGAGTCCAAGTTTCAAGCCGAACCGGGGAAGTTTGTCCAAACCGCTGCGCGAGCAGAGGGTGTGCCAGCGCCAGCGGGCACCATATATACCTGCCCGATGCATCCCGAAATCCGGTGGGATCATCCGGGCAACTGCCCCAAGTGCGGCATGACCCTCGAGCCGCTGATGCCCGGGCTGGACGACGAGGAAAACCCCGAGCTCACCGACTTTCGTCGCCGCTTCTGGGGGACGTTGCCTCTTACGGTCGTTGCGTTCATTTTGGCGATGTTCGGCCACAGGCTGGGTTGGATGGATGCCACTACACAGAGTTGGGTCGAGTTGGCGTTGGCGACCCCTGTGGTGCTGTGGGCCGGCCTGCCGTTTTTTGAACGCTGCGCCCGCTCATTCATCAATCGCAGTCCGAACATGTGGACGCTCATCGGACTGGGCACCGGTGCCGCATACATCTACAGCGTTATCGCTACCGTCATGCCCGGCGCGTTTCCGGATGCCTTCAGCGAGCACGGGCGAGTTGGTGTCTATTTCGAGGCCGCAGCGGTCATCATTTCCCTCACGCTAATGGGACAGCTTCTCGAGCTCAAGGCGCGTAGCCAGACATCGGCGGCTATCAAGTCCTTGCTGGGCCTGGCACCCAAGACCGCGCGCCGCATCAGACCGGATGGCATGGAGGAGGATGTTCCCCTGACGCACGTACACGTGGGAGATATGCTGCGAGTTCGTCCGGGAGAAAAAGTGCCTGTCGACGGCGTGGTCACCGAAGGTTCGAGTTCCCTGGACGAGTCGATGATTACCGGGGAGCCAATTCCGGTGACCAAACGGGTTGGTGACCACGTCATCGGTGCCACGATGAACACCACGGGCAGTCTCGTCATCAAATCCGAGAAGGTGGGTTCGCAGACTGTCCTGTCGCAAATTGTCCAGATGGTGGCTCAGGCGCAGCGGTCCCGCGCACCCATGCAGCGCATGGCCGATCAGGTATCCGGCGTGTTTGTACTGGCCGTCATTGGTATTGCGTTGCTGACACTATTCGTCTGGGGGCTCTTCGGGCCCGAGCCTGGCTGGGTGTTTGGCCTCATCAACGCAGTATCCGTCCTCATTATCGCGTGTCCTTGCGCATTGGGTCTGGCCACGCCGATGTCGATCATGGTTGCGAGCGGAAAAGGCGCATCGAATGGCGTCTTGTTCCGGGACGCCGCTGCTATCGAAAACCTTCGGAAAGTTGACACGCTGATTGTCGACAAAACCGGCACGCTAACTGAAGGTCGGCCAGCATTCGACCGCGCGATCGGACTAGATGGATTTAGCGAAAACGAGGTGCTCAGGCTAGCGGCAAGCCTCGACCAGGGTAGCGAGCACCCTCTTGCGACTGCCATTGTCGCTGCCGCGAGAGAGCGCGGCCTTGCGATCGAAAAGGCTGAAGGCTTTGAGTCGGGGACTGGCATCGGCGTGCGTGGAATGGTTGCCGGCCGCAAGCTTGCCCTGGGCAACACGACTTTAATGCAAGAAGAGAGCGTGTCCATCGCCGCGCTGACGGGAGACGCTGACGCGCTGCGCGCCCAGGGCGCCAGTGTTATGCACTTGGCTGTGGACGGGACCCTTGCGGGAATTGTCGCCGTGTCAGATCCAGTGAAGCCTACGACATCTGAGGCCCTCGCGAGTCTCAGGGACGATGGCATTCATGTTGTCATGGCGACCGGCGACGGTGTGGCAACTGCCCGAGCGGTCGCCGCGAAGCTCGGCATTGGCGAAATTTTTGGAGAAGTTAAACCAGCGGACAAGTTGGCGCTCGTCACGGAACTGCAATCGGAAGGGAAGGTTGTGGCGATGGCAGGAGACGGCATCAACGATGCGCCGGCACTCGCGAAGGCCGATGTCGGCATTGCAATGGGAACCGGCACAGATGTCGCCATGAACAGCGCTCAGATTACCCTTGTAAAAGGGGATTTGCGGGGCATCGCTCGGGCTCGACAGTTGTCCGAAAGCACGATTCGAAATATGAAGCAGAACCTCGGTTTTGCGTTTATCTACAACGCCTTCGGTGTTCCTCTAGCTGCCGGCGCGTTGTATGCTTCCACCGGAATGTTGCTGTCCCCCATGATTGCCGCGCTGGCGATGAGCCTGAGCTCTGCTTCAGTGGTCGCGAATGCTCTGCGATTACGCAATACGAAGCTTTGATGCATAGCGACGGTCTTTTTAGTTTGGGGGTCTGTCGGTGTGCCATGTGTAGCATGAGCGGGAGATCGAAGCCTTTATCGCGCCAGCCGCGTACCGTGGGACGAACGGAGTGCTTGGGACGCAGACAATCCTGTGGAGGCGTCTCGTTGTGGATGGTGCGCAACGATCCTGCCGTGAGGAGGGGATCGGTTTCCTCGGTTCGGTACAGGTGCCGCTCCGACCAAGACACGGCAGAAGAAGCAGCCTGACAGGCCGGTACTCATCATCGTTGCTCATAGGGACTCGCCTCGTATCGTTCTTTCGCAGCGATGCCTTTCGCATCTGAGGCTAGCAATCGGCATTCGGAAAAACCTCGCTGGGTGGACGGCTCAAAGCTCTGCGGCTCATGCCGTACGCCACGTCGGCGGTATGGTCCGCACGCTTGTTGCGTTCGGCAGTAGCCGGTGCGCGTAGCGATCAATCGGGAAATCGAAAGTACCACGCAAGTTGATGCCTTCCAGACGAGTCGGCGCAATCTGGCGCAGGTCTTCGGCGCGCATGGATTCGCCGCCGATGGCCTCTATCGCCTCCAGAGCCTGCTGCATGTGCAGCGTGTTCCAGGCCATCACGGCATTGGTCAACAGCGTCAACGAAGACGAGACCGCTGCCAGCGACGCATCATGCCGAGCCAGTTCCAAGGGGATTTTTCCGTAGTGGATGGCCCGCTGGACGGTGTGCACAGCCTCGCCGCGATTCAAGGCATGCTGCATCTCCTGGCGGAACGCGGTGTTCGTGAAATAGTCGACGAGGAAAATCGTACGGAATAGCCGTCCCAGGTGCACCCCCGCCTCATACACGTGTTGCCCCCTTGCCGCCGCGCCAAAACGTGTCAACGCCTGCACCGCCGTGCATTGGCCGGTCTGGACCGATGCCGCAATCCTGACCAGTTCATCCCAGGCAAGTTCGATCAATACCAGACGGACATCGGCGTCCGCTACTGCGGCCAGTTCTGGCGGAACTGCATGGCCTTTGGGTACATGCAGCCGGCGATCACGCAGATGAGAGAGTCGCGGGCAGAGATCGAAGCCGAGCAGCCGTGACAGACTCATGGCGAAGTCGGTGTAGCCGTGGGTATCAACGGCGAGCTGCGTCACGTCTTCCCCGCCATTCTGACGAATCACGCCCTCGATGGCGGCGCCGGCTTGTCTCTCATTCAGGAGGATTGGCTGGTCGTAGAAGATGCCCCACCGGTCGCGGACATGGGTGTACATCCCAATCGACGCGGTACGCCGACGCGGGTCAGCCCGCGCTTGCCAGACCGAGCGCGTCGTCTCCAGGGACATCATGTCGGAAGACGCCAACTCGGCGCGCCCCCAATGTCGGGCGATGGGATGCTGATGCATGAAGGCAAGCACTGAATCAGCGGCTTTACGCAGTTTCCGCTCGTCCGCAATACGATGCATCATCTGACGAATCGCGCTTGGTGACAGTTCCGGCACCATGCGAGCGAGGTCCGCCGCAGACATTGAGGTCCCGTGCGCGAGCACCGCGGCATAGATCATGAGCAACTCGCTGCGAGAATACGGTTCTCGCCCCAGCAGAAGCCAACTGAAATGCGTGTGGCTGTCGATCTCCAGAAGAATTTCGGGCAGTTGTCCGTCTGGGTGCCTGTCAAACAGCGCGCGCCGCAGGGCCTCGACCGAAGCTTCGGGCCGCTTCGCCTTGAGTGGATCAACATGGATGGCGCTATCGATCCTTAACTCGCCCCGCACGGCGGCATCTCGCAGCCGGGCGAGCCCCGCATTGAGGTGCGCGACCACCGGATCCAAAAATGCTCTTGCGTCCTGCGGCAGTTTGAGATGGCCATAGAAGTGGTTGCGCCGCGCCTGCCAATCCTGGCCGGATATCAGCATGGTTGCTTGGCTGCGGAAGGCGAAGCTGTGATCCAGGAATACCGAGCCATTGCGTAGCGCCACCCGCAGGGCAAACAGCGTTCCCCATTCGAAGGCGGCCAGTGCTCGCTTACGGTCCTGCCCCTCCAATACTGGCTGCCAGACTCGCCCGAAGCGCACGGCAACCCGATTTGGTAGCCAATTGGCCTTCCGCGCATAGAGACTGCGCAAGATCTCCATTGCCTCTATCACTGGATGGGCGGACTGCGTGGCGAATGGCAGCTGGACCAGCCTGCCCAGCATGGCTCTCGCAAGCCTATGCCGAGACAGCAGCTGCTCACGGATCATGCTGGCACGGCTTCGCAGGTGATGCTGGCTCGTTGCGGCGTCGGCCAACGCATCCAATTGTTGGCAGAGCGTTTCTCGCGTGAGCGTGTCATCGGCGATGAGCCCTTTGACGGCTGCCGCAAATTCTCGCAGCTGGATGTCTGGATCCGGTCGGCCAGCGTCGATGAGCCGTCCTGCGTCGTTGACGGATTTGCGAATCCAGTGGCGCAGCATGGACGACATCTGGTCCGTGGCGGCACACAAGGCATAGCGCAAAAAGCAAGCGGTTTCCAGGCGGCGGGATTGTTGCACCACGCGTTTGCTGACCGAGGCCGGTCGATTGGCGCAACGTCTCGCGTAGTGCCGTACGACCGCCTCGTTGCAGACCGCCGGCCAGCGACGTTGGATGCCCAACTTGTACAGCCGCTCGATCTTGTCAAACAGCTCCCCCATTTGATGCGTGGAGCTGCGCAATGGAACCGCCCACAGCCATTGCTGCAGACTTGCTTGACTGCCTTCCGGGCGAGGTAGCAAGGCCCCCCAAGAATCAAGCGATGCCTCGCCATAGGCGAGCACCAACGCGTCGGTCAATGCCGCCTCGGAAACCTCCACGGCCTGACTAATGAGGCGTTTCAGCGCACGGTCATGCGGGATCAGAACACGATGCTCGTACAGCCACCGCTTCAGTTCGTGCAGCATGTCACTGCGACTAGGTTGTCCCGCTAAGCGCTCTTTGAGCCAACGCGTCACGTAGCGTCGCTGATGCTCAGCCATCGGGCGGAAACCAAGCGCCTGATAGGCGAGCATCTGATGGTCCACCAGCGTGTCGGTCCGCCCGTCATACAGGGCGCTCAGCGTGCCCATATCCGGTGGCGTGATGCCGAGTTGGGCGCCAACATATGCCCAGAGAAATTTCGGAACCTGCTTGGAGGCGTCAAGAGTGCGGCCGGTCATACGGACAAAGCCGATATGGACGGCGCAGGCCAGCCGGTACGGATAGCTGCGCCGTGCGTCGATCAGGGCGCGCTCCTTGGGAGAGAAAGTGAAGAAAGTGGCGAGCTCGAACTCGCTGAGCTCGCGCGGCATCTGTCGCATGCCGAGATACGCCAGTTGCCAGTGATCCATCGCGCTTTCTCCCAAGCGGTAGACGGACCGCCGAGATTAACGGCAAGAAGACTGAGACGCAATGAGCCGCCTAGTACATGCCTCATATGGCACTTCCGACATTCAAAATCTTGAGTCAGTAACCCATTGATTTACATGACTATCGTGTTGGCGGTTGCCCGGAAACCCGCATGAATACGCGGGGTCGCTATCCCGGCAAACTGCAGCAATATCAAGGGCACCCCGTTCACGGGTGTCAGCGTGGTGTCGGTGGTGCCAGCGAATGCGGGCGAGGCAACAGTGAGCCAGCGTGCCGCGCGGAAGCCCATGTTATCCGCCAGCCAGATGGGCCCGGCATCGTCGGGCGGGGACTACGTCGTCACGTTCACGCCGGCTGCCGCGTTTGCCGGCACCGCTGTCGTCACGTATACGATCAGCAACGCCGTGGCCACATCGGCGCCGGCGATCTTGACGATCACAGTGGCCGAGCGGCGCGACCCGTCGACGGACCCCGATGTCTCGGGTTTGATCAATGCGCAAATCCAGGCGGCACGCCGCTTTGCCACCGCGCAGATCAGCAACTACAACCAGCGCCTGGAGCAACTGCATAGCGGGGGCCGCCCGGCGTTTCGCAATACGATGAACGTCGCGCTGCCGCGCATGGACGGCGCGGACTCGCGTACATGCCAGGGCGTCGAGGGCCTCGTCGCCCGTGACGATTGCCTGCGCGGCGCTGCGGTCTCACGTGGGGCCGACGGTGAACGCATGGCATTGGCGGGGGGCACCGCCCAAAGAGGACCGCTTCAACCGGTGGCGGCAGCGGGCGGCCAGCCGGACGTACCGGCAGGCGCACGGCAGGCCAGCGAGGGAACGGCTGGTCATCCGGCTACCATTCCGGCGCTCCGCTTACCAGAGCTCCCCGGCTCTCCAGGGGCGGTTGGCGGCGACTCGGCCGACGATCCCCGCGTCGCATTCTGGACGGCCGGCACCGTCGATTTCGGTTTCGCTAACGCTGGCGCGCAGCGCTCGGGTTTCAGGTTCAACACCGGCGGCGTCACGGCGGGCGCGGACTATCGCGTGTCGGATCAACTGACGTTGGGGGCGGGCCTAGGATATGGTCATGATGGCACCGATATCGGTAGCTTTGGCACCCACAGCAGCGCCGACGCCTTCAGCGTGGCGCTGTATGGCAGCTATCGTCCCACGCCGTCCTACTTCGTCGACGGCGTGGCCGGCTATGGCGCGCTGCGCTTCGATTCGCGCCGTTGGGTCACCGACGAAGCGGCCTTTGCCGCAGGCAAGCGCGACGGGCACCAGTGGTTCGCCTCGCTCACCTCGGGCTACGAGTACCGCGACACCCGCTGGCTGATTTCACCCTATGGACGCATGCTGGCTGCCCGCAGCACGCTGGACCCGTACAGCGAAGAGGGCGCCGGCATGGGGGCGCTGGCGTACTTCGGCCAAACGGTGAACAGCGTATCGGGTACCGTGGGCCTGCGCAGCGAGTACACCCAGCCCACCCGATGGGGCACCTTGCTGCCGTTTACGCGTGTTGAATATCAGCACGACTTCGAGGGCCAGAGCGCGGCCAACCTGGCCTATGCCGATCTGCTGGGCGCCGGCCGCGTCTATACCGTCAACGGCACGCCGTTCGGCCGCGACCGCGTTCAGGTCTGGCTGGGTGGCAAGCTGCGAACGCGGACGGTGACGTTCGGCATGGACTACAACGTGATGTTCGGCATGGGCGGGCTGCAGCAAGGCGTCCGGCTGACGCTGGCCGCACCGTTTTGAATGATGTCCGAGGCGGGCCGTCACCCGTCCCAAATTCCTTCGAGTGAGCCATTTGGAGACGAGGCAGGCTCGCCCTTTTTAGGCTGCCGCGCCGATGGCGTCGAAGCGGTCGCGAAGCAACCTCTCTTGCTCGGCAAATCGATCGTCCTCAGCGTCTCGCAGCTTCGTGAGTTTCTGGAGCTGTCAGCGAATGGCGAGCAAGTCCTTTAGATGAGGAAAGACCGGCATCAGCGACCAATCCGGCTCGGCCCTTACAAAGGAGATGAGGAATTTCCGGTGTGCCCGTGGAGAGCCGCAGGCAATGCGTTCTGCAGGCGTTTTTGAACAGAGGTGAAGGTGCCAAGGCTTACCTCTTCGTTCGTCATCCCCATGAATTCGTCACAGCTTTCCGCCAGGTCCCTTTGTCTCTGAAAGAGAAGTTCGTGGGTGGCCGATTGTGCCCGGCAAGTAGCGCACAAAGCAATCTAAAGTCGGGTTGGAGACCAAACATGGCATAGCAGTGCAGGACATCGAAGATGTCGCGCGAGTGAATTGTATGTTTTTGCACCTAAAATATTAGAGCCCCTTGGGCCTCCAAGGATTTCCAATTCGTACATGCTTCTTGCGATCGGAATCATCCGCCTTGGCCGCCGCTCCCCGTCACAAATAAAGGCTCCGTTTTCCCCCTGTTCTCGTTTGCTGTTATCAAAGCACGGCCAACGTCGGGTGCTCACTCATTCCCGCACCGGTCGACGTGTGAGCTTGTTGCATCGAAGGATTAGAATCAATAACCTACAATCCTAGTCCGGTTAATACACCAAATTTTCCCTCGGCAAAATGTCACGTATGTTGCACATTAACGGGCGCATCGCATGCAGAAGGCGTCTTGCCCCCAAGATAGACATCACCCTGTGCCGGGTATGGACGCCGGGAGGCGCATCCTAGAGTGCTATGGCGTTCCGGTTGCCGCGTTATAGACGCGCAGCGCGAAGAGAATGCTAAGCTGGCGATTGTCAGCGAATAAAGCGGCGAAGTAGATGACACCCATATCGCGGCAAGTCGAGAGGCGAAAATGACATTCGTTGCGGCGCTGCGCGGAATACCCTGCTATCGCCGGGCAAAAACTTTTTCGAGTTGATCGGTGCGTTGCACATCGTCGTCGTGCAGATAACGAGAGGTCGTCGTGATGGACGCGTGCCGCAGGTTGTCTCGCACTGTGGTCAGCGATGCCCCCTGGGCCAGCGCATGCGTCGCATGCGTGTGACGCAGCCAGTGAGGTGTCGCGCGCCGGAGTTTGTCCGCCAGTGGAGGGTGGTCCGACTCGATCTCATTGGCAGCGAAGGTAAGGAAGCGCCGCAGCACGGCCCGCAGTCGCGGCGTAGTAATCGGTGATCCATTCTCCAGGTGCGCCAGGATGGGGCTGTTGTGGTCCCACTTCGCGGGCGTGACAGGCAGACCGCGCGAGACCAGATACTGGTCCAGCGCCCGGCTGGCCATGGAGGGTAGCGCGACCTTGCCCCGGCGCTCGCCTTTGCCGACCAGGTGGAGCCAGCGCTCGCCACGCGGCCCAATCTCGATACCGCCAAGGGTCACCCCGACCAGCTCAGCCGCCCGCAGGCCCGTCGCATACCCGAAATCCAGCAGAAAGCGCAGCCGTGTCGCGGCATCCGGCGTCCAACCGTGCGACCACTCCAGGCCATCCGCAAGAGTACGCACGAGCGCCCATTCCCCTTCCGTGAAGGCCCTTGACGTGTCGAGATCCGCGGCGCGCTGGGCGCCCCGCACCTTGAGCCCTGCAAACGGGTTGGCGAGCACGTAGCGCTGGGCAATCAGCCAACGAAACAGTGCGGCGATGACACCCAGGGCATAGGCGATGGAGCGGGGTGCCAGGGCGCCAGCAAAAGGCCGCCATTCGGGCGACGGCCGCGGACGTGCCGGGCCCACCCAGCGGGCAGTCGGTGCGCGCAGGAAGGCGCGGTAGGCCGTGGCATCTTCGGCGGTCAGCGACGAGAGCGGCTTGCCGCGCTCCAGGATCGCCCAGAGCAGCAACCGCTCGGCCTCCTTGCGATAGGCCCGGGTGGTGGTGGGCGTCTCGTGCAGGCCGAGCCAGGCATTGATGGCGTCGTAGTCATTGTCGGCCGTCAGTGCGCACATGGGACGCGGCGCGCGGAACGCGCCGTGCGAGCCGTCCACCGCCTGCGGCAGTTCGATGCGTTCCCACGGCACGATTTGTGGAACCGACGCAGCCATTGGGCTACGGGAGATCAAAGCGCGCGCCCGGTCGGTCAGTTGCGGATGCGTGGCGAAGAACGCTTCAATGGCGCGGGCACTGCGCTCGCCAAGCCCGTCGATGGTGAGCCACCAACGCTGGCGGCGCGGGATCCGCACGGTCAGGTCGGCCAGCGTTTTCAGCCCGTGCGCCTGCAGCGCCGCCGCGGCGCGCGCCGGCAGCCAGGCCTCGACGGGGTCCGTGATCTGCGGAAGGGCAGCTGGTAATTGGCGCAGGGTCTCCAGGGCCCGGACGACCGCTGCCGCATGGGCGGTCCGGCCCTCCGCAGGACAGGTGAAGAGGGCGGCCAGGTCTTCGCGCTGGCGTAGTCGGGCGGCCTCGGCCATCTGCCGCCGGAGGGCACCGATCACGCCTCGTGCGGAGCGGCCCGGCGTCAGCGCGTCCGGCCAGAAGCGGGCGACGGCCGCGCGCGACGGCGTGCCTTCGTACCAGGCACGCAGGGCCGCGAGCGCATCGGCGCGGGGCCAGGATGCGGAGGGATCGAGCGGCAGCGGAGCGGTGGCGGGTCGCGAGCGAGGCATGAGAGAGAGACGCAATTTGCTGCTGTGTAGTTTGCCACAGAAATGCATCAGTATCGATAATGTTTGTTATCGATACTGATGCATGTTGTGGGGCGAAACTCCATTCGCTGAAACCGCTCACTCAACTGAATCTGTAGCTAAATTTCAACTGAATTTGTAGAGGCACCATCCCCGTCTTCGGCGTGCCGGTGCCGCAGCGTCAATCAGGGCAGGCGGCCATAACGCCGCAGTAATCTAGCGCTGCCTTGCGCAGGGCAGCTATGGCGGGCGTAGGCGCGGCGCCGAGCGCCTGCAATCGGCTCTGACACAGGCGCGCGACAAAGCGACCATCGGCGCCGCGGTACAGCCAGAAGTGCGGCCGTTTCCCCTCCAGGCCCAGCAATCGCAGCCGGCGCATCGCTGCGTCCACTGGCGGGACGCCGTGCTTGGCTTGCCAGCCTGTGAGTACCGAGTAGGTGAGGCAAGGCCCCTCGCATGCCGCCAGCACTTGCCGGTGACGTGCGGCCTGCGACGCAGCCAAGGCCAGACAGCGCGCGCGCTTATGGGATAGCGGCCCTTCAGATGCCACTTTCGGCTTGCGTATCGCGAGGAGATTACCGCAGGTCTACCATTGACTTTGCTGAAACTGGTGCCGGCTACCCCGATGGGGGGTAGCCGGAAGCGTCAGGCTGCGGAAACATATCGGGCTAAACGCCTCTGCCTCCCCTAGCCTTGGAGCTCCGGGGTGCTCAGAGCCGGGTCTTTTTTGCCGGATTCCCTCGGTGACGAACGTGGTGACACGCAATTACTGAGAATGCGAAACGAGCTAAACGTCCAGCTCAGAGAATCTCGCATGCTAAGTGAAGCGCGCGCTACCGAGGTAGAGGGCTTGCGCATGGAGATTCCCCATTTGTCGCAGCGAATCCGAACGCTCGAACAGGACTATTCTGCTGCGACCACCTCGTGGTCGAGCGAACTGGAGATTGCGGTTGAAGTAGCAGCGCGGAAGCTTGGTGCGCTTGATGAAGAAGTGCGTCAAGCATACGAACAACAGAAGTTGGCTGCGATAATTGCGGAACTGCAGACACGGCGCGATGCACTGACTGCAGAGGGCAAGCGACTAACGGAAGCCATTCAGGTTCTCGAGCAGAAGCAGGCTCTGAGAAAGCAAGAGGTGGCGGATGCAGTGAACGCGGCGATGGTGCGGCTGCTCAAGTTGGACCTGCCACTACAACCGGAATTCGTGAGCGCGCATTCGTCACACTTTGATTTCGTCGACAACGCCGTTTATGTGAATGGGTCGAGGCACTTCTCAGAAAGCTCCGCGGTCGTGCTCCGGCACATTTTTCACCTGGCGCTGCTCACAGTAAGCACGACCAGGCCATACATGCGGCTTCCACGATTTCTGTTGCTCGACGGGATTGATGACGGCGGGATGGAGAAAGAACGCAGCCATCGGCTTCAAGAAATCATCGTTGCCGAATGCCAGCAATACGAAGTTGATTATCAGGTCATCTTCGCTACCTCGGAAATCAATCCTGCGCTTGAGGAAACGGAGCTTGTGGTTGGGCGTTTCTTTACGCCAGAGGCGCGCTCCTTGGATGTGCGGGAGATTTGAACGTGTCAGCTTAGTCCGTCGTCCCTGAGGAGCGGCGGACATAAGTTGCGTCGATTTCTGTTCCGACTACAAGTCGATTAGAAGTTGGGTAGTCGTTCCGAATCAAAATGCTTTGCACGCTGCACCGCTATCGACTGCCTCATTTCCTGAGATCTTCGCGAGCTCTCCATGTGATGATCGCGTCATTGGACGGCGCCAGCGCTAGTCCAATGACAGTATCGAAAATCCCTTCCGCGGCTTTTTCCAAATTTGTCCCTGCAGATGATTTCGCCAGCTGGTAAGCCATGATGGCAGCTATGTAAGAAGCAAAAGTAGACCCCCACCCATAAAATTTTGCATCTAGCAAATCATTAATCGGCTTGATCGCCAATCCTAGCAGGCTGCTGAAGTACTCCCCGCACAAGCGGTATGCTTTTCGCCTGTGCAGGTGAGTACTGTCTGGTTTCACAATCCGCAAGCCGCGCACCGCTGAATCGAGTTTTTCGGCTGCTGGGCACCAGTTTGCGGCTTCATTTCCCCGATTACCGCAACTGCGGACGGATTTGTCCCAGCGAACGCATGCGCACGAGGTTGTAGGCGGCCATGCTCAGGACGAACATCTGATCGACTCGCTTCAATCCGCGCACCATCACCTGGCGCATGCGTCCGACCGTCTTGACCCATCCAAAGCCTTGCTCGATCAGCTTGCGCTTTTGCTGCGAGACGGCATAG
>NZ_FNJO01000010.1:20230-280123 GCF_900104095.1 Ralstonia sp. 25mfcol4.1 | reverse complement strand
CCGCGCCAAAACCGGTCAGCCTTGTCCGGAAAGCGGTATCTGGTGCGTGCCGGAGGCTGCAACTGTATTTGCCGGGGCAACGCGGCATTTCCGCAAGGGTGACGTCCTGCCGGAATTCGAGATGCCCAAGCCTCGCCGGCTGTCATGGCTGGACGACCTGCTGGGGGAGCGGGTCGCGTACTGGAACGTGTCGTGGAAGCTGATTTCGTACGACGAGAAGGGTTGAAACTCTCCCAGTCTGACTGTCTCGGGTGATACGGCCCGCCGGCCACGACTGACATGGCGAACGCCACACCAGTTCGATGGCCGGCAACCACGTTACACCACCGTCGCAAGCGCCAGCGTGAACAGCAGGGCCACCACCGAGATGATCGTTTCGGCCACCGACCAGGTCTTGAAGGTCTGCGCCACGGTCATGTTGAAGTATTCCTTGACCAGCCAGAAGCCGCCGTCGTTCACGTGCGACAGGATCAGCGAGCCCGCGCCGGTGGTCAGCACCAGCAGTTCCGGGCGGGTGCCCGGCACGCTTGCCGCGATCGGGGCGACGATGCCGGCGGCCGTGGTCATGGCCACCGTGGCCGAGCCCGTGGCGATGCGGATCATCACGGCCACGAGCCAGCCCAGCACCAGCACCGACACATTGGCGTGGGTGGCCACGTCGACGATGGCCGTCGAGATGCCCGAATCGCGCAGCACGCGCCCAAAGCCGCCGCCGGCACCGACCACCAGCGTGATGATGGCCGTGGGGGCCACGCACTCGTTGGTGAACTTCAGGATCATTTCACGGGTGAAGCCGCGCGCCTTGCCGAACGTGTAGAAGCTGAACAGCGTGGCGATCAGCAGGGCCATCACCGAGTTGCCGATCAGTTTCAGGACGTCGTTGGCGAACGTCTTCGGCGTGGCGATCAGGTCGGCCCAGCTGCCGATCAGCATCAGGAACACCGGCAGCAGGATGGTCAGCACCGTGATGCCGAAGCCGGGCAGATTGCCCTTGGCCGTGGACGCTTCCTCGGTCAGCTGTTCGGCCAGCGGGTTCACGTCGGGCAGCTTCACGTGCTTGTCGATCAGCTTGGCGAACAGCGGGCCGGCGATGATGGCGGTGGGCACGCCGACGATCAGCGCGTACAGGATGGTGTGGCCCATGTCGGCGCCGTAGGCCTGCACCGCCAGCAGCGCGGCCGGATGCGGCGGGATCAGGCCATGCACCACGGACAGGCCGCAGACCATCGGAATGCCGACCAGGATCATCGACGTGTTGGTACGCTTGGCCACGTTGAACGCGATGGGGATCAGCAGCACGAAGCCCACTTCGAAGAACACCGGCAGGCCGACGATGAACGCGATGACCACCATGGCCCAGTGCACGTTCTTCTCGCCGAAGAAGTTGATGAGCGTCAGGGCAATGCGCTCGGCGCCGCCCGATTCGGCCATCATCTTGCCCAGCATGGTGCCAAGCCCGATCACCAGCGCGATATGGCCCAGCGTGCCGCCGACGCCGGCTTCGAACGACTTGACGATGTCACCCATCGGCATGCCCACGGCAAAGCCCAGGGCCACCGAAACCACCACCAGCGTGATGAACGGGTTCAGTTTGAACTTGGCGATCAGAATCACCAGCGCGATCACGGCGATCAGCGCGTAAATCAAGAGCGTGGTTCCGGTAACGGCACCCATGTCTCGTCTCCTTGTGGCGGTTGCCGCCCGGTCGGACGGTCCGCTTCCGCTATGAAAATGCCGCGCGTGCCCGGGGTGTCCGGTATCTGGCGGCGGGTTGATGGAGCCGGCCGGCCATCGGTTGGCTCACCGACGTCGGCAGGCGGGTGGTGCGGCTCAGGCCGCGGGATTCCTGTAGGCGATGCAGTCCACTTCGACCTTGCAGTCCACCACCATGCTTGACTGCACGCAGGCACGCGCGGGCGGATTGGCGCCGAAGTATTCCTTGAAGATCTTGTTGAACGACGGGAAGTCGCGCGCATCGTCCAGCCAGACGCCGCAGCGCACCACGTGCTCGGGGCCGTAGCCGGCCTCGGCCAGGATGGCCAGCACGTTCTTGATGGCCTGGTGGGTCTGCGTGACGATATTGCCCTCGACCACCTCGCCATCGACCATCGGCACCTGGCCGGACACATACAGCCAGCCGTCTGCCTGCACCGCGCGCGCGAACGGCATGTGCGAGCCGCCCTGGCCCGTGCCGCCTTCGACGCCGAATCGTTTGATATCCATGGGAACTCCTGTTGTGCTTGGTATGCGGTTGATGCGGTTGATCCTGGGCGCTCAGGGCTGCGGCCGGGTGTGGCGCGGCAGGAAGCGGCCGGCGCGCACGCCGGTGGCCGCGCGGTGCTGCCAGGTCAGCTCGCCGTTGACCCAGACCGCCGCAATGCCTTCGGCCGGTTGCATCGGGTCGGTGAAGCTGGCGGCGTCGCGGATCGTGGCGGAGTCGAACAGCACCAGATCGGCCCAGTACCCTTCGCGCACGAAGCCGCGATCCTGCAGGCCGAAGCGTTCTGCAGACAGGCCGGTCATCTTGTTGACGGCCACGGCCAGCGGAAACAGTTCGCGGTCGCGCGCGTAATGGCCCAGCACGCGCGGGAACGCTCCCCACAGGCGCGGATGGGGCAGGGGATCGTTGGGCAGGCCGTCGGAACCGACCACCGTGGCCGGATGGCTCAGGATGCGGTCCACATCGGCGTCTTCCATGCAGTGGTAGACGGCGCCGGCCGGCTGCAGGCGGCGCGCGGCCTCCATCATGTCCACCTGCCATTCGGTGGCGATATCGGCCAGCAGGCGGCCACCCATTTCGGGATGGGGCTCGGACCACGTCACCTGGATGTCGAAATCGCTGGTCACCTGCTTGAGATCGAGCGTCGACGAACTGGCCGTGTACGGGTAGCAGTCGCAGCCGACCGGCTGCCAACGCTGCGCGGCTTCCAGCGACTGCAGCACCTCGCCGCTGCGGCCCCAGTTTGGCACGCCCGCGCATTTCAGGTGCGAGATCACCACCGGCACGCGCGCATGGCGGCCAATGCGGTACGCCTCGTCCATGGCATCGAGGATTTCGGCAAATTCACTGCGCAGGTGCGTGGCGTATAGCGCGCCGGCATCGGCCAGCGGTTCGGCCAGCGACAGCACTTCGTCCGTCGGGGCGCTGAACGCATTGGCATAGGCAAGCCCGGTGGACAGGCCCAGCGCGCCGTGCGCCAGGGCGTCTTCGAGCTGGGCGCGCATGGCCGCGATTTCCCCGGCCGTGGCGGCGCGGTCGAAGCGGTCCATATGGTTGCTGCGCAGCGCCGTGTGGCCCACCAGGGCGGCCACGTTGACCGATGGCTGCGCCGCGTTGACGGCATCGACGTAGGTCTTGAAATCGGGGTAGCGGAACGCGTCGGCGCGGCCCAGCAGGTTCATCGGGTCGGGCGGGTCGCCGGCCAGTGTCACCGGCGCCGCGCTGATGCCGCAGTTGCCGACGATGACCGTGGTCACGCCCTGCGAGATCTTCGGCGTCATCGCCGGATCGCGCACGACATTGGTGTCGTCGTGCGTATGCACGTCGATGAAGCCGGGCGCCAGCGCCAGGCCGTGGCCTTCCACAACATGCGAGGCGGTGTCGGGATCGATGGCGCCGGCCTCGTCGATGCGGGCGATGCGTCCGTCGCGGATGCCGATGTCGGCCATGCGCGCCGCGCTGCCCGAGCCGTCCAGCAGCATGACGCAGCGAATGAGGGTATCGAACAGGTGTGGCATGGTCAGTCTCCCAGCGGCTGGCGGCTGTCCGGCCCGTCGCTGTCATGGCTGACGCCGCGATGGGCGTCGAGCACGTATTTCAGGCGGCGCAGCTTTTCCTTGCTCTGGTCCTGCTGGAGCATCGCGCACTGGGTGGCCAGCACGTCCACCACCATCAGCATCGCGTAGCGCGACGCCGACGGCTTGAAGATGAAGTCCGTCTCCAGCGTCCGCACAGGCAGCAGCACGTCGGCGCGTGCCGCCAGCGGCGACCCCAGCGCTGTCACGGCGATCAGCCGCGCGCCGTACTCGCGTGCGATATCGCAGCTGGCCAGCATCTCGGGCACGTTGCCGCTGGCGGAAAACGCCAGCACCACGTCGTCGCGCGACAGCGTGGCCGCCACCATCTTCTGCAGCAGCGCGTCCTGATACGTCGCCACGGGCTGGCCCAGCCGCGCCAGCCGATAGCGCGCCTCGTCGGCCATGAACGTGGAGCCGCCGCCCATGCCGAAAGCGTAGACCATGCGTGCATCGAGCAATAGCCGGGCGGCTTCGACGATCCGTTCGGGATCGATCAGCTTGCGGTTGACTTCCAGCGTCGTCAGCACGTCGGTGTGGATGCGCTCGGCCATCGCGGCCGGCGAGGCGTCGTCGGCAAGCGCGGGGGCAGGCTGCAGGAACCGTGTGCCGACCGCGGTGGCCTGGGCCAGGCGCAGCTTCAGGTCGCGCACATCGCGGCAGCCGATGGCCTTGGCAAAACGCGTCACGCTGGCTTCGCTGACGGCGGCCTTGCGCGCCAGTTCGTTGATGCTGGTGGCCGCCGCGCCGGCAAGGTCCTCCAGGATCACTTGCGCCACCTTTTGCTCGGCCAGCCGCAGCGACGGGCCGCGCTCGGCAATGCGGGTCAGGATGTCGAAGGATGCGGTCATGCGGATGGCGAGGGCTGGCGGGCCGCTGGGCCGACACAGCATGTTACTTTATAACAAGGATGAAATATCGTAGTTTCAAGGCTATGATTACGTCAATTGAATTTTTACAGGGTGATGTCAGCCATGCGTGAAACAAAGTACCAGACCGGCATGATCGATCCGCTGAACAAGGCCCTGGGCCGTCTGGACGCACCGCTGACGCCCGCCGAAGCCGGCCAGCCGGGCTGGCGTCTGCTGCGCGAGGAACTGAGCCTGCCTGCCGCCGTGCTCTACGAAGACAAGCTCGTTCACAACCTTCAGTGGATGCGGAAGTTCATGGGTGCATACGGTGTGCAGCTGGCGCCGCATGGCAAGACGACGATGGCGCCAAAGCTGTTCGCGCGCCAGCTGGCCGAAGGGGCGTGGGGCATCACGCTGGCCACCGCGCAGCAGACGGCGGCGGCCGCCGCGCACGGCGTGAAGCGCGTGCTGATGGCCAACCAGCTGGTGGGTCGCCGCAACATGGAAATCGTGGCCGATCTGCTACGCGATCCTGGCTTCGAATTCTTCACGCTGGTGGATTCGGCGGCCCTGGTAGACCAGCTTGGCGCGTTCTTTCAGGCCCGCGGGCAGACGCTGCAGGTGCTGCTGGAACTGGGCGTGGAGGGCGGCCGCACCGGCGTACGCGACGCCGCGCAGCAGGCCGAGGTGCTGGAAGCACTGTCGCGCTGGCCTGACGCGCTGTTGCTGGCCGGCGTCGAGATCTATGAGGGTGTGCTGCAGCAGGAGGCCGATATCCGGCGGTTCCTGCAGCGCACCGTGGCGGTCACGCGCGAACTGGCCGCCCTCGGCCGCTTCGGCCGCAGTCCGGTGGTGATGTCGGGCGCGGGCTCGGCATGGTACGACGTGGTGGCCGAGGAGTTCGCCCGCACCGATATTGGCGCGCCGATCGACATCGTGCTGCGTCCCGGCTGCTACCTGACCCACGACGTGGGCGTCTACCGGGCCGCGCAGGAGCGTATCCTGGCCAGCAACCCGGTGGCGCAGAAAATGCGCGAGGGGCTGCTGCCGGCGCTGCAGCTGTGGGCTTATGTGCAGTCGATTCCCGAGCCCCGGCGCGCCATCATCGGCATGGGCAAGCGCGACGCCGCGTTCGACGCCGGCATGCCGATTCCGGCGCAGACCTATCGCCCGGGTGCCGCCGCGCCCGTGGCGGTGCCGGCCGAATGGAAGGTGACGGGCATGATGGACCAGCATGCATACCTGGAAATCGCCGCTGGCGACGACATTCGTGTCGGCGATATGATTGCCTTTGATATCTCGCATCCTTGCCTGACGTTCGACAAGTGGCGCCACATCCCCGTGCTGGATGGCCAGTTGCGCGTTATCGACATCGTGCAGACGTTCTTCTGAAAGAGAGGCGCGCGTTCATGAGTATCGACATCCTTGCCTACGGCGAACCGCTGGTCGAGTTCAACCAGCAGCCCGACGATCCGACCCGCTACCTGCAGGGTTTTGGCGGCGACACCTCCAACTTTGCGATTGCCGCCGCACGCCAGGGCGCGAGCACCGGCTACATCAGCGCCGTGGGCGCCGACAGCTTTGGCGAGCGGCTGCTGGCGCTGTGGACGCACGAGCGGGTGGATACGCGCCACGTCAGCATCAATGCCTCGGCCCCCACCGGCGTCTATTTCGTTTCCCACGACAGTCACGGCCATCGCTTCGACTACCTGCGCGAAGGGTCGGCGGCCAGCCGCTATCACCACGAACAGCTGCCGTTGGCGGCCATTGCGCAGGCGCGCTACCTGCACCTGTCGGGCATCAGCCTGGCCGTCAGCACGTCGGCCTGCGACGCGGGCCTGGCCGCGATGGAACATGCGCGCAAGGCTGGCGTGCGGGTGTCGCTGGACACCAACCTGCGGCTGCGCCTGTGGTCGCTGGCGCGGGCGCGCGGCATCATGCGCGAGGCGTTCTCGCTGACCGATATCTGCCTGCCGAGCTGGGACGACATCACCGTGCTGACCGGCCTGGACGACCGCGACGCGATCGTCGACCACCTGCTCGCATGCGGCGTGAGCGTGGTGGCGCTGAAGCTGGGCGAGGAGGGCAGCTACGTGGCCACGCCCGAGTCGCGCACGCTGGTGGCGCCGTATCCGGTCCGGCCGCTCGATGCCACGGGCGCGGGCGACTGCTTTGGCGGCAGCTTCGTGGCCCGTCTGGCCGCGGGTGCAGATCCGTTCGAGGCGGCGCGCTATGCCAACGTGGCGGCGGCGCTGTCGACTACCGGCTACGGCGCGGTGGCGCCCATCCCCACCGCCGAAACAGTGCTGGCCCGCCTGGAGCGGGGCGTTTCGGTCATCGCCTGAACCGGGCCCGGCTTACCGGGTCTGACGGCTCAGGACAATGAACATTGTGAATACTGTCATGCAAATCCAACCTTCCCCGCTGATCGAACGCCTGACCAACGTGCCGGTGATTCCGGTGCTCGAATACCACTCGGTGGACGACGCGCTGCGCATCAGCGAAGCCCTGGTCGAGGGCGGCCTGCCGATGCTGGAAATCACGCTGCGCACGCCCGTGGCGCTGCAGGCGATGGAAGCCGTGGCCAAGGCGTTGCCACAGGCCGTGGTGGGTGCCGGCACGGTGCTGACCCTCGACCAGTTGCGCGCCGTGCGTGACGTCGGCGCGCAGTTCGCCGTGTCGCCGGGGCTCACGCAGAAGCTGGCCGATGGCGCGCAGGGCGCCGGCATCGCGCTGCTGCCGGGCGTGGCTACGGCCAGCGAGGCGATGTTCGCGCTGGAATGCGGTTTTTCGTTCCTGAAGTTCTTCCCGGCGGAGGCTGCTGGTGGCGTGCCGATGCTGAAATCGCTGCACGGCCCGTTGTCGCAACTGAAGTTCTGCCCGACGGGTGGCATCGACCTGGCGAAGGCATCCACCTACCTGGCGCTGCCCAACGTGGTGTGCGTCGGTGGCTCGTGGGTGGTGCCGAAGGACGCCGTGGCGGCAAAGGACTGGGCACGCATTCGCAAGCTGGCCGAAGAAGCCGCCCAACTGCGCAAGCCCTGAGCGAGGGCGGGGATCGCGCTGGCGGTAAGAATTACAACGCCATTGCGATGGCGCGCGAGAACGCTTCAAAGCAGCAAGGGCGCCACTGGCGCCCTTGCTTGTATCGCCGGGTGGTGGCGACGACGAAACCGGAATTACTTCGACTTCTCGGCCGAATTTTCGAGCTTCTGTCCACCCTTCTGGACATCCTGCCCCAGACCGGACATCGTGTTGCAGCCGGCGAGCAGCGTGGCAACCAGTACGCACCAGATCCATCCTTTTTTCATCAGAGGCTCCTTTCGGGGATAGTAGAAGTGGGCACATGTTATCGTCGCCCCGGCCTCCCTCGATGCAGGATGTGTGCCTATTTGGCATTACGAAGCTGTCTGACAGACAGAGACCGACACCCGACCGGGCCTCTGGACTCAGGGCTTGAGCAGCAGGCGGGCACGTTCGGTGACGGCGGCGTGCGTCTGCAGGAGCCACGGCGCCGGAAACGGCTGCGCCAGCAGGAAGCCCTGCATGGTGTCGCACCCCCAGCTCCGAATCACATCGAGCTGGGCCTGGGTTTCGACACCCTTGGCGCAGACCGCCACCCCCCGCGCCTTGGCCCATTCGCAGGCGCGGCGCAGGCTTGCTGCCGTGTCTGGCCTCTGGCTGGCGTGACCGAGATGGCGCGCGTCGAGCGTGACGATATCGGGCTGCACCAGCGAAAGCGCCTGCAGGCTGGGCTCCGAGTCGGTAAAGTCCGCCAGCGCGATACCGACGCCGCCATCGCGAAGGCGCCGTGCCTTGTCGGTTGCCTCGGTGGGGGGCACGATGTCGACCGGCACCTCGACGCAGATCTGTCCCGGCCGGATGTGGTGGGCGTCGATGGCCCGACGCAGCATGCAGATCGTGTCATCGGCCTGAAGCTGGGAACTGGTGGCCAGCAGCGTGAACTGCAGGGGCCCGAGCGGTGCCGTATCGCGCATGAGCTGCAGCAACTGCTGGAGCGTCCAGCCACCAATCACATTCATCAGGCCCAGTGCCTCGGCAGCGGGCAGGAAATCCTGCGGTGCCACGCGACCCAGTACCGGGTGCTGCCATCGCAGGCGCACCGTGTAGGCGGTGATCGCGGCGGTGGCCAGCGACGCACGCGGCTGCAACTGCAGGCTCAGTTCGCCCCGTTCGATGGCACTCGGTAACGCCGCGAGCAGTGTCGCCATACGCGGCGTGGCGGGACGGCTGGCCGTGCCGATGCCGGCGCCGCCGCGACGGTTGATCTGCAGCATGGCGTCGAAAGCCTGCTGCAGCAGCCGTTCGGTGCCGGTATCGTCCCCGTCCACGGCACTGCCGATGCTGCACGACAGGAAGGCCTCGAAGCCGCCCACCTGGAAAGGCCGGCCAAGTTGGTCGGCCACCGCCTGGCTCAGCGAACGGGCGCTTTCGGCGTCGTCGGGCAACACGCAGGCCACGCCAAGATCGGCTGGCCCCAGCCATTGCATGGCCACCGGCATGCTGGTCACCGAAGTGACGCGGGACTTTACCTGGGCGCGCAGGTCGTTTGCGCGCTGCGGGCCGATGCTTTCACAGGCGTGGGCGAAGCGGTCGAGCCGGATCACCATCACGGCCAGCAGGTGAGCCGGACTGAAGTGCGCGCGGTGCTCCTCCAGCGCGGCCAGGAAGGACGCCGGCTGGATGGCGGTGGAGGGTAGGTCGGCAGGTGACCCGCTGCCACCGACGCCGGGCGTCGGCGTGTCTTTGGTGTCAGGATCCATCAATTACCCGTGCTGGCAGCGAGTTCATTTGTGCGTAGGCCGCCCGCGATACATCGGACTGCATTCCCGTTCATGCGTGAAGGCGCGCATCCGACATCGATCGCGCGCTCGCTTTCATTATTTTTATGATGACGCGGCCAGTCATCTCGGTAGTACTACTTAGTTGTCAGACCGCATAGCTCAGATCATACGGCAGTGACGAACAATTTCGGAGAACGCCGATATTGACGTGGCGCGTGCGACGCACACCTTTTGATTTCAAACAACGCTCTCGATTGTCGCTACCTTTGTTATCTTGACCGTCGAGGGTGATTGGCGATAGAAGGTGGCCGCGCAACGGCGCGGGAATTCGGCCGTGATTGTCGTCGCGCCAAAGAAAAACGGGCGCATGGTGTGCGCCCGTTGTTGTTTCATTTTGTCGGCCGTCTCAGCCGGTCTCAGCCGGTCTCAGCCGGTCTCAGCCGGTGGTCTCGGCCTCGGGACCGTCTTCCGGCGGCACCCTGGAGGCCAGCACCTTGTCGATGCGTTTGCCGTCCATGTCGATGATCTCGAACTTCCAGTCGTGCCACTGGACCGTATCGGCCGTTTGCGGCAGGCGGCCCAGCAACAGCAGCAGCATGCCCGACAGCGTGTGATAGCGCTCCTTGTCTTCCTCAGGCACTGCGCGCAGGCCCGTACGGTCCTTGAGCTCGGGGATCGGGATCAGGCCGTCCAGCAGCCATGAGCCATCGTCGCGCTGGATGGCCCATTCCTCGCCAGCCGTTTCGGTCTTGAACTCGCCGGTGATGGCCTCGATCAGGTCCTGCAGTGTGACCAGACCCAGGACCTCGCCGTACTCGTCGATCACGAACGCGATCTGGCCGCCCGACGAACGGAAGTTCTCCAGCAGTTCCATGCCGGTCACGCTTTCCGGCACGAACACGGCGGCTTGCAGCACGGCGGTCAGGTCGGCCTTTTCGCCGCGCAGGCGTCGGGCCAGCAACTGGCGCGCGCTTACCACCCCAAGGATGTCATGCATGCCGCCGCGCACCACGGGAAAGCGCGAATGATCCGATTCCTCGATACGGCGCAGGTTTTCTTCCTCGGTCGACTCGACGTCGAGGTAGACCACGTCGCCGCGGGGCACCATCAGCGAGGCCAGCTGACGGTCGTCCAGCCGGAATACGTTGCGCACCATCGTGTGCTCGTGGCGCTCGATCACGCCGGCTTCGGAGCCCTCCACCAGCAGCGCGTGGATCTCTTCCTCGGTCACGGCGGGGCCGCGATCGGACTTCACGCCCAGCATGCGAAGCACCAGTTGCGTGGAGCCGGACAGCAGCTTGACGAACGGCGTGGAGGCCACGGCCAGGATCGAAATCGGGCGCGCGGCCAGGCGGGCGATGGTTTCGGGTGCCATCTGGCCCAGGCGCTTCGGCACCAGTTCGCCCAGCACGATGGAGAAATAGGTCAGGCCCGCGACGACGATGGCGGTGGACATGTACCCTGCCGTGGTGGACGAGATGCCGAAGCCTTGCAGCCATACGGCGAGCGGGGCGGCCAGCGTCGATTCGCCGACCACGCCGTTGAGCACGCCGATGGACGTGATACCGATCTGTACCGTGGACAGGAAGCGGGTCGGGTCCTCGCCCAGTTTGACCGCCTCGATGGCACCGCGGTCGCCCGCTTCGATCTGGCGCTGCAAACGGGCCTTGCGGGCTGTCACCAGCGCGATTTCGGACATGGCGAACAGGCCGTTCAGCAAGATCAGCGCCAGCAGTATGGCTATTTCCATCAGGGTGCGCGCCCTGTGCGCGCGGGAATTGAAAAGTCAGAGCATACCATCCGCATGTGACGCCGCATCGCCGTAGTGGCGTGGACATCACCCAAATGGGTGTGCAGGAATCATGCCGTAATCGGCTGGACGTCCCGTTCGATTGCCGGTCCGGCGTAGGCCCGGGCCATGCGCAGCGCATGGTTCGCTTCCAGCCGGACCCAGAACTCGGCCGACGTACCGAAGAAGCGGGCCAGCCGCAACGCGGTTTCAGGCGAAATGGCGCGTTCGCGCCAGAGAATGCCCTCGATTCTTGTCACCGGCACGCGCAGCGCCACGGCCAGCGCGCCGGCCGACAAGGCATTGGGCACCATGAACTCATGCAACAGGATATCGCCGGGCGGGGTGGGCGGCACGGGGTCGCCGGTAACGTAGCTGCTGAAGTCGCTGCGCGACAGGTCATCTCGCTTGAGGCTCATGCGTCCTCCTCGTCGGCCGGGCACTGCGCCACCTCCACATCCCAGGCTTCGCCGTTCAGGAAGCGGAAGCAGAGGTGCCAGTCGCCCTCGATGCGGACTCTCCACAGGCCGCGACGGCGCCCGCGTATCGGCTCCAGTTCGTTGGCCGGCGCGGCGGCGAGGTCAGGCGGGGACACGGCGGCATCCAGCATGGCCAGCTTGCGCATGGTGCCGGGCTGGATGGCGAGCGGCAGGGTGTGTACGGAATGGCCACAGAACAGCGCGGCCGTGGACTTGTTGGCAAGGGAACGGATCATGGTCGGCCCGCATCGGGGTAGCGGGAGGCAAAGGGAAAGTGGTCATGCTAGGCGGGGTGGGGCGGAACTGAAATGCGACGAATCTGAAAGAGGCTTGCTCGATGGCTGAAGGAAGGGCGTGTGGATGAATGGCGGCGATTACCTGGCAGGTAGTCGTGCAACATCCGGCCGTGTGCTGTAATGCGCCACATGGAAACGCTCACGCCTGGCTCCGAAGCCGCCATCGACTTTCCCGGACTCCTGCGCTACTGGCGCGGCAAGCGCGGCTATAGCCAGCTGGCGCTGTCGCTGGCGGCCGGGGTATCCCAGCGCCATATCAGTTTTCTCGAATCGGGCCGCGCGCGGCCCAGCCGCGAGATGGTGCTGGCGCTGGCCGACCGGCTTGGCGTGCCGCTGCGCCAGCGCAACCGGCTGCTATTGGCCAGCGGCTATGCGCCGGCCTACAGCGAAAACACGCTGGACGCGCCGGCGATGCAGATGGTGCGTCACGCCATCTCGCTGATCCTTGCCAAGCAGGAACCGTATCCCGCCGCGGTGCTGGACCGCTTCTGGCATCTGGTCGATGCCAACCAGGCGTACGGGCGCATGCTCGAACAACTGCTGGGCAATCGCCAGCCCGCCACGCTGGACGGTGAAGGCGGCCGCGTCAACCTGATGCTGGCGGTGTTCGACCCGAACGGGCTGTGGCCGGTGCTGGAAAATGCCCGCCAGGTGGGCCGTTACCTGCTGCGCCGCATCTGGCAGGAACTGCAGGTGCAGGCGCATGACCAGACCGCGCGTGAGATCTTTCGTCGCATTGCCGAATGGCATCCGGATCTGGTGGGACCGGGCGGGGTGCTTCTGGTGGACGACGATCCGGCAGACGGGCCGCTGCCGCCTGTGCTGCCGGTGGTGGTGCATGCGGGGCGCTTCCGCGCGTCGCTGTTTTCCACGCTGACCACGCTGGGAAATCCGCAGGACGTGATGCTGCAGGAGCTAAGAATCGAGTGCTTCTATCCGGCCGACGATGCGACCCGTGATCTGTTCGAGGCGTTGGCGGCGGCGCCGGGTCGTTCTTAGCCGGGAGGATCGCCGCCGAGCGACTCTTCCACATCGCAGTTCAGCCAGAAAAGCACAGTCGTGCTAACATCGCCCGGCCGTCGCGGCTTGCAGGCTGCGGCGGCATCGTTACGTCTTCAGGGCGGGGTGAAAGTCCCCACCGGCGGTATGTGGCCACTGTCGAAAGGCAGGTCGCCACGAGCCCGCGAGCGCCCGCATTCCCGTGCGGGGTCAGCAGACCTGGTGAGAAGCCAGGGCCGACGGTCATAGTCCGGATGAAAGAAGATGGGCGGAATCCGCACGGCATTCCCACGCGCGAACGGCGTAGTCCGTCCGCGGGGGCGGAGCGTTGCGCGCTTTCGCTGATCGTTCCCCTGAAACGCCCATGAACTTCATTGCACGGAGCGTTTCACCCATGCTGTCTCTCAATCAAAACCATCTTTCCGGCCTGCCATCTGGCGATATTGCCATGGCCGAAGCCGACCCGCGCCCGCTTGCCGAGCGCATCGCCCAGGCGCTCGACGCCATGCGCGAAGGGCGTCCCGTCGTATTGCTCGACGATGACGACCGCGAGAACGAGGCCGACCTGATTCTGGCCGCCGAGCGCCTGACCAACGCCAACATGGCGATGATGATCCGCGAATGCAGCGGCATCGTCTGCCTGTGCCTGACCGCCGACAAGGTGCGCAAGCTGGGTCTGCGTCCGATGGTCGAGAACAACCGCAGCCAGTACGGCACCGCGTTCACGGTGTCGATCGAGGCGCGCGAAGGCGTGACCACCGGCGTCAGCGCGGCCGACCGCATCACGACGATCCGCGCCGCCATTGCCGACGATGCCGGGACCGATGCGGTGGTCAGCCCCGGGCATGTGTTCCCGCTCGTGGCCGTGGACGGCGGCGTGCTGCAGCGCCGCGGCCATACCGAAGGCTCGGTGGAACTGGCGCGCATGGCCGGCCTGTCGCCGGCGGCGGTCCTGTGCGAGCTGATGAATCCGGACGGCACGATGGCGCGCCGCCCCGAGGCGCTGGCCTTTGCGCAGATGTACCAGCTGCCGGTGCTGACCATTGCAGACCTGGTGGCGTGGCGCGAGCAGCAGGGCTGAGGAAAGGCTGATCCTGCGCAAGCCGCGCGCGAATATCGCGCGGGATTGCCGCGCGGCATTGCCGCTTCAGGCGGTTCCCTGCGCCACGGACTGTTGCCATGGCAGTGTGCTGTGCGAAAATCGCGGGCTTCTTCCCGTCCTTACGAGGGTACCTCCCGATGTTTTTCCGCATGTTCGCACGCACGGCGCTGGTCGCCGGCGCGTGTTTCAGCGTGGCGGCGCAGGCCGAGTCCAGTGGCGCGCCGTCCTTCGGCAATCCTCCCGCCCGCGCGGCCGCGGCCAGCGGCCTGTACCAGTGCCAGGGGCCCAATGGCGGCACCATCTTCCGCGGCGCGCCGCGTGAAGGATGTACGCAGGTGGTGTCTCCCGATCCGGGGGCGCCCGATCCGCAACGCTGGTTGCCACTGATGGGCGCCAATGGCGTGATTTCCTATCTGGACCAGACGTCGATTCGCCGGCGGGGGTCGGAGGTGGGCGTCGCGCTGGTTCACAATGCGCCGCCGGGCGTGATCAAGACCGCCAGCGGCGACACCATCCGCTCGTCGCTGAAGCGAATGGTGCTCAATTGCGCCACGTCCATGTATGCCGTGATCGAGCAGACGCTATATGCCAAACGATATGCCCGTGGCGACTCGCTCTATACGATCCGCGGGCCTCAGGCCGGCATGCCGCAGCAAGCGGTGTCCGGCACGCTGGCTGGCGACCTGATGACGCGCCTCTGCCACTGAGCAGGCCGTCGCCGCGCAGGCCGCCGTCAGGCAAGAACGCCCGGCAGGGCCCGCTGCGGCGGCTGGCGACGGCTTCAGTCTTCGACGTGCCGCGCCTTCCAGGTGCCGTTCGACTGCTTGCAGAACCAGCCCGACCATGCCTCGGTGGCGCTGCCACGCTTGAGGTCGGACTTGAGCCTGCGGCACTTCTGGCCCTGATCGGTCTTGGTGGCGATCGGGCTGATCGTGCCATCGACGGCCTGACGCCGGTTCTCGGCCGGGTAGTGCCATTCCACCACCTGGTTGTCCTCGGTGCTATTGAGCGCCTTTGCAACGGACTGCTGCAGCGAGGCCGCTTCCTTCTTGGTCAGCGTACCGATGATGCTGCCGGACAGATACGTCTGGAAATAGGCGAACGCGGGTTGCGCGGTGCCCAGGAGCAGGGCGCAGCCCAGGCTGACGGCCAGGGTCGGACGGGTTAGGCGCCGAACGTGCATGACGATTCCTTTTGGCTGAAAAAGCGGTTGGATCACGTCGGCGATTGTAAACGCGGTGCATCGGAATGCACAGCCGGCCGGTCGTGCCTACCGTGATAGCGGCCTGTCGGCCATCGGGCGGCACCGCAATTTCGCCGTTCGGCACCATCATGGCGTTGTCCGAAGCATGACCTATGCTTGACATCAGCCCAGACGCGCCCGCCTGGGGCGCCTTCGAGCCCACAGGTGAGACATTTTGTTGCAAACGTTGCCGCGACGAAACGTGACTTTTAAGTCTCGAATTGTTAAGGTTTCGCCTCGCATTGCAACAATCTCGACAAGCGTACGTTGCACCCGGCGCGACTGTACCGATGTTTGATACCGGCGCCGCGCCCGATGCGCCGCACGCTGGTCCGTCTTTTGCTGTAGCCAATCGTTGAAGTTTCCTGACGTATTCCGGGGCGGTCGTTTCGTCCGGCCGCCTGCTTCCCCGCCAAACCTGCCTACGGCCTTCATGTCCGCATATCCGACGTCGTTCCTGCCCATCCAACGCCCGACCGCCGCGCCAGCGCGCCGCTTACCCGGCAGGATGTCAGGGATGGGGCGCTGGATTGGCGGCGGCATGCTGGCCTTGCTGGCGCTGACCGCCCACGCCTTCGATTTCGAAACCGTGGCGGCACGCGCGCGCCAGCTCTCGGCATCGCCGTACAAGCCGCCCAAGGCGCAGGAACTGCCGCGCGAGCTGAAGGAACTGACTTACGAACGCTATCGCGAGATCGAATACAAGCCCGAGCGATTTGCCTGGCGCGGGGCACGTCTGCCGTTCGAGATCTCGTTCTTCCACGAGGGTATGGTGTTCGACCAGCCCGTGCGGATCAACGAGGTGGTCAGCAACAGCGTGCGCGAATTCCGCTTCGATCCCGCGGCGTTCAACTATGGCTCGCACAAGGTGGACCCCGCCAAGCTCAAGGGCCTGGGGTTCGCCGGCTTCCGGCTCATGTATCCGCTGAACCAGCAAGGCAAGCGCAAGGACGAACTGGCGTCGTTCTTGGGGGCGAGCTACTTCCGCGCACTGGGCAAGGACCAGTGGTACGGTCTGTCGGCGCGCGGCCTGGCCGTGGATACGGCGCTGAACTCCGGCGAGGAGTTCCCGCGATTCACAGAATTCTGGATCGAACGGCCGTCCGCCAACGACAAGCAGCTGACGATCTATGCGCTGATGGATTCGCGCCGCATGAGCGGTGCGTACCGTTTCATCATCAAGCCCGGCAACGAGACGGTGATGGAGGTCAAGTCGCGTCTGTTCCTGCGTGAGCACGTGACCAAGCTCGGCCTGGCACCGCTGACGAGCATGTATCTGTTCGGCGAGAACCAGCCGTCGCCCACCACCGATTTCCGCCCCGAGGTGCATGACTCCGACGGCCTGTCGGTGCAGCTCGGTACCGGCGAATGGATCTGGCGTCCGCTGGTCAATCCGAAGCGCCTGCTCGTGACGTCGTTCGCCGCGAACAATCCGCAGGGCTACGGCCTGATGCAGCGCGACCGCAGCTTCGACAGCTACCAGGAAATCGGTTCCTGGTACGAGCGGCGCCCGAGCGGCTGGGTCGAACCCAAGGGCAACTGGGGATCCGGGCGCGTGGAGCTGGTGCAGATCCCGACCCCGGACGAAACCAACGACAACATTGTGGCGTTCTGGGTGCCGGACAACCCGCCCAAGCCGAAACAGGCTTTCGACTACGAGTACCGGCTGAAATGGCAGAAGGATGGCGAGAACCTGCCGCCGCTGTCGTGGGTCACGCAGACGCGTCGCGGCCAGGGCCTGACGCGCAAGCCGGACGACACCAGTTTCTCGCTGGTGGTGGATTTCGAGGGACCCGGCTTCAAGAGGCTGCCCGAAGAGGCGCGCCTGGACCCGGTGGTATCGGCGGACGCCAATGGCGAACTGCTCAAGACAACAGTCCAGCGCAACGAGGCCACGGGTGGCTGGCGCATGACGATGTTCATGCGGCGCAAGGACGAGAACAAGCCGGTTGAGTTGCGCGGCTATCTTCGCAACGGCAATACAACCCAATCCGAAACATGGAGCTACATCTTACCCCCCGGCTAAAGCAGCGCCCGGCCCAGGCGGCGGCAGCATGCGAGCGCTATGTCGACCGCCTGCCGGCTTCGCCCGAACTGCGTAGCGAGCTGCTGGCCGATACCCCCAAATCGCTGATGTCCAGCGTGCCGGCCGAGGGTATCGAAGTGCCGTCGGCCATGATTGAATTGCAAACGCGTCTGGCCGGTCGCGACCCGAAGGACAAGGAAGCTCCCGATTTGAATCACGGCAGCACCCCGGGCGGGGCCACCTACGCGTCGGTGGGGCGTCGCTTTGCGATGGCCTATGGCAACCCGCAGGTGGACGGCAAGCCGCTCCTGCAGCGCAACGACGATGGCACCGTGCGCGTGCATACGGGGCCGGACCCCGAACGCGCATCGATGGTGCCGCGCCAGTGGCCGCCGCATATCGTCTGGGGCGGCATCCGCAATGCCTGGCGCAAGATGCTGGGCCGCCCGCCCGTGCCCGAGACCTGGGACACGCTGCACGACGGCCCCGACGCCGAAGGCAAGTGGCACCCGGCCGGTTCGCACCGTCGCTGGTTCCTGCTGGCGCTGGTGGTGGGCCAGACCATCATGGCCACGTACTTCATGTCGCGTGTGCTGCCGTACCACGGCGCCGATCCGCTCGAAGTGGCCATCCTGACCCTGTTCGCGATCCTGTTCTCGTGGGTCTCGGCCGGTTTCTGGACGGCGATGATGGGCTTCCTGGTCCTCTTCAAGGGCGGCGACAAGCACCTGATCTCGCGCAGCGCCGCCAGCGATGCGCCGATCGACCCGTCCGCGCGGACGGCGATCATCATGCCGATCTGCAATGAAGACGTGACGCGCGTCTTCGCGGGCTTGCGTGCTACCTACGAATCGCTGGAACGCACGGGCGAGCTGCAGCATTTCGATTTCTTCGTGCTGTCCGACAGCGGCAATCCCGACCTGCGCACCGCCGAGCACGACGCCTGGATCGAACTGTGCCGCGCCGTGGGCGGCTTTGGCCGCATCTTCTATCGCTGGCGACGTCACCGCGTGAAGCGCAAGACCGGCAATGTGGCCGACTTCTGCCGCCGCTGGGGCAACAAGTACCGCTACATGATCGTGCTGGACGCCGACAGCGTGATGAGCGGCGACTGCCTGGCCACGCTGGCCCGCCTGATGGAAGCCAACCCGGGCGCCGGCATCATCCAGACCGCACCGCTGGCCGTGGGCCGCGACACGCTGTACGCGCGTGTGCAGCAGTTTTCCACGCGCGTCTATGGTCCGCTGTTTACGGCCGGGCTGCACTACTGGCAGCTTGGCGAGTCGCACTACTGGGGCCACAACGCCATCATCCGGATCAAGCCGTTCATGGAGCATTGCGGCCTGGCGCCGCTGCCCGGCAAGGGGCCGCTGTCCGGCGAGATCCTGTCGCACGACTTTGTCGAGGCCGCCATGATGCGGCGCGCGGGGTGGGGCGTCTGGATTGCCTATGACCTTCCTGGTTCCTTCGAGGAATTGCCGCCGAACCTGCTGGACGAGGTCAAGCGCGACCGCCGCTGGTGCCAGGGCAACCTGATGAACTTCCGGCTGTGGATGAAGCAGGGCTTCCACGCCGTGCATCGCGCCGTGTTCCTGACCGGCATCATGGCCTATGTGTCGGCGCCGCTGTGGTTCCTGTTCCTGCTGCTGTCCACGGCCGCACTGGCCAAGCACGCGCTGGTGCCGCCCGAATACTTCACCAAGCAGTACCAGCTGTTCCCGACCTGGCCCGAATGGCATCCGGAAAAGGCGCTGATGCTGTTTTCGGCCACGGCGACGCTGCTGTTCCTGCCGAAGCTGGCCAGCGTGATCCTGCTGCTCAAGGATGCAAAGCAGTACGGCGGCGTGGTGCGCCTGGTCCTGAGCATGCTGATCGAGATGACGCTCTCGGCGCTGCTGGCCCCGACGCGCATGCTGTTCCATACCAAGTTCGTGATCGCCGCGTACAGCGGCTGGGGCATTTCGTGGAAGTCGCCCCCGCGCGAGGATGCCGAAACCACCTGGGGCGAAGCGTTCCGCCGCCACGGCTGGCACACGGTGCTGGGCCTGGTGTGGGGCGCCGGCGTGTACTGGCTGAGCCCTGGCTTCATCTGGTGGCTGCTGCCGATCGTGGGCTCGCTGGCGATGTCGATTCCGCTGTCGGTGATGCTGTCGCGCGTGTCGCTGGGCCGTGCCGCGCGTCGCGCGGGCCTGTTCATGATCCCCGAGGAAACCTATGTGCCGCGCGAGATCGTCGAAACGCAGCAGCATGTGGAAAACGCCCAGGAAACGCCGCGCTTCGTCGATGCCGTGGTCGATCCGGTGACCAACGCGCTGATGTGTGCCACGGCCACGCCGCGTACGGTACAGCCCGAGCCAGCAAGGCTGCAGCATGCGTCGCTGGTGCAGCATGCCCTCACCCATGGCCCGGGTTCCCTGTCGCCGGCACAGAAACATGTGCTGCTGGGCGACCCGTTCGCACTGTCGAAGCTGCACGAGCTGGTCTGGGGGTCGCCGCTGGCCGATGCCGCATGGAAGGAAACCCGGGTGCTGCTGCGCCGCGCCCCCAACGTGCTGCCATTGCGGCCGAGGGTGGCCTGACCGGCGGTCCGCACAATGAAGAACGGCAGGCGCCAGGGCCTGCCGTTTTTTTTGCGCGTTTCAAACGGGAGCGTTTCAGGAAAGCGTCTCAGCGCAGCGCCGACACGCAGATCGGCGCGTTGATATAGACGTCGCCCACGCGGCGCTCGCCGCGGTCGTTACGCGTCATGTAGCGGAACATCATGCTGACGCCGAGCTTGGTCAGGATTTCCACGTCGCGGTTGGCGCAGATGTTGCGCTGGAGCGGCGCGGCGTAATTCACCTCGAAGCTGGCCAGGTCGAGCATCGGGCCGCGGAAGTTGGTCAGTTCCAGCTGGAAGAGTACGTGCTTGCCCGGGATCGACTGGCAGCGGCGCAGGCGCGTCTCGCCGTCGATCTCGATGGGCAGGATGTCGTTGAGCTGGCGGCAGGCGCGTGCCAGCACGCTGTCCGGGCGATTGGTATTGCGCAGCAGTTCGGGAACGCCGGCCGCGCCGGTGTTCTGTCCGGTGGCCGCGCCCTTGAGCATGCGTGACAGGGCCTCGGCTTCGTCGATCGCCACGGGCGCGGGCGACGAAGCCGGTGCCATGGCGGGCGGCCTGCCAGGCGCGGCCCCTGCGGGCAACGACGGCAAGGCTGCGAATGCAACCAGGCTCAGCGAAGCAATAAACGGCGTATGTCGTATGGTCATGCAGGATAACGTTGCCGGGGACGGGTCCCGTGATCCGTCTCCCGCGATGCGTCTGACTGCGTGGTCTGGGGACATCCGTCCCGACAGGCAGGCATTGTACCCTCCACGCCGCCACACGTGAAAGCAGCGCCACCCGCGATGCCGCACGGGCAGCCGGTTTGCGGCGGATTTTCCACGGTACGTATGGTGACTTGACGCGCGCGCCGCCAGGGGGTTGCCCGCTATGCAACAATTGCGGCTTGTCTTACCGGATCCTTTTCATGACGTCTTCCGCAAGCGCGCGTGCCGACGCGCGCTTTCCGCTCTGGCTGCTGATCTGCGCGTCGCTCACCGCTATCGCACCGCTTTCCATTGACATGTACCTGCCCAGCTTCCCCGCGCTGGCAGCCGACCTTCATACCGATATCGGCAAGGTGCAACTGACGCTGGGCACCTTCCTGGTAGGGCTGGCGATCGGACAGGCGTTTTACGGACCGGTCAGCGACCGGTTCGGGCGCAAGGCGCCGCTCTATGCGGGGCTGACGATCTATGGCGTGGCCGCCGCCGGCTGTGCGCTCGCGTCGAGCGTGGAGTCGCTGATGGTCTGGCGCTTCCTGCAGGCGCTGGGCGGCTGCACCGGGCTGGTGGTCTCGCGTGCGGTGATTCGCGACCGGCTCGAGGCACGCGAATCCGCGCGGGCCTTTTCGTCGCTGATGCTGGTGATGGGGCTGGCGCCGATCCTGGCGCCGCTGATCGGTGGGGCCGTCCTGGCGGCCACGGGGTGGCGCGCGATCTTCTGGATTCACTGCGGCGCGGCCGTGCTGCTGCTGTGGCTGATCCATACGCGCATGGAGGAATCGCTGGATCCGCAGCGCCGTCGCACGCTGCATCCCGGCACGGTGCTGCGCGGCTACTGGGAGCTGCTGCGTGACCGTGAATTCCTGGGCTACTCGCTGTCCGCCGGCTGCGTGCAGGGCGGCATGTTCGCCTATATCGCGGGTTCGCCGTTCGTGCTGATCGAACTGCATGGCATCGATCCCTCCCACTACGGCTTTGTTTTCGGGGCCAACGCATTTGGCCTGATCGCGATGTCGCAGGTCAACGCCAAGCTGGTGCGCGCCCGTGCGCTGGACGATGTGCTGCGCGTCGCGCTGATTGCGCCATGCGTGGCGGGCCTGACGCTGGCTGCGGCTACGCTGCTGGGCGTGGCGTCGCTGCCGGTGCTGCTGTGCTGCTTCTTCGTGTTCCTGGCCGGGCTGGGATGCATCACGCCCAATGCTTCGGCACTGGCCCTTGCGCATCAAAGCCATCGGGCCGGCACGGCGTCGGCATTGATGGGCACGCTCCAGTTCGGTTTCGGCACGCTGGCGGGTGCCGCCGTCAGTGTCTGGCACGATGGTACGGCGCTGCCACTGGCCGTGGTGATGGCGGTCTGCGGCAGCGGCGCCGTGCTGCTGCGTCTGTACGGGCGGGCCGGCATGCGCCAGCCCGGGTGATCGTTCGGGGCGATGGCCCCGGGGTGCGCCGGGCTCCCGGCTCAGGCGGCCTGGTTGGCCGGCTGCGTCAACGGCACGGCCGGTGCATTCTGCATGACCACCATCTGTGCCGGCATCGGGGCGGCAAAGCCGGCCGCGCCGAAGCTGTCGCGGATCGTCCGATTGGTGTCGAAGTACACCTGCCAGTAGTGGTCGTTGTGGCAGTACGGGCGTACCGCCAGCACCGGGCCCACCAGCGTGAATTCCAGGATCTCGACATCGACCGCCGGTTCGGCCAGCACGTTCGGGATGGCGGCCAGTTTTTCCTTGAGCAGCGCGATGGCCGCCACGGCGTCGGTGGTGCCGGCCAGTTGCGCCTTCAGTTCCACGCGCCGGAACGGGTTGGCCGTGAAGTTCTGGATCGTGTCGCTGAAGATCTTGTTGTTGCCGACCACGGTCAGGACGTTGTCCGGGGTATCGAGCGACGTCGCAAAAAGGCCAATTTCGCGCACCGTGCCGGTCACGCCGCCCACGGTCACGAAATCGCCCACCTTGAACGGCCGCAGGACAACCAGGAACGCTCCGGCAGCGAAGTTGGACATCAGTCCGGACCACGCCATGCCGATGGCCACGCCCGCCGCCGCGATCAGCGCCGCGAATGTGGTGGTCTGGATGCCGAAGTATCCGAGGATGCCGATCACCAGCACGACATTCAGCGTGACGGTGACGATCGATCCGACATAGCGCAGCAGCGTGGGGTCGACGCTTTGCTTGGCGAGCGAATTCTGTACGAGCCGTACCACGAAATGAATCAGCCAGCGGCCCACCACCCAGAACGCCAGCGCGGCGAGGATTTTCACACCGAATATGGTGGCGTAGCTGTAAATGACGTCGCGGATGCTTTGCAGCGAGGTGGTATCCATGAACATGCTCCTGTGATTTACGGGCAGGAAAAACAGGGACAGCGAAAACGAAAGGATGCTGTCGATAATGTCAGGATCACAAGGCACGCCTGTGTCGGCGTTTGCGGAAACGGCAAGGGCATTATTGGGCGCCCACGCCCGAAAGTTCAAGTCAATCTTTTTTGCGCGCCAAGTAAAAACGGCCGGGTTAATGCCCGGCCGCTTTTTTTCGTAATGCTTTGCAAATCCGTGGCTTACCAGTTGGTTTCACGCTCCGGCGTGGCCGAGATGCGGTGCAGCGTCAGGTCGGCGCCATTGAATTCTTCTTCCGGGTCCAGGCGGATGCCCACCAGCTTCTTGAGCGTGCCATAGACCACCGTGCCGCCAACCAGCGCGACGACGATACCCATCAGCGTGCCCGCCAATTGCGACACCAACGACACGCCGCCCATCCCGCCCAGCAGGTGGCTGCCGAAAATGCCCGCGGCAATGCCGCCCCAGGCGCCGCAGAGGCCGTGCAGCGGCCAGACCCCCAGCACATCGTCGATATGCCATTTGTTCTGGGCCAGCGTAAACAAATAGACGAACAGCACGCCGGCCACGGCGCCAGTCACCAGTGCGCCCAGCGGATGCATGATGTCGGAGCCCGCGCAGACCGCCACCAGCCCGGCCAGGGGGCCGTTGTACGAGAAGCCCGGGTCATTGCGGCCGGCCGCCCAGGCGGCGAGCGTGCCGCCAACCATCGCCATCAGGGAATTGATGGCCACCAGGCCGCTGATCTTGTCGATGGTCTGCGCGCTCATCACATTGAAGCCGAACCAGCCCACCGCCAGCACCCAGGCGCCCAGCGCCAGAAAGGGGATGTTCGACGGCGGATGCGCGCTGATGCGGCCATCCTTCTGATAACGGCCACGGCGGGCGCCCAGCAGCAGCACGGCGGGGAGGGCGATCCAGCCGCCCACCGCGTGCACGACCACCGAACCGGCAAAGTCATGGAACGGTGCGCCCGTTACCGCAGCCAGCCACTCCTGCACGCCGAGGCGGTTGTTCCAGACGATGCCTTCGAAGAACGGATAGACAAAGCCCACCAGGACGAAGGTCGCCATCAGTTGCGGATTGAAACGCGATCGTTCCGCGATGCCGCCCGAGATAATCGCCGGAATGGCGGCGGCAAACGTGGCCAGGAAGAAGAATTTCACCAGTTCGTGGCCATTCTTCTCGGCCAGAACCTCGGCGCCCGCAAAAAACTGGACGCCATAGGCGATGGTGTATCCGATGAAGAAGTAGGCGAGTGTCGACACCGCGAAATCGACCAGAATCTTTACCAGTGCATTGACCTGGTTCTTCTTGCGAACCGTGCCAAGCTCCAGGAATGCGAACCCTGCGTGCATTGCCAGCACCATGATCGCGCCCAGCAGGATGAACAAGGCATCCGTGCCTGTCTTCAGGTTGTCCATCGTTATCTCATGCTCAAAATGGGAGCACGGATAAGCAATTAGCGTTCCAGTTTTTGGCGCGAAACGGGGAATGCCGCGCCAAATCTGGGCGATACGCACCCGACTGGCGAGTGGGGCATCCCGACCGATAGCCCGGCGGAGGTGAGGGCCGGGCGATTGTGGGGCAGGATGCGCCAAAAAGACGCATCACGTTGGGGGAAGCTGGGCCTGAATGGTGCATGGCGCCGCGATGCACCGAAAATGCGCGCTGGCCAGACATTCAACCTTCGGGAAATCAGGGGCGGAAATTGCGCATGCGAGTGGATAATCGGCAACATTCTGCCCATTTCATAAAGTGCGTCGTCCGATACGTCCCGATCCGCAAATGTGATGTTCCGATTCGAAAAACAGAGGGGTAAAAACCCCGCTAAGTCTTGTCGGAGAACGATTTCCGGCTGTTTTCGTTGCATCGGTGCCACTGGGGATTGCTCAAGCCGCAAAGGGCAGATTAGACTGCGCCGATCGGACTTTTGCCACTTGGCAAAAGTCCGGTGACGACGACCAAACAAGGGAAATCAGCCATGAATAAAGGTGAACTGGTATCGGCCATCGCCGCGGAAGCAGAACTCAGCAACGCTGCCGCCGAGCGCGCGCTGAACGCTGCGCTGGACAGTATCAAGAAGGCAGTTGCGAAGGGTGACTCGGTTACGCTGGTGGGTTTTGGCAGCTTCAGCTCGGGCAAGCGTGCTGCACGTACCGGTCGCAACCCGCGCACCGGCGAAACGATCAAGATCCCGGCCGCCAAGACGGTGAAGTTCTCGGCCGGCCAGGGTTTCAAGGACGCCGTGAACAAGAAGAAGTAAGCGCATCGCGTCCAGAGCGTTACGGAAGTACAGAAAGCGGCCTGCCGGGCCGCTTTTTTTATTTATCCCGCAGTATATTCAGACTGTTTTGCTGCTTCGCGGCGGAAATTGCGCCATCCGATATGCCATGACCCGGCCCAGCGGGTTACACTGCCCGCGCCTCAGGCTTGATTTCTGGATTTTCTGCGATGAATGATCTGTCCCACCAGCTGTCCATGACCGTGCTGATGACGCCGGACATGGCCAATTTTTCCGGCAACGTCCACGGCGGCACCATCCTCAAGTACCTGGATATGGTGGCCTACGCCTGCGCGAGCCGCTATGCCGGACGGTATGTCGTGACGCTGTCGGTCGACCAGGTGGTGTTTCGCCAGCCGATTCACGTCGGCGAACTGGTGACGTTCCTGGCGGCGGTGAACTTCACGGGCCGCAGCTCGATGGAGATCGGCATCAAGGTGGTGACCGAGAACATCCGCAGCAAGGTGGTGCGCCACACCAACAGCTGCTATTTCACGATGGTGGCCGTGGACGACAACGGCACGCCGGCCGAAGTGCCGCCGCTGCAGCCGCGTGACGAGGTGGAGCGCCAACGCTTCGAAGCCGCCAAGCAGCGTCGTGCGCTGCGCCAGGAAATGGAGCGCCGCCACGACGAGATCAAAGGGGCGACCACCGAATGACGCAAAGGCCGTTGCGTGCCGTCGTGACAGCGGGGCTGGCATGTAGCCTGGCCGCGCTGCTGGGTGCCGCCCAGGCCGAGGAAATCGGCAGCGTTTCGACGAATTTCCGGGTGACGGGGTCGGACAAGGTCGTGATCGAGGCCTACGACGATCCGCAGGTGGAAGGGGTGACATGCTACGTGTCGCGAGCCCGTACCGGCGGCATCAAAGGGACGTTCGGCATGGCCGAAGACCCGCCCGAGGCCTCGATTGCCTGCCGGCAGGTGGGAACGATCGCGTTCAAGGGCCCGCTCAAGGCGCAGGAGGACGTGTTCTCCGAACGCATGTCGATCCTGTTCAAGACCCTGCACGTGGTGCGCGCGGTGGATCGCAAGCGCAATACGCTGGTCTACCTGACCTATTCGGACCGCATCGTCAGCGGCAGCCCGCAGAACGCGGTGACGGCCGTGCCGGTGCCTGCCGGGACGCCGATCCCCGTGAAGTGACGGCCTCGGGGCGTCGCCGAGTGTTGCGACGCCGGCCTTCCTATTCGAACAGCTTGCGCAGGTTCGATTTCAGGATCTTGCCGTTCGGATTGCGGGGCAGCATGTCGTCGCGGACGATGATCCGCACCGGCACCTTGAACGCGGCGAGCTGCTGGCGCACGAAATCCTGCAGCTCCACTTCGGTGGCGCGCGCGCCCGGCTTCAGGCTGACCACTGCGCCCGGCTCCTCGCCCAGCGTCCGGTGCGCAATGCCGACCACGGCAGCATCCATGACAGCCGGATGCGCATACAGCGCGCTTTCCACCTCGATGCAGTAGATGTTCTCGCCGCCACGGATCAGCATGTCCTTCATGCGGTCGACGATGTAGAGAAACCCTTCCTCGTCCAGCCGCGCCACGTCGCCGGTGTGCAGCCATCCATCGACAAAGGTCTTCGCCGTGGCCTCGGGCTTGTTCCAGTAGCCATGCACGACGTTGGCGCCGCGCACCATCAGTTCGCCGATCTCGCCGGGCGGCAGCGCATTGCCGAAGCCGTCGTCGATCTTCATCTCGCCGATCGGCAGCGCGGGGCCGCTGGCGTCCGGCCGGTGAATGTACTCGTCGGCGCTGTGGCTGGTGAACGTGGCGGACGTTTCCGTCATGCCCCACCCGATGCCGGGCGCGGCGTTCGGAAACGCCTCCTTGATCCGTCGGACCAGTTCGGGTGATGCCGGCGCGCCGCCATAATGGACGTTTTCGAGCGACGTCAAGTCGAATTCGTCGCGCCGCGGATGTTCGATGATCTGCCAGGCGATGGTGGGCACGCCGCCGGCCGAGGTGCATCGCTCGCGTTCGATCAGTTCCATGGCGCGCAGGGTGTCCCAGCGATACATCAGCACGATTTTGCCGCCGCTTGCCAGCGCCCCGTTGAGCACGGACATGCAGCCGGTGACGTGGAAGAACGGCACGGCCAGCAACGCGGCCTTCTGTGGAGCATCGGGATTCGGCTCGGGCACCGGCTCGCCACGCCGCAGCAGGTTGCGCAGCGGGCTGAACTGCGCGCAGACGGCCACCGAGCAGGCGTTGCGGTGGGTGCCGACGGCGCCCTTGGGTTTGCCCGTGGTGCCCGACGTATAGAAGATCGTGGCGTCGTCTTCGGGGTCGAGCGGCACCAGCGGCAGAGATTGCGACGGCAGCGACGGCCAGGCACCGGAGTCACCGATCACCGAGGCCAGCGGCACGATGCGCGGGTCGTCGAACTTGGCGTCAGCCGGCGCGCGGGACACATAGATGCGTTCCAGCGCGGGGCAGTTCGGCAGGTGCTCAAGGATACGGTCAAGCCGCTCGTGATCGACGATGGCGATGCGGCTGCCCGAATCCAGCAGGCCGTATTCGAGTTCGGGGCCGGTCCACCACGCGTTGAGCGGCGTGGCGATGGCCCCCGTCAGCAGCCCGGCATAGAGTGCCACGGGCCACTCGGGCAGGTTACGCATGGCCACGGCCACGCGGTCGCCCTTGCGCACGCCGTCGCGCACCAGCTGGTGCGCAAGCGCAGTGGCGGCCAGCGCGAATGCGCGATAGCTGACCCGTTCGTCCTCGTAGACCACGAACGTCTTTTCGCCCCAGGCGGCGGCGACCAGGAACAGGTCCCGCAGCGTGGGCGGCGCGTTTTTCCAGACCGTGGTGGGAATGCCCCGGATCACACGCGTCTCGGTTTCGAACGGCGCACCGGAGGCGGTCAGCCGGGCGTGCGCCTCGGCAATCGACATGACCGGCCACTGCGGGCCGGCCGGCGAGGGTTGCTGCAGTTGCTGATGTTGCGACATGCGTTGCCTCCCGCGCAAGACAGATCAGATCGTGACGCCCCCATCTACCACCATGGCCTGGCCCGTCATGAACGTGCTGGCCGCCGACGCCAGGAAGCATGCCGCGCCGGCGATTTCCACCGGCTCGCCGATGCGGCGCAGCGGCGCGTTTTCGGTGGATTGCTTGTAGCGCACGGGGTCCTCCCACAGCGCCTTGGCGAAATCGGTCCTGATCAGGCCCGGCGCGATGCAGTTCACGCGCACGTTGTGCGGTCCGAACTCCACGGCCAGGTTGCGCGCCAGCTGGAAGTCGGCCGCCTTCGAGACGTTGTAGACGCCAATCGTGGGCGATCCGCGCAGGCCGCCGATCGACGACACGATGATGATCGAGCCTTCCTTGCGGTCGATCATCTGCGGGGCCACCATCTGGATCAGCCAGTGGTTCGAGATCACGTTGTTGTCCAGCACCTTGCGGAACTGGTCGTCCGACACACCGCTCATCGGCCCGTAGTAGGGGTTCGACGCGGCGTTGCAGACCAGGATGTCGACCTTGCCGAAGGTGCGGTTCGTTTCGTCGACGAGGTTTTGCAGCGCTTCCTTGGACGAGATGTTGGCGGCCACGGCCAGCGCGGTGCCGGCGCCGTGTTGCGCATTGATGGCATCGGCCACCTCCTGGCAGGCCTCGGCCTTGCGCGACGAGATGACGACCTTGGCGCCCTGGACGGCCATTTGCTCGGCAATGGCCCGGCCGATACCGCGCGAGGACCCGGTGATGATGGCAACCTTGCCCGACAGATCGAACAATGACATGGTGTCTCCTGATGTGGATGGGCAGCGGTCGTGGCCGCCGCCTGAATCGTGAATTGGCCGGGACATTATGGGCAGGCGTGCTTTTCCAGTCCACAGCCCGACTCGCGCGGCAGGGCCGATATCAGCAAACTTTCTGCGGGCAATTCATGCGATGCATGAACCGTGCCGCAGCGCGGGACTTCCGGCCCGGCCGGGGCGGCCCGGCGCGCACGCTAGGGGGTTGCCAGCACGGCCGGCAGCCGCGCCGCCAGCGCGGCGCGCAGGTCGTCGTCGATACGGATGCCGAAGCGGTCGGCCAGGACGTCGATGACGTCGTCGGCCGTCGCCAGGTCGGTCTTTCGCACCGTTCCGTCCGGCCTGCGCTCGGTCAGGCTGCCGTTGCCGAGCGACAGCCGCGTGCCGTCGGCGCCCGTGCGGGCGGCGATCAGCCTCTGCGTGAAGTGGCTGTCGGGATGCGTCGAGACGTACCAGTTGCGTGCCACGTAGTCGATTTGCGGCTGCGGCGTCAGGTCGAAGCGATACAGCACGCGCCAGGCCTCTGCATCGTCAGCATTCCCGTCAAGGTTGCGCACGGCCAGATCATACGAATTGAAGCCCGTGCCGGCCACGGCGGGTGGCGTCGGCACCAGCCGGTACGGCGATGCGGCAGGCGCCGGCAGTGACAGCGCCAGCGCACGGTCTGGCGTGGGTCCGCCAAAGCCGACGTCCGCCACATGGCTTTCGTGCGCCACTTCCACGCGCAGCAGCATGTGCGACAGCCCCGTCGGGCGCTCGTCGGGCACGTTCCAGCGCACGCGGGCAGCCAGCGGCGTCACCGCGAATCCCAGCGCCTTGAGGCCTGCGCAAAACAGTGTGTTCAGCTCGAAACAGTAGCCGCCACGCCGCTGCGCCACGAGCTTGTCGAATACCGCCGGCAGATCGATATTCACGGGCCAGCCCACGAGTGGTGTCAGGTTCTCGAACGGGATGTGCCGGAGGTGGGCGCCGATCAGGATATTCAGCGTGTCCAGGGTGGGCAGCAGGGCGGCGTCGTTGCCGATGCCGATCCGTTCGAGCCAGGCATCGCGCTGGTCGGTGGTGAGGGCGGGGATCTCGTCTTCGGAGCGCATATCGGGAGTTCTGAAGAATTAGTAGGGCGGCTCGAACGGCGGGTAGACCCTCTTCCGGAGCACGCAGCGCGTCACTAATATAAATCCACAGCAAAACCCGGCGCGCAACGTGGTCTGGCGGTGTGGGCGCCGGCGGTGGGGGCGGCCTGCCAGGGTGCACTTGCGCACGCCCGGAAAGCGCCTGAAAACAGCCGGAAGAGAGGAGACGCCCCGTGAAAACCCTGATCGATCATCTGTCCAGCTACGCCGCCTACCACCGTGACAGCCGTAACGTCGCCACGCATTTCGTCGGCATTCCGATGATCGTGCTGGCCGTTACCGCGCTGCTGGGCCGCCCCGCCATGCCGTTGGGGGACGGCGCGCTGTTCCTGACGCCGGCCATCGTCGTCTACGTGCTGGCCTGCCTGTTCTACCTGCGCCTGTCGTTCGGTTTTGGCGTGGCGATGGCCGCGATCCTGGCGGCATTCGTTTGGGCGGGTGCATGGATTGCCGCGCTTTCCACCCTGGCGTGGCTGGCCACCGGGATCGGCCTGTTCGTGGCCGGTTGGGTCATCCAGTTCGTCGGTCACTACTTCGAGGGTCGCAAGCCGGCCTTTGTCGACGACCTCGTCGGCCTGCTGGTGGGGCCGTTGTTTCTGGTGGCCGAAGCCGCTTTTGCCATGGGGCTGGCGCGCGAAACGCGCGATGCGATGGCCGCGCACGCGCACTGATTCGCGGAAACTTTTGCGCGTCCGCGGCGTCTGTCACGTGCGAAAGTGGGGGGACGTATCGCTCCGCAGCGCATCTGCTGACGCAAACCAGCGACAAAACCCGGGGTTTTCACTTGGTTTGACCTGTCGCATGTGAGAAAACCCCTTTACTTCTGGCTGTTTCCGCTATGATTCAGTGCGTGCCGGCCAGCACGATTCGCAAGCGATGACAGGTGCTACGCTGCGATGGATGGCAAGGGGCCGGGACATCAATCTTCAACTCTCGTATATCGATATGGCGACCAAAGCGAAACCGACCGCGAAGACTGCAACCAAGCCTGCTGCCAAGAAGGCCGCAGCAACCAAGGCACCCGTGAAGGCTGCCGCAAAGAAGGCCGCCGCACCGGCCAAGAAGGCTGCTCCCGCCGCTGCTCCGACCGTGAAGCCGCTGAAGGACACCTTCAACAAGTCGAGCCTGGTCGCTCACCTGGTGGCACAAACCCAGCTCGAAGCCAAGGCCGTGAAGACGGTGCTGGCTCACCTGGAAAACACGATCGTCAGCGCGCTGAACAAGAAGGGCGCTGGTGAATTCACGCTGCCGGGCCTGCTGAAGGTAACCGCGCAGCAAGTGCCGGCCAAGAAGAAGCGTTTCGGCAAGGACCCGTTCACGGGTGAAGAGCGTTGGTTCCCGGCCAAGCCGGCCAGCGTCAAGGTCAAGGTCCGTCCGCTTAAGAAGCTGAAGGACGCTGCGGCCTGATAGCCCCGACTTTGGTAGTCGCCTGTCCGATGCCTGCCTTGTGCAGGCGCCGGACGGCTTAAGACCCCGTGACTCGCAAGAGCGCGGGGTTTTTTGTTTTTCTGGGCGCCGGGCCGGCGCCCGGGCGTCAGTACGCCTTGAAGTTCGCGGCTACGCGCTGGCGCAGGAAGTCGCCGGCTGTGATCGCCGGATACCGCTTCGCCGGCCCCTCGATCACCGCATTGCGGTTGGCCTGGCAAAAGAACGCCAGGCTGTAGCGCGGGCCCATGTACTCGCCAGGCATCGGGTTGCGTACGCGGTGGAAGTTCGACGGCAGCCGGTCATCGCTCCAGCGCATCAGCATGTCGCCGATGTTGCAGGTGATGACGTCCTCGTCCGGCGGAATCGGCGTCCATGCCTGCGCGTCCATCTCCTTGCCGGGGCATACCTGCAATCCGCCCTGTCCCTGACGCTGGAACAGCAGCGTCAGGCAGTCGAAATCGGTATGCGCGCCGGCGCGCCAGAGGTCGAGGTTATGCTGCGCCGCCGGGGGGATCGCATAGTAATGGAGCAGGCGCAGCGTGCTCTGGTAGTCGGGCGCTACGGGGTCGTGCGCGCGGCTGAAGAAATCCGCGTCGAAGCCGAGCTTGTCGGCAAAGCAGGAGAGCACCTTCATGCCGACATCCCAGCATTGCCGCTCGAACGCGAGCATGGTGGCCTGGAAACCGGGCAGCTCGGCGTCGGTGGGCCAGAGTGCGGCCATATGCGGGCGCGTGATCTGGTACGACTCCTTCTGATCGGGCGTGCCGGTGGACGGGCGCACCTGGGCGCGGGCTTCCCAGCCGGCGTTGTTGGCCTTCTGCAGCGGATACTGGCCCTTGACCGCGTCGGGCAGCGCGAAGAACCGTTCGGTCATGGCAAACGCTTCGCGGACGGCTGTCAGGTCGATGCCGTGGTTTTCCAGCTGAAAGAAGCCAATTTCGACGGCGGCCTGCCAGAGCTGGTCGGCAATCTCGGTTTTGCGCTGGTCAAAATCCGACAGGTCGATGCGGCGGATGTCCCGCGCATCGGTCTCGGTGCCGTGGGCGCCCATGCGCGACTCGCGCGCCAGTTCGTGCAGGGTGAGGGTGGTGGTGTCGGTCATGTCGTTCCGGGTTCAGGAAAGGTTGAACGGGTCCGGCCGACCGGGAACGCGGGATACCTGGAATACCTGGGATGCAGGAAAAGTCTCTGGCTCTCGAGTTCCGCGGGGGTGCGGACATCAAGAGCAATTTCCTGCCGCCTGCCTGCGCCAATGTGGTCGTCAGGAAACGGGCGGTTGAACGCTTCTACTCTTCGACCATCACCATTGCAGGTTCTGGGCCAGCGCAAACGGGACGAAATTCGGGTGTTTTTCACCTTCCTGGCGCACGGTGGGACGGTTGTGGTGCGCGGCCGGGCTGGTCACGGTGCATCGTCCGCGCGGGGCGATGCAGCCGGTGCTACCGCTGGGTCCAGCGTGGATCGCGCTTCTGCAGAAATGCGTCGATGCCTTCGCCGGCATCCTCTTCCATCATGTTGCGCGCCATCACGTCGCCCGCGTAGGCGTAGGCGTCGGCCAGGGGCATCTGCTGCTGCCTGTAGAACATCGCCTTGCCATAGCGGATGGCCGTCGGGCTTTTTGTCCGGATCTGCGCCACCGTGCGCGCGACGGCGGCATCGAGTTCGTCGTCGGCCACGGCTTCGTTGATCAGGCCCCAGTCGGCCGCCGTCCGGGCGTCGATGAAGCGGCCGGTCACCAGCAGGTCGAAGGCCCGCTTCGTTGCCACGTTGCGCGAGAGCGCCACCGACGGCGTGGAGCAAAAGAGCCCGACGTTGATGCCGGACACGGCAAACTGCGCCCGCATGGACGCGATCGCCAGGTCGCAACTGGCTACCAGCTGGCAGCCGGCGGCGGTGGCGATGCCCTGGACGCGCGCAATGACAGGCACCGGCAGCGCCTGGATGGCCTGCATCACGACGCTGCACTGGGCGAACAGGGTCCGGTAGTAGGAAAGCTCGGGATTGCCGCGCATTTCCCGCAGATCGTGGCCAGCGCAGAACGCCTTGCCCTGGGCTGCCAGGATCACGCAACGCACGCTGTCATCGTTGGCGATGCCCTGGAAGGCGCTGTGCAGCGCGGCCAGCATGGCTTCGGAGAGCGCGTTGAACTGCAGCGGCCGGTTCAGCCGCAGCGTCACCACGCCATCGCTGCTGTCATGCAACACCAGCGGCTCGGCTGCCTTGTCGTCTGACTGCGCTGCCATATCGGGCCTCCGTCATCGGTCAATGGCGCAATGATCGCGCGATTTGGTCGAACTGGGCGCGGAATCAGGGTGAATACGGATGCCGGAATTGCTGACGATTGGCGTGTCGGCGGACGGCCGGCGGACCGCCGGAATTGCCCGCTCGCCCCGTCGCCTGCACAAAAAAAGAGCCGACTTGTGTCGGCTCTCAACGCTTCAACTCGATACGGTACGGCTTATTGCGGACCCAGCTTCTTGATCAGGGCGTCCAGCCTGGCCACTTCTTCCTCGGTCAGGTCGGTCAGCGGCGCGCGCACCGGGCCGGCGTCGTGGCCAACCAGCCTGGCGCCGGCCTTCACGATCGACACGGCGTAGCCATGCTTGCGGTTGCGGATGTCCAGGTACGGCAGGAAGAAGTCATCGATCAGGCGGCCGATCGTAGCGTGGTCGTCGGCGGCCACGGCACGGTAGAAGTCCATCGCGGTCTTCGGGATGAAGTTGAACACGGCCGACGAGTACACCGGCACGCCCAGCGCCTTGTAGGCGGCGGCGTAGACTTCGGCGGTGGGCAGGCCACCCAGGTAGGCCAGGCGGTCGCCCAGCTTGCGGCGCACGCGCACCATGGCTTCGATGTCACCCACGCCGTCCTTGAAACCGATCAGGTTCGGGCACTTGTCCACGACCTTGGCCAGCAGGTCGGCGCCGATGCGCGAATTGGCGCGGTTGTAGACGATCACGCCGCACTTGGTGGCGCGGCAAACCTCTTCGATGTGGTTCGCGATACCGTCTTCGCTGGCTTCGGTCAGGTAGTGCGGCATCAGCAGGATGCCGTGGGCGCCCAGGCGCTCGGCTTCCCTGGCGTACTCGATGGCCACGCGGGTCGGGCCGCCGGCGCCGGCCAGGATAGGTACCTTGCCACGGCAGGTTTCCACCGCGGTGCGAATCACATTCGAGTAGTCCTGCTGCGTCAGCGAGAAGAACTCACCGGTGCCGCCCGCGGCGAACAGGGCCGAGGCACCGTACGGCGCCAGCCATTCCAGGCGCTCGGTATAGGTGTCGGCGCGGAAGTTGCCCTGTGCGTCGAAATCGGTAACGGGGAACGAGAGCAGGCCTTCAGAGATAATCTGCTTCAGTTCTTGCGGTGTAGTCATGTCGCTCTTCCTGATCGCCACATGGCGAATGGTGGTTAAGTGTGGATCAAGGCCGGTTGGCACCTCGGTCCATCGTTGTGAATGTCGCGAGATAAGTCATCGTACAACTAACAACTTGACCGTGCAAGGGGTAGGGATCAAACCAAGGGAAAACCCCGGGGAAAAGGGGGCCGAAGGCAGGCGGCGCGGCATCGTTGGGGCCCCACGGTTCAGGAAGGCAAGGGGAGCACAATACCCCGCAAAGCCGCAAGCCAATTGAAAGGCGGCGGTATCGCCCGTTGCACGGTAACGCAGCCAATTGCACCGAGGCAGGGTAAACGCGCACTGCGGGGGAAGGAACGCGGTCTTTATAATTCTGGTCGTACGACGACATATCACAAGCCGGTCCCGACGCATTCCCGCATCCAGGTCCGCCGGCTGTGAGGAGACCCAGATGAACGCAACACCCGCTTCCAGCGCGGCCGCCGCATCCGGCGCCCGCCGCACCAACGTCCGCTACTGGATCCTTGCCCTGATCTTTATCGTGACCACGATCAACTACGCCGATCGTGCCACGCTGTCCATCACCGGCCCCGCCATGCGCGAGGAGTTCGGCTTCTCGGCGGTGCAGATGGGCTATATCTTCTCGGCCTTCAGCTGGGCCTACGTGATGGCGCAGATCCCGGGCGGCTGGCTGCTCGACCGTTTCGGCGCTCGCCGCATTTATGCCTTCAGCATTTTCCTGTGGTCGTTCTTCACGCTGCTGCAGGGCTGGATTGGCGTTTTCGCGACGATCGGCCAGGCCATCAGCGTGCTGTTCGCGCTGCGCTTTGCCGTGGGCCTGGCGGAATCGCCGGCTTTCCCGGCCAACGCCAAGGTGGTGGCCAGCTGGTTCCCGACCGCCGAGCGCGGTACTGCATCGGCCATCTTCAACGCCGCGCAGTACTTTGCCGCCGTGGTGTTCACGCCGCTGATGGCGTGGATCGTCCATAGCTGGGGCTGGCACCATGTGTACCTGTGGATGGGCATCATGGGCATGCTGCTTGCCGTGGTCTGGCTCAAGGTCATGCGTAGCCCGGCCACGCACACCGGTGTCAACCAGGCGGAGCTTGACCATATCGCGCAGGGCGGCGGGCTGATTCACATGGGCGAAGGCGAAGACGCCAGGAAGGGCGGCGGCGTGGCCAATCCGGCCGGCTGGTTCTACGCCAGGCAGTTGCTGACCAACCGCATGCTGGCCGGTGTCTACCTGGGCCAGTACTGCATCAATGTGCTGACGTACTTCTTCCTGACCTGGTTCCCGGTGTACCTGGTGCAGGCGCGCGGCATGTCGATCCTGAAGGCCGGTTTCGTGGCCTCGCTGCCGGCCATCTGCGGTTTCCTGGGCGGCGTGCTGGGTGGCGTGATCTCCGACACGCTGCTGCGCCGCGGCCATTCGCTGACGCTGGCCCGCAAGGTGCCCATCGTGGCCGGCATGCTGCTGTCGGTGTCGATGATCGCGTGCAACTACGTCGATGCCGAATGGCTGGTCGTGGGCATCATGGCGCTGGCGTTCTTCGGCAAGGGCATTGGCGCGCTGGGCTGGGCCGTGGTGGCCGATACGGCGCCCAAGGAAGTGATCGGCCTGGCCGGCAGCATTTTCAACACGTTCGGCAATATCGCCGGCATCGTGACGCCGATCGTGATCGGCTATATCCTGAGCGCCACGGGCTCGTTCAACGGCGCGCTGGTCTTCGTGGGCATCAACGCCCTGGTGACCGTGCTGAGCTACCTGGTGATCGTCAAGGATATTCGCCGCGTCGAACTGAAGCACCCCCAATAAAGAAGGAATCCCCACCATGTCGGACCTGTCGGTACAGAACGCCCAGGCCGCGGAGCAACGTCCGCCGCTGTACATCCGCATCCATGCCAATGACAACGTGGCCATCGTCGCCAATGACGGCGGCCTGCCTGCCGGCACGGTGTTTCCGTGCGGGCTGACCCTGGTGGAACGCGTGCCACAGGGCCACAAGGTGGCGCTGGTCGACCTGAAAAAGGGCGACGCGGTCACGCGCTACAACGTGACCATCGGCTACGCGCTGCAGGACCTGCCGCGCGGCAGCTGGGTCAACGAGCGCGTGATCGAGATGCCCGTGGCACCGGGGCTGACCGACCTGCCGATCGGCACGCGCCTGCCCGAGCCGCTGCCGCCGCTGGAAGGCTACACGTTCGAAGGCTTCCGCAATCCGGATGGCTCGGTGGGCACCCGCAACATCCTGGCCATCACCCAGACCGTGCAGTGCGTGGCGGGCGTGGTCGATCACGCGGTCAAGCGCATCAAGGCCGAACTGCTGCCGAAGTATCCGAACGTCGACGACGTGATCGGGCTGGAGCACACCTACGGCTGCGGCGTGGCCATCGATGCGCCCGATGCCGTGGTGCCGATCCGCACGCTGCGCAATATCGCGCTGAACCCGAATTTTGGCGGTACCGCCATGATGGTGAGCCTGGGCTGCGAGAAGCTGCAGCCCGAGCGCCTGATGCCGCCGGGCACGATCCCGATCCAGACCGGCGCCGGCGAAGTGCAGGTAGGCGTGGTCTGCCTGCAGGACGACAAGCACGTGGGCTTCGGCTCGATGATCGATTCGATCGTGCAGACGGCCATTCCGCACCTTGAGGCGCTCAATGCGCGCAAGCGCGAGACGGTGCCTGTGTCCGAGCTGGTGGTGGGTGTGCAGTGCGGCGGCAGCGATGCGTTCTCGGGCGTCACCGCCAACCCGGCCGTCGGCTTTGCCACGGACCTGCTGGTGCGGGCCGGCGCGACGGTGATGTTCTCGGAAGTGACCGAAGTGCGCGATGGCATCGACCAGCTGACCTCGCGCGCCGCCACGCCCGAAGTGGCCGAGGCGATGATCCGCGAGATGGACTGGTACGACAAATACCTGGACCGTGGCCGCGTGGACCGCAGCGCCAACACCACGCCGGGCAACAAGAAGGGCGGCCTGTCGAACATCGTCGAAAAGGCCATGGGGTCGATCGTGAAATCGGGCAGCGCGCCGATCTCGGGCGTGGTGTCGCCCGGCGACAAGGTCCGCACCAAGGGCCTGATCTACGCCGCCACGCCGGCCAGCGATTTCATCTGCGGCACGCTGCAACTGGCTGCCGGCATGAACCTGCACGTGTTCACCACGGGCCGGGGCACGCCTTACGGGCTGGCCGAGGTGCCAGTCATCAAGGTGGCCACCCGCAGCGACCTCGCGCGCCGCTGGCACGACCTGATGGACGTCAACGCGGGCCGTATCGCCACGGGTGAAGCCACCATCGAGGATGTGGGCTGGGAGCTGTTCCGCCTGATGATCGACGTGGCCAGCGGCCGCAAGAAGACCTGGGCCGAGCACCATGGCCTGCACAATTCGCTGGCGCTGTTCAACCCCGCGCCGGTGACCTGAGCGGTCTCGGCTATCGGGTGGAAGTGCGGATGACGGCGCTTTTCTGCCGCTATCCGATCACGGTAGGGTTGCTTCCTGGCAGTAGCGGATCGGTGGTCCGCTACTGCATGCACTTTTCCTGATAAACCTTCTGGAGTTGCCGGCGGGTGCGATCGCGTTCGACGGTCGAGATCTCGTTGCCCTGGCTGTTTTCGACCGGCGCGTTCGATGGCCGGTAGCTGCGGCGTGGGGTTTCGCCAATCTGCAGGGCCAGCTGGTCGCATTGCTCTTCGAGCGTGGGCGCATGCGATGGGGTGGGCTGGAAGCGGATCGAGCCCTGGCGGACCGCATCGGAAATGGCGTCGTTGATGGCGGCGTCGCCCGCAGACGGCTGCGGTGTCTGCGCATGCCCGTGGAACAGGGGCGTCAGACCGGCGAACAATATGACGAACGACGCGGCGAACAAAGCGAATCGGTTGGCATGGCGGCACAGCAGCATGGATATCTCCGTGGCGTACTGGCACGCCCGCCGCAGGGCGGCGGGTGGCAGGTCGCAATCACCCTGGATGGTGGGTCAGCCGATGGTAGCGCCGATCCCGCGCTGGCGTCCATCGGCCCAAGGTTCTACGTGCGACTGATGCGCGGCGCGGATCAGGCGGGCGCGCGCAGGGCCAGGTTCAGCTGATCGACAGCCTCGGCCCAGTCGGCATCCTCGATGATCTCGTCGCGCAGCAGTGTGGCCTGTGCGGGTGTCCAGAAGGATGCGTCCCAGAGATCGACATCTTCCGGAACCGGCGAATGCTTGCCGATAAAGGCGCGGATGCTGGCCTCGTCCGACGGCAGGCCAAGCTGTGCGAAGAGGTCGGAGAACTGGTGGAAGGGGGTGTCCATGGCGATGTCTCCCGGTAACTGGCGGCCGGCGTGGCCAGCCGGAGGTTCCAGCTTAGGTCAGGATTGGCGCCGTGATATCGCGCCGTCCCGGTTCAGCCGGCCGGTCAGCCGGCAATGATCTGCTTGGAAAAGGTGGCGCGCTCCATCTCCACGACGTTCACCGTGACCTGCACGGTCTGCCCCGGCGCACCGGGGCGCACCATTTCCGAAATCGCATTCACCACCAGTTCGCCAAGCTGCTTGCGCACGCCCTGGTCGCGGCCGTCCAGGATCTGCAGCGTGGCATGGACAAAGGCGCGGTCGGCCGGCTCCGTGCCCTGGCGGAACGTGGACAGCGTGATGCAACGCGACTTGATATCGGGTTCCTGGAACTGGCCGCTCGACAGCAGCGCGGCATTCGCTTCGTCCAGCAGTTCCTCGAAGGAGCAGGTCAGGCGCGTGTTTTCGGTGATTTCAACGATCAGATGGGGCATGGAAGCGGTTCCGTTGGGGAGGAGGGCAGGGATCCCCCGCATCGTACGGCAATCCCGCCTGTCATGTCGACGCATCACGCGCTAAGCTTGCCGACATGGACCAATTCTCGCTGGAACTCTTCTGGCGCCTGCTGGGCGGGCTTGCCGCGGGCGCCATCATCGGCCTGGACCGCAACCTGCACGGCAAGGCAGCCGGCATGCGCACGCTGGGGCTGGTGGCGCTGGGGGCGGCCACGGCCGTTTGCGTGGTGACGCTCAACGGGCACCCGCCCGACGCCATGTCGCGCGTGCTGCAGGGCTTGATGACCGGGGTGGGCTTCCTGGGGGTGGGCGTGATTGCGCGTCACGGCGTGCATGACCGCCCGCAGGGTCTGACCACGGCGGCGGGCATCTGGCTCGCGGCCATCCTGGGCGCGGCGTCGGGTGCCGGCTATTACGCGATCGTCGTGATGGCGCTAGGGCTGGGCATGCTGCTGCTGAGGCTGGGCGGCAAGCTGGAGACCAGCCTGCACGCGCGCTTCGACGGCAGGCTGACCAAAAGGCTGCCGCCGGAACATGACGACCGGGACGACGATGGGGGCGACATGCCGCCGCGCTGAGCGCGAGGCAGCATGTCCGGCAGGCTTTCCGCTCAGGCGCTCACGCCCAGTGCCGCTTCGATGCCCCGGATGTGCTGCTGCAGCAGCGGCCGGACCTTTTCCAGCAGGTGGGCGGGCGGCACCAGCGCGTTGGGGCCGCTGCAGCTCAGCGTCATCGGCGGCAGCGAAGAACCCGGCCGAAACGCCAGCGCAATCGAGTTGATGTCGGGGAGCCATTCCCCGAACGACGTCGTGCAGCCCAGCCGGCGCTGTTCGTCACGACAGTTCGACAGGATGCCTTCGGCCTGCGCGGCGCTGACCTTGTCGTCGGCGCGGAACGCGCTCAGCGCCTGGCGCTGCTCGGCGGGCGACAGGGCCAGCAGGTACGCGCGTCCCGCGGCCGTGGTCAGGCCGGAAACGCGGCTGCCGACCGGTACCCGCAGCGTCAGGTAGCTTTCGGACTGGCAGTTTTCGTAGATCAGCATACGGCCACGGTCGCGCACGATCAGCGACGCCACGCCTTGCGACAGTTCGGCCAGTTCACGCATGAAGGGCTTGGCCACCGACAGCACGTCGGCGCCTTGCTGACCGGCCGGCGCCAGCGCCAGCGCGGAGCTGCCCAGCCGGTAACGCACCGGGTCGGTCAGCGCCTGCAGGTAGCCGAGTTCGGTTAGTGTGTGGGTCAGCCGCGAGATCGTCGATTTCGGCAGGCCGCAGCGTTGTGCCAGTTCGGCATTGCCGAGTTCCGCGTCGAACCCGCGAAAGCACGCCAGCACGTCGAGCCCGCGCGCCAGCGCCGTCACGAAGTGGCGGTCTTCCTTGCGGTTGTCCTTGCGTGCCGGGGCGGTGTCGGACGGCATGTCGATGGCGTCGTCGCGGTCGTCAATGTCGGCGGCGTCCGGCCGTTCGGTCAGGGTGTCTTCCATGAGGCTGCTCACACGTTGCCGGCCGCCAGCTGCTCGCGCAGGCGGGCCTTGAGGATCTTGCCCGACGGCGCGGCAGGCAGTTGCTGCACCATGCGGATTTCGGCGGGAATCTTGTAGGGCGACAGGCGCTCGCGCAGGAAGGCCCGCAATGCGGCTTCGTCCAGCGCCATGCCGCTGCGCACCTCGACAAACGCAATCACTTCCTCGTTGCCTTCGACGGCGCGCCCCACCACGGCCGACTGCAGCACGGCCGGGAAGGCATTGAGCGACTGCTCCACTTCCTCCGGGTACACGTTGAAGCCCGAATGGATGATGATCTCCTTCGAGCGGCCGACGATCGACACGGCGCCGTCGGCATCGATGCGCGCGAGGTCGCCGGTATGCAGCCAGCCATCGCTGTCGATGGTCTGCGCGGTCAGGTCGGGCCGGCGGTAGTAGCCCTTCATCACGTTGGGCCCGCGCACCAGCAGTTCGCCGCTGCCGTCGGGCAGCGGGTTGCCCAGGCGGATTTCCACATCGGGCACGGCCGGGCCCACGGAGCAGTCGCTGCGGGGGTGTTCCACCCGGGTCTGGCAAACCGTGGGCGATGTCTCGGTCATGCCGTAGCCATTGTTCAGCACGATGCCGAACGCGTCTTCAAAGGCGGCCTTCAGCGTCGCCGTCAGGGGTGCGCCGCCCGACTGCGCGATGCGCAGCGATGGTGTGCGCAGCGACTGGTTGTTGGCGCGGCCCCATTCGATGATCTTGGCGTACATGGCCGGCACACCATGCAGCACCGTCAGCTGATCGTCGATCAGCGTACGCACCAGCTTGTCGGGCCGGAAACGCGGTTCGTAGAACACCGTCGCACCGTTCGATACGGGGCCCACCAAAAGCACCGACAGGCCGTACACGTGCGAGATAGGCAGCACGCCGTAGATGCGGTCGCCGGGCTTCACGCGCGACTGCATGCGGTTGGAATGGCCGATGAACATCAGGTTGGCGTGCGTCAGCATCACGGCCTTCGACGCGCCGGTGGTGCCCGTCGTATAGATCATCGCCGCCACCTGCTGGCGCGGGTCGGCTTCCACGGGTTCGGGCTCGACGCCGTCGTCGATGGCGCTGACCATCAGTTTGCCAACGTGCGGCCACTCGGTCCACTGCGCGCCACGCGCCAGGCCGTGCTCGCGCGCCTCGGGGAAATCGTTGTCGAGATACAGCGTCGCGCGCGCGCCAGCGTGATCGACGATGTTGGCGATCTCCCGCTGCGACAGCCGCGCATTGACCGGCACCGACCAGGCATCGATGGCGCTTAGCGCCAGCAGCAGCACCGCGCAGCCCACGCTGTTTTCGGTCACGAGCACCACGCGGTCGCCGCCGCGCACACCGAGGTCGGACAGCGTGGTCGCCGTTTCACGAACCGCTACGTCGAGTTCGGCGTAGCGCAGGGCCCGGTGCGCATCCATGATCGCGATGCGGTCGGGCGTGCTGGCCACCCACGGCGCCATGGTCTGGTGCAGGCGGGCGAACGCGGGTTCGAACGGGGCCGGTGAATCGGGGGTGTTTGCGGCGGATGGCGCCTGAGCGGGTGCGGACCCGGCATGGGTCGCGGGTACAGCGGTACTGCGCATGATGTCTCCGGGTAAGGCTCCGGCGTATTGACCTGTTGGATCGCCGGTATTCGATGTGGGCCATCGTCCCATCGTTTTCCAACGAGTGTCAACCGCACGGTGGAATAGTAGTTCTGCATGGCAGAACCGCATGGCAATCTCTGTGCGAATATCGGCGGGTCGCGTTCGTCGGTCGGCCCCCGGTTTGTGGTGTTTGCGACATGTCTGCCAATGTCTTGTGCTAGAAACATGGCTTGTCGTATGTGCCTGAAGACAATGGAGATGAGAACGCTTATCATGTGCGTTCAATTTTTTCCGGCATCGTACAAACATGAAGCAGGGCGTTCCGATCGGCTATCGCATGGCGATTGCCTCGCGCGCAGTGGCCGCCATCCTGGGCGGCTACGCGGTTGCCGCGTTGGCAACCGGATGCCTGGCGCTGGTGCTTGCCAACTGGGCAGGCATGGCGCGCGTCGAGGCGGTCATCACGTCGACGCTGCTGTCGTTCCTGTGGTTTGCGCTGGCGGTGATCTGGGTGTTTGCCGCCGATACGGCCCGGCGTGCCTGGATCGGCCTGGCCGTGCCCGCCGCGGTGCTGGCGGCGGGCTGGCTGGCCCTGGGTGGCGCGTGATGGCCGAACTGAAGAAAGGCCAGGGCCTGCGGCAGTCGATGGCGTGGCTGCATACGTGGTCGGGCCTGCTGGTCTGCTGGGTGCTGTTCCTGGTGTTCTGCGGCGGCACCGCGAGCTATTTCAAGGACGAGATCACGATCTGGATGAAGCCGGAGTTGCACGCTTCGCTGAACCAGAGAGTACCGGCCGCCGATGCCGTCGGGCGCGCCGTTGCCTTCCTGCAGCGCGAGGCGCCGGGTGCCGAACGCTGGTTCATCACGCTGCCGGACGACCGCAATCCCGCCATCTCGATGTTCTGGCTGCGTCCGGCCACGCCCGAGGACGCCGGCAAGCCCAATCGCGCGCGGCTGGAAACGCGCACGCTGGACGCGGTATCGGGCGAGCCGATCCCCGGCGCCCGCCAGACGCGCGGCGGCGAATTCCTGTACCGGCTCCATTTCGACCTGCACTACATGCCCGCGATCTGGGCCCGCTGGATCATCGGCTTCTGCACCATGTTCATGCTGGTGGCCATCATCAGCGGCGTGATCACGCACCGGCGCATCTTCGCGGACTTTTTCACGTTCCGCCCCCGCAAGGGACAGCGTTCCTGGCTTGACGCCCACAACGCCGTGGCCGTGCTGGCGCTGCCGTTCCATCTGATGATCACCTACACGGGCCTGGTGACGCTGCTGTTCATGTACATGCCCTGGGGCATCCAGGCCGTGTACAAGGGCGACGAGCAGGCCTTCAACGCCGAGCTGGCCGCCCGTGCGCCACGTGTGAAGCCGACTCCGGAAACCGCGCCGCTGGCGCCGATCGGGCCGATGCTCGCCCAGGCGTCGGCGCACTGGCAGGGCGCCGCGCCGCGCCGCGTCACCGTGGAGGCGCCCAACAAGGCCAATGCCACGGTAGCCGTGGCCCGCGAGGAAGGCCGCCAGTTCGGCACGACGACGCCCACCGTGGTCTTTACGGGCGCCACCGGTGAATTGAAGGCGACGCTGGGCGACGAGATGGCTCCGGCCGGCACCACGCGTTCGACCATGATCGGGCTGCACGTGGCGCACTTCGCGCCGCCGCTGCTGCGCGCGCTGTTCTTCGCTTCCGGCCTCGCCGGCTGCCTGATGGTGGCTACCGGCGCGTTGCTGTGGGCAGTCAAGACGCGGCAGCACCATGCCAGACGGATAGCCGCCACGGGCCGCGCGCCGTTCGGCCTGCGGCTGGTCGAGGCGCTGAACCTCGGCGTGATTGCCGGCCTGCCGATCGCGATCGGCGCGTACTTCTGGGCCAATCGTCTGCTTCCGGTCGATCTGGCGCAACGCCAGGCCACGGAAATCCAGACTTTCTTCGGCGCCTGGGCCGTAGCGGCGCTGCTGGCGCAATGGCGCCCCACGCGCGCCATGTGGCGCGTGCAGCTGTGGGTGGCCGCGACACTGTTTGCCGGCGTGCCCGTGCTGAACGCACTGACCACATCGACCCACCTCGGCGTGACGCTGTTCCACGGGCCTGTCGTGGTCGCCGGCTTCGATCTGACTGCACTGGCGCTCGGCATCGGCCTGGGTGCCGCAGCCACGATGCTTGGCAAGCGCGGTGTCGTGCCGCGCAAGGCGGCTGCCCCGCGCGCGGCAGCTGGCGTGGGCGAGATGTCGCGGGAGGTGTCGCAATGAGCGTGGCATCGATGCCGGTCGGGGCGGCCTGCGTTGCGGGCCTGGGTTTCTCGATCGGCGGATTCATGTGGCTGGCGCAGGCCATGGATCGCCATCACGCCGACATGTTCGGGCGCGGCAGTGCGCCGGCGCCGGCCCTTGTTGCACGGCTGCGCTGGCAGGGCTCGCTCGCCCTGGCACTGGCCCTCGCCGCGTGCGTGCTGGCCGAAGGCTGGGCCTTCGGTGTCGTCTACTGGGCCGGACTGCTGACGCTTGGCGCGCTGGCCGTGGTCGGCGCGTTCGCCTGGGCCCCCCATGCCACGCCACGGCTGGCGCGCGCGTCCATCGCCGTGGGCATGGCGGCGGCCATTGCGTCGCCGTGGCTTGTACCGTCGTAGCGCCGCAGCACGCCGCCGGCAAGCCGCCACGAACACCAACGAGCATCGCCGACAGAGCGCTGCCGCCATTTACGGACACGGGTCATGCCTGTCCGCCGCGTCGGGAACGCGGCGCAGGAGTCGTCGATTTATTTTGGGAGTGTCATCTTGTCTTTTGCCGTAACCCGCGCCGTTGCACATACCGCACGCGCCGCCCGCTCTTCTCGTTCGTCCCGTACCGCCCGACTCAGTATCCTTGCGGCCTCGCTGGCTGCCGCCGGCGCGCTGCCGTCCCTGGCGTTTGCGCAGGAAGCAGCGCCGCCGTCATCGCAGCAGACGCTGCCGACGGTGACGGTCAAGGGCGAGTCGTCGCCGGACCAGTTGCCCGCGCCGTATGCCGGCGGCCAGGTGGCGCGCGGTGGCCGCATCGGCATCCTCGGCAACCAGGATTTCATGGACGTGCCGTTCAGCGTCACGTCGTACACGGCCGAGCAGATCCAGAACCAGCAGGCACACACGGTGGGCCAGGTGCTGGCCGACGATCCGGCCGTTCGCGTCAGCTCGGGCTTCGGCAACTTCTCCGAGACCTTCGTCGTGCGCGGCTTCACGCTGAGTTCGGATGACCTGGGCTACAACGGCCTGTACGGCATTGCACCGCGCCAGCTGGCGTCGACCGAGGGGCTGGAACGCGTGGAAGTGTTCCGCGGCGCCAATGCCTTCCTGACCGGCGTGTCCGCCGCCGGCACCGCCGTGGGCGGCGCAATCAACCTGGTGCCGAAGTACGCCACGGCCGCGCCGATCACACAGGGCACGCTTGACTACACCAGCGACGGCCAGGCCGGCGGACACATCGACGTGGGCCGCCGCTTCGGCGACAAGAAGGAATTCGGCGTACGCGTGAACGCCATGGCGCGCGGCGGTGACACGGCCATCGACAACGAAAGCCGCCAGCAGCGCCTGTTCACGCTTGGCCTGGACTACCAGGGCGACAACCTGCGCGTGAACGCCGATTTCGGCTATCAGAAGCAGCGCATCTACCAGGGCCGCAGCACGGTCACGCTGTCCGGCACGGCGCTGCCGCCGGTGCCGTCGGCCAGCACGAACTTCGCGCAGCCGTGGACCAATTCTTCGCTCGAAGATATCTACGGCACGATCCGCGCCGAGTACGACATCACGAAGGACTGGACGGCCTATGCCGCCTTCGGCGGACACCACACCAACGAATTCGGCAGCTATAGCGGCGCGAGCGTCGGCAACAACGGCGTAGGCACGGCAACGCGCCTGACCGTGCCGTTCGAGCAGGACACGTTCTCCGGCGAAGTCGGCGTGCGCGGCCGCTTCGTGACTGGGCCGGTCAAGCATACGGTCAACCTGAGCTGGTCGGGGCTGGAGCAGAAGCGGGCCACGGCGTTCGAATTCTCGGGCTCGTTTGCCACCAACCTCTATAACGCGCCGGTCGTTGCCTATCCGGCCGCCCCGGCCACGGGCAATATGTCCGATCCGTACGTGACGCAGCGGACCAACCTCAATGGCGTGTCGGTGTCCGATACGCTCGGCCTGCTGAACGACCGCGTGCTGCTGACCGCCGGCGTGCGCCAGCAGGTGATCAACGTGCGCGGCTACGCCACGGCGACCGGTGCCCAGACGTCGACCTATAGCGATTCGGCCACGTCGCCGATGTTCGGCCTGGTGGTCAAGCCGCTGGAGAACGTGTCGGTCTACTACAACTACATCGAAGGCCTGGCGCAGGGTCCGACGGCGGGCAATACCGCCGTCAACCGCGGAGAGGTCTTCGCGCCAGTCAAGTCGAAGCAGCACGAGGCGGGTGTGAAGTACGACGCGGGTTCGTTCGGCACGACGCTGGCGTTCTTCCAGATCGAACAGCCGCAGGGCACCACCATGCAGGGCAACGTGTTCGGCCTGCAGGACCTGCGCAATCGCGGCGTGGAATTGAGCGTGTTTGGCGAGCCTGTGCGCGGGGTGCGGCTGCTGGGCGGCGTGTCGTATATCGATTCGCAGTACCAGAACACGGGCAACCCGCTGACGGAAGGCAAGAAGGGCGTAGGGGTGCCGAACTACACGATGACGCTGAGCGGCGAGTGCGACCTGCCGTTCCTGGCTGGCGCCACCGTGTCCGGCCGTTACATCCAGACTGGCCGCCAGTACGCGAACAACACGAACACGATCGCGCTGCCGTCCTGGAACCGTTTCGACCTGGGCGCGCGTTACACCTTCAAGGCGTCGCAGATGCGTTACACGCTGCGCGCCGCCGTCGAGAATGTGGCGAACAAGGATTACTGGGCTGGCGTATCGACGTCGGCCAGCACGCTGTACATCGGCAATCCGCGTACGTTCAAGGTATCGATGACAGTCGACTACTGAGTCGCGTCCTCCGCCATGCCGTTGCTCTGCGCGCGCAGCCAGTCGCGCGGAGACTGGCCGACCCGGGCCTGGAACACGCGCGACAGGGCCGACGGATTGGCATAGCCCAGTTCGTCGGCCAGCAGCTTGAGTTGCGCGCCGTCACGCAGCCGCGCCTGCGCCAGGCTGATGCGCCAGTCCGTCAGGTAGTCGGCCGGGGTCTGGCCGACGATGTCGCGGAACGCCGCCGCAAAGGCGCTGCGCGACATGCCTGCGCAAGCCGCCATCTTTTCGAGGTTCCAGTTGTCTCCCGGCGCCTCATGCATGGCCACCAGCACCCGCGCCAGACGCGGATCGGACAGCCCAGTGATCAGCCCGGGCTGGATCCCGACCTGCTGGGAATGATCGAGCATCCAGCGCAAGAGCTGGATCACCACCACTTCGAATAGCCGATCCGCCAGCAATCGCTGGCCGCATCGCACGCGTTCGGTTTCCGCGAACAGCAGCGACAGGGCGGGAGCCAGCCCGGGCACGTCAGCCAGCGGCAGCACGATCAGCGGCGGCAGGGCGCGCGCGAGCGGATTGCGGGCGCCGCCGGCAAATTCCAGCGTGGCACAGGAGAACTGTGACCCTTCGGCCGGTGGATTGTGAAAGGTGTGGATCGCGGGACGCGGATAGAACAGCAGCGATGGCTCGTGAACATCCAGCCGTGGGGGCAGACCCCGGCTCTGATGCGTCACCGTCATGCTGCCTTCGCGCATGACGTGCAGAAAGCCACGGTGGGATTCGTCGAAACGCGTCACACCGCAAAGCGGGCCGGTATGAAACAGATGCGCCTGGATACGAAACCGCTCAAGCAGCGCGGACAGGCGATCGACGGTAAGCGGCGCGGGGGTGGCGGTCACGGCGGGATGAATTGATACGTTTTCGGGACGGATGGTATCCCATCGTACGCCTTGCGCCACCATAGTGGAACCCATGGACGGCGACGTCCTGATTTCGATCACTTTCCGGATCACTTCCACAGGAGATTCCATCATGACCGCACGCATTTCCGTACCCGAACCCAAGGCCGCGCCCGCCGGCAGCCAGGCCGCGCTGGCCCAGATCCAGGCCGCTTTCGGCGGGGTGCCGCAGATGTTCCGCGCCGTGTCGAATTCGCCGGCGGCGCTGCAGTCGATGTGGGCCGCGTTTGGCGCGCTCGGCGCTGGTGTCATTCCGGCCAAGCTTGGCGAGCAGATTGCCGTGGCCGTCGCCGACCGCAATCGCTGCGACTATTGCCTGGCCGCGCATACGGCGCTGGGCCGCAAGGCGGGCGCCACGGCCGAAGAGATGACGGCCGCCCAGTCCGGCCAATCGCATGACCCGAAGACAGCGGCGGCGCTGGCGTTCGCGCTGAACCTCGTCGAGGCGCGCGGTCAGGTATCCGGTGCCGATGTGGCGGGGTTGCGCGAAGTGGGCTTCAACGACGGGGAAATCGTTGAGATCGTCGCCCATGTCGCGCTGAATCTGTTCACCAATTACATCAACGTGGCATTGGCGGTACCCGTGGATTTCCCGGCGGTCTCTGTGCGGATCAGGCGTGGATGGCGGCAGGTTCCAGGTGCTTGCCGGTCAGGCTGGCCACAGCCACCGCCATGGCCTGTTCGCGGGCTTCCGCGGCGGCCGGTGCCGGCATGAAACGCTCGGGTTCGTCGCGTGCCAGGCGTTGCAAATGACGCAGCTTGGCTTTCAGGCCGGGCTCCACGCGCGAATCGGGCGTAACGGTGGACGGGCAGGCCACACCGAGGATGTCCAGCGCCTGACGGAAGTTGTCCACTGTCAGGCCTTCGGCCGGATTCACCTGTACCAGGCGGGCGCGTTGGGCCTCGGTAAACGACGATGCCGGCGCGGTCGACAGGATGACCCAGGCGCCGGGGGCCGCGCGTTGGCTGAACCAGGCGTCGATTTCCGCGCCATGGCCACCTGCCACGCGGGGCGCCATACCTTCCACCTGCAGATCAAGCTGCTGGAAGATGGCCGCCGGCGTGCCTCGGCGCCATGCGTCGGATACCACCACACGCGCGCCGGCGATACCGAAAAGGCGGCGCAGGAAGCCCAGCGCGATGGGATCGAAAAACCTGACGTCACGCAGGGTCCCCGTGTTTGGCGTACCGCCCAGGCGGGCTGCGGAGCGGTCCGAATACAGGACGCCGGGTACGTCCAGCATGATGAGGCGTTCAGTCATGATTTCTCGCGGTCAATCGGTGATGGGATGAATCAAGCGTATCCGGCTTTGGCGTGGGAAAGTCGACACAAAGTGTGCGTAAGTGCAACAGTTGTGTAACTTTTACGCGTGACTCGTTAATGCCAGTTACTGCGTCGGTCGAAGTGTTTCTCGCGGACACACCTGCCGCGCCAGGCCTTGTTTCCGGCCTGCTCCGCGTTGCGGATATCGCCGTAATGCACGCCTCAACGGGTGGTAAGCGAGGGTGGTTGACAGGAATTTGAAAGGAAATGTTCGTCGCTTTGACACACCACAGGCGGGGACCGGAATGCCGGCCGGTGTGGGTGGAAATTCGCGGGGGCGCGCATTGTGCCTGTTGGGCTTCGGGTTCTATTCCTTGCGCAATAAACGCATTTCGAAATGCTCGAAGGCGTACTGGCAGGTGATGCTGCAGAACAGGTCGGCGTGGCCGACCGGCTTCTCGCAGGCATGGCAGGTGCCACAAGGCCTGAGCCTGGGTGCCCAGTCGCGTCCGGCCGCCTCGAAATCCTCCTGGAACGCTGCATCGTCATCCACTGCCTTGCGTAGCATGTGTGTTCTCCGCTCTCTGTCCGCCTCAGCGACGATCCCTGTCTCGACCGGCCGCGTAGCGGCGATGGCCCTACCGCCATGCTAGTGGCGCAATGCTTGCCGTCGAATCGCATCTTCTTGAATTACGGCGGTTCGGAACGAAGCTGAAGCCGGACGTCCGTGGCGGGGCGCCAGCCGAGCGGCGTGCAATCTGCCACGTCAGGCATTCACGCCGCAGTGCAGCACGGCGACATGCCGGCCGTCGCATCATCGCCGAAGGCATCGAGATGGCCGGGGAATCTGCAATGGTCAGGGATCCGGGCTTGTCTGCGGGGCTGGGCTACTGCCTGGGGCGCTCAGCCGCCCTTGGAGAACTGGTCAGCCAGCGCGCTAGTAGTCGGCCAGCGCGCCGTTGCCAGCCAGTCCGAGCCGGCGGTGCGCCGTCAGTTCGGCCCGCGCCGCGCTGTCAAGGATGTCCAGGCGATACCCCTGCGCGTATACCACCGTGATCGTCACGCCGTTCTCGGCGCGAAGATCGAGGGTGCGGCGCATGCGCGAGACCAGTCCGGCAAGCGCGCGCGACGAATGCGGCAGCGTGTGTCCCCAGATGGTGTTTTCGATGCGCTGCGTGGCCAGGATACGGCCGGCATTGGCGAACATCAGCATGGCCAGGTCGAATTCCTTTGGTGTCATCGGAATCCGCTGCCCATGGAGCGTGGCGAAGCGCCCGGGGTTGTTGAGTTCGTAGGGGCCGGCACGCAGCGGCATGCTGGCATTGAGCCGGGTGCCGGCCATGCGCCGGCGCAACGCGGCGATGCGGGCCAGCAGCACGCGGGCATTGAGCGGCCGGACGATGTAATCGTCGGCGCCCGCGTCCAGGGCTTCCACCATGTCGTCGTCGTCGCTGTCGCCCGAGAACATCACGATGGGCACGTCGCGATTGCGCACGGCGCGCACGGCGCGGATGACGTCGATGGCTGAGATATCGGGCAGGTCGCGGTCGATCAGCAGCATGTCGTAGCTGTCATGACCCAGGCCGTGGATCAGGTCACGGCCAGCCTGGAAGACGTTGCATTGGAATCCCGCGATGGAGAGCAGCTCCTGCATGGGATGGAGAGGCGAGTTGCGGCTGGCCAGCAGCGCAATATTGGATTGGGCATTCATACGACACTATCGGACACTATCGGAGGGGCGAAACGCATTGAATCGGGCAAACACGGTGCAGCGTATCGGCCCGGCAGAGGTCCAACAATCGGCGTTTCTTTAAATGGAGGGGATCCGCTTGCATGCCGACGGCTTGTTGTGGGCAGCCATCGTTATCCACAGATTTTGTGGATAACCGGGGCAGGGGCGGGCGGTGCGGTGCGGCGAAGCGGGTGACGGATCGGCGTGATTAAAAATTGAGCAAACGGGGCGAACGCATCCGGCCCGCGGCTGGCTGACCTGGGCCGCCGGATCCGTCGCCAGCGATATCGGTCTGCGCCAATGTGATCCGCTATGCCAGAATACGGCTCATCGAATCCGGGCCGTTCGTGGTGCCAGTGCCTATGCTCAGTCCCAGCGTCATCGCCTCCGTTGTCCTCGCGTTCCATATCGTCGGAGTCCTCGCGGCGCTGCATGCCGTGATGACCGTGCGCACGGCGCCAGGCGCCATCGCGTGGGCGGGATCGCTGGTGATGATGCCGTACTTCACGATCATCCCGTACCTGATTTTCGGGCGGAGTCGTTTTGCCGGCTATGTCAATGCGCGCCGGTTCAACAACGACCGCCTGCGCGAAATCCGGCACGGCATGACGGCCAAGGATCGCGAGGCGCTCGCCGCCAGCGTGGTGCTGCAGCCCGAGCAGGCCTGCATGCGGGCGCTGCCCAGCCTGACCGGTGTGCCATGCCTGATGAATAACGATGTGCGGCTGCTGGTCAACGGCGACGCCACCTTCGATGCCATCTTCGCCGCCATCGACGCGGCCACCGAGCAGGTGCTGGTGCAGTTCTTCATCGTGCATGACGACGAACTCGGGCGCGCGCTGCAAAAGCGGCTCTGCGAGCGGGCGCGTGCCGGCGTCCGGGTCTATTTCCTCTACGACAGCATCGGTTGCCATGCCCTGGGGCGTGGCTATGTGCGCGTGCTGCAGCAGGCCGGCGTGGAGGCGCGACCGTTTGCCACGCATCCCGGCTTTGTCAATCGCTTCCAGCTCAATTTTCGCAATCATCGCAAGCTTGTGGTCGTCGACGGCGCACAGGCTTTCGTGGGCGGGCACAACGTCGGCAACGAGTACCTGGGCCGCCGGCCGCCGCTGGCGCCGTGGCGCGATACGCATATCGCCATCCGGGGCGCGGCGGTGCTGGACCTGCAGATGGCCTTTGCCGAGGACTGGTACTGGGCCGCGCGCGAAGTGCCGTACCTGATGACGCCGCCGTCGGGCCACGTGGGCGACATGGTGTGCCAGGTCGTGCCGTCGGGGCCGGCCGACGCGCAGGAAACCTGTTCGCTGTTCTTTGTGGAGGCCATCCAGTCGGCCACGCGCCGGCTGTGGATGACATCGCCATACTTCGTGCCCGACGAAGCCGTGTTTGCGATGCTGCGGCTGGCCGTGCTGCGTGGCGTGGATGTGCGCATCCTGATCCCATCGCGGCCCGATCACAAGGTGGTCTACGGCGCGTCCACCATCTACGCGTACCAGGCGATTCGCGCGGGCGTGAAGATCTACCGCTACCAGCCCGGATTCCTGCACCAGAAGGTGATCCTGATCGACGACGAGGCGGCCGCCGTGGGCACCGCCAACCTGGACAACCGGTCTTTCCGGCTGAATTTCGAGTTGATGGTGATGACCGCCCACCCCGATTTCGCCGCGGACGTGGCGCGCATGCTCGAAGCCGATTTTGCCCAGGCGCGCCAGATCGGCCCGAGCGATTTCCTGGGCTCGCCGGCCATCCTGCGCGTGGCCATGCACGTGGCCAAGCTGTTCGCGCCGATACTTTGAGTACGTTCGAGCCGTGCCGTGCGATCCACATTCCGTCCTGGATGGCGTGTCAGGCACTGGCAGGATTTGTGTACACTGTCTACTATGAAACGAACAGGATTGGACGCCGTCCACATGGGGGATCACATGAACCGTGCCGTTGCTGCAGCGCCGCCCACGCGCACGACCTATCGGCACGGCGACCTCCGCCGCGCGCTGCTGGACGCCGGTATCGACCTGGCCCGCGATGGCGGTCCGGACGCCATCGTGCTGCGCGAAGCCACGCGGCGCGCGGGTGTGGTGCCCAACGCCGCGTATCGCCATTTCGCCAGTCGGCAGGATTTGTTGCAGGCCGTGCGCGCGTGGGCCCTGTCGAACCTGGCGATGGCCATGGAAGCCGAGATGGCGGCGATTCCTGCCGATGCGTCGCCGGCCGAGCGCGCGCGCGGCAGTCTGCGGGCGGTCGGCATGGGATATCTGCAGTTCGCGCTGGCCGAGACCGGCCTGTTCCGCACGGCGTTTTCGGTGCCGGACGACGTGGAGATCGACACTGACCCGGCCAAGGCCGGCAACAGCGGACTGAATCCGTTCGAATTGCTGGGCGCCGCGCTGGATCGCTGGGTCGAGGCGGGGCTGCTGGCGCCGGACCGCCGGCCCGGGGCGGAGTACATCGCGTGGTCGGCCGTCCATGGCCTGGCCGTCCTGCTGATCGACGGCCCACTGCGCAGCCGGGCGAAAGAGCAGGCCGCGGTGATCGGGCAGCGGTTACTGGAAATGGTGGAGCGCGGGCTGCAGGCCGGAGGTTGATAACCGACGGAGCAACTGCACAAAGGCCCCCGACGCGTTGGCATCGGGGGCCTTGTTCATGGCGCGAACCGCGTCGCGGTGTCAGGCGGCGGCGTTCTTCATCTTCGTGCCCGTGAGTTTCGCTTTCCCGCCCGCAGCGCCCTTGAGCCCCGCCAGCATCTTCTCGGGCAGAAACGGCACCGACCGCAACCGCACGCCCGTCGCCGCAAACACGGCATTGGAAATTGCCGCGGGAATCGTGGCAGGCGCCATTTCGCCGGCCCCCCACGGCGGCGCCTCGGGCCGGTCGATCAGGCTGATATGGATGTCGGGCACATCGGGGAAGCGCAGGATCGGATAGCTGGCCCAGTCGACCGACGTCACGCGATGCGCGTCGAATCGTAGTTCCTCCATCAGCACGCGGCTGATGGTCTGCACGATGCCGCCTTCGATCTGGTTGCGCGTGCCGTCCGGGCTGATGATCTGGCCGCAGTCGTGGCTGCACCAGACGTCGGTCACGCGGATATGGCCGTCCTTGCGGCTGACGGCCACTTCGAGCACGGTGGCCACGTAGGTGCGGTCGTTGTCATAGCGCACAAAGGCCAGGCCCCGGCCGCGCACCACATCGCGCGGGTCGCCCTTGCGGCGGATCGATCTGGCGGTCCTGTGATTCCAGCCGGATAGCCTGGCCACGTCTTCCAGCACGGCCCGGGCGCGCGGATCGGACAGGTACTCCAGCCGCCATTGCAGCGGGTCGGCGCCGGCGGCCACTGCCAGTTCGTCGAAGAACGCCTCGTTGGCGAAAGCGTTCTGCAGCCGGCCCGGCGAGCGAAGATGGGCGGTGCGGAAGGTGCTGTCGGTCACCCGGTAGACCCTGGTGCTGACGTTCGGCAGCGTGTACTGGATATCGGCGTTTTTCGAGATATTGCCGGTGACATAGGCCGGCCGTCTGATGCCGGACGCGATGGTGGCCAGCAGCGGAAATTCGGCGATCGAGCCTTTCTGGGCGGCCGCGTAGAACGCCGATTGCCAGGCGACGGGGCGCTTCTGTGCGTCCAGGCCGCCCTTGAGGTCGATGGCGGTGGGCGGGCTCTTGGGGTCCCAGCCATGTTCGTCGGCCCGCATCCACTGCACGCGCACCGGGGCGCCCGCGAGCTGCGACACCAGCGCGGCGTCGGCCGAGCAGTCCTCGTGGCCGTTGCGGCCATAGCAGCCGGCACCATCCAGGTAGATCAGGCGGACCTTCGCCTTGTCGACGCCCAGCGTCAGCGCGATCTCGCCCTGCAGCGAGTGCGTGGATTGCGCGGCCGACCAGATCGTGCACTGGCCGTCGCGGAAGTCGGCCACGGCGCAGGCCGGGCCGATGGAGCCATGCGTATGCGGCGGAAATTCGTAGGTGGCTTCGATACGCCGGGCCGCGCCCGCCAGCGCCGTGGCGGCGTCGCCCTTGCTGGCCGGGGTCTCGACACTGCTGACCGGCAGCTTGCGCCACCAGGCATAGAGCGCGGCCTGGTCGGGGAAGTGAGGCGGGTCGTCCCATTTCACCTGCAGCAGGCGCGCGGCCTTGACCGCGCCCCATTCGCTGGGGCTCAGCACGGCCAGGAAATCCTGCTTGCGGACGATGCGGACACCGGGCAGGTCGCGGATCGACGCTTCGTCGACGCTGACCAGCTTCGCCCCTGGCCCGGCTGGACGGATCACGCGCGCGTGCAGCATGCCGGGCAGGCGGAAGTCCTGCATGAACGTGAAGCGGCCGGTCACCTTGCCCGGGATGTCCACGCGCGGCACGTTCCTGCCGACGAGCTTGTGCTGCGCCGGCGCCTTCAGCGGGACATTCGGATCGAGCGCCACCTGCAGCGGCTTGCCTGCCACCAGTTCGCCATAACCAATCCGGCGTTCGCCGCCCGGGGTGGCGATCACGCCGTCCGCCACGGCGAGCGTGCCGGGATCGGCCGACCATTGCGCGGCGGCCCGGGTCACCAGTGCCCGGCGCGCGCACGCGGCAGCGCGGCGCAGCGTGCCGCCGCCGTCCTGGATGGTCAGGCTGCCGGCGGTCTGGCCCTGGTCCAGCGTCAGCAGCGTATCGCCCATGACCAGATCCACCTGCTGGAAGCCGACGTCGAGCTCGTCGGCCACCATCTGCGCCAGCGCGGTGCGCGCGCCGGTGCCCAGGTCCACCTTGCCGCTGTAGACCGTGACGCGGCCGTCGGGCGCGATGGCCAGCCAGGCATCGACCTCGCCCTTGGCGGTGGACGCCTTGCTCACGGTCTGGCCTGCGGCGTCGATGCCGGTGACCGCCTGCGCGTGGGCCGTGGGCACCAGGTCCGGCAACGTGAACGAAACCAGCAGCCCGCCGCTGCCCTTCAGGAATGCGCGACGATCCATGGTCAGGCCTCCTTTGCGGACGTTTGCGCCGCGCGCTGCACGGCCTTGATGATGCGGGTGTGCGTGCCGCAACGGCACAGGTTGCCGGCCAGCGTATTGCGGATCTGCTCTTCGGTCGGCCTGGCGGTCTGTGCGAGCAAGCTGACCGACGTCATCACCATGCCATTGATGCAATACCCGCACTGCGCGGCTTGTTCGTCGATAAAGGCCTGCTGCACCGGATGCGGCTTGTCCGGCGTGCCAAGCCCCTCCAGCGTGGTGATGCGCGCGTCCCCGACCGACGCCACCGGCAGCACGCACGACCGCGTGGCCGTCCCGTTGAACAGCACCGTGCAGGCGCCGCACTGGCCGAGGCCGCAGCCGAACTTGGGGCCGTGCAGGCCCAGATTGTCGCGCAGCACGTAGAGCAGGGGCGTATCGCTATCGACGTCCACGGCATGCGGCTTGCCGTTGACCTGCAACTGGTAGGTGGGCATGGGGCGCTCCTTTGTCTTCCTTGTCGTTGTTCTCGTCGGGTGCATCCGCACACGGCCGACCGCTGACCAGCAGGCAAAACGGGCGGTGCCGTGGGGACGCAGCCTCAAATCTAGGCCAGCCAGCCTGCACCGAACAGCGTCGCAGGCCATTCATTTCCATGGCATGGAAATGCAGCCTTTCCCGACGTGGTTTTCTTCCTACACTTTTCATTTTCGGCATTCCACAACCCGCCGGCGCCTTCCCGGCCCGATTGTTCATGCGAATCGCGATTCCCGACGACTACCAGGACTGCGTGCGCAGCCTCGACTGTTTTTCACGGCTGGACGGACACGAGGTGACGCTCTACCACGACAACGTCAAGGACATCGACGCGCTGGCGGCGCGCCTGGCCGAGGCCGATGCCATCGTGCTGACGCGCGAACGGACGGCCATCACGGCGGCGCTGCTCGACCGCCTGCCCCGGCTGCGGCTGATCAGCCAGACCGGCAAGGTGGCGGGCCACATCGACCTGGCCGCCTGCACGGCGCGTGGCATCGCGGTGACGGAAGGCAGCGGATCGGGCGCGGCAACGGCCGAGCTGACCTGGGCGCTGATACTGGCCAGCCGCCGCCATCTGGTGGCAGAGGCCAACCGGCTGCGGGCGGGCCAGTGGCAGGGCCATCTGGGTCAGCAGTTGCGCGGCCAGCGGCTGGGCGTCTGGAGCTATGGCCGCATCGGCCGGCAGGTGGCGGGCTTCGGCCGGGCTTTCGGCATGCAGGTCTGGGTCTGGGGACGGGAAGGTTCCACCGCCGACGCCCGCCAGGACGGGTTCGATGTGGCACCGTCGCGCGAGGCGTTTTTCGCGCAGAGCGACGTGGTCAGCCTGCACGTCCGGCTCAGTGCGGACACCGAAGGCATCGTCACCGCCGCCGATCTGGCGCGCATGAAGCCCACCGCGTTGCTCGTGAATACGAGCCGGGCAGAGCTGGTCGCGCCGGGTGCGCTGGCGGATGCCCTGCGGGCCGGACGCCCGGGGTTTGCCGCCGTGGATGTCTATGAACGCGAGCCCGTGCTGGGTGCCGACGATCCGCTGCTGCGGCTCGACAACGCGCTATGCACGCCGCATATCGGCTTTGTCGAGAAGGACAACTACGAGGCGTACTACGGCGGGGCGTTCGACAATATCAACCGTTTTTTTGCCGGGGCGCCTGCAAACCTGGCCAACCCCGAGGTGCTGGGCCGGCTGCGAAGCGGCCCGATGGCCTAGTCGGGCGTGCGGCCGTTACCGGCCCTGGCGCGAGCGCGGCGCGCCGATGTCCGTCAGATGCTGCCGCCACGCGGAAAACACGGCATCCAGGCAACTGGCGGCGTCGCAGGCGTCGCGCTGGCGCCGGAAGGCGTCGATGTCCGCCTGCGAGATCACGCCGGCCTTGAGCAGGCGTTGCTGGTCGGCATAGATGCGCTGGTAGCCCATCGAGAACAGTGCGGTCTCGCAGATGATCTGGCTGGCGCGCGTGGCCGGCGCCTCGCAGGAGATATCGCTGGCGTGGGCCGCGCAGGCGACGACGGCGGCGATGGCCGCCGCCCCGCCGCGAAGGTAATGGATCAGACTCGGCATAAGGCGGGATTCTACCCGGCCCCATGCCGGCGCCAGCGCTGCAACGCCGCCGATCCCGTCACCACGTCACGCCGGGGCAGCGACGGGCGCAGGGCTTCCTCAGGCCCTGGCCGTCGCGCCTGCCACGATCCAGCCGGCGTCCACATCGGCCGGCTTCCCGCTCACGGCTTGGCCACCGCGCGGCGCGCCTTGACCGCCTGGCTCAGCGTTTCCAGCACCGCCACCGAATCGTCCCAGCCGATGCACGCATCGGTGATGCTCTGGCCGTAGGTCAGGTTGCACGGCTGGTGTTCGCCCGGCGTGAATTTCTGCGCGCCGGGCAGCAGGTGGCTTTCCACCATGACACCGAAGATCGACCCGCTACCGGCGCTGACCTGCCGCGCCAGGTCGGCCGCCACGTCGATCTGCTTCTGGTGCTGCTTGCTGCTGTTGGCATGGCTGCAATCCACCATCAGCGTATTGCGCAGCCCGGCCGCTTCCAGTTCGCGGCATGCGGTGGCCACGGAATCGGCATCGTAGTTGGGCGCCTTGCCGCCGCGCAGGATGACGTGGCAGTCCGGGTTGCCCTTGGTATGGACCGTCGCCACCTGGCCGTTCTTGTGTACCCCCAGGAAGTGATGCGGCCGCGATGCGGCCTGGATGGCGTCGATGGCGATCTTGATGTTGCCGTCGGTGCCGTTCTTGAAGCCGATGGGCGCGGAAATGCCCGAAGCCAGCTCCCGGTGCACCTGGCTCTCGGTGGTGCGGGCGCCAATCGCGCCCCAGCAGATCAGGTCGCCGATATATTGGGGCGAAATCACGTCCAGGAACTCGCCGGCGGCCGGCAGGCCCAGCCGGTTGATGTCCAGCAGCAGGCTGCGCGCAATGCGCAGGCCTTCGTCGATGCGATAGCTCTCGTCCAGGTACGGGTCGTTGATCAGGCCCTTCCAGCCCACCGTGGTGCGGGGCTTCTCGAAATACACCCGCATCACGATTTCTAGGGAGTCGGCATAGTGCTCGCGCTGCGCCATCAGCCGCCGCGCATATTCCAGGGCGGCCTGCGGGTCGTGGATCGAGCAGGGGCCCATGATGACCAGCAGGCGATCGTCCTGGCCGTGCAGGATGCGCGAGATGCGCTGGCGCGTCTGGGTCACCAGCGACTCTACCGGCGTGCCGCGGATCGGGAAGAAGCGGATCAGGTGTTCAGGCGGGGGCAGGGGGATGATGTCGTCGACATGCGCGTCATCGGTCACGCTCGTGCGGTCTGGCGGCGGGGCCTGCCAGCCTTCGGCAACGGTGGGCGGCGATTTTTGTGGGTCTTGCATGGCGAACTCCTGCGAATCTGGAAAAAGGACACCTGCGGAAAGCCTGCCGCAAACATTGGGGCCAACCGGCGCGGATGTCGATGGAGAGCGATTCTAAGACAGGCCGGCGCCAACGGTCACCGGGCATGGTGCCTGAGACCGCACCCGGCGGCGGCGCCGTCACCCGGTCACTGGCGTGCAGGCGTACCGGCTGCAAGCGCGGGCGCCGGTCATGCCCGCACATCGCTACGCTTATAATTCGCCGGCTTTCCGCCACCGCCACATCATCGATTCCATGTCCGCTGTCACTTCCGCCGAACCCGTCCGCCTTGCCGGTGCCATTGTCGTTGGCGGTGGTCCGGCCGGCCTGATGGCGGCCGAGATGCTGGCCGCGCAGGGGTTGCCGGTGGATGTCTACGACGCCATGCCGTCGGTGGGGCGCAAGTTCCTGATGGCGGGCAAGGGCGGCATGAACATCACGCATTCGGAGGCGGCCGATGCCTTCCTGGGCCGCTACGGCGTGCGCGCCGACCGCATCGGGCCGTTGCTCGACACATTCGATGCCGCCCGGCTTCGCGCCTGGGTGCATGGGCTGGGCATCGACACCTTCGTGGGCAGTTCTGGCCGGGTGTTCCCCACCGACATGAAGGCCGCCCCGCTGCTGCGCGCGTGGCTCCATCGCCTGCGCGAAGCCGGAATGCGCCTGCACGTCCGGCATCGCTGGATTGGCTTCGGGCAGTCTGCCGATGGCTGGCACGTGCTGCGCTTTGCCACCCGCAGGGGCGAGGAGCAGGTCGAGGTGGAAGTGGCGGCCCGCGCCGTGGTGCTGGCGCTGGGCGGCGGCAGTTGGGCGCGGCTTGGGTCCGATGGCGCGTGGGTGCCGATGCTGTCAGCCCGGGGTGTCGATGTGGCGCCGCTGCGGCCGGCCAACTGCGGCTTCGATATCGAATGGAGCGAGGTGTTCCGGAGCCAGCACGCCGGGGATCCCGTCAAATCGGTGGCCATCGGCGTGACCGCGCCCGACGGCACCGTCCTGCATCGGCAAGGAGAGTTCGTGATCAGCGAAACCGGCATCGAAGGCAGCCTGGTCTACGCGCTGTCCGCCCCGATCCGCGACCTGATCGATGCGCACGGCAGCGCCACCGTCACGCTGGACCTGGCGCCGGGGCGCTCTGCCGAGGACGTTGCCGCCGAAGTCGGACGACCGCGCGGATCGCGCTCGGTGTCCAGCCACCTGCAGAGTCGGCTGGGCATCACCGGCGTCAAGGCACGGCTGCTGCGCGAGGTGCTGACGAGGGAAGCGATGCACGACCCCGTGGCACTGGCCGCCGCCATCAAGGCGCTGCCGCTGGTGCTGATCCGCGCGCGACCCATCGACGAAGTGATCAGCACGGCGGGCGGCGTCCGCTTCGAGGCGATGGACGATCACTTGATGCTCAACGCGGTCCCGGGCATGTTCTGCGCCGGCGAAATGCTGGACTGGGAAGCACCGACCGGCGGCTATCTGCTGACGGCCTGCTTCGCCAGTGGACGGGTGGCCGGGGCGGGCGCGGCGGCATATCTGACGGCCTGACGGCGTCAGCCGCCCGACCCGCCGCCCGACCCGCCCCCGCCGCCCGACCCGCCGGTCGACATGCCAATGCGCCTGGCCAGCCATGGCCCGATCAGCACGACCGAGAACAGCCGCAGCGTCTGGGTGGCCACCACGAAATTCATGTCCGCGTTGGTGCCGAGCGCGATGGCCACGATCGATTCCACGCCGCCCGGCGACGTGGCCAGGTAGGCCGTCAGGAAGCTGACCTTGTGGCTGGCGGAGATCAACCACGCCGAGGCGGCGCACAGTCCCATCATCGCCACGATGGCGGCCAGCATGGTCGGCAGCGACGCCACCAAAGGCCGCAGCAGGTCGCGCCGGAACTGCAGGCCGATGGTCCAGCCCAGCACCGCGAAGCCGCAGCCGAGCAGCGGCGTGGGCACCACCACCGGGGCCGGCACCAGCGTCACCCACACGGCGCCCAGCGCCAGCGGCACCAGGAACGCCCCGGCCAGGATGCGGAAGCGCACACCGATCCAGCACCCGACGATCGCAATGCCGATGGCGACCGGCGTGCCGACGGGCGAGACATGGCTGAATGCCTGGCCAGCCGTCGTCGATGCCGAGGCCGTCGCCATCTGTGCATCGACGATGGCATGGGCTACCAGCGGCCCGGTGACGACCACCAGCACCACGCGCAGGTACTGCATCAGCGACACCAGGATGCCGTCGCCGCCGTTCTCGGTGGCCAGGGCGCCCATGATCGACGCCGCGCCGGGCAGGCTGCCCCACGCGCCCGTGGTGCCAGGCAGCGGCGAATAGCGGACCAGCAGCCAGCCCACGGCCGCGGCGCTGCCGATGGTCAGGGCCACGCCCAGCACCACCAGCCCGTCCGACGCCGCTTCAAGCAGTTCGGCCAGATGCAGCGTGCTGGCGATGGCCGTCCCGGTCATGGCCTGCGCGAACGCCGTCAACGCGGGGCGGATGCGCAGCCTGACGTCCATGAAACCGGCGACCATGGCGCACCCCATCGCGGCAACCAGCACGCTGGCCGTCGATATCACGGGCTGCAGCAGGTAGCTCAATGCGAGCGTACCGGCCAGGAGCGCGGACCAGTGCAGCGCGCGGCTTGTATGTGCCATGTCCGGTTCAGTGTGGCGCGAATGGTGACGTAGCCGCGAATTCTATCCGCTGTGTCTGCGATGCTCCGGCATTCGGTACGCGGGTCGGATCGGTCAGTCCAGCTTGATGCCGACGCTCTTCACCACCTTGTCCCACTTCTGGGTGTCGCGGTTCACCAGTTGCGTGAACTCAACCGGGCCCAGCGCGCTGGGCTCCATGCCCTGCTTGGCGATCGATTCGCGGATCGACGGTTGCGCCACCACGGCCGCGATTTCCTGGGCCAGGCGGTTGACGGTCGGCATCGGCGTGCCGCCCGTCGTAAAAACGCCATACCACGACACCACCTCGTAGCCCGGCACGCCCGATTCGGCGATGGTCGGCACGTTCGGCATCGTTTCCACGCGTTTGGCGCTGGTCACGGCCAGGATGCGGACCTTGCCGGAATCGGCGCCGGCCTTGGCGGAGGGCAGGCTGGCAAACGTCATCTGGGCCTGGCCGGCCATCACGTCCTGCATGGCCGGGGCATCGCCGCGATACGGAATATGCGTGATGGACACGCCCGCCATGCTCTTGAACAGTTCGGCCGACAGGTGCGAGATCGTGCCATTGCCGGGCGACGTCACGTTGAGCTTGCCGGGATGGGCCTTGGCGTAGGCCAGCAGTTCCTGCACGTTCTTGACCGGCAGGTCGTTGTTGACCACCAGCGCGTTGGCCGACTTGGCCACCAGCGACACCGGCTGCACGCCCTTGACCGGATCGTAGGGCAGCTTGCTGTAGATCGACGGCGCGATGGCCTGGCCGCCGACCGAGCCCAGCAGCAGCACCGAGCCATCGGGCTTCGCGCGCGCCATCTCGGCGGTGGCCAGCGTGCTGCCGCCGCCGGGCTTGTTTTCCACCACGATCGTCGTCCTGGTGTTCAGCTGGAATTGCGTGGCGACCGTGCGGGCGATGACGTCGTTGCCGCCGCCGGGGGCAAATCCGACCAGCATGCGGAGCGGGCCCGGCGGCAGTTCCTGGGCCAGGGCAGGGGTGGCGGCCGAGGCAGCGGCCAATGCGAGCGCGAGAGCGGGAACGATCTTGGAAAACACCATGGTTGATTCTCGAAAGGATGGGTTGATGAGTGCTCTCAGGATGAACTCGCTGTGCTGGTCCAACTGGCGAGGCGCGGTGTATCCCGGCTCCCGCTCATTTTGTGTATGCGTTTGCTGCTGGCGTGGCCGGCCTGCATCGCAATCCGGCCACGCGTTCCGCCATGTCGCGGCTTATTTCTTGAATCGCACCACCGCTTCGCGCGATGCCTCGGTCTGTGGCAACGTCGCAATTTCGCCAAGCGTCACCGGCTTGGTGGGAAACCGCAGCCGGTAGTAGCCCACATCACGCGGATGCCGCTGCTGCTCGTCGGCGATCAGTTCGGTCACGGTCAGCCCGCAGAAGCGGCCCTGGCAGGGGCCCATGCCGCAGCGCAGGAACGCCTTCAGCTGGTTCGGCCCCTGGCAACCGATGCGCGCGGCATGGCGCACCTGTTCGGCGGTGGCTTCCTCGCAGCGGCAGACGATGGTGTCGCCTACCGGGCGGCGGAACTGCGGCAGCGGGCGGTACAGCACCTCGAAAAATTCGCGGCCGCGCGTGGCGCGTGCCAGTTCGGCGCGCGGCTGGGCCGCCGTGCGGTCGCGCGTGTCGGTACTGATGCGGCCCAGCGCAGCGGCCGCGTGCGCGGCGGCGATACGGCCCCGGTGCTCGGCCGCCACGGCGCCGGCAATGCCCGCGCCGTCGCCGGCAATGCTGACGTGCGGCACCGACGTGGCGCCCCAGTCGTCGACCTGCGGCTGCCAGCAGTCCTGGCGTTCGTTCCAGACATGCTCGGCGCCCACGGCGCGCGACAGGTTGGTATTCGGCACCACGCCCTGGTGCAGCAGCAACTGGTCGATGGCGATGGTGTGGCGCTGGCCGTCGGCCTCGTAGCGCAGTTCGGCGACCTGGCCGCCGGGCCCGGCCACGGCTTCCAGCGCGGTCACGCCGCTGACGATGGGCACCGCCTTGCGCACGGCGCGCAGCAGCTTCAGCCCCTTGCCCAGATAGGGCGAGCGCAGGAAGCCCCAGGCATGCGGCAGCGCCTGGCGCCATTGGCCGCTGGCCGTGGTTTCCAGAATCGCCTGCAGCTTCACGCCGGCATTCAGGTACTGCCACGCCAGCAGATAGAGCAGCGGGCCGCCGCCTGCCAGCACGGTCCGGCCTTCGGGCACCACGCCCGATGTCTTCAGCAGGATCTGCGCGGCGCCCGCCGTGATCACGCCCGGCAGGGTCCAGCCGGGGATCGGGAATGGCCGCTCCTGCGCGCCGGTGGCCAGGATGATATGGCGGCAGTGCAGCAGCGCGGCCTGCGGGTCCTGGCCGGCGCGGGCCACCGAATAGGCGACCTCGTAGCCGGCGGACTGCCCCTCGGGCTGACCGTCGCGTGCATTGATCGACCACACGGTGGCGGCCGGAACATGGCGTGCGCCGCTCCTGGCGAACGGCTCCAGCAGGCTCAGGCCGTGCCAGTAGTCCTGCCCCAGGATGGCGCGGTTCTGTACCGGCGTGTTGCCGATGGCGCGATAGATCTGCCCGCCCGGTGCGGGTTGCTCGTCGATCAGCACGGTCGACAGGCCCAGTTCGGCCGCCTGGGTGGCAGCGGCCAGCCCGGCCGGGCCGGCGCCGATCACCAGCAGGTCGCACGTCGTGATGTCGGCCGTCATGCTGCCACCTCGCGTGCGCCAAGCTGGCGCTCCACCTTCATGCCGTCCTGCACGCGGGTCATGCAGGCCTGCTGGTTGGGCCGGCCATCGATGCGCACCAGGCAGTCGTAGCAGACGCCCATCATGCAATACGGGCCGCGTGCGGCGCCCGATACGGCGGTGTCGCGGCAGGCCAGCACGCCGGCGGCAAACAGTGCGGCGGCGACGCTATCGCCTTCGCGGCATTCGAGCGCGGTGCCATCCACGGTGACCCGCACGCTGCGCGCCGTCCCTTGCAGCACGGCCGCGTCAATTCTTCTGAACATGGAATCTCCGGGTCGAAAAGGTGTCCAGCTCCGGCGCCAGCGCGCCGGCGGCGATCATCGGGGCCAGGTGCATGGCGTGGGTGGCGGCCAGCGTCACACCGCTATGGCAGGTGACGATGAACGCGCCCGGATGCGTGGCCGATTGCTCGTAGACCGGAAAGCCGTCCCTGGCGCGCACGCGCAGGGCTGACCAGGCGCGCACGGCGCGGACGTCGCGCAACGCGGGCAGCGTCCGCACGGCGCGGTCGGCCAGCGTGGCCAGCACGGGGAGCGTGGTCACCTGGTCGGCATAGCCGGCGTCTTCCTGCGAATCGCCGACCAGCCAGCTGCCTTCGTCGTTCTGGCGCAGCGTGACCATGGGGGTGTCCAGCAGGCGGTGGGTGCGCTCCAGGACCAGGATCTGGCCGCGCTGCGGCGCCATCGGCAGGTCGATGCCCACCATGGCGCCCAGGTCGCCGTTGCGCAGGCCGCCGGCCAGCACGATCTTGCGCGCCCGCACCTCGCCGTTCGGCGTGGCCAGCACGAAATCGCCGCCGGGCTGCTGCGCGATATGGGTGACGCCATGGTGCGGCAGGTATTCGACCCCGCTCGTGCTGAACGCGGTATGGAACGCGCGCAGCAGCTTGAGCGGATTGACGATGCCGTCGTGCGGGGTCCAGATCGCGCCGGTCACGTCCGGGCCGAGGCCGGGCACCAGCGACGCCGCCTGGTGGTGATCGAGCAGCTTCCACTCGTACGGCTCGACGCCAGGCTGGGACATCAGCGTATTGACCCACGCCAGGCGGGCTTCCACCTCGTAGTCGCCCATCAGCGGCGTGAGGCCGCCTTTCTGTTCCAGCGCGACGTCGATGCCGGTTTCCTTGAGCAGGCCGGCCGCCAGTTGCGGCCACAGGCGCGTCGAATTCAGCGTCCAGCGGCTGTAGGCACCCATGCCATAGCCCTTGCTCTGCAGCCAGACCAGGCCGAAATTGCCGCGCGAGGCGCGCAGGGCGATATCGCCTTCATCCAGCACGGCAATGGCACCCACGCGATTGCGCAGGCCATAGGCCACGGCGGAGCCGACCAGGCCGCCGCCCACCACGGCGACGTCGAATACCGGAAATCGGGGAGCGGAGGCCACCATCAGCGGCGCCTCCCGTAGGGAATGTGCGGGCCTTGGGCCCTGCTGGAATTCATGTCGGGTACTCGCAAGAATCGTGACGCCGCCGGCCATCCGGGGCGATCTGGCCGGTGTGTCTGTCGGGACGAGTATTGCGGAGCCAGCACCCCGCGTGCAAATACGAGTCTGTCAGGCGGCCATACCAAAACCTGATAGGGTGGCCGGCAGGGATGCCGTTTCGGCAGCGATCACCTCGATCATCCGTTCGGTGAATCGATCCACCAGCACATTGGCCGGGCGGTTGCGGGCCAGCAGCAGGTAGCTGACAAACGGGATCTGCGGCCGGAATGGCCGGATGACGACTTCGGCGGCGTGCATGCGGGCAACCAGGGGATTGACGATGCCGACCCCGAGGCCCAGGCCGACCATCTTGCAGATGGTGGCGCCGTAGGGGGTCTCGAAGTGCATCACGCGCCGGTCGTCGCTGGCGAACGCGGCATCCACGGCAGCGCGCAGGCCATCGCCATGGCTCATCGAGATGAACGATTCGCCGGCCAGGTCGGCGGGCGTGATCGCTTCGAGCGAGGCAAGCCGGTGTCCGGGCGGCAGCACGCAACAGCCCGACAATTCGGCCACGGGCCGGGCTTCGGTCACGGCGGCGGGCGGCAGGAACGAGACCAGCCCCAGATCGCAGTAGCGGCTGCCGACCTGGTCGGCCACCAGCTGGGTACTGCCCGTTTCCATGGCCACGTTGACGTCGGGGTACTCGGCATGAAACCGCTGCAGCACCAGCGGCACCACGGTCATCGCCAGCGACGGCACCGTGGCAATGCGCAGGCGGCCCTTGCCGAACTGACGGATATTGCGCGCCGCGTCCTTGAGGGCGTCAAGGCCGACGAAGGCGCGTTCGACCTCGCGCACGAAGGCCAGCGCTTCTTCCGTGGGGTGCAGGCGGCCCGCGGTGCGCGTGAACAACGTCAGGCCGGTCGAGTATTCGAGCTGGGCGATCAGCCGGCTCACGTTCGGCTGCGACGTATAGAGCTCGGTGGCCGCCGCAGTCATCGAGCCGGAGCGCATGACTGCCTGGAACGCGTGGATTTCCTTGAACTTCATGCCGGGGGTCTATGGAGGGGTGCTGCGGCGATGGTATAGCAAATCCGTATAGGGAGCGCCCGGAAGCCGATGTGCCGGTATGGATTGTCTATGCAGCAGGCGGCTCGGGTGGCGCCGGAGGCTCCCAGAGGATGTCCTGCAGCGGGGCGCGCCTGCGCCAGCCTTCCTGTTCGAGCATCGGCGCCTCGTAGAACGCCGGCACCGGCCCCAGGCAGAGCAGCCCGAACGGCTTTGCGCCGGGTGGCAGATCGAGCTCGCGCGCCAGGGCGACGGGGTCGAACATCGATACCCATCCCAGGCCGAGGTTCTCGGCGCGCGCGGCCAGCCACAGGTTCTGTACCGCACAGGCGGCGGAAGCCCAGGCCATTTCGGCGGGCATGCTGCGACGGCCGAAAACCGTGCCGTCGTCGGGCGCCAGAATCACGGCCAGCAGTTCGGCGCAGTCGCGAATCCCCTCGACCTTGAGCCGCAGGAATTCGGCACCGCGATCGCCCAGTTCCCGGGCGGTGGCCTGCCGTTCGGCTTCCACCAGCGGCACCAGCCGCGTGCGCCAGGCCGGCGTGCTCAGGCGCATGAACCGCCACGGCTGCATCATGCCCACCGAGGGCGCCTGATGGGCGGCGCGCAGCAGGCGTTCCAGCTGGTCATCGGGCAGACGTGGCCCCGGCGTGAAATGCCGGCAGTCGCGCCGCAGCGCCAGGATGCGGTACAGCGCGGCGCGCTCGGTATCGTCAACGTGAGGGCCGGGCCCGGTGTCTGCCATGGGTCTTGGGTAGGTTATTTCGGGTCGACGAGACACGCGCCAGATGCGCAGTCGCCGGCAGCCGCGCTGGCTGGATGGCCGGCGGGTAGCGCGGAAGGCTGCCCCTTGTCTGCATCGGCATCCACACGCGCTTCGAGAATCAGTTCGGCAATGTCGGCGCCCAGCGTGAGGTCGTTGACCGAGCCGAAATACTGCCGGCGCAGCCGTCCGCGCGCGTCGATCAGGATCAGCGTCGGCGTGCCGCGCATGGCGTAGGCCTGCATCGTCAGCGGCACGCCGCCCTGGCCGTCGGGCATGTCCACGCCGACCGGGAACGGCATCCGGTATTCGTGCAGGAACGCGCGCAGCGCCGTGGGCGTCATGGCGTCGTGGTGCTCGAATACGGTGTGCAGGCCGATGACGGCCACTTCGGATGACGGAAACGTCTGATGGACCCGCAGCGCCTGCGGCAAGCCGTGCGACACGCAGCCCGGGCACAGCATCTGGAACGCTTCCAGAACGATGACCTTGCCGCGCAGGGCTTCGATCGACAGGGGACGGTCAGTGTTGAACCACTGCTGGACGGCCCACGCGGGTGCGGGCTGTGGACGAAATTCGCTCATGGTAGGGATCTCCGGCTGCATGACTGCGGCAGTATGCGGCGGCGAAAACTCCGTGGGATGGCGATTCGTCCAGGAAAACAGCCCGTTCGTACGCGGTGCGTGCGACGGGCTGCGGGGTGTCCCCTGGCGCGTTATTCCGGCTGGGGAGGTGTTTCGGGTGTGGCAGGCGACTCGACAGGCGACTCGGCAGGCGTGTCTGCCGCCGCGGCTTCCTGCTGCGGGGCGGCCTGCGCTTCGGCCTGCGGTGCAGCCGGCTGGGCAGCATTCTGCGCCGCCGGCTTTTGCTGGGCGGGCTTCTGCTTCGGACGGGCGGAGCGCAGCTGGCGGCCGCGTGCCGCATCGGCCTCGGTCACTTCGCCGGCCGGCTGGCCAGCCAGATCCAGACGCGGCGCGCCCTGCGTCAGGCAGGTCCAGTAGCGGGCGCCACGGCACCACGTGCGGATCGCCTCGCGCAGCTCGGCTTCGGACAGGCCCAGCTCGGTGGCGTGCGTCAGCAGATCGTCGAAGACACCGATCTTGAGCGGCACCTTGGGCGCGGGGTTCTTCGGGAACGCCAGCGGGAATTTCTTTTGCAGCTTGCCGATGTTACGCACCACCGGATCGACAGGCGTCGCCGGCCGGGCCTGCTGTGCCGCCTGGCCAGCCGGTTTTGCGGCCGGTTTTGCACCCGGTTTTGCGCCCGGCTTGTTCGGCCGCGACGGCTTGTTCGGCTTGGCGGCAGGCGCAGGCTGGCGCGGAGCCTTCTCGCGCGCCTCTTTCTTTGCCTGCTCGGCCAGTTTTGCCCTCAGTCCTGCCAGTTGTTCGAAACCCATTGCTCTAGCTCAGTCAAACGACGCGGGATTATAGCGTGGATACCGGCGGGGGCCGGTTGTGGTCGGAAATTGCCGCCCCGGCGTCACCAGGAAGGCGCGGAAGGCGGTCAGCGGATCTTGCCGAACCCGTTGGCTGCCCAGCGCGCGGCGCTGTCTCGGGTCAGGCGGAAATCGGGCCGCACGGTGGTGGTGGCGAGTACGTCACCGAACGGGCTGGTGGCCGTCAGCGTGCCAAATGGCTCGAATTCGTCCGGTGTGATGGCCAGTTTGACGCTGATCACCTGATCGTCGATCTCAATCGTAATCTGCTTATTGAGCTGCGCGTGCAGCTGCTGCTCGTGGCGGCGGATCACCTCGGAGGCGGTCTTCACGAGGGTCTGGTGCGCGGTGGCATCGAGCGGCTTGGGATCGACCTTGTTGCGGCCCATGGTCCATGGACCGACCAGGGCAGGTTCGGCACTGCCGTCGCGGACCATCTCGACGGCCCAGCCATCGCCGTCTTCGTTCTTGATGACGCGCGCAGTCCAGCCCTTGTCGCGCCAGAGCCGGGGCTCGTGAATCTGGTCGGGTTCGATGTCGGCATCGGAAACCGAGGTGTCGTTGTGGGGCTGAGGCATGACGCGGAAAACCAGTGCAGGGGAGCGGCCGACGCTGCCAACGCTGCAAGAGCGCCCGGAGAGCGGGTGGGGCCGAAAGGCTGGCATTCTAGCCCAGTCGCCAGCCCGCCCGGTGCCGTCCGGGCGCGTCGCGTGCACAACTTGCGATCTTTTGGGCCGGGTCATTCGGCCTGAATCATTCGGCCTGGATATTGGCCTCCTTGACCACCTTGGCCCATTTCGCCAGGTCCGACCTGATGACGGCGGCGTACTCCTGCGGGGTGCCGCCCTGGATTTCGATGCCAGCCGTCTCCAGCTTGGCGCGCACTTCCGGCAGCTTCAGCGCGGCGTTGATCTCGGCATTGAGCCTGGCCACGATGTCCTTGGGCGTGCCGGCCGGGGCCAGGAACCCGCCATTGGTGCTGGCGTCGTAGCCCTTCAGGCCCTGTTCGTCGGCGGTCGGTACGTTGGGCAGCGCCTTCGAGCGTTTGCGGGTGGATACGGCCAGCGCGCGGACGTTGCCGGACTTCACCTGTTCCTGGATGGCGCTGATGGTGTCGATATAGAGCGCCGTGCGGCCGGCAATCAGGTCGGGGTGGGCTGCGGACGAACCCTTGTACGGCACCAGCAGCACCGGCGCGCCACTGACCATGCGGAACATCTCGGCGGCCATTTCCTGCGCGCTGCCGCGGCCCGAGGTGGCCACCTTGGCTTCGGCCGGATTGGCCTTCATCCACGTCACCAGTTCGGGCACGGTCTTCACGGGCAGCTTGGGATACGCCGCGAACACCAGCGGAATCTCGTGCGTGTACACGATGGGCTCGAAGCTCTTTTCGGGGTCCCAGCCCAGGTTCCTGAACAGGAACTTGTTGATGTTATGGCTGCCGCCGACGATGCCGATCGTATAGCCGTCGGGCTTGGCGTTGGCCAGCACGGCCGTGCCGAGGTTGTTCGAGGCGCCCGGGCGGTTCTCGACGATAAACGGCTGGCCGAGCTTGACCGACAGCTTTTCGCCAACCACGCGCGCAATCAGGTCGATGCCGCCGCCGGCCGGTGCCGGGACGATGATCGTGACCGGACGGGTCGGATAATTCTGAGCCGAGGCGGCGCCCGGTGCCGCCAGCAACGCGGCGCTGCCAGCCAGGGTGCCGGCCAGGGCGATGAGCTTTCGTGTGGTGAATCGCATGGGGTCTCCTTTGGGAAATTGGTCAACTTGAGTCAACTCTGGGTGGTGCCGCCGGGAATGCGAGGCCCCGGGAGCGCGGTGGGGTGTCAGCCGCGGCCGACGAACGGCATGGCGCTGGCCATGACCGTCATGTTCAATACGTTGGCGTCCAGCGGCAGCGATGCCATGTGCCGCACGGCATTGGCCACGTGGCGCGCGTCCATCATCGGCTCCGGTGCGGTGGTGCCATTGGCCTGCAGCACGCCGCGCGTCATGCGTTCGGACAGTTCGGTCAGGGCATTGCCGATGTCGATCTGGCCCGCCGCGATGTTGAAGGCACGGCCATCGAGCGCCAGCGCCTTGGTCAGGCCGCTGACGGCGTGCTTGCTGGCCGTGTAGGGCGCGGTGAACGGGCGCGGGGTTTGCGACGACACCGAGCCGTTGTTGATGATCCGCCCGCCCTGGGGGGACTGCCGGCGCATCAGGCCGAAGGCGGCCCGCGCGCACAGGAACACGCCGGTCACGTTGGTGTTCACCACGTTGAACCACTTGTCCAATGGCAGTTCGTCCATCGGTACGGCCGGCGCGTTGACGCCGGCGTTGTTGAATACCAGGTCGATGCGGCCGAACGCCTGCTCGATGGTGTCGAACAGCGCCTGCACGCTGGCGGGGTCGGTGACATCGGTTGGGACAGCCAGCGCCGTCTGGCCGCGCGCGGCGGCATCGGTCGCCAATGTTTGCAGCGGGTCGGCACGGCGGCCGGCCAGCACGACAGTCCAGCCATCGTCCAGCAGGGCCAGCGCGGTCAGCCGGCCGACGCCGCTGCCGGCGCCGGTGACCAGCGCGATTCGTCGGGAAGGGTGCATTGCGGTCTCCAGATGCGTTATGCGAGGTCTTGTCCGTTCTTGTTCGTCCGGGCAGGCAGCCGCCGCCGGTGCTATGTGTCAGGGCACGCAGCCGCCGCAGGCGCTACGTGACCGTCAGCGAGATATGGCCGATGCCCGCCACGCTGGCGTCGACGACATCGCCGCGCTGCAGCGGGCCGACGCCAGCGGGCGTGCCAGTGAAGACCAGGTCGCCGGCGCGCAGCGTTACCGAGCGCGACAACATGGCGATCAGGTCCGGCACGGGCCAGATCAGGTCGGCCAGCGTGGCGCGCTGGCGCTGCGCGCCGTTGACCGCCAGCCGGATCTCGCCATCGCGCGGATGACCGACCGAGGCAGCCGGAACGATCGGGCTGCACGGTGCCGAATGGTCGAAGGCCTTCGCCGGCTCCCAGGGGCCTCCGGCACGCTTGGCCTCCTGCTGCAGGTCGCGGCGCGTCATGTCGAGGCCGACGGCATAGCCCCAGATATGCGATTCGGCGTGCGTGGGGTCGATATCGCGCCCATCGCGGCCGATGGCCACCACCAGTTCCACTTCGTGGCAGAAATCGTCGGTGCCGGGCGGGTAGGGCAGCATGCCGGTCGCGGGCGCCACGGCGGTGAACGGCTTCATGAACCAGGCGGGCATGTCGGCCGCCGCCGGCTCGTTCGCGGTCCAGCGGTAGTTGCGCCCGATGCAGAACACCCGGCCGACCGGGAAATGCGCATTGCTGTTGACCACGGGCAGGGCGCTTGGCGCCGGGGCGGGCAGGACGTATTCCATCTTCGCGCTCCAGTTGCGATCCGGCGGGCCGTATCAGGTGGTCAGGCTCGCGGCTGGGCGCTTGCCGGCCAGGCCGTCGGCCACGCTGTCGAGCACCATGCGGATCATCGCGGCGCGCGTTTCCCATGTGGCGCTGGCGCGGTGGGCCTGCAGCGTGGTGCGGTCGGACCGGCGCAGCGCCAGTGGCACGCGCGGTTCATCCACGAAGACATCCAGGCCCGCGCCCGCAATGCGGCCGGCCTCGATCGCCTGCGCCAGGTCGTCTTCATTGACCAGACGCCCCCGGGCCACATTGACCAGGAAGCCGCGCGGCCCCAGCGCGTCGAGCACGGCGGCATTGACGATGCCTTCGGCCTTGTCGGCCGCGGCGCACAGCACCAGGGCGTCGCTGTGGCGTGCCAGATCGACCAGGTCGGGGACGAATTCGTGCGGCAGGTCGTCCATGGCGCGCAGGTCCGTGTAGCGGATCGGGCAGCCGAACGCCGCGGCCCGCGTGGCTACCGCACGGCCTACGCGGCCCATGCCGACGATGCCCACCCGCATGCCGCTGAAGCGGCGTGCCAGCGGGATGGCCGACGGCTGCGGAAAGCGTTCCCATTGGCCATCGCGGACAAAGCGGTCGCCCGCGGCGATGTTGCGGCAGGCGGCAATCAGCAGGCCGATCGCCAGGTCGGCCACGTCCTCGGTCAGGGCGCCGATTGTGGCGGTCACGGGCAGCTTGCGCTCACGGCAATAGGCGAGATCGACCGCGTCGGTGCCCACGCCGTTGACGGCCACTACCTTCAGGGCCGGCAGGCGTTCCAGCATGGCGCGCGAAATGCCGGTGTGACCGCCCGTGATGACAGCCTCGATCGACGCGCCGTGCTGCGCGACCCAGGCGTCCTGGTCGTCGATCTCGAACAGCTTGTGTACCTGGTACAGCGAAGCCAGTTCGTCATTGGCGGCGGGAATCAGGATGGGATTCAGTTGCAGGATCTGAGGCTTCATGAGCGGTCCGTTTTTGGCTGGAATGTGGAACTCATGGTAGTTAAATATTGATTCAGTACGCAATATTGATATATAAAATCAACATAAATAAAATGCCGCGGGACGTGCAGGAGTGCAGATGGGAGCCTGGATATCGATGGACGAAGCGTGCTCGCGGCTTGGCGTGCGGCCGCAGACGGTCTACGCGTACGTGAGCCGGGGCAAGATCGAGGTGACGTCGGACCCGACGGATACCCGCCGCAGCCTGTATCGGGCCGAGGATGTGGCGACGCTGGCCAGGCGCAAGCAGGCCGGCCGCAAGCACGAGACGCTGGCCACCAACACGCTGTTTGGTGCCGAGCCCAGCATCCCCACGTCGATCTCGACGTTCGTGCGCGAGCGGCTCTACTTCCGGGGGCGCGACGCCGTGGCCCTGGCCGACACGGCCACGCTGGAAGACGCGGCGCGCTTGCTGTGGGATTCGGCGCAGGCGGTGGATCTGTCGTCGTCCGTGCGGATCGACAAGCCGGGGCGTGTGGCGGCGTTCATGGCATTGGCCGAACTGGCCGCCACCGGCCATTCCACACATGGCCGCATGACGCGCGTGCTGCATGGCGAGGGTCAGGCGCTGGTGGGGCTGCTGGCCAACGCATTCGGCGCGCAGCCAGGGCAGGCACCGCTGCACGAACGCTTCGCGCAGGGCTGGGGCCAGGGGCCGAACGTGGCGGAATTGCTACGCGTGGCCATGGTGCTACTGGTCGATCACGAACTGACCAGTTCGGCATTTGCCGCGCGCATCGCGGCGTCGAACGGCGCGTCGCTGCCAGCCTGCCTGCTCTCGGGGCTGTCCACGCTGTCGGGGCCCCTGCACGGCGACGCCTCGGGGCGTGTCAAGGCGCTATTCAGCGAAGTCGAGCGGCAGGGCGAAGACCCGGTCATCACGCAGTACCTGTCTACCGGCCAGCCGCTCCCAGGCTTCGGCCACCATCTCTATCCCGACGGCGATCCGCGTGCCGTGGCGCTGCTGAGCCAGTTCGCGCCCCCGCCGGGCATCGCCCGTTTCATCGAGCAGGCCACGCGGCTGACCGGATTGCAGCCCAATATCGATGTGGCGCTGGCGGCCCTGGTGATTCATTGCGCACTGCCGGACGACGCCGCGTTCGCCATGTTTGCCACGGCGCGCAGCATAGGCCTGCTGGCGCACAGTCTGGAACAGCTGGGAGTTGGGCAGGTGATCCGCCCGAGAGGCCGCTATGTCGGTGCGATGCCTGACAAGGCGTAATTGGCGGGGTCAGAACAATCCTGATTGTCGCGAACGGCCGGGGTGTGATACAAGGTAACCGCACGTCCGCCATATTGGCGGCGTCGTCTTTATCTCGTTTTTGTTGGAATATTCAGAAAATGGCAACTGGTACCGTGAAGTGGTTTAACGATGCGAAGGGTTTTGGTTTCATCTCGCCGGATGACGGCGGTGAAGACCTGTTCGCGCACTTCTCCGAAATTCAGGGCAACGGCTTCAAGTCGCTGCAAGAAGGCCAGAAGGTCAGCTTCGAAGTGAAGCAGGGCCCGAAGGGCAAGCAGGCAGGCGCAATCAAGCCGCTGTAAATCCTCACGCATTGACTGCGTGATCTGCGGCGCCCCGCGTTAAATCGGGGCGCCGTATCTCTTTTGCTGCCGGATTCCTGCTTAACGCTCCAGGAACAGCTTCAGCTTGTCGGCACGGCTCGGATGCTGCAGCTTGCGCATCGCCTTGGTCTCGATCTGGCGGATCCGCTCGCGGGTCACATCGAACTGCTTGCCGACCTCTTCCAGCGTGTGATCGGACACCATGTCCAGCCCGAATCGCATGCGCAGGACCTTTGCCTCGCGCGGCGTCAGCGCGTCGAGCGCCTCGTCGATCGCCGCCCGCAGGTTGGCCTGAATCGCCGCTTCGGCCGGAGAGCTGGCCGATACGTCCTCGATCATGTCGCCGAGCGTTGCGTCGGCGTCGTCACCCACAGGGGTTTCCAGCGAAACGGGTTGCCGCGCGATGCGCAGGATGCCGCGCACCTTTTCCTCGGTCATTTCCATGCGTTCCGCCAGCACCGCAGGATGGGCCTCCTGGCCGGTCTGCTGCAGGATTTCGCGTGAAATGCGGTTCAGCTTGTTGATCGTCTCGATCATGTGAACCGGCACCCGGATGGTGCGTGCCTGATCGGCCAGCGCGCGCGTGACGGCCTGCCGCACCCACCACGTGGCATACGTCGAAAACTTCCAGCCGCGCCGGTATTCGAACTTGTCCACCGCCTTCATCAGGCCGATGTTGCCTTCCTGGATCAGGTCCAGGAACTGCATGCCGCGGTTCACGTACTTCTTGGCGATGGAAATCACAAGGCGCAGGTTGGCCTCGGTCAGTTCGCGCTTGGCCTGGCGCATCTTCTGCTCGGCGGCGCTCATCTGGCGGTAGATCTGCTTGAGCTGCTGCAGCGGCACCGAGACGGCGGTCTCGATGTCGACGAGCTTGCGCTGGCAGGCCTGGATGGCCGGCAGGTGACGCTCCAGCGCCGGGCCGAACTGCTTCGACGTGGCCGCCATCTGGCTGGTCCAGTCGAGGTCGGTCTCGCGGCCGGGGAACGACGCCACGAAGGCCTCGCGCGGCATGCCGCAACGCTCGACGGCGATCTCGAGGATGCTGCGCTCGATCGCGCGCACGGCGTCAACCTGTTCGCGCATGCTCGCGCACAGGCGGTCGATCATCTTGGCGGCGAAGCGGATTGGCGCCAGTTCGCGCTGGATCTCGGCGAGCACCTGCGCGACGGCCGCCGAGCGGGCCTTGCCCGTTACCGGGGTGCCGGGCAGTTGCTCGTAGAGCGTCCGCACGCGCGCGAAAATCGCCAGGCTGTCTGTGGTCAGCTGCTCCAGCCGGGCGGCATTCGCCTTTTCGGGGTTCGGGGTGTCCGCATCGTCGTCGTCATCGTCCGATTCGTCGTCGGCGGACGCGCTGTCGTCGTCGGCATCGGCGTCGTCGGACGCGTCATCGGCCGCACTGGCCACGTCGACGTCTTCCGCGCCGTCGTTGATGCCGTCAACCAGTTCGTCGATGCGCAGTTCGCCGGCGACGATACGGTCCACATCGGCCAGCAGCGCGGAAACGATGGACGGGCACGCCGCAACGGCCTGAATCATGTCCTGCAGGCCGCTTTCGATGCGCTTGGCGATCTCGATTTCGCCGGCGCGGGTCAGCAGTTCGCTGGCACCCATTTCGCGCATGTACAGGCGCACGGGGTCGGTCGTGCGGCCGAATTCGGAGTCGACGGTCGACAGGGCGGCTTCGGCTTCCTCGTACGCCTGGTCGTCGGACGTCGCGGCCGGGGCGGCATCGCTCAGCAGCAGCGTCTCGGCGTCCGGCGCCTGCTCGTAGACGGACACCCCCATGTCGTTGAACGTGCTGACGATGGTTTCCATCGCAGCCGTCTGCGTCACGTTGTCGGGAAGGTGATCGTTGATGTCCGCGTGGGTGAGGTAGCCGCGCTCCCGGCCAAGCGCGATCAGCGCGCGCATCTGCCGCTGGCGCTCCTCGTCCAGGCGCGCCGCGGAAGCGTGGTCCAGCGGGGCGGCGGTGGCCTGGGCCTTGCCGGCCGGCTTCTTGCGGGCGGTCTTCGAAATAGCCGTCGTCATGCGGGATGCGGAATCGTCACGAACCGGATTTGCCAATACATTCTCCTGGACTGGTGGCCGACGATCGTCGCGGACATGACCGTCGGTCAAGCCTGCGGGCGCGAACGAAATCGTGGAGTGGCGCACGGAACGTCGAGGCCGAATGCCTCCCGCAGAATCCAGTGTGCGCAAAATGGGGAACCGCGCATCATACTTGACGAAGTTGTGCGGTGCAATAACCGGCGGCACGTTTTTTTGTCGCAAATATGCCGATTAGGGCGCAATACAACAAAACAGACGGGCGGTTGATGCCGCCGCCGGTGACATATTCTGGTGTGGGGGCAGGCCAGGACATTTCAAGTCAAAGGAACGGCGATGACGCAAGGCGACAAGTTGGGAGGGATGGCCAGACAGTTCGACGCGATCATCATCGGCACCGGGCAAGCCGGCCCCGCGCTGGCGGCACGTCTGGCTGGCGAGGGCATGAAGGTGGCCGTCGTGGAACGAGGGCGCTTCGGCGGCACCTGCGTGAATACCGGCTGCATTCCCACCAAGACGCTGATCGCCAGCGCCTATGCGGCGCAACTGGCGCGGCGGGCGGGCGAGTACGGCGTGACGATCGGCGGGCCGGTGGTCGTCGACATGAAGCAGGTCAAGGCGCGCAAGGACCAGATATCCGGCCAGTCCAGCGCCGGGGTGGAGCAATGGATGCGCGGACTGCAGGACGCTACGGTCTTCGAGGGCCATGCCCGCCTTGAGAGTGCGCGGACGGTGCGGGTCGGCGGCGAACTGCTGGAAGCCGGGCGGATTTTTGTGAACGTCGGCGGCCGCGCACTGGTGCCACCGATGCCCGGCCTGGACCGCGTGCCGTACCTGACCAACGCGACCATGATGGATGTCGATTTCCTGCCGGAGCACCTGATCGTGGTGGGCGGCAGCTACATCGGCCTGGAGTTTGGCCAGATGTACCGGCGCTTTGGTTCGAGGGTGACCATCGTCGAGAAGGGCCCGCGGCTGATCCAGCGCGAAGACGAGGATGTATCGCACGCCGTTCAGGAGATTCTGGAAGCCGAGGGCATCGATATCCGGCTCGATGCCAACTGCCTGAGCGCGCGCATGGCGGGAGACCGCGTGGCGGTCGGGCTCGATTGCGCGGCGGGCTCGCCGGAAGTGGTGGGCTCGCACCTGCTGATGGCGGTGGGGCGGGTACCCAACACCGACGATCTGGGCCTCGACAAGGCGGGCGTCGAGACCGATGCGCGGGGATATATCAAGGTGGACGAACAGCTACGGACCAATGTGCCGGGCATCTGGGCGCTGGGCGACTGCAACGGCCGCGGCGCCTTCACGCACACCTCGTATAACGACTATGAAATCGTTGCGGCCAACCTGTTCGACAACGATCCGCGCTCGGTGGCAGACCGCATTCCGGCCTACGCGCTGTTCATCGACCCGCCGTTGGGTCGCGTGGGCATGAGCGAGCGGGAGGCCCGGCAATCCGGCTGCAAGGTGCTGGTCGGCTCCCGCCCGATGAGCCGCGTGGGGCGGGCCGTCGAGAAAGGCGAAAGCCTGGGTTTCATGAAAGTGGTGGTCGATGCGGACACAAGGTTGATTCTCGGTGCCTCGATCCTCGGCCTGAGCGGCGACGAGGTTGTGCATGCACTGCTGGACATCATGTATGCCAGGGCGCCGTACACCACCATCAGTCGCGCCATGCATATCCATCCCACGGTTTCCGAACTGGTACCAACCCTGCTGCAGTCACTGCGAATGCCGGATTAGCCGGCGCGCTATTCCGCCGGCTGTCACCGGCCACGGACGAAAAAAATGCCACGCGGCGGGGAACCGCGTGGCATCTGAAGTGAAGAGAGCAGGGGAGGGGTCAACCCTGAACTCCGTTGGGTCACCCGTATTGCACGGGCGACTGCAGTGTAAGAAGACGATTCTCATTCGAACATCGGAATCTTCTGAAATTCGAGTGCGATTTGTCTCAGTCTCGGTCGGCGTTCAGGGGCCGTTGGACCTCCATGACCGCATCGATTTCGCGGTCCTTGGCTTGCCACTGATCGGCGAGCCAATGGTGAAACGCCGACCGGAAAGCCTTGTCGCCCGCGTAGTCGCCGCCGCAGAAGTCGTCGGGAATCGGAATTTGCCGAATCCGGACGACGATCCGGCCGGCACGGCCCGAGGCAAGATGCCAGAAACTTGGCACGCCGTCCGGGTAGATGATCGTCGCATCGATCATCGAGCGGAACTGGGTGCCCATGGCGTTCAGCGTGGTGGCCAGCGCGCCGGCGCGCGGCTTGAGCAGGTTGCGATACGGCGACGATTGCGCCTGCCGCCGCGCCTCCGAAAACCGCGTGCCCTCGGCAAACACCATCACGCTGGTGGGCACCAGCTTGAATTTCTCGCAGGCGCGCCGCGCGGTCTCCTGGTCCTTGCGGCCCAGTGCCGGATTGCGGCGCAACTGTGCCTTGCTGTACCGCTTCATAAACGGGAAGTCCAGCGCCCACCAGGCCAGGCCAATCACCGGCACGTAGAGCAACTGCTGCTTCAGGAAGAACTTCAGCAGCGGAATGCGCTTGTTCAGCACGCGCTGGAGCACGAAGATGTCCACCCACGACTGGTGGTTGCAGTTGACCAGATACCAGTCGTCAAGGCGCAGATCCGTATTGCCCCGGACGTCCCAGATTTCCGGTTGCAGGCGCGCGATCCAGCGGGTGTTCCGGGATATCCAGCCCGTTGCGATGCCGTTCAGCCAGGGGTCCACGCGGCGGCGCACCGCCGGTGTCGGCACGGCCAGCTTGAGCAGTGCCAGCGGGACGATCGGGACGAAGCAGGCCAGCGTGTTGAGCACCAGCAGCGTGGCGCTGAGCAGGCCGGTCAGCCATGCCAGGCGCTGCGGCCTGGCCTTGGACGGCTGCCGGCTTGCGGTATCGACAGGTTGGGGAGGTTGGGGCGGGACCGATCCGGTGGGTGGAGCGCGACGCGCGGATGGGGACGAAGTGGAGTTCGAATTCATGTTCGCAAGTTTGCAAGAGCCGGAACTGCGTCAATTTGTCCTCGATCAATTCGAGCACGTTGAAACTAAAGAATCGACGATGCAACGGGGCGTTTTCGTGGCATGGCGGGTCGGATGTGTCCGATGAGGCGAACGCCAGGCGGGAGTCAACGCTGGCCAGTGTCGGGTGAAGCCGGAGCCGATGCCGGGATGACCGGCTTTGGCGGACCCGCGTCGAGCAGCGCGGCGATCTCGGGGTCTCGCTGGCCGATGTCCCATTCGCCGGCATTGACCTTCGCGAATTGCTCCGTGCAGAGTTGCTCGACCGCATCCGGTTGCTCGTGCGCAAGGGCCACCCGCATGACGTCGAGCTGCTGGTTGGTAAAGCTCTCGATCAGCGTTGCATGCTGGTCCAGCAGGTTCTGGCTGGTCTGCCGCTCGCTTTCGCTGGTGCCATTGGCGGCCGCGTCTTCCAGACGCTGGCGATAGAGGCGGGCCACGGCGAGCCGCGCCGCATTGCGATCCAGCCAGAGCGTCCACGCCCCCTGGACGGCCTTGCGGGCCTTGGGCGCGTGCTCGACACAGAAGTTGACCGTATTGCGCAGCACGGCCTCGTCCATCTGGGGCACGAGCCCGGCGGATACTGCAAGCTCGCTGCGGGTGTCGGGCTGGGAAGCCGGGACGGGCGGCGTCTGGGCTTCGCGCGAGCATGCCGTTGTCACAAGGGCGGCCACGGCGGTGACCAGCATCATCTGGATGGATTTGAGGCGGTGCATCCGGAGCAGGTTGTCTGTCGATGGCCGGCATTCTACCGGGCCGGGCGCCGCCAGCCCCATACACCAGGCCCCACGCGGCGCATTTTTGCAGGGGCGCCAGCGGGTAGAATGCCGCTCCTCCCGCATTCATCGAAGTTCTCACGCACATGGCAGTGACGCGCAGTAAGAGGCAGGCAACGCTGATCGGGCTGGTCGCGGTCCTTTTGTGGAGTTCGATCGTCGGCCTGATCCGGGGTGTCAGTGAAAGTTTCGGGGCCACGGGCGGCGCCGCACTGATCTATACGGTCGCTGCCGCGCTGCTCTGGCTCACCGTGGGCCCGCCCCGCATACGCGTGCTGCCACGCGCCTATCTGATCTGGGGCAGCCTGCTGTTCGTGGCCTACGAACTTTGTCTGTCGCTGTCCATCGGATACGCCAACACCGGCAGGCAGGCCATCGAGGTGGGCATGGTCAATTACCTGTGGCCAAGCTTCACGATGCTGGCCGCCATCGCCTTCAACGGCCAGCGGGCCAACTGGCTGGTCGTGCCGGGATTCCTGGTGGCCATGCTGGGGATTGCTTCGGTGCTGGGGGGCGATCAGGGGCTGGACCTGGCCGGCATGGCCGGCAACGTGCGGGACAACCCGCTCAGCTATGGCCTGGCATTCGCCGGGGCCCTGATCTGGGCCGCGTATTGCACCGTGACGAGCCGGATCGCGCAGGGCAGGAACGCCGTGACGCTGTTCTTCATGCTGACGGCGCTGACCCTGTGGGGCAAATACCTGGTCACCGATGGCGAAACCATGGTGTTCGGTCTCAAGGGCTTCACGTACCTGGCGCTCGCGGCCTGTGCGATGGGGTTTGGCTATGCCGCCTGGAATGTCGGCATCCTGCACGGCAACGTCACCGTGCTGGCGGGCGCGTCGTACTTCATCCCGGTGATCTCGGCCGCGCTGGCGGCCGTGCTGCTGAACGCGCCGCTTTCCCTTTCGTTCTGGAAAGGCGCGGCAATGGTCTGCGCGGGGTCCATCCTGTGCTGGCTCGCGACGCGAGGGCGCGGCGCGCGTGCGCCGGCTGCATAGTAATCCGGGACGCGGGCACGGCCCGACAGGCACGCGAGGCGCGCCGGTCGGGTGCGCCTCGCGTACTCCAGCCATCAAGCCATCAGGCGACTCACACCAACCGCATCGGTCGCGCCGTTACTGGCACTGGCTGAGCGCGCTCGCAGCGTTGCTGTCGTCGCCGCGGAAGCCCAGCCACGAGCCTGGCCCGCTGGCGGACTTCCGCACGACGGCCGCGGACCCGGCTGGCGGCTGCTGACCGGGCACGTAGACATCGAATGCCTGGTCGTTGGCCAGCATGTATTGCATCCACACCTGCTGTTTGGTGGCATCCGCCCATTTCTGCCCGATGCATTGCGCGGCAGCCTTCGGCGCCAGCTTGCTTTCGCCAACGGCTCGCGTGGCTGCGGTTGGCGGCGGGGTGTAGGGAGCGGGCATGTTGGCGCAGCCTGCAAGCGTGGCCGCGGCCAGTACGACGATGACGGGATACTTCATATTATTGACTCCATATCCGATCGTGGAATGCACCGATGGCCCGCCCATCGAATGAGCTGCCTGCCGGTGCGTCTGGGTGTGCGGTACGTAAGCGATACTCCACGTCGTACCAGATACGAGTCTAGGCGCCAGATCCCCGATACGCCTATGCCCGATGCGCCATCTCGCCGTGTCGGTCTTTGTCTGATCCGTAAAACTGCCTTTGGGGAAACTTTTGCCCGCCGCAGGCGTCGCTATCTGCATATCGACGATCCAAGTGCGCAGGGGTGCTGATAGATGAACATGGCAATCGTGGTAGGTCATCCCTGGTTCGGCACGGCGATGGGTGCCGTTGCCGCCATTCTTTTGGGGCTGCTCGCCCACCGGTTAGGCGGCCTGCTGCTGTTGCGGATGACGCGCCATACCCCGGTACTGCATGCGATGGTGGTGAAGGCGCGCGTGCCCGCCAAGGTGGTGGTGCCGCTGTTCCTGCTGCAGACCACCTGGCAGGCCGCGCCCGACGACCTGGCCTGGATCAACAGCGTCCGGCATCTGAACGGCCTGCTGATGATCGTGTCCGTGACCTGGCTGCTGGTGCGCATCATCGCCGGGTTCGCGCAGGGTGTGCTGGACCAGCACCCGGTCAATGTGGCCGACAACATGGGCGCGCGCCGTATCCATACCCAGACGCGCGTGATCTCCCGGATCGCCATGACGCTGGTCATCGTGATAGGCGCGGCCATGCTGCTGATGACGTTTCCGGGCGCGCGGCAGGTGGGCGCAAGCCTGCTGGCATCGGCCGGCGTGGTCGGCCTGATTGCCGGTTTCGCGGCCAAGCCCGTGTTCAGCAACATGATCGCCGGGCTGCAGCTGGCCCTGACGCAGCCACTTCGGCTTGACGACGTGCTGATCGTCGAGGGCGAATGGGGCCGCGTGGAAGAAATCACCAGTACCTATGTGGTGCTGCAGATCTGGGACGAACGCCGCCTGATCATTCCGCTGCAGTATTTCATCGAGAAGCCGTTCCAGAACTGGACCCGCAATAGCGCCCAGATCATGGGGTCGGTCTTTTTCCACGTGGACTACGGCATGCCGCTGGCGCCGTTGCGCGAGGCGCTCACGCGCATCGTCCATGCGCGTCCCGAGTGGGATGGCCGATTCTTTAATCTGGTGGTCAGTGATACCACCGACAAGACAATGCAGCTGCGCGTGCTATGTACCGCGGCGTCGTCGGGGCTCGCCTGGGACCTGCGCTGCGCCGTGCGTGAGGCATTGATCGACTTCATGCAGCGCGAGTATCCGCAATTCCTGCCAAGGTTGCGGATCGAGGGCGACGGGGACCGGCCGGCGATGCAGCCCGTGCAGTCGGGGCCCGCCTGATCGTCGCCAAAAAAACAGGCTGCTTCCTCAAGGGGAAAGGAAGCAGCCTAATGTGCCGGAACGGAAAGTCATTGGCCGGATGACGCTACTGGCCAAACATTAACCATGCATTAATCCGCGCGCACACGCGCCCGCTTGATCGCGCATTTTGCTGTCCGTTTGCAAATCGGCAACGCTGTACATAACCGACACTCAGAAAGCGTTGACTCATTTAGAGGGCTGCCCCTACACTCGCCGGCAAAGGTTCCTCGCGGCTAAGGGTCAGCCGGAAAGAAACGGGAGCAGAAAAAAAATGGGCAAGCATAGCCCCACAAGGCAGCCGGGTCGCGGACGCACGTTCGCGCCTGCGCCAAACGGGATCGTCGGGATTATCGGGTCGGGCAGGGGTGCCATTTCGCGCGCCCACGCGCCGTCGGTCGGCTTCACGCTGGTCGAATTGATGATCACGGTGGCCATCATCGGCATCATCGCCGCCTTCGCATTTCCCTCGTATACCAATTATGTCGTCCGCGGCAACCGCGCGGCCGCCGAGTCCTACATGCTGGAACTGGCGAGCCTGCAGGAACGGTTCATGGTGGACAACCGCGCCTATGCTGCCAGCCTGGCCGCGCTGAATGCCCCGGCCACGCCGGCCAGCGTGTCGGCGTACTACCAGATCACCGTGACCGCCACCGCGACGCCGCCGGGCTATACGATCACGGCCGCGCCAATCGGCAGCCAGGCGTCGCGTGATACCAGCTGCGGCACGCTGGCCCTGACGCAGGCCGGCGACAAGACCGCCACCGGCGCTGCCGGACAGGCCGGCTGCTGGAGATAAGCGCATGCCGGTCGATCTGGGATCAGCAACCCGCCGGCGCGGCATGGCCGGGGCGAACGTGGGGGCCAGGGGCTTCACCCTGGTCGAATTGATCGTAACGCTACTGGTGTTGGCGATCCTGGCCACCATGGCGGCGCCTTCGTTCCAGCAATTCATTGCCGGCCAGCGCGTGCGCAATGCCGCCAGCGACCTGGCGTCGGCGTTTACGCTGATGCGCAGCGAGGCCGTCAAGCGCAATGGCATCGCGACGCTGGCGGCCAATGGCACGTGGTCGGCTGGCTGGGTCGTCACGGCCGGTGCCGAGCGCCTGCGTGCCTATGGCCCCTATACGGATATCACCGTCAGCACGGCCGGCGGCAACTCGCTGTGGGTTGGCAACGATGGCCGGCCCGGCAACGGCAGCCAGACGTTTCAGGTCTCGATGGGGGGCACCGGCACGTCGAACGTCGTCTGTATCCAGATCAACGGCACCGGCCGTGTGGCCACCGTCAGCGGAGCCTGCTCATGAACACGTCTGTCCGTACTCGCCGCTCGCGGCGTTCCGGGGGCGGCCAGCGTGCGTCGCAGCGGGGGGCGACGCTGATCGAGGTGCTGGTCTCGGTGGTGATCGTGCTGGTGGCGTTGCTCGGCACAGCCGGGATGATCGCGCGCTCGGGCCAGACGGAAATGGAGTCGTACCAGCGCGGGCAGGCGTTGACGCTGCTCCAGGACATGGTGGCGCGGCTCAACGCCAACCGGCAGGTCATCGGCTGCTACGCAAGCGGGCCGAACGCCACCGTGGCGGGCAGCACGACGGTGCCGCCGGCCGCATGCACGCTGGGAACCAACGCGCAACGCGCGGTGGCCGCCGCCGACCTGGCGGCATGGGGCGCCGCCCTGCAGGGCAGTACGGAGACCGATGGGGGCAACAAGGTGGGCGCGATGATCGGTGCGCTGGGCTGTATCGAGGCAATCGATCCCGCCACGCAGACGTACCGCGTCACCGTGGCCTGGCAAGGACTGGCCAGAACCGGGGCGCCGGCGTTGCCGTGCGGGCAGAACCAGTTCGGCAATGACGCGAACCGGCGTGCGGTCAGCGTGCAGGTGCGTATCGGGGTGCTGTCATGACGCGGCGCGATCCCGTGCGACGCGTCGCGTCGATGCGCCGCCAGCGAGGCCTGTCGCTGGTGGAACTGATGGTGTCGATGACGCTTGGCCTGTTGCTGATCACGGCGCTGGCGACGCTGTACTTCAATACCAGCCGTGCGCGCAATGCGTTTTCAAACAGCGCCGAGCAGATCGAGAACGGCCGATACGCGCTAGACATCATGAGCCGCGAGGTGGAACTGGCGGGCTTCTTCGGGCCTGCCAACGTGGCGGCTGGCGCGCTGGTGTCGGCCCCAGACCTGTGCGCGACGGATCCGGCGTTGCTCGGCTTCTCGGGATCGCCCGCCACCGTGCCGCTGGCCGTGCAGGGTTTCGCACCGGGCGCCGTGGCGCCATGCCTGCCCAACCTGCTGCCTGGATCGGAGATCCTGGCCGTGCGGCGCGTCAGCACCACGCCGGTGTCGGCGGGGGTGGTCGGCACGCCATACCTGCAGGCTTCCTACTGTGCCGACGACACGGCGCCGCTGGTATTCGGTGCCAGCGCCCCGGCGTTCAAGCTGCGCACCAAGGCCTGCGACAGCACGGTGCCGTCCGAACTGCGTGCGGCGGTGGTCCGCATCTTCTACCTGGCCGGATGCGACCTGTGCACCGGCACCGGCGACGGCAAGCCCACGCTGAAGATGGCGGAACTGTTCAATGGCGGCTTCCGCGTGCAGGCGGTGGCCAATGGCATCGAGGACATGCACCTGTCGTACGGGGTCGATCTCGATGGCAACGGCGCGCCGGACTGCTACGTCGCCGATCCCGGTGCCGACAACTCGGCAGATTGCACTGGCGCGCCCGCCTACGACTGGTCCGTGGCGCTGACGAACTGGCGCAACGTTACCGCCGTGCGGGTCCAGTTGCTGGCCCGCACCGCCGTGGCGACCAATGGCTGGACCGACCAGCGCACCTACGATCTGGGCCGGGCGCAGGCAAGCGGCCCGTTCCGGGATGGATACAAGCGCCACGTCTATGCCGAACTGGCCCGCGTTGCCAACGTCGCCGGTTCCCGGGAGTCCCAATGAGTCCGATCCGACATCGCCAGAAAGGCGTCACGCTGCTGATCACGCTGGTGTTCCTGGTCGTGTTCCTGATGCTGACCATCTCGCTGGTGGGTTCCAGCGTGGTCAACACCAAGGTGGCGGCGAACCAGCAGTACGGCGTGGAGGCGCGCCATGCCGCGCAACAGGGGATCGAGCAGGTCATCAGCCAGAACTTCACGGCGGCGCCGGTGGCCAGGACGGTGCCCGTCGACGTGACGGGCGACGGCAAGGCCGACTACACCGTGCAGGTCGCCGCACCGGTCTGCGAGACCAGCAAGCCGGTCAAGAACGTCGAACTGGACGAAAACAATGCCGACGACGTGTCCTGTTTCGTGGGCAACGGCAACAACAACACGGGCATCGTTACCGGCAGCGGCGGCGGGGGCGGCAATTCGCTCTGCAACGGTACCCAGTGGGACGTGGCCGCGACGGTCAGCGATACCGCCGTGACCGCCAGCCGCGTCACCCTGCACCAGGGGATTGCCGTGCGGGTGCCGTATGGCACCGCGTGTCCGTCCTGAACAAGGCCTGGCCGGTCTCCGGACCGGTCGCCAATCCGCATTCCAGCGCCGTTTTCTCCGACATCAGCACTCATGCGCATTTCTTCTCTTTGTCTGGCCCTTGGCCTGAGCCTGGCCACGGCGGCGTCTCCGAGCCTGGCGGAGGATATCGACCTCTACACTGGGCTGCAGCCCCAGGCGGGCAAGCCGAACGTGCTGATCATCCTCGACAATGCGTCGACGTGGGATGCCTCCGCCAACTTCACCTGCTCCACGGACGGGGTGGTCACCAGCAACAACGCCGGCAAGGACGTGGGCGCGCTGCAGTGCGCGCTCTATAACGCGATCAACTCGATCACGACGTCGCCCACGCTCTACGGCAACATCAACATCGGGTTGATGATGTTCGGCACCGGCAACAACGCAGGCGGCAAGATGCGCTATCCGGGCGCGGCGCCGTACAAGCTGCCGCTGATGGACAAAGACGGCATCTCCGCATTCCTTACCTACCTGAAGTCGATCGACCGCCAGTCCGACAATTCGAACAATTCGCAGGTAGGCGGCGCGATGCAGGAAGCGTGGGCCTTCTTCTCGGGCAACACGGGGCTGTCCGGCACCAAGTACACGTCGCCGATCGACAATCCGTGCCAGCGGAACTTCATCATCTACATTGGCAACGCGGTCAACAACGGCAAGCCGCAGGACACCGGCCAGAACGCCTTCGATTCACTGGTCAGCGCCGGCGCCACCAAGGCGCAGCAGCAGGAAATCGTGCTGGCGACCAACGCCAAGTACCAGAGTAACTGGGGCGACGAGTGGGCGCGGTTCCTGAACCAGACCGATGTGCAGGGCAACATGGACAACCGCCAGAACGTGACGACGTACACGATCGCGGTGACGGACGACAACAACCCGGACTATGTGCAGTTGGCCCAGAGCATGGGCACCAACGGTGGGGGCAAGTCCTATACCGTGAAGCTTGGCGATGCCAACGGCCTGGCGGCCGACCTGCTTTCGATCTTCAATGAGGTGCAGGCCGTCAACAGCGTATTCGCGTCGGTCAGCCTGCCGGCGTCGGTCAACGCGCAGGGGCAGTTCCTGAACCAGGTCTATATCGGCATGTTCCGGCCGGACGCCACGGCGGCGCCGCGCTGGATGGGCAACCTCAAGCAGTACAAGGTGGGCTACGACAAGACCGGCAAGCTCGTGATGCAGGATGCGACCGGCGAATCGGCCATCAGCAACGCCAAGACGGGGTTCATGTCGGCCAACGCGGTGAGCTTCTGGACGGCCGGCGTGCCGCTGTCGTTTTCGGGTGGCACGTATGGCGGGACGGTCAAGAACTGGCCGGGCGCGGGTTACTGGCAGAACAGCCCGTCAGGCGCCGGATGGAAGCTCGATGCGCCGGATGGGGAAATCGTCGAGAAGGGCGGCGTGGGCGAGATGATGCGCGTGCAGTGGCTGACCAGCCAGGATTCGCGCACGCTGCTGACCTGCAACGGCGTGGGCAACTGCCCGGTGTCGGCCGCGTTCCCCAGCTTCGATACGTCCAATAGCTGGCTGACGGGCTCGACGGGTCTGGCGGCATTCAATGGCGGCACCAATGGCGGGGCCACGATCACCGCGACCGAGTTGCCCAAGCTCATCGCGTGGATGCGCGGCCAGGACGAGGCGGCCGTCGATAACAAGAGCATCGCCGGCATCGAAAGCGAAACGGGCCCGGGCTCGCCCGTGACGGTGCGCTCGTCGATCCACGCCGATGTGCTGCATTCGCGCCCGGCCGTGGTCAACTATGGCGGCAGCACGGGCGTGGTCGTGTTCTACGGCACCAACGACGGCGTGTTCCATGCGGTCAACGGCAACCAGACGCAGGGCATCGGCACGGTGCGGCCGGGCGGCGAGCTGTGGGGCTTCGTGGCACCGGAATTCCTGGACAGGCTGAGCCGGCTCTACACCAACTCGCCTGAAGTCAAGCTGTCGACCACGCCGGCAGGCATCTCGCCGGAGCCCAAGCCTCGCGACTACTTCTTCGATGGCAGCACCACGGTGATGCAGGACCAGCGGGACCCGGCCAATCCTCGGGTGATGCTGTACCTGACCGCGCGGCGCGGAGGCCGGCTGGTCTATGCGCTCGATGTCACCAACCCCGCGAGCCCGCGTTTTGTGTGGAAGCGGTCCAGCGCCGATATCCCGGAAATGGGTCAGACCTGGTCGCAGCCGAAGGTGGCCCGCGTCCGCGGCAATGCGAATCCGGTGATCATCATGGGCGCCGGCTACGATCCGGCCGAGGACAGCGATCCGTCGCCGGGCGTCGATACCATGGGCCGCGGCGTGCTGGTGCTGGACGCCTATACGGGCAACATGGTGTGGTCGGCACAGCCATCCTGCATGGGCGCCACCGGTGCCTGCACGGCGGTGACAGGGCTGACCCGCTCCATTCCGTCGGACGTCACCACGGTTGACCGCAACAGCGATGGCTACGTGGAGCGGATCTACGTCGGCGACATGGGCGGCAACGTCTGGCGGGCCGATTTTGAAACCGTGGGCGGCACCGCGCCGGCCAACTGGACGATGAACAAGCTCGCCGCGCTGGGCGGCGCGGCCAATACCAACAATGCGCGCAAGTTCTTCTATGCGCCCGACGTGATTTCCACCCGCGGCTACGACGCCGTGTCCCTGGGGTCCGGCGACCGCGAGCATCCGCTCTACTCGGCCTCCGCCACGCCCGGCACGGCCTACAACGTGGTCAACCGGCTCTACATGATCCGCGATACCAACACGGCGGGGATGCCGGCGCTCTGGACGCCGTTGACAGAAGCGAGCCTCGTCGATGCCACGACGGCCGGCTACGACGGCTCGCGCTCGGGCTTCTACATCACGCTGGTGAATCCTGGCGAGAAGGCCGTGAACGCGCCGCTTACCGTCGCCGGCAATACCAGCGTCGGCACCAACACGCCTTCGGTGCCCAAGGCCGGCGTCTGCTACCCGAACCTCGGCACGGCGCGCAGCTACTCGTACAGCTTCCTGACCAGCGCGGGGCTGAATCCCGATCGCTCCATCATTCTGGATGGCGGCGGTTTCCCGCCGTCGCCGGTATTCGGCGTGGTGAGCGTCGACAAGGACGGGCAGCCGGTGGTGGTGCCGGTGCTGTTCGGGGTGGGCAACCAGAACAGCAGCGCGGGTGGCGACGACAAATCGGCGCTGGGCGTGCAGAAGGTGTCGCTGACCGGCGTGGGCAAACGCAAGCGCATCTACTGGTATCCCGAGACCGACCAGAAGTAAGCCGCCCGCCTGCCGTACCCGGCCGCAAAAGAAGAACGGGCAGCCCACGCTGCCCGTTCTTCCGTCGCTACGCCGCCGGCTACTGCGCGACAGCCACCTTTCCCTCCATTTCCGGATCGATCTGCTGCCCCTGTTGCAGCGTCTGCTGCCGGCGCAGCTCCTCGGTCGTGGTGCCCTGGCCGTTCGGTGCCCAGCCCGGAGGCATCAGCAGGTAGCCGATGGCGTGCGGCAGGTTGCCCGCTGCCAGCATGTCCTTGCCCAGGCTGATCCAGTGTTCGAACTGGTTGACCAGCGGGTTGTGCGTGGTGGTGGGGTGGACCAGGCCGAAGCGGCACGGTTCGTCGTCGCGCTCCGCCACGTAGGTGCCGAACAGGCGGTCGAAAAGGATCAGCACGCCGCCGTAGTTGGCATCGAGGTAGTCCACGTTGGATGCATGGTGCACGCGGTGGGCCGACGGGGTGTTGAACACGTATTCGAGCCAGCCCAGCCTGGGAATCCAGGTGGTGTGCAGCCAGAACTGGTACAGCAGGTTCAGGCTCAGCGTGGCCAGTACCACCTCGGGGCGCACGCCCAGGAACACCAGCGGCGCGAAGAAGATGGCGGTGCCGGTGATCTTGCCGGTCCACCCCAGGCGATACGCGGTGCCCAGCGTCAGTTCATTGGGCGAGTGGTGCACGGCGTGCGTGGCCCAGAAGAAGCGGATGCGGTGCGACGCGCGGTGATACCAGTAGTAGCAGAATTCCTGGCCGACGAAGAGCAGCAGCACGGCCAGTGCGCTGTTGATCTCCACCGTGAAGATGCGGTGCTGCCAGGCCAGGGCAAAGATCGGCGCGGCCAGCGACAGCGGCAGGAAGGCCATCAGCTTGCGGCCGACCATGTCGACCAGCGACAGGCCCATTTCATGCCACGGGTAGGTCTTGCCTTGCTGGCGGGCCTTGCGGGCCAGGACCGCAGCTTCGACCATCGACGCGGCGACGATGACGCCGGTGGCCAGGAGGGTGATTTGGTGGAGTTGCATGATCGTCCTTTCGGTTTGGCGGTGACGCTTGGCTTGTCTGTCGCTGCGTCGGTGAGCCAACTGTAGGGGGCGATCGGGCGGGGCGCCATGCGGGAAGTATGTCGCCCCGTGTCACCGCGCGGAAAGCCGCGCCAGGCAACGGTTTGCGGGCGACTGCGAGGATCGCCCGGCGGCGCCGTCGGCGCAGGCCGATGCGGCGGATCCGGCGGATCCGGCACATGCTTCGCCCCGGCGGCCCGCCGGTCAGGCAGGGGTCGCGCGCCGGGGCCCGGGCATCGGCCGACAGCCCTTACATGCGATACCGCACCGTCCCCATCACGCTGCGCGGGGCGCCGGGCAGGTTCAGGTTCGGGCTCGAACCGTGCCCGGAAACGATGTAGCCCTGGTTGAACAGGTTGTACACGTTGAGCTGGGCCTCGAACTTGCCGCGCCGGTACCAGGCCACCATGTCGGCGGTGACATAGCCCGGCAGCGTCACGGTGTTGGCCGGATCGGCCTGCCGCGCGCCCACGACGTTCAGGCCGCCGCCCAGTCCGAAGCCGTGGCCAAGGTCCTTGGTGATCCAGACATTGCCGGAATGGCGCGGCGTCAGCGTGGCCCGCTTGCCTTGCAGCGCGGGCGTCGACTGCGTGACCACGGCATCCAGATAGGCATAGCCGGCCAGCATGCGCCAGCCGCCGCCCAGTTGCGCGGCACCGCTCAGTTCCAGGCCATCGGTGCGCTGCTCTCCGATCGGGATCAGCGCGGTACCGGTGGCGTTGGCCACCTTGATATTGGTGCGCTCGATCCGGAACAGCGATACGGTGGTGCTGGCCTTGCCATCCAGGAAGTCATACTTGGCGCCCACCTCGGTATTGCGGGTCGTCTCGGGCGCCAGCTGGGCGTTGTTCGCGGCCAGCGAGAAGGCTTCGCCGGACGGCTGGAACGACCGGCTCCACGACAGGTAGTACGACTGCTGCTTCGACGGTTGCCAGACCAGGCCGGCGCGCGGGCTCCACGCATTGTCCGTGCGCGACAGGTTGGCCTGTCCCGGCACGCGCTGGAACGTCTCTTGCTCGAAGCGGTCGTAGCGCACGCCCACCAGCGCCTTCCACTGCTCGGAAAACTGGATCATGTCCTGCGTGTAGAGCCCCAGCGTCTTGAAGACGCCCAGGTTGCTCGTCCCGGGGTTGCCGCCGACCAGGCGCGGCAACGTGGGCAGTATCGGGTTGAACAGCGCAAAATTCGCCACGGCACCGGCCGAATTTCGCACCGGTGCCGTGTAGTTGATCAGGTCCTTGTTCTGTTGGCCGACTTCCACCCCGTACAGCAGCTCGTGCTTCATGCCCAGGAATTGCGCCTTCTGGGTCAGGTCGGTCTGGTTGAACCAGCCGTGCTCTTCACGATAGACATTGCCGTGGTTCAGCGTGAAGGTCTGGGCCGCTTCGTTGACCGCGCTCGTCAGCGTGTTGTTCCGCTCCAGCGAGTAATGGTAGTAGCGCGTGGCATTGCGGATCGACCAGTTCTCGTTGAAGCGATGGTTGACCGTGGCAGTGCCGGAGTACACGCGGCTCTGGCTGTAGTCCGAATCGCGGGCATTGGCGGCGCCGTAGTACGTGGACGGGTCCACTGCCACGGGCCGCCCCTTGTAGGCGGGAATGCCGAAGTCCGTGACGCGGCGGTCTTCAAGGTAGTCGGCCTGCAGCAATACCGTCGTCTGCGGCGCCAGGCGCAGTTCCAGCGACGGCGCCACGGCCGTGCGGTTCAGGAACTGCTGCGAGCGATAGCTGTTGGCTTCCTCGTGCGCAGCCGTGATGCGGAAGGCCGCGGCGCCATCCGCGAACACACGGCCCACATCGCCTTCGACGCGGCGATCGGCCCACATGCCATAGCTCAACGCGAAGTCCGTCACGTCGAGCCCCGGCTTCTTGGTCACGCGATTGATCAGGCCACCCGACGAACCCCGGCCATACAGCACCGCGGCCGGCCCCTTGATGACCTCGACGCGGTCGACGTTGGACAGGTCGCGAAAGTACAGCGCGTCGTCGCGAATGCCGTCGACGAACTGGTCGGCAATGGCCGAAAAGCCACGAATCGATACCTGGTCGCGCTGCCCGTCGCCCGACGAAAAACTCACGCCCGGCACGTTCTTGAGCACGTCCTGCATCGACGTGGCGTGCTGGTCCTGCATGACCTCGGCGGTCACCACGTTCACAGTCTGCGGAATGTCGCGCAGCGGGGCGTCGCTCTTGGTCGCGCTGACGGCGTTGGGCGGGTTATACCCGGCGCCCAGTTCCTTGCTGACGTCCGCCTTGACGGTGACCGGCGGCAGGTCTTGTGGCGCCGGCGCCGCGCCTTGCGCGTGAACCAGCCCGACGAGCAGGGCCGGACAGGCGGCCAGCGACCGGGTAATGCGGTGGGTGGGCAGATAACGGCTCATTTCCCTCGTGTAATGCGTTGTAATAATTAGAAATGGGAGCGATTATCATTTGCAAGTATCCCTGCGGTCAATGTGATTATTTCGGTGCAATGTGATTCAGCGTTTCTCGACCCCAGCGGTTTATCCGCAGGGATCCGGCGCGATCTGGCGAGGATCGACCGCTATCGCCTATCCAGCAAACGCTGAACAATGAAAAACCTGTTTCGCACTTGCGCACGCATTCATCGTGTCGCGGCTGTCTGCCGCATTGCGATGGCTTGCGCGTTTTGTCGGCACCTTCTCCGCATCCGCACGGGCTTTTTCGAAAGGCTTACATGAAGGTGGATGTTCGGTTTGACCAGGTTCGCATGGCACCAACGGTGGAGCGCGTGCTGATCACGGAGCCCGCTGACGCAGGTTCGCAGCTTGGGTCCGGCAACGAGTGGCAACGAGCCCTGGCATCGCTTGCCTGGCCGGGACAAGCTTGTCTGCCAATCAATAAGCAATAGAATCAAGAGGCTGGGCGCACGCGCAGGCGGGCGCGCCCCGAAGGGCAGGCGGGAGACGGGAATGGTTGCCATACGCGGGATGCTCGCGGGAGTCGTGGCTGGAGCGGCCTGGATGCTGGGTGGTTGCGTGGCCTATCCGGGCTATGACGCCGCCTATGGGACAACCTATGGCAGCTATGCCGGCAGCTACAGCAGTTACACCGGCACGGGGGATGCCAGCTATCCGATCAACGCCTACGGCACGTTCTACAGCGGATATCCGTACTACTACGGCAACTATTACGGCGGCTACTACGCCGGCTATCCCTACGGATATCCGTATGGCTATGCGGGCTGGCCCGTCTACAGCAGCATCTGGTTCGGCTACGGCTGCTGCGGGTATCGGGGTTACTACGGATATCGCGGCTACTACGGCTATCGGGGCTACGGCTACCGTGGCGGGTATGGCTATCACGGCTATGGCGGGGGCTACCGGGGGTATGGCGGCGGCTACGGCGGCGCGTATGGCAGGGGATACAGCGGCGGATATGGTGGCGGATATGGCGGTGGCTACCGTGGGGGCGGCCGGGGCGGTGGCAGGGGCCGCTAGGCGGCGCCCTTCGCTTGATCCTGGCCGCTACGGCAACTGGCGCAGCTGGCCGATGACGGACATCAATCTGCCGTGTGCCACCGTGACCGATGCCTCGTCCTGCAGGGCTTCCTGATAGCGCCGGCGGAATGCCTGATCGCCGTGTTCGCTGAACAGTTTCTGCGTGGCGCCGGCCACGGCGCGGCAGGTTTCATCGTGATGCTCGTCGCCGTCAAGCTCCTCGTCGATCTCGATGATCAGGCGCGACAACGGATCGAGCCAGCGGAAGAACGATTCTTCCGTCACCAGCTGCACGAACTGTCCTGCGGGAATCGGGCCATGCAGTCTTTCATACTGGCCGCGGTCATAGCCGATGACCTCCTTGTGGACCTGGAGCAATGCCGCCCGCAAGGCACGCAGCCCCGAGCGGCGGGTTTCCTGGGTAGCAAGGAACTGTTCGCTGGGCATGCCCATCTCCACTTTTCCTGTTCATGGGGCAGGCCGTATCGACATGACCTTCGGTGGCGTCCTCCCGGGGCCACCATTCACCCGCCCGTTGTTATCGGAAGCACACGTCCACGCTCCATGACATGCACGGTGTGCAAGTCAGTATAGGCACCGGCATGGCCCCAATCTAGCGGGCCCGCCTAGCGAAATACCCGTATTGCGGCCCTGCGGCAACCGATGCCCGCCATGCCGGGCGCGCCCTGTGGCGCAGGCCGGCATTGCAGTGCAACGTCGCGCCTGCGCGTGGCAGGCTTACTTCGCTGCGGGTAATCCCTGCAGCAACTCCACCAGGTATGGCTTCCAGACTTCGGGGTGCTGCAGCGTCTGGTGCCCGAACGTGTGTTCGCTCTCCGGCATCTCGACGAAGCGGCCGTGCGGCACCCTGCGCACGGTGCGCTGCATGACGCCGAGGTCCACCGCGTTGATCATGTCGTCGGCAAAGTTCACCGCGTAAAGCGGCGCGCGGATCTTGCCCAGGTCAGGCTCGGGGTTGTAGTCCCACGAAGATTCGAACCAGTACAGGTAATCGTTGGCGTCCAGGCTGCGGCTGTCGGCCACGGCCTTGTCGAAATACTGGTTCACCTGGTCGCGCGTGGGGGCGGCCTTCTGCAGCGTGGCGGCGCTCTGCGTCATCAGCGCGAACACGGGCACCGCGTTGGTCCAGCGCGTGGGCTGGCTGGCGTAGTTGCCGCCGTTCCAGTCCGGATCGTTGCGGATGGCCTCGATCAGCGTGCGGCGCCACAGCCAGTTGCGCCCGGACATCGCCACCGGCTGGCTGGCGATGGGCATCAGCGCGTCCATCATGTCGGGGTGGCGTTCGCCCCAGATCCAGGTCTGCATGCCGCCCATCGACGTGCCCAGCACCAGCCGCAGGTGGTCCACCTTCAGGCCTTCGGTCAGCAGCCGGTAGTGGCCTTCGACCACGTCGGTGTAGCCATAGCGCGGAAATCCGGCGCGCTGGCCGTCGCTGGGCTTGCTCGATCCGCCGCGGCCCAGGCCGTCGGGCATGATGATGTAGTAGCGCGAGGCGTCCAGCGGCTGGCCCGGAGCGAACAGTTCCTTCTGCATCAGCGGCGTCAGGAACGCGCGGCCAGTGCCGGTGGTGCCGTGCAGCAGCAGTACGGCGTTGTTGACCTTGCCGTCGGCGCCTCGCGTGGGCGTGCCGAGCGTGGCGTAGTGCAGCTTCACGGCCGGCAGTGTCTGACCATTCTGAAACCGGAAGTCGCGCACTTCGACATCGCCTTCCCTGGCCTGCAGTGGCTGCACCGGTTGTGCGGGTTGGGCGCAGGCCAGGCCTCATCCCAGCGTCATCGTGGCGGCCAGCATTTTCATGGCCGTTGCTGCCTTCTCGTGCATCGTTGTCTCCCTTGGTGTCGTATGAGCACGGGCGATCATACTGCAACGGTTGCTATGCCGAAGTGAGCCGCATCCGGGCCAGCAGCGGCAGATGGTCGGAGGCCAGCCGGGCCAGCGGCGTGCGATGGCTCGACACCGCCACCAGGTGCGCGCGCGGCGACGTCCAGACGCGGTCCAGCGCCAGGAACGGCAGCCGCGACGGGAATGTCGAGACATGCGGCGTGCGCTCGAAGTAGGCATGCAGCCAGCGCAGCGGGCGGCCCCACAGGAACCACTCGTTGACGTCGCCAAGCAGGATGGTCGGCTGCGCCGGTGCCTCGGCCAGCGCGGTCAGCAGGCGCCGCACCTGCCAGCGGCGTTCGCCGGGGCGCAGCCCCAGGTGCGTGGCAATCACGCGCAGCGCGAACGTGCCGGATTCGATCGCATTGCATTCCAGCTGTGCGTCGATGGCGCCGCGCGGCTCGCATCCCTTCACGCTCAGGTCGATGTGCCGCACCTTGACCGGCGGGTAGCGCGTCAGCAGCGCGTTGCCGTAGTCGCCATCGTCGCGCACCAGCGTCGGGCCGGGAATCGCGTGCAGGCCGGTGTGCTGGGACAGGAAGCGCAGCATGTCGAACCCCGTGCCGCGCGTCTCCACCTCCTGCAGGGCGATCATGTCGGCTCGCAGTTCGTTGATGACCTCGCAGATGCGCTTGGGCACGAAATGCCCGTCGGTGCCGACGCCGCCGTGAATGTTGTAGCTGGCCACGGCGATATCGGCATGCATTGCGGCCCTCGCCGCGTGGCCCGGTTCGCGTGCGGTCATCGGGCACCCTCGCCGGACGGCGGGTGGCAGCCGTGCGGCGGCCGTGGCCCCTTGCCGGCCCGCGCATGACCTTGGGCCGCGCGGCCGCGCCGCTGGCGGCGGCGCCGCAACACCCACCACAGCGCGGCGGGAATCAGCAGTACCAGCGCCAGCAGCGCGAACGTCTTCGGCTCGGGATGCCGGGCCACGGCCGCGATGCGGTCCACCAGCGACGCCGACACGATGATGCCCGGCGACATGCCGATGGCCGTGCCCAGCAGGCAGTCGCGCAACCGGATGCGCGACGCCCCGACCACCAGGTTGACCAGGGTGAACGGCGCCACCGGCACCAGCCGCAGCGCCACCATGGCCAGCAGGCCGTGCTGGCTCACCTTCTGGCTCAAACGGTTCAGGCGCCGGCCGCCAAAGCGCCGCACCGCGTTGCGGCCCAGCAGGCGTCCCACGGTGTAGCCCGCCGCCGTGCTGAGCACGGTCCCGGCCAGCGCAATCGCGCCGCCGTACAGGGGCCCGAAAACCACCACGGTCACCACGATCAGTACCGTCACCGGGAACAGCGCCAGTCCCCCGGCGACGAAGGCACCCATCATTGCCAGCGGGGCCATCGGCATGTCGTCCACGCGTTGCACCAGCGCCAGCACGTGGCGGAAATCGGCCCATTCGCGCAATGGCGTGTAGCGCCAGGCAAAGACCACGCCGGCCACCAGCAGCACGAAGGCCACCAGCAGCGCCACGCGGCTGGCCACATGCGGGCGGGCGTCCTGGCCGACGAACTCCGTCATGACCTGTTCGGCGTCGATGGGTTCCATCGGGTCAAGCAGCGTGGCATCGGGCAGCGCCGCATCCACGTCCTCGGGCACGGCGGGCGCAAAGGGTTGCAGCGTGCGCCCTTCGGGCCGATACAGCGCGGCCAGCGCAGCGTTCATGCGCGGATGCGCGGCCATGGCCTGGTGCAGCGCTTCGGGCGTGACGGCCAGATGCTCGCACAGCAGACGGTCGCGCATGGCGCGGATGGCGGCGGCAATACGCGGGTCGCCCCGGGATTCGATCACCAGGTTGCACTCGGTATCGAGCCCGAACGAGCGGTTGCTCAGGTTGGCGGAGCCGATTGTCAGCAGGCGGTCGTCCACGGCCATGATCTTGCTGTGCACGTTGACGCAGGCATTGCCCAGGCCGGGCACGTGCGGACAGTACAGCTGGAAGCGCCCATCCGGATCGGCTGCACGCAGCCGGCGGTACAGGCGCGCCCGCAGCACGCCCATGCTGGCCTCTTCCAGCCAGCCGCTTTCCGTGCGGCGCGATACCAGGGCGATGTCCGGCGCGTCAGGCTCGCGCAGCCGGGCGGCAAACGCGTCGGCGATCAGCCCCGAGCTGAAATACTGGTTTTCCAGGTAGATGCTGTCGCGGGCGGCGCCGATGGCATCGGTGTAGAGCGTGCGGATCTCGCTGATACCCGGTTCGTCGTCGCGTACGGGAAATGTGCGACTGATACCCACCGGCACGTTGGTGATGTCAGGCGCCACCTGTTCGGGCCACAGGTCGGTGGCCGGCGCCGGCGATGGTTGCCGCGGCACGCGCGGATGCCGTCCGGTTGCGCGCAGCCAGCGGTCGGCCGCCAGCTCGCCCAGCGCGTGCGCGGCCTCGCCATCGACCATGCACTGCACGTCGTGGAACGGTGCGTAGGGCTTGCCGTCGGGGTCCACGCGGCGCGGATCATCCGGCAGGTGGTGGTGGGTGTCCCAGCGACGAATGGTCAGGTCCAGCCCGCCAACAAACGCCAGCCGATGGTCGATGACCACCACCTTTTGATGATGCGAGGCGCCCACGGGATGGTTGCCGTCCAGGCAGAACGATAACCGCCGGTGAGCTTGCCAGTGCTCCTTGGCGGCGGGCAGGAATTCGCGCTCCAGCGCGAACACCATCGCGTAATCCCAGCTCAGCACGTACACGCGCAGGCCCCGGCGCCGGCGGCACAGGGCATTGAGGAAGTCGCGCAGTTCGGCGGGCAGGCCGTCCGAAGGGGCATCGGAAGCGGCGCCGCCGGAACCCGCTTCGGGCTGCAGCCGCATGCGGCTGTCGATATCCCAGCCCAGGATGAAGATGCTGTGCTCCGCGCGGGTCAGCGCCTGGCGTAGCGCGGGAAAATACGCATCGGCATCGACGAGCATCGCCAGCCGCGTGCATGGGGCCACGCGCCAGCAATTGTGGCCCGGGCGCAGCAGGGAGGGATTGTCGTCGTTCGTCATGGCGAACGGTAGGCTTCGCAAGTTTCGTACCGGTCGCGCGGCGCGCGCGGTGTCTGGCTTGCGGACAGGACCGCGCGAAGGGCCTCGTGCGCCCCTTACTCGTCTTTGTAAAACTTGCGCGTCAGGCTGCGGCGGCCAAGCGCCAGGCGGCCGGCGGCATGCCAAAACGGCGCGCGAAGGCGCGCGTGAAGGTGGTCTGGTCGGGATAACCAACGCCGGCCGCGATATCGGCCAGCGGCATCGTGCCGGCCATCAGCCATTGCACGGCCTGGTCCAGCCGAAGGCGCGTCTGATAGCCGTGGGGCGTGTCGCCGAAGGCCTCGCAGAACAGCGTATGAAAGCGCCGGGGCCCCCAGCCGATGCGTGCGGCAAGCTGGTCCACCCGCAGGGGCGTGGAAAGATGGGTGCGCAGGTAGCGGTCGATGGCGCCCACCGGAAAGCGTGCCGCATCGGCCTGCCGGTCATCGAGGCCGAGCATGGCGGACAGGCCGCCCGCCAGCGCCGCTGCCTGCTGCCAGGCATGCTGCGGCAGGGCGCCCGACGCCTGCCGTGCGGTGGCCAGCCGGCGCACACGCGTGGCAAACGCGGGATCCATCGCGAACATGCGGGGCGTCGCCATCAGCCGCGCCGGCAGCGCCACGGAGCTGGCGGGAAAGTCGGCCACGAGCTGCAGGTTGTCGGTCAGTCCGCTGCACAGATGATGCATGCCGGCCGGGATGACAAGGCCGTGGGTGCCGTCCACCCGATAGGCGCGGCCGTCGATTTCCAGTTCGGTCTGGCCATCCACGCCAAACAGCAACTGGTGATAGTCGTGCGCGTGGCCGAACGGCCGGTGCGGGTAGCGGCGCGGTTCGACCAGGGGCGAAGTGTGCTCAACGAGCTTCGGCATGACGCGGCTTGCCCTGTGTCTGGCAGAGCCAGACGCCAACCCCGGCGATGGCCATGCCCACCCACTGCACGGGCCCAAGGCGGTCGCCGAACAGCAGCGCGGCCTGCACGGCCGCCAGCGGCGGGGCCAGGAACATCAGCGCGGCGGCATTGGCCGCCTGGCCGCGCCGCACCAGGCCCAGCAACAGCCACGTGCCCAGGCCGGACAGCACCACCGCGGCCCACGCCAGCGATATCCACAGCGTGGGGCCGCCTTGCCAGCGCAACGCGCCGATGCCGCCGGACGCACTCACCACGACGCCGGCCACCAGCATCGCCCCGGCGTTTTGCCAGGCCGAACTGGCGCGGATATCCGCGCGGCGGATCGAGGTTTTCTGGAGCAGGGTTCCCATCGTGATCGAGACAATCGCCAGCACGCCGACCAGCACAATCCACGGGGATACCACGTGCGGCGCGCCGGCCTGCATGGCTGGCAAGACTACCAGACCCACGCCCAGCGCGCCCAGCCCGAGCCCGCGCCAGGTGCGCGCGGTCGGCTGCTCGCCCAGCAGCGGGATGGCCAGCAGGGCGGTCAGCAGCGGCTGCAGGGCGCCCAGCAGTGCCATGATCGATGGGGACAGGCCGTGTGCCACCGCGCCATAGCCGGCGCACAGGTAGATGCCCTGCATCAGCGCGCCGGCCAGCAGATGGCGCGGCACCTGCGACAGCGGCGGCCATGCGGCGCGCCCGGCGCCAGCCACGGCGGCGAACATCAGCGTGGCCAGCGCAAAGCGGGCCAGCAGGAACAGGCTGGTATCGGCCACCGGCACGACGGCCTTGCCGACGATGAAACCGGTGGACCAGATCAGGACAAAGGCCATGGCGGGCAGCCAGGCGGGAACGGGGCGCGACATCTTGGTAGTGGGCAGCTCGCAGGCCCGCGATCGTCATCACCGGCGATCGGGGGCGGATTTCCGGATATTGCCCGGCAGACTAGCGCAGCGCGCCAGGGCTGTCTTGGCAAATCCTGCACTGTTCGCCTGACGCACCATGGTATGGTGGCGGCCCCCGTGCCACTGCCGCCCTCCGCCATGACCGATACCCCGCAGCAACGCCTGATCGACGAGCTTGGCCTGATTCCGCATCCCGAAGGCGGCTATTACCGCGAAACGTTCCGTGACGCGGCCCGTGTGCGGCGCCTGCCCGACGGCGCCGAGCGTTCCGCTTCCACCGCGATCTACTACCTGCTGTGCGATACGGCGTTTTCGGCCTGGCATCGCATCCGTGCCGACGAGGCATGGCATTTCTACGCCGGCGATCCGATCCACGTGCGCTGGCTGACGCCCGACGGCACGCTGGTCACGCATCGGCTGGGCAATCCACTGGCGCAACCCGGCACCGTGTTCCAGGCCGTGGTGCCGGCCGGCTGCTGGTTTGCCGCCGAGCGCGTGCCCGCCACCGAAGGCGCGGCCGGCTATGCGCTGGCCGGCTGCACGGTGGCACCGGGCTTCGAGTTCAGCGAATTCGAACTGGCCGATCCCCTGCGGCTGGCGGCGTCGCACCCGGCGCATGCCGATGTGATCGCCCGGCTGGGCAGCCGGCCCCGCCAATCCTGAAGGGCGCCGTTCCCGGCCACTAGGCGGCAGTCTTCACCTGCGTGCGCAGGTAGTCCACCACGCGCGCCACGCGCGGCGCCAGCGCCCATTCCGAGCGGTGGATCAGCCAGAGCTTGTCGATCACCGGCGCGTGGCAGTCCAGCACCCGGATCTGGTCCTTCTGCACGAAAGCCTGGCGCGCATAGCGCGGAATCACGGTAAAGCCAAAACCGCGCGCCACCGGTTCCAGCATCAGACTCACCTGGTTGCTGAAGCCCCGGCAGGGCAGCGTATGCACGCCCGGATTACCCGGGTAGTGCCGGCTCAGCAGGCGGTTGGCCATGGTCTTGCCGTCCGGATGGTCGACGAAACCGATGCGCTGCAGATCGTCCCAGCCCTGTACCTGTTCGCCCGCCGGATAGACCAGTTCCAGGGGCTCCTCGCTGAACGGCGTCGCGGTCAGCCGGGGATCGTCGGGCTTGAGCGACACCAGCCCCACGTCAAAGCGGTTCTGCAGCACGCTTTCCAGCACCTCGGCATCTGGCGCGAAACGGTGCCGGATGATCAGTCCCGGCGTCTTGCCCTGCAGGTCCAGCAGGCGCGGGTACAGGAACAGGCCGATGCTGCCGGGCGTGATCAGCCCGACCACGCCGGACTCGCCATCGTCGACCAGCCGGGCGCGCAGCCGGTCGTTGGCCAGTTCCATGTCGGCGCAGTATTCCAGCAGCGCGCGGCCGGCCGGCGTCAGTTCCAGCGCGCGCGGGCGGCGGATCAGCAGCGGACCGAGCGAATCTTCCAGATGCCGGATGTGCTGGCTGACGGCGGCCTGGGTCAGGCCGAGTTCGTCGGCCGCGCTGGTAAAGCTGCCGGTTTGCGCCAGCATGGCAAACGAGCGCAGCCATTGGGGGTTAAGCATAATGAACTCTTATGGAAGCGATAACGCGTAGACGGTTTTCATTATAGCGGGCCATGGCTAATATCGCTGCATTGCAACATGCAGAGATCACACATGACTACGCCTGCACTTTTCACTCCGTTCACGCTGAAAGACGTTACGCTCCGCAACCGCATCGCGGTGCCGCCGATGTGCCAGTACAGCGCTATCGATGGCTTCACCAACGACTGGCACCTGTCCCACTACGCCGGCCTGGCCCGTGGCGGCGCCGGCCTGGTGATCGTCGAGGCCACGGCGGTGTCGCCGGAAGGCCGGATCACGCCAGGATGCACGGGTCTGTGGAACGACGAGCAGGCCGTCGGCATGGCGCGCATTGCCGAGGCCATCAAGGCGGGTGGTGCCGTTCCCGGCATCCAGATCGCCCACGCCGGCCGCAAGGCCAGCGCCAACCGTCCGTGGGAAGGCGACGACCATATCCCCGAGGGCGACGACCGTGGCTGGAAGACCCTTTCGCCGTCGGCGAGGCCGTTCGGCGCGAACCTGTCGAAAATGCCCGAAGCGATGACGCACGACGATATCGCCCGCATCCAGGCCGATTTCGTGGCTGCCGCCCGGCGCGCCCGCGACGCCGGCTTCCAGTGGCTGGAATTGCACTTCGCGCACGGCTATCTGGCGCAGAGCTTCTTCTCGGTCCACGGCAACGAGCGTACCGACGAATACGGCAAGGACGCCATCGGCCGTGGCCGCTTCCTGCTGGAAACGCTGGCCGCCGTGCGCGAGGTGTGGCCGCAGAACCTGCCGCTGACCGCCCGTTTCGGCGTGATCGAGTACGACGGCAACGACGAGCAGACGCTCAAGGAATCGATCGAACTGGTGCGCGCCATGCGCGAGGGCGGCCTGGACATGCTGAACGTCAGCGTCGGCTTTTCCACGCCCGATGCCAGGATCCCCTGGGGCCCGGCCTTCCTGGCGCCGATCGCCGAGCGCGTACATCGCGAGGCCGGCCTGCCGGTGGCGTCGTCGTGGGGCATCGACGACCCCGTGGTGGCCAACCGCGTGGTGGAGGAAGGCCAGATGGATCTGGTGATGGTGGGCCGCGCCATGCTGTCGAACCCGCACTGGCCGTACCAGACCGCGATGAAGCTGGGCTTGGAGCGTCCGTCATGGGTGCTGCCCGCGCCGTACGCCCACTGGCTGGAACGCTACCGCGTGCAGTCGGCCTGACCGGCGCGAATGGCGTGCCGGGGCACTGGCCGGTTCAGAACGATCCGACCAGTGTCCCGAGTACGATGACGGCCACCAGCGCCAGCAGCGGCCCGACGATGCCGACCATCACGATGCCGCCGTAGCTTTGCTTGTGCGTGGTGCCGCAGACGGCCAGCAGCGTGACCACCGCGCCGTTGTGCGGCAGCGTGTCGAGCGTACCGGCGCTCATCACCGCCACGCGGTGCAGCACGGCGGGATCGAGGCCGATCTCCAGCGCCTGCGCCAGGTAGGTGCCGCCGAGCGCATCGAGCGCGATGGTCAGGCCGCCCGATGCCGAGCCGGTCAGCGCCGACAGCACGTTGGTGGCCACGGCCAGCGACACCAGCGGGCCGCCTTCGATCGACAACACCCAGTCCCGTACCACCGCAAAGCCCGGCAGCCCGGCCACCACGGCGCCAAAGCCGACCAGGCTGGCCACGCTGAGCACCGGCAGGGCTGCCGCGTGCGCACCGGCGCCCATGGTTTCGCGCAATGCGGTCAGGCGCCGCCAGTTCAGCAGCACCAGGCACAGGATGGCCGCCGCCAGCGCGACGATCACTGACCACACCCCGCCCACGGCCTGCAACGACGTGGCACCCCATTCCGGCAGCGCCAGGTAGTCCGCGTCCAGGCGCGGCAGCACGACCAGGCTCATGGTCAGGTTCACCGCAATCACCACGACCAGCGGCAGCAGCGCCACCAGCGCGCCGGGCGGCTCGGCGCTGCGCTGGCCGTGCCGCGCTTCGGCCGGATCGAACTCATGCGCGGTGCTGGCGCGCTCGCGGATCAGCGGGCGTTCGGCCACCTCGTCGACACCGGCCGATGTCCCGCCGCCGTAGCCTTCGCCCTTGCGGCGCGCCGCACCTTCGCAGCGCGTCAGCCACCACATGCCGAACGCCAGCATCACCAGGCTGGCGATGATGCCCAGCCCCGGCGCCGCGAACGGCGTGGTGCTGAAGAAGGGCATCGGGATCGCGTTCTGGATCGCCGGCGTGCCGGGCAGGGCTGACATCGTAAAGGTGGAAGTGCCCAGCACGATGGCGGCCGGCATCAGACGGTGCGGGATGTCGGCCGCGCGAAACAGCGCATGGGCCATCGGCGCCAGCACGAAGAACGCCACGAACAGGCTGACGCCACCATAGGTGAGCAGGGCGCCGGCCAGCACCACGGCCAGCATCGCGCGGCTGGACCCGAGCGTGCGCGTCATCCAGTCGGCAATCGCGGTCACCGATCCGCTGTCGTCCATCAGCTTGCCGAACAGCGCGCCCAGCAGGAACAGCGGAAAGAACTGGGCGACGAAGCCGGCCGCCGTGCCCATGAAGGTCTGCGTCCAGTTGGCCAGCAACGGGTCGCCCGCCGTGGCGGCCGCCAGCAGCGCGGCGGCCGGGGCGATCAGCAGGATGCTCCAGCCACGGAACGCCATCCAGATCATCGCCGCCAGGGCGATGACGATGCCTAGCAAGCCCATGGCTCAGACCTCCCGCAGCAGTTCGTCGAGATCGAACGAGGACTGGTTGCCCAGCGCATCGCCGTGCATGGCCAGGAACTGCTCGGCCGCCGCGCGGCCTTCGTCGCGCAACATGCACAGGAACGGCCATTCGGCATTCATCTTCGACGACGAACCAAATTCGGCCATGCGCTCGCTGGCAATGCGATGGATGCGCATGTCGGCCCATTGGGCGCCCTCGGCATCGCCGGGGTCGGCCACGCGCTGCAGCACGGCGATCATGCGCAGTTCCTTGAGCAGGGCGGCGTTGAAGGAAATCTCGTTGACCCGGCTCAGGATGTCGCGCGCCGAGCGTGGCACGCCGGCCCGCGCCACCGGGTTGATCTGCACGAGGATGGTGTCGCGCGACTGGCATTCGCGCACCAGCGGCGTGATGGTGGGGTTGCCGGCATAGCCGCCATCCCAGTACGGCACGCCGTCGATCTCCACGGCCTGGAACACCGTGGGCAGGCAGGCCGACGCCAGCAGCACGCTGGCCGTGACTTCGGTGTTCTTGAACACGCGGCCGCGCCCGGTTTCCACATTGGTGGCCGTGACAAACAGATGAATCGGGGCCTGGGCCAGGACATCGAAATCGATGGTGGCCTGCAGCACCTCGGCCAGCGGATTGCTGCCGGTGCGGCTCAGGTCATAGGGCGACCAGATGCGCGCGGCCAGGTCGGCGGCGACGAACAGCGGGGAGTTGTCGAGTGTCCAGCGCCCCAGGATCACGTCGAGCGGGGTGCGGCGGAACGGGCTGAAGCGGGCCGCATCGGACACTCGCTGCCAGAACGCTTCCAGCGCCCGGCGGGCACCCGCCCGGCCATCCAGCGCATGGCCGTAGACCAGCACGGCGGCATTCATCGCCCCGGCCGACGTGCCCGATATCCCATCGATATCGAGCCAGGGTTCTTCCAGCAGGCGATCCAGCACGCCCCAGGTAAAGGCGCCATGGGCGCCGCCGCCCTGCAGCGCCAGGTCGATCAGCAGCGGCTCGCGCGCCGCGGCGGTCTTGCCTTCCTCGTTCATCCGACGCTCCCGAAGGTGACTCACGTGAGGTACAAGCCGCTCTATTATTTGTTGTGCAGTGCAACTTACGCAAGGTCGGCAGCGCGCCTGCGGGCCCCTCTCCCGCAGGCGGGAGAGCGGGGCCGGGATGGCAGCGGAAAACTGCCGTCAGTCACCCGATAATCTCGAACTGGTCGAAATACGCCTCGTTGAGCGTCAGGCCCAGGCCTGGCAGGTGGTCGTCCAGTTGCAGGTAGCCGTTGTCCGGCGCGGGTTCGCCCTGGAAGATGTAGTAGAACAGCTCGTTGCCCACCTCCACGTCGTGGACCGGGAAAAACTCCGACATCGGCGATGCCGTGGACGCCATGGTCAGATGGTAGTTGTGCATCTGGCCGGCGTGGGGAATGACGGGCACCGACCAGGCCTCGGCCATCGCGTTGATCTTCTGTGCGGCGGTGATGCCGCCCACGCGGTTGGTGTCGTACTGGATCACGTCCACCGCGCGCCGTTCCAGCAGGTCCTTGAAGCCGTACGACGTGAATTCGTGCTCGCCGCCCGAGATCGGGAAGGGGCTCATCTTCTTCAGTTCGGCGTAGCCCTCGATGTCGTCGGCGATGACCGGCTCCTCCAGCCAGCGCGGGTTGAATTCGGCCAGGCGCGGGATCATGCGGCGGGCGTATTCGAGCGTCCAGCCCATATAGCACTCGAGCATGATGTCCACGCCATCGCCCACCAGTTCGCGCAGCAGGCGCACCTGTTCCAGGTTCTTCTGCATGCCGGCCGGGCCGTCCTTGGGGCCGTAGCCGAAGCGCATCTTCATCGCCGTGAAGCCCTGATCGAGGTAACGCTGGGCTTCGGCCAGGAAGGCGTCGCGGTCATCGTTGTTATAGAGCTTCGATGCGTAGCACCAGATCTTTTCCTTGGTGCGGCCGCCCAGCAGCTTGAACACGGGCCGGCCGGTGGCCTTGCCCATCAGGTCCCACAGCGCGATGTCCACGGCCGAGATGGCCGCCATGCCGATGCCCTTGCGGCCCCAGGCATGGGTGCGGCGGTACATCTTCTGCCACAGGTATTCATTGTCGAACGGGTCCTGTCCGATCACGATCGGCGCCAGGTACTGGTCGACGATCTGCTTGGCCACGCGCGGGGCCAGCGCGCAGTTGCCGATACCCACGTGGCCGTCGTCGGTTTCCACCTCGACCACGAGCCAGTCGTGGAAGCGGAACGACCCCATGGCGTCGCCGCGGTCGTACAGGATGTCGGTGGCGTTGGTGCAGAAGTGCGCCTGCGGCGGCACCGTCTTGCCTTTCCATTGAAAGACGCGGGCGCGGACGTTGGTGATTTTCATGGTGGAGTCCTGGTGGCGATGGGGGTCAGGCGGCGCGGGCATCCGCCAGCCGGCGGGCGCCCATCTGGCAGGCCAGGTGGAACGCTTGCAGCGTGGCGCCCGGATTGGCCCGGCCCTGCTGCGTGATGTCGAAGGCGGTGCCGTGGGCCGGCGTGGTGATCGGCACGGGCAGCCCGCCCTGTACCGTCACGCCGCGCGAAAAGCCCATCAGCTTGATGCCGATCTGGCCCTGGTCGTGGTACATGGTGACGATGGCATCGAACTGGCGCTGGTCCGGGCCGCCCTGGACCTTCAGGAAGATGGTGTCCGCCGGGAACGGGCCCTGTGCCGCCACGCCGCGCGACTGCGCCTCGGCCACGGCTGGCCCGATCACGTCGATTTCCTCGCGGCCGAACGCGCCGTTGTCGCCGTTGTGCGGGTTCAGGCCGCAGACGGCGATGCGCGGGGTCGCCACGCCGGAGCGGCGCAGCGCATGGTCGATCAGGTCGATGGCGTCGCGCACGCGGGCCGGGGTAATCAGCGCGGGCACCTCCTGGATGGCCACGTGCGAGGTCACGCGCGACGTCCACAGGCCGTCCAGCACATTGAATTCGCAGAACGGGCCGCCGTAGCCCAGCTTCTCGGCAAACCAGTGCAGTTCGTCGTTGTGACCCATGCCAGCGGCGTGCATCGAACTCTTGTTGAGCGGGCCGAACAGGATGGCATCGGCCTGACCCGCCTGGGCCAGCGTAAGCGCCACCTGCAGCGTACCAAGGCAATAGCGGCCGCCAGCGGCGCTGGCCTCGCCGCGCGGGTAGGCCGGCTTGTCGTCCAGGTTCCAGTGATATAGGCGCGGGCCCTGCTCGGTGCCCTGGAAGTCGGGCCGTTCCACTTCGGGCAGCGACAGGCTCACGCCCGCCACCGCCATGCCGCGCCGCCATTCCTCGCGGTCGGCAATCAGCAGGATGCGCGCCTGCGCGGCAACGGGGTCGGCCAGCAGCCGGGCGATCAGTTCGGGGCCGATGCCGGCGGGGTCGCCGAGCACCATGGCAATACGGGGGCGTTGGGGCATGTTTCGGTCCAGTCGGTCCATTCCAGTCGATTCAGTCCAGTTTCACGCCGAGTTCGGCAATCAGCTTGCCGTAGCGCGCATATTCGCTGCGCGAGAAAGCGTCGAACTGGGCGGGGTCCATCGCGCCGGGCACGGCTCCCACGTCGGCCAGGCGGCGGACGGTGTCGGGGTCCTTCATGACCTGGGCCATGGCGGCGCTGATTTTCTGCAGCGTGGCCGGCGGCGTGCCGGCCGTGGCGTAGACGCCGTACCAGGTATTGGCCTGGATGTCGGGCACGCCGGCTTCCTTGAGCGTCGGCACGTTCGGCAGCAGCGCCGAGCGTTTGTCGGACGTCACGGCGAGCGCGCGCAGCTTGCCGGCCTTGATATGGTTGATGACCGACGGCATGGTCTCGAAGCTCATGTCCACCTGGCCGCCCATCAGGTCCACCAGCCCGCTGGCGCTGCTCTTGTACGGAACATGAAGCATCTTGCCGTGGATCTGGTGGACGAAGGCCGCCGCCGCCAGATGCTGCGTGCTGCCGACGCCCGACGAGCTGTAGCGGTACTTGTCCGGGTTGGCCTGGATCTGGGCGACCAGCGTCTTCGCGTCCTGGACCGGCAGCTGGTTGTTCACCACCAGCACGTTCGGCACCTGGGCCACCAGGGCCACGGGCACCAGGTCCTTCAGCGGGTTGAACTGCAGCTTGAGCAGGTGCGGCGCGATGGCCTGCGACGTCGACACACCCATCAGCAGCGTGTTGCCATCGGGCTGGGCCTTGGCGGTGATGTCGGCGGCGATGGTGTTCGATGCGCCGGGACGGTTGTCGACCACCACGGGCTGCTTCAGGATGGCGGACAGCTTGTCTGAAACGATGCGCGCCATGATGTCGGTGCCGCCGCCGGGCGCGGCGCCCACCATCATGCGGATCGGGCGGGCATCGTCGGCCCGGGCGCATGGCGCCGCCATGCCAAACACCGCGATACCGGCCAGGGTGCCGGCCATCCATGTCTTCATGATTGTCTCCGTCGATGGGCAGTCTGCGCTGCGTGACGTCCACTATACGAAAGATGAGTACCCCCCGAAAACTGAGCATTTCTGAAGCGGCGATAAGCGGCGGTGATATCGGGGTTAACGCGGCGTCGGCGCGCCGGCCTGCCGCCGAGCGATCACCGCAGGCGATCAGGGTATCCGCAGGATTCAATAGGCAGGCCAGCGAGCGGCCCGTATATTTGGCGGCACAAGACAACAAAGGAGACAGCATGACCCAGATTCCGGCCCCCATTCCGGCCCCCATTGCGGCCCAGTATCGCGGCGTGTTCCCGGTGGCACCCACCATCTTCGACGCCCAGGGCGGGCTGGACCTGGACGGCCAGCGCCGCTGCATCGATTTCATGATCGATGCCGGTTCGCACGGCATCTGCATCCTGGCGAACTTTTCCGAGCAGTTCGTGCTGACCGACGACGAGCGCCAGCTGCTGATGACCACGGTGCTCGATCACGTGGCCGGCCGCGTGCCGGTGATCGTCACCACCACGCACTTCAGCTCGCGCATCTGTGCCGAGCGCAGTCGCGCCGCGCAGGACGCCGGTGCCGCCATGGTGATGGTCATGCCGCCGTACCACGGCGCCACGATCCGGGTGCCGGAGCGCAGCATCTACGAGTTCTTTGCCACCGTATCGGCGGCCGTCGACATCCCGATCATGATCCAGGATGCGCCGGTCAGCGGCACCACGCTGTCGGCGCCGTTCCTGGCGCGCATGGCCCGCGAACTGGCCAATGTGTCGTACTTCAAGATCGAGGTGCCGCAGGCGGCCGCCAAATTGCGCGAACTGATCGCGCTGGGCGGCGACGCCATCGTGGGGCCCTGGGACGGCGAGGAAGCGATCACGCTGATGGCCGACCTGGAAGCCGGCGCAACCGGTGCCATGACCGGCGCCGGCTACCCGGACGGCATCCGCCAGATCCTCGACGCCTGGCAGGCGGGCGATGCCGACGCGGCGGCCGACCGCTACCAGCAATGGCTGCCGCTGATCAACTACGAAAACCGCCAGGGCTGGCTGGCCACCGCCAAGGTGCTGATGCAGGAAGGCGGCGTGATCCGCTCGGATGCCGTGCGTCATCCGCTGCAGCCGATGCATCCGGCCACGCGCGAGGGCTTGCTGAAGGTGGCGCGACGGCTCGATCCGCTGGTGCTGCGCTGGGGACGCTGAGCCGGCAGGGCGGTGATCAGGCGGCGTGGGCGCGCAGGGTATCGATCAGCAGGCTCATCGACGCCGACACCGGGCGCCCGCGCCGCGTGACGATGCCGTACGGCCCGAGCTTGATCGGCAGGGGCAGCGGCAGCACGGCCAGCGCGCCCAGCTGCGCGTAGTAGGCGGCCACCGATTCGGGCAGCACGGCAATCAGTTCGCTGTCGATCAGCAGCGAGGTGGTCATCAGTACGGCGGCCGTCTCGATGGTCGAAGGGGGCGCCGGCACGCCGGCGTCCTCGAAAGAGCGGTCCAGCAGCGCGCGCATCGGGCTGGGGCGGGGCTGCATGATCCACGGATACCGGGTCAGCTCCGCGAACGCCAGTTCGCCGCGTGTCGCCAGCGGGTGCTGCGGCCCGACCACGATGGCCAGGCCTTCGTCGCCAAGCTGCTCGAAATCCAGCGCGCTGGTGTCCCAGCCCTCGGGCACGCGGCCCAGCACGACGTCGAGCTGGTCGCGCTCCAGTTGCGGCATCAGCACGTCGCTGGTGTCGACCTGCACGGCGATTTCAAGCTGCGGGTGATCGCGATTGAGCTGCCGGATGGCGCTGGCGAGCAGCCCCGGCGTGGGCGCCATCACCGCGCCCACGCGCACGCGGCCGATCTTGCCCGCTTCCAGCGCCACCAGTTCATCGCGCAACCCGGCCATGTCGGCAAACACGAGCTTGGCGTAGCGCGTGGCAGCGCCGCCAAAGCGCGTGGGCCGCAGGCCGCGCGCGTGCCGCTCGAACAGCGACACGCCCAGCAGGTCTTCCATGTCCTGCAGCATCTTGCTGACGGCCGGCTGCGACAATGTCAGCGCCTCGGCCGCCTGGCGCAGTGACCCCCGTTCCTCGATGGCGACCAGCAGGCGCAGGTGCTGCATCTTCAGGCGGTTGTGCAGGGCGGAGACGGACGGAATCATGGGGCGGTTATGGCGAGGTGGCGCAGGGCTGGCGCGTCATTCTAATGCGTCGGCCCCTGCCGCCCCGTCCTCGCTTCACGTCCGGCCAGCCCAGACCGCCGGATGCCGGCCGGCCCAGGGGTGTGCCTGCTCGATCTGGCCGGCCAGGCGGAATAGCGTCGCCTCCTGCCCGAAGCCGGCGCCGAACTGGATGCCGATTGGCAAACCGGCATGCGGCCCCGTTGGCGCGGTGGCCATCGGTACGGACATCGCGGGCAGGCCCGCCACGTTGAAGGCCGGTGTGAACGGCGAGTGCCGGAACACGCGCGCCGTCCATGCCAGCCCGTCCATCTGCTCGGCGCCGGCCGCATAGGTGCCCACGGGCTCGGGCAGGTCTGGCATGGTGGGCGTCATGACGATGTCGGTCCCGGCAAACCAGCCGGCCGTGGCGCGCGTGACGGCGTTGCGAACATCCAGGGCCGCCGCGAATGCCGTGCCCGTGACACGCTGGCCGTAGCGATAGGCCGCCAGCGTGGCCGGTTCCAGCGTATCGGCATCCACGCGCCGGCCGGTCTGCACGGCAACGGCGTCGATCCAGTTCACCAGCGTGGCACACCAGATTTGCGCGTTGGCATGGACGAAGGCGTCCCAGGACACCCCAAGGTCCGGGCGCACCAGCTCGACGTGGTGGCCGAGACCCGCCAGCTTGCGGGCGGCATCGGTGGTGGCATCCGTCACAACTTGTGACACCGCGCCATCGTTCCAGGGCGCCAGCATCAGCCCGATGCGCAGGCGTCCCGGGTCGCGGCCGACCTCGGCGAGGAAAGGCCGCGCGGGGGCCGCGGTGTGATACGGCTCGCCGGCTGCCGTGCCGTGGATGGCATCAAGCAGCGCGGCGCTGTCGCGCACGGTGCGGCTCAGGCCGCCTTGCACGCCAAGCCCGGCGAAGACCTCGTCGAGCGCCGGACCGTTCGAAACCCGGCCGCGCGTGGATTTCAGGCCGAACAGTCCCGTGAACGACGCCGGCACGCGGATCGATCCCGCTGCATCGGTGGCGTGGGCCAGCGGCACGATCCCGGCCGCCACGGCTGCGGCAGCCCCACCGCTGGAGCCGCCCGCGCTGCGCTGCGTATCCCAGGGGTTGCGGGTCTGGCCTTGCTGCACCGATTCCGTGGCCGTGCTGAACGCCATTTCGGGCGTGGCCGTGCGGCCCAGCGTGACCAGCCCGGCGGCGCGCAGCCGCTGCATCAGGTTCGAATCGTCCGGCGCCACCAGACCGGCCGCCAGCCGCGACCCCAGTTCCAGCCGCCTGCCGGCCATGGCGATCGCCAGGTCCTTGATCAGGAAGGGCACGCCGGCAAGCGGACCATCGACCTTAGCCTGACCGGCGTCGGCCAGCGGCCAGTGCTCGACCACCGCGCCGATGGCCGGGTTGACGGCTTCGATGGCCTCGCGTGCCAGTTCGGCCAGTTCTTCGGCCGTGACTTCCTTGCGGGCGACAAGCGCGGCCAGGCCCAGCGCGTCGTGGGTCACGTATTCGGTCAGTGTCATGGTTTCTCCAGTTTGCAGTGGGATGGGTTCGCATCGTAGGGATGGCCGCGCATGCTGATTAGTCCTCGGAAATGGGCGTGATTGGGCCATTGGTGGGACAATCGCCGCTGTTTCCGTTCTGGAGTGGACCGGCATGGCCGCGGATCTCAACGACACGCTGATTTTTGTGCGCGTGGTGCAGGCGGGCAGCTTCACGGCCGGGGCGCGGCTGCTGAAGATGCCGAAGACCACCGTCAGCCGCCGGGTGATGGCGCTGGAAGCGCAACTGGGCGCCCAGTTGCTGCATCGGACCACGCGCCGGCTGGGCCTGACCGAAGCGGGCGGGCTGTACTACGCCCATGCGCGCGACCTGGTGCGTCAGATCGACGACGCCGAGGCGGCGGTCCACCAGTTGCAGGCCGGCCCGCGCGGCTGGCTGCGCGTGACGTTGCCGTATTCGTTCGGTGCGGCGTGGATCGCGCCATTGCTGGCGGATTTTCGGACGGCCTTTCCGGACGTCAGGCTCGAAATCCTGGCTTCGCACGTGCCGCTCGACCTGGTGGCCGATGACATCGACGTGGCGCTGCGCCTGGGTGTGCTGCCCGATTCCGATCTGGTGGCGCGCCGGCTCGGCAGCTTCGCCACGGGCGTCTATGCCAGCCCGGGCTACCTGAAGCGCGCCGGCATGCCGGCGCACCCGTCCGAACTCGAAGGCCATGCCACGCTGGCCCTGCACCAGGCGCGGCGCGAGCGCGGCTATGCGTGGCCGCTGCGCAGGGACGGCGGGCGCGCCCAGTCATTCGCCGTGGACCCGGTCATCGTCGCCAGCGATCCTGCCCTGCTGCACGATGCGCTGTGCGCGGGACAGGGCCTGTCGCTGGCCATGCACCGGAGCATGGCCGCCGATGTCAAGGCGGGGCGGCTGCGGCGCGTGCTGCCTGAATGGATCGGGCCGGCGCAGGATTTCAACGCGGTGTTTCCACGGGGCGCCGTGGCGTCGCCCAAGGTGCGTGCTTTCGTGGATTTCCTGCGCGCGCGGCTGGAGGCGGACTGACACGCCCGGGCTCGGTAAATCTTCCACGCAGGCTTGCAGGTCTACATGGCCCGCAAGCGATTCCCGGCGGAAGCGCGGGCGATTGTGGCCCGACAGCCAGCGGAACAGAACTTGCAGGGTTCCAGGGATCGCGGCAGACGCGCTAAGGAGACCCAGATGACACAGAAGCTGAAAAACCCCTGGTTCCGCCCCGGTGTGCTCAATGAAGGCAGCGACTGGGCCGTCCACGACCAGACCGAGGACTTTGGCGGACCCGATTCGTATCCGCGCCCTTGGGCGCGGGCCCCCCGGCCCGACGCCAGCGTTTACGAGTCATCGCATGTCGACCCGGCCGCCTATGGCATTGCCGACGACGACGGCCTGCGTACCGCACCCGGCCGCGCCCGCTGGCATCGCGCCGCGGACGTGAACTGGCAGGACCGGCACGAGGACGGCGCCTTGCGCCATCGGGCCGGGGCAGGTGGCCGGGTTGCGGGAGTGCCCCGCGAGGCCGAACGCGGCTATGGTGGCGGGTATGGCGGCAGGTATGGCGGCAGGTATGGCGGCGGCTATGCTGGCGGGTATGGCGAGCCCGTGCATCGATCCGAGCCAGTCTGGCCAAAGGGCTACGTCCGTTCCGACGAGCGCATCCGCGACGATGTCTGCTCGCGCCTGGCGCATGACGGCCACGTCGATTTGCACGAGGTTGAGGTCGACGTCGAGGGCGGCGTGGTGACCTTGCGCGGGGCAGCCCATGACCGGGGTGAGAAGCATCGCATCGAGGACATCGTCGAACACGTCATGGGCGTGAAGGACGTGCACAACGAACTGCGCATTCGTTGAAGTCGGTGATCCCACCCAGGGCCCGGTGATGTCCGGGCCTTTCCCGACACTCTGTTTTCCTCATCGACGGCCCCGCGTTCTGTGCGGATACCGGTCATCAGCCTTTCTGGCCTGAAAGGTTGATGCTGCATCGCAAAATCCCCGTTTTCGCCTGAAAGACACCAGCCCTCGCGCTATCGGCCGAGGGTCATGTTGCGCTGCGCCGCAACATCGAATTGTTGCGTCAAGAAGAATAAATCAGCCCATTCATTGCCTTGACATTGCTCGATCCAAAGTCTTACGCTCCCGGCCACGACTAAAAGACGTTCGCATGTAGAACGCGGGTTCGACATGCGGTCATTTCGACTCTCAGGAGACAAGCCTTGAACAAGGTTGCCGGGTTCTTTACGGAACTGATGCGCCGGTATCTGCCGGACCCCTTTGTGTTCGCCATCGGACTGACGCTGCTCAGCATGGTCATGGCGATGCTGGTGGAAGGGCAGGGCGCAAGCGCCATCATCACCAACTGGGGCAAGGGTTTCTGGAACCTGCTCTCGTTCACCACGCAGATGGCCGTGATCCTGGCCATGGGCTACGTGCTGGCCACCGCGCCGCTGGTGGACCGCTTCCTGAACGGCATCGTGGCGCGCGTGGCCACGCCGCGCGGCGCCATCATCGTCGCCACCCTGGTGGGCGGCATCGGCAGCTACCTGAACTGGGGCTTCGGCCTGGTGATCGGCGGCATCATCGCGCGCAAGCTGGCCATTAAGGTCAAGGGCGTGCATTACCCGCTGATCATCGCCTCGGCCTATAGCGGCTTCACGATGTACGGGCTGGGCCTGTCGGCCAGTATCCCGGTGCTGATCTCCACGCCGGGACACCCGATGGAAAAGCTGATGGGCGTCATCGCGCTCAAGGACACCATTTTCTCGGTGCCGATGCTGCTGACCAGCCTGGCCGTGATCGTCACGCTGCCGCTGCTCAACGCGATGCTGCATCCGCGCGATGCCAGGGACGTGGTCGAGATCAAGGAAGAACCGGAGGCGAAGGAATCGGCTGCCGGCGGCCATAGCATGGGCATCGAGAACACGCTGGCCGCGCGCATGAACAACAGCCGACTGCTGAGCCTGCTGATCGGGCTGTGCGGCATGGCCTATGCGGTGCTTTACTTCGTGCAGGGCGGTACGCTGGACCTGAACCTGATCAACTTCCTGATCCTGTTCATCGGCGTGCTGCTGCTGGGTACGCCGGCCAACTACGTGGCCAAGCTCAACGAAGGCATCAAGACGATTTCGGGCATCATCCTGCAATATCCGTTCTACGCGGGCATCATGGCGGTGATGGCGGGCTCGGGGCTGGTGGATACCATCTCGCGCGTGTTCGTCGATATCGCCACGCCGCAGACCCTGCCGTTCTGGGGGCTGGTCAGCAGCTTCGTGATCAACTTCTTTGCCCCGTCGGGTGGCGGCCACTGGGTGATCCAGGGGCCGTTCATGATCGATGCGGCCAAGGCCATCGGCAGCTCGGTGGCACAGACGTCGATGTCGGTGATGCTGGGCAACGCGTGGAACGATCTGGTGCAGCCGTTCTGGATCCTGCCGGCGCTGGCGCTCTCGAAGCTCAAGCTCAAGGACGTGATGGGCTACACCGTGATCATGATGTTCTGGGTCGGTGCCATCTACATCGTGGCGCTGCTGGCCTGGGGCATGGCCACCCACTGAAGTCTTTCCGCCGCAGTACAGCGGAGTACAACGCAGTACAACCTGGAGACCTCGCATGCCGTACCTGATCGAAACCTTCGACAAGCCGAATCACCAGCACGTGCGCCAGGCCAACCGGCCCACGCACCTGGATTACCTGGAAGCCAACAAGCAGCTGCTGCTGGCTTGCGGCGCGAAGCTCAACGACGACGGTAGCGATGGCGGCGGCGGGATCTATATCCTCGACGTCGATTCGCGCGAGGCCGCCCAGGCCTTTATCGAGGCCGATCCGTTCCACCAGGCCGACCTGTTTGCCGAGGTCAAGATCGTGCGCTGGCGCAAGGCGTACCTGGACGGCGTCCGCCATATCTGAGCCGATATCTGAGCAGTCCTCATGAAACGATGGAAGCAACGACCCGAAGGCGCCAACTGGGGCGACTTCGGCGATGACGACCAGCTTGGCCGCCTGAACCTGATCACGGCGGACTGCGTGCGGGCCGCCGCCCAGGAAATCCGCAGCGGACGTACCTTCTGCCTGTCGCTGCCGCTGGACCTCCCGGGCGGCAACGTGCTGAACCCGCGCCGGCATCCGCCGGTGCTGCGGCCCACGTTCCGCGACGACGTCGCGTACGTCAACTTCCCGCTGGCCAAGGTAGATCCGCGCGCGCTGGACGTGCTCAGCGACGACCAGGTGCTGCTGTCGATGCAGTACTCCACGCAATGGGATTCGCTGGCGCACGTGGGCGCGTTGTTCGATGCCGACGGCGACGGCGTGGCCGAGCGCGTGTACTACAACGGGTTCCGGCCCAATACCGATATCGTCGGCCCGGTGGACTACGCCGAAGCCGACCACTTCACGGCGCACGCCTGCGGCCACGATCATAGCCACGCCGCGGCGCTGGGCATCGAGACCTTCGCCACCCACGGCATCCAGGCGCGTGGCGTGCTGGTCGACCTGGCGCACCACTACGGCCGCGAATGCCGCACGGTGGGCTACGACGACCTGATGCGCGTGATCGATGCCGACCGCGTGGAGGTAGGCAGCGGCGACATCCTGGTGCTGCGCACCGGGTTTGCCGAGATGCTCGTGGAAATGGCGGGCCAGCCGGACGCCGCGCTGCTGCACAACAGCTGTTGCGCGCTGGACGGGCGGGACGACCGCCTGCTGCAGTGGATTACGGACACCGGCATCGCCGCGATTGCCGCCGACAACTACGCGGTGGAACGCTATCCGGCGCGGCCGGTGCCCGACAGCGCCGGCCCGGTGCCGATGCTGCCGCTGCATCACCACTGCCTGTTCAAGCTGGGTTTGCCGCTGGGCGAACTCTGGCACCTGCGCGAGCTGGCGGCGTACCTGCGGGCCGAAGGCCGCCACCGGTTTTTCCTGTCGGCGCCGCCTTTGCGGCTGCCCGGTGCGATGGGCTCGCCTGTGACGCCGGTTGCCACCGTCTGATTCCGCCACGTGGATATCACCCCATTAACCAAGAAGGAGCCGCCATGCTGTTCATGGTCGAAATGACTGTCCGTATTCCCCATTCGCTCGATCCGCAGGTGGCGGACAAGATCAAGGCCGAGGAAAAGGCCTACTCGCAGCAACTGCAGCGCGACGGCAAGTGGCGTCACCTGTGGCGCGTGGCCGGCCAGTACGCCAACGTGAGCATCTTCGACGTCAAGGACGCCGACGAGCTGCACACGATCCTGACGGCGCTGCCGCTGTATCCGTACATGGAAATGAAGGTCACCGCGCTGGCGCAGCACGGTTCGGCCATTGCCCAGAACTGAGCGGAGCCCGATCATGCCGTTTGCCGAACTGTCTGCCCCTTCCAGCGTCAGGATCCACTACCAGCTCGATGGCGATGCCAGCCTGCCGGTGCTGGTGCTTTCCAACTCGCTGGGCACCAACTTCGACATGTGGCAGCCGCAGATGGCTGAGCTGACGAAGCATTTCCGCGTGCTGCGCTACGACACGCGCGGCCATGGCCAGTCGGCCGTGACCGAAGGCCCGTACCGCATCGCCCAGCTGGGCGGCGACGTGATCGCGCTGCTCGATCACCTGGGCCTGCAGCGCGTGCATTTCTGCGGCCTGTCGATGGGGGGCATCACTGGCATGTGGCTGGCGCTGCACCACGCCGACCGCCTGCATAAGCTGGTGCTCTGCAATACGGCAGCCTATATCGGCCCGCCCGAGAACTGGACCAACCGCGCCGCCGCCGTGGAGCGCGATGGCGTGGCGTCGATCGCCGCCGCCGTGGTCGACAAATGGCTGACGCCCGATTTCGCCGCGCAGCAGCCGGCACTGGTCCAGCATCTGCGCGCCATGCTTGGTGCGATCGATGCGCGTGGCTACGCCGCCAACTGCCTGGCCGTGCGCGACTCAGACCTGCGTAACGAAATTGGCCGCATCACCACGCCCACGCTGGTCATTGCAGGCTCGGGCGATATCCCGACGCCTCCCGCCGATGGCCGCTATCTGGCCGACACCATCCCGGGCGCGCAGTACGTCGAACTGTACGCCGCGCACCTTTCCAACCTGCAGCAGGCGGACGCGTTCAGCCAGGCGGTGGTGAAGTTTCTTGCCGGCTGACAATCGCAAGCCCGCCATTCGGTTGTAGCATCGCCGCCTGACACAGCTTGCGGGCGCGGGAATGGCGAGTAGATCGAAAGGGTGGCGTATTGCAATGGCGGTGCTGGGCAGCGTGCTGCTTGGCGATGCCCTGATGCTGGCGCTGCGGGGCGTGATGAATGTTGGTGTGGTCGTGCCCGGCGTGCTCGGACTGGGCGCGCTTGCCCTGGCGGTGCGCTGGCACACGGTGGCGCGCTGGCGCCGAACGTATCCCGGCGTGGCGTGGCTGTGGCGCACCGGCTGGGCGATCCTGATCGTCTGGCTGCTGAGCGTCGCCGTTTTCTTCCGCTTCCTGAGCCAGGGCGGCCACGCGCCGGCCACGCTCACCGCGCCCGACGCCGCCACGCAGCCGCCGGCGGCCATCCTCGTACTGGGTTCCGGATCGCCCCACTGCGCGGTATCCCCCACGCTGAAATCCCGCCTCGACGCGGCGCTGGCATTGGCTCGCCAGTGGCCGGCGGTGCCGGTCGTGGTGACGGGTGGCCGTGATTTCGGGGGGCTCGACTGCACCGAAGCCGGCTTGATGGCCGACTATCTGGTGAGCCAGGGCCTGCCGCCGCAGCGCGTCCTGCGCGAGGACCGTAGCACCAGCACCGAAGAGAACATGCGCTTCTCACGCCGGGTGCTGGAACAGCACGGCATCGGCGCCGCCGCGCCGCTGGCGATGGTGACCAGCGACTTTCACCTGCTGCGCGCCGAGCGCATCGCGCGCAAGGCGGGGTTCGGCGCGGTGTCGGGCGTGGCCGCGCCAACGCCGCTGTACGTGCGCTATAACGCCTGGCTGCGCGAATACTTCGCCTATATCAGCGGCTGGGCGCTGGGCGAGTACTGATCGAGACCGGGATGCCGAAATGGTCCGCGCGGGCCATCGGCCAGTACTTTTCCCACAGGCTGAAACGCAGGTTGCCGTTGATCAGGTCGCCCGGCTGCAGGAAGTCGAACAGCTCGGACATCGGCTTGACCTCGCTGGGCGACAGGCGCCGCACGATATGGTGCGGGGTGAGTTCGCTGGGCGAATGCAGCCCGGCTGCCTGCAGCAGTTCCTGCAGCGCATGCACCGTATGACGATGAAAATTGGCCACGCGCTCGGCCTTGTCCGGCACCACGATGGCGCGCTGGCGGACCGGGTCCTGCGTGGCCACGCCCACCGGGCAGCGGTCGGTGTGGCACTTCTGCGCCTGCACGCAACCCAGCGCGAACATGAAGCCGCGGGCGGCATTGCACCAGTCGGCACCCATCGCCAGCGTGCGGGCAATATCAAACGCGCTGATCAGCTTGCCGCTGGCGCCGACGCGAATCCTGTCGCGCAGGTTGGCGCCGACCAGCGTGTTGTGAACCAGCAGCAGCCCTTCCTGCAGCGGCACGCCGATATGGTCGACAAATTCCAGCGGGGCCGCACCGGTGCCGCCTTCTGCGCCATCGACCACGATGAAATCCGGCAGGATGCCCGATGCCAGCATCGCCTTGACCACGCCAAAGAAATCCCACGGATGGCCGATGCACAGCTTGAAGCCGGTGGGCTTGCCGCCTGAGAGGTTACGTAGCCGATCGACGAATTGCAGCAGTTCCAGCGGCGTGGAGAATTCGCTATGGGCGGCGGGCGACACGCAATCGACCCCCATTGGCACGCCGCGCGTGGCCGCGATTTCCGGCGTGATCTTGGCCGCCGGCAGCACCCCGCCATGGCCCGGCTTGGCGCCCTGCGACAACTTGATCTCGATCATCTTGACCTGCGGGTCGGCCGCCTGCCTGGCGAACAGTTCGGGGTCGAAGCTGCCATCGGCGCGGCGGCAGCCGAAGTAGCCGGAGCCCAGTTCCCAGATCAGGTCGCCGCCTTCGGCGCGGTGATACGGCGAAATCGAGCCCTCGCCGGTGTCGTGGGCGAACCCGCCGATCTTTGCGCCGCGGTTGAGGGCGCGGATGGCGTTGGCCGACAGCGCGCCGAAGCTCATCGCAGAAACGTTAAAGACCGAGATGTCGTAGGGTTGGGCACGGCCGGCCCCCACCGTGATACGGAAATCGGCCGACGGGATTTTGGTTGGGGCCAGCGAGTGGCTGATCCATTCGTAGCCTGGGCGCTTGACGTCCGATTCGGTGCCGAACGGACGGCTATCCACCTCGTTCTTGGCGCGCTGGTACACCAGACTGCGCTGGGCGCGCGAGAAGGGCGCCTCGGACGTATCGTCCTCGATGAAATACTGGCGGATCTCCGGCCGGATGAATTCCAGGAAAAAGCGCGCGTGACCCCAGATCGGGTAGTTGCGCAGGATGGCGTGCCGGCGCTGGAGCAGGTCGTGGACGCCTACCAGGCACAACGCCAGCGGCAGCGCCACCCACCACCACGACAGGGCACGCGTGGCCGCCAGGGCGGCCAGGACGATCAGGCCGCAGGCCGACAGGGCCACGGCGCCATAACGACGCTCGAACATGTGAGGGACTCTTCCGTTTAGGCGACCCCAGATGATCGCGCGTACGGGGCGGCAAGTGAAGTATCGGCACTGGAAACGCTGTCTTGATGATCGGACAACAAATGCCATTAACCGCCATCCGTACGCCGGACGCCCCTGGCTTGGGCGACGCCGGGAACGTTGGGATGACAGCCAAATTATGCGATTAACCGCCATGACGTGATGTCCAGCGCATTTCGCTGCGCGATGCTGCAGCGCCGCGTTTGCGCCAGCAGGGCGGTGGGATACAGTACCCGGCAGACCGATAAGGAGACAGCGATGGATCTGCGGCAGCGCGAGCACATCGAGACCGTGGTGCATGCCACCACCTGGCTGCCCCTGCCCGCCGAATCCGCCGCGCCGATCGGGCACGACGCCATGATCCAGAACTCGTGGCGACGCTGCGTGCATCAGTACGGCCTGGACCCGTCACGCATGCAAGAGGCGCGTATCGTGGAGCAATCGTGCCTGCGCGAGCACCAGCAACGCATCGACGACTTCGCGCGCATCGCCCGTCATGGCCTGGAATCGCTATATGGCCATGTCGCCGGCCTCGGCTACGTGGTGCTGCTGACCGATGCGCAGGGGGTGACCGTCGACTATATCGGCGATGCCAATACCGACGCCGCGCTGCGCCACGCCGGCCTCTACCTGGGGTCGGAATGGAGCGAAGCCGGCGCGGGAACCTGTGCTGTAGGCACCGCGCTCGTCACGGGCGAGGCGCTGACCGTCCATCAGGCCGATCATTTCGATGCCACGCATATCCCGCTGACCTGTACCGCCGCGCCGCTGTTCGACACGCAGGGCCGCCTCAACGCGATTCTGGACATCTCGGCGCTGACGTCCCCCGACGCCAAGGCGAGCCAGGGCCTGGCGCTGCAGATGGTGCGCATCTATGCCGCCCATATCGAAAACGCCAACTTCCTGCGCGTCCACCACCGGGACTGGATCCTGAAGCTGAATGTCGCGCCGGAGTTCGTCGATGTCAGCCCCGAATACCTGCTGGCGCTGGACGCCGCAGGCCGCATAGTCGGCTGCAACAACCGTGCCCGACGCATGCTGGAGGGCGAAAGCCCCGGCACACCGGTGCTGGGTCAGTCGTTCGAGGCGCTGTTCGATGCCCGGATCGACGATCTGGGGCGCTACGTCTATTCCCGGCCCAGCGAGCAGCGGCTGGTGGCGTTGCACCGTAGCGGCGGCCTGCTGTACCTGAGCGTGATGCCGCCTGCGCTGCGCTGGCAGTCGCGGCCTGATGCGCAACCGGCGGCGCCACTGCCGGCCGCGCTGGCGGCCCTGAGCGGCGGCGACACTGCCATGCAACAACAGTTGCAACGCGCGGCACGGCTGGTGGATGCGCGCATCCACCTGCTGATTCACGGGGAGACCGGCAGCGGCAAGGAATACTTCGCCAAGGCGCTGCACCAGGCCAGCGCGCGCCGGGCCCAGCCATTCGTGGCGTTCAACTGCGCGGCGATTCCTGAAACCCTGATCGAAAGCGAACTCTTCGGCCACCTGCCGAACAGCTTTTCCGGGGCCGGGGCGCGCGGCAAGCGCGGCCTGATCCAGGAGGCCGATGGCGGCACGCTGTTCCTGGACGAGATTGGTGACATGCCCCGCGACCTGCAATCGCGGCTGCTGCGCGTGCTGGCCGAAGGAGAGGTTCTGCCCATCGGCGCGACGCGGCCGGTGCCCGTCAATGTGCGCGTGATCTCGGCCACGCACCACCGGCTGGACCAGCTCGTGGAGGCCGGCCAGTTCCGCGAGGATCTCTATTACCGTCTGAATGGCGCGCGCTTCGAGCTGCCCCCGCTGCGCGAGCGGCAGGATCTGGACTGGCTGATCGACAAGATGCTGGCCGGTGGCGATGGCGGCCAGCCGGCCTCGCAAGGGACGCGCAACGTGATGCTGGCCGACACGGCGCGCCAGCGGCTGCACGCCCACCGCTGGCCCGGCAATCTGCGCGAGCTGCGCAATGTCATCGAATACGCCTGCGCGATCTGCCACGGTGGCATGGTGACGCCTGATGATCTGCCTGACGGCTTCGCGCAAGACGCCACGTTGACGCGGGGCTTGCCTGCGGCCGGGGCCGAGGCGGACACCGGCACCGGCACCGGCACCGGCACCGACAGCGTATCCCAGGCGCTATCCCCCGAAGCCATGCTGCTGATGCAGTACCTGCGCGCGTCGGGCTGGAACCTGAGTGCCGTGGCGCGGCAGATCGGCATCAGCCGCATGACGCTGTACCGGCGCATGGAACGGTACGGCATCGCGTCGCCCAACCGGCGCGATGGCAGCCAGCCGTGACGACTGTCCAGCCCTGGACAGCTGTACTGTGACACCTGTCACATCCTGAACCGGCGGAATGGCGTGCGGCCTCCGGGTTATCGCGTGGGCCTGAAGCCGATTTTCCGCGGTTTCCAGCCCTGGCACCGCCGCTACACCCTTGGCACACCCATTGCAATGACCCTGTCACGACAAGAGCGACAGGAGACAGGCCATGGGGGCACCGCTGGTCGGCATCATCGCCAATCCCGTATCGGCGCGCGACATCCGCCGCGTGATCGCCAACGCCAACAGCCTGCAGCTGGCTGACCGCGTCAATATCGTGCTGCGCCTGCTGGCCGCGCTGGCCGCGTGCGGCATCGACCGCGTGATGATGATGCCGGACCGCGAGGGCTTGCGCGTCATGCTGACCCGGCACCTGACGCGCCACCAGGGCCCCGATGCCCGCCTGCCGGCGGTGGACTTCATCGACATGCCGGTGACCGCGCGCGTCGACGATACGCTGCATGCCGCCCGTCATATGGCCGATGCCGGCGTGTCCGTCATCATCGTGCTCGGCGGCGACGGTACGCACCGTGCCGTGGTGCGCGAATGCGGCGCGGTGCCGATTGCCGGGGTCTCCACCGGCACCAACAACGCCTTCCCCGAAATGCGCGAGCCGACCATCACCGGGCTGGCCGCCGGCCTTTACGCCACCGGGCAGATCCCCGCCGGCCGCGCGCTGGCGTCGAACAAGCGGCTCGATATCGTGATCCGCGATGCCGATGGCGGCTTCCGGCGCGACATAGCCCTGGTCGATGCCGTCATCGCGCATGAGCAGTTCATCGGCGCCCGGGCGCTATGGCGGGCCGACACGCTGGCCGCCGTCTACGTGGCCTATGCAGACCCGCAGGCGATTGGCCTGTCCGCCATCGCCGGCCTGCTGGAACCGATAGGCCGGCGCGAGCCGGGCGGCCTGGCCATCGAGCTGGCACCGGCCGGCGAGGGTACCTGCGATCTGCTGGCACCGATTGCTCCCGGGCTGCTCTGTACCGTGCCGATCGCGGGCTGGCACCGCATCGCGCACGCCCGCCCGCACCGCGTGCGCCAGCGCGCCGGCATCGTCGCGCTGGACGGCGAACGCGAGCTGGCGTTCGGGCCGCACGACGAAGTCACCGTCACGCTGCACGACCACGCGTTCGGCAGCATCGACGTGGCGGCGTGCATGCGCTACGCGGCGTGCGAGCAGCTGATGCGCAGCGTGCCGGCGCTGACCTGATCCCGACCCTTCATCCCATCACCACAGGCAGTACCACCATCACAGGCAGTACCACCACCAAAGGAGACGACCATGAGCGCCAGCACTTCGCATTCAGCGCAGCTGCCCCTCGACAAGGAGACATTGCTGACCGTGTACCGCAAGATGCGGACGATCCGCGATTTCGAGGAACGCCTGCACGTGGATTTCGGCCGGGGGGATATTCCCGGCTTCGTGCACCTCTACGCCGGCGAGGAGGCGGCGGGCGTGGGCATTCTTCACCATCTGCACGATGGCGACCGCATTGCCAGTACGCACCGGGGCCACGGCCACTGCATCGCCAAGGGGGTGGATCCGGTGGCGATGATGAAGGAGATCTACGGCAAGAAGGGCGGCTCATGCAACGGCAAGGGCGGGTCGATGCATATCGCCGACCTGTCCAAGGGAATGATGGGCGCCAACGGCATCCTCGGCGCTGGCGCACCGCTGGTCTGCGGGGCGGCGCTGGCGGCCAAGTTTCGCGGCAAGGGCGAGGTCGGCATCACGTTCTGCGGCGACGGGGCGTCGAACCAGGGCACTTTCCTGGAAAGCCTGAACCTGGCGGCGGTGTGGAACCTGCCGGTGATCTTCGTCATCGAGAACAACGGCTACGCCGAATCCACGTCGCGCGACTACGGCACGGCCGTCGACAGCTATGTCGATCGCGCGGCCGGCTTCGGCATCCCGGGCGTGACCGTGGACGGCACAGACTTCTTTGCCGTGCACGAGGCGGCGGGCGAGGTCATCCGGCGCGCCCGCGAAGGCGGCGGCCCGTCGCTGCTGGAATGCAAGATGGTCCGTTTCTATGGCCATTTCGAGGGCGATGCCCAGACCTATCGCGGCGCCGGCGAGCTGGACGATATCCGCGCCAACAAGGACTGCCTGAAGCTGTTCACGCGGGCCGTGACCCAGGCCGGCGTGGTGACGCGCGACGAGTTCGATGCCATCGACCGCGAGGTGGCCGCGCTGATCGACCACGCCGTGCAGGAGGCCAAGGCCGCGCCGCTGCCTGGGCCCGAAGACCTGCTGACCGACGTCTACGTGAGCTACTAAGCCATTCCAAAACAAAGGAGACAGCATCATGGCCCGCAAACTCAGCATGAAGCTGGCGATCAATGAAGCGATCGACCAGGAAATGACCCGCGATCCGAGCGTGATCATGCTCGGCGAGGATATCGTCGGCGGCGCAGGCGCCGAGGGCGAGAAAGACGCCTGGGGCGGTGTGCTCGGCGTGACCAAGGGGCTCTATGCCAAGCATGGCGACCGCCTGCTCGACACGCCGCTGTCCGAATCGGCCTATGTGGGCGCCGCCATCGGTGCCGCCGCCTGCGGCATGCGCCCGATCGCCGAACTGATGTTCATCGACTTCATGGGCGTCTGCTTCGACCAGATCTTCAACCAGGCCGCCAAGTTCCGCTACATGTTCGGCGGCAAGGCCGAAACGCCGGTAGTGATCCGCGCCATGGTCGGCGCCGGGTTCCGCGCGGCCGCGCAGCACAGCCAGATGCTGACGCCGATCTTCACGCATATCCCGGGGCTCAAGGTCGTGTGCCCGTCAACGCCGTACGACACCAAGGGCCTGCTGATCCAGGCCATCCGCGACAACGATCCGGTCATCTTCTGCGAGCACAAGAACCTGTACGGGCTGGAGGGCGACGTGCCCGAGGGCGCCTACGCGATCCCGTTCGGCGAGGCCAATATCGCCCGCGACGGCAAGGACGTGACCATCGTCAGCTATGGCCTGATGGTGCATCGCGCGCTGGAGGCGGCGGCCACGCTGGCCCGGGACGGCATCGAGGCCGAAGTGATCGACCTGCGCACGCTGTCCCCGCTGGACATGGACACCGTGCTCGAATCGGTGGAAAACACCGGCCGCCTGGTGGTGGTGGACGAAGCCAGCCCGCGCTGCAATATCGCCACCGACATCGCCGCCCAGACCGTGCAGCAGGCGTTTGGCGCGCTCAAGGCCGGCATCGAGATGGTCTGTCCGCCGCATACGCCGGTGCCGTTCTCGCCGACGCTGGAAGACCTGTATATCCCCAGCGCGGCCCGCATCGTGGAAGCCGCGCGCAAGACCATGAAGGGAGGCAAACACTGATGGCCGCAACAATCACCCCGATCGTGATGCCCAAATGGGGCCTGTCGATGAAGGAAGGCACCGTCAATGCCTGGCTGGTCGACACCGGCGCCGAGATAACCGTGGGCATGCCGATCCTCGATGTGGAAACCGACAAGATCGCCAACGCCGTGGAAGCACCCGACGCCGGCACGCTGCGGCGCAAGGTGGCCGATGCGGGCGACGTGCTGCGTGTGAAGGCGCTGCTTGGCGTACTGGCACCCGATGAGGTCAGCGATGCGGAAATCGACGCGTATGTCGCCAGCTATGAGACGCCGGCCGATGACGAAGATGAAGACGAAGCCGGCCCCGCCTATCAGTTCGTGGAGGTCGACGGCCTGCGCGTCCGCTACGCCCGCAGGGGCCACGGCGCCGAGGCGGTGCTCTTCCTCCACGGCTTTGGCGGAGATCTGGACAACTGGCTGTTCAACCTCGATCCGCTGGCGGACACGTACACCGTGGTGGCGCTGGATCTCCCCGGGCACGGACAGACCACGCCCCGCCTGGCTGGCACGACGCTGGCGGAGATGGCCGGGTTCGTGACCCGCTTCCTCGATGCGGTGGGCATCGGCCAGGCGCACCTGGTGGGCCATTCGATGGGCGGCGGCATTGCCGCGCAACTGGCCGTGGACGCCCCGCACCGCGCGCTGTCCGTCGCGCTGGTGTCCCCCGTGGGCTTTGGCGACGAGATCAACAATGGCTACACGGAAGGCTTTGTCAATGCGCAGTCGCGCCGCGACCTGAAGCCGGTCGTCGAACTACTGTTCGCCAACCCCGATCTGGTCAGCCGGCAGATGCTGGACGACCTGCTGCGGTACAAGCGGCTCGACGGCGTGCCCGAGGCACTCGCGGCACTGGGCGCCAGCCTGTTCGCCGACGGCCGCCAGCGCGAGCAGCCGGGCCGACGGCTGGCCGAGGCGGGCAAACGCACGCTGGTGATCTGGGGCGCGAGGGATCAGGTCGTCCCGCCTGCCCACGCGGAAAACGTCCCGGCCGGCGCGACCGTGACGGTGTTCGACGACGCGGGCCACATGAGCCAGATGGAAAAGGCCGGCGAGGTGAACGGGCTGCTGAGGGGACACCTGGCGGGGTAGGGCGGTGCGTGGCTTTCCCTCTCCCGTCGTGCGGGAGAGGGAGCAAACCAAGGGCAGCCAACCCGCAGACTGACCTCAGACGATCCCCCAATTAACCCGCAGCGTCTGGCGTGCGGGCGTTCCTGCACTGGATGGCCGGGACGTTTGCGCGGAGCCGGTTGCTGGCTCGAACGTTCCGCGCCGCACGTATGCTCAAGCCAACCCGGCCCGCACGGCGCTCAACTGATCCAATGCCTCGCGCAGTTCGCGCTCCAGCACGGCGACCAGCTCGGCCGAGGGCATCGAGCGTGCCAGCGGCGCGGCCTGGCCGGCCCATTGGGCGGCGAACTCGCTGACGCCCTTGGCCTTGGCCGCTGCGTGCAGCGCCTTGCCGGCGTCGTACGTCACCGGGTAGTCGGGAATCGCCGGGGCGCCGGCGGCGGTGCCCAGGCGCGTGAAGCGGCTGGTGAAGCCGCGCGCCGCACGGCCCGAGATGGCGCGGGTCAGCGTGGTCGGGCGGGGTTCGTCGGCGGTCAGCGCGGCGCGGTACGCGGCGTCGGCGGCCGATTCACTGGTGGCGACAAACGCCGTGCCAAGCTGCGCGGCGGCGGCGCCCAGCGCCAGCACGGCGGCGATGCCGGCGCCGTCCATGATGCCGCCAGCCGCGACGACGGGCAGGTTCGTGCGGGCCACCAGCACGCGGGTCAGCGCGAACGTGCCAAGCCCTTCGTCCTCGGCCTCGGTATCGAAGGCGCCGCGATGGCCACCGGCCTCGATGCCCTGCGCGACGATGGCGTCGATACCGGCCGCCTCGATCCGCCGCGCTTCCTGCAGCGACGTGGCGCTGGCCAGCAGCACGATGCCGGCCGCTTTCAGCGCATCGATCCACGCCTGCGCCGGCAGGCCGAAATGGAAGCTCACCACCGCCGGTTTCTCTTCCAGCAGCATCTGGTACATCGCGTCATCGACCACAAAGCTCTTGTAGATCTCGCGCAGCGTGCCCGGCGGCGTGGCGCCAAATTCGGCGAAGGCCGAGGCCAGGTATTTCAGCCAGGCCGATTCGCGCTCGGCGTCGGGCGTGGCGGGCACATGGCAGAACAGGTTGATATTGAAGGGCTTCGCTGTCAGCGCGCGGGTTTCGCGAATCACCTTGCGCGCGCCCTCGGCATCCATGGCGCCGACGCCGAGCGAGCCCAGGCCGCCGGCTTCGGATACGGCCGCTGCCATGGCGGGGGTGCTGACGCCCGCCATCGGGGCCTGGATGATGGGCAGGCGGATGCCCAGGCGCGACAGCAGGTTGCGGGACGGGTTCTGACGATCGGGTTCCATGGCGGTCCTTGTCATGCGGGCTGGCTACGGCGCAGTTCCTGCTCGAATGCGTCGTAGGCGGAGGTGGTGAAAGCGGAGCGGCGAATCAGGTACGTATGCACCTTGCGGACCGGCACGGTCTGCAGGGCTCCCATATTGGCCTGCATGGCCTGCATGGCCAGCAGCGAGCGCGGCACGATGGCCACGGCGGAACCTGCCGTGACCTGGGCTAGGATGGCGTGGTACGAAGGGAGTTCGATGACGGTGAGATGGCGGCGCACATCGTCGCCAGCCTGTTCGAGCCAATCCTCGGCGCACCGGCGATAGGTGCAGCCACGCGAGAACGCGGCCAGCTGGCGCAGCGTCACGTCTTCGGGGCGCCGCACCTTCGGATGGGTCGCCGGCAGCACCAGCACGAGGTCCTCTGTGGTCAGGTAAACACCTTCCAGGCCCGCGCCCATTTCCGATACGTCGATGTCCCGGGGGCTGCCCGTGCCCGGATGGGCCACGATGGCGCAGTCCAGCCGGCGTTCCAGTACGCCGTCTGCCAGCGCCTGCGACGTGCCCGTGCTCAGATCCAGTTCGACGTCGGGCCATGCGGCGTGGAAGCGGCCCAGCGGCCGGGGCAGCAGCGTGGCCGCGGTGCTTTCCATCGATCCCACGCGCAGGCGGCCGCTGGGCGCATCGGCGCGCATGGATTGCCGTGCCTCCTCAGCCAGCGCCAGCAGCTGGTCCGCATAGCCCAGCAGGCGCTGGCCAGCCGGGGTCAGGATCATCTGCTTGTTCGCGCGCTGGAACAGGTCCACGCCGAGGCTTTCCTCAAGCTGCTTCACGCGCGTCGTCACGTTCGACTGCACGCGGTCCAGCGATTTGGCCGCCCGTGTGATGCTCTGTTCGCGCGCCACCGCCCTGAAAATCTCCAGTTCTGCCAGTTCCACGCCTGTGCGACGACACAACTGTGTCGTTCTCCGTTAGAGAATGAAAGTGTGTTGAGTATTATAATTAGAGAATTATTTGTCAAGCGGACCGGCGCTGTCGGATTCCGTCATGGTGTGATTTATAGTGATGCGCGGCCAGCGGCACCCGAAGGATTGATGGCAGCCGGCTCACGGGGGGGCTCAAGGCTAAGGGAAAACCCGCATCGTCGCCAAGCCATGCGGTGTATCGACACGTGTGACGACGGTAACCATTCAACGGGAGACAGCAACATGAAGAAGGCAGAACCGCAGGCCGGCATACCGGCCGCCGAGCTGATCGATGCCAGGATTGCCGAGCTTGACGACTGGCGCGGCAAGATGCTGGCGCAATTGCGGGCCATCGTCCGGGAAGCCGACCCCGAGGGGATCGAGGAATGGAAATGGAGCGTGCCGGTGTGGTCGCACGACGGCATCCTCTGTACGGGCGAGGTCTACAAGGCCACCGTGAAAATGACGTTCGCCAAGGGCGCCTCGCTGGACGATCCCAAGGGGCTGTTCAATTCGAGCCTGGACGGCAACGTGCGCCGTGCGATCGACTTCCGCGAGGGCGAGGCCATCGACAAAGCCGCCCTGAAGGCCCTGATCCGCGCGGCGGTTGCGCTGAATCAGGCCGCGGCCAAGCCGAAAGCCAAGTCCAGGGCCTGACCGGGGGGCCTCGCCGGCCCGCCGGCGCCGGGCCGATGTCGGCGCGACACCGACAGCCATTTCGGTTGGTGCGGGGTAGCATAAGTCGCTTTGGCCTGTTGTTGCGCGCGGTGCGGTCGTAGGAGCGCGCGCAACCGCGCCTTTCCTTCTATCCCGCCGGTATGCAACCGTCTTCCCTGCAACGCTTCCTGTTCGGCACGATCCTTGTTCCGGTCTCGATGGCCGTGGTATTCGGCATGGATGCGCTCACCCCGCTTGGGCTGGCGGCGTGGCTGTTCTATCTGGTGCCGGTCTGCCTGTCCCTGTACGGCAACGACCCGAGGCTGCCGCTGATCGTCGCCGCCGTAGGCACGGTGCTGATCGGCATTGGCTACGCGGTGTCGCCTTCCAGCAATATCCGGCCGATATATGCCATCGCGAACCGCGGCGCGGGCGTGGTCATGCTGTGGTTCCTGGCCGTGGTGGTGTATCGCTACATCGTGTCGCAGGCGGCCATGCAGCGCGTGGCATGGCTGCAGCAGGCGCAGGTGCGGGTGCATCAGGCCGTGCGCAATCCGCAATCGGCGGGGAACGTGGCCGATGCGCTGGTGCGCGTGCTGGCGCAGGCCTTCCAGGCGCACGTGGGCGCGGTGTACCAGGTGGATGGCGACCAGATGCGCCGCGTGGCCGCCTGGGCGCTGGCCAACGCCGACGAACTGCCGCAGACGCTGACGGCGGGGCAGACGCTGGCCGGCCAGGCAGCGGCGGAAAACCGCGTGATCGCGGTCGGAGGCCTGCCGGCCGACTATCTCCAGGTGTCCTCGGCCCTGGGCCGGACGACGCCCAACGAGATCGTGGCGGCGCCGCTGACGGCCGAAGGCGAGGTGGTGGGCGTGGTGGAACTGGGCTTTGTCGCGATGCAGCGGGACACCGCAGACATCGTGGAACTGCTGGAGCGCATTGGCGACCCGATCGGCATGACCCTGAGGGCCGCCGCCTACCGGGGCCGCCTGGAAAAGCTGCTGGGCGAAACCCAGCGCCAGAGCGAAGAACTGCAGGTCCAGCAGGAAGAGCTGCGCGTATCGAACGAGGAACTGGAGGAGCGTGGCCGCGCGCTGATGGATTCGCAGGCGCGGCTTGAAGCCCAGCAGGCGGAGCTGGAACAGGCCAACGTCCAGCTGGAAGAACACGCGCAGCGGCTGGAAGGCCAGAAGCGCGAGATGCTGACCTTCCAGGCGGAACTGGCCGCCAACGCCCGGGCGCTGGAGCGGTCCAACCAGTACAAGAGCGAATTCCTGGCCAATATGTCGCACGAACTGCGCACGCCGCTCAACAGTGCGCTGATCCTGGCCAAGCTGCTGCAGGAGAACAAGGACGGCACGCTGACCGCGGAGCAGGTGCGCTACGCATCCACCATCCACGCGGCCAACACCGACCTGCTGAACCTGATCAACGACATCCTCGACCTGTCCAAGATCGAGGCCGGCCATCTGGTGATCGAGCACGAAGCGGTCGAACTGAAGGCGCTGACCGAGACGCTGCAGGGCATGTTCGGGCCGATAGCCGAGCAGAAGGGCGTGCCGTTCCGGGTCGAATTCCTGCCCGGCGTGCCCGACGTTATCGTCTCCGACAGCCAGCGTCTGCAGCAGGTGCTCAAGAACCTGCTGTCGAATGCATTCAAGTTCACGGAATCGGGCGCGGTCACGCTGGCGCTGGCTGCGCAGGGTGACGACGCGGTGCGCTTCGAGGTGCGCGACACCGGCATCGGCATTCCGAAAGACAAGCAGCAGGTCATCTTCGAAGCCTTCCAGCAGGCCGATGGCACCACCAGCCGCCGCTATGGCGGCACGGGACTGGGCCTGTCGATCTCGCGCGAGCTGGGCCGTCTGCTGGGCGGCGTGATCTCGGTGGCCAGCGAACCGGGGCAGGGCAGCGTGTTTGCATTGACTGTGCCGCGCCTGCTCGGCGCGGACTCCGCCACGCAGGCTGGCCTGATGACGCAGCCGGCCAGCGCGCCGGCACCGCTGGTGATGGCCCCGCCCTCGCGCGCGGTGCCGCCTGCCCCGGCCCCGGCGCAGGAACCCATGGAGCGCGTGCAGCCCGGCTACCCGGCACCGATTGCCGACGATCGCGACCATCGCACGCGCGGCAACCGGCTGATCCTGGTGGTCGAGGACGATATCGACTTTGCCGGCATTCTCTACGACCTGGCCCACGAACTCGATTTCGACTGCATTCACGCCACCACGTCGGCGCAGGGCCTGGAACTGGCGCGCCAGCATCAGCCGTGCGGCATCCTGCTGGACGTGGCGCTGCCCGATCAGTCGGGCCTTACGCTGCTTGACTGGCTCAAGCGCGACCCCGCCACGCGACATATCCCGACGCATCTGGTATCGGTCAGCGATCATGCCGAAGCGGCGCTGCACCTGGGTGCGGTGGGCTATACGTTCAAGCCCAGCGAGCGCGACAAGCTGGCTGCGGCGATCCGGGGCCTGGAGGCGCGCATGGCGGCGGGCCAGCGCCGGGTGCTGGTGATCGAGGACGACCCGGCGCTGCGCGAGAGCATTCGCGCGCTGCTGAAGTCGCTGGAGGCCGAGATCGTGACCACCGACAGCGTGGCAGGGGCCACCGCAGCACTGGACGGCACGCCGTTCGACTGCGTGGTGATGGACATGGTGTTGCCCGACGGCACCGGTCACGACCTGCTGGCCCATATGGCGCAGCGGGCGCAGGCCAATGCCGGCGCGATGCCGCCCGTGATCATCTATACGGGCCGGCAGCTGTCGGCCGAGGACGAGCAGAAGCTGCGGCGGTACTCGAAGTCGATCATCATCAAGGGGGCCCGTTCGCCCGACCGGCTGCTCGACGAAGTGACGCTGTTCCTGCACAGCGTGGAGTCGTCGCTGCCGCCGGAACACCAGCGCATGCTGCGCGCGGCCCGCAGCCGCGACGACACGTTCGACGGCCGTAAACTGCTGCTGGTGGAGGACGACGCGCGCAATATCTTCGCGCTGTCGAAGGTCATCGAACCGCTGGGCGCCACCGTGGAGATCGCCCGCAGCGGGCGCGAGGCGCTTGACGTGCTGAACCGGATGGACGACATCGACCTGGTGCTGATGGACATCATGATGCCCGAGATGGACGGCATCACGGCCATGCGGCACATCCGCCAGATGCCGCAGTACGCGCGCCTGCCGATCATCGCGCTGACGGCCAAGGCCATGCAGTCCGACCGCGAGGCCTGCCTGCAGGCCGGAGCCAACGACTACATCGCCAAGCCGATCGATGTGGATAAACTGCTTTCGCTGTGTCGGGTATGGCTACACGCAAACTGAAACCCCAGGACGCCGGGCCGCTGGCCGACGCAGGGTCGGACGACGGCACGGTGCTGCTCGACGCCAACTTCGACATCGAACTGGAACTGCTGCTGGAGGCCGTCTTCCGCAAGTACCAGCACGATTTCCGGCGCTATTCGCGTGCGTCGCTGCGGCGCCGGCTGGAGCAGGCGTTGCGGGACCTGAACCTGTCCACGCTGTCGCAGCTGCAGGACCGGATGCTGCGCGACGCCGTGCTGTTCGGCCGGCTGCTGCAATACCTGACGGTGCAGGTCAGCGAGATGTTCCGCGATCCGTCCTACTTCCGCGCGATTCGCGAGCACGTGGTGCCGGTGCTGCAGACCTATCCGTCGGTCAACGTCTGGGTGGCCGGCTGCAGCAGCGGCGAGGAACTGTGGTCGCTGGCGATCCTGTTCGAGGAAGAGGGCCTGGCGTCGCGCACCGTCTTCTATGCCACCGATATCAACCCGGAGGCCCTGGCCATCGCGCGCGCGGGGGTGTACGACGCCGGCCGGCTGCGCAGCTTCGGCGCCAACTATCTGGCCGCCGGCGGGCGGGCGTCGCTGTCGGACTACTATCACGCCGCCTATGGCAAGGCCAAGTTCAACGGGCAGCTGATCCGCCAGTCGGTATTTGCGGATCACAGCCTGGCGACCGACAGCGTGTTCCAGGAGGCCCAGCTGATCTCGTGCCGCAATGTGCTGATCTATTTCGACCGGCCGCTGCAGGACCGTGCCATCGGCCTGTTCCGCGATGCGCTGGCGCGGCGCGGGTTCCTGGGGCTGGGCAGCAAGGAAAGCCTGCACTTCAGCGCCCATTCGCAGGATTTCGAGGCGGTGTCGTCGCGCGAGCGGCTGTACCGCAAGCTCTGAGGCACGATCATGCAAACCGGGACGCAACCGTGCAGCGGGGTGGTAATCGGTGGCTCGGCCGGCGCGCTGGAGGCGCTGAACGCCGTGCTGCCGATGCTGCCCGCGCGTTTCATGCCGCCGGTCGTGATCGTCATGCACCAGCTGGCGTCGACGCCGAGCCTGCTGCCCGGACTGTTCGCGCTGCGTTGTGCGATGCCGGTGCACGAGGCCGAAGACAAGCTGCCGGTGCAGCCCGGCCATCTCTACCTGGCGCCACCGGACTATCACCTGCTGCTGGAACGGGACCCCGACACGCCAGACAGTGTGCGGCTGGCCCTGTCGGTGGCGCCGCCCGTGCGGTTTTCGCGTCCATCGATCGACGTGCTGTTCGAGTCGGCCGCCGTCGCCTGGCGGGAGCGCGCACTGGGGGTGCTGCTGTCGGGCGCCAACGACGACGGTGCGCGCGGCCTGGCGGTGATTCGCGCGGCCGGCGGCCGTACGTGGGTGCAGTCGCCGGAATCCGCCATGGTGGAGACCATGCCGCAAGAGGCTATCGCACGTGGTGCGGCCGACCACATACTGACCCTCGAAGCGATTGGCCACGGGTTGGCCCGCCTGACTGAATGACGCCTACCATGCAAGCTCCCGTGAAGATCCTCGCCGTCGACGACATTGCGTCCAACCTGACCGCGCTCGACGCCGTTCTCGCCAAACCGGGCGTGGAGATCGTCCATGCCAATTCCGGTGCGCAGGCGCTGGAACTGCTGCTCGACCACGAATTCGGGCTGGCCATCCTGGACGTGCACATGCCGGAGATGGACGGATTCGAACTGGCTGAGCTGATGCGCGGCAGCAAGCGTACGAGCCAGATCCCGATCCTGTTCCTGACGGCCGCGGGGCATGACAGCCAGCGCGCGTTTCGCGGCTATGCGTCGGGCGCGGTGGATTTCCTGTTCAAGCCCGTGGATGCGCGCGTGCTGTCGGCCAAGGTCGATGTGTTCGTGCAACTGGCCCAGCAGAAGCAGCTACTGGCCGAGCAGCTTGAAACCGCCCAGCAGCTGCTGAAGACCAATGAAATGCTGATGGCCGTGCTGGCGCACGATCTGCGCACGCCGCTATCGGCCATCATCGCTTCGGCGTCGTTCCTGGGCCGCTTTGGTGGCGAGGAAAAGCTGAAGCCGGCCACGGACCGGATTGCCCGCAGCAGCCAGCGCATGGCGCGCATGGTGGACCAGCTGCTGCACGTGGCACGCCTGCATGGCGGACGCGTCAGCCTGATGCCGCAGGCGGCGGATCTGGGCGCGATCTGCGCGGCCATCGTCGATGAATGCCAGGCGTCGCGCGGCGCGCTGCAGCTGGTGCTGGAGCAGCTGGGCGATACCCGGGCCACGATCGATCCCGACCTGATCGCCCAGGTGGTGCAGAACCTGGTGGGCAACGCGCTGCAGCACGGCGATGCCGGCGCGCCGGTGACCGTGCGCGTGGACGGCACGGTCCCGGACCGCGTGACGGTGGCGGTGTCGAACGGCGGCACTATCGATGCCCGCGTGCTGCCGCATATCTTCGACGCCTTCCATTCGGGGATGGGCGCAACGGCGGGCGCTACCGGCGCCAGCAGTTCCGAGGGGCTGGGGCTCGGCCTCTATATCGCCCGCGAGCTGGCCATGCTGCACGGCGGCACCGTGGTGGCCGAATCGTCGCCCGGGCTTCGTACCACGGTATTCACCGTGACGTTGCCACGGGAATGCTGCCAGGCGCAGCGTGCCATCCAGCCCTGACGCAGCCGGATTCCCCCCGGGGCGGGGTCTTGATCGGCGGCAGGTGCCGATACGCCGTATTCCGCAACCGGCCTGATGCAAGCGGGGCGGCCGGCGCACCCCGCGGTGGTCCCACTAGATCGATCGGATTTGCACGTCAGGCCGGCGCAGGTGGCGCCTGCCGGTCAGCGGCTCCAGGGTGCGGCCCCTGCATCCAGCCCGTATCGCGCCAGCGCCTGCGCGTGCAACCCGGCATCGATCGCATGCAGCGCGCTGGCGACGATATGGTGCCGGTCGATCTCGAAGAAGCGCCGCAGCGCGCCGCGCGTGTCGCTGCGGCCGAAGCCGTCGGTGCCAAGGGCGATATAGCGGGCCGGCACGTAGGGCGCGATCAGCTGGGCGTAGGCGCGCACGTAATCGGTGGCGGCGATGACCGGCGTCGTGCCGGCCAGGCAGCGTGCGACATGGCTGGTGGTGTCGGTATGGCCCGTACCGGTGCCGAACATCTGCTGGCGTTCGCATTCGCGCGCATCGCGGGCCAGTTCCGGAAAGCTCGTCACGCTCCAGATTTCGCTGGCGATGTTCCAGTCCTGCGCCAGCAGGTCGGCGGCGGCGATGACCTCGCGCAGGATCGGGCCCGATCCCAGCAGCCGCACACGGGCGACGCCGTCACCGCGCGTGCCGAAGCGGTACATGCCGCGCACCACGTCGGCGTGTGCCGAGGCCGGCAGCGGTGGATGCGCGTAGTTCTCGTTGTTGACCGTGATGTAGTAGAACTCGTCGCGCTGTTGCTCCAGCATCGCGCGTGCGCCATGGTCGATGATGATTGCGGCCTCGCCGATGAACGCCGGGTCATAGGCGCGGCAGTTCGGCACCGTGGCGGCCACCAGCTGGCTGCTGCCGTCCTGGTGCTGCAGGCCCTCGCCAGAAAGCGTGGTGCGGCCGGCGGTGGCACCGATCAGGAACCCCCGGGCGCGCTGGTCGGCGGCGGCCCAGATCATGTCGCCCACGCGCTGAAAGCCGAACATCGAGTAGTAGATGTAGAACGGCAGCATCGGCTCGCCGCTGACGCTGTACGACGTGGCCGCCGCCGTCCACGACGCCATCGCACCTGCCTCGGTAATGCCTTCCTCCAGCAGCTGGCCGTCGCGGCTTTCCTTGTAATAGAGCATCGATCCGGCGTCCTCCGGCTCGTAGAGCTGGCCCTGTGGCGCGTAGATGCCGATCTGCCGGAACAGGTTGGCCATGCCGAAGGTACGCGCTTCATCGGCCACGATCGGCACGATGCGCGGGCCGAGCGTGCGGTCTTTTATCAGGTTGGTGAACAGCCGCACCACGCCGGTAGTGGTGGATACCTCGCGCCCGTCGGGCGTCAGGGCAAAGCCGGCGTAGCTGTCGAGCGGCGGCACCGGCAAGGCGGGCGCGGTGTCGGTGCGCCGGGGCAGGTGCCCGCCCAGCGCTGCGCGACGCTCGCGCAGGTACGCCATTTCGGGGCTGTTGTCGGCTGGTTTGTAGAACTGCATCGATTCGAGCGCGGCATCGTCGATGGGCAGGGCAAAGCGGTGGCGAAACGCGTGCAGGGCTTCGATGTCGAGCTTCTTCTGCTGGTGGGCGGTCATGCGCGATTCGCCCGCATTGCCCATGCCGTAGCCCTTCTTGGTCTTGGCCAGGATGACGGTAGGCTGGCCGGGATGACGGACGGCGGCATGATAGGCCGCATGGAGCTTGCGCAAGTCGTGGCCGCCACGGCGCAGGCCGTCGATATCGGCTGCGCTCATGCCCGCCACCAGCGCCTTCAGTTCGGGGTCCTGGTGGAAGAAGTGCGACAGGTTGTAGTCGCCGTCCTTGGCGCCCAGGTTCTGGTACTCGCCATCGACCATGGCCGCAAAACGCTTCAGCAGCGCGTGATTGGTATCGCGGGCAAACAGGGCGTCCCATTCAGAGCCCCAGATCACCTTGATGACGTTCCAGCCGGCGCCGCTGAACAATGCTTCCAGCTCGTTGATGACCTGGCCGTTGCCGCGCACCGGGCCATCGAGCCGCTGCAGGTTGCAGTTGATCACGAACGTCAGGTTGTCCAGGCCCTCGCGGGCCGCCAGCGACAAGGCGGCCAGCGATTCGGGCTCGTCCATCTCGCCATCGCCAAACACCCCCCAGACGCGTCGGCCAGCCGTGGCCGCAATGCCGCGATGCTCGAGGTAGCGCAGGAACCGCGCCTGATAGATGGCGCTGATCGGGCCGATGCCCATCGAGCCAGTGGGGAACTGCCAGAAATCGGGCATCAGCCACGGATGAGGGTACGAGCACAGGCCGCCGCCATCGACTTCCTGCCGGTAGCGGCTCAGCTGCGCCTCGGAAAGGCGACCCTCCAGGAACGCGCGCGCATAGACGCCGGGCGCCGAATGCGGCTGAAAGAAGACCAGATCGCCCTTGCGCTCCGGCGTATCGGCACGAAAGAAATGCTGGAAGCCCACTTCGAAGATCTCGGCGGCCGATGCGTAGCTGGCCAGGTGTCCGCCCAGTTCGCCGTACGCCTTGTTGGCGCGGACCACCATCGCCAGCGCATTCCAGCGCAGGATGGCCGTCAGCCGCTGTTCGATGGCCAGGTTGCCGGGATAAGGCGGCTGCGCCTGCGGCGCAATGGTGTTCTGATAGGCGGAGTAGGGATGCGCGCGTTTGTCCAGGCCCAGATGGGCGGCGTGCTCGCCAAGTCGTTCCAGCAGGAAGCCCGCGCGCCGGGGCCCCGCCGCCGACACGATGCCGCTCAGGGCATCCATCCATTCCTGTGTTTCCAGCGGATCGATATCCCCATCGATCTGCAGTGGCTGAAGCGGTTCGGCGCGGCCCATGATCTGTCTCCGGATGCGAATGCCCTTGTGGTGACATCGATTCTATGTGCCGCGCCGGAATAGAACGTCCCGGAATGCGCGGTAGGAATAGCGCCGCGCAGCACGATGTGCTGCAGCCCTGTTGATCGGCAACATAATCAACTGAGAGCGGGGAACTGGCGGGCGTGGCGCGACGGGATCGGCATTCGTCGGAGATTGCGGTTGCGTTCGTCATGTCGGCGGCCTATAGTTATCCGTCCGGCTAACTATTATGGAGACGCAGCGATGAAGATCACCGTACAAACCACGGTCGCCGCCCCGATCGATAACGTGTGGCGCGCCTACACCACGCCCGAGGACATCAAGCAATGGAATGCCGCGTCCGATGACTGGCATACCACGGCGGCGTCGGTCGACCTGCGCGTTGGTGGCGCGTTCTCGTCGCGGATGGAGGCCAAGGACGGCAGCATGGGCTTCGATTTCGCGGGTACCTACACCGAGATCGTGCCGAACCGGCGCATCGTGTACGCCTTCGGAGACCGGAACGCCGAGGTCGATTTTGCCGATAGCCCGCAAGGCGTGACGGTACGCGTGAGCTTTGACCCGGATTCGGAATATCCGGTCGAGCAACAGCAGCAGGGCTGGCAGAGCATTCTCGATAATTTCAAGCGGTACGTCGAAGGCAGGTAGTCGGCGGCGTCCGATCCGGCGCGCGCTCGCCTAGTTCGCAATGCGCGGCAAGGTGATGGTGGCGCGCGTGCCGCCCGTGGGCCGCTGCGCCAGATCGAGCCTGCCGTGATGGGCATCGACGATGGACCGGCAGATGCCCAGGCCCATGCCCATGCCATGGGGCTTGGTCGTGAACAGCGGCTCGAAGATGCGGTCGGCCAGTTCGGGCGCGAAGCCTTCTCCGTGGTCGTCGATATGGATGTGCAGCATGTCCTGCGCGGGCTCGCACGCCAGCGTCAGCAGCCGCTTGCCGGTGGGGATGCCGAGCATCGATTCGGCGCCGTTCATCAGCAGGTTGATGATGGCCTGCTGCAATGGCACGCGCTCGCCGCGCAGGGGCGTGCCGCAAGGCGGTCCGACCAGGCGCAGTTCCACGTGCATGGCGTCAAGCGTGGCCGCCACCATGTCGGCCACTTCCCGCAGGGCGTCATCGAGATCGAAAAGGGAGAAGGTTGGGGCGGCCTGCCGGGCCTTGGCGCGCAGGCCGTTGATGATGGTGCGCGCCCGCAGCGCGCATGCCGAGATATGGGCGAGCATCTCGCGCGCGCCATCGATATTGGGGCTGCTGCGGTCAAGCCAGCGCAGCCCGGCGCGCGCCGATGAATCCAGCGCTGTGACCGGCTGAGCCATCTCGTGCACGATCGACGCGACCAGTTCGCCATAGGCCTGTAAACGGCTGGCGCGGGCCAGCTCCGACAGCGTGGCGCGCATCTTTTCCTCGGTGCTGCTCAGGCGTGCGCACTGTTCGGACAGCGCATCGTGCAAGCGCGCATTTTCCAGCGCAAACCCGGCCTGCTGCGCGATGATCTCGACCACGGCCGTCCGGGTTGGCGTGAACACGCCAGAGGTATGCAGGTGTTCCAGGTAAAGGGCGCCGACCAGGCCGCCATTGCAACGCATCGGCACGCAGATCACGGCGCGCGGCCGGAAGCGGCGCACGTAGTCGTCCGCCTGCCAGTCGGCGGCCTCGCGGGCGTCCTGCAAGACCAGCCCGTTGCCCAGGCGCGTGGCTGCATCGAGGATGGCGGCGGGCAGCGCCCCCATGGCGGGCGGCAGCAGGAATGTGTCCGGGTCGGCAAGCGACCGCTGCGGAGCAGGCCCTACGGCACTTGCCGCAACATCCCATTCGCCATCGCGCAGCACGGCAAGGCATCCCCAGGACGCGCCGGTGCTCTGCAGGGCCGCCTGCAGCAGCGTTTCGATGCGCCTGGCCGGCATCGCTTCGGTGGAAAGGCTGTGCGAGATCTGGCGCAGGGCCAGCATGTCAGGCGGCGCGGTCTCGGCGGGGCTGCGGTCGAAGCCCACGGGATGGATGCCGGGCACCGGACCGGTGCAGCGGAAATCGTCGAGTTCGTTGTTCATCTTCTTTTACCTCTTGCCCGCTGACCGTGCGTTCCATTCGATCCGGCCAGGCTCCTTCGAAGCGCTTCTCATGTAGTGAACGCTCCATAAATCAACCTTAGCACATTGTTTTTGAAAATGACAAACGCCGAAGCGTTGCGCTGGTGCCGAAAGGGGGGCGGCAAGGTGCCAAATCCAATGACCAATGCATTGAATTTAAAGGGATTATCGATCCGTGTTGCGATTGGAGGGAGTCCCTAGTATCATCCGTTCGCTCATGTAGTGTTCCCTGTATGAAATGAGGTGGAACCGAGTCCGTCGGTGGATTCATGGATCAGTGGCGACGCGCCGCTGTCTTAGGAGCGATATGACGCAAGCAGCAAAAAAGGCCGTGCGAGGTACCGGGGTCCGGGAGGCCGCGGCGCAGGCAACCCGCGACAAGATTCTTCGTGCGGCGACCAAGGTTTTCGCGCGCTACGGCTATGAAGGCGGGAGCGTGGAAAAGATCTCCAGTCTGGCGAAGTCCTATGACCGGATGATCTACTATTACTACGGCAGCAAGGAGGGCCTGTTCATCGCGGTGCTGGAAGGCATCTACCGGCGAATGGACGAGGCCGAGGCGAAGGTGGTGCCAGATCCGTCGGATCCCGTGGAAGCGTTGAAGACCGTGATCCGTTTCAAGATGGACTACTACCGGCGCAACCCCGATTTCGTCAATCTGCTCAATACGGAAAACCTGCACAAGGGCCGGCACGTATCCAAGTCGGATCGGCGGGGCGAATATTCGTCCCATGCGATGCAGATCATCGAGCAGATCCTGGCCAGCGGCGTAGCCCAAGGCCTGTTTCGCCCCGACCTCAAAGCGCGCGACGTCTTTTTGCTGATCGCCTCGCCGGCGTATTTCTATACGTCGAATCGATACACGCTGTCCGCGTTTCTGGGCGAGGAACTTGATACTCCCGAGGCCGTGCAACACTGGGAGTCGTTTGTGATCGACAGCGTGTTGCGCGCGGTTCGCGCGGACACGCCAGCCAGCAGCCAGCCCGCCTGACCATGCAATACCTTCGCCCCCATACCATCGACGCGGCCCTTGCCAGGCTTGCCGAGCGGCCACGGCGCGTGCTGTGCGGCGCGACGGACTGCTTTGCCGTACCGGCGCTCGTGCCCGGGCGGCACGAATGGCTGGATATCAGCAGCATCGATGCACTGCGCGGCATCGCACGACACGACGGCATCGTCCGGATCGGCGCGGCCACGACGTGGGACGCTGTCGTCCAGTGCACGTGGCTGCCCGTGGCGCTGCGCGATGCTGCGGCGGGCGTCGGTTCGCGGCAGATCCGCATACAGGGCACTCTCGGCGGCAACCTGTGCCATGGGTCGCCGGTGGCAGACGGCGTGCCGCCACTACTGGCCCTGGACGCTGAAGTGGAACTGGCCAGCGTGCGCGGCGTACGCCGCCTGCCACTGCGCGACTTTGCGCTGGGCAGTCACCGTACCGCGCTGGCGGCCGACGAGCTGCTGGTTGCCGTCACCTTCGCACAGCCGGCGGAACGGGAGCGAACCGCCTTTGTGAAATGCACCAATCGCGACGGGATGGCGCTGGCCGTGGTGTCGGCGGCTGTCCGCCTAAGCATGGCCGATGACGATACGCTGGCCAGCGCCGCCATTGCGGTCGGCGGGGCCTCGGCGGTGCCGCTGCGGATGACCACGCTGGAGGCCTCGCTGGCTGGCCGGCCCCGGCGCGAACTTGCCGGCGCAGTGGCTCGGGCATCGCTGGCGGGGTTGTCCCCGATCGACGATTGCCGCGCCACGGCCGTTCATCGCATCGATATGGCGCGGCTTGCCATCGCGCGGGCGGCAGGCCATTGCATCGGAGAGCCAGCATGACGATTCCGTCGTTGGAAGAAACCGGCGCGGTCGCGGCGGGCGAATCGGATCTTCCGCCGGAGGCCGAGGGCTTCGCGCTCAATGGTGTTTGGCATCCCTTGCCGGCAGACGCATCGCTGCGGCTGCTCGACCACCTGCGCGCCGACCTGCGCCAGTTCGGCACCAAGGAAGGCTGCCGTCAGGGCGACTGCGGCAGCTGTACCGTCCTGGTGGATGGCGAGCCGCGCTATGCCTGCCTGGTGCCGGTGGCACAGGTGGCCGGCCGTAGCGTGGTGACCGTCGAAGGCCTCGCCGAGGGCACGCAATGTGGCGGCCGCCTGCAGCAGGCATTTCTTGCGCATCAGGCCGTGCAATGCGGCTTCTGCACGCCTGGCATGCTGCTGGCGTCGGCGGCCGCCATCGACGCCGGCCGCGTCACGGACCGCGCGAGCGCGCGCGACGCCATCGACGGCGTACTGTGCCGTTGCACGGGCTACCAGAAGATCGTCGACGCCGTGACCGAGGTGGGATGCGGCGCCGCCGCCCGGCCCTGCACCTTCCCGCCCGGCCAGGGTCCGGCAGTGGGGGTGCCGCTGACCCGGCTCGATGGTCCGGAGAAGGTCGACGGCAGCCAGCACTTTGGCGCCGACGGGTGGCCAGTCGGCAGCCTGGTGCTACGCGCGGTGCGCAGCCCGCATCATCGCGCGCGCTTTGCTTTTGGCGATCTCGATGCCTGGCGCGCGGCGCATCCCGGCGTGAAACGCGTACTGACGCATGCCGATGTGCCGGGGCTGAATCTCCATGGCGTGGCCACGCCTTACGCGGACCAGCCCGTGCTGGCGGTCCACGAGACGCGGCACTATCTGGAAGCCGTCGCCCTGATCGTCGGCGAGCGCGAGGCCATCACTGCGCTGGACCTGCAGGGTTTTCCGGTGACCTGGGAGCCGCTGACGCCAGTGCTGACCGTGGAGGACGCCACGCAGGACGGCAGGCCGGTGCTGCATCCGGGACGACCTGACAATATCCTGATCGAAGGGCTGGTACACCGCGGCGACGCGGCCGCCGCGCTCCGGGATGCGCGCTACGTCGCCAGCGCCACGTTTACGTCCAGTTTCGTCGAGCATGCCTACCTGGAGCCGGAAGCCGGCTGGGCGCAGCGCGTGGGCGACAGGGTGGAGATCCATTCGTCCACGCAGGCACCGCATCCGCATCGTGCGGATCTGGCCCGTATCCTCGATGTGGCGCCGGAACGGGTGCGCGTCGTAGCCACCGCCGTGGGCGGCGGGTTCGGCGGCAAGCTCGACATGAGCGTCCAGCCATGGCTGGCGCTCGCCGCCTGGCATGTGGATGGCCCGGTCGGCATGGTGTTCTCGCGCGAGGAATCGATGGCGACTTCCACCAAGCGGCATCCGGCCCGGATCGTATCGACGATGGCGGCCGATGCCGACGGGCGCCTGTGCGCGGTGGAGTTCGAGGGCGACTACAACACCGGCGCATTTGCGTCGTGGGGCACCGCCGTGGCCAACCGGGTGCCGGTGCACGCTGGCGGCCCGTATGTCGTTCCGCACTACCGGGCCCACTCGCGCGCCGTCCATACGCATATCACGCCAGCCGGGGCGTTCCGGGGCTTTGGCGTGCCGCAGACCATGATGTCGCAGGAACAGCTGATCGACGAACTGGCGCACCAGGCCGGCATCGACCCGCTGGAATTCCGTGCGATGAACGCGCTGCGCGCTGGCGATTCTCTGCCGACGGGGCAGGTGCTGGACCAGAGCGTCGGGCTTGTCGAATGCCTGGATGCGCTGCGCCCGGCATGGCGCGAAGCGCGCGCGCGCGTTGCCACGCTCAATGCGTCGTCACCCGGACCGCTTCGGTACGGCGTGGGCATCGCCGCGTTCTTCTACGGGTGCGGGAACACGGCGTTGCCGAATCCGTCCACGGTGCGATTCGGCGTGCGCCCCGACGGCACCATCGTGCTGCACCAGGGCGCGGTCGATGCCGGGCAGGGGGCCAACACCGTGATTCCGCAGATCGCGGCCGATGCACTTGGCGTGCCGGTGGACCGGCTGCACATCGTCGGCCCGGACACGTTCCTGACGCCGGACTGCGGCCGCACGTCGGCATCGCGGCAGACGTTCATCACGGGCCGCGCCGCGTTCCTGGCGGGCACGGCGCTACGTCAGCAGTTGCTGCAGCTTGCGAACGCCCCTGCCGATGCCACGATTTCCGCCCACGCAGACGGGCTGCGCGTCGATGGCCGTCCGCTGGACCTGCGCGCACGGCCGGCGGACGCACACGGCTACGCCGTGGCCGCCGAGGAAAGTTTCGATCCGCCGATCACGGCGCTGGACGGCGCGGGCCAGGGCAATCCTTATGCCACCTATGCCTTCGGCGCGCAGATGGCGGAGGTGCTGGTCGATTGCGAAAGCGGGCGCGTGCGGGTGCTGAAGGTGGTGGCCGCGCATGACGTGGGCCGCATGGTCAATCCGACACTGCTGGAAGGACAGGTCGAAGGCGCGGTGGCGCAGGGTGTGGGGCTGGCGCTGATGGAGAAATACCATCCCGGCAAGCACAACAACCTGCACGACTACCTGATCCCGACCGTGCACGACATGCCCGAGGTGCGGGCGATCTTCATCGAGGCGCCCACGGCGCTGGGGCCGTATGGTGCCAAGGGGATCGGCGAACCGGCGCTGGTGCCCACCGGGGCCGCCATCCTGAACGCCATCCACGATGCCATCGGCGTGCGCATCCGGCAGGCGCCGGCCTCGCCCGACGTGGTGCGGCGCGCGCTGGCCGCTGCCATGATTGACGGCGTACGCGCCAGGAGGGGCGACCATGTCCACCATTGACCTCGGCCCCCAGTCGGATGCGCTGGATTGCGTGGAAGGCACCGTCCATGTGGTGGACGACGACGAACTGGTGCGCGGCGCGCTGGTCGGCCTGCTGGAATCGATCGATCTGCGGGTCCGGACTTTCTCATCGGTCGAGGAATTCCTGCGCGCCCCCGAAGCCGAAGGTCCGGCGTGCCTGGTGCTGGACGTGCGGCTGCGCGGGCAGAGTGGCCTGGCCTTCCAGAAGTCGGTGGTGGACAAGGGCCTGCCGCACATGCCCATCATCTTCATGAGCGGCCACGGCGACATCCGCATGACCGTCGCCGCGATGAAGGCCGGGGCGGTCGATTTCCTGGCCAAGCCGTTCCGCGACCAGGAGATGATCGACGCCGTGATCGCGGCGCTGGACCGCGACATGAAGCGGCTGGAGACCGAGCAGTCGCTGCGCGGTCTGCGCGCCAACTGGGAGACGCTGACCGAGCGCGAGCGCGAGGTGCTGCGTCACCTGGTGACCGGCCTGATGAACAAGCAGATCGCCGCCGCCATGGGCGTGGCCGAGATCACCGCGAAGATCTATCGCGGGCACGCCATGCGCAAGATGAACGCGCGCTCCGTCGCGGAAGTCGTCCGGATGATGCAAGCCCTGGCGGGCCAGGGCGTGACGTGATCTTCGGCGGGCCGGCAGGTCCGCCCCTTCCTCCATCGGCTCAAGGCGTGCGAACTCGCGGCGCCTGTACGCCGCGCAGGTCATTGCGTCGGCGCCATGACAGTGGATCCGGGTCGGCTGGCTGCAAGCCCGCCGGTCCTCGCACGCCGAATCGCCCCCCTGGGGCCGCTCCACCCACGTACTGGCATTGGCAGCATTCTTCGCCATTGCACGTCGCTATGGAAAACGCCGAGCACGCCGGCGATCGCCGATTGCAGTTCCAGCGTTACGGAGCGTCGGACACGCTGCGCGATGTGTATCCTCTTGTATCGCCGGGGCCAGGCGATACATGGCGATCCAAAAGCGTGCCTGGGCCGACATCTAACGCGTGCATTCGATTTCTAGACTTCGATGGTTCGTTCACGCCCGCTGCTCTTGCCTGCCGTCAGGCAAGAGGCGGCGCCCACCAGGAGAACCATCATGTCGCATGCCTTGACCCGAGATTTCCCGACGGCCCGCCGGACCGTTGCCACTGCGGCCGCATTGGCGGCCATCGCCTTCGCCGGCTACCTGCAGCCTGCCAAGGCCGCGGACGCCGCTCCCACGGCGAAGGCCAACGCCGCCCAGGCCAACGCCGACGAGAGCATCCGCCCGTTCCACGTGCATGTGCCGCAGGCCCAGTTGGACGACCTGCGCCGCCGCATCGCCGCCACGCGCTGGCCCGACAAGGAAACCGTCAGCGACGATTCCCAGGGCATCCAGACCGCACGTGTGCAGGAACTGGTCAAGTACTGGGGCTCCCAGTACGACTGGCGCAAGGCCGAGGCGCAGCTCAATGCGTTGCCGCAGTTCGTGACGAAGATCGATGGGCTGGACATCCATTTCATCCACGTGAAGTCGCGCCATCCGCATGCGCTGCCGCTGATCCTGACCCACGGCTGGCCGGGTTCGGTCTTCGAGTTCACCAAGACGATCGGCCCGCTGACTGATCCCACCGCGTATGGCGGCCGCGCCGAAGATGCGTTCGACGTGATCATTCCGTCGATTCCCGGCTACGGATTCTCAGGGCGGCCGGCGGAACTGGGCTGGGGCCCGGATCGTACGGCGCGAGCCTGGGACACCCTGATGAAGCGGCTGGGCTATACGCACTACGTGTCGCAGGGCGGCGACCATGGATCGGTCATTTCCGACGCGCTCGCCCGCCAGGCGCCGCCGGGACTCAAGGCCATCCACCTGAACATGCCTGCCACGGTGCCGGGCCCGCTGATGAAGTCGATCCTGGCCGGCGATGCGGCGCCCTCCGAGCTGACCGATCCGGAGCGCCGGGCCTACCAGTCGCTGAGCAGCTTCTTCGGCCGCAATGCGGCCTATGGCGCGATGATGGTCACGCGTCCGCAGACCATCGGCTACTCGCTGTCGGATTCGCCAGTGGGCCTTGCATCGTTCACGTACGAGAAGATCGCCGAATGGAGCGACAGCGGCGGCGTGCCCGAGCGCGTGCTGTCGCGCGACGCCATCCTGAACGACATCACGCTCTACTGGCTGACCAATACCGGCGCGTCGTCGTCGCGCTTCTACTGGGAGAACAACAATAACAACTTCAGCGCCGAGACGCAGAAGACGCGCGACATCAAGGTGCCGGTGGCCATCAGCGTGTTCCCGCACGAGATCTACCAGGCGCCTGAAAGCTGGAGCAAGCAGGCATACCCGTCGCTGTACTACTACCACGCGGTGGCCAAGGGTGGCCATTTCGCGGCGTGGGAACAGCCTCAGCTGTTTGCGGAGGAACTCCGGGCGGCGTTCAAACCGGTGCGGTAAAGCGATGCTGCGCCGGCCTTGACCCGCTTTTTGGCCCAGCCTTCCGGCTGGGCTTTTTTGTGCGTGCGGCCTAGCGGCGCTGGGCCAGCCAGATGCCGGCGCCAATGCAGACCAGGCCGACGGCGTGATACCAATGCGGGGAATCACCCAGCAGCACGGTCGACAGCACGGCGGCAAACAGCGGTGTCAGCGTGATGAAGAACACTGGCAACTGGGCTCCGGCGCGCGCAATGGCGCGATCCCACGCAAAGTACGCCAGCAACGACGGCACGGTGCCCACATAGAGCAGGATCCAGCCGATCTTGCTGCGCCATTGCAGCGGCTGGCCGAGCGTGCCAATTTCCCACGCGGCCAGCGGAAGGCTGGCGATGACCCCGGCTACGATCTGGGCAAACAGCAATACCTGCAGCGGAAGGTCGGGGCGATGCTTGCGGAGCAGCCAGGTATAGATGCTCCACGCAATCGTTGCGGCCAGCATGAACAGATCGCCCGCGACGAATTCCATCTGGGCCAGCCGGGCCGGCTCGCCACGCATCAATACGAACGACACGCCCACCAGGCACAGCAGGGCGCCGGCCACGTGCCACGTCCGCAGTCGTTCCCGGAAGAAGCAGGCGCCGATCACCAGCAGGAAGAGCGGCGTCGATGCGCCGATCAGGGTGACGTTGATCGGCGTGGAGGTGGTCAGCGCCAGGTACTGGAACGCGTTGTAGCTGGCGATCGACAGTACGCCCATGGCGGCCAGCATGCCCGCGTGCCGCCATAGAGACGCGCGATGGGCTATCACGCCTGGCCACGCGTAGGGTGCCAGCAGCAGGCCCGCAATGAGCCAGCGCACAAGATTCAGCGTGATCGGCGGCACGCTGCCGGCTGCCAGGCGCCCGACAATGGCATTCCCGGCCCAGGCCAGCGGCGGAAACGTCAGCAGGAACAGCGTGGTGGAATCGATGCGGGTTGTTCTCATGGAAATACTGGCGCAGCGGCACGATGCGGGCCGCGTTGCCAGCCGGACAGGCGATGGATCTTGTTGGTGGGGAGCGAGTGCTGCGATAGCCGCCGGGCGATTGTACCGGCTGGCGGCACATCGGCGCATCGACACGTTGGTTCGAAGGGGGGCGGGGATGTCGCTGGTGAATCCGGCCGGACTTACGCAGGGTTTCGGCTCAGATCGTCGCGGATCGGCATGGCGTCACGGACGATGCCCTGCGCGGGATGTGGGCGCGCCGGCCGGAGACCGGGCGCGCCACCAGGGATGCGCTGGGGCTAGGACTTCTTCTGATTTGCCGTGGCGCGCGCGGCGGCAATCGCCGTATCACGTTCCTTGGCCGCCGCGGCCTTTGCCTCGTTGTAGACCTTCTTTGCCTCGGCGACCTTGGTGTCGTATGTCTTGCGTGCGGCGGCGATTTCCTGCCGCATATGGACAATCTCGTCGCTGGGTGGCTGGGCTTTCGGCCCGCTTGCCGATTGACCCATGGCGGGCAGGGCAGACAGGGCGAGGACGGCACTGGTCAGAATCACGATGGGCTTCATGCTTGGGCTCCAGGGTAGGGTCTGCTCACGGTAGTCCGATCAAGCGGCGTGTTCCATTGGACCAAGGTCCTACGATCGCCGGGCCTGGTTGCTCGCTGGTCAAGACAATCAGGGCGGGCCTTGCCTGCATCGCTGGCGTTTCCCATGGACATCTGCCAAGATTGCGCCCCCCTGACCACTGCCGCCGACGACGCATCGCTTCACCATGGCTTCAAACAAGGCACATCACGCCACCGGATGGGCGGCGGCCGTTATCGCCGTTGCCGTCATCGCCAAGCATGGCGGGGAGGGGTGGTATTGGGCGGGCGGGCTCGGTTTCGTGGCCGCGTTGTGCGGCAGCACGGCGCCCGACTGGCTGGAAGTTGCCTGGTGGTCAAGGTCGCGGCGCCTTTGGATTACCCACCGGTCCTGGACGCATTGGGGCGTCGCATGGATCGGCCTTCTGGGGTGGTCCTGGCACGCGCTTGGCACGCATGGGCTGGCGGCGCCGGCATTCGGCTTTGCCTGCGGCGGTGTCATGCACCTGCTGGCCGACTGGCCGAATCCGCTGGGCGTGCCGTGGATCGCCGGGCGCCATTCGCTGAACTGGTGGAAAAGCGGGCGCTGTGACGTGTTTGTCGTCGCCGCCTCATGGCTGATCGCCTTTCTGGTTTCCGACGATCTGTGGTTTTACGGGCAGCACAGCGTGGCGCTGCTCCATCATTTGCGCATGGCGACGGTGCGCTTTTGACGGTTTCTTAGAGGAACTACGATAATGCTGGCGTCAATACGCGGTGCGAGTCGGGGTCAAGTCTGCGTGGTAAGGCAACGTCGGAAAGTATTGCCGGTCAGTAACCCCGCTGACCTCCGATGTCGGCCAAACGATTCCGTTCTCCCGGGCCTCTGCTGGCCCGGACACCGAGCATGGATTGCAGAAAGGACCGGCACGGCTTTTCAATGACGCGGTAAGTCGTCGCCGATACGGCCAGAACAATAAGCAGGGTCAGACCGCTTGCGAGCGCGCTCGCACCCCAGGGAAAGATGATCGAAAGCTGCCTGGCAAGGACCTCTTGAACCGGGCCGAAGGGGCGGTGTACCAGATAGATGGAATAGGACCAGACGCCCAGAGAATGGACGGCCTTGCTGCCCAGGAATAGGGAAACGCCAGATTGGTGGAGCGTCAGACTGGCGACCAGCGTCGGAAAGGTCAGCACTATATACGGGTCCGCAGTTGGGATGCACGCCATGACCAGTACGGCAATACTCAGCAGCATCGATGCATGCGGTTTTCCGAGCCATTTTCCAATTGCCGGAACGCTGGCTAATCGATAGGCGACGATGCCCAGCGAGAAGCTGGCAATGCACCGCGCCACGGGGCCGACGGAATCGAACTTCGTGACATCGAGCGGCCCATAGCCTCCCGGTGCGTTCGCGACGAAGAAATTCGTGTTGCTCCAGGAAAGTACCAGGACACAGATGATACAGGTGATTATAACAGCACATAGATAGCCGACTCGTCCCTGGAGAAGGCTGGCGGCGAGCCAGGGAAACAGCAGGTAGGCCGCCCACTCGGTACTGATCGACCACGCGACAGGCATCAGGGAGGGCGCCATGCCCCACGCCTGCACCATGGCCAGATTCATGACGACCACGGCCACAAAGTTCTTGCCATGCATCGCGTGGACATCGGCCATGAAGCCGATTATCGCGATAACGCCGGTCACGAGAAAATAAAGCGGATAAATGCGCGCGAGGCGCTTCGCCAGGAAGGTGCCATAGGCCTTCCGGGAAAATCCATGCTCGAACATGGATCCATAGGTGAGTGCCATGACAAAGCCGCTGAGCGCAAAGAACAGGTCAACGGCAAGGTACCCATGGCGAAACAACGCCGACAGCCAGTTATCGCCACCGGGCTGATGAATATGGAGGATCGCCACCATCAGCGCAGCGATCCCCCGCAAGCCGGTCAACGATCTGATCTCGCCACTCACGGCAGTGAATCCTCTGAATAATCGGCGCTCGACGGGAAGATTAGCACCGAAGGCCGGGCCGGCTAAATCGTTCAGAAGTATGTTTCAGCGATGAAGCGTGCGGGTCCATTTGCACCGCGGCGGCTGCCGAGGGCGAAACAGGCGACGATTAGTGCGGCGGCTTTTTTGGCCATGCAACGGCGCCAGTTCGTTGAATATCGCCGCCGACACCTTGCTCAGTTTGTGGTGGTGACCACCACATTTCCGCGCCGGCCCAGGACACTTACCATTACGCTTCCCGCGGCACGCTTGAGCAGAACGTCGGCCGATTCCTTGCCAAGTGTCAGTCCATACAGCGCGACTTCGTCCATGAAATCAGGGAGACGCGGATGACGAAACTTGATCTCGCTGGCGGCCAGGTCAAAATCGAGTCCCAGGCAGGACTGCAACAGGGACAGCGGCGTGGCGGCAGCCCAGGCTTGTGGGCTGCAAGCCACCGGATATAGGGTCGGCCCGCGATTGCGCCGACGCGCGAAGCCACAGAAGAGTTCTGGCAATCGCCGGAGGTCAATATGCGTCGCGGCGGCAAACAATCCGTCGAAGATGCCCAAAGCGGCCTCGTGTATCCCGTAGCGCGCGAACCCGGCGGCCACGATAGCGTTGTCGTGCGGCCATACCGATCCATTGTGGTAGCTCATGGGGTTGTAGCGCGCCTCTGTCGAGGCAACCGTGCGCACACCCCAGCCGGAGAACGACGCGCTTCCCATCAGGACGGCCGCAACGGACACGGCGCGTTCCGGCAGGGCGATGCCGGTGTATAGCGCGTGGCCTGCGTTGGAGGTTTGCACACGGCAAGGCTGCTTGTCACCGTCGAGCGCCAATGCGTAGGTGCCGAGTTCGGGATCGAAGAATGCCTGGTCGAATCGCGTGCGCAGATCGTGTGCTTTCGCCTCCAGCGCCGTCGCCCGTTCGCAATGTCCCAGGTGGCGCGCGATGCCGGCGGCCGCCATCCAAGCCCCATAGACGTACGCCTGGACTTCCACGAGGGCGATGGGCCCTTGTGCGAGCGTGCCATCCTTGTGAAAGATCGAATCGCGGCTGTCCTTCCACCCTTGATTGAGCAGCCCGTCGGACGAATAGCGGCCGTACTCCACAAAGCCATCGCCGTCCCGGTCGCCGTATTTCTCGATCCACTGAAGCGCAGCTTCAATATGCGGCCACAGCCCCTGAATCGTTACCCGATCGTGGGTGCGGTCCATATAGGCACCGGCCAGCATGACGAACAGCGGCGTGGAATCGATACTGCCGTAGTAACGTCGGAACGGCACTTCTCCGAGATTGGCCATTTCCCCCTGGCGGCTTTCGTGCAGGATTTTCCCGGGCTCCGCATCGGCCGCCGGGTCCACGGTTGTGGCCTGATTCGCGGCCAGATAGCACAGCACACCCCGCGATATGTCAGGATCCAGCCAAAGGGTTTCGAGTGCCGTGATCAGAGCGTCGCGGCCGAAGAAGGTGCTGAACCATGGAATGCCGGCATACGGATACGGGCCGTATGGCGTGCCGGTGCTCAGCATATAGAGGTCCGAAATGCTGCGGCCCGTCGCCTCGTTGAAGATGTCATTCGATGTGATTACACGTGCCGCGCGGCTGGACAGCGTCTGCAGGGACCGACGCGCGGCGCGCAATGCCGTGGGAAACGCCCGACGTGGCGAGGGGCCGTCCTGCCGGGTGCTGGCGCAGCAGATTTCGATATACAACAAATGGGTCTTCAGCGGCGGCAACTCCAGTTCGAACACGGCCTCGTTCTCGCTCAGGCGCGTGGGAGGCGGGTCGAAGCGAAGGTGCGTGGCGCGTTCGTATCCGTCCAGGCCGGTGTAGGCGAGCGTCGCCCCATTTGCGCACATTGACGTCGCTTGCAGCTGGCCTCGCCTGGCGCGGCGGGCGCCTCGCACCTCGAACAGATCGGCAAAGTCGGCGGCGAAGGCCAGCTCGATCGCGATCCGTCGCGGTCGCTCGTCATAGTTTCTCAGGGCCAGGCGTTCATAACATGTGCCGTCCCAGAGGAATCTCGATCGACGCAGGTGAATCAGATCGTGTGCCATCGTCAGCCGTCCGTCGGCATCGAAGAGATCGGGATTCGTGAGGTCGAACGTGAGTGCGGCATTGTCGTCGCGCAGCACGGAACTGAGCAGTATCGGACACCAGCCGCCAAAGGTGAGGTGGAAGTGCGACAGGTGACGGGTATCCCGGTAGTACAGGCCATCTGACCCGCCTCCCCCGGATACGGCATCGCCGCGCTGGTCGAATACCGCGAAGACGTCACCGTGCTTGAGCGTGCGCGTGTGGCCTTCCCGCAGCGAGCGTGAGGCCGCGACGATGATGGGCGTGGCCGGGGCGGCATCGGGGGTCTGATTTCCGCCGTCTTCCGGAGTATCTAGCATCGTTCGCCCTCCAAGATCAGGCCGCGAGGCCGGTGATTGCGGGTGGGGCCGGGAACGCCACCTGCCTGGCAGGTTCCGGGGCGCATTTGGTGCCGTTATAGAGCGCAACATAATCTTGCGCCATGCGGGTCGCGCTGAATCGCCGGACGAACCTGCGGCGGACACCAGCGCGATCGATCCCGCCGATGTGGCGCACGGCGTCCACCGCGGCGTCCATGGAATCGACAATAAAGCCTGTCACGCCGTCCTCCACGACTTCCGGTACCGAACCGCAACGGAATGCGATGACGGGCGTGCCGCACGCCATGGACTCGATCATGGCCAGGCCGAAAGGCTCGGGCCAATCGATGGGGAACAGCAATGCGCGGGCGTCACCCAGGAACCGGCCCTTCTCGCGTTCCCCGATCTCTCCCAGGTATTCGACATTCCGGTGGCGCCGTATCAACGGTGCGATCGTGGTGTCCCAATAAGCGCGGTCAACCGCGTCAACCTTTGCCGCAATCTTGAGCGCAATCCCTGAGCGTACGGCAATCTCGATGGCGCGGTCCGGGCGTTTCTCCGGTGAAATCCGGCCCAGGAAAGCAAGGTAACCGCCCCGTGCTACGGAATGAAAAGCCAGCAAGCCCTCCGGTAACCCATGATAGACATTTCCGGCCCAGGCGACCGGCGGCATGGGCAGCCGTTGGGCCAGCGAGATGGACACCAGCGGCACATCGGAGAACTTCTCGTAGAATGGCTTGAGGTCAGGCAGATCCAGCCGGCCGTGAAGCGTGGTGACGGTGCGCTGGGATAGGCGCCGAACGAGCGGGAAATGCAACATCTCGGTGTGGAAGTGCAGCACGTCGAATTCATCTGCGCGCCGGCATACCTCATCCAGCATCATGATGTGATAGGGCAACGGATCCTTGACGGTGGGGTTGGATCGAAGCGACTGGTCCGCGCAGTTGATCAGCCGCGCGGGTGTCGACGAATCGCCGCATGCGAACAGGGTGACGTCGTGGCCTAAGTGGACCAGCTCGTCCGTCAGGTAGGAGACGACGCGCTCGGTGCCGCCGTACTGCTTCGGGGGGCAACATTCGTGCAGTGGGGCGATTTGTGCAATTCTCATTTTCGATGCCTCTCCCCATGCCAGCAGTCCAACGCATTGGGGAAAGGTCAGCAAACGGCATGCCGGCCCTGACCGCAACACCTGAAGGCCACACGCCCTCCAAAAAGCAATCCCGACCAAGACAGAACTTCCTGTTTTGTAAAGCTGCAAGGAGACCAGCTGTACGACGGGGCACCTGCGTCGCGAAGAACGTTCCGGCAGCAGGCTTGGGCGCGGCAGTCTGATAAGACGCTCCGCGTGGCTACCGTGCGAACCGGTAGTCGTGCGTGGGGTATAGCTGCCAGTCGCCATTGCCGCACAACTCCAGCACCTCGTAGTGATATGGCAGCAGGGTGGGGCGGTGACTGACGCTGACGATTGTGGTCGGGCCGGTGACCAGCTGGCTGTAGAGGCGGGTCTCATTGCCGATGTCCAGCGCGCTGGTCGCTTCGTCAAGCAGGGCGTAGCGCGGACGCGCCAACAGCAGCCGGGCGAATGCCAGGCGTTGCTGCTCGCCGAGCGACAGGACCTTGCCCCAGTCCAGTTCCGCATCGAGCCCGCCGAACCGTTCCACCATGTCGGGCAGGTTGACCATGTCCAGCAGCTTCAGCAGCTCGCCATCTGGGATGCGCCGCCCCGCGCAAGCGGGATAGAGCAACTGACAGCGAAGGTTGCCGACCGCCATGTAGGGGCGCTGGGGCACGATCATCATGTGCTCGGCATCGGGGCGCACGATCCGGCCGCTTCCGCAATTCCAGAGGCCGCTAATGGCCCGCAATATCGAGCTTTTGCCTCCGCCACTGGGCCCCACGATCAGCAGGTTCCTGCCTTGCGCTACCGTGACGGTAAGGTCATTGAGCAGGGTGCGCTGATAGTCGGGCGTATGCAGTGTCAGGTGCTCCAGAGACAGCGTGTTGCCCCGCCGATGCTCGATGTGGCTGCCAGGTTTGCGGCGAACGATGCGCGTGGATGCCAGCGAAGAAGCGAAGGCAGTGAGGCGGTCCACGCCTGCCAGGAAGCGGCTCAGGCTTTCGAAGTTGTCGACAATGACCGTCAGGGCCGCCAACACGGCCGCGAAGGCACCTGCGGCCTGGATTGCGCTGCCAACTTCGAGCTCGCCGTCCAGTACGCGATGGGCGACGATTACGCTGGGCAACATCAGGGTCAGGAACGCATAGGCATACTGGAAAAAGTAGAGATTCAGCTCCCAGCGGATCAACTTGTTGAAGTTGGCGAAGACATGCTGAAACCGGCTGCGTACGTGATCGGACTCATGCTGCTCGCCGCGATGAAAAGTAATCGATTCGGCATGCTCGCGCACCCGGATAAGGCTGAAGCGGAAGTCGGCTTCGCACTTGAGCTGGTAGAAGTTCAGCCCGATCAGAACCTTGCCAAAGCACAGCACCGAGATCACCGTGCCACAGATGGCATAGAGCACGAGGAAAGCGACCAATTCGCGGGATATCGACCACAGTACGCTGCTAAACCCGATCAGCTGCAGCACTGATCCCAGCATCAACAGCAGAAAGTACAGCGACTGCTGCGTGAAGGTGCTGATGTCTTCCGAAATACGCTGGTCCGGGTTGTCGATGGCCGTATTCGCATTGAGCGTATAGAAGGCGCAGCCGCCGAAGTACTTGTCCAGATAACGGTGCGTCATCCACGCTCGCCACTGAATGAACAGCTTGTGCCGGATGTAGTAGTAAAAGGCGTAGACAGGGACAGCCGCTATCAGGACGTAGACGAATACCTTGATGGCGTACCAGAACCGGTCGGCGTCTCTGGCAGCGAGCGCCGAGGCAAACTCACCGGTTTGCCTGTTGAAGAGCACATTGGTCCACGTCTGGCCAAACAACAGGCATGCCAGTATCGCCAGCAGCGCCCAGGCCTTCCACTTTTCCCGTGACAGCCAGTATGGCTTGGCGACGTTCAAAAACCGCTTCCACAGATTGCCATCGCGCGTAGACATAGCCATTTCGTCCCACAACGCCTATGGGGAGAGCTTGCACGCCTGCACATAGGCCTTTAGCAACCCGGGGCACGCATTTCGCGTGCCATCCGAGATGACGCTTGCAACGTCTTCGGCGGTCGATGGTGCTGGCTCTGGGGAAAGGCCGCATGGGTGGCTGAATCCGGACGACGTATGGCATTTGGCATCACCGAGGTTGATCTTGCTGCCGCCAGTATGTGTTTTGGTAAGAATATAGATTATGTTAAATAGTAGATGACCATCTACGGTCTTCCGGGTCCGGCAACACGGCAACGACATCTTCCCAATCACCCGCCCACATCCTCATACCCCTCGATCACCACGATATCGGCCTGGGAGTACGGCGCGCGCAGCGCGATCAGTGCCTGGTATTCCGGTGATCGGTAGCATTCCAGGGCGCGGGCATAGCTGTCGAATTCGATCACGACGATGCGGGATCGCGGCGCGCCCTCGACCACCGTTTTTTCGCCATTTCTGACCAGAAACCGGGCGCCGTATTTGTCGAAGACCGCTTTGTTGCCGGTGATGTAGCCCTGATAGCCAGCGGCGTCGGCGATGTCTACCGCTGCAACCCAGTAGCCCTTTTTCATATCGTCTCCCTGCTTCAGGAAATTTGAATGACTCTGACTGCACCGGCGCCGTGGTGCGGCCCGGCAAATCACTATAGTTCGGCACATGGGACGCGCAAGACCTTATTGGGCCGTCCGGACGGTTTGAACAAGGAGTTGGCATGACCACAAACGGTAGCGTCGGCAACGCAGCCAACGCAGGCAACGCAGGCAAGGCAGCAAGCGCGGGCAAGTGGGATATTGGGGCGTTCGCCTTCGTGGCCGGCTATACGGACGTGATCGGATTTATTGCGCTGGCGGGCCTGTTCACGGCCCACGTAACCGGCAACCTCATCATGATCGGCGTGGAATCGGTGGGCAGCACCGAGGGATTGTTCCTGAAGGTGCTGGCGCTGCCGGTCTTCGTTGGCGCGGTCGCCCTTGCCCGGTTGACCGAGAAGCGTCTCATCCAACGCGGTCGCGACGCGGTGGTGCCGCTGATTGCCGCAGAGACCCTGCTACTGGCCGCGTTTGCCGGGGTGGGCCTGCGGATGCAGGCGCTGGGTGCCGGACCGGATTCGAGCCCGGCGATGCTTGCCGGCTTCCTGGCCGTGGCGGCCATGGCGATCCAGAACGCACTGTCGCGCACGTCGCTGGCGGATCTCGGCCCGACCACGATCATGACGGGCAACAGCACGCAGGTGATTATCGATCTGGTGGACCTGCCCTCTGCCCCGCCGGAGGCACGCGGCCCGATTCGCGCCAGGCTTGGAAAGATGGTGCCCAGCGTACTGTCCTTCGCCGTGGGTGCGATCCTGGGCGCGCTGGCCTACACGCGGTTCGGTTATGCCGCGGTGGCGTTGCCCATCGTCGTGCTTTTCGTGACTTGCGTCCGGCGCGGACGATCGCATACGACCGTGCCGGCCCGGTGATGCGCCCCAACCCGGGCGCAATGCGACGCCGGATAGCCTTACCTTTGCGAAAAATGCCGTGTATAAGTCGGTTTCATTTGATGCGGAATCAAGAATGAAAACGACCATCGACGAACTTCTGGCCTTCGCGGCCGTCGTGGATACCGGCTCGATCACGGCCGCTGCCGAACATCTCGGGCTGACCGTATCGGCCACCAGCCGCACGCTGAGCCGTCTCGAAGAGAAGCTCCAGACCACCCTGCTGCGTCGCACGACGCGCCGGCTCGAACTGACCGAGGAGGGGGCCGCCTTCCTGCAGCATGCGCGCGCCATCCTGTCGATGATGGACGAGGCCGAAGAACAGATGGCGGCCCGCCGCATGCGTCCGTTCGGCCGGCTGCGCGTGGACGCGGCCACGCCTTTCATGCTGCATGTGATCGTGCCGCTGGTGGAAGGCTTCCGCTTGCGCTATCCCGAGGTGGAACTGGAGCTGAATTCCAATGAGGGGATCATCGACCTGATCGAAAAACGGACCGATGTGGCCTTCCGGATCGGCGCGCTGAAAGACTCCACGCTGCATGCGCGTCCCATCGGCACAAGCCGCATCCGGGTGCTGGCCAGCCCGGATTATCTGCAGCGCCACGGCACGCCGACCAAGGTGGAGCAACTGGCCGGCCACGCGCTGCTGGGCTTTACGCAGCCCGATTCGCTCAACGACTGGCCGCTGCGCGACAACGACGGCGACACCGTCCATATCAAGCCGACCATTGCCTCATCGAGCGGCGAGACGCTGCGCAGCCTTGCGCTGGCGGGCCAGGGCATCGTCTGTCTGTCCGATTTCATGACGCGTGCCGACCGTCAGGCCGGGCGCCTGGTGCCGCTGTTCGCCCGGCAGACGCTCGACGTGCGGCAATCCATCAACGCGGTCTACTACCGCAACACCGCCCTCGCCTCGCGCATTACCTGCTTTGTCGATCATGTGGTTGGTGTGCTGGGCAGCAAGCCGTTCGACGAGCAGACCTGACGGCTCAAGCCGCGCGGCAAACCGGCGCCGACCCATCGCCTACCCCTCGCCGCCTTTGCCGCCCGGCCGCATGGTTGCGCTCTCAAGCAACTGTTCGTGGATAAACGCGTATAGCAGCAGCGATTCGCGCTCGCCGTACGCATCGAAGGCCATGCCCACATGGTGGAATGGCTCGGCGGCATCGGCGTCGGGGTCTTCGCGCGTCCAGCCCTCGATCGACAGCTTCTTTTTCAGGCCCGCCGCGCGTAGCGTGAATTCCAGCAGCACCTGTTGGCCGGGCGTGCCGAACTGGCTCGATGCCGTGGAAATCGACGCACCCCCGGTGCTCAGATCGGTAATCAGCACGGTCTGCGGCTTGCCTTGGCCGTCCATCAGGGACAGCGACGCCACCAGGCGCGCTGGCACGCGGATGCTGCCGCGCAGTTCACGGGCTTCCAGATGCCGGATGTCGTCGAGCATCCAATAGGGGAACGGCGTGCGCGACGTAGCCTGGACCCGGGCCGAAAAGCTGTGGATGTTGGTGCCGGAGAACCCGCGAAACAGCACGGTTTCTCCGTCGTCGATCTCGGCGGGGATACCCGCCAGGCTCGGCCAGCCAATGAAGGCAGCGCCGTCGTTGAAGCCGATCAGCCGGCTGACCGCCGCGCGGTTGGCGTCGCCGGGCCGCTTGACGTGCAGCAGCGTGCCGACCAGCAGGCCATAGCGGTCGTGCCAGGCGGCATTGGGAACGTCGGCCCGCAACGGCGCCAGGTCGTCAGCCCAGAAGCAGCGGCCGCCCTGTAACGCAAGCGTGCGTTCCTCGGCCGTGTTGAAAACGGTCCCCTCGTCGGCCACGGGAAAACCAAGTTCGTCGACCAGGGCCGATTTGAGCGGATTCCCCAGCTCGATATCGTCAGCCTGTACTTCCCTGCGCATGGGTTGCCTTTCCGATTTGGCATTTTTCAGCCGCCACTTTAAATTTTCTTTGCCCCTTGGACAATCCCGATTCGGCGCTGCTATATTGGCGTGACCATTTTCCGGCCCGTCCATGCCATCCTGCCCATGGTACGTTTGCGACGCCTGCTTCTGCTCGCTGTATTGGCCGTCCCGCTGCATGGTTGCGCGGGCGCGCCGGCCGTGCCGCTCTTCGGTGCTTATTTTCCGCTCTGGCTATTGAGCGCGCTGGTCGGCATCGCGGGCGCCCTGGTGGCCTGGCGAATATTCGTGACAACCGGCTGGGCGGAAACCGTCCGCTGGCAACTGCTGGTCAATACGGCAATCGGACTCATGATTGCCGAAATCATCTGGTTAATCGGCACGGGGCATTTTCCATGAAAATGGCAGGTATCAGCCGGGCGCCGCTGCGCGGCAAATGGATTGCCCTTGCAATTATCGTGCTGGCGGTGCTGCTTTCCATTTTCGCGTGGCAGCGCGCGGTTCGCTACCCCTCCACTGACGATGCGGCGCTCGATGCCGATTTCGTCCATGTGGCCTCCCCGGTGGGCGGGCGCATCGCCCGTATTCTGGTGACCGAAAACCAGCACGTCGCCAAAAACCAGGTCCTGTTCGAGATCGATCCCGTGCCATATCGCCTGGCCCTGGCGCAGGCGCAGGCAGACCTGGCGCTCGCAAAGGCCATGCTGGGGACGCGCCGCCGTGCCATCGGCACCGAGCGCGGCACGGCGTCGGTGGCATCGGAACAGATTGCGCGCGCCGAGCAGAACTACGCGCTGACGGCGCGAACCGTGGAACGCCTTCGCCCGCTGGCCGCCGCGGGCTATGTCCCGAAGCAGCAGCTTGACCAGGCGGAGGTGGCCTGGCGCGATGCGGCCGTAACCCTGAAGCAGGCGCAGTTGCAGCGCGCCACGACGGCGCAGGCCGTGGGCAGCGAGGACGATGCCCTGGCGACCGTGCAGGCACGCGAGGCCGCCGTAGCCATCGCCCAGCGCGCGCTGGACGATACCGTGGTGCGCGCGCCCCACGCGGGCCGCGTCAGCAGCCTGCGGTCGCTGCCGGGCGAGGTCGTGATCCCGAACCAGTCGCTGTTCCTGCTGGTCGATACCGGCGAATGGTTCGCGGTGGCCAATTTCCGCGAGACCGAGCTGGCCGGCATCCACGTCGGCGACTGCGCCACCGTCTATTCGATGATCGACCGGCGCCACGCGCTGCGCGGCACGGTGCAGGGCATCGGCGTGGGCATTACCGATACAGACAGGCTCAACCTGCCGCGCGCCCTGCCCTATGTCCAGCCATCGGTGAACTGGGTGCGCGTGGCGCACCGCTTCCCGGTGCGGATCAAGCTCGAGGAACCGCCGGAAACGCTGGCCCGGGTGGGGGCCAGCGCAACGGTGGAGGTGCGGCATGGCGCGGCCTGCCGCTGAGGCATCGCGCCTGGGGCTTGCCGATATCGGCGCCCTGCTGGCCCCGTTCCCAGGGCGTGCCGCCGCCACCACGCGCGTTGCGGCGGCCAGCACACTGACCTGCCTGATCGCGGCCATCTATGGCACACCCGAAGCGGCCATTTCGGCCTACGTGATCTTCTTCATCAACCGTGCCGACCGTACCAGCAGCATCGTGATGAGCGTGGGCATGCTGGTGCTGGTCAGCCTGATCGTGGGGCTGGTGATCGTGCTGGCAGGGTTCACGCTCGACAGCGCGCTGCTGCGCGTAACCTGCATGGCCGTCGCGTCCGCCGCGCTGCTGTTCCTGACCTCGGCCAGCAAGCTGCGGCCGGTGGGCGCCATCGTGGCCATGATCATCGGCTTCGGACTCGACGAACTGGGCCTGGTGCCCGGCGGCGAGGTGGCTACCCGGGCGCTGCTTTACGCCTGGCTGATGGTGGCGATCCCGATCGGAGCGAATGTCGTGGTCAACCTGCTGATGGGCCCATCTCCGCGTCGCCTGGCCGGCGCACGCCTGGCGCACTGCGTACGGGTGGCCGCGCACGGTCTGCGGCACCCCGAAGCGGGCGCCCCCGCCATCGCCGAGACCTTGCGCGACGGCGTGCAGCCCGTGGCCGGCTGGCTGAAACTGGCGAAGCTCGAAGGCAGCGCGAATGCCGCCGATGTCGCGGCATTGCGCCAGGCGATGACGTCGACCATGGCAATCCTGATGGCTGCGGATGTGGCGTGCCGGCAGCCCGGTGCGCGCCTTCCGGCTCCGCTTGCCGATGCGCTGGCCGATATCCTCGATGCGATGGCCCGGATGCTCGATGCGGGCGGCTATCCGGTGGAGATTGCGGTGACGCTGCCTGATACGGCCGCCGACCTGTCGCCGCTTCAGCAGTCGGTCATGGCCGAACTGCGCCTGGCCATCGCGCACTATGCCGAGCCCGAAGCCGCCGCAGCGGTCGCTCTAGCCAAACATGCCGATGCCGAACCTGCCGCGGCCGGCAAGCAGCGTGGCGGATTTCTGGACGCCGATGCCTTTACCAACCGCTCGCACATCCACTACGCCCTGAAGACCACCGGCGCGGCCATGTTCTGCTATCTGCTCTACCAGCAGCTTGACTGGCCGGGCATCCATACCTGCTTTATCACCGTCTATCTGGTGTCGCTGGGCACGGCAGCCGAATCGGTCGAAAAGCTCGTGTTGCGGCTGGCCGGGTGCCTGGTCGGCGCGGTGCTGGGCACGGCGGCCATCGTCTTTGTCGTGCCGGCGCTCGATTCGGTAGGCGGCCTGCTGGCGCTGGTGTTCGCCGGCACCTGGCTGTCGGCGTGGGTGGCCATGGGCTCGCCGCGCATTGCCTACGCCGGTTTTCAGATTGCGTTCGCGTTCTATCTCTGCGTGATTCAGGGGGCGGCGCCGGGGTTCGACCTGACGATTGCCCGCGATCGCGTGATCGGCATCCTGATCGGCAATCTCGTCGTGTATCTGGTGTTCACCCGCATCTGGCCCGTGAGCATTGCTGCCCGTATCGAGACTGCGCTGGCTACCCTGGTGAGCCAGTGGCAGGAACTGGCGGCGGCCCGCCAGCCGGACCAGCGGCGTCAGCACGCCGCCACCGCACTAGGTTTGCAGGGCGCCATCGCGCAAGATCTGGCGCTGGCCCGTTACGAGCCCGCCTCGGTCGGCCCCGGACCGGCGTGGATCGATCGTCACCGGCGGCGACTGGGCGTGCTCGATGCCGTGGCGGGCCCGCTGTTCCTGCTGGCGGAGCGCTTTCCGGGCGATCCCGACGTGGCTGCGCGGCTCCATGCCGTGAAGACGGCGGAGCCGCTGGCGCCGGCCTCGCCCGCACCGCTGGAGACCAATGCCGATGCCCGTACACGCGATGCCCTGCTGGCCATCGTCGACAAACAGCTGGCCGGCGCGTCGTCCGGGCCTGCCCATCCCCCTGCTTCACATGCACATACCTGATCCGCTGGCTCGCCCGCCGACGGGCCTCGCGCTGGTCGCGACCGCGCTGGCGCTGTCTGGCTGCGCCACGTCGGCGCTGGATCTGGCCCCGCCGCAGGCTGACCGTCCCTGGCAGCCGCAAACCACGGCCAATGGCGAGATCGTGGCCGGTGCGGCCAGCCGGGCCGCACCGCAAGATCGTCCATCCGACTACACGCTGCCTGCCAATTCGGCGCTGGCGACCATCGCGCCAGCCGCCCAGCTCGACGCTACGCACCCGTACACCCTTGCCGAACTGATCGACCTGGCGGAATCGTCGAACCCGCTGACACGTGTGGCCTGGAACGATGCGCGCAACGCGGCGCTGGCCACCGGCATCGCCCGCAGCACCTATCTGCCGCAGATTTCGGTGGCGGCGATGGGCGGCTGGACGAACGGCCGGCTATCCAGCAACACGGCGTTGGGCACGGCCGGTGCGGATACGTCGCACCACGGCGCGATCTCGGTGGTATCGCTGCAATGGCTGCTGTTCGACTTCGGCGAGCGCGCCGGCCTGGTGGAAGCGGCCGAACAGGCCACGGTGGCCGCGAACATCGCCTTTACGGCCCTGCACCAGCGCATCATTCACGATGTTAGCGTGGCCTACTACCGCTACCAGGCCGCGCGCTCGCGCCGCGCCACGGTCGATCAGGCCATGGCCAATGCCGATGCGGTGATGACGGCCGCCAAGGCGCGCTATGCGCGTGGCGTGGGGACGGTGGTGGAGGTGGCGCAGGCCACGCAGAACCGGGCCCAGACCAATCTGGCAAGGGTGCAGGCGCAAGGTGCGGAGACCGATGCCTATCTGGGACTGGTCACGGCCATCGGCATCTCGCCGCTGTCGAAGCCCTTGATTGCAGAGATGCCGGTACGGCCGTTGTCGCCGGCCTTGCGCAGTTCGGTCGAGCAGATCGTGGAGCGGGCGATTGCCCAGCGGCCAGACGTGCTGGGCGCCTACGCACTGGAACGCGCCAACCAGGCCCGTGTGAAGGCGGCCGAAGCGGCCTTCCTGCCCAAGGTCTTCATGTCGGCGTTTGCCTCGTATGCGTCGGGCGGATCGGCGATTACCGCGATTCCGCCGGTCGGCCAGCAGCCGCCGACGGTCAACCTCAACGGAAACCGGTATGGCAACAGCGTGTTTCTGGGCGTGACGCTGCCGATCTACGACGGCGGCATGCGCTCAGCGGTGCTGGCGCAGGCTCGCAACGACGTGGACAGCGCGCAGGCCAGGCTGACACGGGCCAAGGAGGAATCGGTGCGCCAGGTGGTAGTCAGCCAGAGCGCGCTGGAATCGAGCCTGGCCGCCTACGACGCCGCAAGGGCCCTGGCCGATGCCGCGCAGATTACCTACGACGCGGCGTTTACCGCCTATCGCAAGGGCGTGGGCACCGTGACCGAAGCTAACCTGGCGCAGAACCAGCTGCTACTGGCGCGCAATGCGTCGGCCGATGCCTACAGCGCGGCATTGGCCGCCGCGGCCACATTGGCGCTGGCGGCGGGCGACATCGGCAAGACGCCGTAGCTGGCCGCGCCCCGTTCACCCGCCGAACGCATCCTCCATCTGCCGGGCGCGCTTGACGCTGTCGCCGTGCAGGTACAGCGATGTGGTCGACACTGACGCATGGCGCAGGTTGTCGCGTACCGTGGTCAGTTCCGCACCCCGGGCGAGCGCATGGGTGGCGTGGGTGTGGCGCAGCCAGTGTGGGCTGGCGCGGCGCAGCTTTTCGGCGGTGGCCGGGCGCTCGGCATCGAGCTGGTCCGCTGCGGTGCCAAAGAACCGCTTGATGATCATCCAGAGCCGTGCGCCGGTAATGCCACCGCTTTCGTCCGGCCCCAGGTTGCCGACGATCAGCGTGGACGGGTCCCACTGCGCGCGGGTGACCGGCAGGCCGCGCTCCACCAGGTAGCGATCCAGCGCGTTGCGCGCCAGCGGCGGCAGGGCAACCCGGCCGGCCTTGGCACCCTTGCCCACGAGGTGCAGCCAGTGGTCGCCGTGGATATCGGTCTCGATATTGCGCAGGGTCGCGCCCACCAGTTCGCTGGCGCGCAGGCCGGTGGCATAGGTGAAATCCAGGATGAAACGCAGCCGCTGCGCGGCCGGGGCTTCCCAGCCATATGACCATTCCAGCCCGTCGGCGATGCTGCGGATCAGCATCCATTCGCCATCCGAAAATGCGTGCGACACGTCGAGCGCGGCCGTCTTGGCCCCGCCCCGCACCTTGAGGCCCGCAAACGGGTTGGCCAGCACATACCGTTGCTGCACGAGCCACCGGAACAGCGCCCCCAGCACCTGCAGCGTATAGGCAGCCGAGCGCGGCGACAGTGCGTCGGTGAACGGTTTCCAGTCTGGCGCGCTGCGTGGCCGCGCCGGTCCGACCCATCGCTCGCGCGGGGAGGGCTGGCGCAGGAAATTGCGGTACGCGGTGGCGTCTTCGGTCGTCAGCGACGACAACGGCCGGCCCTTCTCGATGATGGCCCAGAGGATCAGCCGCTCGGCCTCCTTGCGATAGGCGCGCAGCGTGGCCGGCGATTCGTGCAGGCCCAGCCACGCCTGCACGGCGGCATAGTCGTTGTCGGCATTGAGCGAACAGGTCTCGCGCGGGGCCCGGAACTGGCCCAGCGACCCATCCACTTCATGCGGCAGGCGTCCCATCTGCTCCCACGGCACGATCGCGCCGCGCGGTTCCGTGGCGATCAGCGCGCGGGCGCGCGCGGTCAGCTCGGGCCATTCCGCGAAAAACGCCTCGATCCGCCTGGCGCCGCTGACGCCCAGGCCCGGGATCGTGGCCCACCATTGGCGGCGGCGCGGAATACGTACGGTCAGGTCGGCCAGCGTGTGGATGTCCTGCGCGCGCAGCGCCGCCACGGCGGCGGGCGCCAGCCACATGCCGATGTCGTCGGCGATGGCCGGCGCGGGCGGCGGCATGGTACGCAGCGTTTCAATGGCCTGGTCCGCTGCCCTGCCCTGCTGCGCCCGGTCAGCCGCCGTGAATTCGAACAGGACAGCCAGGTCCTCGCGGCGCCGGTAGCGCGCGTAAGCGGCCAGTTGCCGGCGTATGCCGCCGAGGATGCCCCGCGACGACTCACCGTGCGAGCGGTCGGCATCGAGATACTGCGTCACGGCAGCCCGTGTCGACATGCCGGCGTGCCACGCACGCAGCGCGGCAAGCGAATCGGCATCGGGAAAGGCATACGGCTGGGACGGGCGGTTTTTCATGCGGCGAAGTTTAGCACCCGCATCGATATATTGCGATAAAAAAAGTTATCGCAATGAGATCGACGAAAAGCGGGAACTGCGTGCCGGCGGAAGCTACGGCGGCGGCCCCGGGAGAATCCGTTTAAGTGGGAAAAAGAAGCTTTCACTTGATCCGCCGGACCGCCTTGGGCAGCATTTGCGTACCACCGCTCAGGGACGATCCATGCGACCGCTCATCAGCCATCCGGGCCTGCTGTTTGTCGTGCTGCTGGTATTGATGGGCATTGCCACCGCCATCGGCGCGCTGGTGCTGCGCCGCATGCGTCCGCTCAGCAGCGACGGCCGCGACGACTTCAACATCATCCAAGGGGCCACGCTGACGCTGCTGGCGCTGCTGATAGGGTTCACGCTGTCGATGGCCGTCGGCCGGTACGACCAGCGCAAGAATCTGGAGGAAGAGGAAGCCAATGCGATCGGCACCGAGTACCTGCGCGTGGAGTTGCTCGAACGTGACACCGAGGCGCTCAAGTCGTTGCTGGTGCGCTATCTGGATCAGCGTATCCACTACTACCTGACCCGCGACGATGCGCAAGTCGACGACATCGAGGCCGCGACGGCGCAGATCGAAGACCAGATGTGGAAGCTGGTGCGTGACGGCGCGCGCACGGCGCCCAATCCGATCACGGCGCTGGCGGTGGCCGGCATGAACGACGTGATCAATTCCCAGGGCTATTCGGAAGCGGCATGGCGCAATCACATACCGCTGGCGGCCTGGGGGCTGATGATCATCATCGCCTTCTGCAGCAGCCTCATGCAGGGCTACGGCGCGCGCACCGAGAGCACCAAGATCGTACTGCTGCTGGTGGTGCCGCTGACCGTGTCGTTGTCGCTGGCGCTGATCGCCGATATCGACAGCCCCCGGGGCGGGCTGATCCGGGTCATGCCGCAGAACCTGCTCAGCGTGCAGGAATCGTTGAAACGCTAGCCCGGATGGTCGTCAATCGGCGTGCCGGGCCGGCGGGTGGAAACTTCAGTGCACGGTTTCGCCGCGAATCAGCAGGACCGGCTTGCTGGACTTCGAAATCACGCCTTCCGACACGCTGCCCATGATCACACGCCGCATGCCGCGCCGGCCGTGGGTGCCCATGATGATCAGGTCGGCCGGCCAATGATCGGCGCATTTGACGATGGTCCCCGAGATATTGCCGGGCGAAACTGGCTTTTCTGCGAGTTCGGTCAGGCAGCGCACGTTGGCATTGGCGAAGCGTCGTGCGGCGGAAGCCAGAGCCTTCTGGCCCACCTCGATCATGCCGCCCACGATCTGGCTGGGGTCAATATGGGCGTACTCGAAGAACAGTTCGCTGTCGTCCACCACGAACAGCACCTTGACTTCGGCCGAGAGATGCTTGGCCAGCCCCACTGCCTGCGAAATGGCCAGCTCCGATGATGGGCCGCCGTCCACTGCCACGAGAATCCGTTCGTACATCGATTCACCTCCGCATTGACGTTGTCGCTGTAGACAGCATAGTTCGCGGCGTGGCTCATTAATTGACCTGTATCAAACGCTCATTAATAGTAGAAACTTTTGTTTTCAGATGTAGCAAGGGAGGGATACGTCACGATGTTCGGATACGATACGCAAAGGACAAACGCTATCGACCTTCATACGATGACTGTTGCCCCTGCAGCCATGCCAGCCCCGACGGCGACCGCCAAGGCCCGTCGTCCGCGCCGCCTTCCACACATTGCCTCGCGCGTTTGCGCGCGTGTCCCCGCCCGAATCGCAGGCCTTGCCAGTGTCGGCGCGGCCTGGCTGCTGTGCAGTGCTTCGCCGGCGTGGGCCCAGCCGCCGCAGGACCTGCTCTGGTTTGCCGATGGGCGTCCCTCGCAGGCGGCGCAAGCCGCGGTCAAGGCATTGAACGGTGCCGGTACCGATGGTCTGGAGCCGGGAGACTACGATGCCGATGGCCTGCAGCGCGCGTTGGCGCAGCTGGTCGATGCCCCGACGCCGGCGTCGGACGCGGCGCAGCGCTTTGACGGGGCGCTCACCAGTGCCATGAAGCGATATCTGTCCGATCTGCATCGGGGTCGCGTCGATCCGCGCAAGGTCCACGCGAATTTCTCGGTCGGCAATCTGCCCCCGTTCGATCCGGAAAGCTACCTGCGCAACGCCATGGCCGCCAACCGGCTGGCCGACGCCATGCGCGAAGCCGCGCCGTCGTTTCCGCTCTACGGCACGCTGCGCGACGCGCTGGCCAAGTATCGCAAGCTCGCAGCCGAGCCGTTCTGGAAGACCCCGCTGCCCGCCGTTGCCGGTGGCAAGCTGACGCCCGGACAGTCCTACGCCGGTCTGCCGCAACTGGCGCAACGGCTGCAAGCCCTGGGCGACCTGTCCCCAGGCGCGCCGGTACCACAGCGTTACGAAGGCGCACTCGTCGATGCCGTCAAGGCGTTCCAGACGCGCCATGCGCTCGATGCCGATGGGGTGATCGGCGCGGGCACGCTGGCCCAGCTCAACGTCACGCCCGCCGCGCGCGTCGACCAGATCGTGCTGACGATGGAGCGCCTGCGCTGGACGCCGCTGGCCGAGGGCCCGCGCATGATCGTGGTCAACGTGCCCGAATTCGTGCTGCGCGCCTACGACTACGACGAAGGCCGGCTCGACATCAAGCTGGAGATGAAGGTCATCGTGGGCAAGGCGCTCGATACGCGCACGCCGCTGTTCAAGGAGGACATGCGCTATATCGAGTTCAGCCCGTACTGGAACGTGCCGTCGTCGATCGCGCGCAAGGAAGTCATCCCGAAATCCCAGCGCGATCCCGGCTATTTCACGCGCCAGGGCTTCGAGTTCGTCTATGGCACCCAGGCAAATGCCACGTTCAGCCAGGCCAATGTCGATGCGGTGCTGAGCGGGCAGGCGCGCATCCGGCAAAGGCCAGGCCCGCTCAATGCGCTGGGGGACATCAAGTTCATCTTCCCGAACAACCAGGCCATCTATCTGCACCACACGCCCACGCCGGAATTGTTCAAGCGCGGCCGGCGCGATTTCAGTCACGGCTGCATCCGCGTCGAAGATCCTGTCGCGCTGGCGCAGTTCACGCTTCAGGGCATGCCCGAATGGACCCCGGCGCGTATCCGTGAGGCAATGACGGCGGGCAAGTCGAAGACCATTGCGCTTCAGCAACCGGTGCCCGTGGTGCTGGCCTACGGGACAGCCATTGCGCGCGCCGATGGACGGGTATACTTTGTGCCTGACATTTACGGACAGGACAAATTGCTGGACCAGGCGCTGCGGCAGCGCACGGGTGCCAAGCCAGCCGTACGGCCTTCATGAATGCCGCGCCGTTGTAAAAGTTTCCATGTCCGAATCCAGTTCCAGCCAGCGTCGCCGTTTTTTTCATCGTGCAGGAGCCATCGCGCTAGGCGCGGGCCTGTCGACGCTGGCGCCTCGCGCCGCCCTGGCGGCGCTGGGGCCCGATGCCCGCTCGCTGTCCTTTGAACACACCCACACCGGCGAACATCTGTCGCTGGTGTATGCCATGGGCGATCAGGTGCTGCCGCAGGCGCAGACCTCGCTCAACCACTTCCTGCGCGATCACTACTCGGGCACGGTCGGTGAAATCGATCCGAAGCTGTTCGGCCTGCTGTTCGCGCTGCGGCGCGAAGTGGGCAGCGACGCCCCGTTCCAGGTGATTTCGGGCTACCGCTGCCCCATTACCAACGAGCGGCTGCGCAAGACCCGTGGCGGTGGTGTCGCCAGGCACAGCCTCCACATGGACGGCATGGCCATCGACATCCGCCTGCCCGGCGTGGCGCTGGCTGACCTGCGCGATGCGGCGCAGACGCTGCAGCTGGGGGGTGTCGGCTTCTACAAGGCCGAGAACTTCGTCCACCTGGACACGGGGCGCGTACGGCGCTGGGGCTAGGTGCCGTGCGGGCCGATCGCCCAGCACGAATATGTCGCCACTATGTACGCGGACCGAATAATCCATCGATATTCGGCGGCCCATGTTTCACATGTATGACATGAGACGTCCTTAGACTGCGTCCTCTTTCGACGGCCTGCCCGCCGTCCTTCTTCAGAGGACCCTGTCATGTCTCTTTCCCGGCCCGGGATTCCATCGGCCATTGCGGTCGCCTGCCTTGCGCTTCTGCTCAGCGCCTGCGGCGGCGGCGACGACAACCACAGCCAAAGCGCCTCCACTGTCACGCCGCTTGCCATACCGGCGCCGCCGGCTGACCCCGGGTTTGTCGACAGTGCCCCCGTGCAGGCGTCGGTGCTGCCGTTTGTCGACAACATCGCCACCAACCAGCGCGGTGACGCACGCTACGCGACCGTCGAGACCAATGCCGGCGTCCGTTTGGTCAAGGGTTTCCTCGATGTGTGGGAACCGCTGACGCGCCTGGTCGACGCCGGTGCGCCGGCAGCGGCCAACGGGAGCTTCCCGGCGGTCGCGGCGTCTACGTGGACCGGCTTGCCGAACGACGGCACGGCAGGTGGTTCGGTGACGAACGCCGCCGCGCACAACGCGAACATCCAGTACGTCATCAACGCTACCACGCAGCGCACCGCCGCGCAGGCCGAGGCTGCGTACTACGACGACCGTCGCGGCAAGAACTACAGCGTGACGGACGGCATGGGCCCGCTTACGGCGGCATGGCGAGCCGCTGCCCAGCAGACCACGACGATCACCAGCATCCCGGCCGACGCCACCATGGTCAAATATGACGATGGCGGCAACAACGCCGGCGTGGCCGGTGCCGGCAATGCGGCGTTCGGCGACGTGATCACGATGGTCAACAAGGTGGGCGACAATGCGTCGACCGAGCCGGCCAAGCGCTTCTACAAGTACGCCCGTCCCTACCGCTGGAGTTCCAGCGTGATCCTGGCGCCGACGCTGGTGCCGGCCATCAGTGCCGATCCCACGACCGACGGTGGCTTCATCAGCGGCCACACGGCGGAGGCCCTGCGCAATGCCGTGGTCATGGCCTACCTGGTTCCCGAGCGGTTCCAGGAAATGCTGAGCCGCGGCATGGAGCTGGGCGAAAACCGCATCCTCGCCGGCATGCATTCGCCGCTCGACGTGATCGGCGGCCGCATGCTCGGCATTGCTTCGGCGGCGGCCAACCTCTTTGCACCGGCCAACGCCACGCTGAAGGCCTCGGCCTATGCCCAGGCCCATACCACGCTGATGGCGGCCACCGGCACCACGCCGGCCACCTTCCGCACCTTCGCGCAGTCGGGCACCGCCAGCAACGACCGCTTCACCGACTACGCCGCGAACAAGGCCAACTTCATGCGACGCATGACGTTCGGCTTCGCGCAGATCGGCTCGGCCACTGCGGACCCCGTGGTGCCCAAGGGCGCCGAGGTGATGCTGGAAACGCGCTTCCCGTACCTGAGCGCCGACCAGCGTCGCGTGGTGCTGAAGACCACCGAGATTGCATCGGGCTATCCGGTCATGGACGACGCGGAAGGCTGGGGACGGCTCAACCTGTTCGCAGCCGGCGACGGCTATGGCGCGTTCAACGGCAACGTCGTGGTGTCGATGGACGCCAGCAAGGGAGGCTTCAACGCCGGCGACATCTGGCGCAACGATATCGCGGGCGCGGGCAAGTTCACGCTATCCGGCACCGGCAACCTCAAGCTCGGCGGCGCCAACACGTACTCCGGCGGCACGCAGGTGGCAGGCGGTGCGCTGGAGGCGGTGTCGGCCAAGGCGTTCGGCACGGGCGATGTCTACCTGGGCGCCGGGTCGGTCATCATCAACGCACCGCAAAGCGTGGCGATTGCCGGCAAGTACACACAGCTGGCCGACACCACGCTCGATCTGCGCGTCGGCCCCAATGGCCGGGGCCGCATGACGGTAGCTGGCGTCACGACCATTGCCGGTGGCACGCTGCGCATCGCGTTTGTCGATGGCTATGCGCCGAAGGCAGGCGACACGATTGCCGTCATCACCGGCAGCAGCATCAAGGGCCAGTTCGCCACGGTCACCGTGGACGGCTACAAGGCCACGCCGGTCTACTCGTCGAATGGCGTGCAGATCCGCATCGACGGCTGATCTGCCATGCAGTGACGTCCCCTGTCGCCGCGTTTCGCGCGCGACAGCGGGGCCACCCTCTGATGGCGCCTGATTGCCGATCCCGGCGGCCTTCGTCCAGCCTTCGATCCGGATGCCGGAATAGGCCCTACCCCCTCGCCTCGCGCCGCACTGCCTGCGGCGGCATGCCGAAGCCGCGGATGAATGCCTCGCGCAGGTGCCGGCGGTCACGGAATCCGGTCTCTTTTGCCACCACGTCCAGTGGATGGCGGCTCTGTTCGATCATCAGCCGGGCCGCCTCCAGGCGCAGGCTTTCCACGGCCTTGGCCGGTGACTGCCCGGTTTCGGCCGTGAACACGCGGCTGAACTGACGGGGGCTCAGATGCACGGCGCCGGCCAGATCCTCCACGGTGAGCGGCTGGTGCAGATTCTTGCGCGCGTAGTCGAGCGCACTCTGGATGCGGTCGGACTTGGGCGCCAGGTCCAGCAGTTCGGAGTGCTGCGACTGCCCGCCGGAACGGCGCTGGTACATCACGAGCTTGTGCGCCACGGAGCGCGCGACATCGGCACCGAGGTCTGTTTCCACCATCGCCAGCGCCAGGTCCAGGCCGGCCGTCATGCCGGCCGACGTCCAGATTGGTCCGTCCACGATATGGATGCGGTCGTCTTCCACCCGGATGTGCGGGTGGGCGCGCTGCATGTCCCGCGCGTAGAACCAGTGCGTGGTGGCGCGGCGGCCGTCAAGCAGCCCGGCTTCGGCCAGGATGAAGGCGCCGGTACAGATCGATGCCACCCGGCGTGCCCGGGGTGCGGCCTTGCGCACAAGGTCGAGTATCGGCTGCGGCGTGGGCGTGGCCACGGGGTCTGCCGCGCCGGCCAGCACCCAGGTGTCCACGGTGATCCGTGCGCTGGCGTGGCGCGTTTCGACCGCCATGCCCAGTGACGATCGCACCGGCCCGCCCGCCACCGAATAGCTGTCGATCCGGTAGAACGGCTCGCCCGCTACCAAGTTGGCGTACTCGAACACGCTTTGCGCCGCCAGCGCCATCACCTGGAAGCCATCCATCAGCAGAAATCCCACCCTGTGCATGCCGCCGCTCCGTTTTTGTCCGATGTCCTGAAACATGACTATATACGTCATTTCGGCCAAACGCGATCCGGCCTACGATGCTTCACATGGATGCAGCGCATCCGAACCCACCACCGAATGGAGAAGCATCATGACGCAGCAACAACATCTGGGCACGGCACTGGTCACCGGCGCATCGTCGGGTATTGGCGCGATCTACGCAGACCGCCTGGCGCGGCGCGGCTACGACCTCGTGCTCGTGGCGCGCAACCGCGACAAGCTCGACGCGCTGGCGCGCCGCATCACCGACGAAACCGGCCGGGCGGTCGAAGTGTTTGCCGCCGACCTCAACGACCGCGCATCGCTGGCCCGTGTGGAAGAGAAGCTCCGCAACGATGCGAGCATCACGCTGCTGGTGAACAACGCCGGCATCGGCACGCACACGCCGCTGCTGGACAGCGACGTAGACGCGATGACGAAGATGATCGACCTGAACGTCACCGCGCTGACGCGCCTGACCTACGCCGCCGTGCCGGGCTTCGTGGCACGCGGCAAGGGCTCGGTCATCAATATCTCGTCGATTGTCGGTATCGCACCGGAGGTGCTGAACGGGGTCTATGGCGGCAGCAAGGCGTTCGTGACCGCGTTCAGCCAGTCGCTGCACCATGAAGTCGGCGCCCGGGGCGTGCGCGTGCAGGCGGTACTGCCGGGCGCCACGGCCACCGATTTCTGGGAGACGGGCGGCTTGCCCGTGGAGAACCTGGACCCGGCCATCGTGATGCAGGCGACCGATATGGTCGATGCCGCGCTGGTCGGCTTCGACAACGGCGAGCTGATCACGATCCCCTCGCTGCACGCGATCGAGCACTGGAACGCCTACGAGGCGGCACGCGGTGCAATGGCCGGCGTGCTGTCGAACCGCACGCCAGCCCCGCGTTACGTGAAGGCCTGACGTGTCACGCCGCTGGCTGGCTCAGGAATGGCAGACCAGACCGTCCTGCAGCTGGCTGGCCTCGTAGGCCACGTCGCCGGCGCGCTGTTCGCGGGCGCGCTGCAGCGCGCCATTGTTGCGCCAGTCACGCGTGGTCTGGTCGAACCACGCGGCAGACTGAGGATCGGCGGCATGCAGGCCGATGCGCGCGGCGCCGGCGTCCGCCTGCAGGTCGCCGTCGAGCCTGCGATAGAAGCGCCATTCCTGGAGCGTCAGCAGGCGCGCCACGACCGGCGCATCGTCGGCAAGCGCCTGGCATTCGCCCGCCAGAAAGCCTGTGGCAGCGCGAATCGACGAGGCGTAGATCTTCGGCACGCCTTCGAAGTCTTGCGCGATGCGCGTGGCATAGGCGCTGCCCTGCCCCACGCAGACCGGCTGGCCGCGCAGGTCGCCGGGTCGCTGGTAGCGGCTGCCGCGCAGCACCAGCAGCGATCCGTCGCCGATGGCGTACGCCGGCCCGACATGCGCCACGGATTCGTCGGTCTGCGTCGGGCGCGCGCCCGCGATGACCACGTCCACATCGCGCTGCGCGGCCTGCCATACCGGCGACCCCGGCTCGCCGGGAAGGCCGACGACCTTCAACGTCACCCCGAGACGCTCCGCCACATAGCGCGCCATGGCCACGTCAAACTGGTCGGGCTCGGGCGGCGTGGGCGCCTTGGGCGGCGCGGGGCGCGCGTACTGGCGCACGCCCACCACCAGGGTGCCGCGCTGTTGCACGTCTTGCAGCCACGGCCCAGGCGCGACGGGCCGGTGAGCGGCATAAGCCGAATAACCGGCATAAGCCGTGGCGATGCCGGCCAGCCCCAGCAGCGCGGCCAGCCAGCGGTATCGGCGCAACCTAGCCATTGAGCGTCAGCCCCTTGCGCCAGCGCGTGAGCCGTCGTTCCACCAACGCGAGCACATAGTTGAGCGCCAGGCCCAGCAAGGCCAGCAGCAGGATGCCTGCGTACATCGTCGGAATCTGGAAGACCTCCTGCGAGTTCAGCGTCAGGAAGCCCAGCCCCGAATGCGCGCCGATCATCTCGGCCGCCACCAGCGCCGTAATGCAATAGGTGCCCGCCAGGCGCACGCCAGTAAAGATCGACGGCGAAGCCGCTGGCAGCACCACCTTGCGGAACACGAACAGGCGGTTGGCGCCCATCGAGCGCGCCGAATCGATCAGCAGCCGGTCCACCTGCTTGACCCCGCTGATCGTGCTGAGCAACACCGGCCAGAACGATGCCCAGAAGATGATGGCCACCTTGGACATCTCGCCAATGCCCAGGAACAGGATGAACACCGGGAACAACGCGAAGGCCGAAGTCTGGCGGAACAATTGCAGAATCGGATCGACAATCGCCTCGAAGCGGCTGAACCACCCCATCAGCAGGCCCAGCACCACACCGAGCCCGATGGCGGACAGCAGCCCGTACAGCGACCGTTGCAGACTGGCGAACAGGTGCTTGAACAGCGCCCCGCTGCTGACCAGATCCCAGATCGTGACGATGATCTGCGATGGCGGGCTCAGGTAGGCGTCGCTGACGATATGCAGGCGCGGCACCAGTTCCCAGACCAGCAGGAACGCCACGATGCCCAGAAGGCCAAGCGCCCGGTCCCCCAGGCGCGAAAGCGAAGCGGCGCGGCTCATGATGCCGCCTTTGCCACGGGGGCCGCCACTGTCTCGGCGGTCTTCTGCCCAGTCTCCACGGCCTGGCCCACCAGCGCGCGCTCGCCGTGCAGGCGTTCGCCGGGGTTGGCCGTCGCGCCCAGCGGGCGCGGCACGGCGGCCGGGTTGGCCATCTGCACTTCGTCCTTGAGGATGTCCCACGCCTGCTGGCGCAGCCGGATGAACGCTTCGGAATTGCGCACCTCGGCGGCGCGCGGGCGTGGCAACGGCACGTCGATGATCTGCTTGATGGTGCCCGGGCGCCGGGTCATCACGGCAATCCGGTCGGACAGGAAGATGGCCTCGTCCAGGCTATGGGTAATGAACACGATGGTCTTGCGCCGCTGCTCCCAGATGCGCAGCAGCTCGCCCTGCAGGATTTCCCGGGTCTGAGCGTCCAGCGCGGCGAAGGGCTCGTCCATCAGCAGCACTTCGGGCTGATAGGCCAGCGACCGGGCGATGGCCACGCGCTGCTTCATGCCCCCCGAGATCTCGTGCGGATAACGCTGGCCAAAGCCGGTCAGCCCAACCAGTTCCAGGTATTCCTCGGCGATCACGCGGCGCTTCGCCTTCGGCACGCCGCGAATCTCCAGGCCGACCTCGATGTTCTGCAGCACGGTGCGCCACGGGAACAGCGCATAGCCCTGGAACACCACGCCTTGCGCCGGGTGGATGCCGCGCAGCGGCTGGCCGTCGATGGCGATGTCGCCGCCCGTGCGTTCGGTCAGCCCGGCCAGGATGCTCAGGAAGGTGGACTTGCCGCAGCCTGACGGCCCCAGGATGGAAAGAAACTCGCCCTCGCGGATATCGAGGTCGAAGTCGCGCAGCACGGCCACGTTGTCGGCGCGGCCCGCTTCATTGCGCACGGCATAGTCCATCTTGACACCGCGCGCCACGATCTTGTGGCTCATGGAGTCGGTCCTATGCCTTGGCGAACGGGTTGAAATCGTTCGTGTAGATGTCGCGGGCGGCCACCTTGCCGCGCGTCAGCTTGCCCTCGGCCTCCAGCACGTCGATGTAGTACTGGATCGGCGGCTCGGTGACCACCAGATTGTCCACGTAGGCATAGCGATCGACGAATTCCAGTTGCAGGTTGATGCGCTTGGATACCAGTTTGCGCGCCTCTTCCGGGTTGGCGTTGACCCAGTTGGCAGCCTTGGCCAGCGCGGTCACCACGTCGCGCACGTTCTCCGGGTGCTCGCGCAGGAACTTGCCATGCACGCTGTACGGCTGCATGCCGCCCAGGCCGCCATCGAGGTCGAAATCGCTCCACAGGCGCGTGAGCTTGTCGGCATGGTCGGCGCGGCCGGAGAACGGCGCGTGGATGATGGCCAGGTCGGTGTTGCCGGTGGCCAGCGTCTGCTCGGCCTGGTCGTCCGGAATCACCACGAAGTTGATCTTGTTGACGTCCACGCCTTTCTGGCGCAGGAAGGTCTTGGTCACGAACTCGGCACAGGCGCCGAAGCTGTTGATGCCGATGGTCTTGCCTTCCAGGTCCTTCGGCGCCCGGATACCCGAGTCCTTGCGCACGAAGTACTTCATGTGCGGGGCGTCCTGCAGCGTCTTGTTGCCCGCCGCCACGATCTTCAGGTCGGCCCCGGCCGCCACGGCCGAGATCACCAGCGGCACCATGCGCGAGCCGAAATCGATCTCGCCGGTGCCGGTCAGCGGAATGATCTGCGGCGCCGCCACCTTGCCGATGTAGTTCGGCCGCGTATTGGTGCCCTCGAAGTAACCCAGCTGGTCGGCCAGATAGACCAGGTCGAAGGTGGGATTGTCCGGATACTTGAAGCTGACCTTGTCGCCGGCCTTGCCGATGACGGCGGGTGCGGCAGGCGCGCCCGCCTGCGCGGCGGGGCTGGCCGGGGAATCGCCCTTCGAGCACGCGGCCAGCAGCGGACCCATGCTGCCGGCCACTGCCAGCGATGCCAGTTGCTTGAGCGCGCCACGGCGACCGCGCGCGGGAGAGGAAAGTTCGGAGGCCATATTGTTGTGTGATGAGTGCAGTTCCGTTCGCAGTATTGCGAAGCGCCGCACTCCCACACAACGAAGACTTTTGTCTATCGATATCGGTTAAATCGGCTTGCCGATGACTGGCTCGGACCGTCGGTGATATGGCGATGGCTACCGGCTGGCGAGTTGTTCGACCGCGAGCTTCATCGTGGCACGATGCGTCCCCACGGTGTTGCGCAGCGTGTCGATGGCGTGGCGGTCCTGTGCCAGAGCGGCAAGCTGGGCGTCGACCTGGTCACGTACGAGGGTTGGCGCGGGGCCGCCGGGTGCCACGCGCGCGGCAACGCCGTGCTCCGGGTCCAGGCAGCGCGCCACGGAGGCCGCATCGAGCGCCAGCGTCCGGCCGGTGTGATGCCCGGCCGCCCGGTTCACCATGTCGCTATCGATCTCGCAGGCCGGGATGTGCCGGTCCAGCGCCTCGCGCACCACCGCACCCACGACGTGATGGGCTTCGCGGAACGACATGCCGGCGTCGCGCACCAGCATGTCGGCCAGATCGGTGGCCGAAGAGAAGTCGCGCCGGGCACGCGCCAGCATGCTGGCCCGCTGTGGCATGGCGTTTTCGAGCACGAGCTTTAGCAGGCTGGCGCAGCGCAGCGCCTCGTCGGTGGCTTCCCAGAAGCCGCGCATGCTTTCGCGATTGCCATCGCCGCTGTGCGTGAAGTGGCTACCCTTCAGCGCGGCCAGTGAGGCGGTCAGGAGGCCGATCATGTGCCCGCCCTTGCCCTTCAGATATTCGAGGACGACCGGGTTCTTCTTCTGCGGCATGATGCTGGAAGTGCCGGCCACGCTGTCCGGGAAGTCGATCAGGCCGAATTCAGGCGTCGCCCAGATGTACAGGTCCTGCGCCACGCGGCCCCAGGTGACGGTGGCGATCGTGATGGCGGAAAGGATCTCCCAGGCAAAGTCGCGCGAGGCCACCGCGTCGAGCGAATTCGGGGCGTAGGTGGAAAAGCCCAGCCAACGCGCCGTGGCGGCCCGATCGATCGGGAACGCCGTGCCGGCCAGCGCGCCCGCGCCCAGCGGGCAGGCGTCCAGGCCGTCCAGCGCATGGCGCAACCGCGCGATGTCGCGCCCCATCGCCTGCGCCACGCCGGACAGGTAGTAGCCATAGGTGATCGGCTGCGCGGCCTGCAGGTGCGTATAGCCCGGCATCACCGCATCGGCGTGGGCGGCGGCCTTCTGCAGCACCACGTCGCGCGTATCGGTCAGCGTGGTCAGAAGCGCCAGCACGGTATCGCGGGCGCGCAGCCTGTCGTGCGTGGCGAGGATGTCATTGCGGCTGCGCGCCACGTGCAGACGGCCGCCGGCATCGGCGCCAGCCACGGCCATCAGGCGAGTTTCGTAGTTGAAATAGGCGTCTTCGCGCTCGGGGTCCAGCGGCACGGCGGCCGGGCCTTCTTCCTCGATCTGGCGCAGCGCCCGGGCCAGCGTGCCGGCCACGTCGTCCGGAATCAGGCCGGCGCCATGGAGCATCAGCAGGTGCGCCTGGTTGATGTCGGTGAGATAGCGGAAGCCAGGGGCGAATTCACGGTGCAGTCGCGGCAGGTAGATGTGCTCGCAGACTTCGGGGGCGGTGGCTTGCGTCAGGCGGCGGCTGACCTTCGATTCCATGCAACGTTCTCCTCGATGTTGGAGGCCAGTATGGGAATCGGGCGGTCATATCGTCAAATCAGAAGTTTCATCGTCGCCATGCGGATTTGATATACCATCGGCGCACCTTCGCACCCCGTTGCACTGACACCTGTCACATGAATTTCAAGCAGATCGAAGCCTTTCGCGCCGTGATGTTGTCCGGTTCGATGACCGTTGCCGCGACGCAGTTGCATACCTCGCAGCCCAATATCAGCCGGGTGATCGCCCAACTGGAAAAGGCTTGTGGCTTCCGGCTCTTCACGCGGATTGCCGGGCGCCTGACGCCCACCGTGGAAGCCGATGCGATGTTCCGCGATGTCGAGCGCGCCTTTGTCGGACTGGACAGCCTGCAGGCGTCCGCGCGCTCGATCCGCGAGGTGGGCGTCGGCACGCTGCGCGTGGGCGCCGTGCCATCGATCGCCATGACGGTGATGCCCTCGGCGATCGCCCGCTTCCGCGACCAGCATCCCGACGTGCCGATCGCCGTGCACACGAGCGATTCGCCAACCGTGGCCAAATGGACGGCGGCGCGCTTCTGCGATGTGGGTCTGGTGTCGTATCTGGTGGAAATGGCAGGGATCCAAAGCGATCCGCTACACCGCGAGGCCGGCGTCTGCATCGTGCCAGCTGCGCACAGTCTGGCGAAAAAACGACGTGTGCGTGCCGACGATCTGGCCGGCGAGCCGTTTATCTCGCTGACGCGCGGCGACGGCACCCGCGCCATCGTGGATGCCGCCTTCCTCTCGGATCGGCGCGTGCTGACGCTGGAAACACCCTACGCCGCCACCATCTGCACGATGGTCGAAATGGGCCTCGGCGTCAGCGTGGTCAACCCGCAGGTGGTACGCACCCTCCGGTTCCCGGGCCTGAAGGCGCTGCCATTCGAACCGGCCATCGAATTCGAAAGCTTCGTGCTGATCAACCAGCAGCACCCGGTGCCTGCGCTGGCCCAGGAATTCCTGGAGTGTGTGCGGGAGGTGATGCGGGGGTAAGGCTCAGGTTTGGGGCGATGAGCCTCAGCCCCGCTCCTTCTCCGCCGCCCGGTCCAGCATCGCCTGACCGATCACGGTACTGCCCTGGGTCATCAGCGCCTCGCCGGGGCCCCGGATATCGCGGGCGTCCTTGTGCTGGCCCAGCTTCAGCTTGCCCTGCAAACGGGTAATCTCGATTTCGATGCCGACGATGGCCTGAAGCAGCGTGTCGATGAAATCGGCGGGGGCGTCGGACATTTTCCAGGGCCGCGGCTGGCTGACCTCGTGATGGCGCGTGAGCCGGGCCACCACGCCGCGTACGTAGCGCTCGTCGTCATGTACCGTGATGCGCCCATGGGCATGCACCACCTGGTAGTTCCAGGTCGGCACCTGCTTGTGGGCTTCGTGCTTGCTGGGATACCAGTTCGGCGAGATATAGGCGTCGCCGGCGCGGAACACCACCAGCACTTCGTCGCCATTGGCGACGTCCTGCCAGACCGGATTGGCGCGGGCCACGTGCGCCTTGAGAATGCCCGATTCGCCCTGGTCGGGGTCGATTTCGAACGGGATATGGTTGGCATCCATGCCGCTGCGCCCGTGGGTGAACAGCGTGCCGAACGGGTTGGCGCCGATCAGCGCGTGCATGGCCTGCTGGTCGGCCAGTTCGAAATGGGCGGGGACGTACATGACTGCTCCGGCGTGGTGTCTTGGGGGACGTTGAAGCCGTATTCTGGGCACAAACTGGAGTACAGTGTAGGGCCAGTTTGTGCCGATTTCATCGGACCACTTTCCAGACCACTTACCGGACCGGCCGCCAGCCCGCCCCTCCGGACCACTTGCCCCCTTCCCCCGCTGCCAGTCATGCCCAGAACCGCACAGATGCCCGAGATTCCGTTTATTGGCGCGCTCGACCGCCATGCGGGGCCGCTTGGCCGCCAGCTGGTGCAGGCGCTGCGAGACGCCGTCGCGCATGGCGACCTGAAGCCTGGCGAATCGCTGCCATCTTCGCGCGCGCTGGCCGAAGCGCTGAGGGTGTCGCGCGGCACTGTGGTCGAGGCTTTCGAGCAACTGGTTGCCGAAGGCGTGTTCACCGCACAGCATGGCGCCGGCACACGTGTGGCTCCGCTGGCGCCTGCGCCGCGGACGCGTCGGCGGACGCGCGACGGCATCGTGCTGCCCCCTGCCGCACAGAAGTTCGCAGCCATCGCCAGGGAATTCACCGCGCTGCCGCAGGTGCCGTTCGCGGTCTCGGTGCCGGCCGGCGCCGCCGCGCCGAATGAAGACTGGCGCCGGCTCGGCAACCGCCTGCGTGCCGGTGGCACCGCCGCGCCTGCCGGCTATGGCGAACCCCAGGGCGCGCTGCCATTGCGCGAGGCCATTGCCGATTATCTGCGCCGCTCCCGCTCGGTGCATTGCGAGGCTGGCCAGGTCGTGATCACCACCGGGACGCAGCAGGGGCTGTTCCTGTCTTGCCAGGTACTGCTCGACCCCGCCGATACCGTATGGGTCGAGAACCCGGCCTATCGTGGCATCACGGCCATTCTGGAAAGCATCGGGCCGCGCGAGCGCATCGTGCGCGTGCCGGTTGACGCCGAAGGCATCGAAGTCGAAGCCGGCATCGCAATGGCTCCGCAGGCGCGCGCAGCGTTTGTCACCCCGTCGCACCAGTACCCGCTGGGCATGCCGCTCGGCATGGCGCGCCGCAAGGCCCTGCTGGCCTGGGCCGACCGGCAGCAGGCGTGGGTCGTGGAGGACGACTACGACAGCGAACTTCGCTACGCCGGCCATCCGTTCCCGTCGCTGCAGGGGCTGGCGCCGGAGCGCGTCGTCTATCTGGGGACGTTCAGCAAGATCCTCTATCCGTCGCTGCGGCTGGGCTATGCGGTGGTGCCCGAGCCGCTCGTCGACGCCTATATCGGCGCCCGGGTGCTGATGGACCGGCATCCGCCCACGGCAGACCAGCACGTGCTGGCCGCCTTTATCGCCGAGGGGCATCTCGACCGCCATATCCGTCGCGTACGCGGCGTGCATGCCGAGCGGCGTGCATTCGTGATCCGGACCGTCGAACGGGAGATCCCCGCCGATCTGGCATGGCTGCAGCCATCGGACCAGGGCATGCACCTTGTGCTGTGGCTGGCGCCCGGCATCGACGACCGGGAGGTGGTCAGGCGCGCCGCCGAGGCCGGCGTGGCGGTACGCGCGGTGTCGCCAACCTACGCCGGGGACAACCCGCCAGCGGGGCTGATCCTGGGCTTTGGTGGATTTGGCGATCGGGAAATCGAGGAAGCGGCGCGGCGGCTGGCGGGGGCGATTGCTGCTACGGCCGCGACTAGAGGAGCTTGATCGGGCCCGAGGGGAGGCAATCAGCAGAACCAGTTTGCGGCACCCCTCAAGTCGTTCCCCGCTCCACAATCCTGAACCCCAAATCGACCACCGGCTCTGCCACCGTTTCGCCCCGGCAGCGCGCCAGCAGCAGGCCGGCGGCCAGCGTGCCGATGCCGGCGCCATCGACCTGAACCGTGGTCAGCGGCGGGGCCATGTCCGCCGCGAAGTCGGCGTCGCCAAAGCCGCAGACCGCCAGATCCTCGGGGATGCGCAGGCCACGCGCCCTGGCCTCTTCGACGACGCCCTGGGCGAGCTGGTCTGAGCTGCAGAAAATGGCCTCGATGGTCGGGTCCTGCGCCAGCAGATTGCTCAGGGCCTGGCGTCCCAGGCCCAGGCTGCTGGGCGCCGGCACGCGCGCCGTCGGCACATCGCGCCCCAACGTCGAAATAAAGCCCTCGCGGCGCACGGCCGCGCGCTGGTCGTCGCCGGTGGCGATGCCGAACTTTCGCCAACCCTTGGCCAGAAAGTAGCCGGCCACGGCGCTGCCGACCTTCAGGTGCGAGAACCCGACGGCCATGTCCACCGGCCGATCGCTCAGATCCCACGTTTCCACCACCGGAATGCCGGAGCGGCGCAGGCGGTCGCGCGATGCCTGCGCGTGGACCAGGCCCGTCACCACGATGCCATCGGGCCGGCGACTGATCATGGTGCCCAACAGCGCCTCCTCGCGCGCATGGTCATAGCCGGTCTGCCCCAGGATCAACTGGTAGCCGGCCGCGTCCAGCGCGTCGGTCAGCGCTTTGACCGTGGGGAGGAACTGCGCGACGGCGATATTCGGCACCAGCGCCGCCACAGTCAGACTGCGGCGCGATTTCAGCCCGCCAGCCAGCAGATTGGGGATATAGCCGGTGACTTCCACGGCCTGCTGCACGCGGGCAATCGTCTTGGCGGAGACCAGCCCCGGATTGCTGAGCGCGCGCGATGCCGTGATCAGGGACACCCCTGCTTCGCGCGCCACATCGTGCAGCGTGACGGACTTGCCGCCGGATAAATCGGACATGCCTCGCTCGAATCAATGGTTGGGCGTGCGGGTAAACGACGATGCCAAGTGCCGCCTCAGTGGTTGACCGCGACAAATGACAACGTTAGCATTCTTCTCACCCGCTGTCCCGCGCAATATCCAGCCGACCCGGGGAGAAGCATATTCAAGCCTGTTGCAGTGCGTTATCACGCAGGAATCTGCGCTTAGCCACTGCGGCGGCCCGCATTATAGCAACGCACACTGGCCGGTTCCCGGCCATTTTTTGACAACGATGTCATACGATGTCTGAAGTCTTCGACGCTCGATCAGGATCCACCGCCTTATGACTGCCTCGCCTGCCTCTGACGCTATTACCTCCGTCCGCCTGTCGTCCTGCTACCTGCCGCTGGCCACGCCGATCAGCGACGCCAAGGTGCTGACCGGTCGCCAGAAACCGATGACGGAAGTGGCGATCCTGCTTGCCGAAATCCGCACCGCCGGCGGCCATGAAGGGCTGGGCTTCAGCTATTCGAAGCGCGCTGGCGGCCCCGGCCAGTTTGCGCACGTTCGCGAGATCGCCCCCACCCTGATCGGCGAGGATCCCAGCGACATCGCCAAGCTGTGGGACAAGCTCTGCTGGGCCGGCGCATCGGTCGGACGCAGTGGTCTGTCCACGCAGGCCATCGGCGCTTTCGACGTGGCGCTGTGGGATCTCAAGGCCAAGCGTGCCGGCCTGTCGCTGGCCAAGCTGCTGGGCGCGCATCGCGATTCCGTCCGCTGCTACAACACGTCGGGCGGCTTCCTCCATACGCCGCTGGACCAGTTGCTGGTCAACGCGGCCGCGTCGGTGGAGCGCGGCATCGGTGGCATCAAGCTCAAGGTCGGCCAGCCGGACGGCAAGATCGACATCCAGCGCGTGTCCGCCGTGCGCGAAAAGCTGGGCGATGCCGTGCCCATCATGGTGGACGCCAACCAGCAGTGGGACCGCCCCACCGCGCAGCGCATGTGCCGCACGTTCGAATCGTTCAACCTGGTGTGGATCGAAGAACCGCTCGACGCCTACGACCATGAAGGCCATGCCGCGCTGGCGCAGCAGTTCGACACGCCCATCGCCACCGGCGAGATGCTGACCAGCGCCGCCGAGCACTGGGATCTGATCCGCCACCGCGCCGCCGACTACCTGATGCCCGATGCCCCGCGCGTGGGCGGCATCACGCCGTTCCTGAAGGTGTGCGCGCTGGCCGAGCATGCCGGGCTGATGATCGCGCCCCACTTTGCGATGGAACTGCACGTGCATCTGGCCGCCGCGTATCCGCGCGAGCCGTGGGTCGAGCATTTCGACTGGCTCGAACCGCTGTTCAACGAACGGCTCGACATTGCGAACGGCCGCATCATCGTCCCGACCCGCCCGGGCCTGGGGCTCACCGTCAGCGAACAGGCGCGGGCCTGGACGCGCGAGCAGGCCGAATTCGGCGCCAGCTGATCCACGGTCCGCCGTCGTGAGACACCATCACCGCAAACATCAGTAAAACGGAAACACAAGGAGACAACGATGATGAAGAAAGCGCTGGTATCGCTACTGCTTGGGGTCACCATGGCGGCGGCCAACGCCGCCTGGCCAGAAAAGCCGGTGACGATGATCGTGCCGTTCCCGCCGGGCGGATCGACCGACAACATCGCCCGCATTCTGAGCGCCAAGTTCCAGCAGACGTTCGGCGGCAGCTTCGTGGTGGACAACCGCCCCGGCGCGGCGGGCATGATCGGCGCGGCGGCCGCCAGGCGCGCGCCGGCCGACGGCTACACGCTGTTCGTGTCGTCGCTGGGCCCGTTCGTGATCGGCCCGCACCTGACGAAGAACGCCGGCTATGACCCGACGAAGGACTTCGACTACATCAGCGTGGCCGTGCAGGCGCCCAACGTGCTGGCCGTGCCCGCCAGTTCGCCGCACAAGTCGCTGCAGGACGTCATCAACTACGAAAAGGCCAACCCCAACAAGATGACGTTTGCGTCGGCGGGCAATGGCACCAGCGACCACCTGACCGCCGAACTGTTCTGGCAGCAGACCAATACCACGGGCCTTCACGTGCCGTACAAGGGCGGCGCGCCGGCGCTGAACGACCTGCTCGGCAGCCAGGTGGATGCCACGTTCATGAACATCAACACCGCCGTGCCGCACCTGAAGGCCGGCAAGCTGCGCGCGCTGGCCATCACCAGCAGCAAGCGGTCGCCGATCCTGCCCGACGTGCCGACCATGGAAGAACTCGGCTACAAGGGTGTAACCGTGTATTCGTGGCAGGCCATTGCCGCGCCCAAGGGCCTGCCGGCCGATATCAAGGCCAGGCTGCACAGCGCGGTGGTGGCGGCAATGAACGATCCGGCCAACAAGCCCAAGCTGCTGGAGCTGGGCTTCGAAGTCGTGGCCAATACGCCTGAGCAGTTCACGGCGTTCCAGGCGTCGGAATTCGCCCGCTGGAAGAAGGTGATCCAGACCGGCAACATCACGGCCGACTAAGCCTCCCGGCCGTGCCGCCCCGCCCGCTCGCGGGCGGCGTGCACGCGCGGTAAATAGCATCGCCAGAGGGCGCCATCATGGCGCCCTTTTGTCATTTCCGTGACAAGACGTCTTTTTACATCTGGGTGCCAGATGCGCCCATTACGTCACCGCGCTGTCACGTTTGGTCCTTAGTCTTGTCGGGCCTCCGGAAGCACATTTCCGGAATCACAGCCGAGGACTCCCCATGCAATCGATGCGCCTGACCCGGGTGCTGCTGGCCGTCTGCCTGACGGCCGCGGCACTGTCCGCCTGTGGCGGCAACGACGACCCCGCCGCACCGTCGAATCCGACGACGCCTGGCAACCCGTCCACCCCCGCCCAGCCGGTCGAAAAACGCTGCGCACCGTGATGCGCGCCGATCGCACGCACCGCCCTTCTCTTCCTCGTACAGCAAGAACATGAACTCCCGCCGCAAATTCCTGCAGACGAGCGCAGGCGCCGCCTTTTCGGCCGCAGCCCTCGCCGCCTTCCCGCCCAGCATCCGCCGCGCGCTGGCCATTCCGGCCAGCAACGTCACCGGCACGATCATGGACGTTCAGCACGTGGTCATCCTGATGCAGGAAAACCGCTCGTTCGACCACTACTTCGGCACGCTCAGCGGTGTACGCGGCTTTGGCGACCGCATGACGATCCCGATGCCGAACGGCCGCAAGGTCTGGCAGCAGGAGCGCGCCAACGGCACGGTGATCACGCCGTATCACCTCGATGGCACGGCCAACAACGCCCAGCGCGTGTCCGGCACCCCGCACGCCTGGGCCGACAGCCAGCAGGCGTGGGACAACGGCCGCATGTCGCGTTGGCCGGTGGCCAAGACCGACACGTCGATGGGCTATTTCAAGCAGAAGGAACTGCCGTTCCAGTTCGCGCTGGCCAATGCGTTTACGATCTGCGATGCCTACCATTGCGCGATGCACACCGGCACCGACGCCAACCGGTCGTTCCACATGACGGGCACCAATGGTGCGATGCCGCAGAACGTGGCGTTCGTGAACAACGAATGGGATGCCATCAACGGCGTCGCGGCCGATGCCACCAAGGGCTACACGTGGAAGACCTATGCCGAGCGCCTGGAAGAGGCCGGCGTGAGCTGGATCAGCTACCAGAACATGCCCGACGAATGGGGCGACAACATGCTCGGCGCGTTCCAGTCGTTCCGCCGCGCCAACCTGAACTCGGGCTTTCCGGTGTCCAGCGGCGGCGCACCGGGCGTGCCCTACACCAACACCGGGCAGGCCGTGCCGTACAAGGCGTATGACGCCGCCACCGACAACGCGGCCAATCCGCTCTACAAGGGCGTGGCCAACACGCTGCCCGGCACGCAGCCCGAGCAGTACCTCGATGCCTTCCGCCGCGATGTTGCGAACGGCACGCTGCCGCAGGTGTCGTGGGTCAATGCCCCGTCGATCTATTGCGAACACCCCGGCCCGTCCAGCCCGGTGCAGGGCGCGTGGTTCCTGCAGGAAGTGCTCGACGCGCTGACCGCCAACCCGGAGGTCTGGAGCAAGACCGTCCTGCTGGTCAACTTCGACGAGAACGACGGCTACTTCGACCACGTGCCGTCGCCGTCCGCGCCGTCGCTGAACCCGGACAAGAGCTACGCCGGCAAGACCACGCTGACCGAAGCCGACCTGAAGGCCGAGTATTTCACGCACGGCGCGCCTGCCGGCAGCACCGGCCAGCCCGCGCCGGACGGCCGCGTCTACGGCCCGGGTCCGCGCGTGCCGCTGTACGTGATTTCGCCGTGGAGCCGAGGCGGCTGGGTCAATTCGCAGGTGTTCGACCATACGTCGGTGCTGCGTTTCCTGGAAGCCCGGTTCGGTGTCCGGGAACCCAATATCAGCCCGTTCCGCCGCGCCGTCTGTGGCGACCTGACCAGCGCCTTCAACTTCTCGACGCCGAACGCCGAGGCCTTGCCGACGCTGTCGGGCCGCTCCACGCGTACCGCCGCCGACCAGTTGCGCGCGGCGCAGCAGGCCCTGCCTGCCGTGCCGGTGCCGCGCGACATGCTGCTGCCGCTGCAGGCGCCGGGCACCCGCCCGTCGCGTGCCCTGCCCTACGAGCTGCACACCAGCGCACGCTGCTACAACGGCGGCCAGGTCGAACTGATCTTCGCCAACACCGGCGCGCAGGCGGCTGTGTTCCACGTCTATGACGTCTACAAGCTAGACCGCGTGCCGCGCCGCTACATGGTGGAAGCCGGCAAGACACTGATCGACGCCTGGGACGCGGCGCTCGACAACTTTGGCAAGTACGACCTCTGGGTGCTCGGCCCGAACGGCTACCACCGCCATTTCAAGGGCGACCTGAACCGGCTGGGCGCCGCCGCCGCGTCGCCCGAGATCCGCGTCTGCTACGACATCGCCAACGGCAACGTCTTCGTGGACCTGATCAACAAGGGCGCCCAGGCCTGCACGTTCACGGTAACGCCGCTGGCTTACCGTACCGACGGCCCGTGGCAGGCCACCGTCGGGGCCAATGCCACCTCCACGCTCGACTGGAAGCTGCAGGATAGCGGGCAGTGGTACGACTTCGCGGTCACGTGCAGCAGTGACCCCGCGTACTACCGACGCTTTGCCGGTCGCGTGGAAACGGGCAGGCACACCGTCAGCGACCCGGCGATGGGCGAAGGCTGAACCCCGCCCTACGGCGCGCCGGACGCCGCCCGCCCCAGCAGCCTGCGCAACTGGGCGGCAGTGTCCTCGGCCGCCGACAACGGCAGCAGCGGCACGCCGATGGCCTTGTGCCAGTCCATCAGCGTGGCGCTGTGGCCATCGGCAAAGCTGCGCACGTTGCGCCGTAGCGCCTCGTGGCCGAACCCCAGTTCCACCTGCAACTCGCCGTCGCTGACCACCAGTTGTCCCGACGCCGGCAGCTCCAGCAGGAACGGGTCGTAGACCAGCACGGACAGCACGTCGTTGCGGCCACGCAGCGCCAGCATCAGGTGCCGCGTCTGGTCGTCGCCGCCATCGAAATCGCTGATCACAATGACCAGGTGGTCGTGGTGGGCCAGCCGCAGCGCCCGTTCCAGCGCGCCATTCAGCTTGGCGGCGCCGCGCTGCGCCCGGGCATCGGCGCGTAGCCGCTGGTTGTGCCGGGCCAGGTCGCCCAGCAGATGCAGCACGCCGTTGCGGCCGCGCTGCGGCGCCATGCTGGTCTGGTCGGCATCCCCGAATATCACGCCACCCACACGGTCGCCATCGGCCAGCACCCGCCACGCGGCCAGGGCCGCCGCCTCGGCCGCGGTCACCGATTTCATGGCCCGCCGGCTGCCGAAGAACATGTTCATGCGCTGATCCACCACCAGCAGCACCGGCCGCTCCTTTTCCTCGGCATACAGACGCACGTGCGGCTTGCCGGTACGGGCCGTGACGCGCCAGTCCATCGTCCGGACATCGTCGCCGGGCAGGTACAGGCGCAGTTCCTCGAAGGCCAGGCCCCGACCATGCACGCGCGACCCGTGCCGCCCCGATAGCAGGCTGTGCACGGGCTGCCGCGTGCGGAAATGGAAGTCGCGTACGCTGGCTTCCATGGCGGCCAGCGCGGCAAGGTCCACGCTGACGCCGGGCACGGCCTGCGAGGCCGACGGCGTGGCGCTGGTGCTGGCCTGGGCGCGGGCGCGCGCGGCGATGTCGCGGGTCATGGCGCGTTGGTTGGTGCGGGTGTGTAATGGCGCTGCGGCGCGGTCAGGCCACCGCCACGCGTTCGAGCAGCCGGTCAATCACGGCGTCGGCGGCCACGGCTGCGGCGTGGGCTTCGTACGACAGGATCAGCCGATGGCGGAACACGTCGTGTACCACCGCCTGCACGTCGTCGGGGGTCACGTGGTCGCGGCCACGCAGCCACGCGATGGCGCGGGCCACCTTGTCGAGCCCGATCGATCCTCGCGGACTCACCCCGACCTGGATCCACCGCTTCAGGTCGTCGTCGAATCGCCCCGCATCCCGCGTGGCCTGTACCAGCGTAACGATGTAGCGTTCCACCGGCTCGCTGACCGTCACCCGGTGAATGGCCTGCCGGGCGGCAAAGATGGCGTCGGGAGACAGGCGCTGTTCGCCCGCCTGCGACCCGTGCGGATTTGCAGCCCCACCGTCGTCCTCTTCGGCCCGGGCCAGCCGGATGATCTCGGCCTCGGCATCGGCCTGCGGGTAGCCGACGCTCACGTGCATCAGAAAGCGGTCCATCTGCGCCTCGGGCAGCGGATAGGTGCCTTCCTGCTCGATCGGGTTCTGCGTGGCCATCACCAGGAACAGCGGTTCGAGCCGATGCGTTTTGCCGCCGACGGTCACCTGCCGTTCCTCCATGGCCTCCAGCAGCGCCGCCTGCACCTTGGCGGGCGACCGGTTTACCTCGTCGGCCAGCACCAGATTCGCAAACAGCGGCCCGGGCTGGAAACGGAATTCGCCGTTGCCGCCGTCGGTGACGTAGATATCGGAGCCGGTGATATCGGCAGGCAGCAGGTCGGGCGTGAACTGCACGCGCGACAGCCGGGCGTCCAGATGCCGGGCCAGGCTCTTGATCGCCCGCGTCTTGGCCAGCCCCGGCAGCCCTTCCACGAGCAGGTGGCCGTTGGCCAGCAGGCCCAGCAGCAGCCGCTCGATCATGCGTGCCTGGCCAACGATCGACTCGCCCATGCGCGCCTGAAGCTGCAGGATGTCGTCGCGCGCACTCATCGTGGTCTCCTAGTGAACCGGGCGTCCGCCCGTGAACCAGTTGTAGTAGGGGTTGTCGGGGTCCGCGCGCATCACCGTGTCGATATCGCGCGCCCATTGCGCCCGGTCGCCGCGATAGGCATCGAGCCCCGCCGCGTAGAACGTATGCAGCGTGGCGCGTTCGCGGCGGATGTCCTGGTACAGCGCGTCGCTGGCGCCCTTCAGCGGCGGATCGGCGCTCAGGTCAAGCAGTTCGCGCAGCACCGGCGGAAAGTCCTGCCGCCGCACCCACCCGGCGTACTCGATTCGCGGCCGGTCGTCGGTCACGGCTGGCGCATCGCCCGCAAACCAGTCCAGTCCGGCACGATCGGTGACATAGGTGGCCAGCAGCGCGGCCGGTGACGCGATGCCCACCGCCCGCAGCGCCGCCGACACCTGGGGCTGGTCAAAGCGCGACGCGATGGCGGCCGCATCCAGCGTCATCGGCTGCAGCGATCCCACCAGCAGCATTTCGTGCAGTTCGGTCGTCCACAGCGTGGCATGCGGGAAGACGTCGAGAAAGCTCCGTACCAGCGACCGGGTGTCGTCGCGATTCTGCGTCGGCAGCGGCAGCCACTGGGCCACGATGCCCCCTGTTTGCAGCCGCGCGGCGGCCAAACGGTAGAACTCGCGCGAATACAGATTGACCACGCCGCTGGCCGACGGGGGCGGCGGCTCCAGCGTAATCAGGTCGTAGCGTTGCTCGCTCTGCAGCAGTTCGCGGCGGCCATCGCGCAGGCGGATATCGACCTGCGGGCTGCGGCTGACATCGAAATTGCCCTGGAACTCGGGCACCGCACGCACCACGGCGGGCAGCAGTTCCGCCACTACGCGCCGCTCAAGCCCCGGGTACTGCAGCGTGGCGCCGGCCGTGATGCCGGTGCCCAGGCCGATCACCAGCGATGCGCGGGGCGTGCCGTTGTGGACGATCAGCGGCAGCAACGCCTGCAGGCGCATGTAGCGCAGCGACGTCATCGTGTCGCCCGAATTCGAGACGCCCTGGATGTAGAGTCGATGAAATCGCTGCGCGGCGCGGCCCTGCTCCACCACGGCCACGGTGGCGCCCCGGCTTTCTTCGTAGAACACCAGATCGCCGCCGCGCGTCCGGGCCAGCAGCGCGGCGAGCCGGTCAGCGGGCGTGGCCACGGCAACGATCAATGTGACGACGGCCAGCAGCGGGATGGCAAGGCGGGCGCGGCGTCCGGTGCCGTCGCCGAAGGCCACCGCGAGAACGGCCACCAGCCCACTGGCGGAGGCGAGCACGCCGAGCGTATGGATCACGCCCAGCGTCGGCACCAGCCAGACGCCGGCCAGCACCGACCCCGCGATGCCGCCGAGTGTATTCAGCGCCAGTACGGCACCCACGCCCGACCCGGTGCGCGAAGGATCGACGGACAGGCGGACCACGTACGGGAAGGCGGCCCCCAGCAGCAGTGTCGGCACGAACACGATGCAAAGCGCCGCCACGGCGAAGCTGGCACAGGTGGCCACCAGCAGGTTGCTGGTGGCGCCCAGCACGCGTTGCGACACCATCTGCTGCGCGGCGGGCAGCCATTCGCCCAGCCAAGCGAACTCAACCAGCGCCACCAGCCCGGCACCCACGACCAGCAGCGCGAACACGCCCCACGGGTCTTTCGCGCGGTCCACGCGGCGGGCCACGACAAGGCTGCCGATCATCAGGCCGGCCAGGTAGGTTGCCAGCATCACGGCAAAGGCAAATGCTCGCGTGCTCAGGAACTGGACGATGGCCTGCGACCAGACCACTTCGTAGCCCAGCGCAATGGCGCCAGCCAGCGCGTACAGCGTCAACGCCAGCACGCGCTGTCCCGCTGCGCGTGGGGCGTTCGCCGGTGCGGCCGGTACATCGGCAGGATCGGTCAAGGAGGGGCCGAACCACCAGGCCCCCAGCGCGGCCAGCCCGTTGAGCGCGGCCGCCGCCAGTGCGCTGCCCGTCATGCCCAGCAGCGGAATCAGGACAAAGGCAGCGAGCAGCGTGCCGCCGATGGCGCCAGCGGTATTGGCCGCGTAGAGCCGCCCGCCATTGGCCCCCAGTGCCACACCGTCGCCGCGCAACGCACGCATCAGCGCGGGCAATGTGCCGCCCATGGCGATGGCTGGCAGCCCGACCAGTGCCAGCGGTAGCACCCATGCTGCGGCACCCGTCCGCAATTCCAGCCACGCGAACGGCGCGGCGGAACGGGCCAACGCCAGCGTCGCGGCAATGCCGAGCACGGCGATGGCCAGTTCAAGCCACAGGTAGAGACGCCAGGCCGATGCCGTACGGTCCGCCAGCCGGCCCACCGCCCAGCCGCCCAGCGCCAGTCCGCCAAAGAATGCGCTTACGCCGATGGTGACCGCATGTACGTCCACGCCCACCACCAGCGACAACTGCTTGATCCACAGCACCTGATAGACAAGGCCGGCCACGCCGGACAGACACAGCAAGGCCGCGGCCTGCCGGAGTCCGGCAGTGCCGCGGCGCGCCTGCGCCCCCGCCGCCGTTACTGCGGAGGCGGAGGCCGACGGCCGGCGTGAGACGCGTTGACGCTTCACGCCGGGCTCCAGCTTGGGATGGGCTGCCGTCACTTCTTCTGCTGCGGTTGCTGGACCTTGGCCATCTGGTCGGCCACCTGGCGCTTGATCTTCTCGCTGGCCTGGTCGATCGTGAAGCTGGCCGGCAACTGGCTCGGCGGGTAATCGACGAAGGTCTGCAGGAAGTTGATCGCCCGGCGGTTACCCTCGATAAACAGGTACGGGTTCTGCGTCTCCAGGTCGAAGTACCGGTTGGTCGGCCCCGTGTCGGCGCGTTCGTACGGGTCCATGCGCAGGTTGAAATACTTGGGCGCACGCAGGCACGTGAACGGCTCCTTCCACACCATGAACGACCCGTTCTGACGCTGCTCGCAGAACACGATCTTCCACGCGGTGGGCTGCGTCGCGCCCTGGGTCATTACGTCATACCGCATGGCCACCAGTTCGGCATCGTCATTGAAGTAGTAGAACTCGTTACGCGCGCTCTTGTCGGTCTGGCCCGTGAGCATCGGCAACTGGTTGTAGCCGTCCAGATGCACCTTGGCGTTCTTGCCGCCCAGGCTCGTGCCCTTCAGCAGCCGGTCCTTGACGTCGCCGTCGCCAGCCGCCGCCAGCAGCGTCGGGAACCAGTCGAGGCCGGACATCAGGCCGTTCGTCACGGATCCGGGCTGGATCCTCCCCGGCCATCGCACCATCGCCGGCACGCGGAACGCACCTTCCCAGTTCGAGTCCTTTTCGCTGCGGAATGGCGTGTTTGCCGCATCGGGCCAGGTGAAGAAGTTGGGCCCGTTGTCGGTGGTGAAGATCACGAGCGTGTCATTGGTGATGCCCGTGTCGTCCAGCACCTTGAGCAGCTTGCCCACGTTCTGGTCCATCTCCCACATGCCGTCCGCATACTCGTGGCCCTTGCCGAGCCCGGCCTTGCCCTCGTATTCGGGGCGCACGTGGGTGAACAGGTGCATGCGCGTGAAGTTCATCCAGACGAAGAACGGCTGCTTGGCCTGCGCCTGCTTCTGGATGTAGTTGACGGCCGCCCCCGTGGTTTCGTCGTCGATCGTTTCCATGCGCTTGCGGTTCAGCGGGCCAGTGTCCTCGATCTTGCCGTCCGCCGTGCTGTGCAGCACGCCGCGCGGGTTGTAGAACTTGAGGAAGTCGGGATTGTCCTTCGGCCAGTACGGGCGCTCGGGTTCTTCCTCGGCATTCAGGTGGTACAGGTTGCCGAAGAATTCGTCGAATCCGTGCTTGGTGGGCAGGAAGCGGTCCTGGTCGCCCAGGTGGTTCTTGCCGAACTGCGCCGTGGCATAGCCCAGCGGCTTGAGCGCCTGGGCGATCGTGATGTCGCGGTCCTGCAGGCCCACTGGCGCGCCAGGCAGGCCCACTTTCGACAGCCCGGTGCGGAATACCGACTGCCCCGTGATAAACGTCGACCGCCCGGCCGTGCAGCTGTTTTCGGCATAGTAGTCGGTCATCATCATGCCCTCGCGGGCAATGCGGTCGATGTTCGGCGTCTTGTAGCCCACCACGCCGTGGCTGAACGCACTGACATTGCCCAGGCCCACGTCATCGCCAAAGATCACGAGGATGTTCGGCTTGCCCCCGCGGCTGCCCTGCGCCACCGTGCCGCTGGCCGGCGCCGCCACCACCGGCGACGCGCCGGTGGCATCCGGTGCCGAGGCCACCGGCGGGGTGGGCGTGGTGGCCACAGGCGGCGGCGCGGCCGGCACCTGGGCGGCCGGTGCCGATGCAGCGCCAGGCGCCGCCTTGTTCTCGTCGGCCTTCTTGCAGCCAGCCACGGCCAGGATGGCGACAATCGCCGCGCTGGTGGCCAGCCTTGTCAGACGCGTTCCCGCTTCTGGTCTCATCGATAGCTCCCTCTGGTTTGGTTCAGGGCGTAAGGAGATTCTGGAAATCGACAGGATCAAGGCTGGGATGCCGGATAAACACGCGCCCAGTCCTGCTTCATGCTGATCACCGTCCAACCGCGCGTGACGGCTTCGTCCAGCGCCTTGTCCAGCTTGCCGACCCCCGACTTGCGGTCGTAGGCGAATTCGCGCTCGGCGTCGTCGTGGTGCACCAGCACGGCCAGCCGCTGGCCGGTGCCGGCCATCGTGTACTGCAGCATCTGCAGATCGCCGTCGGAATTGCCGACGGCCAGGATGGGCCGCCGGCCAATCTGCCGATAGATGCCCACGGGCTTGCCGGCGCCGTCATTGATGAATTCGAGCTTGGGGCCGCGCACCAGCGTGGGCTGGCCATTGCGCAGCTCGTATGTCACCGTCTGCGTGGACCCCACCACCTGCTCGGGCGGAATGCCGTACACGCGCTCGGACCACGGCCGCATGAACTCGATGGTGCCGCCCGACACGATGAACGTCTTGAAGCCATTGGCCCGCAGGTAGTTCAGCAGCTCGATCTGCGGCTGGAACACCAGGTCTGTATAGGGCCGGTTGAATTTCGGGTGCCGCGCGGTGTCGAGCCACGCACGGATCGTGCGGTCGTACTCGTCCACCGTCATCCCGCTGTTGGCCTGGGCGATCAGCGGCAGCAGGCGCTTTTCCTCGCGCATCAGCCCGGCCATGTCGTTCGCCATCAGTGCCTTGAAGGCCGGATTGCTATTCCATTCGGGATGCTGCGGCGCGGCGGCGCGAATCTGGTCGAGCAGGAAGAAGAACTGGAAGTACAGCGGCTGCTCGCTCCACAGCGTGCCATCGTTATCGAAGACGGCAATGCGTTCGGTAGGCGGCACGTACTGCGGCGTGCCCGGCCGGGTAACCGCCTCCACGAAGCGGACGATGGTCTGGCGCGCCGCGCCATCCCGCCACGACGGCAATGCCGCCGCGCCTGCCACATTGGCCGCGCCCGCCGGCTGCGCGCCAGCGGCGGTGTCGGCGGCGGGTGCCGACGCGCACCCGCCAAGAGCCGCTACCAGCACGGCCATGGCCGCCAGCGTCGTCAGGCCGGACGCCGCACGGTGAGCAAGCCGACAGCTTTCTGCCAAGGCAAATGGCATTGTGCGTTCCTCCTCGATTGTCCGGACGGATAGGGCCTACGGCCGCGCCGCCAGTGCGGGCTGTCGCCGTGCTTCGGCCCAGGTGCCGTCATCCATGACCAGCCGGAAGCCCAGGTGCGACATGCTCGTGTATGGATCTGTGCCGCGCCGCGCGCTGGGCCGATAGCTCAGGCAGAAGTCCTCGTTGCACAGGAACGACCCGCCGCGCGTGACGCGCTTTGGCGCGGACACCGGCACGCCCGGTTCGCTCGGATCCCACGAATCGGAGGGCCCGCCAGGGTTCTGCAGCACGGCCGTCGTCACGCGGGCTTCGCGGCGGAACTGGTCGGCCCGATACCAGTCGGCCACCCATTGCCACGCATTACCGGTCATGTCGTAGAGGCCGTAGCCGTTGGCCGGAAAGGTGCCCACCGGGCTGGTGCCCGCCGCGCCGCCCGCCTTGGCGCTGACCACCGGAAATGGCTGCACCTGCTGGCCTTGCCAGACGTTGGCCATCTGGCGGCCATCGGGAGCGAACTGGTCGCCCCAGGCATAAGTGGACTGTTCCAGCCCGCCGCGCGCCGCAAATTCCCACTCGGCCTCGGTCGGCAGGCGCTTGCCCACCCAGCGCGCGTAGGCCTGTACGTCCTCGTACGAAACCTGCACCACGGGGTGGTTGTCCTTGCCGTCGATATGGCTGCCGGGGCCGTTCGGATGCTTCCAGTCGGCGCCGGGCACAAAACGCCACCAGCGCCAGTACTCGCGCAGCGGTACCGGGCTGTTGGTGCCGACGAAGACCATGGCGCCGGCCACCATCGCGCTATCGGGCGGGCGCGGCGTGCCGGGCGGCAGCTGCACCTTCATCGTTTCCCAGTCGGGCGCGCGTTCGGCGGTCGTCCGGTAGCCCGTCGCCTCGACGAACTTGCGAAACTCGGCATTGGTGACGTGGTGCTGGTCCATCCAGAAGCCGTTGACGTGGACCTTGTGCGCCGGCCGTTCATTGGGCTGCGCCATCTTGTGATCGCTGCCCATCTGGAAGTCGCCGCCGGGCACATGGACCATGCCGCGCGGACCGTTCACCCCATCGCCCACGCGGAAGACGGGGGCATGGGCGCGCGCGTCCTTCGCGTGATACCACCACGTGCCGCCCGCGCCCGCCACGACCATGCCCAGTGCAAGCGCCGCCAGCCACACGCGTTGGCGCCACACCGGCGTGGCGGTGGCAATGACCCTGCCCTGCTGCTTCCGTCCCATCGACACTCCTTGCACGATACGACTCCATCACCTGATCCAGCCATCCCAGTATGGGCGGGGTCCCTGCCAGAGCGGAATGCAAACTTTTGGAACGTCGATGTGAATGATTTGTTATTTACGGGTTGAGCGGAGGCAGCGGCGATGCATTGCTGCGGCGCGTCTTGCCCGTGTGCGTGCCCTGTCGGCGTGGACGCCAGCCTCTGCGCCAACGCCACGCCGCGTAGCCCGCTGCCAGCGCCCCGCCGGCCAGCACGGCCGCCATCCGCCAGTCGAGCCAGGCAGGCAGGCGCATCGGCGCGCCACCCGTGGGCGCAAGGCCCAGCCCCGGCGCCGCACGTGCGACGTCGATGGTCACGGCCGGCGCGGACGACTGCGCGCGCTTGCCGGTGGCCGGGTCGTACCACGCCACGGAGACGGCCGGCAGCGTGTAATGGCCGCTGCCTTCGAACACATACGTCACCGTTTCCACGCGCCGGCCGCCCGTGGCGCCTGCCGGCTCGTCCCCAGTGGCCGCCACGCCGTCCTGCAGTTGCGGATCGGCGCGGAACTGCCGCACGCCGCGTGGCGCGGCCAGTTGCGGCGGCTCGATCATCATCGCGGGCGTGCCGGGGGCGAAGATCGTGATGGTGCGGACCAATGCATCGCCAGCCCGCAAATGGGCGTCCTTGCCGCTGATGGCCTGGTCGAAGGTCTGGCTGATATGGATGGGCGATGCCGGCAGCAGCGGCGCCGGGGCGGACGCCGGTGCGGCGTTGGCCTGGCTTGCGTTCCGTTGCCCGCCGGCATGGATCGTGGTGGGCGGCAGCGTCACGGTGGCGGCTTGCGGCTTGCCATCGTCGCCGGACCATGTGAAATGGATCTCGGGCGTCGGCAGCGTGAAATCGCCGCCGGTCTGCGGCGTGAACACGTAGGTCTTGCGGATGCCCGCATAGCTGGCCCCATCGATGGTTTCGGTGGCGTTCACGCCGCGCTCGTCGGGCATCGTGACCACGGCCCCGGGCACCTGCAGGGCCGGAAACGCCGGCGCCGACAGGAAGAAGTTCGGCGCCAGGATCGTCACCTCGATCTGGACCGACTGGCCAGCCACCACGGGCTGCTGGCCCAGCACCCGCACGCGCACCGTGGGCGCGGCGGCCTGCGCCACGCCGGACAGTATCAGGAGGAAGACGGCGAGCCAGCGCATCATCATGGCCGGGTCTCTGGCGCCTGCGCCTGCAGCGCGAACTTGCGCGCCAGCAGCATCGTGGGCGAGGTCTGGATCGCGCGCATCCACATGTCGGCGTTCTGCTGCACCAGCCCCTGCTGCATCCTGTCGCCCCCCGGCGGCGGCGGGGGCTTGCTGGGGTCAAGTTCGATCTTGTCGGGCTTCAGGTCGGGCGGCTCCTCGTCGCCCTTGTCGTTCTTCTCGGCCTGCTTCTGGCGCTCGATGGCCTGCTGCATCAGCGCCAGGTTGCGCTGGGCGGGCGCCCAGCCGGGCCGTTGCTGCAGTACCAGCCGGTAACGGGCGGCCGCCTCGGGGTACTTGTTCTGTCGCGCCAGCGCGTTGCCAAGGTTGTACTGGGCGTCGGGGGTGCCGATCTGCTCAAACGCCCGTGCCGCATCGTTGAACTTCCCGGCGCGGTAGTACGCCACGCCGCGCCACATCGGATCATCGAACAGCGTGGCCGCCGCCGCGTAATCGCCACGTGCGAAGGCGCGCCGGCCTTGCTGGTCGTGGGTGAGCCAGAGATCCACAAAGTGCCAGCCGCGTGCCGGCGGGCTGGACTGGGCCCGCACGTCCGCCGGCGGCGCGGCCACCAGCGCGGCCAGCGTCAGCGAGGCCATCCAGCGGATGGTCCAGCCCTTGCGGAACCAGAGCAGCGCCAGCACGGCAATCGGTATCGTGAGCGGCCAGCCGGCGTCGTGCCAGCGCAGCGTGTCCTGCGCACTGCCCTGCTCCACATGCGACTGGACGTGGCGCTGCACCCAGGCCACGTCGTCGTCGCTGTCGGAGGTCAGCGTCGCCACCGGGACGCCGGTGTCGCGCAGCCGGTGCAGCGCCGCAGCATCGAGCCCCGGCGCCGCGCCGTTCCCCGCCTTCAAAGGTCCGCCTGCCGCCGTGCCGATGGCCAGCACGACGATCTGCGTGCGCGGGTCGCGCTGCCGCAGGGCGGTCGTGGCGGCAGGCTCCACGCCATCGGTCAGCAGCAGGATGGTGCCGGGCACCGGCTCCTTCGACAACGCTGCGCCGATGGTCTGGACCGCCCGCGCCGTATCCTTGCCCGGCACGGGCATGATGGCCGTCTGCAGCGCATCGACAAAGGTCTGCAACAGCGCCGCGTCGTCGGTCAGCGGCAGTACCGGATGGGTGGAGCCGGCGTAGGCATAGAGCGCCGTGCGCCCGCCGTCGCGATGGGCCAGCAGCGCCTTGATCTTGAGTTTGGCGCGTTCCAGCCGCGTCGGCGTGACGTCGATCGCGTCCATGTCGGGCGTCAGGTCCACGGCAATGGCCAGCGGCGCCTTGTCAGACAGGAACGGCGGCCGCTCGCGTTCCCACGTGGGACCGGCCAGCGCAATCGCTCCCAGCGCCAGAGCCAGCGCGGTCATGTGTACCGGGCGCACCGGACGATGGCGGCCTTCGCGTACCACCAGCGCATCGAGCAGATGTGGCGCGATGGTCCCTCGCCATCTGCGCCGCACATCCCTCTGCCGGCGGACGGCCCAGGGCAGCCACACGGCGGCAATCAGCACAAGCAGCCATGCGGGCCGCAGGAAATGGAACTGCGCCAGCGCGTGGAACCCGTCGCTCATGCCGAGGACTCCTTGCGTCCGTCGGGCACCGCCGCGCGTGCCACGGTGTATGCGTAGACCGCCATGGCGACCTGGTACGCCAGTACCAGCAGCACGGCGGCGCCCAGCGGCCACATGAACAGTTCGCGGCGCGGGCGCCAGCTCAGCGTCTTTTCCTTGTGCGGCGTCACGCGGTCCAGCGTGGCATAGATCGACGCCAGCGCTGTCTGGTCCGCGCCGAAGAAGTAGCGCCCGCCCGTGGTGCCGGCAATGCGCTGCAGCGTTTGCAGGTCTACCTTCTGCTCGCCCGTGGCGGCAGGGTCGCCGATGCCCACCGTGTGCACCACCACGCCGCGCGTGCGGGCGATGTCGGCGGCTTGGGCCGGCGGCATGCGGCTGGCCGTGTCATTGCCGTCGGTCAGCAGGATCAGCACCTTTTCGGCGGCGTGGCTGCCGTCGAACATCTTGATGCCGAGCCCGATGGCATCGCCCAGCGATGTACTGGCGCCGGCCATGCCGGGCACCATGTCGTCGATCAGCGTGCGCACCAGCGCATGGTCGAGCGTGAACGGCGCCAGCGGATAGGGTGCATCGCCAAACACGATCAGGCCGATGCGGTCTCCGGGCCGGTGGGCCACGAAATTGCTGACCACCTGTCGTACGGCCTGCACGCGCGCTTCAACCACGCCGGAAGGGTCCTTGAAGTCGCGGGTGTCCATCGACTGCGACAGGTCCAGCGCCAGCAGCAGGTCGCGCACGGGCTCGCTCTTGTAGACCGGCGGCTCCAGGTATTGCGGCCGGGCAAGGGCCGTCACCACCAGGGCCCAGGCCAGCGGCGCCAGCAGATGCTGCATCAGGTTGCGTCGTGGCACGTGGGCGCCTGCGGCGGGCTGGAGTCCGGCCGCGCTGGCCACCTCGCCAAAGAACGGCAGCCGCACCGAGGCGCTGGTTTCGCGGTACGGCGGCACCCGCCACCACACCAGCAACGGCAGCGGCAGCAGCGCGAACAGCCATGGATAGGCAAACGCGATCATGCCGGCGGCGCCTGATGTTCTGCGATCCAGCGGCGGCAGGCGGCAACGGTGTCGCGGCTCTGTTGCGCCGGCCAGCGTCCGAGCGCCGCGCGGTCCAGGTATTCGGTTTCGATCAGCATGGCCAGGGGTGGCACGGCATCCGCTGCCTTGCCGGCATGGGCCAGCAGGAAATCGCGCCACGATGTGCCGGAAAGCGCCGCCACGGTCTCGCGCGGCCACGCGGCCAGCGCGGTGCGCTTGAGCAGTTCGGCCAGCGCCAGCAGCGCCTGCGCGCGATCCGGGCCATTGGCGTCGAGCCTCGCCTGCAGGCGTCCCAGTTCCTTGATGGCGGCGCGCCGATAGCGATTGGCGCGCCAGTGCCGCCACATCCGCCAGCCCAGCCACAGCAACGCGCACAGCGCGCAGATGCCGACCACGAGCCAGCCCGCCGTCTGGGGCCACCAGGATGGCGGGGGCGGCGCGACGATATCGGCCAGATCGTTCACCGTGCGAGTCCTCCCGTGACAGTCGGAACATCCCGGGCCGGGCCGGACCGACTGCATGCGGGCAGGTTACGCCGTGACCGGCGGAAACCGAATTCAGACTTTTTGGCGTCGATATTTAGCGATTTCGGCAAGCGGCCCCGTTGCCGCCACCATGCGCGCGCCTACAGCCCGTCTGGCAGCAGGTCCCGCACCGCATCGCGCATCACGCGCGCCAGCAGCTGCTGGCGTTCGCGCGGCATGCGGGCCAGCGTGGTGGCCACGCTGATGCCGGCCACCGGTTCGCCATCGCGATCCGCCACGGCCATGCCCACCGCCAGCGCACCCCGCGTGGCGTGGTTGCCGATCACCGAATAACCGCGCTCGCGGGTGGCGCGGATCAGGATGCGCATGCGGTCCGGCGTCATGCCACCGTACTGCACCAGGGCGTCGGCATTGTTTGCGATCACGTCGTCCACGGCGCCGTCGGGCAACGCCGACAGCAGCGCCAGACCGGCGGCGCCCACTCCTAGGGGCTGTCGCGTGCCTACCTGGATCACCAGCACCTGCACCGGATGCGTACCGACATGGCGCGCGATACAGCGCGACAACGCCCCGTCGCGGACGATACCGAATGCTGCGTCGCCGCAGGCCTGGCTGATGCGGGCCAGCACCGGATTGAGGCGCCCGGCCAGGTCGGCGGACTCGCCGCGCTGCGGCAGCGCCTCCAGCGCGGGGCCCTTGACGTACCGGAAGCGCCCGCGCTGCATCACATAGCCGCATTCGATCAGCGTGGCCAGCAGGCGATAGACCGTCGGCCGCTCCAGCTCCGCGGCGCGGCATAGATCCACCACGCGCAGCCCGTCCTTGCCGCCGGCAAGGATGGCATCGAGCAGCGTCAGGCCGCGCCGCAACGCCCGTGCGCCCTCTTCGGCGGTCTGGGCCGGAACGTCCGCCTGGCGGACGTTTTGATTCGCAGTACGAGCACGCATGGGAAAGAATTCGCTGGCCGGGAAGCAGTCCGCAGTATGCCGCAGAAGCATCGGGACAGCGGGTGCCGGCCACGATATCCAATAACAGGAGACAGCCATCATGACCATCCGCAGCCGGGCGCGCAGGCGCCTTCTTCGCCACGTCGCCCTACTTCCCACCCTATTTCCCGCCCTGGTTGCCGCCGCCCTGGCGTGCGGTGCCACGCCCGCGCTGGCCGACGCCGCCGCCTTCCCGAGCCGCCCGGTGCGGCTGGTGGTCGGCTACGCCGCCGGCGGCGCCACGGACGTGCTGGCCCGGCTGGTGGCGCAGAAGATGGGCGAGGCGCTGGGCCAGCCGATGGTGGTGGAAAACCGCGCCGGCGCCAACAGCAACGTGGGCGCCGAGGTGGTGGCCAAGGCCGCGCCGGATGGCTACACGCTGTACGTCTACACCATCGCCAACACCATCAACGCCACGCTCTACGACAAGCTCAGCTACGACCCGGCCAAGGACTTCGAGCTGGTCGGCATGATCGCCCGCATTCCCAACGTACTGGTGGTCAATCCCGGTCTGCCGGTCAAGACCGTGGCCGACTACGTGAAGCTCGCCAGGACATCGCCAAATGGAGTGACGTTCGCGTCATCGGGGAGCGGATCGTCGATCCATCTGTCCGGCGAGATCTTCCGAGCCCGCAGCGGCGCCAACATGCTGCACGTGCCGTACAAAGGCAGCGCGCCGGCCGTGACCGACCTCATGGGCGGCCAGGTGCAGTCGATGTTCGACAACACCCCTTCGGCGCTGCCGCACGTGAAGTCCGGCAAGCTGCGCGCCATCGCGGTGACCAGCGCGCAGCGCATGCCGCTGCTGCCCGACGTGCCCACGGTGGCCGAATCCGGCTATCCGGGCTTCGACGTGCAGTCGTGGTTCGCCATCTCCGCTCCGGCCGGCACGCCGCGCCCCGTGGTGGACCGCCTCAACGCCGCGCTGAACAAAGCGCTCGGCAATGCCGACGTGCGCGAACGCATGCGCGACCTGGCGGCCACGCCCGAACCGGGCACGCCCGAACAATGCCGCACCTTCGCGATGTCCGAGATCAAACGCTGGCACGACGTGGTGCAGCAATCGGGCGCACGCGTCAACTAAGGAGTCCGACAGCATCATGTTTCCGATCGACCTGTTCTGGCGCGCCGCCGACCGCTGGCCCGACAACATCGCCATCGATGCCCCGGACGGCGCGCTGCGCTACCGTGAGCTGGCTGCGCAGGTGGCCGCGCTGGCCGCGCACTTCATCAAGCTCGACCCCGCGCCGCAGACCTGCGTGGGCATCTGCGCCGGCAACTCGGCCCAGCACATCGTGGCCCTTCTGGCCGTGCTGGCCAGCGGCAAGATCTGGGTGCCGCTGAATCCCAAGAGCACGCAGCCGGAACTGCGGCGCATCATCGATGCCACCGAGCCCGGCATCATCGTGCTCGATGCCGCGTGCGAAGCCTTGCTCGACGGCGCGCCGGGCGTGCGCATCTACACCGATCACGCGCCGGGCCGGGGCCTGACGCTGGCCTCGGCCATCGTGCAGCACGCCGACGCCGCGCGCCCTGTGCTGGATCTGGACCGCGATGCCACCCAGGCCATCAAGTTCACCGGCGGCACCACCGGCGCGCCAAAGGGGGTGATGCAGCCGTATCGCGCGTGGCTGGCCAATATCGTCAACCAGATCCACGCGTGGGGCTTCACCGAGGCGGACCGCTACGTGATGGCCGCGCCGATCACGCACGGCACGTCCACCTACGTAATGCCGATCCTGGCCCAGGGCGGCTGCCACGTGATCATGGAAGGCAGCGGCGCCGAAGCGGTACGCGCCTGCTTCCGCGACCGGCGCGGCACGGTCTGCTTCATGCCGCCCACGCTGATCTACATGCTGATGGCGCTGCCGGGCACCACGCGCGCCGATTACCCCGCCCTGCGCCGGCTGATCTATGGCGGCGCGCCGATGCCGCCGGAAAAGATCCGCCAGGCGCGCGATTTCTTCGGTCCCGTGGTGGCCACCACCTACGGCCAGACCGAGGCGCCGCAGCTGCTGACCGTGATCGGCCCCGACGATTTCGACGACGAGCGGAACCTCGCCTCCGTGGGCCGCACGACCTGGTTCAGCGACGTGGCGATCATGGCCCCCGACGGCCGCCTGCTGCCCGCCGGCGAAGTGGGCGAAGTGGTGGCGCGTGGCGACCTCGTCATGACCGGCTACTGGAAGCGTCCCGACCTGACCGCCGCCACAATCATCGACGGCTGGCTGCATACCGGAGACCGGGGCCTGATCGACGCGCGCGGGTTCCTGTACCTGAAGGACCGCCTGCGCGACGTGGTCATCACAGGCGGATTCAACGTCTACCCGATCGACGTGGAAAACGCCCTGGGCCAGCATCCTGCCGTGCATGAATGCGCCGTGTTCGGTGTGCCCGACGACAAATGGGGCGAGGCCGTCCACGCGGCCGTGCAACTGCGCGAAGGCTGCGAGGCCGCCGCCGCGGACCTGATCGCGTTCGTGCGCGAGCGGCTCGGGCCCGTGCAGACGCCCAAGCAGATTCATTTCCACGCCAGCCTGCCGCGCTCGACGGTGGGCAAGGTACTGAAGAACACCGTGCGCGACCATGCCCTGGCCGCACAGCCATCCGGAGACCAAGCATGCGCCAACAAGACAAGCCGGTGACCCGCCTCTGCAGCCATACGCTGACCAGCCTTCACTATGGCGACGCCAATCTCGTGGAAGACCTGCTCGGCAAGACCACGTTCACCGAGGTGATGCTGATGCAGATCCTGGGCCGCACGCCCCGGCCGGTGGACATCCGCATCGCTGACATGGTGCTGGTCGTGCTGATGGAGCACGGCCTGACGCCCAGCGCAATTGCCACGCGCCTGATCTACATGAGCGCCCCCGAGAACCTGCAGGGCGCGGTGTCGGCCGGGCTGCTGGCCGTGGGCAGTTCGTTCGTCGGCACCATGGAAAACTGCTCGGCGCTGCTGGACCGCATCCTGGCCGCGCAGGACCCGGACGCCGAGGCGCTGGCCATTGCCAGCGACTGCAAGGCGCGCAAGGCGCCCGTGCCCGGCTTTGGCCACCATCTGCACAAGCCGGTAGACCCGCGCGCCTACAAGCTGCTGGAACTGGGTGAAGCCGAAGCGGATCTGGACGGGGCGCATATCGGCGCGCTGAAGCGGCTGTCCACCGCCGTGGACGAGGTTTATGGCCGCGCGATCACGATCAATGCCACTGGCGCCGTGGCCGCCCTGTTGGGCGAAATCGGCGTACCGACGGCCGTGATGCGCGGCTTTGCGGTGATTTCCCGCGCGGCCGGCCTGGTGGCCCACATCGTCGAAGAACAGCAGAGCCCGTCGGGCCGCTATATCTGGGATGTGGTCGAGGACGCGATTCCCTACGTGGGCAACGCACCGCACGGCGATCACGCCTGAGCAGGCGACGCCGGCGCCTGCCCGGCGTCGGACGTGGCCACCTGTGTGGCGGCGCGCCGGAATGGTGGTCGATGGCGGCCGGACCGGCCAGTGTGTCTGGCGGTCAGTGCAGGTCCGGGTCGGCATAGGCGGCGCTTGTGCTGACCGATGCGTGACCCAGCTGGTGTTGCACGGCCTTGCGGCCAATCCCTCGCGCCAGCGCGTGGGCGCCGGCCGTGTGCCGCAGCCAGTGCGCGCTGGCCTTGGCAAACCGGGTAGCCGCGGTGGGATCTTCGTCCGCCAGCGCTTGACCCGCGCGCGTGAAACACCGCTTCCAGATCGCCGCTACCTGTGCGACGGATAACGGCGTGTCATCGCCTTCGCCCAGTACGCGGCCAATCAGCGGCGTGTCGGCCGGCAACCGTTCGACGTCGCGCCCCAGCCCGCGCGCTTCGGTGTGATCGCGCAAGGCATCGACAACCGTCTCGGGCAGGTCGTTCGTGCGAGGCCGATTGCCCGGCACGTGCAGCCGCCAGCCATCGGATTGCGACAGATGCGCCACCGTCAACTGCGCCTGCTCCGATACGCGCAGGCCCGTGGCATGGACCAGCCGCAGCATGAACTGCAGGCGTACCGTGCGCGGATCGTCGGCGGGCAGCCCGCCCACGTACCGCTTCAGATGCTGCCATTGGGTGCGGCTGAGGCTGCGCTCCGCCTGGATGCGCGGCGCAGCGGCCGCGGCGGGCGGTACCGCCGATGCAAACGGGTTGTCGAGCAGCTGGCCCTGCCGGGTCAGCCACGCACAGAGCGTCTTCAGGATCCGGCTCGCATGACCAATGCTTGACGGCGACAGCGAGCCTTCGAACGGCCGCCAGTCAGGACCATTACGCGGCGAGCCACGCCGGCCCACCCATAGCGCGGCCGGTTGCGGGTCGGACAGGAACGCCAGGTAGGCTTCGCAGTCGTCAGCGTCCAGTGTGGCGAGAGACTTGCCCCGCACGAAAATGGCCCAGAGCAGCAGGCGCTCGGCCTGCGTGCGGTAAGCGCGCCACGTGTGACCGCCTTCCGGGCCGTACTCTTCGAGCCAGGTCTGGATGGCCTGAACATCGGCCTGCGCCGGCGCGTGCCGCAGTGATTCCAGCGGGACCAGCACCGGGGATTCGGCATGCCGCGTGTCGGGCATACCCGCGCGGTGCGGCGCCATCGCGTGTGTCTCCAGCCATGCCTCGATCTCGCGCGCGGTGGCTTCGCCGATGCCGTGGGCGTGGCGATGCCAGCGACGCGGATCGGCGGCGATGGCTGCCGCAAGCGACGCCAGTGTGGTCCAGCCCGTCTGCGCGAGCCGGTCGGCGATGGCGGGCGTGAACCACCCGGCCACGGCATCGCCCGCCAATGGGCGCACCAGCAGCAGTGGCTGCAGCGCATCCAGCGCCCGCAGCAGCTTGCGCTGGCGCGTCTGGCGCGCCGAGGCGCTCTCGGCGGCCGGCGGCACGATCATCGCGAGCCAGGTCTTTTCCGTCAGGAGCGCCGCCTCGCCATCGGCGCGTGGGCGGGTGGCCAACCGTTTCACGCCGCGAGCCAGCTCGGTTTCGATCCACGCGACCGTGCTGCGTGCCTGCCGCAGGTCCAGCCCCGGCGTCAGATAGCGCGCGGCCAGCCGGCCCAGGTCGAGACCCTGCAGGTAGCCACGGTAGTAGGCAAAGTGCTGCGGCCCGAGCAGGCGCGCCGGGGCGACAGGCGGGCGCTGGCGCCGGCGAATGGCCTGCCCGGCGCGGGGTACGGCGGAAGACAAGGGATGACAGCGGGGGAACCGCAAACGGCAAAGGGCGCGATGATACCCGATGGGCGATGCGGCACCCTGCTCCCCTTGCGGGAGGGGGCGCAAACCGTCAGCTCGCCGCGACCGCTGCCGGCAGCCGCACGCGCACGCCTAGCCCGCCCAGCGGCGAGGTGGCCAGTTCGAAGCGGCCGCCGTACAGCGCGCAGACATCGCGCACGATGGCCAGCCCCAGCCCGCTGCCTTCGGCCGACTCGTCGAGCCGCGCGTACGGTTGCACGGCCCGCGTCATGGCGGAAGCCGGCATGCCGGGGCCATCGTCGTCGATGCGGATTTCCAGCTCGGCCGCCTGCGTCACCATGTCGACGCGGATTCTGGTCTGAGCCCACTGCCACGCGTTGTCCAGCAGGTTGCCGAGCATTTCGACCAGATCCTGGCGGTCGCCGGCGAAGCTGGCCTGGCCTTCGATATCGACGGCGATGGGCTTGTCGGCGTGCAGGCGGCTCAGCGCGCGCACCAGTTCGTCCACGGCGGGCCGCACCGCCACCGCGCCCCCGGCCGCACCGCCCGCCCCGGCCGCCCGGGCACGCGCCAGGTGGCGGTCCACCTGCTGACGCATGGCGTCCACCTGCTGCGACACGCGCTGCGACGCGGGCGCGGGCAACGTCGCCGCGTCATTGGCCAGGATGGCCAGCGGCGTCTTGACCGCATGCGCCAGGTCTGCCGCCTGCCGGCGCGACCGTTCCACGGCCTCGTGATTGCGCCGTAGCAGCAGGTGGATCTCGTCGACCAGCGGCTGTACCTCGGCGGGCCAGGCGCCTTGCAGCGTCGGCTCCTGGCCCGCGTGCAGGCGCGCCACCGCCGCACGCAGCCGGGACAACGGCGCCAGCCCGAAGCGGATCTGCGCCCATACCGCGCCCAGAATGCCCAGGCCCAGCACGCCCAGCGACAGCCACAGCAAATGGCGGAACGACCGCTTGGCCTGCCGCAGCTCGGTGCGGTCCAGTGCCACGGTGATGTCGACCGGGGTATCGGCGCCGGTCAGTTGCAGGCGGCGCGCCTTGACCAGCAGCGACTGGCCGCGCGGGCCGACGCGGATATCGGCGTCGCCCTCGCCCACGCGGCGCGCCACGGCCGCGGGGATATCGACATCCCAGAGCGAACGCGAACGCAGCGTCTGGCTGCCCGAGGACGCCTGCCAGTAGGCGCCGGCATACGGCAGTTCGAAGCGCGGATCGGCGGGCTGGCGCGTCAGTTCCAGCTTGCCGTCGGTGCGCCATTCCAGCGCGGCCGCCAGGCTGGTCAGGTCGCGGTCCAGTTCGGCAATATAGGTGCGGTCGACGTGCCGGCCGAACAGCGTATCCAGCAGCCAGCCGGTGGTGCACAGCGTGCCGGCGATCCACAGCGTGGCGATACCCAGCAGGCGCCGGGCGATCGAGGCGCGCTTCATGCGCTGCTGGCCGGGGGCCGCATGCGGTAGCCCAGGCCCCGCACGGTCTCGATGACGTCGACACCGAGCTTGCGGCGCAGCCGCCCCACGAAGACCTCGATGGTATTGCTGTCGCGGTCGAAGTCCTGGGCGTAGATGTGCTCGGTCAGCGTGGTCTTGCTGACGATGGCGCCCTGGTGGTGCATCAGGTAGTCGAGCACCTTGAACTCGTGGGAAGTCAACGTGACCGGATTGCCGTTGACGCTGACCTGTCCGCTGCCCGGCGCCAGCAGCACGGGGCCGCACGCCAGCGTGGGCGACGTGCGGCCGGCCGAGCGGCGGATCAGGGCGCGGATGCGGGCCAGCAGTTCCTCGGTGCGGAACGGCTTGGTCAGGTAGTCGTCGGCGCCCGCGTCGATGCCCTCCACCTTTTCTACCCAGCTGTCGCGCGCGGTCAGGATCAGCACTGGCACGTCGTTGCCGGCCTGGCGCCAACGCTTGAGGACTGTCAGGCCGTCGAGCCGTGGCAGGCCCAGGTCTAGCACGACCGTGTCATAGGGATGTTCGGTGCCCAGGTGCTCGGCGTCGATGCCGTCGGCGGCATGGTCCACCGCATAGCCGGCCTGGGCCAGCGCCTGCGCAAGCTGGGCGGCCAGTGTGCTTTCGTCTTCGACTAGCAGGATGCGCATGGCGGTCAGGGCTTGCGGGCGCGGTCGAGATCATGTCCCTTGGCCTTGAGCAGCCTGGCGTCGCGGGCGTCATATTCGAGCTTGGCGACGGTGCCGGTGGGCAGCAGCAGCTTCACTTCGTATTGCCAGATGCCGTCGTCGCGATCCAGCTTCACGTCGATCACGTCACCGGCATACTGGCGCGAGACGGTGTCGAGGATGCGGGCCAGCGGCAGGATCTCGCCGGAGCGCAGGGCCGCGCGGGCCCGGTCGGCGTCGGTATCGGCCTGGGCCACGCCGGCACTGCCCGCCGCGCCCAGCACGGCCAGCAGGATCAACATGCGGCAGGCGCCGCGCAGACGTGTGGCGGCACGGAAGGCGGGCAAGCCCGCGACGGCGGATGTGGGTGGGGGCGAGGCAGTCATCGGCGGCATTCTCGGCCGGGCAAGCTGAACGGCGCCTGAACAGTATGCTCAGGTGCCATTCAGGTACCACGGCGCATGATGCCCTCAAGATTCCCACAACCCCGGCACCATGTCACGTTCCCGCACACTCCCGTCCCCGCGTTACCCCACCCTGCGCAGCCTTGGCGCGGGCCTGGCCCAGTTGGCACCGCTGGCGGTGGCCATGGCGGGCGCGGGCCTGCCCTTCTGGCTCCAGACGCTGGGCCACTAGGCGGCACCGGCGCTGATCGGCCTCAGGAGCCGACCGTCACGAACACCGGGTTCGAATAGAACCACAGGTCGTTGTAGTTGCGCGCGTTGATTGCGTTGAAGCGCGCATTGTCTTCCGTCACCGTGATCTTCTGGTCCGGCAACGGATTGCCGTTGGACGTTTCGCCGGCCACATTCATGCCAAGGTTCGTGCCGCGCAGGCGGAAATACTGGTTCTTGGCGGCCTTGTAGGTATAGCTCACCGTGTTGTAGCCGTCCTTGTCCACCTTCCAGTCGGCCGACGTGAACGTGGCGATCACCTTCGTCGAGTCGTTGGTGTCCTTGCCGTAGCCCGGCGTGCCGGCCGCGGCGCGCGGCGTGACATCGCCGGCGATCAGGTCGATATGGTCCACCACCGGGCGCATGTTGACGTTGACGCCGCCATTGACCGGATACTGGTAGTTGTTGCGGTCCGGGCTCTTGAAGCGGATGGTCACGGTTACCGTCTCGCCGGCACGGGCCTTGAGTTCGCCGCCCATTTCGCCCTTGCCGTCAGCGCTGGCGATGTTGAAGTCCAGCGCGTTGATCAGGTCGCCGAAGACCGAGAACATCCTGCCCGAGCGCACACCTTCCAGCACGCCCTTGATGCCGGTGTTCCTGTTCTCGATCCAGACATAGGTCTTGGCGTACTCGCCCGGAAAATAGCCCGAACTGTTGGCGCCGATGGTCTTGAAGTGGTGGTCGGAGTCGCCCACGTTCCAGAAGCGGCGGCCGTCGCCCAGCAGGGCGTCCCAGATGCCGCCGACCTGCGCCACCACGTAGTCCACGCCGCCATAGACGCGGTTCTTGAGGTTGGCATCGACATAGGCGGTGGTGTAGCCGCCGCGGTCCGGTTCCATCTGGTTGCCGACCATGCCCTCCACGCCGAACACGATGTTCGGGGCGGTGTCGTTGAACTCGCGGTAGTCGGCGGCCGTGTACTTGCCGCTATTGCGCGACGGGTGGTTGATCAGCGCGTAGCTGGTGTCGGGAAAGTTGTCACGCAGCCAGGCCACGGCGCGCACGGCGTCGGCGTGCGTGGTGTAGCCCTTGGTGCCCGCGGCGTTCCAGTTGGCCACGTCCACGGCGTCGAACTGGGCCGCCGGGCGGTCGGTAAAGTAATACTCGAACTGGTTCGCGGCCTTGGTGGCGGTTGCCAGCGGCGCGCCCGCGAAGATTCCCACGTTCATGTGGTCGTGGGTCGGCATGTCCCATTCGAACGCCGAGAAGATCAGCTTGCTGGTGTAGCTGCCATTGACCTGGAGCTGGCGCACGGCCGGGATCTCGTAGTCGGCCATCGCCTTCGAGAAAGGCAGCGGGCCGCCCACGATGGCGGTGCCGTTCTGGTCGCGCGTGGACACGCGCAGATGGTTCGTGATGGCCGTCCAGTCCAGGTTGTTGGTGATCATGGCCTGGTCCAGCACATCGACGAGCTTGTTTTGCGCATCGTCGGATTCGATCGTGTGCACGTGCAGGTCGCCGGTGGTCCACCTGCCGGTGACTTCGGCCTGCGGCTTTTCAGGCGCGGGGGGCGTGGTAGTGGCGGGCGGTGTGGTGCCATTGTTGCTGCCGGTGCCGCTGGTATTGTCGCCGCCGTTGCAGCCATAGAACGCAAAAGCGACGGTCAATGCCGCCGCCAGGCTGATTGCAGACTTCGTGTAATGCATGAAACTTCCCTGCTATCCTGTTGATATCTCGACCCAACTTGCCGCGCGCCTTCGGCCTTGAGGTCAAACGTCAACGGATCGGCGCGCCCAAAGGTCCAGCCGCACTGACTGGCTCATCTCTGTGCGCGATGATGACAACGTCACATGACGGGAAAGTGATGTTTTCGTGATAATTTGGCGGCTGGCGCCCGGAATCAGAACACCAGCGTGGCGGTGCCCATGACCGTGGCCGTGCTGTCGAGCCGGTTCTTGCTGGTCACCGTGGGCACCCAGCGCAGGCTGAATGACAGCGGCGCCTTGCCACCCAGCTTGGTGTCGTACGTGACGATCGGGCCGATCGTGAAATCGTGGCCGCGGAAGCCGTTCAGGCGGTCGGCCGTGGGGCCGGTATCGCTGCCAAGCTGCTGCACCGTGCCCATGACCAGCCCCGCCCCCCAATTGCCGAACTTCTTCACCCCCATCACGTCCAGCGTGAGCAGCGGCGCGTTCTGGTAGTCGGTGGCCGTATTGCGCGTGTAGAACTGGAAGGCCGCCACGGCGTTGAATTCGAGCCCGTACTGCGGCATCAGGTGCGTGAAGGCCACCTGTGGCACGAACGTCCAGTTGTTCAGGCTGGGATTGGCCAGCGCGTTCTTGTCGTACTGGCCGGTGGGCGCCCAGACGTTGAAGCTCAACGCCATATGGGTGGTCTTCGAGAAGTGGTAGCCGGCAATCAGCGGGCTGAAATACATGTCATAGAGGTTCGACGCGCGGTCGGAGGCGCCGCGCGAGAACGTACTGCCGCCGGGGCCGGTGAACACGGCACTGGTATGCACTGTCGTCCAGACGTACGGCAGCGTGAAGCTCGACGCGAAATTCCAGGCACCGGGTCCGGTGTCCCAGACCTTCATGATCGTGGCCAGCGTGAACGCGATCTTGGCGTCGATGCCCGCCGTGGTCCGCCCGCCAATCGGCACCTCGCGGCCGCTGCTGATCGAGCCATCCATATAAAGCTGCTGCAGGTTGGCAATCCACACCGGCTGGTCAGGAATCACCGCCACGTTCGCCGACACGCTAGTGCCCGCCACCGGCCGGCCGAGCGCGCCTTCGGTAGCATGCCCGGCCACAGGCGACAGCAGACTCCCCACGGTCATGACACCGAGGACGGCCGAACGTGCGCGATTCATGGAGTCTCCTTGCGGGCGATGGGCGCTGCGGTACGGAAAAGGTACTGAATCGTCTCAGATTCCCGCCCAACTGGAATTCAGTTTTCTCGGCGAGTGAATTCAATGTTTTTTTGAATCGTGGCGTCGCCTTGAAATCCGGTCCGTCATGGTTTTCGTATTGACCGCAGATAACGGAATAACAGGCAGGTGCGATGGAATCCGGCGCGGGATTTTATTCCCGCTTCCTTCGTTCCTGCCATCGTTATCGAACTGGAGTTCACCATGCTGCGACGCCATGAATTCCCGCACACCGACGCTGGCGACGCCGGTCTGCGACTGTCGTCTTGGTACGGATATCGATCGCATGGTTGCCGGCTGCGAATGGGCGAATCGCCCGCGACGCCGTTCAGACCGCGCCGCGCGTCTCCACATACAGCGCATACACCGAATGGCTGCTGGCCATGTACAGGCGATTGCGCTTCGGGCCACCGAAGCACAGGTTCGGGCAACGCTCGGGCAGGTGAATATGGCCGATGGCCTTGCCCTGGGCGTTGAATACGCGTACGCCGTCAAGCTTTGACGGATCCGCGCCCGGTGCGCCGCTGCTGCCCCAGCCAGCCCAGATATTGCCGTCCACGTCCACCTTGAATCCATCGAGCGCGCCCGGTCCATTGGCGTCGATCAGCCTGGTCTTGTTGCCAGGCTGGCCGTCGGCGCCCACGTCGTAGGCCCACATCACGCGATATGGCTGGGCGCGCGATTCGATCACGTAGAGCTTCTTCTCGTCTGGCGAAAATGCGAGCCCGTTCGGACCATTCAGGTCGGCAATGACCTGCGTCACGCTGTTGTCCTTCGGATCGATCCGATAGACCGCGTGCGGCAGTTCCGAGGCTGCCTTGTCGCCTTCCCAGTCGCCGGCGATGCCAAACGGCGGGTCGGTGAACCACAGCGAACCGTCCGACTTGCAGACGATATCGTTCGGCGAGTTGAAACGCTTGCCCTGGTAACGGTCGGCAAGCACCGTGATCGACCCATCGTACTCGGTGCGGGTGACACGCCGCGTCAGGTGCTCGCAGCTGACGAGGCGGCCCTGCCGGTCGCGGCAATGGCCGTTGGTGAAGTTGGCCGGCGAGCGAAACACGCTCCACTGGTTCGAGGTTTCGTCGAACTTGATGATGCGGTTGTTCGGGATATCGGAGAACAGCAGATAGCGGCCGTCGGCAAAGTAGACCGGACCTTCCACCCAGCGGAATCCGGTGGCCACCTGCTCCACGGTCGAACTGAACAGCCGGTACTTGCCGAAACTCGGGTCGAGGATCTCGACCGCCGGGTCCGGGTAGCGTTGCGCGGCCTTGAATTCGAAGGCCTGGGCCAGCGCCTGACCGCTGGCGGCTGCAGCGCCGAGCGCAGCGCCGGCCTTGAGCCAGTGACGACGATGGGCATCCACGCCCGCCTTTTTCTTCTCCATGTTGTCTCCTCGTCGGATTGTGGGGTCCGGACGGACCTTTTATAGTTGTCCGACATCCTATGAGAAAAATCGCCGCTCAGCAAGCACTTGTATGATGACATCCATTTCGGATGTGCCTTGCCCACATCGCCATCACGGGAAAGGTTCGGTGCTATGGTCTGGGTGTGCGCGTCCGGGACAGGACGCCTGACATGCCTTCTCAACTCTCCTGAAGTACGCCCGAATCATGGCAAGCGCAATCCTCCTCGAAAACATCCACGCCAGCGGGCAGCAACTACTGGGCCGCCACCATATCGACGTCGCCACCCAGAGCAAGGCGCTGGCGGGCGACCCGCTGCTGGCCGCCGTACGCGACCACGACCTGCTGGGCATCCGCTCGGCCACGCACCTGACCGCCGATCACTTTGCCAACACCGGGCGCCTGCTGAGTGTGGGCTGCTTCTGCATCGGCACGTCGCAGGTCGACCTGGACGCCGCAGCCCATGCCGGCATTCCGGTGTTCAACGCGCCGTTCTCCAATACGCGTTCGGTGGCGGAACTGGTGATCGGCCAGACCATCATGCTGATGCGCCGCGTGCCCGAGAAAAGCCGCGCCGCGCACCAGGGCGAGTGGCAGAAGTCGGCAAAGGGATCGTTCGAGATACGCGGCAAGACCATCGCGGTGATCGGCTACGGCAATATCGGTGCGCAGGTGGGCATCCTGGCCGAAGCCATGGGCATGCGCGTGGTGTTCTACGACATCCGCCCTCGCCTGTCGATTGGCGGCGCGGTGCCGATGCATTCGCTGGAAGACGCCCTGGGCGCTGCCGACGTGGTAACGCTGCACGTCCCTGCCACGCCCCAGACCCGCAACCTGCTCAATGCCAAGGCGTTGGCCGCGATGCGACCGGGCAGCATCTTGCTCAACGCTTCGCGCGGTACCGTCGTCGATATCGAGGCACTGGCGAAACTGCTGGACGATGGCCACATCGCCGGGGCGGCCATCGACGTGTTCCCGGAAGAGCCGCGCAGCAACGCCGACCGGTTCGTGACCCCGCTGCAGGGTAAGCCAAACGTGATCCTGACGCCGCACGTGGGCGGCAGCACGGAGGAAGCGCAGGAGAATATCGGCGTGGAAGTGGCCACCAAGCTGGCCAACTTCCTGGAAACGGGCGCCACAATCGGCGCGGTGAATCTGCCGCAGATCCAGCCCAATCCGCTGGATTCGCCGGCGCGGGTACTGAACATTCACTACAACCGTCCCGGCACGCTGTCCCATCTGAACCAGGCGCTGGCCGAAATCGGCGCCAACATCGAGGCCCAGCAATTGCAGACCGAAGGCGACATCGGCTACGTGATTACCGATATCAGCCTGGTGCCGCCGGCCGGCTGGGCCGAAACGCTGATGGCGCACGACGCGTTTATCCGCTCGCGCGTGATCGAAAACCGCTAGGCGATATCCGTTTCCCCGCGAGCCCGCATGCAGCGACCGCATGCGGGCGATGAAATCGGTGGATAAGCCTGGCACCCCCGCCGTTTCCCGATAGCCGCCGCCCGGCGGCATTGTCATACTGCGCGAACAACCTCGCAGACCGGACCTGCACGATCCGGCAGACAATCAGGAGACAACCTCATGCAACGACGTCGTTTATTCCGCGCCGCGCTGGCCGCTTCGGGCCTGTCGCTGGCGGCATCGTTCGGCACCCCGGCACTGGCTGCCGATGACTTTCCCACCCGTCCGATCCGGCTCATCGTGCCGTACGGCGCCGGCGGCGTGACCGACCAGGTGACACGCGCGCTGGCCGACGCGGCGGGCCGCGAACTCGGTCAATCCATCGTCGTGGAAAACAAGCCCGGCGTCAGCGGCACGCTGGGCGCCACCCAGATGGTGACCACCGAGCCCGACGGCTACACGCTGAGCATGGCGCCCGTGGTGATCTTCCGACTGCCGCACGTGCAGAAGATGCGCTACGACCCGCTCAAGGACCTGACCTACGTATCGATGATCGCGGACTACAACTTTGCGGTGGCCGTGAAGAAGGATGCGAAGTGGCAGACCATGCAGGAACTGATCGCCGACGCCAAGGCGGACAAGAAAGGCATCAGCTACGGCACCACCGGCATCTACGGCAGCCAGCACCTGACAATCTCCGAACTGGCGCGCGTGTCGCAATCAAACTGGACGCACGTGCCCTACAAAGGCGACGCCGAGGCCATCACCGCGTTGCTGAGCGGCTCATCCGATGTGGCGGTCCTGTCGAACACGTTGCTGCCCTACGTGCAGAACGGACAAATGCGTGTGCTCGCCACCCTCTCCGAAAAGCGCGCAGCCGACTTTCCGAACGCCCCGACGCTGAAGGAAATCGGCTACCCGGTGTGGTCGAACTCGCCATTCGGCATCATTGGCCCGGCCAATATGAAACCGGCCGTGGTCAAGCGCCTCGACGACGCCTTCCGCAACGCGCTCAAGGACCCCAAGTTCCTGAACGTGACCCGCCAGTACGGCATGGTGACCAACTACATGGGCCCGGAACAATACGCGGCCTACGCCCAGAGGGCCTTCAAGAGCGAAGGCGAAATCATCTCGCGCCTGGCCGAGGCGATGAAGAATCAATAGGCGTTTTCCGAAGTCGGCCCCGGCGCGTCGCGGGTGATCTGGCGACGCGCCGCCGTGGCATCACATTGGATGTTCCTTGTCTATCGCAACGTCACGAAGTTCCGCTTTAGCTCCTCCAATCTTGCGCTGAATTAGACAACAGCCATTCAGCGGTCTCAGAAGTGGGCAATCCATGTAGCGTGCGTCGCACCAATATGTCACGTGCTCATGGACCATGATCCTCAGCCCACCCTTCCTGCCAACCCTCGACGCCGACTTCATCAAGAACGCCGGCCCGGACTCGCTGATGGATGCGGTCGATCAGTATGAGTTAGGCCACAGCGGCATCTATCCGATCGCGTTCGATGGCCGTTGGCATTGCGGCGCGCATCTCAATCCACGCAAATATGTACCGGTGCATGCCATCGCGGACGGCGAGGTGGTGGCCTATTCCGTTCGCCAGAAGGCCATCTCGTGTCATCGCAAGAACCACGAGGGCACGGAGCATCTGGATTCGAATACCGGATTCGTATTACTCAGGCATACCACTGGGACCGGTGAAGGTCGGGTCATGACCTTCTACTCGCTGTACATGCATTTGCTGGACCTTGATAACACCCGAAATCGGGTCAAGCCGATGCTGAAAGCGCCACCGGAAGTTGGATCAGCCACGGTATTGCCCAAGTGGTTGTCTGCGAAGCTACGAATCCGATCAAGAGTCCATGCTGATCCAGACTCAATCATTCGAGGCTACTGATGCAGCGGGGTATTACTGGGTTGAAAAGCAACGCCTCAAGTATGACAACAAGCGGAAACTTGTGAATTTCGGCAAGCGGAGTATCAATTATTGGGCGGACGAAGGGAGTACTCTCGGTGCACAGAAAAATGTGACGCGCTGCATAAATCCTGGAATGAACCACTTCACTCTTCGACAAGGCTATTTTGATCACGCTTACGTCATCCTCAACGATGCAGTCAGTAACAAGTCGTGATTACGTCAATGATTTGAAATGGATATTCATAAACAAATAATCTCCGTATTGGGTATTTTGTGGGTAATTCAGCCTTGTTTTGTGTATGGCTCAGGTCCCGAGAACTCCGATAAGGTTGCGCGCATCAAACGAAGTGAAATAGAAGAAAGGTGCGGCATCAGCTTGCAAGTGCCTCCTGGCCTCAAGATGCTGGTCGTACCGGACTCCCAACTCTACCCAAAGGCGCGATGTATTCTCGGTGTACGGGAGAAGGGCCGAACGGTAGGCACGGTAAAGCGAGAGACCGGCAGTAGATATTCCGGATTGGTCGACTTCGTTCTCACCGTGAAAGAAATCCCGGTACAGCAACGACTGATGGAATATGGCTTTTCTACCATAGGCGATTCTGACGGGGCCGTGAAATATATCGGACAAACAAAATCTGAGATCGCAACGCAGATGGGATACCTCGGTGAAACGACTGATTCCTGGAGCATAACAAGCCAGGGCGGAGGTACATTGTACGCAGCGGAAGTGTCATCGTTTCGGAGTATTTCCAACCGGTCACCGGTTCGTTATCATCGCATGCATCTTCTTTGGGGAAATGAAAAAGTCTCTGTAGGCGCTATAGTTGTCTGCACCCCGTCAAAGCCGCGCGACTGCAAACTCCAAGATAACATCCGGGAAATGTTCGGTACCATTTCGGACGTGGATTATCAATAGAGCCAATGAGCCTTCTTGGCACGGACTCAAAACCAATTATCACGCCGCACAAGGGCCAAGCCTTTTGACCGCCCCCACCCCTCAAACCCCATCATAAAAAGCATGTCTCACTCGAATGGCAGACCCCATGAACCCTTCGATTGTTCTTTTTGCCGCATATCTTCTTATTGCTTCAAAAGCTTACGGGGAAGTGAGCCGGGAGGGATACTGTTTTCGGGCTTGGGAGGAAGGAGTAAGCAGTTTCGAGATGCGTACATACTATGATAATACGGTCAAATGGAGCGGGGGATTTGTTAAATATGAAAACTCCTCGGCCTTGCGAACCGTGGTGCTCGCCTCATCCGACGAAGAGCTGCATGACAAAGGTCGCCCGATCCAACTTGTCACGACATGGTTAGAAATAAATGGTGATCGCGTTTCTGGAACATATGAAATGTTCAGCCAAGGCGCCATGGTGTATTCGATGGTGTACGTTGAAAAAAGGTCCGGCGCAAAGAAAACCTTTTTATTTGATCCGAGTGCCAGGTCCACGCCAGAGGCGGGTTGCAATTGGAAGTAATCTGTGGTCTTTTTGACCGCCCCGCCCCGGCGGAAAGCGCTTGCATTGACGTCAGATGCTGGCGGCGGGTACGCCAAATTCGTACATGCTGTGGATAATAATAAGGTTTTCGACGTAATAAGCTACGGACGGCTCACTATAGCGAAAAACCGAAGCGACCACGCGTATTCGAATGGTGCGGAATCAGAATGAAAGTGCCGTCCGGTCTTCAGATTCTGGTTGTGGAGCGGCACAACACATACCCTGATGAACGATGTATTCTGGGCGTAATAGAGCGGGGGCGAAAAATAGGTTCGAGTGGCCACCCAGCTGTTGCCGAATATTATAATTTTGTTCACTTTGCTTTGACGGTGACGAACATCCCGGTGGCCCAGCGATTGGCGGAATATCTCTTTTCTACCTCAGACTATTCTGACGGGGCCGTGAAATATATTGGGCAACCAAAATCTGAAATCGCAACGCAGATGGGATACCTCGGTGAAACGACTGATTCCTGGAACGTAACAAGCCAGGGCGGAGGTACCTGTACGCAGCGGAAGTTTCATCGTTTCGGAGTATTTCCAACCGGGCACCGGTTCGTTATCACCGCATGCATCTTCTTTGGGGAAATGAAAAAGTCTCTGTAGGCGCTATAGTCGTCTGCACCCCGTCAAAGCCGCGCGACTGCAAACTCCAAGATAACATCCGGGAAATGTTCGGCACCATTTCGGACGTGGATGATCAATAGAGCCAATGAGCCTTCTTGGCACGGACTCAAAACCATTATCACGCCGCACAAGGGCCAAGCCTATCGGCCCGGCCCCCCACCCCTCAAGCCCCATCATAAAAAGCATTCCGCGGACGATCGATCCGGGGGACGGTGTTGGCGGCGTGCATGGATGCCTTGACCGTCGGCTTTACTACCGGGGCGGGCTGGATGCCTTGTTCGGCTGCGACCTTGGCTTCGGCGGCCTGGATGTCGGCGGGGTAGTCGTCGTCGTTGCGGCCGGGGTGGTAGCCCGCCTTTTCCACGGCGATCAGGTCGGCCAGGACCGAAGCCCGGGTGACCGGCGCCTGGGCGTTCTGGACGCTCTGGGCGAATGACATGGCGGGAGCCGTGACGATGGCGGCGGCGATCAGCAATTTCTTCATTGTGTTCATGATCTGCTCCTTTTCAGCAGGGGTTGCGAACAGGATTCATCATGGACGCCAGCGCCCCCTCGGCTTTTTCAGATCGCACGAAGTTGTCGCGTTGTCACGATCCGGCGTGGGCGCGGTGACATTCAACGCCGCATCGCTTTTTGCCGATGTTGGCAACTGCCCTCCTCAATGTGCGCTCCCGGCCCCTGTTGCGCCAACATGTCCTGGGGGTTGCGCAACGGACACGCCTTGAGCGACAGGCAACCGCAGCCGATGCAGCCGTCGAGCTGGTCGCGCAGCATGGTCAGTGTGCGGATGCGTGCATCGACGTCCGCGCGCCAGGCGGCCGACAACCGGCGCCAGTCGGCTACCGTCGGCGCCTTGTTGGCGGGCAGATGTGCGAAGGCGTCGGCAATCGTCGCCAGCGGCACGCCCATGCGCTGGGCCACGCGGATGACGGCCAGCCGGCGCAGGATGCCGCGCGGATAGCGGCGCTGGTTGCCGGCGCTGCGCGTACTGGTGATCAATCCCTTCGACTCGTAGAAATGCAGCGCCGATACCGCGATGCCGCTGCGGTCGGCCACTTCGCCGACTGTCAGGGGATCGCGTGCCCGCAGCCGACGTTCCGCACGATGCGGGACGGCGTCAGGGACGATGTCGGGGGCGATGTCGGGGGCGACGGTCTTTGGCATGGTGGTCCCTCTTTTTTAAAGAAAATTCGAAAGCCCTTGCAGGGCGCGATGGTATCGCAACTGCGCTTGACCTCAAGTGCGCTTGAGGTTTGATACTGGCGCGACCTTGACTCAGGACCCTGCCATGCTGCTTGAATCACCCCGCGCGCCGTACCTACAATTCGCCAATCCGCCAGACCTCTACGACCCCCGGCTGAACGGCTATTCCCATGTGGCGATCGTCAACCGGCCCGCCCGGATCATCTTCGCGGCTGGCCAGGGCGGCGAGGACATGTGCGGCGGCTTGCGCGCCGATTTCTCCGCGCAGGTCAATCAGGCGCTGGCCAACCTGCGCGTGGCGCTGCAGGCCGGGGGCGCCGATATCCCCGATGTGGCCAAGATCACCGTGCTGATCGTCGACCATTCCATGGAGCGGCTGGCCATCTTCAGCCGGGCCTGGCAGGCGCTGCTGGGTGACTGGCCCGCGCCCGCATGCACGTTGATCCCGGTGCCGCGGCTGGCGCTGGACGGCATGCTGTTCGAGATCGAGGCGGTAGCGGTGCTGCCGGAGTGAAGCGCGGAACGGCGGTCGGCGGCGTCATACCGTCGTATGACCGACCGGCATGCCCCTTGCAATGCCACAGGTAACCCCGGCCCATGGCGGGTCGGGCTCATCACCACCCGGTCGGCATTGCAAAATCATGGAAATTCCACATCCGCTGACGATAATTTCCCCGCACCTTGAGGACGCGGTCTTCAGTTGCGGCAGCCTGCTTGCCGCCAGCCGGCAGGCGATGGTGATTACGGTGTTTGCCGGCCTCCCACGGCCGGATCTGGCGGCGCCGGCCCATGACAGTGCGGCCGGTTTTGTATCGGCCCGGGACGCCATGGAAGCCCGGCGCCATGAAGATGCGCGCGCTTTGTCCGCGCTGGGTGCGGACCCGGTCTGGCTCGACTTTCTGGAACAGCAGTACGGCCAGCACTACGACGCCGTCAGTATTGCGCTGCGGCTCGGGCGCCTGCTGGCATTGCAACCCGGCGGCACGGTTGTGGCGCCAATGGGGCTCCGGCATGCGGATCATATGCTGGTCAATGCGGCATGCATGCTGGTGCGCGAAGCAGCCTTTGTCGACTTGCCGGAAACCGTCCCGCATGCCGAAGTCGAGCCGCACATGCCCGCGTTCCGCTGGATTTTCTACGAGGAAGCGATTTACCGTCGCATGCCGGGCGCCGTACAAAGCCGGATGGCCGGCTGGTGGCAGGAAGGCTTGCTCGCTTCACCCGTCCACATGCCGATCAGCGTCTTCACGGCGCAGAAGGCGCGCGCCGTGCAGGCCTACGCCAGCCAGCTGGCATTGTTCTCACCCGCCGAACTGGCCGATGTCTGCGCGCCGGAACGCTACTGGTCCCTGGATGCGGCCGACGTGCACCAGTGATGCACGCCGGGCCGCTTGCCACATATCGCTAGGGCCGCTTGGCCGGCGCCGTCTTCGGCGCGGAAGCGGGATAGTCATAGGTCTGCGCTGACGACGCCCCCTCATTGAGCGCGGGCGCACTACCGGGCTTGCGATGCCCGTCCTTGGTCAATCCCCACTCGCGTGCCCCGGGCGCCACATCGGACGCGGCCGTGCCGGGCGCCCGGTTGTCGACCTTCGGTGTCTGAGACGGTGTCTGGGCCCACGCCACACCGCTCAGTGACAGGCAGGCGGCCACGCACAAGGCGCGGCGGGCACGGGTCGGAATCAGGTGTACATGTCGCATGGTGGGGCTCCTGTCATCCATTGGCGAGACTACGAGCGGTTATCGACCGGCGGCGCATCCGGATCGCGGCTGCCCGGGTCCAGCAGATCCTGGCTTCCAATGCCGGCCGGCTGGTCTTCCTGCCGGATGGTAGCCCGCTGCCCCTCGCCCGCGCCGGGGCTTTCCTCGCTGGATGCACGACGGGTGGCCAGCGGGTCGCGCTCCTCCCTGACATCCCGCGCATCCCGCGCATCGGGTGCACCCTCGCGGTTCTGGGTTGCGGCGTTGTTCTCCGGCGATTCGTGAGTGCGACGCCTGTCGCGATTCCGGCGGCGGCGGGTTCCTGCATAGGCGAAAGGCATGGGGCATCTCCTCGTTCGAATGCTTGGTGTATGGATGCTTGCAGGTAAAGCCGCCAGCGCGCGGGGCCATCCCCACACGCTGGCGCAGTGCGTCGGCAGTCAGCTTCCCGACTTGCCCGACGTGGAGCCCGATGTGCTGCCCGACGTCGTGCCGGAGCCGTAGCCAGCGCCGGATGACGTATCGGAGCCAATCCCGGTTCCGAGGCTGCCCGAGCTGCCCGCCGCGCTGGAAGGCGCGGTGCTGCCCTGGCCGCTGGGGCTGCCCATGCCTTGCGACATGCGCGACCCGCCGGTCTGCCCTTCTCTGCCCCCGCTACCTTCCCGGCCCATGGCTGATTCGCGCGTGACCCGAATCTGGTTGTGCACGTCCTTCACGCCGAACACTTCCTCGGCCATGTCCTCGATCCGGTATTTCTGCTGACGGTCCTGTACCGTGCCGCTCAGCGTGACCACGCCGCTGCTGACCGATACCTCGACCTCGCGCACATCCACGCGGCCACTCATCGCCAGGCGTTCGCAAAGGTCTTCGCGGATACGCTCGTCGGAACGCTGGTAGCCCTTGGGGCCGGCGCGTTGCGCCCGGCGTGCCGCCGCGGAGCCACCTGCTCCGCCATAGCCCCGGTTCAGGTCGCTGCGTTCGTTGGCGCCCGTGAAATGTTCGTAGGCCCGTTCGTTCGGATCGTAGCCGCCGGCGCCGGTGCTGCCGCCGAAGCCACGTCCTCCACGGTCGCGCATGGAACCCTGGCCCGACCCGTACCGTTCGCGCTCGGACTGCCAGTCGCCCCCAGCGCGGCGTTGCCAGGGCTGGGCGCCCTGGTCCTGGTCGCCATAGTCGGATACGCCGTAGCCGCCGCGATAGTGGGTGCGCATGTCGGGTTCCGATCCGGTGGGGCCTTCCCAACTGCTGCCCCAGGCGCCCCCGGCGTCACGGCCCGCCGACTGGCGACCCTGCTGACGGCCTTCGCGCCCTTGTTCCCATCCGCCCTGGCGCTGCGCCGATCCACCCCGTGCCGGCTGATCCCAGACGCCGCGGCCCTGCCCCCATTCGTCGCCCTGGCTGCCTTGCTGGCTCGACCATTCGCTGCCGCGCCCGGAGGCGCCCTCCTGGTGCCAGTCGCCCCACCGTTCACGTTCGGCGTGACGCTGCGGGGAATTGCGCTCGTCGCTGTCCCGGCCGGACTGGCCGAATTGCTGGCGCCCGGTCTGCCGGCCTTCACCGTGCTCGCCATAGCGCCCTTCGCCATAGCCTTCCTCAAAGCGCCGGTTCTGCCCTTCATAACCGCCGTAGCCGCTCGACGATATCGGCGTCGAACCTTGCGACGACGTCCCGCCGCTCCAGCGGCGACCGCCGGGCTGCTGACCGCTGCCCTGCCAGTCGCTGCCCGCGCCCTGCTGGCCCGGCTGTGACTGGCTGCGTCCCTGGCCCTGCCAGTCGCTGCCGCCCTGCTGGCGGTGGGTGAGCCAGTCTCCACCGCTGTAGGCCTCCTGCTGGCGCTGCGTGCCGCCCTGCCGGCGGCGGTCGTCGCGTTCGTCCTGATCGCTGCGATCGTCACGGTCCGCGCCATAGGCGCTGTAGCGGTCGTCCGAACCACTACCCCTGTTGTTTCCCTGGTTCATGAGCGTCTCCGGTTCCGGGTCAATACAGTCAATACGGACCCTGCGACGCAAATTCCATACCGCTGACGGGCATGCGCCCCCAGCAGGCCGGGCCAGGGCCCGGCAGGCGCCTGCCCGATGCAGGACGCCGGTTCGATTTACATGGCCATATAAATCCTGCCAACGGGCTCCACATGCTGTAGTCAACGGCCTACACCCGATTCAGTGGCCTCCCCCTGAGCGCACGGGTGGCTGAGTCATATCGTGAAGTCACCGCGACACATTTTCGGGAGACGACCGATGAAACGCCTGCTCACGACCACTGCCCTGGCCATCAGTGCCATTCTCTGCATGCCGGCCATGGCCCAGCCCAAGAATGATCCGCCGCTCTCGCCCACCGCACCGAACCCCAGCGCCCCGCCGGCTCCGGAAGGTCCGACAACGCAACGCGGCAGTTCGGGCAGCGGCGCGATGATGAGCGGCGACTCGACCATGCAGCACGACAAGGACACGCAAGCCAAGAGCGCACACAAGACCAAGAAGAACACTGGCCAGCACGCGAAGAAGCCTCGCGAACAGGACGCCTCGCCGGTAGCCACGCCGACCGCACCTTCGGGTCCGAAGGGCGATTCGCCCGATCCGGTCCAAAAGCCTTAACGGTCAGGTCTCGCCAGCGGGTCTGCCTTTCCACGGGCATGCCCCGTAGACCCGCTTGCGGCGCGCCGCACGTTGTTCCCCAAACCGGAGCAGCGTGCGGCGCGTTTTTTGCGTGTGTCATGCCCGGGTCGATCGGACTATCCCGCCCGTATCGAATCGGGTGAATTCCGATCTGCAAAAGATTAACCACGCCGGCCGTGCAATTCGGCCGCCAGCCAGCGCGCTTCACCTAAAGTTAGAGCATCAACCGGAGACGTACATGGATGCACTGAACACCACGCTGGCGCGGCTTAGCCGTCACGCCATGCAGTGTGCAGAGGCGTTGTCCGCCGTGGCGGCCGCGGCATCGGACCCGCAGATTCGAGCGGTGCTGGCCCACCGTGCCAATATGCAACGCTGCGCGTCGGCCGAACTGGGCGCGCGTGCCGCGGCGGCCGGCGATGGCAAGCACATTAGCGCCGAAGGCCGCGCGCGCGACCCGCAACCTGTCTCGCCGCCCGCCGAGGCTGGCGAGCTGCCCCTGTTGCGACATGCCGCCCAGCAGGCCGGCCGTGCCGCGTCAGCCTATGGCGAACTGCTGCGCGAGCCGCTTCCCGATCCGGAATTGCGCCTGCTGCTGGCGCATTACTATCGGGGAGCCACGGAACTGCAGCGGCTGCTGGAACAACGCGCGATGGAATTCGCCCCGGCGCGATCACCGGGCGCGAGCGCACGCCGCATGGTGCCGCCGGTGCATTAGCAGCCGGTGCATTAGCAGCCGGGGCGTGGGATGCGAGTGCGGTGGCAGCCAAGGCATTCCCGGCCCATCCCGATTCAGGTTGTGCGCGGCGGCAGCCTCAGTGCTGCCTGGCGGCGTGCGGTCAGTTCCCGCTGCGGCTGATAGGGCCGGATCACCAGCGCCACATAGTCCTCGTCGTCGGGATTCACCACCAGATAAACCAGTCCGGACATCACCAGGGCCACTTCCCCCAGATGCCCCGCGATGCGTGCCGCCACGAAGTACTGCAGCAGATTGGGCTCCACCGTCGCGTCGATGGCCCGGGCGGCCGTGCAGATCGTCATCATGCACTGCTCGGCGGCCCGGCATACCACCACCACTTCGTCAATGGCATAGCCGGTATGCGCGGCGCGCACCATGACCGATACACCTTCGCTGGTGTTGGCGCGGTGCCAACCCGGTTTGGCCCGGAAATCGGGCAGCGTCAGCTTGGCGCCCACATCGTGTGCCACCACGTTGAACTGCTGGGCAAAGTCGTGCGGGCTGATGGCCAGCAGCTGTCTTTCGACGGGCGTGGAAGATACGGCCACGGAGGAAGCCACGCTGAGGGTGGCCAGGACGCCGGTCAGGTTCATCGCTATCTCCCTCGCACGATGCTTGCCTTGCTTCAGCAATTGCCGTTCCAGCCTCTTCACGGGCAGTACGGCCGACTGGTTCTGCGGCGGTCCCCTGAAGTCACTATAGGCGCCGGGCCCCTCGCATGCGAATCCTTTGCCGCGGCCGCCTGCAATGCCCCATTGGCATGCAACTTGCCGCATGTCCTGAAACCCGACGATGCAATACGACAACAGGAGTGACAATGAGCAAGACCACCCGACACGGCCGTCCGGACGCCGACAGCAAGAGCCGGAACCTGGAGGCCGCAGACCCGGAAGGCATCCCCAGCACGCTCGACCCCCGCCTGGACAGCGAAGCGACCGAAGACATCGAAAGGGAACTCGGAGACGTATCGCGAGAGCGGCATGAGCCGGACGACGACGAACTGCCTGAGGACGAGATTTTCGACGAAGTACGACGCGCCGCCGAGGAACTGCCGGCCGATACGCCGGTGGATCGCGCCGACCAGACCGACAAGCGGATGGAGAATCCGCCCAGCGGCAGCGACCTGTAGCAACGTGTCCGTTGACCTCAGGGCCATGTAAAAAGCCCCGGCAGTGCCGGGGCTCGCAGGCGGGTGGTCCGGATAAGCGCCGCGAATGTTCCGAATCTGTCGATGACTATTCCGATGCCAGCACACCGTACGGGCGAACGTGGAGCTGGTTGACCACATCCGACACGCCATACGTGTCGTCGACCAGATCTTCGATCTCGTACTTCATGCGCCGGTTGTCCACCGTGCCGGTCAGGGTCACCACACTGCCCGTCACCGCCACCGTCACGTCGCTCACGTCCAGCGTTGGCGCGTGCGTCAGGCGCTCGCAGACTTCTTCGCGGATGCGCTCGTCGGAGCGTGTGTAGTTCTTGGGGCCGGCCGGGCGGCGGCCATAGACCTCGGGGCCGCGGCCATGCACCGCCTGGCCCAGGCGCGGACGCTGGCGGAAATTGCGGCCCGATTCGACGCCGTAGTCCTCGTAGCCCGAGCCACGCTGACTCTCGCGACCCCGTTCGTAGCCCCCTTCATAGCCGCTGCGCGTGCCGCTCCACCGCTCGTCGCGGCCCGGCATCGGCGAGTTCGACGTCCGTGTGCCCGCGTCGTAACCGTCCTCGTAGCCGCTGCTGTAGGCGCTGACGTAGCCTGGGCTATGGGGCGAACTTTCGTCGCGCGACTCATCGTAAGTGGGCCGGCCGGGATAGTAGACGGTGGCGCCGCGTGAACGCCATCCGCCGCTCAGTTGCGCGGTGCGTCCTTGGCGCCAGGCGTCGCGGTTGCGTGGATCTTCGTCCCGCGAGCGTGCATCGCGATCTTCATAGGCGTCGTACGGATTGCGTTCGCCGGCATTGCCATAGCGGCCTGCCGACAGATCGCGGCGTCGCCAGTGGCGATCGTCGCCAGGCACGTTGCCATAGCCCTCCTCGTAGCCTCCGTACTGCTGATCGGGCCTGCGGCGACGGCCGTAGTCGTCTGATCGGTTCATTGCCATGCCTCCGTGAAGCCGGGGCGACGATCGCCCCCGATGCATAAAGGCCGGCAAGTTTCGTACCGGAGCGGCCGACCATGAAAAATGGCGCCGGAGGCACCGGCGCCATGCAGTTTCTACAAGGCCTGCGCGCAGGTCTTGCTGCCTAGGAAGATTTGCGGGCGCCCTGCATTGCGGCGCTATCGGCACTCTGTGGCGTCACGAGCCGCAGCCCGCTGGCGACCGCTGCCGCCGCCGCGAAACCGGCACCCAGGCTCAGTGCCAGGGTCGGCCCGTGCTTGCCGGCGATGCCGAATGACAAGGCCACCAACGCCGCGCCCGTTGCCTGGCCCAGCAGTCGCGCGGTGGCGACCACGCCGCTGGCGCCCCCTGCCCGCTCGCGCGGCGCGCTGGCCATCAGAGCCTTCAGGTTGGGCGACTGGAAGAAGCCGAATCCGGCACCGCAGATCGCCATGCGGATGCCGATATTGAGCACGCTGGCATCGGCCGGCATCATCGCCAGCGACGCCATGCCCACCGCCATGATCGCCAGGCCGATGCCGCCGAGCAGGCCCGGCGGATAGCGGTCGGACAACCTGCCGGCAATCGGCGCCATCACGGCCACCACGGCGGACCAGGGCGTCAGCAGGAAGCCGGTCTCCACCGGATTGCGCCCCAGCACATGCTCGAAGTAGAAGGGCAGCGAGACGAAGGCCAGGCCCTGCGCGGCAAACGAGCAGACGGCGGTGGCCGTCGACAACGCAAACATCGGCCGCTTGAGCAGATCCACCGGCAGCATCGGCGCCGGATGCCCGCGCTCGCGGCGCAGCAGCAGCACGAAGGCCACCACGAAGATGGCTGCGGCAGCCAGCACGTATTCCACCGGCTCGCGCTGCACACCCTCGCCCAGCGCGAAGATCAGCGCGGCGAACGTGATGGCGTTCAGCACGGCCGCCACCGGATCGAAACCGTGCTCGCTGCGCCTGGTCTGCGGCAGCGACGGCCAGGCGATGACCAGCGCCAGCAGCCCGATCGGCAGGTTGACGGCAAACAGCCATGGCCATGGGCCGAACGACAGGATCACCGAGGCCACCGTCGGTCCCACGGCGAACGATACCCCCACGACCAGCGCGTTGAGGCCCACGCCGCGCCCAAGCCGGTGAATCGGAAAGATGGCACTGATCAGCGCCGTGTTGACGCTCATGATGGCCGCGGCGCCCACGCCCTGCAGCAGCCGCGCCGCCGCCAGCGACGGCAGCGACCAGGCCATCGCACACACCACCGAGGACACGATGAATACCACCACGCCACCCAGGTAGATGCGTCGATGTCCCAGCACGCCGCCCAGCGCGGCGAACGGCAGCAGCGTGGCCACCATTGCCAGCTGGTAGGCGTTGATGATCCACACCGACGCGGCCGGCGTGCTGTTCAGGTCGGCGGCGATATTCGGCAACGCCGTATTGGCGATGGCCGTGTCCAGCGTGGCCAGGGACACGGCGATCATGATGGCGGCCATCCCGCGCTTTTCGCGGGCGGTCATCGGGCTGTCTGCAGGGGGAAAGGCAGCGGCGGCGGCCGGGCTTGCCGGGGCTGCTGCGTCGCTTTCGGCGGGCGGGCTTGCGTGGTTCTGCACGATATCGATCCGAGGTGGGGCTGGAACGGATGGGAAGCAGCGGTACAAATGACGCAGCAATCATTGCGCCGTCAAGTATCGCAAGTCGAGACGATACGACAAAACGCGCCCGCGTGCTGGCCGCCGTTTCAGTGCTGAGCGGGCCACTGACGCCATTTTTGGGAAGAACAAAGCAGATTGGCCCGTGTTCGTCGCCGAACACGGGCCAACATCATGCAAATTCCCGGCAACAGAACCAGATCGTAACTGGCGACCCGTCAGTGCGGCCCGTACTTCATCTGCACATCGTCCACGCGCTGCGTACGCATGTTGTAGAGGCAGGTGTAGCGGAAGGCCATGGCCTCTTCGCTGGCATCGGGCTCGAACGTGCCTTCGCCGCTGATCGATGTCTGGTTGGTCGTCTGCTGCGCGATGCGTTCGCGATCCGGCATCATCATCACGCTGCCCGGCTGCGGATAGCGTGTCTTGACCGCGTCGGCCACCCTCTTTTCGCAGGCGTTGCCGGCGGCATCGAGTTGCGCACGGCTGACCCCCGTTTGCGGCGTGGTGATGATGGTCGTCGGCTGCTGCGTCGTGCGCGGCGGGGTTGGCGGCGGCAAGGGCGCACTGGCGCAGCCTGCCAGGACCATCGCCAGGAGAGCTGTCGAAAACGGGGAAAAAGTCGTGAAACGTGGCATCGGGTCTGTCCGGAGTCGGCGAAAAAACCGTCGGAAAACGGGGTGCTGATCTCTTGGACTCTATGCCAGAAATGCTTTCGGAGCAACCTGACGCGTCAAGGTCAGGCGGCGGGCGCCTTGGCTTTGGCCGGTACCGGCGCCGTCATGTAGGACGCCGCCGATGACAGGCGCTCGCGCGTGCGGTCGTCTGCCGCGGGCCCGGCCCGCACCACATGGCGCTTGCCCATCTGCAGCGGCTCGCCATTGGCCGCATCCACCAGTTGAGGCTCGACCACCTTGCCTGTGTCGCGGTCGACAATCTGCACGCTGGCGCCTTCCGGCGCGAAATTGCGGTTGCCCCAGGCCAGCAGCGCCAGCAGCACGGGCCGGAAATCGCGCCCGCAGTCAGTCAGCACGTATTCGTAGCGCGGGGGCCGTTCCGAATACTGGCGCTTTTCGAGCAGGCCCTCCTCGACCAGGCCATTGAGCCGGCGCGTGAGCATGTTTGGCGCGATATCCAGGTTGCGCTGGAATTCGTCGAAGCGTTTCGTGCCATAGAACGCATCGCGCAGAATCAGAATGCTCCACCACTCGCCCACGCGTTCGAGGCTGCGGGCGATCGGGCATTGCATGTTGCGGAAAGTCTTGCGTTGCATGTCGTTCCCGTTTGTCGGTGTATCGGCCCGATGATACCCACCTTTCGGCGCGCATCGGCCAAAGCCCCATCGGAACGGCCGACAACCAGCGCGGCCCCAGCGAAAAAAGGCGCCCCGACCATTGGTCGTGGCGCCGCAATGCCTGCGCGTCGTGGAGTCCGCGCCGGCCCCTCGCTTGCCTTGCATTGACCCGGGAATCGGCTCCGGAATCAGAAAATGTGCCGAACACCCAGCGACACGCCCAGCTGGCCGCTGGCGTCGGGCGTCTTGTAATAGACCTGCGACGTCGAAGGCAGGTACCCCACCGACTGGCCGTTCGGCAGGTACGTGATGTTGTCCCAGTTCAGCGACGCGTTGCGCGCGTAGTTCACCGCAAAGAACACATCGGTCCGCTTGGACAGGCTGTAGTCGGCCAGCGCCAGGTACTGCTGCGGATTCTTGGGGTTGGTCGTCACCCCGCCGATGCGCGCGGACTTGATGTCGTCGTAGTAATAGGCCAGCGACAGGCGCAGTGCAGCGGTGGCGTCCCAGTTCACGCCCACCCAGTACATGTCGTCGCGGTGCGGCAGCAGGGTTGGCGTGCCGGTCGCCGGTGCCACCGAGTTGCCCCAGCGATAGCCCGCCACCATCTTGACCTGCCCCAGCCGGTAGCTGGCACCCAGCATCGCGCGCATATCGCGGCCATAGTCGTTCGATCCGGATGTGCCGGCGGCCTGCGCGGTGTTGAGCGTCTTGACCTCGTCATAGGCCGCCGCGATGCCGAGCGGGCCGTTCAAATAAGACAGGCCCAGGCCATAGGCGGAACCCGTGGCGAACGTGCCCGCGCGCTCACCGAACGACCAGTGCGCAATGGCCGTGAGTGGGCCAAACGTGCCCTGGTACTGCACCACGTTGTTCTCGCGGAAGTTCGGGCCGGCGATACCCACGACCGGCTCGAATTCCGGTGCATACGCCACCGGCGTGAAGCTGCCCATCGTCAGGAACGCCGAGGTGTACTGGCGGCCGAAGGTCACCTTGCCCCACTGGTTCTGCAGGCCCACGAACGCCTGGCGGCCGAACAGCAACCCGCCATTGCCCATCTTGCCGTCATCGGTATTGAACTGGTTTTCCAGCACGAACAGGCTTTTCAGGCCACCGCCAAGCTCTTCGACGCCACGCAGGCCGAAACGCGATTGCGCGATGCCCGACGAATTCATGAACACCGCCGAGCCGCTGCCCGGTGCCAGTACCCCATTGCTGGTGTTCTGCACGTGGTTGACGTACTGGATGCTGGACGTGACGACGCCATAGAGCGTCACGGACGATTGGGCCCAGGCGGCGGGCGCAAGCAGCGCGCCGGCAATGGCGGCGAACAGCGTCTTCTTCATTGTTTTAGGGTTCCGAGTGTGGTGGCTGATGGCGCCAGTGGTCTCCTCCGTCCAGCGCCCGGGTGCGATCGTCGCCAATCGCGTCACGTCAAATTAATCTCTCGTATTAAATTGACATGGACCGCAGGCTAACGGCATACGCACGTTCAGTTAGTTAGGATTTTCCCGGAGAGGTACGAAATTGAAGGAAATACGACGTCAAATGGATGTCGGACATCGGATTTTTCCGTATCCTTGCGAGGCTTTCATTTTGCTAACGACAAGCCTGCCAGCGACGCCACTACGCCATGAAGCTCAAGCAAGCGCGCGCCATGATCGCGGATGAGCACCGCCCACCCGCGCACGCCCCCCGCCGCACGCCAGGTCGCAAGGCCGACGCCACCGATGGCGGCCGGCCGACAGGCATTCCCGAGGCCGAAAGCGCCGAACGGGTCAAAAACGCCGAACGCGCCGAACGCGCCGAACGGGCCGACGTTGCCGCCTCCGCCTCCACCGCCCCTGCCGCCCTTGACGGGCTTACCGATACCGCCCGGCGCATTCTCGAAATCGCCGAGCGCCTGTTTGCCGAACAGGGCGTGGAACAGGTGCCGCTACGCCAGATCGTGGTGGAAAGCGGCCAGCGCAACCGTTCTGCCCTGCACTACCATTTCGGATCGCGCGAGGCCCTGGTCAGCCACCTGCTGAACCGGCGCCTGCATCAGGTCAACGAAATCCGCCACCGGCATCTGGACGAACTGGAAGGCCGCGGCCAGCCGATCGACATCCACGGCGTGGTGGAAGCCACCATCCGTCCGCTGGTCGAGGTGGTGCTGGATACCGACTGGGGCACCAACTACCTGCAGGTGCTGGCCCAGACCACGTTCAGCCCGGCCTTGCTCAACAAGGGTCTGGTCGACAAGACCGCCATGAGCGCGCTGTACCGGGTGCGCGAACACCTCTATGCGCTGCTGCCCGACGTGCCACGCGACGTCATGAAGCTTCGGCTGATCTGGTTCATGGATACGGTGGTGTATTCGCTGGCCCACTGGGTGCGGGAACGCAGCAAGCGGGCCCGCAGCGGGCCGCCCGTGGAGGAGCTGATCGATTTCTGTGCGGCGGCCCTGGCGGGTCCAAGGCCGCCGCCGGGCAGCATGCCCGGGGCAGCCTTGGGGCCGGCGACATCCCCGAAGCCGGCCAGGGCTGCCCGGCCGCGCTGATCAGCCCGTGGCGCGGGCCGCGTCGGGGGCCGTACGGGCCAGCACGGGCACCAGTGCCGCACCTGTATGGCTGGCCTTGATGCGCGACAGCGTTTCAGGATCTGCGGCCCCGACGATGGTACCGCCATGGGCGCCGCCCTCCGGCCCCAGGTCGATGATCCAGTCGGCCTCGGCAATCACGTCCAGGTCGTGCTCGATCACCACCACGCTGTGGCCGCCGTCCGTGAGCCGGTGCAGCACCCGGATCAGCCGCGCCACGTCAGCCATGTGCAGGCCCACGGTCGGCTCGTCGAGCACGTACAGCGTGTGCGGGGCCTTCTGGCCGCGCCGCGTGATGTCATCCCGCACCTTCGACAGTTCCGTCACCAGCTTGATCCGCTGCGCCTCGCCGCCAGACAGCGTCGGCGACGGCTGACCCAGCGTCAGATAGCCCAGGCCGACATCCTTCATCAGCTGGAGCGGATGGCCGATCTGTGTGATGGCCGCGAAGAACTCCACGGCCTCGTCGATCTCCATCGTCAGCACGTCGCCGATGTTCTTGCCGCGCCACGTCACCGCCAGGGTTTCGGGGTTGAAACGCTGGCCGTGGCAAACGTCGCACGGCACCTTCACATCGGGCAGGAAGCTCATGCCGATGGTGCGTACGCCCTGCCCCTCGCAGGCCGGGCAGCGGCCGTCGCTGGTGTTGAACGAGAAACGCGATGCGCTGTAGCCGCGCGCCTTGGCTTCCAGCGTTTCGGCAAACAGCTTGCGGATCGCATCCCAGACGCCGATATAGGTCGCCGGACAGGATCGCGGCGTCTTGCCGATCGGGGTCTGGTCCACTTCCAGCACGCGGTCGATCGATTCCCAGCCGCTGATGGCCTGGCAGCCGTGCCACGCGTGCTCCACGCTGAGCGCCTTCGTGGCCGTGGGCTTGCCGGCCTTTTCGGCCGCGGCACGTGCACGGCGCGTGGCCGGCGACGACATCACCGAGCGACCCACCGCATCCAGCAGGTTGGTCATCAGCACGTCCCGCGCCAGCGTGGATTTGCCCGAACCCGACACGCCCGTGATGGCCACCAGCCGCCCCAACGGAATCCGCGCCGTCACGTCCCGCAGGTTGTGCAGGTGCGCGCCCTCGACGGTCAGCCACTGGGCCGGCTCGGCTTCCTTGCCGGCTCGTGCCGGCTTGACCGGCCTGCGCGGTTGCAGCGGGTGGATCATCGGATGTGCCAGGAACCGGCCGGTCGTGGAATCGGCAGCGGCCGACAGCGCAGCCACGCCGCCCTGCGCCACCAGGTTCCCGCCGCGCTTGCCGGCGCCGGGGCCAATGTCGATGATGTGGTCGGCCCGGCGGATGGTGTCCTCGTCGTGCTCCACCACGACCAGCGTGTTGCCCTTGTCGCCCAGCTTGCGCAGGGCATCGAGCAGGATCTGGTTGTCGCGCGGATGCAGGCCGATGGTCGGCTCGTCCAGCACGTAGCACACGCCCTGCAGGTTGCTGCCAAGCTGTGCCGCCAGGCGGATGCGCTGCGCCTCGCCGCCCGACAGGCTCGGCGCGGCACGGTCCAGGCTCAGGTAGCCAAGCCCCACCTCTTCCAGGAACTGCAGGCGACTGGCGATTTCGGTGACCACATCGCGGGCGATCTCGGCATCGCGCCCTTTCAGGCGCAGGCCATCGACCCAGCCCCGGGTGTCGGACACCGTCCATTGCGCCACGTCGGTAATGGCATTCGCGTCGAACGTGACCGCCCGGGCCACAGGGTTCAGGCGCGTGCCGCCGCAGTCCGGACATGGCGTATCGGCCACGCCTTCGGGTTCCTGCTCCTCCGAAGGCAGGCTCTGCTCGCGGCCACGGTCGTCGCCGCCCAGCACGGTGTCATCGAACGCCGCGCGCTGTTCGCCCGTCAGCGCCAGACCCGTGCCGACACAGGTGCCGCACCAGCCGTGCTTGCTGTTGTACGAGAACATGCGCGGGTCCAGCTCCGGATAGCTGGTGCCGCAGACCGGACAGGCACGCTTGGTCGAAAACACCTTGGTTTCACCAACCTCGCCCGAGCCCTTGCCGTCGTGCATGGCGTCGTGCAGTCCGTCCAGCGGCGCCAGCAAGTGCATCACGCCCTTGCCCAGTTCCAGCGTCTGATCCAGCAAGGCGCGCAGGGCGGCCTCGTTGTCTGGAGAAACGACGATGTCACCGACCGGTAGTTCGATGGTGTGCTCGCGGAAACGGTCCAGGCGCGGCCACGGATCCACCGGCAGGAATTCACCATCCACGCGCAGGTGCGTATTCCCGCGCGCCTTGGCCCATTTGGCCAGGTCGGTATAAACGCCCTTGCGATTCACCACCAGCGGGGCCAGCAGACCCACGTGCTGGCCGCGATAGTCGCGCAGCAACTGGGCCGCGATCGACGCCGGGCTTTGCGATGTCACCGGCGCCCCGTCATGCACGCAATGCTGGATGCCCAGCTTGACGTAGAGCAGGCGCAGGAAGTGCCAGACTTCGGACGTGGTCGCCACGGTACTCTTGCGGCCGCCACGCGACAGTCGCTGCTCGATGGCCACCGTCGGCGGAATGCCATAGACCGCATCCACTTCCGGCCGGCCCGCCGGCTGCACGATAGACCGCGCATAGGCGTTCAGCGATTCCAGATAGCGGCGCTGCCCTTCGTGGAACAGGATGTCGAATGCCAGCGTGGACTTGCCCGAGCCCGACACGCCGGTAATCACGTTGAACTTGCCGTGCGGAATGTCGACGTTGAGCGCCTTCAGGTTGTGCTCGTGCGCGTTGACGATGCGCACCACGCCCTCGCCTTCCACGGCGCGGCGCGCCCGGGCCGCCTGCACCGCGGCCTGCAGCGGCAAACCGTGCCTGGCCTGTTCCTCGCGCTCGGCGGCCAGCGTGCCCGATTCGCCCAGGGCCTTGTCATAGGCCAGCAGCGCATGGCCGGTATGCGAGTCGGCGCAGCCCTTGACCATGTCGGGCGTGCCCACGCAGAGGACCTCGCCCCCGGCATCCCCGCCTTCGGGGCCCAGATCGACGATCCAGTCGGACGCTCGGATCACGTCCAGGTTGTGCTCGATCACGATCAGCGAGTGGCCGCCGTCCAGCAGCTTGCCGAACGCGCGCATCAACTTGGCGATATCGTCGAAGTGCAGCCCGGTGGTCGGTTCGTCGAACATGAACAGCCGCTTGGGCAGCACCACCGCCTTGCGGTTCTTCACCGGCTGCGCGGCGGCTGTTTCGGCCAGGAAGCCGGCCAGCTTCAGGCGCTGCGCCTCGCCGCCCGACAGCGTCGGCACCGGCTGGCCCAGCTTCACGTATTCCAGGCCCACGTCGGCAATCGGCGCCAGCACGCGCAACACGGCCGCATCGCCCTCGAACAACGCCGTCGCCTCGCTGACGGTCAGTTCCAGCACATCGGCCACGCTAAGCGTGCGCGGCGCCTGGCCACGTGCGGCGCGCTCGATTTTCACTTCGAGCACTTCGGCGCGATAGCGCGTGCCGTCGCAGTCCGGGCAGCGCAGGTAGACATCGGAAAGGAACTGCATCTCCACGTGCTCGAAGCCCGAGCCGCCGCAGGTGGGGCAACGGCCGTCGCCCGAGTTGAAGCTGAACGTGCCTGCCGTGTAGCCGCGCTGCAGCGCCAGCGGCGCCTTGGCAAACAGCTTGCGGATCTCGTCGAACGCACCCACGTAGCTGGCCGGGTTGGAACGCGCGGTCTTGCCGATGGGAGACTGGTCGACAAAGACCACGTCATCGACCAGATCGGCACCCACCAGCTCGCGGAATGCCCCCGGCGATTCCGTGGCCTTGCCGAAGTGACGCGCCATGGCCGGATACAGCACATCCTGCAGCAGGGTGGACTTGCCCGAACCCGACACGCCGGTCACGCAGACCAGCCGGTTCAGCGGGATCTCGACGGTCACATCCTTGAGGTTGTGCTCCGTGGCCCCTTCCAGCTTCAGGCGCGGCGTGGTGTCGTCCACGGGCCGCAGGCGCCAGTCGGTGGCATCGGTCACGCGCCGGCGGCCGCCCAGGTAGTCGCCCGTCAGCGTCGGTTCCTTGCGGATGGTGTCCGGCGTGCCGTCGAAGATGATCGACCCGCCGCGCTCGCCGGGGCCGGGCCCCATGTCGATCAGGCGGTCGGCCGCCAGCATCACCGACGGGTCGTGTTCCACCACCACCAGCGTATTGCCGGCATCGCGCAGCCGGTGCATGGCTTCGACGATGCGGTTCAGGTCGCGCGGATGCAGGCCGATGCTGGGCTCGTCCAGCACGAACAGCGTGTTGACCAGCGAGGTGCCCAGCGCGGTGGTGAGGTTGATCCGCTGCACCTCGCCGCCCGACAGCGTGCGGCTCTGGCGATCCAGTGTCAGATAGCCCAGGCCCACGTCGCACAGGTACTTCAGCCGCGTGCGGACTTCGGCCAGCAGCAGCTTCAGCGCATCGTCTAGCAAGGCGCTCGACAGGGTCAGGTCGTCGAAAAAGCGGCGGATGCGCGCAATCGGCATCAGCATCAGGTCGTGGACGGTCAAACCCGGCAGGCTTTCCAGTTGGGCGCGGTTCCAGTCCACGCCCTTCGGCAGGAAGCGGCTGGCCGGCGCCAGCACGGCGTCGGCGTTGTCCTTGCTGCCCAGGCGCCACAGCAGGGCTTCAGTCTTCAGGCGCGCGCCGCAGCAGGTTTCGCACGGCGTGTAGCTGCGGTATTTCGACAGCAGCACGCGGATGTGCATCTTGTAGGCCTTCGACTCCAGGTAGTTGAAGAACCGCATCACGCCGTACCACTGCTTGTTCCACTGGCCATTCCAGTCAGGCGACCCGTGAATCACCCAGTGCTGCTCGGCCTCGCTGAGCTGGTTCCACGCCAGGTCGCGCGGAATGCCGGCCTTGGCCGCATAGCGCATCAGGTCGTCCTGGCATTCCTTCCAGGCCGGCGTCTGCATCGGCTTGATCGCCCCGTCGCGCAGCGACTTGCGCCCGTCCGGGATCACCAGGCCCAGATCCACGCCGATTACCCGGCCAAACCCACGGCAGGTCTCGCAGGCCCCGTAGGCGGAATTGAACGAGAACAGCGCCGACTGCGGGTCTGCATAGCGGATATCGCTCTCGGGGCTGTGCAGTCCCGTGGAGAACTTCCACACCGGACCGTCGCCCTCGTCGGTCACCACATTGACGCTGACCCGGCCGCCGCCCCGCTTCAGCGATGCCTCGATGGCCTCGATCGCGCGCGCCTTTTCGACGTTGCCGATGCGGAAGCGGTCCGCCACCACATCGAGCACCTTGCGATTGCCAGTTGGCGATTCGACGATGCGCTGCCCGTGCACGCGCGTATAGCCGCTGACCGACAGCCATTGCGTCACTTCGTCCTCGGTGGCCGATTCCGGCAGTTCCACCGGAAACGTCACCACCAGCCGGGCATCGGCAAACGGCTGGCCGGCGGCCGTGCGGGCCAGCAGTTCGGCGTAGATCGTCTCGGGCGAGTCGTGTCGCACCGGCAGCGCGGTCTGCTTGTCGAAAAGCTCGGCCGCACGCGCGTACAGCAGTTTCAGGTGGTCGTTGAGCTCGGTCATCGTGCCCACGGTCGACCGCGAGCTGCGCACCGGGTTGGTCTGGTCGATGGCGATGGCGGGCGGCACGCCGTCCACCTTGTCCACCTGCGGCCGGTCCATGCGGTCGAGGAACTGGCGCGCATAGGCACTGAAGGTCTCCACATAGCGGCGTTGGCCTTCGGCGTACAGCGTGTCGAACACCAGGCTCGACTTGCCCGACCCCGACGGCCCCGTCACCACGGTCATTTGCCCGGTGTGCAGGTCGAGATCAACGTTCTTGAGATTGTGCTGACGGGCACCGCGAATGCGGATCGTACCGGAATGTGACAATTTCCTGCCTCGAATCAGTGAGTTGGATGCGGAACTTAATGTTCTTTGGATGGCTTTCACCACGCCACGCGGGCGCGGAAGTGCCCTAACTATACTGTATAAACGTACAGGCTTCCTGACAGCCAGCAGACAATTCTGATTTCGGAAACCGCGTGTCACTGCAACCGGATCTTGCGCGAGAATGCATGCCCACGTTCAAGTCGCCCCCGAATTGAGCAAACATGGTTTGCATAATATTAGCAATACGCTAACATCGGGATGCAGCACGAGATCGAGTTCACCAGAGAGGCTACACAGCAGTTGCTGTCGATGCCACGAAACGTGGCCCGCAACATCCGGGCCAAGGTAGGTCTGCTGGCAGCGGACCCTTATGCGCCGAACCAGAACGTACGCAAGCTGATGGGCCGGGACGCCTTTCGGCTGCGCGTTGGCGACTGGCGGGTTTTGTACCGGATCGAAGCCGGGCAACTGGTGGTCGTCGTGCTGACCGTCAAACCACGTGGGAGTGCATACCAATGACCGCGATACAGTTCATCCAGCGCGAAGGCAACCGGGAATATGCGATCGTTCCGATCGACCTGTGGGAGCGCGTCCAGCACCTGTTTGAAGCCATGGAAGATGTCCGGATCCACGACGCCGCCATGGCCGCCGACGACGGTTTCCGGATTCCTGCTGCCGTGCTCGACGCCCTGCTCGCGGGCGACCACCCGATCAAGGCGTGGCGCGACCATCGCCGGCTGACGCAGGACGCGCTGGCCACCACGGCCGGCGTCAGCAAGCCCTACCTGAGCCAGATCGAAAACCGCAGGCGCGACGGCAGCGTGGATGTGCTGCGCGCCCTGGCCACCGCGCTGGCGGTACCGCTGGACTTGCTGGTGGAAGACCGGCCCGCCTGAGCCTGCCTGGACCGGTTACCCGCGCTGCGGCAGTTTCCAGCCCGGACGGATGAAGTGACAGGTATAGCCGTTCGGAATGCGCTCCAGGTAATCCTGATGCTCGGGTTCGGCCTCCCAGAACGGCCCGGCGGGGGCGATTTCCGTCACGACCTTGCCCGGCCACAAGCCAGACGCGTCAACGTCGGCCGCGGTCTGCTCGGCCACCTTCTTCTGCTCGTCGTCGAGGTAGAAGATCGCGGAACGGTAGCTGGTGCCGATATCGTTGCCCTGGCGGTTCTTCGTCGTGGGGTCGTGGATCTGGAAGAAGAACTCAAGAATCTGGCGATAGCTGATCTGCTTCGGATCGAACACGATCTCGATGCCTTCGGCGTGCGTGCCGTGATTGCGGTAGGTGGCGTTTGGCACGTCGCCCCCGGTGTAGCCAACGCGCGTGGTCAGCACGCCGGGGTAGCGGCGCAGCAGGTCCTGCATGCCCCAGAAGCAGCCACCGGCCAGAATCGCGGTTTCGGTTTGTGTGGTCATCGTGATATTCCATCGCAATACATCGAGCCTCGTAATATACGCATACCCCACGAAACTCGCTGACCACCATGAAGTCTCCACAACGCGCACAGGGTGCCATACAGACCCTGCAGCGCGAGATCGCCGCCTGCACCCATTGCGCCGCCGAGCTGCCGGCCGGGCCGCGCCCCGTGGTGCAGTTCAGCGCCACGTCCCGGATCGTGGTGATCAGCCAGGCGCCCGGTTCGCGCGTGCATGCCAGTGGCGTGCCGTTCGATGATCCGAGCGGCGACCGGCTGCGGTCGTGGATGGGGGTGACCCGAGACGATTTCTACGACGCCTCGCGCATCGCCATCATGCCGATGGGGTTTTGCTACCCCGGCAAGGGCAAGAGCGGCGACCTGCCGCCCCGGCGCGAATGCGCGCCGCTCTGGCACGAACGCGTACTGGCCTGCCTGCCCGACAACCGCCTGACCCTGCTGGTCGGCACCTATGCCCAGGCCGCCTATCTGCCGAAGCAGCCGGCGCGGCCAAAGCGGTCCATGACCGAACTGGTAGCCGATTTCCGAAATTTCGGCCCTAACGTGTTTCCGCTGCCCCACCCGTCTTGGCGCGTGGTGCTCTGGATGCGCCAGCACCCGTGGTTCGAGTCGGCGCTGCTGCCTGCGCTGCAGGTAGCCGTGCGGGCGCGGTTGTCGCGCTGAAGCCTCAGTCCTCGCGCATCCGCAGGGCGGCGAGCGTGAACGGCTTGGCCAGTACCGTGGTGGCCAGTGCCATCAGTAGCAGGCCGGAGAACGCCGGCGTGCTGATCAGGCGGTTTTCCAGCAGGATGGCCAGCACCACCACTTCCATCAGGCCCTTGGTCTGCGCCAGTGCGCCAGCCGCCCAGGCATCGCGCCGGCCCAGACCGGCCCATCGTGCCGGCAGCGCAGTGCCCGCCATCTTGCCGACCACGGCCACCACCGTCGTCAGGGCAAAGACGATCAGCGCGTCGGTCCCGGCCGTATTGAGATCGGTCCGCAGTCCGGTCATGAGGAAGAAGAACGGCATCAGCACCACCACGGTGGTGGGCTCCAGCTGCCTGCCGATATCGGCGGCCAGTTGGCGCGGCAGCACCACGCCTGCGAGGAACCCGCCAAGGATGTAGTGCAGGCCGATCAGCTCCGACGTGCATGCCGACGCAAAAATCAGCACCACCACCGCCGCCAGCCGCGCATCGTGCCCACGCATGGCCGGCAGCCAGCGCGCCAGTAACGGCCGTACCAGCGCGAACATCACGGCCAGATAGATGGCGCCGCCGATCACCAGCTTCAGCGGCTGCGCGGCGGCCTGGCCGGTGCTGGCCAGGATGCATGACAGCACGATCCATATCGCGGCATCGCTGAACGCCGAACAGGCCAGCGCCAGGCGTCCGGCCGTGGAATCGGTCAGCTTCATCTCGCGCAGGATGGCGCCGAGCACCGGCAACGCTGTGACCGCCATCGACACGCCCACGGCAATGGCGAACTGCCAGGGAGTGGCCGCCTCACCCGCCAACGTCGGGCGCCAGGCGCCGAGCACATAACCGGCGCCCACACCCAGCACGAACGGCAGCGCAACGCAGCCCGGCGCGGCCCACAGGGCGATACGGCGCAGGCCCCGGGCCTCCGGGCCGCCAACGTGCAGCCCCGACAGGAACGCAAACAGTACCACCGCCAGCCATTGCAGCCCCGACAGCGCGGTGAGCTTCTGCGCGCCGAACACCACGTGCCAGCTGTCGGGCCAGAGCGCCCCTAGCACCGACGGCCCGAGCACGATGCCGCCAGCGATCTGCATCACGACCAGGGGCACGATGCCGCCCATGCGCAGGCCGCGCCACAACACCAGCGGCACACCCACGACCAGGCAGGCCTGCACGAAGAAAATGGAAGCGGGATTTAGCGCGGACGGATTCATGGGGCGTCTTGGGTATGGCTTGATGCGTGTTGGGCGGCGGCCCGCGGGCGAACCCGCGATGATACGGCAGTGCCGATGACTGCACTCATCCGAGCGGCAGCGCGGTACTGTAGAGCACCTGTTTCAGGGCAAAGCTCGACCGGATGCTGGCGACGCCAGGAATGCGCGTGATCTGGTCGATGATCAGCCGCTCCAATGCCTCCACGTCGGGCACCACCACGCGCAACAGGTAATCGGCATCGCCCGACATCAGGTAGCACTCCATCACCTGCGGCAGCGCGCCGATCTTGCGCTCGAACGTATCGAGTGTTTCGCGTCGCTGTTTGTCCAGCGACACGGAGATGAACACCACCACCTTCAGGCCCAGCCGCCGGGCATCCAGCAGTGTCACGCGACGCGAGATCACGCCAATCTTTTCCAGGCGCTTCACGCGGGCCAGGCACGGCGACGGCGACAGATTGATACGGCTGGCCAATTCCACATTGGTCAGGCTGCCGTCGCGCTGCAATTCCCCCAGGATACGGATGTCAGTGGCGTCCAGATCGATGTCCAGCATGTTCGGCTTCGGTAGTCATGTTTGCCGGCATTCTATGCTGTATCGGCCGTTCATGACGAAGTGATCCGGACAATGCTGCGGTGCAATGAATCGTAGACTTTTGGACATTCGGCGAGTCATTCGGTGACTCGCCGGCCCGCTCCGACACCCCACGATTTCATGTCCGTCATTGCTCCCGCCGGCAGCGCACGTGCTGCCTCCTTCAAGTCATTTCTGCCGTTGATTGGCGCCGTCATCATCTGGGGCGGCAATTGGCCCGTCATGAAATTCGGACTGTCGCACGTCAGCCCGTTATGGTTTGCCGCGCTGCGCTTCGGCTCGGCTGCCCTGATCAGCCTTGTCGTGCTGGGCGCGCTCAAGCGGCTGCGCCTGCCGTCGCGCGAGGAATGGCCGCTGGTGTTCAGTGTCGGCTTGCTGCAGATGGCCGCCTTTACCGCGCTGGCATTGTGGGCGCTGCAATATGTGGCGCCGGGACGCGCCTCGGTGGTGGCCTACGCCACGGCCATCTGGGTCATTCCGCTGTCGTCGCTGGTGCTGGGCGAGCGGCCGTCGCGCTGGCAATGGCTGGCCACCGGCTTCAGCTACGCCGGCATCGGGGTGATCGTCGCCCCAGCGCTGGGCGGCTGGGAACTGCACACGGTCATGGGCCTGACGATGCTGCTCGGTGCGTCGCTGGCCTGGTCGGTCAGCATCATCCACCTGCGGGCCCACCGTCACGTGCGGCTCGGTGCCGACATGATTCCGTGGGAATGCGCGGTGGCGACGGTGCCGCTGGTGCTGCTGGCCCTGTTGCGGGACGGAGCGCCCGACCTGGCCGCCATCGGTGAAATCTGGCCCGCCGTCCTGTACACTGGTCCGCTGGCCACGGCCCTGACGTTTATCGTGGTGCTCAACGTCACGCAGTCGCTGCCGCCTGCGGCCACGTCCATCGCCATGCTGGGCGTGCCGCTGCTGGGGCTGGTGCTGTCCGCCGTGGCCTGGCACGAGCGGATTTCGGCGGATCTGTCGATCGGCCTTGGATTGATCGCGCTGGGCGTGGTAACCACTGCGCTGGCGCCGCGGTTGGGCCGCCTGGCGTCGCGCTGATCGCGCGGATCGCGCTTGTCAGGGCTCAACCGAAAGCTCGCGCTTCAGCGTGCGTAGCACGAACGTGGAATGGCTGTGCCGCAGGCCCGGCAGCTTGTAGAGCTTGTGGCGCAGGAATTCCTCATAGCCCTCCGTTCCTGCCACGGCCACCTTGATCAGGTAGTCGTACTCGCCCGTCAGCAGATGGGCCTCCAGCACTTCTGGCAATTCGGCCAGCGCCTCGCCGAAGCGGTGCAGCATATCGTCGTCGTGACGGTCCAGCGTGACCTCGATCAGCACGGTATCCGGCAGTCCCAGCGCCTTCTGGTTCAGCAGCGCCGCGTAGCCGCCAATCACCCCAGCGTCCTCCAGCGCCTTGACCCGGTTCCAGCAGGGCGTGGCGGACAGCCCCACCCGCTCGGCCAGCTTGGCGTTGGAGATTCGCCCATCGCGGCGCAGCTCGCGCAGGATGCGGCGGTCGATGTCATCAAGTTTGGGAACGTTTGTCACGGCAATCCGAGGGCTGAGGATGATTTACCCGTCAATTTACATCATTAAGGTGAATTATTCTCCTATCGGATGCCGATCGAAGAAATTTCGGAAGCCAATTTTGCGGCATGGCTGGTAAATTTACCGGACTCCTTGCGAATCACATCGCATCCTCCAATGCGCCACCCGGAACCCGCCATGCCCGCCCTTCATCTTGCCCTGCGACTCGACCGCTCCACCCTGAGCGACACCTTCGGCAGTCTGGAATGGGTGCTGGCCAATGCCCGTCGTACGGGCCTGTCGCTTCAGCAGATGTCGTTCGATGCCGGCCGCGCCAACGTCGCGCGGCTCATCTGCCAAGCTGATACGGTGGAATTGCTGGAGCTGTTCGTGCGGCGCGTGGCCCATGGCGTGGACCTGGAAATCGTTGACGCCGAATTCACTGACGAGCGGCCTACGCTGAAGGAGCCCGAGGCCCTGGCGGCCTGATTACGCGGTGCGCGGGGTGTCTTCGAGCAGTTCGATGCCATCCAGTTCAGCCGCACAGGTCTCGCGCACGATCGATACGAAGTCGTCCACATACGGCCGATCGGCCATGGCCGACGGCAGTACCGCGTAGAGTTCGCTCCACAGCCCCCTCGTCCCGATGCGCTTGGCCAGCACGTAGTCGTGGTCGACGTAGTTCTTGACGCCCCAGTTGGGCAGCGCCGCCACGCCGCGCCGGCTCGCCACCAATTGCAGCACCGCCACGGTCAGTTCGGCCGTGCGCCGTTCGAGCTGGATGCCTGCCGGCTCCAGCACTTCGCGGATCAGGTCGATCCGCTGCTCCGGCACCGGGTAGGTAATCAGCGTTTCGCCAGCCAGGTCTGCCGCCTCGATGCGCCGCTTGTTGCGCAGCCGGTGTTCGTTGGCGATCACCGCCAGGATCTCGAAGCGGAACAGCGGGGCCACGGTCAGCCCGCGCCTGGTGGGGGGCTTCGATCCGATCACCATGTCGGCCTTGCCTTGCGCCAGCAGCCCCAGCGGATCGGCGTGGAAGCCGGCCACGAGGTCGATTTCCACCTCCGGCCAGCGGCGCCGGAATTCGTCCATGACGGGCATCAACCAGTCAAAGCAGGTATGGCATTCCAGCACCACGCGCAATTCACCGCGCGTGTCGCTTTTCAGGCGTAGCAGGTCGCGCTCGGCGGCGCTGATGGCCGCAAGCGTTTCGCGCGCCAGCGTCAGCAGCCGCTCGCCGGCCGGCGTAAAACGCAGGCCCTGGCGCGTGCGATCGAACAGCGCCATGCCGTAGTGCGCCTCGATGGCCTTGATCTGATGGGACAGCGCCGACTGGCTCACGTGCACCCGTTCGGCCGCCGTGGCCAGCTTGCCGGAGTCCGCAATCGCCACCAACGACCGGAAATGGCGGACTTCGATCATCGCAGCCCCGTCCAGCCAGCCGAACTTTTGAGTTGAATGAAATTCATACTTTGTTTAAAACATCTCGCTTGATTCATTCTAGCCGCGAAACGACACTGTGCGCCAGATCAGACATCACTGGAGCACGGCATGGCACGTACACACGTTTTGGGATTTCCGCGCATTGGCGCACGACGGGAACTGAAGTTCGCCCAGGAAGCGTTCTGGCGCGGCGAGACATCGGAAGCGGCGCTGCGCGAGGTGGGTGCCACGCTGCGCGGCCGCCACTGGCAGCTGCAGGCCGATGCGGGACTGGCCACGGTGGCAGCGGGCGACTTCGCCTGGTACGACCAGATGCTGGGCCTGACCACCCTGCTGGGCGCCCTGCCCCGGCGATTCGGATTGGATCCGGCCGCGCTGACGCTGGCGCAGTACTACGAACTGGCACGCGGCAATGCAGCCCAACCGGCCATGGAGATGACGAAGTGGTTCGACACGAACTACCACTACATCGTGCCGGAGCTCGACGCCGACAGCACCTTCGACGGCGGTGCCAACTGGTATTTCGACGAAATTGACGAAGCGCTGGCGCTGGGCCTGTCCACGCGTCCGGTGCTGATCGGCCCGGTCACCTACCTGTGGCTGTCCAAGTCGCACGCGGCCGATTTCGACCGGCTGAGTCTGCTGCCGAAGGTGGTGCAGGCCTACCGCCGCATCCTGTCCCAACTGCAGGCGCGCGGCATCGAGTGGGTACAGATCGACGAACCCGCGCTGTGCCTGGACCTGCCGCCGCAATGGCTCGATGCCTATGACCAGGCCTACCCGGCGCTGGCCGATGCCGGCGTGAAGCTGCTGCTGGCCACGTATTTCGACACCGCCGCCGATCATGCCGCCCGCGTCGCCGCCCTGCCGGTACACGGTTTTCATATCGATCTGGTGCGGGCACCCCAGCAATTGGCAGCGTGGCAGGCCGTGCTGCCAAGCAGTGCCGTGCTGTCGGTCGGTGTGATCGACGGCCGCAATATCTGGCGCACCGACCTGCGCAAGGTATTGGCGGCCGTGACGCCGCTGCACGCCCAACTGGGCGACCGCCTCTGGCTGGCTCCCTCCTGCTCGCTGCTGCATGTGCCGGTGTCGCTCGATACCGAAACCCGCCTCGACCCCGAACTGAAAGCATGGCTGGCGTTTGCCACCGAGAAGCTGGAAGAATTGCATACCCTGGCCCAGGCGCTGAACCTTGGCGAGTCGGCGGTGGCCGCGCAGCTTACCGCGTCCGATGCGGCGCAGGCCGCGCGCCGCACATCGCGCCGCGTGGTCAACCAGCAGGTGCAGAAGCGGCTGGCAGCCGTGACCGCCGACATGGCCGATCGCGACAGCCCGTTCGACGTGCGCATCGTCCGCCAGCGCGACGCGCTGAAGCTGCCCGCGCTGCCCACCACGACGATCGGCTCGTTCCCGCAGACGTCCGCGATTCGCCAGACCCGGGCCGCCTACAAGCGCGGCGAGATCGGCGCGCTGGACTACCTGGACCGCATGCGCGCCGAAATCGAACTCGCGGTGCGCAAGCAGGAGGCGCTGGGCCTGGACGTGCTGGTCCATGGCGAAGCCGAGCGCAACGATATGGTCGAGTATTTCGGCGAACAGCTATGCGGCTACGCATTCACCGAGAATGGCTGGGTGCAGAGCTACGGATCGCGCTGCGTGAAGCCGCCGGTGATCTTCGGCGATGTGTACCGTCCCGAGCCCATGACCGTGGATACGGCGCGCTTTGCGCAGTCGCTGACCGACAAGCCGATGAAGGGCATGCTGACCGGCCCGGTGACGATGCTGCAGTGGTCGTTCGTGCGCGACGACCAGCCGCGCGCCGTGACCACCCGCCAGCTGGCGCTGGCCATCCGCGACGAGGTCTGCGACCTGGAGGCCGCCGGCATCCGCGTGATCCAGATCGACGAACCCGCGCTGCGCGAAGGGCTGCCGCTGCGCCGGGACGACTGGGCCGCCTACCTGGACTGGGCCGTCAGCGCCTTCCGCCTGTCGGCCTCGGGCGTGGGCGACGAAACGCAGATCCACACCCATATGTGCTATGCCGAGTTCAACGACATCCTGCCCGCCATCGCCGCCATGGATGCCGACGTGATCACAATCGAGACTTCGCGCTCGGCCATGGAACTGCTGGAAGGGTTTGGCGATTTCGACTATCCGAACGAGATCGGCCCGGGCGTCTACGACATCCACTCGCCGCGCGTGCCTTCCGTCGAAGCCATGACGCGCCTGCTGGAGCGCGCCTGCGAGGTGATCCCCCCGGAACGCCTGTGGGTCAACCCGGACTGCGGCCTGAAGACCCGTGGCTGGAGCGAGACCGAGGCGGCCCTGGCCAATATGGTCAGTGCCACCCGGGCACTGCGCCAGAAGCTGGCAGGCCAGGCGCCGGCCACCTGGAAGCGCGTGGTGCGGCCCGCCGGCACGGCCAGGCCCGCCTCGCATGTGCATGGCGCGGCATGCGGACCGTCGTGCGCAGGGCAGGCCAGTGCGTAAGGTCATACGCTGAACGCCTGAGCTTATGCGCTGGAGCGCACGTTGCGTCGCTGTGTCGCATGGCGGCGCCGCGTGCGGCTCCGTATCCTTTCGGTCGAGCCAAACAAGAAAATTGCGAGGTCGTGTCGGCATCCGGCGCGATCTTCGACCAAGAGGAATGAAACGAGCCACACCCTGGCGCCGCGTCGCGGCGCTTCCTGCAGCCGCACTATCGAGCGCGGCCTTCGCCCAGTCGGCAACCATCACCAGCCCGGATGCCGCCCCTATCCCTATCCTGCCCACCGTTACCGCCACGGCTGCCGCCGTCGGGTCGCTGACCGCGCCCGGCCTGGCACAGCAGCGGCAGTCGCTGTTCCAGTCGGCCGGATCGGTCGGCTTTGTCGACGCGCAGTCGTTCACCAATACCTACGCATACGACCTGCGCGACGTCCTGAAGGATTCGCCCGGCGTGTACGTGCAGGAACGCTACGGCCAGGAACTGCGCCTGTCGATTCGTGGCTCGGGCGTGGCGCGTGGCTACCACACACGCGGCATCGAGATACTGCAGGACGGGGTACCGACGAACTTTGCCGACGGCAGTGGTGATTTCTACCAGATCGATCCGCTGGCGCTGTCGGCCGCCGAGGTCTACAAGGGCGGCAACGGCCTGGCGTATGGCAGCACGACGCTGGGCGGCGCGGTCAATTTCACCACGCCGACGGCGCTGACTGCCGAAGCCCGGAACATGGTGCGCGTGGACGGCGGCAGCTTCGGCACGATACGCGGCAGCGGCCAGGTATCGCGCCAGATCGGCCCGTGGGACTTCCTGGCGAATGCCACGGTCAGCCATTCCGAAGGCTGGCGCGACCACGAGCGCGGGCAGTACGAGCAGATCAACGCCAACGTCGGCTATCGCTTCAGCCCGTCGGTGGAAACGCGGTTCTACTTCGGGGCCTATATCGTCGACCAGTTGCTGCCCGGCGCGCTGACGCTGAATCAGGCGCTGACCACGCCGCGCATGGCGTCGGCCAGTGCGCTGGCGGGCGACCAGGCGCGCAATACCCGCACCGAGCGGGTGGCCAACGTCACGAGCATCAAGCTCGATAACGGCCAGATCGACCTGACCACCTGGGGCATTCACAAGAGCCTGTACCACCCGATCTTCCAGGTCGTGGATCAGGACAGCTGGACCTACGGCTTCGCGCCGCGCTACACGGGCAACTTCACGCTGGGTGGCCTGCGCAACCAGCTGATCGCCGGGGCGCGCTTCTTCGGCGGCAACAACGACGCGCGGCAGTACGTCAACGTCAACGGCAATCGCGGCGCCCAGACGCTGAACGCGAAGCAGGACGCGTACAACTACGAGGCCTACCTGGAAGACCGCCTGTACGTGCTGCCCACCGTGGCGCTGATGGCGGGCGCCAAAGCCTACCGCAACCGGCGCGAATACACGGACTACGGCGGCCTGCCAACCAACCCCACCGCCAAGTCCGACGGCGCGACTTTCAGCGGCGTCAATCCGAAATTTGGCGTGCTGTGGGAACCGAAGCCCGACATCCAGGCGTTCATCGACATCACGCGCAGCGCCGACGTCCCGGACTTTACCGACCTGAGCCAGACCATCGGCGCCACGCAGCAGTTCGTGCCGCTGGCGGCCCAGCACGGCTGGACGCTGGAACTCGGCACGCGCGGCAAGTGGGACCGCTTTGCGTGGGATGTCACCGCGTACCGCTCGCTCCTGCGCGACCAGCTGCTGCAGTACACGGTGAGCGCCGATATTCCGGCATCGACCTTCAACGCCAACAAGACGGTGCTGCAGGGCGTGGAACTGGGCGCCAGCGCCGAGGTGTTGCGCGATATCGTCGGCAAGGGCGACAAGTTCACCGTATCGCAGATCTGGAACTACAGCGATTTCCGCTTCGACAACGATCCGGTCTACGGCAACAACCGCATCGCCGGGGTGCCGAAGCACGTGCTGCGCACCACGTTGGCCTACAGCCGCAACAGCCGCCTGCGCGTGGCGGGCACGATCGACTGGGTGCCGACAGGTGCCTACGTGGACTACGCCAATACGCTCAAGGTGCCGTCGTATGTGCTGTTCGGCATCGAGGCCAGCTACGAGTTCGAGCGCGGCGTGACGCTGTTCCTCGACGCCCGAAACCTGGCCGACAAGCGTTACATCAGCGATTTCAGTACCGTCACCGACGCGCGCACGGCCAACACCGCCGTGTTCTATCCGGGCGTGGGCCGCGCGTTCTACGCCGGGGTGAAATACAGGTTCTAGGCGGACGCCTCCGGCAGGTGCCCGGAAACGAAAAAACCCTTCCGGACCGGAAGGGTTTTTGCATTCTGGCGCCGCGGGCGCCGCGCTCAGTTCACGCGTTGCACGGCCGGCGGCATCCACTTGCCGTCGAGCACGACCTGCTCGGGCCAGTACGCACGCAGCATCAGGCTGAACGCATCGGGCGGTGCCGGCAGCCAGTTCGTCACCTGGTCGGACGCGGGCCGTTCGTACTGGATATAGATATCCAGCGAGCCGTCGCGGTTGTAGCGCAGCCGGTCGCGGCTGCCAATGGTGTAACGCTGCAGCGGATTGCTGGCGAAGGCCTGCTTGTTGTTGTAGGCGCTCAGCGACCAGAACGCCTTGGCCGGCGGGAGCTGGCCCTTGTCGAAATGCAGGACGTAGCGGCTGCCGCCATCGAACGGACGACCCGACGCGTCGGCGCGGGCAACCGGGTAGACCGCATCCTCGGCAAGGTTGGCGCCCAGCCCATACATCGCAACCACGGCACGGCGGTCGAAATCGGCGCCGTACGCGCCGGTGTCGCGCTGCAGTCGCCAGCCCGTGCTGCCCGCAGCGCTCTTGCGGCCGTTGGCGACGATGGTGGCCAGCGCGGCGGTGGCGCCCTCCTGCACGGCGCGCGCCGTGGACGGTTCCAGCACCGTGGTCTTGAACGGCTCACCGGCCTTGACGCCCATGCGCTGCATCTTTTCGAGCATCGACACATCATCGGGCCCGGGCGGATTTTCCGGCAGCAGCGCGGCCATACGGCTGAAGAACGCCTGCGCATCCATCGCTGCCACCTGCTCGGCGGGCGGCGTTTCGGTATCGATCATCCCTGCGCGTGGCGTGGCCGGCGGCGTGGTGCGGATGCCCTTGCGCCAGGCTGACAGCGGCACCAGGCGGAACTGGTCCTGCAGGCGGTGGACGTTGGCGTAGTCCGCCTTGCTGTTGGTCTGGATCCGGCCGATCAGCCAGACCATGCTGGTCGGCGCACGGATTTCCGTCACGCCCTTGGGCAGCGTCCCTTCCCAATCGGGGCCGACAATCGCAAATGCGCCGCGCCGCGTGCCCGTGGTGCGCTTGCCCGGCGACGCGAACACATTGGTCCAGGCATCGAGCATCTGCATGACGTAGTAGCGGCCCGCCGTATCGGGCACGGACAGGACGACCGGCTCCCTGGACACGTCCACCCAGGCGGTCGAGTACAGCGTGTCCGCGTTCGGGCTCACCACCGTGGTGTAGGTGGCGTCGGGGAACGCGCGGCTATGGTTGAACGTGTTGACCGGGGTCTTGGCCGTCATCACCTCGCGCGTGACATCCATCAGCACGAGCGGATAGCCATAAGTAAATACCTCGGCGGACAGTGCCTTCATCGCCTGATCCGACGGCGGCTGTTCCGCGGCGGGAATGTCCGGCGCGGATGGCGGCGCGGATGCGCAGGCGGAAAGGAAGGCGGCAAGCGCGACCACGCTTGCCAGTTGGCGTATCGATCGGTTCATGACCCCGTTTCCCAGTATGGTGGCGGCCTTCCGGGGGAATGTGCACGACGGGTCCGGGGGGGACGCGTGTAGCTCCGGAGGCGCATCTATTCCGAACGAATGATGTGCCCGCGACTCGGCCACTGTCAATGATTCCGGAGTCCGCCTCCGGGCGATACCGAACACTGATAGGAACGCGTGCGGGGTGCGGTGTAATTTGTGAGCAAGACATCACGCGACTGCCCTGGCGGTCAGGCCGGGACGGGGTGATGTGCGGCGAGCGGCCTGGGTGATACGGATACGATGGCGGTACCCGTGACGGCGGCCATCGATGATGGCGGCCTGATGATCGGAGCTGAAATGATTTGGGACGTAAATCCCGGCCCCAAATGACGAAGGGCCTCCATTGCTGGAGGCCCTTCCAATAGGTGGCGCGGCTGGCAGGATTCGAACCCACGACCCCTTGGTTCGTAGCCAAGTACTCTATCCAACTGAGCTACAGCCGCACGCGAGGGACGCATTGTATCGCAATTCACCTTCCGTGCAAGCCCCTTGTGAAAATTATTTCACTGCCTGCGCAGGACGCTGCCGTATTTGTTTACCAGCGATATCTGGCACCCACCGTGCCGCCCGCGTTGCGTCCGGCGCGCGCCTTCATCCAGAGCCGCAGGCCCGTGGTCGAACTGCTGTGTGCGCCGATGTTGAACGAGAACAGGCCGCGCAGCAGATCGGTATCGATACGTGTGCCATTGATGTTGATGGTTTTCGCGCGGTTGTCCTGCCACCAGTCGGCCTCGACGAACGGATAGACCCCGTTGAGCCGCGTCGGCTTGGAGCCGTAGAGTCGCACTGCCAGCCCCGTGGCGCTGACCTCGCCGGGCGGCGCATCCCAGTTACTGGGGACGGGCGCCATGCCTGGCCGAAAGGCCATTTCCACCCGCGATTGCAGCGTCAGGCCCGCGCCGCTGCGCGACAACGGCGCGTCGAGCGCCACGGCCATGCTGCGCGCACGGCTGTCGATAAGGCCGGTGGCAGTCGTCGCATCTTCAACATGGACGAGCGGTGTCCGGGGCGTACTGTTGAATCGCTCCACGACGCGATCGATGCTTGCCAGATTGATGGCGATGGGTTCGGCCTCGGGCGCGGATTCCGGCGACGTCCGCGATGCATGGACGGGAATCGGCAGGTCGGGGTCGTCGTTGCCGATCACCATGCGCGGCGGCACGACCGATAGTGCTGTGTCTTCCGGCACGGCTGGCGGGGCGGCCCGGTCGGGCGGCGGCGTATCCGGGGCGCGCGCGTCCTGGACGAACTGCAGTGCATCACGCCCTGACATGCCGTCCAGGGACTCCTCGGCATGAACCACGGCGCAGGCCAGCAGCGCAAGTACGAAACACAGGGGGAGACCGGGGTGCCCCGCATGCAGGCGGGCGACATGCGCCCTGCCAGACAACCGTCCGGCACGCTCCTCTCTCCCGCACATCAGCTGTACGGACATGGCAACCACCTCGTCGGGCGTTGTGTGGACCATGCCCGATCAGCTTGAGCATAGGTCAAAGGCCGCGCGATGGTTAGAGACGAATGTGGGGTGTGCCGCCCGCTAAAAGACGGAGAGCGCGGATGAGAGAGACGATGTCGGACGAGCGGCCGAGTCGCCAAATTCGGGAGAGACTGCCGAGATGAAAAAGCCCTGCCCGGTGAGCGGGGCGTTCAAATATTGGGGCCCAGAAGAGGACTCGGTCACCCGGGCGCGACCCCGGATTGCGCCGGCAGGCGCAAGCTTTTCGCGTCCCTGCGGGCAGTCCGCAGGGACTGCCCTTTCTGGGCCTGCAAATGAAAAAGC
>NZ_FNJO01000010.1:0-20085 GCF_900104095.1 Ralstonia sp. 25mfcol4.1 | reverse complement strand
TGAGCAGGGCTTTCAAAATTGGTGCCCAGAAGAGGACTCGAACCTCCACAGTGTTGCCACCGCTAGGACCTGAACCTAGTGCGTCTACCAATTCCGCCATCTGGGCTTCGTTTCACTGCATTGCTGCGGCGATGCGAAGAACGTGATTATGCTGAGCGGCACCCCTCCTGTCAACACCCCTCTCACAGAAACTTCAAAAAACTCAGTCGCGATGTAGCCCGAAGTCGACTTCGGCCGGCCGGCCGGGCAGCGACAGCGTGGCGGTGGCCGGCGCGGTGCGCGATACGATCTTGCCCGCCCGCATCACCAGCAGCCGCGTGGCCCGCAACCGGATGGCCTCGACCGGATCGCGCGCCTGCAGCAGCACCAGGTCGGCGCGGCAGCCGGGGGCCACGCCGTAGCCGTCCAGCCCCAGGATGCCCGCCGGCGTCTCGGTGACGGCCCGGAAGCAGGCGCGCATCGCGTCCTGCCCCGTCATCTGGGCCACGTGCAGCCCCATGTGCGCCACCTCCAGCATGTCGCCGGAGCCCAGGCTGTACCAGGGATCCATCACGCAATCGTGCCCGAACGCCACGGGGATGCCGGCGGCCAGCAGCTCGGGCACGCGGGTCATGCCGCGACGCTTCGGATAGGTGTCGTGGCGGCCCTGCAGCGTGATGTTGATCAGCGGATTGGCGATGGCGGCCACGCCCGCCTCGCGCATCAGTGGCAGCAGCTTCGACACGTAGTAGTTGTCCATCGAGTGCATCGACGTCAGGTGCGAGCCCGTGACCCGTCCCTGCAGCCCGAGCCGCACCGACTCGCTGGCCAGCGTCTCGATATGGCGCGACATGGGGTCGTCGCTCTCGTCGCAGTGCATGTCCACGCGCAGGCCACGCTGGGCAGCCTCTTCGCACAGCAGCTTTACCGACGCGGCGCCGTCGGCCATGGTCCGCTCGAAATGCGGAATGCCGCCAACCACGTCCACGCCCATGTCCAGCGCGCGCCGCAGGTTGTCGAGCGCACCGGGGGCGCGCAGCACGCCGTCCTGCGGAAACGCCACCAGCTGCAGGTCGAGGTACGGCTTCACGCGCTCGCGCACGTGCAGCAGCGCCTCGGTAGCCAGCAGGCGCGGATCGCAGACGTCCACATGTGACCGGATCGCCAGCAGTCCCTTGGCCACGGCCCAGTCGCAATAGGCCAGCGCGCGTTCGACAATGGCGTCCTGCGTCAGCAGCGGCTTGAGTTCCCCCCACAGCGCGATGCCTTCCAGCAGCGTGCCGGACTGGTTCACGCGCGGCAGGCCGTACGACAGCGTGGAATCCATATGGAAATGCGCATCGACGAACGGCGGCGAGACCAGCCGGCCCGCCGCATCGATCTCGTCGCCGGCCGTGGCCGCCAGCCGGGACTCGACAGCCGTGATCCGGCCGGCGGAAATGCCGATATCGACGTCGGTACGGCCATCGGGCAGATTGCAGTGACGCAGGATGGTATCGAACATGGGATTCTTTTTTCCGGATAGTTCAGCGTTCGCCCTTGCGGTACGGCTTCATCAGCGCCTGCGGATAGGCCGCGCGACGCGCCACCAGCACCAGCGCAAGGATCGACAGAATATATGGCAGCATCAGGTAGACCTGGTACGGCAGCGCCGGCAGGCCGGGGAGGCTGGCTCCGCCCTGCTGCAGCCGCAGCTGCAGTGCATCGAAGGCCGCGAACAGCAGCGCGCCCAGCAGTGCCCGCCCCGGCCGCCACGACGCGAATACCACCAGCGCCACGCAGATCCAGCCACGGCCATTGATCATGTTGAAGAAGAAGGCGTTGAACGCCGACAGCGTCAGAAATGCACCGCCCACGGCCATCAGCGCCGAACCCGCCATGATCGCGCCGATCCGCACCGCCCCAACGCGGATGCCCTGCCCCTCGGCGGCGGCGGGATTCTCGCCGACCATGCGCAGCGCCAGACCCAGCGGCGTGCGATAGAGCAGCCAGGCCAGCAGCGGCGCCATCAGTAACGCCAGCAGCGTCAGTGCCGTTTCGGCCGCCATCACCGTGCCGACCAGCGGCACGCCGGCCCACCACGACATCGGCGCGAACGGCGTGATCGTCGGCGGTGTGGAGACCTGGGCAAAGCCCAACCGGTAGGCGTAGTACGACACGCTGGTGGCCAGCATGGTCACGCCCAGCCCCGCCACGTGCTGCGACAACGCCAGCGATACGGTCAGCCAGCCGTGCAGCAGGCCGAACAGCAGCCCAACCCCGGCCGCCGCCGCCACGCCGCCCCACAGCGGCGCGCCGTGGTATACGGCCAGCCAGCCGGAAAAAGCCCCCGCCACCATGATCCCTTCGATGCCCAGGTTCAGCACGCCAGCACGTTCGCACAGCAGCACGCCCAGCGTGCCGAAGATCAGCGGCGTGGCCACGCGCAGCACGGCAATCCAGAATGGCGCGCCGGCAACGATATCGAACAGTTCCATCAGGCCACCTTCCCGATCCGGTCGAAACGCACGCGATAGCGTGCAAGCATGGTCGCCACCAGCATGGACAGCAGCGCCACCGCCACGATGACATCGGCAATCGTGTTGGGCACGCCCACGGCCCGGCTCATGCCGTCCGCACCCACAAGGATGCCCGCCACGAAGGTGGCCGATGCCACCACGCCCACCGGATGCAGGCCCGCCAGCATGGCAATCACCACGCCCGTATAGCCGTACCCGGGCGACATGTCCAGCGTGAGGTAGCCTGTGCGCCCCGCGACCTCCACCACGCCGGCCAGGCCCGCCAGCGCGCCGGAGAGGGCCGCCGCCAGCAGCGTCACGCGCGTCACCGACATGCCGGCGAATGCCGCCGCACGGGCGTTGGCACCCACGGCGCGCATCTGCAGCCCAAAGACCGTGAACCGGTTGACCGCCCACACCAGCAGGGCCAGGCCCACGGCGGCCAGCAGGCCGCTGTGCACGCGCGACCGCTCCATCAGCCGCCCCAGTTCCAGTTCCGGCAACAGGGCCACCGATTGCGGCCAGCCCATCGCCAGCGGGTCCTTCATGGGCCCGTCGAGCATCAGCGAGACACCCAGCAGCACGATGAAATTGAGCAGCAGCGTAGTGACCACCTCGTCCACGCCCAGCCTGAGCTTGAGCAGCGCCGGCAGCAGCAGCAACAAGGCGCCGGCCAGCATGCCGGCCGCCACCATCAGGCCGAACAGCACGCCATTGGGCAGCGCGCCAACCCACGGCGCCGCGGCACCGTCTACCTGGCCACCGATGGCAACCGCCGCCAGCGCGCCCAGGTAGAGCTGGCCTTCCGCGCCGATATTGAACAGCCGGGTGCGGAACGCCACGGCGACCGCGAGCCCGGTCAGGATCAGGGGCGTCGCGCGCGTGAGCGTCTCGGACCACGCAAACCGCGAACCAAAGCCGCCTTCCAGGAGCAGCAGGTAGGCCTTGCCGACCGGGGCGCCTGCCAGCGACACCAGCAGCGCGCAGATCAGCAGCGTGACCATGATCGCGCCGATTGGCGCCATCACCAGGGCGGTACGCGACACGGCGGTTCGGGCTTCAAGCCGCATGCGCCACCTCCACCTGCGCGTGTGCGCCATCGGCACCGGCCATGGCCAGCCCCAGCGTGCCAAGCGTCCACGCCGGCGTGGCGCGGGCCGCGCTCAGCCGGCCGGCATGGATGACGGCGATGCGGTCGGACAGCGCCATCAGTTCATCGAGATCTTCCGAAATCAGCAGCACGGCCGCGCCGCGCGCCGCGGCATCGAGCAACTGGCCGCGCACGTACGCCACTGCGCCGATGTCGAGGCCCCAGGTTGGCTGGCTGGCCACCACCAGTGCCGGCGCCTGCGCGCCGCGCACCGAGAACGCCCGGCCCAGGATCAGCTTCTGCATGTTGCCGCCCGAGAGGGTGCGCGTCGGCACATCGATGCCACCGCCGCGCACATCGAACCGGCTCGCCAGTTCGCCAGCAAAGCGCCGCGACGCCGCGCCACGGATTACCCCGCCCCGCACGAATGCGCGATTGCCAAGCTGCTCGATGATGACGTTCTCCCACACGGCCAGGTCGCCCACCGCGCCTTCGGCATGCCGGTCCTCCGGAATGCGCGCCACCCCGGCCCCGATCCACCGCCTGGGCGATGCCGGCAGCGCCGCGCCACACACGCGGACGCTGCCCGACGATGCCGCCACCACGCCGCTCATCAACTCGGCCAGCGCCACCTGTCCATTGCCGGAAACTCCGGCGATGCCGACGATTTCCCCGGCATGCAGTTCGAGTGTCACATCCCGCAGGCCTTGCCGGCCGGCCACGGGCGCGACGCTGACGCGATCGAGCGCAGCGACGATCTCGCCCCCGGCCATGCCGGCCTCGCGCGTGGGCATCTCCACGCGGCGACCCACCATCAGTTCGGCCAGTTCCGCCTTGCCGGTGGTGTCCGCGCGGCGCTCCGCCACTAGCCGGCCGCCGCGCAGCACCGCCACGCGGTGCGAGACGCGCAACACCTCGTCGAGCTTATGACTGATGAAGATCACCGACAGCCCTTCGGCGATCAGCTGCCCGAGCGTGGCGAACAGGCTGTCGGCCTCCTGCGGGGTCAGCACGGCCGTTGGCTCGTCGAGGATCAGCACCCGCGCGCCGCGATAGAGCGCCTTGATGATCTCCACGCGCTGGCGCTCGCCGACGGACAGCGACCCGACACGCGCCTGCGGCTGCACCGCCAGCCCGAAACGCCGCGCCAGATCGTCGATACGCGCCCGCGCGGCGCCCCGTTGCTGGCGCCAGCGCCAGAGCGGCTCCGTGCCGATCAGGATGTTGTCGAGCACCGACAGGTTGTCTGCCAGCGTGAAATGCTGGTGGACCATGCCCACCCCTGCGGCCAGCGCCGCGCGCGGATTGCCGGGTGGCAGCGCCACGCCGTCCACCTCCACGGTGCCCGCGTCGGCAATGTAGTGGCCGAACAGGATATTGACCAGCGTGCTCTTGCCGGCGCCGTTTTCGCCGAGCAGGGCCAGCACTTCGCCACGATGGAGGTCCAGCGAGATATCGTCGTTGGCCAGCAGCGGGCCAAACCGTTTGGTGATGTGCGAGAGCCGGAGCACCGGCGAATCCTGGGGCATCGCGTTTCGGAAATCAGACAGAAGGAAATGAAGCGGCCCCGTCCAGCGGGACGGGGCCCTCTGCGCCCTGCGGCAGCGGCGTTACGGGGTCGATTTCGGCTCGGTCTCCACGACCTTGACCGCGAACTTCCCGTCGAGGATCGCCTTCTCCTTCGCCTTGACCTTCACCATCACATCGGCCGGCACCTTGCCCTCGAAGGTGCCCACCGGCGCAAGTTCCGCGCCCTTGAACTTCATCAGTGAATACTGGCCGTAGTCCTCGTTCCTGAACTGGCCGGACTTGACCTTGGCCAGCGCGGCCGCGATGGTCGGCTCCATGTTCCAGAGCGCCGATGCCACCACCGTGGCCGGGTACTGCGGCTGGGTGTTGATCACGTTGCCGATAGCCAGCTTGCCGCGCTCCTTGGCGGCGTCCGACACGCCGAAACGCTCGGCATAGAGCACGTCGGCGCCTTTGTCGATCATCGCGAACGCGGCTTCCTTGGCCTTGGGCGGATCGAACCACGAGCCGATGAAGCTGACCGTGAACTTCACCTTCGGGTTCACCTCGCGGGCGCCCTCCATGAAGGCGTGCATCAGCCGGTTGACTTCGGGGATCGCGTAGCCGCCCACCATGCCGATGTGGTTGGTCTTTGTCATGCCGCCCGCAATCATCCCGGTCAGGTACGACGGTTCCTGGATGTAGTTGTCGAACACCGAGAAGTTCGGCGCCTGCGGCTTGCCCGACGAGCCCATCAGGAAGGCCGTCTTCGGATAATCCTTGGCCACCTTGCGGGCCGCGCCTTCCACGGCGAACGACTCGCCGACGATCAGGCCGCTACCCTGCTCGGCATACTGGCGCATCACGCGCTCGTAGTCGGCGTTCGACACGCTCTCCGAGAACACGTAGTCGATCTCGCCGCGCGACTTGGCCTCGTTGAGCGCCTTGTGGATGCGCGACACCCACTGCTGCTCCACGGGCACCGTGTACACCGCTGCCACCTTGATCTTCGACTGGGCCTGCGCGCCAGCCGGCAGGCCCATGGCGGCCAGCGCCGTGGCCGCCGCTGCGGCTTTCAGCCAGGTGCGACGATCGTTTCCCTTGTGCATGACTTCACTCCCCTTTTTTTGCGTTGTGTGCGCCGATGGCGCGTGGTTGATGGTTGTGATGGGACCGAATGCACCCGGCTCAGGCGCGCTCCGGGTCGGAATCGGGTGCCTGCAGCCCGCAGCCCCGCAGCAGCAACGCCACCAGATGCTCGGTGGCGTGCTCGAAGTCGTCGGCGTCCAGCTGGCTCACGCCCAGCACGGCGCACACCTGCGCTTCGAAGTCGGCGTAGGTCTGGGTGGCCGCCCAGATCGTGAAGAACAGGTGGTAGGGGTCCACGGGCGCCATCTGGCCGCCCTCGATCCACGCCCGGATCACCATCGCCTTGCGCGCCACGAGTTCGCGCAAGGCCTGGCGCAGTACGTTGCCGATCTCCGGCGCGCCGTGCAGCAGTTCGTTGGCGAACACACGCGACGCGTCGGGATGGCTGGCCGACAGGCGCATCTTGGCCCGTATGTACTGCTCCAGCGCCAGTCGTGGCGAGTGCTCGGCGCTGATGATGTCGGTCTCGGACAGCCACAGCGTCAGCGTATGCGCCAGCACCGCGCGATACAGCACCTGCTTGGTCCGGAAGTAGTAGTGCAGGTTCGACTTGGGCACGCCGGCGCGGGCGGCAATATCGGCCATGGTGGCCCCGGCAAAGCCGGCCCGGGCGAAAACGTACTCGGCGGCGCGCACGATCAGCGCCTCGTTTTCCTGCCGGATGCGGCCGCCGGGCTGACCGGGCCGGGGCTCGATGCCGCGCGCCGGCGACGGCGTGCGCGCCAGGGCATCCATCATTTTGTGCCGTAGAGCCGGTCGCCGGCATCGCCGAGGCCCGGCACGATGTAGCCGTGCTCGTTCAGCTCGTTGTCGATGGCGGCGGTGACGATGGCCACGTCGGGGTGGGCGGACTGCAGCGCGCGCAGTCCGGGACGCGAGGCGATCAGGCAGACGTACTTCATGGTGGTCACCCCGGCCTCCTTCAGCCGGTTGATCGCCGCGATGGCCGAGTTGCCGGTCGCCAGCATCGGGTCCACCACGATCACGAACCGTTCCTGGATATCCTCGGGCATCTTGAAGTAGTACTCGATCGGCTCCAGCGTCTCGGGGTCGCGATACAGGCCGATATGCCCCACGCGCGCCGCTGGCAGCAGGTCCAGCATGCCGTCCAGGAAGCCATTGCCGGCCCGCAGGATCGACACCAGGCAGAGCTTCTTGCCCGACAGCACCGGCGACTGCATCGGCGCGATCGGCGTCTTGATGGCGATGGTTTCCATGGCCAGGTCGCGCGTGGCTTCGTAGGTCAGCAACTGGCTGATCTCGCGCACCAGGCGGCGGAAGTTGTCGGTGGTGGTCTCCTCGCTGCGCACCAGCGTGACCTTGTGCTGTACCAGCGGATGGTTGACCACCATCACGGCAGGCGCCGCCGCGGCTTCCGTTTCGGCAAAGGCCTGGACGGCCGTGGGTACATCCGACATGTCGTTCATGGTGCGCTCCTTGGTCATCCGAAATTCGCCGGGGCGGGCGCGACGGGCCCCGGGCCCGCCACGCTCTGGCTGCCTGTCAGTCAGGACTGCCGTGCAATGCGATGTTGCCGCTAGAACACCGTGCCGTCGCTCTGGATCGCGAATGGCGGCGGCCCGCCCGGCGGCCGGCGCTGTGCCGCGATGCGGCGGCCCGCCGCCCACGTGCCGCCTTCCAGCACGCGCGCCAGCGGAAAGTCCTCTTCCTTGAGACCCAGCGCCTGGCGCACCGCGTCGGCCACGAGATCGAGCCCCGTCACGGTCAGCGCGCGCCACTCGACGATCTCGGGTTCGTCCACCGTATGGGTCCGGCTGGCGAACCCGCTGTCGCGCGGCACGGTCAGCTCGAAGTCATAGAGCAGCCCGCCGTTCCGGTATTCGGGCAACCCGGTCAGCGCGTCGAGCCCCACCACCACCAGGCCGCCATCCTCCAGGGGCTCCAGCAGCGAATAGGTCAGCCACTGTGTGAGCTTGTGGAAGGGCACCAGCCCTTCGGGCGCTGCCGGATGCCGCCAGCAGTCACCGAGCGACACGCCATCGATCTGCACGCGCCCCGGCCAGACCGGACCCAGCGCCACCAGCAGCGTGCGCAGCACGAAACCGGCCTCGATGCGGTTGTCCTTCGCGTGCGCGACCAGGTAGTCGAACAGGTTGCCCAGCCGCGCCGGCGTGCCAAAGACCGCCGGGGTGGCCTGCATGACCTCGCCCAGCCGCCGCAGCAGACCGGCTCGCCCTTCCAGGCCCACCAGCGGGTTGTGCTGGGCCACCTGGAAGGCCGTGGCGATGGTCGAGGCGTCGATACGGGCCAGCCGCTCGGCATCGGCACGCAACGGGTCGCCCGATTCGGCCGAGAAGCCGCCCCGGGCGAACAGGTCGAAGCTGGCCACGCCGAGCCCTTCGGAGCGCGTCAGCATCATGTCGCTGGCCGGATCGCGATAGCGCCAGTCGGGGCCTGCGCCGGCATCGAGCAGCACGCTCGGGATCACCAGGTCGATGCCGATGCGCGCACGCTCCGCGCAATGGTCGGCGCCCGACATGCCGGCGCGCTCGCACAGGATCTGCCAGCGGTTGATCGATTCCTGCCCCGGGCCGCCGCTTTCGAAATGGCGCCAGCGGCTGTGGTAAGGCACCTGGAGATCCGGGTAGCGGCGCCGGATGGTGGCCGCCACGTAGTCCGCGATCGCGTGGATGCGGTCCGGGTGCCATGTGAACAGCTCAGACTCGCCGGATGCGACGAATTCGGTCACGACCGCGCAATGCGTGCGCACCGCCTCGCCGCTCAGCAGTGCGGAAGCGGGATGATCGGGGGGCACCGGGCTGTGCCAGCCGCTGCCCGTGCCGGGTTCGTGTCCGGTCGTACCTCCTGCGGGATACTCGTTCATTCGTTCAACCCCCTGCCCTTTGCCAGGGCGAGTTCGTTGGCATCAGGCGGCGTGTAGCTGGTGAAGTAACCCGCCGCCACCTTCGCATCGATTTCCACACGCGCATCGGCCGGGATCAGCGCCTCGGGGATGGGCACCTGCTCCACGACCTCGATCCCCTGCGCCGTCAGCGCGCCATGTTTCATGTTGCTCATCGAGGCCCAGCGGTCGATCCGCCGGATTCCGAGCCAGTGAAAGACATCGGGCATCAGTTCCTGAAACCGCATGTCCTGCACGCCGGCCACGCACTCGGTGCGAGCGAAATACGTCTCGGCGCGGTCGCCGCCCACCTGCCGCTTGCGTGCGTTATAGACCAGGAACTTGGTGACTTCGCCCAGCGCGCGGCCTTCCTTCCGGTTATAGACCACGAGGCCAACGCCGCCCTGCTGTGCCATCTCGATACAGACCTCGATGCCATGCGCCAGGTAGGGGCGGCACGTGCAGATGTCCGATCCGAACACGTCCGAGCCATTGCATTCGTCGTGGACGCGGCAGGCCACCCTGGTCTCGGGCTGGCCCAGCTTGCTGATGTCGCCAAAGAAATAGAGCGTCATGCCGCCGATGGGCGGCAGGAAGACCTTCAGGTCGGGTCGCGTGACCAGTTCCGGGAACATGCCGCCGGTCTGCTCGAACAGGCTCCGGCGCAGGATGCTTTCCTTGATATTGAACCGGCGCGCGATGCCGGGCAGGTACCAGACCGGATCGATGGCGGCCTTGGTGACGCGCACGTCGCCATTGGGATACAGGATGTCGCCGTCCGGCGCCAGGCGGCCCGCCGCGATGGCGGCCAGCAATTCCGGCATGTTGATATGGGCGCGGGTGATGGCAATGGTCGGCCGGATGTCGAATCCGGCGGCGATGCGGTCGGCAAAGACCGTCGATACCAGATGGCCCCACGGATCGAGCGATACGATCTTGTCGGGGTCGCCCCACTGCGCATGGGGGCCGATCGGCTCGGCCGGCGCGGTGTCCGTCAGGTCGGGACGATGCGCCCGCTGCAGGCTGCCCGAGGCCACGGCCAGCGCCCGGTAGATCGCATAGGCCCCGGCGTGCGTGCCAATCACGTTGCGCTGCGCCGGGTCGGTCAGGCTGGCGATCACGGGCCCACGCTCGGCGGCGGTGGGCGCGCCCCAGTGGATCGGCTCGGCCGGCTTGTCGCGGCGCGCATGCGAGGTCAGGACGATATGGTCGGACATGGTCGCCTCCCCGGTATGAAACCGGAACACGAATCCTGACCAGATGGTCAGGTTTATGTGTTCATAGTAGGCAACGTTCGTGCCAACGCCCAAGTGGGGTTGTTACCGTTGGTGGCATCCCGTACGCACCGGCCGCGTGCCAGCCACAGCGCACCGCAGGGCGCGTGCGGTACATCCCGGTGCAGCACGCACCGGATTCCGGCGCGGCCCCCGAATCGGGCGCCGGCACAAACGAAAACGGCACGTTCGGTCGAACGTGCCGTTCTGGCGCTTGCAGGCCGCGAGGATCAGCCTTCCGCCCGATGACCGAGGCGCCCGCGTCCCCACTGGGGCAGATCGGCCGTCAGCCAGTTCACCAGTGCACGCACCGGGCTGGCGGCCTCCACATAGCGGTGGAACAGCGCGCCGGCGACGTTACTGGCGACCCACGCCAGCCCCATGCCCAGCGCGTTGAGCACGGGCCGGCCCGGCACCAGGTGGGTGACCACCGCATTGACCACCAGGCAGACCGGAAAGTGCACCAGGAATACCGAATACGAAATGCGGCCGAAATACGCGGTCAGGCGCCCCGCAGGCCAGCTTTCCAGCCAGCCGCCACGGCGCGAGACGGCCAGCAGCAGCGCCGTGGCCAGCGCCACCGCGATACGCAGGCGGAAGTCCACCGCCAGCGCGGCTATCCCGATGGCGGCCAGCGCAAGCAGCGGCATGACCGAGCGGCCCGGATTCGACGCCCAGTAGGCCAGCGATCCCATGCCATAAGCGCCAAAGAAATAGAGGGCCCAGATGTCCCACGCCGCATCGCGGTTGAACCAGAACAGCGAGGCCATCGCCAGCAGGCCAACCATCGGCACGCCAAGCGGCAGCCCATTGCGGGCCACAGCGCGCGCCGCCCACAGCGCCAGCACCATCAGCGCGAACAGTTGCAGGTCGATGGCGATATACCAGACACCGGCGGACAGCGCGTCCACATCGAGGATGTTGTGCAGCAGCAGCACATGCGCCACGAATTGCGCCAGATGCGGCGCGGCCGGAATGGAGTCGTGCTGCATCCACGTGCGTGCAATCGCCGCACCGGCAATCGCCACCACGATGGCCGCGGCAAACGGCACCACCAGCTTCTGGTAGCGGCGCCAGATGGTCTGCAGCGGGTTGGCAACGGTCAGACTGCCGCCAGGAGCCAGGCTGCGTGCGGCCAGGAAGCCGCTGATGACAAGGAAAACCTGCACGGCAATGCGCGCGTAGTCGGCCAGCCAGCCGACCAGGCCGGGGGTCAGGGTCTGGGCAGCATCGGACATCGGCCCGTAGAACGCCAGGTGGTGCAATACGATCAGCTGCGAGCTGACCGCCTTCAGAGCGTCCACACACGCCAGACGGGAAGGACGGGGGCTCATTTGTTATTCGCGGGGGTACAAAGTGGGCCGAATTGTACCCGCATCGGTGCATTCGTCCGCCTCCAGACTGGTAACTAGCGCCGTAACGCCTGTAAATCGGTGTGCGACGTGGCGAAAAGGCAACTTTCATTGCACTACTCTCGGGCATTAGCTAATAAGAAACAAATTCTTCGTGCGCAATGCCTGGGGGTATACCCTTGCGTCTTTCCGTGCCTCGCCTGACCCTCGAACATGTTTCATTCTGTCGCTTTCCCGGCCCTCCGCCGCCTGATCGCTGGTGTTGCCTTGGCCGCCGCCGCCGTGCCAGCCGTCCACGCACAGAGCCCCGTGCTGGACAAGATCCGTGATACCGGCACGATCACGCTCGGCTATCGCGAATCGGCCCTGCCGTTCTCGTTCGCCGACGACAAGGGCCAGCCCGCCGGCTATGCGGTAGACCTGTGCCTGCGCGTGGCCGAGGCGGCCAAACAGAAGCTGGGACTGAAAGACCTGAAGGTGCGCTGGCTGCCGCTGACGCCCCAGAATCGTGTTCCCGCCATGGTCAATGGCCTGGCCGACCTGGATTGCGCACCGAACACCAACACGCTGGAGCGCCAGAAGCAGGTGGCCTTCAGTGTGTCGCACTATGTTTCCACCGTGCGCATGCTGGTGCGCGCCGATTCCGGCATCAAGTCGTTCAATGACCTGCGCGGGAAGACGGTGGTCACCAGCGCCGGTTCCACGGGCGACCGCCACGTGCGCCGCCTGAAGAGCGAGTACGGCTTCCGCGACGTCTACGCCAAGGATCACGGCGAGTCGTTCCTGCTGCTGGAAACGGGCCGCGCCCAGGCGTTCGTGATGGACGACGTCTTGCTGGCCGGCCTGCGCGCGAAGTCGAAGGATCCGTCCCAGTACGTGATCGTCGGCCCGGCCCTGTCGGTGGAACAGAACGCGCTGATGATGTCCAAGGCCGATCCGGAGTGGAAGCAGCTGGTAGACCAGACGCTGAGCCGGACGTTTGCCAGCCCCGACGCTGCCGCCCTGCAGAAGCGCTGGTTCCAGCAGCCGATCGGGACGCGCGGCACCAACCTGGCGCTGGCGCCTTCCACGGAAGTGCTGCAAGCCTGGAAGCACCCGTCGGATGTTGTGACTGAATAAGCATTTTTCCGGAATCTCCCCCGGAAAAGCCCTGAGTTGACGCCCTTTGCGGCCTTCTCCACACTGGCCTGAGCCTGGTTCTACCGTCCGGTAGGACCAGCGACAACGCGACCGCCATCGAGAAACACTGCCCGGGCGGCAACTCAGAGGAGATTTCCCATGAAGCAATTGATCGCCACCGCCGTCGCGCTCGGTCTGGCCACCGCATCCGTGGCTGCCATCGCACAGGACAAGAAGTCGTTCGACCCGTATTCCCAGGGCGCCAAGTCGGGCGAGAAATTCGACACCTACAGCCAGGGCGCAAAGTCCGGCGACAAGTTCGACCCGTATTCCCAGGGCGCCAACAAGAGCACCCGTGCCGACCTGACCGACCAGTCCACGGCAGCCCCAAAGCCGTCGAAGTCGAAAAAGGCCCCGACGAAGAAGCCGGCGCAGGGGAATTGAGCGTCAATCCCGCGCCTGCCACAGCAAAAGGAGCCCATACGGGCTCCTTTTTCATGGTTTGGACAGGTAGGAAAGCTACTGCCCTTCCTCCGGCAACATTTCCAGCGCGGTCACGTCCACGCGTTGCACCTCGTTGTTCTGCCGGATTTCCGTGCGCAGCACGAAGGCTTCCATGGGGCAGTACCAGTCGGTCACGTGCAGGACGCTCGGTTCGAGCTGCAGCAGTTCCTCGCCCACCATCAGCGGCCCAAGCGAGGTGCGTTTTTCGTAAGTGATGGGCATGCATTCCTTGCGGCCCATGACCGTGTTGATCATCTGCTTGCGGCCCACATGACGCGAGCCGACGATGATCGATGCATGCAGGGCCTGCATCGTGCCCACGACTTCGTCCTTGCCCAGCGGATAGATCTTGAGCGATACGCTGGACTGGAAGGTTTCTCCCTCCAGCGTAGCGCCTTCCTTGATTTCCAGGCCGGCATAGTTGAACACGCCGCTGCCATTGAACGACGCCTCGCCGAACATGCGCGCATAGCGGGCACGGGCATTGATCACCGCGTTGCGACTGTCGATGCGCGTGCGTGCCGTGGCGGCGTTACGGTCGATATTGATCTCGTGGACCTGGTCCATGACAACGGGCGGCCCCATCAGGGCCGACAGTGCCGACTTCGAGCGTACCTCCAGCTGGGCGCTGCAGCCGCGGGCGGTGCGCATGACCTCGCGCAGGGTCATCGTGATGGACATCGGCATCGAGCCATCGCCCTCCAGTTGCACGCGCGAGCCGGAGCGGAACCAGGGTGCATCGCAAAGCACCGCGCCGCTGGGCATCGGGGGCGACATGCCAGAGACCGGCGCCGCATCGGGGGCGGACGCCTGCGCAAATGCTGTGTTCATCACACCAGTTAGCAACCACACCAGCAACGCCGGTCTCATGGCGATCGTCCATATTCAATGGCCGGCGGAGGCAGGGTCGGTTTCTGCCAGGCAAGTGCCGGGATGGCGCAAGTATTACGCGAAACTGGCGCGGCGGAAATGGCCATAAGTTCAAGCCCGGCGCCCTTTGCGAGCCCAAAACGGCGAGGCGGGAAATGCGCTCGTGCTACCATTGCGCGCCCGTAGCGGTCGCCTTGCCCGAAAGCTCGTCTCCGGGACCACGCCTTTTGCAGGCCGTGGCGCGGGCGCAGCCCGCCTCGCTCCCTCGTGTCCACCAAGTCGGGGCGTACCGCGTTGTGGGGTGTTCGCCACAAGGCGGATGCAGGAACAGCCTCCGGGATCCCGGCCATTTCAGGAGAAATATGCGTAGTTCTTCGCCCACGCGCCCAGCCGGGCTGCCTGTCGGCATGGTTGTGTTCGTCGTGCTCGCCGTGCTGCTGGTCTGGTTTGGCACGCTCGATTACCGCCACTTGCTGCGCCCGGACGAAGGCCGATACGCCGAGATCTCGCGCGAGATGTTCGTCACCGGGGATTGGGTGACGATCCGCTACAACGCCCTGAAATACTTCGAGAAGCCCCCATTCCATATGTGGGTGACCACCATCGCCTATGAACTGTTCGGCGTGGGCGACTGGCAGGCCCGGCTGTGCGTGGCGCTGTCGGGCATCGTGGGGCTGGGCGTGACGATGCTGGCCACCGCGCGCTGGTTCGGCTGCCGCGCCGGGCTACTGGCGGGGCTGGTCATGCTGGCCATGCCGATGTGGAGCGTGGCCGGCCATTTCAATTCGCTGGACATGACGCTGTCCGGCGCCCTGGCCTGCGTGCTGGGCTGCATGCTGCTGGCCCAGCACCCCGACACGCCGCCCGGCGCCCGCCGCGCCTGGATGCTGGCGTGCTGGGTAGCGATGGGGGTGGCCATCCTGACCAAGGGCCTGGTCGGCATCGCCCTGCCCGGTCTGGTGCTGGTGGTCTATACCCTGCTGACGCGCGATCTCGGCCTGTGGCGACGCCTGCATCTGCCGACCGGCATCCTGGCCATGCTGGTGGTCACGGTGCCCTGGTTCTGGCTGATTTCGACGAAGAACCCCGAATTTCCTCACTTTTTCTTTATCCACGAACACTGGGACCGCTATACGTCCACGGTCCACTCTCGCAAGGGTTCGGTCTGGTATTTCGTGCCGCTGCTGCTGGCCGGCATGCTGCCGTGGCTGGGCCTGGTGCCGCGCATGTGGGACGTGGTGCGCGACCGGGCCGGCGCCCAGCGCGGCGCGGGCGGCAAGCCGTTCCAGCCGGCCCTGATGAGCCTGGTCTGGTTCGCGGCCATCTTCGTCTTCTTCAGCCTGTCGGGGTCGAAGCTGCCCGGATATATCGTGCCGGTGTTTCCGGCGCTGGCCATTCTTGCGGCCGTGGCGCTGGACCAGATCAGCGACCGCTCGTGGAATCGCCAGATCAACGCCCTGCTGGTGCTGGCCGTGGTGGGCCTGCTGGCCGCACCGGTGGTGGCAACGCTGGACCGAGAAACCAATCCAAATGAAGTGTTCCGCGCCTTCGCCGTCTATATTGGTGTGGCGTTTGCCGTACTGCTGGCGGGCATGCTGCTGGCGCGCCGGCTGTTGCGCACGCACGGGGTGTTGCCGAGCGTTGCCGCCTTTGCGCTGTCGATGTTCCTGACCTGCACGATCGGCCTGCTCGGCCACGAGGTGATGGGCCGCCGGGCGTCGGGCGTAGACATGCTGCCGGCCATCAAGGCCGTGCTGAAGGACGACATGCCGATCTATGGCGTGGGTATGCTGGATCACACGCTCCCCTTCTACCTGGGCCGCACGCTGACGATGGTCGCCGCGCCTGACGAACTGGAGTTCGGCACCCAGCAGGAGCCAGACAAGTGGATTCCGACCATGGACGCGTTTGTCGCCAGGTGGAAGGACGGCCAGCCGGCGCTCGGTATCATGTCGCCGGACACCTACGACAGCCTGGTGGCGCAGCATGTGCCGCTCCACGTCGTGGCACGCGATGTACGGCGCGTCGTCGCCAGCAATTTCCCGCTGCCGGCCCAGGAAGCCGGAAATACCCGATGAATCTTTCGACTTTTGCCTTTATCTTCACCGGGGTACTGCTCAACGCCTGTGCCCAACTGCTGCTCAAGGCCGGCACCAATGCCGTGGGCGCCATCACGATCGAGCGCGCCACCATCCTGACCACGGCCTTCCGGGTGCTGACGCAATGGCCGGTCATTGCCGGACTGACCTGCTATGTCATCAGCGTCGGCGTCTGGATCGTCGGCCTGTCGCGGGTGGATGTGTCGATTGCCTATCCCATGCTGTCGCTGGGATACGTGGTCAATGCGCTGGCTGCCTGGTGGCTGTTCGGCGAAATGATCGGCCCGCTGCGCGCGGCCGGCATCATGCTGATCCTTGCCGGTGTGTTTCTGATTGCCCGTTCCTGACCGACCATGACCGCTACCGCTCCGCAGGATTTCCTCCCGTTCGTACGCCCCCAGATCGATGACGCCACCATCGCCGACGTCGGCAAGGTGCTGGCGTCGGGCTGGATCACGTCGGGCCCCAAGGTGCAGGCGTTCGAAGCCGCCCTGTCCGAACTGTTTGGCGGCCGGCCGGTGCGCACGTTCTCCAATGGCTCGGCCACGATGGAAATCGCGCTGCGTATCGCCGATATCGGCCCGGGCGACGAAGTCATTACGACTCCGATCACCTGGGTGGCCACCGCCAACGTGGTACTGACGGTCGGCGCACGCCCGGTGTTCGTCGACATCGACCCGGTGACGCGCAATATCGACCTCGACGCGGTCGAAGCCGCCATCACGCCGCGCACGCGCGCGATCATGCCGGTCTACCTGTCCGGACTGCCCGTCGACATGGACCGCCTCTATGCCATCGCGAAGCGCCATGACCTGCGCGTGATCGAAGACGCCGCGCAGGCCATCGACTCGCGCTGGCGCGGCCAGCGCATCGGCGCGTTCGGCGACCTCGTCAGCTTCAGCTTCCAGGCCAACAAGAACATCACCACCATCGAAGGGGGCTGCCTGGTCATGAACACCCCCGAGGAAGCCCGTCGCGCCGAGCGGCTGCGTCTGCAGGGCGTGATTCGTACCGGCATGGATGGCATGGATGTCGAGGAGCCGGGCGGCAAGTTCAACCTGACCGACGTCAACGCGGCCATCGGCCTGGCACAGCTGACGTCCCTGGACGCCATCACCGCACGCCGCGCCGAGCTGGCCGAGACCTATTTCCGCTGCGCGGCAGAGGCCGGCCTGGCAGACCTGGGGATCGAACTGCCGGTGCCGCTGGACCCGGCCGTGGCCACCACGAACTGGCACATGTTCCAGGTGGTGCTGCCCACCGACCGGATGCGCGGCGGGCCAGCCGAAGCGCGCAAGCTCGTGATGGAAGCGATGCGCGAGCAAGGCGTGGGTACGGGCGTCCACTACCCGCCCGTTCATCTGTTTACCTATTTCCGCTCGCTCGGCTGGCGCGAAGGCATGCTCCCGCACGCCGAACGCATCGGCCGTGGCATCGTCACGCTGCCGCTGTTCCCCGCGATGCAGGCCGCCGACGTGGAGCGGGTCTGTGCAACTCTTAGCGAAACATGCAAACGTCTCTCTCACTAAGTCCTGTCGAGGTCTCGGTCGTCATCCCCGTCTACAACGAGGAAGACGGGCTGCAGGCGCTGTTCGACCGTGTGTACCCGGCACTGGACGGCATGGGCGAATCGTACGAGGTCATCTTCGTCAACGATGGCAGCGTGGACCGCTCGCCCGCGATGCTGGCCGCCCAGTACCACAAGCGCCCGGACGTCACGCGCGTCATCCTGTTCAACGGCAACTTTGGCCAGCACATGGCCATCCTGGCCGGCTTCGAGCACACGCGCGGCCGTATCGTGATCACGCTGGACGCCGACCTGCAGAACCCGCCCGAGGAAATCCCGCGCCTGGTGGCCGAGATGCGCAAGGGCCATGACTACGTGGGCACCATCCGCCGCCAGCGCAACGACACCGCCTGGCGCCGCTACGCGTCGCGCGCCATGAACCGCCTGCGCGAGCGGATCACCAAGATCAAGATGACGGACCAGGGCTGCATGCTGCGCGCCTACGACCGCAACATCATCGATACGATCAACGCGTGCCGCGAAGTCAACACGTTCATTCCGGCACTGGCCTATACGTTCTCGTCCAACCCGGTCGAAATCGAGGTGGGACACGAACAGCGCCACGCGGGCGAATCGAAATACTCGCTGTACCAGCTGATCCGCCTGAATTTCGACCTGGTGACCGGCTTCTCGATCGTCCCGCTGCAGTGGTTCTCGGCCATCGGCACCATGCTGTCGATCTCGTCGGCGGGCCTGTTCGTGATACTGCTGGTCCGCCGCTTCATCTTCGGGTCGGAAGTGCAGGGTGTGTTCACGCTGTTCGCCTTCACGTTCTTCCTGATCGGCATCATGCTGTTCGGCATCGGCCTGCTGGGCGAATACATCGGCCGGATCTACCAGGAGGTGCGCGACCGGCCCCGCTACCGCATCCAGGCGGTGCTGGAACGCGACCCCAAGCAAGGCAGCAAGCCGGAGGTATCGTGCGCGCCGTAGTCTTTGCCTATCACAATGTTGGCGATCGTTGCCTGCGCGTGCTGCACGCGCAGGGCGTGGACGTGGCCCTGGTGGTCACGCACCGCGACCGGCCCGACGAGAATATCTGGTTCCAGCGCGTGGCCGACACCGCGGCCGAGCTGAACCTGTCGTTCCTGTATGCCGAAGACCCTGCCGACCCGGCGCTGGCCGATGCGGTGCGCGCGGCCAGGCCCGATGTGATCTTCTCGTTCTACTACCGCGCCATGATTCCGGCCGAGGTGCTGGCCATCGCGCCGCACGGTGCCTTCAACATGCATGGTTCGCTGCTGCCCAAGTACCGCGGCCGCGTGCCGGTGAACTGGGCGGTGCTGCACGGCGAAACCGAGACCGGCGCCACGCTGCACGCGATGGAGGCCAAGCCCGACGCCGGCTATATTGTCGACCAGACGTCCGTGCCGATCCTGCCCGACGACACCGCCGGCCAGGTCTTCGAAAAGGTCACCGTAGCCGCCGAGCAGACGCTCTGGCGTGCGCTGCCCGCCATGAAGGCCGGCCAGACGCCCAAGCGGCCCAATCGCCTGGCCGACGGCAGCTATTTTTCGGGCCGCAAGCCCGAGGACGGCCGTATCGACTTCAACCAGCCCGCTGCCGCCGTTTACAATCTGATCCGCGCCGTGGCGCCGCCTTACCCCGGCGCGTTCACGGACATCGCCGGACGCCGCTTTATCGTGGCCCAGGCCCGTCGTCTTGAAGCCGGCACGGCACCGGCGGGGCTGCGGCCCGGCCTGCACGTACTGGATGGCCGTATCGTCGCCGTCTGTGGCGACGGCGGCGCGCTGCGCGTGCTGCAACTGCTGGAAGGCAGCAGTGCCGACCACGCCAGCCCGGTCTCCGCATCCGAATTCCAGAACATCATCCCTGCAAAGTCTTGAAAGGAAACCGATGAAAAAGGTCCTGATTCTTGGCGTCAACGGCTTCATCGGCCACCATCTGACGCGCCGCATCCTGGAAACCACGCAGTGGGAGGTCTACGGCATGGACATGTCGTCAGACCGCCTGGGCGACCTGGTGAACCATCCGCGCATGCACTTCTCCGAGGGTGACATCACCATCAACAAGGAGTGGGTGGAGTACAACATCCGCAAGTGCGACGTGATCCTGCCGCTGGTGGCCATCGCCACGCCGGCCACGTACGTGCGCAACCCGCTGCGCGTGTTCGAGCTGGACTTCGAGGCCAACCTGCCGATCGTGCGCAGCGCCGTGAAGTACGGCAAGCACCTGGTGTTCCCGTCGACCT
>NZ_FNJO01000009.1 GCF_900104095.1 Ralstonia sp. 25mfcol4.1 | reverse complement strand
GTGATCTTGTCGGCGATCGACGACACCACGTTCATGTTGTGCTCGACCATCAGGATGGTGCGGCCAGCCGACACCTTCTTGATCAGCTGCGTCACGCGGTCCACGTCCTCGTGGCCCATGCCCTGCGTGGGCTCGTCCAGCAGCATCAGCTCGGGCTCCATCGCCAGCGTGGTGGCGATCTCCAGCGCGCGCTTGCGGCCGTACGGCAGGTTGACGGTGGTGGTCTCGGCGAACTCGGTCAGGCCCACCTGGTCCAGCAGGTCCATGGCGCGCGCGTCGAGCACGTCGAGCGACCGCTCGCTGCGCCAGAACTGGAACGCGGTGCCCAGCTGGCGCTGCAGGCCGATGCGCACGTTCTCGCGCACGGTCAGGTGCGGGAACACGGCGGAAATCTGGAACGACCGGATCACGCCGCGCCGCGCAATCTGTGCGGGCTTCTCGCGCGTGATGTCGATACCGTTGAAAAGGATGGTGCCCGTGGTGGGCTCCAGGAATTTGGTGAGCAGGTTGAAGCAAGTGGTCTTGCCCGCGCCGTTCGGTCCGATCAAGGCATGGATCGAGCCGCGACGCACGCGCAGGTTGACGTCGCTCACCGCAGTGAACCCCTTGAATTCCTTCGTGAGGTTCTTCGTTTCCAGGATGATTTCCTGAGTCATAGTCTCCTGCCCGCCCTCTTGCTGCTGCCAGGTTGTGCCCGGCTACTGACAATGGTTCGAACTTCGGCGCTTTGTCGCCATGTTTGCCGCTTTAGGTATCGGTTGGAACGGTGCGGCTACCGTGGACAGGCGCACGCGAAGTGAAGGCTGCGGCACCGTATACCGGCGACTATTGTGTGCGCCTGCTGCGTCGCAAAACATCGGGGTTTGCACTAGGCGTAATACATTACCGACGTGACAGCAATCCGATGTGCGAAGCCGTACCGACGTCTGCGGGCATCGGCTTCGCCAGGTATCGTGGAAGACCCTTAGGCCGACACCGACGTGACGATTTCAGCGGTATTTGCTGCACCGCTCGCGCGTGCCTTGCGGTCGGCGCGGATCATCTCGCTGGCCCGCTCCGCGATCATGATCGTCGGCGAGTTGGTATTGCCCGATGTAATCAGCGGCATGACCGACGCATCCACCACGCGCAGTCCGGCGATGCCGCGTACGCGCAGCCGGTTGTCCACCACCGCATCGGGGTCGTCGCCGGCGCCCATGCGACAGGTGCCCACCGGATGGAAGATCGTGGTGCCGATGGCGCCGGCCGCTTCCGCCAGCTGCTCGTCGGTCTGGAACGCAGGACCCGGCAGCCATTCGCTGGGCTGGTACGGGGCCAGCGCCGGCGATGCGACGATGCGCCGGGTCAGGCGGATCGAATCGGCGGCTACCTTGCGGTCGGCATCGGTCGACAGGTAGTTCGGCGCGATCAGCGGGGCGCGGCGGAAGTCCGCATTGTCGATATGCACGCTGCCCCGCGACGTGGGCCGCAGGTTGCAGACGCTGGCCGTGAAGGCATTGAAGTCGTGCAGCGGATCGCCAAACTTGTCCAGCGACAGCGGCTGCACGTGATATTCGACGTTGGCGCGCGCCTGGCCCTCGTCGCTGCGCGCGAACGCACCCAGCTGCGACGGCGCCATGCTCATCGGCCCGCTCTGGTTGAACGCGTACTGCAGGCCGATGCCAAGCTTGCCCCACCACTTCGAGGCACGCGTATTGAGCGTGCGCACGCCCTGCACCTTGATGACGGTACGCAGCTGCAGGTGATCCTGCAGGTTCTCGCCGACTCCGGGCAAGGCATGGCGCACGCGGATGCCCAGCGCCTGCAGCCGTTCCGGCTGCCCGATGCCCGACAGTTCGAGCACTTGCGGCGAATTGATCGCCCCGGCGGCCAGGATCACTTCTTCCGTGGCCCGCGCTTCCAGCTGCTGGCCGCCGCCCAGGTACTGCACGCCGGTGCAGCGGCGGCCGTCCGGCGCATCGAACACGAGGCCGCTGACCTGGGCGCCCGTGACGATGGTCAGGTTGGGCCGGTCCGACGCCTTGCGCAGGAATGCCTTGGCGGTGTTCCAGCGAATGCCGCGCCGCTGGTTCACCTCGAAATAGCCCACGCCGAAGTTGTCGCCGCGATTGAAGTCGCTGGTACGCGGAATGCCGGCCTGCTCGGCGGCGTCGATGAACCGCTCCAGGATGTCCCAGTGCAGCCGTTGTCCTTCCACGCGCCACTCGCCGCCAGCGCCGTGAAATTCATTGGCGCCGCGATGATGGTCTTCGCTGCGCTTGAACAACGGCAGCACGTTGTCCCAGCGCCAGCCGTCGTCACCGGTGATGCGTGCCCAGTCGTCGTAATCCTCGCGCTGCCCGCGCATGTAGATCATGCCGTTGATCGACGAGCAGCCGCCCAGCACGCGGCCGCGCGGGTATCCCAGCGAACGGCCATTGAGGCCCGCCTCCTCGACGGTGCGGTACAGCCAGTCGGTGCGGGGATTGCCGATGCAGTACAGGTAGCCCACCGGAATATGAATCCAGTGGTAGTCGTCCTTGCCCCCCGCTTCGAGCAACAGCACGTTGACATCGGCATCCTGCGTCAGGCGGTTGGCCAGCACGCAGCCGGCCGAGCCGGCGCCCACGATGATGTAGTCGTACGTCTCCATATCCCTTGCTTCCTTTGCCGGCCCTGAGGGCGCTTTTTTTTCTTGTGGAATGCCGGGCATCATCGCACGACTTGGCAGCGGCCGTCGTCAGGGCTTTGCCGGATTCTCCAGGTGCCGGCGAAGCCAGTCGGTCAGTGCCGCGAAGACTTCACCGCGCAGCGGCTCGGCTTCGTTGAAGATCTCGTGAAAGCCGCTCTCGAACCACGCCATCTCGCGCAGGTCCTCGGGTGCGTTGTCGAAGAAGGCGCGGCTACCCTGCGGATCGACGATGCGGTCGGCGCCGCCCACCAGCATCAGCATCGACGCCTCCAGCCGCGGCGCGTCAGCCTGCGCCTGCGCCATGCCGTGCAGGAACGACTCCAGCACGCTGGCGCTGATCGTACCCTGCACAAGCGGATCGGTACGATAGGCACGCGCCACTTCGGGGTCGTGCGACAGCAGATGGGCGTCGATGGGATTCGGCACACGCATACGTGGCGCCAGTGCCAGCAGCACGCGATGCAGCGTGAGCATAGTGCTGGACAACTTCAACGCCAGGGCCGGCGACGACAGGACCAGCGCCCGGATCGGCCGCACGCGAGCCGTCGCAAAACGTGCGGCCACCAGGCCGCCCATGCTGTGGCCCAGAACGATCGGCAGTTCGTGCCATTGCCGCACTGCGGCATCGTGGATTTCGGCCAGATCGTCGAGATAGCTGTCGGGATGCGGCACCACCATGCGCGGTCCGCCGCTCGCGCCATGGCCCCGGTGGTCGTAGGCCCGTACGCGCAGCCCCAGCGCGCACAACGCGGCCGCAACATGCGGATAGCGGCCACCATGCTCGGCCAGTCCATGCACGAGCAGGACGGTGCCAAGGGGGTCGGGAAAGTGCTGCGGATCGGGCAGCCAGGTACGCAGCAGCAGTTCGGTGCCATCGCGCATGCGCTGGCGCGATTCGGCCGGCGCGACGGCGGGCGCTGGCGCGCAAGCCAGCGCAAGGGCGGTCACAGGTTCGTTCATCCCAATCTCTCCTTGTTGGGACCTGCTCGTCGTTATGCTGCGGATGGCTTGCCCGCGGTCAGGAATGGCACGCCGGACAACCCGACGCCTCCGACGCCATGTCGGACAGGATCGGGCAATCGGGCCGGTCGTCGCCGCTGCAGGCCTCGGCCAGTGCGCGCAGCGTGTCGCGCATGGCGGCCAGCTCGGCAATCTTGACCTCCAGTTCCGCCACGTGCCGCAGCGTCAGCGCCTTCACGTCGGCGCTGGCCCGCCCGCGATCATGCCAGAGCGACAGCAGGTTGCGGATCTCGTCGAGCGAGAAACCGAGATTACGGGCGCGCCGCACGAAGCGCAAGGTATGCACCGCGCGTTCGTCATACCGGCGGTAGCCGCCCTCGCTGCGCGGCGGCGCATCGACCAGGCCGATCGATTCGTAGTGGCGGATCATCTTGGCGGATACGCCCGAGGCGTCCGCCGCTTCTCCGATATTCATCGCGACTCCTTCGCTTGCTGGCCCGCCAGCGGATGCCAGCGGCGCAGCAGCAGCGCGTTGCTGACCACGCTGACACTGGAAAACGCCATCGCGGCGCCCGCCACCACCGGATTGAGCAGCCCCGCCACGGCCAGCGGTATGCCGATCACGTTGTAGATGAAGGCCCAGAACAGGTTCTGGCGGATCTTGCGCACGGTGCGGTGCGACACCGCCAGCGCATCGGCCACCAGCGCGGGATCGCCACGCATCAGCGTGATGCCGGCGGCGTGCATCGCCACGTCGGTGCCCGTGGACATCGCGATGCCGACATCGGCCGCCGCCAGCGCCGGCGCGTCGTTGATGCCATCACCCACCATCGCGACCACGGCATTGCCGTCAGCCCGCAACGCCGTCACGCGGGCGGCCTTGTCCTCGGGCAATACCTCGGCCTGCACGTCGTCCAGACCCAGCACGCTGGCCACCCGAGCCGCCGCGCCGGCGTTATCGCCGGTCAGCATCACGGTGCGGATGCCGGCCTCGCGCAGCCGTGCGATGGCGGCCGCCGCGCCCGGCTTCAGCGCATCGCCAAACGCCACCAGCCCCAGCACCGAATGCGCCGCGGCGTCGATCAGCCACGATACCGTGCGCCCCTCGCCGCGCAGGCGTTCGGCATCGGCCTGCAGCGCACCCGCATCGGCGTTCAGCGACACGCGCAGCGCCTCGCTGCCCAGTTGCAGCGCCTGCCCGGCCACCACGCCGGCAATGCCACGGCCCGGCAGTGCGCGCACGTCGCTGGCCACGGGCGCCGCGATACCGCGTTCGGCCGCCAGCGTCACGACGGCACGCGCCAGCGGATGCTCGCTGCCGGCCTGCAATGCCGCGAGCCTTTCCAGCAGTGCGTTGTCGTCGCCATCGGCGGCGAGCAGCGCCACCACCTCGGGCTTGCCGACGGTCAGCGTGCCGGTCTTGTCGAACGCGACGATCGACACGCGATGCGCCACTTCCAGCGCCTCGGCGTCCTTGATCAGGATGCCTGCCCGCGCACCAGCGCCGGTGCCCGCCATGATCGCGGTGGGCGTGGCCAGGCCCAGCGCGCAGGGGCACGCGATGACCAGCACTGCCACCGCATTGAGCAGCGCCTGGCTCCAGTCGCCTGCAACCAGGCCCCAGCCCAGCAGCGTGGCCAGCGCAATGCCCAGCACCACGGGCACGAACACCGCGCTGACCTGGTCCACCATGCGCTGGATCGGCGCCTTGGCCGCCTGCGCGTGCTCGACCATGCGGATGATCCTGGCCAGCACCGTCTCGGCACCCACGGCAACGGTACGCGCGACCAGCAACCCTTCGAAATTGATCGATCCACCGGTCAGGCGGTCGCCCGGCTGCTTCGGCACCGGCAGCGACTCGCCGGTCAGCATCGATTCATCGGCTTGGCTGGAGCCGGTCACCACTTCGGCATCGACGGGAATCCGCTCGCCGGGCCGCACGATGATCTCGTCGCCCACGCGCACGTCCGCCAGCGGCACAGTCTGCTCCACGCCGTTGCGGACCACGCGCGCCGTATCGGGGCGCAGGGCGGCCAGCGCGCGGATGGCATCGGCGGTCTGGCGCTTGGCGCGCACCTCCAGCCACTTGCCGAGCCGCACCAGCGTGATGACGACCGCGGCGCTTTCGAAGTAGAGGTGAGGCATGGCGCCGGGCCCGGCATCGAACATCTGCCAGATCGACAGCGCATAGGCGGCCGACGTACCCAGTGCCACCAGCAGGTCCATATTGCCCGCGCGGGCGCGCACGGCCTTGTAGCCGGCCTTGTAGAAGCGCCAGCCGAACACGAACTGCACCGGTGTGGCCAGCAGCCATTGCAGCCAGCCCGGCAGCATCGCGTGGATGCCGAACCATTCCAGGACCATCGGCGCCACCAGCGGCAGCGACAGCGCGGCGGAGATCGCCACGGGCCACGGACCGGACCAGAAATCGGCCTGCCGCGCTTCCGTACCCGACGCAGCGGCTGCCGCATCGACCACCGGCTTCGCGCCATAACCGGCGCGCGTCACGGAAGCGGCAAGCGTCGCGGCGTCGACCGTTCCGCGCAGCACCGTTACGGTGGCGCGCTCGGTCGCCAGGTTGACCTGGGCGTCCTGCACGCCGGGTACGGCCCGCAGCGCACGCTCCACGCGGCCCACGCACGACGCGCAGGTCATGTCGTCGATATCGAGTTCGACCTCGTCGCGCGGCACGTCGTAGCCCGCATCGGCCACGGCCTGCGCGGCGGCGGACAGTGCCGCGCCGCTTTCGACATGCAGCGTGGCCTGCTCCGTGGCCAGGTTCACGGCCACGTCATGCACGCCGGGCACCTTCGCCAGCGCACGCTCGACGCGGCCCACGCAAGACGCGCAGGTCATGCCCTCGACAGGCAGGCGCCACTCGGCCCCGCCGACGGCATTCCGGGCGGCATTCGGCGTGGTGTTCGGGACGGGACTCAGGGACGACGCAGGTGTGGACATGGACGAAATCCGGCAAGGCGCACGGGGCGCGACAACTGTACTGTGGACCTTACCATCATTGGAAGGTCAAGGCCTGCCGCGTTATTTCGCCGTCACCATCGCGGGGCTTGCGCTTCCCACCGTAGGAAGGTTCATACTGCTTCCAAAGGCGTTTCCGGTCTCAAATCGTTAACAAGGAGTCACACCATGATCCACTTCCAGGTCGAAGGCATGTCCTGCAACCACTGCGTCGGCGCGATCACCCGCGCGGTACAGGCCGTCGATCCGGCCGCCCACGTGGCCGCCGACGTGCCAGCCCAGTCAGTCAAGGTCGAATCGGCCGCGGATCGGCAGGCGCTGCAGCAAGCCATTGAAGATGCCGGCTACCCTGTGAAGTCGGTGGCCTGATATCCATCCGGCCCGCGCCAATGAAAAAGGGCACCCTCGGGTGCCCTTTTCGCCATCTGGTGTCTGGTCCGGGAAGGATCAGAACTTGTAGCCGACGTGCAGGAACGTCACCACCGGATCGATCTTGATCTTGGTATGCGACTCGACCTTGGCGCCGTTGGCCAGCGTGGTCGTGAAGTTGGCCGTGGCCGAGATCGGCACGTACGATACCGAGAAGCCAACGAACCACTTCTCGTTGATGGCGTAGTTCGCGCCAACGTTGAACACCGGGTTCCACGACGAACTGGCGGTAGCCGTCATGGTCGAGCCCGGGCCAAACTCGCGCTGCACGAAGGTCTGGTTCGTGACCGTCTCGCCGGTGAACCAGGTGTAGTTCACACCCACGCCCACGTACGGACGGAACTTGGTCTTGGCGTCGAAGAAGTGCCACTTGGCGACGATGGCCGGGCTCCACTGACGCACTTCGCCGAGCTTGCCGTACTGCGCATAGCCGCGGTCGCCGCTGACATCGTGCTTGGGCGGGATGCCGACCACGAATTCGGCAGAGAGGTTGTCGGTGAAGAAGTGCCCGAACGTCAGGCCGGCGGTGTCGGCGCCGTCGATCTTGGCGCCGGTGTTCGGGCGCTGCACGCCGGCCGGACGGCCAGCGATCGAATCGATCGTCAGCAGTTGCGAGTCGCCCGTGGGCATTACGCGCATCCAGCCAAGACTCACTACGTTAGTGCCCGCGGACTGGGCCTGTGCGGCGCCAGCCATTGCCATGGCGGCACCCGCCATCAGCATGTTCTTATAGATCTTTTTCATTGTTCCTCTTACTCCATCCTCTTTCTTCTGAATACAGCCACTGCTGGCGGCAATTATCCTGCGCGGCTTGCGCGGACTGTTTCAAACACGGGACGGGATGATAGAAGAAATGCCCTAAAGACAGGGTTAACCCAAAAGGTGGACACGGATTTCCGCGTTTTTGCATCCAAAACGACGCGTCAGCACAACGGTTCTGTTTCACAAATGAAAAACCACTCATAGAGAGTGGTTTTATTACTGCATAGCCGAATTCTCAAACACGTGTTCGGACGATATCCGGACGCCAGGCCCACGTCACTTCTGGCTGGCGAGGATGCAGGCAGCGAGGTCCCACAGCGCATAGCCCACGCTCTTGAACACCAGCGGACTGCCGGTTCGCGTACGCAGGGTGTCGGCGTCCAGAATGGCCGTCTCGAACGGCTGCACCGTGTTCCAGTCGATACCCGCCTGCAGCAGATCGCCCGCCTCGTCTTCGATACCGAACAGCGTGTCGGCCAGCAGGCGACCCAGAGCCGATGCCGTTTGGCACAGTTGCGGCGGCAGTTCGCACATATCGGGCCGGAACGCGCCGACGGCCGCCACGAAATGGCGGTCGGTCCAGAGCCCGCTGTCCAGATCGGGCAGCACCGGCGACCGGCTCGATGTCACGGTAACCACCATCGACACCCGGGGCAGCACCGCCGCGACGTCGTCGATCACGTCGGCCGCCACGCCTAGCGCACGGGCTTGCGCAGCCAGCGCCTCGGCCTTGTCGCGCGTGCGCGACTGCAGCCAGACCTTGCGCACGGGCAGGCCGGCCACGAAAGCTTCGAGATGGGTTTGCGCCTGCACGCCCGCACCGACGATCAGCAGTTCCCCGTCAATCATCGGTGCGAACGATTGCGCTGCCAGCAACGAAACGGCGGCGGTGCGCCGCCCGGTGACGGTCGGGCCGTCGAGCATGGCGATCCGCTCGCCGGTATGCGCGTTCGCCACCAAAACTTCGCCCAGGATATTGGGCAGGCCCCGCTGGGGATTGTCCGGATGCACGGTGATGTTCTTGGTCATCACGATGTCGCGGTTGCACGCCGGCATCACCAGCAGCGTGCCCTGCCCGCGCGCGGCGTCGCCCACGGGCAGCGCAATGCGCGGCGGCGCCATCGCGGTGCCGTCGCGTAGTTCACCGAGCATCGACCCTATGGCCTGGGCAAGCGCGGGATACGGCAGGCGTGCCGCGGTGGCGGCGGCATCCAGGGCAGTCAGCGGGACGGACGGCTTAGCAGTCATCGGTGTCGGGCCAGTACAGGCAAAAAGAAACGAAGGCCGACATTGTCGCCCAGCCGGGCCCGCCACCGGGCGCCGATCAGCGGGACAGCAGCGACATCACCTGTTCGGCGTAACGCGTACCCGCCGCTGCGCCCAGCGGGAACACCGCGTCGATATCGGCCAGATCGCGCGCAGACAGTGTGACGTTTAGTGCGCCCAGATTGTCGTCGAGATTGGCGATACGCCGCGTGCCGGGAATCGGCACCACATGTTCGCCGCGCGTCAGCACCCAGGCCAGCGCCAGTTGCGCCGCCGTGCATCCCTTGGCTGCGGCCAGCTCGCGCACGGCATCCACGAGTTTCAGGTTGCGGGCGAAGTTTTCGCCGGTAAAGCGCGGATTGGTGCGGCGGTAGTCGTCCGGCGCGAAATCGTCGGGCGTACGGATGGCGCCGGTCAGGAAGCCGCGTCCCAGCGGGCTGTATGGCACGAAGCCGATGCCCAGCCGCTGGCAGATGGCGAGAATGCCGTTCTCGTCCACGTCGCGCGTCCACAGCGAGTATTCGGTCTGCAGGGCCGTCACCGGGTGCACCGCATGGGCCCGCTCGATGGTGGCCGCGCCGGCCTCTGACAAGCCGATCCAGCGCACCTTGCCGGCCTTGACCAGATCGGCCATCGCGCCGACGGTGTCCTCGATTGGCGTGTCCGGGTCCACGCGATGCTGGTAATACAGGTCGATATGATCGACGCCCAGCCGCTTCAGGCTGGCATCGCAAGACGCCCGGACATACTCCGGACGCCCGTTGGCACCCCGCGCGCCCGGATTGGCGGGATCGCGCACGATGCCGAACTTGGTGGCCAGCACCACCTGGTCGCGCCGCCCGGCCAGTGCGCGGCCCACCAGCTGCTCGTTGGTATGCGGGCCGTATATATCTGCCGTATCGATAAAGTTGACGCCATTATCGATAGCATGATGAATCGTACGAATGGATTCGGTGTCGTCGTGGGCACCATAGAACTCGCTCATGCCCATGCAGCCCAGGCCCAGGGGAAAGACTTCGGGGCCAACCTGCCCCAGCTTGCGCATTGCCGTCATCGGAAAACTCCTTGTGGTTTCAGGTCACGGCGGGCACCAGAACGATCAGAGCGTCCCAACCGCATGCGTGCCAGTATCGCGATCCCCTGCATCGGGAAACAGCGTGCTACGCTGCACGCATCATGAAGCCTGACTTCACAATCGATCCCGATTCGCTACCTGCACTGGCCGCCTTCACGCGCGTGGCGCAACTTGGCGGCTTCACCGCTGCCGCTGCTGCGCTGGGCGTCAGCCCTTCGGCGATTTCCCAGACCGTGCGCCATCTGGAAGACCGGCTGGGCGTGCGCCTGCTGCAACGCACGACGCGCCGCGTGGGCCTGACAGAGGCCGGCGCCGCCCTGCTGGCGCGCGTGGCACCGGCGCTGGCCGAAATTCATGCCGCCACCGACGACGTACGCCAGCAACGCGACGTACCGGTGGGCACGCTGCGGCTCACCAGTTCGCATTCCGCGGTGGTTATCGCGCTGCGCCCGATCCTGACCGATTTCATGCATGCGTACCCGTCGATATGCGTCGACCTGGTGACCGACGACCGCTTCATCGACCTGATCGCCGAAGGTTTCGATGCCGGTCTGCGCCTGGGCGAAGCACTGCAGCAGGATATGGTCGCAATTCCTGTCACTGGCCCACTGCGCATGGTGGTGGCGGCCTCGCCCGACTACCTGGCCGCCCACGGCACGCCCGAAACGCCCCATGACCTGCATCGGCATGCCTGCCTGCAATATCGCTTCGGGCCCACGGGGTCGATGTACCGCTGGGAATTTTCGCGGGCGGGCGGTCGCCCGTTCACTGTCGACACACGCACAGCGCTGATCGCCAACGACAAGACCATGCTGCATCAGGCCGCACTGGCAGGGCTGGGGCTGGTGTACGAGTTTCCGCACCATATCGCCGGGGCGCTGGGGTCGGGGGCGCTGGTCACCGTGCTCGATGCCTGGACGCCGCCGTTCTCGGGCTTCTATCTCTACTACCCGAGCCGCGCGCTGATGCCGCCCAAGCTGCGCGTGTTCGTCGATTTCCTCAAGGCGCGCGAACTGCCGCAATCCCCGCTGTAACGTCCGGCCGGCCGCGCGGCATCAACGCCGCTGCGACACCTTCTGCGCCTTGGTCTCGCGCACGCTGGCGCCGCGCACTTCGATGCCGATCTCATGCACCACCTTGCCGCCGGCATCCACCAGCTGCACACGATGCCGTCCCGGCCATGGCAGCCAGCCAACCTGCCCCCCCTTGCCCAGCGGTTTGCCGTCCATGCGCCATGTCACGGCGCTGGCGGTCTGGCCGGTCAGCCCATCGGCATGGAACCAGACGCGCTGCGCCGCCGGCGGGATATCGGGATCGAGGGCGAAGATCGTGCCGTCCGCCGGGCTGGCAATGGCGGGCGTGCCTTGCGTCTTCCCGGGTTTGCCGATGCGGATGTGCGGCACGGCCGTACCCGCCAGGAATACCTCGTCACGCGCGGGCTCCAGGTCGTCATCGAAATCCACCGCCACACGCTCCACACCGGCCGGCATCGCTGGCGCCCGGCTTGGCTTGCCACGGTGCAGTGCCTCCATGACTTCGTGCCACACGGGCGCCGCGCCGGATACCCCCGATACGTCGTGCATGCTCGCCCCGCTGGCGTTGCCCGCCCATACGCCAACCGTGTAGGCCTGCGACCATCCCACGCACCAGTTATCGCGCATATCCTTGCTGGTGCCGGTCTTCACCGCCGTCCAGAAACGCGTCGTCAGCGGACTGTCGAGCCCGAACGTGCGTGCGCGGGCATGGCGGTCCGACAGCACATCGCCGATCACATACGTGGCGCCTGGCATCATCACCGCGCGCCTTGCGGGACTCGCGGCACCCATCGTCGTACGTGGCAACGAGTACGCGCCCGCATTGGCGAAAGTACGATACGCATTGGTCAGCGACAGCAGCGACACATCGGCACTGCCCAGCGCCAGGCTGTAGCCGTAGTAGTCGCCCGACTGGGTTAGCGGCAGACCCAGCGACACCAGCCGGCGATGGAAGCGATGCGGGGTCACCATCACCAGCGAGCGCACGGCCGGCACGTTGAGCGACGACCCAAGCGCGGCACGCAGGCTGACCCAGCCGGCATAGCGATGATCGTAGTTCTGCGGAATATAGAGGCCCCCGCCGGTCGGCAGGTTGACCGGGCGATCGTCGAGCAACGATGCGGCGGTGAGCCGGCGTTCCTCGATCGCCTGCGCATAGAGAAACGGCTTCAGCGTCGACCCGGCCTGCCGCAGCGCAGCCGCATGATCGACCTGCGCCGCCGCCGACAGCACGCCTGACGACCCCACATAAGCCAGCACGTCGCCGCTGGCGTTGTCGATCACCACCACCGCACCGTCCTCGGCATTGCGGCCGGCCAGTTCGCGCAGGTGGCGATCCAGGCTATCCGACGCCACGCGCTGCAGTTCAGCGTCGAGCGTCGATACGATGCGCGGCGGCAGCGGTTTTCCCGCCGGCGTCGCAAGCCGTGCCTGGGCCACCAGTTGCCGTGCCAGATGCGGCGCGAGGTTGATGTCGCGGCGCGCGTTCATCGCATCGCCCCCCGCGCCGGACGACTTCGCCAGGACCAGTGTGGTAAAGCCGTCGAGCCCGTCGCATTCGCGTGGCAGCTTCATGTCGCGCAAGATGCCGCACGCCCGCTTCGACACCTGCAGTGCCGACGCATTCGGGCTGCGCACCAGCGCCACCGCCACCGCCGACTCGCGCGCGTCAAGCCCGCTCGGCACCTTGCCGAACAGTGTCTGCGACATCGCCGACAGCCCCACCAGTTCGCCCCGGAACGGCACCAGGTTCAGGTACGCCTCCAGGATCTGATCCTTGCTCCAGCCGCGCTCCAGCGACGACGCACTGACAACCTGCCCCAACTTCTGCCCGAAACTGCGGCCACGGCCCGCCCGCAGGTCGGCGTCGAGCAGGCCCGCAAGCTGCATCGTCAGTGTCGATGCCCCGCGCGTGCGCGTGTTCCACAGGTTGGCCCACGCCGCGGCGGCCACGCCCTGCCAGTCCACCCCGCTATGCGCATAGAAGCGCCTGTCCTCGGACAGCACGATGGCCGTGCGCAAGGCCGGCGACGTATCGGCCAGCGTCACCCAGTCGCCGCGCCGCGCCTGGAAGTCGTCACGCACGCGCGCCACCGTCTGCCCGTGCCGATCCGTGACGACGATATCGGCACTGCGCCAGTTGTCGCGCACTTCACGGAAACCGGGCACGGCATGGGCCGTGCCTGCCGACCACAGCAGCAGGCCTGTCACCACCCATGCACTTCGCTTCAATCGCATGCTTCGTCCTGCCTTGACTGCACCAGATGCCTCATTCGTGCGCGTCGCGCCCCGCCACCACACCGGCCACCAGCAGCAGCTGCGCGATGGCGTAGGTCCACCAGATGCCGAGCTGGTACGTGTCGAACGGCGACAGGAATTTCGCCGTGCCGATCAACGCGTCCGACATCACAAAGAACAGCGCCCCCAGCGCCGTCAGCGGCGTGGGCAGCCGCGCCAGCAGCGCCGCGCACGCCATGGCGGCCAGCACGCCGACATAGACGGTCACGGGCCACATCAACGGTCCGAGGTTGGGCCAGAAGCGTCCCAGCAACGCACCCGCCGCGCCCAGCACCAGCCCGCAGCCCACCAGCCGCTGCGGACGCGTGTCGCCGCCCAGCGGCACGAACAGCCGCAGGTAGGCCAGGTGCGCCATCAGGAAGGCGCCCAGGCCACCGACGAACGAGACCCGAAGCCCGGGCAGCGCCAGCAGAAAATCGCCCAGGGCCGAGAAGACCAGCGCGATCACCAGCCAGCGCCGCTCCGCCGCCGGGCGATGGAACCAAGCCGCCCGCGCCAGCAGCAGCACCATCGCCGTCTTCCAGACAGGCTGGTACGCGATCTGGCCGGTCAGCGGCGTATTGGGCGGCAGTTCCAGCGACGCCTGGAACAGCAGCACACCGTAGGTGATGCCGGCCAGCGCGCCGGCCATCCACCATTCGCGCACGCGTGGGGGCATCCGCATGGCGATCCAGCTCACTTGGCCGCTCCGACCGTCAGCTTCGCGTTGGGCGTTTCACCGAACACGTCCGGGGCGTACATCGCCTCGACACGCGTCGGCGGCAGCGCGAACTCGCCCGCGTTGTTGAGCCGCACCGTGTACTCCACCGACAGCCCGCCCTTGGGCACGTAGCTGAAGTACTCGCGATAGGCCTCGGGCGTGCGCTCGGTGAAGTCGGACCATGCCGATTTCTGGTCGCGCGTGGCGATCACCGAATCGCGACCCAGCCCGCTGCCCAGGATCGTTGCGCCGGTGGGCACCGGATCGCTGACCACCACCCACGTCATGTCGGCCTGCGCGTCGATGTCGAGCTTGACGCGATAGGTGTCGCCACGCGACCACTTGCCCGCCACGGCCTGCTCCACCGGCGTGACGCTGCGGCGGATGCGATAGCCCGCCGCCACCGGCTCGCGCAGCGGCACGGCGGCCAGCGCACGCACCGTGGCCCACGGACGGCCCGTGCCCTGCTGCTCCACCTGCAGCGCAACCGGCGCGCTGGCGGCAGCCGCCGGCCACGGCAGGTCAACCATGCCGCTGGCCACGCCGTCCTGCTGCGTCGCCCTGGCCCAGTGGAACGTGCGCGACACCTCGCCAAGCGTGGCACGCGCACTGCCCGCCACCGGCGTCTTCTCGTAGACCTGCGCATAGCGGCGGATCGCCATCACGCCCCAGGCATTGGAAGTGGTGGTCGACCACGCGCCACGGGTCTGTCGGCCCAGCAGGCCAGTGACCAGCTGTGGCACGTCGTCCTTCCACGCCGGCAGTTGCGACGCCAGCGCCAGCAGCTTCGCCGCGTTGACGTCGCCACCCGCCATCAGCCACCACCAGTTGTCGGCGCGCTCGGTCGAGAACACCAGGCGCGTGCCCTGCACCGTCAGGCGGCTGCGCAGCAGTTGCGTGGCATCGGCAATGCGCTTGTCGCGCTCGGGGATGTCCTGCACGCGCGACAGGATGCCCAGCCAGTCGATCAGCGCCGACGTCGGCCACTGGTCGGGCAGGATCTGGATCGATCCCAGCATGCGGCCCTGCGCCTTGCCCGTGCGCGACAGCGCCTCGATGGCGGCCAGTTTGCGCACGTCCAGGTCCATCGTCGCCGACGACGGCGCCCAGCGCGGCGGCGCGATACGCCCTTCGACAAAAGCAATCAGGCCGCGCTCCATCTGGTCGCGCTGTGCGTCGGGAATGCGCATCGGCAGCCCGGCTCGCGACGCTTCGTCGGCAATCGCCAGCAGGTAGGCCGTCAGCACCTCGCTGCCCGACTGGCTGTCGCTGCGCAACGGGAAGTACGACGCCAGCCCGTTCGTGTCGAGGTACGAGGGCAGTTGCGCCATCAGCGCATCCCAGGCCGCCGCATCGCCCAGCCCGAGCGATTTCGACGACCGCTGCTCCAGGCAGCTGAACGGATAGTTGCGGAACCATTCCCGCACGCCCGGCATGCCGCCAGCCAGCGAAGACTGCATCGTCACCTGCATGCCACCGCGCAGCCTGCCGGACGGACCGGCCAGCGCACCGGCGGGCGCCTGCACCGGTACCGACATGCCCGGCGTCAGCTGCGCCAGCATCGCCTGCTGCACCGTGACCGGCACGGCCGGCACGATCTGCTGCGACACCTTGAGCTTGTCGCTGGCACCGCCCGTGCCCTTCTCGGCGGCTGCCACCTCCCACAGGATCGTGCCGCTGCGGCTGTAGGCCAGCAGCGCGGGCGCGGTGATGTCCCAGCCGATCTCGCGGGCCTCGCCGGCGGGAATCTGCATGGTCTGCGCCGGCAGCGTCTGCGCGTCCACCAGCGTGGCGCGTGCCGTGGCTTCCACGGTCATCGCGCGCTGCGTAGTATTGCGCAGCGTGAACATCGCGCGGTACTTGTCGTCCTCGCGTACCAGCAGCGGCAGGCCCGAGATCATCTGCAGGTCCTGCGTCGCGGCGATGCTGGCCCCGCCGCTGCCGAAGCGGTTTACGCCCAGGTCGGCCACGGCGACGATGCGGAAGCTGGTCAGCGAATCGTTGAGCGGCACCTCCAGCGTGGCCTTGCCCTCACCGTCCAGCTGCACGCGCGGATTCCACAGCAGCAGCGTGTCGAACAGCTCGCGCGTGGGGCTCTTGCCCCCGCCACCGCCCGCCGGCACCGCCTTGCGACCATAGTGGCGGCGGCCGATGATTTCCATCTGGGCCGTCGACGTTTCGACGCCATAGCTGCGCGGCTGCACCATCGCGTCGAGCAGGTTCCAGCTCGTGTTCGGCATCAGTTCCAGCAGCGCCTGATCCACCGCGGCCAGCGCCACCTCGCCATTGGCCGCGGGCTTGCCGTCGGGCAGCCTGACCTGCACCGTCACGCGCGCCTTGCCGCGCACCGGGTAGCTCGCCTTGTCCGGTGTCACGCTCACATCGAGCCGGTACGCCTCGTTACCAACGCGGATCTGCGCCAGTCCCAGCCGGAACGCCGGCTTCGACAGATCAACCAGCGGCGACGGCGCCACGTACTCGCGCCCTTCGCTGCGGAACGCGTGCCACCAGTCCAGCGGCTGGCGCCAGCCCCATTGGAAGAACGAGTACCACGGCACTTCGCGCAGGCGGCCACGCAGGCTCAGCACCGATACGTAGACGTTCGGCCCCCATTCCGGCTTGACCTTGAGCCGGATCGTCGGATCGCTGCCGTTCAGCTCCACCACCTGCGTATCGAGGATGCCCTCGCGTTCCACGGCTACCAGCGCCGTGGCGCGGCGGAACGGCATGCGCACCTGGAACACGGCGGTGTCGCCGGGTGCGTACGCCTTCTTTTCGGGCAGCACGTCCATGCGGTCGTGGTTTTCGCCACCGAACCAGAGTTCGCCCTGGCGCGTGACCCATACCGTGGTGGCGGCTTGCGCCGAGCGGCCGTCGGCATCGCGCGCACTGGCGATCAGCTCCACTTCACCCGCCTGGGACAGTGCCACCTCGCAGCGCGCACGGCCCTGGGCATCGGTGCGCACATCGCACACCACGCCGAGATCCCTGGTCTCGCTGCGGTTGTCGTAGCGGTAGAAGCCACCTACCACGCGCTTGCGCGCCGACGTGGTGATGCGGGCGCGTGCCTTGATCTGCACAGGCGATTCGGCCATCGGCTTGCCCTGGGTATCAAGCACCACGGTGTGCACGGCCAGCTTCTGGCTGACCGATGCCCAATTGGCGGCGCGAATGCCCACCACCACGGCCGACGGCCACAGCGGCACGGTCTGGCGCAGCGTCTGGATCTCGCCGTTCGGGTCGGCAAAGCCGGCCTCCAGCACCAGGTCGCGCGGGGCATCGACCTTCGGCAGATTCTTCACCGTCAGCTTGCCGTTGCCATCCTTGTCCAGCGTCAGCGGCAGCTTGTCGGCCACGAGCTTTTCGGATTCGTCGTGCGATCCTTCGCTGTCCTGGTCGTCTTCCTCGTCGCCACTGCTGCTCTGCCGCTGCGCGCGCGGCGGGTTGAATGCGTAGTCGTCGTAGTCCGCGAAGCTCACCGCCTTGTTGCGCATCAGCGCGGACAGGCGCACCGGCAGCCCGGCCGCACCGCCCCCGTTGAGGTAGTGGATCTCCACGCCCACCGGCACCTCGGCCGGCGCCACCAGCGCATTGCCCTTGGCCTTGGGGTCCCTGGTCACCGACAACGTGCCGGACAGCACCGGCAGCCGGAACGCCTCGACGCGGAAGCTGCCGCTATCGAGCCTGCGATCGTTGTCGTAGACCAGCGCCACGTCGTAGACGCCCAGCTTGGCCGACGAGGGCACCTGGAACGCGTTCTCGGCACTCCGTCCGCCCGTGGCGGTGGTGCGCCAGGTCAGCGGCATCTCGTATTCCTGGCCGCTGCCTTCATGGGTGATGAGCAGCTTCGCCGGCATGGCCTGCGGCAACGCAAGGCCCTGCGCGGTCTCGTTGCGGATCAGGTGCTTCATCGACACCGTTTCGCCGGCGCGCAGCAGCGTGCGGTCGAACACGGTGTGAGCGCGCACGGTCTGCTTCGGGCTCAAATCGGTGGGCACGTTGAAGCGCCACGTCTCGATGCCGCGATTCCAGTCCGACATGACAAAGGCCATGTCGGCCTTGCCGCGCGCCTGGGGATGGTCGGCGGCGATGCGGGCCGACACGAAATAGCCGTCCATGCCGTTGGCGCAGTCCTTGTAGCGGCGGTCGGCCAGCTTCGCGAAACGCGCCACGCCGGTGGCGTCGGTGGTGCCCTGCCCCAGCAGCTCGCCGTCGCAGCTGCGCACCGCCACCCTGGCGTTGGCCACGGGCTTGCCGTCATCGAGCGTGGTCACCCACGCCAGGCCGCTCATGTCGCCGTCGCCCTCGCCGCGTGCCAGCTTGAAATGCACGCCAAGGTTGGTGACCAGCGCCGCCGTACGCACGTACATCGGCGCCTTCTTGCCAAGCAGCGCCTCGCCCAGCAGCGGCGAGGCGATCTCCACCACGTGGAATCCGGGTTCGGGCAACGGAATGCCGACCACCTCGAACGGGCGCGGCGTGGTGTCGGTGGACTTCGGAATGGCCAGCTTCTTCGCGCCGGCTACGCCCTCGAGCAGCGACACCGAGCGCGTTTCGATCGACGGTGCGTTGCGCGGGCTCTGGACGGAATATGGTGCCTGACCGGCCCGGATGGCGGCGATCTGCTCGCGGGTCCAGCTGTTTTCGTGCATGCGCTTGACCATGCCGAACCAGCGCAGGATGGCACCGTCGTCATCGACCTTGAGCCGCGCCACGGTGCCGGCCTCGGCGCGCACGGCCAGGGTGGGCAGATCGGCCTCGACATTGCGCAGCGTCACGGGCAGCAGCGGCGGATAGTCGTTTGCCGATTTTCCGCGCGGCAGGTCGGCAAAACGTTCGACCACGCCAAACGGCGCGGCGGCGAACTTGGCCAGCGGCGGCAGCGCCGCAGTGGTCAGCTTGATCGGGAACAGGTCGGCGTTGGCGAGTGCACGGCCGCTTTCGTCCTTGAGATCCTTCGGCGCCTCGATCGTCAGGCTGGCCTTTTCCGGGAACGGGCCCTTGAACGTGACCGTGGATACCGGCGCATCGCGCGCCTCGTCCGGATCGAACGACGGGGTCTTCGGACCGGAAGGCGTCTTCATCACGATGCCCTCGGCCGCCTTGCGCGAAATCGGCGCGGTGAACGTGACGGTCATCGGGCGCAGCGGCGTGCAGGGCGCTTCGGCGCGCTCGCGCTCGCAGGTAAAGCCCGCGGCAAAGGGGTCGCGCACGTGGAAGTCGAAGCGGCGGGCCGCCGTGGTGGCCAGGCCCGATGGCGTGGCAATGCCCGCATCGAGCACCAGTTGCATGCGTGCGCCGGCAGGCAGGCGCTGCTGGCAGGCCAGCAGATGCACGGCATCGCCGTCGCGCTTGACCACTTCCTTCCAGTGCAGCGCCTCGATGACGCTGTCGCGTTCCTTGCCAGTCAGCAGCCGCACGGGAATGCGTTCGCCCAGCCCCTCGGCCTGGCACCAGGCATGGGACCGGATCGACCCCGCCGCGGCCGCGCCGTTGAAGCGCAGCGCAAAGACCTGGTCTTCCTCGACCTCGCCGCCGGACGGGCGCGCGGCGATCACGATCGGACCGCCCGTTTCAAACCGGTACTCGGATTTGCCGGAGAACGCCTTGCCGGCCACGCTCTTGAGGGCCGGGGTGATCTGTACGGTGCAGCGCACGCCGGGCGGCAGGTCACGCTCGAAGTCGTAGACCCAGTTCGTGGCGTTGACCCAGCGTCCGCTGCCGCCGACGCCGCCCACGCACGACACCGATGCCGGCGCGGCAGCCTTGAGGTCGCCCATCGGCACCATCGGCTCGTCGAACCGGATGGCCACCTGACGCACCTGCGGGTTCACCCCTTCGGGTGAGAAACGCGTGATCTGCGCGGCCGATGCGGCCGGCGCCCATGTCAACGCACTGAATACAAGACCTGCTGCGGTGGCCGCGGCCGCCGTGGCGATCCTCCCGATCATGCTGCCTTCTCCCGAATTGGCTCCGCGCGAGCGTGACATGCGCGGGTGGCAAGCGCAAGCCTCTGCACATTTCAGGAGAAGGCCTTGTGGTTTAGCGCAAATGTGACAGTGGCAACGGACCCTCGCGCTTGAGTGCCGTCAGGACGATGTTCGACCGCACACTCTCCACGCCCGGCACGCGCATCAGCCGCTTCATCGTGAAATCGGCCAGCGTGGGCAGGTCGGCCACCACCACGCGGATCAGGTAATCGGCCTCGCCCGCGACCGAATAGCACTCCTGCACCTCTTCCAGCAGCAGGATTTCCTCGGCGAAGCGTTCGACCATGGTGTCGCCATGGTGCGCCAGCTTCACGCTGATGAAGACCATCACGCCCAGCCCCAGCGCCTGGGGCGACAGGTTCACCCGGTAGCCCGTGATCACGCCGTCGGCTTCCAGCCGGGCCAGCCGCCGGCCCACCTGGCTGGCCGACAGATGTACCCGCTCGGCCAGTTGCTGATGGGTGGAGCGGCCGTCGGCCTGCAGGGCGGCCAGCAGGGCCAGGTCATAGGGGTCCAGGTTGGCTTGGTTCATGTCCGCAGATATCCCGCATCGATCCTCGTGTATGTGCGGATTATATGCACTGCGATGGTGGATATCGCCGATTTTGCGGCCATCTTGCGGAGTCCGGTCGATAGACTATGCATAAATTCCGCATCCGATCGGAATACAAGCCACAAGTTTGGAGACGTAACGCATGACGCCCTCGGCCGCCACCCCCGACGCCGGCAACTTTGCCGGCACGATGACCGCCAAGCTCAAGGAACAGTTCGATGCCGGCCTGCTGTCCGGCCAGGAACTGCGTCCCGACTTCACCATCGCCCAGCCGGTGCATCGCTATACCGACACCGACCACGCGATATGGCGCAAGCTGTACGATCGCCAGGCGTCGATGCTGCAGGGCCGTGTTTGCGACGAATTCCTGCAGGGCCTGGCCACGCTGGGCATGGAGCGCGACCGCGTGCCCGAGTTCGACCAGCTCAACGAGATGCTGATGCGCGCCACCGGCTGGCAGGTGGTGGCCGTGCCCGGCCTGGTGCCGGACGAGGTGTTCTTCGAGCATCTGGCGAATCGGCGATTCCCGGCCAGCTGGTGGATGCGCAAGCCGGAACAGCTCGACTACCTGCAGGAGCCCGACTGCTTCCACGACGTGTTCGGCCACGTGCCGCTGCTGATCAACCCGGTCTTTGCCGACTATATGGAGGCGTACGGCAAGGGCGGGCTCAAGGCCGCGCGGCTGGGCGCGCTGGACATGCTGGCGCGCCTGTACTGGTACACGGTGGAGTTCGGCCTGATCCGCACGCCGCAGGGCCTGCGCATCTTCGGCGCGGGCATCCTGTCCAGCCAGGGCGAGTCGGTTTACAGCCTCGATTCGGCCAGCCCGAACCGCATCGGCTTCGACCTGCACCGGATCATGCGCACCCGCTATCGCATCGACACGTTCCAGAAAACGTACTTTGTGATCGACAGCTTCGAGCAGCTGTTCGATGCCACGCGCCCCGATTTCACCGACATGTACCCGGCGCTGCGTGCGCTGCCGACGCTGGGCGCCGGCGACATCGTCGAGGGCGACCGGGTCATCAACGTCGGCACCCGCGAGGGCTGGGCCAGCAGCGACGATATCTGACGCGTCGCCGCGCGAAGGCCGCTTGGCGGCGGCCCCGCCCGTTATCCCGCTTTGTGAAACAATGCCGGAATGCCCAGGCCGCCGGTCATCCGGTGTGCGCCGGGGCGGGCCGGCTTTTGTCGTGTTCCAAATACTGCAACAGACAACCCTTCAGATCGAGCCCATCATGACCCCTCTTTCGCAAGATGCCCGCCAGCCGCTGCTGGCGACCCTGCCCGGCTGGACCTCTGTCCAGGACCGCGATGCCATCCGGAAATCGTTCAAGTTCGCCGATTTCAACGCCGCATTCGGCTTCATGACGCGCGTGGCGCTGCACGCCGACAAGGTGGACCATCATCCCGAGTGGTTCAACGTGTACAACCGGGTGGATATCACGCTGTCCACCCACGACGCCAACGGCCTGACCCAGCGCGATATCGACCTGGCCCGCTTCATCGAACAGGCCGCCGCCGGCCTGGCACGCTAAAGCGGTTCCGGCCCGGCTGTAGGGCAACTGAAAGCCAGGCCCCGGGCCTGCCCTGTACAATCGGCGGCATTGTTTCCCATCCAATGTCACCTGTACCGCCATGCGTATCCTGCTGATCGAGGACGACCGTCAAATCGCCAGCGGCGTGGAAGCCGGGTTGTCCCGCGCCGGCCACCAGGTACGCGTGGTGCATGACGGCGTCTACGCCACCGACCACCTGCTGAAAGAGCAGCACGACCTCGTCATCCTGGATCTGGGCCTGCCCGGCATCGACGGCATGACGCTGCTGGCGCGCTACCGGGCCCGCAACCGCACTACCCCCGTACTGATCCTGACCGCGCGCGACGAGCTCGAAGACAAGCTGTCGGGCCTGAACGCGGGCGCCGACGACTACCTGGTCAAGCCCTTCGCCCTGCCCGAATTGGAAGCCCGCGTGCGCGTGCTGCTGCGCCGCAGCCAGCACGGCGAAGCCGCGCCGGAACGCGATGTGCGCCTGGGCCGGCTGCGGCTGTCGGGCAACGACCGCCGCATGTTCGTCGATGGCCGCCCGCTGGAACTGTCGCCGCGCGAGTTTGCCGTGCTGGAACTGCTGCTGCAGCGCCAGGGCCGTGTGGTCAGCAAGGCGCAGCTGCAGGACCACCTGGCCACCTTCGCACATCCGGCCGGCGAAGGCGGCGACACGGTGGGCGACACCGCGATCGAGGTCTACGTGCATCGCGTCCGCAAGAAGCTCGAGGATGCCGACGTCGAGATCGTGACGGTGCGCGGCTTCGGTTATCTGCTACAAATCCGCGCGGGCCACTGAGCCTGGCCGGCTTGCGCCGCCCCGGTGGCGGCCGCCTTCAACGGAAGTCCTGATCCGCCATGTGGCCGCGTTCGCAATCTTCTTCTGCCCCGCCTGGCGATGCGAGCGCCACGGGCAAGCGCACACGCGGCGGTCGCAGCCGTGCGGGCGCGGCGGCACGCGGCACATCGAACCCGAGCCTGCGCGTCCACCTGCTGCGCGCGCTGGCCACGCCGCTGTTTGCACTGGTACTGACCAGCGGATCGCTGTCGTACTGGCTGGCGGCGCACTACACCACGCAGGTCTTCGATCGCGCGCTCTATGGCGTGGCCAACAACATCGCCCAGCAGATCCGCATTGCCGGTCCGCGGCTGGAGCAGGACATCCCGATCATCGCCCAGACGCTGGTCGAGGCCGAGGGCACCGATCGCATCTACTGGCGCATTCATGGTCCGGACGGGCTGATCGGCGGCATGGACACCTGGCTGGGCTACGGCACCGGCCAGACGTCGCTGCACGACGCCCGGCTGTTCTACGCGTGGTTCAGCGGCCGCCAGGTGCGCGCGGTGCGCCTGCCGGTGAGCCTGCCCAGCCCGGCCGCGGACGAACTGGCAACGACACCGTCCGAGGCGCAGATCCCGCGCGGGCCCATCGTGGTCGAGGTGGCCGAACTGCTGGACCGGCGCGAAACGGCCGCCAACGAGATCCTGCTGTCGGTGTCGGTGCCGCTGATCCTGCTGCTGCTGGTGGGCAGCCTGATCCTGTCGCACGTGCTCAAGGAAGAACTGGTGCCGCTGCAGATCCTGACCGACAAGCTGAACCGCCAGACGGCGCGGTCACTGGCAGCGCTGGACGAGACCCAGGTGCCGGCCGAGGTGGAGCCGCTGATCCGCGCCCTGAACGCCCTGCTGTCGCGCCTGCGCGATGCCCTGGATGCCCAGCGCAAGTTCATCGCCGACGCCGCGCACCAGTTGCGCACGCCGCTCACGGCGGTGAAGCTGCATGCCGACCGCGCCGTGGAAGCCGATTCGCTCGATGTGGCGCGTCATGCACTGCGCGAGGTGCAGACCGCCGCCGACCGCGCCGTGCGCCTGTCGAACCAGCTGCTGTCGCTGGCGCGCGCAGAGCCCGGCCTGTCGCTGGAGCGGCTGGGACCGGTCGAACACTTCGACCTGGCGGAACTGGCGTTCGAGATTGGCGCGGAATGGGTGCCGCAGGCACTGGCGCGGCGGGTGGACCTGGGCTTCGAGGTACTGCCCGGCCCGACGTTCACCGGCGGCGCCCCGGCCGTGGTGCGCGGCAACCGGCTGCTGATGCGCGAGGCGCTGTCCAACCTGATCGATAACGCGGTCAAGTATGTGCCGGCCGGCGGCCGTATCACGGTGCGCGCCGGCGGCGAGGCCATGGGCCACCGCGGCATGGCCGTGGTGATGGTGGAAGACAACGGCCCGGGCATTCCGCCGGCCCGCCGCGAGGAGGTGTTCAAACGCTTCTTCCGCGGCGATCACACACCTGGCACGCCCGCCCTGCAGGCTTCGCCCGGCGGGGCCGGCCTGGGACTGGCCATCGTCCACGAGATCATCACCCTGCACCAGGGCACGATCCGGATCGAGGATGTGCCGGCGCCTGCGGCGCCCGCCTCGGCCACGGCGGCCATGGCCGGCGGTCCGGATGATGGCGCGGGAGCGGTTTCCCCGTATGCCCAGGCATCCGCCGAAGCGTCGGAATTGTCGGAGGCGCCCGCTCGCCGCGCGACGATGCGCTTCGTGATCCGGATCCCGTGCGAGGCACCCGGCACCACACCGGCCTGAACCGGTCGGACGGCTTATTTGCCTGACTTTTCCTTGGGCGCCAGCATCGTGCCGCGGCACTTCGGGCTGCCGCAACGGCACTCGTATTCCTTTTTCAGCTTCTTCGTATAGCGCGCATCAATGACCAGGCCGTAGTCATAGAACAGCTCTTCGCCCTCGGCGATATCGCGCAGCGCATGGATGAAGACGCGTCCCTTCTTTTCGCGGGCTTCGCAGTTCGGCTCGCAGGCGTGGTTGATCCAGCGCGCCCGGTTGCCGCCGAACTTGGCATCGATGACGTTGCCGTCGTCCAGGCTGAAATAGAACGTGTGGTTCGGGTCCGTCGGATCGTGCGGGTGGCGCTTCAGGGCTTCCTTCCAGGAAATGTGCTCGCCCTTGTATTCGATCACGCGCTCGCCTTCCGCAATGGCGCCAATCGCGTAGACACCCCTGCCATGCACGCCCGACTGGCGTACTTCGATACGGTCGCTGGCGGTCTTTTTCTTGCCCGCCTGCCTCTTGTGTTCCCTGGCGTCGTTGGCCTTGTCCGACATTCTGATGTTCCTGCGGTGGTGGGCCGGTCCAGTCCGGCGAACCGGATGATACCCGTGCGGCTGTGTCAGGTATACGCATCCTCGCCCCCGGGCGGGCTCGGTACGTTTTCCGGGCACGGCGCCGTATACCGGCCTGTGCCGATGTGGATAACCGGGCCCGTTTTTGTGGATAAGCGCATGGGTTTGATGTGGGCTGCCTGGGGCTGGCATGGGGAACGTATACGAACAACCTGACAGGTATACGTCCCTCATCCCATCCGGAAGGATGAGTCATCCACGCCGGCCAACATTTCATCCCTGTGCTTTCGGTATACGTAAACGGTTGATCTGATTGACGTATACGGGGTTATCCACAGAAACGCACGTGGTTTACCTATCACTACTATCTGTATACATGAAAGAAAGATGTAAACCATACGCACGAGGCCTCGCGCCGGGGCGTATACGTCGAGGGCCCGATGCGATGGAGGCTGTGCCGTCCTGCCCGACCCTTTTCGCGCATGATGAAAAATTGGGCAGGATCATTGCCGCCGGGCTGCGCGCGGCAATCCATGGCGGAACGAAGCGACGCGCATGGCGGTATACGCGGTATACGCCGCCTCACGGGTCGCCTGATCGACCCCATTGGCACCTGACTGCCTTGCAGCAGGCGTATACGGGCCCGTCAGCGCGTATACGCGCCTCACCAGCCCCCGGGACACTGCGGGGCGTCAAAACGCGTCCAGGGGCGTCCAGGCGCGTCCTGAGGCGTGCGATGGCGCGTATACGCGGCTTCAGCGACGTATACCGCGGCTTGCCGCCCCTAGCGGACCTCGCGGTCTGCCGGCCCGCCAGCGCCGCGCTTCTTCCGTAAAAAACCCGCCAACGTTGACCTGGCGCGGCCTGCGCGCCAAGGGCCGGTAACAAACTGTTCCCGGTGCGGCGTGTCCGACACGGTATGATGTGGCCCGCGGCGTCTTTGCCGGCGCGGCTTCCAGCGAAGTCGCCGGCCCGGACGTCAGTGTTTTTTCAACTCGATACGGAGTGAAGCATGACGAAGACTGAACTGATCGACGCGATCGCAGCAGGCGTGGACGGTCTGACCAAGGCCAAGGCCGAGCAGGCCCTGAACGTGACCCTGAACGCCATCATGGATGCCGTGGCCAAGGGCGAGACCCTCAGCCTGATCGGCTTCGGTACCTTCAGCAAGGGCGAACGTGGCGAGCGCATGGCCCGCAACCCGCGCACCGGCGAAGAAATCAAGGTGGAAGCTGCGAAGACCGTGAAGTTCAAGGCAGGTCAGAAGTTCAAGGACGCCGTCAACCAGTAATGCCGACGGGCAAGCTTTTCGCCCGGTTCGCATGACCCCGCCGTGCCGCCGCCATAGCCCGAAAGCGGCGCAGGTGCGCAGCGCGCGGGGACGTTATCCACACCATTTTTCCCCCAGCTCCGCGTGGAGAATCGCACAGTTGGCCGGGCCCCTTCACAGGCCTGCAGCGACCACGCGAAAATGTCATCCACGCTCGGCTAATCAAGGCCTTGCGCGAGATCAGGAATCACGAGCCTGACATGTCGTTCCGCTTGCCGCAGCGCACATTTCCACAGCCTTATTCACAGCAGTTTCCACACAAACTTCCACAGCATTCTCCACAGGCACGCACGCGTACCTGGCAGGGTGTGATGGCGGTGGTGGCGCTGGCCGTCCTGTGCGGTTGCAGCACCTCCCCGACGCGTACGGCCCGCCCGCAGGCAGTGCCCTTGCCCGATTACGGGCGCGTGGCCACGCCGCCCGGCGCCACGGCGCGTGAACGGATCGTCGATATTGCCCTGCAGGAATGGCGCAAGTGGGGCAGCCAGGTGGTGCGGATTGGCCGTGACGATTCGGCGTGCGTCACCCAGAGTCCGCTGCCCGCCCCGGCCGCCGCCCTGCCGGCCAATGGCGCCGGCGGCAATGGCACGGCGATCCAGCCATCGGCCGACGTCGATATGGAAGAGGATGGCGATAGCCAGTGCCTGCGTTTTCCCGACGGCACCGGCATGGAGGCTACGCCGCAGGGATGCCGGATGGCCCAGCGTTACTGGGGCATCGTGGGCGAGGCGCCGGACTGCCGCCAGGTCACGCAGGGCGCGTGGGCGTGGTCGGCGGTGTTCATTTCGTGGGTGATGCGCAAGGCCGGACTCGATAACGACCAGTTCCTGACGGGCCAGTCCCATTCGATGTACGTGGTGGACGCGCGCGATGGCATCCTGCCGCGCCCGGCGTTCCGTGTGGAGCCGGTGCCCGCCGTGCCGCGTCCCGGCGACATGATCTGCGCGGGCCGCGGGCGCGACAAATACCTGTCGGATCCGTCCGAAATCGGCTTCGGCACCACGCCCATGCATTGCGACATCGTGGTCGAGGTGGATCGTGCCGCCAACGTGGTCAAGGCCATCGGCGGCAACGTCCAGCAATCGGTGTCGATGGATGTGATTGACCTGAACGACGCCGGCCAGCTCGACGGCTTCACGAATTCACACATGCCGTGGCTGCTCATCCTGCGTAACGGCCTGCAGTAAATGCAGCAATGACTGCCGCCACCCGGCCGATTCGGTACCGGCGGTAGTTTCTCAACATCGCCCCGTTGCATTGACGGACCTCCCCCCGCCGCGAAACACTGCGTGATCGTATTTCGACGATCTTTCGCATGTCCGCCGCAGCGCCCCCTCCTTCTTCCACTTCTTCCACTTCTTCGCCCGCTCCCCATTCCACTCCCGATATTGCGCGCCGCCTGGTGGCCGAAGCGCTGGGTACGGCCCTGCTGGTGGCCATTGTCGTAGGCTCGGGTATCCGCGCGGAACGCCTTGCCGCCGGTGATACCGCGCTGGCCCTGCTGTGCAACGCGCTGGCCACGGGGGCCGGGCTGGTGGCGCTGCTGGTATCGCTGGGGCCGGTATCCGGCGGGCACTTCAACCCGGTGGTCAGCCTGTCGAATCTGATCCAGGGGCGGCTTTCGCCACGCGAAGCCGCCGGCTATGTGTTGGTGCAGCTGATTGGAGCCGTACTGGGTGTGATGGCCGCCCATGCGATGTTCGGTTTGCCCGCGCTGTCATTGTCGACGCAGGCGCGCACCGGGGCGCCGATGTGGTGGAGCGAATGTCTGGCCTCGTTCGGGCTGATCGGGCTGGCCATCGCCACGGGGCGGTCGCGGCCCGGCCTGGTGCCGTTTGTCGTGTCGGGCTATATCACCGCCGGCTACTGGTTCACGTCGTCGACGTCGTTCGCAAACCCCGCCCTGACACTGGCCTGTGCGCTGACCGATACGTTCACGGGTATTCGTATGATAGATATTCCTGCGTTCATTCTCGCCCAGATATTTGGTGCGATGAATGCAACGCAACTGTTCCACTGGTTGTGTCCGCCGATGACGACGGCGCCGGGAACCGTGTCCAGGCGCCAGTGGAAAGGCCGCGCGGAGCTTACCAGCGCCGATTGAGCTGCACGCCGAAGATCGAGCCGCTGGTCTGCGAAGCCCAGGCGTCGGCCGGCGCCGCGAAGGTGATGCCGTCCACGTCGTTGGCACGGCTGTAGGTATAGAACGCGCGCAGGTTGGCATTGCCGGTGGCCTTGCCCAGCGTCATCGTGGGCGCCACCGTGAACGCGGTGCGCTGGCCGCCCACCCCAAACCCCGACGAGATCTGGTCGTGCGCCACCTCGAAAGTCAGCTTGAACTGGTCGTTGGCCACGAAGGCCGGACGCACGCGGGTGGCGGCCCACTGCAACGTGCCGATGCCCGATCGATCCAGCTGCAGGCTCGATTCCACTGAACCGGCCAGGCCCGAGCGCCCCTTCCACTCCATCGATTCCGACACGCGTACCCGCGACAGCGCGTTGCCCATGCCCGAATAGCCGGTCATGGCCGTGCGCGAGCCCTGCCCGTACTGAAAGCCAAGCCGGTTGGTGCCATACAGCACGCCCTTCTGCTCGTGCATGGCCGATGCCCACCATGCGCTGCCGGTGTCCTCGATTTGCGAAAGCGGCTCTACCCGGGTGAAGCCGACCCGTACCGAACCCTTGTCATTGGTGTCGATCGGTGCCGACAGCACCGAGTGATAGCTGGGAAGCTTCGCGCCATTTAGGTCGTTACGCGCGGTGTATTGATAACTCACGCCGAATTCGCCCAGTTTGGCGTTGTCGATGCCAAAACGCATCGATGGCGAGTTCGGCGGCAACAGTCCCGACGACATCAGGAACGGATTGCTGTCGCGGCGCCCCGCCCAGACACTGGCGCCGTCGAGGACGGTCAGCCCGGACAGGCCGCTGACCGAGGTATAGAAATTCGGCACCAGCGCGTACGGGTCCACGGCGGCAGCATTGCCGTTGACCGACGTGGCATTGGTGCCCTTGGCCTGGGCGACCAGCTGAACCTGTGCGCCGCCGCCGATATCCGCCACCGATTCGCGGATCTTGACCTCGCCCGAACTGGTGCACGCCAGACCCTGGCCAAACCCTGCCGACGGTGTGCCGCCGCCCGGACATGCACGCTGCGTGCCGGCGCGGTCTTCCGCCGCCGCGCGGCCGCTGTAGCCCAGGCGCCAGACCGAATCCCCGGCCAGGTCGTCAGCGGGAAGTTGCGAACGCAGCACTGGCGGTGCGTCGGATGGGGTTTCCGACGCGATATCGGCGTTTTCCGGGTTCCGCCCTGGTGTCTGCGTCTCGGGCTGTGGCAGTGCCGGAAATTCACCGAGCCGATGCGGAAACAGCACCACCGGCGGTGGCGGCGGGGGCGGCGGCGCGAGCGAGTCGGGCGGACCCACGAAGTCGGGATTCTCAGTGGCAGGCACCTGGGCGACCGCGGCGGTGCTGTCTGCGGGCACCGGCTCGTCGCCACCCTGAGCCGCCACTGCCGTAGCGGCCGGCGCGGCCGCCCGGCCCTCCGCAGCATCGGCAGCATTGGCCGACTGGATCAGGTCGGCCAACGGATCGGCTGACGCAGCGGTGGGTACGGTCTCATGTACTCGGGCAGGTGTGGTGGGAGGTGCGGTGGCAGGTGCTGTGGCAGGCACGGCGCCGGCTGCCACGGCCGAGGTCGCCTGCTGGGTCGTGCTCTCGGCAATCATCGGCGGCGGTGCCACCAAAGTGACTGTTTGCGCGCACGCGCTGAGTCCCCACGCGGCCAGGACGACAAAAGTCAGGCGGCGACGGGCAAACGGGCGGGCGGGAGGCAGTACGGATTGCAGCATGGACACAACGGGGCCGGCGTGGAAGAACTCCGAGGGAGGGCTCAGTTTTTAACAGGCGAACTTTTTGACCGCAAGCCGGGTTACAAAATCCCGCGATCGCGTCACAAAGCGTTGGAAATGCGTCCGGATTCCCACATTGCGGAAAGCGAAATGCACAGCTTCGAAGCATGTCCCGGGTCCGTGGCAAAACCGTTGCAGAAGTGCCGAATTCCTAGCGAAAACCCCCATCCCAGAGGGCATCCGTGCTGAAAACGCCACCGCTATAATCGTCCGACCTGTCTTCCGGGCAACACATAACGGGTGCAAGGCAGTCACGCATACATATCTATAAAAGAGGAGATGTCCATGGAACGTCGTTCCTTCCTGTTGAAGGCTTCGGCCGTAGCCGCCACGGGCGCACTTGCCGCGTGCGGCAAGGAAGAAAAGCCCGCGGCCCCGGCCGCATCGGCCAGCGCGCCGGGCGCGCCCGCCGTGATCGGCAGCAATCCGGCGGTGGAATGGCGCCTGGCGTCGAGCTTCCCGAAGTCGCTCGACACCATCTATGGCGGGGCCGAGCTGCTGAGCCAGCGCGTGAAGGAACTGACCGACGGCAAGTTCAACATCAAGGTGTTCGCCGCCGGTGAAATCGTGCCGGGCCTGCAGGTGCTGGATGCCGTGCAGAACCAGACCGTGCAGATCGGTCACACGGCCGGCTACTACTACTTCGGCAAGAACCCGACGCTGTGCTTCGACACGACCATCCCGTTCGGCCTGACCGCGCGCCAGCAGAACGCGTGGATGATGCAGGGCAACGGCATGAAGCTGATGCGCGAGTTCTTCAAGGAATACAACGTCGTCAATTTCATGGGCGGCAACACGTGCGCCCAGATGGGCGGCTGGTTCCGCAAGGAAATCAAGACCGTGGCCGACCTGCAGGGCCTGAAGTACCGCGTGGCCGGCTTTGCCGGCGTCGTGCTGGCGCGCCTGGGCGTGGTGCCGCAGCAGATTGCCGGCGGCGACATCTACCCGGCGCTGGAAAAGGGCACGATCGACGCGGCCGAATGGGTGGGCCCGTACGACGACGAGAAGCTCGGCTTCTACAAGGTGGCGCCGTACTACTACTACCCGGGCTGGTGGGAAGGCAGCGCGCAGCTGTCGTTCTACGCATCGCAACCCGAGTACGACAAGCTGCCGGCGCTGTACAAGCGTGCGCTGGAAACGGCCACCATCGAGGCACACACCAACATGATGGCCAAGTACGACACCGTTAACCCGCAGGCGCTGGCCCGGCTGCTGGAAAACGGCGTGAAGCTGCGTCCGTTCTCGAAGGAGATCATGGAAGCCTGCTTCAAGGCCACGCAGGAAGCGTACGCCGACGAAAGCGCCAAGAATCCGTCGTTCAAGAAGATCTTTGACGACTGGCGTGTGTTCCGCAACAACGAAGCCGCCTGGTTCAACGTGGCCGAGCAGGCTTTCTCGCAGTTCAGCTACGCGCGCAAGCTGTAAGGGAACATTGATTTGGCCATTCGGCCATTCCCATCACCTGGAAACCCGGCTCCGGCCGGGTTTTTTCATGGCGCCACGCGCCTGCCCACACCCCGGTAGAATCCGCCCACAAACCGGACTCTACCCGGAACATTCCATGCAACTAGGCATCTTCTACGCGCTGCTGGCGTACATCATCTGGGGCCTGCTGCCCCTCTACATCAAGTCCCTGCACGGCGTGGCGCCACTGGAAATCCTGCTGCACCGCATGGTGTGGTCGCTGGTATTCCTGGGGGCAATACTGTTGTGGCGCCGTCAATTCGGCTGGCTGCGCCAAGTGGCGGCCAATCCGCGCCTGATCCTGAACTTTGCGGCCAGTGCCGGGCTGCTCTGCTGCAACTGGTTCCTCTATATCTGGGCGGTGTCGGCCGATCGCGTGGTCGATGCCAGCCTGGGCTATTTCATCAATCCGCTATTCAGTGTGCTGCTGGGGGTGCTGCTGCTGCACGAGCGGCTGCGGCCGGGCCAGTGGTTGTCGATCGCGATTGCGACGGCTGGTGTGCTCTGGCTGACATGGGCGGCCGGACAACTGCCCTGGATTGCGCTGGGTCTGGCGGCGTCGTTCGGCGGCTATGGTCTGCTGCGCAAGACCGGCGCGCTCGGTGCGCTCGAAGGCCTGTCGCTGGAAACGCTGATCCTGTTTCCGCTGGCCGCGGCGGCGCTGGGCTTTCTGCTACTGACCGGCCACGACACCACGCGCAGCGCAGCCACGGGTACCCAGATCCTGCTGCTGCTGGCCGGCCCGGTCACGGCGGTGCCGCTGCTGTTCTTTGCCGCCGGCGCCCGCCGTATCCCGCTGTCGCTGCTTGGCCTGCTGCAATACGCAGGGCCGACGATCCAGCTGGTGCTTGGCATCTGGCTCTACCACGAGCCGTTTCCGGCCCAGAAGCAGATCGGCTATGCACTGATCTGGATCTCGCTGGCGATCTACGCGGCCGAGGGTTTGCTGGTCAGTCGGCTGAAATGCCAGGCAATCCATCAGTACGAAAAATGAGGCGGCTTAAAAAATAGCGGCTTCTATCCGTCGTGAGAATATCCGTGGCAGTCGGCCCCTATTCCGGAAACAAGGTCGCCACACTATACTGTACGTATATACAGTATCGATCCCCTCCCAACGCTCATGCCCCCGAACGCTCCTCGGCGTATTGCCCATCTCGACATGGACGCGTTCTACGCTTCGGTGGAACTGCTGCGCTATCCGGACCTGCGGGGCCAGGCAGTGGTGATCGGCGGCGGCCGCAATGCGGTGCCCGAAGTGTTACCCGATGGATCGCGCCGCTACGCACGGCTGCGTGACTATGTGGGGCGGGGCGTGGTCACCACGTCCACCTACGAGGCCCGCGCCTTGGGCGTGTTCTCGGCCATGGGCATGATGAAGGCCGCCAAGCTGGCGCCGGACGCGATCCTGCTGCCGACGGACTTTGACGCCTATCGCCGCTACTCCGGGCTCTTCAAGGCAGCCGTCCGATCATTCACCGGACAAATAGAAGATCGCGGAATTGATGAGATATATATCGATCTAACTGATATAGAGGGCGAGCCGGGCGAGGTGGCCGGCCGCATCAAAGCTGCTGTTCACGAAGCTACGGGCCTGACGTGTTCGATCTGCGTGGCCCCCAACAAGCTGCTGGCCAAGATCGGCTCCGAACTCGACAAGCCGAACGGCCTGACCATCCTGACCCCTGCCGATATCCCCACGCGCATCTGGCCGCTGGCGGCGCGCAAGGTCAACGGCATCGGTCCCAAGGCAGCGGAGAAGCTGCAGGCCATCGGCATCGACACCGTGGGAGACCTGGCCCAGGCCGATCTGGCGCTGCTGCAGGCCCATTTCGGCCGCAACTACGCGGGCTGGCTGGTGGAAGTGGCGCATGGCCGCGACGACCGCCAGGTGGTGGTCAGCTCCGAACCCAAGTCGATGAGCCGCGAAACCACGTTCGAGCGCGACCTGCACCCGCGTACCGACCGGCCCGTGCTGTCGGAACAGTTCACCAAGCTGTGCATGCGCGTGGCTGAGGACCTGCGGCGCAAGGGGTATGTGGGGCGCACGGTGGGCATCAAGCTGCGCTTTGACGATTTCCACACCGTGACCCGCGACCTGACCATGACGGCCCATACCGCCGATGGCGCGATGATCCGGCGCGGTGCCACCGAATGCCTGAAGCGGATCCCGCTGGAGCGGCGCATCCGGCTGCTGGGCGTGCGCGTCAGCGCCCTGCTCCCGGCGGCCGAGCAAGGGGACGATCCCGCGCCGGTGCAGGAGGAATTCCGTTTCGACGACGAGGCCGAAGGCTGAACGGCCTTCCTCCAGCCGAATCGATCCGAATCGAGCCGACCCCAGCCCGATCCCAGCCCGACCCCAGCCCGACCCCAGCCCGACCTCAGCCCGACCTCAGCCCGACCGCAGCCCCACCCCAGCCCCACCCCAGCCGCACCCCAGCCGCACCCCAGCCGCACCCCAGCCCGACCCCAGCCCGACCCCAGCCCGACCCCAGCCCGATCCACGAACGTTTCCGCACGTCCGCAGCAAATCGTCGTTTCCAGCGGAACGCGGTGCCGCCCTCGATAGCCGTCAATGCGCCAAAAACCCCCACGCCATACGACCCTATCTATCTCCCGGTAGAATCAGCGGCTTCGACGGGCGCGCATCGAGAGCGCCACGCCCCACCCTTCGCCCACGCGCGCCCCCATGACAACCGCCGCTTCCGCCCAACGCACCGCCACCCCGGCCGCCTGGATCACGCCCCTGCTGGCCGTGGCCTGCGGCATGATCGTCGCCAACCTGTACTACGCACAGCCGCTGGTCGGGCCGATTGCACGCGCCCTGCAGCTGTCGCCCGAAATCGCCGGCCTGATCGTCACGCTGATCCAGATCGGCTACTGCGTGGGCCTGCTGCTGCTGGTGCCGCTGGGCGATATCGTCGAGAACCGCAAGCTCGTGCTCACGCTCGTGGGTGGTTGCGCGGTGGCCCTGCTGGCGGCGGCGCTGGCCACGCATGCCAGCGTGTTCCTGGTGGCGGGCTGCGCGATCGGACTGTGCTCGGTGGCGGTGCAGGTGCTGGTGCCGTTCGCGGCGCACCTGGCGCCGGAGCATGCGCGCGGCCGGGCGGTGGGCAATGTCACAAGCGGGCTGCTGATGGGCATCATGCTGGCGCGTCCGGTGTCGAGCCTGGTGTCAGACCTGTTCGGCTGGCACGCGATCTTCGCCGCGTCGGCCGTGGCGATGGTGCTGCTCGGCATCGTGCTGGCGCGCAAGCTGCCGCAGCGCCGGCCGGCGCCGGGCGTCAACTATATCCAGATGCTTGGCTCGATGAGCCATCTGCTGCGTACCCAGCCGATCCTGCGCCGCCGTGCCGCGTACCAGGCGGCCATGTTCGGCGTCTTCAGCCTCTTCTGGACCACCACGCCGCTGTACCTGGCCGGGCCTGCGTTCCATATGTCGCAGACCGGCATCGCGATCTTCGCGCTGGTGGGTGTGGCCGGCGCCATTGCCGCGCCGATGGCGGGCCGCTACGCCGACCGTGGCCACAGCCGGCAGATGACCGCGCTGGCGCTTGCGCTGGGCGCGGCATCGTTCCTGCTGAGCCGGGTGGGTGCGGAGGGTTCGCTGCTGTCGTTGCTATCGCTGACAGTGGCCGCCGTGCTGCTCGACTTCGCGGTATCGACCAACCTGGTGATCGGCCAGCGCGCGATCTTCGCGCTGTCCGACGAACACCGCAGCCGCCTCAACGGCCTGTACATGGCCATCTTCTTCGTGGGCGGTGCCATCGGATCGTCTGTCGGCGCGTGGGCCTATGCGCGTGCGGGCTGGCCCCTGGCCAGCTGGATCGGCTTCGCCCTGCCCGCCATCGCGCTGCTGTACTTCCGCACGGAACGTCGTTGATCGGCCAAATCTGAGCGTGCGGCTACCGGGCCACCGCGCGCTGCAATGCCGCGCGGGCCAGCAGGCGGGTTGAATCGAGCGTCGGCAACGACGAATTGCCGTCGTCTATGATCAGCGGAATCTCGGTGCAGCCCAGCACCACTGCGTCGCAACCGTTGTTCCGCAGGTCATCGATCACGCGCTGGAATGTGGCGACCCCTTCAGGGGTGGCGATGCCGGGCACCAGCTGGTTCATGATCACGTGATCGATCAATGCGCGGTCTTCCGCCGGCGGGCGCACCGCCTGCAGCCCGCGGGCGGCCAGCGCGGCCGGATACACCTCGCTGTCCACCAGCCACCGCGTGCCGGTGATGCCTAGCCGATGGAAGCCGCGTGCCACGGCGGCGTCGGCCACCACCTCGGCGATATGAAGCCATGGCAGCGGCGACGTGGGACGCACCAGGTCCAGCGCAGCATGGATCGTGTTGTCGGGGCAGATCACGAAATCGGCGCCTGCCGCTGCCAGCTTGTACGCCGAGCGCAGCATCAGGTTCGCCACGCCCTGCAGGTCGCCGCGCTCCAGGCAGGCCACATAGGCGGCAAGCGATGGCGTGTGCATCGTAATTTCCGGATGTCCGTGCGGGCCCAGGAATCCGGCCCCTTCCATGCAGATCGTGCGATAGCACAGTGCCGCGCCTTCGGCGGAACAGGCCGCGATACCGATGTGCCGTGGCATGAGAATTCCCCCTTGATGGTTGTCAGGCTTTCATGATGGCATGCGCTGCGCGGCTGCACTACACTGAGCCGGCGCGCCACGCCCTGGCGTGCCCGCCGTCGATGTTGCAGATGAAAGTCGCCGTTCTACTACCCGTCCCGGTGGGCGGGCCTTGCCGGGGAGACGATCGATGTCATGGCGCAAACTGCTGCCGAGGCCGCGCTGGCTGCCGCGCGCGGCGCTGATACACCCGCAGCGCGTGGTCATCGTCGGTTTCGGCCTGGCGATGCTGCTGATGCTCATCGTCGGCGCGCGCGACCTGTACCTGCTGCGCGACCGTGTCCTGTCATCGCGCCAGCACGACCTGACATTGCGCGCGCTGGGCGGCGAAGCGGTCTTCGCCGCCGAACGTTCCAAGCTCGTTTTCGTGCGCGACTATGCGCAGCAACTGATCACCCTCTACGACAGCGGCGCGGCGCCGGCCGACCCGGCCGTGGAGCGGGCCTTCGCGCAACGCAATGACCGTATCTGGCAGATGGAGGTGCCGCTTGGCGATTCTCCGGTGGTCGGCACGGCGCCCGCGCTGCTGGACGAACTCGAAGGCTTCGAACGCCGCGACGCCGACCTGCGCGCTGACCTGTACGCGGCGCGTCAGCTGAGCCATGTGCTGGGCCTGAGCCTGCGGCTGCGCCAGGGCGAGAATGCCGACGGCACCGTGAGCTATATCTCCAGCAACGGGCTCTACATCACCTACCCGCCGCTGCCGCCGGACAAGGCGCCGGCACTCTTCAGGCGGTTCAGCCATATCGCCTATTACCGCGACATGCTGCCCGAGCGCGACGCGTCGCGCGACATTCGCTGGACGCGGGTCTACACGCAGTTCGAAAGCACGCAGTTGCGCACGACGTTGAGCATTCCGGTCTATGTGGAAAACCGCTTTCGCGGCGTGGTGGCCGTCGACGTGGAACTGGCACGGTTGCGCGAACTGCTCGGCGTGCCGGAAGACGCCGGCACCACGCGATATCTGATGGACTATCGCGGCGGCATCATCGCATCGAGCCAGCACAACGTCCGCATCGACATGCGCTGGCCCGATGACGTGGACCAGGCCTGGCGCGGCGTTCCAGCGCAGGAGCTATTCGGCGCAGGCGCCGGCATCCGGCACGTGGATGGCCAGTATCTGATCTACCAGCCGGTGGGCCAGCGCGGTACGTGGCTGCTGGTGGAATCCTTCAGCGATGCCGACGTATGGCGCGCGGTCCTGCAGCGCACCAGCACACCGCTGTTGTCGATCTGGCTGGCCCTGCCGTTGTTGATGTTTGTCACATTGCGCGTGGTGACGCTGCTGTTCCGGCACTACGTGGCAGCCGGCGAGACACTGCAGCGCCTGGCCGAGACCGACCCGCTTACCGGGCTGGCCAACCGGCGACACTTCGGCGAGGCCTACGGCAGGGAATCGGCACGACGGCGGCGCGAGCGCGAGGCTGCCGGCGCGGATGAAAGCCTGGCCGGCGGCGCCCCGGCCCGCGTCGAAGCGTCACCCGCCGCACCGCTGTCGATGCTGATGCTCGATATCGACTTCTTCAAACGCGTGAACGACCGCTGGGGCCATGCCAGCGGCGATCACGTGCTGGTGGCGCTGGCCGACGTGCTGCGCCGGAATCTGCGCGAGATCGACCTGCCGGCGCGGCTTGGCGGAGAGGAGTTCGCGGTGCTGCTGCCGCAGACCACGCTGGCCGATGCCGAGGCAACGGCGGAACGGCTGCGCGCCGCCGTGCAGGGCACGCCAGTGAAACCAGCACCCGATGCGCCGCCGCCCCGCGAGGGCGACGGACACATTCATTTCACTGTATCGATTGGCGTCGCAGAAGCCGTGAGCGACGGTTGCCCGACACTCGATGCCATGCTGGCGACGGCCGACCGCCGTCTATATGCCGCCAAGCAAGCGGGCCGTAACCGGGTGTGCGCGGCTGATGCGCCGGCCGGCAATACTGTGGCGCCATCTGTTCAGGGATAAGACAGTTCATGGACGTCTCCTCCGCGGTTTGGCCTAGCGCAACAGGAATGCGATGTCGTCGGCCGTGATGACCGACACCGGAATACCCTTGCGCCGCTGGAACAGGATGTGTTGCTGCACACGGCTGCGCTGCTCGGCAAACGTGGCCGGATCGATCGGCGTGCCGATGCGTGCGTAGTGTTGCACCAGCAGCTTGTAGGCGCGATGCCGGATCTGCAGCGTCTCGTTGTCGGCGCGCAGGCGCTGCCATTCGGCAGGGCTCAGGTCGAGCGTGTGGTTGAGTTCGTCGACGGTGCGTGCGTGCAGGTCGCGATACATGTCGCGCTCGGCTTCGGCGCGATGCAGTTCGTCGCGCAGCGCCATGATCTTGTGCTGCAGCTTGAGCGTCTGCCCCACGGCCGCCTGCATGCCCTTGGCCGCTTCCAGCGCCTGGTTGGCGGCCGCAACGGTGCTTTTCCACAGGCCGCGGTCGGCCCCTGCGTCGAGTTCCGGCGGCCAGACGTCCGACGCCTTGATCGTTGTATCCATGATTGACCCCTGAGACTTCTTTTTTGTCACTTCACCCGAAAACCGAAAAAGACCGGATATCCCGAATCGGCCAGCGCCTCGTTGTGCGATGGTCCATGTCATCTGCTTTTCATGCTTTGGCCGCCGTGCCGCAACTTGCTGTCGGTGCGGCAGGCAACTGAGACAAATCGTAGTGAGATGTCCGACCTGAGCCAAGTCAAAGATGTGCAGATCTGATCTGGCAGATACAACGATGCCAAAAAACGACAGGCGGCCGGTCCGGCCGGGATGGAAGAGCAGCAGACAAAGCAGACAACACCACGTAAACCCCGAGCATCAAGCAGACGTTTTGACAGGGTTTTGACAGTTTCACGCTTCTAGAATTCGGGCCATGGCTACTGCTGTCTCTTTGTGGACGGTAGGCAATAGCCGGAAATCTAAAAGCACAAACTAACATTCCAATAAGACAGGAGACACGCGATGCCTCGCACGCTTGCCCGCTTTACCCATGTCTTCGCCGCTTCGGCCGCGCTCGCCGCTGCCGTGGTGGCCGCGCCGGCTTATGCCGTCGACAACCTCAAGGTGATGATCGGCGCCAACCCCGGAGGCGGCTACGACCAGACCGGCCGCTCGATCGGCGCGGCCATGGTGGCGGCTGGCACGGCCAAGTCGGCTTCGTATGACAACAAGGGCGGCGCGGGCGGCACCATCGGCCTGACGCAGTTCGTGAACACCGACAAGGGCAACCCGAACGCGCTGATCGTGACGGGCGCCGTGATGGTCGGTGCCATCGAGACCAACCACCCGCCGGTGACGCTCAAAAACGCCACGCCGATCGCGCGCCTGTTCGCCGACACGATGGTGATCACGGTGCCGGCAAGCTCGCCGATCAAGTCGATGAAAGACCTGACCACGCAGCTCAAGGCCAATCCGGGCAGCGTCAGCTGGGGCGGCGGTTCGAAGGGGTCGATCGACCACATCCTGGCCGGACTGATCGCCAAGGACATCGGCGTGGATCCGAAGAAGATCAACTACGTGCCGTTCCAGGGCGGTGGCGAGGCCTCGGCGTCGATCCTCGGCGGCCACGTGACCGTGGGTATCGCCGGCGTGTCGGAATTCCTGCCGTTCATCAAGACCGGCAAGATGCGCGCGCTGGCCGTGACGTCGAAGGATCGCACCGCCGACATCCCGACCCTGAAGGAACAGGGCGTGAACGTCGAGATCTACAACTGGCGCGGCGTGTACGGCGCACCCGGCATCACCGCCGACCAGCGCAAGGCCATGATCGACGCCGTGGTGAAGGGCACCGAGAACCAGGTCTGGAAGGACGCGCTGCAGAAGAACGACTGGACGCCGTTCCTGCTGACCGGCGACGAGTTCGGCAAGTTCGTGGAAGCGGAATCCACCCGTCTGGGCGCCACGCTGCGTGAACTGGGCGTAGCGAAGTAAGACTCCCCAAGGGACCAGGCGCACGCCACGCCGCATCGGTACTGCCGCGTCGGTCCACGTTCCGACGACCGGTGGCAACCGCCCCCCACGCCGTCGGCCAAGTAGTAGAAGTACGAAAAAGTAGTACGAGACAGCAGTACGAGACAGCAGTACGAGAAGTCGTTACCCGAGTCGCGGAAGTTTGCTTCACCCTGTCGTTCCCGCCCGGCTGCCGATCCGCGATCGGCACGCACGGAAGACGGCACGGGGCCCCGGTGCCGCCATCACGTGCGCAACACCGAAAAACAGACCAATAACGTCACCGGGCCCCGTGACCGCGCGGGCGGCAGGACCATCCGAGAGCCCCACCATGAAACCATCCCACGTATCCATCGGCGTCGCCATCCTGGCGTTGTCCGTGTTCTTCTTCGCCGGCATACCGGGCATTTCGGGCGACGAGGGCTATGCCGGCCTGTCGCCGCGCTTCGTGCCCACGCTGGTGGCCATCGGCCTGGCCGTCTGCGGCGCGCTGCTGCTGTGGCAGGGCGTGCGCGGCGGCTTCCGGAACATGCCCGAGGAAGATGCCGAACTGCCTGCGGCGCCGCACAACTTCAAGGGCTTTCTGTGGGTGTCCGCCGGCCTGGTGGCCAACATGGCGTTGATCGGCACGCTGGGTTTCGTGTTCTCGTCCACGCTGATGATGGTGTGCGTGGCGCGCGGCTACGGCAGCCGCCGCATCGTGCGCGATGCGCTGATCGGCCTGATGCTGACGCTGCCGATGTGGGCGCTGTTCGATTTCCTGCTCGGCATCAACCTGCCGCTGCTGCCCGTCGCGGGCTTCTGATCCACGCCCTACGGGAGACACTGACATGGATACCCTGAACCAGTTGATGCACGGCTTCGCCGTGGCCATCACGCCAATCAACCTGATGTGGGCCCTGGTGGGCTGCTTCCTGGGCACTGCCATCGGCGTGCTGCCCGGCATTGGCCCGGCACTGACCGTGGCCATGCTGCTGCCGCTGACGGCCAAGGTGGAACCCACCGCCGCGCTGATCATGTTCGCCGGCATCTACTACGGCGCGATGTACGGTGGATCGACCACGTCGATCCTGATGAACACGCCGGGTGAATCGTCGACGATGGTTACCGCGATGGAGGGCAACCTGATGGCCAAGAACGGCCGCGCAGGCCCCGCGCTGGCCACCGCCGCCATCGGCTCATTCGTGGCGGGCACGATCGCCACGGTGCTGCTGTCGATGTTCGCGCCGGTGGCGGCCGACGTGGCGCTGCAGTTCGGGCCGGGCGAGTACTTCATGATCATGCTGCTGGCTTTCACCACGGTGTCGGCCGTGCTGGGCTCGTCGCTGCTGCGCGGCATGACCAGCCTGTTCCTGGGCCTGGGCATCGGCCTGATCGGCATGGATTCGCTGTCTGGCCAGACGCGCTATTCGATGAATATCCAGGAGCTGTACGACGGCGTGGACATCGTCGTGGTGGCCGTGGGCCTGTTTGCGGTGGGCGAGGCGCTGTTCAATGCGTTCTTCCCGCAACCGGAGGGCTCGTTCAACAAGCTCAGTTCGGTGCACATGAGCAAGTCGGACTGGAAGCGGTCGATCCCGGCCTGGATCCGCGGCACGTTCATCGGCTTCCCGTTTGGCCTGATCCCGGCCGGTGGTGCCGAGATCCCGACCTTCCTGTCGTACGCCACCGAGAAGAAGCTGTCGGACCACAAGGCGGAATTCGGCAAGGTGGGTGCCATCGAAGGTGTGGCCGGCCCCGAGGCTGCCAACAACGCCGCCGTGACGGCAACGCTGGCCCCGCTGCTGACGCTGGGCATCCCGACCTCGAACACCACGGCCATCCTGCTGGCGGCGTTCCAGAACTACAACCTGCAGCCGGGCCCGATGCTGTTCCAGACCTCGGGCGACCTGGTCTGGGGCCTGCTGGCGTCGCTGTACATCGGCAACGTGATGCTGCTGGTGCTGAACCTGCCGGCGATCGGCCTGTGGGTGCGCATGCTGCGCGTACCGACGCCGCTGCTGTACGGCGGCATCCTGATCTTTGCCGGTCTGGGCGCGTACGGCATCCGCCAGTCGTGGTTCGACCTGCTGCTGCTGTTCGTGATCGGCCTGCTGGGCATGGCCATGCGCCGCTTCGACTTCCCGACCGCGCCGGTGATCGTCGGCCTGATCCTGGGGCCGATGGCAGAGAAGCAGCTGCGCAATGCGCTGTCGATCGGCCAGGGCGACTGGAGCCTGTTCGTCAAGCAGCCGATCTCGGCCACGATCCTGGCCATGACGGTGGCCGTGGTGGTGGTGCCGCGCGTGCTGCGCTGGCACGCCAACCGCTCGACGGCGCGCGCCGAGGCGGACAACGCGGCGTGACGCCTGCGGGCGTTCCCGGCAGGAATCGGCAGGGGGCTTCGGCCCCCTGTATCATTGGCGCAAACAACATGCCGCGCGCCGAGGAGACCGGGACGTGCCTGCCACTTTCACCATCGCGGATATCGATGCCACGCTCGAACGCGTGCTGGCGCCCTGGGTGCGCCAGCTGGGCCTGCGTGCCGAGGCTGCCGACGCCACCGGCGTAACCCTGCGCCTGCCCTTCCAGGAAGCGTTTCGCCATGCCGGCGGCGTGGTCTGCGGACAGGTGCTGATGTCCGCGGCCGATACCGCGATGATCGTCGCCATCTCTGCCGCACTGGGCGAATTCCGGCCGATGACCACCGTCACGCTGACCACCAACTTCATGCGTCCCGTGATCGACGGCGACGTGCTGGTGCGTGCCAGCGTGCTGCGCCTGGGCAAGACCGTGGTCTTCGGCGCGATCGAACTGACCGGCCAGGACGGCAAGCTGGCGGTGCAGGCCACCACTACCTACGCACTGCTTTGAAATCCACGATGTCCGCCATCAACCCCCAACCCTTCGACCAGATCGTCTTTGCCGGCGGCGGCAACCGCTGCTGGTGGCAGGCCGGATGGTGGGATACCGTGGCCCCCGAACTGCACCTGCGCCCGCGCATCATCGCCGGCATCTCGGCGGGCGCGGCCACGGCGTGCATGGTCTATGCGCACGATTCGCACCAGACCATGGCCTACTACCGCGAGGTGCTGGCCAACAATTCGCGCAACGCCTACTGGGGCAACCTGCTGCGCCGCGAGCGCGTGTTTCCGCATTACGGCATCTATCGCAACGCCCTGCTCTCGCTGTTTGGCGATAACCGCCTGCACCGGCTGCAACAGGCGCCCGAGATCCGCATCGGCGTGGCCCATATCCCGCGCTGGACCGGGCCGCGCCTGGCCGTGGCCGCAGGGCTGCTGGCGTACAACATCGACAAGCACCTGCTGAAGACGCTGCATCCGCGCCTGGGCCGCAAGCTTGGCTTCCATCCCGAATTCGTGCTGGCGCAGGGCTGCGGCTCGCCGGAGGATCTGGCCGATCTGCTACTGCAATCGGCCTCCACGCCGCCCTTTACGCCGGTGCTGCGCCGCAATGGCCATGCGGTGCTGGACGGCGGGCTGGTGGACAACGTGCCAGTCGATGCGCTCGATGCCACGCCGGGCAATGTCCTGGTGCTGGTGACGCGGCTGTATCCGCGGCCGCGCCGCTTCATCATCGACACGGGCGGCCAGCGCCGCCTGTACCTGCAACCGTCACAACGCGTGCCGATTTCGAGCTGGGACTACACCAGGCCCGAGGCCATGACGCATGCGTATGACCTGGGCCGGCGCGACGCGGAATCGTTTCTGCGCGACTGGCCCGTCATCCAGCAGGATCTGTTGCCGGCGTCATAGCCAAAGCGCCATATGGCGCCGGTCAATTGTTTGGCATGCGGCGATGGTGCCGCGCAGGCAAGGAGGATTGAATGACAAAGCGTCAGGCATCAACCGAAACCGCAACCCAGGCAAGGACCGTGAAGACGCGTCGGCGCGCCAGCGAGGCCAGCGCCGAACCCGTTGTCGAACGGGTGCCGCGCAAGCGCGATGCGCGGGCCAAGACACGCGAAGCCGACTTCGTGGTGATCGGCGCGGGCTCGGGAGGCGTGGCCGCCGCGCGCCGCGCCGCATCGCACGGCGCCCGCGTGATTCTGGTGGAGCGCGATGCCGTCGGCGGCACCTGTGTCAATCGCGGTTGCGTGCCCAAGAAAATGCTGTCGTACGGCGCGGGATGGGCATCGATCCTGTCCACGTGCCTGTCGCACACGGGCGGCAAGGAAGACTGGCGCGATGCCATCGTGCGCGTGAATGCCGAGGTGGCACGGCTCAATGCGTCGTACAAGCAGCGGCTCAACGAGGCCGGCGTGGAGATCTGGCACGGCGAGGCGAGCCTCAACGCGCGCGGGGATGTGGTCGTCGGCAATGAAGTCATCCGTGCCGGCAAGACGCTGATTGCGACCGGCGCCAGCCCCGTCGATCTTCCGGTGCCGGGCGGCGAACTGGTCAGCTCTTCGGACGACGTTTTCACGTGGCAGACCGTGCCCGCTTCGATTGCCGTGATCGGCGGCGGCTATATCGCCGTGGAGATGGCATCGATCCTGTCTCGCTACGGCGTGAAGGTGGACCTGCTGGTGCGTGAGGACCGGCTGCTGCCGAAGTTCGATCACGATATTGCCGCCGCCCTTGCAGAAGCCCTGATCGCGAAGGGCATCCGCATACATTTCCGTACAGAGGTCACAATGGTGTCGCAGTCGAACGGTGCATTCGACGTCTGCTACACGCAGGAAGACAATCGGGGCCGCACGCAGACCGTGCGCACCCAGGCGGCGCTGGCCGCGATTGGCCGAAAGCCGAATGTTGATGGACTGGGTCTCGATGACCTGGGTGTGAAGCGCGATGCCAAGGGCGGCATCGCGGTGGACCGGCAGTTCCGCAGCAGCGTGCGGTCGATCCACGCCATCGGCGACTGCATGGCCGACAACGTACACCTGACGCCCGTAGCCATTGCGCAAGGCCGCTGGCTGGCCGATCGGCTATTTGGGCGACGCGGAGACATGACGGACTTCGAATTCCTGCCGACGGCCGTGTTCTGTGAGCCGGCAATCGGCGCCGTGGGGCTGACCGAGGCCCAGGCCATCGAGGAGGCCGGCGGCAAGGCCGACCGCATTCGCACCGAGATCAAGCGTTTTGTCTCGCTGGAAAGCCGCTTCGGCGGCGTGCCGCAGCAGTCGGTCTTCAAGCTCGTGTTCAACGCGCGCAGCGGCCGGGTGCTGGGCGTCCACCTGATGGATGGCGCTGCGCCGGAAATCGTCCAGACGATGGCGCTGGCGCTACGGCTCGGCGCGAAGGCCTCGCACCTGCAGACCACCATGCCGCTGCATCCGACCGTGGCCGAGGAGCTGTTTGGCTAGCGATCGCGGGCTTAATGCCCGAGCCAGCGCCAGATGCCATAGGCCGCCACCGCCCACACGCCCAGCACCAGGACGATGCCCCAGCGACTGCGCGGCTTCGCGCCGCTGGTGGCCATCCACGCGCTCGCCTGTTCACGCGACGCAGCCAGCACGGCCGCAGGCGTCAGCCTGACGGCCAGCCAGATCAGCGCAGGCAAGAGCAGCACGTCATCGACGTAGCCGAGCACGGGGATGAAGTCCGGTACAAGGTCGATCGGGCTCAGCGCATAGGCCACGACGAAAGCGCCCAGCGCCTTCACATACCAGGGCGTATCGGGATGCCGGCACGCGAACCAGAGCGCAACGCCATCACGCTTGATGGCGCGTGCCCAGGTGCGCAGGCGCTGGGTCAGGGGGGGTGGCGATTCGTTTTTGGGAGGCACAGAGCGGCTCCGGCTTGACCATATTGTGATCCGAACCCGGATCCGATAGGCGAGGCCACGAAAAACGGAGACGACAAAAACAAAAACGGACGCCTGAGCGTCCGTTTCTTGAATCTGGTGGCCTGGGACGGAATCGAACCGCCGACACAAGGATTTTCAAAACGTGCCGCCGATTCGAAACCCGCAACACATAAGGCTTTGCGGGTAGCAAGGAAGCGCAAAGCGGCGTAAATGCCGTCACAACCCGGCACAAATCCGACACAGCCGATTACATCCACGGCACAGCTTGATGCATTGACGACTTGAGCCGGTGCCAGACAAGTCCGAAGCTTCTCTCCCCTCATCGGGCGATGCGCAATTCGCGCAGCCGGCCGATCATCCATGGACGCAGCACATCACTGAAGGCTTACTGACAGCTCCCATGGCTGGAGGCACCAATGAACTACATCGACCTAATTACGTGCGTGTGTGGGGTCAAAGTCCAAATCCACGAGTACCAGATGAACTTGGGCGAAGATGAGCCTCGCGACATCGCGTTTTGCCCAATGTGCAGTCGACAGCTGATCGTGATGGAGCAACCAGGAATTCTGGTAACGGAGCTTGTCCTGCCAGGCGATAAAACAAAGTGTGGAGACGGTGATCGTCACCTAGGCTTGCCACCAGGCTACGACGACGAAGATTGGCCGTTCCCTACACTTGCGGAGCTTCTCAAACGACAGAGCCGCCGGTAGCACCGACCGAGTCTGTTGCGCCGCTGTATATATATACAGCCTCAGGTCATCACGGAAGCATTTGTTCTCGCTGAACCCTCCCAGAGCGGGAGCGAAGTAATAGCCGAAATAATAGATACTTCGTCATTGGCGCTGGGGCGCACCCCCCTTTAGGAGGGTATCGGCCTCAGTAAAAGAAACTATTGAATCACTTTTATGTAGTGCAACTGGAATTTAGTTGCTCTACAATGCCTTCACCCCCTCTAACAGAAGATGTCAAAAAGCGAAAAGCGACTCGACCGCCTATGCCGCAAACCTCCACCCACCGACATACGGTGGGACGAGTTCGTCGGCATACTGGAATCGCTGGGCTTTACGCTCCATGAGCATGGCGGCTCACATAAGTTCTTCGTGAGGGAGGTTGATGGGACCGAGGTACGAATAAATACCTGCCGGCCTCATCCGAATGGAATTATGAAGTCGTATCAAATTAAAGAAGTTGTCGCGAAATTGGATGAATGGGGGCTATTATGAGTGATATGCTGGAACATCGCGGATATTACGGCTCCGTTTCTTTTAGTGTTGACGATCGTCTTTTTGTCGGAAAAATCGAATTTATAGATGATCTGATTTTGTTTGACGGCGAGAATGTCAGCGATCTAGAAGCCGCTTTCAAAGATTCTGTCGATGCATATCTTTCTTTTTGCGCTGAACAAGGAAAGGAACCTTGCACTACGTACAAGGGAACCTTCAACGTACGCGTAGGGAGCGATTTACATCGCAAGGCCGCTGTTGCCGCAAAAAAGAATAACCAGTCTCTCAATGACTTCGTGAAATATGCGATTGAGCATGTACTTTACGAAGATCCACGAGCTCACGAAAAGCCGGTGCACCACCATCACCACCATCACCTTCCCGCTATGGGACAGCAGGTAAACGTGTCTTACGAGCAGGAATTCATGACCGAAGACTTGTCGTGGACTGAGCGCGCGTCTTATATCGAGACACGTTATGAGCACTAATTTGATACCCGCTACATCGCCAGTCTTAAATAAGACTAGGTATGCCGCCATTGCGGCGCGTCGGCTTGAATTGTCCGAGGAAGCAAAAAAATCCAAAACCGGTAAAATTCAAGCGAAAGTCAATTTCGTTGTAGATGCCCCTAAGGACGGACGTTGCTCGGTTAATGGCTTTGTCAGCATTGAGGGCAAGAAGAATGATGAGAAAGAATTCGAGATTTCACTAGAAATTAATGCGTTGTTCCGAGTTGCTCCGGAATGTACTGACGAACAATCCGAATCCTCAGAATTTCATCACTTCATTACGGCTCAGCTTGGGCCCTTGGTCGTAACGAAGGCGAGACAATTGATGGAGGACATTGGCATCAGCAGCAACGGACTCTCGTTCTTCAATCCGTTCGCCGGCTCCGTGGTTCCCCTCGACGCGCCAGATCAGATCTAGAGCAAGTGTTCGCCGAGTGAAGACTCTCCGGCCGCCGCGAATTGGCGGCCGTATCGGCGCCACGTCTGCTTGGACGTGGTGTCTTTTTTGGCATTACGATGTCGCCTGGATTCACGCTTGGGCGTTCAGGGATCCTACGCGGCCAGCTTGGTCGGTTATTCTTCCGCTTCGCGCCGGCGGCGCTCCTCCGCCAGGTACTGCACCCTCTCCAATTCACGGCGCAGAGCGCTGATCCTGATATCCAGCGTAGTGGCCGTCGATGTCCCGGCGTTCGTCGGAATGCACGACAGAACTGATCCGTGTGCCAGACAGTGGCTGTGCAGCCACACTATTTCCCACACCTGCGCCTGCACCTCGGGCGACCGATTGCGCGGTATAGCGCCCGCAGATCTATGGCCGACAGGGGGTCGGCATAGCCGCGGATCGTTCCGCTGGCCACCAAGGCAATCAGGCATCGCGCGTCTCTGTGACGGCGTGGCGTGTGCTTCCGGCTGCGCATGCGCGTTTTGACCTACCACTGTATATATGTACAGTATATATCAAGGGTCCTGGCTGAAGTCGGTGAGGGGTCGGGAAAAAGGTAACTTTGGTAACCTGTGGACGAGAATCGACCGGAAAGCCTTGCCAGATAAGGATTTGGGGGTTTCAGAGAAAAGGTAACATTGGGGTAACTTTAGGGTAACCAGATTACCTTTGGTCTTGGTAACTTTGATTCTTCATCATCCTCAATAAAATCAACCACTTACGAACAGGTTATCTTTTGTGTTACCTCAGATTACCTTTTGTAGGTAACCTGCAGCACACTTACAAATCAATGGGTTAGCGTAGATTTTTGGGGCAGGTTACCGAGGTTACCTTTTTCCCGAGCCGTCCCCCGTCCATAGCTTTGGCCAGTACATTGAGAGAACTTGGACAGCAAACGCCATCACGAGCCTGGAACACCCGTGCGGGACACTGCGCGAGCTGCGTAAATCTGCGTAAGTGGATGCATGGTGCAAATCGCCTGCGGCCCTAGCACTGGCGCGGCGGGCGGGGGGTTGCGTCGGTGCATAAAAACCACTCGATGAAGCGCCCGGGTGAGGCGGGGTCTCAACCGCGCGCTGAAGAGCGATGGTGGGGGATGCCCGTAATCCGGCGACGAGCCGATGGCAAGCGCTCGGCGGCACCCTGGCGCGACGTGGGCGCGCGAGGAATTGCCGGCTGGGATGCCTAGGCACGCCTGCGAAAATCTCACCGTCTGTGCCGAGCAGTCGACATAAAATCTAGGACCGATTTCGTACGCGAGCCTTGGAAGTGGATAAGCGATACCAAGTCTTTGTCAGCTCGACCTTTGTCGACTTGAAAGACGAACGACAGGAAGTCATGCAGGCGCTTCTCGAACTCGACTGCATTCCATCCGGGATGGAGCTGTTTCCCGCCGCAAATGAAGATCAATGGACGCTGATAAAGAAGGTCATTGACGATAGTGACTACTACATTCTGGTCATCGGCGGCCGCTATGGCTCCTTGGGACCCGAGGGCTTTAGCTATACCGAGATGGAATACAGGTATGCTCTTGAGACTGGCAAGCCAACCATCGCTTTCTTGCACAAGGAACCCGAGCAAATCTCGGCAGGCAAGACTGAAGGCTCGGAGGAAGGCCGAAGAAAACTTGCTGCCTTTCGCGACTTGGCATCTGGCAAGGTGTGCCGCTTCTGGACTGATCCGAAAGACCTTGGCAGTCAAGTGAGTCGCAGCCTGATTAAGTTGATCAAGTCAACGCCGGCAATCGGTTGGGTTCGCGCGGATCTTGTCCCCGATGAATCAGCGGCGCAGCAGATGGTCCAATTGCATCGCAAGATCGAACAACTCGAAGCTGAGTTGGCGGCTGCGAAGGTGGATGGACAACATGAGCTGACAGACCTCGCACATGGCGGCGATTGTTTTACGCTGCACTATGAAGCAACAGCAATAAATGCATGGTCGGAAGCCACAGCTACGTGCGACGTGAACGTGGACGTTACGTGGAACGACATTCTTGGAGCCATTGCACCGAACCTCCTAGACGAGGCAACTGAGTTCACGATGCGGGCGGCACTGAACCGCCTTGCATGGGCACACGGCAAAGTCTTGGAGGATGAGGCATTTGGTGCTGCAAAAGTGGAACGCAGCGAGACCAGAAAGTCGCCGGTAAGCTTGCAGGATTTCGACACTGTAAAAATCCAACTTCGAGCGCTCAAGTTCATCGACAAGAGCACCAAGCCGCGCAGCGTAAAGGACACTGAGACATACTGGACCTTGACGAAAGCGGGTGACGTAGCCATGACCGAGCTTCGCGCCATCCGCCGAAGCGGCGGGGCTGTGTTGGAGGCCCATGTAGACTGACGACGCCGGGCACAGTGCGGCGGCGCTTGCCCGGCGCGCATGGTCAGTCCAATGAGTACGGCTCGAACCGAACCACCTCTTGTCCGAGCCATCCATTAACTTCAGTTAGCCGGTCTTGTAAAGGCTTCACTTCATTCCTTGCAAACACCATGGCGGCCTTCTCGGCATCTCCGAAGCCGCCTGTGTTGTTGGGAATGATCCCCATCAGTTGCGGTGGCACGCGATGCGCGGCGAGTTGGTCATCACGCGTGACGTTCTTGATGTTCCAGAACTCGTCTTTCGCTGCCACTTCGGACACTGGGATAAGCTGAATGCCCTCCTTCTTGCCGTTGGGCGCGTACATAAACAGGTTGCGGAAGTTGCCCGGCCCTTTGCTGTTCTTCAGCGCCTCGCGCAGGTTGTCGACGTCCTCCTGCTTCTGCGCGGCATCGGTCATGTAGAGGATGAAACCGGCATGGCTGCCGTTCTTGTAGTAGCGCCTGCGGAACAACGTGGCCGACTCATTTAGCCAGGTCGCATTCAGGGCCGACAGATACTCGGGCAGCCCATACACCTCCTGGTTGATATCGGGCTCCATCAGGTGGAACACGCTACCCCTTTTGAACTCGTGCTTGTCCTGCCAGTTCTGCACGAAGAAATACCGCTCCAGGTCCGTGCCGCGTCGCATGTACTTCGCAAGCGCCGGCTCCAGCGCCACCGGCCGGCCGAGCACATTGTCGCGGCGCTCCAAATACCCGTTACCGAAGACAAGGAAGTCCTGCACCCAGCGCGCGAACGCAGTGCGTGACAGCAGCTTGTGCGGGATGAACGTCGATACGAGGATGTTGCGCTTCACGTAGATCGGCGAGCTGTTGTGCACTGCAGCGCGAAACGTGCGCGCCAGGCCATCCCAAGGCATCGGCGGTTCGAACCATTCCCCTACGCGTTGGCATTCGATGTAGTCGAGCAGCTCGCGGCGGTCAAGCACGGCGACGGGGTCGCCAAAGCTGAATGCCTCCATCGCCGACGCTGGGGCCGGGGTTGCCGGGGTGGACGGCGGCGCAGCGTGCTTGATCACATCTGGCGCGCGGCCTCTTTTCTTACGGGTCATGACAGCTCCATGATGCTGGTATTGGTGGTGGTGACGCCTTCGAGTGGTTCGTGTGCGATGGCGTGCATGCATGCCCACGCGAGGTCCGCGTGGCTGGTCTCTTCTGATCGGCCGGCCTGATAGGTGACACGGCCGCCAGCTGCGGTGGTGGTCTTTCGGATCGACATGAACGACGCGGCGAAGTCTGTCCAGCCGGCGTCGAACTCCAGGCGCCCCTTGCTGATCACGTCATGGGCCTTCAGCACGAGTCCGGTCTTCACGTCGACTGAGTAGGTGAAGCCCTCGGCATCGGGTCGGAACTTCGTCACCAGCTGGTAGACGGCATCGCCGATGCCGGTGCGATCGATGCCGATGTACGCGACGTTGTAGCGTTCGGTCACGCGCTTGATAGCGGTGGCCTGCTCTTCGTAATCGATGCCACGGAACTGGTGTTTCTCCAGCACGCGGAACTTGCCGCCTGGTACGAGCGGTGGTGCCACGACCACGAGCGCAGCACTGTCACCACCACCACCGTTCGGGTCGTACCCCACCCACACGTCGCGGTTGCCGAACGGACGTGGCGACCAATGCCGGAAGTCTTCCCACACCTCCCAGCTATCGACCATGCCGCGCATGAGCATCGAGAGCGGGAAGACGGACGCCGTGTCATCGATGAAGCCGCACATCAGCAGGTTCTCGAAGTCAGCGTCGCTGTACTCCAACCGCAGTTGATCGAGGTCGAACAGATTGCACCCACCGGCGATGGCATCTTCGACGGTGACGATCTGCTTCCACTGGCCGTCCGCGCACCGCCGGCCGCGCTGCAGGTTCGCGTGGCTCACATCCACGCGGATGTGGTCTTCCTTCTTCCTGCCTCGATTGAACAGTGCCCCAGACCAGAACGGGTATGCCTCGTGGGCAAGGCTCGAAGGCGTCGAGAAATACGTCTGCCGCCACTTCGAGTGGATGGCCATCCCGGAGGCCACCTTGCGCAGCTCCTGAAATCGCTGGATCCAGAAATACTCGTCCAGATACAGGTTGCCGTGATAACTCTGGGCGGTGCGCGCGTTGGTGCCGAGGAAGTAGAGCGTGGCGCCGTTCGGCAACACCATCGGGTCGCCCTTCAGCTCCACGCCAGCCGCATCCTTCGCAAACTGGATGATGTATTGCTTGAAGACGTGGGCCTGTGCCTTGCTGGCTGACAGGAAAATCTGATTGCGCCCGGTGGTCAGCGCGTCAATGAACGCTTCCCGCGCGAAGTACCACGTCGCCCCGATCTGCCGGCTCTTGAGGATGTTGCGGATCCGTTCCTTCAGACCCGCCTCGTACCAGGCGCGCTGGTAGTCGAACATCGAATCCTTGAACGCGTCGACCAGCTGTTCCTGTTCTTCGTCGCTGATCGCGTTGCGTTCCGGTGCGCGGCGTGGTCCCTTGTTGCGGTTGGCCACCTTCGGATTCAGATCCGCTTCGTTGCCGCCGTCCTCATAGCGACGCACGCGTGCCAGGCGCTCGATCTGCCGGCCAAGGAGGTCGATCTCCTTGAAGTCCTTCCCTTCCTTGTTCTCTTTCGCGATCAGCTGCGCCATGCGCGTTTCGAGATTCGAGCCCACACGCGTCACAGCGTCGGCCCGGTCCCATTGCTCGCGCTGCTTCCAGCTGTGAATCGTGGACGGCTTCTTGCCGAGCATCTCGGCGATGCGCGCCACGCGATAGCCCTGCCAGTAGAGCGCGCGCGCAATGCGGCGCGGCTCCATCTCGGGGTCCAGCGAAAGCGATGTGATGGGCGGAAGCGTAGTCATGCCGCCACGCTACCGTCCGCGCGCGCGCGTGCCACGTCGCGCGTGTTGTCACAGCAAATCGGACAACACGATTGCGTTGCCCGCGCGCGGCGGCCCGCCGAACATGGCAGCACGAGCACACCACACCGAACCACCACCGAAGAGGAACCCATGGCCGGCAAGAACACGAAGTTTTTCCGCATTGCCACCGAAGGCGCGACCAGTGACGGGCGCGTGATCGACCGTCAAATGATCGTGCAGATGGCCGCCAGCTACGACCCCGCGACGTATGGCGCACGCATCAACATGGAGCACATTCGCGGCTACGACCCGACCGGCCTGTTCAAGGCATACGGCGACGTGCTCGCACTCAAAGCCGAAGAGCAGGACGGCAAGATGCGCCTCTTCGCGCAGCTCGATCCCACGGCCGAGCTGGTGGCCTTCAACAAGGCACGGCAAAAGGTGTTCTGCTCGATGGAGGTGAACCCGGACTTCGCTGACACCGGCGAGGCATACCTGACCGGCTTGGCCGTGACCGACAACCCGGCAAGTCTGGGCTGCGAGATGCTGGCCTTCAGCGCCAAAGCCAAAGTCAACCCGCTGGCCGAGCGCAAACAGGATCCGCAGAACCTGTTCACCGAAGCCGTGGAAGTCACTCTCGACTTCAGCGAAGAAAAGCTCGATGGCAAGGGCAAAGGCAAGGACAAGGGCAAGGATTCGTCCAGCCTGACCGAATCGATCAAGCGCATGTTCTCCCGCCAGGACAAGAGCGACGAGACGAACGAAGCAAAGCACGCCGACACGAACGAAGCCGTGACGGCGCTGGCCACCGAAGTGAAGGGCCTCAGCGACAACTTCAGCAAGGTGCTGAAGGCTGTCGAGACCGTGGCCGAGCAGGTGGACAAGCTGAAGCAAGAACAGTCCACCGCAAACAAGGAATTCTCCGCGCTCAAGGGCGATCTGGAGAAGACCGAGACATTCACGAGGCGACCGCCGGCCACGGGCGGCAGCGGCGACGCCGAAATCAAGACCGACTGCTGAGCCGGCATCCGGACAGCGACTCCCCAACCTATACCCGGAGCCAAACCTATGCGTAACGATACCCGCCGTCTGTACACGGCATATGAAGCCGAGATTGCCAAACTGAATGGCGTGGACCGCGTGGACCGCAAGTTCAGCGTGCAGCCGAGCGTGCAACAGCGCCTCGAAACCAAGGTGCAGGAGTCTAGCGAGTTCCTCACGAAAATCAACGTCCACGGCGTGATCGAACAGGAAGGCGAGAAAGTCGGCCTCGGCGTCTCCGGCCCGGTGGCCGGCACCACTGACACCTCGGTCAAGGACCGTCAGACCAAAGACATCGTCACGCTGGATGAGCGCAAGTACCGCTGCGAGAAGACCGACTCGGACACCCACATCACCTATCAACGTCTGGACGCCTGGGCGAAGTTCCCGGACTTCCAGACGCGCATTCGCGACGCCATCCTGCGCCGCCAGGCGCTGGACCGCATCATGATTGGCTTCAACGGCATTGCACGCGCTGCAACATCGGATCTCGCCGCCAATCCGATGCTGCAGGACGTCAACAAGGGCTGGCTCCAGCACCTCCGCGAAGAAGCGGCGGAGCGCGTGATGAAGGACGGCAAGGCCGCCGGCAAGATTGTGGTAGGCGGTGCCGACACCGACGCGGCACGCGACTATGCGAGCCTGGACGCACTGGTATTCGATCTCTGCAACAACCTGATCGCGCCGTGGTACGCCGAAGACCCGGACCTTGTGGTGATCTGCGGCCGCAAGCTGCTGGCAGACAAGTATTTCCCGCTGCTGAACCGCGACCGCGATCCCACGCAGAAGCTGGCTACGGACATCATCATCAGCCAGAAGCGCATCGGCAATCTTCCTGCCGTCCGCGTGCCTTATTTCCCGCCTGACGCGCTGCTGGTTACACGCCTGGACAACCTGTCCATCTACTGGCAGGAAGGCGCCCGCCGTCGCACCATCGTGGACAACGCGAAACGCGATCGCATCGAGAACTACGAGTCGAGCAACGACGCCTACGTCATCGAGGATCTGGCAGCGGCGACTATGGCCGAGAACATCGAGGTAGCCGAAGCATGACGAGTCCGGCCCGCCGACACTACCTGCGCGTGACAGCCGGCATGGCGGCGGCCGCCGAAGCTGCCGCCAGTCCGCTGCGTCATGCCACCGGCCACGAGCTGATGTTGGCGCAGCTCGCCGAGCACAAGCGCTCCCTCAAACAGATCCAGTCCATCGAGCGCAAGGCCGAGGCCAAGCGCAAGATGCTGCCCGAGTACTCCGATTGGGTGCAAGGCACGCTGGACGCGGACAAGGGCGTGCAGGACGAAGTGTTCATGACCGTTATGGTCTGGCACATCGATGTCGGCGACTTTGCCGGCGCTTTGCCCCTCGCGCGCTACGCAATCCGTCACGGCCTGGTCATGCCAGACCAGTACCAGCGCACCACCGCATGCCTGATTGCGGAGGAGTACGCCTCGATGGCCATCAAAGCGACCGAGGCAGGGCAGCCGGTCGACGCCAAGGCGCTGGTGGAGGTAACCGACCTCGTGCAAGGCGAAGACATGCCCGACGAAGTGCGAGCCAAGCTCCACAAGGCGCTGGGTTATGAGGCGCTGGCGCGAGTTGCGGAGCAAACGGTCTCGAATCAACAGGCATACCGGCGCTACGCACTCGATCAGTTGCAGCGTGCGCTGCAGCTCCACGAGAAGGTCGGCGTGAAGAAGGACATCGAGCGCCTGGAGCGTGACATCAAGAATGCTGGCCCCGCCTTCTCTCAGGTGGAAGGCACGGGCTGACACCGAGCGTGACCCCGCGCATCAGGCGGCACGGGGTGTCCCAAGGACGCGCCGCAAGGCCAACCCGAACGGTCACCCCGTCCACCGCCTCCACTCACCGACCGCGTACCCATGTCCTCATTCTTCGCAGCCGAGCCGGCCGCTACCGGCCAGAACCTGATCGTCAACGATGGATTCTTCCCCGACATCGATGTCGACACGGCGACGGCCGCCATGCGGCAGGACGGCACGGTGACGGCTGAGCGCCTGCGGGCTGCCTTGGTAGAAGCCGCGCTGTCCGTGAACGAGGATCTGGGTGTGTGGCGGGCCGAGCAGCTGGCAGCGGGCTATGAATCGCTGGAGGCGGTGCCCGCCGCACTGATCGACAGCAAGTCTGCGCACTTACACCGCTATTTGCGGGCGGTGTACTGCGAAGCACGGGCTGGGCTGATCGAGCGGTACCGGGATTACGACGCCACGGCGGCCGGCGACCGCAAGGCGGAGGCGCTGATGCAGGCGGTGGAAGATCTGCGCAGGGATGCGCGCTGGGCAACCAGCGACATCATCGGCCGGCCCCGCAGCACGGTGGAGCTGATCTGATGCGCGTCATCGCCATGCAGGGTGACACCGTAGATGCAATCTGTCATCGCATCTACGGCCAGACCGCCGGCATCACCGAGGCGGTTCTAGAAGCAAACAGGGGCCTGGCCGATCTCGGCCCGGTTCTTCCCCACGGCACGGTCGTAGACCTGCCCGACCTACCCCAGCAGGCTGACGTGCAGCGCGTCCAGCTCTGGGACTGACCCCAAGGAATCCATCATGGCTGAACCCATCTCCGCCAGCTCGACGGCCGCCCTCGCGGTGACCGGCATCGGCGCGATCACGCTGGTGCCAGGCGTCGACGCGGCCACAGTGTTGGGCGCGTTCGCGGGCGCCGCAGTCTTCGCCCTGAATTCGGACGAGCTGACCACCGGCAAGAAGATTGCCTTCCTCATGCTGTCCATTGTGATGGGGTGGCTCGCCGCGCCGCTGGCCGCATCGCTGATCGCCCGGATCCTGCCGGCCGACACCGAAGTCAGCCACGGCGTAGGTGCGCTGATCGCATCGGCCGTGCTGGTGAAGCTGCTGCTGGCGCTGATCCGGCTTGCCGACAACAGCGACCGCCTAGTGGCGCTCATCCGGGGCAACAGCGACGGAGGTGCCAAGTGAAGACGCTCTACGTGTTTCAGGCGATGCTTTGCGCGCTGATCGCCATCCGGCTGCTGTTCTTCCGCCGCCATGGCGCAGCCCATCGCCCGTGGGCCGCGCGGCTGGCCTACGCCCTGATTGTGATGTCCGGTGCCGTCGCCATCGGCGTAGCGTTCGAACGCTATGAATGGGCGCTGCTGGCGCTGAACGGAATCACCGCCATCCTTTGCGTTTCCATCTACGCCGTGCGCGGCAACGTGGTCGAGCTGTTCCGCATCACCGGGCTCGATCCGGATGGTGATGGGGAGTCCCTGCTGCTGCGCCTGCTTCGGAGAACCAGCCATGACGCTACTGCGACGCGGTGATGTAGGCGCCGAGGTACGCGAGCTGCAGCGCCTGCTGCGCGTGCGTGGCGCCCGTATCGACCTGACGGGTGCATTCGATGACGCGACAGCCGCCGCCGTTGTGGTGGCGCAGGCACGCTACGGCCTGGTCGTGGACGGGGTGGTCGGCAACAAGACGATGTTGGCCCTGCAGCTCGATGGACGCAGCCCCGGCCACCTCGGTGCCGAGGATCTGCGACGGGCCGCGAGAACGCTGGACGTGAAGCTGGCCGCCGTCCGTGCGGTCAATGAGGTGGAGAGCCAAGGCTCGGGATTTCTGCCTGACGGCCGGCCGGTGATCCTCTTCGAGCGCCACATCATGTACCGGCAACTGCGCGCCGCCGGCCATGACGCGGACCAGCTCGCACGCCAGTATCCGAACATCGTCAACCCGGCACGCGGCGGATACATGGGCAAGGCCGCCGAGCATATGCGACTTGCGCAGGCAGCCGGGCTTGACCAGGCATGCGCGCTCGCCTCCGCGAGCTGGGGCCTATTCCAGATCATGGGCTACCACTGGGAGCGCCTCGGCTATGCCAACGTGCAAGCCTTTGCCGATGCCATGCGCATCGGCGAATCCCAGCAGCTCGACGCCTTCGTACAGTTCATTGCGACGGATCCCACCCTACACAAGGCGCTGAAGGGCCTGAAGTGGGCTGCGTTTGCCTCTGGCTACAACGGCCCGGCGTACAAGGACAACCTCTACGACGTGAAGCTGGCCCGAGCCTTTACGCGTTACGAGGCCGATGAACAGGTGCCCGCATGAACCGGCCGCTCGTGGTTGCGCTGGCTGCTGTCGTCACCCTGGTGGCGGCAGCTGGTGCCGGTGCGTGGTTCACGGACCGGTACAAGAACTCGGTCCAGCGTGCGAACACTGCCGAAACGCTGGTGGCGTCGCTGCGCGCCCAGCTCGACAACACCGATGCAGGTGTGGTCGAGGTCACCAAGTATGTCGACCGCGTGCAGACCATTCGCGTGAAGGGCGACACCATCGTCAAGGAGATTCCCCGTTATGTCACGGTCGTTGCTGATGCCGCTTGCATTGTGCCTGGTGGCTTTGTCCGCCTGCACGACACCGCCGCCTCCGGTGGCGTGCTCGATCAGGATCCCCGAGGCGCTGATGCGACCCCCTCAGGCGTTCCACTCTCTGCCGTCGCCGGCACCGTCGCCGCCAACTACACCACCGGCCACATCAACGCCGCTCGACTGACGGCGCTGCAGGACACCCTGCGCGCGCAGGGCGTGACGATCATCGGGGAGCCTGCACAATGAGAAAGCCCGTGGAGCTGCGCGCGGCGATCACCGCTGCCGTAGCGGATCTGAAGCGCAATCCGGACAAGCTGCACCTGTTCGTGGAAGAAGGCCGCGTCGTGGCCACTGGCGCGAAGACCATCTCGTTTGAGTATCAGTACACGCTGACGTTGCTGGTGACGGAGTTTTCGGAGAGCGCGGACGCCATCATGGTGCCGGTTATGGCGTGGTTGCGTGCGAACCAGCCAGAACTATTCACGAACCCCGACCGGCGGCCGGATGGCTTCAAGTTCGAAACGGACATCCTGAGCCACGACTGCGTCGACTTGCTGATGCGTATTCCGCTGACGGAGCGGGTGATCGTCAAGGTAGTGGAAGGGCACTACGTCGTCACGCATGCCCCGGAGCCGGTGAACGAGTTCGATGACCCTTCCGGCTGGAAGCTACCTGCGCCATGAACAGCCTGGAAGACCTGACCACTTGGGCGGCCGCCCTGCTACACAAGCTCGATGCAGGCGAACGACGGGCCCTGCTACGCGCCGTCGCTGCTGAGATGCGGCGCCGCCAGACGGTACGGATCGCCGAACAGCGCAATCCTGATGGCTCAGCCTATGAGCCACGTAAGCCACGCCTGAGGCAACGCACCGGCCGTGTCCGCCGGGCGATGTTCATGCGCCTGCGTACTTCTCGCTTCATGAAGGCCCAGTCCGACCCGAACAGCGCGGTGGTGACATTCATTGGCAATGCCCAGCGGATTGCAGCCGTCCACCAGTTCGGCCTGCGCGACCGCGTGAACAAAGGCGGGCTCGAAGTCCAGTATGCGAAGCGAGAGTTGCTTGGCTTCGAAAATGGCGATGTGGAAAAGATAGCAGACCTCGTCATGATTCAATTGGCTCAGTAGCCTCAACGACCTCACCAGCCATAAGTTGCTTGAGCGATACGCAGGACGTGCCAGACAACAAACAGGACTGCGCCCCAGACGAGCAGAAAGAACTGTGCTCGCTTGTATCGGTGAGCCTTTTCATATGCTACGTCCTGTAAAGCAAAAGAGAACTCCATCGCAGAATAGCGTGGCGCCGGACCATCCCGCAGGGATCGATGCGAACCGGCCTCAAGTTCCAAAGCGTTCGAGTTGTAAACCATCGCGTTTTGCCACGCGGCGACATGGCAGCATCCGTAGTAGAAGCTGGCGCCCCAACACAGGATTGATAGTGCGACCGGAGTTAGCCACCAAGAAAGCAATTGACCTTCGGTCTTCTGAACCGCGAAACCAATCGCGGTGCCTGCCGCAGCAAGAAGAAAATAGGTCTGTTTCTCGTTGATGGTGTTTAGCTGCTTGTATAGCTCCAAGATCTTTGGATCTGACATAAGGCTCTCTCGCGGTTAGATGTCCATCGGATTATCCGCGATCCAACGCGCCGGCCGAACATGTTGCATCGTTTTGTTGTCGCTGAAGCCAGCACAACCACGAAGACGTGACCGCCGCGCGCGCGCAAGGCACGCTGGCGGGTATGGACTCCGCTGAAATCCTCCGCCTGATTGAGAACCTGCTGCGCACCGGCACTGTTGCCGAGATCCAGCATGGCAAGCCGCCGCGCGTACGCGTGACTTCGGGCGGTCTGGAAACAGACTGGCTGCCGTGGGCCGAACGCCGCTCCGGGGGTACACGCACGTGGAGCCCGCCGACTATCGGTGAACAGGTGCTGCTCTTCTGCCCCAGCGGTGAGCCACGCAACGGCATCGTGCTTTGCGGCATCCCCTCCGATGCCAACGATACGCCCAGCCACAGCCCCGACGAAACCGTCACGCTGTACCCAGATGGCGCAATGACGACTTACAACCACGTCGTCGGCACCCTGTCGGTCACCGGCATTCAGAAGGTCATAGTAGAGGCCGCCACCAGTGTCCTGGTGAAGTGCCCGGATACCACCATCGACGGCAACTTGACCGTCAAGGGCTTGCTCTCCTACCAAAACGGCATTGCTGGCCAAGGCGGTGCGAATGGCAACGTCATCACCGGCGACTTCAACCACCAGGACGGAAAGCTATCGTCCAACGGCGTAGTGCTCGATGACCACGACCACGGCCAGGTACAGCGCGGTGGTGACTGGACGGAGGGCACACGATGACTTATCTCGGGCTCAACAGCACAACAGGCCGCGCCATCACGGATCTGGAACACATCTGGCAGTCCATCCGCGACATTCTCACCACCCCGGAGGGCACGCGTTCTATGCGCCGCACCTACGGCTCCCAAGTGCCGATGCTGATCGACCAGCCGCTTAACGACGTCACCCAGCTGCGCGTGATGTCCGCCTCCGTGGCGGCTATCGTGAAGTGGGAGCCCCGCGTGCAGGTCAACTCCGCATCGTTTGTGATCGACGGCGAAGGCGCCATGACGGTAGATCTTGATGCAGATCGCGTCGACGGCGCCCGTAGCACGCCGCTGGGCACGCTCTCCATCCCCCTGCGCGAGGCCAAGACATGACCACGCCCATTGATCTTTCACGCCTGCCGGTGCCGGACGTGGTCGAGAACATCGACTACGAGACCATCGTTGCCGAACGCAAGGCTTACTACGTCAGCCTCTTTCCCGTCGCCCAGCGGGCGGATGTGGCACAGACGCTGCAGCTCGAATCCGAGCCCATCGTGAAGCTGATTCAGGAGAACGCCTACCGGGAGACGGTTCTGCGTCAGCGCGTCAATGACGCATCGCGTGCGCGCATGCTGGCCTATGCCAAGGGTAACGACCTCGAACACGTAGCCGCGAACTACAACGTGGAACGCCTGGTGGTGACGCCAGAAGACGACAGCACGGAGCCGCCCACGGCTGCAGTGATGGAAGAGGATGAGTCGCTGACCGAGCGAACGCAGCTCGCCTTCGAGGGGCTGTCGACGGCCGGACCGCGCGAAGGTTACAAATTCCACGCCCGCAGTGCGGACGGTCGCATTGCCGATGTCAGTGCGATCAGCCCGCAACCGTGCGAAGTCGTTGTCACCGTCCTCGGCATCGAGGGCGACGGCAGTGTTGGCAAAGAAGTGCTGGACAACGTGAAAGCGGCGCTCAGCGACGAAGACGTGATACCGCTGGCAGACCGGCTGACCGTTCAGTCGGCCCAGATCACCCACTACGAAATTGACGCGACGGTGTACACGAAGACGAACGGCCCGGAGCGTGAGCTGGTGCTGGCCGAGGCCGCCAAGCGTCTGGACACCTACCGGAAGGACAGCCGTCGGCTCGGCCGCGATATCGACCGCTCGGCCATCAATAGTGCGCTTTTCGCCGAGGGCGTGTCGCGCGTCGAGATTCGGTTGCCGGCTGAAGACGCCGTGCTGGACGAGACGCAGGCCGCCTACTGCACTGGCGTGAACATCGTGGATGGGGGCGCACGTGTCTAGGCTCCTGCCTCCGAACGCCACGCAGGTGGAGCGGAACATCGCCACAGCAGGGGCGGCTATCGAACGAATCCCAGTGCCCATCCGGGATTTGGGAGACGCCGCGAAGTGCCCCGCCAGTGTGCTGCCCTTCCTCGCGTGGGAAAGATCCGTCGACCGCTGGGATCCGAACTGGTCGGAAGGGACGAAGCGGGCGGTGATCGACGCTTCGTTCTTCGTACATCAGCGCAAAGGCACTGTCGGTGCCATCCGCCGCGCGATCGAGCCGCTTGGCTATCTGATCCGCGTGGTGCCCTGGTACGACATGCAACCAGAAGGACCGCGCGGCACGTTCCATCTCGATGTCGGCGTGATGGACACCGGCATCACCGAGGAAATGTACGCCGAGCTGGAGCGCCTGATCGACGACGCCAAGCCGCTTTCGCGTCACCTGACGGGGCTCGCCATAAGCGTCGAGACACGAGGCGCCGTGCGCTACACCGGCGCGCCGCTGCTTGGCGATGTCATCACCGTCTACCCGTATTCCCCCCAACCCGTCGAGGTCGTGGGCGCATCGCTTTATGCCGGCGCCGCGCACCTGGTCGACACCATCACCGTCAACCCTCTGTGAGCCATGGCGCAAACCTATTTCCTTATCCCCACCGCTGACGGCGAGGCCAAGCTTGCCAACGCCCAGGCACTGGGCGTCCCCCTGAAACTCACGGCCATGTCGGTCGGCGACGCCAATGGTGCCTTGCCTATCCCGGATCGCGCACGCAAGACGCTGATCAACGAACGCCGCCGTGCGGCCATCAATTCGTTGACACAAGATCCGCAGAACGCGAGCCAGTTCATCGCCGAGCAGGTCATTCCTGAGACTGAGGGTGGCTGGTGGATCCGCGAAGCTGGCCTTCATGCTGAAGACGGTACGTTGGTCTATTACGCCAACATTCCGGAGACGTACAAGCCGGTGTTGGCCGAAGGCTCCGCACGCACGCAGGTCGTGCGCTTGGTCTGTCTGAACACCAGCGGGGCGACCGTGGAACTGAAGGTGGATCCGTCCATCGTGCTCGCCACGCGCGGTTACGTCGACACCCAAATCGCCGCGGAGCTGGATAAACGCGACGGCAAGCAGTCTGCTCTCGTCGCAACCACCGCCCCTCTCGCCGCGCTGTCTGGACTGCAAACCGTCGACGGCGTCGTGCTAACTGTTGGCGCCCGTGTCCTCGTAAAAGACCAAGTGGCGGGCAAAGACAACGGTATCTATGCAGCGGCCACTGGGGCATGGGCACGCACCGCTGATGCGGACAGTGGCATCGATCTGACGCCCGGTGCACTGGTGACCATCGAACAGGGTACGGTGAACGGCGATTCGGTCTGGCAACTGGCCACGGACGGCACAATCATCATCGGCGCGACAGCGCTCGTATTCAAGCGCGTAGGTGACGGCTATTTCGCTCCCCTCGCGTCTCCCGACTTCACCGGCGTTCCGAAGGTTGACACCGCGCCCCCCGGCACGGCAACGCGGCAGGCAGCGAGCACGGCGTTTGTCGCCGCCGCGATTGCTGCGCTGGTGAATGCGTCGCCCGCCCAACTCGACACCCTAAACGAGCTGGCTGCTGCACTCGGGAACGACGCGAACTTTGCGGCCACCATGACAGCCGCGCTTGCGCTGAAGGCGCCTTTGGCATCGCCGGACCTGACCGGCAACCCGACCGCGCCGACACAAGCGCAGTTTGATGCGAGCAAGAAGCTCGCCACGATGGAAGCCGTGCAACGCGCGCTCGGCAACTTTTCCGGGTCTGCCAGCTTCACAGCAACGGCAAACGTGCCAGTCGCAAACGCAGGGAAGATGATTAGCGTCGCGATGGTCGCTGCTGGGCAGGTGCTTACGCTTCCGGCGCTGAATGCCGCACCTGACGGCGCTACCTTTGTCTTCCAGAATGTTGGCGGGCAAGCCTTCAATGTCGCCCGCGCGGGAACAGATTGGATGACCGCATCGGGAACGGCGCTTGGTGCCGTGACTGTGTACTCGGGCGAGACGGCCGTGTTCGTCAAGGCGTCGAATGGATGGCTCTGCTCTGGGTCCGCTGCCGAGCAACTTGGGGCGAACTGGGCCCGCTACCACATTACGAACGGGTATCAGAGATTCCCTGGCGGCCTGATTCTCAATTGGGGCTCATTCCAGTGCAACGCTGTATCGGGCGGAATCACGGCGTTTTCGTATGCACTGCGGTTTCCGAACTACTGTCTGATGTGTACCGGCAACCGCCAAGCTCCCGGTACTAACGCAACCCTCTTTGTCTCGACCGCCGGCGGTGACCCTACCGGGCAAGTCATCGCACAGAACTTCGCAGCGAGCCCTGAGTGGTGCAGCTTCATCGCACTCGGCTTCTAATCCTCTGAAGAAAACACCCATGCAAATCTACGCGCAAGTCGACGGCGACAACAAGGTCATTGGCTTTGTCGCCGAAGGAATCCACGACCCAATTCCACAGCCAAGCATCGCGATCAGCGCCGCGACGCACGCCCAGCTCCTCGAAGGACAGTCCGTTGGAAAAATCATGGCCGTCACGCCTGATGGCAAGGCCGTACTGATTGACCGTCCCGCGCCGTCTCTCGGTCAGGTGCGCGTCTTGCTGTGCGCCAGCATCGATGCCGCGGCCGACGCCGCCCGCCTGGCGGTTGCCGGCGACCCACTGCGCGCTGCCGAGTACCAGATCGCCGAAGCCGAAGCGAAAGCCTATCGAGCGGCTGGATACGTGGGCGAATGCCCTCTAAGCGTCAAAAGCTGGGCGGAAGCGAAGGGCTGGTCGTCGAAGCAAGCGGCCGATAACATCATCGCGGAGGCAAACGCCTGGAACGCTGCGCTGTATGCCATACGAGACGCACGCCTTAAAGCGAAGGAAGGCGTACGGAATGCGCTGACAGCGGACTCGGCGACGGCGATTGCTTCTGCGGCCATTGACGGCATCCACGCTAAGATCGCTAGTCTGGGCAACGCGGCGAGCTGACCATGTCGAGCGTGCGCGTTCTGTTCTCCACCACGCGGCTGCCTTTGTCGGTCGCCATCCGGGCCTTCACATGGTCACGCTGGTCGCACGTCGCCGTGGTCGATGGCGACAGCGTGATCGAAGCCGTGGCGCTACACGGTGTACGGCGCGCGCCGCTGGTCGATGCGCTGTCGCGCAGTACGGACTATGCGATAGCCGACCTGCCTGCGCGTGATCCGCAAGCGGTCATCGACGCCGCGGCATCCCAGGTCGGCAAGCCCTACGATTATTCGGCACTAGCTGGCCTCGCGTTGCGCCGAGACTGGCAGTCAGACGATGCGTGGTTCTGCTCCGAGCTGGTGGCATGGGCGTTCGATGCTGCTGGCCAGCCGCTCGTGCGTCCGGAATTCCGTCGCCGCGTTTACCCGCAACACCTCTGGATGCTGCCGCTGGCAGCGTCCATTCCCCTTCCCGTACACGCGTGATGTTGTGCGCCGCTGGCGTACAACATCATTAGAGAGACAGGCTCGCGCGTGCGCAGCATCCTACCGGGACGATCCCACCATCGTCAGGATCAATCCCGGAGGACTGCATGCCATCTGACTACCACCACGGCGTACGTGTCGTTGAAATCAACGAAGGCACCCGCCCCATTCGTACCATCGCGACGGCCGTGCCCGGCATCGTCTGTACTGCTGACGACGCGGACGCAACGGTCTTTCCCCTTAACAAGCCGGTACTGCTGACCAGCCCCCTTTCGTCCCTCGGCAAAGCGGGCGACACCGGGACGCTGGCCAAAGCGCTCGACGCCATCACAGATCAGGCCAACCCGCTGACCGTGGTCGTGCGCGTGGCCAAGGGCGCGACCGATGCCGAGACCACCAGCAACCTGATCGGCGGCACCGATGCCAACGGCCGCTTCACCGGCATGAAGGCTCTGCTGTCGGCGAAGAACAGCCTGGGCGTCACGCCACGCATTCTCGGCATTCCCGGCATGGACAGCCTGCCCGTGGCCACGGAGCTGGCCAGCATCGCGCAGAAGCTGCGCGCGTTCGCCTATGTGTCGGCGTTCGGCTGCGAGACCAAGGAAGAAGCGGTCGCCTACCGCGACAACTTTGGCCAGCGCGAGCTGATGACCATCTGGCCCGACTTCATCGGCTGGGACACGGTGTCCAACGCCGAGACCACGCTCTTCGCCACGGCGCGTGCGCTGGGACTGCGCGCCAAGCTCGACAACGAAGTGGGCTGGCACAAGACGCTGTCGAACGTGGCCATCAACGGCGTGACGGGCCTGTCCAAGGACGTCTTCTGGGATCTGCAGGATCCGGCCACCGACGCGGGATACCTGAACCAAAACGACGTCACCACCCTGATCAATTTTCAGGGCTTCCGCTTCTGGGGTTCTCGCACCTGCAGCTCGGATCCGCTCTTCCAGTTCGAGAACTACACCCGCACGGCGCAGGTGCTGGCAGACACGATGGCAGAGGCGCACGCCTGGGCCATGGATCTGCCGATGACGCCGTCGCTCGTACGCGACATCGTGGAAGGCATCAACGGGAAGATGCGTTCGCTGACGCGCAACGGCTACCTACTCGGCGGTTCCGCGTGGTACGACCCGGAGTTCAACCCCAAGGACTCGCTGAAGGATGGACAGCTCGGCATCGACTACGACTACACGCCGGTACCGCCGCTGGAAAACCTGACGCTGCGTCAGCGCATCACCGACCGATATCTCATGCAATTCGCGGAAGCCGTCAACGCGTAAGCGTGCGAGCTGCCAACACCTGAAAGGGAACCGCCATGGCAATGCCACGCAAAGTAAAGAACTTCAACGTCTTCCACAATGGCGAGAGCTTCGTGGGCGAGTGCGAAGAAATGACGCTGCCCAAGCTCACTCGCAAGCTGGAAGAGTACCGAGCGGGCGGCATGAACGGCCCGGTCGATATCGATCTGGGTGCCGAGAAGATGGAACTGGAGGCCACCTACGGGGGCATCATGCGCGCCATCTTCAAGGAATGGGGCATCACGTCCGTATCAGGCGTGTTGCTGCGCTTTGCTGGCGCACTCCAGCGTGACGACGACAGCGACACCGATTCGGTCGAGATCGTCATCCGCGGCCGCCACACCGAGCTGGACATGGGCAACGCCAAGGCCGGCGACAACAGCCAGTTCAAGGTCAAGTCCTCGGTCAGCTACTACAAGCTGACCATCAACGGCGAAGTGTGGTGTGAGATCGACCATGTGAACTTCATCGAGGTTGTCTTCGGTGTCGATCGCCTGGCCGGCCAGCGCCGCGCCATGGGCCTGTAACGGACCTCATGCGGGCCGGCCTTTGGGCTGGCCCGTTCCTGTCATCCTGATTCCTACTGCCATGACCCAACCGACCTCCACCGATATCACCCTCGATAGCCCCATCAAGCGCGGCGAGCAGACCATCAAGTCCATCGCGGTACGCAAGCCCGGTTCGGGCGAGCTGCGCGGCTGCAGCCTGGTCGATCTGATGCGTATGGACGTGACCGCATTGCACATCGTGCTGCCGCGTATCACCACCCCAACGCTCACGCAGCACGACGTGAGCAAGCTGGATCCGGCGGACCTGACCCAGCTGGGAACGGCGGTGACCGGTTTTTTGCTGCCGAAGTCGGCCAAGGAGGAAAACTTCCAGACCGAGTCGAGCACGCCATCGCAGACGTTGCAGTGATTTTTCACTGGCCCCCGGAGGTGATGTACGCCATGGGGGTCGCAGAGCTGATGGAATGGCGCGAGCGCGCCTACGAACGTAGCGGATCCGACGAATGAGCACACCCCGTAACCTCAGGCTTGAAGTCGTGCTGCAGGCCGTCGACCGCATGACGCGCCCGTTCCGCGCCATCATGGGCAGCAGCACCGATCTGGCCAAGGCCGTCAAGGCCACCCGCGACCAGCTCAAGGATCTGAACCGAGCACAGGCCAACATCGACAGCTTTCGCAAGCTGTCCAAAGACGCCGCGATCACCGAGAACCAGCTGGGCGCCACGCAGGCACGTGTAAAGGCTCTGGCACAGGAGATCGCGGCGGCCGACAAGCCCACTGCGGCCATGTCGCGGGCATTCCAGACGGCGGTGCGCGAAGCCCAAGCGCTCAAACAGCGAGGCGGCGAGCTGCAGCAGAACCTTGCCGCAGTGCGCGGCCGGCTCGATGCCGCTGGCATCAGCACGACAAGCCTCGGCCAGGCGCAGCGCGACCTCCGCAACCGCATCGACAACACCTCGCAGGCTCTGGCGCAGCAGCAGGCGCAGCTCCGGGCAGTGGGGGAGCGCCACCGGCTAATGGCTGCCGCACAGTCGCAATACCAGAAGGGGATGGCTGCCCGGAATGCCATGCTCAATGCCGGCGCGTCGATGGCGGCCGCCGGCGGCATTGTGCTGACGCCCATCGCCAAGGCCGTCAAGGATTACGTCACGTTCGAAGACGCCATGCTCGGCATCGCCAGGCAAGTGGACGGCGCGCGGGATCCCAGCGGCAAGCTGACGGACATCTACTACGACATGGCGCGGCAGATCCGGCAGCTTGGCAAGGAACTACCGATTCCCACTGCGCAGATCGCAGAGATGGTGACGGCCGGCGCACGCATGGAGGTGCCGCGTAACGAGCTGATCGAGTACACCCGCACTGTGGCGATGATGGCCACCGCATTTGACGCGGTGCCGGACGAGATCGCCGAGAGCATGGGCAAGGTCGCCAAGAACTTCCGAATCCCGACCAACGCGATCATGGGGCTGGCCGACACGATCAACTATCTGGACGACAACGCCATCAGCAAGGGCAATGACATCATCAACGTCCTGAATCGTATCTCCGGCGTCGTGTCCGGTGTGGCCATGCCCGCCAAGGATGCCGCCGCCCTCGCCTCCACGCTGCTGACGCTGGGCGAGCGCACGGAGACGGCGGGCACCGCCATCAACGCCATCGTCCAGAAGTTCGCTGCTGCCGAGAAGGGCACAAAGAAGTTTCACGCAGCGGTGTCCGAAATCGGGCTGACCACCACCGAGATTCAGAAAGGCATGGCGACGAATGCCACGGGCACGCTGTTCAAGGTGATCGAGGAGCGCAAGCTGCCTGCCGACAAGCGCATTGGCGTCATGGTCGAGCTGGTGGGCATGGAGCACTCGGACACCTTGGCCAAGCTGGTCGACAAGCCGGACGAACTGAAGCGCCAGCTGGATCTAGCCAATGGCTCGAAGGCAGAGGGCTCGATGTCCCGCGAGTTTTCTGCACGCCAAGACACGATTTCCGCACGCTGGCAGCGCCTGCAGAACCAGATATTCAACACCAGCAGCGCGGGCGGTGAAGTCCTTCGCTCGACGCTGGTCGACCTGATGAACACGGTGGGCCGCCTGGTGGACCGCTTCAATGCGTTCGCACAGGCACACCCGCAGCTCGTCGCCTGGCTCATCAAGGGTGCGGCGGCGGTCGGCGTGCTGCTGACGGTGCTGGGCGGCCTGACGCTGGCACTGGCTGCCGCGTTTGGGCCCATGGTGATTGCCCGATATGGCATGGCCATGCTCGGCATTCAGCTCGGGGGTGGCGTGGGCATCGTCGCGCGGCTGGCCGGGGCCTTCAATTTCCTGATGACCGTCTTCAGCTTCGTGGGGCGCGTGTTCCTGCTGAATCCCATTGGGCTGGCGGTGACCGCCATTGGTGTCGCAGCGTTCCTGCTCATCAAGTATTGGGATCCGATCCGCAATTTCTTCACCGGCCTGTGGGCGCAGGTGACCACGGCGTTTCAGGGCGGGCTGGGCGGCATCCTGTCACTGATCGCCAACTGGTCGCCGATGGGTGCGTTCTACTCCATGATCGCGCCGGTGCTGCGCTGGTTCGGCTTTGACCTGCCGGAAAAATTCAGCGAGTTCGGTGCCAACCTGCTGCAGGGACTGGTGAACGGCATCACGAGCCGTGTGGGCGCCGTGCGCGAGGCCATCGTTTCCGTGGGCGACAGCGTGGTGGGCTGGTTCAAGGAGAAGCTTGGCATCCACTCGCCAAGCCGCGTGTTTGCCGACCTGGGCGGCTACACCATGAGCGGGCTAGAGCAGGGCCTCGCGCAGAATCAGCGCGGCCCGCTCGACGTGGTGTCGAAGGTGGCCAGCTCCATGGCGGGCATCGGCGCCGGCATTGCCATTGGCACCGGATCGGCTGCAGCCGGCATCAGCGTCGACAACCGACCGCCCCTCTCGGCTGCATCCCGTACAGGCGCTGTCGCGACGCCTGTGGCGTCCACGCCCGTCGTCATCAACATTAACCCGCCCGCCGGTGCGGACGAGCAGCTGATTGCCCGCCTGGTCGCCGAGCGCATCGAACGGCTAGAGGCGCAGAAGAATGCCCGTGGCCGGTCGCGGCTTACCGACAAGGATTGACCCATGATGATGGCTCTCGGGCTGTTCGTCTTCGCACTGGAGACGGCGCCCTATCAGGAATTCCAACAGCAGATCGGCTGGCGCCACCCGTCGAACAACCGGGTGGGCAAACGTCCCTCACGGCAGTTCACCGGCCCCGACGATGAGACCATTACGCTATCGGGCGTGCTGCTGCCCGAGATCAGCGGCGGCGATAACACCATCGAGGTGCTGCGCGTGATGGGGGACCTTGGTCTCTCCTACGTGCTGATCGAGGGTACCGGACATTACTACGGTATGTTCGAGATCGATTCGCTGGCGGTAACCCGTACCCTCTTCTTCAAGGACGGCAAGGCCCGCCGCATCGAGTTCTCGCTGAAGCTGACGCGCGTGGACAGCAAGCTCGAACAGATCATCGGAGAGGCCGTCATGAACCTCGCCTCCAGCGTCGCTTCCAGCGTTCTCTAAACGTCATGGAACTATCCACCGCATTGGAGTCCATCGTCAGCAAGGCCGCGGTGCCGGTGTATCGCCTGCGTCAAGGCCCCAAGGACATCACCAACCGCTTTGCGGGCCGGCTCATTTCGCTGACCCTCACCGACAACCGCGGCTTCGAAGCCGACCAGCTCGATATCGAGCTGGACGATGCGGACGGCATGCTTGCTCTGCCTGACAAGGGCACCATGCTGTCGCTCGGGATCGGCTGGGCGGACACAGGCGTGGTCGACAAGGGCCAGTACAAGGTGGACGAGCTGGAGCACTCGGGACCCCCTGACCGCCTGACCATCCGTGCTCGCAGCGTCGACCTGTCTGGCGGCATGACCACCCGCAAGGAACGCTCGTTCCGGGGCCAGACCATCGGCGCCATCGTCGGCGGCATCGCGGCCATGAACGCGCTGGCGTCCGTGGTTGCGCCCACGCTGCTCGGACTTGTCATCGACCACATCGACCAGACCGGCGAATCGGACGCCAACTTCCTGACGCGCCTGGCGAAGGACCACGACGCCATCGCCACGGTGAAGGCCGGGAAGCTGCTGTTCATCAAGACGGGGGATGCCAAGAGCGCCACCGGAATCAAGCTGCCTACGGTTGAACTCACGCGGGCCAGCGGCGACACCCACAGCTTTCTGATCGCCGACCGGGAGAATTACAACGGCGTGAAGGCGTATTACCAGGACGCGCGGCGCGCGGTGAAGGGCGAGGTGGTGATCGACGCGTCTAACGCGGTGAAGGTAGTCACCAAGCCGGCGCCGACGAAGAAGCGCAAGAAGGGGCAGAAGAAGACGGTGGCTGATGTGATGGCCAACCCCAACCCGGACAACGTGAAGGTGTTGCGCCACACTTATGCGTCGAAGACCAACGCCGAGCGCGCGGCGCGTGCCGAATGGCAGCGTATCCAGCGTGGCGTTGCATCGTTCCGAATGACGCTCGCACGCGGCCGGCCGGAACTGTTTCCCGAACTGCCCGCTGTGGTGCGAGGGTGGAAGCCGCAGATCGACAGTACGCGCTGGATCATCACCCGCGTCACGCACAACCTATCGGACCACGGCTACACCACGACGCTGGAGCTGGAGGTCGAGCCTGCCTGACTAGTCCATGGGTTTCAAGGATCTTCGCTTCTAGTGGGGAGAACTGCGCGCGAGTAACCTAGCCAGGCCTGCCCTAACCGAGCGCTTCGGCCCTTTTTTCGGCCGCCTTGGCGACCTGCTCTCGCACTGAGGGACTTGTATCCTGTCCGTAGCGAAGGCTCACGTCGTCAAAGACAGCAATGGCATCGCCGCTACGCCCGAGCCGGTGTAGCGTGGTTCCCTTTTGGACGAGCGCCCTAGCGACTTGTTCGCGTACAGTAGTATCTTGTCCATAGCGCCGGTCGATTTCGTCAAAGACTGCAATTGAATCTTCATCGCGCGCTACCTGGCGAAGCGTGATTCCCTTGTTGACGAGCGCCCTGGCGACCTGATCGCGCACCCGAGAATCCCCATCTTGTCCATAGCGCCGGTCGATCTCGTCATAGACAGCGATTTCATCGTCGTTGCGACCAAGCACGCCTAACCGGTATCCCTTGTTGATGAGCGCTCTGCTGACGTGTTCGCGCATCGTGGCGCTCGCATCTCGCCCATAGCGCCGGTCAATCTCATCATAGACGGCTATGGCGTCCTCGCTGCGGCCAGCTTGGCCAAGTGTGATCCCCTTGTTGACGAGGGCCTTGGCGACCTGTTCGCGTACCGCGGCACTGTCATCCTGACCGTAGCGCCGGTCGATCTCGTCATAAATGGCGATTTCACCTTCGCTGCGACCAAGCATGCCTAAGCGGTATCCTTTGTTGAGGAGTGCCCTCGCGACCTGTTCGCGTAGCTCAGCATACTCATCCTGACCGTAGCGTCTGTCGATCTCGTCATAGACGGCGATTTCATCCTCACCGCGATCAAGCCTTCCTAACCGGAATCCCTTGTTGACGAGCGCTCTGGCAACCTGTTCGCGCAACGGGGTACTTGCATCTTGTCCGTAGCGGCGGTCGATCTCATCATAAATGGCGATCGCCTCCTCGCTACGACCAAGCGCGCCTGTCCGGACGCCCTTGTTGACGAGCGCCCTGGCGACCTGATCGCGTAGCGCAGCACTGTCATCCCGACCGTAGCGCCGGTCGATCTCGTCATATACGGCAATCGCGTCCTCGCTGCGACCGAGTTGGCTAAGCGTGATGCCCTTGTTGAGGAGAGCCTTGGCGACCTCTTCGCGTAGAGCAGCACTCCCATCCTGCCCGTAGCGTCGGTCAATCTCGTCATAGACGGCGACTTCATCCTCGCTGCGACCAAGCACACCTAACCGGTATCCTTTGTTGACGAGCGCCCTCGCAACCTCTTCGCGGATCGGGGTACTCGCATCCTGTCCGTAACGCCGATCGATCTCATCATAGATCGCGACTGCATCCTCGCTACGACCAAGCACGCCTGACCGGATGCCCTTGTTGATAAGCGCCCTGACTACCTGACCGCGCAGCGCGGCACTTTCGTCCTGTCCGTAGCGCCTGTCGATGTCGTCATAGACGGCAATCGCCTCCTCGCTGCGTCCAAGTTGGCCGAGTTTGACGCCCTTGTTGAAGAGGGCCTTTGCGACCTGTTCGCGTACCGCAGCACTGCCATCCTGACTGTAGTGCCGGTCGATCTCGTCATAGATCGCGATTTCATCCTCGGGGCGTCCCATTTCCCCGAGGATATTTGCGCGAACGAACATGAGCAGGGCAAGCCTTTCCGGCGAGACCAGCTCTTTTTCTGCATGTGCTAAGGCCTTGTCAAAACTCAGCAGCGCGGAATCCATCCGACCGGCGGCGTATTCATTCAGACCTCTCGCAAAATGGTCGTCAGATGTAAACTTACTCTCCGGCTTCGCTTCTAGTGCCTGGCTGGTTTCTTGAGCAATGTGAATGGCCTCTGGGTCGGCCAACGGTTCCGAAGCCTGCGCTTCACCTTCTGGTCTTGAGAGGGCTTTCTGGACAGCCTGATCAAGAACCTGACGCGTCTTCTCGGCGTGATCGTTTATCTCCGCCTTTCGCAAGTCAATTTCCATTGCTGCATCGCCCGCCTGCTTTCGGAGCAGCAAGAGTTGCGATCCCAGCGAATCTGCCTCCGCTTGTAGGTCCCGAATCTGCTTTTGCAGTCGGTCACTGTGATCCTTAAGCCATTGCTGAGCCGCTTCTTGAGCTTCGCTTATGGCGCGATTTTTTGCACCCATGTAAGCAGCGAAACCGGCAAAGAACGTAATGATCGTGATTCCAAGTCCGACTAACGTGGATAGATTTGAAATCGCGCCCATGTAATTTGCTTGCTGCGCTGTCGAAATGCCTAGATCGTTGATGCGCTTGTCCTGCGCGTCGAGCCGACTCTCAGTCACCGCCTTGAAGGTGCCGAGTTCCTTGTCCAGCGCACGGATTTGCTCGCTTGCTTGTCGAATATCGTCCTGCGCTGTTGACGGAGTGGAAGATGCACGCTGAGCAAAAAGAACTAAACACAAAGATATGCAAATCAGAAAAATGCGCATGGTCGTTCTTCTTATGCTGATTGCCATCCGGTAGGCCCCGGATGATACTTTTACATTGGCCGCAGATGATAAGCGCGTTGCCGTGCGAGGGGTTAACTATTACTGGAAAGTCTCGTGCTGGATCGGAGATGGACTTCCCCATGGCTTTCAGGGCAAATACGTCACGTAGTCGGGGCATTAGCCTTGCTGGCTAGAGACCTGGTCGTCCAGATTGCGCGCTGGAGCCCAGTAGGGGTAGGCATGGGCGCTGAGATCGTAGACGCATTCATACACATCACGGGTGCCCATATTCGACACTGCGCCTACTGAGAAATCCTTGCCCTCCCAGCGGCAGTGCAAAGCTGGAGCGTGAGAAGGCGCGCCGGTGGCCATCATAACGACGACGGCAGCGACGGCCACCGAAACCAATAGCGCCCAACGGCCCGTTCGTGTCAGCCACCGTTTGATGCCAGGTGTCGCGCCACCGTAGTCCTCAAGAAGGATGCGATACACCGCGTCCGGCTTGATGCCTTCTGCTGCCGCTACATCCTCCACCCTCCGGGCAAAACATGCTCGCTCGCGCATCGACAACTGCTGCTCCGCTACTTGCGTGTTCAGTGTCACGTTGTTGACCTGGTGAAACGTTTGTGGCGCTGTGAAGGTGGCGCTTCCACTAAAGACCTGACCGACTTCCCCGTCGAACTTGAAACGCGTTTCCATGCTCGTTGTGAGACGGTCGCGCGGGATCGGTTTTGCGTGCCTCTACACCACCGTCGTCCTCTGGTTATTGCGATAGAGAGCCATATTCAACGGCAGGGAAGTCCGGCTGTAAGTGCCACGTGAGGGGTATTGCGCCGCCGCTAGCTGATTCACTCCGACGTGGTCTTGCGCTTCGGCTTACGGCCAACCTTGACCGTCAGGGCTTCATTCTGATGATAGTCGCCCTGGTTGACGCTACCGACAGCCCCCTTGAAAACCATTTCCGTGCGGTGGTTCGTCTCGGCCACTGGCTGCATGCCGCCAATCAATGCCAGCACGCCAGCTCGTCCCCGTTCATCGAGCTTGCGATAACCGGCGAGCACCATTTCTTCATCAGGCTTCATTGCGCCGCCCGAACGCCGCCCCGTCACCACAAATTGCACATCGAGCCCATGCAGCGATGCCTCAGCAAAGAACGACGCGCGCGGCTCGCTCTTTCCTGATTCGTAGTCGCAGTAGGTGCGGAACGCCACGCCACCCTGTTTGGCCATCTCCGTTTGCGTGAGACCAAGGCGCTCGCGTTCCTCCACCAAACGAGTGTGGATTTGCATATTTCTGCTAAGTGTTATTGACACATTGCAGATTTCTGCAATAATGCCGTTGTGCAACGCTAACTCACACAAGTATATCCGCCATGACCCAAGCCAAAACGCCCCGGACCCGTTCCCCTCGCGGCGTGCTCAGCGACAAGCCGGTATGCGTTCGCCTGCTCCCCGCAGAGCGGCAGAAGCTGGAGCGGCTCGCCGTCAAGGAGAACCGTTCCGTGTCGAGCCTGGCCCGTCTGGTGCTGCTTGAGGGCCTTGCCGTCTACGAAAGCCGCTCGCTCTGAGCGTCGTCACCATTCACATTTCAATCGAGGACAGTATGTATCCCGATCCGAAACGAGTGCGCGACAACCGCGTGGTGCTCCGCTTCAACGACTACGAGTTCGACCTGATCACCGCTCTGGCCAACTACCAGGGCGAGCAGCCCGCCACCCTGCTGCGTCAGATCATCTTCCGCGAAGCCGAAGAGGTTCTGGCGCTGGGTTCGAATGTAGAGGCGCGTAGCGCCTGAACAAAGTTACTTTTGAGCTGCCGAGAAGATGCCGGACATCGAAATCCAACTGACCGAGCAAATAGAGGCAGTGCTGGAAGACGTGCGCCAGCAGCAAGGTCTGGCAACGATAGAACAGGCCGCTGAATGGCTAGCCAAGGCCCGGATCCGGCGCACCGCAGAGCGCATGACGGGCAAACGCCGTGCTTTTAACTTGGTTGTACCTCCGGGGAAATCGCTGTGAAACTGACCTGCCCACATTGCGAATCGCGCATGAAGATCCGCACCAGCCGCGTGGTGTCGCTGCTCTCGAAAGAAAGCTACTGGCAATGCCCCAACGTTGACTGCGCCTATACCTGCAAGGCCATCACGTCTGTCATCACGACCATCGCGCCGAGCATGAAGCCGAACCCCCAGGCATATCTGCCGGTCGCCCGCCAGCGTGCCGCCGTCATTGACGACAGGCAGCTGGACTTGCTGAAGACCTGATCTAGGGTCTCTCCCCTACCCCTGCTGATTGACACCGACGCGCCCCGTTTGCGGGGCGTGCGGGATTCCTTTTGCCAGAAGATTCATGAACCCAACCCGTAGCGACAACACGGATGCAATCCTGCGAGAGGCGGCCAGCCGTTTGCTCCGTGACTACCAGTTCAAAGAGAAGCGCGGCGGCGAGAAGCTGGAGAACGGTGTCTGCCCGTCGTGCGGCAAGAAAACGCTGTGGGCCTATGGCGAGGCCCCGTGGGTGGTGCGTTGCAACCGCCTGAACCACTGCGGCGCCGAACTGCACATCAAGGATCTGTACCCGGATCTTTTCGAGAGCTGGTCAGATCGGTTCCAGCCGACACCGGAAGATCCGAAGGCGTCAGTGAATGCCTACATGCGCGACGCCAGAGGCTTTGACCTCGCCGTGGTGCGCGACTGGTACACGCAGGAGAGCTACTACAGCCACGAGCTCAAGATCGGCAGCGCCACCGTGCGCTTCCAGCTTGCACCAGGCGTCTATTGGGAACGCATCATCGACCAGGCGCACCGCTTCGGCGACCGCAAGGCCACCTTTCATGGTAGCTACGGTGGGATGTGGTGGCAGCCGCCCGGCAGCACGTTCACCGACGTCCAGGAGCTTTGGATTGTTGAAGGTATCTTCGACAACATCGCCCTCCTGCATCACGGCATCGCCGCTGCATCGGCCATGTCCTGCAACAACTATCCCGGCCTCGCGCTGCGCGGACTGGCTGAGCAATGCGCCGCCAACGGCAAGGACCGGCCAAAGCTGGTGTGGGCGCTCGATGGAGACAAGGCCGGCATCCGTTACGGCAAGCAATGGCTCAAGCGTAGCCGCGAGGAAGGCTGGGAAGCCTCCATTGCCGTACCGAAACAGGTCGGCGCCAAGAAGCGCGACTGGAACGACCTGCACCAGCTCGGCAAGCTGACTGACCACGACCTGGGCGAATACCGCTACCTCGGCGACCTGATCGCGGCGCCGACGCCGGCCGAGAAGGCACGCCTGATCTATGGACGCACCAGCATGAGCCAGTTCGCTTTCGACTTCGACAGCAAGCTGTACTGGTTCAAGGTGGATCTGGACGCGCTTACAAAGGAAATGGACGCGGTGCGGCATGCGCACCCCGACATGGATGAAGGCGACATCCGCGACGAAGCCATGCTCAAGGCGGGCACCATCACCAATATCGCGACCTGCCTGCCGAGCGTCCTGTACTACCAGGCTAACGCCGCGACCGACGAAGCCTGGTACTACTTCCGCGTGGCCTTCCCGCACGATTCCGAGCCGGCGAAGAACACCTTCACCAGCTCGCAGATCGCCTCGGCCGGCGAATTCAAGAAGCGCCTGCTCGCGGTCGCGCCCGGCGCCTTCTACACCGGCTCCAACGGCCAGCTCGATGCGTATCTGAAGGAACAGATGCACCGCATCAAGAGCGTGCAGACCATCGATTACGTGGGCTACTCGAAGGAACACGGGTGCTATGTCTATGCCGATGTCGCGGTCAAAGACGGCAAGCTCTATTCGCTCAATGATGAAGACTTCTTCGATGTCGGCCGCCTGTCCATCAAGACCATCGGTGGATCGGCCGGCCTGTCCATCAACACGGACCTGAAGCGCCTGACCTATGACTGGGTAGAGCTGCTGTGGCGCGCGTTTGGCGCCAAGGCCATCGTGGCGCTCGCGTTCTGGCTGGGCAGCTTGTTCGCCGAACAGATCCGCGAAGGCGATGGCATCAAGCAGAAGAGCTTCCCATTCCTCGAAGTCGTGGGTGAACCGGGCGCGGGCAAATCCACGCTGATCGAGTTCCTGTGGAAGCTGTGCGGCCGTCGCGACTATGAAGGCTTCGATCCGTCCAAGTCGTCGCTCGCGGCGCGTGCGCGGAACTTCGCGCAGGTGTCGAACCTGCCGGTCGTGCTGATCGAAGGCGACCGTGGCGAAGACGGCGCCAAGGTGAAGGGCTTCGACTGGAACGAGCTGAAGACCGCCTACAACGGCCGCAGCACGCGGGCACGCGGTGTCAAGAATGCCGGCAACGAAACGTACGAGCCGCCCTTCCGTGGCAGCGTGGTCATCAGCCAGAACGCCGAAGTCAATGCGAGCGAGGCGGTGCTGCAGCGGATCGTCCACCTGTACTTCGACCGCTCTGGCCAGAGTCCTGACACCTTCGCCGCTGCACGGGCGCTGGAACAGACCGCCGTCGAAGACGTGTCGGGCTTCCTGCTGTCAGCGATCCTCAAAGAGAAGGAGGTCCTGAGGTTGTTCGCGGAGCGCATGCCGCTCTACCAGGAGAAGTTGGCGGCCCATCCAGAAGTGAAGCACCAGCGCTTGGTAAAAAACCACGCGCAAATCATGGCGCTGGTCGACTGCCTGCCGGCCGTGATGCCACTGCCTATCGCGTATCGCGACGCCGCCCAGGCGCAGCTCGTGCGCATGGCAGTGGAGCGTCAGCAGGCCATCGGCGCCGATCACCCGCTCGTGCAGGAGTTTTGGGAGCTGTACGACCACATTGAGTCCGCCGAGGACGATCACGCGGTGCTCAACCACGCTCGCGGCGGTGGCGTCATCGCCATCAGCCTGCGCCATTTTGAACAGGTGGCCAATGACCGCCGCCTGAACCTTCCCCCGCTGACCGAACTGAAGCGCGTGCTCAAGACCTCGCGGGCACGCAAGTTCCTCGATCTTCGGGTGGTCAACAGCGCCATCAATGCGCGATTCAACACCGAGCATACCCATGCCCCAAAGCGCCCTGACACCGTCAAGTGCTGGGTCTTCGAGGACCGCTCGGGCAACACAGGAGCGTGAGCATGTCAAGTAAGCCCGTCGTCACCGATGCGCAGTTGCGGCACACACATCATGTTTTGCGAATCTCCACTCCGTTTGACGCCATGTCCGACATGTTGCGCGCCGCAGTGGCGGCAGCTGCCCGCGCCATGGCGGCGCGCGAGGAGGCACACCCGCATGGCCCTCACACTGACCTGAAGCGTCGAGCTGCCGGCGACTTCGAAGACTGACACAAGGAGCACATCATGCCCGCAAGCAAACACCGGAAGAATCGTCGCGTGCATCGTCCGCGCGAGAAATGCCTGCCTTCCTGCTTCCGCTTCAGTCGCAAGGCCGAAACGGATCTTCAGCTCTTGCCCCATAGCGAGCTGAGCAAGATCCTCGACGGCACGGCCACGGAATCCGCCTGGCACACCCTCGCGTTTCGCATCAACGTCGGTCAGGCCATTGCCACCCTGTACTTCGCAGATAACGGGGAGCTGCGCGACGCGATGGACGCCGCTGTGATGGCCGTCGCGGAAGTGGGCAAGCGGTTCCGCGCGTGTGGCCGCATGGGCGTCACCGGCGACGAGTTCCGTGCCATTGGCCAAGGCCTGAATCTGACCGACGAGATGCAGAAAGCCTGCACGCGCCGCCAGCTGCTGGTCGCTACGCTGCAGGTGCATGACACCGCCACCGCCACCGCCAGCGGCCCGGTCCAGACCGGCGATATCGCCTACATCGAGCAGAAAGCATGACCAACCACTCCCTTCCCGTTTCGTCCTACGCCGAACGCGTGGCGCAGATCATCTGTAGCCTCTACCCCGAGGCAGCCGCCAAGGGAACTACCCTTGCCGACTTCCCGGCAACCACACGCCAGAATCTGCTGACGATTGCCGAGGCCATTCTTGTCGAGGGGCCGCGCGTTGATCACCCTGCGCTGGAGTACGCCTGGTGGGTGTCCAGTTCGCCCGTGTTGGACGACCTAGCGCCAGCGCAGCTGATGGCCGGCCAGCCGCTAGATACGATGTCGGGTGCGCCCATAGAAGTCGGGGCGCACCAGGCCGCGCATCTCGAAAAGCCATGGCGCGCACGGTTGTCGATGCTGATCTATGCGCTGCAGTGGGCCGACCCCAGTAAGGGGATCGCATGACCCGGCGCCAGTACAACGGCCGAGTGACGGCACCGCATATCCCCCTCGGCGATGCAGCGCTCGCTGCAGCCTTCTGGCGCAACAAGGAATGGAAGACGTGGGCCGTAGACATCGCGGCCGGGCCGGCAAAGACGCCGACTTACTGCGCGACCTGGTATGCCCGCGCACGTACTGCGGAGACAGCGATTGCCTGCGTGCGACGCAATCTGATCAGCCGCCCGCCCCGAGGCGCGCGATTCACTGCCCGCCTCGCCGGGCCGCGCGAACTGGGTTGCATCCCGACCTCGCAAACACCGACCACGGAGACCGCATGATGGAGGGACACGTACAACGGATCGCGCTGGGCTGGACGACGGCATTGGCGGCGGTGTGTTCTCTGGTTGCCGCGTGGCTATCGGCGGCCGGCGCCTGGAATCGGGGCGGCACGCTCGCCGAGCGTGCGCTGATCGCTGCGGTCGCCGTGCTACTGACGCTGGCGGTCCACCAGCTGCCTGCGGTGCTATCGACTGGCAAGCGGTTACCTGTCGCAAGCTGGGCGCTCTGGTGCGCGTGCCTGGTATCCGTGGTGTGGGGCCATCTCGCGTTCTTCGCGGCGGCCAATGGTCACGCTGGCGATGCGCGTGCACAGCGCCAATCCGAAGCCACAGCGACGTGGTTGACGGAGGTGCGGGCGACGGCGCGGCCCCTTGCGGTGGTCACTGCGGAACGCGCCACGGTGCGCGGCGATATCGCGCGGCTGCAGGCCACGGCTCCCAACTGCCGCAATTGCCCACTCGCGGCGGCACGGCTCACCGCGCTGCAGCAGCGGGCCGAGGCGCTCGACGTGGAAGAACAAGAGGCGCGCCGGGCCATCCAACAGGACGAGCGCGCCCGTGCCACCGCACAGCGCCACGCATCGGACGTCGACCGGGCGCGACTCGATCCGGCCGCGCGTCTGCTCGCCGCAGCCATCGGGGCGCATGCCGATACCGTGCTGCTGGCCACGCAACTGGTCGCGGCGATCTGCCTGGAACTGGTGGGCTGTGCGCTGTGGCTGCGGGTCGCGTCACGGCGTACCGCCGGTACCGAGCGGGCGTTACCGTGTCCCGCTCCACAGGCGCCTGCCGTGACTGCGGCGCCAGAGAGCGGTAACGAAGCCAGCAGCGACACCAGTCACGCGGAAGACGACCAGGTCGCGGCGGCAGTACGGCGCGGAGACATCAAACCAACCGTCGCGGCGATTCGCCAGTTCGTCGGGTGCTCACAGGCCCGCGCGATGACGATTCGCCGCCGGATACTGGCAAGCGGGATCGCGCCGGACGTACCCGGAGGTGTCATATGACTCGCCATTGGCTAGCGGATCAGCTCCCAGCTGTCTGTTGCGTCGTCTATGCAGAGCCCTTCGCCGCAGTTGTTGCAGCGGAACATCCAGGGCAGATCGACGACGGTATCCCCGGCCAGATCAGCGAGCGCCAGTTCGGCTCGATAGTCGCGTCGCAGTGCCGCGTGAGGAGCACAGATGGCAGGCTTCCCGGAAAGGGCAAGGCAGGCGGCGCAACGCATGGGAACTCCGAAAACGCTCCGCCAGACAGGCGGTACCGTAATGACGCGGAAAAGCTAAACCACAAACAAGCGAAGGGCCATCAGTGAAGACGCTTAGCCTGGAGCAGGCCGCGGCGTGGCTGTTCACCACGCCCGATACGGTCTCGGAATGCATCCGGCGCCATGGCTTGCCGGCCGCCAAGGTCGGCAGGGCCTGGGTGCTGGTCGATGTCGATGTGATAGATTGGATTCGTAAAAGGTACGGGGAACGGGCCGTATGCACCTCTTCAAAAGAACAAAAAACGGTCCCTGGTGGGTCGACCTCGGTATCGACGGTACGCGAGTTAGACGCTCTACTGGCACCGCGGACCGTCGGCAGGCGGAAGAATTTGCCGCCAAGGTTGCGAGTGATTACTGGCGGCAAAAGAAGCTCGGTGAGCGCCCGGCGGTGAGCTGGGAGGCGGCCGTGGTCCACTGGCTCAAGCAGAACCAGCACCTGCGGTCGCTGGAGACCGTGAAGCAGCGCCTGCGCTGGCTGACCGGCAAGCTCGCCGGCACGGCGGTGCGGGAGATCGACCGCGACCGCGTCAATGCCCTGATCGCGGCCAAGCTGGAAGACGGGGTGGTCGGCGCGACCGTGAACCGGCACATGGCCGCCCTGTCGGTCATCCTTAATCACTGCCGGCAGGAAGGCTGGGTCGACGTCGTGCCGCCGATCCGCAAGCTCCCGGAGGGCGGCAGCCGCCTGACCTGGCTGACCCGGCCGCAGGCGCTGCGGCTGCTCGAAGAGCTGCCCGGCCACCTGCGTCAGATGGCCCGCTTCGCGCTGGCCACCGGCTTGCGCGAGTCAAACGTCCGTTTGCTGGAGTGGGCGCAGGTGGATACGGCGCGGGCGCTCGCATGGATCCATGCCGATCAGGCCAAGGCCAAGCGGGTCATTTCGGTACCGTTGAACGGGGATGCGCTGGAGGTGCTGGCCGAGCAGCGCGGCGAGCATCGTGACTACGTGTTCACGTATCAGGGGTCGCCAGTTGGGCGGATCTACAACCACGCCTGGCAGAAGGCGTGCCGGCGGGCGGGGCTGGATGGGCTGCGGTTCCACGATTTGCGCCACACCTGGGCGAGCTGGCATGTGCAGGCGGGCACGCCGCTGCCGGTGCTCCAGCAGCTTGGCGGCTGGGCCAGCTACCAGATGGTGCTGCGGTACGCCCACCTCGGCCGGGACCATATCGCGGCCTATGCGGACAACCTTGGCACGCTACGGCACAAACACGGCACAGTGCCACAAAAGGAAACGGGCGCCGAAGCGCCCGATCCCTTGTCAAATCTGGTGGCCTGGGACGGAATCGAACCGCCGACACAAGGATTTTCAATCCTCTGCTCTACCGACTGAGCTACCGGGCCAAAGAAGCGAAACTATAACTGGGGGATTAGCCCTCGTCAAGCGATTTCTGCGTCACGGCCTACTGTTCGGTCGGTTCGGGCTTGTTGCGGCCCAGTTCCACTCCCAGCTGCTTGAGCTTGCGATACAGGTGGGTGCGCTCCAGGCCGGTCTTTTCCGCCACGCGCGTCATGCTGCCGTGCTCGCGCACCAGGTGATACTCGAAATACGCGCGTTCGAACAGGTCGCGCGCCTCGCGCAGCGGCATATCGAACGAGAACTGCATTTCGCCCTCGGGCACGCCGCGCGACGGGTTGCCGTTGGCGGCTACCTCGGCAGGTGCCTCGGCCGGTGCGACAGTCGCGGCGGCCGCTTCCGGCATGCCGGTCGACGTCAGCGGTGCGGCTGCGGCAGGCGCGGTGCGTGGGCGCTCGATGCCGCGGGCCAGGCCGGCTTCCACGGCAGACAGCAGCTTCTGCAGTGCGATGGGCTTCTCAAGGAAATTCAGGGCGCCGATCTTCGTGGCTTCCACGGCGGTATCGATCGTGGCGTGCCCCGACATCATGATGACGGGCATCGTCAGATAGCCCTGCGCCGACCACTCCTTTAGCAGCGTTACGCCATCGGTATCCGGCATCCAGATATCGAGCAGCACCAGGTCAGGCGTGGCGTTCGCACGGAATTCACGCGCCTTCTGGGCGTTTTCCGCAAGTTCGACCACATGTCCTTCGTCACTGAGAATCTCCGAAAGCAGCTCCCGGATTCCCATTTCGTCATCGACTACGAGGATGGTTGCCATACTTCCCCTCTTAACCCCACCGCAGCGCAACCGGAGGCGCCGGCGCGCAAGATTTAAGCCAGTTTAACGAACAGGATCGAGATCTGCGCTCCCGCGATCTCGGTACCGTTCATGCGATTGCGCAATTCAATGCGCGCGCCATGTTCGTCAATGATCTTTTTCACCATCGCAAGCCCGAGACCCGTACCCTTGGCTTTGGTGGTCACATACGGTTCGAACGCACGACTCAGGATACGTGGTGCGAATCCAGGACCATTGTCCGTAATGGACAACTTGACGGCTTGCCGGTCTTCGCCGGCGGAATCTTTGTATTCTACAGTCTCGGTGTGCAGAGTGATATGGGGCGCCGCCCTACCGGCCGCCAGGTTGTCCGCCGCCGCATCCTGCGCATTCTGCAGCAGGTTGTGGATCACCTGCCGCAACTGCGTCGGATCGCCCTTTATTTCAGGCAGATCCGGGCCCAGCGCAGCATGAATCACCGGGTGTTCGTGCACCGCCGGATCGTCGATGCCGTACAGATGCAGGACTTCAGCCGCCAGGGCGTTCAGCGCCAGCGACTGCATCACCGCGGGCGGCGTACGCGCATAGTCGCGGAAGTCGTCCACCATGCGTTTCATCGCCGCCACCTGGTTAACGATCGTAGTGGCCCCGCGCTTTAGCACTTCGGCGTCGGCTTGTTCGAGCTTGGGCGACAGCTTCATCTGCAGGCGCTCGGCCGAAAGCTGGATCGGCGTCAGCGGATTCTTGATTTCGTGCGCCAGCCGGCGTGCCACCTCGCCCCATGCCACGGAACGCTGGGCCGAGATCACATCGGAGATATCGTCGAACACCACCACGTAGCCGGGCTCGTCGCGGCTGCCGCCCGGCAGGTGTGCGCCGCGCACCAGCAAGGTGAGCGGCTGTTCTTCGTCGCCCTGCGGCAGTTCGATCTGCTTTTGCCAGTGCTGCGAGCCGCCCAGCACCTCGCGTGTGGTCTGCTCCGAGAACGCCTGGCGCACGATGTCGGCAAAGTCGCCCATGCCGGGAATCTGTTCGACGGGCTGGCCCAGCACGCCCGCGAACGGCTGGCGGAAGATGCGTTCGGCACCGGGGTTGGCCGTGATCAGCGTGAAGCGGCGGTCGAACACCAGCACGCCGGCGGTCAGATTCTGCAGCACGCTCTCCAGGTAGGCCTTCGATTGTTCCAGCGCCACGCGGTTGTCTTCCACCGCGATGCGCGCTTCGGACAGCTGGCGCGTCATCTGGTTGAACTGCTGCGTCAGCTGGCCCAGTTCGTCGCGGCTCTTCAGTTCACGCTTGGGCGACAGGTCGCCCTCGGCCACTTCCTTCGTGCCCTGCAGCAGCATCAGCAGCGGCCGGGCCAGCTGCCCGCCCAGCAGCAGCGCCAGCATCACGGCGATGAAGACGGCCAGGAACAGCGTCAGCGTCAGCGTGCCGATGTACATCTTGCGCAAGCCGGTACGTCCGAGCGCCTTTTCCTGGTACTCCTGGTAGGCGCGCTGGACTTCGTCGGCATTGCGCGCCAGCACCGCCGGCACAGGGTGCAGCACCTGCAGGTAGCGTTCCTCGCGGACCGTGTCGCCCACCAGCCCGAAGCCCGTGGCCGGGGCATCCTCGGGGCGGCGTTCGATGGAAAGGCCCGAGCCGGCCCAGCGGCTGCCCGGCGGCGCCAGCCGCGTGCGTGCCCGTGCCGCCGCGGCTGCCGCCGCCGCGCTGGCGCTGATGCTGACCGAAGCCTGTGCCGCTTCGTCGGGCGTGGCCGGGGCCGGCGCGGGGCCCAGCGGAATGATGACGCGGATGCGGTACAGGTGGCTGCTGTCGAGATTGACGGGGGCCTTGTCGCCGCCGGTGGGGTCGGAGCCACCTTCCACGGCCGCGTATCCGCCCGCCATGCGCGCCTGTTCGGCCAGCACGCCCGATGGAATGTCGGGTACCAGCGTGGCATAGCTGCTCGACGCCGTGGCCAGCACGCGGCCGCTGCCGGTGAAGATCGCCGCCTCCTGGATGCCGTACTGCTCGCGCAGCCGGTTCAGCTGCAGCGACGACGCCATGCTCGACGCGCCGGTGAGCTGGTCGGCCATCAGGCGCGCCTTGCCCTGCAGATCGGCCAGCTGGCTGTCGATGGTGGAGCGGCCCAGGTTCAGTCCCGCCTCAAGGGCGTTTTCCACGCGCACGTCGAACCACGATTCGATGCTGCGCGATACGAACTGCAGCGACACCAGGTAGATCAGCACGCCAGGCAGCACGCCCACCACGCCGAAGAACACGGCCAGCTTGCTCATCAGCCGCGTCCCGAACTTGCCGCGCCGGTAGCGTACCCATAGCGTGAACGCGAGCGCGCCAACCGTCAGAACCAGCAACACCCCGACTACGAGGTTGATCTTGAACAGCAGCGTGAAGTAGCGGTCGAAGAATTCGGTATTTGCCGATGCACCGGCCAGCAGGCCCACCAGCACCAGCGCCAGAAAGACGATGATGCCCACCACCACGCGATAGAGCACGCGGCGGAAGCGGCTATCCCACGGATTGCCGTTCATGGCTGGCTGGCCGGCTGGACCAGTTGGCTCGGTGACAGCACGTTCGACACCGTCTGCGCGAACGGTGCGCGCAATTCGGCGGAGGCTGCCGACGCAGCGGACGGCGCGGACCCCGGCATGGCCGGCGGCGCCGGCGGAGCCACCGGAGGCGGCGGGGGCGGGGGCGGGGGCGGCGGTGCGTCCAGGTTGGTGGGCACCGTGTAGTTGAAGCGTTTCCACTCCGACGACAGGTTCCACTCGCGCGTGTTCACCGCGTTGATCTGGAACGGCTTGGGCAGTTGCGACAGATCCAGCCGCATGCGCGTCTCGGCGTGATACGTCTCGCCGGTCTTCACGTCGCGGCGTTCGAAGACGCGCCAGCCCCGCACCTGCTGGATGAACTGCAGCGCGCCCTTCAGGCGGTTGAACGGCAGTTGCAGCCCGCCGGTCGACACGCGGTATTGCCGCGTCAGCGGTTGATACGACAGGCGCACCGAACGCGAGGTGTTGACCGGCTTTTCATCGAACCAGTACCAGCGTGACCGCGACAGCTGGAAGTCGACCACGAAATAGAGCGAGATGCCCTTGTGCAGGGCGTCTTCGAGCGCGGGCGGGAGATCGAAGTCGAATGAAGCGCCAAGCTCGAAGCCGCCGTCCTGATAGTCGATGCGCGCTTCGGTGGTTTCAATCAGCTGTGCGCCAGCATGGGGCATGTACACCAGCAGCGCCAGCAGCAGCAAAGCGGTTGCGTACCACGTGCGCAGGATGCCGGCCAGCGGTGCTGCCGGCCATTCGCGCACCGCGCGGCCGGGGGCACGTAGGACGAGCAGGCGCTGCAGGTTCGGCATTGGTGGAAATATCAGGCGCGTTTCTGGAAGCGGGCGTAGTAGAAGCCATCGTGATCCGATGGCAGGCTTGCCTTGCCGGCGGTCCCGCTGCCGGTCGTCTCAGGCGCCTTGATGCCAGGCAGCAGTTGCCCTGGCGCCTGCAATCGTATCGCATCTGGAAGCTGCGCACCAAACCAGAGCGCCTGCTCCTCGCCTTCCGTTGGGAAAATAGAACAGGTCACGTAGACCAGGATGCCGCCCGGTTTCAGCAGCGGCCACAGTTGCGAAACGATGCGGCGCTGCTCGGTCATCAGCCTCGCCACGTCGGACTCGCGGCGCAGCCAGCGGATATCGGGGTGCCGCCGCACGATGCCCGACGCCGAGCATGGCACATCGGCCAGGATGCGATCGAACGGCTGGCCATCCCACCAGTCCTTGGGGCGGCTCGCGTCGCCCACGATCACTTCGGCGCGTTGTCCCAGGCGGGACAGGTTGTCGTGGATGCGCGCGGCGCGTTCGGCATCGCTTTCCACCGCCGTCACGTGGATGTCGGCAAGCTCCAGCAGATGGCCGGTCTTGCCGCCAGGCGCCGCGCAGGCGTCCAGCACGCGCATGCCGTCGGCAACTTCGCACAGCGGCGCGGCCAGTTGCGCGCCGGCGTCCTGCACCGATACGTCGCCCTGGGCAAAGCCGGGAATCTGCGATACGGGAAAGGCCCGCGCCAGACGCACGGCCTGCTCGCCGACAGCGGTGCCGGCCAGGCCGGCATTGGCCAGTTCCTGGAGATACGCCTGCACCGAAATGCGCTTCGGATTGATGCGCAAGGTCATCGGCGGGCGTTCGTTGACGCTTTCGGCCAGGGCCATCCACTGGTCGGGGTAGGCCCGGCGCAGTTGCGCGAGCCACCACGCGGGCAGGTTCCAGCGCGCTTCCTCGTCCTGCATGATCTTCGGCATGAGCGCGCGGCGCTCGCGCAGGAAGCGGCGCAGGACGGCATTCACCAGCCCGCGCGCATGCGCGGTCTTGGGCTCCGAGGCCGCCGCGCTGACCGCCTGGTCCACCACGGTGAAATCGGAATAGCCGCCGCGCCCCACCTTGCTGCCATCGCCCTCCTCGCCCTCGATCAGCAGGGCCAGCGCCACGGCCAGCAGGGAATCGACCAGCGCCCCGGGCGGACGCGTCACCAGCTGCGTCACCAGCGCGCGCGTGGTGCCGAACAGGCGCACGGAGCGATAGGCCAGATCCTGGATGGCGCCGCGCGTGGCGGCGTCGCGCACGCGGTCCAGCCGCAGGTGGGTGGCAACATCTTCGATGGCCTGCGGCAGGGCCGCGCCTTCGTGCACGCCGCGAATGGCCGCGGCAGCACCGAGCATCTGGAAGGCAAGGGATTCGTGAGGCAGGCGCATACGGAAAATCAGACAGGCAACGTAGGAAAAGGAGTGACGCAACGGGCGTCGGGCCGGGCGGATACAAGAATGCCCGCCGGTCCCCGGGGGAACACAGCGGGCAGTTTACCCGTTGTCGCGGACTGGCCGGTCAAACTGGCCAAATCCCGGCATCACGCTGGATAGCTGCCGGTCTGCGCCATGTGCATCAGGCGAGCGATGCGCTCCTCGGTGGCCGGGTGCGTCGAGAACAGGTTGGCGATGCCGCCGCCGGACAGCGGATTCATGATCATCATCTGCGCCGTGGCCGGATGTTCCTCGGCCGCCTGGAACGGAATGCCCTGCGCATAGCGGTGGATCTTGTCCAGCGCACTGGCCAGCGCCTGCGGGTCGCCGCTGATCTCGGCACCGCCCCGGTCCGCTTCGAACTCGCGCGCCCGCGAGATCGCCATCTGGATCAGCGATGCGGCCAGCGGGGCCAGGATGGCCACGGCAATCGCGGCAATCGGGTTGGTACGGTTGCCGTTCTCGTCGCGGCCGCCGAAGAACATCGCCATGTTGGCCAGGGCCGAGATGGCACCGGCCATGGTGGCCGCGATGGTCGACGTCAGGATGTCACGGTGCTGCACGTGCGCCAGTTCGTGCGCCATCACACCGCGCAGTTCGCGGTCGGACAGCACACGCAGGATGCCGGTGGTGGCGGCCACGGCTGCGTGCTCGGGATTGCGGCCCGTGGCAAAGGCGTTGGGCGCGTCCTCGTTGATCAGGTACACGCGCGGCATGGGCAGGCCGGCGCGCTGGGAAAGCTCCTGCACCATGTTGTAGAACTGCGGCGCGGTGCTGGCATCCACTTCCTGCGAGTTGTACATGCGCAGGACCATCTTGTCCGAGAACCAGTAGGAAAAGAAGTTCATGCCCAGCGCGATCAGCAACGCGAACATCATGCCGCTACGGCCGCCGATCATGCCGCCGATGACGATGAACAGCGCCGTGATGGCGGCCATCAGCATGAAGGTCTTGACCCAGTTGAACATGGTTTGGTCTCCAGAGAGATCGATCAGGGCGCGTACCCGCCCCTGCGGGACGCGATGTTCGTTAGATAGGGCCAGGACCGCAGGAATTCAATGCTGATGTCAGGGTTTTACGATGAAAAGTGGTGTCAGGGTAACTTATCCCGCATCGCCGACCAGGCAGCGCGTACCCGGCGGCAGCGGCATGGCCTGCAGGAACTGCCCGGCCGGCTGGCGGCGGCCGCCGGCCTTCTGCAGTTCGGTCACCTGCAGTGCACTGCCGTCGCCACAGGCGATGATCACGCCGGCGGCATCCGCCGCCAGCACGGTGCCAGGCGGATGGGGCAGGCTCGTGGCGGCGGCCAGCGGCAGCGCCTGCCAGCACTTGATGACGGTGTCGCCCACCTGGATCGTGGCCCCCGGGAACGGATTGAAGGCGCGCACCTGGCTGGCCAGCGCGGCGGCCGGGCGGGTCAGGTCCAGCGGCGCTTCGTCCTTGGCGATCTTCTCGGCGTAGGTGATGCCGGCTTCGGGCTGGGGCGTGGCCGCCAGCGGCTGTCCGGCGGCCAGCTGCCGGAGGGCATCGACGATCATGCGGCCGCCCAGCGCGGCCAGCGTGTCGTGCAGGCTGCCTGTGCTGTCCTGGGGCCCGATCGCCACGGATTCGCGCGACAGCATCGCGCCGGTATCGAGCCCTTCGTCCATCTGCATCAGCGTGATGCCGGTCTCGGCGTCGCCGGCCTCGATGGCACGGTGGATCGGTGCCGCGCCGCGCCAGCGCGGCAGCAGCGACGCATGGATGTTCAGACACCCATGGCGCGGCAGATCGAGGACCTCGGCCGGCAGGATCAGGCCATAGGCAGCCACCACCATGACATCGGGGGCGATCTGCGCCAGCGTGTCGACCGCGGCGCCGGCCTCCTCGGGATACTTGCCGTTGCGCCGCAGCGAGCGCGGCTGCAGCACGGGGGCCAGCCCCGCTTCCAGCGCGAACTGCTTGACCGGGCTGGACTGCAGCTGCATGCCGCGGCCGGCAGGCCGGTCGGGCTGGGTCAGGACGGCCACCACCGGGAAGCCGGCGGCGTGAATGGCCTCAAGGGCAACGCGCGCAAATTCGGGCGTGCCGGCAAACGCGACGCGCAGTGGCTGGACTTGAGTCATGACGGAAATCCGCAGGGAGAAACGACACCGGCCGCATAGCGGCCGGTACGTGATGTGTCTTGGGAAGATGTAACGATAGCAGACGCCACCCGCGTGGCATGTCTCTGTTACATCCTTACATGCGCGAGCGGACGCGCTTCTGGAGCTTGCTCTTGATGCGGTTCAGCTTGAGCGGAGACAGGTATTCCACGAAAACCTTGCCATTCAGGTGGTCGATCTCGTGCTGTATACATACGGCCAGCAGGTCGTCGGCATCGAGCTCGAACGTTTCGCCCTTTTCGTTGAGCGCGCGCACCTTGACGCGGTCGGGGCGCTCCACGCGGTCATAGACTTCGGGCACCGACAGGCAGCCCTCTTCCCAGACCTTGCGGTTGTCGCTGGCCCAGACGATCTCCGGGTTGATGAACACCATCAGCGCGTCGCGCGTTTCGGAAACGTCGATCGTGATCACGCGCTCATGCACGTCCACCTGCGTGGCGGCCAGGCCGATGCCGGGCGCGTCGTACATGGTTTCCGCCATGTCCTGGACCAGCTGGCGGATGCGGTCGTCCACCACCGCCACGGGCTTGGCCACGGTATGGAGGCGAGGATCGGGGTAGGTGAGGATGTCGAGTTTGGCCATGATGCTCGGGCGCAACGCCGGGTGCTGTCCACTGCCCGGCCGCCGTTGCGGCGTGCGGGGTTTCCATGCAGAATCGGGGCGCTAGTACAAAAATTCAAGGCGCGCCGCAGCAGGCACGCTCTACCTAGGGTCAATCCGGTCGTTCTCCCGACCGGTCAGGAAAATGCGCGATCTTACCAAAGAACAGGCGGCGTCGGGCCGCAGGCTGTACGCGTTCACCCTCGCCATGTTATGTGTCGCCGGCATCACAGCTGGAGCCGGCATGGCGGTTCAGGCGGCCGATCTGAACGTCTCGGCGGCTCAGCTCGCCCAGGCCGATGCGACCGCCCAGGAGGGTATCCCCGTTTCCGAACTGGCGCCCAATGCGCCCAGCCAGTACACCGTGCGCTCGGGCGACACGCTGTGGGGCATCTCGGGCCAGTATCTGCGCCAGCCATGGCGCTGGCCGGCGCTGTGGGGCATGAACCGCCAGCAGGTCCGCAATCCGCACCTTATCTACCCTGGACAGATCCTTTACCTGGTGCAGCGTGATGGCCGCGCGTACCTGTCGACCACGGCGCCGGGGGGCGCCCATGGCGACAGCCGCCTGTCGCCGCGCGTGCGCGGCGAGGGCGGCAACGGCGAGGCGATCCTGAGCATTCCTGCGTCCGACATCGAGCCGTTCCTGACGCGTCCGCTGGTCGTGGAAAAGGATGCGGTGGACGCGTCGGCGCGGATCGTTGCGCTGACCGATGCCCGCGTCTACATGGGGCGGGGCGATACCGGCTACGTGCGCGGTATCGCACCGACCGACGCGGCGATCGGCAGCGACTGGCAGGCGTTCAAGCCGGCCTTGCCGGTGCGCGACCCCGTCAGCAATGCCGTGATCGGCTTCGAAGCCCAGTACCAGGGAAGCGTGCGCGTGATGCGCGGTCCGGAAGGCCCGGACGCGGTCACCACGGTCCAGGCCACCCAGTCTCCGCAGGAAATGGGCGCGGGGTCGCTGCTGCTGCCGCAGCCGGCCCGTGAACTGGTGCGCTACGTGCCCCATGCGCCGGAAAACAACGTCGACGCGCGCATCGCCGCCGTCTATGGCGGCGTGGAGTACGGTGGCGCCAAGCAGGTGGTGGTGCTGAACCTGGGCGCGAACGGTGGCCTGGAACCGGGTCACGTGCTGGCGCTGTCGCGCGTGGGCGGCGTAGCCAAGGATCCGACCGACGGCAACCGCAGCATCACGCTGCCGGATGACCGCTATGGCCTGGCCTACGTATATCGCGTCTTCCCGGGCATCGCCTATGCGCTGGTGACTGATGCCAGCAATGTGATGAAGGTCGGCGACCGCGCCACCAGCCCGCAGTAACGGGCGTGCGCGTGCGTGAGCACGCGCCGCCGCGTTGTTCGATGACCGATTCGACTCGCGACCCAGCCGAAGTGGCTGCCTGGGTGCGGCTGACGGCCACCCCCGGTGTTTCGGTGCAGGCCGGCCGCCGTCTGCTGGCGGCTTTCGGACTGCCCCAGACCGTGCTGGCCCAGGACCCTGCAAAGCTCCGCGACGCCGCGGAGCCCGCGGTGGCGCGCGCGCTCGCCGCGCCTCCCGACGCCGACGTATCCGCCCGGATCGATCGCACGCTGCAGTGGCTCGACACCCCTGACCACCATCTGGTCACGATGGGCGACCGTGCCTATCCGGCGCGCCTGCTCGACCTGGCCGATCCGCCCCTGGTGCTCTACGTCAACGGCCAGGCTGGGCGCCTGCAGGCGCCGTCACTGGGTATCGTCGGCGCGCGGCATGCCACGGCACAGGGCGTCCGCAATGCGCAGGCGTTCGCTTCAGCGTTTTCCGATGCCGGGCTGACCGTGGTGTCGGGGCTTGCACTCGGCATCGATGCCGCCGCGCATGCCGCGGCACTGGAGGGGCCCGGCGGCACGGTCGCCATCGTGGGCACCGGCGTAGACATCGTCTATCCGGCCAGGCATCACAAGCTGGCGCACCAGATCGTCGATGCCGGCGGCGCCATCGTCAGCGAATTCCCACTGGGTACGCCGGGACTGCCGAACCATTTTCCGCGTCGCAACCGCATCATCGCGGCGCTGGCGCGTGGCGTGCTGGTGGTGGAAGCTGCCGAGCGGTCGGGGTCGCTGATCACGGCCCGCCTGGCGTCCGAAATCGGCCGTGAGGTCTTTGCGATCCCCGGTTCGATCCACGCCGAGCTTTCGCGCGGCTGCCACAAGCTGATCCGCCAGGGCGCCAAGCTGGTGGAGTCGCCGGCCGACGTGTTCGAGGAATTTGCCGACCTGGCGACCCCCGCCGACGCCGGCAGCGCCAACAGGGCGCCTGCGGGGACGAAGGCCAGCCAGGTATCGGTGCCGCCCACCCCGCGGCAGACGGCGGCCGACGCGCTCGGAGCGGCGCTCGCCTATGATCCTGTCACGCTCGACGCATTGTGCAAGGGCACCGGCATGGCGGCGGAGGCGGTATCGGCCGAACTGCTGCAACTGGAGCTGGCCGGCGTGGCCGAGCGCCTGCCAGGCAACCGTTTCCGGCGTCTGGCATGATCCGGTATCGCGTTTGCCTCACTTTTCGACTGGAATGGCCGTTTACTTCCCCGAGCAGGATGCCCCAGCCCTGCGCCAGGCGCTTCATGCCCGTCCGCTGGGACGGCTGGTGGCTTGTCTTTGCGCCGCATGGTGTGGCACGTGCAAGGACTATCTGCCGGGCTTTGCGGCGTTGGCGGCACGTTATCCGGACGACTGTTTCGTCTGGATCGATGTCGAAACCCACTCCGACTATCTGGGAGAGGACATCGACATCGAAAACTTTCCTACTGTATTGATTCAGCCCATCGCTGGCGGCGCACCGCAGTTTTACGGAACCGTGTTGCCCCACCTCGACGTGCTGGACCGGATGCTGACGCGCGCAGGAGCCATGGCCGGCGCCGCGCCAGACATCCCTGAAGTGCTGCCCTGGTTGCTTGGCAGCGGTGCCGATAACGGTTGAGCGTGGTCAGGGTGGGCGGCGGCGGTCGCTTGCACGCCCGTCGGAACCGCGCTTATTATTGGCGCCTCAAAGCCCAGGCCTGCTGTTTACATAGTTTGCCGTGAATTTCAAGAGGCGCGAACTGCACTTTTGCAGTGGCGCCACAAGGACCCGTTGAATGTCTAAAGCCCTCATCATCGCGGAAAAGCCATCGGTCGCCGCCGATATTGCGCGCGCCCTCGGGGGCTTTGCCAAGCACGACGAGTATTTCGAGAGCGACGACTATGTGCTGTCCTCGGCGGTTGGCCACCTGGTGGAAATCGCCGCGCCCGACGACTACGAGGTCAAGCGAGGCAAGTGGAGCTTCACCAATCTGCCGGTGATTCCCCCGCATTTCGACCTGCGCCCGATCCCCAAGACCGAATCGCGCCTGAAGGTGCTCAACCGCCTCATCAAGCGCAAGGACGTGACCGCGCTGATCAACGCCTGTGACGCGGGGCGCGAAGGCGAACTGATTTTCCGGCTGATCGCCCAGCAGGCGAAGGCCAAGCAGCCCGTGCGCCGGCTGTGGCTGCAGTCGATGACGCCGCAGGCGATCCGCGACGGGTTTGCCGCGCTGCGCGAGGACGAGGAAATGCTGCCGCTGGCCGACGCGGCCCGCTGCCGTTCCGAAGCCGACTGGCTGGTCGGGATCAACGGCACGCGCGCGATGACGGCCTTCAACAGCAAGGGCGGCGGCTTCTTCCTGACCACGGTGGGTCGGGTGCAGACGCCGACGCTCTCGATAGTGGTGGAGCGCGAAGAGAAGATCAAACACTTCGTGCCGCGTGACTACTGGGAAGTGCGCGCCGAGTTCATCGCCGCCGCCGGCCTGTACGAGGGCCGCTGGTTCGACCCGAAGTTCAAGAAGAACGAGTTCGACGCCGAGGCACGCGAGTCGCGCCTGTGGAGCGAAGCCGAGGCCAAGAGCATCGTGGCGGCCTGCCGCGACAAGCCGGGCACGGTCACCGAGGAATCGAAGCCATCCACGCAGCAGTCGCCGGCCCTGTTCGACCTGACCACGCTGCAGCGTGAAGCCAACTCGCGTTTTGGCTTTTCGGCCAAAAACACGCTGGGCCTGGCGCAGGCGCTGTATGAAAAGCACAAGGTGCTGACGTACCCGCGTACCGACGCCCGCGCGCTGCCCGAGGACTACCTCGACACGGTCAAGCAGACCATGGACATGCTGGCCGACAGTTCGCCGAACTACCTGCCGCATGCCAAGAAGATCCTGTCGCAGGGTTGGGTGAAACCGAACAAGAAGATCTTCGACAACAGCAAGATCAGCGATCACTTCGCCATCATCCCGACGCTGCAGGCGCCGAAGAACCTGTCCGAGCCCGAGCAGAAGCTGTACGACCTGGTCGTTCGCCGCTTTCTGGCCGTGTTCTTCCCGGCGGCCGAGTTCCAGGTGACCACGCGGATCACCGAGGTAGCCGGCCATCACTTCAAGACCGAAGGCAAGGTGCTGGTCAATCCGGGCTGGCTCGTGATCTACGGCCGCGAAGCCCAGGGTAAGGACGACAAGGACGCCAATCTGGTGCCGGTGCAGAAGGACGAGCGCGTCAAGACCGACAAGGTGGAGTCCGTCGGCCTGAGTACGCGCCCGCCGGCCCGCTACAACGAAGCGACGCTGCTGTCGGCGATGGAAGGTGCCGGCAAGCTGGTGGACGACGACGCGCTGCGCGAGGCCATGGCCGGCAAGGGCCTGGGCACGCCAGCCACGCGCGCGGCCATCATCGAAGGCCTGCTGACCGAAAAATACCTGGTGCGCGAAGGGCGCGAGCTGATTCCGACCGCCAAGGCGTTCCAGCTGATGACGCTGCTGCGCGGCCTGGGCGTGCAGGAACTGACCCAGGCCGAGCTGACCGGCGAGTGGGAACACAAGCTGTCGCAGATCGAGCGCGGCCGTCTGAAGCGTGATGAATTCATGCGCGAGATCGCGCAGATGACGCAGCAGATCGTCAAGCGCGCCAAGGAATACGACAGCGACACGATCCCTGGCGACTACGCCACGCTGGACACGCCGTGCCCGCAGTGCGGGGGCCAGGTCAAGGAAAACTACCGTCGCTTTGCCTGTACGGCGTGCGACTTCTCGATCAGCAAGATCCCGGGCGGGCGCCAGTTCGAGATCGACGAAGTCGAGGAACTGCTGCAGAAGAAGGAAATCGGTCCGCTGCAGGGCTTCCGCAGCAAGATGGGCCGTCCGTTCGCAGCCATCCTGAAGCTGGCCAAGGATGACGAAGGCCACTGGAAGATGGAGTTCGACTTCGGGCAGAACGACGAGGAAGACGACGAACCGGTGGACTTCAGCGGGCAGACGCCTGTGGGCCACTGCCCGAAGTGCAATGGCCAGGTCTACGAGCACGGCATGAAGTACGTCTGCGAGAACGCCGTGGGCAGCGAGAAGACCTGCGATTTCACGACCGGCAAGATCATCCTGCAGCAGGAAATCTCGCGCGAGCAGATCGGCAAGCTGCTGACCGCCGGCAAGACGGACCTGCTGACGGGCTTCAAGTCGTCGCGCACGGGCCGCAACTTCAAGGCGTTCCTGGTGAAGCAGCCGGACGGCAAGATCGGCTTCGAGTTCGAGGCACGCGAGCCCAAGGCGGGCGCCAAGCCGGCTGCGAAGTCCGCGGCGGCGAAGTCGGCAGCCAAGGGCGAGGAAGCCGAGGCCGCGCCGGCCAAGGCCGCCGCAAAAACGGCTGCCAAGGCGCCTGCCAAGAAAGCGCCTGCCAAAAAGGCTGCCTCCAGGACCGCGCCGGCCAAGAAGGTAGCCACGAAGACAGCCGCAAAGACCACTGCGGCCAAGAAGGCCAAGCAGACGGCGGAAGCCGAGGAGTAAGCACTCGCACGGTTCCCGGGCGGCAAACGAAAAAGCGAGGCAGAAGCCTCGCTTTTTTATTGGCTGGCCAGCTTGACGAGATTCTCGCCGGCCCGCTGCTTGCCCTCGTCGAGCAGGAAGTCGATGAAGGCCCGCACCTTGGTGGGCAGGAACTTGCGGCTGGGGTAGACCACGCTCACGTCGCGGCGCGGCAACTGGTACTGCGGCAGGATGTGCATCAGACGTCCCGCCTCGATATTGGGCCGGGCCAGGTACGACGACAGCATCGCGATGCCCATATTGGCCAGCGCCGCCTGGTGTGCCAGTTCGGCATTGCTGCAAAGCAGGCCGGGGCGAATCGGCACGGTCACCTCCCCTTCCGGGCCGGACAGCGTCCACTCATGCTCGGCCGTGGGAATGCGCATGGCGATGGCGCGATGATTGGACAGGTCGTGGGCGGTGCGTAGCGGCGGATGCTCGCGCAGATAGCCCGGCGAGGCGCACAGGATGATTTCGGCCGAGATCAGCGGCCGGGCCACCAGATGCGAGCCGAGCCCAAGGTCGGACAGCACCACGCCGACGTCGCGTCCCTCCTCAACGATATCGATCACGCGGTCGGACAACTGCACGTCGAAGACCACGTCCGGATAACGCTGATGGAACCGCTCCAGGGTTTGCGGCAGCAGGTGCAGGCCGAACATGACCGGTGCCACCAGCCGCAGCGTGCCGGACAACGACTGGCTCCGGGCGGTGACGATCGACTCCGCCTCTTCGACGTCTTCAAGAATCTGTGCGCAACGCTGCAGGTAGGTCTCGCCGGCATCCGTCAGCGACAGGCTGCGCGTGGTGCGGTTCAGCAGCCGCGTGCCGAGATGGCTTTCCAGATCGGCCACATAGCGCGTGACCACGGCGTTGGACATTTCAAGTTGCTGCGCCGCACGGGCGAAGCTGCCAAGTTCGACTACCTTGGCGAAGACGCGCATCGATTGCAGCCGATCCATGACATAGTCTCCCGCGTCCGCCGTGAACTTTTACACGGTACGGGTAGTTTATTGTTGAAACCACAATCAATCATTGTGGACGCGGGTATTTATTCATATCAGGGGAATGCCTAATATCACGCTAACCGATGCCGCGACGCAGCAATCTTTAAAACAGCGGCATCCACGAATAAAGTGAAGGATTCGCCATGAGCCGACAAATCGCCCTGATCGCTGCAGCCGTTGTTGCCCTGTCCGCCGCCCCCGCTTTTGCCAAGGCCGGCAAGTTCGACCCTTACACCGATGGCGCCAAGGCCACCCGCTTCGACCCGTACACCGACGGCGCGAAGGCCGGCAAGTTCGACACGTTCACGGACGGTGCCAAGGCTGGCAAGTTCGATACGTTCACCGACGGCGCCAAGTCGTTCGACGTCTACTCGGACGGCGCCAAGATCTGACCCGCCCCGCATCCGAAAAAAACCCGTACCAACCGGTACGGGTTTTTTGTTTTCTGGCGGCGGAGGTGTCAGACCTGTGGGGTGGGTCGATACGCACGTATCCTTGCGTTGGCCGCAAGCCACGTCATCCACTCGGTCAATGCCTGGGCCACGAGCCAATTCTGAAAACTGGAAGTCTGCATGAAGAAACGGGCCCCGCAGGGCCCGTTTTGCATTAATCGTGGTGATGGTGACGATGCTTGCCGCGCTTGTAGTAGCGGCGGTCATCGTCGTACGAGTTGCTGCGCGACACATTGCCGCCCAGTGCGGCGCCTGCTGCGCCGCCCAGACCGGCGCCGACAAGGCCGCCGGTACGGCCGCCCATGGCGTTGCCGGCTGCGGTACCTGCGCCGCCGCCCAGTGCGCCACCGATGATGGCGCCCGTGCGTTCGCGGCGATTCGAGGTCAGCGCACCGCCGGCGCCACCGCCGACTGCGCCGCCGATGATCGACCCGGTGCTACCGCCCAGTGCACCACCGACAGCGGCACCTGCCACGCCACCCAGGCCACCGCCGAGCGCGTTGTTCAGATCACCTCCTGCAAACGCCGGCAGCGTAGCCGCCGAGAGGGCAAGAGCCAGAGTCAGGTTGCGGAGAGGATGGCGAGACATCGTATTTTCCTTATGTGGTGTGTATCTGGAAACGGAGTGTAGAGAAGCAGCCCTGCGCTTGCTGTAACCAGTTGTGAGGTGCTGTAACCCGCTGCAGAAACGGTATCGAACCGTTAAAAAGCGATGTTCCGGCGCAACAGCGCGCAATGATACGTCACAAAGTCAGCGCGGACTGGCGCATGAAAAAAGCGGCCCCGCAGGGCCGCTTTCTATTTTTACCCGGAAGGCCGGGCCAGCGCCGCCGTCAGCAGCACTTGCCCTGCCCCCCACCGTACCGGGCTTCCTGGCGTTCGCGGAAGAATTCCTCGTACGTCATGGGCGCGCGGTCCGGATGGGTGCTCTCCATATGGGCCACGTAGGTCTGGTAGTCGGGCAGGCCCACCATCAGCCGCAGCGACTGGCCCAGGTAACGTCCCATGTTTCCGATCTGATCCAGCATGTGTGGCTCCTTTGGGTCAGTGCGAGGCGGCCGATGCCTGGGCCGGCAGCGGCTCGAACGGCGTTTCGCTGTCGGTGCGCTTGCCCTGGTTGCGGGCCGACATGGCGGTCTTGAAGCCGTAGAAGACGATCGACAGCACCACGAACATGAACAGCGCGCACAGGCCGGCGTCCAGGTAGTCGTTGAAGACGATGCGGTGCATCTGCTCCATCGTCTTGGCCGGTGCCAGCACCTTGCCCTCGGCAATGGCGGCGCTGAACTTCGACGCGTGCGTCAGGAAGCTCACCTTCGGGTCGGCGTCGAACAGCTTTTGCCAGCCGGCGGTCAGCGTGCAGATCAGCAGCCAGCAGGTGGGCAGCAGCGTCACCCAGGCGTACTGGCCGCGCTTCATCTTGACCAGCACGCAGGTGCCCAGCACCAGCGCCACGGCGGCCAGCATCTGGTTCGAGATACCGAACAGCGGCCACAGCGTGTTGATGCCGCCCAGCGGGTCGACCACGCCCTGGTACAGGAAGTAGCCCCAGGCCGCCACGGTCAGCGCGGTGGCGATCAGGTTGGCCGGCAGCGATTCGGTGCGCTTCAGGGACGGCACGAAGCTGCCCAGCAGGTCTTGCAGCATGAAGCGGCCGGCACGCGTGCCAGCGTCCACGGCGGTCAGGATGAACAGCGCCTCGAACAGGATGGCGAAGTGATACCAGAACGCCATCATGGCCTGGCCGCCCACCACCTGGTGCAGGATGTGCGCGATACCGACGGCCAGCGTCGGCGCGCCACCGGCACGCGAGATGATCGTATTTTCGCCAACATCCTTGGCGGTCTGGATCAGCACGTCCGGCGTGATCACGAAGCCCCAGTTCGACACGGCCTGTGCCACGGCCTCCGGCGTGGTGCCGATCACGGCCGCCGGGCTGTTCATCGCGAAGTACACGCCCGGCTCGATCACCGACGCGGCCACCAGGGCCATGATGGCGACGAACGACTCGGCCAGCATTGCGCCATAGCCGATGAAGCGCGCGTGCGATTCATTTTCCAGCAGCTTCGGCGTGGTGCCCGACGAGATCAGCGCGTGGAAACCCGACACCGCGCCGCAGGCGATGGTGATGAAGAGGAACGGGAACAGGTTGCCCGACCACACCGGGCCGCCGCCTTGCGCAAACTGCGTGAAGGCCGGCATCTTCAGTTCCGGCGCCACGATCAGGATGCCGATGGCCAGCGCGATGATGGTGCCGATCTTCAGGAACGTCGACAGGTAGTCGCGCGGCGCCAGCAGCAGCCACACGGGCAGCACGGCGGCGATGAAGCCGTAGATGATCAGCATCCACGTCAGCGCCTTGCCGTCGTACGTGAACAGCGGGGCCAGCGCGGCGCTTTCATGCACGTACTGGCCGCCAATGATGGCAAGCATCAGCAGCACGAAGCCGATCACCGATACCTCGCCGATGCGGCCCGGGCGGATGTAGCGCGTGTAGATGCCCATGAAGACGGCGATGGGGATGGTCACCGCCACGGTGAAGGTGCCCCACGGCGAGCCTGCCAGCGCCTTGACCACGATCAGCGCCAGCACCGCAAGGATGATGATCATGATCATGAAACAGCCGAACAGCGCGATCAGGCCGGGCACGGTGCCCATTTCCGACTTCACCAGGTCGCCCAGCGAACGGCCGTCGCGGCGCGTGGAGATGAACAGGATCATGAAATCCTGCACCGCACCGGCAAACACCACGCCGGCCAGGATCCACAGCATGCCGGGCATATAGCCCATCTGCGCGGCCAGCACGGGGCCCACCAGCGGCCCGGCGCCGGCGATGGCGGCAAAGTGGTGGCCGAACAGCACCGCCTTGTTGGTCGGCACGTAGTCCAGGCCGTCGTTGTGGCGCCACGCAGGCGTCATGCGTTTGGGGTCGAGCTGCATCACCTTGTCGGCGATGAAGCGGCTGTAGTAGCGGTAGGCAATCAGGTAGATGCAGAGCGCGGCAACCACGATCCACAGTGCGCTGACGGCTTCACCGCGCGACAGCGCGACAGTGGCGAAGGCAAACGCGCCGAGCACGGCGACGGCCAGCCACAACAGGTGTTGTCCGATGCGATTCATGTTGAAGGGTCTCCTCAGACCGGCTGAAAGAACCTGCGGCGACAGGGAGCCCGGGCAGCGGGGGCGGTGCCGGATGGCGCCACCGACGATCGCGTGGAAAGGGAGTCTCCTGGATGTCTGCGGCGTCCGGTCTGTTTCTCGTCTGGACCCGGATCTTGTCGTGCAGGCAGGCAGTGCTCTCAGGGGGCGGGATCGCCTGGGCCAGGGAGCACCTACTGCGTCGGATTTGCGCGGCCGGCGGGCCGGGCGCGTGTCCGGCGTGTAGTATTGACACCCGCCCATGTCGGCACAAGCGCGAAACTACGCAACACCCGTGCGTAGTAGTACGTAGACCGACGAATTCAAGCGGCCTTCCCGGCATCGGTGTTTACCCCCGGTTCAGATGAAACTCCGCCAAAAGATACTGTTGCTCGCCGTGGCGCCCCTGGCCGTCGCGATGCTGGGCATTGCGCTGGCCGTGCGCTACCAGGCCACCGCGCTGGCCCGCCACGAACGCGCGCTGGTGGAAGCCGCCTATCTGCAAAGCAAGGAAACCGAGCTGCGCCACTACGTGGACCTGGCCCAGAGCGCCATCGCGCCGATGGTGCAGTCGGGCCGCACCGACGACGCCACGCGCCAGGCCGCCATGCAAGCCCTGGCCAGGCTCGACTATGGCCCCGACGGCTATTTCTTCCTGTATGACCTGCAAGGTCGGAATCTGATGCATCCGCGCCAGCCGGAACTGGTGGGCCAGGACCTCTGGCTGATGCGTGATCCGCAAGGCGCGTTGACGATCCAGAAACTGGTGATGGCGGCCAAGGCGGGCGGTGGGTCGGTGCGCTACATGTGGCAGAAGCCGTCTTCCAAACAGACCGTGCCGAAGCTCGGCTACGTGGTGGCCGTGCCCGGCTGGAACTGGATGCTGGGCACCGGCATCTATCTGGACGATGTGGAGCAGACGCTGCGCCAGCTCGACGCCCGCGCCGAAACCGATATCCGCGAGACCATGGCCTGGATTGGCGTGATTGCCGCCATCAGCATCCTGCTGGTGGCCGCCAGCGGGCTCGCGCTCAATATCAGCGAGCACCGCGAGGCCGATGCCAAGCTGCGCCAGCTGGCGCAACGGGTGGTGCAGTCGCAGGAGGAAGAACGCGCGCGGCTGTCGCGCGAGCTGCACGACGGCATTGGCCAGTTACTGGTGTCGGTCAAGCTGGTGCTGGAGGCCGCCGCCAACCGCATCCGCCTGGCACCGTCGGAAGGCGCCTCGGTGGCCCCCATCCTGGGCATGGCATTGAACCGGCTCGATTCCGCTTTCAATGAAGTACGACGTGTATCGCGCAACCTGCGGCCGGCCCTGCTCGATGACCTGGGCCTGTACGCGGCCCTGCAGCACCTGGCGCGCGAGATGCAGGCCGGCAGCACGCTACGGGTGGACGTCACGCAGACCGGAAAGCCCCGCGAACTGGCCGATGAGCAGGCGACGGCGCTGTTCCGCATTGCGCAGGAGGCGCTGACCAATGTCGAACGCCACGCGCATGCCTCGCGCGTGCACGTAGAACTCGAATTTTCTCCATCGGCCACCCGCCTGACCGTGCGTGACAACGGCACGGGCTTCGACGTGGCCCGCATGCAACACGACCCGCAGCGCGGCATCGGCCTGCGCAACCTGCGCGAACGCATGGCGGCGCTGGGCGGCCAGTTCGACATCGTGTCGATGCCGTCGGGCACGCGGCTCGTGGCGATGCTGCCGCTGGTCACTCTCCCTTCCGATATTCCGCTGTCATGACCCATATGACCGTTGCACCCGACGACGAGCCCGTCATTCCGCCATCGAACGCCCCGGCCAGGGTCCTGCTGATCGACGACCACGCCCTGGTGCGCGACGGCATGCGCATGCACCTGACGTTGCAGCCGGGACTGGAGGTGGTGGGCGAGGCTGACGACGGCGAGGCCGCGCTGGCGTGGCTGGCCGGCGCCGGACCGGCAAACCTGCCCGAGCTTGTGATCACCGACATCGGCATGCGCGGAATGGGCGGCATCGCGCTGGCCGGGGCGTTGCACGATGCCTATCCCGAAGTGGCCGTGCTGATCGTGTCGATGCACGACAACCTGGAATACGTGCGCCAGGCCATCCGGGCGGGCGCGCGCGGCTACGTGCTCAAGGACGCGCCGGCCGACGAACTGATGGCCGCCATCCAGGCCGTATTGGCCGGGCGGGTGTTCTACAGCGCGCGCATCGCCCGCGGCATGGCCGAACAAGCGGTCAGCCCGCTCGACGCCCTGACGCCGCGCGAACGCGACATCCTCCACGGCATTGGCCGGGGCCAGTCCAACAAGGACATCGCGGCACGCCTTGGCGTATCGGTGCGCACTGTGGAAACCCACCGCCTCAACCTGAAACGCAAGCTCGGCATCGAAGGCCGCGCGGAACTGGTCAAGTACGCAGTCCAGCAACTGGGGATCGATAACGATCCGGCGTAGTTCGGCGTAAAGCCTGCGCCGCCCTGTCCCGGCGCATGGACGGCATCATTTCAAGAATCGTCTTAACCACAAGCGAACGCTTGCTGCGTAACGTCGCGGGATGCTGACGTGCGTGGCGCTTTTGCGGGGCTTGCCGCGCACGTCGTGATCTGTTATAAAATCATGAATGATCTGATAAATGATCGCGACACCGAACTACAAACGGCCTTTCCGGGACTTCGTCAAAAAGGCGCGCATAGCGTTGCAGAGGGCAATCGAAGACGAGGTGGAACTGGTTTGCGAAGACCCGGGCGCCGGCGAATCCAAAGCGGGCGACCTGGCAGGCATCCGGGGTACACAAATTCCGGTTTCAGCGGCAGGAATACCTGATGGCCTATCGCTCGCCCGCACCCGAGCTGGCGGCGGAAGGGATAGACATCGATTTCGTCATGATCGACTTCTATCAGGTTGGGCCGCACCAAAATTTCTATGACCTGCTGAAGAGGTATCTCAGAGCAGAGAGGAACGCATGAAGACCATGACCGCACAAACCTTGTTCAACGACCTGCGCCAGTTGCCGGACGTCGAACGCGAAGCGTTCTTCGTGATGATTGGCCAACAGGCCTTTCGTGACGAGAATTTCAGCCACGACGACGTGTTCGGCCACCTGGCCCATGCCGAATTCACGGCCAGCGAGGCGGCAGAGTATCTTGAAGTCTCGATGGCCACGTTTCGGCGCCTTGTCCGCGATGGGAAACTGACGCCCCATGCCGAGGTTGGGCGTAGCCAGCTGTTTGCCGTGGCAGCGCTGGCGGCGTTCAAGCGCCAGCGCAAGGCCATCAAGGGCTGACCGCGCAGCGCCCCGCGGCAAACAAAAAAGCCGACCGGCAAGGCCGGTCGGCTTTCGATGCAGCGGTGCAGCCGGGGGATCAGCCCAGGCGCTTGGCCAGCGCGGACTTGGTTTCCACCAGGGCCTGCGGCAGGTTGTGCTTGAGCTGGGTGAACAGTTCGTCGTGCAGGGCCAGTTCCTTCTGCCAGGCGTCCTGGTCGATCGAGGTGACCAGGTCGAACTGCTCAGCCGTGAACGGCAGGCCGTCCCAGTTCAGGTCGGCGTAGCGCGGCGACGTGCCGAACACGTGGTCCACACCCTGGCCGCGGCCTTCCACGCGATCGATCATCCACGACAGCACACGCATGTTCTCGCCGAAACCGGGCCACACGAAGTTGCCGTCGGCGTCCTTGCGGAACCAGTTCACGCAGTAGAACTTCGGCAGCCTGGCGCCAGCGGCTTCGAGCTTCTCGCCCAGCGCGAGCCAGTGGCCGAAGTAGTCGCTCATGTTGTAGCCGCAGAACGGCAGCATCGCGAACGGGTCGCGGCGCACCACGCCTTGCTGGCCGGCGGCGGCAGCAGTGGTTTCCGATCCCATCGTGGCGGCCATGTACACGCCTTCGGTCCAGTTGCGGGCTTCGGTCACCAGCGGCACCGTGGTGCTGCGGCGGCCGCCGAAGATGAATGCATCGATGGCCACGCCAGCCGGGTTGTCCCAGTTTTCGTCGATCGACGGGCATTGCGAGGCCGGTGCCGTGAAGCGGGCGTTCGGGTGGGCAGCCTTGGCGCCGGTTTCCTTGGCGATGGCGGGCGTCCAGTCCTTGCCTTGCCAGTCGATCAGGTGTGCCGGGGCATCCTTGGTCATGCCTTCCCACCACACGTCGCCGTCGTCGGTCAGCGCCACGTTGGTGAAGATGACGTTTTCCTTGAGGGTCGCCATCGCGTTGAAGTTGGTCTTCTCGCTGGTGCCCGGGGCGACGCCGAAGTAGCCCGCTTCGGGGTTGATCGCGTACAGGCGGCCGTCCTGGCCCGGCTTGATCCACGCGATGTCGTCGCCGATCGTGGTGATTTTCCAGCCGTCGAAGCCCTTGGGCGGGATCAGCATGGCGAAGTTGGTCTTGCCGCAGGCCGACGGGAACGCGGCGGCCACGTGGTACTTCTTGCCCTCGGGCGAGGTCACGCCCAGGATCAGCATGTGCTCGGCCAGCCAGCCTTCGTCACGGCCCATCGTCGACGCGATACGCAGTGCGAAGCACTTCTTGCCCAGCAGCGCATTGCCGCCGTAGCCCGAGCCGAACGACCAGATTTCGCGCGATTCCGGGAAGTGGACGATGTACTTCGTCGGATTGCACGGCCAGGCCACGTCCTTCTCGCCGGCCGCCAGCGGCTTGCCCACGGTGTGGACGCACGGCACGAACTCCCCATCGGCGCCCAGCACGTCGTACACGGCGCGGCCCATGCGCGTCATGATGCGCATGTTGACGGCCACGTACGGCGAATCGGACAGTTCCACGCCGATGTGGGCAATCGGCGAACCCAGCGGGCCCATCGAGAACGGCACCACGTACATGGTGCGGCCGCGCATGCAGCCGTCGAACAGGCCGGCCAGCGTGGTGCGCATTTCGGCCGGGGCGGTCCAGTTGTTGGTCGGGCCGGCGTCTTCCTTCTTCTCGGAGCAGATGAAGGTGCGGTCTTCCACACGCGCCACGTCGGACGGGTCGGACAGGGCCAGGAAGGAATTCTTGCGCTTGGCCGGGTTCAGGCGGCGCATGGTGCCTGCCGCCACCATCTGCTCGCACAGGCGGTCGTATTCTTCCTGCGAGCCGTCGCACCAGTAGATCTGGTCGGGTTTGGTGAGAGAGGCGATTTCTGCAACCCAGGCGACCAGTTTCTGGTTCTTTACCCAGGTCGGCACGTTCAGTGCCGGGGTGCCTTGCATGGTGGGGTGGTTCATCTGACTGCTCCAAAGCAAAAGGGAAACCTTGTCATGCCCGACCAGGGTCGCTGCCGGTCTCGCGGGGAAAGGCGGAGGCCAGCGCGGCATGCCGCGTCGGGCATGGCGCACTCGCGTGAAGACCGTCACATCCCGTTACAACTCGGCGACGACCGATTCCGCGCAAATGGTCGCGGGGGCCCCTGCGGCTGCGCTACAGTTGCGCTTCGCCCGCTTTTGGCGGGCGGCAGGGTCCGGTCGGGCATTGTCCGGCGGCGAGCAGGGGGCGGGAGCTGGGCTCGACCGCACTGTTGCGCCGCGGAGGCGGGCAAGAATACCACTGTACGGACGCCCTGTTTTTTGCTGCGCAGCATTGTCTCCCCTGCCGGAATGCCTGGAACGACCCGCGCAACCTTGCCGCGCGGGGTGGCCCGCCGGGACTGTCATCTGTCAATGTTGCGTCAGGGAAGTCAACAATACTGTCGGTCGCGGGCTGATTCTGTGGCCGCGCGCACCAAGCCCCCGAGGTCAAAGAGTCACCCATGAAGATTGCCGTTCTCGACGATTACCAGGACGCTGTACGCAAGCTGCCGTGCTTTTCCCTGCTGGAAGGGCACGACGTCAAGGTCTTCAACAACACCGTCAAGGGCGTGGGCCAACTGGCCGCGCGGCTTTCGGACGTGGAGGCGCTGGTCCTGATCCGCGAACGCACGCGCGTGACGCGCCAGCTGCTGGAAAAGCTGCCCAAGCTCAAGATCATCAGCCAGACCGGCCGTGCCGGCAGCCATGTGGATCTGGAGGCCTGTACCGACCGTGGCGTGGTGGTGCTGCAGGGTGTGGGGTCGCCGGTGGCGCCCGCTGAACTGACCTGGGCGCTGATCATGGCCGCCCAGCGGCGCATTCCGCAGTACGTGGCCAGCCTCAAGCACGGGGCGTGGCAGCAGTCGGGCCTGAAGTCGACCACCATGCCGCCGAACTTCGGCCTGGGCCAAGTGTTGCGCGGCCAGACACTGGGCATCTGGGGATACGGCAAGATCGGCCGCCTGCTGGCCGGCTACGGGCGCGCCTTCGGCATGAACGTGCTGGTCTGGGGGCGGGAGGCGTCGCAACAGGGCGCCCGCGAGGACGGCCTGAATGTGGCCGAATCGGTCGAACAGCTCTTTGCCGACAGCGATGTGCTGTCGCTGCACCTGCGCCTGGCCGACGAGACGCGCGGCATCGTCAAGCTGGCCGACCTGCAGCGCATGAAGCCCACGGCTCTCTTCGTCAACACGAGCCGCGCCGAGCTGATCGAGGAAAACGCGCTGGTGGCGGCGCTGAACCGGGGGCGCCCGGGCATGGCAGCCATCGATGTCTTCGAGTCCGAGCCCATCCTGCAGGGCCACGCGCTGCTGCGCATGGAAAACTGCATCTGCACGCCGCACCTGGGCTATGTGGAGCGCGACAGCTACGAGCTGTACTTCCGCACCGCCTTCCAGAACATCCTGGACGTGCTGGAAGGCAAGCACGACAGCATCGTCAATCCCAAGGCCCTCACGCCCGCGCTGTCCCGCTGAACCCCGCTGGCGCCGTCTTTCTCCGGCGCCAGACACCCCCCGGCGCACGCCGCCGCGTGCGTCTGTTTGCCCACATTCCCCCCCTTCAAACGAGCGGACTAGCCGGTACACTCGGTTCAAAACGTCAGCGCGTGGCCCCTGCATTCCGGTGCATGCGCGCAGGCCCCGCACACGCAAGGAGGGCGTCCCGTGGCCGAATCCGATCCGCGTCCCAATCCCGCAGGTGCCGGTGGCACGGCCGTCGGTCGTGTGCTGGCGGTCAATGTCGGCGTGGCCCTGCCCCTGGTGGTGGCCGGCGCCGGCACCGAGGCCATCGTCATGTCCGCCATCCGCAAGCATCCGCTCAGCACCCTGCATCACCCGATTGCCGTGGGCGTGCACCGCCTGGGGCTGGCGGGGGACGAACAGGTGGACCGCGCCATCCATGGCGGACCGGGCCGGGCCGTGTATGCCTATCCGATCGAACACTACACATGGTGGAACGCGCGCCGCCGCGAGGCCGGCGTGGAAGAAGCCGAGCGGCCGCTGGCCTTTGGCGCGCTGGGCGAAAACCTGACGACCCAGGGCCTGGTGGAGACCGCGTTGTGGGTGGGCGACCGCATTCGCGTCGGCGAGGTCGAACTTGTGGTGGAATCGCCACGTCGCCCCTGTTACAAGCTCAACGCCGCGATGGGCTATGCGCAGGCCGTGCGCGACATGAGGCAAAGCGGCTTTTCAGGCGTGTACCTCAGCGTGGCCCGCCCGGGCGTGATCCGCGCCGGCGACAACATGGTGCTGACCCCAGGCCCCCGTCAGATTCCGATGTCATGCCTGCACCAGCGCTCCAGCGCATGAATCGCCATCTGCCGGGCGGCTCGCGTGTAAGACCGCGTTAGTCCCAAGTTGAGTCGTCACGCTTTTCTGCTAATGTTTTGCTTCTGATACAAGCAATTCGACCGACCCTTCCCCGCTGGTCCAGACATCCTTCCCTGGTGATGCTGTAATGGCTTGTAATACGTCGCACTTTGCCTAGAAAGGGCAATGCGGTACTAGTAGCGATTTTGCGCGGGCACGACCGGATCCAAGAAGCCGGGGCCATTTGGGGAGCGCGCCATGCGGCATTTGAGGGTCCTCACATGAAAACAGACGGGATCGACCAGCCGAAAGGCTTCGTCGATGGGAACTGGAGCGCGTCCACTTCGACAGGACGCGGCCGCATTTCGCCCTGGGTGGCCATTGCCGGGCTGGTGGTTCTGGCACTGGCAGGCTGGTTCGGCTGGAAAGCGTGGCTGGCACCGAAACCGGCGGCCAAGGGGCCGACCGTCACCACGGTGAGCACCGCCGTGGTCCGGCAGTCGGACGTGCCCGTGGAGGTCACCGCCAACGGCACCGTGACCGCGATGCAGACCGTGGACGTGCGTCCGCAGGTTTCCAGCACGGTGCGTACCGTCCATATCAGGGAAGGCCAGTCCGTGAAGCCGGGCGACCTGCTGTTCACGCTGGATACGCGCATGGACGAGGCCAACCTGGCCCGCGCACGCGCCCAGCTGATGCGCGACCAGGCCGACCTGTCCGATGCCCGCCGCACGCTGGCCCGCAGCCAGGAGCTGTTGCAGCGCAATTTCATCTCGCGTAGCGCGGTGGATACCGCCCAGGCCAAGGTCGACGGCTTCGAGGCCACGATCCGGGCCGACCAGGCGGCCATCGAGGCCGGGCAGGTGGCCGTCAGCTACGGGCAGATCCGCGCCACCATCGGCGGCCGGACCGGCGTGATCAACGTGTTTCCGGGCTCGCTGGTGACGCCGGCCAACACCACCACCACGCCCGCGATGGTGACGATTGCCCAGATCGCGCCGATCACGGTCATGTTCACGCTGCCCGAGCGCCAGCTGGCCTCGCTGCGCGAGGCGCTGCAGGCGGGCCCGGTGACGGTGTCCGCGCAGCCCAACGACGGCAATCCGGCCCCGGTGACCGGCAAGATCACGTTCGTCGACAACACGGTGGACCCGCAGTACGGCAGCATCCGCGTCAAGGCGATGTTCCCCAACGACGAGCACCGGCTCTGGCCCGGCACCTACGCGAACGTGAATGCCACGGTGCAGGTGCTGAAGAACGCGCTGAGCGTGCCGCCGCAGGCCGTGGTGACGGGGCCGGAAGGCCGCTTCGTCTATATCGTGCAGCCCGACAGCAAGGTGGCCCGCGTGCCGGTCAAGGTGGTGGTGACCACCGCCGCCGCCGCCGTGGTGGAAGGCGTGCAGCCGGGTGCCCGCGTGGTGACCGAAGGCGCGCAGAACCTGCGTCCGGGCATGCTGGTGCGCGAAGCCGCCGCGCGTGGCGCTTCGGCGCCGGCCGCCGCAGCGCCGGCATCGGCCAATCACGGACACTGAGACCATGTCGCTGTCCGAGCTCTGTATCCGCCGGCCCGTGATGACGGTGCTGCTGTGCCTGGCCGTCATCGTCACGGGCATCGTGCTGTACCCGACGATTCCGATCGCGGCCCTGCCCAGCTTCAACTCGCCCGTGATCCAGGTCACGGCCACGCTGCCCGGCGCCAGCCCCGAGACCATGGCCGCGTCGGTGGCCACGCAGCTGGAGAAGCAGTTCGCGACGATCCCGGGCGTGACGGTGATCAGTTCGTCGAACACGCTTGGCAATTCGAGCATCACGATCGAATTCAACAGCGACCGCAATATCGACGACGCGGCCGTGGACGTGCAGGCCGCGCTGTTCCGCGCGCAGCGGTCGCTGCCGATCGAGATGACGGTGCCGCCGTCGTACCGCAAGGTGAACCCGGCCGATGCGCCGGTGATCCTGCTGGCGATCAACTCGCCGTCGATGAGCCTGGGCGAACTGAACGCGTTTGGCGACAACCTGATCTCGCCCACGCTGGCCACGCTGCCCGGCGTGGCGCAGGTGCAGATCTTCGGCCAGAAGCGGTTCTCGGTGCGCGTGCGCGCCCACCCCGACGCGCTGGCTGCCCGCGGCATGACGCTCGACGAGCTGGCCACCGCACTCAATCGCGCCAACGCGAACACGCCGGTGGGCACGCTGGACGGCGCGCGCCAGACGCTGACCATCCAGGCCAACCGTCAGATGACCAGCGCCGACGCGTTCCGCAACATCATCGTGGCCAGCCAGCCCAGCGGCGCCGTGGTGCGGCTGTCCGACGTGGCCGACGTGGAAGACAGCGTCGAGACGATCAAGACCGGCAGCTGGCTCAACAACGAGCGGTCGATCGTGCTGGCCGTGCTGCGCCAGCCCGACGCCAACACCGTGGCCGTGGTCGATGCCATCAAGGGCGCGCTGCCGCGCCTGGTGCAGCAGATGCCGGGGTCGGTCAATGTGAGCGTTGTGAACGACCGCTCGAACTCGATCCGCGAGTCGATCCACGACGTGCAGTTCACGCTGGCGCTGACCGTGGCGCTGGTGGTGATGGTGATCTTCCTGTTCCTGCGCCGCGCGGCCGCCACGCTGATCCCCACGGTGTCGCTGCCGATTTCGCTGATCGGCACCGTGGCGCTGATGAAGGCGTTCGGCTACAGCCTGGACAACGTGTCGCTGCTGGCCATCACGCTGGCCGTGGGCCTGGTGGTGGATGACGCCATCGTGATGCTCGAGAACATCGTGCGCCACATCGAGGAAGGCGTGCCGCCGCTGAAGGCGGCGCTGGTGGGGTCACGCGAGATGGGGTTCACCATCCTGTCGATCTCGATCTCGCTGGTGGCGGTGTTCATCCCGATCTTCTTCATGCCGGGTGTGATCGGCCTGCTGTTCCACGAATTCGCCGCGGTGGTGTCGCTGTCGATCCTGGTGTCGGCGCTGGTGTCGCTGACGCTGATTCCGATGCTGTGCGCGCGCTTCCTGTCGGCCGAGAACGTGCCGGTGGACGAATCGCAACACACGTATGGGGATCACGCGCCCGGCGCACCCGTGCATCCCGTGCAGCAGAAGCAGACCATCGGCCTGCGCGCCACGCAGTGGTTCGAAGACCTGTTCGAGTGGACGCTGCACAGGTATGCGCATGGCCTGGACTGGTGCCTGGCGCACCGGCGCGTAGTGCTGGCGGCGGCGGGTTTGACGTTCGTGCTGACCGCGGTGCTGTTCGTGAAGATCCCCAAGGGTTTCTTCCCCGAGGAAGACATTGGCCAGATCCAGGTCAACGCCGAGGGCCCGCAGGATATTTCGTTCGAGGCCATGTCCGATCGCCTGCGCGATGCGGCCGAGCGCATCCGGGCCAACCCGGCGGTGAAGAGCGTGGTGGCGTCGATTGGCGGCGGCCCGTCTCCGGCCATCAACACGGGCCGCATGTTCGTGGAGCTGAAGCCGCTGGGCGAGCGCCCGAAGATGCCGCAGGTGGTGGAATCGCTGCGCAAGGATGTGTCGGGCGTGCCGGGCCTGCAGGTGTACTTCTCGCCGGTGCAGAACCTGCGCCTGGGCGGCCGCCAGAGCAAGAGCCGGTACCAGTACACGCTGCAGAGCGTGAAGCCGAGCCAGCTGCAGGAGTACAGCGACAAGCTGATGGCGAAGATGCGCGCCGAGCCGGTGTTCCGCGACGTGACCAGCGATTCGCAGCAGTCGGGCCTGGAGGCCCAGCTGACCATCGACCGTGACAAGGCCAACGCGATGGGCGTGCAGATGCAGGACGTACGCGCGGCGCTGTACACGGCCTTCGGCGAACGCCAGGTGTCGACGATCTATACGCCGATCGACAACTACTACGTGATCCTCACCGCCGCCGATGTCGATCGTGTGGACGAGACCGCGTTCTCCAAGCTCTACGTGCGCAGCAAGACCGGGCAGATGGTGCCCGTGTCGGCGTTTGCCACGACCGAGCGCCGGGTGGGCCCGATCGCGGTCAACCACCAGGGCCAGCTGCCTTCGGTGACCGTGTCGTTCAACCTGGCCCCGGGCGCGGCGCTGGGCGATGCCTCGAAGCTGATCGACCGCTTCAGCCGCGAAATCGACATGCCGTCGTCGATCTTCACCAGCTGGGGTGGCGACGCAGCCGTGTTCCAGTCGTCGCAGGCCACGCAGGTGGTGCTGCTGGTGGCGGCCATCGCGGTCATCTACACGCTGCTGGGCGTGCTCTACGAGAGCTACATCCATCCGCTGACCATCCTGGCCGGCTTGCCGTCGGCGGCCATCGGCGCATTGCTGACGCTGTTCATCTTCAACGTCGAACTGTCGCTGATTGCAACAATCGGCGTGCTGATGCTGATCGGCATCGTCAAGAAGAACGCGATCATGATGATCGACTTCGCGCTGGCCGCCCAGCGTGAACAGGGGATGGCGCCGAGCAAGGCGATCCGCCAGGCGTGCCTGCTGCGGTTCCGCCCGATCATGATGACCACGTTCGCCGCCGTGATGGGCGCCCTGCCGCTGGCCCTGGGCCTGGGTGCCGGCGCCGAACTGCGCCAGCCGCTGGGCCTGGCCGTGGTGGGCGGCCTGCTGTTCTCGCAGGTCATCACGCTGTTCATCACGCCGGTGATCTACCTGGCGCTGGACCGCTATTCGGGAACCGGCCCGCTGCAGATCGACGCCGAAGGCAATCCGCTGGAAGCCAAGCAGCCCGAGGCGGTTGCACACTGACTGACACCGCGAGGGCGTCCCCTTCCCGCGTGCGGGACGGGGCGCCTGTTCGGGTGGATGCTATCCGCTGTCGCGTGACACGGCTGGTTCGTCACTTCGCCGCGTGACCACGGTCGTCCGATTCCCGCCGTACCAGCTCTCCTCCGACTCTTCTCCGAAAACAGGTCCCGCACGTCACCTGCCACAGCCATCGCGCCGGTGCTATCTTCGCTGGCCGGGGCCTTGCGTTGGCCCCTGAACAGCCGGCGGCGAGCCGGGCCAGGAAATGCGCCAGACGATCTATTTAAAGAATGATGAACGATCAGATCGTGATTATTCGTTGCATGGATATTTGTAACCCCGCTTGACCATGACACCTACCTTCCTTGAAACCCTGATGTACGACGTCGGCCAGCTATTCCTGTACCCGACGCTGGCGCTGATCGGGCTGCTGTTTCTCTACGCTTTCTGGGCGCTTGGCGATTTTGCGATGCAGGCCTGGCTGCGCAGCCGCCATCCCGTCAGCTCGGGACGCGGCTATCCGCTGGTCGCCTGGGCGCGCCGGCACAAGGTCAGCCACCCTGACGCGCTCGACGTCACGGCGCACAAGCTGCTGGAGCGCCCGCGCATTGCGACGCGGGTGGCACCGATGCTGGGCCTGGTGGCGACGATGATCCCGATGGGGCCGGCGCTCAAGAGCCTGTCCGGCGGCAACCTGGCCAATGTGGGCGAAAACCTGACCATCGCGTTCTCGGCCGTGATCCTGGCGCTGATCGCGGCGAGTATCACGTTCTGGGTGGTCAACGTGCGCCGGCGCTGGCTGGCCGAGGAACTGGTCTGGCTGGGCCAGTCGCGCCCGCAATGGGAGTCCGAGGCATGAAGTTCCTGGAGGAGAGCGAGGCCGACGATCCGATCCTGTCGGTCGTCAACCTGATCGACGTGTTTCTGGTGGTGATCGCCGCCCTGCTGGTGACCATCGCCCAGAACCCGCTCAATCCGTTCAAGCACCAGGACGTGACGATCATCTCCAACCCGGGCAAGCCGAATATGGAAATCGTGTCGCGCCAGGGCGAGAAGATCGTGCGCTACCAGGCCAGCGGCCAGGTGGGGTCCGGCGACGGCATCAAGGCTGGCGTGGCCTATCGCATGAAGGATGGATCGATGGTCTACGTACCCGAAACGCCGGCGGCGAGCGGCGGCACGCAGGCACAAACGCAACCGGAGCCCGCCCGGCCATGATGCGCACCCCCTTTGCCCTGCTTGCGATGGCGGTGGCCGTGGCCCTTGCCGCCGGCTGCGCATCGATCGCAACCCCGCCGCCCCATGCAACGCCGGCCGCGATCAGTTTGAAGTTCCCTGCCACGTCATACGTGCTGCTGGGCGAAGTCCACGACAACGCGACCGCCCAGCAGCAACGCCTGGCCGCGCTGACCCGTGCCGTGGAAGCGGGCTGGCGCCCGGCCATCGCGATGGAACAGTTCGACCGCGAGCGCCAGCCTGATATCGATCGCGCACGGCTTGAGCGGCCGCACGATGCGGACTACCTGATCGAACAGGCGGCCGGCAGCAAGAGCGGATGGGACTGGGCGCTGTACAAGCCGGTGGTGGCGCTGGCGCTGCAGTACAACCTGCCGCTGCGCGCGGCCAACCTGTCGCGGGCCGATGCGGCAAAGATCGTGCGCGGTGGCTATGGCGATGTCTTCGCCCGGGACCAGCAGGCGGCGCTGGGCCTCGATGGGGCGTTGCCGGCCGACATCGTGACGGCACAGACCGCCGCGCTCGACGCCGGCCACTGCGGCCATTTTCCGCAGGCCATGCTGCCGGGCATGCTTAACGCGCAGGCCGCCCGCGACGCCGTGATGGCGCAGGCGCTGCGGCCATACGCCAGCCGTGGTGCGGTGCTGATTGCCGGCAACGGCCACGTGCGGCGCGACATCGGCGTGCCGCGCTGGCTGCACGAAGACGGTTCGCGGGTGCTCAGCGTCGGGTATATCGAGTCCGATTCGCCCGACCAGGGCTTCGACGTCGTGGTGCGCGTACCGGCGAAGGAGCGCGACGACCCATGCAAGGGTGCGATGATGGGCAAGCCGATGAAACAGTGATCGCCTGCCTGCATCGCTCCCCTCTCCCGCGAGCGGGACAGGGGCAGGGGGAGAGGACCGAGCCGCTCTGGATGCGACGGGTCAGCAAGCAGAGCCTCGATGCCCTCTCCCACGACCCCCTCCCATTCCATGGGAGCGGGGAGCCAAAACACGCTAAGCGTCCGCCAGCGCGAAACTCAGCTCTGCGCGCAATCCCCTGCCCTGCGTGGCATCGCGCAACGTCACCTTGCCGCCGAACCTCGCTGCCATCTCGCGGGTGATCGCCAGCCCGAGACCCGATCCGGGCTCGGTGTTTTCCACGCGCCGGTAAAAGCGCGCAAACACCTTTTCGCGCTCGCTCTCCGGAATGCCGGGGCCATCGTCCTCGACCACCAGCAGCGCGCGGCCGTCGCGGTGGGCGGCGGATAGCGTGATGCGGCTGCCGCGCCCCGAGTACTGGATCGCGTTGTGTACCAGGTTGGCCAGCGCCTCGCGCAGCAGGGCGGCGTCCGCACGTACCGGCAGCGTCAGGCCGGCAGGCCGCTCCCATCCAAAATCCTGCTGCTTGCCGCGCGCCAGCGGCAGGTAGTCCAGCGCGACGTGTTCGGCCACCGTGACGGCGTCGATGACACCGGCCTCGTCGTCCTGCGTGGCGCCATCGCGTCCCGGCTGCCGCACGCGGGCCAGGGCCAGCAGCTGGTTGGTCAGGCGCGCCGCCTGTTCCAGCTGCGTGACGATGCCGCCGACGGCTTCGGCGGCAGCTTCGCGGGCCGGCTCGTCCTGCCGCATCTGCAACTGCCGCTGCGCGAATTCGGCCTGGGTCTTGAGAATGGCCAGCGGCGTGCGCAACTGGTGCGCCGCGTCGGCAATGAACTGCGCCTGCGATTGCGCCATGGCCTCCGAGCGCGATACGTGCAGGTTGACCGCGTCGACCAGCGGCCGCACCTCCACGGGCACCACGTCGAAAGCCAGCGGCGCCAGATCGTCGGGCGAGCGGGCGCGGACGTCGTCGCGTACCCGCTGCAGCGGCTTGAGCACGTAGGTGATGCCCCCGACCAGGATCACGGCCGACAGCACGATCAGCGCGATATCGCGCAGCAGTGCGCTGCGCCAGACGTTGCCGATCAGGGCGGCGCGCGGCTCTGCGGTTTCGGCCACCTGGATGATGACGCGCATGTTGGCGTCGGGCCGGTAGATGGGCCGCGCCATCGTGGCGACGCGCACCGGATCGCCGTGGTAGATGGCGTCGTTGAAGCGCGGCACGTTGTTGACGAGCGGCCCCTTGGGCAGCGGCAGGTCGTCGTAGCCGGTCACGGTCTCGATGCCGCCGCCGCGCTCCATCGACACGCGATAGAACACATGGGTCTGCGCGGCCGTCTCGAACATCTCCATCGCCGCGTCGGGCAGCGTCAGCTGCACGCTTTCGCCAGCCATGCCGATGGCGTTGTCGATGGTGCGGATCGATCCGTACAGCGAGCGGTCGTAGGCCGTATTGGCGGCATCGCGCAGGGTGCCGTAGGTGAACCAGGTGTCGACGGCCATCATCAGCGCCAGCGCCGGCACCAGCAGGATCAGCAACTGGCGACGCAGGCTGCCTCGCAGCCACAGCCGCACCGGCAGGCGTGCGCGCTGGCGCAGGTGGCGGCGCCACATGTCAGGCCCCGGCCCTGGGCGGTTCCGTGGCTTCGGGTTCCAGCAGGTAGCCGAACCCGCGCAGCGTGACGATGGTGACACCGTGGCCGGTCAGCTTCTTGCGCAGGCGGTAGACCAGCACTTCGATGGCGTCGGGGCTCACGTCGGCATCGAGCGAGAACACCTTGTCCAGCAGTTGCGCCTTGGTCAGCGGCTGGCCGCTGCGCGCCAGCAGGGCGCCGAGCAGGGTGGATTCGCGCGGGGTCAGCGACAGCGGTGCGCCGCCCAGCGTAAAGCTGCGGGTCTCGCCGTCGAACACCAGCGTGCCGCATTGCAGGCGCGGATGCGCGCGGCCGCGGCTGCGGCGGATCAGGGCAAGGATGCGGGCTTCGAGTTCGGCGATGGCGAACGGCTTGGGCAGGTAGTCGTCGGCACCCAGGTTCAGGCCGCGCACGCGTTCGTCGAGCGTGTCCTGGGCGGTCAGGATCAGCACCGGGGTGCGATCGTCGCGGCCGCGCATGGATTTGAGCACGGCCAGGCCGTCCTTGCCGGGCAGGCGCAGGTCCAGCACCACGGCGTCGTACTCCTCGGCCATCAGCCGCGCTTCGGCCTGCAGGCCATCGGCGACGTGCTCGATGACGAAGCCGCCCTGCTCCAGCGCACGTGCCACCCAGCGGGCCAGTTCCACTTCGTCTTCCACCAGCAGGATGCGCATGCCGGACCTCCTCTGCCCGCTCTTTGTCGTGTCTCGCGGGCCGCCCCTGCGTGCCGCGGGCGCCTATAATACCCCCGCCCTGCCCGCAGGTGTCTGCTGGCTGCCTCACCCACGTCCGCACACCATCGTCCTGTCTTCTCCGCTGCCCGTGCCGCCCCCGCCCTCGCCTACGGAACCGTCCTGCTTCACGCGTCGCCAGTTGCTGCTGGCCGGTGGTGCCATGGCCGTGGGGCTGCCGGTGCTGGCGCAGCCCGGCCCGCGTGTGCCGGATGGATATCCGGGCGACTATGCCGACGTCATCGCCCGCGCTCAGCGCGAGGGCGGCGTCACGGTCTACGCATCCACCGACCTGGAAGTGGTGCAGCCGCTGATCCAGGGGTTCGAGGCGCGTTATCCCGGCGTGCGCGTGCGCTACCAGGATCTCAACACGCTCGAACTGCATGAGCGATTCCTGGCCGAGAGCGCCAGCATGGGCCCGGCGGCGCCCGGCCGCGACGCCGCCTACGCCGACGTGCTCTGGAGCACGGCCATGGACCTGCAGATCAAGCTGGTCAACGACGGCCATGCGCAACGCTACGACTCGCCCGAGCGCGCCGGTCTGCCCAGCTGGGCGGTGTGGCGCGACGAAGCCTGGGGCACGACGTTCGAGCCGGCCGTCATCGTCTACAACCGCAAGCATTTCGCGTCGGCGCATGTGCCGGGCAGCCGCAGCGGCCTGGCGCGCCTGCTGCAGGAACACGCGCCCCAGTGGCGCGGCAAGGTGGTGACGTACGACGTGGAGCGTTCGGGAGTGGGCTACCTGCTGGCGCAGCAGGACGCCCGCATGGGCAGCGAATTCTGGTATCTGGCGCAGGCGCTGGGGCGTGCCCAGGTGCAGCTGTCGGCATCGACGGCCGACATGGTCGAGCGCATCGCCAGTGGAGACCTGGTGCTCGGCTACAACCTGCTGGGGTCGTACGCGCTGTCGCTGATGGAGCGCGGCGCAGGTATCGGCGTGATTGCGCCGCGCGACTACACGCTGGTGATGTCGCGCGTGGCATTTATCGCGCGCCGGGCGCCGCGGCCCAATGCCGCCCGGCTATGGCTCGATTACCTGCTGTCGCGCGCAGGGCAGGCGTTGCTGGGGCAGTCCACGTCGCAGCTCTATACCATCCGCACCGATACCGACAGCGCGCATACGGCCAATGCCCTGGCAGAGCGGCTGGGCTACGCGCTCAAGCCGATCAGCGTGGGGCCGGGCCTGCTCGCTGCGCAGGATGCCCTGCGCAAGAAGGCCTTCCTCGCGCGCTGGCGCGAGGCGCTCAAGGGTTGAGTCGGGCTGGGTGGGCCGGGGGCATGGCGCCAGGGCTGAAGCCGGCGCCCGATGCTATTCGGCGACGACCGGCGGCTGGCGCTCGCACAGCGTCGCCATTTCCTCGTCCAGGGGCGCCATCGGGCGCGGCACGTAGCCGACGCGCAAGGCCGGGGACAGGCGCAGCGTATCGATGAAGGTGTCCGCCAGACGCTCGGCCTCGCGGTTCAGGTCGAAATCGGTCGGGGAGAACAGCCAGTGGGCCAGCACGCCGCCGATCGCGGCGTGGAAGGCCATCACGGCCAGGTCGAGATCCAGGTCTGCCGGCAACTGGCCGCGCTCCATGGCCAGGCGCAGATGCTCGCGCATCTTGACCGTGCCGTCCTGGTGCGACGCGCGCTGGCGTTCGAAGATGGCGCCGTTGTCCTCCACCATCTCGCACTTGTGGAAAATGATCTCGAAGACGCGGCGCCACTGCGGATTGGTGACGGTCTGACGGAACACGAAGGCGCAGATGTCGCGAATGCCGCCGAGCGGATCTTCCTGTAGCGCCAGCCGCTCGGGCGCGCACAACGCTTCCACGGGCAGGTTCACGCGGTCCGCCATGGCGGCGAACACGTCGCTCTTGTTCTTGAAGTGCCAGTAGATCGCGCCGCGCGTGACACCGGCCGCTTCGGCGATGTCCGCCAGCGACGGGCGTGCCACACCACGGGCGTGGAACACGGCCTCCGCCGCATCCAGAATCCGGTTGCGCGTCTCGAGTGCTTCTTCCTTGGTACGTCTGACCATTTCCTCTTTTCCCGGGCCAGTGGTTAGCCGTCCGGGTCTCCTGATGCCAACGCGCGAATGCGCCGAAGGGCTTCTCTTTCCAAATTGCTCTACCGCACCGGCGGCCGCATCGTACCTTGAATGGAACAATCGTGCTCACAGGGGCCGAACATTCCAATGCACACAACAGGCGCCATGTGTTGCTAACTGCGCTAATTTCGTAACCGTGACTTACATACATGCGCGAATGTATCTATACTACTCGCCTGTCCGGACTTCGGCCAAGCCGTTTTTTTGCCCGGCTGCGGTGACCCGTTACCCGCACGCCTGTGGTCCGCCTGACTCAAGCATCACTTTTTTAGCCGCCGCGCCCCGCCCCCGGGGCGCGCCTGCCTTCCAGCCCATCGCGTTGGGAGCGGAGCGGCAGCTCTCAAATTTTCATCATGGGGTTATCGATGAGGAAGTCCCAACGTATCCGTAGCGCAGCCGTTGCAGCCGCCGTCACTGCCGCTGCCCTGGCGCTGTCCGCCTGTGGCCAGAAGGCGGCCCAGGGCGGTGCGATGCCGCCGCCGGAAGTGGGTGTGGTTACCGTCACGCCGTCTGCCGTTGCCGTTGTCAATGAACTGCCGGGTCGTCTCGAAGGTGTGCGTACTGCCGAAGTGCGTGCCCGTGTCGAAGGCATCGTCCTGTCCCGCAATTACACCGAAGGCGGCGAGGTCAAGGCCGGCCAGGTGCTGTTCCGCATCGATCCGGCCCCGTACCAGGCGCAGCTGGCCTCGGCCAAGGCCCAGCTGGAGCGCGCCGAAGCCAATGCGGTCTCCGCGCGCCAGAAGGCCGAACGCTACAAGCCGCTGGTGGCCGTGAACGCGGTCAGCAAGCAGGAATATGACGAGGCCGTGGCCGCCGCGGGCCAGGCCAATGCCGACATCGCCGCCGCCAAGGCCGCCGTGACCACGGCCCAGATCAATCTGGGCTACACGACGGTGACGTCGCCGATCTCCGGCCGCGTGGGCCGGGCGCTGGTGACCGAAGGGGCGCTGGTCGGCAAGGGCGAAGCCACCAAGCTGACCACCGTCGAGCAGGTCGACCCGATATGGGTGACATTTACCCAACCGGCCTCGGAAGTGGCGCGCCTGCGTGCCGCCATCGAATCGGGCAAGGTCAAGGGTGTGAACGGCGGGGCCAAGGTGCATCTGTATCCGGAAGCCGGCGACAAGGAATACGTCGCCACGGGCAAGCTGCTGTTCTCGGACATGACCGTCGACCCGACCACCGGCGCCATCACGCTGAGGGCCGAATTCCCGAACCCGAAGCGTGAGCTGCTGTCGGGCACGTTCGTGCGCGTGAAGATCGAGCAGGGTGTCGACGAGAACGCGCTGACCGTGCCGCAGCGCGCGCTGATCCGCAGCGCCCAGGGCGCCAGCGTGCTGGTGGTGGGCGCCGACGGCAACGTGGCCGCGCTGCCGGTCAAGGCGCCGCAGGCCATTGGCGACCGCTGGGTCGTGACCGAAGGCCTGAAGGGCGGCGAAAAGGTGATCGTGGAAGGCCTGCAGAAGGTGCGCCCGGGCGCGCCGGCCAAGGCCGTGCCGTTCCAGGCGCCGAAGACGGCCGATGCCCCGGCATCGGCGCCGGCCGCCACCGCGCAGGGCGACAAGCCCGCCGCAGGCGGCAAGGACGCCAAGGCTGACGACAAGTCGGCCGCCAAGCAGGGCTGATCGGGCCCTCGACCAAAGCCATAAAAGGGAGCCAGTTTCATGGCGAAGTTTTTTATCGACCGGCCGGTGTTCGCGTGGGTGCTCGCGCTGATCATCGCGCTGGGCGGTCTGTTGTCGATCGTGCAGTTGCCGATTGCGCAGTACCCCAATATCGCCCCGCCGATCATCACGGTGACCACCACCTACCCCGGTGCGTCGGCCAAGACGATCGAGGACTCGGTGATCACGCCGATCGAGCAGGAGCTCAACGGCGCACCCAACCTGCTCTATTACGAATCGCAAAGCGAATCGTCGGGGCTGGCCACGATCAACATCTCGTTCGCGCCCGGCTCGAATGCCGACCTGAACTCCGTGGAAGTGCAGAACCGCCTCAAGCGCGTGGAAGCGCGTCTGCCGGCGGAGGTGCGCCAGCAGGGCGTGCGGGTCGACAAGGCCGGCAACAACTACATGATGTTCATCACGGTCTCGTCGAAGTCGGGTAAATCCGACGCGATCGAGCTCGGCAACTTCGTGTCGGCGCAGGTGGTGGATTCGATCCGCCGCGTGCCCGGCGTGGGTGCCGCCGACCTGTTCGGCACCGAGTACGCGATGCGGATCTGGCTGGATCCGGCCAAGCTGACGGGCTACAACCTGACGCCGCTGGACGTGACCGCCGCCGTGTCGGAGCAGAACATCCAGGTGGCCGTGGGCGAACTCGGCGGCACGCCGTCGCCGCGCGGCACGGAGCTGAACGCCACGGTTAACACCGAAAGCCGGCTGACCACGCCCGAACAGTTCGCCAACATCCTGCTGCGCGTGAATCCGGACGGCTCGTCGGTGCGCATCAAGGACGTGGGCCGCGTGGAACTGGGCGGCGCTGACTATTCGACGCTGGCCCGCATCAACGGCAAGCCGGCTTCGGCCATCGCCATCAAGCTGTCGCCCACGGGCAACGCGCTGGCTACGGCAACCGCCGTGCGCGCCAAGATGGACGAGCTGCAGCGCTTCTTCCCGCCCGACTACGAATTCAGCGTTCCCTACGACACGTCCGCGTTCGTGAAGATCTCGATCGAGGAAGTGGTCAAGACGCTGCTGGAAGCCGTGGTACTGGTGTTCCTGGTGATGTACCTGTTCCTGCAGAACTTCCGGGCCACGCTGATTCCGACGCTGGTGGTCCCGGTGGCGCTGCTGGGTACGTTCGGCGCCATGCTGGCGTTCGGCTTCTCGATCAACGTGCTGACCATGTTCGGCATGGTGCTGGCCATCGGTATCCTGGTGGACGACGCCATCGTGGTGGTCGAGAACGTCGAGCGGATCATGAGCGAGGAAGGGCTGTCGCCGCGCGAGGCCACCCGCAAGGCCATGAGCCAGATCACTGGCGCCATCGTCGGCATCACGCTGGTGCTGACCGCCGTGTTCATCCCGATGGCATTCTTCTCGGGCTCGGTCGGCAACATCTACCGCCAGTTCTCGCTGTCGCTGATCTCGTCGATGGTGTTCTCGGCCATCCTGGCCCTGACGCTGACACCGGCCTTGTGCGCGACGCTGCTCAAGCCGGTCGAGGCAGGCCATCATCACGAGAAGACCGGGTTCTTCGGCTGGTTCAACCGGACGTTCGCCACGGCGTCGACCGGCTACCAGGGCATCGTGGCACGCATCCTCAGGCGCTCGGGCCGCTATCTGATCGTGTACGCGGTGATCATCGCCGGCGTGGTCCTGCTGTTCCAGCGCCTGCCGTCGTCGTTCCTGCCTGACGAAGACCAGGGCTACATGATCACGGTGGTGCAGTTGCCCACGGGCGCCACGCAGGAGCGCACGATCGGCGTGCTCAAGCAGATCGAGGACTACTACCTGCAGAAGGAATCGAAGGTGGTGGACCAGATGATCACCGTGGCCGGCTTCTCGTTCTTCGGCCGTGGCCAGAACGGCGGTATTGCGTTCGTGCGCCTGAAGGACTGGAAGGAGCGTCCGGGGGCGGACCAGACCGCACAGGCCCTGGTGGGCCGTGCGTTCGGCGCGCTGTCGTTCATCAAGGACGCGATCATCTTCCCGCTGAACCCGCCGGCCATTTCCGAACTGGGCAACTCGTCGGGCTTTGACTTCCGCCTGCAGGATCGTACCGGGCAAGGCCACGCCAAGCTGATGGAAGCGCGCAACATGATGCTCGGCATGGCCGCGCAATCGCCTGCCCTGGTGGGCGTGCGTCCGGAAGGCCAGGAAGACGCGCCGCAGCTGCGCATCGACATCGACCGCGAAAAGGCGCGTGCGCTGGGCGTGGCGGTGGCGGACATCAACCAGACGCTGTCGATCTCGTTTGGCTCGTCGTACGTGAACGACTTCATCTACGAAGGCCGCGTGCGCCGCGTGATCGTGCAGGCGCAGGGGTCTGACCGCCTGCTGCCCGACGACCTGGGCAAGCTGCGGGTGCGTAATGCCAATGGCGACATGGTGGCGTTCTCGGCGTTCTCCACGTCGCAGTGGGTGATGGGCTCGCCGCGCCTGGAGCGCTACAACGGCATGCCGGCCGTGAAGCTGGCAGGCCAGGCCGCGCCGGGCAAGTCCACCGGCGAGGCGATGCGCGTGATGGAAGAGAACTTCGCCAAGCTGCCGCCGGGCTTCGGTTTCGAGTGGTCGGGCCAGTCGTATGAAGAACGCCTGGCCGGTTCGCAGGAACCGATCCTGTACACGTTGTCGCTGATCATCGTGTTCCTGTGCCTGGCTGCGCTCTACGAGAGCTGGTCGATCCCGGTATCGGTGCTGCTGGTGGTGCCGCTCGGTGTGATCGGTGCGCTGCTGGGCGTGACGCTGCGCGGCATGCCCAACGACGTGTACTTCAAGGTGGGCCTGATCGCCACGATTGGTCTGTCCGCGAAGAACGCCATCCTGATCGTGGAATTCGCCAAGGACCTGCAGGCGCAGGGCCGCAGCCTGATCGATGCCACGCTGGAAGCAGTGCACCTGCGGTTCCGCCCGATCCTGATGACGTCGATGGCGTTCATCCTGGGCGTGCTGCCGCTGGCCATCTCCACGGGCGCGGGCTCGGGCAGCCAGCGCGCCATCGGTACCGGCGTGATGGGCGGCATGATCACGGCAACGGTACTGGCCATCTTCCTGGTGCCGGTATTCTTCGTCGTGGTGCGCAGCCGGTTCAAGGGCAGCCGCGCCCAGCACGAACGTGAGCAGGCGCGCCTGGAAAGCAGCCAGAGGGAAATCTGACAATGACCAAGACTTTGACCACATTGCTGCTGGTGGCCGGGGTGATGAGCGGCTGCACGCTGGCGCCGCACTATGACCGCCCCGCCGCCCCCGTGGCAGGCAGCTATCCGGCCGCGCCGGAAGGTTATGCCACGGCCGAGGTGAAGAGCGGCGAAACGCGCCGCGCCACCGATATCGGCTGGCGCGAGTTCTTCACCGATCCGCGCCTGCAGACGCTGATCGCCACGTCGCTGGAAAACAACCGCGACCTGCGCACGGCCGCGCTGCGGATCGAGGAAGCGCGCGCGCAGTACCAGATCCAGCGTGCGGACCTGCTGCCGACCATCAACGGCAACGCGAGCTTCCAGCGCGGGCGGTTCTCCGGCACGACCTCGGGCGTGTCGCAGTCGTTCACCGGCAACATCTATCAGGTTGGCCTGTCGGTGACGCAGTGGGAGCTGGACTTCTTCGGCCGCGTGCGCAGCCTGTCGAATGCGGCGCTGGCGCAGTATTTCTCGACCGAGGAAGCGCATCGCGCCGCCTATATCTCGCTGGTCTCGGAAGTGGCCAAGGCCTATCTGGCCGAACGCGCCGCCGCCGAGCAGTACGAGCTGGCGCGCGAGACGCTGGAGGCGCGCCAGAGCACGTACGAATTGTCGAAGAAGCGTTTCGATGCCGGCGCCACCTCGGCGCTGGACCTGCGCGACAACGAATCGCTGGTGGCCCAGGCGCGCGTCTCTGCCGCGCAGCTGGCGCGCCAGCGTGCGCAGGCGCAGAACGCACTCGAAGTGCTGGTGGGCAAGCCGATCGCCGAGATCCCGACCCTGCCGGCGCCGATGCGGCTGTCCGACGAGCGCATCATCAGCGACATTCCCGAGGGCCTGCCCTCGGAACTGCTGACGCAGCGTCCCGATATCCGCCAGGCCGAACAGGCGCTGCTGTCCGCCAACGCGAACATCGGGGCGGCCCGCGCGGCCTTCTTCCCGCGTATCACGATGACGGCCAGCGCCGGGAACATCAGCACGTCGTTCACCAGCCTGTTCGACAACGGTGCCGGCGTGTGGTCGTTCTCGCCGCAGCTGGTGCTGCCGATCTTCGACTACGGCCGTAACCTGTCGAACCTGGATCTTGCCAACGTGCGCAAGAACATCCAGGTGGCCAACTACGAGAAGACGATCCAGACCGCCTTTTCCGAAGTGGCCGATGCGCTGGTGGCGCGCGGCACGCTCGAAGAGCAGGTGGCGGGGCAGGAGCAGCAGCGCAATGCGGAGGCGGCGCGCTACGAACTGTCACGCCTGCGCTTCCGCAGCGGCGTGGCCAGCTACCTGGACGAACTCGACGCACAGCGCCAGCTGTTCTCGGCCGAGCAGGCACTGGTACAGGCACGCCAGCTGCGCCTGACCAATGCGATCGACCTGTACCGCGCATTGGGCGGTGGCCTGAAGGAAACCGGAGAACTGGCGAAGGCCGCGCCGCAGCCAGCGACGCAGACCACGCAGTAACGCTTCCAGCCGGAAGCACAAGCGAAAAGGGCGAGGCCGCGATGGCCTCGCCCTTTTTCCTGCGCGCGTGACAGCCGCTCAGAACTTGTACGTCGCGGCCAGGAAGAACACCAGCGGATTGGGCCGCAGCGTGGTCTTCGACGTTGACAGCACGGTGCCGTCCGAAGCCTTGATCGTCATCGTCGATTCCGATTTCAGCGGAATGTACGTCACCGCGCCGGTCACGCCCCAGTGCTCGTTGAAGTTATACGTGCCGCCGACGTTGAAGATCGGCGCCCATGACGACGACGCATCGGCGCTGACCGAAGTCTGCCCCGGGATGCCGGCCCCCGCTGCCAGGATGGCGCCAAGGTTGTTGTTGACTGACTCGGCGAAGGCCGGATTCACCTTGATATCGGTGAAGAAGTTGTACGACACGCCGACGCCGACGAACGGACGGAACGTCACCCCCGGCGAACGGAAGTGATACTGCACCATGGCCGCCGGGCTCCACTGCCGTGCACGGGTGATGATCGGATTCAGGGAAGGGTCCCCCAGGCTCTGGTGGCCCAGTGCGCCAGCCGGCCCGGGCGGAATCAGCTCGCCATGGCCGTAGATCTTGAAGGTCGGCGGAATGCCGCCCACGGCGGTAATGGCGATGTGGTCGGTCACGAAATGGCTGAACGTCAGCCCCAGCGTGTCGGCGTTAGACGACGATAACCCGCTGCCCGGCGCCGAGAACGACGACGGCAAGCCAAGCGGATAGTTGATCGGCACATCGACCACGTTGGTGGTCAGCGGCCCGCTGGTGCCGAAGGTCTGGATATGGAACCAGCCGGCCGACACCACGTTGTCGCCCGCCTTCTGGGCGTGCGCGGGCGCCGCAAGGCACGCGGCAACGGCGGCGCCCAGGGCAAGAAGGCGCTTCAGGGCAAGTCGCTTGTTCTGCATGGTCAGGTCTCCCCGGTTCCTGTTATTCGACGAATGCACCGATCGTGAAGTACGGGCTGCCGTTGCGGTCCTCCAGGAATCCGAACACGCCGCCGGTGAACATCAGCTTGCCGGTGATGCCGGGCGTGCCCTCCTTGCGCGTGGTGGTGATCACGCCTGCGGTGGTCTGCGAGAAGTCGAGCTTCAGCGCCACGGCGCGCGTGGCGTCCGACGCATGGAACGGGTCGAGCATGGCGGCGTCCGCCCCCACCAGTGCCGTGGTCTTGTAGTCGAAGTTGCTGTCCACGCCGACGTATTCCCCATTGACGGCGCCCTGCGTGGCGGACACGGCGGGCGCCATCATGCCGATGCCGATCTCGTCGTCGGCCCCCAGCGGCAGCTTGTCGGCGCTGGCATAGCCCACGCGGATCATCACCGGCACCAGTTGTCCGCGCAGCTTGCCGACGATCAGGTACGCGCGCCCCATCACATTGCCCAGCGTCGGCGCCTGTTCGCCTTCATAGTTGGTCGACACCAGTGCGCCATCCGATTGCGCCACGAACCTGTTGCCCTTCTGCTTGCAGGTGCCGCCCGCCTTGTTGTCGCAAACCGTGAACGAGCCATCGGCAGCCAGCGACATCCTGTAGTCCTGCGCCACCTGGGCGAAGTTCTTCGACGGGATCTCGTGGAAGCCGGATCCGTTGTAGAGGCCGGCGATCTTGCCCAGGTCGGTCTCGGTCTGCGCGAAGCCGATGAACTGGAAGTACGGGAACGTGGTGTCGGGCACTGCGCCCGCGCCCAGCAGACCGTTGAACTGGATGCGTGCACCCGGGATGGTGCCGCCCATCACGCCCTCGCCCAGGAACAGCTTGGCCGGGCGCGCCGGGTCCAGGCTCGCACCCTGCAGCACGAAGGCGCACTGGTTCAGCTTCTGCGTCGGCAGTCCGGTTTCCTGCGCCAGCGTGCCGGTCATCACGTTCTTGCCGCCCGTGGGGTCCGAACGTGTCGGCGACACGGTGCCAGTGGTGCGCGGCACCGACGAGTCGAGGAACGTCACGGCCCACGTCTTCCGCGTGGTATCGATCTGCACCTTGACCAGCTCGCCGGAGCCGGTGCCACCGATATATGGCGTCGAGTAGTCGACCGATGCGGGGCACAGGCGCGGCGTCACCGCGGCGGGCGTGCTGCTGCCGCCGCCATCGCCGCCGCCGCCACCGCAGGCGGCCAGCAAGGCGGTGGTGACAAGCGCCAGCGCCAGGCGCGGCACCCGGGTCCGCTGCGAGGGGGCGCCGGCGGTGCGCGGCGGAAGCGATTGCGGCAGCTGCATGATGATGTCTCCTTGGTGCTTTCTTATGTGTGAGGCAGGGTTCTGGATACGCGGCGCGCGCTAGCGGTTGGCCACGGCGCTGACGCGGAAGGTCGGATCGGAGGCGTCGCCGAACAGGTGGGCGTACACGGGGCCGGTGGTGATCAGCGCACCGGCCTTGCCGCTGTTGTCGACCGTGCTCACCACGCCGGGCCGCGTGGCCTGCGTGAGATCCATCTGGAAGCCGCCGATCGGCGTGAGCGAGGGGTCTTGCGGATCGAGCCAGGCACCGACGTTGTCGTGCAGCGACGACGCCACGTACCTGAAGTCGCTGCCCGAGCCGATGTAGCCGCCCTTGAGGGCGGCGGCGCTGGTCGCCGTGGTCGGCGACAGCAGCGCGATGCCCGATTCGTCGTCGACGCTGAGGATGATGTTGGACAGGTCGGAGAAGTCGACGCGCGCGTAGCCCACGCGCACCAGCAGCGGCACCAGCTTGCCTTCGAGCTTGCCCACGATCAGTACGCCTTTGGCCAGCGTCTGGTTGCCGGCCGCGAACGTCTGGGTGAAGAAAAACGGATACGGCTTCAGGCCGCTGGAGTCGAAGCTTTCGAAAGCGCCGTCGGTGCCTGGGCGCAGCTTCCATGCCTTGCCGGTGGTCACGCAGTTGCCCGAAGCCACCGTGCAGGTGCCGTCGGCGTTGATGGTCTCCACCTTGTTGGCGACCGTGGGCACGAAGTGGTTCGTCGATAGCGGATCTCCACCTGACGGAATCAGGTGGTAGCCCAGCACGTTGTAGCTGCCGGCCACCTTGCTGAAATCGGTCTCGGTTTCGGCAAAGGCCAGCACCGGATACATCGCGAAGGTCGTGGCGGGAATGGCGCCAAAGCCGGGGACGGCGTCGGTGCCGCCGAGGCCGTTGTACTTGATCGTGGCACCTGGAATGCCGCCGCCGGCAACGCCATTGCCGACGAACAGTATTGGAGGATGGGACGGGTCGATGAGCGCCTGCGACGTGCCGTCTGATGCCGTCGCGGTCTTCAGTTCGTATGCGCAGCGGTTCTGGGCTTCCGTGGGCAACGGCCGGGTGGGATGCGACATCGTCCCGGTGATGGTGACGCCGGCGCGCGTCGGGTAGATATCGGCAGTGGTCTTCGGCACCGGCGATTCCAGGAACTGGATGCGATACGTGCCCTTGGTGCTGTCGAGCTGGATCTTCACGAATTCCCCCGCGCCCGATCCGCCGGTGTACGTGGTGCTGTAGTCCAGCACGCTCGGGCAGATGGCGGCCACGGGCTGGTTGACCGTGGGGCCCGAGGGCGTGCACGTTCCACTGGTGGCGCATTGCTGCGCGGCGGCTTGCGGCGTGCTGCCGCCGGGTTCTCCGTCGCCGCCGCCGCAGGCGGACAGCGCGATCGTCAGGCTTACCCCAGCCCAAGCAAAGGCGGTACGTCGAAAATTCGACTGTGTCATGGTGGTCTCCTCGTTCTTATGACGGGCGCACCGGCAGTGGCCGAGGTGTCGCACGGTGGTCGGAATCTCGCGTTTCAAGCGCCTGCGCGCAATAGAGCGCATGTTCCAAACATTGCCGCTGCGCCGTCTGCCGTTGTCCGCCAAGCGCCTCGCGCCGTTGTTCAAACCGCGTGCGCGGCCCGATGTGCGCATATTCAAACGGGGGTGGCGGCGGTATCAGAACTTGTATTCGCTGTTGGCGGGGTCGAATGCCGAGGCATCGAAGGTCTTCTTCACGGCCTTTTCGAAGACGATCTTCTCGACCATGTTGCCGTCGGTGTCCCATGCCGTTTCCATACGCGGCCATGGATGCTTGAGGTCGAACATCAGCTGCACCTTCTTGGCGTAATACCTGGGCGCGCCTTCGGGCAGGTCCCAGGTCAGCGCCACCATGCGCGTGCCCTGCTCCTGCACGATCTCCGTGCGTGTGTACTTCTCCGACAGGCCCGCGGCGCGCAGCGTCTTGGCGTCGCGCTCCAGCATCGACAGCACGAACTGGAAGCCCAGGTCGCGCACGGTATGGTTCGATTGCGATTTCGCCAGCGTGCCGTCGATGGCCGTCCAGATCGACGTGAAACCCATGATGCCGCCCAGGTGGCCGTACATCTCATCCTTGCGCCGGGTCTCGTCGTAGATGATTTCCTGGCCGGCCTGCGCCCCGTTGGGCAGCCATTTCGCATAGAGCTGGCGCGGCAGATGGCGGTAGCGGATCATCATGCGCGCGGGCTTGTCCTGCCACTGGCCGTTAAGGCGTTCCTGGCGCGTCATCCAGTATTCGTACTCGGGATAGCGGTTGATTTCCTGCCGCGCCCACGTCAGCAGCGCCTCGGGCTGCAGGGCGTCGAACACGGCCAGCACCTGGGCATCGGACATCGCCGCCAGTTCACCGCTGGCAATCTGCTTGGCGAGCAGCGCGGTCTGTTGCGATGTGGGCAGGCCGTCGTAGGGCGTGGGCGTCCGCGCGGATTGCGCGGCCGGCGCACCCTGCGCGTGGGCTTCTAACAGGCTGCCGGGCGGCGTGGCGACGAATCCGAGGATGCCGCCGAACGCGGCGATCACGAACATCTGCTTCATTGCGAGTCTCCAGTGTGTTTTGCTTTTTTCAGGCAAGACGGGGCCCGTCCGGCCGTGCGGAACACGGCAGGCTGGATGCGCACCGGAACCGCGGCGCGCAGCGGGTCACGCCTCGCGGTGGGCGTGGCGGATCGACAGGTCGGTGGTAAAGGCGACGGTTACCGTCGCGGCTCGCCGCAGCGCGCGCCGCGGTCCCGGTGGAGACCGCGGCGGCGTGCCGCTATGTCCTGGGGCGGGTACGCATCCAGTCGTCGAGCGGATTGCTGGGGAAGGTGGCGCAATGCTCGCGGCGTACCGCCATGCTGGCGGTGGGCGGACGCGTTGCGGCCTCACTGCGCGCGGCCCGCGCGCTGCGTCGGGCGCGGCCCATTGCGGCAGCCGTGGCGGCGGCAAGCTCCTGGGCCTCGCTTTCGGCCGTGGCGGCCATCGCCGCGATGCTGGCCTGCTCGTCGGCGTGCTGCGCCTCGCCGATCTCGAATACCTCCTGCAGCGCGCCAAGCTCCTGCACCGCCGGCGACGGCGCCTTGAGGGCGGCCACCACCATCGACGTCAGTTGCGCCAGCACCTGCGCATCGCTCATCCGCTTGCCTTGCGTGAACGCGGGCATCAGGTTGCCGAGTTCGTCGCCGGCCAGCACACCCGCCAGCGCCTTGAGGGCGAAATGCAGGCGCCAGCCAAGCTCCTGCCGCGGCACGTCGGGCAGCGCGCGCGCAAACGCTTCGAAGAAGCGTCCGAACACGGGTGCGTAATGCCCCATCAGCCAGGACTGGATGAACGGTGAGGTATCGGAATACACGCGCCCGAGCAGGCGCAGGAACGACGGGCCGCCGATATCGGGCTCGCGCGCCATCTGCAGCGCGGGCACGAACAGGGCGCCCATCACATGTTCGCAGCGGATGGCGTTGCCGGGCCAGCGTGCCTCGCAGGCATCCAGCAACGCCAGCCGCCGCGTGTTGAGCGGATCCAGCCGGCGGCTCAGCACCGACTGCATCATGATTTCCTTGCTGCGGAAGTGATAGTTGACGGCGGCCAGATTGACGATCGCTCGGGACGTTACCTGCCTGAGCGAAGTCGCTTCATAGCCAACCTCAATGAACAACTTCTCGGTCGCATCGAGGATGCGAGCCTTGGTATCTCCTGCCGTGGTTTTCCCGGTCTTCATGGGGGCGTCTCTCGCTGAAAAACCGCTGTGGACCCCTGCAAAAAAAACTACAAATCCACAACCGTCCGCTCCTTGCTCTGTTGGCATACGGATGCTTCAAACGGTTGTAGGGAGCCTATCCAGCGCCCCGAGCGTTTCACAAGACCATTTTTCGAAGACATGCTCTAAATTGCAAGTCCCCGCCACGCACCGCGTTGCCTGGCAGGAATCCGGTCACGTCATGATGGTCTTGCGCAACACTGAGGCATTCTGCGCCGTCAATGCGAAGACTGACAACTGGGGATTGGCCCCGATGCTTGTCGGAAATGCCGAGCCATCGAACACGTACAGATTCTGCAGATGATGATGGCGGCCCGCGCTGTTCACCACACCGCGCGCAGGGTCTTCGCTCATCGCGCAGCCGCCCATCAGGTGGGCGCTGAACAGCAGCACGCGGAATTTCTTCAGCGGCAGCTGGCCGATGGCATCGCGCGCCTGCGCCCACGTCGTGTAGTAATTGCCGTCGAGGTGGGCCGGCCGTACGCGAAGGGCGCCGGCCGCGAACTGGGCTTCGGCCATGCTCAGGTACGCGCGCCGGACGCCATCCCATACGTAGTCGCTCACTTCGTAGTCCAGGATGGGGCTGCCGTCGTCTGCAATTTTTACGCGTCCGCCCGGGCTGTCGGGCACAAAGCCATCGCGCAGCAGGGCCAGCATGGCGTTGGTATGGGGCAACGCAGCCATCTCGCGCTGCAGCGTCTGTCCCATGCCATTGAACACCCCGGCGCTGATGCCCGGAAACATCGGCGGCACTTCCAGCTTGTACCCCATCGGGCCGGTTGCGCCGTCACGCCACTGGAAATGGTCCGAAGCCACCGACTGCGGCGCGCCATGATATGGATCGATTTTCTCCGGCATTTCTGCGATGCTCAAATTCACCGGATGAATAATTGTGCGCTGCCCGATCCTGTCATGCGGATCGGGAACACGCGAACGCAGCAGCAGCGCCGGCGTGTTGATGGCTCCGCCCGCGGCGATCACGTACCGGGCCCGTACGCTGACACTGACGCCGGTCGGGGTGTAGCCGTCCCGCCCCAGCGCATCGCCAGTCAGCCCGCGCACGACCTTGCCGTCGTGGTCGATGGTCCGTACGCGCAGCCGATGCACCAGTGTGGCGCCGCGCGCCAGCGCGTTCGGCAGGGTCGACACCAGCATCGACTGCTTGGCGTTGACCGGGCAGCCCAGCCCGCAATAGCCGGAATTCCAGCAGCCCTTCACGTTGCGCGGAATCACGTGCCATTCCCAGCCCAGCTTTTCGCAGCCGCGCCGCAGCACCGCGTTGTTCGGGTTCGGGTCCATCGCCCATGGCGCCATGCCCAGGCGTTCCTCGATCTGCGCGAACCAGGGCGCCATGTCGGCCTGGCTGTGACCTACGACCGCGTGTTCGGCGGCCCAGTGCGCCAGCGTCTGCGGCGGCGTGCGGAAGCTGGACGACCAGTTCACCGTGGTGCTGCCGCCCACGGCACGGCCCTGCAGGATCGAGATCGCGCCATCTGACGTGGCGCGTGCGGCGGCCTCCTGGTAGAGATCGCGATAGGCGCGTGCCTCGTCCATGTCCCGGAAGCTGTCGGACGTTTGCAGGCCGCCCTCCTCCAGCAGCAGCACGGTCAGCCCGGCGTCGCTGAGCACCTCGGCGGCGATGCCGCCGCCCGCCCCGGTGCCGACGATGACCACATCGGCTTCGAATGCACGGGGCGCGGTGAACGTGGCGGCGTCAAGCACCTTCCAGCCGGACGCGATGCCGGCGCTGTAGATATCGTTGATCGGCATGTGGAAATCCGCTGGAAACTCAGCTGTGAAGGGCGCGGTAGATCGCGGGATTGGGGCCGGGGTAGCCGCTGGCCGCCCAGGTATCGGGCAGTACGAAGTAGGCGACGCTGGCCAGCTTCACCAGCACCACGCCCCCGGCATTCAGCGTGGCGAAGCGGCTGCCGCGCCAGCGGGCCAGGAAGGCGGTCACCTGTTCGGGCGTGGCCTGGTTCCAGGGCGTCCGCACGCCGGCCAGCGCCCACCGCAGCGGCGCGCTCGCCAGCAGATCCAGCAGTTTGCGCAGTTCGTGCCGGCCGTTCTGGCCCATGGCGGCAATCGTGCCGTCGATGTTCTTCACGGCTGCATCGACGCGCGGGCCGCGCGCGGCGGCGTCGAGCGTCTGCAGGTCGATAGCCACGGCGGGCAGCAGCGCGCGGAACAGCGTGACATCGGCGGGCCGTAGAAAGGCCATGCCGGGTTGCGGCGGCGTGTCGGCTGCCGAGCAGCCAGTCAGCGCGGGCAATAGCGTGGAGCACGCGATGGCCGCCGAAAAGCCCGCGCCCACCTTCAGGAACAGGCGGCGCGATGCGTCATGCGGTTCGTGCGAATCAGGCGGTGCGGCCGTGCGGGCAGGTGCGGGCATCGTGTCTCCGTGATTGGGATTTTTTTGCGTTTTTGCTTACGGCGCTGGCGTGCGCCGACGTGGCCCCGCAGCGCCGGGTACGTCCCGAGCGTGGCGGCGTTGCGATTCTGCCGAAGCCCCCGAAAATATTTCGTCCTGGCGCACGGGTTTCAAACGCACGACTGAGCCGCACGCCCACTGCGGGTCTTTTGGCGTCAACGCCGTTTAATGTGACCCGAAAGACGCTGGAAAAGGGCGAAAAATAGAGCAATTCTTCAAACCATCGCATTGACCGGCCAAATCTCGGTGCCTACGATGACATCGTTCAATGTCACGATCAACGGTGTCGACGAGGCATGGCTAACCGGCCATGACGCGTCGCGCCCGCACCGGAAAGCCGCCCCATGAATGCACCTCTGGACCTGCAGGCTCATCTTCCGACCGAAGCGGAGCAGGCATGCGACATCGCCATCATCGGCAGCGGCTTTGCCGGGCTCGGCATGGGCATCCGTCTCAAGCAGTCGGGCGTGGATGACTTCCTGATCTTCGAGAAGGCCGATGCAGTCGGCGGCACCTGGCGCGACAACCACTATCCCGGGTGCGCCTGCGACGTGCAATCGCATCTCTATTCGTTCTCGTTCGCACCGAATCCCGACTGGTCGCGCATGTTCTCGACGCAGCCCGAGATTCGCCGCTACCTGGAACATTGCACCGACCGCTTCGGGCTGCGCCCGCATCTGCGGCTGGGCCACGAACTGGCGCACGCCGAATGGGACGCGCCCGCCGCGCTCTGGCGCCTGCGGATGCGCGATGGCCGCCGTGCGCGCGCCCGCGTGCTGATCGCGGGCATGGGTGGCCTGAGCCGGCCGTTGATTCCGGATATCCCAGGGCTGGATCGCTTCGCCGGCACCGTGTTCCATTCGCAGCAATGGCGCCATGACTATCCCCTGGCCGGCAAGCGCGTGGCCGTGATCGGCACCGGCGCCAGCGCCATCCAGTTCGTGCCGCAGATCGCGCCGCAGGTGGCGCAGCTCGACCTGTACCAGCGCACGCCGCCATGGATCATGCCCAAGCCCGACCGTCAGGTAACGGCGGCGGAGCAATGGCTGTTTCGCCATTTGCCCTTCACGCAGGCGCTGGTGCGCACCGGCCTGTACTGGATGCTGGAATCGCGCGTGCTCGGCTTCGTGATTCATCCAAAGTTGATGAAGGCCGTGGAAAGCGTGGCACGCCGCCATCTGAAAAAGCAGGTGCGAGACCCTGCGCTGCGCCGGACGTTGACGCCGGACTACACCATCGGCTGCAAGCGCGTGCTGATCTCCAACGACTACTACCCGGCGCTGGCGCGCGGCAACGTCGATGTGGTGACCACGGGCATCGACCACGTGGAGCCCGACGCCGTGGTGTTGCGCGACGGCACCCGCCGGCCCGCCGACGCGATCATCCTCGGCACCGGCTTTCACGCCACCGATCCGCTGCCGCGCGGCGTGATCGTCGGCCGGGACCGGCGTGATCTGCTCGATGCCTGGCGCGATGGTGCGGAGGCGTACCTGGGAACCACGGTGGCCGGCTTTCCGAACCTGTTCCTGATCGTCGGCCCCAACACGGGCCTGGGTCATAGCTCGATGGTCTTCATGATCGAGTCGCAGGTGAACTACGTGCTCGATGCGCTGCGCCAGATGCGCCGGGAGCGCGTGCAGGCCGTCGACGTGCGCCCGCCGGTGCAGGCCGCGTTCAATCGTGGCATCCAGCAGAAGCTCGGTCACGCGATCTGGGCCGCGGGCGGCTGCGCAAGCTGGTACATCGACCCCCGCAGCAACAAGAACACCACGCTGTGGCCGGGCTTCACGTTCCAGTTCCGCCGTGCCACGCAGTCGTTCCGCATGAGCGACTACGAACGCTGGCCCATGCGCCACGCCAGCGTCGAACCGCTGGCGGACACCGAACCGGCTGAACCGGCGGCATCGATCCGCGCCTGACAAGGGCCTGCGCACCCCCGCAGGACACCACGCATCCGACACCAGAAAGACCACAGGAGACAAGGCATGAAGGATTTCCGCAACAGGGTTGCCGCGATCACCGGCGCCGGCTCAGGCATGGGCCGCTGCCTGGCGGTGCAGCTCGCGCAGGCAGGCTGCCACGTGGCGCTGTCCGACTGCAACGAAGCCGGGCTGGCGCAGACGCTGGCCGATGTGCAGCGTGCCGCGCCCGGTGTGCGCGCCACGGTCGCGCCGGTAGACGTGGCCGATCGTGCGGCCGTCCATGCCTGGGCCGATACCGTGGTGCGCGACCACGGCCGCGTGAACCTGATCTTCAACAACGCCGGCGTGGCGTTGTCGAGCACGGTCGAAGGCATGAGCTACGACGACCTCGAATGGATCATCGGCATCAACTTCTGGGGCGTGGTGTACGGCACCAAGGCGTTCCTGCCGCACCTGAAGGCCAGCGGCGAAGGCCACGTGGTCAATACGTCCAGCGTGTTCGGCCTGTTCGCGCAGCCCGGCATGGGCGCCTACAACGCCAGCAAGTACGCGGTGCGCGGCTTCACCGAGGCGCTGCGTCAGGAGCTGGACCTGATGGACTGCGGCGTGTCGGCCACCACCGTTCATCCGGGCGGCATCAAGACCAATATCGCGCGGGCCAGCCGGGTATCGCCGAGCGTGAATGGTCTGCTGGTGCGCGATGCGCAGCAGGGCCGCGAGGAGTTCGAGAAATTCTTCATCACCACGGCCGACAAGGCCGCGCGCGTGATCCTGGACGGCGTGCGTGCCAACAGGCGTCGCGTGCTGATCGGGCCCGATGCCGTGGCCGCCGACGCGATGGCGCGCCTGCTGCCGGCCGCCTATCAGTCGCTGGTGGTGCGCGAGACGCGGCGCAAGCGCAAGCGGCTCGTGCCGGATGCCGCCACGGCCCCCGCGCGCGACGGAGAGCGGGCATGACGCGCGCCACGCTGTCCCGCGAGGCCGCGCTGCAGTCGCCACCGGGCACGTTCACGCGCTGGTTCGGCCAGGGCCGCGTGGGGCTGGTCAGCCTGTCGCGCGATACGCTGGCGCGCCGCTACGCGTTGCCCGCTTCGCGCTGGATCCAGGTGATGGGCGCCCTCGTGCACTACACCGAGGAAGGCGTGCCGGAGGGCGAGCCGCTGGTGCTGATCCACGGCTTCGGCGCGTCGTTGCACACGTGGGAAGGGCTGATGCCTGCGCTGCGCCAGCGCTTCCGGGTGATTCGCCTGGACCTGGCGCCGTTCGGCCTGACCGGGCCGCTGCGCGACGCACATGGCCGTATCGCCACGATGGATATCGACGTCTACCGCAGCTTCATCGACGGCTTCCTGGCGGCGCTGAACCTGTCGCGCGCCACCTTCATCGGCAACTCGCTGGGCGGCCTGATCGCCTGGGACCTGGCCGCGCGCCGGCCGGCCATGGTGAACCGGCTGGTACTGATCGACGCGGCGGGCTTCCCGATGAAGCTGCCGATCTATATCGACCTGTTCCGTCACGCCGCGGTGCGCTGGTCGGCGCCGTGGCTGCTGCCCGAGTGGATCATCCGCGCGGCCACGCGCGATGTGTACGGCGATGCCGCGCGCGTGCCGGAGGCCACGTTCCGCCGCTATGTCGATTTCTTTTACGCAGCAGGCAGCCGCGAAGCGGTGGGCCGCATGGTGCCGAAGCTCGATTTCGACCAGCTCGACACCGAGCGCCTGCGCGGCCTGCGTCAACCCACGCTGGTGCTGTGGGGCGACCGTGACCGCTGGATCCCGCCCGCGCATGCCGCGGAGTTCGCGGCACGTATCCCCGACGTGACGCTGCACCGCTATGCGGGCCTTGGCCACGTGCCGATGGAAGAAGACCCGCAGCGCGTGGTGGCCGACCTGCTGCGCTTCCTGCACGGTGCCCGCAAGGCGCCATCCACCCAGCAACTGGAGCCCACATCATGATGCCAGTCCGACGCGACGTGCATCCCCACCTCCCGCCGGAACGCATCTGCGACTGGCACGAGCGCGGGCAGCACGTGACCCACTTCATCAACGCGCTGTCGATCTTCTTCCCGGCCGGCGAACGCTTCTTCATGGACAGCGTGCGCAACTACCGCGACCGCGTGACCGACCCCGAACTCAAGCAGGCCGTGGCCGGCTTCATCGGGCAGGAAGCGATGCACACGCGCGAGCACATCCTCTACAACCGGCTGCTGGACGATGCCGGCCTGCCCGCGTCGAAGCTCGACCGCGCAGTGGCGAAGCTGCTAAACCTGCTGCGCAGGATCCTGCCGAAGTCGTGGCAGCTGGCGCATACCATCGCGCTGGAGCACTACACGGCAATGCTGGCCGGCGGCATGCTGTCAGACCCGCGCCACATGGGCGAATCGGAACCCGGCTACCGTCAGGTGTGGACGTGGCACGCGCTGGAGGAAACCGAGCACAAGGCCGTGGCCTACGACGTGTGGAACACCGTGATGAAGCCGGGGCCGTATCGCTACCTGCTGCGCACGTTCACGATGCTGACCACCACCGTGACGTTCTGGGCGATGGTGTTCGTGTTCCACGTGCGGCTGGTGATGGCCGACAGGACGTGCCGCAACAAGCTGCTCGGCTTCGGTCGTGTGGTGAACTTCCTGTGGGGATCGCCCGGCGTGCTGCGCAAGATGATTCCGGAGTGGTTCGACTACTTCCGCCCCGGCTTTCATCCGTGGGACGTGGATAACCGCGCCGAACTGAATCGGATCGTGCCGTTGATCGCCGAAATTGAAGATACGGCGATTCGCGCAGGGGCCAGTACGCGCGCGCCGTCGATCCGGAGCGCTGTGTGAGGCGGTAGGGCCTCAGGCGCATGCCGGCGCATCAGTCGCCTGCCACGCGATCCTTGTCGTGCAGATGTTCCAGGATCGCCGCCACCCGGTCCCCGAGATACTTGTTCGCCGAGATCTCCAGCGATCGCATCATCTCGGTCTCCAGCGCCACCAGCGCCAGCGGGCGAATGCGCCAGAGCACATCGACGATGCGCGGCACTTCCGATGGCGGCGGCAGTTGCCCTTCCCCGAACTTGTCGAGTTCGCGCACCACCATGCCGACAATGCGGTCCGACACGGCCTGGAAGTGACCCCGGGCGTGGTCGATGATGTCCAGCACGTCTTCGAGCGGAAAGCCGGCGCGGGCCATCTCCGCACCGGCCGCCAGCGCGCGCGGGCTGCGGGCCAGGTAGCCGATCCCGTCGGGCTCCAGCAATCCCAGCGAAATGGCCTTGGCCAGCGCCGGGCGCGAGATCGCGCGGCCGAACAGACGGGCCAGCGCCAGATACGAATAGTGACGCGGCGCCTCGCTGTTCCATGGACTGCTGATGGCCGTTTCCAGGCCCAGGATCGAGCGCAGGTCGTGGCCTTCGACGATGGCCTTGAGCAGCTCCATGATGTTGGCCAGCGTGTAGCCGCGTGCCAGCAGATGATGGATCAGCCGCAGCCGGCCGAGGTGGGTCTGGGTGTAGATGCCCACCCGGCCGCGGCGCTCGGGCGGGTCGATCAGACCTCGGTCCTGGTACGAACGGACGTTGCGCACCGTGGTGCCGGCCGCGCGTGCCAGTTCGTCGATCGTGTATTCGGGAAAGGCGGCGCGGTCCGATGGCGTCGCATCGGACGGGCCGGCAGCGGAGGAGGATGGGCTGGCGCCGCGTTTGGGTGGAGGCATGGCGAAAATTCTAACCGAGCGGGCGGCGGCATTGCCGGGGCGCATCGTGGCAGCGACGTTACAATGCGCCCACAACATACCCGGTCCCCATGCATATCCGTTGGCTCGAAGATTTCGTCTGTCTGGCCCAGGCTGGCAGCCTTGCGCGGGCTGCGGAGCTGCGCAACGTCACGCCGCCGGCGTTCGGGCGCCGCATGCAGGCGCTGGAAGTGTGGGCCGGCGCGCCGCTGATCGACCGCAGCGTGTTCCCGGTGCGGCTCACGCACGAGGGGCGGCAGTTCCTTGAGGCCGCCCAGTCCGCGCTGCGCACCCTCGACGACACGCGCGTGGCGCTGCGTGCCGCGCACCGGGCCGATGCCAGCACCATCACCATCGCCACGGGCAAGACGCTGGCGCGGTCGATGGTGCCCGCATGGCTGGCGTGCCTGCGCGACGCATTGCGCGATGATCCAGTCGGCGCGGGCTTCCGCACCCGGCTATCCACCCACGCCACGCACGACGCGCTGGAAATGTTCACCGAAGGCGACGCCGACTTCCTGCTCTGCTACAGCCCCCACGACCTGCCGATCATGCTCGACGACGCGCGCTACCGCTTCCACGCCGTGGGTGTGGAGCGGCTGGTCTGCGTGTCGGCCGCCACGGCGCGCGGCGGGCCCGCGTTCCGGCTGCAGAAGCCCAGGGCCGGAGCGCGGCCGATGCCGGTGCCGATGATTGCCTACGCGGAGACGCTGACCATGGGCCGCATGGTCAATCAGGAGATCGCACGCCGCAAGCTGGCAAGCTGGCTCGACGTGATCGCCGTGAGCGACTTCGCGGAGTCGGTTCACGAGATGGTGCGCCAGCGGATGGGCCTGGCGTGGCTGCCCGCGCGGCTGATTGCGGATGACCTGCATGCCGGCCGACTGGTGCGGGCCGACCTGCACGGCGGCGACAGCGCCGACCTGGCGCTGGACATCCGCCTGTACCGGCCGCGCGCGGCGATGCGTCCGCTGGCCGAAGCGTTCTGGCGAGCCGCCTCGAAGTAGTGCGTGTGCGCCGGCGCGCACCATTTTCGACCTTGCCGAAATGGCAATCCGGATTGCCAAAGCCGCATGCCGCAGCAGTGCGCGCTCTCTACCATCGCCGGAAAACATTCATAGACCACAGACCTGCCGGAGAAATCATGAACCCGATGCTGCGCGCGCTTGCCGCCGTTTCCCTTGCCAGTAGTGCCCTCGTCCCGGCCAGCGCGCTGGCGGCCGGTGGCTATCCGACCAAGCCGATCACGCTGGTGGTGGGCTACACCGCCGGCGGCAGCGTCGACCTGGTGGCGCGTACCGTCGCGCCCGAACTGGGCAAGCGCCTGGGCCAGAGCGTGGTGATCGAGAACCTGGGTGGCGCCGGCGGCACCATCGGGGCGCAGAAGGTGGTCAAGGCCGAGGCCGACGGCTACACGCTGCTGATGGGTTCGGGCAGCGAAGTGTCGATTGCCCGCCTGACCAATCCGGCGGTGCGCTACGACGGCGAAAAAGACCTGGCGCCGATCACCTTCGTCGGTACCCAGCCGATGGTGCTAGTCGGCAAGCTGCAGCTGCCGGCCAAGGACGCCAATGAACTGATCGCGCTGGCCAAGGCCAAGCCGGGCACGCTGTCGTACGCGTCGTCGGGCGTAGGCACGCCGCTGAACCTGGCCGGCGAACTGATCAAGCAGCAGGGCAAGGTCAACATCACCCACGTGCCGTACAAGGGTGCCTCGGCCATGGCCACCGACCTGCTCGGCGGCCAGATCGACCTGGCGGTGATGGTGCTGTCGTCGGCGCTGCCCCACATCCAGGCCGGCCGTGTGCGGGCCTATGGCGTGACCGAGTCGAAGCGCGCCAGCGTGGCCCCCAACGTGCCGGCCCTGGCAGAGACCCCGGCCCTCAAGGGCGTGGACATGGGAGTATGGTTTGGATTGATGGCGACTAGTGCCACGCCTAAGCCTGTTATCGATCGGTTGAATAGTGAAATGCAGGCCGTGCTGGCTCTCCCGGACGTACGGAAGAAGCTGGCCGAGGCGGGCGTGGAAGTGCAACCGGCCAATCCGTCCCAGTTCGGCAGCTTCGTGAAACGCGAGACGGCCAAGTACAAGGCGATCGTGCAGGCCGCCGACATCCGTGAATAAGCAACAAGAATAATTTGCAGATTTAAAATTCCGTAGTAATAGATACGAAAAATAGTGCTGCCCCGCGGGGCAGCCAAGGAAGTCCAGATGACACAGAGTGCCCCCTCCTTCGACGCCTATCCGGTCGAAGTGGAGTTTCCCGATATCCGCCCCTACGCCCAGGGCAACACGGGCATCGCCTACGTGCATACGTTCGACAGCGGCCTGCCGGGGCCGCATGTGATGATCAATGCACTGACGCACGGCAACGAGGTATGCGGCGCGATTACCGTGGCCGGCCTGCTCGACCACGGCCTGCGTCCCCGGCGCGGCCGGTTGACGCTGGCCTTTGCCAATGTCGATGCGTATGCCACGTTCGACGCGGCCCGGCCCGACGCCTCCCGGTTTGTCGATCAGGATTTCAACCGCGTGTGGACGGCCGCCGTGCTGGACGACCTGTCGCGCGATTCGTCCGAACTGCGCCGGGCGCGCGCCATGCGTCCGGTCATCGACACGGTGGACCTGCTGCTCGACCTGCATTCGATGCACGAGAAAAGTCGCCCGCTGATCGTATCGGGCCCGCTGGACAAGGGCATCGCGCTGTCGCGTGCCGTGGGCGCGCCGGCCGACATCATCGTCGATGAGGGTCACCCCGAAGGCCGCCGCATGCGCGACTACGCCGATTTTGGCGATGCCGCCAGCCCGCGCAACGCGTTGCTGATCGAATGCGGCCAGCACTGGGAGACCGCTGCCGTGGATGTGGCGCGAGACAGCACCGCGCGCTTCCTGCTCAATGCCGGCATCATCGACGAAGCCGACCTGCCGGCCGGCTGGCTGCGGCCGCTGCCCGCCACGCAGCGCGTGGTTCGCGTGACCGAGCCCGTGGTGGCCAGCAGCATGGACTTCCGTTTTGCGGGCCCCTACACGGGACTCGAAACCTTTGCTGATGCCGGAACCGTGATCGGCTGGCGCGATGGTGAGCCGGTAACCACGCCGTACGCGAACTGCGTGCTGGTCATGCCGTCGCTGCGCCAGTTGCGTCCCGGTGTGACGGTGGTACGCCTGGGGCAGCTTGAACGCTGAGCCACGGCGCGCGACTGGAAAACCAGGCCCACGATAAAACACTGAAACGGGTTGCACAGGGGTAATTCAGCGGTACGCATCGGCAAGCGGCCCCCGCAAGAGGCCGCGCCCGGTGCCCGTTTTTCCTGTCATGCCGTGATATGTCGGCACACAGCTAGATTAAGCATTTCTTTAATTCAAGGGTGTTGTCTCGTCATCCGATAACTGCGATGTGACGATCTGCCGTCAGAGCAGACGTTGCCCGTGCGTCACAACGGCGCATGGCGTTATTCACGGAGCGCCCCTTGTCTTCTACCTCATCCCTTACCCTGCCCCGGCAGGCTGCGGCGGGTCGCGTGCGCGCGGTTGCCGGCAGCTGGGGCATCGGCACGCGCCTTGCGCTGGTTGTGCTGGCTGTTCAGATCATTGCCTTCTGCGCGTTCTCGCTGGCGCTGTCGCTCAGCAGCATGAACCAGCTCGAATCGCAGGCCCGCGACGCCATCAGCGCCGAAAGCCAGACCCTGCGCGAACTGGTGGCCCAGCTCGATGACACCATGCTGCAGGAGGCCGACCGCTTCCTGCTGAACTTCGCGTCGGTGCTGCCCGGCCCTTACGCGGTGGATCCGTCCCAGACCATCGAAGTGTCCGGCAAGGCGACGCCGGCCTTTCGTAGCGGCGACCTGCTGCTGAACAACAGCTTCGAGGTGCCGGATCGCTTTTTCGCCAATACCGGCGGCGTCGTGGCCACCGTGTTCGCCCGCACTGGCGACGACTACATTCGCGTGACCACGTCGCTCAAGAAGCAGGACGGACAGCGCGCGGTGGGTACGCTGCTGGACCGCACGAGCCCGGCCTATGCCGCGGTGGCGTCGGGCAAGTCGTACCGATCGCTGGCCTGGCTGTTCGGCAAGCCCTATATGAGCAAGTACGAGCCCGTGCGCGACGCCGGCGGCAAGATCGTGGGCGCGCTGTACGTGGGCGTGAATGTCGAGGCCGAACTGGCCGCGCTGAAGAACCGCATCCGCCGCAAGACAATCGGCGCCGACGGCCAGTTCATCGTCATCGATGCCAAGGCCGGCGCCGACCAGGGCAAGATCATGGTGGACCGCTCGGGCTCCGAAGGCACGGTGCAGATCGATGCGAAGGACGCCGATGGCAAGCCATGGATTCGGGACATGATTGCCGCCAGGGACGGTGCCGTGGTCGGTACGGTAGCCATCGGCAACAGCGCGCCGACTGAACGGCTGACCGCCTTCGTGACCTACCCCGAGTGGCAATGGCTGATCGCGGGCACGGTGCCGATGGCCTCGCTGCGCGATGAACTCGTGGCCAGCCGCAACCGCTTCCTGGCCTTTGGCCTGCTGGTGGCGCTGGTCGTGTCGGCTGCGTTCTGGTGGCTGCTGCGCCGGATGGTGAGCCAGCCGCTGGCCGAGGCCGCCGACGCGGCCGGCCGCCTGGCGTCGGGTGACCTGACCACGCGCCTGGATACGCGCCGCAACGACGAGATCGGCCAGCTGATGCGCGCCATCGATGGCGTGGGCCAGGGCCTGACCGGCATCGTCGACAAGGTGCGCGGCAGCATTGGCGCCATCGCCGGCAGCACCAGCCAGATTGCCAGCGGCAATGCCGACCTGTCCGCGCGGACGGCGTCGCAGGCCGGCAGCCTGGAGCGCACGGTGGCCAGCATCGAACAGCTGTCCGCCACGGTGAAGCAGAACGCCGACAATGCGCACGACGCCAACGCGGCCGTGGCCAGCGCCGCCGATGCGGCACGCGCGGGCGGCAGCACGGTGGGCCGCGTGGTGGGCACCATGGCCGACATTCATCGCAATGCGCAGCAGGTGGTGGACATCATCGGCATGATCGACGGCATCGCGTTCCAGACCAACATCCTGGCGCTCAACGCCGCCGTGGAAGCCGCGCGTGCGGGCGAGCACGGGCGCGGTTTTGCCGTGGTGGCCGGCGAGGTGCGCAGCCTGGCGCAGCGCAGCGCCAGTGCGGCGGGCGAGATCAAGCAGCTGATCGAACGGACCGTGGCGGACCTGAAGAGCGGTAACGAAGCCGTGCAGCAGGCCGGAACGGCCATCGACGACGTGGTGCGCCGCGTGGAAGGCATTGCGGCGCTGATGGGCGATATCAGCGTGGCATCGCGCGAGCAGTCTCAGGGGCTGGCCCAGGTCAGCGGTGCCGTGGCCGAGATGGACGGGGTCACGCAGCAGAACGCTGCCCTGGTGGAAGAAGCGGCCGCCGCGGCCGAAAGCCTGCATCACCAGGCGCAGGAACTGCGCCAGGCGGTGGAGGTATTCCGGCTGGCCTGACCAGCCGGACGGCCCGTGGCGTCAGGCCGCGGGCGCTGCCGCAGGTGCCGGAGCGGGCGACGCCTGTGCCGGCGCCGGCTGGGGCTTCAGGCCCGGGAACAGCCGGTCGACCAGTTCCTCGATCTTGGCGTCGGGCTGGATCAGGTGGCTCAGGTTGATGCCGCCCGCGCTGCGGTTGGCATTGAAGACGGCCTTGCCCACGCGCTCGCCGTTGCGGAACACGGTGATGTCGGCCGATACCAGGAACGGCGTGATGTAGGTCTGGCGCTGGGCCGTGTAGACGGCCGTCATGGGGCACGACGCCACCGACGAATACGGCGGCAGCATCTTCACCTCGAAGTTGCGCGCCCGCAGCGAGTTGGCAAAATCTTCCACATACGCGTTGCCATTGACCTGGTGCGTGATCACGCAGAACAGCGCGCCATCGGCGCCTACTACGCGATTGCCGTCCACGCGAAACTGCGCCGGGCCGCCATAGGCACCGTTCTGGTAGCCGGCGATCGGGTCGACCTGGTCTGCGCGGTCGACCGGCGTCACGCTCTGGTAGGTGGAACAGCCCGTGGCCAGCAGGGCCAGCGTGGCGGCTATCGTTGCTCTCTTCATCTTGGATCCTGGATGCGCGTCGGCGAGGGTGCCGGCCGTCCGGATCCGCTTCGGATTTCGAGCGAGGCGGTTCAGGGACGCATTGCCGGCAGCATGCCTGCGTAATGTAGGCGTGCCGGCGTGCCGTCAATGCGGGGAACAGCGGGCGACAGATGCCGCAAATCGAAAACGTGGCCTTTGAGGCACGTTCGCGGCGCCGTCAGCCCGGTTGCGGAGGCGCCGGGCCGTTGCGTCAGTTCGCGCCGCCCCGGAGCAGACACTCGGACAGCAGCGGGGTGCCGCCTTCGCCCTGGCCCGCACCGGTGCATTCGACGGCCACCTTCTGGCCGCGCCGGACCATCGTGGCACGGGCTTCGACTTCGCAGGCGCGGGTGCCGGGGCCGCAGATCTGCTGGCGCAGCAGCGCCGCGCGGACCACCTGGCCGGGGTTGTCGGTACGGATTTCCAGCACCAGGTTGTCGCCGTCGCGGCGCACGCCACTGGCTACGCCTTCGACGATGAAATAGCGGCCGCGATAGCGGTCGTCCGCCGCGGCGGCGTCGCTGCGATAGTCGTCGGCCAGGCCATCGGCCTGATACTGGGGCAGCAGATCGGCGGGGCGGTTGGGATCGATGCTGATCGGGTCGAGCGTGCCGTTGCGCGGAATGCCGCGCGGCACGCTGGCGGGCTCGTCGGGAGCGGAAACGGAGGCAAGCGGCGCGGTGTCGTGCTTCTCATTGCCAACGAACCACAGCAGGAAAAGGACGACGACAGCAACAACGGCGATCAGGGTTTGTCTGGTGCGGCTCAACATCGGGGGGGCTTCTGGGGGCTTCAGGGGCTTCTGGGGCTTCAGGGACTTCGGGCGGTAATGCGGGACGGCGAAGTCCGCCAGTGTAGCGCGCCGGCGCCGCATCAGCCTTCCGGCAGCAGCCGGGCCCGGGTGGCGGCGAGAATCTCGTTGGACAGCGGCGTGCCCTGCGTGGCCCGCGACAGGATCAACGCGCCGGCCAGCGTGGCCATCTGTGCCAGCGCCGCGCTGCGGCGCGCACCGGCATCGGTATCGGGCTGCACTTCGGCGAGGATGTCGACGAGTGCCTCCAGCCCTTCATGGAAGGCGGCGCGTACCGGCTTGTCGTCGGGCTCGCGCGCCACGTCGTTCGCCAGCGCCGCCACCGGGCACCCGGTGCCCGCGTTGTTGCGGTTGCGCGTGGAAAGGTAGGCATCGATCAGCGACGACAGCGCCGTGGCGTGGTCCGGCGCTTCGTTGACGCGCTTGCGCCAGCGCGCCTCGGATTCCTCGAACGCCCGGGCGCAGGCGATGGCCGCGAGCGCATCCTTCGATTCGAAATGGCCGTAGAAGCCACCATGCGTAAGCCCGGCGGCACCCATCAGGTCTGCCACGCTGATGCCGTGGAAGCCCTGTTCGCGAAACAGCCGCGACGACACCTGCTCAATAATGGCGCGGTTCTTCTCCGCTTCCGCTTTCGATACGCGGGGCATGATCAACTCCAGATGACAATGGGGCCGATGGTCCGCCACATCGCCATGCAAGTCAACGCGACGGGATGGAGGCTTCGTTCACGCGCGATGCCATCGACGCATCACACGATGGTCGGGCCCGCGCTGCCCAGCGCGGCCAGGTACTGCGCGGGGGTGTACGGCGTGGGCTGGCCCTGCCGGGCCAAAAAGAAATGCCGCAGGATCTCGCCCTGCTGCTCCAGCTTGTACTGTCCGAGCGCCTTGCCCGATTCCAGCCGGTACCGGTACTGGTTGAAGCCGCAGAAGTGCCGCACCTGCTCCAGCGCGCCGCGCACCAGCACGTTGACGCCCCGCTGGTGCTGCCATACGTGCGCCATCTCGTGGATGAACAGCCCCTGCATCGCCAGGCCCGCCGCACTGAAGTCGGTCAGCCCGCGGAGCCTGCGGCCCAGGTAGATGTGACCATTGGGCGTGATGATGTAGTTCGCACCCTGCCAGAAGACAAAGTCGCGATGATGAACGCGGACAGCAGCGTAGTCGATGGCATCGCCGAAGACAGCGCGGGCGATGGATTGTTCGCCGGGGGTGAGGGGGCGGCCTGTACTCGCCGCCGAAGGCGGGCCCGCGCTCACTTCCCGATACAAAACCGCGTAAAGATCGTCCCCAGCAGATCGTCGCTGGTGAACTCGCCGGTGATGCTGTTCAGGTGGTCCTGCGCGAGCCGGAGTTCTTCGGCGAAGAGGTCCAGCGCCTGGGCGTTTTGCTCGGCGCGTTCGACGGCGCAGTCCAGGTGCGACTGCGCGTTACGCAGCGCGGTGAGGTGGCGTTCGCGGGCCAGGAAGGTGCCTTCGTTGCCCGATTGCCAGCCGATCAGGCGCAGCAGTTCGCGGCGCATCAGGTCGATGCCGGCGCCGGTGCGCGCCGAGATCCAGATCTCGGTGGGATTCGGGCCGTTGGCGGCTACCACGTGCGGGCGGTTGCCGCCGAAGCCCATCTCGCCGGCCGACGGCGCCACGTCGATCTTGTTGACCACGCGCACGATCGGCGATCCCGGCGGCAACTGCCCGCTCAGGCGGTCGTCGATGTGATCGTCGATTTCCGAAATGCCGTGTTCGAGGTAGTCGGCCGCGTCCACCAGGTGCAGGACGATGTCGGCGCGCCGGATCGCGTCCCACGTGCGTTCGATGCCGATGCGTTCCACCTCGTCGGCGGCATCGTCGCGCAGGCCGGCGGTGTCGATGATATGCAGCGGGATGCCGTCGATCTGGATGGTTTCGCGCACGCGGTCGCGCGTGGTGCCGGCGATCGGCGTGACGATGGCCAGTTCCGCGCCCGCCAGCGCATTGAGCAGCGACGACTTGCCGACGTTCGGCTGGCCGGCCAGCACTACCGACAGCCCTTCACGCAGCAGCGACCCCTGCCGCGCCTGCTTGAGCACGCCAGCGAGGCTCTCGCGAATCCGCTTGAGCTGGCCGCGCGCATCGGACGCTTCCAGGAAGTCGATTTCTTCCTCGGGGAAGTCGAGCGTGGCTTCCACCAGCATGCGAAGGTGGATGACCTGCTCGACCAGCGCGTGGATGGCCCGCGAGAACTCGCCCTCCATCGAGCGCGCTGCCGATCGGGCGGCGGCCTCGGTGCTGGCTTCGATCAGGTCGGCCACGGCTTCGGCCTGCGCCAGGTCGAGCTTGTCGTTCAGGAACGCGCGGCGCGTGAATTCGCCGGGTTCGGCCACCCGCAGTCCGATGTCCTTGCCGGCTTCCAGGCAGCGCGCCAGCAGCATCTGCATCACCACGGGGCCGCCATGGCCCTGCAGTTCGAGCACTTCCTCGCCGGTGTAGGAATTGGGTGCCGGAAAGTACAGCGCCAGGCCGTGGTCGATGACCTTGCCGTGGCCGTCCAGGAACGGCAGATAGGTGGCATGGCGCGGCTGCAGCGCGCGGCCGCAGACGGCGCGCATGACGCTGCCGACATCGGGGCCGGATACGCGCACGACGCCGATGCCGCCCCGGCCCGGTGCGGTGGCGATGGCGACGATGGGAAGCTGGTTTGCGGTCATGCGCGGTATTGTCGCAGATCGCCCCGCCAGCCGGATGGGCCGCGGCTCATGTCGGCGAGTCGGGCGGCGGTTCGACGGACAGGCACTCGCACAGTAGCCGGCGGGCGACGGCACCGTCGATCACGGCGCCAAGTTCCGACTGCCGCGCTACCAGCTTCTTGCGCAGGCGTTTGCGATAGCGGCCGGGCAAGACTTCCGACAGTGCCTCGATCGCGTAACGCAACCGCTTGTTGCCGATGCGGAGCTTGTGGACGTGTTCGGTCTTCCCGTCCCGGGCGATGCGGGCCCGCTCGCGAACCTTGTCGCGCGCCTTGCGGATCCGTCTGGGTGCGAAATTCTCGAGCCGGCCCTTGGCGTCCTGTTCCGAGAGATCCAGCAGGTCGCGTTTCAACGTCGGGAGCGGGGATTGCCGGTAACGTGACAGTCTTGTCATCATCTCGGCGTGGGCAAGCGTACGCCTGGCCTGCGCGGTTTCGATCAGTGCCACCAGTACGGCGTCGTCGGGCTGCTTCACCAGCGCCGGGGCCAGGGTGTCGGCGATGAAGACGTCCCAGTCGCGCACGTCGCCGGCGGCGTCTGCGACATCGTGCAGGGCCTGCTTCCAGCGGGCCTTTACCTGGCCCGGCAGCACGGGCCCGAATGCCCATGCCACGGCACGAAGATGGCGAACGGCGACGCGCAGCTGGTGGACATCCTCGACCTCGTCGCGATGCTGCAGTGCGTCCAGGCGATCGTGAACGGCCTTCAGGCCCGATTCGCCCAAGGCAACGAAGGCGGCGGCGGGACGCATTTTCCGGTGCAGCACAGGCTGACGGCTCATTGCGATGTCTCTGAAGTGGAAAGAGAGTTACTGCGCAACGTCCGTCTAGTGTAGGCGATGGCGCACGCCGCCGCCGTCCGCTGCCGTCTGATTCCTAACGCGTCGCCACGATGAACACGCGGGGGAACGGCAGCAGCACGGTGCCCTCGGGCATCGCGGGAAACACCTTGGCCAGCGCGGCTTCATACTGTTTCAGATATTCGGCGCGCTCGGCCTCGTCCAGCGGCGCCAGGAAGGGCCGCAGGCCGCTGCCCTTGAACCATTCGACGACCGCGGCCGCGCCGCCCGTGAGCGGATGCTGGTAGATCGTTCGCCAGATGTCCACACGCGAGCAGTGCGGCTTCAGCAGTTCGTAATACCAGCGTTCCGAGGCCAGTGCGGTGCGGGCATCGGCGGCCGCAGCCAGCTTGGGCGCCCACGGGCCGCTCAGCGCCGTCTCGCGCATCAGCAGGTGCGGCGGCTCGTTGAGGTTGTCCGGCATCTGCACGGCCAGGCTGCCGCCCGGCGCAAGCTTGCCCACCAGCGACGGAAACAGCGAGGCGTGATCGGGCACCCACTGGAACACCGCATTGGCCAGGATCACGTCCCAGGGCCCGCCATCGGCCCATTGCGTGACGTCGGCGATGTCGAAGTGCAGGTTCGGCAGCCGCTTGCGTGCGGCGGCGATCATGTCGGCGTCGCTGTCCAGGCCGATGACCTCGGCGCCGCCGTAGCGGGCCGCCAGGACCTCGGTGGAGTTGCCGGGCCCGCAGCCGATGTCGACCACGCGCGTGGCATTGGCGGTGGGGATGGCCCCGACAAGATCCCGCACCGGGCGGGTCCGTTCATCCTCGAATTGCACGTACTGGCTGGCCGACCACGTCATGGCGTATCCCCTCTTTCCTGTTGATGGGCTTCTAGTCTTATATAAGACATAAGACTAGAAGCATACGCCGAAAAAGAAAAACCCGGCTGGCAGCCGGGTTTTCGTGGGTCGGGTCGGAAACCGGGGATCAGCTCTTGGCCACCGCCGCGGTCTTGCCCTTGCCGAGCATGCGGTTGATCTGCCACTGCTGGGCGATCGACAGGATGTTGTTCACGACCCAGTACAGCACCAGGCCGGCCGGGAAGAAGAAGAACATGAACGAGAACACCAGCGGCATGATCATCATGACCTTGGCCTGGACGGGGTCCGGCGGCGTCGGGTTCAGCTTGGTCTGCACGAACATCGAGACGGCCATCACGATCGGCAGGATGTAGAACGGGTCCGGCACCGACAGGTCATGGATCCAGCCCAGCCACGGCGCACCGCGCATTTCCACCGACGACAGCAGCACCCAGTACAGCGCGATGAACACCGGGATCTGGATCACGATGGGCAGGCAGCCGCCGAGCGGATTGACCTTCTCGGTGCGGTACAGCGCCATCATTTCCTGGTTCATCTTCTGCGGATCGCCCTTGTAGCGTTCGCGGATGGCCGTCATGCGCGGCTGCAGGTCCTTCATCTTGCCCATCGACTTGTAGCTGGCAGCCGACAGCGGGAAGAACACCAGCTTGATCAGCACGGTCAGCGCGATGATCGACCAGCCCCAGTTGTTCAGGAAGCCGTGCAGCTTTTCCAGCAGCCAGAACAGCGGCTTGGCCAGGATGGTCAGCCAGCCGTAGTCCTTCACCAGTTCCAGGCCCGGCGTGATCTGCTCGAGCATGCGCTCTTCCTGCGGGCCGGCGAACAGGCGGGCATCGGTGCTCACCGTGGCGCCCGGGGCCAGCTGGCCCAGCGGCTGCTGGACACCCACGCGGTACAGGTTCGGGTCGATCTGCTCGGCGTAGAAGCTGTGCTGCTTGCCGTTCTGCGGAATCCAGGCCGAAGCGAAGTAGTGCTGCACCATCGCCACCCAGCCGTTGTCGGTGGCGGCCGGCACGGAGGCCTTGCCCTTGGCGATGTCGTCGAACGTGATCTTGTGATACTTGTCGGCGTTCGTGTAGATGGCCGGACCCGTGAACGTGCTGTAGAACTGCGACTGCTCCACCTTGGTGCCGTCGCGTGCCAGTTCCAGGTACAGCGTCGGCGAAACCTGCGCGGTGCCGGTGTTCGTCACGTCGAAGCGGGCGTCGACCACATAGCTGCCCTTGCGGAACGTGTAGGTCTTCACGAACTTCACGCCGTTCTTTTCGGCGGTCAGCACAACGTCGAGCTTGTCCTGGCCCGGTGCCAGCGAACGGGCGCCCGGGGCGGCCGTAAACACCGTGGTGTGATTCGGCAGGTCACCGCCAATCAGGCCCGAACGAGCAAGATAGGTGCGTTGTGCATCACGTTCGAACAGGACAACGGGCTTGCCGTCCTTCTCGTGCTCGTTGAGCAGTTCCAGGCGCGACAGGATGCCGCCTGCGGTGTCGATCTCGGCACGCACTTCGTCGGTGGTGACGATGACCTTCTCGCCCGTGGGCTGGGCAGCCGCCTGCGGCGCGCCCGGCACGGCGCCCGGGGCCGACGCGCTGGCGGCGTTGGCCTTGGGCACGTCACCCTGCGCCGTGGCGCCGCTCGCGCCACCGGCCGGGGCGGCCTGCTGTTGCGTGTTGGCGCTCGGGAAGAACATCGACGCGTGGCCGTTGGCGCGCTGCCAGTTGTCGTAGAGCAGCACGAGGGACATCGAGAAGATGACCCACAGGATGGTGCGTTTGATATCCATGTCTCGCTATGGTCTGGGGGAATCAGGGTCTGGGAAGCCGGACCGTGATGGACGGGCGGGCGGATGCGGTGGCTGCGGGAGGCACCGCGGAGGCCTTTCCGTGTACTACAGGCTCGGGCACGGGATCATACCCGCCCTTTGCGAAAGGATGGCAACGGCAGAGTCTGCACGCGGTCATCCACGTGCCACGCGCGGGGCCATGGCTGATGATGGCGTCGCGGGCATAGTCGGAACACGTTGGCAGGAAGCGGCACTGCGAGCCCAGGTAAGGACTCAGGGCGATCTTGTAGATGCGCAGCAGGGCAAGCAGGATTCGCTTCATGGTGATGATCAGGCTGGCGCGGGTGGCGCTGCAGGTGCGGCCGACGCAGGCGGCTCGCCGGATGCCGGGACAGTCGGCGCAACTGGCAGTGGCCTGGCGGCCACGTCCAGCAAGCTGCCGAGTTCGGCCTGGCAGGCTCGCCGTATGGCCGACCGGCTGGCAAAGTCCGCACGCGGAAACTTTGCCTGCAACCGCAACAGGATATCGCGGCCCGCGAATTGGTCCTGCCGGCTGCGAAACAGTTCCCGCACCATGCGCTTCACCAGGTTGCGCTCCGCGGCACGCGGCGCGAACTTCTTGCCCACGACGATGCCCAGCCTGGCCTGCGGCTGGCCATTGGCCCGCACGTACAGCACGAAATGCGTGCTGCGACGCCGGGGCCGCAAAGCAAAAACGGATGAAAATTCATCCGTCTTTGTCAGCCTCGCGGCTTTGGGAAAGGCATGGGTCGACACGCTGGTCAAAGCTAGCGGAAAAGCCGGGCTTCGGCGGCGGCGGTCCTGGCCATCCTGAGTGCGAGGCGCTGGACCGGACGACGGATGCAGCGCGGACGACGAACCGTCACGCTGACTGCCGTCCGGGCCGGTCGCCCGGCCCTCAGATTGCCAGGCGCTTGCGGCCCTTGGCGCGGCGGGCGTTGATCACGGCACGGCCGCCGCGGGTCTTCATGCGCACGCGGAAACCATGGGTACGCTTGCGGCGGGTAACGGAAGGTTGGTAGGTACGTTTCATGTTGCACTCTCTGGTTGATCCGGGCTTTCCGGGCGTCGGCCGTTGCCGGGACGCCTTGGCCGCCGCGTATGGTTCGCATGGGGCTGCCGCAATGCAGACGCTCGGTATCCGTTGAGGTTGCTGCGGCGATGCCGACGATTCTGGTTCTGTCTTGCTGCCGGCCGCCGCTGGCCCTTGGCCGAATGGACCGAAGGCGCTGGCGGGGATCAGGCCGCTTGCCTGATGCCGCACATGTTTACATGTAGCGGTTCGGGCCAGACCCGGCGATGCGCATACGTGATCCCCTGCCGCATCGCAGAACCCGCCATTTAACCGATTTTCGACGCGAGTGTCAAGGCGCCGGATGGCCACTTCCGGCCTCCGCACAACGTGTGCGGTACAAGCCCTGCAAATTGCAGTGCCCCATTGTCCACAACGGTCGGTGGGTAACTCTGTGGGTATTCCCGGTCACCTATCGGCAGTAGCAAAGCGGATCAAGTCCTTGTTTCCGATGGATTATCGGGTGCAGCAGGCCGTTGCCTGGCGCGGCTTCCGCGTCGGTTGTGCACACAAATCCACTGAATTTTCACAACTTGTCCACAGGGTTATCCTTTGTGGATAACTTGGGGCGGGGGGTACAATCCGGGTCCAAACACTACACGGGCCGCGTGGCGCACGCACAACCCGGGACTTCCTGCCGCGGTATACCGCCATGTATACCCGTTTGAACTGCCGTTGCGATGCATTGCATTCGTGGACGGTCTATTGCCTTTCGCGTCTGAAAAATGACGCGCAAGGCATGTGCAGGGGCCCGGAACGCAAGCACCGCGTCCACCCGTGACGTGTCATCGGCGCGATGGCACGGTCACTCAGAAGAACACATGCAAGATTTCTGGCAGGCAGCAGCCGCGCAACTCGAGCGCGAACTGACGCCCCAACAATTCAAAACCTGGATCAAGCCGTTGGCGCCTGTCGCCTTCGACGAGGAAGCGCATGCGCTGCGGATTGCCGCGCCCAACCGCTTCAAGCTCGACTGGGTCAAGAGCCAGTTTTCGGGGCGGATCACCGCGCTTGCGTGCGAATACTGGGAAACGCAGGTCAGCGTTCACTTCGTTCTGGACCCCGCGGCCTCGGGCCGTGCGGCCACCTATACGCAACAAGCCATGCAGCAGGGCGGCCACGATGGCATGACGCCCGCTGCAATGGGTACGGGCGGCGGGGCCTATCCCGGCGCATCGGCCGGCATGGCGGGCCAGGCATATGGCCACGCCCCGGCGCCGCATCCGCAATCGCTCCAGGCGGGCGGCTATCACGAGCACGCCGGCCAGCCGAACGGCGGCCAGCCCGGCTATGGCGCGCCGGCCAGCCAGGTGCCCTACCCGGCCGGCCCTGGCGGCATGCCGCATCGCGGCGCGGCGCCGACCGGGCATCCGCTGCAGGCGGCCTCCCATGTGCCGATGCAGGACATGGGCGACATCGACGTGGCGCAGATGGATGCGTCCGAAGCCAGCGCGCGCTCCTACCGCGTGCCGGCCCAGCAGCCGGCCGTGGCCGGCGCGCAGCCGACCGACACGGTGCACGAGCGGTCGCGTCTGAATCCGATCCTGACGTTCGACAACTTCGTGACCGGCAAGGCCAACCAGCTGGCCCGCGCCGCGGCCATCCAGGTGGCCAACAACCCGGGCAAGTCGTACAACCCGCTCTACCTGTACGGCGGCGTCGGCCTGGGCAAGACCCACCTGATTCATGCCATCGGCAATTTCATGCTGATGGAGAACCCGCGCGCGCGCATTCGCTATATCCATGCCGAGCAGTATGTGTCGGACGTGGTGAAGGCCTATCAGCGGAAGGCATTCGACGAGTTCAAGCGGTATTACCACTCGCTCGACCTGCTGCTGATCGACGATATTCAGTTCTTCTCGGGCAAGAACCGCACGCAGGAAGAGTTCTTCTACGCGTTCGAGGCGCTGATCGCCAACCGCGCGCAGGTCATTATCACCAGCGATACGTATCCGAAGGAAATCACCGGCATCGATGACCGGCTGATCTCGCGCTTCGACTCCGGCCTGACGGTGGCGATCGAGCCGCCCGAGCTGGAAATGCGCGTGGCCATCCTGATGAAGAAGGCCGCCGCCGAGAACGTAAGCGTGCCGGAAGAAGTGGCGTTCTTCGTCGCCAAGCACCTGCGCTCCAACGTGCGCGAGCTGGAAGGCGCGCTGCGCAAGATCCTGGCGTTCTCGAACTTCCACGGCAAGGACATCACGATCGAGGTTACGCGCGAGGCGCTCAAGGACCTGCTGACCGTGCAGAACCGCCAGATCTCGGTGGAGAACATCCAGAAGACCTGCGCCGACTTCTACAACATCAAGGTCGCGGACATGTACTCGAAGAAGCGGCCGGCCAACATTGCGCGGCCGCGCCAGATCGCGATGTACCTGGCCAAGGAACTGACGCAGAAGAGCCTGCCGGAAATCGGCGAGCTGTTCGGCGGACGCGACCACACCACGGTGCTGCATGCCGTGCGCAAGATCGCCGACGAGCGTGGCAAGGACGCGCAGCTGAACCACGAGCTGCACGTGCTGGAACAGACGCTCAAGGGCTGATTCGCGGGAATTGCAGGGCGGCCTTGCCGGGCTGGCATACTACTGGGTGCGCGTCCGGCGGCAAGCGGGCGCCAGAGCAACTGTTGCATCGCGGGAAACCGGCCTCAGATAAGGCTTTGCGGTGAGTCGGGACGAATTGGCGGACGTAGGCGCCCGGAGCGTGGCATTTTGTGCACAGCCCGACGCCCTGCCGGATTCGCCCCGCTTCACCGCAGCGGCTTATCCTTGGTACAATCCGGCATTAACTCTTTGATTCCAAAGTGGAAATTGGATATCTGAGTTTCACCTGATTCCGCGGTCGCCGACGACAAACGACGAAGGATAAATTCAATGCAATTGGTCAAAACCTCGCGAGACAACCTGCTGCGTCCGCTGCAAATCGTGAGCGGCATCGTGGAGCGCCGCCACACCCTCCCGATCCTGGCCAACCTGCTGATTCGCAAGTCCGGCTCGAACGTGTCCTTCCTCTCGACCGACATCGAGATCCAGATCACCACGCACGCCGAATGCGGCGTGGGCAGCGACGACGTGGCCACCACGGTGGCCGCGCGCAAGCTGCTGGACATCCTGCGCGCGATGCCTGACGGCGACGTGGCGCTGTCGCTGAACGACAAGCGCATGACCGTGCAATCGGGCAAGAGCCGCTTTGCGCTGCAGACGCTGGCCGCGGAAGAGTTCCCGACCGTTGCCGAGGCCGCCGAGTTCAACGCGAGCGTCAGCCTGCCGCAGAAGACGTTCAAGCATCTGCTGGCGATGGTGCACTTCGCGATGGCCCAGCAGGACATCCGCTACTATCTGAACGGCATGCTGCTGGTGGTGGACGGAAAGAAGGTCATGGCCGTGGCCACGGACGGCCACCGCCTGGCGTACTGCGGCGTGGAACTGGAAAACGAGGCGACCGGCGTGGGCTCGCGCCAGGAAGTCATCATCCCGCGCAAGACCATCCTGGAACTGCAGCGCCTGCTGGAAGACAACGACGATCCTGTCCAGGTGCAGCTGGCCGCCAACCAGGTCAAGTTCTCGTTTGCCAACGTGGAACTGATCAGCAAGCTGGTGGAAGGCAAGTTCCCGGACTTCCAGCGCGTGATCCCGAAGGGCTACAAGAACGCATTCGCGATCGACCGCGTGCAACTGCAGCAGGCGCTGCAGCGTACTGCGATCCTGACGACCGACAAGTTCAAGGGCGTGCGCTGCATTCTGGACACGCACGTGCTGAAGATCAGCTCGACCAACGCCGACCAGGAAGAGGCGCAGGAAGAGCTGGAACTCGATTATTCGGGCGACGCGCTCGACATCGGCTTTAACGTGACCTACCTGCTCGACGTGCTCGGCAATCTCAAGAGCGAGCAGGTGCAGGTCAGCCTCGGCGACTCCAATTCGAGTGCGCTGATTACCGTGCCGGAAGACGACAACTTCAAGTACGTCGTGATGCCGATGCGCATTTGATGGCCAGCACCGAGTCGCCATCCATACACAATCGGGCACACACCGCAGCAGGGGCCGGGTCCACGGGATCCGCCCCTTTTGCCGTTTTTAAGTAACCCGCGAATGCGGTTGGTCCGCACCCATCGCCGTCCGGCGCAGGTACGGATTTCTCCGCATTTGCCGTGAGTATCGTGAGTAGGAAAACATGACCGATCAGCAGAAACCGCAGCAGGAAAACACTTACGGCGCCTCTTCGATCCAGATCCTGGAAGGCCTGGAAGCGGTGCGCAAGCGTCCCGGCATGTATATCGGCGATACGTCGGACGGCACCGGCCTGCACCACCTGGTGTTCGAGGTGCTCGACAACTCGATCGACGAGGCCCTGGCCGGCTACTGTACCGAGATCCAGGTCACGATCCATAGCGACAACTCGATCTCGATCGTCGACAACGGCCGCGGCATCCCGCCCGCCGTCAAGTTCGACGACAAGCACGAGCCGAAGCGCAGCGCCGCCGAAATCGCCATGACCGAGCTGCACGCCGGCGGCAAGTTCAACCAGAACAGCTACAAGGTGTCCGGCGGCCTGCACGGCGTGGGCGTGTCGTGCGTGAACGCGCTGTCGAAGTGGCTGCGCCTGACGGTGCGCCGCGATGGCCAGGTCAACCTGATCGAATTCGCCAAGGGCGAGGTGCAGAACCGCATCGTCGAGACCGTGGCCGGCCCGGATGGCCACCCCGTGGAAGTCTCGCCGATGAAGATTGTGGGCGCCACCGACAAGCGCGGCACCGAAGTGCACTTCCTGGCCGACGAGGAAATCTTCACGAACGTGGAGTTCCACTACGAAGTGCTTTCCAAGCGCATCCGCGAACTCTCGTTCCTGAACAACGGCGTGCATATCAAGCTGCTGGACCAGCGCACGGGCAAGGAAGAGGATTTTGCATTCTCGGGTGGCGTGAAGGGCTTCGTGGAGTACATCAACCGCGCCAAGACCACGCTGCATCCGAATATCTTCTACGCGAACGCCGAGAAGGATGGCATCGCCGTGGAAGTGGCCATGCAGTGGAACGATGGCTACAACGAGCAGGTGCTCTGCTTCACGAACAACATTCCGCAGCGCGACGGCGGTACTCACCTGACCGGCCTGCGCGCGGCGATGACGCGCGTCATCAACAAGTACATCGAAGAAAACGAGATCGCCAAGAAGGCCAAGATCGAAACCAGCGGCGACGACATGCGCGAAGGCCTGGCCTGCGTGCTGTCGGTGAAGGTGCCGGAGCCGAAGTTCAGCTCGCAGACCAAGGACAAGCTCGTCTCGTCCGAGGTGCGCCTGCCGGTGGAAGATCTGGTCGGAAAGGCGCTGACGGACTTCCTGCTGGAAACCCCGAACGACGCCAAGATCATCTGCGGCAAGATCGTGGATGCCGCCCGCGCGCGCGAAGCCGCCCGCAAGGCCCGCGAAATGACGCGCCGCAAGGGGGTGATGGACGGCATGGGCCTGCCGGGGAAGCTGGCCGACTGCCAGGAAAAGGATCCGGCCCAGTCCGAGCTGTTCCTGGTGGAGGGTGATTCCGCAGGCGGCTCGGCGAAGCAGGGCCGCGACCGCAAGTTCCAGGCGATCCTGCCGCTCAAGGGCAAGATCCTGAACGTGGAGCGTGCCCGCTTCGACAAGATGCTGTCGAGCCAGGAAGTGCTGACGCTGATCACCGCGCTGGGCACCGGCATCGGCAAGGACGACTACAACCTCGAAAAGCTGCGCTACCACCGCATCATCATCATGACCGATGCGGACGTGGACGGCTCGCACATCCGCACGCTGCTGCTGACGTTCTTCTATCGCCAGATGCCGGACATCATCGAGCGTGGCTACGTCTATATCGCGCAGCCGCCGCTGTACAAGATCAAGCACGGCAAGGAAGAACGCTACATCAAGGACGACACCGAGCTGAACGCGTACATGCTGAAGCTTGCGATGGAAAAGGCGGGCCTGGTGCGTCCCGACGGCAGCGAGATCAATGGCGATGCGCTGATCGAACTGGCCCGCCAGTACCAGCTGGCCGAAGGCGTGATCGGCCGCCTGTCGCGCATCGTCGATGTCGAGGCACTGCGCGCGATCGCCGATGGCGTGTCGCTGGACCTCGACAGCGCCGCAGCGGCCGAGGCGTCGGCCGTGGCGCTGAAGGCCAAGCTTGCCGAGATGCATGCCAAGACGCTGATCGGTGCCGCCGTGAACGATGACGGCACGGCCGATGTCTACGCGCAATTCGACGAGAAGACCGACAAGCATCGCCTGATGATCGCCCGCCGCCACCATGGCAATGTGCGCCTGTCGCACCTGGATGCGGACTTCGTGCATGGCGCCGACTACGCCGCCCTGTCGCGCGCGGCCACCACGTTCCAGGGCCTGATCCCGGACGGCACCAAGGTCAAGCGCGGCGAAGGCGAAAAGCAGCGCGAGCAGACCGTGGCGGATTTCCACCAGGCCATGCAGTGGCTGCTGAGCGAAGCCGAGCGCGGTGTTTCGCGTCAACGCTACAAGGGTCTGGGTGAAATGAACCCCGAGCAGCTGTTCGAAACCACGCTCGACGTGACGCAACGCCGCCTGCTGAAGGTACAGATCGAAGACGCCATCGCGGCAGACCAGATCTTTACGACGCTGATGGGCGACGAAGTGGAACCGCGCCGCAACTTCATCGAGAGCAACGCGCTGGTGGCGCGGAATATCGACGTTTGATGGGTTGCAATAGGTGTGCACAGAAAATCCCGGCTCAAGGCCGGGATTTTTTTTGGCGCTTTCACCATACCCCCGGCACCATCCGCCATGTCCGCGCGCAATAGCGCGCATATTCGTCCCCGAACGTCTCGCGCAGCAGGGCCTCCTCGGCCCGGATCCGCGCGGTCAGCGGCCATAGCATCAGCGCAGTCAGCATCACGCCGATCAGGGATCGGAACACCAGTACCCACCCTAGCGATCCAACCATGAGCCCCAGGTAGCTGGGATTCCGGATAACGCCGTAGATGCCTGTGGTCACCAGGGTGTGGCCGGGCTGGATGGCAACCAGTCCGCTGAACCGTTTGCCGAGGACGAATACGGGCCAGAGCCGCAGTGTGCCGCCGACGACAAACAGCGCCAGGCCGATCCAGCGCACCGCTTCATCGCCGATTGTCCAGAAGTTGAGCCGATCGGACAGTGCCGGTACGTAGCCTGTCAGCAGTCCGAGGACGCCGAAGGCGATCAGCACCCAGCGGTTGCTGCGATCTTCGCGCTCGCTCGTACTGATATTCCCGCCGGAGAAGGTTGCGATAACGGCCATGGCCATGGTGCCGACGACAGCGGCGGTCCGGACGGGATTGGCGAAGCAGGCGGCGACGCCGCCCCATCCGGCGATGGGCAGCGCCAGATACGCGAGCGAACCGGTCAGGGTGAAGAACACCAGGCGGGGGGAAGGTCGCATGTGGCCTCCGTCTGCGGTGGGTTGAGTCTGGCAGGGTATGCCTGCCGGCATCGCGCTGTCGAGCCGTAGATCGTCCACGATCAATGGGACAATGCCGCCTGATCCCCAATTCGCACCAGGCAGACCATGGCTCTTATCGACCTCAGCAACCTCCAGCAAGCGGCGCACGCCTTCGGCGAGGCGCGCGGCTGGGGCAAGTATCACAGCCCGAAGAATCTGGCGATGGCGCTTAGCGTGGAAGTGGCCGAGCTGGTGGAAATCTTCCAGTGGCAAACCGAGGAAGAGTCGCGCGACATCATGTCGACGACCGAGCGTGCACACGTCGAGCAGGAACTGGCCGATATCACGATCTACCTGACGCAGCTGGTGACGGCGCTGGGCGTCGACCTGGACGCGGCGGTGCGCGCCAAGATGGAGATGAACGCGCGCAAGTACCCGGCGCCGGCCGAGGGAAAGTAGGCCACGGCGCGAAGCCGCATGCCGCGCGCGAATCACGTGTCCGCATCCTGACAGCCGCGTACGGCAAATGCGGCTAGACTTGGTCCATCGTCTCTCGGGGAGATCGCGGCCATGGCAGTGCGCAAGCAAGGCAAGTCATCGGACAATGTCCACATTGGTATCGGCGGCTGGAATTTCGCGCCGTGGCGCGACAATTTCTATCCGGCGGGCCTGCCGCAGGCGCGTGAACTGGAATACGCGAGCCGCCACCTGACCGCCATCGAAATCAACAGTACCTATCACGGCACGCAGAAGCGCACGTCATTTGCCAACTGGCGCGATGCCACGCCCGATGACTTCGTGTTCGCCGTCAAGGCGTCGCGCTTCGCCACCAACCGGCGCATCCTGGCCGAGGGCGCGGATTCGATTCATCGCTTTATCGACAGCGGCATCGCCGAGCTGCGCCACAAGCTCGGCCCCGTCGTCTGGCAGTTCGCACCGACCAAGCAGTTCGTGCCAGATGACTTCGAGGCCTTCCTGAACCTGCTGCCGGACTCCGTGGAAGGCGTGCCGCTACGGCACGTGCTGGAGGTGCGCCACGCGAGTTTCATGTGCGACGAATACCTGAAGCTGGCACGCAAGTTCAAGGCGGCCACGGTATTCACCGATTCTCCAAAATTCCCGTCATTTGCCGATCTGACCGCCGACTTCGTCTACGCGCGCCTGATGAATGCACAGGAAAAGCTGGCGACCGGTTACGCGCCCAAGGACCTGGACCAGTGGGCCGGACGCGTCGCAAGCTGGGCCGAAGGCAAGGCGCCCGATGACCTGCCTGCGGTGGAAGACAAGCCGGGCGTGAAGCTCAAGCCGAAGGCGGTGTACCTGTTCTTCATTAATGGCGCGAAGGAACGGGCGCCGTCGGCGGCCGGCGCGCTGCTGGAGCGGCTGGGCTGGACACCGACCGAAGATGTCCCGGTGAAGGTTGCGGTGTCGAGGCCGGCCGCCGTGGAGGCACCGGCGGAGGCACCGGCAAAAAAGGCGCCGGCAGGAAAGGCACCCCAAAATAAGGCTTCAGTAGAGAAAGCGCCGACAGGGAAGGCACCGGCAAAGAGGCCGGCTGCAAAGAAGGCGGCAACGAAGAAGGCGGCAACGAAGAAGGTGGCAACGAAGAAGGTGGCAACGAAGAAGGTGGCAACGAAGAAGGCCGCCAGCAAGGCAGCCGCACCCACGCCCCCGGCCAGGAAGGCGCCCGCCAGGAAGGCCGCTGCGAAGAAAACCGCCAGCCGCGCCGCCGCGTAAGGCCATGCGTGCCAGCCAGCCCCCATCCCAGGTGAGCGCGCTGCGGTGCGAACCCTTTTCGGCGCTGCCGCTGGAACCGATGTGGCTCGACGCGCTGGCGCAATCGGGCCACGTTTCAATGACGCCGCTGCAGTCCGTCGCCCTGCCCCTGGCGCTTGCCGGTCACGACCTGATCGTGCAGGTGCGCCAGGGCGGCGGCAGTGCCACGACGCTGGCGATCGCCCTGCTCCACCGGCTCGATCCGCAACGTTTCGACGTCCAGGCGCTGGTGCTGTGTCCCACCCGCGATCGCGCCGACATGGTAGCGCGCCGCATCCGGCAGTTGGCGCGGGTGGCTGGGCAGGTCAAGGTGGCGCTGCTATGCACCGGCATGCCGATCCGGGCACAAATCGATAGCCTGATCCACGGCGCGCATATCGTTGTGGGCACACCGGGACGCATGCTCGACCATATCGATGCGGCAAGCCTGGATCTTCGTGCGGTGAACACGGTCATCTTCGAAGCCGCCGACACCATGCTCGACATGGGGTTTGCCGATGACATCGCCTTCGTGGCCAGCCGTTGCCCGAAGTCACGGCAGACGCTGCTGTTCCATGCGTCGCCCGACGCCGATCCGCCGCCGGAGATCGTCCGGCTGGCCCGGCAATGGCAGCGCAAGCCGCGCGCCGTCCGGCTGGTGCCGGGCGAGCAACCGTCTGTGTAAAGCCGTGCGCCGCGCCAACACGGGCGGCGAAGATTCGTGAAAGTCACCCTGTGAGGCGGCGCTTTCGTTTGCTAATCTGGTTAGACGCAGCCAGACACCGGGGGGTGCGGGCTTTTGCGCAGCACCGCAGATTGATCGAGTCTGGGCAGCGACTGTTTCCAAAACGGCAACAAGGAGTCGGTGACATGAAGACCGCACGGCAGGTTCTGGAAAACAAGGCAAATCACGCCATCTTCAGTATTCCACCCACGGCGACGGTGTACGCGGCGCTGCAGCTCATGGCCGACAAGGGCATTGGCGCGCTGCTGGTAATGGAACACGACAAGATCGTCGGCATCCTGAGCGAACGGGATTACGCGCGCAAGGTGATCCTGATGCAACGCACGTCGCGAGAGACGCTGGTCAAGGAAATCATGACCACGGCCGTGATTTATGTACGTGCCGAACAAAGCACCGACGATTGCATGGCGCTGATGACCAGGCATCGCCTGCGGCACTTGCCGGTGATGGAGGGCGACAGGCTGATGGGCATGTTGTCGATCGGCGACCTGGTCAACGACATCATCAGCGAGCAACGCTTCACGATCGAACAGCTCGAACACTACATCACGGGCGGCTCGCGCTAGCCGGCGCGCCCGCCTCCGCCCGAATCCTGCCCTTCGCCCCCCGGACACGTCATGACGTGCCCGGGGCGTCGCTCAGCCTGTGGTTTTTGCGGCCTGCCGCGCGTCCGAGGGCAAACGGATCGAGCGCGAAAATACTAAGCATGCATATAATTATCCGGTTACTGAATAAGGACCGCGTCGATGTCATGCGGCCCGATTTTTTGTGGCCTACACGGCACCCCTGGCGCCGCCCGCACCCTCCGCATCCCATCGCATGTCATCGCCCTCGCCCTCACAGTCCGTCACGCTGGACGCCGCTCCCGTTGTACACGACCACGCCGCGATCATGCGCGTGATCGGCGGCATCGTGCTCTGTATCCTGCTGGCTGCCCTCGACCAGACCGTGGTGATCCCGGCCGTGCCGGCCATCGCCAACGACCTGAACGGTTTCGGCCATCTGTCGTGGATCGTCACGGCCTACCTGATCGTGTCGACGGTCACCACGCCGCTCTACGGCAAGCTGTCTGACAGTTTTGGCCGCCGGCGCCTGCTGATGCTGGCGATTTCGCTATTTATTGCCGCATCGGTGGCGTGCGCGCTGGCGCAGTCGCTGACGCAGCTGATCGTGTTCCGCGCGCTGCAGGGCGTGGGCGGTGGCGGTCTGATGTCGCTGGCCCAGGCGGCCATCGCCGATGTGGTGGCGCCGCGTCAGCGCGGCCGCTACCAGGGCTACCTGGCGACGGTCTGGGCGGTCTCGTCGATTGCGGGACCGCTGGTGGGCGGCTGGGTGTCCGACCACATGTCGTGGCGCTGGCTGTTCTGGATCAACGTGCCGCTGGGCCTGCTGGCGATGGCCATGTGCTATCGCGGGCTGGCGCACCTGCGTGCGCGGGGCGGCCGGCCGCAGGTGGACTGGCTCGGCGCCAGTTTGCTGGCGGTAGCCATCGTCGCCTTTCTGCTGGCGATGAGCTGGGCCGGCGAAGCCTTTGACTGGATCTCGCTGGAAATGGGCGGCCTGCTGCTGCTGACGCTCGTGGCCGTGGCGCTGCTGGCCTGGCAGGAACGGCGCGCCGCCGATCCGATGCTGCCGCCGCGCCTGTTCGGCAACCGCGCCTATGTGATGGGCGTGGGCGCTTCGTCGCTGGCTGCGCTCAATATCTTCCTGTGCATCTTCGCGCTCCCGCTGCACTTCCAGCTGGTGCGCGATGCCGATGCCTCGACGTCGGGCCTGCTGGTGGTGCCGTTTCTGCTGGCCACGGTGGCCGGCAACTTCGTGGTGGCCTGGCTGGCGCCGCGCCTGGGCCGCATGCGCGAGATCCTGACCGGCGGCTACGTGGCCGCGGCCGTGGGGCTGGTGTCACTGGCCACCGTCACGGCTGCCGTGCCCACGACACTGGTAGTGATGGCGATGACGATTGCCGGCATCGGCCTGGGCATGTCGATGGTGGGCACGCTGATTTCGGTGCAGAACGCGCTGGAGCGCCGCGACATGGGCGCCGGCACCGGTGCGCTGCTGGTGATCCGCTCGTTGGGCAGCGCACTGGGCGGCGCACTGGCCGGCACGCTGCTGGCGATGGAATTCCGCGCCGCGCTGGCGCGTTCGGGTGCGAACCAGGCGCTGGACCTGGGCTCGCTGCGCCATGGCAGCGAGGCGATGGCCCATCTGTCGCCGGCCGTGCGCCAGGTGCTGGCGGGCGGCGTGGAATCGGGCTTCCATCTGATCTTCGCGGCGGGCGCGGTCGCGGCCATCGTCGCGCTGGTCATCGTGCGGCGCATGCCAGACCTGGAACTGCGCAGCAGCGTGACCGAACACGCGGCCAAGATTCACATGGACTGAAGCTCGTCGGCGCCCGGCGGCGCCTGTGTCTGCGGCCCCGCGTCATGACCGTCATGACGTGAAGCGCCCGAGAGCGTAGACTTTGCTGCACTAACGGAAACCGGAGCCTCTACCCATGTCTCGCGAACGCACCTCGGCAACTGCAGTCCACATGGACCGGAAGCGGCACCACCTCCAGCGCACGGCCCTGCTTGGCGCGTTGGGCCTGGCCGCCGCGGCCGCCATGCTGCCGCACCCTGCCCGCGCCGCAGACAAGCCCGCCACGGCGTCCACGCAGCCGGCCGGCAATTGCCCGGCTTCGCTGAATTTCCGTTTCCCGCGCCTGCAGGACGAATCGCCCCAGAACCTGTGCCAGTACGCCGGCAAGGTCGTACTGGTGGTCAACACCGCCAGCTATTGCGGATTCACGCCGCAATACGAAGGCCTGGAGGCGCTTTACGCCAAGTACCGCGACCGCGGGCTGGTGGTGCTGGGCTTCCCGTCGAACGACTTCTCGCAGGAGCCTGGTTCGGCGAAGGAAATTTCGGACTTCTGCTACAACACCTACGGCGTCAAGTTCCCGATGCTCGGCAAGTCCCACGTGCGCGGCGGCGAGGCCAACCCGATGTACGTCATGCTGACGAAGGAAACCGGCACCGCGCCGAAGTGGAACTTCTACAAGTACCTGATCGACCGCAAGGGCCAGGTCGTTGGCAGCTACAACAGCATGGTCAAGCCCGACGACAAGCAGTTCGTGGCCAAGATCGAAGAGTTGCTGTCTACGCGCTGAATCGCCCCGCCGCCGGCACCCGTCCGGCTCTTTCGGCCCGCTTTCCATAATTCTTGATTCACATCAATTGAAAACACCGTGCAAGTGAGTACTTTCGCCGCTTAAAAATAACCACAAGCGGACGAGGGAGTCATGAGCAAGGTGCTTTACGAATATAACGGGCACGTCTGCCTGGCGTTTACGGACCTGGTCGACGATACGCATGGCGAAGCGGTGCAGAGCAACCAGTTTCTGGTGGTCGATCACGGGCACGCGGCGCTGATCGACCCGGGCGGGCAGATGACCTATGGCGAGCTGTACATGACGATCAGCCGCTATTTTCCGCCCAAGCAGCTCGATTACGTGCTGGCGTCGCACGCCGATCCCGACATCGTGGCGTCTGTGGGGCGCTGGCTGACGGCGTCCGAGAGCCGCGTGCTGATCTCCGAGGTCTGGTCGCGCTTCCTGCCGCATTTCTGCCAGACCGGCAAGACCGCCGGTCGCATTGTCCCGATTCCCGATGCGGGCGTGGTGGTGCCGCTGGGCAGGTCGTCGATCATGGCCGTGCCGGCCCATTTCCTGCATTCCGAGGGCAATTTCCAGTTCTACGATCCGGTCAGCAAGATCCTGTTTTCGGGCGATCTCGGCGCGTCGATGACCACGACGGACGAGGCGCGCGGCGACGTGACCGATTTCGACGCCCACGCGGCACGCATGCTGGGGTTCCACCGCCGCTACATGAGCGGCAACAAGGCCTGCCGGCTGTGGGCGGCCATGGCGCGCACGCTCGATATCCAGTGCATCGTGCCCCAGCACGGGCCGTCGATCCGGGGGCGCGAGATGGTGAAGCGGTTCATCAACTGGATCGACCAGCTCCAGTGCGGGCTGGATCTGATCGACGCCAGTCACTATCAGGTGCCCACGCAGGTCCTGCGCTGACCCCTCCGGCGCGCCGTCAGTCGCGCACCAGGCCTTCGGCCCGCATTGCCGCCTGCACGGCCGGGCGGGCGGCCACGCGCGACAGGTATTCCTGCAGCCTCGGGTATGCATCGAGCTTAAGGTGCAGCAGCCGGGCCCAGCTGACGATGGTGAAGCAATACGCATCGGCCACGCTGAACTGGCTGCCCAGCAGGTAATCGCGCGACGCCAGGTGTTGGTCCAGTTCGCCAAAACGCTTGTGCAGCTTCGCCTTGCAGGCCTCGACGGTGCTGGCGTCGGTTTCCTTGTGCCACAGCCAGGGGCTGAACACCTTGTGCAGTTCGGTGGAGATCAGCGTCAGCCAGCCCACGGCTTCGAGCCGGGCCTGGGTGCCGGGCGCCGGCAGCAGGTTGCGTTCGGGTACCTGATCTGCGATGAACTGGAGCAGGGCGGACGCCTCGCTGTGGCGCGACCCGTCATCGAGCTGCAGCAGGGGCACATAGCCGCGCGGGTGGATGGCGTAGTAGTCGTTGCTGCCGTTCTCGGGCTCGGCCAGTGTGTGATGGATCAGGTCGACGCGGGCCAGCGTGACGGGCAGGCCGGCCTCGCGCAGGGCGATATGAACGGCCATCGAGCAGGCGGCGGGCGAGTAGTAGAGCTTCATGGGATTCCTTGGAGACGGCACGGCGCGGGGTGCGGTGTGCGGTGATGGCAGTCTAGGCAGCCCCCCCGGGCCCACACAATGCGTGGCGACGCACAGCGGGTATGCAAAGATGCATGGCCTGCATGACGTGTCCGGAGGATGCCGATGCACGGCGCCCGGGGCAGGGCGCGCGGTGGCCGCGCGCGGGCCGCTGGCTTGCGATATGCTCGCGAGGCTGACCTGACCCCCAGAGGAGACAAGATGAAGCTAGTCCGTGTAGGAAACCCCGGCGCCGAGCGTCCGGGCCTGGTTGACCGTGATGGCCGCGTGCGCGACCTGTCCGGTGTCGTGGGCAATATCGGCCCGGGCGAACTGGCGCCGGCGGCGCTGGCCCGGCTGGCCGCGATCGACCCGGCCACGTTGCCCGTGGTGGAGGGCCAGCGCCATGGCGTGCCCTGGACCGGCATCGGCAAGATCATCGCCATCGGCCTGAACTACGCGGACCACGCCGCCGAGGCCGGCATGCCGCTGCCGGCCGAGCCGATCGTGTTCCTGAAGGCGAATACCTCGCTGAACGGCCCGAACGACGCCGTGATGCTGCCATTCGAGTCGCAGAAGTCGGACTGGGAGGTGGAACTGGGCGTGGTCATCGGCACGACGGCGCGCAATGTGTCCAAGGCCCAGGCGCTGGAACACGTGGCGGGCTACTGCGTGGTGAACGATGTGTCCGAGCGCGAATTCCAGCTCGAACGCGGCGGCACGTGGGACAAGGGCAAGGGCTGCGACACGTTCTGCCCGGTCGGCCCGTGGCTGGTCACCCGCGACGAGGTGCCGGACGCCCAGAAGCTGGGCATGTGGCTCGACGTCAATGGCGATCGCATGCAGAAGGGCAGCACCGCGACGATGGTATTCGACGTGGCCACCGTGGTCAGCTACGTCAGCCGCTTCATGACGCTGGAGCCCGGCGACCTGATCGCCACCGGCACGCCGCCCGGCGTGGGCATGGGCTTCAAGCCGCCGCGCTACCTGAAGGCCGGCGATGTGATGCGCCTGGGCATCGAGGGCCTGGGCGAACAGAGCCAGAAAGTGGTGGCGTACGGCGAACGCTAGATTCTGCGATGTGAAAAATGCGGGGCGAACGCGTGGCTTCGCGAGGTTCCCCGCTGAAACATCGTCTTGCAAAGCGTCGCGTTTTCAAACAAAGCGTCCGTTAAGGGCAACAGTTTTGGGGCCATTTGGGGCGCTTTCGCACGAAATCGGCATTCGGGGTTTTACCTCTCGGGGGTGCGTGAAATACTGTTCCTACATGATGTCTGCCAAACAAGAGCAATGCCATGTCTGAACACGCCCCCGAAATCGAGTCGATATTGAAGACCGTCTCGGTCAGCCTCGCCAAGAACGGTCCCACCCGCACCTTCTGCACCCTGCATGACACGCTCGACTCGCGTGACGAACTGCAGGACATCCGCCGCAGCATCCACCAGCATCCCGAACTCGCCTTCAATGAAGTCCGTACCGCCGAGCTTGTCGCCAGCAAGCTCGAAGGGTGGGGCTACGCCGTGACGCGCGGCGTGGGCGGCACCGGGGTGGTGGCGACGCTCAGGTCGGGCAGCGGCAAGCGCAGCGTCGGCATTCGCGCCGATATGGACGCGCTGCCGATCCACGAGCGCACCAACCTGCCATATGCCAGCGTGAATGAAGGCCGGATGCACGCCTGCGGCCACGATGGTCACACCGCCGTGCTGCTGGGCGCCGCCCGCCAGCTGGCGCGCACGCGGCACTTCAACGGCACCGTCAACCTGATCTTCCAGCCTGCCGAGGAAATCGGCGCCGGCGGGGGGGCCGAGCGCATGCTGGCCGATGGCCTGTTCGAACGGTTTCCGTGCGACGCCATCTTCGGCCTGCATAACCACCCTGGCGTGGAAGCCGGTACGTTCATGTTCCGCGCGGGGCCGTTCATGGCCGCGTGCGACACGGTGACGATCACCATTCGCGGCAAGGGCGGCCACGCGGCCCGTCCGCACCAGTCGATCGACCCGATTCTGGTGGCCGGCAGCCTGGTGATGGCGCTGCAATCGATCGTCGCGCGCAATGTCGATCCGAACGAGACCGCCGTGGTCACCATCGGCACGCTGCACGCCGGCCACGCGCCAAATGTGATCCCGGACAGCGCGCGCATGGAAATCAGCGTGCGGTCGTTCAGCGCCGAAGTGCGGGCGTCGATGGAGGCGCGTATCCGCCAGCTGGTCACGGCACATGCAGAAGGCTATGGTGCCGCCGCCGATATCGACTACGTGCGCGGCTATCCGGTGCTGGTCAACAGCGAGGCGGAAACCGAATTCGCCCGGCAGGTGGCCGAGGAACTGGTGGGCCCGGAGCGGGCGGTGGGCAATTTCCATCGCATCGCCGGCAGCGAGGACTTCGCGTACTTCCTGCAACAGCGCCCGGGCTGCTTCGTGCGGATGGGCAATGGCGCCAACCAGCCGCTGCTGCACAACGCCGGCTACGACTTCAACGACGACAACCTGACCGTTGGCGCGGCGTACTGGACGCGCCTGGTGGAACGATATCTGGCGGAATAACGATCGATTCGCAGCAGGTTTGCAGATCGACAAGCCGCCAGGGCAGAGCGGGTCACTTGAAGAAGGCGCTCGGCGGCACGCCAAATTGCCGCCGGAACATTGTCGCGAAGGCGCTTGGGCTGTCGTAGCCCATGTCGAGCGCCACATCCACCACCTTGTCGCCGGCTGCCAGGCGCTCCAGCGCGGCCAGCAGCCGCGCCTGCTGGCGCCATTGGCCAAAGGTCATCCCCGTTTCGCGCGCAAAGCGCCGCTGGATCGTCTTCGGGTCCACGCCCAGGCGCGTGCCCCAGTCGGCCAGCGTCAGGTCGGTATCGGGCTCGCCGACGATCTGGTCGCAGATCGTGCGGAGGTCCGGGTCGGTGGGGCGGGGCAGGTGCAGCGGCAGCGTCGGCACCAGCTTCACTTCGTCGAGCAGCAGCCGCATCAGGCGGCCATCGCGCGAATCCATTTCATATAGAGGGGGCACGTCGATGGCGGCCAGGATCAGCTCGCGCAGCAGCGGCGATATGCCCAGAACGGTACATTGGGTGGGCAGATCGGGCGCGGCGTCGGGGCGGATATAGGCGGTGCGCATCTGCACCCGGCCCACCATGCGGATCCAGTGCGTGGTGCCGCCCGGCATCCACATGCCGCGCGTGGGCGGCACGGTCCACTGGCCTTCGGCCGTCGAGACCACCATCACACCATGCATGGCATGGATCAGCTGGGCATGCGGATGCTGGTGGGGCTTGGTGACATGGCCCGGCACATAGTCGGCAGCCATGGCCGTGACCGGCATCGGGCTGCGGTCGTACTGGATATAGGCGGGGCGCTCGGCATAGGTGTCCGCGCGGGCGTCCATGGCGGGATCGCGCGGCGCATCGGCGGGCAGGGGTTTGCTGCCCGGCGTGTCGTGGTCCACCCAGGCGATGCGTGGGGCAGGGTGGGCGGGAGATTTCGGTGATGTGGACGGCTTACGGCGCTGCGGCGGTCGCTGAGTACCCGGCATGTCCTTTTCTCCAAGGTTGCGGCCTTATTCTCGCAGGACAGGCGCGGATTTGCCAATTAGCATCGTCACACTTCCTTTAATACCGTCGAAACGGGCACCGGGAAGATTCCTGAGAAGAAAACTGGCCAATGCGCCCCCGACCATGAGCACAACCGTCAATTCCGCCGCCGCCGCGGCGCCTCGCGAGGAGGGCACGCGCTTCCGTGTGCTGTACGCGATCAGTTTCGCGCACTTCCTCAACGACATGATCCAGTCGCTGATCCTGGCCATCTATCCGATGCTCAAGGGCGGCTTCAACCTGAGCTTCGTGCAGATTGGCCTGCTGACGCTGACGTACCAGATCACCGCATCGCTACTGCAGCCGATCGTGGGCCTGTACACGGACAAGCATCCGAAGCCTCATTCGCTGGCCATCGGCATGGGCTTCACGCTGGGTGGCCTGCTGTTGCTGTCGGTGGCGCCCAGCTACGGCGTGCTGCTGATGGCGGCGGCGCTGGTGGGCACCGGATCGTCGATCTTCCATCCCGAGTCGTCGCGCGTGGCGCGGCTGGCGTCGGGCGGCCAGCATGGCCTGGCGCAATCGATTTTCCAGGTGGGCGGCAATGGCGGCAGCGCCATGGGTCCGCTGCTGGCGGCGTGGATCGTCCATACGCAGGGCAGCGTGGCGTGGTTCTCGCTGGCGGCCCTGCTGGCCATTGCGGTGCTGTGGCAGATCGGCGGCTGGTACGGCCGGCATCTGGCCGAGCGCGCCGCGAAGAAGAAGGCCGCCACCGGGGCGGTCAGCAAGCTGCCGACATCGACCGTCGTGCGCGCCATGACCGTGCTGCTGCTGCTGATCTTCTCGAAGTATTTCTATATGGCCAGCCTGAACACGTACTACACGTTCTATCTGATGGAGAAGTTCGGGCTGACGCGCCAGACGTCGCAGGTCTACCTGTTCCTGTTCCTGTTCGCGGTGGCGGCGGGCACGATCCTGGGCGGCCCGATCGGTGACCGCATTGGCCGCAAGCGCGTGATCTGGGCGTCGATCCTCGGCGTGGCACCGTTCACGCTGATGCTGCCGCACGCCAACCTGTTCTGGACGGCCGTGCTGACGGTGATCATCGGCTTCATCCTGGCATCGGCGTTCTCGGCCATCCTGGTGTTTGCCCAGGAACTGATTCCGGGCAAGGTGGGCATGGTGTCGGGCATGTTCTTCGGCTTCGCGTTCGGCATGGGCGGCATCGGCGCCGCCGTGCTGGGCAAGCTGGCCGACGCCCATGGCATCGAATCGGTCTACCAGTTCTGCGCCTACCTGCCGCTGCTGGGCCTGCTGGCGGTGTTCCTGCCAGACCTGCGGGGGCGCGCGAAGGCCGCCTGACGAGGTTTGCTGGGTGCGCCCCTCTCCCGCCTTGCTGGCGAGGGGCGCAAGACCATCATCGCTACTTGCCGGCCTTGTCCTGCGACACATCCATGATCATGCGCGTCAGCAGGTACAGGCGCGGCGTGACCGAGTTCAGGTCCACATACTCGGCGTCGTTCGAATGGGCGCCGAACCCGCGCAGGCCGAAGCGTTCGATGACCGGCGCCTTGGTGGCTGCCGCGGCAAACGCGGCATCGGTGCCGCCGCCTTCGGCCGTGTCATAGACGGCCAGCTTTTCACCGATTTCCGCATAGATGCCCTGGGCATGGGCGGCCAGGGCGCGCGCGGCCGGCGTGACCTCCAGCGGCGGACGGCGGCGCTCGAACTTGACCTCGACCTTGGCGTCGGGAATCAGCTTCTTCTGCGTCCGTTCCTTCAGCGTCTTCTCCAGGCCGTCGTAGTCGGCGGTGCGCAGCACGCGCACATCGGCCTGGGCCGAGGCCACGGCTGGAATCACGTTGCGATTGGTGCCGGCCTGCGACAGCGTCCAGTTGACCTTGAGCCCGGTATCGGGATTCGACAGGTCGCGCATCTGCAGGATCTGGTGTGACATCTCGTACAGCGCATTCCGGCCGAGTTCCGGCGAGCTGCCCGCGTGCGATGACTTGCCCTCCACCTTGAGCGCGATGGCGCCGATGCCGCTGGTGGCCAGCGACAGGCGGTCTCCGGTCACGCGCGTCGCCTCGCAGGAGAACACGGCGTCCTGCTCCGATCCAAGCTTCGTCAGCATCGCGCGGGCGCCCGGCGAGCTGATTTCCTCGTCGCCATTGATCAGCACGGTCAGCGTGCCGTAGTCCTTGAAGTTCATCTTCTGCAGGATCGCCACGGTGTGCAGGATCACGGCCACGCCGTTCTTGTCATCGGCGATGCCCAGCCCGTAGGCCTTGTCGCCTTCGACGCGGAACGGCTGCTGTGCCAGCATGCCGCGCAGGTACACGGTGTCCATGTGGGCGATCAGCATGATCTTGCGCTTGCCCGTGCCCTTGAATGTGGCATGCACCATCTTGCCCACTTTCTCGGGCGTGTCCTCCATGCGGTAGACCTCGGTCGGCTCCACCAGCCTGGCGTCGCCACCCATGGCGGCCAGCCGGTCGCGGATCAGATTGGCAATGCGGTCCAGGCCTTCGATGTCCTTGCTGCCGGATTCGATCGACACCAGATCCTTCATGGTGCCGATGAGCGCGGGCTTTTCCTGCTGGGCAAGCTGGTAGACGGGTTCGACCGGCGCCGCTGCGGCGGTGCTGGCAAACAGCGCGGTGGCCAGGGCGGCCGACGACAGGGTGACAGGACGATGACGAAACACGGGGCGGGGGACGGGCACGAAACGACTCCTCTTTCTTCCTGGTGGTGTGAAGCCGACATGTTGCGCGCGCAACGCGCACGGGTCCAGTACCCTGGCATCGGTTTTGCGGCATCATCTGGGTCATGAAGTCCGCCGTACCCCAGCCCTCCGCATTACCCGCCATGTCTGCCCGTCCCGCCTGCGCCCACTGCCTGGCCCTCGCCGAAGATCCGCGCCGCCGCGAGCCGCATCCGTGCCTGGCGCTGCGCAATACCGCACCGCTGGTCAGCCAGAGCGCGGCTGGCGTGCCCTTCAGCATGATGTCGTTCACCTGCCGCGAATGCGGTACGGCCTGGCGGCTCTACGACCGCGCCAACGAACTGTTCGTGTCGTGGGTGCCCGAGCACCCGCTGGTCCGATAGCCGTCCCGACACCCGCTGGTCCGATAGCCGTCCCGAGCACCCGCTGGTCCGATAACCGTCCCGACACCCGCTGGTGCGATAAACGTCCCGGTACCCGCTGGTGCGATAGCCGCCCGCGCGGCAGGGGTGGCGTAGCCGATCAGCTAAGATAGCGGCTGGCCGGACGCCGCCGACGCGCGCCACCCGGTTCCCAGACGATTTTCTCCGCGCGCCGCGTACGCGCCCATCCCACGTAATTCCCGCTTCCAAAGCCCGACCATGGCCGTTTTCCGTCTCCTGCCGCTGCGCGCCGCCTGCCTCGCCGTCACGCTGATGGCCTCCGCCGCTGCCCCCGCCCTTGCCGCTGACAACTACCCGAGCCGGCCGATCCGCATGATCGTGGCCTATCCCACCGGTGGGATCAGCGACGCCGTGGCGCGCGCGCTGGGCGAAAAGCTGTCGGTCCAGATGGGCACGTCGGTGGTGGTGGAAAACAAGGCTGGCGCCGGCGGCAGCATCGGCATCGACGCCGTGGCCAAGGCCGCGCCCGATGGTTACACGCTCGGTTTCGCCTCGACCAGCCCGCTGACGCTCAATCCGCACGTGGGCCACGTCAACTATGACCCGCAGCGCGATGTGGCGCCGGTCATGAGCGTGATGTACTCGCCGGTACTGGTGATCGCCACGCCGAGCTTCACCGGCAAGACCTTCCAGGACGTGGTCGCCCAGTCGAAGGCCAGGCCGGGCTCGGTGCGCTGGGCCACGTCGGGCCTGGGCACGGTGGGCCACGTGATGCTGGAACAGGTGCGCTCGAAGTCCAGGGCCGATATCACGCTGATCCCCTACAAGGGTGCCGGCCAGCAGATGAACGACGCGCTGGGCGGGCAGTTCGAGGTGATGAGCACCAACGCCAGCCCGATGCTGAGCCAGCATATGCAGGCCGGCCGCCTGCGGGCCATCGCCGTGGGCGCGCCCAGACGGCTCGACAGTCTGCCCAATGTGCCGACGTTCGACGAACTCGGCTATCCGAAGGCCAACCTGACCTCTACGTTCGGCATCTTCGCGCCGGGCAAGACGCCGGCGGCCATCATCGACAAGCTCAACGCCGAACTGAACAAGGCGCTGGCCGAGCCCGAGGTGCGCGATCGCCTGATGCGCGGCGGCGAGGTGCCTACCGGCGGCACGGCGGCGCAATTCGCCAAGGCCATCCACGCCGAATCGCAGGAAAACGCCCGCATCGTGAAGGAAGCGGGCATCAAGGCGGATTGAGGGTTCCCGGGGCAGGGCGCTGAGCCCTTCCTCAACTCATACTTTCTTCAAGCCACGTCGAGCCGGCTGCCGAGCCGGTAGACCGTGCGCAGCATCACGCCGTTGAACGGCCATAGCGCCAGCTTGGTCCGGATGCGTGACAGATGGCTGTCGATGGTGCGCGACTGTTCTTCCATGTCGGCACCGCGCCAGACCTTGTCGATCATCGTCCGGCGCATGACCAGCGTGCCGAGGTTGCGGAACAGCAGCAGCGCCAGCGCATATTCCTTCGGCGACAGCGTCACCGGCATGCCTTTCACCCAGACCTGGCGCTCGGCCACCGCGAAGCGGAATTCACCGCAGACCAGCTGATCGGGGCCGTTTTCCAGTACCCCGGCCGGCGCGGTGGCCGGCCGCACCGGCTGCGCGGCGGCGCGCCGGCCCAGTGCCTCGATACGCGCGAGCAGTTCGCCGTCGCGTACGGGCTGCGGCACGTAGGCATCGGCGCCGGCCATCAGGCAGCGCGCCACATCCGATTCGGCGTCGCTGGCACCGAACATCATCACGGGCAAACCGTGTCCGAGCGTGCGTCGGACCCAGTCGAGCAATTCCTCGGCATCGGCGTCGGCCACGTCGCGGTCCAGCAGCAGCATGTCGAAGGGCTCGGCATGGATGGCATCGACCAGGGGCGGCCCGCAGCGGAAGCGTGCCAGATGGTGCCCGCCCCGTTGCAGGGCGCGCTCCAGCACCATGATGCGAGCCGGATTATCTTCAAGCGCGGCGATCTTCACGTTGGGTTCCTTGCAGTCCTTGCCGGTCATTCAATGCGGCCCATGGTAGGTCGCGGCCCGCTGAGGACGAAGTAAACATTTGTGGCGGACACAAAAATGAGCATCGTCTTATAGGGTTTGTGCGCAACTCCGCATCTAATGGTCGTCGGACTTAATCACCGGGGCCCCGAATCGGGGAACGCGACGACGCATGACGAACACAGGACTGAGGGTGGCTTCACTGGAGAACGACAGCGCCCAGGCGGCGATGATCCGCGCCATCGTGAACGGCGCCGGCCATGAGTGCGTGACCTTTACCGACGGCCGCCGCATGTTGCTGACCTTGCGCAAGGTCACGTTCGACCTGCTACTGCTGGACTGGGACGTGCCGCAGGTATCCGGCCTGGAAGTGCTGCACTGGGTGCGCACGCACCTGGACCCGCGCGTGCCGGTGATGTTCGTGGCCCGGCGCCAGGCCGAGGCCGATATCGTGGCGGCCCTGGCTGCCGGCGCCGACGACTACATGGTCAAGCCGATCCGGCCGGTGGAACTGTCCGCACGCATCCAGGCGCTGCTGCGACGGGTCTATCCCGATACGCGCCAGCGCTACGACGACCGCCTGACCTGGGGCCGCTACGCATTCGACATCGTGACGCACCATGCCACGCGCGACGGCGCGGTGGTGCCGCTCACGCCCAAGGAATTCGAACTGGCGCTGCTGATGTTCCGCCATGCCAATCGCGTGGTGCCGCGCGAGCACATGGTGACGGCGGTGTGGGGACGCGAGTTCTCGCCGATGTCGCGCACCATCGACACGCACATCTCGCGCGTGCGCAACAAGCTCGGGCTGTGGGACGAAAACGGGGTGCGCGTGGTGCCGGTCTACACCTACGGCTACCGGCTGGAACTGCTGGACGACGGATCTGCCCGCGACGCGGCCGCGCAGGTGGCACCGGCTGGCGCCGGACGAAAAAAAAGGCACCCGAAGGTGCCTTTCCCAGAACAGCAGATCGAGTGAACGATCAGAAAATGTGGCGGATGCCAGCGCCGAAGCTGGTCTGGTTGCCACGACCCGGCAGTTCGGTTTCGGTTGCGCCCGAAACCTTGTTCCAGTCGGCGGCGCCGTAGACCTGGGTACGCTTCGACAGCGAGTACTCGGCGATGAACGCGGCGGTGTAGCGACGACCGTTGTTGTCGTTGACGCCGTTCTTGTTCTCGACGTAGTCGCCGTAGAAGGCGCCGGTCAGGGCCAGGGCCGGCGTGACGTTGTACGTCACACCAGCGTAGCCCAGCGTGTCCTTGCGCGGGTTGGCCGGAGCCAGGCCAGCCAGCTGGGCGCCGGTCGGGTTGTTCCAGCGAGTGGTCGACACGACCAGGGCGTTGTTCAGCGTGTTGTCGATCACGCCGGTCTTGTCCTTGCCGCCGATGTAGCCCAGGAAGAACTTGGCCGGACCGTACGTGTACTTACCGGCAGCGCCCCACATTTGCTGCTTGTTGCCGTTGGCGTCACGGATTTCCTGGTACACGCCACCGAAGCCCAGGGGACCCCAGTTGTAGGCCACGCGTGCGCCGAAGTACGGCGAGTTCGTGCCGGCGCCCGAACCGCTGGCCTTCGTGAAGCTGCCCGGGGTTTCGCCGAAGCCGTAGCTCAGGCCGACGTCCAGGCCGCTGAACGAGCCGCTGTAGCTGATCACGTTGTTACGGCGCAGCTGCGTCAGGCTGTAGTACATCCACGAGTTGCCGTTGTAGTTACCGATGGTCAGCGGATCGTAGTCGCCGAAGAAGTTAAACCCTTCGGTGTACTGGCGGCCCAGCTTGACCGAGCCGAAGTCGCCGGCCAGGCCAACATAGGCTTGACGGTTGAAGATCTGGCCCGGCGAGCTCATCGTGCCGTTGTCGCCGTTGAAGCCGTTTTCCAGCTGGAAGATCGCCTTCAGGTTGTTGCCCAGGGCTTCCGAGCCCTTGATGCCCCAACGGCTTTGCGTGATCGCGCCATTGTCCAGGGCCAGTTGGCCGTGGTTCTGCGCGTCGGCATTGGTGGTGTAGTGAACGCTGTTGTCAATGATGCCGTACAGCGTGACCGACGATTGCGCGAACGCGCTGCCTGCGCACAGCGAACCAACGGCGAGGGCCAGTAGCGATTTCTTCATGGTGCTCCTTTTCTGTCTTGTGGTCGGATCGCCCCGGATCACGGCGCGTCCTTCTTTGTGGATAACGTTTGCACTAAACGCCGCGAAAATTTAACAAAAGGCGGATGTTTCGGACATAAATCCGAAGCGCAGGCGCGTTCCGAGAAGACATTTGGTGCAAATCCGTTGGTTTGCCGCTACACAATGTCGGAAGGCCCGCGAATTGGTGCATGGCACCATGCGCCAGGGCGGTGCAGGTCAGGCGGGGAGCGGGAAAGGAGGCGGGCAGCAGCACGCAATACAACCGCCACGCGTGGCGGTTGTTGCGCTGCAATATCCCCAACGAATGTAGGGAAGGGTTATCCCTCGGTGGGGATGGCGGGGGGCGCGGTGCCGACGCTGGCCGGCGTGCGGCAGGTCAGGCCTGCGGAATCTCGATCTTGACCTCGAGCACTTCCAGGTTGTCCTGGCGCTCAAGGCTGACGCGCAGATCCTGGTCGCTGATCTTCACGTATTTCGAGATGACGGCCACCAGTTCGCGCTGCAGGGCCGGCAGGTAGTCGGCCGGCGCCGAATGGCCGGAACGTTCGTGGGCGAGAATGATCTGCAGGCGCTCCTTGGCGACCGACGCGGACTTCTTCTTCTCCCCGAGCAGGAAGGACAGGATCGACATATGGATGAGCCCTCCTTTTACTTGTTGCCGAAGATGCGCGAGAGCAGGCCCGGCTTCTGGTAGTCAGTGAAACGCAGCGGCTTGTCCTTGCCCAGGAAGCGGTCCACCACGTCGCCGTAGGCGTCGGCCACATCCGTGCCTTCCAGGTGGATGGCCGGGGTGCCCTGGTTCGAAGCATGCAGCACGGCTTCCGATTCCGGTACCACGCCGATCAACTTGATGCGCAGGATTTCCTGGATGTCGGTCAGCGACAGCATCTCGCCGCCATGTACGCGCTTGGGGTTGTAGCGCGTGATCAGCAGGTGTTCCTTGATGGTCTCGCCTTCGCTGGCGCGCTTGGTTTTCGATGCCAGGATGCCCAGGATGCGGTCCGAGTCACGTACCGACGAGACTTCGGGGTTGGTCACGATCAGCGCCTCGTCGGCAAAGTACATGGCCATCAGCGCGCCGGTCTCGATGCCGGCCGGCGAATCGCAGACGATGTATTCGAAATCCATGGCTTTCAGGTCGTTGATGACCTTTTCCACGCCCTCGCGCGTCAGCGCCTCCTTGTCGCGCGTCTGCGACGCCGGCAGGATGAACAGGTTCTCGCACTTCTTGTCCTTGATCAGCGCCTGGTGCAGGTTGGCTTCGCCCTGCACCACGTTGATCAGGTCATACACCACGCGGCGCTCGCAACCCATGATCAGGTCGAGGTTGCGCAGGCCGACGTCGAAATCGATCACGGCAGTCTTGTGGCCACGCAGGGCCAGGCCGGCGGCGAAGCTCGCGCTGGTGGTGGTCTTGCCGACGCCTCCCTTGCCGGAGGTCACTACGATGATTTTTGCCATGGCTCTTGGTCCGGTATGAAAGTTGTTCGTCGTGATGGGCGCGGCGGCGTTATTTCATCCGCAGCGGTTCAAGAATCAGCTTCTCGTCGGCCAGGCGCACCTGGGCCGACTTGCCGAGCACCTCGGCCGGGAGCGTCTGCTCGGCGGTCCGGTAGATGCCGGCGATGGAAATCAGTTCGGGCTCCAGGCACGTGCAGAAGATGCGCGCGTCCGGATTGCCCTTGACGCCCGCCAGCGCACGGCCGCGCAGGGGGGCGTAGATATGGATGTTGCCTTCGGCGATGACCTCGGCGCCGTAGCTGACCAGATCCAGGATCACCACATCGCCCTGCGCGTACACCTGCTGGCCCGAGCGCAGCGGCTTGTCGATCAGCAGCGTGGGGATGGCCCGCGGCGTGGCGGCCGCGGCGTTGGCGGCGGCCATGATCTCGGCGATTTCCGATGCGCTGCCGTTGGCCGCGCCCGAACCGGCGCCCTGCGCACCGTTGCCGGCCGGGCTGGCGCTGGCGGGCGCGTCATCGGCGGCACCCTGTTCGGAAGCCGTTTCGGCACCCTTTTCGGCGTCCGGCTTGTCCCGGGCCGCGTCGTCGCGGCCGCCGCGCCGGCTCTGGCTGTCCAGCAGCGGCAGCCCGAAGCCGCCCGCCCACCCGCGCTGCTCGGGGCGCGCCACCACGCCGATGGCGCGGGCATTCAGGGTGGCCAGGGTGTCGATCACGCGGTCCAGCGCCAGCGCGCTGTCGCCGTCCAGGCGGCGCAGGTCCAGCGCCACCACATCGTCAGAGAAGAAATCGGGGGTCGATTCGAAGCGGGAGAGAAGGTCATCCCGCAGCGCGTCCATGTCCGCGGTCTGCAGGGCGAGAAGGAGGGCGTCGACATTGCCACTGCGCAGCTCGAAACGTGGCGATTTCTTCTGGGACATAGCCGGGTGACCGTGGAAATGGGACATTCTAACGTCGGTTTTCTCGGGAACTGTAACAAATCTTGGTCGGCCCGCAGGGGGTGAACCATGCGGACCATATGCCCCGCGCAAGGGCGCGCGCATGTGGCGGGCGGGGCGGTATGGGTACCGGGATGGCCCGGGTTCGGGTACACCCTGATGTCAGCGCAACGCCTATCGCACGGTTCCGCCGCCCTTGTTACGATTGCGCATCTTGATCGCGGAGGAGCCATGGGCGCCATCGTCAACTGTGCGGCGTATCGCAATGGCAAGAAGCTTGGCAAGGTGGACTTCGCCGATATCGGCCAGGTGCTGGCGGAACCGGGCACGTTCGTCTGGCTGGGCCTGCACGAGCCCGACCTGACGCTGCTGCGCCGGGTGCAGCAGGCGTTCGGGCTGCATGACCTGGCCGTGGAAGACGCGCTGGACGCCCATCAGCGGCCCAAGCTCGAAACGTACGGCGATTCGGTGTTCGTGGTGCTCAACACCGCGCAGCTGGCCGGCGAGGACGTGGTGGTGGGCGAGACCCACCTGTTTGTCGGCCCCAATTACGTGGTGTCGGTGCGCCACGGCGCCAGTTCCACCTATGCGCCCGTGCGCGAACGCTGCGAGGAAGACCCGCAGGGGCTGGCCAACGGCCCGGGCTACGTGCTGTACGCGCTGATGGACTTCGTGGTCGACCACTACCTGCCCATCGTCACGCGGCTGGAAGACACCTTCGAGCAGCTGGAGCAGGGCATCTTCCGCGACGAATTCGACCGCGAGGCCATCCAGCGGCTGTACCACGTCAAGCACCAGGTACTGCGGCTGCGCAATGCCGTGTATCCGGTGGAGGATATCTGCGGCCAGCTGATCCGGCTGCATGAAGACCTGGTGCCCAAGGAACTGCGCGCGTATTTCCGCGATATCGAGGATCACTGCAGCCGCATCGTGCGATCGCTGGACGTGGTGCGCGAGATGCTGACCACGGCCGTCCAGGTCAACCTGGCGCTGGTGACCGTGACGCAGAACGAGGTGGTCAAGCGCCTGGCCGGCTGGGGCGCCATCCTGGCCGTGCCGACGGTGGTGTTCTCGCTGTACGGCATGAACTTCAGCGACATGCCCGAGCTGAAGTGGCACTACGCGTATCCGGTGGTGCTCGGCGTCACCGTCACGGCCTGCGGATTGCTCTGGCGCAAGCTGCACCGGGCCGGCTGGATCTAACGCGGCTGTTTTTTTCCCGGCTTCCGCCGGGCAGCAGGGCAACATCGCGTCCGGGCGGCACTGCGCCGCCCGTTTTTATATTTCGTTTACACCCCCTCTCCCCCTCTCTACCCCGTTTTTACCCCCCGATCCCTAACCTCCTATCCGTGAATCACTCTGCAGGCGACCCGCCTGCACACACATCATGGACGGGATCTATTTCCTCGTATTGCTGGCCTTTGGCGCGTTGACGGGCGCGCTGCTGGCCCTGTGCGCCGCGCTGGGCGCCAACCTGCCCGCTGGCCGTGGCGGCGCCGACGACACCGGCGCGGAGCCCGGCCGGCCCGGGCATCCGGCAACCGACCGGAGGCCCTGATGGACTGGACCGACCTGCTCAGCGGCGGCCTGGCCGTCGCCATCTTCATTTACCTGCTCGTTGCACTGTTCCGGCCGGAGAAATTCTGATGCCCACGTCAACCTTCTCCCAGTTTCTGGGGCTGCTCGCCCTGTTCCTTGCCGTGCTGTTCGTGGTGGGCCCGTTCCTGGGCCGCTACATGCGCCGCGCCGTCGAAGAGGGCAACTATGGGCTGACGGCATGGGGCCGCCCGCTCGAACGCGCGCTGTACCGTCTGGCCGGCGTGCGTGCCGATGCCGAAATGGGCTGGAAACAGTACGCCGTCGCCGTGATCGTGTTCAACGTGATCGGCGTGATTGCCGTGTACGCCATCCAGCGCCTGCAAGGCATGCTGCCGCTGAACCCGCAGGGGTTTGGCGCGGTGTCGCCCGATTCGTCGTTCAACACCGCCGTCAGCTTCGTGGCCAACACGAACTGGCAGGGCTATGCCGGCGAATCCACGATGAGCTACCTGACGCAGATGCTGGCGCTGACGGTGCAGAACTTCGTCTCGGGGGCCACCGGCATCGCGGTGGTGTTCGCGCTGATTCGCGGCTTTGCGCGCCACAGCGCCCAGACCATCGGCAACTTCTGGGTCGATCTGGTGCGCAGCACGCTGTATGTGCTGCTGCCGCTGTCGATCGTGATGGCCGTGGCGCTGGTGGGCCAGGGCGTGATCCAGAACTTCGACAGCTACAAGGACGTGTCGCTGGTGTCGGCCGTGGAATATACGCAGCCGAAGGTCGACGCGGCCGGGCAGCCGGTGATGGACCGCGACGGCAAGCCAGTGACCGAGGACGCCAAAACCGCCACGCAGACGCTGGCGATGGGGCCGGTGGCGTCGCAGGAAGCGATCAAGATGCTGGGCACCAACGGCGGCGGCTTCTTCAACGCCAACTCGGCCCATCCGTTCGAGAATCCCACGCCGCTGTCCAACCTGATCGAGATGCTGGCGATCTTCCTGATCCCGGCCGCGCTGTGCTTCACGTTTGGCGAGATGGTCAGGGACCGCCGCCAGGGCGTGGCCGTGATCGCGTCGATGACGGTGATCTTCGTGGTGATGGCGCTGGCGGCGATGGCGTCCGAGCAGCAGGTCAACGCCGCGCTGTCGGCGCTGCCGGTCGACCATGTGGCATCGGCGCTGCAGGCCGGCGGCAACATGGAAGGCAAGGAAGTGCGCTTCGGCATTTCGGCCAGCGCGCTGTTCGCGACGATCACCACGGCCGCGTCGTGCGGCGCCGTGAACGCCATGCACGACTCGTTCACGGCCATCGGCGGGCTGGTGCCGATGCTGCTGATGCAGCTGGGCGAGGTGGTCTTCGGCGGCGTGGGTTCGGGCCTGTACGGCATGCTGGTCTACGCGGTGCTGGCGGTCTTTATCGCGGGCCTGATGATCGGCCGCACGCCCGAATACCTGGGCAAGAAGATCGAGGCCTACGAGATGAAGATGACCGCCGTGGCCATTCTGGTGACGCCGCTGCTGGTGCTGGTCGGCACGGCCATCGCGGTGATGGCGGAGCCGGGCCGCGCAGGGGTGTTCAACCCCGGCACGCACGGCTTCTCCGAGATCCTGTATGCGCTGTCGTCGGCGGCCAACAACAACGGCAGCGCCTTTGCCGGGCTGTCCGCCAACACGCCGTTCTACAACGTGCTGCTGGCCGCGGCGATGTGGTTCGGCCGTTTCTGGATCATCGTCCCGGTGCTGGCCATGGCCGGATCGCTGGCCGCCAAGCGCCGCACGCCCGCCACGTCCGGCACGATGCCCACGCACGGCCCGCTGTTCGTGGTGCTGCTGGTGGGTTCGGTCCTGCTGGTTGGCGCATTGACCTACGTGCCCGCGCTGGCGCTGGGCCCGGTCGCAGAGCAACTGCAGCCCGCCGCCGTTGCGGCGGCAGCCAAGTAATTCGCGGAGATTCTCATGCAACAACAATCCCCGGCGACGCGTAATACCCCGGCCGCGCCGTCACGTCCCGCCGGCACGGCAGCCAATGCGACCGCCACGGCGGCCGGCGGCGGCATGCCGCATCACCCGCGCCCCGCGCGCGGCATGTTCTCGCCAGAACTGGTCAAGCCGGCCATGATCGATGCGCTGCGCAAGCTCACGCCGCGTGCGCAGTTGCGCAATCCCGTGATGTTCGTGGTCTACGCGGGCAGCATCCTGACGACGATCCTGTTCCTGCGTGCATGGCTCGGCCACGCGCAGGGCAGCGAGTCCGCGGGCTTCATCCTGGCCGTTGCGGTCTGGTTGTGGTTCACGGTGCTGTTCGCCAACTTTGCCGAAGCCCTGGCCGAAGGCCGCAGCAAGCAGCAGGCCGCCGCGCTGCGCGGGCTCAAGACCACCACCATGGCGCGCGTGGTGCGCCCGGGCCGAGGCGATGCGCGCGCCGCCGGCGCCACCCAGCCGGTCATCGCCACCGACCTGCGGCGCGGCGACATCGTGCTGGTCGAAGCCGGCGAGATGATCCCCGGCGACGGCGAGGTCATCGAAGGCGTGGCCTCCGTCGATGAAAGCGCCATCACGGGAGAATCGGCGCCCGTGATCCGCGAATCGGGCGGCGATTTCTCGTCGGTGACCGGCGGCACGCGCGTGCTGTCCGACTGGATCGTGGTCCGCATCACGACCAATCCGGGCGAAAGCTTCATCGACCGCATGATCAGCATGGTCGAAGGTGCCAAGCGCCAGAAGACGCCGAACGAGCTGGCGCTGACGATCCTGCTGGTGGGCCTGACGCTGGTGCTGCTGCTGGCCACGGCCACGCTGCAGCCGTACTCGCTCTATGCGGTGCTGGTGACCAAGGCCGGCGTGCCGGTATCGGTGACGGTGCTGGTGGCGCTGCTCGTGTGCCTGATCCCGACCACCATCGGCGGCCTGCTGTCGGCCATCGGCGTGGCGGGCATGAGCCGCATGATGGAGGCGAACGTGATTGCCACGTCGGGCCGCGCGGTGGAGGCCGCCGGCGACGTCGACGTGCTGCTGCTGGACAAGACCGGCACGATCACCCACGGCAATCGCCAGGCCGCGCGCTTCCTCTGCGCCCCGGGCGTGAACGAGCGCCAGCTGGCGGAGGCCGCCTGGCTGTCGTCGCTGGCCGATGAAACGCCCGAGGGCCGCAGCATCGTCGCGCTGGTGCGCCAGCAACCGGGCGTGACCGCGCCGGAGATGGGCGCACGCGGACTGGCTGCCCCGGTCTTCGTGCCGTTCACCGCGCAGACGCGCATGAGCGGCGTCGATGTGGCACAAGGCAACGTCGTGCGCAGCGTGCGCAAGGGCGCGGCCGACGCGGTGCGTCGCTACGTGACCGAGCGCGCCGGCAAGTTCCCCGACGCCGTCATGCAGGCCGTGGACGATGTGGCGCGCGCCGGCAGCACGCCGCTGGTGGTGGCCGAGGCCATCTCCGAAGGCACCGAGGACAGCGTGCGCGTGCTGGGCGTGGTCGAGCTCAAGGACATCGTCAAGAGCGGCATCCGCGAGCGGTTCGGCGAGCTGCGCAAGATGGGCATCCGCACCGTGATGATCACCGGCGACAACCGCCTGACGGCGGCATCGATCGCGGCCGAGGCCGGCGTGGACGACTTCCTGGCCGAAGCCACGCCCGAGGCCAAGCTCGCGCTGATCCGGGAATACCAGGGGCAGGGCCGCCTGGTGGCGATGACCGGCGACGGCACCAACGACGCCCCGGCGCTGGCGCAGGCCGATGTGGCGGTCGCCATGAACAGCGGCACGCAGGCCGCGCGCGAGGCCGGCAACATGGTCGACCTGGACAGCAACCCGACCAAGCTGATCGAGATCGTCGAGATCGGCAAGCAGATGCTGATGACGCGCGGGTCGCTGACCACCTTCAGCGTGGCCAACGACGTGGCCAAGTATTTCGCGATCATCCCGGCCGCATTCGCCACCACGTATCCGCAGCTGAACCTGCTGAACGTGATGCACCTGTCCACGCCGGCGTCGGCCATCATGTCGGCCGTGATCTTCAACGCGCTGATCATCGTGGCGCTGATTCCGCTGGCGATGCGCGGCGTGGTGTACCGCCCGCTGGGCGCCGCCATCCTGCTGCGCCGCAACCTGTTGATCTACGGGCTGGGCGGCATCCTGGTGCCCTTTGCCGGCATCAAGCTGATCGACATGTTCCTGACGATGTTCGGCTGGATCTGAGTACGGAGAACTGCAATGCCTTCACAAGCCCAAATCAACCTGCCGGCCGAGCCGGCTCGCCAGACCGGCATGCTGCGCCCGGCGCTGACTGTGTTCGTCGGCCTGTCCATCGTCACCGGGCTGCTCTATCCGGGCGTGGTCACCGGCATCGCGCGCGCGGTGTTTCCGCACCAGGCCGCCGGGTCGCTGATCGTGCAGGATGGCAGGACGGTCGGCTCGGCGCTGATCGGCCAGCCGTTCTCGGACCCGAAGTACTTCTGGGGCCGCCTGTCGGCCACGGCGCCGATGCCGTACAACGGCGCGGCGTCGGTGGGCTCGAACCTGGGCCCGACCAATCCGGCGCTGACCGACGCGGCGACCGCGCGTATCGATGCGCTGCACGCCGCCGATCCCGATAACCGGGCGCCGGTGCCGGTGGACCTGGTCACGGCGTCGGGCAGCGGCCTCGACCCGCATATCAGCCCGGCCGCGGCGCAATACCAGGCGGCGCGCGTGGCGCGCCTGCGCGGCCTGCCGGAGGCGAAGGTCGAGGCGCTGATCGCGGCTAACACCGAGGGCCCGGGCCTGGCGGTGCTAGGGGAGCCAGCGGTGAACGTGCTCAAGTTGAATCTTGCGCTGGATGGGCTGAAATAGATTTCGTGGTGGTCGATGCGCTTGCCCTCGCCCCCGCCCCTCTCCCGCAGGGGGGAGAGGGGAGAACACCAGGGGCATATCGGATGCTGGTGGTTTGCTCACCTCTCCCGCGCGGGGGCGAAGGGCCGGGGGAGAGGGCCGGCGCATGCACACACCGCGAATGCCTGCGTGGCACAATCCACACACGATGACTGACGCCGCCCGCCCGGACCCCGACGCCCTGCTGCAACGCATGCAGGCGGACGGCGTGCGCGCCGCGCACGGCAAGCTGCGGGTCTACTTTGGTGCATCGGCCGGCGTGGGCAAGACCTTTGCCATGCTGGCGGCGGCCCGGGCCTTGCGTGAACAGGGCGTGGACGTGGTGATCGGCGTGGTCGAAACCCACGGCCGCGCCGAAACCGAATCGCTGGTGGACGGCCTGGAGCGCCTGCCGCTGCGCGACGTGCCCTATCGGGATCACGTGCTGCAGGAATTCGATCTCGATGGCGCACTGGCCCGCCACCCTGCGCTGGTACTCGTCGACGAACTGGCGCACTCCAACGCGGCGGGCAGCCGCCACCCCAAACGCTGGCAGGACATCCAGGAGCTGCAGGCTGCCGGCATCGACGTCTGGACCACGGTCAACGTCCAGCACCTGGACAGCCTGAACCAGGCCGTGGGCGGCATCACCGGCGTGCGCGTCTGGGAAACCGTGCCCGACGCCGTGTTCGACGGCGCCGACGAGGTGGTGCTGGTGGACCTGCCCGCCGACGAACTGCTGCGCCGGCTGCGCGAAGGCAAGGTGTACCTGCCTGACCAGGCGCGCCACGCGGCCCGGCATTTCTTCCGCAAGGGCAACCTGATCGCGCTGCGCGAACTGGCGCTGCGCCGTACCGCCGACCGCGTCGATGACGACGTGCGCGCCTACCGCCATGCCGAGGCGATCCAGCCGGTCTGGCGCACCCGCGAGGCCGTGCTGGCGTGCATTGGCACCGGCGACGATGCCGAACAGGTGGTGCGCAGCGCGCGGCGCCTGGCCAGCCAGCTCGACTGCGACTGGCACGTGGTCACCATCGCCACGCCCCGGCTGATGCCGCTGGCCGACCCCGTCCGCGTGCGCGTCCGCGCCGCCATGCAACTGGCCGAGGAACTGGGCGCCCGCACCGAAACGCTGGCCGGGCACGACATGGTCAGAGCGGTGGCCGGCTACGTGCGCCGCCACAACCTGACCAAGGTGCTGGTGGGGCGTGCCCGCAACGACTGGCGCGCCGAGGGCAGTCCGATCGATCAGGCGCGCATGTGGCTGGCGCGTGCGTTGTCGCCGGTGGTGGGCGCGGGCAACCGGCTGATCGGCCGGCAGACGTTTGCCGATGCGCTGGCGGCGGGCTGCCCGGAGATCGACGTGATCCGCGTGGCCGCCGACACCACGCGCGCCGATCTTCGGCCGCGCGCGCCGCAGATCGTCGCGCCCCATGACGATGCCGATGCGCAGGCCGCCATCGAGGCCCGCGCCGAACTGGCACGCACGCGCCGGCGCGACTACGCGTTCGCGGCGGTCTGGTGCGCCGGTGCCACGGTGCTGTCGATGCTGGCGCGCCCGTGGTTCGACCTCGTCAACATTGCGATGCTGTTCCTGGCGGGCGTGGTCGGCGTGGCCTTGCGCCATGGCCGGGGACCGGCGGCGCTGGCATCGGTGCTGGCGGTGGCGGCGTTCGATTTCTTCTTCGTGCCACCCCGGATGTCGTTCGCGGTCAGCGACGTGCAGTACCTGCTGACGTTCTTCGTATTGCTGACGGTGGGGCTGGTCATCGGGCAGCTCACGGCCGGCCTGCGCGAGCAGGCGCAGGTGGCCGTGCGGCGCGAAACCGATGCGCGCACGCTGTACGAACTGGCCCGCGAGCTGTCGGCCGCGCTGACCACCGATCAGGTGGTCGAGATCGGCAGCCGCTTCATGCGCGCCGCGTTCGAAGCCCATGTGACGTTCTTTCTGGTGTCCGAACAGGGCCGGCTGGTGCCGATGGCCGGAGGCGCGCCGGGCGGGCCTGGTGACAAGACCGACAGGACCGACAAGACCGACAAGGGAGAGGCCATCGACACGGTGCTGGCGCAATGGGTGTTCGACCACGGCCAGCCGGCCGGCACCGGCACCCATACGCTGCCGGGCAGCACGGTGCTGTACCTGCCGCTGAAGGCGCCGATGCAGACGCGCGGCGTGCTGGCCGTGGAGCCGCGCGCCTGGCACGCGCTGGCCGAGCCCGAGCTGCGACGTCAGGCCGATGTCTTCGCCACGCTGATCGCCATCGGCATCGAGCGGCTGCACTACGTGGAAGTGGCGCAGCGCGCGCTGGTGTCGATCGAATCGGAGCGGCTGCGCAGTTCGCTGCTGGCCGCCGTGTCGCACGACCTGCGCACGCCGCTGACCGGGCTGATCGGCATGGCCGAGACGCTGCAGCGCGCCACGCCGGCGCTGGCCGGCGACGTGGCCGAGACCGTGGAGGCCATGCGTGGGCAGGCGCTGCGCATGCGGACCATGGTGGTCAACCTGCTCGACATGGCCCGACTGCAGCAGCACGACGTGGCACTGCAGCGCGGCTGGCAATCGCTGGAGGAACTGGTGGGCGCGGCGCTCGCGTCGATGCGCGAGGCACTGAAGGCGCATCGCGTGCAGGTGGCCCGCCTTTCCGCGCTGCCGCTGGTGGAATGCGACGGCGTGCTGATGGAGCGCGTGCTGTGCAACCTTCTGGAAAACGCGGCCAAGTACACCGCGCCCGGCACGGTCGTGCGCATCCGTGGCGAGCTGCTCGACGACGAAGTGCGCCTGATCGTCGAGGACGAGGGCCCCGGCGTGGCGCCGGGCCAGGAGCGCCACATCTTCGAGAAATTCACGCGTGGCCAGCGCGAATCGGCCACCGCCGGCGTGGGCCTGGGGCTGGCCGTGTGCGACGCCATCATGCAGGCCCACGGCGGCCGCATCTGGGTGGAGCCGGCCGGCCCCGGCGCACGCTTCACGCTGGCACTGCCGCGCGGCAATCCTCCTGCCGTCGAGCCCGAGCCGCTCGACACCATCCTTCCTGATCCGCACTGAGATGCCATTCGATTATTCGCCGACCGTCTTGCTGGTCGAGGACGAACCCCATATCCGCCGCTTCGTGCGCGAATCGCTGCAGGCAGAGGGCTGTACCGTGCACGAGGCCGACACGCTCAAGCGCGGGCTGATCGATGCCGGCACGCGCCAGCCGGATATCGTGATCCTGGACCTGGGCCTGCCCGATGGCGACGGCATGACGCTGATCCGTGAAATGCGCACCTGGACGGAGGTGCCGGTGCTGGTGCTGTCGGCGCGTACCGACGAAGCCGACAAGATCGCGGCGCTGGATGCCGGCGCCGACGACTACCTGACCAAGCCGTTCGGCGTGGGCGAACTGGTGGCGCGCGTGCGCGTGCTGCTGCGCCGCCACGCCAGGACGAACCCGCAGGGCACGCCGCAGATCACGTTCGGCGATGTGCGCGTGGACATGGCCAACCGGCTGGTCACGCGCGGCGATGCGCAGGTGCATCTGACCCCCATCGAATACCGGCTGCTGGCGGTGCTGATCGCCCACCGCGGCAAGGTCATGACCCATCGCGAACTGCTGCGTGAGGTCTGGGGCCCGGCGCACTCGGAAAGCAGCCACTACCTTCGCGTCTACATGGGACACCTGCGCCACAAGCTGGAACCGGACCCCGCACAGCCCGTGCACCTGCTGACCGAGGTGGGGGTCGGATACCGGTTCGCCGGGTAGCCGCATCCGCGCGGTGCCGCGCCCCTAACCACAGGGCGCCCGGTCGCGCCATGGAACCGTCCTGGCCTACCAGATTCCATGGTGTCGCGCGTCGCAGTTTGAAAGGATTGAATCGCCATCCGTGGCAGCCATGGCGCGCACGCCGGCTGTCCGGAAGGCGTTTCCGAATCCGACATCTGGAGCGACGCAATGACACAAAACGTATCTCAGCAGGCGGCCGCGCTGGCCGCAGGCGTTCAGTACTTCCGCGCCAACAGCACCGGCCCCGACGCCAACGCCAGCGGTGGCAACGCGATTGCCATCGGGCAATCGGCCGCGGCCACGGTGGGCGATTCGATCGCCATCGGCAATACGGCGCTGGCCGACGGCGATCACAATACGCTGGCGATTGGCACCGGGGCCCACAGCGGCAGGAACTACAGCGCGGCGGTGGGCCGGGAGGCCACGGCCACTGCCGTGTGGTCGACGGCGTTCGGTGCGCGGAGTGCCGCAACCGCCGACAGCAGCACTGCGCTGGGCAGTTCCACCGTTGCATCGGCCGTGAACAGCACCGCCGTGGGCATCAAGGCCGCCGCCGTCGCCGAAAGCGCGACGGCATTCGGGCAGCTGGCCAATGCCACGGCGCCCTACAGCGTGGCCATTGGTGTGGGCAGCGTTGCCGGCGCCAGCGATGCCATCGCCATCGGCACGAAGGCCGGCGCGTCGGCCGCCAACTCCATCGCGCTGGGCCTGGCCGTGGTATCGGCCGTACGCGGCATCGCGATTGGCGATCAGAGCTATGTCAGCGGTTCGCAGGCCGTGGCGATCGGATCGAATTCCAGCGCCAGCGCCCTGTTTGCCGATGCGATCGGGGCGAACTCGCAAGCCACGCAGCCGGGTGCCGTCGCGCTGGGAGCCAGCTCGACCGCCACGGCGATCTTCAGCCTCGCACTGGGCAGCCAGGCGAAGGCCAACGTGGATTACGGCGTGGCGCTCGGCAACGAATCGGTTTGCGACCGTCCGCTGTCCGTGTCGGTCGGCCGCGCAGGCGTGCGGACCCGGCAGATCGTCAACGTGGCAGCCGGCACCGAAGGCACCGACGCGGTGAATCTTGACCAGCTCCGCCAGGAACTGGTCGCCATCAACCGCCAGATCGCCGCGCTGGCCACGCGGGTGTCGGCACTGGAAGACGCGGGCTGATCCTCGGGCTGCGTGCTGGCACCGCCTTGGCGGTCCATGGGGGTGCCAGCACGATCTCCCGCATTTATTCTGGGGAAGAATATTATTAGCCAAATATGTTTTCAACAAATCCTTCAAGAGAATAAGCGGCGCGCTGGATCGCCAACTACACTAAATCAACGTCCCGCTATCCAGCCCGTCAGCCCCGCCGGCCTTCGGAGTTCCACCATGCCCGCGTCCGTTACCTCGAAGATCCGTCTGGCCGTGCTGGTCCTCGCCGCAGTCGCCGGCTTCCATGCCCGTGCCGCCACCGAACCGCCCGCGCCGGCCCAGGCCCAGACGCGCGAAGCGGTCGCCGCCTATGAAGCCGGTCATTTCGATGCGGCGATCAAGGGTTTTGCCGATGCCGCCCAGAAGGGCAACCGGCTGGCCCAGTTCAACTACGCGATGATGCTGCTGCGTGGCGAAGGCACGACAGCCCGGCCGCAGGAAGCACTGGTCTGGCTGCGGCGCGCCGCCGACAACCAGATGACACATGCGCAGTACACATTGGGGGATCTGAACGAGCGCGGCGAACTGGTGCCGAAGTCGCTGGAGGAGGCCAACCGCTGGTATGAGCGCGCGGCGCAGGGCGGCCATATCCAGGCGCAGGTGGCGCTGGCCACCAACTACTTCACGGGGCGCGGCGTGCCGCTCGACTACGGCCGTGCGTTCAACTGGTACTCGAAGGCGGCCACCGCCGGCGACGGGGGGGCGCAGTACATCGTCGGCAGCTACTACGAGCGCGGCTACCCCGGCATCGTGGACAAGGATATCGAGCAGGCCAAGATCTGGTACGCCCGGGCGGCTTCGCACGGCGATCCCGGCGCGCTGGCCAAGCTGCGGTCGTTGCTGGAAGAGGGCCTGCGCGCGAAGAGTCAAATGTAGGCCGGCACGGTTGCCGGCCGCCGCCCGCTGGCAGGAACGGGCAGGCGGTACAAGTCTTGCTAAGCCTGACGCTACACACAACCCCGGGGGTCGCCAGTGGTCACGCACGTCGCGCTGAGTCATGTCACACACTACCGCTATGACCGTCCGGTGCAGTTGTCGCCGCAAGTCGTACGCCTGCGCCCGGCACCGCATTGCCGCACGCCGATCCTGTCCTACTCGCTGCGCATCGAACCGGTGCAGCATTTCGTCAACTGGCAGCAGGACCCGTTCTCCAACTACCTGGCCCGGCTGGTCATTCCGGAGCCGACCACGGAATTCCGCGTGACGGTGGACCTGATCGCCGAGATGGCGGTCTACAACCCGTTCGATTTCTTCCTGGAGCCGTCGGCCGAGAAGATTCCGTTTGCCTACGATGCCGGGTTGGCGCACGACCTGGCGCCCTACCTGGCGAAAGACCCGCTGACGCCGCGCCTGGCCGCCTTTGTCGACAGCATCGACCGCGCGCCGCGTGCCACGCTGGATTTCCTGGTGGACCTGAACCAGCGGCTGCAGCGCGAGATCCGCTACCTGATCCGCATGGAGCCGGGCGTGCAGTCGCCCGAGACCACGCTCGAAAACGCGTCGGGGTCGTGCCGCGACACCGGTTGGCTGCTTGTGCAGACGTTGCGGCATCTGGGGCTGGCCGCGCGCTTCGTGTCCGGCTACCTGCTGCAGTTGACCCCCGACGTGAAGGCCGTCGATGGCCCGGTGGGTGCCGAGGCGGATTTCACCGACCTGCACGCCTGGTGCGAGGTCTACCTGCCCGGCGCAGGCTGGATCGGGCTCGATCCCACATCGGGGCTGCTGGCCGGCGAAGGCCATATCCCGCTGGCCTGCACCCCGGAGCCCAGCAGCGCGGCACCGGTCAGCGGCGCGGTGGACGAGTGCGAGGTGACGTTCGCGCACCATATGTCGATCTCGCGGATCTACGAGTCACCGCGCGTGACCAAGCCCTACACCGATGCACAGTGGACGGCCATCGACGCGGCCGGCCTGGCCGTCGATCGCCAGTTGCAGGCGCTCGACGTGCGGCTGACGATGGGCGGCGAGCCCACCTTCGTCGCCGCGCGCGACCGTGACGGCGCCGAGTGGAACACCGATGCGCTGGGCCCCACCAAGCGCGGGCTGGCCACCGAACTGGTGCACAAGCTGCGTGCGCGCTACGGCGAGGGCGGCTTCCTGCATTTCGGACAGGGCAAGTGGTATCCCGGCGAACAGTTGCCGCGCTGGGCGCTGTCGATCTGCTGGCGCGCCGATGGGCAGCCTTGCTGGCAGGATCCGTCGCTGTTTGCGGACGAGCGCGAGCCCGACGCCTACACATCGGCCGATGCCCGGCGGTTTCTCGAAACGCTGACGCGGCGGCTAGGGCTGGAAGCCGACGCCATCACACCCGGCTACGAGGATGTCTGGTACTACCTGTGGCGCGAGCGCCGGCTGCCCGTCAACGTCGACCCGTTCGAGGCGAAGCTCGACGACGAACTGGAGCGCACGCGGCTGCGGCGCGTGTTCGACGCGGGGCTGTCCAGCGTCACCGGCTACGTGCTGCCGCTGGCGCCCGACGATCATGGCGGCTGGCTGACCGGCCGCTGGTTCGTGCGCGACGAACGCATGTACCTGCTGCCCGGCGATTCGCCGATGGGCTACCGGCTGCCGCTCGATTCGCTGCCGTGGGTGTCGAAGGCCGACTATCCGTGGCAATTCGAGCAGGATCCGTTCGCACCGCGCGCCCCGCTGCCGGCGGCGGCGCCGCTGCGCGCGCAGTCGCCGGCCGCCGCGTACAGCCCCGCGGCGATGGCCGCGCGCAGGGCCGAAGCGCGGGGCCAGCCGCGGCCGGGTGGCAAATCCGCCACGCAGGCCACGGCGCCCGCGCGGGGGGTATCGTCCAGCGACACCATCCGCACGGCAATCTGCGTGGAGGTTCGCCACCCGAGCCGCGCCGCCGGTCCCGCCGTCGAAGCGCAGTCGATGGATGACAAGCGCGGCATCCTCTATGTCTTCATGCCGCCATTGACCGTGCTGGAGGATTACCTGGCGCTGGTGGCCGAGGTGGAAGCCACCGCCGCCGAACTGGGCGTCAGGATCGTGATGGAAGGCTATCCGCCGCCGCGCGACCCCCGCCTGAAGCTGCTGCAGGTGACGCCCGATCCGGGCGTGATCGAGGTCAACATCCATCCGGCCGCCAACTGGCCGGAACTGGTGGACCACACCGACTACCTGTACCAGGCCGCGCACGAGACGCATCTGTCCACCGAGAAATTCATGCTCGACGGGCGCCACACCGGTACCGGCGGCGGCAACCACTTCGTGCTGGGCGGTGCCACGGCGGACGACAGCCCGTTCCTGCGCCGGCCCGACGTGCTGGCCAGCCTGATCGCGTACTGGCACAACCATCCGTCGCTGTCGTACCTGTTTTCGGGGCTGTTCATCGGCCCGACCAGCCAGGCGCCGCGCGTGGACGAGGCGCGCAACGACCAGGTCTACGAGCTGGATATCGCGTTCGACGAACTGCGCCGCCAGCTTGACCTGTGCGAGGTGGTCGGCAATGGCCAGGTGCCGCCCTGGCTGATCGACCGCATCCTGCGCAACCTGCTGGTCGACGTGACGGGCAACACGCACCGTTCGGAGTTCTGCATCGACAAGCTCTACTCGCCCGACGGGCCGACCGGCCGGCTGGGCCTGCTGGAACTTCGCGCGTTCGAGATGCCGCCCCACGCACGCATGAGCCTGGTGCAGCAACTGCTGCTGCGGGCGATGGTGGCACGCTTCTGGCGCACGCCGTACACCGCGCGGCTGACGCGCTGGGGCACGGCGCTGCACGACCGCTTCATGCTCGGCACCTTCGTGGAAATGGATTTCGACGATGTGCTGGCCGAAATGCGCGCCGCCGGCTTTGTCTTCGAGTCGAGCTGGTTCGCGCCGCACTTCGAGTTCCGCTTCCCGCGCGTGGGCGAGATCGACGTGGCCGGGCTGTCGCTGACGCTGCGCACCGCGCTGGAGCCATGGCATGTGATGGGCGAGGAGGGGGCGCCCGGCGGCAACGTGCGCTATGTCGATTCGTCGGTGGAGCGCATCGAGGTGAGCGTGCTGGGCATGAACGACAACCGGCATGTGGTGACGGTCAACGGGCAGACCATTCCGCTGCAGCCTACCGGGCGGGCCGGCGAGTACGTGGCCGGGGTGCGCTATCGCGCCTGGGCGCCGCCGTCGTCGCTGCATCCGACCATCCCGTCGCACGCGCCGCTGACCTTCGACGTGGTGGATACGTGGATGGACCGCAGCCTGGGCGGCTGTCAGTATCATGTTTCGCACCCGGGCGGCCGTAATTACCAGACATTCCCGGTCAATGCGTACGAGGCGGAAAGCCGGCGCCTGGCACGGTTTTTCGCGATCGGGCATACGCCGGGGCGGTCCGTGGCGCCGCCGCCACGCCGCAGCCTGGAATTTCCGTTCACGCTGGACCTGCGCGACATTGCCTAGCGCATCTGGCGCGCCCGCCCACAGGAGAACCGTCAGCCGTGCCGTTGCAGTCGTCGCTGCCTTTCGATGGATCGGATATTGCCGACGCGCCGGCCGCCCTGGCGGGCCGGCTGGCGCTGCCCGTGCCGGACGGCCATCGCGACGAATTGCGGCTGCCCGACGGCACGCTGCGCGAACCGTGGGCGCGCTTCTTCGGCATCCTCGACGACCTGCGCCCCGCCGCGCTGAATGCCCATGCGGCGGCCGTGTCGCGCCGCATCCGCGACAACGGCGTGACGTACAACGTCTACGCCGACCAGGGCGGCGCGCGGGCCTGGCAGCTGGAGGTCTTTCCGTTCCTGGTGTCCGAAGCCGACTGGGCGGTGATCGAGGCCGGCGTCACGCAACGGGCGACGCTGGCCAACGCCATCCTGGCCGATATCTATGGGCCGCAGACGCTGCTCCGGCGCGGGCTGCTGCCGCCGGGGCTGGTCTACGGGCATCCCGGCTACCTGCGCCCGCTCAAGGGCTACCAGCCGCCGGGCGGCAGCTTCCTGCAGACCGTCGCGGTAGACCTGGTGCACACCGACAACGGCTGGACGGTCATCGCGCATCGCACCGAGACGCCTTCGGGCATGGGCTACGCGCTGGAAAACCGGCTGATCGTTTCAGGCCAGTATGCCGAGGCGTTCCGCGAACTGCGCGTGCGGCGCCTGCCGCCGACCTTCTCGCAGTTGATCTCGACGCTGGCGCACGCGGCACCGGCGGGCCCGGCTGAAGAGGGCGCCGGCGCCGGCGCCGGCACGGGCGCGGGGCGCCAGATCGTGCTGCTGTCGCCGGGGCCGTTCAACGAGACCTACTTCGAGCACACGTTCCTGGCGCGCTACCTCGGCATCACGCTGGTGGAAGGCAAGGACCTGACCGTGCGCAACGACGTGGTGTACCTGAAGACATTCGGCGGGCTGGAACGCGTGGATGTGATCCTGCGGCGCCTTGACGATGTGTTCTGCGATCCGCTGGAACTGCGCAGCGATTCGATGCTCGGCGTGCCGGGCCTGCTCGAAGCGATGCGCGCGGGCAACGTGGCGGTGTCGAACGTGCCGGGATCCGGCTTCCTGGAGTCGCCTGCGATTCACGGCTTCCTGCCCGGCATCGCGCAGGCCTTGCTGGACGAGCCGCTGGTGCTGCCATCGGTCATGAGCTGGTGGTGCGGCGAGGCCGCCGCGCAGGAAGAGGCGCTGCGGCTGCTCGACGAAGCGTTCGTGATGCCCACCTATCCACGCACGCCCGCCGATGCGCTGCTCGGCATGGAAAAGGGGCTGCAGCCGCTCGATGCATGGCGCGCCCGCATCGCCGAAACGCCAGATCGCTTCACGCTGCAGGCGCCGTTGCCGCTTTCGCACACGCCTTGCTGGGAGCCCGACGACAAGGGCGGCGGACGGATCGGTTCGCGCGCGGCCATGCTGCGCGTGTTCGCGGTTGCCGATGGCAATGGCGGCTGGCAGGTCATGCCGGGCGGCTTCACGCGGCTCGCACCGCCCCATCTGGAAGCGGTATCGATGCAGCTGGGCGGCACCAGCGCCGACACCTGGGTGCTGTCGAACCAGCCGGTGCAGGGGTTGATGCCGACGTCGGCCAGCCATGCGCGCCGCGGGTCGGTATCGGCGCCGTCACCGCGTACCGCGCTGCCGTCGCTGGGCACGGTGGCGGTGACGCGGCCGCTGGCCGTATCGAGCCGCGCGGCCGAGAACCTGTTCTGGGCCGGCCGCTATGCCGAGCGCGCCGAAAACGTCGTGCGCGTGTGCCGCCAGATACTCGGCTCGATCGAATCGAACGACGAGACCGACGACGGCACGCTGAACATGCTGGGCCTGCTGGCGCAGTGGTTCGGGCTGGTGGCGCCGCACACGCCGTCGCCGCAGGCGTCGCTGCGCGTGTTCGAACGCAGCCTGGTCTCCACGCTGGCCGATCCGAACGCGGCGACGGGCCTGATGCCGACGCTGGCCAGCCACGCGCGCGCCGCCAACGAGATCCGCAACCGGTTGTCGAACGATCACTGGCGCACCATCCTGGCCGCGCGCAACGACTTCCAGGACGCGATGGCGGATGCCGCCTGCCCGTCCGGCACGGTGGGCCACGGCGAGGGGGCCTACGACCGCTCGAAGGTGCTGGCCGCGCTGGAGCATCTGGCGATGCAGCTGGGCGCGATCAGCGGCGCGCAGGGCGACCGCATGACGCGCGACGAAGCGTGGCGGCTGGTCTTCATCGGCCGTCACATCGAACGGCTCGGCACGCTGGCGCTGTTCCTGGAGCTGGCGGAAGGCAGCGGCGCGCTGGCGTCGCGCAGCGGCTTCGACATGCTGCTGCACCTGTTCGACAGCACGCTGACCTACCGCTCGCTGTTCCCGGGGCGTAGCGACGTGGCGGCACTGGTCGACCTGCTGGTGCTGGAGACGACCAATCCGCGCGGCCTCTACGGCGTGCTGGACCGCCTGCGCGACAAGCTCGCGCAACTGCCCACCGGCGCCACCGGCCAGACGCGCGTGCCGCTGGCCGAACTGCTGCCGCCGGCAACCGCGCTGCCGTCGCGCTCGCTGCTGTGCGAACGCGACAGGGACCGCTACCCCAAGCTCGCGGCGCTGTGCGACCAGCTTGGCGGGCGCATGGCAAAGCTGTCCGACGAAATCGGCGGCCGCTACTTCAGCCATGCCGGCGTGGCGCCGGAGACGGACCTGCCATGAGCGGCCAGCCGGACGGTTCCCAGGCGGAGGCCGGGCCGCGCGAACCGGCCCAGGCTCCCGGGCCCGTGCCCGTCACGCCGCCGGCCCCGCCCACCACGCTCGACGTGCACCACGTCACCACCTACCAGTACGTCTGGCCGGTGGAACATGCGCAGCAGCGTGCCGTGGTGACGCCGCCGTCGTACCCGTGGCAGGCCGTGAGCGCACACCGGACCGATGTGGAGCCGGCGCCAACGCACCAGCACATGCGTACCGATGCGTTCGGCAACAACGTGCTGCATTTCATGCTCGATGTGCCGCACGAGACGATGCGCCTGACCACCCGCAGCACGGTCACGCTGACGCCACGCTGGGCCGGGTTCGATGCGGCGCGGGGCACGCCATGGGAAGAGGCGGCACAGCAACTGCGCTACCACGCCGGCCAGCCGTTCCATCCCGAGACGGAATTCGTCTACGCATCGCCGAACGTGGCGCTGCACGCTGACCTGCGCGACTACGCGCTGCAGAGCTTCACTGCCGGTGTGACGGTGGCGGCTGGCGCCATCGACCTGATGCATCGCATCCACGCCGACTTCGAGTACCACGGCGAGACCACCGAAGTGCATACGCCCGCGCTGGAGGCGTTTGCGCTGCGCAGCGGCGTGTGCCAGGACTTCGCGCAGGTGATGATCGGCTGCCTGCGCTCGATCGGCCTGGCCGCGCGCTATGTCAGCGGCTACCTGTGCACCGATCCGCCGCCGGGCGAGCCGCGCCTGCTCGGTGCGGATGCCTCGCACGCGTGGGCCGGCGTCTGGTGTCCGGCCAACGGCTGGATCGACCTCGATCCCACCAACGACGTGCTGGCCGACACGCGCCACGTGACCCTGGCCATCGCGCGCGACTACAGCGACGTGCCGCTGCTGCATGGCGTGATCGTCGGCGGCGGCGAGCATACGGTGGAGGTGGAAGTCAGCGTGGTGCCGGTGGCCGGGGACGCCTAGGCGGTTCTCCTGTCGGCTTCGGACGGGCGACGCGCACCGCTCGCCGCGCGGATTCCCGATGGATCATCTTCCTGTCATTCGAATCCATTGTCCGGTGCATGGCCATCGGCAACGATGGGCTGGGCCGTGGGCGGTGCCGATGCCGGACACCGGCACCCGAGCGGCTTTCTCCAGGCCAAACGATTGGGAGTTCGACATGACACAGCAGCAACAGGAAGCCGCGCTGGCGCAAGGCGCGGATTCGCCCGAAGCGGGCGCTCAGGCTGGCGGTGAGGCACGCGATAAGGCGCGCGATGAGGCGCACGATAAGGCGCGCGGTGAAGGGGGCGTGCAGGCCGCCGCGGGTATCACGTATTTCCGTGCGAACACGGATGGAACCGATGGCTCTCCCACGGGGGGCAACGCGATTACGGTGGGCCCGAACGGCATCGCATCGGGCAGGAACGCCCTGGCCATCGGCAACGCGGCGCAGGCAACGGGCGGTTACGATGCGATGGCGATGGGCTGGGACGCGCGGTCCACGGCCCAGAGCACGATCGCCTTTGGTGCGGGGACGCGCGCCACTGCCCATCGCGCGCTCGCGATTGGCGAAAGTTCGAACGCCAGCGCGCTTCAGTCCATCGCCTTCGGGGCCAGCAGCATGGCCATGGGAGAACTTAGCGTCGCGCTGGGCTACGGAAGCGTTGCCGAGGCAGATGGGACGGTCTCGGTCGGCACCGACGAGTTCAAGCGCACCATTGTCAACGTTGCACCCGGCGAGGTGTCGGAAAGCAGCACCGACGCCATCAACGGCAGCCAGCTCTACGCGGCACTTGGCGGCGGCAGCAGCGTGGCCGATCTCCAGTATTTCCACGCCAACAGTTCGAAGCCGGACGGCGCGGCCACCGGCAGCGACGCCATCGCGGTCGGGCCGCTGGCCGATGCATCCGGCAGCGGTGGGCTGGCGCTCGGCCTGGAAGCGGTGGCAAACGGGCAACATTCGACGGCGTTGGGCAGCAATGCCGCCAGCGTCGCGGACTGGGCGCAGGCCATCGGCAGCCGGTCGGTGGCGGTTGGCGCTGGCGATGTGGCGGTCGGTGTCAACACGCAGGCCAATGGCGACGGCACGGCCGCGCTCGCGGTGGGGACCGGCGCCAACGCGGGCGGCGCCGGGGCGGTGGCGATCGGCCACCAGGCCAGTGTATCGGCGGCGGACAGCGTGGCCATCGGGAACGGCAGCGTGGCGCTCCGCGAGGGCACGGTATCGGTCGGCACGCTGCTCAAGCCGCGCCGCATCGTGCATGTCATGAAGGGCGAACTCGATTCGGACGCCGCCACGGTGGGCCAGCTCAAGGACGCCGGGCTGAACCTGAATGCGGCCGGCGAGGTGTCCAACGCGTTCGTGGCCTATGACGACGCCACGCTGGGCCGCGTAACGCTGGCCAACACGCTGGTCACGAGCCTGGTGCCCGGTGAACTGACCGAGGCCAGCCAGGATGCGGTGACAGGCGCGCAGTTGTTCGCCACCAACCAGCAGCTCGGCCAAGCGCTCGACGCACTGAGCCAGATCAATACGGCGGTAGAAGACATCACGGGCGGCGACGCCGGGGTGAAGTACTTCCACGTCGACTCGACCGCTTCGGATGCCGATGCCAGCGGCACCAATGCGCTGGCCATCGGCCCGAATGCCTCGGCGAAGAGCACCGGGGCGGTGGCCGTGGGCGACGCCGCCGCGGTGACAGGGGCGGGAGGGCTGGCGCTGGGCGCAGGGGCCAGTGTCTCCGGCTCGTACAGCGTGGCGCTGGGGCAGGGCAGCGTGGCGGACCGGCCGAACACCGTGTCGGTGGGCGCAGCCGACGCACGGCGCCGCATCGTCAACGTGGAAGCGGGCGTGGCGGACAGTGATGCGGTCACGGTCGGGCAGCTGCGCACGGCCGGGCTGGACGTGAACGTGTCGGGGAACGTCGGCAACGCGTTCCTGGCCTACGACGACGACTCGAAGGCCCGTGCCACGCTCGACAACACGCTGGTGACAGGGCTGCGCGCGGCCAGCCTGTCCCAGCTGAGCACCGATGCAGTGACGGGCGGCCAGCTGTTCCAGACCAACGCCAAGGTGACGAAGAACGCGCAGGACATCGCCGATCTTGCCCAGACCGTGGGCGGCATCAGCACCGGCGATGCGGACCTGAAGTACGTGCAGGTGAAATCCACCGGTGCGGGCGCAACGGCCAGCGGCAGCAATGCCATCGCCATCGGCCCGCTGGCCACGGCCAAGGGCGGCGGCAGCATCGTCCTGGGCGATGGCGCCACCATGGCCAGCACCGGCAGCGGCATCGTGATGGGCCGCAGCGCGCGCATCGAGACAGGCGCGGGCGGCGAGGGGTCGATTGCGCTGGGCAATGCCGTGTATGTATCGGCCAACAACGCGGTGGTCATCGGCGCCGCGGCATCGGCGTCGAAGGCCGACAATGTGGCGATTGGCGGATCGGCAACGGCTTCGGGCTCCACGTCGGTGGTGGTGGGCGCCAATGCCATGGCTTCGGTGACGAACGGGGTGGCGCTCGGCGCGAAGTCCAACTGCGACCGCGCCAAGTCGGTGTCGGTCGGCAGCGCCAGCCTGCAGCGGCAGATCATCCACGTGGCAGCGGGGACGTCATCGACCGATGCCGTCAACGTCGGCCAGCTCACCGCCATGCTGGCGGAGCGCGACGCGTTGCTGGAGCGCCTGCAGGCGCGCCTGGCCGCGCTGGAATCCGCATGATCGATACGGCCCGCTGATCGGGGCGAAAAAAACGGCCACGTTCTTATGACGTGGCCGTTTCTTTAGAACAGGATCGGATCAGCGATCAGCCCAGCTTCTTCTTCAGCAGTTCATTGACCTGGGCCGGGTTGGCCTTGCCCTTGGTGGCCTTCATGGCCTGGCCCACCAGGGCGTTGAACGCCTTTTCCTTGCCGGCGCGGAATTCCTCGACCGACCTGGCGTTGGCGGCCAGCACATCGTCGATGATCTTTTCCAGCTCGCCCGTGTCGGACATCTGCTTCAGGCCCTTGGCCGCGATGATCGCGTCGGCGTCGCCGTCCGATTCGCCGGCCCACATCGCCGGGAACACATCCTTCTTGGCCGTGTTGTTCGACACCGTGCCATCGACAATGCGAGATAGCAGTTTCGCCAGTTGAGCGGGGCTCACCGGCGCGGCGTCGATGGTGATGCCGTCGCGGTTCAGTTGCGATGCGATCTCGCCCATCAGCCAGTTGGCGGCCGGCTTGGCACTCGCGGCACCCACTTCCTTGACCACGGCCTCGAAGTAGCTGGCCAGGGCCTTGGTCGCGGTGAGGGTGCTCGCATCGTAGGCCGACAGCCCGTATTGCGACACAAAGCGTGCCTGCATGGCGGCCGGCAGCTCGGGCAGCGCGGCCTTCACGCGATCGATCCAGGCCGCGTCGATTTCCAGCGGCATCAGGTCCGGATCGGGGAAGTAGCGGTAGTCGTGCGCGTCTTCCTTGGTACGCATCGCGCGCGTCTCGCCGGTGTCCGGGTCGAAAAGCACGGTGGCCTGGACGATGTCGCGGCCATCCTCGATTTCAGCAATCTGCCATTGCACTTCGTAGTCGATGGCCTGCTGCAGGAAGCGGAACGAGTTCAGGTTCTTGATCTCGCGGCGCGTGCCGAATTTTTCCTGACCCACCGGGCGCACGGACACGTTGGCGTCGCAGCGGAAGCTGCCTTCCTGCATGTTGCCGTCGCAGATGCCCAGCCACACCACCAGCGAATGCAGTGCCTTCGCATAGGCCACGGCTTCGGCCGAACTGCGCATGTCGGGCTCGGTCACGATTTCCAGCAGCGGCGTGCCGGCACGGTTCAGGTCGATGCCGGTCATGCCCGCGAAGTCCTCGTGCAGCGACTTGCCGGCGTCTTCTTCCAGGTGGGCGCGCGTCAGGTTGATGGTCTTCTCGTAGACGCCCTGCTTGCCTTCCACCTGCACCGTGATCTGGCCGCCCTGCACCACCGGAATCTCGTACTGGCTGATCTGGTAGCCCTTCGGCAGGTCGGGGTAGAAGTAATTCTTGCGCGCGAAGATGCTGCGCGGCGCGATCTTCGCGTCGATCGACAGGCCGAACTGGATGGCGCGCTCGACGGCACCCTTGTTCAGCACGGGCAGCACGCCCGGCAGCGCCAGGTCCACCGGGGAGGCCTGCGTATTGGCCTCGGCACCGAACGCGGTGGAGGCGCCGGAGAAAATCTTGGAGGCCGTGGAGAGCTGTGCGTGCGTCTCCAGGCCGATCACCACTTCCCATTGCATGGCGGTTTTCCTAATCTGAGTGCTTTCTGTATATGTTGCTTCGGTTGCCGAAATCCAGGCCCTGCGCCGTCTGTGTCGTCAGGGATCGGAACTCGTCAGCCATGAATCGAGTTGGGCCAGCGCGGCCACGCGCGCCACGGCGTCGCCGCCGACGGTGACCCCCGAGCCATTGCGGGCCGCGATGTCGCGCCGCACGTGCAGCTCGCTCGTGCCGTCGAAGCCATGGTACGCGCCCGGATAGATTTCCAGGCGGAAGCGGGCCTTGGGCTGCCGGCTTTGCACGGCGTTCTGCAGCATCGCGCAGCGCGTGGCGGGCGTCCAGTCGTCCGCACCGCCGATCATCAGCAGCAACGGCGAGCGCAGCCGGAAATCGTGCTGCTGCACGGCGCGCTTGCAGCCCGGATAGAACGCCACGGCGCGGTCCACGTTCGGCGCATCGGCGGGCCAGGGCCGGCTGGCGTCGATGGTGGCCAGCACCGCCTGCGCGCCGTTGGACCAGCCCAGCAGCACGATGCGGCGCGTGTCGATGCCCGGCTGCCTTGCCACCCAGCGCAGTGCGGCGATGGCGTCGGCACGGCGTGTCTTGTCGTCGATGGACCGGGCGTCGAGCGATTCCGTGCAGAGGCCTTGTGCCTTGCCCCGGGGGCTGAAACTGTCCGGCATCAGCACGGCGTAGCCGCGCTCGGTCAGCCAGTGCGCGTATTCGCGATAGCGGCCCTGCAGGCCGGCCGCCGGGTCGATCACTTCCTCGATCGTACCGGCGCGCCTGGCCGCCACCTTCATGTCGACCAGGCCGCCGCACCCGTGCAGCGCCACCACCACGGGCAACGGCTGGCTGCGGGCCACGGTGCCCTCGCGCGGCATGAACCAGTAGGCGGTCAGTGCCGGCGACCCCGGATCGGCGGGCAGCCGCACCCGCGCGGTGGCGGGCTCGGTCGCGGTGGCCGGCGCCGCCACGGCGGCTGCGCTGGCCGGGGCGACCGGGGCGGTCAAGGGCGCCAGCGGCGACAGCGGCGCCATCGACACCGCCGGCTGGGCCGGTGCGGTCGGCATCAGCGCCGTCACCACGGCCACGCCAGCCAGCGTCCCGCGCAGCCAGCGGCCCACCGTGGTCGGAACCAGCGGCGGGGCCTTCGGCGGCAAGGTGGGCGGGAACAGGCGAGGCATGGTCGATCGACGAATTCAGCCGGGGCTCAGCGCGTGCGCGCGCATTCGCCGGTGCCCGGTTCGAACATCACGGGCCACGCCTCTTCATAAATGCCGGGCGTGCAGTGCGACTGGCAGCTTGCGTGCGCCAGCGTGACGCGGCGCGGGTCCTGCCAGACCATCAGCTTGCAGGCGCTGCCGTCGTTGGCGCGCAGCTCGATGTGCGGCGTCTTGCGCACCTGGCGGAAATCGGCCAGGTTGAAGCTGCACGAGCCACGCTTGCCCACCCACAGCTTCCACTGCAGCTGCTGCACGGTGTTGTCGGCCACGCGCAGTTGCGCGTCCTCGCGGAAGCCGTCTTCCTCGGTGCGCTGGCAGTTGCCGGCCAGGTCGATGTCGCGCGCCGCGATGGGCGTGGAGCGGCCAGCGAACGGAATCTGGCAGCCGGCCAGCGTCACGGCCACCGCCAGGGCGGCGGCCAGTCTCAGCGGGATGCGGGGCAGGGCGTGCATGCGCATGATGGCGTCGGCGGTTGGCGGTTGGCGGTTAGCGAATCGGCGATCAGGCCGGGCGGCGCAGGTGCCAGTCGGTGGCCTGCTGGAATGCATGGGCCACCTGCAGCAGGCGCGCTTCGTCGAAGTAGTTGCCGATGATCTGCAGGCCCACGGGCATGTTGCCGTCGCCAAAGCCGGCCGGCACGCTCATGCCGGGCAGGCCGGCCAGGCTGGTGGACAGCGTGAAGATGTCGGCCAGGTACATCTGCACCGGGTCGGCGGTCTTCTCGCCCAGCTTCCAGGCCACGCTCGGGGCCACCGGGCCCATGATCACGTCGCACTCGGCAAACGCGCGCTGGAAATCGTCGGCGATGATGCGGCGGATCTTCTGCGCCTGCAGGTAGTACGCATCGTAATAGCCGTGCGACAGCACGTACGTGCCCACCATGATGCGGCGCTTCACTTCCGGGCCGAAGCCTTCGGCGCGGCTCTTCTTGTACATGTCGAGCAGGTCGCGGTACTCGGCGGCGCGGTGGCCGTAGCGCACGCCGTCGAAGCGCGACAGGTTCGACGAAGCCTCGGCCGGCGCGATGATGTAGTACACCGGGATCGACAGCTCGGTCTTGGGCAGCGACACGTCCACCAGCGTGGCGCCGAGCCTTTCATACTCGGCCAGCGCGGCGCGCACGGTCTTTTCCACATCGGCGGACAGGCCCTTGCCGAAATACTCGCGCGGCAGGCCGATACGCAGGCCGGCCAGCGGCTTGTCGGCGGTGGCGCCGGCGCGCGGCTGGCCCAGCAGGCGCGTGAAGTCCTCGTCCACGCCGCCCAGTTCCGGGGTCAGGCTGGTGGAATCCTTCGGGTCGAAGCCGGCCATGCCGTTGAGCAGCATCGCGCAGTCCTCGGCCGTATGGGCCATCGGGCCGCCCTGGTCCAGCGACGACGCGAACGCGATCATGCCGTAGCGCGACACACGGCCATACGTCGGCTTGATGCCGGTGATGCCCGAGAACGACGCCGGCTGGCGGATCGAGCCGCCGGTGTCGGTGCCGGTGGCGGCCGGCGCCAGGCCCGCGGCCACGGCAGCAGCCGAGCCGCCCGACGAGCCGCCCGGCACGCGGCCGGTGTCCCACGGGTTGCGCACGGGGCCCTGGTACGAATTCTCGTTGGACGAGCCCATCGCGAATTCGTCCATGTTGGTCTTGCCCAGCGTGACCATGCCGGCCGCGCCCAGGCGTTCCACCACGGTGGCGTCGAACGGGCTTTCGTAGTTGGCCAGCATCTTCGAGCCGGCGGTGGACTTCCAGCCGCGCGTCACGAAGACGTCCTTGTGGGCGATGGGCACCCCGGTCAGCGGCGTGGCCTGGCCGTTGGCGCGGCGCTCGTCGGCGGCGCGGGCCTGGGCCAGCGTCAGGTCGGGGTTGACGTCGACAAAGGCGTTCAGGCTGCTGGCGGCGTCGATGCGGGCCAGGTAGTCGCGGGCGAGTTCCTCGGCGGACACGGAACGGGCGGCCAGCGCATCGGCAATCTGGCGCAGCGAGGTCTGGTGATCAGCGGAAAAGGTCATATCGGGTCGGATGGCGTCTGGATGGGCGACAAGGCAGGGCGGCGCGCTGCCGTCACTCGATGACCTTGGGCACCAGGTACAGGCCGTTCTCGGTGGCCGGGGCGGGGCGCTGGTAATCCGCGCGGCGGTCGGACTCGGTCACCGCGTCGTCGCGCAGGCGCTGGGCGATGTCGCGCACGGCCGACAGCGGGTGGGCCAGCGGCTCGATGCCGGTGGTGTCCACCGCCTGCATCTGCTCCACCAGGGAGAAAAAGTTGTTCAGCTGCACAAGCGTATGCTCGGCCTCGGCATCGCTGGTTTCGATGCGGGCCAGATGCGCAATGCGCTTGACGTCGGAAAGTTCGAGAGCCATGGCGTGGTGCGGCGCTTCTCGCCGGATTCAGTCCTGCGGACTGGAGATGTTGCGGCCGGGCGGGCGGGCGGACGCCGGTTCGGAGCCGGCGTCCACCCAACCGTCGTCGGGTGGCCGTCGGGGTGCCTGGAAGGGCGCCATGGGCCCGGCGTCTGGCGGGGTGGCCAAGGCGTGCCGGACAGGTGCGCCCGGGGGGCACCCCAGGATCGTCGAAGTTACAAGTTTTTCAGGGTCCAAACGCCCCGAAACAGCGGGAATTATAAGGTATCATTACGCGCTGCAGTCTTCCCGCAACGCGCGCGCCACTTGGGTCGCGGCAGAGCGGGCGGGTGGTGATGCGGTCGGCACAGTCGCAGCATCCAGCGTCGGGGGCCGGGCGGATTTGCCGGGGTCGCCAATGCGCTGGATCGGGCGGCATACCGGGGCCGGCGTCGCAACCATGCAACAGTAATGTGCCAGCATCATGGCAACGCCGCGAATTAGCGGCCGGTTTTCATCGTATTTTCACTCGTAAGAAACTGGTTCCTCCGATTAGGCTACTGCCACACGTCAGGCGTGTTCCCGCCCTGTCCCGCGCATCTGTCCGCGAACTTTCGCGCAGAGTCTAATCAAAGGTTCCCGTAGGTCCGGCGTGCAGGCATGCGCCGGCGAAGCGGATTCCCGCTGGCGCACCGGGGCTTGTCCGCGCCAGGGGTACCGGGCGCGCCGGCTTGTGCCGGCGTCAGCCGCACGCACCGGGGGAGCCGTGAACCATCACCCTTGCAAACGCATTCGTGGCCGGGCCGCTACAGGCACCGGCCGCTTCGCATACCCGCGAACCAACAGAAGACAGGATTCCTGATGTTCGGATTTCTCCGCAGCTATTTCTCCAACGACCTGGCCATCGACCTGGGTACCGCCAACACCCTGATCTACATGCGCGACAAGGGCATCGTCCTGGACGAGCCGTCGGTCGTGGCCATCCGTCAGGAAGGCGGTCCCAACGCCAAGAAAACGATTACAGCGGTGGGCAAGGAAGCCAAGCAGATGCTCGGCAAGGTGCCTGGCAACATCGAGGCCATCCGCCCGATGAAGGACGGCGTGATCGCGGACTTCACCGTGACCGAGCAGATGCTCAAGCAGTTCATCAAGATGGTGCATGACACCAAGCTGCTGCGTCCGAGCCCGCGCATCATCATCTGCGTGCCGTGCGGTTCCACCCAGGTGGAACGCCGCGCCATCCGCGAATCGGCGCTGGGCGCCGGCGCGAGCCAGGTGTACCTGATCGAGGAGCCGATGTCGGCCGCGATCGGCGCCGGGCTGCCGGTGTCGGAGCCGTCGGGCTCGATGGTCGTCGACATCGGCGGCGGCACCACCGAGGTGGGCATCATCTCGCTGGGCGGCATGGTCTACAAGGGTTCGGTGCGCGTGGGCGGCGACAAGTTCGACGAAGCCATCGTCAACTACATCCGCCGCAACTACGGCATGCTGATCGGCGAGCAGACCGCCGAGGCGATCAAGAAGGAAATCGGCTCGGCCTTCCCGGGCTCCGAAGTCCGCGAAATGGAAGTGAAGGGCCGCAACCTGTCCGAGGGCATCCCGCGCGCCTTCACCGTGTCGTCCAACGAAATCCTCGAAGCCCTGACCGATCCGCTGAACCAGATCGTGTCCGCCGTGAAGATCGCGCTGGAACAGACCCCGCCCGAACTGGGTGCCGACATTGCCGAACGCGGCATGATGCTGACCGGCGGCGGCGCGCTGCTGCGCGACCTGGACCGCCTGCTGGCCGAGGAAACCGGCCTGCCGGTGCTGGTGGCCGAAGATCCGCTGACCTGCGTGGTGCGCGGCTCGGGCATGGCGCTGGAGCGCATGGACAAGCTCGGCAGCATCTTCTCCTACGAGTAATACGAGGCAGGGACCGTGGTGACCTGCGTCGCCCCGTCCCCGCGCCCTTTGATGTCTTCCCCCGCCAGCCCGGACCGCCATGCCCTTCAAGGGGCGTGCGGATGCGCTGGCGGAATGGTTTCGCCTGCGCATCGGTAAATGGATTACTCTCCACCGCCGCTTTTCAAGCAAGGCACATCTGCCGTGGCGCGCCTGGTCGTCTTCGTGGCGATCGCGCTGGCGCTGCTGATTGTCGACGCGCGTTTCGACGCCATGCGCGTCGCGCGCCAGGTGGCCGCCACCGTCCTCATGCCCGTGGAACGCCTGGTGCTGGTGCCGCGCGACGCATTGCGCGGCGTCCTTGACTACGCCCAGTCGTCGGTCACGCTGACCAATGAAAACCGCGAACTGCGCCGCAGCGCGGTGGAGCAGGCCAACGCGTACGTGCGCCAGGCCCAGCTCGAAGCCGAGAACAACCAGTTGCGCAAGCTGCTGAACCTGCAGCAGCAGTCGGCCACGCCGGTCACGGCGGCTGAAATTCTCTACGATGCCCGCGACCCGTACAGCCAGCGCATCGTCATCGACCATGGCAGCGCGCAGGGCCTGCGCGCCGGCTACCCGGTGATCGACGAGCGCGGCGTGATCGGCCAGGTCACGCGCGTGTCGCCGTTCCAGTCCGAAGTGACGCTGCTGACCGACAAGGACCAGGCGATTCCCGTCCAGGTGGTGCGCAACGGCCTGCGCAGCGTGGCGTTTGGCGGTTCGCGCGCCGGGCTGCTGGACCTGCGGTTCATGGCCGCGTCGGCCGACCTGCAGCAGGGCGACCTGCTGGTGACGTCCGGGCTGGACGGCACCTATCCGCCGGGCTTGCCGGTGGCGAAGATCGTCCAGATCGAGCGCAAGGCGGACACCGCGTTCTCGCGGGTGTACTGCGAACCGGTGGCCGGCGTGCGCTCGCATCGCCAGCTGCTGGTGGTGCGCTACGAGTCCGGCCTTGGCCCGCGCCCGCAGGAAGAAGCGGCCCCGACCAAGGCCGAGAAGGGCGCCCGATCGGCCGCGGCCCGCGCCGGAGCCGAGCAGAAGGCGGCAGACAAGGCGGCAGACAAGTCCGCCGACAAGCCTGCCGAGAAGGGCGCGGACAAGGCCACCGACAAGCAGAAATCCCCGGAGCGTTCCCAGTGACGAATTCCCAATACCTGCTGCGGCCGGTCAATCCCGCGTTTATCGCGCTGACCTTCGTGCTGGCCTTCCTGTGGAACCTGATGCCCTGGGGCACCACGCTGTGGATCCCGGACATGGTGGCCCTGGTGCTGGTGTTCTGGAACATCCACCAGCCGCGCAAGGTGGGCATGGGCGTGGCGTTTCTGCTAGGCCTGCTGATGGACGTGCACGACGCGCGCCTGCTGGGCGAGCACGCGCTGGCCTATACGCTGCTGGCGTACTTCGCGATCACGATCCACCGCCGCGTGCTGTGGTTTTCGGTCTACACGCAGGCGCTGCATGTGATGCCGCTGCTGTTCATCACCCATGCCGTGCCGGTGGTGATCCGCCTGGCGATGGGCGCGCCGCTGCCGGGCTGGCAACTTCTGGTGGCGCCGCTGATCGAAGCCGTGCTCTGGCCGATGGCCACCGCATTGCTGCTGGCGCCCCAGCGCCGCTCGGCCGACATCGACGAAACGCGTCCGATCTAGCCCTTCATCCTCCCTGACACCGCCACGCCGCCCGCAGTACCGCCATGACCGAAATCCGCAACGTCGAACTGGAAATCGGCCGCTTCCGCATCCGCGTGGCGGCGGCCGCCCTGTTCACGGTCATCTGCTTTGGCCTGCTGCTCTTCCGCTTCCTGTGGCTGCAGTGGTACAAGCATGACCAGTACTCGGCCAAGGCCGAGGACAACCGCATCTCCGTGGCGCCGATCGAGCCGAACCGCGGCATCATCATGGACCGCAACGGGGTGATCCTGGCGCGCAATTATTCCGCGTACACGCTGGAAGTGACGCCGTCCAAGCTGACCGATACGCTCGACAACACGATCGACGAACTGGCCAGGCTGGTGGATATCCAGCCCCGCGACCGTCGCCGTTTCAAACGCCTGCTGGAAGAATCGCGCAGCTTTGAAAGCCTGCCGATCCGCAGCCAGCTGACCGACGAGGAAGTGGCCAAGTTCTCGGCGCAGCGTTTCCGCTTCCCCGGGGTGGACGTGCGTGCGCGCCTGTTCCGCCAGTACCCGCTGGGCGAGTCGGCCAGCCACGTGGTGGGCTACCTGGGCCGCATCTCGCAGCGCGACCAGGAGCGGATCGAGGCCATGGATGAGGCCAACGACGCCGACCCCGCCAAGTACGATCCGCGCAAGGATATCGACAACTACAAGGGCACCAACTACATCGGCAAGATCGGCCTGGAGCAGAGCTACGAGACCGAACTGCACGGGCTGACCGGCTTCGAGGAAGTGGAAGTCAGCGCCGGCGGGCGTCCGATTCGTACTTTGTCCACGTCGCCGGCCACGCCGGGCAACAACCTGATCCTGTCGCTGGACATCCGCCTGCAGCAATTGGCGGAACAGCTATTCGGCGATCGCCGCGGCGCGCTGGTGGCCATCGAGCCGGAAACCGGCGACATCCTGGCCTTCGTCTCGAAGCCGACCTTCGATCCGAACCTGTTCGTCGAGGGGATCGATTCCAAGACCTGGGACGAGCTTAACGGATCGCCGGACAAACCGCTGCTGAACCGGCCGCTGCGGGGCACCTATCCGCCGGGCTCGACCTACAAGCCGTTCATGGCGCTGGCGGCGCTGACCACGGGCAAGCGCACGGCGGCCTGGGGCATGCACGATCCGGGCTTCTTCACGCTGGGCAACCACACGTTCCGCGACGACAAGCCGGGCGGCCACGGCTGGGTGGACATGCAGGCGTCGATCGTGCAGTCGTGCGATACCTATTACTACGCGCTGGCGCGCGACATGGGCGTCAATGCGATCCACGATTTCATGAAGCCGCTGGGCTTCGGCCAGATCACGGGCATCGACATCGAGGGCGAAAGCCGCGGCATCCTGCCGTCCACGGACTGGAAGCGCAAGGCCTACCGCAAGCCCGAGCAGCAGAAGTGGTATGACGGCGAGACCATCTCGCTGGGCATCGGTCAGGGCTACAACAGCTTCACGATCCTGCAGCTGGCCAATGCGGTGTCGATCCTGGTCAACAACGGCGTGGCGATGAAGCCTCACCTGGTGAAGGCCGTCGAAGATTCGGTCAACCGCAAGCGCACGCTGACCGTGCCCAAGGAAAGCTACCGGCTGCCGTTCAAGCAGGCCGATATCGACGTGATCAAGCGCGCGATGGTGGCGGTGACGCACAACGGCACGGCGGCCCGGGTGTTTGCCGGCGCGGCGTACGAGTCGGCGGGCAAGACCGGTACGGCCCAGACCTATACGCTGGGCAAGAACGAGAAGTACAACCACCACGCGATCGACGAACGCAAGCGCGACCACTCGCTGTACACCGCGTTCGCGCCGGCCGACCATCCGAAGATCGCGCTGGCGCTGATCGTCGAGAACGCCGGCTTCGGTGCCGCCGTGGCCGCGCCGATCGCCCGCAAGGTGATGGACTACTACCTGCTGCGCAAGTGGCCCGAGGAACTGCAGGCCACCGCGCCGCCGCCCGAGGAGGCGCTGCGCGCCGGCAACCGGCCGCCGGTGGATACGCCGAGCGTGTTCACCACGGGCGACACCGCCAACGCGGCAACCGCCACCGTGATGCAGACCGCACTGCCTGCCGTCGTCGCAGCCGCGTCGGGCGCCGAGGCGGCCGCCAGCGCACCGGGGGCCAGCGCCGTGGCCGGGGCGTCCGTGCCGGTGCCCGCGGCCAGGGCGACCGGCGCATCCGAGTCGATCGCCGCGCAGCTCGATCCGGCCGCCATCGCGCCGGCATCGGCCGTGGCCACGCTCGACGACCGCATGCTGCAGGCGCTGGGCCACAGCAAGCCGCCGGCATCGGCACCCAAGGCGGCGCCGCCGCACGTCACACCGGCATCGGCCCCGGCACCGGCACCGCGCACGAAGCCGGCCAGGACCGCCAACCTTGCCCAGGCCGACGCGGCCGGCAAGAAACCAGTTTCAGAGTAGAAGGAGACGCGCCATGGACAAACGCCGCGTCGCATCGACGATCAAGACCGCCCTGACCGGCTTCGACAAGCCGCTGGCCCTGATCGTCTTCCTGCTGTTCGCCACGGGCATCGTGGCGCTGTATTCGGCCGCCATCGACATGCCGGGCCGCGTGGAAGACCAGCTGCGCAACATCCTGCTGTCGTACGTCGTGATGATAGTGATTGCCTACATGCCGACCCAGCTGCTGATGCGGATCGCCGTGCCGCTCTATACGGTCGGGGTGGCGCTGCTGATCGCGGTGGCCATGTTCGGCCTGATCCGCAAGGGGGCGCGCCGCTGGCTCAACGTGGGCATGGTGATCCAGCCATCGGAGATCATGAAGATCTCGATGCCGCTGATGCTGGCGTGGTACTTCCAGAAGCGGGAAGGGGTGATCCGGTGGTTCGACTTCGTCGTGGCGCTGATCATCCTGGGCGTGCCGGTGGGCCTGATCGCCAAGCAGCCCGACCTGGGCACCGGCCTGCTGGTGCTGGCGGCCGGCCTGTACGTGATCTATTTCGCCGGGCTGTCGTGGAAGATCATCCTGCCGCTGCTGGGCCTGGGCGTCGTGGCCATCACGCTGCTGATCAGCTATGAAAGCCAGATCTGCGCGCCGGGCGTGAACTGGCCGATCCTGCACGATTACCAGCAGCACCGCGTGTGCACGCTGCTGGACCCGACCACCGACCCGCTGGGCAAGGGCTTCCATACCATCCAGTCGATCATCGCGATCGGCTCGGGCGGCGTGACCGGCAAGGGCTGGCTCAAGGGCACGCAGACCCACCTGGAATTCATCCCCGAAAAGCACACCGACTTCATCTTCGCGGTGTTTTCGGAGGAATTCGGGCTGATCGGCAATGCCGTGCTGCTGGTGCTGTATCTGCTGCTGATCTTCCGCGGACTTTATATTGCGGCCAACGCGCCGACATTGTTCTCGCGGCTGCTGGCCGGCTCGATTACGCTGATCTTCTTCACCTACGCCTTCGTGAACATGGGCATGGTGAGCGGGATCCTGCCCGTGGTGGGCGTGCCGCTGCCGCTGTTGAGTTACGGCGGTACCGCGCTGGTGACGCTGGGCATGGGGATCGGCATCCTGATGAGCATTTCGCGACAGAAGCGGCTTATCCAGACCTGACCTCGCGCCAACGTCACTTTGCTACACTGCCAACCGAAAAAATTGAATCGGTAAAAGCTTATGAACGCCCAGGACGTCGCCGCCTATCTGCAGAGCAACCCGCAGTTCTTTGAGGACCATGCCGAACTGCTGGCCACGGTGCAACTGACCAGTCCGCACAGCCACCGGGCCGTGTCGCTGCAGGAGCGCCAGATGGAAATCCTGCGCGAGAAGAACAAGGGGCTGGAGCTGAAGCTGGCCGACCTGGTCCGGCATGGGCACGAGAACGACCGCACGCAGCAGCGCATGCACGCCTGGCAGCTTCGCCTGCTGGCCGAGGCCGATTCGCACGCGCTGCCGTACGCGGTGCAGGACGGCCTGCAGCAGGTGTTCGATGTGCCGGCCGTGGCGCTGCGCCTGTGGAACGTGGGCGAAGCGTTTGCCCATATCGAAGTGGCCCAGGGCGCCAGCGAAGACCTGCGGCTGTTCGCCGAAGGCCTGCGCGCACCGTACTGCGGCGCCAATAGCGGCTTCGAGGCAGCCAGTCTGCTGGAACGCGACGACATCGCGTCGCTGGCCATGGTGACGCTGCGCGTGCCGGCCCGCCCCGGCGACGATGGCCCGGGCGCCGCATTCGGCCTGCTGGTACTGGGTTCGCCCGAGCCGCGCCGCTTCCACGAAGGCATGGGCACCGCCTACCTGGGGCAGATCGGCGAAGTGGCCGGCGCCGCCCTGAACCGCCTGCGCGACTGATTCGCGCCCTTCCGCCATGCGCAAGCGCCAGCCGGGCAAGGGTGATGCCGTGACGGCCACCACGGCCAACCCGGCAACCACGGCCACCACGGCAACCACGGCCTCCACGGCCAACCCGGCCAACCCGGCCAACCCGGCCAACCCGGCCACCGCCGTGGCGGAAAAGCCAGTGCCCGACCCGCTGGTGATGCGCTACCTGGATTGGCTGGCCACCAATCGCAAACTGGCCGACCACACGCTGACCAGCTACGCGCGCGATCTGTCCGTGCTGCAGGAATCCGCCAAGCGCTTTGCGGCTGGCGTGCCGCTGCTGTCGCTGGAAACCAGGCATATCCGATCCTTCGCCGCCCGGCTGCACGGCAGCGGGCTGTCGGCGCGCACCATCGCGCGCACGCTGTCCGGCTGGCGCGGCTTCTTTCTGTGGGCGGCGCGGCATGGCCATGGCGTGACCGCCAATCCGGTGGACGCGGTGCGGGCGCCCAAGCGCGGGCAGCCGCTGCCCAAGGCGCTGTCGGTGGAACACGCCGTGGCGCTGGTGGCGCACCGGCGCGGCGACACGACCGAAGCCATCCGCGACCAGGCCGTCTTCGAACTGTTCTATTCCAGCGGGCTGCGGCTGTCGGAGCTGATCCAGCTCGACGTCCGCTATACCGAAGAAGGGGAGTACCGGTCGGCCGGCTGGCTCGACCTGCAGGGTGCCGAGGTCACGGTGATCGGCAAGGGATCGCGCCGGCGCACGGTGCCGGTGGGCAGCAAGGCGGTGGCGGCGCTGAAGGCCTGGCTTGAGGTGCGTGAAACACTGCTGCGGCCCGGCGCCTTGTTGGAGGACCGGCACGCGCTGTTCCTGGGCACGCGCGGCAGGCGGCTGTCGGGCAGTACGGTGCAGACGCGGATCAAGCAGCAGGCGCTGGCTGCCGGCGTGCCGGCCAACGTGCATCCGCATATGCTGCGGCACTCGTTTGCCACGCATGTGCTGCAGTCGTCGGGAGACCTGCGTGCGGTGCAGGAGATGCTGGGCCACGTGAGCATCACCACTACGCAGGTCTACACGTCGCTCGACTTCCAGCACCTGGCCAAGGTCTACGACCAGGCCCATCCGCGGGCCGGTCGGGCGAAAAAAGGCGTACCCGGATCAGCGCCCGCGCGGGCCGATGACCGGGACCAGGCCGGCGGCACCGGCCACGCCGACGGCACCGACGGCACCGACGCCCCGGATCACTAGGTCCACTGCGAAAGAATGTTCCGGAACCGCTCCATCTCGGGCAGCAGCCAGTTCCGGAACGCCTGCACCTTCGGGGTGGCCAGGCTGGCGTGGGTGCAGACGAAATGCAGCAGCCACGGGCACGGAATGCTCACGTCGAACAGGCGCACCACGCGGCCAGACAGCAGGTCGTTATAGGCCAGCGACGACCGGATCAGCGCAATGCCCTGGCCCTCGGCCGCCGCCTGCAGCAGCAGCGACGAATCCTGCATCATCAGGCCCTTGGTCGGCTCGGACCAGGCCAGTCCGGCCGCCTCGAACCAGGGCTTCCACGGATCGCCCTCGCCGCGCAGCAGCGGCATGCCGGCCATGTGCGCGGGCTGCTCGGGCAGGCGCCCGCCATTGAACCTGGGGCTGCAGACGGGAAAGAACACATCGTCCAGCAGGCGTTCGACATAGAGACCCGGGTACTGGCCGCCGCCCATGCGCAGCGCCACGTCCACCTCTTCATTGGCAAAGTCCACGAGCGAGTTCGACGACAGCAGTTCCACGTCGAATTCCGGATGCTGCTCGATGAAACTGCCGATGCGCGGCGTGAGCCAGCGCGCGGCGAACGACGGCATGGTGCTGATGGTCAGCCGTTTCTCGCGGTTGCCGGCCTGCAGCGCGCGCGTGGCATCGGCAATCTGCAGCAGCGCGTCGCGCACGCGTTCGGCATAGAGCCGGCCGTTGGCGGTCAGCATCACGCGCTTGCCGCGCCGCTCGAACAGCGGCTGGCCTAGCTCTTCCTCCAGAGCCCGGATCTGATGGCTGACGGCGCCATGGGTGACGAACAGCTCTGCCGCAGCCCGCGAGAAGCTCTCGTGACGGGCCGCCGCCTCGAACGTGCGCAATGCAGCCAGCGCGGGCAGGCGCGGGAATTCGCGTTTCCAGCTACGGGGATCGTCCGGGTTCCAGGTGCCGCTCCAGACCATGATGGACCTCGTCTATGTGAGATGGGCTAACAAGACACAAGAATATATATCGTTTTGCCAGCGGCGGGGTCATCACTAGAATTCACTTTACCGGACCCCGCCAAACAAAGCCCTGAACTGTGCTGGTCCAATGACCAAGCCAGTTCCGGCGACGCCGACAACACGGTGGGCCCCGGACTCACGGAGAAGCCATCATGAAAGCCCTACTCACAACGACCGTCTTTACGCTGAGCCCCGGCGAGGTTGCCCCGCTGTCGGTGCATGCCGCCCAGCGCCTGTTCGTGGAAGATGCCAGGGGTGTCGATGTATGGGTGACCCGCGAGAACGATTCCGAGGATTACTGGCTGCGCTGCGGCGGGAGTCTGCTGTTGCGCCGCGGCGACGAGATCGTGCTCAGCGTGGACCCGCGCGCCACGGGCCCGGTGCGGCTGGCACTGATTGCCGAGGCCCGGCGGCCGGTGCTGACTCTCGCCGACCTGCCGCACCTGGTGTTCCGCGCCGCGCGCCGGTTGGTTCGAGGTGCGGAATGGACGCCGGGGCAGGACAAGATCCACGCCTCATGACCCGGAGGCGCGGCGGCTGAGGCTCGTATGGCCGCCGCCCGACAAGAAATGACTGGAAACAGGGCCGGTCTGCCTCAGCGCGGACCGGCCCTTTTCGTTACACTCTCGGGCATGCATCCGATCCAAGTCATCGATCAGGGCCGCCAGCCGTACGAGCCCTGTTTCGACGCGATGCGGGCATTCACCGCCGCCCGCACGCCCGAGACGCCCGACCAGATCTGGCTGGTCGAACACCCGCCGGTCTATACGCTCGGGCAGGCCGGAGACCCCGCACACCTGCTGGCCCCCGACGACGCGATTCCGGTCGTGAAGATCGATCGTGGCGGCCAGATCACTTATCACGGACCCGGACAGGTGGTGGCCTATCTGCTGCTCGATTTGCGGCGCCGGCACCTCATGGTGCGCGAGCTGGTCAACGACATCGAGCAGGCAGTCCTGGACACGCTCGCGGCGTATAATCTCGCAGCCGAACGCAAGCCCGGCGCGCCCGGCATCTATCTGTCCGATGGTCCGCACCAGGGCGCCAAGATTGCCGCGCTCGGCCTCAAGATCCGCAACGGCTGCAGCTACCACGGTGTCAGCCTGAACGTGCAGATGGACCTGGACCCGTTCCTGCGCATCAACCCCTGCGGCTATGCCGGACTGGAAACGGTCGACATGGCCACTGCGGGCGCCACCTTCGCGGCGGCGCACGATGCCGGCCCGCTGCCCGTCACCGCGGCACAACAACCCGCAATCGCACAACGCCTGGCGGCGGCCCTGTGCGAGGTCCTGACCGCACGCGAGGCGCGCGCACAGGCCCACGGGAATGCCGCTGCCGAGGCTGCCTGAACCCGTGGCACGCCCGGTCCCGAATCAACGCCAAACATGCACGCGGCTGCGCGTGCGGAGAACAGTATGAGCGACGCCCTGATCGCCACGTCCAGCGAAGCCCCGCAAACGCCGGAATACGACGCCACCAAGAAGCAGAAATCGGCCGAGAAGACCGCACGCATCCCCATCAAGATCGTGCCTGCCGAAAAGCTCAAGAAGCCGGACTGGATCCGCGTCAAGGCCGCCACCGGCAACTCGCGCTTCTACGAGATCAAGGACATCCTGCGCGCCAACAACCTGGTCACCGTGTGCGAGGAAGCCAGCTGCCCGAACATCGGCGAATGCTTCGGCAAGGGCACGGCCACGTTCATGATCATGGGCGACAAGTGCACGCGCCGCTGCCCGTTCTGCGACGTGGGCCACGGCCGTCCGGACCCGCTCGACGTGAACGAGCCCGGCAACCTGGCGCGCACCATTGCCCAGCTGAAGCTGAACTACGTGGTGATCACCAGCGTGGACCGTGACGACCTGCGCGACGGCGGCGCCCAGCATTACGTGGACTGCATCTCGCAGACGCGCGCGCTGTCGCCGAACACCCGCATCGAAGTGCTGGTGCCCGACTTCCGTGGCCGCCTGGACAAGGCCCTGGACATCCTGCTGACGGCGCCGCCCGACGTGATGAACCACAACATGGAAACGGTGCCGCGCCTGTACAAGCAGGCCCGCCCGGGCGCGGACTACGCGCACTCGCTGAAGCTGCTGCAGGAATTCAAGCGCCGCAACCCGGACGTCGCCACGAAATCGGGCCTGATGGTGGGCCTGGGCGAGACCGACGAGGAAATCCTGGAAGTCATGCGCGACATGCGCGCGCACGACATCGACATGCTGACCATCGGCCAGTACCTGGCCCCGTCGAACCACCACCTGCCCGTGATGCGCTACGTGCATCCGGACACCTTCAAGATGTTCGAGGAAGAGGCCTACAAGATGGGCTTCACCCACGCCGCCGTCGGCGCCATGGTCCGCAGCTCGTACCACGCCGACCAGCAGGCCCATCAGGCGGGGTTTGCCTGATATCTGCGGCTGGCTCCCGGTCGGCCCGTCGGGCTGGCCGGGATCAGTGCTGCGGAACTGTCGCAATGTGTGTCGACGGACGTTTCAATCCGCGTCACACTGGTTGATCGTCTTGATGGGCTCTACGCCTGGCGCGTTCTCTCTTGGAATGAGCGCAAAGTCTTTCCAAACGGGCTCCGTTACGCTCAGGCGCCCCTTCGATTGACAGTCCATATAGGCAATCCTGGGCGTTTCCGAACACGTCATCGTGCCGCTCAGGACGCAACGTTCCCATTGGCGGATGGGAATGACCTTCGAATAATCCCCTTCGTAGTAAATCCCTTCCACGTCCATGGTTGCAATGACCATGTGCGGGTGGCTTCCGTCTGCCCGGATCAGACTCGTCCGGTACATGCCGGCAAGCTCCCGAAACGTTTCCATGAAGTAGAAGGCGCCCAGCGCGACAGTGATCGCCAGGCAAACGGTGCAGGACAACATCAAGTACGACCGGCTGCTGGCCAGGCCAGATTGCATCGGATCATCGCGTTCCCCTTGGGTTAGAAGCGACGGCCAATCTAGCAGTGCGATCCCTCTTCGCCGGTCCGTCTTCCGGTTCGTTTGCCCAGTATCAAAAGCTGCACCGGGTGCCAGACAAGCGGCTGGATGTCTTCTCATCGCCTTTCAACTAACTTTCAACTAAAGCGTCTCATGCGGCATATTTATCCGCTATTGGTGCGAAATTGCCGCTAACGGTGCATAACTACCTAGGGTCTACCCCGAGTGCCGGGCATTGCCATGTTTCGATATGATGAATTTATCGATAAATCGTTGATGAAATTCGATTGAGTCACATCGGGTTCATTGGCGCGCCATGTCGCGGTCCCTGCGGTGCCTACACTGCATGGATCGAAGCCCCGCCCCCAACCAGCGAGCCCGTCCATGCCTCAATGCTCCGTTCACCGTCTGGCCGAACAGGCGCTGCTCTACAGCGTCGCGCCGCCAGCCTCGCTGGATGTTCAGCGCCGCATTTGGGCCATGGCCGAACGCGCGGCCGACTGGCGTGGCGTGGTGGACGTGGTGCCGGGCATGAACAACCTCACGCTGACCTTTGACGACACCGCCGATGTGGCCGCGCTCGAGCGCAACCTGAAGCTCGCGTGGGCGTCGGGGGAGACGCGCAATACCACGGGCAAGCTCGTGGAAATCCCGGTGCGCTACGGTGGCGAGTTCGGTCCCGATATTGCCGATGTGGCCGCGCATACCGGCCTGTCGCCGCAGGAAGTGGTGCGTCGCCACGCCGCCGGCGAATACGTGGTGTATTTCCTGGGATTCCAGCCGGGCTTTGCCTATATGGGCGGCATGGCGCCCGAGCTGGCCACGCCGCGCCGCCGCGAGCCGCGCCTGGCGGTGCCGGCCGGCGCTGTGGGCATCGGCGGCGAGCAGACCGGCATCTATCCGGCCGTACTGCCCGGTGGATGGCAGCTGATTGGCCACACCGACGCGCAGCTGTTCGTGGCGGACCGCGATCCGCCATCGCTGTTCGCGCCCGGCGACACCGTGCGCTTCGTGGCCGAGGAGGTGCTGCTGTGATCGAGATCCTCCGACCTGGCGCGCAGGCGTCGGTGCAAGACCTGGGCCGTACCGGATTCCGCCGCTTTGGCGTGGGCCGCTCGGGCGCCGCCGACGGGCTGGCGCTGAAGGTGGGCAATCGGCTGCTGGGCAACGACCCGAACGCGGCGGCCATCGAATTCACGCTGGGCCGCGCGGCGCTGCGCTTCGAGGCCGACATGCGCGTGGCGCTGACCGGCGCCGAGTGCAGCGCGAATGTCGATGGCGTGCCGGTGTGGTCCTGGCATGCGTTCGACGTGCGACGTGGCGAAACGCTGACGCTGCCCGCGCCGCGCGGGGGCTCGCGCACCTACCTCTGCGTGGCGGGTGGCATCGACGTGCCGTTGGTGATGCAATCCCGCAGCACCGATCTCAAGTCCAACTTCGGCGGCTTCGAAGGCCGTGTGCTGAAGGAAGGCGACCATCTGCCCGTGGGCCGTCCCGGCATCGAAGCCGAGCAGGACTGGGTCGGCGTGGCCGCGCCGGGCTGGGCGCTGCCCGTCAACCGCGAAGGCAATGCGCTGGTGATCCGCATGCTGGCCGGCCCCGAGTATCCCGATTTCGAACCCGAATCGCAGGCGGCGCTGTGGTCGTCGGACTGGTCGATCACGCCGCAGAGCAATCGCATGGGCCTGCGCCTGCAAGGCCCGGCGCTGGCGCGCCGCGCCGACCGATCGGGCGATCTGCTGTCGCATGGCGTGGTGCCGGGCGTGATGCAGGTGCCGCCGAACGGGCAGCCGATCGCACTGATGAGCGACGCGCAGACCACCGGCGGCTATCCGAAGATCGGCACCGTGATCGGCGCCGACCTGTGGCGCCTGGCCCAGGTGCCGCTGGGCGCCACGGTGCGTTTTCAGCAGGTCTCGGTCGAGGAGGCCTCGGCCGCCCAGGCCGAAGTGGACCGCTACCTGCGCCAGATCGACCAGGCGCTGCGCTGGCAGAGCCAGGGCTTGCAGATTGCCGCGCGCCGCCGCACCACCACCCGGTTCGTCGCATAAACCTTAAATCGTCCCCACACCTCCGGAGAACGCCCCATGCAAATCGACCTGAATGCCGACCTTGGCGAAGGCTGCGGCAATGACGAAGCCCTGATCCAGCTGATCAGTTCCGCCAACGTGGCGTGCGGCTGGCACGCGGGCGATGCGGCGACGATGCTGCAGACCGTGAAGTGGGCGCTGGACAACAACGTGGCCATTGGCGCGCATCCGAGCTTTCCGGACCGCGAGAATTTCGGCCGTACCGAAATGCAGCGCGACCCCGAAGCGGTCTATGCCGACGTGCTGTACCAGATCGGCGCGCTCGACGCGATGGTGCGCGCGCAGGGTGGCCAGCTGGCCCACGTGAAGCCGCATGGCGCGCTGTACAACATGGCCGTGCGCGACGCCAGGCTGTGCGACGCGATCATCCGCGCCGTGCGCGACTACGACTCCGACCTCGTCTTCTTCGGCCTGGCCAACAGCCAGATGATCACCATGGCGCGCGACGCCGGCCTGCGCGTGAAGGAAGAAGTGTTCGCCGACCGCGGCTACAACCCCGACGGCACGCTGGTCAAGCGCGGCACGCCCGGCGCGCTGCATGACGACGAAGACGTCGCCCTCAACCAGACGCTCTCGATGATTCGCGACAAGCAGGTGCGCGCGATCGACGGCACCTGGGTACCGATTCGCGCCGAAACCGTGTGTCTGCACGGCGACGGCGCCCACGCGCTTGCCTTTGCGCGCCGCATCCGGGAACGGCTCGGTGCGGAAGGCATCGCCATCCGGGCCGGCAACTGACGGGCTCCGTCAGGCGCAGGCTTTGCTTCAATCGTCATCAGGTGTTTCCCATGGAATCGGCTGTCAATCTTTGGCCCCTGCTCGGGGTCGGCGTCATCATCCTCGGCTTCGTCCTGCGGTTCAATCCCATGATGGTGGTGGCGGCAGCCGCCGTTGTCACGGGATTGGCCGCGTCGATGCCGGTCATGCAAATCTTCACTGCGATCGGCACGGCCTTCGTCAAGGCCCGTAACCTGCCGCTGATCATTCTGCTGCCCCTGGCCGTGATCGGCCTGCTGGAACGCCACGGGCTGCGCGAGCATGCGCAGGCGTGGATTTCGCGCATCGCATCGGCCACGGTCGGCCGCCTGCTGATCGTCTACCTGGCCGTGCGCGAGCTGACCGCCGCCGTGGGCCTGACCAGCCTGGGCGGCCATCCGCAGATGGTGCGTCCGCTGCTGGCCCCGATGGCCGAAGGCGCGGCGGAAACCCGCTTCGGTCACCTGCCCGAGCCGGTGCGCCAGCGCGTGCTGGCCTTCTGCGCGGCCACCGACAACGTCGGCCTGTTCTTTGGCGAGGACATCTTCGTGGCGTTCGGCGCCATCGCGCTGATGCACACGTTCCTGCTGTCGTCGAACATCGACGTCGAGCCGCTGCACATTGCCGTGTGGGGCATCCCCACCGCGATCTGCGCCTTCCTGATCCATGCCGTGCGCCTCAAGCGCCTCGATGGCTGGCTGGCCCGCGAACTCGGCGGCAAGCAACCGGCCGGCACGTCGGCCACCGTCGCCGCTGCGGCCAAGGGGGAGTAAGCGATGATTATCTCGATCGAATACCTCTACTGGCTGGCCGGCTTTGTCCTGCTCATCACCGCGCTGATGACGTTCACGGACAAGACGCATCCGCGCCGTCTGACCACGGGCCTGTTCTGGCTGCTCTATGCGGTCATCTTCCTGATCGGCGACAAGATCCCGCCGGCCGTGGTCGGCGTGGGCGCCGTGGTGATGGCACTGATCGCCGGGTTTGGCGGCGTGGGCCATGGCAAGCACGGCACGCTGCCGGAAGAAAAGCGCCGCGCCAGCGCCCAGCGCCTGGGCAACAAGCTGTTCATCCCGGCGCTGCTGATTCCGCTGATCACGGTGCTGGGCACGGTGCTGTTCAAGGACGTCAAGATTGCCGGACTGCCGCTGCTCGATCCGAAGAACGTCACGTTCGTGTCGCTGGGTGTTGGCTGCCTGGTGTCGCTGTTCGTGGTGTGCTGGCTGACGCGCGACACGCCGGCGCAGAGCATGCGCGAATCGCGCCGCCTGATCGAGGCGCTGGGCTGGGCGCTGGTGCTGCCGCAGATGCTGGCCATGCTGGGCCTGGTGTTTGCCGACGCCGGCGTGGGCAAGGCCGTGGCGCACCTGACCACGTCGTACATCAACATGGACTTCAAGTTCGTGGCGGTGACGGTCTACTGCGTGGGCATGGCGCTGTTCACGGTCATCATGGGTAACGGCTTCGCCGCGTTCCCGGTGATGACCGGCGGCGTAGGCGTGCCGATCCTGGTGGGGATGTTCCACGCGAACCCGGCCGTGATGGCGGCCATCGGCATGTTCTCGGGCTACTGCGGCACGCTGATGACGCCCATGGCGGCCAACTTCAACATCGTGCCGGCCGCGCTGCTGGAACTGGAAGACAAGAACGCCGTGATCCGCGCGCAATTGCCCACCGCGTTCGGCATCCTGATCGCCAATATCTTCCTGCTTTACTTCCTGATGTAAGGAAACTGCCATGTCCGTCCGTACCGTCCTGCTGACCGGCTTCGAGCCGTTTGAACAAGAGCCGATCAATCCCTCGTGGGAGGCGGTGCGGGCGCTCGATGGCGAGCGCGTGGGCGATGCAGTGATCGTCGCGCGCCAGTTGCCGTGCGTGTTCGGCAACGCCATCGACGCGATGGCGCAACTCGTAGAATCTTTGAATCCGGATGTGGTGATTGCGGTGGGTCAGGCTGGCGGCCGCACCGAGATGTCGATCGAGCGCGTGGCGATCAATGTGGACGATGCCCGCATCGCCGACAACGCCGGGGCTCAGCCCATCGACAACACGATTGCGCCGGATGGCCCGGCGGCGTATTTCTCGACGCTGCCGATCAAGGCCATCGTGCGCGACATGCGCGCAGCCGGCGTGCCGGCGATGGTGTCGCAAACTGCCGGTACGTTCGTCTGCAACCACGTGTTCTACGGACTGATGCATGCGTTGGCGCAACGCCGGGCAGCGGCCACGGTCACGCGCGGCGGCTTCATCCACATTCCGTACCTGCCGGAGCAGGCCGCCCGGCATCCCGGCGCGCCCAGCCTGGCGCTCGACACGCTGATCGCCGGCCTGCGCGTGGCGGTGGCCACGTCGCTGTCGACCGATGCCGATATCCGTGAGCAGGGCGGCCAGCTGCACTGACAAGTCGCCAGCGGCAATGGGCCGCTGACGCCTACTTCGACTCCTGCCGGGATTCCGTCGCCGCGGCCACGGCCCGCGCCGTCGCGCGGCGCTGGGCGCGCTTCTGCAGTCGCCGCCGCAGCGTGATCTGCTCGAAGCGCCAGACCACGTAGAAGAAGGCCAGGAATGGCCATACCCAGCCCAGCCATTGCGCAAGGCTGTTGAAGTGCACGAGGCGGCCCATGCGCCAGCCTTGCTCCGAGATCCACGCATACGGATTCGGCGGCAGGATATTGGTCAGTATCACCAGGCCGATCAGCGATACGACCGCCAGCACGGCGCGCAGCCATCGTGGCAAGCGCAGCAGCAGGACCAGCACCAGCGAGCTGGTCAGCAGGGCAAAACGGCCGCCTTCTGACAGCCAGTTGAACGCGTTGTCGTCGGGAAACTGCAGTTCCGCGACGCCCGCCTTGGTCATCAGCGCGGCGGTCAGCAGCGCCGCCAGGATGCGCAGCATCGGCGCGGTGCGCCGCATGGCAACCGACGCAAACAGGCCGGTGCCGATCCAGCTGGATGCGGTGACCATGGTTTCCAGCAGCAGCTGGTTCTGCAGGTCGTCGGGCCGCAGGTTGATGCTGTCCTGCCAGGCGACCAGCGCCGGGAAGTAGGCCTGCACCCACGCCATCGGCCAGGAATCGGGATCGGTCAGCCATTCGCGCACGATGCCGCCCATGCCGAACAGGTGTTCCTGCGGAAACACCTGCGCGAACGGCCACAGCACGATCAGCACGATCGCAAAGCTGGCATGTGGCTCGAACCACGCCATGCGCAGGCGGGTCATGTTGCCGCGGTCGATCAGCGCGCTTGTGAACGGCGCCACCACGGCGGCCCCCAGCAGCGCGCCCAGCGCGTTGGTAATCAGGTCGATGTTCGACGGGATGCGGGTAGGCAGCCACGTCTGCAGGGCTTCCATGACCGACGACAGCAGCGCGCCGGCCACCAGCGCGATCAGCGTGGCGCGCGCGCCCGATACGCGCGGATGCAGCGACAGCACCACGAGCGCGCCGAACGGGCAGTAGCCCAGCACATTGGTAAGCAGGTCGAATTCGGTGATGTAGCGCGGCTTGGGCGCGGTCAGGAAGGCGAACGGCGAGATGCCGTTGTTCATCCATCCCGAAAACGGATACAGGCTGGCGTAGACCACCAGCAGGGTGAAGCAGATCAGCCCCACACGCGCCAGCGGCGAATGACGTGGCAACCAGCCCTCCAGCTCCGGCTGCGGCGGGGCCTCTGGGGGCGTCGGGGGCGAAGGCGGCAGGGGGGTATCCGGTGCCATGGACGGCGTGAAACTTACGGCCTGATTCGCACTATAGGCTTTCCGCAACTCATTGGCGCGGGGGCGTGGGCTTGGGCGTTTCTTCGGTCGGCAGCGGCACCGCGTTGCGCCCGGGCGGGTTCACGCGCGGCAACGGCGCCGGGCCGGCGGCGGCGGCTTCCAGCGGCAGCGTGGCGGTCCAGTCGAGGATGGCGGCGATGACCGCATCGCTGCTGGCCGACAGCGCCTTCACGCCGCCCGCGCCGTCGGCACTGGGCGCCGGCAGTTCCGCGACAAAAGTCTTCTGCCCGATCAGTCCCTTGTGGAATACCGTGGCGCGCGCGCGCACCACGCCCCGGCTGCTGGTGGGCGAGTCGAAGACCTGCTCGAAGCCCAGCAGGTCTACCTTGATGGCCGGCACGCTGGTGTCGCCGTACCACGTCAGTTCGCCGCGCCCGGACACCGCGTCGCGCAGGCGGTCGTCGAACAGCCGCGTCGGGGCGTCCACCCAGCGTTGCGTGGCGTAAGCCTGCAGCCGCTGGGCCTGGGTGTATTGCAGCCGGTAGTAGATGCCCCGGCCGTCCATCCACGTCGGGCCGCCGGTCTCGGCCACGCGCAGCTTGGGCAGGCGGGCGGGCGGCTGGGACGGCGCGGCAGCAAGCGGGCCCAGGTCGTAGGTCGTGCTGGGCTTGGCGGGCGACAGCACGCTGCAGCCGGACAGGGTGGCCACGGCGGCCAGCGCCATTAGCATGGCCAGCGAGGCAAGGGCGGAACGGGTTTTCATGATGGATTCCCGACGGTGGGTCTGACGCATGGCGTGGCGGCGGTTCACGGGGTGTGGAAGCCCGGTTCGCCGGGTCCGGGGGCCACGGCCGAGCCGCCGAACAGCACGCTGCTCGGCTGATCGTTGAACTGGCCGGCCGCCCGGTCGATGCTGCGCGTGGCCTGGCGGGCATCGCGCGCCAGCCCGTTGATCTGCGGCAGCGTTTCCTGGGTGAAGATGCCGGCCGCCTGCTGCACCGAATCGGCGGCGCCCTGCATGTTCTCGCCCACGCGGTTCACGGTGCTCATCACCGTGCCATGCGGGTTGGCCAGGTCATCGGCCAGCCGGCGCGTGGACGCCAGCGTGGCGTTCAGGTTGTCCACGGCCTGCGGCAGGCGGGCGGCCGCGGGCTGCAGCGACGCGGCCAGCTTCGAATAGTCGTCGGCGGTCTTGTGGACCGACTTGATGGCGGCCATCAGCTCGTCGCGGTTGGTGGTCTGGAACATCTCGTTGAGCGACGACATCAGTGTCTCGGTCTGGGTCAGCAGCGAGTCACCGCGCTTTTCCAGCTCCTCGAAGAAGCCGGGCCGCATCACGATGCGCGCCGGTTCGCGTGCCGACGTATGCAGCGGCGGCGAACTGGTGGTGGCGCCATCCTCGCGCGCGGTGTCGTCCAGCTGCACATAGGCGATGCCTGTCACGCCCTGGAAGCCCAGCGTGGCATAGGTGGTGCGCGTGATCGGCGTGTCCTGGTTGACGCTGATGCGCACGATGATCTGGCCCGGCACCTGCGGATCGAACTTGATCGACAACACCTTGCCGACATCGAGCCCGCGATACTTCACGTCGGCCTGCGGTCCCAGCCCGTTGACCGTCGAACGTGTGATCAGGTCGTACGGCACGCGCACGGCGTGGTCGCTGCTGAACCAGAACAGCGAGAACAGCACCAGGATCGCCAGTCCGATGGTGAACACGCCTGCCAGGAAGGCGTTTGACTTGTTTTCCATCAGGTGTCTCCAGTGTTTCCAGTTGGCGCTGCCGGGCTGCCGGGGCCCTTGAGGGCGGGCAGCGCCTGCAGCGCGCGCTGGGCGCGGTCGCCCAGAAAATATTCGCGGATGAACGGATGATCGACCTTGATCACCTCGGCAATGGGCGCGGCGGCCAGTACCTTGTGGTCGGCAAGCACGGCCACGCGGTCGGACAGCGCCACCAGGGTGTCGAGGTCGTGCGTGATCATGACCACCGTCAGGCCCAGTTCGCGGCGCAATTCGCGGATCAGGGCCACATAGTCGTCGGACGCCATCGGATCCAGGCCCGCCGTGGGTTCGTCCAGAAAAACCAGCTCGGGTTCCAGTGCCAGCGCACGCGCCAGCGCCACGCGCTTGATCATGCCGCCCGACAGGTCCGACGGCATCTTGTCGGCGTCCCTGGCCGACAGGCCCACGAGCTGCAGCTTCAGCAGCGATGCCTGGCAGATCAGGTTGTCCGGCAGCGCGCGCATCTCGCGCAGCGGCAGCGCGATATTGTCGATGACCGACAGCGCCGAAAACAGCGCGCCGCGCTGGAACTGCAGGCCCCAGCGGTTGCGCAGCGTCTGCAGTTGGGCGGCGTTCAGGCTGGCCGGGTTCTCGCCGAAGACCTTGATGGTGCCCGACGTCGGCCGCTCCAGCCCCACGATCTGGCGCAGCAGCACGGTCTTGCCCGTGCCCGAGCCGCCCACGATCGACAGCACCTCGCCGCGATAGACGTCCAGGTTCAGGCCGTCGTGCACCACGTTGTCGCCATAGCGCTTGACGAGGTTCTGCACCTCGATGATCTTCTCGCGCGGAGTGTCGGGGCCGACTTGCGGCATGGCGATGGTATTCATAGCCCCACGTTCTTGAACAGGATGGCAAAGACCGCATCGGCCAGGATCACGACGGTGATCGACGTCACCACCGAGGCCGTGGTGCCCTGGCCCAGGCTCTGCGTGTTGGGCTTGATGCGCAGCCCGAAGTGGCAGGCGGTCAGCGCAATCAGCATGCCGAACGCCACGCCCTTGCCCAGGCCCAGCCACAGGTTGGCCACCGGCACCGCATCGGGCAACTGGCGCAGGAAGAACGCGTAGCTGATGTCGAGCTGGTAGCGCGCGGCCACCATGCCGCCGGCCAGCGCCATCACGTCGGTCCACGCCACCAGCAGCGGCATCGAGATGGCCAGCGCGATCACGCGCGGCATGATCAGCCGGAAGCCGTGCGAGATGCCCATCACGCTCATCGCGTCAAGCTCCTCGGTCACGCGCATCACGCCGATCTGGGCGGTAATGGCCGAGCCGGAGCGGCCGGCGATCAGGATGGCGGCCAGCACCGGCCCCAGTTCGCGGATGACCGCCATGCCCAGGATGTTGACGATAAAGGTGCTGGCGCCGAACGTGCGCAACTGGTTGGCCGACAGATAGGACAGCACGATGCCGATCAGGAACCCGACCAGCGCCGTGATCCCGAGTGCCTTATAGCCCACGTTGTACACATTCGCGGAGATCTCGCGCCAGGGGCCGCGATGCGGTGCGCGCGCGAAACGCAGCAGGTCGAACGCAAGCTGGCCCAGCATGGTGATGCCGTTGGCCAGCTGGGCGAAGAACGACAGCAGCTTGGCACCCAGCAGGGTCACCGGATTGAAACGGTCGATCATCGTCTTGCGCCAGCCGTCGGTGCGCAGATTCTGGATGCGCTCGAACACCCGGCGCTGACCGTCGTTCAGTTCCACGCGCTCGGGCATGCGGCCGTTCCAGGCCTGCCAGATCAGTTGCGCGCCGATATGGTCCAGCCGCGTCACGGCGGCCAGCGACCATTCGGCATGCTGGGGCGCCTCGGTCAGTTCGTGCAGCTGGGCGCGCAGGCCGCGCGCTTCATGGCAGCCGGCAAGTGCAAGAGCAGTCCAGTCCCCTTGCAGCTGTATGCTGCAGGCTCCGTCCTGGCGGGAGATATCGATGGCGGGCGTCGGCTGGCGATCCAAAAGCGGCGATGATGTGATGGCTGAGTCTCGATTCTATGCTACCAACCGGGGTCACGCGACCGGACATCCGCTGACACGGCCACGGCTACAATCTCGCCAGACTCCGTGCCATGCTTCGCCCCGCCGGATTGATTCCAGGTTCCTGCCGTCCCCATGCCAGACTTTCCCGATTCCGCTGCCACTCACCGTGCCGTCGATCCCGCCGTCCTGCCGGCATGGCGGATCGACACGGACACCCTGCGCCAGGCGCTCGATGGCGGTCCCGCCCGGTCATGGCAGGTCGAGGTCGTGGCGGAAACCGGATCGACCAATGCCGACCTGACCCAGGCCAGCCGCAGCGCGCCATGGGCCGACGACGCCGCGCGCGTGCGCGTGGCGTACCGGCAGACAGCCGGCCGTGGCCGGCAGGGGCGGCCCTGGCAGGGTGCGGGGCTGATGTTCTCGGTGGCGATGCCGCTGGCGCTGCCGCCGGCGCGGCTCAGCGGCCTGAGCCTGGCCGTGGGGCTGGCCGTGGCACAGGCGCTGGAAGACTGCGACGCCGCCTGCGGCCCGCGCGTGGGCCTGAAGTGGCCCAACGACCTGCAGATCGACGGTCGCAAGCTGGCCGGCATCCTGATCGAATCGGTGCCGGCCGGTCCGCAGCGGCTGTGGGCCGTGATCGGCATCGGGCTGAACCTGATGCGCGACGCCGGCATGGAAGCGGCGCTGGGCCGCGAACTGGCGGGCGTGTCCGAGGCCATGGCGTCGTTCGATCCGCAGCGCGACCCCACGCGCATCCTGGCCGCCGTGCTGAACCGGCTGGCGGCCATGCGTGCCACGTTCCTGGCCCAGGGCTTTGCGCCGCTGGCGCCGGCGTGGTCGGCGCGTGATGCCTTCCGCAACGAGCCTGTGCGCCTGCTGCATGACGGGCAGGTGATGGCGGAAGGCCTGGCGCGCGGCGTGGACAGCGACGGCCACCTGCTGCTGGAAACCGCCGAGGGATTGCAACGGATTGCCAGCGGCGAGGTGTCGCTGCGCGGAGCCAGCGCATGAGTACGCTGCTGATCGACATCGGCAATACGCGGCTGAAATGGGCCTGGTGCGACGATGATCTGCCCGCTCCGGCCCCAGCGGCCGGCGCACTGCCCACGCCCTGGCAGCACGCCGGCGCGACCACGCATACCGCGCCCGCCGAGCGGGCCGCCCTGCTGGGCACGTGGCAGCAGGTGGCCGGCGGCCGCGTCCCGGCGGTGTGGATCGCCAATGTGGCCGGCCCGACGCTGGCGGGCAAGGTCGATGCCTTGCTGGTGGAGGCTTTCGGCAGCGCGGCCGCGCTGACATGGGTACGCACCACGGCCGCGCATGGCGGGCTGGTCAATGGCTATCGCGAGCCGACGCAGCTTGGCGTGGACCGCTGGGTGGGGAGCATCGGCGCGCATCGCTGGCTGCCGGATCAGACATTGCTGATCGTCACGGCGGGCACGGCCACGACACTGGACATCGTGACCCCGACGCCCGATGGCGCCCGGTTCGAGGGTGGCCTGATCCTGCCGGGCCTGCAACTGATGCTGGGGACGCTGGCGCGCAATACCGCACAGCTGCCCGAACTGGATGTGCTCGATACCGGCGCCGGCGCCACGCGCGCGGTGCAGGCGTTGGGCGCGGACAACACCCACGATGCGATTGCGGCGGGCTGCCTGGCCGCGCAAGCCGGCGCCATCGAGCGTACATGGCGCGCGCTGGCCGAACGCGGCCCGGTGCGCTGCCTGCTGTCGGGCGGCGCGCGGCACGCGGTGGCCGGGGCGCTCGCGATGCCGTTTGAGATGCACGATAATCTTGTGCTGCTTGGGTTGCACGCGATGGCGCTGCCCGCCTGAGCCGTATTCATCATCGCTGACCACCCTTTGCCGTGCCCCATCACTCGACCGACTCGCGCCAAATGTCCCGGAGAGGCCTGACCGTCCTGCTGCTGATCCTGCTGATCGCCAACCTGCTGATGCTGGCGGCCGTGCTGGGCGTTTTCGGGCCGCATCCGCTTGGCGGCACGCTGGAGAGCCCGCGCGAGCCGCAACGTGTGGATCAGCAGGTGCGCCGCGAACGCATGGAGGTGCTGCCTCAGCCGGTGGAGGCATCGGCGCCCGCGCCGCGCAGCGAGATGCCTGCCGTCGCGCCTGCGGGCACGGCGGCACCGGGCAGCGTGACGCTGGCCGCCGCGCCGGCCGATGCCTGCCTGGAGATGGGCGGCTTCACGTCGCAGGCCGTGCAGCGCGCGAAGGAAGACCTGGCCGCCATCGCGGCGGGTTCGCCGCTGGCGGTGGAGCAGTTCGAACGCAGCGAGCAGGTGCGCTGGTGGGTCCATCTGCCGGCCCAGCCAACGCGCGAGAACGCCGACCGCAAGCTGGCCGAACTGCGCCGGCGCAAGGTGACCGATGTCTCGGTGGTGAGCGCCGATGACCCCGCGTCGTACACGGTGTCGCTGGGCCTGTTCCGCGAGCGCGAACGGGCCGACCGGTTCCTGGAAACGCTACGCGGATTGGGCGTGCGCACCGCGCTGGTCAGCGACGCGCCGCGTGCCGTGTCGCGCCAGTGGCTGCGCGTGGCGCATGCCGACGAGGCTGTGCGGACCCGCATGGATGAAGTCCGCCTGCGCTACGGTGCCGAGTTGCTGCAGTCCTGCAAGGGGATGACGCAGGCGCGCGGCGAAGGTAGTGCCGCGCGGGCAGGGTAGAGCAGGTTTTCCCCTCTACCGCGCATCGCGCAAGAGGGGCGCCGCGTCGCCAGCGCGGCGGGCAAGGCGTCAGCCGTGCGCCCGCACCTTCGTCAGCAGCTTGGTCGTCGAGCGGTCGTGCAGGAACGGGATGGCATAGGCCTGGCCGCCCCAGCTGCGCACCAGGCGGGTTTCTTCCAGCGTGTCGATGTCGTAGTCGCCGCCCTTCACGTAGATGTCCGGACGCACCAGGCGGATCAGCTCCACCGGGGTCTGCTCGCGGAACATCGCCACCAGGTCCACCGACCCCAGCGCGGCCAGCAGGGCCATGCGGTCCGCTTCGTGATTGAGCGGGCGGTCATCGCCCTTGCCAAGCATCTTCACCGACGCATCGCTGTTCACGCCCACCACCATGCTGGCGCCCAGTTCGCGTGCCTGCGCCAGGTACGTGGCGTGGCCGCGATGGAGGATGTCGAACACGCCATTGGTAAAGACCAGCGGACGCGGCAGCGCGGCCACGGCGGCGTGCAGCGCGGCGATGTCGTCGGCGGGTACCAGCTTGGATTCGAAGGCGGGTGCGGTCATGGATCGGGTCGGGAGAGGGCGCGGCGCCCCAAAATGAAAAACCCCATCGTAGCCGACGGGGTCTCGTTGCAGCGGCTGGAACCGGAAAATCCTTCAGGCCTGGGCGGCCTGCAGGTTTGCGTTCAGTTCCTTGCGGTAGCGGTTCAGGTCCTGCACCGATTCGAACGTGCGTTCGAACAGCAGCGACATGTTGTGCAGGATGCGCTCGATCACCTTCTTTTCCCAGACCTCGTCGAAGCGGATCTGCTCGTCGAGCCAGTGCTCGAGCCAGTCGGGGTCCGGCAGGCGCGACTGCACCGTGTCGTTCGGGAACAGGGCCTTGTTCACGTGCAGGTTGGTCGGGTGGAGCGGCTTTTCCGTGCGGCGGGCCGATGCCATCAGCACGCCGATCTTGGCAAACGCGGCGCGCGCCGAATCGCCAAACTGGGAAAGGTACTTCTTCATGTAGCGCAGGTAGGCGCCGCCATGGCGGGCTTCGTCCTGCGACAGCGTCCGGTAGATGTGCTTGATGACCGGCTCCGAGTGCCACTCGGCGGCACGGCGGTACCAGTGGTTCAGGCGGATCTCGCCGCAGAAGTGCAGCATCAGCGTTTCCAGCGGCGGGGCCGGGTCGAACTCGAAGCGCACGGCGTGCAGTTCTTCCTCGGTCGGCACCAGGTCCGGGCGGAAGCGGCGCAGGTACTCCATCAGCACCAGCGAATGCTTCTGCTCTTCGAAGAACCAGATGCTCATGAAAGCCGAAAAGTCGGAATCGTGGCGGTTGTCGCGCAGGAACATCTCCGTGGCGGGCAGGGCCGACCACTCGGTGATCGCATTCATGCGGATGGTCTTCGCCTGGTCGTCAGTAAGCAGGCTCGGGTCGAAGGTATCCCAGGGGATGTCCTTGTCCATGTGCCAGCGGACCGCTTCCAACGATTTGAACAGTTCGGGGTAGAGCATGCTAAGCCTTTGAAATTACGGGCGGATTCTACCAGACAAGAATCATTCTCGAATGTTTTCTCTACTCCGTTTTAGCCCTGATGCGATGGATTGCATAGGCGGAGCGCCTGGCAGGCGGCGAAAGTGGCGCTACGACGACACTTCGGACATTTCCTGTGCCGCGGGCCTGGTTTCCGGCACCACGCCGTACAGGAAGGCGGCGATCTCGTCGGCCTGGGCGGCCGCGTCGCGTTCGCCCAGCGCCAGCAGGGCCTGTGTGAACTCGGGTTCGAACAGCAGGTAGCTGGCAAAAGCGGCGCCGCGTGCCTCGGTGCCGCCCAGCGGCGACAGCAGCGCGCGCACGGTGCGCGGCAGCCGGTGCAGGTGTTCGGCGGCAATGGCCTCGATGGGCTCGCTGGGCGAAATCGTCATCACCTGCACGGGGCGCCAGCCTTCGGCATCGTTGGCCATCTCGGGCATGCGCGACAGCAGCCGGTTGATGTGCATGAGCCGTTCGATGTCGGCCTGCAGGCCATCCAGGAAGATGCTGGCCAGCGCCTGCCCACCCACCTGCGCCAGCGACGGATAGCCGCCCGACGGCACCGTATCGAACCAGCCCGCGCGCTGGCGCGACGCCGCGCCGATGGCCAGGATGCGCGAGGCGCCCAGGTGGATGGCCGGCGACAGCGGCGACATCTGCCGCATCGTGCCGTCGCCGAACCATTCGTGATGGCCCTCGATTTCCAGCGGCATGGCCGGGAACAGGAACGGGATCGACGACGAGGCGAGCAGATGATCCACGCCGATGGCGGCTTCCACGGCCAGCCGCTGGCTGCGCTGCCACGGATGAATGCGCCGGTGCGACTGGTAGAACGTGATGTGGCGCCCCGTGCTGTACGACAGCGCCGTCACGGCGAACGCGTGCAGCGCGCCGCTGTCGAGGCTGGCCTGTACCCGCCCGGGTTCGAACAGTTCGGTCAGGAAGCTGCCCAGCGGCGCGTTGTCGAACAGCGCACGCGGCGCGCGGCGGGTGATCCAGCCGAAGGCCAGCGACGACAGCCAGCGCGCGCCCGACACGCCCATCTGCACCACGTCGGTCCGGTAGACATCGTCGGCATGCAGGCTGTGCCAGAGCGCCGCCAGCGTGTCGGCTGCGGCGCGGAAGTCGGCGGCGCCGGTGGCCAGCCCGGCGCCATTGATGGCCCCTGCCGACGTGCCGGCAATGATGCCGAACGGCAACGGGCAGTGGTCCAGCCCGTGGCGCGCCGCGATCTTTGCGATGCCCGACAGCACGCCGGACTGATATGCGGCGCGGGCGCCGCCGCCCATCATCACCAGCGCCGTGCTCTGGCGCTGGCTGGCACGTGCGAAGGCGCTGGCGGGCGTGGCCGGGGTCACTCGAAGCCGTCCTCGGGCGTGCCCGGCGCGGGCGGCGTGCCGGTGTGGGATCCGGTGGCGGCATTCTTGGCCGGCGCCTTGCCTGCGGCGCCCTTTGCCGTACCCGTTGCAGCGGCTTTCTTCACTGCGGGCTTCTTGGCCGCAGGCTTCCTGGCGGCGGCCTTGCCCGCTGCAGGCTTGGCCTTGCCGTTGGCGGCCGGCTTGCGCTGCGCGGGCGGATCGCCCTTCACGCCCGGCTCCACGCCCTCGGCACCGGGGGCTGCCCCCGTACCGAAGCCGGCCATGCCGGCAAACGGCGTGGCGCTGGCTGCCGCGGCACTGGCGGCCGCTGCGCTGCTGGCGATCTGCGAGAACTGCTGCTGCAGCAGGTTCCACCACAGCGACGCGTTGGGCGGCAGCGGGGCCGCGCCGGGCTGGGCCGATGCAGCGTCGCCGTCAGCCTGGGCCGCGGCGTCGGCGGCTTCTGCGCCGTCGGGGGGCGCGTCATCGTCGTCCGGCTCGTCGTTCTCGGCGTCGGCCTGTGCCTCGGACACGGTCTGGCCCGTGCCGAACGGGTGGTGATGCTGCGGGGGATGCGCGCTGGGCGCGTTGGCGGCGCGCGCGACGTTTTCCATCGCGTTCTGCATGGCCTCGGGCGACAGCGCGTTGCCGAATGTCTGCAGGGCGACCAGCGTGGCGCGCTGTACCTCCAGGCCCTGGATGGTCGTGCGCAGCAGGTTCGCGTTCAACTGCAGCCAGCTTTCCACGGCCTTGAGGTCGTGGATGCGCTTGTCCACCTCATCGAGATCCATCGGCGGCGTCATCGCGCCCAGGCCTGGCATCAGGCCGCCGGGCATGCCGCTGCCGGTGGCCCAGAGCTTGCGCAGGAATTCGAAGCTGTTGCCGAAATCGGGAATCTGTCCAAACATGGTGCGGCACCCCTGTCGTGTGGGCCATCCGCGCGCAAGGGCGACGGCCGGTTACTGGAATTCGGGCGGCCGCTTCTGACGCAGGCTCGCCATGCCTTCGTGCACGTCGGGGCCGGCAAAGCCCATGAATTCGAGCGCCAGCGAGGTATCGAACGCGGGACCGGCCATGCGCAGCCAGTTATTGAGCGCGTACTTGGTCCAGCGGATGGCGGTTTGCGATCCCGCCGCGAGCCGGTTGGCCACCTCGAACGCCTTGGCCACCAGTTCGTCTTCCTCCACCGCCAGCGATACCAGGCCGATCCGCTCGGCTTCCTCGCCGCTGACCGACTCGCACAGCATCAGATAGTACTTGGCCTTGGCCATTCCGCACAGCAGCGGCCACACGATGGCGGCGTGGTCGCCGGCGGCCACGCCCAGGCGGGTATGGCCGTCGACGATGCGCGCGGTCTTCGACGCGATCGAGATATCGGCCAGCAGCCCCGCCACCAGCCCCGCGCCCACGGCCGGGCCGTGCATGGCGGAGACGATCGGCTTGTCGCAGTTGATGACGTTGTAGACCAGGTCGCGGGCCTCATGCCAGACCCGTGTGCGGGTTTCGAAGTCGTTGGCCATGTCTTCGACCAGCGCCAGGTCGCCGCCGGCCGAAAAACCCTTGCCTTCGCCACGGATCAGGGCCACCCGGATGTCGGGATCGGCCGAGACGTCGCGCCAGATCTCGGCCAGCTCGCGGTGCATGCTGGCGTCGGCCGTGGCCAGCTTCTGGTTGGCCGACTGCGCCGCGCCCATGATGACTTCGAGCACCGGGCCGTGGCGGCGCAGCGTCAGGGCCTGGTAGCGGGCCAGGCGGGGGGAGAGCGTGTTGGCGTCGGCGGTCATGGGGCGAGTTCCGGAAAGAAGGCGCCGGGTGGGCGCGGGGCAAGGCGATGATCCGGCCGATTTCCCGACCGGGCGGTCGGGGAATTATAGGCGCAACGGTGCGGTGCGACGCAAGCCGGGGCTTGGCCCGATGCGGACGCTGGCCCGGCCGGGTAGCAGGGGGTCAGCGGGCCGCCACCACCTGGTCGATGGCGCCGAAGATCGACTTGCCGTCGGCATCGAACATCTCGATGCGCACGGCGTCGCCGAACTTCATGAACCCGGTCTCGGGCTTGCCATTCTCGATGGTCTCGATCATGCGCTTTTCGGCGATGCAGGCGTATCCCTTGCTGCGGTCGACGTTCGAGATGGTGCCCGACCCGACGATGCTGCCGGCGCGCACGTTGCGGGTCTTGCAGATGTGGGCGATCAGCTGGCCGAAGTCGAACACCATGTCGGTGCCGCAGTCTGGGGCGCCCACCTTCTTGCTGTTCCAGAGGACCGTCATGGGGCGATGCACCTTGCGGTCGCGCCATGCGTCGCCCAGTTCGTCGGGCGTGACCGCCACGGGCGAGAACGCGGTGGCCGGCTTGCTCTGGAAGAAGCCGAAGCCCTTGCCCAATTCGGCGGGGATCAGGTTTCGCAGCGACACGTCGTTGGCCAGCATCACCAGGCGGATGGCCTCGGCGGCCTGCTCGGGCGTGGCGCCCATGCGCACGTCGCCGGTGATCACGGCCACCTCGGCCTCGAAGTCGATGCCGAACGCCTCGTTCGGGCACACGATGTCGTCCTGCGGGCCGATGAAGTCGTCGGACCCACCCTGGTACATCAGCGGATCGGTCCAGAATTCGGGCGGCATCTCGGCGCCGCGCGCGCGGCGTACCAGTTCCACGTGGTTCACGTAGGCGGAGCCGTCCGCCCACTGGTAGGCGCGCGGCAGCGGGGCCATGCAGTCCTTCGGCTGGAACGGGAACGGATGGCGCGCCCGGCCCGCGTTCAGCGCGTCGTACAGGTCCTGCAGCTGCGGGGCGTAAAAGTGCCAGTCGTCCAGCGCGGTCTGCAGCTTGCCGGCGATTTCGGTGGCAAAGTGCGCGGTCTTCAGATCACGCGAGACAACGACCAGCTGGCCGTCGCGCGTACCGTCCTTCAGGGTGGCGAGTTTCATGCGAAATCGAACATTGGCAGGAATGAATGGCCGGTAGTCTACCGGAGCGGCCCGGGTTGCCCGCTGGCCGCGTATAGAATGGCCGGCATCACATTCCTGTTTCCCGAGCTGCGCATGACCGCTGTGGACGATGACGATTCCCGCGACGACCTGGCACACGAGGATGGCCGCGACGACGCCAAACGCGCCGGCATCCAGTCCATCGAGGTGGGATTCCGGCTGCTGCAGGCGCTGGCCGCATCGCCGCGCGCGATGATGCTGCGCGACCTGGCCGCCGCCGCCGGCATGAGCCCGGCCAAGGCGCATCGCTACCTGGTCAGTTTCCAGCGCCTGGGGGCCGTCACGCAGGACGCCGTGAGCCAGCGTTACGACCTGGGGCCGTTCGCGCTGCAGCTTGGCCTGGCCGGCCTGAACCGGCTGGACCCCGTGCGCAAGGCCCGGCCCATCCTGTCGCAACTGCGCGACGAGATCGACCAGACCGCCGGCATTGCCGTGTGGGGCAACCATGGGCCCACCATCGTCCACTGGGAAGAATCCAGCCATCCGGTCAGCGTGAGCCTGCGGCTGGGCGATGTGATGCCGCTGCTCAATTCCGCCACGGGCCGGCTCTATGGCGCGTACCTGTCCCGGCGCCAGACACTGCCGCTGATCGAGCGTGAACTGGCCACGCGTGGCGATGTCGCCCTGCCTGACATGCCTGCGTCGCTGGCCGACTACGATGCCATCTGCGCCGAAGTGCGCGAGCGCGGCGCGGCGCGTACGCGTGGCGGCGTGCTGCCGGGCATCAATGCCATCTCGACGCCGGTGTTCGACGCCAACGGTCATTTGTCGATGGCGCTGATCGTGCTGGGCGCGCAAAGCGTATTCGATGCAGAATGGGGCGGCGCGGTGGACCGCCGTGTGCGCGATATCGCGCGACAGATTTCGTCGGAACTTGGTTATCTTGGCGACAGCCAGCCGTCCACAAGGGACGGAGCCCCCTCGTAAGCGTCCGCGGCGCCTGCGCCGATGGATGGTGGTGATCGCACTGGTGGCGATCGCGCACGCGCTGTTGCTGTTCAGCCTGGTGCGCGTGCCGATCCCGGCATTGCCCGATCCGCGCGAGACGCCGCCCATCGAGGCGGTGCTGCTGCCTCCGCCAAAGCCCCCGGCGCCGCCCGCCCCGCCGCGCCCCGCGCCGAAGCCGGCGCCGCAGGCCCAAGCACCTGTTCCAGCCCCCGAACCTGCCGGGGAGCCCGCGGCTCCCGCGCTGGCCACGGCCGATAGCGGCGATACATCGGCCAGCACGGGCGCCGGAGGCACCGGCACGGGCACCGCCAGCGCCCAGCCAGCGCCGGCCGAGACATCGGCGCCGCCCACGCCCCCTGGGCCGCGCTATGCGGCCCCCCCTTCGGTCACCCTGCGCTACGCCAGCTTCGTCAACGGCGTGCAGAACCCCGACGGCATCATCCGATGGGAACAGGACGGCAAGCACTACCGGCTGGCCGTGGAGACGCGCGTGCTGTGGTTCCGCTTTGCATTCCAGAGCAGCGGCGACATGACCGATCGCGGACTGGCGCCCACGCGATATGAAGAGGCCCGCCGCAGCAAGGTGGAAGTGGCACGCTTCGACCGCGCCGCCAATACCGTGGTGTTTGAAACGCGTGGCGGCCAGGTGCCGATGCCCACCGCCTTCCAGGACCGCTTCAGCATCTTCCTGCAACTGGTGGGCTGGGTGCGGGGCGACCCGCAGCGCTATGCCACGCCGGGTGTGGTCGAGTCGTTCAACGTGGCCGACACCCGCGAGGTAGAGCCGATGCAGATCCAGTACGTGGGCGACGAAGACATTGATATCGGCACAGACGTGGTGCGCGCGCGACACTTCGTGCGGCTTGCACGCCACCCGAATGACAAGCGGCGCGTGGAAATCTGGCTGGCGCCGTCGTTGAACTGGATGCCTGCGCGGCTCCGTCAGACGGAGCCCGATGGCACTCAGATCGATCTGGTCTATCGTAGTAGTGAAGGAAGGTGATGCCGTAGCCGCGGTGACACGTGCTGACCACGCGGGAGACTGAAACATGCCTGACACATTGGCGCAGCGAATACGCGCTGGCGACGTCCAGCTGCAGGCGCGCATCGATGGCCGGGAAGGGCCATGGGTGGCTCTGATCCATGCGCTCGGTGCGAATCTGACACTGTGGGACGATACCGCGCGTCATTTGTCTGATCGCTATCGTGTGTTGCGATTCGACCTGCGCGGCCACGGGGGCAGCGACGCGCCGGTGGGCGCCTACACGATGACCCGGCTGGCCGACGACGCCGTGGCCCTGATGGACGCGCTGGACATCGGACAGGCCCATGTCTGCGGCGTATCGGTGGGCGGCATGGTGGCCCAGACGCTGGGTGTGCGCCACGCGGACCGTCTGTTGTCGCTGACCCTGGTGGACACGATCGACCATACCCCGATGGAAGCTCACCCGATGTGGGCCAACCGGATCGGACAGGCCGAGGCGCACGGCATGGCGGGCATGGCGCCGTCCACGATGGAACGCTGGCTGACGCAGCCGTTCCGCGCGAAGCATCCCGACCAGGTGGAACGTATCAACCGGATGTTGCTGGCCACGCCGGTGCAGGGTTACGTGGGGGTCGCGCAGGCCATCGTGGCATTCGACCTGGCGGACGCGATCGGCCGTATCCATTGTCCGACCCTTGTAGTGACAGGGGATAAGGACGAAGGGGCGCCCGTATCGATGGCCCAATCCATTGCGCAGAAAATTCACGGTGCGAAGCTGGAGGTACTGCCCGACGCCGCGCACCTGTCGTTTATCGAACAACCGGAACGCTTCCATGCGATCTTCGATGCGTTCCTGGGGCATGCGGCATGTGGCGGGCAGTGTGATATTCCGTAACGCCATTGGGAAGATCGCAACACAGTAATGTCAGGCGCTCAAGAAACTTGCGGCAGGCGCCGATGCCCAACATAGGAGGGCAGCAATAGCACGCAAAGGTTCGTCCGGGCAGTAAAACTTGAATTACGGACGACTACCCTCAGCTTGGAGAGGAAATCGCGTCATCCCGGCAGGCTTGGGACCGGCGCCAACCATACGCCAGGAGGTAGTGCGATGCAAATGATCTACAACAGCGACAACTATTGCATTGTCGAGTTTGGCGCAGATGTCGAGCATGCGACCCTTGCCTCGGGCGGCTACGAAATCGTCGACAAGAACCTGAAACGCGAAATTTTCCTCGGCGGTCATATGGCCGAGACCTTCCGCGCCGACGTGACGCGTCTGATCGAAAGCGAGCCATCCGTGGAGGAAGTCGACGAGTTTCTGGGCAAGTTCGACACCGTCATGAACAATCCGCTGGTGATGCACTGAGCATTGCCGGCACGGCCCAAATGAAAGACGCCCGCTGGCCAAGCGGGCGTTTTTCATTGGCACGCCAGGGCACCGGGTGCTTCAGTATTGCTCCCACGGCAACCCGTCGTGCCGCCAGCCGTTGACGGTGTTGCGATGGCGATGGGCGTCGAGATCGCCCTCGAAACCGTGCAGGACGTTGTAGACCGTGGTGAAGCCGGCCCCCTCCAGCGCCCGGGCCGCCGCCGACGACCGGTTGCCGCTGCGGCAGATCAGCACCACGGGCCGCGCCGATACCTGTCCGGCCAGTTTCTTCACGGCCTGGACGAAGTGCGGATTGACCTCCCAGTCCGGGCCGTCGTTCCAGGGCACGTTGTGCGCGCCCTGCGGATGGCCGACGAACAGGTATTCCATCTCGCTGCGGCAGTCGATAAAGAGGGCATCGGGCTCGGTGCCGAGCAGCGCCAGGGCGTCGTTGGGGCTCAAGTGTTGCATGGGAACTGACGAAAATCGGACGAAAGCGGACGATAGCGGATGATGGCCGACGGGAGCGAAGGTCGGTTCGTGGCGAATACGTCTCCTAGTGTAGGCGTGCCGTCTCCGGCTGACAACCGCGCCCAGACGCTGCGGCGCGGGACGGGGCGCCCGCCCGCAATCCCTTGATCTACCTGATAAAATCGCCCTCTTGCCCAAATTTGCGCATTCGGCCCGCCGGCCGGGCGCGCGCATCACAACCAGGCCCCACCATGAGCGCAGTCCAATCCGCCCCCCGCCCCTATACCCGGGCCGCCAGCCTGCCCCGGCTGCTGCGTGAACGCATCCTGATTCTCGACGGCGCGATGGGTACGATGATCCAGCGCTACAAGCTGGGCGAGGCCGAGTACCGTGGCACGCGCTTCGCTGACCATCCGATCGACGTGAAGGGCAACAACGAACTGCTGCTGCTGACGCGTCCGCAGGTCATCAGCGAGATCCATGAGCAATACCTGGCCGCGGGCGCCGACCTGATCGAGACCAATACCTTCGGTGCCACGAGCGTGGCGCAGGAAGACTACAAGATGGCCTCGCTGGCGTACGAGATGAACGTCGAGGCGGCACGCCTGGCGCGCGCGGCCTGCGACAAGTACAGCACGCCCGAGAAGCCGCGTTTCGTGGCCGGCGCGTTCGGCCCGACGCCGAAGACCGCCAGCATCAGCCCCGACGTCAACGACCCCGGCGCGCGCAATATCACCTTCGAGGAACTGCGCGATTCCTATTACGAACAGGGCAAGGCCCTGCTCGAAGGCGGCGCCGATGTGTTCCTGGTCGAGACGATCTTCGACACGCTGAACGCGAAGGCCGCGCTGTTCGCGATCGACCAGCTGTTCGAGGACACCGGCGAGCGCGTGCCCGTGATGATCTCGGGCACCGTGACCGACGCATCGGGCCGCATCCTGTCGGGCCAGACCGTGGAAGCGTTCTGGAACAGCCTGCGCCATGCCAGGCCGGTCACGTTCGGCCTGAACTGCGCGCTGGGCGCCACGCTGATGCGCCCGTACATCGCCGAGCTGGCCAAGGTGTGCGACGCCGCGGTGTCGTGCTATCCGAACGCCGGCCTGCCGAATCCGATGAGCGACACGGGCTTTGACGAAACGCCCGAGGTCACGTCCGCGCTGGTGGAGGAATTCGCCGCGTCGGGCCTGGTGAACCTGGTGGGCGGCTGCTGCGGCACCACGCCCGATCATATCGCCGCCATTGCCCGCCGCGTGGCCGACAAGACGCCGCGTGCCTGGCCGGGCCAGTATCGCGAAGACGCCGAACAGGCAGCCTGAAAACATCGTACGCACCGAGCATTAGAGAAGACACATCATGAGCCAGAGCAAGCTGCCCCCGCGTCCGATGCGCCTGTCCGGCCTGGAGCCGTTCCTGATCGATGACGACACGCTGTTCGTCAACGTCGGCGAACGCACCAACGTCACGGGTTCCAAGGCGTTCGCCCGCATGATCCTGAACGGCCAGTTCGACGAAGCGCTGGCCGTGGCCCGCCAGCAGGTGGAGAACGGCGCCCAGATCATCGACATCAACATGGACGAGGCGATGCTCGATTCCAGGGCGGCGATGGTCCGGTTCCTGAACCTGATCGCGTCGGAGCCGGACATCGCGCGCGTGCCGATCATGATCGATTCGTCGAAGTGGGACGTCATCGAGGCCGGCCTGCAGTGCGTGCAGGGCAAGGCCGTGGTGAACTCGATTTCGCTCAAGGAAGGCGAGGAGCAGTTCCGCCACCATGCCACGCTGATCCGCCGCTATGGCGCCGCCAGCGTGGTGATGGCCTTCGACGAAAAGGGCCAGGCCGACACCTTCGAGCGCAAGACCGAGATCTGCAAGCGCAGCTACGACGTGCTGGTGAACGAGGTGGGATTCCCGCCCGAGGACATCATCTTCGACCCGAACATCTTCGCGGTGGCCACGGGTATCGAGGAACACAACAACTACGCGGTGGATTTCATCGAAGCCACGCGCTGGATCAAGCAGAACCTGCCCTACGCCAAGGTGAGCGGCGGCGTGTCGAACGTGTCGTTCTCGTTCCGCGGCAATGACACGGTGCGCGAGGCCATCCACACCGTGTTCCTGTACCACGCGATCGAGGCGGGCATGGACATGGGCATCGTCAACGCCGGCCAGCTTGGCGTGTACGACCAGCTCGACCCGGAACTGCGCGAGCGCGTGGAAGACGTGGTGCTGAACCGTCGCGACGACGCCACCGACCGCCTGCTGGAGATTGCCGACCGCTTCAAGGGCGGTGGCCAGAAGAAGGAAGAGAACCTGGCCTGGCGCGGCACGCCGGAGGCGCCGGTGCCGGTGGGCGAGCGTCTGGCCCATGCGCTGGTGCACGGCATCACGACGTTCATCGTCGAGGACACCGAGGAAGTGCGCCAGCAGGTGGCGGCGCGCGGCGGCCGCCCGATCGAGGTGATCGAGGGCCCGCTGATGGACGGCATGAACATCGTCGGCGACCTGTTCGGCGCGGGCAAGATGTTCCTGCCGCAGGTGGTCAAGAGCGCCCGCGTGATGAAGCAGGCCGTGGCGCATCTGCTGCCGTTCATCGAGGAAGAAAAGCGCCTGCTGGCCGAGGCCGGCGGCGACGTGCGCGCACGCGGCAAGATCGTGATCGCCACCGTGAAGGGCGACGTGCACGACATCGGCAAGAACATCGTGTCGGTCGTGCTCCAGTGCAACAACTTCGAAGTCGTGAACATGGGCGTGATGGTCCCGTGCAACGAGATCCTGGCGCGCGCCAAGGTCGAGGGTGCGGACATCGTGGGCCTGTCGGGGCTGATTACGCCTTCGCTGGAGGAAATGGCCTACGTGGCCTCGGAGATGCAGCGCGACGACTACTTCCGCGTGAAGAAGATTCCGCTGCTGATCGGCGGCGCCACCACGTCCCGCGTGCACACGGCCGTGAAGATCGCGCCGAACTACGAGGGCCCGGTGGTCTACGTGCCCGATGCCTCGCGCTCGGTCAGCGTGGCGTCGAGCCTGCTGTCCGACGAGGGCGCGGCGAAGTACCTGGACGACCTGAAGTCGGACTACGACCGCATCCGCGCCCAGCACGCCAACAAGAAGGCCACGCCGATGGTGTCGCTGGCCGAGGCGCGCGCCAACAAGACGCCGCTGGACTGGAGCACCTACGTGCCGCCGAAGCCGAAGTTCATCGGCCGGCGCGTCTTCCGCAACTACGACCTGGCGGAGCTGGCCAATTTCATCGACTGGGGCCCGTTCTTCCAGACATGGGACCTGGCCGGCAAATTCCCGGACATCCTCAACGACGAGATCGTCGGGGAGTCGGCACGCCGTGTGTATTCGGACGGCAAGAGCATGCTGGCCCGCCTGATCCAGGGCCGCTGGCTGACCGCCAACGGCGTGATGGCGCTGCTGCCGGCCAATACGGTCAATGACGACGACATCGAGATCTACACGGACGAATCGCGCAGCAAGGTGGCGCTGACCTGGCACAACCTGCGCCAGCAGAGCGAGCGCCCGGTGGTGGACGGCGTGCGCCGCCCGAACCGCTGCCTGGCCGACTTCGTCGCGCCGAAGTCGAGCGGCGTGGCCGACTACATCGGCGTGTTCGCGGTCACGGCCGGCATCGGCGTGGACAAGAAGGAAGCACAGTTCGAAGCCGACCACGACGACTACAGCGCGATCATGCTCAAGTCGCTGGCCGATCGCCTGGCCGAGGCCTTTGCCGAATGCCTGCACCAGCGCGTGCGGACCGACCTCTGGGGCTACGACGCGGCCGAAACGCTCGACAACGACCAGCTGATCGCCGAGGCGTACCGCGGCATCCGTCCGGCGCCCGGCTATCCGGCCTGCCCCGAGCACACGGTCAAGGCGCCGATGTTCGAATTCCTGGACGCCGCCGAGATCGGCATGGGCATTACCGAGGGGTTGGCCATGACGCCGGCCGCGTCGGTGAGCGGCTTCTACCTGTCGCACCCTGACTCGACGTACTTCAGCGTCGGCAAGATCGGCCAGGACCAGCTCGACGACATGGTGGCGCGTCGCGGCGAAGACCGTACGACGCTGGAACGCGCGCTCGCACCGAACCTGTAAGCAGCTTCGCTGCAGCTGTAAGCAGTTGCAATGACCGGGGCCCCGCGTAACAGCGGCGCCCCGGTTTTTTTATGGCGCGCGGCCGCTGCCGACGCCGCCGCAACGGCCGTTGAAACATAAGGGAAATACGACGAAATCGTTTCCCGGCGCGGTGTGGAGGGCATCGGCGCGCCATGTTTGCAATGTCTTCACGACTGCTTACAGAAGCTGACAAGTGCTCACACCCGGCCAGGGCCGGCTCCATAGACTGGAACCCAGTTCACGTGACACCGCGTGAATGCCGCAGCGAATGTTTCGCTGCGGAGCATTCAGTAAAGGAGTCTCTCCCATGAAGAAGCTGCTGATCTCCCTGTCCGCCCTGTCGATTGCCGCCGCCTCGTCGTTTGCGATGGCCCAAGGCACTGGTGCCACGGCTGGCACCCAAGCGGGCGTCGGCGCCTCGGTGAACGCCCCCTCGCAGAATGCCAGTCCGAATGCCGGGCTGAACGCCGGCGGCGCGGCCGGCGGTGCCGTGACCCCGGCCAGCCCGAGTTCGGCGGATCCGGGCAGCAAGGCCGGCCTGGGCGCGAAGTCGGGCGCCGACACCTCGCTGTCGACGACCCCGACCGACAAGGAAAACAAGGGCAAGCACACCGGCCACGCCAAGTCCAAGTCGAAGAAGGGCGACGTGGGCGCCAATGCCGGAGCCGGCGCGGATGCCGGCACAAAGATCCAGTAAGCGCCGGACGGGATGCGGGCGGGCCCCTCCAGACCGCCCCATCCCGGCAGTATGCAAATGGACTGACGGACGCCTTCGGGCGTCCGTCTTGCATTGGGGAGGCGTCGCCCGATACGCGTCGCACTGCAGCATTTTCCGGTGACCTGCGCTGGCTCGCGGCGCGCCTTCGCCCGCGTCGCGGCTGTCGCCGTGGCGCGTCATGTCAGCCTGACACCGACATATTCGGCGTCGCGCCGGCACTACAATGCAGGAAACCGGCCCGGACCGTGCTCCGGCAGGCGGGCCGCCCCCCTCACCGTGGAGACACCGATGATCCGCGTCTTGATCGCCGACGATCATGAGATCGTGCGCGCCGGTCTGCGCCAGTTCATTTCAGAGGAACCCGACATCAAGGTGACGGGCGAAGCCGCCAGCGGCGACGAAGTGATGGCGCAGTTGCGCGACAGCGAGTTCGACGTACTCGTACTCGACATTTCCATGCCGGACCGGAACGGCATCGATGTGCTGAAGCTCATCCGGCAGCGGTTGCCCAACCTGCCGGTGCTGATCTTGTCCACCTATCCCGAAGACCAGTACGCGATCAACCTGATCCGTGCCGGCGCCTCGGGCTACCTCACCAAGGAATCGGCGCCGGACGACCTGGTGAAGGCCATCCGCACGGTGGCCCAGGGCCGCCGCTACGTGAGCCCCACCGTGGCCGACCTGCTGATCGGCGGGCTCGACAAGCCGACCGAACAGCCGGTGCACCAGACCCTTTCCGAGCGAGAGTTCCAGATTTTCTGCAAGCTGTCACGCGGCCAGTCGGTCTCGGTGATCGCCGACGAACTGTTCCTGAGCGTGAAAACCGTGAGTACCTACCGCTCCCGCATTTTGGAGAAGATGGGCATGAAGACCAATGCCGACCTGACCTACTACGCCATCAAGAATGGGCTCGTGGAATAGGCCGGACTTTGGATTTCCCGTGCCAGAACCGTTAATCGTCTATCTCTTCGCCTGACAGTTGCCAAGCGCCATGCCGGAGCAAGCCACGGCCTCCTCGAACCGTTCGCTGCGGGTCCTCCTGATCGAGGACTCCGAAGTCTTGCGGGGCATGCTGCTGGAATATCTGACGGCCTTTCCGTTCGTCGAGTCGGTGGACTGGGCCGATACCGAAAGCGGCGCGGTGAAGCTGGCCACCCACGGCCAGTACGATGTGTCGATCGTCGACCTGCAACTGCGCCAGGGCAATGGCATCAACGTGCTGCGCGAAATGCAGAAGGCGGGGCTGTCCGGCATCCGCATCGTCTACACCAACCATGCGCAGGTGTCGATGTACCGCCGTCAATGCACCGAGGCCGGCGCCGACTATTTCTTCGACAAGTCGCTCGAACTGGAACAGGTGTTCCGCGTGATCGAGGACTACGCGACCTCCGCCTCCTAGATTGCCTCCTGGATTGCGTTCCTGGATAGCCGTTCGACGAAACGGGCCGGGGCCCATGGCGCCGAATCGCCCTGCTGGGGGCGCGGACTCGGGGCTCGGGCTTCGGGGCTCGGGCTTGGGGCTCGGACGGCTCTCAGGCTTGGGGCTCGGATTTCGCTCAGGCTTCGGCGCTCAGGCTTCGGGGCTCGGACTTCGGCGCTCAGGCTTCAGGGCTCGGACTTCAGGGCTCACGCTTTCGGCGCTCAGGCTTCGGGGCTCGGACTTCAGGGCTCAGGCTTCGGCGCTCGGACTTCGGGCCTCAGACTTCGGTGGTCTCTTCCGGCGGCGCCAGGACCGATGTGGTCAGCGGCACCTCGACGCGGATCGACACGCCCTGGCCAGGCGCCGAATCGATGTGCATCGTGCCGCCCAGCGCCAGCACCCGCTGTTCCATCCCCAGCAGGCCGTGATGGCCGGCGATGCTGCCGGCTTCGAAATCAGGCGGCAGGCCGCGACCGTCGTCGCGAATCGTCAGGGTCAGCTGCTGCGGCGTGCAGGCCAGCGACACGGAGATATGCCGCGCCTCGGCGTACTTGCTGGCGTTGTTCAGCGATTCCTGCACGATCCGGTACAGCGCGATGGCCGCGTTGTCGCGCAGCGGCGGCAGCGACTCGGGCAGATCGACCTGGGTTTCCCACTGGTTGCGGGCGCCCACGTCTTCCACCTGCTGCACGATGGCCTCGCGCAGCCCCAGGTTCAGCAGCACCGTAGGCCGCAGGTCCTCGATCAGCCGGCGCTTGATCTGGATGGCCTGGTCGGCATGCTGCATCACGCGCGTGATCTTGTCGCGCGCCTCGGGGTGTGTCTGCTGCACCCGCATCTTCACCCAGTGCAGGTCGAGCTTGATGGCGGTCAGGATGGCACCCAGTTCGTCGTGCAGTTCGCGCGACAGCCGCGTCTTTTCGTCCTCGGTCACGCGCTGCAGGTGGGCCGCCAGCGCCGATAGCTGGCGCGTGCGCGCGCGCACCTTGCGATCCAGCCGCGCGCTTTCCTCTTCCAGTTGCTCGCGCGCGGCCTCGGCCATCGTCATGCGGCGCTGATGGCCCATGCCCACCGCCACCAGCAGCAGGATGTTGATGGCTGTCAGCAGCCCGATGCCGTAGCGCGACAGCTGCAGGTCGTGCTCGGCGGCTTCGAGGTTGTGGGTGACCGTGCCCGATTCGCGCACCTGCAGGTGTTCCAGGCCGCGCCGCGCGCTTTCCATGGTCTGCTTGCCGAAGTCGGTGCGAATCATGTCCAGTGCCACATCGACGTCGCGCTTGCCGTAGACCAGCGTCAGCGCCATCTCGTTGAGCTTGCGCGTGACGAACTGCGACGCCTCGCCGAACTGGCGCAGCCCTTCCGGATCATTGGCGTAGTGCTGGCGGATGCGCGACATCAGCTCGCTGATGTGGGGCAGCGCCTTGTAGTACGGGTCGAGGTAGCTTTCCTTGCCGGTCAGCAGGTATCCGCGCTGGCCGGCCTCGGCGTTGACCAGTTCGGCAATCAGCTCGCCCAGGTCGCTTTGCAGCTGCTGCGACCGGATGGCTTCGGTGTAGCCCTCGCGCAGGCGCAGGTTGCCGGTTTCCGACGCGATCAGCACGGCCAGTGTCAGCACGATGCCGCCGGCGAGCAGCAGGGTGTTTCTCAGGAGTAGGGAATGCTTGGCCATCGGGGGTCACTGGTTTGATGCGCCGCCGCGCCGGGGCGGAAGAGCGGCCATGGAATCACATCGTCATGGTGCGGTCAATCGTACCGGGGCGGCAGGCGTACCGCATCCGGCGCGAAGCGGCGTGCGCTGTAGGACTTGGCTGACATCTGAATCGGTCTGGAATCGGTGTGCGGTCCAAGGGTGGAACCCTACGATGAGGCTATGAGCTTGCGCACCGTGGCGCAAGCCGAACGCACCACCAGCCTCCAGGCGGGTGCGCTCGCTAACCTCGGGAGACTGGTCATGTTGTACTACGCACTCGTCTTTTTCATTGTCGCCCTGGTGGCGGCCATTTTCGGCTTCGGTGGTATTGCAGCCGGCGCGGTGGAAATCGCGAAGATCCTGTTCTTTATCTTCCTGGTCGTGGCGCTGGTCGCTGCGGTAATGGGGCTGGTGCGCCGACGGTAAGCGCAGCAGCACGCGTTGCCTGACCGGGGGACCGGCGGGCAACTCCGCCAGGGACTGGACATAGGAGTACCCATGCTCACGCAGAATCCAAAGATCCGCAAGGAAATCACTCATCTGCAGGACAGTGCCGACTCGGCTGTGCGCCAGTTCCGGCATGCCGCGCGGGATACCCGCGACGCGGTGGCCCCGGTGTCGGGCGAGGTCAAGGCGCTGATTGCGCAACTCCAGCAAACGATCGACGTGCTGGCGCATGAAGGCTCCGCCGAAGGCATGGCCGCTGGCCGCCGCCTGCGGGCCCGCGCGCAGGAACTGTCCGGCCGCGTCCGCGATCGCAGCCTCGACGGCATGCACTGGGCGCGCGATCAGGTGGATGTGGCCGTCGACCACGGCCGGCAGCGCGTGGTGGCTTCGCCACTGAAGGCAGTCGGCGTGGCCGCGCTGGTCGGCGCCTGTATCGGCCTGATGCTGGCCGGCCGGCGCAACGGCGACTAGATCACCGACGGCGGGCGGCCAAGCTAGCCGGCGCCTCAGGGATACGCAGGTAGACAAAGACGTTTCAAGGGTCTCTCCCCTTACCCCTGCAGCAACCCCCTTTCCGGATATATCCCTGATCCGGGACGCCCGGGCACCAAGCGGTGTCCGGGTTCTTTTTTGCGCGCCACGCATCCATGGCGACAACCTTTCAGTCTGCTTTCTACGGGGAGGCGAATCGGGGCGGGCGGCCCGTGCAGGCCGCCGTCGAAGACGGGCACCGGCGCCGCGCAAGGCGCGCCGGTGCGTGACGATCAGGCCGGAAGATGCCGGCGATGCGGGCTCAGACGCCCCACATCACGTCGGTGCCTTCCTTCTGCGACAGGCGCAGCATGTCCAGGAACGGGTAGGCGCGCTGCCCCAGGTGCAGCGGCTCCTCTTCCCGGTCGTCGTCCGGGCCCGGGTGTACCGTGGTGTCGGCCGGGTGGATCTTCTTGGCGTCCTGGACGGCGGCTTCCAGCTTGCGGATCGCCGCCGGCATTTCCTCGGTCGTGATCACCCCACGGTCGCCCAGATGCTTGCCGATGATGCCAAGCAGCGTGATGGCAAGATCCTTCATCATGATCAGGTCTTGCGCCGCGTGGGATTTGAAGGTGATCAGCATGATGTTTCCTTTCACGAGTGGCGACATGACTGGCGCGGGGCGCACAGGTCGTCGCATGATGTCAGCATAGCACCTGATAAAATTCCGCGTTTCCCGATTTCCACCGCCGGCGCACGGGGCGGGGCCTTCACTTTTCGCCCCTCCTGGCCCCGGTCGCATTTCAGCTTTCCAAGGCCCAGATATCCATGCTGCCTGTTCAGACCTCCCAACTCGCCGCCGCGTTCACCGATGCCGTGCGCGCGCTCGCCCCGGCCGACGCCGCCCTGCCCGCGGTCACGTTCGAGCGCCCCAAGCAGGCCGCTCACGGCGATCTGGCGTGCAACATCGCCATGCAGGTGGCCAAGGCACTGAAGACCAACCCGCGCGAACTGGCGCAGAAAGTGGTGGATGCGGTGGCCGCCGATCCCCGCGCATCGGCGCTGGTGACGGCGCTTGAGATCGCCGGCCCCGGCTTCATCAACCTGCGCCTGAGCCCGGCGGCCCGCGCCGAGGTGCTGCGCGCGGTGCTGGGCGACGGCGACCGCTACGGTGCCCGTCCGGCCGGCGAGCATGGCCAGGTGCTGGTGGAGTTCGTGTCGGCCAACCCGACCGGCCCGCTGCACGTCGGCCACGGCCGGCAGGCCGCGCTGGGCGATGCGCTGGCCAACCTGCTGGCCTGGCAGGGCTGGAAGGTCCATCGCGAGTTCTATTACAACGACGCCGGCGTGCAGATCCACACCCTGGCGGTGTCGGTCCAGGCCCGGGCGCGCGGCCTGAAGCCCGGCGACGCCGGCTGGCCCGAATCGGCCTACAACGGCGACTACATCGCCGACATCGCCGCCGACTTCCTGGCCGGCAAGACGGTCGCGGCGTCGGACGGCGAGCCGGTGACGGCGTCGGGCGACGTCGAGGATCTGGAGTCGATCCGCAAGTTTGCCGTGACCTACCTGCGCAACGAGCAGGACATCGACCTGCAGGCGTTCGGCGTGAAGTTCGACCGCTACTACCTGGAATCGTCGCTGTACAGCGACGGCCGCGTGGAAGCCGCCGTGCAGTCGCTGATCGGCCGCGGCAAGACCTACGAGAGCGAAGGCGCGCTGTGGCTGCGCACGACGGACGACGGCGACGACAAGGACCGCGTCATGAAGAAGAGCGACGGCACGTACACGTACTTCGTGCCGGACGTGGCCTACCACACCACCAAGTGGGAGCGCGGCTTCGCCAAGGTGATCAACGTGCAGGGCAGCGACCACCACGGCACCATTGCCCGCGTGCGCGCCGGCCTGCAGGGCCTGGATATCGGCATCCCGCAGGGCTATCCCGACTACGTGCTGCACAAGATGGTCACCGTGATGAAGAACGGCGAGGAGGTGAAGATCTCCAAGCGCGCGGGCTCCTATGTGACCGTGCGCGACCTGATCGAGTGGAGCAACGGCGGCGACGAGACCATCCGCGGTTGCCTGGAAGCCGGCGTGGCCGACTGGCCGGCGCACTTCACACGCGGGCGCGACGCCGTGCGCTTCTTCCTGCTGTCGCGCAAGGCCGACACCGAATTCGTGTTCGACGTGGACCTGGCGCTGAAGCAGAACGACGAGAACCCGGTGTACTACGTGCAGTACGCCCACGCGCGCATCTGCTCGATCTTCGAGGCCTGGGGTGGCGCCGACTGGCAGGCGCGCCTGCCGGAACTGGCCAGCGTGGACCTGTCGGCCGTGACCGCCGCCGACGTGAGCCCGCAGGCCATCGCGCTGGGCCGCCGCCTGGCCGAGTTCCCCGACATGCTGGCTGCCGCCGCCGGCGAACTGGCGCCGCACGCCGTGGCGTTCTACCTGCGCGACCTGGCGGGCGACTTCCACGCGTTCTACAACGCCGACCGCGTGCTGGTGGACGACGAAACGGTCAAGCGCGCCCGCCTGGCGCTGCTGGCCGCCACCCGGCAAGTGCTCAAGAACGGCCTGGCCGTGATCGGCGTATCGGCGCCGCAACGGATGGACCGTGCCCCGGAGCAGGAAACGCCCGCGGCCTGAACTTCGCGTCATCGGACTGGCTCTATAATCCCCGGCAACACCGAAGAGGACTACATGCAACACAATGCAAAGCGCGCCCCGCGCGCCGTCCGCCATCGCCAGACGCAGCGTGGCGGCACGTTCCTGGGCCTGGTGCTCGGGCTGATCGTCGGCCTGGCCATTGCCGTGGTCATCGCGCTGTACATCACCAAGTCGCCCGCGCCGTTCAAGGGCAACGGCAACAGCGGCCCGGCGCCGCGCCCGACCGAGCCCGGCAACGTAGCCAGCACGCTGCCCAACCCGACCCAGCAGGCGCAGCAGCCCCAGCCGGGCGCCGAGCCGGCCGATCCGAACAAGCCGCTGTGGAGCAAGACGCCCGCCAAGCCGGTGGGCCAGCCCGAACAGCCGGCGGCGCAGCCGCCCGTGGCCACCAGCCGTCCGGCCGAGGCGCCGGCCAGCAATGGCGCGGTGGCCAGCAAGCCGGCCGAAAAGCCGGCCGAAAAGCCCGCCGCGCGTCCGGCCGAAAAGCCGGTGGCCGACCCCATCGCCGAAATTGCCCAGGCCGATGCCAACAAGGTGGGCTACCTGCTGCAGGTGGGCGCGTTCCGCTCGCAGGACGACGCCGACCGCCAGAAGGCCAACCTGGCCATGCAGGGCTTCGAGGCCAAGGTGACCGACCGCGACGTCAACGGCGTCAAGATGTACCGCGTCCGCCTGGGGCCGTTCAACCGGATCGAGGACATGAACCGTGCGCGCGACCGCTTGCAGTCGGCCGGTTTCGACGCTTCGGTGATCCGTTTCACGAAGCAGTAATCTGGCGAAATATTCGGTCCGGGGAGGCCTGGCGCGAACCATGTGCCGCCGCCCCGGTCATAGACGCTATCCCATCGCTCGTCGAGCACGTTCAACCCGTAAGGCCCTTCTGACATGAAGAAAATCGCCGCACTGATCGCCACCGCTGCCGCCGTAGGCGGCCTGCTGATGTCCGCGCCCGCCGCCATGGCTGCGCCGGCCGAAGGCAAGGACTACACGGTTCTGAAAGCCCCGCAGCCGGTGCCGGCCGGCAAGATCGAGGTGACCGAGTTCTTCTGGTACGGCTGCCCGCACTGCTACGATTTCGAGCCCGAACTGGAAGCCTGGGTCAAGAAGCAGGGCAAGGACGTGGTGTTCAAGCGCGTGCCGGTGGCCTTCCGCGACGACCTGCTGCCGCATACGAAGATCTTCTACGCGCTGGAATCGCTGGGCAAGCTCGACGCCCTGCACACCAAGGTGTTCGACGCCATCCACAAGCAGCGCAAGCGCATGGTGGACACCAATGAAATCGCCGATTTCATGGCCGCCAACGGCATCGATCGCAAGCAGTGGCTGGACACCTACAACTCGTTCTCGGTGACCACCAACTCGCAGCGCGCCAACAAGATCGCGGACGCCTACAAGATCGATGGCGTGCCGACCGTCGTGGTGCAGGGCAAGTACGTAACCTCGCCGTCCATCGCCGGCACGAAGTCCGCTGCCATCCAGGCCATGGATTTCCTGGTCACGGGCGTACGCGACAAGAAGCTCTGATCGATCGCCGGCCCGGCCGATCGACGCCAACAGCCCGGTGCAGCCGATGCGCCGGGCTGTTTTGCTTTGGGGGCGGAGGTGCTGCCCTGCGACGGATTGCCGCGCCAGCCGCCGACCCGGACCCGCCACCCGCGCTATATTCCCACCCATGACCCCCCAGAAAATCTTCCTGACCGGCGCGTCCAGCGGCATTGGCCAGGCCCTGGCGCGCGCCTATGCCGCCCAGGGCGCGACGCTCGGCCTGGTGGGCCGACGTGAGGACGCGCTTCGCGCGTTTGCCGCCAGCCTGCCCAATCCCGCCGCCGTGCGGGTCTATGCCGTAGATGTCCGCGACGCCGATGCCATGAACGCGGCGGCGTCCGACTTCCTGGCCAATGTCGGATGCCCCGACGTGGTCGTCGCCAACGCCGGTGTTTCGGTGGGCACCGTCGCCAGCGAGCGCGAAGACCTGGAAGTCTTCCGCACGGTGATGGATACCAACTGGTTTGGCACGCTGACCACATTTCAGCCATTTTTGCAGCCAATGCGCACGCAGCCCATCGGGCCGGACGGCTGGCGTGGCACGCTGGTCGGCATTGCCAGCGTGGCGGGCGTGCGTGGCCTGCCGGGTGGCGGGGCGTACAGCGCATCGAAGTCGGCCGTGATCAAGCTGCTGGAAAGCCTGCGGCTGGAACAGTCGCGGGAGCGGATTCGCGTGGTGACGATCGCGCCCGGCTACATTCGTACGCCGATGACCGCGCATAACCCGTACAAAATGCCGTTCCTGATGGATGCCGATGTGTTCGCGCGCAAGGCCGTGCGCAAGATCGGCGCCGGTACGCGCTTTGCGGTGATTCCGTGGCAGATGGGCGTGGTGGCGTCGCTGCTGCACGTGATGCCGCGCTGGCTTTACGACGCGCTGTTTCGTCGCGCGCCGCGCAAGCCGCGGCAGTCGCGGCGCGCATGATGTGGACCGATGCGGTTGGCCAGTCTCACGGCCCGGCCGAAGGCACGGTGCGCATCGCGTCGCTGGTGCCGTCCATCACCGAATTGCTGTTCGACCTGGGGCTGGCTGACCAGATCGTGGCGCGCACCGGCTTCTGCATCCACCCGGAACCGGCCGTGCGCGCGGTGGCGAAGGTGGGCGGCACCAAGGACGTCAAGCTCGACCGCCTGCGCGCGCTGGCACCGACGCACGTGATCGTCAATATCGACGAGAACCGGCGCGAGACCGTGGACGACATCCGAAGCTTCGTGCCGCATGTGATCGTCACCCATCCGTGCCGGCCAGCGGACAACTTCGCACTCTATGCATTGCTGGGCGGGATCTTTGGACGGCAGGCCGGGGCGGACCGGCTGGCGGCGGACCTGCGGGCCAGGCTCGATGCATTGCGCACCCGGCCATGGCCCGCGCGGCGGGTGCTCTACGCGATCTGGCAGGACCCGTGGATGACGGTGTCGCGCGATACCTATATCAGCCAGATGCTGGCGCTGGTGAACTGGGCCACGTGGCCGGACGCCGCGCCGCAGACGTGTGTCGATGGCGATTGCAGCCGCCCCAACGCGGCTGGCGAACGGTATCCGACCTTTCGATGGAGCGACGCGCTGGTGCGCGACCTGGACGCCGTGCTGCTGTCCACCGAACCGTACCGCTTCACAGAGCACCATGCCGACGCGCTGGAGCGGCAGATCGGCAAGCCGGTGCTGCTGGTGGATGGCGAGATGCTGTCGTGGTACGGCAGCCGCGCCGTGGCCGGCGCGCGCTACCTGAAGACGCTGGCGGAAGGGTTCTAGGCCTTCGTAAAGCGGATGACGCCGTCGTCGCCCACCTGCCGTACCAGTTCGCCGCGATGCCACAGCGCGTGCAGGTGCGCCAGCGCCTCGCCCATCGCGAACGTCAGCTGGTGGATGTCGAACTGGCGGCGGAAGATCACGCCGACGATGTCGTGCGCGTTGCACGGCTTCTCGGCGCAGGCGGCCAGCGTCTCGGCCAGGCGGTCGACGTGGTGTTCGCGCAGTTGCTGGATCCGCGTGTGGAGATTGCGGAACGGCCGGCCGTGCGACGGCAGGATCAGCACGTCTTCGGGCAGGTCGAGGTACTTGCCCAGCGAATCGACGTAGAGTTGCAGCGGATTGGCTTCGGGCTCCATGTCGAACACGCTGACATTCGTCGAAATACGAGGCAGCACCATGTCGCCCGAAATCAGCACGTTGGTGGCCGCGTTGTACAGCGCCACGTGTTCGGGAGCATGGCCGTAGCCGGTGATCACGCGCCACGACGCGGTGGCCGGATCGGCGCCGATCTGGACGGTGTCGCCGTCCATCAGGCGGCGGTACTGGGTCGGCAGGTCCGGCACCAGCGACGGGTAGTAGCTCTTGCGGCCGCGCAGCTTTTCGAGATTGTCGGGGTCGGTCAGGCCGTGGCGTGCGAAGTGGCTGGCCGCGAAGTCGCCGCCGGCGTTGGAGCCGACGCCCGAGCCGCCTGCCATCACGCGGGCCGACATGTAGTCGCCCAGGCTCATCCACAGCCGCACATCCCACCGCTTGCAGATCCAGTGCGCCAGGCCGACGTGGTCGGGGTGGCAGTGCGTGACCAGCACGCGGAGCACGGGCAGGCCTTCCAGCTCGTTGGCGAAGATGGTTTCCCAGTGCGCCTGGATGGTGTCGTTGGTGATGCCGCAATCGACGATGGTCCAGCCGTCGCGGCCGTCGATGCGGTCGCGCAGCAGCCACAGGTTGATGTGATCCAGCGCGAAGGGCAGCGGCATGCGCAGCCAGTACACGCCCGGCGCGACTTCCTGGCGCCTGCCCGGTTCGGGCATGGTGTCGCCAAACGGATATTGGAGCTGATGTTCGAGTGCGTTCATGGGTTTTGTCTCGTCGATAACGGCGTCCTCGGCGGGCACGCTCTTGTCCGGATTGTCATGCGCTGCAGTTGACGCTAACGTTAACGTCAATTCGCAAACCATGCACGTCATCTTAGACGAAAAAGTTGATGATGCAACGAATCCGCGAACGACCGTTCATTTTTGCAGGACGCCATATGTCGGCTCAGCCATCTTCCGCCACCTATACGATTACCGATCTTGCGCGCGAATTCGAAGTGACGCCGCGCGCGATCCGCTTCTACGAGGACCAGGGCCTGCTGTCGCCGGACCGGGAAGGCCCCAGCGGCCGCAAACGCGTCTACAACGGCCGCGAACGCACGCGCCTGAAACTCACGCTGCGCGGCAAAAGGTTAGGGCTTACTCTCAACGAAATCCGTGAAATTCTGGATCTCTACGAGTCGCCGCGTGACACCGCCCCGCAGCTTGAACGCTTCCTGCACCTGCTGGCCCAGCATCGCGGCACGCTGGAGCGGCAGCTCGAAGACCTGCAGGCCCAGCTGGCCGAGATCGACCAGCACGAACGCCAGTGCAAGGCGCTGCTGGCCACACACCATGACGCCGGCCACACCCACACGGCCTGATCCGGCCGCGAAGCCGGCACTTCGTGGCAACTCCAATTGACGTTTACGTAAACGTCAATAAAATAACTCCGACATACCGATCCCGAACCCTGCGCCGACCGCGACCGCACAGGTGACAGAACCGGCGACAGACCCAGCGACAGAACCAGGAGACAACACCATGACCGAACTTCCCGGCCTCAAATTCGACCTTGGCGAAGACATCGAGATGCTGCGCAAATCGGTGCGCAGCTGGGCCCAGGCCGAACTGGCGCCGCGCGCCGGCGAGATCGACCGTACCGACCAGTTTCCGATGGATGCCTGGAAGAAGATGGGCGACCTGGGCGTGCTAGGCATCACTGTGGCCGAGGAGTACGGCGGCGCCAACATGGGCTACCTGGCCCACATGATCGCGATGGAGGAAATCAGCCGCGCATCGGCGTCGGTGGGCTTGTCGTATGGCGCCCACTCGAACCTGTGCGTGAACCAGATCCACCGCAATGGCACGGCCGCGCAGAAGGCAAAGTACCTGCCCAAGCTGGTGTCGGGCGAATGGATTGGCGCGTTGGCCATGAGCGAACCCAACGCCGGGTCTGACGTGGTCAGCATGAAGCTGCGTGCCGACTTCAAGGGCGACCGCTTCGTGCTGAACGGCACCAAGATGTGGATCACCAACGGCCCGGACTGCGACGTGCTGGTGGTCTACGCCAAGACCGAGCCGGACCTGGGCGCGCGCGGCATGACCGCCTTCATCGTCGAAAAGGGCATGAAGGGGTTCTCGGTGGCGCAGAAGCTCGACAAGCTCGGCATGCGCGGGTCCCACACCGGCGAACTGGTGTTCCAGGACGTGGAAGTGCCGGTGGAGAACATCCTCGGGGCCGAAAACGGCGGCGCCAAGGTGCTGATGAGCGGGCTGGACTACGAGCGCGCCGTGCTGTCGGGCGGCCCGGTCGGCATCATGCAGGCCTGCATGGACGTGGTCACGCCGTATATCCATGACCGCAAGCAGTTCGGCCAGAGCATCGGCGAATTCCAGCTGATCCAGGGCAAGGTGGCCGACATGTACACGACGCTGCAGGCCGCCCGCAGCTACCTGTACACGGTGGGCAAGAACCTGGACGCGCTGGGCACCGACCACGTGCGCCAGGTGCGCAAGGATTGCGCGGCCGTCATCCTGTACACGGCCGAGAAGGCGACCTGGATGGCTGGCGAATCGGTGCAGATCCTGGGCGGCAACGGCTATATCAACGAATATCCGGTGGGACGCCTGTGGCGCGATGCCAAGCTGTACGAGATCGGCGCGGGCACCTCGGAAATCCGCCGCATGCTGATTGGCCGCGAACTGTTCGCGGAGACGATGTAAACCGAGGTAAAAAGCGGAAAGTGCTTCATAAGGCGTTCGTGGGTATCCCCCGGGGGTCGCTCCCGAACGCCGTTACAATTTCGACTGCCAGCCGTTTCTCGCGCCCGTCCGGAACCTTCGCGTCATGTCTCACTTCCCCAAGCTGCTCGCCTCGCAGATTGCCTACGATGTGGCGCGGACCCTGCTCGACGGATTCGACAAGCATTACCGGCTGTTCCGCGAAGCCGGCGTCGCGGCCAAGGCGCGCTTCGAGGCCGGCGACTGGCACGGGCTGCAGGCGCTGCAGCGCGACCGCATCGCGTTCTATAACGACCGGGTGCATGAGGCCGTGGTGACGCTGCAGGACGAATACGACGCCGAGCAGCTCGACGACGACATCTGGCAGCAGATCAAGCTGCACTACATTGGCCTGCTGACCAACCACCACCAGCCCGAACTGGCCGAGACCTTCTTCAACTCGGTCTGCACGCGCATCCTGCACCGTTCGTACTTCAACAACGACTTCATCTTCGTGCGCCCGGCCGTTTCGACCGAGTACATCGAGAACGAGGAGTCGCCCACCCGGCCGACCTACCGGGCGTACTACCCGGGCAGCCGCGAGGGGATGGCCGCCTGTTTCGAGCGGATTGTCCACAACTTCCAGCTCGACGCGCCGTTCGAGGACCTGAAGCGCGACGTCGGCTACGTGCTGCGCGCGCTTGACGAGCATGCCGGCGAATTCCGCGTGGCGCCCAATTTCCAGGTGCACACGCTGTCGTCGCTGTTCTTCCGCAACAAGACCGCGTTCATCATCGGCCGGGTGCTGAACGGCGACCAGACGTATCCGATGGCGATTCCGGTGATCCACGGGCCGTCCGGCAAGCTGGTGCTCGACACCGTGCTGCTGCGCCCGGAACAGCTGCTGGTGCTGTTCTCGTTCGCCCACGCCTATTTCCTGGTCGACATGGAGATCCCGTCGGCCTACGTGACCTTCCTGCGCGACCTGCTGCCGCGCAAGTCGCGGGCCGAGATCTACACGTCGCTAGGCCTGCAAAAGCAGGGCAAGAACCTGTTCTACCGCGACTTCCTGCACCATCTGCAGCATTCGTCGGACAAGTTCGTCGTGGCGCCCGGCATCCAGGGGCTGGTGATGCTGGTGTTCACGCTGCCGTCGTTTCCGTATGTATTCAAGGTGATCCGCGACGAGTTCCCGCCGCCCAAGGAAACGACCCGAGCCCTGGTGAAATCGAAGTACCAGCTCGTGAAGCAGCACGACCGCGTGGGCCGCATGGCCGATACGCTCGAATACTCGAACGTGGCGTTTCCGCTCTCGCGTTTTGACGATGCGCTGCTGCGCGAACTGACCCGGCACGTGCCGTCGATGCTCGAATACCAGCGTAGCAGCGACGGCAGCGACGAAATCGTGGTGCGCCACCTGTATATCGAACGGCGCATGACGCCGCTGAACATCTGGCTGCAGGAAGGCACCGACGCCCAGGTGGACCACGGCATCCGGGAATACGGCGACGCCATCAAGGAACTGATCGCCGCGAACATCTTCCCGGGCGACATGCTTTACAAGAACTTCGGCGTCACCCGGCACGGCCGCGTGGTCTTCTACGACTACGACGAAATCGAGTACCTGACCGACTGCAATATCCGCCGCGTGCCCGAGCCGCGCAACGAGGAAGAGGAAATGTCCGGCGAGGTGTGGTACACCGTACATCCGCACGACATCTTCCCGGAGACCTATCGCACGTTCCTGCTAGGGGACGCGCGCGTGCGGGCCGCGTTCCTGCGGCACCATTCCGATTTCTTTGACGCTGCCATGTGGCAGCAACACAAGGACCGGCTGCTGGCCGGCCATGTACATGACTTCTTTGCCTATTCACAACAAGAACGCTTCATCCACCGCTACGGCGCAGCAGCAACCGACGACGCAAGGAGGGCAGCATGAGTGACGCCATCGCCCAATTGTTCCGCAACAATCGCGAGTGGGTAGATCGCGTCAACGCGGAAGACCCCACATTCTTCACGCGCCTGGCCAACCAGCAGGCGCCCGAATACCTGTGGATCGGCTGCTCCGATTCGCGCGTGCCTGCCAACCAGATCCTGGGCCTGGCACCGGGCGAGGTGTTCGTACATCGCAATATCGCCAATGTGATCTCGCATAGCGACCTGAACGCGCTGTCGGTGATCCAGTTTGCCGTGGAAGTGCTGAAGGTGCGCCACATCACCGTGGTGGGCCACTATGGCTGCGGCGGCGTGAAGGTGGCGCTCAAGCGCGAGCGCGTGGGCCTGTGCGACAACTGGCTGCGCCACGTGCAGGACGTGGCCGACAAGCATTCGGCCTACCTGGGCACCGTGCTGCGCGAGGACGATGCCCACACGCGCCTGTGCGAGCTGAACGTGATCGAGCAGGTCAACAACATCTGCCAGACCACCGTGCTGCAGGACGCCTGGGACCGGGGCCAGCAGGTGACGGTGCACGGCTGGATCTACGGCGTGTCCGACGGCCTGCTGCGCGACCTGGGCATGGCCGCCAGCAGCAACGAGGAACTGCAGACGCAGATTGCCGCCGCCCTGCAGCAATACGGCGATCCGCCACAAGCATCGATTCGCTGATTTACTACGACTGAAGCCCACCTGCTTCGAGGAGACACAGACATGCAAAACCCGAACGACCCGATCGTCATCGTTTCCGCCGCGCGTACCCCGATGGGTGCGTTCCAGAGCGAACTGAGCAGTCTGACCGCGCCGCAGCTTGGCGCCGCCGCCATCCGCGCGGCGGTGGAGCGCGCCGGTATCAAGCCGGAGCAGGTGCAGGAAGTGGTATTCGGCTGCGTGCTGCCGGCCGGGCAGGGCCAGGCGCCGGCCCGCCAGGCCGCGCTGGGCGCGGGCCTGCCGCTGGACGTCGCCTGTACCACGGTCAACAAGATGTGCGGCTCGGGCATGCGCGCGGCCATGTCGGTCTATGACGGCCTGCTGGCCGGCTCGTTCGACATCGCCGTGGCAGGCGGCATGGAAAGCATGACCAACGCCCCGTACCTGATTCCGAAGGGCCGGGGCGGCTACCGCATCGGCCACGGCATGATCTACGACCACATGATGCTGGATGGCCTGGAAGACGCCTACGACAAGGGCCGCGCCATGGGCACCTTCGGCGAGGACTGTGCCGCCAAGTACCAGTTCACGCGCGAGCAGCAGGATGCCTTCGCGATGGAATCGGTGCGTCGCGCCCAGCGTGCCACCGAGGCTGGCGATTTCCGCTGGGAGATCACCCCGGTCACGGTGTCGGGCAAGGGCGGCGACACGGTCGTCGATACCGACGAAGGCCCGCGCCGCATCAAGGTGGACAAGATTCCGTCGCTGAAGCCGGCCTTTGCCAGGGACGGCACGATCACCGCCGCCTCGTCTTCGTCGATCAACGACGGCGCCGCCGCGCTGGTGATGATGCGCGAATCCACCGCGAAGCAGCTGGGGCTGGTGCCGGTCGCGCGCATGCTGGGCCATACGTCGCACGCCCAGGCGCCGGGCTGGTTCACGACCGCGCCGGTGGAGGCCATCGCCAAGCTGTACCGCAAGCTCGACTGGACCACCGACAGCGTGGATCTGTTCGAGATCAACGAAGCGTTCGCCGTCGTACCGATGGCCGCCATGCACGACCTCAAGATTCCGCATGACAAGGTCAACATCCATGGCGGGGCCTGCGCATTGGGCCATCCGATCGGCGCCTCGGGCGCGCGCATCATCACCACGCTGATCGGCGCGCTGCGCAAGACCGGCGGCAAGCGCGGCGTGGCCAGCCTGTGCATCGGCGGGGGCGAAGCCACGGCCGTCGGCATCGAAATCGTCTGATCGACACACACCACCGCAAACGACAACAAGCAGGAGTCTCGCCATGCCTACCGCGCTCGTCCTTGGTGCTTCCCGGGGTCTCGGCCTTGAATTCGTCAGGCAGTACCGTGCCGATGGCTGGCGCGTGGTGGCCGCCGCGCGCAGTGCCGAAGGCGTGGAGGCGCTGAAGGCGCTGGGGGCCGAAGCCCACCAGCTTGACCTGACCGACGCCGGTGCGGTGGCGGGTCTGGGCTGGAAGCTCGATGGCGAGTCGTTCGACGTGGCGATCTACAACGCCGGCGTGATCGGCCCGCGCACCGAGGGCGCGCAGCCCATCGCGCAGCCGGAGTTCGACGCCGTGATGCACACCAACGTGCTGGGGCCGATGATGGCACTGCCGTTGCTGCTGCCGTTCGTCGAGACCGGCAACCACGGCCGGGGCGGCGTGCTGGCCGTGCTGTCATCGAAGATGGGCAGTATCGGCGGCATGGACAGCAACGGCGCGTGGATGTACCGCATCAGCAAGGCCGCGGCCAACGCGGTGCTCAAGAGCGTGTCGCTGGACGCCCGCCACGCCATCTGCGTGGCGCTGCATCCGGGCTGGGTGCGGACCGACATGGGCGGCCCGAACGCCGACCTGACGCCGCAGCAGAGCGTGGCCGGCATGCGCCGCACGCTGGCCGGCCTGACGCACAACGACAACGGCAGCTTCCACAACTACGATGGCACGGCCATCCCTTGGTAAGGACCGACGCTCATGCTGCTGACCCCCGAGCAGGAAATGATCCGCGATGCCGTGCGGCAGTTCGCGCAGGACGTCATCGCACCGCAGGCCGCCCAGTGGGACCGCGACAAGACCTTTCCCAAGGACGTGCACAATGAACTGGCCCGCCTGGGTGCCTACGGCGTGGCGGTGCCCGAGGAACTGGGCGGCGCGGGGCTCGACTACCTGTCGCTGGCGCTGATCCTGGAAGAGATCGCCGCCGGCGACGGCGGCACGTCCACCGTCATCAGCGTCAACAATTGCCCGGTCTGCAGCATGCTGATGGCCTTCGCCAATGACGCGCAGAAGCAGCGTTGGCTGGTGCCGCTGGCCCGCGGCGAGATGCTCGGCGCGTTCTGCCTGACTGAGCCGCATGTGGGCTCCGATGCGTCGGCGCTGCGCACCACGGCCACGCGCGATGGCGACCACTTCGTGCTGAACGGCGTGAAGCAGTTCATCACCAGCGGCAAGCATGCCGACGTGGCGATCGTGATGGCCGTGACCGACAAGGCCGCCGGCAAGCGCGGCATCAGCGCCTTCCTGGTGCCGACCAGCACGCCGGGCTACATCGTCGCCCGTCTCGAAGACAAGCTCGGGCAGCATTCGTCCGATACGGCGCAGATCGTGTTCGAGGACTGCCGCATTCCGGCCGGCTGCCTGCTGGGCGAGGAAGGCGCCGGCTACAAGATGGCGCTGTCGGGGCTGGAGGGCGGCCGCATCGGCATCGCGTCGCAGAGCATCGGCATGGCGCGCGCCGCGTTCGACGCCGCGCTGGCCTACGCCAAGGAGCGCGAAAGCTTCGGCCAGCCGCTGTTCCAGCACCAGGCCGTGCAGTTCCGCCTGGCCGACATGGCCACCCAGATCGACGTGGCGCGGCAGATGGTGTGGCACGCCGCCTCGCTCAAGGACGCCGGCCGGCCCTGCCTGAAGGAGGCCGCCATGGCCAAGCTGTTCGCCAGCGAGATGGCCGAGCGCGTATGCTCGGACGCCATCCAGGTGTTCGGCGGCTACGGCTATGTGAACGATTTCCCGGTCGAGCGGATCTATCGGGATGTGCGCGTGTGCCAGATCTACGAAGGTACCAGCGACATCCAGAAGATTCTGATCGCCCGCGCGCTTGGATGACAGATCAGACGTTCCCCCCAAACCGTCGCACCTGAACCGGAGCCACCTGCGATGACCGCACCGATCGATTTCTACTTCGACTTCTCCTCGCCTTACGGCTACTTCGCCAGCACGCGCATCGACGAACTGGCCCAGAAGTACGGCCGGGGCGTGATGTGGCATCCGGTGTTGCTCGGGGTGGTGTTCAAGACCACCGGCTCGTCGCCGCTGCCGTCGATTCCGCTCAAGGGCGAGTACTGCTGGCGCGATTTCGAGCGCACCGCGCAGTTCCACGGCATCGACTACAAGCGCCCGACGCACTTCCCGCTGCCGACCCAACACGCCGCCCGCGCCATGCTGTGGCTGCAGAACCACCACGGCGCCGACCTGGCGGCCGCGTTCGCCAAGGCGGTGTACCGCGCGCTGTTCGTCGACGACCTGAACATCGCGGAGCCGGCCGAACTGGCCAAGCTGGCCGAGGCGCTGGGCGTCGATCCGGTGGCGATGAACGAAGGCGCCACGAGCTACCAGATCAAGGACCAGCTCAAGGCCGAGATCGACGTGGCGATGGCCAAGGGCGTATTTGGCTCGCCGTTCGTGATCATCGACGGCGAACCGTTCTGGGGCTTCGACCGCTTCGAGCAGGTTGAAGCCCACCTGAAGAGCCGGCGGCAGACCGAACTGCGCGCCGTCGGCGGCAACGAACTCAACAAGGAAAAGAAGCCCGCATGACCGCAGCAAACCAGGCCGCACGCTTCGATTGCGTAATCTTCGACTGTGACGGCGTGCTCGTCGACAGCGAGCCGATCGTCCATCGCGTGCTGAACCGCGTGCTCAACGAGCTTGGCATCGAGATCACGCTGGAGGAATCGACGAAGTGGTTCCTCGGCCGCGCGGTGCGCGACGAGCTTGGCAATATCGAGGCGCGTCTCGGCAAGCCGCTGCCGCGCAACTTCCTGTCCGAATGGTTCGTGCGGCGCGATGCCGCCCTGATCGAGGAGCTGGAAGCCGTGCCGCATATCCGCCAGACGATCGAGGCGATCAAGGCAAGCGGCCTGCCGGTGTGCGTGGCATCGGGCGCCGACCGCATCAAGGTCAAGCTCCAGCTGACGCACACCGACCTGCTGGGGTTGTTCGTCGATCCGCAGGACAAGCGCGAGCACATCTTCTCGGCCACCGAAGTCGAGCACAGCAAGCCCGCGCCGGACGTCTACCTGCTGGCCGCACGCACGCTGGGCGTGGAGCCGTCGCGCTGCGCCGTGGTGGAAGACAGCCCCACCGGTGCCACCGCCGGCGTGGCGGCGGGCATGACCGTGTTCGGCTATGCCGCCCGTACCGACGCCGACGAACTGCGCGCGGTGGGCGTGAAGGCCATCTTTACCGACATGCGCGACCTGCCGGAGCTGATCGCATGACAGCCAAGCGTCAGTCCGGCGCCGTTGCGGAGCCTTGCCCCTGCGGCAATGGCGCCTACGCCACGTGCTGCGGCCGTTTTCACCGTGGCGAGGCGGTGCCGCCCACGGCCGAGGCGTTGATGCGCTCGCGCTACAGCGCCTATGTGCTGGGCGACGAAAGCTGGCTGCGCCAGACCTGGCATGTGTCGACGTGTCCGCAGGACCTGTCGGCCGATGCCGGCACGCGCTGGCTCGGGCTGACGGTGAAGTCCCACGCGCAGCAGGACGACACGCACGCCACGGTGGCCTTCGTGGCGCGCTACAAGGTGGGCGGGCGCGCGCACCGGCTCGAAGAGCTGAGCCGCTTCGTCTTCGAGCCGCGCGAACCCGGCACCCCGGCCCGCTGGCTCTACGTGGATGGCGACCTGAAGGAACAGGAAGGAAAGGAATGACGGGCGGCGCCCGTTACCGGCTGAACTGGCACGAAAAGCAAGAGAACACAGGAAGAGACATGCCCACGCTGGAAACCAAACTGAACGCACGCTCGGAATCGTTCAAGGCCAATGCCGAGACCATGCAGGCGCTGGTGGCCGACCTCAGGCAGAAGATCGCGAAGCTGGCCGAAGGCGGCGGCGAGGATGCCCGCGCCAAGCACCTGTCCCGTGGCAAGCTGTTGCCGCGCGACCGCGTGCAGCAGCTGCTCGATCCGGGCACGCCGTTCCTGGAGCTGTCGCAGCTTGCCGCCTATGACATGTACGACAATGCGGCCCCCGGCGCGGGCGTCATCACCGGCATCGGCCGCGTGGCCGGGCAGGAGTGCGTGATCGTCTGCAACGACGCCACGGTCAAGGGCGGCACCTACTACCCGATGACGGTCAAGAAGCACGTGCGGGCGCAGGAGATCGCCGAGCAGAACAACCTGCCCTGTATCTACCTGGTGGACTCCGGCGGCGCGAACCTGCCGAACCAGGACGATGTGTTCCCCGACCGCGATCACTTCGGCCGCATCTTCTACAACCAGGCGAACCTGTCGGCCAAGGGCATCCCGCAGATCGCCGTGGTGATGGGCTCGTGCACGGCCGGCGGTGCCTACGTGCCGGCGATGAGCGACGAGTCGATCATCGTCAAGAACCAGGGCACCATCTTCCTGGGCGGCCCGCCGCTGGTGAAGGCCGCCACGGGCGAGGAAGTCAGCGCCGAAGACCTGGGCGGCGCCGATGTGCATACGCGGCTGTCGGGCGTGGCCGATTACTTCGCGCAGAACGACCACCATGCGCTGAGCCTGGCCCGCAATATCGTGCAGCACCTGAACCGCCGCAAGCCGGACCAGATCCGCCTGCACGAACCACAGGAGCCGCTGTATCCGGTGGAAGAACTCTATGGCGTAATCCCCACCGACACGCGCAAGCCGTACGACGTGCGCGAGGTCATCGCCCGTATCGTCGACGGATCGGAATTCGACGAATTCAAGGCGCGCTACGGCACCACGCTGGTCTGCGGCTTCGCGCGGATCTGGGGCTACCCGGTGGGCATCATCGCGAACAACGGCATCCTGTTCTCGGAGTCGGCGCTCAAGGGCGCGCACTTCATCGAGCTGTGCTGCCAGCGCAAGATCCCGCTGGTGTTCCTGCAGAACATCACCGGCTTCATGGTGGGCCGCAAGTACGAGAACGAAGGCATCGCGCGCAACGGCGCCAAGATGGTGACGGCCGTGGCCACCGCCCAGGTGCCCAAGTTCACGGTCATCATCGGCGGCTCGTTCGGCGCCGGCAACTACGGCATGTGCGGCCGTGCCTATTCGCCGCGCTTCCTGTGGATGTGGCCGAACGCGCGCATTTCGGTGATGGGCGGCGAGCAGGCGGCCAGCGTGCTGGCCACCGTGCGCCGCGACGGAATCGAAGCGAAGGGCGGCCAGTGGGGCGCCGACGAGGAAGAGGCGTTCAAGGCGCCGATCCGCGACCAGTACGAGCGCCAGGGGCATCCGTACTACGCCAGCGCGCGGCTCTGGGACGATGGTGTCATCGACCCTGCGCAGACGCGCACCGTGCTGGGCCTTGGTCTGTCCGCCAGCCTCAATGCGCCGATCGGCGACATGAAGTTCGGCGTGTTCCGCATGTAGTTTTTTATTGGCAGATTGGTTTTTTCTGAAGGTTGGTTGTTGTCATGTCCCGTGTTGTCCCCACCCCCTGCCGCGCAGCGGTTGCGCTGGCCGCGCTGGCCTTCACCATCTGGTGCGGCCTGGCCGTCGCGCAGGTGGCGATGCCGGCGCAGTCGGTCGAGCAGGTGGTGATGGTGCCGAAGGTGGGGATGGAAGCCACGGTCGACCTGGAAACCACGATCTTCCGGCCGGCCGGCGAGGGTCCGTTTCCGATGGTGGTGATCAACCACGGCAAGTCGCCGGGCAAGCCCGCGTTCCAGGGCCGTGCGCGCTTTGCGGCGCAGACCGCCGAGTTCGTGCGGCGCGGCTATGTGGTGGCGCTGCCGATGCGGCAGGGGTTTTCCAAGTCGGGCGGCCAGTACGTGGGCGGCAGTTGCGATGTGCGCGGCAACGGCATGATGCAGGCCGAAGACGTGATGGCCGCGCTGGACTATTTGGTGCAGCAGCCCTATGTCGATGCCACGCGTATCGTCGTCATCGGGCAGTCGCATGGTGGCCTGTCGACCATGGCGCTGTCGGCCATCGGCTACCCCGGCGTGGTGGGCGTGGTCAATTTCGCGGGCGGCCTGCGCAACGACAACTGCGTGGGCTGGGAAAACAACCTGATCGACGCGTTTGGGGATTACGGGCGCGGGGCGCGCTATCCGTCGCTGTGGATCTACGGCGACAACGACAGCTACTGGCCGTGGCCGCTGCCCGAGCGCATGTTCAACAGCTACAAGGCCAACGCGAGCGGGGCGGCAAAGGATGCGCGCTTCGTGGACGTTGGGGAGTTCGACGGCGATTCGCACCGCCTGTTCAGCAACCGCGCGGGCGTGGCGGTGTGGCTGCCCGAGGTGGACGCGTTCTTCCGGCAGCTGGGCTTGCCGTTCGACGAAATACCGGAACGGACCCAGCCCGCCAGATCGAAGACCGCCGGCCAGGCATCCTGACCATCCAAGAATCCGGAGGAGACATGCAATTCACGACACTTTCAGTGACCGCCGAGCGCCATATCGCCACGGTCACGCTGAACCGGCCCGATGTGCGCAATGCGTTCAACGAGACCGTCATCGCCGAACTGACCGGCGCCTTCCGGGCGCTGGGCGACACGCCCGAGGTGCGCGCGATCGTGCTGACGGGCAACGGCCCGGCATTCTGCGCCGGGGCCGATCTGAACTGGATGAAGAAGATGGCCGGCTACTCGGACGACGAGAACCGTGCCGATGCGCTGACGCTGGCGCAAATGCTCCACACGGTCTGGGTCTGCCCCAAGCCAGTGATCGCGCGCGTGCAGGGCGATACCTACGCCGGCGGCATGGGACTGGTGGCCGCCTGCGACATCGCGGTGGCGTCTGCCACGGCCAACTTCTGCCTGTCCGAGGCGAAACTGGGCCTGCTGCCGGCCACCATCAGCCCGTACGTGATCCGCGCGATGGGCGAGCAGGCCGCGCGCCGCTACTTCATTACGGCCGAGCGGTTCGATGCCGCGGAGGCGCTGCGCCTGGGCTTCGTGCACGCTGTGGTGCCGCCGCAGGACCTCGACGAAAAAGTGGCGGAGATCGCCGCCACGCTCGCCGGCAACAGCCCCAACGCCGTGCGCGAAAGCAAGCGACTGGTGCAGGAAGTGGCGGGGCGCGAGATCGACAGCGACCTGCTGGCCGACACCGCAAACCGGATCGCCGCGATCCGGGCATCGGAAGAAGGGCGCGAAGGCGTGCGGTCGTTCCTGGAAAAGCGCGCCCCATCGTGGAAGCCGCAGTAGGGGGGCGGACAACGACTGAGGGCGTTCTCCCCTCTCCCACGAGCGGGGGCCGGGAGAGGGGCGAGAGAGGGGCCGAGGAGAGGGCCATGGCGGATCAAATGGCGGACGTCGTACCTTGAGCGGCTCGCCCTCTCCCCCAACCCCTCTCCCCAAGTGGGAGAGGGCAGCAATCAGACGCTTGCAGAGACAGTGGCCGCCACACATTTTTTTAACACCCATTTCCCGGACGTTACCCGCGAGAAGCAGGATTTCAGGCGCCATGCACGTCACGTCAGCCCGCAACATCGCCCATATTCGCTCAACCTGACGCCAACGCGCCGACAGCGCCTGGTTTGCCAAGACAAGACGGACCTTCCTAACATGAGCCTCCCCAATCCGCCCGCAGCCCCAGCGCGTCCCGGCCTTGCCGTGACCGGCGCCGGCATGGGCGGACCTGGCAATCAAAGGAGGGTCCCCTTGACACATCCTGTCCCCAATCCCGCCGGCGCAGCCGCCGATGACATGACGCTCGCGGCTCGCAGCCAGCGCGCTGTCTGGCATCCGTGTACGCGTCTGCGTCCCGATGCGGCCGCCAACGAGCCGCCGCTGGCCATCGTCCGTGGCGAAGGGCCGTGGCTGATCGATGCCGATGGCCGCCGCTACTTCGACGCCATCAGCTCGTGGTGGGTCAACCTGTTCGGCCACGCCAACCCGGCGATCAATGCCGCACTGGTCGCGCAGCTGAACACGCTCGAACACGTGATGCTGGCCGGCTGCACCCACGCGCCGGCCGTGGAACTGGCCGAACGGCTCGGCGCATTGACCGGCGGCGTGCTGGGCAATGCGTTCTATGCATCCGATGGCGCATCCGCGGTGGAAATCGCGCTCAAGATGAGCTTCCACTACTGGCGCAACACGGGCCTGTCGGCCAAGCGCGAGTTCGTGTGCCTGCGCCACGGCTACCACGGTGAGACCTTGGGTGCGCTGGCCGTGACCGACGTGGAAATCTTCCGCGACGCCTACGATCCGCTCACGCGCCGTGCCCATGTGGTGATGTCGCCCGATGCCCGTCAGGCCGGCCGTGGCGAATCGGCCGCCGACGTGGCCCGGCGTGCGCTGGCCGAACTGGAAGCCCTGCTGCGCGAGCGCGCCGGTCAGATCGCCGCACTGATCGTCGAGCCGCTGGTGCAGGGCGCCGCCGGCATGGCGATGTACGACCCGTCGTACCTGGAAGGCGCACGCGCGCTGTGCGACCGCTACCGCGTGCACCTGATCGCCGACGAGATCGCCGTGGGATGCGGGCGCACCGGCACGTTCTTCGCCTGGGAGCAGGGCCGCGACGGCGAACCGGTACCGGCGCATGCCTGGCCCGACTTCCTGTGCCTGTCCAAGGGCATCACGGGGGGTTACCTGCCGCTGTCGCTGGTGCTGTCGCGCCCGGAAATCCAGCGGGCCTTCGTGGCCGACGACATCGCGCGCAGCTTCCTGCATTCGCACTCGTACACGGGCAATCCGCTGGCCTGCCGCGCCGCGCTGGCCACGCTGGACCTGTTCGACGCCGACGACGTGCTGGCCCGCAACCGCGAGCGCGCGCAATGGCTGGCCGACGCGATGGCCGGCCTCGCTGCCGATCCGCGCGTGGGCCACGTGCGCCAGCGCGGCATGATCTGGGCCGCCGATATCGACCCGGAGGCCGCCGGCCCCGACTTTGCCGCACGCTTCCACCTGGCCGCGCGCGAACGCGGCGTGCTGGCACGGCCGATCGGCAACACGCTGTACCTGATGCCGCCCTATGTGTTCGACGCCGCGCTGGCCCACTGGCTCGGCGAGCAATTGCTGGACACGCTGCAGGCAGTGCTGGCACCCACCGAGGAGGCCCGCCATGCTGCTTGACCACCTGAAGCGCGCGGCCGCCGAGCGCGAAGCGCAATCGCTGACGCGCCGCCGCCGCATCGCGCACACGGCCTGCGCCCCGCACCAGTCGGTCGGGGCCGCCGGCGCCACGCCAACGCCGCTGCTGACCTTCTGCAGCAACGACTACCTGGGCCTGGCCAATCACGCGTCGATCGCCCACGCGCTGGCCGAAGGCGCGCACCGCTACGGCGCCGGCAGCGGCGCCTCGCACCTGGTCAGCGGCCACTCGCTGGCGCACGCCGAGCTGGAACACGCGCTGGCGCGCTGGCTGGCGCCCTATATCCCGCAGGCGCAGGCGCTGTACTTCTGCACCGGCTACATGGCCAACCTGGCGGTGCTGACGTCGCTGGGCACGGCCGATGCCACGCTGTTCTGCGAGACGCTGAACCATGCGTCGCTGATCGACGGCGCGCGGCTGGCCCGCGCCGACGTGCAGCGATATCCGCACGGCGACACCGAGGCACTCGATGCGCTGCTGCGGGCCAGCCAGGCCAAGCTGAAGCTGATCGTCACCGACAGCGTGTTCAGCATGGACGGCGACCTCGCGCCGCTGGCCGCGCTGCTGGCGCTGGCCGAACGCCACGACGCCTGGATCATCGTCGACGATGCGCACGGCTTCGGCGTGCTGGGCGACCACGGCCACGGCGTGCTGGAACACCTGGGCCTGCGCTCGGAGCGGCTGATCTATATCGGCACGCTGGGCAAGGCGGCCGGGGTGGCCGGGGCGTTCGTGGCGGCGCACGAGACCGTCATCGAACACCTGGTCAACACGGCGCGCCCGTACATCTATACGACGGCCGCGCCGCCGGCCGTGGCGCACGCGCTGCTGACCAGCCTGGAAATCATCGCCGGCGAGGAAGGACGCAGCCGCCGCGCGCACCTGGCCGAACTGATCGCGCAACTGCGCCAGGGGCTGGCGACGCTGGCCGCGCAGGCCGGCTGGACGCTGGGCGCCAGCGATACCGCGATCCAGCCGCTGATCGTCGGCGACAACGCCGCATCGCTGGCGCTGTCGGCGGCGCTGGAAGCCGATGGCATCCGCGTGGGGGCGATTCGGCCGCCCACGGTGCCGGCCGGCACGGCGCGACTGCGCATCACGCTGTCGGCGTCGCATACGGCGGCGGACGTGACGCGCCTGCTCGACGCCATCGCGCGCGCCATGCCGCGCCAGCACAAGGAGGCCGCATGATCGCCAACAAACCTGAACGCTTTGCCTGCTTCGTCACGGGCACCGATACCGGCGTGGGCAAGACCCACGCCACCGCCACGCTGCTGCACGCGCTGTACGGGGCCGGCTACAGCACGGTGGGCATGAAGCCCGTGGCGGCCGGCGGCGAGTGGCTCGACGACCGCTGGCAGAACGACGATGTCGACCAGCTGCGCGCGGCGGGCTCGGTGATCGTGCCCCAGGAAGAAATGTGCCCGTTCTTCTTCCGCACGCCGGCATCGCCGCACCTGGCGGCCGCGCTGGAGGGCGAGCGCATCACGCGCGGGCCGATCCGTGCCGCGTTCGACTCGCTGAGCACCCGGGCCGATGCCGTGGTGGTGGAGGGCGTGGGCGGGTTTGCCGTGCCGCTGGACGTAGGTGCGGTGCGGTGGAATACCGCCGACCTGGCCGTGATGCTGGACCTGCCCGTGATCCTGGTGGTGGGCGTGCGGCTGGGCTGCCTGAGCCACGCGATGCTGACCGCCGAGGCAGTGCGCGCCCGTGGCCTGAAGCTGGCCGGCTGGATCGCCAACCGCATCGACCCGGACATGCTGCTGCCCGCCGAGAACATCGTCACGCTGCAGGACACGCTGGACGCACCGATGCTGGGCGAGCTGCCCTGGCAGGTGGCGCCGGCCGTCGCCGCCCAACACCTGGACCTTGCGCCGCTGCTGGCCAGCATGCCGCCGGTTGCACCGTCCAACCTCGCCGCGCCGCGTCACGCCTGACCCGCGCATCGTGAAACCGAATACGTATTTCCAGAACATGACTCAAATCGCTGAAACCCAGACCGTCGCCACCATCTCCGCCGAAGCACTGCGCCAGTTGGCCCGCAACATCGCCGCCGCCGCACCCCGGGAGGGCGACGCCTGGCGCGTGGACGACGTGGCCGCACTGTTCGCGCTGCCGTTCAACGACCTGCTGTTCCGTGCGCAGCAGGTGCATCGCGAGAATTTCGACGCCAACACCGTCCAGTTGTCCACGCTGCTGTCGATCAAGACCGGCGGCTGCGAGGAAGACTGCGGCTACTGCCCGCAGAGCGCGCACCATGACGCCGGCGTGACGGCCGAGAAGCTGATGGACCTGGAAGCCGTGCTCGACGCCGCCAAGGCAGCCAAGGCCAACGGCGCCACGCGCTTCTGCATGGGCGCCGCCTGGCGCAGTCCGAAGGACCGCCACCTGGAGCCCGTGATCGACATGGTGCGCGAGGTGAAGGCGATGGGCCTGGAAACCTGTGTGACGCTGGGCATGCTCAAGGCCGAACAGGCGCAGCGCCTGAAGGACGCGGGCCTGGACTACTACAACCACAACCTCGATACGTCGCCCGAGTTCTACGGCAAGATCATCACCACGCGCACGTACCAGGACCGTCTGGACACCATCGGCCATGTGCGCGATGCGGGCATCAACGTCTGCTGCGGCGGCATCGTGGGCATGGGCGAAGCGCGCGAGGCGCGTGCCGGCCTGATCGCGCAGCTGGCCAACATGGACCCGTACCCCGAGTCGGTGCCCATCAACAACCTGGTGCAGGTGGAGGGCACGCCGCTGGCGGGCACCGAAGCCCTGGACCCGTTCGAGTTCGTACGCACGATCGCCGTGGCACGCATCACGATGCCGCGCGCGATGGTGCGCCTGTCCGCCGGCCGCGAGGCCATGGACGAAGCGTTGCAGGCGCTGTGCTTCATGGCCGGCGCCAATTCCATTTTCTATGGCGAGAAGCTGCTGACGACCGGCAACCCGCAAGCCGAGCGCGACCGCGCCCTGCTGGCACGTCTCGATATCCGCGCCGAAGGTTACGCGGGGTAAGCGACGTACAACCTGCCGATCCGAAGGAGCCTGGCTCGCCTTGACCCGGAGACAAAGGGAGGAGCCATGTTCAACAAGATCCTGATCGCCAACCGTGGCGAGATTGCCTGCCGTGTGGCGGCCACGTGCCGCCGGCTCGGCATCCGTACGGTGGCCGTCTATTCCGACGCCGATGCCGACGCGCGTCACGTCGCGTTCTGCGACGAAGCCGTGCATATCGGCGGTGCGGCCGCGCGCGACAGCTATCTGCGCGCGGACCACATCATCGAGATGGCAAAGGAAACCGGCGCCCAGGCCATCCACCCGGGCTACGGCTTCCTGTCCGAGAACGAGGACTTCGCGCGCGCCTGCGCCGAGGCCGGGCTGGTGTTCATCGGCCCGCCGGCGGATGCCATCCATGCGATGGGCAGCAAGAGCGCGGCCAAGCAGCTGATGGAAAAGGCCGCGGTGCCGCTGGTGCCGGGCTATCACGGCGAAGATCAGGATGCGGCGCTGCTGCGGCGCGAGGCCGACCGCATCGGCTATCCGGTGCTGATCAAGGCCAGCGCCGGCGGCGGTGGCAAGGGCATGCGGGTGGTGGAGGCCGGTGACGGCTTCGAGGCCGCGCTGGCGTCGGTCAAGCGCGAGGCGTCGGCCAGCTTCGGCGACGACAAGGTGCTGGTCGAGAAATACCTGACGCGCCCCCGCCATATCGAAATCCAGGTGTTCGCCGACACGCAGGGCAACTGCGTCTACCTGTTCGAGCGCGACTGCTCGGTACAGCGCCGCCATCAGAAGGTGCTCGAAGAAGCGCCGGCCCCCGGCATGACCGAAGAGCGTCGCCGCGCGATGGGCGAAGCCGCGGTGGCCGCCGCGCGCGCCGTGGGCTATGTGGGCGCCGGCACCGTGGAGTTCATCGCCAACCAGGATGGCTCGTTCTACTTCATGGAGATGAACACGCGCCTGCAGGTCGAGCATCCGGTCACCGAGATGATCACCGGCCAGGACCTCGTCGAATGGCAGCTGCGCGTCGCGGCCGGCGAGCCGCTGCCGCTGTCGCAGGACCAACTGAAGATTGACGGCCACGCGCTGGAGGCGCGCATCTACGCCGAGAATCCGGACAAGGGCTTCCTGCCTTCGACGGGCACGCTGCGCTTCCTGCGCACGCCGCCGGCCGTGCAGTTCATGCGCGGCGGCGACGCCCATGGCCCGGCTGGCGTGCGGATCGACGCCGGCGTGCGCGAAGGCGACACCATCAGCCCGTTCTACGACCCGATGATCGCCAAGCTGATCGTCTGGGGCCGCGACCGCGACGAGGCGCTGTCGCGCATGGCGCAGGCGCTGGCCAACTATCACGTGGTGGGCCTGTCCACCAACGTGGCGTTCCTGCAGCGGCTGGTCAAGTCCGAGGCGTTCCGTACCGCCGATCTCGATACGGGCCTGATCGAGCGCAACCAGACCGCGCTGTTCCCGCCGCAGAAGTCGGTCGGCATCGAGGCCATTGCGCTGGCCGTGGCGGCGCTGCTCGAACGCGAGACGCGCGAGCGCCGCGTGGACGAGGCCGACCGCCACTCGCCGTGGACCCACGCCGGGGGCTGGCGCCTGAACGCGCGCGACGTGCGCACGCTGTACTTCGAGGGCGCCGGCCACAAGCTGGAGGTGGTACTCAAGGGCGACGCGCGCGACACCCGCCGCAATACGCTGATCTACGCCGACCAGGCCGCGCCTTTCGCCTACACCTTCAACGCCGACGACATCCGCGTGGATCTGGGCACGCGTCGCACGCACGGGCAGGTGCACCTGGAGGGCGACACTTTCCACGTGTTCCATGCGGGCCGCCACACGGTGCTGGAGTGGCTCGATCCGCTGTCCCACGCCGGGGAAGCCGAGGGCGAGGGCGGCAAGCTGACCGCGCCGATGCCGGGCAAGGTGATCGCCGTGATGGTCGAGCCGGGCAGCAAGGTCACGCGCGGCACGCCGCTGCTGGTGATGGAGGCCATGAAGATGGAGCACACCATCGCCGCGCCGGCCGACGGCGTGGTCAGCGAGGTGCTCTACGGCGTGGGCGAGCAGGTCGCCGAAGGCGCCCAGCTGCTGGCGTTCGCGCAGGCGGAAGACGCTGCTGCCTGACGTTTTGCTCCCCGCTCTCGCCGGGCGGAAGAGGGGCCGGGGGAGAGGGCGCGGCGCTTCCGTTGACGACATGTCGGCAAGCAGGGCCTCGATGCCCTCTCCCCCAACCCCTCTCCCATTGCATGGGAGAGGGGAGTGCAGTGGTCCAATTTCCTCAGACAGGTCGATAGGTGGAAAATCACGATCGACGAGGAAAGACGACATGACAAAGCAACGCCGCAAGTTTGACGCCGCCTTCAAGCTGGAGGTAGTCCGGATGGTCCGGGATCAGGGCCTATCGGTCGCCGAGGTTTGCCACACGATGGCGATTGGGGAGACCGCCCTACGGCGCTGGCTGGTCCAGTATGACCTTGAAGTGGCTGGCGGCAAGGGAGTGGGCAAGCCGCTGACGCCTGAGCAGCAGCGCATTCGCCAGCTCGAAGAGGAAAACCGCCGCCTGAAGGAGGACAACCTGATCCTAAAAAAGGCATCGGCCTTCTT
>NZ_FNJO01000032.1 GCF_900104095.1 Ralstonia sp. 25mfcol4.1 | reverse complement strand
AACACCAGCGGGCCGAGCCCAGATTCGACGTCCACTTCGAACGAATCACCGCTTGCCAGCGGCGAATCGACATGATCGGCCTTCTGAAGCCCTTCCGGCACGGTAGTGTCCATCGACAGTGCTGCGACCCAGAAATGCGAATCAGTTTCGCCTGGTAGGCCAGCGTGCACGTGCAGGCCAGTTTGTATCGGAGTTCCGAAATGGCCGTGCAGCAGCGGGGTCAGCAGTTGCGTCAGTACAAAAAGCACCAACACCACGCCCCGGAGCGAGACACTCGGCATTGCACGTGACATAGCGCTATTGTAATGCAACCACTGCGGTTCTGCCGCTGCGGCCTTCCGCCAATGCTCAAAATGCCCCCTGTGTTGCCGCCGCCCGTTCGTTCTACAGCGCTTGAACGGATTTGTTGGCGCACAGAAGCCTCGAACCTCGCAGTCACACATGGCTCCGATCTTCGTGGTCAAAAGTAGGGCAAGCGTATTTCGGCTTCACACCGTATTGGACGTCCTTCGCGATGGACTCGGACTCGAAACTCCTGAACGACAACGGAGAGCCTGTTGCCGTAGTGTTCCGCATCACCTTGATGCCCCCCAGTTGTCTAAGATCTCTCGGATGACTCGAAGACCTAAAGGCCTTTCCTCTGCCGCTCACAATCGATTACAACCCTGCATCTGGGCTGGCGATATGCTATCGCGCGACCTCTACCGCCAACGCTTATACTGGAGACAATCAATGGGCAAACTCGGGGCAATGCGTCTACTGGCGTCTGTTTTGATGCTAATGAACGTTGGGGGCAATGCGCATGCTCAGCAGGTGGGGGGTGGCATGGGCGAACCCATTCACATCGGCACGTTTGACGCGCGCGGGGAGGGCCGGCTCATGAGACAAGATCTACCGCAGAAGTCATCGGCAAAAGCCCGGCACACATCCGATGCCGGAACACCGCAAGCGCATGCACGCACCCAGCAAGGGATGCTTCCAGGCAAGCACCTACGCTAGTTCGCAGATGACGTTACGCGGCCGTTGATGCCAAATGTGTCGCATATGGCCGATCGCTGCAAGTCAAGGTCGCGCGAATCTCCTGGTGGCCCTAACGTCCATGACTTAGCCGGGCGGAATTGGCCGCCTGCCGGTCCGGAGCAGGATTCATTGGAGGGCAGTGCGGAGCAGCAGGTTGCTGATCTTCAGGTTGCCCGTGCTGAATCGGAGCAGGGCGCACTGCGCGCCGCTAGTGTCAGGACGGACCTAGCCAAGGCGCTATTGCGAGGGAAGCGAACCAGGCGAACTGTGTATACATACAGTGGTTTTGCGCTGAGATTTAAGGGCAGACACAGGAATGCCGGATTCTCTGCGCGCTGCAAAGACCTCGTTTAGCCGGTTTAACGACGGCGTTGTTAGTGCTCAAGCGGAAACCTGTGCATCCTTCCTTAGCCAGCGGACCTTAGTCTGGTCAGGGATGGCGCTGGCCGTAGGCGAGCGCGCTGATTTTTTGGTCTCTGAGGCTGGGGGTCTTGGGCACTTTGCATGCGGACTGGCGGCGTAATCGTGAGCACTATTGTCGCGGGGAAGGGACTTTACGCAAACGTGGGCACAGTAGGGGCAAGCCGCTATCGGGTGCCGTATGTTTAACTTTATGCTGCTCCAGCCATTCGTGAGAATCCTCAGAAGTTAACGTCGGTAAGGGCTCCTGCCGACCCCGAACTGCCGTTCAGATTGCCCCGCTGCAATGGCCGCTTCCAGGGAGCACGCGCCGCTCGTCAAGCCAATGTGAGTCTCAAGTAAACGGCTAAAGTCTATGGTGGCTCATCAGCGGCTAGGCGAACGCCGACCACTTCTCGGCAGCACTGACAGTGTTTCTGGTGGGGACGGGCCGGTTCATCCGCCGGGCATCGCACTCGCGCTGCCGCCGTTCGCGCAGAAGGCAGGTGCTGCCTCGGTCCCGCTCGGCTTCATGCAGATGGGTTGCGCGGCACTGCCAATGGAGTTTTACGCGGGTCGTCCGCCTATTTGGCCTTCTTTATCGTTCTGGTGGTCAGCGCGCCGCTGTCGCCGTTGGTGTGCTGGCTATCGGCCGGTCGGTGAATGCCGGAAGTACGCCGGTCATGCGAAGAAGCGTTTGCTGTTGTGGATGCGCTCAGTGACGCAAGGATCGCGTCGCGGCAAACCGCCAGGATTTCATCGGCCAGCGGCGAGTCGTCCGGACAGGCCCGCGACATGACGATGGCGCCCACCGCGTGCGCCAGTGTATCGAGGGACCGGGCTCGCGCCCGACCCGGATCGGGTCCGTCCGAAACAGTGTCCTCGGACCTCAGCGCCGTCAGCAGGCTCTCAATGCCTGCCGCGAACGCGGTCCGAACCGCTTCTGGTTGACGCGCTGCATCCCCGCCTAGTGCGGCCATCGTGCAGCCGGTCGCGCGGGTGTCGCGGTGCTCGCGAGAAAGGTAATGCTGCACGAACTCTGGCGCGTTTACACCCGCGCTCAGCGCCACCGTCTGCGCGATGCCGCAGGCCGCCGATTCCGCCATCAGGTCGGCCTTGGAGCGGAACTGTCTGTAGAAGCCGCCGTGGGTGAAGCCGGCGGCGGCCATCAGATCGGCAACGCCAACCCCGTCGTAGCCACGTTCCCGAAACATCTTCGATGCCGTCGCGACGACGTGCTCCCGGTTGGCCTGTGCCTGTGCCTTGGTGATCTTCATTTCCTGACCACGATGGGTTCATGTCTGCGAATGCTCCATTGTACATTGATGTTAAGCGTCATCAAAACCTTGACAGTTAAGATTATGAGCGTCATCATTGAATGCGTTTCCAACACCAGAGGCTGACGCAACATGACGGACAAGACGCTTTTCGAGCCCTACACCCTTGGGCGCCTGACACTCGCCAATCGTTTTGTCATGGCACCGCTGACCCGCAATCGCGCAGGCGCAGGGCTGGTGCCCAGCGAACTGGCCGCCACCTATTACGCCCAGCGTGCCTCGGCCGGCCTGATCATCACGGAGGCCACTCAGGTGTCGGCCCAGGCTCAGGGCTATCAGGACACACCGGGTCTGTACACGCCCGAGCAAATCGCCGGCTGGCGCAAGGTCACCGAGGCTGTGCATGCCAAGGGGGGACGCATCTTCGCGCAACTCTGGCACGTCGGCCGTGTTTCGCACGTCGATGTCCAGCCTGACGGCGCTGCGCCCGTCGCGCCTTCGGCCATCCGCGCGGCGACGAAGACCTTTGTCAACAACGGTTTTGTCGACGTGTCGCAGCCGCGCGCTCTCGAACTCAACGAACTGCCGGGCATCGTTGGCGACTTTCGTCAAGCCGCGGCCAATGCAATGGCCGCAGGCTTCGACGGCGTGGAGATCCACGGTGCCAACGGCTATCTGCTGGAGCAGTTCATCAAAGATGGGGCTAACCAGCGCACTGACGCCTACGGCGGCACGATCGAGAACCGTGCGCGCCTGTTGTTGGAAGTCGTCGCAGCAGTGGTGGCAGAAATCGGCGCCGACCGAACCGGTGTGCGCATCTCGCCTGTGTCACCGGCAAATGGAATTTCGAGCAGCGATCCTCAGCCGCAGTACGACTACATCGCCGGGCAGCTCAGCGCGCTGGGCATCGTCTACCTGCATGTGGTCGAGGGCGCGACCGGCGGCCCGCGCGATGTCGCACCGTTTGACTACGACGCGCTGCGCCGCCGCTTCAGGCAAACCTACCTGGCCAACAACGGCTACGACGTGGAACTCGCTACCGCCAGGCTCAACGAGGGCAAGGCAGACCTGTTCGCCTTCGGCCGTGCCTTTATCAGCAACCCCGACCTGGTGGAGCGCCTCAAGATGGGCGCCCCGTTGGCCCAGCCCGACTTCGCCACGCTCTATGGTGGCGGCGCCGCGGGCTACACCGACTACCCGTCCATCACCGCCTGACGCGCGCTGCTGGCGGCCGCGTCCGAATCGCCTTGAAAAGGAAATTATTCATGACCACGCTTCCGACTGTTCTCATCACCGGCGCCTCCTCCGGCATCGGCGCCACCTACGCTGAGCGCTTCGCCCGCCGCGGCCACGACCTTGTGCTGGTTGCACGCGACAAGGCGCGCCTCGATACGCTGGCAGCGCGGCTGCGTGAAGAAAGTGAGGTGGCGGTGGAAGTGCTGCAGGCCGACCTCACTCAGCCCGCCGACCTTGCCGCGGTCGAGACTCGTCTGCGCGAGGATGCTCGCATAGGCATCCTTATCAACAACGCCGGCATGGCTCAGTCGGGTGGCTTCGTGCAGCAGACTGCCGAGGGCATCGAACGCCTGATCACGCTCAACACCACGGCGCTTACGCGGCTTGCAGCCGCGGCCGCTCCGCGTTTCCTGGAGTCGGGTACGGGAGCAATCGTCAATATCGGCTCGGTGGTAGGTTTCGCGCCCGAGTTCGGCATGTCGATTTACGGCGCCACCAAGGCGTTTGTGTTGTTCCTGTCGCAGGGATTGAACCTCGAGTTGTCGCCCGGCGGCGTCTACGTGCAGGCGGTGCTCCCGGCAGCGACCCGCACGGAAATATGGGGGCGCGCCGGTATCGACGTCAATACGCTTCCCGAGGTGATGGAAGTCGGCGAACTGGTTGATGCGGCACTGGTCGGCTTCGATCGCCGCGAACTCGTGACTATCCCGCCACTTCACGTGGCTGGGCGCTGGGACGCGTTGGATGGCGCGCGTCTAGGGCTCATGTCGGACATTCGACAGGCGCAGGCGGCTGAACGCTATCGGCCGGAAGCCTGACCGCCCCAAGAACTGGGGCGTCACCCGCGACGAGAATCGAACATGATCTTCAAAGCGCTGCAGGCATCTTATGTCCACGCTCAGACCAAGCTCGTAGCGGCGGGAGGAACCATGTTCGCTTATCGCGAACTGGGACAGCACGGCGGTACCCCGGTGGTCCTGCTCAACCACTGGGGCGCCGTGCTGGACAACTTCGACCCGCGCATCGTAGATGGCCTAGCTCGCGAGCATCACGTTGTCGCCATCGACTATCGGGGAATCGGTTTGTCCGGCGGCACCGCGCCGGTGACCGTCGACGAGATGGCGCGCGACACTATCGCGGTAATCCGCGCGATGGGTTTCGATCAAGTCAATCTGCTCGGTTTTTCGCTTGGCGGCTTCGTGGCGCAGGACGTGGCCCTGAAGGCCCCTGGCTTGGTACGCAAGCTCATCCTTACCGGCACGGGTCCCGCGGGCGGTGAAGGCATCGATCGTGTCGGTGCGGTGTCGTGGCCGCTGATACTCAAGGGCCTGCTGACGGTACGCGACCCCAAGACCTATCTTTTCTTCACCGCTACGGCCAACGGCCGGCAGGCGGCGAGTGCCTTCCTAAAAAGGCTGAAGGAGCGCCGCGTCGACCGCGACAGCGGACCGACACCTCGCGCGTTCTCGCGCCAGCTCAAGGCGATCAAGGCTTGGGGCCAGCAGGTGCCGCAGGATCTCGCCGACCTGCGCATGCCGGTCCTGATCGTCAATGGCGACAACGACATCATGGTGCCTACGACGCTGAGTCGCGACATGGCCCGCCGCATTCCCCATGCGCAGCTGATCATCTACGAAGACGCCGGGCACGGCGGCATCTTTCAATATCACGTCGACTTCGTATCGAGGGCGCTGGCGTTCCTTGCAACACCCTTACCCGCGTTGGAATCAGAGCAACATGAAAGCACTCATATTTAAACGCTATGGCAGGTCACCTGAGATCGGATTTGCCGACGTTCCGCGCCCTACGTTAAAGGCTGACGAGTTACTGGTGCAGGTCCACGCAGCAGGATTGAACCCAATCGACAACATGATTCCAGCAGGAACGTTCAAACCTGTCCTGAAGTTTGAATTACCGGCTACGCTGGGCAGCGATATTGCCGGTGTGGTGGTTGAGGTTGGCAGCCGCGTGACACGCTTCAAGCCGGGCGATGCCGTTTTTGCCAGCCTCTTCGATCTTGGAAGAGGCTCGATCGCTGAATTCGCGGCAGTGCCGGAAAGCGTTGCTGCACTCAAGCCGGCTAAGCTCGACTTTGTGCAGGCCGCCTCCGTTCCGATGGTCGGCCTCACCTCGTGGCAAGCATTGAAGGAGCGCGCGAATGTTCGAGCTGGCCAGAAGGTATTCATCCCTGCGGGGGCGGGCGGTATCGGCACGTTCGCCATCCAACTGGCCAAATACCTTGGCGCCAGGGTAGGAACGACCACCAGCACGGGCAATGTCCAACTGGTCACCACGCTCGGTGCAGACGAGGTGGTTGACTATAAGAAGGAGAAATTCGAGAAAGTGCTGCGCGGCTACGACGTGGTGCTCGGTACACTGCGGGGGGACGCGATCGAGAAAGCCGTCGGCATTCTCAAACCAGGGAGCAAGATTGTCTCCCTCATCGGCCCATTGGACGCCGCCTTCGCACGCGCACGGCGCCTGAACTTCTTTTTGGCGTTCGTGTTCGGCTTGATGAGCCGGAAGATCATGCGACTTGCAAGAAAGCAGGCCGTCACTTACTCGTTTCTATTCGTGCGTCCAGACGGCGCCCAACTGGCGGAAATTGGAGGGCTCCTCGAGTCCGAGCACATTCGTCCGGTGATCGACAAGGTTTTTCCATTCGAGCAAGCGAAGGAAGCGCTTGAATACTTGGCCCAGGGACGCGCGAAAGGCAAGGTCGTCGTGAAGATCAAGTGAGCGGCCGAACAGTTGACTGTGCAGGAGCTTGCCCTCGCGATTGAAGAGGCGGGTGACTAAGTTTAGTCTCATAGAGAACCGGATGGCCGGTCAAGGGGCAGAGCCGACGCCCGAATGTCCGAGCAAAAGCGAGAGCGAATGACGCTTGTTGGCCGGTCTCAGCCCCCCGGCTCACGACACCTGTGAGAAGTCTCCGCGCGGGGTCGGTTGAGCCCGCGATGGCACGCTCGCTAAGGCAACCTGTGTCCAGCTAGCGCCAGGCGCTGCCGATCTGGATGTAGAAGGCGTTCTGGCCCTTGCTGTGGGCCACGTCGATCCCGACCGCCACGCCCAGCTTGCGCGCGACCAAGTACCGAAAGCCGGCGCCGACGCTGACCACATTCTGGGCGTCGCTGAAACTGTTCCAGTGGCCGTATGCCTTGCCCACCCCGCTGAAGCCCAGCACGCTCCAGCGCGGAGTGACGTTCCAGCGCAGCTCGGCCTCTGCCACCAGCGCATTGCGGTCCTGGTAGCGGCCTTTTTGCACGCCGCGAAGATCGACATAGGGCTGTGCGTAGAACGGCGTCTGGCCGCTCGACATGCGGCTGTCACCCCTCAGGCCAAGCACGAACGTGTGGCCGATGGGCATCCAGTGGTAGCCGCGCAGGTTGTACAGGTCGAAGCTGTCTGAACTGCCGAGGCCGGGTCGGGCGAACTGGAGTTCGAGTTCGGCGTATGTTCCTCGACTCGCGTAGAAGAAGTTGTCGCGTGAGTCGTAGTCGATCACGATCGCGCCCATGCCGATGCGCTGACCACGCGAAATGTCGCCTAGCTCGGGCGCGCTGCTCCCATGCCGGAACGTCGTGGTGGCATCGAAGTAGACGTAGCGGGGGCCAACATACCAGCGGCTGTCGCCTATGCGTGCGAGAAACTGCTGGACAGTCCCCGCGCCGCTCAGCTCGTAAGCGCGCGGCTGATTAAGCACGCCGAAGTAGTCCAGTTGGGCGTCGACCTTGGCGAGCCCACCGAGGTAGCGGTACCGATCACCATCCCATGTATGGAAGTGTCCGAGGAAAGCGCCCCACGTGCCATTCTGCGTAAGGAGGCCGCCGACGAACGTGATGTTGGGCGGCGCCGGGCCGTTTTCGTTGGATCGCGCCTCCTCCAACGACTCCGAGAAAAAGAGCAACCCGAGTCCAGCCCCATAGCCAACGGCCGGCTCCGTGATGACGATCGGCACCGGTAGCGCGCCCTTGTGCGTGAGCAGGTAGTCGCTGGCGTCGAATTGGCCATCCTCCGGATCGATGAACGACAGCGGCGCCGATGCCGCGCCGGTGGCGGCGCACAATGCGCCTAAGGTGCACAGGCCGCGCAGGCCAAAGGTGATTCGACGATACACAGACGGATGTGATGCCGGAGCCATAAAAGATCGACCCATAGTGGATCTTTAGAGCTTATGAAGCAGAGTGGCCCTGGCGGCACGCCAGCGCGAGCGCGGCGGCCGGATAACGCCGCATGCGATCTCGCTGGGCGCACACAGCGACCGTGCTCTGCCGATCGCGGTCCTTTTTTCCCGTCGCTGCCGCGTGACCTCGCAGCGCCTAATTCAGCATGTCGCATTAGGCGCAGGATAGGTCCGGAGTTGTGCGCAACTGCGAGAGCCGCGTACCCACGAGTAAGAAGCTCCGCTAATCCGTCGCGCTCTCCTGGGAACGGGATGATGCGCAGGTAGCGGTTAGTCTACGGGGCGCCGACGAAGTGTACTTGATCCCCAACTTATCGGCGCACCGCACGAGGTGTGCGAGAGAATCGACCTCCAGCTTGCTCATGATACTGGCCCGATGGACTTTGACGGTTTTCTCGACGATCCCGAGGATGTTCGCGATCTCCTTATTTCGGAGGCCTGTTGTTACCATTGCCATTACTTCGCGTTCGCGATTCGTCAGCCGTTTCATCCTTGACTCAAGCGCCTCTCTCATTGCGCGCTCGATACTCCGTTGTGTGGCCAACTCCAAAGCGGTGGTCACAGCCATGACGAGGCGGTCTTCGGCCACTGGATTCTCGAGAATATTGACGGCGCCGGCTTTCATCGTCTCAACGGCCTGCTCCACATTCGTTGAACTTGTGAGCATGATGAAGGGCACATGCGCTGGCAGTAGCTTCAACAGTTCGAGACCGCTAATACCTGGCAGGATCAGGTCGGCTACCACGCAGGTAGGCCTGCAGAGTGTGTCGAGGTCTGGGCGAAATTCCTCGGCCGAACAAAAGGGCCTCGATGTGAATCCTTTGACCTGCAATAGACGACATAGAGCTTTGCGGATACTTTCATCACCATCCACAACGAATACAGTCCCCGTCATAGCGTCGGCCCTCTACGAAAGTGGAAGTGAAGTCCTGTCTACGTTACGCAGCGTGGCTTGCGTGGACAACAGGTCTGGGGGAGAGAACGAAAAATTTTACTAGGACGAATGAAATTTTTTTTGACACGGCTGCGCCTGGTGGCTGCCAAATCGAGTCCCGGTTAGCGACGGACAGTGGTGGGCCGGCTAGAACCTACATTGTTACCAGCCGCCAGAATTGGCACCCCATGTCGCCTGGCCGCGCGGTTTGGGCGCGAGACCGCGCGGGATGAGTGGGACCATGTCGGGATAATCGTACTTTTCGTGCTTGTATGGATCAAGTCCCAGGAGGCTGGTCTCGGGTTGACCTCCGAGCACCTTTTGGCGGCAGGATGTTTAGATGCACCTGGCGTGGCCGGCGGCCCTGCCTCCGGCGTGACCAATTTCCGCGACGCTAATGGTCCGCGGCTGGAATGGCGTCGGCGATCTGCCAGATTGGTCGTAGCGCGCCGTCAGTGCCGGACAGTTGACCGACCACTTCCGCGTCCAGGGGAAGGAATAGCTCGAGCCGAAGGCCGTTCCCTTCTCTGCCATTTGGAACGTCAAGATCGAATAGGGACAATCGATGATCTACCCTAAATTGGAAAATCACAGCAGTAACAGCGGCTATTTCCTCGATCATGAGGTACGCTACCTCGCTGCTTTCTCGGCTTCTGCTGCGGCTTTGGCAGCCTCCTGCATGCAATTGATCCGATTCAGCATTGCCTGCTTGTCGATCCCGCTGAATTCTTGATTGCACCTGTCCATCGCCCTGGCCGTTGCAGCTTTGCGCTCCTTTTCTTCTGCTACAGCTTCAGGGTCCGGATCTGCTTCCACGCCAATCGCCTGAGCGATCGCTTCTTTCGCCCCGCCTAGATCGAATGTTGTCTCCTTGCTACCCCCGGTGGCGAGGTAGAACCGGAACGTGACTTTCCTGCCCTCCATGAAGTCCCGCAGGGTGCCCGTCAGAGGTTGGCCTTTACCGTGCCAGACTAGAAAGTTAATCCATTTCGGCTCGCGACTCACCATGTCAGATATCCCTCGAATCGCGAGAGTTCGGTTCGCATCGAGGTCCACGGGCTTTAGTTGGTCGATCCGATACATAGGAGCGCGTGTGCCTAGCACCTCTAGATTATCGGTGGGCAGAGAGAAGTTTGCCCACACCTGGCCGCCGGGGGTAATGCGATAAAAGGACAGCTCAAATCCTTGTGCATTACGTGTCACCGCAGATTGGCGAACCTCGTCCGTCATGGAATCCGTCTTGGACTTGATTTCCCATCCATACCCATTGAGGGGCAGGGCAATAAGTGGAAGAAGAAGCAGCAAAAAACGTAAGAAACCTGTGGTCACCCACACGACGTTTAACCCAAGTTTTTGCAACGGGATAGCCGTACGCGGTGCGACTTGATCGTCTGACGTGTCACCTGCTGCCGATATCGTGTCTGGTGTCATCGCAGGTGCTCCCGCTGGGTTGCTTTTGTTCTTGCACGGGGGGCGCGCGTGGGCGGGCCGCGGCAATGCCTGCAGCGTAGAAGACGGCGGTTAATGCGCAACTGCGCATTGTTTCAATCTGATATGTACAGATTTTCTGACCAAAGTCAGCGTCGCCGCCTTGCTGCACGAACTTGCGACATGGCCGAAATACGACTTGGGCCGGTCATCAGGAATCTCGGGTCGGTCGGTCGAGCTTGCCCTGGAAGCGCCCGATTGCCTTGGCGATCCGCCGACCTGAACGCGGCGGGCAGGAACCGACCCATAGCGGCCTACGGTACCTGGGCCGCTGAATGACCGAGCGCATTCCAGGAACGGACGTTCGCTTCTCTACCGTTGGGTTCACATTATCTGACCGAAACTTAGTAATAGGCGTGGATGGAGGATCTCATCGCCCATTTGCATCGAAAGCTCTGACGGCGTAGCGGTCCCGCCGCCGAGGTCACCGGCCGGCAGGCCCTATACAGGGTGCGATGTCTATAATCTAAGCATTGTGGACAGCGCCCGACAGCCGGACTTTCCGTAAGGTTGCGATGGGATAGGCACGGATTGGCACGGATCATGTACGAGGCAAGATACCGAGCGAGATATGGGCGGAGCACTAGTGAACTGGATGATGAAGTGTGGCGGGCGCGGGAGCGCGTCTGTGCCCAGATTGGCAGAGTCCGGGCGATGCTCAGCGATGGCGGCGACGTCAAGCTGGCCATGCGAACCCTGCGGTGTCTACGCCTGGGCTATGGAGAACTCCGTCGCCTGCGACATGAGAGGCTCAGATAGTGCCAAGTAGCAGGTCAACGGCAAGGTGTCCTCGCTGCATGCAAGCTGTATCGGCCTCCGCGGAGGACGGGTATGGAGATGAGTGATAGTACGGCCCACATAAAGACGGACTCTCTGAATTCGCCGGCTCTCCGACTGCCACGCAGTACCCCCAACTATGGTGCCCGGGCAGCTCATCATCGACATCAATCTGAAACACCGCCATATGCAGTATTAGACCCCGATACTGCTCTACTCTTCGTATGTTGAGCGTGTCCATGATGAAGGCCCCCGATAGCAAATGTCCTTAGGAGGCACGCCCACCGACACACTTGTAGCAGCGCAGATCGCTCCCTTTCATGACATCGTGCGCGCTGCAACTCAAAGCTGATGTCCGACGCTGTCCTACGCTCCGCAAGCCGGTCGAAGCCATGAATGGCTGATGAACGCAATAGTGCCGATTGCAGAAACTGGATGTCGAGCGACAGCAAAAGCCGAGCGCGGAAGTTCGGCGAACGCCAGCGCGTCCGCGCTGAGGCGTTCGGGTGCGAGGCGGAATAGCTCAGTCGCAATGCCAGCGACCGGGACTCTCACCGCTGGTGCCATACGAAGTCATGGATAGGACGGATTAATTCCCTATGCCGAAGATTAAGCGCGTATGCTGGGGTTGCCCAGCCGGCAAGCAATGCAATAGGAGTTCCCATGGCAAAAAGCCAACTACGCGGTAATCGTGAAGCAAAAAAGCCCAAGCAACCGAAGAAACCTTCCATCCTGGCAACCCCACTTAGCACGGTTCAGTCGCGGGTTCGGAGCGACGGTCTTGCCAAGAGGAAGTCGTAAGCCGAGGAAATTGCCCGGCAAGGCGCAGGGCGATGCCTCTTAACTCAACGAAGCCGACCGATGCGGGAGGCACACCATGATCCATCCTGACACAGGCCCTACATTTCGAGGCCTACCACTTACCGCCGAGCAGGACTCGGAGGTTCGCCATTATCAGAACAGAAAAACGAGGCTTGGCAAGCCATGGGATACCCCGGAACTACGCGGGATGCTCGAAGACATGCTGGTGCCTCCGACGACCGAGGACGGCGGCACGGAAGATGTTCTTCTGGGGCCAGCGGCTGCCGCGGAACGTGCGGCATCGTTCGTTGGCGACGCCATGGAGCCGATTGCAGCATACGAGGATTGGAATGCCGCCATGGAAATCGAGGGGATGAAAGGCGGAGGGCGCTAATGCCGGTTACCAGGTGGAGATGGCGCTCGTTGTTGCGAGCGGCAAGTCGATCCCCGCAGCCGGGTCGGATATTGGCTGGATTTCGATAAAGGGCCGCATCGACTCGACCTTGCCGAATATGGCGGCAAACGGAATGTCCGCAGCATCCCGGCCGGTGCCAATGCGCAGCAGGCCAGCGGGAATGGACACCCCCGAAGGATCGAGCAGGTACCATCCACCTGACAGGAACACTTCGACCACTGCGTGAAAGTCTGGCGCGCCCAACGCAGGATCAGCGCCATAGTCCACGCTGCTGGACATACGGGCGGGAATACTCAGTGCACGGCAAACTGCGATCATCAGGTGGGAAAAGTCCCTGCATACGCCGATGCGCTCCACGAGCGTATCGATTGCTGAGGTCCGCTCATTAGTGGATCGCGAAAGAAAGCGCACATGGTTGCGCACCCACTCCCGAATCGCATACACGCGCGAATAACCGGGGCGCATGCCGCCAAACTCCCGCATGGCGAACTCCATCGTGCGGTCGGATTCGCAATACCGGCTAGGCGCCAGGTACGAAAGTACATCGACAGGAAGTCGGGCGACCGGCACCTCTGTCAACGATGTAACGTCCTCAAAACGGTGGTCGATGTCCACGACAGCCTCATAGCGGACGGCCAATGGGCCCTTGCACGCGTGTATCCTGAGCAGGCGGTTACAGAGTGAATCCGTGTGGTGAGCGGCATCAACCGTTGGCGTGAGTGCCAGATGCTCGGAGACGATGGACTGTCTTGCAGTCTTTGCGGCTTCGACGATCAAGAGAAAGTCTGCCGTGGCGTCCAGGACCTCATAGGACAGATTCACGGAGTACCGAAGGCGGTTCATTTCGCACCTTGTGTCGACGTGGGATGGTGGTAAGGGGCTCTACCAATTGAATTCAGTGTACCGCGAGAGGTGGTGGTCGCGTGCCGCGTAAGCGGCGCTGTAATCTGTGGGGCAGGGGCCAATTTGTAAGGTGAGTAGGACAATACGCGTCACCTCCCTATACTGGTAGCGGTACCGCTTCGCGCTGCTCCCCTTTCTGGCTCGTCTATCACTCGTTTTTCGGGACTTTCCCCCTCGATTCGTCTTAGGACCGATGATTCCTGAAGTCACTCGTGGGGATTCCTGGAAAAATTCATGCTCGACGCCCCGCGACGATTTTCGTTCGCTCAATCCCGCGCCGAGACAAGCCAATTCTTCTCCAGGACCGATAGAGTCGAAGATCGGTGGGAGAGACAATTCTTCCAACCCCAAAGTGGTTTCTACGTTCGTTGCCACCTTTGCAGAGGAGTTCTGTGATGGATCGCGTCGCAGAGTACCGGGGGTTCGATATCCATGTCGATCTCAGTCTGGCGTCCAAGGACATGTTCGACGTCTGGTTCCAAGTTGAGGGGCCAATGAGGCCACCTGGTGTTGCAGCGATTGGCAAGAGAATCAAAGTCTTTGGCGGGCCGTACTCTAGGCGTTGGGCTTACCTCGTGGCGGAACTAGCGGGGCGGGCCGCCGTGGACCTTATTCTTGGGCCGGATGAATGACCAGGGGCGCGCATTTGGTTTCACTCACTTGGCCGGAGCGTTTAGCTATGTAGTACGTACTCGATGACTCGTCCTAATGCAGGACCCATCAAGACGATTTTTTAGCGTGCAATCCTGCGATCTCATGGGCGGCACCCACTACTTTCGATGCGGCGCTTGTCTACGGAGAGGCAAACGCTCGCAATGACGTTGCTATCTTGTCGCAAGAAGCAAATCAGACACATCCCGAATATCTACGTATGCTTGGTCATCAAAGGAACAGACATGTATCAGAACAACGCAATCTACAAGGGATTCAGGGTATCGGCGAAGGTGGGTCACGCACCCGGTGCAGTCCCCGGCGGTGACCTGGTTCAACCTCGCTTTCTCGCGACCGTAACCATAACACCAGTCAGTACAGGCCTGGGCTCCCGCCGACTGCTTCCCTCCATGGTCCAGCATTTCGCCAGCGGGCCGCATGCTGCTATAGCGCTGGCCTTGTCATCGGCGCGGGACGCAATCGACGGAATATCCACCTTCGTCAAGAGGAGGTAGTCCCGCAGGCAAGGCCATAGCTCTGTTCGATGAGAAGGAGCCAACCCCCTCTCCATGTCAATGCGGCGAACTGGCCTCAAAGACCTGACGTGTGTGAACCTGACGTCGCAGACGCTCACGCGCGTGGAGCGCGCGTTCCACCGCCGCCACACACGCATCGTCCACCACGCCGTTCCGCATACGGCGCAACTCCTCCCGGACACCGTCCATGGCCTCCACCACCTCGCGGAATGCCTGCGAGTACTCCTTGCTGTGTTCCATCGATCGTTTCCTCTCGTCGTTGGGCCGCTGCTTCACAAAGCAGCATGCCATGAATCGCGGTGAGGCTGTGCACACCGTGCAGCGGGCCATCATCCGTTATGGAAAGATTCCCTTGGAGTTGGCTCGACACGATGCCTCGCTGGCAGCGGTTGGAGTTGCCCCTGTACCGCAGGACACGCAGACACCGCTAGGTTGATAACACTGCAGTCCGTCTGAACTCGCGAGGTGAGCGATATTTCAGGTGGGGGTGGCGCTCATTGTAGTGTTCAAACGCAATGACCAGGCGGGAGAGTGCCGTTGGCACGTCGGCCTTGTCCATATAGGCGACGTAGTTGTGCTTCATGGTCTTCACGAACGATTCGGCCATGCCATTGCTCTGCGGTGAACGTACCGGCGTGGTCAGCGGCTCCAGGCCCAGTTCGCGAGCGAAGCTGCGCGTGCGGTGGTCGATGTAGGCCGAGCCGTTGTCCGTAAGCCATTCGATGGGCTGCGGGGCCCGCGTGGTGCCGAAGCGCTGTTCGACGGCAGCCAGCATGACGTCGCGCACCACGTCCCCGCTATGGCCGCCAGTCGTTGCCGCCCAGCTAATCGCTTCTCGGTCGCAGCAATCTAGTGCGAAGGTCACGCGCAGCGGCGTGCCGTCGTCGCACCGGAACTCGAATCCGTCGGAGCACCAGCGGCTATTGCTCCTGTCCACGGCCACGCGGCCGTCGTGCCGCCGAGTGTCTCGGCGCACGCCGGGACGGCGCAGCAATAAATGATGCTCGCGCATGACCCGATACACGCGCTTGTGGTTGATGCGCGGTGCGCCGACCAGCTCGCGAGTGCGGCGCAGCAGCGCCCAGATGCGCCGGTAGCCGTAGGTTGGCAGATACGCGACGTGGGCCTGGATTTCTTCGACCAGTTCCGTGTCGTCAGTCAGTCTGGCGCTGCGGCCATCTTGCCAATCGGACGGGCGAACCCGTTTCACCGCCACACCGGAGCGCGCTACGCCGAGAACTTCGCAGACCGTTTTCAATGGTCGTCCCCCGGCAGCAAGGGCGAGCGCGCAATCAGGTTTTTTGAGCGGCCCCACTCAACAGCCTCCTTCAGGATCTCGACTTCCATCGTCCATGATGGCTTGGAACACGCTGCATATGCAGCATGCCCTGGATGCCCCGAAGCGAGCCGCCGCGTCGGATGTGGACCGGGCATTGGAAATAACTGACTATTTAGTGTCCAACAAGCGTAGAGTGGGAAGCTAACTCGTGGGAGTAGGAAGTGGACGACAATCCGGCGGCAAGCAGTAGGGGCTTCGACATTTACCCCTTGGTCTACAACATGCAGCACCGTCGCGTGTGGCATCAACGTCGACCCGATCGCGCCTACGGCGCTTCCGTAGTGATTTGTCGAGAGGGGGAGAAGCCGACTGACCTCGTTAGCAGAGTGTTCCGTGTGCCCGACGAGAACTGGACAGAAATGGGGGCCGCCAAGCGCGCTGCAGTGCGCCGAGGCGAAGACATCATCGCGGGCCTCGTACCTGACGCATCGCTTGCCGGTATCTGACCTCGTCGAACGTTCTCCGAAGTGCATACGATGGCTACAATGCAGGCTGCCGTTGTCTCATAGAAACCCAGTGTCGGCTGCTCGCTCACGTGCGGCAGCCCCGGGTCTCCCTCCAACGCGATCCAGGGCTATCTCAATCTCATTGTTGCTTTCTGCGAGTTTTTTGTTCGTGATCTCGTTAATACTTGATCGACAAATTAGCAGAGGAGACGGCGGGGGTGTGCGGCTATTGTGGCGGAGCAGATTCAGCCACTCGACTTCGATTCTTGTAGCCGGGAGAAATCTACTTGAAAGCAAGAGTAAATAAGACGTGCGACGCATACCGTGGGATGTTCGTGCACACTGCGGTGTTTGAGGTTTCTACGGCAGCGGCAAGCAGCAACGTCCCTGGTCCGAAATGGCAGTATATGATGGCGATCCGTTACAACTCGGTAGTCGACGAACGGATGTATTGTGACTGTGCTGCGGATGAAGACGACTATTTCACGGAAGCCGCAGCATCACAAGCGGCGCTTCATTACGGAAGACTCGCTATCGATATAGTGTATGGGTTGGCATAACTGTGCGGGCTACTCGTTGGCAGCGCTCCTCACACTCGATATGTACACTCAGGCGTTACATGCACGTGCGCGATGCCTAGTCGCATTGGAAATCGGTGCCGGTAGCAAGTGACCACCGTGCGTGCGATTAGATTCGGCGGTCTCTAGAATGAAGTGCAACACCCTGATGTTAGGGTGTTGGGATGGGACAAAGCTACAGTCAACTGGGTATCGAAGAGCGTAACTGGATTCATCGCCTACTAAACGAGGGGTGCAGCCTGCGTCAGATCGCGAGAGTGGTGGGGCGAAGTCCGTCGACTGTCTCAC
>NZ_FNJO01000023.1 GCF_900104095.1 Ralstonia sp. 25mfcol4.1 | reverse complement strand
TGTTGACCTGGTTGACGATGATCCGCGCCGATCCGCCGGGCAGCAGGTTCGGATTGCCGTTGATGTAGCCCGCCTGCTGGGTGTTGGTGATGACCGGCGAGTTGTTCAGGATCGCGCCGCCCTTGTTGACGTCGAACTGGGAGTAGTGGTTGGTGGACACCCCCGCCCCGGACGGGCGCGTGATGTTGACCTGCGGCAGCCCATTCGGCGTGTTGATCACCGTGGGACGATTGGCGCCGGCATTCGGGTCGGCCACGATCTGGGCGCCGGCCACCATTGGCAGCCCCATGCAGGCCCAGACGGCCAGCTTGACCGCCGGCACCCCGAGCCATGCCACCCCGGGCGGCGCATGCCGCGCGCTGCCGCTCCGACCGCGCGGCTTGCCGCCTGCATGGCCCGAAGCCGTCTCCGCCACGGCCATCACCATGGCGCGTGTCCGGTTGAAAACAATGCGATAACAATGCCGATTCATCGTGACCCGTGGCTCCGGCATGGACGCGGCTTCCTGCGCCTATGCCCTGCGAACCCCGGACCTTCATGACCCGAAAATCTGCCTACCGCATGCGACGCCGCTTGTAACCGGATGTAAAAATTCAAAAACGGCCCGCAGGGTAAACCATGAGTGGAAGTGATGAATACCCCCCTTCCTGCCTACGCGCTTTGCATTTCCGATCACATATCGGTTACGCCCGCAAGCCCGCCGCCCGGAATGCCGCGCCGGTCAAGGGAGAAAGGGAAACGACCCCGCAGAATGGCCAGAATCGAATACCGGAAGTGCCTGATATAAGACTTTTTTAATTCTGATTTCGGTGATGTGCCGGGACAACGGAGTGCAACGATCTTGCGACAGGCGTACCCGTTTCTGCGGACGCGGAAACGCTGTATCCCAGTGGAGGGCGGGGTGAGGCAAGCGTGAGGCCAGGCTCGCTGGGCCAGCCTGCGTGGCCGTCCCGCCCCATTCGTCCGCCTGGCCGGCAGGGACGAATGGAGCGCGGGAGGGAGGGGGCTGGTGCTTCGGGCTTATTCGGGCTGGATGTTGGCGGCCTTGATGATGCGGCCCCACTTGTCTGATTCCTGGGTCTGGAACTTGGCCAGCTCGGCCGGCGTGCTGGTAAATACTTCGGTGCCGGTCGACTTGTAGAAGTTCGATGCCGTATCGCTCTTCGCGGCCTTGACCAGCATCTGGTTCAGCTTCGTGACCACTGCGGGCGGCGTGCCGGCCGGGGCATAGGCGGCGAACCAGTAGCTCATCTCGTAGCCCTTCACGCCGGCTTCGTCGATGGTGGGCACGTCCGGCGCCAGCGGCGAGCGGGCCTTGCCCGACACGCCCAGCGCGCGCAGCTTGCCCGTCTTGACCTGCGGCAGGCCGGTGGCGGTGTCCGTGATCATCATCTGGATCTGGTTGCCCAGCAGGTCGGTGATGGCCAGCGGATTGCTCTTGTACGGTACGTGCAGCAACTGGACATGGGCCATCTGCTGGAACAGCTCCCCGGCGATGCGCGACGACGAACTGCCGCTGCCGAAGCTGAGCTTGCCCGGTTCCTTCCTGGCCAGCGCGATGAACTCGCCGACCGTCTTGGCCGGCACCTGCGGGTTCACGACCATGATCTGGCCGCCGCGGCCCAGCGCCGACAGCGGCGCATAGTCCTTCACCGGGTCATAGGGCAGCTTCTTGAACAGATGCTCGTTGGCGGCGTGGGTAGTGTTGGTGGTGATCAGCACCGTGTAGCCGTCCGGCGCGGCCTTGGCCACGTCTGAGGCGGCAATGAAACCGTTCGCGCCGGGCTTGTTGTCCACCACGACGGTGGCCTTGCTGTCCACCGTCATGGCCTGTCCGATGGCCCGCGCAAGCTGGTCGGTGGCGCTGCCGGCCGCAAACGGCACGACAAAGCGGATCGGCTTGTCCGGGAACTCCGCCCATGCGCTGCCAGCGGGCAAGGCCAGGCACGCGAACGTGGCGATAGCGGCGGCAAGGGCCTGCGGCCTGCGAATTCCGTACATCTGTGTCTCCTCGAATCGTTTTGACATATGGGACGGCTCGGCACTCATGCGGCGCCGCCGGCGAGCCGCGGCGGCAAGGGGATCGGCAAACCCAGCAGCAGAAAGGCCAGCGCCTTGCCGTGGGTATCGAGATTCAGTGCATCGTTGACGCCGCCGTCCAGCACGCCGTCTATCACGAAGTTCATGGCCTGGATGGACGGCACGACGTGCCGCTTCACGGCCCGGGGCTGGCGCGCGGCGAACAGCGCGCGCACGGCGTCTTCGGTGACATGGGCCACCAGGTGGTCGAAATCGCGCGCGTCGTAGGCAATCACGCTGATGTTGGAACGGTCGCCCTTGTCGCCGGTACGGCCATGGGCGAACTGGTAGAGCGGCGCTTGCTGGGTTGCGGTCATGGCGGGCTCCGGTCAGGCAGTCACGAACGAATGGGACGCGGCCACTGCCTGGCGCGGCACCAGACACGACGTGGCGTTCAGCCGCGTGCGCAGCGCGGTGCGCACGCCGCCACCGCCGGCCGGGCCGCAGGTATAGAGCGCGTTCACCTCGCGCAGCAGCGCCTGCGCCACGGCCTTGTCCTCGTGCGCCAGCGCAGCGCGCATGCGCACGTCGCGGGCTTCGGCCTCGCCGGGCTGGGGCGCGGCCAGCATGGTGCCGGCATCGTCGCCGAACACGCTCAGCACGCCGATCAGGTCGAAGCGGATCGACACATCGAACCCCAGCCCCAGCATGCGCTTGCGAACGATGTCGGCAGCCAGGCGCGCCCGGGCGGCGGCATTGGGGCCGGCGTAGGAAATCTCGCCCTCGGCAAACCAGCCGCCCAGGTGAAACAGGTTGGCCTTCAGTTCCGCCGGCCGCGCATGGCCGCGGATATTGCGCACGGCCACGCGATCGGGGCCGATCTGCTCGACGGTGACCTGGCCGATATCGGCCACCACGTCGGGCGTCAGGTAGGCGCACGGGTCGTGCACTTCGTACAGCAGTTGTTCCTTGACCGTCCGCAGGTCCACGCAGCCGCCCGTGTTGGCCGCCTTGAAGACCTCGATGCCGCCGTCGGCGTCGAGCCGGGCAATCGGGAAGCCCACGTCGTGGACGTCGGGCACATCCTTCATGCCGGGGTCGGCAAAGTAGCCGCCGCTGACCTGCGCGCCGCATTCCAGCAGATGGCCGGCCATGGTGGCGGCGGCCAGGCGGGTCCAGTCGTCCCAGGCCCAGCCGAAATGGGCCATCGCCGGCCCCACGGCCAATGCGGGGTCGGCCACGCGGCCGCATACCACCACCTGCGCGCCGTCGCGCAGCGCGTCGGCAATGCCCTGGGCGCCGATATAGGCGTTGGCGCAGACAAAGCGCGCTTCGGGAAACGCGTCGCCGACGATGCCGCGCAGCATGGCGCGGCCGGCGTCATGCGACAGGTCGTCGCCCTCCACCACCGCCACGCGCGGCGCGGCCAGGCCCAGTTCGGCAGCCAGCGCCAGGATGCGGCGGGCGGCGGCACGCGGATTCGCGGCGCCGAAATTGCCGATGATCGGGATGCGGTTGGCCAGGCAAAGGCCCAGCACGGGCGTCAGCAGGTGGTCCAGCAGCGGCTCGTAGCCGTGCTCGGGGTTATCGCGGCGCGCCAGTTGCGCCAACGCCAGCGTGCGCTCGGCCAGCGTTTCAAAAATCAGCGCCGCCGGACCGCCGGCGGCAATCAGCGTACGCACCACCGGCAGGGCGGCGTCGGTACGGTCGCCGGAGAATCCGGCCCCGGACCCGATCAGCAGGGGAGCAGTCATGGGCGTTGGCAACGTCTGGAGGAATGACTCTTCGGCAATGGGTGCTGGTCAGACTGACCACGGTGGCCGGTTGGCAGCGGTCTCATTCTAGGGCCGGGTTCTGCCACGCGAAAACGGATTATTTGGATTAATCTATCGACTTCCTGGATGAATCCGCCACACTATCCCGCCATGCTGTCGAATCTCTCGGTCAAGCACCTGCGTGCCTTCGTGGCGCTGGCCACGCATCGAAATTTCACCCGGGCGGCGCAGGCCTGCCACCTGTCGCAATCGGCCTTCAGCACGCTGATCCAGACGCTGGAAGACCAGGCCGGCAGCCGGCTGTTCGAGCGCACCACGCGCCACGTGGACCTCAGTGCCGACGGCAAGCGGTTCGAGGAGGTGGCGCGCCGCCTGCTGGCCGATTTCGAGAGCGCGTTCGAAGACCTGCGCGACCACGCGGAACGCCGCAAGGGGCGCGTGGCCATTGCCGCGCTGCCTTCGCTGGCGGGCGGTGACCTGCCGCCGCTGCTGGCGGACTTTCATCGGCGCTATCCGGGCATCTCGCTGGAACTGTACGACCAGCTGGCCGACGGCTGCATCGACATGGTCCGGCGCGGGCAGGCCGACTTCGCGCTGGCGCCCGCCCCGGCGCAGGACGCCGACCTGCGTGTGGAATCGCTGGTCCACGACAGCTTCCACCTGGTGTGCCCTGCCGACCATCCGCTGGCCACCAGGCGGCGCATCGCCCCCCAGGCGCTGGCCGGACTGCCGTTCATCCAGCTGTCGCGGACCAGCAGCGTGCGGCAGCACCTGGACGCCGCCATGCATCCGCTGAAGCTGCACGGCGTGATGGAGGTGGAGCACCTGGCCACGGTGGCCGCGCTGGTCGAGGCGGGCCTGGGCGTATCGGTGGTGCCAGCGCTGGCGCTGTTCCAGTTCCGGCGCGCGGGCCTGGCCATCCGGCCGATGCAGATGCCCGCGCTTGTGCGCGAAATCTGCCTGGTGCGGCTCAGGGAGCGAAGCGATTCGGCCGCCTCGGCGGCCATGATCGATTGCCTGCGCGCGCACTATGGCGCGGGCAAGCCGGTCTGAATCGTCCGGGAGACCGGCAGGTTGACGCAGTCAGAAATGACCGAGGTAGCCGCCATCGACGGCCAGCACCTGGCCGGTGACGTACGACGCCGCAGGCGAGGCCAGGAAGACCACGGCGCCCGCCACCTCGGCAGGCTGGCCCCAGCGGCCCAGCGACGTGCGATTGCGCAGCCATTCCGCCACGGTTTCATCGTCCACCATGGCCTGGTTCGGCTCGGTGGCAAAGTAGCCGGGGGCCACGGCGTTGACGGTGATGCCGTGCCGGCCCAGGTCCGCGGCCATCGCACGCGTGAGCGCGTCGAGGCCGCCCTTGGTGGCGGGGTACAGCACGTCGTTGGCGCGCGCCACCTGCCCGGCAATCGACGTCACGTTGACGATGCGGCCGTACTGCCCCTGCTGCATCAGCCGTGCGGCGTGCCGGCACAGCGCGTAGGGCGCCACGAGGTTGGTATCGAGCATCGCCCGCAGGTCGTCGGCATCCAGGTGCGCCATGCTGTTGCGATTGCGCGCGCCGGCATTGTTGACCAGGATGTCGAGCCGGCCATGCCGGGACGCGATGTCTTCGAAGGCCCGCGCAACGGCGGCGGCGTCGGTGATGTCCAGCACGAGCGCTTCGGCCGTGGCGCCCTGTGCCTGCAGTTGCGAGACGGCATCGGCCACGCGCTGCGCGTTGCGCGCGCAGACCAGCACATGCGCGCCGGCATCGGCCAGCGCACCGGCCATCGCCAGGCCAAGGCCCTGCGCGCCGCCCGTGACCAGGGCCACGCGTCCGGCCAGCGAGAAAGGATGAGCTGCGGTAGAAGTCGCCATGGCGGCAACTATACCGCAGCCCCCGGTCGCATTGGCGGCCTGCGGGGCGGGTGAAAGCCGGTCAGCGGATCAGCTTGCCGGTCGACGAAACGATCGACATTTCCACGAACGACGACCCCGTATGGCGCGCGGGGCTGTAGCTGATCAGGATGCCGCCCAGGTCGTAATCGCGCAGGCCTTCCAGCGCGGCAACCAGCTTTTCGCGCGTGGGCTCGGGGCCGGCACGGCGCAGCCCTTCTACCAGCACCTTGGCCGACATGAAGCCCTCCATGCCCGCGTTGCTGGGCTCCAGCTTCTGGGCCTTGGCCAGGCCGCGATATTCGCTGGCAATGCTCATCTGGCTCGAATTCATGCCCGGCACCACCTGGGTGATGATCAGGCCCTTGCCATCGTCGCCCAGCTCCTTGATGAACGAATCGGCCGCGTTGTTGGACAGCGTGACGAACTGCGCCTGGCTGCCGGCCTTCTTCATCTCGCGGATGATCCGCGCGGCCTCCGAGCCGGAGCCGATCACCATCACGGCCTGCGGGTTGGCCTTGTTGACGCTGGCCACGCCCTGGCTGATGTCGCCCATGGGACGGTTGAACGAGGCCGCGCCCGCCGGCTGCACGCCACGCGCCTGCAACGCCGTGTTGAAGCCTTCGAAGACGTCCTGCCCGAAGCCGTCGTTGGCGTAGAAAATGGCGATGCGGCTCATGCCGGACGTCGCCAGGTGGTTGATGGCGCGGGCCACTTCGTCCTGGTACTTGGCGCGGACGTTGAACACGTAGCGGTTCACTGGCCGGTGCAGCGTGATGGCCCCCGTCAGCGGCGCGATCAGCGGCACCTTCTCGGCCCCGATGATCGGCAGGATGCTCTCGTTCTGCGGCGTGCCGCGCACCATGAACAGCGCGAACACCTTGTCCTCGCCGATCAGCTTGCGCACGTTGTCGGGCGTGCGCTTGGCGTCGAATCCATCGTCGTAGGTCAGCAGTTCGATGCGCCGGCCGGCCACGCCGCCATTGGCGTTGACGTGGTTCAGGTACACCTGGGCACCCGCGATCTGTTCCTTGACCGACCCGGCCACGGGTCCGCTGACACCGGCCGACTGGCCGATCCGGATGGCTGACTTGGTGATGCCGGGTTCCGCATGCGCCGCCATGGACGTGACAAACCCGAGCGTGACGGCAAGCATGCCGCACGCGATGTATCGTGCGTTCCTCATTGTTGACCCCTCCTGAAGCTGCTGGCTTGAATAGTTGTGTGCCGCTGCCCGCCGCGCGGCCGGACGCATCGTCACGATGCACCACATGGCGGCATGGCGCAAAGTACCTCATCAGAGGTAATTGTTCAAACGCAGGGACAATCGAGGGCGGGGAACTGTTGCTGCGGCATCACACCAGGGCCTGATTGGTCCGGTGGCGGTCCGGTGTGGCCGCAGCGTGGCGCATGGGGGAACATGCGCCGGGGCGCGCCACGTGGGGCGCGCGAGAAAAGCGGGATGGCAGCCCGGCACGGCGTGGGCGGGACTGCCGGCGCACGGATCAGGGAAAGGCCGGCACCGCGGGATCGAGCCCCGCGAAACGGGCTTCGGGATGGGCCCGCTGCAGCAGCGTCTCGACTTCTTCCACGCGGCCGCGCGGCACGTCCACCATCAGCAGCAGCTTTCCGGCCTCGATGTCCTTCTCGAAGCCCCGCAGGCGGCTGTTGGGCGCCGAACTGCCGATCATGCTGGCGGCCCAGGCGCCGAACACCGCGCCCAGCACGGCGAGCACACCGACCAGGCCCCATTGCGGCGTATCGCTGACGATCGGGAACATGGCCACCACGACCCCGGCCACGATGCCGACGCCGCCGCCCACCATCAGGCCCATTTCCGCCGCGTGCACGATGTCCGAGGTCTGGAACAGGTTCGCTTCGTGCAGGCCGGTCATGTCAGCGCCATCGCGGCCGACGAAGTGGATGTGACTGTTCTCGATACGGGCCAGCAGCAGGTCGTCCATGGTACGGCGGGCGCTTGCCAGGTCCGGCAACAACCAGAAGATCCGTTTGCGCATGACTTGCCTCCTCTGTCAGGCCGCCCCGGTATTCGGGTCATCCGTCCGGGACGGTTTCGTTCGTTCTACTCTCTCCGCAGGGACTGCGCAAGGTACCGAACGGCTGACTTCCGGACGAGGTGCGCCGGAAGAATTCGGGGCGTCACCTCGCGCTGCATCATGCGGTCAGAATGTGATCGGCAGGCGCACCGTCACAGTGAGGTCGGGGGTGTCGCGGGTCAGGCCCGCACCCACCGAGAGGTTCAGCGTGTAGCGGTTGTTGAAGCGATAGGAGTAGCCCACCAGCAGCGTGCCCTGCGTAATGCGCACCGAACCCGGAACGGTCTGTCCGTTCTGCTTGGTCGGCCAGATGATGCTCTGGTCGTAGCCGATCGAGAACGAAGCGTGCTCGTTCAGCGACAGCCCCATGCCGAAGTTGAACTGGAAGATGTCGCCCGGCGCGATCTTGCCGAGGTTCTCGGTCTGGCCATTGAGCACCGTGCGGCTGACATTGTCGCGCGCGAAGTTGTGCAGGTAGCTGAAGGTGCCGAAGAACACCGCGGGGTCGGTCGGCAGCAGCCAGGTCACGCCCGGCTGGATCGCCTGGAAGCCCGTGCCGGTCGGCATGCCCAGCGGCAGCCCGGTACCCGTGGTGTTGCTCACGCAGCGGGTCACGCAGTCGGTCACCACCTCGAACGGATCGCGGCCCGTGTTCGACTTGTAGCGCAGCCAGCCGATGAAGAACGGCATCTTCTCGTTGCCGTAGTTGAGCTGGTAGCGCAGCGTCGCTTCCACGTCGCCCAGCCCGCTGCCGCTGGAATTGAACACGTTGTCCACGGCGGTGCCGGTGAACACCTCGCGGCTGACGGTGTCGCTGCTCGAATGCACGTACGGAATCTTGGCTTCGATTTCAAGCCGCTTGGTGATGCCGTAGCGGAAGGCCAGCGCGCCGACGTAGGTGGACGTCTTGACCTGGCGCACGTCCACCAGGCCGATCAGGATGGCGGGGATCACCGTGTAGCCAACCAGCGCCACGCGGTCGCTGGACGAATAGCCGTACTGGAGGCTCGGTTCGACGATGATCTTGCCGGCGGGCGTCAGCACGCCAGGCTGGTCGAAGATCGGCGCGATCTCCGGCGGACGCGTGTCGCGTTCCGGCGGCTTGCCCACGGGCTCCTCGACCCCCGCGGCCGATTCGCCAGGCTGCGCGGCCTGGCCCTGCGGCGGCGCGTCAGGCGGCGCCGCTTCCGGGGCCTGCTGGGCCTGCATGCCCTGCTGCGCCGTGTTGTTGATCTGCGTGGCGCTGGATGCGGCGCCTGCGGCGGCGGCGTTGGTCGCCATGTTGCCGCCCGTCACGCCGGTCCCCTGCCCGCCGCGCTTGCGCTGCAGCGTCTCGCTGTCGACGGTGCTGCGCAGTTCGCGGATCGTGGCCTGCTGCTCGGCCAGCGCCCGCTTCATTTCCTCCAGCTGCCTGGCCTGGTCCGCCAGTTCCTTTTGCAGGGATTCGAGCCTGGCGGCGGCGGGCGGCCCCGCATCGGGCGGCGTCTGGGCCTGGGCCATGCCACCCAACAGCAGCATCGAGCATCCGGCATAGCCGATGCCCTGCAGTGAACGCTTCTTCATGACGTCTTCCTCCCCCGGGACGGCGGGCATACAGCAGGGCCCGCACCTGTTCGTTCATCACTACACGCGACTACCTCATTGCGGCTGACCTTTGAAGAACGCTGTTCAACGCGGTGTTGGCCATTTGTGTACGGAATGCGGCCAGGGTATTCACGCTTGCGTTGAGCGTCATCAGGCTCTGGATATTCTGGTTGTTGAGATTATTCTGAATCACAGTACCGGGCATGTTCGATACCGCACCGAGGTTGGCCGTGTTGCCGGCTCCGTTCTGAATCACCGTCAGCAGCCCGTTGGTAACGACCGTGCCCGCTGCGTTGGCCACGGCCTGCTGCGCCACGCCAGCCGCCCCCGACGCCATGCCGGAGGCGCCGGTAGCCGCTGCGCTGGCCGTGCTGCTGGCTACGCCTGCCGCGCCCTGTGCGTTGGCTGCCGCGCCCTGGGCGCCGGCCACCGCGGGCTGACCGGCTTGTCCGGCGGCGGCAGCCGCCGCCTGCGCAGCGGCCACGGCTGCGCTGGCGGCACTGTTGGCCGCCGTCACCGCCACGGTCACCTGCCCCAGCGCCTGGGCCAGCTGGCCGGCCTGCGCGGCGGTGATGCTGCTGACATCGGGAATGGTGATGCTGGTGGACACCGCGAGCGCGCCGTTGACGAACACCGCGCGGTCGATGCCAAAGCCCACCTGCAGGCCCCCGGCATCGAAGCCGCCGCGGGATTCTTCAAGCCGCGCCTGCGCGACCGGCTTCCACTTGGCCATCTGCTTGCGCGCATCGGCCACCGGCGCACCGGGATCCCGCCCGGCCAGTGTCATGGCCACCGCGAGCGGATCCTCAGGGGGGTGATGCCGGGCCACGCTGGCCTTGTCTACCGGAACCACTCGCGCAGGCGCTTCGGCGACCGCTGCGGCTACTACAGGTTCTGAAACAGGTTCGGAAACGGATGCTGCCCTGGCGGCGACGCCGTTTGCGACAGTCGGCACGCCGGGTAATCCGGCCACCACGGAAGGCGGATCGGCCGCGCGCTCCGACAGCGCCGCCAGTTCGGTGGCGGCCGGCAGCGCGGTCATGTCGATCGCGGTCGGAATCGCCACGGCGGCGCTTTCCGCGACTTCGGTGTTTTCCGTGGCCAGTGCGTCGGCGCCGGCATGCGCATTGCCAGCGCAGGCCAGGCCCGCGCCAAGCAGCACGGCAGCGGTGGCTTGACCGGCTGTGCGTCTGGGCGCGTTGGAATTGCTTGTCTGGGCCATGATGTTCCTCAACTCAGAAATCAGAGGCGCCATGCTTGGGCATGACGGTGAAGAACAGATTGTCTCGGGGTACTCCCATCCAGTAAGGGCCGCTCGGCGCGACGCGCCAGTCGGCAGCCACGTTGAATCGCGCCTGCTCGGTGCGGTTGTGGATCACGAACAGCAGGCTGCTGTCCCAGATCTGTTCGAAGTGCGCGCGCTCCAGCGCGCGCGTGCCGCGCGCCGGGTCGCCGATCAGCACACGGTCGCCCTTGACGCCCTTCACGACGACGAAGTGGTGATAGCCGTTTTCGACGATCAGCACGATGGCCGGAATCTGCGCCTCCTCCAGTTTCGACAAGGGCAGTTCGTAGCCGTCGGCCTGGAAGCCGCGCGACTCCAGGAAGCGCTTCATGTCGAGCAGCGAAAAGCCCTCGGCGCGAATCTTGGCCTGGTCGCCGTTGACGTACATGTTGGCGAAGACCGTCTGCTCCGACGTCGGGACGTTGTACTGGTACGTCAGCAGCGTGGCCACTGCGGCCGAGCCGCAGCTGAAGTCGTACTGCTGGCGGATCGTGGTCCGGAAACGCGCCTCGCGCAGGCTCGTGACCGGCACGTAGTACGAGTTGCCCTGGTCGCCCGGTACGCGGATCGTGTCGGCGTGGGCGGCCGCAACGCCGCCCAGCACCGCCATCGCGCAAGCGGCCTTACACAGCAGGCTGCGCATGATCATTTGAACTGGACGTTAAGAATGGTCGCGTTCTGGATCAGTACGTTGTTGCCCGTGTTCTGGATCACGGTTGGCAAGCCCGCAGCGTTCGAGAACGATCCTTCCGACACGATATTGCTGCCGGAGAATGTGTTGATGGCCGCGTTGTCGCCAACCGTGCCATGCAGGCGCATGTCGTTGACCACCACTTCGGCGCCACCGCGCACATCGTCGAGTTTCTCGGTCGCCACGGCGGCTGCGGCCGTGCCGAATATGTTCAGTTTCGGACCTGTGGCCGGCGCTGCCGCCGACACACTGGCCACCGCGCCGGCCACTGCCGTGGCTGCGCCCGTGTCACTGCTTGCGACCGCTACGGCCGTGGCGGAAGCCTCGGCGCTGGGCGGCCCTGCATTGGCCTGCATGAATGGCCAGGCCAGTAAGGCTGTCGACAGTGTCACGACAGCTGGGCGATGCGATCGCATGGTGCGTCTCCCCTTGTGCTCCGGGACATGGCCTCCATCCGGGCCATGACTTCGGACCTGCAGGCTTTCGACATGACAGCGCAAACGCAAGCGGCGCGCCGCGCTGTCCTGTCATTCAATCCTGGCGGGCCGTGCCGCTCCGTGCGGAGCGGCACAGACCACGCTTCAGGACGGCTTACTTCCCAACTTGCATGTTGGCCTGCACATTGACGCTTTGTTGCACCAGCGATGCCATGCCGCTGTTCTGGTTGGCGATCATGATGCCCGCGGCCGACTGACCGACACTGGTCATGGCGTTGGACATGTTGAACGTGCCGGCGTCGACATAGTTGGTACCGCCAGCGCCGCCAGCGCCACCGACCGCACCGTTGCCGGTACCGCCCGTGCCGCCCTGGCCAACACCGCCGGCACCACCCACGCCGCCAGCGCCCGAGGTCGCGCCCACGGCACCGTTGCCGGCCGTGGCGCTGCCATTCGACGCGGAGGTCGATGCACCACCGTTGGTGGCACTGCCGCCCGCGCCGCCATTGCCGGCTACGCTGGTTTGCGCACCGCCGTTGCCGCCGGTACCCGAGCCAGCACCGCCCGTGGAGGCACCTGCCGTGGCCGTGCCCGCACCGCCGGCGCCGCCCGTGCCAGTCCCTGCACCGGCGCTGGCCGTTGCCGCTGCGGCGCCACCTGCTGCGCCTGCACCGCCCGTGGCCGTGCCCGTTGCGCCAGTGCCAGTGCCAGTGCCCGAGCCGGAGCCCGTACCGGTGCCGGAACCTGCGCCACCAGCGCCGGCCGTTGCCGTGCCGGTGCCCGCATTGCCTGCGCCGCGGTCATTCGACTGGTTCGATGAGCCGCTGCTGCCGCCAGCGCCCAGGCCGCCGCCCAGGCCTGCGCCCAGACCACCACCGAGGCCGGAGCCGCCGCTGGCACGGCCGGAGCCGCCATCGCCGCCCGAACCACCACGCGACCCGGAGCCTGCGCTGCCGCCGGCGCCCAGGGCAGAACCGCCACGGCCGCCAGCACCGAGGCTGGCCGACAGCGCATCGCCGCCATAACCACGGCCACCGCTGCCGTCGCCACCATAGCCGGAAGCCGCGCCGCCGTAGCCGCCAGTGCCGGCCGTCGAGCTGCCATTGCTTGCGGCACCTGCGGATGCGCTGCCGTTATTGGCTGCACCGCCGCTGCCGCCAGCGCCGCCGTTGCCGCTCGCACCGCCATTGCCGCCATTGCCGCCCGAGCCGCCTTGGCCCGTGCCGCCCGTGCCATTGCCGCCTGCGCCGCCGGTCGCACCGTTGGCGTTGCCGTGGTTCGTGGCGTAGTTGCCAATGTTGGAGATGGCATTGCCTGACACTGCACCGCTCAGCTTGCTGATGGCCAGGGCCCGGCTGCTGTTGAACGAATTGGTGAAGGTGGCGGTAGCGGTACTGCCGTTGGCAGCCGCCGCGTTACCGTAGCCGCTCATGTCCTGGTCGGTACGATTCCGCGAGTTCGTGGCGGTCGACGTCCTGGTGGACGTCCGGTTCGACGTCAGCGTTGCCGTCCTTGTGCTGGTGCTGGTGCTACGGTCGGAGTTGTCCTGAGTCGCAGTGGAATTCTCGTTGGCGGCATTTCCCGGCCCCGACTGCGTCGAGGTTGCGGTGGCGTTCTGTTCGTTTCCGCCTCCGGTGGTGTTGTTGTTCGTCGGATTCGCCCATGCAGTGCCTGCAAAAACCAGGGTAATCGCCGACGCGAGTAAAGTCTTTTTCATACGAAGCTCCCAGGAAGTTTGTACTGCGGCTCAGCCTCCGGCCGGCGCTCTCGAGAACATCGGCTGGAGGTTCAGGTCCGGCACGGTTGCCAGACCAGCCTCCCCTTGCGCATATTCAGTGCCAGCCCGCACGCACACGGCGGAATTCCGTTGAAATACAATGGCTGCCGGGCTCGCGGGAGGGAACTTTCCGGATGGATTTGCGCCCATCGGCCCGCGCGGGTCTGTGCTTGGCAGTAGACATGTCACAGGGCTGTGACACAGGTTCCGGCCGGTTGTCGGCCAACAGCCAACACTTCGCCAAAAAGCCGCCTGCATTCAATGAGTTAGCACGCACCTCCCCGCAAACCCGCATGGCCGCGCGGCGTAACGGCCATGAAACAGAAGCCCGGCAATGAATGTGTATGCCGCTTTCCGGGCTGCGGTCTTCCGGAAGTCGTCCATGCGTGGCGCATGGATGAGGATGCCGGCGCGCGTCCGCCCGGACACGGCGTGAATCGCGGGGATCAGGCAGCGTTTCTTGCGGAAGCTGGATGCTCGGTCGACAGGCGCCGTTAAATGTGTCGTAACACAGTGGCCGGGGCGCCGCAGCCGTGTTTCATGCTAGGCTCTATGTCTGATTTACAGTACATTAGTCGCGTCAACACTTGTTAGCGCATTCGCCAGGGCAAACCATGAGTGAAGCCGTCGTCCCCCTGTATCACCAGATTTACGTGGTGCTCCGCCAGCAGATCGTGGAAGGCCGTTTCGGCCAGGGTCCGCTGCCTGGCGAGATCGATCTTGCCAAGCAGTTCCATGCGTCGCGCGTGACGATGCGTCGCGTGTTCGACCGCCTGGTGCAGGAAGGCCTGGTCCGCCGGCATCGCGGCCTGGGCACCTTCGTGAACCCGCACCCGGTCAAGCCGCAGGCCGCCGAGGAACGTGTCACCAGCCTGCTCGGCACCATCATCGACATGGGCGAGAAAACGGCGGTCAAGGTCATCTCGATCGACGAAGTGCATGCCACGCCCGAAGTGGCCGAGGCACTGCAGATCCAGGTGGGCGACCCCGTCATCAAGATCGTGCGCGTGCGCCACTACAAGAGCCGGCCGCTGTCGCACATCACCACGTACCTGCCTGCCGACCTGGGCCGCCCGCTGGCACGCAAGGACCTGGAGTCCACGCCGATGCTGCGCCTGCTGGAAGCGGCCGGTGTCGAACTGGGCCGCGCGTCGCAGGTGCTGACCGCGCGCCTTGCCGATGTGGTCGTGGCACCGCTGCTCGACGTCCCCGTGGGCGGCGCGCTGCTGGCGGTGCGCCGCGTGGTGCTGGACAAGGCTGGCCGGCCGGTGCAGCTGCTGATGGGCCAGTACCGTCCTGACCGCTATGAGTACCGCATGGAACTGTCCCCCATGGGTGGCGGCGACAGCGCGAACGTGTGGGTGGAAAACGAAACCCGCACCGGCCTGCGCGACTGACTCGCGGCGCAGGGATTTCCCTGCGCCCGAAGCCTTTTCCGGGCCAGGCATTTCGGGCCATACTGCGCACTCCAGATCACACTGAGAGGAGCCTTTGTCATGCCAGTCGTTCGCCCGGGCGCGCATTATCCGGCCCGCACCTCCACCCGACCAGGCCGCCGCCGCGCGCTCGCCCTGCTGGCCCTGGCATCGATGCTGGCCGTGCCAGCAGCCCATGCGGCCATTGCCGGCGGCAAGCCGATCCGCATTCTGGTGGGCGCGCCGGCCGGCGGCACCACCGACACGCTGGCCCGCACCATCGCCCAGGAACTCTCGCAGACGCTTGACCAGCCCGTGGTGGTCGAGAACCGTCCCGGCGCCGGCGGCAACATCGCGGCCGACCTGGTGGCCAAGAGCCCGGCCGACGGCACCACGCTGCTCATGAGTTTCACCAGCCATACGATCAACGCCACGCTGTACAAGAAGCTGCCGTTCGATCCGATCGCCGATTTCACGCCGATCACGCTGGTGGCCAATGTGCCCAGCGTGCTGGTGGCCACGCCGAAGCTGCCCGCCAACAACATTCCCGAGCTGATCAGGCTGGCACGCGCAGAACCCGGCAAGCTCAATTTCGGCATCGGGTCGGTGGGCTCGTCGGTGCATCTGGCCGGCGACATGTTCAAGATGATGACGGGCACGTACATCGTCAATATTCCGTACAAGGGCACCACCCCCGCCATCACCGATCTGCTTGCCGGCCAGGTGGATCTGATGTTCGCCAGCACCATCAACGTGGCGCAGCATGTGAAGGCCGGCAAGCTCAAGGTGCTGGGCGTGACCAGCCCCGCGCCGCTACCGCAGTTTCCCGGCGTGCAGCCGATCGGCGCGACCGTGAAGGGTTTCGAATCAAGCGCCTGGTTCGGACTGTTCGGTCCGGCCAACCTGCCGCCCGAGATCACGCAGACGCTCTATCAGGCGGCACGCCACGGCCTGGAACAACCGGCCGTGAGAAAGCGCCTGGAAAACGACGGTGCCCAGCCCAGCGCCATGCCGCCCGCCGAATTCGCGAACTTCGTGAAACAGGACGTCAAACGCTGGGCCACGGTGGTGAAGTACTCCGGAGCCCAGCCGGAATGACCCTGTCCAGCGGCAACGCCGTCGACCCCCTGCAGTTGCCGGCCACGCTCGCGCAAAAACTCGTTGCGCGCGCGGCCGGCGCGGCCCATGTCACACCGGGCAGCATCGTGATGTGCAAGGTCGACCTGGCGATGTCGCACGACTCCAGCGGGCCGCGCCGCGTGGCGCCGCTGTTGCGGGAACTGGGCGCCCCGGTGTGGGATCCGTCGCGCTATGTCGTGGTCACCGACCACTACGTACCCGCGGCGGACCCCGATGCCGAGGCCATCGTTCGTTTCACGCGCGACTGGGTACGCGAGGCGGGCATCCCCAATCTCATCGACAGCCAGGGCATCTGCCATCTGGTGCTGCCAGAGCGAGGCTTCGTGCTGCCGGGCCGCTTTATCGTCGGCGGCGACAGCCACAGCCCCACCGGCGGCGCCTTTGGTGCGTACATGTTCGGCGTGGGCGCCACGGAAATGGCGGGCGTACTGGCCACGGGCGAAATCTGGCTGCGCGTGCCGCAGACCATCCGTCTGGACTGGCAAGGCAAGCTGGCCGATGGCGTCTGCGCCAAGGACATCATGCTGTTTCTGTGCGCCACGATGGGCCTGGCCGGCGGCCGCTACGAGGCCATCGAATTCACCGGCACGGCAATTACTGCCCTGCCGATGCAGGAGCGCATGACGCTCACCAACATGTGCGCCGAGCTGGGTGCGCAGACGGGATTGATCGCGCCCGATCCCACGACCATGGCGTGGCTGGCGGGAGCCGGTGTCGACGCAGCCACGCTGGCGGGCATCGACCCCCGCCAGTGGCGCAGCGATGCCGATGCGCCGATCCTGCTGACGCAGCGTTACGACGCCACGACGCTCGCGCCTTACGTGGCCGCGCCGCACAGCCCGGCCAATGGCGCGCCCGTGACGCAGGCTGCAGGCCAGGCGATCGACATCGCCTATATCGGCGCGTGTACCGGCGCCAAGCTCGAAGACCTGCGCATGGCGGCACGGGTGCTGCGCGGTCGCAAGGTGGCCGCCGGCATGTCGCTGCGCGTGGCGCCGGCATCGGCGCGCGACCAGCAACTGGCCCAGCACGAAGGCACGCTCGGCGTGCTGCTGGATGCTGGCGCGGAACTGCTGCCGAACGCGTGCAACGCCTGCGCCGGTTACGGTGCCAGCCGCTTCCCGGCCGGTAGCCGGGCGATAGCCTCGACTGCACGCAATTTCGCCGGACGCATGGGCGACGCCGGCAGCGCGGTCTGGCTGGCATCGCCGATGACCGTCGCCGCCACCGCCGTCACGGGCAAGGTCACCGACCCCCGAACGCTGCTCGCATGACCGTTGCCCCCGATTTCTCCCATCCGCCCGCAGGACGCATCTGGCGCTTCGGCGACGATGTGGATACCGACGCCATGGCGCCGGGTCTGTACATGAAGTCCGGCCTCGACGAACTGGCGCGCCATTGCCTGGAAAACCTGCGTGCGGACTTTCCCACGCATGTCCGGCCGGGCGACATCGTGGTGGCGGGCACCAATTTCGGTATGGGATCGTCGCGCGAGCAGGCCGCGCAGGCGCTCCGGCATCTGGGCGTGGCCGCAGTGCTGGCACGGTCGTTTGCGGGCCTCTTCTACCGGAATGCGATCAACATCGGCCTGCCGGTGCTGGTCTGCCATCAGGCCGATACGCTGGTCGATGCCATGCGCGTCACATTCGATCTCGACGGCGCGCACGTGCGACTGGAGGACGGCTCTCGCGTGGCATGCGATCCAGTGCCTGACTTCCTGCGCGCCCTGCTGCATGCGGGCGGCCTGGTACCTCACCTGAAAGCGCGCCTCAGCGGGCAAACGGGCCGTCCCTGAGCGGCAGATCGGCACGGGGCCATGCCGCGGGGTGCGGCAGCGTGGACGCGCACCGGGCCTCGCGCAGCAGCGTCATGGCCTCGTCGTCCGAAGTCTGGGTGAAGTCGAGATAGAACGCACCGACCGCACCGAAGCTGACGGGCGTGTTGAGGCAGACGACTTCGTCCGCGACTTCGCGCAGCGTGTCGAGTCCCTGCGCGGAACCCACCGGCACGGCGGCCACGATACGGGCCGCCCGCGCCATGCGCGCGGCATCGAGCGCGGCGCGCATCGTCGCGCCCGTCGCCACGCCATCATCGACCACGATCACGCATCGGCCCGCCATCGCCACCACAGGGCGCCCCTGGCGATAACGCTGCTGGCGGCGGCAGATCTCGCCAAGCTGCCGGCCGCGTTCGGCATCGAAAGCGCCCGATTCCACCGCTCGCTGCACCCAGGGGTCGTCGTTGATGACCGTGTGCGGGCCGTGGCCGCTGTCATCCCCCTCCACCACGGCTCCGAGCGCCAGTTCGGGGTAGCCCGGTGCGCCGATCTTGCGGACCAGCAGGATGTCCAGCTTGCCCTCGACGGCCAGCGCCACCTCGTGCGCGACAGGCACGCCGCCACGCGGCAATGCCAGCACCAGCGGCGGATCGCCGTCGGCGCGACGCGCGTAGCCAAGTTCGACCAGACGGCGGCCAAGATACTGGCCTGCCTCACGGCGGTCGGCAAAGCAGGGCGGCAGACTCATGGCGGGCTCCCGCATCAGGTAGCGTGAAAGTGAATAACCGCTTACGAATGCTTGCGGCGCGCGTTCCACAGCCACTATAGACCCGGGCGCGCCGGCGGCGGGGGATTTTCTCTGTCGGTGTTGCGGCGAGCCGGCCGCGCGGTTTGTTGCGCATGCGCCGCTATCAGGGCGATAGGCGCAGGCGATTGATCCTCGAACTGAAACAGTCTTTTCAGCGGCTGCCCGATGATCTCGTCACGATCGTTCCGTAGGATTGCTGCGTGGCGACAAATTCCGCCCGACGACACAATCCCGTGCAACGCGCCGGCCCCCCGGCCCGCCGCCCTAGACTGAGTGAGCGTTATCGTGAACCCGCAACACACCTCCCGCCCTGACGACGTGACCGATCGCCCCGAGGCCGATTTCGACATCCCGTTTGGTTCGCTGGAAGCGGCCGCCATGGCCGAACTGCCCTACACGTTCCGCCCGACGGGCACGTGCACGCGCTACTACCAGGAATACTTCGGCTGAGGCAGGGCCGGCCCTGCGCCGGCAATGAGGCAAGGCCGCAGCAAGGCGGCCGCCCAGGCTTCAGTAGGTCTTGTACGGCAGGAACTTCCCGGACATCTCGATGCGCACCCGGTCCCCGTTGGGATCGGCCTCGCGCTGCAGGTCCATCCGGAAATCGATGGCGCTCATGATGCCGTCGCCGAATTCCTCGTTGATCAAGGCCTTGAACGTGGTGCCGTACACGCTGATCAGTTCATAGAACCGGTAGATCAGCGGGTCAGTGGGTACTTGCGTCGGCAGAGATCCTTTGTAGGGAACGGTTCGCAGCCACGGCTCTGCCTCGGCGGGCAGGTCGAAGATATCCATCACGGCGCGGGCGCCCGCCTCGTCGAAGGTCATCTGCCCCAGGCAGGCGGCCGTCGTCCATTCCTTGCTTTTGCCCACGCGGTCGGCCACCTGGGCCCACGAGATGCCGCGCGTTACCTTGGCTTCGATGATGAGGTCGGTCACGTCCTGGCGATTCATGTCGGTTGCTCCGGTTTGGTGTGGATGGTGTTTCCCGGAGAACCTGCGTGCCGGCGCGGCTAGGGCGACTGCGTGCGCTCGATGACCGCTACGGCATCGGCCGCGCCATCGTCGAACCGCGCCCGTGCGAACTGGGGCACGGTAAGCGGGCTCAGCCCTTCAAGTGCCTGCAGAACCAGCACGATGAACATGACCGGCATGACGTCCTCCCTCCGGGAATACGGCAAACAGACTCGCGCAAGCTTCGTGCCATCGCTCCGGCACGCACTTTGGGATGTTCGACGGGTTGCGATGACGCATCGTGGGGCGTTCGACATCGCGCCGCCACACCGATAGCCAGTTCGCGCACCGCCAAGGGGAACCGGCAAGTGGCCCGGCATGCCCGAAGCGTACCCGTTTCTGCGAAGAACGTCGCGGACGCCGCTTGCGATGACAGGAGCAGCGCGGGCGGGGAAGGCGCCTCGAAAACGGACTCGACATCGGCCGGCGAGCGCCCCAGACATCGCCGAATCTTTGCAGGACTCATTTCCGATGTAACGCCACATTACCTGCCGCTGACCCGTCAGACATCTTTACGACGCCTACGTCACATTCCTGCAAACCCTTGCGCAGCAAGGCTTCGCGGGTAACGTCGGAGCGCGCGGAAAGCCCTCGCCGGGCAGGGCCGCATGTGAGACAGCCTTACAAGTGCAACCGGGTTGGCGCAGTGCGCGCCGCTAGAGTGAAGCCGTGTTCAACGCGAACCGGATACGGAGTCCCTCTCATGAAACGCGCAATCGCCCTGGCCATCCTGCTGACCACCACCAGCGCCCTGCTGTCGGCGTGCATCGTGGTGCCGCCGCGTGGCCCGCACTACCACCACGACTACTACCGCGGCGGTCGCTACTGAGCGAATCGCGCCTGACGATCGACCGCCTGCTTCCCTAATTTCCGGCGCCCACGCCTCAAGGAGATCCACATGAAACGCCAGATCCTGCTTGCTGCCACCGTCCTTGCCACGGGTGGCGTCTTTGGACTGCTGTCGCCTGCCGCGCAGGCCCACGGGTACTACAACAACCCGCCCCCCGCCCCGCGCCACGAGGTGCGCCCGGCACCGCGCCCCGGCCAGGTCTGGGTGCCGGGACACTATGACCGGGCCAGCAACGGGTATGCGTGGCGTGGCGGCTACTGGCAGTCGGCGCGACCCGGCCAGCGTTATGTGCCCGACCGCTGGGTGCATGGCCCGCACGGCTGGTACAAGCGTCCCGGCTACTGGGGACGCTGATGTCCGGCAACGCCGGGTAAGTCAGCGCACGCTCGTGCTCGGCCGTTGATGCCACGGGCAATCCGGCAGCCAAGTGTGCGGCACCAAGACAGCGAAGCGGGCCGGACCCACGGGCATGGGGTCCGGCCCGCGACGCTTTCAGGGGCGTGTCGAAGCATCCGCCACCGGGCGGTTGAAGGCCGGGAGACCGCATCGGTACAACGCGATTTTCTTTCGTGCCGAGGCACGATCCGCGCTTCATCCTTTTGCACTAGTCCGCCGGAATCCCCACGAAAGTCGCAGCCGAAAATACTGACATCCGGAACATTTTCGAAGGGTTTCAGCAATGCGCCACCAAACACCATTTCCGTTAATGCCACACCCCCCAAGCGGGTGAGTTTTTGATATTCGCCGCGCCATTTTCATTCCAATCGGTTGCATGCGTGAAACAACCGCGAGGCACGCTGTATCAATCGTGAAACCCCTATGGCGGGGCCTGCCGGATGGCTTTGCAAATACTTCTCCAGCCAAATGCACGATGCCGGCAATGGATTATGAGGTGGAGCAGATTACATCCCCACATCAACCACAACCCATGCGCTTGCATTCGTACCAACCAGCCCATAAGATGAATTTAAGTTTCGATTTAGGAGCGAGATTTTCTTTCGGGTTAGGGTACGGGTCATACTTCTGGTCGCGCGGACAAGCCCATCTAACAAGCGGGCATCGACAGACACGGAAGCACGGGGTTACAGCTGAAGTACGCGGTGCCATCCACGGTGGTCCGCACAGTCCAGCGGTGTAGTTCCCACACGCAAAGCGTCCCGCATCTCACCCACAAACGGGGAGTCAAGAAGAATGAACGCCTTGCTGATCGAGGAGCATCCGCTGCTCCGGCTCGGGCTGCTGCAGATGCTCGAAACCATCCAGGAATCCGGACATGTACTGGCGCTGGCGCCGGCCGACATCAACCGCCTGGAGATCCCGCACCGAAACGCCGACCTGCTGGTATTCGGCATGCCCGCCGACCAGGCCACCGGCTGGGAACAACTGGAACAGGCCCGCGAACGGCTCGCGCCGCAGCGCATCCTGGTACTCGCCGATAGCCTTCCGCTGCATGTGCCGTCGCCCGACGCCGCGCGCGGCATCTGCGGCTGCCTGCCCAAGTCGGCATCGCTGGCCGTGATCGAGGCCGCGATCCGCCTCGCCATATCCAGCGTGCAGGGGCTGATGTTCGCGGGTGATGCCGTGGCCACACCCGTCGCCTCGCGCTCGGCCATGCCGGCCGCGACATCGCTGGCGTCTGCGGCCCCGCTGCCGCTGTCGCCGGCCACACCGCAGGACGCGGTATCGCCATCCGCCTGCGCGAGCGCCATGCGTGCCGCGGTGGCAGTGCGCGACCTGACCAGCCTGCGCCCGGGCCAGCCCATCGCCGCGGCGCCCGTCGCGCCCGCCAACGGCCTGCCGATGGCGGGGGAAGAGCCCAGCTACGACGAGGCGGAGATGCTCAAGATCACGCCGCGCCAGTACGAAGTGCTGGTGCTGCTGGCGCGCGGCTATCCGATCAAGACGGTCAGCCGCATGCTCAATATCTCCGTGGCCACGGTGAAGAGCCACGCCTGCACGCTCTACCAGCGACTCAAGGTGCGCAACAAGGGCGAGGCGGTCTATGCCGCCCTGCAGCGCGGGGCCACGCTGGAGTGGGTCAATGGGGACGAGCACGCGGCCCGCGACGGCAACGCGCGACGTGTATTCACACGCACCGGCGACGCGCCGTTCGACACCAACGGCCTGTCGGTCTGAAGCGCCGCCGGACCAACCCGCTGCCTGCCACGGGCGCCTTCACCGGAAGGCGCCCGTTTCATTTCGCGCACGCCGCTGCCCGCCCTGCCGCTGTGTGGGCTACCAGACAGTGGGTACGGTGCAGCACCCCATACAGTCCGCATTACCGCAAACCAACATGTGACTGTCATGGGCGCAAACGAACTGGACAACCTCCTCCACACGGAAGACAAGGCCGGCGATTCGCAGGTCCCGCAAGGCCGCAACGGCAGGCGCCGGGCACTGATCACCGGCATCACCGGACAGGACGGTTCGTACCTGAGTGAATTCCTGCTCGCGAAGGGCTACGAGGTCCATGGCATCAAGCGCCGCAGTTCGCTGTTCAATACCGAGCGCATCGACCATCTGTACGAAGACCCGCAGGCGCCGCGCCGCAGCCTGATCCTGCACCACGGCGACATGACCGATACGGCCAGCCTGGTACGCGTGGTGCAGCAGTCGGCGCCGGACGAGATCTACAACCTCGCGGCCCAGAGCCATGTCCAGGTGTCGTTCGAGGAACCCGAATACACCGCCAACACCGATGCCATCGGTTCGCTGCGCCTGCTCGAAGCCGTCCGCATCCTTGGCATGGAAAAGGACACGCGCTTCTACCAGGCATCCACATCGGAGCTGTACGGCCTGGTGCAGGAGATTCCCCAGCGCGAGACCACGCCGTTCTATCCGCGCAGCCCCTACGCGGTGGCCAAGCTCTACGCCTACTGGATCACCGTGAACTATCGCGAAGCGTACGGCATGTACGCGTGCAACGGCATCCTGTTCAACCACGAGAGCCCTGTGCGCGGCGAAACCTTCGTCACGCGCAAGATCACGCGCGCCATTGCGCGGATTGCGCTGGGGCTGCAGGACACGCTGTACCTGGGCAACCTGTCGGCACTGCGCGACTGGGGCCATGCCCGCGACTATGTCGAGATGCAGTGGCTGATGCTGCAGCAGGCCGCGCCGCAGGACTTTGTCATCGCCACCGGCGAACAGCACAGCGTGCGCGACTTCGTCACGCTGGCGGCGGGCAAGCTGGGCATCACGGTGAAGTTCGAAGGCACCGGCGTCGACGAGGTGGGCATCATTACCCATATCGAGGATGCACGGCGCCAGCTGTCTTCGCGCTGCAAGGTGGGCGACGTGATCGTGCGCGTGGACCCGCGCTACTTCCGTCCCACCGAGGTCGAAACGCTTTTGGGCGATCCAACCCGCGCCCGCGAACAGCTGGGCTGGTCGCCGCGCATCACGTTCGACGAACTGGTGCACGAGATGATCGAGGCCGACTTCGCCTCGGCGCGCCGCGACGCACTGGTCAAGATGGCGGGCTTCAGGACCTACAACTACCATGAGTGATTCCCAACCCAACGTCTTCGTGGCCGGGCACCGCGGCATGGTGGGGTCGGCCATCGTGCGCGCGCTGGCGGCGCGGGGCGACGTGAACCTGGTGTGCCGCACGCATGCCGAACTGGACCTTACCGACCAGCAGCAGGTGCGCGCCTTCTTTGCATCGCAGCCGGTGGACGTGGTCTACATGGCCGCCGGCCGCGTCGGCGGCATCCACGCCAACAACACGTACCGTGCCGAGTTCATCCAGCAGAACCTGGCAATGGCGACGAACGTGATTCACGAGTCGTACCGGGCCGGGGTGCGCAAGATGCTGTACCTGGGATCGAGCTGCGTCTATCCGAAGCTGGCGCCGCAGCCGATCGTCGAGGCATCGTTGCTGACCGGCGAGCTGGAATCCACCAACGCGCCGTACGCGCTGGCCAAGATCGCCGGCATCATGCTGTGCCAGAGCTACAACCTCCAGTACGGCACCGATTACCGCTGCCTGATGCCGTCGAACCTGTACGGACCCGGCGACAACTACCATCCCGAAAACAGCCATGTGATTCCGGCCCTGCTGCGCCGCTTTCACGAGGCCCGCAAGAACGGGACAGGCGAGATCGCCATCTGGGGCACCGGCACCCCCCGGCGCGAATTCCTGCACGTGGACGATCTGGCACAAGCCTGCCTGCACGTAATGGATGCGGACCGCGCGGTCTACGACGACTGCGCCGGCCCCTCCGGCACGCATTTGAACGCCGGCAGCGGCTACGACGTCACGATTGCCGAGCTGGCGGGCATGGTTGCCGAAGCCGTGGGCTATCGGGGCGAGATCACGTTCGATCCGTCCAGGCCCGACGGCACGCTGCGCAAGCTGCTGGACAACAGCGCCATCACCAGTCTGGGCTGGCGGCCGCGTATCGCGCTGCCGGAAGGCCTGCAATCGACGTATCGCGACATCGTGCGCGACGGCATCGTCGGCTGACCACGGCCGTTGGCCGCCTGTATGGAGACGCGCACCATGGCAAACGCATCGCGCATGCTCAGGAAGCCCGCCGCGCAGTCGCATGTACTGGTGGCGGGGCCGGTCCGGAACTGCAGCGCCACCATCGAGAAAGAGACGGAACGGCTGGCCCGCGCCTTGTCGCCGTTCGCTTCGGTCAGCTTCCTGCTGGCCGAAAGCGATTCGTCGGACGACTCGATCGAGACGCTGCAGCGGCTCGCCCGGACGCGCCCCGGTTTTGCCTTCATCTCGCTGGGGCACCTGCGCGACCAGCATCCGGTGCGGTGCGACCGCATCGCCATCTGCCGCAACCGGTACGTGGACCTGATTCGCTCGGCGCCCGAGTATGCACATATCGACTATGTGATCGAGGCGGACATGGATGGCCTGAACACCGCGCTGGACGCCGCCGGTGTGCTGTCCTGCTGGGACACCGATATCGACTGGAGCGGCATCACCGCCAACCAGCGCCTGTGCTACTACGACATCTGGGCGCTGAGGCATCCGTACTGGTCGCCGGTGGACTGCTGGAAGGCTTACCACGCGGTGGTGGAAAAGGTGGGGCCGCGCCAGGCGTTCGACATGTGCGTGGGCTCCAAGCAGATCCACATCCCCGCCGACACCGGGCTGATCGAAGTGGACTCCGCTGGCGGCGGCTTTGCCATCTACAAGCGCGAGGCGTTCGTGAAAGGCCACTACGCCGGCGTCGACATCAACGGCGACGAGGTCAACGAGCACATCTCGTTCCACGACGACCTGCGCGCGGCCGGCCATCGCATCTACATCAACCCGGCGATGATCAATGCCGAGTACACGGACCACACCTACTACAAGACGCGCATGGGCCATCTGCGCGCAAGGCTGATGTGGACGCTGCGCGACACCGCGGACCGGCTGCGCTGCCGGCACGGCCTGGAATCGGTCGTCCGCTCGCTCAAGCGCGTGGTCGGCTAGGCGCGGGCCGGATTCGTGTGCGGCGACGCACAGATGCCGCAGCAGTCCGATGGGAACCTGCGGACACGGTGTCTGACGGCTGGGTCGGCGTGGCCGTCCGGATGACCTTGTAGACCTTGCAACCAAGACAGGATTGCGGATGCGGCAGCTCTATACGACAAGCCGGCGGCCCTGGGCCGAAGGAGACCACGCGATCTTCTACTTCGCGCTGGGCGCGATCTCGGCCATCCGCGTGGTGATGCTGGGCGAGATCAGCATCGGCGAACTGCTGGCGCTGTTGGTGACCGCCTACCACCTGGCATCGTTCAAGGTAGACCGCAAGCTGGCTCCGCTGCTGGCGCTGACGCTGATGTGGTGCGTGGCGCAGACCCTGTCCGACATCCAGAACCACAGCGACCTCGTCACCTCGCTCAAGGGCGTGCTGGCGCCGCTGGTGTTCTTTGGCACCGTCTATGCGATTGCCATCCACTTCAATCACGGGCAGGAACGGCGCATCTGGTACTTCCTGGCGGGCACGACCATGTTCCAGATGTACGACACGCTGGCAAATCCGGTGGAGGCGGCGCTGCTGAATCCCTGGAAGTGGGGCTTTGCCACGCCGCTGCTGGTGCTGCTGCTGGCCTACCTGTCCGCGCGGCGCGCCGGCAAGGTGTTCACCGCGTGCTGCCTGCTGGCGTTTTCCGCAATGTCGATCGTGTTCGACTTCCGCAGCCTGGCTGCCATGTCGGTGCTGGGTGCGATCGTGTTCCTGTCCCGCAACTCCGTATTCATGCACAAGCTCGGGAAGCTCGTGCGCAAGGCCGGCGGCGTGCTGCTGATCTTTGCCGTGCTGGCCTTCGTCATCTTCATCCTCAACATGGTGTTCACGCTGGTCTTCGCGCATTCGGCCGACTTCGGCTTCCTGTCGCCGGAGGCGGTCCACAAGTACACCGTGCAGGCCAACAGCGAGTACGGCATCCTGTTCGGCGGGCGTTCGGAAGTCGTCATCTCGGTCAAGGCGTTCCTGGACGCCCCGCTGCTGGGTCATGGCTCCTGGGCCGTCGACCGCCACGGCTACGTCGATGAATACAACCGCCTGACCCACCAGATGGGCATGGCGCTGACCGACAAGTTCGACGAACTCGAAACCACGATGATTCCCACGCACTCGTACCTGATGGGCGCGATGGTGTGGTGCGGCATCGCCGGCGGCATCTTCTGGCTGAGCGTGGTGGGCGGCTGCCTGCGCATGTTCCTGGCGCAGGTCAGGCAAATGCCGGTCTACTTCTGCGTGGCACTGCCGCAGTTCATCTGGGACGTGTTCTTCTCGCCCTTCGGTGCCGCCAACCGCTGGCAGGCTGCCGTCTTCGTCGGGGTCATGTTCGCGTTCAGCGCCATGCAGCAGCACCGTGTCCGCGTCCGCACCCCCGCAGAAACGGGTACGCGGCCGTCCAGATTCAAACTCGCGAGGTCCGTGTGATCAAGATCAGCGTCGTCACGATTTCCTTCAATCAGGCCAAGTATCTGCCCGCCTGTATCGATTCCGTCCTCGACCAGCACTACGGCAACCTGCAATACATCGTGGTGGACCCCGGCAGCACCGACGGCAGCCGCGACATCATCGACGGCTACGGCGACCGGATCCAGCGCGTATACGAGCGCGACCGCGGGCCCGCCGACGGCCTGAACAACGGCTTCCGGCAGGCCACTGGCGACGTCTTCTTCTTTCTCAATGCCGACGATGCGCTACTGCCGGGTTCGCTGGCCTACGCCGCGGCGGTCTTCGAGGCCCACCCCGACATCGACGTCCTGTGCGGCAGCGGCTTCAAGATCGACGGCGACGGCAAGCTGCTGCGCGAAATCCGCGCCTCGACCATGTCGCGCCTGCGTCTGGTCTACGGCGCGGCCAACCTGTTCCAGCAGGGCGTGTTCTTCCGCGCCGGCTGCTATCACGCCGTGCAGGGGTTCAACATCGAGAACAGCACCTGCTGGGACGGCGAGCTGCTGCTCGACATGGCCGTGCGTGGCGCGCGGTTTCGGGCCTCGCGACGCCACGTCGGCCTGTTCCGCATCCACGACACGTCGATCTCCGGCACCAACCGCCTGCTCGAACAGTTCTACCGCGACGGGGCCCGCATGTTCCGCAAGGTCATGAACCGCGAGCGGCGCCCCTACGATGTCATCCCGGCCTATCTGCTTCGGGCCGAAAAACACCTGACGACCCGCCTACCCACGCGCTGGAGGTAATTTCCATCATGCAGACGAGAATCGCGATTCTGTGGCCCCAAGGCTCGGGCTATCTGAATGCGGCCATCAACGCCGCCGTCGACGGCGGCGCACAGGTGCTCTATTCGTGCTTCGTGCCGCACCCGGTGTCACCGTACACCCGGCTCGACGAAGGGCGCCGTGAAGGCGTGCGGGTCATCCAGTGGCAGCCCGACCAGATCGACGAATCGCTTCTGCAGGCGGAGGTGGCGCAGTTCGCGCCGGACATCATGATCGTCTCCGGCTGGCATATTCCCCAGTACATGCGCATCTGCCGCGCCATGGCGGGCCGCACGCTGCGGCTGCTGGCCATGGACAACCAGTGGGAAGCCCGCCTCAAGCAGATTGGCGGCTCGGTGCTGTCGCGCGTGATGATCACCCCATACTTCGATCGCGCCTTCGTGCCCGGCGAGCGCCAGTTCCAGTTCGCGCGGCGCCTGGGGTTCTCCGACAGCCAGATACTGGATGGCCTGTTCACCTGCGATCCCGCCTTCTTCGAGGCAGGCGAGACACGCGACCCCGCGCGCGGCGACGGCTTTGTCTTCGTCGGCCGGCTGGCTCCGGAAAAAGGCCTCGATACGCTCCTCGCGGCCTATCGCATGTACCGCCAGCACGCCGCCGATGCGTGGCCGCTGCATATCTATGGCGCGGGCACGCTCGATGACGCGAATGTGCCCGGTGTGCACGTCCACGGCTTCCTGGAGCCGGATGAACTGCCGGCCACCATGGCCCGCCACCGCGCGCTGATCATGCCCAGCCGTCGCGAGCCATGGTGTGTGGCGCTGCAGGAAGCCGCGGCCGTGGGCCTGCCGATCCTCTGCACCACATCGTGCGGCGCCGCGCCGCACCTGGTCAAGAACGGCTTCAACGGCTACAAGTTCGCCGCCGACGACCCCGCGATGCTGGCGGCGGCCATGCAGGCGCTGACCGACACCGACGATGCCGGTATCGTCGCCATGTCGCGCGCCAGCCGTGCGCTGGGCGCGCAATACCATCCGTCGCTCTGGCTGCGTAACCTGACCGACGCACTGCGCTGGTCCGGCGCACGCCAGACGGCATCGCGGCCGGTTTCCACTTCCTCGGCCGCTCTGGGCGAGGCCACCATCTGAAATCCGCGCGGGAATCGCCGCCCTGCCGCCTGCGCGGCCGGGCGGCTTCGGCATTGACGAAAGCGTCGGGAAGAATCCGGAAGACCGCGTCGCTCAGGGCGCCGCGTGAGGTGCCGCATCGGAGGCCGCAGTGGAGGACGCCGTGGAGGCCACACTGGATGCCGGCTTCGGCACCACCATGCCGCTGCGCACAAAGACCCGGATGCGCGGCAGCAGCGCCAGGAACAGCACCACTTCGGTGGCCAGCACGCCGAGGGCCACGGCGGAACTGCCAATCGACTTGCCGGCCAGCCAGGCCACCAGCAGACCCGCCGCGTTGGCGCCGAGGTACAACAGCGAATAGCGCGTGTGGTTATTGGTCGACGTGAACATCAGCGAGCCGGTGTACCACAGCGAATTGACCACGGCGGCCAGCAGCAGCCATTCGTAGTCCGGATGCTCGGGCAGCAGCTTGCCGTGTGTCCAGAAGCGGCAGATCCAGTCGCCCAGCACGTACAGCGCACCGCTGGACAGCACGGCCAGCGCAATGCAGCCTGCAGTGGAACGACGGTAGAGCGATCGCAGCGCCAGCGTCTTGCCTTCGCCATAGAGCCGGCCGATTTCCGGCGCCAGGGCCAGATTGACCAGCTGCGACAGCTGGTACGGAATGCGCGCCAGCGTGCGCATGGCCGAGAAATGCGCCACCACCACGGGTCCGAACAGCGTGCCCGCCAGCAGCACGATGCCCTGCAGGTTCAGCGCGTTGCCGAAGGGAAAGGCCAGCATGGCGATGGCCGGCAGCAGCATCTCGCGCAGGTCATGCAGCGAGGCATGCCTCAGACCGACGCGCGCCCACGGCGCGAACTGGCAGGCGTGGGTGTACATCGCCAGCACGAGCCCCAGGCGTGTCAGCGCAATCACGGCCAGCAGTTCCATGAAGCCCGCCTTCAGCCAGACCGCGCCGGCCGACACCAGCGCAAACTCGATCAGCCGTGCGGTATTGGTCCAGATCGTGGACTGGGCGTAACGCTGCTCGGCCTGGTACACGCCGCACAGCAGCACCACAAGCATCTGCGCGATTACCTGCATCACGATCATCAGCGCGGCGGGCAGAACATCTGCCGCGTCGATGCCGAGCCACCCCGCCACGGGCGCCGCAATGCCGATGCCGACCGGCACCGCGACCGCCGACAGCACCACGCCAACGCCTAGGATCAGCACGAACGCCGACTGGTAGCTCACCATCGCCATGTCGGCCTTGCCCGCCGCAATGCCCATGATCATGCGGTTCATGGCCACGCCGGTGAATCCGAATTCGAACAGGCCCAGATAGGCGGCAACGGTCAGCAGCATCAGCCACGTGCCATAGCGTTCGGGGCCCCATGCCGTCAGCAGCAGGGGCACGCTCAGCAGTTGGGTGGCAACGGTAGACGCCTGGGCATACACATTGGCGCCAATACCGCGAGCAATCCGGTTCATGATGGTTCCTGACACAGGCCGACTGCAGCAGCATCGCGCGTGAATCATTCGCCCTCTGTTCGGTGGCACACACCATGCGCCGCAAGGCCACGCGCCCGGCGTGCGTGTGTTGCCACACAGTTGTCACGGCGCAAACCGGGGACACTGGCATCGTGCGCAGGCCGTACGGCTTTCGCCTGGACCCGCAATGCGTCCGCAACCCGCCCGCAGCCTGCCGCTCCCAGCCAGTCAAGGACATGGCGCGACCAGGTGCCGGAATCCGTCCGTACGCGCCTTTCCGACCTCGATCGCGACATGAAGCTGCTGCTCTACTGCCTGAACTACGCCCCGGAGATCACCGGCATCGGCAAGTACGCCACGGAACAGGCGGAATGGCTCGCCGCACGCGGCCACGACGTGCGCGTCATCACCGCCCCCCCCTACTACCCCGCCTGGCGCATCTCGGAAGGCTACGCCGGCTGGAAGTACCGCCGCGAAGATCTCAACGGCGTGCGCATCTATCGCGCCCCGCTGTGGGTGCCGCACCGGCCTTCGGGACTGAAGCGCCTGATCCACCTGGCCAGCTTCGCCGCCAGCAGCCTGCCGGTCCTGTGGGCGCAGTGGACGTGGCGGCCCGACGTGCTGATGCTGGTGGAGCCGCCGCTGGCCTGCGCGCCCGCTGCGCTGCTGTTCGGGCGCTGGCGCCAGGCGGCCACGTGGCTGCACATCCAGGACTACGAAGTGGACGCCGCCTTTGCGCTGGGGCTGCTCAAGCACCCCGCGCTGAAATGGCTGGCCAACCGGCTCGAGCGCGGCGCGCTGGCACGCTTCGACCGCATCTCCACGATCTCGCACGCCATGCTGGCGCGCGCACGTCAGAAGGGCGTGCCGCCGTCGCGGCTGGTCATGCTGCCAAATGCCGTCGACCTGCGCGCCATCCGGCCGCTGGCCGACCACAAGTACCGCGAGATGCTTGGCATTGCGCCCGACGCCGTCGTGGCCCTGTACTCGGGCAACATGGGCGCCAAGCAGGGCCTGGAACTGCTGGCGGAGTCCGCGCGCCTGCTGGCGGGCCATCGCCACATCCATTTCATCTTCTGCGGCGATGGCGCCGGCCGCGCCGACCTGGCCGACCGCTGCGAAGGCCTGGAACGCGTGCATTTCCTGCCGCTGCAGTCCACCGACCGCTTCCCGGCCCTGCTGGGCTGCGCCGACATCCATCTGATGCCGCAGCGCGCCGATGCCGCCGATCTCGTGCTGCCCTCGAAACTCACTGGCATGCTGGCCAGCGGCCGTCCGGTGGTAGCCACGGCCCACGCCGGCACCGAACTTGCCACGCTGGTGGCGCAGTGCGGCGTGGTGGTCCAACCGGGTGATGCACCGGCGCTGGCGCACGCGATTGCCACACTGGCGGAGCAACCGGTACGGCGCGGCATGCTGGGCGCCGCAGGCCGCGCATGGGCCGAACGGCACCTCGACCGCGAAGCCGTGTACCAGGACATGGAAGCCACGCTGCTGCAACTGGTGCTGGAACGCTCGCGCGACGAAGCCGCCGCCGTAGGCATCGGCAACGACTGAGACCGCGTGCGTTGGCCGATGCCGGCCAGGCGAACGCCAGCCGCGGCGCTACGCCTTGCGCGCCACGAAGTGGAACCACATGATGTCTTGCAGCGGCTGGTCCGGCCTCAACGGCTGATCGTCTAGGTTGCCGTACACCGCGGCCGTCTCGAATCCCAGCGCGTCCAGTTCGCGCCGCTGGTGTTCCAGTTCCGTGTAGACGATGACGATGCCGAACTTGTGCGCGGCGCAAACGCGCACGGCGTAGCCGTCGAACTCGCGGTTCAGCCGCGAATTGCGCCGGTAGTTGATCGCCGCCAGCGGCAGGTTCACCACGATACGCGCCACATTGAATCCCAGCCGCAACGGGTTGTTCGACCACCGCGGCACCTGCAGGAAGCGGGTCAGCGTCTCGCGATACGAAGGCCCTGCCATGTTGTGCGTCGAAAAGACCAGCCACCCGCCCGGCCGCAGCACCCGCGCGAATTCGTGCAGGATGGCCTGCCGGCCCGGGTAGTCCACCGCGTCGATGCCGTTGAAGCTGAACATGATCAGCCCGAAGCTGTCGTCCGCAAACGCCGACAGGTCGCGCGCATCCATCTGCCGTACGCGAACGCCCGGATGATTGCGGCTGCAGATCTCCACCATCTCGGGCATGTAGTCGATGGCCAGGTAATCGTCGCTCACGCTGCGCAGCAGCGGCACGGTGCGTCCGCCGCCCACGCCCACGTCGAGAATCGGTGCGCCGCGCACGCTGTCGGCCACCAATGCCACCGCGGCGGCCTCGCCGGGATCGGTCCAGTCGCTGAGGATCCGGAACCAGCGCCTGGCTCCCCAGCTCCTCCATGCCTTGCGATTGATGACATCCTGCTGCATCACTGGAGAATTCATGGCTACCCCGTCCCATTCCTTCCAATGCGATCCCGCCGGATCGCCGCGACCACCGCAGAGCGGACATTGCGCCGTCACTACACGTACAACGGTACGATACCGCGCGCGGCGTGCTTCGGCTATGTGGGATGGCGTACCGAGTCCGCAAGCCGCATGCAGCACCCTGCAACCGGGTGCATTGCGCAAGCCCGGACCATGTATTCAAGGCAGGACATCCGATGATCATTCAGCGTGTAGACCGCTATTCCGGCCCGTCCTTCTCACTGGAAAACCGCATTCGGCGGCAGATCTGGAACTGGCTCTGGCTGCTGCTGTTCCGCCCGAGCCCGCGCACCTTCCACCGCTGGCGCGCCGCGCTGCTGCGCCTGTTCGGCGCGCACATCGGCCAGCACGTGCACATCTATCCCTCGGTGAAGGTCTGGGCCCCGTGGAACCTGTCGGTTGACGATCACTGCGCCGTGGCCGACGGATCCACGCTCTACAACATCAGCCCGATCCGTCTGGCCGACCATGTGATCGTGTCGCAGGGTTCGCACCTGTGCACGGGCTCGCACGACTACAACGACCCGACCTTCCAGCTGATCTCCTCGCCCATCACGCTGGAGCGCCATGTCTGGATCTGCGCCGAGGCGTTCCTGTCGCCCGGCGTGACGATCGCCGAAGGTTCGGTGGTGGCGCCGCGCTCCGTGGTCACGCGCTCGCTGGGCCAGCCGTGGACCGTCTACGGCGGCATGCCGGCCAAGCCTATCGCCCAGCGCACGCCGCAGGCATAGGCATCCGGCCGCGCGGGCAAGGCCGTCCGCTAGCGCGTCTCGACGGGTTGCGATTTCACGGCGTGGGTGTCGCCATCCGTGACCGGGCCGCGCGCTTCGGCGGCGGCGGCATCGGCGGCCATGCGCATTTCGCGCGTCTTCAGCACGATCATGTACTCGTAGATCGATTGCAGCAGCGCATAGTGCAGGCTGATCGGGCCATCCAGGCAGCCGCCGCGGAACAGCAGCACATAGAGGAACTTCAGCAGCGGCCGGCCCGGCATGCGGTAGAACAGGCGCTTCTGGTGCATGCGCCGCTCATGCGGATCGCGTGCGAAGAACGCCTTGGCCAGCGACGGCTTGCCGACGCGCCGCGAGGCGATCAGCTCGGCCTCCATCGTCGAATACAGGTTGTGCTTGTCGAACCAGTGGGACATGCCCTTCGAGAACGAAAAATGGTCAAAGTGATGGCGCATGTCGGCAATGTCGCCGTCCACGACCAGCACCTCGTTGATATCCCGTTCGTAGTGCACACGCGACCGTCGCACCAGGCGGATGCTCAGCGGCGAGATGATCGAGTGCTTCAGGTGCTTGCCCATCCAGTAGTCACGCCGCCGGATGCGGCCAGCGGCCACGTTGTCGGGCGCCTGCCGTACCATGGCCAGCGACTCCTCGATCAGCTCGGGGCTGGCGCGTTCGTCGGCATCGAGGATCAGAACCCAGTCGTTGCGCAGCGGCAACTCGTGCAGGCCGAAGTTGCGCTGCGCCGCGAAGTTGTCGAATGGGCGCACCGTCACGGTGGCGCCATGCGCGGCGGCGATCTCGCGGGTGGCGTCGGTGCTGGCCGAATCCAGCACATGCACGTCCTGCAGCCGAGACACCGCGCGCAGGCACCCGCCAATGTCGAGGGCCTCGTTCTTCGTGAGGATCAATACAGAGAGCTTGTCCATCGGTTCTGGCTAGTAGGGTTCGCCATGCAGCGATGCATCGGGCGCCGGCATGGCATCCTGCCGATCGCCGAGCAGATGCACCAGCCGCGCGGCCACGCGCTCCACCTGGAAGCGTTTCTGGAAGCTGGCAAGCGCGGCGGCGCCCATGCGCGCCCGCGCATCGGGCGCCACATCCAGCCACTGGCGCAGCACGGCCACCGTGCCGGCCACGCTGTCGTCGCCGGCCAGGCCCGCCTCGTCCTGCACGATCTCGCGCCAGATATTCACCTTGTCCGAAATCAGCACCGGCACGCCGCACGCCATGGCTTCGGCCACGGCCACGCCAAAGTTCTCCTGGTGGGACGGCAGGCAGAAGGCCTCGGCCGTGCGGAACGCCCCCCACTTCAGATCGCCGGCGAGCATCCCTGTCCAGATCACGCGGCCGTGGATACCGGCGTCCTCCGCGATCGACACCAGCGCGCGGCGCGTGGCGTGATCGCAGGGACCGGCCATCACCAGCTGCAGCGCGGGGTCCTGGTGCGCCACTTCGGCAAACGCCCGCAGCAGCAGGTCGCATCCCTTCTTTTCGTGCAGGCGGCCCAGGAACAGCAGGTTGCGCTTGCCGGCGGCCGCCGGATAGGCCGCCAGGAAGGCATCGCGCTGCCGTGCCGCGTCGTCGGGCGGCGCCGACGTGCCATACGACACGATTTCCTCCTTGCAGCGGTAGAGCGCGAACGACTCCCGGGCGCGCAGCCGCTCTTCCTCGCAGGTGAACAGCACCGCGCGCGCGTGGCGCAGCACCCAGTAGTCGCCAATGGGCCAGTACAGGCACTTCTTCAGATGCTTGAGCGGGTAGCGGCGCTTGAACCATGGGTCCAGCATGCCGTGCGTGAAGACGAAGTAAGGAACCCGCTTGCCGCGCGTGGCCAGCCACAGCGCCACGCTGTGGAACTGCCAGATGCCCTCCACGATGATCGCGTCGTAGTCCTCGCAATGGTCGCGCAGCCACCTGAGCATGGGCAGGTTCAGACCGTAGCGCCCCTTGCCGGGACCGAGCGCGATCAGCGGATATTCGTTATCGCGGATATGCGGCGCATCGGGCGCGTCCCCACAGCAGACGTGGACCTCCACGCCATGTGCCTGCAGCGGCTTGCGAAGCTGACGCACGCCCTCGATCGGACCACCGCCCGCGGGATGCATCGATGGAATGACGTGGAGCAGCCTCATTGTCGGCCTTCGGCAAAAACTGCAATGCGGGCCCGCCCTCCGGGCCTTGCTTGGCCGCAGGATAAGGCGCAACCCGCGCCGCGCTATGTTCGTTCGGCCACCTACGCGAAGCGCCTTGTCTGCCACAGTCGGCGCCCTGTGCCCGCTCGCACATCGGTCGCGCCAGGGCAGTGCACAGCGGGTCGGTCAGTGTGCGAAAACGCACCGATTCAGTACCCCGCACATTTCAAGATGCTGACATCCAGGGGCGTGGCGCGCCGGTTCGTGGTTCGCCCGCACATTGCAGGAGGAGGATGCCGTGAGCATGAATCAACATCTCAGCCGTAGCAGTCGTTCCGCAGTCGATCGTTGCCGCCGTGCGGGCCTGTTCGCCGCGCTGGGCGCAGCCCTGCTGCTGGCGGGCTGCGCAGCATCGCCAGGCATGTACTTCAGCCCCCAGACCACCGTGACCGCCGTCGGACCGGACGCCAAGGCCGACGTCACGCCGATCACGATGGAACTGGTGCAGGAAATGCGCTCGAAGACCAAGCCGGCCAACCTGAACGTCGAGGAGCTGTACGGCACGCCAGCGCCCTATCTGATCGGTGCCGGCGACATCATTTCCGTGGTGGTGTGGGACCACCCCGAACTGGTGTTCCCGACGCAGACCTACAGCATTGGCGCCGCGTTCGAGATTCCCACGTCGTCGGGCGGATCGAACATGCCGGGCTATGTGGTGAGCCCCAGCGGCGATATCCAGTTTCCGTACGCCGGGGTGATGCACGTGGGGGGCAAGACCGCCAACCAGGTGCGTGACGAAATGGCGCGCATCCTGTCGCGCGTGGTCCGCGATCCGCAGATGACCGTGCGCGTGCTTGGCTTCCGCAGCCAGCGCGTGTACGTGGACGGCGAAGTGAAGACGCCCGGCATGCTGGCCATCGACGATGCGCCGATGACGCTGGTCGAGGCACTGAACCGGGCCGGCGGCGTGCTGAACCTGACGGGCGACAACAGCCGCATCCGCGTGACGCGTGGCGAGCAGAGCTGGTACGTCAACATCCCCGCGCTGCTGCAGAAGGGCGTGGACCCGGCGCGCATCATGCTGAAATCCGGCGACATCGTGCGCGTGGAGCAGCGCGAGGACAGCAAGATCTTCGTGACCGGCGAAGTGGTCAAGCCCACGTCGCTGCTGATGCGCAACGGCAAGATGTCGCTCAACGAAGCACTGGGTGACGCCGGCGGCGTGAATCCCGGTACGGCCAATGCCGAGCAGATCTTCGTGATCCGCCGCACGTCGGAGGACAAGCCCAAGGTCTACCACCTCGATGGCACCTCGCCCGCCGCGCTGGCCGTGGCCGAGAGCTTCGACCTCGAACCGAAGGACGTGGTCTATGTGGATGCCCGCAACCTGGTGCGATGGAACCGCGTCATGAGCCTGCTCGTCAACCCGATCATCGGCATCAACAGCCTGAAACCCTAGGCCCAACACGCGAGTTTCCATGGTTCGCACCATTCTTGTCGTCTGTCTTGGCAACCGCTGCCGCAGTCCCATGGCTGCCGTCCTGCTGCAGCGGGCGCTGCCTGACTGCCGCGTGATTTCCGCCGGGCTGGCGCCGCCGGTGGGAGCCAGCGCAGATCCCCACGTGATCCGCCTGCTGAAACCCGAAGGCATGGACCTGGGCAGCCACCGGGCGCGCGCCGTGGATGCCGACCTGATGACGCAGGCAGACCTGGTACTGGTGATGGACAACGAACAGGGCGACGAACTGGCCGAGCAATATCCGGAGGCCCGCCACCGGATCTTCCGGCTTTGCGAGCACGAACACACCGACATCCCCGACCCGTTCGGCGGATCGCACACGATGTTCGTGATCGTGCTGGGACTTATCAGACAAGGCGTCGACTCCTGGTCGGCGCAGATTCAGGCAGACATTCAGCGCAGTACGTTGGCTATTGGTTACGGGGAGGCATCATGAGCAACGTCAAGAACATGCGGGACTACGAGCAAGACCTGGTGGATCCGCATGACAATCCGGTGGACCTGACCGCCTACCTGGACATCCTGGTCCGCTACCGCTGGACGTTCCTGAGCATCGTGCTGACCGGCGTGGTGATCGGACTCATCTACGCCATGGTGGCCAAGCCCGTGTATCGCGCGGACATCCTGGTGCAGGTGGAGGAACCGAATCCGGCGAGCGGCGCCACCAAGATGGCGGCGTCCGTATCGCCGGTGTTCGACGTCAAACCCGCTGCGGCCGCCGAAATCGAACTGCTGCGCTCACGCATGGTGGTGGGCAAGGCGGTGGATTCGCTGCAGCTGAACCTGGTGGCGTCGCCGCGCTATTTCCCCGGAATCGGATCGGCCGTGGCCGGGTTCAACCGCGAACTGTCGAAGCCGGGGTTGTTCGGCATGGGCGGCTTCGCATGGGGCAGCGAATCGATCACGGTGGCGCGGCTCGAAGTTCCGCAGGCCATGGACGGCCGCAAGATACTGGTCACGGCGCTGGGCGACCACAAGTACCGTCTGTCGTTCGCCAGCGACGATGCCAAGGGCGAGGGCGTGCTGGGCGCGCCGCTGACGGTGGCCACGGCCAGCGGCAGCGTGACGATCCAGATCGACCAGCTTGAAGGGCGGCCGGGCGCGGAGTTCAACGTGATCCACCTGCCGCGCGCGGCGGCCATCGCGGACCTGCAGGACCGCCTGCAGATTACCGAGAAGGGCAAGCAGAGCGGGGTGATCGGCGTGGCGCTGGAAGGCGGTTCGCCGGCCATGACGGCCGCAATCCTGAACGAGATCGGCACCGAGTACGTCGACCAGAACGTGCGCCGCAAGGCCGCCGAGGCGGAAAAGTCGCTGGCCTTCCTGGAAACCCAGCTGCCCGAGTTGAAGCAGCAGGTGGAAACGGCCGAAACGCGCTACAACGCCATGCGCAACCAGCGCGGCACGATCGACCTGAGCGAGGAATCGAAGCTGATCCTGTCGCAGTCGGTGGCCATCCAGACCAAGCTGCAGGAACTGCGCCAGAAGCGCACCGAGCTGATTGCGCGCTTCACGGGCAACCACCCGACCATCGAGATCCTGGACAACCAGATCGGCAACCTGCAGGCCCAGCTCAACGGCGTGACCGGCCGCATCCAGAAGCTGCCCGACGTGGAGCAGAACGTGCTGCGCCTGATGCGTGACGTGAAGGTCAGCACCGAGATGTACCAGTCGCTGCTCAACGACGTGCAGCAGCTGAAGCTGGTGCGCGCCAGCAAGGTGGGCACCGCCCGCCTGGTGGACGCGGCCGACGTGCCGCTCAAGCCGGTACGCCCCAACCGCCTGCTGATCGGCGTGGGCTCGCTGGTGCTGGGTATCGTGGCCGGGCTGGCTGCGGTGATCCTGCGCCGCGTGCTGGACGGCGGCGTGACGGACGCGGACGAGATCGAGCAGCACACCGGCATGACGGTGTACGCCACCATCCCGTTCAGCACGCACCAGGCGCGCCTGCATAGTGACGGCAAGTCTGGCGGCGACCTGCTGGCCCAGCGGATACCCGACGATCCGGCCATCGAGAGCCTGCGAAGCTTCCGCACCGCGCTACAGTTCGCGCTGGCCAATACCGACAGCAACGTGGTGATGATTACCGGCCCGGCCCCCGACGTGGGCAAGTCTTTCATCTGCGCGAACTTTGCCGCGGTGGCAGCCAGTGCGGGCCGCCGGGTGGTGCTGATCGATGCCGACCTGCGGCGCGGCAGCCTGAATCACCGTTTCGGCACCAAGCGCACGCCGGGGCTGACCGAGTACCTGACCGGCGCCCCGCTGGACCAGGTGCTGCAGCGCGATGTGGTGCCCGGCGTGGACTTCATCGCCACCGGCTCCGAACCGCCGCTGGCAGCGGACCTGCTGCAGAACCCCGCGATGGACAGCCTGCTGGAACTGCTCAAGCGCCGCTACGACATGGTGCTGCTCGATACGCCGCCGGTGCTGGCCGCATCCGATGCCGCGATCCTGGCGGGCAAGTCCGGGGCGGTGTTCATGGTGGCCCGCGCAGACCGCAGCACGACCGGCGAACTCAAGGCCGCCCAGCGCATCATCCATCAGGCAGGCAACCAGATCAAGGGCGTGCTGTTCAACGGCCTGCAGGTGGATGGCCGCTGGTACCGCGCGCACTACCGGTTTGGCAAGTACCGCTACATCAACCAGTACAGCGCGGACCAGGCAAGGCGCGCCTGACAGCACACGCACCCGTCTTCGCAAACCCGGCCGCTGGCCGGGTTTTTCATTGGGCCGCGAGGTTTCTGGACTTTCCCGGCTTTCCCGGTTTCCCGGCTTTCCCGGTTTCCCGGTTTCCCGGTTTGCCGGTTTTCGGCTTTCGGCTTTCGGCTTTCGGTTTTCGGCTTTCGGTTTTCGGGGTTTCGGGGTTTCGGCTTTCGGGGTTTCGGCTTTCGGGCTTTCGGGCTTTCGGGCTTTCGGGCTTTCCGGGGCTTCGTGGGATAGCGGCTTGCGGCCGCGTCATTCGGCTGGACGGCTGGACGGCTGGACGGCTGGACGGCTGGCGGGCAGGGATGTCGGGTGCTACACCGCCACCCGCGCCTCGGGGGGCTGCCCGGGGCCGCCGAGGCGGTTGCGGGCGCCCTGGCCCCCCGCATCGGCCATCGACTCCAGATGCCGTTGCAACTGCTTGGTCAGCCGGTCGCCGAACTGCTCGCGGCCATAGGCCAGGAACAGGCTGTGGTCGATGCCGTCGCGCAGCGACACGGTGATCTGGTCCAGGCCGGCCAGCGCCTCCAGGTCGCGGCCGAAGCGGAATTTCGCCTCGTCCAGCCCCACGTCGCTCGCACCGAACAGGAATTCCGTGCGCACGCCGCGACGGTTGAGCGCCTGCATCGCGGCGTTGGCGAAGGCAGTGACCGATTCGCCGTGGCCGGCCCTGCCATTCGCGGTGCCGTGTTCGCGCAGTCGCGCCATGCCGATCATGGCCCGCTCGCGCAGGCGGCGCCCCACCTGCTGCGCCATGCCCACCACGATCGGCCAGGCACGTCTTTCGCCATGCAGCAGCCGGCGCCAGTTGTTGGTCCTGCACGCGGCGTCCAGCAGGCCGCGCCAGGTGCGCACCCCGTTCTTGAGCTCGGCCTCGTCGGCGCGGCCCCAGCGGAACTTGACGATGTTGGCCATCAACAGGCCGTCGACGCCGGGATTGGCCAGCGCGGCCTGCAGCGACAGGAACGCGCCCGAACAGACGCCGGCCAGCACCACGCGCTCGAACCCCTGCGCGCGGACCCAGTCCACTGCGACGGAGACGTCACGGCGCGGCCCTTCCGAATAGATCGCCGGAATGCTCATGGTGCGGCAGGCCCCCGGGCTGTCTCCCAGCGCCGCCACATCGAGGCGCAGCGCCGCAACACCCTGCGCCGCCAGTTGCCGCGCCAGCGTCACGAACATGCGGCCATCGCCGACATGATGGTTGCCGCCGGTATTCGGAAAGATCACGGCCAGACGCGGTGCGGTCGGCTCGGTCGGCGTGCTCAACACGCCGAACTGCCTGCCGCCGTCGAGCCATACGGCCTCTTCCACCACGCCGTCGACCACGGTGGCCGGCGGATGCGCTGGCAGCAGTGCCGTAGGCGCGCCCTGCTGCGCCTGCACCGATGGTGCCAGCCATGCCACGATCTGCCGGTTGGCGGCCTCGGCCACCGCGGCATATTCGGACGACTGCATCAACGCCGGATATTCGGGAAACGGCGCCATTTGCACCTCGGCGCCGGCGCCTTGCCAGGTCTGAGCCAGCGCCGCCACGGCCGATGTACTGCCGGGCCAGGCATCGAGCATCCATACCCTGGGGGCCGGGCTGGCCGGCATGCGGTCCAGCCGCAGCGCGGCAATCTCCTTGACGGCATCGGCCGGCATGCGGAACGCCAGCACATCCTGCGCGCCATCGTCCGGGGCCGGCGGCCGCTCCATGGGGCCGGTGCTGTCGAGCCAGTTCAGGTGCAGCGCCCTGAGTTCGCGCAGATAGGCGCGGCCATTGACCACAGGCGCCAGCATCACCAGCCCGGCTACGGCGTTGTTCGGATTCGAGCGCATCGCGTCCGCCGCCAGCGCCGCCAGGCCGGCCCCCAGACGCAGGCCGCACAGCACGACGTTGCGCACGCCGGTCCAGGCGCGCAGCTTGTCGGCGGCGGCGATGATGCTGCACACGGCACGGGGAATCTGGTCGGGATCGTGACAGCGGCCCGATGAATCGCCGGTGCAGGGATAGTCGAAACGCAGGGCAGGCATGCCGGCTGCGGCGAGGTCATCGGCCAGGTGACGCCAGGCGCGGTGAGACCACATCATTTCGTGGCCTTGCGGTGCGCAAAGTACCACCCCGGTATCGCCGGGGGCTTCGTGCAGCCAGCCGGCGCAGCCTTCGAACATGACCCGTTTCATGCATCCTCCCCGATGCGATGGAAAGGGGGCCGTCCCCGCGCTTGCGTCGCCTCGGGGACGGATGCGGGCATGGCCCGCTATGCGGCCTTGCCCTGCACCGTGCGCACGTGCGCGATCTGTTTGACGGACGGCGCGATGATCGGCATGCCGAGATACGGATTCATGGTACCCAGCTCCGCCTGGTTGCTGCGCTTGGGCGTGACGCCGTTCAGGATGCCACCCGACAGGTTGGCGTGCGCACGCGCCAGCCGCTTGAGCGACTCGTCCACCTGGTCAGGCAACGTCGAGTCGGCGCGCAGCACCATCAATGTGGTGCCCACGATATTGGCGACCAGGGCGGCATCGGCCACGGCCAGCACCGGCGGCGTGTCGATCAGCACCAGGTCGAACCGTTCCGCACAGGCCCGCACGCATTCGGCGAAGGCCGGATGCATCAGCAGTTCGGACGGATTGGCCGGCGGGATGCCGGCCGGCAGCACCGACAGCCCGTTGACCACCGTGCGCTGCACCGCTTCGGGCAGCGCCACGTGGCCGGCCAGCAGGTCGGCCAGACCCACATCGGTGGGCAGGTCGAACCAGCTGGCCACCTTGCCGCGCCGCAGGTCGGCGTCGATCAGCAGCACGCGCTGGCCGGCTTCGGCAAACAGTACGGCCAGGTTGACCGACGCGAACGTCTTGCCCGCACCGGCCGTGGGGCTGGTGACGGCCAGCACGCGTTGCGGCGCGTCGCGCAACATGAAATGCAGTGCCGCGCGCACGCTGCGCAGACCTTCCACGGCCATCGAGTGCGGCGCGTTGCGGGCCAGCAGGAACTGGTCGTGCAGCCCCAGCCGCAACAGGCGTTCGGCGCCGTCCACGTCGTCGTCGCGGCGCTCCGCGAGTTCGTCCTGGGACACCAGGGCCTGCCCTGGCTGCTGGGCCAGCAGCCCGGCAACCTGCGAGTGCGAATAGGCGGCATGGGCGCGCGCATCGACGAGGCGCTCCAGTTCCATCTGTTCCTGACTGAAAACCACATCGCCGAGCATCGGCAAACCAAGGCGCAGTTCGGCTTCGTTGGCGGAATCGAGCGTGGGCCGGATGCGCTGACGCACCGTCACGCAGGCCATCGCCAGGCACAGCCCCATCAGCGCACCGGCCGTGGTGGCGGGCCAGGGACCAAGTCCCACCGGGCGCATCGGCACCAGGGCGCTGTCGAGCACGCGCACCAGGCCACTGCGGTCAAGCTGCACCAGCGAGAGCTGCTCTGCTTTCTGGCGCAGCGTCATGTACATGTCCTCGGCCACCTTGACGTCGCGTGTCAGCCCAACCGACTCACGCTCGGTCGACGACAGGTTCTGGTAGCGCGACTCCATGTCCTTGCGTTCGCGTGTCAGCTGCTGGATCTGGTTGTCGATCGTCTTGACCTCGTTGGCTTCCTCGGTAAAGCGCTGCAGCGTCTTGGTGCGTTCCAACTTCAGTTGCGCGATCTGCCGCTGGTAGTCGATGCTGCCCGTCAGGTACGACTGCGCGTCCTGCGTCGGCGCCATGGTGCCGGCCTTCGAGCGATAGCGCGTCAGCGCCGCCTCGGCGCGTTCCAGCTCGGCCTTGACGCGCGGGATCTCGTTGGTCAGAAAGGCCAGCGTCATCGCCGTATCGTCGCGCCGCTGCGACGCCTGGTTGCCGATGAACGATTCGGTAATGCCGTTGACCAGCGCCGCCGCAGCCGTGCGATCGGTGGTACGCCACGAGATGCTGACGGTACTGGCATCGCCGGGCTGCATGTCGATGCGCAGCGCGTTGGACACGTCGTCGATGGTCTGCACCAGGTCGCGGCGTGTCAGCACGAAACGCGTGCCGGGGCGCGCGTCCAGCCGGGCAACCCGCACGGCCACGCCATTGGCGTCGGCCACCTGTCCCACGGTGCCGGTCAGCAGTTCGGTGTCGCGGTCGTAGAGGCGATAGCCGTTGTCGGGCAGCACTTCGAGCGTCAGCGGCACGTTGAGCAGGCGATCCGGCACGGCGAGCTTGTCGACCGTGATCTGCTCGCCGCTCCACGCGTAGCCAAGGCTTGCCGGCCACGGCGTCACCACCCGGCCGGGCGTGGCGAAGTACGCCACAATGCCGCCGATCAGCGGTGCACGCAGCGGCTGGGCCGTGATGTCCAGGTGCAGGCGCTCGACCACGGGCGCCACCACGGTACGGCTGCGCAGCATGCCGGCGTCGAGCGGCACCGCCGGTGCGGACATGCCCGGCACCGGGTTGCGCGTCGCGCCGGTGGACTCACGCGGCTGCAGGACCTGGACGAGTGCGCTGGCGCTGTACACCGGCGGCTGCGACACCGCACAAAGCCATGCCACGACCGCGCCCACCAGGCCAGCGCCCAGGATCCATCCCGCGTGATCGACCATCGCCCGGCGCGCACTGCCGTTACCCACCGCGGGCATGGCCGGGTCGGCCGTTCCCACTCCACCCGCAAATGACATCTTGCTCACGACGTCCCCCTTGCCTTCGATTGCTGCTTCACCCGTGCGGACGCGCCTGACTACTTGCGCCCGTAGTTGTCATCAAACCTGACGATATCGTCCTCGCCCAGATACGAACCCGACTGCACCTCGATGATTTCCAGCGGCGTCTTGCCCGGATTTTCCAGTCGGTGCAGCGTGCCGATGGGGATATACGTGGACTGGTTTTCAGAAAGGATGCTGACCGTCTCGCCACACGTCACGCGCGCGGTACCGCGCACCACGACCCAGTGTTCCGCGCGGTGGTAATGCATCTGCAGCGACAGGCTGGCGCCCGGTTCGACCACGATGCGCTTGACCTGGAAGCGGTCGCCGTGGTCGATCGAGTCGTAGCAGCCCCAGGGCCGCTGCACCTTGCGGTGGTTTACCACCTCGCTGCCGTGCTCGGCCCGCAGGCGCTGCACCACGTTCTTCACGTCCTGCACATGGGCCTTGTCGACCACCAGCACCGCATCGGCCGTTTCCACCACCACCACATCCTGCACGCCGACGCAGGCGATCAGCCGGCCTTCGGAATGCGCGAGGCACGACGTCGCGCCATCGAACACCACACGGCCGCGCGCCACGTTGCCGGCGGCGTCCTTTTGGGCGATGTCCCAGATGGCCGCCCAGGAACCGACATCGGACCAGCCGGGATCCATCGGCACCAGCATCGCCGGCACGTCGGACAGCATCTCGATCTTTTCCATGACCGCGTAGTCGATGGAGTCGGACGGGCAGGCCTCGAAGGCTTCCTTGCACAGGCACAGCGCGTTGCCCTTGGCGGCACGCTCGGCGGCCTCGTAGGCGGCGCGGCACTGGCGCGCCATGTCGGGCTGCAGCTGGGCCAGCGCCCGCAACCAGACCGATGCGCGCACGACGTAGACGCCGCTGTTCCACCAGTAGTCGCCCGATGCCACGTAGGCTTGCGCCAGTTCCAGATGGGGCTTTTCCACGAAGCGTTCGAGCGGCAGCGCGCCTTCCTGCGACACGCTGCCGGTCCGGATATAGCCAAAGCCGGTCTCGGGCGCGCTGGGCCGCACGCCCAGCGTGACAATGGCGCCGCGATCGGCCTGGCGCACGGCAACGGCCAGCGCCGCGCGGAATGCTTCCGGATCCATCACGGCATGATCGGCCGGCGTGGCCACCAGCACCGCATCGCCGGATTCGCCGGCATTGGCCATCGCGTGCAACGCGGCCATCGTCAGCGCGGGGGCGGTGTTCCGGCCGCATGGCTCGGCCAGGATCTGCACGGGCTTGCCGCAACGTTTCATCATCGCGTCGATCATGAAGCGATGCTCCTCGCCGCACACCACGATCTGCGGGGCTTCGATGCCGATGCTGCGGCCGGACAGCGCGGCAAGGCCCTCAAGCCGGCGCGACGTGGCTTCCAGCAGCGTGTTGTCTGCCACCAGGTTCAGCAACTGCTTGGGATGCTGTTCGCGCGACAGCGGCCACAGCCGCGTCCCCGATCCGCCCGCCAGGATCACGGGCTGGATCAGCGCCTGCCGCGTCTGCGCGGCCGCGGCACCATGGCCCGTGTGCTCGATCATGTCCGGGACGGCGGCAGAGGGAAGGTTCTTCCCTCGGGTCGGAATTCTCATCATGCCTCCTGCTGGTTCCTGCGTATCGGCGAGGCTCCGGCTCCGAGGTGGTGCACGGCAGGCGCGGCAGACGCACGTACACGTACCCTGGCCAGAGAGGATGGAGCCAGTGTAGGAATCTGCGCAGGCAGGACTCTGTTCGATTCCGCACACGCTGGTGGCCGCACCGGGCGTGCCAGCGCTGACTGCCGGCTTTGTTGGGCAACGTACCGAAACGGCGCGCCGGAGCGGCTCCAATGGCATTGGCCACGCACGCGCCTGGCCGGCCGGCAGCACGCCAGCTGCCATCCGAACACGGAGGACGGGAGATGGAGCAAAGCACTGCGAACGCCCTGGCATATACGGCGAATCCCCTGGCCACGGACCCCCATGTGCCGGCTGCTGCCGTCCAGCAGGCGGCGCGCCCCGTGGTGGCCCCGCCGCGCCTGTTGCATGGCGAGGCGTCGATCTGGCAGGAGACCAACTGCTACATGGACCTGTGGATCGAACTGCTGTATGGATGGCACCTCGATCCGCGCGCCGCACTGCCGTTCACCGTGGCGCAGGACTACGAGGGCGACCACTTCACGTTCTTCAAGTATCCGCAGGCCGACCTCGAACTGCTGTATGGAACGGTGGTACAGGAAAGCGCCATCTACGACACGCTGGAGGCACACATCGCCGAACAGGTGCGTCGCGGGCACGCCATGCTGGTGGAGATGGACAGCTTCTACCTGCCCGATACGCGCGCCACGGCCTACCGCATGCACCACGTGAAGACCACCATTGCGATCGACGGGATCGACCCCGCGGCGCAGACGCTGTCCTACTATCACAGCCTGGGCCGCTACACGGCCGAGGCCGACGACTATCGTGGCCTGATGCGGCTCACCGCCGAACTGAGCGGCAACGGCAATATCCTGTTCCCGTACGTCGAATGTGCCAAGCGCGTGCGCGATCCGCTGCGCGGCCGCGAGCTGTCCAATGCCGTGGCGCAGCTGCTGCGCCGGCACCTGGGCCGACGGCCGGGCCAGAGCCCCATCGCACGCTGGCGCGCCGATTTTCCGGCGCAGGTCGAGACCATCCTGGCACGCGGCGACGCGTACTTCCATCACTACGGTTTCAACCTGCCGCGTCAGCTTGGGGCGAATTTCGAGATGCTGCATCACTGCCTGAACTGGCTGGGCGAACACGGCCACACGGTGTCGCCGGACATTCGCGACGCGGCCGCCGCCATCGCGGCCGAATGCAAGGTGCTGCAGTTCCGCCTGGCCCGCGCGATGGCACGCAACCGTCCAGACGCCTGCGCCGACTGCATGGACAATCTGGAGTCGGCCTACGACACCACCATCACGGGCCTGCTGGCGTCCTTCGGGAGCATCGATCCGGCACATGGCTGATGGCTGTGCGTGCATGAAGACAAACGCCCCGGCTGCCACCGCCTGGCGGCGTGTGGCGTCCGGGGCGTTCGGCATCGGTGCGGCTGCGCTCAGGCGTGTGCCAGCGCGAGGGCCGGCAGCAGGCGGTCGTATTCGCGCTTGACGAGCTTGTAGCACTCGCACGAATGGTGCTCCAGGCCGCAGCGGTCCAGCACGGTGATATGGCCGCGGCTGTGGTGGATCAGGCCCAGGTCCTCCAGCTTGCCGGCCGCTTCCGTCACGCCTTCGCGCCGCACGCCGAGCATGTTGGCGATGACCTGCTGCGTGATCACCAGTTCGTTGGTGTTCATGCGGTCGATGGCCAGCAGCAGCCAGCGGCACAGCTGCTTGTTCAGCGAGTGATGGCGGTTGCAGGCAGCGGTCTGCGCGATCTGCGTGAGCACCGCCTGCACATAGAGCAGCGTCACGCGCTGCAGCGCCGGCAGCTGGGCCAGCTCCGCACGCAGCACACGCGCCGGAATGCGGTAGGCGAAGCCGGGGCTGCGCACTTCGACGCGGCTCGGCATCGTGTCGCCGCCGGTCACCACGGGGATGCCCACCAGCCCTTCGTTGCCGACCGCTGCGAACTCCACCGTGGCGCCGTCTTCGAGCAGCGACAGCAGCGAGACCACGGAGGTGGTCGGAAAGTACACGTGGACGATGCGCTGGCCCGAGTCGGTCAGCAGCTCCCCTGCACGCAGGCGGACGAGTTCGAAGTGGCGCGACAGCGCGTCCCATTCATGACGCGGCAATGCGTTGAGCAGATGATTGACATGCAGGTCCGACCGATGCGTAATCATTTTTTCCTCCGTGTGACCCAGGAGCAATGACATCGGAACGCCGCAGTACCTGCGAGACGCGTGACCCGACATCGCCGCTCCGCTCTTCTATCAGCAAGCTTGCTGGCGAATGCCCGGCGGCCCTGAGGCCGCCACCCGTGAACCCTGCCGGAGCGAATTGCCGTTGTGCTCCGGTTTCCTCTTCGTTGTTGACTGTATTAAGTGCTATGCAGCACAGAACGGACAGTAGGCAGACGGATAGGTCCTGGCGTCATGCTTTGGTAGGTTGGATGTAGGAAAACGGGTGAGTCGCGGCGGCGGCGGGGTAGCCCCATGGACCAGCCGGTGGAAGGAGGGATATGTGTCCTGCCGCGCCAGACGTGGTCTGGCGGGCAGGTGGAGAAGGATGAGTTCAGCCGTCGTAGCTGACGGCCCGCGGCGCGTTCAGCGCCCACACTTCACCCGAAGGGATGGCCCCCGTATGGGTCAGGGCGGCCGCATCGTGCATCAGTCGGATGCGGCGCGACTCGCCGGGACCGAGGTGGAACCAGTCGGTCTCCGGCAGCCAGGCGTGATCCTCGACGTGGACCCACCGCGCAAAGCGCCGGGTGCTCACGGTGAGCCACCAGACGCCGTCCTCGCACGCCGCGCTGGCGCGCAGGCCCGGATCCTGCAATGCGTCGGCGCGCCGGTCGGGCAGGTACACGGCCTGGCTGAGCAACGCGTTGCCTGTTTCGTCGGCGCTTCCCGCCGGAGACGCGTCGTGCAGCGTGGCCAGCACCACGTCGTGCCCGGGCGGCCCGAAGCGGTAGGCGTAGGTAAAGTCGAAGAAGTGATCGAGCAGTTCCGCCGCCACCAGACGCCGTGTCTCGCGCGGCGCCAGCGTCAGTGTCTGATCCGCCTGCGCGGCCACGGCCTCGCCGTCGCGCAGGCAACGCAGTACCAGCCGAACTGTGCGCGGCACGGCGGTCTCGTTGACCAGATGGATGTGGAGCCCGTTGAGCCCCTCATCCGTCAGGATGACCTGCAGCGGCTGCCAGACCTGGCGCAGGGCATGCCACGCCGATTTGGGCCGCGCATAGGCATCGACGATGCCCCATCCCGCGCCGGGCAGGAGATCCTGCAATTGCCAGACCAGCCCGCCCCGACACGTGGACCCGGCGCGGCGCCATTCGCCAAACACCTCGGTCACGATCTCCGCCACCACGGCGCGCGACAGCTGCAGGTAGCGCGCCGGCCGTTCGTACCGCAGGCGCGGCGGATCGACGTCGAACAGCGCGCGCAGGTAGAAGTCGCGAATGTCCTCGAAATCCCAGCCGGCGCCTGCATCGCGCGGCACGCGCGCCTTCCAGCGCGGATCATGGTACGGCTGCGACATGGCCGCGTCGGCCAGCGTGCGCGTGCACGGCACGTTGGCAAAGGCCAGGCATTCCGAGGTGAACCGGACATTGGCCAGGCGCGCATCGCTCAGCGGACGCTGGTACGCGCCCACGCCGTAGTAGTGCGACACGCCGGTATCGGCCTGGAACGGCCAGGCGCCTTCGCTGGGCGAATTGCGCACGTAGATCACATCGGGCCGATGCTCGGCCACCAGCGCCGGGATCAGTGTGTCGAACAGCGGCTGGCGCCACGCGCCGCGCAGCACGCCCATCATCGCGGCCTGCTGTTCGGCCTCGCTGCCGCCGCACAGCACGGCCAGGCTGGGGTGGGCGCCAGACGACGCGAGCCATTGCGAGACTTCGCACCGCGCCTCGTCCATCCACGCCGTGCCGGTGTCGCCGCCATAGTCGAAGTTCGCGAACATGAAGTCCTGCCACACCAGCAGGCCCAGTGCGTCGCACTGCCGATAGAACGATTCGCCCGGGTAACAGGTCACGCCGCTCACGCGCACCATGTTGGCCCCGGCGTCGCGCGCCAGCCGCAGCCAGCGGGCCACGGCCTCGTCGGTGTCGGCCAGTCCGGGCAGGTCGTGGCTGGATACACACGCGCCCCGGCAGAACACGCGCTCGCCGTTGACGCGCAGCCCGAACGCGCCGGGGTCGCCATCGCGGTCCTCGGTGATCGTGCGGAAGCCCACATTGCCACAGGCCAGGACGTGGCCGGCCATGCTCGCGTCCACGCGATACAGTGCCGGATCGCCGTGGGTATGCGGCCACCAGCGCCGTGCGTCGGGAATGCGCAGCGTGCCCGCCAGCGTGTGCGGGCCGGTGCGATGCAGATCGCCATGCCAGATGGCATGGTCGGGACCGACGGCCGAGAACGTGCCTTGCGCGGGCGCGGCGCCCGGAAAGTGAAGCTGCAGGTGCACCACGCCATCGGTGCCGTCGATCCGGCCCGACATCTCGGCGCGGACGCCATGCGTGGGATCGGAACCGACCGGGTCCAGCAATTCGATGTCCCGCCACGGCCCCACCGCGTGCACCGGCGGGCACCAGCCGGGCATGTGCCCGAGCAGCGTGGTACGCACGGTGCGCAGCGATGGCGGCTGGATCATGCGCGGCTTCCAGCGTACGGGCCCGCGCTGCGTGCGCAGCCACGGATACAGCGCGCGAAAACAGATATGGAGCGCGTTGTCGTCGCCGGCCAGTTCCACCTCCACCTGGTGGGCCGCGAACATGTGGTGCGTGGTCAGTACGTGCTGGCCGTTGAGCCAGACCTCGGCAATCGTCGCCAGGCCGTTGAAGCGCAGCAGGCGGCGGCCGCTGCCCGAGAAATGCAGCCGATACCAGTAGTCGTGCTGGTGCAGCGGCGGCGGCGATGAATCGTCCCAGCGCCCCGCCGCGCCCAGCGCGCTGGCCACCGTACCGGGAACCGTTGCGGGCAGCCAGTGCCCCGTCTCCGACAGTTCGCCCGGATGGGCGGCCGCGTTGGCGAAGGTTTCGAGGAAGGTCCAGTCGCCTTCCAGTCGCGCCCGGCCCACGGCCACACCGGGCCGCAAGACGGGCAGGAGTGCCGGTTCCGGATCGCGTGCGGTCATGTGACGGTTTCTCCGAAATGGGCGGCCAGCGCCGGAACCGTGCCCTGGTAGGCGAGTTCTAGCTGCTCCAGGCAGTCCTCGCAGCTGTCGGCCTTGTGGCTGATCACGGCGCGCATCAGCCGGAACTGCATCACCATGGCCTCGGACGCCATCGTGTAGCACGCCTCGGCCACCGAGTCGGGCAGGTTCTGTCCCTGCATGACCAGCCAGCGCACATAGCGACCGAGCAGTTCGAAGTTCGCGCCAAGCTGGCGCAGCACGCTGGCCGCGTAGATCTGGAAGTTGGGCTCGCCGCGCGCCATCAGTTGTTCCAGATGGGCCGGAAACGCGGCCCGGAACGCCTGGATCGGGTTCTCTCGCGGGCGCCGCGCCAGATGGCCGCGCAGCAGATCCAGCGACGCGCGCAGCAGCGCATCGTCGGTCAGCCCCGGAAAGCGCCGGCGCACGACCTCGGCTTGGGGAAACGTGGCCACCCCCCACATCGTTTCATGCGCCGGCATGCGGAAGATGGCGAGGTAATCGTCGCCACTCGCGGTGTGATAGCCGTCATGGTGGTAGTAGCCCACCGCAGTGGCCTCCGGCACCAGTACGTCGATCGCGATGCACGCGCGCGCGTGCTGCCGGCGGTAGGCGCCCGCCGGCTGCGGCAGCTGGAAGCTGTCCACCTCGAGCAGCACGGCGTTGCCGCGATTGGTCTGCGCGGCAACATGCGATTCCAGCCGGCCGTAGGTCGACAGTTCGTCCTTGACGATGCCGTAAAGACGCTCCAGGTCTATCGACGGGATGTTCGAGGACGTGAACTGGTCGCCCTCGAAGTCAAGCGTGGTAGTGAACGGCAAGGCGGCAATGGGCTCGAAGTCCCATCCATGCAACAGTTCGACCCACAGGTCGATATGGCGGTTGGCATGCGACCACACCGGATTGCCACCGTGCAGCGCATGCGCGCCGCCGCGCGCGCGTACAGCCTTGCCGTCTCCGTACATTTACACGCCTCCCAGCGTCTCGCGCACCGCTTGCGGCCACTGTGCCGGGTCCAGCCCGTGGTGCTTGAGCAGCGCCAGCGTCAGCCGCTCGATGCCAAAGCCCACGCAGCCCGTATGGGCCACGCCGCCATCGGCCAGGCCGATGTGCCACAGCGCCCCGAAATGGTCCATGTGGTAGTTGAAACTCATGCATGCGGTGGGTGGCGCGCCGTCGTTGACCGGAATCAGCAGTTCGAACTTGAGCTTCAGTTCGCGCTGGCTGTCGGCCACGATCTTGCCGCCACGCCCGAAGAACGGGTCGTTGGCCACGTCCACTTCCACGGGCAACTGCAGCGCCTCGGCCAGTGCCTGGCCGCGCTCCATCCACAGCTGTCGAAACGCGACGATGCGCTCGGGCGATCCCAGGCACACGTACTCGCGTTGCCGGAACAACTGCATGCGCGTGGGCTCCAGCGACGGCTCGTGCCGGTAGCAGTACGACAGCACGTCCACCACCTTGCCGTCCGGCGGCAGCGGGCCGCGTTTGGCCACGACGGGGTAGATCGGATAGCAGGCGGCCGGGGTCAGCACCACGCCCGTGAATTCCTGCTGGTCGGTCCAGTCCTCCCTGTCTTCCACGCGCGCCAGCAGCCGGCGGTGCGCGCGGTCGTCGCCGCAGAAGCTGTGGATCGTGCCGGCCAGTTGCGGAAAGCTTTTCAGGTACTCGCTGGCTTCGAAATCCTGCTGCCCCAGCGCCGGCGGAAAGCGCAGCACTTCGGCGCGCTGGTCGGCGCCGATCCGCGTGATGGCCCGGTTCAGGCCGTCGGCAATCGCCTCGAACTGCGCACTGCGGCCGTACAGGCCCTTGACGCCGGTTTCGATCAGCAGGCCGGCACCCAGCAGTTGCTGGAGATAGGTGGGCGCGGAGGTCAGTTCGCCGGCGCCGCCTCCCGCGACGGCGTCGGTCAATGCGTGAGCATCCATCGATGGCTCCTTACGAACGGTCGGCCAGCAACAGGTTGGCCGTATTGGTCTGGATGCGATCGTTGTTGATCATCAGCGGCGCCGACCACAGGTCCCGCAGGTGGCGGCCCAGGCTGAACGGCGTGCCTTGCTTGTAGCCGGCCATGCCGCACACCAGCAGCGCCTGCTGCACGACGTCGAGCGCCATCGTCGACATGGCAGTCTTCAGCCCGTTCATCTCGGCGGCCAGCGCGAAGGCGGCCGATACCGAAGCACCGGCATGGCGCGCCCGCTGGCGCTCCAGCGCCATGTCGACACGGGCTTCCATCATCTGCAGCATGCTCACGGCCTCGGCCACGCGCGGCGCCGACGGCGGCAACTGCCCGGGCCGTGCCCGCGCCTGGCCCTGGAAGAAGGTCTTGGCGCGCGACACGGCGTCGCTGGCGATGCCCAGCCACAGCGCGCTCCACAGGATGTGCGACACGGGCGTCATGGTGGCGTCCGCGATCTCGCCGAACGGCACCGGCAGCACCTGGTCCACCTGGCCGGCGGCCTCCAGCCGGAATCCGTTGCTGCACGTGCCACGCATGCCCAGCGTGTCCCACGCGTTCAGGCTCTGCAGCGTGTAGTCGTCCTTCAGCGCGCAGACCAGCACCTGGTCCGACGGCGATGCATCGGCGTGGCGCCGGGCGGTGATCAGGATGCCGTCGGCGTGCGCCCCGTAGGAGATCGTCGGTGCCATCTTCAACAGGTGAAAGCGGTCGCCTTCCACGTTGACCGCGCAGCCGCTGCTGCGCAGCGCGCCGCCAATGGCTTCCTCTGACGTGGCAGAGGCCAGCAGCAGCTGTTCGCCCGCCACGCGCGCCATCATCTGCTGATGCCACGGGCTGCCCATGCCATGTTCGAGCAGGCAGGCCACCTGGATCTGGTGCATCGCGTAGATCATGCCGGTGGACGCGCACGTCTCGCCCAGCACCCGGCAGATGGCCGCAATGGTGGCCAGCGGCGCCCCACTGCCGCCCAGCACCGCCGGCACCATCGCACCGAGCAGTCCCTTCTGGCGCAGCACTTCGAAGGCCTCGTGCGGAAAGCGCGCCTCGTGGTCCACGGCATCGGCAAACCGCTGCGCCACCCCGCCGGCCTCGCGGGCGGCCGCGATCAGTTCGTCGCCGGCCATGGCGCTGCCCCCGGCCGGGTTGGCATGCGCCAGCGCAACCTTGGCGGTACTCATGCTGCCTCCTGCTGCCGGCGAATGGTTTCGACCGCCGCCGCAAGCGAGTCCACGCTGCGGAAGAGTTGACGCGTCAGCATCTGATCCGGAATCTCGATATCGAACGCATTCTCCAGCGCCAGCATCACATGCACGGTGGCCAGCGACGACAGGCCTGCCGCGTACAGGTCGTCGTTATCGGCGAGCGTGGCCAGCGGCACGTCGAGGCGGGCCACTTCTCCCAGGATGTTGCGGATGGTTGTTTTCATTCGATGTCTCCGATTCGGAAGCCTTGATACGGGCTCCATTCCAGTTGTTTTGGACGTCGGGCTCGGTGCGATGTCGCACCAAGCGGACACCGTTGCGCGGCCCCCGACCCTCAGTAGGCGGCCGTGCCTGTCCAGCCGTGCAGGGCCGTACGCAGGATGATTCGAAGGTCGAGCTGGAACGACCAGTGCTGGATGTAATAGATATCGAACTCGATGCGCTTGCGCATCTTGTCGATCGTGTCGGTCTGTCCGCGCAGGCCATTGATCTGGGCCCAGCCCGTGATGCCAGGCTTCACCCGATGGCGCAGCATGTAGCGATCGATCAGTTCCTTGTAGATCTCGTTGTGCTCCATCGCATGCGGGCGCGGGCCCACCACCGACATCTCGCCGCGCAGCACGTTGAAGAACTGCGGCAGCTCGTCCAGGCTGGTACGGCGCAGGAAGGCGCCGATGCGGGTCACGCGCGGGTCGTCGCGGGTGGCCTGCGTCACGCCATGGTCCTGGTGCATGCGCATGGTGCGGAACTTGTAGACGTTGAACGGGTGCCCGTCGATGCCGAGCCGCTGCTGGCGGAACAGCACCGGCCCCGACGACGACAGCTTGACCAGCAGCGCGATCAGCAGCAGCACCGGGCTCAGGCCGGCGATCACCGCCAGCGCGAACACGCGGTCGAAGCTGGCCTTGACGATGCCGGTCACGCCCGACACCGGCGGGCTGTTCAGGTCGATCACGGGCAGGCCCATGAAGTCGGTGAACCTGTGCCCCAGCAGTTCGACCGCCGCCACATCGGGCACCCAGCGGATGTCGATCAGTTCGTTGCGGAACTGGCGCACCACGTCGGACAGGTCACGGCAGGCAGCCATGGGCAGCGTGAGCCAGATCTCGCGCACGCCCTGGCTGCGCACCATGGCGCTGACTTCCTCCATGGTGTGCAGCGGCTCGACGCCGGGCGGGATGTTCTGGCCGTCTTCGTCGTAGATGCCCACCACGCGATAGCCGGCGGCGCGAATCTGCTGCACGCGCAGGTACATCTCGCGGCCCAGCGGTCCATAGCCGCAGATCACCACACGCTTGGCGTTGATGCCCTGCTCGCGCACATTGGCAAGCATGCGGAACATGATCGCGCGCGACACCAGCAGCAGCACCATGGAGCTGATGAACCAGCCCATCGACCACACCCGCGAGACAGCAGCAATCTGGTGGATCAGGAAGGCGCCCATCAGGCCGGTCAGGAACACCGTCGCCCACGCGGCGCAGGCGCGCAACGCCAGCACGGCCTGGCTGCGGCCGCGCCAGGATTCGTAGAGGCCGAACGCCGGAAACACGACCAGCGCGCCCAGCGCGCACAGCATCGTCAGAAAGCCGTTGACGGGCGCTGCCTCCCGGATGCCGCCGGGAAAGTAGATCGCGCCCATGCCGATGCCGGCTGCGGCAATCAGCAGCGCATCGCAGAGTCTGTAGAGATAGTGAAGCGCCGAATTACGCTCGGCAGCGACATTCCAGTTCGACGCCATGACCACCCCATGCCCCTTGCGGGAAGCTGTTTCGGGTCATGGTTGCGCAGCAGGTTGACAACGTCTGTTGGGCGGCGCACACAGGTCCGGCGCGCCGCCGGCGGCCTACCGGGGCGCGTGCTGGAACACGCCGGCGGCACGCATGCGGGGGCCGGACAATGCCGCCCACTCGCCACGGTGGTACGGGCGATCGCGGCCCGAAAGAAACATGGCAAGCTCCTGCACCATCACGTGGGTGGCGCCGGCCAGGCCGCCGGTGGGCAACACCATCAGCGCGGCCAGCATGACGCACATCGCGAGCATCGTGCGGGGGCTCCGGGGCAAGCCGTGCCGTACCACGATCGGCAGGCTGACCAGGAAACCGAGTGCCAGCCCGCTGGCCACCTCGGAAAGCGAATGCGCATGCAGCGCCAGCCGCGACACGCCCACCGCCAGCGCCAGTAGCACGCCGCCCAGCGCGGCCAGCAGGCCCAGGCCGGGCCGCCTGTCGGGCATGGCGATGTAGCAGGCCACCGGCAGGATCGACGCGGCCATCATCGCGTGGCCGGAGAACCCCGTGAAGTTGAGCGATGCGCTGCCGATGCCCCAGCCCATGAACGCGAGCTTGGAAGCCAGCACCACGAGCGCCGTGGCGGTGAACGCGAGCATCCAGTGCCGCGCCACGCCGGTGGCGCCGTGCCAGCGCATCCACGCGTAGAGAAAGCACGCGCATGGCAGCAGGAAGGCGGATTCGCCAAAGTGGGTGATCAGTTCCCAGCGGTTCATCGGTGTCTGCGGCAGTGCCGCGAAATTGCGGTGGCAAGGTGCGTGGCGGCAGCGTAGCACCCCTGCGGCCGCTGCGTACGCCAAATCATTCGATGGATCATCCCCGGTGTCCATCCCGAAGCATGAGGGCCGCATGCGGCTCCCGGATGCCTGGCGCCGGGTGCCGCGGTCCGCACTGGCGCGCCAGCACTGGAACCGCCCTCGCGCGCCGCCTGCAAACCCAGGGATGAGATGCCGGGTTGGCATGCGTCTTCTGGTTGATACTGTCCCGCACGACGATTCGATATGGTCGATGCAATGGTCGCGCACCACGTGTGCGGCCATTTCAAAGCCCGCATGGTCCCCCGGTCGGCGGGCTTCTTTTTTGGAGCCGGCGGTTCGACCGCACGCGCATCGGGCAGCATCGCTGTCGCTGGGCGGCACGGTGTCAGGTGGGCGGCGGCGTGCGCGTCAGCGCGACGAACAGCGCGCGTGCGGTGTCAAGGTGGCGGCTTGCTTCGCGCTCGCCGATTTCGCGCGCGGCGACGATGGCGGCATCCTCGGTGGCAAAGCATCGGCCATGCAGTTCGCCCCGATACAACAACGGCCCGCCGATGATGGCGAGCCGTATCTCATAGCAGCATGCCCACTTGCCGCGGCCTTCGCGCACGGCGAACCCGTGGACAATCAGGATATCCAGACTGTGTTCCATACGACCCCCTGCTCTCCGCGGCGGCCGGCCTCTCCAAGGCGCCGGCTTCTGACCGTGGGCAAATCCAGCATAGTCGTATCAACGCGCGGACGCCTTCATCCGATGGCAGTAGACCCATCCGGACTTACCCGCGCCGCAGGGATGAAGCGGGGGGCTGGCGCGGGCGCGCCGTGCGGATGCAGCGATCTCAGCAGCGTCAGCGCGCTGCGCGGAAAACACTGCCCGCCCGCCCACACCAGCGTGGCGGCAGCGCACACCAGTTCCACCGGCGCGGGCACCGCCAGGCATCCGTTGGCCCCAAGCAGCGCGGCGTGAGCCATCAGCGTGGCATCCAGCGCATCGGACAGGACCAGCCAGCGCCGGGGTGCGAGCCGCTCGCGCACACGGTCCAGCAGCTTGCGCGGGTCGCCCGGCACCCCGCTGCAGTCTACAAGCGCCATTTCCACCGGCTGTTCCGGCAGCGGTTCTGATGCATCGGGATTGTCGATCGACGGCATGCGCGCCGGGACGGGATCGCCGTCGAGCAGCCATTCGGGGCCGTGCCAGCGCACCGGTGTCGGAATGTCCTGGCCCTCCATCCGGCGCGCCAGGATACGGCACATCATTTCGTTGCTGGCGATGAGATAGGTCGTCATCTATTTGCCATCCGCGCATTGTTGCGCGCGTGTGTCCGCAGGGTGTGGTGCCCCAACGGGACGCCCTGGTGGGGCGCATCGTATTCTTGTGGAAATGATGGCGATGAGGAGTTCTTGCCGAAGATTCTGGTGATCTCCGCGGCAGCCCCCGGCACCGCGCCTGAACTTACAACCTAGCAATCGCGGCCGGCCGCCGCCTCATGCTTTTGGATGAGGGGCGGGCGGGCGAATGGTGGAAGCGTGCCGTTGTCCGGCAACGCGCAGTGATTTCCCTTATGCAGCCTCACAAGCCTCCCGTGCGCTCAGCGACGACATCGGGATATGCGTGGGCCTGGCCGGCGTGGGGCCGGGCCAGTTCAGGGTGGCCCCGCGTTGCAGTGCCACGTACACCGCCTCGCCCTTGTTGCGCACATGCAGACGCTGATAGAGCGTGCAGGCGTGGGTCTTGGCGGTGGCCACCGAAATGTTCAGCAGCCGGCTGACGGTCTTGACCGGGTAGCCGCGCGCCAGCAGGGCCAGCACTTCGTACTGGCGTTCGGTGATATTGAGCAGATGCGCGCCTGCGGCCGGCGTTTCCAGCGGGGCCGCCTGTCCATGCGCGGCGGCATCGGTCAGGTGGGCCGGCACGCCGTGCAACGGCACCACGATCGGCGCGGCATCATGGCGCGCTTCGGCAGCGCCGGGTTCGGCGTGGCGCGTCGTGGGCAGCTGGGACGGAAAGCATTCGCCGCCGGCCAGCACCAGCCGGATAGCGGCTTCCAGCGCATCGGCCGAACAGGTCTTGGCCAGCAGGCCGCGCACGGCCTCGGGCATGCCGGCCTCGGGCATGCCGGCCTCGGGCAGTGGCACCGGCAGCTGGTCGGCCAGCACCAGCACGCGCAGCGGCGTCAGGCGTCGGCACAGTTCGGCCAGCGTGTGCCAGCCCTGCTCCGCATCGGCCGGCAGGCCGAACACGAGCAGATCCGCGTGGTGAGTCCACGGGTCGGGGTCGTGCAGGGCGGCGGGATCGAGATCGACGAGATCGCCTGGAACATGCGCCTGAGCCAAAAGGTGGCGCAAACCGAGACGCAACAATGGATGTGGCTCGAGCAACAGAATGGTGGCCATGGCCGCTCACTTCTTCCTGGCGCGTCGGTGCGATGTCTGGCTGTCCGCATGGCGCGCTGTTGGAAGCGCTCCGCTTATTGGTGCGGTTGCACTTCCATACGGTCTGCATCACCTCCCGAGCCTTCGCAGCGTTTCCCGTCCTGGCTTGCTGCCGACTGCTACCGGCCCTCCCTCGGAGGATGTCAGACCGCCCCGTGTGCGTATGTAACGCGTTAGATCCTTCTGAACTCAGATTCAAATTAAATCTAATTCTGGTGTTCAGCATAGGCAGCACGCCTTTCGATTGCAAGTCGATGTTGCGGTGCAGCGGGTTTTCCCTCGGTTGTATGGCAAGTGCCTTGTATCGATATGGCAAGCGGCCGACAGACCTCGAACGGTCGTTCGAGCGGGTGGAAAGTGACTCCAAAATCTCTATGCTGCGGCGCACTAAAGTCGGCCCCGTGCGCGCCGTCAATGCGATGGCAATTCAATCGCCCAAACCCGGGCCAACCTGAGAGAAGAGTTCATCACATGCTTTCCTCGCTTCGCGCGCGAATCGTGGCCCTATCGGTGGCCATCGTCATCGTGGCGCTGGCAGCCAATGCCATCGTCAACCAGTTTGTCGCCCGTGCCTATAACAACGAGGCCATCGACAACAACCTGGCCGCCGTGCAAACCGGCCACGTGGACGCCATTGCGGAATGGGTGTCCAGTCACACGCAGATGATTGCGTCGCTGCAGGACGCTGCGCTGCAGGACGATCCCATTCCCGCGCTGCGGCTGGTTTCCGGCGCAGGCGGCTTTATCAAGACGTACGTCGGTTATCCGGACAAGAGCCACCGCTTTTCTGACGCGGCCGGCCTGAAGCCCGACTACGATCCCACTGCGCGGCCCTGGTACAAGCAGGCCGTGGCGGCGGGCAAGCCCATCGTCACGCCGCCCTACATCGCGGCCAGCAGCGGCAAGCTGGTGGTGACGTTTGCCGTGCCGGTGATCCGCGACGGCGCCGTCAAGGCCGTGATCGGCGGCGACGTGGCCATGGATGCCGTGGTGGCCAACGTCCGGTCGATCCATCCCACACCCGCAAGCTTTGGCATCCTGGTGGCGCGCGACGGCAGGATCGTCGCCCATCAGGACGACAAGCTGACGCTGAAGCCGATTGCCGATCTGATACCGGCGCTGGACGGTGACAAGCTCGGCGCGCTGGTATCCGCGACCGTGCCGCTGGACGTCAGCGTGAGCGGCGCCAGGAAGCTGCTGCGCGGGCGCGAGATCGCCGGCACCGACTGGGTTGCGGTGATCGCGTTGGACAAGGCCGAGGCCACGGCCGGCATGCGGTCGGTGCTGATCGCATCGATGATCTCGCTGGTCATCGTGGCCTGCGCGGCGGCGCTGATCGTGGCAGGCGTGACAGCGGTCTCGTTCCGGCGGCTGTCGGGTATTCGCGATGCCATGGTGGCGATCGGGTCCGGCGATGGCGATCTCACGCGCCGGTTGCCCGCCGAGGGCACCGACGAGGTGGCGCACATCGCGCGGGCCTTCAATGCCTTTGCCGACAAGCTCGTGCACGTGATGCGCCAGATCCGGGACGCAAGCGAATCGGTACACGTCGCCGCCAACGAGATTGCGGAAGGCAATGCCGATCTGTCGCGCCGTACCGAATCGGCCGCCGCGAGCCTGGAGCAGACCGCGGCATCGATGGAACAAATCACTGCCACCGTGGGCCAGTCGGAGAGCGCTGCGCGCCAGGCCGACGATACGGCGACGCAGGCGCAGCAGGTGGCCACGCAGGGCGGCAGCGCCATCGCCGGGGCCATCGACACGATGGGCGACATCGAGCGCGCGGCCGTGAAGGTTTCGGACATCATCGGCGTGATCGAGGGCATCGCGTTCCAGACCAATATCCTGGCGCTGAACGCCGCCGTGGAAGCGGCCCGCGCCGGCGAGCAGGGCCGCGGCTTTGCCGTGGTGGCGGGAGAGGTGCGCGCGCTGGCCCAGCGCAGTTCGCAGGCGGCCAAGGAGATCAAGACGCTGATCGAATCGACGGTGGGCAGCGTCAATGCCGGTTCCGGGCAGGTGCGCCTGAGCGGCGAAACGATGCACGAGATCGTCGGCAACGTGGGCCGCGTCACGCAGATCATTTCCGAGATCACCAGCGCCGCGCGCGAACAGACGCGCGGCATTCAGGAGGTGAACGTGGCGGTCAGCCAGCTCGACCAGATGGTGCAGCAGAACGCCGCCCTGGTGGAACAGTCCACCGCTGCCGCTGCGGCGCTCCAGGGCCAGGCGGCCACACTGGCGGACGTCGTGCGGACCTTCCGCCTGGACTGACGGCACCCAACGCAGCCCGGCTCTCGGCCGGGCCCCATCCTCGCGCGGCCGGGCGCGCCCCGCCAGGGCGCGCCGCAGGGTCCCTTCGCGCGACTCTCTGGTACGTCGCGTATCGGAGTTATCCCCCCTTCGCACTGAACGCTCCCACTTGCGGCCTGCCCGGCGTGGAAGCGGGATCGGGCCCAGCTCTTCGATTCAATTATTTTGAATAACTATGACGACGATAGCCCACTTTCGCCGGGGCGGCGGTCGCTATAGTTCTGCACATGGACAGCGCAGCAACGCAGCGAAACGAACGAAGCGAAGCCAGCGCCGCCCGATAAAACCTCAAACTTATTGAATCATTCCTTATACCGGAGAGCATCATGTCGAACGCCAAACTGCAAGTCCTGACCCCGCGCAACAGCCAGCTGATCATCATCGATCACCAGCCCCAGATGGCCTTCGGCGTGCAGTCGATGGACCGCCAGACCATGAAGAACAACGTCGTGGGCCTGGCCAAGGCGGCCAGGATCTTCGACGTGCCGACCACCATCACGACCGTCGAGAGCGAATCGTTCTCCGGCTACACCTACCCCGAACTGCTCGACGTCTTCCCGG
>NZ_FNJO01000027.1 GCF_900104095.1 Ralstonia sp. 25mfcol4.1 | reverse complement strand
CGAGCAAGGCTTTGGATGGGTCAAGACGGTCGGACGCATGCGCCAGGTGATGGTGCGCGGATTGAAGCGAGTCGATCAGATGTTCGTCCTGAGCATGGCCGCCTACAACCTCGTGCGCATGCGTTCGCTGGGACAAATCCGTCCGCAGTTGCGGTAATCGGGGAAATGAAGCCGCAAACTGGTGCCCAGCAGCCGAAAAACTCGATTCAGCGGTGCGCGGCTTGCGGATTGTGAAACCAGACAGTACTCACCTGCACAGGCGAAAAGCATACCGCTTGTGCGGGGAGTACTTCAGCAGCCTGCTAGGGGGTTGTCCGAAGATTACCTCAATCAACCGCTCCCCCCTACGAACAGGCACGGGAATCGTGTAGCAGGCCCGATGAAATAGTCTAGGCACATTACGTTGACGGACGCCGTATTCGCCCGCTGATGCCGGGCACCGACAGGTTCTACCGGTGAAACGACGTCCAAAAACTAAAAGGCGCGATGGCCGTCTCCGGCCATAAGGCGCTATTGCCCACATGCTCGGCAATCGTCTGCTTTGCTGTCATAGACGGACGCAGGGGCCTAATAGCTCGGCAAGCCACAAAATGGTACCGCGCGCAGCAGCGGTTCGAATTGACGAAATGCATTGCGCAGTCACGCTTGATATGACTTTGTCGGCTTGCACAGGCGGAACCGCTGGTTGATGGGCCCTTGCGGGCCAGTATGACCAGGCTGTGTACCCAGATCTCCGTCCAAAGTTGCCGAAATTTGTCTCCAAAATGGATACGGTCTGACGCCGCATGGCGTCTTTATCGCCCCGATCGTCGTTAGTACAGTGGCATCCATGGCGCCGATGCCGATCTCCGGACAAGCGCCACGCACCCAGTTACTCAACCCGAAGGGACCATCGCCATGAAACTCTATATCGCCCAAGCTACTTGCTCGCTCGCCGTTCAGGTCATCGCCAACGAACTGGGTCTGGAGCCCGAGCTGGTGCACTACGACGTGTTCGGCAAGAGCACCTCGGCCAATGACGATTTCAGCCAGGTCAACCCGCTCGGCTACGTGCCGGTGCTGGTGCTCGACGACGAGGCCAAGAGCCACCTGACCGAGACGATCGTTATCACGTCGTATCTGGCCGACCAGCATCTGGGCGCCGGCCTGATCCCGCAGCACGGCACGCTGGAGCGCGTGAAGTTCGACCAGTTGCTGACCTTCATCGCCACCGAGATCGCGCAGAAGCACATCCCGCTGATGCGCAAGCTGCAGACGGAGTTCGGCACTCAGTGGACACGCGACAAGCTTGTAACGGCCTACGCGACGCTGGACGCCCAACTGGCCGACGGCCGTGCCTACCTGACGGGTGACAAGTTCACCGTGGCGGACGCCTACGTCTGGGCCACGCTGTGGCACGAGCGCTCAGGCGCGCCGATCACGCACCTGAAGAATTTCTTCGACTACATCGCCCGCATCGAAGCACGCACTTCCGTGAAGAAAGCCCTCAAGGACGAAGCCGAACTGGTCGCCAAGCACGACGCATTAAAGGCCGCCGCCTGATCCGCTTCCTTCCGCGCAATGCCCGGAGCCCCTTCGGCTCCGGGAGACCGCATCCCACACCATGTCAGCCAGCCTTGCCTCCACACTGTCGCTGATCACCGGCCCTGCCCTGCTGACCAATGCTTCCACGGTCCTGCTGCTGGATGCGACTAATCGCCTAGGCATTGCCCTCGACAGGCAGGCTATCAGGCCGGCTGTCGTGGACCTTCATGCCGCCCGTCGCGTCACGCTACTGCGGCGCGCGATGTTGTTGCTGCAGACTGCAGTCGGCAGCTTCGGCACCGGTACGCTGATCGCCATGCTGGGGCTGTGCATCGAGCAGACCATCGCCCCCGGGGCGGACGCATTCGCCAATCCGGCGGTGCTCTGCGCGGTCACCGTCGGCGGCATCGCGCTGATCCTCGGCGTCATCACCCTGTTTGTCGAAAGCTGGTCATACGGGGTCGCCCCGTGATTGTGCGTGGGGCAGGAAAACAGTTTCACGGTCCGGTCCGTGGATGCCACGACGGAAACCCGCTATCGTGAATCCCAGGCTCTGACATTGGCTCGCCAGACCTGCATCCGACAACGCTCCGTTCTCCATCCTCCAACTGACGGTGCGCTCGTCGGGCACTCCTGATCGGCCCGGCAAACGCCGGGCCATTTTTTTCCCTCTCGCCGCAAAAAAATGGGCGTCCCTTGCGGAACGCCCCCCTTTTTCTCGGCAACACTGCCCGTCAGCCGATGCGCTGGCATTGTGAATGCGGCGCGCAACTCTTCCACGAAGGTCTTCGGCTGCTCGAACGCGGCGAAGTGGCCGCCCTTCGGCACGCGGTTCCAGGAGAACATCCTGCTGTGCGTCTGCTCGCACCAGTGGCACGGGGGGTGTAAATTTCGCCCGGGAACACCGTGACGGCAACCGGAATATCGAGCGGCACCGGCGCAAACGTCAGGTCGGCGTTCTCCGCGTACATGCGCGCCGACGAAGCGCCATGTTCGTCACCCAGTAGAACATGATGTTGTCGAGCATCTGGTCATAGGACAGCACGGATTCCGGATTCTCGTTGCTGTCCGACCATGCGGAGAGCTTCTCGTAGATCCATGCCGCCTGCCCGCTGGGGGGGGAATCCGCCAGCGCGTAGCCGATGGTCTGCGCGCGCGTGACCTGCAGGTGTGATAGTACGAACCGTCCGTCGCAAAGCGCATCACCTGGTCGATGGCGACCTGCACCTCGGCGGTCGGCGTTGCGGGCAACTGGTGCGGCACGACGAACTGCAGGTTGACGTCGATCGCGTTCAACCCGGGGACCTCCTGGCGGGCCATCTCCGTGGCGGGATGGGCGGAAGTGGTCCGCCCCCGTGCATGCCGAAGACACGCCGATGTTCGCGCAGCTCTGGCATATGGGGCAGATGAAGCAGCGCACGGTGGAAAGCCTGTACGAGAAACGTGCCGATGGCGAGCCGGCTCCGCACCGGATCGGCCCGTCTGGCTGGTTCGGCGGCATCGGCCATCCGCTGACGCGCGATGGAGACGCCGCGACGCAGCAGGACATCGATGCGGTCATCGCCGCGTTTGCCGAAGGCGCCCGCAATGCGCAGCGCGTGGGCTTCGACGGCGTCGAGATCCATGCCGCCCAGGGCTACCTGTTCGACCAGTTCTTCTGGCCGGGCACCAACAAGCGGACGGACCACTACGGCGGATCGCTCGATAACCGCATCCGGCTGTTCAGCCGGCGCAACTGATCGCGATGACCGGCATCCCGGTTGGCCTGGGCGACCTGGCCCCGGCATCGTGGACCGCGCGCGCCGCGTCGCCCGGCACCCCGGCATCGGCATCCGGAAGCTGGACCATCGACCGCATGCTGCTGGCGCCCTGCCAGCCCGATGACACCACATGCGTGGCCGAATGACGTGCACCCCTTCATTCTGTATCTCTGACTTTTCAAGCATGCTCAACAGATTGCTGTCGCGCCGCGCCGCGCCGACCTTCACGCTGGCGCCGATGGCGCTGGCCGCGGCACTCGGTGCGCTGCCCGCGCGGCAGGCCGGCGCACAGGTGCCGCCCGTGCCCGTACCACCGGCTGCCGACCCTGCCGTGATCCAGCGGCAGGCCATCGAGAACGAACAGCGCATTCGTCGACGCACCGAGCCCGATGTGCCGGCGCCAGACAAGCTGATCGAGCAGAAGCCCGCGCCTGACGTGTTGGGCCAGGACGCCGGGACGCGCTTCCAGGTCAGGCAGATTGCGTTCACGCCATCGGCCATCCTGCCCGAATCGCTGCTGCGCGGACTAGCCGCGCCATACGAGGGCCGCGAGGTGTCGCTGGCCGAACTGCGGGAACTGGTGGCCGCCATCAATGCGCAATACAGAACACGCAACATTGCCACGGCCATGGCGGTGATTCCGCCGCAGGAGGTCACCGAGGGCGTGGTCCACATTCGCCTGGTGGAGGGTCGCGTGGGCGCGGTGCGCATCGAAGGCAATGCGTCGACCGCCGACCACTATATCCGCTGGCGCGCGGGTCAGGCGCCCGGCACGCTGGTGGACCTGCCTACGCTGGAGGCCGACCTGGAGCGCTTCAACCGCACCAATGAGATGCAGTTGCGCGCCCAGCTGGAACCGGGACAGAACACCGGAGCCACGGACATCGTGCTGGTCGCCACCGAGCCCGAGCGACAGAGCGTGCGCGCGTATACGGACAACGGCGGCAGCCGCTACACCGGCGAAACGCGTTTTGGCGCCATCTACACCAACCGCAGCCTGCTCGGATGGCGCGATGAGCTCACGCTGAGCGGCGCGGCCGCCGAAGGCTATCGCGGGGGGTCCGTGAACTACAGCGTACCGGTTACACCCTGGGGCACACGCCTGTCCTACGGCTATTTCCACGACGAGACCAAGATCAGGAATGGCCCGTTCGCGTCGCTGGGTATCGAGGGCACCTCGCGCACCAACCTGTTTGGCCTGCGCCAGCCGCTGCTGTTCGTGCAGGCGGTGCAACTCGACCTGACCGTCGCGCACAAGCGGCAGGATTCGGATAGCCGCATCGATCCGATCGAGCTATCGCACAACCAGACCAACACTACCGCCGTGGGGGTCGACATGCGCGCCGGCACCGACGGCAACTTCACCTTTGCGCAATTGAGCTTTGCCACCGGCGAAGGCCGCAATGCCAGCACCGACTGGCAGAGTTTCCGGCTGGTGCGTGGCTATGCGCGCCACTGGCACGACCTCGGGGCGGCACTGTCGCTGCAGGTGGGCGGCAGCTTCCAATGGACGCGCGACCAGTTGCTGCCCAGCAGCGAACAGTTCTTCATCGGCGGCGACGGATCGGTGCGCGGCTACGACAGCGCCGCGCTGGGCGGCTACAACGGCTACACGCTGTCGGCCGAACTGCATCGCCGGCTGTACGGCAGCACCGCGCCGGACAGCCGCTCGCTGGGCCTCAGCGCGTTCGTGTTCGTCGATCATGGCGCGGTGAAGGCATACGCGCCGCCGGGCACGGACGGCGGCCTCACCAGCCTGACCAGCATCGGCCTTGGCTTCGACCTTAACTATGGCAAGTATCTGACGGCACGGCTGGCCTATGGATACGGCTTCAATGACCGCGCCGACCTGCAGCGGCACCAGCGCGTGCACTTCCAGGTGGTCGCGGGCTTCTGACGACGACCCCGTGCATGGCGACGCCTACGGCGTGACTGGTGAACCAGACCTGGAAGGGGGCTGACCAGTTCGCCCGTCGCGGGCGTTGACTTTAGCGCTGCTACAGCCTCAGTCGGGCTTCGCGTTTTCACAGACGAGTGGCGCAGGAAGCGTTGGGGAATTCCAGAACCGTCGTGAAGGCGAAGCGACACGACGAGTCGGCGGTCGATCGTTTGTAGGCGATGGCTTACGGCGCCGGAACCGTGAACTTGCGGACCAGGCTGTTATTGGTGTCCGCCACGAAGACATTCCCTTCCTGCGTCAACCGCCACGCCGAAGGGCTGGTTGAGCAAGGCCGGAACCTTATAGGCCCAATCGTAGAAGGATCGAGAGATGGACGACCGTGGCAGACAGGACGCTGGCGCGCCGGTGGGAAATGTTCGGGGACATGGAATTCCGGGATTAGGGCGGCACGGAGGCCACCATGCGCTGCCTCTGGTCGGCGCAGCCCGGGCGTGGCCGTTCCTGCTTGGGCGGCCATGCATAGGCGTTCCCGTGACGGGTTACGTCGAGTGGATTCTAAGAATTGGAAAGATCCCGGTAAATACGATGGATGCCGTATTTTTGGGCCAGCGGGCATCGAAGTGGCGCCGTGGCGCCTCGGCAAACCAGTCGCGAAAGCCTTGAAGATTTCGATGCGGGCCTGCACGAAACCGATGCCACCTAGAACACAAAGCGCTTCAGGTTTTCGGGGCCGATGAGCACTCGAAAGCGCCCGGATTCGGCCCTTCCAAAATAGGGAGCCAGCAATGCTGGCGCTCCCCGCGCGTGCCTGGTGCATTGCCGCGCCGGGCGATTTCCTCAGGCTTGCGTGCCCGGTCCGGCTTCAGACATTGTTAGCAGGTTGGCCCCGCCGCCGCTGCGCCGCCGCCACGGCTGCGGTGCGTGTTTCCACCCCAAGCTTTTCGTAGATGTGTTCCAGGTGCTTGTTGACGGTACGCGGGCTCATGCCCAGTATCTCTGCAACGTCGCGATTGGTCTTGCCCCGCGCCACCCAGGCCATGACCTCGGCCTCGCGTGCTGTGAGCACCGGCCCGGCGCCACCCGGGGCGTCGGCATCGCCCCCTTCGCCGGCCCATGTGGGCGCACCCAGTTCGACCACCATCCAGTCCGATGCACTTCCGGTCAGCCGGCGCAGCGACATGCCATCCAGCGTGATATGCGTGGTCATCCTGAGCTGCCGCAGCGCATCGTGCAGTGCCGACGGCAAGCCATTGCCCGGCACAGGTGCCGACCAACCCCGGTCGAGCCACACCTGCGTTGCGCTGGCGTTGCTCCACAACCAGCGGCCATCGAAGTCCGCAGCAAACATCGGCACCGTGCTGCCGAGCACGGCGTCGCGCGCGCTGCGCGCCAGCCGTGCCTTGCTGGCGTGGGACCGCACCCGCGCGACTACCTCTGCAATAGCCACGGGCTTGGTGACATAGTCGCAGGCCCCGACCTCGAACCCCCGCACGATATGCCCCGTATCGCCTAGCCCCGTCATGAAGATCACCGGCAGATCGGCGTGGCGGTCCATCAGCGCCTGGCAGGTGGCGAAGCCATCCATGCCGGGCATGTCGACGTCCAGCAAGACGGCATCGGGGACGAAGAACGCCAGCGCATCGAGCGCGGCGTTGCCGCTCGATGCGGCATGCACCAGCATGGCCTCGTCGCCCAGCGCACGGGTCAGCATGCCGCGTGCGTCGGGGCTGTCGTCCACCACCAGCACACGCGTTTCCATGGCGCCAGCCAGACGACGGTTATCAGGATCGGGTTGCATGAAGCGCCTCCCCAAGTGAAGTGGTCAGGGCTGCAGCGTCGGTTCGCGCCAGGGTCAGCATCTGTCGTGCCCACTCGGCAACGGCGCCGCCGCCCTGCGCCAGTTCCGACAGATGCGCCTCGGCCGCGCGAAGACGGCCGGTCGCGCCCATCGCCAGCAGTTCGCGCAGCGTCTCATCATCGGGCTGTGCCGGCCGCGGGATCGATTGCACCGATTGCACCGATTGCACCGATTGCACCGATTGCGGCGTCGGCGCCGGTGCCAGCGCGCGGTGAACCATATCTATCAGCTCCGCCTCGCGTACGGGCTTGCTGACAAAGCCGAGATAGCCGTGCAGCTGACGGGCCTCCTCGGTATTTTCATGGGCGTTGGCGGACACGATGACCACCTGCGGCGCCGGCTGTTCCCGCCGAATCTCGCGACACAGATCCCAGCCCGATGCATCGGGCAGGTTCAGATCGAGCAGCACAAGCTGCGGGCGCCATGCACGCAGCACGGGCAGCACCTGCGCGCCCTCGCCCAACTCTTGCACCTCCAGGTCAAGCGGCGCCAGGAAGGCCCGCAGCACGGCGCGGTGCGCAGCCCGGTCGTCGACGATCAGCACGCGGGCACCCGCCGGCAATGGCTGCGCCGGCATCACCTTGCGTGGGGCAGGTGCCACTGCGACCACCGGCAGATAGAGTCGCACCAGGAATTCGCTGCCTTCTCCGGGCGCACTGCGCACGATGATGTCCCCGCCCATCAGGTCCGCCAGCAGCCGCACGATGGCGAGCCCCAGTCCGATGCCTTCGCGGTCGTCGTGGGGCGTGACCCGCTCGAACGGATCGAAGATCCGCGCCTGGTCTTCGGCAGGAATGCCGGGGCCAGTGTCGCTCACGCTGATGGTAGCCAGTTCGCGCTGGTGGCGTACGGTCAGCGTGACCGATCCGTGATCGGTGAACTTGATCGCGTTGCTGACCAGGTTGATGACGATCTGCCTCAATCGCTTGGAGTCTCCATGCACATGCAGTGGCAGCTGGCCCGTCACGCGATACTGGAATGCCAGCCCGCGCGCGGCAGCCAGCGGGCGGAACATGCGCACCAGGTCGTCGAACAGTGATTCCAGCGACACGGCCTCCTGCTCCAGCCGCAGCTTGCCGGCCTCGATGCGCGACAGCTCCAGCAGGCCGTCGACCAGGCTAGACAGGTGTTCGCCGGCACGCCCGATCGTGCGCACGTCCTCGCGGCACGGCACAGGCAGCGTTGGTATGCGCAACAGCAACTGCGAATATCCAAGGATCGAATTCAGCCCGGCACGCATTTCGTGGCTCATGCCGGTGATAAAGCGGCTCTTGGCCACGTTGGCCTTTTCGGCCACATCCTTTGCGTGCTGCAGCAGCGCGTCGGTTTGCCGGTGCGCGTCGATTTCCTTTTGCAACAGCACGTTCTGGCGCTCCGATTCCTCCTGCGCCACTGTGCGGCTTTCATTGACCAGCACCAGCCACCACGCCGCCACGGCCGAGAACAGCGTCAGCCCCGCGCCGATCTTCAGGAACAGAGCGCCACCGGTCTGGCTGGCCGGGGCCAGCACACTCGACAGTTGCTCCTGCGTATAGAGCAGCCAAAGCAGCGTGCCAAACGCGAATACCATGCCGGCGAGCATCAGCACGAACTGCCCGATGCGGCGCGCTGCCACCGGCGGTGTACCGGCCGGCAGCACGCGGGTGAGCGCGGTGGCAATCTGCTCCTGCGCGCTGGCCCCCGGCTTGCAACGGTCGCCGCAGCGTGCGTCGAGCGTGCAGCACAGCGAGCAGATCGGCCCGCGGTACGCGGGGCAGCCGGCCATGTCCTCCCGCTCGAACGCATTGCGGCAGATGGCGCAGCGGATCACCGCATGGCGATCGCCAAAGTCCACCGGCGTGCGCGCCATGAAGAAACGGCTCCGCGTCGCCAGCGCGATCACCGGCGGCAATACCGTGGCCAGTGCCAGCGCTACGCCAATCGACGCAGGGCGCAGGACGTCGCCAAACACGCCCAGGTGCATCAGCAGCGATACCCCCGACGCCAGCGCCATGCTGCCGAAGCCGGCAGGATTGATGTCGAACAGGTAGGCACGCCGGAATTCGACATGGCGTGGCGACAGGCCCAGTGGCTTGCTGATGACCAGGTCACCGAATATCGCGCCCACCCACGCCACGGCCAGGTGTGCATAAAGGGCCAGCACCTGCTCCATCGCCTCGAACACGCCCATGGCCATCAGCATGACCGCAATCAGCACGTTGAACGCCAGCCATACCACGCGCCCGGGATGACTGTGCGTCAACCGCGCAAAAACGTTGGACCACGCAAGCGAACCGGCGTAGGCATTCGTGATGTTGATCTTGGTCTGCGATACCAGCACCAGCAGTCCGGTCAGCACTACAGGTGCCCATGCCGGCCACCCTTCACCCAGTCCACGTGCAAAGCCGGCCAGGTACATCTGTGTGGGCTCCAGCGCATGGGCAATCGGCAGTTCCGCCTGCAGCACGATGAACGCCAGAAAGGCACCGCCCGCCATCTTGGCGGCGCCCAGGACGATCCACCCGGGCCCGGCCGCTATCAGAGCCGTCCACCACCGAAAACGATTCTTGCGCGTCAGTGGCGGCATGAAACGCAGGAAGTCCACCTGTTCGGCAATCTGTCCGATTAGTGCCGCGGCCACGGTGGCCGCCGCGCCAAATGCGTGCCAGGAGAATCCGTCGCCATCGGCCAGGCGACCGTTCAGCGAAAGGAATGCTGTGTAGTTCTGTGGCTCGCGCCAGAGGATCAACGCGTACGGCAGCACCAGCAACACCAGCCAGAGCGGCTGTGTCCATAGCTGGATGCGTGACAGCAGCGTGACGCCGTGCGTGACCAGCGGGATCACGATGACCGACGACAGCAGGTAGCCGATCCATCGTGGCATGCCGAACAGCAGTTCGAACGCCTGCGCCATGATGGCTGCCTCGAGCGCAAAGAAGATGAAAGTGAAGCTGGCGTAGATCAGCGACGTGATGGTCGACCCAAGATAGCCGAACCCGGCGCCGCGTGCGAGCAGGTCCATGTCCAGGCCGTCGCGCGCCGCATGGTAGGAAATCGGCAGGCCGGTCAGGAAGATGACCAGGCTGACCACGCCAATGGCCCACATCGCATTGGTAAAGCCATAGCTCAGTGTGATTGCCGCCCCGATTGCTTCCAGCGCCAGGAAGGCCACTGCACCAAAAGCGGTATTGGCCACCCGGAAGGCGCTCCATTTGCGGAACGACCTTGGTGCATAGCGCAGGGCGTAATCCTCCAGCGTCTCGTCGGCGACCCAGCGGTTGTAATCGCGCCGGATCTTGCTGATGCGCTGCACGGGCTGGCTGGAACTCGACATATCGTGAATACGGGCAGGGTCGAACCGCCTGGCGAACGCAAGAGCCGTGCCGTCCCAGCCGGAAGGCCACGGCGGCCACCCTGTACGTTGAATGACGTATTCCGCCCTGCGCATGTCCCCCGCATGATCCGCCCAACGCAGCATCCACCCCAACTTGCCTCCCAGGAGCGTTGAACATGCGTGACAAGAACCAGAACGGGTCGTCTCCGGCAGCCTCGGCCGAAGATCGTGCGGTATCGCTGAACCGCCGCCGGCTGATGCAGGGGCTGGCGGCCCTGCCCGCGCTGCCGCTGGCCGGAATGGCGGTCCAGGCACACGGCGCCAACCTGCCCACGTCGGCCATCAACACGACAAAGCTCGCGGTGACCGATACCGAAGTCACAGTCGGCCAGCTCCATTCGGCCACGGGCACCATGGCGATCTCGGAAACCGGTTCCATCCAGGCCGAACAACTGGCCATCGACCAGATCAACGCGGCCGGCGGCATCCTGGGCCGCAAGATCAAGATCATCAAGGAAGACGGCGCTTCTGACTGGCCCACGTTCGCCGAAAAATCGAAGAAGCTGCTCGTCAACGACCGTGTGGCGGCCGTGTTCGGCTGCTGGACGTCGGCCTCGCGAAAGGCTGTGCTGCCGGTCTTTGAGAAGGAAAACGGCCTGCTGTACTACCCCACCTTCTACGAAGGGCTGGAACAGTCGAAGAACGTGATCTACACCGGCCAGGAGGCCACGCAGCAGATCATCTGGGGCCTCGACTGGGCCGCCAAGCAGAAGAACGCGAAGAGCTTCTTCCTGATCGGGTCGGACTACATCTGGCCACGCACGTCGAACAAGATCGCGCGCAAGCACATCGAGAACTTCCAGAAGGCCAAGGTGGTGGGCGAGGAGTACTACCCGCTGGGCCACACCAATTTCAATTCGCTCATCAACAAGATCAAGGTAGCCAAGCCCGACTGCATCTACGCGATCGTGGTGGGCGGCTCGAACGTGGCCTTCTACAAGCAGCTCAAGGCGGCCGGCATCACGGCGGACAAGCAGTTCCTGCTGACGATCTCAGTGACCGAGGATGAAGTGCTGGGCATCGGCGGCGAAAACATCGCCGGCTTCTATGCCGCCATGAAGTACTTCCAGTCGCTGGACAACCCCAACAACAAGCAGTTCGTGGACGCCTTCAAGACGAAGTTTGGGGCGAAATCCGTGATTGGCGATGTCACGCAGGCAGCCTACCTGGGCCCCTGGCTGTGGAAGGCCGCCGTCGAGAAAGCCGGCAGCTTCGACATCGACAAGGTGGTGGCGGCGTCGCCGGGCGTCGAGCTGAAGACCGCCCCCGAAGGCTATGTGAAGGTCGACCCGAACCACCATCTTTGGAGCAAGACCCGCGTCGGCCTGGCACAGCTGGATGGACAGTTCAAGGTGGTGGCCGAGTCGCCGCAGCTGATCCCGCCGAACCCGTTCCCCAAGGGCTACCAGTAAACATCAACGCCGGAGCACGGTCATGAGTCTCTCCGACATGCTGAACATCGGCCTGATGCAGGGCTTTGCCGGCCTGAGCCTGTTCTCGGTGCTGCTGCTGATGGCGCTAGGCCTGGCCATCATCTTCGGGCAGATGGGCGTCATCAACATGGCCCATGGCGAGTTCATGACCATTGGCGCCTATACGGTCTTCCTCGCCTCCACCACCGTCGAGCGCTTGGCGCCGGAGTGGATGGCCTGGTACTTCCCGCTGGCCATCTGTGCCGCCTTCGGCATCGCGTTCGTGGCGGGCTGGCTGGCCGAATGGGCGCTGATCCGGCATCTGTACAAGCGCCCGCTCGATACGCTGCTGGCCACCTGGGGCCTGTCGCTGGGCATGCAGCAGATGTTCCGCTCGACCCTCGGACCCAAGGAGGTCAGTCCCACGCTGCCCGACTGGCTGATGGGGTCGTGGGCGCCGGCGCCGGGACTCGACATCCCGATCAACGGCCTGTTCGTGATGGCGCTGACGCTGGGCGTGACCGGCCTGGTCTGGCTGGCGCTGTACCGGTCCCGCTGGGGGCTGCGGGTGCGCGCCACGACGGCCAACCGGGCCATGGCCAATGCCGCCGGCATCAACACGAAACACACCGACCGCCTGACGTTTGCCATCGGTTGCGGCATTGCCGGCGTGGCGGGCGCGGCTTTCACGACGATTGGATCGACCGGGCCCACGAGCGGTGCGCTGTATATCGTCGATTCGTTCCTCGTGGTGACGTTCGGCGGCGCGGCCAGCCTGGCCGGCACGGTGGCATCGGCCTTCGGTATCGCGCAGACGCAATCGATCACCGAGTTCTTCATGACGGGATCGATGGCGCGCGTGGTCACGCTGCTGCTGATCGTATCGATCCTGATGATTCGCCCGCAGGGCCTGTTCGCCCCGGCGATACGACGTTGACCCCGCACCAATCTGCTCACCGGAGTTCGATGATGTCACCCTCGAAATCGCTGCCGCTGCGGCAACGGCTGCGCACCTTCAGCGGCGAATGGCTCGGCTACGCACTGTTGGCCCTGGTCCTGGTCGTGGCCATGCCGCTGGCGCTCGACATCTTCCGCCTGAACCTGGTCGGCAAGTACCTGAGCTATGCATTCGTGGCCGTGGGTCTGGTCATGCTATGGGGCTATGGCGGCGTGCTGAGCCTGGGCCAGGGCGTGTTTTTCGGCCTGGGCGGCTATGCCATGGCCATGTTCCTGAAGCTGGAGGCATCGGACGCCAAAAGCACGGCCATCCAGTCAACCCCCGGCATTCCCGACTTCATGGACTGGAACCAGCTCACGGCGCTGCCCTGGTGGTGGGAGCCGTTCCGGCATCTGCCATTCGCGTTGCTCGGCGTCATCGCGGTGCCCGTGCTGCTTGCCTTCGTGGTCGGTTTCGCCATGTTCCGTCGCCGTGTCGGCGGGGTGTACTTCGCCATCATCACGCAGGCCGTGGCGCTGATCCTGTCGGTGCTGATCATCGGCCAGCAGGGCTACACAGGGGGCGTCAACGGCATCACGGACCTCAAGACCATGCTCGGCTGGGATATCCGCACCGACAGCGCAAAGCTGGTCCTGTACTTCGCCAATGTCGCCCTGCTCTTCGCCATGATGCTGCTGTGCCGCTGGATCCAGCGCACCAAGCTCGGCGTGCTGCTGCTGGCGATGCGCGACAAGGAAGACCGCGTACGGTTTTCGGGCTACGACGTCTCGATGTTCAAGGTCTTCGTGTTCTGCCTGGCCGCTGCGCTGTCGGCCATCGGCGGCTCCATGTTCACGCTCCAGGTGGGCTTCATGTCACCGTCGTTCGTCGGCATCGTCCCCTCCATCGAAATGGTGATCTTCGCGGCGGTGGGCGGGCGTATGAGCCTGGTGGGCGCCGTGTGGGGAACATTGCTCGTCAACGCCGGCAAGACCTATTTCTCTGAGAGCTTTCCGGACCTGTGGCTGTTCCTGATGGCTGCGCTGTTCATCGGCGTAGTGGTGGCCTTCCCCGATGGCCTGGCAGGTCTTTACCGCAAGTATGTCAGCCGCCGGCGCCGCGCCGGAGAACCGGCCGAGCCTGCCAAAGGCATGCCGGCCACCACCGTCTGACCGGAGCAACCATGAGCAATACCGACTTCATGCTGGCGGTGGAAGACCTTTCCGTATCGTTCGACGGCTTCAAGGCCATCGACAACCTCACGCTGTATGTCGACCGCGACGAGCTGCGCGTCATCATCGGCCCGAACGGCGCGGGCAAGACCACGCTGCTGGACCTGGTATGCGGCAAGACCCGTGCCACCAGCGGCAGCATCAAGTTCTCCAATCGGGAGATGACCGGGCTGTCGGAATACGCGATCGTGCGGGCCGGCGTGGGACGCAAGTTCCAGACGCCCTCGATCTACGAGAACCTGAGCGTGTTCCAGAACCTGGCCGTGTCCTTCCCTCGTGGACGCGGCGTGTTTGGCGCCCTGGCGTTCCGCACTACCGACGACGTGCGCCAGCGGGTGGCTGACGTGGCGGCCGAAATCGGCCTGGGGGACGCGCTCGAGCGCGAGGCCGCGCAGCTTTCGCACGGGCAGAAGCAATGGTTGGAGATCGGCATGCTGCTGATGCAGGCACCGCAGTTGCTGATGCTGGACGAGCCGATTGCCGGCATGAGTGTTCGCGAACGCGAACTGACCGCCGACCTGCTCAAGCGCATCAGCAAGGGACGCGCCGTGATCGTGATCGAGCACGACATGGATTTCGTGCAGCAGATCGCGGACAAGGTCACCGTCATGCACCAGGGCAGGATCCTGGCCGAAGGGTCGATGGCGCAGGTGCAGAACGACCCGCGCGTCATTGACGTCTATCTGGGCCACTAGGCCCGCACGCCACCGGACAAGGAGGAGTTCCGCATGCTGACCGTCGATAACGTGGTGGTGAACTATGGCCAGAGCGAGGCGCTGCACGGCGTGTCGTTCGCAGCCGCGCAGGGCGAGACCGTCGCCATCATGGGCCGCAACGGCATGGGCAAGACGACGCTGTTCAAGGCCATGATCGGCATGCTCCCGCTGCGCGCCGGCCAGGTCTGCGTGAACGGTCACGACGTCTCGCGCGACGAGAGCTACCGGCGCGTGCGCGCCGGCATTGGCTATGTGCCGCAGGGACGCATGATCTTCTCGCACCTGACCGTCGAGGAGAACATCATGACCGGCATGGAACAGGGCAACACCCGGCGCATCCCCGACGAGATCTTCGCCATGTTCCCCGTGCTGTTCGACATGCGCCGCCGCAAGGGCGGCAATCTGTCCGGCGGGCAGCAGCAGCAACTGGCCATTGCCCGCGCACTGGTTTCCAACCCGAAGGTGCTGCTGCTGGACGAGCCCACCGAAGGCATCCAGCCGTCGATCATCAAGGACATCGCGCGTGCGCTCAACGAGATCCGACGCACCCGCCACATCACCATCGTCTTTTCCGAACAGGTGCTGAGTTTTGCGCTGGACGTAGCAGACCGGCTGTTCGTCATCGAGGGTGGGCGCTTTGTCCATGAGACGCAGCGGCACGGCACCGATGTGGCGCACATCCGCGAATACCTGTCCGTCTAGCCGCACCCATTTGTCCACCCGTCCATCCATCCCTGCACGCACCCAGGAGGCAAGCGCATGACCGATACCCTGATCAAGGTCGATCTGGCCCAATCACCGTACGAGAATCCCAACGTCCACAACCGCTGGCACCCCGACATCCCGATGGCCTGCTGGGTCAAGCCGGGCGACGACTTCATCCTGGAAACCTACGACTGGACCGGCGGCTTCATCAAGAACAACGACTCCGCCGACGATGTGCGCGACATCGACCTGTCCATCGTCCACTTCCTGTCCGGCCCGGTTGGGGTCGAAGGTGCGGAACCGGGCGACCTGCTCGTGGTAGACCTGCTCGACATCGGCGCCAAGGCCGACAGCCAGTGGGGCTTCAACGGCTTCTTCTCGAAGCAGAATGGTGGAGGTTTCCTGACCGACCATTTCCCCCAGGCACAGAAGTCGATCTGGGACTTCCACGGCATGTTCACTTCGTCGCGCCACATTCCCGGCGTGAACTTCGCCGGGCTGATCCATCCGGGCCTGATCGGCTGCCTGCCCGATCCGGCCATGCTGGAAACGTGGAACCAGCGCGAGGCCGAGCTGCTTGCGACCGACCCGAACCGCGTGCCCGCGCTGGCCAATCCGCCTTTCGCGGCCACCGCGCACATGGGCAAGCTCCAGGGCGATGCACGCGATCAGGCAGCGGCCACCGGCGCACGCACCGTGCCGCCGCGCGAGCACGGCGGCAATTGCGACATCAAGGACCTGTCTCGTGGCGCCAAGGTCTACTTTCCGGTCTATGTGGACGGCGCCGGCCTGTCCGTTGGCGACCTTCACTTCTCACAGGGCGATGGCGAAATCACGTTCTGCGGCGCGATCGAGATGGCCGGCTGGGTCCACATGCGCGTCACGCTGATCAAGGACGGCATGGCCAAGTACGGCGTCCGCAATCCGATCTTCAAACCCAGCCCCATCACGCCGAACTACAACGACTACCTGATTTTTGAGGGCATCTCGGTCGACGAATCGGGCAAGCAGCATTACCTTGACGTGAATGTTGCCTATCGCCAGGCCTGCCTCAACGCAATCGAATACCTGACAAAGTTCGGCTATTCGCGCGCCCAGGCCTATTCGCTGCTGGGCACCGCGCCCGTCCAGGGCCATATCAGCGGCGTGGTGGATGTTCCCAACGCCTGTGCCACGCTGTGGCTGCCGACCCAGATCTTCGACTTCGATATCCGTCCCAGCGCGAGCGGGCCAACCCGAATGATCAAGGGGGGCGTGGACCTGCCGCTTTCACCGGACCTGATCTAGGCCGCGCGCCGCCGGAGCCACCATGCCCACCTACGACTATCGCTGCCACGACTGTGGCACGTTCACCGTGATCCGACCGATGATGCGGCGCGACGACCCGGCGGCCTGTCCCGGATGCGGCACGGCCGCCAGCCGGGCGCTGGTGGCGGCTCCGGCGCTGGGCAGCCTCAGCGCGGCCGCCCGCGCCGCGCATGCCACCAACGAGCGCAGCGCGGCGGCGCCGAAGGAAAGCCGTTCACACGGTGCGGGTTGCGGTTGCTGCGGGCCGGTCAAGCTGGCCAGCCCGCCCAACGCCATCAAGCAGCCGGGAGGCCGGCCCTGGATGATCAGTCACTGACGGCAAGCCATCACGGCCTGGCCGCCCGACCGGCCATGCCGGCCTCCCCGTCCACTGCAAGGATTGGAAGCGGCCCGCCCTTTCACCGGCACAGCGGCGGTCGGGCGGACCAGCTCGCATAGGGGATGGGGCCAGCTTTCCAGCCCCGCGCCACTCGCCTGTACGCACGAGGCCACGAGCGGTATCGGCCATCATCAAGCGCAAGACCAGCGCAGCGGGCGGCAGCGCTTCGTCGGACAAGCTGCAGAGCAGGCTCTGGCGCCCCGCCTGTAGGGCGTCGATCTGTGCCTGCCGATCGCTAGATCAGCTCTCGGTAAAGCACCGATAGCGCTTCGCCGCCCGCAGCGCCGTCACGCCACATTCGCGCGGCAAAAGCGTCTTCGAACTCCTCGCTGCCCTCCTCGAACATTTCATAGACGCTGTCGTGTGACAGCCCGTCTTCGAGCACCTTTAGCGCCGCGGCGACTGCCTGCTGAGCGCGCTGCGGAAGCCGTGGCTGGAGCGATTTCAAGGCCGCGATTTCGGCGTGTACCTGTTCGTCCGTTTTCCTGGCCATATCGATCTCCTTGAGTCGCCTTCGTCTATTTCAGGGCTGGCATCAACCCATGGCTTGTGCCGCTTCTATCGACACAGACTACCACTGTACGGGGCCACCCGACGCGCCAACGCGGCGTTGGGGAGCGGTGGCTAAGCGCGCCCGGAAGTATCCGTCTGTGTGGGAGGAGCGCGAGACGTTCAGCGCCGATGACTTTCCCGCCTGAGTCGCCCGCGGGAATCGCGTGGCGATTCTTCGCCGATCGGCCTGCCAGATGTGACAGCCGTTGTTTTCTTTTGACGGGAAATCAGCCGCACGCATGGCCTCCGCAACTTTTCGCTGATACACTCCGCCCCCGTCGAAAACCAATTTTACGGAGTTTGCCAACATGGCCATCAAGAAAGTCGCAGCAACTGCAGTGAAACGCGTAACCAAGAAAGCTGTTGCAACGCCCGCGAAGAAGGCAAGCGTCATCACTCGCGAAGTGAAGGCTGCCGAAAAGCAACTGGCGAAGTTCCGCGCAGATCTGGCCAAGCAAGTTGCGGCTGGCAAGAAGGCCATCGTCCAGGCTGTCGCCGATCTGAAGAAGCTGAAGGAATCGGCACGCGCCGCGCTCGCAGCAGAAAAGGCCGCCGCCAAGGAAAAGCTTGCTGCCGCCAAGGAAAAGGCTGCTGCAGCCAAGGCAAAAGCGAAGGCCAAGCCCGCAGTGAAGGGTTCTCCTGCAAAGAAGGCCGCCAAGCCGCAAGCTGTAAAGACAGTGAAGGCGGTCAAGACGGCAAAGGCCGCCAAGCCGGCTAAGGCCGTGAAGGTTGTGAAGGCGTCCAAGGCCGCCGCACAAAAGCCCGCGGCGAAACCGGTTGCGAAGGTCCGTCGTGCCAAGGCTGCCAGCGTGAAGCCGTCGGCAGTGGCCGCACCGGCACAAGTTGCTACCCCTGCATCGGCCTAAGCGCGCGATGCCCTGCGCATTACGCAGGACAAAAGACTGAGGCCTAGCGCCTCCCGCATTGAGATGCGAGTCTGACCGAAACAGCCCGATCGGCTTAAGTTGATCGGGCTGTTTTCTTTTGCAATGCCGATCGCTATCCGCATCGAAGTGAAAGGACAAAATCGCGCGACGCGGTCATCGCCGGCAAACCCACGGCGCCCGGCCGGGGCCGCGCATGGATTGCCGGCCCAAACATGGAAGACGTACCTTTCATTAGGCGGCTAATTGCATTTTTAGGTCTCCGGTTTGGGCGGCGGTCTGGATCACGCGTGACAAGACGGATCACCTGCGCATAAAGGCAGGCATGCGCTGACCCGGCACGGGTACGCCCTTGTGTCAGACAATATCCGGTGCCGAAGCAAGCCCCGCCGCTCTAAGCTAGTCGCAAAGCAAGAACAGAGGCCGGGAGGTGGTATGTCCTTCATTCGCATCAGGCGTAGCACTGCCTGGGTCGCCGTCGTCGTCTGCCTGCTGACGGCGTTGGGCGCCGTCATTGCCTATAACTTCGTTGGCAGCGAGAAACGCATCGAGCACCGGCTCACTCGCGAGTATTCCATCGACGACCCCCGCTTTGCGCGCGAACTCGGCGTACTCCTGGGCCCGCCTATTCTCGAAGGCAATCGTTACCGCGTTCTCCTTAACGGCGACGAAATCTTCCCGTCGATGCTGGCTGCCATTCGCGGCGCCAAAGAGACCATTAACTTCGAGTCGTATATCTATTGGTCTGGCGCGATCGGCGAGGAATTTGCCCGCGCCCTGTCCGAACGGGCCGAACAAGGCGTGGCCGTCAAGGTTCTGCTCGACTGGGTAGGCAGCTCCAAAATCGACCCGGCTATCCTCGACCAGATGAAGCGGGCCGGGGTCCAGGTCGAGCGATACCACCCCATCCACTGGTATACGATCGGCAAACTCAACAATCGTACCCATCGCAAGCTCCTGATCGTAGACGGCACGGTGGGTTTCACCGGCGGGGTCGGTATTGCGCCGGAGTGGACCGGGCACGCCCAGGATCCGCAGCACTGGCGCGACACGCATTTCCGCGTCGAGGGACCGGTCGTCGGGCAAATGCAGTCCGTCTTCCTGGATAACTGGATCAAGGTGACCGGGGACGTGCCGCATGGGGAACGCTATTTCCCAGCCCTGGCCCCGGTCGGTGACGGTCGCGCCCAGATGTTCAGCAGTTCTCCGACGGGCGGCAGTGAAAGCATGGCGCTCATGTATCTGCTCGCCATCACAGCGGCAAGCCACACCATCGACCTGTCGGCGGCGTATTTCGTACCCGATGAGCTGACCCACAAGGCCTTGCTCGCCGCCCTGAAACGCGGCGTCCGACTGAGAATCATCGTCCCCGGCGCGCACATCGATGCCGAGACGTCCCGGTCGGCGTCCCGCAATATGTGGGGCCCACTTCTGGCTGCTGGCGCGACCATCGCCGAATACGGGCCCACCATGTATCACTGCAAGGTGCTCATCGTGGATGGGTTGCTAGTGTCCGTCGGCTCGACAAACTTCGACAATCGCTCGTTCCGCCTCAATGACGAAGCGACCCTCAATATCCTGGACCGGGAGTTTGCCGCCCAGCAGACCAGGATTTTTGAAGACGATCTTGCCCGGTCGCGTCCGGTCTCGTTCGAAGCGTGGAAAAACCGCCCGTGGCGCGAGAAGCTGTCAGACCGCCTGACCGCGTTGCTCAGTTCCCAGCTATGACGTCGATTTTGGACGGCGGCCCGAGTGGCTGCCTCGTCCGGCCGTGCGACCAGAACGTCGCGCCGCGAGCGGAGGCGATGCCATGCTCATGCGATCTCCCTACCGATGCCTTCCCCCTGCCGCCAGCCGATGGCGCTTCACCAAGCGTGTGAGCCGGGCGGCAAGTTGAGGCATACTCGTGGCCGTCCGACCACGTGAAGGTCACGCCATGTCAAACGTAGGGCGGCTCGTCCGCAGTGCCACGCTCAACGGCTACATCGAGCTGGTGGAGTCGCTCGGCAGCGATCCCGCGGCCCTGCTGCGCGCGGCCGGCCTGTCGGCGCGGCTACTTAAGAATCCCGAGACCCTCATTCCGAGCAGCGCCCTGCGTGAATTGCTGGAAGCTACCGTCGCCGCCACCGGCAGGGAAGACTTTGCGTTGCAGATGGCCGCGCGCCGCACGTTCTCCAACCTGGGGCCGATCAGCCTGGTGTTGAAGGAAGCGCCCTCGCCGCGGCAGGGGCTCGATACGCTTTGCCGGTACCTGAAGCTCTTGAGCACGTCGCTCGTCACGCATGTGGAAGATGTCGGCCAGACAGTGATCATTCGTGAGGATCTGCTGCCAAGTCCCGGTTACGCGACCCGCCAGGCCATGGAATTGGCCGTGGGCATGATGTTTCGCATCCTGCGCGAGCTGATCGGCCCGCAGTGGCGCCCGCTGCAGGTCTGCTTTACCCATCGCCCTCCCGCCAGCCTGACCGCTCACCACACATTCTTTGGCCGCAAGCCGATGTTCAATCAGCCGTTCAATGGCTTGGTGTGCGCAAGCGCCGATCTGCAGAGGCCCCGCACGCCGGACCATTCGGGGGCGACGCAACTCGCGCGCGACTACCTCGAAACCGCCCTGAGGAACCGTCGCGAAGGTACGCGCGAATCGTGCCGGGAGCTCATCATGGCGCTGCTGCCTGGCGGGCGTTGCACCGCACAGCAGGTCGCGCGCCATCTGCGCGTGGATCGTCGCACGCTGCATCGGTATCTGAGCGCCGATGGCCAGACGTTCTCAGGGCTGCTCGACGAGGTCCGTTCCGAACTGGTGATCCGACATCTGGCAGAGAGCGACCAGCCGATCGGCGAGATCGCCAGCCTGCTGGGCTTTTCGAACCAGAGTAGCTTCAGCCATTGGTTTCGCGCGGAGTTTGGCTGCAGCGTCACGCAATGGCGGCGTCGGCAGCCCCCGGGCACAGGATCGCCCACCGCCACGGCCGGCCGCCGCCGGCCCGCGCCCGCCCTCAGTCGGCCGTAAGGACAACCTTCCCCATATGCTCGCTGCGTGCGAGATAGGCGTACGCGTCTGCGATGGCGCCCAGGGGAAACGTCCGGTCGATGGGCAGGCGGAGGCCGCCAGCGCGAAAATGCGACAGCAGATCCCGCGCGCACGCCTGGATGCAGGCAAGGCGTTCGGACTCCGTGCGTGTGCGAAACGTCGCACCCATCAGTTTGAGTCGATTGAGCCACAGCCGGTTGATATCGGTTCGCCCGAACTGGCCACCGCCCAGCCGCGCAAGGTTCACCAGCCGTCCCTTCACGGCAAGGCAACTGACGTTCTCTTCGAAAACCGTGCCGCCGATGGTGTCAATGATGACATCCACACCCCCGCCGTCCGTGGCCGCCATGATGGCCTCGTGCTGGACTTCGCGCGACGCATCGATACCCACGTCGGCGCCGAAGGCCGCCAGGCGCTCCAGCTTGTGTGCGGACCGCGAAGAGACGATAACGCACCCCGCACCTAACGCTTTCGCTGTCATCGTTGCCGCCATGCCGACGCCGCCCGACGCACCGTTGATGAACACGGTCTCGCCGGGTTTCAGTTCCCCGTTACTCACCAGCGCATCGTGGGCCGTGATGAACACGTTGGGAAACGCCGCCGCTTCGACCCATGACACGTCGTCGGGCACCGGCATCAGCGCGAACGGGGATGCCACCACGTACTGGGCATGGCAACCCCGGCCATGTCCCATCACCCTGTCGCCTGTTCGCCACCCCTCGACCTTGTCGCCAACTTCCGCCACTTCGCCGGCAAACTCGACGCCGGCGGTCATCGGGTCGCCCGTCCGATGCTCACGCTGATACTTGATCTCGCCCAGATTGATGCCCGACGCGCGAACGCGAATCAGCACCTCCTGGCCGCCCGGGGTGGGCACGTCGATGTCCTGGATGACCAGCAGGCCACCCTCGGCACCCGGCCATACACGTGCTGCTCTCATTTTTCGTGCTCCTGCATCATTGCGCTGTGAAATGCATGGCGCGTAGCAACTTGCCCTGGCGCTCATAGGACGCGCGAACATCCGCGGCCAGTTCGTCCGGGGTGGCTGCCGTGCCGACCTCCATGCCAAGCTCCTGGATCCTGCGTCGCAGCTCGGGCGACTGCAGGGCGGCGTGTGTCGCGTCGCGCATCTTCGCGGCGATGGCCGGTGGCACGCCCGGCGCCGACCATAGCCCCATCCAGCCCACCTCATTCAGTTCGGGATAGCCAAGTTCAGCGAAGGTCGGCACATTGGGGAGCGCCGAGATTCGATTCGGAAAGGCGACCGCATAGGCGCGCAGCCTTCCCGACTGGATGAACGGCAATGATGTGGCGGGACCATCGAACATCAGCGGCACCTGCCCGCCCATGACGTCCTGCAGCGCAGGGGGCGATCCCTTGTAGCTCACGGCACCCGTCTCAAGACCTGCCAGTTGGTTGAACTGGACGCCAATCGTCTGGCCACGCAGGCCGATGCCAAAGTTCGCATAGTCCAATTTTCCCGGATTGGCCTTGATATGGCGGACCAGCTCCGCAAGGTTCGTGGCCGGCAGCGCCGGATTGCCGACCAGTACCAGTCCCTGCCGTGTCAGCTGCGCGATGGGCACGATGTCGCGAAACGGGTCATAGGACACCTTGATGGCCAGCGGCACTTCCGATGCAATCCCCTTCTGGATCAGCAGGAAGGTGTAACCGTCGCGCGGTGCCGACAGCATGGACTGGACCGCGATGGTGCCGGCCGCGCCCGACTTGTAGTCGACAATCACCGGTTGCCCGAGAGGGCGTTGCAAGGCGTGCGCGAGCAGGCGCGCGATGATGTCTGCGGTGCCTCCGGGCGGCGCGCCCACCAGAATCCGCACCGGCTTCGTGGGCCAGTCGGCGGCATGGACGGCGGGGGCGGTTGCGCCGGTAATGGCGGCGGTGGCAAACAGCGCCGCACCGAGCGCGGCCGCCCGCCTGAGCGCACGGCGCGCAGGGATGATTCGGTGTTGCATGACAGTCTCCTTGTCATCGGCTTCGTCTTCTGGCTGCGTCCGGCCATTACGGCCGGTCATGGCATCCGGTCACTGCGTTTTGTGCAGGAAGCCCTGGCTCCCCCCATTTCGATTCGGCGCGAAGCCATTGGCGCGCAGGGATTCCTCGACGGAATCGTGGAACACACCGATCTGGCAGATCTCGCGCGCCTGCCTGGCTGTCGCGATCTCGCGGCCCATCTCCCGCGCAATGCGAACCAGCTGCTCGATCTGGCTGACAGTGCTCTGCTTGGCCGTGCGCCGGGGGTTCCAGAGCACGTCCTCGGTGCCACAGCGCACGTGCAGCCCCATCGCAATGCCCATCACGTTGACCGGCAGCACGTTTCGCACGTTGCTCTCCACCGTGACCACCGCGCCATCGGGCACGGCGCGCATGAAGTTGGCCAGGCTATAGATGCTGGGAGTGTCCATGCCGCCGCCAATCGCTACCCAGTTCAGGACGAGCGGGCCCTTGTAGAAGCCCCGGCGCATCAGGCGCTCGACTGACTCGAAACTGTTGACGTTGTAGCACTGGAACTGGCTCTGAATGCCGGCCGCCGTCAGACGCCGCACATGCTCTTCCACCCAGCCAGGATTGGCAGGGACGATGAGGTTCTTGTACGCATTGAACAGCGTCATGTCCTCGCGCGAGGTGCCGCGAAAATCGGCATCCTCGGCATGGTCGGTGACGTTCATCTGCGCCGTGTTGACGGTCACCGTGACTTGGTCTGGCTTGGGATCCAGGTCCGCGAGCATATGGCGGGTATCATCGGACAGCCATTTGGCGGCCTGCCCTTCATCTTCGGGAGCGAACGAGATGGAGCCTCCCACCTGGATGATCATTTCCGGCACCGCCTCACGTACGCCGGCGATCAGTTCGTTGAATTTGGACAGCCGCTTGCTACCCTTGCCGTCAAGCTCACGCACGTGCAAATGCAGCACCGTCGCGCCGGCCCGATAGCAATCCACGGCCTTTTGGATCTGTTCGTCCATGGTGAGCGGGATGTCTTCGGGAAAGTCCGATGGCAGCCAGCCCGGCGCGTAAGGTGCGGCGGTAATGATCAGGGGCGGCTGGTTTTCAGGAAAAAGGTGACCGTCGAGAAAATGCATGTCGATGCTCCAGGTAATGGCATCCAGGACGCCAAGGCGCGACAGGGCGCCCAGGCGCGCCGTCGGTTCAATAGGGGATGTCGCCCACGATGCCAGCGCGTTCCATCTTGCGCGGCGCAGGCCAGTAGTCGTTCAGCGCATAGTGCTGCGTGCACCGGTTGTCCCAGACAGCGACATCGCCTTCTTGCCAGGACCAACGCACCTGGTACTCGGGAATGGTCGCGCGGCTGATCAGGTAGTTGAGCAGCAAGGCCGCGCCGGGTGCCTTGTCAATGCCGTGACGCACATTGGCCGGCGTGCTGTAGTTCGTGAAATGCGTCGTGAAGCCCGCTCCGACGAACAGGATCTTCTCGCCCGTTTCGGGATGGGTGCGCACCACCGGATGTTCGACAGAAGGATGTTCCGCGACCAGCTTGGCCCGCGCCTCCGCCGTCATGACGGCACCGAAGCTGTGCTCGATGCTCGCCCTGGCACGCAGGCCGATGATCTTCTGCCGGATGTCTTCGGACAGTTCCTCGTAGGCTTTCACCATGTTGACCCAGATGGTGTCGCCGCCAATCTCCGGGCATTCGATGCAGCGTAGTACCGCGCCCATGGCCGGATTGGGACGCCACAAGCCGTCGCAGTGATAGTTGTTCTCGTAGCTGTGCGGGTTGTCGCTCCGGTAGATGCGTACAAGACCCGGATGCTCCGGGTCGCTACCCGCTACCGGGTGGTCTTCCAGTTGGCCGAAGCGGCCGGCGAACGCTACATGCTCGGCGCGGGTGATCGCCTGGCGGCGAAAGAAAAGCACCTTGTGCGCGAGGAGCGCGCGCTTGATGGCCGCAAAAAGCGCCGGATCGCGCGACGCATCGCCCAGATGTACCTCAGATATCTCGGCGCCGATAGCCGGGGTGATTTGCCTGATCTTCATTGTCATGTCTCCTGCGCAGTCCGATGAATCCTCGGGTGGGCTCACCGTGTTCTGTGCATCCAGTATCTGCAGCGGCGGGCGAACCGACTTGCTTAACTGGGACAATCATTTGCTAATTTGGGACAGGCAGGATGCTCCCCGGCCGTGGCGCCGCAGACCGATCGACGGTGGGGCGGCCCGGCGGCACGGCTTAACTGGACGGCTGGCCCTCAGCCGCCGGACTGAAGATCCTCGAAGATCTGCTCGGCAAGAAAGTCACACGGGGGACGCCTGGATTTCGAACTCCGGGCCAGAATCAGTTCCAGGGGCGGCAAGTCCGGCAATCCATGCGACCGTCCGAGCAGGGTGAGATGCGGGGGAATGGCGCACTTCGCGAGCGCGGTAATCGCCAGACCCGCGTCTACCATGCTCAGCAGCCCCAGCAAGCTCGGGCTTTCATACGACGTCCGGTGTGGAATCCTGGCGCGGTCAAGGCTGCGGATGGTGTTCTCCCGGGCGACGCTTCCCGGCATGAAGACGGCAATCGGCAACGGCCGATCCTCCCAGATCTTCGGCCCGTTCGCCTTGGCCGCCCAGGCCATCGGCTCATGTCGCAAGAAATCGCCAGAGAGCCCCTTGACCCGTGTGCCGCAAGCCAGGTCAACCGTTCCGTCCTTGACCAGTGGGCCCAGGGCACTGCTGGGCAACCCCATGACCTGGATTTCTACTTTCGGGTAGGACGCCGAGAATTTCTTGAGCACCGAGGGCAGCAGGGAGGAAGCATAGTCATCGGGGACGCCAATGACGACCTTGCCTGTCACCTCCGGGCGCACTACCGCCGCCCAGGCTTCGTCGCGCAGCGACAACATCCGCCTGGCGAATCCCAGCAGCACCTCGCCCTCATGCGTCAACGCGACACTGCGTGCCCGCCTCACGAAAAGCTGTCGGCCCAGGGACTCCTCGAGCGCCTTGATCTGCATGCTGACAGCCGACTGCGACCGGTTGACCGCCTCCGCAGCACGGCTCATGTTGCCGGTCTCTGCAATGGCGACGACCGTCGCGAGGACATCATGATCGAGCGACTTCATAGGTATCAGAATAACTGAAAGTAACGATCAATATTATGCGTTTTTATTGTCGGTATGCCCATGCGATATTGCTGACACGGACACACGGACAGGAAGTCGCGAACCCGCGCTTCCATCCTCCGTGTCCGACGCTTCCACCCAACATCACGCGCCCCCGCATGGATACCCCTGGCACACGCGTCCCCGTGCTCGATCACCCGCTGCGCGCCTCACTGGCCGCAGAGTTGCACGCCCGTCCTTTCCTGCGCCTGACCGGCAGCGCGTCGGTCACGCACTACGCCATCTACACCGAGAGCGATCCCGCAGTGCATGAGCGCCTGCTGCGCGCGCTGTGCGCCGAGACTGGCATGGCGTCGCCGCCGCCGGGCGCACGGCACTACGCCGCGCAGTCGGCGTTCGGGTGGCATCTGAAGTGGGAGCGGCACACCGAATTCTCTACGTTCACGTTCGTTGCACCGCGCAGCGACCGGGCGTACTTTGACGATCTCGCCATCCGGGGCGTGCCGCCGCAGTGGCTCGAGATGCTTGGGGGCATGCGTTTTCATGCGTTGCGCATGGAGCTACTGGCGGCTGGCGCAGGCGAAGCCGTCTGCGCGCATCTTCGCGATTGGCTGGCTGGCCCGACGCTCGTCGGCAGCCATGTATTGGACGGCGGCAAGGTTTTCAGCGATTGGAGTATTGGTGCGGATGGACATATGCGCATCCTTGCCATCGACGATGATTTCCGGGAAGAGCAAGGTGGCAGGCTCCTGCAACGACTCTACGAAATCGAGACCTATCGGATGATGGCGCTGCTCGCGCTGCCGGTTGCACGGAGCATGGGCGGTGACCTGGACGAGATCCATGCCGCGCTCCAGACGCTCATGCGCAGCATGAACACGCGTCGCGCAGGAGAAAACGACGCAGAACTGCTGGTGCAATTGACGGATCTGGCCGCCCGGGTGGAGTCCCTCGCGGAGCACGGCGGACGTTTCAGCGCCTCGTGGGCTTATGAACGCCTCGTGCTGGCGCGCATTCACGAACTGCGGGAGCGACGCATCGAGGGGATGCCGATGATTTCGGAATTCATGGAGCGACGCTTCGCGCCTGCGATGGAGACGTGCAAGAGTGTCTGGATGCGGCATGAGCAGCTTGCCGCGCGCATCGCCCGTGCGGTCGATCTGCTGCGCACCCGGGTCAATTTGACGCAGGAGCGCGACGTCACCCGATTGCTGGCCGGGCTGGACCAGACCTCCCGCAATCAGCTGAATCTCCAGCACGCGGTCGAGGGCCTGTCCGTGGCGGCCATCTCGTACTACGTTCTGTCGCTCGCGGCGGCCGGGTTCAAGGCGCTGCACGTCATGAACCTGCCCATTGACCCCGAACTGGCCGAAGGGCTGCTGATCGCGCCGGTGGTCATGGCTGTCTTCTTCATTACCAAACGCAGTCGGGCCCGGCATGCCCACGGCACAAACCGCGTCGGCGTCGCCGCCCAGCCTGTGGTCACTCAACCGGCGCCCACCCAGGTGCTCTAATACCCCTCCACCGCCTCGTCTCGACAGAAATGATGCCCACACCTCACTCGGTCGCCCCGTTCACCAGCGCGCTCCCTTTCCCGTTGCGCCCACAGACATCCGGCTTCCGCCCAAGCCTGCCGGAATCCCCGCATAGGTCACCGTCTTCGAGGACGCAACGGACGCCGACCGAGGTGCTGGCCGACAACGCCAATGATCGACCCGATATCTCGTCCATTGCCGTTCTGGGCTACAACTGATCGCAAGCAGGCCTGGGCAAGCAGCGGTGGGGTGAGGCGCAGCCTATGCTGCCGCCTTCCACCACCCGCCAGCCTTTACTCCTGATCGGTCTGCAGAAAGAATTCGACGCGCTCGTCGCCGGCGCCGGCTGCCTCACCGAATGTCAGCCATCCATGGCGCCGCAGCGGCACCTCGTCACGGCGCAGGATAAAGGGCGCCTCACCGTCCACGCAGACATGGGTGCCGTTGGAGCTTCTGTCGACCAGCAAATAACGCCCCGCGCGCGGTTCGACAATTGCCTGAAAGCGCGACGCGCGGCGATCCGTCACGACGATGGTCATGCTGCCGTCCCGACCGACGGTGACGGGGGCTGACTCGGCGGTCATTTCGACCAACGTATCGCGATAGCGCAGCGTGAGAAAGCCGGATGCGACGATGTTCTGGCCGGAATCGACGACCAGCGTGAGGTCCGTTCCCTCCCGCCATATCGCCTCGAACAGTTCCACGGGCTGATCCCGTCCGCGCACCCGGATGGGATAAAGACTGCGTGTGCGCGGTTGCACACTGGCCGACAGTTGCCTCACCGTCTCCTTGCTGGTGATGATCTGCCCACGCGACGCCAGGGAGGTGAGTCGGGCAGCCAGGTTGACGGTATCGCCGAATACGTCTCCCGATCCCTCACGCAGAACCGGCCCATGGTGCAGCCCGATATGGACCGACATGCCAACGCCCGACACGGGTGCCAGCTCCGCCACGGCCAGCTGCATATCTATGGCCGCGAGCAGTGCCTTGTCTGCCGATGGAAACATGGCCATCAGTTCGTCGCCGATGGTCTTGACGACCTGCCCCTGCCAGGCGCCTGCGCAGGCCGTCATCACCGCAATACAGCGGCCGATCGCGGTCAGGGCCGCCGCGTCGCCAGCGAGTTCGTACAGCCGCGTACTCCCGCTGACGTCCGCAAACATCACCGCCCCAAGCGAGACATCGCCCTGCGCTTGTCGATCCATGCCAGCCTGGTCCATACCGGATCTCGTCCTGATCCGCATCGCTCGACATCCGTGCCGAGCCATTCGATGCGCGCTGCAAGGAGCCCGCACCCACCCGTGCGATCTCGTACGAGAATTCTGGCACCCCGAACCTGCCAGCTCAACCCAAAAACGGTCCGCCCTGCCTTGCTCCCCGCGCAGATCTTGCATCTAATGATGGCAGCAAGGCAATGTCCTGCTCGATCTGTAGCATGCCTGACGACGCACGCCTGACACAGCCCCCTGGCAACATGCCACGATCCCCAGCCCCCGAGATGGCCGCCCCGACAGCGGATGCCCTGCGTACACGGTTCGTGGCGCTGTGGTCCCGCGCCGGCGGCAAACAGGCCGAAATGGTCTACGCGGCGCTGTTTGAACGCTATGCCGATCCGGCTCGTCACTATCACACGCTGCAACATGTCCGCCGGTGCCTGCGCGACTTCGACTGGGCGCGCAGCGCCATTGCAGACCGTGACGCCGTGGCGGTGGAACTGGCCCTGTGGTGCCACGACGTGGTCTATACCCCAGGCGGCACCGACAACGAAGCACGCAGCGCAGCATGGCTTCGGCAATGGTCGGGCGTTGCAAGTCGGGCCAGCGCTGGGGCCGCGGCTGAAAAAGGCGCCGGGAACGGCATGGCGGAGATCGCGCGCGTCGGGCGCTTGATCCTTGACACGTCACATACCCACACGCCATCCGACGCGGCAGGCTGCTTTGTCGTCGACATTGATCTGGCGGTGCTGGGTTATCCGCGCAGGTGGTTCTGCGGGGATGCGGTGAATCTGCGCGCGGAGCGTCCCGACCTCGACGCCATGGCCTACGATCGCGGCGAACGCGCGTTTCTCAGTACACTGCTGGCCCGCCCGCGCATCTATCTTACCGAGCCGTTTTTCGGGCGTTACGAGGCCCGCGCCCGCCGCAACCTGTCGTGGCGACTGGAACAGGCGTCACCGCCGGGCTTGTCGACGCCACTCAGAGGAACTCTGCCTTGATATCGATGCTCGATCGCTGCCCCACGCTTTCATAGTTCCGCGCAAGCCAGACTTCGGCCTGCGCCCGACCCTGGTCGCGCAACTGGCACAGGAACGACCAATCGCCGTTGTATTTGCTCGATACATGCAGCGCGGCCATGGTCTCGTCGGAGCGGATGGAGTGGATCAGCATCTCCTTCATGTCCTCCCCTTCCACACGGCCCTGCTGGATCAGCGCAGTCACAAACGCAATCGCGCGCATTTCGCGCATCAGCGACGAATTGAAGCTGACCTCATTGAGCCGGTTGAGGATGTCGGCAGCCGTGGTCGGCACACCGCGGCGAATGATTGGATTGATGTGGACGATCACCACGTCGCGCGTCTGGCACTCATAGATCAGCGGGAAGATCGCCGGGTTACCCACATAGCCACCATCCCAATAGAACTCACCGTCGATTGTCACGGCCTGGAATAGCGTCGGCAGACAGGCGGAAGCCAGTACGGCCTCCACACACACATCGGCCCCGGAGAAGAGGCGAATCCTGCCGGTCTCGACGTTCGTCGCGCACAAAAACAGGCGAATCGGACACGCCTGGCGCAACCCTTCGAAATCGACCTGCTGCTCCAGTACATCGCGCAGCGGGTTCATGTTGTAAGGGTTGAACTGGTATGGGGATAACACGCGGAGCGCCATGTCAGCCATGGCATACAGCGGCGAATAGTTCAACCCGAAGCTATGGCTGTTCTTCAGCCACGGAATCCATCGCAGAGGACTATACCGCTGCGCCGACTCGGCGATGGCCTGCCAGAATGTATGCAACCCCTCACGTGCGGCCGCCGCGCCACCGCGCCGCAAGCCGTTGGCCAGCACGACCGCGTTCATGGCTCCCGCGCTCGTGGCGCTCACGCCCTCTATGGCGAGTCGGCCATCTTCCAGCAGGCGATCGATGACGCCCCACGTGAAGGCGCCGTGCATACCACCGCCCTGCAACGCCAGGGCCACCGGCTTTCCGTTCTTGCCGTCCATTGCTGCCCTCCCGCTCAGGCGGCGTGCCACCTTCGGTATTCGGCTGCGCCGCCGCCCGGTGTTTTACGTCCAGCGTTTTGGATGCCGTACCGTACTGGAGCTGGTAGCATCGGCCATTGCGCCCGATGGCCGCTATCCTGAAAGTGTAGTGAAGAAGTACCGCCTGCTGGCGCGCATCGTGCCCATTTGACCGGCGCGACAACGCCCCAGCGCATATTGCACCGCAACACCGCGACCAGTATCATGCGCGATTCAAATTTTTTGCGCACACTGGTGGCTGCGGGAGGCATGCTAGTCTCGACAGTCCGGCCGCCGGTCTGTATACCCTCCAAGATGGGTCCGCAGGCCCAACGCCAGTGTCATGGCCGGCAATTGTCGGCCATCTGCCCAGGAGCACGTATTGACTCATCCGGATCGCGACCTTGAACCCTCCAGCCTGACCCCGGCCGGTGCGAAGCCCTCCCGCCGCCGGCCCACGGGCAAGAACCAGGCCGCGGGCCCGCTGTCGGACAAAGCGTCCATCGCCCGGCAGGACGCAGAGCGTCAGGGCCAGATGCGCGCTCTGATCGCGCTCGGCCGTGAACGCGGGTACCTCACGCATGCGGACATCAACGACCATCTGCCGGACAATGTGACGCCGGCGGCGATGGACACCATCGTCAGCACGTTCAGCGACATGGGCGTGGCGGTGTACGAACAGGCACCGGATGCCGAGACGCTCCTGTTGAACGATGCCGCCACGACGACATCCGACGACCAGGCGGATGAAGAAGCGGAAGCGACACTTTCGACCGTCGACTCGGAATTCGGTCGCACCACGGATCCCGTTCGGCTATATATGCGCGAAATGGGCGGCAGCGAATTGCTGACCCGCGCCGGCGAAATCGCCGTCGCCAAGCGCATCGAGAGCGGCCTGCAGGACATGATCCAGGCCATCGCTGCGTGCCCGTCGGTCGTCTCAATGATCCTGGCCGATGTGGACCGCATCATCGCCGGTGAACTGCGCATCGACGAACTGGTCGACGGCATCAGCGAACCCACGGAAGGCGACGCCGCAGACGAGGGCGACATGGCGGATGACGCCGCGGCCGTCGCCGACGACGCGGACACCGACGCCTCGGACGACGCCGACGAGTCGTCGGACGATGAAGACGATGACGCTGGTGGCGGGGATTCTGAAAAAGCGAACGCCGCCCGCCTCGAACAGCTTACGGCAGACAGCCTGGCCATTTTTGCACGCGTCCGTGCCCTGTTCGAACAGCTTCCCGAGGGCCCGGTCACCGGCCAAGCCCGCACCGCCGCCATCGCGCGCGTGCGCGAGGACATCCAGCGCGAACTCGCGCCGATCCGCTTCACGGCCAAAACGATCGACAGCCTGTGTGCCAGCGTGCAGAACCAGGTGGCCGAGGTGCGGACCATCGAGCGCAGCATTCTGGATATTGCCGTCGAACGCTGCGGAATGCCGCGCGAGGCCTTTATCAAGTCCTTTCCGGGCAGCGAGACCGACCTGGAATGGACGCACCGCACTGCTGCGACGTCGCAACAGTTTGGCCCGGCGCTCGAACGGCATCTCCCCGCGATTCAGGCCGGCCAGCAGAAGTTGATCGACATCGAAGCCAAGGTGGCGCTACCGCTGCAGCAACTCAAGCAGATCAACCGCCAGATGAGCGCCGCAGAACTGAAAATGCGGCAGGCCAAGCGGGAAATGATCGAAGCTAACCTGCGACTCGTCATTTCCATCGCCAAGAAATACGTGAATCGGGGAATGATGTTCCTGGACCTGATTCAGGAGGGCAACATCGGCCTGATGAAGGCGGTGGACAAGTTCGAGTACCGGCGCGGCTGGAAATTCTCCACGTACGCCACCTGGTGGGTCCGTCAGGCCGTGACGCGGGCACTCGCGGACCAGGCGCGTACGATTCGTGTGCCGGTCCACATGATCGAATCCATCAACAAACTCAACCGCATCTCGCGGGAGATCCTGCAGCAGACCGGCAAGGAACCGGACCCGGCGGTCCTCGCCGAGCGTATGGAGCTGTCCGAGGAGAAGGTACGCGGGATGCTCAAGATTGCGCGGCAGCCCATTTCGCTCGAGACCCCGGTGGGTGAAGAGGGGGACACGACGCTCGGCGACATGATCGAGGATGATGCGGTGAGTTCGCCGGCTGACGCCGCCATCATGGCCGGGCTGCGGGCACAGATCGACTCGGCCCTAGATGAACTGTCGCCGCGCGAGGCCAAGGTCCTGCGGATGCGGTTTGGCCTCGACACGAGCATGGAGCACACGCTGGAAGAAGTCGGCAAGCAATTCGACGTGACCCGCGAGCGCATCCGTCAGATTGAAGCCAAGGCAATGCGCAAACTGAAGCATCCCAGCCGGGCTGACAAGCTCAGGGCATTTCTCGACCGTTGAGCGAGGGCGGAGGTGCATCTCCGCTGTCCGGGCCCGCAGGCACCGGACTTCCCGCACCAGCATCCAGGAACAGGGCCCGAATTTCGGGCCCGCATTTTTGGTACCATCCTGCCGCAAAGCAAGCACGCATACCTGGGGCACGCGGCACTATGGGCAAGAAAAACGATTGGGCTGTGAGATTTCTGACGATTCCGGCTGTAACAGCCTGCTTGCTGTCGGCAGCCTGCACGACAACGGCGCCGTCCCATACCGGTCCCTATTCCGGCCGCCAGCTATCAACGTACGATATGTCGACGGAATATGCGACCGAGTACTCGCCGGACGGGTTCACGTTGCTGGTCTACCACCGATATCAGCAATTCACGATGCTACGCAGCAGCGCGGCAGCCGAATGCAAAGCGGCGGCTGGAAATGTGGCCACGAGTGTCGCCGATCGTTGGAACAGGAAGCTCGCGCCGATGGACGACAGTCGCGTCGAACTGAACACCAGTCGGAACTGGCTGGGCAAGATCACCGCATGTTCGGCGAAGGTGCCGGTCGTCTGGGAACGCTGAGCCGGACGAAAACCGGCTCAGGTGTTGCCCTCATCGACGCAGATTGCGGGCGCGGCGTCGGCCGCCTTCAGGACCGCGGTTCCGACAGTAACGAGAGAATGCGCGGATCATGCTCGACGCGCTGCGCTTCAACGATCCGCGCCTTTGTCACGTCCGGGTGAGCCGGGTTGAATAGATAGTTCGACGCGTAGGGCACCAGGACGCTTGGCACCTTCAGGAGCAGACTGGATCGGACGGAAAGCCATTCGGTCCCGGCGTTTTTCGACCAACCCGCGTCTTCCTTCCAGTTTTGCGGCAGGTCCGGGATGTTCGCCACCGCGACTGCGTCATCAATCTCGATTTTCAGGAGTTGATAGTTCGTGGGAAGGTCCTCGATCCGCGACACTTCGTGGTGAACCAACACCTCGAGGAACGCCAATGCCGGATGCTCTGCCAGGTACACGACCGGCTGACCCGGAAAATGCCAGCGCCCACCCGCCCGCAATCCGCCAATACCTTTGAGATCGGCATAGTTGCTGATTCGCCAAAGGACCATCAGGCAAAGTACCCCTCGTCGATCTGCACCAATTGCTCCTCGACGAGATGGGCGCCCTGCTCCGTTCCGGCCAACGACAATGGCGCAACGCCGCCGAGCCGCTGCTGTTTGGACCGCAGCCAACGCAGACCACGCTCCATGTCGCCAAAGGTGTTGGCTGCCTGAGCCAGAATCCGGGCGAGCCGAATGGCTTTGTCCGATTCCTCCACGGTCAGGGATTGGCCTTTTTCGCGGCGATGACTGAGAGTCCTGCGGGGAATGATGAACGTGATCTCTTCCCACGAAAGCCCGGCCTCTAGCAGACGCTCCAGGATGTCAACCGGAAGTCGATCGTTGGCCAAGGTGGCAAGATCCGCCCCGGTCCGCACTTTTGTGCTCAAAAAAACACTCAGTCGATCGAGATAACGCTCGTAAGGCGCTTGCGCACCGGTGGGGCGAAAGGCGATGGTCTGCATGGCGGGCTCCGGCATTTGCCTCCATCTTAGCGGCAAATTGCCAAATAGACAATTGCGCCCCGGGATTCACCCGAAACCAGCCTACACCATCGCAGGCTAACGGGTGTTTAGTCCGGCGATACAAGTTCTGAAACGGCTTTCGCGTTTCGGACGCCCCAAAGCAAAACCCCCAAGCTTTTGGGGCTTGGGGGTTCTGGGTATAAGAGCCTGGCGATGACCTACTTTCACACGGGTAGTCCGCACTATCATCGGCGCAAAGTCGTTTCACGGTCCTGTTCGGGATGGGAAGGGGTGGTTCCAACTTGCTATGGTCACCAGGCATGACGGGTTGCCGCGCTGACATGCATCAGCGCAGCGAATCGGGGTGTAGTAAAGAGGTTGTGTTGTATGCCATGCGGCACACGCGGACTCACGTCCCACCAGGTCAAACACACTGGTTATAGGATCAAGCCTTACGGGCAATTAGTACTGGTTAGCTTAACGCATTACTGCGCTTCCACACCCAGCCTATCAACGTCCTGGTCT
>NZ_FNJO01000025.1 GCF_900104095.1 Ralstonia sp. 25mfcol4.1 | reverse complement strand
TGGGGGTGCGGCCGAAAACTTGGACTACCTGGAGGTAGTTCATGTACTCGTATGAAGACCGTCTGCAAGCGGTTCGGCTGTATTTGAAGTTAGGTAAGCGCATCGGAGCGACCATTCGACAGTTGGGATACCCGACGAAGAACGCCCTCAAAGCCTGGTATCGCGAGTACGAACAGTGCCATGATTTGCGGGCTGGCTATGTGCGTCTACGACAAAGGTATTCGGCCGAACACAGGCAGGCGGCCGTCGATCACTATCTAAGCCACGGGCGCTGTGCTGCTGCAACCCTGAGGGCGTTGGGATACCCGTGCCGGGCGACGCTGGCAGCCTGGATCGAAGAACTGCATCCCAGCATCGGAAAGCGCGTAGTCGGCAGAGTCGCTGGCAGCGCCCCGAAATCGCAGGAAGTGAAACGGGCAGCAGTCATCGAACTGTGCACCAGAGAGCAAAGCGCACGCGCGGTCGCTCAGAAGGCAGGCGTGAGCAGGCCAACACTGTATAACTGGAAGAACCAGCTACTCGGGCCAGAGGCTCCCGCATCCATGAAACGCCAAACCAAGCGCGCGCCGGACGAAGAGAGGGTGAAACTGGAGCAGCAGGTCGAATCCCTTCGACACGATATCCGGAAACTGCAGCTCGAACACGATATCCTCAAGAAGGCGAATGAACTGATAAAAAAAGAAGTGGGCGTCAACCCGCAGCTCCTGAGCAACCGGGAGAAGACGATGCTGGTTGACGCCCTGAACCAAACGTACGCGTTGCCGGAGCTGTTGGCAGCATTGGGGCTTGCTCGTAGCTCTTACTTCTATCACCGTGCACGCCTGCGCGTCGCTGACAAGTATGCAAGCGCACGTTGTGCTATCGCGAACATTTTTGAGGTCAACCACCGCTGCTATGGCTATCGGCGGATACGCGCGGCACTGGCGAGACAGCAAGTCTTCCTCTCGGAGAGGGTCGTGCGGCGCTTGATGAAGCAGGAAGGCCTTACGCTTGCTGTCACCAAGCGCCGTCGTTACGGCTCCTACCTCGGGGAGATAAGTCCTGCACCTGAGAACCTCATCAATCGCGATTTCCAGGCCGCTGCGCCCAATGAGAAGTGGCTCACCGACATTACCGAATTCCAGATTCCGGCAGGCAAGGTCTATCTGTCGCCGGTGATCGACTGCTTCGACGGGCTTGTCGTAAGCTGGGCTATCGGCACCCGGCCAGATGCTGAACTCGTCAATACCATGCTTGATGCTGCCATTGACTCTGTGGCCAACTGCGATGAAAGGCCTGTGGTTCACTCCGATCGCGGTGCGCACTATCGCTGGCCCGGATGGCTCTCACGGATGCGCGATGCCAAGCTCATTCGTTCGATGTCACGCAAAGGATGCTCGCCCGATAACGCAGCCTGTGAAGGTTTCTTTGGGCGACTGAAAACCGAGTTGTTCTATCCTCGTGACTGGCGGACAGCAACCATTGAGCAGTTCATCAAGGTCGTTGACTCTTACATCCGCTGGTACAACGCAAAGCGGATCAAGCTCTCCCTCGGCTTCCTGAGCCCGATCGAATACCGGGAGAGTCTCGGAATAGCGGCATAAAACAGTCCAAGATTCCTGCCGCACCCCCGGGTTCTGGGCGCAAAAGGTGGTTTTGACCCACCTGACTATACCCGGCCAATTCAATCACATCGGCGTGTCTCGAGTCGGCAGCGCAGTTCAACAGATCGGGCATAGCGACGATATCGCACGCACACATACGGTGTCTGCCGTTCCGCGGGATGTAGTCTACAAACTCACGCTGGATCCTAGCAATCCTCAACGATATCTCTACGACGGGAAGCCAAGAGCACTACAAGCATACCCAGTCAGCGTGCGCGTGCGACAAGCAGACGGTTCCGTCGCGTTGCGTACAAAGACCCTCTACTGGAGCCACTTCGGCCCAATAATCCAAAGTAACGAGCGTCCTTGGGACGTGGCTCATGCCTACACCCTGCGCTCGGTTATGAACACTCTGGATCGACTCAAGGTCGATGAGCACAAACTTGCGCTCGACCGAGCGAAATCCGTCAACGAAATTCGTGCAATTCTGTCGCGCTATCAGCTACAGGATACGAACACGATTGCCGTGGACAAGAACGGCAACACGTTATTCGCCGACATCGGCAATATCCCTCATCTGGACAATTCCCTCCTTCAACGATGCGGGACGGTCAAGTTGTTAGATGGATCCAGGTCGGAATGCGAACTTGGCACGGACCCAGACTCAGCACGCGAAGGAATCTTTGGCCCTAAGCGCAGCGCAGTCCAAATGGGTAGGCCGTATGTAGCGAACAGCAACAACCCCCCGCGGTACGTCAACCCGGAGTTCCCACTTAATGACCTAGACGATGTGTTCAGCCGCCAGGGAGTACCGCTCGGACTTCGCCCGCGTATGGGCCTCACCCTGATCTCTCAACGGCTGGACGGCACGGACGGCCTTGGCGGAAAGAAGTTTACCTTCGAAAACATCCAGAAGATGTTCCTCGGAACGCGTGTCTATGCAGCAGAAGTGGTCCTCGATGATCTCCTCAAACAGTGCGCCAAGCATCCTTCCGGCACGCTGAAGAACGGTGAGGTTGTCGACCTCAAACCCGCATGCGACATCCTCTCCAAATGGGACCGCACCTATAGCACCACTAGTCGCGGTGGCCACATCTTCCGGGAATTCGCAAAGGAAGGTGGCATCAAGTTCTCGGATACGTTCGATCCTGCTCACCCCGCGACAACGCCGAAAAAGCTGGAACTCTCGGATAATGCCGCTCTGGATGCGCTCGCACGTGCCGTCGCGAAACTCAAGCTGGCGAAGATCCCCCTGGATGCCTCTTTGGGTGAGATTCAAAAGACGAACCGGGAGGGAGAAGCCGTATCTGTCCCAGGTGGGGATTCCAACGACGGAGTCTTCAACTATATGAGCACCTCGGCGCTGTCCAAGGACGGATACAAGGCAATCGGTGCCACTGGGTTCTTCTATTTCATCGAATTCGACAAGAAGATCAAGAGCAAAGGGATGTTGATCTACGGTTTGTCGTCCGACAGAAGCTCCGAGCACTTCAGTGACCAGATGAAAGCCTACGGCAATGGAGTCATCGTCGACTGGAAGTTCAACGAATCGGACATCGCCGCCGACCCGTTCCTCAAATCGAAGCGAATCACCAACTAGCCTGACGGCCAGCCCGAACGGTTACTGCTGAACCAACCATGCCCTGAACGAAGAAGCTGTTCCAACCGCTTCACCGTTCAGGGCATCAGCTCAACTTGACGCAATGCGCCTTGTCAGTCTGCAAGCCACACTGCCTCACCCTTCCAAGCCGCGCTGGACACAAAAGTCTTAAGCCTCGAACAAAGCATTTCAATCCACGCTTCCGCATACCGTGATGCCGGCCCATCTCGAAGAGTTGTAACCGCCACATTTGAGCGAATCGATGGCCTGACGATCCTGTGCGCTGACAGTTCCCCTGCCTCAATTTCACGCTGAATCGCGATGAATGTGAGGATGGAGTAGCCCAATTCTGCCTTCACCAACTGCTTTGTCAGAGCGACGCTGTCGACTTCCAGCATAACTCGAAGCCTCACTCCATACTGAACTGCCGCCTGCTCAATTAAACGGCGATTGCTATGTGGAAGACTTGGAAGTATCAGTGGTAGTTCGGCGAGATCTCGGATGTGGTAGTCGCGCTCCTGTGCCTTGGGAACTGGCGGGCCCACTAGAATCATCGGTTCGGAGAACAACGTCCTTACATTGAATGCCTCCACCGGCGGTTGGTTGTACACGACCGCCAGGTCCACTCGTCGGTCAAGCACCCATTCCTGCAGCGAGCTGCTGAGGCCCTCCCGTACGTGCAGAGAGACCCTGTCCCACCGTTCGCGAAACTCCTTCGTCAACTCAGCCCCAATGAGAAGGCTCATTGTCGGCGGCAGCCCAACCGCAAGGTGGCCGCGCTCCTCATCGGAGCTGGCTCGAACATCCTCGCTAGTCTCGTTCAGCATGTCGCAGATTAGCTCTGCGCGCTCAAGTAGTCGGGAGCCGGCGACCGTTAGCCGCACTCCGCGGCCGTGCCGTACAAGCAGCGCCACGCCAATTTCGGCCTCCAACTTGGCAATTTGGCGGCTGAGTGCCGGCTGTGCGATGTAAAGGTCAGCCGCCGCACGGCTAAAACTTCCCGCCCTAGCCACCCCTATGAAGCTTCTGAGTTCCCTAATATCCACACGCACTCCTATGCCAATCTGGCATAGATTGTTATGTCAACACGGTCTTTGTCAATACTTAAGGGCCGATCTATGCTCCCATTAACTACAGATTCATCATAGATCTGCTCGGAGACAAAGCATGTCGGTTCCCCGCCATATCCCCATCCGCCTGCACTGACATTCGCACCACCGCGCCTCGGTTGCAATCGCTTCCTCGGCCTGGTCGCCTTTCATCAGCACGGTTTTCCCGTAGTCACCCGACGGTGCTCCTTCTTCGAGCACGGTGGCGATAACACGCGTCCACGTCGGGAGGAGTCCTCATGAAACACCTCAAGAAGCTGCATATTCAAGTCCTCATCGGCCTGGTGAGCGCCGTCATCCTTGGCTTGGTTGCCCCCAGCTGGGCGATTGCCATGAAGCCTCTTGGCCAAGGGTTCATCGCACTGTTGAAGATGATGCTCGCTCCAATCATCTTCTGCACTTTGGTCCAAGGCCTGGCTCATGTCCGTGACCTGCGCATGCTTGGCCGCATGGGGGTCAAGTCACTGGTCTATTTCGAGGTCCTTAGCACAGTCGCAATGATCTTGGGATTTGTGCTCGTGAACGTCTTCCAGCCTGGTGAGGGTCTGCACGCCGCGAATCTCGCAGAGAATTCCGCAGCCGCGAAGGCGGCATCCGGAGCAGGTAGCATATCTGCAGTGGATTATGTGCTGGGGCTCATTCCTCACACCGTGGTGGACGCGTTCGCCAAGGGCGATATCGTCCAAGTACTCATCATTTCGCTGCTCGCAGGGTTGGCGCTGAATATTGCCGTGGGCGAAGATTCCGTTCTTCTCCGTGGCCTGGACGAGGCGCAATCGGTCTTGTTCAAGATGTTGGGCTTCATCATGAAGCTAGCGCCCCTCGGCGCATTCGGCGCTATGGCCGCCGCAGTCGGCAGCTATGGAGGGATGACCTTGGTCTACCTACTAAAGGTCATTGTTCTTTACTACGGCGCCTCGCTGCTCTTCGTGTTTGGCGTGCTGAGTACGGTTAGCTGGATCATTGGATTGCCCTACTTCGCGATCCTCAAACTCATCCGAGAAGAGCTTCTGCTTATATTCGGCACCGCATCCAGCGAAGTCGCATTCCCGCGACTGGTTGAGAAGCTAGAACGTGCTGGCTGCGATGAAGCCGTCGTAGGCTTTGTTCTGCCTGCCGGCTACAGCTTCAACCTCGACGGCACCTCCATCTACATGGCTATCGCTGTTGGATTTATTGCTCAGACTACGGACACCCCGTTCTCCCTTTGGCAGCAACTTGGTCTTCTTGCGGTTCTCAGCCTGACTTCGAAGGGTGGGACGACCGTTGCAGGTGGCGCCTTTGTGAAACTTGCGGCCACACTCCAGTCCGTACGAGCGCTTCCATTGGGCGGCCTGGGGCTCCTGTTCGGCATCGACCGCGTCATGGCGGTGGCCACGGCACTCGTCAATGTGGTGGGCAACACCATGGCCGTCTTCGCGATCGCACGCTGGGAAGGCGCTTTCGACGCCACGGCATTTGAGAAGGAAACCGGAGTTCGGGCACGCACACCGATTCTGAAATCTGCAAGCGCGTCGTCCGCAAACGCCGTAAGTGCGTCCCGCGCCTAAGCTCACGATCGACTGAGCCTGACTTCTACCAGATCCTTGCTCGTCCTAATTTCCACGAATTCAGGCCGCAACCGAGTAAGCGGCTTCCAGCTTTGAGGTATCCATGACCCAATCGTGCATTATCTCCGTGGCCATTACAGGCTCCTTGCCGCGGAAATCCCACAATCCGGCTGTACCGGTTACAGTCGACGAGCAAATCGAATCCACTCAGGAAGCATATGAAGCTGGGGCAACTCTCGTGCATCTTCATGTCCGAAACGACGATGGCACTCCGTCTTCAGACCCGGAGCGATTCGCGCGCGTCCTCGACGGGATTCGGAAGCACGCCCCGGGTATGATTACGCAGGTTTCAACGGGCGGACGCTCCGGCGCAGGCCGTGAACGTGGAGGGATGATCTCCCTGCGCCCGGACATGGCCTCCCTTGCGACTGGCTCAGTCAATTTCCCGACTCGGGTCTACGACAATTCGCCAGAACTGGTGGATTGGCTGGCATGCGAAATGTTGGCGTACGACGTCAAGCCAGAAGTTGAAGCCTTCGACTTATCGATGATCTTCCAAGCAGCCAATATGCAACGGGTCGGGAAGATCGCCGGAGAACTGCATGTCCAGTTTGTGATGGGCATCAAGAACGCGATGCCCGTCGATCGAGAGGTTCTGGAGTTCTATGTTGCGACCCTGCGTAGGCTTTCGCCCAACGCGACCTGGACTGGGGCTGGTATTGGGCGCGACCAAATTACCATGGCACGCTGGTCACTCGAACTGGGTGGACATTGCCGTACGGGTCTTGAGGACAATATTCGCCTAGACCGAGACACTCTGGCGCCCTCAAACGCCGCGCTGGTCCGCCAAATTGCTGCACTCTGCGAAGAGTATGAGCGTCCAGTTGCAATTGTTGCCGACGCAAGGGCTCTCCTTGGATTGAAAGCCCTCGCCACATAGCAATCCCGCCTGTCAAATACTGCCGGCCAGTCGTGAGATTGCTTCCGAAGCGCTTTTCACAAGCTCGTCGACGATCGCTCGCGCTGGCTTCGCTTCTGTAAGTAGCCCTCCTCCGACACCACTGGGATTGCTGTGCAGGTCCCAGCGACCGGCCGCCGCCGCCGCCGCATTGAAGTCATCCATCAAGACCTTCTGGTACGGATTTGCGAGCGGCTCCAATCCAGAGTCTTCCCAAGCCTTGATCGTGGCATTCCGGAATCCCCGCATGGGACTTCCAGAGTAGATCCGGTCGCTGCGAAAATCCTCCAGCCGCCCTTCAAGAATCTGGGACTTATGCTCAGCGGGAATACTGCATTCCTCAGCAACCAGGAACGCAGTTCCCATCCAAACTCCAACGGCCCCAAACGCCAACGACGCCGCAATGCCCCGGCCATCGCTGATGCCTCCCGCCGCAATGACAGGGACAGAAACCGAATCGATGACATCAGGAAGCAGCGCAAAATTCGGGATTCGCCCCACATGGCCTCCGGCCTCCAGGCCTTGGGCAATAATGAGATCTGCGCCGGCGGCCGCATAGCTTTTTGCTTGCTTCGTGCTAGTGGCCAGCCCCATAACGAGCATCCGCTTCTCGTGTGCGGGCCCTGAGATGAGCTTCAGGTCACCGACCGCCCCAGCGAAGACTTGGACATCTTCTTCTAGGACCACATCTATCAAGCTTCGGGTCAACTCGGCGCGCGAGCCACGAAGGCCCGCATCTGTGCCGTCGGCAGTCGCCGCGCCGGACACTGCAATGCGACTATCTAGCTCGACTAGCTCAAGACCGAACCCTTTTGCTAGTTCACGCACGAAAGCGGCATGCTCAGGAAACTGCTCGATAATCTCTCGTCGGATCCTGTCCCTATCCAGTTCGGCCTTGGCAGCGGCTTGTGGCAATACAAGATTGACGCCAATAGGCTTAGCCGTCTGTGTGCGTACGTCTCGAATGACAGCCCGTAGTCGAGAGGGCGATAGTCCGGCGCCACCGATAACGCCCAACCCTCCGGCTTCCGACACCGCTGCGACAAGGGCAGGAGGCGTTGCGCGACCTTGAGATCCCATCCCAGCGAGACAAATGGGGTAGTTGATATCGAGCAGTGCGCACAGTTGCGTCCTGAGATGAATGCCTGTCATAAATGTCTCCTAGCAACCATTGGTCACGAACGTGCTAACAACTCGTCCGCTTCGCTCAACTCTCCTGGGGCAACGAGAACCCCGTGGTCAATTACGAGGATATCGTCGATATATACACTGTGCTCGGTACACACAGCGTCGGGATGGTTCTCTCCACCTCCCTCTTCCCACCAGGGAGTGCCAAACCCAATCGCGTCATTGCCCCGCACTCGAATGTCTTCGTTGAACGACTTTCCAGTAAACCGAGCCCGGGGATGAAATCCGTGAGAGAAGTGGATAATTGAGCCGAGCCCCACCGTACTTGCTCTCCGCAGGGCCGCTTCGAACACCTTCCGATGACTCCCCCCTCCAGCAATGCCCCGAATACGGCCGTCCACCTCAATGGTGAGTGGCTCATCCAAACGCGCATACCACTCATGGAAGACGGCATTGACTACCACCTTACCCTTCACAGATGCGGGGTCAGGGGTAATCACCGTCGATCCGGGAGGCGAAGTAGTTCCTGGAACAGACTGATGCCGGAGCTTGCCTGCCTTGGCTTTCCCAAGCAGAAAGCTAACATCCGTCCCTTGGTCATTCGTTACCCGGCAACGCTTGCCCTCTGCCGCAGCCACCAGACTGTCCAGACGGGTCTGCACCGAAAACAACCGGTCGAAATCCAGCTCTCCGAACAGTCGAATGAGTCCATTAGGCCCGAGGTCAAGGATGTTCACCGACCGCATACGTCCTTTTGCCAATGCTTCGGCATGAGCGGCCGAACCGCTGATGTAGGGGAAGGTGAAATCCACCCATACATCACAACTCTTCAGCCCTGCGGACACTGCTTCCGTGAGATGCGGATCTGCCAGCTTACCCTGATACGGGAGCTGGGGAATGGTGAGAATGCAAACCTTCGCGCCGTGAACACGAGCGGCATGTGCGACTGCCAGAACTGCAGTCATGTCGGTGCACAGGTCTGCGGTAAGAAGAACCTCTTCCTTGGGAGCCAGTCGAAGATAGTCACGCAGCAGAAAGTCGGCAGCTTGAGCAAGCGACGTCGAATCAAATTCTGTCTTCATCATTTTGACTTAGATAGTCCCGCATACCGAATGGTTAGTGGTCGTCAGACATGGACGGACGTCGCGTCGTACTCATAGATCCAGTCGTACCAATCCCCAACTTTGCTCGGGGCCCAGTGTTGCGAGATGTACTCAACTGCTGTGTCGGGATTCGCTAGCGCCTCGTTATGGCGACGTTTGGATTGAGCCCATGACTGGTCGACCACCTTCTTCGTGCGCGGTTGGCGGAGATTTTCATACCATCCCAATGCCAGTTCCCAGTCTGGGCCGTACTTCTCCACGCACCTGACAAGAACGACAGCATCTTCGATGGCCATATTTGCGCCTTGTCCCAACGACGGCGGCATCGCATGGCAAGAATCGCCAAGGAGCGTGATCCGCCCCTTCGACCAGGATGGTTCCGTCTCGTAGAGATACGAACCCCATTTGTATGGGGTCTCGATATGCGAAATGATGCTGCGAATATTTGGATGCCAGCCTTCGAAGTCGGCCAGACATTCCTCGATGGTGCCTTTCTCCGTCCATGAGTTGGTGTGCCAGCTTGGCTTCTTTACCGTCCCAACAAAGTTGAAGAGCTTGCCGCTTCGCACTGGGTACATCGTCACATTGCCTTGCGGTGAAATCCAACTGCTCGCAACGCCACGCTCACGCTCCGGCACCATCTCAATGGGGACCATTCCGCGCCAGAAGATGTTGCCGACATACTGAGGTTTCGGTGTCCCATGCAGCTGCTCGCGAACGGCTGAATGAATTCCATCCGCGCCGACCAGGATCTGCCCGGTTGCAGTCATACCGTTATCGAACTTAGCTACCACCCCGCTGGACGAGGAGGACACGTCAACGCAACGATATCCGGTCCGGACTGCGTCTGACTTCTCCTTCTTAACCGCATCGAGAAGCATCGTATGAAGGTCCCCGCGGTGCATCGTGAGATATGGGGCACCATAGCGCGCCTCTGAAGTACTTCCCTGGTTCTGAAGAGGCCACGCTTGCCCGGTATTCCAAAGGCGAAGCTCACGGTCGCGAGACAGAACACCAAGCTCACGGAGCTTGGATTCCAAGCCGAGCGAAAAGAGAAGGCGAGTGCCATTTGGACTAAGCGTCAAACCCGCACCAATCTCCTGAAGGTCTGGCACCCGTTCATACACCTCAACGTCATGATCACGGCGGAGAAGGGCTAATGCCGTGGCAAGCCCACCAATGCCGCCTCCAATCACGAGGGTCTTGTTGTCCATACACTCATCCTTTTCTATTCGGCGCTCGGATAGCGTCCGACGACTGGAATGAGTCTAGCGAGACCGCAAGTGGAGGAGAACGTACGCAATCTCGCTACCAGCTATGCAAGAACTGAGCGGCAAGGACAGGATGAACATGCCATCCACGGCAGCTATAGCAGGTATTGAATAGGGCCTGTTGCCAGCAGATTCAGAATCCATAGAATCCGTAAAGCCACCCGGATTTTGCGCTTGTACCCACAGGACTGATATCTACGGCTCGCAGTCCCGGCACACATCTTCTGCCCCTATCTACAGGACATCACATGGCGTCGTCAAACTCCCTCTTCCTCGACTATGACATCCGAAAGCTGACAATCGGAGAGATTCTTGAGCAGCGCGCAGCAGAAATCGGTGACAAGGTCTATTTGAACTACCTTGAGACAGGACGCCAGTACACCTACGCGGAGATCAACAGCACTACAAACCGCTGGGCCAATAGCCTGATTTCAATGGGTATTGTGCGAGGCACGCACGTCGCAGTCATGATGGACAACTGCGCGGAACAGCTCCTGCTTTACTTCGCGCTTGGGAAGATTGGTGCAGTAACCGTCCCTATCAATACAGCGTCCCGAGGGGACCTTCTCAAGTACTACTTGGACCTGGCCGACGTGGAAGCTGTATTTGTCGACCTGACGCTCCTTGACCGCATCGCAGAAGTTCGCCCCGAGCTTCCCAAGCTGACCAAAGTCATTGGAACCCCAACCACGGCGGCGGATGCCGAGACAGAGAAGCCTGATGGCTCATACATTCGCTTCAGCGCACTGGAAGGCGGCCCGGACACTCCTCCGACACAGCGCGCCGTCTATTCCGATCCTGCCTTCATCGCATTCACGTCAGGGACAACTGGTCCATCGAAGGCGGTGATTTTTGGGCAGGCAGCGATGCTGCTGACTGGTCTCAACTACGCTCGCAGCTATGGCTACTCCAGCACTGATGTCTACTACATCTGCCTCCCCCTGTTCCATGCTAGCGCCCTACGCGGAGCGGCATATCTTTCCCTGATGTCAGAAGGATCCATCGCCCTGACGCGGCGCTTTTCAGTCTCGCGCTTCTGGAGCGATGTCAGGAAGGCCGGGGCCACGACGTTCAACCTGCTTGGCTCGATGGCGAACTTCATCTGGAGCACACCGCCATCTACGGAGGACCGGAACCATAACGTCCGGTTTTGCCGCGTCGCCCCGGTTCCCAAGTTTGCCCGGGAGTTCGAGGAGCGCTTCAATGTCCGCTTTGTGTCGACATATGGGCTCACAGACGTCGGTGCACCGGTTTCCTACACGCTAAATGACCCGCGAGAAAAGCTCGGCTCGTGCGGCCGTGCACGGGAAGGCTGGGAAGTCATGATCGTTGACAGCGAAGACTTCGAGCTGCCGCGTGGCGAAGTTGGCGAAATCGTGATTCGTTGCAATGTACCCTGGCACACGTCGTCGGGCTACTACAAGATGCCCCTGCAGACGCTCGCGATGATTCGGAACGGCTGGTACCACACCGGTGACCTAGGCTATATGGACAAGGATGGCTATCTTTACTTCAAGGATCGCGCCAAGGATTCCATCCGCCGCCGCGGAGAGAACATTTCGGCCTGGGAGGTCGAGCAGACCATTCAGAACCATCCTGCAGTGCAGGAGGTGGCTGCCTACGCCGTGAAATCGGAGTTGAGCGAAGACGAAGTAGCCGTAAGTATCGTCTTGCGGACAGACCAGCAACTCACCGAGGCCGCTCTCATCGAATACTGCGCGTCCAAAATGGCCTACTTCATGGTCCCCCGCTTCGTGCAGTACGTCAAAGAACTCCCGGTCAATGCTAGCCAGAAAGTACTTAAGGTAAAGCTCCGTGAAGCGGCCCAAGCGAATCCCGACTTGCTCTGGGACCGCGACAAGGCCGGTATTGAAGTGCGTCGTTAACGTCTCCGCCCCGTCGATCCGAGGTAGTCTTGCGGCCCATTCGGGCCGTTTTTTTTATTCAACACACAGACCGCGCATCCAAGCGACTGCGGGAACTCAACTTGCGCACCAAGGGGTCGCGTGCCAGAGCACTGACGCATATCAGCAATCCAGTTTCATACCTATCTCAGCATCGATGCATCTGGCACTCTAGTTTCATCAGGATCAGCAACCTACCCAGGACCTGGCGCAGGGAACACTGCAAATCGAAATGACTATTTCCTACTTGAGAGAACCGGAACCGCGACGGGCCAATGCAGAGCCGTTGATGACGGGAATTAAACGCGTCGTCGCCAATAACCCTGGCCCCCTAACCTACCACGGTACGAATACATACCTTCTGGACCACGCGGAGGGCACCGTTGTCATTGACCCTGGCCCAGCAGAAGATCCGGCGCATATCGACGCGCTCCTAGCCGCTGCTCGCACCCCGATTACGAAGATCCTCCTGACTCATGCTCATCGCGACCACGTTGGCGCATTGGAAGCCCTTGTAGAGAAGACAAGAGCTACGACCTACGCCTTTCGATTTCCTGTGGAGCAGGGTTTCCTGCCGGACGTTGCGCTTGGGGATGGAGATACGATCGCCGAGCTCGACGTGCTTTATACCCCCGGACACTGCTCTGATCACCTTTGCTTTGCCCGTGCCGACGGTGTCGTCTTCACGGGAGATCACGTTATGGGCTGGTCCAGCTCATTCGTGGCTGCTCCAGACGGAAGCATGACGCAGTACTTGAACAGCCTTGCACGGCTCCTGAAAAGAGAGGATCGCTGTTATCTCGCCGCACACGGCCCCGCTATCCATGACCCGAGAACCTATGTCGCGAGCTTGTTCGAACTGAGACTTCGAAAAGAGGCGGACATTCTGGCCGCCGTTAGCAAATCTGGCCCAATTTCCATAGAAGACCTGCTGCGGGTCACTTACCCAAAGGCAGTTGAGCCTCGTATCCAACGAGCGGCCCAACGCACCCTTCTCGCCCACCTCATACGGCTGAGAGACGACGGTGCTGTGCAACTGCTCGAAGACCTCTGGTCGGCAAGCTAGTAGAAGTCGACGCGCCTCGCCCCACTCTAACTACGCGGTCGCAAGATATCGATTTCAACATCATTCGTAGCACCACAACCACAACAGGCATGAGGGAGCGTACTGCCATGAAATCACATCGAAAATCCAGAGCACTTCTACTACTGATAGGCTCGATATCTTGCGCTGGCCCAGTAATGGCCCAAAGTTCGGTCACTCTCTATGGGGTCGCTGGCAACAATATCACCTACACAAACAACAACGGTGGAAAGAATGGCACTGGTGGGCTAGTTTCGCTGAACAGCGGTGGGCTTTCATCGCCGCGTTGGGGGATTCGCGGGTCTGAGACTCTTTCCAACGACCTCAAGGCAATCTTCGTCCTTGAGAATGGGTACTCCAATGATACCGGCGCACTGGGAGACTCCACACGGCTGTTCAACCGCCACGCCTATGTTGGCCTCTCCAGCAGCTCCTACGGAACCGTCGTCGCTGGCCGTACATCCTCCACGATGTACGACTTCATTCTGGACTTTGCCCCACAAGCATATTCCACGACCTTCGAGCCATACAACAGCCTGGCATCCCAGCGCGTCGACAACGCTGTAAAATACACAGGCGATTTTGGACCGGTCCGCATCGGCGCTTACCGAGCATTTGGCGAGCAACCTGGCGGTATGAGGGTGAATAGTGCTTGGGGCGCAGCAATCGCGGCTTCGGCGTCGAACCTCTCCGGTACAATTGCTTTCGACACTCTATACGGCGCACCCTCCGCCCAAGGATATACCGCCTCAAAGAAGCTTGGAGCGGCCGTCTCGTACGATTTCTCGAAGACTTCCGTCATGGCTGGTTATCGCTGGGGCGAGGACACTAGCGCAACAAGCGCAGTGACGTTCCGGGACAACCTTTGGTGGTTCGGTGTTAGGCACCAACTCTATAGTGCACTGACATTGATCGCGGCGTACTACTACGACGACGTCCGCAACCAGAACGGAACAAATCCGCCAAACCCATGGCAAGTGGCAGTTTCGGCCATCTACTCGCTCTCGAAACGGACTGACCTCTACGGCTCAGTTGCCTACGCAAAGAACGCCGGTCTGAACTTCACCAGCGTGACCAATCTCGACAACAAGGACATTGGCCAAACTGGCGTCGCCCTCGGCATCCGTCACAAGTTCTAACACGTGAAGAGCTACCGGCCTAGACGATGGTCTCGGTCGGTATCCTCCTCCGTTACTCGGTCTCAGAATCGCTAAGCTCGTTTCGAACGCGGTTGAGGTTACAGTCGACCGTTCCCCTCAAGACACCCGTTTCCACAAACCTCAAAGCTTCCGCATGGATAACGCGCAATAGCGATCGCGCAGCGGGGGAAATCGGCTGATTGAGCGGAGTTGCCGCGACCAATAGCGCTCTCATATCAGGTGAAGCAATCTTTCGTGCAACTAGCCTGCCCATTCGAACCTCGCGATGGACCGCACCAAACGGCAAGATGGTGGCGCCCATGCCGGCCCCCGCCAACTGACGGAGTGCAGGAATCGAGTCGACTTCCATGACGATATTGAGCTTGATACCGGCCTGCTCCGTTGCTCGCTCAATGACACGCCGGAGTCCATTTTCCGGCCCGGTAAGCACCAGCGGCATTCCTTCCAACTCGTCCAACTCCACTTCACGATCCGCGGGCATCTCGCGATTTTGAATTAGAAAAAGGTCTTCCAGCAGCAGCGGTGCTGCATTGAGATTTCGATTCCGAGCGGCATCATAGAGCACCGCGACGTCGAGGAGGCCCTCCTCGATCCACTCGCCCAATGAACTGCTGAATCCCTCCTTCACCCGAAGCCCCGCATCTGGGCATACCTGGCGAAAATGCATGGCAACAGGAGACACCAGCGTCGCTCCAATCGACGGAGGAACGCCAAGGGTGACGCGACCCTGAGGTGTGCCGCCGCTCTCGACCAACTCCCGCTTTACATCTTCCAACAAGCACAAGATGGTATTAGCCGTGTTCTGCAGTTGTACACCGGCGTCCGTCAGGACCACGCCTCGGCCGTGGCGGTAGAACAATTCATGCTTGAGTTCTTCCTCGAGCTTACGAATGTGGCGGCTCAGTGAAGGCTGCGCCATCCCAATAGTCACCGACGCCCTGGAGAAACTCCCTGCCTTAGCTACTTCGACAAAGTAGCGCAGTCCTGTGATATCCACCTTGCCTCTCCTCTTTCCTGGATGCCCGCATCTTATCTGCAACTGCGCAAAATGAAATGAGCTACCGTCGCTCCGACGAATCGGCGCGAGCAGTAGCTCTCACTTGAGGGTATTGCAGCGCAGCAAACTCTACTTGCCGACTCGAATCGCCTTAGCCCGCGCAATCACCTCGGGGCTAAATTGATCAGTTCGTGTGAGCTTCTGGAGTTCCAGCCCACTCATCGGGTCGAACCAAGTGTGAGATGCCTTGACCTCGGCGAGGAGTGCTGGATCCTTCAACATCGCATCGAATGCATCCCGGAGGATCTTGATGCGGTCTGCAGGAACACCCGGGGGCGCTGTGATGTGTTGGCCCAGCGTAACCGCCGTCAGGAATACGTTGAGAACATCGCGATCCGCAGGCGAACTGACGAACTCCGTGACTGCAGGGACATCGGGAAGCTGACTGCTCCGCGTTGGCGTGTATTGGACTAAAAACCGCACCGCTCCATCCTTTATCCAGCCTGGGCGAAGCGAATACAAGGAGTTAATACCGATCGTCGCGCCGTCAGCTTCGCCGCGCTCCACGGCGAGGATGGTCGACGCCGAATCACGATATCCCGAAACAAACCTGAACTTTGTGCCGGCCAAATGATTCATGACGTTGGGAAAAACCTGGACCAATGATGCCGGTGCCGTCGTTCCGAGCACCGTTTCCTTGGTCTTCGCATCAGCAATCGACTTCACCTTACCGTCGTTGGCCCGAACAAATGTCAGGTTGATGCCGCTAGCGACGCGGCCAATCATGTTGAATTCGGCCGCCTTGAACGAGACTCCTGGGCTCCCTAGCAAGTCCTCAACGATGATGTTTGCCGGCAACTGCCCAAGCATCGTGCCGTCCTTCCTACCCTTTCGGTACAGGTAGTTCGCTGCAGCAAGGCCTCCGGCACCAGGCATGTTCTGCGCCACCACGTTTGGATTACCAGGAATGTGCTTCCCGAGGTGACGCGCCACAAGGCGGCCGACGTAATCAAAGCCTCCCGGCCCAGAGGCAATGACGATTTCGATGGTCTTCCCTTGATAGAAGTTGGCATCGGCAGCAACCGCGGGGATTGCCGCTCCGCATACAGCGACCAAGCAAGCTCGAGCAACGAGGGCGGAAAATGAGGTCTTCATGGTTGTGTCCTTTTCGCAGGTGTAGTGCCCGTCTATGTGTAACTCACATCGATGGAATGATGTCCTTTAACGCCGGAATCCAGTCGCCGACGAAGGACCCCGGCCACGGGATAAGAAGCAACCTGTCGAATACGACATAGATGAAGAGCGTCATGCCAACAGCAAGCATCGCAGTAGTTTTCCAGCTCTCCCGGCCTTCCAAACGCATATACCCCGTGATGAACAATGGCACCGTCGGGATCAAACCAATAAGCGCCATAGAGCCCATGAAGAGCAGGATCCAACCGAAGAAGATGACCGAACGGAACAGCACTGTACGCTGACTCAGGTCTTCGAAGTTTCCTCCAATGTCCATATGAATCTTGTCCGGGTTCCCAGTCGTCACGGTGGACCTGAATACTTCATTCAGCAAAGCAACTGAGCAGAAGACAATCGCAGCTACGCCTACGACAAGCGGAATGATCTTTGCCGCGAAGTTCCACTCGAGCGCCTGGCTAACCAAGAAGACGAACACGCAGAGCAATACTACGTGCAGCCAGTTTGTGACCTTCCAGTGCGGCTTCGAAAAACCAGACATCATTCCGCGGATGCCACCGTGTGACCTCACGTCCTGATACAACGGGCCAAGGATCGCAAACGCTGCAAGCAAGAAGAGTGCCGCCACAACAGGTCGTGTCATCCAACCCATTCCATACCGCTCGATCGAGATAAACATGTACCGCTCAACGATGGAGCCCAAGATGAAGCCCAGCACAAGCGGAGGACGCGGCCACTTGGAGTGCTTCAGAATGGCACCAAGCACACCGAAAGCGAAAAGCGATGCCAGATCGCCCCAACTGCGTTGGCCTTCGAACGCGCCGACGAAGACGAAACACAGGACGACTGGAAGAATCAGGGTGTAGCGCAGCGTAGCAAGCTTCGCGAAATGGCCGGAGAACAGGAAGCAAAGGCCAGACCCCAGAATGTTGGCTAACGCAACACTCCAGATCATTGCGTAGGTAAGGTCCAAATGCTTCGTCAGCATCTCCGGCCCTGGGACCAATCCGTGCATCAGAAAGGCGCCAAGCAGGAGAGCCATACCCGCCGAACCCGGAACGCCGAATACGATAGCAGGCACCAACGCCCCACCCTCTCGAGAATTGGCAGCACTCTCCGCCGCGATAACGCCTCGGACATCACCCTTTCCGAACGTCTTGGAGGCGTCTTTTTCAGTCTTCAGCGCGTGGCCATAGGAAATCCACTCAATGACTGACACGCTGATTCCGGGCACGGCACCTATTACCGCACCAATCCAGGAACACCGCAGAATCAGAAACCAGTGTCGGAAGCAATCCCGGAGACCATCCATAAGACCAGGCTGGAAGACCCGCCGCCAACCCGTGCGTTTCGCCGAGTCAGAGCCTGATTGCGGTACTGCATCGCCCACCAGGCACGTACGACTGACCGCCAGATCGCACAGTTCAGGAAGCGCAAACAGCCCCAAGGTCAGGGGGACGAGTGGGAGTCCATCCAAAAGATAGTCAAGATCCCAAGTCCAACGGTCCGTGGCAGTCTGCGTGTCCGGCCCGATCATCGCCAACATTACGCCGAAACAGGCAACTGTCAGGCCCCGAAGCGGTGTCCTTCCTGAGAGAACAGCAACTAGGGAGAGTCCAAGCACAGCCATGGCAAGCAATTCAGGCGAGCCAACGTAGAGGATCGCCGGCTTAATTACCGGAATGGCAACCCCCATTAGCAATGCACCAAACAGCCCTCCAAGCATTGCCGAGAAGTACGCTGCACCCAGTGCCCGCCCCGCCTCTCCCCGCTTTGTCATGGGAAATCCGTCCAAGGTCGTCGCTGCCGAGGCAGCCGAACCTGGTGCACCCAGGACGATGGCAGAGATCGGGTCGCCAATCGTGACCGCTGAGAGCAGGCCGAGCAACAGAGCAATTGCAGTTGCAGGATCCATGGCAAACGTGAACGGCAGCAGAATCGCCACCCCGGCAACCCCTCCAATCCCCGGAATAATCCCTAAGGCCAAACCGAGCGTTACACCGCCGAACAAGAACATCAGACGATGCGGCTCAAGTAGCGTAATCAACGCTGCTCCTACCGATCCAAGTACATTCGCATCCACGCCATCTCTCCTGAATGATTGACGAGCCGGGCTAGCCGTTACGTTGGTGCTACTGTCTGCCAGCCTGCGCGGGCGAGGCGCCGACGACTTAACGAAGCTTCGACGCTGACAAACGAGCGAATCAGCTCGTTGAATTCTGCCGCGCGCTCTCGGAAGACCAGATTCCCAGCACGATTTATGACGCGCAGATGCGCAGACGGCTGCTTCTCCAGAAGGAGTCCATACAACGCGAATGCGTGTTCGATTGGAACAATCTGATCCTGAAGGCCCCAGATGAGTTGTATCGGCGCCGGGAAACCGACATCTCTGAATTTTGCGAAACAGGCAGATTTCGCCCGCGATATCGAACCCCGCATCGCGACCGCGGCGTCGACCCTCGCGGCCCGGAGCTCTCCAGCCGAAACCGCTTCCTCAAGGAAGTTCCCTTCGCCAATATGCGTCTCGGAGAAAGACATCCGTTCCATTAGCCATCCTTGCCCCTCGCGATTCGAACTTGGACTCGGACATCCGGCGAGGACGAGACTCGAGATTCCGTCACCAGTCGGGGCTGCCCGTGACCCGACAACAGTCACAGAGGAGACACGCGTCGGCAGCGCGAATGCAAGACTCAACGCGATGAGCCCGCCTTCATCGTGACCGACGAGATGAACGGATCCTAGGCATACCGTCTCGACGAACTTACGAGCGTGCTCTGACATCTGCTCCACAGTCGTCACCCGCTCACGGGTGCCGGACGTGTGTCCCATTCCGAGCAGATCTGGTGCAAATACACGAAAGCTCTCCCCCAAAGCAGCAAGATTTCGCTCCCATACCATTGCACTTTGCCGAAAGAGGCCATCGGGCGTTCCTCCGTGGAGGAGGACGATTGTCTCGCCCCCTGCCCCCGCTGTGAGGTACCGGGTTGAAATCCCGTCTAGATCAACATTGCAAGTTTCCAAGACACTCACCAATTGAAGTCTGCAAAGAACTACTCGATTGCCGCGGCGCACTGGGGGACTCAAGCAGGAGTCGTCGGCACCCCGCCCATATCCCACTAGAGCGCGATTCCTTTTGCGAATCGCATCAATAGATCATTGAAGTGTTCGGGGTGTTCGCGAAACGGATGATGACCCGCCTCATTGATGACGGACATGTAGGTACGCCGCTCGTTGGCAGCAATGATTCGGAAGAGCTCCAATCCACGACTAACAGACGCAGTCCGGTCATTCGCGCCCCAGATGACCTGGGTCGGTCGCGAAAGCCCACCTGCAGTCAACCATTGCAGAACCTCGCGCTTGAGTTGCGCCAAGCGTGGCAGAAAGATGCTGTCTTTGACACCGCTCTGCATGATGCGGACGCCCTCCTTGTACTTCGGAAGGTTCAAGACATCAAACCCCGCCTCAACGTACTCCGGTGTGACGGATGCAGCGGAAAATGCCGATCTCTCCATCACCCATCGCTGGCTCTCACGTGTATAGGGTGGATGCGGGCATCCCGCGAGGTTGACGTCTGTCATCCCCACACCTGGCGAGAGCGTGCTGCTATTAATGAGAGTGCAAGTTCGAACAAGGTCTGGTCGACTCTTGGCAATAGCCACGACGGGGAGTGCACCAGCTGACTGACCAACGAGATGTACGTTCTTCAGCCCAAGCTTGTCCAAGAACGCAATCAGGTGGTCAACCACCGCTTGCATCGTAAAGTCATCCTGAAGCGGATTAGCCGTGTAACCTTGGCCGAGCTTCTCCACGGCCACCACGTGGAACGCGCTCGACAGAATCTCGAAGTTCCGGTCCCAGGTCTGCACGACCGAGGTAGCTGTTGGATTCCCGAAATGACCACCGGTAATCAGCAGCATGGGCTCGCCCTCGCCCTTTGCAAAGTACCTAGTTGCAATCCCGTTTACGTCGACCCAGATCGGCTCCACACCCATAGACATATCGCACCCCAAGAGGACTTCTTGCACCACGAAGGTAACTTGCCGCACCACGACTGAGCCATATGACGGGGCATCTGGTAGGGAAGTAACGTTCGCTCTGTTTCAGTCACTCTACTGGAGGCAACGCTTTCGAATAAGGAGGACGGAAACCATAGCCGCTATACGTCAATTGCATAGGAGCCAGGCTCTGGAGGACCAAGGGACACGCGGAAAGCGTCAGATTCAGGGTTTACGCTGTACCGCTGTCGCCGCCCAGCGAGCAAAGGCGAAACAACATCAGTGGAAACCCTCGTTTGCGGTTCGCCGGGGGGAAGGTGCGCCGCCTACCGCCGGGCATCAAGATTTGCGGACCCCCGGCCGTATCACCTGACGCATACGGCCTCCCGCCAAGACGTGTAACGAACAACGCAGACTGTGGCCGAACGTGCGGCACCTTGTAGCATTCACTCAATACGACTGATCGCCGCTAGAATCGAGGCCGCTAAGGACAGCAAAGGTTTGGCGAGCGTGGCCTCGACCTCTTCAACCGTCTGCTGAGTCGAGATGCTGACATTGAGGACGTAGGTGCCATAGCCCTCGATCTGCATAGGCGTCGCAACTGCCACCACCTGCGGCTGCCACGACGCTACACAGTAGCCGTTCTGTCGCACTGACTGAACCGCCAGCTCGATCTCTTTCCGAATAGACAGCCACGCTCGCCCTGGATTGCGACTGGCCATCTCTCGCATCGTAATGTCAAAGTTGGTCTCAGACAGTGTCGCTAGGTAGGCCCGGCCGAGGGAGGTCAGCGCTATAGGAATACGCAAGCCACTGACGATAGTACGAAGCGATTGGCGCCTGCTGTAGCGAAATGACTCCAGGTACACCATGTCGTCATCATCGGCCACCGCTAGGCCGACGTTTAACTTGTGGCGCGTCGCCACCTCTGTCATGAGGGGAGTCGCCACTCTTAAAACAGTAGAGCCATCGCACATCGCGTGCGCCATGCTGAGGACTGGAACTCCGAGCCTGTAAGCGCGGAATTGAGGAACATACTCGAGCATTCCGCTCTCGACCAATGACTGCGTAAGGCGGCTCACCGTCGACCGCGAGAGTCCAGTTCTATCAGAAATCTCGCTATTGCCGAGCATCGACGAACCTGCCCGAAATGCCCGCAAGACTGATATCCCCCGTTCAAGCGACCGGTTTGGCGTAGCCATTCCCTTTCCCGGTTTCACACGGTCTGGATTTGCAATGGTGTTCGTCATGGTGATCCGCCGGCCGATGTGGCTAGTCAAACTGAATGTTTCGTTCCTTCGCGACGCTCTTCCATCGCGCGACTTCCTGGTCGACCGTGATCGTCAAATCTTGCGGCGCACCTACTCTTCCAGTCACTCCCTCCCGCGCAAGACGCTCGCGATAGGGGCCGCTCGCCGAAGCACTCTCAATGGCTTGATAGAGAACCTGGACGATAGCTGGCGACGTTCCCTTCGGAGCAAAGACGCCGTACCAGACGTCAGCGCTATAGCCCTTCACGCCCACTTCGCTGATGGTCGGTACCTCTGGAAACGTGGGCGAACGTTCCGCAGAAGTCACAGCGAGCGCGCGTACGCGGCCATCTCGGATGAGGCCGGCAGAGCTTGCCATAGTGGCAAATGCTGCGTCGATATGGCCTGCGAGAAGGTCGGAAAACTGAGGTGCGGATCCTTTGTACGGTACGTGTATCAGCCTGATGCCAGACATCGCCTGCAGGTACTCGGCAGCCAGATGAACTGAACTTCCGTTGCCAGCTGAGCCATATGTCAGCTTGCCGGGCGAAGCCTTGGCGACCTGCAATAGGTCCTCCATGGATTTCAACCGACTGTCCTTTCGGACAAGCACAACGTTAGGTGCTCGTCCTAGCAACGCGATCGGCTCGAACGCACGCGTACCATCATATGGCAGCTTGGGACCGACACTTGCCACAATCGCGAACGCGCTAGTGGTCAAGAGCAGCGTGTACCCATCAGCCGGACTCTTACTCACTTGGTCCGAGCCCATGATGGACGCCGCGCCTGGCTTGTTCTCGACGATGAATGGCTTACCGAGGCGGCGCGAGAGCTCTTCTCCGAGCGATCTTGCAATGGCATCCGTTCCTCCCCCTGCAGGAAACGGAACAATAATCCGAACGGGCCGCTCCGGATACGCTGCTGCCAGAACGGGCAGCGCCGAGACCGCTATGTAGGCGCAGGCCAGCCTCAAGATATTTCTACGCATATCGTCTCCTCCTTGTCTCTGTTCTATTTCGTTACTATGCGAATTCCACTGCTTTCGAACGGTCCATACTCCAAAGTGTTGAAGCAAGCTTCTCTGCCACGGACTGCCCCAAAACAGGAGAAGCAAGTTCGAGCAGCTTCGCGTCAAGGTCTGCGTCAGTGAGAGGCTCCTCAGGGTCGCCCTTACGATTTGGCTGGAAGTGTTCCGCAAGTTGGCCGTCGACCGTCTCAATGCGGATGTTCGCAGCGCGCTTCCCAGGAAACGCCGCGTCAATTTCCGGATCCACCTCAATGGTCATGCAGTCCATCAATCGGCGAGTTTCGGCGTCAGCAATCCTTTCTGGCGTGTACGCCGCAAGCCGCACACTGCCAAATGCCAAAGCCGTCGCGACGATGTACTTCAGGCTGAACTTCGCCTCGTTCTCGGACTTCGGATTTAGATTGCAGGCGATATCGAGCGCAGGCCGGTATGTCGCTACTTGGATGCGTTTGATTTTGCTGGAATCGATGCCGAGCACGGCCTTCAACGCTAGGGCACCATCAATAGCCGCGAACGTGTGGCCGCAACCAATGTGGTTCTTAAAAGTCAATCGGCAGATATGGAAGTCACTGCCGAGCGTCGCCGCCACCGAGCCCCAGTTTGCCCCATCGGACATAGCCTTACCGAGTCCAGCATCACCATCTAGGACATCCAGCGAACCTGTCGCGTCTGCAGCCGCTGCTTTGGCCGCCAGCAGGCCACCCTCTGCAGCGCGCCCCACATGCAGCGGCTTCGACATGGAGTCCATCCGGAATGCTTGTTGCAGGCCTGCTGAGAATGTCGCGGCCGTCGCTAGCGCGTGAGCCAGTTGGGCCGGAGTGGCACCGTAAATGAAGGCGGCTGCGGACGCGGCACCAAATACTCCGACAGTCGCTGTGTTGTGCCAGTATTTGTAGTGACCTCGACCAAGAGCTACGCCAATTCGAGTGGAGATCTCGTAACCGACGACAATCCCCTTAAGCAGCGTATCTCCAGTGGCGCCTACGTCTTGGGCAGCAGCGATAGCCGCGGCAATCGTAGGTGCGCCAGGGTGATACATGGCGTCCTTGAAACTGTCATCGATCTCAGCGGCATGCGCGGCAGCGCCGTTGATTAACGCCGCAGCCCTGGCGGTCGCGGACCTACCAGATGCCAGCTTTGCGCTACCCTTCCCCAGTTCGTCTTCAAGGACGCGCTCAAGGATCCTAACGGCCTCGTGGCTGATACCTGGATAAACCGCGGCATGCCAATCCACAAGTGCGCGTTTGGCATGGTGGATGGCTTCGGGGGGAAGCGGTGCAGACTGGACCATGGAGTAGAACTTGCCGAAGGCTTCTGTTGCGTACACGTTTAGGCTCCTTGCCCGGCACCAGCCGGACTATGTTCTGTGTCCCGCCAAAACTGCAGCAGGAGTTCATTTACCGATTGACTCGCCTCGTACTGAACCCAGTGCCCCGCTGCCGGAACAACGCACACGCGTGTGTGGCCATTCAGGTATTGCGTATGAGAACGGGGACGGGAGGCGCGGATGATGTCCGGAATATCGGTAGGGATGACTGTGACGTCTGCATCCCCCCAGGCCATGAGAAGCGGACCCTCAAAGCTAAAGATTGCCTTTTGAAGGCCTCCCTTCCGGGAGATGACCTTGCTGCGAAATCGGGTCGATTGGCATGCCGCCATGTGGATTTCTAGCGCCTCGTCGTCCACTTCGGTCCACTCCGCGAACATGAATGTGGCAAGGTTATGCCGCAACGCCTCGGCAAGCGCATCTGCACCCGCAACGCGCCTCCAGTCGACTAGATCGCGCGTCAACCTGCGGGAACCGCCATGTCCGACAGGACCAAGCAACGCGAGGCTTCGAACCCGAAGCGCCAGCAGCTCATGGTGCACAAGATGAGCTGCAGCAAATCCACCAAACGAGAAACCCACCAGGTCGACGCGTCCGTCACAGGTGGGTAGTTGGTCTATCGATTTCGCCAAAAGGCCGACAAATCCGGCCATGTCAGCCACCGGCGAGTCGTCGGAGTCGCCAAACCCTGGCATATCGGGAATCAGCAGCCGGCGTATCCCCGACAACGATTCGATATTCCGAGCCCAGTGTCTCCACGAGCCATGACCGCCATGCAGAAGAATCGCTGGCGGGCCGTCGCCGACGACCCGCCATGCGACTTTGCAGCCGTCCACCGAAGTCGTCAGGACTTCAGGCACCGAGGACTGCGACTGCATCACCGGCCACCACGCCGCGTCCTTGCGGCAGGACAAAGATGGGGTTAATTTCGGCTTCCACCAACTTTTCACCGAGCGAAGCAACCATGCCTGAGAAGGCTACGATGGCATCTGCCAGCGCATCCACATCCGCCTTCGGCCGACCCCGATAGCCCTCCAACAGCGGTGCGGTCTTCAACGAACGGATCATCTCAAGTGCGACAGTCTTCGACAATCCGCGGCCCCGTGGCAGCAGCCGCAGGGTCGTGTCTTCGAAAAGTTCGGCGGTGACACCTCCCATGCCAAGGAGAATGCCGGTACCGAGGGGGTCCCGGTGCATGCCGAGAATAACCTCAACGCCGCCCTTCACCATTTCCTGTACCAGGAAGCGAGTCGGGCGCGTGCCGACCGCTTTCTCGACTTGGTCGCCCATCTGAATCAGACGCTCACCAATTTTAGCTGGGTCCACATTGACAGCCACCCCGCCGACGTCGCTCTTATGGGTGATTTCGCCAGAGAGAATCTTCAGCACCACGCCACCCTCGAACTGCCTGGCGGCAGCGAGAGCTTCCTCTTGGCTCTTCACCACCGTCTCTCGCGTCACTGGCACCCCAAACGCACCAAAGAGTGCTTTGCCGGCAGCCTCATCCAGTGAACCCGAACCAAAGCTGTCAAGGTTGGGAGCTGCCTTCGGTTCGGTTCCGAGATCCTCTGCGGTATTAAACGAGCTGGAGTGCAACATCGCTTGGAAAGCCACGGTGCACGCCTCAGGGGCCGAAAACGCCGGCACTGCGCACTGATTCAAGAGCGACGCCACTTCCGGCGCGTGCGGGCTGACGTATGCGATAACCGGCTTGGCGCTGGTCGGCAAGCAATCGCGAATTGCATTCGCCATCAGGTCGGGCATTGCCAGACTCGACGATCCAACAATCACAGTTACTGCGTCGTAGCTCGGGCTGTCCAGCAGAATGCGAATCGCCGCACGAAGCAGGTCCGGCTGCAGGCCGGCTAACGTAACGTCAATCGGGTTTCGGTCCAGCGCGGCATGATCTCCTTTCTGCAGCGCTCGCAGCTTTTCAGCAGTCTCTTCATCTGGGGCCGGAGTCTCGAAACCAGCGACACCCAGGCTATCCGAAACCAGCGTACCAGCACCGCCTGTAGAGGTGAGGATTGCGATTCGCTTTCCCGCCAGTTTTCGCCCCGTGGAGAGCGCGGCTGGGATATCCAACAGGTCTGCGAAGGACTGCGCACGAATGACGCCCACTTGGTCGAACAACGCCTCATACATTCGGTCCGCACCCGCGAGCGCACCAGTATGCGATACGGCGGCACGCGCGCCGCTCTCCGAACGACCAATCTTGAATGCTACAACGGGCTTGCCAGCGCGAGCCGCCTTAAGTGCAGCACGCCGGAAGGTTTCCGGGTTGCGGATGCTCTCGACATAAAGCGCGATTACCTTGGTGGCCTCATCGTCCGCCAGATAATCGACAAAGTCCGCCAGGTCGAGATCCACCTCGTTGCTCGTCGAAACAAGCTTGGACATACCGATGCCTCGCGCCGCGGCACGTGACAGAAGAGCGCCGAGGATGCCGCCGCTTTGCGAAACAACACCGATGCTGCCGGCCGGAAACTTATCCATCTCCAACGCACCGCTAGCAGACAGCGGAATTCCGTCAGTCAGGTTCACCAGGCCGATCGTGTTCGGGCCGAGCAGCCGCATATTCCCCGCAGCCTCAATCAGCTCAGCTTGACGCCGTGCGCCCTCGGGGCCGGTTTCAGTGTACCCGCTTGCCAGCACAATCGCGGCACCGGCGCCCTTGGCAGCGAGATCGCGAACGGCCAAATGCGCACGCTCAGCGCCAAGCAATACGATACCGACGTCGGGTACCTCAGGCAGGGAAGCTACGTCCGGGTAGCACCGCAGACCATCAATCTCACCAACCTTCGGGTTAATAGGATAGATGGCGCCGGTGAACCCGTGCTTACGGAGATACTGGACCGGCCGACCAGCAGTCTTCGTTGGGTCAGCGGATGCACCGATTACAGCGACGCTACGCGGTGCCACAAGGCGTTGGATTGCATTCATGGCTCAGCCTTTGTCTGCGAGTTTATTCAGGAAAGCCAGCACGGATTCACGGTGTTCAGTGCTGGTGTAGCAGATGCCTTGGGCCTGGCTGCCCTGAGCAAAAATCTGATCTGCCGCCAGTTCGTAGGACTGATTCATGATTGTTTTACCCAGCGCGATTGCAGTCGGCGAACCTTGACTCAGTTCTTTCGCCCATGCCACAGCGTCTTCTAGAAGGCTGTCAGTCTGGCTGACTCGATCGACAATGCCAATCTCCTTAGCCTCTTCAACCGCGACCTTCCGACCGGTAAAGACCAGCTCCTTGGCCTTCGCCAGGCCAACCCGTCGCGGCAGGAAATACATGCCGCCACCATCCGGAATCAGACCACGATTGATGTACGACCACGAGAACGACGCATGTTCGGATGCGATGACAAAGTCGCAGCACAACGCCGTGTCAGCACCCAGACCCGCCGCCGCACCATTGACCGCCGCAATAGTCGGCTTAGGCATGGTGTGGAGCAGCTGTTGGGTGTAGTGCACACGCTGCTGGCGGCTCCAACCGTTGAAACCAACCTCGCCTTGTGGTGCTTCCATCCGGCGCTTCATACCGGATACGTCGCCGCCGGCACAGAAACCCTTACCGTTTCCGGTGATAACCAAAGCCCGCACAGCTTTGTCGGCCGTAATGCGCTCGAGTGCATCGATGAACTCGGTTCGCATGTCGTCACTCATCGCATTGCGCTTCTCGGGACGGTTCAGAGCAATGACAGCAATGCCAGACTCGTACTTCAGTTCGATAAGGGAGTAGTTTTCCATGTTTCAATCCAGTTTTCGTGACGGCAACGCGGTCAGTCAGCCGTGATGTTTGATTCCTTGATGATCTTGCTCCAGCGCTGGCTCTCACCGGCGACATACCGCCCAAAATCCTCAGGTGATCCAGCGCTTACAGTGAGACCTTCCTGTTCAGCACGTTTGCGAAAAGCTTCCGTTTGAACTGCCTTCTTGGCTGCAGCATTCAGGCGTGCGATGACATCCTTCGGCGTGCCTGCCGGCACGAAAAGGCCATACCAGCTGTCGGCGGCGTATCCTGGAACACCGCTTTCGGCGATGGTCGGAACCTTGCTCAGACCGCCCGCCTGTGATCGTTGAGCCGTGGTCACTGCAATCGCGCGGAGCTTCCCGCTCTCAAGGTGCGGCCCTACCGCCGCCGCGGTTGCAAACATCACATCGACCTGCCCACCAAGCAGGTCAGTAATTGCCGGGCCCGCCCCACGATATGGGATATGATTCATGTCTACCTTGGCCAGCTTCTTGAAGAGCTCACCGGCCAAGTGGGCCGATGTGCCCGCGCCTTGCGAGGCGTAGCTGATTCTTCCCGGCTTCGCTTTGGCAGCCGCAATGAGATCTTGAACGGACTTAATCGGACTGTCCGGGCGAACTACCAGCACGTTCGGTGAGCGACCGACGAGCATCACCGGCGCAAAAGCCTTTTCCGTATCGAAGGGCAGCTTCTTGTGAAGGCTCGGGTTGACCGCGTGCGCCAGAGTTGCCATCACCATCGTGTAGCCATCGGGCGCGGCCTTGGCGACCGCATCCGTACCGATGATGGTGCTACCGCCAGGCTTGTTATCCACGATAACGGGCTGGCCCAGATCCTCGCCCATCGTGATTCCCATGGCACGTGCAACCAAGTCCGTACCACCGCCAGGAGCAAACGGAACGACTAGGCGAATCGGCTTATCGGGATAAGCAGCAGACACTGCGGATGGCGCCAGAGCCGCTGCCAGCGGAATCAAAGCGACAGCGATGCTTCGTACGAATGTCGCACGGATGATGTTCATACTTGTCTCCTGTTGACGAATGCTTGTCCGCCCGAGATGAGATACATCTTCTATCTCAGTGCGCTTCTTTGATAGATACAGGTTAGCGACAAGCTTGCGATCGGACATCCCCAAAATTCCATGCAGTGGAATTTACTTCGAACAACAATGGAAGCCGTCGTCGAACAACGCACGCAGGCAAAACAAAAAAAGCCCGGCGGTTGGCACTCCGCCGGGCTAACCCTGCCTCAATTCCTGGAGACTGTACGAAGTCGGACAGGGGGTCATACAATTCAGCTGCGTATTACTCCGGCTTCACGCCCCGTTCCGTGATGAGGCGCGACCACTTCTCACCATCCGAACGGATCCGGGTAGCAAATTCCGAAGGAGACGAAGGTGCCGGAGTCATACCCATGGTCGTGAGACTAGCCTGCACTTCCTTGTTCGCGAGTGTCTTGCGAATAGCAGAATTAAGTTCCTGGACAACCTTCTGTGAGGTTCCAGCTGGTGCCATCACGCCGTACCAGTTCTCAGCGATGACCCCTTTGATACCACTCTCTTCAAGCGTTGGTACGTTGGGAAGATAAGGTAGCCTCGCACTGGTCGTGACGGCGATGGGCTTAAGCTTCTTCCCGGTGATGAACGTTAGTAGACCAGAGGCATCGCCGAAAAAAGCATCAACTTGCCCGCCAATGGTGTCGGTGATTGCCGGCGCTGCACCCTTATAGGCAACGTGCAGGAAGTCCGCGCCCGTCGACGCCTTGAAGAGTTCGATAGCCATATGTGGCATGCTACCGATCCCGGACGAAGCGAGCGAAACCGGCTTGCCCGAGCGACTCAAAGCAACAATGTCTTTTGCCGTCGCGAACTTGGAATTCATGGGAGCAACGATGACCTGCGGCGTGGTCGTCACAAGAGAGACGGGAACCAAGTCCTTCTCAGGCTTATAGGACAGGTTCTTATACAACGCCGGATTGATAACGATTGCGCCGGCGCTGGTCAGAAAAAAGACCGAACCGTCAGCGGGCCCCTTCGTTACCGCGCTGACTGCGATAGCGCCATTTGCACCCGGGCGGTTGTCAATAATGACCGTTCGCTTGAGCTCCACCTCGAGTTGCTTTGCAATGGACCGTGCGAGTGCGTCAGCAGGTCCACCCGCCGGAAACGCGACCACCATCCGGGCGATATCCGTCGCCATTGCAGATTGCGAGCAAAGCGCTGCCATTGCGGAGGCCAAAGCCACCCGCAGGAATGTCCTTCTCATATTACTGTCCCCTCTATAGAAACTCTTGTATCGGTGCCTGTCAGCCGCCGATTGCGCCTTGCGTGTTTACGTACAGGGCGTAGATTGACGTGCACGATGCCATGAAAAGTCGGTTACGGTGGCGACCACCGAAACACAGATTAGCGCATCGTTCAGGAAGGCTAATGTGACCAATAGCCTCACCGTCCGGAGCGAAGATCCGTACTCCGTCAAGCTCAGGAGTACCCATTCCCCAACCGCACCAAAGGTTTCCGTCCACATCTACCCTGAAGCCGTCAGGGGTGCCGGGGCCAGCATCAATCAACACCTTGCTGTCCGTCAGGCTTTCACCGTCGCCGGATACGTTAAAGGCACGAATCCGACGTGGACGGGTGCGGGACTCGATGACGTACAGGAGCTTCTCGTCCGGAGAGAAAGCCAAGCCATTCGGACCGCTTACATCGTCTGCAACCACGCTCAGCGCTCCGGTATGCAGATCAATGCGATAGATTCGCTCGGGAAGCTCGGCTACGGCTTTCTCGCCCTGGTAGAACCCAAGGATGCCAAACGGCGGATCCGTGAACCAGATTGATCCATCCGACTTCACAACCACATCGTTGGGGGAGTTCAGCGGTTTCCCGTCGTACTGGTCCGCCAGAACTGTGATGGAGCCATCGTATTCAGTCCGAGTGACTCGTCGACCGCCGTGTTCGCACGTAATCAGGCGCCCCTGCCTGTCGCGAGTATTCCCGTTGGCGTTGTTAGACGGCTTACGAAAGATAGTTGTGTTGCCCGTTTCCTCGTCCCAGCGCAGAATCCGGTTGTTCGGCACGTCGCTCCAAAGCAGACAGCGTGCATCGCCGAACCACACCGGACCTTCATTCCATCGCCCACCGGTAGCGATGCGGTCAATTGCCGCCAGAGGCAAGTGGTACTTTTCGAACCGATGGCTAAGTGCCTGAATGCGTGCGTCCGGGTAGCGAATGGGCTCAACCGACAAGGATGCGTCCTGCATGATGGTCTCCTCTCTGGGATTGTTATTGATACAAGCTGCTGGGGTTCTCAGATAGAACGGCTCTCAGCATTGCTTCATCACCGACAGCGGAACCAAACCAAGAGAGCAGCGCATCGTCCTTAGGCACAGGGTAGGTCAGGTTCGGGTGGGGCCAGTCCGTTCCCCAAATTGCGCGCTTCGGCGCCGCTTCGAGGAGGCGCTGCAACACCGTTTTTGCCTCCGCCGCGTCCAGCCGACCCTTAGTAATACGGTCAACTCCGGAAACCTTAATCCATACGTTCTCCTGGCGAAGCAGCGTGCAGACGTCATCAAGGCAGGCAGCCAGGTCTGGCGCGTCAACGGCGAGGCGAGCCATGTGGTCTATGACGAGCTTGACGCCGTAGTGGCCAGCGGCATCCACGGCCGCAATAACGTTCTTGGGCTCTCCGTGGATCAGTGCGTGCCAACCATACGGTCGGATGCGCTCAACAAGCGCTCGCACCTTTCCCGCATCAAACGAGTTGCCCAGATGGCTCATCAAACCAATCCGAATCCCCTTGACGCCGCGAGTCGCCATCATCGCGAGCTTCTCATCCGAGATGTCAGGCGAAATGACGGCGATACCTCGATACGTCCCTTTGCTAGCATCCAGAGCTGTCAGCAACGCGCAATGATTCGACCCATAGTTCGCTGCCTGGACAATGACACCGTGGGTGATGCCTATCGATTTGTGTACGGCTCGCAGGGCATCGAATGGTGCTGCCTCGGGAACGTAGAGCGCTTCCTTCGGGAGCGGATACCGGTCATACGGGCCATAGATATGGGTGTGGCAATCCCACACCGGAGTGGAAACCGACATACTTTCCCTGCCTTCAATCATTTAGTTCGCCGTAGCGCCAGTCTCTTTGACAACCTTCGTCCAACGGACGTATTCCTTGTGGATGAGCTCGTGATACTGCGCAGGCGTACCGCCGGTGGGATCCGCACCTTGTGCTTGCAGAGCCTTCACGACTTCCGGCGACTTGAGAGTCTGGTTCAGTTCGCGATTCAGTCGCTCGACGACCGGCGTCGGAGCGCCTGCCGGCGCTACGATGCCTTGCCATGTCCCCGAGTCAAATCCAGGGATTACGGTTTCCGCCAAGGTTGGAACATCAGGCAAAACCGACACTCTCTTCGACGTCGTGGCTGCAATTGCGCGGAGCTTTCCATCTTTGATGAATGGCAGGACTGCGTTCAAGCTTCCCGACATCATGAAATCAATACGGCCAGCCAGAAGGTCGGGCAGTGCCGCCGCGTTGCCCTTGTACGGCACGTGGTTGAACTTCGTCTTCGTCTTGTCGGCGAACACCGCACTCGTGAGGTGATCAATGGTGCCGTTACCTGACGATCCAAAATTCAGCTGACCTGGCTTGTCCTTCAGCAATTTGATAAAGTCCGCCGGTGTCTTAACCGGGGACGCCGAGTTCACGATGAGGACGAGCGGCACATTCGCTGCGTAACCGACCGGCGCGAAAATCTGGTCCGGATTCAGCTTCGGAAGGTTGAACAGCGCAGGAGAGATCGCGATCGAGGAGCTGTTATAGAGCAGCGTATACCCGTCGGCCGGCGACTTTGCTACAAATTCCGCCGCAATGTTGCCACCCGCGCCTGGACGGTTATCGACGATAATTTGCTGCCCCAGCCGAGAACTCATGTCTTTCGCAATGACGCGAGCGATGATATCAGTGGGACCTCCAGCCGAGAACGCCACCACCAGCCGGATCGGTTTGTCCGGATAAGCCCCAGCGGCTACGGCGGGCCATGCTACGACCCCCAGTACAGCAGCAGCCACCAGGCCGAGCGACCGACGACGCGTCACGCGAAAACTTGACTTCATTGCGACTCCTAGACTTCTCTTGCTCTGTAATTTGGGATTCGGGGCTAGTCGCAGCGAACGCTCATACCACCGTCGACAACGATCTCAGTGCCGGTAACGAACCGAGCTTCGTCCGAGGCCAGGAAGAGCGCCGCGTTTGCTGTGTCGCGACCATCGCCCATAAAGCCAAGGGGAATTCGAGCCTGACGTTGCGCCAGCAGCGAATCGACGTCGCCGCCGGCACGCTGGCCCGCAAGACGCGCCTCAACCATCGGCGTGTGCATCTGACCAGGAACAACCGTGTTCACGCGAACGTTCTTCTTTGCATATTCGACTGCGACCACGCGAGAGAACTGGATGATGGCGGCCTTGGCCGATGCGTAACCCACTTGAGCAGCCCCAGTCCAGCGGATACCCGACGTCGACGCGGTATTCACGATGGCGCCGCTGCCCTGCTTTTCCATGTGCGGCAGCACGTGCTTGCACGTCAGGAAGACGCTCTTCAGGTTGAAGTTAAGTTGACGATCCCAGTCTTCTTCACTCAGTTGAACTGGGCCACCCTTCGCGGACCCTCCAACGTTGTTGACCAGGATGTCCACGCGACCAAATCGCTCAACACAGGCCTCAACCATGGCTGCGACGGCTGCAGAGTCAGTCACATCGCAGAGATGCGATGCAAACTCTCCACCAACGGCTGCCAGGCGGTCCAAGGTTTCCACCATCGGATCTTGGTTCTTGTCCACCGCGAAGACCTTCGCGCCTTCTTCAGCGAAACGCACTGCCACAGCACGACCATTACCCCAACCCGGACCAACACAACCTGCACCGGTGACGATGACGACTTTTCCTTCCAGACGACCAGCCATTCTGAATACCTCTATCTGTTGATTCGCAAACGAAGTTAATTGGGGATCTCCGAGCCGTTAGGCTTTCTGGAGCTCCGGCGCGCTCCCATCGGGAGGCACGACGCCAAACACGTTGATGGTCATGGAGATCAGCGTGTAGTACCCAGCGACGCCCACCAGGTCTACGACCATATCCTTGCCAAGGACATCAAGTGCGCGCTGGTAGAGCGCATCCGAGACATTGCGCGTAGCGTGGAGCTCAGTAATGAAGTCGTAGACGACTGCTTCATCGGCGAGCGAAAACTCCGGCGTCTTTCCAACGCGAATCGCTTCGACCACGTCGGACGGCACGCCAGCCTTCAGCGCGATAGGCTTGTGGGCCCACCACTCGAACTCAGCCATCCAAGTCCGGGCCATTACAAGAATGGCAAGCTCGGACAGTCGCGGCGGCAGGGCCGAGTCATAACGGCAGTACTGGCCAAGTGCTTGGGCGCGGCTGGCAAGACCTGCGCGGTGCAGCCACATGGCCAGCGGGCCACGTACTTGGCCACGTGGACCGGATGCGATAGCGTCGTACACCTCTCGCTGTTCCGGCGACAGTTCTTCAGGCTTGAGTGGCTGGAGACGTTCCATGGTGCTTGTGTTCCGAAGTGAGAATGAACCGGAACACCGCACCGGGCGCCGCCATCGATGAGTATCGATGTGCCGCCAGGTAAGGCTTGTCTCCGTTTCATTTTTGGTTTGATGGCTATATTTTGGGTGGACCGATCGATAGCGTCCAATACAAATTTCGGAAGAGACTAATTCCCGATTAGAATAAGTTAGACCAATCGACACCCTCGTGCTGCGATGCAGCACCTCCTCCAAATGCTCGAACTCAGGACTCTCCGCCTTTTTCTAGTGCTCGCCGAGGAACTCCATTTCGGCCGCGCCGCGCAAAGGCTCTCGATATCCCAACCACCGCTGACAAAGCATATCCAGCAGTTGGAGGAAGATTTAGGCGTGCAACTTTTCGACCGCAACCGACGTACTGTCAAGCTGACACCCGCAGGCTCGGCGCTGGTGCGCGAAGCACGCCGCATGCTGAACCAGCTTGATGCAACGGTAGAGGCGGTCAAGAAGGCAGAACACGGCGACATCGGCTACCTTCGCATTGGTTTTGTAGCGGCTGTCCTCTACATGAACATCGAGAACATTGTCAGGAAGTTCGAGAAAGACATCGGTGAGATTGACCTGACCTGGGAGGAAATCAGCACAGCGGAGCAAGTAGACGCCTTGCAACGCGACCGGATTGATCTTGGATTCGCCCAAATAGGGACACCACCTGCTGAGTTGCGCGCCCACGTCGTTCACAAGGAGCGTCTGGTTGCCGCGTTACCGGACGACCACCCTGCGGCAAAGCGTAGGAAGATCGACCTTTTCCAGCTAGCAGATGTCCCTTTCGTCACAATTCCGCGAGACAGTGCACCCGCGTACTTCGACCTCGTTACCGCCACGTGCGTGCAAGCTGGATTCAGCCCCCACATCCGCCACTATGCCAAGCACCTGCTTTCCGTGGTCAGCCTAGTAGGCTTGGGACGAGGGTTCGCTCTTGTCCCTGCGACGCTTGCTAAAGCTTCCTTGCCCGGCGTAGCACTGAGAGAGCTAAACGATGTCTCAGCCGTGGCGGAGTACTCTGCAATTTGGAACCCCACGAACCAATCGCCGGTACTGCTGCGGGCTTTGAAGGCACTCGGAGTTCGGGACCTGGACAGTTCAGCTACCTAGTTTCGGGGAACGGCCAAGCTAAGGATGTCCTTGACGGGCGTCGTGCTCAGCTTTCCAAAAGCAGCGATCAACTCGTCTCCTTGCGCCGGTGACAAGGCAGACTCTGTCAATGCCCTGAACTTCGCAAAAATGGCCGCCGGGCGCTCAGGATTCTCCGCTGAGCCTGACGGATTAGTTCGGTTCGCCCGTACGCGCCTACCATCCCGAGACTCAAGCTCCACCCATCCGCAGAAGCTCGCCGGATACAGCGCATCGAGCTGGGGATCGCGGACGATCTCCATTGCGTTGGCAAGTGCGACAACCTCCGGGTCAGACAGCCGCTTGTCGTCAAACTGGGGAGGGAGGACCTGTCCATCGATAAGGGCCACGGCTAAGCTGTAGCGTCCGCTCATCTGGGCGTTCAGCACGCTTCCCGGCTCATAGCTGTAACCGCACTGCACGTCCACGACAGTAGGCATACCGACCCTGATACTCCCATGGCGAGACCACTTTTCCCTCAGCTGAAGGGCGCAGTCCACGTGCGAGTGCGCACTGCCACAGCAGGCATACGGCTTGAAATTTGTCCGCGGCATACGCCACTCCCGGCCCAAGCCTTTGAGGATTTCGCCCGGTCTAGGATCATCCGAAAACGCCTTCAACCAGCCGCCATCTTCGGTCTCGAACAGCTTTCCTGGCCCCGTGAGTCCGCGCGCCGCCAGCTCGGCAGACATCACGCCAGCATGAGCCCCGCGACCCGGATGGAAGCGCTTCGAGTCTGAACCATCGCATGCGAATGCGAAGAGGCCACCTGATTGGGTACCGGCGAGGCCGAGTGCCCAAGAGGTCCGTAGAGCGTCGAGGCCGAGCATGACCGCCGAAGCCGCCGCAGCACCCAGAGGTGCGCACACGGCAGTCATGTGCCACCCCTTCATGCGGGCAAGCGCAGGCTGCAAAGCGAGGGAGCAGCGGATCATCGTCTCGTAGCCCACGGCGATTGCGGTTTCCACCCGCTCGGGTTCTACATCGTGCAGTTCTGCCAAAGCGAAGACTGCCGGCAACACAACAGCGCCGAGATGGACCTTTGCGTTGTGAAAATCGTCCAGCTCGTACGCGTGAGCCGCTGCGCCATTCACAAGAGCGGCATCGGCTGCGCGATATAGCGGCGTCGAACTGCCCCACGCGCGCGCTCCGTTGACACGCGGAACCTGACTGCCGTCGGCAGCCCAACCTGCGATGGCTTTTGACCACGGTTGGTCATGGCCAGTAAGTCCAGCCCCAAAAGTGTCGAGAGACAGCAAGCCGACGGCCTCTCTTACCTCCGCCGGCAGGTCGGCATTCGTTACGCTAGAAATCCATGACGCAAGCGATGTTGTAATGGCAACATCAGGCCGGTCGAGATAGGCAGTCATTTCTACTTCAATCAATCTGAATGTTGGCCGCCTTGACGATGGCGGATACTTTGGTAAGGTCGGAGTTAATCAAAGCCTTGAACTGCTCTGGGGTCGATTGCACCGGTTCGAACGACATATCGGAGAACCGAGCCTTCACTGCGGGATCTTGAACTGCTTTGTTGATTTCTCGCGAAAGACGTTGCGTGATGTCCGCCGGCAGGTTCGCCGGGCCCCAGATGCCGTACCACGACAGCAATTCAAAACCTGGCAGCCCACTCTCCGCTACCGTCGGGACATTGGGAAGTTGAGGAATCCGCTTGCTGCTGGTGACCGCGAGAACCTTCAACCGTCCCCCCTTCACGAATGGATACACACCAGGCATTGGGGATACGGCAGCTGTCACATGGCCCCCCATTACGTCATTGAGCTGGGGAACTGCTCCCTTGTAGGACACAATTTCCATTTCGAGCTTGAACGAGTGGCGAATCATCTCTTCAGTAAGATGACTGGTAGTGCCTAGCCCGGATGTTGCCCAGGTGTAGGCTTTCGGCTTCGCCTTCGCGAGCTGTACAAGTTCGCGCAGAGAGTTTGCAGGAACATTCGGATTCGCGACCACCAGCAGCGGTACGTGGCCAATTTGACCAATCGCGGTATAGTCCTTGATCGCGTCATACGGTGCGTTCTTTGCAACCAGAGGTAGATAGACTTGGCTAGAGGCGTTGAAGAGAAGCGTATAGCCATCCGACTGAGCCTTGGCAACCGCTTCCGATCCGATCATCCCTGACGCGCCTGGGCGGTTCTCCACAATAATGGGTTGCCCCATCTGACGCTGCAGTTGCGCCGCGACCAGCCGGCCAACCGTATCGATGGATCCGCCGGGGGTGTAGGGAATCACCATCTTGATGGGCCGATTCGGGTAGTCCCCCGCCGCATGCGAGGACAGGCCGATTGCCATCGACAGGGCACCAGCAAGGCCGGTGACGACACGTCGCGTGCTAAATCCAAATACCGCCATGGAAGTCTCCTCCTAAGTGTTCTTATGCTGCTGGCCGGTCGTGAGCACCGACCGCGCATGCAGCCCACTTTAAGAATCGCCCCGCCAAGCGTCCAATACTGATTGCCTCCATGAGTTATAGGGCTGACGAATCAGACAGGCCTCACGTCTTCCCTAGCATCCAAAGAATGCACTTCGAGCTATCCTTACGCTGGGAAACACAAGGGAAGTCGGATGGAACTGCGCCAATTGCTCTACTTCGTCACTGTTGCTGACGAACTGAACTTCAGCAAAGCTGCGGTGCGACTGCATATGTCTCAACCTCCTCTGTCTCAGCAAATCAAGGCGCTGGAAGACGAGATTGGCGTAGAACTCTTCACCCGCAACCGAAGGGAAGTCAGGCTCACCGACGCAGGGCGCGCCTTTCAATCCGACTGCCGCTCAGTTCTCGAGCAAGTGCGGGTTGCAGTATCCACGGCACGCCGTACCGCAGCGGGTGACATAGGTACCCTTCAGATCGGGATGGTCACCTCCGGTATCTATCACGTGTTACCGACGATCCTTAAACGTATGGGCGAAAGCTTTCCGGGTCTGCATATCGCGGTAACCGACATAGGCTCAGCTGACCAGGTGCACGCCGTCATGCAGGGAAAGCTTGATATCGGCGTCGTCCACTCAGTTCCTACGCGAGCAGGTCTCGAAAAGGCCCCTATTTTCACTGAGCACTTTTCGATCGTCGTGCCAGAGGGACATGAGTTCACGACGAAGTCGGACCTCACGATCCGAGATTTAGAGGGTATGCCTTTGGTTGCTTTTTCCCGCGACCATGCGCCGGCTCTTTTTGACGCCATGATTGCATCGTGTCTGGATGCAGGCTTCAGTCCGACTATCGCGCATACAGCGCGTAATCCTCTGACAACCTTTCAGATGGTCAGACTCGGGTTAGGGGTTGCTCTCGTACCTCGCTCGTACGCTCGCGCAGGAATGCCCGGAGTCGTCTTTCGTGAAATTGAAGAAACTGCCGGGCATATTCAGCTCTATGCCATATGGCGCGAGCAAGGACCAGGGGAACTCGTGCGCAAGGTCCTTGCCACCGTTATGAGGGAGCCAATAATTAGCTGACGGGGGTCGCAGGGCTTTCGGCCGCAGCGTAACGCCCCTTGAGGTATCCAACAATTGCCTCGGCCACTTCGTCCAGACGCTCTGGCAACAGTGCATGGGCAGCATTACGAATTGTATGATTCGTGACCTGTTCGCCCAAATACTCGCTGAGGACATTCGCGTACCGCTGAGGCGCAATGACGTCATACTCCGCCTGGACGTTAAAGATTGGCTTGCCACCGCCAGCGAAGAAGTCGTCTACAGGCGTCCGTTTCTGAGCGAAGGTCTGCATCGCCATCAGTTCAGTGTTCCAGCCTGACAACCAACTGGTTGGATCGTTACCCGGCGCGAAGAACACTGCTTTCAGGCTTTCGAGACGGACGTCATCAGGAAGGCTCAGATTTCCGCATTGTTCGATCTTTGCACGAATCTCCGCAGGAATAGGTACCGCATCGACCCCGCGAGGCACCTTGCCGGCAGAGCCTGCTAGCAGCACAAGTGAACTGACTAAGTGCGGATAGTCGCTGGCAGTTGTCCGAGCAATCCAGTTTCCGTGGGCGTGTCCGACGATGACCACCGGTACCTGACCGGAGTGTTCGATCACGGCGGCGATATCGGCAGCCCAATCGTGCAGCGTCTTGTTTTCGAGGGGACCAGTGCTCCGACCGTTCCCCCTAGGTTCAGGACAGAGCACACGATAACCGGCACCCACCAACGGCTCAGCAAGTTCGAGCATGTCCATCGCACCACGACCAAGCGATGGCAACAGCACGACTACGGGACCCTTCCCCGTGGCATATACCTCGATAGAGACCTCGTCGTCGCGACGAACATCGTAACGCTGCACCGACGCCGGCAGCGCGTCGTGCGACGCCTTCTGACAGTCAACTTGCATACTTACCTCTTCAGTGGTGGGCGATCAGACATCGCAGAAAAAGACACTCCACAAAACTGTACCGAGAGGGCAACGCAATATCCAATATGGATTCTGACTGAGAGTTATAGCGGGCACGTTGCTGCGCCCTTCTTGTGTCGTTAGTCCGGCTTCACACCAAGCTTCGTGACGATCCCGGTCCAAGTCGTGACTTCGCGAGAAATCAACTCGCCGAATTGCTGCGGCGTACCTCCTGCGGGCGCTGCACCATCCGTGGAGAACTTCGTCGCCGTCTCAGGCATGGCGAGAATACGGTTCACCTCTGTATTCAATCGTTTCACCACGTCCGCCGGCATGCCTTTCGGTCCGATCAGACCGTACCAGAGCGTTACGTCGTAGTTCGGCAGCCCGCTTTCCGCGACCGTCGGGACCTCAGGGAGCGCCTTCAGCCGCTGTTTAGATGTCACAGCATAGGCTCGCAACTGTCCAGATTTGATGAGGGGTAGCGCGCTGGCGCTTGCTGCAAAGTAGATGTCGACTTGCTTTGCGAGGACGTCGTTAAGCGCTGCGCCGCCGCCCTTGTATGGTACGTGTCGAAGCGGCACCTTTCCATCTGCTCCAAAGCGCTCACCCGCTAGGTGGATTACGCTCCCCGAACCCGACGAGGCAAACGTCAAACCACCAGGCTTAGTCTTGGACAGCGCCAGCACCTCCGCCACGCTATGCGCCGGTAGGTCGGGGTTCGACACAAGAATCAGTGGCCCGGCCGAGACTTGCGAAATTGGCGTAATGTCACGAACCGGATCAAACTTCAGCTTGTAGAGGCTAGGATTTACCGTGTAGCTCGACGAGATAAGCGTCACTGTGTAACCGTCAGGCTGAGCCGCAAGACCGGCGTTAACGCCAATCTGCCCGCCTGCGCCAGGCCGATTCTCAACGATGACCGGCTGGCCCATTGCCCGTGACAGCTTGTCGGCGACGTACCGTCCCACGATGTCGGCACCCCCGCCCGGCACATAAGTGACAATCATCCGAATTGGCTTAGTCGGATACCCTGCTGCAAGCAGAGAAGTTGGAGCAAGGGCAAGAGTCGCGAGAATGGTCGCGACAAGGCCGCGGCAACGGGCCATGAGGCAGTCTCCTGAGTGGTTATTGTGAAGTGTTTCGCGTGGATGATGCCGGAAAGAGATCGCAAAGACCAATACCGTTGGGGAAACACTATGATTCCACTTTGCTAATTCACCGTGGCGTCGTGGTTGCCCAACTTAGTCCCGAGCACCCCAAAAAAGAAGGCGAACCGCCATCGCTGTTTGCCTCTTCCTGACTAAGACCGGCTAACAAAACCATGTCATCGCCACATGGCGGTTGAGCGTTGCCATGTGTCATGGCACGAAAGAAGATCAATAACGAGTTGTGGAAGGCATTGCAGCCGCTGCTGCCGATGGTGGAACCCTCTCCCAAAGGTGGCCGCCCCAGAGTGGACGACCGGGCAGCGCTGAACGGCATCCTGTTCGTATTGCAGACCGGCATCCCATGGGAGGACTTGCCGCAGGAACTGGGCTTCGGTAGCGGCATGACCTGCTGGCGTCGCCTCCGCGACTGGCAGGCCAGCGGCATATGGGAGCGCCTGCACCTGGCCCTGCTGACACGCTTGCGTGAGCATGACCAGATCGATTGGACTCGGGCGAGCATCGATGGCGCAGCGGTGGCCAGCCCCCCGGGGGGCCAGCAGACTGGCCCTAACCCCACGGATCGCGGCAAACTTGGCAGCAAACGACATCTCGTCGTAGACCGACGCGGTGTCCCGTTGGCGATGGCGGTGACGGGGGCGAACCGGCACGACTCCATTGTGTTCGAAGACTTGGTCGATGCAATACCCGCGGTGCCTGGTCTGTCTGGCCGACCTCGGAGCCGCCCCGAGAAGCTCCACACCGACAAGGGGTACGACTTCGCACGCTGCCGTCGCCATCTGCACAAGCGAGGCATCATCCCTCGCATCGCCCGCCGCGGCATCGAGACGAATGACCGTCTTGGCAAGCATCGCTGGGTTGTGGAGCGCACGCATGCTTGGCTCGCAGGCTTCGGCAAGCTGCGCATTCGCTTCGAACGTCGCCTCGATATCCATCTCGGCCTGCTCAAACTCGCTTGCGCCATCATCTGCTCACGATTCGTTGAGGAGTTTTGTTAGCCGGTCTAAGCCACAAGCCCGTTAAAATTTGTGCCGCAGTCCCATTACTGCGCCAAACTGATTTTTCCCCGGGACAACACTAGTGGGCGCTCCCGAGCGGGAGTTGTATCCCACCAAGCCAAGTTGCGAGCCGTTCTTGTTTCGGGTGAATCCCATATTGAGGTACGCATCCGTGCGCTTCGAAAAGGCGTAGTCGGCTGACGCGACAAACATCACCGGGTCGGCTCCGGAATGCCGGTCATCGGTGTAGTAGACGGCTCCGCTGAGCGTCACAGGACCTGTCGGCGAATACCGAACGCCCGCCCAATATAGATTTGAGCGTGCGGGTGCCGTCGAACTGACGTTGCCGTTCAGCCAGCGGTACCCAGCGAATGCTTTGATGCTCCCGAAATCGTAGGTCGCACCCGTCAGGACGCGTCGGTCGGTCTGATCTGCCGTGCCGACAGTTGTCCCTTGCGACTGGTCGTACACGACACCAACAGACAGGTTGCCCGTATCATATGTCAGCGCGCCACTCATTTCACGATCCACTTTCGGGTTGCCCGGAATCTCACCGGCGCCAGTCCGCGCAAAGCTGTAGAACGCCGAAGCCGTGACCCCGCCAAACTTGACCCGATACTTGATGGCGTTGTCTGCACGGCCTGCGATGGCATCGTCATTGCGGTACAACGAATACCTGGGCGCAAACGCCATCGGATCAAGTTGCAGACCAACATCGTAGACGAGGGTCGCTTGCCGACCGAGGGTAACCGTCCCTAAATCTTTGCTTGCGAGACCCACGAGAGCAACGCGGTCGAAAAGCTTGCCATTTGCTCCGTTCTGATTACCCGTATCGAGCGAGATACCAGACTCTAATTCGAACAGCGCCTTCAGGCCGGCGCCCAAATCCTCGGCTCCGCGCATGCCCCAACGGGAGGTAGACATATTCCCCGAACTCACTCGCACAGCATTGGAGCCGCTGGACGACGCGGATGGAACGTGCGTAGCGAACTCAACACCGACATCGGCGACACCATACAAAGTGACATTGCTTTGCGCCGACGCCACGCTAGCAAACGATGCAAGCGCGACGCCTGCAGATACAGCTACTTTCCTCATTCTGTCCTCTCCTCTTCCTCTGTGAAAAACTCGTGCTGGCCGCCTTCAGGCGGCGATCTGCCAAGCGACGCGGTATGACTCGGCGTGCTTCACAACACCCTGTCGTGCTCATTCGGGGAAAATTCTTTGCGAGACGGCTGCCGACCTTGAGGGAGGCCGATTGTCTGTGCTGTCTAGATATCCAGCGTGCAAACTGCGCTCTGCTTGTGGACAGCGCGCAGTTATGAGCGGATGAGGGCGTCTAGGCTTCTGCGGTCAGCAGCGACAGGCCCAGTCCGGCGCGGCGCCACAGCCACGGGCTCGGACGGTAACGCATGTCGCCGGTCAGGCGGTTCATGTTGCGCAGCACTTCCAGGATCACAGCGGCGCCGATCGTGTCGCCCAGCGCCAGCGGACCCTTCGGATACCCCAGGCCGAGGTTCACGGCCAGGTCGATATCGGTCGGCGTGGCGATGCGCTGCTGCGCGATGTCGCTGGCGATGTTCACGATGCAGCCGATGATGCGCTGGGCGATGAAGCCTGCCGAATCGCGGATCACGGTCACGGGCACGCCATCGCTGGCGAACAGGCCGTGGGCGGCGTCGCGGGCCGCGGCGCTGGTGGCCGGCGTGGTCATCAGCGTGCGGCGCTTGGTGGCTTCAAAGGGCAGCAGCGTGTCGATGGCCACCACGCGCGTGGCGTCCAGGCCTTCTTCCAGCGCGGCGGTGGTGGCGTCCAGGCCCAGCGGCGTGACCACGATCAGCGCATCGGCGGAAGGCTGGTTGCCCGCTTCGACGGTCACGCC
>NZ_FNJO01000026.1 GCF_900104095.1 Ralstonia sp. 25mfcol4.1 | reverse complement strand
GCCGTCCAGTGGCGGCAGGACATTGGCCTCGTGTGCGCATGTGAAGGCGAGGTCCGTCCGGACGGCACTGACATCTGGCAACGGCGGATATTCGGTGGTCTGGCTCGAGCAGGCGCCCAGCAAGCCGGCGAGAAGAACCAGACCGACGACGGGTTGCAGACAGCGATTCGATATCGACATGATTCAACCCTTCTCGTCGTACGAAATCAGCTTCCACGACACGTTCCAGTACGCGACCCGCTCCCCCAGCAGGTCGTCCAGCCATGACAGCCGGCGAGGCTTGGGCATCTCGAATTCCGGCAGGACGTCACCCTTGCGGAAATGCCGCGTTGCCCCGGCAAATACAGTTGCAGCCTCCGGCACGCACCAGATACCGCTTTCCGGACAAGGCTGACCGGTTTTGGCGCGGGTACCCAACGGCAGTTTCGGTGGCGGTGGCAGCGGCAAACCAGTCGCTGGATCGAGATTCTTTGCCTGGCTCAGACGATTGACCAGTTCCTCGGACGGCTTCTCGGGCGGCACCGCAGCGTCATGCTCCCGTACCCACTGGAATGTGCCGTCCCACGGCGGCAGCTTGGCCGGCGGCAACGGGACGATTTGGTCGATGTCGGGGATTTTGGGATTGAGGTGTTCGTAGTTTCGTAGGAATTTTCCGATCTGCTTGTATCGAAGGGAACGCTCCGGGTCTGCTTTCAATGAAAGGTAATAGAGTCTGTCAGTCTGTGGTGGCCCTTCAAATCCGTGCTCCAATGCGAACGCAGACGACGAGTCCCCAGCCATGACCCCTTGCTGGAAGGCCGTTACTGCTGGGGTGTATTTCCTGTCGGTTTGCAGGCTCACTCCAAGCATCCGTGAAGCTTTGGCGAATCCCTGGTCCGACGCGCACTGCCACATCTGCTCGGAAACTTCTGGGGCCTTGTCCCAGGGCGCAAGCAACTCTCCGACATAGAACTGGGCGTCAGGGCTACCTAAATCCGCCGCTTTTCGAAAGAAGCGCAGCGCCATCTCCCTGTCCTGCTTCAACCCATAACCGATTTCCAGATAGTGACCGATATCGTAGTATCCGCCAGGTACTCCGAGTTCAATTAATTGATTGGCAAGATCGATCACCTCCTTGGACCGAAACGGTGAATATGCCTGACCGTAAGCCAGCAAATTCTGCAGATTCCGGTTTGCCTTGTAGTGGCCATGTGCTGCCGCGATACGATAGTAGACCGCCATCGACTCATAATCTTTCGGCCCCTGCTTCTTTTGCAAATATCGGGCGTAGCGAAATAGCGCGTCGGCGTCCGGATCGATATCGGGCAAGACTTTATTTTCATGAGCACAATCAAAGGCGAGATTGATTCTTACACTACTGACATCGGGCAATGACGACATGGCAGGTATCTCTTTCGAACACGAACCCAGTAAAAAAGCGAGGGGAAGAGTAAAAATAATGACGATTCTCATCGGTCAATCCAGATTGGTGCGTTTCGGTGAATCTCTGTAAAACCGCACGAGTGACGCGTAGGGAATTTCTCTCCCGGAAATCCAAAATTTCCAGTTCTTGTCAGTAATAGACCTCCACGCCTCAAACGCCTCCCCCACATCCTCCTGCGCCCCCATCCCCTTCGTATGAATCGCCCATAACCGTCTGCGTAATGGCGTGGTCACCCCAGAATGTTCGTGGCAGATATTTAATTCGCTATCGCCGATCATGCTGCGGGTATTGATATTGGCGGAGCCCAGCGTCATGAATACGTCGTCGACGATCATCAGTTTGGAATGCACGTACACGTAATCCCATTTGCCGGGCGGAGAATCGGGTGCCACCAGCGTGCAGACATGCACCTTGAGTCCTTCGATTTCGGGTGGCGGTCCAACTTCCTCGGCGGGCTTGGCCATTTCCGCTTCCAGATCGGCCTGTTTCTGGCGCGCCTTGCCAAAGCGTTCCCGCGCCTCGTGCAGCCTCTTGATGGCGAATGCCTTGTCGATACGCGCCAGGTCATTCGCCTCGTCCATATCCTGTTTAGCGGCCCTGGCTTGCGCGCCTGCCTCCTTGTGCTGGCGGCGCAGATCGGCCTGGCGCGCGTCCTCGCGTTCCAGCTTCGCCACGGCCGGCATCGCGTCGGCCTTGCCCAGCGCCTCCAGCATCCGGTATGTCTTCAGTGCCCCCGGACCCATCCCTTCGTCGCTCGAATTGGTCACCACGAACAGGTAGATGGGGCCATGCTTCTTCAGGTCGCGGCCGCCGCGCAGTTGGGCCGCCACCGCCTGCTTGATCTTCTCGGCAAGCATCGGCAGCCGGAAATACTGGTTCTCGATATAGATGAATCGCGTGACGTTGTTCACCGCCTGCAGGTACAGGGACTCGATATCGAACCGGTTTCCCTCGGGATTGGTCCGCAGCAGCTGCCCCACCACCGGCGTGTTGCCGTCGCGCCGCAACGTGAGGCGCCTGGCAAGGGGCTGCCTCACCTCCGTCAGCCGCTGGCCCGTCGCGCCATCCCACGCTTCGCAAAAGTTCTTGTTGAGGTATTTCAACACCGGGCCTGCGACGCGGGCAGAAATGTCCTGCCGGGGGTGCAGACCGTTCCGGCCCAGTCTCGGGTGCTGTCGATGGAAGCTGTGGTCGTCCCGGTCCCAGTAGGTATCGAGCATGTTGTGGCCCATGACGAAGCCCACGGCATGCTCGGGCTCCTCATAGTCGATCACCACCATCTTCTGATGATGCGTGGGAATGGCGGTCATGACGGCCGCGTTTTTCGCTTTGGTACGCCCGTCGCTCTCCTTGTGGTCGCCCTGCAGCAAGGTCCGGTAGGCGATCTCCGCACGGTCCCAAAGCGAGAAGCCGCGGGTCGCGAATTCGATGCCGGGTAACGTCGTGCCCGCTGCGCGGGCCATCTGGCGCAGCACCCGGCGCGCCGCTTCCTCGTCCAGACCGCCCCCTCGCGTCACGTTGTTTCCATTGGCGCGCGCATACCATGCACGGTCGAACTCGCGCTGGAATTTGCTCTGGTAGTCGCGTTGCGCCATGCCCGACACCATCCAGTCAGGCAAGTGCGGCTTGACGTACGTTGCCAGGTTGTTGCCCGGTGCGTTGTTTTCGCTCCAGGCCGCCACGGCGAGGTCGTCCTGCCAGCAAAGCAGACGAACCTTCACGCCTTGCGCGCCCTTGTGCGCCAGCAGCTCGCCGATGGTCATGACATCCGCATGGCCGCGCTTGAAGTACATCGAGGGCTGGAAACCCCAGCAGATGATGTCCACCGAGCGCCGTGCGGCCAGGATGGCGTCGTATACCTCGCCAAACGCCTCTTCGCCGTTCACAAGCGGCTTGAACGTGCATTGCGCCGGGTCATATTCCGAACGTTCCACAAACCACTTCAAGGCGATCGTGGCCGTGCGCGTGCGCGACAGCGCAATCGGCGTCGTGATGGGATTCCGACTCATGTTGGCGGCTCCTTGTCGGTGAGAGGCTGGGGCGCGAGGCACCCTACACCGACTCCGCCTCGGGAAGTTGCTGACAAAGCCAGGCATTAACTCGACGCAATGGCTGCCGCTTTTCGTCGTAATACGATTGATGAAAATGAAGCGATCGACCTCCGGACAGGACTGCTTGCCACGGCTCACGGATAAATCGGAAGCGGGATCAAGTTAAATCCGAGGGAGGGGGAGAAAAAACCCGGGTAGCACAAAGCCCGCGCCCCTCCTACACTCCCTGATCGATGCAGCCGTCCGATGCTGCACTTCCGGGAGACCTCCATGACGTTCAGTCCGCTACGGCGCGCCATGATGGCGTGCGGCGCCCTTGCCCTTCTCACGCATTCCCCGCTGTCCCACGCCGCCGAACCGGTAAGGATTGGGCTGATTGCGCCGTTCTCGGGCAGCTTTGCCGACTACGGCAAGCAGATGGAAGGCGGCATCAAGGCCTGGCAGAAGCTGAACGGTGACACCGTGGCGGGCCGCAAGGTCCAGATCATCGTCAAGGACACCACTGGCCCGGTGCCCGAGGTGGCCAAGCGGCTGGCCCAGGAACTGGTGGTACGCGACAAGGTGGACATCCTGGCCGGCTTCGGCCTGACGCCGGAGGCACTGGCCGTGGCGCCGATCGCCGAGCAGGCCAAAAAGCCCATGGTGGTCTTCAACGCGGCCTCGTCGGTCATCACCACGAAGTCGAACTACATCGCGCGCGTGTCGATGACGTTGCCGCAGATTTCCGCCCCCATGGCCACGTGGGCGGTGCGCCACAACGTCAGGAAGGTGGTGACGCTGGTGGCCGACTACGCGCCCGGCATCGACGCCGAGACCGCGTTCAAGACCAATTTCCTGGGCGGCGGCGGCCAGATCGTCGAATCGATCCGCGTGCCCCTGCGCAACCCCGAGTTCGCGCCATTCATCCAGCGCATCAAAGACGCCCGTCCAGAGGCGGTGTTTCTGTTTCTGCCGGCCGGCGAGCAGGGCGTGGCGTTCATGAAGGGCTTCCGCGAGCGCGGGCTGGCCGACGCCGGGATCCGCGTGATCGCCACCGGCGACCTGACCGACGACCACGTGCTGCCGGCCATGGGCGACGCCACGCTGGGCGTGATCACGTCGTTCCATTACTCGGCGGCGCACGATTCGAAGGAAAACAAGGCCTTCCTGAAGGCTTTTGCCGATGCCAACCCGGGCGCCGGCCGCCCTAACTTCATGGCGGTGGCCGCCTACGACGGCATGGCCGCCATCTACGACGCGCTGAAGAAGACCGGCGGCGCCACCGACGGCGACAAGTTCCTGGCGGCCCTGAAAGGCATGAAGATCCAGAGCCCGCGCGGCGCGATCACGATCGACCCGACCACGCGCGATGTGATCCAGACCGTCTATATCCGCAAGGTGGAAAAGGTGGGCGGCGAGCTCTACAACGTCGAATTCGACAAGTTCGAAGGGGTCAAGGACTCGGGCAAGTAGGCGTCCGGCCCTGGGCGGGGGTGCCCCCCGCTGTCGAAATCTTTCATCGCGAAGTCAGGATTGTGCAATTCCCTTGCGGGAAAAGCTGACCTAACCTTGTCTGGCGGCGCCTGTCCGCGCCCTCACATGACAAGAATTCCGGAGACATCACGATGAAGAGCTCAGCCGTTGCCCTGGCCGCGTTGCTGGCCGTGGCCGCTTCCCCCTTGCTCGCAGCCCCCACCGACAACCTGCAGAAGCTCCAGAATTTCAAGCAGACCGGGGCCGCGCCCGCCGAGAAAATCGCCCAGGACGGCAAGCATGCCGATGCACTGCGCGAGAACCTGAAGGCCATCAAGCTGCCGCCGGGCTTCAAGATCGAACTTTATGCCGTGGTGCCCGAGGCGCGCCATATGGCCATCGAGCCGTCCACCGGCGTGGTGTTCGTCGGCACGCGCAAGAACCGCGTCTGGCAGGTGACCGACCGCACCAAGCGCCGCGTGGCCGATGACGTGGTCCAGTTCGCCAGTGCCATCAGCCTGAAGGTGCCCAACGGCGTGTGCTTCTCGCCGGATGGCGTGCTCTACGTGGCCGAGCAGAACCGCGTGCTGGCCTTCCCCGCCGCCCAGTTCTTTGGCGAAGGCGGGCCCGACGTGGCCGCTGCCGTGGTGGTGCCGCAGGGCAAGCTGATCCCGACCGAATTCGAGAGCTTCAACCACGGCGCCCGTGCGTGCCGGGTGGGCCCCGATGGCAAGCTCTATATCGCGCTGGGCCAGCCGTGGAACGTGCCGCCCAAGGACAAGCTGGCCGCGATGGACAAGAACGGCCTGGCCGGCATCATCCGCATCGGCCAGGACGGCAAGAACCGCGAGGTCTATGCCCGTGGCGTGCGCAATTCGGTCGGGCTCGACTTCAATCCGGCCGACAAGACGCTCTGGTTCACCGACAACCAGGTGGACGGCATGGGCGACGACCAGCCGCCCGGCGAGCTGAACCGCGCGACCAAGGCGGGCCAGAACTTTGGCTTTCCGTGGTATGGCGGCGGCAAGGTGCGCACCGCGGAGTACAAGGACCAGCAGCCGCCCAAGGACGTTGTCTTCCCGGTGGTGGAATACGCGCCCCACGCGGCCGACCTGGGCATGTCGTTCTACACCGGCAAGATGTTCCCGGCCAAGTACCAGGGCGGCGTCTTCGCGGCCGAGCATGGCTCCTGGAACCGCACCAAGCCGATCGGCGCACGGATCGTCTACACCCCGGTGAAGTCGGACGGCACCGTTGGCGAGACCGAGATCTTCGCCGAAGGCTGGCTCACGCCCAATGGCGAGTACATGGGCCGCCCGGTAGACGTCCAGCAACTGCAGGACGGCTCGCTGCTGGTCTCGGACGACTTCGCCGGCGCCATTTACCGGATCTCGTACTCGGGCGCGAAATGACCCGGCGACTCTGTATTCCAGCGCCGGTGCTGCTGGCGGGCTGGGTTCTGGTATCGGCCAGCGCCCCCGCACTGGCCGCCGACGCCCAGGCCGGCCGGGCCAAGGCCATGCAGTGCCAGGCCTGTCACGGGCTCGACGGCAAGTCGAAACTGCCCGAGGCGCCCAATCTGGCGGGCCAGGTCGAGCAGTATCTGGTGAAGGCGCTCAGGGACTACAAGACCGGCGCCCGCAAGGACGAGATGATGACGATGATGGCCAAGCCGCTCAGCGACGCCGACATCGCCAACCTGGCAGCCTTCTACAGCGGTCTCAAGCCGTAGCGCGCCCTCGCCCTGTCGTATTCCGGCAGCCTTCGGGCACGATCACGTGCCCGAAGGCGCCCGCCCGCCGCCCGGCGGCGGCACGGTGCCGGCGATGACCTTCGACATTTCCGACGTCTGGCGCCAGCCTTCCTGCTGGTACAGCGGCCGGCCGGCCTCCGTGGCGTGCAGGATCGTGAAGGTGGCACCGCGCCGCGCCAGTTCGTCCTCGCCCAGCGCCATCAGTTGCCGGGCCAGGCCGCGCCGGCGGTGGGTCGGCTCGACATAGACATTCAGGACATAACCGCGCTTGTCGTGATCCGGATGCGCGGGATGGGGTGGCCAGTCGATCAGCATCAGCCCGACGCCGGCCACCGCCCTGCCGCCGTCCAGCGCCAGCAGGCCAAAATAGGTGTCATCGGCCAGCCGGGGGCGCAGCCAGTCGCGAAAATGCCGCGTCATCGTGCGCAGGGTGTCCGGGGCAAAGCCGGCCTCCAGGAACATCGCCTCGCGGTGGCGGCAAATCCGTTCCAGGTCATCGGGCTCGATCGGGCGTATTTCCATGTCAGCGGTCTGAAAGGGGTTCGTGTGGCAGTTTGGAGGTCACGCTGCGGGAGCAGCCATTCTGCCCGGCACGCCATGCCATCGAAATAAGACGAATCCGAAAAAACTGGCCAACGTCTAGCGCGGCCCATCGCCCTGGCGCACCGTCACCAGGCGGTCGAGCAGCGCCCCGTCGGCCAGCAGGCTGGCACTGTCCGATCGATGCACGACCCTGCCGCGATCCAGCACCATTGCCTGACGGGTCATTGCCAGCGCCAGCCGGGCATGTTGCTCCACCACGATCACGGCCATCCCGCTATTGGCAATCAGCCCCGCGATCACGCGCTGCAGTTCCTGCACAATGATCGGCGCCAGGCCCTCCATCGGCTCGTCCAGCAACAGCAGGGCCGGATTCACCATCAGCGCGCGGGCAATCGCCAGCATCTGCTGCTCGCCGCCCGACAGCTGGTTGCCGAGGTTGCGGCGCCGTTCCTCCAGCCTAGGAAAAATACGATAGATACCGGCGATATCCCAGGGCCCCGGCCGCGCCACCGACGTCAGGTGCTCTTCCACGGTCAGCGACGGAAAGATCCAGCGTTCCTGCGGCACCCAGCCGATGCCCGCCTGCGCGCGCCGATGCGATGGCATTTTCGCCAAATCGCCGCCACGCCAGTTCAGCTGGCCGCCGCGCACGCGCGTCATGCCCATCAGCGTGGCCAGCAGCGTGGTCTTGCCCACGCCGTTGCGGCCCAGCAGCGCCAGGCTGTCGCCCGCGGCCAGCGTCAGGTCGACCTGTTCGAGCACGATGGCATCGCCGTAACCCGCGCTCAGGCCCGCCACACGCAGCAGCTCAGTCATGGGCGGCCTCCCCCAGATAGACCTCCTTCACGCGCGCGTCGGCAGCAATCTCGGCCGGCGTGCCTTCCGTCAGCAACCGCCCGCCCACCAGCACTGAAATGCGTTCGGCAAAGCGGAACACCAGGTCCATGTCGTGCTCGATAAAGACAATCGTGATCTCGCGCGGCAGGCCCGCGATCACGGCAAACAGTTCGGCGCTCTCGCCTGCGGGGATGCCCGCCGCCGGTTCGTCCAGCAGCAGGATCGACGGCCGGGTGGCCAGCGCCAGTGCCATTTCCAGCAGGCGCTGCTTGCCGTAGGGCAGCTGGCGCGTCTCGGTATCGGCGTCGTGCTCCAGCCGCAGCAGCGCCAGCACCGACATGGCCTCGTCCGTCAGTGCCGCCTGCGATGCCACCGTGCGGGACCACGTCCGCGATGCGCCGGTGCGTTCGGCCACCGCCAGCACCACCGACTCCAGCACCGTCAGCCCCGGAAACAGCGTGTTGATCTGGAACGTGCGCGTCATGCCCAGCTTCACGCGCGCGTGCTGCGGCAGCGACGTGATATCGCGCTCGCCCAGCCAGATGCGTCCTGCCGACGGCGGCAGGGCGCCCGTCAGCAGATTGATGAACGTGGTCTTGCCCGCGCCATTTGGCCCGATCAGGGCATGGCGCTCGCCGGGCACGAATGTCAGCGAGATATCGGTATTGGCGGCAAATGCGCCCCAGGACTTGCAGAGCCCTTCCGTACGCAGCGTGGCGGTCATGCGTCGGCTCCCTGTTCGCGCGTGGCAGTGGCCCGGCGACGCGCCGTCCAGGCCCCTATGGCCCCCATCACCCCGCCCCGCGCATACAGCACCATCAGCACCAGCAGCAGGCCGATCCAGAACTGCCAGTACACGGGATGGATGCCGGCCAGCACGTCCTGCGCAATCATGAACAGGGCCGCGCCGATCAGCGCCCCATAGAGACGCCCCGTGCCGCCCAGCACCAGCATGACCAGCAACTCCGCCGAGCGCGGAAAGCCCAGCACGTCCATGCCCACGAACTGCGTGGTCTGGGCCAGCAGGCCGCCGGCCACCCCGGCAATGGCCGCCGACACGGTAAAGGCCGCGCGCAGGCGCCGGGGCACATTGGCGCCCAGCGCGGGCATGCGCCGCGCGCCTTCGCGTACGCCACGCAACGACAAGCCGAACGGCGACGCCACGGTGCGCCGCACCAGCACGAACATCGCGAACAGCACCACCAGGCTGTAGACGTAAGCCGTCTTGCCGTAGAGATCGAACGCGAACATGCCCAGCAGCGGGCGCATGGTCACGCCGGACAGCCCATCGACGCCGCCGGTCAGGAAGGCCGCCTTGTTGGCCGCCTCGAACAACATCAGGCCGATGCCGAGCGTGACCATCAGCCGCGTCAGATCGCCGCCGCGCACCACCAGGAAGCTGCAGAGCCAGCCGGCAAACGCCGCCACCGCCGCGGCAGCCAGCAGGCCGGAGACCGGCTCGCCCCAGCCATGCGCGCCCAGCAGCCCGGCCGTGTAGGCACCCAGCCCGAAGAACGCGGCATGGCCCAGCGACACGATGCCGGCATAGCCCAGGATCAGGTCCAGCGACAGCGCGAAAAGCCCGGTAATCAGAATCTGACTGCCCAGGATCAGGTAGTCGGGCAGCGCGAAGAACACGGCCACCGGCAGCAGCCAGAAGACGATTTCAGCCCGGTGCCAGCGGCCATCGGCAAGGCGGTGACGGATCATGCGGCGCGCCTCCCGTACAGGCCGGCCGGAAACGCCACCAGCAGCATTACCATCATCGCGTAGATGACAAAGGCGCCCACCGCGGGCACGTAGTACTTGCCGGCCACGTCCGCCACGCCCAGCACCACCGCCGCCACCAGCGACCCGCGAATGCTGCCCGCGCCGCCCACCGCCACCACCAGCAGGAAATAGACCATGTACTTGAGCGGAAACGACGGGTCGAGCCCCAGCACGTCGATGCCCAGGCCGCCGCCCAGGCCCGCCAGACCGGAACCCAGCGCAAATGTCAGGCTGAATACGCGCCCCACGTCGATGCCCAGGCCGCTGGCGGCCTGCTGGTTATCCACCGCCGCGCGCACCTGCGCGCCAAAGCGGGTGCGCGCCACCAGCCAGCCCAGTGCCAGCGTGATCACGATCACCACCGCCAGCAGGAACAGGCGGTAGGCACCGAGGTCCAGCCCGGCCACCCTGACCTGCCCGATCAGGAAGGCCGGCAGCACCACCGGCTGCTGGCCGGGGCCGAACCACCATGTGGCGCCAGCCATTGCCATGAAGGTCAGGCCGATCGAGAACAGCACCTGGTCAAGATGACTGGCCCGGTACAGCCGCCGATAGAGCGTGCGCTCCAGCACCCAGCCAGCCAGCGCGGCGCCCAGGAAGGCCGCCGGCAGCGCCGTCAGGAACGGCACGCCCAGCCGGTTCATCAGCACCACGGCCACGTAGCCGCCCAGCATCGCGAAGGCGCCGTGCGCCAGGTTGACGAAGTTCATCAGCCCCATCGTTACGGACAGGCCGATGCTGATCAGGAACAGCAGGCTGCCATATGTCACGCCGTCGAACAGCACGCCGGGCAAGCTCGAAATCACGATCCGGTCCTCGGTATGGGTGGATGGGGTGGATGATCGCTGCGGCTTGGGGAAATACCGCGCCGATTGTTCAGTGGGCGCCGCTTTTTTGCAATCGGGCCGGACCCGGGCGGCGCCTGTCGCCGGACCGGACGCCACGCGGGTTGGCCCCGTGGCTCTCGGGAGCGTTGGGTTTACATCGACTGTCGCACGCGTTATGGTCATTCGGACCGCCGCCAAGGGACGAACCGTCATGCCAATCGACCGCCGCACCTTTCTGGGGATGTCCGCCGGGCTGGCCGCGCTGCCGGCCGGGCCCGCGCTGGCCGCCGCCGCGCAAGCCGCCACCGTGGAAGCACCGATGCGCCGCAAGGTGCCGGCGTCGGGCGAGGCGCTGCCGGTGATCGGCATGGGCACGGCCGACACATTCAATGTGGGCCGGGGCAGCGACGACCGCGCGGCGCTGACCGAAGTCCTGGCCGCGCTGCTGCAGCGCATTCCCAAGGCCGTGATCGACACCGCGCCCAGCTACGGCAGCGCCGAGGCCGTGACCGGCGATCTGCTGCAGGACGCCGGCGCGCGCGGCAAGGTGTTCGTGGCCACCAAGATATCCACCAGTGCAGCCAACGCCATGGCGCAGTTCACGCGATCCCGCGCGGAGCTGCATTCGGACAGCGTCGATCTGCTGCAGGTGCACAACCTGATCGACTGGCGCGACAACCTGAAGCTGCTGCGGCAGTGGAAGGAGCAGGGCAAGACGCGCTATATCGGCATCACCCACTACCGCGACGATGCGCACGCGGAACTGGCGCAGATCCTGCGCAGCGAAAAGCTCGACTTCCTGCAGGTGAACTATTCGCTGGGCGAGCGCAACGCCGAAAACACGCTGCTGCCGCTGTGCGAGGAACGCGGCGTGGCCGTGCTGGTCAATCGCCCGTTCCAGGACGGCCGGCTGTTTTCGGCGGTGCGCGGCAAGCCGGTGCCCGACTGGGCCGGCGAGGTGGACTGCGCGTCGTGGGCCCAGCTGTTCCTGAAGTTCATCGTCAGCCATCCCGCCGTGACGGCCGCCATCCCGGCCACCTCCAAGCCGAAGAACATGGCCGACAACCTGGGCGCGGCATTCGGACGCATGCCCGACACCCGCGAACGCGCGCGCATCGCCGCGGCGCTGGCCTGATCCCGCTGACGCCCGGCTCCGATCGGCGCATGCACACACCGGACCCGTCCCCCGACACCGGACCCGACGAACCGCCGCAGGGCACCGTGCTGGGCCTGCGCGTCGGCGAACGCGCCGCCGTGGTGGCCGGCTTCGTGTTCTTCTTCTGCCTGTTCGCCAGTTACTTCATGCTGCGGCCCGTGCGCGAGACGATGGGCATCGCAGGCGGCGTGCAAAACCTGCAATGGCTGTTCACGGCCACCTTCGTGGTGATGCTGGCGGCCATCCCGTTCTATGGCGCCTGCTGCAAGTGGCTGCCACGCCGGCGCTTCGTGCCGTGGGTCTACGCGTTCTTCATCGCCAACCTGCTGGCGTTTGCCGGGGTCACGCGCGCTCTGCCGGACAGCGTCTGGCTGGCGCGCGTGTTCTACGTATGGCTGTCGGTGTTCAACCTGTTCGTGGTATCCGTGGCCTGGAGCCTGATGGCCGACGTGTTCCGCCCCGAGCAGGCGCGGCGGCTGTTCGCGCTGATCGCTGCAGGCGCCAGTGCCGGCGGCCTGGCCGGACCGGTCATGGGCGGCTGGCTGGTGGGCCGCATTGGCCTGACCGGCCTGATGCTCCTATCGGCTGCGCTGTTGGCCGCCACGCTCCCCGTGGTCGGCTATCTGTTCGCGTGGCGGCGCAGGCTCGGGGCGGGCGTGGCCGATGGCATGGCACACGGCGGCCCTGCCGCCCAGGACCCCGCCCAGCCGGTCGGCGGTGGGCTATGGGCCGGGTTGTCGATGGTCCTGCGCTCGCGCTACCTGCTCGGCATCAGCCTGTTCGTGATCCTGCTGGCCACGTCGAGCACGTTCCTGTATTTCGAGCAGGCCCGCCTGGTGGCGGCGGCCTTTCCCACGCGGGCGCAGCAGACGCAGGTGTTCAGCGCGCTCGATGCCACGGTGCAGGCGCTGACCATCCTCGTGCAGATCTTCTTCTCGGGACGGCTGGCGCGGCGCTACGGCGTGACGGCGCTGCTGACGGCCGTGCCGCTGGCCGTGACCGGCGGCTTCCTGCTGCTGGCGATGTGGCCCACGTTCGGCGTGCTGGCCGCGGCGATGATCGTGCGGCGCGTGGGCGAATACGCGATGCTGCGGCCGGGCCGCGAGATGCTGTTTACGGTGGTCGACCCCGAGACCAAGTACAAGGCCAAGAACGTGATCGACACCGCGATCTATCGCGCGGGCGACGCGGTCAGCGCTTGGGTGCGCACCGCCATCGACGCCTTGTCCGGACATCCCGCCACCGTGGCGCTGGCCGGCGCCGCCCTGGCCATCGGCTGGGCATGGCTGGGGCTGTGGCTGGGGCGGCGGCATGAAGGCCAGCTGATGGTGGCGGAAGCCGGCACCGCGCCGCCGGTGCTGGCCCGGCCGGCAAAGGAAGGTCAATGACGGCCACCCACCAGGCCAGCCGATAATCGCGCGCCGCTCTGGCCGCATTGCGCCGATGCCCGTATAGTTCTTGCCGTGTTGGCGGCACATGCCGCCCTACCCCATTCGTACAGGAGTTGCCTCATGAAGACCAAAGCCGCCATCGCCTGGAAAGCCGGCGCCCCGCTCACCGTCGAAGAGGTGGATCTCGACGGCCCGCGCGCCGGTGAAGTGCTTGTCGAAATCAAGGCCACCGGTATCTGCCATACCGACTACTACACGCTGTCCGGCGCCGACCCCGAAGGCATCTTCCCGGCCATCCTGGGCCACGAAGGCGCGGGCATCGTCACCGACGTGGGCCCGGGCGTGACCTCGCTGAAGCCGGGCGATCACGTGATCCCTCTCTACACGCCCGAATGCCGCCAGTGCAAGTTCTGCCTGTCGCGCAAGACCAACCTGTGCCAGGCCATCCGCGCGACCCAGGGCAAGGGCCTGATGCCCGACGGCACCTCGCGCTTCTCGATCGACGGCAAGCCGATCTTCCACTACATGGGCACGTCGACGTTCGCCAACCACATCGTGGTGCCGGAAATCGCGCTGGCCAGGATCCGCCCCGACGCACCGTTCGACAAGGTCTGCTACATCGGCTGCGGCGTGACCACGGGCGTGGGTGCGGTGCTGTTCACGGCCAAGGTCGAAGCTGGTGCCAACGTGGTGGTGTTCGGGCTCGGCGGCATCGGCCTCAACGTCATCCAGGCCGCCAGGATGGTGGGCGCCGACAAGATCATCGGCGTCGACCTGAATCCGGGCCGCGAAGCCATGGCCCGCAAGTTCGGCATGACCCATTTCATCAACCCGAAGGACGTCGAGAATGTGGTGGACCACATCGTGCAACTGACCGATGGCGGCGCCGACTATTCGTTCGAGTGCATCGGCAATACGCAGGTCATGCGCCAGGCGCTGGAGTGCTGCCACAAGGGCTGGGGCAAGTCGATCATCATCGGCGTGGCCGAGGCCGGCGCGGAGATCTCGACGCGTCCGTTCCAGCTGGTGACGGGACGCGAGTGGAAGGGTTCGGCGTTCGGCGGCGCACGTGGCCGCACCGACGTGCCCAAGATCGTCGACTGGTACATGGAAGGCAAGCTCAACATCGACGACCTGATCACGCACACGCTGCCGCTCGAGCGCATCAACGAGGGCTTCGACCTGATGAAGCGCGGCGAGTCGATCCGCTCGGTCGTCCTGTACTGAGGCAGCGGCCCATGGAACTGCTGTCTGAACACGGCTGCCACGGTGGCGTCCAGCGTTTCTACCAGCACCAGTCGGCGGCCATCGGGCTGCCGATGCGGTTCTCGGTCTTCCTGCCGCCGCAGGCGCTTGCCGCCAACGCGAAGCCGCTGCCGACCCTGCTCTACCTGGCCGGCCTGACCTGCACCGAGGAAACGTTCATGATCAAGGCCGGCGCGCAGCAGTACGCGGCGCAGTACGGCCTGATCCTGGTGGCGCCCGACACCAGCCCGCGCGGCGCGCACGTGCCGGGCGAGGCCGATGCCTGGGACTTCGGGGTGGGCGCCGGCTTCTATGTCGATGCCATCGAGGCGCCGTGGCGCATGCACTGGCGCATGGAAAGCTACGTGGCGGACGAACTGTTCCACCTGGTGACCAGCGAACTGCCAGCCGACGCTGCACGCGTCGGCATTTTCGGCCATTCGATGGGCGGGCATGGCGCGCTGGTGCTGGCGCAACGCTACCCGCAACGGTTCCGATCGGTGTCGGCGTTCGCGCCAATCGCCGCGCCATCGCAATGTCCGTGGGGCGTCAAGGCATTCACGGGCTACCTGGGCGAGGACCGCAGCCGCTGGGCGCAGCACGACGCCAGCGCGCTGATGGCCGGACAGGCATCGGCACCGTTCCCCGCCGGTATCCTCGTGGACCAGGGCCTCGCCGACAAATTCCTGGCCGATCAGCTGCACCCGCAAGCGTTCGAGGCGGCCTGCGAGAAAGCCGGCCAGCCACTGACACTACGCCGGCACGCGGGCTACGACCACGGCTATTACTTCATCTCGACCTTCATGGCCGACCATATCCGGCATCACGCGGAACGGCTGTAAGGACTGCAACGCCGGGCGAGCCGACTTTAGCCGGCGCTGCAGTGCTCGCGCTCGCAAGGCACGCCATCGTTGTCCCCGTCGATCTTCACGCCGGGGCAATTGCGCAGGTAGAACTTCGCTTCCTCGCATGAGGTCATCTGGTGGCAGCGGGTTTTGCCTTCGCAGCGGAAGGCCGGCGCGCTGACCGGCTGTGAACGCGGCGCGACGACCGGTGCAGTTGGCTGCTCCGCCACCGCGTCGGCCATCTGTTCCAGCGGGGCCGGCCGGTGATGTTGGTAGTAGTAATACCCGGCAACGCACAGCACGGCGACCAGCATCAGCTTGCGCATGGATTCTCCCTGAGTTGTTCTTTTTTGCTTTTGCGCGCCATGATACGGCATGCGGCCGACCTTTCCGCGAGGCCGACGGACCGGCTCCCGTGACGCCTTGGACCCAGCACAATACCGCCATGACCCCCTACCGCCCCAACCCCATCGTCATGCTGACCGCCCGCCAGCTATCCGAGGCGATCCACGCGAAGCAGGTATCGAGCCGCGAAGTCATGGCGGCCTATCTGGCGCATATCGCTACCGTGAATCCGGCATGCAATGCCATCGTGGCGCAGCAGGACGACGCCACGCTGATGCAGGCCGCGCAGGCTGCCGACGATGCCCTGGCGCGTGGGGAATCAAAGAGCTGGATGCACGGCATGCCGCAGGCGCCGAAGGATCTGGCGATGACGCGCGGCATCCGCACGACGTTCGGCTCGCCGATCTTCAAGGACAACGTGCCGGCCAGCGATTCGGTGATCGTCGAACGCATGCGCCAGGCCGGAGCGATCCTGATCGGCAAGACCAACACGCCGGAATTCGGGCTTGGCTCGCACACGTTCAATCCGGTCTACGGCGCCACGCGCAATCCGTACGATTCCACGCGGTCGGCGGGCGGCAGCAGTGGCGGCGCAGCGGCGGCGCTGACGCTGCGCATGTTGCCCGTGGCCGATGGCAGCGATTTTGGTGGATCGCTGCGCAATCCGGCCGCGTACTGCAACGTCTTCGGATTCCGGCCGTCCGCGGGCCGTGTTCCCTATGGCCCGGCGCCGGAGCTGTTCCTGCCGCAACTGGGCTGCGAGGGTCCGATGGCCCGCAACGTGGCCGACCTGGCGCTGCTGCTGGCCACCCAGTCCGGCCCGGACGCCCGCACGCCGCAGGCACTGCCGCAAGACCCCACGCTGGCCACGCTGACGCCGCAAAACGTCGGCAACGTACTCGATGCGGACATGTCGGGCAAGCGCGTGGCGTGGCTGGGTGACTGGGGCGGCTATCTGCCGATGGAAGACGGCATCCTGTCGCTGTGCGAACAGGCGCTGCGCTTTTTCCCCGATTTCGGCGTGACGGTCGACGCGATCCAACCGCCCTACCCGCCCGAGAAAATCTGGCAGACGTGGCTCGTGCATCGTCACTTTTTGACGGGCAATGCGCGGCTGGCGCTCTACAACAACGCGGCAACGCGCGCGCAGTTGAAGCCCGAGGCGATCTGGGAAATCGAGGGTTCGCTCGACCTCAAGGCCAGCGATCTCTACGCCGCCAGTACGCAGCGCAGTGCCTGGTATCAGGCGCTGCTGCGCACGTTCGAGACGTTCGACTACATCGCCGTACCGACCGCGCAGGTGTTTCCGTTCGATGTCGACCAGCATTGGCCGAAGGCCATCGCCGGGCGGCAGATGGACACCTATCACCGCTGGATGGAAGTGGTGGTGGCGTGGACGCTGTCGGGCTGCCCGGTGATCAGCGTGCCGGTGGGATTCAATGCGGAGGGCTTGCCGATGGGCATGCAACTGATCGGCCGCCCACGCGACGACCTGAGCGTGCTGTGCCTGGCAGCGGCCTACGAGCGCGCACGCGACTGGGTCAACGACCGGCTGCCGCCGGCCATCGACGGTTAAGACGGCAACGCGTCAGGCCACACGCCGCAGTTGCCGTGCCGACGCGCCAAACAGCGGCGCGGCCCGGTCTGCGGCCAGCTTGATGCGATCGGCCAGCGCGCCGCTGCCCACCTGGTAGCCATCGAAATCCGCAGTCGACGCGTACACCCCGATCGGCAGCGTGAGCGCCTGCAGAAAGCTGAACAGCGGCCGCAGCTGATGCTCCAGCACCAGCGCGTGGCGGTCACTGCCGCCGGTGGCCGCCAGCAGTACCGGCTTGTCGGCCAGGGCATCCATGCCCACCAGGTCGAACAGATGCTTGAAATGCCCCGGGAACGAGCCGCGATACACGGGGGCCGCGGCAATCAGCAGATCGGCCGATTCGATGGCCGCGACCTGCGCCTCGATGTCCGCCGGCAGTTCCTGGCGCGTCAGCGCGGCACCCAGCGGGCGCGCGATCTCGCTCAGGTCAACGATCCGTGTATCGAGGACGAGCCGCTGCTCCAGTTCGGCCAGCAGCGCCTGGATCAGTACCAGCGTGCGCGACGGTTGATGGGCGCTGCCATTGACGGCGACAACTTTCAGCGGCGTGGACACTATCTATCTCCGGGGGCGAAAAGGCATTCCTCGTACCTTAGCGCCGTCGTCCGCCGATGCGAACGAACCAATTCAAATATGCATAGATGCGAAAACGGCAGCCCGGCCGTGAATCCGGGCTGCCGTTTCGCTTGCTGCAGCAATGCCGTTCGCCATTGCGCAAACTGCGCGAATGGCACGAGCCGGCTTAGAACGAGGGCACCATGGCGCCCTTGAACTGCGCCTTCATGAACTGACGTACCTCTTCGGACTGATAGGCGGCCACCAGCTTCTTCACCCACGGCTTGTCCTTGTCCTGCGTACGGACCACGATGATGTTCGCGTACGGGCTGTGGATGTCTTCCAGCGCGATGGCGCTCGTGGTCGGCTGCAGGCCGGCAGCCAGCGCGTAGTTGGTATTGATCACGGCGGCAGCCACGTCAGGCAGCGCGCGGGCCAGCTGGGCGGCGTCCAGTTCCACGATCTTGAGCTTCTTCGGGTTCTCGGCGATGTCCAGCGGCGTGGCGTTCACGCCATTCGTGCCGACGCCCGGCTTCAGCTTGATGACCCCCTGGGCGGCCAGCAGCAGCAGCGCACGGTTTTCGTTCGACGGATCGTTGGGCACGGCCACCTTGGCGCCTTGCGGCAGGTCCTTCGGCGACTTCAGGTTCTTCGAATAGATGCCCAGCGGCGAAATATACGTGTAGCCGACGCTGACCATCTTGTAGCCGCGCTGCTTGATCTGGCTGTCCAGATACGGCTGGTGCTGGAAGCTGTTGGCATCCAGGTCGCCGGCATCGAGTGCGGCATTCGGCTGCACGTAGTCGTTGAATTCCACGACTTTCACGTTCAGTCCGTTCTTCTTCGCCACCTTCTGCACGACTTGCCAGACTTCGGCGTCCGGGCCGCTGACGGTACCCACGCGGACCGTCTGTTCCTGTGCCGCCGCGTTGCCGGCAGCTACCATGCCCAGTGCCACGGTAGCGGCAGCCAGGGTCTTCGTGATCGAGAGCATCTTCATAGGTATTGTTGTCCTGGGAATCGAGGAGCGGCCGCACCGGGTAGGCACGGCCGAGGCGCAAGCTTACCTCAATGCGCTTCCGGTTGATGCTCGACCTTTGTGCCGGCTTCCTTGACCACCGGACGGCTGGCGATGGCCGGAGCGTTCTGCCAGCCGCCGCCGAGCGCCAGGAACAGATTCACCTGATCCATGGCCACCTGGGCGTCCGATGCGGCCAGTGCGGCGTCGGTGTTGGCCAGCGTGCGGTCGGCGTCCAGGCTTTGCAGATAGGGCGACCTGCCGGCCTGCCACAGCAAGCGGTTCTGGCGCGCGGCTTCGTCGGCCTTGTCGCGCGCCGCGCGCAGCGACTGGTTGCGCTCCAGTTCATGCGTATAGGCCGACAACGCCGTCTGCGTCTCGCGCAGGGCCTTCAGCACCACACCGTCGAAATGCGCCAGCGCACCCTCGGCACCGTACTCGGTGTTGTGGATACGCGCCCGCGTGCCGCTGGTCGGGATGGTCCACGACAGCGCCGGACCCCAGCCCCAGTGCGCGGTCGGCGCCTGGCCCAGGTGGTCGAGAATGCCGGTGAAGCCGGCCGATGCCCCAATGCGAATCTGCGGGAACAGGTCGGCCGTGGCCACCCCGATCTTGGCCGTGGCGGACGCCAGTTCGCGCTCGGCCTGCCGCACGTCGGGGCGACGCTTGAGCAGCGCCGTGCCGTCGCCCACGGGCAGCGGCTGTTTCAACGCGGGCACGTGTTCGCAGGCCACGCTCTTCACATCGAGTGCCATCGGCGGCTTGCCCAGCATCACGGCCAGGCGGTATGCCGCGCCCTCCTGCTCGGCACGATACTTCGGCAGCACCGCACGCAGCGTGTCGGCCTGGGCCTGGGCACGGAGCACATCGGTTGGCTGGCCGCGTCCGGCATCGACCAGCTTCTGCGCCAGTTGCGCGCCGCGTTCCTGCAGGTCAAGCTGATGCTGGGCCACGTGCAGTTCATGCGTGGCCGTGCAGCCCTGCACATAGGCCCGCACGGTCTCGGCCACCACACCCACGCGTGCCTGGTCCAGTGCGGCGTGGCTGGCCTGGGCGGCTGCCAGCGCGGCCTCGTCGGCACGCTTGAGCTTGCCCCAGAAATCGATCAGGTACGACACCTGGAAACCGATGTCGCCGAAGTTCATCGCCGGGATCTTCTCTTCGTGCAGCAGCGGCTCGCCGGCAATCTGGCCGCGCTCGGCGCTGGCCTTGAATTTCACTTCGGGCAGGTTCTCGGCTTCCACCTCGTGGTAGACCGCGATCGACCGCTTGAGGTTGGCCGCCGCCACGCGCAGGTCGGTATTGGCCACCAGCGCCTGCTGCACGAGGTCGTCGATATGCGGATCGTCGTACAGGCGCCACCAGTCGTTCGGCACGTCGGCAATGGACACGGCGTCGCTGTCGCTGTGGGCGAACGGGCCGTTGGCCGCCGCAGACTTCACGGCCGCGTCGTCGGGCACCTTGTGGTCGGGGCCGACGGTCATGCAGGCGGCCAGCGCCAGCGGCAACATCGCCGCCAGCGTGGCACGGGCAAAGCGTTTCACTGCAGCACTCCGGTTGTGGACGCGCCCTTGCCGGCCAGCGCGACCTTGTCATGCGAGGCAGTCCTCTCAGCCGCCGCCGGCGTGGCAGGCTTGTCATTCGACTGGCCATCCGCCTTCACGGACACCGTGGCGGTACGGCCCGCCACCAGGCGCACATCCTCGGGCATCTGGTCGAACTGGATGCGCACCGGCACACGCTGGGCCAGTCGCACCCAGTTGAACGTTGGGTTCACGTTCGGCAGCAGGTTCGATCCGTTGGTACGGTCGCGATCCTCGATGCCGGCCGCGATGCTTTGCACATGCCCCTGCAGCACGCGCTTCTCGCCCATGATGCGGATGTCGACCGAGCTGCCGATATGGATGCCCTGCAGTTTGGTTTCCTCGAAATAGCCTTCCACGTGGAACGAGTTCGAGTCCACCATCGACAGCACCGGCTTGCCAGTCACCACGTAGTCGCCCAGACGCGGCAGGCGGTCGTTGACGTAGCCCTCCACCGGACTCAGCACCTTCGTGCGCGCCAGGTTCAGCTTCGCCACGCCGATGGCCGCGTCGGCCTGGGCAAGCTGGGCTTCGCCCTGCTGCACCTTGGCCAGGCCTTCTTCAATGATTTCCTTCGACACCACGTCGGACAGCTTCTGGCTGCGCGACGCCTCGCGGCGCGCCTGGGACAGGTTGGCGCGCACCGCCGCGGCCGTGGCTTCGGCCTGGCGCAGCGCCAGCGCATAGCGTTCGTGGTCGATCTCGAACAGGACGTCGCCGGCCTTCACGTGCTGGTTGTCCTTGACGGCGATGCGCGTGACCAGCCCCGAAACGTCAGGTGCCACCTGCACCACGTCGGCACGAATGTGCCCGTCGCGGGTCCACGGGGCCACCGTGTAGTAGTCCCACAGGTGTTTGACAACGACCGCGCCAGCGGCCGTGACGGCCAGCGTCAACACGACCGGCCCGAGCGAAGAGAGTCTGAGTTTCATGATTGCAGCCACGGCACCATGGCCACCACCCCACCGAGGATGATCGCGTACAGCGCCAGATTGAAGAGGGATCGGTGCCACACGAGCCGGTAGAAGCCCACGCGCGACAACACCGCGCGTGCGGCACTCGTGATGAGAAAGGCCGCGAGCATCCACACCAGCAGGCTGGGGATGAACACGCCATAGATACTGATTTCACCGGGCATCATGCTTTTCCGGAAACGGTTGCCGGCAGCGCCGGCGGAAACAGGGCCACCTGCATGTCGACCAGCGCGGCAAGCGCCACGCGCGAGCGCACCTTGTCCCGCGCGTTGGCCAGGCGCGTGCGCAGCGCGGCGGGCGGCACATCGGCCGTGCCATCGAGCCGCGCCTTGTAGTAGGTGGAAATGCTGCGCAGCACGCGGCGCACGGCATGCTGTTCGTCGGCCGGCATATCGGCCATCTCGCGCTGCAGGGCCAGCGCAGTCAGCTCCACGCGCACTTCGCTGAAGCCATCGGTCGAGACTTCGCTGTCGCTGGCGGCCAGCCGCGGCACCAGTTGCGCCAGGCGGTCGAGCATGCGGGCGCGCAGCACGGTATGCGAGTCGGGGTTCTTGCCCAGCGCGTTGTCGGCGATATCGCTCCAGCCGGCCCGCACCAGACGGCGCGTGGCGGCCCGGGTGCCGAACGGCCGCACCACCAGCGTCCACACCAGCGCGAACGCGATGCCCGCGATGCCGGCCACATTGCTGTTGAAGAACGACTGGAAATTGGCGCTGTACGCGCCCTGGATGCCGATGTCGTTGGCCGTGACCACCGCCAGCGGCATGCCGATCATCGCCAGGCGCGGCTGCGCCACGAGCAGGCCGATGATCAGGTACGGCACGGCGAACATCAGCACCAGCATCTCGAAATCATGCGCGACGGGCAGCACCGCAAACAGCATCACCAGCGAGATCAGCAGGCAGACCACGTTCCAGTTGAAGAACGACCGGATCATCGGCGCAGGTTCGTCCAGCGCGGCGAAGAAGCAGCAGGAAATCGCACCCAGTGCCACCGCGCCAGCCCCATCGGCCCAGCCGGTGTGGATCCACACCATGCCCATCGCGTAGATCGCCATGGCCACGGTCACTACCGAAAACAGCAGCATGCCGTGGTCGTAGTGACGCGCGCGGCCCACCTCCCAGCGCAGGAATTCGGGCACCCATTGCCCTTCGATGTGCTTGTCGCCCAGGCGCCGGCACAGCGTCACGCAGTCGTGCCAGAGCGCCAGCATCTGCTGCAGCCGGTCTTCCGCCGCCGTCACCAGGGCGGCGTCCCAGCCGGCCTGCACGGGCGATGCCGAAAGCACCGGCCGCGCGTCGGCGGCAGCGCCTGCCTCGATCCAGTCCTTCACGGCCCGCATCTGCGCGGCCAGCGGCGGGGGCAGGCCGCCCGCGGCCTGCAGCGATTCGACGATGGTCGCGAACGACGCCATCACCGGCAGCAGCATGGTCATGCGGCCGCGCAGTTCGCGCGCGGCACGCACCCGGGCGGCGCTCTCGGCGTCGTAGCTCAGTTGGCTGATCAGTTGGTCCAGCGCCAGGATGTCGGCGGCCAGGCGATGGCGGCTGTGATGACGCGACACCGATGCGCCCGGCGCCGGCGACAGCATGTCGGACGCCCATAGCGTGGCGTCGGCCATCCACTGGCGGGATTTGTCGCGCAGCACGTTGGCCACGCTGGCCGGCAGGATGACGGCGCCCACCACGGCCGCACACAGGATACCCAGGCAGATTTCCTCGGAACGGGCCACGGCCAGGTCGAAGATCCCGACCGGATTATCGACCGACGGCAGTGCCACCAGCGGCAGCGTGTAGGCGGCCAGCATGAAGACGTAGCTGCGCGGCGTGCGGTGCATCAGCGCCACATAGAGCAGGCATGCCACCCAGATGGCAACGGCGCCCATCAGCAAGGGGGGCGAATTCACGAGCGGCGGCACCATGGCGACGCCGGCAGCGGCGCCAAGCAGCGTGCCAAGCACGCGGTACAGCGCCTTGGAGCGCGTGGCGCCCGTGAGCGGGTGCGCCACGATATAGACGGAGCCCATCGCCCAGTACGGACGGGGCAGTCCCAGGTACATCGCAATGTAAAGCGCCAGCATCGCGGCGATGAACGCCTTGAAGGAGAACACCCAGTCCCGGGCGGACGGCCAACTCATCATGGCGCTCAGGACTCCTGCTTGCCCGATGCCGAAGCGGCCGCAGCGGCGCGCGACAGTGCGTCAAGCACCCGCAGCGCGGCGGCCATGTCGGCTTCGCTCACGTCTGCGAACACTTTGGCGCGCAGCTGCTTGAGTTCCGCCTCGATACGCTCGGCCATGCGCTCGCCGGCATCGGTCAGCGACAGCACATTGGCGCGGCGGTCGCTGGGGTCCACCTCGCGGCGTACCAGATCGGCCGCGCAAAGCTGATCCACCAGCCGCACCAGCGTGGCACCTTCCACGCCCACGTAGTCGGCCAGCGTGACCTGGCGTACGCCGCCGCCAAGGCGACGGATAAACAGCAAAGGCGCGGCGGCCGCGGCCGAAATGCCGTGGGCGGTAACAGCGGCCTGGCTGATCTGTCGCCATTGACGGCCGGACAGCATCAGCTGGCCGGTGAAGGCGAATCGGAGGGCATCGATTTGTGGCATGGGCCGAATGATAGACGTGAATTAATTAGGATGCAAATGATTTCTTTACGAACTAGTTCACATTGAGTGTTTTAGTCGGCACATTGAAGGCCCTCCAGGTCCCGCCCTGTCGCGCCGTTCCCAGAAACGTCGTTGATTCAGCTAACCGCGCGCAATCGGCCCCCACTTTCAGCAAACGACGATTTCCGGCCTTTCGTCCATGGCCCACAGTCTGGTCGCCGAACCGGTTCCGGCGACCTGAAAACAACTTTTCAAGGACCATGGACATGAAAAGCACATCCCTGCGGCGCGCAGCCATTCCGTCTGCCGCCTTCGCCTTGCTGCTGACCACCGCAGGCGGCGCCGACGCCGCCCGGCCAACGACTCCGGATGCCTGTCGCACGATTTCGGAATGGACCGGCTTCGAGCGCTATCCGCCCGAAAGCTGCGTGGCATACGAAAAACGCGTCTGGTCGAACGACCGCTTTGCGCACCCCGGCCAACGCCCCGGCGTGGATCATGCGATCTACTTCGGCGCTCCCCGCAGTCCCACCGCACAGCTCTGGTTCGATATCGGCGACTACGTGCCGCCGTCCGCCACGCCGGACCTGCTCGTGACAATTCAGGCCGCCGACCCGGGCAAGCCCGTGGTCTACGTCGTGCCGAACAAGGAAAAGACCAGCGTGCATTTCGTGACGCCGCTGCACGGCAATACGCGCCACAGCAACCGGCCGGCCCTCGAAGGCGAGTTTTCCTTCATCGATGTCATGGCGGAAGACGTTTCGATGCCGGGCCGGCTGGCGCCCGTCCGGCTGCGCGCCCAGCGCAATATGACCGGGACGGGCTACGACGGCACCCGCGCGCAGATCAACGGCAACGGCGGCCCTGCTGGCCCCGGCGCGCTGGTGGTCTGGTACGAACCCGCCGACAACCCGCGTCTGACGCCCGGCACGCGCTACCGCACGCCGACGATGCACCGCGTGAACATCCAGGCCGTGGGGAACGATCTGCCGAATCGCCCGGTGCTGAAGACCTTCACCCTGGGCATCGATATCGTCCATCGCGCGCCGAAGGCAACCACGGTGAAGTTCGACGGCAAGCAGGCACGTTTTGTCCTGCCTCTGCGGACCGACCAGGGCCGCAGCGCCTGGTATGCCACGACGCACCAGCAGACCACGGGCCGCGAGCACGGCACGGGCCATTGCCCCGAGAACGCCACCGATATCTTCCGCGTGACCGCGGTTGACGAGAACAACGTGCCGTTCCCGGTGATGCTGCGCGCCTACAAGGCAGCCAGCGCAGACGGCACCGGCACAGGCACGACGGTCGCCTGCCGCCTGCCCAGCACCACTGGTACCGAATCGCTGGTGTTCGAGCTTCGCCCCGAGGACAACCCGACACTCTTCTCGACGTCGGTGGGCAACAGGATCCGCAACGCGTTCCCGTACCGGATTGCCGTGCGGAACGCAGCGGGACAGGACGCCGACCAGTCCTACCAGACCCTCGACATCAAGCTCGACATGACTGTCGAAAAGGTGGAGGCCGTACCGCCCACTGTCGACCCGAAGGATCCAAAGGAACCGGTGGAACCGAAAAACCCGGTGGAACCGAAGGACCCGGTGGACCCAAAGGCTCCGGTGGACCCGAAGGACCCTACCGACCCGACAGGCCCCACCGACCCTGCCGACCCTGACCCGACCGATCCCGCAGACCCCGCCGATCCAGGCGATCCAGGCGATCCAGGCGATCCGGGCGATCCGGGCGATCCGGGCGATCCGGCCGATCCGGGCGATCCCGCGGACGGACCGGAGGTCACGCCGCGCTCGGCAGTACCGGCGCCCAAGGCCGGCCAGCTTGGCGGCACCTACACGCAAGCCAGCATCTACCGGCGCAACTACCTGATCCGCGATGTGGCGCGGTCTGGCGCGGCGCGCAAGCTGACGTACCTGAACTACGGCAGCGCCAACCTGCATCGCGGCGACGATGGACTCTACCGCTGCCAGAGCGGCGACACACGCGGCCCGAGCGATCCGTTTGCCGACTATGGCAAGCGATTCAGCGCCACGGAATCGGTGGACGGCAAGGCCGACCCGGCAGGCAAGCACGTGCTGCGCGGCAACTTCAACCAGATCCTCAAGCTGAAGCAAACCTATCCGGTCAAGACCTTGATCTCGATTGGCGGCCCAGGTCTGAGCGACCGCTTCAACCAGGCTGCCCGGACCGAGGCAGGCCGCAACGCGCTGGCCGAGAGCTGCGTGGACGTCTATATCAAGGGCAACCTCGCGGCCAGCCGGTCGAGCGCGGGCGGCAAGGGGCTGGCGAAGGGTGTCTTCGATGGCATCAACCTGGAATGGCTGGCCCCACGCGCGGCGCAAGTGCGTGACGGCCAGGCCGATGCCGTGGACTGGGGCAACTATCTGGCGCTGGTCAGGGCTTTCCGCGACGCGCTCGAACGCGAGGACAGCCGGCACCTGCTGACATCCACCATGAACCTCGCCGAAAGCGCGCCGGACGCCAAGACGGCAGTCGCCATCGCCGCCGAGCTGAACTGGGTCAACATCCAGGCCTATGACTTCACGGGCGGATGGGATGCCAGCACCGGCCACGCCTCCGCGCTGCAGGTCGGTCGCGACTCGCCATGGACCCGCGTCCAGGGTATGAAGCAGCGCAGCCTGATGGGCACCATCTGGGACGCGTACGAGTTCGGCATCCCGCAGGAAAAGCAGGTCTTTGGCGTGCCATTCCATGGCCACGGCTGGACGTCGGTCAAGCCGGGACGCAGCAACGGCCTGTGGATGGCCGGTGCGCCGGTCCGCCATGGTCCAGCCCGGCGTGACTATCGCGACATCAAGCGCATGCCGAACGGCAAGCTGTTTTCGGATGCCGCGTCCCGGGGCGCCTGGCGCTATGACGGCTGGACCTTCTGGTCCTACGACACGCCCGCCATCGTCAAGGCCAAGGTCGACGCCGTGCGCAAGACCCGGGCTGCCGGCATGTACGCCAGCGACCTCGGCGCGGACGACAAGGCCGAGCTGATCAACACCATGGAACGCATCAAGCGCTGAACCTGCGCATTGCCCGAGGCGAACCGCCACAAGCGGTTCGCCTCACCCGCCGCCGCGGCCGTCACAACACATTGCCTCGGCGGCGCCCCCGATTCTTCCGAGTTGTCCATGTCCTCGCTTTCGCACATCGCATCCCGCCGCCGCCCACCGGGTGGCTTCACGCTCCTGGAACTGCTGGTGGTCCTTCTGATCATCGCCATGCTGGCGGGCTTCGTCGGCCCCAGGCTGTTCCGCGAACTCGACAAAGCCAAGGTCAAGACCGCGTCCGGACAACTGAAGGCGCTGGGCGACGCGCTGGATCGTTACCGGCTCGACACCGGACATTTCCCTTCGACAGAAGCCGGCCTGACCGCGCTCGTCGAACCGCCGGCGGACGCCGGCAACCGTTGGCACGGGCCCTACCTGACCCGCGACATCCCCGCCGATCCCTGGGGACAGCCCTACCAGTACCGGCAGCCCGGCAGCGACGGCAAGGACTACGACCTGTTTTCCCATGGCGCCGATGGCAAGCCCGGTGGCACCGGCTACGCCAGCGACATTGCCTGGTAAGGGTGTCCGATGCAGTTCCGCCTCACCGTGGCCCGCGACGGCCATATCCACGACATCCGGATATTCGCTCCCACCGCGGCCGATGCCCGGCGGCAAGCGCAGATGGATGGCGGCCACGTGCTGGCATGCCGCCGCATCCTGACGCTGCGACGGCAAGCGCCCTTCGGCATCGCCCTGTTCACGCAGGAACTGATCGCCCTGCTGCGCGCCGGGCTGTCGCTGGTCGAGTCCGTCGAGGCCTTGCGTGACAAGACCGGCGGCGCGTCGGAGACCGCCGCCCGCACCGTGCTCGACCGGATCGTCGACGGCCTCTATCAAGGCTTGCCGCTCTCCGGCGTGCTGGCGGGCCTGCCCGGCCACTTCCCGTCGCTCTACGTGGCCACGGTCGCTTCGGCCGAGCGGACCGGGCATCTTGCCGACGCACTGGCGCGCTATCACCACTACCAGGCCCGCCTCGGCGTGGTCCGCCGGAAAGTCGCCAGTGCGATGATCTACCCCGCCGTGGTCATTGCGATCGGTGCGGGCATCATGGCGTTCCTGCTGTTCTTCGTGATTCCGCGCTTCAGCCAGGTCTACGCATCGATGCGCGAGCTGCCCACCGCCGCGCGCTGGCTCCTGGGGTGGGGCCAGACCGTCGATGCGCACGGCGGCACGATGGCGCTGGGGATGGTGGTTTCGGCCCTGCTGCTGGTTGTCGCCGCCCGGCAAGTACAACTGGCTCGCCGGATGGCCGCACTGAGCTGGCACGTTCCCCGCCTCCACGCGTTCCAGCACCTGCTGGCGCTGACCCGGCTATACCGGACCACTGGCCTGCTGTTGGCCGGCGGCATGGCCGCCATCCCGGCGCTGCGGCTGGCCGCGCCGCTTCTGCCGGGGCACTTGCACGGCGCCATGTCGCGGGCCATTGCAGAGATCGAAGCCGGCAAGCCGATGGCCGACACCCTGGCCCGGCACCAGTTGACCACACCCGTGGCCGAACGGCTGCTGCGCGTGGGTGAACGCAGCGGCGAACTGCCCGAGATGTGCGAACGCGCCGCTCAATTCTGCGACGAGGCCATCGACCGCGCCATCGACACCGCCACCAAACTGGTGGAACCGCTGCTGATGCTTGTGGTTGGCGCCCTGGTCGGCGGCATCGTCTTCCTGCTCTACATGCCCATCTTCGAGCTTGCCGGGAGCATGCAATGACGCCGCATACGCCAGCATCCCCTCCCGCGCCGACCCTGCAGGCTCTGCAGGCCATGCGCGATGCCGCCCCCGGACGGGACCTGCAGGACGTGGTTGCGCAAGCCAGCGGCCTGCCGCCGGACGCCTGCGCCGCGCACGTCGCCAACCTGCTCGGCTTGCCGCTGGTCGATGCCGTGGCGCTGGCCGCCGCCGTGCCACGCTTCGACCTGTTTCCCTACGCCGATGCCGTCGCCGGCGGCTGCGTGCTGGCGCAGCTCGAACCTGCGTCGCCCGCCCTGACATTGATCCTGACCGACCCCACGCGCCTGGCCGTGCGTCAGCATGTCGCCCGGCGACTGGCGCTGGGCGGCCTGTCCTGCGCCGAATGCCTGGGCGCCACACATCGCGTGCGTGCGATGCTCGACAACCATGGCGAGCGCCAGCGCGCGCTCGATCATGTTGCCACGGCCCCCGGGGCGCCTGTGGACGCGTTACCCGACGCCGGCATCTCGCTGGCCAGCCTGGCACAGGACACCAGCCCGGTTATCCGGTTGGTCAACTCCACGCTTTACGATGCGTTGCGCATGGCCGCGTCGGACATTCATCTCGAAACGCGGCAAGACGCGCTGGCGGTCAGATACCGCATCGACGGCGTGCTGCTCGATGCAGCCACCGCGGCCGGCATCGATATCGCCGAACAGGCCATATCGCGCCTCAAGGTCATGGCGGAGCTGGACATCGCCGAGCGCCGCATTCCGCAGGATGGCCGCTTCAAGGCAACCGTCGATGGCCGCGAAATCGATTTCCGGGTGTCGATCATGCCGTCGATCCATGGCGAGGATGCCGTGCTGCGTGTGCTCGACAAGCGGGGCGGCAATGCGGCAGGCGGCCGCCTGAGCCTGGACCGGCTCGGCCATGACGCGCAGGCAGTGGCGGCCATCCGTGCGCTGGCCGCCATGCCGCACGGGCTCCTGCTGGTGACGGGCCCCACGGGTTCGGGCAAGTCCACCACGCTCTACGCCACGCTGTCCGAACTCGACACGGGTGCGGAAAAGATCATCACGATCGAAGACCCCGTCGAGTATGAACTGCCGGGCGTGCTGCAGATTCCGGTCAACGATCGCAAGGGCCTGACCTTCGCGCGCGGGCTGCGTTCGATCCTGCGGCACGACCCCGACAAGATCCTCGTGGGCGAGATCCGCGATGGCGAAACCGCCAGCATTGCCGTCCAGGCCGCGCTGACCGGCCACCTGGTACTGACCAGCGTCCACGCCAATGGCGCGTTCTCGGTGGTTGACCGGTTTCTGCACATGGGCATCTCAGCCCACAGCCTGGTGGAATCGCTGATCGGCATCGTGGCCCAGCAACTGGTCCGGACGATCTGCCCCGATTGCGGCGAATCCTTCCGGCCGGGCGCCGAACTGCTGGCGCGCTCGGGTCTGGTTGCTTCATCGGTTGCCAATTGGCGTTTTCGCGCCGGCCGGGGCTGTGACGCCTGCCACGGCACCGGATATCGCGGACGCCGCGCGGTGGCCGAAGTCTTGCGCATCGACGATGCACTGCGCGACGCCATCCTCGGACAAGCGCCCTCGGGCGAACAACGTGCCCTGGCGCGGGCGGGCGGCTTTGCCTCGCTGCGACAGTCCACGCTGGCCCTGGTGGCCCAGGGCGTCACCACCCTACAGGAGGCAAACCGTGTCACGTTTGTCGAATAAACATGGCCTCTGGATTCTGCGTGACGCCGTCTTCCTGCGCGCCGAAGGTGGCACGGCCGTGCATAAGGCACCGGCCCCTTACCGCGAAACGGCGGGCATCGAAGACGCACTGCAGGCCACCGATGCCCTGCTCGCACCGCTATCAGGCCACAGCGTCACGGTACGCCTGGGCTTTCCGTGGACGCGGCATGTCGTCGTACCCTGGCATCCGCGGTTGATCGGCGAAGCCGAATGGTTGACGTGGGCTCGCGCAGCCTGCGACGAACCCGGCGCGGAGCCCGGCGCAGGGCTTGGCGATGGCCTCGACAACCAGCATATCGCGCTGACGCCAGCCCGCCATGGCGCCCCACGCCTGGCCATCATTGGCAATACACCACTGCTGACCGCCCTGATCGCACAGTGCAAATCGCATCGCGTGCGCCTGACCGCCGCGACGTCAACGTTCGCCTATGCGCTGCACCGTTATCGATGCGAGCTGGCGGTCAGTGGCTGCGCGCTGGCGGTGCATGAACGCGGCATGCTGACATGCGCGTTGCGAGACGGACCTTCCATCACGGCGATTACCACGGTGGCCGCACAGTCAGACCTATCGCCACAAATCCATGCCGTGCTGCGCTGCCTCGCGCTGTCGGCGTCGGCGCCGGCGCCCGAAACGGTCGCCCTGATCGGCGGCGCGGCAGAGCCGGACGACCGTATCCGCTGGTTGGGCGACCATTTGTGCCCTGCCGGCGAAGGAGGTTCGGCATGATGGCGCGACCGCCGAACCTTCTGGCCGCGACGCCGCGCGGCTGGTTGCACCGGGTATCGCTCGGCGCCGGACTGCTCGGCCTCGGCATCGGCGTTGCCGCCTGGGCCATGCACGAACACCGCGCCCTCGCGACGCTGCGCGCCGAAGTGGTCGCCATGGAAGCCGAAAGCGCCACGCTGCGCCGCAAGCTGGCAGCCCGGCCCCCTGCCACGGCGGCCCAGCAGACTGACATCGTCGCCAGACAGGCGGAAAAGCTCGTGCCGACCCTGGCTTGGCTGGAGCAGAACTGGGCCGATGACGTGGCCATCGCGCGCCTTGACGTGGACGGCGCGGCGCGCACGCAGCGGATCGAACTGGAAGCCGAGCATGCCGATGCGCTGCTGATGCTGGTCGACCGCCTGTCGGCCACGCCCGCCGTCGGCACCGTATCGCTGACCCGCCAGCGGCAAGGCGACCACGCCGTCGAGGCCGAGCTTCGGCTGCGTTGGCAGGCTTGGCAGGAGCCCGCCCGATGAACCGCGTCGTCTGGATGCTCCGCCGCTGGCGGCACTCATGCGGATGGCTGGGCGCGGCCGGCCTCGCACTCGCCATGGGGTGTGTCGTGGCCGTCGCCACGCATATCCGGCCAGAGCGCACGGCGCAAACCGCCGCATTGCAGCAGGAGACCCAGCACGTTGCCAGGCTGGCGCACGAGTTGGCGACCAGGGTGAAGCCGGCTCGCCAGCACACCCTGCCCGACGCCTCCACGTACACCGAATTCCTGCGCGCCCACGCGGCCCTGGCCACGGCCCGCTCGATTGCCCTGACGGAGATCGACTACACGTCCCGCGCCGAAGCCGGCCAGCGGCTGCTGCGCCATACGATGCGCTACACCGTCGAAGGCCGCTACCCCGAACTGCGCGACTACCTCGCGACATTGGAGGAGATCGCGGGGGTACGGGTCGAATCGATATCGTTCATGCGCCAATCCGACGCCAGCCGGACGGTCAACGCGCTGGTGCAGCTCAGCTATCTCGTGGAGACCGGACCATGAAGCTTTCCCGATCACTGCAGTACCTGCTGGTGGCCACGGTCTGCGCATCGCTGTACGCGGCCTGGATCGGCCAGTCCGACGAAGCCGCCAATGCGACGGATGCCGCGAGACGCCAGCCGGCGCCGGCACGCGCCCCGCAGACGCCGTCCGGCCACGTAGTCGAAACGCCAGAACCGCGCCGATCGGTGGATCTCTTCGCACCACCAGGCTGGCGACTTGGCGCGATGACGCCTTCGCTGGAGCCATACGCGGAAGCCGATCCCGCGCGGGCGGCGGAATCGGCGGGCGCCACGGCCCGCGCCTCCCTTGAGGCCAGCGCGATCTGGCGCGACACCCGGGGGGTGATGGTCGTGCTCACACTCGGCGAGGCCACCCGCATCGCCTGCGAGCAGTGCGCGACGCCGGGCCGGCTACGTCCCGGCGAACGATGGAAGGGATACCGGCTCGACGCCATCGACGCGTCGGGTGCCACCGTGACCGATTTGTCGACAGGCAATCGCATGCATCTGGGCGTACCCGCCTGACGCCCCCGACCCCAGGAGAGTCCTACCTTGAATGTCCCCATGCAGTTGAGCGCCATGACAGTCAGCGCGCTCTTGCTCGCCGGCTGCGCGGCCTTGCCCGGCCCAGCGCCAGGCGCGGCACCGCACCCCGGCGCGGCGCTCGAAAAGGCCGCCGCTGACGCCGTCGCGGCGCCAGACGATGTCACCAGCCAGCTTCGCTATCGCGTGGAGCGCGAACGGCGTATCTGGACGCTCGTGCAGCAAGGCGCGGCGCAGCTCGATCTCGGGAACGTGGATGCGGCGGCGGCGTCGTTTGCCGAAGCCCTGTCGATCGATCCCGCCAACGCGCGTGCGCTGGAGGGCGCCCAGCGCGCCGCCAGCGCGCAGCCGATGGCTGCAGCGGTCGAAGCGGCACGGGCACAGGCAAAGGCAGACGTCAACCCGGCCGGCGCCATCGACACGCTGAACGACGCGCTGGCCACCGATGCCCGGCACGCCGAGGCGCGCGCCTTGCGCGACGAATTGGTGGTGACGCAGGAACGCCAGCGGGGCCGCCCGGCGCGCACACTGGCCGCGTCGCTGCGCCAGCCCATTTCCGTACAGTTTCGCGACCAGCCGCTGTCCACGGTGCTGACCACCATCTCCACGCTGTCGAAGCTCAGCTTCGTGCTGGACAAGGATGTGCCGCAGGACCTGCGTGCCACGGTGTCCGCCAACGACACCTCGGTGGAGGCCATCGTCGACCTGGTGCTGGCCACCAACCACCTCGAAAAGAAGATTCTTAATGACACCACGCTGCTGATCTACCCCAAGGTGGCCGACAAGCAGCAGCAATACCGCGATCTGACCACGCGCACGTTCTACCTGAGCAACGCCGATCCCAAGCAGGTGATGAGCATGATCAAGCAGATCGTGAAGACGAAAGACGTCTACGTGGACGAACGGCTAGGCATGCTGGTGGTCCGGGACACCCCCGAAGCCGTGGAAGTGGCCGAGCGTCTGGTGATCGCTCATGACCTGCCGCAATCCGAGGTGATGTTCGATGTGCAGATTCTGGAAGTGAACAATTCCGACGCCCTGAACCTTGGCATTCGCTATCCATCGAGCATCTCCGCATCGGTCGCCGGGGCCGCCGGCAAGGCCGGCACGCTGACATGGAACGAACTGCGGCATCTGAACGGCGACAAGGTGGGCGTCAATCTTGGCGATCCGGTGGTCACCGCCAACCTGGCGCGCGAGACAGGCCAGGGCCAACTGCTGGCCAATCCACGCATTCGCGTCAAGAATCGGGAAAAAGCCAAGATCATGATTGGCGACCGGCTGCCCGTGGTGACGACCGTCAACGGCAATGGTGTGGTCACCGAATCGGTCAGCTATCAGGACGTGGGCCTGCAGCTCGATGTCACGCCGACGCTGTCGCAGGACGGCGAGATCAGTGTCAAGGTGGCGCTGGAAGTGTCGAATGTCGTCAGCACGATCAAGACCCAGACCGGGCTGATGGCCTACCAGATCGGCACGCGCAAGGCCGAGACGAACATGACTGCCCGCGACGGCGAAACCCAGGTGCTGGCCGGACTGATCAACCGCAATGAGCAGGCGCGCGGCCACGCCATACCGGGACTTGGCGATATTCCGATTCTCGACCGGGTCTTCGGCACCCGCGAGACAAAGACAACCACCACCGAGCTGGTGCTGCTGATCACGCCGCGCATCGTGCGCAATCTTCCCGTGCCGGCCGCGCACGTCACCGAATTCAACAGCGGGCCCCAGGGCGCAATCACCACCGCCCCGCTGGTGCTGCAGCCGGCGCCCGCTGCCGCGCCGCGCGTACCCGCCAAGCCAGCGCCGACCTTCGAGTTCAGCCAATGAGACGCGCTGCAACACGCCCCGGCGCATCGGCCAACGCACGGTCCGCAGGTTTCACGCTGATCGAGGTGCTGGTGACGCTGACCTTGCTGGCCACGCTGGCCATGATCGCGTGGCCACTGGCCCGCATCGCCGCGCAGCAGAATCGCGAGGCCGAATTGCGCCGGGCGTTGTGGCAGATCCGTGAAGCGATCGACGCTCACAAGGCGGCCATGGACGGCGGCCGCCTGACCCGCATGGTCGGCGCCAGCGGCTATCCCCCCACGCTGGCCGCGCTGGTCGAGGGCGTGACCGACGTTCGCAACCCGGCCGGCGCCAAGCTCTATTTTCTGCGCCGCATCCCGCGCGATCCGATGTGTGGCTGTCCTGGCACGCCCGACGCGGATACCTGGGGCCTGCGCGCCTACGCAAGCCCACCCGATGCGCCCGAAGCCGGTGACGACGTCTTCGACGTCTATTCGACATCGGTGGATGTCGGCACCAACGGCGTGCCTTACAAGGACTGGTAGATGGGACGTCGTATTTTCGCCAACGAACGCCGGGCCGGCTTTACGCTGATCGAACTGCTGGTAGTGCTGGCCATCATGGCCGCGTTGATGACGCTGGTCGTGCCCCGCTATGCCACACAGACCGACCGCGCCGAAGAGGTGGTGCTGCGGCACAACCTGCTGGCGATGCGCGAGGCGATCGACCGATTCCACGCCGATCATGGCGATTACCCGCCCTCGCTGGAGGCGCTGGTGGCGAAGTCGTATCTGCGCCAGATTCCGGTAGACCCCATCCTGCGCAGTACCACGGCCTGGCGATTGGTCTCGCCGCCGACGTCGGACAGCACACCCTACAGCCGCCAGGCGCCCGAAGGCGTTTTCGATGTCCGCAGTACCGCGCCCGGCCAGACCCGCGATGGCACGCCGTTCCAGGATCTCTAGCATCGGCCGCCCGGCCGGCTTTGCATTGGTGTTATGCCTGGCAGCCGTGGCAGTGACCGGCATCTACCTGATGAAAGTGGGGGATGTCTGGCAGACCCGCGCCCAGCGCGAGCGGGAGTTCGAACTGCACCACGTTGGGCGCGAGATCCGGGTGGCCATCCAGCGATATGTCGAGAACGGCGACGGCAGCTACCCGCGCACGCTCGACGATTTGGTGGACGATCAGCGCGGCAGCGAGCCACGCCGATGGCTGCGTCGCGCCTGGCGCGACCCCATGACCGGCGACGACTGGCAATATCTGCCGGCGCCCGGCGACGGCTTCCTGGGCGTGCACAGCACGTCGGCGCTTCGGCCGCTCAGGCAGGACAACTTCGCGGCCGAGGAAACTGCCTTTGCCCAGGCCAGCAGCTACGCGGACTGGCGTTTCGCCTGGTGGCCCGGACAGTCGGGCACCGAGTGAATCAGCCCCGCCGTTATCCCGCGGCGGCCGGCGTAGCCACCGGGCCAGCCGTTGCCCGCAGGTTTTCCAGCATGTCGTCGACCATCTCCTGCAGGCCATATTGCGGCTGCCAGCCCCAATCCTGCCGCGCGGCGCTGTCATCGATCGAATCGGGCCAGCCTTGCGCGATGGCCTGCCGGTAGTCGGCCTCGTAGCGGATCTCGAAGCCCGGTTCGCGCTTGCGGATCGCCTCGGCGATCTCGGCCGGCGTGAAGCTCATGCCGGCCAGGTTGTAGCTGCCGCGCTCGCTCACCGCATCGCGCGGGGCTTCCATCAATTCCAGTGTGGCGCGGATGGCGTCGGGCATGTACATCATCGGCAGCCGCTCGTCGGCATCGAGAAAGCACGTATAGGGCTCGCCGCGCACCGCGTAGTGGAAGATGTCGACCGCATAGTCCGTGGTACCGCCGCCGGGCGGGGTCTTGTGCGAGATCAGGCCCGGATAGCGCACGCTGCGCACGTCCACGCCGTGATTCTCGAAGTACCAGCGGCACCAGCCCTCGCCGGCCTGCTTGGAGATCCCGTAGACCGTGGTGGGCTCCATCACGGTCTTCTGCGGGGTATTCACACGCGGCGTGGTGGGCCCGAACGCGGCAATCGAACTGGGCCAGAACACGCGCTGGATGCCATGATGACGCGCGGCCTCCAGCACGTTCAGCAGGCCCGTCATGTTCAGGTTCCAGGCCCATTGCGGCGCCTTTTCGCCAGTGGCGGACAGCGCCGCCGCCAGCAGGTAGATCTGCGTGATGCCGTGCCGCTCGATAACCGTGGTCAGTTCGCCCCGGTCGGTGACATTGAGCATTTCATGGGCGATGTGCACGTGGCGCCCGGTGGGCACCACATCCGACGTCACCACCTGCTCGCGGCCGTAACGCTCGGCCAGCGCCAGCGCCAGTTCCGAACCCAGTTGCCCGTTGGCGCCGATGATCAGGATCTTCGGCACCGCATTGTCCGCTGCATCGGTCATGGAATCAGTCCCAGCTCGCGCCCGGCCTGGGCGAATGCGTCCAGCGCGGGACGCAAGGTGCTTTCATCATGGATGGCGCTCATCTGCACACGGATGCGCGCCTGCCCCTTCGGCACCACGGGGTAGAAGAAGCCCACCACGTAGACGCCCAGTTCCAGCAGGCGGTCGGCCAGCTTCTGGGCTTTTTCGGCGTCGTACACCATGATCGGGACGATCGGATGGTCGCCGGGCTTGATGTCGTAGCCCAGCTTCACAATGCCCTCGCGGAAGAACTTCGTGTTCTGCTCCAGCTTGTCGCGCAGTTCGGTGCTGGCTTCGAGCAGGTCCAGCACGGCGATGCTGCCGCCCACGATGGCTGGCGCGACGGTATTCGAGAACAGGTACGGCCGGGAACGCTGGCGCAGCAGCTCGATCACTTCCTTGCGGCCCGAGGTGAAGCCGCCCGATGCCCCGCCCAGCGCCTTGCCCAGCGTGCCGGTGATGATGTCGATCCTGCCGAACACGCCGCGCGCCTCGTGCGTGCCCCGGCCGCGCTGGCCCATGAAGCCGGTGGCATGGCATTCGTCGATGCCCAGCAGCGCGCCGTGCTCGTCGCAGATCTTGCGCATCTCCTCCAGGCGCGCCACCGTGCCGTCCATCGAAAACACACCGTCGCTGAACACCAGCTTGAAGCGTGCGCCCTCGGCATCGGCCTGCTTCAGTTGCGCGCGCAGGTCGTCCAGGTCGTTGTGCTTGTAGCGGTAGCGGCGCGCCTTCGACAGGCGGATGCCGTCGATGATCGACGCATGGTTCAGTTCGTCGCTGATCACGGCGTCTTCGGGGCCCAGCAGCGTTTCGAACAGACCGCCGTTGGCATCGAAGGCCGAACCGTACAGGATGGTGTCTTCGGTGCCGAGAAAGCTGGCCAGGCGGCCTTCCAGTTCCTTGTGCAGGTCCTGCGTGCCGCAGATGAAGCGCACCGACGACAGCCCGTAGCCATGCGTGCGCAACGCGGCGTGGGCGGCCTCCATCACCTTCGGGTGCGACGACAACCCAAGATAGTTGTTGGCGCACAGGTTGATGACCTCGCGCCCGTCCGCCGTGCGGATGGTGGCGCCCTGCGGCGTGGCGATGATGCGCTCGCGCTTGTACAGCCCCGCGGCGCGGATGGCATCGACTTCGGCACGGATCGACGCATAAAAAGCCTCGGCACTCGACATGGCCAGACTCCCGGTGGTAGTGTCTCGGATCGTTCGATCGATAAATCGAACGTGTTCTATATATCGAACGTGACGTGTACTATAACGAACAGATGTCGATGACGCAACCCTCACCCGCCAAGCCGCCCGCGGCCGTCGACGGCCCGCCGGCGGTAGGCAGCGCCCTGCAGGCGCTGCGGCAAAGCCAGCAACTGTCGCTGGACGACCTGTCGCGCCGCGCCGGTGTCTCCAAGTCTATGCTGTCGCAGATCGAACGGAACCTGGCCAATCCCACCGTGGCGGTGCTGTGGCGGCTGGCCAATGCGCTCGGCGTGAGCCTGACCGATTTTCTTGCGCAGGGGTCGGAATCCGCCCCGGCGCCCGCCGTGACGGTGGTTCAGGCGCACGCTGTGCCGGCGCTGAAGAGCCCCGACGGGCGCTGCGAACTGCGCATCCTGGGTCCGATCGACCTGGCCGGGCGCTTTGAATGGTATGAACTGACGATCCAGCCGGGCGGCGTGCTGGCGTCCGAGCCGCACGAGGCGGGCACGCAAGAGCACTTGTCGGTGCTGGGCGGCGCCATGACCGTGCGGTCAGCCGGCGATGAAAAGAAACTGAAGCATGGCGAAACCGCGCGCTACGGCGCGGATGTGACCCATGCGATTGCCAATCCGGGCAAGAGCGTGGCGACGGCGCTGCTGGTCGTCGTGCATCCGGGCTAAGCCGCCGGGCCGGCTGGAGGCCGACCGCCCTCGCCCTGCGCCTTCCTGCCCGCGCGCCGGCTCGCGTTCAATCCGCCAGATCCTCTTCCTTCATCCGCTCGCTGGCCAGCAGGTTGCGCTTGGTCTCGAGGATGTGTTCCTCCAGCAGTTTCGCCACTTCTTCCGCATCGCGCGCCTTGCACGCTTCCAGGATGCGGTAGTGATCGGCCTGCGGCCCTTCCTTGCCGGTGGCCAGCGACATCTGCTCGTGCGTGTAGCGGTCCGTATTGAGGCAGAACTCCTCGATCAGCCGGCGCAGCTTGCGGTTGTTGGCCGGCGCGCACAGCGCCAGGTGAAAGCGCCTGTTGTATTCGGCCCACTCCACCAGCGATTCCGACTGCGAGTACGCATCGAGGATTTCCTGCATCTGCTGGAAATCCTGCTGGACCATGTTCGGCACGCCCAGCCGCGCCGCATGGCATTCCAGCGCCACGCGGATATCAAGCAGTTCGCAGATCTGCGTCACGTCCATGCCTGACACCACCGCGCCACGGTTGCGCTGGTAGGTCACCAACCCCTCCGTTTCAAGCTGGCGCAGCGCCTCGCGTACCGGAATCCGGCTCGCGTTGAAACGCTCGGCCAGTGCGTCCTGGCGCAGTTGCGCGCCGGCCGGCAGCGTGCCTTTGAGGATGTCGAAGCGAAGCTGGTCGCGAATGATCTGGGGTAAACCCTTGGTAGGGGCGCTTGCGCGGCCCGTTGGTGTGGACATGGGAAGTGCTGGAGATCGGTGTGCGATTCGAGTGAGGTCCCTATTGTGCCTGAATATTTGCGCTGTTATATTGGATCCAATTTCTTAAACACATATCCAATAGCATTACAGACGTATATGTCAGCAAACAATCTTTATCCGAAAGCCATCAACGAAACCGTCCTGTCATACGCGCCAGGCAGCCCTGAGCGGCAGGCCTTGGTGGCCGAACTGGGCGCCCAGCAGACCCGCATCCAGGAGATTCCCGCCGTGGTTGGCGGCGAGCGCGTGACCAGCGGCAACACCACTGACGTATGCGCGCCCCACGCCCATGCACAGCGCCTGGGCCGCATCCACAACGCCGACCAGGCCACGATCGACACCGCCATCGGCGCCGCGATCTCGGCGCAGCGCGACTGGAGCCACGCCACGCTGGCCGACCGTTCGGCCGTCTTCCTCAAGGCGGCCGACCTGCTGGCCGGCCCGTGGCGCGCCAGGCTGAACGCGGCGACCATGCTCGGCCAGGGCAAGACTGCCTACCAGGCCGAAATCGACGCGGCCTGCGAGCTGATCGACTTCCTGCGCTTCAACGTTCAGTTCGCCCACGAACTGGCCGCCGGTCAGCCGATTTCGTCGCCGGGCCTGCGCAACCACCTTGAATACCGCCCGCTGGAAGGCTTTGTTTACGCGGTCACGCCGTTCAATTTCACGGCCATCGGCGGCAACCTGGCCATCGCTCCGGCGCTGATGGGCAATACCGTGCTGTGGAAGCCGGCGGCCACGGCGTCGCTGTCGAACTACCTGTTCATGGAACTGCTGGAGGCCGCCGGCCTGCCCAAGGGGGTCATCAATTTCGTGCCCGGCGACCCGGTAGCGGTCAGCAACGCCGTGCTGGCGCGGCCGGAACTGGCCGGCATCCATTTCACGGGATCGACCGCCGTGTTCGACACGCTGTGGGGCGAGGTCGGCCGCAACGTGTCGCGCTATCGCGGCTATCCGCGCCTGGTGGGCGAAACGGGCGGCAAGGATTTCGTGCTGGCGCACCCGTCCGCGGACGTGGAAACGCTGGCCGTGGCGCTGCTGCGCGGCGCGTTTGAATACCAGGGCCAGAAATGCAGCGCCGCGTCGCGCGCGTACATCCCGGCTTCGCTCTGGCCCAAGGTACGGGAGCGCCTGGTGGCCATGGTCGAGACGATCCGCATGGGCGACGTGACCGACTTCGCCAACTTCATGGGCGCCGTGATCGACCGGCGCGCCTTCGACCGCATCGCCGGCCACCTGCAACGGGCGGCGCAGGACAGCGGCGTGAAGCGGGTGGCCGGCGGCCGCGCCGACGACAGCGTGGGCTACTTCATCGATCCCACCGTGCTCGAGGTGGACGATCCGCACCACACGCTGATGCAAACCGAACTGTTTGGCCCGGTGCTGAGCATCTACGTCTATGCCGACCGCCAGTGGCCCGAAGTGCTGGCGCTGGTGGACGGCACCAGCCCGTACGCACTGACTGGGGCGATCTTCGCCAACGACCGTGCCGCCATTGCGCAGGCATCCGACGCCTTGCGCTTTGCCGCCGGCAACTTCTACATCAACGACAAGCCCACGGGCGCCGTGGTGGGCCAGCAGCCGTTTGGCGGCGCGCGCCGCAGCGGCACCAATGACAAGGCGGGGTCCCCGCTGAACCTGCTGCGCTGGGTGTCGCCGCGCACGGTCAAGGAGACGTTCGTGCCGCCGGCCGACTACCGCTACCCGCACATGGCGGCCTGATACCGCCGCCCCGACTGATTTCGAGCCACACCACCACGGAGATAAGAAGATGAAGCGAGCCACCCTGCTGTCCGCCGCCCTGGCGTGCAGCCTGTCCGCCTTTGCCGGCGCCGCCAGCGCCGCCATTTCGGGCGATGTCGTCAAGATCGGCGTGATGACCGACCTGTCGGGCGTCTATCTGGACTACGCCGGCAAGGGATCCGTCGAAGCCGCCAGGATGGCCATCGAGGACTTTGGCAACGGCCTGCCCGGCAAGAAGATCGAACTGGTCACTGCCGACCACCAGAACAAGGCCGACATCGGTAGCGCCCGCGCGCGCGAGTGGATCGACCGTGACGGCGTGGACGCCATCGTCGACCTGCCCAATTCGTCGGTCGCGCTGGCCGTGTCGCGCATCGCCTCGGAAAAGAAGCGCATCTCGCTGATCACCGGCGGCGCCAACCTGCGCCACACCAACGAGGAATGCTCGCCGTACATCGTGCACTACGTGTACGACACCTACGCGCTGGCCAACGTGGCCGGCAAGGCGATGGTCAAGCAGGGCCTCAAGAGCTGGTACTTCCTGACCGCCGACTACGCGTTCGGCGCGTCGCTGGAGACCGCCACGGCCGATGTGGTAAAGGCTTCGGGCGGGAGCGTGGTGGGCCAGATCAAGCATCCGCTGAACGCGTCCGACTTCTCGTCCTTCGTGCTGCAGGCCCAGTCGTCCAAGGCTCAGGTCGTGGCGCTGGCCAACGGCGGCGGCGACACTATCAACGCTATCAAGGCGGCCAACGACTTCGCCCTGCCGAAGAACCAGACCCTGGTGGGCCTGTTGATGACGATCAGCGACGTGCACAGCCTGGGCCTGAAGCTGACGCAGGGCATGAAGATGACCGACGCGTGGTACTGGGACCTGAACCCGCAGACGCGCGAGTTCGGCACCCGCTTCTTCGCCCGGATGAAGCGCATGCCGAACATGGTCCACGCCGGCACCTACTCGGCCGTGATGCAGTACCTGAAGGCCGTGCAGGCCACCGGCAGCGACGATTCGGACACCGTGATGGCCGCGCTGAAGAAGGCGAAGATCAACGACGCCTTTGCCAGGAATGGCTACATCCGCGCCGACGGCCGCATGATGCACGACATGTATCTGATGGAAGTGAAGACGCCCGCCGACTCGAAGTCGCCGTGGGACTACCTGAAGCTCGTGGCCACCGTGCCGGCCGAGGAAGCCTTCCAGCCGCTGTCGCAATCGCGCTGCCCGCTGGTGAAGAAGTAACCGGCCGACGCGCTGCTCCTCTCTCCGGCACCTGCGGGAGAGAGGAAAAAACCGACGCCTTTCAAGCGTCCTCTTTTCCCCTTTCCAATGACTACCAACGTACTGGAAGTCCGCAACCTGACCAAGTCCTTCAAGGGCTTCACGGCGGTCAGCGGTGTGGACCTGCGCGTGCGTCGCGGCTCGATCCATGCCTTGATCGGACCGAACGGCGCGGGCAAGACCACTTGCTTCAACCTGCTCACCAAATTCCTGGAGCCCACCACGGGCACCATCCTTTTCAACGGTATCGACATCACGCGCGAGAAGCCCGCACAGATTGCGCGGCGCGGCGTGATCCGGTCGTTCCAGATTTCCGCCGTGTTCCCGCACCTGACCGTGCGCGAGAACGTGCGCATCGGCCTGCAGCGCCAGCTGGGCACCGCGTTCCAGTTCTGGCGCAGCGAGCGGTCGCTCGACGTGCTCGACGCGCGCGCCATGGACCTGCTGGATCAGGTGGGCCTGACCGAGTTCGCCGAGACCACCACCGTCAACCTGCCGTACGGCCGCAAGCGCGCGCTGGAGATCGCCACCACGCTGGCGATGGAGCCCGAGCTGATGCTGCTGGACGAGCCCACGCAGGGCATGGGCCACGAGGACGTGGACCGCGTGACGCAGCTGATCAAGAAGGTGTCGGCTGGCCGCACCATCCTGATGGTCGAGCACAACATGAACGTGGTGTCGTCGATCGCCGACAAGATCAC
>NZ_FNJO01000034.1 GCF_900104095.1 Ralstonia sp. 25mfcol4.1 | reverse complement strand
CGCTTCGAGACCATGAATGCCCTGCTCGGCTATCTCACGGAGAACTGCTGTGGTGGCAATCCGTGTTCGCCGGTGTCCTCTTGTTCCGTCGCCACGGAGTCCTGAACCATGAAGCGCTTCCACGTCCACGTCAGCGTGGCCGACCTGCCGGCCAGCATCCGCTACTACTCGGCCCTGTTCGCTGCCGAACCCACTGTCGTCCGGGACGACTACGCCAAGTGGGCGCTCGACGACCCGCGCGTGAACTTCGCGATCTCCAATCGCACGGAGAAGCTCGGCGTCGACCATCTCGGCATCCAGGTAGAGACCGACGCGGAGCTGGCCGAGACGCAGACGCGCCTCGCCAGCGCCGACCTGCCCCTGCAGTCCCAGTCCGAGACGAACTGCTGCTACGCGACCTCGAACAAGCACTGGTCAGTGGACCCAACGGGGATCGCTTGGGAATCGTTTCACACGCTTGGTGGCGCGCCGACCTATGGTGAGTCACGGGAGCGGAGCGCCGAGGCCGCCGCGTGCTGCGTGCCGGTCCAATTGAGCGCCACGCCGAAGCCAACCGCCAAGACCGCCTGCTGCACGCCGGAATCCGGCTGCTGCTGAGCACTCCCTGACCCGCCTCCCGCATCGGGACCTCGCGCGAGGAGGCACCCGCTCGCCCCAACGTCGCTCAATCGCCCAACAACCACCATGTCCGACAAGACTTTCAACGTGCTGGTGCTGTGCACCGGCAATTCCGCCCGCAGCGTCATGGCCGAAGCGCTGTTCAATGTGCTCGGCAAGGGACGCTTTCACGCCTACAGCGCCGGCAGCCATCCCTCTGGCACGGTCAATCCCTTTGCCATCGAGCGCTGCCAGTCGATCGGCTACGACACCTCTGGCCTGCGCAGCAAGAACTGGGATGAGTTCGCCCTGCCCGACGCACCCAGGATGGACTTCGTCATCACCGTCTGCGACCAGGCCGCGGGCGAGATCTGCCCGATCTGGCCCGGCACGCCCATCACGGCACAAGGGGGCTTCATGGACCCCGCCGCCATCCAGGGCTCCGATGACGAGAAGCGCAAGGTGTTCGACCAGGTCTTCCGTCAGATCCTCAATCGCGTCAGCCAGTTCGTGAACCTGCCGCTGCACGTGCTGGACCATAACGCCATCCAGAAGGAGATGCGCGCCATCGGCGAGCAGCCTGTGGAGGCCGGGCAATGAGCACGGCGCAACGGTCCGCCGCAGCGGCACAACCCAGCGCCATTGGCTTCTTCGAGCGCTACCTGACCGTCTGGGTGGCGCTCTGCATCGTGGCGGGCATCCTGCTCGGTCAATGGCTGCCACCGGTCTTTCAGGCCATTGGCGCCATGGAGGTCGCACAGGTGAACCTGCCGGTCGGCGTGCTGATCTGGATCATGATCATCCCGATGCTGATCAAGATCGATTTCGGTGCCATGGGCCAGGTCGCGGGACACTGGCGCGGCATCGGCGTGACGCTCTTTGTGAACTGGCTGGTCAAGCCGTTCTCCATGGCGCTGCTGGGCTGGATCTTCATCCGACACCTGTTCGCTGGCTGGCTGCCAGTGGATCAACTCGACAGCTATATCGCTGGCCTGATCCTGCTGGCGGCGGCACCCTGCACGGCGATGGTGTTTGTCTGGTCCCAGCTCTGCAAGGGCGATCCGTACTTCACGCTGTCGCAGGTCGCGCTCAACGACGCGATCATGGTCGTCGCCTTCGCGCCCGTCGTCGCGCTGCTGCTGGGTCTGTCGTCGATCACGGTGCCCTGGGATACGCTAATCACCTCGGTGGCCCTCTACATTGTGGTGCCGGTGCTGATCGCACAGGTCATCCGCAAGGCACTTCTGGCACGGGGCGAAGCCACCTACAAGCGTGTAGTTTGCGCGCTGGGTCCCTACTCGATCACCGCCCTGCTCGCGACGCTGGTGCTGCTGTTTGGCTTCCAGGGCAATGCCATCGTCGAACAGCCATTGATCATCCTGCTGCTGGCCGTACCGATCCTGATTCAGGTCTTGCTGAACTCCGGCCTGGCCTATCTGCTCAACCGCAAGCTCGGCGTGGCCCATTGCGTGGCCGGCCCATCCGCCCTGATCGGCGCCAGCAACTTCTTCGAACTGGCCGTGGCCACCGCCATCAGCCTGTTCGGCTTCCAATCCGGCGCGGCGCTCGCCACCGTCGTCGGCGTGCTGATCGAAGTCCCCGTGATGCTGTTCGTCGTGGGCGTGGTCAACCGCTCACAGCACTGGTACGAATCGCACTGAGATACCCCATGACCGTCACCATCTATCACAACCCGGCGTGCGGTACGTCGCGCAACACGCTGGCCATGATCCGCAATGCGGGCATCGAGCCCACCGTCATCCAGTACGTGAACACGCCACCCGACCGGCAGACCTTGCAGGCGATGATCCGCGATGCCGGGCTCACTGTGCGCGAAGCGATCCGCGAGAAGGGTACGCCCTATGCCGAGCTTGGCCTTGGTGATCCAGCACTCACCGACGACCAGTTGCTCGATGCCATGCTGGCCCATCCGATCCTGATCAACCGGCCATTCGTCGTCACCGAGTTAGGCGTGCGGCTATGCCGGCCGTCGGAACTCGTGCTGGACATCCTGCCGGCGCCGCAGCAAGGCGCCTTCACCAAGGAAGACGGCGAGGCCGTCATCGACGCGCAAGGGCGGAGGATTCAATGACCGCGGATCTGCCCAATATCGTCCCTGCGGTGCTCGGATACGCCCGACCTCTATAAGCTGGAACCGCCACGCGCCGGCACCCACCCGCCGCGCATCCTGCTGCTCTACGGTTCGCTGCGCGAGACTTCCTATAGCCGGCTGCTGGTGCTGGAAGCCGAACGGATTCTCCAGCACTTCGGGGCGGAGACCCGCGTGTTCGACCCGCGCGACCTGCCGATGGCGGACAGCGTGCCCGCTGATCACCCCAAGGTGGTCGAACTGCGCAAGCTCTCCGAGTGGTCGGAAGGCCAAGTCTGGTGTAGCCCCGAGCGCCATGGCACGGTGACGGCCGTCTTCAAGAACCAGATCGACTGGCTCCCGCTGGAGATTGGCGGCATTCGCCCGACCCAGGGCCGCACGCTGGCCGTCATGCAGGTGTGCGGCGGCTCGCAGTCGTTCAACGCCGTCAACACGCTGCGCGTGCTGGGCCGATGGATGCGCATGATCACGATTCCGAACCAGTCGTCGGTGGCCAAGGCGTACCAGGAGTTCGACGGCAACGGCCGCATGAAGCCGTCGTCCTACTACGACCGCGTGGTCGACGTCATGGAAGAGCTCGTCAAGTTCACACTGCTGGTACGTGACCGCAGCGACTACCTGACGGACCGCTACAGCGAGCGCAAGGAAGCCGCGCCCCCCAACGCGACGGCGCTGGCAGCGGCGGCCATGCAGCACGAGAACGAGGCCCAGACCGGCGACACCGACAGCAACGAAGTGGAATAACCAGGAACGGGACGGCCATGGAGCCAAGCAGTAGCGTGATCGCCAGGCTGGGAATTGCCCAGACGCTGGCCTGGGGTTCGACCTACTACCTGTCGGCCATGCTGGCAACGCCCATGGCAAAGGATCTTGGTGTCTCCGCGCCGACGATCTTTGCTGCCTTCAGCCTCGCCCTGGTGGTGTCCGCATTGCTGGGACCCGTCTCCGGGAGGATGATCGATCGGACGGGCGGCCGGTCGGTGCTCGTGGCCACGAGCCTGGTATTCGCAGTCGGACTCGCCGGGCTCGGAGTGGCCCAAGGGGCCGTGGGCCTCTTCGCCGCCTGGGTGATCCTGGGTATCGGCATGGGCGCAGGGCTCTACGAAGCGGCGTTCGCCACGCTGGTCGCGCTGTACGGCCACCATTCGCGCGGCGCGATCACCGGCATCACGCTGATCGCCGGCTTTGCCAGTACGGTCGGCTGGCCGCTCTCTGCTTACATTGAGGCGCACATCGGTTGGCGAGGCGCCTGCCTGGCCTGGGCGGCGCTACATCTCACGCTTGGGCTGGCCCTGAACCTGAGCATGCCGCGGATGGCAGCCGGAGCGAATGCGCCCAGCGAAGCCGTGCCATCAACGCGTAGGATAGGCCGCACCCGGGTGACGAGCGTTCGCAGCGGACGGCTTCCTATGCGCTGACCTTCGTTTTCGCGGCGACCTGGTTTATCAGCTCAGCGATGGCCGTACACCTTCCGCGGCTGCTGCAGGCGGGTGGGGCGTCGTTGGCCATGGCCGTGATGGTGGGTGCGCTGATCGGACCGGCGCAAGTCGGTGCCCGGATCCTGGAGTTCGGCCTGCTGCGCAAGGTCCACCCCTTGCTGTCGGCGCGGATCGCGGCGGCGCTGCATCCCATTGGCGCATTGGCGTTCGGTGTGGCCGGAGCGCCCGCGGCGGCCCTGTTTGGCGTCCTACACGGGGCGGGCAACGGCATTCTCACGATTGCCAAGGGCACGCTGCCGCTGGTTATTTTCGGGCCGGGCGGGTATGGCCACCGTCAGGGCTTGTTAATGGTGCCGGCCCGCGTCGCCCAAGCAATGGCGCCGTGGCTCTTCGGCATGCTGCTCGATTCCTTGGGCGCTAGGGCGCTCTGGGTGTCGTCGGCTCTTGGATTCGCCTCAATCCTCACGCTATTTCTTCTGCACGGACAGAGGCGCACGGCAGCCGCCGCTGCATAAGCCACGGTTCGCTTGCTTTCGAACGACCGCTTTGCGGCGGTGTCCTGCCTCTGGGAGCGCAGTTGCTGGCTGGCGGGAATAGGCGGTCACCGCCCACTCATCAAGACCCACCTCCGTCCCGGACAGAAGCTCGGCGATTGAATCTCGGCAATCAGTGAATCGGCAAGATCCGAAACTGCCCCCGCACGAAAATGTTGGTCCTATGCTTGCGCTCTTCGGAGCCTGCTGTGCCCTCGCGCGCATCCTGAGAAAGATTGGCAACTCGCTGATCCATGGAGATCTCCGGCCGTCACATGCTGTAATCCCCTTTTCTGCCATGGAGATACGCGATGGATGACCATACCCAAATTCTCGTCTGCAAATGCGGCGTCACCGTCCGGATCCGCGAACTGCACTTTGAGATTGGAGGCAATCAGGCCTTGGACTGGGCGCCATGTCCACTGTGCTATCGGAAGCTCTACCAGATGAGCGTCGAAGGCGTCGTGTCAGCGGAGTTGGTTTCGGAAGCAGAGTGGGACTAGCGCCCGCCACTTGAGAGGTTCCGGCACAGGCGCAGAATGGGCTCCCATCCACTCCAGGAGTGAGTCATGACTACCTCCCAACCATCTGTAAGCCGCCGTGCCCCGTGGAACAAGGGAAGACTGACGGGGCAGAAGCCTCCTCTGAAGCTGTCCGAGATTTGGGCAATCCGTACGCGCCTTCAGCTCGCCGCTAGCACGAGAGATTTGGCGATGTTCAACCTCGCCATCGACAGCAAGCTGCGCGCTTGCGATTTGATTCGTCTCCGCGTACAAGATGTCAGCGTAGGAAGCCAAGTTGGCATGCGTGCGACGGTCATGCAACAGAAGACGCATCGACCCGTGCAATTTGAGATTACTGGACAGACTCGGGAATGCCTCCAGGCCTGGATACGCGCACGGGGATTGAGCTGCGGCGACTTCTTGTTCCCCAGTCGTTTGCGCTCGTCGCCCCATCTATCGACCCGACAATATGCCAGGTTGGTCCATCGCTGGATAGCGTCAATCGGCCTTGACACTTCCGCTTATGGGACGCATTCAATCCGGCGAACCAAGGTCTCGCTAATCTATAGACGGACCAGAAACCTGAGAGCTGTCCAACTGCTCCTCGGGCATACAAAGCTCGAGAGTACCGTCCGGTATCTGGGAATTGAGGTAGATGACGCCTTGGAGATTGCTGAGCAAACTGAAGTCTGACCATACTTCTGGCCGGCAGGCGGGCGCTTGCCGGCCAATAACAGCCTTTCACCCAAGGCGCTGCGCAGACATTTGGACGTCGGTTTCACCACTGACAGCGGCCCTTCGTTGGGCCGTGTCAGCCACCGGCGAATCGGCAGATATCTCTGCTGATCAGGGGTTACCCGATTTGATGTTTAGGCCCCGGAGCATTAATCGAATCAGGATCGCCGTGGCCAACCCCGAGCCGCCGAAGATGAAATTCTATATGCCCAAGGCCACTTCAAGTCCTACAGACAAGGCCGCTTGCGGGATATTCACAATGTAGCCACTCATGCCTGCGTTGGCTCGCAATAGTCCGCGAGCCAGTGGTCCGCACTTCGCCAAATAGTCGTTCGAATTGCGGAGCGAGACGCAAAGATATTTCTGCCGATGCCTGCTGCCGAACACGACCACCTTCGCGTGCGAAATGTCCTTCCATGGAATAAATCCTATCGACGCCGCCGACGCCTGGTCGTTTATTCCTTCATAGTCAATGATAATTGCCGGCCTTCTCCATAACAGACGGAATAGCATGAACAGCCCGCAAGCAGCGAAAAACGGAATACCGAGAGCGACTGCGATCGTCGATTTTGCACTCATCGACACCGGATGCTTTGCCAGTAAGAATATGCAAAGGACGACGAATAGAATTGAGCCTAGCAGAAGGACGGCGAGTTTTCCGCGGCTTTGGTAAATGACGATGGATCCCAATGTGTGCTCCCGAGGTCGTCTTGCCAGCGTTGTCGCTATTCGGGTTCGCCGCAGCGCTGCCTTCCAATAGCCCTATCCGCCCGCCGCGGCGTCAATCGCAGCCGGCGCGGCCAGCGCGTGAAGGCAGATCCGGACCATGGTCTCTATCCAGGCGCGGCCGGCAGGCGGCGACTTCGGCAACAGTAGCCGGTAACGCCGCGCGCCCCACACGGCCGTCACCAGAGTTTGCACGGTCTCCGCACTGGCTGGTACAGGCAGGTCCGGACAGGCGTCGAGGGCGGCCTGCCAGGCGCGACAGAATTCGTCAAAAACGCGGCGGTGATGCTTGGGCTCGGCAATGCGGTCTTCGCTTTCCAGCATGGCGAGGTCGAAGTAGGGCAACTGCAGGCGGGGGTCGCAGCAGCTGAGGCGTACGAGGTGGGTCACCCGCGCCCGCCAGGACAGCGCCGTGGCTTCCGTCACCTCGGCGCGGATGCGGGCCAACATGGTTTCGACGATGTGGCGCACGTAGCCGGACAGCAACGCGTCGCGGTTCGGGAAGTACTCGTACAGCGTGCCGACCGAATAGCCAGCTTCCAGCGCCACCATGCGTGTGGTGGCGGCGGCCGGGCCATCGCGGCGCCAAATCCGAACAAACGCTTCGTAGATGGCCTGCACCGTGAACCTGGCGCGGGCCTGCGACGGACGTTTCAGCGGTTTGGCGCACCTTTCGGCAGCCCCGGCGGGGCCGCTGGAGTTTCCGAACCCGCTGGCGGTCTTGCGCCGATAGAGTGAAGTCATGAGTTTGACCGACAGGAGACACAAATGACTCAGCTTACACAAGGCGCCGGCCAACGGCTTCTCACTCGCAAGAACGCTCTCGGCGACAGCCGCCTGGAGCGCACCATGGTATTGCCCGGCGCCAGTCTCGCCGACGGCGAAATCGAACTGCGCCTCGGCCGCTTCGCCTTGACCACCAACAATATCACCTACGCCGCCTTCGGCGACGCCATGCAGTACTGGGACTTCTTCCCGACCGGCCAGCCGGAGTGGGGCCACATGCCAGTGTGGGGGTTTGCCGACGTGGTGGCTTCCGCGGTGGCAGGGGTGAATCCGGGCGAGCGCTTCTACGGCTACTTCCCGATCGCCAGCCACGAGCGCATGCAGCCCGAGCGGGTTACCGGCCGCGGCTTCTACGATGGCGCCGAGCATCGCAAGCCGTTGGTGTCAGCGTACAACCAGTACACCCGCGTGAGTCAGGATGCTGTCTACGATCCAGCGCTCGAGAATTACCAGATGCTGTACCGGCCACTCTTCATCACGTCGTTCATGCTGGCCGATTTCCTGGAGGACAACGGTTACTTCGGCGCGCGCCGGCTGGTGTTTTCCAGTGCGTCGAGCAAGACAGCTTATGGCACGGCATTCTGCCTTCGTGACACCGGCCTCACGCTGACCGCGTTGACCTCGGCCGGCAACAGGGAATTTGTCGACGGTCTGGGCGCTTACCACGAAAGCGCCGCGTATGACGAACTGGAGCGCTTGCCGGCAGACGTTCCCACCCTATATGTGGACTTCTCCGGCGACCCTGCGCTGCGGCGCCGCATCCACCAGCACTTCGGCGCGGCGCTGGTCTACGATTGTTATGCCGGCTCGGCGCAAAACACTGACTTCCTGAAGGCCGAGGATCTGCCCGGCCCGGCGCCCAAGTTCTACTTCGCGCCAGTGCAGATCCGCAAGCGCAATGCCGACTGGGGGCCGGCGATCGTCAACGAGAAATTCAATGCCGCGCAGCGCCGGTTCATCGACCACGTTCGCGAGCCATCGCGTGGATGGCTGACGGTGGTAGAGGAAGCAGGCATGTCGGCCGCGCAACAGCGTATCGCCGCACTGCACGCAGGGAGGTCGCACCCTCGCGAGGGGTACGTGATCCGGCTCGACTGATACAGGACGGGTACTGACGGATGGCCTGACACCGCAAAGCAGGCCTTCCTGGTGTGTAAGGGAAGTAGCGAGCCCGACCTGCTCCGGCCGCTTTTAGAATTTCACGGCGGATGAAGTGAGCAAAGTAAAGACTCGAGCGTCCGAAAAGGCAACCGGGCTTCCAGGCAGCCACTGGCCAGCGTCGCACCTTGGCCTACGCTGGCCAGTCCGGGAGGAGCGCGAGAAAGCTACACGTCCTGCATGTGCCGCCAAATGGGCAAACGTGGGACGCTTTTGAACTAACTTGTAAGTGACCTGTGACGCAGAGCCACGGCCACCTACAATTCGAGGATATGCAGCCCTGTGGCATCTAGACTCTGATTGCCGGCTTTGTGGGCCGGCAGTAGTTCAATGTCTTTCTCTCCGCCGGGTTCCAGGCTATGCGATCACGACTCATACGGTTTTCCTGAGCCATGGAGTTTGAACGCTTACGCAAGCGGCAAATCTCTGCCACGCTGTACCCGTTCCAGTAGCCGTCTTCGACAAGCGGTGAGACGGTCGGATCCGATAGAACGACCGAATCATGCGACCTCGTCACTGAGATTCGGCGCACCCACCATGAAGGACTTACGATGCCCAGCCGTGCCACTATTTTCAATTATCAACGCGTAACATCTGTGCCACTGGTGCGACACGGCCTAGGCCGCCTGTCGTTTAAGAAGCCTGCAGGAAATGGATTGATCCTCATCCGTCTTGCGGCAACTTACCTTCACAGTGCTGTGACTACGCTCTTCGACTCGCATAGCGCCGTCAATGTGGACTGGCCTGAGCTTCAGTCGCCATCCATTCCAATGGCCAATCAATTTCGGCGATCAAAGGGAAGGCGGCGTGCCGGATTTCCGCGCCTTCAACGGGTGCCTGCCTGATGCAACCATCGTTAGTCTTCCTGCGGACTAAAAAATTTAGTCAGTCCCACGCGGTGCAAGAGAGCCGTTCACTTAACCGTTGTTTGCACTCGGGACAATAGAAATAAAAAACCCCGTCATTGCTGACGGGGTTTCTTCATCAAGCTAGGAAACCTGATTAGACTGGCTCGATCTTCGTTGCTGCGGGACCCTTCTGGCCCTTGCCTGCTACGAAACGAACCTTCTGTCCTTCCTGGAGGCTCTTGAAACCACCGCCCTGAATTTCAGAAAAATGCGCGAAGAGATCTTCGCCCCCTGCATCGGGGGAAATAAAGCCGAAGCCTTTCGAATCGTTGAACCACTTTACAGTACCGGTTTCCATGTGAGGACTCCTTAGAGATTCTCGCCAACGAAGGATGCTGACGAGGCACGACGATCAAGGAAGATACATGGAGAGAAAGTGGCCCTAACGGGGTGCAACTGACGCTGCGAGACTAGCTTGAAGATCCTGCGAGGTCGGTTATACAGGTGCAGTCGTACGCGGTCAATCAAAAGCTTCAGGGGTATCTCTCGTTCCGGCTGCCCCTCGGGGCTTGCAGTGGGGCGCTAGTCTCGATCATGCCGTCGTCCAAAGCTCGACATGCTCTCACATCGGAAGGCATCGATCGCCGCCGCAGCGGATTTCGATCAAAGGTGTTAGGATGGCACCGCTGTCGACAAAGTTCGATAGCCGCGCGCCGAAGCGACATCATGACTAGAAGAGCGTTATCGGCCACTCCGGTGTACACCGGATTCTATGGGTAGCCTCTTGCCCTAACCTATCCGACCAGCGGCAGAGCCGCACCGCAGCCAGCGTATGTACAGAAAGCGCTGACTTGCGAAAGTACGGTCTCGATTGCGTCTTCGCCCCTCTTTGCTTCCACAAGAACGAAGCTTCGGAGGCGCCATCCGTTTTTTCACTACCAGCACCACGGCACCGGTGGCAGTCAGCATGACTCGACACTTTTTAGTACACGTCCGCCGTGTTGCATAACCGAGAACAATTTGAGTTACGAATACACCCCCTTCACCGTTTCCGTCTTCCCGATTCAGCAAGAACCTGGTCTGTGGTTCGCGAACTACATGATTTCCGAGTATCGAGACGGCGCTGAACGCGTCGTCGCAAACGTTTCGATGCGCCATACGACCTATGGCTCGGAGTCAAAGGCCAAGCAGGCGGCTCGCTACGCCGGCAACCGCGCGGTCGCGCATTTGCAGCCGCAATCTTATGGGCTGCGCCGCGCGTACCTTTCCACACCACTCGCGTGAAGAAACGTAGCATTGATCGAGGCGTACATGGCTAAAGAAGAACTGGTGGAATTTGGTGGCAGAGTCTCGGAAGTGCTTCCGGACAACCGCTTTCGCGTCATACTGGAAAACGGCTTCACGGTCTGGGCCTACTCCTCGGGCCGGCTAAAAAAGAACCGCATACGCGTACTCGCAGGAGATCGTGTCGCACGCCATATGACCTGACAAAGGGTCGCATCAACTATCGCCACAAGTCTTAATTAGTAAGACAGACATAAGATGCCTATCGACGACGAGTGGGAAGAGACGCATCTCACACCCGCCAGTTGGACTACGGGAAGCTACCGCCACGCCATTGGCCTGCAGTCGACGTGCCATTACCTGATGTTGTCGTCATGACCGTGCGACGAGATGTCACTGCAATGTACGGACGTCCTTCGCGAGTTGTAGAGGAACGCAATCCGCTAGCCTCTGCTGATAAAGCATGGCGATCCGGATTTCGGAAGGCGGTTTCAAGTCTGAGATGCAACACCAGTTCGTAATTTATTGATCTCTTCGGCCATGGCTTCGGCGGGAGTGGCGAAGTCGAGAACCGCCCGAGGGCGATAGTTCAGCGCCTTCGCGACTCTGTTCAAGTAGCCCTGCGAGAAGACCGATAGATCGTCGCCTTTCGGTAGATACTCTCGAACCAGTCCGTTCATATTCTCGTTGCTTGGCCTCTGCCACGGACTGTGCGGGTCGGCAAAGAACACTTCGATACTGACCCGCCTGGTCAGTTCTGCGTGATGCGCCATCTCTTTGCCCTGGTCGTAGGTCAAGCTCTTGCGAAGCGCCAGCGGCACACGACGAAACTTCTTGGTCAAAGCCTCCAGCGCTGCCTCGGCCCCGCAACCGTCCATCTTCGCCAGCACCACGAAGCGCGTCTTGCGCTCCACCAGCGTCGCCACCGCGCTGCGGTTTCCCGCGCCCTTGATCAGGTCGCCTTCCCAATGGCCAGGCACCAGCCG
>NZ_FNJO01000030.1 GCF_900104095.1 Ralstonia sp. 25mfcol4.1 | reverse complement strand
CGTACCGTCGGCGCCGGCGTTGTGGCAAAGATCCTCGACTAAGCAATTGGTCGAACTGGCGAACGCGATACCAACCTGTCGCGTTCGTTTGCCAGAGGGGTTGGCGTGAAGCCGGCCCCAAAGTTGTTTTAGGGGTATAGCTCAACTGGCAGAGCGTCGGTCTCCAAAACCGAAGGTTGGGGGTTCGATTCCCTCTGCCCCTGCCAAATCAATCAGCCGCGTCGCGAGGAAGACTCGTGACGCGGCTTAGTCTCGTTTGCGAAACATGGCTAATCCCAATGTCGAAACCGTAGGCGCCTCGAGCGGCAAGTGGATGCTCGTCGCTGCGGTGCTCCTGGTGGTTGCCGGAGTCATCGGTTTCTACGCGCTGGCTCAGCAGCCGTCGTACGTACGTGGCGCCGCGCTTTTTGCCGGCCTCGCCCTGGGCGTCGTCGTGGCGCTGGTCTCCGCGCCGGGCAAGGACTTTGTGGGATTCGCGCGTGAATCGTACCGGGAAGTTCGCAAGGTCGTTTGGCCGACGCGCAAGGAAGCCGGTCAGATGACGGGCCTCGTGTTTGCCTTTGTGGTGATCATGGCGCTGTTCCTGTGGTCGGCCGACAAGCTCATCGAATGGGTGATCTTCTCCCTTGTCCTGGGCTGGAAATAAGAGGTAGCACATGACGGATAACGCTCAGCAGGAAACCACGGCCGCAGAATCGCCTTCGTCGAAGAAGCGCTGGTACGTGGTGCACGCCTACTCCGGCATGGAAAAGAGCGTGCAGCGCGCGCTGCAGGAGCGCATCGAGCGCGCCGAGATGCAAGACAAGTTCGGTCGCATCCTGGTGCCTTCGGAAGAAGTTGTAGAAATCAAGGGCGGTCACAAGTCGGTGACCGAGCGTCGTTTCTTCCCCGGCTACGTCCTGGTGGAAATGGAAATGACCGACGAAACCTGGCACCTGGTGAAGAACACCAGCAAGGTGACCGGCTTCGTGGGCGGTGCACGCAACCGTCCGAGCCCGATTTCCCAGCGGGAAGTCGACAAGATCATGACCCAGATGCAGGAAGGGGTCGAGAAGCCGCGTCCCAAGACGCTGTTCGAAGTGGGCGAAATGGTCCGCGTCAAGGACGGCCCGTTCACCGACTTCAACGGCAACGTCGAAGAAGTGAACTACGAAAAATCGCGCTTGCGCGTGACGGTCACGATCTTCGGGCGCGCAACCCCGGTCGAGCTCGAGTTCGGGCAGGTCGAAAAGGTTTAAGGATTTTCTCCGCTGCGGCCCGAAAGGGTAGCGACGGACGAATAGGGCGGCCGCAAGGCCGGCCCGAAGAGGAGCGTGAGGTCATGCCCCGGCATGGCGATAGCGCGTTACGACTCAACAGGATCTGATTTCCGCAACAGGAACGGATCCGGATTGGAGTAAAGATGGCCAAGAAGATCATTGGCTTTATCAAGCTGCAGATTCCGGCTGGTAAGGCAAATCCCTCCCCGCCCGTTGGTCCCGCACTGGGTCAGCGTGGTCTGAACATCATGGAGTTCTGCAAGGCGTTCAACGCCCAGACCCAGGGTATGGAACCCGGTCTGCCGGTGCCGGTGGTGATTACCGCCTTCGCCGACAAGAGCTTCACGTTCGTGATGAAGTCGCCGCCGGCGACCGTGCTGATCAAGAAGGCAGCAGGCATCACCAAGGGTTCGCCGAAGCCCCATACCGACAAGGTTGGCAAGATTACCCGCGCCCAGGCTGAAGAAATCGCCAAGGCCAAGAACGCTGACCTCACGGCCGCCGACCTCGACGCCGCCGTGCGTACGATCGCTGGTTCGGCGCGTTCGATGGGCATCACCGTGGAGGGTCTGTAAATGGCTAAGGTTTCGAAGCGCGTCGCCGCCAACAAGGCGAAGATCGAGCGTACCAAGTTTTACCCGATCGACGAGGCCCTGGGCCTGGTGAAGAGCTGCGCCTCGGCGAAGTTTGACGAGTCGATCGACGTGTCCGTGCAACTGGGCATCGATGCCAAGAAGTCGGACCAGGTTGTTCGCGGTTCCGTCGTGCTGCCGGCTGGTACCGGCAAGAGCGTCCGTGTGGCCGTGTTCGCCCAGGGCGAAAAGGCCGAAGCCGCGAAGGCTGCTGGCGCCGAAGTGGTCGGCATGGAAGACCTGGCCGAGCAAGTCAAGGCCGGTAACCTGAACTTCGACGTCGTGATCGCTTCGCCGGACACGATGCGTATCGTCGGTACGCTGGGCCAGATCCTGGGTCCGCGCGGCCTGATGCCGAACCCGAAGGTTGGCACCGTGACGCCGGACGTGGCCCAGGCCGTGAAGAACGCCAAGGCTGGTCAGGTGCAATTCCGTGTCGACAAGGCCGGTATCATCCACGCCACCATCGGCCGCCGTTCGTTCGACGACGCCGCTCTGAAGAGCAACCTGAGCGCCCTGCTGGACGCCCTGGTCAAGGCCAAGCCGGCAACCAGCAAGGGTGTGTACCTGCGCAAGGTCGCCGTGTCGTCGACGATGGGTGTTGGTGTTCGCGTCGAACAGACGTCGCTGTCGGCCTGAGCTGACGGCAAACCTCTGACCGGATCCCGATAACACCGGCCAGGGCAAGAATTGAGGATCGTGGCAGTGCCGCGATCGTCGCAAGGCTTTGGGCAGTGGCATCAGCGGCGCGCATGGCGCGCGGCAGGTGCTGCTGGTTATCAAAGACCGCTGGTGCTCACACCGCCTCTGGCAGCGTGGACTTAATCGGTCGGCACATGCGGGGCTTGCCCCGATGGCAGCCGGCCCGCCAGCGCAGATGGCGCACCCGAAGGGATTGATGACGCCGGAGCAATCCGGTGGATTCGGGCCAATCGGACGCCGTTCGTTTGGACTGATGCGCCGTTTGGCGGGCAACCGTCGAATACGCATCGTTTTGGAGCTTAACCGTGCCACTCAATATTGAAGATAAGAAGGCCGTCGTTGCTGAGGTCTCGGCGCAAGTCGCCAAGGCCCAGACCATCGTCGTGGCCGAATATCGCGGCATTGCGGTTGGCGATCTGACCAAGCTGCGTGCCAACGCTCGTCAGCAAGGCGTGTACCTGCGCGTTCTGAAGAACACGCTGGCTCGCCGTGCCGTCGAAGGTACGCCGTTTGCAGCCCTCGCAGAGCAGATGACCGGTCCGCTGATCTACGGTATTTCCGAAGATGCAGTGGCCTCGGCCAAGGTTCTGAACGACTTTGCCAAGACCAACGACAAGCTGGTCCTGCGCGCCGGGTCGTACGACGGCAAGGTGCTCGACGCTGGTGCCGTCAAGGCCCTGGCTTCGATCCCGAGCCGCGAAGAACTGATCTCGCAGCTGCTTGGCGTGATGCAGGCGCCGGTGTCGGGCTTCGCCCGCCTGCTGGCCGCACTGGCTGCCAAGAACGCCGAAGGCGCTCCCGCGGAAGCGGAAGCCCCGGCCGCCTGAGCTGCCGCATAGACAGATCGCAATACCGATCCCGAATCAAATCTAGTAGGAGTAATCCAAATGGCAATCACTAAAGACGACATCCTGGAAGCCGTTGGCGCGATGTCCGTGATGGAACTGAACGACCTGGTCAAGGCGTTCGAAGAGAAGTTTGGCGTGTCGGCTGCTGCCATGGCTGTGGCTGCTGCCCCGGGCGCTGGCGGCGCTGCCGCTGCTGAAGAAAAGACCGAGTTCAACGTGATCCTGGCCGAAGTCGGCGCCAACAAGGTTGGCGTGATCAAGGCCGTGCGCGAAATCACCGGTCTGGGCCTGAAGGAAGCCAAGGACCTGGTCGATGGCGCACCGAAGCCCGTGAAGGAAGGCGTGGACAAGGCCGCTGCCGACGAAGCCAAGAAGAAGCTGGAAGACGCCGGCGCCAAGGTCGACGTCAAGTAAGTGGTACCGCGCGTGCCTCTGTGGCGCGCGGCAGGGGCTGGCAAAGGGAAACTCCCGGCGCCAGCCTTTTTGCGCTTCTACGGAGGTGCTCGATCCGGCACCCGCGGAGAGGCGCAAACCGGCCCGGATGGGTGAAATGTGAATTAAGCTATGCTTGGCAGGCGATAATCCATCGCTGCCTCAGCAGAAGCCAAACATCAGTGGCACACTAGGTGGTTGCTGATGTTTGTCTTCTGAACCGACTGCAGAAGACAAGTTTGGTCGGGTGTCCCCCGGACGTGTGCAGGCATTGCGCCGTGCAATGACCACACCGTCCGCAGCGTGCGGGCACCGTCAGCCAGAGGTTGGTAGCGGCCAACCGCCAAATCCCCTCCCAGTCGCTGAACACCTCAGGTGCCGGCCAGGTCCAGCCAGCCCTGCGATGATTCGGAGATCCCATGGCGTACAGCTTCACCGAAAAGAAGCGCATTCGCAAATCCTTTGCGAAGCGCGCGACGGTTCATCAGGTTCCATTCCTGCTTGCCACACAGATTGAATCCTACACCCAGTTCTTGCAAGCGGAAACGCCGACCGCGCGTCGCAAAAGCGAGGGTCTGCAGGCCGCTTTCAACGCGATCTTCCCAATCTCCTCCCATAACGGGCTTGCCCGTATGGAGTTTGTCTCGTATCACCTGTCCAACCCGCCGTTCGACGTCAAGGAATGCCAGCAGCGTGGCCTGACGTTCCACTCGGCCCTGCGTGCCAAGGTTCGCCTGATCATCAACGATCGCGAAAATCCGGGCAAGGTGAAGGAAGTGAAGGAGCAGGAAGTCTACATGGGCGAAATCCCGCTCATGACGTCGACCGGTTCTTTCGTGATTAACGGCACCGAGCGTGTCATCGTTAGCCAGCTGCACCGTTCGCCGGGCGTGTTCTTCGAGCACGACAAGGGCAAGACGCACAGCTCGGGCAAGCTGCTGTTCTCGGCACGGATCATCCCGTACCGCGGCTCGTGGCTCGACTTCGAATTCGATCCGAAGGATATCCTGTACTTCCGCGTCGACCGCCGCCGCAAGATGCCGGTGACGATCCTGCTGAAGTCGATCGGCCTGACACCGGAACAGATCCTGGCGCACTTCTTCGTGTTCGACAACTTCACGCTGCAAGGCGAAGGCGCACAACTGGAGTTCGTGCCCGAGCGTCTGCGCGGTGAAGTCGCGCGCTTCGACATCGCGGACAAGAACGGCCGCGTCGTCGTGGAGAAGGACAAGCGTATCAACGCCAAGCACATTCGTGACCTGGATTCCGCCGGCACCAAGCTGATCAGCGTGCCCGAGGACTACCTGCTGGGCCGCGTGCTGGCCAAGAACATCATCGACCCCGATACGGGCGAGGTGATTGCCAACGCCAACGACGAGCTGACCGAGACGCTGCTGGAAAACCTGCGCGAAGCGGGTGTCAAGCAGATCCAGACGCTGTACACGAACGATCTCGACCAGGGTCCGTACATCTCGCAGACGCTGCGCGTGGACGATACCGCCGACCAGACGGCCGCGCGTATTGCCATCTACCGCATGATGCGTCCGGGCGAGCCGCCCACCGAGGACGCCGTGGAAGCCCTGTTCCAGCGCCTGTTCTACAGCGAAGAATCGTACGACCTGTCGCGCGTTGGCCGCATGAAGGTCAACAGCCGTCTGTCGCGCCCGAGCGGCGAAGGCAGCATGGTGCTGCAGGACGAGGACATCCTCGAGACGATCAAGATCCTGGTGAACCTGCGTAACGGCAAGGGCGAAGTCGATGATATCGACCACCTGGGCAATCGTCGCGTGCGTTGCGTCGGCGAACTGGCCGAGAACCAGTTCCGCGCCGGCCTGTCGCGCGTGGAGCGTGCCGTCAAGGAACGCCTGGGCCAGGCCGAGACCGAGAACCTGATGCCGCACGACCTGATCAACTCGAAGCCGATTTCGTCGGCGATTCGCGAGTTCTTCGGTTCGTCGCAGCTGTCGCAGTTCATGGACCAGACCAACCCGCTGTCGGAAATCACCCACAAGCGCCGTGTTTCGGCCCTTGGCCCGGGCGGTCTGACGCGCGAGCGCGCCGGCTTTGAAGTGCGCGACGTGCACCCGACCCACTATGGCCGGGTGTGCCCGATCGAAACGCCGGAAGGCCCGAACATCGGTCTGATCAACTCGCTGGCACTGTACGCCCGCCTGAACGAATACGGCTTCCTGGAAACGCCGTACCGCAAGGTGGAAAACAGCAAGCTGACCGACCAGGTGGATTACCTGTCGGCCATCGAGGAAGGCAAGTACGTGGTGGCGCAGGCCAACGCGACCGTTGACGCCGACGGCAACCTGACCGACGAACTGGTGTCGGCACGTGAAGGTTCCGAGCGTGAAACGCGTATGGTCACGCCGGACCGCGTGCAGTACATCGACGTGGCGCCGTCGCAGATCGTGTCGGCCGCTGCATCGCTGGTGCCGTTCCTGGAACACGATGACGCGAACCGTGCACTGATGGGCGCGAACATGCAGCGTCAGGCCGTGCCTTGCCTGCGTCCGGACAAGCCGCTGGTGGGTACCGGCATCGAGCGCACCGTGGCCGTTGACTCGGGTACGGCCGTGCAGGCGATGCGTGGCGGCGTGGTGGACTACGTCGACGCAATGCGTGTGGTGATTCGTGTAAACGACGACGAAGCCGTGGCCGGCGAAGTTGGCGTGGACATCTACAACCTGATCAAGTACACGCGTTCGAACCAGAACACCAACATCAACCAGCGTCCGATGGTGAAGGTTGGCGATATCGTTGCCCGCGGCGACGTGATCGCTGACGGCGCCTCGACCGACCTGGGCGAGCTGGCACTGGGCCAGAACATGCTGGTGGCGTTCATGCCGTGGAACGGCTACAACTTCGAGGATTCGATCCTGATCTCGGAGCGTGTGGTTGCCGAAGACCGCTACACCTCGATCCACATCGAGGAACTGTCGGTCGTGGCCCGCGACACGAAGCTCGGACCGGAAGAAATCACGCGCGACATCTCGAACCTGGCCGAAGCGCAACTGGCGCGTCTGGACGAGTCGGGCATCACGTACATCGGCGCCGAAGTGGAAGCCGGCGACGTGCTGGTGGGCAAGGTCACGCCGAAGGGCGAGACCCAGCTGACGCCGGAAGAGAAGCTGCTGCGCGCGATCTTCGGCGAGAAGGCTTCGGACGTGAAGGACACGTCGCTGCGCGTGCCGTCGGGCATGAGCGGTATCGTGATCGACGTGCAGGTCTTCACGCGTGAAGGCGTGACGCGCGACAAGCGCGCCCAGTCGATCATCGACGACGAACTGAAGCGTTACCGCCTGGACCTGAACGACCAGCTGCGTATCGTGGAAGGCGATGCCTTCCAGCGTCTGGAGCGCCTGCTGCTCGACAAGACCGTCAACGGCGGTCCGAAGAAGCTGGCCAAGGGCGCCAAGCTGACCCGCGAGTACCTGGCGGACCTGGACAAGTACCACTGGTTCGACATCCGTCCGGCCGACGAGGAAGTGGCTGCCCAGCTGGAAGCCGTGAAGGAAGCCATCGAGCAGAAGCGTCACGAGTTCGACCTGGCCTTCGAAGAGAAGCGCAAGAAGCTGACGCAGGGCGACGAACTGCCGCCGGGCGTGATCAAGATGGTCAAGGTGTATCTGGCCGTCAAGCGCCGCCTGCAGCCGGGCGACAAGATGGCCGGCCGTCACGGCAACAAGGGTGTGGTGTCGAAGATCGTGCCGATCGAAGACATGCCGTACATGGCCGACGGTACGCCGGCGGACATCGTGCTGAACCCGCTGGGCGTGCCGTCGCGGATGAACGTGGGCCAGATTCTGGAAACCCACCTGGGCTGGGCCGCGCGCGGCCTGGGCCAGCGCATCGGCGACATGCTCAAGGCTTCGGCCAAGGCGCAGGAACTCCGTCCGCTGCTCGCGCAGATCTACAACGAGAGCGGCAAGGCGGAAGACCTGGACAGCCTGAGCGATGCCGAAGTGCTGGAGCTGGCAGGCAACCTGAAGAAGGGTGTGCCGTTCGCCACGCCGGTGTTCGATGGCGCGCACGAAGCCGAAATCCGCCGCATGCTCGACCTGGCCTACCCGGACGAGATTGCCAGGGAGAAGGGCCTCACGGCATCGAAGCAGCAGGTCACGCTGCACGACGGCCGCACCGGCGAAGCGTTCGAGCGTCCGGTCACGCTGGGTGTGATGCACATGCTGAAGCTGCACCACCTGGTGGACGACAAGATGCACGCACGTTCCACCGGCCCGTACTCGCTGGTGACGCAGCAGCCGCTGGGCGGTAAGGCCCAGTTCGGTGGCCAGCGTTTCGGTGAGATGGAAGTGTGGGCACTGGAAGCCTACGGCGCGTCGTACGTGCTGCAGGAAATGCTGACGGTCAAGTCCGATGACGTGAACGGCCGTACCAAGGTGTACGAAAACATCGTCAAGGGCGAGCACTCGATCGATGCCGGCATGCCGGAATCGTTCAACGTGCTGGTGAAGGAAATCCGCTCGCTGGGTATCGACATCGATCTGGATCGTTACTGATCCACGGATCGATGCGGGTGCCGGCCACGGCGGGCACCCACCAGCGCAGGTTTCCCACAGGATTGAATGCCGCTGCCCCGGACAGACTCCGGGCCGGCGGCGAAACAAGGAGTTGCAATGAAAGCATTGCTCGATCTCTTTAAGCAGGTTCAGCAGGAAGAGCAGTTCGACGCGATCAAGATCGGTCTGGCCTCGCCGGAGAAGATCCGTTCGTGGTCGTACGGCGAAGTGAAGAAGCCGGAAACGATCAACTACCGTACGTTCAAGCCGGAACGCGATGGTCTGTTCTGCGCCAAGATCTTTGGCCCGATCAAGGACTACGAGTGCCTGTGCGGCAAGTACAAGCGCCTGAAGCACCGTGGCGTGATCTGCGAGAAGTGCGGCGTCGAAGTGACGCTGGCCAAGGTGCGCCGCGAGCGCATGGGCCACATCGAACTGGCCGCGCCGACCGCGCACATCTGGTTCCTGAAGTCGCTGCCGTCGCGTCTGGGCATGGTGCTCGACATGACGCTGCGCGACATCGAGCGCGTGCTGTACTTCGAAGCGTTCGTGGTGCTGGAACCCGGCATGACCCCGCTCAAGAAGAGCCAGATCATGTCGGAAGACGACTACCTGGCCAAGTGCGACGAGTACGGCGAGGGTGAATTCGTGGCCATGATGGGTGCCGAGGGCATCCGTGAACTGCTGCGCGGTATCGACATCGAGAAGCAGATCGAACAGATCCGCGCCGAGCTGCAGGCTACCGGTTCCGAAGCCAAGATCAAGAAGTTCGCCAAGCGCCTGAAGGTGCTGGAGGCGTTCCAGCGTTCGGGCATCAAGCCCGAGTGGATGATCCTCGAAGTGCTGCCGGTGCTGCCGCCCGAACTGCGTCCGCTGGTTCCGCTCGATGGCGGCCGTTTCGCCACGTCGGACCTGAACGACCTGTATCGCCGCGTCATCAACCGTAACAACCGTCTGAAGCGCCTGCTGGAGCTGAAGGCCCCTGAAATCATCGTGCGCAACGAAAAGCGCATGCTGCAGGAAGCCGTCGACTCGCTGCTGGACAACGGCCGTCGCGGCAAGGCGATGACGGGCGCCAACAAGCGTCCGCTGAAGTCGCTGGCCGAGATGATCAAGGGCAAGGGCGGTCGTTTCCGTCAGAACCTGCTGGGCAAGCGCGTGGACTACTCGGGCCGTTCGGTCATCGTGGTTGGCCCGACGCTCAAGCTGCATCAGTGCGGTCTGCCCAAGCTGATGGCGCTGGAGCTGTTCAAGCCGTTCATCTTCCACAAGCTGGAAACGATGGGCATCGCCACCACCATCAAGGCGGCGAAGAAGGAAGTGGAAAGCCAGACCCCGGTGGTGTGGGACATCCTCGAAGAGGTGATCCGCGAGCACCCGGTGATGCTGAACCGCGCGCCGACGCTGCACCGCCTGGGTATCCAGGCGTTCGAGCCGGTGCTGATCGAAGGCAAGGCCATCCAGCTGCACCCGCTGGTTTGCGCGGCATTCAACGCCGACTTCGACGGTGACCAGATGGCCGTTCACGTGCCGCTGTCGCTGGAAGCCCAGATGGAAGCCCGCACGCTGATGCTGGCGTCGAACAACGTGCTGTTCCCGGCCAACGGCGATCCGTCGATCGTGCCGTCGCAGGACGTTGTGCTGGGTCTGTACTACACGACCCGCGACAAGATCAACGGCAAGGGCGAAGGCATGACGTTTGCTGACATCAGCGAAGTCATCCGTGCCTACGAAAACAAGGAAGTCGAGCTCGCATCGCGCGTGAACGTCCGTATCACCGAGTACGAAGTGGTGAACAAGGACGCCGACGGCGACGCACGTTTCGCACCCAAGATCACGCTGCAGGCCACCACGGTCGGCCGCGCGATCCTGTCCGAGATCCTGCCGAAGGGCCTGCCGTTCTCGGTGCTGAACAAGCCGCTGAAGAAGAAGGAAATCTCGCGCCTGATCAACACGGCATTCCGCAAGTGCGGTCTGCGCGAAACCGTGATTTTCGCCGACAAGCTGCTGCAGTCGGGCTTCCGCCTGGCAACGCGCGCCGGTATCTCGATCGCCATCGACGACATGCTGGTGCCGCCGCAGAAGGAGAAGATCATCTCCGACGCAGCCGCCAAGGTGAAGGAATACGACAAGCAGTACATGTCGGGTCTGGTGACGGACCAGGAGCGTTACAACAACGTCGTGGACATCTGGGGTGCCGCTGGCGACCAGGTGGGCAAGGCGATGATGGAGCAGCTCCAGCACGAAGATACGGTCGATCGCAACGGGAATACCGTCAAGCAGGAATCGTTCAACTCGATCTACATGATGGCGGACTCGGGTGCTCGCGGTAGTGCGGCCCAGATTCGTCAGCTGGCAGGTATGCGTGGCCTGATGGCCAAGCCGGATGGCTCGATCATTGAAACGCCGATTACGGCGAACTTCCGTGAAGGCCTGAACGTTCTGCAGTACTTCATCTCGACCCACGGCGCGCGTAAGGGCCTGGCCGATACCGCACTGAAGACCGCAAACTCGGGTTACCTGACCCGTCGTCTGGTCGACGTGACGCAGGATCTGGTCGTGGTCGAAGACGATTGCGGCACGACCAACGGCGTGGCCATGAAGGCCCTGGTCGAAGGCGGTGAAGTGATCGAGGCCCTGCGCGACCGTATCCTCGGCCGTGTGACGGTGGGCGACGTGGTGAACCCTGAAACTCAGGAAACCGCGATCGAGAACGGTACGCTGCTGGACGAAGACCTGGTCGAGCTGATCGACAACATCGGCGTGGACGAAGTCAAGGTCCGCACGCCGCTGTCGTGCGACACGCGCTACGGCCTGTGCGCCAAGTGCTATGGCCGCGACCTCGGCCGCGGCGTGCTGGTGAACTCGGGCGAAGCGGTGGGCGTGATCGCTGCACAGTCGATTGGTGAGCCGGGTACCCAGCTGACCATGCGTACGTTCCACATTGGTGGTGCGGCATCGCGTGCGGCAGTGGCATCGAGCGTGGAAGCCAAGGCCACCGGTACGGTGCGCTTCACGGCGACCATGCGCTACGTGACGAACGCCAAGGGCGAACTGATCGTGATCTCGCGTTCGGGCGAGGCACTGATCACGGACGACCATGGCCGCGAGCGCGAGCGCCACAAGATCCCGTACGGCGCCACGCTGCTGGTGCAGGACGGCCAGGCCATCAAGGCTGGCACGCAGTTGGCCACGTGGGACGCACTGACTCGTCCGATCGTTTCCGAATACTCGGGCACGATCAAGTTCGAGAACGTGGAAGAAGGCGTGACCGTTGCCAAGCAGATGGACGAAGTCACGGGCCTGTCGACCCTCGTGGTGATCGACGCCAAGCGCCGTACGGCTGCCACCAAGGGCCTGCGCCCGCAGGTGAAGCTGCTGGACGCGAACAACCAGGAAGTCAAGATTCCGGGCACGGACCACTCCGTGACCATCGGCTTCCAGGTGGGCGCGCTGATTACCGTGAAGGACGGTCAGCAGGTGCACGTGGGTGAAGTGCTGGCGCGTATCCCGACCGAATCGCAGAAGACCCGCGACATTACGGGTGGTCTGCCGCGAGTGGCCGAGCTGTTCGAAGCCCGTTCGCCGAAGGATGCTGCCGTGCTGGCGGAAGTCACCGGTACGGTGTCGTTCGGCAAGGACACGAAGGGCAAGCAGCGCCTGGTGATCACGGACCTGGACGGCAACGCCCACGAGTTCCTGATCGCGAAGGAAAAGCAGGTGCTGGTGCACGACGGCCAGGTGGTGAACAAGGGCGAAATGATCGTGGAAGGTCCGGCGGACCCGCACGACATCCTGCGCCTGAAGGGCATCGAAGAGCTGGCGCACTACATCGTGGACGAAGTGCAGGACGTGTACCGTCTGCAAGGCGTGAAGATCAACGACAAGCACATCGAAGTGATTGTTCGTCAGATGCTGCGCCGCGTGCAGATCCAGGACGTGGGCGACACCAAGTTCATCCCGGGTGAACAGGTGGAGCGTTCGGAACTGCTGGACGAGAACGATCGTGTGATCGCCGAGGGCAAGCGTCCGGCCATCCACGAGAACCTGCTGCTGGGTATTACCAAGGCGTCGCTGTCGACCGACAGCTTCATCTCGGCGGCTTCGTTCCAGGAAACGACGCGCGTGCTGACCGAAGCCGCGATCATGGGCAAGACCGACGACCTGCGCGGTCTGAAGGAAAACGTGATCGTGGGTCGTCTGATCCCGGCTGGTACTGGCCTGGCCTATCACCGTGCCCGCAAGGCACGCGAGGCAGCCGAGCGCGAACGCGCCCAGGCGATCAGCGACGAAGAGCAATCGCTCTTCATCGAGCCGCCGGTGGTGCAAGCCACCGAGGGTGACGGCGACGCAGTCTGATCGCGTTCCGCGCAGTTACGCAGCAATGAAGAACCCGGCTCGATCGAGCCGGGTTTTTTTTCGTCCCGCGCTTATGGGTTGGTATGGATCAACCCGACGGGGAGGAAGCGGCGCTACGGTGTGGGACCTTTCATTTCCCCTCGCGCCACAGCTTCGACAATGACGCTACGAAGGCCTGCACGTTGGGTTTGTCGCCTGCTGAGCGGGGTTGGATGCGGTGCCATGATCGCGACGGTATCGGCGGGCCATGCGTTCCAGCTGGACGTTTCTCCAAAGCCGCCACAAACCATTGAAGAAGAGCGCCGACTGCGCTTCGCGCAACATCGCGATTGCGCCGCCGCCAAGGGCGATGCAAGCCTGTGCGCCATGCTGGAGCAGCAGGCGCGGCAACAGCTAGTCGATGCCGTGCGGCGAGACACATCGCCGGCAGCCACGCCTCGTCCCGTCGATACAAATCCGCTGTCGGGGCGAGGCATTCCGCTGCCCGGCGGCCATCAGTAAGCCCGCCGCATCAGCGTATCCACGCGTCACGCACCAGGTGCCCGAAGCCGGGGCAATCATTACGACGAGGCTGCCCACGCCGATCACCGGCGCATCGCCGAGCAGGATGCGCCTCTCCGTAATCCATGGGCGTAGGTCGTCAGATCGTAGTCCGCGTCGGCAAGCACGCTCTTGTGCTATCGCAAATTCTTCAGGATTCGTCCCGCGCAAAACCGGTGAATGATGCCGATCCGCGACATCGGCGAAACCGTACCCATCGGAATTCCCGTTGCATCCCCCAGGTGTCGATGCGACGCGGTGGCACATTGATCGCATCGTTACTACTCAAACTACCCACGGAGGATCCGGACGATGCTTGCCAGGACTTTAGTTGCCGCCATGCTCGCCAGTGTGTCTGGCGCGGTGTACGCCATGACGGCAGACGCGCTGAAACGCGCTGACGACCTTTACCAGGCCAATTGCGCGGTCTGTCATTCCGCCAGCCGGGGTGGCTACGTCGGGCCCGCCCTGCACAAGGACCGGCTGGTGCAGAGCGACGCCGCCCTGCGTGGCGCGATCATGACTGGCATTCCCGATACGCTGATGCCGCCGTTCCATTCGCGCATGTCGGACGCGGACATCCGGCTGGTCGCGGAGTACATCCGGACCCAGCCCGAGGGCAAGCCGGAATGGTCGATGCAGCAGATTCGCGACAGCCTCGAGGTGCTCGTGGATGAATCCTCGCTCCCATCGAAGCCCACATATCAGATCGGCTCGGTCTATGACCTGATGGTGGTCATGGCGCGCGGACGCTACGGCCGCGGTACGGGCTCCGACAATGCAAAGACGGTTTTCCTTGATGGCACGACCAACCAGATTGTTGGCGAAATTGCTACACCGATCGCACCGCACATCATGGAGTTCAGCCCCGTCAACGAGCGATGGGCCTGGCTGAAGAGCGATGACGGTCACGTCTACAAGATCGACCTCTACTCGCTCAAAATCGTGCGGAAGGTCAAGACGGGTTTGACGGGGCCCGGTATCGCCGTGTCGATGGATGGAAAGTGGTTGGCGGCCAGCTCATTCGTGCCGAACCTGGTGGTGATCATGAAGGCCGACACGCTGGAGCCCGTGAAGTATCTGCGGCTCGAAGGCAAGGACCCCGATGGCAAGTTCATCCAGTCGGCGGGCGGCCCGGTCATCGGCAGCCGCATCAACAACAAGTTTGCGCTGACGCTGCGTCAGGCCGGCCAGATCTGGATCGTCGATCCGGACCGCGAAGGCATGCCGGTGACGAAACTGGAAGGCGTGGGCCGCATGCTGCACGACACATTCCTGACGCCCGATGGGCGGTATTCGATGGTGGCGTCCTACGGCGACAACAAGATCGTGGCCATCGACCTCAAGGAGGACAAAGTAGCGCGCGATATTCCGGCGGGCTGCCAGCCCCATGTGGGCTCCGGTGCCGTGACCCCGGTGGGCGGCCGGATGCTGGCGTTTGGCACGAATATCGGCAAATGCGACAAGGGCGATGTCGTGACGGTGTGGGACACGAGCGACTTCTCTGTCGTGAAGAACATCAAGGTGGATGGCCCGACGGAATCTCCAGCCGCGCATCCCGACGCGCCCTACGTGGCCGTGGATATCGTCTCGAAGGACAAGAAGGCCGCGCACATCCAGCTGATCGACAAGCAGTCGCTCGAAGTCGTGCGCACTCTCGATGCCGGCGGTCATGCGTTCTTCCCGGAGTACACCCGCAATGGCCAGTACCTGTACGTCAGCGCGGGTTACTACGGCGATCGCCTGCGGGTGTACGACAGCAAGACGCTTGCCCTGGTGGCCGAACACAAGATGGAAAGCCCTGCAGGCATCTTCTCGCGTGCGCGCACGCAGTGGATCTCGGTAGGCTTGCCGGCGACGCGAAAGAACTGAGGAGAGTGGCCATGATCAAGTCTCGATGGAACAGGCTGGCCGCGCTGCTCGCCCTGATGACGGCGGCCATGACCGTGCATGCGGCACCGTCTGCCGCGGCCGCAGCGCCGTCTGCGCCGGCAGCACCGAAGCTGACCGATCAGGTGGCGGCCATCCTGCCGCTGTGCGCGTCGTGCCATGGTGTCGATGGCATCAGCAGCGTCGCCCTGTATCCCAATCTTGCCGGGCAGAAGCCGGAGTACCTGGCCAAGCAACTGCGCGACTACAAGGCCGCGCGCCGAGATGATGCCGTGATGCGCCCGATGGCGGAGCCGCTGGACGACGCCGCCATCGAGGCACTGTCACGCCATTTCGGCGCGATGCCCGGCGCGCGCTGAGGCATCCAGGGCCAGGCTGACTGTTGTGCTTGAAGCCGGTTGCCGCGGATGGCAACCGGCCACCGTCAGTTTTAGCCTGGACATCGCCTCGCGGATCTGTGCCACGCTCTGCGAGGCGTAGCCCAGCAGTAGCACGCGGTTTCCGGCTGCAGGAATGTGTGCACAGGCAGCTTCCTCCATGGTGTACAGCCGCACGCCTTGCACCAGCGCACTGTTCGCGATTTCGGTGGCGTCCGAGGCGCCGGGCGGCAGATGCAGAGCCACGTGCATGCCGGTGCCGGTGCCGCTGATCTGGCAGTGGGCGCCCCAGATGTCCCGCAAGCCGGAGAGCAGGACATCGCGTTGCTCGCGATAGCGCCGGCGCAGCCGGTACAGATGCCGGCTGTAGTCGCCATACTCGAACAGCCGTGCCAGCACGGCCTGCTCTAGCCAGGGACATCCATGATTCAGCAGCGCCTTGCGGCGCGCGATGGCGTCGGTCAGCCAGGGCGGACACACCATGAATCCGAGTCGCAGGCCCGGCCCGAGTACCTTCGAGAACGATCCGACATAGACAACACGCGCCGGATCGAGCGCCATGAGCGGCGGTGGCGGCGCGTTGTCGTAGGCGAAGTCGCCGTCGTAGTCGTCTTCGATGACGCACGCACCGACTTGCGCGGCCCAATCCAGCAACGCGCGGCGCCGGTCCATCGACATGGTGTAGCCGAGCGGATACTGATGCGACGGCGTGGTGTACGCCAGTTGCACCGGCGCATGCGGCAGCGCGTGCGTGCACAGCCCGTCAGCGTCGACGGGGACGGCGATTCGTGCCGCATGCCTGAGGTGGGGCAGATTGCAGAAGCCCGCATAGCCGGGCGATTCCACCACAACCCGGTCACCGTGATGAACGAGATGCGCGGCAAGCAGGTGCAGTGCCTCCTGGACACCGGCGACAATCAGGATCTGCGTCGGATCGACCGCCAGCGCGCGGGTAGCGGCCAGGTAGTCGGCAATCTGCATGCGCAGGCCCCAGAGGCCCTCCGCCGGCGGATACTCGCTAACGGCGTGCCGCATCTGGCGCAGCAGCGGGTTCGACAACATGGCCCAGCGCCGCGTCGGAAATGCATCCGGCGCGGGACGTCCGATTTTGAAGTCGTACGTCACGGGATAGCGGGGCGGTGCGGCATGCACGCCGGGCGGCGATATGCCGGCACTCGCCTGCGATGATCGGGGAAGCACCGTGGGGGGATCCGACATGGCCGGGACCGGGGGTGGCGCCGGCGATGCGCGCGGGATCGCTTCCGCTACATAGAAGCCGCGACCCGGCTCGCCCCGCAGCAAGCCGGCGTCGGTCAGGCCTTCATAGGCGCCGACTACCGTGTTGCGCGATACGCGCAGCATGGCGACCAGGCAGGCGATGGACGGAAGCCGATCGTCTGGCTGCAGACGGCCGGACAGGATCATGTGTTCCACCTGCCGCATGATCTGCCGCTTGTACGGTTCCGATCCATCGCGCAGGATCTCGATCGGCAGGGAAAAGGAATGGCGCTGCATGTTGCTTTGTCGGGGACCTCGCTGCCATCCTATGACCGGTGTGCCCCACCGTGCTTGTGCTGGCGCAAGACTGTCGGCGGCGCTGTCGATTCCCGCGTGACGATTGGCGCCCGTGCCACACCGGCGCAGAGACATTCCGTCCGATCGGGCATGGAGTGGTATGGTTACGCCTTTCCCGGCTTTCCGATCTGCTGCTGTCCCATGTCGCGCGCCCTGGCGATCCTTAAAGAAGTCTTCGGCTACCACGCATTCCGTGGCACGCAGGCGGAGATCATCGACCATGTGGCGGACGGCGGCGATTGCCTGGTGCTGATGCCGACGGGCGGTGGCAAGTCGCTTTGCTACCAGATCCCGGCGTTGCTGCGCCAGCAGGCCGGCCAGGGTGTGGGCATCGTGGTGTCGCCGCTGATCGCCCTGATGCAGGACCAGGTGGCGGCGCTGACCGAAGCCGGTGTGCGCGCCGCAGTGCTGAACTCCACACTGAACAGCAGCGAGGCGTCGGCGGTCGAGCGCGACTTGCTGGCCGGGCGGCTGGACATCCTCTATGTGGCGCCCGAGCGGCTGATGACGCCGCGCTTTCTGGATCTGCTGGATCGTACCCGCGTGGGTTTGTTCGCCATCGACGAGGCGCATTGCGTGTCGCAATGGGGCCACGACTTCCGGCCGGAATATATCCAGCTGTCGGTGCTGCACGAGCGATTCCCGAATGTGCCGCGCATCGCGCTGACCGCCACGGCCGATTCGCTGACGCGTAACGAAATCATCGAGCGGCTGGCGCTCGACGATGCGCGCGTCTTCATTTCCAGCTTCGACCGGCCCAATATCCGCTACCGCATTGTCGAAAAGGACAACGCGCGGAACCAGCTGCTGGCGTTCATCAAGGCCGAGCACATGAACGGCGACGGCGGGCATGACAGCGGCATTGTCTATTGCCTGTCGCGCAAGAAGGTCGAAGACACCGCGCAATGGCTGGCCAGTCACGGCATCAACGCGCTGGGCTACCACGCCGGCATGGATGCGCAGGTGCGGCAGCATCACCAGGCACGCTTCCGCGAGGAAGAGGGCATCGTGATGGTGGCCACCATCGCGTTCGGCATGGGCATCGACAAGCCAGATGTGCGGTTCGTGGCACATCTGGACCTGCCTAAGAGCATGGAAGGCTATTACCAGGAAACCGGGCGCGCCGGCCGCGACGGCCTGCCGGCCAATGCCTGGATGGCCTACGGGCTCGGCGATGTCGTGCAGCAGAAGCGCATGATCGACGAGTCGGAGGCGGACGACGCGCACAAACGCGTGTCATCGTCCAAGCTCGACGCGCTGCTGGGTCTGTGCGAAACAGCGGGTTGCCGGCGCGTGCGGATCCTCGCCTATTTTGAAGAATCGGCGGGCCCGTGCGGCAACTGCGATACCTGCCTGGAGCCGCCTGCCACCTGGGACGGCACGCGCGAGGCGCAAATGGCCCTGTCCTGCGTGTACCGCACGGCGCAGGCCAGCCGCGTGCATTTTGGCTCGACGCACCTGATTGACGTGCTGCGCGGCAATGCCAGCGAGAAGATCCGGCAGTGGGGCCACGACAAGGTGTCGACGTTCGGCATCGGCAAGGATCTGTCGGTGGCCGAATGGCATGCCATCTTCCGGCAGTTGATTGCCCACGGCCTGCTGGTGATCGATCACGGCGGCCACGGCGCGCTGCTGCTTGGCGATCCGGCGCGGGCCGTGCTCAAGGGCGAGCAGCCTGTCACGCTGCGCCGGCAAGTCAGCAGGCCGGGCAAGTCCGGCGAACGGGCAGGGCGCGGCGGACCGCGTACCGATCACACGGCCACGATGGATGCCGATACGCTGGCCAACTGGGAGGCATTGCGGGCCTGGCGCACGGCCACCGCCAAATCTCACGGCGTGCCGGCCTACGTGATTTTCCACGACGCCACGCTGGCCGAGCTGGCGCGCAGCGCCCCGGAATCGCTCGACGAACTGGCGGAGGTGCCCGGGATTGGCGCGTCCAAGCTCGAGCGCTACGGCGAGGAAATCCTCGAAACGCTGCGCGGCGTCTGATATCGCTCGACGAACTGGCGGAGGTGCCCGGGATTGGCGCGTCCAAGCTCGAGCGCTACGGCGAGGAAATCCTCGAAACGCTGCGCGGCGTCTGATCCGGCGGGGCGGCGCGGGCGACGCAGGGGACTCAGGGTATACGTCGCGTATACCCCTTGACCGTTGCCAGCGGCGCTGCTAGAGTGCCAGATTCGAGTTTTTGGCTTTGGATTTCGCACGCCCCTCGGAATTGTGCCCTCAGCGGCGCAACCAGGCAGGCGGCAGCGGGATCCAGGCGAGCTCGCGCTCTTTGGCATGTCTGTCACTTCACAGCCCTTCCTTCAGAGCGTCCGCTCACCTTTCCCGTCCAAAACCCGTAGTTGCCCCTTGGTCAGAGCCTGGCGAAGGGGTGTTTTTTGTAAAACCAAGCTGGATTGAACAATGCCAACTATCAACCAACTGGTTCGCAAGCCGCGCGTCTCTGAAGTCGTCAAGAGCAAGAGCCCGGCGCTTGAGAACTGCCCCCAGCGTCGCGGCGTGTGCACCCGTGTGTACACCACGACGCCGAAGAAGCCGAACTCGGCACTGCGTAAGGTCGCCAAGGTGCGCCTGACCAACGGTTTCGAAGTGATTTCGTATATCGGCGGTGAAGGCCACAACCTGCAGGAACACTCGGTCGTGCTGATCCGCGGCGGCCGTGTGAAGGATCTGCCGGGTGTGCGTTACCACATCGTCCGTGGTTCGCTGGATCTGCAAGGCGTGAAGGACCGCAAGCAGGCCCGTTCGAAGTACGGTGCGAAGCGTCCGAAGGCTGCCTAAGCTTCTACGCAAAGCAATATCCGACAGCCATGGCAGGACGTCATGGAGCTGTCACCAGGCGGCGGTACAACGGAGCGTTTTTTGTGCGCCGTGCCGTCGAGTAAGTGGTCACCCGGCGAATTTGTCCAGTAGTGCTGGCAAGCTAGTTGGTGGCCGGAGAGCGGAATTATTCAGACCGCCTCTCAACTGAATCTTAAGGAAAGAAGATGCCACGTCGTCGTGAAGTCCCCAAGCGGGACGTTTTGCCTGATCCGAAGTTCGGTAACGTTGAAGTTGCCAAGTTCATGAACGTGCTGATGCTGGACGGCAAGAAGTCGGTTGCCGAACGTATCGTGTACGGCGCGTTCGACCAGATCGAAAAGAAGGCAGGCAAGGCCCCCATCGAAGTGTTCTCCGTTGCCATCAACAACGTGAAGCCGGTGGTGGAAGTGAAGAGCCGTCGCGTGGGCGGCGCCAACTATCAGGTTCCGGTCGAAGTCCGTCCGTCGCGTCGTTTGGCATTGGCGATGCGTTGGCTGCGCGAGGCCGCGAAAAAACGCAGCGAGAAGTCGATGGCGCTGCGCCTGGCAGGTGAGCTGATGGAAGCTGCAGAAGGCCGTGGCGGCGCAATGAAGAAGCGCGACGAAGTACACCGCATGGCCGAAGCCAACAAGGCGTTCTCGCACTTCCGCTTCTAAGGCGCGCGAAACACGCTGTTGGTTGCCGGGCGGGCTGTGTTTTCACACATCTCGCCCGTTTGTGTTAAAGGCGCAGACCATGAGATTTCTGCGCCTCATGGACGAATAGAGGATTAAAGTGGCTCGTAAGACTCCCATTGAGCGTTACCGTAACATCGGTATTTCGGCTCACATTGACGCGGGTAAAACCACCACGACCGAGCGGATCCTGTTCTACACCGGTGTGAACCACAAGATCGGTGAAGTGCATGATGGCGCGGCCACCATGGACTGGATGGAGCAGGAGCAGGAGCGTGGCATCACGATTACCTCCGCTGCTACCACCGCCTTCTGGAAGGGCATGGGCGGCAACTATCCCGAGCACCGCTTCAACATCATCGACACCCCGGGGCACGTGGACTTCACCATCGAGGTGGAGCGTTCCATGCGCGTGCTGGATGGCGCCTGCATGGTGTACTGCGCAGTGGGTGGCGTGCAGCCCCAGTCGGAAACCGTCTGGCGTCAGGCCAACAAGTACGGCGTGCCGCGTCTGGCGTTCGTCAACAAGATGGACCGTACCGGCGCGAACTTCTTCAAGGTTTACGACCAGCTGAAGACCCGCCTGAAGGCCAACCCGGTGCCCGTCGTGGTGCCTATCGGCGCTGAAGACGGCTTCCAGGGCGTGATCGACCTGCTGGAAATGAAGGCGATCATCTGGGACGAAGCCAGCCAGGGCGTGAAGTTCGAATACCAGGAAATCCCGGGCGAACTGCAAGCCGTTGCTGACGAATGGCGCGAGAAGATGGTCGAGTCCGCCGCCGAAGCCAGCGAAGAGCTGATGGAAAAGTACCTGGGCGGCGAAGAGCTGACCCGTGCCGAGATCGTCAAGGCGCTGCGTGACCGTACCATCGCCTGCGAAATCCAGCCGATGCTGTGCGGCACCGCGTTCAAGAACAAGGGCGTGCAGCGTATGCTGGACGCCGTGATCGACTTCCTGCCGTCGCCGGTCGACATTCCGCCGGTCAAGGGCGTGGACGAAAGCGACGACGAGAAGAAGCTGGAGCGCAAGGCCGACGACAACGAGAAGTTCTCGGCGCTGGCATTCAAGATCATGACCGACCCGTTCGTCGGCCAGCTGATCTTCTTCCGCGTCTACTCGGGCAAGATCAATTCGGGCGACACCGTGTACAACCCGGTGAAGCAGAAGAAGGAGCGTCTGGGCCGTATTCTGCAGATGCACGCCAACCAGCGCGAAGAAATCAAGGAAGTGCTGGCCGGCGACATCGCCGCTGCCGTGGGCCTGAAGGACGCGACCACCGGCGATACGCTGTGCGATCCGGCTGCGCCGATCGTGCTCGAGCGCATGGTGTTCCCGGAGCCGGTGATCTCGCAGGCTGTCGAGCCGAAGACCAAGGCTGATCAGGAAAAGATGGGTATCGCCCTGAACCGCCTGGCCGCTGAAGATCCGTCGTTCCGCGTGCGTACCGATGAAGAATCGGGCCAGACCATCATTTCGGGTATGGGCGAGCTCCACCTGGAAATTCTGGTCGACCGCATGAAGCGCGAATTCGGCGTGGAAGCGAACATCGGCGCGCCGCAGGTGGCCTACCGCGAAACCATTCGCAAGAAGGCCGAGGACGTCGAAGGCAAGTTCGTCAAGCAGTCGGGCGGCCGCGGCCAGTACGGTCACGCCGTGATCACGCTGGAACCGCAAGAGCCGGGCAAGGGCTTCGAGTTCATCGACGCCATCAAGGGCGGTGTGATTCCTCGCGAATACATCCCGGCGGTCGAGAAGGGTATCGTCGACACGCTGCCGGCCGGTATCCTGGCTGGCTTCCCGGTGGTGGACGTGAAGGTCACGCTGACGTTCGGTTCGTACCACGACGTGGACTCGAACGAAAACGCGTTCCGCATGGCCGGCTCGATGGCTTTCAAGGAAGCCATGCGCAAGGCCAGCCCGGTTCTGCTCGAGCCGATGATGGCCGTGGAAGTGGAAACGCCGGAAGACTACACGGGTACCGTGATGGGCGATCTGTCGTCCCGCCGCGGCATCGTGCAGGGCATGGACGACATGGTTGGCGGCGGCAAGATCATCAAGGCCGAAGTCCCGCTGTCGGAAATGTTCGGTTACTCGACCGCGCTGCGCTCGGCCACGCAAGGCCGTGCCACGTACACCATGGAATTCAAGCACTACGCCGAGGCACCGAAGAATATCGCCGAAGCAGTGATGACGGCCAAGGGCAAGTAATAATGCTTCGCCGCCGCGCATGACCTGCGTGGCGGCGCAAAGAATTGAATCAGACTGTATTCCATTAGGAGCTGAAACATGGCAAAGGAAAAGTTCGAGCGGACCAAGCCGCACGTGAACGTAGGTACGATTGGTCACGTTGACCACGGCAAGACGACGCTGACGGCAGCGAT
>NZ_FNJO01000031.1 GCF_900104095.1 Ralstonia sp. 25mfcol4.1 | reverse complement strand
CATCGCCCGCAACAGCTTCTCCGGTGCGATGCTCGGGCGACCGCCTTTGATGTCGGCCTCATACATCTCGGCGAACAGCCGATCCATCTTCGCCAGTGCCAGATTGGCCATCGTCCGGATCGAACGCAGTGGATGAGACTTCGGTACGAAATCGTCCAGCCGCCGCATTGTGAACAAGCTTTCGGTGAAGGTGTCGGCGCCGCGCATGCGATGTTGGGAAAGTGGATCGTGTCGAGTTCTCAGATCAACGTTTGAACATGTCCGCGCGCCGACTATGGCTCGAGGTATTTCAGCAGCCTGCTAGCTTTTCCGTCCTCGCTCAGAAACATGTATCGACCGGATGAAAGAGGAATTCCCTCATTGCACCCGCCCACTATTGTATGGCGGCCAGACGCCCATCAGCCGCCAACGGGAGCGAGAGTGCCGTACTGGATCCGTCTGGGTAGATAACGATTGCGGAATACGTGTCGCTGCTCATTTAGGAATTTCCTGCATCTGCATGTAGGTTCTTAGTTCCGATCGCCCGGTTCTGGTTCCTCCGCAAGTAGCGCTACAAGTTCCGCACCGCGAGGGAACGACGTTAGCCAACTGCCTTGGGGGGGCATTGAACTGCTCTACTGCAAAGCTCAACCCTCGCTATTGACACATTGGCACCGTAGCCCATATACCAAGGATGCTGTCTCCGTCCGAGCATCGCGGCAACAGGTAAATTCCATTTAAAAACAGGGAGGTACTGAGTGTTATTTACGCTTCAATCCGCGGATCATCCTAACTCGATCGACCTCAAAATCGGGCCGCAGCGGAGTTTCCGGCGAAAGCTGTTTCGTCAGTTTCGCCAACAGGGCCTCGCGGAGCCTGTAACCTGCCTCGGCAGTCGATACGATGAAAGCACGCGGCGGGCCGCTGGCATGCGCCTGCGCGGGGATTCTGACAATGCAGCCTCGCGCAACAAGGATGGTGACCTGGTCATCAGTCCGGTGGCGCATTGGAGCGATGACGATATCTGGGAGGCCGTCTCCCTTTATGCTGGTGGTGCTCGCCCCGGTTACTCTGATTTCGAAGAGATGCGGCGCATCTACGCCCATTCTGTCGGGACTTCGTGTGCTGTCGTGGCTGACGCGATACTGGACGGTGGTGGTGGCCGGCGGCAAGGGAAGTGCGGTGCGCGCCTCGGCTGTCACGTTTGCCAGATGGCCGAGGATAAGAGCCTCGCGAATATGGTGGCCTACGGCGACCGGTACGCCTATGCCGCAGGCCTGCAGAAGCTCAATCGCTTCATTCGGGCAACTCGCTACGACTGGTCGCGGCGCCATTGGATCGGGCGCACCATTCGAGGTGGCTACGTCAGGGTGATGCCGGACACGTACCACCCCTCAATGTTGCGTGCGCTAACTCGTTACATGTTCCAGTTGGATTTCGACGAGCAGCGGCGGGCAGCCAGTGTTGGAGAGCAGCCGAAGTTCCAGTTGCTCCCCCTTGATATGATGATCGCGGTCGACGCAATGCAGTCGCTCAACGGTGTCGCGAAGCCTTTCGCGGCCTGGGCTGACCTCCGCGATATTCAGGTACGCGGAATCCGTTACGACGTCCCGGACGTGCCCGACATTCACCAGTCCGCTATGCCGATCGCTCGATATCTCCATGTTGGCAGCGAGTGGGACGACTCCGCACCCGACGCCGATTGGACCGGCTTGCGCGATCCAATGCGCGAAGCACTGACGGAGGGGAGTGCATGTCAATCCAGCATTATTTTCGCAGCAGACGGGCGGGCAGTGTTGGACTTGCAGACGGCGCAGCAGTTTGACGTGGACGCTGAAGCCGCTCAGCTCATTGCGGAGTTCGAGGTCGATCGGCTTCTCGATATGCACGACGCAGACGGAGGGCCGGGCTCGGTAACGGCAGGGTATCGCTGGTACGCGCATTACGGCTGCTTGACGCTTTCTCACGCGCAGAAGGTGGAGCACGATGAGATCGCCCGGCGAACCGCGTTCAAGGACCGCCTGGGGCTGACGCTGAGCTACGACCTCAAGGACGTGTTGGCACGGTCTGTTCCTTTGGAGGATCTTCCCGCCGCGGCGCGAGCCGTTTGGGGAGGCCTCAGTAGTGAACCGGCGCAGCTTTTGCTGTGCTAAGCCCCTTCAAGAAGCCCCGGCGTCGTCGACGCTCGGGGCTTTTTCTTTCGGCAAGCGGTCGATATGGAGCAGAGACCCTGAAAGCTCGGGTAAATCATGCGTGTTTCGGGCGAAAGATTCTCTCTACCGGGGCGATAATTGGAGCAGCATTGACGGCACTGCTGACATTCCAGAGTCGGCGCAGTGCAGCCCTAGAAGCGACCGGTTCTGACAGCCGGCACGGCTACTTAAATAACGCAACGGAATAGCTTTCGTGACTAACCACAAGATTAGCGGGCTACACCCAGATTCTCAGCGATTGCTCTGGGCAATGGTGTACAACAGGCGCACTGAGCCATTTGACAACAAGAAACCGTGGCGTCAGTTGAGCAGCCGTAAACTCATAACCAGGATACATGCCGACCACATGGCTGAAGAGCAATGGGCAGTGACGCCTCTCGGTGTAGACATACTCCAATGCTACGCACCGTATCTGAAGCGCATGGGGCTGAACTGCCCGCCTAGAGATTGAAACGGTGGCGGGCACGGAAGTTTTGGTACTCGACGAGCATGGACGATCGCTCTATAGCTGCTACGCGAGAGCGTGCGGAGGCAGCGTGCTCGGCAGCAACCTGAACATCGTCAACAAGGGGACCATCGTAGCAGGCGGCCCCGGCTTGGCGGCTGTGCAGTTCACGGCGCTGGCCGAACGGCGCGCCAACTTCGCTATCTCGCCCATGCCACGCTTGGCTCGCGCTATACCGGCCAGTTCGGTGGCGGCAACCAGGACCATACCGGGACGGTGGGATTGCGGTGGAGGTTCTAGGGTTCAGGGCAGGGAGGGAAGAGCGGCAATATTGCAGAAGCCGCCTCCTGATCGATAAATTGCGAACCGGCGTTGGTTGCGATGGGCTGGGGTAGGCGCGCTTCTTGCTTATTCTCCCTAGCGGCGCCGAGCGTTGGCGCAGGTGGCCGAAATGCGTGCGGTCTACTGATGTTACACCGGGGGCATAATTATCGAGTTCGTGCGCCTTTCCCGCAGCGAGGAGGCGGCTTGGTTGGTCTGAGCTATTTTGATGTTGTGCGGACATCGCTCACCGCCGCGATATTGGCCGCCACGCGGGCGGCCGTTAGCGAGTCCGGAGGCAAGAGGCGGTACAGGTGCTGCCAGTAGTCGATGGCGGCGGCGGTGTCGCCGCGTTCGGACGCTGCGCTGGCGGCCAGCGCCAGGCTTTTGGGATCGTCCGGGTCGGCCGACAGCGCTGCGCGGATCTGTGTCATGGCGGCGCCTTTGAGCGAGCCGCCGTCGAGGCTGGCCAGCACATCGGCGTAGTCGGCCCGCAGCGCCGCCACGTCCGGCGCCAGCGCAACCGCCTTCGCGTAGGCCGCCGCCGCGTCGTCGAAGCGCTCCAGCACCGTGTAGGAGCGCGCCAGCATCGCCCAGCCTTCGGCATCCTGTGGCTGGGCTTTCAGGCGCCGCGCGAGTTGGTCGACCATGGCTTCAATCTGCGCGATCTGGGGCGTGTGCGCGTCGCCGGACAACGGGTGCGCATCGTCGACCTCCATCACGGCGGCGGGATTGCCCAGGTGCAGGTACAGCATGGCGGCCGCCGGGGGCAGCATCACGCAGAGCGTGGCGCTGGTCCACTTCGAACGCGGCGCGGTGGCCGAGGAAGCCCGGGGCATGGTCCGGCGGCTTTCCATTGGCTGCGGCGAGCTGCCCATGGCGGAGGATGGGCGCCTCCACCTGCGCCAGAGCCAGCCCCCTACTATCGTCAGCAACCCGAACGGCCCGAGCCACAGCAACCACGTCGACGGCTTGAACGGCGGGTCGTAGAGCACGAAATCGCCGTAGCGCTGCACCAGGTAGTCCTTGATGGCGGTGTCGCTGGCCCCCTGTGCGACCTGCGCGCGGATCTGCCGGCGCAGGTCGACGGCCAGTTCAGCGTTGGAATCGGCCAGCGTCTGGTTCTGGCAGACCAGGCAGCGCAGTTGCTGCGACAGCGCGTGGACGCGCGCATCGAGTTCGGCGTCCGAGGCTGGCGCGGCGGAGCCATGCCATGCCAGCGCGGCAAGCAGCCAGGCGATCAGCATGCGGGGCAGACCGGACAGGCTAGGCAGGACTCGCACGCGGGCCTCCTTGCTGCAGTTGGCGCAGCAACGGCTTGATCTGCCGTTCGAGCACGTCGGGCGTCACGGGCCCCACCTGCCGGTAGCGCACCACGCCCTGGGCGTCGATCACATAGGTCTCGGGCACGCCATAGACGCCGAAGTCGATGCCGACGCGGCCATCGGCGTCGACGCCCGACTTCACATAGGGATCGCCCATCTGCTGCAGCCATGCCTGGGCGGCCGGCACGGCGTCCTTGTAGTTGAGGCCGTAGACCGGCACCGGAGACTTGCCCGCGAAGTCCACAAGCACCGGGTGCTCGGTACGGCAGGCGGTACACCAGGAGGCCCAGACATTGAGAATCCAGACCTTGCCGCGCAGATCGGCGGTGCGCAAGGTCTGCGTGCCGCCCGCCGTGTCGAGCACCGGCAACGCAAACGCAGGCGCCGGTTTGCCGACCAGCGCCGACGGCAACTCGCGCGGATCGTGGCGCAGCCCGGCGCCAAGCGCGACGACGATCGCCAGGAAAATGGCAAGGGGCAGCAGGAAGCGCGTCATGGCCGTGCCCCTGCGTCGCGTTGGAAGCTCCCCTCTCCCACCCGCGGGAGAGGAGCCGGGGAAGAGGGCAGGGGCTCGACATACGTGGCGGTGGCAACTTGAGCTGCCACGCCCTCTCCCCCAACCCCTCTCCCATGGGATGGGAGAGGGGAGCCAGGCAGTACCGCGTCATATGGACCATACGTCGCCCGGCGCCTCGATCGATATCGCCGGTCGCAGACCGCCACCAGCCCGCCCAGCGCCATCAATCCGCACCCGGCCCAGATCCACTTCACGAACGGCTTCACGTAGATCCGTACGCCCCAGGTGTTCGCTCCCGCCACCTCGCCGATGGCCACGTACAGGTCGCGCGTGAAGCCAGTGTCGATCGCAGCTTCCGTGGTCGGCATGTCCTGGCTGCGGTAGATGCGTCGTTCGGTCGCCAGCGACGTGAGTAGCCGGGCGTCGCGATGCACGGTCATGATGCCGCGCAGCGCTTCGTAGTTCGGCCCCACAACGGGCACCACGCCGTCGAAGCGGAAGGTGTAGCCATCCACGGTCACCGCCTCGCCTGGCCGCATCGGCAGTTCGCGCATGGTTTCCTGGCTGTTCACCATCGTCACCCCGGCGATAAAGACCCCGACGCCGGCATGCGCCAGCAGCATGCCCCAGTACCCGGCCGGCAACTGCCGCAGCCCCGACCATACGCCGCGCGGGTGCTTCAGCCGGCAGGCCAGGCTCACCAGCGCGGTGGTCAGGCACCAGATCGCCAGCGTCAGGCCCACGCCCGTCAGCGCCGACTGGTTGCGCAACGCTAGCAACAGGCCGATGCCGACCGCGAGGCTGGCCACCGCCGCCCAGCGCAGGCGTCGCGCCGCGGGCGGCAGGTCGCCGCGCCGCCAGCGCGCCAGCGGCGCCGCGCCCATCAGCAGCACGGCGGGGCCCATCAGCGGCACGAACACCTGCTCGAAGTAGGCCGGCCCCACCGACACCTTGCCGAGGTTCAGCACATCGAGCACCAGCGGATACAGCGTCCCCAGCAGCACGGCCGATGCCGCCACCGCCAGCAGCACATTGTTGGCCAGCAGGAAGGTTTCGCGCGAACCCAGGCTGAAATCGGTGCCGCGTTTCAGTTGCGGGGCGCGCCACGCGAAGATGGCCAGCGCCAGGCCCGTGACCAGCCCCAGCAGCGTGAGGATGAAAATGCCGCGCTTCGGGTCCACGGCGAACGCATGGACCGACGTCAGCACGCCCGAGCGCACCAGGAACGTCCCCAGCAGGCTCAGAGAGAACGTGAAGATGGCCAGCAGCGCGGTCCAGGCGCGAAACGCGCCGCGCTTCTCGGTCACGGCCAGCGAGTGGATCAGCGCCGTGCCAGCGAGCCACGGCATGAACGAGGCATTCTCCACGGGGTCCCAGAACCACCAGCCGCCCCAGCCCAGTTCGTAGTAGGCCCACATGCTGCCCAGCGCGATGCCTACCGTCAGGAACATCCACGCCAGGATGGTCCAGGGCCGCGACCAGCGCGCCCACGCGGCGTCGAGCCGTCCTTCGAGCAGCGCCGCCAGCGCGAACGCGAACGCCACGGCAAAGCCCACGTAACCCATGTACAAGAACGGCGGATGGAACACCATGCCGGGGTCCTGCAGCAGCGGATTGAGGTCGCGGCCTTCCATCGCGCGCGGCAGCAGCCGGATGAACGGGTTGGACGCGAACAGCAGGAACAGCAGCAGGCCGCTGGAGATGGCGCCCATCACGCCCAGCACGCGCGCGACGAAGGCCATCGGCAGGTTCCGGCTGAACACGGCCACGGCGAGCGACCAGCCGGCCAGCATCAGCGTCCAGAGCAGCATCGACCCCTCGTGACCGCCCCAGACGCCCGCCATCCGGTAGGCCAGCGGCAACGCGCTGTTGGAGTTGGCCGCCACGTAGCGCACGCTAAAGTCGTTGCCGACGAACGCGGCCGTCAGCGCCACATAGGCGGCCACCACCAGCACGGCCTGCGCCACGGCGGCGGGACGCGCCAGCGCCATCCACGGCACGAACCCGCGCGGCGCGCCGGCCAGCGGCAGCGCGGCCTGCACCAGCGCGGCCAGCAGGGCACAGATCAGCGCGAAATGTCCGAGTTCGACGGTCATCGTTGCGATTTCCCGTCGGTACCACCGTCATTGGCGGCCCGCTTCAGCGCTTCGGCCGCTTCCGGCGGCATGTAGTTCTCGTCATGCTTGGCCAGTACCTCGCTGGCCGTGAACGTGCCGGCCGCATCGAGCGTGCCGCGCGCCACCACGCCCTTGCCCTCGCGGAACAGGTCCGGCAGCAGCCCGTGATAGACCACTGGCACCTCGTGGCGCGTGTCGGTGACAACGAAGCGGATGGTCAGGGTGCCGTCCTCGCGCCGCACCGACCCCGGCGCCACCAGCCCGCCCAGCCGGAAGGCGCGCGCAGCGGGGGCCTCGTGCGCGGCAATCTGGCTGGGGCTGAAGAAGAACACCAGGTTCGAGCGGAACGCGTTGAGCACCAGCGCAAGCGCCGTGCCGCCGCAAACCAGCGCGGCGAGGAGCAGGCCGAGGCGGCGCTGGCGTGGCGTCATGGCGTGTCGTCCAGGTCGGCGCGCGGCCGGCGGCGGCGCCGGGCCAGCCAAAGGAGCTCGATCGCAACGGCCAGCAAGGCCATGCCGAAGGCGCCCGCGATGTAAGCGAGGTGGGAGGCGGCGTGCGCGCTCATGCGATGACCTCCCGCACCTCGCCGCGCTCGCGCAGGATGCAGCGCACGCGCACCAGCGCGACGGCAATCGTGTACATCCAGCAGGCCAGCGTCATCGCCAGCATGCCGGCCAGCATCGTCGCCGCCATCGAAGGGGCCGACGTCAGGCTGACCGACGCGCCCTGATGCAGCGTGTTCCACCACTGCACCGAGAAATAGATCACCGGCAGGTTGACCACGCCCACCAGCGCTAGCACGGCGCTGGCGCGCTCCGCGCGGCGCGGCTCGTCGATGGCCGACGCCAGCGCGATGTAGCCGAGGTAGAGAAACAGCAGGATCAGTTCGGACGTCAAGCGGGCGTCCCAGACCCACCAGGTGCCCCAGGTCGGCTTGCCCCACAGCGAGCCGGTCCACAGCGCCAGAAAGGTGAACATGGCGCCGGTCGGGGCCAGCGCCGCCGCCAGCATCGTGGACAGCCGCGTGCGCAGCACCAGCGCCATCGCGCTGTACACGGCCATGACCAGGTAGATGAACATCGACATCCACGCCGCCGGCACATGGATGAAGATGATGCGGTAGACCTCGCCCTGCTGAGCGTCGGTCGGCGCCACGACAAAGCCGAGCCAGAGCCCGATGGCCAGCCAGACGGCCGCCAGCGCGAAGAACCAGGGTGCGGCGCGGCCGGCCAGCGGATAGAAGCGCACCGGCGCGGCCAGTTGCGTCCAGCGGGCGCGGGTGCGCGCGGGGATGCGCGAGGGTGCGTCGGGCAGCGAGGCTTGGCGGGTCATCGGGTCACTCCATCGCAATGCGCAGCCCCGCCGCCGCCGCCAGCGGGCACAGCAGCAGCGACAGCGCCAGGCACGCGCCGAGCAGAGACAGGTACGCCACCACGTCGAGCCCCGCATCGGCCGCCGCCCCGGCGCCAGCGCCAAAGATCAGTACCGGGACCGACAGCGGCAGCACCAGGATGCATAGCAGCACCGCGCCGCCGCGCACGCCCAGCGTCAGCGCCGCCCCCACCGCGCCGATCAGGCTCAGCGCGGGCGTGCCGATCAGCAGCGACGCCCACAACAGCAGCGTGGCACCGGCGGGCAGGCTGTACTGCTGGGCCAGCAGCGGCGTCAGCACCAGCAGCGGCAGGCCACTGGTCAGCCAGTGCGCGCAGATCTTGCCGAGTACCAGCAGCGCCAGCGGATGCGGCGACAGCAGCAGCTGGTCGAGGCTGCCATCGGCGTACTCCTGCGCGAACAGCCGCGAGAGCGACAGCATCGACGCCAGCAGCGCCGCCACCCAAAGGATGCCCGGCGCCAGCAGGCGCAACTGCTGCGGGTCGGGGCCGATCGCCAGCGGGAACAGGCTCGACACGATCACGAAGAACACCACGCTGGCCAGCACGCTGCTGCGTCGTCGCCAAGCGATGGACAGGTCGTGCGCCACCACGGCGCCCAGCGCGCCGATCATGGCCGCCGAGCGCCGTGGGCGCCCAGATCCAGCACATAGCTCGCCACGGTCAACAACTGATGCGTGGCGACGACGGCCATGCCGCCGCCGGCCAGATGATCGTCCAGCATCTGGCCGAAGCGTGCGGTGGAATCGTGGTCCAGCGACGTCAGTGGCTCGTCGAGCAGCCAGAGCTCGCGCGGTGCGAGCGCCAGGCGGGCCAGCGATACCCGCCGCCGCTGACCCTGTGAGAGCGTCCGTACTGGCTTGCCGGCCACGGCGTCGAGGCCCAGCCGCGCCAGTGCCAGCCGCAGCGCGCCGGGCTCGGGCTGCTGGCCCGTCAGGCGTGCGGCGAAGCGCAGGTTCTCGATCGCGGACAGGTCGGCATCGATGCCGTTGTTATGCCCGACGTAGGCCAGTCGGGCCAAGTAGTCCGGATCGCCGCCGCGCACTGTGCGACCGCGCCAGGCCAGACGCCCGGCAGCCGGCTGCAGCAGGCTGCACAGCACGCGCAACAGGCTGGTCTTGCCGGCGCCGTTCGGGCCGGTCACCTGCAGAAGGCAGCCCGGTGCCAGCGCCACGTCGACATCGCGGAACACTGCCCGGCCCATGCGCCGGACGCTCAGATCGCTGCCCTCCAGCACCGTACGGGTCATGGCGTTACTGCTCCTCGGCCTTGGCAACGTCGGGCAGGCGGTGGGCGATGCCCTTGTGGCAGTCGATACAGGTCTTTTCCTTGTTGGCGAGATAGGTGGAGTGCATGGCCTGCGCGCGCGGACTCTGGCGCGTGAAGTCCATCGACTGATAGTCGTGGCAGTTGCGGCATTCGAGCGAGTCGTTGGCCTTGAAGCGCGCCCATTCGTGCTGCGCCAGTTCCAGCCGGTGCGCCTGGAACTTCTCGCGCGTGTTCACCGTGCCGAAGATCTTGGCCCAGACTTCCTTCGACGCCTGCATCTTGCGCGCCATCTTGCTCGTCCAGTTGTGGGGCACGTGGCAGTCGGAGCATTTGGCGCGCACGCCGCTGCGGTTGGTGAAGTGGATCGTGCCCTGCAGTTCCTGGTAGACGTTGTCGCGCATCTCGTGACAACCCGTGCAGAACTGTTCGGTATTGGTCAGTTCCAGCGCCGTGTTGAACGCGCCCCAGAACAGCACGCCGGCGATGAAGCCGCCCACCGTGAGGAAGCCCAGGCTGAAATACGCGCTGGGCCGGTTGATCGTGCGCCAGTAGCGCTTGATGAGATCCCAGATTCTGCGCTTCATCGCTCGGCCCCAGTCGGTCTCGGTTCCGCTACTTTGCGCTGGCGGTGCCAGCCTTCACACTGCCACCCTTGGCGTTTTTCTCGCCGCCGCCGCGCTTGAGCATCGTCTCGACGTCGACGAACGAATTGCCCACCAGCGGCTTGGTGTCGGCCTGCGGCACGTGGCATTGGGTGCAGAAATAGCGCCGTGGCGAGACCTCGGCCAGCACGTTGTTGTCGCGGTCCATGTAGTGCGTGATGCTGACCGGAATCGCACCGGTCTCCTCGGTGCGGGTGCGCGCGTGGCAGAACATGCAGCGGTTGAAGTCGCGGTCCAGCTGGTAGCCGTCGATCTTGTGCGGAATCGTCGGCGGCTGCATGGTGTAGTTGCGCGTGCGGCGGATGTCCTTGTTCTCGGTCGGATACAGCAGCGGCGCCTTGGTCTCCTCACCGACCGGCGTCGGGCCGCGCATCGCGTCGGTCAGCCCCTGCGCGCCGGCCGGCGGCACCAGCAGCACCACCAGGGCAATCAGAAGCCAGGCGCCGTATGCCAGCAAGGCTGTCCCGGATCGGCTCGCGTTCATGGCGTCTCCTTATACCTTCACGATCTTGACCGCGCACTTCTTGAAGTCGGTCTGCAGCGAGATCGGGCAGGTGGCATCGAGCGTCACCTTGTTGATCAGCTGGCTGGCGTCGAACCACGGCACGAACACCAGGCCGCGCGGCGGCGTATCGCGCCCGCGCGTTTCGATGCGGGTGCGCATGCGTCCGCGCCGCGACACCACTTCCACCTCCACGCCGCGCCGCAGGCCCATCGCGCGGGCGTCCTCGGGATGCATGAAGCAGACCGCGTTGGGGAACGCCTTGTACAACTCCGGCACGCGTCGCGTCATCGATCCCGAGTGCCAGTGCTCCAGCACGCGCCCGGTGGCCAGCCAGAACGGATATTCCTTGTCGGGCGACTCGGCGGGCGGCTCGTAGGGCAGGGCAAAGATCACCGCCTTGCCGTCCGGGTTGCCATAGAACTGGAAGCCGGCGCCGGCCTTCACGTAGGGATCGCTGCCTTCGCGGTAGCGCCAGCGGGTTTCCTTGCCGTTGACCACGGGCCAGCGCAGGCCGCGCACCTCGTGGTAGGTATCGAACGGTGCCAGGTCATGGCCGTGGCCGCGCCCAAAGCTTGCATACTCCTCGAACAGGCCCTTCTGGACGTAGAACCCGAACGCCTTGGCTTCGGCGTTTTGGTACTCGCCATTGACCTCCTTGATCGGGAACTTGTCGACATTGCCGTTGCGGTAGAGCACGTCGAACAGCGTCTTGCCGCGCACCTCGGGCTTCTTGGCGATCAGGTCCGCCGGCCAGACATCCTCCACCTTGAATCGCTTGGAGAACTCCATCAGCTGCCAGAGGTCGGAGCGGGCGTCGCCCGGCGCATCGACCAGCTGGTGCCAGAACTGCGTGCGGCGCTCGGCGTTGCCGTAGGCGCCTTCCTTTTCCACCCACATCGCGCTGGGCAGGATCAGGTCGGCCGACAGCGCGGTCACGGTGGGGTAGACGTCCGACACCACGATGAAGTTGTCGGGGTTGCGGTAGCCTGGCAGGCCCTCCTGCATCATGTTGGCGGCGGCCTGCATGTTGTTGTTGACCTGCACCCAGTACGCGTTGAGCTTGCCGTCCTTGAGCATGCGGTTCTGCAGCACGGCGTGGTAGCCCACCTTGTCGGGAATCGTGCCGGCCGGCAGCTTCCAGATGCGCTCGGCTTCCTCGCGGTGCTTGGGGTTGGTCACCACCATGTCCGCCGGCAGCCGGTGCGAGAACGTGCCCACCTCGCGCGCGGTGCCACAGGCGGAAGGCTGCCCGGTCAGCGAGAACGGGCTGTTGCCGGGCGTGGCGATCTTGCCGGTCAGCAGATGGACGTTATAGACCATGTTGTTGACCCACGTGCCGCGCGTGTGCTGGTTGAAGCCCATAGTCCACAACGACATGATCTTGACGTTGGGGTCGGCGTAGAGCTCGGCCAGCTGCTGCAGCTTGTCCTTCGGCACACCGGACAGCTTGCTGACGTAGTTGGCGTCGTACTTCGAGACGAACCTGGCGAACTCGTCGAACGTGATCGGCTTGGCGTCGGTGGGGTTGCCGGCGTTCTTGGCGGCCTTCTGCAGCGGATTGTCCGGCCGCAGGCCGTAGCCGATGTCGGTCACGCCTTCCTTGAAGACCGTGTACTTGTTGACGAAGTCCTTGTTGACGCGGTTGGTCTGGATGATGTGGTTGGCGACGTAGTTGAGCATCGCCAAGTCGGTCTGCGGCGTGAAGATGATCGGCAGGTCGGCCAGGTCGAACGACCGGTGCGTGAAGGTCGACAGCACCGCCACGCGCGTCTTGGGATGGCTCAGCCGGCGGTCCGTGATGCGCGTCCACAGGATCGGGTGCATCTCGGCCATGTTCGAGCCCCAGAGCACGAAGGCATCCGCGTTCTCGAAGTCGTCATAGCAGCCCATCGGCTCGTCCATGCCGAAGGTGCGTATGAAGCCGGTGACCGCCGACGCCATGCAGTGGCGCGCATTCGGGTCGATGTTGTTGGTGCGGAAGCCGGCCTTCATGAGCTTGGATGCGGCGTAGCCTTCCCAGACCGTCCATTGGCCCGAGCCGAACATGCCTACGGCAGTGGGACCCTTTTCCTTGAGCACGCGCTTGAACTGCTGCTCCATCTCGTCGAAAGCACGGTCCCAGCTGACCGGCGCGAATTCGCCATTCTTGTCGTACTTGCCGTTCTTCATGCGCAGCAGCGGCTTCGTGAGCCGGTCCTGCCCGTACATGATCTTCGACAGGAAGTAGCCCTTGACGCAGTTCAGACCCTTGTTGACCTCGCACTGCGGATCGCCCTGGGTGGCCACCACCTTGTTGTCGCGCACCGCCACGGTGACACCGCAGCCGGTGCCGCAGAAGCGGCAGGGGGCCTTCGACCACTTCAGCTTGGTGACTTCGCTGTCCGTGACGAAGTTGGCGGCTTCCCCAGGCAACGGGATACCGGCCACCGACGCGGTTGCGGCGATGGCGGTCTGCTTGATGAAATCACGGCGCGTGACTGACATCTGAAAGCTCCTCGTACATGGCTGCGGCGTCTTCGTTGTGCTGGTAGACGAGCGTGGCGGAGATCACGCCTTCCATCTGGTGCAGGCAGGTGAGCTGCGCCACGATCGCATGCGAAGTGGGAGCTTCCACGGTGACCACGAGCTTGCCCATGTCGCTGGCCGCATGGATCTCGGCGCCAGTCATGGCGTCGATCGCGCGGCGCACGTGCGCCAGGCTGATGGGATGGGCAAACACCATGATGCCGGCGATATGCCATTCGTCATCCGAGGCAACGGGGTGAATCGGGATAGAAGGTCTTTCAGGCATGCGTGATCCCCTGACAAAACTGCTTTTGCAGGTTTTTCTTCTTTTGGCAATTGGCCGTTGGGCCAATCCGCGCCTATTCTACGAACGCACTGCCGGTCAATGCTTGGGCGGTCCGCTGATCAGCTGGCTCATCCAGACAATGAAGCCATAGCCGGCCACGATGATGACGGACAGTACCGGCACCATCACGGCAGTCAGAAACAGAAAGCTGCGCGTTTCTTCCTTCTTGCGGTGCGGATCGTCAACGCTGCCTAAATCCATATTCCCCCTCGGCTTATGAACTGGCCTGCCGGACACGAACCCGGTGTTGCGTAACTAATTAAAGGAACGACGGTGCGAACTGTCAAGACAATGAACCCGGTGTGACCAAGCAAGAGCAATTGGGGAGCGAGATTGCTAGGATCGGGCCGGGCCACGCGGATAGCTTGCTCGTTGGCTATCACGACATGATATGAATATCTTTGCGTTCGTGATGAAAAAAAATGTTCGACCGAAGAGGTTCCTCGGATCCCTGCCCCAGTAAACCTCGGTTCTTCGGAAGCCGCATCACTTGCGCGCCGGCGCTTCGGCTTCGCTAGTTCTCTGGTGCCAATGCCGGCATTCCGCTAAAGTCGCATTGAGTTCAGTGTTTCGGAATGGATCTCAAGGGGAAAAACGCGATGTATCATGTCTGCGACCTAGGTTCGATGTTTCATAATGCAACATCCTGACCGGCCCAAATGAAGGGGCGGTCAACCGTGCAGCCCGTAACATGTCGAATTCCACAGTTGAAGATTCCATACTGGAACGCTTGATCCACCTTGACGAGGCCAGGCGCTATACAGAGCGACTGTCCCGTATTCCTGGGATCCGCGGTCCTTATGTTGCCTCGTCGTTGCAGTGGAAGGGACGTCGACTTTACTACGTCGTCGGACGGGACAACGACAGTAGGTTTCGCCTGGTGGAGGTGTTCCGTATAACGCCTGCCGCCGAGTTGGAGCCCGTCCCTGCGTTCCAGTACCCACTGCCTATTAGAGATCTGTTCCCGTTCGATACGGCGTGCTTATACCATCCTGATCCTTGGGGCGAAGCGGCGCCAAGTTTGACGACCAGCCAACTGGCCGACGAGCTCCGACAAATGTCAAGTAAGGATGAGCGGGGGAAGGATTGACGGTAGCAGGCGCAATCTGCTCGCGAGCTGTTTTTGCGCTTGCTGCGAAACTATGGACGTCATTGGCCGACACGAATCGGTCGGCAGCATTTCTGGGAAGCGGACGGTCAGACGCCACGCCAACGAACGTAGTACCGGTACGTCCCGCGACTGGTACTTTACGATGAATGTGGTCACGGCTCAGAGAGGCGCGACGATTTTCGCGAGCGTCTCGCAAGCGGCATTGATATTGTCCGGGCGCAGGTTCGTCGTGCTGAGTAGCAGGCCTTGTTGCGCGTGACTGCGGCGAAGGTACCAGGCGGAGAGGGCAGAAGGCGCGAGGCCGCGTGAACGGGCAATGCCGACAACGGCGCTATCGTCGGCGGTCGGTGGGAGCGGTGCGATCAGACCAAGGCCCGCGGTCAGCGTGCCAGGCAGGAAAGCGTTGAGATGGGTTAGCGCAAAACTGCGGCGCTTGGCATAGAGCGCCTTCATCCGGCGCAGGTGCCGCAGAAAGTGTCCATCCTCCAGAAACTCCGTGACTGCCAACTGAGTGGTCCGGTTCGGAGCCGGCGCCGACACGGCAGATATCTCGACCAAACGCTCTGCCACCGAGTGTGGCGCGACGATGAAACCGAGACCCAGCGCCGGGCTGATCGTCTTGCTGAACGTGCCGATGTGAATCACGCGCTCCGCGCCTTTACCTGCCGCAAGGGCCGGCGCCGCGCGGCCTTCGAGCTGTAGCTCTCCCAGATAGTCGTCTTCGATGATCCAGGCATTCTTTGTCGTCGCCCAGTCGAGCAAGGCGTGTCTTCGTGCTGGCGACATTGTCACGCCAAGCGGTGCGTGCTGGCCCGGTGAAACCAGCGCCAGCAGGGCGTCTGGCGCGCTGGCGATGCCATCTTCCACGCGCAGTCCCTCGGCATCGACGGGGACGGGTTCAACTTCGGCTCCCATCAGTTCCAGCGCGCGCCTTCCCAGCGGGTAACCTGGCTCCTCTATCCATGCCTTGTGTCCGTGCGCGTGCAGTGCCGTCAGCGCAAGCATCAAGCCCTGCCGGTATCCGCTGGTGACGATGATCTGATCGGGATGGCAATGCACGTGCCGGCTGACGGCCAGATAGCTGGCAATCTGGACGCGTAGCTCGGGCTCGCCGCGCGGGTCGGCGTAGGTCGTGAAAGCGATGGCATCGGTGCGTACGGCGCGCTTGCGCATGCGGGCCCAGAGTTTGGCGGGAAACGCGTCATCGGCGGGTACACCCATCTGGAATGGCAGCGGAGCGCTCGAATATGGGCGTGTGAACCCTGCCAACGGCCCGTCGAGTGGCGGTTTCTCGTCTGCTCGCCCGGCCAGCAACCGAGCGCATACTCGGGTGCCTGCAGAGCCAGCGCCGAGCACCAGGTTCTCGGCAATCAACCGATCGTAGACCGCGCGGATGGTGCCCCGCGCGACGCCAAGCTGGGTCGCGAGATCCCGGCCAGACGGCAAACGCTGTCCGGGTGCCAGCCGGCCGTCGACGATTGCCAGTCGCAGGCTTGCATGGATCTGGTCGCCGATCGGCACGGCGGTGGCGCGGTCCACCAGAATGGACAGCACGGCGGGCGAATTCGGGTGATTCATTTTGGGCCAGTCGTTTCTCCACTTTTTGGGCCTGTATCTTCAATGCCTAGCGGAGTAACTTTGCGTTATGACATGAATCGCGGCCCAAGTCGATAGGCGGCTCGGGCGAGGGGACCGCGACGCTAGACCCCATCATCAACAGAAAAGGACCGAGATGACCCGCTTGAACTGGCAAGAGATCGCGCCTGACGGCGCGAAGGCGTTTTTTGGTATCCACCACTATGTCACGAAGAAGACGGATCTCCCCGAGGAGCTTGTCCACCTCGTGTTCCTCCGCGTCTCCCAGATCAACGGATGCGCGCATTGCATTGACATGCATAGCCGCGATCTCAGAAAGACCATGTCGGTCGACAAGATCACGCTGGTGCCGGTGTGGAACGAGGTGCACCACCTTTTTTCAGATCGGGAACGCGCAGCGCTGGCCTGGGCGGAGGAAGTGACCCGCGTCAGCGAAACGCATGCCTCAGATGAAGCGTATGCCGCTGCCTCCGCCGCGTTTACGCCCAAAGACCTCGTCGACCTCACGATCACCATCGCGGCAATGAATGCGTTCAACCGACTGGGTGCGCCGTTCCGACTGCCTGTTGCCGCCGCGTCGTGATCTGGCATCCGCACGCGTACGTGCTCATGGCCGGCCGAAGTTTTCTCGGACCCTAGGGACAGATTGCGCGCAATCGAGCCATGTATTTCGAAAGGTGGATCTTGACCGGTCTGAGGCGGCAGACATCAGTCAGCTGTGTATGAGCCAGAGCAAACTGCGAAACGCGCGCTTCAGCCCGTGCCTTGCTACGCCTATCCGGCCATGCCTGCCTGGCCATTCCACGAGGCTGGAGTACCCGCCCGCTAGAATTGCCGGTACGACCTTCGGCCCCACGCATTACACCGCCATCGACGGCGAGTCGATTGCCGTCGATCGGACAGTGCGGGGCCGTCGACGCCAATACCAACCCCACCTCGAGAGCGGCCCGCATCCCTTCGACGGGGATCCTCGCGCAGCTCGCGCACTAGTGCTCTTTGTGAATCCCGGTCACGATGAAACAAGCCCTGCTGACGATCATGCCCATGTGCGTGACGGCCGGCCGGTCTCTTGGCTGCATCCCGACGGTGCACGCGCTCGTGGTGCTTGCCGAAGGTGTGCGAATAGATGGCGAAATCGGCGCGCAGCACGTCGCCCTCGTGCAGATACAGCCGTCGGCTCTGGCGGCATTTGATGATCGTTTATCGCATTGCGTCCCGCAACCTTCATTGGCGCCTCTGACGGTGGCGTAGATGAAGCGGTTCGCCAATGGCTGTTCCTGGCCAGACTCGGCCACCTCCGGCTGGTGGGCGCCAGGTCCAATTGGCTGCAACCCGGAAGGGATACTTGGCCGCTTTTATCCGTCCGTCCGTCCTTCATAACGGCCTCATATTCGACCGTTCCATTCCATGGAAATCGACGGCTGTGGCGGTAATTCAAAGCGTGTAGTCTCCTCGACAGTCTGCCTGCGGTTCAACCTTGACGTGTGCTGGCAGGAAAAGGCCTTGGCTATTAGCCAGACGAGGGGACATAGAATGCGAAAGAAGATCGCCGTGATCGGCATCGTTGGCACTGGCGCCATGGGCCGCGGCATCGCCCAGATCGCCGCGCAGGCAGGCCTGACCGTACACCTGTTCGATACCAACGCCCAG
>NZ_FNJO01000040.1 GCF_900104095.1 Ralstonia sp. 25mfcol4.1 | reverse complement strand
TGAGCGTCTTGACCGCCGTCTGCACCGGCGTACCAGTCGTCGTCACAATGCTCGTGCGGGTGTTGCTGACCTGGTTGGCCGCGATGTCGATATCGCCGTCCGCCTCGATCGTGGCCGAGCGATTGATCAGCGTGTTGGTCTGGTTGGCCAGCAGGCCAGTATTCGGGTCTCGCGTGCCATCGCGGGCGATCTGCAGGTTGCCCGCGCTATAGAGCGTGGCGCGATCAAGGTTTTGCACCGCGTTGCCGGCGTACAGGTGCAGGTTCTGGACGGCAGCCATCAGGGCCGAGGGTCCGTTGTTGACGATATCAGCGCCTTGCACCTGGACGTTGTTGCCGATCACCGTACCCGTGTTGACCACCGACGGGCCGTTGACCTGGACCGTATCCCCCTCGATGCGTCCGGCGTTCGATACCTGGTTGCCCGCGGTGACGGTGGTGTTCGCCGAGTTGATATCCGCCGATGCGCCGTTCACCACATTCGCGCCCGACACCGTCAGTGTTCCCGCCGAGGCGAGCGTCCCGGTGTTGGTCAGCGTCCCGCTGGCTGACACCCGCATCGCGTCGTTGGCACGCAGCAGGTTGGACGCGTCGTTGACGTAATCCCCTGCCACGTCGAGCGTCAGGCCACGTCCGGCGATCATGGTGCCGCTGCCGGACATCGCGCCCGACACCGCGACGTCCTGGTTGGCCTTGACCGCGCCCGCCTGGTTCGCCAGCGACTGCACGCTGAGCCTGACGTCCGTACCACCCAGCACTTGGCCCCCGGCATTGTCGAGCGCAGCGCCCGCCTGATCCAGGGTCAGGCGCTGGCCGTACAGCATGCCGCCGCGGTTATCGACTAGCGACCTGACCTTCAGATCCAGCGCGCCGCCGGCCACCACCTGCCCACCCGACGTGCCATTCGAATCGTTGGCCAGCGTCTGGGCGGCCACCGTGACGTCACCATTGCCGCCCACCTTGCCGGCGGTGTTGGTCAGCGCATTGGTCGCCGTGACGGTCGTCGCACCGTCACCCGCGTTGACGAGCGATCCACGGGCGTTGTCGATGCTCGCTGCGGAAACCATTGCGGTACCGTGCTCGCCATTCGCGGCCAGCGTGCCGTCCTGGTTCACCAGGGCGCCGGTGGCCGACACCGCCAGATCGCCGGCCGTCTGCGCGGAGCCGGCTGAATTGTCCACCGTGGCGCCACTGGCAAGCATCAGACCGGTATTCCCATAGACGCTGCCCTGACGATTCGACAGATGACCGCTCGCGATGGCCGTGACCTTGCCCTGTGCGGATATCGTGCCCCGGCTGTTGTCCAGCGCCCCGGCCTGTGCCTGCAGATCGCCGTTGGTCTGGATGACGCCGCCCGCGTTGCCGGTTCGCCCCCGGCTCGTGACCGACAGCAGGCCGGTGCCCGCATGGGACATCTGGCCGCCATCGTTGGTCAGGCTGGCTGCATCGATGGTCAGGTTCCGTCCATTGGCAGCGACGGTGCCACCGGTATTGTCCAGCTTGCCGCCTGCGACGATGGTGGCGTCGCCCTGACCCAGCTGTTTCAGGCTGCCGCCCTGATTGAGCAGATCGCCCGACGCGCGGATGGCCAGCTCGGCACCCTCGATCTGACCGCCCTGGTTGGACAGGCTGCCCGCCGCCAGCGTCGTGGCCGCCCCGCTGGACAGCTGGCCTCGGTCGTTCACTAGCGCACCCCGGACGTTGACTGCCAGCGCCCCGCCTGCCGTGGTGGTTGCCCCCGTCAGGTCGAGGCCACCTGCACTGGCGGACAGGCTCAGGTTGCCGTTCGTCGCGGTCTGGCTGCCCGCCAGGTGGACGCTTTCCCCATGGATCGCCGCATTGCCGCTGGCCAGATTCCGGCCGGTTGCCGACACGGCCCCGCTTGCGTTCACCGTCAGGTCGGCGCCACCTACGGGAACACCGTCCGGATTCAGGCCCGCCGCAAGCGTGCCGGTCGAAGCAACGCTTTGCGCGTTCACGCCGAGCGATTGCTGAGCCACCAACGTGCCGCTGTTGTTCAGCGTGGCATCGGTCTGGATGCCGATCGCTCCCCCTGCGTAGGTCGTGCCACTGTGATCGACGCCCTCGCGCGCCGAAAGCGCGAGATTGCCGGTGGCGCTGGTGCTGCCCCCCATCACCAGCTTGCCCGCTGCGTTCAGCGTCATGTCGCCGGCCTGCGCGGCCATCACGCCGCGCAGCGATACGCCCACGCCCTGCTCGGTCGATGCCAGCAGGATCTTGTTGGCGTACATGCCGCCAAGCTGGCTGACGTCGATGCCGGCCGATGGTGCCGCCCCGGCGCCGGCGATGGCGGTGGCATCGAGCGTGTTGTGGTCGACCTGGTTTGCCCCGGCCACCACATTGAGCCCGTTCGCGTAGACGGCAGCATTGGCCTTCACCGCGCGGGCAATCAGGTCCACCTGATCCACGCCAGCTGCGTTCAGCCCCGCGCCCTCGACCTGGATCTGCCCGCCGGTCACCCGGAACGCAT
>NZ_FNJO01000042.1 GCF_900104095.1 Ralstonia sp. 25mfcol4.1 | reverse complement strand
CTGCCGTACTGCGTGAAGCGTGGATCGGTGGCGACGAGGTAGGTATCACCGGGGGCGGTGCGGAACTGGTACAGGCCGTTGGTGGGCAACTTCAGGTTAGGAATGCCGGCATTGCCCGCTGCACGGGCCAGCTGGGTGCCGCTTGCACCGCCGCCCGAAACGCTCCTGCCCGTCACGGCTGCACCGACGGTGTTCACCGAGGCGACAGTCACGTCGTGCCCTGTGGTCTGCACTGCCCTGTTGGCGGTGGCAACGGCCGGCAGGGCCGCCACCGTGGTCGGGGCCTGTGGCGTGCTTGGATATGCCACTGTCTCGAACTTCTGGTCCGAGCCTTTGCGCGCATGCCAATAGAAGAGGGAGGTCTCCTCGGTGGTCACAGTCTGTTGCAGCACCGTGCCAACATCCTCGATCGTGCCGTCGGATGCCTCTCGCACGAGGTTGCCCCCTGCGGCCAGGATCGAGGACTGGTTCAGGATATTGCCACCGTTGCTGTTGATTCGGATGTTCCCGTTTGCCTGGATTCTGGCGGCATCGGTCGCGCTCACGAGCTGGTCCGTCGCCGTATAGGTGACGGTTGTACGGGAGATTTCGTTATAGTCGGTGCCGAAGTTTGCCTGGCGTACCTCATCGGGCCGGATATGGATGTTCGGGTCCCAGTCCGGCCAGAAGGTGATGCTGTAGGTGGAACCGTTGTCCGTGATGGACTGGTAGTACTGGGTCGCATTGGTCGCAACAGGGCGCGAGCGGTTGTCCACCTTCACGCCATACAGCAACAGCAAGCGCATTGCCGCCGGGTCCTGGTACGCCTCGACGGGCGACTGTGTGAACGACAACGTCTGTTTGCTGGTATCCAGGTTAGTCACCGTCGCCTTGTCCACCGTCACGGTGACAGGCGCACGCAGCGCGTCGGTCTGCGGTGTACTCACCTGCGCACGTCGAGTGCTCCAGCGCCAGCCTGGGAACGTAATGCTGTGATGATGGTTGAGCTCCCCGTCGCTTAACCCCGCCTGCCACAATCTGAGCGTCTTGACCGCCGTCTGCACCGGCGTACCAGTCGTCGTCACAATGCTCGTGCGGGTGTTGCTGACCTGGTTGGCCGCGATGTCGATATCG
>NZ_FNJO01000033.1 GCF_900104095.1 Ralstonia sp. 25mfcol4.1 | reverse complement strand
TCGGCGCTGATGCAGATCATCGAGAACAAGGATGGCGTGGCCAGCGGCAAGATCTTCAACATCGGCAACCCGAAGAACATCCACTCGGTGCGCGAGCTGGCCGAGATGATGCTGAAGATGGCGGCCGATTACCCGGAGTACGCCGAGGAAGCGCGCAAGACGCAGATCGTGGAGACGTCGTCGGGCGAGTTCTACGGCAAGGGCTACCAGGACGTGCAGCACCGCGTGCCGAAGATCGACAACACGATCGAAGAACTGGGCTGGAAGCCGGAGGTGACGATGGAGCAGGCGCTGCGCCGCATCTTCGAGGCCTACCGCGACAAGGTGGTGGACGCCCGTACCCTGGTCGACAGCAGCAACTGACCGTAGCCAACCCCGACTGCCGACGGCGCCCGCGCGGCGCTGTCGGAATCCGGCTGACGGCGGCGGCACGCCGACTGCGGGTAGACTAGGCGCCACGCGCGATCCGCGCGTGCGAGGTGTCTATCTTCGGGACGCGCCCCCATGCACGCTGCCGGCAGGACCAAGACTTCCGCCAGTTCCATTCTTCCGCGCCCCCGCGCAGCCGTCTGGCTCGTGGTGCCATGGGCCTTGGCATCTGGCACGCCGGCTGCCGCGGAAGAGGCCACCTTGCCCGATGTGGTGGTCAGCGCCAGCCGCAACGAACAACGGCGCTTCGACGCCCCCGCGGCCATCGACAGCATCCCGGTCGATCCCTTCACCGCCACCTCGCCGCTGGTCAACCTGTCCGAACTGACGCTGACCAGCCCCGGCATCGCCGTGCGCGACCGCCAGAACTATTCCCAGGATTTGCAGATCGCCGTGCGCGGCTTTGGCAGCCGCTCGACCTTCGGCGTGCGCGGCGTTCGGCTGTTTATCGACGGCATTCCGGCGACCATGCCCGACGGCCAGGGCCAGGCATCGACCTTCGACCTGGCCAATGCCAGCCGCATCGAGGTGCTGCGCGGCCCGTTCGCGCAGATGTACGGCAACGCGTCGGGCGGGGTGGTGCAGGTGTTCACGCCCGACCCGCCGAAGACCGGATTCACCGGGCGGGCCTCCACCGGTTTTGGCTCGGACGGGCAGTGGCAGGCCGGTGTCTCGCTGGCCGGCGGCAACGACCGGCTGGGCGGCACGCTCGATGCCTGGACCTACCAGACCGACGGCTACCGCGACCACAGCGCGGCCAGGCGCTACCAGCTCAACGCCAAGGTCGTGGCCCAGCCCAGCACGGCCACGAAGATCACGGGCCAGTTCAACTATTTCAACCAGCCGCTGGCCGAAGACCCGCTCGGCCTCACGCGCGCCCAGGCCGACGCCAATCCGCGCCAGGCCATTGCGGCGGCCACCCAGTTCAACACCGGCAAGGAGGTGGAGCAGACCCAGGCCGGCGTGGTGATCGAGCACCAGCTGACCGACCGCGACAGCCTCAACTTCCGCCTGTACGGGGGCGGCCGGCAACTGACCCAGCGGTTGGGCTTCAGCGGGGCGGCGCCGGGTTCGGCGGGCGGCATCGTCGATCTGGATCGCACCTATGGCGGCGGCGCGCTGTCCTGGACGCGCAAGACCACGGCCAACGGCCTGCCGCTGCAGTGGACAGCCGGGCTCGAAGTCAACGGCATGCGCGACGCGCGGCACGGCTACGTCAACGACAACGGGCAGCAGGGCGCGCTGCGCCGCGACGAGACCGACGAGGCGGCCGACTACGGCGCCTACGCGCAATTCAACTGGACCGTGCATCCGGCCTGGGAAATCGTGGGCGGCCTGCGCGCCAGCATGGTGCGGCTGCGTATCGACGACCACTACGTGACGGCGGCCAGCCCCGACGACAGCGGCACGTCCACCTATCGCAACCTGAGCCCGGTGCTGGGCGTGGTCTGGCATGCGATGGAAACACTCAACGTCTACGCCAACCTGGGCCGCGGCTTCGAGACGCCCACGCTGACCGAGGTGGCCTATGGTCCGAACGGCGTCGGCGCCAACCTGGGGCTGCAGGCCTCCACCAGCCGCCAGGGCGAGATCGGCGTGAAATGGGAATCGGACGGCCAGCGGATCGATGCGGCCCTGTTCGATGCGGACAGCCATAGCGAAATCGTGCCGCTGTCGAACAACAACGGCCGCACGGTCTACCAGAACGTGGACGGCGTACGCCGGCGCGGGCTGGAACTGGGCTGGCGCGGCGCATTCGGGCCAGCCCGCGGGCTCGCCGCCGGGCTCGCGTACACCTACCTCGATGCCTATTTCGGAGATGCGTTCGTCAACGCGCAGGGCGCCACCGTGGCGGCCGGCAACCGCTTGCCGGGCACGGCGCGCCACAGCTTCGGGGCAGACCTGACCTACAAGCCGTGGGGCCAGTGGATGGTGGGCGTGGAGGCCAAGGCCGACAGCAAGGTCTATGCGGACGATCTGAATACGCAGGCCGCGCCGGGTTACTTCATCTTCAACCTGAAGACCGGCTACACGTTCAAGACCGGCGCCACGCAGTGGTATGTGTTCGCGCGCATCGACAACGTGGCCGACCGGCACTACATCGGATCGGTCATCGTCAATGAAGCGAACGGCAGATATTACGAACCGGCGCCGGGCAGGCGGTTCTTCCTTGGGTTGAGGGCGTCGCTGTGATGCCCCCGGAATTGCGCGGTCCTGGCCTGCCTGACTTGCCAACGTCGCGTCACACGCCTAAGGTGGCGGTTTTAGCCGCTGCCTGCGTGCCGCTTCCATGTCTCTAGCCACGCCCCCTGCCGAATCCGCCGCCATGCCCCAGGACCCCAAGCTGCGCATCATGCTTTGGGTGGTGGCGGTGGGATTCTTCATGCAGACGCTCGACTCCACGATCGTCAACACCGCCTTGCCGTCGATGGCGCGCAGTCTGGGCGAGAGCCCGCTGCGCATGCAGTCGGTGGTCATCGCCTATTCGCTGACGATGGCCGTGATCATTCCGGCCTCGGGCTGGCTGGCCGACCGCTTCGGCACGCGCACGATCTTCCAGACGGCCATCGGGCTGTTCGTGCTTGGGTCGCTGCTGTGCGCCTGGGCGCCCACGCTGCCGATGCTGTCCGCCGCCCGCGTGGTACAGGGGGCGGGCGGGGCGATGCTGCTGCCGGTGGGCCGGCTGTCGGTGCTGCGGACGTTTCCGCGCGAGCAGTATCTGCAGGCGCTGAGTTTCGTGGCGATCCCGGGCATGATCGGGCCGCTGATCGGGCCGACGCTGGGCGGCTGGATCACGCAGACGTTTTCCTGGCACTGGATCTTCCTGATCAACGTGCCCGTGGGCGTGATCGGCGCGATTGCCACGGTCAAGTACATGCCCAACGCACGGCTGCCGGGTATGGGACGCTTCGATATCGCCGGCTACGCGTTCCTGGCCATCGCCATGGTGACGCTGTCCTTTTCGCTGGATGGCCTGGCCGGCATGGGCTTCCAGCACGCCACGGTGCTGATGCTGCTGATCGCCAGCATGGCGGCGCTGTCCGCCTACGTGCTGCATGCCCGCCGCAGCAAGATGCCGCTGTTCCCGCTCCACCTGTTCAGCATCCATGCGTTCAGCGTGGGCCTGCTGGGCAACCTGTTCGCGCGGATCGGCAACGGTGCCATGCCGTTCCTGATTCCGCTGACGCTGCAGGTGAGCCTGGGGTACTCGCCGTTCAATGCCGGGCTGATGATGGTGCCGGTGACGGTGGCCGGCATGGCGTCCAAGCGGCTGGCCACGCGGCTGATCGAACAGTTCGGCTACCGCAAGGTGCTGGTCACCAACACGTTCCTGGTGGGGCTGGTGATGGCGTCGTTCGCGCTGATATCCCCGGACCGGCCGCTGCCGCTGGTGATCGTCCAGATGGCGATCTTCGGCGCGGTCAATTCCATACAGTTCACGGCCATGAATACCGTCACGCTCAAGGACCTCAGCGGCGTCAACGCCAGCAGCGGCAACAGCATGCTGTCGATGGTGCAGATGCTGTCGATGAGTCTGGCCGTGACATCGGCCGGTGCGCTGCTGGCCACCTTTCAGGCCGGCATCGGCTCCCATCACTTCGACGTGCTGCCGGCGTTCCACGCCACCTTCATCTGCGTCGGGCTGATTACCTCGGCCTCGGCCTGGATCTTCATGCAGCTCAATCCCGAGAAGGTCGTGGTGGCGAGGGCGCAGCCGTCGGAAGAGGTCTAGCGTTGTTGTCCCCCTCTCCCGCCGCGCGGGAGAGGGCGCAAGCCAACGGGCCGGTTTAGCGCCCCATCAGCTCACAGAACCAGGAGATATCGACGTTGCCGCCGCTGATGATGATGCCCACGCGCTTGCCCTTGAGCTGATCCTTGATCTGCAGCGCCGCCGCCAGGCCGAGGGCGCCGGTGGGCTCGACGATCATCTTCATGCGCTCGGCGAAGAAGCGCATGGCCTCCACCAGTTGGGCGTCCGACGCGGTCAGGATGTCGTTGACGTCGCGCTGGATGATCGGGAACGTGTAGTTGCCCAGGTGCTGCGTCTGCGCGCCGTCGGCGATGGTCTTGGGCGTGTCGATATGCACGATCGCACCGCTGCGGAACGACTGCTGGCCGTCGTTGCCGGCTTCGGGCTCCACGCCGTACAGCTGGCACTGCGGCGCCAGCACGCGCGTGGCCAGGGCGGTGCCGGACAGCAGCCCGCCACCGCCCAGAGGCGCCAGCAGCACGTCGAGCGGGCCCACTTCCTCGAACAGTTCGCGGGCGGCGGTGCCCTGGCCGGCCATCACATCGGGATGGTCGTACGGCGGAATCAGCGTCATGCCGTGCTTCTGGGCCAGGTCGCGGCCGATCGCCTCGCGGTCTTCCTTGTAGCGGTCGTACATCACCACGGTGGCGCCGTAGCCCTTGGTGGCAGCCACCTTCAACGCCGGCGCGTCCAGCGGCATCACGATCGTGGCCGGCATGCCGAGCAGTTTTGCCGACAGCGCGATGCCCTGCGCGTGGTTGCCCGAAGAGAAGGCGACCACGCCGCCCTTGCGCTGTTCGGGCGTGAACTTCGACAGCGCGTTGAACGCACCACGGAACTTGAAGGCGCCCATGCGCTGGAAGTTCTCGCACTTGAAGAACACTTCGGCGCCAAGCCGCTCGTCGAGCGTGCGCGAGGTGTTGACGGGGGTGCGGTTGGCGTAGCCTTCCAGGCGCTTGGCAGCGGCCTCGACGTCGGCGAAGGTGGGCAGTTGCAGGGTCGTCATGGTCGTATCGGGGTGCAGGGTGCAGGATCCGGAAAGGATGGAAGTGGGCTTACCAGGGCCAGGCCAGGCGCGTGCCGGTGCCATCGGCCACGGCCCGTTCATGCAGGAAGCGCGCGACCGTCAGGTCTTGCAGCGCCAGGCCGGTCATGTCGAAGACGGTGATGTCGTCGGCTTGCCGCTGGAACGTGGCGGCGCCGGTCAGCAGGTCGCCGATCTCGATGCACTGCAGGTCGGGCGACCACTGGCACTCGCCGATGCTGCGCGCCTGTTCCAGGTCGTCGGCCACGATGCGGGCGCGTTCCAGCACGCCTTCGGGCAGTTCGCGCTTGCCGCTGGTGTCGGCGCCCACGCAGGTCAGGTGGGTGCCGGGCTGCACCGCGTCGGCGTCGAACAGGGCGCCGCCACCGGGCGTGGCCGTGATCACGACATCGCTCTGGGCCACGGCGGCGTTACGGTCGGGGGCCAGCGCGATCTGGCAGCGCCCGGCGAATTCGGCTTCGAAGCTGGCGCTGGGTCCGCCGCTGGCGCTGACATAGCGGACTTCGGTCAGCGATGGCAGCAGCGCCAGCGCATACGACAGCTGGACGCGCGCCTGTACGCCGGTGCCGAACACGCATACGCGCCGGCTGTCGGGCCGTGCCAGGGCCTTCAGCCCGATGCCGCCGGCCGCGCCGGTGCGCGCCGTGGTGATCGCGTTGCCGTCGAGAATGCACACGGGCCGCCCGGTAGCCGGATCGATCAGCATGATGGTGGCCTGGTGCGGCTCGCCGCCACGCTCGCGGTTGCCAGGCCAGAAGCCCGCAGCCTTGAAGCCGAGCAGATTCTGCCGGCCGACATCGCCGGCCTTGATGCCGAACACGCCGCCGGTGGCCAGCTTTTCGCGGATCAGCGGGAAGACGCGCCCCTCGCGATGGCTGTGCAGGATGAAGGCTTCACGCACGGCGGCCAGCACGTCGTCGGGGATCAGCGCCGCTTCCACGGCGTGCTTGTCGAGCAGTAGCAACTGCGCGGCGGAATTAGCGTGCATAGCTGTAGACGGTTGCGCGCGACACGCCCAGGTGTGCCGCGATGGTTTCCATGGCCCGGCGCACCTCCAGCAGGCCGGACGCCTTGAGTTCGGCCAGCAGCGCGCGCCGTTCGTCGGTCTTCAGCGCGCGGGGCGTGGTGGCCAGCCGCGCCGCAAAGGCGTCGATGCGCGAGCGCAGCACTTCGGTGCTGGCGGGGTCGAGCGTTTCCTCCGGCCCGTCGGCGGCGGTCTGCACGAACTGGCCCATGGCCATCTGCAGGCTGCGGAACAGCGTCAGGTCCACATTCATGCACAGCGCGGCGATATAGCGGCCGCTGCTGTCCTTGATGCCGATGGACGTGCTCTTGGCCAGGCGGCCATCGGCAAACTGGTTCGCGTAGTTGGCCAGCACCTGCGGATAGTCGGGATCGGTGATGCGTGCCTCGCCCAGTTCCGTGGTGGGATCGCCCACGGCACGGCCCGACAGATTGTTGTGGATGGCCAGGATCGACTGGCCAGGCTCCAGCAGGTCGTGCACCACGATCTCGCAGAACGGCGCCAGCGTCTGGCCCAGCCCGTCGGCAACCTGCTTGATCTGGTCCAGCAGCAGACGCTGCTCGGGCGTACGGTCCATCATCTCGGTCGAAGGAATTGGAGGAAATTCGATGCTGGACAGTTTGTATAGTGCTGGACTAAATGTCAAGAATCGGACGTAAAAATGGCGCGGAAGCCGCTGGGGCTGCCGCGCCATATGCCGTTATCGTCGATTCTTGAAGAAAATCATGCCGCTTCCGCGACGCGAATCTCCCCCAGCAGCTTGCGCAGTTCCGGCACGCAGGACCCGCAGTTGCCGCCGGCCTTCACGCAGGCGGTGATCTCGGCCGGCGTCTTGAGGTCGTGCTTGCGGACGGCGTCGCAGATGGTATTGCGTCCCACGCCAAAGCAGGCGCACACCGTGGGACCGGCATCGGCGGTTTTCTCCATCGGCTGGCCCAGCAGCAGGCCGATACGGTCGGTGTCTTCCAGCCGATCCTGCCCGAACAGTTGCGACAGCCAGGCGCGCGACGGCAGATCGGCCCGTGTGGACACGTAGACGCAGGCTTCCAGCTGGTCGTTGACCACGAATCCCGCGTGATAGACCCCGGCCGAACGGTCTTCGTATTCGAGCCAGTCCGCGTCCGGGTCGTGCGCGCCCAGCAGGGCCCGCGCCCAGGCGGCGCGATCTGCGATGGTTTCCCGGCCGGCGAACTCGTAACGTTGAAACTGCTTGCCCTGGATGCGTGTCCAGTAGGTCAGCGAATCGGCCGGCAGCGCGTTGCGGCTCAGCACGAAGCCGTGCCAGGAGACTCGGAATTCCTCCACGCGCACGGGCGTGTGCTTGAACTCGGGCTCGCCCGAGACCGGATCGACCACCGGATTGACCAGTGCGCCCACCCGCGCGTCGGAACTGAATTGATCGTTCCAGTGAATCGGCACGAACACGCTGCCGCGTGCAATGCCGCCGCCGAACCGCACCCGCGCCACCATGGCACCCCAGCGGCTGGTCACGCGGGCGAGCTTGCCTTCGCCCACGCCGCACAGCAGCGCGTCCTGCGGGTGCATGTCGACGAAAGGCTCGGGCAGGTGGTCGGACAGCCGCGCCGCCTTGCCCGTGCGCGTCATGGTGTGCCACTGGTCGCGCACGCGGCCCGTGTTCAGGATGAGCGGGAATTCGTCGTCGGCCACGTGGGCCGGTGCGCGCGCCGCGGTCGGCACGAAGCGGGCGCGGCCATCGGCAAATGCATAGCGGCCGTCCTCGAACAGGCGCTGGGTGCCGCCCGGCGTGGCAGCGCGGTACGGCCATTGCACCGGCTCCAGGTCGTCGTATTCGTCCTGGGACAGCCCGGCCAGGCCGCCGATGTCGAACATGCGCGGCGCTTCGCGGTCGCTGGCATCGCCGTTTCGCCAGGCCGAGAGCCGCGCGTGTTCGTCGAAGATCTCGTGCTGGCTCCGGTAGTCGAAGCCGGCAAAACCCATGCGGCGGGCCACGTCGCACAGGATGTCCCAGTCGGCGCGGGCCTCGCCTGGTGCCCGCAGGAATGCGCGCTGGCGCGAGATGCGGCGCTCGGAGTTGGTGACCGTGCCGTCCTTCTCGCCCCAGCCCAGCGCAGGCAGCAGCACGTGCGCGGCGTCGTTGGTATCGGTGTGCGTGACGATGTCTGACGACACCACCAGTTCGCACCTGGCCAGCGCACGGCGTGCCTGATCGGCGTCGGGCAGGCTCACCACCGGGTTGGTGGCGATGACCCAGACGGCCTTGACCTGGCCCGCCTCGATGGCGTTGAACAGGTCCACCGCCTTGAGGCCGGGCTTGTCGGCCATGTGCGGCGACTGCCAGAAGTCCTGCACGATGTCGCGATGCACTGGATTGGCCAGTTCCATGTGCGCGGCCAGCATGTTGGCCAGCCCGCCCACTTCGCGGCCGCCCATGGCGTTGGGCTGCCCCGTCAGCGAGAACGGGCCCATGCCCGGACGGCCGATGCGGCCGGTCAGCAGATGGCAGTTGATGATGCTGTTGACCTTGTCGGTGCCGGCCGACGACTGGTTCACGCCCATCGAGAACGCCGTGACGACCTTTTGCGTACTGGCGAACAGTTCGAAGAACGCCTGCAGGTCCTGCGGATCGAGCTTGCAGGCGCGGGCCAGGGCGGTCAGGCCCGCGCTATCCGGGCCATCGGCATCGGCATCGGCATCGGCATCGGCGTGGGTATTGGCCACGGCCAGCGCGTCGTCCAGGCCGGCCGTGTGGGCATCGACAAAGGCCGTATCCGTGTGGCCGCGTCGGGCCAGATAGCCGAGCAGGCCGTTGAACAGCCGCACGTCGGTGCCGGGGCGCAGCGGCAGGTGCAGGTCGGCCAGTTCGCAGGTGGCGGTGCGGCGCGGATCGATGGCCACGATCTTCATGTCGGGCCGCGCTTCCTTGGCGCGCGTCAGGCGCTGGAACAGGATCGGGTGGCACCAGGCGGTGTTCGAGCCCACCAGCACCACCAGATCGGCCTGTTCCAGGTCTTCATAGCTGCACGGCACCAGATCTTCGCCAAACGCGCGCTTGTGGCCGGCCACGGCCGACGACATGCAGAGGCGCGAATTGGTGTCGATGTTGGCCGAGCCGATAAAGCCCTTCATCAGCTTGTTGGCGATGTAGTAGTCCTCGGTCAGGATCTGGCCCGACACGTACAGGGCCACGGCGTCGGGGCCGTGCCGGGCGATGATGTCGGCAAAGCCGCTGGCCACCTTGTCGAGCGCCTCGTCCCAGCTTGCGCGGCGCAGCGTGCCATCGGCGTCGCGCAGTTGCGGATGGAGCAGACGGCCGTCCAGGCTGACCGTGTCGCCCAGCGCCGAGCCTTTGACGCACAGGCGGCCAAAGTTCGACGCGTGGTCGGCATCGCCTTGCACTTCCACCTGCCCATCGGCGCGCGCGGTGGCGCGCACGCCGCAGCCGACGCCGCAGTACGGGCAGGTGGTGGAGACCGTCTTGGTGGGGGTGGTGGCAACCACTGCAATATCGGACAGGTTCACGGCTGAATCTCTTGGGTCGATGGCGGCACGGGCCGGCAAGCTGGTGTCAGGCCGCCAGGGCCTCGCATTGCGCCTGGCCAAACAGCAGGCGCTGACGCAGCGCGGCAACGGGCTTGCCGGACTGGATCAGGTCGAAATACCACGGGCCATCCTTCACGTCGCCATACAGCACGGCGCCGACCAGCCGGCCGTCCTGCAGGACGAGGCGCTTGTAGACCCCGCGCCGCGGATCGCGCAGGACGAGATCCTCGCTGCCTTCGGCGCCGATGAAATCGCCGGCCGAGTACAGGTCCACGCCCGTCACCTTGAGCTTGGTGGCCGTGGCCTGCTGTACGTAGCGGCGATGCCCGGCGCCGGCCAGGTGCGCGGCGCAGACGCGGGCCTGGTCCCAGATCGGGGCCACCAGGCCGAACGTGGCGTTGCGGTGCTGCACGCATTCGCCCACGGCGTAGATGCGGGGATCGAAGGTCTGGAGCGTATCGTCCACCACGATGGCGCGCTCGCAACGCAGGCCTGCGCCGGCGGCCAGCTCGATATTGGGGCGGACGCCGGCGGTCATCACCACCAGGTCGGCCGGAATCCGCGTGCCGTCCTTGAACAGGACGCCGGTCACGCGGCTGTCGCCGAGGATGCCCGCCGTCTGCGCGCCCAGCAGGAAGCGCAGACCCTTGCGTTCGAGCGCCAGCTTCAGCAGTTCGGCGGCGGGTTTGTCCAGCTGGCGCTCCATCAGGCTGTCGGCCAGATGCACCACGGTGACATCCATGCCTTGCCGCATGAGGCCGTTGGCGGCCTCCAGACCCAGCAGGCCGCCGCCGATCACCACCGCGTGGCGATGGTTGCGCGCCGCATGGAGCATGGTTTCCACGTCCTGGATGTCGCGGAAGGCGATCACGCCGTCCAGCGTATGACCGGGCACCGGAATGATGAACGGCTTGGAGCCCGTAGCCAGCAGCAGGCGGTCGTAGTGGACTTCCTTGCCGGAAGCCGAGCGCACGGTGCGGCGCGGCCGGTCGATGGCCACCACGGGGTCGCCGGCCAGCAGTTCGATGCCGTTCTGCGTGTACCAGTCGCGCGTGTTGAGCATGATGTCGTCGACGGTCTTCTCGCCGGCGAGCACCGGGCTCAGCAGGATGCGGTTGTAGTTGCCGTGCGGCTCGGCGCCGAACACCGTGATGTCGTACAGGTCCGGCGCGAGCTTCAGCAGTTCCTCGACCGTGCGCATGGCGGCCATGCCATTGCCAACCACCACCAGCCGCGGCTTGGCCGGGGTGGCGGGAGACGAGGCGGGGGGCGTCGTGGACATCATCTTCCTGTGGGCCTGTTGGCGTAATGGCGGGTTGGCGTTGGGCGTGGTCGAAGGCGGGCTGCGGGTCAGGCCGCCATTTCTTCCTCGATCTTGCCCTGCTCGGCCTCGCGCTGGACGACCGAGGCCGCGACCCAGACCTTGCCGTCATAGACGCGCGCGGCGTAGGCGTTGACCGAATGCTCGGGGGCCTCCAGGCACTCGCCGGTGCGCAGGTCGAAGTGGTGCTTGTAGATCGGCGACGCCACGACGACGCGCTCGCCCAGGCTGCCGACCAGCCCGCGCGACAAGACGCTGGCCTGCGAATTGGGGTCGAAATTGGCGATGGCGTAGACCTCTTCGCCGCGGCCGACGCGGAAGACCGCTACCTGCTGCTTGTCGACCAGTGCGCAGACACCAGTATTGGGCACGATATCGCGCAAGGTGCAAATCGCGGTCCAGGTTTCGGGATGGTGGGCTTGGCTCATCACGTTCTCCTTGTTTCAGGCTGCTTTTGCTGGCACGGCGACCACGGGAATGTGGCTCAGGCGGGAGCGCTGCAAGTTCCGTTCCTCCGGCGTGGCGGGGCGGATCTGGCCGCGTTCTTCCAGAAACACCAGGTTGTCGTCGCGCAGGTCGCTGTTGATGAAGTGGCGGAATCGCTTGCGGGTTTCCGGGTCGGTGATGGCCTTCTTCCACTCGTCCTCGTAGGTGTCCACCACGTGCTGCATTTCGGCTTCCAGTTCGGCGCCGATGCCCAGCTTGTCGTCGATGACCACGGCCTTCAGGTAGTCCAGGCCGCCTTCGAGGTTGTCGCGCCAGGTGCTGGTGCGTTGCAGGCGGTCGGCGGTGCGCACGTAGAACATCAGGAAGCGGTCCACGTAGCGGATCAGCGTCTCGCGGTCCAGGTCGCCGGCCAGCAGTTCGGCGTGGCGCGGCTTCATGCCGCCGTTGCCGCAGACGTAGAGGTTCCAGCCCTTTTCGGTGGCGATGATGCCCACGTCCTTGCCCTGGGCTTCGGCGCACTCGCGGGTGCAGCCGGACACGCCAAACTTGATCTTGTGCGGCGCGCGCAGGCCCTTGTAGCGGTTTTCGATGGCGATGGCCAGGCCGACGGAGTCGTCCACGCCGTAGCGGCACCACGTGGAGCCCACACACGACTTCACCGTGCGCAGCGACTTTCCGTAGGCGTGGCCCGACTCGAAGCCTGCCGCCACCAGCTCTTCCCAGATCAGCGGCAGTTCTTCCAGCCGGGCGCCGAACATGTCCACCCGCGCGCCGCCGGTGATCTTGGTGTACAGGCCGTACTTCTTGGCCACCTGGCCCACGGCGATCAGGCCGTCGGGCGTGACTTCGCCGCCGGGCATGCGCGGCACCACCGAGTAGGTGCCGTCCTTCTGGATATTGGCCAGGAAGTAGTCATTCGAATCCTGCAGGCTGGCATGTTCTTCCTTGAGCACGAACTCGTTCCAGCACGATGCCAGGATGCTGCCCACGGTGGGCTTGCAGATGTCGCAGCCCAGGCCCTTGCCGTGCGCGGCCAGCAGGTCGTCGAAGGTCTTGAACTTGCCCACGCGCACCAGGTGATACAGCTCCTGGCGCGAGTACGGGAAGTGTTCGCAGACATGGTTGTTCACGGCCATGCCCTGCTTTTTCATCTCGGCCTTCAGGATCTGCGTGACCAGCGGCACGCAGCCGCCGCAGGCCGTGCCAGCCTTGGTGCACGATTTCAGCGCGCCGATGCTGGTGGCGCCATCGGTCACGGCCGCGCAGATCTGGCCCTTGCTGACGTTGTTGCACGAGCAGATCTGGGCCGTGTCGGGCAGCGCGTCGGCGCCCAGTGCCGGCTTGGCCCGGCCATCCGACGACGGCAGGATCAGGAATTCCGGCGATTCGGGCAGCTCGATGCGGTTCAGCATCATCTGCAGCAGCGTGCCGTATTCGGCGGCATCTCCCACCAGCACGCCACCGAGCAGGTACTTGCCGCAATCGGACACCACCAGCTTCTTGTAGACCTGCTTGCGCTCGTCGGTGAACTGGTACGAACGGCTGCCCGGCACATTGCCGTGGGGGTCGCCGATGCTGGCCACGTCCACGCCCATCAGCTTGAGCTTGGTGCTCATGTCGGCGCCGGCGAACTGGGCAGCCTCGCCACGCAGATGTCGGGCGGCCACGCGGGCCATGTCGTAGCCCGGGGCCACCAGGCCGTAGATCTTGCCGTCCCACAGCGCGCATTCGCCGATGGCGTAGACGTCCGGGTTCGAGGTCAGGCAGTTGTCGTCGATCACGATGCCGCCGCGCGGGCCAACGGTCAGGCCGCTGTCGCGGGCCAGTTCGTCGCGCGGACGAATACCGGCCGAGAACACGATCATGTCGGTGTCCAGATGCGTGCCATCGGTAAAGTTCATGCGGTGCGTGCCGTCCACGCCATCGACGATCTCCACGGTGTTCTTTCCCGTGTGCGCCTTCACGCCGAGGTCTTCGATCTTCTGGCGCAGCATGCGGCCGCCGCCGTCGTCGACCTGTACGGCCATCAGGCGCGGGGCGAACTCCACCACGTGGGTGTCCAGGTTCATGTCGCGCAGCGCCTTGGCGCACTCCAGACCCAGCAGGCCGCCACCGATGACCACGCCCGACCTGGCACGGCGGCCACATTCCAGCATCGCCTCCAGGTCTTCGATGGTGCGGTAGACGAAGGTGTCCTTGCGGTCCTTGCCCGGCAGCGGCGGCACGAACGGGTAGGAGCCGGTGGCGAGCACCAGCTTGTCGTAGGGCAGCGTTTCGCCGGTAGACGTGGTGACCGTCTTCGCGGCCGTGTCGATGGCCGTGGCCTTGGCATTCAGGCGCAGCAGCATGTTGTTGTGCTGGTCGAAGAAGCCCGCCGGCACCAGCGACAGGTCATCGGCCGACTTGCCGGCAAAGAACTCGGACAGGTGGACGCGATCGTAGGCCGGGCGCGGCTCCTCGCAGAGCACCGTGACTTCGAGGTCCTGCGCGCCGGCCTCTGCCAGGCATTCCAGGAACTTGTGGCCGACCATGCCGTGCCCGACGATGATGATCTTCATGATGCTTTCCTTGTCCGGAGGAGTCGTAACTTGGTTGTTTGACGTCGATTAGTTGGCCAGCGCGCTGTCGTACAGGGCCTGCTCCTGCGCCTTGTGCTCGGCGCTGAAGCGCACCGCGATGGCGCACAGCGCGGCCAGCGTGGCGGCCACGCCCAGGTACGTCAGCGTCTGCTGCAGGTCGCCCAGCCCTTTCATCAGGAAGCCCGCGGCCACCGCGCCGACGTTGCCGCCGGCGCCGATGATCCCGGCCACGCCGCCCAGCGCCTTGCGGTCGATGAACGGCACCAGCGCGTAGGTGGCGCCGCAGGCCATATGCGTGAACAGGCCGAACGTCAGCATGGCGGCGACGGCGGTGACCACGCCCGAGGCATGCGCGAACGCCAGCAGGCCCAGGCCTTCGCCCAGAATGAAGACGAACAGCACGATCGAGCGCGCGTCGAGGCCGCGGTGGCGGGCCACGCGGTCAGACACATAGCCGCCCAGCGCCCGGGCGAACAGCGCCAGCAGGCCGAAGCTGGCAGCGGCCATGCCGGCGGCGGACAGCGACAGGCCGAAGTGGTCGACGTAGTAGGTGGCCGCCACGTTGTGGATGAAAATTTCCACGCCGAAGCAGGCGCCGTACGTGATGAACAGCATCCAGACGCGGTAGTTGGCGCTGGCCGCGCGGAAGCTGGCCCAGCCGCCGCCCCCCTTGCCGCCGCTCACGGCAATGCCGCGGGCGCGCAGGTCGGAGAAGTTGCCTTCGGGGCAGTCTTGCGTGAAGCGCCAGTAGATGACCGCCATGATCAGCATCAGCACGCCCGGCACGATCAGTGCCACGCGCCAGCCCATGGCGTGATCCACGCCCAGGAACAGGACGGCGGCGAGCAGCAGCGGCATCGCGCCCTGTGCAGCGCCGCCGCCGGCGTTACCCCAGCCTGCCGACGCCGCATTGGCCGTACCCACGACATTCGGCGCGAACATCACCGACGTGTGGTACTGCGTGATGACGAAGCTCGCGCCTACCGCACCGATCAGCAGGCGAAAGAACAGGAAGGTCTCGTAGTTCTGTGCAAAAGCCACGCCGATCACCGGAATCGCACCGATGGCCAGCAGGCCGGTGTACGTCTTGCGCGGTCCGAAGCGGTCGCACATCGGGCCGATCACCAGTCGCACCAGGATGGTCACTGCCACGGCGGCGATATTGATATTGGCAATCTGGCCGGGGGTCAGGCCAAACTCGCCCTTGAGCACCGGCATCAGCGGCGCGCAGGCAAACCACGCGAAGAAGCAGACGAAGAACGCCATCCAGGTCAGGTGGAAGGCGCGCATCTGCGGCGTCTTCAGACTCAGCAGATCGATCCGGGTGGCTTTGCCGTTCATTCTTGGGCTCCAAAAACAAAAGGCGTCCCGAGAGGCTGGCGCGGATGGGCCAGTTCTGGGGACGCCGTTGTCCTGACGACTGCTACCTACGGATAGCGGCCGTGCTGTGTGGGGTGGGCGGATCGCCGTTGACCGGCCCACGCTACCTATCGCAAGCGGTGTGCCAGCCCCACCAAGTGTTGGTTTGGAGACTTCGAGAAGGGAAAACGCGCTAATTAGTGCGGTATGGTGCACTAATCCGCATCATGGTGCGGCGCCAGAGTTGGGCGGCTGCACGGCTATGGTGCGGTGCAATGTGCGGCGCCGGTGCGTGCGCGGGCCGGCCGACTGGCTAGTAGGAAGCGCTAAAGAGCATGAGGCATGGGATCCACTTGACACCCAAGGTCGGCGAGGCGTTTAAGCAGGCGGCGGATGGTCTTGTTGACGTCGTGACGGTTGAAGTGATCGGAACCAAGGTCGGCGTACTCAACGCCATCGCGAAGCATATGGTAGGCAGCGGTAAGCATGGAGGCGGCGACCGCGAGGATTGCCTTCTTGCCACCGCGGCGGGCCTTGATGCGCAGGAATTGGGCGTGCAGATAGCTGGTTTTAACGCGTACAGCAGCCCAGGCCGCCGTCACCAAGGCAGTTTTGAGCCAGGTCCCACTCTTTCGCACGCGCGTGCTGCGGCGCTT
>NZ_FNJO01000035.1 GCF_900104095.1 Ralstonia sp. 25mfcol4.1 | reverse complement strand
CGGAGATTTCCTGGGGCGACCACTTCTGATCGAGGAAGTGGCGCACCACGCCCCACAGTACGCCATCAGGAGCGAGCTTGGCGACTGGACGGCTGGCCTTGAGGCGTTGCGTACGGCAGGCTTGCGCGCTCATTGCGCCATAGCCGCCACGGGCGGTGGCATTGCGGCGAAGCTCCCGCATCAGTGTCGAAGGCGCGCGGCCAAGCCTGCGAGCCATGGCTCGCAGGCTGACATCTTCGGCCTTCCAAATCTCGATGCGCATGCCTTCTTCAGGTTGTAGTTGTTGGTACTTCGTTCTCGTCATTAATCACACCTTACCGAATGGCAAGGTGTTGCACTTCAAATTTGAGGCCGCCCGGCATATACCTCAACCAAAAATACCACACCCCATGCCATCATAGAAACAAATTGCGGCTCGTTTAGCGTATTCATATCAATTCCAAACCATTCAAATATCAATTACCTACCCAGGTAAACCGCCGTAATGGACTCACGATTGTGGCCCAGTTCAGCTGAGATCTCGAGCCTCACCGCCCTATCTCTTAATCGCTGCTGCGGAGTGAGTTGCGAAGCAACCGGCCCTCCCGCGGCAGGGGCAGGCCATCCAGTAAGATCTCTGTATCGTTTCTGCGCGTATTCGTGTCGCAAGCCATGCAATTTACAGATGCCCGCTTTTCTCGTCTGGCGAATGTAGCGACCTAAGTGCTTTACATAAGTCAATTCCGGCGGAATCATGGAGCCCAGCCCGCAAAGCACCACAGCTTTAGCGAGTACTTCGCGCTGAGAATCGGACGTGATAGGCACATACCTTTCCCTGCCCCCCTTGCACCACGACTCCATTAAACGGATTTGCGTTGCCTCGCTAACGGATTTACCTTCTAAAGCAAAAATTGCTTGGAACTTTAGACATTCCTCTCGACGAAGACCGAATTCTCTTTGAAGCAAGACAGAACATCTAATGCGGTCGTCCGAAATTTTTCCAATGTCTTCTAATGGCAATATCAGCGCCTTCGAGATATTTGTAACGAATTTTCGCTGCCCTATGCCCAGCTGCGCGTTTCTTCGAGGTACGCAATTCTGCTTACCGACTTTCCCAGCCCACCACCTGATATAGGACATCCTATTTTTCATCGTAGCAACAGCAAGACCCTGTGCCTGCCAGTGAGTCACTAGAGCCACCACATGCTTAGGCTTTAATCCGGAGGCTGGAAGTGTCCTAAATCCCAAGTCCTTAAGATCGTGCGCCACTTGTGACAATACTTCCTTGCGAGCTGCCTGCGTCGCAAAAGAACCTTCTCGGTTGAGATCGATCATCCGCATTAATTCGACATAGATATCAATCTTCATCTATTCCCCAACAGTGGTTAGTGTTCAGTACGGTTAGTGTTTGCTGCGACTGGCTTGACCAGTCCTGGCACCGAAGCCCTCAGGCATCGGTACGGGGTGAAGCGAAACTGCTATGCAGCTTGTCGGCCGATGAACTCTTAGAAACATCCATCGGGCCGGCGCTAAGAGCCGTTAAGCGTGTGCAATTGCACGACCACGCCACTCAGCCCTTCCGACGGCAACAGCGACAACCTGATATCGCTGAACCCTGCTTTGTTAAGAGCGCAGGTAGCTCTGGGGACAAGGTGTCCGCCTCTGCTCGGGGATCCGAGATAAATTGCAGCCCGCTAAGAGCAACTGGGGATGGAACGCCGGTTAGACGACGCTGAGGAACAACTTATGACAAGGTAACGACGTAACTGCACCGCGATTCGAAAGACAAAAAGTCGAAACAAAGGCAGATGGGTAAGGAGGAGGAAGGAAGGAAGGAAGGAAGGAAGGAAGGAGAATAGGCAACGCTCGCCGCGCTCGAAGTCGAGCCAAGAAAATCGCCAGCATTGCACTGGCAGGCGAGCCATATCAGCAGATCCGCTCCTAGGTAAGGCGGCGGACCCTCGGCATGCTCAACCGATAAGCACATTGAGCAAGAAAACGAGCTAAGAAGGAAAAAAATAAACCGCAACCGGCGCCATCCATCAATGGATAGTGCGGCTACAGAGCCCTATCGCTGCGCATATAGTCCGCTACAGGAGCGGTCCATCGGCAGAGCTGAAGGGACAACATCAAGGCGGGCGAGCCGCATTTTGCGGCACCTGGCCGCGAGTCGATGCGTCGTTGACGCGAGTGTGAGAAGAAATATATCGCAATGCTCACATGTTCGCAAGAGGTCGTCAGCTCTGACTGGAGCGGCCCCACGTATCTGAGGACACGAGGACTCTCTTAAAATAAGGGATAGCCCTGTGTCTATCAGTAAGCCTATTCATTGCGTGGAACCCATCGAAATTCTGACCGAGCCGGAACGTCGGCGGCGGCGCACAGCTCAGGAAAAAATCGCCACCGTGCAGGAAACACTGGCACCCGGGGCATCGGTGTCAGCCGTGGCGCGGCGGCACGGCGTGAACCCGAACCAGGGTAACGGCCCGATGAGCACCGTCCTTGACGCGTGAAGCAATACGTTTGGGGCTCTGACAGTCAGGCGCGGGCGGCATCGATGGGCTGCAATTCAGCCGCGACGGCCCAGGGCAGCAGTTCATCGATCCGGTTGATCGGATGATCGGCGATGCGGCTCAGCACGTGACGCAGATACGCCTCGGGGTTGAGGTCATTGAGCTTGGCGGTTCCGATGAGCGTGTACATCGCCGCGGCCCGTTCGCCGCCACTGTCCGCGCCGGCGAAGAGGTAGATGATATGACCGCCCCCTGCGATGCAACGCGTCGCAGGCCTTATGCCGGAAGGCATAAGCTGGCCGTGCCGAATCGTTCTACGGAGGCCATCATGTCCAGTATCAGACTCTTTGTCGGGCTGGATGTACATCGGAACACCATCGCCATTGCTTTGGCAGCGCCCGGTCGCGACGGCGAGATTCGTTTCATCGGTAACTTCGCCAATCAGCCCACGGCCATCATCGCGCAACTGCGCCGACTGGAGGCCCGGCACGGTCCAATCAAATGCGCGTACGAAGCGGGCCCATGTGCCTATCTCCTTTACCGCCAGCTCATCGCCGCGGGCATCCGTTGCCTAGTTGCAGCTCCGTCCAAACTGCCTGCCATCAAGGGACGCGTCAAGAATGACCACCGGGACGCGATCGCATTGGCGCGCCTGCAGCGCGCTGGTGATCTGGTCGCAGTGTGGGTCCCCGCCCCGACCCACGAAGCGATGTGCGACCTCGTGCGCGCCCGGCAAGAGGCAAGCTGGGACGTGCGCAAGGCCCGGCAACGCATCCAAAGCCATCTCCTGCTACGCGATCGTCATTACCACGGCAAGTCCTGGACACGGCAGCATCGGCTCTGGATCTCCGATCAACAGTTCGATCATGCCCCGCAGCAAAGTAACCGTCCGACGGACAGCGTTCTTGACGACGGGGTTGCTTTCAGGCGGCGGTCGTGCGGAACTGCTCAGCCATGGCCCATGGCAGCAGTTCGCTGACGCGATTGACGGGGTAGTCGGCGATGCGCGCAATGACGTCGCGCAGGTAGGCCTCTGGGTCGAGTCCGTTCAACTTGGCTGAGGCCACCAGCGAGTAGATAGCGGCACCGCGTTCGCCGCCACTGTCAGAGCCGAAGTGAAGGAAGTTCTTTCGGCCGAGGGCAACGGCCCGTAGCGCACGCTCCGCTGCGTTGTTATCGATCTCAACGCGACCGTCACTGGCATACAGGGTCAATGCCGACCAATGATTCAATGCGTAGCCAATAGCCTTCGCGGTATCGCTTTTGGGCGACACCTTGCTAAGCGTAGAACGTAACCAGATCTCGAAGGCTTCCAGCAATGGAAGCGCTCGTTCTTGTCGGACGCGCCTTCGCTCGTCGGGAGGCTTCCCGCGGATCTCTGCCTCAATTGCGTAAAGTTCACCGATCCGGCGCAGCGCCTCAGTGTTGACGTCGTTCCTGCGTGCCAGGTACAGATCGTGGAATTTTCGTCTCGCGTGGGTAACACATCCAGCCTCTTGTACCTGGCCGTCTTTGTAAATGGCGTTGTAGCCTGCGAATGCGTCAGCTTGCAGGATTCCCTTGAAGCCTTTCAGGTGGGCCTGCGGATATTCGCCTGACCGACTCGGACTGTACGCGAACCAGACGGCCGGTGCGTCCACCGAACCAGCGGGCCTGTCGTCACGTACATAGGTCCAGAGGCGGCCTGTCTTGGTCTTGCCGTTTCCGGGTTCAAGTACTGGTACGGGCGTATCGTCGGCGTGGATCTTCGACGCCGCCATCACGTACTGCCGAATTGCATTTACCAGCGGGCGTAGTAGGCGCTGGCTGTTGATTTGCACTGAGAACTGACCCACCGGGGATGCGGACAAAAAGTTGGACTGGTTAAGCAGAGAATCCTAAACTTCTTCGGTACTCGACGGGACTGCGATAGCCCAGCGAGATCTTGATCCGCTTCTCGTTGTACCACCGGATGTACGAGTCCAGCGCCTCGATGAATTGTTCAACGGTGCTGGATTGCCAGTTCCTCGGATAGAAGAGTTCGTTCTTCAACCTTCCAAAGAAGCCTTCGCACGCGGCGTTATCAGGTGAGTACCCCTTGCGCGACATCGAGCGAACCAGCTTCGCGCCGGCGATGCGCGATAGCCAGCCGGGCCAACGATAATGGGCACCACGGTCCGAGTGCACAATGGGCTGGTCGCCAGTGGACGCGACTGTCTCGATGGCCGCATCCAGCATTGAGTTCACTAAGTCAGCGTCCGGCCGCGTGCCGATTGACCAACTGACGACCATCCCATCAAAGCAATCGATCACTGGTGACAGATATACCTTGCCGGCGGGGATCTGGAACTCTGTAATGTCTGTGAGCCATTTCATATTGGGTGCCGCCGCGTCGAAGTCGCGGTTGACGATGTTCTCTGGTGCTGGACCAATCTCTCCCATGTAGGAGCCGTATCGGCGCCGCTTCGGCGCTGCGGCGACCAAACGTTCCTGCTTCATCAGACGCTGCACGACCTTCTCCGAGATTCGTACGCGTTGTCGGGTGAGCAAAGCCTGCATCCGACGATAGCCGTAGCAACGATGGTTACGTTCAAAGATGTCGGCGATGGTGCGACGCACTTCGACATACTTGTCAGCGACATCGAGACGCGCTCGATGGTAGAAGTAGGAACTGCGCGCCAGCCCCACCCCTTCGAGGAGCTCCGTCAAGCCGTATGTTCGCCTCAGGGCATCAACCAGCAATGTCTTCTCCCGATTGGTCAGGGATTGCTGGATGATGCCCGTGTCTTTTTTTAAGATTTCATTTGCCTTCTTCAGGAGGTCTTGCTCCAGTTGCAAGCGTCGAACGTCGCGTCGCAGCGCTTCAAGTTGGCGCTCCAACTCCTCCCGCTCTGGATCCGGTGGCAAATCTCGGTGGCGCTTCATGGATGCGGAAACCTCTGGGCCGAGTAGCTCGTTCTTCCAGTTGTACAACGTCGGCCTGCATACGCCAAGTCGTTGAGCAATTGCTTGTGCACTTTCTTCTCGCGTGCACAATGCAATGACCACTGCCCGCTTGAGAGCAGGTGATGCCCCCTCAGATCGGCCGACGACGCGCTTGCGTTCCTCAGGCCTCAACTCTTGAATCCACGCATGGAGCGATGCCCGCCCAGGATAGCCCAGTGCTTTGATCGTAAGTGCAATACAGCGGCCGTGCTCCAAATAGTGTTCAACCGCCAGCCTCTTTTGCTCCGGCGAATACCTGGGTTTCGAACGGGCGTAACCGAGGCGCAGGTCTTGGCGCTGCTCGAACTCTCGGTGCCAACCCTTTAGTGCGTTCTTGGTCGGGTAACCGAGCTGTCGAATGGTTGGAGCTACTCGCTTGCCCAGCTTGATGTAGAGCCTAACGGCGCGGATGCGCTCTTCGTATGAATACATGAACTACCTCCAGGTAGTCCAAGATTTTGTCCGCATCCCCGCTGGGTCCGTTTTCCGTGCAAATCAACAGACTAGAGCCACTGACCACCCCCGTGCGTTCTCCGCAAAGCAACGGCATGGCCGAATCCTTCGTCAAGACCATGAAACGCGATTACATTGCGTTTATGAACAGGCCCGACGTGCCAACAGCGCTCTCTCAGCTAACGGTCGCATTCGAGCAATACAATGAGCGGCATCCACACAAAGCGTTGAGATATCGTTCGCCTCGCGAGTTCCGGCGAGCCGCCACATCATCAACTTAACGGTGTTTGGGTGTCCTGAATCACAGGGTCAACTCCAAGCGTCGCGACCGTGTCGCGTAGATTCTCCAAGTCGCTGTCGCGCTCACGAAGCGTCGTTTCCCGCGCCAGAAGCAGGGCCTTCAAGGCGTCGATGTCGTCGGGAAGCGAAGCGTTACTATAGGTCATGCAAGCAGTCTAGGCGCCAGCATCACTCCCCACGTGCATTGTCACAGACGTTTACAAAGCACTGCACGGGCGGGCTGCATCGATGGGCTGACGCCAGTCGAATCCCTCCAACAAAAGTCCGAGTTGCGCGTTCGTCAGGGCCACCACGCCACCTTCCGCGCGCGGCCAGGCAAACCGACCTCGTTCCAACCGCTTGGCAAACAGGCACATTCCACCGTCGCGCCAATACAGGCACTTGATGAGATCGCCACGTTTTCCTCTGTCCAGAGAATGGGTCTTTCTGCAAAACCATCTGCACTTTGGCAGCCAGCCCATCGAAGCCACATCGCATGTCCGTAAATCCTGCGGCTACCCATATCCGGGTATTCGCCGGTGGCTCCATCATTAGCACAGGCACTGCACCACCATACGCAGGATTTCTGGATCGACTCGGCCTTCAATGCTCACCTCGCCCTTGGCCAGTTGCAACCGGATGACTCCTGTAAGCGACCCGCCGGCAGGTTTCTCACCTTCGGGGTCTCTGAGCACAGCGGGGAGCAGCATTGGGGCGTCGCCAGCACGGGGGACGCCGAGGTGGCCTGCTCTAAGCATGCGCCGCCACCGAAAGACCATGTTCACGTTAGACCGTGTTCCAGGGCCAGCTTTGAAACCGACACCCCTGGAACGCACGCAGCTTCTGCAAGTCTTTGCTTCGATTCGATGGGGTGATTCCGGCTGCCGCGTGTGCGGCCACCACGCTTTGCCACAGTCTCCAAAGTAGTCCCCGCTAGATTTTGATGGGAACTACTCTGGATAGGGGTTCGCCTCTCGTGTCCACACGGCCATCAGCGGACGGTTACGCAGCAAATCACGCTGCAAGGCTACGTCAACGCCTTGCAGCAGGCCGAATCCCGTCGCACCGAGCTCGATGGCCAGATCGCGGAACGGCTGCCAACCTGGTCGCTGGCTCCCACTGTGACGGCGTTGCAAGCCTTGCGAGGCGTGGGTACCATCATCGCCGTGACACTGGCGGCGGAGGTTGGCGACTTTGCCCGCTTCGCAGCGCCGCGCGACCTGATGGCCTATCTGGGCCTGGTGCCAGGCGAGCACTCCAGCGGTGCCACCATACGACCCCGCGGCATTACGAAGCAGGGCAATTCGCCCCTGCGAGCGTTGCTTTACGAGGCGGCCTGGTGCTACCGGCAAAGTGCGAAGTCGGCCAATGGATGACGACCCATGCGCCTGCAGCCGTGCCGCAGTTCGCCAAGGACATTGCGTGGAAGGCGCAGGACGCCTTACATGAAATTTACTCTAGCGGAATCTTGCCGTGCTCGAAGAATTGGGACACTAGATGGTCGGATCCCAATGTCGTGAGATGGCCGTAATCATAGGCCAGTGGCACCACCTTGTCCGTCGTCAGTGAGAGGAGGCAGCCCTGCTTGTCGCACATATAGTCCATCGGACTGATGAAGCTTGCCCCTGATTTTTCTGCAACTGCGTGGATTTGATCGTTCGTCGTGCGCGCCGCTGGGTCGAAATTTCGATAGGTGCGCGTCTCGATTTTGCTCCAGACGTAAGCGCGTTTCAGCATTTCGGGTTGGCTGACGGAAAAGACCGGCAGGCTGCCGACCAAAACGACGTTCCGCACGCCCGCCTTCTTCACCATGTCGATGGTTGCGGCTAGTTTTTCGGTATCAAGCTTCTCCCAGCCTTTAGTCCCGTTGTACTGTGCCCAGTAACCAGCCATAACCAGTGTGTCGGGCTTGAGCTCCCGGATGCGTTGCATCGTGAACTGGTTCAGCCGGGCGCAGTCCCTCTTCTGGCCACCATCGAAATCCATGATGGGGGGGCATGCGCTTACCGTGTATTGCGCGACGTTGTAGTTGTGCGATGCTGCGTTGTTCGCAAAGCCTCGGTAAAGGGATGCAGCGTGTGAGTCGCCCCAGATCATCAGCAATGACCGGTGGTTGTCGCGGTTGGCCCCGCAATGCCCTGCGAAATCTTGAACCGGATCGTTTTGGGGGTCCAGGAAGCACTCACCGTATCGGAAGCCGATAAACCAGTTGTAGGCGAGTGATTCGTTGACGCCAACGTTCATCACGTTGATGAAGCGATCCTGGTACCCGTTTTGTTCGAAAGCGTCGTAGCCGAAGTATCCAACGACAGCCATGAGCGATGCCAGAACCAGGACCTTCAGTTTCGTGAAGCCGCCGCCGCGGATCTGCTTCTCGACGAGCTGGACAGTCAGCCACGCCAATACAATCGCGGCAAGGACGGCACCGATGCGAATGTTGCGGGAGGGCACGCCGGCTTCGACTATGCGGGCGAACGAGAGCAACGGCCAATGCCAAAGGTAGAGAGGGAAGCTGATCAGTCCGATCCGGACGGCACTCGGATGTGCGAGGAAAGTCTTGTTGACCCAGCCATTCGGTCCGGCAGCAATGATGAACACGGCACCCAGGACGGGCAAGACTGCCCATTTCCCCGGAAAACTGAATTCGTGGTTAATGTGCCAAAAGCCGAAGCAGAGCAGGAGCATGCCTGCGACGGACAGGGCGTTGGAGAGCGTCGTGCCGTCGTTTTTTTGCGCGGCTGAATAGATCACGCGCGCCAGGACACGATCGACACGGCGACCGAACCGGCGTAGGTCCTGCTGCTTATAGAGGACAAACCATGCCAGAAGGCTGCCACAAAGCAATTCCCAGAACCGAGTTTGCGGCGAATAGAACGTCGCAGTAGCGTCCTGCTTGATGCCCTTAAGGTTGAGATAGAGCGATGCTGCGGCAATGATCGTTGCGATAGTCGCGAGATTGAATTTTCGCTTCCATGCTGCCCAAAGCAATACTGGCCAGATGATATAGAACTGTTCTTCGATGCCGAGACTCCACAGGTGGAGCAACGGCTTCGTATCGGCGGACTTGTCGAAGTAGCCCGATTCGCTCCACAGAACGAGGTTCGATACGAATCCGGCCCCCGCTGCAATGTGCTTCCCTAGTGCTTTGAATTCCACTGAGAGGAGCGCAAACCAGCCGAAGGCATAGCAGCACGCCAGCACGATCAGCAGGGCGGGAAAGATGCGCTTGACGCGCCTTGCATAGAATTCGAAGAAGCTAAACGTGCCTTTGTCGAGGTTCTGAAAGATGATCGTGGAGATCAGAAAGCCTGAAATCACGAAGAAGACATCGACACCTATGAACCCGCCCTGCATCCAGTGAGGAAATGCATGGAATGCGACAACAGACAGGACTGCAATCGCTCTCAATCCGTCGATGTCGGGGCGGTACTTGGGATGGGAGAGTCCCGCTTGGTCTACGTGCGCTTTCGTTGGGTTGGAAAGTGCTGCGTCAGACTCTGCGAGCAGGCTGCGTTGCATGGGGGCAGGAGATTGCAAGAAGACGCGCGATTGTATCAATGAGCTCGAGAATTTTGGGGCTGCGTCAAACCCGATCGGCCGCTGGGTGGCTATACCTTTCGCCGCACTTAAACAACTGCCACCCGCAGTGGACCATCAAAACGCCGGGGTGTGCCCCACACGCGGGGCTAAACCCCCTCGCTTACGGATGCGTCGTAAGGCTTGGCTGACATCATGTGCCTACATCTGTTCGCCAAGCCGGTCGAGATCCAGCCTGTTCTGCTGACGTCGGCAGAAATCGTCGTCTGCTCCGCACTAGCAGGAAGAGAGCACAGACACAACTGTGAACCCAATGGCGAGCTGACGCTGATCCTCGTTGCAAAGGTGTCACCAGAGGCCAGTGAAAACGCTGACGCGGTCGCTCAGCGCGACACTAACCGGAGTTCAGTAAGATAATTCCGCGAACACAAATGTCTACACCCCCCCCAACGCGCAGTCTGCTACTTGTGCGGCTCGAAGGCACTCAAACTGGATGGCCGATTTTACCGCCTCATCCTGCTTTGCCTTGTTGGTCCACAGGTTCTCAATCGGCAGGCTCACGATGACCGTCAACACCCCATAGCAGCCGCAGCAATCCCGTAGCAGATGCCCAGATTATGCTGACTAAACGACAATTTTCACCCTGTTGTTGAAATACTCAACAAGATCATGCCCGTTTGATATAACGGTCCGTCGGCCAGCCATTGGCCGCGAACGCGTAGCACGTGATCCCGGTGAACTCGGGCCAAATTGAAAAACTCACCTCGGCGAATCACAACACCAGCAGAACTTACAACCTCCCAGAAGTCTAGTAGGAAGCGCTAAAGAGCATGAGGCATGGGATCCACTTGACACCCAAGGTCGGCGAGGCGTTTAAGCAGGCGGCGGATGGTCTTGTTGACGTCGTGACGGTTGAAGTGATCGGAACCAAGGTCGGCGTACTCAACGCCATCGCGAAGCATATGGTAGGCAGCGGTAAGCATGGAGGCGGCGACCGCGAGGATTGCCTTCTTGCCACCGCGGCGGGCCTTGATGCGCAGGAATTGGGCGTGCAGATAGCTGGTTTTAACGCGTACAGCAGCCCAGGCCGCCGTCACCAAGGCAGTTTTGAGCCAGGTCCCACTCTTTCGCACGCGC
>NZ_FNJO01000043.1 GCF_900104095.1 Ralstonia sp. 25mfcol4.1 | reverse complement strand
CTGCCGTACTGCGTGAAGCGTGGATCGGTGGCGACGAGGTAGGTATCACCGGGGGCGGTGCGGAACTGGTACAGGCCGTTGGTGGGCAACTTCAGATTAGGAATGCCGGCATTGCCCGCTGCACGGGCCAGCCGGGTGCCGCTTGCACCACCGCCCGAAACGCTGCTGCCCGTCACGGCTGCACCGACGGTATTCACCGAGGCGACAGTCACATTCTGTGCCGTGGTCTGGACCGCCTGATTGGCTGTCGCCACGGCCGGCAGGGCCGCCACCGTGGTAGGGGCCTGTGGCGTGCTCGGATAGGCCACCACCTCCGTTTTCTGACTGTTGCCGGTACGCTGGTGCCAGTAGAAAGTGGAGGTGTCCTCTGTGGTCACGGTCTGCTGCAGCACCGTGCCCACGTCCTGGATCGCGCCATTGGCAACCACCCGCACAAGATTGCCTCCCGCAGCCATGGTCGAGGACTGGTTCAGGATATTGCCGCCGCTGCTATTGATGCGGATGTTGCCGCTCGCCTGGATCTTGGCCGCGTCGGACGCACTCACCAGCTGGTCCGTCGCCGTATAAGTGACGGTTGTACGGGAGATTTCGTTGTAGTCGGTGCCGAAGTTCGCCTGCCGGACTTCGTCGGGACGGATATGGATGTTCGGGTCCCAGTCCGGCCAGAACGTGATGCTGTAGGTGGAACCGTTGTCCGTGATGGACTGGTAGTACTGGGTAGGCCGGGTTGCAATCGGGCGTGAGCAAACCGACGTATCGATGTCGCAGTTTGGCCCCTGGAACAGGGATCCGTACTCCTCGGTCGGAGACTGCGTGAAAGATAGCGTCTGGGCGGCCGTATTCAGGTTCGTGACCGTCGACTTGTCTACCGTTACCGTAATGGGCGTGCGCAGCGCGTTGGTTTGCGGCGTGCTGACCGGAGCGCTGCCTGTTGCCCAACTCCAGCCCGGGAAGGTGAGGCTGAAATGATGGTTCAGTTCGGTCGCTGGAAGGCCCCCTTGCCAGAGCGTGAGCGTCTTGACCGCCGTCTGCACCGGCGTACCAGTCGTCGTCACAATGCTCGTGCGGGTGTTGCTGACCTGGTTGGCCGCGATGTCGATATCG
>NZ_FNJO01000036.1 GCF_900104095.1 Ralstonia sp. 25mfcol4.1 | reverse complement strand
TCGATGCCAACGCTCACATTGCCTTGCCACTTGCCGGTGGAACGCGAGCCCGAATTGTCGACGGAGGCTACCAGCGTCCACGGCTTGCCGCGTTTGACGGCGATCACGACATCGCTACGCCCGGGCGTGGAAGTCGGCACAATTTGCATATCGACATCCTGGCTGGCGACGCGCTTCATCTGCTCCAGGCCCTGCTCCAGATCACGCAGATTCAACAGTTCGCCGGGGGCGGTGGGGAAAGCCGATTTCCAGGTGCCCCATAGGTCTGGGTCGCTGAAGCGGATGTCACCGATCACGCCCGGAATGAGCGCGAGCTTTAGCGTGCCCGAGGACAAATCCTGCTCTGGCACCAGCACACGCGTGGTGACATAGCCCTTAGACAGGATCGTTTGCGAAAGCCCCTTGACCAGCGTTTCCACACCCTGCTTGCCAACACATTCGCCTTGATAGTGCTCGAGCCACTGTTGCGCAAAGGCAAACGGGTCCATCGGCAAGGCCGAGGCGCCAGCGGTTTGCAGGTCGGCCGGGAGGTCCTTGGGGACTTCCAGAACGAAGTGTCCGATATGGAAGCATGGGTCGTCCTTGGGCAACGCTGGAAACTCGGCACGGGCGGCGGCTTCAGCCCGCACGGCTGGCGCGCCCACGACAGCAGCCCGTTCCCGTGCCTCCCGCTGCTGGCGCGTGCGTTGGTCTTGTTCGGCGTTGGTCAGGGCGGCAGCCTGGCCGGAAGGTGGCGGGACCTGTGCCATCACGGACGACGGCAGCCCCGAAAGGCCAGCCGTGAGTGACGCGACAGCAACAATGTGCAGCAGTTTGAAAGACATCGGCGTAACAAGGGCCAGACGGGGCTTTCGCACCCGTCAAAGCATTGGGAAATAATCTGGATTGGTGTTACTCGACCGGCGCGGTCGCGGGCTCGGCTGCCGGCTCGGCTGCCAGCTCAGTTGCGGGGGCATGCAGTGGTGCGGTCGCCGGGTCGGCGGCGACCGCCTCTGCCGACGACGCATCCTTCGGCGGGCCCTCGTCCTTCACGACATAGGACGGGTCACGCACCCACCGGGCCATATCCTTGGCAATTACGGTGGCGCTGAGATCCAGGATCGAGCAAGTGCCCTTGAATGCGCCCCAGAATCCGCCGATAGACCGACCAGCGATTTACCTTTGTATTCCGGACGACCTTGCCATCCTCGAGCAACTCGGCATTGACGGTGATGGCCTTCGGACCCGTCCACGCACCGCCGCCAATGCCGAGCACGTGGGAAATCTGAAGCCTTAGAACTTGCGACCCGCCGGTATCGGCGCCCACCACTACCGTGCCGGGGCCGCCTTTGTTGCGCTTGCTGAAACCACTCGGCCTATATCGATGCACGGTCGCGCCCACACCTAGATTCATTCTTTCCTAGTTTTCTCACATTTTATTTTCTGCTCGAAATTAAACCCGCAATGTGAGCAGACCCTAGGAGCAAGATCGATAGCCTTGAAAGGCTGTAATAGCGGAATTGCCCCACATCTCGGACAACGATATTTTTTGAAAACCCAGTAAAACAACCATGGAATATAGATCACCATCATGATGGCGCTCCAAATCGGATTGTCTATAAATATGACCCCTAAAATATAAATTACAAAAAAGACAGCCGTGGCGATAATCAATATCCATCTAGCTCGATGAAATTTTTCAAGCTTCTGTTTATTTATCACTTTATCTTCTCTTATAGAAAAACTCGAAGACGTTAGCCTTACCTTCCAGACCGAATCCATACGATGGAGTAAATCCAATTCCAGCCTTCGGCTGCAAGTATCCACCCACAGCCGGCTGTTTTCCTGCGACATTAGACCACCCGCCACCTGCGATTGAACCCTCAATAACGCCTGATCCAATTTGGGCAGATAATCCCATTGAGGATCCAATTCTATAGTCGCCAGGTGCAGCATCTCGGCCAGAGGATGCGAAATCGGCTTTCAGCGCACTAGAAGCTCCCTTCACCCAACCGTGTCCTCCAAGCCCCACGCCGAGTGCGAGCTTGCCGTCCGTCGGTGCAAGTCCGGAGAATCCTAATTCGAGCTCTCCTCCGATACCGTAGTAGAGCCCAGCGCCAACCGCCCATGACAGCGACTGTGTATTCGGAGTATGCGAAGTATTCAGAGCCCTTTGCTCTGGAGTAGGTGCTCCGTTGACATTCCCGTACTTTCCATAATCCCTTCGCTCCGCATCAGCGGCACTGAACAGCGCCCCACTATTGCGGGAAATATACTCTGTGGCAACCGAATCCGCGCCTGGGGCGTTCTTGGCGGCAGAGTCAACGAGTCGGTATCCACCGGCGAGGAGCAGGTTTTCCGCATCAGCGACGGAAATGGCGTCGCCCGTCTTATCTTTGTAATATTCAGCAAATTTCTGAGCATTATCCTTCGCCCACTTCCGCTCATCCGGATGCAACTGCCGGTTATATGCGTCCGACATCCCAGCCGTACCCGCCGCCGCATTACCTCCAATCGCACCGGCCACTGCGGTGCCCACCAACTGCAACAGCTTGTCCTTCGTTGCGGGATCTACTCCGAGACTACCGAGGTTCTCGTCCAGCATCGCAACCGCCGCCGTCGCTGCGGCCACCCCGGCCGCGCCCGTTCCGAAGTCTCCGCCCAGGGCCTTGCTGACCAACCCGCCAACGAGTCCGTGTACAGCTACCTTCACATATTCCGGCTGGTCCTTCAGCGCATTGCCCACCTGGTTGTAGATGATCGGAGCCGCCTGCTGGATCGTCTGGCCGGTCAGTTGCCCGAGCGCCTGCTCGTCCTTCACCTTCTGCGCATCGAAGATCTTGTCGATGCTCTGGTTTGCGTTCTCCGTATCGCGGTTCAGGCTGGCCAGCGTGTCTTCCACCGACTTTCCGGTCCTGGCCTGCTGGCCCTCGGCGTCCGTAATGGTGACGGTGCCGGCTGCAATCGCGCTCTTGGTGGTGCCCGAAGCGTTTCCGGTGATCGGCTTCTGAGCATTACCTGCGGCACTGGCCATGGCGGTGTTGGCCAGGTTGCCTGCCAGATTCAGGTTGTCTGCAAAATAGGCTCCCTCCTTCACCGTGTTGCCAGCCAGATCCTGCCCGTCCGGCACACTCTTGCCCGTACTGAAGCTCGCCGCGTACTGCGATGAACTGCTGCTGTACTCAGCCTTGTTTTCGATATCGCTCGTCGTCAGCGTGCCGGTGGTCAGGCTGTTCTTCGACGGATCGGCCGCGCTGGCCAGAATGCCGCCCTTCAGGTCCGTGTTGCCCTTGACGTTGACATCGAACCCGCCCTGGCCGGCATAGATACCACTTTGTTCGCGCACCGATGCGTAGGTACTGTCCGTCTTGCCGCTCGCCATCGTGCCCGATGCATTCACCGTCGTGCCGTAGCAGAATGGCGGCACGCAGATGCTGGCCTGCATGCCCGATGACGATTCCTTCGAGTGGTAAACGTCGGTGTCCTGGCGGCTTTCGATGTTGAGATCGCGTCCGATCGATCCCTCAATGCGTTCGGCAACCAGCTGGGCGCCCTTGAGGTTCGTATCGCGCCCGCTCGTTACAGTGAGCTTGTCCGTGGCGCTGACGTGCGAATTCTCGTTGGTGACGGATTCACCATTGGCTTTCGCCTTGTTCTGGGCGGCCGACAGTTCCAGCGTAAAGCCATTCTGTGCCCCGCCGAGCGCAAATCCGACACCGACACCAAAGTTGTTGCCGCTGCTGCGGCTGTCGTTCTTGGTCCGGTCCTGCGCGCTTTCGAGTGTCACGTCGCGCGCTGCCACCAGGTCGACGGTCTTGCCGCTGATCTGGACACCCCGCCCGGTGATATCGCCGTCCTTCGCGAATCCGTCGGCATCCTTCTCGCCGGAACCTGTCGCCACCACGATGACGGCATTGCCCGCCTTCACGGTCGTGCCCTGCTGATTGCTGGCCGTGCTGTGAGACTCGCTCTGCTGACTACCACCGCCCACACTGACCGTCACCTTGATGACTTCGGGCGTCTGCTGGCCAGTGCTGGTCAGCACCTCCTTGCCAATGACGCCGCCATTTACCAGAGCCAGCCCGGCCTGCGCCGCGTATAGCGCCGCCACCTTCCCATCCTTGCCATCTTCGACCGCCCGTGCGGCCGCTTCGACGGCTTTGGCTGCGGTGATGCTGTAGCCGGAGAGGGCCAGCGTCACGCCATACTGGCTCGACTTGTCGACCTGGTTGCGGGCGCTGTCGTCGGTCCCGGGGTCCAGCACCACATTCTTGCCGATCAGTGTCACGTCCTGGCCCGCGGCAATATCCGCTCCACGCGCTGTCAGGTCATCCTTGGCAGAGATGCTCACGCTGCCGTTCTGGCTCACCACCTGGCTGCGGATCGTGTTCTCCGACGTGCCGCTTTCGTCCAGATGATGGGATTCCGTACGAATACCGGTCATGCCGGTATAGCCGTCGCCGCCCAGGTCGCCAATCACGCGACTGTGGCTGTCGCTGCGTTGCGATCGCGCGTCCTGGCCAGACAGGATATCGACGCGCCCCTGCTTCGCGGCAATCGCGATATCGTTCTCGGCCGCCACGCCGCTGCCCGCGATGCGCACGTCGCCCGTACGGCTGACGATGGAGACAGTATCGCCCGTCACCGTGCTGGCGTTCTGCTGGCGCACGTTCAGATCGCCATCCGCGCTGCTCTTCTGAGTACCGAACGGCAAGGTGGATACACCACTGTTATTAGCACTGCCGTTCAGATTGCGGCCAATGTCACCCAGCGTCGCCGCTGCGGTGCTGATCTTCCATCCGCTGGAATTCGAGGACGTCGATTCGCTATAAGTATCGGTCGACGCTTCGATGTTGACATTGCGCTGGGCGTCAAGCGCAGCCTTGCCGCCTGCGCTGACGGCGGAGCCATGCAGCAGGATGTCGCCGTCGACTGACTTTCCGGCGGCGTCGGATTGCCCATTGCCGGTGGCGCGCAGCGTGATGTTGCCCGCACCGGTCAGCGTGCTGCCGCTGTTGGTGACACTTTCAACATGGCGCGTGGCATTGCTGGAATTCTTGCCGAAGGTGATGGCCACCTGCGGCGCCGTGCCAGCGGAATGGCCAATCTCGCCAAGGTTCTGCTTGACGCGCGTCACAGTGCTGTCCGACTCATTGTTGGCCTGCAGGTTGCGAATCGTGTCGAGCGGCGTGCCGACGAGATGGATCCCGAAGTTCGTCGAGCGGCTGCTACGGCTGCTGTCCTGCACCACGCTGTCAACACCCGTCGTGACGGTGACGTTTTCAGCCTGGATCGCAATATTGCCGGCGTCCTTGTTGTCGCCGGTACGCCCAGCGATCAAGTCGCTGCCGACGATGGTGGCATCCTTGCCGGCGACGATCGTCACGTTCCCGTTGGTCGCGCCCACGGTTGAGCGTGCATCGCTCTGGGTAACCGCCAATGTATGCGAGTTCGACTTCGCGTTGCTGCTGCCTGCGGACACGCCGATGCCACCCTTGCCACCGGAGAACGACACGCCGGAGGCCGAGCGTTCATGCGCTTCGGTGGATTCGCGTGTATTCTCCCCGGCGGTGATCAGCACATCGCCACGGGTGGCCGTCAGGTTGACGGCGTCGGTCGCCGTGGCCGCGCTTTGACGAATCAGCAGGTCGTTGCCCGCCACGGCGGTCACCGTATCGCCGCTGACAAGACTGCCGACCCCGATATCCTCGTGCGTGGCAACGGCATCGTAGCTGGACTTTCGCGACAGGAACCCACTGCTTCGTGATCGCTGCTCTCGGCTTTCGTCGTGCACCTCGCGGGCTTCGGCGATGACGATATCGTCCTTGGCCACCAGCGTCACGTTACCGCCTGCGGCGGCGGTGCCGGCCGAGAGCGTCGAGCCGATCACGCCAAGTGTTCCTCCAGTGCTCTTCTCGGCTGTAATGCCGTTGGCAGCCAGCACGTCGGCGGCGATGTCGGCCTGGCCGGCGCCCACGCGCACGCTGCCGCCAGCCTGCACCGTTGTGCCTCGTACCGTCTCGTCATACGACGATTGCGCAAAGCTGGACTGCTTCCGGTTCGAAAGAGCCCCTGCGCTATGCGTATGGGTGTCCGTGGCGTTCACAATTGCAACGTTCTGTCCGGCAACCAGCGTCGTACTTTCGCCAGATTGGACATTCGCATTTGTCAGCACCATGTCGCGGCCGGCGACCGCTGTCACGTTTTCGCCGGCCTGCACCGTACTGCCGACATTCACGTTGGTTCGATCACGCAGGTGATCCTGCCCGCCATGGGCGGTGGCATCCTGCGTCGTGGCGGTTGTGACGGTGCGCAAGTTGATATCGCGTCCTGCAGCAAGCAACGCGTTGCTGCCAGCGTTGACCGTACCACCGGTCATATCGATATCACGCCCGGCCAGCAAGGCCACGCTGTTCGTCCCGGCGATCGATGCCACCGCGCCAATGCCGGTGGCACTAGCGCTGTTGCCATTGGCCAGCTTGGTGGTATTCGTGATCGTCTGCGATTCGTTGATGATGTCGCGGCCAGCCGCCACCACCACGTCCTGCCCACCGATGCGGCCACCGAGGTTGCGCACATCCTGCGTGGCCTGCAAGACGGTCGTGCCGGTGCCGCCGATGCTGCCTCGGTTGACGATGTTGCCGCCCACCACCTGCGTGGCGATATCGCCAACGATCGCGCCGCTGTTTTGCATGGTCCCGGCGGCATGGATCGCCACGGTATTGCCAGCGACCAGCGCGCCGGTGGCGTTCATGTCCACGCCATTGCCCGGCGCCAGATAGACCTTCGGCACCAGCACCGATTGCGTGGTGCCATCGGGCAACGTCACGTCCTGGGACACCATCCATACCAGGTCCGTGGTGAGCTGGCGCATCTGTTCGTCGGTCAGACCCACGCCCGGCGTCAGACTGAACGCTTTGGCGTAGGCAACGCCGTTGTTCATCAGCGCCTTGTATTCCTCCAGCTGGTCGGTGTAGCCGGTCAGGAATGTCTTGCCCGTCAGTTGCGTGATCTGGTCGCGGACGAGCTTTTCCTCGTAGAAGCCATCGCCGAGCCGCTTCTGCGTCTTTTGCGGATCGAGCCCCAGCGCACCGAGCATGTAGTCGCTGGAAATGAAGCTGCCGTACTGCGTGAAGCGTGGATCGGTGGCGACGAGGTAGGTATCACCGGGGGCGGTGCGGAACTGGTACAGGCCGTTGGTGGGCAACTTCAG
>NZ_FNJO01000041.1 GCF_900104095.1 Ralstonia sp. 25mfcol4.1 | reverse complement strand
GCGGCGATTCGGCATGCCGTAACAGCCGTTGGCCCGCCGATGCTGGCCGGTGTATCCATCATCGGCATTGTTTTCCTGCCGCTGTTATCGCTCGAGGGGCTTGAGGGCAAGCTCTTTGCACCTGTGGCGCTCACCATCGTGCTGGCGTTGGCGTCCTCGGTGGTGATTGCATTTACGGTCGTCCCCGCGCTGGCTTCCTGGCTATTGCTGTCTCACGCCGATGAGACACCCTGGTTAATGCGCAAGGTCTCGGCCGGCTTTGCCCGGATGCAGGACTGGAGCACCTTGCACCGCCGTACCATCTTCGCTGCTGCCGGTGTGGCACTGGCGGGGGCCGCTGTGTTGTACCTGTCCGTGGGAAAGACCTTCATGCCGACCATGGACGAGGGAGACATGATCGTGCAGCTTCAAAAAGCTCCTTCCGTGTCGCTTGCGGCATCGCTGGACTTGGACCAGCGTGTTCAGCAGGCCTTACTCAAGGACGTCCCCGAAATCCGCTCAATTGTGGCGCGCTCCGGCTCCGACGATCTGGGACTGGACCCAATGGGCCTCAACGAGACCGACACCTTCCTCGTGCTTAAGCCCAAGGACCAGTGGCGCGGCGGCAAGGAAGATATTGCCGAGGCGATCCGGCGCGTGATGGAACGCTTTCCCGGTGTGATCTACGGATTCACCCAGCCCATCGAGATGCGCGTGTCGGAGATGCTGACCGGCACGCGCGGCGACGTTGCCATTAAGCTCTTTGGCAGCGACCTCGGGGCGATCGATGCGGCCGCACAGCTCATCGCCTCGACCGTGCGCGGCATCCATGGCGCGACCGACGTGATTGCACCCAGTAACACCGGCGTGCAGTACCTGAAAGTGTCCCTGGACCGCGCCGCAGCCGGCCAGGCAGGCTTTTCTGGAGACGCCCTGCAGGCGCAACTGCGCGCGCTGGTGGAGGGCGACCGCATTGGCGTGGTGCCGGAGGGCATTATCCGCACGCCGCTGATCCTGCGCGGCGGCGCAGCATTGCGCCAGGCCCCCGAGGCGTTCGCCAGCCTGCTGGTCACGGCGCCGGATGGCCAGGCGTGGCCACTGACATCATTGGCGGGCCTTGAGCGGGTGGACGGCCCTGTGCGGATCAATCATGAGAACGGTGCCAGGTTTGCCGTGATCCAGGCAAACGTGGAGGGCCGCGACCTGGCCGGCTTCGTTCAGGAGGCACAGGCGGCCGTTGCCCGTCTTCAGACGTTGCCCAAAGGCTTGCGCATCGTCTGGGGGGGGCAATTTGAGAACCAGCGTCGAGCCGCTGCGCGTCTGGCCCTGGTTGTGCCGATGGCATTGGCAGCGATCTTCTTGCTGTTGATGCTGACATTCCGATCGGTACGTCAAGCCGTGCTGGTGCTGGCCAATATTCCGTTTGCGCTTGTAGGAGGCATCGCTGCATTGCGGCTATCAGGGGAATACCTGTCCGTTCCGGCGTCCGTTGGCTTTATTGCCTTGCTCGGTATCACGGTGCTAAACGGTGTCGTGCTGATCTCACACTTCAACGCGCTGCTGGAGTCCGGTCTCGACGTCGCCCAAACCGTTCGCGTGGGCGTCCGGGATCGGCTGCGCCCCGTCCTGATGACCGCCTGTATCACGGCGCTCGGGATGATACCGCTGCTGCTGGCAACCGGGCCGGGCTCTGAGATCCAGCGTCCACTCGCCATCGTTATTTCCGGTGGCCTCGTTTCGTCGACCGCGCTCACGCTACTTCTTTTGCCGCTGTTGTTCGAGCATTTCGGCTCGCCGAGCGTGCGGTCCGATCGCCAACAGGGAGAGCCGCAATGAGGTGCAACCTGCATATCACCCTTGCGATAATGATAGGCTTGGTCGGCTCACTCAGCGCTATGGCGTCGTTTGGCAGCACGGCCCCACACGCCGCCACAAACGACTATCTGCCTGACGACGCCGCCGTGCGGGACGCCATCGTCAGTTCCCCTGACGTGATGGCCGCCGAGGCACGACGCGATGCCACGCACGCGCGCGCCGTCGGGATCCGCGCGGGCACCTCTGAAACGGTGGTGCGGGCAATCGGCCAGGGCCGCAGCGTGCGCGACCCATCCCAGCGTTTTCCTGAAGGGCAAATCGCCGTGGAACGGCCGCTGCGGCTTTGGGGCAAGGCT
>NZ_FNJO01000044.1 GCF_900104095.1 Ralstonia sp. 25mfcol4.1 | reverse complement strand
GGGCTTGGGGGTTCTGGGTATAAGAGCCTGGCGATGACCTACTTTCACACGGGTAGTCCGCACTATCATCGGCGCAAAGTCGTTTCACGGTCCTGTTCGGGATGGGAAGGGGTGGTTCCAACTTGCTATGGTCACCAGGCATGACGGGTTGCCGCGCTGACATGCATCAGCGCAGCGAATCGGGGTGTAGTAAAGAGGTTGTGTTGTATGCCATGTGGCACACGCGGACTCACGTCCCACCAGGTCAAACACACTGGTTATAGGATCAAGCCTTACGGGCAATTAGTACTGGTTAGCTTAACGCATTACTGCGCTTCCACACCCAGCCTATCAACGTCCTGGTCTCGAACGACCCTTCAAGGAGGTCAAGCCTCCAGGGAATCCTCATCTTCAGGCGAGTTTCCCGCTTAGATGCTTTCAGCGGTTATCTCTTCCGTACATAGCTACCCTGCGATGCCTCTGGCGAGACAACAGGTACACCAGCGGTACGTCCACTCCGGTCCTCTCGTACTAGGAGCAGCCCCCGTCAAGATTCCAACGCCCACGGCAGATAGGGACCAAACTGTCTCACGACGTTTTAAACCCAGCTCACGTACCTCTTTAAATGGCGAACAGCCATACCCTTGGGACCGGCTACAGCCCCAGGATGAGATGAGCCGACATCGAGGTGCCAAACACCGCCGTCGATATGAACTCTTGGGCGGTATCAGCCTGTTATCCCCAGAGTACCTTTTATCCGTTGAGCGATGGCCCTTCCATTCAGAACCACCGGATCACTATGTCCTGCTTTCGCACCTGCTCGACTTGTCGGTCTCGCAGTTAAGCACGCTTTTGCCATTGCACTTTAGGTACGATGTCCGACCGTACCAAGCGTACCTTCGAACTCCTCCGTTACACTTTGGGAGGAGACCGCCCCAGTCAAACTGCCTACCATGCACTGTCCCCGACCCGGATTCACGGGCCAAGGTTAGAACCTCAAACAAACCAGGGTGGTATTTCAAGGACGGCTCCACGTGAACTGGCGTCCACGCTTCAAAGCCTCCCACCTATCCTACACAGATCGGTTCAAAGTCCAATGCAAAGCTACAGTAAAGGTTCATGGGGTCTTTCCGTCTAGCCGCGGGGAGATTGCATCATCACAAACACTTCAACTTCGCTGAGTCTCGGGAGGAGACAGTGTGGCCATCGTTACGCCATTCGTGCAGGTCGGAACTTACCCGACAAGGAATTTCGCTACCTTAGGACCGTTATAGTTACGGCCGCCGTTTACCGGGACTTCAATCAAGAGCTTGCACCCCATCATTTAATCTTCCGGCACCGGGCAGGCGTCACACCCTATACGTCCACTTTCGTGTTTGCAGAGTGCTGTGTTTTTATTAAACAGTCGCAGCCACCATTTTATTGCAACCCCTTCACCCTTCTGGCGCAGGCCAGTCAAGCTACCAGGGCGTACCTTATCCCGAAGTTACGGTACCAATTTGCCGAGTTCCTTCTCCCGAGTTCTCTCAAGCGCCTTAGAATACTCATCTCGCCCACCTGTGTCGGTTTGCGGTACGGTCTCGTATGACTGAAGCTTAGAGGCTTTTCTTGGAACCACTTCCGATTGCTTCGCAGCATAAAGCCGCTCGCCCCACATCCTTGAATCCCGCGCCCGGATTTGCCTAAGCGCCTTCTCCAATGCAGGGACCGGGACTTCCAACACCCGGACAACCTTCCGCGATCCGTCCCCCCATCGCATCATACGACGGTGCAGGAATATTAACCTGCTTCCCATCAGCTACGCATCTCTGCCTCGCCTTAGGGGCCGACTCACCCTACGCCGATGAACGTTGCGTAGGAAACCTTGGGCTTACGGCGAGGGGGCCTTTCACCCCCTTTATCGCTACTCATGTCAGCATTCGCACTTCTGATACCTCCAGCATCCTTTACAAGACACCTTCACAGGCTTACAGAACGCTCTCCTACCACGCACATTGCTGTGCGTCCGCAGCTTCGGTATATAGCTTAGCCCCGTTACATCTTCCGCGCAGGACGACTCGATCAGTGAGCTATTACGCTTTCTTTAAAGGGTGGCTGCTTCTAAGCCAACCTCCTGACTGTTTTAGCCTTCCCACTTCGTTTCCCACTTAGCTATATTTGGGGACCTTAGCTGGCGGTCTGGGTTGTTTCCCTCTTGACACCGGACGTTAGCACCCGATGTCTGTCTCCCGTGATTGCACTCTTCGGTATTCGGAGTTTGCTATGGCGGGGTAATCAGCAATAGACCCCCCAACCATGACAGTGCTCTACCCCCGAAGGTGAGACACGAGGCACTACCTAAATAGTTTTCGGAGAGAACCAGCTATTTCCAGATTTGTTTAGCCTTTCACCCCTATCCACAGCTCATCCCCTAACTTTTCAACGTTAGTGGGTTCGGTCCTCCAGTACGTGTTACCGCACCTTCAACCTGGCCATGGATAGATCATCTGGTTTCGGGTCTACACCCAGCGACTCAACGCCCTGTTCGGACTCGCTTTCGCTACGCCTTCCCTAATCGGTTAAGCTTGCCACTGAATGTAAGTCGCTGACCCATTATACAAAAGGTACGCCGTCACCCGTTGCCAGGCTCCGACTGTTTGTATGCATGCGGTTTCAGGATCTATTTCACTCCCCTCCCGGGGTTCTTTTCGCCTTTCCCTCACGGTACTGGTTCACTATCGGTCGATCACGAGTATTTAGCCTTGGAGGATGGTCCCCCCATCTTCAGACAGGATTTCACGTGTCCCGCCCTACTTGTCGCACACCTAGTTCCACAAATCTGTTTTCGCATACAGGGCTATCACCTGCTATGGCCGGGCTTTCCATCCCGTTTTGCTAACAGTTCTGCTAAAGAGTGCAAGGCTCTTCCCATTTCGTTCGCCACTACTCTGGGAATCTCGGTTGATTTCTGTTCCTGCAGCTACTTAGATGTTTCAGTTCGCCGCGTTCGCTTCCCTTGCCTATGTATTCAGCAAGGGATGACCCATTCGGGCCGGGTTTCCCCATTCGGACATCTCCGGATCAAAGCTTGTTTGCCAGCTCCCCGAAGCTTTTCGCAGGCTACCGCGTCCTTCATCGCCTGTGATCGCCAAGGCATCCACCACATGCACTTGTTCGCTTGACCCTATAACGAGTGTGTCTAACGCTTTCCGCTATCCACGCTGGCTACAGGTCTGAGTTCTCGCGTTTGTGCCGTATTCCAAGTCATCTTTCGATCACTTAAATACATTTTGGTTGATACAATCACAACCCGGTATCGCGTTTGTACTCCAGCGTCTCATCAACGCTTCGCGACACCTTTACTACATCCCATATTGTTAAAGAACAGCCGACTCATCGTCGCTTGGCAATGCCAAATGAAAGCACTCAGCACCGAGTGCTTTCATTTGACTACCAACCAGGTCGTCTCGTTACCCCGATCTTCGATCCAGGTAAGTGGTGGAGGATGACGGGATCGAACCGACGACCCCCTGCTTGCAAAGCAGGTGCTCTCCCAGCTGAGCTAATCCCCCGCACAGATAACTTGGTGGGTCTGGTAGGACTTGAACCTACGACCCCCGCCTTATCAAGACGGTGCTCTAACCACCTGAGCTACAGACCCTTGGCTGTAACAGCAAACAAACCGATAAGTGTGAACGCTTGACTTGTGAACACAAGCCTCTGGAAAGGAGGTGATCCAGCCGCACCTTCCGATACGGCTACCTTGTTACGACTTCACCCCAGTCATGAACCCTGCCGTGGTAATCGCCCTCCTTGCGGTTAGGCTAACTACTTCTGGCAAAACCCACTCCCATGGTGTGACGGGCGGTGTGTACAAGACCCGGGAACGTATTCACCGCGGCATGCTGATCCGCGATTACTAGCGATTCCAGCTTCACGTAGTCGAGTTGCAGACTACGATCCGGACTACGATGCGTTTTCTGGGATTAGCTCCCCCTCGCGGGTTGGCAACCCTCTGTACGCACCATTGTATGACGTGTGAAGCCCTACCCATAAGGGCCATGAGGACTTGACGTCATCCCCACCTTCCTCCGGTTTGTCACCGGCAGTCTCTCTAGAGTGCCCTTGCGTAGCAACTAAAGATAAGGGTTGCGCTCGTTGCGGGACTTAACCCAACATCTCACGACACGAGCTGACGACAGCCATGCAGCACCTGTGTCCACTTTCCCTTTCGGGCACCTGATGCATCTCTGCTTCGTTAGTGGCATGTCAAGGGTAGGTAAGGTTTTTCGCGTTGCATCGAATTAATCCACATCATCCACCGCTTGTGCGGGTCCCCGTCAATTCCTTTGAGTTTTAATCTTGCGACCGTACTCCCCAGGCGGTCAACTTCACGCGTTAGCTACGTTACTGAAGAAATGAATCCCCAACAACTAGTTGACATCGTTTAGGGCGTGGACTACCAGGGTATCTAATCCTGTTTGCTCCCCACGCTTTCGTGCATGAGCGTCAGTGACGTCCCAGGGGGCTGCCTTCGCCATCGGTATTCCTCCACATCTCTACGCATTTCACTGCTACACGTGGAATTCTACCCCCCTCTGACATACTCTAGCCTTGCAGTCACAAGCGCAATTCCCAAGTTGAGCTCGGGGATTTCACGCCTGTCTTACAAAACCGCCTGCGCACGCTTTACGCCCAGTAATTCCGATTAACGCTCGCACCCTACGTATTACCGCGGCTGCTGGCACGTAGTTAGCCGGTGCTTATTCTTCCGGTACCGTCATCCGCCCCAGGTATTAACCAGAGCGTTTTCTTTCCGGACAAAAGTGCTTTACAACCCGAAGGCCTTCTTCACACACGCGGCATTGCTGGATCAGGGTTGCCCCCATTGTCCAAAATTCCCCACTGCTGCCTCCCGTAGGAGTCTGGGCCGTGTCTCAGTCCCAGTGTGGCTGATCGTCCTCTCAGACCAGCTACTGATCGTCGCCTTGGTAGGCCTTTACCCCACCAACTAGCTAATCAGACATCGGCCGCTCCTGCTGCGCGAGGCCTTACGGTCCCCCGCTTTCACCCTCAGGTCGTATGCGGTATTAGCTAATCTTTCGACTAGTTATCCCCCACAACAGGGTACGTTCCGATGTATTACTCACCCGTTCGCCACTCGCCGCCAGACCGAAGTCCGCGCTGCCGTTCGACTTGCATGTGTAAGGCATGCCGCCAGCGTTCAATCTGAGCCAGGATCAAACTCTTCAGTTCAATCTCTGTGTGGTGCCGAAGCACCTCGCTCTTTCGAGCGGTCGCTCACTCTCAGAAAACTGACTGGCTCGCGTCTCGCGACGCAAACCAACATGTTTTACTGTGCGAGCACTGATAACTTTTGAAGCATCACGAAGCCAAAGCCCCGTGGCGTTCGCCATCAAGCGCCCACACTTATCGGTTGTTTGTTTGTTAAAGAACCCCAGCAACCGGCTTTGCCGTTCGCTGTCGCTGCGTCTTTCGTTGCAGCGGAGAAACGAGATTAT